>CAVOPN010000001.1:0-1412138 GCA_963698105.1 Bryobacterales bacterium
CACAGACATCCCTCCCGCAGAAGATGAGAGCGCATTTAGGCAGAGGCATGTGGCGTCCGCGGCGTCCATATACTACCGTCAGCACCATCAATCACCACGGGGCTTTTTATGGAGAGTCCTAGAAAATGGCAGGGTGCTTTCAATACAAGCAGCCGGCTTATGCAAACAAGACAAGGCACCAGATACACATCTCACGTTGCGATTGGCGCTCCCAAGTCCTATTAGGCCCCTTTGCATCGCACTTGCAGATGACAAGCAGCATGATGTCCTGAGCATATTTGTTCTGACAGAGTCAAACCATCTCTACACCCTCACCATACGGCCAGAATTCTTTCGCAGGCGCTCGAGGAATTACCGAGGACAATGTGGGAGACTGGTGCAAAATATCGCCTCGTCTGCCTTTAGCTTCAAGCATCCACTTCGGCTTGTTGCCCTCAGTTCGGAACAGCTCCTCATATCCCTGCATGATGGTGGCCTATTACGACTAGATAGAGTGCCAGGGGAGGATAGCTCGGTCTGGAAAGAGACATTTTATAACGAAGGCGCTTCGCATCGCATCCGCATCGTCCTGCCATCCGGCCAATACGTACCCCAGTTCATCGCGGTCGAGCCTAGGGAGCCGCGCGCCGTCGAGTCGGGAACTGAAATTGTCGCCGTAAACCCTGTCGTCGTAATCGGGGAGCCTTCGGCGCCGGACCGGATCGCCCCCTCCAAGGCGGTTTTCAGGACCGCGCTGCTTTCGCTGGCGGGTTTGGTCGCAACCGGAGTGCTGGGTTTCCTGGTGATGCGGTCGCCTTTGCGGCCCGCGCCTGTTTCCGCGCCGGTGGTCGGCCTGCCCGTAGGGGATGAAATACGGATCCTGGCGGGCGCCACCCACGGACCCTACACCGATCAACTGGGACGCAGCTGGCAAACGGATCGCTACTTTACCGGCGGCTGGGTTTCGACCTCGCCCGGCCATATCATCGACGGAACCCGCGATTCGATCATGTATCAGTCTGCCCGCGAAGGTGAGTTCCAGTACGATATTCCTTTGAAGCCAGGGATTTACGAGCTGCATCTCCACTTTGCGGAAACTCTTTATGGAGAGCACAATCCCGGCGGCGGCGGCGAAACCAGCCGCCTGTTTCAGGTGGTGGGCAACGGCAAGCTGCTGCTCGATTATTTCGACGTAATCTCCGATGCCGCCGGAGCCAGCTTGGCCGATGAGCGCGTGTTTAAGGACATAACGCCGGACACCGACGGCAAGCTGCACTTGCGATTCGCCCCGCGCGTCAGGGATGCCTTCGTAAACGGCATTGAAATCGTCCCCGGGTTTGCAGATCGTCTGCGTCCGGTCCGCATTGCGATGCGCGGCCAATCCTACCTGGACAAGAAAGGGAATCTGTGGATGTCCGATCGCTATTACCGCGGCGGCCAAGCGATTCTACGCACCTGGTTCGCACCTGGCATGGACGATCCGGAGCTGTATCGCGGGGAGCGTTTTGGGAACCTGAGTTACGTGATTCCGGTCGCGCCCGGCTCCTACAGCGTGACCTTGAAATTTTCAGAGGCGTGGTTCGGACCGGATAAACCCGGCGGAGGGGGCGTCGGAAGCCGTAAGTTCGATATCCTCGCCAATTCTCAACCGCTGGCCCATGGGTTCGATATTTTTAAAGAGGCGGGAGGACCGGAGCGGGCTATCGACCGCACCTTTCCGCACCTTCATCCCAACGCCCAGGGTAAGCTGGTGATCTCCCTGGTTCCGGTCGATAACTACGCTTGCATCAACGCGATTGAAGTTCTGGACGAAGGCCGGTAGCCAGGTCGCAATCTCTACCGAGCCGCGACCACAGGGAGCGATCGCTTCTTGAAGCCGTATGCACGAGTGCGTGGATCAGTTATGTGGCGCACGCACTTGTGCGTGCGCCACACAGAGTAATAGATTTCCTCTATTGCTTGCCGCGCCTTCTCCCGGTAACGTCACCACATGAAACCCATGTTCCTGCCGGGCGTCGAGGCGAATCCGGAGCCCGGGCCTTATGCGGAAACCATCCGGATGATGCAGACCGCGGGGAAAGAGTATCCGCAGATCTGGCACATGTTCGCGTTTCGCACGGAAATCACCGCTCACCTGGCGCGCTTCACCCAGGAAATCATGCACGGCGAAGCTCCTCTAACGCCGGGCCTGCGGGAGTTGATCGCCGCATATACCTCCCACCAGAATCATTGCCCTTTTTGACTAAAGGCCCACGCCGCAGTTGCGGCGGAACTGCTGGGGAGTGAGGAACTGGTAGAGAGCGTGCTGCGCGATCTGGAATCCTCCGCGCTGCCCGAAAAAGAAAAAGTCCTGCTGCGTTTTGTCGGGAAGGTGAATCATGATTCCCCCTCGATCTCACCGGAGGATATGAAGCCTCTCTATGAAGCCGGGTGGGGGGATGACGCGATTTATTATGCCATCACGGTCTGCGCCCTTTTTAACTTTTACAACCGCTGGATCGATGCATCAGGAGTCCATGCCATGTCGGAGGAAGCGCACCGGGAAGGCGGCAAGAGAACCGCGCAGCACGGGTATGTCCGCACAGGCTGAAGCCTGTGCCACCACGGGCGAAGTCCACCTGGTGGCACAGACTTTAGTCTGTGATTTAGACCCGTCTTCGGGTAACATCGATGGCAATTCTGTTTCCTGGAGAGCATCTTCATTTTGAATGAAGTTCACAGGCTGAAGCCTGTGCCGCCATGGAGCAATTCTTTTCCTGGAGAGCATCTGAAGCCGGTACACCATGAACCAATTCTTTCCACTTGGTGGCACAGACTTTAGTCTGTGGTTTAGACCCGTCTTCGGTTAACATCGATGAGATGAAGCAACTCTATTTCCTGGCAGGCATCTCCGTTCTGATGGCCCAGACGAAACCCGTCCCTCTTTCCTCCTTCGACCCGCAGGCCCGAGAGTTGCTTGCCCGCATGACTCTCGATGAAAAAATAGGGCAGATGACCCAGCCCGATCAGGCATTTCTCAAGGATCCTTCGGACATCGAAAACTATTTCCTGGGCTCCGTGCTCAGCGGCGGCGATTCCGACCCTAAAGCCGGCAACAGCCGCGGGGACTGGATCAATCTTGCGGCCACTCTTCAGGAACGCGCCTATAAAACCCGCCTCAAAATTCCCATGCTCTATGGCATCGACGCTGTGCACGGCCATAGCAATATCCTGGGCGCGGTAATCTTCCCGCACAACATCGGCCTGGGCGCCACGCGCGATGCCGCGCTAGTGGAACAGATCGGAAAGATCACGGCGGAGGAAGTTCGAGCAACCGGAATCCAGTGGGTGTTCGCGCCCTGCGTAACCGTGCCACAGGACATTCGTTGGGGACGCACCTATGAAGGATTTTCAGAAAATCCTACGCTGGTAGGCGAGTTGGGCGCGGCCGCCGTTCGCGGCTTGCAGGGTAAAGGACTCTCCGATCCACACGGAGTGCTGGCCTGCGCGAAACATTTCCTGGGCGACGGCGGCACCACCATGGGCACCGGCGGGCCAGGCGGAAAATTTCTGGATCAAGGCGACACGCGCGTGGATGAAGCCACGCTGCGCCGCGTCCACATGCAAGGCTATCTCACTACCATCGCCGCGGGCGTGGGAACCATCATGCCGTCTTATAACAGTTGGAACGGCGTGAAGGTGTCAGGTTCCAAGCACCTGCTGACGGACTTGTTGAAACAGGAGCTGGGCTTCCAGGGCTTTCTGATCTCGGATTACAACGCCGTCGATCAGATCACCAAGGATTATAAAACCGCCATCGGCGTATCCATCAACGCCGGCATGGACATGGTGATGGTGCCCAATCACTATCGCGAATTCATCAAGGACCTGAAGGAGCTGGTACTGGAAGGCACGGTGCCGATGTCGCGCATCGACGACGCGGTGATCAGAATCCTGCGGGTGAAGTTCGCCATGAACATGATGGACGGAAAACCAGCGCCGCCGCCTTCCAATTACGCCTTCGGCACGCCCGAGCATCGCGCCGTGGCCCGGCAGGCGGTGCGTGAATCGCTGGTTCTTCTCAAGAACGAGAACCACACTTTGCCTTTGAAACCATCCGCGCGCATTCACGTTGCCGGGAAAAGCGCTGACGACATCGGCAATCAATGTGGAGGCTGGACCATCACCTGGCAGGGCAAGAGCAGCGACACGCTTCCCGGAGGGACCACGATTTTATCCGCGCTTCGCAAGGCCGGAGCAAACGTGACCTCCGAAGGAGCCGACGTCGGCGTGGTGGTAATCGGCGAAACTCCTTATGCCGAAGGAAAGGGCGATCGCGCGGATCTTTCGTTGGCCTCAGAGGACATCGCCGCGGTGAAAAGGATGAAGAGCACGGGCGTGCCGGTCGTCGTGATCGTGATCTCGGGCCGTCCTTTGATTTTGGATCCGATCCTCGATCAAGCCGACGCCATCGTAGCCGCCTGGCTTCCGGGGACGGAAGGCGAAGGCATCGCCGACGTTTTGTTGGGCGCTTACAAGCCGACCGGCAAATTGTCATTCACATGGCCGTCGCAATTCAAATACGGATTTGGCCTAACCTATTAACGCTTAGGCCATTGGGCCCAATCCTAGGGAAACCTGGGATATGTCGTTCGCAATCAACTGCCATACTCCTTCTGTGCCATATCAACAGTTCGATGCTGGGATTGCTTCCCAGATGAAAGAGGTGGTGATGCTACTGGACGATCAGGATCTTGTTCCAGCCCAAGCCCGCATTGAAATCATCGCAAAACAAGTCCAGGCGACCTCGCCGGAGCTACTGCGCGAACAAAAACTCCTGAACCTCAGGCAGCGTCTTCAAAGTGGCATCCGTCATATCCAACAGGCTGCGCCGTTGACCGCTGTCATAAAATTCAGGGGAGCGCTCCGGACTTGGCTACTTGGGTAGACGCCAGCCTCCGAAAATTTCTTCGAGGCGCCGGGCCACGCGCAACACGATATCTTCGCGCCACGGAGCCGCGGCAATCTGCACGCCGATCGGCAAACCATTCGCACTGGTGCCGCACCGAACCACGGCTGCCGGCCATCCTGTCAGATTGTGGGTCATGGTGTAACTGAAACCGTGGAAGTTCTTTTCTTCGATAGAAGTCCCATGGGGAAGCGCCGGAGTGGTCGAAACGGGCGACAAAACGACGTCGAATTTCGACAGATATGTGTGCATGAGTGTCCTGAAGTTGTCAATTAACGACCAATATTGCGCAAATCCTGTCACATTTGTGCGGTATGCGTCGAATTTAGCGAGCCATCCGTCAAGCAGAGGATGCGTCCGTTCGCTTCCAATTTCACGCAGAAACGCCTTGATCCCATCACCTCCCTCGGCGCCCAGAAACATCATCTCGAGTTCGTAACTGCGTTCTAATGGAGGCCGGCATTCGATCGCGTCCAGAGCGCGTCCGGCCTCGGTAACGACGGCCTGGGTCTCTGAGTCCGGCTCCGCAAAGCCGTTATCGGTGAAGTATGCAACTCTCAGATTCTCAATAGGATCACCATGATACGGCATTGGAATTACCGTTTGGTCCTGGCCGTCCGCGCCCAGCAGAATGGGCATGAGGGCCTGAAGATCCTCGACGCGGCGGGCCATGGGGCCGATTTGCCAGAGAGCTTCAATCCAGCCGCCGGCGGGAGGGACATGGCCGGTTCGCGGCAATCTTCCGGAAGTGGGCTTTAAACTGGCAATTCCGCAATAATGGGCGGGGAGTCGAACACTCCCGGCGGCATCGCTGCCTACGCCGAAGGGGGATCCGCAAGAGGCGATGAGAGCGGCTTCACCGCCGCTGGAACCGCCGGATGTTCGCGATAAATCGTAGGGATTATTGGTGCGTCCGAAGATTAAATTATCGGATTCAAAGGCGAATAAAAGATCTGGTAGGTTCGTTCGGGCAATTGGAATGGCGCCCGCGGAGCGCAGGCGAGTCACCAGCGTGGCGTCGCGCGGCGATTTCGGACGGTTACGATAGCCCAAAGTGCCTGCGCTGCATACAGTCCCCTCGATTTCGATGGAATCCTTAATGGAAAAGGGAACGCCGGTGAGTGGGCCACGTTTGGGCTCGGAAAATGGGAGTATTTCGACCACGGCGTTGATTGCCGGATTCACTTCTTCGATGCGGGCTAGATGCAGATTAAAAAGCTCTTCGGGAGAAATTTTGCGATCGCGAATCAGCGCGGCTTGAGCCACGCCCGAAAGAGTTAAGATCTCATTCATTGACGTGGCCGTGCGGCATCCGGCAAAGAGTATTCCCGGATTTTGAGGCGCTGATTCGCTTTTATGTCGGTCATTTTCTGATGGATACCGCTGGGCCACTGAATTTCGACTGTCGTGCTGGCTTCGGTGCCGAGTCCGAACGTTAGGGCTAAGTCGCTGGAAGAACAGTAGGAAGAACCACTATGGACGGTTTGTGTCTGGGCGCCGACCTTTACGACAGCGCCGATGCCGTCGCGATTGCTTTTAACCCCATTTAATCGAATTTGGAGCCAATTGTTTTTATTGCCTCCGTCATTTCGGTACAAATAAGCTGGGCCATTGTTGGTAGCTACTAGAATATCCAGGTCGCCGTCATTATCGAAGTCGCCGTAGGCGGCGCCGCGGGCCACTAATGCCTTCGAAAATAGACCGACAGGTTGAAATTTCCCTGCGCCCGTGTTGTGGAAAAGCAAGGGGACTTCTTCATATTGCACTTTAGGCTGCACGCGTCCGATTTGTTCTTCGATGTGGCCGTTGGCCGCGAAAATGTCGGGGTGGCCGTCGAGGTCGTAATCGAAGAAGAAGAGCCCGAAGGTGAGGCTGAGTAGGCTCGCTCGGCCGATGGGCGACCGGGGAGCCTCGTCGACAAAGAGGCCGTTGCCTTCGTTGTGATAGAGGCCGATCATCTGATTCGCGAAATTGCCGACGACCAGGTGCTGGCGGCCGGAGCGGTCGTAATCGGCAACGTCGACGCCCATGGCTCCGCGGGCGACTCCGTCCTCGCCGAAGGCTACGCCCGCGGTGAGGGCTTCATCTTTGAACGTTCCGTTTTGGAGATTGCGGTAGAGCTTGTTGGGCTGGGTGTCATTGGAGACAAACAAATCGGGCCAGCCGTCGTTGTTGAAATCGATCACCGCTACCCCTAGCGATTTGCCGGTGGGATCGGCGAGACCGGCTTTGGCGGTCACGTCTTCGAATTTTCCGTTACCCAGATTGCGATAGAGCTTCGACGAGGTGCCTTTATAGGATTCGGGAGTGCAGTAAGATTTCGTCGCGCCGTCGAGGGAACACCATAGATCGTTTTTCTGGTCCCACTGGACGTAATTGGCGACGAACAGGTCGAGCTTGCCGTCGCGGTCGTAATCGAACCAAACGGCGCTGGCGGCGAAGGCGGAGTTGTTCAGGCCCGATTCGCGAGTGACATCTTTAAAATGTCCGTTGCCTTCGTTGTGGAACAGATGATCGCCGCCCAGTGCGGTGATGTAGACGTCTTCGCGGCCATCGTTATCGTAATCGGCGACGCTGACGCCGAAGCCGTAGATATCGATGTCGAGGCCGCTGCCTTTGGTGATATCGGTGAAGGTGCCGTTGTGGTTGTTGCGATAAAGAGCGGCAGTCGAGTGGCGGCCCTTGGGGATCAGATCGCGGCCGTTGATCACTAATATGTCGAGCCAGCCGTCGCCGTCGGCGTCGAAAAAAGCGCAGCCGGGACCCATGGTTTCGGGCAGCCATTTCTTTCCGCTGCGGCCTGCGTTGTGGGTGAACCTGATGCCGGCGGCGGCGGTGACGTCGGTGAAACGGACTGGATCAGAGGCGCTTAGAAGTAAGGGGAGGCAGAGCGTCGTGATCGTGAATCGGTTGCCTTTCATTATTCTCCTCGGGGTGTTCGAAACGTGGCTTTTGAGTGATCGCTTGAGAAGACTCGTCGGCTTTGAAGCGCAGAAATAATTTTTGTTCGCGAGCGGCGTCGTCGTTCTGGCCGAGGCCTCGGTAGCTGAGCATCAGGTTGTAATGGGCCTGAAGATCTTCGGGGTCGATGGTGAGCGTGTCTTTCAGCGCAGTGACCGCTTCGGCGTAGTGGCGTTGTAGAAATAAGATGCGTCCGATCTGGTCGACTACTACGCGGTCGCGGGGATACTGTCGGCGGACGTCGGCCAGGTTCAAGAGCGCTGCGTCGTAATCGCCTTCGGTTTTCTGAACCGTCGCGAGGAAAAATTCGGCGCGGGCTAGTTTGGGGGAGAGCGCTAACGCTTTTTCAAGAAGAGGGCGGGCGGGTTCGGTCTCTCCCTCCTGAATCAGCGCGCGCGCGATGTTGACGTAGCCGTCGGGGTAGGAGGGGTCGGCTTCGGTCACGCGATGGAAGGCGTATTCAGCGCCTTTGAGATCGCCCTGGAGGAGCAGGCCTATGCCCCAGTCGTTCCATCGCTCGCGGTCTTGTTCGCGGATGACAGGTTGCCATTGGGGTTGGCCTAAAGCCACTGTTGCGGATGCTTGAGCTAGCGTGACTATGGGGAGTGTTGGCGCATTAGACACATAGGTGAAACGGGTGTAAGCGTCAGTAAATTTGCGGTAGTTTAGTTTGGCTTCGAGGGTGATGGGGCCTTCCGCATCCTTAGGGATATTGACTAAGTAATGAACTGTGTCGGCTGCGCCTGGCGGAATTAGATGCACGTAGAAAACGCTGCGGGCTTGCCAGGCATTGCGCTTGTCGATTTCCTTGCCTTCGGCATCGAGCAGGTAGGAGCGGTAGACGTGCGGGGAGCGGCCGGCTCCGCTCTCGGCGAAGATTCGGTCTTTGGCGTCGCGGGCTGAGAATTCCAGCCATACATCTACGCTATCGACCGTGCCGGCTGGAAAGAAGTGTCCGATCTTTCTGGTGCGGACTACGGCGTCGATGCGAACGGTGCTGCCGGGAGCGAAGGAGACTCCGGGAGCGTCGACGGGTGCGGCGATTTTGCCTACTTCGCGGAGAGTGACGGGGCCGGACTGTTCGGCCTCTTCACCGACGGCGAAGGTGGACGCCAGCGTTGGATTATCGGCACGGCGCTTCATTTGCACTTGTCCCTTTTGCGCGGATTCCACGGGACTCGCGGCGAACAGGTCTACAGTGATAAAGCCGGACTTGAGGAAAGCTTCGGTAGCTTTTTCCTGAGTCTCATCGTGGTTAACCGAAGGAATCGCAGTGTTGGCGGCGGCGAAGCGGTGCGAATGAATCAGGCCGTTATGATTGCCGGGATCGTTTGAAGGAACCTGAGCCATGTGGCAATCGGCGCAGGCTTGCGATTTCGGAGGGTAATAAAAAGAGCGGGCGCCTTGCCCGGAGACTCCGCTGGCTTGCCAGTTATCGTAATCGTTGAAGCCGCGCAGCCAGCGGTACTGATTGACGGGCTCATCGAGATGGACTTTGTGGCAGGAGGAGCAGAACTCGGCGGAGCGCATGAAGGGCTTCATGAAGGTTCGGCGATGAGGCTCGGGGTTTAAGTAGGTGATGAATTTTTCGGTGGCCTGGATGAAGGAGCTTTTGCTCGCGGCAAGGCGATGTAAAGGTGGATATTCAATTTCGAAGTCGGCGTTGCCCATAGTGCTGCCTATGTGGGCGATAGAGTGGCAGGAGACACAACCGAGTCCGTTCTGAGCTTCGGGAGTGTCGACTTGTTGCTTGATGGGGATTTCGAAGCGTCCGTTGAAGAAGACCGCGTGATCGTGGCATCCGGCACACCACTTGCTGCCCTGAGTACCGCTGAGTTCCTGCATGTGGAGGATAGTCGCCTTATAGAATTGGTTGTTAAACGAGGCAAAGTGGTGCATGGAACTTTTCCACTGCTGGTAAATATCCTTGTGACACTCGCCGCACTGCTGAGATTCCATGAAGAAATCGGAGGGCATGATCCCTCCGACGCTGGTGCGGGAGGAGGAGGGCCAGAAGGGAGAGTGAGGTCCTTGCCCTTCTTCAGTCATGGCGGTGGGGACTGTTTGCGGGTTGCGGATACGATCTTTAGGAAGACCTAGCCTTAGGGCGGCGGCCATGAAAGTTAGTGTGGCTAGAGTCAGAGTGTAGCGGGGCTTTATTAGTGCCAGACCTAGGACGGCTAGAGTTATGTGGATCCAGAGTATCTTGTAGTGGTCAGTGGTGGCTCCGGCGGGGATCAGGTAGAGGCCGATTAAGGAGGCCGCTAGTAGGGGAATTATTTTAGGGGATCTTCTTGATTGGTAAAGCAACATCGCGCATACGGCTACACCTAGCGCCAGATGTATCGGGATGTTCGCGATATAGAGGAGGTTGGCTTGGGGGAGCGCGGCCAAGTATGCGGAGTTAGCGATGAGAAGGATTAGGAGGGCGGTCATTGGGTGCTCTTTACAGGTGGCGAACACAGACTGAAGTCTGTGCCACCTGAGGGACATAAAGGGCGGAGTAGGCGGAGGGCGGGTCTGGTGTTGTAATCGCGGCGGTATTGGCTGTGCGCTTCGTCGTCGGGGAAGTGTTCTGTCGCGGGATAGGGATAGCGAGTCATGCCATGGAACGGGAGGGGCTCTACGGATTGAGAGAACGCGGTGTTAGGGTCGCGGTCTTTGGCCCAGCCGTCTACCTTTAGCAAGAAGTCTCGGGTCCAGCCTTCAGGAAGTGGAGCTAGGTGTGAGGCGTCGAATTTTAATAACAGTTCGTCGCCGGAGCCCATGATGATCAGTCGGTCGTCGACATTCTCGGTTAGCTCGCGGACGTCGCCGTATCGGGTGTAAAGGCCGGGGGTGGGGTTCCAGTAGGACGTGGCTTCGACTGTCTTATAGAGGAAGGTATCCGGCTGTTTTCTTAGAGGATCGATGACGGATTCGGAGAAGCCTCGGAAGTGGAGGTCAGCGGAGACTATAGGAACCTCTTGTTGACGAGCTTCGGCTGGGGCAGCGGTTTCGCTGAGGAAAATTTCATCCCAATAGACGCAGAGACTGGTTACGATGCGCAGTTTGCGGGACTGAGAGATGAAGTGGAGAGGCACGGCAATGGTTTTCGGTTTGCCGGCGGGCATGCCCATATCGTCGTTGACGGTGACCCATTTTCCAGAGGCGTCCTGCATTTGAAGATAGGGCATGATCAGGCCGCCCTTCGATTCCTGAGAGGCGGCGCGGAAGGTGCTGCCGGCGGGCCAGTCGACCCATCCGTTGGCTAGCAGGACGGCGTCGACTGCGGATATATTGAAGTCTAATTCAAGAGTGTGTGGCTGGGCTACACCTAACTCGGTGCGCGGGAACTGGTCGGGATATTTTTGGTCGCGCGTTAGCAGACGTTCGCGGACGTTGTTGCCGGCACCATCGACGGCTGCTATGGGATAGATCCGGCGAGGAACCTCATAGAGACGGAATTCGGGATAGGGCGGACCTTTGAATTTTTCGTTGGTGAAGACTTCTTTGTTGGAAGGATGGTCGAGAGTGAGTAGCTGGACTTGATCTAAGTACGACACCTCGCTTAGCTCTTCAGTGATGCGGATTTCGTAGTGATTGTCTTCCAGCTTCAGAGCTTGAGAAGGGATCGTCACATACTCGTCGTGATCGACGGGGAAATAGGAGCCTTCGCCGTCGCTCGCGCCTAGAGGAGCTACACCTAGCACGTCGGTGATGAACCGGAATTCGTGGCCGTTCCAGGTCCAGATCATGGGACAGGATCCTGAGAGGCGCTGGGCTTCTTCGTAGTTATAAGTCTTGTTGGTGAGCTGATTGGTTTCGTTCTGGATGAGTCCGTTGGGCCAGGTGATGCGGACTACGTCGACCTTAGGTTCGGTCCCGACGGGGAAGAGTAAGGGGACACCGTGATAGGTTTGCTTCCAGTAACCGGCCCCGGCTTTCACTTCTACTAACGCGTCTTCGGCTAGTTTGAGATTTTTGATTCCAGTCAGGCGGATGCGGATGTAGCGTTGCGGGATCGTTGAGCGGTTGAGGAGGACCTGGAGTTTGCCGTCGTGAATTTCGGCTTGATCGGGGCGGCCGTCGTCGTTAAAGTCGGCAGGCGGAACTGCCTGCCCCACTTGGCCTGCGAAGGAAGTCGCGGCATAGCGTCCGCCCAGGTGGTCGTTATAGAGGACCGTTGCGTGGTCGGAATAAAAGACGGCCAGGTCGAAAGACTTGCTGTCGGGGATGAGGCGAAGCTTGTATGCGTCGGTGGGATGAGCGGCGACAAAGGGGAAGTCGCGCGTGCGGTCTTCGAAGCCGGCTTTGCCTTGATTGCGTATTAGCGCGGATTGGTCTCCTAACAGGATCAAGTCGAGATCGTAGTCGTGGTCGTAGTCGATCCAGATAGCTTTTACAAATTTTCTTTGCGGCAGGGCGGCGTCGAATTTTTCGAAGTGGCCATGGTTGTTGCGATAGAGTTGCGGGCCCGAGTCGGTAAGGATACAGAGGTCGTTGAAACCGTCGTTGTCGAAGTCGCCGGCGGCTATGGAGATTGCGCCCGGGATTTTTTCAAGGCCCGTATTGGTGACGGGTTCAACGCCGTTGCCATAGAGATGGATCGCGGTGGGGGACCAGGACAGCAGCTCGGTGTGGCCGGTGCCGGTGGAATCCATCAAGAGAAAGCCGGTGGCATCGGTCAGGGTGCGCTCGGTATAGAGAGGTTTCGCGATAAAGGGAGTTGTGGGGCGCGGGGGGTCGTAAATTTCGGCGTAGTTGCACCAGTCGACGTCTTCGGGGATGGCGGCGCCTTCGGTTTTGGCCTTGAGATCCTTGAAAATTCCCAGCTGCTTGGCCGCATCTTCAGGACGCCCGGATTGGCGATAGATATTGTAAAGCTGGAAGTGCGCGGCGGCCAGATCGGGATTTAGCGCGGAGGCTTTTTCGAACTCCTGAACAGCTTCCGCAGTGCGGCCTGCCGCGCGATGAAGAGTTCCCAGTTGATAGTGGGCGATGGGCTCGTCGGGAACTAGCTTCGCGAATTCTTGGAATTGAGCCAGCGCTTTCTCGGGTTGATCGGATTTCTTGTAATAGAGACCGAGGTTGAACCAAGTGTGCGGGAGTGAGGGGTCGAGGCGCTGCACTTGTTCCAAGAGCGCGATGCCTTCGGGGACTCGGTTGCCGTGGAGCAGAGCTAGCGCGTAGTTGAGTTTCTCACGCGTCGAGTTGGGCGCCAGATCAAGCGCCTTTTTGAATTCGGCGATCGCTTCGATGTGGGTGGTGGGATTCTCGAAGAAGGCTTTGCCTAAGTTGCGGTACCGCTCGATGGCTGGATTATCGGCAGCGGATGTACGTGGAGTGACCCAGATGAGGACGGCGGCCAGGGAGATCGCACACGCGCAGATCACCCTGAAGCTTCGTGCTGCGCCCATCGAGGAATTATGGCATGGCGGGTGATTGCGGCAAATAATTGATTTGTACTATTAGCGGCTGACGTAATCTTTAAAGGTGGACGCGCGACGGTCTCCGACGTTCGGACTTTTGGCGGGGATGGTGGTTACCCTATCCGCCGTTGGAATTTATTCGGCTTACACGGTGACGCAGCTTCGGGGATTGCGGCGGTTGCAGGCGGAGACGATCGACCGGAATCGCGCGGACTCGCTCCTGCTGCTGCGCATTCAAAATAATCTCAACTCGCTGGCGCTGACCATGCGGGACATGCTGGACCAGACCGAATCCTATCCTTTGATCGCGTGGAAGGGACAGTTGCACCGGATTCAGTACGATCTGGCGGATGCAATTGCGCGGGAAGAGAAAGTTTCGCGTCTCACCGACGATCAAAGGAAGTACCTGGCGGGGTCGGTCGCGCAGTTCTGGGACGGACTGGAACGTATTTTCGCGTTGGCGGACGAGGGGCAGGAGGCGGAGGCGCGGACGCGGATTCGTTTGTCTCTGCAAGCTCGTCAGGAAGCGTTGAGCAATGCGGTCGCGCGGCTGCTGGTCCAGAATAATGAGAGCGAGCAGGCAGCGGCCGAGCAGACTCAGCGGATTTATGCCCGCGCGGAGCGTAATGCATACATATTCCTGGCGGCGATGCTGATTCTGATCGCGGCGACCAGCTTGTACCTGGTGGGGTGGAATCGAGGGATGTTCGCGCAGGTGGCATCGTTGTCGGAGAGGCGAAGCGAGTTGGCCCGGCAGTTGATCACCATTCAGGAAAACACCTTCCGGCACATTTCGCGGGAGCTGCACGATGAGTTCGGGCAGATTTTGACGGCTCTGGGCGCCATGCTGCATCGAGCGGGAAAAAAGCTGCCGGATTCGTCGCGCGCGGATTTTGAGGAAGTTCGGGAGATTGTGCAATCGACTCTCGAAAAGATTCGCGCGTTGTCGCAGGCACTGCATCCGGTAGTTTTGGATGACGCGGGATTGGAAGGAGCGCTCGATTTATATCTGCCGGGATTTGAGAAACAGACGGGGATTGCGGTTCATTACGAAAAAGAGGGAGAGAGCCGCGAGGTGGATCGGGATGTGGCGATTCATGTGTATCGAGTGTTGCAGGAAGCACTGAATAATGTGGCGCGTCATGCGAAAAGTTCTGAGGCGGAGGTGCGATTGAGGTTTCGTCCGAAGGCCCTGGTGCTGGAGGTGGAGGATCATGGGGTGGGGTTCGGGCAGGCGAAGGAGGGGCGTGGAATGGGACTGGTATCGATGCGCGAGCGCGCGGAGCTGGTGAACGGGACGATGGAGTTCGTCAAGCAAAACGGAGGAGGGATGCTGGTGCGATTCACGGTGCCCAATGATTAAAATAGCGGTCCTGTTGGTGGACGATCACATATTGGTGCGCCGCGGATTCCGCAGGATGCTGGAGGACGATCCGGAGATCATAGTGGTGGGAGAGGCGGGCGATGGTCACGAAGCAGTGGAACTGGCGGCATTGTTGAAACCGCGCGTAGTGGTAATGGATTTCGCGCTGCCAAGCATGAATGGAGCGGTCGCGACGCGGCTGATCCGTAAGGCGTCGACGGACGTGGAGGTGCTGATGTTGAGCATGCACTCTGAGAATAATTTCGTGCGGACGTGCCTCGATGCGGGCGCGCGAGGATACCTGCTGAAGAACGCGGTGGATCTGGAATTAGTGGACGCAGTGAAGCAGGTGGCGCAAGGAATCGAGGTGATCGATCCTCGGTTGGCGAAGCTGCCGAAAGGTGAGGATGCGCCGGCGCTGACGGCTCGTGAGATGGAGGTGCTGCAACTGATCGTGCATGGAAAATCTAATAAAGAAATTGCCGTGGTGCTAGGGGTCAGCGCGAATACCGTCGCGGTGCATCGGGCGAATTTAATGCAGACGCTGGGGATTCACAACACAGCGGAGCTAGTGGTGTACGCGATCCGCAACGGGTTGGCAAGCATTTCATGACTCGCCGGGAATTGTTGTTCAGTGTGCCGCTGCTTGCCGCTGGCGGCGATCCGGGATTTCGGCTCACGAATGTTACAGCGGCGGCGGGAATCGATTTTCAACACAACAGCGGCGCGTTCGAGGCGAAGTATCTGCCGGAGACGCTGGGCGCCGGGTGCGCGTTCCTCGATTACGACGGCGATGGATGGCTGGACATTTTGCTGGTCAATGGAATGGACTGGCCGGGGCATAAAAAGCGCACGAGCACACCGCGGCTGTATCGCAATAATCGCAACGGGACGTTTTCCGACGTGACGCAACGCGCGGGGTTAGCGGTCGAGATGTACGGCATGGGCGTCGCGGTCGCCGATTACGACAACGACGGGTTTCCGGACATTCTGATCACGGCCGTGGGGCAGAATCGGCTGTTTAAGAACACCGGTAAAGGAACGTTCGTCGACGTGACGGAGAAGGCCGGACTCGGCGGCCGAAGCTCCTTCAGCACGTCCGCCATGTGGTTCGATTACGATCGCGACGGGCATCTGGATCTATTCGTGTGCAATTACGTAAAGTGGTCGCCGGAGCACGATATTTACTGTAGCGTCGACGGAAAGCGCAAATCGTATTGCACGCCGGAGGCATATCACGGGTCGACCTGCTGGCTGTTTCGCAATCGCGGCGACGGCACGTTCGAGGACGTCACGGCGAAGAGCGGAATTTTCGATACCACGTCGAAATCTTTGGGCGTGGCCCTGATCGATTACGACCTCGACGGGTGGCCGGATATTCTCGTTGCGAACGACACGCAGCCGAATAAGCTCTATCGCAACCTGCGGAACGGCACGTTCGAAGATGTCGCCGTGCGCGCCGGCGTGGCGTTCAGCGAAGACGGAAAGGCGCGCGCGGGAATGGGCGTCGACGCTGCGGATTATGAAAATTCCGGTACCCCGGGGGTCGTGATTACTAACTTCGATAACGAAATGATGGCGCTCTATCAGCTGCATGGCGCCGCATATAAGGATGTGTCTTTGAAGGCGGGGATCGGGCAGGCTTCGCGCAACAGCCTGGGGTTCGGGTGCGCTTTCTGCGATATGAATCTGGATGGATGGCTGGACTTAGCGGCGGCCAACGGGCACATCGATGAGACGGCGAGGGTGATTCGCAATGTCGGCTATGCGCAGCCGCCGCATCTGTTTCTGAACGACGGGCACGGTGGATTTCGCGACGTCGCGGCGGAGGTTGGCGCGGACTTTGCGGCGCCTAAGGTCGCACGCGGAATTGCTTACGGCGACTTCGATCGCGATGGCGACGTGGATCTGCTGCTCACTACCAACCGGGGGCCGGCGTTGCTTTATCGGAACGATGTGACGAACCAGAATCGGTCAGTGCGGCTACGGCTTGTGGGAACGAAATCGAATCGCGACGGGATTGGAGCGGTGGTGCGGCTGTTCACACCGGAGGGAACGCAGTCGCGAATGGTCAAGACGGGGTCGAGCTATTTATCGCAGTCCGAGTTGACGCTCACGTTCGGCATTGGCAGGCGGGAGAAGGCGGATCGGGTGGTGATTGAGTGGCCCAGCGGGGTGGTGGAGGATTATAAGAATGTCGCGGCGGGGGCGCATGTTTGCCGGGAGTCGAAGGGGATGGTTTAGAAAACACCTATCGCTTGTAGATCGTCGTATCGGGATGGTAGTGGCGCCAGTCGAACCAGTAATCCTTGATCGCTTCGACGCGGTTCAGGCATAGTCCGCGCGATTTGCCGGAGACGGCGCAGCCTTGAAAATTCCAGGTGCTGCCGGTCGCGTCGTCCATGAACTGAGTGGAGGATATGCGGTAAAACTCGGGGATTTCGGTGACGCCGGGAATACGGCGCTGGAAGACTCGGACCGATTGATCGTCGGGTCCGGCGACTAGAATGACCGGCTCCGATCCGACGCGATCTTCGATGAGTTTGTCCTTGAGGACTGCTTCATAGGGGAACGCGCGGGTCGCGCCGAAGGCCTGAATACCCAGCATGATGTCGCGCTGCGCGACGCCGGTTTCCGTATAGCTCAAGACGGTGGGAGCACGGCGCATGCGGACATCCCAATCTTTCTTGGCGTAACCGGGGACGAAGGGAGCATCGTCATTCAGTACCGTGCCGCTTGGCTTTTCCGACTTCCAGAGGGCCCAGGTAAGTTCGTCGGAAGGAACGAGAACAAGATGCCGTCCGGCGAGTGGACCGGAGACGGCGGCTCCGCTGATCTGCTGCCAGTACGTGCCGGTCTGCTCATCGCGCATGAGAAAGTTCTGGTTGTTAATGCCGGCCAGGTGAAATTTCAGCCGCATGCCGTCGATTTCCGCTCTCCACACCAGACCGGTGTGACATAGCGTTCAATACGTCGCAACGATGGGAACGCCGCCCAGCAGATCGTTAATGACGTGGTGATAGGAGATGATGCGGATCGGATAAGCGCGTGCGTCCTGCCCGATGTTGACTGCGATGACCTTCTCATCGGCGTCCAGTTTAGATTGATCGGCGGTTGTGAACGCCGGACGGTCGAACGGGTGGAACATGATTTCGTAGACGTTGACGCGGGACAGGACGGCGATGGCGGCGACAGCGATTACGGAGATCGCGGAAGCGATGCGACGGGAGATGCGCGCTTCCCTGCCCCAATACCAAAGCAGCGCCGCAAACGAGGACAGCACACAGAGGATCATCACGAAGGGTCGATAGCGGAGTATGGCCAGTGCGGCCAGCAGTTCTCTTGGTCCCTGGTAGCGGAAGGGGCGGATGACGTATAGAGGATAGACCAGCACTGCGGCGGATATGAGGAAGCAGAGCAGGATGCAGGTTAGGAACGCTCGGCCGGGTTTCGTCATGGGGAATGTTAACGGCTACGGGGTCGTGGGGCAATAGTGGATTTTAACTACTTCAGAGCGCGGTTTCTCGCAGCATTTGAAACACAGACTAAAGTCTGTGCCACCTGATTTCAGCTACATGGAGAGAATGGTGGCACAGGCTTCAGCCTGTGAAAGAGTTTATTTGACTGCGATCGTTACTCCGGCTTGACTTTGAACGGTGCCGATGGTGATCGTCACTGGGACGCTGCCGCCGGTGGGGGAGGATGCGGGCACTTGGGCGTTGATCTGCAATACGCCGGCTGATTCGCCCGGGGCTGCGCCGCAGTACTGGATGGTTGCGGGGAAGCCTCCGATGGTCGCGGAACACGCGAGTACCGGCGTTTGTAAAGGGGCTCCGCTGACGCGGCCGTCGATTACCGGAGGCGACGTCGATCCTTCGCCGGTGGCGTAGATGGCTACATAATCTCCACGCGCGGCGGGATTCGAGGCGCTGTTTCGCGATGAATCTTTCACGTTCAGAATCGCGCCCTGGCCGGAGCCTGAGGCATCGTTCGTGAAGATTCCGGGAACAGCGGGCAATACTCTCACCGAGAAGGGCGACGACGCGTTTCCGGAATATTCAGCGACCACGTTGACCGTCGCGTACTGCGCCACTTCATAAGGAACCACGACCGACACCTGTTTGTTCAACGCGTAAATGACCGGCGCGGCGACGCCGTTGAAGTACACCATCACATTGCCGGTCGAGGTGCTGACTAAGCCGTTCGAATCCTCGTGCAGGTAAGCGAGGTTGGCCGGTCCCATGCCGATGCCGAAGATAGTGACGATCTCCCCGGGAGAGATGCCATTGGCACTATAGGATGCCGCGTTATCGACCGACGTAATGGTCGGCTGGCCCACAACCATCGAGCCTTGCGATTGCGGAATGACTAACAAGGTCATGGAAAGGGCCGGGAAGGTCGCGGGCAGCGTGGTGCCGCTGAAGGACAGATCGGATTGGCGCACGATGGCGGAGCTGTTCGCAGTGGTGTATTGATAAACCTGCGCCGTTTCCGCGGGATTAAAATTCGCGAGATTGATGGTGTCGGCGATTGCGTTGGTAGTCTTATTCAACACCAGGACGGTGAGCGCGGAATCCGTGCGCTGCGCGGCGAAAATCGAAAGCATGTCCGGGTTGGACGATGTCGCCGAGACGCTGGTGTTGCCGAACTGGCTGCCCGCGCCATCGTAATTCAGGAACATCATGAAGGAGAACGCGGCGGGATTTTGAGGGGTGAGCGTGTTGGGCCAAACGGTGGCGAGGTCCAGCCCTTCGCGTCCGAAAATGCCCAGGATGTCGGCCTGCGCGATTGCCCCGGTGATGGTGTCCTGCGCGCCCCAATTGTATTCGGTGATTCCGGTCATGGTGCCGGGATAATTATTCGCGACCCACTGGCGCAGACGGGGGACCATCTGCGGCGCGAGCTCGGTGCCGGTCGCATCCTCATAACCACCGCCGGGCACGGTGTAGTTGGGATCCCACAACGCGCGCGTCGAAGTCATGCGCAGAGTCTCCATCGCGGAGTTGCCGGCCGTGCTGCTCAGGCCGCTGGGTGTGATGTAGGCATGAACGTCGAGAACATCCAGAAGGCGGACTCCGTTCTTCGATGACGCGGCTTGCATTTGCTGGAGGTAATAAGGAATCCATTGGACGCCTCCATGCGCGGTCTGGTCGACTGGATTGTCCCAATAAAGGTAGGGCGATTTTGACCATCCCGCGTACATATCCTGTTTCGAAAACAACATGCCGGACCAGCCTCCGGGGACGGGGCCGGTGACGAGCGCGGTGGGATCGGTCTGCTTGATGGCGAGTGCATTCTGGATGTCGCGCGCGAGCATATCGTCATAGCTCGCGCCGGGTTTGCCGTTGGATGCGGTTTTGTAGACGTCGTAGTGGACCGAGTCCCACCACTCGGGTTCATTATCCAGGCTCCAGAGGCGGATGCCGCCGCCGTTACCGGGGCCGTAGGTCGAGACTTCGTGCTGGATCCATTGCTGGGAAAACGCGGGAGTCACGGGGATGTAGGCGTCGTTCGGATCGTTCACTACATTGGTCCCGTTGGTCAGGACGCCGTTGCCGCAGTCGGCGTTATCGGGATTGGTCGCTTTTTGCGCGCCGTACTTCTTCACGCTGAAGCTGCATTCGCCCGCGGCTTTGGGAAGCCAGTCGAGAATCGGGAAGGTGCTGAGGGTGGTCGAGCCGGTTTTCAGATTGCGCAGATGAAAGGAATCGAAACTCGGGGAGATTGCGTAATTTTCGTAGACCCAGGGATTGTCGCCGGTGTTGTTCTTGAGACTGGCGGACCAGTTGAAACTGGTGGCATCGTCGCCGCCCCAGCGGATCAGAGGGATGCGCATCATACCTTGAATGCCGTTGTCGCTCCACTGATTGATCCCGTAAATCCAGGGATTGATGGGGTGCACGTTGGCCGCGGCATCTACAGCGAGGGTGGGCGGTTGGGCGCACAACGAAATAGTCAGCAACGCGAACACGGACGCAAATTTCCAGGGCATCTGGCTTTCCTCTTTCTCATTCTCCTCCTTTGGGGTTGTGTGGGGCGGCGCCATGCGCTGCCGCCGATGGCGCACGCTTTAGGTTCAGGCGAAAGGGCCTGCCCTACACAGGAGAGAGCGTCTGGCTCACAAACGACCGCTCCCTGTGGTCGCGGCTCAGTAGAGATTCATTGGGGGGTGGCGGTTTCCTGGTAGCCGGTGCGCATTCGGCGCTGGCGGACGCTTAGGGCGGCGTCGATTTGGGATTGTGAAAAAACGAAGCCATCCGGGGCGGGATCGTAGGTTTCTCCACGGTTTTTGTGCCATATGTAGGTGGTCAGAAGTTCCGCCATGGCGCGCTTTTCCTGGGCACGGCGGATTTTTTGGAGGTCGCGGAGTTGAGTGACGGCCTTTTCGAACTGGCGGTTGAGACGGTGGCTGTGCAGGCTCAGGTTGGAGAGGGATTTGCACATGGTGGGCTGGTCCATCAGGTTTTGTTTCATGACGCCGGCTTCGATGGCGACGATGCGGTTGAGGCGCCAGGAGGCGTCGGCCAGGGTTTGGACGAGCTGGGTTTCGGTGGCTCCCTGGGGGTCGTACTCGTCGACGAAGGATTGGAGGTGGCGGTCGTAGAGGTCGATATCCTCGTCGGGCATGACGGTTTTTTCGGCGGTGAGGCCGTGGCGGAGGGCGTTCATGGAGGAACGTTGTTTGCCGGCATCGGTTTTGGGTCCGGTGGAGTGCTGGGCGTTTTCGCGGTTGATTTCTTGGGTGGTCATAGAGTGTCCTGTCGGGTTCTTTGTAGCATTAGGCTTTGCGGGGAGTTGATGGGTGCGAACGGGATGTGGTTGATAGGTGAGGGGATGGAGGGCGGTATTGGGGGTCGGGGGGAGTCTCCTGGGGATCCCGGGTGGATCGCTCCCTGTGGTCGCGGCTCGGTAGAGCATCGGGGGTTATGGGGCGGGTTATGAGCGGGGGGACGGGCGCGGGGCGGTGACGGGCGCGGGATCGGGGAACGGTTCGTGGGGTCGGGGGTCTGGGTGGCGGTATGATGGAATGAGCTTTGTGAAGTTTTGTGACTAATGCGGTTCCTGGTTGTTGACGATGATCTCGAGCACTGTGCCTTGTTGCAGGAGCTGTTTGAGGGGTCCGGGTATCGGGTGGAATTTGAATCTGATGGGGAGCGGGGGCTTCGCCGGACTCAGACTGAGACATTTGACCTGTTGATTCTGCCCGGTGCGGACGACGTCTTGAGGCGCATTCGGGATCAGTCGCAGATTCCGGTTCTGGTCCTGTCGTCGAAGGCCGAGCGGTCGGATCGGGTAAACGGGTTGCGGGCCGGCGCGGACGATTACCTGGCGAAACCTTTTCATCCGGACGAGCTGATGGCGCGCATCCAGGCGATTCTGCGCCGTGCCGGGACAAACCAGAAGCCTGACGCGATCGGGATCGGAGATTTGCGCCTGTTGCCTGCGTCGCGGGAAGCCTATTTTCAAGGCGAACGTCTCGATCTCACGGCCATGGAGCTGGAAATTCTGGAATGCCTGATGGGGGCCGGGGGAAAAGCGGTGTCGCGGGACCGGCTCAGCCTCAGGCTGTACAATCGGCTGCCGGAGCCCTTTGAACGAAACATTGATACACACGTCAGCCGGATACGGCGAAAAATGGGTGGGGGCGGGGAGATGATTCTGAGCGTCCGGGGCACAGGGTATCAGATTCGCACGCTTTAAACCCGGTTTATGAGCCTTCGACCCGCCCTGTCACATTTCTTCACAATTGCGACGAATCGAAGCTAACCGTGTAAGCGTCTTTTGGGTACACTAGAACTTGTGCAATCCGGATGAACTTCTTGGACTGCATCGCAGTGGGAGAGTTATTGTCTAAATCTATTTGATTTCCCTTTAGAGTCCAGGTGCGCCCGAACGACGGTGACTCATGTCTAGATGGCTCGCTTTTTCTGTTTTCAGCGGTGTGCTCTTCGCGCAGGACTTTGCATCTCTCACGATTACCGTAACCGATAGCACCGATGCGATGGTGCCGGATGCGAGCGTAACCCTGGTCAACAGCCAGAGGGGGACGATCTTCCATCAACAGACTCCGACCGGCGGGTATGTGATCTTCGATTCATTGACGCCGGGCGATTATTCGGTGCAGATCGAAAAGACGGGTTTCCAGCCGTATCAGATCAGAAGCCTGGCCATCGCGGTTCGCGACCGTAAGACGCTGGTGGTGGAGCTGAAAGTCGCCGCCGCGCAATCGACTGCCGTCGATGTGAAAGACAAAGTCGATCTCATATCGAACGACGCTGCGCAAGGCGTCCCCTTGGCGCGGGACTATTTTAGCGATCTTCCTGTGAACGGGCGAAATGCCGAAGCCCTGGTATTGATGGCGCCTGGCATCAGCACGTCGGCGGGAGGCATCGGGGACGGAGGGATCAATGCGAATGGGCTCCGGTCAAATACGAATTACTATACTCTCGATGGCGTCAGTCTGAATACCGCGGTCGGGGCGGGCGGGGGTGGCAGAGGAGGCGGGGGAGGCGGATTCGCAGGCTTCGGCGGAGGCGGTGTCGCGTTGACACCCGGCGCAGGCGGGTCGACCGAACTGATTCCGATCGACGCCATGCAGGAAATGAATGTCCAGACGGCCGCGATCGCGCCGGAATTCGGACGATCGCCCGGCGCGCAGATCGCCATGACCAGCCGCGGAGGAACCAGCGACTTTCATGGGTCGTTGTACTATTACTTCCGGAATCAGCGACTGGATGCCAACGACTGGTTCGCGAATTCGCTCGGCTTAGGTCGCGCCGCGGAGCGTGAGAATCGGCCGGGTGGAACGCTGGGCGGCCCGGTGATTAAGGGGAAGACCTTTTTCTTCGCGCAGTTCGATCAATTGCACCTGACCGCCCCGTTCACCATCATTACGGATGTTCCTTCTTTATTAACCAGGCAAGCCACGTCGGCGGCGCTACAGCCCTTTTTGCGCGCGTTTCCACTCGCCAACGGAGTGACTCTCATCGATGGCGCGCAGCAGTATCAAACCGTAGTTTCGAATCCGGCAAGTTCCGAGGCCGCCAGTCTACGCCTGGACCAGATTTTCAGCGCGAAAACCACTTTGTTCGTGAGAATTTCAGTGTCGCCAGCGTCGAGCGACCGGCGCGGCTCGGAAACCGTGTCGCCCAACGTGGTGACTTATCAGTCCTCGCATTCGGACCTGCTCACCGCAGGCTTCGGCAAAATTCTGTCCGACGGCCTGGTTAACGATCTGCGGGTCAACTATTCGCGGGCCACGGCGTCCAGCGTTTCCATTATGGATAGCTTCGGAGGCGCCGTTCCTCTGACCGATTCCGTGGTGTTTCCCAAAGGCGTCACCAGCGCCACGGGCTCTTTCAATCTGAATATGCTGGGAGTCGCCGGCTATTCCTACGGAGGCCGCTCCGCTAATGAACAGCAGCAGTACAACATAGTGGATTCCGTGACCAAGGTCGTCGGCACTCATCATGAAAAGGCGGGTGTGGATATCCGCAGAATCCTGGTGACCACCGATCGCACACCTTATAGCGAGAATGTTTCGTTCAACGGAATCGCATCGAACAGCTATTCGCTGACGTCGGGAAGCGCTTTAAACGCGCAGATCACATCGAGCCTGCCCGCTGTTTATCCCACGTATCTGAACTTCTCGTTATATGGCCAGGATACGTGGCGCATGACGGAGAGGACCACGGTAACGTACGGTCTCCGCTGGGACGTGAATCCGGCGCCCACGGCGCGTGAAGGCCCGAAGCCGTTTGCGCTGGCGAATAACCAGATCGCCGGGGTTACGCAGAACGATCCTATTTATCCCACCAAATGGTGGGACATCGCGCCCCGTCTGGGGCTGGCGTATGAAATGAACACGACGCCGGGATATGAAACGATGTTTCGCACCGGTTTTGGAATATTCTACGATCTGGGCTATGGAACGACGCCCGGGGCGTTCGGCGGAGCTCCTTATCAGTCGGTCACTACGGTTTCGGAAGCGCAGTTCCCGCTGCTGCCGATCTACCAGGCGGCTCCTTTGCTGCCGCCAACGCGTCCTTACGGTCAGATCACGACCGCCGCGCTGGGCTTGGTAACTCCGCGCATTTATCAGTGGAACGCGACCATTGAACAACATTTCGGTTCCGGGTCCGTATTGAGTCTCGGCTATGCAGCGACGCGCGGGCAGAACCTGCTGCGCGTGCAGACCTCACCCGAATATTCCGACGCTTTCGACCTGGTTTCGCAGGCCACCAATGGAGCGACTTCTTCCTACAACGGCATGCAGGCGCAGTTTCGGAAGCGTTTAAGTGATCGCCTCCAGATGCAGTTAAGCTACACCTGGGCGCATTCGATCGATACCGCTTCCAATGACGCCGGCGCAGGCGGAGGATTCGCCACGCTATTCGGAGGCGGGCAAAAGGGCTCCTCCGATTACGATATCCGCCAGAACCTGAGCCTCTCGGGCTCCTACCGTCTTCCTGCTCCGGGCAAAGGTTATATCTGGAGTCCGATTCGCCACTGGTATGTGGACTTCGTTGAAACCGCGCGCACCGGTCTTCCCTTCGACCTCCAGACCATTAGTTCCAACGCCAGCGGAGCGGTCAGCATCAACGGCACCACGGTTACCACCACCACAGCGACCAATGGCGACGTGAACTCGACCATAGGACTGTTCGCGCAGGTGCGTCCGAATTACAACGGGAATCCGGTCTGGATTCCCAATCCCAACGTGCCCGGCGGACAACAGCTGAACATCGCGGCATTCGATATCGTGACCGGGTTCGCGCAAGGAAACCTGGGGCGAAACGTACTGCGCGGATTCGGCGCTCAGCAGTTGGATCTGGGGGTGCGCCGCGCCATCCCGATTACGGAGCGAGTGGTTTTGAACATTTCCGCTCAGGCCTTTAACGTCTTCAACCATCCGAACTTCGCCAACCCCTCGCCGCTTGAAGGAGCGAATCTCGCCAGCCCCAACTTCGGCGTGGTTACGGAGATGCTGAATCAGTCGTTCGGCGGCCCGGTAAACTCGTTATTCCGAACCGGCGGACCGCGGTCCATTGAGATTTCGGTGCGGCTGCGGTTCTGAGAGCAAAATGATTAATATCTGCAAGCAGGTTCGTTTCACGATGTGCGCGGCCGTGGTGCTGGGAACTTTGTCGTGGGCGCAAACGGTGCAACCACCCACTGCGCCTCCGCCCACCCCGCCGCCTTCGTCCCCCTCGACGAGTCAGGACAATACCCCCGGCACCGACATTACCTCGAAACCCCCGCGCCTTTCCTTCGGAGTCCGCATTGAATATTTTCCGGAGCGTTTTTTCCAGACTCAGTACGTCACCACGAACAGCACCAATCCGATTCTGAGCTCGCAGTACTTCGGAACGTCGGCGGGCGCGAAATATACGCTGGGCGTCAGCGGCGAATATATGTTCACCAGGCGCGTGTCGGTGGGCCTCGACTTCTTTTATCACCAGGAAGAATATACGCAGCTCGATCAGATTAAGAGCGGCCTGAAAGATCCCAACTCAAGTTACGACAATCGTCCTCTGACCTCGATCACCCAGGATACGCGGGCAAATTATATCGATGTACCCCTGGTCGCACGTTATTACGGACTGCGCAGTAAGGCTCCGCGCGGCTTGGGATGGCTCTCGCAAACGTTCCTGATCGGCGGCGGCGCGTACCGCCATGTTTCGAATATTCGCACGGGGACCTCGACGTCGCTGCCCGACGGCTCGACCGCGTATAACGAAAACCCGGTCGCGCCCAACAACAGGAACGTCCTTGGACTTGTCGGCGGAGTGGGTTACAAGCTGTTCGAATACGGCAAGTTCAAATCCATGGGTGAAGTCCGATACACGCGATGGTTCGGGTCCACATTTCAAGGACCCTCGTACGAGTCGCAAAAGAATCAAATAGAAATCGGCTTGAGTTTTTCCTACTGAAATATGAAGTTCAATTTATTTAGATTCGTCTTCTTCACCGCAATCGCGGCCGCCTGCGGGCACGCGCAATCGACAATCACGTCGATTCTTGGGGAGATACCGGGCTCACCCGACGGTATTCCTGCGCTGGACGTTAGTCTGAACCTACCCTCCGGCGTCGCCAGCGACGGTAAGGGCAACGTGTATGTTTCGCTGCGTGGATCCCATCAGGTGGTGCGCATCAGTTCGAGCGGAATCCTCTATCTGGTCGCGGGAACCGGCGCCCAAGGCTCGCAAGGCAACGCGGGCGATGGCGGGCCGGCCACCTCCGCCACTCTTTCCATCCCCCTGGCGCTGACCTTCGATTCCTCGGGAAATTTATATATCGCGGATGCCGGGGCCAACCGCATCCGGATGGTGGATACCAAAGGAATCATTCATACCTTCGCGGGCAACGGCAACAATATAAACAGCGGCGACGGCGGTCCGGCGGTCAACGCCAGCCTGAATACGCCCTCCGCGATCGCGTTCGATTTGAACGGCAACCTGCTGATCGCCGACACGGGCAACGATGAGATCCGCAAAGTTTCGCCTCAGGGAATTATCACCAAGGTCGCCGGCACCGGTAATCCCGCCTACGATGGCGATAATGGCACCGTGGCCACCGCGGCATTCTCCGGGCCTACCGGACTTGCAGTGGACCATCTTGGCAACATCTACGTAGCCGATACCGCGAACCAGGTGGTGCGAATGATTTCGACCGCAGGGATCACGAGCGTAGTGGCAGGCTCGGCGGGAAGGCGGGGCTCATTCGGAGATGGCCGCCAGGCTAATACCGCCGAACTGAGCAACCCGGGAGCTCTGCTTTTCGACACGGCCGGCAATCTTTATATCGCCGATGTCGGCAACGACCGTGTCCGCCGCGTGGCCCCCAACGGAGTCATTTCGAACTACGCCGGCTCGGGGACCGTGGGCGCGGGTGGCGACGGCGGCTACGCGATCGCCGCGAATCTCAATTTACAGGCCATCGCGATGGACCCACAGAATAACCTGTACATCGCCGATGGAGGTAATTACCGGGTCCGCCTGGTCACTGCTTCGAACGGCTTCATCACCACGATTGGCGGCAATGGCCTGATTTCCTACAACCCCACTAATTTGTTGTTTAACAACGGCGAGGTGTATTTCTCCGATAGCACCGCCAACCGGATTCGGCAGTTTAATCTTAACTCCGGCGCCGCGAGCATCGGTATTCTGGCTGGAAATGGCCAGCAAACCTGGGATGCGGCCGACGATACCGCAATCACCGCGCGTTTGAACGCTCCCCGCGGTCTCACCATCGACAGTGCAGGGAACATCTATTTCGCCGATTCAAAAAACCAGGTGGTGCGGGAGATTACTCCCGAAGGCGCGCTGGTCAACCTGGCAGGGGACGCTGTCAATATCGATTCGGGCGATGGAGCCTTGGCAACCGCCGCGCAGCTCAGTGGTCCGGTCGATGTCGCCTACGCGAACGCCACCCATAGCCTCTATATTCTGGAACAATCCGGCGCGCGGATTCGCGTGATCACGCCCAACGGCAACATCGGCCCCTTCGCCGGCACGGGTTCTCCCGGCGTGCCTTCATCGCCCACCGGGACGGCCAGTTCGCAGCCCATGAACTCGCCTCAAGGACTGACCATCGATTCCTCGGGGAATCTGTATTATGCCGACACCGGTAATAACCTGATTCGAAAAATCACCGTCAGCGGTGGAAGCGTCGCGACCGTGGCGGGCACCGGCGGTTCGGGTTATACGGGCGACAACGGACCCGCTCTATCCGCCACGCTTCGCAATCCCACCGGGGTCGCAGTCGATTCGTACGGCAATATATTTATCGCCGATACCCGCAATAACGTGGTGCGGGAAGTCGGCACGGATGGAATTATCTCGACCGTCGCCGGTAACGGAACCGGTGGCTACAACGGCGATGGTAGTCCTGCCACCAGTTTCGAATTGAATCAGCCGAGCGCCGTGGCCATCGGTCCTTCATGCAGCGTGCTGGTCGCCGATGTCGGGAATCAGCGCATCAGACAGGTGTTTCCGGCGGTAGCATATACGATCAATACCAGCCCCTCCGGCCTGAAAGTCGTGGCCGACGGACAGACCGTGCTGACCCCTGCGGTATTGAACTGGCTGCCCGGGACCAGTCACACGCTGGGCGCGCCCTCCATCCAGACCGCGTCCAATGGGACGCAATACGTCGGCAACGGAACGACGCAGACTATCTCGGTTGCGTGCGGAGCGCCGCGTGCGACGGCCAGCGTGTCATTCACGGCCCAGGTGATGTTGACGATCAACGCCTCAAACGGCGGCACCGTGTCTCCCTCATCGGGCTACCAGCCCGACGGCGCGAGCGTCACGCTAACCGCGACACCCGAGCCTGGATTCGTCTTCGCGGGCTGGCAGGGCGCCTGCTCCGGCAAAGGATCCTGTCACCTCACCATGAATGGCCCGATGAACGTGAATGCCCAGTTTTCCGCCGCGCGACCGCACCACCCGACAGTAAAACCATGAGGAGTTCATTGAAGACCATCATCGGAATACTCTTCTTTGCCGGCGCGCTGAGCGCGCAGCCCGCGTGGCTGAACCAATTTGCGTTCAACGTCGGCGGCGGAATTGAGGAGCCGTTTCTTACCACCAAAACAAATCTCAGGCTGGGTTGGAACGCCCAGGGAGGCGTCGGCTATAACTTCACCAAGCATTTCACCATCATGGCGGAGATTGAGTACGATGAGATGCACCTCACGGCCGGGGCGCTGAACAGCCTGGGCACTCCGCAAGGCTACCCCGGCGGCCATTTGAAAAACGAGTCCATCACGATCGACCCAATGTGGCATTTCCATCCTAAAGGAGCCTGGGACGTGTACGCGATCGGCGGCGGCGGAGCGTTCTCGCGCACGCAGAGTTTAGTGAGGCCGACGGTGGCGACGGCGACCGGAACCAACCCGTTTTTCGGCTTCAACACCCCCGGCTACCCATCGAGCGTAACAGCCTTGGACTACACAGTTCACAAACCCGGCGTAGACGTAGGTTTCGGCGCCTCGGTCTTAGTCAAATGGAATATCAAGCTGTACGTGGAAGCGAAGTATATCCACATGTTCGAAGGCTCGTTAGGCCACATGGATTACATGCCAGTGAGCCTGGGCGTCCGCTGGTAGCCGATCATCTCTACCTAATGGCCACACCCCATGTGCAACGTTGTGGGGCAGGCGGTTTCGCCTGCCACCTCTTGAGTCAGAGTACGCTTCCGCTTGCAGCGTCGACTTCAGTCTGAGTCAGTCGATTGCACGTTCGTTATCCAGATGTCCAGCGTGGCCTCTTACCAAATGCCACTCAATCAAATGGCCATCTGCCGCTTTATCGAGCTCCCACAAGTCCAAATTCCGTTTACGCTTCCAGCCGGCCGAGTTGCGAATCCTAGTGGCCTGTCTCAGATAAAACATTACTATGGTAACGTCGACTGGGAAACAGGTCGACACTCTCGCCAGGGCGAAAAGCGGGGACAGCCCGCTCTGTCCACTGCGGCGTCAGCAAAATATGTTGCTTTGACGATCGTGAGGACGCCTCGGGACAGAGTAGGCAGTCCCCGCTTTTCGCGGTCTTCATCGGGAAGCCAAGACACGTCGACACGAATGTCGACGCGGCACGCTTTTCCGCTTCGACAGACATGACTACTTAGAAAAATAACTCCTCACCGGCACCGGCGCCCGCCCCCCTCGAATAGCCTCCCACAAAACCGCATTCAACTCATCGTCATCCGCCATATCCGCATCCCGAAAATCCATCTTTGCCGACCTCGCTGCGGTAGGCGACCTCGCTGGATTCTTCTCCGTCAACGATATCCTCGGCCTCTCCGCCTCATACGCCGCCGTGTTCGGAGCGCTCGCAAACGCCATCGCCATCGGCCGCGCCCCCGCATCGAAATGCGTCAACGGCCGCAATCCCAGAATCAGCTCCATGGTCCGCAGCACCGACGATTGGTTGTACATCGTGCTATCGATGATTCCCCGCCGCGTGTACGGCGACAGCACGAACACCGGCGAACGGTGCGAATCCACGTGATCCGGTCCGTTCTGCGCGTCGTCTTCAATTACGAAAATCGCGGACTTCGCCCAGAACCGGCTCTTTGAAACGCCCTCCACAATCATGCCGAGCGCATAATCGTTATCGGCAAACGACGACAAAGGCGCCACATGACCCGCCGACGTTCCCGACGTGTGATCGTTGCCCAGCCGCAAGATGATAAACCGGGGCATGTTCCCGGACGCCTCAAAATCCCTCAAATCGCCCAGGAAAACCTTCGCGCGTTCGACGTCCGGATAATCGAGATCGAAGCCGCGATAGCGTTTATTCGTAATCGCCGCGAGCGAGGGATCGCGAACGCCGTCGATCTGCACTCCATCGGGACCCGCGACTTTCTTGTTGTTCGCCTGATGTCCGTAATTCCGCGCCGTCAGCCCCGCGGAAAGCACGTTCGACCAGATATAGCCCGCCGGAGGCGAATTCGCCGGCTCCCCGCCTTCGTAATCGTAAAAATTGCGCCGCTTCGCGTAACTCGACGGCCAAAACTTCTGCGTATAATCCGGAGCAATCCCCGCCGTCGCCCAGTTATGCCCGTCCGCGCTCACATCGGCGTTGACGTAAAAATTGTCGAACAGCACGAATTCGCGCGCCAGCTTATAGTGATTGGGCGCCGCATTTTCATCGAACAGATTCAACGCCGGATCGCTGTTGCCCTTCCCGATTTTCCCCAACACCTGATCGTAGGTGCGATTTTCTTTGATGATGTAAATCACGTGCTCGATCGGCGAAGGCCTGCCGGGCTTGGAATAGATCACGTTATCGTCCGCGATCTCCGCCACATCGAGTTTCGAATCGTCATAGGGCGACAGCGCGAGCGTGGATTTCGTGTATTGAGCCAGCGCCGCCTCGGTCAAAGGCGCGATCACCGACATCGTTCCGGTCTGCAAATTACCTACATACTCACGCCTCGGATCGCCTCCGCCCTCGATCGCCGGAGCGCCGAACGGGCCCGGAGCCTTGGGATTCGGGTAACTCTGGAGTCCCCGTCCATTCAGCACCAGAATCGTTCGATCGGCGAGAACACGCGCCGCGGTCGGATACCAACCCGTGGGAATAAATCCCAAAAGGCGGCTCCTCTGTTCGGAAATATCGGTCACGGCCACCGCGTTGGCATCGGAACAGACGGTATATAAAACTCTCTGATCCGGCGAAATCGCCAGCGCTGTCGGCGTCATGCCCAGGGGATGCCTCGGCGTCATCGCGACGTTCAACGTCTCGGTTACTGTCATTTGCTTGTTCTCGTCCACGTTGACCACGAACACCGAATTGGTGTTTGCCGCCGCGACGAACAGCCGCAGGATTTTCTCTTCGACATTGGGCTTCTTCGCGTTCTCCTCGGCCTCATCCGCCTCCGGATTCCGGTCGCTGAAAATCATGTCCGTCGGATGCGGACCCACGCGCAGCCTGGTGGCCTCCGTCCCTGAAGGCAAGTTGTACTCATAGACCGTCGCATCCGCCCAGCTCGAAACAAAAAACGTCTTCCCATCGGGATGAAACAAAATCCGGTAAGGACGCCGTCCTGTTTTGTATCGCTCGCTCGCCTTCCCCGTCCGCACATTGATCGCGACCACGGAGTCGTGATACAAATCCGCCGCCAGCATCAACTGCCCATCCTTCGAAATCGCCACATCGCCGATAAAATCGCGCACATTATGCGGCGCGTCTGGAGCAATCTCAAATTCCCGCGCAGGCTTCAGCTCGCCATCGTTCGAAAATGAAAACTCGAACACCCGGTACTGCGATCCTCCGCCTACATAAACGAATTTCCCATCGGGGGAGAACGTTAATCCCAACCATCCATCGGCGACCTTCACGCGCGACAGTTCCTTCTTCGACGCCGCGTCGATCACGCTGATGCTCGGAGGCTTGTATCCTCCGTTCAGCACCAGCACGAAGCGTCCATTCGGGGATATCGCGGTCGACATCGGCAGCGTATCCAAAGGCACCTGCTCGCCCACCGGCGCGATTTTCCATCCGTTCGGCAGCAGCACCGTTCCGTCGGCCTGCCTTCCCACCGTTTCCCTGCCCGATGGCTGCGACACCGCGAAAATCACTACCAAAAGAAAAATAGAAATATATTTCATTGGGAAAACCTCTGCGCGATGGGAAATCTTCGTCCGACCCCGAATGCCTTCGTGGTCACCTTCAAACCCGGAGCGGCCTGTTGGCGCTTATACTCATTCCGATCGACCTTATTCACAATATCCTGAACCAGCGCAATCGGCAGCGAGTGCGCCTCCGCGATCTGCTTCGGCGTTTTGTACTGCTCAATGTAATCTTCTAAAATCGGGTCGAGTACTTCGTAGGGCGGCAATGAATCGGTGTCTTTTTGATCCGGCTTCAGCTCCGCCGACGGAGGTTTGGTGAACACGGCTTCGGGAATCGCTCCCTTGTGACGCAGGTTCGCGATCCTCGATAGCGCATAGACCATGGTTTTCGGCACATCGCTGATCACCGCGAGCCCTCCGCACATATCGCCGTATAACGTGCAGTAACCCACTGCCAGCTCGCTCTTGTTTCCGGTGGTCAGCACCAGCGCGCCGGTTTTATTTGAGAGAGCCATCAGCGTTACTCCCCGCAAACGCGATTGCAGATTCTCTTCGGTCACATCCGGACCCTTGCCGTGAAAGGCCGGTTCCAAAACATGAGTTAAATGATCGTAAGTAGACGAAATCGATACGGTTTCGAACCTTATTTCGAGCTTATTCGCCATTTCCCGCGCATCCCGCACACTGTGATCCGAGGAAAACGGCCCCGGCATCGCCACGCCAGTGACGTTCTCTTTCCCCACGGCCTCCACCGCGATAACCGCCGTCAAAGCCGAATCGATGCCTCCGCTCAACCCGATCAGCACCTTGGAAAATCCGCACTTGCGAATATAATCCCGCGTGCCCAAAACCAGCGCCTGATACACAGCTTCACATTCGTCCGTGAAATCTTCATGAAGATCGCCGGTCATCACCAGGTCTTCCTCAAAAGACCGGGCCGACGCGACGATTTCTCCACGGGCGTCCATTGCGAAACTCGATCCGTCGAAAACCAGCTGATCGTTGCCGCCTACCTGATTCACGTAGACCACTGGCTTCAAATATCGTTTCGCCGCCGCGCGATAGATGGAGCGCCGCATCTCGCGTTTGCCCATGTTGAACGGCGACGCATTAATGCAGATCATGATCGCCGCGCCGGCCGCGAATAGTTCCTCCACGGGATCCCGTTGATATAAACGGTGTTTCCAATAGCGCTTATCGTTCCACGCATCCTCGCAAATCGTCAGGGCAATCGGCTGGCCGCGCAGCGTGAACAAATCTTCGCGTTCGCCGGGCCGGAAATAGCGCGCTTCATCGAACACGTCGTAATTCGGCAGCAGCATCTTGCTCTGCCGGAAAACGATCTGCCCGCGCTCGAGCACGGCCGCGCTGTTCAACGCCCGCTTCCCGGTGTCGGCCCTGGATTTCGCAACGTAGCCGCAGATGACGCTCACATCGAGGTTCGCCGTATCGCGCGCCAGGCGCTCCAATTCTTGTTCGCTGGCTTCGATGAAACTGGGCTTCTCCACCAAATCGCGCGGGGGATAGCCGGTGAGCGAGAGTTCCGGAAACACTACTGCTTCGGCGCCGCGATCCGCCGCCTCACGCGCGGCCCGCGTCATCCGGTTCACGTTCCCCGAAAGGTCCCCCACTGTGGGATTAATTTGCGCCAGAGCAATGCGCATTGGAATCTTATATTGTAGCGATATGGCGCATGATTCCGACATCGCGATGCTGGTGATCGAGATCGACGCCAATGTGAGCCACGCCGAATCGATCACCCATGGCCTGACGCGGGAGCAGTTCCAGTGGCGTCCGGAGCCCGGTAAATGGTCGATCGGAGAATGTTTCGCGCATCTCAACGTCACCAATGGCTTCGCTCTCGGCGCCATCGAAAAGGGGATTGCAAAAGGTCAAGCCAGGAAGGGCGAAGGACCGTTTCAATACGGCTTCCTGGTGCGGAAATTCATCGCCAGCCAGGAGCCTCCGGTCAAGAAAAAATTCAGGGCGCCGAAAGTTTTCCTGCCGCCCGCGGATGTCGATTTGGAAGCGACGCTCGCCGAATTCCGCCGCATCGAGGGTGAGTTAAAACGCCTGACCAAGAGCGCCGACGGCCTGCATCTGGGTCGCGTGAAGGTTGAAATGACCGCGCTGCACCCGGTCTTGCGAGCATTCGTCAAAATGCCGCTGGGAGGACAGCTGCTGCTCACTACTACTCACGATCGCCGCCATTTGTGGCAGGCTGAGCAGGTGCGCAACGACCCCAAGTTCCCTTTGTAGCGCACGCCTCCAGGCGTGCCGCGTCGACATTCGTGTCGACGTGCCTTGTACATGACCGAGCCGCCAGTGGCTTTTCATCTCAGAAATCGCTCAACAGCTTCAGCACATCGTTGGTAGCCGCCGTCTCGCCTATTCTCGGGAAAATCTTTTCGACGCAATGACGATGCGCGTCCGCATCCCGGTCCGTCATCGCGTCCACCACCAGAACCACGTTATAGCCCAGGTCATAGGCGGTGCGCGCCGTCGATTCCACGCCGAAACTGGTCGCAATGCCCGTCAGGAAAACTTGAGTCACGCCGCGCCCGTGCAGGTAATCGTTCAGATCCGTGCCCGCAAACGCGCCGACGCACTGCTTGGTGACCGGATGATCGGCGGCCTGCCGATCCAGTTCCGGAACCAGCTCCGTCCAATCGGGGGCGAACGAAAACTTGCGAGGTCCGGCATCGGTGCGGCCCGGCGGAGGGCCCGAAACGTTGACCAGAACCACCGGCAGGCCGCGCTCGCGAAAAGCTCGCGCAAGTTGCGCTGTTCGGCCGACGATATCGCCGGCCGGATGCGCCGTGGGCATGACGACAATCCCTTTTTGCAGATCGATTACCATCAGCGCGCTACCAGGATCGAGTGCAGTGAGTGGCATACTCTTATTTCGCTTGTTTCTTTTGAAATTCCACGCTCAGCATAATACTGATCGCGGCGATGCCGGCGAAGAAAATAGCCAGGTTGAGGACGTCTCCGCTGGAAACGTTCCCAACTCGAAACAAACCGTATCCAGCGATCAGATTAAAGAGCGCCCAGACGACGTTTGTCGTCGGCGACGACAGTCCTTTTCCGGGAGGGTGCGCGAACGGAGTGGGGAACCGGTCGCCGGAAATGCCATGCACGAAATGCGGCACGGTATTGGCGAGAAACATTCCGGCGAAGAAGCAAGCCACGTAGTTATACCAGTTCATTTGTAGTTTCCCTTCATTATCAAAATAACCCCAGGCCTCAGCCAGGGGACGCGGTCTCGAGCAGACCCATCTCCTGGTAGATCGGCCGCATCTCCGCCTTGATTTTCGGCAGCTCGAAGCTGAACCATAACGACCCGACGAGGCAGAAGCCGCCGGTGACCATGACGGTATGCGGCGCTCCAAACCGGTAAGCCAGCGTGCCCGCCAGCAGGCTGCCGAATGGTGCGGCGCCGAAAAAAGCCATGGTGTAATAACTCATCGCGCGGGCTCGTTTATCTTCCGGGACCAGCGATTGAATGATCGTATTGCTGGCCGACGCGCCCTGCATCAATCCGAAGCCGGCAAAGACCATCAAGGCCAGCGACAACCACAAGACATGGGATAGGCCGAACAGAATCAGCGCGCTTCCCAGCATCAAGGACGCGATTTGCAGCATGCGCGCCAATCCGACTACCGACTTGCGGACCGCAAGCGAGAGAGCCGAAATCAGCGCGCCGATTCCCGATGCCGCGGTGAGCCACCCGAGCGTATAAGCGCCGCCATGCAGCACCTGCGCGGCGAACACCGGCATCAGCACCGCGTAGGGGTAACCCATCAGGCTGATCAGCGAGAATAGCAAAAGGATCGTGCGAATCGGCCGGAACCCACGCGCGTAGTCCCAGCCTTCGCGCATCTGTTCGATCATCCCGCGCGCGCCGCGCAGACGCTGCCACGGCTCGAGGCGCATCAGCAGCAGGGACACGATGACGGCAAAGTAGCTGATCCCGTCGATCAGGAAACACCAGCCTTCGCCCACCGCTCCGATGACGAGTCCGGCAATGGCGGGCCCGATCAGACGTCCTCCGTTGGCCATGGAGGAGTTGATCGCGATCGCGTTGCTGAGATCGCCCCGATCCTCGACCATGTGCACCAGGAACGATTGACGGCCCGGCATGTCGAACGCATTGATGAAGCCTTGCAACGCGGTGAGAGCGATGATTTCCCACAGATGGATCACGTGCGCGAGCGTCAGCGCGGCCAGCGCTAGTGATTGGACGGCGCCACCGGCCTGCGTCCACAGCAGCAGCTTGCGGCGATCGAGCCGCTCCACCCACACGCCCGCGAATGGTCCCAACAGGAACGAAACGATCTGTCCGGAGAAGCTCACGATGCCGAGCAGAAGCGCAGAATGCGTCAGGTCGTAGACCAGCCAGGTAGTCGCCAGACGGGTCATCCAGTTGCCGATAACCGAAATAGTCTGGCCGAAGAAGAAGAGTTTGAAGTTGCGGTGCCTGAGCGCTCGCCAGGCGTGGGATAGCGAGGCTGCTGTCACTGACGCACCAGGCGCTCAATGATTTTTCCCGCGGCGAACAGAGTTTCTTTCTCACGCGTGTCGAGCTGGGCGATGGCCTGGGCGAGCCAGGTCCGTTTTCTATCACTCGAGCTCTTTTCGATGGCGGAGCCTCGCGGAGTCAGCTCGATATTCACCTGGCGGCCGTCGGTCGCGTGCGGGCGCCGCGAAACCATGCCCAACTGTTCGAGTGCGGCGACGATAGCGCGCATCGACTGCGGCCTCATGCCCTGGGCGCGAGCCAGATCGGCTGTCGTCATGGGTCCTTGTTTCACGAGGCATTTCAGCACGGCCGTTTCGGTCCAGGAAAGCTCCTCTGAGGCCGCGGCCGCGCGCGCTCGACGTACCAGCAGGCCGATGGCGTGGCTAAAGTCGGTTACATCCGGATCGCTGCTCTTTCCCCGCATACCAGGTTCATGGTACCAGGAGAACAGGATACCTTGCAAGTCTGACTTGCAAGTTTAGCTGCTAACTAAAAACCCGATTCTACGTTTCGGAGCGTCCTGCGGCGGTTCCAGCAGGCGCTGGATATAGCCATAAATCTGTTCAATGTGCGCGCTGTGCTCTTACTTCCTCGAGTTTCCGGGCCAGATCCTGGTGCGTCGCCAGGTATTCCCGCAAGTGAACGAAGGCGCGGATGATCAGAATATTCAAAGCCACTGCGCGCTTGCTTTTGAGGATGGAAGAGAGCATTGCGACCCCGTGTTCGGTGAAGGCGTAAGGTGGCCGACGCAGCCCCATCCTCGCCGAGGAATTGGAGGTCACAATTTGTGACCTCCAATTTTCGAGTTCCTCCTGGCTTTTGAACATGAAATCGTCGGGAAAGCGGTCCAGATTTCGGCGGACCGCCTGGTTGAGGACTTTCGTTTGGACCTGATACAGGTCCGCCAGGTCGCTGTCGAGCATAACCTTGCGGCCGCGGATCAGGTAAATCTTGCGCTCAATGATTTCTAGGGGGACGACGTCGATCGATTGTGTCATTGATGTCCAAATCCGATTCGACGCCTCGGCGCGTCCGGCGGGGGCTCGAGAAGGCGCTGGATATAACCGTAAATCTGTTCAATATGGGCGCTATGCTCCTACGGATGCCACTCTCTAGCAGTTGTTAATGAGCCAGATAATTCTCTATGAAAACCCTGGCCTGTGCCGCCAATACACCGGCCGGTTCCGCGTCGAACGCCCTGGTGGACTCCGCGTACTCCAGGAACCCGTGTTCGACGGGCGCGTGGTCTTTTTCGAGAATCCAGACTATCCGCACCGTGCCTTCGCCCAACCCGACCACTGAAAAGCGCAGAGCATCCGTGGCCCAGTCGGCGGGAAACTCGGCGCACTGTCCGCGTGCATATCCGAAGTTGCAGAACCTCGCCTCCGCAGTCCCGCCCCGCTCGCACTCGCCTTCGAAGATCGCGCCCAGAGGAGCGCGGCCGGTGCTCCACTCGAGCGGCCGCATGGGTCTGAAAAATGGGCAGGCCATATCCGTTGCTTACAAGGTATCCTAACAGTTTGGAACCCTCGCGCATCGAAGTCTTGCAGCAACTCCTGGATCAGAATCCGTCAAGCGCCTTTGCCCGCTATGGGCTGGCCATGGAATATGTGAAATCCGGCGAACTGGACCGCGCGGTTCAGGCGTTTGAAGCGGTCGCCGAAACCGATCCGAACTATTCCGCCGCGTACTTCCACGGGGGGCAAACGCTGGAGAAGCTGGGCAAGCTCGACCAGGCGCGCGATTTCTACCGCCGCGGCATTGCCGTCACGCGCGACGCACATGCGCGCAGCGAACTGGAAGCGGCGCTCGATATACTGGGTGAATAGGAAGTAAATTTGCCTCGCGCCGTCGCTCTCCTGTTGATTGCCGCCGCCGTTTTCGCGTTCCCTCAAGCGCCCAAAGCGGACAACCAGCTGGATGCGAATGAGACGCTTTTCACCGTGCTTGCCGCGATTAACGCGGCCGGCTACGACGCGGAGGTCGATTCGCTGTCCAACAGCCCGGAGCGCAAGGTGGTTCGCGATTACATCGCCGCGCAGAAGCTCGATTGCCTGTTCGATTTGAAGCGCTTCGTGAGGGATCACAAACAAAAAGATGCTTCCGCTGACCTTAGCCAGTACATTTCCTTTGCGCTGGCAGTCAACGGACCACCTCTGTTCGAACCTCGTTATGCGAACTCGATGCCACCCGATGCCGCACAGCTCGACGGTTTGACGCCGCTGCTGGTCGCCTTTTATCGCCAGGCGCATATCGCCGATCTGTGGAAGCGCGCGCAGCCCGTGTTCGACGATGTGATTGAGCAATATCACGCGCCCGTCAGCCGGGCCGTGCTGCTCGCCAACGCGTACGCGCGTAATCCCACCAGCGGATATCTGGGTCATCGTTTTCAGATTTATGTCGACCTGCTGGGCGCGCCGAACCAGGTGCAGACACGCAGTTACGCGGACGATAGTTTCGTGGTGGTGACGCCCTCCAAGGAATTGCGAATCCAGGATATCCGCCATGCGTACCTGCATTATTTGATGGACCCGGTCGGTCTCAAATATTCCAAGCAGCTGATGGAGAAAGCGCCGCTGGGCGATTATGCGCTGGGTTCTCCATTGCTGGCCGAACAATTCAAGCAGGATTTCGTGTTACTCGCGACAGAGTGCTTCATCAAAGCGATGGAAAGCCGCATGGATAAGAAGCCGGATGCGCCAATCGAGGCCGCGAGGGAGGGCTTCATATTGACGCCCGCTTTCGCGGAAATTTTGGCCGGCGTGTACGAGAAGCAGGACGTCGTCCTCAGGCTATGCTTCCCGGATCTGGTGGCCCACGTCGATTTCAAGCGCGAGGAGAAGAGGTTCGATAATTTCCAGTTCGCAACTGAGGCGACGGGCAGGACCATTCACGTGACGGGCGTCAAGCAGCCCGCGCTCTCCAGTGCCGAACTAACGCTCGATAACGCCGAAGCCAGCTATTCAAAACGCGATCTACCGTCCGCCAAGGATCTCTATTTAAAGGCGTTGACCGAAACCACGGTGAAACCCTTACACGCAAAGGCGTATTATGGTTTAGCGCGGATCGCGATTCTTCAGAAGGACCCCGAAGTCGGCGACCGGCTGTTCCGCAAGGTGCTCGAACTGGAGCCCGACGCGTACACCAAGTCATGGAGTTTGTTATATTTGGCTCGATTGGCCGATTCTCAAGGCGACCGCGAGCGGGCCCAGGAGCACTATAAGGCGGCACTGGCCGTCGAAGGGGCGCCGGATTCAGTCCGGAAAGCCGCTGAAAAGGGTTTGAAAGAAGCTTTCGACAAAAAATAAAATTTTAGGAGTGAAGGATGAGGACGAGAATGGTAGCTGCCTTCCTGGCAGCAGCAGCGGCGATCGCGACGGCGCAAACTACGCCGCCTGCGCAGCCGCAAAAACCGAAATATACGAAAGCGGAAGCGGATGCGATCAACGGGTTTCTAAAGGAACCCGATCCAGCGGCAAAAATCGCCAAGATCGACGCATTTGTGCAAAAGTTCGCCGACACGCAATTTAAGGCGATGGCCTACACTCAGGCGGCGCGCGCGGCGGAGCAGTTGGGCGCGGGACCTAAGGTCATCATTTATTCCGATCTGGCTTTGGAGGCCGATCCGAAATCCTATGAAGCGATGCTGATGGAATCGGCGGAACTGGCGCGCAGCACTCGCGAAAACGATTTGGATAAAGATGAAAAGCTCGGCAAGGCGGAAAAACTGGCCAAGGAGGCGATAGAGATCGCGCCGGCGGCGCAGAAGCCTAACCCGCAAATTCCCGATGACCAGTGGGCGGAGGTGCAAAAGGAATTTGTAGGCGACGCTCACCGCGATTTAGGTATGATCGCGTCGGTTCGCAAGAAATACGACGTGGCAATCGCGGAATTTAAACAGGCGCTCGCGATTCCGCAGCAGCCCGATCCGCCGACATTCATTCGTTTGGCGGCCGCTTATAACGATAACAAGCAGCCAGACGAAGCCCTGGCCACACTGGCTAAAATGCCTCCCAATCCGGCCCTCACCCCTTTCGCCGACAGAGAGAAGAAGCGGGCCGAAGCTTTGAAGGCCGCTAAAAAATAAGCAATTGCACGAAACGCTTCGCCCCATCGGAGACACTAAATAAGGATGGGTGCAGATATCGCAATTCTCGAAAAGTCTTTAGGGCACACTTTTCGCGATAAGAAGCTGCTTGAGCGCGCGCTGACCCATAAGTCGAGGGTGTATGAGAAGTCCGCCGATGGGCAGCCTCTCAGTGACAACGAGCAACTGGAGTTTCTAGGCGACGCGATTCTGGGCTTCGTCATGAGCGATTGCCTGGTCCGCCGCTACGCGTCGTCTCCGGAGGGCCGGCTTTCGAAGCTGAAGGCTCACCTGGTGAGCGCCGCGCGCCTCTATGAAGTGGCGCAGAACCTCAAACTGGGCGAGTTCCTGCTGCTGGGGCGGGGAGAGGAAATGTCCGGCGGCCGCGAAAAAAAAGCGTTGCTTTCAGACGCCGTGGAGGCCCTGATCGCGGCCCTCTACCTGGACGCGGACCTGGATACGGCCCGCGCGTTCATTGAGCAGGAGGTGCTGGGTTCGTTTCAACCGGACGATGACGGCATCGACGACGCCGTCGCCGATCATAAGAGCTCTTTGCAGGAAATGGCCCAAGCCCTGAAACTGCCCCCGCCGCGGTACGTCATCGTGAATGAGGACGGGCCGGAGCATTCGAAGATTTTTACCGTGGAAGTACGACTGGGTAAGGAGTGGGTGAGCCAGGCGCAGGGCATGTCCAAGAAAAGCGCGGGACAGAAGGCCGCCCAGCAGATCCTTCAGCAGTTGACCGAATGGGGCCGTTAAGGGCCTACTCCCTCGCGCCATCCTTTCCTATTGACGGGACCGCCATTTCAGCCATAATACGAAGTACGCTTTCCGCCGATGGTTGATCTAACCCCGGGAAGAGCGAGGAAGCCAATGCGTTGTTGGGTTCGTTTGGCATTATTTCCGTCGGCAGCGCTGCTGCTTGCTGTGGAGTTGGGAGCGCAGTCGCAGCTTGCCGGAACGGGCGGCAACGGGCTGCACATGATGAACACCGACCTTGCGGTGCTCGAAGCTCAGGATGTTCGCAAAGACCTTCCCTGCACTGTTACTCCGGTAAAACCCGTGCTCGGCTTCGACCTCCGCTTCCATGCCGGTTATGGAGTGAACATTCCCCTGAAAGAACTGGCTGGCTCTGAGAACAGGCTGACGATTCTGTTCCGGGTGACCTCGGATGACCATAAACGGGAACCGGTTTATTTCGTCCAGCATGTTCATGTCCCGTCGATTGAAGACGATGCCAAGGGCGACGCGGCTTTGGGAGGCGCCTTCGACCTGGGCGAGGGAAATTATCATGTGGATTGGTTGATGCGCGACCGCTCCGAGCGGGTCTGCTCGTTTTATTGGGATTCCGAGGCGATCCTGCCCCCTAAAGATAAGCAGATTGCGCTCGAAATGGCCCCTGGTTCCATCCGGCGCTCGCAGGAAGAGCAGTTTACAGAGGACCCGCCTGTCGAAAGGGTGCCCGCGGCAGGCGCGCCTCTCAATATTAAGGTTCTGGTAAATTTTGCGCCCCAAAATTTCGATTCCCCCGCCCTGCGCCCCATGGATACGGTGGCTTTGGTTTCGATTCTGCGGCGGATTGCCCGCGAGCCTCAATTCGGAAGATTCTCTGTGGTGGCATTCAATATTCAGGAACAAAGGGTGCTGTATCGGCAGTCCAGTTCCGAACGGATCGATTTTCCGGCGCTGGGGCATGCGCTGGAATCGATGAAGCTGGGCACTGTCGACACCAAGCGCTTGGCCCAGAAACACGGTGACACGGATTTTCTTACTGAATTGATTAAAAAGGAGATGACCGCCGAAGATCATCCCGACGCACTGGTATTTGCGGGACCGAAGATCATGCTCGATGCCGGCGTTCCCCAGGAAACCCTGACTCCCATTGCTAACGAGGTTGACTATCCCGTCTTCTACATGAATTACAATTTGAACCCAAACGCGGTGCCGTGGAAGGACTCCATCAGCCGGGCGGTCAAGGTTTTTCGGGGAACCGAATATACCATCAGCCGTCCAAGGGATTTGTGGTTCTCCGTTACGGAGATGGTGTCGCGTATTGTAAAATCGAAGCACAGCCATGTGCCGCTCGCGGTAGGGGCAAACGATCGATAATAACCGCGGACGGTTGGCGTTTTTGTTTAGGGGTAGGGGAGTTTGAACATGCGTAGGGTTAGTCTTGTCATGGCGTTGGCGTGTCTGCCGGCGTTAGCCTTCGGCCAGGCTGATGGGCGTTTCAGCAATAAATTGTCGCCATACGTGCGCACGCCGGATCGGATTATGGACCGGATGCTCGAATTGGCAAATATCAAGCCCGGCGATACGGTCTTCGACCTGGGCTGCGGCGATGGGCGGATCGTCATCGCCGCGGCGTTGCGCTACAAGGCGAAGGCGGTGGGCGTCGAGATCTCTCCAAAACTGGCATCGCAGGCGACGGCGGCGATCGATAAAGCAGGACTAAAAGGACGCGCCCGCATCATCCAAGGCGATCTTTTAGAAGCAGATCTGACCGGCGCCGACGTGGTGACGATTTACCTGGGCACGCAGCTCAATGCCGAATTGAGGCCGCGCCTGGAGAAATATCTGCATGCCGGGGCGCGCGTAGTTTCGCACGACTATGCGGTACCGGGCTGGAAGGCCACACATACCGAACGAACCCAAGGCAAGCAGGGGCACGTGATCTATGTGTATGAGATGCCTCCGGCGAAGGATCCCGGCGAGGAGTAATCAGTACTCCTCTGGCACGTTAGAAATTCGCACTGAGCCGGGCCGCAACACTACGAAAGATCCTGCAAGTTTGTGCCTGAGAGTGTAGCAAGTCGTATGGCAGTCCTGGGTCGGGAAACACAAATCCGCAAGAGAAAACTCGACTCCTCGCCCCACTACTTATTACCCCGACAAGGGTAAGTAAATGTTAGGAATTATCCTTATCCTTCTGACTGCGCTGGCTGCTGCGCAGACTCCTGATCCGGCTTATGCTCCGCTTGAGAAAGCGTACGCGGCGCTTCGGGTCAAGGACTACGATCGCGCGGTCGCCGCGTTTCAGGAGGCGATCAAGATTGCGCCCGACCGGCCGGCGATGCGCAAGGATCTTGCCTACACGCTCCTCAAAATCGGTGAGAATGAAGCCGCGCGGGATCAGTTTGCGGAAGCGATGCGCCTGGATCCTCGGGACGATCACGTTGCTCTCGAATACGCGTTCCTGTGTTACGAAACGAAACAGCAGGCGATCGCGCGGCGGGTTTTCGACCGGATTCGTAAGTCGGGAAATCAAACCGCGGCCGAAGCTTTCGAGAATGTCGATCGCCCGCTGCGGGAGGGCATCGCGCGCTGGACCAAGGCGCTCGAATTGTCCCCCGATAATTTCAGCGCTCATGAGGAGTTGGCGCGCCTGGCGGAGCAGCGAGATGAACCGGCATTGGCTGCGGAGCATTACCGGAGAGCGTGGGCGCTGCGGCCGGACCGGCGCAGTCTGCTGGTTGATCTGGGGCGCGTCTATACCGCGATGTCGCGTAATGAAGAAGCCAACGCGGCACTGCTCGCGGCATCGCGTGGAGCGGAGCCTCGGGTAGCGGAGGACGCGCGCGAATTGCTGCCGAAGCGTTATCCCTATGTATACGAATTTCAGCGCGCGCTGGCGCTCGACCCGCACAACGTGGAGCTGCGGCGGGAGCTGGCTTATCTGCGTCTCGAAATGAAGAACCGCGTCGAGGCGGAAAAGGAATTCCAGGCGGTGGTCGAATTTTCGCCCAATGACCTGGTATCGGTGGCGCAGCTGGGGCTACTGCGCTGGACCCGGGGCGACGACGAAGGCGCGCTGCCTTTGTTGCAGCGCGTACTTTCGAGCGGCGATCTGGAGCTGGCGGAGCGGGTGCGCGCGGCGATGAAGACTCCGCAGAATCTGCAAAAAAGGGTGGAAGAACCCAAGGCGGCGGCGAATCCGGATCAGGCTCGCGTGCTGGGTGAAAAAAGTCTGGAGAAGGGGTATTTGCAAGATGCGCTGAAGTATCTTCGCATCGCCTATGAGAACGATCCTCAGGATTTTGAAGCGATGTTGAAGCTGGGGTGGACTTACAACATGTTGAAGGACGACCGGGAAGCCGTGCGCTGGTTTAAGCTGGCGCGCGAAAGTCCCGATCCGGCCATTGCGGCCCAGGCATCGCGCGCGTATCGCAACCTGCAAACCGACGCCGAACTGTTCAAAACCACGTTCTGGATTTTCCCGATGTACTCGACGCGGTGGGACGATGTCTTCGCGTACGCACAAGTGAAAACCGAACTACGGCTGCCGAAGTTCTGGCTGCATCCATATCTGTCCCTGCGGCTGGTGGACGATACACGAGGCGCCGTGCTGGTGGCGAACAACGGGGCGCAATATTTAAGCGAGCGCAGCATTATTTTAGCTCTGGGCGTCGCAACCAAGTCATTCTACGGAGCCACCGGATGGTTCGAGGCCGGGGAATCCCTGCGCTTGAATCCGACGATGGCGGCTCCCGGGCGGCTGCTGCCGGATTATCGCGGCGGCATTTCTTATGTCAAAGGCTTTGGAAAACTGCTGAATAAAGGAGGCAATGGGCAGTTCGGAGAAACCAATGACGACGCGATTTATGTAAGCCGGTTCGAGAGGGACACGATGTTTTACTCGCAGAACCGGGCCGGCTACACCCTGCGCGAACTGGAAACATTCATGGGATTCCACGCCCAGGTCTACTGGAACGCGAATGCGACGGTCGACACTCTGGGGCAGTATTGGGCCAATTACGTGGAGACCGGGCCCGGGATGAGATTCAAATTTGAGAGTTCGCGTGTTCCGATGCTATTTTCCGTGAATCTGCTACGCGGGGCTTATCTGATCAATCAGGGAAATCCGCGCGGACCGAATTTCAACGATCTGCGGATCGGAGTCTGGTATGCGTTTACCCGTTAGCTTTTTCTTTGCCGCCTTGGCAACGGCGGCTCCCACCCTGTCCTTTCACGTGGCGGGGAACGCGCCCGGTTCCTGGCCTACGGTGCTTTCCTCCATTGGCCTGCGGGAAAATGCGACGGGTGACGTACTGGTTGTTCCCTCCGGCGCACAAATATCTGCTCAGGAATGCCAGGCTCGATTGGATCGCGGCGCGTTGGTGGTGCTTGAAGGATCGTCGGCACTGGCGGAATCGTTCGGGTTCCACGTTACGGCGAAACCGCATGTGATGGTCCGCAGCGTTGAAGATGTGCGAGCCCCGAAGCTGCGGATCGTGTGGGAAAAGGCTCTGGAACTGCCGGTGGTCGAAATTCCCAAAGAGGCGCGCGTGTTCGCGGCGGAGCGATGGCAGGGCGCGCCGCTGATGGCAGGCTTCAAACGGTCGAAAGGCGCGGTGCTATGGATCGCCGCGGCGCCCGGGATTCACGGCTACGAGCGATTCCCTTATATCCTCCAAGCCCTGGCCGACCTGGGGCTCGAAGCGCCGTTTCGATCAGAGCGCTTGTGGGCGTTTTTCGATTCCGCGTATCGCTCGCGGGTCGATATCGATTATTTCGTTCGGCGGTGGAAGGCGGCGGGAATCGGCGCGCTGCACGTGGCGGCGTGGCATTACTGGGAGAGGGATCCGCAGGCGGACGAGTATCTGCGTAAACTGATCGACGCCTGCCACGGACAGGGAATCGCGGTGTACGCGTGGTTCGAACTGCCGCATGTCAGCGAGAAGTTCTGGGACCAGCATCCGGAGTGGCGCGAGAAAACGGCGCTGCTACAGGACGCGCAGCTCGACTGGCGGAAGCTCATGAACCTTACCAACCGGGCGGCGTTTCTAGCAGTATCGAAGGGTATGGGCGAGTTGATCCGCGGATTCGATTGGGACGGCGTCAATCTGGCGGAGCTGTACTTCGAATCGCTCGAAGGCTTCGACAATCCCGCGCGAATGACGCCGATGAATGACGATGTGCGGGCTGAATTCCGGGCGAAAAGGGGGTTCGATCCGATCGAGTTATTCAGCGCGAATAAGGTCAAACAAGGGTCTGCGCTGGCACAGTTCGTGGATTTCAGGGCCGAGCTAGCGAGAAGACAGCAGGCGGAATGGGTGGCGCAGATCGACGAAATCCGCAAAACGAAGCCACACCTGGATCTGACCTTAACGCATGTCGACGATCGTTTCGATACTACCATGCGCGAAAAAATCGGCGCCGACGCGTCGCAGGTTCTGCCCATGCTGGGCGCGCATGACTTTACGTTTCTGATCGAGGATCCGGCAACGATCTGGAACCTGGGTCCGCAGCGGTATCCGCAAATTGCCGCTCGCTACGCGGGGCTGACGGCGGCGCAGGATAAGTTGGCCATCGACATCAATGTGGTCGAACGTTATCAGGATGTCTATCCGACCAAACAGCAGACCGGGACGGAATTATTCGAACTGGTCCACACTGCGTCGGCGGCGTTTCCACGGGTCGCTTTGTATTTTGAGAATTCGATTCTTCCGGCGGATCTGGCGCTTTTGCCGGCGGCGGCGGCGCAAGTGGATCGGGCGGAAACGATGAGCGGAAAATTGGTGGTTGAGTCGAGGCGGGGCGCGGGGATTCCATGGCAGGGAGCGGCGCTGGTCGATGGAAAACCGTGGCCGGTGTTGAACGACAAGACGCTATGGCTGCCGCGGGGACCGCACTCGATTGAACCGGCTCAGAAAGCGGCGGGGCTTAGAATACTGGATTTCAATGGCGAATTGAAGTCGGCGAAAGCGGACACGGACACGATTGAGTTCGCTTATCAAAGCAGCGCGCGGGCGATGGCGACGCTTGAACGCGCTCCGCGGAAGGTGGAAATCGACGGCGCGGAGGTGAAACCGGAATTTGCGGGCAAGGTTCTAATGCTGCCGCGCGGGCAGCATCTGGTGACGCTCACGAAATAGCGAGAACGCAATGCGGCCGGCCTGCCATAGTACGATGGCCATCCACACGCCGATACAGATTTCGAAATTGAGATTTGCCCACTTTGCGACGTCCGGATATGGGGAGGTCACATAATTGGGGCCTTTCAGCAATAGCACAGTGCCGATCAACAGGCCGAAGACCTTCAGACTCGCGTCGATCATGCGAGCTTTCCTGCGCGGCAGCCAGCGGAACAACCTGAAAAACTGTAAGACCACCTGCGCACAGAGCATCACGCCGATGGCCCTGTAAAATTCTGTCCATTCCGAGGTGGGTTTAAGAGCTAGCGCCGGCAAGTACGATGCGACCGGCCCGAGCATTAAGTATGGCCAGCCGGGTGTCAGCAACACCCAGACGGTCGCGACTAGCAGGCAGATGAAGCCGAAAGTGTTGGACGCGGTGGGGCCATCGTCGTCCGCAATGGCTTTTAGAGCAGGAAGTTTGCGTGGATCCCAATTATCCAGAACGTGGCTCTTGTGCCGATCCACAACGATGAAAATGAGAGTGATTACGACGACCTGCATCACCGGAGGAAGCACAGCGCCGGTCCAGGTGAATCCTCCCGCCGAAGTATGCATCAGTGCCAGCGTCAATCCAGCCCGGACCAAAGCGGTGAGCGTCAGATTGATCAAGAGGACCGTTTTGTAAAAGGGAAACAGCTCCGGTCCGATCAATTGGCGGCCGAACGCGAGGCCCAGATTACTTTCGCGATAGCGGCCGGCGATGACGGTGGGATTCCCATGACGCCGCAAGATATCCGCCTGCTCGTCTTCGGTGAGAGGACGACCCAACTCCTGTTCCCGATCCTCTATCTGAGATAAGATATTCGCTCGAAGCTCGGCAATGATGTCGTCGCGGCGGGCCTTCGGCAATAGGCGGCCCACGGCCTGCAAATATCGATTGAGCAAGTTCATACTCTTACCTCCCGCAAAATTCGATCGAGCGATTCGCCCATGCCGCGCCACTCCGCCAGCAACTGTTGCAGAACTTCCTTGCCGTCTTTGGACAGGCGATAGAAACGCTTGTTGCGCTTATCTTCTTCGCGCCATTCGCTGACTAGAAGGCCTTGCGTTTCGAGGCGACGCAGCAGCGGGTAAAGAGTGCTTTCTTCGATTGCCAAACCCTGGTCGGCTAAGGCTTTGCGCAACGTGTAGCCGTAGTGTTCGACGCGGAGCTGGGCGAGCACGGCCAGCACCAGACAGCCGCGTCGCAGCTCCAGACGAAGGTTTTCAAAGGGACTGTCGTTCATGGACTTACCATGTGATGCATACTGTACTATGTATAGTGTATAATACACAGCAACAGGCTGTCAAGAAATTTCGCGCGCAACCTGCTAACCGAAGTCCATTGGCGGAGTATCAGCGCTATGGACGCAATTTTCAAGGATCTCCGCTTTGGGCTGCGCCAGCTTCGTCTGAATCCGATGTTTACCGCTGTCGCGGTTCTGTCGCTCGCGCTGGGTATTGGAGCGAACACGGCGATCTTTCAGTTAATTGATGCCATCCGGCTGCGGTCCCTGGCCGTCGGCAATCCGCAGGAGTTGGCATACATCGACTTCATGAAGGATTCCAAGCGCATGGGCTGGTGGTCCTCTCGCAGCGCGAATTTCACTTCCGCGCAATGGGACAGCCTGCGCGCCCGGCAGCAAGCCTTTTCTGGCCTCGTGGCGTGGAGCGCGAAGCAGATCAACCTGGCCCAGGGAGGCAAGTCACAGTACGCCGAGGGTTTATTCGTCAACGGAGATTTCTTCAACGTGCTGGGAGTGCCGGCGGCCATGGGACGCACCTTCACGTCCGCGGACGATCAGCCGGGTTGCGGGTCGCCGGGAGCGGTAATCAGTTACTCCTTCTGGCAGAGCCACTTTGCCGCGGACCCGGGAGTCATCGGGCGCACCATCCGGTTGGATGGGAGACTGTTTCCGATCATCGGGGTAAGCGCGCCGGGATTTTTTGGCGTCGAGATCGGGCATCGCTTCGATATGGCGGTGCCAATATGCTCAGATCCGATGTTCTGGGAGCCGCAACACGACCATCTTTCGTCGCGCACCGCCTGGTGGCTATCCTTTATGGGGCGCTTAAAACCGGGTGTGACGATGGAACAGGCGCAGGCGCAGATTCGCGCGATATCACCAGGAATTATGGCAGATTCACTTCCCCCTACGTATCGTCCTCCGGATGCTAAGAAATATCTGGAAAACAAACTGACGCTCACTCCGGGCGCGACGGGCGTTTCGGATTTAAGGCGGCAATATGAGGATCCACTCTGGATCCTGCTGGCAACGACGGGGTTGGTCCTGCTCATCGCGTGCGCGAATCTCGCGAATCTGCTGTTGGCGCGGGCCAGCGTACGGGAGAAAGAGATCGCGGTGCGGCAGGCGTTAGGAGCCTCGCGCGGCCGGCTGATCGGGCAATTACTTTCCGAGAGCCTGCTGCTCGCCGTCATGGGGGCGGCTCTGGGCGCGGCATTGGCGGCGTTGCTCAGCCGGGGACTGGTCGCATTCCTGACCACGGAAGGCAACCACATGTTCGTGGGACTGGGCACGGATTGGCGGGTGCTGGGATTCACCGGGGCAATCGCGATTCTTACGTGCCTGCTGTTCGGACTGGCGCCGGCACTGCGTGCGACCCGGGTGGAAGCGGCATCGGTGATGCGCTCGAGCGGAAGAGGATTGACGGTGGGGCGCGAGAAATTCAGCCTGCGGAGAGGGTTGGTGGTCGCGCAAGTGGCCATGTCTCTGGTGCTGCTCGCCGGGGCGATGCTGTTTATCCGCAGCCTTCAAAAGCTGTTGGGCGTGGATGCGGGATTCCGGCCGGAAGGGATCGTTTCGGTCAGCGTGGATTTTCGGCCGGCGCTTTATCCCAAGGAACGGATCAACGCGGTGAAGCGGGAGATGTTGGCCCGGCTCAAGGAAAAGACGGGCGCGATCGAGGCGGGACAAGTAGACATGACGCCAGTCAGCGGGTCGGGCTGGGATCAGAATGTGTGGGTGGAGGGATCGAAGAGCGCGAAACTCGATGTGCTGTTTAACCGCGCTGGCCCGGGCTATTTCCGAACGATGGGAACGCCGTTCGTGGCGGGGCGGGATTTCGATGCGCACGACAATGTGACCGCGCCGAAGGTGGCGATTATCAACGAGGAGTTCGCACGCAAAATTTTCCCGGGAGAAAATCCGGTGGGAAAGTCGTTTCGCCGCGAAGATTCCGGGAATAATCCGGACCCTCTGTTTCTGGTGGTGGGAATGGTGCGGAACACCAAGTATTTCGAGCTGCGCGAGGATTTCAAGCCGATTGCCTTCCTGCCCGAGGATCAGGATGAACAGCCGGGGCCGGGCGGGACGTTTGTACTGCGGACCAACGCGCCTCTGGGACAGTTTTACCGCGAGGCGGAAGCGGCGATCGCGGAATTCAATCCTAATTTCGGGGTCGATTTCAGAGTACTGGCGACGCAGCTTAAGGAATCGCTGATGCGCGATCGATTGATGGCGGCGCTGGCGGGAGCTTTCGGTTTTCTGGCAGGTCTGCTGGCGGTGCTGGGAATTTACGGCGTCATCGCTTATATGGTGGCACGCAGACGAAACGAGATCGGGGTGAGAATTGCGCTGGGAGCGAGCCGCCGGCAAGTGATCGGATTGGTGTTGCGAGAGGCGATTTTATTGCTGGCGATCGGGCTCGCCATCGGCGCGGGATTGGCGGCATGGGCGGGGCAGGCGGCGGCATCACTAATCTACGGAATGAAACCGCGGGATCCCGTGACCATGACCGCGGCAATCGCTCTGCTGGCGGTGGTCGCTCTACTCGCGAGCTACGGACCTGCGCTACGGGCGTCGCGCCTGGAGCCTATGGACGCGTTACGGGAGGAATAAATCGGCAAATCAGTTTCGATTCGGTCACTTCAGCAACCGCGTGTTTCATGGGCAGCGTGAAGCCGGAATGCGGAATCACGGCTACGCGCGGGCTATGTTTACGTAAAAGATTCACGAGCGCGGATGAGTGATCTTCGAAGGCAATGGGATGAAAATGGCAGCGGCGGACGAATTCGGGGTCCAATGCGGAAACCAGATGCACGTCGAAGAGGCGGCCCAGCCTCGCTACCCAATACGCTTTGTGTCCGCCCACTACAAAATCGCGCTCCAGCGCGGCACGCATTTCGAAATCGTCGTCATATCGGCGGACGTACTCATCGAACGTGCCAATGCCTGCGCCGCTGGGGCATTCCGCGTAAAACAGAATCGAGCCACCCGGGCGCAGAGCCTGACACGCATTCTCTAAGCCTTTGTGCGCCTGCCGCAGATCGATATCGAGAGGGTATCCTCCGGCCGAGGCGACAATCAGATCGTATGGCTCGTCGATAGCGACGCTCAAGGTTTCATCGACGGTGCGGCAGCCTTCGCGATGAGCATGCTCATAATGTCCGGCGACTACGCGGATGAGTTTGCCTTCGGGACTCAGGACCACGTTGACCAGAAAATCCGGGTCCGCCATGCGGCAGGCTTCGAGCAGATCTTCGTGCGCGGGATTTCCGTCGAGCTTGCCCGCGCGGCAATTGGGATCGAAAATCATGCGGTGGTTGAACGTCGTCGTCCGAAATCCAGCCACGCCTGGGACCAGGCTTTTTCGGCCTCCGGAATAGCCGGCAATCAGGTGGTAAATGATTTCACCGATCAAGATAATGCGGTCGGCTTCCCACACTTCGCGATTGATTTCGACGCGATTGCCGAAGCTGGTGGTGCCCAGAGTGACCAGGTTCGCGTCATCGGTCGAGACGTGATCGAGGTTCCGAATGCGGTTGAAAATCTCATTACCCAAAATGAGCCTGCGCTCCTCCTCCGTTTGGCGCCGGTGGATGCCGAGGGCGAACACAATAAAAATGTCGCGATCGGGGATGCCAGCCTGGTTCAGAGTGTCGATGACCGGTGGAAGGAGCAGGTCCGTTCGGGTAAGGCGGGTGATGTCGTTGACGATGACAGCGACTCGTTCTCCCGGCTGGGCGATATCCCGCAGCTTACGTGTCCCAATCGGATTTTCGAGAGCGTCGTAGACTGCGCGAGTCTCATCGGGAACTGCTTTTGCCGGGCGGGGAGCGAGAACATCGCCATCGATTGCCACGCTGACCGACCCCTTGCCGTAAGGCAGTTCGACAGTGCGCGTCATATTCCGATCATAGCCCTTAGTGTAGTGCGTCACTCATATTGAACATTATTTCCCCCGTGCGGCGCGCGCATCCCGTTAGAAGATTTCCGGCTCTGCCGACGGCGCACCGGCTGTTAGAAAATCGAAATCGCAGCCTTGGTGCGCTTGCGTGACACGTTCGCGATAGAGCGCCAGATAACCGCGCTCCGGCACGGCGACCGGGCGCATCCATTGCGCTTGCCGGCGTTCGAGTTCCTTTTCCGGAATCGCAAGATCGAGCCTCCGATTCGGAATATCGAGCGTGATCGGATCACCATCCTCGACCAGGGCCAAAGGACCGCCCACGTAACTTTCAGGCGAGACATGCAGGACGCAGGTGCCGTAGGATGTACCGCTCATGCGGGCGTCCGAGATTCGGACCATGTCCCGGACACCGTGACGCAACAGCTTTTGCGGGATCGGAAGCATTCCCCATTCCGGCATTCCCGGACCTCCCAGCGGTCCGGCGTTGCGGAGAATGAGAACCGAATTTTCGGTCACATCGAGATCTTCGCGATTGATACGCGCGTTCAAATCGCGATAATCGCTGAACACGACCGCGGGCCCGGTGTGCTGCCAGAAGCGACGGTCCGCGGCGACGGTTTTGATCACGGCTCCATCCGGAGCAAGACTTCCGTAGAGGATCGCGGTCCCGCCGCTCTCGACCAGAGGAGCTTCACGCCCGCGAATTACATCGCGATTCACCACGCGCGCGCCGTCCAGATTTTCCCCCAGCGTCCTGCCGTTCACGGTTGGACAATCGAGATCGAGTAGGTCCCGGATTTCGGACATTAGGGCGCGCAGGCCGCCGGCGTAATAAAAATCTTCCATGAGAAATTCGCCGGAGGGGCGGATATTCGCGAGCACGGGCACGTGGCGCGCGATCTCGTCGAACACCCGCAGGGGCAGATCGAGTCCGCGGCGACGCGCCAGCGCGACCAGGTGAATGATGGCGTTAGTCGACCCACCGATCGCCATGTCTACGGCAATCGCGTTGCGAAATGCGGAAAGGGTCAGAATGTTGTCCGGCTTCGAATCTTCCCACACCATTTCGACGATCCGGTTGCCGGTGTCGACGGCCATGCGAACATGATTCGAGTCCGGGGCAGGAATCGACGATGCGCCAGGCAGCGTCATCCCCATTGCTTCCGCGAGCGCGGTCATCGTGGCGGCGGTGCCCATGGTCATGCAGAATCCGGGTGATCTGGCGATGCCACTTTCGATCGCGTTCCAATCGTCGTCGCTCACGGATCCCGCGCAGCGCTCCGTCCAGAATTTCCAGAGATCCGTGCCGCTGCCGAGCGGTTTCCCGTTCCAGTTACCGCGCAACATGGGACCCGCGGGCAGAAAAATCGCCGGCAGATTCATGCTGATTGCACCCATCAGCAGGCCGGGCGTGGTCTTATCGCAGCCGCCCATCAGGACTGTCCCGTCAATCGGCAGGCTGCGCAAGGCTTCTTCCGTGTCCATCGCCAGCAGATTCCGGTACAACATCGGACTGGGCTTCATGTAAGTTTCAGTTATAGAGAACGCGGGGATTTCTACCGGAAAGCCTCCTGCCTGCCACACGCCCCGCTTCACGGCCTCCGCGCGTTCGCGCAAATGCGCGTGGCACGGATTGATCTCGCTCCAGGTGTTGATGACGGCGATGACGGGACGGCCGGTGAAATCCTCCTTGCGATGGCCCAGTTGCAGCATGCGCGACCGATGGCTGAAGCCGCGCATTGTATCGGGGCCGAACCAGCGTTGACTTCTCAGATCTTCAGGTTTTTTCTTCATGGAGTTTAGCCGCGACGCGAATCTGCGTAGCCAGCGCGCCGGCTAACAGCATGCAACCGGCGAGAACCCATAAGCCCGCGTCATATCGGCCGGTGATGGTTTTAAGATAGCCGAACAGCCAGGGTCCTACGAATCCTCCGAGATTGCCGAGGCAGATCAGGCCGACTGCGGTGGCTGCCGCAGTCTTTCCCAGAAGCGCGGTCGGCAGCGTCCAAAACGCAGGCAGATAGGCCTGCGATGTAAATCCGGCGAGACAAAAGAGCGCCATGGTGAGCCAGGTGCGATTGCCGGATAGAACCACCATGCACAGGGAAACTCCCGTAGCGAGCATCGGCACGGCGGTGTGCCAGCGCAACTGCCCGGTCCGATGCACCCACATTCCGTTCAACAGAATGCCCATCGCACTGCATGCATAAGGCAGTCCCGCGCCCAGAGTGCGGATCCCGATCGGCAGGCTCTTCATGTTTTCGGTAATCGAGGGAAGGAAAAAGATCAGTGCCTGATTTCCGGTGACGATCAGGAAGAAGATGGCGATCAGAAGGAACGTTTGCGGCAAACGCAGCGCGTCTAAAACCCGCACGCGTTCCGCCGCGATCTTGACGGCTTCCTCCGCCTTCAACTCGCCTAGCAACCACTGCTTCTCCTCCTCGGAAAGCCACTTCGCGTCCCGCGGCCGGTCGGTCAGGTACCAGAACGTAACCACTCCCATGACCACGGGCGGCAGCCCTTCAAGAATAAAAACCCATCGCCATCCAGGCAAGCCGGCCCATCTCACGGTTTCGAGAATCCAACGCGATATCGGGACGCCGAGTGCGATCGCCAAGGGCTGCGCGACCATGAAATAACTCTTGGCGCGCGCGCGATCCTCCAGGCGGTACCAATGAGAAAGGTAAACAATCACACCCGGAAAAAATCCGGCCTCGGCGATACCCAGTAGCAGTCGGAGGCCGTAATATTGGGTCTCCAAACGAAAATGCCCGAGCATGGGCGCTCCCAGAAAACCCATGAGAGCCGCCACCAATCCCCAGGAAACCATGATGCGCGCGATCCACTTGCGCGCGCTCCAGCGCTCCACAATCAGGCTGCCCGGAATGTCCAGCAGCAGGTAGCCGAGAAAGAAAATTCCGGCGCCGAAACCGATCACCGCATCGTCGAAATTCAGGTCTCGCTGCATTTGCAGCTTCGCGATTCCCACGTTCGCGCGATCGAGATAAGCCAGAATGTAAATGAATATCAGGTAGGGGATCAGGCGGCGCGTCACGCGGACCCGCGTGCGTTCAGCCAACTCGACATCGTTTCTCAGTTTGGTCGTCTCGGACCCCATGCTTTGGTGAGTATATCGGGTTATCGCAGCGCCAAAGAAGCCGCCCTGAATCCCGAGGCAATCGCGCCGTGCACGGTACCGGCGTTGCCGTGAGTCTCGGCGGCTTCGCCCGCGAAAATCAACGTATCTTCCAACGGCTTCGCCAGTGCATTTCGAGCGCGCAATACGCCTCGGGGCACGTAGCTGTAGGCGCCGCGGAAGAATGGATCCGCATGCCAGTCATGAAAGTAAACCGCTTCCGGCGGCGGAATTTTCCTGTGTAGAATCCTTTCGAGGGACGCTCGCGCCGCATCCACGATCGCTTGCCGGCCGGCCGCCCGAAACTGATCTGCCGCCGTGCCGGCGCACCATGCCGTCAACATAGGCGACATCATCGGATGCGTGGTCCACCAAGTGAAGAATTGCTTGTCGTTTGAAACCAGGAATCCGATACGCTTCATTTTTTCATTCTCTTCCCAGAAGGCGTCCTGAAATTGAAAGGTGACCCGATACACCTGTCCGAACTCCAGCGCCCGCGCGGCTCTCAGAACTTTTGCCGGCTCCGGGTTGAAGCGAATTGTACCCGCCTGGAGCACGCCCAGCGGCACCGTTATAATCGCAACGCGGCAGGTTAGCTTCGATACTTGTCCATCAGACCGATGCTGCACTTCCACCATCCCTCGCCGCCACGTGACCGCCTCTACGATCGAGTTCAATTTGAGGACGGATTCGTACCGCGGAATCGACCGCAGCAGAAATAAAGGAATCGAATCGTATCCGCCCACAAGCCGGAACGCTCGATCCCCGTCGATCTTGTCGGCAGCCGTCGATTCCAACTTCAAAGACTCGACGCTGATGCGTTCTTTGTGAGCCGCATCAAAGCCCTCGACGTGAATCCGAGCCCAGCTCTTTGCCTCCGGCCTTTGCCTGGAGCGATGCAGATATTGTTCGAAACTCTCATCTTTTTTTCTAACGGACTTTTCCATCGTCTCGATCACATTCTCCGCAATCGCGCCCACTTCCTTCTGCTTCTGAATGTGTCCAGCCGCGATGTGAAGCGCATCCGGCGTATGCTCATACACCTTCAAATTCGCGGCCTTAATGATGTCCCAAGTTTCGCGCGGACGCCCGTGGACAAACTCCGCGCCCAATTCGATCGGCAAGGGGGAAAGCGGATCGTGCATGGTGAAGACGCGGCCCCCAATCCGCCCGCTTGCCTCCAGGCAGCGAACGTCTTTTCCGGCGCGGCTAAGAACCCCAGCCGCCGCCAGGCCCGCCACGCCCGCGCCGACGATCGCCACATCGCAAGCAGTCTTTCTCATTCCTTTTCCGAATCGTTCGCAAACGGGTCAGAGACGGCAAAGGGCACCTCTTCGCGATCCTCCATGCCCACGCGCCAGTTGTCGCGGCTGTCCTCGGTTGCGATCCACTCGGGAAGAGCCATTAGAAAATGTTTGCTGAGCGCCGCCGCCTGCGGCTCATACATCCTGCGCTGTTTTTCAAGAGCCGCCGCCGAACAGAGTTCCAGCTTAAACAACTCTGGACGCCCGGCAACGATTTTGCGGATGATGGCAAACTCAGATTCCGGAAGGCGGTTCACGGCCTTTAATTGTTCCTCGAGTTTGAACACCACCGTCAAATCGGCCAGCGCGTGCCGTCCCATCGCGAAGGTTAACTCCGCCTGGCGTCGCAGAGATCCCGTGGCGCACACCCGAACCACCGCCGCGCAATCCACCATCGCCACCAACGCCGTCAACCACGATTGATTGGAATGTTGCGATCGAAAATACGCCAGCATCGTGAAGGACAGGTTGGTTTCCAGCAACTGCGCGCACCACTCTTCCCAATCCGCGAACTGCCGTTCCAATTGCCCGCTATCTACCGCCGAAAATTCCAACAATCCTCCGGCCGAGGGCGGCGACCCTCCGCGCGCATCGAGCAGCGAGATCTGCAACTCGCGCTGAGAAAAGGACTGATAAAGAACCGGCAGGTAGCCGATGGTCAGCCCCAAAAATCCCAGCCCCAGACCGCCTTCGATAGTCGCGACAAATTTAGAAGCGAAATTGTCCGGATCTCCGTTGGTAAGCGTGAACAGAGTATTCGCGCTCAGATACATGTCATTGCTCAAAGTTCCCCGCGAGCCCGCCGACCATCGCAGCAGCCCGAAGGCGACGATCAGCGTGAAGGCCCATAAAGCGAACAACAGCAGCAGCGATAGAGGACCATAGACCCCCAGAAAGCTTTCGCGTTTCAGGCTCGACTCGATGCGGCGCGCGATGGATACGAACGGACGCCAAGTGGCGCCGTAGTAGGCGAGCGCGATCCGGAACGGATGCCTGGTTCTTCGCGACAGCACCAGCGTGTTGAATGCATCGACTAAAACCAGGGCCAGCGCTAAAGATCCGGTAATGGCAGCGAGCACCCGCATGCGGACGGCGCGTTAAAAGGCATCGGCGCCCGCTTCCGCCACCGCCTGATCCTGCTTCCCCATTCCTCCGCTGACGCCCACGGCGCCCACAACGTCATTGCCGCGTTTCAAGGGAATTCCGCCCGCAAAAATCATCACGCGCCCGCCATTGGAGGCGTGGATGCCAAAAAATTGATCGCCGGATTGGCTAAGCTCCGCCAGCTCCTTCGTGGAAATATCGAAGGCGCGCGCCGTCCAGGCTTTCTTGATGGAAATATCGACGCTGCCCATCCAGGCTTTGTCCATGCGGACGTGCGCCACCAGGTTACCCCCGGCGTCGACCACCGCGATGTTCATTGGCTGACCGATCTCCTGGGCTTTCTTTTCTGCGGCGGCGATTACCCGGCGGGCATCTGCGAGCGTGATCATATTTTTCTCCTAATCCCTTAGATCACGCACCCAGTCGACCGTTTCGGCAATCGCGTTAATCGCTGACCGGCACCAAGTTCTAGCGTCTCACCCAATCCTGGCTTGTGACCGATGAGCTGCCTTCCGTCAAATGGATGGTCCGGTTCGCGTTCACGTCGAGCCACGTTTGCGTCCCCCCCGCCGGCCAGCGCACCTCGATACGATCGACTTTCTTGAACGCTCCAAGGCCGAAATAGAGGGTCAGCGAATTTTGTGAAAAGTAGCTGCCTCCGCTCATCACCTCGGCCATTTGCCTGCGCCCTCCTGCCTCGATGGTGCATCGCGCACCGATCGCGCTCCGGTTCGACCGCGTGCCTTTCAACACGATCGCCATTGCATTTCCACGTGGAGCCGTGTTCTTCAGCAGCGTAGGCTTCTCGTTCATATTCACGATCACAATTTCTGGCCGTCCATCCCCGTCGAGATCCCCTGTGGCGAGCCCGCGCGAAGGCCGGCGCGGCTCAAATCCCGGTCCGGCCGATCCGCTAATATCCGCGAACCGCCCGTTTCCCAGGTTGCGATACAAAAGGATCTTCTGGCGATAGGTCTCGCCCAGGGGCGACCGGTCGATTTCCGGATAAACGTGCCCGTTCGCCATCACCAGGTCCGGCCAGCCGTCGTCATCGACATCGAGAAACGCAATCCCCCAGCCCAGCAGCAAATTGCGCCCCAGGCCTGCCATTTCGGAAACGTCTTCGAAAAACTTGCCGTCCTCGTTCTTATAAAGGGACGGCCGGTCGCCCGAAAAATTCGTCTTCGCGATATCCAGAAATCCCTTGCCGTCGTAATCCGCCACCGCGATCCCCATGCCGGCCTGCAATTGCCCGTCGGCATTGTAAGCCACGCCTGCCTCATCGCCGCGCTCCTCAAACGTCCCGTCGTGCTTATTTCGATACAGCAAACTCGGAGTCTGATCGCAAGCCACGTAAATATCGGGCCATCCGTCGTTATCGAAATCCGCAGCGACGACTCCCAGTCCGTAGCGTCCTCCGGGTGCGAGAATGCCTGCCTTTTCCGAAACGTCGGTGAACGTTCCGTCCCCGTTGTTGTGATAAAGCGCGTTGTGCGCGGTCGGCAAACCGTGAGGACCGCACCACACCGTCATTCCCTTCCAGTCGCAGTTTTTCGGCAGGCTCGCAAAGTCCAGGTCGACGTAATTGGCGACGAAAATATCCAGCAGCCCATCACGGTCATAATCGATAAACGCGCACCCCGAGCCCCAGCGCGTTCCCGTCACCGGCAGCCCGGCGCGTTTGGTAACGTCCTCAAATTTTCCGTTGCCAAGATTCCGATATAACGCATTCTGGCCGTAATAAGTGACTAAAAGATCGGGATGACCGTCGTTGTCGATATCGCCCACGCAAGCCGCCTGCGCCCATCCGGTACGCGTCAGCCCCGCTTGGCGGCCAACCTCGGTAAAGTGTCCGCTCCCGTCGTTTTTATAGAGCTCCGAGCGCGATGGCGGCCCGTTGGCGATAAAGATGTCGTTCGCGCCATCACCATCGAAATCGAAAATCGCCACGCCCGTCCCGGTGCTCTCCAGAATCGAGTTTTTCTTCTCCCGGCCCCCAAAAGTATTAGGAACGGTCAACCCGGCTTTCGCAGCGATGTCAACAAATTGCACCACCGGAGCGTCCGTCGCCCCAGGAAGCAGAGCGATGGCAAAAAGAAACCATCTTATAGCGAGTGCCACGTCGAGATTCATGCTTGTGGGGCGGCGCCATGCGCTGCCATCAACTGCGCCGAAATCCCTTTTAAAGAGCCGCGACCACCGGGAGCGGTCGAGAACCTCGAAGTGCCGAACCGACCGATTGCCGAAAGAATCCATTACCGGATTCCCATATCCCGCAGCGCCTGCTCCGCCTGCCGCGCCACAGAGGCATCATTTCCCTGGGCCGCCTTACGCAAGTGAACTGCGGCTCCTTCCCGGTCGCCTTCCGCCGCCAGCACCGACCCCAGCCGCAATTCGACCCGTGCCATCCCAGGCGCCAGCGCCAGGGCCGCCGAATACTCTCTCACCGCTTCCGCGAACTCCTTCTTCCTGGCATGAAGACCGCCCAACAATTCATGAGCCTCCACCAGACCCGCGTCAGCGCGCACCGCCATTCCGGCTTCCTTTTGGGCCTCCTCAAAACGGTCGGCGCGCGCCAGAGCCAGTGCGTAATCGTACATATACTGCCCCGATGGATGCAGCTTAATCGCGCGCTCGAAGTCGAAAAATGCCTCTGGGGATCTCCCCTTCTCCGCCATAATCCGTCCGCCCAGATCCCAGGCCGCATCATCGAAAGGATCGGTGCGCAGCGCGTCCTTCAGATCTGCCTCCGCGTGAGTCAACTCCGCCAACCGGCGCGCCTGATCGGGCAGCCATGGATCGAGCGTAATCGCCTTCCGAATCCTCTCCGCCGATGCAGTGAGCACTCCATATCGAAACCAGGACTCCGCGTCCTCCGGAGCGATCTGCACCGCGCGTGCCAGAATCTGCTCCGCGTCCGCCGGGTCGACCGCCGCCAGCGCGCGCATCGCCCGCGTGAAATCAGGTTTGATTTGTAGCGCGTGCCGATAAGCCTCAGCCGCCTTTCGCGGATTCCCCGCGCTCTTCCATCCGTCGCCCAGGACCATATAGAATTCTGCTTCCTTCGGCTTCACTTCATCTATCAGGCGAACCAGTTCCGGCAGGCCGGCCGTCACGTTATTCCCGAGGCCCACCTGCGCCACCGCGCGATACAACTCATTCATCGGAGTCTCCGGCAGCGGCGACGGATAGTAAGGAACCACCTCCCCGCGATACTCCTCCGCCGGCCGTTCCGCGAATTCCGCTAACGCATCGGCGGGCGCCCTTCGCTGGATCAGATGATCGGTCATGATCACATGCGGAGCATCGTCCACCCGGCGTTTGGGCATGTGACACCCTACGCAGTCCGCCGTAGCCGCGACCCCTGTCGGATGGGTCGAAGTATGGCACTGCCGGCACACATTGGAGTAATGTCGCACGGCTTCCTCACCGCGTGGAATCCGGTGCGGATCGTGGCACGTCGCGCACTCCAATTTGCCGCCGCTTTCGAGGAAACACCGCGATTGGCGCAGCCTGTAAACCGAGCTGACCGCCTCGAATTTTCCTTCGTGTCCTGTTCCCGGCGCATGATCGAAAGAGATTACAAAATCGACTAAAGGCTGCCCGGCAACATAGGAAAATGTGCCCCGGTCGAATCTTTGAAGCACAGCCGGGATCCGTCCGCTGGTGGTTTCGAGGTGGCACTGCATACACACCTCCATACGCCTGGCCGCGCTCAGCTTGGCCGGATTCACGATGCTTGCCCGCCCTCCCGTTCGAACATGCTCGGCGCCCGGACCGTGGCACCTCTGGCAGTCGATCCCCTGCGGAAGCTCGCCCAAAAACACCGGGTCGCTCCCCGGAGCATTATTCGCCTCCGGAATTTTCGGATAGCCGTTATGACAGAACATGCATTTATAGGACACGAACCTGCGTGTCTGCGGATGTTCCGTGTCGGACCCCGGATCCATCCCCCAACCCCCTCCTTTGTCCGGATACCAGCCGAGAGGCAGCTCGATTAACATGCCGCGCTCCGTACGGTGCAGATAGGAGCGGGCATGGTTTCCCGACCCCATTACGTAATCGATCCTCAATTCCTCCGCGTTTATCTCCCGGCCTTCCGCATCCACCTGCCAGCGGCGCTGGAAATACTGGCCGTTCCGGATGGTCATCGCGTAATGGCTGTCGGAAAGCGCGTGATAATATTCTGGAGTTTTTGAGTAGCTTTCGACGGTGTTTTCGGGCGCGGGAACCAAAAACGACCGCCCCATTCCACTGCGCGCATAATCCTCGGCAATCGCCCGATGACACGTCCCGCACGCCTTCGGATTTGCGTATTCATTCTCGGCGGACAGCAGCGCGACCGTCAATGCCAACGCCGCAGCCAGCCGGATAGGACCCATTAGACTATGATTCTACGCCGGTTCGCAGCGAATAGGTCAACATTCACCCCGGACGTTTCGCATTACGAAAGCGTTTACGTGTTTGCGCAAAAACTATTGACCCTTGTTTTCGCTAGTGTTAACATACTACCCAGTCTGGCCTGCCGCGTGGCAGGGAGGAGGGGTAAATGTTTAACCTCAGGGGGCTTGGGATTGCCCTGTTAACTCTCGTTGGTGCGTGCACCGCTTTCGCGCAACGGGATCTTGCTACTCTCGCTGGCACAATTTCGGACTCTTCGGGCGGCGTGGTCGCCAGCGCGAAGGTCACCGTCACCGATATCGCCACCGGTGAAGTCTATGTGTTGACCACCAACAACCTGGGCGAATTCGTCCGCCCGGCTTTGAAGCCCGGAACCTACAACATCAGTGTCAGCGCCCCCGGATTCAAAACTTCCGAGGAGCGAAACGTAGTTCTGACAGTCGGCGAACGTACCGGTGTCAACATCGCGCTATCGCTTGGCGATGTCACTCAAACCGTCGACGTCTCCGCTTCGGCCACTATCCTCCAGACCGAAAGTACCCAGGTCGGCGCCGCGCTGAGCACAAAGACGGTTACCGACGTCCCCTTGGGAGGCACGCGCAACCTGGCTTATCTGGCCCGCCTGTCGCCGGGTGTCGTGCCCGCGGAACCGGGCGCGCGCGATTCGGCCAACGGAGGCTTTTCCGCCAACGGCGTACGCTCGAACGGCCAGAATAACTTCCTTCTGAACGGCGTCGACAACAACATCAACACTATCGACTTCCTGAATCAGACTTCCTACGCCATCGGACCGGCGATCGACGCCGTCAGCGAAATCAGCATTCAGACTAACGGCTATAACGCCGAGTATGGACGCGCGGCCGGTGGCGTCATCAACGTGACCCTTAAGGCCGGCACCAATGCCCTCCACGGTAGCGTCTTCGAATACATTCAGAACCGGGATCTGGATGCGAACACCTGGACCGGCAACCGTGCCGGTACCAACGCCATCACCGGCATTCAGGTGGCTCCGCGCGGCCCGTTCGTACAGAACCAGTTTGGCGCCACCGCCGGCGGCCCTATCAAAAAGAACAAGCTATTCATGTTCGGAGACTACCAAGGAACGCGCATCGCCGATTCCGGCGGTTCGGTGCCTAACCTCGGTTACTCCGGGTACACAACTGTTCCCACCGCGGCGATGAAGGGCGGCGATTTCTCCAGCCTGCTGGGCCCCACCTATACGGGAACCGACGTGAACGGCAATCCGATCACCTTCCAGAAGGGCGCGATCTACGATCCGGCGTCGACTACCTATCAGACCAATGCCGCCGGATTCCAGATTCCCGTGTCGCGCACGCAGTTCCCCGGAAATATAATTCCGCCCACCAGAATGGATCCCGCATGGTCCAAGATCATGCAACTTTATCCGAATCCCAATCAGGGGGTCATCACCGGCAATGCGCCGACGAACGACTATTACTACAACACCACCGGCGGCCTGGTGACCGATCAGGGAGATGGGCGCGTCGACTATCGCCTCAGCGATAAGGACAGCCTGTTCGGCTCCTTGAGCTGGTCGAATACTTCGAAAACCGATGGCGCACCCCTGCCCGGCGCTCTCGACGACACCGGTTTCAACGGCTCCGGCGAAGTCGACCTCAGCCGCAACGCCCAGATGAGCTATACGCGCGTCTGGAGCCCCACGCTCGTCACCGAGAGCCGGATTGGCTTCACCCGCCTGGTCACCTCGCGCATCGGAGCGAACCCGTCCACCGATCTGTTCAAGACCTTCGGTATCGGCGGCTACGATCCTACGGGCGCAGCAGCCAACAACGGCGGGCTTCCGCAGATCGGCTTCTCTAACGGCTATCCGACAGTCGGCGCGACGGACTGGGTTCCCACCAAGGAATACAACAACGTTTGGGACTTTGTACAGAACGTCGCGATCAGCAAAGGCGCCCATGCCTATAAATTTGGCTTCGAATTCCGCTCCGTGAAGTTCCCCTTCTTCCAGGTTCCCGACCCTCACGGCAACATCGGTTTCAGCAACAATGAGACCGCCTTCCCCTCCGGCAATAACGCCTCGAACGGATCGAGCATCAGCAGTCTGACCGGCGACGCGATGGCTTCGGCCTTGCTTGGCCAAGTCGACAGCGGGGCCATTTCAACCACCAACTTCGTTTCGTCCCAGAAAATTGCCTATGCCGGTTACGCTCAGGACGACTGGAAAGTAAACTCGCGACTAACATTGAACCTCGGTGTCCGTTACGAGTTGTGGTCGCCCATCGGCGAGCAATGGGGCCGCCAGGCAAACTACGACATCCAGACCAACACGCTCTACATCCCGCAAGGTGGCAACTGCAATGCGGCTTTGCCGCCCAACTTCGGGGCCCTGTTCCCCACAGTGACCGTCGACCGCTGCCATGTTTCGAATTATCTGACCCCTTGGGATAAGACCGATTTCGGACCGCGCATCGGCATCGCCTATAGAATGATGAATAAAACGGTTCTTCGCATCGGATACGGCATCTTCTACGGTGGTGAGGAGAACCAGGGCGGCAGCCCCAACCGCGGAGAAGGCGTGCCGTTCAATGAAACCGTGAATCTGACCCGCTACCAGGGCAACAGCCCCTACGTAGGCGTCAACCAATCGCAATGTACCAACTGCGATTTCTTCCCGGGCGGTTTTGCGGGTGGGTATCCAATCAGTCCGTTCACACTCAACGCGGGTGTTTCAATGCGCGGTGTCCAAACGGACTTCCGTAATCCACTGGTTCACAAATGGAATGTCGTCATCCAGCGCGAACTGAAAGGAGACATGGCTCTCGAACTTGGATACGAGGGCAACCATCAGGCCCATCAGGTGATTCTCTGGAATTCCGATCCCTACCCCAATCTCGGAACGTTCAACACCGCGATCAATTCCGCGAGCTTGCAGGAGATTCAGCCGGCATGTTCGACCTGCCAGTCGGTTGGCAACGGCCTATCGATGACGTCGTCCTTCGGCTATGGTAACTATGCCGCCGGCTCCGTGAAGCTCGAAAAACGCTTCTCGCGAGGGCTCCAATTCATGACCTCCTACGTTTGGAGCCACGCGCTTGCGAACAGCGGCACCCCGCTGAGCGGCTCGAGCAATTTGAACCCGATTTCGCAGACCAACTGGGCGACTGCTTATTCGAGCGCCTCATGGGATATCCGTCATAGCCTGACCACCAACTTCAATTACGAGCTCCCCTTCGGCAAGGGCAAGCGCTTCGGCACGGATATGAACCGCTTTGCGGACATGTTTGTCGGCGGCTGGCAGGCCAACGGCATTCTGACCCTTCGTACCGGCGCTCCCATCACTATGTCCGGCGCCAACTGCCACGGCGTCTGGAGCCGATGCCTGCCCGATTACGTCGCCGGTTATAAAGGCAACGGCAACACCGCTCCCGCGGGCGGACGCACTCCCAATGAGTATTTCGACACCAGCGTGTATACCGTCGCCTACTCGAACCAGGCGGCCGGGATCGCGACAGGCGGTGACGTGGGCCTGCAAAACATTACGGCTCCGCCCACCAGAGTCCTGGACTTCTCGATGTTCAAGAATTTCAGACTCACGGAAGAACGCGTCTCGATGCAGTTCCGCGCAGAGGCTTTGAACCTTACGAACTCCACGGTGTTCAGCCAGCCTGATGTCAGCCTTGGCGATTCCAAGGCCCTGGGCGGCAACGGAAACTTCGGAGTGATCACCAGCAGCGTAGCGGGAACCGAACGCCACCTTCAATTCTCCCTCCGCCTGGTTTTCTAAAGTAGGACAGGTCCCCGACCTGTCCATTCAGAGCAAAAGTGGGGCAGGTTCCCGACCTGCCCTTCTTAGTTCCTACCGCTCTCGAATCGGCACAACCCGATCCGCACTCACCCCGGTCTCGACCTGAGTCGCACCCCCCGGCCACGAAATCTCAATCTTTTCGGCCTTGACCGCTCCCCCCAGCCCAAAATGCAGCCGCAGATCGCTCTGCGAAAGATAGCTCCCTCCGCTCCGGACCTCCGCCGTCTGCACCATCCCTCCAGCCGTAACTCTTACGCGCGCCCCAATAGCGCTCCGGTTCGACTTAACACCCTCGAGCTTCAGCTCGATCCAGTGATTTGCCGATTTCCCCACAGCCCGCAGCAGCGAAGGCGATTCATTCTGATTGTTAACCAGCGCTTTCACCGACCCATCGTTGTCATAATCCGCGAACGCCAACCCCCGCGACGAATGCCGCTCCATGATCCCCGGCCCCGCGGATTCCGAAATATCGATAAACTTGCCACGCTCGTTGCGATAAAGAATCGCGCGGTCCCGGTAATGGATGTCGATCTTCAGCCGGTCGACCTCCGGAAACGCGTGACCGTTCACCAGCAGTAAATCCGGCCAGCCATCGTTATCGAAATCGAAAAATCCGCAGCCCCACCCCACGAACCGGGTATTCCGCCCCATCCCGGATTCCACGCTGACGTCCTGGAACTCCCCCTTGCCCTGGTTGCGATAGAGCGTCTCCAACTCATCCGAAAAATTCGTCCTGAAGATCGAAAGTAGCCCCTCATGCAGATAATCCGCCGCCGTCGCGCCCATCCCTGACAGAGCCTTACCGTTATCGTCCAGCGCCGCGCCTCGAATCAAAGCCTCATCGACGAACTTCCCGTTTCCCTGATTTATATAGAGGATCGAAGGTGTCTGATCGCAGGCGACAAAGATGTCGGTAAGCCCATCGCCGTTGAAGTCCCCGGTAAGCACGCCGAGCGAATAATTGCCATCCGGCTTCGAAACCCCGCTTTCCTCGGAAACATCGCGGAACACGCCGCCCTCGTTGTGATAAAGGATGTTGCGATCGAACGGCAATCCCCGCGGACCGCAATTGACGGCGATTCCGCGATAGAAGCAATAAGGATTCGCGCCGGGCTTCGGAGTGCTCTCGAAATCGAACTTCAAATAATTCGCGACAAACAGGTCCAGCTTCCCGTCGTTGTCGTAATCGATAAACGCGCAGCCGGTGTTGTAGCGAACCCGATCCTGGGCCAGATGCATCTTCGCTGTAACATCTTCGAACCGCTTCCCGCCCACATTGCGATAAAGCGCATTCTGCCCCCAATAAGTCACGAACAGATCGGTATAGCCGTCATTATCGAAGTCCCCCGCGCACACCCCCTGCGCCCACCCTTCGCGCGTAAACCCCAGGGATTCCGATACATCGCGAAACTTCCCGCCGCCTTCGTTGTGGTACATGCGGCTGTGCGACCCCGGCCCGGAAGCGATGAAAATGTCCGCCAGGCCGTCGTTGTCGTAGTCGATAAACGCGACCCCGCTTCCTGTGGTTTCGATAATAAACTGCTTCGAGGCCACGCCTCCGTTCGGAATCGCCGCCGTCAATCCGGCTTCCTTGGCCACGTTGCGGAAATCCGGATTCTGCGCGCCTGCGAGGCCGACGCAGGCGAGCGCGAGAGCCCGTCTCACGGCTTATCGCCCAGCCGCCTCAGAAAATCCGTAAACTCCCCTTCCGGAGGCTTCTGCAACCTATCGAGCTCCGCCTTTTCACGCTGCGCATCGGCCGTCCGCCCCGCATTGCGATACGCCATCATCAGCCCGTAATGCGCCGTCTCATTTCGAGGCTGAAGTTTCACCGCCCGCTCCAGCAGCGCGATCGCTTCTCGATACCGCTTCGCCTCCGAGCGCAGCTTCGCCACCGCAATCAGAGCTTCCGGAAAATCCGGGCGCAGCGCCGCCGCCCGCTCAAAGTGCGCCGCCGCTTCCGCCTTCTTCTGCGCTGCCGTAAGTACCTGTCCCACCTGATACTCAGCCACGGCATCCGAAGGATTCAGTGTCAATTCGGCCTCGAACTCCTTGCGCGCCTGATCGAGCGCCGCCGGATCGTGCGACTGCGCGAGCAGCGCTCGTCCCACCCGGTAATGCAGATTGATCGCCCGCGGATTCTTCGCAATCGCCTTGCGATACTCCGCAATCGCCTCGGTAAATTTGCCCTGCGTCTCGAACACTTCCCCCGAAAGCTCATCCACGCGATAAGACGCCGGCGCCTTCTGATACATCTTGTATATAGCGTCGTTCCAAGCCTTCATGTGGTAGTTCGCAGCTATATAAAGGACATCCGCATCGTTAGGAAATTCCTTTTCGAGCTGCGCGATCACCGCCCCCGCCTCTGCAAACCTTTTCGAGGCGATATGGCACTGGGCCAGCGCAATGCCGGCCAGCCGCCGGTCCTCTTTCCCCGAAAATCCTCTCGTTAGCTCCGGAAGTGCCGCCTCGCATCCACCAGTAGCCGCCGCAATGAACGCCAGGAACAACCGCGCACGCGAATCCCCCGGCGTCTTCTCCAAGCTCAACCGCGCAGCCTTATAATCCCCGCGCTCGAACGCCGCAATCCCCTCCGTTACGCTACCGCCCTGGGCCAACAAAAACCCCGCGGCGACTAAAATTCCCGTCACGTAGAACTGCGAAAAATGGGGACTGCCTACTCTGTCCCAAGGCGCCCGCAACCCGCAAGGTGTCATATATTTCCTGCGCCGCCGTGGACAGACTGGGCTGTACCCACTTTTCGCCCCGCCCATTCAGTCCGATGTCTTCCAGAGTGTCGAAATTCAGTGCCCCGCATCGTCCGTCATCAACCCCAAATTCCCAAATCGCCCCCGATCACTCGCATCGAAATACCGGAAACTCAACACCGGCGGAGCCCCCGGCGCGATCAACCTCGGCGCCGACAACCTCTCCGACGGCGATTCACTCATCTCCACCACCCGCCCCGATATCGACATCACTTCCACCAACAAAATTAAGAGTGAAATCATCGAGCCTCCAATTCCCCCAGCGCCTTCATCGCCGTCGCGTTCCCCGGCTTCTGCTCCATCAACTCGCTCAGCACCGCCCGAGCCTTGTCCCGCTGGCCCATCGTAACGTAGATTCGCGCCAGGTTCAGATACAACTCATCGTCGCCCGGATTCTTCCTGATCCCATACCGGAACGCCGCGATCGAATCGTCAGGCTGCCCCATCTTCGCGAACAAGACTCCCAGATTATTAATCGCCCCCGGATGATCCTGCTGCGCCTCGATCGCCTTTTCGAACCACCCCCGCGCGCCCTTCAAATCGTTCGACCCCGCCGCCAGCAGCCCCAGTTGGTTCATCGCGTCCGCGCATTTCGGATCCATCTCCACCGCGCGCTCGAACATCCGCCGCGCACTCGCACGGTTCCCCTGCTGCGCGTAGATCTCCCCAGCCCCCACCAGCGCCGGAGGATAATCATTCCTAATCTCCATCACCTTCTGAAACGATTCGAGCGCTTCCTTATTTCTGCCCAGCTCCATTTGAATGCGCGCCATCGCCTGGAGAGCCTTCCAATTTCCGGGCCGCGTGCGCACTGTCTCCGCCAGATAAGGCAGCGCCTTCGCCGGATACCCCGCCCAATAAAACGCCGCGCCCAGCTTGAAATAATTGCGCCGCGGTTTCAAATAATACGTGCCCGGAAACGGCAGCGCCAGCGCATGACTCTCCTCGATCCGAGCCAGGTCCGCGCGCATCTGCGCGGCCGCCGGCACAGTCGCATAAATCTTACGAGCCCTGCTCTCCCCATCCACCAGCAGCACCAGAGGCAGCGCAAGATCTTTTCGATATTCGAACAAATACCGCCGGAACAGCGAATACGCCGCCGCCACGTCCTCCTTTTCGGCCTTCAAATTCACCAGTGCCGCAGGCACCCCCGCAGGCGTTTGAGGACGCTCACCGCTATACAGCACGACGAATCCCGCCGCGCGTCGATCCGGAGTCGGCACCGGATCCAGCAGCCAGGTATCCCCAAACTCCGGCTCATTCCTCCCCTTCAAAACAGAAGCGGGCAGCGCCGTCCGCGCCCGAAAACGTACCCGCGCAAACTCTTCCGACCCTTCAATGATTTTGTAACCATAGCCCGCCTCGAGCCCGCTAAACTCCTGCGCGACCCCCGAAGGCCAGGTAATCTTCACGTCAGCCGCAGGACGTCCCGCCAACCCGAAATGCAGCTTCTTACTATGCTGCGAAAGAAACCCGCTGCCCGCCGACAAATACTGCGCCTGTCCGTTCACCTCCACCCGAGCCCCAATTGCATCGCGATTCGATTTTGTCCCCTGCAACGAAATCGCGACTGCCTTCCGGCCCCCCGCGCAATCGTTCTGCATAGCCCGAATCTGCGGACCCAGCCGATTCTTCAACACCACATCCGGGACCCCGTCCCCATCGAAATCCGTAACCGCAAAGGTCCTCGTATCGTCCGCGAAATCCAGTCCACTCACTCCGGACACATCGCGATACCCGCCCTCCTGCCGCACGTAAAACACATTGGGCTCGCGTCCATTCCAGCTATAATCCTCGCGAATCAGCTGATTCAGTGCATTCCACCCATTTTCATAATCCGCCGCCGCGCGCTGCTTCTCCGGACTCTTCGCCACCACCTGCCGCCAGAAAAAACTATTCAAATCTTTGCCTGACGGATTCGTCACCATCCCCGTGCCAATCAAAATCTCCGGCACCCCGTCCAGATCCCAATCGAATCCGCCGGAACTCCACGCCCACCGCCCCATCTCTACGCCCTCACGCGCGCTCGTCTCCTCGAACGTCCCGTCGCCTTTGTTGCGATAAAGACAATTCCCTTTCGTGTGCCTCCGAAACGCCTCGCCGTCTCCCGGTTTGAACGCGGCATCCCGAATCACCCTCTGCCCCGCCGCCGTCCACATATCGGACACATACAAATCCGGCCGCCCGTCGCCGTCGTAATCGAACCACGCCGCGCTCATCCCCGGACCCGCGCCGTCCAACCCCGCCTGCACCGCCTCATCGCGAAAATGTCCGCCCCGATTGCGATACAAATTCCCCCGCCCGAAATCGTTCGCTACATACAGGTCCGGCCATCCGTCCCCGTCGAAATCGCACCACGCAGGCGCAAAGCTGAACCGGTCGTTGTTCTCGTTCATCCCGGTCTCGGCCGTCACGTCCTCAAACCCATTTCCCTTATTGCGAAACAAGAAATTCGGAGGCCCGTTGCGCGCATCCTGATACGGCGCCGGATACTGATACTGATCCTCGCTCTGAAAATAGATGTAGCAGCACAGATACAAATCGAGGCGTCCATCCCGATCGAAATCCGCTGCCGCCATCCCCGTAAATGACCCCTGCGGCGTAGTCTTGAACTGAAACGCATCGCGCTGCTCCACAAACCGACCGTCGCCCTGATTCACAAAGTACAGAGGACCCGAAGACCGCAGCACCACCGCGTCCTGCCGCCCCACATTGCGAAAATCCGCAAACAGCGCGCAAGTCGTTTCATCCAGCACCCCGAGCCCGCTGCGCTCCGTAATATCCTCCGCCGTCCCGTCCGCGCGAATCTTATACAACCGGTTCGGCAGCCCTCCGGGTTGGCAAACATAAATCTCATCCACGCCATCGCCGTCAATGTCGGCAACGGAAATCCCCTGGTTCCCGTAAACATCAATCCCACAAGCCGAATCGAGGCGCGTCCTCCAGTAAGGATTTCCCGGAATCAGCTGCTCGCGAAACGAATCCACGCCCCCGAACACATGCCCCGTCACATCCCGAAAATACGGCTTCGCCGCCGTAGCAACGTGCTCCTCAACAACCTCGAAATCCGGCAGCCTCCAAATCCCCGTGTGATATTCCGTCACCGTCTTAATTTCGAAGCGCACCCGCGCCTCCGGCAGAGCATAAAACCGCGCCGCGCGAATCTCACGAAGCCCCGTCCACTTCTTCAACTCCGCGGGCGCAGCCTCCCGGCCCGCGAAAATCCGCGCCAGCCGAGCCTCCAACTCCACCGCAGCTTTCTCGCCCTTAAACTCGTCGCTCCCCGGCTCGACGAACCGCAGCACCGCGTCATAAGGATTGGCCCGCGCATAGTGAACCAAAAACGGCGTCGAGCCTCGCGAAGTGGAAAGCCCCGCCGCCCCTACCGCTGCGATGAACTCTCTCCGCGTCATCGAATCGCTTCCTGAGCCTTAATCAGTTGCGCATGCTTCTCGCGCTCCGCCTGCGCCGCCTCGTGCTTGCCGATCCGCTCGTAATCGCGAGCCAGCCGGTAATGCGCCGCCGCATCCGAGGGAGCCAATTCCGCGGCCTTCTCAAAAGCCGACGCCGCATCCGCGTACTTCTGCAACCGATCCAGCACCGTCCCCATCTCAAAATGCGCCGCCGCATCCCGCCCATTCAGCGCAATCGATTTCTCCAGCAGCCGCAGCGCCGTCTCCGGTTCAATTGACTGCGTATCCAGGCCTTTCGCGTGCCACAAATAAGCCTCCGCGCTCTCCGGATGCGCCGACTCATGTTCAGCGAATCGTTTGGTTACCTCCGGCACGCGCCCCGGAATCTGATCCAACATCTTTCCCAAAAAAGTGTACGGCTGCTCCGTCTCCGGCGCAATCTCGATAGTCTTCAAAAACGCATCAGCCGCCTCGTCGAACCGCCGCAGCCCGTAGTCCGCAACCCCCAGCGCCAACTCCAGTTGAGCGCTTTTCGGAAACCGCCCCGCCGCTTCCTTAAGAACCCCCGCCGCCTCCAGAAATTTTTGCTGCTCCAGCCGCGGCCGAGCCGCCTCAAAATAAAACTCGCTAGCGCGCTCACCTGCCCCCGGAACCTTAGCCTCCGCCCGCGCCGCCTTCAAAAATTGATGTGTCTCCGAATAATAAATCGCCAGGCTCTGTTGCACCAAAGGATCCTCCGGCGCCAACCCCGCCGCCCTAGCCGCCGCATCCTCCGCGTCAGCCTCCCGATGCAGCCTCCAATAAGTTTGCGAAAGTGCCACCCACACGCGTCCATCCCGCGGAGCCAGCTTGTTCGCCGCTTCCAGATTACTGCGCGCCGAATCCAAATCGCCGCGCTGAAGAGCCGTCAGCCCAGCCCGAAACGCATCGTCGAACGAGCTAGCCGCAAGCAGCAATAACAAGGCTGGAATCACTGAGCCGACCTATTTTTGTCCCGATTCTATCACCGTGTGGCGCAGGCGGTTCCGCCTGCGATTTTTTGTGGCGCAGGCACTTCGCCTGCGATTTTGGTTTTCGTCCCTTCACGCAATCCGCCCCACCAACTCCCTCAACTCAACCCCCGCATCCGACCGCCGACCCCTCTCAAACCCCGGCCCAACCACCACCGCCTGTTCATGATCCTCAAACCAAGCCAGGAATGCCGACCGCTCCTCCCCCGCCAGCCTCTGCTGATTGATCCACGTATAATACGCCCCCATATCCGCATCGATCAACGACCCTCGCGGGTCCAATTCCGGAGCCCGCTGATGCTCCGCCAGCAGCTCATTCATCTGGTTCTCGCGCTGCCTGGGAGCGAACCGGACCATCAGCGTCAACGGCTGCGCCCTTCGCAGCGCCTCCCGCGCCGCCCATTGCACAAAGGTCGTAGAAAACACCTGCGTCCCCGAACCCTCCGTCAACAAGCTCAGCTCAAACCGCTGGAGCACCTCATCTCCTCCCGCCCCGAGCCCAGCTTCCTGCGGCTTGATCTGCGCAAGCATCGTGCGAAACGCCTCGGGATCGAACACCGTGGCCTCATACGCCTTCTGCATCCGATTCTGCAGCGCCGCGCGCGGCCCGGAAAGCCCGTTGTAGGAAACGCGCGTCACTTTTTCATGCACCGGCAAACTGGCCCCCCCATCGATATACCAGTGTCCATACGCAACAGGATGCGCCTCCGCCCTCGCCCGAACCGCGTCCAGCAGCACTTGCACTCCGTCGCCGCCGTGCCGCACCTGGCTAAAATATTCGCCCTGCGGCCGCAACTTCCGGAATAGCGGATAGTCGTTCCGCGAGACCCCCTGCCCAATCACCGCGATCCCCAGCCGGTGCACCGCCGGCGCCTGATCGCCGCCCGAAACCTTCTGCACATACTCCATCGCCGCCGCTCGAAATTTATCGATCTGATGCGTCGCCCATAAATGCGCTGACAGCTTCTCCGAAAAAATCGCCGGCGAATTTACCCAATCCGTCCGCTCCAACTCGCGCGCCAAAGTAAGCTGCGCAAACGCGGACATCGCCGTCTTAAACGAGGCCTCCGAAAGCGTCCCCAGATAAGTAAACTGCCGCGCCAGGTCCCCACGCTCTACCGGAAATTTCCAGTCGTACACAATCAGCTCGCGCAGCAGCAGCGGCAGAAACGCCAGCGGCAGCCGCTTCAGCAGCGCGAGATTCTCGACGGCAAGCTTCCGCGCTTCCACCGGATATGCGCCGAAACTTTCTCCCGTGAGCTGCTCCGGAAGCATGGCCTTCAAACCACCTCCCCAATCGGTTTTCCAGTCGAAAGCCTGGCGTCGAATCCGAAGTACGCGCCCAAAGTCGGAACCAGATCGATCGACTCCACGCGCCGGTCCATCACCACGTTCTGTTTCACATCCGGCCCCAGCACCATCATCCATGTAGTTCGCGAAACCGCGTCACCCGTCCGATGATGCTGAAACCCGTTCCCGCCCGATTCGATATCGGAGTCCCGTCCGAAATCCGGCAGAATGAACATCGTCGTTTTATTCGCATACTCCGGATCCTTCTGGATCGCCTGCCACAATTCCGCGCACAGCCGGTCGGACCTCTTAATACCGTCGACATACAGAGAAAACGTGCCCGAATGCGCAATATCGATATCGTGCAGCGTCACCCACAGCAGGCTAGGCGAAAGCTGCCGCATCAGTTGCTTCACGATATATACGGAAAGCTCGTCCGGACTCGCCAGGCTGCGCGCATGAGCCGCAAAGTCGTCGACCGAAAGCTTCAGCACCCCTGCCATCCGGTCCAATTCGATCTGCCCCCCTGCGAGCGAAGGCGCATATAAAGGCGTTTCGTAGTTATCGCGCAGCAGGTGCTGATAGCGCGCCCCATCCGATTCAGAAGACAGCGCCGACGCCAGCAGCCGCTTCGGCAGAATCACGCCCGCGCCCAGCCCCGGTCCATAAAGTCTGTGTCCGCTCTCTCCGATCCGCGCGAACCCATTGCTCGGCGCCACCACCCAGGCGTCCGTAGCCGGCCGTTTCAAATCCTTCCGGAAATATTCGAACACGGTCGGATTATTGGGCGACACCGCCGCGAAATTGTTAAACGTTTCATACGCACCGGTGGCGATGCTCGCCGTAGCCACGTAATGCCCCAAAATCCCCTGATTCACCACGTTCGTCAAAAACGTGGCCTGCGGCATCAGCTCCTTCAGCAGATGCGGGATGTTCTCCTGCCCGTCGGGCATGAAGGTTTCGTCGTCCCGCGCTCCGCCCCCAAACGTCACCACCACGGCCTTGCGATTTTTCCCCGGAGCCATCCCGCGCAGCCCCGCGGCCGCCCCCGCCCCGGTCACAGCGCGCAGAAAGTTCCGGCGACTAACGGAAATCGAAGAGCGCATACCTCTAAAGTATGATACCTCCTGTTTTTTGCAACTCTATCTCTCGAACTGTCAGCCAGATCGCATGTTCACCCAACTCTATTTCCCAAAATTGCAGGTTACTTTGAATCAGAAAGAGTCCATGTGCTCTGCCGACGGAGAACGGGATCGCCAGTAGGGGCAATTCTAGAACAAGCCTCGATGGGTCCGGTGGGCGTCGGTTTGCTGCCAGTCAATGACGGGCCCCTGTGCGGACGGGGTTATGTAACGTAGCTTCCCGCTGTGGAAGGGTAAATCAAGTGCAGCTAAAGGGAGCGCTCCCAATACTAAATGAGAGAGGTAATTAAATCGGAATAGAATGAACTGAATGCTTCGAAGGCTGATCCTTCTGATCGTTGCCGGCAGCTGTTTGGCGCAGGATTCGACCATTCGGGTCGATGTCCGCCAGGTGCTGGTGCCGGTCGTCGTCACCGATAAAAAAGGGCATCATGTCGGCGGCCTTCGTGCGTCTGATTTTAAGATTTTCGAGGACGGGATCGAGCAGCAGATCGCCTCTTTTTCTAGCGACACCACAAACTCGGTCGACGATATCGCCGCGCTCTCGAAGCCTGCTTCCGCCGCCGCGCCGCGCCACACTTATGTGATCTGCATTGACACTCTTCACGCCTCCTCGTCTAGCGCCGCGCACATCCGTCAAGCTCTCGAAAACCTTTTTGAAAAGGAAAAAGCCACCGCGTCGCAAAACGATTCCCAATATGTTCTGATCGGCATCGGCCGTCAGCTTCAGGTATTTGAAGCCGCCACCACCAGCCCTATCGCCGTGCTTCTCAAGCTGCGCAGCGCCGCGTTTCAAGCGGCCATGTCAGGCCTCGATGCGACTGCTCTCACCGCGCAGCTTCAGAACATCGGGCGCCGCATCGATGAGTTTTGCAGACGCTGCACCTGCGGCTCGCGCTCCGGCCGCTGCGATTCCGAGATCGACAGTCTGAAACAAAATATCGACGCCGAAGCCCAGCGCTGGATCGCCCCCACCAACGCCTTGCTCGAACAATTCAAAGCCGTGGTCGAGCAGCTTTCGAGACTACCCACCGCCCGCACCCTCATCCTTTTTTCAGACGGCTTCAACACCGATCCGAAGCGCGAATTCTACTCCGCCGTATCCACATATCTGCCCCAATTCAAGCTGGCTGATTCGAAGGAAGTCGCGCCACTCCTCCGCGATGCTCTCGAAATCGCCTCCGGCCGCAACGTCATCATCGATGCCATCGATTCGCGCAGCGCCGCCCCGCCTTCCATCTCGAGCATCGGCTCCATGGACTCCGGCCCTGCCACCGATATGCTGGGCACCAACCGTCCCGCCCGCAACACCGCCCCTCAAGCCACGCCCATCGCCACCACCAAACCGATAACCCTGGAGCCGAGCGCTTCCATGGAACAACTCGCCCAAACCACCGGAGGCCTGTACTTCCGCGAAGGCGGCGATCTGTTAAAACAATTCCGCACCGCGCTTACCGACGGCCGCGAATATTATCTGCTCGCCTACGTGCCGAAAAATGATACCCGCGACGGCCGCTTTCGCAGCATCACCGTCGAAGTCCGCAACAAGAAGCTCAATATCCGCGCGAAATCCGGCTATTGGGCCGCCCAATAACCGCGCTTGGCGTTTACCACCGCGTCGTGCGCGCGAACAACTACCTTGATCGCGCGAAACCTTCCATCCAGATTCGTATTTTGAGGAACATAAGCGAGGGTGTAAAAATCACGTCCGTCGTCGAACGCCCTTTCGAGACCTTCGAGCAGATTGTTACTGTCGTGAAATGCCGTGCCTCCCGTCGCCTCTGCGATCTCGGCCAGCGTATTGCCCTCGGACGCAGCCGCGTTCCTCTCGACCCGCCCCACCGCTCCGTCGACACTCACCGGATTTCCCGTACTCGAAGCCTCGAAGGCGCTTTGGCCGTAAAGCCCCCTCGAATCGATGGTGTCGATCGTGATATTGCTCCGCGCCGCCAACCGCAGGATCGGTTCGAAATCGTCCTGCAAACGAACCACCGACGTAAGCGCGCTGCGCGGGCAGTTGACATTCGCCGGCACCAGGCAGTGCGACGCGTACGGGAAATACGCGTCCACCAGCGAGTACACCTCCCTGCCGGGTTCCACCTCGAACCCGTCCGAAATCAGCACCACCGTTCGCCGGTCCCGGGCCCGCGCAAGCTGCGAGATCACCCCCCGAAATTCGCGCAGGAATCCCGTGGTCAACGCGCGGTCCGCCTCCGCGATTAGCGTCGCTTCGCGATTCGCGCGCGCCATCCCGGTTTCGCATTTTCCCTGAAAAACCCTATCCTGCGCCACCAGATTGCACGCATCGCGCGTCTCCACGATATCGCGCCGGAATCGATCCATCTCCGCGCCCAGCCCTCCCTGCTGCCCGTCGAGGAAGATTTTTTGATAGCGCTTACTCTGAAACACCGCCAGCACCGCCGCCGGATCCCGCGTCACATTCAACACCACCTGCGCGGCCGCGCCCAGAGCCACCACCACGTACTGCGAATCGCCCGCCCGCTCCCGCTCGAACAGCTTCACCAGCGCTTCCCGCGCCGCCACGAAATTCTTGAACGAAGAATGCATCGTGTCGATGCAGATCATGTAAGTGCGCTGCACCGGGGTGTGCGCACTCTCTGAGGGCGGAAGCGCGGCAGCCGTTTCTGAAGAAGCCCTCTTCGCCCGAATCTCCGGCGAGCTCTCCACGCTGAACGCCGTGATCTTCTGCTCCACGCCGTCCTCAAAAATCTTAAAATCTTCCTGCGCAAGCCCCTTCACTGGATGTCCTTCGCGATTCCTTACCACCACCGGAACCAGCACCTGCCGGACGTCCACCTTGATCGTGTCGAAAGAGCTCAGTAGCCGCGCGAGTCCCGCGTCGCCGGGTGTCAGTCCAGCCGCGATTCTCAGCTCCTCCATCGCGTCGTTGTTCTGCCCGGTGCGGGCCAGCGCCTCGCCCAGATTGAAGTGCGCGTTCGGATCTTTTGGCGCCAGCTTCGCGGCGGCTCGAAATTCGGCCAGCGCAGCCTTCGCGTCCCCCATCTGAAACAACACGATCCCCAGATAGTTGTGAACCGCGGCAGACTCGGGAGTCCGCCGGACCGCCTCCCGCAGCTCGACCTCCGCATCCGCTTCATCTCCGATCCCGTGATACGCCAGCCCCAGTTCATACCGCAGCGTCGGAAGTTCCGGATTGAGCCTGAGCGCCTGCTGCAACAGCTTCACAGCTTCGGCCGGCTTGGTATCGATCAGGGAAACGCCACGACCCAGCAGCTCATTTGCGGTTTGCCCGGATGCGCTTGCGGCCAATCCGAAAACCACCGCGCCGAAAGTTCCCAGTCTCATTGCGGCTTAAGGCTGATGCGTCGCCGAAACCTGCTTCTTCTCGAGCTCCGCCAGCTTCGCCGCCGCCTCCCGCGCATCCGGAGCATTGGGCGCGAGCTTTATATAGGTCGCCAGCTCCGCCGCCGCACCGGCGTAATCGGGTTTTTCGATCAATACCAGCGCCAGCAAATAGCTGGACCGGGGATTCACATGCCGGGGGTCCAATTTCACCGCCGCCCTTGCGCCCTTTTCCGCCGCCTCATATCGGCCGAGGTTGAAGTTCGCCACCGCGTCAGCGTACCAGGCCTGCGGAAAATCCACCGGATCCAGCTCCACGGCGCGATCCAGATATTTACAAGATTCCTGCCAATTCGCATCCTTCGCGGCCAACAGGCCCAGCTCCATGTATGGCGTCACCACCTTCGGATCCGCCTCCATGGCCTTCCGGAACGCCTCACGCGCCGCGTCGATCGACTGCTGCCCCACGCGCAATTTCCCCAGGTTCACCCACGCATCGGCATACTCCGGATAAAGCGCCACCGCCTTCTCGAAATCCTTCGCCGCATCGTTGGGCTTGCTCTTCAATAGCGATTGCAGACCATGTTCGAAGGCTTTTTTCGCCGGCTTGGGCGCCATCATCGAAGTCACGCTAATCGACGATCCTTCGATGCCCGCGATACGATGCAGCAGCAGCGTGCCCACGTCCGGATTATCGGAGATGCGGCGGTTGAACAGGTCCACGCTGGTCGACGTAAATCCCGGCACATTGGCCCGTAATTCGCAATTCATCATGCGATTGCCAAACGGGTCCGCAGCCAGCGCGTTCGCGCCCCCGGCCGATTGAGAACTGCCGAACCCGCCGGAGTTCTTGCGGCCGGAGCCTGCGTCGGAAGCGTCGGTCACGATCATACTGCGGTCATCCCACTGAAAATTGAAATGCCCGTTCGAATCGCTGTACGCTACCGTCTTGGCTACGCCTCCGCACACCCTCTCGATGGTGATATTGGACGCGGCGGACCCGTCCTCAATGGCAACTTTGCCGGAAATATAAACGGGCCTGGCACTGATGCTGCCGGTCGGAGTGGCCTGGACGCTGGTCTGCCCGCCGCTGCCCGTGGTCGGCGAGGTCCCCATCACCTGGCCTTTGGCCGTCAAAGCGACAACAAAAAAGAGTGCCGAATACTTCATACTCGACCGCCCCAATTATGTCACAAATTTCCCTCGGCAAACGCTTAACATAACTTAAGCTTGGGTAGGCCGACAATCCTTGCATCTCCCACATCAAACGCTTAGACTATCCTGGTGAGTTCGAGCGCCAAGCTCAATGTCAGTATCCGGGACGTGGCCGCCAAAGCTGGAGTTTCCACCGCCACCGTATCTCACATTCTGAATGGCACCCGCGGTTCCCGTCCGCAAACCCGCCAGAAAGTCCTGGCCGCCGTACAGCAACTTGGCTATGCGCAGAATCAGGCCGGACGCGATCTCGCGCGCGGCCGCAGCAGCCTGTTGGGGCTGATTATCTCCGATATCCGCAATCCCTTTTTCCCCGAAGTGACCGCCGCGTTTCAGGAGCAGGCGCTGCTCAATAATATGGATGCGCTGGTGCTGAACACCAACTACGATGCGCAGCGCACTTTGAACTCCGTCAAACGCGTGATGGGATTGCAGGTGCCGGGCGTAGCCATTCTCACTTCGCAAATCGATCCCGCGGCGATGAACATGCTGGCCGAGCATCGCATCGCCGCCGTGTACCTGGACCTGGGGAGGGTCGATCAAGGCATCAGCAACATCGTCCTCGATTACGAGCACGGCATCGTCGAGGCGCTCGAGCATCTCACCAAACTCGGACACCGCCGCATCGCCTATATCGGAGGCCCTTTGCACCTCCACTCCGCGCAGCGCCGCAAGAATGCGTTTCTCGAAAGCGCGGTGCAAATGGGCCTCGAAGCGCCCTCGACCATCGACGCCGATTTCACCGTGAAGGGCGGATATTTCGCCTGCGGCAAATTGTTAGCCGGATCGAAGCCCACCGCCATCGTCGCGGGCAACGATCTAACCGCGATCGGCGTTCTGCATCGCGCCTACGACGGCTCGCTGCGCGTTCCCGACGATCTGTCCGTCGTGGGCTTCGATGATATTCTGTTCGCCGAGTACACTCAGCCCGCGCTGACCACCGTTTCCGTCCCGCGCATCGAAATCGGACGCGTCGCGTTTCAGGCTCTCTGGACCATGATGGAAGATCCATCGCGCGCGGGACGCGAATACCGCGTCGGCACGAAACTAATCGCTCGTCAAACTACTGCCATCGCGAAAGGTTAGACCATGAAATTCATTCTTCTGGCTATATTCAGCACGCTGCTCGGCGCGGCGGATTTGACAGGCCGCTGGATCTCGGAAACACAGGGCCGCCAGACCGTTTTCATGCTGAAACAGGATCTCGCTGCCCGCTCCCTCTGGCACCATCCCCTCGAACGGCTTGGCGAAAACTCCGCCCATGGGCTGGAATAGCTGGAACAAATTCCAAAGACGCGTCAGCGACCAAGTGGTGCGCGAAGTCGCCTCCGCCATGGCGAAAAATGGCATGAAAGACGCCGGATACGTCTACACCAATATCGACGACGCCTGGGAAGGCACGCGCGACGCGCAGGGCAACATCCGCACCAATGAAAAATTCCCGGACATGAAAGCTCTGTCCGATTATGTCCACGGCCTGGGCATGAAGCTCGGCATCTATTCCTCGCCTGGCCCCAAAACCTGCGCCGGATTTGGAGGTAGCTTCCAGCACGAAGCGCAGGATGCCAAAGCCTACGCGGCCTGGGGACTGCCGGACACCTTCTAGTAAAATGTGCGGTCATTTCGATAGCAACCGCCATCCCCAGGCTGACGCCAGGGGTTATAGCCCCGTCCGGTGATGGCGGGGAATCGGCCTTCTGTGCAGTAACGACATCTGACTAGCGCGGACCGCGGAGCGAGAAGGCAGGTAGGTTCACTTCCCCGTCCAGCAAGCCTTCCTCTTCCCCAAAAACGCCGAAATCCCTTCCTGCGCATCGTCCGCCAGCGCGTTTTGCGACATCACTTCTTTCGCATATTCATAAGCGCCCGCCTGGTCCAAATCGATCTGCCGGTAGAAGGCTTTCTTTCCCAACGCAACCGTGAACCCGCTTGCCTCCGCGATCTGCATGGCGAGCTTCCGCGTCTCCGACGCCAGGCCGGCCGATGGCACGACGCGATTCACCAGTCCCCAGTCGGCCGCTGTTGCCGCGTCTATTGCGCGGCCGGTCAGCAGCATCTCCATCGCTCGCTTGCGGCCGATTGCGCGCGTGACCGCCACCATCGGTGTGGAACAAAACAGGCCGATCTTAACCCCCGGAGTCGCGAACGTCGCCTCCGTGCTCGCCACCGCCAGGTCGCAGGTCGCCACCAGCTGGCATCCCGCCGCGGTCGCGATTCCCTGCACCTGCGCGATCACGGGCTGTGGAATAGATTGGATTTTCACCATTAACTGCGTGCATATATCGAAAATGCAACGGTAATTCTCCAGAGCGCGGCCTGCCATTTCGCCCAGGTCGTGACCCGACGAAAAAACCTTCCCCGCAGCTTGCAAGACGACGGCCCTTACAGAACGATCGGACCCGACGTCATCCAGGCATCCGTTCAGTTCGTTCATCAAATCGAACGACAGAGCGTTGCGGCGCTCCGGACGGTTGAGGGTAACCACCGCCAGTGGCCCCTCCCTATCCATCGTTATGTGCTTATTTGGCTCCGTTTTGATCCTTCCGGTACGCCGCCCATCGACGTTTCTGAGCCTCCGCCATCTTCTTTCTTACCTCTGGACTCATACTTCGCTTTTTTCGCGGTTCCCCGGTTTCAGGAATCGCGCCCGTCGTCGCCGCGAGCCATGCCGGAGGCCTTCCCCTTCGCTTCACAGTCGACGCGCGCGCGATCCGGTCCAGCGCGGCCAGCGCTTCATCGATTGCCGCCCTCTCTGCACGGAGTTCGGCGATGACTTTCGTAAGTTCCATAACCTAATGATTGTAACTCTGCTGGATCCGTTTCCGTTTCCGGTTATAATCATCAAATCATGAGGAAACTCATCGGAGCCATCTGTCTTATGTCCTCTGCCTTGTTCGGAGCCTCTGACGTTTACCAGTTCACCATGAACTCCATCGACGGCGTGCCGCTGCCGCTCTCGAATTTCGAAGGCAAGGTGATGTTGATCGTCAACGTCGCGAGTAAATGTGGATTCACGCCCCAATATGAAGGATTAGAGGCGCTCTACGAAAAGTACAAGGACCGCGGCCTGGTCATCGTCGGCTTCCCGGCGAACAATTTCATGGCCCAGGAGCCAGGAACGAATGAGGAGATCAAGACTTTCTGCTCCACGAAGTATAATGTCAAGTTTCCGCTTTACTCCAAGATATCGGTTAAGGGCGAGGACAAAGCGCCCTTGTATCGGTTCTTGACGGATACCAACGCGAATCCCAAGACCGGAGGCGAAATCAAATGGAATTTCACGAAATTCCTAGTGGACCGCAAGGGCAAGGTGATTGCCCGCTTCGAATCCGCCGTAAAGCCGGAATCGTCCGAACTGACCACCGCCATCGAGAATGCCCTCAAGTAGGCATATCCTATAAATCATGAACGAGCCAGCGCGCGTCTTCGGAGTCTTCTACGAACCGGGAAAAGTATTCGCCGACGTTGCCGAACGTCCCAGCTGGATCGTACCCATTGTCATCGCGATTCTCATCGGCATCGGATTCGTCTATGCGGTCAGTTCGCATATCGGGTGGGATCAGACCATCCGCCAAACTTTGGCGAACAATCCTCGCATGGCCGACGTTCCGGCCGAACAGCGCGAACAAATCATCCAGAGAGGAGCCAAAGCCGCCTCTTATATAGGATGGATCGGCGCGATTGTAGGGCCGCCCTTTTTCGCCCTGGTCGTCGCCGGCGTCCTCACCGGCATCTTCAACGGTCTGCTGGGAACCGAATTGCGATTCAAGCAGATGTTCGCAATCACGGCCTACGCGTTTCTGGTCCGCAGCCTCTACGCCGTGCTGCTGACGGTGATCATTTATCTGAAGCCTCCAGAGGATTTCAATATCCAGGTCAGCCCCTTCAGTCCCGCCGCATATATGAACCGTCAGGACAACTCAAAGTGGTTGATGAGCCTCGCGGGTTCGCTAGACCTGTTCACCATTTGGGTGATTGTCCTGTTAGCCGTCGGATTCTCGGTGGCATCCAGAAAACTATCCTTCTCCAAAGCCCTGGTAACGATCGCCATCCCGTGGCTGATCGTGGTACTGGCCTCAATGGCTTTCCAGGCCTCTCAATAGAGAGATGCGCCCATTGTGAACACCGCGGAAAGCGGGGACTGCCTACTCTGTCCCAAGGCGCCCGCAGGTCCCCACCAAATCAACACCACTCCGGCGCCGCCGTGGACAGAGCGGGCTGTACCCACTTTTCGCCCCGGCCACTCAGCCCCATGCCGATGTTTTCGAGAGTGTCGATGTGTCTTGGTTGTCTGCGGCAAGGTGCCAGTGCCCCAACAATGGCTTCCAATCCTATAAAGCGGAATGCCTGCTGACGACGCCAGATTCTATTTATGTTAAGTAGTCCCTTTCCATTCCTTTGCACGCTTCCAGTCGACGTTGCGTCATATAGGTAGGGTGAAGTGTCGCCTATGGCGGAATGGACTCTAAAATACGCGGATGCTCGGGGGGCGATTCACCAACAGGTGGCGGAGGCGGCTTCGGAGCGTGAGCTTCGGGATCGTTTTTCGCAGCAAGGCTTCCTCATCTATTCGATCAAGCCGCGTATTGAAGGCAAAGGTGTCGCAGGCACCCTTCGGCCCAGGGGAAAAAAGATCAACGTTGAGAAGTTTCTCATCTTTAATCAACAGTTTGTCACTCTCATCCGCGCCGGGCTCCCCATTCTCAAGGCACTGGATCTGCTCGCGGATCGTCTCACCGACCCCAAGCTTTCCAAGCACATTAACGGCGTCCGGGAGGAGATTCGCAACGGCGCATTGCTGTCCGACGCGTTTGCCAGGCAGGGAGTCTTTCCGGCCATTTACGTCACCAGTGTCCTGGCCGGTGAGCGCAGCGGATCACTGGGGGAAGTGCTGGAGCGATTCATTACTTATCAGAAGCTTTCGCTATCGGTGCGAAAAAAGCTTTTAGTTTCATTGATGTATCCGGCCGTACTGGTGTTCCTGGTCATTTGTCTGATCGTGTTCCTGGTGACTTACGTGGTTCCGAATTTTGCCGTCCTTTATGCCACGATGGATGCGCAGCTTCCGGCGCCTACCCGGATCCTGATTGCCATCGGGACTACTGCACGAAACTATGTAATCGTCGGGTTTTTGGCGCTGGTCGGAGCGATTTTCGGATTTCGCCATTGGGCGCGCACTCCCTCAGGAGGCGAACGGGTCGACCGGTTTCTTTTGAAGATCCCCGTTGCGGGCGAGGTTTGGTTGAAATATCAGGTGGCGCAGTTCTCGCGCGTCCTGGGGACCTTGTTGATCGGAGGCATTCCGCTGCTTCAAGCCCTTGATACGGCGGCGGATTCCCTTGGAACTCAGGTCTTAAAGAAGGTCTTGGGTTCGGCTGTAAAACTTGTTCGGGAAGGCCAAGCCCTTTCCGGTTCGCTCCGTAGAACTAAGATTTTCCCGAGCCTTGCGCTGGATATGATCGAGGTCGGCGAGTCGACTGGCGCTCTTCCACAGATGCTGACCAGTGTGGCTGAGTTTTATGAAGAGGACGTTTCCAATTCCGTGACTGCGGCGTTGAGTCTGATCGAGCCCGTCATCATGATTATCATGGGGATTTTTGTGGCTTTCGTCTTAATTTCGTTATACTTGCCAATCTTTTCGCTGGCCGATTCGGTGCATTCATGATTCCTACCGACCCAATTACGGAAGCAGCGCGCGCCAAAGCAGTTGCCGAGCGCTATTATCATGAGTTTGTCGACCTGCGGCAGGTCAAAATCGACCACGATCTGTTCCACTCAGTTCCGGTCGATTTGATGTTCCGCTACAACTTTGTACCGATTCAGGCCTATAACGGTTCGCTTGAAATCGCGCTGGCCGATCCACGCAACTTGAACTTAATCGACGAGTTAGCGGTTTTGCTCGGCAAAAAACTGCGGGTCAAGGTAGCGACGCTCTCGCAGATTTCCGACCTTCTCAAAAAAACAGAACAATCCCAGAGGGTCCTCGACGAAGTGACCGAGGGCTTCACGCTTGACGTGGTCGGCGACGAGGAAAACCAGGACGAAACCCTTTCGATCGATAAGCTGGCCGCGACGGATTCGAACATTGCGCCTGTCATTAAGCTGGTCGACACTACTATTTTCAATGCGTTAGAGCGGCGGGCGAGTGATATTCACATCGAAACGCGGGATCAGGAAGTGGCCATCAAGTATCGAATTGACGGGGTGCTTCACTACGCGATGCCTCCCATTGCGAAGGACTGGCATTCAACCATCATTTCGCGTATTAAAGTAATGAGCGAATTGGACATCGCCGAACGCCGCATCCCTCAGGACGGCCGTTTTCGGGTTCGTTATAAGACGCGTCTGATCGATTTTCGTGTCTCCATCATGCCGACGATTCATGGCGAAGACGCGGTGTTGCGCGTCCTCGACAAGGAATCGATGTCCGAGAAGTTCGCGAAGCTGTCGCTTGACGTGGTCGGATTTGCCGAAGCTGACTTAGTCAAGTTCCGACGCTATATCAAGGAACCTTATGGGATGGTGCTGGTTACGGGTCCGACCGGTTCGGGCAAAACCACTACGCTTTACGCCGGGCTGAGCGAGATCAAGAACGACGAGGACAAGATCATTACCATTGAGGATCCGGTCGAGTATCAGATCAAGGGCATTACACAGATTCCGGTCAATGAAAAGAAGGGTTTAACGTTCGCCCGCGGACTGCGTTCGATCTTGCGCCACGATCCCGACAAAATCATGGTGGGGGAAATCCGCGATCAGGAAACTGCGCAAATCGCTATTAACGCGGCGCTTACCGGACACTTGGTGTTCACCACCGTACACGCCAACAACGTGCTGGACGTTCTCGGCCGATTCCTTAACATGGGGGTCGAGCCATATAACTTCGTTTCCGCTCTGAACTGTATATTGGCGCAACGATTAGTGCGCGTCATTTGTCCGCACTGTAAGAAACCGATCCAGCAGACGGATGAGTATTTAGTGGAGAGCGGTCTGAACCCCGCGGAATGGAGAGACGTCACATTTTATGAAGGCACGGGATGTTTCGAATGCGGTGGGACCGGCTTCCGTGGCCGCAGCGCGATTCACGAGCTTTTGGACTTGAGCGAGCGGATTCGGGAGATGATTCTGGACAAGCGGCCGGCCTCGGAAATCCGGCGTCAGGCGGCGGGCGAGGGGATGACTTTTCTGCGTGAGGCGGCGCTCGAGAAGGCTAGAACAGGGATTACGACGCTGAAAGAGATCAATAAAGTCACCTTTATTGAAGGTTAAATGAGCATAATTGACACCATTTCGCGGTTGGTGAAGGATCCTCCGCCGGATCATGCCTTTGAGATTTCAGAGGCGGGGATGTCTTATGCTCACGGAACCTCGACCAGTTTTCAGGCATTCGAGCCGGGAACGATCGTGGTATCGCCTTCGCTAGATAATATTTTAAAGCCGGAAGAAGTGGCGGCGAAAATCGCGGAAATGGCGCCCGCTAATGGCGTGAAGAAGCGGCGCCCGGTGGCTCTGATCCTGCCGGATTATGCGGCGCGAGTAACGGTGCTGGATTTCGATTCGTTTCCCACCGTGCCGGCCGAGCAACTGCCCCTGGTGAAGTTTCGAATCAAGAAGACAATTCCCTTCGATATCGAATCCGCGGCGGTGAGCTATTATGTGCAGCCGTCATCCGGGGGTAAAAAAATTGAAGTTCTGGCGGTGACGATGGCATTCGACATCGTGGCCCGCTACGAGGCTCTTTTTCGAGCGGCGGGATTTCATCCGGGCGAAGTAACGACTTCTTCTCTGGCGGCGTTGAATCTTTATAAGGGCGAAGGCGTGGCGGTGGTCGCGAAATTGTCGGGACAGGTGCTGACGGTGACGGTCTTATCCGGCGGCACGATCAAGCTGTTCCGCTGCGTGACGCTCGAAGGGTCCAGTGACGATGAGTTATTGGCGATCCTGCATCCGACCTTCGCTTATGTCGAGGATGAGCTGGCGTCGCCGGTGCGGAAACTGGTTCTGTGCGGCTTTCCCCGGGGCGTTCCGGAGGAACTGCGATGCGAGGTCGAGCCATTGCGGAGCCGTCTGGGCACGCCGGGCGAATTTAACGCAGGCTTGTTGGGATATATGGAAGCGGTGGTGAATTAGTGCGGATTCCGATTAATCTTTCGACGGAGCCGTTTCGGAGGGACCGGCCGATGCTGGTGGGCTCCGCCGCCGTTGCCGTGGTGCTCACGCTGATGCTGGGCGTCCTGGTCTATTTAATCGCGGCGGATCGGGCTCGGGTTAAAGATACGAGAGTAGCCGTGGCTCACCTCGATGATGAGCTCCGAAAAATATCTTCGGAACAGGCGCACCTGGAAAATACGCTGCGCCAGCCAGCCAACGCCGAAGTCTTGCAGCGCAGTTATTTGTTGAACACGTTGATTGAGCATAAATCGATCAGCTGGACCAAGATTTTTGGCGATCTGGAAACGGTGATGCCCATAGAAACGCGCATCATCTCAGTGCGGCTGCCGCAGATCACTTCACAGAATGAAGTCGTGCTCGATGTCGAGGTGGGCGCCAAGGATCCCGGTCCTTTCCTGGTGCTGCTGAGCCATCTGAACAAATCTCCTCTGTTCGGGCCGGTGGCGATGAAGGGGACCCAGCCGCCGACGCAGCAGGAGCCGATGTATAAATTTCGATTTACGGTGAATTATGCGCAGAAACTTTAAGGATCCACAGTTCCTTCTGCGCGTAGTCGTGGGCGTGCTTCTCGCGGCTAATTTAGTGGCGGTTGGGATTTTACTGTTTCCTCCGGGCGGCTCGGCGGAGGATCTGGAAAAGGAACTGGCCAGCTTGCAGGCGCAGGCGGTTACGAAGCGGGCTTTGCTCGAGAAGACGCGCCAGCATGTGTCGGCAGTCGAACTCGGACGGTCCGAGGGAGATCAATTTTTGAGTCAGTATTTCCTGGGCCGGAGGGCGGCGCCTGAGCTGCTTCTGGACCAGCTTCAGAAGGCCGCCGCGGGTTCGAAGATCAGAGGAAAAGAGACCAGCTGGTCGTTTGAGCCGATCGACGGCTCCGATACGCTGAGCGAATTATCGGTGGTGGCGAGCTATGAGGGCGAATACGGCGATCTGCTGCATTTCGTGCATGAGATCGACAAATCGCCGTCGCTGCTGATTATCGAGTCTCTGAGCGCGGCCCCGCAGACGGGGTCGAAGGTGCTGTCGATTTCGTTGAAGCTGGATACGTTTGTTCGGGAAGATGGCGTTGTTGCGGTTACGGATGGCGATAACCTCAGCCGGCTGAAGCCGGCTCTGCAAGCTGAAGCTCGCGCCACGAGCAACAGCGGGGGGCCGAAATGAATCTGCTCCCGGAAAAAATCGGCGGGACCCGCAAGCAGTACATGTGGCTGGGGGGCCTCGTGGTGGTACTGATCGGAGTTTATTTTCTCAACCGTGAGCCGTCGGCTCCCGTTACTCCAGCTACATCGGCTACGGTTAGGACTCAGCCTTCGATCGCGCGGCCTGGACCACTGATTCCGGATTCGGGTCCGAAACTGCAAACCCGGAGTGGGCGGAGAGTAGACGATTTTCGGCCTTCTCTCAAATTGCCCGAGGGCACGGACGTGACCAAGATCGATCCGACTTTGAAGATCGAGTTGCTGGCGCGGCTACAGAAGGTGCCGCTCGAGGGCGGGGCGCGCAGTGTGTTCGATTATGGAGCGCCGCCGCCTCCGCCGCCTCCTCCGGCCGTTGCTCCAATCAAGCCTGAGGTGCTCGCAGCGCAGAATAAAGCGCGGCAAGAGGAGGAGGAAAGAAAAAAGACGATTAAGCCTCCGCCACCGCCTCCGCCGCCGATTCCTTTGAAGTTTTACGGCTATGCGAACCGGTCCAGCGGGCCGAACCGGCAGGCGTTTTTCCTGATGGAACCCGACGATATCGAGATTAAAGCCGAGAACGATGTGATTAAGGGACGCTACAAGGTGATTCGGATTGGAATAAACTCGGCAGTGGTCGAGGATTTGCAGAACCACGATCAGCAGACGCTGCCACTGGTGGCGGAGTTGAACACATGATGAAACGGCCGGCCAAAGAAGGCGAGCGCGGATATGCGCTGCTGTTTGTGTTTTTGATGGCTGCGGTTGTGGCGCTCTATCTCTACGCGCAATTGCCTCGCGTGGCATTTGAGAGCGAGCGCGATAAGGAGCAGTTACTGATCGACCGCGGGGAGCAGTATAAACGGGCTATTCAGCTCTATGTGATCGCGGTGAAGAAGTATCCTTCAAAAATCGAGGATCTGGAAAACACCAACGAGAAGCGTTATTTGCGGCAGCGCTACATCGATCCGATGACGGGCAAGGATGAGTGGCGGCTGATCCATGTGAATGCCGGCGGCGTGCTGCTGGATTCGCTGGTGAAGCCTTTGCAGACCGGTCCTAATGGGCAGGCTTTGCCCGCGAACGGGACATCGAATTCGGGGACGGGTTTAGGTACCACGTCCGCAGCATCGTTCGCGTCGCCTACCGGCAGTGCTCCGGGAGTGAATGGCGCCACTGGAGGTCCGACGCCGACTCCGGATCCGAACGACGTAAACGCCGCAGTGCGCAAGCGGCCGAGCGACGTGGTGGGCCAGGCGTACACGGCCCCGGCGAATGCGGATTCGAATGATCCGAGCACCTGGGGTCCCATTTCGCTGACGCCGGTGGGGACGGCTAATGGCGCCAATGGAACGGCTCCGACGGGTCAGCCTCCATCGGGCGCGGTGGGATTTAACGGAGGGCTGCCGGGACAGCAACCTCAAGGGGGCGTGCAAGGCGGATTTGTTCCACCGCAGGGCGGCGGATTTCCTCTGCCGGGACAGCCCGGATTTAATCCTACACAGAACCAGTTTAAGATCGATGCGAACGGGCAACTGGTGCCGATTGCTCCGACGCAGGCCGGGGCGGTGATCAATTCGCAAAACGGCGGGGTTCAGAATACTCCGCAGCCGGGGCAGCCCCAGCCGACGGGAATCAATGCGCCCGGAATCAATCCGGCAAATGGCGTGGGTGCGCAGGCGACGGCCCTGGCCGCGATCAATGCCGTGTTGACCAATCCGAATCCGCAGGCCGGCGCCGCGCTAGGCACAGCGAACGGCATGACCACCGGAGGAATTGCCGGGGTCGCGTCGAATTACAAAGGCACCAGCATTAAGATTTATGGTGGCCGGCAGAAGTATCAGGAGTGGGAATTTATTTTCTCCCTGAATAATCAGCAGAACGGCGCGGGGCAGAATCGGAATCCTTTGGGGAATAATAATCAGGGGGGGCCGAACGGGGGCGCGCCGGGGCAGCCGAACGGACCGGGCAGCCCTCCGCCGATCGGATCGACTACGGGCACTGGCTCTACCGGGAACTAAAGGCGCACGAACTGCGCGCGATCGCGATCCTTGCGGACTTGGTCGACGGGGAACACGTGGTTGTGCATCACTACATAAATTCCAGGCGCCATCACGCGCGCGGCTAGAAAACTTTCCGTCAGGTTCTGCAATCCGTCGCTCGATTCGAAGCCGAGCGGGGTCATGGCGCCGGTTAAGATAATCGGGAACAGAATCTTGAGCAGCGCGCGTTGCAGATAGAGGCCGGTCTCGACCATCGTGTCGGTGCCGTGGGTGATCACGATCGGGGCGTCAAGCCTCGCCTGAACCGCTTCGAGCACCAGCGCGCGATCCGCGTCGGTCATCTCCAGGCTGTCCTTATTCATCAGGCGCGTGGTGTCGATTTCAGTGTCAGGCAGGCGCAGGCGGCCGAGGTAGCGCTCGATCTTATCTTCTAAGTTGGCCACTGCGCCATGCTGTTCGGAATAGACTTTTTCGATGGTGCCGCCGGTGGTCAAAACGTGGATGCGCTGCAAACTTCAAGTATAATTCCCTACATGCTTCATCCTCGCTCCGTCGCGATTTTTGTTCTTTCGTGCTCCAGCGTATTTGCGCAAACGGTAACCGACGCGCACTTCCATCATCTGCATCTCAATGCCACGGACCCCAAGGCGGACATCGACTTTTACACGGCGAAATTCGATGCGGAGAAGGCCAGTTTTATGGGTCTTATGGATGCCGTGTGGGTGCAAAAAAGCTGGATGCTGTTTCAAAAGGTCGCGACCGCGCCGCCGAGTGAAGTGCTCAGCACCATCTGGCATTTCGGATGGGGCGCGGAGGATATGAAGGCCACCTACCAGAAGCAGATCGACTCCGGCACCAAGTTCGCGACGCCGATTACCGATATCAGCGACATCGGCGGAGGCGCCCCGAATACCGGCAGGTTTTTTTACGCCTACGTGCTGGGGCCGGATGGCGCTTTGATTGAGTTGAACACGGCGAACCACCACCGCTTCGGCCATATTCATCTGCTCAGCGCGGACCCTGTGGCCACCGGCGCGTGGTACGCGAAACAGTTCGGAGTCACGCCGCGCAACAGTCCGCAGGTGCACATGTATAAAGGCGTGCAGATCGGACCGTCGGCGTCGTTCATGATGGACAACGTCAACTTCATTATTTATCCGATGGAATATGCGATCAGCTCGCATATGCCGGGTTGGGAAAATCGCAAGACGTTTGAGCCGACCAAGGGCCGCGTTGTCGATCACATCGGCATCAGCGTGCCGAATCTCGACGAAGCGATCGCGAAGCTGCGTAAGGAGGGCGTGACCGTGACCGATGAGCCGCGGTCCATCGCCGGCGGCAAGGTGAAGTTCGCATTCATCGAAGGACCGGACAAAATGCGGATCGAAATCATTGAGGGGCAGGCGAAGAAGGATTAAAAAACACAGACTAAAGTCTGTGGCACCTGGTAGCACAGGCTTCAGCCTGTGTGCATCTCCACTAATACACGCTGCGCTGCCGCGTAGTTTTTTTCGACGCAAGAGAGAATCTGGGCTCGGGCGGCGCCGTGCCGGCGATCTGCGATGCCACGTATTCGCCGACCCAGGGGCCGTGCTTGAAGCCGTGCCCCGAACCTCCGCCCACCAGCCAGACATTTTTCAAACGCGGATGCCGGTCGATCAGAAAATCTCCGTTCGAGGTGTTCTCATACTGGCAGACGCGCGATTCGAGCAGGGGGGCGCGGGCGAGATGGGGGAAGCGCTTGCGCAGGATCGCTCGGGTTTTGCGAAGAGCCTGCTGCGTGATTTGCCGATCCCCGGTTTCAGGATCGAACTCCGGTCCGTGAGTATCGATCGCGAACTTGAATCCTCGCCCGTCGAGCGCGGGGAGCGAGTATGCCCCTTCGCGAAACGCAAACCAGGGCGGCATGGCCTTATACCCGGGCGGCGTACCAAAAAAGAAAACGTCCTGGCGCGTCGGCCGGATGCGGCCGCGTAAAATATCGGGGAACAGCTTCGGCAGCCAGGGTCCGCATGCGTAGATCACCGTGCCCGCGCGGATATGATTCGATCCCACGCGAATTTCGTAATCGACGCCCGACGCTTCAACTACGGCTTGGACGGCGCGCCGCGCCATGAGGACACCGCTATCGGGTTCCCAAATCCCTTCGGTGTCGTGATCGAGTCTGATCTGCGGGAACTGTTTTTGCGGGTTCTTCAAATATTTAAACTTGACGCCGCAGCGGGTCAGAGTGTCGCGCGTGTCGAGCAAATATGGATCGGACGGAGGAGCCGTAACCAGCACTCCCGTGTTGTGAAAGAGAGCGGGGCAGAGTTCCTTCCACAACTCCAGAGACCGCATGGAACTGCGCGTATAAATTTCGCTGGCGCCGTAGGACATGCGGATGATGCGCGTTTCGCCGCCGCTCGAGGCGCGCGAATTCGCGGCTCCATGCTGATCGATCAGCAGTACGCGAGCGCCCGCACGCTTCAGATGATATGCAGTCCACGCACCGAACACACCCGCGCCCACCACCACGACATCGTGCATTCTCGACACGTTATCATAACCGAGGTGACGACCTTCAAGGCTTTACTCGCGACCAATGAGAACGGCAAGTTCGCGGCCGCGATTCAGCAGATTCCTCTGGGCGTGCTTCCTCCCGGTGAAGTATTGGTGCGCGTCAAATATTCGAGCCTCAATTATAAGGACGGCCTCGCAGTCACCGGCAAGCCTGGCGTAATCCGCTCTTTTCCCATGGTGCCGGGCGTCGATTTCGCGGGCATAGTTGAGGAGTCGACGTCGGCCCATTTCAATCCCGGCGATCAAGTGGTGGTCACAGGCTGCGGAACGTCAGAAGTTTTTTGGGGCGGGTATGCCGAGCTCGCGCGGCTGGATGAAGATTTCATCGTGCCGGTTCCGGAAGGCATGACGCTGAAGCAGGCAATGGGCGTGGGCACCGCGGGCTTCACTGCGATGCAATCGGTGATGGAGCTCGAACGCCACGGCCTGAAACTGGGCGCCCGCGAAGTGGTCATCACCGGAGCCGCGGGCGGCGTAGGCAGCGTGGCCATCGCGATCCTGGCGAACCTGGGATACAAAGCCGTCGCATCCAGTGGACGCGCGGAGTTGCACGATTATCTGACCGGCTTGGGAGCGAGTTCCATCATCGGCCGCGAAGTTCTCTCTACGCCGTCGAAGAGGCCTCTCGAAGCCGAGCGATGGGCCGGCGCAATCGATAATGTCGGCGGCGATACTTTGGCCGGATTGCTTCGCACCATGGCGCTGGGCACGAGCGTCGCGGCATGCGGGGTCGCCGGCGGGCCCAACGTCTCGACCACTGTTTTCCCCTTCATCTTGCGTGGAGTGAACTTGCTGGGCATCGATTCCTCGCGCGTATCGAATGCGCGGCGCCGCGAGATTTGGGCGCGAATTATGCGCGATCTTCCCATGGCGAAGCTCGACTCGATGATTCAGGTCGAGCCCCTCAGCAAAATATTTGAGCTGGGAGAAAAGATTCTCGCCGGCCAGATTCGCGGGCGGACCGTGATCGAAATTTAAGGACGAGCCATGCATGTTCGCGACAAAGTTGTCGTAGTAACGGGAGCCGCGCGAGGAATCGGCGAAGGACTGGTTCGCCGGTTTCATAAAGAGGGCGCGAGAGCCGTGGTGGCGGCAGATCTCGATGGCGACGGTGCTGAAAAAGTAGCAGCCGATACCGGCGGATTCGGCATGCGCGTCGACGTCGGACGGGAAGCGGATATTCAGAAACTGGTGGAAGCGACGATCGAGCGCTACGGCCAGATCGATCTTTTTTGCTCCAATGCGGGCGTCTTTATTCCCGGAGGCATCGACGCTCCGGACGCCGATTGGCTCAAGATGCGCGACATTCATCTGCTGGCGCACGTGTACGCGGCACGAGTCGTGCTGCCGGGAATGCTCGCGCGCGGCGACGGATATTTGCTGCAAACGGTTTCCGCCGCGGGACTCTTGACGTCGCTCGAATCGGTGACCTACGCGGTCACCAAGCACGCCGCGCTCGGCTTGGCGGAATGGCTGTCGATGACCTACGGCGATGCGGGCATCAAAGTTTCCGCGCTCTGCCCGCAAGGCGTCCGCACCGGGATGCTGATGCAGGATCCGAATAATTTTCTGGTGCCTGGTTCGGTGTCAGTCGAACAGGTGGCAGATTCCGTGATCGAAGGTCTGGCCGCGGAGCAATTCCTGATACTGCCGCACCCGGAGGTCGCCGAATATTTTCTCCGCAAAGCCAACGATCATGACCGCTGGCTCCGCGGAATGCGCCATCTGCGCGCGGAGGTCATGGCAAAAAAATGATCCAGCCGGTTTGGAATTTCGAACAGGAGCCCTGGGCGGAGGATCACGACGAAACCGCGATCAATCTGCGCGCCTACTTCGATCGAATGCGCGACGAAAAGATGCGGCAGTACGATGCTTCCTGGACCGACGAACAGATCATAGAGTGGGACGGAAATTTCACCACCGACGGCAATCTGCTGCTAGGCTGTTCGGAGCGCGATGTAGAGATCGAGGAATATCGACGGGTAATAGCGCAAGCCATCGAATACAGGAGCCGCGTGCGCAGCGCTATACACGGCGCGTGACCGAGCCGCGACCGCAGGAAGCGATCTCCGATGCGTGCGATGTTTTAAGAGATCGCTCCCTGTGGTCGCGGCTCGGCAGGAGCTTTTCATCGGTCAATCCATCACAAACCGGACGATTGCGTACACCACAGGAATCGCCAGCAAGCTGGAATCGATTCGATCGAGCCATCCCCCGTGCCCCGGCAGCGAGCTGCCGCTATCTTTGACGCCGCCCCATCGTTTATAGGCGGATTCCACCAGATCCCCGATCTGTCCAGCGATATTTCCCGCCGCCGCGACGATCAGCACCAACGCGATCGCCGTCGCCGGGATCAGATAATGCGCATAAATCGCGCCCGCCAACACTCCGCCCGCGACCGACGCGGTCGCGCCCTCCCAAGTCTTCCCCGGGCTAATTACCGGAGCCATTTTGTGACGTCCGAAATTCTTACCGATGTAATACGCCGCCGTATCGCCCGCCCAACACAACAAGAACGCAAACAGCAGCCAGTGCGGATTTATCGTGCGCAAATAAAACGCGCACCACCACGCGCCGCCAATATAAATTACGCCGCCCAGCGCCGACACGAAGGCGTTCTTGCCGATCTGCACCACCTCGCGCAATGCAAACAGCCCCACTACGAGCATCGCCGCGATCAACGCCCATGAAGGTCCTGCGAGGATCAACCACACCACCAGGGGGATCAGGACCAACGCCGTCAGCAGACGCTTCATCGAGTGTTTACGGGAGCTTCGAGAAGTGCATCGTCCGAAGTCAAGGGGGCTGCGTCGCCCAATCCGCCAAATCGCCGGTCCCGTTTTTGATAGTCGAGTATGGCGCGAAGCAGCTCCGTGCGATTGAAATCGGGCCACAGAGTATCGGTGACGTACAGCTCGGAATACGCGATCTGCCATAGCAGAAAATTGCTGACGCGCATTTCGCCGGAAGTGCGGATCAGCAGGTCGGGATCGGGGGTACCGGCAGTATAAAGCCGGGCCGCGATCGCTTCCTCGTCGATCACGATTTCGCGGCGGCGCGAGTCCTCGATCAGAATTTTCACCGCGTCGACCAGCTCCGCGCGGCCGCCATAATTGATCGCCAGGTTCAGTTGCAGTCCGCGATTCCCGGCCGTGGCGCGCACCGTTTCTTCCAGCTCCGCGCGCACGAAATCGGGCAGCGCGTCGATTCTTCCGATGGCGGTAAATCGAATATCGTTGCGAGCCATATCCGGCAGTTCCGCGCGCAGATAGAGGCGCAAAAGCCGCCACAGCATGTCCACCTCGGCGCGCGGCCGCTTCCAATTCTCCACCGAAAAGGCGTAGAGGGTCAGCGCCTGCAAACCCATCCGCGCGCAGGTTTCCACCGTCACCCGCACCGGCTCGATGCCCGCTTTATGCCCGGCCACCCGAGGCAGGCTGCGGCGCTTCGCCCAGCGTCCATTCCCGTCCATGATGATGGCGATGTGCGCGGGCAAGCGATCGGGATCGATCGCGGAGGCGAGAGCAAAATCCGGCTCCCCCGGCGCGAGCACGTCAAACAGGGCCTTCATGCCAACAAACCATGGTAACAGCGATGCACCTCGCCACACTGGTAGCGATGAAGACTGCGAAAAACGGGGACAGCCAACTCTGTCCCAAGGCGCCCGCAACCCGAAAAAGCAGCAATTGCCCGGCGCCGCCGTGGACAGAGCGGGCTGTACCCACTTTTCGCCCCGGCCCTTCCGCTCGACGTGTTCTTAGGAGCCGCGGCATTTGCGCTACGCTCGATGCATGCGAAAAATGGCAGCGCTCGTCATCGCGATTCTGGCCGCCGCCTTCGCACAGACTCCCGCGTCACCGCCGCAGTTTGAAGTCGCTTCGATCAAACCCGCCCCGCCGCCGGACACTAAAGGGTTTACGATGAGCTTGCACGGTGGACCGGGAACGGATGACCCCGGACTCTTCACTTGCGAGAACTGGGGCCTTTCCGGGCTCATCACGCTCGCCTATCACATTCAGGACTACCAGCTTTCCGGCCCCGACTGGATGGGAACCACGCGCTTCATGATATCGGCGAAAGTCCCCCCTGGAACCACCAGGGAACAGTTTAATGTCATGCTTCAGAACCTTCTCGCCGAGCGCTTTAAGCTGACATTTCATTGGGAGAAGAAGGAGACGCAGGCTTACGAATTGGTGGTCGCGAAGAACGGGCCTAAATTAAAGGAGTCGCCCACCACCCCGCCGCCCGACGATGACGATCCTCCGAAACCAGTGTCCGCGAGCGCTGCAAGAAGGGATGAAAACGGTTTCCCGGTCTTTCCTCCCGGCCGCCAGCCGATGATGATGGCCGTCGATGGTCGCGCTGTGCGGCGATCTGCCGGGGAATCCATGGAAGAGCTTGCGCAACTGCTCGCCGGCCAGTTGCGTCGCCCGGTCAGCGATGCCACCGGCCTGACTGGAAAATACGACTTCACGTTGAAGTGGATTATGGGCGAAGGCCCGTCCTCCGAGGAGACCGGGCCCACTATCTTCACAGCACTGCAACAGCAACTTGGCCTCAAGGTGGAATCGAAGAAAGCCATGATCGATATTTTGGTCGTCGATCATATTGAGAAAATCCCGACCGAAAATTAGATAGAATTTATCGCAGTGCTGATGATTGCAATCATCGCGACCATGCTGGCCGCAGGTGCGGCAGCTCAGCCGCCGCAATTCGAAGTCGCCTCCATCAAGCCCGCAATACCGGGTGCTTTGAGCGGAGGGATGTCAGGAGGTCCCGGAACCAAAGACCCCGGCCTTTTCAACTGCGAGAACGTGGACTTGCTCTCGCTGGTAACGATTGCCTTCGACATCCCCGGCTATCGGCTTACAGGACCAGATTGGATGCGGTCCGCGCGATTCAACATCAGCGCAAAGATCCCAGAGGGAACAACCAAAGATCAATTCAAACTGATGCAGCAGAATCTGCTGGTCGAAAGATTCAAGATGACTTTCCACCACGAGCAGAAGGAAATGCAGATATACGATCTGGTCGTCGCAAAGGGTGGACCTAAACTAACGTCTTCGCCCGATGCTCCTCCGCCTGCCGATGCCAACGCGCCCAAACCGCCGCCAGGCCCATCGAAATTAGACAAGGATGGATTTCCGCTCCCCTATCCAGGCCGGACATGGACGACAACAATGGCGGGGCGCCGGACCACCCAGCCATTCTTCGATGCCACCATGGAGCAGCTTGCCCGGTACCTCGAAAGCCCCTTGGGGCGGTCTGTCCACGACGCCACAGGCTTACAGGGCAAATACGATTTCGTCCTGAAGTGGGTCATGGATTGGGGCGGTCCGCCGACGGAAGACAGTTCACCCACCATCTTCGAAGCCCTCCAAACGCAACTCGGCCTGAAGCTGGAACCGAAAAAAGGGCCGGTAGACGTACTAATAATCGATCATATTGACAAAACTCCTTCCGATAATTAAAATAATCTGAACCTATTTCAGTTGATTCGGAGGAAAACAATGAAATTTGCTTCTCTTTTTCTGGCGCTGGCCGCGATCTGCGTCCCCGTCCATGCGCAGGCGACATGCAAGAGTCCGGTGTTCCCAGGCCCCGTCACGGTCATCGATTCCAGCACCTGCAAAGTCGTGGGCAATGATGGAGTGGAGACCAATCAGAACAAGGCCAAGAATAATTTTTGTCCCACCACTGCCACAGCCTCCAATCCGCAGCCGATCACCATCGCAGATATGGTGGCTCTCCAAACCAAGGTTCAGCAGAATAAAACCATTCCCTTCGGAAACCCCAGCGCCCACCCGCTCACAGCGAAGGCTGGTCCCGCCACCAATCGAGCGCCGCTCCTGGCATTAGGCGAGGGGAAAGAGGTCGTCCTACAAGGTTTCGTGAAGATCTCGCGTCAGGAAGGCGCGGAGAGCGTGAACTGCGGAAAGGGCCTCCCCGATAAGCCCGAGTATCATGACATCCACATCTCCATCGTGGCCGCCGCGGACGATGCCGAATGCTCCGGCGTCGTCGCCGAAATGATTCCCCGCCATCGACCCGCCGAATGGTCCGCCGAGCTGGTCAATTCAGTCGCCAGTCACAGCCTGCCCGTTCGCGTCACCGGTCAACTGATGTTCGATTCGAGCCACACACCCTGCCAGAAAGGCGTGGAAGTCAAAGGCGATCCCTCGCGCGCCTCGCTGTGGGAGGTACATCCCATTTACAAATTCGAAGTCTGCCCCGCAGGCACGTGCACCGACGGCGGATGGGTCGCCCTCGAAGTGTGGAAACCTTAAGCCTCGGCGACCACCTTCAACAACGCGGTTAACGACGTCTTCGAGGCGTACGCCTTCCCCTGCGGCGGACGCCAATGCGTTTCCAGTGTCCAGGTTCCTGTGAAGCCATCTTTGATTAACGCCCGGATCTGCCCCAGATTATCGGCCTCGCCGGTACCCACCGCGCACCATTCGACTTTACCGGCCGCGTTGTGCCGGAAATCGCGCAGGTGCACGTGAATAATTCTTGCCGGATCCAGCAGTTTGTAGCCTTCCGGAAACGGATGCTCGCCCTTTTCCGCCGCATTGTTCGGATCCCAGTTGAGATTCAACGCGTCATCTTTCACCGCGGCCAGCAGCTTGGCCGAATCGGCGCCGGTCCATACATAACTCCCGCCGACGTTTTCGACAGCCAGCAAAAATCCGCGTTTCCGCGCGCGCCGTGCAGACTCGGCAACTAACTCGTAAATTCGGGGATAAGCTCCAGCATCCGGCGTATCCTTATATGTAAACGCGAACGTCCTCAATTTTCGCGTGCCTAGAATTTCCGCCCGATCCATCGCGTCTTCCAGCAATTGCCACTGTTTATCGAGCACCGCCGACCCCTCCGCCGGCAGAGGAATTTTGAAAAACGAAGTGGATAAAATCGACGGCTTAATCTGATATTCGTCCAAAAGCGCCCGCATTTCTTTAACCTTCGCGAGCGGCTGTTTCTCCGCGTACATGCCTCCTACCGAGCGTAATTCCGCCCATTTGAGGTTAAAGGACCGCAGGAACCGCAGCGCCGTGGTCAGATCTTCGTCGATTTCGTCGGTGGTGACGCCCAGTTTGAAGTCCTGGAGCGGGACCGCACGCAGCAGGGGCGAAAGCGCCGCCGCCGCTAGGATTTGTCTGCGCGATAGCATTTGGTCGAATTATATCGCGTATACTACAGAAGGTTTGTCTCGAAACCTCCGCGTCGGGTTCGCCGCTCTGTTTGTGTGCGCCGCAACTGGTGTAGGCGCGCAGGACTTGGCCCCCGCGGTAGAAGCCGTCGCCGCCGCCAACGCCCCCCAACCGCCCCCCGCGCTGAACGGAAAAGAACGTGTTGCGGACTACGCGAAGTCCCTGGTGCGCCCCACCGCCCTGGTTTCAAACCTGCTCATTGCCGGTCTCGAAGAGGCTCGAAATTTCCCTCACGAATGGGGACGAACCGGAACCGCGTTCGGCAGACGACTCGGCTCCCAATACGCCCAGTTCTTCCTCGATAACACCATCGAACTGGGACTGGCGTCTATCCACAAAGAAGATAACCGCTACCTGCGCGTCGGCGACGGCAATTTTTTTAAGCGCTTCGGAAATGTGGTCAAATCCACTGTGGTTGTATCGAATACACACGGCGGCCAGACCATCGCTCTGGGGCAAATCGCCGGAGCCTTTGGATCCTGGGCCATCGCTTCGCAGCTATGGGAGCCGCCCTCAGAACAGCGTGCCAGCCGAGTATTTTTGTGGGGTGGCGTCAATCTCGCGGCCAAGGGCGGCAGAAACCTGATTCGCGAGTTCGGTCCCGACCTGCGCAAGAAGCACCCCTCTCCTCATCCCTAATCTACTTTTCGCAATAAAGTACTTGACAGCAGTCGAGCGCGAGTCTATGATAGCTTCATGGCCTCGGTCCAGCCCATCCGTCCGCAGCGCGGCGAACCCATTCCCCTCCACGCGCATGCCATGGATAATCTGCGCTATATCCGTGAAACGATGGAGCGTGCCGGCTCTTTCACCGCCGTACCCGGATGGGGCGGCGTGGCCATGGGATTGACCGCCTTGGCGTCCGCCCTGCTCGCCTCCCGGCAAATTACCCCGCGCGCGTGGCTCGAAACCTGGCTCATCGAAGGCTCGCTCGCCATCGCCCTCGGCATCCTGGCCATGTGGCGCAAGGCCAGCGCCGCCGGACTCCCTTTATGGTCGGCTCCAGCGCGAAAATTCGTGTTCAGCTTCGTACCCCCGTTGATCGCCGGCGGCGCGGTAACCGTCGTTCTGTGGCAGGCCGGTTTAACCGCCGCGATTCCCGGAGTCTGGTTGATGCTGTACGGAACCGGCGTAATCACCGGCGGAGCATTCTCCGCCCGCGTGGTCCCGGTCATGGGCGCATGTTTTCTCGTCTTGGGGGCGGTAGCGACCTTCACGCCCACTACTTGGGGCGATTTTTGGCTCGGACTAGGCTTCGGCGGTCTGCATATTTTATTCGGATTTATCATCGCGAGGCGCTACGGTGGCTAAAAGCAACTTGGCAAAACATAATATCGAGAGAACAGCCCTGGGCGTGGTAGAAAGCCCCGGCTCCATTCCCGACCTCGACCGCCTGATTCATGAGCGAATCCGCCTGGGGATTGTCAGCGCCCTCGCGGCCAACTCGACGCTGACCTTCAACGATCTGAAGCGTTTGCTCAAAACTACCGATGGAAACCTGAGCGTTCACGCGCGGAAACTCGAAGAGGCCAAGTATATCGACTGCGCGAAATCGTTCGAGGGCCGCATGCCGAAAACCGAATATTCGTTGACGCCAACCGGCCGCAAGGCCCTCAACAAATATCTGGATCATATGGAGGCGCTGATCGGCGCCATGCGTCCTCAGGACCCTGCGAAATGAGCAACTTGCACGTCGCTATCATCATGGACGGCAACGGCCGCTGGGCTAACGCGCGAGGCCTGCCGCGCATCGCCGGCCATCGTACCGGAGCCGATGCGGTTCGCCGCACCGTCGAAGCCGCCCCCGGCCTGGGCGTCTCCGTGCTGACCCTTTACGCTTTCTCCGCCGACAACTGGCGCCGCCCCCCGCGCGAAGTCTCGGCGCTCATGAAGCTGCTCAGTCATTACCTGGTCCAGGAAACGGACCGCTGTGTAGAAAACGGCGTCCGCCTGGAAGCCATCGGCCGCCGCGACCGCCTGCCCGCCGGTCTCGTATCTTTATTAGAAGATGCCGAGCGAAAAACCGCGCACGGCTCCAAACTCCACCTGCGCCTGGCCATCGATTACTCCTCAAGACAAGCCATCCTGGACGCGGTCCGCCGCGATGGTCCATTGTTCTCAGAAAACCTGGGCCCGGACGTCGACCTGCTAATCCGCACCAGCGGCGAGCAGCGTCTAAGCGATTTTCTACTGTGGGAGTGCGCCTACGCCGAAATGATCTTCACCCGCCGCATGTGGCCGGAGTTTTCAGAAGAAGACCTCTCCGCCGCGATCGACGAATTTCACCGCCGCGACCGCCGCTTCGGAGCGGTAGCCACGCAAAAAACCCTGCGTACAGCCTAACTCGTTGACAGGCGAAACCGCCTGTCCCACGCGGACCGAACGTGGCGCGAGCGATTAGCCTGCGATCCTCTTGTGGGGCGGCCAATTTGGCGGCAGCCGACTTTTCAGTTGGCTTCCTGTCCTGTAACCATTCCCCTCCAACCCCGTCTGTACTCTCAATATGCGCCAAGACCTCCTCTTCGGCATCCGCATGCTTCGCCGCAGCCCTGGCTTCTCGATCCTCGCCGTCCTCTGCCTAACCCTGGGAATCGGCGCCACCACCTCCGTCTTCAGTTGGATCGAAGGAATTCTCCTCCGCCCCTTTCCGCTGGTAGCCGCGCAGGACCGCCTGGTCGCTGTCGCCGGGATGAATCACGGCACCCGCACCGACGTCTCCTGGCCCGATTTTCAGGATCTGCAAAGGAACTGCACTCTGATCGACTCCTTCATCACCGATCGCATCATGAGCACCACCCTCAACGTCGGCGACCGGGCCGACCGCGCCACCGGCAGCGTCGTCTCCGCCAACTACTTCGATGCCCTGGGTGTTCATCCCTTCATGGGGCGCGGCTTCGAGCCCGGCGAGGACTCCGGCCGCAACGCCCATCCCGTCACCGTAATCGCCTACCTCACCTGGAAGCAGCGATATAACAGCGATCCCTCCATCATCGGCCGGACCCAGATGCTCAACGGCGTCCAGCACACCATCGTCGGCGTGGCGCCCGAAGGATTTTATGGCACCTTCGTCGGCTACGCGTTTCAATTCTGGGTCCCCGCTTCGATGGAGGAAGTCTTCGACTCCGGCGGATACAAGCTCGAAAATCGCAGAGCCCGCTGGATTGAAGGCTTCGCGAAACTCAAACCCGGAGTGACCATCGAGCAGGCGCAAGCCGAGGTCTCCTCTGTCGCCAAGAGACTCGAAAACGATTACCCGCTAACCAATCGCGCCCGCGATTTCAAGCTCTACCGTCTGTGGCAGACCCCTTTCAACGGCGCAGGCACCCTGCTTCCGACGCTGCGGATCTCGCTGGTCGTCGCCTGCTGCGTGCTGCTGATCGCCTGCGCCAACGTCGGCAATCTTTTGTTGGTCCGATCCTTCGCCCGACGCCATGAAATGACCGTGCGCCTCTCGCTCGGCGCGGGACATGCCCGCCTCCTGAAGCAGCTCCTGACCGAGGGCCTGATTCTTTCAACGTTGGCCGCTGCCGGCGGCCTCGTGGTAGCGAACTGGTGCCGCAATCTAATCATGCTGTTCTACCCCTCCCGCCCCGGTGTGATTGTAAACCTGCCTGCCGAGCTCGACTGGCGCGTCCTCGCCGTGAGTGCGTCGGTTTGCTTGTTCTCCACACTGGTGTTCGGCGTGGTTCCAGCCATTCAGGCCGGCAAAATCGATCTCGCCGCGGCCATGAAATCGGAAACCGGCAGCGTGGTCGGAGGCCGTGGAAAAGCCTGGATCCGTTCGAGCCTCGTTTTGGTCCAAGTCTCCCTGAGCTTCATTCTGCTGGTGGGCGCGGGTCTGCTCCTCAAAAGCCTCCACCTGATGCAGCGGACCGACCCCGGTTTTTCGACCACAGGCGTTCTCACCACCAGCATCGATATGGTCTCAGCCGGCTACGATCCGCAGCGCATCAAGACCTTCGAGGACGCGCTGCTGGAGCGTCTTCAAACCACCGGCGGCGTCGAATCGGTGGCTTTCGCGCGCAGCACTCCATTCAGTTATCGAGGCAGTTCCTCGGCGCCCATCGCCGTCGAAGGCTATGAGACTGCCCCCGGCGAGCAGCCCACAGTCGATTACGACGAGGTCGGCCCGGGATTCCTCGCGACCCTGGGAATCCCTCTGGTCTCCGGCCGCGAGTTCACGCGCGCCGACAATGAAACAGCCCGGTTGGTCGCGGTCGTCAATGAAGCCATGGCCCGTCAGTTCTGGAAAGGTGAAAATCCGGTAGGCAAAGGTCTGCAAGTAAAGAACCGCTGGCTCGAAGTGGTCGGCGTGGCGAAAAACTCCAAGTACAGTTCGTTGATAGAGACGCCGAAACCGTTCTTCTACACTTCGCTGCGGCAGGATGCCGTCGGCCAGAACCTCGAGATTCGAACCCCTCTCCCTCCTGAACGAATGATCAGCGTCCTGACGCGCGAGATAAAAGCATTGGACCCGAACCTGGCGCCCTCCGAGGTGATCACCATGCGGGAACAAGTGGATCGAATGAGCTGGGCGCAGCGCGCCGCGGTAATCTTACTCTTCATTTTCGGAGGCTTAGCGCTGCTGCTGGCCTCGATCGGCCTCTACGGCGTGATGTCCTACACGGTTTCCCAAAGCACCAGGGAACTGGGCCTGCGCATGGCTTTAGGTGCGGAAGCCTCCGACCTATTGCGCCTGGTTATGTCCCGCGGCTTCGCGCTAACAGCGGCAGGAATCGCAGCAGGCGCTGCCGTGGCCCTGCTCCTAACCCGGCTGATGGGCGATCTGCTGTACAAGGTAAGTCCGCGCGACCCCTCTGCATTCGCCCTGGCGTTCCTGATCATGAGCGCCGTTTCTCTGGTAGCGTGCCTTCTCCCTGCCTGGCGAGCCACCCGCACCGACCCCCTCCGAGCCCTGCGCGACTGAGAGGTGGCGCGCGCCTCCAGGCGTGCCGCGTCGACATTCGTGTCGACGTTCGACGGATCGTAAGACCACGTAAACGCAGTTGACAACCACTCCCGAGCTTGATAGCTTTGATGCACGGTGGACCACGTGAAGTCTGGGATCTTTCTGCTCATGGCCGCCTGCGCTGTCAACGGCCAGGACGGCAAGCTCAGCGCCGAAGCGGCAAAAAAGCTCAAAAATCCTGTATCTTATACCAAGCAATCCATCGCCCACGGCAAGGACACTTTTCTCCGGAACTGCGTCGGCTGTCACGGCGACAACGGTAAAGCGCAAATCGACGTCGTTGCCAATGCCACCGATCTGACCGATCCCAAGGGCTATCAGGACGGCACCTCGGACGGCGAAATTTTCCGCAGCATCCGCGATGGCGCGGGTGCCAGCATGCCCTCTTTCAAGTCCCAGATCGACAAAGATGCCGATATCTGGAACCTGGTCAATTTCATCCATAGCCTGTGGCCGGCAGACGCCCAGCCACCTCTTCAAAAGGAAACAAAATGAGCGAAGAATCCAAGTCGATGAAGCCCTCCGAAACCAAGCCCGAAGAGAAAGGCCCCTCGCGCCGCAATTTTCTTCGTCCCGTAGCGGCTGGTGCAGCCGCCGCGGCATTTCTGCCCCAAGCCAAGCTGATGGCCGCTCCGCCGATCCCTTCGATCACCATCCCGAAGGATTTGCCCACCTCTCTGGGCGAGAATCCCAAAGTCAGCTCTTTTGACGGGCGCGGGATGACCGGCGCCGAAGTATTCGCCAAGCTTTGTAAAGATGAAGACCTGGCCGCGTTATTCTGCTGCCCCGGTAATTACACGGTGATCAACGCCATCGCCGCCGCCGGCGTTCCCGCCTACGGAGGACGTTCGGAAGGCTCCATGTGCGCCATGGCCGACGGATTCTCGCGCGTCACCGGCGAAGTCACTGCCTGCTCCGGCACGGAAGGCCCCGGCTTCACCAACATGATCATGAACATTGCCGCCGCCCATGGCGCGCGCACCCCCCTCCTGGTGCTCGCGAGCAACATGGAGCTGGCCGGCGACGATCGCGAGAAGTTCATTCAAACCGGTTATCAGCAGCCCACCACTACCGGCATGAAGAAGTACGGCAAGCGCATCATCGACGGCAGCCGTGTGTGGGAATACGGAGCGTACGCGTTCCGCAATTTGAAGACCGGCATCCCCGGCCCTGTGCACCTGGATTTCCCCACCGAAGTCGCCCGTATGCGTTTCACCGACGCCGCCAAGCTGACCGACTATTACACCAAGGATCGCTATCGCACCGAGTCCCGCGCGCAGCCCACCCGCAAGGAAGTGGAGCAGGCCATGGACATGATCAACAAGGCCGAGCGCCCGATCATCGTCGCCGGACAAGGCGTGTTCCAGCGCAAAGCCTGGGATCAACTGAAAGTTGCCGCCGAAAAGAACGAGTTCGCCGTAGTCACTTCCGGACCGACCGGCGGTCACTTCGCGGACGATCATCGCCTGTCGGCGAGTTTGGCGCACGATGCGTTGATGAGCGCGGATCTCGTCGTGTTCATCGGCCAATACTGCATGCCGGGCCGTACGGAGTATCACTTCAGCCCCGACGCGAAGACCATCCGCGTCCATCCGGTCGCTGAAGACATCGGCCGCAACTGGCCCATCGAACTCGGCATCGTCGGCGATGAAAAAGGCTTCCTCGATATCTTAGCCAGCGAAATTCCCACCAAGAAACGCGACGCCTGGGTTGCCGAACTCGCCGCCGCCAGCGAGAAGACGAAGAAGCGTGACCTCGACCATTACGCCCTCGGCCTGAAGCACAGCGCCGCGACCAATCACATCCATCCGGCCGTGATGGCCAAGGAAGTTCACGACCTGCTGTACGCGGGCGACATCGATCCGAAGCAGACCGTAACCGGCTGCGGAGGCTGGACCACAGGCATCTTCACGGGCCGCTGGCTGCGCGCCAATCGCCCCGGCCAAAGTGTCGCGTGCGGTTATCAGTATGGAGCGATCGGACCTGATATGGCCATGATGGTCGGCGCGAGCGCGGCAGTGCAGCGCGGCGTCGGACCGCAAGCCGCCTATAAAGGAGCTCCCGCGTTCGTCGTCACCAGCGACGCCGGAATCGCCTACAGCATGTTCGAACTGGACACTGCGGCGAAGTACAAAATTCCGTTAGTCGCCGTGGTTTACAACAACAATTCCTGGGGCATGTGGCCTGCCGCCGTCGGCTCGCCACGTTCGATGCACATGTACCTGTTCCAGGAAAACCTCCGCTACGACAAGATGGCCGAAGGACTGGGCGCCCGAGGCGAATATGTACAAACGCCCGAAGATCTCCGCGCCGCGCTGAAGCGCAGCTATCAGATTGCAGCCAAAGAAAACATCTCCACGCTCATCAACGTACAGGCTCTGAAGGACTTCACGAACGGCGCGGCATACGCGCCTGGCATCGCCCTGCCTATCGAACCGGGTGCCGGAGCATTTGCGCACTAAAGTCGACGAAACGCTCGAATCATACGCGAATAAGGGTGTTTTTCGATCCTTCGCGAACATAGCAAGGTCGAGTAAGGGCGCCACGTATCGCATGAAGTGGCATAAAGAGCGGTTCTACGACCTGATATTCGACCGTGCAAAGCGCTCGCTGCGCTTTCCGATAGTTCTGCCCAAAGTCTCGCGGCCGATGTATGAAGATTTCAAGCGTTTCGTAGCCTCCAGGCAAAGCGCGGAGGTCCTCGAACATCGCCGCATCGATCCCCAGAAAGTCCGCATCTCCTGCTCGCTGAAAAACGGCAACATCTCGCTGCTATTTATCTCCAAAGACCAGGACTTCGAATACGCGACCAGGAAGCTGATCAACCTGATGCACGAAGTTTTCATGGACTTCCTGCGCGACGGCTTGTATTACGAGTACATGATCGAGACCTTCGATATCGATCGCGACCAACTGGCTTAGAGATTGTTGCCCCGCCTTGAATCCCGATGTAAAATTGCTGCATGCGGGGATCGGCTTGCGTCACTGCCGCGGTGATGTTCGCGAGTTGCGCCTTATCTCAGACACCGCCGCAATTCACGGTCATCGACCTCGGCGTCCTACCCGGATTTGCCGTCAGCCAAGCCACCGGCCTGGCCAGCAACGGCGCCGTGGTGGGCTACAGCTCCACTGCGAACTTTTCATTTGAAGGCACTTACTCCGGCCCTACCGGAAAGGCCCAGGGGTGGATCTACTCCAACGGCACTCTGACGCCTCTTCCTGGCTCCGCGGTGACCATTCCGTTCGGGATCAACGCGTCCGGCGAAGTGGTCGGAGTCACTACGAATCCGAACTGGCCAACGGAGACCGCCACGAACGTAAATTTTGCTCCGTTCCTTTATATGAACGGCCAATTGAACACCCCGGGGATACTCTTTAGCATCGTGCAACCCTGCGTCGCCTGCCAAGCGGTGGCGGCGGCACCGGTGGGTATTGCCGATACGGGTCTGGTCGCGCTCGAGGTCGCTCCGGAGATGAACACCTACATTTACGGCTCGTCGTGGCCGTACGAGTTAGCGGGCGTGTGGGACGGCTCGAAAGTGACGCAGTTTCTGCTGCCGAATCCTTGCGAGCAGATCGTGCAAGCGATAGGCGTTATCGTCGGCAACAGCCCCAATTTTTGCATCAGCAACGCGAACGGTATCAGCCGTAATGGCCAGTATCTGGCCGGCGACACATGGTTTCGAAACGCCGGTTATTTCGAGCCGACGGTTTGGAATAACGGCACGCCGATGACCTATGGACAAGGCGGTACCGCCGTCGCGGTCAATAATGCCGGCGTGGCCGTGGGCGTGCACGGTGGAAATGCCTCCGAGTTTAACGCCGACGGCAGCATCACGATCCTGGGAACCGGTTGGTCGCCAACCGGCATCAATTCCGCCGGCTGGGTGGTCGGGTATACGGCGAACTATCTCAGTCCCTCTAATCTAAATGTCTTGCCGGTGGAATTCACCATCCAGCCCGCGCTCACGTCGAGCGTTCTATGGATCGCCGGAAAACAATACAACCTGGCATCGCTCGTATCCAACGCGTCCGGGTGGACGTTCGATCTGGCATACGCCATCAACGATGCCGGCCAGATTATCGGCACTGGATTTCACAATGGCGTTCAGGCGGCATTTTTAATGGCTCCGGCAGCCTCCGCGCCACCAGTTCCGGCCATCTCTCGCGTGGTGAATGCCGAGGGCGGCACAGCCACCATCGCGCCCAATACGTGGGTGGAAATCGACGGTACGAATCTGTCCAATGCCACACGCGTCTGGCAGAGCTCCGATTTCGTGAACGGCCTTATGCCCACGGCGCTCAGCGGTGTGAGCGTCACCATGAACGGGGAAAAAGCCTTCATTTATTACATCAGCCCGACACAAATCAACGTGCTGACACCGCCCGATCTCGCTCCCGGCCCGGTGCAGGTTGTGGTCACCGCGAACGCCGCCAGCGCGCCCTTCACCGTGCAGGCGCAAGGTCAATCCCCGTCCTTCTTCGTTTATAACGGCGGCCACTACGTCGTAGCGGTTCATGCGGACGGTTCGCTGATCGGCCCTACGACGCTCTATCCGAACCAGAGCACGCCCGCGAAGCCCGGCGAGGAGATTGTGATTTTTGCCAACGGCTTCGGCGCCACCTCGCCGCCAGTGGCGAGCGGATCGGCGCAGCAATCGGGTAGCCTGCCGGCCCTCCCCGCAATGACTATCGGAGGTATCCCGGCGCAGGTCACCTTCGCCGGTGTCATTTCACCGGGACTTTATCAATTCAACGTAGTAGTCCCGCCCTCCGCCGCCGACGGCGACAACGTCATCCTCGCTGCATACAACGGCGGCAGCACGCAAAGCGGTGCCCTGCTTGCCGTCCAACACTAGAGCGCGACCAACTGGCTTAGCCCCGGCCGATAAAAGGCATTTTCGTAGCCATCACGGTCATGAACTGAACGTTCGCGTCCAGAGGCAGGCTGGCCATATAAACCACCGCGTCGGCGACGTGTTTTACGTCCATGCGCGGCTCGACGCCAGCCATGCGGGCGGTCATATCCGTCGCCGCGTTACCGATGTCGATCTGTCCGCACGCGATATCGAAGGCGCGTCCGTCGAGAGAAATACTTTTCGTAAGTCCCGTAATCGCGTGTTTCGTTGCCGTATAAGGAGCCGAATTGGGGCGCGGAGTCGTCGCCGATATGGAGCCGTTATTGATAATGCGCCCCCCTCGCGGATTCTGCCTTTTCATCATGCGCATGGCGTGTTGAGAGCATAAAAACGCTCCGGTTAAATTGACATTCACCACCGCCGTCCACTGCTCGAAAGTCAGCTCGTCCATGGGCACGGCGGGAGCGCCCATGCCGGCGTTGTTGAAGAGCAGATCCACCCGGTCCAGCTTTGAAAACAGCTCGTGCACGCTTCGGGGATCGGTCACGTCGGTCGGTACCACCAGCATTTTTCCCTGCGCGGCGGTCTTTTCCAACTCCTCTTTTCGGCGGCCGGCGGCCACCACGGAAAATCCCGCCGATGCCAGAGCTACGCTCACTGCGCGTCCAATTCCACTGCCCGCTCCTGTAACCACTGCTATTTTCGAGCTCATAATGATACTCCTTACCGTCCGCTGAATTTTGGCGAGCGCTTTTCGAGGAACGCGTTAACTCCCTCGCGATGATCGTCTGTTTCTCCGCATCTCAGATGCGTTTCCGGCTCCCGGTCGAGCAGGGTGTGGAAGTCGACCGTGGCCGCCAGGTTCACGTTTTGCTTCATGTATCGATAACTGGTCAGCGGCCCAGCGGCGATTCGCGACGCGATCGCGGCCGTCTCCCGGGCCAGCGCCTCCGGTTCCACCACTCGATTGACCAACCCGATGCGATGAGCCTCGGCGGCGTCGATCACCTCCGCCAGGAAGAATAATTCCTTCGCTTTCGGCGCGCCCGCGTAATGGGTCAGCAGCCAGGTGGTCCCGAAATCGCCTCCGTAGCCGACCTTCGCGTAGGCCGTCCCGAACTTCGCCGCGCTCGACGCGATCCTCAAATCCGAGGCCAGCGCGATGCCCAGTCCCGCGCCCATCGCGAATCCGTTCACCGAGGCGATGGTTATTTTAGGACTGCTGTAGAGCAGCCACGAAATCTCCTGCATCTCACGCAGCCCGTCAATCTTTTGTTCGAGAGTGGACTCATCGTCCTCCCGCGCCATCATGCCGACGTCGCCTCCGGCGCAGAACGCGCGCCCCGATCCCGTGACGACAATCGCGCCCACCGCGGGATCGCGCGACCAGGTTTTTAAGATTGCCGCGGATTCCGCCAGCAACTCCTGATTCACGGCGTTCAGTTTCTCCGGACGATTTAGAGTCAGCGTGGCGACGCCGTCACGCACCTCGGTCAGAATCACTGGTTCAGACATCTAGCGAATATATCAGTGTGCGAGCCCGCCCAACCGGCCCGCCGCGTACAATCTCTTATCCATCCGCGCGACCTTCCGCAACATCGGCGCTGTAACCAGCGGCGTATGCTTAATCTCGCAAAGATAATTAGGGACCACCCAGACATCCTGTTCCGAGGTCATCCACTGATGCGCGTCGAACTGCCGCAAATTGACGGGGCGCGAATAGGCGCGCAGCGTTTTTTCACCCGCGGGGTTGAAGTAGTGCTCAAAATAACTCATCACCAGCTCGCGAATATTGCGGTACACCGGCTCGCGCGAACGCAGCCCCGAATAGTCGGATTTAGCCACCGCGCCCCAGTATCCATTGGCGCGATAGACCGCCAGCACATGGTCGGTATCGCGGACGGCCTCAAGATCGAGCAGCAGCGGCGGATAGCCCAGCAGCCTTAGAGCCAGCGCCCCCAGCATCGCCCCTTCCATGCAATGCGCAACTTTGTTGCGAAGCACCATGCGCGGAGAATAACAGGTGTCTCCGCCCGGCTCCAGGTTGTATCGAATCTCATTGTCGAGAAATTCCTGAATCTTTACCGGTGCTGTAAGCCTGCGGAGCACCTTCCTTTCCGCGGCATCGAAATGATGGAACACCTCGTCAGATTAGCGCATTGTTGTTATACTCACGAATGTCGTATGCGAGAACTGCGGTTAGGCGACATTATCGATGATTTTTGCGTGAAATGCCGCCGGTTGACAAACCATGCGATCGTTTCCTTGCTGAACGGAGCCGCGGCGAAGGTCCGCTGCCGCACCTGTTATAGCGATCACGACTATCGAAATGAGATCGCGCCCCCTACTAAAAAAGAATTGTTGAAGCAAAAAGAGTTGTACGAAGCCGTTCTGGCAGGCGTAGCGCCCGCCGAGCCTCTCCCAGCGGAGGAAGCTCCTGTTGCGGAGGCGGTTTCTCCTCCCGTGAAGAAGAAGAAAGCGAAAAGCTCCTGACTTCGCCTAGTCCTGGCTGCCGCCCTGCTCACTTCTGTGGCGCGCGCCTCCAGGCGTGCCGCGTCGACATTCGTGTCGACGTGTTTTCGGGCGTAGGGGATAGTTCGGCCTGTCCCGTTCGCCCACAACTCTGTCTCAAACACTGGACGAAACCCTGCCGCTATTTCGGTTCCAAAGCCTTACTATTGGAGTATGGGTCCCATCAGCGTCCGCTTGGTTTTAGTGCTGTCTTTATTCTCCGGAATCGCCTGCGCTCAGAAAATGTCGGGTTTCGACGCCGGAGCCATCGACCACAACATCAGTCCGTGCGTCAATTTTTATCAGTACGCCTGCGGAGGATGGCTGGCTGCCAATCCCGTCCCCAGCGATCAGTCCCGCTGGGGACGCTTCGATGCTTTGCAGGAACGCAACCGTACCATCTTGCAGGGAATTCTCGAAGCTGCATCGGCCAACAAGCCTACGCGCACTTCGATTGAACAGAAAATCGGCGATTATTACGCCTCCTGCATGGACACCAGGCTCATCGATCAGAAAGGACTCGCCCCCATTCAGCCGGATCTCGACCGCATCCATGCAATGGACGGCAAGCCCGCGATCACCGGCGTCGTGACCAGTCTTTACCGGATCGGCTCGAATCCATTTTTCCGCTTTTCCTCGGAACCCGACGCCAAGAATTCTACCGAGATTATCGCCGGTCTCGATCAGGGCGGAATCGGCCTTCCGGATCGCGACTATTATTTCCGTACAGACGAAAAATCGGTAGAGTTGCGCAAACAATACGTGGCCCATTTGTTGAAGTTATTTGAGCTGCTGGGAGATTCAACCGACGTGGCGGCGAAGCGCGCGGAGGCGGTCATGAAGATCGAAACCGCGCTCGCCAAAGGATCGCTCGATTCGGTTTCACGCCGCGATCCATTAGCTGTCTATCATCGGCTGACGGTGAAGGAACTGATCTCGCTTTCCCCCGGCTTCGACTGGGAACGTTTTTTCACCGGCGTGGGCGCGCCCGGAATTCAGAGCCTGGATGTTTCCGTCCCCCCGTTCATCCGCGCCATGGAAGCGGTGATTGTCCAGACGCCTCTCGACGATATCAAGTCATATCTGACAGCCACGCTGGTCACCGACCGGTCTCTGATCCTGCCCACGAAATTTCAGGAAGAAACCTTCAATTTTTATGGCCGCACTCTATCCGGCGCCAAGGAAATGCGCGCCCGTTGGAAGCGGTGTACGGATTCGACGGACAATTCGCTGCCCGACGCACTGGGCAAGCAATTCGTCGAAAAAACATTGGGTGAAGAGGGCTTGAAGCGCATGCATGAAATGGTGACGGCCATCGAAAAGGCTCTGGGCCAGGACATTCAGTCACTGGATTGGATGACCCCGAAGACCAAGGAGCAGGCAATGGTAAAGCTCCGCGGAATTGTAAACAAAGTAGGCACCAAGGATCACTGGCTCGATTATGCGGGTGTGAAAATCGTCCGCGGCGACGCCTATGGAAACCTGGCGCGCACCGATGAGTTCGAGATGCATCGGCAACTGGCGAAGATCGGCAAGCCACTCGACCGAACCGACTGGCAGATGAGCCAGCCAACCGTGAACGCCTATTACGACCCGCAGGAGAACGACATAAATTTTCCCGCCGGGATTTTGCAGCCTCCGTTTTATGACAACAAGATGGATGATGCGGTGAATTTCGGAGGAATCGGAGCCGTGATCGGCCACGAATTGACCCACGGATTCGACGATCAGGGCCGTCAGTTCGATGCGCACGGAAATCTGCGCGATTGGTGGACGCCCGAAGACGCCAAAGCATTTGAGCAACGGGCGGATTGTATTGTGAAGGAGTATTCGAGCTTCGTCGGGCCTGGCGACGCCCGTCTGAACGGCAAGCTGGAGTTGGGCGAGAACACCGCCGATAACGGTGGCCTGCGCGTGGCCTATATGGCGTTGATGGAGACGCTCGACGGCAAGGAGCCTCCCAAGCGCGACGGCTTCACGGCGGCGCAGAGGTTCTTTCTCGGCTGGGGGCAGGTGTGGTGCGAAAACATCACGGAGGAAAGCGCGCGGCTCCAGGCGCAAACCAATCCGCACGCCCTGAGCGAGTTTCGCGTGAACGGAGTAGTATCCAATATGCCGGAATTTCAGAAGGCCTTCGCGTGCCAGATCGGCCAGCCGATGGTGCGGTACCCGGCGTGCCGCGTGTGGTAACGGTTTCACTGCGGCTCGGTTGGGCTCTCACCGCTCCCGGAGGTCCCCGCTTTCAGAACCGCGACCTTCGGGAGCGGTCTTCGGCAACAATTTAAACATGGCGAAAAATGTCCGGATCTCCGAGGTCGGCCTGCGTGGCATCGTCGGCTCCGGATTATCGGCGGAACATGTTCTCGATTTCGCGTCCGCCTTCGGAACATTTCTCGGCCCCGGCGCGGTAATCGTCGGCAGGGATCCTCGGGCGTCCAGCGTCATGCTGCGCGAAGGAGTCGTCGCCGGACTTCTGGCCTGTGGACGCGAAACCATCGACCTCGGCCTGGTTTCGACCCCCGTGCTCCAACACGCGATTCGCCGCCACTCTGCCGCCGGAGGAATCTCGATCGGCGCCAGTCATAACGCCGCCGAATGGAACGCTCTGAAATTTCTGGGCGCCGCCGGGACCTATCTTTCGACGGCGGAGGCCGGCGAACTGCTCGATCTCTACCATCTGCGGCGCTTCGCCTTCATCGATTGGAAGGGCATCGGCAAACTGCGGATTGAGGAGGATGCGATCGATCTATACCTGGATGAGCTGGCGGAAGCCTACGATTTTCACGCGCTGGCGCGATACAAGATTCTGGTCGATTGCGCGAATGGCACGTCCTCGAAAATCCTGCGCCGCTTGAACAACCGCCACGGGTTCCGTTTCATCCTTATCAACGAGCGTATGGGCGCGTTCGCGCATGAGCCGAACACGTCGGCATCGACCGTCGCGTTGCAGCTCGCGCCCTTGGTCGAACCCGCCGGCGCCGACGCGGGATTCTTGTTCGACATCGATTCCGATCGCGTCGCCATGGCTACCGAAAAAGGTGAAGCCGTTTCCGAGGAGATGATGCTCCCTCTGCTCGCCGATTATCTGCTCCCGCGCGGGCCCGGGAAACTGGTGATCACCAATCTATCGACCACCGCCCTGGTGGAGGAAATCGCGGCGCGCCACGGAGGGACGGTGATCCGCGTGCCGGTGGGTCGACAAGCCGCCACGGATGCGCTCTCGATGTATCGTCCGGAAGAGATCGCAGTGGCAGGCGAAGGCACCGGCGCCGTGATGATGCCGCGCTTCCGCTTCATCTACGACGGAATCGCGTCCATGCTCGCGGTCCTGTCGATGATGCACGAACGAAGTGTAAAGCTCTCCGAAATACTGGCCGCCTACCCGCGATATTCGATCCTAAAAGGCCACATTCCGCTGGTTCCGCAACGCATTCCGGCTTTATTCGATCATCTGGAGCGCCGCTACGCGGACGGGCGCGCGAACACCATCGACGGTCTCCGCGTCGACTGGCCCACCAAATGGTTCCACGTCCGCGTCAGTCAAACCGAGCCGATTGTGCGGGTGATCTCGGAACATCGCGGCATTCCTCCGCGCATGCTGTTTCAGGAATTGATGGACCAGGTGCGCGAATATGCCTCGTGAGCATCTGCTGAAAATCGGAGTCTCCGGCATTCGCGGCGTGGTAGGGCCGTTTCTTACGCCGCAGCTCGCGCGGGCGTTTGCGCAGGCATTCGGAACGTACGTCGGCGGAGGGCGAGTGGTGGTGGGCCGCGATACCCGCGCCACCGGTCCGATGCTGCAACACGCGGTCCAGTGCGGCCTGCTCGCCGCCGGCTGCGAGGTGATCGACGTGGGGGTCCTGCCGACGCCCACGATTCAGCTTTATACCGGCGCCATCGGCGCGCGCGGAGGCCTCGCGATTACAGCGTCGCATAATCCTCCCGAATATAATGCGTTGAAACTATTCAACGCGGCGGGACTGTTTTTTAATCATTACGAACGCGGCGAGCTGTTGGATATTTATCACCAAAGCGCGTTTCGCGAGGTCTCGAACGCCGAAATTTGCGGGGTGAGCCACGAATCTTCCGCGCCCCTTCGCAACCATTTCGACCGGGTGCTCGCGCAAATCGATGTCCAGCGCATTCGCGCGCGGAAATTCCGGGTGGCGCTCGATGCCGTGAATGGCGCAGGCTCGTTGCCGACGCCGCAATTTCTACGCGATGAGCTGGGGTGCGATCTGCACGCGATCTCCATCGATCCCGAAAAACCGTTTCCGCGCGTCGCCGAGCCTCGTGCCGACACGCTGGTGGATCTTTCGAAGCTGGTGATCGACCGCAAGTGCGAGGTCGGATTCGGGCAGGACCCGGACGGCGACCGGCTCGCCGTGTCCGATGAAAACGGACGCGTGCTCGATAACGACGACGTGCTGGCCATCGCCGTGGATACGGTGCTCGCGCGGCAAAAAGGTCCGGTAGTCGTGAATCTGACGACGTCGATGGTGATCGACGATATCGCGAAAAAATACGGTGTGCCAGTCCATCGGACGCCCGTGGGCGAAGCGAATGTAGTCGAAGGCATGCTGAACTGCGGCGCAGTCATCGGAGGTGAAGGAGGAAACGGCGGAATCATTTTCCCCGCCGTGCAGCACTGCCGCGATAGCTATGCCGGAATGGCCCTGTGGTTGGACCGCTTGGCCGCGAATGCGCAGACGGTATCCCTACTTACAGCCGTCCTGCCCCGATATACCCGCCGTTCAGCTACCGTGACCGTGGAAAATGGCTGGCTCGGAGGCCTGATGCGGGGCTTGGCCGCGGAATGGCCTGACGCGCAGCTCGACCGCAGGGATGGATTGAAACTCACCTTGCCGGATGCCTGGATCCACGCGCGCGCATCGAACACGGAGCCGATTCTAAGATTGTCAGTCGAAGCGAAAACGGAGTCGCGCGCGGAAGAATTGTTCAACCGGGTGAAGCGTCTGGCCTACTGTTGATCCGTCCAGTTGCCAAATGGCACCCCAGTAACGAATCAATCCGTCTTAAAGAGCCGCGACCATCGGGAGCGGTCAGCGCCCCTACTCCGGCGAAGGATTCGACTTTTCCTTCTGCTCCGACTCCGGCAAAATGAACGTAGTCTCCCCCGGCCTTTGCAGCTTCAACTGCTTGCGAATTTCCATCTCTTGCTCGCTGCGGCTATCCTCCAGCCGGCGAATGCGCTCCTTGCGGCGATCGTTTTCGAGGCGCACGTTGGCATTCCGCTCCTCTAGCTCGCGAATTTCGCGCCGCTTCTCGATCAGCGTCTGGAAGCCCTGCGGACCGCGCAGGAACATCCATCCATACGCGCTCGCGAGGATCAGCACCAGCACAAATCCGGCTCGACGTTTGGAGCCTTGAAACAGGGCCTGAAGAAATGGTCCCAAGTTATGTTTATAACCTGGATTGGGGAAAATAGCCAGTGCACCATGTTATTCTGCGGACAGTTAGGCTGGTATGGGTGAACAAAGCGAAACGGTGAAGCAGACCGCACAATGTCCGAAGTGCGGGTCCAGCGATATTCGACGCTCCGAAAGCGACGGGTTTTACGCAGTTCTTCAGAGGACCTTAGGCCGGTGGCCGTTCCGGTGCCGTAGCTGCCGCGCGCGATTCTACCGCAAAGCCCCAGCCCCACGGGAGAATGTCGAATAGACCAGGTACACCAGCGTTCCCAACGCGATGGTGCATCCGTGGGGCAGCCCTATCCCGCGGCCGCTCGAAACATCAAGTTCCGGTTCTACCCGATGCGGAGCACGCAGGTGCGCCAGTTCCGTAACCACGAGTCCGATATTGCGAAAAGTCCGCGCGGCGCGCCCCTTAAGGACGATCAGGACCAGTGCGATCAAGCCCCCTAGAATCGCAGTGATCAGAAAAATCGCGATCCAGCCTTTCGGACCCGCGATCGATCCCACCGCGGCCATCAGCTTGACGTCGCCCCCGCCCACGGCTCGCAGCGCAAACAAGGGAACGTAAATCAGCAGCGCAATCCCAGCTCCGAAGGCGGCCTCCCGGACGGTCTGGCACGCGAATCCACACAGGAATCCGGCGGCGCACAGCCAGTTCGGAATTCGCCGGATACGTAGATCGAACAGCGCGGCGCAAAGAACCAGGGCGGCCAGAACAATCAGCTGCGCGGCAGTCATAGGTAGCACAGACTTTAGTCTGTGTTTCGGATTCTTATTTCTTCTCCGCGGCTTTACTCAGCAGCGCCTTGATCTCCGCGGGCGGATCGAAGCGGTCCGGGGGAATCGGCTGATTCGTCTTCACATCCTGAATCGTAATCACGATCTCCTGCCCCGCCAGCTTCTGCGTGATCCTGGTGGGTACAGTAACTCCACCCATGTTCTTGTAGTCGCTCGCAAACATCTCGACCGGAGCCTCCCCCATCGCGCTCACCACCGTCGCGACCGTCTTCACCGCCAGACCGGACTTCTTCTGAAAGTACATCGTCTCGACCGGAGCTTCGGTCGGCGTCAGCACGACTTTGTAGCACAGCTCGCCGTCGACGGTATCGGTACCCGTAGTCTCGACCTTGCTGTTCAATTCGCGCCAGTGAATCGGCGAGTTAAACGTCGCTTCGCGCACGTACTGCGCCTTTTCCATCCCCGTCTTGATCTTGGGCCCCAGCATGGGATTCTTGTCCCAGGCGACACCCTTGTCCAGCCCGTCTTCGATCTTCCCCACGCCCTCGATCTCGACAATCGAATAAGCTTCGGCAGGCTCCGCCGTATACCGCGTGACGGTCCCTTTCAGGCCTTGCGCCTTCAGCTCAATGGTCCCGGTTTCAATTTCGTTCTTGCGCTTTTCGTACGCCGCTCTCCCGCCGGTCACTTCAATGTACCGGTCCAGAATAGTTTCAGCTTTGGGTAGAGCCTCGGTTTGCGAGAATGCGAGTGAAGTGAGGAAGGCAGCGGCGAAGCCCCAAAAAAACAAGCACGATCGCTTCCTCCGGTCGCGGCTCGGTACGAGGCTGATTTTATGAGGCGCCGATTCTGAGCCGCGACCACAGGGAGCGATCCGTTTTAGAGTCATTTTTTCTTCCTAATCCACTCTAGCGCAGCGTCCAACACTGCATCGTGACCCGCCAGCAGGCCCTCCCGGGTCAGTTTCACTTCGACATCGGGCGTGACGCCGACGCCTTCCAGCGGTTTTCCGCCCTCGGAAATATAGTTCGCGGTGGCGTACTGAAAACCATCGCCATTGGGCAGCCGCTCGAAGATCGAAGGCAGCGCCGCAGCCGCGGTTTTGGTGCCGAACACCCGGGCACGTCCCAAATCCTTCAGCCCTTCGGCGAAAATCTCCGAAGTGGATGCCGAGCTCCCGTCGACCAGCACCGCCACCGGCCCCGAAAACACTTCCGCGCGCGGATTGATCACGAAATTGAGCGTCGCGTCGCGCATGTACATCGTGCCCAACCGCTGGTCCGGTTTGTCCACCAGCCATCCCGCCATCCCCATCGCCATGCCCCCGATGCCTCCTGGATTTCCCCGCAGGTCGATGATCAACCCGTCGCACTGCATGCATTGCTCCACGGCTTCCCCGAAACTGCTCATCACCCGCACCAGGTCCAGAAACATGTTGAAGCGAACATAGCCGGTGTTGCCCAACTTCTTCGATTCGAAGAACACGTGCATCGGTGGCAGATTGCCGAAGCGCGCGGCCTGCCCCCGCTCCGGAGCAAGCTCCAGATTGCGCGTCGCCGGCGCATTGGACCCGTCGAGAAACACCACCGCGATGGTATCTCCCACCATTCCCGTCAGCCGCGCATGGACCGCGCGCTCCAGCGCCAGCTCATGAATCTCCGGATCCGCCTTCAGCTTCTGGATCAGCGGTGCGAGAGGCTTCCCGCCCACGCTCTCGACGATCCAGCCTCGCTTCACCCCCGCTCTGTCGGCGGACGATCCCGGATCGACCCCGGTCACCACCGCCACGCCGTTCAGAACGCGCGTGTCGACACCAGGGGACCCGTCCCCGCCCCCCTCGCCTTCGACGTCGTTATATACCGCGGCGGGGAAAATCCCGAAGTGAGTCTGCTTCAGGCGCCCCAGCATTTCGCGCATGATGGCCAGCGCTTCATCGTCGGATTTCGCGGCCAGGATGCGCGGATAATACTCCGCATGAATCGCCTGCCAGTCCAAGCCGCCCGGGTTTTTCTGCCAGTGCTTGTCCCGGATCGTGGTCCAGACCTTTTCGAACGACGCAATCTGCCGCTGCTTATCGGCAGACTGCCCGAACCCCACCGCCGCCAGCGCGACCAACGCCGCTACCGGTAGCACAGGCTTCAGCCTGTGTTTAGAAAAAAACTTCATTTCCCCGATTGGATGTTTCCCGACCCCTGCCGGATGCGGTAGAGATTCTTCTCCGACCGTATATAGATCGAATCCCCCGCCATCCCGAGCGACGCCACCACACCCTCGCCCAGTGAATTGGTTCCCAGAATTTCGTGGACCGGCCCCGCTTTCAGCACGTAAGTATCGCCGTCCTGGCTGGTAATCATCAATTTTCCGTCGAACGCCACCGGCGCGCCGGCGAAGTGCGCGGGCGTCGGAAAACGCTTCGATTCGTACTGCGTCTTGCCGGTAAGCGCGTCAACGCACGTCAACAATCCGGCGTCGGTCATGAAGTAAAGATAGTCGCCGTAAAGGATCGCGTTCGGGATATAGCCCGTGCCCTTTTTATACGTCCAGGCAACCCGCTCTTCCCCCGGCTTTGGACTCAGCCGGACCGCCATCACGTTCTTCGTCGGATATCCGGTGGATACGTAAACCATGCCGTGCCCCGACACCGGCGTGTGCACGGAATTTCCTCCCACTCCCTCGGTCCGCCAGATTTCCGAGCCCGTGCGCGGATCGTAGCCGATCAGATTCTCCGTCCCGCTCACGATCAACTGCTTCTGATGATCCACCTCGAGGATCACCGGCACAGTCCAGGAAACCTGCGCCTTACGCGCGATTTTCCAGGCGATTTTCCCGTCGGCGGTGGAAACCGCAGCCAGGAAGGAGCGCTCCCCTTCATCCTGATCCGCAAGAATGATCACCTTGTCCTCAAACAGCACTGGAGAAACGCCGGAACCCACGCCTTCCGAATAAATCGGCCCGAACGACATTTTCCAGATCTGCTTGCCGTCGAAATCGTATTTATACAGCCCCTGCGATTCGAAGTACGCATAGACGTATTTCCCGTCCGTTACCGCGGTGGGGGTGGCGTAGCTGTTGAACTTGTGAATCTCGTCGGCAACCGGCCCGTCGTACGCCGTATGCTCCCACAGCTGTTTGCCGGTCTTGGCGTCATAGCACATCACTTTAAGAATGTGTTTGTGATTCATCCCGGTGCTGTCCGGATGCCGAAACGGTTCGCCCCGGATGCTATGTTTCGGCGGCGTGCTTCCTTCGACGGCCGCGCCTTCAATGTCCGCAGTCAGGAAAATGCGATCGCCCCATACCACCGGCGACGACAGCCCGCGCCCTTCGAGCGGAGTCTTCCACGCGACGTTGCGCTCCCCGCTCCAGGACGTCGGCAGATTCTTGAGCGGCGACACGCCGTCCGCCGTCGGACCCCGCCAGCCCGGCCAATCGTCGGCGCCAGCCAATAAAAACGCAATAAGAAGTAAGCCCATGGATCTTATACGATAGTAAAGCTAATTCGTTTGAACAAGGGGTCTACTTAAAAATGAGCGAGCTCGTCAAGTATACGAGAGACGGAAATGTGGCCATCATTACCATCGACAATCCGCCGGTGAATGCCTTGAGTCCCGGCGTGCCGGAAGGCATCCTCGAGGGAATCGAGAAAGCGGCCGCCGATCCGGAGATCGCCGCCGTGGTCATCATCGGCGGAGGCAGGACGTTCATCGCGGGCGCGGACATCAAAGAATTCGGGAAAATAACGGCCGGCAGCCGCCCCAGGCTGGCCCTCTATCCTACGCTTCTGAAAATCGAGGATTCGAAGAAGCCCGTAGTCATGGCAATCCACGGCACCGCGTTCGGCGGAGGACTCGAAGTGGCAATGGCCGGGCACTATCGCGTGGCAGTTCCCTCGGCGCAGGTGGGCCAGCCGGAAGTGAAGCTCGGAATTATTCCCGGCGCCGCGGGAACTCAGAGACTCCCCAGGCTCGCCGGAGTCGCGAAGGCCGTCGAGATGTGCGCCTTCGGTGAGCCGATCGACGCGAAGGCTGCGCTCGCGTGCGGCATTCTCGACCGGATTATCGAAGGCGGCCTTCTCGAAGGCGCGGTGGCCTTCGCGCGCGAGATCGCGGCCGAGCCCGCTCCCAAGACGCGCGAGCGCAATGAAAAGCTTCAGGACGCGGCCAAGAACACAACCGTATTTTCCGTGGCCCGCGATCACGCGAAGCGGACCAAGCGCGGGCAAATGGCTCCCCTTGCGGCGATCGACGCGGTCGAGGCGTCGACGCGCGGCAGCTTTGAAGAAGGATGCGAGCGCGAAGCCGCGATTTTCCAGGAATGCCTTTTCTCGACCCAATCGAAGGCTCTCATTCATGCTTTTTTCGGAGAGCGAACGGTCGCGAAGATCCCCGACATTCCCAAGGACACGAAGACCTACGAGATTCGCAGCGCGGCGGTGGTGGGCGCGGGCACCATGGGCGGAGGCATCGCGATGAACTACGCCAACGCCGGGATCCCGGTAATCGTGAAAGAAACCACGCAGCAGGCGCTCGATAAAGGCATGGCGACCATCCGGAAAAACTACCAAAACAGCGTGAATAAAGGCCGTTTCAGCGCCGAAACCATGCAAGCGAGACTCAATAGGATCATCCCCAGCCTGACCTATCAGGGTTTTGAGGACGCGGATATCATCGTCGAAGCGGTGTTCGAAGGGATGGCTCTGAAGAAAGAAGTTTTCGCCACACTGGACATGATCGCGAAATCGGACTGCATTCTCGCTACCAACACCTCGACACTGAGTATCGACGAAATCGCCTCCGCCACGCAGCGCCCTCAAATGGTCATCGGGCACCACTTTTTCAGCCCCGCGAATGTCATGCGCCTGCTCGAAATCGTGCGCGGCAAGGCTACCAGCAAGGAAGTCATCGCCACCTCGATGGGCCTGGCTAAGAAGCTGAACAAGGTCGGCGTGCTGGCTGGAAATTGCCGCGGGTTCATCGGGAACCGCATGATTCACGCCTACGGCCGCGAAGCGCAATTCCTGGTCGAAGAAGGCGCCACGGTGGAGCAGGTGGATACGGCTCTCTACGATTTCGGCATGGCCATGGGTCCGCTCGCGATGGGAGATCTGGCGGGCCTCGACGTAGGCTGGAGGATCCGCAAGGAGTTCAAGCACCTTGAAAAACCTGGCGTGCGCATTCCTTTGGTTGCGGACCAGCTGTGCGAGATGGGACGATTTGGGCAGAAAACCGGTGCGGGCTGGTATCGCTACGACGAGAATCGAAAACCGTCGGGCGATCCGGTAGTGACCGCTCTGATCGAGAAACTGGCGCGTGAGAAGGGAATCGAGCGGCGCGCGGTTTCAAACGAAGAAATAATCGAGCGCACCATTTATGCCCTGGTGAATGAGGGCGCGCGCATCCTCGAAGAAGGCATCGCTCTGCGGTCCGTGGATATCGATGTAGTTTATCTGACGGGCTACGGATTCCCGGCCTGGCGCGGCGGCCCCATGTTTTACGCCGACACCGTGGCCCTGCCGAAGGTCCTCGCGAAGATCCAGGAGTTCGAAAAGAAGCACGGAGAATTATGGGAGCCCGCGCCGCTCTTAAAGAAGCTCGCCGAAGCGGGCAAAACCTTCGCCGATTTCGACAAGCAAAAGGAAGCGTAAGTGGTGGCTGCTGGATACAAGGAGGTGGCGCGAGCTTCAGCTTGCAGCGTCAGCTTCAGCCGACGTGTTCCGTCCGATCCAGCCCGACATCGGCTGAAGCCGATGCAGCAAGCTGAAGCTCGCGCCACCGCCAGGGGCTATAGCCCCGCCCGTCAAGGGCGGGGATTCACTAGCAACCCAGTTTTTTTCGCAGCCTCAACTCCCGTCTTTCAAGCTCCGCCGACGGCTCGATAGAATACGCCTGGAGAGTGAATTCCAGCGCGCCGGCGTAGTTTTTCTCGGCATGCTCAGCATGCTTTGCCAACTCTGAACAGGCCTTGGCGCGATATGCATTTTTACACGCCGCCAGGTCCCTCCAGATGCCTTGCGCTTCGCTCTGATTCCCTCGTTTGCGCTCCAGTTTCGCGATGTCCCACAGCGTTCGGAAAAGCAGATCGTCGCGCAGCCCCGCTTCCACCGCGCGTCGAAACAGGCTGAGCGCGCGATCCAGTTCGCCCGCCTCCATCAGCCAGCGCGCGATGCCCGTAAGCTCAGCCGCGTTGGTGCGCGAAGATTCGTCCTTAAACGCGTGCGGCACGATCCCCGTAAGGCAGGCGAGCGTCAGAATATCGAGCGCATTGTGATGGAACACCGGCACCAGCCGCTCAATCCATTTGGTGCGCAGATACTCGAAATACACATAAGGGATCATCGCGCCCGGAATATCGCCCGTCCGTTCGAAGCCCAGGATTTCGTTTTCAAGATCCACTAACCGGCAGCTATCGAAGCGCAGTTTCCATAGCCGCCGCGCGCTGTGCAGCAGATCCAGATGAGGCAGCCGTCCGAAGGGCGACAATGCGCGGTTCAAATGATAACGGGATTCGAGCAGAGGCTGATCGAACGCGGCTCCGTTATACGTAATCAACACCTGAAAGTTCTTGAGATAGCGCGACAGCGCGTCCAGCAGGCTCGCCTCCTCGGAGTAGCTGCGCATAAAAAACTGGCGGACCCGAAATCCCTCCTTGGTGATGCGCCCGACGCCCACGAGAAACGCGCAGGTGCTGATGCTCCCTGCAAGGCCCGTCGTCTCCGTATCGAGAAACGCCCATGTTTCGGGCGATCCCGAAGGCATTTCCGCGATGGTTTGAAGCAGGTCCCGCGGAAGCGTCGCGAGCGCTCCTATATCGGCGCTGCCGTGATGGCGATGATGCTCCCACAGTTTCTCGGTTTCGAAATGACGGCCGAACCGGGTCTCGATCTCCTTGCCCGGCAGGAATTCCTCCACCGGCATGCGCCGCGGCGGAGGCAGCGGACGAGCCTCGTATTTGCGATTGATCTCTTCGATCATCTGCCGTAAGTTGTTCATTCGCCTTTTCTTCGCAGACCTCTACAAGTCTAGCAGACCCTTGCAGGCATGGGGTCCGGTGCATCGGCATGTGGAAAAACCCCGAAAAATCGGGGGTTCCACGCATATTTCTCTTTACAGCAGCTTTGCCGATCCCTTATCATTTAGTTGCAAATGCGGGTTCAGGCGCGATTCTAGCGGCGCGTGGAGACGTATCGTAACACTGGGAGAATCAGATTAAAGGAGAAATATGGCAGCAACAAAGATGACGCAATCGCAATTGATCAAAGAGCTGGCGGCCGCGGTCGAAGTACCGAATAAGACGGCCAAGGCATTCACGATGGCGTATGCCGAAATGGCCATCAAGGAAACCAAGAAGAATGGTGTAGCAGTTTTGCCGGGCATCGGCAGGCTGGTTCGCGTCGATCGCAAGGCGCGCATCGGCCGCAATCCCGCGACCGGCGAAGCCATCAAGATCCCGGCTAAAAAAGTAGTGAAATTCCGCGTCGCGAAAGCGGTGAAGGATTCCATCGTTCCGCCAAAAGCGAAGAAGTAACTAGCCCCGGATACTAGTAAAAAACCCCGCGAGGCTGTTCGGCCTGCGGGGTTTTGTTATTTTAGAAAAACCGATTGAGGTCCGCCAATACTTCAGGCGGCGCCAGGAAGCGCTTATGCCGGCTTCTTGTCTTCGGGTCGATCCGGGGGATGCTCATCTTCGCCCTTCAAGGACGACTTGAAGTTACGGATACCTTCTCCCAAGCCTTTGGCAACCTCGGGAATCTTCTTGCCGCCGAACAGCAGCAAGGCCACTACCAGGATGACCAATAACTCAGGTAGACCGATGGATTTTAGCATGCGGCCTCCTTCATCATCTAATGTAGCATGAAGCGAAAGCTCAAATTCGACCAGAAAAAGGAAGTGCGCGCGATTGCGCGCGAGCGCGTGGGTCCGGTGAAGGCTTCGCGGCCGATTTTGCCGAAGACGGACCGGAAGAAGCCCAAGCATAAGAAGGCGCTGGACGAGGAATAAAGGACATAATCAAACATGGCATTCGTGAAGGTTGGATCGCTGGCGGCGCTGCCTCCAGGGTCGGTGATGGAAGCGGAAGTGGGAGAAGGCACGTACGCGATCTGCAACGTGGGCGGCGAGTTGAGCGCGCTCGACGGCATCTGCCCTCATGCGGGCGGCCCTTTGGGACAAGGCAATGTCGACGGCGACAAGGTGGTTTGTCCCTGGCATGAGTGGGCCTACGATTGCCGCACCGGCGTCAACGACTACGACGAGAATGTGAAGCTCTCGACCTTTCCCGTCAAAGTGGAGGGGGACGATATCCTGATCGATGTGCCCCAGACCACAGACTAAAGTCTGTGCCACCGTGGTAGCACAGGCTTTAGCCTGTGAGAATACAACATGCCTGAATTACCCGAAGTCGAGACGGTTGTTCGTACACTTGCTCCCTACCTGGTCGGCCGCAAGATCCTGTCGGCGCGGTTTACTTCGCGCTTCGTGACTCCCGGAAATCGCGCGAAGCTAGCCCGTCAGGTGGCCGGACGCAAGGTCGAATCAGTCTCCCGCCGCGGGAAATTTATTGTCGTCGGCCTCGATGAAGGCCATCTCGTGATGCACCTGGGAATGACCGGGAAGCTGCTCTCCGCCGGTGTCGAAACCACCCATACCTACGGAGTCTTCACTCTAGACGACGGCATGCTGCTCTTCGAAGACCCCCGCCAGTTCGGGCGCATCGAGTGGGGCGACCGGCGGGTCAAAAAGCTAGGGCCCGAGCCCCTGCTCGTAAGCCTGGCCGATTTTTCGGCTCGCTTGAAGAGCCGCAAAACGAAGATCAAAGCTCTCCTGCTGAACCAGAGCTTCATCGCCGGCCTCGGCAATATTTATGTCGACGAGATTCTTTTCCTCGCCGGAATCCATCCGCTGGCGCAAGCTTCGCGGCTCAGCGCTCCGCGCGCCGCCAGACTGCATCAGGCGATGGTCGATACTCTGCGGCTCGCCATCGAGCATCGTGGGTCGTCCATCTCCGATTACGTCGACGTCGATGGCAATCGTGGCAATTTTCAGATGCTGCACCGCGTGTATGGACGCGAAGGAGAGCCCTGCCTTGCCTGCGGAACCCCCGTCAGGAAGGTCGTCGTAGCTGGCCGTGGGACACATTACTGTCCGGTATGTCAGAGGCGCCGGCCCTGACGATTTCGTCGGCCACTTCGGCCACCGCCCGCATGGCTTTCACATCGTGAACCCGGACAATGTGCGCCCCGTTCAAAATCGCTGCCGTGACGGCCGCAGCCGTAGCGAATTCGGTGGCGTCGGTCGATTCCCGGGCGACGAAATGCTTGCGCGAGGGGCCCACTAAGATCGGCAATTCGAGGCGCGTCAATTCTCCCAGCAGCGCCAGAATCTCCGCGTTCTGCTCCCGGCGCTTCCCGAATCCCAGGCCGGGATCGACCACGATCCGCTTGCGGTCGACTCCGGCGAGAGCCGCCCGATGCGCGGCGGCGTCGAGCTCCGAGCGCACGGTGCGGATCAGGTCCTTCAAAGGAGGCAGCTTGGCCCACGTCTCGGGCGTCCCACGCATGTGATTCAGAACCAGCCCCGCGTTTGCGTACGCGACCTTGCGGGCCAGATCGGCATCGAAGGTGAGCGCGCTGGGGTCGTTGATGATCTCGACGCCGAATTCAAAGGCCTTCTCGGCGACGTTCGCTTTGTAGGTGTCGACGGAAATAGGAACTGACAATTTCCCCTTCAAACGTTTCAGCACCGGCACCAGCCGCCGCAGCTCCTCGGCTTCAGAAATTCGAACCGACCCCGGCCGCGTGGATTCCGCGCCAATATCGATGACGTCCGCTCCCAGCTCTTCGAGTTCCACGGCCCGGGCAAAGGCGCGGTCCGGGTCGAGATGGGCGCCGCCGTCGGAGAACGAATCGGGCGTGACGTTGAGGACGCCGAAAATCAGAGTACGGTCGCCCAGGTTGAGAGAGCGGTCGCGCAGTTTCCATTCGAATCGCTTGCGGGTCACATTTAAGATTAACAGCCGTCGTGGGCGATGCACTTAAAAGTGCGAAACGAACCCAACGGGCAACTCCTTTCGCTCAGAGTATCGCAGCCTCGACGGCGTGCAATGTCCGTAAGAAGCCGCCTGAAAGGGCGGCTGCCGCCAGGATTGGGCGCCCCACAAGAGGCTTCATGAAAAATGCGGAACGAACCCAACGGGGACGCGGATTGCGCGGGTGCAAGCGGGAAGTTGTTGAAAAAGGGTGCGGAAGGGGTCCGTGAGAGAATGGTCGTTCATGGTCGAAACAATCGAATGGACCGACGCGGGCGTAGTCATGATCGATCAGACGCGCCTGCCGAGGGAGCAGGTATTTGTCACCTGCCGGAGTTATGTGGAAGTGGCGGTGGCGATTCGCTCCATGGTGATTCGCGGGGCGCCGGCAATCGGCGTGGCGGCGGCGATGGGTGTCGCGCTCGGTGTACAGGAAGACGCGGATTTCGATCGCGTGTGCGAGACCCTGGCGAGCACCCGTCCGACCGCGGTAAACCTGTTCTGGGCGATTGAGCGAATGCGGGCCCTCCGGGCCTCTCTTCAGGGCCTCTCCCGCGAGGAATTAGTGAAGCGCATGATCGAGGAGGCGAAGAACATCCGGCTCGACGACATCGCCATCTGCCGGGCCATGGGGAAGCACGGCGCGGCGCTGGTTCCGGACGGCAAAACGGTGCTGACGCACTGCAACGCGGGCGCGCTGGCGACGGCGGGATACGGCACTGCCCTGGGCGTGATCCGCGCGGCGGCGGAAGCTGGGAAAAAAATCGATGTGTTTGCCGATGAGACTCGTCCGTTTCTGCAAGGGGCGCGGTTGACGGCGTGGGAGCTGCAGCAGGACGGGATCGCCACAACCTTGATTACGGATAACATGGCGGGGCATTTTCTGCATTCGGGGCGCATTGGATGCGTGGTGGTGGGCGCGGACCGGATCGCGGCGAACGGCGATGTGGCGAACAAGATCGGCACCTATTCGCTGGCGGTGCTGGCCAAGGAAAATAATGTTCCGTTTTACGTGGCGGCGCCGGTGTCGACCTTCGATTTGACTCTTAAATCAGGAGACTCGATACCGATTGAGCAGAGGTCGGCGGAAGAGGTTACGCATGTGTTCGGTGTGCCGGTGGCGCCGGAGAATATTGCTGTCGAGAATCCGGCGTTCGACGTGACTCCGGCGCGCTACGTGACGGCGATCATTTCGGAGCGGGGCGTGGCGCGGGCGCCTTACGAGGAATCGCTCAAAAGGCTGGCGGAGATGAAGGCATGAGGGATTTGAAAACGGGGTGTGCGGACGGGGCGAAAGCCGGGACAGCCCGCTCTGTCCACGCGGCGGCGAAGGCGGACATGATTTCGCGGGTGATGGTGACGCCTTGGGACAGAGTGGGCAGTCCCGGTTTTCGCGCGTTGCTCTCTTTGGGCGTGATTTGGGTCCTGTTGGCACCCGGCGCTTCCGCGGCTGCGCCGGAGTTCACATATAAGGTAGTTCACGTGTATCCGCACGATCGGACTTCGTTTACCGAAGGGCTCGAGTATCGCGGCGGATATTTGTACGAGAGCACGGGTGAAAAAGGGCATTCCGTGCTCCGCAAGATAAAGGTCGAAACGGGCGAGGTGGTGCAGGAAATCAAGCTCCCGCCGCATCTGTTTGGAGAGGGTATTACGATCCTCAATCACGAGATCGTGCAGTTGACCTATCAAACTCAGATTGGATTCGTGTACGATCTGGCGACAATGAAAGAGAAGCGCAACTTCGTCTACCAGGGCGAGGGGTGGGGGCTGACCAACGACGGCTCGCAGATCTACATGGATGACGGATCGGCGCAGATCCGCGTATGGGAGTGGCCTTCGCTCAAGGAAAAAAGACGCTTCACCGTGCATGACGACAATGGACCCATCGAGCAAGTGAACGAGCTCGAATGGGTGGCGGGCGAGATTTATTCGAACGTGTGGCAGACCGACCAGATGCTGCGCATCTCCCCCACCGATGGACGCGTTCTGGGGCGCGTAAACCTGGCCGGCCTGCTGACGGCCGAGGAGCGCCGGCAGCGCGTGGATGTCCTGAACGGCATCGCCTACGACGCCGCGGGCAAGCGCCTTTTCGTCACCGGGAAATGGTGGCCCCACGTTTTCGAAATTCAAATCGTGCGCAAAAATATTGCTCCCAGGCACTCGAAATGATACGTTGGGCAGATGCTTAAGTTTTCAGCGGCGATCCTCTGCGCCGCACTCACATTGGCTGGTCAAGGACTTTCCGGACGCAGGGCTCCCAGTTTCGCGCTGCCCGATTCCAAGCTTCAGTCGCACGACATTTTGGACTCACGCGGGCACTGGGTCCTGCTTGATTTCATGAGGACCGATTGTCCGCACTGCAAGGAATTGTCGAAAAAACTGGAGGGTGTGAAGGGGCGCCACGGAGCAAAGGTGGAAATTCTGTCGATCCTGATCGCTCCTCCGGAAACGGTGCAGACCGTGACGAAATACGTCGCCGAAAATAAGATCAGTTCGGCGTTTTTGTTCGACCAGGGACAGGTCGCCGTGACTTATTTCAAAGCCACGCCGCAGAATCCGGCGTTCGATACGCCGCATCTTTTCGCCATCGACCCGAACGGGATGATTGTGCGCGACTGGAACCAGATGGGCGTCGAAGCGCCGGGCTTCCTGTCCGAGCTCGATCAGTTGTTGAATAAGAAGTAGAGGTGTTGGATGCGAAGCCTGCTCTTCGCGTGGCTCATGTTCGCGGCGCAGCCGGGGATCGAAGAACTGCATCGTGCGGCGCGCTCCGGCGATCTGAAGCAGGTCCAATCGTTGATCGAAAAGGGCACGCCGGTCAATGGACGCGATTCGCTGGGCAGCACGGCCTTGCATGACGCGGCGTGGGCGGGCGAAGCCGAGATCGCGGAGTACCTGATCGGCGCGGGTGCCGATGTGAACGCCCGGCATTCCGAAGGCGGGTCGACGCCGCTCGATTACGCGGTGCTGATGAACCGCTTCGAAGTGGTCGAGATTTTGCTCGCCCACGGAGCGCTAGTGAACTCGGCGAATAAGGGCCTGACGCCGCTGCATCTGGCGGCGCGCGCCGGGGAAACGCGCATCGCCAAATCGCTGATCGCGCACGGGGCGGACGTGAACGCGAGGGACCAGGGAGGCTCGACGCCCATGGAAGAGGCTGCCTGGCGCGGCGAAACGGCGACTGTGCGTCTGCTGATCGAAAAGGGCGCCGATGCAAATAGCGCCAATCCCAAAAATGGAGTGACTCCGCTGCACGCCGCGGCCGTGAAGGGCCAGACCGAGGTCGCGGCCGCGCTGCTCAGCGCCGGCGCGAAAATCGACGCCAAAGATAAGGACGGGGTGACTCCGCTCGACGACGCTTTGCATTACCGGCAGATGCAAATGGTCGATTTGCTGATCGAGAAGGGCGCGAGGCTCGAAATCTCGCGTGCGCTGCATGAGGCCGTGATGCGCGGCCAGACCGATGTAGTCAGTCTGCTGCTCGATCGCATGGGTCCCCTGGGATCGACCACATTGCTGCACGATGCCGCGCTGAAGGGCCACGTCGATATTGTGGAACTGCTGATCGCCCACCACGCCGATGTCGGCGCCAGGAATGCGGAGGGCGCGACGGCTCTGCATGACGCCGCGCTCGCCGGAAAGTGCGCCGTCGCCGAGGCTTTGTTGAAACACGGCGCGGAGGTCGACGCCCGGGATCGCGATGCCCAGACGCCTCTTGAACGTGCAGCCTCCTGGGGAAGAACCGATCTGGTTGAGTTGCTGCTCGCCCGCGGGGCGGATCCTCTATTAAAGGATAAGAACGGCAAAACCGCCCTCGACCTGGCCGTCGCCAACGGCCAATCCGACGTAGTTTCGGTACTAATGAGAAAGCCTTAGTCCGCCGATAGAACCGAGTGTGCAAGCGGAGCAGCTTTCGCCCGAATTGGCCGACGCCGCCGATGTATTAAGCGACCAGTTACGGGTCCATTTACATCGCCTGGCCGTGCTGCTGGAGCCCTGTACCGACAAAATCGATCGCAGGTTTATGAACCGGCTCCGGAAACTGGAGTTCGAGCCGAAGCAGAGACTGGCGTTGGCGGCGATCACTCCGGGCGCGGCCGCGCGCATCCTTTCACAAGGGCAGCCTCCGCTCAAATTCATCGAACAGGTGGAGTATAACGGGCGAAGGCTCGCCAAACTCAATCTGCCGCCCAGCGCGATTCTCGAGGCTCTGGAAGAGTACGATCAGATCCTCTCGCCCGTCCTTGAGACCCTGAATCCGGACGAAAATTCGAATTTCCAATGGGTGCGGGAGCAGCTTCATTTCTGCGTCATCCTGACGCTGAATAATGCGTATTACCAGGTGCGCGAGGCGGAAACGCAGGCGTTTTACGAACTGTTCCGCATCGAGCTCGAATCGCGTAATTTAGACGAGCTGCTGCGCCGCTTCCTCGATTCGCTGGTGCACGTGTGCCGCGCCGATACCGGCCGCTTGTACATGCTGAACGACGAATCCACTGCCTGGGTTCTCAAAGCGGGCACGCCCAAGGCTGCCGATCTGTCGGTGCCGAATCAGCCGGGGCTGATCAAGAAACTTTCGAAGCCGCGGCATCTTACCGGGGAAGGTTTGACGTCCAGCGTATTGCTCGATAGCACCTGGAACCGGCGATTCGCGTCCTGCTGGTCGATTCCCCTGGCGGCGGACGGGCGCACCGCCGGCGTGATGCAGTTCGGATTCTCAAAGCCCTATGAGTGGCTGCCGCGCGAACAGGAACTGCTGGCCGCGGCCGCGGAGCGCTGCCTGATGGCCGCCCAAAAAGCCCGCCTGATGGAGGATCTGGCGCAGCGCGAAGAGCAGGTTCGCCGCTTGGCGGAACACATGCTGCATGTCGAGGAAATGGAGCGCCGCCGCATCTCCCGCGAGCTTCATGACGAGGCCGGACAAAGCCTGCTGTGCATCCGTTTGCAAATCGAATTGATCGAGCAGTCGCTGCCGGATAGCGCCGGGGAGTTGCGATTCAAACTGCAGGAGGCGCGCGATTTGACGGAGCGCACGATTCTCGAAATGCGGCGCCTCATCTCCGCCCTGAGTCCCGCGGTGCTGGAACAACTGGGACTGGGCGCGGCGCTCAGGCAGCTGGTCAACCGGTTTCAAAGGCTCCATCCGTCGCGCGTGAAGCTCCAGCTTTCGAAAATGGGGGTGCTGCCGCAACAGCTGGAAGTAATTTCGTATCGCCTGGTGCAGGAATGTTTCAATAACATCGGAAAACACTCAGCCGCGGGCCATGTAAACATTTCTCTCGCATCCGCCGATGGAAGGTTGAGGTTGACGGTCGAGGATAACGGAGTCGGCTTCAACGTTCAGGAAGCTTTAGCCAAACGGGAATCGTTCGGCCTGTCCGGAATGCGTGAGCGGGTAGCACTATTGGGCGGGGAGTTCTATGTGGAAAGCCGCATGGAAGGTACGAAGACAGGTACAAAGATTTCCATAGAACTGCCGATAGCAAAATAGAGGCAAATCACCTAAGGTGGGTCCCTCGGAGGAAGTAGGGCAAACGATATGGCGAAGATTCGAATCATGCTCGCGGATGATCACACGTTATTCCGTCAAGGGATCCGAACCCTCATCTCGGCGGAAACCGATATGGAAGTGGTGGGGGAAGCGTCCAATGGCGGCGATGCCGTCGACAAGGCCAACGAAGCGCGTCCGGATGTGGTGCTGATGGATATCGGCATGCCCGGTTTGAGCAGCTTCGAAGCAACGCGGCAAATCAAAAAGAACCGTCCTGAAACCAAGATCCTGTTCCTTACCATGTACGACGATGAAGATTATCTGGTGGAAGGAATGGAAGTTGGCGCGAGCGGCTACGTATTGAAAGACAGCCCCAGCCAGCAGCTGGTCGCCGCCGTCCGCGATGTATGCCGGGGAGGCAGTTATCTCAGCCCCCGCATGCTTTCGCAGCTGGTCGACGATTTCCGCAGCCGCATCAAGTCCGCCAATCGCCTGCCGAGATTTGCGACGCTGACCACGCGCGAGCGTGAGGTGCTGAAGATGCTGGCCGAAGGGAACTCGGTAAAAGAAATCGCCTGCGATCTGAACCTCAGCGTGAAAACGGTGGAGGCGCACAAGTTCAACCTGATGCGCAAGCTCGACATTCACAATAAGGCGCAGCTGGTGCAGTACGCGATCCAGAAGAAGATCATCAAGATTCCGAACCTGGTGTAGCCAGGCCGCCAGGTGACGTAGCCCACTCCGGGAACGTACACGGTCCGGGCCGGTTAAAAGTACGCCAGGTTTTCAGCAGGCTTCGAACACGACTGCTACGCCCACGACGACGGCTTTATCGTCCGTCACCGGCGATGCGGCCAAACTAATGCTGTGGCTTTCCCCGGCCCGGTCGAGCAGGAGATATTTGGCCGCCGGACCGCAAATCGACGAATCGCCCAGCATGCACGACATCAGGTCCAGGCGGGCGCCCGTAGCTTCGAGGACGCGGCAAACCATCTGCAAAGGACGTCCCATCGCTTCCTCCCGTTGCCACCCCAGCAGTGACTCGGCGGCCGGGTTCAGATAATCGATGCGTCCCAGAGCATCCGCCGTGACGATCGCCCGAGTCCAGGAACGCATCAGAAATTTCATCCGGTCGTGCTCCCTTCCTATCTCCGCTTCGAATTTGTGGCGCTCCGTCACATCCACCAAACCGGAGCGGATCCCGACCACTTCGCCGGCGGCGTTCGCGAGCAGGGTTTCATGAATTTCGACCCACAGACAGGTGCCGTCCGCCCGGCGCAGCTCGCGTGTGATCACGCCCACGGGCTGTTCGCGGGCCAGTTTCCGGCAGATGCCCTGGCGGGATGCTTCCTGGTGCTCCGCCACCACGAATTCCCAGGCGTAATGATCGATCAATTCGTGGGGCTGGTATCCCAGAAGGGTGCATTCGGCCTGGTTGACGCTGCGAATGATCCCTTCCGCGTCCACCTCATGAATCGCCACCGTGGACTCTTCAAACAGGCGCTGGCGGCTCTCCGCCAACTCCGGAAATCTGGTGATGAAGGGAAGGGAGTTCATAGTGCAGTCTTTACGCGGCCACGCCGGACTGCGCCACGGAAAATTTATCGAGTTTTTGCGTCACCTGTTCCACTGACGAGTTGAGCAGGCGTTCCATCATCCAGGACGAGGAGATGGGCAAAAGGATGGATCGTCCGTTGAGCTCGATTTCCTCCTCTAGACGAATCGACACCAGGCGCGCCATTTCAGTGCGAATCGCCATTTCCGGGATCGTCCGGTCGAGGAGAGCCACAAAGCCCGGTCCCCGCCACCGGAACAGGCGATCGGTTTTCGAGAGATGGTGGGCCAGATGCTGCCCGAAAATCGTCAGGATGCGATCCCCGACGGCGAATCCGAAGCGGCCGTTGATTACCTCTATACGCTCCACGCAAAACAGCACGGCAACCGTATTTGTCCGCTCGGCGCAGGCCTGCTGGATGGATCGCTCGGCCGCGCGAAAGTTGGGGAGGCCGGTGATGATGTCCATGTCTCCCACCGCTTCGGCCACAACCGCGGCGGATTCCGGCCTGCTCATTGCTTCTCGAAGCTCGCCGGCGACCTGCTCGGCACGCCGTTCCTGTTCCGTGGCCTCCTCGCAAATGGCGTCGAGCGACTGCTGCAATTGGGCCTTAATGGTTCTGAGATCGGCGGCCTGGGAGGATTTTTCGATCTGCCGTTCAATCAGCCGCAGTTTCATGGACGATGAGACGCTACCTTTGGACATTTGCAGCATGGATCGGGTAAACAGGCCGGCGATCGATTGCAGCTCCTTAATCTGCGAGCCCAGGGAGCGCTGGACGCCGCGATTATAAGTCTCGATGGATTTGATGGCCTCCCCGGTCAGCACCAGCGTCCTGGCGCCGGCGGCATCCTCCATTTTCGCGATAATCTCCCGAAGACAGGATTGGAAGGCCTCGCGCTCAATCGGATCGGATTCGACGGCATGGCAAGCGACCGCTTCGAGAAGCAGCCAGGACACACGGGACTGCGATTCGGCATCGCCTTTGTCCAGTGCAAGTAGTCGTTTAAGAGAAATCAAGGGGCACCCACAATCCTTATCGGCGCGATGATGCACTATTAGATAAAGTAGTCGGGTGGCGCGACCGAAGATTGTGCTGGTGGTGGGGCTGCCGGGCTCCGGCAAATCGACCTGGATCCAGTCGCAGACGATCCCCGGCGGCGCCGGAGCGCTGTCAAGCGATGCGATTCGCGAATTGCTCTCCGACGATATCAACAACCAGGAGATTCACGGCCGGGTGTTTCGCGTGCTGCGGGAGTTGTTGAAGCATCGGATCGCGCTCGAGCGGCCGGTGACGTACATCGATGCGACGAATCTTACGCTGAAGGATCGCCGCCCGTACCTCAAGCTGGCGGAACTGTTCGATTGTGAGATCGAAGCGGTATTTTTCGACGTTCCAGCGGAAGAATGTATCCGGCGCAATCGCGGCAGGAGCCGGATCGTGCCGGAGGAGGCGATCCTCGTCATGGCAGAAAAGGTGGTTGCTCCGAGTTCGGCGGAGGGATTTTCACGGGTGACGGTGGTTCGATAACGGCTGAGTACTTCGGGGCTGACCGCTCCCGATGGTCGCGGCTCTTGGGTTCGTTCGGTATTTCGGAGGGCAGGTCGGGGACCTGCCCTACTGGAAGTATTTGCCGGCTAGTTCGGGATCTGCGGTTACGGCTTTGCTCCAGATTTGTTTCGCTTCCTCTTCCCTGCCTATGGCTTTGAGCGCGTGGCCGAGGTTCAACATGGCATCGGTGAAGTCGGGTTTCTTGTCGACGGCCAACTGGTAACAATCGGCGGCAGCTTGATGATCTCCGGCGGCTTGGAGCAGGAGGCCCAGATTATAGGAGAGCTCGACGGATCGCTCGCCCAGCGCGGCGAGTTTCTGATGAAATTCGAGAGCGGTCTTAGCATCCTTGCGCTCTATCGCTACGGCGGTGAGGGCGCGCAGGGCGTCGATATTTTTGGGCTGCAACTGGAGGACGCGGGTGAAGGTTTCCGTGGCGGCGTCCAGATCCTCGAACTTCCAGCAGGCGATGCCCAAGTTGATCAGGGCGTCGACCCAATCCTTCTTCTTTTTAAGGCAGGCTTCGAAGTTGTCGACCGCGCTCGCGTATTCGGCGCGCTGGAGCTGCAAAAATCCCAGACGAAACGCCGCGTCTTCCCAATCGGGTTTGAGGGCGACGAGCTTGGTGAAGAAGGCTTCGGCTTCCTCGGCTTTGCCTTCGCGCTCCGCGAGCAGCGCCAGGTTCCAGAGGGCGCCGGGAACATCAGGATGCTGGGCGAGCACGCGGGTATAGGCGGTGCGGGCGCCTGAAAGATCGCCGCGCTCCTGCAAAATGACGCCGAGATTGGCAGCGGCTTCGAGCGCGTCGGGACGCAGACGCGAGGCTTCCCGATAGGCGTTGCCAGCCTGCTCCAGGCGTCCGGTGCGTTGATAAGCGACGCCCAGATTGAACCAGCCTTCATAGGAACCGGCGGCGGCTTTGACCAACTGGGAACAATGCTGGACGGCGGAGCTATAATCGCCGCGGGACAGCGAAAGCGCGGCGAGCCCTTCGAGGGCCTGCGGCGATTGCGGACGAATTTTGAGCAGACGATCCGCGAATTCCTTCACCTTAGTCTCATCCTTACGCGCGCTCGACAGGGCGATCATGTTGACCAGAAGCTCCGCCGAGTTGGAATTGGCGGGCAGCAGTTTGCGGTAAATCTCCCCCGCTTCCTCGAGCTTGCCAAGCTGGTGGAGGGCCACCGCTTTGCCGAACAGGGCGCGGTCCTGGTTGGGGCTTTCCTCGAGGCTGGCCTGGAAATTTTCGAGGGCGTCCGCGGCGCGGCCCAGGTGCAACTGACAGAGCCCCAGGCCGAGGCGGGCCTGCCAGCGCTTGGAATCCACGTCCAAGGCGGCTTCGAAGGCTTTCGATGCGGCGTCGAACTCGCCCTGGCGCTCGAGCGCCAGGCCAAGATTGTAGTGCGCGGTGCGATGCTTCGGTTCGAGCTCGATGACGTTGCGGTAGCAGCGGGCGGCTTCGTCCCAATTCTGCTGCTCGAAGCGCAGGTGGCCGAGACCGGTGTGGGCTTCGACGGGATTTTCCCCTTCGCTCAAGGCGCGTTCCAGTTCCTTGACGGCGTCGTCGAGCTTACCGTCGGAGGCGAGTTTGACGGCGGCCGCGAAGGCGCTGACGGTGGCGGGATGTTTCTTTTTCGAAGGGTCGGAAGGCGCGGTATCGCCGCGCATCAGCCGTTCTACCAGGTCGTCGTCGATGAAGAATACAGTGTCGTTCGATTCGGGCATAGGGATCTCCTGGTTATTTTTTAACGACTAATGGCACGACGTTCATGCCGCCCTTGAGCGTGGCATCCTCGCCGCGTTCGCGGTAGAAGCCGACACCGCCGGTTTTAATATGACTGTCGGTCCAATCGTCGATTTTCTGATCCTGAACATAAGTGATGAAGTGGTCGCCGACGGCGTCGAAGCGAATTTTGTACATGGTGTCGAGGCTCACTTTCATGGGCAGGGGGAGCTGCGCGTGGGCCTGCTCTTCGCCGTTCACGATGGCGAAGCGGACCAGCGCGACGGTGGGCGACAGGCCGGGCTTCACGATCTCCAGCTTGGTGACGTAGAAATTCTTTGGGTCCTGGGCGCGAAATACCCAGCCGATGGCCTTGCTCTCGATCTGGCCGGTCATTTCAATGCGGTAATCGGTGAGCGTTTGCGAAGAGCGGAGGATGGAAATCTGACGGGTGCGGCGGACGCCGGGGTCGGCGCCCCAGTCCGTGATCCAGCCGGCTTCCCCGGCGGGCAGCGCGGATCCGGCCACGATGGTTCCGGCGCCGGAGCTGGTGGCCGCGCCGCCGCTCTTTGAAGAGAAGGCGATCAGGCAGCCGACTCCGACGAGCAATCCGACAGCGATGCCGATTTTCGCGATTACCGGCAGCCGGCTCAGGAATCCGTTGGGGGACTCCATGTTCAATTTCGGCAATCCCAGATCGTTCGAGCCGGCATAGGGAGCAGCGAGCGGGGCGGGGAACGCAGGCGCTGCCTTAGGTTCGTCTTTGATCTTCACGGTTGGTTTGACCTCGGGCTTCTTATTTTGTCTGGCGTCTTTGACCGGAGTTTTTGCGACGCTGGGAGCTTCTGCTTTGGCTGCCTGTTTGACAGGCGGCGCTGGTTCTTTCACCGGTTCCGGCGCCGGAGCGTCGGCGACAGCGGTGCGAAATTTGGAAGGGTTCGCCAGGCGCGGATCGGGCCGGACGGGGGCGGAAAGGGGTTTCTTCGGCTCGGACCTGGCTTCGGGCTTCGTTTCGTTTTTCGCTTCATTCTTTTGAGGAGCGGGGCCGAAGGTCATCACCGGCCGCAAAGGCAGCGACGTGGAGCGCGGCACCTGCGTGGCGACCGTATTGGCCGCGGCCGGAAAAACCTGTAGCGGCTTCCCCTTACCGGGTGCAACCACATGAAGCGACAGCGGAAGAGATGTTGTGACCGGTTGGGGAAGGACCTTCTTTTCCTCGGCCGGCGGTTCGGGTTCGGCGGCGGGCTCAAGCACCGGCTCGTTGATTAATTCGGGTACAAGCTCGGCGGCAGTCTCGATCACCGGGGCTTCCGGGAGGTCGAGGGCCGCGGGCGGCTCCGCTAGAGCGACCGCGGTATCGGACAGTGGTTCTTCCGAGGAGAAGCCGGTGCTGGGAAACGTGAGCCGCGCCAGAGCTCCGAGTTCGGTTCGGGTCGCGGCAAATCCCACGGAGGGTTCCTGCCAGAGTACCGGCTCGGCTTGGGGCGGTTGCGGAAATATCAGAATATCCATGGCATCGCTCTTGGTCTCCAGTCCAGTTTCGCCCACGGGACTCAAAACAAACTGCACGACGGGATTGGCGCGCACAAAGTCCCGCACCTCTAGCTTCCGATCCCGTCCGTTGGCGGAGTAATTTGACGGCCGGTTGGACGGCTCGAATGGCAAAAGTCCCGCGGTTTCAAGGTGATAGATGTCAGAACTTGAATGGGAAAGTTCAAAAAACCGATTCGCTGGCAGCGCGGCCGCGGCGGCGGCTAGAAAACTCGAGGCCGGGACGGGACATGGGCGGGAGTTCGGCGAGCGCGGGGCCCGGGACCTCGACAATAAAGCTGGCCAAGTCGGCGGGAGCTGCGGCGGGCTGCACCTTCTGGGCGACGGGGGGAGGAGTTTCGCGAGGCGTTTCCCGGACGGGGGGCGGCGCTGGGGGTTCGTACACAGCAGGCTTGGTTCGCGGGGCTTCCGGAGCCTTCACCTGAGCTTCTTTCACCTGAGCTTCAAGGACCGGCGCACTCACGGCCACGGGCTCTTTCGCGGCTACCGGTGGATCATTATTCGGAGCGGGAACGGCCGCGGGCGGTTTGGCTTGCAGCAAGCGGTTGAGGGCCAGCTCATTGTATTCTTCCTGATATCGCTGGCGGTGGGCATCGGAGCAAAACTCTCCGCCCCCGGTCCAACGCTTCAGGAGTGCCAGCTCCTTTCCGCAATACAGACAGCGCATGTTGCTTAGATCGTCCCTTCTTGCTTTATCCTAAAGACCCCACTTACGTCTTTCCATGCGGTAAAGCACTTATAGAGGTAATTTGGGGTAATACCCTTAGGTGCTCTTACTACGAAGACCTTAGAGACTATGTCTCTTAGGGCCCATAAGGGGGATACGGATCGCGTCCGGGAATCCCGAATTGAAACAATGTTTGTATTGGGCCGAGGATCTAAGGGTGGCCGCGGAACCTATTCTGAACTTGGTCATTTAGCCATTAAAGTTATTTCCCTAGCCGTCGATTACCTTAATGCTTGCGCATACCGTATGGTGCGCGGAGTTTTTGCTCACGGAGATCCGTCCGGCGAGCGTCTATGAACGTCTCATCGGGGAAAAGTAAAGGGAGATGTAATTATGGCTAAGGGTGACGCGTTAAAGGCCCACATTGAGGCTCTACGCAGTGCGATACCGGAATTGAAGGGCGTCCTGCTGGCGTCCAATGAAGGACTACCGATTGCTCATTCGTTCTCGAATGGGCAAGATCCGAACCGTGTAGCGGCGATGGCCGCGGCGGCTTCGAGCCTGGGACGGCGCATCAGCGAAAGCATGGCGACCGGAACCTTGGGCGAGGTTTCGATTCAGTCCGATGAAGGCGCGTTATTCGTCTATTCGGCGGGATCGAAGGCGGTGCTCGCGGTGATGAGCCCGCAGGGAGGGAATGCCGGATTGATCCATTTGGAAGCCCGGACGATCGCCAAGGACATCGGCGATTTATTCTGAAGTTGTCAGTTCGGTTGGCGAAGAATTGAACAGCTTCAGTTTGCGCGCGGCGGCCCGGCCGGCAACCCGCGCGAGCTCCTCCTCCGGAGCCTCGCGCACCCGTTCCAGGCTGCCGAAATGGCGCAGTAATTTCATCACTGTCTTTTCCCCGATCCCCGGTATTTGATCCAGTTCGCTGCGCATCCGGCTCTCATTGCGGCGGGTGCGATGGAAGGTGACGGCAAAGCGATGCGCCTCATCGCGCACCTGTTGAATGAGATGTAGCACGGGCGAAAACTTGTCCAGGACGATTGGTTCTTCCTCCTGCCCGTACACATAGATCCACTCTTCCCGCTTGGCAATGGACGCGAGCGGCTGATCGGTAATTCCTAATTCTTCGAGCGCGGCCGCGGCGGCGTGCAGTTGGCCGAGTCCTCCATCGACCAGGACGAGGCCGGGGCGCGCTAGTCCTTCTTCTTTGAGGCGCGCATACCGGCGGCTGATGACTTCGTGCATGGACGCGAAATCGTTGTTGCCTTCCACGGATTTGATGATGAACTTCCGATAGTCCGACTTCTTCATCCTTCCGTTTTCCCAGACCACCATGCTGGCGACTTTATCGGTGCCCTGAATGTGCGAAATATCGAAGCACTCGATTCGATCGGGCGCGTTTTCGAGGCCGAGGGCGTCCTGCAAGGCTTCGGAAATCGCCTTCGAGGTCGGCTTGAGGACGCGGAAGCGCTGCTCGAAGCTGTGGCGGGCGTTCGATTCGACGAGTTCGAGCAGGGCTTTCTTCTGGCCGCGCTGGGGCGAATGGATCTCGACTTTGCGGCCGCGTTTTTCGGAGAGGAGCTCCTCTAAGACTTGGCGCTCTTCGAACTCGACGGGCACATGGATCACCGCCGGAACGTAGGGATCGTCGAGGTAGACCTGCTTCAACAGCGACGCGAAAAATTCCGAGGCTTCGAACTCGCGGATGTCTTCCCAGAAAAATTCACGGCGATCGACGATGTGTCCGTTGCGCAGGTGGAAGAGATTTACGGCGACCAGGGGCAACTCGGCGTAGTAAGCGAAGATGTCGGTGTCGCCGCCGTCGGTCGACGCCATCTTTTGCTTCTCGCCCAGTTCTTCCACGGTGCGGGCCAGGTCATGGATCGCGGCGGCTTCTTCGTAGCGCATATCGAGGCTGGCGACCTGGACGCGCGCGCGTAATTCCTGCGCAAGATCTTTATGGCGGCCTTCTAAGAACATGCGCACGGAGCGGACGGCCTCGGCGTAACGCTCATCGGTAGTGAGTCCTTCAACGCAGGGGCCCAGGCAGCGATGAATGTGAAATTCCAGGCACGGATGGGTGTGCTTGCGCCCGAAATCGATGCGGCAGGACGGCACTTTAAAGTGGCGATGAATGAAGTGCACCAGGCGGTGGGCGAGATTGCCCGGGAAATACGGACCGAAGTACGAGGATCCGTCCTTTTTCAGGCGCCGGGTGACGTAGACGCGCGGATATTTCTCCGCGGTCAGCTTGATATACGGATACGTTTTGTCGTCGCGAAGCAGGATGTTGTAACGGGGCTTCCACTGCTTGATCAGGTTATTTTCGAGCGCCAGCGCCTCTTTCTCGTTATCGACGTGGATAAAATCGATGGTCCGGGCTTCGTGGATCAGCGTGCCGGTTTTCGCTTCCGCGAGGCGGTCGACGTTGAAGTAACTGCGCACGCGGGCGCGCAGATTCTTGGCTTTGCCGACGTAGATTACGGCGCCGTGGGTGTCCTTATAGAGGTACACTCCGGGCAGCAGAGGCAGCTCGGAAGCGCGGTCGCGAAGCTCGGTGAGGGGGTCTATAATTTAATTGTGTCACGCGTGTCTATAGGTGTAGGAACGGCGTCGTTTCTCTCGGCCCTGGTGCTGTTTGGGCAGGAGCCGCAGCCTCCGCAACAGCAGAAAAAGCTGGAGACGACGCGTCCGCAAAAGCCGGTGGAGCAGGAGCCTCCGGAAGAGGATGAATCGCTCAAACCGGAGGAGTTTGCGCTGAATCCTTTGGAGGCGCAGAAGAATATCACGGCGGGCGATTACTACTTCAAGACCAAGAAGAACTATCACGCGGCGTCGCGGCGCTATCTGCGGGCAACGAAGTGGGATCCGGGGTCGTCGGAGGCGTTTCTGAAGCTGGGCGAATCGGAAGAGAAGATGAACGATCACGCGGCGGCGCGGGAGGCGTACGAGAAGTATCTTGAATTGGCCCCGGCGGCGAAGAACGCGGACGGCATCCGGAAGAAAATCGAAAAGTGGCCGGTTACGCCAAAGAAGTAGAGTGCGGCCGGTGGCATACAATAGTCCTGCGATGAAGCTCTTGTTTCTGCTGCCGGTTTTGTGCGCTGCGCAGCACCTGGCGAACCTGAACCAGATCACCCATGGAGGTCAGAACGCCGAGGCGTATTGGTCGCCCGACGGTAAGCGGCTCATTTTCCAATCCACTCGCGATGGACACGGCTGCGATCAGATTTACATCATGAACGCGGCTGACGGCTCCGACGTGAAAATGGTTTCGACCGGCAAAGGCGTCACTACTTGCGGATATTTTCTGGGCGACAATAAGCGGATTGTGTACGCGTCCACGCACGAAGGCGGCGACGCGTGCCCCGCCCGTCCGGATCGCACGAAGGGCTATGTCTGGGCCGTGTATCCTACCTTCGATATTTTTCTCGCCACCGATACGGGAAAAATTCTGAAGAAGCTGACCACCGCGCCCGGCTACGACGCCGAAGCAACGGTCAACTGGAAGACCAGGAAGATTATTTACACCTCGCTCGCTTCGGGCGACCTCGATTTGTGGACCATGAATGAGGACGGATCGCATAAAACGCGCATCACCACTTCAGAAGGCTACGACGGCGGCGCGGTATTTTCGCGCGATGGCAAAAAGATCGTCTGGCGCGCCCATCATCCCGATACGCCGGAGAAGGCCGCGAAATCCAAAGAGCTGCTCAAGGAGAATCTCACGGCGCCCATGAAAATGGAGCTGTTCGTCTCCAATGCCGACGGTTCTCAAGCGAAACAGATCACCAATTTCGGATGCGCCAGCTTCGCCCCGACTTTCTCGCCCGACGGCAATAAAATTCTGTTCAGCTCCAACAAGCACAACTGCGATTCGAGCGACTTCGAGTTGTACCTTATTCATGTGGATGGAACCGGTCTGGAGCGGGTGACCGATTACGGCGTCTTCACGTCCTTCCCGGAATTCTCGCCCGACGGCGCGAAAGTGGTCTTCGCATCCAGCTATAAATCCACCAGCAAATACGAATTCAATATCTTCACAGCAGATTGGAAACCATGAAGAAATTTCTAGCTCTTGCCGCCTGCGCGGCGATCTCATTGGCCCAAACGCCGCCCCCCAAAAAGAAGAAGCTGCTGGCCATCGGCGCGGTCTACGGCTTCCAGCACGACTCGGTATCGAACGGCCTCGCCACCATGTGGAAGCTCGGTCACGATAGCGGCCTGTGGGACACCTACATCCGCACCGACACGCAGCTCATCACCAAGAAAAAGATCGCCGCCGGCAACGCGAAAAATCTCGACTATTTCGATGCGATTTATCTCTACACCACCGGCGAGTTCCCGCTCGACGACGAACAGAAGGCCGCGCTGCTATCTTTCGTTCACGACGACGGCAAGGGGATCATTGGAGGCCACTCCGCCATCGACAGCAACTACAAATGGCCGGAGTACGGGGAAATGATGGGCACCTATTTCGACCAGCATCCGTGGGGACAATTCATGGCTCCGATTATCATCGAAGATCCCAATTTCCCGGCGATGCGAGACTTCCCGCCTACGTTTTCGATGATGGACGAGATCTATCAGCCCAGCAAAGAATTTTCACGCGACAAGGTCCACGTCCTCGCCCGGCTGGATGAAAATAAGATCGATTTGACCAACAAGAATGTGCACCGCACCGACAAGGATTTCGCGGTAGCGTGGATTAAAACCTACGGCAAAGGCCGCGTCTTCTATTCCACCTTCGGACATCGTGAGGAGGTCTACGACCGCCCCGATATCCAGCACATGTATCTGGAAGCCACCAAGTGGGTGATGAGGCTTACCGACTATGACGCCACGCCCAGACCGCGGCCCTAAATGAAACTGACCACCGTTCTGCTTTTCGCCGCTTGCCTCGCCCGTGCCGAAATCATTGAATCGGGGCTGGCTTGCGGTCAAGGCGCCGCCCGGCGACGCGCACAATTTGAGGATCGAAGATCATCCCGGCGTCTGCCTCTGCGAAAAGCTTCCGAACTACGGATTCACGCGCCATCTGGAGCTGATCACGCTGATACCTGGAAAGCGGCTGGTGTTGATCGGCGCCATGTGCCCTCTGCAAACCCTCGCCGCCAGCGGCATCCTGCAGTTCGTGTTTACGCCCTCCGGGGGAGGCACGAAACTTGACGCGATCTACGCCGTCACGGGCTACCTCGAAAAGGGCATGAACAACGGGGCCATCCCCGTCGACAGGATGCTAGCCAAGCAGGTCACGCGTCTGAAAAGCTACGTCGAAACCGGACATGCGGCGGCTTCAAAGTAAGCGATCGAGCAGCACCGTCTCAAACGCGGGGACCCGTTCAAAGCTCGCGTCGTTGGTCACCATCAGCGTCGCGCCCGATCGCATTGCAGTAGCGGCGTGCAGAGCCTCCGGTGTCTCCAGCCTGTAAATTGCCCGAAGCTCCGCTGCCGCCTTGGCGATTTCGAGATCTGGCGGGATCCATTCCAGATTTGGATACATCAACAGCAAATCATATAACGCACGAGCCGCTTTTTCGCCTACCGTTTTATAGGGTTTGATCAAAATCTCAGTCATGGTGACGGTCGAAGTTACTGCCGAGTGCCGTGGCTGCTCGATCCACGCCAAGACTGCATCGGCCATGTCTGCGTATTTTGGATGTTCCTCTATTGAATAAATGAGGATATTAGTGTCAAGCGCGATGAGAGCATGTCGGCTCAGGAACGCTTTGATTCGGCTCGCTTCCAACTTGCGCGCTCCTGTTTCAAATAATCAGGCCCGTAGAGTCCGGGAAACATTCCGCGAATTGCCTCATGAAATTTGCCCGGCCTCTTCATCAGAGTGACGAGCCCGTCATGTGCGGTGACCAGCAGCTTATCCCCTGCCTTTACCCCGAGCGCCTCCCGAATCTCCTTCGGGATCACGATTTGGTTCTTTGAAGAAAGTTTCGCTTCGGGCATGCTTTACATTTTACCAGAAAGTAAAGCGCTGCCCACTTGCACCAGTCCCGTTTCCATCCTCTTCAATTGCCCGCAGGCAGCGAATACGTCGAGGCCGCGCGGCCTGCGCACGAAGCACGGCTTCGCCCTCTTCACGATCTCTTGAAACGACGAGACGCGCTCGGGGAGAGGCGTCGAAAAAGGGATACCCGGCCCGGGATTCAGCGCAATCAGGTTGACTTTGGCGTTCAGGTTCGCCAGCAGCTTCACCACTCTGCGCGCATCCGCGTCCGAATCGTTCACGTCTTTCAAGAGCACATACTCGAACGTCAATTTCTCCCACGGACGCAGAGGATACCGGCGGCACGCGTCCATCAATTCCTTCAAATGATACTTGCGGGTGATCGGCATCAGCTCGCGCCTCTGCTCCTCGGTCGACGCGTTCAGCGAAATCGCCAGTTTGGGCCGCACGGCCTCCCGCCCCAACTCATCGATCTTCGGAATGATTCCGGAGGTCGACAGGGTAATGCGCCGCGGCGAAATCGCCATACCCGCGGGATCCGTCATCAGGCGCGTCGCCTTGATCACGTTCCCCAGGTTCAGCAGCGGCTCGCCTTGCCCCATCATCACGATATTCACGCGATCCGCATTTGCTTCGAGCGCGTTGTCCGCCGCCACGCGCAGCACCTGCCCCGCGATCTCGCCCGCCGTCAGATGCCTTTCGAGGCCGAGCAGCGCCGTCAGACAAAATTTGCAATCGACCGGACACCCCACTTGGCTGGATATACATATGGTCGACCGCTCGCCCTCCGGCATCCACACGGCCTCTACGGTTTTCCCGTCATCCAGGCGAAGAAGGTACCTCCTGGTGCCGTCCGTCGAATCGAAACGGCGCTCGATCTCGGGCAGTCCCAGCCGCAATTCCGAGCGCAAATGCTTCGGGAGGTTGGAGATCGCGGCTGGATCGGTGATCCTTCGCCGGTACACCGCCTCATAGATCTGGCGCGCGCGAAACGCCGGCTCAGCGGCGCCCAACGCTTGTTGGATGTCAGTAAGTTCCATCCCTACAATAGTTTGCGCCATTCCCCTATTTTACCATGGTAAACTCGAGTTGAATGCCCACGCATAAAATCAGAGACATCGAACGCGCCGTCCTGCCAAACGGCGTGCGCGTGGTTACCGAGCAGATGGCTCACGTCCGCAGCGTTACGGTTGGCATTTGGATCGGCACAGGCTCCCGCGAGGAGACGCCCGACGAGAGCGGACTCACGCATTTTATCGAGCACATGGTTTTCAAAGGAACCAAGAACCGGTCCGCCGAACAGATCGCCCGCTCCGTCGATTCCATTGGCGGCGGGCTCGATGCGTTCACGTCGAAGGAACTGGTCAGCTACAACGTAAAAGTCCTCGACGAGCATCTTCCTGAAGCCTTCGATGTGGTGACCGATCTGGTTCGTAACCCGCTTTTCGCGGCCGGCGATATCGAGAAGGAAAAGGGGGTCATCCTCGAAGAGCTCAAGATGGAGGTCGATAATCCCGAGTACCTCATCCACGAAATTTTTTCGAGCAGCTTCTGGAAGGGTCACGCTCTGGGACGCCCGATTTTAGGCACCAAGAAGACCATTCGCACCTTCGATCGCGATAAAGTCGAAAAATACTACAAGCAGTTTTACGGGCCGTCCAACATTCTGATCACCGCCGCCGGCAACTTAAGCCACCGCAAGCTGGTGAAGCTCGCAGAGGAAAAGTTCTCGGACCTGAAGCCGCGCAAAACCCGCTCTCTCGAAGCCGCGCCGCAGCCGCACGCGCCTTTGGTTTTCCGCAATAAAAATTCGCTGGAGCAGGTGCACCTGTATCTGGGGGTGCCGTCCATCTCGATGCCGCACAAGTCGCGCTTCGCCTGTTACATCCTCAACGCGATTTTAGGCGGAGGCATGAGCTCGCGCCTGTTCCAGAATATCCGCGAAAAACAAGGCCTGGCTTACACCGTTTACTCGGAATTAACCATGTACCGCGATGCCGGCTGCATGCTGGTGTACGCGGGCACTTCGCAGAAGACCGCCGGGCGTGTGATCGAATCGGTGGTGCATGAACTGGGCGAAATCGCTTCGCATAAAGTGACGCCCGAGGAACTCCGCCGCGCCAAAGATCATCTGAAAGGTTCGTACGTGCTGGGCCTGGAGTCCACGTCGAGCCGCATGGGCAACCTCGCGCGCCAGGAGTTATATTTCAAGCGTTTCTTCTCGCTCGATGAGATGCTGGAGCTGATTGAGAGCGTCACCGCCGAACAGGTCCTGGCTCTCGCACAGCAGTTCTTCGATCCCCAGCACATGGCCATCGCGATGCTAGGCCGTCTCGAAGGCTTCAAAGTCCGGCGCCAGGACCTGATCCGCTCGATATGAATTCCAGCCGGCTTGTGGCTGCCGTCTTACAGAGCCGCGACCTGCGGGAGCGGACAGCTCCGACGTTTTCCGGGACAGCCGGCTCGGTTCCAAGACACGTCGACACGAATGTCGACGCGGCACGCCTGGAGGCGCGCGCCACTGGCGCCTTCGCGGTTTTGATTTTTTCGAGATTGTCGGCGTGTGTTGCCTTTTTTCTGGCGACGTCGCTCTTTGCTCTCGACCTTAGCAAGCTAAAACCTTCCGGCTATGTAAACGATTTCGCTCACGTCATCGACGCCGCCAGCTCGGACCGCATCGCCGCCTACTGTGGCATTCTGGAGCGCTCGACGGGCGCCCAAATGGCCGTCGTGACCGTCGACTCCCTCGACAGCGACGACGTGGCCGACGTGGCCAACAAGCTCTATCACCAATGGGGCATCGGCAAAAAGCCGAATGACGAAGGCGTCCTGATTCTGTTCGCCATTAAAGACAAAAAAGACCGCGCGGAGATCGGCTATGGCCTCGAACCCGTCATCACCGACGCCGATGCCGGCTCCATCATGAGGGGCTTGCGGCCGATTCTGCGGCAGGGTTCCTACGGCCCCGCCGCGCTGGCCGCGGCCCAGCAGTTCGGCGCCATGATCGCCACATCGAAAGGCGTGACTCTGCCGGTCGACGCAAGAGTCCGCACACGCACCGCGGTTTCCCGCGGCCCCTCGATTCCCTGGCCGCTGATCATCATCGGCATTTTCTTCCTGCTCTCTCTCCTAGGCCGTTTAGGAGGCGGAGGCGGAGGAGGCTTCACCGGTTTCCTTACCGGCATGTTCCTCGGTAATATGATGGGACGCGGCGGAGGAGGCTGGGGCGGCGGAGGCTTCGGCGGATCTTCCGGCGGCGGCGGTGGCGGAGGAGGCTTCGGAGGCTTTGGCGGCGGCGACTCCGGAGGCGGCGGGGCATCCAGTGACTGGTAGAATTCGCTCCGCAGGCGGAAGCGCCTGCGCCACTGTCACGACCCCAGCCGTCCGCTAACATGAGATACGCGGCGGTGATATGGACGAACTAAAAGAACTGGTTGCAAAACTCGAACAGGCCTACCAGGACCGGCTGCTGTCCGTGATACTCTACGGTTCCGGAGCGTCGCCGGATCATCACGAAAAATTCTCCGACCTCAACGTGCTGTGCGTCCTCAAACAAATCACCCCGCGGGAGCTCGGGGAAAGCGAACCCATCTTTCGCTGGTGGAAGGAACACAAACATCCCGCGCCTCTGCTGATGAGCGAGGAGGAGGTGCACCACTCCGCCGATTGCTTCCCCATCGAGTATCACGACATGAAGGAGCGGCGTAAAATGCTGTACGGCCCCGACGTGATCGCCGACGTCCATGTCGATACGAAATTCTATCGCGCGCAGATCGAGCACGAGCTTCGCGCCAAATTATTTCGTCTGAGAACGCAGGCCGCCGGGATATTGTCGGATCCGGAAAAGCTATTCCAGCTCTGCGTCGATTCGGTTTCCACCTTCTGCATGCTGGCGCAACACGCGCTGATCGTAGCTCACGCGCCGGTAAAATCGGAGCGCCGCGCCGTTGTCCGGCAGCTCGGCGAGACCTTGGAGATGGACGTAACGCCCTTCAACATTTTGCTCGACGTACGCGAAGATAAATCCGGAGTCGACCCAGGCGATCCCGGCGAGTTGTTCGCGCAATATCTGGAATGCATACGCAGGCTGGTGGAATTCGTCGACGGCCTGGAGACCACGGCAATGGAACACGGGGGACACAAATGAAATTTGGACTGATCGCACTGATTATCGTAGGCATCCTGGTGATTTTCGGGCTGGTGATGGCAGGCAGCCTGTTCGGCACGCACAATGAGCTGGTGCAGGAGCGCGAAGCCATCAAAGCCGCATGGTCCCAGGTCGACGTGGTTCTCCAGCGGCGCGCCGATTTGATTCCCAACCTGGTCGAAACTGTAAAAGGCTACGCCAAGCACGAGGAAACGGCCATCGATTCGGTGACCGCGGCCCGCGCGGCGCTGGGCGGAGCGCAGACGCCCAAGGAAAAGATCGCCGCCAACGGCCAGCTCGATAGCGCTCTGTCCCGGCTGCTGGTCGTAGTAGAAAATTATCCCAACCTGAAGGCCAACGAAAATTTCATGCGCCTCCAGGATGAACTGTCGGGCACGGAAAACCGCATTGCGGTCGAACGGCGCAAGTACAATGAGACGGTCCAAAAATACAACACCGACATCGAGCTGTTCCCCAAGAACATAGCGGCTTCTATCTGGGGATTCAAGCGGGAAGACGCCTATTTCCAAGCCGACGCCGCGTCCAAGCAGGCGCCCAAGGTGAAGTTTTAGTGACCCGTCGAATCCCCTGGCTGACGCCAGGGGTTATAACCCCTTCCCGTCAGGGCCGGGATACTTTTATCGCCGGGCTTCGGTCCAATAAATACTGATCATGCACCTAGGACAAATTAAATGGAACGGCGCCACCACCGCCGCGATTTTCAACGGCACCGCCGCACGCCCGATTCCCGATTACACCATGCTCGATCTGATCGGCCGCGCGGAAAAAGAAGGCGAGACGCTGCCCGATATCGCCACCCGCCTCGCGACGCGCCAAGCGGTTTTGGCCGAGCCTCTGATCCCTGTGCAGCCTCGCGAGGTCTGGGGCTGCGGCTGCACCTACGAAACCAGCGCGTCATTTAGAGACGCCGAGCATGGAACCCGCGAAGGTTTCTATGCCCATGTATATAAAGCGGATCGGCCGGAGATCTTTTTCAAGGGAACCTCCCGCGTGTGCGTCGGCCCCGGCCAATCGATCGGCCTTCGCAGCGATTCGAAATTCACCGCGCCGGAGCCGGAATTGGCCCTCGTGCTGGGAGCCAAAGGGAAAATCTTGGGTTATACCCTGGCCAACGATGTCTCGGCGTGGGATATCGAGCGGGAGAATCCTCTGTATCTTCCTCAATCCAAGATGTATTCTGCCTGCTGCTCGCTGGGGCCGCTCATCGTTACGGTGGATGAGATCGCGGATCCCAGAACGCTCGAAATGACTTGCACGATTCGCAGAGGCGATGCCGAGATTTTCTCGGGTGCAACCTCTATCTCGCGGCTAGGAAGGACCTTCGAGTTCCTGGTCGAGTATCTTTTGCGGTCCAATCCCGTTCCGGCCGGCTCTGTGCTTTTGACGGGAACCGGGATTATCGTGAAAGAAGACGCCGCGCTTCAGGCCGGAGATTGCGTGAGTATCCGCGTTCCGGAGATCGGAGAGCTGTCGAATCCATGCGCAGTCGTGTAGCGGCTCATTGCTCATCTTCGACGTCTTCGAGCATTTCCGCCTGCTCCGCGAACCGTTTTAGCACCTTTATGGAGTTCCCCGAACCAAACCCCGCGAGGCGCAATTTCCGGTAGGCGGACAGCATATTTTTCTGTTCGCTCAGATCCTTGCCGCGGCATTTTCGGGACAGGAATTTCTCGATCATCACGACCTCATCCGCTCCCTCGAACGCCGCCTCGGCGGCTTGTTTCGCGACGGCGGGCGCTACTTTCCGTGCCATCAAATCCCTGAATACCCGCGTCTTGCCGAACCCTCCCTCGTCGCGGCGCCAGCCGGCGTAGGATTCGGCGAAACGCTGGTCGTTCAGATAGCCCGACTCTTTCAGGCGCTCCATCACTTCGTCCACCAGAGACGGCTCCGCGGCGCGCCGCTTCAATTTCTCGCGCAGCTCGGAAACGGTCAACGCCCGCGCCGACAAAGCCTGCGCCGCGAACGCCATCAGACCGCCGCGATCCAGAGTTTTAGCCATTTGCTATGCTGTGAATGAAACAAACACAGGTTCTAAGACTCCAGTTTATAGAAAGGTGTGACACAACATGGAAGACGATAGCAAGTTGTCGTATTTTTTCTTGGGACTCGGTTTGGGGGTCGCGGTGGGCGTGTTGTTCGCGCCGAAAGCCGGAGCGGAGACGCGCGATTTCCTGCTAAGCAAAGCGGGCGAAGGCACAGATTACGTGAAATCGCAGGCAGGCACGCTGAAGGAAACGGCCGCCGAAGCGTTAGAGCGCAGTAAGCAGACCATTCAGAAGCATAAAGAAAATCTGGCTTCCGCCGTCGAAGCCGGAAAGCAAGCCTATCGGGAGGCGACAAGTCCAACTCCGGGGGTCTAAATGGATCAACAATCGTGGTTCATTCTTATTTCGGTTTTCGTCGGAGTCTGCGCGATCGCGCTGTGTATTCAAGCCGGAATGCTGATCGCCTTGTATAAAACAGCGCGCGCGACAGAGGAGCAGGTGAAGAAGTTCCTTCCTAAAGTGGAAGCTGTCATTCCCAAGGTGGAAGCGGTGATTCCGAAAGTGGAGGCGCTGATTCACAGCTCAACCGAAACGATCGACATGAGCCGCAAACAGATCCATGACATCACCACCAAGGCCACCGAGATTCTGGACCTAACCAAGGCCCAGATCGTGCGCATCGACGGAGTGTTGGAAGACGCCTCGGCGCGCGCCCATAACCAGCTCGCGCATGCGGAGATGGTGATCGACGACACCGTCTCCCGCGCGCAGCAGACCGTGCATGTGGTTCAAACCGGCATCATGAAACCACTGCGCGAAGTGCAGGGAGTAGCGGCGGGCGTGCGGACCGCGATCTATTACCTGGTCCGCGGCGGACGGCCGACGCCGAATCAGGCGACGGCGGACGAAGAGATGTTTATCTGAACGACACGCCGGCCGCCAAAATTGGCCGCCCCATAAGACAGTAGGTTATTAAATTGTGATCAAGAGTCCTGAGGTTATGCTAACAATAGAAGATGAAGCTCGGCATCGACTTCGGGACTACTCGCATCGTCGTCGCGGCCGCTGACCGCGGCAATTATCCGCTGGTTCCTTTTGAAACCGCCGACGGCGTTTTCGAGTGGTTTCCTCCGCTCATCGCGATCAACGGCGATCAGCGCCGCTTTGGCTGGGATGCTTACGCCATGCAGGGCGAGCCCGGCTGGACCATCATCCGGTCTTTAAAGCGCTATCTGGAGGACGCGGGGCCGCAGACGGAGCTCGATATTGGCGGCGCGATCGTTCCTCTTTCGGAGCTGCTCACCGGGTTGGTGGGCGGGCTGCGGCGCGCGCTGCTCGACCGGTTCGGGGAATCCGAAGCTCTGGAAGTGGTGCTCGGCGTTCCCGCCAATGCCAACAGCAACCAGCGGTTCCTCACCGTCGACGCATTTCGCCGCGCGGGATTTTCGGTGCTGGGGCTGCTGAATGAGCCGTCCGCGGCGTCCATCGAATTCGGCCATCGGCAGAAGATCACGGGCCGTCTGCTGGTCTACGATCTGGGTGGAGGCACTTGCGATGTATCCGTGGTCGAAATCGCGGAGGGTACGCATACGGTGCTGGCTTCGGAAGGAATGCCCCACCTGGGCGGCGACGATTTCGACCTGGTGCTGGCCGAGATGGCGATGGGCGATGACGCTCTCCGGAAGCTCGAATTGGGCGAACTTTTTAGACTGGATGAGGAGTGCCGCCGCCAGAAAGAGGCGCTGCATCCCAACTCGCGCCGCATCGTGGTGGATCTCGATGTAGTGAAAGAAGGGCTGGGACAGGTGACCGTCGCGGTCGCGGATTTCTACGACCGCTGCCGCCCTCTGCTGGCCGAATCGATTGAAGCGACCGCGCAGCTCGCGGCCGCAAGCTATATTGAAGCGCTGTACGTGACCGGCGGAGGCAGTGAACTGCCTCTGGTGGCGCGCGCGATGCGCGAGGAGTTCGGCCGCAAAGTGAAGCGCAGCGAGTACACCCGATCGGCCACCGCGATCGGCCTCGCGATTCAGGCCGATGCCGCCTCCGGTTATACTTTGCGCGAAATGTTCACGCGTAATTTCGGAGTGTGGCGCGAGGGCGATGCCGGGCGGCGCATGATTTTCGATCCCATTTTTCCGCGCGGCACGCGCTTGCCGGGCGCATCCGAGCCTCCGTTGACGGTGCGCCGCCGCTACCAGCCGGTGCATAATGTCGGCGATTTCCGGTATCTCGAAGCCAGCCACGTGGCGGAGGACGCGCAGCCCACGGGAGACATCACCGTGTGGGACGAAATTTTATTCCCATTCGATCCCGCGCTGGCCGACGCGCGATCCTTCGATACGGTGCAGGTGGAGCACTCCTTTCCGGCATCGCATCAGGAGATCGAGGAGCATTATTCCTGCGACGCGGCGGGCGTGGTGACCGTCGCCATCCGGAATCTTACGTCGCACTATGGGCGCGAATTCCAGCTGGGGCGGTGGAGTGGGAAGACCGCCGTGATCTCTCCCAAATCGCGCAAGCGCGTCAAAAAAGCCAACTCATGAAGATTGGAAAAATCTACGACCTGGCGCAGCCTCTATTCGCCGGGATGCCGCATTTCCCCACGCATCCTCCCTTTTTGCGCACGCTGACCAAGCAGCATGGCGAGTTGGTTTTACCGAACGGAGCGAGCTCCGCCGCCGAAGCGATTACCATGGGCGGCCATGTCGGCACGCACATCGACGCGCTGTCGCATTTTTCCTGCGATGGAAAGTTGCATGGAGGAATCGAGCCGGTGCAATCCTACGCCGACGGTGTTATCACCCATGGCGTCGATACCATAGAGCCGATTTTCCGCCACGCCGTGCTATTCGATATCGCGCGATTAGAAGGTGTCGATGCTTTGCCGCTCGATTTCGTGGTGACGCCGGAGCATTTTCAGGCGTGCGGCGTTACGCCTCAGGCTGGAGGCATCGCGCTGATCCGCACCGGCTGGGGCGTGCACTGGCACGATGCGGCGCGCTTCATCACCGGAGGCAGCGGAGCCGCCGTGCGCGGTCCGGGCCCCAAGAAATCGGGAGCGGAATGGCTGAGCAAGCACGGTATTTTCGCCGCGGGCAGCGATACGGTGGCGTTCGAACACGTGCCTTCGCACATGGAAGTGCACGTTCATTTACTGGTGGAGAAAGGCATCCACATTATCGAATGCCTCAACCTTGAGTCCCTCGCGGCTGCCGGCGTGAAAGAATTTCTGTTCGTCGCGCTGCCGCTCAAAATTCGCGGAGGAACCGGCTCGCCGATCCGTCCCGTGGCGGTAGTGGAATAGCTAGTAAGATCCCGAATCCCCGCCCTCACGGGACGGGGCTATAGCCCCTGGCGTCAGCCTGGGGACGGATCGGTCGGCGCCAGGATCAAGAAGGGACCGCTGTCAGGCCTTTAGCGCCGACGCGACACCCGCCGCGCCTTCCATAAGAAACCCAGTTTCCGAGCCGCAGCTTAGGAATTTCATCCCGTGCTCCTTCCAATACTTCGCAAGCGGAAGCGCGCGCAGATGGATTCCCGGAGCTACGCCGTGTTTCAGGCAGGTTTCTTTCACCAGCTCGATGGTCTCAATCATTTTCGGATGGTCGAATTCGCCCGGCACTCCCAGCGAAATAGACAAATCCGCCGGTCCGATCATGATCGCATCGATGCCGGGGACTGAAAGCAGCTCATCGCGGCGCTCGACCGCCTGCCTGGTTTCGATTTGCAGGACCACCAGTGTGTTCGCGTTTTGATGTTCGATGATCTGCGGAATGGTGATTTTTTCATAACCCACGTGCGAAGGGCTCAATCCGAATCCGCGGATACCTTTGGGCGGGAACTTGGTCCAGGAGACGGCGCGCGCCAGCAATTCCGGATCTTCGACGCGCGGGTAGATGATTCCCTGCGCGCCTCCATCGAGCGCGCGCGCCACCAGCGAATATTGCAGGTCCGCTACACGCACGATCGGCATCAGGCCGGACGCGACGGCGGCGCGGCAGATTTCATGCAGAGTTTCGAGATCAAAAGGGCCGTGCTCGGCGTCGATATAGGACCATTGAAAACCGGCGGCGGCGAGTATGCGCGCGACTTCAGGGGAGCGTAACTGGCCGAAACTGCATCCGGCTTGGAGCTTGCCCTCTTTAAGGGCGTGCTTCACAGGGTTGATATGCATCCCCTCAATTTAGCAGCAACGGCCGAAGGTATCATGAGAGGGTGCGCTGGCGTAGTCCCAGGGAAATCGCATTCCGGCTGCGCCAGGAGGCGCGCAACCTTGTCTTACTGACGAGGCCGCCCGTCTTGCCCGCCGATAGCCATCCGCGCGCTCCGTTTCCCGATGCCGATGCGGCGGTGAACGCGCTCCAGTCGACGGCCGCCGCGAAAAACATCGTCGCGCTGGCGGATCAGGTGGTGCGGCATCGCTTTCCCGTGCTCGGCCTCGAGATCGACACGGGTCCTGAAATTCAGTGGCGGCGCGATTACATCAACAACAAAGAAACCGGCACCGATTATTTTCGCAAGATTCCGTATTTAGACGCGTCAATCGCCGGGGATCATAAGCTGATTTGGGAGCTGAACCGCCATCAGCATCTGGTATTGCTCGCGCAAGCGCATCGTCTCACCAACCGGCGCGAGTATCTGGAGGAGATCGACAAACAGCTCGACAGCTGGCGCCGCGCGAACCCGGTTCAAAGGGGGATCAACTGGGCAAGCGCCCTCGAAGTCGCGTTCCGGGCGCTTTCCTGGATGTGGGTCGACCATCTGGTCGGCCGATCGCTTGCGAGGCGCGATCAACTGCTCCACGGCTTGTACCTCCACGCCTTGCACCTCGATGCGAATCTTTCCGTCTATTTTTCCCCAAACACGCATCTGCTCGGCGAAGCCGTCGCGCTACATGCTCTTGGGAAAATGTTTCGCGTCGAAGCATGGGAGCGGACCGGCGTAAGGATCGTCGGCGAAGAGATGCGTCGCCAGGTCCGCGCCGATGGCAGCCATTTCGAGCAATCCACCTACTATCACGTGTACGCGCTGGACATGTTTCTATTCCATGCGATCCTGACGCAGAAGCCCGACGATGATCGCCGCAGCCTGGAAAAGATGGCGCTGTACCTTGAAGCGCTGATCGGTCCCTCGCGTACGCTGCCTTTTATCGGCGACGACGATGGAGGCCGTTTCTTCCATCCCTACGGACCTCGGGACAGATTCGCTCGAGCGACTCTTACGGCCTGCGGACGATTCCTCAACCACCCGGAGTGGATGGGCACCGAGGACGAGCTGGCCGCTTGGTGGCTGGGCCCCGCAGCGTCCACCGGCGATGCCAACCCTAAGATCAACTCAGCCCGCTTCGCCGACTCGGGCATCGTAGTAATGAGCACCGGCGAGACCCACTGCATGATCGACGCTGGTCCGTTCGGCCCCTTTCGCGGAGGCCATAGTCACGCCGACACGCTGAGTATCGTCGCCAGAACGAATGGACACGATCTGCTGATCGATCCCGGAACATACTCTTACGCTGGCGATTCCCCCTGGCGCGACCGCTTCCGTGGAACCGCCGCGCACAACACGGTCCGCATCGGAGGACTCGATCAAGCCGCCCCGGCAGGTCCTTTCGGCTGGAAGCATCCTCCGCAAGTGGAGATTCGGCAGTGGCACTCCGACCCCGAGGCGGACTTTCTCGACGCATCCTGCGCTTACCGGGGCTATCGTCATCGCCGCCGTGTTTTCTTCCTGAAACCAGAACTCCTTTTCATCCTCGACACCATCGAAGGCCCGCGTATCGAAGCGGAGCAGTTCTGGCATTTCGGAGCACCCGTCGAACGACGCTCCCCCGCGTGCTTCAGCATGGGAGGCGCGGGAATGCTGATCCTCGATGGAGACGCATCGGAGTTAAGCGAAGGCGGGGAATTCGGCTGGAAATCGGCGGCGTATGGAGTAAAAGATCCGGCTCCGTTCGTAGTCTCCCGGCGCAGCGGAGACGCCTCGATTCAGTTTGGAGCCGTCCTGGCCTTCTCGACGCCACTCGACGCAGGCAAACTGGTGGTAACAACCGTGGGCGACGCGACAGAAATGACCGTTGGCGGCCCGTGGCACTCCTCCATCGCGTTTCCCGCCACAGGAATGCCGCGCCGCTGAACTCACTCCCCGATCATTCGCCGCAGGATCTCTTCCATATCACGATGAATTTTATCCCCCGAAGGATCGGAGCTGCCGACTCGCTGAAAGACGAAAATCCTGGCTCCGTCGAGATCCAGAGGCCGCGGCTGACGTATCGGAACCGGACGCCAGCTTTCCGGATGATCCTGGCACATCCTTAGCAGCAGCTCCTGATGTTTCGGCGGTGCAATGCCGGGCAGATCGTCGATCACGATCAGATCTACCTTCAGCTCGTCCATATACCGGAAAACCTCGTCCGCGGATAAAAAGCGGCCCTTATAATCCCGTCCGAGCCAATCCGACTGCGCCAGCATCTTCGACGCCCTCAGTAGAAATCCCTCGGAACTCGGATAACGCATCGCGACTTCCGCGATGAGCAATCCTTCGCCATCGCTCGCGGATGACACCAGAACCGCCCCCTCCCGCAAAGCCGGCTGCGATTGTATGTAGTCAGCCACCTCCGGGAATCCCCGATAAGGTTTGTGAGGAATCGCGAATGTGCTGTGGGGCGATAGCAGGATGGCGATCGCAAGCAGGACGGTCGCGCGTATCCACATAGGAACGGCCCGCAGCCTGATCGCGTCGGCAATCCATAACAGCCCTGAAAACACCACGGGGATCATGGAAGCGACAGCGGGCAGCAGGAATCTGGGCTCGATGCCGGCCGGCGCGATGCTCTGAAAAAGGATCACACTGAGAACCGCGGCGAGCAGCGTCAGGGGCAGGAAATCGCGGCTGGAACGGACCCGAATCGACTCGCGAACCACGCCCGCAGCGAGCAGCATTAACAGGCACGGCCCGAGGATGAGATAGATGAAAAAAAGGTCCGCCCGCGACGCCCGCAGGAAGAACTCAATCCCCGGCTTCTCCACCCAGGAATTGGTGACATACTTATGGCTCCAGCCCACCCAGGCAGCCGTCGGGACCGCCACCAGGGCTCCCCCCAGCCACAGCAAAGGACTGCGCAGAACCTTGAATTGCCGCGTGAACAGAATGGCGATGGGAGGAGTGAGGGCCAGATAAAGCCCGTTGTTCTTCGTAAAGATCGCGAGCAGCGCGAAAGCCGCGAATCGCAGGATGTCGCGCAGGCTCTTGTCGGTCAGAAAATCGGCAAATGCGACGGTCGCCCAAAACCCGAAAAGGGTCACCAGCATGTCGGCCATCACTTCCGACGTCTGAGCCTGAACGAACGACAGGCCGAGGAACAGGAGACCGGCGGCGATTCCAGCAGTGATTCCGAATCTGCTCCGGACAATATAGCCGATCGATGCCGCCACTGAAGCGGAAATCAGGGCCATGAGCGCCAGCGCGGATTGCCGTGTAGCATGAAATAATATGAACCAGATGCCCTCGATCAGGTACATCAGGGGGGGCCAATGTCCGATGGCGACTTTAGGCCGGTGGATGTAAAATTCCTTGGCAAAAGGAACCAGCGGCGGGGGAGGGATTTTCGATAAATAGTCCTGTACCAGGACGCCGGTAACGAAGTGCCCGGTTTCGTCCGGGTATCCGCTCAGGTCGACGGCGTAAGCGCCGGCCAGGCTTTGCAACGCTACCGCCGCCGCGAAAAGAACGGCCAGAAGCAGCAACGGCACCACGAACCGCCGCGCGCCAACCGGACTGTTTCGTCGAGACAGACCTGGGCTGCCGCGCTCCAGCGCGTTCGGTACCATTCGTTTCATTGTAGCGTCCTCAGGCACAACCTTAGAGGCATCGGCATCGAAAGTACGTTAGACTTCGGGTAGCGTATGAATGCAGGAATTCCGACCCCCCTTCCACGTGTCGTCGTTGTCATGCCGGCCTACAACGCGGCCAAGACGCTCCGCATGACCTATGCCGAACTGCCGCGCGATCATGTGGACCTGGTCATCGTGGTCGACGATGGAAGCTCCGATGAAACCACGAAAATCGCACGGGAATTAGGACTCGAATTGTTCGTCCATAATCGGAACTACGGCTATGGAGCGAATCAGAAGACCTGCTACCGCGAAGCGCTGCGGGCAGGGGCCGGAATCATCGTCATGGTGCATCCGGATTATCAGTACGACCCCACCCTGCTTCCAGATATAATCCGCCCCATTGAGGAGGGCCGCGCCGACGTGGTCCTGGGCTCGCGCTTACTCGGCGGCGATCCCATGCGCCAGGGGATGCCGTGGTGGAAGTATGTTTCCAATCGCTTTCTCACCTGGCTCGAAAACGTCACCTTCGGATTAAAACTGGCGGAATATCATACCGGCTACCGTGCGTTCCGGCGTGAGGTTCTTGAATCGGTGAACCTGGAAATGAACTCCGACAAATTCATTTTCGACCAGGAAATCATCGCTCAAGCGGTAGAGATCAATTCCCGTATCGCCGAAGTGCCCGTTCCCACGCGCTATTTTCCTGAGGCGTCGTCGGCCTCCTTCTTCGCCAGCAGCCGCTACGGGCTCTCCATCCTGTGGCTGCTCATGATTTACAAACTTCATCACTGGGGATTGGTGCGGCAGCGCCAATTCGAAAGTTTGAGAGGCCGATATGTCGGCGGAATTGCACCCGAAAAGGACGAAGTTTAGTTCTTAGCGCCGCGCGCCAGCATCTCGTCATAAATCGCTTCCATAGTCCCGACGGATGCCTCCAGCGAGAAGCGCCGCCTCACTTCAGCCGCGGCCGCTGTAGCCAGGCGATTGCGAAGCTCGTCATCTTTGATCAGCGATTCGATTCGATCCGCCAGCGCCGAGGCGTCACCGGCGGGGAACAGCAGGCCCGTCCTCCCCTCCGCTACCAGTTCAGGATTTCCCCCCACCTCTGAAGCCACCACCGCGCACCCGCACGCCATCGCTTCCATCAGCGAGTTAGATAGCGCCTCCGATAGCGAAGGGAGGACAAAAATGTCGATCTCCCGCAGCCACCGAGCTACATCCGGAGTGCTCGGTTCGAAGTGGCACCGGCCTTGAATCCCCAGCTTGATGCTCAACGCCCGCAGAGGTTCGAGCATGGGACCGCTGCCCACGATCGCCACGCGCAGGCGAGATCTTTTGTCAGACGCCGCCCCGGCGACGACACGTGCGAATGCTTCGAGCAGCGTCGGCAAACCTTTTTCGGGCCGCAGCGCGCACACCACGCCGATCACCAGAGAAGCATCGCCGAGCCCGGGATGCCGAGGCACGGGTGACCGCTCAAACAGGCTCGCGTCAAGCCCGTTGTAACAAAGACGAAGGTGCTTGTCCGCGACCCCTTCCTCGTCGGTCATGTGGCGGCGCATCGCCTCGCAATTGACCACCACCGCTGTGACCAGACGATCGGTAACCCGCAGCGCCTTCTGCTCCCAGCCGCGGCACAAGCGCCGCGATGCCCGCTGGCTCGATAGCACCACCGGCGTGCGAAAGGCGCGAGCCACCGGAACCGCGAAGCAGTTCATCGGCGTATCGAAGGTGTGCACCAGCTGGATCCGGTTGCGGCGGATATAGCCGCCCAACTTCCACGCCCCGCGTACGGCCGCCATCGATTGGAATGAGTACACCGGAAGATGCAGGATCGGGATGTTCTGGCGGGCCAGCTCCGCGCTGCGAAATCCCTGGGGATGAAAACATCCCACATGTACGGAAAATTTCTCCGGATCGAGAGCCTTCGCGATCTCCACCAGCTGGCGCTCACTTCCCCCCTGGCTGAGATACTGCGCCATCAGCAATACCGGGACCGGCCGTTGTGGATGCAAGCGAATCCTCTCTCAGGCGATCAACAGCTTCTCAAATGCGCCGGCGACCGCCTGCCAGGAGTAGTGTTCGGTCACCATCTGGAGCGCCCTCTCGCTCAGGCGCTCGCGCTCCGCGGCGTCGTCGAGAAGCGCGATGCACGCATGGGCGAAGCCCTCCGGCGAATCCGCGATCCGGATCGTCTCGCCGTCTTTAGCGCCCAGTCCCTCCGCACCTATCGTGGTCGATACCACCGGCACGCCGGCCGCCATAGCCTCGAAAATCTTCAAGCGCGTCCCGCCCCCCACCCGCAAAGGGACAATCGAAACCTTCGATCCCCACAGCCACGGCCTGACGTCGGGCACCGTGCCGGTGACCTGGATATTAGGGTGACGAGCCGCCAGTTCTTCTATGGAACGAGGAGGCTTCCGCCCGACGATCGCGATGCTGCAATCCGGCTTCCTTCGCAGAATCAGCGGCAGCACCTCCCGCGCGAACCACTCGATACCGTCGATGTTCGGAGCCCAGTCCATCGAACCCACAAAAACCAGGTCGGCCGCCGCGGCCACCGGTTCACGAAATTTGAAATAATCCGCGTCCACTCCAGTGGGCACGGCTTCCGCGCCTTTCACTCCATACCATTCGCGCATCAAAGCGGCATCGCTATCGGATACGGCGATTACTTTTTGCACCTTCCTGCAAACCTCGCCCTCGTAGCGCAGCATCTTGTCCGCCTGTAGCTTCAAATAGAAGCGCCGCAGAGGATCGCCCGCGTGGTCGGTGCGCCGCTTCCAGATCACCGCCTCGACATTATGCTGGAACAGTACGCAGGAAGCCAGCTCCGGGATATTCGGCGCGGGCGACAGGAAATCGCACACCACGCAATCGAATTTCTCGCGCGGGATAAGCTGCTCCAGCTGGCTCCGCATTTCCGCCGATTGACACCGCCGGATCGATACAGGGAGCCTCGAAAAAAGGCCCACCGCGAGCTCTTTTAAGAACGCCTGAGATGTCTTCTCGGTCAGCTGGTAATCGATGGGATAAGCCTTGGTCGAATATTCCGGCGCGCGCTCGAGCCCTTCGGGTTCACTCGGGTCGTGGAACGCCATGTAGTGAATCTCATGCCGCCGATGCAGCTCGCGCAGAAGCTCCAGCGTTCGAATCTGGCCGCCTCGAGTCGTGGGATGTAGAAAATCCGTCTTCACCCACAGCAGCTTCATACTTCGAACGCCGCCGACTCCGACACCGGAAAACCTTCCCTCCATTGCTCTTTGCGGCCGGATATGAATGTATCGCCCCAGATCTGAAGATTCAAGAGCCGCCACAGGCGGTCCGTCGCGTCTTCAAAGCCGCTTCGATGGCGATCGATCAGGGAACCCACCGCGTCGAGATCCAGGTACGAAGCGATAAAGCCGTCGCACGCGCGCAGCGATTCCCAAAAGGGCTCGGCCTTCGGGTCTCGGAACCACGCGGACAGAGGTGTCGGAAATCCCATCTTTTTTCGATACAGAATTTCGTTCGGGATCAAGCCCTCGACCGCCTTCTTGAGGATATATTTCTGCGTTTTTCCGCGGATTTTCATGCGATCCGGCACCCGCGCCGCGAACTCGACGAAGTGATGATCCAGAAAAGGCACGCGGCTCTCAATGGAACATGCCATGCTCATCTGATCCTGCTTCATCAGCAGCTCCACCAGGTAGGTCTTTTGATCGGCGTACAGCATTCGCTGCAAACTGGAGCTCTCCGGGCGGCTCGACCAATAGCGCGGATACTCGCCATAAATTCCGGACGGCGCGTACCCCAGCAGATCCTTCTGCTGCTCCGCCGAAAACGCCGCGTAAAAATTGTCCAGATAAACCGATTCGAGGCTCTCTTCCCGCCCGATGATCGTGTGTCCCAGCTTGCGCCGCAGCGACGCCGAAAGCAGTGCGCTGTCAGCGACCCGCCCGCGCACCCACTTGCGTACGAACGGCGGAACCATGCGATAGGTCCGCATCGCCTTCTCGTTGAGCAGCTGCCAGCTGTATCGCGCGTAGCCGGCGAACAGCTCATCGGCTCCCTCGCCCGTCAGCACCACTTTCACCTGCTGCGCCGCCAGCTTCGAAACGAAATAAAGCGATACACTCGAAGGCCACGCAATGGGCTCGTCCTCGTGCCAGATCAGCTCCGGCAGCGCCCGAAAGAAATCCTCCATCCCCACCACCGTCTCGTGATGGTCCGTGCCGATCGTCCGCGCGACCTCGGCCGCATACGATAACTCGCTGAACTCGGCTTCTGTATATCCCACTGAAAAAGTCTTGACCGGTGAAGAAGTCTTCTTTTTAATCAAGGCCGCAATCGCGCTCGAATCCACGCCGCCGCTCAGAAACATTCCCAAAGGAACATCGGCCATCAGCCGCGTCTCCACCGCCTCTTCGAGACGCTGCCGGCACTCCTGGATCCACTCCTCATCCGAACGATCTTCAGACTGCCCAGGCCTCGGAACATCCCAGTACTGGACGATCTGTAACTCCGGTTTCTCGCGTTTCAGATCCAGCCTCAGCCAGTGCCCCGGCATGAGCTTGCGGATGTTCTGAAACATCGTCCGCTCACCGGTCAGATACCCGGACGCCAGATACTCCGGCAGCGCCGCCCCCTCGAAGGAAGCCGAAACCGCCGGATGCTCCAGCAGCGCCTTGATCTCCGAGGCAAAAAGGAATAGCTGCCCATCCCAGAAATAGTAAAACGGTTTAATGCCCAGCCGGTCGCGGGCGCAAAACAGCACTTCAGCGTTCTTATCCCAGAGAGCGAAGCTGAACATGCCGCGAAAGTGTTCCACGCAGGCGGTCCCATATTCGCGATACGCGTGCAGGATGGTTTCCGTATCGGATTTGGTCCGGTATTCGCGGCCCAGCCTCTGCAACTCGACGCGAAGCGCCGCGTGATTGAAAATCTCCCCGTTGTAGCTGAGCCACAGCGACTCAGAAGCATCCGCCATGGGTTGCTGACCCGTCGCAAGGTCGACAATACTCAGCCGCCGGTGACCGAGATGCGCATGCCGGTCCTCATAATATCCGAAGCTGTCCGGACCCCGGTGCGCAATCCGGCCGGTCATCCGCCGGAGTGTCGAACTGGGAGCGTCCTCAGACGCGACGGTCACGTAGCCGGCGATTCCGCACATAGTTCGGTACCTGGGGTGTGAGCGCTGGCGCTGGCATCGCCGGACGCATCGGCTGAGGAGCAGCGATCGGCGCCGGCCCCCCCGTCTTCTGATTGCGTAAGTACAGATCGAAAGCCTGCACCAGCCCGGCGAGCACCGGAAGATGGATGGTGTAGGAATACGTTCCGAACGTAGCGCCAATGCCGAAAATCACCAGGGCCATGGCCAGTGTACCTGCCATCTGACTAATCACCTTCTGATTCGGATCAAGACGCGTCCGCCGGTAAATCGAAACGGTTCGCTTGAAAGAATAAATCAAAATCCCTAAATAGAGAAAGAACGCCGGAAGTCCGGCTTCGCTGCCGATCTGGGTAAAGCTGTTGTGCGCCTCATGCCAGCTCTGGAGTTCGCCCTGCTTCTGCTGTTCCCCGGCCAGGGCCGCGCTGAAAATCCCGGGACCCACGCCGAAAAGCGGGTGCTCAAACATCACACGAACGCTCTCCTGGAACAACATTTTCCGGGCGCGAGTGGATTCGACCGCGCTCCTTTCGGTCGCGGACATGCCTTCTTCAAGGGTCGTCCCGTCGAGTACGGTGGTGTAGCGCAGCAAAATCGGAGTGGGCACGAAAGTGAAAGCGAGAATCGCAATCAGCCCGGCTGCCCCCAGCATCTTTATCTTCGTGGTCAATTTCCCGATCACAAAAAGGATGATCAAGCAAACCAAAATGCTGAGCAATCCGGCCCGCGACCCCGTTCGAACAATCTTGATCGCCGCGAGTACAACCGCCGCTGCGCACACGATCGTCTTCCAGCTCAGAATTGATTCCCGCTTCATCACAAAAGCCGCGAACGGAATCAGCAGCAGCAGATGCAGCGCCAAGTCGTTGGGATTGGACAACGTGCCGTAAACCGTATTATCCCGGCCTTCCTGTTGAGACTGCAGCATTACCGTTGTGATTAAGATCGGAACCAGACAAAATGCCAGCACATAAAAGCTCTTCCGCAGCTGAGCCAGGTCGGAAATCAACGCCGGCAGCACCAGCACGCAGGCGAAGGAAGGGGCCCACATGATCAGGGCCACCACGCTGCCGCCCCGCCATTGACTCGCCAATGTGGCCAGCATCAGCCACCCCGTCAATGCCGTAAACATCAAAACAACAGGTGACTTCACGGATGGCAGCAACCCGCCGGTCAGCAGCGCCGCGATCAGGCAGGCGCCCATCAGCACGATCGCTAAATGAAGATTCACCCCGATGAGAGCAGGCAGCATCTCAATGGATCGGCTCATCTCCAGAAACAGATAAAAAAGGAACAACGATGTTGCCAGCCGATGCGGGGAAGCCACCGCCTGCGGCGCGGCAAACACCGGCGCGGATCCCGGCCCTGCGGGCACGATATTTACGTTAGGCTGCGCTACGTTCACGCATCACCTCGCAAACAAAAATACCCGCCGGGATACACGTTGAGCCCTCTCCACACAATAAGCAATTTTAACACATGCGCCGGACAGCGCCCGCTCCCGTCGACCTACTTCACGCAGACGAAAGTGGTCACTTCCACAATGAACGTGTGCATGACCTTTTTGAGGATTCCCGATTTCTGGGCCGCCGACAAAACCGACTTCTTCCAGCCCTTCTTGGTGCTGAGATCGGTAAGCTCCATCCGATCCACGATGCGGGTAAATCCCAATTTCTTGAAGAACCGGCGCAGCTGCCCGTACCGGAACTGGTTGAAATCGATGCCCAGGTGCATGATGTCCGGCCCTTGCACCGCCTTTCGAAGCCCGTACCGCGCGAAATCCGGAAGCCATCCGTACAAAGGGAAATGAAATTCCGCGGAACGGAAACTGAACTTGTTAGTGGACTCGAAAAACAGCACTCCGCCCGGTTTCAGCGCCTGATAAACTTTCTTCAGGCCCACTTCCCAATGCTCGACATGCTCAAAAACGGAAGACGCGATGATCACGTCGTACTTCTCTTTGCCCAGGTCGTAGTCTTCTATGTTGGCCAGCTCCAGATCCGGTTCCACTCCGAACTGCGCCGCCAAAGCCCGGGCGTATTCGAGCAGGTGCGGGCTGATCTCCAGCCCCTTGCAGGAAAGGCCCTTGGCCTTGCACAGAATCGGGAACCAGCCGGTGCCGATGCCGATCTCCAGCATTTTAGTCGACGGATCGACGTTCTTGAACTTGGTGATGCGGGATATGTAGCCCTTGAAAGTAGGCTCCTCGTCCTCCAGCGTCACATTCCGATGCTTGTCGATATAGTCCCGGATCGCACCCGGTTCTTCCTCATGAATCCGCATCGCTCTTGCAGCATAATAACATAAGTGTTTGGGCGTCTCGGCGATCCCGGCCAACTGTTAGACTACGATGGTGAGCGCTTCGTCCTCCTCAGGGTCTATTTACCTGCCGACGCTGCATGGATGGCGGGCAATCGCGATCGGCGCCGTGCTCCTCTGTCACGGATTCGCGCCCGCGAATTCCGATTCCCTGCCGCGGACCCAGAAGCTGATCTCTGAAGTCGCTCTTCGCCTGGGACCGCAGGGAGTCTCTCTGTTTTTCGCCATCAGCGGATTCCTCATCACCACGCTGCTGCTCGATGAGCTTCAGCGCACCGGCCGCATCTCCATGCGGGGCTTCTATATCCGGCGCGCCTTCCGCATCTTGCCCCCGGCGTTCGTGTACCTCGCCGTCATCGCCTTGCTCGGCGCGTTCGGAGTGATTGCCTTGCAGCGCGGCGAAGTCCTCAGCGGCGCTCTGTTTTACAACAACTATTGGCCGGACCGCACCTGGTGGACTCAACACTACTGGTCGCTATCGGTGGAGGAACATTTTTACCTTTTTTGGCCGACACTTCTCGTTCTGCTTGGAATTCGCCGCGTAAGGTGGGTGGGCGCGGCGCTGATCGTGGCGACAGCCTTCTGGCGGCCCTGGTCGCTCGAACACATTCACAATACTCTTCCCAGTCTCCAGCGCACTGACATGCGCCTCGACGCGTTCATGTTCGCCTGTTTGCTCGCCATTCTGGTCCGGGACCAGGAACTCGGTCCGCGCCTGGTCGCACAACTCGTTCGTCCGAGTGTTCGAATCGCCTCCGTGCTGATCTTGGCCGTCGTCTGGATCATCAGCGTAAAAATCGAAATGCAAGCCACCAGGTTCCTGATCCAGTCCGCTCTGTTGCCGGTGATTGTAGTCTCAACGGTTTATTCCCCAGGCGATTGGGTGGGGCGGATATTGGAATCGAAACCCTTTCGCTGGGTCGGATATATTTCCTATAGCGTCTACCTGTGGCAGATGCCGTTTTTCTACCCTCCTCCCGATATGCACAGCGCCGTTCGGTGGTTCGTTCCTCGGACCGCTCTCGCCATAGGCGTCGCCTACGTGAGCTATCGGGTGATCGAAAAACCCTGCATGATCTACGGGCGGACCTTGGCCGCGCGTGTCATCAACCGGCGAGAAGCTTCTTACGTGGCGATGGATTCTACTCAGCAGGTGTCCCCTTCCGCGCGCCGCTAACCGGTATGCCGGAACCCGAATACCCACCTGAAATAAACGCGCACCTGTGGAGGAACTCCCGGAATATCACCGGCCGCCTCCGCTGCGGCATCCTCCTCGACAGCCGCGGAGGCGTCGAAGACTGGGCGCAGGCCACCATCGACCTGCTCGCCCTCGAACCCTCTATCGCACTCCAGGCCATCCATCTGATTGCCGCTCCCGCGCCTCCCCCTCCCCGATCCATCCTGTTCGAATGGGTCCATCGCTGGAGCAGCCAGATCGCTTCGCCCTTCAAACGCGTGGAACTCCGCAGTCCCCCAGGCGTTCCCGTCACCGCCGGCGAACCCCCACCCGGTCTCGATGTGCTGATCTGGCTCGAAAGCAGCGCCCTGCCGCTGGCTTCGAACGGCTTGGCGCGCTTCGGCGTCTGGTGTTTTTGCTTTGGCGACCCCACTGAACCGCGCTCCGCTCCGCCGTATTGGAAACAGGTCGCCCAAGGTTGTCCCGTAAGCACCCTCGCGTTAGAAAGCAGCAACGGCACTGACTTGCGCCGTCTGGCCGTCGCTCACCTCGCTACTACGCAGGGATTGCGCGCGACCAGAAACGCAGTGGCGCCCGTCAGCCTCGCCGGCCCTCTGCTGCTCCGCAATTTGCTGGATGTTGTCGAACAAAGGACCCTCCCCAGAGCCGCATCCCAGCCTCTTTCCCAGACCGCTGCTTGGCCCGGCACTTTCGAAACCGCAGGCCTCCTCGCCCGCCAGTCGGTTCGAAGCGCGTCCGTGCGATTGACCTCGCGCGGCCGCTCCGCCAAATGGTTTGTGGCCGTGCGCAACAATCGCGACCTTTTCAGGACGCGTCAAAACCATTTCGTAACCAATGAGCTTCGCGAAGTCCCCGCGAACGGCGGCTCCCAGTTCGCCGACCCCTTCGTGGTCTCGGGTGAGGACCGTCAATGGCTGTTCGTCGAGGAGATCCCCTCCGGCTCGTCCAAAGGGCGTCTCGCCGTCATGGAATTAGATCGCGACGGCCGCACCACTCCGCCCGTCACCATCATGGACCGGCCGTTTCATCTGTCCTACCCCTTTGTTTTTCGCCACGGCGCGGATTTCTTCATGATTCCCGAAACCTCCGCGAATCATAATATTGAGCTGCACCGCGCCACCCGCTTTCCCTTCGAATGGAGCCTCGAAAAAGTCCTCTATTCGAATGTTCGCGCAGTCGATACCAGTCCCTTATTTTGGGAAGGGATCTGGTATTTCTTCACCACTTCCGCCCGCCTGGGCCAGGAAACGTTCCTCTTCTGGTCCGAAACCCTCGACGGCGAGTGGCATTATCATCCCTCGAATCCCATCAGTTCCGATGTGCGCCGGGCCCGCGGCGCCGGGCCTCTGTTCTTCTCCAACGGCGCGCTGATCCGCCCCGCCCAGGATTGTTCGGTCCGCTACGGCTACGCCATCGCTCTCAACCGCGTGCTGAAAATTTCTCCCGTCGAATATGCGGAAGAGCTCATCGAAACGATCTATCCTAAATGGCGAAAAGGCCTGCTGGGGACTCATCATTTGTGCTCGAATGATTCTTTTGAAGTGATCGACGGCCTCACTTATTGACATGAAATCAGAATTCCGCGCCACCACGCCCGCCGATGCTCCCGCGCTCGCCGCCTTTCTCGGACGTATCTTCGAAGCCGGTTCAACAGAGCCGATTATCGATCCTCAAATGATGGCCTGGAAATACTGGACCCCGCGCCCCGGCTGGCAGGGTTCCCGCGGGTATGTGCTCGAACGCGCCGGAGCCATCGTCGCTCATGGAGCCGCCTGGCCCTCCGCGATCGGCCCGGTCCCGGCTTTTTTTCTGATCGATTGGGCCGCCACCGCCGATGTTCCCGGCGCGGGCGTCTCCTTGATGAAGCACATGACCAAAATCGTGCCCGTGATTTTCCTCTACGGCGGCAGCGACGTCGCCCGTAAAATGCGGGCCGCCATGGGTTTCAAAACCCGAAACGAAGTTCATACCATGGCGCTCCCGCTTCGTCCCGCGCGCCAGATCCTCACCTCCCATCGCTGGAATTTGAAAACCCCGGCTCGTCTGGCAAGAAATTTTCTATGGAGCCGACGCACAGCAGCCCCAGCCGCGGGATGGCGCGCCCAGGAAATCAATCCCGCGGAGCTAAACTCCTGGCCCGCCTCTGCTTCGGACGCCCTGCGTTTAGAACGCAACGCCGAGCTGTTCCAATATCTAGCCGCCTGCCCCCTGACCGGAGCCAGGTTCTTTCGAGCGCTGCGCGGTCAGGAGCCGAAGGGCTATTTTTGCCTGACCTTCTCCCCCGGCCAAGCCCGCCTCGCGGACGCCTGGACAGACTCTGAGGATTGGACGAATCTTTATGCCCTCGCCATCCAGGAAGCCCAACGGCATCCCGGAGCGAACGAAATAACCGCCGCCGCCCCCCACGATCTCTCGCTTCACGCGCTAGAAAAGTGCGGCTTCCACACCCGGGTCGTAGATCCTGTGCAACTCCTGGACCCACGCGGCCAAGTACCTGCCGGGTTGCCCCTCCAAGTCCAGCTAATCGACGGCGACGCCGCCTTCCGCAACACCGCCCATCCTGACTATTTAACCTAATCCGCCCAACCACTTCCCAACCACGATCCCCCCGGTCTCACCACCCAAGCCCTTATCATGAGCTAAACCGTTCATACAACAAGCCGTTAGATCCCATGCAACAAATACCAAACGAACCCAGCGATACTCAACCAAACACGCTGCCGGCAGTAGGGCAGGTTCCCGACCTGCCCGCGCTCAAAATACCGAACGAACCCAAAGTGGGGCAGGTTCCCGACCTGCCCGCGCTCAAAATACCGAACGAACCCAAAGTGGGGCGGGTCCCCGACGTGCCCGCGCTCAAAATACTGAACGAACCCAAAGTGGGGCGGGTCCCCGACCTGCCCGCGCTCAAAATACCGAACGAACCCAAAGTGGGGCGGGTCCCCGACCTGCCCTCCGTAATACCAAACGAACCCAGCCGATCAAGGCGCCGCCGACACACAGGAGACTGTGCTGTTTCCGCACAGCAATCCATACACGTCCAACTGGTTCGAGAACGTCGGGACATAGACCCGCCCATTGGCCACCACCGGACCTTCGAACTTCGCCAGGTTCCCCATCGCGTCCCGCGCCGCGTTCTGATCGCTGTTCCACAGTTCGTGCGTAAGATCCAGGGCGTCGAACGCGCGCAACGTTCCGGGAACCACGTTTACCAGCGAGCTGGATGCGGTTGTAGTGGCCCATACGATCCCGGTTCCGGTCCCGCTTCCGTTCGACGAGACCGTAATGCCGCCGCCCGGATACGCCGAGGTGATGGAGCTTTGAGAGAAAGGCTCCGTATCGAACTGGTGCCCGCTCATTTTAAAGCCGCGCAGAACATCGTTCACTCCCCACACGTAAAAGCGCGGGTGGGGTGTGATGTCCCACAAGGCGACGCTGTGGACTTCCGTGCAGCTTGTCGAAGACGTACACGCAGGCGTGGCTTGAAACTCCTGGAGGGGGAGGTTGGTCGACGTTTCGAGATGACCCATGTTTTGAGAATCGATCAGATAGAGCACGCCCTGTTTCCCGGCGCCCATCAGCAAATTGGAATTGGGCAGCAGCACCGGACCGCTGGAGCCGATGTCCAGATCGTTCTGATACAGCGAGGACCAGTTGCTCGGCGTGAACCAGTCGAGCACCTGAAGACGCGGTCCGAGCTTGATGAAGCTGTTGGCAAAATCAGTGGTGCCGTTATAGGTTCCGTTGCCCGACATGACGAACAGATCGCCTTTCGCATCGAGCGCGATGCCTGCGCCCGACTGCCAGATTCCGCCCTGCTGGCCGTTCAAAGTGGTATTGAAAACTGCGACCTGGCGCTTCAGGTTCGACGCGTTATAAGCCATGATCCAGCCGTGATATTTGTAGAACGCTCCGTAACTCGCGAAGCCCAGATAGACATATCCGTTCGCCACCAGCAAAGCGCTGCGCTGCATGCGCGTATTTGGATTCCAGGTGATGGAGCCATCCGGGTTTCGATCGTAGCCGCTGACCGAGCCGGTGACTTGCGCCTGAATCATCACCGGGCTGCCGAACTTATGAGCGCCCGTCGAAAGGTCGAGAGCGGCAAGATACATCGCCGCGTTCGAGCCCTGCTGGACCGTGGCGACGACGTAAAGAGTTCCGGTGGTGGTGTCGATGGCGGGCGTGCTCATGATCCCCATCTCCGGCTGCACGTAGCCTCCATCGACGGCAGGAGGAAACGGGATCGACGGGCCCAGGTTCACGCTCCAATAAGGAGCGGTCTGCCCGGGCCGGTCCGCATCCAAGGCGAACACGGTGTTATGCAGCGTGGCCGCGTAGACCACGTTGCGCAGCCCTTTGCCGGGAATGGAGACATTCGCGACATACAGAGGATGAGCGTAAGAGTAGCCGTCGAGCGTCCGGGTAAACAGCTTCCCGAAGTGGTTGACGTTCACACTCGAAGTGTTGAGAACAGTTTCCGACAGGTTGGCGTTGGTGCCTCCCAGGTCGTATTGCTGAGCGTGAAGCCCGCAGGCCGCCAAGATAAGGAGAAAAGTATTATTAACACGGATCATAAGAAGGACAATTTATCACAGCCCGAAGCACAGGATGTTGGGGCCGGCGGCGACCGCGATGTATTGCTTCCCACCGGCGGTAAAGGTCATGGGCGAGCCTTTCATACGCACGTTGGTGGGGAACTGCCAGAGTGTTTTGCCGGTGCGTGGATCGGCGGCCGTGAAGCCTCCATTCGGCTGTCCATAGAACAGCAGACCGCCCGCGGTGGCGAGGACGCCCGACCAGGTTTTGGCGCGCGCCGGACCGGGCTGCGGAACCTCCCACGCTATTTCGCCGGTATCGATATTAACGGCTCGCAGGAATCGCTGGCCGGTCTGATCCGGGTACCCTGTGGGCTTGCCGGTGCACTCTTCGAGGGCCATGAAATAGTACAGGCGGGTTTCGGGCGAGAAGGCGGTGGAATCCCAATTCGCGGCGTCGCTCGGGCACCCGCGCGGATCGGTCACGACCGGACGTCCGTCGGCTGCGATCGAGGATGCCCAGTCGACGCGGCGCAAGAAAGGCTTCGCGAGCAGCACGTTGCCCGTCACGCGGTCGAGCACATAGAAAAACCCGTTGCGGTCGGCGTGCAGCAGCAGCTTCGAGGGCTTGCCCTGATAGACGGTGTCGATCAGAACGCCGGGCTCCGTTGCATCGCGATCCTTGAGGTCGTGGGGAGTGAACTGATAGTGCCATTGAAGCTCGCCAGTCGACGCGTTGAGGGCCAGCACGCAGTTGGTATAGAGATTATCGCCGGGGCGGTCGCGATCGTCGCCGTCCGGCCAAGGATTCCCGGTGGGCCAGTAGAGCGTGTTCGAGGCCGGGTCATAGGAACCGGTCAGCCACGTGGATCCGCCGAGCGTGCTGGTCGAAACGGTCCAATGGCGCCAGACCAGCGCGCCGTTATCGGCGTTGAACGCGGCAATGAAGCCGCGAATACCGTGATCGCCTCCGGCCACACCGGCGACGACGGTGTTGTGCACGATCAGAGGCGCGGTGGTGCCTCCATAAGGCTGATGCTCATCGGCAGGCATGTTGGTTTCCCACAGCAGCGCGCCGGTGGACCGGTCGAGCGCCAGCAGGTGGGCGTTATCGGTGACGAAAAATACCTTATCGCGCAGCAGTGCGACGCCGCGATTGGTGCCGAGTTTCGCGTCGCCGATCATACCGGGCGTGGGCGGGCGCGAATAGTGCCAGAGCGCGGCGCCGGTAATCGCGTCGAGCGCGAAGACCTGGTTTGGCCCGGTGACGTAGAGAACTCCGCCGGCTGCGAGGGGCGTGGTTTCGAGGCCAAAGTAGGAGATGGGAAAAATCCACTTGAGTTTCAGCGAGGCGATATTCGCGGCAGTGATGCTTTTGAGCGGGCTGTATCGATTCCCGGAATCGTTGCCGTTGTAGCTGAGCCAATCGCCGGGCTGCGGCTGACCCAATTGACTTTGGCGGCGGCCGGAACCGGCATCAAGATTGTGTCCGCGTTGATTCGGCGCAGATACTTCGCGATCGACTCGAGATCGGGTGCGGGCAAGTCGGAGAACGAAGGCATACCGGCAGAGGTGTTGCCGCGCCGCAGATACTCGCGGAGCTGCGCTTCAGACTGTGCGGCCACGCGCGGATTCATCGCCAGGCCGGGCGCTTTCGCGGAGCCGCGCGCATCCTCGCCGTGGCAGGCGGCGCAGTTGGTAACGAACGCTTGCTGCGGCAGCAGAGGGAGGGCCGTGAGAAGAAGTAAGAGGACGAGTACGATCATGCGCGCTGGATGTAATGATTCTAAATCTTATTGAAGATATCGGCTACGGTAAAGGTTCAAGACACGTCGACATGACTGTCGACGCGGCACGCCTGGAGGCGCGCGCCACTGCGCTGAATGCGTGGGACCGGCAATCGCAGTGGAACATGGAACCGATCGGCGTCAACAAGCTTCAGGGTGGTCGATGTACGCTCAAGTAAAGAGATTCATTTGCGACGGGCGCTGCTTGACGCTGCGGCCGTCGAGTGACGGGGAAATCGCCAGCTCATGCTGCACTAACGAGGGCAGGTCGGCCGCTGGCTGTAAGTTTGTTTCCACGGCGGCGATGAAGTTATTCAGCCGGCGGAAGCCTTCGAGCTTGGCGCCTCCGTCGATCTTCGACGCGTCGAGAGATCTCCGCAGCACATCGAGTGACTCATCGTACGTTTTGAGAGGCACTGGGAAGGGGTGGCCGTCCTTGCCTCCGTGGGCGAAGGAGTAGCGCGCGGGATCTGAAAATCGCACGGGAGTTCCGTGGATGACCTCGGCGACCAACGCCAGAGATTGCAGGGTGCGCGGACCCAGATTTTCGGTCAACAGGAGATCGGCGAAGTTGCGCAGGTCGCGCTCGTAAGCGATGGCGAGCACCGCGCCCAGACGTTTCAGGTCGACATTTTCCTCGCGGACGTCGTGATGACGTGGCATCTTCAGATGGCGCAATGTGCTCTCCGGACCCTCACGCGCCATGGTGAGCAGCGCGTTCTGCGCGGGTTTGGCTTGCGTGTCGACGAGGTTCACGATAGGACCCTGCGGCTCGCCGACGATTCCGGTGTGAGGCTGGTCAATGAAGTCGCGCACCTTCGCGGAGTGCCAATGATAGCGGCGCGCAAAACCGCTGGTGGTATTCATGCCTTGCTGCACCACGGTCCATTCGCCGTCGGCGGCCACGATGAAAGAGTGGAGATAAATCTGGAATCCGTCGGCGATGCAGTTGTTGTCGATCTTCGCGGTCAAGCGGCTGGTGCGAACCAGCGCATCGCCATCGAGACCCTGGCGGTCGGCGACGATGCGCAGCTCATTGGGAGTTTTGCGGGACTGCTTACCACGGCCTCCGCAGACGTACAGTCCCAGGTCGGAGGCGCGAGGATTCAGGCCGCGTTTGAGGGCGCCGAGCACCGAAGTCGTGACGCCTGAAGAGTGCCAGTCCATGCCCATTACGCTGCCGAGGGCTTGGAACCAGAATGGATCGCTCAAGCGGGAGAGAAATTCGGCGCGGCCATAGTGGAGGAGAATGCTCTCGACGATCGCTGTGCCGAGTTTGGTCATGCGCTCGGCAAGCCAGGCAGGGACGTGGCCGCCGTGGAGGGGAGTATCGGCGAATCCCGATCGCTTCACACCTTTATTGTCTCACTCGACTGGCAGGCGGAACCGCCTGCCCCACAGGCCTCCAATTGTTATTGTTTGGGGGGACAGGGGAGAGTTTGATTAGTGAGATGAAGTGCCGCTCTGCTTCATGATTCCCGCGTGGCCACGTCCTTATCCAGGCTTGCTGCCATGGTCTTTACCTGTGCCACTTCTTTAGCCTCGATCGCGACGTTCAAGGCAGAGATTTTTTGCGCGGGAAGAGCGCTGCCGCGGGCCAGCTGGTCGAGATACGCGCGTGCCACGACGAAGTTCGCGGGCCAGACGATCTTCGGCTGGTTCTGCACGTTCAGCTCGTCGAAATGCACTTGGTTCGAGGCGTCGATTTCGTTTTGGGTAGGGACCAGCTTGAATACGTCCACGCCGCGGGCGATCTCGGAGCCGTAGATGTAGCCGTTGTACCAGTAAGCCGACCACTGGCCGCCCAGGGCGCGGCGGGTGGCGTCGACGGGTCCGCGATCGGAATAGGCGATCTCGACGGGATGCGTGGTGTCCGGAATCGGCACCAGCGATCCGTTATTCGCGGCTTTGCGCGGTCAACACCACAGCGCGCAGGCTGGCGTGCCGCCCGCCTTGCTACACTCAAATTTCCATGGCATTCGGCAAGTTCGGCCAAACCCTGACGGCGCTTGAAATTTTCGACCTGGTCCGCGAGGATCTGGATAAAGTGGAGCGCGAAATCGGACTCGAATCGATCTCTTCGACCGACGCCGTAACCTATATAGGCCAGTATCTGCAATCGGGCGGAGGGAAGCGGCTGCGTCCCATGCTGGTGCTGCTGAGCGGCAAGCTCTTCGCCGAATCGAGTCCCGCGCTGATCCGCATGGCGGCCGTGGTCGAGATGATCCATACGGCGACGCTGGTTCACGACGATGTGATCGACATCGCGAAGACGCGGCGTGGACGTCCTTCGGTGAATGTCGTATGGGGCAATCATACTTCGGTGCTGGCCGGGGATTGGCTGTACATGCAGGCGTTTCAAGTGGCTCTGCGGGAACGCAGCTTCCCTGTGCTCGACGTGTTGATTTCGCTGACGCAGATGATGGTCGAGGGCGAACTGCTGCAACTGGAAGGCATCGGGAAAATCGCTGTTTCTGAAGCCGATTATATGGAGCTGATCGACCGCAAGACGGCGAGCCTGTTCTCGGCGTGTGCAAAGATGGGAGCGATCGTAGCGGGAGCCGGGGAGACGGAGGAGATCCGCCTGGGCGAATACGCCTGGAACCTGGGAATCGCCTTTCAGTTAATCGACGATATTTTGGATTTTACGTCGCGGGAGAAGATCCTGGGGAAACCGGTCGGCAACGATCTGCGCGAAGGCAAAGTGACGCTGCCGTTGATTTACGCGCTCGAAACCGCGGATGCGGAAGAACGCAAGTTGGTCGAAACCATTCTCGCCGACGGCAATTACGATCAGGTTCCGTTCGGCAAGATTTTACAGATCCTGAATAAGCATCATGGAATCGAGCGGGCGCAGGACCGGGCGCGGGAGTTTACGGAAAAGGCCAGAAGTATCATCGCGCAGTTTCCCTCTTCGCCTTATCAGAGAGCGCTGAACGCGGTGACCGACCTGGTGACTGGGCGCGATCACTGACTGGCAGGCGGAACCGCCTGCCCCACTCGGACACACACACTAAAGTCAGGTGGCACACCTCACCGGTACTTGAAGCAGTAAATGTCCGACGAATTATGGTCGACGGAAGCGTTGTGATCGAACAATTCTGTCATCTTCGCGTCGTTTAAGACATCATTCTTGGCTCCATCGAAGAAAATTGAGCCGCTTTTTAGCGCGATGATCCGCTGAATTTCGGGGATGATGTCCGGCAGATGATGCGTGACCAGGACGACGGTTACTCCGGATTGCGCCAGCTTTCGCATGGCCTGGTGAACTTCGTGCTGCGCCCGGATATCGAGTGAATTGCCGGGTTCATCGAGCAGCAACGCTTTAGGATCGTGGACCAAAGCCCGCGCGAATACGGTGCGGCGGACCTCACCGCTCGATAGCTCCGTAAGAGGGTGATCCGATAGATGTTCGATGTCGAAGAATCGTAGAGCTTCGCGCGCTTTCTCTTCCATTTCGGGCGTCACGTGATGATTGGGCCAAATGCCGATGGAGCCGAAGAACCCGCTGAGCACGGTTTCGAGCGCCGGGTACGGGCGGGTGCAGGTCTCTACTAAATCGTTGGTCACAATGCCCAGGAGAGCGCGCAGATCGAATAGTCCCCAGGTCTCGCGGCCCCAGATCCGGACACGGCCGGGTTGGCGCGGATAGCATTCGCGGGTGATGGCTTTGATCAGCGTCGACTTGCCGCTTCCATTGGGGCCGAGGATGGCAACGTGCTCGCCGGCATCGATCGAAAAGCTGACGCCGCGGAGGGCCATGGTGTTTTCGCGCTGGACGTGAACGTTTTCGAACTCGATGAGTTTGGGCATTATAGATATATGGTTGGGATTCGTATCGAAGACCGAATCACGATTGTAACGATTCAGCGTCCGGCGTCGCGGAACGCTGTCGATCGCGACACCGCGGGGCAGCTCGCGTACGCGTTCCGCCAGTTCGATGCCGACCCGAATTCTCCGGTGGCGATTCTGACGGGGGCCGGCAGGAACTTCTGCGCGGGTGCGGATTTGAAGGCGTTTAACAATCGGTTGAGTGCGGAAGGCGACGGGCCGATGGGGCCGACGCGCATGCGTCTATCGAAGCCGGTGATTGCGGCGGTGGAAGGGTATGCCGTCGCTGGAGGACTGGAACTGGCGCTGTGGTGCGATCTGCGCGTGGCGGCGAAGAATGCCGTTTTCGGGGTATTTTGCCGGCGTTTTGGCGTGCCTTTGATCGATTTGGGAACGGTGCGGCTGCCCCGGCTGATCGGGCAGAGCCGGGCGCTGGACATGATTCTGACGGGGCGTCCGGTGGAGGGCGAAGAGGCTCTGCGGATGGGTTTAGCGAACCGGCTGACGGTGCCGGGTCTGGCGCTCGACGGCGCGTTCGACCTGGCGCAGCAGATCGCCGCCCATCCGCAAGTATGCATGAGATCGGACCGGTTATCGGTATTGGAACAGTGGGACCTCAGCTGGGACGATGCGGCTCAAAGTGAGTTCCGGCTGGGAATGCAGACCATGGATAGCGGCGAATCGAAGAAAGGGGCGGAGCGTTTTTCGGAGGGGCAGGGAAGGCATGGCCAGAGCGCTCCTTCGCGAGACGTATGATCGGATCGACGAAAGATTCAACGGCGAAATTACCAGTCTTTATCGACCCTTTGACTCCCGGTTCTTCCAGATACTTCACCCTGCCGAACTATATCGCGCGGACCGAAGGCTTTCTGCTTTGCAGATGGCGTTTGCGGAGCACTCTGTGATTGCCGTTCGAAATCGGTCAGCCGCCGTCGCACGACCCCGGCATTAAACTGAGCGTCCGGCATCGCGGACAACTCTTCATAGCTGCTTAACACGCGGCGGAGTTTCTGTTGGTACCACGGGGGTGATTCCTCAATCGCCAAGCGGTATTCGCAATTCGCTTCTCCAAGCCTGCTGGCGGCTTCGAGAGGCGTTCCTTGCGCGCCCTTCCCGGCGCGGCGGAAAGCATCCGACGCGGACGAATATTGTTTCATCCGGTACAGGGCGAGCCCCAGGTTGAACTACGTCTCGGGCTTCGCGGGCGGGATCAGGGCAGCACTTTTGTAATCGTCGGCAGCCTGGGACCAGATGCCCTTTTTGTATGCATCGTTTCCATCGGCCATCCATTCCGCCGCCGTTTGCGCCGATAGATTCGCGATGAGAAGCACGGCGACAGCCGCGGCTCGCGCTGTGCGGTCCGAGAGAAGTATTTCCGCTGTTAACAACAGTGCCGCCAGGATCACCAGCCATGCCGACGCGAGCGATTCGCCGTCCCCGTTTCATGCCGGAACCGCCAGACAAGATATGGAAGCACGATGGCGGCGCTCCATACCCAAGGCCATTCAAACCAATTCATTCACGCGCCTCACCATCCCCGTCGCCAGCATTGGCGCTGTCGCGACTTGGTTAATCAAGGCCCTGCACTCAGCAACTGCGGCGTCAGGCCGGCCGCCGGGGTCCCAGGACGAAAACTTTGCCCGATCGCAGTCGGCAAGAAATCCTTCGACCGACGCGCGCCAGCCAGCGCTCAGAAAATCGGCCTCGGTCAGGATCTGTAGGAGCTCTGCCGTCGTGCATCGGGAGGCGTTTAAAAGGACTCGGGATTCCAGATACTGGACGAAAATGTTATGCAGCTCGGCGTAGAATACGCGCGACGTGGTGTACGCGGTGTTCGCCAGGCGTCGCTGTGCGTAGGACTCGGGAGATTCGGGTCGGATGTTCGGGAACGATATCGCCAATAAATGAGGATGGATACCAGCAGAGCCGCGGCGATATACGGGAGCAAGTATAAGGCAACGGGGGGTTGGGGAAGATCCAAAGGCTCCATCGATCCTTGATATCAGGAATAGTTTGGCCGCGGAGCACCGCCGTGGCCGCTATCAGGACAATGGATTCACGCAGTTTTCGCATGGGCGCGAAGAAATTGTGCCCGGTGGTGGCGACCGCGCGAACATCCAGCTCCGATTCGCATCGGACCATGCGATCGAGGATTTGTCTTTCTTCGGCAATCTGCGGATAGTCGAGGACGAGCTTGAACATGAAGCGATCGAGTTGCGCTTCGGGCAGTCCATAGGTGCCCTCATGTTCGATCGGATTTTAAGTGGCGAGCACCATGAACGGCGAGGGTAGCGGAAAGGAGTGATCGCCGATGGTCACCTGCCGCTCCTGCATGGCTTCGAGCAGCGCGCTTTGTACCTCGGCGGGAGCCCTGTTAATCTCGTCGGCCAAGACAATGTTGGCGAACATCGGCCCCTTGTGCGGGGAGAAGTGTCCGCTGCGGGAATCGTAAATTAACGTTCCGATAATATCGGCGGGCAGCAGATCCGGCGTGAACTGGATGCGGCGGAATGTGGCGTCCAGGCATTTCGCGATGGTGACAATGGAAAGCGTTTTTCCCAAGCCTGGAACGCCTTCCATCAAAGCGATTGCCGGTGATCATCGCCAGCAACAGACGCTGGAATAGAAGTTCCTGCCCCACCATCACCGAACTGTATTGTTCGCGGACCGCCGCAACCCAGCTCATCGCCTCATCTGCCTGATGGACCGACTCGGGTTGTTCGGCTCCGCGATGCATGGTTTGTGCGCCTCTTTAGGCTAACCCAACCGAGCTTCTAGACGCAGTAGCGATTTCCGTTCGATGACTTATCTCGCTGTCGATCGAAAGGCCGGGGAGGCGGATAATGTGTGTCCGATCTCCGCAAGCAGGACTTTCCTCAACCGAAGAGAAACTGCCGCCTGGCGACCCGCTCACCGGCGCGGCGCGCCCGTTTGCGGGAATTCCGTTCGTTCGCGTCAAATGGGTGATATATATGGGGCGTGAGGAAATCAGGTAGCGTCACTTTGACGTTGGTGGCCGCGCTGGGGATATCGGCACGCGCCGAGCAGCCTCCCGCACCGACGCCGGCGCAGCCGGACTGCGGTGCGTCAGCAGGCAACTCTGGGAATACCCAAAAACCCAAGAACTGCGGAAGCGCGCGCGGAGGGTTCGGCAGCAACGGTTATTCAACCCACGCAGGCGGGTGATGCAACGGCGTGTTTCGCCTCCACGCAGCCACTGGCAGGAAAAAGTAACCGCGGCCGGCCTAACCTGGCACACCGCTGAACAACACTCTTACTGGAATGAGTCGGCATTCTACGAGTTCACGGCGAAGGACATCGATCTCATCGAATCCGCAACCCACGAACTGGAAGAAATGGCGCTTCATGCCGCCGGGCACATCATCGCCAACCATCTGTATTCGAAGATGGGCATACCCGACTCTGTAGCTCCGCTGATCCAGCACTCGTGGGGAGCGGAACCACCGTCACTCTATGGCCGCTTCGACCTGGCGTACTGCGGTGACCATCCGCCTAAGCTGCTCGAGTACAACGCGGACACGCCGACTTCGCTGCTGGAAGCCGCGGTAGTGCAATGGTACTGGCTGGAGGAAACACATCCTGGAGGCGATCAGTTCAATTCCATCCACGAACGTCTGATCGGGCTGTGGAAGGAACTGGCTCCGCACTTCCCAGCCGGCCGCGTCGATTTTTGTTCTTTGGACAACGCCGAGGACTGGACCACAGCTATGTATCTGCAGGACACGGCGCAGCAGGCGGGACTACCGTCATCTCTCTTTGCGATCGACGAAATTGGCTGGGATGGCGCGCGGTTCGTGGGGCTGGACGATCAGCCGCTGACCACTGTGTTTAAGCTGTACCCGTGGGAGTGGATGGTGCGCGAGGAGTTCGGAAAATATCTCGCCAAAACGAGTACAATCTGGCTGGAGCCGCCTTGGAAGATGCTCCTGTCGAACAAGGGACTTCTGCCCGTGCTATGGGAGTTGTATCCGAATCATCCGTACCTGCTCGCGGCCAGCTTCGACAGTCCTTCGGGCACAGATTGGGTGCGAAAACCTTTGCTCGGCCGCGAGGGTGCGAATATCACACTTCGTCATGCGGGGATCGAGATTGAAACCGGCGGTGATTACGGCCAGGAAGGCTTCGTCTATCAGGATGCGGCGCAGTTGAAAGATTTTGACGGGATGTATCCAGTGATCGGAAGCTGGGTTATCGGGCACGAACCGGGTGACTGCGCGGCCGGCATCGGGATTCGCGAATCCGACACTCCGATCACTACCAACCTGAGCTGCTTCGTGCCGCACGTGTGCCAATGAAACCCGCTTCCTCGCACGATTGCCCTCATGCGATCCCTAATGGCCATGCCCGCCGGACGTAAAGGGCTAGGCCTTGCCGCTGCCGCTCGGGCACTTTCCGACCAGACCGAATCGCGCCGACCCCGCCTGATACACTGGGCGTGTGCGCTGGGTGATTTTTGCGCTCGCCTCGACGCTGATTGGCCAGCCATTCCCCGCGCCGAAGCTTGTCTTTTCAAAGATCTTCGGCGGCGCGAGCGGAACGGACACCGTCACGGGCGTGGCTGCAGATCCGATGGGCAACATCGCCGTTATCGGCAACACCGATTCACCCGATTTTCCGGTAACGCGGGCGTATTTGCCTTCAATTCCGACTCCTCCGCTGACGTTTTTCTCTCCATTCAACGTCGCGAACGTGAACCTCGGCGCGGCCTTGGACGTTTTGGCCATGGCGCGAACGTGGGACGGCTCCATTGCCTACATCGCCTCCGATAGCGGTATCTTCCGCAGCGCGGACGGAGGCATGACGTGGACCCAACAGATGCCCGGCCTCGCCGGCGCGGTGGCCATTGGCGTCGATGGATCCGATCCGAACACGGTGTACGCGGGTGTGCCGTTCCCACTCGCCAACCCTGGCGGATACAAGAGCACCGACGGCGGGAAAACCTGGACGCCGCTGAGCATCCTGGCCTTTTCCTCCAACACGCCAATTTCGTGTCCGAATGGAAAAGGCGGCGTGGTTTACACCTCGGCTGACGGGTTGAATCGCAGCACCGACGGAGGCCGCACTTGGATCAGCATCGGGCCGCATCACTATAATGTCTTTGCCTTCGCGCTGGCACCGTCGGATGCGAACGTCGTTTACACGGTTTCTTCCGACGGCCTCCTTTATCGCAGCGCGGATGGAGGCAACACCTGGGCCGCGCCGGGCGGCGCCTTCACCGCGTATCCGACCAATTCGAGTCTGTATGTTGCGTCGCTGGCGGTCGATCCGCACAACGAGAACAGCATTTGGGCGCTGGTTTATGACGGGAACCTCTATCGCAGCATGGACGGCGGTGCGACATTCCAGATTGTCTTTTCCGATCCCTACGACATGCCGGCCAAGCTGGCGCTGGATCCATCGGGTCAGTCGATCGGCCTGCTCGGGCGCTACGCGATCGCGAGTTTCGACAGCGGCGCGACGTGGCACCGGCAGCTGGTTCAAGGGAGCGTGCTGCTCGCCACGAATAACGGTTTCCTGGTCGGCCGCAGCACCACATTTGCGGGGTTTTTGACGAAGTTCAGCGCGGACGGGTCGCAGATGCTATTCTCGACATTTCTGGACACCGCAGGCTTCGTGGCGAGCGATGCGCAAGGCAATACGATCGTCGCGGGCGCGGAGGTGAGAAAGTTCGATTCGACGGGCGATCTCATCTATGAGCATCCCTTGCCCCCGACCGTCACTGCGTTGACCGTGGACGCCTCGGGTGACGCCCTCATTGCAGTTGATAGCGGGGAGTGCCCGACGATTGTGAAGCTCGATCCGTCGGGCAACACGATTTTTTCGCAGCAGACGCAGCTCTGCGGTGTCATCACGTTACTTGCGGTGGACGCGTCGGGCGCGATCTATGCGGCGGGATATCCGTCCTCCTTAACGCTAGCGACGACGCCGACGGCGTTTCAATCGGCGCGTCCTTCTGAGGGGGTGCCAGGGTTTCTCGCCATTCTTTCGGCGGCGGCGGACAAGATCAATTACCTGAGCTACGCGGGACTCGGCGCATCGGCGATGACCGTGGATGCGTCGGGAAATATTTACCTGGCGGGAACCAACTCGTATTGGCTGTACTTGCCCGCCACATCCTCTTTCACCTTCACCGTTCCAGGGTTTCCGGCGTCCTATCTTTACGTGATGAAGGTGAATCCGTCCTCTTCGACGCCCTTGTGGATGGATACGTTCGGCAGCCCTACCGTGGTGGGTACGGTTTCAAGCCTGCAGGCTGATCCATCGGGGAACGTGTGGTTCTCCGGTTCAACGCCAGCCCCGATTCCGTTAGTCGCGGCGCTGGAGGCCGAAGGGACGGAAAACAGCTTCGCGGCGGAGATTTCCGCGGACGGCACCGAACTGCTGCTTTCCACCTATGGGCCCCCGTATCTCGCCTTGGGTCCTCAAAATAGCGTGTATTTGGCGGGAAGCGTCACACCGCCGGGCAAATCCGCGACCTCGGCACGGGTTGTCAAGCTGGATGGGTCGGCGGCGGCCACCTCGGTCATCGATTCGATCGGCGGCGCGGTGCAGCCGGCGAAGGAGTCGCTTCCGGCGTCGCTCGGGATCGCGCCCGGCGAGATGATCCGCATCTCGGGCCGGGGGCTCGGCCCGCTCGCGACGCTGACCGCAAAGTTCGATTCGACCGGGCGCGTAGCGACGGTCCTCAACGGAGTCCAGGCGCTTGTGAATGGCGTGCCTGCGCCGCTCATCAGCGTCCAGTCGGCGTCGATCGTCTGTATGACGCCGTTTGAAGTGAGCGGAAAAACCGAGGTGAACGTCCAGGTGGTGCAGAATGGCGTCGCGGGAGCGCCGGTTGCGGTCGGGGTAAAGGCCGTAGCTGCGTATCCGGACATTCTGGATGTCCTGAATCCGGATGGCACCATCAACTCGCAGTCGAATCCCGCCCACCCAGGCGATACGGTGTTGGTGTACGCGACGGGTCTGGGCGACACGAAACCTTCCGGGCAGGATGGCGCCCTGTATGGGACCCCTTCTCCGGTGCCGCTTTATCCGGTGACTATGTATTATTACGCCAACGTCTCGCTTGCCTATGCGGGACCGGCGCCCGGTATTGTCGAGGGCATCTGGCAGCTCAACTTGGCGCTCTCGAAGGACGCGCAGACGGGACTGTCTAATATCGAGCTGGTAAGCAGCTACCCGGGAGCGGGAATGTTCACGATTCCGGTCTGGATCGAGTGATTTGGCCAGCATTGAAGGGGTCGGTCACAATTGAAGGCGTGACGCTCGTTTTGACGCGCGAGGGCTAACGACCCGGAAGTGGGTCAGTTCAAAATTTCCGTCGCTTTCGCCTCGCGCTCGGGGTGTCGGCCTGTTAGAATGCACCAAGATGAAAGGACGGCGTTGAAAAGGTAAGCAAGCGTCCATCCTTCAAAGGAACTGCGATTATGGACTGGAAGAAGATCTCGATTCACCGCGGGAACCTCAACCGGCGATCGTTCCTGCACGCCGCTGGCAGGCTTACCGGCGGCGGGTTGGCCATCGGCGCCACCTTCGATACGATAGGGCCCAGTTCCGCCTGGGGCCAGCGACTGGCGAAGGAGACACACCCGAGTTCCGCCCGCCTCTTGGATCGGCTCAAGACCCACCTCTCGTTTCAGATTTCAGTCGATGTGGGGACCTTGGATCTGGGTCTGACGGTCGCCCGTTCGGCGCTGTCGGGTGGAGTCAACATCGTTGAAATGGGTACGCCGCTGCTCAAGACCCAGGGTGTTGCGAACGTCGTGCCCGCCTTCCGCAAGCAGTTTCCAGACGCTGTCCTGCTGGCGGACATGAAGACCATGGACGGTGGTGGCGGCGAAGCCCGCAGCGTCTACGCCGGCGGCGGCAACATCTTTAATTTCCTGGCTCTCGCCGGCGTGGATACGGCGAAGGCGATCTGCGCCGTGCGCGATGAGTTCAGGCGCGCCGGCCCCGAATTGCCGCGACTTGTCTTTCCCGACATCATGGTCCCGCACCAGGGCCCCGCCAAGCAGGCAGTCGAGGTCGCGCTTCGGATGGTCGAGGCCGGCGTCGATGGGGTTGGTATCCACTTGCAGTCCGATGCGCGGCGCGCAAACCCGAAACTTATCGAGGACAACTACCTCGGTGATGTGGCTCGCGCTGTCTTCGAACGGATCGGCAAGGTGGCCGCGGTGCAGGTGGTCGGCGGCCTCAGCATCGCGCAGGCAAAGACCCTCGCCCAGGCGGGTCTGCGCGCCTTCGTGATTAGCGGCAATATGGGCCTGCCGGACGGCACTGCCCGCTACAATCTGCCACCGGCCGAGATCCAGCGCTTGGTTGCCGGTTTCATCGCCGAGGTCTCAGGTGCCTAAGCAACCGCTCTCTTAGTCCGGAGGTGCGCGGATAACGGTTCGACTCGCGATGGGGCGACCTTCTCTATCGGCCACCCTTGAGGTGCATTGCCGTACTGCCGGATCGCGTGGCACTGATACGAAGCTCGGATTTGTGTGAAGTTTCGCCTGGTCAAGCATCCGCCCGCCACGTTTTGGCGCATGCTTCCCCACGGGGTCTTGCCAAAAAGACCGGCCGGATTCCAGGCCCTGGCTTTCAGCATCGTTACCACGGAATGCTGTGCAGTTTGATGCTCGTAGAGCTGGAAGGCGATGTGAGCCTGGCGTTTGCGGCTGCGGAGCACTTCCTGGTCCAGCAATTCCCACTCCGCGACGTCGACGCGCCGCAAGTCGAAGGATGCCGCTCTCTTCTTCAGCGCCATCCCGCGGCTAGATTAGTGAACAGGAAAATCACCGCGCGAATTCCCGAACTGAACAACGCCGATTTCCAATTCCATTCGCGGATCAGTGCGGGTCGGCGCGGAGCGTCCTCAAAACATCGGAGATTGTATTTGTTTGAATTCCCGGTCATCGTCGAGGCCGGAGACAAGGACGTTGTAGCTTTCCTGGGCGGGTGACGAACGGAGTCTCCGGCCTCTCGGCGCGTAAACTCTCATAGAGTGCGCGGTTCAAATGAGGGATGACAGAGACGACCATGTCCGGACGCAGGGCCCTCCATCGATCGCGTAGTAGTTTCACCTGGCGGGAATGCAGCAGCCGGATTACCCCATGCATGATCGGAATCACTTGCGTCGATCCGACCGTCCACCCGCGGCGAAGAGTCCAGTTGTAAAGCTCACCCCCGCGCATTCCAGTGGATCTGTAGATTGGATCGATCCAGCACGTCATCCATATTCAGCACTTCGGTATGCCACGGCCGTGCCTGCTGGCGAATGGTGTCCGCGAGCGCACCCGCCGCTGCCCGATGCCCGCCGCCTGCATCGAAATAAGCCAGTACGATTCTTTTCATAGTTGTCCGCTCACCTTCATTTAACGCGGCATGTGTCACAACTGTGTGGCAATCATGTTTCGGCTTGTAGTACGCGCATGATTCTACGGATTGGTGCGCGAAATGGCCAGGATTGCTTTCTTGGTCTGCTCCAGGCTGTTGCGCACCGATTCGGCGGGAAGCTCCCGCAGCACCGGCCCGAGTATCTTGCCGAGTGCAAAAGGAAGATCCCGAGTCAGCGTGATGGATTGGCAGGTAATATACACGCCTCCGTCGCTCTCCTCGAAAAACCAGTAGCCGTAGAGACGCCAGAGGAAGCCGCGATCCCGTCCGACGGCCAATTCATGTTCTCCCGGTTTCCAGGCGTCACTTACTTCAGCAATTCGCAGGCTGTGGGCTCGGCTGTAAACCCGATGCGGATCGACGGTGGTAAATTTTATCTCGTGTTCAGTGTTGAGCACGTCCGCGAGCAACAGTTTGGCCTTGACGATTCGCATGTAGACCCGAAAATCGCCACCGGAGCGGGAGCGGATCTTCGCATCTGCAATCTCGGGCTTGTAGATCTCCTGATGATGCTCATAATCCTGGACAATCGACAGTGCGTTCTTTAGCGTCGAGTTTGGAATGAACACCGCTCCCGTCCAATCCTGTATCAAGCCGTTCTTGATTGCGATTATGCCGCTGTCTTGGGTCGGCTGGACCATCAGTAATCCGTGCCTCAATTGTTGACGCCATTCCGGGGAATCGTCCACCGAGAGGAAGTGGTTGCCGTGAAGTCGCGGCTCCATCCGGGCTTCTGTGGCAGCGATGTAGCTATCGAATGCGTCCACTGTCGCTTTTGTCAGATCTGCCGCGAAACCGGTGTTGACAGCGATGAGTGCCGTACCGAACAAAAGCTCTCTAATCGTCAAAACCCCTCAGCGGACACGCGGAGCCCATATAACAAGATAGTCGGCCAGCATGGACTTGGCGTTACAAAGAGGTATCAAAAAGAAGACAGCATGTTTGATGCATCACTTTACAACCTCGACAGATCCCATCATGCCGGAATCCTCATGTTCCAGAATGTGGCAATGAAAAAGGAATGTCCCCGATTTCGGACGCGCGGAAATCCATCCTCAGTTTTACGCTGGGATACACGCTTTTTCCGTCCCAGTGAGGCAGATCGATGGTGTCGCGCAACATAGCTTCTTCCGCCTTGACCCATCGCGCTCGAGCAGTTGAAAGTGCAACTGATGAATGTGGAAAGTATGACCCTCGCGCGCCCGGTTTTCAATGATCCAGTCCTCGATGGTCCCCTGTCTAACCGTGATATCCGGCTTCTTGAAATTCATGTCGAAGACGGCGGGCGTTTTCCCTTCCAGAGTGACAAAGTACTTAGGAGGTTTGCCCGGAGTTCTCAGATCTTCGCGGTCTTCGGAAAAGTAAAGTTTCCGCACCTGGACGGGGTGCAAGCTTTCGGAGGCTCTGATCTCCGGACAAACTCATCAGACCAACACTTTGTCGGTTTCGGGCAAGGTGGTCAACGGAGGTGGTGTCCTAATTTAGGACACTACCGACTTCTCCAAGTCTCAAGGCGAACATATTGTTCTCAAGAGCGATGCGTTCGACATCATGCAATTCCGAGTTTCGAATGATAACCCGGCTCGCGCCAGTTCGGTGCCGGCCGTTTTGCGTCCAATAGTGAAGATCAGTGAAACTCTGGCAGTGAGGACGCGTCGCATTCCCCTGGTGGAACTCAAGAGTCCTAATGGCGATTCGATGACCATGCTGTTAGGCGGGAATCACTGGGATATGCCGGTCAGCGAGAATCCAGTCATCGATACTGTCGAGATTTGGGAGTTAGTAAATACAACCGAAGACTCGCATCCGATCCATCTGCACTTGGTGCGCTTTCAATTACTCGACCGGCGAAGCTTCGACGAGCCTCTTTATTTCCGGACCAGGCAGATTCGTTACACGGGTCCTTTGTCGTCTCCCGATCCTTATGAGGTTGGCTGGAAGGATACAGTTCGGGCACACTCAAAGATGATCACCCGAATCATCGTGCACTTCGAGGGCTATATAGGACGCTATGTCTGGCACTGCCATGTTCTGGAACACGAAGATAACGAAATGATGCGACCCTTTGAAATCCTGGCGAAACCGGTAACGAAATAACGGCTCATTCGACTCTTGTACACGACTAAACGGCGCTCAATTGCATGGCACGCACGATCCCCCAATGGCAAAAGCCGTGCTTGTGTAAGGACGAGTCATCTTAAGTGGACACAACAAATTCACACGAGACTTACCTTCCAGGGTTGGGTTTTTTCGAAGGCATGGATCCTCCGGTTCACATGAACTACCATCGGGCCAGATCGAGAGCGCGAACCCAACTCGTCCTCCCAGCCGGGCGAGGGTCCTTTTTGTTCGCCGTCTTTCGACCCATGCGGATACTGCACGGATGCGTCGAGGCTCAGGCATTCCGGTTTCCGGATCGAGTAAACTGGGCTGACTCAATCCAATGCGACTCCGCGCCGCAGACAAGGTCGGCCCCTACGCGATCCTTGCGCCCCTTGGCGCCGGCGGAATGGGCGAAGTCTATCGCGCGACGTGGCGATCAAGGTGCTTCCGGCCGCGCTGGGTTCGACCCCGATCGCATGGGTCGTTTCGAGCGGGAAGCGCGATTGTTAGCGTCGCTCGATCATCCCAATGTCGGCGCCATCTATGGACTGGAAGAGAGCAACGGCACGTGATCGCTGGTGCTCGCGTTGATCGAAGGTCCCACGCTCGCGGATCGCATCGCGGCCGGCCCGATCCCGCTGGAAGAAGCGATTCACATTGCTCAACAGATCGCCCAAGCTCTCGAATACGCCCACGATCGCGGTGTAATTCATCGAGATCTGAAACCGGCCAACGTCAAATTGGACGCGTGGCGACTATAAACCACGACGAGTTGTGAGCTCGCGCCAGTTGAGGGCGAGGTCCACGATGAGCAGGGAAGCGAGTGTGAACGCGATCACGCCGACGGCAGCGAGGCTGTCGCCAAGATGGCTCCAGTAGCGCGGCCAGAGATTGAGCACGCGGCTGGAGACGAAGGTTAAGGTGACGGCATAGGAGCGAATCATCCATTGGCGATGCTGGACAATTTGGCGGTTACGCGCGGTTACGAAGGCTGCCGTGGTGCAGACAATCCAAGCGGCGGCCTGCATGGAAGTTCCCGGCAGCCCAGGGCGTCCGGCGGCCAAGCCGATGCCGGTAAATGCGCCGATAAAGACGGAAATCAGATAGATACGTCCGAGGACACGATGGAATTGCGGGTGACGTTGGCGAAGCCTTGATGAGAACTGCAGAGGCCCAGCCAGGAGCGCCAATAAACCGCAAATGGTATGAGGGATGAGAAGTTGTCGATCGGCGATGACCTGCAACCTGTAGCCGTGGTACATGGGGTAATCGGCAATGAGGAAAACTTCTGAAGTGATGAAGACAAAGAGCGTAATGACACCAATGCCGATCCAGATGCCGAATTTAAACCTGGAAGGGACGGATTTGACGGGGAGTGGGATGGAAGACATTATTTCTTGAATCTATCGATGCGGTCCAGCTCGCGCGTGTACAGTTGGTTGTCTGGAAAGCGCCTGTGGAGCTCTCCCAAGAGCTCCCGCGCTCGGGAAGGATCGTTGTTACGCAACGCCGCCACCGCTAGCAGCATCTTGGCAAATGGCTCTAGGTAATAACCGTGCAGCGCCGTCTCGCGAATCTCTTCGAGGCCCTTCTCGCGATCAACATTCGAGCCCGTTATTCGCAGGAGAACTCGGACGGGCGCGGGCTTCAAACTCAACAGGTAGTTCTCCAAACCCGGACCAAGGTATACGTCGGCTACCTCAGGCTTCGCGCGTATGAGCTTCTCGGCAAACACGCGGCTCTCCTTTGTATAGCTCAATGCGGCGAAAAGTTGCTTTTCGATCAAGCCCGCGTTGTCTGCGCGCAAACCGAGTGTTACAGACTTGACAAATAGCGCATTGGAATCGACGCTCGATCGTTGCAATACGGCATCCGCCAAGCGGTCCGCTTCGGCGATCTCCTTCATGAACAGCGCCTTCTTTTCAGAATCCGGCTGCAACTTGCCGCGATCCTGAAAGTGAGAATCATCAACAAATAACTCAGATTCGAGAGCGCCTAGCCGGGCTAATTCAGAGAACAGGTAGGCCGCCGCGTTTGACGCCGGACCAAGCGGATCCCCTGGATGACCCTGCTTCCAGGCGCCGAAGATCGAGTGCGCTTCCTCGAACTTCAGGTCGTACATTTTGAGCCAGCCGGCGTACAGCTGGTTCTCCGACGGGTCTCTTGCCGCAGAGGGAGCGGCGATGAGAGCAAACGCACATGCGCAGAGAGCAAAGAGAAGAATGAATTTGGTGGATCTAGGCATGCGCTACCGGAGTTGACGCACTATTTCGAGACAGGTTGCTGCGCCATTCAATTTTACTCGGAAATGAACACCTTGTCATTCTTGGAGCGGACGACGAGCGGGAGGATGATGGTAAGCCGAGCGCCACCTTCCCTACGATTCGACGCGTGAATCGTCCCACCATGCCCGCGCACGACAGCTTCGACGAACGCCAGCCCTAGTCCATGCCCGGTCGAATGTTTGCCCCGCACGCGGCGTTCGAATACCTGAGAGAGGACCTCCGATTCGAATCCGGGGCCGTCGTCTTCCACTACCACTAACGCGCTATCTTCCGAGCGGCTGAGAGAAATTGTCACCGTGCAGCAAGCACGCAAATGCTTCAGCTCATTATCGAAGAGGTTCGCGATCATACGATGGATAAGAGCGGCATCCGCGGACACCTCCAGCGAGCCTGCGCTGCATACGTTTATACGCAATCCTTTTTCCGACATGGATGGTTCGTAGAGGTCGATCATGATCCTCAGAAGATCATCAAGATCGACCCCCACGCGATTTAGCCTGAGCGCATTTGCTTTGGCCTCGGCAACGTCAAGGGATTGATTCAGAAACTCCGTCAGACGATCCATGTCCTCCATGGCCGACACGATCGATTCCGATTCCTCATCTCTCGCCGCTGCGGTCAGGGACATCTCCAGCTTGGCGCGCACCGCTGTCAGTGGGCTCCGAAGATCGTGGGCGAGCGAGCCAGTGATCGTGTGCAGTTGGTGAACTGAGCTTTCTATGCGATCCAGCATGCGGTTCAGAGTGGTTGCTAACTGCGAAACTTCGTCGTTTCTGTGCGTTGTAGGGACTCTGCTGCTCAACTCGCCCTCGCCGATCCTTGAGGCGGCGTCGGTAATATCCTGGACGTGGCGCAGCACTCTCCGGGTACTGTAAAAAACGATGGCTGATCCTATTAGCACAATCACCGCCCAAAGAAGAAAGAAGCGGAGCCGCAAATTCCCAAGCACCCGCAGTTGATCTCGTTCGGACAGGCCAAGGTAGATTTGGCTTCCGTTGTTCATCCTGACCGAGACCACGCGAAATGGCGCATCGAAGCCGGCCACGTGAACACTCGTCGGTATTTCAGGAACGATCTGACTGTTTCTCAGTCCAGCGAGATGGGCGCTTCCATCCCCAGCTCCTACCCACAAACCCACTGAACCATCGGCAGCAGTTTGCAGGAAGAACACCGAATCATTCAATCGGGCATCGTCTGCCAGCTTGTGCGGTATCTCCCTGCTCGCGAGTTCCGCAACCTCTCCGACAATTCTTGGATAGAGCACTCCTTTCGGAGTTCGCTCCGCGACATCGCTGAGAACGCCGGCCTCACCCGCCAGCCAGGCATCGGTCCTCCGTTGAATATCGTGGGCAACAAACTGATGAAGGAATATGAATACGACCATGGTGCCGCAGGCGAACGCCAGCGCGGCCCAAAAGGAGATACGCCAAGCAGCGCTGCGCATCGGTTTAACGGTCTTTGAGGACATAGCCCACACCCCGCAGCGTCCGGATCAGAGGTTGGCGGCCACTGGCGTCTACCTTGCCACGGAGGCGGTAGATGTGGACGTCGACGACGTTGGTGTCAGGCTGAATGCGCATACCCCAAACTGCGTCAAGAATCATCGACCGTGTGACAACGCGACCGGCGTTCCGGCACAAATATTCAAGCAGGACGAATTCCTGCGGCGTCAAATTCAGAATCTCCCCGTTGCGAGAGGCTTCACGCCTGAGGAGATCAAGTTCGAGATCGAGAACTCGCAAGCGTGTGACCTCGGCCACGGATGAGGTATTTCTCTTTACGAGATTTCGTACCCTCGCAAGCAACTCGGCTAGCGCAAATGGCTTGGTCAGGTAATCGTCGCCGCCCTGCTCAAGACCTCGCACTCGATCATCGACCGAACGCCTCGCGGAAAGGATGAGCACCGGAGCGCGCAACCCGAGCCGGCGGAGCCGCAGGATCAAACTGAGGCCGTCTTCGTCCGGCAGACCGAGGTCGACGATCAATATGTCATGGAGGCTTTCGAGGCTCATGCGTTCTGCGTTCTTCGCGTCCGCGGCCGCCTCGACCTGGTAACCGGCTTCCGTCAGGGAATGCTGTAGGAAGCCTTGAATTTCGACTTCATCTTCTACCAGCAGCACTCGCATAACTTGATGTTAATGCACGCCAGAGTAAATCTCGACGAATCGGCTCTTCCCTGGTTGATCAAAAGTGACCACATGAACATCTTGTCATCTCGCGGCTTTTGAGCGGTGATGTGCAGCAGGTAAAATAGAATAGAGGAGCGACTTCGAGTTCAACCGCCCGCTGAGAAGATGAACAAATCGTCAGGAACGCAACTCCAAGGAAGCCGTCTCACTGTTATGCGTAACCGATAGAGTTTGGCACGGTTGCGCCGGCGCCACGCAAGCGGAATTATTTCTTTCTCACAAATCCACGGAAATCGGCGGTTGAAAAATTGAATATCGGTATTATTGGCGGCGGCATCGGCGGCGTTGCGACGGCCGTCGCGCTGCATCGCGCAGGGATCGAAGCAACCGTCTACGAGAGGGCGACCGAGCTGCGAGAAGTAGGGGCGGGGATGATGCTATGGCCGAACGCAACCCGCGTCCTGAAGGAATTGGGCTTGCTCGAAAAAGTCGCGGCGTTGAGTGGGCCGAACCAGAACTTCCTGGTTCGCTCCCGGACGGGCACGACGCTCATGGACGTCGGGTTGGGTCATTTCGATGTACCTGCGTTATGCACGCGCCGCTCCGATCTCTTGGACGCGTTGATCTCAGCACTTCCTGAGCAGCGGCTTCGTCTCGGACACGATTTTCAATATTTCGACGAACAAAAATCAAGCGTGACCATTCACTTTTCCAGTGGCAATCGGAATGAGCACGACTTCCTCATCGGCGCGGATGGCATTCGCTCGCGAGTTCGCACTCAGCTATTTGGAATCCGGGAGCCCGTCTTCCGCGGCTACACAGTTTGGAGAGGAATGGCGCGACTTGAAGGCACCGTCTCGAAAGGCGTCAACAGCGAAACCTGGGGACGAGGAAAGCGTTTTGGCATCCTCGGAACGGGCGATGATCGGTTTACTTGGTATGCGACGGCGAATACCGATCCTGATCATGTAGACTCTCCCGAAGACCGTCAGCGCGAGCTTCTGCGAATGTTCGAAGGATGGCACGAGCCCGTCGAAAGCCTGATAGCCGGGACGAATGCAGGCACCATTCTTAAGAATGGTGCGTACGATCTTCCTCCCCTGAAGCGGTGGGGACAAGGAAGAGTGATGCTCCTCGGAGACGCGGCTCATCCGTGCACGCCGAATCTGGGACTCGGCGGTTGCATGGCGCTCGAAGACGCATTAGTTCTCGCAAAGTCGTTGTGTAGAGAGGCCACCCCGGAACTGGCTCTGTGCCGCTATGAGTCGCTGCGTCGCCATCGAACCAGCCACGTGCAACGGCGCTCCCTTCTCATGGGCACCATTGGCCAATGGGAGAACCGGCTGGTCACCAGCGGACGTCAAATGGCGACTAGCATACTCCCCTCCAGGATCTTTGAACGAAACTTACGGAAGGTCTATTCTTATGTGGCTTAGCGCAACCGCCCTTGCCGCGGCGATTCTCGCGACTGGGCCGCTCATGGCGCAAGAAAAACTGATCGATACCCAGCGGAGTACGATCACCATTCAAGTTGGCAAATCCGGGCTATTCTCCGCTGCCGCCCATGACCACATCGTAGACGCGCCGATATCCAGCGGCACGATTTCAGAGTCGGGCAATCCGCGCATCGAATTTCGAGTGGAGACCGCGAAAATGTCGGTCAGGCCCGATGCGAAAATTGACGCGAAAGATCAGGCCACAATTCAGACGCATATGCAGGAGTTGACACTGGAGACGAAGAAGTTTCCGGAGATCACATTCCGCTCTGCTCGGATCGACAAACTGGGGGAGGGCGAATGGCGGGTCGATGGTGACCTATCCTTGCACGGAGTCACTAAACGGATCAGCCTGAATGTGAAAAAGACCGGCGATTCTTACACGACCCACGCGGTTCTCAAACAAACAGATTTTGGAATCAAGCCCATCAGTATTGCGGGCGGAGCGATTAAGGTCAAGAACGAAGTTGAAATCGATTTTCACTTTTTCGTGCACTAACACGGGCGCTAACAATGGCGATGCATGTGGCAGACTGTGATCAAGTGGCTACCTTGATTCAGTCCCACGTTGCTCGTCATCGAGCATCCGGCCCGTGCGGCGCGCGCTTGCATTCGTTTCGCATGGTTCGTCCTCCGCTTTCGGGAACGCAGGAGCAAGCCTTGAGCTGGCTGACGGAGGCCCATCTCCAGGCGGAGGAAACTCAACGCCTCAACAAAGGCCTTTCCCCGATTGATCCTACCTTCGCCGCTATAATGCCCAAGCTGCTGCGCCGCTATGGCTGTTCACCAGATAGAATCGGCGCGCGCGGATGTGAATTGAACGACCATCTGCACACAGATTGGGAGCTGATGGAAGTTTACCGGTTGAAGGAGAGCCCCGAAGGGGTCGGCACATCCGTGCGTTCGCAAGTCTTTGCGCGCGGCGCAGAGAGAGTACTGAATGCGATGTACGAGGGCGAGTCCAGCGCGCCGGACGATCTCATTCATGTGACGTGCACTGGTTACACCTCTCCAAGCGCCGCGCAGATTCTTGTGGGAGAGAAGGGTTGGCAACAACGGACTCGCGTGACCCATGCTTATCATATGGGTTGTTACGCGGCACTCCCTGCCATCCGTATCGCGAGCGGCTATCTGTCTTCCGCGACCGACCCAGCGCATCGCGTGGACATTGTGCACACCGAGCTCTGCACGTTGCATCTGGATCCGTCGGATCACAGTCCAGAACAGCTTGTGGTGCAAAGCCTGTTCGGTGACGGCCATATGCGGTACTCGCTCAGTCGGGTGGCTGACGCGGCTTGCGCAACAATGCCTGATGACGGGCCTGACGATGGGACTTCCGGATTGCGCATCCTAGCGTTGGCGGAGGAACTGGTGGCGGACTCGACCGGCGACATGCGCTGGACGATAACCGAATGGGGGTTTCGCATGACCCTTACCCAGGAAGTGCCGCAGAAGATCGCCGCGACACTTCCCGCATTTTTGGCACGGCTCTTCGCCCAGGCTGATCTCGATTACAATGCCGAGAAGGATTTTGCCATCTTTGCGATACACCCCGGCGGCCCAAAGATTATCGACCAGGTTTCCGACGCGTTGGGCCTACGCCCGGAGCAATCCGCGGCGAGCCGCGCCGTTTTGCACGACTATGGGAACATGTCGTCGGCGACGCTACCCCACGTGTGGGATGAAATTCTGAAATCGCGCACAACCCAACCTGGACAACTCGTGGCTAGTGTAGCTTTCGGCCCCGGCCTGACGATATCCGGCGGCTTGTTTGAGATTGAAAAATAGGTCGAATCATTGGCCCTGAAGTACCTGCTCCTGTTGCCGTTGATCGTGCAAGCGATCGTCATCTTTGTGTATTGGAATCTCATCTGGAAGGCGCCGGCGGCGCAGTTCGGGGCGCGCCAGTAAAGAGCGCGTCGCCACCTGGAGTCAATAATGACATCTATCACGACTTAGGCGAGCGCTGGTACAACGCACAAGATGATCCGGTGGCGCTATTGCGCGCAGAGTCACGGCTGCGCAATCCCTGGATCGCCGAGGAGCTCCGCGCACGTTTCCCCGGACGCGCACTGCGCATTCTTGACGTTGGCTGTGGCGGTGGCTTCCTGTCCAACTACCTGGCCGCTCAAGGACACGCCGTCGTCGGTCTATTTCGCCACAGATGCGCTGAAAGTCGCGCGCCTTAATGACTTCAGCGGGCGTGCTACTTACATCGCAACGGACGCGTATCGCCTTCCCTTCGCCGACGGGTCCTTCGATGTGGTTTGCTCCATGGACTTTCTCGAGCACGTTGAACAACCGGAATGCGCATCCGCGAAGCATCCCGCCTGCTTACGAGTGTACGGACAGGCCGCGGCTTCCCGCGTGTGGCAAATCGTCGCAAGCGCCTATAATGAGCGTCAAATCAGTGCGGCAAATTGCCGCATCCCGACTCCTGTTTGATTGGCGTAGGATGACAGAAGACGGTCTTCAAGTCGTATGTCTCTTAGGCATGATGAGAACGGGCTCAATACAGCGCATCAGCCCCAACTGGCTGGCGCCTACCTGCAGCCCGTCAGAGTGCCACAAACTGATACTACTGATCTCGCTCCCAATTTGGCCCTCCCCTGGGTTCTTCGCCTGCGTTACGGAATGGTGGCCGGGGAAGCGGCGCTGATCGTCGCTGTTGCGTATATCGCTCACCTTGATTTCCCGGTTCTCCGGACCCTGGCTCCCCTCGCGGTGATTCTTGCGAGCAACGTTCTACTCGGCAGAATGCGGAACGTGTCGGGCCGATTTCCGCAGGAGACCTTAGGTGTCGCCTTTGTCCTCGATACTCTCGGCCTGACCGTCATGCTGGGACTGACGGGCGGCCCCAACAATCCGTTCAGCCTCCTGTATCTGGTACAGATCACGTTGTCGGCGATTGTGCTGCGCAAATTCTGGACATGGGTACTGGGCGCGTTGTCGACGGCCTGCTTTGGATTGCTCTTCTTCTTTCACAGACAGCTGGCTGTATTTCAAACTCATCATATTGAGGAGGGTCTGTCTCCTCACTTGATCGGGATGTGGATCGCCTTCGTTATCGCCGCTGCCTTGATTACGTTCTTCACCGGAAAAATTGCCGATGCGCTGCGGCGGAGGGAGCAGGAGGTTCTTGAACTTCAAGATCAGGTTTCCCGGCACGAGAGACTCGCCTCCATGGTGACGCTCGCCGCAGGCGCGGCACACGAGCTCGGGACGCCTCTGGGAACAATCGCAGTCGTGGCACGAGAACTGGAGCGATACGCTTCCAATATTTCCAAAGACAATGCGACGCTGGAAGACGCGAGGCTGATTCGATCGGAGGTGGACCGTTGCCGGGTCATTCTCGAACGGATGAGCGCGCAAGGGGCACAGCCGATGGGTGAAGCGCCCGAACGGATCCGGGTATTGAGTTTGCTGACGCGGGTGTGCGATCAGTTTCCCGAGTCTCAACGAGCCATGCTGCGAATCGATCTGACCGATGAAGCCCTCGATGCAGTGCTGCCCGTACAGGCCACGGCGCAGTCCATTGCGGCGCTGATTCAGAACGCGCTCGATGCGAATATCGATCAGCGTCTAGTCCAGATTGGCGCCGCGGAGAACGGCTCCGCACTGCAAATTTCTGTTCAGGATCGAGGCCATGGAATGAGCGATGGCGTCCTCCGACGCATCGCGGAACCATTCTTCACGACCAAAGAGCCCGGCAAAGGAATGGGACTGGGTACTTTCCTGGTGCGTACGTTCGCGCAAAATCTGGGAGGTCGTATCCTGTTCGTTTCGTCGCCCGGCGAAGGCACAACCGCAACGCTGGAGCTTCCGTCGATCCCTTCGTCGCAGGGCGCGCATGCCTCCCTCTGACGACCTCCCGCTGGTCCTCGTCGTGGATGATGACGACGTATTTCGCAACCGCCTATGCCGCGCCTTTTCCGAACGGAACTGGACGGCGGATGCCGTATCGAACGGCAACGACGCGTTGAAATTCGCCCGAGATCGCAGTCCGGACCTTGTGCTGGTCGACCTGCGAATGCCCGGCATGGGTGGATTGGACCTGGTTCAGGAACTGCGCGCCGTCGACTCGTCGATGAGGATCGTTATGCTAACCGGGTACGGCAGCATCCCAACGGCGATCTCCGCGATGAAGCGCGGCGCGGATTACTACCTGAGTAAGCCGATCGATGTGGATCAGATCCTTGCCGCATACGAAAATCTGGAATCAGCAACCGTCGAGTCCGAAGGGCCGGAGAGCGTCCCGTCACTGGCGCGAGTTGAGTGGGAGCATATGCAGCGCGTGCTCGCCGATTGCGGCGACAATATTTCGCAGGCCGCCCGCCTGTTGGGCATTCACCGGCGGTCGCTACAGCGCAAGCTGGGAAAACATCCGCCGTCGCGCTGACGTTTGGGTGCGACAATTTGCCGCACGTCTATTCGGACGTTTCAGTTAGAAGATAAGAAGGTATCCGCGCTCCCGCTTGCACACCCTCGGCGGCGAGCAAACTGGATGAAGGAGGGTCTATGCGAAAGCTCACACAGTATCCATATTTAGCGGCACTTTTTTTATTTGGTTCGATGCTCCATGCAACAATTTTTGGGAAGATACAAGGAATCGTTCATGACCCGCAGCACCGGCCGGTGGCCGGAGCCTCGGTCACGCTGAAGGCAGTTACCTCGGATTGGTCTCAGACCGCACAGACCTCCGATAGCGGCGAATTTTCCTTTGCCACCGTGCCGATCGGCGATTACACGATATCGGTGAGCAAATCCAGCTTCGATACCGAGCAACAGACGGTGACCGTCGCTTCGAAGTCCGCGCCGGTTCTTCACTTCCAACTCGCCATCGCGACGGTGAAGCAAACTGCGGTCGTGGTGGGCCAGGCCGAGGCGGTTAACGGCGATTCGGTCACGCCCACGACGCTGATCGGCCGCGAGGACATCGCGCAAACCCCCGGGGCCAGCCGCACCAACAGCATGGCAATGATCACGGACTACGTGCCCGGCGCCTACGTCACCCACGACATGCTGCACATGCGCGGAGGCCATCAAGTGGATTGGCTGATCGACGGCGTGCCGATACCCAACACGAACATCGCCACGAATCTCGGGCCGCAGATCGATCCCAAAGATATCGATTATATGGAGGTGCAACGCGGCAGCTATGACGCCGAATACGGCGACCGGACGTACGGAATTTTCAACATCGTGCCGCGCAACGGCTTTGAGAGAGACAACCAGGCGGAATTGGTAACGTCGTTCGGCGACTGGTATCAAACCAACGATCAACTGAATTTCGGCGGCCATACAAAACGCTTCGCTTACTACGTGAGTTTCACGGCGAATCGCAGCGATTACGGCCTGCAGCCTCCAATCGGGCAGGTGGTGCACGATGCGGAGAACGGTTTTGGCGGATTTGCGTCGCTGATTTTCAATGCGAGCGCCACCAACCAGTTTCGCCTGACCGCTGCCTTGAGACGGGATTTTTACCAAATCCCCATCGATCCCGATCCCAACTCCGCAGGCAATCAGGCTTATCCAAGCTACGGTCTTCACGATAGCGAGGTCGAACCAGACGGCTACCTCACGTTCTCATGGATTCACACGTTCAATCCCAACGTGCGGATGACCGTTTCTCCCTTCTATCACTACAACCAGGCCAGCTATAACAGTTCGCCGAATGATTATCCAGTCATTACGAACGTCAACCAAACCGCCAATTACGTTGGCGGCCAGGCGAGCTTGAACGCAACGATCCGCAAGAACGAAATTGAAGTTGGGGTGTATGGCTTCGCCCAGCATCAGAGCAATTTTTTCAACAATATTTTCACGGATTGCGGGATGAGCTGTCAGAACTTCGGACAATCTACCGGAGCCGTGACAGGCGGCCTGACGGAGGTGTTCGTGAGCGACCGCTATAAGGTGACGTCGTGGCTGACGTTGATCGCCGGTCTGCGCTATTCACATTTCGACTCGGGATCGGTGAGCGGAGGAACGCAGGCCGTAGTGGAGAATGTGCCCGATCCTCGCGTGGGCGCCGCAATCAAAGTTCCCCGCCTGAATTGGGTGTTTCGCGGATTTTACGGCGTGTTTTACCAACCGCCTCCGCTGTTGACGGCCACTGGCCCACTGATCGACCTGGCGAATAGCCAGAGCCTGACGTTCGGTCCTCTACGGGGCGAGCGTGACCATGAATACCAGTTCGGCGTCGCGATTCCGTTTCGAGGGTGGGTACTCGACACCGACACGTTCAAAACCAGCGCGCGCAACTGGCTGGACCATTCCAACATCGGAGAATCGAACCTGTTCTGGCCGCTCACCTGGGACCGCGCATTGATCCGCGGCTGGGAGGTCACTCTGCGTTCTCCCCGTTTGTGGCACCGCGCCCAGGCACATGTCGCCTACTCGAATCAGATCGCCGAGGACTCCGCGCCGTTCACTGGCGGTTTGATTTGTCCTTCCCCTGCTCCGGACGGCTGCCAGCCTGATCCTGGATTCTCTGCTGTCGACCACGATCAGAGAAACACGTTGAACGCCGGGATCAACGCGATTCTTCCGTGGCATGTTTTCGCCGCGACGAACGTCTACTATGGATCGGGATTCACCAATGGATTTCCGAACGCGCAGTATCCGGGCGACTACCTGCCGCCACACACCACCTTCGACCTCTCATTGGGAAAAAGCTTCGGCGAAGGTGAAAGGTACAAAGTCTCCCTGACGGCGATGAACGTCGCGAACCGCCGCGTGCTGCTCGACAACAGCCTGACGTTCGGAGGCTTTCACTTTAATGATCCGCGCGAGATTTACGCCGAGTTCCGCTACCGCTTCCATTATTGAAAAAGCGAGTGCAAGGTGCGACAATATGCCGCACGACAAAAGTACAGAATTGCTGTTTCATGGATGGAGTGAGGTGAAATGACCCGTACCAAGCTCGCATTCTTCGCCGGCCTGTTGATGTCATCCGTCGTGCTGGCCGCCGACCAGAAGGTCGCGATTCGATTCCGGGCTACGGTCGGCAAGGAAGGGTTCGCCTGCGGCCAAATCTACACCGGAATCGGCGCGACAGGATCGAAGATCGCGCCGCGCCGGTGAATCCGCGCTATCGGTACATGGTGAGGTGGTGAAGGTCTACGCCGAAGACGAAACTGTGACGCCCTATCACGACGAAGTGCCGGGCCTGTTCGCCGCAATCAAGGCTCCATAGGGTCGCGAACTGGGAACAGTTGAAGGTATTGAAGGCGGGCGAAGCGATTTCGGCCTCGGTGAGGCGCCAAGGCGGCGATTTCGTGCTGGACGATAGCCAGGGCGGCGGTCGTGACGAGGAATCAATGAGAGTCTTATTCCTGGTTCTGGCGTTTGCAGTGGTCTCGCTGGCCGATGTGCCATCGAAAGCCCCCTCCTCCATCGATGGCTCGAAGTTAGCGCGTCAACGAACGGCGGGGAGAATTACCGGCGCGGTGTCCAACTCGCCGAAGGAAATGGGGTGCCTAAAGACCTTGCCGCTGCGGCGGGGTTCTATCGCAAGGCGGCGGAAGCCGGTCACGCGGCGGCCCAATACGACCTCGCTTATCTGTACGAAAACGGCTTCGGCGTGGGAGCACGACTGCAAGCAGGCGGCGTTCTGGTATCGAAAATCGGCCGAACAAGGCGACCCCGAAGCGCGGAATAACCTGGGCGCGCTCTACGCCAAAGGCGAGGGTGTTCCGCAAAGCGACGCGCAGGCGCTCCACTGGTATCGTTTGGCAGCGAAGCAAGAGGACCCCGGGGGGATCAGCAATCTGGGCACGATGTATCTTCAAGGACGAGCCGTGAAGCGCGATTTTGTGAAAGCCTTCGAGCTGTTTCGGAAAGCCGCGAACCTGGGCTACGCGGTGGCGCAGAACAATCTCGCGCTGATGTACGCCAACGGCCAAGCCGTGGACAAGGATTACGTGTGGGCTTACGCTTGGCTTGACGTCGCCTCGGCGCAGCTTTCCGGATGCACTGAATTGCGGGATAGGATAGGCGCGGAAATGACGCCCGCCGATATCACCCACGCGCACATCCTAGCCAACCGAAAGCGGGAAGAACTGACGCAGAAAAATAAGGACGCGAAGCCATAGCGTCTACCTATTTCATTTTGTAAGATCCGTCAGGCAACTTCTCACGATGCGCCGTGTGGCATCCCTGGCACTGGGCGCCGAGCGTCTTGAGTTCGTCGGACGCTTTATCCCAGTCCCCGGCTCTTGCCGCTGCGGCAAGGTTCAGCGATGCCTTGTTTGCCGTCTGCGCGAACTTGATGCCATCTTCCATGTGGTGCTCTTCAAAATGCGCTTGGACCGTCTTGAAGGCCGCGGCGAGTTTCTCCGCGGTCGCGGCGGTTTCCGCGCCGTCCTTTGCCGCGATGCTCTTGCGCAGACTGCCATTGGCTGCGCCCGCAGTCTTCATCGCTCCGTTCAATTCGTCATGGTCCTGCGCGAACGCCATGCCGAGCAGCAAGGTCGCGCATCCCGCCATCACAAGTATCGTCTTGTTCATAAACTCTCCTCGTTTAGCTATGGGTTGAAACCGGATGTGAGCGCCGACTCACACTGAGAGCTATTTGACCCCATCGGAAGGCCACGTGTCCTGCGGCAAATTGTCGCACCCTCGTCTGCCGCAGAGCGCGAGCCGGCCTATGCGTTGTCCCAGCTGGTATCCAGCTCAGCAGGCACCGCGTCCGAAGGAAAGCCGACCTTCGATCTCGCACCTTTTTGAATGAAAGAACCCCCATCAACCCGGCTGCGGCCACACCCGCATCAGCGGGCGCGCGAGCATGGCGATCGTTTCTGTATTCCTCCCTCCTGCTTCTCTCATTCGCTTACGGGGATACCGCCGGACCCACAATAATCAGATCGCGGCGCGAGACGCCGGCTTGCCGCGTTGCGTCACTCCGCCACGCAAGCAGGCTCCGAGTTCATGCAGGCCACTCCGGCAGGAATTGTGCCAATGTCCCTTCGCCCTCCCGGTCAGGCATCTCCTCAGATGATGGTGCCTTCGTGCGGCACCGGTCCGAAGACGGGGCATGCTCTACAAGTTCAATCCACTAACCGGCCAGTCCTGTGACGGCCTTCCTCAGGAGCGAGTCCGCGGTGCGGCAACCGAGCGCGATGCACGGTCAGACGTCGCATTTAGCGCGTCGGCTAGAGTCCGGGCGAAGGGAGAATCAAACCGGCCACCGCTCACCAGGAATTCAGGATCTTGTCACACATTCTGACGGTTGCGATCAAGCAGAAACGGCTGGCCGCCACTCCGTGTCAGTGGAATTTCCTGTTTCGGTGAAAAAGTCTACGCGGAAGCCACACTATATGACGGCAAGCGAGCAAGCAAAGGTCGAGATCGCCGCACCCGGTTACCTCAGGGATATCGTCGTGAACATCGTCGAAGACTGTGAACGGGATTGGCGATATGCCACTGACCAAAGCCGCCCGAGACGGAGCTTCGAAGCGAATATCTGTTTCCCCAGCCCAAGCTCGAGCAAGGAAGCGTACATGACAATCTGCGCAAAAGTCTGGGCTGGAACGCTGAAGAGTAGGGCTGCCATATTTCGCCCCCTACGAACTTCGGCACGCGTTCGCTACCCGGCTGAGCGCGAGCGGCGTCGCAGATCATATGGTGACAGACGTTGAGACAGGGAGATGCCGAGGTCTTCAAGTTGTACAGTCAGGCAAAACCCGGAATGATGCGCCAGAGAAAGCCAGCTAAGTAAATTTTAGGCACATTTTCTGGCACAATCGCCCTAGTGTCGCGCCCCGAAGGCGAACAGAGCATTGATTCTGAAGGGAATAGTTGGTCGGGCTGCCGGGATTTGAACCCGGGACCTCTTGCACCCCAAGCAAGCGCGCTAGCCAGGCTGCGCCACAGCCCGAAACGAAACTATTGTATCACGCGGGTTTCGCAGGTATCCCGGAAATTGGCGCAACCGGGATGTTACTGAATCCATTTAGGAAATTGGGTGGCCATGCGTTAAGAGCCTGTCGGCACCAAATTTCGGGGCGACGACCTGGCAATTGCGTGCGATTCGGAGGAAGAGATCCCGCTATTAGGCCTAAGCTCGCGATGGCGTCATCCGGCCCTCATCAGTGCACGATCGATTGAAGTGCCTTTCGAGCTTGTTCGCGAACCCCGGGGCTGGGATCGCCCGATGCAAGGCGAAGCTCCACGGCGGCGGCCGCCAGTTCCCGCCGGTTGAGCAGGATCACACCGAGATCGAGATGCGCCTTCCCGAAACTCGGCCGAATGCGCACCGCCTCGCGATAGTGAACCAGCGCGGCGTCTATGTGCCCGCGGTTCTCGAGCAGGCCTCCGAGGACGTCGTGCGCCTCGGCGAGATTCGGGTCGTCTCTCAGGGCCGCCTCGATGTGTGTCTGCGCATCCAACAGCCGGTTCATGCGAGCCAGCGTAACTCCGTAGTTGAACTGGTCTACCGCTTTGGTCCCGGCGCGCTCAAAGTGCCACGCGGCTTCGACGAGGTCGTTTCTGGACGCGAGCAGAGTCGCCAGATTCGCGTGGGCTACGAAGAGTGTCGGTTCCATACGCAGGGCGGCACGGAAGGCCGCTTCGGCAAGATCGGTTTGTCCCGTTGCGGCCAAGGCCGCGCCCAGGCTGTTTTGTGCGGCGGCGAACTCGGGATCCAGTTCGACGGCTTTGCGCAGCGATGCGATCGCCTCCTGATTGCGGCCAAGGTCCGATTGGACGGGGCCCAGATCGTACCACGCCTCGGCATCGGAGGGTTCTGATTGGGTGGCGCGGAGCAGAGCGTCCAGAGCCTGCTGGATTTGTCCCGTGCCTCGAAATGCCTTCGCCAGCCGCCGCAACAGGAGCGCCGAGCCGGGCCAGCGTACCAGTGCTTGCTGATATTGCCGGATCCCTTCCGCGAATTGATTGTTACTGGTGTAGGCATCTCCAAGCTCCATGTAAAACTCCGCTTGCGAGGGCCGGCTCCCGGCGACCCCGGAGGCCAGTCGGGAGATGCCGGCTTGAAGATTGCTGTTGCCGGCAACCTGCGCAACGGCCGTGTACAAGTCGTCGGCATCGCCGTACGGGATTACTTCGCCGCGATATTCGGAATGGCGTTCGGGAATCTCCGCGAGAAGATTTCGAGCCGGGCGGCGCTGAATCAGGTGGTCTGTCATCACCGCGTGAACGACGTCTTCGGTGCGGCGTGCGGGCATGTGGCAATCGATACAACTGCCGGCTTGCGGATGGTTTTTCGCCCGGATCAGGCTGTGGCATTGCCGGCAAATGCCGTTGTAGCGATCAGCGGCAGCCGGACCATGCGGAATGTCGTGAGGATTGTGACAGGTGGTGCATGTCAATGCGCCATTACTCCGCAGGAAACATTTCGATTTCCGAAGACGATAGGCGGAACTGACGATCTCGAATTTGTCGTCTTTCCCGGCGCCGGCAGCATGGTCGTACATCAGCCGGAACGCCGACAATGGCTCGCCTGGCCGATACGAGTACGGACCCCGATCGAAACGGCGGATCGAGCTGGGCAGGTTGGAGCTGGTGGTTTCCAGGTGGCACTGAAGGCACACCTCCATACTGCGCACGGGAGAGAGCCGGGCTGGATTCACGATCGCGTTCTGCACGTCTTCCAGCCGGGCATGAGGTGCCTGGGCGGCGCGCACATGGTTTTCCCCGGGTCCATGGCAGCGTTGGCAATCGATTCCTTCAGGCAAGGGCCCGGAGAACACCGGCTCGGCACCCGCGTCCTCGTGCCCTGCCGGGATAGATGGGTATGCATTGTGGCAGAACATGCAGTTATAACCGATCTTCCGCGTGGAGGGAAGCTGGGTGAGGTCAAAACCAGGATTCATGGCCCAGGTTCCACCCTTTTCCGCGTACCACGCCAATGGAAGCTCGATCAGCGTGTTGCGGGCGGTCCGATGGAGGTAGGTCCGGACATGATTGCCGGAACCCATGACGTAATCGATCTTCAGATCCTGAGTGTCGTCCGGCTTGCCCTCGTAGCCGGTCTGCCAGCTCCGTTGTACCCAGGCTCCGTTCTTAGCGATCATCTGGAACCAGGTGCCGGAAGGCTTGTGAAAATAGGGGCGCGCGTCAGGAAAGCTGGCGGAGGAGGGTGCGTAAAATGCGCGCGCCATCCCGGTTTGTCGATAGTGTTCGTAAACCCCGGCGTGGCAGCCGGCGCAGACACGCGCATTGACGTAGTTGTTCGACTCCCGGACCTGCTGCTTCGGGCGGGAGCAGGCGGCGGCCGACAAGGCTAGTATCAGTGCTGCGGCCACCGTCGAGGTTTGTAGAACAGCCACGGGTAACCGGCGTCAGCGCCCGCTGTACGCGGTCACAATTTGCTTGGATTCACCCAAGCCTTCAATCCCCAGTTCGACGACATCGCCGGCTTCGAGGTACACCGGAGGACTCATTCCCAGGCCTACGCCGGCGGGCGTTCCGGTGCTGATCATGTCCCCCGGCAGGAGGGTCATGAACTGGCTGACGTAAGAAACCAGCGTGGCGACGTCAAAAATCATATTCGCCGTGGAGCTTTTCTGGCGGGATACTCCGTTGACTTTCAGCCACATCCCCAGGCTCCCGACATTCGGAATTTCGTCCGGCGTTGCGAGGAACGGCCCCAGCGGCGCAAACGTGTCCGCGCTCTTGCCTTTCACCCATTGTCCTCCGCGCTCCAACTGAAAACCTCGCTCGGAGTAGTCGTTGTGCAGCGCATAACCCGCGACGTGATCCAGAGCGTCCGCCTTGTCTAAGTACGAAGCCCTCTTCCCGATGACCAGAGCGAGTTCCACTTCCCAATCCACTTTGCTCGCATTACGCGGCATAACCAGGGCGTCGTTGGGACCCACCAAGGAACTGCTCGCTTTAAAGAAGATTACCGGCTCTTTCGGCGATTCCGCCTTGGTCTCGGCAGCATGGTCATGGTAATTCAGCCCGATGCAGACAATTTTGCTCGGCCTCGAAACCGGCGGCCCCAGACGAAAGGCGGCGTCGACGCGCGGGGCGGCTGGGTGGGCGGCAACCCAGGAACCAAGCTGTTTCAAACCGTCACCGGCGAAGAATTTCTCATCGTAATCGGCACCGAAACCGGACGCGTCAATGCGAGTGCCGTCATCCAAAAGCACTCCTGGAGCTTCCTGTCCAGGCTCGCCGAATCGTATTAATTTCATAGTTTTAAGTTCTCCCAAATCATTGTATTGGCTGCTAAGTAAATGATCATATCATATGCTATAATTGCACGGTACCATCGAGGGAGGCCGATCACAAATGGCGAGAAGAAGTCTTTTATTCCTTTCCCTGGCCGCCGGGCTAGCTTCGCTGGCAGTGGCGCAAGCCACGGGTGACCGTATCGATCTCTATTTTGCGGATTGGCACGGCGCTTCCGCACGGACGACCCACGGTTCGTTGGAAGAGCGCGATATTTTCACGCGGGGCAATCCTCAGAACCCGGCCCGGAAGGGTGCCGTACTCCGATTCGTGAACTCCTACGCGCACGCCACACTGGCGCCACGAGCTTCGACGAAGCCCACGCGGCTCGAAGGTCAGCAGGAAATTTACTTCGTCGAATCCGGGCGCGGCACCGTCAAGGCGAGCGGACAGACGGTCGACCTTTTTCGCAACATCGCGATCTTAATGCCCGCGAACCTGGAGTTCACGATCGCCAATACGGGGGACGAGCCGCTGGCGATGTATGTGATTAACGAACCCACGCCTTCCGGCTTTCGGCCCAATTCCGCGATGCTGGTCCGCGACGAAAACAAGCTGCCGATTACCGCCAGCGACAGCCACTGGGTGCACATCGTCAAGACTCTTTTTGTGACGGCCGACGGCTTGGGCACCCTTGAAAGCGTCCTGACGGTCGTGATGGATCCGCTGACCATCGGCAAGCCCCACGTAGTGGATCATGACGACATCGAGGAGGTGTGGACCGCGCTTGAAGGCACGAGTCTCGCATTTGTCGGGAACCAATTGCGCCGGCAGACTCCCGGGATGTCCTTTTACCATATTCCGGATAACAAGACGCCGCACGCAAATATCAACCAGGATCAGGATGCGCAAGTCCGATTTCTCTATTTCGCGCGCTATCACCCTCACCAACAGAAGTAGTTCTATTTTGGGTATTGGTGCGGTCGGTCGATCGCAAAATATTAGCATCCCCTCCATTACTGTCGGGCCTCGGGAAAAAAAACCGAACCTCGCGGGCGCGCCATGATTGCTCTACCGAGCCCCGACAGTAATGGAGGGGATGGTAACGGACTCCCAGATACAGGCCAGTAGTGGAAACTGCAACTGTCGAGGGTTCCGTAGCATTTTGTTGGAACCCGACAGTGGTTGGACCCCACAGTGATGTAGAAGTGGCCCGAATACCACCAATTGTCATATCATATCCTCTTAAGATATACTGTGACAGCGATGTGCCGACGCGAGATGATCCGATGTTCCCTTTTGTGGCTCTGTTTGCCGCTATTTGCCCAGAACATCTCGTTCCATAACGCCCCGGTAGGCGCCCGGATAGCCAAAAATCCCTACGCCGGACAGGCGCAAGCCTTGCTCGCGGGTAAGGATCTCTATAGCCGGAATTGCGCGGCCTGCCATGGGATCGCAGGCAAAGGAACGGGCAATGTCCCGCCGCTGCTCCACGGAGCCACGCAAACGGCACCCGCGGGAGCTGTCTTCTGGTACATCACTCAAGGTGACGTGAAAAACGGCATGCCGGCGTGGGCCAGTCTGCCTGAGGCTCAGCGATGGGAAGTTGTCACGTACATCCAATCGCTGACCGAGGCGAGTACCAGCAGCGAACTCTCCGCAGCCGCAGCCGTGCGCGTCCCTTCCAATGCGCCGCCGCCAAAGGCGCCCTTCACGGATTATCGATATGAGAAGCCCGGCACTTTCCGCCATATCAAGCTGAAGGATCTGCCGGCCCCGTTCGTCACGGAATCCGCGAACAACGGCCCCAAAATCGTCGCGCGTCCGGAGCAGGCTTGGCCGCAGGCGCCCCCCGGTTTCAAGGTCGGGCTCTATGCGACCGGCCTGAACAATCCACGCCTGATGCGCACGGCGCCCAATGAGGATTTTTTTCTTGCCGAAACCAATGGCGGCGATATTAAGGTGTTCCGAGGGATCACGGCCGATGGTACGCCGGGAAAAGTGGAAGTCTTCGCCACCGGCCTGAACACTCCCTTTGGCATCGCGTTCTATCCTCCCGGCCCTGATCCGCAGTGGCTGTACGTCGCGAACATGAACTCGGTGGTGCGGTTTCCGTATCATAACGGGGATCTGATCAGCACCGGACCGCCGCAGCACCTTGCCGATCTGCCCACCGGCGGGCATCACCGTTCCAGGGACGTCCAGTTTTCGGCCGACGGCAGGAAAATGTTCGTCTCGGTGGGTTCGCAGGAGAATGTCGACGATTCGCCCGACGAGAAAAATCGCGCCGACATCCTCGAATATAATCCGGATGGCTCAGGAATGCGGGTCTATGCCTCTGGAATCCGCAACGCCGTCGGAATCGCGATCCACCCGAAAACGGGCGAGTTGTGGTGCTCCGTGAACGAACGCGATGGATTGGGCAATGAACTGGTGCCGGATTACATCACGCACCTCGAGGAAGGAGGTTTTTACGGATGGCCGTGGTGGTACATGGGTGGGCACCAGGATCCACGCCTGCCGGGAACGCATCCCGAGCTGAAAAAGAAAGTGATTACGCCGGATGTCATTCTGCAACCTCATAATGCATCGCTTCAGATGACCTTCTACGACGGCAAACAGTTTCCCGCCGAATATCAAGGGGACATCTTCGCATCGGAACACGGATCCTGGAACCGGGCGCCTCGCGCTGGGTACGAAGTGATCCGCGTGCCTTTGCACCACACTGGACGTGCGAGCGGCGAGTACGAGGATTTTCTTACCGGGTTTGTAGTGGATGACGAAAGCGTCTGGGGACGCCCGGTGGGCATAACCGTCGCCTCCGACGGTTCCCTGCTGGTGAGCGATGACGGGTCTGGTTCCATCTGGCGCATCACGTATACGGGCAAGTAGAGATCGAAATCCTATGACCAACACATTACATCGCTACGGCGATTCGGAAAGCTTCTACGACGACTACCTGGTTTTCGCGACTCCCAGCACCGGCAAGAACGACGTGGATAGCGTTCCTAAACTGAAAGCGTTTCTCGAGATGGCGTTACCCTTCAGCCCCGTCAATATCGGAGATCCGGTCCATGGCGGTGCCTTGCGGCCTTCCCGCAACCTGACGACGGTCGCGAATTGGAGGCGCAATATGACGCCGGATTTCCGGGCCGTGATTGACGGGATCGATGAACCTGCGTCAGTGGTTGCGATCTTCGACAATCGGAAATCCGCCGAGGCGTTTCTCCAAACCGTTGTCCAGGCGGATCTTGGTTTGTCCGTCAATATTTCTGCTTCCGTGGACGGAGCTCAGGAATGTTGCAGCTTTGCAGGCATCGCCCGCCATAGCGTCGGTTACTCGCTGGGCTTCGAAGGCGCCACCGAGAAACTTCCGAACACGCAGTTGCTGAAGCTCACGACGATGTGCGGACACGGTATGATATCCGCTAGCCTGGCCAAGAAAATGATCGACTGGGTGAAAGAAGGCCGGCGCACTCCGCAGGAAGCGGTCACGTACATGGCGCGCTTCTGTTCCTGCGGCGTATTCAACCCGTTACGCGCGAAACGGATACTCGAGGACGCCCGCAAAAAGATGGAGTGAGAAAGTGACGCGATCTTGAAAATCCGAACATTCGCGGGAATCCTCTGCGCGCTGACTCTGCCGGCGCTGTCCCAATCCGACTGGCCAATGTACGGACACGATTACTCCAGCACCCGCTATTCCCCGCTCCGGCAAATCAATACGCGGAACGTTCAACGCCTGACGCCGGCGTGGACCTATCACATGAAGAAGGATGGCCCTCAGTCGAAGTCCGCTGGCGCTGCCAGCAAGGGAGGTGGGCGGCGATCGTCAGAGGCTACGCCAATAGAGGTCAACGGGATTCTCTACATGCCGACTCCATATAGCACGGTGATCGCGCTGGAACCCGAAACCGGCAAGGAGCTGTGGACTTACACGCTGGATCGCGGCCGGGCTGCTGGACGAGGAGTGGCCTATTGGGCTGGAGACTCGCGGACGCCGGCGTCGATTCTGTTCGGCACGTCCGACGGGCGTTTGATTTCCCTGAATGCGCAAACCGGGAAGCCCACGCCTGGTTTCGGCGAAAGCGGCGCAGTCGATATTAAGTCCGATGTCCAAAACGGATTCGCCCAAGCCCGATTCGATCTGACATCGCCGGTTATGATCTATAAAGACCTGGCGATTACCGGCGGCCAGGTTCAGGAATCGCCCGGCGCTGGAGCGTCCGGCGACACCAGGGCTTGGGATGTACACACGGGGAAGCAGGTATGGCGATTTCATTCCGTGCCGCATCCCGGGGAAGCGGGCAACGAAACCTGGCCCGGCGAGAGTTGGAGAAACCGGTCGGGAACCAATGTCTGGGGTTTGATGAGCGTCGATATGGAACGAGGTTTGATCTTTCTTCCGTACGGCTCGCCGAGCTACGATTTTTATGCGGCCGACAGGAAGGGGAAAAACCTGTTCGGCAACTGCCTGGTTGCGCTCAATGCCGCGACCGGGAAGCTGGTGTGGTATTTCCAGACCGTTCACCACGACATTTGGGACTACGATCTGGAGTCGGCTCCGGTGCTGATCGATGTGAAGCGGCGCGGTGTCACGATTCCGGCGGTCGCGGCGATCGGGAAAGCCGGCCTGATGTTTATCCTCGACCGCCGCAACGGCGAATCCGTTTACGGCGTCGAGGAGCGTCCAATTCCGGCCAGCGACGTTCCCGGCGAGCAGGTTTGGCCGACCCAGCCTTTTCCTTTGAAGCCTCTGCCTTTGGGCCGGCACAGCTTCAGTCCCGATGAGATTGCCACGGTGACTCCCGAGCAGAAAAAATTCTGCACCGATCTTCTCTCCACGGAGGGAGGAATGAAAACGGGAGGCCCTTTTTCGCAATACGGCTCCAAACTTTCCGTCGTTTTTCCGGGCACGCTCGGAACTACCAACTGGCCCGGCATGTCCTACGACCCGAAACTGGGATATTTGTTCGTGAATACCGTCGACATTGCGGATGTCGGAAAAGTCTCAAAATCGGAGGAAGGCAGCGATCCGGCCTACGAGCGGAACAGCCCTTGGGGACCGTACGCGCGGTTTTGGAATAACGATAAATTCTGGCCCTGTCAGCAGCCTCCATGGGGCCAACTTTGGGCGATTAACGTGAATACGGGCGACGTGGCGTGGAAGGTACCCTTTGGAGTCGATCCGGAACTGGAAGCGAAGGGCGTTCACGGAACCGGCACGCTGAATTTCGGCGGATCCATCGCCACCGCGGGCGGCTTATTGCTTATTGCGGCGACTAACGATCACTGCTTTCGCGCCTTTGACACCGGCACCGGCAAGGTCCTGTGGGAAGCTAAACTCGATACCGGCTCCTACACGGTTCCGATGACATACGCGGGAAAGAAAGGCAAGCAATTCGTCGTTCTGGTGGCCTCCGGCGGAAGCTATTACGACACCACGGCGGGCGACTCCGTAATCGCCTATAGCTTGCCCTGACTACTGCTTATCGTAAACGACCTTCTCGTGGAACGGCTTGCCCTCTTTGTCGGTGCCGTCGATGGTAAACACCGTCGTCTTCCCGTCCTTCGAGAGAACCGACGTGCTCTTCGCCGGCCTGCCGTTACGATCCCAAACGTGCACCATCGTGTGGGAGTTCACCTTTCGCACCGTCACCGTCGTATTCTCGCGGCCGGTGACGTGGACCGGCTGGCCCTGTACCGGGGTGTAATACCACTTGGAGCTTTTTCCCTCGGCGCTGGTTTCATTGACCGTTACCGTTCCATCGGCGCCAATGGTGCACATATCGATCTTGGGAGGGGCTCCCGGGAATACCGATTTCTGGAAGTTCGCCGCCCAGGTGCCCGCGAAACCGCCCGCGGGAATACCCGCGCCGAAAATCGATGCTGCGAGTAAGATAGATTGCAGTACCAGCTTCGTAGTCATATGATATCATAATACATTACACAGCCGCAGCTGGTCAATAAGGTGGGAAAATCATGAAACGAGAAAACTCGAGTCTGGCATCGATGGCATTTTTTCTTCTCGCTACGGCTTCGTTTCGTATGGCAGGCCAACCGGTGGTCGCGAAACCACCGGTAAAAACTCCGAGCACCGGTGGAAACAGCTTCGACGGGCCGGGCGATGTGAAGTACGAGCCTTCGAGAGATGCGTTTGACCGCCGAATCGACATGTTCATCGGCGACTGGCGGGATTCCCTGCCGCGGCACGCCTACGGTTCGCTGGTTCTGCGGGATATTCTCACGCGGGGTGACAATTATGCGCCGCCACAACCCGGCGCCGTTCTTCGCGCGGCCAATTTTCTCTCCTACGGCCGGCTCCGGAGCGGCGACGTCACGACGCCGACTCGCCTGGAACACGAACAGAACGTCTTCTATATCGCAGGCGGCGCCGGTGAAATTCAAGCGGGCGGTAAGACCGCCGTTCTTCATAAAGACATCGCCGTGTTCGTGCCGGCGCACCTCGAATTCGCGATGAAGAGTACAGGCGACAAGGATCTCACCATGTATGTGATAAGCGAACCCGTTCCCGCTGGATTCGTGGCGCCGAAGGCAATGCTGGCTACCGACGAGAGTCAGGTGCCGGTGAGGAAGCCGCTAGAGGCGTCTCCCTTTACCCTGCCCGGCGCGTCCGGACATTGGGCGCACGTGGTGCGAGACCTTTTTTCGAAAGCGGACGGTCTGGCAACCCTCGGAGACGTCATCACCGTTACGATTAATCCGATGATGATGGGCGAGCCGCATCCGCACAGGTCCGGCCAAGAGGAGATTTGGGTGGCCATCGATGGCGACAGCCTCGCATTTATGGGGACGGAGCTGCGTATTCAGCATCCGGGCATGGCGTACATGATCCGGCCCGATCAGTTCATGACGCATTCGAACATCAACGGCGGCGATACGCCGGTGAAGTTTCTCTGGTTTGTCGCTTCCTCGATTCCGAAGTGAAGCACATGGTCCTGGCCCTCATTTGTGTCGTCTTCGCGGTGAACGCACAGAATCTCCCGCCCGGAGAGAGCAAGGCGTTAGTCCAACAGCAATGCGCGGGATGCCATGCCATGAAGATAGTCACTTCAAAGCGGGCATCCAGGCAACAATGGTCCAACATCGTCGATCAAATGGTGACGCGCGGGGCGGAAATTCCGGACGAGGACATTCCTGCGGTGGTCGAATACCTGGCAAAGAATTTCGGGCCGCTGCCGTCCCGGACCGGGCCTGTGAATGTGAACACGGCCCCCGCGGACGAACTGTCCGCGGGGCTTGAACTCTCCTCGAAGGAATCCGCGTCCGTCGTTTCCTATCGCGAGCAGAACGGGAACTTCAAAGATTGGAAGGATCTGACAAAAGTTCCCGGCATCGATGCGAAAAAAATCGAAGCGAATAAGGACCGCATTGTTTTCTGATCACGAATGAGTGAACCCGCTCGCCCGACTCACGCCCGCCACGTTGTTCTTGCCCTGGTTGTTTCGGCGTACATGATCACCTATATGGATCGCGTGAATCTGGCGTCCGCCGTGCCTGTGATCCAAAAGGACATGGGCTTCTCCATGATCACCATCGGGTGGATTTTCGCGTCCTTTCGATGGGGATATGCCCTTTTCCAGATTCCGGGAGGATGGCTGGGGGATCGGATCGGCGGGCGCCGCGCTCTCGCGCTTGTCGTCGTCTGGTGGTCTGTTTTTACGTCACTCACGGCGTTCGCGTGGAACGCCGCCGCCATGGGCGTGTTCCGTTTTTTCTTCGGAATGGGCGAGGCTGGGGCGTTCCCGATCGCGACGCGCTCCCTATCCGGCTGGATTCTACCCACGGAACGCGGTTTCGCACAGGGCGTCACGCATGCCGCCTCCCGACTGGGCGCGGCGCTGACCCCGGCACTGGTCGTCGTGATGATGCTCCGGTTCGGATGGCGGATGCCGTTTTTGGTATTCGGGATATTCGGTATCGCCTGGTCGGCGCTCTGGTATTGGTATTACCGCGACACCCCGGCGGAGCAGCGCTACGTCAATGCGGCGGAACGAGGCCTGATCGAAGACGCGGTTGGCGTTCGCCAGTCCGGCGCCCGAGCTGTGCCATGGCGCCTTCTTCTTCGAAGTTCCTCGCTGTGGACGCTCTCGCTGATGTATTTCTGCTACGGATACAGTATCGACATCTATCTCGACTGGTTCCCGAAATATCTCAATGAGCATCGCGGTTTCAATCTGAAGGAAATGGGTTTCTATGCCAGCCTCCCATTGCTGGCGGGAGCGGCAGGCGATCTGCTGGGCGGTTGGACATCGGACCGATGGGCGAAGCATTCCGGAAATCTCAGGATCGCGCGACGCGGCGTGGCTTTGGCCGGATTTCTTCTCGCAGCCGTATTTATCGTGCCGGCGACGCTCACTCATAACTCGATCGCTTCCGTTTTATATTCCTGCGTGGCGGTCTTCGGACTGGAAGTGACGGTTGGCGTATCCTGGGCCATTCCTTTGGACATCGGCGGCGACTTCGCGGGCTCGATCGCGTCCGTGATGAACACGTTCGGTAACCTGGGAAGCGCGGTTTCGCCGATATTGCTGGCCTACATGGTGGGACTCTACGGCTGGAACGTTCCCTTTCTGGTCTGCTCCTTCCTCTGCATCGCCGGGGCGATCTTGAGCATGGGAATCGAGGCGGACCGGAAGATCGCGACACCGCCAATTGTTATGCTATCATATGACCAATCTGCAGACTTATGAAGATAAACCCTGATAAGTGCGTAGCCTGCGGGAACTGTACTTATGTCTGCCCGATGGGTGCAATCTATGTCGATCCCGTCATCAATCGTGCGACGATCAACCGCGACGAATGTGTCGAGTGTTATGCCTGTTACAACGGTCTGAGTAATGAGCGGCTCAATCCGGTGTTGGTCCGCACGCTCCGGAAACTGGTTAAGCTGGCACGTCTGCGCTTCGATCCGGAACCGGATATCTGCCCCACGGCCGCTTTTGAGCCGGAGGAGTTGGTGTGGCCCCGGGTGGTGCGGCGAGCTTTTTCCGATCCCCGCGCGACGCATGAATCGACCGGCGTGCAAGGCCGCGGGACGGAAGAGGTCAAGACCAACGACATTACTCACCGGGTACAAAACGGCGAGGTCGGTTTCACCATAGAATTCGGAAGGCCAGGCGTCGGAGTGTGGTTCCGGGATATCCAGAAGATGACCCAGGCGCTGGCGAAGGCAAAAGTGCCCTTCGAGAAGAGAAACCCGCTGACGCTGCTGATGAGCGACGTTGCCACCGGAACCCTCAAAGAAGACATTCTCGACGAGAAGGTCCTCTCCGCGATCGTGGAGATCAAAGTGACCGTCGACCGCACGGAAGAAATCATTCGACTCGTTCATGAGGTTGAGGAAGATGTCGACAGCGTAGTGGCTTTGGGCGTCGGCACGCGTTGCGATGAAAATGGCGACGAGAATGTGGTGGCGCCGATCCTGAAGCGCCTCGGATATCGTATCGAGAGGGCCAAGACGAACACCGGTCTGGGTCGAATCACGAACCCCATGGCACAACCAGTTGCGCCGGGCGTCGCGGTCCCTTAGGAGCAGCGTGATGATGAAAAATATCCCGTCCTGGATTTTGTGGAGCAGCGTGCCGTGGCTCATCGGCTCCGCCTCCGCCAAGGTCGTTTTCAAGGCCGACTTCGAGACCGGCGATCTTAGCCAATGGAGCACCAGCGGCACCCGGAATGCCTCATCGAGAAATATCGAGGTCGTTACGGACATCGTCCAGGAAGGGAAGTACGCCGGGAAGTTTACGATCCATGAGGATGACGTGTTCAACGCTCAACAGCTTCGCGTGCAGGTGGGCGGACCGAGAATTACAGTGGAAGAGGGCTCCGATACCTACATGTCCTTCTACCTGTATATGGCTGAGCCACCGAAGGACCGCGACAACTTTTTCTACTGGGAGGGAGCGCCGCCGCCAAAATATGACAACGTCATGACCTGGTGGGTCCAGCCGAAAGAGGGTGGCGGGACGCTCATTAAGTACGGGACAGGGAACCTGGGGCGTAACGGCATTCACTGGGAGGCGGATTTCAGTACGAAAAAATGGCACCAGCTGGCGATGCATATTCATTGGTCGGAGGACGAAACCAAAGGGAACACGCGCCTCTGGCTCGACGGCGTTCTGGTATTGGACAAGAAGCTGAAGACCAAAGGGCCGGAAAGCGTTTACTTTTGCCAGCCCGGAATCCATCGCAGCCCTCACACCTCCTCCGTCGATACAATTTACTTCGACAATTTCATCCTCGCGGACACTCTGGAAGATGTCGTACAGGTAGCCCCGAAGCCGAAATGAGGTAGCGTCCTAGAAGTGCGTTGGCATCTAAGATGCTTCACGCAAAGACGCCAAGGTGCAAAGGGTTCTTTCGTGAAGTTCCGGGCGAACTTTGCGGCTTGCGTTTTTGCGCGAGTCGCTTTGCTTTTATCCCTCAATGCGAACTTTAGGACGCCCTAAATTATGGCAATACCGGCCTAAAATGTAATAGTGTTATGATATGCATAGGCAGTCTTGCGTTGGGGTAAGTCTGCTCTGGAGGTATTAGCCTGATCCGCAGACAGACGATTACCGCCCAGGTCATCGACCATATTCTTGAACTCATCAAAAAAGAAGAGGTGAAACCGGGCGAGCGCTTGCCGACTGAGAAACAGCTGACAGAAGAGCTTGGCGTCAGCCGGACCTGCGTACGGGAAGCAATCAAGTCGCTGGAATCGCTCCATTTGATCAGTGTGCGTCCCAAGATTGGGGCGATTGTTCTCCACCCCTCGCCTGTCGCTCTGCTCAATGCCGGGTATCTTTCCACCTCGGCTTTCATGCAGCAAGCGGATTCTTTAATTGAGTTCCGCAAAGTTCTGGAACTGGGTCTGGTGGCCCTTGCCGCCGAAAAATCCGGCGAAGCAGACTGGGCGGCGATGCGCGAAGTGCTGGCAGAGCAGGAAGCTGCGCTGCGCAAGGATCGAAGCACGGCCCACGCGGATTTACTGTTCCACGAAGCCATCGTCAAGATTAATATCCGCTTTCACAAAGCAGTAGCGGCCGCGACCAGGAATCCGCTGGCGATTATGGTTCTGGAGGCCATCTCCGAGCCTCTCATCGAGGTCAGCCGGCGAACCAACGAAATGCCAGGAGTGCCGGAGGCGGGACTTCGGCAACATTGGGCCATCTATCGCGCGATTCGGGAGAATAACCCTGAAGCAGCGCGCGAGGCGATGCGGCTGCATCTGGAAGCGGCCGAACGCAACGCTCACATCCTCGAAAATATGGATTTGCCGGTTCCCGTTGCTGCCGGCGCGCCGGGACAAAGCACCGAGACTCCACTTAAAGCCGCTTTCCCGAATTCCGCAAGCGCTCCACGATCTGCCGCACCTGAGGATTAGGTCCTGCGCGAAGAACTGTTTCAAATTCCGCAATCGCCTCCGGCCTTCGTTCGGGAAAGTTCGACAGGATCAGCCCAAGATTATAGTGCGCTCCAATAAACGAGGGCTTCAGCCGCAGCGCCGTCTGATATTGTCCGATGGCCTCGTCTGTGCGGTCCGGCTCTCTGGCCAGCATCGCGCCTAGATTGTTGTGCAGTTCGGCGGAATCCGGTCTGATCCGCACGGCGGCCTCGTACTGCGCGATCGCGTCCGGCAAACGACCCGGAATTGCCGACAACGTGTCACCGAGGCCCGTATACGCCTCTACAAAATCAGGTTTGATTCGTATCGCATCCTCATATTGAGCGATGGCTTCGAACCGGCGGTTGGGAAGTTTCGTGAAGGCGGTTCCCAAGTTGTTGTGAAGCTCCGCGGAATCCGGTTTGATCCGCAACGCTGCCTGGTATTGTTCGACGGCCTCTGGAACGCGGCCGCTATTCATCAGGAGCGTCGCCAGATTATCGAGCGCCTGCCAGTATTCGGGTTTCCCGGCCACTGCCGATCGGTACGCGGCGATTGCTTCCGGAATTCGATGGGGATCGCTGGACAGGATGGTTCCAAGGCCGTAATGCATGGTGTAGTTCCCGCTGGTCACGGCAATCGCCCGGCTGTATAGCGCTTCACTGTCTTTCCAGTAGCGAAGTTGAAGCTCCGTCGCCACCAGCGCCAGGGCGCATCCCGTAGCCAGAACAAAGACGACCGCCGGTTTGAAAGAGGGCCAACGTCCGACGACGTCTCCTGCTGCGAAGGCCACCATCATAAAGAGACCGGTGAGGGGAATATAGGTATACCGGTCCGCGTGCGACTGAAGCCCGATTTGCACCAGTCCGATCACTGGCACAAGGGTTCCGAGGTACCAGAACCACCCCACAGACAGATAGGGGGACTTGCGAAACCGCATCATCGCGAGAGCGGTGATCGCGGCAATCGCGAGCCCGGCGCAAACGGCCTGCCACAAAGGAATGCCCGACGGATAAGGATAGAGCACGGCAAGGTTCGAAGGCCAAAACATCTTCGCGATATACACCACGTAAGAGACGAGAGCATTCTCCACCCTGACGCCGGCGGGTACATGAATCATGTCGACCGAGCCACTGGCTTTCTGAGTAACGTACGCGGTGGCAGCCACCAGAGCGGAGAGTGCGAGCAGCGGAACCTTCTCCCACAGGACGTTTCGCAAGGGCAATCTCCGCAACGGCCAAATGTCCAGCAAGAGCAGTACGAACGGCAATGTTACGATCATCGGCTTGGACATCAAGCCTAGGCTGAACACGAATAACACCGGCAGATAGCGGCGCCAGTCCGGACGCTCGACATAGCGCAAGTAGGTCCACAATGTGAGAAACCAGAAGAAGGCGCTCAGCACATCCTTTCGCTCCGCGACCCAGGCCACCGATTCGACATGCAGAGGATGGATCCCGAACAGCAGGGCCACAAGCGCGCTACACCACCGGCTTTCGGTCGCGCGCCGCAGAAATGCGAAAAGCATCAGCGCGGCCAGCGAATGCAGCAACATATTCACGAGATGAGGCCCGCCACTTTCCGAACCGAACAGTCCGGCGTCGATGAGATGCGAAATCCGAGTGACGGGAAACCAGTTGGACTCCTCTCCCGACGTCAGAGCCCATCGCGCCGCCCCAGGCGTCAAGCCCGCGCTGACGTGCGGATTGAGGCTGTAATCCGGATCGTCATACTCGACGTAGCGAAACTCGCGAACCTGATAATAGGCAGCAAAGATCGCCACAAAAAGGGACAGGTAGATCCACAGATCGGGAAGTTTTCGTGCCGGCCTCGAAGAGCGTGGAACACCCTGATCGATCGCAGGCTTAGGGCGATGCTTACCCATGCAATGACGGCAGATTATCACACTCTTTCTGGAGGTTTTGGAAAATCTGTTTGCGCCGAACGGCAGAGCGACCCGCGTTTCGCACCTTTTCGCTTGCGATCCCCGCTTCACTAGGCTACCTTGGACCTCTGGGAAAAGAATGTTCTTCTGCTTGTGGCCTGTCGGAGTTCCGTCAGAGTCCCAGTCTACGGAGCCCCGACTGTGACGGAAGGGATATACTAACGATCTTGTCTTCCACGTTTTCGGTTCTGGGATTAGTTGCCGCCGCGCTGTTTGCGTCTGCTCTGAACGCTGCGCCGCCAGCCAGCGAATACTTCGTCTATTACGGGACCTACACAGGTTTCAAGTACATCGCCGGCGGCAAGCCCACGGGACCCAGCACCAGCAAGGGCATTTACGTTTCGCGCTTTAATCCGGCGACGGGCGAGGTCACCGAGCCTCAATTGGCAGTCGAGACGGTGAATCCCTCGTTCCTGGCAGTCCATCCCAATCACCAGTTTGTTTATGCGGTGAACGAAGATCCGCTTTCGGTCGGTCCTTACTTCGACAAATCGTCGAATGTCAGCGCTTTCGCCGTTGACCGGAGCACCGGCAAACTCCGCCTTCTGAATACCGTGCCCGCCAACGGCACCAGCACGTGCTACCTCTCCATCGACAAGACCGGAAAGTATGTGATGGTCGCTAACTTCGGCAGCGGCAGCGTCACGGTCTTTCCGATCCGGGCGGACGGCTCTCTCGGCCCGAAATCGGGGTTCGATCAACATACCGGCAAGAGTGTCGAACCTAGGTACCAGGCCGGTCCTCACGCGCATTCGATCGACGTTTCGCCGGATAATCGTTTTGCGGTCTCCTCGGACCTCGGATTGGACAAGCTGCTGGTTTATCGCTTTGACGCGAAGACGGGTACGTTGACACCCAATCCCGACGGCCCGTCTGTGACCATCAAGCCTCTCTCCGGCGGTCCGCGCCATTTCGTCTTCTCAGCGGGAGGACAGTTCGGATATTCGGTGGCGGAATTCAGCGGCGCGCTCACCGTCCTGAAAGTGGATGAGGCGCACGGCACGCTTGCGGAAATTCAATCGCTTATCATGAAGCCGAAATCGTTCGATGAGAACAAGGATCAGCTGAGGCTGAATCCCTTCCATAGCGGCGAGGTTGCGCTTCATCCGAGCGGCAAGTTCCTCTATTGTTCCAACCGCGGTCCGGACACGGTGGCCGTGTTTCGGGTGGATCCGGTGAAAGGAACGGTGGCGCCGGTAGAGGAAGTTTCCTCGCGCGGCCTGATGCCGCGCACTCTCGCTCTGGATCCCACGGGGCAGTATCTCTTCGCGGCCAATCAGGCTTCCGACGACATCGTCCCGTTTCTCATCGACCAGCAAACCGGACGGCTTGCAGCAACGCGCAAGGTCATCAAAGTAAACTCGCCGTCCTGCGTAGTATTCCTGCCCGCGAAATGAAATTCCTACCGGTCCGGCTTGGGAGCAGGAGGCGGAGCGCCAGCGGGCGCCGTCAAAGGCTGGTTCACGATGATCGTGCCCGGATCCGATGTGCGGCTTGCGGAAAACCATAGAAACTTGACCGGTGTGTCGCCGTAGTTGATGTTGGAGTGCATCATCGTAACATCGGGACGCAACATATACGCCATGCCTGGCTTCTGCACGCGAAGCTGTGTTCCCAGATAAGCCAGACTGGTTCCTTCAATCGCGGCCCAAATCTCTTCGTGGCCCGGTTCGTGGGTGTGCGGCTCGCCGAGACTTAACGGCCCGATCGTCACGGTGATCACGCGTCCAATGGTCGCCAATCCATCGGCGCGGGTAAAGAGCTCGCGCGTGATGTGCGCCCAGTGGCCGCTGGCGCCCGGATTGGTGAATTGCGATGCACTGGTGGGGGCGGCAGGCGGCTGCGCCCGTTCATTTCTCACCGCCATTTTCGTTGCCGGCTTGAAGTTGGCCGGCGTCGGTTCATTAATCACGAACATGGTCAAGGCTTCGTCGCCGGTGTTGTGCATGACGAATTCGAGGCCCGCCGGGATTAGGATCGCGAAGTCTTTCTGAATCGCTACCGTTTCTCCGGCGGCCTTCACTTCGCCTTTTCCAGAGAGGATATAGAACACTTCCTGCTGCCCTTCCAATTTGGACGGAGTGGTGGAGTTGTGCGCCGCCAGGATGCCGTGGGAGAGCGAGTTGAAGCGCTGAAACACAGCGCCTCTTTCAGGAGGAGAGAAATTGTCGCCGCGAGTCAGGATGTCCCGCAGCACCAGCGAACCATGCGTGTGGCGGGGCAGAGATTCATGCCAGTCCGACATGAACATGTCGACCCGGCGGTCCATCGAATCGCGGGCCGGAGGATACGGCACTAGCTCCGGGCCAGGATAAGAGTTCCCGCCAGGGTTAGGAGGTTTCTTATACGCATAGGTGGGAGTCGTCTGCGCCGTCAAACCCAGCGCGGTGGCGGCGATCAACGCGAAAATCCACTTGGACATGGGTGAGCTTCCTTTTACTGTCTGTCTGCGTGAGGACGGTAGCGGGCGAAATATAGAAACTTGACCTGCTCCTCTTCAGAGTAATTGACGTTGGTGTGGGGAGTCTTATGATCGGGTGGATGAATATACGCCACCCCGGGGCCTTGCCGGAAAAGCTGTGTGCCAATAAAGGCAAGGCTGGTGCCTTCGAGGCCGGTCCACACTTCTTCGATCTGGTCCTGTTCCGAAAGATGGACGTGGGGCCGGCCCATGGTCAAAGGATCGAGCGCCACGGTGAGAAAGCTCTCCAGCGTGCTCAAGCCATCGGCAGTGACGAAGATCGTCTTCACGATGTGATCCCAGAGTCCGGAGCTGCTGGTGATCGGCAACAGGTTTTCGTCCTTCACCAGCATTTTGGGATTGGGTCGAAAGCCTGGCTGAGTGGGCTCGTTTATCAGGTAAAAGTTTAAGGGGTCGCGGGACGTGTTTTGGAGAATGAACTCCAGATTGGCCGGAAGCAGGACGGCGACGCCCTTATGCAGCTCCGCGCTTTCCCCCGCGGCGTTTGCTGTTCCACGGCCGGAGGCGATGTATAGAATTTCCTGTTGCCCGGTGAGGCGGCCCGGCTTGGTGGAGACGCCCGGCGGGAGCGTCGCGAAGGAGTAGGAGTTGATGAAGTGCAGCACCCGGCCTTTGTGCGAAGGGTGCAGCGCATCTCCCTTGGTGAGAATGTCGCGCTCCTCCAATGTTCCGTGAGTGATTCGAGGAGCCGATGCGCGCCAGTCGCCAAAATACATTTGAATTCGATCGCTGGCGGTGGGCTGCGCGGGGGCCACCGTCGCGAGAGCAGCGAGAAAAACGGCGGTCGAAGCGATCCGTTTGCTTAGCATGAGAGCGCAGTCTAAATATCGTGACATAACCGTGCGGCGGACGAGAAGCGAAAAAGCATGTAAAGTCCATCGCTTCGGCGGTGTGAAAACCTCGGCGCTGACCGCTCCCATGGTCGCGGCTCCTTATCTCGATGAATCCCCAGTGCTTGAAATGGAGCCGCGACTAGCAGGAGCGGTTAATACTGACTTTTCACACAGACCTTGCCCTTCCGCAGTGGAAGATAGACCGGGACGCCGATCAGAACGATGAGCAGTCCCGGAACGGTGGTCTTCGGGCGGTAGATCAGGAGAATCGCAAGAATCACCGCGGCGCTGACGATGTACAGGGCCGGCAGGATCGGATAGCCGAAAGCACGATACGGGCGCTCCACTTCCGGTTTGATTTTTCGCAAGCGATAGATGCCGGCAATGGTCAGAATATAAAAGATAAGCGCGGCCGACACGACATAGTCCAGCAAATTGCTATATAAATTGCCGTATTTTCCGGTGGCGGGATCATAGGTTCGCAACATCACCAGAATCGCGGCCCACGCGCCTTGCATAATCAGCGCCGATCCGGGAACGGACGCCCGATTCAACTCGCCGGCGCGCCGGAAAAACAGGCCGTCGACTGCCATCGCGTAGTAAGCGCGAGCCCCGGAGAAAATCATTCCATTCATGCATCCAAACGCCGAGACCATAATGACGATGGCCATAATTTGAGACCCGGCGGCGGGAAACAGGCTATGCAACATCGCGGCCGCGACACGATCGTTAGGAGCGTTCTGCACCTGATCGAACGGCAATACGACGATATACGCCAGGTTTGCGCAAATGTACAAAGTCATCACCAGTCCCACGCCCAGGGATAAAGACAGAGGGATATTTCTTTTCGGATTGCGAACCTCTCCGGCGGTGAAGGTGATGTTATTCCACGCGTCGGCGGCGAACAGCGATCCGATTTGCGCGACGCACAGCGCGATTAACATCCCGAACCCGGTTTCGAGAGATATGCCGGGCGCCGGCGGCGTGTATCCGCTCGGAGTCCAGGCCGATCCAAAGTTCGACTTAACGGTCAGCAATTTCCATCCCACGGCGCCCAACACAATGACGCCCAGCAGAGAGCCGAGTTTCGCGGACGTGAAGATATTCTGGACGATTTTGCCGTACTTCACGCCCTTCGTATTGGTCCAGGTGAGGACCGCAACCAAACAGAGAGCCATCAGTTGGGTGGTCGAAAGTGAAATCGCGTAACCGGGAAAAATGGGGAGCGGCGAGATCAAATACCGGTTCTCCGCGATCGCGGGCCAGAGCACACCCAGATAGCGCGAGAAACCGACCGACGAGGCAGCGATCGTGCCGGTCTGGATGACGAGAAAAAGCGTCCAGCCGTACAGGAAACCCCACAGCGGAGAGTAGGCTTCCCGGAGATAGACATACTGACCGCCGGCCCGCGGCATCATCGCGGCTAATTCCCCATAGGAAAGCGCCGCGACGATGGTGAGGACTGCCGCAATCAGCCACGCTACCAAAAGCCAGCCCGCGCTTCCAACCTCGCGCGCCATCTCCCCGGTGACGATATAGATTCCCGAACCGATCATGGATCCGGCGACGATCATCACCGAATCGAACAGGCCCAGACTGCGATTTAAATGCCGTTCGCCCGCTTCCCCGGAAGGCTTTTCCGGATCGAGGCGGCCTTGCGGGACGGTTGGTGTGTTCAGATTGCCTCTAGATCGGCCAGCCAGTTGGGATCTTTAATTCGCAGGCTCTTCTGCAACGCTTCAAAATGCAACGAGGATTGTTGGCGATCTTCCGTAAATTGCCGCGCGGTCAACGCGGCCACTTCGGCGGGAATGCGATGGAGCGGTTGGCCGGTGCTTTGGGCGAGCACCTGGACCATGCATGCCCTCTCTAAATAGTACAGGTCATCAAAGGCATACGCGGCATTTTCCGCGCATACCAGTACTCCATGATTCGCCATGAAAAGAATCTCGGCGCCGGCCAGTTTGCTGCAGATGCGTTCGCCCTCGGCGTCGTCCAGGGCGAGTCCTCGATATTCGGAATCGTAGGCTACGCGATCGTAAAACCGGAGCGAGTTCTGGCTCACCCATTCCAGTTCGCCATCTTCGAGCAGCGTCAGCGCCGTCGCGTAAGGCATGTGAGTATGCATGATGCAGCGCGCCTTCGCTTTCGCTTTGTGGATGCAGCCGTGAATAAAAAATGCGGTTGGCTCGACTGTGTGTTTCCCGTGAAGCTTATCGCCGTCGGCGTCGACTAACACCAGGTCGGAAGGCAAAATCTCCGTCCACTGTATCCCTTGAGGATTGATCAAGAACGCCTCTGTTCCATCGCCAAGCGGAACGGAAAGGCTGAAGTGATTGCACACGCCTTCATGCAAATTAAGTTGAGCGGCGAACCGCAATGCGCCGGCCAGATCGATCCTGGCTTGAGTCAGGGCCTGGCTTTCGCTAATGGGTGTAACGGTCATCCCTACGGAATTATCCAGGGTAAACAATTCCGTAGTTCACAACAAGCGAAATAGTGCGAAACCCAGGCCGGTCGCCGGCAGGACACCGGGTTCGCGGTTTTTCGCACAATTTCGCTTATTGTAGCTGTCCCCGCGACCCATTGTCGGCGAAGATGAACTATGGCGGAGCTTATTGCAGTCACCGGAGCGACGAACACGGACCGGGAACTGGGGAGCCGCGATGTCGCAACTACGATACATCCTTATACCAACTTAAGCCTGCACGAGACAGAAGGCCCGATGGTGATCACTGAAGGCGATGGCATCTTCGTCCGGGACCAGAACGGAAAGAGCTACCTCGAAGGTCTTGCCGGGCTCTGGTGCGCCAGTCTCGGTTTCTCCGAGAAACGGTTGGCCGACGCCGCGTACCGCCAGATGCTGAAGTTGCCTTACTATCACACGTTCTTCCACAAGGCCCACGATGTTGGTATCGAACTGGCTGAGGAACTGCTACGCATCGCTCCGGTCTCGATGTCCAAGGTCTTTTTCGTAAACTCGGGGTCTGAGGCCGCCGATACCGTGGTGAAGCTCGTTTGGTATTACAACAACGCGCTGGGGCGCCCTGAAAAGAAGAAGATTCTGAGTCGTAAAGGAGCGTATCACGGCGTCACCGTCGCCAGCGCAAGCCTTACCGGCTTACCGAATAATCATCGGGATTTCGACCTGCCGATCCCCAACATCATGCATGTGGATCATCCGCATTTCTACCGGTTCGGGCGGCCGGGTGAGAGCGAGGAAGCGTTTGCAAGCCGGCTGGCTGAGGCTTTGGAGCAGCGCATCTTGAGCGAGGGTCCGGAAACGATTGCGGCGATGATCGGCGAGCCGGTCATGGGCGCGGGAGGCGTGATCCTTCCGCCGGCGACGTACTGGGAGAAGATCCAGGCGGTTCTAAAAAAATATGATGTGCTGCTGATTGCCGACGAGGTGATCTGCGGCTTCGCCCGGACGGGGGAGATGTGGGGATCCACCACGTACGGGATGGAGCCCGATATGATCACGTGCGCCAAAGCGTTGTCATCGGGCTATCTCCCCATCGCAGCGGTGATGGTGTCCGCGGGAATTTTCTCCGCGCTCGTCTCGCAGTCTCAAAAAATCGGGGTATTCGGCCATGGCTTCACGTACAGCGGTCACCCTGTAACCTCCGCGGTCGCCCTGGAAACCCTGAAAATCTATCGGGAACTGAACATTGTGGAGCACGTACGCAAGGTCGCGCCCAGGATGCAGGCCGGGGTGCAGGGCTTCGACGCTCATCCTCTGGTCGGCGAGACGCGTGGAATCGGGCTGATCGGAGCAGTGGAAATGGTGGCTGACAAAACGCGAAAGACTCCTTTCGATCCCAAAGCCGGCGTGGGAGGGTTCCTGGCGCGGCGCGCCCATCATCATGGCTTGATCATCCGCGCGGCCGGGGATACTATCGCGTTCTGTCCGCCCTTGATAATCAAAGAAGATGAAATCGATCTGATGTTCGAACGTTTCAGCTTGGCCTTAGACGATACCTGGGTAATGGTTCGGGAACGCGGTCTTTTAGCCACAACCGCGTCCTAGGCTCTTTCCACATCGAAACGAAACGCCCCCGTCATCCGGCGGACTTTCTGGTATAGCATATGATATGATCATTGCACTGGAAGGGAGGGCAGGACAATGGCATTTTCAGGTATGTCCATAAGCAAGGAACTGCCTTTTGGCCGCGGCGCTGTCCCGGCACCGGAGCTGGTTTCCGCGACCGACAGGCTAGACTCCTGGAAGGCCATCGCCAATTATCTCGGTCGCGAGGTTCGAACCGTTCAACTCTGGGAGAAGCGGGAGGGCTTGCCGGTCCATCGCCATTTTCACACAAAACAAGGTAGTTTGTTCGCCTTCCGGTCTGAGTTGGACGCCTGGCGCCGCGGCGTTTCAGGGGATTCCCCGTTGGAGGAAGCAGCAGCTTCGGGCACTGCGATGGCGGAGCGGCCGCCGCTGAAGACGATGATTGCGGTGCTGCCGTTTGAAGGCCTCACCAGCGCTTCCGGCCAGAAGTCCTTCAATAACGGGGTGGTTAGCGAGATCATTGCGGCACTGGGACGGGTTTGCCCGGAACATGTGGGTGTTATCAGCCGGACATCGGTAATCCAGCATAAGGGCGCGGGCAGGCAGAGTCTCAATCTGGGCCAGAGTCTGAGTGTTGCTTATCTCCTGGAAGGATCCACTCAGGTGGACCGGGGGCGAATCCGGGTAAACATCGCGCTGGTGAGCGCGACCGACAGGTCGATTGTCTGCTCACAGTGTTTCACCGCGAAGTTCGACGATATTTTCCGCGTGCAGAGCCTGGTGGCGGACGAGGTTGCTCATCGCATCAGCCAGGAGTTGCGCTCCGCGACCGAATCGTTTCCCAAGCTCTTGTCGATGCCGGGTTCGGCTCCGCGAGAGGCCTATAACCTTGGCCGGTACTTCTTAAGGCAACGGAGCGAGCAAGCTCTCCGGGCGAGTGTTCGCTATTTCGAACTGGCGATACAGGAAGACTGGCGATTTGCGCTGGCTCACTCCGGATTGGCGGATTGTCTGACCCTGCTTTCATTTTATGAAATGGCGCTCCCGGCGCAGGTTATGCCGCTGGCGCGGCGGGCGGCGCAACGGGCGGTCGAATTAGATCCTAACGCGGCGGAGGCCCACGCCTCTCTTGCGGATGTTTTGTTTCACTTCGACCGGGACTGGATTCGCGCCAAGCAGGAATATCAGACGGCGATCCGCTGCAATCCCGGCTATGCAGTCAGTTATCACTGGTACGCCAATCTGCTGACTGCTCAGGGACGGCATGAAGCGGCCTATACGTCGATCATGCAAGCGTTGGATATCGATCCTGTTTCGCTGATCACTATTGTTTGGGCAGGTGTGACTTCTCACTTTGCGAGGCACTACGAGGAAGCTATCCGTTATTACAGGAAGGCTATCGATATAGATCCGCAATTCGTATGGGCGCATATGTACATGGCGCAGACGCTGGCTCAGATGGGGAATATTTCCGAATCTCTAGCCGAATTCGAGAAGACGATTCACCTTTCCGGAGGAAGCGACTCGGTCAAGGCGATGAAGGCCTACACCTACGCCATTGCGGGGGACGGATCTTCGGCATTGCGGATCGTGGACGACGTCACTGCCAGGCCCAGCCAGAGTTGTGTGCCCTCCTACGACGTGGCAGCCGTCTATTCGGCTCTGGGCGATTGCACGAAGACGATGACCTGGCTCTATCGGGCCTGTGGCGAAAGAAACATGAAGCTTTTCGCTCTTGCGCAAGACCCGAGGTTCGACGGTATGCGCCAGAACGCGGAGTTCAAGAAGCTACTGGATCAAGCTGGCTTAAGAGTTAGTTAAACTAAGTTGTCGGTATGCGCTTGAGCGTAAAAGACTGCTTGGCCTTCGCTGCCTTAATGTCATAGCCGCCGCTATTTCCAGCGTTGGTGGCGCTTTCGCGCGTTCGGGTGACCTCGATGGTTCCGTCTTTCTTGATGATTCCGATGTAATGGAGCCTGGATTCCGTGATCTGGTTACTCTGCTGTTCCTGGGCTACGATGACGAAGTCAACCTGGTCGCCTGTAACCTTGCCTTGGATAATCGGAGCACTTTGATAATCGCTGTATTGCTTGCCCGATAATTCATTTCCGCTCTGGACCAGCTTAATGGCAATTTGCTGAGTCACCCGCAAATAGTCTCCGTTGAACCCCATGGATAATTCGCCCAACCATGTTCCGCTCACGTCGGCGGCCGGAAGTATCCCCGCGGACAATAAAGAAGCGATCAGTAGAGTCTTCATAATATTCACGCGTGCAGCAGACCGGGCAGATGACCGGTGCTATCGGCGAATCGCTCTACGGGTGCGCCGAACGCGTCCAGCATAGAAACGTACAGATTGGCAGCGGGAGCGTCTTCGCCACAGACTAGGTGCTGGCCGGTATTGATGCGGCCTCCGGCACCGCCCGCTAACACGAGAGGCATCTTGTGAGGATTGTGCGAGTTCCCATCACTTAAAGCGGAACCGAACAAAATCATTGAGTTATCAAGTACCGAGGAATCGCCTTCCTTCATTGCGCTAAGTTTGCCGAGAAGATAGGCGTATTGCTCGACGTGCCATCGAGTGATCAGATAGTACTGGCGCAATTTTTCGGCATCGTTCCCATGGTGGGATACTTCATGGTGCCCCGAAGTGACGCTTTCGAGGAACCGGAAGCTAACGCCGCTGACCGCATTGCCGAACATAAACGTACTGACCCGCGTAGTGTCGCTCTGAAACGCGGTAGCGATCATATCGAGCATCAGACGAACATGCTCTGCGTGGGTTGCCGGCTGATCGTTGGGAACCGCCTTGGGATCGATTGCAGCCCGAGGCTTCCAGGAACTGCGGCTCGTTGCGCTGGCCCGCTGAACCCGCTCTTCGAGCGAGCGCATGACCGAGAGATATTCGTCCAAGCGGAACTGATCCGCAGAACCCACCTGTGCGCGAAGACGGCGGGCGTCGCCCATAACCTGGTCCAGCAGCAGTGAATCGGTTTTCGCGGAACTGCCCTCCTGGCCTGACGACGCATGATACAGGCGTTCGTAAACGGCGCGGGGATTCAACTCTCTGGCCAGAGGAGTGGTTGGCGTGCTCCAGGCGATATGCGAGCCGTAAATGCGTGTATAACCGACCGCCAGATCTACACCCACGGCAACCGGCGAAACTCCCAGTTCCAGCGAGGGCAGAGGTGTCTGATCGGCCACGCGCTGAGCCGCCACCTGGTCCATGGAAACGCCGTTGCACAGATCCGAGCCAGGTGTCTTGCGAATGGTAGAGCAGGTCAGGATGGTGGCCTCTTTCGCATAATGTCCATCGCCGACTTTGGAGCCGGCGTTAAACAAATTGCTCATCACCACCATGCGATCTTTAAAATTGCTCAAAGGCTCAAGCGAAGGTGAAAGAGTATAATCGCGACCGGTACCTCCCGGCACCCACTTTGAAACATTCACTCCGTTGGGCATGTAGAGAACAGCAAGGCGGACAGGATTCTTTGGAGTGGTGGACGCGCGCGCGTCGGCCGGCATCATTGCCTCGAGCCACGGAAGTCCCAGTCCGACGCCCATCCCACGAAGTAGAGTTCTACGCGAAATCGAACTTCTCACGGTTTTTTCTCCTGTATTGGACTATGAGGCGCTTGATATCGGAATGGAACGCTCAACACCGTCGCCTCGATCAGAGTTTGAGCGCTATAATTATCAGCCTTCACTTGAGCCACGATATCGTCTACGGTGCAGGAATCCTTGAGCGTGAGCCCGCGTCCCAGAGCGTAGCCTAACATCTTGCTGGCCAGGTTATGAATGACGAGATCTTTGTGGTCCATCAGGTATGACTTGAGTCCTGCCGGACCTTGAAACTTCGTTCCATCGATCAGCTCGGCCGAACTATCCACGGGTTTGCCGCCATCCTGATCCCTCCAGCGCCCCAGAGCGTCGAAGTTCTCAAGAGCGAAACCCAGCGGGTCGATCCGCGCATGACAATTTGCGCAAACAGGGTCTGCGCGATGCATGGTAAGCCGCTCGCGAACCGACGTGGGAAGGGCGCCTGCGTGATCTTCCGGCAAAGCGGGAACAGTCTGAGGCGGCGCAGGCGGCGGCGTACCCAGCATGGATTCGAGCACCCACGCGCCACGCAGGACCGGGCTGGTCCGGTAGGGATAGGACGACACGCCGAGGATCGCCGCCATGCCCAAAAGACCTCCTCTTTGCGATCCGGCCGCAAGTTCTACCCACTGCGGCTGTTGGTTGACTTTCTTGGAACCACTCTCTTCCTTCGGTTTCGCGCCGCCCTCTTCTTTCTTATCAGCCGCCTCTTTATCGACCACCGTGTCTTTATTCTTTCCGACCGTCGGAACCTTCTCTCTGAAGTACGGCTTCTCTCGGTAATGGTCAGCTAAAGAACGTGTCAGGATCGTGTACTTGGAATCGATGAGGTTCAATAACGATAAATTCTGCGACAGTATTTCCCGAAAGAAAAGGATCGGCTGATAACCAATGTCGGAGCGTAGCTCTTCATTGGCATAGCCAGGGAACATCTTGGCGTCAGGAATTTTGATGGTGCCCAATTCCCGGGTACGTAGCCATTGGCCCACGAAGCGGTCCGCGAACGTCATCGACCTTTGGTCCTGAAGCATGCGGTGAACCACCGCCTTGAGAACTTCGGGCTGGTTCAGCTTTCCTGCTGCGGCAAGATCGATCAGCAGGGGTTCCGGCATAGTGCCCCACAGAAAATACGAAAGCCGCGCCGCAAGCGCGTATTGATCCAGAGGGCGAACCTCCGAAGTGTTGTTCTGAGGTTCGATGTGAAACAGGAATTGTGGAGAAATCAGGACTCCGCGAAGAGTAAAGAAGACGGCGGACTCAAACGGCATGCCCTTCTTCTCCGCGGCCTGAAACAGGGCAACGTAGGGAGCGATCTCGGCCTCAGTAACCGGCCGGCGAAAGGCCCGGGGAAGGAACGACTTCAAAATTTCGTGCGCCGCCTGAACCTCCGTGACGCCAGGGCCGGGCTTGGCGACCAGAATGATCTGGCGCGACAGGAATTCCTTCGATGCGAAATCCATGGCCAGCTTCGCGGTCGCCATGTATTTCTCCGCGTGAATGGGGGACAGGACCAGCGCTTCGGCCGCGTTGTCAAACCCTTCGCCTCCGGCTCCATCCGCGGGAAGCGACTGGCCGATGTCCATGTGGAGATTCAGAAGGTACTGGACGGTCGCGGTATACTCCTCGCGATTTAGGCGGTGAATGGGAGCGGGGCCGGGAGTGATGCCGCCCGCGCAGACTTGCGTTTTTAAGGCGGCTTCGGCCCAGATGGTGAATTTCTCGCGGCCGTCGAGATCCGGCGCCGGCATGCCCTTGGGCGGCATTTCTCTGTTTTTAACGCGGGAGATGACTGTGTTCCACTCCGAGTCGCTGCCTAGGCTTGCTGGAGTATTGAGGCGCTGCACATCGAACCCACCCGCAGGAGACTTGCCTTGATGACACGTCTTGCAGTACGTGTTCAGGAACGTCTCGCCGTTCGCAAAAGAATACTGGGACTGGGCGCCGAGTTGACCAGACAATGCCCCAACGAAGATGAGAAGACGGGACGGCCGGAGAACGAAGTTATACATAGCGGGCCATCCAATTCGAGTATATCCGACTTTTAGCACGTTCCCTCGTCCTTCTCGCTTCGGTCGGCTCAGAAATGGAGTTTCAGCGCAAGTTCCAGCTGCCGCGGCGTGTTAGCCTGACTGGTGATCACGCCAAATGCGGAGGATCCCACGGTCATATTCGGAGCAGCCAGAAGCGGGTGATTGAATCCGTTTTGTGCCTGCGCCATAAGTTGCAGACGCATGCCCTCGCGGATGCGAGAGAGCGAGAAATACTTGGATACGGCAAGGTTTGCGTTGGCCTGTCCCTCCGTCCGGACTTCCGACAAATTCCTGGGCGCATCGCCGAGCGCGTACGATGCCGGTTTGACAAAGCACGCGTTGTTTGCAAAGTAGCTGCTGACCCAATTGGCTCCCGTGTTCCGCGAGGGAGTACAGACCAGGTTCGGACGTTGCGGCCCGTACGTTGGCAATGCAATGCTTCCATTTACTTTCGGCGCCAATGGAAGTCCGCTATTGATGGTCCAGATCCCGCTGACCTGCCATCCGCCCAGCACTCCCTCCAACACGGGATTCCAACTCTGGCCAAATTTCTTTCCGTGGCCGAAAGGCAATTCGTACACATGATTGAACTGGAGCACGTGCGTGATGTCGAATACGGAGACGGCACGCTCGCCCTCAAGGTTATTGGGGTCCTGCAGAGACGTCGGACCCGTATTGAAGGAGTCCTGGCTTACGGACGCGTCGTCAATCGCTTTGGAGAACGTATACGTGAGCAGGAATTGTAGTCCAGCGGAGAATCGTTTCTCGACCCGCACTTGCAATCCTTGATAGCTGGAGTTGGCATAGGGTGGAGAATCGCCGCCGAAGGTAGTGAATTGCGGGAACGGAAGCTGCAACTGATAAGACTGGACCGTCTTACCCGAGAGCGAGCTTGCGGGATTGGTAATGATTCCATAGAATGGATTGGCAACGAAGGTGTTGAGAGCCGTGATCTGGCTGGTCGAATAACTCTCAACCTGTCGCGGAAGAATGTTAAGGTTCGTGTCGCCGCCGTAATAGAGATGGGTACCTTTCTTACCTATGTAGCCGACGTCGAGAAGAATCTGACCGGGCAACTCACGCTGAATATCCAGATTCCACGCCTGTTCATAAGGCGTCTTGCTAATGTTCTTGATCGGACCTCCGGCGGCCAAGCCCACTTGCGTTAACAACCCTAGAGAATTTCCGGGCGGAAGAAGCGGCCCAGTGATCGGGAATGGATCGCTGAGCCTTCCCCAAGGAGTCGCGCCGTCACTATTTAAGCTCGTAATCCAAGTCGTAGTTTGCGAGAATCCATTCTGCCCGATACCGCCGGCACCGGCTGCTGCGATTCTGCTGGCAGTGTAGAAGATCCCATATCCGCCGCGAACTACAGTCTTGTTGATAGGCCTCCAGGCGAAGCCGAATCGTGGCTGCCAATCGTTATAATCAGGCTCATAGTTGGCGGCATTGTTCGGGGTCGAGAAGATCTCGCCGCCGTGGAGCGTTCCCAAGCCGGGGACGACGAGCGGCGAAACGACGGTGGGATCAAGCCACTCCATCCTGTTGTGTGCTTCGGTGCGAGGCAGAGTCAGGTCGTAGCGTAATCCGATGTTCAGCGTCAGGTTACGCCGGACTTTCCAATTGTCCTGCACGAAGCCGCCCCACTGCCAGTTCACATTGCTTGGCGCATCGGGCACTTGGTAGCTGCCGCTGCCGCCGCCCGTGCCTACGCCGCTAAGAAAACTCGCCAGCGGATCTCCACCGCTGCTGCTGCTCGGAGTCTGAGATGTCGAACCGTATGTGAAAGAGAATCCTCCTCCCGGTGTCGACGGAATGAAGTAGTTGACTCGGTGCCATCGCGTCTCACCGCCAAACTTCAGCTCGTGAGAGCCTTTGATCCAACTGATGGAAATCAGCGCCTGATGCGAGTCTACGCCTTGGGTAATGCGGTCCGAGCCCTGCGTGCCCACCGATAACCCGGCGGACCCGCCGGAATAGGGAGAGCCGGCACTAATGTACGGAAATGTGGGCGTACCGGAAATTCCCATATACGCTTTTTCTCCGAGCGTCGTTATCGGATTTATGTTGGGATAGTCACCGAATATATCGGGAAGGAATTCAAACCAGCGAGTCCAACCATATGTCGCGGTCATCAGTAGCGTCGGGCTGAAGGAATGATTCAAATGCAGTCCAGCCATATAAGAGTGTTGATCGTTTAGCCCGTTCGCTACTGTGTCGCCCACGTTTTGATAGTAGTTGTAGTGGCGACTCTGGGGCGCCTGTCTGCCGAAATTGCCGGTCAATGACGTCGAGTCACTCAACCGATAGTCGATTTTGCCGTCGAACATATTGTTAGACAGCGGACTCGTCCCGGATCCAATCCAGTTGTTGTAATACTGATAGTTCGACTTCCCTACGTTCAGATTCGGCAACGGCATGTACTGCATTAGTTTGAACGCAACAGGATCAATGAGGTTTCCGGCGACCGGCGCCAACTGATATCCCGTGCCGTTGAGATTTGGATTCCCTGGGCTGGTGTAGGTTGCCATGTTGTTAAACGGAATAAACGTGGACCTTACGGGTCCGCCAGCCGAGGCGCTGTATACTCCTGTATAAGGATCCCAAAGCTGTCCGGCAGCTACGGAACACTGGCCGGCGGAGTTAAAAGTGCCGTGCTGATAGCCGCATAGTTCTCCGAAGTTGCCCTGGCGCTCTAACGCCGTGGGAACACCTTCCGTGGTCGTCGAAGCTAAGCCCTGTCTCAGGCCGTCGTAGTCGGCGAAAAAGAAGACCTTGTTTTTCTTTATCGGGCCGCCGACGTTGGCGCCGAAGTTGTTCCGTTGAAGCTCCGGATTCTTAGTTCCGCTCAGGTTGTTAAAGAAGTTATTTCCGTTCAGATCTGAGTTCTGGAGGTAATCGTATGCTCGGCCATGAAACTGATTCGTTCCGGAGCGCATGACCATGTTGACGACGGTGGCTCCGGTAAAACCGAACTCCGCGCTGAAGCTCGATGTCTGCACTTTGAACTCTTCAATCGCATCGGGGTTCGGCAGGTATTGGACGCGCAAAAGACCGCCATTTTGCTCGTAATTGGTGACCGAGGCGCCGTCGAGCAGGACGTCGGCGGTCCACGCAGGGCCGCCGCTGGAAACGAAATCATTGCCGGCACTGCCGGTTTTCGGAGGGCCGTTCAGCACGGCCACCGTACCGGGCGTCAGGTAGGTCAGCCCCATGGTATCGCGTCCTACGACCGGCATCGCGTCGATAAATTTACGGTTCAACACCTGGCCCGTGGATGCTTCTTCCGCCGCGAGCAGTGTGGATTCGGCGACCACCGAGACTGCATTCGCGCTGGTACCGATGGCCAATTTAAAATCAGCGGTGATGTTCTGGTTGACATCGAGGGATAGGTGGGTTCGCGTCTGGCTCTCAAACCCCGGCGCACTGACTGTGAGGCGATAGTTTCCTGTCGGAACAGAACGAATCAAATAGCGCCCGGCAATATCGGTTACCGCATTGGTGACGAATCCCTTGTCCACGTCCGTCAGAACGATTTTCGCCGCGGGAATCAGACCGCCGGAAGGATCCGCAACCACTCCTGTGATCGACCCGGAACTGAGCTGTGCCCACGCCGGAGCCATGCCCATCAAAACGTTCAATGCGATAAACCCAAAGCAACGTCGAACTGTGATCACGATATTCTTTCCCTCATTTCGGAACTTTAGATGAACTACCTTTTGCTTTGGGCCTACGTCAATTTCTCACGCGGAACGGCCACGCTCGGCGCGAATACGCGTCGTTCGCCTGCCGCCCTGTCCACTCTCGGGGCCGCTGCTCGCGCGTCCTCCACTCCTTAGTTTCAGGATGCGCGCCGCGGACCTCATTCCAAAAGTTCTGCTACATTGTGCCCTGTCGTTTCGTGTCCATCAAGCGAAATTGTGCGAAATACGCGGCCAGAAACGAACGGCGGAGAAAGCCAAATGGCAGTAGGCGGCGGACACATGCGGAATCCGCAGCGACGCAGTAATGTTGTGTTTTCAATAACGTGCAGGTTTGGAGCTTCCCAAGGCTCAGCGCTTTTTTGCTTGAATTCTGACGTGGTACGCGCTCTCGGCGTTGATGTTGATGAACGCCACGAACGCGCGGCCGCGGTAAATCCCGATCGTTCCTGCTTGTGAGATGGTCCCCACCTCCCAGCCCTCGGGAAGCAGAACCGTGTTCCGAAGGCCGTGCAGCACTCGATCGAAAACCAGATTTTCTCTCTCCAGTTTGTAGCCGGGATCGTTCAAAATGCCCGCTATCTTGATGTGGGCGCTCTGCTTCTCATCGACGATGGGAACTGCCAGTTTGACCTCGATCCCCGATCCCGTTTTGACAGGAACAAACTCCGTGGCGGTATCGAGGTCGATCACCTTCAAGTCCTGTAATTGCAAATCTGCCGGAATATCCAGTTTGGCAGTGTCTCCTTTGCGATAGTCAGTGTACCGCTCGTCGATAGCGATGCGGTGTGTCTCCGGCGTATCGAGGTCGTAAAGGGTCCTGATATCGTCCAGGTACGTGTCGTGGAGTTTGACAGGCGTGAAACTTACCTTGGTCTTGCGGGCGCGAATCGTCACCGGATCGACTTGCCCGCTGGGGTTGGCGAAAGAGAGTTTCAGCCGGCCGTCCTCCCGCGTAATCACTTCGGCCGCGACGCTCGACGAAACCACCCCGTAGCCTTTTGGTAAGACCACACCCACGCGGGACCCCACAAGGCTGCGTACCCAAGTGAAATCATCGCCATGCACGATGTAAGTCCGCGGGTCTTGGAAGTTTTTGTAAATATAGATGCGACCGACTCCGCCTTGCGGAACGGGCCTGGGAAGGGTGACCCGGATAGAGTAACCATCGCCCGGCTTACCGGATACATACTTCAACGGTTTTCCGCTTCTCGGATCGTAGAACTCGAGATCAGCCATTTCGCTTTGGCTAAAGATGGGCACTAACTCACCTTCTTCCCGGATCCAATCGAATATGGACGACCCGATCGGCGACTCTTCCGTTCGCCGAATGAATCGATATTCTCCCGTGGCTGGCTCGCCCAGCAAATATTCCGTGTAGTATTCTTCGGCAAAGAGCCGCGTGAGCGGCGGGGCCGGTTTCAGCGATCCGTCGGGGTTCATTCCACCCGCAAACGGATACGTCGTCGATGCGGGGCGCGGCGCCGACGTCTGTGCCGCAAGCGGCGAGAATAGACAGAGAGTTATGGCAAGGCCTGACACGGCCGCACTTCTGAGGGTCAAGTTTTTGTCGGGATTCATTAGGTAAGCTACTTTAGTCCGCATCTTGTTTGCGTAATTTGTCGACGAAAGAACTGATCTCTGTGCTTCAATATGCCATTGAGCGAGCTGTCGGAGATGAGTTGATTGTCGACGCAGGTCTTCGCGAGATTATGCACCCTAAAGCAGCGTGTGTCAAGAACACGCTCGCCGCCTAGCGGGAAGATTGCTTATAAACTTTCTTAGCCTCGGGAACTAATCTTGGTTATAATTCAGTTTGCACAACTGAGCAGTCCTGATTCGTGCACCCAAGGAATTAGACATTAGGAAGCGGTCGTTAAATGATTGACACCGCAGAGCAGACATTTCAAGTCATTCGATCCGGCAACTGGATTGGTGGTGGCCGAGGTTCCCGATTACGGTCCCGCGAGAGCGCGGGAGGCAGTCAAGGCGGTGGTGAAAGCATTTACGTCCTGGCGCACAACCACCGCCTAGCATCGTGCGACGGTCCTTCGCCGATGAACGACCTAATTGTTGAGCATGTCGACGAGCTGGCCCACTTGATCAGTCAGGAAATGGCAAGCCGATCAGCAAGGCCCGCAGCGAAATGCGATGTGCCGCCAGCTTCGTGGAATGGTTTGCGGAAGAAGCGAAGCGTGTTTATGGTGAGACCATTCCCAGCCGGTTCCCTCAGAAGCGCCTGTTTGTCACGAAGCAGCCCGTCGGGCCGGTGTACGCGATTACTCGGTGGAATTTTCCGGCTGCGATGATCACCAGGAAAGCCGCGCCGGCCATTGCCGCGGGCTGCTCATTGAAAACACGAGCTATTGTTCGACACCACAGGAATTTGCCCAACTTTTCCAGGAGCGCCGCGGCGCCCTGCTGAAATACGTCGGTGAGACGGACCACTTCATGCATCACCGCGTGGCTCCGCACATGATCTTTAAGGATCTGGACGGGTGCCCATGGCTGTTAATGATTTCGCTGCACAGCGAGCGGCATGCCGCGCAAATAGGGGAAATGAAATTGCACCCGAGGTATCCACAGTAATGTGCTCACGCGTGCCGCGTCGACATGTTTTTTGCAGAGACACCGGGCTCAACGCATAGGTTGGACGGCAAGCTGCCGGCAGATCTTTCGCGCCAAGCGATTGTCTATCTCCGTGTGCCGAGGCACTGGAACTTTCGCGTCATTAGCCGGATTCGAGAAAATTGTATGCCGCGTGCCCTCGCGCTACGGCCTGCAACCTAAGCGCTGCAAATGGCTGATCAGCTCGTGCCGCTTCAACTCCTGGGAGCTCCGACGTAAACAGAGAGAGGAACAAATTCGATCAAATCGGCATCCGCGCTCGCAGCCGCAGGGTCAGGAACAGGCAAGGGCTTGCCCTCTTCCAGCAACAATTGCGCAAGATCTTCCATAGCGCTTGCGATCATCAGCCGTGCGTCAGGTAAGTCGAACCCTTGCGTTACCGCTCCCGGAAAATCGAGAGCCTCCGCGACGACCATTTGGCCGGCGGTCTTCCGCATGTAGAACGCCACATGGTAGCGAAGCATACGGTTATCATACGTGAAATAATGTCACATGCTCCGACTTGCGCTCTTTCTGCTTACCATCCAGATCACTCCTCCCGACCAGGACCGCCAATTGGCGAGATCCATTTATAAGGAGTTCGTAGAAATCCAGTCCGGATTCTCCACGGGGTCGACCACGCCTGTTGCTGAGGCTGCTGCACGATACCTCAAGTCCTCCGGGTTTCCCGATTCCGACATCTTCATCGGCGGCGCTTCTCCCAAGAAAGCGAATCTCGTGGTCCGCTATCACGGAACCGGCGCCCGCAAACCGATTCTCCTGCTGGCACATACCGACGTGGTCGAAGCTAAGCGCGAGGACTGGTCCATGGACCCGTTCCAATTCATCGAAAAGGACGGTTTCTTCTACGGCCGCGGCACCGGCGATGACAAGGCGCAAGCCGCTGTCTGGATCGCCAACTTAATCCGCTATAAAAAGGAAGGCTTCAAACCGGACCGCGACATTATCGTCGCTCTCACTGCCGACGAAGAGGGCGGCGGACCCTACAACGGCGTCGATTGGCTCCTCAAGAACCATCGCGATCTTATCGATGCCGAATTTGCCCTCAATGAAGGAGGCTGGGGAGAAGAAGCCGGCGGCAAGAAGATCGCCAACGATATTCAGGTCAGCGAGAAGTACGTCATCGAGATGCGTTTCGAAGTTCGCAATAAAGGCGGCCACAGTTCCATGCCCGTCCCCGATAACGCGATTTATCACCTCGCCGCTGCTCTGGACCGTCTTGCGAAATTCAATTTCCCGCTCAAGACTAACGAAGTCACCGCCGCGTATTTCAAACAAATGGCGACTCTGAACAAGGAGCCTCTCAAATCCGATCTGGCGAAGACCGCAGCGGGCGATCAAGCGGCCATGCAGCGCGTCGCGAACGCATCTCCTGCCTGGAATGCGACGCTTCGCACTACTTGCGTGGCCACGCAGCTCGAAGGCGGCCATGCCCGCAATGCCCTTCCGCAGTTAGCCGCCGCCGGAGTGAACTGCCGCGTCCTGCCGGAGGATTCGAGCGACTACGTCAGATCCACTCTCGAAAAAGTGGTGGCCGATCCTGAAGTGAAGGTCACCATTAACGGCGAGGTCTCGAAAGGACCCGCCTCGCCGATGCGTCCCGACATCATGAAAGCTGTCGGCCGCCTCACCGATACTATGTGGCCGGGCGTTCCGTCGATTCCGATCATGGTGATGGGCGCTACCGATGGAAGGTCGCTGCGCGTCGCGGGCATCCCGACCTATGGAATCCAGGGCTTTTTCATGGACCGCGACGACATCCGCTTCCACGGCCGCGATGAGCGCATGGCTGTCAAAGCCTTTTACGAAGGCCAGCAGTTTTTATATGAGTTGGTGAAAACGCTGTCTAAGTAGTTCGTCACGCGGGACGGTGTCGAGACGAGTCTCGACACGGCAAGCACGAGTGCGTGCGCCACGGGCGCTTCAAGATCATCAACGCGGCGATTCCGATGCCCAGGAAACCCCAGGTGCCGGGTTCGGGCGTGGTGGTCGTGATTAGCGGCGCGAGGCCGGTAAGGTCACCGGTGGCGCCCGTCACTGCCGGACCTACCGTGACCGCTCCGTTCGTGGTGCTGAGGGTATCCACCGCGGGCGTAGCGGGAGAGTCCTGGATGCCATATAGCACCGACGCGCCATCCCACATCAGCGCTCCGATGGGTGTCGAGGTCGTCCCTACCAGGGTGGCCGCGCCGCTTGTCGTGTCGATGGTGTAAAGCTGATACGCGCCGCTGTTGAACTCCGCGAAGTAGAGGGTGCTCGAATTGTTGGAGAGGGACGCAGTACCTGGCTGAGCCAAGCCCGTCGGCCCGATCAGTGTAAATGCACCCGTAGTGGGATCTACGGAATACAGGTTGGCGGCGGCGTCAATGGCGTAAAGCGAGGTCGGCGTGGAGCCAAGGTCTTGATATTCCGACGTGGTGGTGGTTCCCACGTCGGTAAGTGCTCCATCGCTCGTGTCAATGGAATAAAGAGTGTTGGTTCCGGAGACGGCTCCATAAAGTTGGCCACCCGCTTCGCCCAGCCCGGCGCTTAGGTTCTCGGGCGTACTTCCGACCTCAGTGGTCCCCAACAGAGCGAACGTGCCGGCACCTCCGCCGCTCAGAATGATCGTCCCAAACTGTTCTGAGGTAGTGGCGGTGTAGGCCGAGGTCGCGAACATCGGTATCGCGGAACAAAGTAATATACCAAAAGCAGTCTTACAAAACATGAAGCCTCCTTTTCTCGATCGGATCTCATGTATCTTGCCTGGATTTCCCAGACCGGGGGAGGGGCTTACGGTAGGCTACGCTCTGTAACTAAATGATTCTTAGTAATTTTTTGGATTTGACCCAAGGGATGAAATCGAGCATAATCGTCAGGTAGCCGCGAGGTTGGACTTTGCCAAATGTGTCTGAGGCGCCCACGGAAGACGCGCTTTCCTCCACCGTCGTCGCCCAGGAACTGGAGCGAATCGCCGCGTCTGTCTGCTTCCGCAAAGCCGCGCGCTGTTTGATCCTCCTGCGGCACGTCACCGGACTGGCGCTCGAAGGCCGCGCGGGCGAAATTAAGGAATACGCTCTCGGCGTCACCGTCTTTGAGCGGCCGCCGCATTATGATCCCCGCATCGATCCGGTCGTGCGCCTCGAAGCTCGCCGCCTGCGCTTAAAACTGTCGGAATATTATCAGCATGAGGGGCTGGCGAATCCGGTTATTATCGATCTTCCCAAGGGCGCCTATGTCCCTCGTTTTCGGTTGCGCCCGGGCGCCCAAGTACCCTCCGCACCGGTCGATCTTCCCAAGCGCGGGTTTCCGGCCTCGCTGGCTGCGGCGGGCATTGTCGCCTGCCTGTTCATCGCCAGCGGATTTATCAGCCACCAGCGCCCGGCGGCGGCCCTCGTGCGTCCATCGGTTGCCGTACTAGGATTCCGCGATCTTTCCCCGCGTTCTGAAAATTCCTGGGTTTCTATCGCTCTGACCGAATCGATGAACATCGATTTAAGTTCCGGTCATCAATTGCGGATCGTGCCGCCGGATAATGTGGCGCACATGCGAGTCGAACTCGTTTTCGATCAAAACCACAGTTTTTCAACGGAGGATTTTGAGAAAATTCATAGGAATCTGGGCTCCGATTACATCGTGACTGGTTCCTATGTGCGGCAACCAGACCAGCAGATTCACCTGGATGTTCAGTTGTTCGAAGTTCGGTCCGGTAAACAACTTGCCGCTCTCGTCGAAACCGATTCCCAGGCCCATCTGCCGGACCTGGTGGAGCGCTGCGCCGCGGCGATCCGCAGCCGGATGGGTTTGGCGAGTCGTGATTTTCAAGAGGATGAGTCTAATTCCAATTTGCCGCCGGCGGCCATGGAATCCTACGCCCGCGGCCTGGAGCATCTGCGCCAATCGGATGCCTTGGGAGCCCGGACGTTCCTCGAAAACGCGGTTGCGCAGGCTCCCTCTAGTCCTGTCGCGCATTCCGCCCTGGCAGCGGCCTGGTTGATGTTAGGTCAGGACGCCAAGGCGCAAAAGGAAGCCAGCCTGGCCTTCGATGCCGCAGCCGAGCTGGGCCGTCTCGATCAGCTCGAAATCGAAGGCCGTTATCGCACCACCGCCCACGATTGGCCGCGCGCCATCCAGATTTATCAGGCACTGTTCACACTGTTGCCCGACGATCTGGAAAGCGGCCTGCTGCTCGCGTCCGTGCAGAGCCGCGGCGGGCAGGCGCAAAACGCGGAGATTACCGTGGCTGCGCTGCGCAGACTTCCCGCTCCGCTTGGAAACGATCCGCGAATCGACCTTGCCGATGCTCAAGCCGCAGGCGCCATGAGCGATTTTCAGCGGACCCGCGAAGCCGCCCATGCCGCTGCGGAAAAGGCTCTGAAAAACGGCGCGAGACTACAATTCGCGCGCGCCCGGTTGCTGGAATCGGGCGCCATGCAGAACCTGGGAATTGCGGGATTCTCAGATGTCCGAGCGGAGGCGCGCCGTACGTGCAGCGAGTTGGGAGACCGAGCCTGTGTCGCGGCCGCTCTGCGCATCGAAGCCAATGCGATGGTGGCCACCGGAGACCTGTCGACCGCGCGGCATCTATACGAGGGAGTCCTCGAAACCGCGGACGAAATCGGAAACTCCCTGGAACGCCTGAATGCTTTGAACGGGCTCGCCTATACGTCTACCCTCCAAGGAAACCTGCCGGAGGCTGAGAAGCAGTATCGCCTCGCGCTCGAAACAGGCTCGGCGATGGGTTCCTCGAAGAGCTATCCCATTCAACTGGACTTGAGTGAAGTGCTGTTGAGCGAGGGACGCGTTGCCGAGGCCCAGGGGCTGATTGCGCAGGCCCTCGAAGTCGCCCGGGGCGCGGGCGAGAAGCAAGGGATCGCGTCCGGACTCGCCGAATGGGCCCACGCGCTGGCGCTGAAAGGAAGCTTTTCCGAAGCGCAGGCCAAATTCGACGAGGCGGCCGCAATCCTGCGAAGCGTCAATGATTCCTATGAGCTGTACCTCACCCTGCTCCGCATGGGAGACGCGTTTCTACAGCAGGGAAACCTGGAGGCGGCACGGGCGAAAGACGCCGAAGTGCAAGGCATTGTCAATCATTTTCCAGGCGGATTTTCGGATGTGGAACTAAGTCTGGCACTCGCCCGCCTCAATTTAGCGGCCGGCCATTTCGACCAGGCGGAATCGAACGCGCGCGCGGCGCTCACCGGCTTCACCCGTTCGGGACGCGAGGGCGACCGCGTAACATCCGCCACGATTCTTGCCCGCGCCCTGGTAGGAGAAGGAAAAATCCAACAGGCATCTGAGGCAATCACCCAATCCTCGACGCCCGCTCTCAAAGATTTGCCGGTGAGGGTGGCTCTGGAATATGAAATCGCCAAGGCGGATGTTTTAGCCCATTTCGGAAAATCGGCAGAAGCCGCCGGGAGGATGGATGCGGCGGCGGCGCGCATGCTTCGTCTGGGCCTTCCCGGCTTGGAACAGGAAGCACGAAACGCAAAGCAAGCATTTCTTGTCGCCGCGCGACCGTCGAGGACAGGCCTAAGGCCGTAGCCCTGGCACCACCGCGGCCTGACGAAGCTTCGCGAGCTCACGGCGCGCGATGTTCGCCCAGTGGCTGCCGGGATCCAACTTCAAATAATTCGTCCAGTGCCGCACCGCACGCATCGTTTGATTGGACCCCTGATACAACAGCGCCAGATTGTAGTGCGCGTCGGCATAATTCGGAGCCACCCGCAGCGCCGCCAGATAATGCTCCATGGCTCTCGTCCGGTCGCCCCGCTCGTCGTACAAATTCGCCAGATCGAAGTGCGCGAGAGCATATTCCGGATCCACTTCCAGGGCCTTTTCGTAAAAGCTCTTCGCCTTGACGAAATCGCGCGCATTGAAGTAAATCGTTCCGAGGTTCACCAGCGCGCCCGCTGAATTCGGATCGAGCTCGATCGCCTTCTCGTAGGCCTCGATCACGTTTTCCATGGCGGCTCCGGTCTGCTCCAGCTCCAGGCCCCTCTGAAACCAGCGCTCCGCCGTCGCCTTTCGCTCCCGCTCCTCCGCGCCGGGATCCTTCGCGGGGAACTCCAGCATCCGCCGCAGCTCCACTTGATCGAAATTGAGGATCAACTGGCCGGACTCGGCATCCATGGGCTTGCCGTCGATCTCGACCCGGACTTTCTTGCCGTCGGCGTAAAGTTTCAGCTCGGTCAGCGGATTTTCGATATGCTTCAGCTTTTTTGAGAGTGCCGTCAGCGCCCGTTTGATCTGCAAAGGGGATACGCGGTCGGCGCGTAGCTTCACCAGCGTGCGCAGCTCCAGCAATTCCAAGAAAGTGTAAAGGGAGTGGTGCCCGATCAGCTTCTTTTCTTCCCAGCTCTTCAATTGCCGTTCAGAAATAGCGACGAGCCGCCGCGCTTCTTCGCGCGTATACGCTTGTTTGGCCACAGCGACAGACACTGATAATAAATCTTATCAAGTATCAATCCCGAAACATCGAAATCCCCGCGACGCCCGCGGCTCCAGCGTCGACACAGGCCTGCGTATTTTCCCGAGTGATCCCGCCCAGAGCCAACACCGGAATTTTCACGCTCCGGGAAACCCGGCCTAATTGCTCCAACCCCCGTGGCGCCAGATCGGACGGCTTCGAGAGTGGCGCGAACACGGGCCCGTAAAAAACATAATCCGCGCCCTCGCGCTCCGCCCGCACAACATCGTCCAGCGAGTGGCAGGAAACGCCAACCAGGAATCCGGGTGGAGTCATCGCCCGCCAGTCTGAGGGCGCAATGGATCCAGATGGGAGATGCACTCCCGCGGCCCCAGCTGCAAGGGCCACATCTACCCGCGTATTCACCAGAATCTTCACGCTGTGTGGATTCGGCATCCCGAGCACCATCCGGACGGTCTGCATCAAGTCGCGCCCGTCCAGTTCCTTGTCCCGAATCTGTACCCAATCTGCTTGGCCCGATAGCAAGAGATCCTCAACCTGCGTTAACGCCCGATCGGCGATGCAGCACCGCAGCATTCTGACTCCTGTGTTATAACGAATCGATGACGAAAGAAGAAATCATTCTCGCGAACCAGCAATATCTGTTCCCCAGCGTCTTCCACTACTATAAGGACCCGCTCGTGGTCACGCACGCCAAGGATCAGTTCGTGTGGGATGCCGATGGCAACAAGTACCTCGATTTCTTCGGAGGCATCGTCACCGTCAGCGTCGGCCACTGCAATGAAACCGTGAATAAGAAGGTGCATGAGCAGATCGACAAGCTCCAGCACGTCTCGACCGTTTTCGCGAATGAGCCGCAAGCCGCCCTCGCCAAACGCATTGCCGGAATCACCCCCGGCGGCAAGCTCACCAAAAGTTTCTTCACCAACAGCGGCACCGAAGCCAATGAAACCGCCGTCCTCGCCGCGCGCGTCTACACTGGCTCACACGAGATTGTCGCCCTCCGCCACAGCTATCACGGCCGCTCCGCTGTGGCCATGGCTCTTACCGGAAATTCCACCTGGCGTCTCGGAGGCGCCGCTCCCGGAGGCTTCGTCCACGCCATCAACGCCAACTGTTACCGCTGCCCTCTCAATCTGACCTACCCCTCCTGCAACGTCCAATGCGCCCGCGATATGGACGATATGATTCGCACCTCCACGTCCGGCCGCATCGCCGCCTTCATCGCAGAACCGATCCAAGGCGTCGGGGGATTCATCGTGCCTCCCAAGGAATATTTCGAAATCGTCTACGGCATCGTCAAAAAATTCGGAGGCCTCTACATCAGCGACGAAGTGCAAACCGCCTGGGGACGCACCGGAGGAAAATGGTTCGGAATCGAACAGTGGGGCGTCCAGCCCGATATCATCACCAGCGCCAAAGGCCTGGGCAACGGCTCCCCCGTCGGCCTGACCGTAGCGCGCCCCGAAATCGCCGATAGCCTGAAGGGCGCAACCATCTCGACCTTCGGAGGCAATCCCGTAACCGCGACCGCCGCGAAAGCCGTGATCGATTTCATCGACGATAACAATCTGATGATCAACGCCGCCGAAACCGGCGCCTACCTGCGTGGAAAGCTCGAAGAGATGAAGGGAAAATATTCCATCATCGGCGACGTTCGAGGCATGGGCCTGATGCAAGCGATCGAACTGGTAGAAGATCGCGAATCCAAAAAACCCGCCGTCGACGCGACTCTCGCATTAATGGAGATGGCCCGCGAAAACCGTCTGCTCATCGGCAAAGGAGGCACCTTCGGCAACGTAATCCGCCTCTCGCCGCCTTTGAACATTTCAAAATCCGACGTCGACGATTTCGCGCTGCGCCTTGACGCCAGCCTGAAACAGGTAACCCAAAAACAAATGGCCACAGCGTAATGGAAGAAAAATCTTTTTACCGCGAATCCCCCACCACTAAGCCGGCACTCCTGAACTGCCCCTACTGCCGCACCCAGGAAACCTACGACCTCCGCTGGATGGTCCGCAAGAAACTAGACCAAGTCCCCAGAGGAGCCGACGAACGCGACCGCGCCAGATTCGCCAAATTCCTAAGCTACATGGTGCTGATGGACGACAAGGCGATGTGCAAAAACATGCGCTGTAGAAAACGCTTCGACATCAGCGGCATCAAAACTATGGCTTTTATTTAACGCCACTCGGCTCGCACAAGCCGCTGATAGCGGAGTCCATCTCCTCGACGCCAAACACTCTTAGTCGACGCCAACAGATCAGCGAGCTTCGCGCGTCCAGTCGCCTGATGAATCTCGGCAATCGAAATCCCCTTTCCCGAGCCTGTAGCTCGAGCCGCCGTTTGTCATCATCATCGATGCTGACTATTCTCCTCCGCATTCAAACCATGATCTCAGTTTGTGTAGCGTGCGCCTCCAGGCGTGCCGCATCGACATTATGTCGATGTATGATCAGGTCAATTCTTAGAGGTCTCCACGCATTCGATCACGACGCTTTTGACCGGACCTTTACCCGTTTCGAGCTTCAACCCAAGCGCCTGCATTGACATCAAAATCGACGTGGCGCTCTCCTGGTTCGCATCATCTGACGCGAATTCATATCTGAAATCGTAAGTTCCCTCGATGCCTGTCCTGTCGACTACCGGATGTTCCAAAGCTCGAGACAACCGGGCTGCCAGTTGGTGCATCGATATATTGGTACCGGCGACTCCAGTGGTGTCGAACGCGCCTCCCCGCGGCGAGCCTGCCCAAGGATATGCGTCCTTGTCTTTCGCCGGTTCGAGCCTCAGCTTTTTGTTGGTCCTGATCAGAAAATAAACCGTGCCCTCACGCTCCTCGTCGTGATATTTCAACTGGAACCGATCTGCAAGGAGAGCCTGCAGCATCAACCGCTGCTCGTCGTTCATCGGCAGCTTGGAAATCGGCGGATCGGCAAGGATCGATTTCGAATCCCCAGGAGGCCTCGCGTCAATGTCGAAGCGTTCCTCACTGGTCCAACTCGGGCCGCCTGCAATTTGGAAAGGCTGAACGTCGAACGCTTCCATCATCAGGTATCGCAGCCAGCACCCTTTAGCCAGAATTCTTCCTCCGGGGTAAGTGAGCACAGTGTTTATGATTCCTGCCTGTGGCGGCGACGGCTTTACTGAAGCCACTTCAAACGCCGGCTGAAACCCCAGCAGAGTGAAGAGAATCAGAACCATCTCGTCATGATCACCTTCTGCTCGGTGTAGAACGCGACCGCATCCTTTCCATGCGCGTGAAGATCCCCGAAGAACGAATTCTTCCACCCCGAAAACGGAAAAAACGCCATCGGCGCCGCGACTCCGATGTTCACTCCCACCATCCCGCATTCAACCCGCGACGCGTACTCTCTCGCCGACTTCCCGTCGCTCGTGAATATCGATGTCGTGTTGCCGAACTTGGAGCTGTTCACCAGATCGATCGCTTCGTCGAGCGTCTTCACCCGGATCACCGAAAGCACAGGCCCGAAAATCTCATCCTTCGCGATGGTCATCTCCGGCGTGACGTTATCGAAGATCGTCGGACCCACGAAATAGCCTTCGCAGTTCGCGGCTTCGCGCCCATCGCATAGCGGTTTCGCGCCTTCCGCCACACCCTTCTCGATATAGCCGACAATTTTCTTGCGATGCTCGTCAGTCACGACCGGACCCATATCAACGCCGGATTCCAGGCCATCGCCCAACTTCATTTTCTTAGTCGTTGCCACCAATAGATCGAGCAACGGCTGCGCCACATCGCCGACCGGAACCAGCACGCTGCCCGCTAAACAGCGCTCGCCTGCCGCTCCGAACGACGAACTTATAATGGCCTCGACGGTCTTCTCCAGATTCGCGCCCGGCGTCACCACCAGATGATTCTTCGCTCCACCCAGAGCCTGCACCCGCTTCCCATGTTTCGCCGCCGTTTCGTAAATATACTTCGCAACCGGCGTCGATCCGACGAACGATATTGCCCGCACCAGTGGATGTTCGAGCAACGCGTCGACGGACACTTTATCGCCGTGAATCAGATTAAAAACGCCTTCCGGCACGCCCGCGTCGTGGAACAGTTCGCAGGTCCGGTTCGGCGTCATCGGCACTTTTTCCGAGGGTTTCAAGATAAAGGTGTTGCCGCACGCGATGGCGAAAGGAAACATCCACATCGGCACCATGGCCGGAAAATTGAAGGGCGAAATCCCGGCGCAAACGCCAAGTGGCTGACGAATCGACTGGCTATCGATGCCTTTCGAAACGTTTTCGAGAGAATCGCCCATCATCAAGGTCGGCATGCCACAGGCCACTTCCACCATTTGAATCGCGCGGCGAACCGAGAGTTGCGCATCGCCGAAGGTTTTGCCGTTTTCAGTGGAGAGAATTCTCGCGACCTCATCGGTGTGCTTCTCGAGCAGGGTTTTATAGCGATAGAGGACCTGCACCCGATCGACGACCGGCACTTCGCGCCACTTCAAAAATGCCGCGTGGGCCAGTCTCGCCACCCCGTCCACCTCCGCCGCGGTGGCAAACGGAACATTCGCGATGGTTTCTCCAACGGCGGGATTGGTGACGGGGTGCAATTTGCCCGTCGAATCCTCCCAGCGGCCGTTGACGTAGAACTGCAGGGTTCTAACGCTCTTCTCAGTGGCGATCATGATTACTCCTCTTCATTAATGATAAGTACAAAATTCCGGCGACGAAAAATCCAACGAACCACGCGTAATCGTAGAGCCAGCGCAGCGATGGCACTAAGAGTCCGATCAGCGCGATGGCAATTCCGGCTGCCAGTGCAATGATGGCGTTCCAGTTCACACCGCGCGTGTAAGAGTAAATACCTTCGGAGCGATAGAGCGCGTTCACGTCCAATTCGCATTTGCGCAGGATGAAGTAGTCGGCAATCATGATACCGGCGATTGGACCCAGCAGCCCGGAATACCCGACCAGCCAGCCGAAAATATAGTCGCTGAAATCGCCAAGTAATTTCCACGGCATCATTAATACGCCAATGACTCCTGTGATAAGTCCGCCAGTCCTAAAAGATATCCGACGCGGATTTAAGTTCGAAAAGTCATTGGACGGCGATACTACATTGGCCGCGACGTTGGTATTCAGCGTTGCTATTAATAGTGCTATCAAGGCGACGAAGGCGACCACCGGACGGTTAAAACGGGTGAGGAGTACCACTGGGTCCCAAATCGGCTGCCCGAAGATGACGACCGACGCCGAGGTCACGGCGACCCCGATAAAGGAGTACAAAGTCATCGCTGCCGGCAGGCCGATTGCCTGTCCAAGTGCTTGATCCTTCTGTGACTTAGCATATCGGGTGAAGTCGGGGATATTGAGAGCAACCGTCGCCCAGAAGCCGACCATTCCGGTTAGCGAAGGGATGAAAAACTTCAAAAATTCAGCCGTCGATTGGAATTTGCTGGGGGTGCTGAGCACCGGTCCCAAGCCTCCGGCCTGACTGGTTACCCACCATAAAAGCAGGAGGCCGACGCAGAGCATAAAAGGGGCGGCAATGCCCTCCAGGAACTTGATGGTTTCGATTCCACGCCAAATAACGACGATGTTGATCAGCCAAAATATGGCAAAACAAACCCACACCGAAATCTTTAATGGCCATAAAATAGATAACATTGCAAAAATTGCCTGCCCGCCGATCCAGGTTTGAATCCCAAACCAGCCGCAGGCGACGAGGGCGCGCAGGACCGCGGGGACGTTCGCGCCGCGGACTCCGAATGATGCGCGCACGAACACCGGGAAAGGGATGCCGTACTTCGTCCCCGCATGCGCGTTGAGCAGCATCGGGATCAGGACGATCAGATTGCCGAGCAGAATTGTTCCGATGGCCTGCCACCACGCCATGCCTCCGGCGATGAGTCCCGAGGCCAGCATGTACGTCGGGATGCAGACGCTCATGGCGACCCACAGGGACACGTAGTTATACATGCCCCAGGTGCGCTTTTCGATGGGGATGGGCGCGAGGTCTTCGTTATAAAGAGACGGGTCTACTGGCATAAAAATCGCCGGAAACGTCGACACGAATGTCGACGCGGCACGCCTGGAGGCGGGCGCCACACAGGACCACTACTACTTCCATGCGCCACCGCGTGCTTCGCGGCGCAGGAAGGAGCCCCGGCCGGTGCGGCCTTGGAATTTTCCTTGCTCGACGATGATCTCGCCACGCGAGAGGACCATTTTCGCGTTGCCCTTCACGGCGAATCCTTCAAACATCGAATAATCGCAGCGCATGTGGTGAGTTTTAGAGCTAATCACGTGCTCGGCATCGGGATCCCAGATGACGATATCGGCGTCGCTGCCCGGGGCGAGTTCGCCCTTCTTGGGATAGAGGCCGAACAGGCGCGCCGGCGTTGTGGAAACCAGCTCGACAAAACGGTTCAGCGAAATTTTGCCGGCGTTGACGCCGTGATGATAGAGCAGCTGAAGGCGATTCTCGACGCCGGGACCTCCGTTGGGGATTTTCGTGAAGTCGTCCTTACCCAGAATCTTTTGATCTTCAAAACAGAAGGGGCAGTGGTCGGTGGAGACTACTTGCAGGTGATCGTCTTTCAGACCGTCCCACAATTTCGGCTGGTTATGTTTTTCGCGCAGAGGAGGCGTGAAGACGTACTTTGCTCCTTCGAAGCCGGGCCTGGCCAGATCTTCGATGGAGAGAAGAAGGTATTGGGGACACGTTTCGGCGAAGATCGGCACGCCGCGGTCGCGTGCGGCTCGCACTTCGTTCAGCGCTTCTTCCGACGACAGATGCACGATGTAAACCGGTGCGCCGGACATTTCGGACATCGCTACGGCACGATGCACGGCTTCCGCTTCGGCCGCTACCGGTCGGGTCAGGCCGTGATAGATGGGCGCCGTCTTTCCTTCGGCAATGGCGCGTTTGACGATGACGTCGATGATGCCTCCATTTTCGGCGTGCAGGCAAATCAGCGCTCCGTTTTTCGCGGTACGGGAAAGCGCCTGAAAAATAGTCGCGTCGTCGACCATCAGGACGCCGGGATAAGCCATGAAGAGTTTGAAGCTGGCCACGCCTTCCTTGACCATGTCGTCCATGTCTTCGAGCCCGGCTTCACCCAGGTCAGTAACGATCATGTGGAGGCCGTAGTCGATGGACGCTTTCTGATCAGCTTTCTTCCACCAGGTGTCGAGCGCGTGGCGCATTTTCGTGCCCTTAGGCTGGATGGCGAAATCGATCAGCGTGGTGGTGCCTCCGAAGGCCGCGGCTTTGGTACCCGTTTCAAAATCGTCGGAGGAGGTTGTGCCGCCGAAGGGCATGTCCAGGTGGGTGTGGACGTCGATGCCTCCGGGGAGCAGCAGCATATCGGTGGCGTCGATCACGCGGTGGGCTTTTTCAGGCGGAATTTCAGAAGCGATGTCTTTAATTTTTTCGCCGTCGATGAGGATGTCCGCCTTTTCGGTTTTGGTGGAGGTGACGACGGTGCCGTTACGGAGTAGGAGGCTCATTTAATTGGGTTCCTGAACACAGACTAAACTGGCTTCAGCCTGTGGGATTTGTCGGCCAGCGCGAAAAGTGGGGACAGCCCGCTCTGTACACGGCGGCGCAGCCGGCTGTACAGATGGCGGGGAACTGCCTGCGCCTTGGGACAGAGTAGGCAGTCCCCACTTTACGCAGGTTTCGACGCGTGCGCTACATTGCACTGCGCTGCTCCCAGGATTCGTAGGGGATGCCGTGGTCGACCCTCTCCATCGTGATGCAGCCTTCTACCGGGCAAACCAAGGCGCAGAGATTGCAGCCTACGCATTCGTCCTCATCGACTCTCGGCATGCGGATGGCGGGAGCGGGGTCGCCGGTTACCGTAATTTTATGGGGCCGCGGATCCAGGTCGATGCACTGGTGCGCGCCGTCCTCACAGGCGATGTAGCACAGGTCGCAGCCGATGCATTTTTCGGGATGGATCTTCGCGACGATTTTGTAGTTGAGATTTAGATTTTTCCATTCCTTCACGTTGGGAAGGCTGAGGCCCCGAAAATCGTCGATGGTTTGGAAGCCTTTTTCATCCATCCAATTTTTAAGGCCATCAATCATGTCTTCCACGATGCGGAAGCCGTAATGCATCGGCGCGGTGCAGAGCTGGAGGCTCCGGCAGCCCAGCAGAATAAATTCGGCGGCGTCGCGCCAGTTGGAAATTCCGCCGATACCTGAAACGGGCAAGCCGACTTCGGCGATCTGCTGGACCATGTGCAGCGCAATGGGTTTCACGGCGGGTCCGCAGTAGCCTCCGTGGGCGGATTTGCCGTCGACAATGGGACGGGGGACGAAATTATCGAGATCGATGCCGGTGATGGAGTTGATGGTGTTGATGGCGGAAAGCCCGTCGGCTCCGCCTTGTTTCGCGGCGTGCGCCACCGGTCGAATGTCGGTGATGTTGGGCGTGAGCTTGACCAGCACCGGCGTGTGCGCGACTTCCTTCACCCATTCGGTGATCATGGAGCAGTATTGCGGAACCTGCCCGACGGCACTCCCCATGCCGCGCTCGCTCATGCCGTGAGGGCAGCCGAAGTTCAGCTCCAGGCCGTCGGCTCCGGCGCCTTCGGAGCGCTTGACGATCTCGTGCCAGGCATCGCGATTGGAATCGACCATCAGCGACGCGATGACGGCGTGGTTCGGATAGCGCTTTTTTACTTCGGCAATTTCGCGGAGGTTGACGTCGAGCGGACGGTCCGTGATCAGCTCGATATTGTTGAGGCCCATCATGCGCTGGCCGTTGAGGTCGACCGATGAATAGCGGGAAGAGACGTTGACGATGGGCACGCCGAGCGTTTTCCAAACGGCTCCGCCCCAGCCGGCGTCGAAGGCTCGCATGACCTGCTCACCGCAGTTGGCGGGCGGGCCGGAGGCTAGCCAGAAGGGATTCGGACAGCGGATTTTATTGGCGAAAAGGGTGGTTAGGTCAGCCATTTGCGCGCCTTACTGGATTAGCCATTTTATGATTCCTAAGGCGGCGCGTTTGCCGTCGGCGACCGCGTCGACAACTTCGCGCCCTCCGTTGATGAAGTCGCCTCCGGCGAAGTATTTCGGATACCGGGTTTGACCGGATTCGCGATTCACCGGTCCGAAATCCTTGTAAGGAGATTGGCCGATCGCGGGAATCACCATGTCGCACGGGATTTTCAAAGTCCCGCATTGCACGGATTCGGGAGTGATGCGCGTGATGTTTGTCTGCCAGTGAAATTCCACGCCCTCGAATCTCGCGTGTTCGTATTCATTGCGAAAAGCGGACATCTCGGCCTCGCCCCGGCGATACAGCACGTGGACTTGTTCGGCGCCCAGCTTCTTCGCGGCGATGGCAGCGTCCATGGCGGTATTTCCCGCGCCGACCACAACCACACGGCGGCCGATTTTCGGGTAACCCGTTTTATAGAGAGCGATGAATCGCAGCGCGTCGATGACGTGCGGCAGATCCTCGCCGGGAACGTTCAGGCGATGCGCCGCGCCGAGGCCGATGCCCAGGAAGAACGCGTCGAAGTCGCCTTGCGTCGAATCGTTCACTTCTTCGCCCAGGCGAAAATTCACGCCCATGCCGCGAACCAGTTCCACTTCTTTGAGGCTGTCGCCCGGACGCAGCTTATATTGGGCGATCCCATAGGTGTTGAGCCCTCCTGCCAACGGATTGCGATCGAAAATCGTTACGGCGAAGCCGTGGCGGCGGAGCTCAGCGGCGCAGGCGAGCGATGCGGGTCCCGCGCCGATGCAGGCTACGTGTTTGCCGTTGTCTTTTCCGGGTTCGATTTTAGGAGAATGGTCGTAAAACCAATCCATCGCGTGGCGTTGGAGAAGTCCGATCTGGATGGGCAGCTTGTTGTAACGATGCATCACGCAAGCGCCTTCGCAAAGCACCTCAACGGGACAAACCCGGGAACAACTCAACCCTAAAATGTTTGCGTCGAGTATGGCCTGGGCGGACCCGTGCAAATTCCCGGTGGAGATTTTCTTGATGAATTTGGGGACGTCGATATGCGTGGGGCACGCCGCGGCGCACGGAGCATCGTAGCAATAGAGGCAGCGCTGCGATTCGACCAGAGCGGCTTGCGGCGCGAGCGCGGGATGCAGATCTTCAAAAGGATCACTCATGGCTTAACCAGATCGACGTATGAATCGGGCCGCCGGTCTCTGAAAAATTGCCAGGTCTGGCGGACCTCTTTAATTTGATCGAGATCCAGATCGGCGGTGAGCACCTCATCTTTCTCGCGCGACGCCTCCGCGATAAGCTGGCCCCGCGGATTGCAAAAATAGCTGGTCCCGTAGAAGTGTCCGATGTTCCACGGAGCCTCGGTTCCCACGCGATTGATCGCGGCGATGAAGTATCCGTTCGCGACGGCGTGCGCGGGCTGCTCTATTTTCCAGAGGTGCTCGCTCAGCCCGGCCACCGTGGCGGAAGGATTGAACACGATCTCCGCGCCGTTGAGGCCCAGCGCCCGCGCGCCTTCCGGGAAATGACGGTCGTAACAGATATAGACTCCGATTTTCACGAAGCCCAAATCGAAAGTAGGATAGCCCAGATTGCCCGGCCGGAAATAGAATTTTTCCCAAAATCCGGGCGCTACGTGCGGGATATGTGTCTTCCGATACTTGCCCAGATATTTGCCGGTATTGTCGATCACGGCGGCGGTGTTGTAGTAGACGCCTTCGCTTTCGATTTCGTAAATGGGGACGATCAGCGCCATGTGATGCCGGCGCGCCAGGTCCTGCATGCGCTTGATCGTAGGGCCGCCGGGAATGGGCTCGGTGAAGTCGTACCAGCGGGTTTGCTGCTCGGCGCAGAAGTAGGGCCCGTAGAAAATTTCCTGGAGGCAGGTGATTTGGGACCCGGCTTTCGCTGCCTGCTCGATGTATTTTTCGTGCTTGTCCAGCATGGCCTGTTTCACGTCGGCCAGCGGCTGGTCGGGTGGGGCTACATTGGTCGCTTGGATGAGAGAGCAGCGGACGATGCGGGGCATGAGAAGGCCTTATTATGCATCGAAATCAAACTGTGATACAACTTACCGAATGGTGAAGATCCTCCTGTTGCTCTCACTCGCGGTTGTTGCCATGGCGCAAACACGTCCTACCATCGGCCAGATCCTGCGGGAAAATCCGCTGCTCGATAAATTGCTCAGCCCCGACGCGAAGATCGAAGTGCTTGCGTCCGGCATGGCCTGGTCTGAAGGACCGGTGTGGGTGAAAGACGGCGGATACGTGCTTTTTTCCGACATTCCCAATAATTCGGTGATGAAGTGGAGCGAGAAGGACGGTCTTAGTTTGTTCTTGAAGCCGTCGGGATACACGGGACTTGGACCCTATAGCCATGAGCCGGGCAGCAACGCGCTGGTGCTCGATTCCGAGGGACGCCTGGTATCGTGCGAGCATGGCGACCGGCGCATTTCGGTACTGACCAAGGGCGGAGGCAAGCGGACGCTGGTCGATAATTATCAGGGCAAGCGCCTCAATAGCCCCAACGATCTGGTGTACAAATCGAATGGAGATTTGTATTTTACCGACCCCCCGTATGGTCTGCCCGCGCCCGAATCGCCGCTGCGTGAAATGGATTATTGCGGAGTGTTTCGATTATCGAAGAACGGCACGATGACGCTGCTGACCAAAGAGATGTCGCGTCCCAACGGCCTCGCGTTTTCGCCCGACGAGAAGACGCTGTACGTAGCCAACTCTGATCCCGACCATGCGGTGTGGATGTCATTCCCGGTCAATGCGGACGGTACACTGGGGAAAGGTAAAGTGTTCGTGGACGTAACGGCAATGGTGAAAGATCATCCGGGATTGCCGGATGGGATGAAGATCGATCACAGCGGGAATTTGTTCGCGGCGGGGCCGGGCGGCATCCATATATACGCGCCCGACGGCAAGAGGCTGGGCCGCATCGACACCGGCCAGCGGACGGCGAACTGCAATTGGGGCGAAGACGGGTCCACTTTATATATCACCGCCGATAGTTATCTCTGCCGGATCCGGACAACGACAAAGGGGAATGGATGGTAAGGTTTTTGGCGTTCTTGACGGTTGCAGGCGTTCTGGGGGCGGAGCATGTCTATATCGGCACGTCGACCAAAGGCATCTACGTGGCCGATTTCGATTCGAAAACCGGCAAGCTGGGCGTGCCCGCGCTCGCGTCCGACGCGGTGGCTCCCAGTTATCTCGCGATCCATCCCGATGGCCGCTATCTGTACGCGGTGAATGAGGTCAAGAACGGGAAATTAAGCGCCTTCGCCATCGAAGGGGCCAGCGGGAAGCTGACCCCCGTGAACTCGGTGAGCGTGAAATCGTCTGGGCCATGCTACGTCGCACTCGATAAGGCGGGGCATTGGGCGATCACCGCGAATTATTCCGGAGGCAGCGTGACTGTGTTGCCCATCGAGGGGGGAGGACGCCTGGGCGAGGCAACCGAGTTCATCCAGCATAAAGGATCGGGCCCCAACCGGGACAGCCAGACGTCTCCGCATCCGCACTGGGTTGGGTTCATTCCGAAAAGCAATTTGGTGCTGGTGGCGGATCTGGGCATCGACACCATTGCGATTTACAATTTCGATTCGAAGAAGGGGACGCTGACGGTGGGAAATCCGGCGTTCATGACTATCCCTCCGGGGTCGGGACCCAGGCACGCGGTGATGCATCCGAACGGGAAATTTTTCTACGTGATCACGGAGCTCACTTCCGTCATCACGGAATATTATTTCGAGGCGGAGATGAAGCGGTTCACCGCAGTCGGCACGGTTCCAACGCTGCCGGAAGGATTCAAGGGCGAGAACACCGGCGCGGAGATTGCGATCGACTCCAAGGGCAAGTATGTGTACGCGTCCAATCGAGGTGACGACAGCATCGCGGTCTTCGCAGTGAGCGATCCGAAGCGAGGGACCCTGAAGCTGGAGCAGCACATTCCTTCAGGCGGCAAAACCCCGCGTCAATTCGAGATCGATCCGACCGGCCACTGGCTGCTGGCGGGAAATCAAGGCTCAGATAATATCGCGATCTTTTCGATCGACGCCAGTAGCGGCAAACTGACCGCCGCAGGTGTCGTCACGGGCGTAGCCAAGCCCACCTGCATCAAATTCGCTAAGTAGCGATGAAAACTGCGAAAAAATGGGGACTGCCTACTCTGTCCCAAGGCGCCCGCAGTCGGAAAGGCGTCTCATACCTACTGCGCCGCCGTGGACACAGCGGGCTGTCCCCATTTTTCGCCCCGGCCATTGTGTCGAGACGAGTCTCGACACGGCACGCACAAGTGCGTGCGCCACGTAACGGCGGCTACACGTCCAGCAGATGCCCCATCTTCTCTTTCTTGGTCCGCATATAATCCTCCGTCGAATCCATGGGAGTCACCAGGCACGGCACCCGTTCCGTAACCGCCACGCCCGCCCGCTCCAGCGCCTCGATCTTCTCCGGATTATTGGACATCAGCCGCACTGCTCGCAGCCCGAAATAGCGTAAGATCGCCCCCGGAAGCTGATACCCGCGCAGGTCCGCCTCGAACCCGAGCTGTTCATTCGCCTCCACCGTATCCGCGCCGTGATCCTGCAACTCATAGGCGCGCAGCTTATTCATCAAGCCGATCCCCCGCCCTTCCTGATGCTCGTAGATCAGTAAGCCGCGCCCTTCGGCGGCAATCGTCCGCAGCGCCAACTCAAGCTGGGCCCGGCAATCGCAGCGCAAGCTATGGAAAACGTCGCCCGTCAGGCACTGCGAATGGACCCGCACCAGCGGCGGATCGCCCTCAATATCGCCCATTTTGAGCACCACGGCCTCTTCTACAACGCCGTCGGCACGGCCCTCGAAACCGTAAATCCGAAATTGGCCGAAGCGGCTCGGAAAATCGGCTTCCGCAACTTTACTCAGCTCAAATACAGGGGGCATGGGTGGGGGCGACGAATAACTTCATTATAATGAACGCAGGCATGCCCGTGTCGAAGCCAGCCATCGATCAGCTTCTGGTGACTCTGCTGGTCAAACTGGCGGTAGCCGCATCGCTCGCCAGCATTCTTACGCGTTCGCAGCGCTTTCAAAGAATGCTGCTGCGTGAAGAACGGACGCTCGCGCAGCGCGTCCAGATGGCCGCCGTCTGCGCGGCGATTTTCGGTTCCGGTGTCGCCGCCAGGGTTCTGACGCGCGACGCATACGCCGCCGTGGACCTCGGACTCGAAGGCAGCCTGGTGATGGGGATGCTCGGCGGATACATGACCGGCCTGGTCTCGGGCATCTTAATTTCCATCCCCGCGATGTTCAACGGCGAGCTCATGTCCATGCCTCTGCTGGCTGCCGTGGGCGTGTTGGGCGGCCTGCTGCGCGACGTCGCGCCGGATAAGGAAGCCATCTGGAAATTCTCCCCTTTCCCCGATCTGACCCTCTGGCGGCTGATCCGCAAGCGCGACTGGACGCTGCCTGCCTTCAGCTTGCTCTGCATTCTGGCCACGGTGATTTGCGAGCTGTTCCGCTCCGTGCTGGCGCGCGCCGGCCTGCTGTTCGCTCTCCAGCAGAAGTGGACGCCTCTGCCCCTGTGGATCTGGGTCGCCGTCTACGCCACTACACTTTTTGCCACCGTTCTGCCGATCAAAGTATGGAACAGCAATCGCAATGAAAGGAAACTGGAACAGCAGCAGTTACGGCTCAATGAGGCTCGCCTGGCGGCCCTCAGCCGTCAGATCAACCCGCATTTTCTCTTCAACACGTTGAATTCGGTGACGTCTTTGATTCGCCAGGACCCGGAGCAGGCACGCCACGTGATCTATAAATTGTCGAATATCCTGCGCCGGTTGCTGCGCCAGCAGGAAAATTTGACCCCTCTACGCGAGGAACTGTCGTTTATTGACGATTATCTGGCTATCGAGATGGTACGATTCGGCGAAAAACTTCGCGTGGTGAAGGATATCGACCCTGCCACTTTGGATATGCTGGTTCCAAGCATGCTGTTGCAGCCCATTGTCGAGAACAGCATCCGGCATGGCTTGGCCAGCAAAGTGGACGGGGGCACCGTGCGCATCCGCAGCCGTCTGATTGCGGGCAGGTTCCAGGTTCTGGTGGAGGATGACGGGGTGGGGATTCCGGAGAGTAAGCTGGCGACTCTCTTTGAACAGGGTATCGGCGTCAACAACGTGAATGAGCGCTTAAAGGTGCTTTTCGGCGACGATTATAAGATGTGGATCGACAGCCGTTTAGGTGAAGGGACCAGCACCGGCATCGAACTTCCGGAGCAGGTCAGTGGTACGGTAGTGGGAGTCGAGGCGTTAGTCGGCAGTTCTTAAAGGGCCTATTTCTTGAGCGATCTGAACTATTCCATAACTCTGCCGCGCGCGCAGGGGATGCCGCGGACCATCGCGGAGCGCACCCGGAAAGTGTACGACAGCATCTCCGGCATCTACCCGGTCAGCACGTTTTTCTTTCATTCCAGGGCCCATCGCTGCGCGCTACGCCACGCCGGGATTCAGGACGGCATGCAGGTCCTCGAAATCGCCACCGGTTCGGGCGAAATGTTCCGCCGCCTCGTCAAAGCGAACCCGACGGGCAAAACGTTCGGTCTGGACCTTTCCCCCAACATGGCCGCCCGCACTCAACGCCGCGCCCGCAAGGAATTTCCCAGGGCTGAGGCGCACTGCGGAGCCGTCGACGTCCGCAGCATGCCCTTCCGAAACGCGAGCTTCGATGCGGTAGTGTGCTGCTATCTTCTCGAGCTTCTGGGCCAGGATGATATTCGGCTCACCCTCCGTGAAATTTCGAGAGTCCTCCGCCCGGGCGGCAAATTTTCGCTGGTAGTGATCGGTCAGAACGCCAAAACGTTCAATCGCCTCTATAGCGTCTGCGGAAGCCTGGTCCCAGCCTTCTGGGGACAGCAGGTGGAACGCTCCGTTTCCAGTCTGATCAATAAAGCCGGAATGAAAATCGTCGCTGACGATTTGGTGCGCCAGACCGGTTATCCGTCCCGAGTGTTAGTAGCCCAAAAGAAGTAGCGCGCTTCTGTCTCCTGTGGGGCAGGCGGTTCCGCCTGCCAACCGGTCCTATTGCCCCAACCGCCCCAAAATGTTCGCCACATAATTCTGCGTCTCCGGAATCTGCGGGATCCCTCCAGCCTTATCCACCGTCCCCGCCCCCGCATTGTAAGCGCTCAGCGCCAGCGACAGATCCCCGTGATACCGATCCAAAAGCTGCTTCAGCAGCTTAGTTCCCGCATCGAGGCTGGCCATCGGATTGAACGGATCGATCACCTTGAACTGATCCTGCGTGGCAGGCATAAGCTGCATCAAACCCTCGGCCCCCTTAGGCGAAACCACGCAGGGCCTAAACCCGGATTCCTGCCGAGCCACTTCCCTCACCACCGAAGGCTCGACGCCATTCTTCCCCGCCGCGCTCTCGATCATCGCCGACAACTCCGGCTGCGCGATCGGATCGCACTGCGGCTTGAACATCACCGAATGGCTCTCGTTAAAATCACTCTCCCGAGGCGCCGAAGCCGTAGCCGGCGTCCACGGAGACATCGAAGCGCCTGCGGTCTTCGCCTGCCTCTGCACCGAAGCCCTCTGCTGCGCCATCGACGTTTCCATCGCCGCGCGTGCGCGATCCGCCTGGGTATCTTGCATGAGAAATAGAGCGAGCCACAGTGTCACCTTCTTCTTATCGTCACCTTCCGGCGACCGCGTGAGTCGGATAAACCTGACATAATCTCTAAGAGCTTGTTGAAAAAAGGGGACAACATACTCTGTCCCCGGTTGCAAATTCCCGATCCCCCATGCAAACGCGACGTGGACAGAGGCAAACTTAATGCGCTGGTGGGTAATCGCACTCCTGTTTCTCGCAACCCTGATTAACTACATGGATCGCACGATTTTCGCGGTCCTGGTCCCAGTGATGCGCGGGGAGCTGCACATCGACAGCCAGATTTACGGTTACCTGACCGGAGCGTTTCTCGCCGCCTACACCGTTGGCTACCTCATCATGGGCCGCGTAGTCGACCGCTTAGGCACCAAAAGCGGCTTTGCCCTAGCCGCCGGAGTCTGGTCGATCGCCGCCGGCCTTCACGCCACCGCCAATAGCGCCCTCCAACTCGGAGGATTTCGCGGCCTGCTGGGCTTCGCCGAAGCCGGAAATTTCCCCGCCGCCATCAAAGCCGTAGCCGAATGGTTTCCGGCGGATCAACGCGCCTTCGCTACCGGACTCTTCAATTCCGGATCGAACCTCGCGCAAGTGGTCGGGCCGCCGGTATTCGTCGCTCTGGAACACGCCTTCGGCTGGCGCACCTGCTTCCTGCTGACCGCGTCCCTCGGTGCACTCTGGCTGCTGCTCTGGTGGGCCACCTACCGCACGCCGCCGAAGGTAGAAGTGGAAGAGAAGATCGTAAAACTCTCCTACATGGAAGCCGTGCGCTTCAGGCAGACGTGGGGTTTCGCCAGTGCGAAATTTCTGACCGATTCCGCCTGGTGGTTCTACTTATTCTGGCTTCCTCTCTGCCTGCACGACCAGCGCCACATGAAGGACAGCGACTACGCGCGCGCTCTATCCATCATCTATTTCGTGGCCTGCTTCGGCAGCATGGGCGGAGGCTGGCTCTCCGGATTCCTGATGCAGCGCGGCTGGACGAAAAGCAAAGCGAGAAAAACCGCGATGTTCATCTGCGCCGCGGCCATGCCCATCGCAGCCATGGGCGTCATCGTGCCCAGTGCAACGCTGGCCATCGCCCTCTTCAGCCTGGCGACCTCAGCCCATCAAGGATTCTCGGCGAACCTATTCACCACCACCTCCGACGTATTTCCCAAAAGCGCCCTCGGCAGCGTAAATGGAATCGGGGGCTGCATGGGAGGCCTGGGCGGCGTAATTTTCTCCGCCATCGTCCCCGGATTCCTAGTGAAATTCATCGGCTACACCCCCCTCTTTTTCATGATGAGCAGCTTCTATCTAGTAGCCCTATTCATCCTTCACAAATTAATGGGCGACCTCGAACCCATCGCCACCGGGCGCTCATAGATAAATCGCGAGAATCGGGGACTGTCTACTCTGTCCCAAGGCGCATAAATCCTCCAGAGCACTGCAACACTTCGCCGCCGCGTGGACAGAGCGCGCTGTCCCCGATTCTCGCCCCGTCCGCACAGCCGCGTTCTCGGGTGGAAATCTCACATAATAGATAAATCCCATGCGCGAGTCGATCTCCCCAGCCAAAACCCTCTCCGGCGTCATCACCGTCCCCGGCGACAAATCCATCTCCCATCGCTACGGAATGCTCACCGCCATCGCCGAAGGCGAAAGCAAGATCGCGAACTACTCCACCGGAGCCGACTGCCAGTCGACGCTAGCCTGCATGTCCGCCCTAGGCGCGAAGATCGACCGCCGCGACGGCCTGGTAATCGTCCAAGGCGGTACCCTCCAGCAACCCCAAGAAGAATTAGACGCAGGCAACTCCGGTTCCACCATCCGCATGCTCTCCGGGATCCTGGCCGCCCAGCCCTTCACTTCCCGCATCGGCGGAGACGAGTCTCTCTCGAAGCGCCCCATGAAACGCATCATGCAGCCGCTCGCGGAAATGGGCGCCGAAATCGAAGCCACCGGTGGACAATTTCCCCCTCTCACTATTCACGGCCGCCCTCTGCACGGCATCGATTATACGCCGCCCATGGCCAGCGCCCAGGTGAAGAGCTGCGTGCTCCTCGCCGGACTCTTCGCCGCTAGCCACACCATCGTCCGCGAATCCGTCCGCACCCGCGACCATACCGAAATCGCCCTCCAGGAATTTGGAGCCGATATCGAAGTCGACCGCCGCGTCATCACCCTCCGCGCCGGTGCGCACCTCACCGGACGCGAACTCGTCGTCCCCGGCGACCTCAGCTCCGCCACGTTTTTCCTGGTCGCCGCCCTGCTCCTCAAAGATTCGAACCTCGTCATTCACGGCGTAGGATTAAATCCCACCCGCTCCCAACTGCTCGATTTCCTGGTCGGCATGGGCGCGTCCATTAAGGTGCTCGATCTCCAGCAAAGCGGCGGCGAAGTGATCGGCGATCTCCGCGTGCGCTCCTCGCGCATAGCCGGAGGCGTGATTGAAGGCGCCCTCACCGCCGGTCTGATCGACGAGATTCCCGCCCTCGCCGTCCTCGGCGCCTCCAGCGAAAATGGATTAACCGTGCGCAATGCGGCCGAATTACGCGTCAAAGAAACCGACCGCATTCATACCATTGAAATGAATTTACGCCGAATGGGCGTCGAAATCGAGTCATCCCCAGACGGATTCCACGTCCCCGGCAAACAGCGATTTCATGCCGCCGAAATTGATTCCTGCGGCGACCACCGCATCGCCATGGCCTTTGCCGTGGCCGCTTTAGCCGCCGATGGACCCTCCCAAATTGACGGAGCGGAATCGGCGGGCGTGTCTTTTCCCGAATTTTTTAGTACACTTCGACAGATAAGCAGTTAAATTCGGAGTAATTATGAATCAGGCGACAGATCTTACTCTGCCCTGCCTTGTACACGATTTGAATAACGTGTTTCAAACGCTGGTGGAAGCCGCGGACCTGCTCGCGGTGGACCCGCAATGGGCTCCTGTTTCAGCGGCAATTCTGCGCAGCGTTGAGCGAGGCAAGGGCATCACCGAGAGCATGCAGCAGGCCGAGCAGCAGACCCCCGCGTCCTTTGAAACCATCCTCTCGAACGCCATCGCCTTCGTCCAGGATTCGATGATCGGCGGACGCGGTCCTGATATTCATTTCGTCTGCGATGTTGAGCCGGGTATCGAACTGCGCCGCATGTGGGCGTGGGAGCGCGTGCTCATCAATCTTTTCTCCAATGCCATCCGCGCCATGCCGCAGGGGGGAACCATCCAGGTGTCCGCGCGGATCGCCGGAGGGCACGCGAAAATCGTGGTTCGCGACGAAGGCGCCGGCATCGCTCCGGAAATTCTGGCAGACCTGTTTCGCCCCCATGTTTCCACCAAAGCGCGCGGCGGCCTGGGCCTGCATATCGTCGAAACCATCGTGAAGCAGGATGACGGCGAAGTGTCCGCCTCCAATCGCACGGATCGATCGGGCGCGGAGTTCGTGATCGTCATTCCGGCAGAGAAAACGTTTGCGCATCTGGCGCACGCCTGATGCTCATCCAATCATGATTGCCTGCCGCGATCTCACCTGCCGCTTTGGAGATTTTATCGCGGTCGACCGGTTGACGCTCGACGTGGCGCCCGGATCTGTCTGCGCCTTTCTGGGACCGAACGGCGCGGGAAAATCCACCACCGTCAAAATGTTGACCGGTTTGTTGCCGCCCACCTCCGGATCGGCCCAGGTCGCCGGATTCGACGTTGTCCGCCACGCCCTGGAACTGAAGCGCCACATCGGAGTCCTCCCGGAAAATCTAGGCCTGTTTGACGATCTCACCGTCGAGGAGCATCTCGATCTGACCGGCGACGTTTACAAACTTAGCCGCGGCGACACCCGCGCCCGTTCCAATCAGTTGCTGCGCGCCCTGCATCTGGAACATGGACGCCACACCTTTGCCAGCCGCTGCTCCCACGGGATGCGCAAGAAAACAGCGCTGGCCATGGCGCTGCTCGCGAATCCTAAAGTGTTGTTTCTCGATGAGCCTCTCGAAGCCATCGATCCGGTGACCGCGAAAACCATCACGGACATTCTGGTCACACTCGCCACGCGCGGAGTCACCGTTTTTCTCACCAGCCACATCCTGGCCGCCGTCGAACAGTTCGCCACCCGCGTGGTCCTGATCAGGAAAGGCGTGGTCGCCTGGAACTCGACCATCGAGGAGTTGCCGGGCTCGCTCGAAGAATTGTATTTCGAGCTGGTCGAAGCCCCCGCACCGGAGGACCTGGCATGGTTAGGGTCCTCGCAGTCCTAAAGGCCGTCTGGCGGGCAGTCTGGCGCGGCCAAGGCTCCTTCCTGTCGATCGGCACCAACAATTTTTTCATTTTCACGGCCTACCTGTTCCGTCAGCAAGGCGTTTTTCTGTACCTGATCATCGCCCTGTTAATGCTCTTTCCGTTGAGCGCGGACCCCTTGCGAAAAGTCCCCCCGGAAAGGCTGGTGCTTTGGCCGCTCAATCGCCGCGAATGGTGGATTTTGCGGGTCCTCAGCCCCTGGGTCAATCCGATGATGTGGCTGCTGGCCGCCGCCTCCGTCTGGGCCATCCGCCACCGGCTCACCTGGCAACTGCTGGGAATCGTAGCCGGGATGTTTGCCGTTGGGTTCGTTTTGTCGGATATCGGCGGAGGAGCCTGGGACGCCCTCGCCCGCCGCGTCCCCGGTTTCGGAGGCCTGCTTGGGGAACTCATTCGAAAAAACCTGCGGCAAATGCTTTCTACCCTGGACTTCTGGTGCGCGCTGGCGCTCAGCGTCGCGACGACGATTTTCCGCGTGGTGGACCGCGGCACTCCCCCGGAAGCATTTCTGCTGATGGCGCTTCTGGTCATGCTCGCGCTATCCAGTTACGCCCAATGCCTTTTCGGACTCGACGGCCCCGGCGGCCTGACCCGCTACCGCCTGCTGCCGCTTCGAGGTTGGCAAATCCTGCTGGCCAAGGACGCGGCCTTCCTGCTGGCCGCGGTAATAATGACGCTGCCCCTGAACGCACTGGCCGGATTAGCCGCCGCCCTCGCGGTCTTAGCGGTCGGCCATGAGCAATCCGTGCAACACTTTAAAGCGCAAATCCGCTGGCGATTCTCGAGCGGCGCGTCTCTTGGCAATGGAGTTGTTCAAGTATTCGCCATGTCCATCGCCGCCAACGGAGTCGCCCGCACGAGTGTCCTTTTGCTCATCCCCTGCGCTGCCATGTACGCCCTCTCCGTCTGGTGGTACGGACGGCGCTTGGGTTCGTTTGGCAGTTTTAAGTCATGATAGGAGTAGCATGCGGTTTCCGGTTTTTCTTCTCCTCGCGTCGGCCGCCCTGGCGCAGGATGCGAACGAAATCATCCGCCGCGCAACCGATCGCGATTTCACCAACTTCGAGAGTCGGAAGAACTATACCTATCAGGAGCGCACCGAGGTTCGCCAATATGACGGCAGAGGTAAACTCACCAAGACCGACGTTCAGACCCATGAAATTCTGATCCTCCAGGGCCAGCCCTACGAAAGACTGGTCGCCCGCAACGACCATCCCCTGGCGGAAAACGAGGTCAAGAAGGAACAGAAGAAGCTCGATGACGAAGTCGAAAGGCGCAAACGCCAATCGGGCGCTGAGAAGGCGAAGCTCGATAAGGAGCGCCTCGAAGACCAAAAATATCTGCACGAGTTCCTGGCGGCATTCGATTTTAAACTGATTGGGCAGGACACGGTGAGCGGCCAGCCCACCTGGGTGATTTCGGTGACTCCCAAGGCGGGATATCGGCCCCGGGAATCCGAAGGCAAGCTATTTACCAAGCTCCGCGGCAAGGTATGGATCGAAAAATCCGGCTATCACTGGGTGAAAGCGGAGGGCGAAGTCATCGACACCCTGTCTTTCGGCCTGTTTCTGTTTCGCGTGGCCCCGGGCTCGACCGTCAACTTCGAGCAAACCGATGTGAACGGAGAAGTCTGGCTGCCCTCGCACATCTCCGTGCGAGCCGAAGCCCGCATCGCGCTGCTGAAGAAACTGCGTGTCGAGATTGATATTACCTATCGCGATTACAAAAAATTCCAGGCCGATTCGAAGATCATCACCTCGCAATGAAAACTCAAATCTTTTAACAAACGATAGAAAAATGTTTATAGTAAGATTTCCGGGCACTCCATGGCCGAAAAGTTTTTGTTCCTCACCGAAATCCTGGGGCTCAAGGTCCTCGACCTCAAGGGCCGCAGGATCGGCGTGGTTAAAGACGCCGCCGTCGTCCCGCTGGTCGATCCGGTTCGCGTCGATCGCTACCTGATCGGCGGCGGAGGCACCGCGTGGCTTACTGTTCGCCACGATCAGATCCGGTCCATCTCGCTCGACGGAATTCATCTGCGGGACGAAAATCTAACGCCCTATCATTCCGACGAGTACATGTTGCGGATGGTGCGCGATCTGCTCGACCAGCAGATCATCGACGCGCAGGGGCGCAAAGTGGTCCGCATCAACGATGTGACGTTCGAGCGCATGCATGAGGATGGCCGCGACGTGCTATGGGTGCTCGAAATCGACATCGGGATCCGCAGTATTTTTCGGAGGCTGCTGCAAGGCGTGGTGCCTCCGCGAGCGGTGCGCCGTCTGCAAGGACGGATTCCTCCGCACTCCATTCGCTGGGAGTTTTGCAACATCATCGAGCCAGACCCGCAGAGGCGGCTGCGCTTGAATATTTCGAACCGCCTGCTCGAAGACATGCATCCAGCCGACTTGGCGGACATCGTTGAAGAACTCTCTCCGGAGGATCGCGAATCGATCTTCGAGAATATCGATAGCGAGGTCGCCGCCGATGCGTTGACTGAGGTGGAACCGGAGATTCAGGCCAGCATTCTGGAATCGCTCGAGACAGAAACCGCCGCCGACATCGTCGAGGAGATGGCGCCCGACCATGCCGCCGACGCGCTGAGCGAACTGGGGGCGGAAACCAGCGAAGAGATCCTGGAGGAAATGGAGAGCGCGCCGAAGACCGAGGTCCGGGAGCTGCTGGAGTTTGAAGAGGACACCGCCGGGGGCATGATGAACACGGAGTTTGTTTCGCTCCACGAGCATGCGACCGTCGCCGACGCACTGCAAGCGCTGAAGCAGAACGAAGATCTCCTGGAGAGCCTGAATACCATGTTCCTGGTGGACGCGCAGGAGCGATTGAAGGCCAGCGTTCCACTGGCTCGGTTGTTCCTGCACGAAGGAGCGACGAAGCTCGCGTCGCTGGCCTTGGACAATATGGTGGAGGTTCAGGTGGGAGAGAAACAGGATCGCGTGACGGAGATGTTCGACAAGTATAATCTTCTGACTCTTCCCGTGGTGGATGAGGACGGCAAGCTTGCCGGGGTGATCACTGCGGACGATGTGATCAGTGTGTTGAGGCAGCGGTAGCCCTACAGTCCCCTGGCTTACGCCAGGGGTTATAACCCCGTCCGTCAGGCCGGGGACTGTCAGGATGTTCGACAATCTTCTGACTCTTCCCGTGGTGGATGAGGACGTGATCACGGCGGACGATGTGATCAGTGTGTTGAGGCAGCGCTAACCATTGTGGGGCGGCCAATTTTGGCCGCCCCACCTTATCGCGATGGACGGGCGCTGAGGTCGTAGCTGGCCTTGATCAGTTCTTTGATTTCCTTCCAATCGAGCTTGCCTTCGGCGTGAAGAGAAATCCAGCCGTTGTGGTGCATGTACGGCGTTTTGAAGAAGCGCGGGTCTTCGAGAAAAATTCCAGTCTCGGTCTTCAGGACCTTGAAGGCAATGGAATGGTCGTCGAAGACGCAGAACGGCTTCTTCTTGTAGCGGAAAAAGGGATGGCCGAAGTTGGTGGTCTCAACCGCCTCGGGTAGAGCGAGGCAGATTTTTCGTAGCCTTTCGATCATTTCTTTTTCGCGAACTTCTCAATGCCGCGCGCCGCGTCGTCGGTCATGCGGGCTAAAGCGTTGGCGTGGGCGCCGGCTTCAATCGAAGCATCGAACGTCATGCCGTCGATGTGATAGAGCAGATGTTTCGTCAACCCCACCGCCGATGCCGACTTCGCCGCGAGGCCGCCGACATAGGTTTCAACCGCGGCTTCAAATTCGGCCTCGGGGAAAATGCGGTTGATCAGGCCGATGTTCTGCGCCTCCATGGCGCTGATGGGATCGCCCAGGGCGAGCAGCTCAAAGGCTCGCTTTTCGCTGACCGAGCGGCGCAGAATGGCCATCACCATGGCGGGGATGAAGCCGATCTTAACTTCGGGGTAGCCGAACTGTGCGGACTCAGCGGCCACGATCAGATCGCAGGCAGTCGCAAGTCCACAGCCTCCGGCGAATGCGCGCCCGCGTACTGCTGCGACGACCGGTTTCGGATGATGGCGGATCGCGAGGAACAGGCCGGCGAGATCGCGAGCCGTTTCGAGATGCTCAAGGACGCCCGCGTTGGCGGAGCGATCGAGAGCGGCGAGATCCGCTCCGGAGCAAAAGTCCTGACCGGCGCCAGTGATCAGCACCACGCGCACCTGTTCATCTTCGGCGGCGAGGGCCAGACTGTCTTTCAGCACGGCGATCAGCTCATCGTTTAACGCATTACGCTTTTCCGGACGGTTGAGCGTGATACGCGCGATGGTGTCATCGACGCTATAAAGAATCGACATCGATTTCCATCCTCAGCAAGGCTGAGCTATAGGTTTTTCCTTGGGGATCGGCCTTTAGCGCCAGTGTTCCGCCGCCGTCGAGACTCTCATGCAGCAGAAAGTTGAGCGCGCCCAGATTGGGCAGCTCGTAGCGCTCGACCTTGCCCAAACACACGCCGGCGAAGTGCTGCTTGACGCGTTCGGCCGTGACCTCGCGGACCAGGATCGGATAGTACTCCGGCTTGCGCGCGATGATGCCGACGTTGGCGGTGTCGCCTTTGTCGCCGGAGCGCGCGTGGGCGATCTCAATTAATTTGTGCCTGGCCATACGGTCACCTCCGGAGTTACTTCGCGCTTGGGAATCAGCGCGGGCCAATACGCCACGATCTCTTCGACGCGCGGGCGTCCTCCGCCCAAACCGGTTACTACCGGCGGACCATTTAGAGCCAGTGGCGCGAGCTCTTTGGTGAAGCGCTCGACCGCCGCGCGATTTTCCGAGCGCACGCCGATGCGCAGGACCACCTCGGCCAACTGTGCCGCGATCTCGGGCGATGGCTCGGCGGCGGCGATGCCGTGGCAGGCGTTGGCGCCCAGGAATTCGGTGCGCACCGCGTCGAAGCGGAGTCCTAAACGGTCCAATCTCTGGCGCAGGATCTGGTCGGCGGCGCGCGCTTTCTTGTACGCATCGGGCCACGCGTAGACCATCGAGCCGATGGCTTTGAATCCGGCGGAGTAGCTGATTGAAACCTTGTAGAACTCGGTTGCGGGGCGGCCTTTGATGCCGGAGAAGCGAACGCGGTCGGGTCCGGCCTGCTCGAGATGAATGGTGGTGAAGTCGGCGACGCAATCGGGGGTGATGTATTCGCGCGGGTCGCCCATTTCATAGAGCAGCTGTTCCTTTACGGACGCGACGGTGACGCGGCCGCCGGTGCCTGCGTGCTTCGTGAGGCAGAAAGTTCCGTCGGGCTCGGCCTCGACGATGGGGTAGCCGACGTCCTCCAGACGAGGGATGGTTTCCCAATCGACCTGGCAGTTTCCGCCGGTCGATTGCGCTCCGCATTCGATGCTGTGGCCGGCTATCGTGCCGGCGGACAGGCGGTCCCAGTCATCGTTTTTCCATTTGAATTCGTGAATCATGGGCGCGAGCGCGAGTCCGGTGTCGGTGACGCGGCCGGTGATGACGATCTCCGCGCCTTGGGCCAGCGCATCGACCACGGGCCACGCTCCGAAGTAGACGTTGGCGCTTTGGACGTGGGCGCGAATGGCGGTGAGAGGCTCGCCGGTATCCATGTTCTTGAGCTCGATGCCGCGGCTTAGGAAAAAGTCGAGGCGGTCCATGATGTCGTCGCCGGCTACGGTGGCGAGCTTCATTTGGATGCCCTGGCGCTTGGCCACGTCGAGGACGGCGTCCTTGCAGGCGGTGGGATTGACGCCGCCGGCGTTGGCGATGACTCTTATGCGGCGCTGCTTCAGGTCCGGAAGAACGCGGGCGATCATGTCGACGAAGTCGCGGGCGTAGCCGGCTTTGGGATCGCGGGAGCGCTGCTTTTGGAGGATCGACATGGTGACCTCGGCCAGATAGTCGAGGGTCAGATAATCGATGGGGCCGCGGCGGACTTGTTCGACGGGGGCTTCGAGGGAGTCGCCCCAGAAGCCTTGTCCATTGGCGATGCGGATCATAACTCTGTGCGTGCGCCACTGCGAAAGTCCCTGCCCTGACGAGCGGGGCTATAGCCGCTGGCGTAAGCCTGGTGACACGGTCCACTTGGCAGCGCATGGCGCCGCCCCACAGGGGCTGACCGCTCCCGGTGGTCGCGGCTCTTTAAGGCGACGGGTCCATTTGGTAGCGCATCGCGCAGCGTAGACACGAGTGTCAACGCGGGACGCACGAGTGCGTGCGCCACAACTGTACCCGGACGACGGTCATGGTTTGGCGGGTGCACGTTTGATGTGGAGACGGACGGGTTGGGGACACGCATAGGAGTTTTGCTGGCCGGAGCGGGTTTCTATTGCGCCGGATACATAGATGAGCTGGTCGACGGGTTCGGCGTTGGGCAGCGCGTCGATGGTGAAGCTGCGGCGCGATTCATCTTCATTCAAGAGGACTCCGTTCAAGCCTACGTCGAGGACGCGCACGCGCGGCGGCAGGTTGCGGACTTCGACGGGAACCCGTCCGCGAAAATCGCCCTGGCGCGCGATGGAGACTGTGATCTCGGCCGTGCCGCCAGGTTCGAGTGTCACTTCCTTGGTTTCGGCGGTCATCAGAATATCGGCGCGAGGAGTGAGCGAGATCAGTTTGAGATGATCTTCGGGGCTGGCGAAACGGGTGAGAGAAGCTCCTGTGCCGGTCGCTTTGAGAGGCGCGGCGGTATCGAGATTGGCATTCGCGTCTGCACTGAGAGCGAGTGTAGTTGACACCTGACCGGGGGCGATGACGCCGGTCGAGGCATGCAGGCCTGCGGGCAGATCGGCCAGAGAAACGTCGATAGGACCGTCGAATCCGTCGATGCGAAAGGCGGTTACGGTGACGGGGATGGCGCCGCCCTTGGGCACATTCGGATTGCGCGGATTTACTGTGAGGCGGAAATCGGGGCGCGGATGGCGCATGGTCAGGCGGTAAGGATACTGGTCGCCTCCCAGGCCCTGCACATCGCGGATGCTCACGATATATTCGCCGTCGGAGGGCGCGGTGAAGTGCAGCAGGGAGTCTTTTCCGTAGCCCGGGCCTCCGTCGTCGTTGCGATAGAACAGGTGCGCAGAGGGCAGGCCGTTGGGAGACAGCTTAGTATCGGGGGGGAGGATTTGCACTTTATACAGAGCGGAATCGACGGCGTGGGATTCGGCGGTGGTGTCAAAGAACGTCAGGCGCTGTCCGTTGAAGCCTTCGAATACGGTGTCGTTATCGGGCGAAAGCGGGAGAGCTTCGACGCGGATAATCTCGCCGCCGATCATTACATAATCGCCGACCTTGATTCCATCCCAGGCGAGGATGCGCAGGCCGCGTCCGGCGGAATCGTGATCGCGCAGAGTGAGCGCGGTCGCCCAGACGGGGCGAGCGATGGCCTGCTCAATCGACTGACCTTTCGCGTCCAGAATTTCGAGGTAGGAATCGAGTTCGCTGCCGAGACGGCGGGCGTTGACTTCGAAGATTAGATGCTCGCCCTTGGCGGCGCGGAAGTGGTAGCGATTCTCAAGGCCGGGATGGTCGATGCGTCCATTCACGGTGACGGAACCAGCGATTACGCCGCCTTGCGATTGCACTTCGGGCTCCGGACCTACGGCGATGCGGATGGTGTTGAAGGCGTTCTCTGGACGCAGCGTGAGGGTGTCTTCGGAATCGGCGGAGGGTTTCCCTTCGACACGGAGTTTGGAAGAAACATGGTAGCCGCGGGTGGCGAGATCGGCGGTGGCGCCCGACTGAACGCCGAGCGGAAAGGTGCCGAGAACCAACGGAAATTCGCCGACCACGATGCGATAGAAATTCGAGGCGCGGCCGCTGCGCTGGTAGTCTTCGACGCGTACGTAATAGGTGCCGGCCTTCTCGAATTTGTGCGCGAACATGACTTGTTCGGCGCCGCCGTTGCGTCCGAAATCGGCAACGACGTTGAGGTCGCTATCGAGGATGGTCACGACGGGCTGGAGGGCGGAGCCGATCAGCATGGCTCCATTGAGGAAAGAAAGTTCCTGGTTGGCTTTGACTTGGATTTTGAAATAGTCGATATCGCCGGGGCGCGAAATGGAGCCGGCGAGGATGGCGGGGAGGAAGGTTTCGAAGGCGGTTTCCGGGGTGTCGTTCGGCTCCTTATCGGGAGCCTCGCCGTAGTAGGGTTCGATTAAGAACTTGCCTTCGGGACTGGTGCCGAGAGGGGTCAGCAGACGGAACCCGACGGGTCCGATTTGCGCGTCGGGGGAGATTTCGACTTCGACGGTCACCTGATTTCTGGGTGGGAGAGGACCGACGTCGATGGTGGATGCGGTGCCGTTCGAGCCCAGCCGGATATCGGCGAGGTCGGGCAGTTCCTTGACGCGCAGGATGCGTCCGGTGACGCCGGGCTCGCTGAAATAGATGGCGCTGGCTTTCGCAAGATTGAGGCCCTCCATGGTCATCTCGATAGTGGTGCCGCGGGCGACGCCCCGGGGAGAAACCGAGCTCAACGTCGGCGGAGTGATCCGGTTGCCCGTCGCCTGATCGGCGGCGAAGAGCGAGGAAATCGCTACGATACTATTTAGCAGCCAAGGTATTCGCACGTTGGACCTCGTAGACTTCCAGAATTCCATTAAACAATCCGGCGGCAAGAAATTTGCCGTCCGGGGAAAATCCCAGACCGAAGGGCCAGTCGGGTTGATTCGACATGGTGCGCACCTCAGTCAAATCGGATGCGCGGAAGAGTTTGACGGTTCGATCGGCGGAGGATGACGCGATATATTTCCCGTCCGGGGACCAGGCTAATTTTAGAATCGCGTCTTCATGGGCGATCAGTGTATTTTCGATGGTTCCTTCTTTGTCGCCGAGCTTCCACACGCGGATAGATTTATCAATGCCGCCGGCGGCTACGCGGGTTCCATCGGGCGACAAAGCGATCGTATTGATGCCGTCGGTGGGGTCGGAAAGGGTGTAGAGGCGCGCGCCGGTTTCGACGTCCCAGATTTTTAAGGAGCGGTCGGCTGCGCCGGATACCAGGCGCTTGCCGTCGGGCGTGAACGCGAGGGCGTAGATGGAATCGACGTGTTCGCGCAGGGTGCGGATTTCCTTGCCGGTCGAAGGGTCCCACAGCTTGATCAGTTTGTCGTAGCTGGCGGTGGCGAGGGTTGTTCCGTTGGGGGAAAATGCCACGGCGTAAATGCAGTCGGCGTGGCCGGTGATGGTCTGGGTCACGGCGTGAGTGGCCAGGTCCCAGATTTTCACTTCGCCCTTGCGCGCGGGGAGTCCTCCGGCGGTGGCGAGGAGTTTGCCATCGGGGGAGAAGGCGACCGCGCGGACGGCCTCTACATTTCCGGGAAGCGTGGCTATGGTTTTCGTGGTGTGAGGGTCTACGAGGCGGGTTTCCTTGTATCCGCCCAGGGCGATGGTGGCTCCATCGGGAGCCCAGGCGAGTGAATAAATCTGATTCGCAGAGGCGTAGGCCAGCACACTCAAAAAGTAGGGGGCGAATCTCATTTAGTGGTTGAACAGAAATTCTTTACTGGTGAGCATGGCCCACACCATGTCTTCAAGCGCCTGGCGATGGGCGTCACGGCGGGTTTCGTCGGTGCCTTTTTCGAGGCGCGTCTTTTCGAGCGCGGAGGTCAGTTCGGCGCGCTCTGCATCGGAAGGATAGCGGCTGAAGGCCGACAGATACATGAATTCGAGGATGCGGCGGTCCGACAGGCCGAGCTTCAGGAACAGCGCGATGGTGCCTTCGGGCGAGCTGAGCTTCTTGTTGAGAGTGTCGCCGTTGATGACGTGCAGGGCTTGTGTGATCGTTGGGTCCGAGGCGCGCTCCGCGGCGTCGCACAGGATGCGGGCGGGACGGCCGAAGGAGGCAAGGAACTCCGATTTCACCTGCGTATCGGGCAACTGCTGGGCGCGGGTTCCGGCCGGATAGCTGGGGAACGCGGTGGGTGCGCCGGTGACTTGGGACATCGCGTCGAGGATCACTTCGGCGTTCAGGCGGCGGATGATGTGCTTCGAATAATAGATGTTGTCGGATTGATTGGTCGCGTTCGCCTCGCTCGAAAGCTGGTAGAGCGTCGAGTTCATAATCGTTCGGATCAGGCGCTGGACGTCGTAGCCATGTTCGACGAAATCCTTGCTGAGGGCGGCTAGCAGCTCTTCGTTCGACGCGGGATTGGTGGCGCGCAGATCGTCGACGGGATCGACCAGGCCGCGTCCCATGAAGTTGGCCCACACGCGGTTGACGATGGTTCGGGAGAACATGGCGTTGTCGGGGCTGGTCAGCCATTTCGCGAAGACGATGCGGCGGTCCTCTGTCGAATCGAGCGAAATACTCGCGGCGTCGAGCGGGGCGGGCGGCAGAGGACGCGCCAGCTTCGGATACAACACGTCGCCCGAGACTTTCGCAAAGATGATGCTGTCGCCCATCGCGCCATTTTTCACGCCGACGCGCGCGAAGAGGTTCGCCATCTGGTAGTACTGCGTCTGGGTCCACTTTTCGAGCGGATGATTGTGGCAGCGGGCGCAGGTGATGCGCTGGCCGAGGAAGGCCTGGGTCGAATTTTCGCTTAACTCGATGGGATCTTTGTGGAGGACGAAATAGTTGAGAGCGCCGTTTTCGCGCGTGCTGCCGGAGCTGAGGAAAATTTCGCGGGCGAACTTGTCCCAAGGCTTGTTTTGCTGGACCGATCCGCGGATCCAGTTATAGAACGCCCACATGGCGGTCGAGTTGAGACGGCGGCTCGAAACGAGCAGCAGATCGGACCATTTGTAGGACCAGTAATCGACGAATTCGTCGCGCTTTAGGAGGCGGTCAACCAGCTTCGCGCGCTTGTCGGGGGAGGGGTCGGCCAGGAAATTCTCTACGTCTTCAGAGGTCGGCAGCAGGCCGATCGAATCGAGGTAGGCGCGGCGGAGGAACTCGGAATCATCGGCGATCTTCGAGGGAGCGAGGTGCAGGTCCTTCCACTTCGAGACGGCCAGGTCGTCGATGAAGTTCCGGCGCGGATATTTGTCGTAGGTGCCGGAGCTGATTTCGTTCGCGAACGGCACGGAAAGGCGCGAATAGAGGACGCGGCTGGAATACCACAGGGTGATGGCGGCTTGCCCTGAGCCGGTCATCTTGACGCGGCCCGAATCGTCGACGGTGGCGGCTCCTTCATTGCTGGAGCTGAACTTCACCCAGCGAGTCATGTCCTCGGAATGGCCGTCGGAATAGCGGGCGCGAACCACGATTTGCTGTTCGGCTTCGGGAGCGAGGACGGCGGCTGCGGGGAACACTTCGAGGTTGCGAATTTGCGTATCGTTGGCCGATGGAGGAGGGGCTCCCGAGGCGATCCATTCCTTGATCACGCGGTATTCGAGAGAATCCTTGGCGAATCGCTTGCCGCCTCCATGGGGGATGGCGAACGATGGTTTCGCGACAATCAGGCTGGCTGCGGGATCGGCGAGAGAGACTCGGCGGCCCACGGAAACCCGTGTCAATGTGTCGTAATCGGCATCGGGATCATAGCCGCGGAGAGAGAGCTTGAATCCATTTTTTCCGGCGAGCGCGCCGTGGCAGGCTCCCTGGTTGCAGCCCATTTTAGTCATCACGGGGATGACGTGGTTGCGAAAACTCCAGGTGAACGGCGCGTGCGAATCCTTCACGTGCACGGGGGCGGTCGCGGTGATGCCGTTGGCGCGGGCGGTGATCGTGGCATCGCCGTCGGCGATGGGGCGGACGAGTCCATGCTCGTCGACGGTCGCGATTTTAGGGTCGGAGGAGGACCATTCCGCGGTGCGGGTCCAGTCCTCTTGATGATTTGTTAGCGTCGCTTCGGCGATGAGCTGCTGGCGGGCTTCGGGGCCGGTGAGCTCGACCGACGGGGGGAGGACTGCGATTTTCTGGGCGAGTAAAGAAGTAGCCAGTAGCCAGTAGCCAGAAGCCAGTTTCACGCGAAGAGCTCCCTTACGGGTTCTACGCCGCGATCTACTAATGGGATCGGGCGGCCTTGCGCGCCGGGGAGTTCCACGGCCAAGTCGATTCCCAATCCTTTATATACGGTCGCGGCGATCTGGGCGGGAGTTACCGGGGTGTCGCGTGGCGCGGCTCCGATTTCGTCCGATGCGCCGACGACGGTGCCGCCTTTCAGAGGGCCTCCGCCCATGAGCATGGTCCAGCATTGGGGCCAATGATCGCGGCCTCCGGCGGGGTTGATTTTGGGCGTGCGCCCGAACTCGCCGGTGGCGACCACCATGGTGTTCGACAGGAGGCCGCGCTCGCTCAACTCTTCGAGCAGCGACGAATAGGCCATGTCGAACATGGGACCCACCAGGTCGCGATAGCAGCTGATGGGACTGAACGGTTTGGAGCCATGAATATCCCAGGTGATTTCGTCGAACACGGTTTCGAACATGTTTACGGTGACGAAGCGGACCCCGGCTTCGATCAGGCGGCGGGCGAGCAGGCAGCTTTGGCCGAAGCGATTCATGCCGTACTTTTCGCGGATGCTTTCGGGCTCGCGATAAAGTTCGAAGGCGGCTCGGGCTTTCGCGGACGACATTAATGTGTAGGCCTGATGGAACGTCGAATCGAGGAGCCGCGCGTCCTGGGAGGTTTCGAATTCGCTGACGGATTTGTCGATCATCTCGCGCCAGTTGCGGCGGCGGTCGACCCGCAGGGCGGTCAGATAATCCGGCGGGAGCATGTCGGGGACGCGGAAATTCGGATCGGAAGGATCGGCATTGAGGACGAAGGGATCGAACCCTTTGCCGAGATATCCCGCGGTTTGGCCGTGAGGCATGTTGCCGCCGGTATTGCCGATGGGGCGCGGCAGCAGGACGTGGGCGGGCACGTCCCCGTGGGGACCTTTGAGTTTGGAAAGGACGCAGCCGTAATGAGGATGCTCCACGCCGCCCTGAAACAAGCGGCCGGTCTGCATCATCTGATGGCCGGTATCGTGAACGGCGGCCGCCGTGTGGTACATGCTGCGGACCAGGGAGAATTTGTCGGCGTGCTTCGCCGTGCGGGGGAAATTCTCAGAAATTTCGATGCCTGGGACGTTGGTTTTTATGGGCTTGTAAGGACCCCGAATTTCGACCGGCGCGTTGGGCTTCATGTCGAACGTGTCGAGCTGCGAGGGTCCGCCGATCAACATCAGGAGGATGCAGTTGGTGTCGGCCGAAGGTGTGGCGCCGGATGCGCGCAGGGCGAACCAATCCGTCAGACTGAGGCCTAAAGCGGTCAGGGATCCGGCGTGGAGAAAATCCCGCCGCCGCAATCCGTCGCAAAATTCCACGGGACGGTCGGCGTCCAGACGAAACATGATTTTGCCTCCCGGCGACTCGATTCTATCATTCCTGCCGCCGCTTGGTGCATTTATGCTCGCGTCCCCCCGTCTATACTCCCCAGGACTCAAGCCTAAGGACCTCCCTAGCTCATAACGCCAACCTCCCTGCCGATGGATGCTGGTGAGGGAATTTTGACGGAAGAGACGCCGGAAGTTCTATGGGTTAGCCCCCAAGCGATCGACGAGGCCCTGGAACGTTTGAGAACCTCCGTGGTGGACGTGGCCGTGATCCGGGATCTTTCCGAGGACGTGAAGGTTCAGGAAATCCTCGAGGAACTGGTACAGGCGAGCCGTGGGATTCCGATCGTGGTTTGCGATGAGACGGCGTCGACCGTGGACGCTGTCCGCTACATGCGGCTAGGAGCGCACGACGTAATCTCCCGCGAATCCGATGCCGCCGCCATTATTGAAGCAGCCGCGGAATTCGGCCGCAGCCAGCGCGCCGCCGATTCGAGTGCGGAATCCTGGCGCAAGCACCTGGTGGGATCGAGCCCCGCCATCAAGCGGACCCTGGAAATCATTCGGTTAGTGGGCAGCCGCCGCTCCACTGTGCTGATTACGGGTGAAACCGGAACCGGTAAGGAAATGGTAGCGCGCGCCATCCATTTGGCCAGCCCCCGGGCGCAGCAGCCTCTGGTCGCGGTGAATTGCAACGCTCTTCCCGAAAATCTTTTAGAAGCCGAACTGTTCGGCCACGTCAAAGGCGCCTTCACGGGAGCCATCCAGCAGCGCCTCGGCCGCTTCGAACAGGCCAACAAGGGAACGCTGTTTCTGGACGAAGTGGGCGATCTGCCCTTGGATATTCAGACCAAGCTGCTGCGATTCCTGCAGGAGCGCGAATTTCAGCGTGTGGGAAGCTCGGAAACCATTCGCGTCGACGTGCGCCTGATCGCGGCCACTAACGTGGATCTGGTGCAGCGCATCCGCGAGGGGAAGTTCCGGGAGGATCTTTATTACCGGCTGAACGTGGTGCCGATCGCCGCGCCGCCTTTGCGCGACCGCCTGGAAGATATTCCGGTGCTGGCGCATCACTTTGTAGAAAAGATCTGCCGGCAGGAAGATATCCCGGCGCGCAAGCTGTCGCCCGAAACGATCGTGCGGCTGAAAAATTGTGCATGGCCGGGGAATGTCCGGCAACTGGAGAACGCCGTGGAGATGGCGGTCGCGCTCAGCGGGACACGGGAAATCCTGTATCCGTCGGACTTCCCTCTGCCCGCGCAAAACACGCGTATCAGCTCGACCGGCGTGATCGCGACTACGGATTTCGAACAGACCGTAGGCCGGATCGAGCGGCAGATTCTCGAAGATGCGCTCAGGAAGGCGCATGGGAACAAGACCGCGGCGGCGGAGATGCTGGGGTTGAAGCGGACGACGCTGGCGGCGAAGTTAAAGAGTTTAGAGGCTGTCGCGTAGTTGACCTATTCAAGAGTTGACCGCAGGTAACGCGCCAGGTCCGACCGGGTCATCGAGTGCGTAGCGATACGCCGAACGAGTTGATCTGCTCTTCATGGATGGCATCGACGATTTCGCGAGTAAGGAACTCCGGTTCCCACTCGGGATTCATTTGGCCAGGCGGCGGAAAAGTCCCTTATGACTGTTGCGCCGGCTGAACTAAAGGAACATGGCCGGAAGCTCTGAACTAGAAGGTGTTCCTCTCACCTCGGGCAGCCCGGCCAAAGTCATCGACGGTCGATTGTAACCGGTGTGAAATTCTCTCTCACTCCAAAATCATCCGCGCCGCCTTCTCTCCGATCATCATCGCTGGAGCATTGGTGTTGCCGCGCACGATCGTCGGCATGATCGACGCGTCCGCGACTCTTAGCCCGGCCACCCCGTAAACCCGCAGGAACGCATCGACCACGGATGTTTCATCCTGGCCCATTTTGCAAGTCCCGACCGGGTGGTACAGAGTCTCCGCATGGGCGCGAACATAGGAGGCCGTGTCCTGCTTCTCGTAGACTGCTTTTCCGCGATACGCGTCGAATGGCTTCGACTCCAATAATTTCCAAATGGTCTTCGCGCCGGCGCGCATCGGCTCCAAATCCTCTAACTGCGAAAGGTACATCGGATCGATGGCCGGAGGCTCTCTCGGATCGGCGGAGCGCAAATAAATTCGTCCCCTGCTCTGGGGCGTCAGCAGCACTGCTCCCAGGCTGAATCCGTGTCCCGGGGGATTTTTCAACCCATGCTCGACAAAATGAACCGGCGCGAAATGGAGCTGTAAATCGCACTCCTCCAGGTCCGCGCGGGATTTCAAAAAAGCACCCGCCTCGGCGATATTCGACGTCAGCGGACCCTTCTTTTTGAACATATATCGCAGCACGTTGGGCATGCTCTCGGCATCGCTCAGCGAAATCGGCTGCGTGGAGTGGAACGATTGCCCGACATTCAAATGGTCCTGTAAATTGCCGCCTACGCCCGGCAAATCCGCCGCCACCGGAATCCCCAGCGCTTCCAAATCAGCTCGCGGACCGATGCCCGAAAGCAGCAGCAACTGCGGCGATCCGACGGCGCCCGCGCAGAGAATCACTTCCCGCAGTGCGCGAACCTGCTGCCGGTCTTTTGCCTGCTTCTGATAAAACTCGACACCCGTCGCGCGGCCGTCTTCGACGGTGATGCGCGCGGCCTGCACCTGGGTCCACACCGTAAGGTTGCCGCGGCGCAGAGCAGGTTTCAGGAACGCGTCGGCGGCGCTGACCCGCGCGCCGTTCTTCTGCGTGACCTGGTAAAAGCCCGCACCGGCTTGCGCCGCGCTGTTGAAATCCGCATTCTTCCCGATACCGGCTTCGTCGCACGCTTTTAGAAACACGTCAGTCAACGGATTCACCGATCGCAAATCGGCTACGTTGACCGGGCCTCCTACGCCGTGGTCCGCGGAGCCGCCGCGCTCCTGATTTTCCTGGGCTTTGAACAAAGGCAGCAGATCGTCGAAGCCCCAACCATCATTTCCCAGGTCGCGCCAGCGGTCGTAATCCGCGCGGACGCCGCGCATGTAAATCATCGCGTTCATGGAGCTGGTTCCGCCCAGCATCTTCCCGCGGGGCCAGTAAAGGCGGCGCTGGTTCAAGCACTCCTGCGGCTCGGTCGAGAAATTCCAGTCGACTTCGGTGTGGAAGAGCTTGGAAAACGCGACCGGGATATGGACCTCGCGTTTCCGGTCGGGTGGCCCCGCTTCGATCAACAGGACGCTCGTATTAGGCTGTTCGGTGAGGCGCGAAGCGAGCGCGCATCCCGCGCTGCCCGCTCCGATCACAATGTAATCGAACATCCTGCCAATACATTATGTCGCATTCCCTTGTAGAGTGATGAAAATTGCGAAAAATGGGGACTGCCTACTCTTGTCCCAAGGCGCCCGCAATTTTCCAGGCAGCGCATCTTGCTCTGCGCCGCCGTGGACAGAGCGGGCTGTCCCCACTTTTCGCCCCGTCCCAATTATCGCTTCTTAAAAAACCACAGCCAGAAATATTGATCGCCCGCGCCATGCCGGTAGCGAGGCTCGAAATTGCTCCGCCACGCCATTTCTACCGCTTGCGCATCGGAAAAAGGCACGCCCAGCCAGGTATCGTCCGGCGATCTCTCGATATCCGTGAAACCCTGCACCTGGAACTTGAACAGCGCGCCCGGACGCAGCAGGCGGTTCACCTCGCGCACGTAGCTTTCGATCACTTCGCGGCTGGGGATGTGTTGGAACACGATGGCCGAATACGCGAAGTCGAACTCCAATTCCGGCACCACCGTCAGATCGCAGCCGTTATTCTGATACACGTGCGCGCGGGGAAAATCGGCCAGCGCGGCCTGGGCGCGCGCCACCATTTCTCCGCTGACGTCGACCGCGTGCACTTCGCCGAACAGCTTTGCGAGCGCCCTGGTCAAACGGCCGGCTCCGCACCCGATTTCGAGAACCCGCATGGCCTTGGGATCTTTTCCCTGGCACACGTTTCCCATATCGTTTAAGATCTGCTCTTCGATGGCCTTCTCACCGGATGCGAAGAACGCTTCATCGGTCCATTCCGTCTGGCCGGTGGCGACGTAATGGCGCGCGTTTTCGCGTGCGCGCTCATCCCAATCCTGCCGCATTTTGTCTAGCGTCTTCTGATCCGGCATCGAACTAAAAAGGTTTGGTGGACGGCGGGGGGATCGAACCCCCGACCTCTGCATTGCGAACGCAGCGCTCTCCCAGCTGAGCTAGCCGCCCGATCGAGGTTAACTTTCTCAATATAACATGCTGGGTAGCGATACAGACTAAAGTCTGTGCCACCTGATCTCACATAGAACGGTGGCACAGGCTTCAGCCTGTGAAAGAGTTTTCCAGCGATCTGACCTGCCCTCCGGCCGTCATGCATTTTTTACTTGCCCTGCGACTCCAAACGAAGGACACTTGAAACTGAATGGCTACCGTCAAGTCCCCCGACGCCGCACCCTTGCGCGAACCCGCCGACCGTTGGAGCACCGCTGAAGCCAGTGAGCTTTATGACGTTGCCCGCTGGGGAAAAGGCTATTTTTCCGTCGGCAAAAATGGTCACCTGTGGGTCCATCCCGATAAAGAACCGTCCCGCGGCCTGGACCTGAAGGAACTGGTCGACAATCTCCAGCTGCGCGGGATTTCACTGCCCCTGCTGATCCGCTTCGGCGAGATCCTACAGCACCGCTTGGGCGAAATGCACCAGGCGTTCCAGGCCTCGATCACGGAACAAGGCTACAAGGGCTCCTATTGCTGCGTCTATCCGATTAAGGTCAACCAGCAGCGGCAAGTGGTCGAGGAGATTTTCAAGTACGGGCGTCCTTACCGGTTCGGCCTCGAAGCCGGATCGAAGCCCGAGCTGCTGGCAGTGCTGGCCATCGCCGACAACGAAACCCCCATCATCTGTAACGGCTTCAAAGACGACGAATATATCGAAATGGCGATGCTTTCGAAAAAGATCGGCCGCCAGATTATTCCCGTGGTCGAAAAATACACTGAGCTGGATCTGATCCTGAAGCATTCGGCAACGGCAGGCGTCCGCCCGGTGATCGGGTTGAGAATCAAACTCGCGAGCCGCGGCTCCGGACGCTGGAAGTCTTCCGGAGGATACCGCTCCAAGTTCGGACTCACCGTGACCGAAGCCCTGCGCGCTTTGGACCAGCTGAAATCGCTGGGTATGGAGGATTGCCTCCAGCTGCTGCACTTCCATCTGGGCAGCCAGATCACCAATATCCGCCAGATCAAGGCCGCGGTGATTGAGGCGGCGCGCGTATACGTGGAGCTGAAGCGAGCGGGCGCCGGCCTGAATTATATGGACGTCGGCGGCGGACTCGGCATCGATTACGACGGCTCGCAAACCGATTTCGAATCGAGCGTCAACTACACGCTGCAAGAGTACGCCAACGACGTGGTGCATCACATTCAAAACGTCTGCGATGAGGCGGAGGTGGCGCATCCTGTCATCATTTCGGAGAGCGGGCGCGCTGTCGCAGCCTACCACAGCGTGCTGGTTTTTAACGTGTTAGGCGTAACCGGATTCGGCGAAACCGACATGGTCTCCGACATTCCCGAGGATGTCGAGCAGCCTCTCATCGATCTCCAGGAAACGATGAAGGGCCTGTCGAACAAGAACCTGCTCGAGAGTTTTCACGACGCGCAGCAGGCGCTCGATTCCGCGCTGAACCTGTTCAGCCTGGGTTATCTGCCTTTGCAGCAGCGCAGCATGGCGGAGAGTATTTACTGGCAGATCTGCCGGCATATCCAGAAGCTCGCCAAACAGCTGGATTATTTTCCGGAGGAGCTGGAGGGTCTGGACGGGCTGCTTTCCGATACGTACTTCTGCAATTTTTCGCTGTTTCAAAGCATGCCCGACAGCTGGGCGGTGAAGCAGTTGTTCCCCATCCTGCCCATCCACCGGCTGAACGAGGAGCCTTTCCGGCACGGCATTTTAGGCGATATTTCCTGCGATTCCGACGGCAAAGTGGACCAGTTCATCGATCGCCGCGACGTGAAGAAGACGCTGCCATTGCACACTTTCAATGGCGATCCTTATTATCTGGGAGCATTTCTGGTGGGCGCGTATCAGGAGATCCTGGGCGATCTGCACAACCTGTTCGGCGATACCAACGCGGTCCACGTGCGCCTGGACGGCAACGGATCGGTGGTGCTCGAAGCGGTGATTCGCGGCGATACTGTCCGCGAAGTGCTGGATTACGTGCAGTTCAAGACCCCCGCGCTGCTGGAGCAGTTTCGCACTGATGTCGAGACCGCGGTACGCGAAGGCCGCATCGGCTATGAAGAATCGGGCTCGCTGCTCAGGTTCTATGAAGAGGGGCTGAACGGCTACACTTATCTTGAGCAGTAAATATGAATGAACTACAGAAGTTGAAACGCGAACTGGAAGAAACTTTCCGCGAACTCGTGGGGACGTTTGAAACCAAGACCGGCCTGACCGTGGTGGAAGTGACCTTCACCCGCAACCGGACCTCCGGCAGTTACATCGCGCCCGCCGTGGCGACCCGAATCGAACTTTAGCGACTCACAGGCTAAAGCCTGTGCTACGGGTTGGGTAGCACAGACTTTAGTCTGTGGAGAATCTACCGCCGGTGTCCGCCGCGCGCATAGCCGCCGCGGAACGCGGGACGCGCGTAGTAGCGTCCACCGCCGTAGTAACGCGGTCCACCATAATAGACGCCGCCGTAGGCCGGGGCCACCCAAATGCCGTTCGACCACACATAGCCGGGTCCAGGGCAGGGCGGAATCACCGGAGCAACCACCACCGGCGCGGGGGCAATCGGCACGCCGACACCGAAGCCGACTCCAAAGCGCACCCCGGCAAACATCGTGCTTCCGGCCATCAGAACCATCGCCAACAGTTTCGTTTTCATTTCCTTTTCCTCCTTACGCCTAAGATGAATGCAAGCCTCGTGCCAAGTTCTAAATGAATGAAAACAAGATAGATGAAGGTTTATAAATGGCTGAAGTCCACCACTTTACCGGTGCAACATAGCCACTACTTCGCGGCGGGCCGTTTCCGTGACCGATTTGCGGTCGTGGAGGGTTAATCCGGCGGTTGGAATGGGGTCGCCGATGCGGAGAGTCACCCGGCCCCGATGGAACGTCGCCGAGTGCATGGCCAGGATTTCGCGGGTTCCGTGGATCGTCAGAGGAACCACCGGAACCTGGGCTTTGATGGCGATATACGCCGCTCCGTCCTTGAATGGCTGGAGGACGCCGTCGTGGGCGCGCCCGCCCTCCGGAAATATGAGGATGGAGATACCCCGGCTGCGGATGCTGTTCGCGGCGAGCGTCATGGTTTTCATCGCTGCGCGCGGATCCTCGCGCGGCACAGGGATATGGCCGGCCTGGCCGAGATGCGTGCCCAGCAGCGGAATTTTGAACAGCCCGTCCTTGGCCATGAACCGGAAATCGGCGAGGATGTGCGTCAGAATTACCGGCGTATCCATATAGCTGAGGTGATTGGACGCAAACACATAGCTTCGGCCGGGCGTGAGTTTTTCCAATCCTTCCACCTGCACCTTAACGCCGGCGATCGCGAGCAGGGATCGGGCCCAGACGCGTGCCGTCTTCATCATGAATTCGCCGGACCGGTCAAAGGGCGAAGCGGCCAGGCTGATCAATCCGCAGATCAGCGTAGACAAAATGATGAGCGGGTCTACGAAGACCAGGCTCCAGAAAAGGGCCATGAGAGTTTATTGTACGAAAGAGCCCGGGCCTCCCCCACCAGGAACAGAGAGCCGGTGATGACGACGATGTCGTTTTCAGAAGCGGCGGCGCGGACCTGTTGGAGGGCGCGGGTGATATCGGCCGCGACGTGTCCTCGCCCGGCGATCTCGCGCAGGACTTCGGGGCGCAGGGCGCGGGCGTTATCGGGTGCGGTGAGAATCAGCTCCGATGCCAGAGGGAACAGGATCTCCGCGATTTCGTCGACGGCTTTGTCGCGCATGGCTCCGTAGATCATCCAGATTTTGCGATTGGGGTAGAAGCGCTCCAGGTAATTCGCGAGAGCGCGCGAGCCCGAAGGATTGTGCGCGCCATCGAGGATGATATCGGGGTTGGGGGAGATTTGCTCCAGGCGTCCAGGCCAGACCGCATGCTCAATTCCTTGGGGAGAGATGCCCAGAGACTCGAGAGCGAGCGCGGCAGCGATGGCGTTCTCGACCTGATGCTCGCCCGCGAGCGGGCACCTGAGCCCGGAAAATTCAGAGCCTCTGGCGGTTATGTGAAGATCGGTTATCGGGAAGGCGGTCGTGTATTTGACGGGGATTTTTAGCTCCGCCGCGCGCCGGTCGAGGACCGACAGGGCTTCCGGACGCTGCCGGGCGAAGATCGCGGGGACACCTGGTTTCAGAATGCCGGCCTTCTCCGACGCGATGGCTTCGATGGTGTATCCAAGATACGATTCATGATCGTAATCGATGGGGGTGATTACGGTGAGGATGGGATTGAGAATGTTGGTGGCGTCGAGGCGTCCTCCCAGGCCCGTTTCGACGACGGCGGTTTCGACGCGCATTTCGCGAAACAGCCAGAAGCCCATCGCGGTGACGGTTTCGAAATAAGTAGGGTGAGGCTCGCCCGCGATCTTATGAACCACGTTGAAGGCTTCCTCAAACTGGCGCGGAGTCACCGGCATGCCGTCGACAACGATGCGTTCGGTAGGCTCGATTAAGTGCGGCGATGTGAATAGACCGGTGCGGACGCCCGCCGTGCGGAGTCCAGCGTCGATCATGGCGCAAGTGGAACCTTTACCATTGGTGCCGGCCACATGGATCGAGCGGAAAGCATCTTGCGGATCGCCAAGCGCCTTCAGCACGGCGCGAACGCGCTCCAGCCCCAGCTTTACAGTTTTGATCTCATTTCCCAGCGCGTAGAGGAATCGCACAGAATCGGGATAGCTTAGCGCACGCTCGGTCATGATTTCTTATTCCCCCGATAGATCAGCCACCCGGATACGATGGCCGCGGCCGTCCCCAGCGCTAACTTACCTTCAAACAGAAACACCTTCTTCACTTCAGGCGGAGGCACGATCGAACAGGAAATCGCCAGCAGCGTAACAGCGGACCCGGCGATCGCGCTGAACCATTTTCTGGCTTTCCACGCGCTCGCAAAAACGTAGAGATAGGGCAGGAATCCCACGATCACCGTCAGATCGACGATGGTGCGATAAGCAGTGCGCACGGTGTCGCCCGCCTGGCAGGCGATCAGCAGAACCGTAGCGACGATGCCCAGCGAAAGAATCGCGATGTGAGGGGTGTGCCAGCGCGGGTGGACCTTCCCGAACGCCGCGGGCAGCAGATGATCGACTCCGGCGGCGAACGGCATCCGCGAAACGGAGCTGCCCAGTCCTCCAAAGGCTCCCAGCACGTTGATGACGATGATGACCACCACCAGCGAGCCTAACCAGGGCACGCCCAGCTCCGCGCCCGCCGACGCGGTGACTTGCGCGAGTCCATTCATCTCGCTGATATTTTGCGGAGCCATCGTGATCAGCAGCGCCACCGTGGACGCAATATAGAACAGAGCCACAAAGGCGGAGCTGATCCACGCGGCGCGCGGAATGGTCCGGTTGGCATCCTTGATCTCGGCAGCCATCATCCCCGCGGCCTCCATGCCGGTCATGGCGAAAGCGATCGCTGCCCAGGAATTCATCGTGTCCCAGTTCCAGACCGGCCACGCGGAGCGCACCGTGATGGGCGTGGCACTGCCGTGGCGGACCGCGATCAGAACCGCGGTGACGGCCAGCAGAAGGCCGAGCGCCCAGGGCATCGCTCCGCCGAGATTTTCCGTCCATTTGCCGATGTTGAGACCGATCAGGTTGGTGCCAAGCGCGATCCACAGCAGCAGCAGAGAGCCTCCGATCATGTAGTAAGGATTCTCGGCGAGATGGGCGTAAGCCGGGCCCAGCGCGTAGACGCCGATTCCCAGGGCGAATAGAGCCGCGCCTGGAATCAGGAACGCGATGCCCAGCCAATAGACCCAGAAATTGAGGAATCCGGGCCACGGTCCGAAATCGTTCCGGGCCCACAAATAGAGTCCGCCCGCGCCGGGATATTTCGCGGAGAGCGTTGCCACGGAGATCGCGAGAGGTACGGCGAACAGCAGGGCGGCAATAACCCAGAGCACGATGGTGCCGGGCCCCCCATGCGCGGCGACCGAGATCCAGCGGGGGCCGACCATCAGTGCGATTAAGAATAATGTCAGGTCGCGCAGGCCGAGCTCGCGGCGAAGATGCGGCTCATCGGCCATGCGAGTCCTGAAGGTCCATGCGGTTTATCGATTTTACTATGCCGCGCGAGCCGCGCACCGATAGCAATGGAAACCGCAAAAAATGGGGGCTGCCTACTCTGTCCCAAGGCGCCCGCACTCCGGCAAGGCGTCAAATAAATGCTGCGCCGCTGTCCCCACTTTTTGCCCAGGCCACTCAGCCCAATGTCCAGTGTTTTCGAGAGCGCCGGCGCGCACCGATAGCGATGGAAACCGCGAAAAATGGGGACTGCCTACTCTGTCCCAAGGCGCCCGCACTCCGGCAACGCGTCAAATAAATGCTGCGCCGCCGTGGACAGAGCGGGCTGTCCCCAGTTTTCGCCCAGGCCACTTCAGCCCAATGCCCCGGTGTTTTCGAGAGTGCCGCCGTATCCTTGCACGAACTGACGACACGCCGCTAATATCTCGCGACCGATGGATCGATCCCCAAGCTCCATGCATCGATTCCGCCGGCCATGCTCTGACACGACTCGACTCCTTGCTGGCGGAGCCAGTTGACCACGTTCAGGCTGCGCACGCCGTGATGGCAGAACACGATCAGCGGCGCTTCATCGGACCGCGCTTCCAGCGTCTGCAATTCACCCGGAATTTGGCGCATGGGAATCAGTTCGCTGCCTTCGATGCGCGCCACGGCGAATTCATGAGGCTCCCGAACATCGATCAGATGCAGCTTCTCTCCCGCATCCAATCGCCTTTTCACTTCTGCGGGAGCAATCTCAAAGTCCATCAGAACTTTTTCAGCTCCGCCACCAGGCCGTTAAGCCCCTTCTTGTTGTAAATCTGGAGCAACCTCTGCTCTTCAGGCGACGGCGCAAGTAGGGTCCGCAATTTCGGATCCTTCAACGCCGCGCGGCTTGGAATCCAATAGGAGCCATCGCTGTATTCCACGCTCGAAACAAATCCCGTCATGCTGTCGACCAGCGTGCGCTCAGAGAATCGCAGAGACGTGTCCTGAGTCACCTGGCTCGACTTGCCGGGCGGCAAATTCACATCCGAAGGAATCGATGCCGCTAGAAATTCGCGCCCCTGCTGGTCCTTCACGATCCAGCCCATCTCGAAATGTTTCACCGCGCGATCGGAGCGGTTCTGAATATTGATCTGCGGCGCGCGCGCTTCATTCGCGGCAATGCGCGCGGTGCCGCCCGTCGGATCGACCGGCGATTCCGGCATATGCAGGAACGCGAACTTCAACTCCCTCTCTGGATCGTTGTTGGTCGACCGGCCGCGCACCATCTGCACGCCCGCCGAGGGACGGTCGCGCTGCAATTCCAGACAATTCAGAATCTCTTTTTGCAGACCGTCGGCGCCGGCGGTCTCAAGCAGCGTCTTAAAATATTTGCGATCGCGCCGAGCCTCCAACTCCCAAACAGTCATCCTGCGGCGCGAATTCAGCCGGTCGGACCCGTAAAAGGTGAGATCGTCGAACAGCACTCCGTCGAGCTTCACTTCGACCATCGGACCGCCCGCGCCCAGAGGACCGAACAGCGTCAGATCGATGCGCAGAGGAAACGCCTCGCCCGGCGCCACGTCCAGACTGGGCACGGAAACCGTCCCTTTGCCGCCCGGCGTGACTTCCTGGGCGAGCACCGCGAGCGTCACTCCGTGAATCCTGCGCTGGCTCGAATTGCGCAGCGAAAGCACCGCGTGGACGTCGAGCTCATACGCGCCCCCACGCGGCGTGGCCCGCGTTTCGCTCCAATCGGAGGACACCGCGGTCACCGGAGAATCGGCCGGAAAATCGAGCTTACGCCCCACCGTCTGCGCCGTCAAGGCCAGAGTGCCGGTCAAACCCAGAATGAAAATCTTACTGCGCATACACACTGGTAATGGTTACCTGCCCCGTGTCCTGATCCACATAATGCGCGCTGGCCGAGCCTTGCATGCTCACCGAAACATTCATCAGCTTGGCCGAATCCTGCGACACGCCGAGAGTCCCTCCGTCTTTGCGCAGTTCGATTCCTTCGGAGGACGCCTCAATCACCGGGCCGCGCTCCTGCGGCATCACCGCGCGCCCGTGCCAGACGGAGTGCATCGCGCGATTCAATGCCTGCGTTTCCTCCGAAGGCATGTTCAGCCACCATCCGCCTACCAGCAGCGTCGCGAGAGTAGCCGTCGCGAGCGACGCCCACGCCATCGGACGCCACGACGCCGGAATCCATCCGCGAGATGGAAGCAGTTTGCGAGCATGCCCGCGCGGTGCCACGCACTCGCCCGCCGCCAGGCCGACCCGAATATTCGCCGCCATTTCAGCCGATAACCGCGCCCAGTCGACTCCCTCTGGAAGTCCGGCCACCGCGTCTCGCAGCGCCCGCCCATCGGCGCGAAATTCTTCGACGATGGTGCTGCACGTCTGGCAATTCCGCAGATGCAGATGGACTTGCGCCCGCTGCCACAGGTGCAAATCACCCGATGCATAGAGCGCCAGTTCCGTGTGCTTCCTGTGCCGGTTCATGCCATTCCTTTTCTGCGCGGACGATCCAGATACTTGCGCAGCTTCACGCGCGCGTTCGCGATGTGCGAGCGCACGGTGGCCTTCGAGCAATTCAATTGCGCCGCCACTTCCTCGGCCGGCAAGCCTTCCACGTCCCTCAGCAACAGCGCCGTCCGCTCCCGGCCGGTGAGCGAACTCAGCCCCGCTTCCAAATACGCGTGATGCTCCCCGCGCAGCAGCAACTGCTCCGGACTGTTTTCAGGAGCGCTGGTGACCGGATCCAGCATCTCGTCGATATCCGAAAAACTGACCCGTCCGGAGCGGCGCAGAAAATCGATAGCCGTATTGCTCGCGATGCGCGACAACCAGTGCGCCGCTTTTTCCAGATCCTTCAACTGATCCTGCCGCTGTAAAGCTTTGATGAACGCTTCCTGCGTCAGGTCCTGCGCGTCGGCCACGTTGCCCACCATCCGGTAGATCAGCAGGAACACGCGCCGCATGTTCTGCTCGACGAACCGCGTCTGGTGGTCCGACGACAAAGGGGCGGCGTCGAATCTGGTCGAACCGGGAGCCTCGCTCATCGCTCCCTCCAAAACCGATAGGACACTCGTAGCCATCTACGAGAATTGACGAGATTGGGGGTCCAAGCGTGCATTGCTTCCTTAATCTATCGGGCGCGCTATCCTAATCATATATGAGAGAAGTGGCGGTTATTGGCATCGGCAAAACTGCTTTTGGCGCGTTCGCCGACCGGGATCTGCGCTCGCTGGCGGTCGAAGCGGGCTTGGCGTGCCTGGCCGACGCCAACGTAAGTCCTTCAAAAGTAGAGGCTTTTTATCTTGGCAATTTCGCCGGACCCTCCTTTGTGGGGCAAAATCATCTGGCTCCGTACATCGCCGGGGCCATGGGCGTCGAACACGTGCCCTGCACCCGGTTTGAGGCTGCCTGCGCGTCTTCCGGATCAGCTTTTTTTCACGCTGTGTCGAGCGTGGCCGCCGGCATGTACGACCTGGTTTTAGTCGGCGGGGTCGAGAAAATGACCTCCCAAGCCACTCCGAAAGTCACGGAAATCCTGGCGGGCGCGGGCGATATGGCGGGCGAGGGCCGCGCCGGTGCGACGTTCCCAGCCCTTTTCGCGATGATCGCGCGCCGCCACATGTATCAGTACGGCACCACACGCGAGCAACTGGCGGCGGTCGCGGTGAAAAACCATGCGAATGGCGCGAAGAATCCGCAGGCGCACATGCGCAAAGTCATCACCATGGAGCAGGCCTTGAACGGCAAGCCCATCGCCGATCCGTTGACGGTTTACGATTGTTCGCTGGTCAGCGACGGCGCGGCGGCGGTACTGATCTGCCCTCTAGAAAGGGCTTCCGAATTTACAGCGAAGCCGGTTCTAGTTAAGGGCATCGCGCAAACATCGGATCACGTCGCGCTCGATGAAAAGGACGATATTACTACTTTTCGGGCAGTCAAAGAAGCAGCCAAAAAGGCCTATAAAATGGCGGGCGTAAGCCCATCCGACATTCAGTTCGCGGAGCTGCACGACTGCTTCACCATCGCCGAAATCGTCGCGACCGAGGATCTGGGTTTCGTCGAAAAAGGCTGCGGCGGACCGTATGTTCTCGCGGGAAAAACCTGCCTGCGCGGCGAGCGGCCGATTAATACCAGCGGCGGTCTAAAATCGAAGGGCCATCCGGTGGGCGCGACCGGTGTTGCGCAGATCTGCGACGTCGTGATGCAGATCAGGGGCGATGCCGGCGAGCGTCAGATCGCGCGCCACGATCTGGGGTTGGCGGAAAATCTGGGCGGCTCCGGTGCCACTGCGGTCGTCACGATTTTGGGGGCCGCATGAAGGGCGTAATTTACACCGAAACCACGGTGTTCGCGCCACCCGAGCAGTTCGCCGCCGACGCACCGTATCAACTCGCCATCGTCGCGCTCGAAGACGGCAAACGCCTCACCGCCCGCATCCTGGGCGAACGCGTGTCGATCGGCGACGCGGTCGAATTGGCGGAAACCCGCAACAAAATTTCCTTCTTTCAAAAATCATGAAACTCGCAACCCGGATGTCGCGGATCGGCACGGAGTCCGCGTTCGAAGTGCTGCGCCGCGCCCGCGCGCTCGAAGCGCAGGGCCGCAGCATCATTCATCTTGAGATCGGCGAGCCCGATTTTCCCACGCCCGCGCATATCGTCGAAGCCGGGAAGGCCGCGCTCGATCAGGGCTTCACGCATTACGGTCCCACGCAAGGCCTGCCGGAATTGCGGACCGCGATCGCGGCCTATGTATCGCGCACGCGTGGAATCGAAGTCCGTCCGGATCGCGTATGCGTAGTCCCCGGCGGCAAGCCGATCATGTTTTTCCCGATGATGGCGCTGCTCGAAGAAGGCGACGAAGCCATCTACCCGAATCCCGGGTTTCCGATCTACGAATCGATGATCCGGTTCTGTGGGGCGGCTCCAGTTCCCTACGCCGCGCTCGAAAAGGGGTCGTTAGTCGACCACATCGTGCCGAAAATCACGTCGAAAACACGGCTGGTAGTGATTAATTCGCCGCAAAATCCAACCGGCGGCGTGATTCCCTCTGGCGATATTCGCGCGCTCGCGGACGCGCTGCGCGATCGCGACATCCTGATTCTGTCCGATGAAATTTACTCGCGCATCTATTTCGGCGAAAAGCCTCTGTCGATTGCGAGCCTGCCGGGAATGCTCGATAAAACCATCATCCTCGATGGATTTTCGAAGACCTACGCGATGACCGGCTGGCGCCTGGGTTACGGCGTGCTCCCGGAATGGTTAGTCGAGCCGGTGAATCTGCTGATCGTCAATTCGACCTCGTGTACCGCGGCATTCACGCAGAGGGCGGGGATCGCGGCGCTCGAAGGTCCACAGGACGACGTCGATAACATGGTCGCCGAATTCCGCCGCCGCCGCGACGCGTTTTGCGCGGGCCTGAATTCGCTGCCTGGATTCAAGTGTCCGATTCCCGAGGGCGCGTTCTACGCGTTCCCCGATATCAAAGGCACCGGCCGATCCTCGAAGGAACTGGCCGACGCGCTGCTGAACGAAGCGGGCGTGGCCTGTCTGAACGGCGCGGCGTTCGGCGTCTACGGCGAAGGCTATCTCCGATTTTCGATCGCCAACTCGTTTGAAAATCTGATGGCTGCGGTAGAGCGCATCCGCGCATTCCTGAAGTGAAGATTTTCCTCTATTACATCGGCAAGGCGCGCGACACGCACGCCAATGCGATGGCGGAGGAATACATCAAACGCTCGACGCGCTACGCGACCTGCGAAATGCGCGAGATTCATCCAGGGCGTTTCGATCCGTGGGCGAAGCATGCCAGCGCGGCAAAAATCTTCCTGGACCCGCTGGGGAAGAAGCTCGATTCAGCAGGATTCATCGCGCAGGTAGAGAAGTGGCACGACATGGTGTTCATCGTCGGCGGCTCCGATGGCTTGCCGTCCGAATGGAGACCCCGCGCCGATCTATTGTTAGCGCTTTCGCCAATGACGATGCCCCATGAACTGGCGCGCGTGGTGCTAGCGGAGCAGATTTACCGCGCGCTGACCACGCTGCACGGGCATCCTTATCCACGGTAGGAAAACACACAGACCGGAAAACCTGGTAGCACAGGCTTTAGCCTGTGAATGGCTATAACCGCTGTATTGTCGTCGCCGGAAAATAAAGCCCAAGAATTTCGCGGAACGTTTTTCCCTGACGCGCCATCTGCGCCGCCCCTTCCTGGCACATCCCGATGCGATGCCCTGCCACAACACCCCGCACCGGACATTCGACTGCGAAAAACGGATAAGCCTCCGCAGCCCATCCCGCGTCTTCCAGCGTTCTCGTTTTCCCGCCGCAGTTTGCAGAATACAGCGCGGCGACCGGCCGGCCCTGATAAGCGACCACCAGCCCGCGCGTCTCCTCCGCGGCCGTCGCGGACAAACTATGAGCGGGCGGCGCTGCGCGCAGAAACTGGCAATGCGTGGTGTCGCAAAAATCGAATCCTTCATGCCGTCCGCGGGCGGCGACCAGGAAGGAACGCGCCACCACCGCCTGCGCCTTTCGCGCTTCGAGCGGCGCGCCCGGCGGACTCTCCGCGGCTACAATCGATGCCACGGCGGTTTCCAAATCCATTTTCACGATGGCCAGCAAACGGCCCGCGTGCTCCCGCACTTCCAGTCGCCCATGAAATTCGCGCCGGATTTTGCCGGGGATACTGAGGATAAACGCCGCGTCGGCTCCTTCGCGCCCGGTCACGAGAGCGTTGCCTGCGATCTTCATCGTGTCGAAACCTTCCAGCGTTTGACGGCGGCCGCTTTGCTCCACTACTAAAATACCGTTGCGCGCCGGTTGCACATCGAACTGGGTGGGATGAAACAAGCCGAAGACGCAGATCGCGACAATCTGAGTCACCAGCGATGCTCCCTCAGAATAATGGCTGCGGATTTCGCCGCCTCCGCCCCCGGCACGCCGTGAACCCGCACCAGCACCGCGACGCGAGGCGCCTCGGCAGGGTCCAGAACGAGGACGAATCCGTCACCCTTATGCTTGCGCTGCGCCACGCATGGAGCGGTTCCGGTTTTCGCCAGGAAGCCACGCCCGATCGCGCTTGCAGTGCCCGATTCCGCGGCCAGCTTCAGACCACCGAGTATTTCTGCGACCCGCGGCTCAGACGAGCGCGACGATAGCTCACAATATGCCCGCGCCAGCGCGAGTGGAGAAATCCGCCAATCGCCGCCGAGCCCGATCCTCGCTTCGGGCGTATCGAGATCGGGTGGAGGAATACCGAATTTCGCCGCGACCACTTCGAGCGAGTGCGCGTCGACATCACGCGCGAGCTGGAGAAAATACGCGTTACAGGAATGCGCCAGCGCATCCCGAAATCCGATCCGGCCGTGGCCTGTTCGAAGCCAGCATCGATCGATTGCGCCGCTGCAGAGAAGCTCGGGAAAGGATCCGGTGACGGCCAACGCGGTAAATGGCTTTACTAACGAACCAACGGGGATTGGATGGTCTGCATCGGCCCACTCCTGTTTTAAAATCTGCCGCGTCCGCACGTCGACCACGATGTAGTTGACGTCCTGCGCGTAAAGCGCGGCAGCGATCAGTAAAAAAACAAGAGCTCTCACGGGTTTAGTTTATACACCACGGATTCGCGCAACAGCGTGCCCGCATCGTGTACCACCAGCGACTCCTCCTCGACCCGCTTCAAAGTTCGGCCGAGGCTCGCGAGATTGCCGGAGAAGAAGGGCGGCGCGCCGGCGCCTTGAGGAAAATCGATCAACCCGGTCATGCGCTCGAAATTGGGCAGCTCGCGCGCATGCCTCCATCCGGCCGCGTAGGCCGCGCCGGCGAGCGCAGTCCGATTGCGGCGTGAGAAGACGGCGTTGACCAGATCCGCCGAGTCGCCGATGACCAGCCATTTCCCTTCCGACGCGACGACCGGTTTGCCCAAACCATCCAAACCCGAAGACGCTCCGGCGGACCACACGCCATCGGCCGCCGCGGCGAGTGCGGTGCGAATCGCGCCCTCATTCCAGGGCGTGCCGGCCAGCAACACGACCGCCGAGTGCGCCCGGACAAACACCTGATCGGCTTCGACGCGCGTCGAAGAAACGTCGAGCATCGCATCGATGTGCGCGGCGGCCAGTTGATCGCGCAAGGGTTTAAAAGAATCGCGACTTTCAGTAACGGGCCGTTCATCGATTCTCGATTCCAGATCGACCTCACTGCCCGCTTCCGTAGTTTCACTAACCTGCGGCGCGCGCTTCGACGCCGGCCCGGTGGTGGTCGCCGCGGGGAAAAGTTTCTCTTCGATCCAATTCGAGGCCTGCGCTCCGGATGGGCGGAGCCACGCGCGATAGAGGCCGGCCTCGTCAGGGACGGCGGCCAACAATTGGCCGGTCGCGGTTTCGTCCTCCTGCACCTGCCCGGCAGCTGTACGCAGCAGCACCCGGCGCTCGCGAATTTCGCCGCGCGTGCGTTCCAGATCGGCCAGGCCCGCGGAGAACTGCCGTAGGTCCGCCACATTATTCTCCACCCAATGCGAACGAAATTGGAAGGTCCGCGCGAGGCTCGACATGTTGTAAACCAGCCGCAGATCGTACGGACCCGGAGCCGCGGCCTGGATCGAATTTACGAACCAAGTTTCCGAGGCAACGGAAGGCTGAGGGGCGCCGGCCATCAACTGTAGCGCGCCGGCGATGAGATCCTCCCTGGTCCCGAGCAGCAGCGAATCGCCGGAGTACGCGAACGCCGCGACCCGATGCGACGCCTTATCTTCCTTGATGAAATAATCCGTGTTGCCGGCGTGCCGCGTCTGATACGCGCCGCGCGTTTTCCAGAGCGATGTGTTCATCGCCCGCGCCGACGGCACGTGCGTGATATAGAGAAACTCGAGCCTGCCGATGTCGTACATCGCGATCGCGGAGTTCGATCCGGCGACCGCCGTGAGCAGCGAATAATCGGGCGGAACGCCGGCCGCGGATGCGAACTGAGTCTGCGCGTCGGCGAGCTTCAAGGAAAGCTGCGAGCGCGTGAACGATTCATAGTTGGTGCTGCCCAGCCACTCGTGTTTCTCGGCCGACCCGTTCCACTGCGAGAGCAGCGCCCCGAAATCTCTCGCTTCGAGATAGAGCAGCGCGCCGGCCGGGAACACGCTCGATAAGGTCTGCGGCGCGGGTTGTGCGAAGGCCCAGAAGATCATCGCCGCAAGCGCGGCCGCGAGTGGCGAGACCAGTAATAGCCGCCTCATAACGCACCCGCTTTCGGGCGAACCAGCCGATCCTGTTCGACACTCTCGTTCACCAGGGGCCGCCGCGCATCGTTCTTCGCCTGATTTTCAAGCTGCACGCGAAGCGCGTCCACGGCGCGCCGGGCGGCATCCGATGGCGCGACGTATTGCGCGATGCTTTGAAAGTAAATCGCCGCTCGCAGATCGCCCAGGTGCTGTTCCGCGGCCGCCAGATCGCGCGCGAGCGACGCGCGTTCGCGGATATCGAGATTCGGCATAAAACTTTTTGCCATCCATTCCGTGACCTCGCCCTCCTCGCGCGAAAAGTCGGGCAGCAGCTGTCTGGCCGCTGCCACGGCGAGCGGATAATGTGTGCCCTCGACCGCCGCATGAATCAGCAGCAGCTTGGGAGCGGCGGGACGCGGATCGGCGGCGATGATCGCGAGCAGCGCCTTTTCGCGCGCTGCAGCATCCGCGGGCAGGGCGTCCCACGCATGAATAATGTTCGGCGCGCCGCCTCGATCTTCGCCCAGGCGCCGTTTCGCGTCCTGATTCCACGGCTCGGCTTTGATCAGCATCGTCAAGAATTCCGCCGCTTCCGGAAGATGTCGCGTGCGTTCGAGGAGCGCGGCCGCAGGGTCGAGCCCACTGAAAGGATCGCCCGATATCAGCACCATGCGGCGCAGCAGAGCCATCGCACCGGCCACATCCTGGTCCTCGAGCCTCACTTCGGCGAGTCCGAGGAACGTCGCCTGATCCAGATTTCCGGCCTTCAACATCTGATTGCTGTAAACGAAATCCAGCACGCGGCGCGCCGCTGGGGCGTCACCCTCGTCCGCCAGAGTGTTGGCCGCGCTGCGCAGCGCTTCATACGGCAGCGGATCGCGATACTTTGCCAACTGCGCGGCCAGCGAATGGCTGCGCGCGGCCACGCGAACCTCCAATTCGACGATGGTCGAATCGTTGGCGTTTTGCTTTCGCGCCTGCGCCAGCAGTGTCGCGGCGGTTCCCAGATCGCGCGGATCGGGAGGACGCGAGAGGAGAAAATTCACCCAGCGGATCTGCTCGGTAAAGAGCAGATGCTGGGCGGCGGCCTGCTGTTCGCCGAAGCTTTGCGCGACGCGCGCCTCCGCATTTTCGACGATCTGCCGGTACAGGATATTTTTTTGCGCCTCCGGAACCCAGGGCCGTTCGACGATCGCGTCGAGGAATTGCACCGGATCGGCGGCAGCGCGCGACAGATCCGCGATCCAGTTAAAGTCTCCGGACGCCGTCGCGGCGCTCTCTAAAATACTCTCGATCTGATACGATCCGTTGCGCCGGATATAGGTGCGGAGAATCTTTTCTATGTCGCCGCGCAGGGCCGGGAACTGCCTGGCCTCGCCGATGTGGCGCAGAGTGTCGCTTAAATCGGGCCAGAACTTTTGGGGGACGCGCGGCCGGTCCATCATCTGAGAAAACGCGGCGAGAGCGAGTCTCCACTCGCGCACGGAATCCGCCGCGCGACCGGCTTTAGACGCGATCACCGCCAGCCGGTCGTGCACATCGGCGCGCGCCGGATTGAGCTCCAGCGCGTTCTCGTAATCGGAAACCGAGCCCGAATATTCGGCCAGCTGGAAGTAAGCCTCAGATCGTCCCGGCGTCGCCTCCACGCTCGCCGGCAAATAGTCCGCCGCGCCCGCCTGCCTGGTCGCGTCCAGATATTCGCCGTAGCGGCTGCCGTAGTAAAACCACTCATCGCCGGCGAGCTCGAGCGTGCGGTCCGTGGGCTTGCCGATGCGCGCGCCGACGGTCATGGGTCCTAATATTTGAGTGAACGCGCTCTTCACGGGGGCGGCGGAAGTGGCGAAATAAAGTCCCGTGAGCGCGGTATACGCCCGCGTCCAGAGTGGTCCATTCTTCTGTCCGCGCGCGGCGATCGCCTGCTGAGATACCGCGGCGCCGGCGTGCTGCAATGTGTAGTTCAGCATCGCGTCGGCGATGGCCGCGTCCGGTTCGCGCGCGAGCGCCGCCGCCAGTTGGGCGGGCCGCGCGATCAGCAATTCGGTGTATCGCTCCAGCATGGGACCCTGTGCCTCATGGCGATCGAACAGGCGCTTCAGCACTCTCAGCTCCGCCGGCGTGTTGCCGCTCGCGCGATAATCTTCGGCCTCCTCCGCCTCATGATGCGCATTGCTCTGCGGAAGCGACGCGCGATCGTAAGCTTCGAGCTCCGCGCCCAACTCATCGAACCGCAGACGGCTTTTCTGAACAGCGACGACCCGATCGATCGATTGATTGGAGGCAGCCGTTCCCGGTCTGGCCATCGCCGCCGCGAGGCGCCACTTGACTTCGAGATCGAGCAATCCCGCCGCTTCAGCCATGGTGATTCGCGTGGGCTGCTTCTCGATCGCCGCCGCGAATTTCGCCTTGTCGGCGTCCGAATAGGAGGCGGCCACTGACCCGACCACCTGCGCCACCTGCAACGCAGTCCCGGATTTTAGCGCCGGCAATTTCGCGAACACCGCGTCATATTGCTGCTGCCTGGCAAGAATTCTCGCCCAGATTTTCACCGCGTCGTCCGGCGCGCGCTTCAACGCCTCCTCGGCGAACTTGCGCGCTTCGGCGAGCATGCCCCACGATTCCAGCTTCTGCGCGGCGGTCAGGTAATTGACGGCGCTATCCGGCCTGCCGTCGATCCAGGCTTTTTTCAGCGCAGCCACCGTGTCGGCGTTGCGCCCCTGGCGCGCGCGAAGCTCCGCGACTTTCTCCATCCATATCGGATTCCGATAGCTCAGGTCATACAACTTCTGCGCGCTTGCCACCGCGTCCTCGAAACGAAGCACGCGCTCTTCCAGATTCAGACGATCCTTAATCAGTTCGGGACGATCCGGCCGGATCGACGCCGCGCGAGTGTAGGACGCGATGGCCGCCGGATAATCCTCCATCTCCGTTTCGACGCGCGCGAGCACCGCGGGCCAGTGATAATCCTTGGGCGATGCCGCGGCGGTTTTCTCGTAGTAATCGTGCAGCTTCTTCGCGACGCCGTTTTGCTGCGCGTAAATCGCAACCTCGCGCGCGAGCGCATCATCGTCGGGGAAACGATTCAGAATTTCGATGTATTGATCGAGCGCCGCCGAATAATCCTTCATGCGCGTAAGCACCGGGATCAGCGAACGCCGGATCGCCGCAATCTGCTCGGTGCGCTGCGCGGCGGGGATCGTCGTGGAACTGGAGATCGATTTTATGGTGCTCTCGTAAAGCGTGCGCAACCCCCGCTCGTCGCCCTGCCTCGCATAAGTTTCCGCTTTCAACGCGACGTATTCGGCGCGATTCGGATTATCGAAAAGTTGCAGGTAGCCCGCCATAATGCGAGCCCGCGTGTAATCCCCGGCATCCGTGGCTTTCCTGGTCGCCTCAATCAGGAAGGGCGCGCGATAGGCCGCCGACGAATGGCTGGAGGCCTCTTCGAGAATGTCGATGGCCCGCTTCGGCTCCTTGTTGCGCCAGTGGTAATCGACCGCGGCGCGCACCACTCCCAGGATCGCTGGATTTTCTTTGTACAACGCGTCGACCACCGCCGCCCCCAGCGAGACTTGTCCCTGGCCCTCCTCGAAGCGCGCGAGCGCAAGGCGCAAGCGCATTTTTTCCACTGGATCCGTCATCAGCGCGATCTGTTTTTCAAGCGACGCCTGCTGCGCTTTCGAAAATCCATCCACGCGCGCGACCTTCTCGATTTCCGTCAGAACTTCGAGTGAGGTGGTCCGCGACGCGGTGCTCAACAGGAACGCCTCCAGATCGTCGCGGCGATTCTGGCTGCGCAGCAATGCGACGCGCAATGCAAACATTCCCTCTGGAGGATTACGGTCGGAAACCAGATTTTGAGTCAGCTGTTCGATCTGCGGACGAAGGGCGGGACGGCGCGCGAGCAGTAGCAGGCGCTGCTCCGCATTCGATCCCGGCTGCGCGATCGCCCCTCTCGCGTACTCCCGAATCGCGCGGCCGTAGTTGCGCTGATTTTCGTAGATCGCTCCGGCTTCATACGCGAACAGAGAATCCTGTTTCAAACGTTTCCGCCCCTCTTCGATCCAGCGCAGCGCGTCGTCGAAGCGGTAATAGTCCCAGAAAACCGTGGCCGCTTCCAGATATCCGGCAGCCTTCGCGGGCTCGATTTCGGGAATGCGGTCCCATGCCGCGCGGGCTTTGTCGAAGCGTTCCCGCTCCGCTTCTATTTCTCCGATGGCGGTCAGGGTTTGATGGTCGCGAGGGTCCGCCTGGCTGAGTTTTTCCTCCACCGAAATCGCGGTGTCGCTGAACTTGGCGTCGATCGTGCCCAGGGAACGGTACACGGCGGCGGTGCGCGCCCCGATCGCTCGATCCGCCGGATAGCTGGATTCGACGGCCAAAAATAGCGGCGCGGCACTTTCAAAATGACAGCGCCAAGCTTCGCCCTCCGCGAGCAATCGCACCGCGGCGGGGGACTGATTCATCGCCTCGTCCCACCTGCCGGCGGACGCGGCGGGATTCGACGTGCGCACCACGCTCAACTCGGCATCCAGTCGTCCGGTCTTTGAAAGACGCTCGAAAAAGCGCATGCGCAGGTCCTCCGCGTCATACCAGTGGCGGCGCAGGATGGCTTCATAGGCCGCGCTATCCGCCGTCGGCGTCATCGAGTAAGCCGTCAACAGATTGCGCGCGAAAGCCAGGTAATGCGGGAAGCGCTGGTGCGCGTAGAGATTCAATTGCAGATAAAGCGCCGGACCGATGGGCCGCGCCGGGCTCACGATCTCGCGAAAATATTCGTCCAGCTCCGTACCCGAAAAAATCCTGATCACGTCGCGCGTGAGCTTCGCTACATCGGCCTGCCGCTTCTCGCGCAGGTACCAGCGAGCCAGTTTATGCTGCCAGGAATGATCCTGAAACCGGGCGATCGCGCGCTGGTACACCGCTTCGATCTCCGCGCCCAAATCGTTCTGTTCGAGAAACGCGGCCATGGTGTCGTACAAACCCGGGTCCGATGGATTGCGGTCGATCTCGCGCCGGTAAAGCGCCAGCGCCTCGCGCGTCCGCTTGAGCGAAACCAGGCGCGCCACATAGCGGTCGAGCACGCGCGCGTAATCGGGCGAGCGCAGCGAATCGTAAGAAGCCTTGCCGGCAGGCAGCGCGCCCAGCGGCACGTTATCGGCGCGCTTCGCTAATTCGACCAGCAAGGTATCGTAGAGCGCGAATTCTTTCGCCTGCTGATTGGTTCGCGCATACGCATCCGCCACCCGCAAGGCTACGGCGGTGCGATTCGCCGCATTCGGAAAATCCGCGAGAAATTTCGTGCCTGCGCGAATCACCGCGTCGCTCGCGCCATAAACCGCGTAGCTTTCTATGACGCGCTCCCGCAGGTCGGCGCGCTCCGGCGAATTCGGGAATCGCGATTCGAATAACGTCACCAGCTCAGACGCTTTCGCGCGTCGGAAATAAGGACCCGCGTTGACCTCCTCCTGTTGATACTCGCCGCGCGGATCGCTCGAATTCAACACCAGCGAGAGCACTCCGTTTAGAAACCCCGGGTGAGGATCCATGGTCGCGACGTCGCGATAGAGCGTCAGATTTCCAGACCCAAACCGAATCGCCTGCTCCGGGGCCGACAACAGCAGCCGCGCGAGACCCGCCAACGCTGTGGACGCGGATTTGTCATCGCTATACAGCGCATAGTAATTCCGAGCCGCATCGTCGTAGCTCTGCGAAGATTCGTACAAGCGCGCGAGCGTCAACAGTTCATCCGCCGTCCACGCCGACTTTTTGGCTTCCTTGCGCTGCCGGAATTCCGCCAGCGCCCGATTCGCCGCGGCCATGTTGTTCTGCTGTTTCCAGTAATGAAAAATGCGCGCCGCGCTCGCCAGATCCGTCGGATTCGCCGCGACTCCCGCGCGCGCCTTTTCGAGATACGCGCGCAGCTGATTGGACTGTTTCAGAAGTTCGAAATAACGTTTGATCAGCGCGTCCGGCCACAAAGGTTGGAAGCTGCGGTCGTACACCTCCAGCGCGCGCGCCGCAGAGCTGGTTTTCGCGACCAGTTCCGCTGTCGCCTCGATTGGAAATTCCTCTTCCGAGGGAAACGCTTTCTTGTACCCGGAGATCACGTCGCCCGCCACTTCGTACAGCTCGTGCGCCATCGCGAACGTGAAGAAACGCCTATAAACATTGGTCTCCGCAGGATACCGGCCGATCCACTGGTTAAACTGGCCCACGCCCAGCAGCGGATCGAGCCTCGCGTCTTCGACTAGATTTATCGATCGCTCAAAAGTCTTCCACGGCCTCTGCGCCGCTGGTGCAAACAGCTTCTCTGAAGCCGGAGGAGCCTCGAACGAAACGGCCACCAGCATGTTGAACTCATCGCGCGGCCGCAAGCGCCGGTGATAAAAATCAGCCACCGCCAGGCGCGCCGCGGCCTTATCCGCGGCCACGTCCGTATACTTCTTCCAATCGGCTTCGGCGGCCGTGAAATCAAGCTGCTGCTCGTCTTCGAGCGCACGCAGCGAATACAACTCGGCGTCATTGGGAGCCGTGGTGAGCAGCTTGGTCAACGCCGGCCGAGTCTCTTTCGGAGGCCTGCGAACCGGCACCAGGCCGCTGGGCAACAGCACGTTGCGAAAGAACACCGCCTCCAGACGATTGCCCGCAGGGATGCCCTCCGCCCATTTCGTAAGCTCCGCGCGGGCCGCGAAAAATCCGCCGATCGCGAGCGCCGCCGCGCCCAGCCGCGCGTTAGGGAAGAATTTCAATTTCCACCTCCCCGCTGCCGATGTTGTGCGCGAAATCTTCGGCCGTCACCGTGACTTTATAGCGGCCCGGCGCGAACGTCGCGGGCACCAGCAACTCGCCAATATTCGATCCCATCCCGGCATTCCACTTCAGATACACGGGAGCGGCGCCGCGCATCCGGGCGACGATCGTGCGTGTAGTCTCGGACGCGCTGACCTGTAATTTCAAAGCATCTCCACGATGCACCTGCCGATGATCGAGCTTCACTTTGACCACCGGAGGCTGGCTCGCGATCACGAACGTTTTCGCTTCGCGGTACGTGCGGCCCTGTTTATCGCGCAGCAGCAGGCGCACGCGATAGGTGCCGTCGGCCAGGTCCTTCGGCGCAAGAAATCGCGTCTGCCAGGTATCTTCGCCGGCCAGATACCGCAGCTTCTTCACGGTTCCGAACGGAAACATCGCGACCACCGAGGTGATGGATTCATCGGTCTTCACGCGCAGCACCGGATCGCCCGGACGAATCAGCCGCGGCCTCAACAAAGCGCGCGGTGCAGCCAGGAACGAAGTGTACGGAGTCACGAATTTGTACTTGCGCGACAGCACAATGATCTCGTCGATCGATGCCTGATCCTCGCCCTCGCGCTCAATCTTTTCGAGCAGCGCGTCGACGCGAGCCTTGGCCCAGGCGCGCGGCAGAAACTCGTGCTCGGTGTTCTGCGCGGGCAGCGGAACCGTCGCGCGCATTTGCTGAACGTTGAACGTCGCCTGTACCGCGGGCTTCTTATATTGACCGACCCAGGTCTGCATCGATCCTCGAAAAACGGTATCTTCAAGCGGATAGATGAGGCCGAAATTCGCAGGCGTCGACGTAGTGAGCCGCAGATTGTCCACCGGCTTCCGCCCGATTTTCGACAAGAAAGCCTTCAGCTTGAAATCGATCGGTTCAGTCGACCGCACCGATTCCAGCACTCCGTTGTTGCGCGCCAGCATGCGTGCGAGAGGAAGATTGGCGTCGTCGCCGATGGCGAAGACGTAGGTCCGCGGACGCTTCGCCTCCACCGCCTGCTTCCATTTCGCGGAGTACCATTCGGCCAGCTTGCCGTTCTGAATGATCCCGCGCGTGGCGCCCAGATCGCCGAACATCACTATATAAGGATCGTGCGTGCAGGCCTGCGCAAGCGCCGCGTCGAGCCCCGCCTGAACATTCGTGCCGCCGCGCAAAGCGGTCTGACGCAGAAAATCCAGAGCCTTCTCGATCGCCTCCGGCGTCGCCGAAACCGGCGCGGGCGAATAGGGCGCGACCTTGTCGTTATAAACGATGAGATTGAATTCGTCGGCGGGATGCAGCGAGCGAAGCAGCACTTCCAAAGCCTGAAACTCCCGCTCGAGCTTTTCCCATTGCATCGAAAGCGAAGTGTCAAACATCGCGACAATGGTGCGCGGCGCGCTGGCCGCGACACTCGCAGGCGCGGCCAGCAACGCGGAAGCTTCAAAGAAGCCGGGTCCGCTTCCATCGCGATAGGTGATCACTTCGAGGTCGTCCCTCGCGGAATCGAGCCCGTACTTCAGCGAAAAATCCTCAGTCAGCGGGACGGCCTTGCCGTTGAAACTCGCCTTGACGGTGTGCGCGTCGCGAGCCGCGGTCTGCATTGTATATGCCTTGGAGACGAACTGAAAATCGCGCATGGCGTGCGCCGACGTGACCTCCAGAGTAATCGACAAGCGGCCCGCGGTCTGCGCCCGATACACGTCCGGACGCAGAGGAATCGCGAACATCGTTTCAGAAAGCTCCACACTGAGGCGCTCCTGATATTCCATCTCGATGCGCTTGCTGCCGTACGCCGGAATCGGCACCACGCGCGCGCTGAACACCGATGTGCGGCGGGCTTCGTCTGCGTCCCGCTCGCCCATTTGCAGCAGGCCAGGATCGAGCGCCTGCGTCCGGATGTCGTTATAAATCTCCTCCGCGCGCTTGCGTTCCAGAATCACTCCAGGGATTCGCGTGGCATCTTCCCAAATCGCGAAATCGGAAATCAGGGCGCCTCCAGGCAGCGCGAAAACGTAGTTGCCCTCGATCGGCACCGCCGTGTGATTCGAGAAAATCTGCTGGACTTTCACCTTGGCATTCCCGTTATCGATGACGATCGCGATCGACATTTCGTCCAGCGTCAGGATCTTCGGATCGGGCTGTTTCGCGGTCGATGGAATCAGCACGCCGGCATCGCCCCACAGGAGGCCGCAGACCAACAGAAAAAGTCCGAGCCTCATCGACCCACCAACGTGCTTTGCGGGATTTTCACGAGTCCGTTATCGGTTCCGATATACAACATGCCTCCGCGCGCTTCGACTGCCGTGACGTTGCGCGAGGGAAGACCGGCAGTGAAAAAGGTCCAGCGGCCGGACGCCATGTTGTAGATCGCGACCCCCCGATCGAGCGTTCCCGCGAACACCGCGCCGGGAGCCGCGGCCATGGCGTTGGCATTGATCTCGATGGTCCCGCGCAGATCGTCGAACGTCTCCCACAGCCCTCTCTCATTGATGCGTAAAACACCCGCGCCATAGGTGCCGACGAAAAAATCTTTATCCACCGGGACAATCGCGGTGATCCAATTATGCTTCAGTCCGGAGTTCGAGGTGGTGAAGCTCGACCGCACCACCGCGCCGTCCAAAATCGAGAGTCCGCCCAGCGTTCCGGCAAGGGTGCGCGGGCCGTCCGATGCCAGCGCGTACACGTGATTGTTCACCAGGCCTTGAAACGCGTAGACGCTGCTGATGCCGGAGGCGTCGATGAAACTCACGCCCGCGGGCGTCGCGGCGATGGCCGACCCGTCGGGGCGCAGGACCACGTCGGTGACCTGATTGGCGATCAATCCGTCGGCCTGTCCGATCACGCGGCGATGCTCAGTGGCGTCGAACATCACCAGGCCGTTGGCGGTGGCCACCGCGGAGACGCCGCGCGCGGCATCGTGGGCGATGCGATTGACGCAGAACAGATGATCGTCCTCGATATGCTCGCCGCGGGAGCCGTCCTGGTTGAGGATCTGCAAGCCTCGGTCGAAATAGCCGACCCACAGCCGCCCGGTCGAATCCATCTTGAGCGCGGAGATGTTGCGGTCCGCGAGCAGCGCATCTTCGCGGCGGATGACGGCTTCATTGCCGCGCCATAAAGAATCCTCCGCCAGCTCATAAATGTCGCCGCCAATCGAAAGAATCTTGCGGATGGAGCAGTCGGGGCACCCGCTTGCGCCCGGATGCGCCAGGCGACCGGGATGCGCGTCGAGGGGCACGGCGAACATGCCTTCTTCCAAAGTTCCCATCCATAACTTGTCGTCCTTGGCGAACAGCGTCTGCGCGAAATATCCGGGAGCGAGCACGCGCGCGAACTTGCCTCCGCGAATCTCCGCGATGCCGACGCCGGTGCCGGCGTAGACGGTCTCGTCCTGCTGCGCGAGAGAGAGGATCTGTTTATCGGGCAGAACTTCGTCCAGCGTTTCAAGCGCGCCGGCTTTCCAGTGCAGCAGGCCGCGGTCGAGGGTGCCGATCCACAGGTCCGAATCGTTTCCGGCGAGCGCGGTGACGGCCACATCGGCGAGCGAGGGATGGAACGGAGCCAGCGTGCGGCCGTCGTAAACCAGCACGCCCGCTTTCTCGGTGCCGATCAGAATGCGGCCGGTATCGGCGGGCAGAAGGGCGCTGATTTTCCGGAGCCTGGCATCGTTTGCGCGAACCTCGCGAAAGGAGCGTCCGTCAAAGACGGCGAGGCCTTCGCCCCAGGTTCCGATCCACAGTTCCGGCGCCTGCGAATCGCCTGCCAGGCCGGTGGCGAGTGAAGTGAGCGGGGCTGAAGGCAGCTCCGCGCCGGCTCGATAGCGGGCCGCAATCGCGCCCGATGAGCCGTCGCATTTCGTAAGCCCTGCGGGGCCGGCGATGTATAAATTTCCATCGAAAACGATGGCGTCGTTGAAGACGGCGGGCGCGCCCAGGGATTCGAGTCCGGCGGGAAGGACCGGCGTCAGAGTCCGGACGGAGAATGGGTAGGATTGGCCGGCGGAGACATGTTCGCGCGCTTCGCGCAACACGCTGCCCGCGCGCCAGAGTGCCGATCCCCCGAAGATCGTGGCCCCGGCTGCGACAACCGCGCCGGCGAGCCACACCCGTCTACGCGACATGATTTCTCAATCATAACCGTACAATAGAATCGTGTCCCGCTACGATGCGCTGCTGGTGGTGTCCTTCGGAGGGCCTGAAAAACATGAAGACGTCATTCCGTTTTTAGAAAATGTGCTGCGCGGGCGCAACGTGCCGCGGGAGCGGATGCTGGAAGTCGCCGAACATTACTATCATTTCGACGGGCGGAGCCCGATCAACGATCAGAATCGCGCGCTGATAGCCGCGCTGAAAGATGTGGTGAAGGTCCCGGTTTACTGGGGCAATCGCAATTGGCATCCGATGCTAGCGGATACGGTGCGGCAGATGCGCGACGATGGGGTTCGCAATGCGATTGCGTTCGTCACTTCTGCGTTCGGATCTTATTCCGGCTGCCGGCAGTATGCGGAGGATTTGGATCGCGCGCGGCAAGAGGAACTGGAAATCGCGAAAATCCGGCCATTTTCTACGCATCCCGCATTTATCGAGGCGATGACGGACCGGGTCCGGGAGGCGATAGCGAAGGCGCCTGAAGGGCGGCTGATTTTTACGGCGCATAGTATTCCGGTGGCGATGGCGCAATCGAGTCCTTATGTCGAGGAGCTGAATCGGGCGTGCGCGGCGGTCGCAAGCGGCGTCGGACGCAGCGACTGGAAGCTGGTTTATCAGAGCCGCTCCGGAGCGCCCGGGCAGCCTTGGCTGGAACCGGATATTTGCGATTACCTGCGGGAAATTCGCAGCGATGCGGTGATCGCGCCGATCGGTTTTTTCTCCGATCATATGGAAGTTCTATACGATCTCGATACGGAAGCGCGGGCGGTTTCAGAAGAACTGGGCGTGAAAATGGCGCGCGCGGGAACGGTGGGGACGCATCCGGCGATTATTCGAATGATTGCGGAGCTTATGGAGACGGAACCAGCAACTTGTCCGGCGGCGTGTTGTCCCCGGCCCGGTATCCGGCCGTTGCAGGGTCATCCGCCCCAAGCCGGGATCGCCCCCACCGGTCGCTAAAATCCGAAACAGAGCCGCGACCACAAGGAGCGGTCGTTGCCAATAGATACCCCTCAGGCGGCGGCACTTCGGCAACGACCGCTCCCTGTGGTCGCGGCTCTGTGGGTTCGTTTGGTACTGGGGAGGGCAGGTCGGGAACCTGCCCCACTTTGGGTTCGTTTGGTAATTTTGAGCGGAGGAGGAGGAGTTGTTTTAAAGCTTTGTCGAATGAGCGGTTTAGGTGGCCTTCGTAGCGGAGCAGGACGGTCAGGGTGGTGCTGTAGTTGGCGAATTTTTGGAAGACCCAGGCGGCGGATTGGTCGCGCTCCTGCATTTCTTCGTCGAAGAGACTGGCTTCGAAGGTCAGCACGCGGCGGAGGCGCCAGCGGGAGATGGCCATTGTTTCTACCAAGTCGGTTTCTACGGGGGTTCTCGGGTGGAACTGGTCCATGTAGTCGGCTAGGAGTTGCTGGAAATCTTCTTTCGATTCTCCGGGTAGGAGGATCGGGGCGGAGGCCAGGCCGTGGCGGCGGGCGTTGGTGGAAGATCTCGCTTTTCCTTCGGGGGTGACGGGGCCTTTGGATTTGGCTCCGTTGATTCGGGCGGTTTCGGATTTCAGGTTGGATGTCATGAGTTACTCCGCTGTTAGGGTGGGGGGGCGGAAGGGAGCTATCCGGGATCTGCGCGCGGGAAGTTATGGGAGGGATTGGGGAAAAAAAGTTGGGACTATTGGCAACGTCCGCTCCCTGTGGTCGCGGCTCTGTTTCGGATTTTAAGGTATCCATTAGGAACGGCTAGGAGATCAGGCGTTTTCGGACGGCGTAGAGGATCAGTTCCGCGAAACTGTGGAGATTTAGTTTGTCCTGAAGATTGCGGCGGTGAGTCTCTACCGTGTGGGCGCTCAGGTTTAGTGAGCCGGCGATTTCCTTGTTGGACTTGCCTTCGGCCAGTAACTGGAGGATCTCGCGTTCGCGGGAGGTGAGCAGCTCATAGCTGTCTTCAATCCCGCGGGTTCTGATTTCGCGGACGTAATCTTCGACCAGCATGCGTCCGATTTCGCGGCTGAAGAAAGTCTTGCCCTGGTGGACCGTAGTGATGGCTTCAATCAGATCGCCTTCGACGGAATCCTTGAGCAGATAACCCTTGGCGCCGACCTTGAGGGCGCGCAGGACGTAGCCTTCGTCGGAGTGCATGCTGAGAAACACGATGGAGGTGTTGGGACGCTGGGCGATGATGCGCTGGGCGGCCTCGATTCCGCTGAGATTGGGCATCGCGATGTCGAGCACCACTACGTCGGGACTGGTGGCTTCGGCCTGCTCGACGGCCTGGCGTCCGTCGGCTGCTTCGGCGACGACTGAAAACTCCGGCTGGCTTTCCAGCAGCAGGCGCAAGCCTCTGCGCATCACGTTATGATCGTCAGCCAACAGGATGCGAATTTGTTTCACGCAGGTCCTCGCTGGGGCTGGTTTGCCGGGAGTCGAAGGGCAGTTCGACCACCAAAATGGTTCCGCTGCCGGGAGTGGAATGAACGGTGCATTGTCCGCCCAAACGGGTGACGCGCTCATGGATGCCGAGCAGGCCGAGTCCTTTAACCTGCTTGCTATCGAAGCCCTGGCCGTCGTCCTGGATGGAGAGGGTGAGGCGATCGGGATCCTGCTTGACGCGGATGCGGACGCTGCTGGCGTGGGCGTGATTTGACACGTTGTGGAGAGCCTCCTGAACCACGCGATAGATGCAGGTCTTATACTCGTCGGGAAAATCGTCGGACACGAATTCGGCGGCGACGCTGACATCGGTTGAGGTTCGGCGGGAAACTTCGCGGGCCTGCCATTTGAGAGCGGGAACCAGACCCAGATCGTCGAGCATGGAGGGGCGCAACAGCAAGGCCATATTGCGGACCACGCGGATCATTCCTTCGACCAGCAATTTGATGGTCTCGACATGTTCCGTGAGGGTTTCCCTGGATTTGGTGGACAAGCCGACGGAGAGGTTGCGCAGCTCAATCAATACGGCGGAAAGGGACTGGCCGACTTCGTCATGGAGTTCGCGGGAGAGCGCGCGGCGCTCCATTTCCTGGGCCTGGACGAGGCGGGCGGAGAGATCCTTCAATTCGCCACGGGCGTCGGCCGCTTCCTCATAACGGCTGCGCACCTGCGCTTCGAGGCGCAGAATCCGGTAGACGCACAGGGCGGCGAGGCCCAGGCCGAGGGCGAGCGCGGCGACCAGAGTGATGACCAGGCGGCCCTGGAATTTCAGCAGCAGTCCGACCACCTGGTCGTTTCCGGCGTTCAACTGGCGCTCATTGATGGCCGAGATCTGATTAGCGATGGCCAGCATGTTCTGACGGCGGGGAAAGACCTCATCGCGAAGGAAAGCGTAACCCAGGCGGCGGCGGTCCGCGGTATTCCACTTGAAAACGGGGGTCAGAATATCCCAATAGTCGGCGAGCTTGGCGCGCAGGACATCGAAGTGCTGCGCCTCAGGCGGAGCGACTTCGCGGCTATAGGATTCGAGGGCGGATTCCATTTGCCTGCGCACGTCTTCGAGGCTGACGCGATAGGCTTCGGCGTGCGCGAGATCGGATTCCAAAAGATAATCGCGGACATAGGTGCCGGAGAGATAGACGTCGGAACTTATATCGCTGAGGAGGTGATTCTGGGAGAGAAAATGGCGGCGGATCTGATCGTCGTTGCGGCGAAACTGCTGGAGCGAATAGAGGGCGTCGATGCCGGCGAGGGCCATGATGGATATGAGTCCGCCAAACCCGAGGACCAGGGCCATGCGGGAACTTCTAAAATCGGATCCCGAGGCGTTCAGACTGCGCATACCTGTTCCAATGCTAACTGAATAGCTATGGAATCTAATGGGACTACCTACTTTTTGGGCCAAAAATACCAGGAGCGTGGTATGTCCTGAAAGGGTTGCAAGGGCGTATGTTATTGAAGTAGCAGAATCTTTTATGTCCCTCCTCTGCGTCTACAAAACTGGAAACAAATGACTTCGCGGAAAGGTCTTCCGGGCGTGGAACTTCAACGGTTACGGGCATTCGACTCGTGCACGGTTTCGAATGCGGTGGAGCGGCTCAGTTCGCGCTTACGCAACGAGGGATTCGTGGCGGGCACGACTCGGTGCCGGTTTCCGGAGATGAATCCGATGGTGGGTTATGCAGCGACCGGACGAATTCGGACGGCGGCTCCGCCGATGACGCATCGGTGTTACTACGATCGGATGGACTGGTGGAACTACGTGGCATCGGTGCCGACGCCGCGCGTACTGGTGCTGCAAGACGCGGACGGAAAGCCGGGTTTTGGGGCATTTATCGGCGAAATACATGCGGCGATCGGGGTGGCGCTGGAATGCGTAGGATGCGTGACGAACGGCGCGGGCCGGGATCTGCCGGCGCTGAAGGCTCTGAATTTCCAACTATTTTCCGGCAAGGTGTCGGTTTCGCACGCCTATGCCCACATCATCGATTTTGGCGAACCGGCGGAGATCGGAGGGTTGCAGATCCGATCCGGAGACCTGCTTCACGGGGACCGGCATGGGGTGCTGAATATTCCGCTCGACGTGGCGGAGCGGGTACCGGAGGAGGCATCGAAGATATTAGCGGAGGAGCGGGAGTTCACGGAATTTTGCCTGTCTCCGGAGTTCTCATTGGATGAGCTGGACCGGAAGCTGCGGCGGACGCCCGGGAATTGCGACCTTCCCTGGAGGCCCCGTTGAACCGCGTCTGCTTCGCCGCGGCAGTTCTCGCTCTGGTCATCAGCGCGTCCTGCGGCAAGACCGAGAAAGTGGAGGCGCGGAATCCGGGGGCCGCGGACGTTTCGGTGGGTGTGGTGAAGATCGTCCGCAAGCCTTTGGCAAGGTCACTGACGGTATCGTCGGAGCTTGTGCCTTTCCAAGAGATCGACGTCTTCGCTAAAGAATCCGGGTATATCAAAGACCTGCCGGTCGACTATGGGACGCATGTGCAGAAGGGTCAACTGATTGCGACGCTCGAGATTCCGGAGCTTCAGTCACAGCTGCGGGAGGATGAGGCGGCGATCAACAATGCCCGTGAACAGATTACCCACGCGCAAAACGAATTGAGCCGCGTGGAGGCGCAGCACAAGGTGATGCAGCTGCAATTCGACCGGCTGAATAGCGTCGCGAAGTCGAAGCCGGGACTGGTGGCCCAGCAGGAGGTGGACGACGTAGAGGGCAGAGCTCTGGCATCGGCGGCGCAAGTGGAAGCGTCGAGATCGAACCTGCAATCCGCGCAAAGCCAGCTGGCATCGGCCCAGGCCAAGAAGGAAAAGGACCAGGACTTGTTCAATTATTCGAGGATCACGGCTCCGTTCGCGGGTGTGATCACGCAGAGGTTCGCGAACCTGGGAGCGTTGGTGCAGGCGGGCACCAGCTCCAGCACGCAGGCGATGCCAATCGTCAGGCTTTCAGAGGACGATCTGTTTCGCCTGGTGATTCCGGTGCCTGAGACCTATGTCAAGTACATTCATATCGGCGATCCGGTGAGTGTGAAGGTCTCATCACTCGACCGGACGTTCGAGGGACAGATCAAACGCTTCTCAGTGGATGTGAGGGAAGATACCCGCACTATGCATACGGAAGTGGACGTCCCGAATCCACAGCATGCGATGCTGCCGGGGCTTTACGCGGACGCCACGATTCAGCTGGAGCATAAGAAGGACGCGTTGACGGTTCCTTTGCAGGCGGTAGATCACACTGCAAACGGAACCGCGGTGGACGTGGTCAACTCATTCAACACGATTGAAGTGCGTCAGGTGGTATTGGGGATCCAAACCTCGACTGACGCCGAAGTACTATCCGGGTTGAAAGAAGGCGACCTGGTGGTGGTCAGCGATCGGAGCAGTTTGAAGGCGGGTCAGACGGTGCAACCCAAACAGGTTGACTTAATGCAGTATCACAGCGCTGAAGAGCCACACTAACAGAGAATCGTCCATGCCAGGTTTTTCAATCCGCAATCCATATTTCATCGTGGTACTCTGTCTGGCCCTGGCGGTGATCGGCATCAATGCGGCTTCGCGGATGCCGGTGGATCTGTTTCCGCCGATCAACCTTCCGGTGGTGGTGGTGGCTACCTTCTATAGCGGTATGCCTCCGCAGGACATTGAGGTTGATATTACCAATCCATTGGAGCGGTTCTTCACACAAGCAAGCGGTATGGATCACATGGAATCGCGCTCACTACTGGGAGTGAGCATTATCAAAGCCTTCTTTCAACCTGGTACCGATGCGGATGCGGATGTGACACAGTTATCGAACCTGGCGCTGGCCGATTTGAAGCGTCTGCCGCCAGGGACACTGCCGCCGCTGGTGTTGAAATCGGACGCATCGAGTCTCCCAGTGTGCCTGGTGACAGTAAAGGGGGAGGGGCTGAATGAGACTCAACTCCACGATCTGGCCCAATTTCAGATAAGGAATCAGATTGCGGTGGTGAAGGGGTCCGAGATTCCCGCGGTATTCGGCGGGAAGTACCGGCAGGCGATGATTTACGTGGATCCTTTTAAGCTGCTGTCGCGGCAGATGAGTGTGATGGACGTAGTGGACGCGGTGAATAACAGCAACCTGATTCTGCCCGCGGGCGACGTTAAAATCGGCAGCAGCGATTACTACGTCTATTCGAACAGCCTGGTTGAGAACGTCCAAGACTTAAATAACGTTCCTATCAAGACAGTCGGCACCCGATGGGTTACGGTCGGAGACGTGGGCGAAGCTAAGGATGCGAGTCAGCTGCAGTACAACATCGTTCGCATCGATGGGCAGAAATCCGCCGACATTCCTATTATGAAATCGGGCGGCGACAGCAACACTATTCAGGTAGTGAACGACGTCAGGAATTTGGTGAAGCATCTGTTCGATCTGCCCGCGCAGTTAAAGACCGATATTGTGTTCGATCAGTCTGTCTTTGTGAAGCAGGCACTGAATACGGTGTTTCATGAAGGTGTCATCGGGCTGGTGCTGACCAGCATCATGATTCTGGTGTTTCTAGGAAGTATGAGAGCTACGGGGGCGGTGTTACTCTCGATTCCTATTTCCGCACTGGCCACATTCGTGATTCTGTTCATGATGGGGAGTACAGTCAATACCATGATTCTGAGCGGACTGGCGCTGGCTTTTTCCCGTGTCATCGACAACTCCGTGATCTCACTTGAAAACATCTATCGCCATCTGGAAATGGGATCGTCGCCTGCGATTGCCGCGGCGGTGGGCGGGGCGGAAGTGAACCTGGCGGTGCTGGCAGCTACGCTCGTCGACGTAATCGATTTCTTCCCGGTGACTCTGTTGTTCGGAGTCAGTAAGTTTTTATTTTCCGCACTGGCTTTGGCCTTCTGTCTGGCGCTGCTCGCATCGTATGTGGTGGCGATGACGGTGATTCCTCTGTTCTGTTCGCGGTTTCTGAAGGCAGTGCCGCATGGGGAGGAGGAGTCACATCCCGGGACACCGGAAGACAATACGTGGGGCGGACGTTTCAACGCGTGGTTCAACCGGCGCTTTAATAGCTTGCTTGACTTCTATGAATGGCTGGTTCGGCGCGCGCTGCGGCGGCCGGGATTGACAGTCATCCTCCTTATGGGAGTCTTTGTGGCGAGTCTTGGAATCTATCCTTTACTGGGGCGGGCGTTTTTTCCGCAAACGGATGCGGGACAGTTTACGGTGAACGTCAAGGTTCCGACCGGAACCCGCATTGAAGTCACCAATGACTATGTAGCGAAGCTTGAAGATCTGATCCGCAAGGATATCGCGCCCGCGGATCTCAAGATGATTCTCTCCAACATAGGCGTGGTCAACGATATTTCGTCGCTGTATACCAAGAATGCCGGAATGTACATGGCCACGATACAGGTGGCGCTGAACGAAGGACACGAAGGCAGCAGCTTTGTGTACATCGACCGTGTGAGAGCGGACATCGCGGCACAGTTTCCCGATGTACGGACCTTCTTCCAGAGCGGATCCATGCAGGACGCGATTCTCAACCAGGGGCAGCCGGCTCCGATCGATGTGCAAGTCAACACGCGCGACCTCAAACTGACATATAACACTGCCCAGGACCTTGCACGGCGCATCCGCCAGCTTCCAGGCGTCAGCCAGATTTACATTCCTCAGGACATGAACTACCCCTCCGTTCGCCTGGACATCGATCGCGTACATGCGGGGGAACTGGGGCTGACGCAGAAGGACGTGGTCGACAACGTGATCACGGCGCTTAATTCGAACATTATGATCGCGCCGAATTACTGGGTGGATTATAAGACCGGGAACGACTATTTCCTGAGTGTGCAATATGAAGAGCACGGTAAGAGCGCCATTCACAATCTTGTGGACCTGAAACAGATTCCGTTGCGCGCCCCCAACGCCAAGACTCCGACAACTCTTGATTCGGTGGTGAAGCTGGTGAACCTTCAATCGCCGACGGAGATCGACCATTACCAGATTCAGCGCGTGGTGGATGTTTATGTCACACCTGCCGGCGAGGACTTAGGGAAGCTGCGTACGGGGATTCTCCAAACCATCGCGGATGCCAAGCTTCCTTCCAACATTCGCGTGACTCTCCGGGGGATGGTCAACAGTATGGACCAGTCTTTTAAGAGCTTTGGGCTAGGCTTTGGAATTTCCTTTATACTTCTGTTCTTAATTTTGGTGGCACAATTCAAGTCCTGGATCGATCCCTTCCTGATCATGCTGGCCATCCCGATGGGATTCGTAGGCGTCCTGATCATTTTGCCGTTGACTCATACGACCCTGAACGTGATGTCACTGATGGGCGTGCTGATGCTGATCGGCATCGCGGACTCCAATAGCATTTTGATTGTGGACTTCGCGCACAAACTGGAAGAACAGGGGCTGCCGGTTGCGGACGCGGTGATCACCGCTTGCAGAGTCCGCCTGCGGCCGATTCTCATGACTTCGCTCGCAACCATTATCGGAATGCTTCCCATGGCAATGAAACTTGGCGAAGGCGGAGAGCAATACACGCCTATGGCTCGCGCGATTATCGGAGGTTTGACTTCTTCTGTACTGTTTACTGTCTTCATCGTGCCAGCAGCCTATCTTCTCGTTTACGGTAGAAAGGACCGCAATGCCGCTAAAAATCCATAAACTTATAGCTCCGGCACTCCTTATAGGATGCGCACCGGCGCAAACTCCGCCGCGGCTCACTCTGCAGGAAGCAGTGGCGATCGCTCAAAGGAATCATCCGCAGATCCAAGCTGCTCAGTATGAGTCGAACTATGCTCACCAGCAGGTGGTGGTTAATCGGGCTCCTTATTACCCGAAGGTCAACGGCGATGTGACGGTTTCGCAGGCGAATAACCTGGCGCGTATCGGGGCGGGGGAACTGACTGCCTCGCGATTGTTCGACCGTTTCGGACAAGGCGCTGTTCTGGAACAACTGATCACGGATTCGGGCCGGACCCCCAACCTTGTGGCGAGCGCGCGCTTTAACGCGCAAGCATCGGCGGAAAATGTGCAAGCTACCCGTTATGATGTGGTGCTGCAAGTGAATCGCGCGTACTTCGACGTATTGCATGCGCAAGCGGTAGTTCAAGTCGCGCAGGCAACGATCGACGCGCGGCAGCTGCTGAGCGACCAAGTCACAGAGTTAGCTAAGAACAGTCTAAAGTCTCAACTCGATGTCAGCTTCGCGGATGTGAACGTCTCCGAGGCCAAACTGCTGCTCATCCGAGCGCAGGAAGCGGTGGACGCAGCGATAGCGGAGTTGGGACGCGCACTTGGCTCCGATCAGCCGGCGAACTATCAGTTAGTAGATGAACCGGCTCCTCCCGGGCCCCCTCCTTCCCCTGACGCTTTGATCGCGGAGGCTATCAGGAACCGGCCGGAGTTAGCAAGCTTAAAGTTTTCGCGCGACGCCGCTTATAAATTCTTCGAGGCGGAGAAAGATTTGAGGAGACCCACCGTGACTGTTGACGCGGTAGGCGGATTTATTCCTTACATCAACGCCCCGGCGACGGCACCGATCCCGGCCGAATATGAGGGACTGGCCGCCAATATCAACATCCCAATCTTCAATGGGCATCTATTTTCCGCCCGGCGCGAGGCGGCGCATGAGCGAGCGATGGAATCGGACCAGCGCCTTCGCGATCAGCAGCAGACCATTGCCCGGGATGTAAGAGTCACTTACGGCGGCGCTATCACAGCCTATCGGCGGATCGATGTGACTGCCCAATTTCTGCGGCAGGCGGCACTTGCGCTGGACCTGGCGCGGGGCCGGTATCAACTGGGCCTTTCGTCAATCGTCGAGCTGACACAGGCCGAACTGAATCTGACTCAGGCGGAAATAGAGAATTTAAGCGCTAAGTATGACTATCAGAGTCAGTATGCGGAGCTGCAATACACCATTGGGGCGCTTCGCTAGTACTCTATCGGTGGCATGGATGGTTCAAGGCAAGTCGACACGGCACGCCTGGAGGCGCGCGCTACAAAAAGGAGGCAGAACCGAAGTACTGACCTTATTGCGGCGCTTCGCGGGCCTGGCGGCGCGCTTCGACTTCCTCATCGGTGAGTTTCGCGTCGTATATAGAGCGCATTTCGATACTGCGCGCCACCAGAGTGGCCGTACCCACGGCGAGTAACATCGGCACGATAAAGGACCGATCGCGGCCGGTCAACTCCATCATCAGCACGACTGTCGAGATGGGACCCTGGGTGGTTGCAGCGAGCACCGCGGCGGCGCCCAATAAGGCGAACAGACCTGGCGGGACACCCGGCCAGACCCAGGACCAGGCATGACCCAGCACGCCGCCCAGCATCGCCCCGACGGTCAGCGAAGGGGTGAACAAGCCTCCCGGGGCTCCGACGCGCACCGATAGCACAGTCGCGGCCGGCTTTAAGACCAGCAAGATCAGAAGCAGCGATGGAGCCACCTGATTCAGGAACGCGAGCTGCGACACATCTTTACCATTGCCCAAAAGCTGCGGGAATTGTATCGATACTATTCCCAAGATTCCCAGGCCGAGCACCGGCGCTATCAACCGATGCCATCCTTGAGGCTTATTACGATCCGCCCAGGCTATCGCGCGAACATAGACGACTGAGACAAGGCCGGCAATGGGTCCTGCCAAGAGGGCCCACACTCCCACGGAAATGGAGCTGTGATAGGAAGGAATTCGATAGGTGGGTGCATCCGGCAGAGCCAGCCACGAGACAGCGGTGGCGACCATGGAAGCGAACAGAGCCGGTAGAACATAGCGCAGGGCCAGCATTCCACGCATGACTTCAAGAGCGAAGAGAGCGCCTCCCAAAGGCACTCCGTAAGCCGCGCCCATGCCCGCTCCCGCGCCGCAAGCGACCAGCAGCCGGCGCTGCTCATCGGACAAGTTAGCTTTGTCAGAGAAGAAATTTGCGATCACCGCACCAGCCTGTTTGGGCGCGCCCTCCCGGCCCAGAGACACTCCCATTCCGACGATGATTACGGAGAGTATCGCGCTACCTAGCGTTCTCCACGCGGGCAAGCGTCCGGCGTGGAACCAAATAGCTGCTGTAGTGTCAATGCCATTGCCACTGGCTAGTTGTTTTAACAGCATTTGACCTAAGCCTGTGACTAAGCCAGCACCGAGAAGCACCAGGATGTGGCGTCCGACTCCCGCATGTCCGGCGGCCTCCAGCAGATTGGTTCCGGAGCCTTGCCACATCACATGCTGCACTAATTCCAGGAGCCGGGTGAGCGCTGCCGCGGCCACGCCGGTGCCGATCCCGGTGAGCAACACGGCTATCCAGAAAGGGGCAGCCCCGGGACGGGCAAGGGTGGAAGGTATCCCGTCTTGATTGGATGACTGCGGCATCTTATGAGTAGTACGGTGGAGGGATCGGGCTTGTCCAGAAACTGTTACTCGAGGTCACGGTAATCAGAATACAACAACGACACTCATGGTCCGGGAACATTTTGAATGAAACAGTAATTTAGTTCCGGTATCTATGAGTTGTATCAGGAGGGTGGTCCACATGGAAAACATAAGCGTCGCGACCCCTGTGACGGAGCGCCATTTTGGCGAGTCCTCTTTTCGCACCGATGAACATTCGTCCGGCGTATCGTGGAGTGCGGTGATTGGCGGCGCATTTGTCGGAGCCGCGATCTCGTTAATCATGCTGGCGCTAGGGGCCGGATTCGGTCTGTCGGCGGTTTCACCCTGGTCCAATGTGGGAGCGTCGGCTTCCACGATTTCGACCGCTGCGATTGCGTGGCTGATCGTGACCCAGGTGGTAGCTTCCGCGCTAGGAGGATATCTGGCGGGGCGCTTGCGCACGAAGTGGGTGGCGATCCATTCGGACGAAGTGCACTTCCGTGACACAGCGAATGGATTTCTAGTGTGGGCGGTAGGACTGGTACTCACAGTGACTTTTCTGGTATCTTCGGCTGCGTCCATGGTGGGTAGCGCGGCGGTGGGCGGCGCGGCAGGCAGTTCGGCGCCACGCGATCTTGCCTCCGATAGGTCTTCCGTCGACCCACACGGCTACTATGTCGACCGCCTTTTCCGTTCAGAGGCTCCCAATGCCCAGCCTGTGGATCCTTCGGTCTACGCCGAGGCCGGCCGCGTACTCGCCAACCCGGATAGTTCGGGAGCGGATCAAACCTATCTTGCGAAGGTGGTGGCGGCACGAACCGGGTTAAGTCAAGCTGACGCCGAACAGCGTGTCTCCCAAGTGATCTCCGATGCGCGCCAGGCGGCGGACACAGCGCGGAAGGCGGCGGCTCGTCTTTTGCTGTGGATCTTTGTAGCTCTTTTAGCGGGCGCATTCTGTGCCAGTTTCGCCGCTACGATCGGCGGCCGGCAGCGCGATCACGTCAAGGTTATCTAAGGAGACTATTATGCGTTCCGTTTTGCTTTACTTCATAGGTGTACCGATTCCGATAATTCTTTTGATTGCGCTATTTACTCACCACTGTTAGTGACTCGTGTTTTCCTTCTGTCTCCGGCTAACGCCTCAGGCATTCGCGGCCGGTTGGTGATGAGTGATACGGCCGGCTTCGACTTGGCTCTGAGGCTGCGCGGGCAGGGCGCGCCTTTGGGCGAGGTCTTCTCCTTTATCAGCGGATTATACTTTCGCGGTAAAGTCGCCTACGCCGCGGCGTTCGGTACGGCGCTCATTATCACGGCCGGCCGTGGCTTGTTACCGCCTGAGACAATCATTACGCTCGATGATCTGCGCGAGATTGCGGCTGTGCCTATCGATCTTTCCGATCCTCTGTACCGGCACACTCTGGAACGGGATGCGTTGCGCTTGCAGCAGACGCTGGATGCTTCCTGTGAGGTGGTTTTGCTAGGCAGCATCGCGACAGCCAAGTATATCGAGCCATTGATAGACATTCTGGGCGCTCGTCTCGTGATTCCGTCTCAGTTCGTAGGCCTGGGCGACATGAGTCGAGGCGGTCTGATGCTGCGGTGTGCAAAGGAAGGCAAGGAACTGGAGTATATTTCCGCCGCCGCGGGTGTCACAAAACGGCGGAAACAGCGCAAGTCCGAGCGTGGTCTAACCTAAAGATCATGCATCTTCATGAGCACGACGAAACCAACGCGCCGAACCAGGCAAAGGACGGCAAACCGACCGATCCGACCGCGGCGCTAGCTCAGGGTGTCACTGGCGCTGAGCCTCCTCTCGAAGACAAGGGGGCTAAGATCGAGTCGCGCAGCACAACGGCCGCGGGGCCGGTGGCAATTTACGAAACCGGCTATTTTGGATTCACGGAAATGGGGCTGGGCCGTACCTTTAAGGCGTTGCTTAAGGTAAATCAAAAAGATGGTTTCGATTGTCCGAGCTGTGCGTGGCCGGACCCGGACGGCAAGCGGAACAAAGCTGAGTTCTGCGAGAACGGGGCCAAAGCGGTGGCGTCGGAAGCTACTAAGGCCCGGCTGACTCCGGAGGTGTTTGCCCGGCACTCCATATCCGATATGCTTCGCCGCCGTGATGTGTGGCTCGAGGAACAGGGCCGTATCACGCACCCGATGATTCGGAAGAATGGGACGGATCGCTATGACGCCATTTCCTGGGACGATGCGTTTCAGCTCATCGGTAATGAACTTCGGTCGTTAAATTCACCTGATGAGGCGGTCCTCTATACCTCTGGACGAGCCAGTAATGAAGCGGCTTTTCTCTATGGACTTTTCGCACGCCAGTTCGGGACTAATAACCTTCCGGACTGCTCCAACATGTGTCATGAGTCGAGCGGCACAGGCTTAACCGAAGCTATCGGCTTTGGGAAAGCGACAGTCAGGATCGAGGATTTCGCGGAGGCTGACGCGATCTTCGTCATCGGCCAGAATCCGGGAACATGTCATCCGCGGATGTTGACTGAACTGCAAAAGGCCGCGCGTAACGGCTGCCGGATCGTTAGTGTGAATCCTCTGAAAGAGACCGGGCTGATCCGCTTTAAGAATCCGCAGGAGCCATTTCACATGCTGGGCAAAGCCACTGATCTGGCCTGCCTGTTCCTGCCTGTCCGGATCAACGGCGACGTGGCGCTTCTCAAAGGGATCATGAAGGAGATGCTGGAGGAAGACGGGCGAACCGGAGGCAAGATTCTGGCGCACGACTTTATTCAGCACGATACGGAGCACTTCGAGGAGTTTAAACGGGACTTGCTTGCTGAGTCCTGGGATCGCATTATCGAAAGCAGCGGAATCTCTCGCGATTTGATTCATCAGGCGGCGCAGATCGCCATGACTTCGGAACGGATGATCTGTTCCTGGGCCATGGGAATTACCCAGCACAGGAATGGCGTCGCCAACGTACAAAGCATTGTGAACTTCGCCCTGCTTCGCGGTCAGATCGGAAGAAAGGGCGCCGGCATATGTCCAGTGCGCGGACATAGTAACGTGCAGGGCGACCGTACGGTTGGAATCTGGGAGAAGATGAGTCCGGAATTCATGGAGGCACTGGGAAAGGAGTTTAACTTTAAGCCGCCCGAAAAGCATGGCTTGGATACTACTCGTGCCATTGAGGCAATGCATCAAGGAAGAGTCAAGGTTTTCGTAGGACTCGGCGGCAACTTCTTATCCGCGACTCCCGATACCAAATATACTTCGGAGGCCATCAGCCGCTGTAAACTGACGGTGCAGATATCCACCAAACTCAATCGCGCTCACCTTATAACCGGCCAAACCGCTTTAATTCTTCCTTGCCTCGGGCGTTCGGAGCAGGACTTCCAAAAAAGGCGCTTACAATTTGTGAGTGTGGAAGATACGACTGGAGTGGTCCATCAGTCGAGGGGCAACTTGCCGCCGGCCTCAGAACATCTGAGAAGCGAGCCCGCTATTATCGGAGGAATCGCGAAGGCTGCTCTAAACAGCTCCACGACAGTAGACTGGCAAGCACTCATAGACGACTATGACCGGATACGCGAGCACATCGAACACGTGGTTCCGGGTTTCACTCAATATAATGCCCGGGTGCGGCAGCCCGGGGGTTTCTATTTGCCCAACGGTCCACGCGATGGAAAGTTCAACACTCCGTCGAAGCGCGCTCAGTTTACAGTCCATCCAATTCCTGCGCATGACCTGGACGGTGGCAAGATGCTGCTCACTTCGATTCGCAGCCACGACCAGTTCAACACGACGATCTATAGTGAGAACGATCGCTATCGGGGCATTGCAAACGGCCGGCGAGTGGTGTTTCTGAATGCCGCCGATATCGACCGGCTAAATCTTCAGAAGGGCCAGTGGGTCGATCTGATCAGTCACTTTGAAGGGGAACTTCGCCGCGCCAGGCGCTTCAAGGTGGTTCCTTATGAGATACCTGCCGGATGCGCGGCCGCCTATTTCCCGGAGACCAATGTTCTTGTACCCATTCGTAACGCGGCGGACGGGAGCAACCAGCCGGTTTCCAAATCAATCGTCATCACCATTGAGCCGGCCGCGGCCGCATGACCGTGAGACAACTCATCGCGCGCTATTCGGAAGTGCAGCTGGCCACTTTGGTAGATGCACCACCTGAAGGAGCCGAATGGGTTCATGAGGTGAAGTTCGACGGATATCGCCTGCTAGGCTTCATCTCAGGCCGCTCATCTTGTCTGCGCACGCGTAATGGAAAAGAGTGGACAGAAAGATTTCCTTCACTCTCCGCCGCGTTTCAGAAGCTGGCGGTCGAAGATGCCGTGCTGGATATGGAAGCTGTGATTCTGGACACGCATGGGCGCAGCAGCTTTCAAGCGCTGCAAGCCGCGCTGGGCGAAGGAGGACACCCGGAGAGTATTGTGGCCTACGTATTCGATCTGCTCTATCTTGACGGAAGAGACCTGACGCGGCTACCCTTGCTGGAGCGCAAGGCCAAACTGGAGAGCATTCTCAAGAAGTCGAAACAGGAGGCGCTCCGCTATAGCGCTCATGTAAGCGGCCAGGGCGCGGAGATGTTCGGGAAGGCCTGTAGTGCGGGGCTCGAAGGTATCGTTTCCAAACAGAGTGAGGCTCCATATATAGCCGGCCGTCAGAGAAGCTGGCTAAAAACCAAGTGTGCGCAGCGGCAGGAGTTCATTATTCTGGGCTTCAGCGATGCCCGCACGGGCGACAGAGCCCTGGGAGCTCTTTATCTCGGCTACCGGAAGCATGGGGCACTTCAATATGCGGGAAAAGTGGGAACAGGGTTTTCGATGAAAAGCGCCCGCGAGCTTCGGGAGCGCTTTGCTCCACTCAGAGTCGACCAACCGTCACTCACCCGGCTGGAAGCGAAAGGTTTGCCCGCCGGCGAGTGGCGTTCGGTTCACTGGATGAGACCCAAGCTGTTATGCGAAGTCGCGTTTACGGAGTGGACTGATGATGGCCATATCCGCCATCCCTCATTTCAAGGTCTCCGGGAAGATAAAGACGCTCAGGAGGTAAAGCAGGAAATGCCCGCCAAGTCATCGAAGGGGAGTCTGGTTATTGGAGGTATAACGATCACTCACCCTGATCGGGTCATATCCGAGACCGGACGTGTTACTAAGGGCGAGCTTGCGGAATACTATGCGGGCATCGCTACGTTTATCCTGCCCACGATCGTTCGCAGACCGCTTAGCCTGCTGAGGTGCCCATCCGGAATCGATGGGGAATGTTTCTTTCAGCGCAACCCCGGCCGCGGCCTGGGCGCCGACGTAAAGCCTTTCGAGTTCCGGCACGGCGGGAAGAGATATGAGTATCTTTATATAGAAGATGAGAGAGGCCTGCTTGAGATTGTTCAGATGGGTGCGATTGAGCTGCACCCCTGGGGCGCCACGATAGACGCGATAGACTATCCGGACCGTTTGATCTTCGATCTCGATCCGGCACCGGAAGTGCCATTTGAAGCTGTCAAGTTAGGCGCCCTGGATCTGAGGCAGCGGTTGGAGCGCCGAGGGCTTAAGTCCTTCCTGAAGTGCACCGGCGGAAAAGGGTTGCATGTTACGGTTCCTTTGGCGGCGAAGGATCCATGGGCCGCTGTCAAGTCTTTCGCGGCTTCCGTAGCTCAGGAGATGGTGGCGGCCGCACCGGACGCTTATATTGCCACCATGAGTAAGGCGAAACGAGCGGGCAAGATCTTCATCGACTATTTTCGAAACGACTATACGGCAACTGCCATTGCAGACTATGCGGTTCGTGCGCGCGCAGGCGCTCCTGTCGCATTGCCGATCGAGTGGAAGGAGCTGACTGCACTCAAGTCTGCCAGTCAGTTCTTGATGAAGGACGTTCTAAAGCGGGTGAAGGGTAAGCGTCCTGCTGCCGCTGTGGAATCGCGGCAGACCTTGCCTTCGCGGTGATGAGACGGGAGGGTCAAAGACATCTTTCGTCAAGCTGAAGAGGAGTGTTCACGCTTTGCAGACACGTCGACACGAGTGTCGACGCGGCACGCCTGGAGGCGCGCGCCACACACCCGGTCTATGCTAGTGGCCTGTCTTAGATACAACACGTCGACACTGGGCAAAAAGCGCAGCTGAAGCCAAGACACGCGGCACGCCTGGATGTTAGGCTGTTATGCCATTTGGCTTCAGGACTACTTTGATGCAGTGATCTTTCTTTTCGTGGAATGTCTTGTAACCCGCGGCGGCATCTTTTAATTCCAGACGGTGAGTGATTACAAAGCTGGGATCGATTTTGCCTTCCGCAATGTAGTTCAGCAGGCGCGGCAGATATCGATGCACGTTGGTCTGGCCCATTTTCAGAGTCAGTCCTTTCGCGAACGCGCCACCCAGGGGAAACTTATCCAGAAAGCCGCCGTAGACGCCGGGGATAGAAACGGTACCGCCTTTGGCACAGGCGTAAATCGCGGCTCGCAGCGCATGGGAGCGGTCCGTCTCCAGCATCACTGCGACTTTGAGCCGGTCATAGAGCGCGTCGAGTGTAGCTCCATGCGCCTCCATCCCTACCGCATCGATACAATGATCCGGACCTCGACCCGCGGTCATATCGCGCAGCTTCTCCTGCACTTCCTTGTCTTCGTCATCCAGCGTCTCGGCTCCGGCTTTGCGGGCCAGCTCCAACCGCTCGGGAACATTGTCGAGCGCGATGACACGGCCGGCGCCCAGCAAGAAGGCGCTGCGAATTGCAAATTGACCAACCGGTCCGCAGCCCCACACCGCTACCGTCTGTCCGGGCTCAATACCGCAGTTCTCCGCGGCCATAAAGCCTGTGGGAAAGATGTCGGTCAGGAAGAGAACCTGCTCATCGGTAAACTGCGGAGGAATCTTAAAGGCCCCAAAGTCGGCGCAGGGGACGCGTGCATATTCGGCTTGACCACCCGGATAGCCTCCGTATAAATGCGAGTATCCAAAAAGGCCCGCGGCGGGCTGGCCGTAAGCCTTGCGCATCTTGTCCGCGCCCTCCGGGTTCGTCGTGTCGCACAGGGCCGTCTCCATTCGCTTGCAGTAATAGCACTGTCCGCAGGCGATTTGAAAGGGGATGACCACGCGGTCACCCTTCTTGAGTCCGTTCTGTTTACCGACCTCTTCCACTACTCCCATGAACTCATGGCCCAGGATGTCTCCTTTTTCCATGGTAGGAATGTAGCCGTCATATATATGCAGATCGGACCCGCAGATTGCCGTAGTAGTGATGCGAAGAATGATGTCCCGCGGATCTTGAATGACAGGGTCCGGTACATTTGAGACTTGAATGTCATGTTTACCGTGCCAGGTGGTAGCTTTCATAGGTTCCTTTGTGTTAGACGCTTGGGTTTCTGAGCTATTTACGGTGTTGGGCGGAGGCGCTCGCCATGGCCCCTTTGTAACTTGAGCCTGCCATGAGCGCTTCGAAACCATCCCGAGCGACATCGGCAGGATCCTCCTTCTCACTGATACCGGTGCTCCGCAAGAAGTTAGTATCCGTCTCCGGGGGCATGAGGGCGGTGACAGTCACTCCGAAATCCTGAAGCGTGCCGCGCAAGGCCTCTGAAAAGGATAGGAGAAAGGCCTTGGATGCCGCATAGACCGGTTCAAAGGGCGCAGGAATCGTACCGGTGATCGACGACGTGAACAGGATGCGACCTTGCTTGCGATCGACCATATCAACGAGAATTCGCTTCGCCAAGTGCACCGAAGAGATGACGTTGAGTGTAATCAGATTCAGTTGGGCTTTAAGCTCGGTGTCCTTTGCGAAATTTCCTGAAACACCCACGGCCGGGTTGATTGCAATGGCATCGACGGGCCGTCCGCAGGCCATAATTTTCCCGTAAAACTTCTCCACGCCTTCATAGCAGCTGAGGTCGAGTTGAATGAACTCGATCGAGGCACCGGATCGGGCGAGCCTGGTGGCCGCCCTTCCGATACCATCGTCTTCAGCTGTCACCAGGACATCGAAGTTGTGTTCCACGAATTGTCTGGCCAGTTCGTAGCCGATACCACAGGAAGCGCCGGTGACCACCGCGAAAGACCTGGCGGTAGGAATTGAGTTCGTCATGACGACTCCCACCGTTAGATCAAGCGTCGGAACGAGTGTTTCTTGTTTCTGCCGAAAATGGGCGGGTTAACCCATGGAATAGAAAAATTCTTCGTGGGTGATTTTCCCGTTCTTTACGGTATAAAGCGCCGCCTCATCCATGGTGAATCGCTTCCCTGCCATCGGACCACCCTTCGCTGTCACATCGTATTTGAAGCGGACGATGAAGCGGTCTCCGTGCGGGTAGGGACCTTCGATCACGGCGTTGTGAACTTCATGGTTGGCGGACCACCACTCGCCCTTGCCTTTCACCGCGGCGATGCCTTCGGAACGGGGCGAGCCTCCAGGAGGCGCTCCGGCTTCAACGCTGACGATGTCCGGGCTATAAAGGCCATCGATCGCTTCCCCGTATTTGCCTTCCTTGCATAGCTCGACCAGCTTCTTTCCCACAGAGAGTGTTTCGCTCATCACTGCCTCCTTACCAATCTTTATGTAACATAGTAAGCCGTTTCGTTGTTGACGGCCTTCCGAGTGGTGATTTTCGCATGCGCGGTACGATTAGCATAGCTTTAAACGACGCTAAATGAGAGCCCTTAATTTACGCGCCGAAGTTTCGCCGATGGTGCGTTTGGCGCTGCCTCTGGTGCTGGCCGAAATCGGCTGGATGGCCATGGGCGTCGAAGACACGATATTCGTCGGACGTGTGAGCGCGCAGGCGATGGGGGCAGTGGGATTGGGCACGATGTTGTTTTACGGCATCGGGATTTTCGCGAGCGGCCTGCTGTTGGGGCTCGACACCTTGGTCTCGCAATCCTATGGCGCGGGAGACGTGGACGATTGCCGGCATTCACTGATCAGCGGCGTGTGGCTGTCGCTGTTCCTGATGCCGATGGTGATGGGGTTAATCTGGGCGATGATCCCTTTGCTCCAGGCGTGGGGAATCGATCCGGAGGTGATGCGCGTTACGCAGCCCTATCTCGGGGTGCTGAACTGGAGCGCGCCTTTCCTGCTGCTGTTTTTCGGATTCCGGCGCTATCTGCAATCGATCAATATCGTGCGGCCGATCATGATGACGCTGCTGACCGCGAACCTGATCAACATTCTGCTCAACTGGATTTTCGTCTTCGGCAATTGGGGCGCGCCCAGGCTGGGAGCGGAAGGATCGGCGTTCGCGACACTGGGATCACGGATCTACATGGCCGCGGTCTTAGGGATCGTGATCTGGAGCAACGATGCGCGTCTGCCTCATGTGTCGTGGAAGGCGGATTTTCGGCGGGTGAAAGAACTGCTGCGGCTGGGGATGCCGGCGGCGGCACAGATGGGACTCGAAACCGGGGTCTTCGCGGTGGTGACGGTGCTGATCGGGAAACTGGGCGCGACTCCGCTGGCGGGGCATCAGATCGCGCTGATGACGGTGAGCATGACCTACATGATGCCTTTAGGAATCAGCTCGGCGGCGGCGGTTCGGGTGGGACATGCGATCGGGCGCGGGGATTCCGAAGGGATGGCGCGCGCGGGCTGGACGGCTCTGGGGTTGGGCGCGGCGGTGATGTCCTGCGCAGGGCTGGCTCTGCTGATATTTCCTTACTGGATTGCGCGGTTGTTCACACCTGAGCGGGAGGTCATCGAGGCGGGAATGGTGTTGCTGAGGATCGCGGCGTTTTTTCAATTATTCGACGGATTGCAAGTGGTGGCGACGGGTGCGCTCAGGGGTGCGGGGGATACGCGCACGCCGATGTACTGCCACTTCGCCGGATATTGGGCGATCGGGCTGCCGCTGGGGTGGTGGCTGTGTTTCAAGGGAGCTGCTTTGGGCGCGCCGGGGTTGTGGATCGGGTTGTCGGTGGGATTGGTAGTGATTGGAGTGGTTTTGGTCGAGGCGTGGAGACGAGAAAGTAGAGTCAGGCCACGCGCTGCAAGTGAGTATCTTTGAAAAATGTCGGGTACTTCAGGCCGTAGCCGAGCATCCGGTCGAGACCGATGTGGGCCGTCCAGAGGAGCGCGAATAACACGGCGCGATGCCACTGTTCGAACCCGGCGATCGCGCCGAGGAGCAGAGGACCGGTGTAGGTATGGACGAGGTTATAGGAAGCTGCGCCGAGGCGGGCGTTGGCGAGGTAACCCACCATGAAGAGGTCGGGCCACAGGAAGAGGATGAAGAAGAGCAGCCAGTTTCCGTTCAGTTCGTGGTAGGCGGCGACGCTAACGGTGAGGACCAGGAAGCTTTCTGCGCGAAGCAGGTATTCGGGCTTGGGGAGCACGTATCTATATTACTGGCCTGCGGCCAAGACACGTCGACACTGTCGAAGGCATCGGGCTGAGTGGGCGGGCCGCAAAGTGGGGACAGCCCGCTCTGTCCACGCGGCGCAGAAGTACGAGACACTTTTGCGGGCGACGTGGCGCCTTGGACAGAGTAGGCAGTCCCCACTTTGCGCAGTTTTAAGTGTCGACGCGGCAGGCAAAGTGCGTGCGCCATGAAAACGAGGCTGAGTGCGGTGGCTATTTTTTGAGTGTCTCGAGGTCCGCTGGGGACATTCGTAATTTTCCGGCGATTAGTTGGGCTGGCGACAGGGCCGATTTGGTCACTCCCTCGCCTGCGTGCTGCTGGGATCTGGCCAGCATGTGGAATAACTCGTGCGCGAGAACGCGGCCCAGGGCTCGCCCGAGAATTGAATCCCGGTCGCGCCACTGGCGCCTGGACATCGCGGGACGGATGGAGCTGCTGATCTTGTCGCACTCCACTTCACTGAACGGAAGCACGGCGCCGTCGGAGACATAGGTGAAGGCGTAATAGCCGCGCTCATCTCCTAAAGGAGGGGGAGGCTCCATACTGCACGCGCCGCGGAAACGGACGACTACCAGCGAGTCGAAGCTTTCCGACGAGTGCACGTCCGCGAGCAGGCGCCAGTCGACTTTGAGGCCCGATTCGCGTACGATTTTCGAGACTTCCTGCTCCATCGCGTCCACCGATTCGGTGGAATAAGCCTGGTCGAACTGGAGCACGAGCGTGACCGCCGAGGCCGCCATGACCGGGGCGGGGGCGCAAAGAATCGCCAGGAAGATCGCGCAAACGGGGCGCATGTTACCTCCTCTATCGTAATGGATAAAGAATGCGGACGTCTTATTTCATTAATCGGCGATTTGGGCGGGAACTTCAGTGGGCAGGTGGGGGCTAGGGAAGAATCTGAGGTAAAGATAGTGAAGTCCGTAGAGCGCGCAGCCCGCGATCACGGCGTAAATCGCGTTGCTGACGGCCAGGACGCCAAGCATGGTCACCAGGAATGCGGCCGAATCGATCAGGCGCATGCGCGGCAAACGGCGCCAGGTGCTCCAGTCCAGAAGATTGATTCCCATCCAGGCAGTGACGCCGCCCAGAGCGGCCAAAGGAACATGCGCGACGATTCCGGCGCCGAACCACAGGAACATGCATAGAAAGGCTGCGTGCAGGAGATTCGAAAGGCGCGTGGTGGCTCCGCATTTGATGGCCGCGACGCTGCGCGCGGGGATGCCGACGCTCAGAGGGGCTCCAAAAAGTCCGGCGCAGATATTGGCGATGCCGAAGGCGCCCAGTTCGCGGTCGGCGTCGCTGCGTTTGAGGAATTGATGGCGTCCGCGGAAATGCTCGACGACACGCGAGGTCAGCAGCAGGTTGATGGAGGAGACGACAGCCAGTCCAAAGGCGGAGGAGAGGACGGTATAAGCATCGCCCGCTGCCCAGGTGAAGCTTGCCAGCGGAGGCATGGTCAATGGGAGCGACCCCACCTCTGCTTCGTGGAACGAAAAAAGTTTGACCGCACCGTAGGCGACCAGCACGCCCACCAAGGGCGCCGGCACCATTTTGGTATAACGCGCGCAAATCATCGAAGTGACGATCACCGCGCATCCCAAGATGATGGGCGGCCAGTGCGCGGCCGGGATGCGCTGGAACATATCCAGGAGCTGGGTGAGAGGACTTTCGCCGTTAGGTTTGGAGATCCCCAGGATGACGGGCAGCTGCGAAATCACCATGATCCCGCCAATGCCGCACGAAAATCCAGTGACCACGGTATGCGGAACTTTGGAGATGTAGCGCCCCAGCCGAAGGACGCAGAACGCCATCATGAAGACCGACGCGACGATCGATACTTTGGCCGCGCCGCTGATGCCCTGCTGCCGGACGGCGGCAGCGATGAAAAAGATCGTAACGCTGCTGGTCCCCCCAATGAGAAGGGGATTGCGGCCTAAAAGGGCCGTAATTGGCGCGGTGATTACAGACGTGAGCACGCCCAGCATGGGAGGGAGTCCCATGGCCGTGGCCATTGCAAGACCGTACGGCAGCGCGATCAGAGCCGCGATCACGCCGCCGAAGCAGTCGCCTGCAAACAGTCGCCAGCTATATCCGCCGGCTTTTCGAAACATAATGGACGCCCCTTAAAAGAGGCGTTAGGCCATGACTTTGAGGAAGGCGGCTTGGAACTTGGCCATCTCGTCTTTGGTACCTACGGTGACGCGAACCGAGGTCGGCCACACCGGCCACGGACGCCCGATGTACACCTTCTCCTTGCGGAGCGCCATGATCACGTCCTGCGAGGGACGCCTGGTGTCGACCATGAACTTGTTGGACACCGAGGGCACCGTTTTATAGCCGTGCTTTTCAAGGAACGCGAGGTTCTCTTCGCGGATGATCTTGATTTTTTCGCGGCGTTCCGGAACCAGAGTCTTGACTTTGAGACTGGCATTGGCCGCGGCCATCGCGGTGGTGGGCAGGGCGCCAACCATATAATTCCCCATTTTCTCAAGGAGGTCGGGCCGGGCGATCGCCACGCCGGCGCGGATTCCAGCCATCCCGTAAATCTTCGAGAAGGTTCGCAGGACGATCACGTCTTTATCGCCGGCGACCATGTCCGTATACGGAGTGATCCCGGCGAGGTGATAATAGGCCTCATCGATCATGACCACGCAGCCTTTGGGCTTGTTCGCCACCAGCCACTCGATATCGGACCGCTTGGTGATGGTACCCGTGGGATTATTCGGATTGCAGATGTAGATCAATCCGGCGTCGGGGCTGGCTGCCACCATGGCCTTCACATCGTGCGAGTAATCCTTGGCGAGAGGAACGCGAATGGTCTTCGCGCCGGTCACTTTCGCGGCACCCGACCCCTGCTCATATCCCGGATCGGCCATCACGTACGGTTTGGTGGGTGACGTGAACGCGAGCACCGCATGATGCAGAGGCGCGCTCGACCCCGGATACGCCTTCACGTAGCTGGGCTTCACGCCTTCCTGCTCCGCCAGAGTTTCGGTCATGTCGAACGTTTCCTGATAAAGGTAACGTCCGCCGTTGGCCGCCATCTTGTGAATCGCTTCCAGGGCTTCGGGGCACGGGCCCATGGGATTCTCATTCGCGTCAATTTTGACCGCGTCGGCAGGCACACCACCTTTGATCATCGAGAGCTGTGCGAGCGCTTGTTCGTTTGCGAAGGGCAGGGTTGAGCCGGCGGCGATCATCGTTGCCAGGCGGCCGAAATTCCGACGCGAGAACCCGCGTGCTATTAATTCCTTACTTTGCTCGACGGTGAGCATAGGGTACACCTCCTTTGAAATATGTGAGATCGTGCGTTCCAACAAGAATACTCCGGTTAAACGGATCCTGTCGATAGAATTATTCTATCGGGTTCATGGGCCAAATGGCGAACGGGTAGCGCGACGAACCACGCGCCGACTCCCAGGACCACGGTCAAAATCGCCAATAGATTGAAGATAAAGTTGTACGATCCCGTGGAGCGCAGCGTCTCCGCCAGCAGCAAGGGTCCCACGGCCGAGGCGAACACCGTGAGCATTTGCGCACATCCCTGGATGCGCCCCAGGTGCGCGCGGCCGAACACCTGCCCCCACACCGAGAAGAACACCACGGTCACCACGCCGCCGGCGATTCCCATGATCGCTCCATATATAAGGACGTGAGTATAGGTCCGCACCAGCGGCAGAATCACCAGCGCGACCGCCAGTGCGGCCATCCCGATCCCCGATAGCCTTTGAATCGGCATCTTGGTCGCGAGCCATCCGCCTCCGAAATTCGCGAGCAGTCCGAGCATGGTGCTGATCACCAGAACGTTGTGATAGACGGACGCGTTGAAGCCGCGCTCGACCAGAATCGACTCGTTGAACAGGGAGATGCCGGAGTAGACCAGGCCGAACAGCGAGCTGGAGAGCGCGAAAATCCAGAATGCGGGGGTACGCAGAGCTTCGGTGGTGGTCAGGTCGGTCAACTTTTCGGGAGGCTCGGAAACGCCGTCGAGTTCGAGGCCGCGGTCCTCCGGCTGATTGCGGACGATCAGCCAGGAAAGCGGAGCGACCCCCAGCAGCAGCACCCATCCGACGGCGGCCCAGGTGGGCCTCCATCCGTAGTTCAGAACCGCCGCGCCGACGCTGGGAAATGCCGCGATGAATCCGATGCCGACGAGAAGGGCGTAAACTCCCATGGCCAGATTCAGCCGCCGGGCGAACCATTTTCCGACCAGGGCGAGACTGACGACGGACAACGCGCTCTGCCCGAATCCGCGGGTCAACGTGAGGGCGATGGAGAGCGCGGCGAGGCCCTGCATCGATCGCATGCCGACCACGGTCGCGCCGAGCAGGAGTACAGTCAGGGTTAGCACGATGCGAGATCCGTAGCGATCGAGCAGGCGTCCGCAGGGGAGGCAAAATGCCGCGCCAATCAGGGTCGCCCAGAGATTGATGGTGGCGTAGGTGACTCGGCTGACGTGCAGGTCGGCAAGGAGAGGTTCGGTGATGAGGCCGAGTCCCTGGGTGCGGCCGGGCAGCGTCGCCACCATCGCCAGCGCGGCGATCGCGAGATTCGCCCAGCCGTGATAGATGGTTTTGGAGCGCAATATCCTAGTGTAAGGAATATTATTTTCCCTGTGTGTGGCGCGCGCGTCCACGCGTGCCGCGTCGACATTCGTGTCGACGTTCGGGGCGAAAAGTGGAGACAGTGCGCTAGGTCCATTGCGGCGTACTTATGTTCGGATCGCGGACTCCTGGGGACAGAGCAGGCAGACAAGACACATTGACACGAATGTCGATGCGGCACGCCTGGAGGCGCGCGCCACATTAACACTCAAGCACTCAGGATTTCGGATGAAGACCACGTTTGCGCGCGATCACTTCGAAATTGCTGCTGGCCCGGTTGAGCAGAGGCGTCCGCACCAGGGCTTCGTCGATGGCTCGCGTCGCCCGATACCCCGATCGCCAGGAGGGAAAGAGGCCGGCCAGCGGGGTCGAAATGAAGTCGTAGTATTCGAATCGCCCATCGAGCCCGGCATTCCTGAAATATTCCGCTGTGGCGCGAGGCAGAAGCTGGCGCTCATTGGGAGATTGATACCGGGCCATTATTTTCGGGAACAGCAGTTCGCCGATCGCTCCCGATAATCGGTAGCGGCTGGGATCGAGGGAATAGAAAACTCCGCCGGGCCTCAGGATGGCGGCAATCTGATTTGCTAAAGCCGGAATAGTATCGGGCAGATGGTGGAGGAAGAAAATCGCGATCACGACGTCGAACGAGGCGGGTTTGATCTGCGCGCTTTCGAGAGTCCCTTCGAGGAAACGAACGTTCGGTACGCCGTTCGAATCGAGGCGAGCCTGCCGGATTGCCGCGGGGGAGAGATCGAGGCCGGTCAATTCACCGACATGAGGAGCCATCAGCAGCTCTGTATCGCCGATACCGCATCCCAGGCTGAGCACCGTCGAATTCTTCCCGGCGCCGGTGAGTTTCAGAATCCTGCGGACCATATGCTTGCGCAGAGCGCGAACGGCGGGCTTGGCGAAATGCGATTGAGCGAAGCCGGAGTAGAGTTTCTCGTGGTAATCGATTTCGCGCTGGAGGTCGCCGGTGATCATGACAGTTTGGGTGGCTTTCTCGATCCATGCCAGAACCGGATCACCTCAATGGTCTGATCAAATTCGTGTATTAGGTAATAGATCCAAATCGGTGTGTGAAGGATTTTGCGGATTCCGGGACGGCGGCCCACCGGCTGGCCTATTCTAGGAAAAACCGCCAAAAGGTCCACATGGTTTAGAAGAGCATGCCCAAAGCACTGAGCCGCAGCCGGATTATCGTTATGGATAAACTCCTCGAGCTGGTCGAGGCCGATTAACGCGGCTTCTGTGTAGAGGATCTTGTACTCCAACGGAAAAGGTGCTCTCGAACTTCGTCGACCGTGAAGAGGCGACCCTCATCGGCATCCTTGATCCCCTGATCGATCGCCGCGAGCGTTTCCTCATCTTCCTCTCCGATCATCGGAACTGGTTGAGTTAAATCGAGCTCTCGCATCGCGATACTTTAAGCATAACCTTAATCTACTTCCCCGCCCTATGCTCCCCGCGAATAAAGATAGTCCCATCGCAAATCGCCGGTCGACATAGCGAACAGCGCTAACGTTAAAATGCGTAGAGGCGTCATAATCTATGTTGTGACCCCCGTTAGAGTGAGTACGCCGCCATGTTGAAAAAGTTTGCAGTATTTCTTCTGATCAGTGTATCCGCGATGGCACAGCGCCGCGTCGCGCTCGGCGACTGGCCGGATCAGCGCGGCCCCAACCGAGACGGTGTTTCCCAGGAAAAGAACCTGCCTGAAAAATGGTCGCTCGCCGGTGAAAATCTGCTCTGGCGCGTCCCCTATGGCGGCCGTTCGGCTCCTGTAATTATGGGCAATCACTTGTACGTCCAGAATCCCGCGGGCCGCGGCGCGGAGGAGCAGGAGCGCGTCATGTGCCTCGATCCGGACTCGGGCAAGGTGATCTGGGAATACAAGTTCAACGTGTTTCAGAGTGACGCGCCGGCTCACCGCGTGGGTTGGGCTTCGCCGGCGGTCGATCCTGAAACCGGCAATGTGTATGCCTTCGGCGTCGGGGCCACCGTGCTCGCTTTATCGAAGGACGGCAAGAAATTATGGGACCGCTCCATAGGCGAGGAGTTCGGCGCATTCACCACGCATGGCGGGCGCACCATGTCTCCGCTGATCGATGGAGACCTGGTGATTATCAGCTCGCCGGTTTCGACCTGGGGAACCATGTCGAATCGCTCCCATCGCTTCATTGCCATGAATAAACGGACCGGGGAAATCGTCTGGACGGCCACGCCCGGGGGCCGGCCGTATGACACCGCGTACGGAGCGCCGATGATCGCCACCATCGGCGGCCAGCGCCTGCTGATTTGCGGAATCGGCGACGGAGGCGTGTACGCGATGAAGCCTCAAACCGGCGAAAAAGTCTGGGGCATCGTGATCGCCAAACGCGGTATTAATACGGGAGTCGCCGTGATGGGCAACACCGTCATCATTTCGCATGGCGACGAAAATCTGGATTCGAACGAAATGGGCATGGTCGCCGCCATCGATGGCTCGCAGAAGGGGATCATCAAGACCTTCAAGTGGAAAAGCGAAGGCTTCCTCGGCGGCTTTTCGTCGCCGATTATCGATGGCGACCGTGTCTATCAGATTGATAATGGATCGAAATTGGTCGCATTCGATGTAGTCACGGGCAAGGAGCTTTGGAAGAAACAGCTCAGTACCGTACAGAAGGCGCCGCCGGTGCTGGCCGATGGGAAACTTTATGTTGGTACGGAAGGCGGAAAGTTCTACATTTTGAAGCCCCATGCCGACCGCGTGGATGTTTTGAGCGAAGTCGAGATGCCGATCAGCAAGTATAGCTGCTGTAGTTCCGAGGGAACTCCGGAACAGGTTTTGGGCGGCGCTGCGGTCTCGCACGGCCGGATCTTTTTCGCCTCGAGCGACGCCGTCTACGCTATCGGTCCCAAGAAGGCCGTCGCATTAAAAGGATACGCTGTCGATGAGCCTGCCGAGAAAGGCGAGGGCGCCCCGGCCTATTTACAGAACGAACCCACGGAGCTGGTTCTGAGTCCCGGGCAGACGGTGAAGCTCCATGCTCGCTTGTTTGACGAGAAAGGTCGATTCCTGCGCGAGGATACATCCGCTACGTGGTCGCTAAACGGTTTAAAAGGAACGGTTAATGGCGGTTCTTATACGGTCTCGAACGATCCTTCGCAGGCGGGTTTGATCGTGGCAACGTCGGGTGCGTTAAAGGGCGAGGCGAGGGCGCGGGTGATTCATCCCCTGCCGTGGACCGAGACGTTCGACGAGATTCCAGAAGGCGGCGCGCCGGCCGGATGGGTCAACGCGACGGCCGGGAAGTTCACGGTCGTGACGCTCGATGGACAAAAGGTGCTGCAAAAGGCTCCCGACGAGACGCTGTTTAGCCGGATTCGCATGTTTATCGGACCCACCAATTGGTCCAACTATACCTTCCAGGGCGATGTCCGGGTGAACCAGAAACGGCGCCAGATGGGGGATATCGGCCTCACGGCGCAGCGCTATACCCTGGCGCTTTACGGCAACGAGCAAAAGCTGAAAATCGAACCCTGGGAGCCGGAGATCCAGCGGACGGTGACGGTGCCTTTCGAATGGAAGCCGGATGCCTGGTATACGTTGAAAATAAAGGTTGAAAACATGCCGGACGGGAAAGTCCAGGTGCGTGGAAAAGCGTGGCCGCAGGGGCAACCGGAGCCGGCCGGCTGGATGATCGAAAAGGTGGATCCTATTGGAAACAGGGAAGGCGCGCCGGGGATTTTCGCGACCGCGCCGTTCGGTCTGTACCTCGATAATCTGAAGTTGACGGCGAACTAAGAGGATATGATGATTCGCACATTTTTGGTTTTCTCTGGGCTGGTGGCGTGTTTAGTAGCATCCGATCCGGGGATCGGAGACTGGCCGATGTGGGGTGGGACGCCGGATCGCAACATGGTTTCTTCTCAACACGTTGTGACCAGCTGGGACATCAAAACGGGCAAAAACGTGAAGTGGGTGGCACAGCTTGGATCGCAGAGTTATGGGAATCCGGTGGTTGCGGGCGGGCAGGTTTATGTCGGGACCAATAATGAGCTGGTGCGCGATCCGAAGGAGCCTGGGGATAAGGGAGTCCTGATGGCATTTCGCGAATCGGACGGCCAGTTTTTGTGGCAGCAGGCCAATGCGAAGCTCGCTTCGGGGCGGGCGAACGACTGGCCGTTTCAGGGCGTATGCTCGTCGCCGCTGGTTGAGGGGGACAAGCTGTATTACGTGACCAATCGCTGCGAGATCATGTGCCTGGATACCCATGGCGACGGGACGCACGCGAAGGTGAACTGGAAGTTCGACATGATGGAAGAGGTCGGTTCCCAGCCTCATAATATGTCCAATTCATCGCCGGTGACTTATGGCGACCTGCTGTTTGTGAGTACTTCGAATGGACAGGACGAGAGCCATGTGCATATTCCTTCGCCCAATGCTCCGGCGATTATCGCGGTGAATAAGAAGACCGGCAAACTGGTGTGGGAGGACAATCCGGTGCACGACAGAATTCTGCACGGGCAGTGGTCGTCACCGTCGGTGGGCAAGGTCGGCGATGTGGTGCAGGTGGTAATCGGGCAGGGCGATGGATACGTTCGCGGCTACGAGGCGCAGACCGGGAAGAGGCTGTGGGAATTCGATATGAATCCGAAAGATTCGGTGTGGCCGAAGACTCGCAACGAGGTGATCAGCACGCCGGTAATTTATCAGGACAAAGTTTATATCGCCAACGGTCAGGATCCGGAGCATGGAGAAGGCGTGGGGCATTTATATGCGATCGACGCGACCAAGCGCGGGGATATTACGCAGTCGGGGAAGATCTGGCAGTTCGACAACATCCGGCGCAGCGTTTCGACCGGCGCGATTAAGGATGGGCTGCTGTTTTACTCCGATTTCAGCGGGTTTTTGCACTGTTTGGACCTCGCGACGGGCAAGGAATACTGGCAGCATGACATGCTGGCGGCGGTGTGGGGATCGCCCATGATCATCGGCGACTATGTGTATTTAGGCGACGAGGACGGGGACGTGGCGGTGCTGAAGGTCAGCAAAGAGAAGACAGTGATCGGCGCGTACAACATGGGGAGTTCGGTTTATTCGACTCCGGTGCCGGCGAACGGGGTGTTGTTTATTGCGAATCGGAATCAGTTGTTTGCGTTGAAGGAAGGGGCGATGACTAAGCCGGCGGCTTGGTTGCCTCGGGCGCCGGTGTTTCGGTTAGCGTCGCGATAAAAACACCGGGCATCGGGCTGAGTGGCCGGGGCAAAAAGTGGGGACAGCCCGCTCTGTCCACGGCGGCGCCGAGCAAGATACTGGTTGGGGAAATGGAGGGCGCCTTGGGACAGAGTAGGCAGTCCCCGTTTTTCGCGGTTTTCATCGCTATCAGTGCGAATCATGATTCTTGATATTTCACGATTCGTCGAGAACGAGAGGCCGCATTGGACGGCGCTGGAGAAATCGCTGGCTTGGCTGGAGGCGAATCCGGGGGCCCGGTTGAGTTTGACCGAGGTCGAGAGTTTGCACACGCTTTATCAACGGGCTTCGGCGGACTTGGCTCGCGTGCCGCCGGGGGAGTTGAAAAAGTACCTGGAATGGCTGGTCAGCCGGGCTTATGCGGAGATTCATGAAGGCCGGGAGCGGAAGCGGTTCCGGCCCTGGCGCTGGGTGACGCGCGAGTATCCGCAGACTTTTCGCAAGCACCTGCGGGCGTTTCAACTGGCGGCGGCTCTGACCGTTGGGGGGGTGCTGTTCGGGGCGCTCGCGCTGCGCATCGATCCGGAGGCCAAGGGCGTGATCATGCCTTTCCAGCACTTGCAAGGATCTCCTTCGGAGCGGGTGGCGAAGGAGCGCGAGGAACGGGGAAGGAGCCTTGCGGGACACAAAGATTCTTTCTCCGCGTCGTTGATGACGCATAACACGCAGGTTGCTCTGTTCACGCTGGCTTTGGGAATGACGTTCGGGTTCGGCACCATCGTCGAATTGTTTTACAACGGAGTGATCCTGGGGGCGGTGGGGTATGACTACATCCATGACGGGCAGACGGTGTTTCTATTAGGATGGCTGCTGCCGCATGGGGTGATCGAGATTCCCGCGATTTTAGTGGGTGGGCAGGCGGGACTGGTGATCGCCTACGCACTGATCGGCTGGGGCAGCAGGATTTCGCGGGCGGAGCGGCTGAGGCTCGTCTCGCGCGATGTGGTCACGCTCGCTGGGGGGGCGGCGATGATGCTGGTATGGGCGGGGGTGGTGGAGTCGTTCCTGTCACAGTATCATGAGCCGGTGATTTCCTATGGAACGAAGATCACGTTTGGGCTGGTGGAAGCGGCGTTGTTGACGTTTTATCTGGGGTTTGTAGGGAAGAGGGCGTGAAGGGAATGCGGGGGGTCGAAACCGGGATGTTGCTTTCGCCTGACTTTATGGTGCCTTGGTCTGTCCCGGGTTTCGGATTATATGGATAGGTTGAAAATCCGCACGCCGGAGGGTATAGAATTCGCACTGCCTCTGGCGGGGCCGATCAGCCGGATGCTGGCATTTACGGTGGATATGCTGGTGACGATGACCATCGCCAAGGTCGCGCAGCAGTTGCTCGCGCCGCTGGGGTTTCTCGGCAAGGACTTTTCAGACGCGATTATAATCCTGGCTTATTTTGTGATTTCACTGGGTTACCTAATGGCGTCGGAGTGGATGTGGCGGGGGCAGACGGTGGGCAAAAGGCTGCTGAGATTACGCGTCGTCGATGCGGCCGGCATGCGTCTGGAGCCAAGCCAGGTGATTGTTCGCAACCTGATGCGGTTCATCGACGGCCTGCCGGTCCTCTATCTGCTGGGAGGGATTACCTGTCTGTTGAGCAGGCACCGGCAGAGGCTGGGAGATCTGGCGGCGGGAACGGCGGTGATTCGAGCGCCGAAGCTCGAAAGTCCGGATCTGGACCAGCTTTTAGGGGTGAAATACAATTCATTGGCGGAGATACGCCATCTGGCGGCGCGGCTGCGTCAGAAGAGCAGCCCGGAGTTGGGGGCGATCGCACTGGAGGCTCTGCTGCGAAGGGACCGGATCGAGCCGCGGGCCCGGCTGGCCTTGTTTCGAGAGTTGGCCGGTCATTTTCGCCAGCTGGTGGAGTATCCCCCGGAGGTAGTAGAGCAGCTTTCCGATGAGCAATATGTCCGCAATACTGTCGAGGTACTGTTTCGCTCGGCGGGCGAGAAACGTTAACGCTCCTGCCGACGTCGAGTTGGGTGGCCGGGGCGAAAAGAGGGGACAGCCCGCTTTGTCCACGGCGGCGTAGCGGGTATGTGATCCTTCTGTATCGTGGACGCCTTGGGACAGAGTTGGCAGTCCCCCCTTTTCGCCGTTTTCAGCACTTTTAGTGTGGCGTCGAGCTGGGTGGCCACGGGCGGCTGAGCGGGTATGTGATCCTTCTGTATCGTGGACGCCTTGGGACAGAGTTGGCAGTCCCCCCTTTTCGCGGTTTTCAGCACTTTTAGTGTGGCGTCGAGCTGGGTGGCCACGGCGGCTTAGCGGGTATGTGACCTTGTGCATCGTGAACGTGTTGGGACTGAGTTGGCAGTTCCCCCCTTTTCGCGGTTTTCAGCGCTACGGTGGCGCAGCGGGTACTGGCTACTGGCTACTTCTGAAGTACCGTTGCAACCCACCACAGTTTGTGGTGAAGTGTAAGAGATGCAACGCTGTAAACTCCTGAAACTCCTGCCTCTGGTGGTCCTACTGTTGGTGGCTTCGTGTACTCGCGATCCCAAAGTACAGGCGCAGCAGGCGCTTGAAAACGCTAACAAATTTTTCGCCAAGGCCCGGTATCGGGAAGCGGCGATCATGTATCGCAGGGCTGTGCAAAAGGACGGGCGCTTCGGAGAAGCGTATTACCGGTGGGCCCTTACGGAGATCAAGCTCGGCAATTACGGCGAGGCCTTTAAAGAGTTGCGGCGCGCGGTGGAACTGCAGCCCACCAACACGGACGCGATTACCAAGCTGGCGGATCTGTACATGCAGGGGGCCGCACAGGACAGTCCCCAACGATCGTTCCTGTTGGGCGAGGTAAAGGATCTGGCGGACAAGCTGCTCCAGTTGAATCCGGATTCCTTCGACGGGCACCGGCTCAAAGGGCAAGTGGCGCTGCTGAACAAGGACGCTAAGGGCGCCATCACGGAGTTCGAAAAAGCCAATCGGGCGAATCCCAACCAGGCCAACCTGGTGATGGTATATTTCACGGCGCTGGTCTATAACAACCAGTTTCCCGAGGCCGAGAAATTGGCCCAGGATTTCATTCAGAAGAACCCGACGGATACGCGGATGTACGATTTGCTTTATGTGCAGTACGCGCGGCAGAACAATGTGCCGGCCGCGGAGGCGGTGCTGAAGCAGAAGGTAGCGAATAATCCGAAGGAAGCGCGGTACCTGGTGCAACTGGCGGGGCACTATTTCTTTGTCGGCAAGAAACCGGAGATGGAGGCTGCGATCAAGGAGCTTTCGGACGAGAAAAGATTCCCCGAAGGGCACCTGATGGCGGGGGATTTTTACTATTTCCGGATGCGGGACATCGAGGATGCGCGAGCGCAGTTCGAGGCCGGAATGAAGGCGTTTCCTAAAGATAAGGCGACCTATCAGAAGCGCTTGGTGGAGTTATACGCGGCCTCCGGAAATAGTCAGAAGGCGAATGAGCTGCTGGCGGCCGTGCTGAAGGAAAATCCTAAAGACAACGACGCCATCGCGATGCGGGCGGCGTTGATGCTGACCACGGGAAATCGGGATCAGATCAATCTCGCGGCCAACGATTTGCAGGCGCTGGTGACGAAAACGCCGCAAAATCACCTGTACCATTTCAACCTGGCGCGGGCACTGGTCGCTAAAAACGACCTTGAAGGTGCCCGTCTGCAGCTGCTCGAGACCATCAAGCTGCGCCCCGATTTCACGTCGGCGCGCATCATGTTGGGCAAGCTGTATATGGCCAAGGGAGACCCCGCAAAATCGCTGAAGGAAGCGGAAGAGGTTCTGAACATCGACCGGAACAATCTGCAGGCGCACCTGATGAGGTCGAACGCGCTGCTGGCGCTGGGAGACCGCGACAAGGCGCGGCAGGAACTGACCGCGATCACCAAGGTATACCCCCAGAATGTCGAGGCCCGCTATCAGGTTGGATTCCTGGCATTCCAGGATAAGGATTTCAAGAAGGCGGAGCAGATCTACGGGGATCTGTTCAAAGCGAATCCAAAAGATGCGCGGGGACTGGCCGGGGAGACGGAGTCACTGGCGGCGCAGAACCGGTTGGGCGACGCGATCAAGGAGACTCAGGCGGCCCTCGATAGGGATCCGCAGCGCCAGGATCTGAAGCTGGTGTTGGCGAAGTTCTATGTGCGCGCGGAGCGCTACGACGAGGCGATCGCGCTGTATCAGAAATTGTTGGCGCAGGATCCGCGGTCGCGCGATCTGCTGTGGCAATTGGGTGAGACGCAGCGGCGCAAGGGGGATGTGAACGGCGCGGTGGAAACGTTCCGGCGGTGCAGCCAGTCCTCGCCGTCCGATACCACCTGCCTGACGCAGCTCGGGTTGATTTACGAAGGGACCGGCAAGAGCGCAGAGGCCAAGCCGATTTGGGAGCAGATCCTGAAGATCCAGCCGGATCATGCGCTGGCGCTGAACAATCTAGCGTTCGCCAAGGCGCAGGAGGGAGTGGATCTGGACCAGGCGCTTTCGATGTCGCAAAAGGCGCGGCAGCAGATGCCGAATTCACCGGCGGTTTCCGACACCTTGGGATGGATCTACGTCAAGAAGAATTTAAGCGACGATGCGCTGCGCATCTTCAAGGATTTGACGGCGCAGGTTCCCGATAGTCCGACGTTCCATTATCATTACGGCGTGGCGCTGCTGCAAAAGGGCGACAAACCATCGGCGAAGAAGGAGTTCGAGAAGGCGCTGGCGGACAAACCATCGGTGAACGAAGAGGTCAAGATCAAAGAGCTGTTGCAGAAGATCTGATCAGGGGCGATCGAAGCTGAGACAATCTCCATCGTTTCCCTACGTTGCTCCGTTTGCGGTGTTCATGGGGCTGCTGGCATTGCAGTCCACACTGACGTATTTCGGACGGCCGTTTTCCGATCTGACGGATCAGATGGTGCGGGTCGCCGTGATGACGGCGGTGCTGTGGTTCATCGCGAGGCCGGTGATCGACCTTAGGGTGAAGCACCTGGCGGCGACGCTGGGCATCGGGATTGCGGTATTCGTCCTATGGATCGGCCCCGATCTGTTGAGCAGCAGCTACCGGCACACCTGGCTGTTTGAGAACGCGCTGGTGCCGAAAGCGGCTTCGTCGCTCAGGGGCACGCTGAGCTGGCCGGTGCTGATCTTGCGGATGGTTCGCGCAGTGCTGATTGTGCCGATCATCGAGGAGCTGTTCTGGCGGGCGTGGCTGATGCGCTGGATCATCGATCCGGACTTCGAGAAAGTCCCGCTGGGAAAATACACCGCGCTATCGTTTTGGATCGTGGCGGCGCTATTCGCGTCAGAGCACGGGCCCTACTGGGACGTCGGCCTGGTGACGGGCATCATCTACAACTGGTGGATGGTGCGCAGCAGGAGCCTGGGGGACCTGATCCTGACGCATGCGATTACGAATTTCTGCCTGGGCGTGTACGTGATCGCCGCGGGCAAATGGGAATACTGGTTATGACGATGGAACAAATTCGCTCCGGCGCGTCGGCCGCGGAAGCGAAGGTGGCATTCTTCGATTTCGACGGCACGCTGTCGCTGGTGCGCTCCGGATGGATGGACGTGATGGTCCCGATGATGGTGGAAATTCTCGCCGATCTAAAGACCGGAGAGACGGAAGCGGAGCTGAAGGCGGTGGTCGAGGATTTCGTGTGGAAGCTGACCGGCAAGGAGACCATCTATCAGATGATCGAATTTGCCGCCAATATCGAGAAGCGCGGGGGGCGCGCGCTGGATCCTCTGGAGTATAAGAAGATGTATCTGGATCTGCTGTGGGAGCGGATCCGGGGGCGCGTCGAGGAGCTGAAGAGCGGGCATGTTTCGCCTGAGAAATATATGGTTCCGGGGGCGCGGGCGCTGCTTGAGAGTTTGAAGGAGCGCGGCCTAAAAATGTACCTGGCGAGCGGCACCGACGAAGTGTACATGAAGGAAGAAGCCCGGCTGATCGACGTGGCGAAGTATTTCGATGGGGGCGTGTACGGGGCGCTCGACGATTACAAGAGTTTTTCGAAGAAGATTCTGGTGCAGAGAATTTTAGCGGGCGCGGACGTGCGCGGCCCGGAAATTATCGGCTTCGGCGACGGCTATGTGGAGATCGAGGAAGTGAAGCTGGTGGGCGGCGTGGCGGTGGGCGTCGCATCGACCGAGCCGGAATGCATGGTGGTGGACGAATGGAAGCGGCAGAGGCTGATCGGCGTCGGCGCCGATTACATCGTGCCTAATTATCTTTGCCACGGGCAGTTGCTGGAGGCCTTGTTTGCCCAACCGGTCAAAATATGAAACTTTCGATCGCGCGCGGCTGGAGATCAAGCCTCTGGCGGAGCGGAAGAACGATTTAGAGATTTCGAATTGGCTGCGGCTGGATGACGCGGCACCGCCATTCGCGCATGCGGATTTGCGCGAGCTTGCTTCGCGGTTGCGGGCGGCGAAAAACTCCGGGGCCGCGCGGCTGATTACGATGGGCGCCCATGTATTGCGCGCGGGGGTGAATCGCCATCTGATCGACTTGATGGAGAGGGGCTTCGTGACTCATCTGGCTGTCAACGGGGCGGCGGCGATTCATGATTATGAGTTGGCTCGAATCGGGGCGACGACGGAGAGCGTCGCGCGCTATGTGCAGAGCGGCGAGTTCGGATTGTGGCGTGAAACGGGCGAGCTGAACGAGTGGATCGTCGAGTCGGCGCGCGAAGGCTACGGGCTGGGCGAAAACGTCGGGCGCAGGATTGAGGGGAGCGATTATCGTTATCGCGACTGGAGCGTGTTCGCGGCGGCGTACCGACTGAATGTTCCGGTGACGGTGCATGTCGGCGTCGGCTACGACATTCTGCACCAGCATCCGAACTGCGATGGAGGGGCGCTGGGGGCGGCCAGTTATCGCGATTTTCTGATCTTCGCGCGCGCGGTGGAGCGCCTTGAAGGCGGCGTGCTGATGAATTTCGGGTCCGCGATCATGGGTCCCGAAGTTTACCTGAAGGCGCTCGCGATGGCCCGGAATGTCGCGCATCGGGAAGGACGCAGCATCGCGAAGTTCACGACCGCGGTGTTCGACGTGGTGCCGATTCAGGGGGATTTTCGGAGGGAGCTGCCGAAGTCCGATCCGGGATATTATTTTCGTCCGCATAAAACGATACTGGTGCGGACGGTGCAGGACGGCGGCGAAAGTTTCTATTTTTGCGGGAATCATAGAGCGACAGTTCCCGCTTTATGGCGAGAACTGTCGCAAGAGTCAGAAGTCAGGAGTCAGGAGTCAGAATGAACGCGGCTGCGATTTTGCGGTCGTTCCGGGGTTTGCGGGTTTTGGTCGCGGGGGACGTCTGTCTGGACAGGTGGTGCCGCTACGATCCTCGGGAGGCGCTGGCTTCGCGTGAGACTGGTCTGCCGCGCGTCGGTGTAATATCGACCGAGGTTACCGCGGGCGCTGCCGGGACCATCGCGAATAACCTTGCGGCGCTGGGCGCGGGGCGCGTGGCGGTGCTGGGAATCGTGGGCGAGGATGGGTTCGGATTTGAACTCGAGAGGGCGCTGCGGGCGCGAAGCATCGATGCGAATTTGCTGGTTCGAGCTGCGGAGGTGCCCACCTTTACTTACACCAAGCTGATCAATGATGCGACCGGCGAAGAGGATTTGCCGCGTATCGATTTTATTCACACGCGGGAAATTTCGCGGGGGCTGGAAGCGCGCGTGGTCGAAACGTTCGAACGCGTGACGCCGGATTTCGATGTGGTGATCGTCTCCGATCAGGCAGAGACGGCGGCAGGGGGTGTGGTGACGGGACGCATGCGCGAGGCTCTTACATCCATCGCGAAGGAGAAGACGGTGTGGGTGGATTCGCGGGTTCGATCGGAGCTTTTTCGGGGGGTGATTCTGAAGCCGAATCGCGACGAGGCGGAGGCGGCGTCGATCAGAGCACTGGGGCGGATCGATTTTCCGGGCTTGCAGGGGCACACCAGCGCCCGGTTACTGGTGGTCACGGATGGGAGTGAGGGCGCGTTGGTTTTCGACGGGCAAGCGCAGACGAGGATACAGGGACGCGCGATTGAGAATCCAGTCGACGTGTGCGGCGCGGGGGACAGCTTTTCGGCGGCTGCGGCGATGACGTTTGCCGTGACGGGGTCGGCTTGCGATGCGGTTCGAATGGGGAACCTGGTGGCGTCCATAACCATAATGAAGAAGGGGACAGGGACGGCGTCGCCGGAAGAGGTGTTGGTGGCAGACCGGGATCAGACGCAGGCAATTTTGGCCGCCGATGAACGCGGATAACACTTAATGAATACGCTGGCGATTGATATTGGTGGCACTAAGTTTTCGCTCGCCCTGTTTGAGGGGGAACAGATGACTCGGCGGGAATCGCGGCGCACCGATCGCCAGGGCGGTCCGGAGTGGATGATCGAGCAGATTTTCTCGATCGCCGCCGGATGGAAATTCGACCACTGCGGGATTGGATTCGGGGGGCCGGTCGACTTCCCTTCGCAGACCGTCACGCTCTCGACACATGTCGGCGGATGGAAGGGATTTCCTCTGGTGGAGCGCATCCGAGAACGCTTCGACGTTCCGGTGATCATGGATAACGATGCTAACGTGGGCGCGCTGGGCGAGGCTCTGTTCGGCGCGGGGCGCGATACGCGGCCGCTATTCTATATGACCCTTTCGACCGGCATCGGCGGAGGGATCGTACTCGAAAACTCTACTGTCTATCGCGGCGCCGATTCTTACGCGGGAGAGATCGGACACCTTACGATTGAGCCTGGTGGACCGGAGTGTCTGTGCGGATCGCGTGGATGTTTCGAGCGCCTGTGCTGCGGGATGTGGCTGGAGCGCGATTACGGAAAGACCGCCGAAGAGCTGATGAAGGATCCCGCGTTTGTCGAGCGCTACGTCATCGACCTGGCGCAAGGATTGAAGGCCGCGGTGATGATTCTGAACCCGGCGCGAATCGTAATCGGAGGAGGGATCGCCAAGGCTGGGGATGCGCTGTTCGTACCATTACGTTTAGAACTGCGCAGGCAGGTGACGTCCTGGTCGCGGGCGCGGCTGGACGTGGTGCCGGCGGGGCTTGGCGACGACAGCGTCCTTTATGGCAGCGCGGGCCTTATTCAGTCTTCTTAAAAAGGCTGTCGAACGCCGCGCGCGCATCGGTGGCATTTCTGGGAGCGGCGATATTCGGCAGGGGGGCGGAATTTCCGTTCGAACTTCCGTAGCCGTTGGAGGCCGGCGGATGCACCGCTTCGCGCGCTACAGTGAAGCGCGGCTTGAACAGTGTGCATTCATTCGCCTGGTCCTTCGCCGGGATCCGCACGGGCACGGGCTTCAGGCATTGGAACCGCGTGGACGGCTCAAAATAGGAACACTGCTTGCAGCAGTGCAGAGCCGCGCCGCACTTGGGGCACTTGCCTTTGAAGTCGATATCCGGAAGAAGCGTGGTCGAGCAGTTGAAACATCGTGCCGCCGTCACCGATTGCACCATGCGCGGAAGCCGCGGTCCGGTGACGTCGATGGGCGGGCGTGGACCCTGAGGGCGGGGGCGTTCGTCACGCCTCTGTTGCCCGTTTGAAAAATCGCGGCTGCCTGAGTCCTGGTAGCCGTTTTGACGGTACTTGCGTTCGCCTTCCATAAATTACATTTGCCTTAACTGAATAAGGTGGATTGGCTCACTCCTTTACTGGGTAGATATACAACACTGCTGGGATAGAATTCGGAATTGTTTTTTTCGTCAGGAAGACAGCGGAACCAACCGGCTGGCCGACTTGGGAGGTTGGAGTCCGCGCAAAAAGCCTAAACCACTATGTACCACGTATTTCGCAAAGAATCCAGCGAAATCTTCAATTCTGCTACTTATATCGGCTTCGTCTTAAAGAATCTTTAGGATTCGCCGGCCCACTTTAACAACGCGTTACATGGCCGGTTCAAAGGATCGTCGCAATGATTCGGACTCACGCGCAACGCATAGCCCAGTCGGCCAGTGGTAAACGGAGCAAAATCCCTTCCAAACATAAATACGGATTCTCGTTGAGCGTCGGAGGGCCTGCCGTTGGGGGCCAGGATCAGCACCTGGGTGTCTTCCAGTTCGCCATACGCACCGACGCGTCCCACTACTGCTTCGACGCGAACGTCGGAAGGGGTCAGGCCGGCCAGATCCAGGCTGGCGCGCATCGGGACCGACGACCCGGCGGAAACTTTATCGGTTCCGATCCCGAAATCGAGGAACTTCACGTTAGGCCACTTATCGGACACCTCCTTATGCCAGCGCACATGTTCCCGGGGAAACGCGAAACGATCTCGGCTGATTCGCTCATAACCTAGATGCGCGGGCTCGTATAATTGTGTCGCATATTCCGTAACCATTCTTTGGCAATTGAAATGTGCGCTCACCGATTTCAACGATTGTTTGACTCGGCGCATCCATTCGACCGGTACGCCCTGTTCACGGCCTTCATAGAACATGGGTACTATTTCATTTTCGAGAATGGAATAAATCCCCGCCGCATGGGCATCGTCGCGATCCGCCGAATAGGCATCGCGGTCGCCGATCACCCAACCTCCGGATTCCTCGGCCGACTCGTCGAACCAACCGTCCAGAATACTGAGATTCAAAGTGCCGTTGATGCCGGCCTTCATGCCGCTGGTTCCACAGGCTTCTTCGCCGCGGCGCGGGTTATTCAGCCAGATATCGACGCCCTGCACCATTTCGCGGGCTACTTGCAGCCCGTAATCTTCGACGAAGATGACGCTGCGCGAAAGATCCGGGTCGTGGGAATACTGAACAATCTCGCGGATCAGAGTTTTGCCCGGGACATCCAGCGGATGGGCTTTTCCAGCAATCACGATCTGCACGGGCCTTTTCGAATTGGTAACGATGCGCTTCAGCCGGGCCAGATCGCGGAACAGTAAAGTAGCGCGTTTATAAGTGGCGAAGCGGCGGGCGAAGCCGATGGTGAGCGCGTCGGGGTCCAGCACTTCCTGCAGACGGCGGACTTCGGAACCGGGGGCGTTGCGTTCCAAGGCGCTGGCCGCGGCGCGGTCGCGCACGAAGGCAATTAACCTGCGCTTGCGGCGCCGATGCGCTTCCCATAACTCCGATGCGGGGATCTCCGCCACATCGTCCCAGATTTTCGGGTTGGCGTGGCCTTCACGCCAATCGGGCTCGAGCGCCTGGTCGTAGATTCCCGCCAGATCGCCGTTGATCCAGGTGGGCAGATGCACTCCGTTAGTGACCGAGGTGATGGGAACTTCCCACACCGGCAGTTTGGGCCACAGGCTTTGCCACATCTGCTGCGATACGTGGCGATGCAGGCGGCTGACGGCGTTGCGATACGCCGAAGTTTTGAACGCGGCGATGGCCATCGAAAAGGATTCCTGGTTGTCGGCGGGATTGCTGCGGCCCAGGGAGAGGAGTTGATCGAAAGAGATTCCGGAATCGCGGCAGTAGTCCTGAAAGTATTCATACATGATGCCGGAGTTGAACAGGTCGATTCCGGCGGGCACGGACGTGTGGGTGGTAAACACGTTGTTGGTACGGGAGGCGTCGAGCGCTTCCTCGAAGCTCATCTGCTGATCGGCCATCAGGCGGCGAATGCGCTCGATCGCGAGGAATGCGGAATGGCCCTCATTCATGTGATAGACGGTGGGATGGAGTCCGAGCTCTTCCAGGACCCGCAATCCGCCGATGCCCAGAGCGATTTCCTGGCGCATGCGATTGTGGATATCGCCTCCGTAGAGCTGTGCGGTGATCACGCGATGCACCGGATTCGTATTCTGGGGGATGTTGCTATCGAGCAGATACAGCTTCACACGGCCGACGTCGATGCGCCACACTTTGAGGAACACTTGCGTGCCGGCGAGCGTCACGGTGACCAGCATTTCCGAGCCATCCGCGCGCTGCACGGGGGTGACGGGAAGCGCGTAGAAATCGTTAACCGGAGTGCGCTCCTTCTGCCATCCATCGGGATCGATGGACTGGCTGAAGTAGCCGTTCTGATAGAGCAGACCGACGCCGGTGAGGGGCAGATTCGCATCGCTCGACGCTTTCAGATGATCGCCCGAAAGAACGCCCAGGCCGCCGGAGTAAATGGGCATACAATCGAGCAGCCCGTACTCCATCGAAAAATAGGCGACCAGCATTCCGGTGGCACCGGAGGAGGAAGCGGCCAGATACGCGTCATGCGTTTCACACGCGCGGCGATAGAGAGCGAGATAGCGCGGATCGGACGCGGCGCGTTCGAGCGTGGCTTGAGAAACGCGGCCTAACATTACAATCGGATTGTGATTGGATGCCTTCCAAATGACGGGGTCCAAGCGGCGAAACAGCGAGCGCAGCGAATGGTTCCAGCTCCAGTGAAGATTCAGCGCGATCTCAGGCATGCGCTCTATCTTGGCGGGCAAAGCGGGCCGCACCAGGAATTCTTTGAGTGGGTGAATCTGAAAGGACATCTCGAATGGTTTAGTTCTACAGAATAGCAGAGGATCGCGCTATGCTAAGTCGCTGATGAGTGGAAAAAGTTCTATCGGTTGCTGCCTGGTACTGGCAGCGGCCGCGGTGGGGAACGCAGGCTGCGGCGCGTCGAAAAAGCCAATTGTGGTGGGGTCAAAAGAAGGGACGGAACAGGCCATCCTGGGGGAATTGGTGGCCCAACATCTGGAACATCGCGTGGACCGCAAGATCATGCGAAACCTGAATCTGGGAAATACGGCGACGGTTTATCAAGCCCTGCTGAATGGCGAGATTGGACTTTATCCCGAGGAAACCGGGACCGTCCAGGCCAATATTCTGAAAGAAACGGCGTCGGTCGACGCGGCGACGACGCTTGAGCGCGTTCGCAATGAGATGCGGCGGATCGCGCAAGTCGAGGTACTGGATCCACTGGGTATCGATGACGCGCGTGCCATCATAATTCCGACCGACAAAATTGAAACGCTGAGCGACGCGGCCGGTGTCCAATCGGGATGGAAGCTGGGCGTGACCCGCGATTTCAATGAGCGCGTGGACGGTTTGAGGGCGCTGAATCAATACCGTCTGCCGATGGCCGCGATGACCTTCGTCGGTGATTTGCGCAGCTTATACGAAAATTTCGAGAGCGGGAAATTGACCATGGTCGCCGGCAATATGACCGATGGCTGGCTGGCTCGCCATCAGAATTGGAAGGCACTCAGAGACGATAAAAAAGTTTTTGGATTCTATCAGACCTGCGTGATGGTGCGCGCCGACGTGCTGGCGGGGGATCCGAAAATCCAGGCCGCGCTGGCCGAGCTTTCCGGTAAAATCACGACGGCGGAAATGCAGAATCTGAACGCCCAGGTGGAGATCGATCGCAAGAAACCCGCCGAGGTGGCTGCCCAGTTCTTAGCGCAGGCAGGCTTGAAATAAAATTTGCGGAACAAACGAAAATTAATTTCGTCCGTCTATATAACCAAAGCAGCTAAGCCTCCGTGCGGATCCTTTCCCCAACAACAACCCCCGCGCGGAGGCTTCTTTGCGTTCGTTGCTAATAGTGTATTCCAAAATCGGTCAATAGGGACAGTGGCGTCCCGCAAGCGGACAGACCTTGTGAAACACAGACTAAAGTCTGTGCTACCGCAGCACATGGTGGCCCAGGCTTCAGCCTGTGGATTTGCCCGCTAATCGCGAAACTCGACCGCCCTGGCCACCGTGATCGATTTATTTTCAAGCAGCTGCTGCAATACGGACTCGCTGACCGGCTCATCCGTCTTCACCACCGCGATCGCCTGCAACACTCCTCCGTCCTCATCGGGCGCATGCTGACGCCCCAGCGAAAAATTTGCGATGTTGATTTTGTTACGCCCCGTCACCGACCCGACATAGCCGATCACTCCCGGGACGTCCGCGTTTCGCAAATACATGAGGTGTCCAGTTAGAGGAGCTTCGCATCGAATCCCGCCCACCGACAGGAGCCGCGGCCGGTCGAGCACCAGCGCGCCTTCCACCTGCGTGATTCCTTCATCGGTCTCGAGCTCGAGCTTCACGGAGTCGGCGTGCCCCGTGCGTTTGTCGTGCCGCTCCGCGTAACCCAGGCCGCGCTCTGAGGCGATTTGCAGGGCATTCACCACGTTGGCTTTGCGGTGGAGCGAGCGGCTCAGCACTCCGGCGAGTCCCGCGTTGCGAATCAGATGCGTGTTCTGATCGGCGATGTTGCCTTGATAAATCAGCCGCACCATTTTCGGATTTCCAGTGGCAACATAAGCCGCGAACGTTCCCAGCCGCTCCGCGAGCGCCGCATAGGGACCAACCGTCCGATACTGTTCACTGGTCATCGCCGGAGCATTCAGCGCATGCCGCGCGATCCCCTGGCGCAGATACTGGACGATCTGCTCCGCGATCTGCACGCCCACGGTTTCCTGCGCTTCTTCTGTCGCCCCGCCGATGTGCGGAGTTGCGATCACCTGGTCCAGCTTCAGTAAAGGTTCGCTCGAATCCGGCGGCTCGGTTTGAAAAACATCCAGGGCCGCGCCTGCCACTTTACCCGATTCGATCGCGTTGCGCAGCGCCCCTCCATCCACAAGTTCGCCGCGCGCGCAGTTGACGATCCGCACGCCTTTTTTCATTTTCGCGAAGGCCGCGGCGTTCAACAGCGCGAAGGTTTCGAGCGTCAGCGCCACATGCAGCGTGATGTAATCGCTCTGGGCAAACAACTCGTTCAAGGGCCGCAGCGAAGCGCCCAGGTCCGCCGCGGTTTGCGAATTTACGTAAGGATCGTTCGCGATCACCTTCATCTCGAACGCCTTCGCGCGCTTCACTACCTCCTGCCCGATGCTGCCCAGACCGACCACGCCGAGCGTTTTCCCGCGCAGCTCCGTGCCCACGTATTTGATTTTTCCCCAGTCGCCGCTTTTGGTCGAACTGGCCGCCTGCGGGATCGACCTGGCCATCGCCACCATCAGCCCCAGAGTATGCTCCGCCACCGAAACCGCGTTTCCACCCGGAGTGTTCATCACCAGGACGCCCGCTGCCGTCGCTGCTTCAATATCGAGGTTTTCGGCGCCCGTGCCCGCCTTCCCGACAACCTTCAATTGCGGCGCGGCTGCCAACAATCCGGCATCGACCTTGATGGAATTCCGAACGATCAGCGCATCGGCGTGCGCCAGATGTTCTCGATACTCTTCCGGATTTGAAACGATTACATTCCAGCCGGGTTGCGGCGTCAGGAGCTCAATGCCCGCGGCCGGCATCTCTTCCGCAATGAGAATGTTCATGCGCAGATTGGTCATCGCTACTTAGACGTTCGCAAGTTCCTTCCTGGTTATTTGAATCTCGGCATAAACCCTCTGAACCGCCGCCACGCCCGCTCCTAATGTCACCGGAATTCCATTTGCGAGAAGGACCAGCTCCAGCTCCGCGATCACCGCGAACAAGTCCGCCACGTCGAAATAGCCAAGATGTGCTATCCGGAATATGCGTCCCTTCATCTCCCCTTGCCCGTTGGCGATGATGGCTCCGAAACGGTCGCGAAATTCCTTGACAATCACGCCTGAATCGAGTCCAGCCGGGGCCTTCACCGCCGTGACCGACGCGCTAGGATTCTCCGCGGCGAACAATTCGAGGCGCAATGCCATGCAAGCTTCCCGCGTCGCCCGCGCGAGTTGTTCGGCATTGGCGATCAGCTTGGCCATACCGATGGACTTTATATATTGCAGCGCTTCATTCAGCGCGAGCATCAGCGCAGTCGAGGCCGTCCACGCCGATTCCCCGTTGGCCGCGAATTTTTTTTCGCGCCTCAGATTGAAGTAGTAGCGCGGCAATTTCGCGGTTTCCATGCGCGCCCAAGCCTTGGGACTGATAGCGAGGAACGCCAGTCCCGGCGGCACCATGAATGCTTTCTGCGATCCACCGATCACGATATCGAGGCCCCAGGCATCGATATCAAGAGGCATTGTTCCCAGTCCGGTAATCGCATCCACCACAAAAATCGCGGCAGTCTTCTTGACCGCCTCCCCCATCCGCCGAACGTCATGCATCGCGCCGGTCGAAGTTTCAGACGCCTGGACAAACACCCCCTTCGCGCCGGGATTCGCTGTGAGCGCCTGCTCCAGCGTCTCAGTCAGCACCGTTTTTCCGTAGGGAGCCTCGAGCACGACCACGTCGAGTCCATACGCTCGCGTCATCTCCACCCAACGCTCTCCGAATTTCCCGGCAGTACATACAATCACGGGATCGCCTGCCGAAAAACAGTTCGTCACGGAAGCTTCCATGGCCCCTGTCCCGGAAGCAACCAGCACCAGCACGTCGTTCGCGGTTCCCATCACCAGTTTCAAATCGGCCAGCACCGCCAGAAAAACATTGCGAAAATCCTGGGTGCGATGGTGCATATCGGCTCCGAGCATCGCGTGCAGAGCCTTAGGAAAAATAGGCGTCGGGCCGGGCGTAAGGAGTCGAGTCTTTTTGATCTGCATGGAACGCGCTGAAAATCCCAGAATATCTTATTCTGACTCCTGACTTCTGTCTCCTCTAATATAGAAACGTGCCCCTGCTTGACCAGATTCAAAAAGACATGACCGCGGCCATGAAAGGCCGTGAAGAAGCGCGGCTGGATGCGCTCCGCATGATTAAGACCGCTCTCAAAAAGCACGAAATCGATTCCATGAAGCCTCTCGACGAATCGACGGAGCTGCAGATTCTCAACACTCTGATCAAGCAGCGCAAAGAATCCTCCGAAATGTTTCGCAAAGGCAATCGACCGGAGCTGGCCGACAAGGAAGACGCGGAACTGAAGCTGATCGAATCCTACATGCCCTCCGCACCCACGGAACAAGAGATCGACGCCGCCATCGCCGCAGCCATGTCCGAAACCGGCGTCACATCGCTAAAGCAAATGGGCGTAGTGATGAAAGCCGCCCAAGCCAAGCTCGCCGGCAAACGGGTAGACGGAAAAGCGCTGAGCGAGCGGGTGCGATCGAAGCTCACCTGACCGGGAGCGATCCCTCCACTGGGATTCGGTGATGCTACCATAAAGTTTCCCCGACATGGCTGTTGTTGTTCCGGACATCCTCGCTCGCATTGTCGATCATAAGCGCGCTGAACTGCGAAATACCTCGCGGGTAGAACGCGCGGAGCTGGAGCGAACGGCTGCCGATCGCACCGGTGTTCGGAATTTCCGAGAGTCGCTAACCCGATCCGAGCCGGCCATCATTGCAGAAATCAAGAAGGCCTCCCCCAGCAAAGGCGTGTTGGCTGAGCAGTTCGATCCGGCTGCGATTGCGCGCCTTTATTCCGCCGGAGGCGCCGCGGCTCTCAGCGTCCTGACCGATCGCGAATTTTTTCAGGGCTCGCTCGATCATCTCCACGCTGCGCGGCAGGCGGTCGAGGTGCCGGTACTGAGAAAAGATTTCACCATCGAGGGATTTCACATAATCGAGGCCGCCGCGCATGGAGCCGACGCGATACTGCTGATCGCCGCGCTGCTTGATGAATCGGAGTTGCGGCGCCTTCGTGAGTTGGCCGCGCAGTACCGCATGGCCGCGCTGGTTGAGGTGCACGACGAAGCCGAGCTCGATCGCGCGCTCGCCTCGGGCGCGGAACTTCTGGGCGTCAACAACCGCAATTTGCATACGTTCGAAGTCACGTTAGAAACCTCGCTGCGCCTGGCTGAAAAAATTCCAGCGGGGATCGTGAAGGTGGCCGAAAGCGGCATTCACTCGCCGGTTGACGTGAAGCGATTGCGCGGCCAAGGCTACAGCGCTTTCTTAGTCGGGGAGCACCTGATGAAATCGGCCGATCCCTCCGCGGCCCTGCGCGAGCTGCGGTCATGATGATCAAGATCTGCGGGATCACGAGGCGGGAGGACGCCGAGGCCGCGGTCGAAGCCGGTGCGTCCGCGCTGGGATTTATTTTCTATGCGAAAAGTCCCCGCTATGTGACGCCTTCGACAGCCGCGTTGTTAGGCGAAGATCTCGACGCATTGAAAGTCGGAGTTTTCGTCGACGAGCCGGCCATCGAAGAAATCATGCGCGAGGCTGACCTCGACATCGCCCAAATCTACGGCGATAGTATGCCCAGAAACACTCGAATTTGGAAAGCCTTCCGTTCCGTGGGCGCCGCGACTATCGGGAGCGATGAGGCCGAAGCAATTCTGTTGGACGGCCCCTCGAACGGCATCCCCTTCGATTGGACCACGGCAATCGACCCCCGCCACAAAATAATAATCGCCGGCGGCCTCGAGGCGTCCAACGTCGCCGAAGCCATCCGCATCGCTAAGCCCTGGGGCGTCGACGCCAGCTCCAAACTAGAGTCCGCCCCTGGAATCAAAGACCACGAAAAAGTTAGAGCCTTCATCAAAGCCGCGCAGGAAGCCAAATGACGACATCAAACACTTCTAGGTTGACCGCTCCCGATGGTCACGGCTCTGTCGCGTTCCGAGCCGCGACCCCAGGGAGCGATCTTCCCCAGGAAACCAAATGATTACTTCGCAACCTGACGCCACCGGACACTTCGGACCGTACGGCGGCCGCTTCGTCCCCGAAGTGCTGATGACTCCTCTCGAAGAGTTGGAGCGAGCTTACCTCGAAGCCCGCGAGGATCCGGCGTTTCAATCCGAATTAAGAGATCTGCTGAAAAATTTTGCCGGACGTCCGACGCCGCTCTATTCCGCCAAGCGCCTGACCGAACAGTTAGGCGGCGCGAAACTTTATATCAAGCGCGAAGACCTGCTGCACACCGGCGCGCACAAAATTAACAACTGCCTGGGGCAAGCTCTGCTCGCGCGCAGAATGGGCAAGAAACGCATCATCGCCGAAACCGGCGCGGGCCAGCATGGGGTCGCGAGCGCCACTGTCTGCGCTCTATTCGGCCTCGAATGCATCGTCTACATGGGCGAGGAAGATATGCGCCGCCAGCGCCTCAACGTCTTCCGCATGCGCCTGCTGGGCGCGAAGGTGATCGCGGTCACCAACGGCAGCCGGACTCTCAAAGACGCGGTCAGCGAGGCTTTGCGCGATTGGGTGACCAACGTTCATTCGACCTATTATCTGCTTGGATCGGCGCTGGGCCCGCATCCCTATCCGCTGATGGTGCGCGATTTTCACCGCGTGATCGGCGAGGAGACGCGCGCGGAAATTTTAGAGCGCGAAGGCCGTCTGCCCGATTCGATTTTCGCCTGCGTCGGTGGAGGCTCGAACGCCATCGGCATGTTCCATTCCTTCATCGGCGACGAAAACGTGAAGCTGATCGGAGTCGAAGCCGGAGGGCGCAGTGAAAAACTGGGTGAACATGCCGCGCGCTTCTCCGGCGGCTCGCCCGGCGCTCTGCAAGGCGCATATAGCTATCTGTTACAGGATGACGACGGGCAGGTTTCGCTCACTCATTCCATTTCCGCCGGCCTGGATTACGCGCTGGTAGGACCCGAGCACGCCTGGCTGCACGATCGTCATCGCGCCGAATATACTTCGTGCAGCGACAAAAACGCGTTGGCCGCGGCGCAGAGGCTGGCGCGAACGGAAGGAATTATTCCCGCGCTCGAATCGGCACACGCAGTAGCCGAAGCGATCGAGCGCGCGCCGAAGGAGCCTGGAAAATTATTCGTCGTGAACCTCTCCGGCCGCGGCGACAAAGACACAGACATTTACCGCGAAAATTTACCGGAACTAGAATCATGACGACGTCGCGCCGAATCCCCGCACTCACGCGCGGGGTTATAACCCCGTGGCGTAAGCCGGGGACTCAGCCAAATGAACCGAATCCAGCAGCTCTTTGATCGCCGCAAGTCAGAAGGCAAAGCCGTCCTGATCGCTTACTTAACGGCGGGCGATCCGTCGGCTGAAGCCACGCCTGGATTGATCGCCGCGTTAGAGCGCGGAGGCGCGGATCTGATCGAATTGGGCGTCCCCTTTTCAGACCCGATTGCCGATGGGCCGGTGATTCAAAGAGGGTCGTATCGCGCGCTCAAAGGCGGAGTAACGGTTCACAAAGTCCTTGAAATCGCGCAAAAAGTGCGTTCCAGCAGCGATATTCCGCTGTTATTATTCACTTATGTAAACCCCGTTCTGCGCTACGGATTGGAAAACCTGGCCCGTGACGCCAAAGCCGCTGGCATCGACGGGTGCCTGCTGACCGACGTAAGCGTGGAAGAGGCGGAGGTTTATGTAAACGCCATGCGCGCTGCCGCCCTCGACACAGTTTTTCTAGCCGCCCCTACCTCTACCTCGGAGCGTTTGAAACTCGTGGCCAAGTTTTCGAGTGGTTTTATCTATCTGGTTTCAAGAACCGGTGTCACCGGAGAACGCGCCGAATTGTCCAAAGACCTTCAGCCGTTGATCGATGCGACCCGAGCTATTAGCAACTTGCCGGTTGCCGCGGGCTTCGGAATCTCGACGCCCGAACAAGCGGGAGCCGTCGCGAGAATAGCCGATGGAGTCGTCGTCGGGAGCGCCATTGTCCGCTTGATCGAACAAAACGCAGGGGAGGCGGGTCTTGAAAAATTCGCCAGATCGCTGCGCGCGGGTATGGATGCATGACCAAAGAAGAGGCCCGGCGGACGCTCTTCGAGTATCGCAAGACCATCGACGCGCTGGATCTTCGGTTGCTCGAATTGCTCAACGAACGTACGCGGGTAGTGGAGCAAATCGGGCGCGCGAAGGAGTCCGCTGGGATGCCGATTTATGAGCCGAAGCGCGAAGAGGACGTCTTTCGCAACGTGACGGAGCATAATTCAGGACCGCTCACGGCGGACGCTGTGAAAAGCATTTTTGAACGGATCATCGACGAAATGAGAACGCTGCAGCGGATGCGGCGTCAGCAGGGAGAGAAAGAATGTTAGTGGTAATGCAGCAGGGGGCGACGGACCTCACTATTCAGGCCGTGATCGACCGCCTGGTGAGCATGGGATTTACCGTTCACCGTTCGACCGGTGTCACGCATACCGTGCTCGGAGGCGTGGGGCCGGCCGACGATTTCGACCCCGCGGATTTCGAGGCCATGGACGGCGTCAAGGAATGCCATCGCATCGTTTCACCGTACAAACTGGTCAGCAAGAATTTTAAGCCGCAAGGGACGGTGATCAAGGTTGGCAAGGTTGAGATTGGGGGTCCGCATGTTGTGACCATGGCGGGTCCGTGCAGCGTCGAGAGCCGGGAGCAGATTGAAACCGTCGCCGATATCGTGGCGAATGCGGGCGCGCAAGTGATGCGCGGAGGCGCGTTTAAGCCGCGATCTTCGCCTTACAGTTTTCAGGGGATGGGCGAGGAAGGGCTGAAGATCATGCGGGCCGCAGCGGACCGGCGCGGGCTATTGGTGGTGAGCGAGGTGATGGATCAGATCCAGATAGCCCTGCTGACCCAGTATTCCGATATTTTGCAGATCGGCGCGCGCAATATGCAGAACTTTAATCTGCTGCGCGAGATCGGAAAGACGCGCAAGCCGGTGCTGCTCAAACGAGGTATCGCGGCGACGATCGAGGAGTTGCTGCTGGCCGCCGAGTACATCATGAGCGGTGGAAATTATGAAGTGATTCTGTGCGAGCGCGGGATCCGCACCTTTGAGACATACACGCGAAATACCATGGATATCGCGGCGATTCCGGTGGTGAAGAAATTGTCGCACTTGCCCATCGTAGGCGATCCTTCGCATGGAACCGGACGGCGCGACATGGTGATCGCGATGGCTCGGGCGGCGGTCGCGGCGGGTGCGGACGGGCTGATTGTGGAGGTCCATCCGGATCCGGACAAGGCCGCAAGCGACGGTGCGCAGACCCTGACGCCTGGGCAGTTCACCGACATGATGCAGCAGGTGCGCGCAATTTCGACGGCGGTGGGCCGGACGGCATGAAGGTGCAGGCGCCGCGCGCCGGGCGCCGGGCGCCAGAGGAACGGGCGGCCGCGGTTGTCGGCGTCGGGTTGATTGGGGGCTCCTTTGCGCTGGCCCTGCGCGCTTCGGGATTTGCGGGGAAAATTTTGGGCGTCAGTTCGCCTCAGGCTGTGCACGTGGCGCTCGAGCAAGGCATCATTGACGAGGCTTTGCCGTTGGCTGAGGCTGCGGCGATTTCCGATTTGATTTATCTGGCACGCCCTATCGAGGGAATCCTCGCAGTGTTTGATGAGCTTGATTCATTGGTGAAGCCCGGAACGCTGATCACCGATGCGGGGAGCACGAAAAGCGCGATTTGCGCGCGGGCGGCGGAGAAAATTCATCGCGGCCGGTTCGTAGGCGGTCATCCAATGGCGGGCAAGGAAGCGCGCGGGGCCGGCGCTGCCGAGGCTGAGTTGTTTCGAGGACGTCCTTATGTGCTGACTTCGCGATGCCCGGAATTGGAAGAGATCATAGCGAGCTTCGGCGCGCGCGTCGTCATTATGCCCGCTGAGCAGCATGACGCACTGGTGGCGCTGACTTCGCACTTGCCGCAATTGATTTCGACGGCGCTAGCCGCGTCGATTGGGACGCACTCCGCAGCGGCTCAAGTTGCTGGTCCAGCGGCGATGGATCTGACCCGGCTAGCGCTGAGTCCTTACGAAATCTGGCGTGATATTTTCGCTACGAATGCCACCAATATCGACTGTGCGCTGGGCGTTTTTATTGAGAAGCTGGAAGGGTTGAGGGCGGAACTGCGGGGACCGAAGATTCAGAAGGAATTCGAAGACGCGGCGGCGGTGGCGCGGGGGCTGCGGAGTAGTTCGAGCCGGCCCTAGGGCTTGCGGGTTGCTACTGCCTCGCTTAGAGACGACAGGTTTTTGAGGGGCGGCCGGCGTCTTTTCCGATTGCTCCAGGTAAACAGCGCGGTGATGGAATAATTCCACACGGAGCTGATCATTAACCCCAGGAATCCGCCTACATACCAGGGCAAGCCCGCGTCGAGGGTGGCGTAGCTCGCGATGCGCAGATTGATGAATGCGCCCACGGTGCAGGCCATGCAGAAGGATAGCAGGCCCAACCACATGCGCGCGCCACGCAGGCGGCGCTCCCGATAGGTGATGATGTTGTTCAGGAAAAAGTTCAGGATCATCACCACGAAAGTACCCACGGTTTGCGCGCCGATAAATGTGAATCCGGCGACTCGCAGCAGCACGAACAGAATTGTCAGATGCACCGTGACGCCCAGCATCCCCACCATGGCGAACAGAATGAAGCGAGGAGGAATCAGATCTCCCATCATCTTGTCGAGCAGCAATTGGAGATACTCGATGCCGACCAGGATGTCGAGTTTGCTTTCTCCGCGCAGGCGGTGGCCGAAGCGGTAGGGAATTTCCCCCACGCGAACGGGCCGGTTGGCGGAGGCGACCAGATCCAGCAAAATTTTGAATCCAATGCCGGAAACCGAGTGCACCACTTCCTCCAGAAAACGGCGGTCGAGCAGGAAGAAGCCGCTCATCGGATCGCTCAGATCACAGTGGCTGATGCTGTTGCTGAGTGTGCGGCCAAGCTCGCTCAGGCGGATGCGGGACGGCGAGAAATCGCCCATGCTGCCGCCTTCGGCGTTACGCGTGCCGACGACGATATCCAACTGCTCAGACCGGAGCTTGGCCAGCATTGCCGGCAGGATGGTTTCGTCGTGCTGAAGATCGGCGTCCATCACGGCGATGAAAGGCGCGGCCGTGGACATCATTCCTTCGAGACACGCCGACGAAAGACCGCGGCGGCCGATGCGCTGCAGCACGCGCACGCGCGGGTCGGCGAGCGCGATGGAGCGCACGAGTGCGGCGGTGCGATCCGGAGAATCATCGTCGACGAAGATCACTTCGTGCTCGATGCCGCTCAGCGTGGCGCTTAATCGCTGGAGCAGGGGCTCAATGTTGGCACTCTCTTTGAACGTCGGCACGACGACGGCCAACTCAAGCGGCGGCCGCGGTGCAGGAATTTCGTTCGACGTGTCTAAAGGGACCGGCATTAGAAGCGAGTTAGATTTCAGTTTATTCGCAAAATGAACCGGTGGCGCGCGCCTCCAGGCGTGCCCCGTAAACAGAGCCGCGACCACAGGGAGCGGTCGTACCCCCGTCGACGATATCTAACACACGCCACTAAGGCATCTGCGGCCGCGCACTTTCGAGGATCCTCGCAATCCAATCAGAATGCGGCAGACCACAACCGGCCAGAGCTTTCAACTCCCGATCCAGGTCATACTCCACCCGTCGAATCTCCGGCTCCCCGTCGTCCAATAGCAAATACGCGGCGCGCCGATCTCCATCGTGCGAAAGACTGACGCTGCCGGTGTTCATTACCTTCATCGGAGGAACTGCTCTCACAAAGGACTTGTGAATATGCGCGTAAACCACAATCGGCTGTTCCAAAGGAGAAAAAACTTTCTCCAAATCACTGTCGGCGGCCTCCGGCATCGGTGCTCGCCAGCAACTCTTCGGACTCGCGTGAACCAGCGCCATCGACCCATGAACCTGCTTGAACGGCAGCGCGCGCAGCCATGCTAGCCTTTTGTCTCCCAGCAGTTCGCGATCCGCGGCAGCCATCTCCTCGATCACATCCTACATCGATTGCAACTGCGGCAGCTGGCTACCGAATTCTTTTAACGATTCAGGACGAAACACCAGCTCATCGGTATTTCCGGCAACGCCCGGCCAGCCAAGATCGCGAATGCGGTCGACAATCTCCGCTGAGCGCGCTCCCCCTTGGACCAGATCGCCGCCGTGGAAAATCACATCGGGCGAGGTTTCACGCAGGTCAGCCAGTACCGCTTCAAAGGCGGTCAGATTCCCATGAATGTCGGATACAATCGCGATGCGCAAGCTAGTAGAACAGGTACTTCCGCCACTGATCGTCGCTCTTGCCGAGCAGCCTCATTAAGTGCCGGCTGGTATGGAGGCTGAACGGACGCGGAGCCCGTGCGAGACGCATCCCCGCTTCTTCAGGCGTGCGGCTGCCCTTACGATTATTGCAGGGATGGCAGCAAGCCACCAGATTTTCCCACGTCGTTTCGCCCGCCCGCGAGCGTGGCTGCACATGGTCCAGCGTTAATTCCCCGGAATTAAATGTCCGCAGACAATATTGGCAGGTATAACGATCGCGCATTAGAATGTTCTTGCGCGAAAGCGCGCGGGTTTGATGCGGTATGCGTCTGTATTCCAGCAATCGGATCACGCTGGGAACGCGCATCGACTGACGGGCCGAATGGACCTGCGAGTTGGCGTGCTCCTCCGCCGACGCCACACCCTTTAGCACCAGCACCAGAGCCCTGCGAGCCGCGCACACGTTAATCGGCTCATAGCTGGAGTTCAACACAAGAACTGGTTTGTGGAGGCGTTGCAACACGCGCTCCTGGTGATTGGCAATCATAAAGTCTCCATTCGCCGCTCCGTACGTGCCACCGCTGCCACCGCAACGTGGCTCGCTCCGGCTCGCTTCAATACCCTCGCGCAAGCCCCGGCCGTGGCGCCGGTGGTCAGCACATCGTCGATCAGTAATATGCGCAAACCCTTGACATTCGCCGGCTTCCGTATGCGAAAGGCCCCTTGCACGTTCAGTCGGCGCTTCGAATTGGTCAACCCCGCCTGAGGCGCGGTCGCTTTCACGCGCCGGACAATTTTAGCAACAGGGATTCCCCATCGCCGTGCGACCTCGCGGGCCAGCAACTCCGACTGGTTGTAGCCGCGGCTCCAGCGTTTTTTCCAATGAAGCGGCATCGGAACGATTAAATCGAAGCGATGCTCCCGCGGGATCGCCCGCGCAAGCAGCGCCCCGAGGGGACGCGCCAAAGGCCGAACCTGGTTGTACTTAAAAAGGTGAATCAGCGTGCGCAGCGTCTCTTGATAGGAGCCGAATGTATAGGCAGTATCGAAGCCAGTCAGCCCCAGCCGGCAAAGCGAACATCGTCCCTGCTCATCGAGCGGGAAATGATTCAGAAACGGAGTCTTGCAATCTACGCAGTAGACATCCGCCGCGAGCGCGACGGGTTGGCTTAAACAGGCGCGGCAAACCGGGATGCGCGAAATTTCGTGGAGCGGCAAACCGCAGACGCGACACTCGTCGGGAAACAGGCCGCAAAACGCCTTTTCTGCGAAAGGCAGAAGCGAACGGCCGAAATTGGTTAGCAGGGCACTTGAGAAGACCCACCTCCAACCGACACCCTCAGTGTACAACAATTGGCGTTAAAGACGCTTCAAACTCCTGAATAATGAAGCTAGCTGCGAAATGGTCATCTGCTCGGCTCGCAAGCGTCCATCCTCGGTCGGCACCTCATAGATAGGGGCGAGATTGTTGCGCAAGGTCTTTCGTTTGTGCCGGAAACACATAGAGGCAAACTTCAAAAAGGAAGCCGGATCGTCGACTTCTGAGAACTGGCGGCGAACCAGCCGGACCACGGCGCTATCCACTTTAGGAGGAGGCCGGAACGCATCGCGAGGCACCTTAAAAAGAATCTCCGGTTCTGCGTGCACCTGGGTTTGTACGGTTAAATACCCAAAATCGCGAGTCCCCGGTTTCGCCGCCAGGCGGTCGGCTACCTCGGATTGCATCATGAAGACCGCGCGGCTCCACGCATCTCCTAGCGCGAACACCTTTTCGAGAATCGGCGAGGTGATGTAATAAGGAAGATTGCCAGTGATGACTGCGCCGGAGATGTCAGTCTTGAGGACGTCGCCTTCGATGACTTCGAGGCGCCCTTGCTCGATGGGGTCGCGGAACTTCTGATGCAGGTAGTGGACCAGGTGCGGGTCGACTTCGATGGCGACGACTTTATCGGAGCGTTCGAGCAGCGATTCGGTGAGCGCGCCTTTACCGGGGCCGATTTCAACAACTAAAGGCGTTCGTTCGCCGCAGGCGGCTTCGGCGATGCGATCCAGAATCGATTTTCTAAACAGGAAGTGCTGGCCGAAGCGGCGACCCACTTAATGATCTTAGCCTTTGACGTCCACTTCGCTGTTGCGGAAATAAAGACGCAGCTTGCCGGATTTCGCGTGGCCGAATTGAGTGACCGGCTCGAACGTGGTGAAGATCAGACGATTTTCCAGGCTTCTACGAATTTCCGCGCTGGTAAGCACGTTGAAGCCGCTGACTACTTTATAGTCCACCATGCGCCCGGTCTCATCGACGATGACATCTACCACCACATCGCCGCAGCTTCCCGCCAGAGGCATCATGGATTTTACAGTCGCCTCCGTGGTCAGCGCGGTGGGAATATCCGAGGAATCGTCGGCGCGCACCGGAACCATAGGACCGAGGCAGATGCTAAACAGCGCCACGGTAGAAAAAATACCGCCCGCCAAAGGCAGCGCGAGAGGTCGCATCAAATTGGTGGCCCACAAATTCAGACGGTCCCGCCAACTAATCTGCTGGGAAAGCAGACGCAGGCGTTCTCTCGAAGCGAGCACCAGCAACGACGTCCGCAGTCCCGACGGTGGCTTGCGCGCAGGCAAACTTCGAAGCGCCTGACTAACCGAATCGATTGGATCGCGTGTCATAAACGAATTACAGTTCCCTTATCATCCCTAAGGATGACCATTCCGCATGCGATGCCGGCTCTAGCCGGCACGACAATTGTTTCTTTAATGCATCGCGTCCCCGCAGGATGCGCGATTTGACGGTTCCAAGGGAGATTTCCAGAATTTCTCCGATCTCCTCGTAACTCATGCCTTCCATTTCCCGCAGCACCAGGGCGGCGCGGAATTTCGGATTCACTGCGGCCAACGCGGACTCGATCAGCACCTGCGTCTCCCGATCCAGCGTCAGGTCGAAGGGCGAGCGTCCCGGGTCGGGCAGAAAGTTCTGGTAGCTCTTCTGATGCCCGGGCTGATAAGCGTCGCTCTGATCGCTGGTTTCAAGATTCACTTCCTGGCGGCGGTGCCGGCTAAACCAGCGCCGCTGATTGCGCGCCTCGTTCACGGCGATACGGTAAATCCACGTCTTAATGGAGCTGTCTCCCCGAAATGCGACGACATTACGAAAAACCTTAAGAAAAACCTCCTGCACCACATCGGCGGCATCGGCCGGATCGTCCAGCAGGCGGCAGACGATGTTAAATATCGGCTGCTCAAAGCGATGAATCAGCGCCTCGTAGGCAGCTTCATCGCCGGTCCGCAGGCCTTCGAGCAGGGCAGTATCTTCCTCCCGCGCACGCACGGTCGTCAGGACGTCGAGTTGGAAGCCAACCACGCTGTCTGCCACTACCGTCTCCAAAATAGCAGCTTCCAAAGAGCCAGGCTACTGTTTTGCTGTATCCTTTGACGCCGGCGGAGTTGGATTTGTTCCCGGGCTGAAAATACGGAGTGGGGAACGAAAAAGTTCTTGCCATAGAACCACGATTGTAGTAGCTTGACTAACGTGAGTAGTTCACTTCCGAAATTATCCAAGCTGGAGTTGCAGATTATGGAGGCTTTGTGGAGCCGCGGGCCGTGTTCGGTCCGGGAAATCCAGGAGTCGTTTCCGGCAGAAAAGAGGCCTGCTTATACCACCATTCAGACGATGGTCTATCGCCTTGAGGTGAAGCAGGCGCTGCGGCGGATCAAGAAGATCAGCACGGCGCTGATTTTTGAGGCGGCGATTTCGCGAGAGGCGGCGGAACGTAAGCTGATTGACGATCTGCTGACCTTATTCGGCGGCCGAAGCCGGCCGATTATGGCGCATCTGATTGATTCGGGCTCGCTAACACTGGACGATATTCGAGAGGCGGAGAAGGTTCTTTTGGAGAAGCCGGAATGAATGTCTATTGGTCAAACTTGGCGGATCATCTGTGGCAGTCGACGCTGTTCACACTCGCCGCGGGATCGTTGACGCTGGCGCTTAAGAAAAATCAAGCGCGAGTACGCCACCAGGTCTGGCTGGCGGCTTCCTGCAAATTCCTGATACCTCTTTCCTTGCTGTCCGCGCTGGGCACCCATATTGAATGGGGGACCGTGAAGCATCTCGTATCCCGCTGATCCCTCCACCTTCGCGTTCACCGTGTATCGGTCTGATTGAAGTCCAACCCGGCCCGCCTTCGATCGCAATGTTGGGATTCACATATCCGGGATGGTGGTGTCCGTCGCGGTAGAGAACATAAGCGTCCCGAATTAAGATTCGAGGCTTTGAAAGGCTGCGGATTCATTCGCCCTGGATCGGAAATCGCGCCGGCGCCGCCTTCGGGCACAGCGCACCCGCGCCGTATCGATGCCACTTCAAATTTCGGCGCGGATCCAGCATCAGCACCGGTCGAAAAACCCCGAATACGCCCGGCCCCAAAAATGTCGGAGAGGATATTACCTTGATTGGTAACGCCAGATCCACTACTGTTCCCACCCGCGCCGCGGCCCGTACCCGCCGCCAGCGTATCCACCATGCACAACTAACTCCAATAAATCCGCAGCCCCAAAGGCCCAATAATATCGCCGGAAGCGCGTTTTGACTCCTCGTAACGGCCGCGGTCGCAATTGTCCCCGACGTAAACGGCCCGCTGACTTCCACCGTCGCAACAGTAAAGCTAGAAGACGTAGTCTGCGGAGGCCCGGTCCCATGCTGCAAGCTCTATTAGAGGACAGGTTCAAACTAAGGATCCATCGGAAGTCGAGAGTAGGTGAGGCTTACTCTCTCATTGTGGCTAAGGGCGGACCTAAGCTTGTGCAGTGGCAGGAGGGAAGCTGCGTAATGCTGGAAAGCACCAACCCTCCTCCGGCGCAAGGTCAAGTGCCTTGCGGACCCGAACCACCGCGGCCGGTGGCATCCGGACCCAACTTCATCACGGTGATACGAGGGTTCACGCTGGAAGATTTTTCGACGTTCCTCTATGCGATGATGGTCGTCCTGTGGTGAACCGGACTGGAATCGCAGGCAGGTTCGATTTCAAGCTGGAATATGCGCCCGACCAGAACACTCCAACGATCCTTTCGTGGCTTGCAGAGCGCCGCCGGCCTGGTGTCGATTCGAATGGAGATAACGCGTTGAGTCCCGACGGCCTTCCCATCCTGACTGCGATTCAGCAGCAACTGGGGTTGAGACTAGAATCGACGAAGGCTCCCCGCGAGTTCCTGGTCATTGATCATGTGGAGCGCCCGACGGAGAACTAACCTATGCTGCCTGCTTTCTTCGATCGTCTGTGGCAGTCGAAAGTATTTGGGGTAGCTGCGGGATTGTGGACGGTGGCACTCCGGAAAAATCGCGCGATTCCTGGTTCCACTATCGGTCCTGATTGCATTGGGCGCGCAGATGGAATGGGGGACGGCTCTGCTGACCCGTTCGCCAAAGTATCGGTGGTGATGGATGAAGTTAGCGAGCCGTTGGCCGGGACCGCGATGCCGACCGCGCCTGTGCCAGCTGCTCAAAATTTGCTGCCGCGAGTTCTGCTGGGTGTATGGGCGTGTGGATTTAGCGGTGTATACAGTGGGTTCGCTGGCGGCGCATAAGAAGCGGTGCGATACCAGCAGTAGTGTCGCCTACGTTGTTCGAGCGGGGTGTATTCGGAATCTTCCGTCCGATGCTGTGATTGCCGGAGGGAATTTTCGAGTTCCTGACGGAGGAACAGCTGAGAGCTGTCGTCGAGCATGAGCTCTGTCATGTCGGCATCGCGACAATCTTTTTGTGGCGATTCATATGTTGGAGAAACTGTGTTCTGGTTTCATCCCTTCGTGTGGTGGATCGGAAACCCGCTGAGAGTTAACGCTGGACGGGCGGGTTGTGGTATATTGGTTCGCCTTTTGTTACAATGAATTAAGGGGATCGCGGTCCCCTAAAGGATTTTCGTTTCCAAATGGCCACCAAACCAGCCTTCAAGCAAGCGGATCAGGTCGAGCATCCTAAGTTCGGGTTAGGGAGCGTTCTGTCTTGTAGCGACGAGTATATTGTGATCAAATTCGACGACCACGGGGAGAAAAAATTCATCCTGGCGATCGTTTTGCCGAACTTGAAAAAGAGTGATAGGACGCCCCCTGTGGAGAAGCGTAGAGCGACGAAGAAGAAGACTCCGACGCCGGTGGCAGCGAGTTAGGCGGTAAGAAGCGCTGAGCGGGAGTAATTCAGTGGTAGAATGCCAGCTTCCCAAGCTGGACGTCGCCGGTTCGACCCCGGTCTCCCGCTCCAACTTTTCAACAACTTAGCGAAAACCAGCAACTTCCTTCACTCCATTTCACTCACTTAAGCGGTCAGCACTGCGTTTTCCAGCTGCTCAGCCGCTTCGGCTCGCTTGGACAAAGCGGACCTTGTATACGTGTCGATTGCTACGCCGATTCCATGCCCCCGCTGATCGGCTGCGACCTTGGGATCGATCCCTGCGTCATGACCGAGACTGGCATGGGTTCTGCGCAGCACTTGAAAATTCGCCCAGCCCAACCCGACCGCTTCGAGCTTGGATTTCATCTGCCGGGTCCACACGTTATCTCTCCACATGGGCTTCTGAGGATTCTCCGAAACGAAGACCCACGAGTTGGGCTTCCCTTCGACGAGCCCCATCCATTCGCTCAGTTGGTTGGCCGTTTTCGAAGGAATGGCAACGACGCGCGTTGAAGCGCACGTTTTCGTTGTATCGATGCCACCCCGGTAAAGGCGCTGATCGATTCGAATCTTTTTGCAGTCGGCGCTGATGTGGCGACGCTGCAATCCCAGAATTTCTCCTGGCCTCATCCCCGCGAAAATCGCGAGGTGCGCGATCACGCGCTCACGTTGATCTAATGCTGCGATGTATTGTTCCACCTCCTCTTTGTTCATCACCCGAGATTCCGCGGTCACAGCCAGCTTAGGCGTATACAGCGATCCCGTTGGATCGCGCTCGGCATAGCCTTCCGCAACTGCGAGCTTGAAGATCGCGCTCAGATCCCAGCGAAGATGCGCCACGATGCTGCGCGAAAGCGATCCAGCTTTATCGTTCAGGAATTGTTGCATTCCGTTCAGACTCAGCTCCGACAACTTTTTCTCGCCGAATTCTTCTTTCAGGTGCTGTTTGATTCTATTTGAGGATTCCGGCGAAGCCGAAGGTTGGTTCCGAAGGGAAGTCGAAAGGCATTCCGGGATGAACCAGAACACCATTGGAGCGTAGCGACGCTGGCTTCTCGATTGTGCAAGAAGTGTTCGGCTTAGTCAAGAGAAACCTGTCCGGAGCGAAGCGGAGGAAGAGCGCCGCTAGCGGAGAAAGGGGCGTGGGGAAAGGGGGCGGCAGCCCTTGTCCCCACCTCAGCGCACAGTGGCCCCCGAGCGCGAACAGCGCTACGGCACAGATCGCTAGGCTTTACGCACGCTGACCTACTTCGCCCTCAATAGCCCCTTTGGAAAACGTGAACAGCCATTCGATAGGAAAAAACCATTCTGGCCGTCTCAAGTGCTGCCCGTAAGGAACGGTGCCCAGTCCCCGAGCTGCATCGGCGAACTTGAGACTGTAACTAACGATTGCGTCTGTGTTCTCGGATAGCTGCACAGTAGCGAGGAAAGGTTCGATCCAGAAAGGGCCTCGCGAAGCGTTTCCCCAAAGCGCACTTCCTCGCAACGTCAGTTCGACCGGCGAGATTACTTTCAAAGCGTCCGGGAACATATCTGTAGCCGGGAAAATGCCATCGACCCAACCGGTCCACCCTTCGCTGCCCTGAAGCAATCCTCCGAGCAGCCGTTCCAGGCCGGCGCAGGCCCATCGAAGCGCATCCTGCTCCTCCGAAGAATCGCCGGCGCCAGACGCGCGAAGATACGAGCGTACGAACTCGGGAACTTTGGATTCCAAGTCGAAGTCGGAAAGTCGTGCTTCTGAATCTGGCATCTTGAACGCTATCGAAACACAATCGCGGCGATACTGGCAACGCTATATACTGGCCTTGCCCCGGTTCTTGCGCATGGAATCGCCTCGCATCACGGCGGCGGCTGTTCCGGAGCCTGGGTCCTCGCGTTTACTGCGATGGGACTACTGTGGCTTGGGCCTCGACGACTTCCAAAAACGCCCGCGCGGCGTGGCTAAGCGCGCGCTTCGCGGGATAGACCAGGCGGATCTTCCGGTCGACGATCATCTCCTTGACCTTGACCTCGCAAACGATGCCCTGCGTGAGTTCCTCGCTGACGCACATCCGCGGCAGGAAGGCCACGCCTTCATTGCGCTGCACCATTTTGCGGATCGCCTCGACGGTGGGCATTTCGAGATCCATGTTCAGCGGAACTTTGTTGCGCTGAAATTCGCGGATCACCACCCCTCGATAAGGCGACACCACGTTATGCGCGATGAATGTCTCCATGCCCAGCTCGGTGATGGATATTGCGCCGCGCGTGGCGAAGCGGTGTTCGGGCGAAGTGATGAACGCCAGGTGATCCGTGAAAATCACCTTCGAGATCAGCCGTTCGTCTTCTGGATCGAACGTCAGAATCCCCAGCTCCAGATCGCCGTCCAGCAGTTCGCCCGGAATCTTGCTCGACAGGCTGCGCCGGATCTGTACTTTGATCTTCGGATACCGTCGGCGAAACCTTTCGATGTGATCGAGCAGGTACAACGTCGACGATTCATTCGCGCCGACGGTGAGCCGTCCCGCCGATTTGTCGCGCAGCTCGGCCAGCGCGTTTTCGAGATCGCCCTGCAAGTTTTCGAAGCGGCGTGCGTATTCGAGAACGATCTTCCCCGCGTCCGTGAGCAGCAGATCCTTGGCGGACCGGTCGATTAACTTCTCGCCCAGCTCTGTTTCCAGCCTTTGGATAGATAGAGATATCGCTGGCTGCGTGCGCAACAGCTTCTCCGCGGCCCGCGAGAAGCTCTTTTCAGCCGCGACCGTCAAAAAGACGCGGAGCGGGTGCATCTCCATAAAAATCAATTATATAATGATTCGAACTTATCGCAAGTGGAAATACTATAAATTTGCTAAATCCTCCTAGGCCCCGCATAATCAGGGGGAAGGTATTTGAACATGGCAGACCGAGTTTACATCTTCGATACGACTCTTCGCGACGGGGAACAGTCGCCCGGATGCAGCATGACCGTGCCAGAGAAACTCCGGATGGCTGCGAAGCTGGTGGAATTGGGCGTCGATATCCTCGAAGCCGGTTTCCCCATTGCCTCCGACGGAGATTCGGAAGCCGTAGACGCGGTGAGCCGTGAATTTCCCTGGACCCACGTTGCCGCCCTCGCCCGCGCCAACCGCCCCGATGTGGAAGCGGCGATTTTCGCGCTGAGGAATGCCAAGCGTCCGCGCATTCATACCTTCCTGGCCACCAGCGATATTCACCTGAAATACAAGCTCAAAAAATCCCGCCAGCAGGTTTTGGACGAAGCCTGCGCCGCGGTAACTTTAGCTCGCCAGCATTGCGACGACGTGGAATTTTCGGCCGAAGACGCTACCCGCACGGATTGGGATTACCTGGAACAAATTTCCCGCGCCGTAGTCGCCGCCGGAGCGCGCACCGTGAATCTGCCCGATACCGTCGGCTATTCGGTGCCTGAAGAGTACGCGGCGCTGATCGGCCGCATGGTCAAAGCTCTCGGCGATTCAGCGATCGTCAGCGTCCACTGCCACGACGACCTTGGATTGGCCGCGGCAAACTCGCTAGCCGCTTTGCATGCCGGCGCACGGCAAATCGAATGCACTGTGAACGGCATCGGCGAACGCGCGGGCAATGCCGCACTCGAAGAAGTCGTGATGGCGATGAAGACTCGTCCGGATCGCTTGCCGTTTGAAACGCGCATCGTGACGGAGCAGCTTTATTCCGCCAGCCAGATGCTCGCGTCGATCATTACTTTCGGCCCGCAGCCGAACAAAGCCATCGTCGGCGAGAACGCGTTCGCGCATGAAGCCGGCATCCATCAGGACGGCTTTTTGAAGGAGCGCACCACCTACGAAATCATGGAGCCGCAGAGCGTAGGCGTGCCGGAAACGAAACTCGTGTTAGGCAAACATAGCGGCCGCCACGCGCTGGCCCAACGCTGCTCCGCCCTGTTAGGAACCCCTCTCTCGAAGGACCAGCTAGATACGATGTATCACCGGTTCACAGCCTTGGCAGATCGGAAAAAAGGTCTCACCAACCAGGAAATCGCGTCGCTAGCCCGCGAAGTAGTAGAAGAAACGAAATCCGCCGCAGTAGCCGCCGATTAAGGAGCGAAATTCCCATCAACTCTACCGAGCCGCGACCACAGGGAGCGGACGCTGCCGGTGTGGCAGGTTCATGTCCACTTCGCCAACCGAGCCGCGACCACAGGGAGCGATCTCTTCCCCACTAAAAACACTCAATGAATCTCAAAATCCTGCTTCTCCCCGGCGACGGCATAGGCGCCGAAGTCACCTCTGCGGCCGTAGAAGTCCTCCACGCCGTAGCAAAACAATTCGCCCACACGCTAGAGTTCTCAGAAGCTCTCATCGGAGGCATCGCGATCCATAAAACCGGCACCCCCCTACCCCAGGAAACCATCGACAAAGCCCTAGCCGCCGACGCAACGCTGATGGGCGCCGTTGGACTCCCCGAGTTCGACAACGCCACTCCCGATAAGCGCCCCGAAAAAGGCTTGTTGGGAATCCGCAAGGCTCTCGGAGTATTCGCCAACCTCCGCCCCGTGCGAACCTGGCCCGCTCTAGTCGAATCGAGCCCGCTAAAAAATCACCTCGTCGAAGGCACTGACATGATTATCGTCCGTGAGCTCACCGGAGGCCTCTACTACGGCGAGCCCCGCGGCATCTTCGACGACTACGCAGTGAACACTATGCGCTACACGCGTCCAGAGATTCAGCGCGTCGCACGTAAGGCCTTCCAACTCGCAACCGCCCGCCGCAAAAAACTAACCAGCGTCGACAAATCGAACGTCATAGAAAATTCCCAGCTCTGGCGCCGCGTCGTGATCGAAATCGCGAAGGAATTTCCGGACGTCGAACTAGATCACCTCCTGGTCGACAATTGCGCCATGCAGCTGGTTCTGAATCCCAAGCGTTTCGACGTGATCCTCACGGAAAACATGTTCGGCGATATCCTGAGTGATGAGGGAGCCGTGCTGGCCGGATCGATCGGCATGCTGCCCTCGGCGTCGCTCGGCGAATCGAAGGGTCTGTACGAGCCCGTGCACGGATCGGCCCCGGATATCGCGGGTCAGAACAAAGCGAATCCTCTAGGCGCCATCGGCTCGGCCGCGGCCATGCTCGAATACACCTTCGGACTCATGAAGGAAGCCGCCGCCGTGAACGCCGCCATCGGAAAAGTGTTGGACGCGGGCACGGTCACAGCGGACCTGAAACCGAAAGGCAAGCCCGCGACCACCGCAGAGGTAGGAACAGCAGTGAGCAACGCATTATGAAGCCCCGCACAATCATAGAAAAAATCTGGGACAGCCATGTGGTCTCTCAGCAGCCCGGCGCGCCCGCGCTGCTGTATGTCGACCTGCACCTGGTCCACGAAGTCACCTCGCCGCAGGCCTTCGCCGGACTTCGCGAGCGCGGCCTCAAAGTGCGCCGCCCTGATCTGACCATCGCTACCACCGATCACTCGACGCCAACCACTCCGCGCGGTCTTCCGATTCTCGATAAGATCGCAGCAACCCAAGTCGCGCAGCTTGAATCCAATTGCCGCGATTTCGGAATCCGCTGCTACGGCCTGTCGAGTGAGCGCCAAGGCATCGTCCACGTCATCGGCCCCGAACTAGGATTGACCCAGCCCGGCATGACCGTAGTCTGCGGCGATAGCCACACGGCGACCCACGGAGCCTTCGGCGCACTGGCATTCGGCATCGGCACCAGCGAAGTAGAGCACGTGCTCGCCACGCAGTGTCTTCTCCAGCGTCCGTCGAAAACATTCTCCGTCCGCGTAGATGGCACGCTGAAAAACGGCGTCACCGCGAAAGATATCATCCTGAACTTGCTCTCGAAAATCGGCATTGGAGGCGCAACCGGCTGCGTAATCGAATATTCCGGCTCCTCCATTCGCGCGCTCTCGATGGAGGAGCGCATGACCGTCTGCAACATGTCGATTGAAGGCGGCGCGCGCGCTGGCTTGATCGCGCCGGACCTCAAAACCTACGAGTACATCGCCGGCCGTCCCTTCGCCCCCAAAGGCACGGCGTTCGATGCCGCCGTAGCGCGTTGGAAAACCCTTCCCACCGACGACGGCGCAACTTACGACCGCGAAATCACCATCGACGCCGACACTTTGGAGCCGATGATCACCTTCGGCACCAACCCCGGCATGGGCATCGGCATCTCCGCGATGGTTCCCGATCCCGGAGGCATCACCGATCCTCTGGAGCGCGAAACCCTCAAAAAAGCTCTCCATTATATGGACCTGGCCGCCGGCAAGTCCCTCCTGGGCCACGCCGTCAATGTAGTCTTCATCGGAAGCTGCACCAACTCGCGGATCTCCGACCTGCGCGCCGCCGCCGAGGTTTTCAAAGGCCGCAAAGTAAATCCCAACGTCCGGGTCATGGTAGTTCCCGGGTCGATGCAGGTGAAGGCGCAGGCGCAGGCGGAAGGCCTCGATCAGATTTTCCGCGATGCTGGAGCCGACTGGCGCGAAGCCGGTTGCTCCATGTGCATCGCCATGAATGGCGATCAGTTGCAGCCCGGCGAGTATAGCGTCTCGACCAGCAATCGCAACTTCGAAGGTCGGCAAGGAAAAGGTGGAAGAACCTTCTTAGCCAGTCCCCTCACCGCCGCCGCCAGCGCGATCACCGGCGTAATCACCGACGTAAGAACACTGCTATAAAAACCATGCAACTAACATCCAAAACCGTCGTCTTACGCATCGACAACGTAGACACGGACCAAATCATCCCCGCCCGATTCCTGAAAACCATCTCCAAAGCCGGCCTCGGCGACCAGCTCTTTTACGACTGGCGCTACGACGCCTCCGGCGCCCCGAAGCCCGATTTTATTCTTAATACCGACGCCGCCAAAGGCGCGCAAGTATTGGTAGCAGGCGATAATTTCGGCTGCGGCAGTTCCCGCGAACACGCCCCCTGGGCGCTGACCCAGTTCGGTTTCAAAGCCGTAGTCAGCACCTCCTTCGCCGACATTTTCAAAGGCAATTCCCTGAAGAACGGCCTCCTGCCGATCGTAGTGCCGCCCGCCGTCCACGCCGCCCTGATCGCCTCGTCCGGTGCAACCGTGAAAATCGACTTGGCCTCGCAAACGCTGACCCTCCCCGATGGCACCTCAGTCGAATTCCCCATCGATGCCTTCGCCAAACACTGCCTCTTAGAAGGCGTCGACGAACTGGGCTATATCCTGAAGCAGGACGCCGCAATATCAGCGTTTGAAGCCCAGCGCGTCGGCTCAATCAACACTCTAGAGTGACCCTAACCCAACTGCTGCCAGCAATTTAGTGTTTGCAACCACGTCAACCCCGCGCGACCCGCGCTAACCTTTGCGCAGGAGAGATTTCCATGGCCGCAACAACTGCAGGAACGAAAACCGTAACGCATTCACTGGCACCGCATTTGACCGCCGCGATGCTAACCACCATTCTCGCGACGCCGATCGAGAACCTTACCGTATTACAACTCACCCAGATCTGGGATTCGGTGAAGCGCATCCCGGATGGCAAGAATCCCCTCCGCACCCTTGGCTCCCTACTGACCTAGGTATGTAGCGCGCGCGTCCACGCGTGCCGCGTCGACATTCGTGTCGAGGTTCAGGGAGTGGGGCAGGTTCCCGGCCTGCCCTCCGCAACTCTGACGGTTGTCGAGATTCTCGACGTTCAGGGTTGCTGGCTCACCACGTAATCCTTGAAATAACTGGTGCTGTCCGTCTTCGACCACAGCCCCACTTTGCCCGCAACCGGCGGCCGCAGCACCGGATTATTGGCGGGGAATAAATCCGCGTTAGGCGGACCCCGCCGCCCCGCTGTCGGCTCACTCCCGAGCGTATATTCGAGCGCGAGAGTACCGTCGAGCCACGCCTTGAAACTCGCGCCTTCAACAGTCATCTTTAACTCATGCCAGGCGGCGCGATCCAGCATGAAGGGCTTGTCGCGATCGCTGAACAGGACGTTGCGGCGGATGCCGTTGTGAAATTCCCACAGGCCGACGTTGTTCTCTGTATCGTTGAAGCGGACCGCGAGCCAGTCACCGTTCGGCTTCACGTTGAACAGGATGCCGGAGCAGCGGTCGGCCTCGCCGCCCATCGTCTTAAACTTCATACGAATGGAGCCGTTAGAGAAATTGTCGACGCCCTTTAGTATGGCCACCGGATAATAGGCGAACTGCTTGGCGTTATCCATCAGTTCTTCGTTCGAAGTGCCGTAGAGTTTGCGGGCGGTTTCGAGCAGCAGCTTCGTGGGATTATCCTTGCTTGCGACCCAGGGGCGGCCGTCCAGCATGATGACCTTCTCGCCGCCGTCTTGACTCACCACCCATGTTCCAACGATGGGCTCAAAAACCTTCGGAGCCTTGCCGACTTGTTCGCTGCTCAGATCGACCTTGATATCGGCCGCTGAAAGAGCCGCCGCGGTGAAAAGAATAAGTATCTTCATAGAAGCCTCTTTCGGGCCAGTATGCCGCTGATGAGGAATAAAACCGGCCAGACCAGGTAGAATACAATACTAGCTCCGGTAGTAGGTAGGACCATGGGATGGCCGCGAAAAGGCTCGTTGGACTCCACCGGTGGAGTGATGCGGGCCAGCGAATAGATGGCTTCTAGCGCGCTCTCCCCGGTGGTCGCGCGGGTCATTGTTCTGCGTCCATCGAGCTGATACCAGATCTCGCCATAGCCGGCCGAGGCTTGTTCAAAGAGGCCGGTCGACGTGGCGGAGATGTATTGCACTTGCAAATCACGCATGATTCGCCGCAGCTTCGAAAGAGCGTGAGCTTCGAGGTCCGTACGGCGCGGATCTTCGGAAGCGAGATGCACTTCGATCTTTAAAGGCCCGCGGATTTGCCGCAGTGCGTGTTCATCTGCCTCTGGAAAAGAGTTGCCGCGATTTTCCGAAGTGTCCCAATTGGCGTGGACGAAGGAACTTAGAAAGATCGCGGCTGTCGCGAGCAAGGCGAGTGCGCCCGACTCCAGGATGCGCCGCTGGCGGGCTACGCCGGGGCGCAGCCAGATCGCGGCCATGGCGAGTCCGGTAAAGGTGACGATGAGAGCCGTGAAAACAACGTCGAGCTGAATCAATCCATGCTGGAGCTGCGCGACCATCGCGGCGGGCGTGTATCGGGAGGCGCGTTCCCACCAGCCGCCCTGGACGGATCCGATGAAGCTGAGAATCCAGGTGCCGATCGTGACGGCCAGAGTCAGAATCGCCGCGGTGGAATGATGGTCGGCGAGGGCAGCCATCGCGGCCGCGAGTCCGATGGTGAGTCCGGCGTTGAGCACGTGTCCGAGGGCCAGGGTGATCAGTTCGGGAGGATAAATCGCGCCTCCGTAAATCCTCCACAACAGGATCGCGCTGAGCGGAGGGAGCATCGCGGCCAGCCAGCCGGCGATCAGAACGATAGCCTTGGCGGCAATGCGCGAGAAGGAGCTCATTCCCTGCTGAAGCTCGAGCTTCAACGCGCCGCTTTCGCGGTCTCCGGAGACCAGTCGAATGGCTACGAAAGGCAGCAGGAATACGGCGGCCAGCTCGCACGCGCTGAAGGTAGGCGCCCACACGCCGATGAGCGGCGAGAGAGCCTCGCCGACGCCGGCGCTGACCTCGCCATACGTGTGGACGGAGCTGATGAAAGACATTCCGACAAGAGGGCCCATTAATATCAGCAAGACCCACCAGGCTCGGGAAGAAAGCAGCTCACGGGATTCTTTTTCAAGGAGCCAGAGGAAAGGGGACTTCATGTGGAAGCTTGTGGGGCGGCGCCATGCGCTGCCGCCGAATGAGAAGAAAACGGACCAGTGGCGCGCGCTTCCAGGCGTGCTGCGTCGACAATCGTGTCGACGTCTCTTCTACGTGAGCGCAAGGAAGACCTCTTCAAGATTCGGTTCAATATTCGCCTGCGCAGCGAGTTCGTGAAGCGTTCCTTCCCCGCGGACGCGGCCGGCGTTCAGCAGAATGAACCGGTCGCAGAAACGGGCGGCCTCGCTGATCTGATGGATAGAGAGAAACAGAGTTCTTCCGCCGGCGGCGTACGCGCGCAGAGTAGCCGTCAGGTCGCGCGCCTGCCGCAGGTCGAGACCTTCAAAAGGTTCGTCGATCAACAGAGCCGGTTGCGGAGTCAGCAGGCCGATGGCGAGCAGAACTCGTTTTCTCTGGCCTTTCGAGAGCGCTCCGATCCGTTGATCGAGCAGCGGGCGGAGATCCAGTTGACCGATCACCGGGTCGCGCAGCGCAGCGGATCCGCGGAGGAAACCGATGGTGAAATCGAGCGCCCAGCGGACCGATTGCGAAGGCCAGGGCGCGATTCCATCGGGGACATAAAAGAGCAAGGAATTTTTTATCGGTTCGCCGCTATCGCAGGGCAAGACCCCTGCGAGACATTCAAACAGCGTCGACTTGCCGGCGCCGTTAGGACCGATCAGACCCAGAATTTCACCCGCGCTCACTGCGAAGCTGACGTCGGAAAGAGCGTGGATGCGTCCAAAGCGCTTCGAGAGGTTTTTGACCTCGAACAGGATCGACACTGCCCGGTTATCGTCCGGCTCGGGGCTCGGGTGCGGTTTTCGGTTCCGGCTCGCCGCGATGGCAGGTGTAACAGGAGACGCGGAGTTTGCCCTCCGAAAAATTCGCGTTGACCTGCTGGGTCATGGTGATCATGTGGCGGGCGATTTCCTTTTTCGGATTATCGTCACTCGCGAAATTTCCTTGCACGTGGCAGTAAATGCACTGGACTCCCAGGCCGACAGTAAAGGTTCGCATGATCTGCCCCACTTCGGGTCCGGTGGTCACCTTGAGCACTTTGAGATTCGTCGGCGGAGGCAGCGGCGCTTTGGCTTGCTTCTCCTGCTTTTCCTGTGAGGCCGCGGCAAGCAGGGGGAGCAAAACCAACAGAAAGCGCATAGGGAACATGATACTAGTTATTCGTCGCGGGCCGGGCAGTCTGGCCTTCGACTAGATAGGTCGCTTCCTTGAAGCCGAGCGACTGCGCGAATTTGTCGAGCATATCCTTGTCGGCCTGCTCCGCGGCGCTCAGCGGACGGTCGTATATGTTGGCGCGCGCCGCGACCACGCATTGATCTGACCGGCAGTTGTGCGAATTGGGGGAGCCGAGCTTTTCAAGCAGCGCCACGCTTTCCGGATGAGGCTGTCCGAAGCGGGTGGGCCCGTTGGCCATATCGGCTGGAGAATCGCCACCCTTGCTTTTCGCGTCGACTTTAGCGCCCTTGGAAACCAGATAGTTGATCATGTCGTTATCGCCAAGATAGGCCGCGCCGTGCAGCGCCGAGTAGCCGCGGTTGTCCGCCGCGTTCACGTCGTTACCGAGTTCCACGCAATACTTGACCGCGTCAACCAAAGGAGTGGGCGCGTTCACGCTCCAGTTGGCGGCCCAGCCGATGCCGGCGGCGGCCATCAGCGGCGTATCGCCGGATTTACTTGCAAGCTTTGGATCGGCCTTATATTCCATGAGCAAGCGCATGGCGGCGGTATCGCTGGACTGTGCGGCGCGCCAGAAGGCTGTGGCTCCGGCAGGGTCCACCCAGGTGTAGTCGTTGGTGAACGAACGGAACCACAGTTTTTCGCCCACCTGGGCGTTCACATTGGCGCCGTGATCGAGCAGAGCCTTCATCAACTCCAGATAGGTGACCTTTTCCTGATCCGTCGTCGGCTGCGGGAACCAGGCTTTCGGAGCCCACTGCACGTCGATGGTGGCGTAGAGCGCGGTGAGTCCGCTGACGGTGACGAGGTTAGGATCGGCTCCATGATCGAGCAGATATTTCGCCATGGTGAGATGGCCGTTGGCGATCGCCGTGACCATGGCGCTGAACTTATCGCCGCCGCTGACCTGGTTGATATCGGCGTGCGGCTTGGGTCCTTCGATTAGCGCCTTGACGGTTTCCATGTGCCCTTCGCGAGCCGCGTATAGCAGAGCGGTCATGCCGCCCATGAAATCGGCGCCGACTTTTCGAGGAGGACGCGCGGCAACGTCGCCGGCCTTCGCTTTCGGTACAGAGAGAGCGTAGTTGGAGGATTTGAACCCGATAGCATGGCTGAGCGCGTCGAGATCGGATCTCTGCGCCTCATTGGCCCTCTTCATGAACGATGCCGCCGCTTCGGCGCTCATCTGTTCCTCGGTCTTCGCGGGAGCGCCCCGGCCGCCTCGCCCACCGGCGGGCCGATCCTCCACCACGTTGCCGTCCTGATCGAAGCGGACACGTTCCATCTTGCGAACGGCTGTGGCGATATTCGGATCGGCTCCATGAGCCAGTAGCATGGTGACGACGGCGTCGCGATTCAGTGCAGCGGCGAACATCAGCGCGGTTTGGCCGTGCACGGCTTCCCTGGCGTCGACCTTCGCGCCACGATCGAGCAGGATCTTCACCGCTTGCGCATTGCCGGAAGAAGCGGCCAGCATCAACGCGGTGGTCCCGTTCGCTTTTACGGAATTGGCATCGGCGCCGGCTTTGAGCAGTGCTTCGATGATCGCCGGATTTCCGTTGGTGCAGGCCATGAACAGAGGCGTGATGCCGCCTTCACGGGTCGAAACTTTCACGTTCGCGCCGGCAGCCAGCAGCGCTTTCGTGGTTTCGAGGTCGTCGTTGAACGCGGCCCAGTGCAGCGCGGTACTCCCGTCCCCTTGCGCGCCGTCGATGTCGACGCCCTGGCTTAGCAGTGATGTTACCGCGGCATGATTGCCCCGCATAGCCGCTTCGGAAAGCCGCGCGTCGCTCGCGAAGACAAGCGCTGTCGAGATCAGGAATCCGCCGATCAAGCTATGTTTTCCCATGTGGTTCACCTTACAAATCCCGGCCCTGGCGGGACGGCCTTATACAGCCCCTGGCGTAAGCCAGGGGATACAAATCAGATTGCAATTTCGCCGTTACTGTCGCCGAAGCTGTCGACCTTGACATTCAATTTGTGCAGCATCGTCAACAGGACGTTCGCCATCGGAGTCCCGTCCGGGGTGCGCACGTGGAGATTGCCCTTAAGCTGGCCGTTCGCGTGGCCCAGCAGGATCACCGGCACGCGCTTGTGATTGTGCACATTCGAATCGCCCATGGGACTGCCGTACATCACCATGGAATGATCCAGCAGGTTGCCGTCACCGTCCGGCGTGTTCTTCAATTTGTCTAAGAAGTAGGGCAGCAGGCTGACGTGATAGCGGTTCAATTTGGCGAATTCCGCGATTTTCGCAGGATTTTCGCCATGATGCGAGCAGGGGTGGAACGGAGTGTGCACACCGCTCTCCGGCCACACACGTCCGCTGACGTCGCGGCTCAGTTTGAACGCCGAGACGCGCGTCACATCCGTCATAAACGCCAGCGCCTGGAGGTCGAACATCAGGCGGACGTGCTCCTCGAACGCGTCGGGAACGCCCAGAGGAGCAGCCGGGAGCGCGCGGGCTTCGCCACTCGAATTGTACTTTTCGATCTTCTGAATGCGGCGCTCGATTTCACGAACGTCGTCGAGGTACGCGTTCAGACGATTGCGGTCGCTCGCGCCCAGGTCCTTCTGCAAGCGCTTCACGTCGTGCGCGATCCAGTCGAGAATACTGGTATTGACCTTGCCGCGCGCCAGGCGGTCGGCCGGCGATCCGCCTTCGCCAAAGAGATTTTCAAACGCCATGCGCGGGTCGAGCGTCATGGGCAAAGGCTCGGTCGGCGAGGCCCAGCTGATGGTATCCGCATACACGCAGGCGTAGCCGTAATCGCAGGCGCCGGAGGCATCGACCATTTCGATGCACAGCTGAATCGAAGGCAGAGGCGTATCCTGCCCGAACTTCTGTGCGTACAACTGGTCAATCGAGGTGCCCACGAAATAATCGGAGCCTTCGGTCATCTTAGGATGCGCGGCGGTCAGATAAACCGCGCTGGACCGGAAATGGTCAGCGCCTTCTTCCGCGGCAGCCCATGCGGTTGCCGGATGCAGATCGGTGTCGCTGACGATGGTCAAGTAGTCGCGATAGGGCGCCAGAGGCTCCAGCGTCTGGCTCATCTCAAAATCGCGGCCGGCTTTTTCGGGCGACCAGTAATGCTTGTTGGTGCCCTCGCCGGTACTTCCAGCGGAGCCGTGCACCATCTCAATGCAGGCCAGGCGCGTGGGCGAAACCGCCGCCGTTTTGTGCAGAGGAGTCTGCGCCGGCACCATGGAATCGAGCAGTGGCAGAGCCATGGTGACGCCCATACCCCGCAGCACGCTGCGTCTGGAAAGATGCTTTCTTGTTAGAAACATAAGGCTCCTAAAATTGCGCGCTACATCAATGATTCGCCACTACATCGTCTGTCAGGGCTGTGCTCTCTTCCGCTCGTCTCAGCTGGAACGGAGTGCTTTTCACAATAGCCAGGACGAGCGCCGAAAACTTATTGTTACTGCGTCCCGCCTCTTTCACCACCGACCGGACCACCGGCATATCCGACGGCTCCAGCACGCGGCCGACGCCGTACGCCAGAAGATTTCCGGCCAGCGTTTCGAGAAATAAATCGGAATGTCCGAGAAGCGCAGTCCGCAGGCTGGCAGGACCGTTCAGCTTGGCGCCGTCGAACATGGTGCCTGTTGGGTCGATCTTAAATCCGCTGTCGTTGGTTCGCCAGACGCCCAGCACGTCGTAATTTTCGAGCGAGAATCCGATGGGATCCATCATCTTGTGGCATCCCGCGCAGTTCGGATTAGAGCGATGCTCTTCGAGCCTTTGTCGAACCGAAAGAAGTTTGGCGGCGTGCCCGGTGCGGCTATCGGCGTTCTCAGGCAGAGCCGGAACGTTCGGAGGAGCAGGCGGCGGAGGCGTGCCCATCAGCACTTCCATCACATATTTTCCGCGCTGCACGGGCGAGGTCCGAATCGCGGTCGAGGTCAGTGTAAGAATGCTCGCCTGGCCTAACAGCCCGAAACGGTTGGGATCTGTGAGCGCGACGCGGCGAAAACGATTACCCAGGATATTGGGGATTCCGTAGTGCTTCGCTAGGCGCTCGTTAACATATGTATAGTCGGCCGTCAGCAGATCGAGGACGTTGCGATCTTCGCGGACCACGCTTTCAAACAGCAGCTCCGTTTCGCGGCGCATCGAATCCGCGAGCGTGCGATCGAAGTCGGGATACTCAAACAGATCGGGACTCACGTTCTTCAGGTTCTGAAGGCGCAGCCACTGGCCGGCGAAATTCGCGGTCAACGCCTGGGCCTTGGGATCCGCCAACATGCGGCGCACTTGTTTCTCGAAGGTCATCGGATTCGAGAGTTTTCCCTGGCTGGCGGCCGCGATCAACTGCTCATCGGGAGCGCTGCTCCACAGGAAATAAGAGAGGCGCGAAGCCATCTCCAGATCGCTGATGCGATAATTCCTGCCCGCAGCGGCGCCCGCGGGGGTGCGCTCGAATCGAAAGACAAACTCCGGACTCGCGATCATCGCTTGAATCGCGGTACGTATACCGGAATCGAAATTTCCGTCGTTGCGCCCGCGCTGATAGAAACCGAGCAGGCTTTCAAGATCGTTCTCCGTAACCGGCCGGCGATACGCCTGGCGCGCCAGGCCCGCGATAATCTTGCGGGCGCACGGCAGTTCATCGTCGCCGGTCGGACGGCAGGTGAAAATCTTGCGGCGGCTAGGGGTGTCCGAAACCCCGGCGGCAACCGTGGGCCCGGTGATCGAAAGCTGGTGCAGATGGGGCAGCGTGGTCATTCCCGGAATGGTACCGGCGCTCACGTCGACCAGGCTTTGCTCCACCATGCGGTACTCATCTTCAATAGGCCCATCGAATTTCTGGGGGAAGGAAGCGGAAATCCTCTGCGGACCCGCCCTCACCTTAATAGGAGGCGTCTTGATCCCGTCGTTTGCGAGCTTCATCGCGGGATTGATATCCAGCAGCGCGACCCTCTCGCCGTTCACCGCGATTTCGATCTGCTGGCCGGCGCCTTGATTCAGGCCGAACAGGGGACCAGTCGGCGAGTAGTAGAAGCCCACCTTAAATATGTATTCGCCGTCGGCCGGGAAATCGTGCATCACGGAGAGGCCTCCGCGGGTTCCAAACGGCGTGCCGTCCACGTGGCGGACCTGCGAAGTCACTCGCGAAATCGAATAGGTCGTGGTGAGGGCCAGCGCCTCCGGATCGCCAACGGCTTCCCGGCTGATTCGGCCGGCCGCGCGGATATAGCCTTCCATCAGGGCAGGAGAAATGGACAGCACGTCGGCCATGTTGTCGAAGCCGTGGCTCATATCGTCGGTGGGAAGCAGCGCGGTCACATCGGCGTCGACGCCGAGAAGGTCGTGAACGGAGTTGGCGTATTCGGTTCGATTCAGGCGATGAAGCGCGGGGCGCCCAGGATTCGGATGGGCGGCCGCGGCTTGATCGATGGTGTTTTCAAGCGATACGGCGAAGGCCTTCAACGCGGGAGTGTCCCGAGGAATCCCCGCCGGAGGCATCAAGCCGGCGCGCAGCTTGCGAATGACCTTTTCCGCTTCATCCACGTTCTGTTCGGGATGCGCCAGGTCGAGCGTATTCCAGGAAAATCCGCCGGATTTCAGCTTGTCGTTATGGCAGCCGAGGCAGTTCTGATTGACCAGCGCGCGGGACGGAGGATTCGGTGCCTGGGCGAATAAAGCGGCTGCGGAGACGCTCCAGAGCAACAAGCACTTCATCAAATTCCCCCCTCGAAAACTGCGTGGTTGCCGAGGATATCCCGACACTATACCCGCATCGAGTTTATCGACGCCGGTTGCCGAAGTCAAGGGTATGCCGGCGCGGACCTAGGTGGGCGATTCTTTTCCGGAACAAGCAGACTAATCCACCGATCATCGGGAGTGTCGTGGCCGGCTCCGGCGCGGTGGTCACGGTGAAGGAGCCGACAGAGGTTTCGAGCGGCTGCGGGTTCCCAAAGCAATAACAGCTCCCAGCGAGTGCGACACTGCCGCCGGGAGCGTCGACCCACAGGCTGAAAGGTCCCCAGTAATCGTCGGGAATGCTGGCTGTCCAGCCCGTAGTCGCTCCCGGGCAGTTGGTGAGCATCGTAAAGATCGCCGCGTCACCGGTCTGGCCGCTCGCGCAGGCGGGAGATCCGGACATGGACACATTGAGCAGGTTGATGCTCACCGACCAGATGACCGACAAGCCGCCCTCGAGTCCGGAAGGGGCTGAGAAGGCGTACAGGGAATTTCCATTATCCGGGGCCGAGGGATCGTAGTAGAACTCCGCGATCGGAGCCGCGACCGGGATCCCGGCGGCCACTTGTTTGCCGCCCGGCAAGAGCGGGCCCTGCATGGTTTCGCCCCCGAAATCATAAGAAAAGCAAATCTCATACAAGACCGGTGAACCCATTGCCGGGCTGGCGCACAGAAGCAGAAGAAAAGAGAGTAGCGCCGTCGAAAATCGCATGAAGGGCCATCCTCAAATTCAAATATCGATGAAGTACTTCCGGAGCGTAGCACGGATTTAGTCGAGATCATGATAAGAATAAGGACGCTCAGTTTTTTCTGAAAGGACCAAAATGGAACATTTGATCGGAAAGCTTCTAAACGACTTCGAACAAGGCCGGATGGATCGGCGTCAGTTGATTCGCAGCATCGCGGCGGCGGCGGCGGCCGCGGCGGTTCCGGCGGCTGCGGAAGCGAAAGGATTTCAGGCGGTAGCCGTGAACCACATCTCTTACGTGGTGGCGGATTACGCCAGGACTCGCGATTTCTATGCGGATCTGCTGGGCATGAGAGTCTCGCATGACGATGGGAAGCAGTGCTACATGTCGTTCGGAGACACGTTCCTGTTGCCGCGCAATGCGCGCACGGGCGGGAAGACTCCGCAGACCACGCCGCTGGTGAACCACATCGCCTACACCATCGACAAATGGGACAAAAAAGAAGTCGAGGCGGAGCTGCGCCGGCGGGGCCTCGAGCCGCGGCCGGATACCGAAGATAGTTTCCACGTGAAGGATCCCGACGGCTACGATTTGCAGATCAGCGGGAGAAATATGAAAGCGTAGTATGGTATGCTCCGTTCCGATGTATCGCCTTATAATTTCCACTTGTTTGCTCGCCTGTTTCGGCGTAGCGCAATCCAAAGTCGATTTCGAGATGATGACCTGGCCGGAGGTCAAGAAGGCCATCGAGAGCGGTAAGACCACCGCGTTGATTTATAACGGAGGCACCGAGCATCGCGGGCCCCAGAATGTCAACGGCGGCCATACGCTGATGGCGCACGCGACGGTGATCGCGATCGCGGAGAAGCTGGGCAACGCGATTGCCGCTCCGGTGCTGCCGTTTTCCCCCAATAATGCGAGTGCGGAGCATCCCGGCACCATCGGGTTGACGCCGCCCCTGTTCGCCGCGATCAATGAGCAGATCGCCGAACAGATGATCAAGAACGGCTTCAGGAATATCGTGCTGATGGGCGATCACGGCGGAGGCCAGAATGAGCTGGGCGAGGTGGCCAAGAAACTGGACGAGAAATATTCGCCGCAAGGCATCCACGTCTACTTTTGCGACGAGGTTTACAAGAAGGCCAATGGCGACTTCGATAAATGGCTGGAGGCGAATCATTTACCGGTGAGTACCCACGCCGGGATTCCGGATACGTCCGAAATGCTGTTTCTGGGCGGCGATAAAGGATGGGTCCGCAAGGATCTGATTGCGACCGCTCTGGGCGATCCGGTGCGGAAACCGGGTGAGCCGAGAGATCCGAACGCGAAACGAATCAACAACGGCATCACCGGCGACGCGCGTCCATCGACGGCGGAGTTGGGAAAGCGGATTTTCGATATGAAGGTCGATTATGCGGTCGACCAGATTCACCGCTTGATAGGAAACTCCAAATAACCAGTGGGGCAGGTTCCCGACCTGCCCATTCGTGTTTCCGGAGGGCAGGTCGGGAACCTGCCCCACTGGTATAATTTGCCCTATGCTCCACAACACGGGCGAAAACCGCCGGCGATTCCTTTCCTATTTTTCGGGCCTTGGCCTCGGTTCCAGCCTGCTGCCCGGCGCGCTTTGGGCCGAAATGCAGCAGGAGGGCGGCGATTCCCCGCGCGTCACCGACGAGATGCTGAAGTGCGCGCTCGCGCTTTCCGGGCTCAGTTTCAGCGACGAGGACCGGAAAGCAGTCCTGCAAGGCGTGAATCGCAATCTGACGGGGTTCGAAGAAGTCCGGAAGCTGGAGATTCCGAACGACGTGTCGCCTCCGTTTTATTTCAGCCCCCTCGTTCCGGGGATGAAGATCAATCGCACCCGGGAGCCTTTGCACTTCAGCGCCGTGCTGGTGAAACGTCCGGCGAATCTGGAGGACGTCGCGTTCTGGCCCGTTGTGCAGCTCGCGCAACTGATTAAGACGAGGCAGGTCAGCTCGCTCGAGCTGACGCAGATGTATCTGGCGCGGCTGCACAAGTACAACGGCAAACTGAATTGCGTGGTGACGTTTCTTGACGACCTGGCAATTTCGCAGGCCAAGCTGGCCGACGCCGATATCGCGGCGGGCAAATATAAAGGTCCTCTGCATGGGATTCCGTGGGGCGCCAAAGACATCATCGCAGTGAAGGGTTTCAAGACCACCTGGGGATCGGGCGCTTACAAAGAACAGATGATCGACAGCGACGCAAGCGTGGTCGAAATGCTGCGCGACGCGCGGGCGGTGTTGTTGGCCAAACTGACCTCGGGCGAGCTGGCGCAGGGCGATAACTGGTTCGGGGGGCAGACCAAGAATCCGTGGAATACGGAGCAGGGTTCGAGCGGATCGTCGGCGGGTCCAGGCTCGGCGACGGCGGCGGGATGTGTCGGGTTCGCGATCGGCACGGAAACCAGCGGGTCGATTCTGAGTCCTTCGGGGCGCTGCGGCGTCACCGGCTTGCGTCCGACGTTCGGGCGGATCAGCCGCAACGGGGTGATGGCTCTTTCGTGGACCCAGGACCGGTTGGGGCCGATGTGCCGCTACGCGGAGGATTGCGCGATGGTGATGAGCGTGATCGCGAAGCCCGACGGAAAAGATTTGAGCGTCTCTGAAATTCCCTTCAACTGGAATGCGCGGCTGGATATTCGCAAGCTTCGCGTGGGCTATTTGAAAGACGGATTCGATGAGGTTCGCGACGCCGCCGGAAAGGCGATGAACGAAAAAGCGATCGCGCAGGTACAGGCGCTGGGCGTGAAATTGGTTCCGGTGAAGATGCCGGATTGGAATATTGACGGGTCGGCTTACGGGGTCGAGTCCGGGGTATTTTTCGATGAAATGATCCGCACCAATCGGGATAAGCAGATGACGAATCCCGGCCGCGCGACGACCTTTCGCACGGCGCGGTTCATTCCCGCGGTCGAGTATCTGCAATCGCAGCGCGCGCGAACCATGATGATGATGAAGCTGGCGGACGCGACGGCCGATGTCGATGTCTATCTGGTTCCCGCGAATGGCGGAGGCGGCGCAGGGGGACGCGGACGCGGGGCTGCGGCCTCTGGAGAAGGTCGCGGACGCGGCGGCGATCCGGGCGCGCGGCGCGGCGTGACGCAAAAGCATTTCGCGATGGCCAATACCGCGTGCTATCCGGCGATCAACGTCGTGCATGGATTTACAGAGGCGGGGACGCCGGGCAGCTTTACGTTTTATGCCCGTCCCTTCGGCGAGGCGGAACTGCTTGCGCTCGCCAAGGCTTATCAGGATGCGACGGGGTTTCATTTGAAACATCCGACGCTCGCGGTATAAAGAGGAACTAAGAAATGTTTTTTGACAACAGCAGGTTGACCGCTTCCTTTGGTCGCGGCTCTATCCGGATTCTAATGGTGTTGCTGGTTGCGATCAGCGCGTCCGCGCAAAGGCGGGGCCAACAGCCGCCGGATGCGAACCAGTTCCGATTTCGGTTCGTGGGACCTTTGGCGGGCAATCGAGTCGCATCGGTCGCGGCTGTGCCGGGGGACGTCAACACTTATTACGCGGGCGCGGCTTCGGGTGGAATTTTCAAATCTGTCGACGGAGGATTCGGCTGGACTCCGATTTTCGACTCGCAGCCCGTGGCGGCCATCGGCGCGCTGGCAGTGTCGCCGTCGAATCCTAATATCGTGTGGGCGGGGACCGGCGAAGCTTGGGCGATTCGCGATAGCGACGTGACCGGGAACGGTATGTACAAGTCGACCGACGCCGGAAAAACGTGGCAGCACGTCGGGCTCGACGAGACGGGCCGCATCGGGCGCGTGATTCTGCATCCGACCAATCCCGACATCGCGTTCGCGTGCGCGCTGGGACGCATGACCGGGCCGCAGCAGGAGCGCGGCGTGTTTCGCACCTTGGACGGCGGAGTGCATTGGGATCGAGTTCTCTTCGTCGACCAAAATACCGGCTGTAGCGGGCTTTCGATGGACGCGAAGAATCCTCTGGTGCTCTTCGCGGGCACGTGGCAAGTGGAGATGCACACGTATGGAGAGATCAGCGGCGGTCCGGGCAGCGGCGTGTATATGTCCCGCGACGGAGGCACGACCTGGAAGCGCGTCACATCTCCTGGTCTTCCCAAATCGCCTCTGGGAAAAATCGATGTGGCGATTGCGCCGACGAACTCCGATCGCGTGTATGCGCTGATTCAAACGGCGGATCAGGGGTCCATGTGGCGATCCGATGACGGAGGGACGAACTGGCGCGTGGTGAATTGGGATCGCGCGTTAATCGGACGCGCCGGATACTATATTCATCTCGCAGTTTCGCCCGCGAATGAAAATGAAATTTTCGTGTCCAACAGTTCGTTTCACCAGTCGCTCGATGGCGGCGAAACGTTCCGGCCCACGCCGTGGGGTGGCGACAATCACGACATCTGGTGGGACCCGACCAACGCCGACCGGTTCGTGATCACGCACGACGGCGGAATGAATATCACCACGTCGCATGGGCGCGGGTTTAATCGCGTCCAGTTGCCGGTGGGCCAGATGTATCACGTGTCGGTGGACAATCAGACTCCGTACTATTTCTACACCAACATGCAGGACAACACGACCATGCGCGGTCCCGCAGTGCAGGTTGGTTTCGGAGGATTCGGACGCGCGGCGGAGCCGGGTTGGGACCGCGGAATGGGCGGCTGCGAATCGGGTTTCACTTACGCCGATCCCACGGATCCGAATATTGTATGGGCCACTTGCTACGGCGACGAGGTGACCAGGTGGGATGCGAAGACCAAGCTCGCGCGTTCGGTGAGTCCATGGCTGCACACGCTCGATTCGCCTCCGAACGATACGAAGTATCGCTGCCACTGGACGGCGCCTCTCGCGATCGATCCGTTCGATCACAATACGGTTTATTACGGCTGCCAGGTGATTTTCCGGACCACCAACGCGGGGCAAAGCTGGAGCGTGATCAGTCCCGATCTGTCGACGCAGGATCCGAAGTATCTTGCGCCGTCGGGTGGAATCGTCGGAGATAATCTGGGGCAGTTTTACGGCGAAGTGGTGTTCGCGATCGCGCCGTCGACGGTTCAGAAAGGGCTGATCTGGGCGGGCACCAACGACGGAAAGATCTGGTATTCGAAGGATGCGGGCGCGCATTGGAACGACATGACCAGGAATGTCGGGATGAAGCCCTGGGGGACCATCACCAGCATCCAGCCTTCGTTTTTCGATCCGGGCACGGCGTATATTTCGGTCGATTATCACCTGATGGATAATCGCGAGCCGTTCATTTATAAGACTACGGATTTCGGCGTTTCTTGGTCGAAAATCACCGGCGGGTTGCCCAGCCATCAGTTGTCGTATGTGCGCGTGGTGGCCGAGGATCCGAACTGCAAAGGATTGTTGTTCGCGGGAACGGGAAATGCACTGTTCTATTCGCTCGACGACGGAGGGAAGTGGACCAATTTGAAGAACGGTCTGCCGCCCGCTCCGGTTTCCTGGGCGGTGGTGCAGAAGCAGTTTCACGATCTGGTGATTTCGACGTATGGGCGCGGGATTTATATTCTCGACGACATTACGCCGCTGGAGCAGATGGCCAAGGGCGTCGGGTCCGATACGTCGGTATCCTTATTTACGCCGCGGCCGACCATGCGGATTTTGGGCGGCGGTCGCGCTTACGTAAATTATCAACTCAAGAATCAGCCCAAGGGTCCGGTGCAGGCGGCGATTCTCGATAGCGACGGCAAGGTGATCCGCGAGCTGCGCAATGTGCCGAACCGGCAAGGACTGAATCGCGCGACTTGGGATCTGCATTACGATGCTCCGAAGCTGATTGCGCTGCGCACGGCGCCCCCGGAGAATCCGCACATTTTCGAGGAGCCCCGGTTCCGCGGGCAGGATTCGCGGGCCATCACGCATTGGGGCGCGGCGCAGGCGGAGGTGGGTCCGGTGGTCGCGCCGGGGACTTATAAGATGCGTATTACAGTGGACGGGGAATCCTATACGCAGCCGATTGAAATTCTGAAAGATCCGCACAGTACGGGTTCGGAAGCGGATATTAAATCGCAGGTGAGCCTGCAATTGCGCATCCGCGACGATATTAATTCGACGTCGGATATGGTGAATCAGATCGAGTGGATGCGCAAACAGCTCGACGATGTTCAAAAGATGCTGAAGGCGGATAAGGCTAAAGCCGAGCTGCTGAAGTCCGTCGGTGCGATGGACCAGAAGATGCAGAGCATCGAATATAAGCTGGTGTCGAAGGCTCTGACCACCAGCGACGACAAGTTTTTCATCGCAGCGTACAAGGTTTATTTCAACCTGATCTGGCTGAACGGGGAAGTGGGCACGGGGGCCGGAGACGTTGCGGGAGGCGCGGATTATAAGCCTACGGACACGGCGTTCAGCTTGACGGACATGATCGAAAAGGATCTGGCGGCGGCCAAGGTGGAATATCGCCAGCTGATGGATAAGGATGTTCCGGCGTTCAATCGCACGCTGGCTGCGGGGGGGATTACTCCGGTTGCTTCGGGGGCTCCGGGGGGGAATCGGGAATAGGCTCGGGCAGGGCTTTCTCTTCGGGCGCTGGGCCTTTTAATGCTTCGTCGTAGGTTTTTTTCACGCCTTGCCAGAAGGATTTGGTTAGTAGTTCTTTCATCTGCGCTTCAAGGCTGACCGCTCCCGATGGTCGCGGTTCTGTAAATAGTTTACACTCGTGAGATTCAGGAGAACGGCCACATTGTCCATTACGCGGTTAGTATTTTCTATTGTCGGGCTCGCTTCGCTCGCCCTCCCTCAAACGATCGACCCGAAACTTTATTCGGAGATGCACTGGCGGTCGATTGGTCCGCCGCGCGCCGGTCGCGCTCGGGCTCTTGCCGGCGTGCCTAGTCAACCGAACGTGTTTTACATCGGCTTCGACAACGGGGGCGTGTGGCGCTCTAGCGATTTCGGGTCCACCTGGGTGCCTTTGTTCGACAATCAGCCGACGGGGTCGATTGGCGCGATCGCGGTGCCGCAATCGAATCCCAACATTATTTATGTGGGCAGCGGCGCGGGGATTATCCGTCCGGACCTTGCGACCGGCGACGGGATGTATAAATCCACCGACGCGGGGAAAACGTGGACGCACCTGGGGCTGCGGGATTCGCAGATGATCGCCGATATTGAGGTAGATCCGACGAATCCGAGCCGGCTTTTTGTGGCGGTGCTGGGTCATCCTTACGGGCCTAACGCAGAACGAGGGATTTTCCGGTCGACCGATGGGGGCGCGACCTTCCAGAAGGTCCTTTATAAGGATGAGTACACGTCGGGCAACGATGTGCGCATCGATCCCAAGGATCCGAACACGATTTACGCCGCGATGTGGCAGCAGCAGCAGGGATTTTTCGAGAACGGCGCGTTCGGCGGAACCGATGGGGGGATTTACAAATCGACGGACGGGGGCTCGACCTGGAAGCAACTGACGACCGGGCTGCCTCCGATCATCGAAGCGAATCTGGCGATCGCGCCGAGCAATTCCAAAGTGATTTACGCGACGGTGGCTCCTGGGGGTCCCGCGGCGGGCGGAGGACGTGGAGGACGCGGCGGTGGGCGAGGGGGCGGGGGCGCGGCGATCGCGTTTTATAAATCGACCGATGCGGGCGAGCATTGGTTCCTCGCGACGGACGATCCGCGTATTGCGGAGACGGGTTCGCAGAGGCATCCTCCGGATACACGGCCTTTGGGACGAATCGGCGGCGGCGATCTGCCGACCATTACTGTCGATCCGAGCAACGAAAAAGTGGTCTATAGCTGTTCCACGGTGTTCTGGCGAACGGAAGACGGCGGCCTCACGTGGTCCGCGGTGCGCGGCGCGCCCGGTGGCGACGATTATCAGAAGAGCTGGGTGAATCCCGTTTTCCCGCAGATCATTTTGCTGGTCAGCGATCAGGGCGCGGTGGTTTCGGCGAATCGCGGGGAATCCTGGAGCAACTGGTACAACCAGCCGACGGCGGCGATGTATCACGTTACCGCGGACAATGCGTTTCCTTACCGCCTGTGCAGCGGGCAGCAGGATTCGGGCTCGGCCTGCGTCGAGAGCCGCAGCATGGATGGGGAAATCACGTTTCACGACTGGCATCCGGTGGGTATTGAGGAGTACGGAGAGGCGGCGCCCGATCCGAAGAATCCCGACTTGGTTTATGGCGGAAAAGTGACGGTTTATAATCGCGTCACCGGGCAGAAGGCCAACGTGGGGCCTCCGGGTGGAGGGCGAGGGGCGGCGGTGGTCGAGTTGCCGCCAAATGCCCCACCGGCGCGGACTGTTCGTACGCAGCCGCTTAACTGGTCTCCGAAAGATCCGACCGTTTTGTTCTACGCGACGGCGGGCGTGTGGAAGACCACCAATGCCGGGCACAGCTGGACGCCGATCAGCGGGGATTTGACTCGGCAGACATGGGACGTTCCGAGTAACGCGGGGAAATATGCGTCGACGGTGACGCCCGCCGCGCAGGGGTCGGTGACCGCGCTCGCGCCATCGCCTCTCGATGTGAATGTCCTGTGGGCGGGAACGGGCGACGGGTTGATTCAAGTGACGATGGATGGAGGGAAGAAGTGGACCAACGTCACGCCTCCGGAATTGAAGCCTTGGACGCGCATCTTTAATATGGATGCGGGGCATTTTGACGCGCGGACGGCTTACGCGGCGGCGAATACGCTGCGGCTCGACGACATGAACCCGCATTTGTGGCGCACGCATGACGGCGGGAAGACTTGGACGGAGATCGATAAAGGGATCGACGGCGGCGCGGTCACCAATTCGATTCGGGAAGATCCGCGCAAGAAAGGGCTGCTCTATGCGTCGACCGATACCCAGGTTTGGGTTTCCTTTGACGATGGAGACAACTGGCATTCGCTGCGGCTCAACATGCCGGCGATTTCGATTCGCGATATCGAGGTGAAGGACGACGCGTCGTGTATGTGTTCCGACCTGGTGGCGGGCACGCATGGACGGGGGTTCTGGATTCTCGATGACGTGACTCCGCTACGGCAGGCGGCGGAAGCTGCGGCGGCATCGAGTGCTTATCTCTTCAAGCCGGCGACGGGGATTCGGATTCGGTTTGGGACCAACGATCCTACGCCGTGGCCTCCGGAATTGCCGGCCGGAGAGAATCCTCCGGCGGGTGCGGTTGTCGATTATTACTTGCCTTCTTCGGTGGGAGAAGCGAAGCTCGAGTTTCTGAACACGCAGGGGAAGGTGATTCGCACTTATTCGAGTACCGATAAGGTGCTGAGCCCGGACCCGGCTGTGGATCCGGCGGCGTATAACAAGGTCTGCCAGCAGACGCCGACGGCTCCGGATTGCAGTTTGCCTCTGTATTGGCCGGCTCCGCAGCAAGTTTTGAAAACTACGGCGGGGATGCACCGGTTCACTTGGGATATGCATTACGATCCTCTGCCGGGCGGCGGAGGAGGTGGACGCGGCGGCGGTGGAGGAGGCGGGGCGGTTCCGCATCGCACGTATGCGGGTGTCAATTCGCCCTGGGTCGCGCCTGGTGCTTATACGGTTCGGCTTACCGCGAACGGGCAATCGGTCACCCAGCCGATTACGATCAAGCTGGATCCGCGGGTGAAGGTCACGCCTGAAGTTCAACAGATTTTCACTTGGACGACCAAGATGGAAGATAACGCGCGCAGCTCCGCCGCGGCTTATAAGGACGCGCGGGAGCTCCTTTCGAAGCTGAAAGGGCGGCCGCAATCGGCGGCGAATGACGCGTTGATTAAGAAAGTTGAAGATATCGCGCCGGTCGAAGCTGCTCCTAGCGGCGGAGGAGGCCGCGGAGGTCGGGGTGGTGCGGCGGAACCTGCGGCTCCGCCGAATCTTTCTAATATTGGAGCGCTGATGATCGCCGCGGTGCAGGGGATGCAGGCGGCGGAGATGCCTCCGACAGCGGTGGAGTTGCAAGCGTGCGTTAAGGAAGAAGCCGCGTATACGGGCGTGATGGCGAAGTGGTCGGCGATTCGGGCTACGGTGAAGTAATCGCAAAATTCGAGATCGACCACTCCCTATGGTCGCGGCTCTGCCGGACAGTGATTTTGCGAAACGAACCCAGGCCAATTCAGAAGGGTTTCGGATGTCAAAGAACTGCGAAATTTATCGGGCGCGCCCTTTAGCCGGTCGTGTACCGACGGACATCCAACGCACAAAGGCCCTCAGAGCAAGCAACTAGTATCGCCCCTCCTGGCCGGTCCCGCTCTCCGTTGGCAGAGCGCATGAACTCCTTGCTTATAAACTAAACGGGGGTTTCGCGGACCGCGGTGGCTGCAAACGCGATGTGTTTGAAAACGGACGTGCTATTCGTATCTCAAAGCCAGAATTGGATCCACGCGGCTGGCTCGAATCGCCGGAATATAGCCCGCTGCGCAGGCTACTACGGCAAGCCCCAACGTCGCGAGTATCAAAGTCGAAGGATCGTTCGGTGCGATTCCAAAAAGCTGGCTGCGTACCAGGCGCGTGAGGGCGAGGGCGGCGGGCAGGCCCACGCCGACGCCCATCGCCACCAGGATCAGCACTTCTTTCATGACCATCCAAACCACGTTGCCCTGCGCCGCGCCCAGCGCCATGCGAATGCCGATTTCACGGGTGCGCCGCGCAACGGTATAGGCCATGACGCCGTAAAGCCCGATGGTGGCGAGCAGGGTCGCGAGGAATCCGAAGACCGCAGACAGGCTGGCGATCATTCTTTCCGAGGAGAGCGAATTGGTGATCTGCTCGTCGGTGGTCCGCATGGCGTAGACCGGAACGCCAGGATCGATGTCGCGCACTTTGGCGCGCACCGCTGAGAAGAGCTGGTTCGGGTCCATCGCCGTCCGCAGGTAAACGGTCATGCCGCTGAGGTATTGTTCGGCAAGATAAGGCTCGAAGGCCTGCTCCGGAATCTCGTCGCGCAGGTTGGTGTATTTGAAATCCTTCACGACGCCGATGATTTCCATGTCGAGCTTCGTACTGGGGTCGATGCCCATTCCGATGTGGCGGCCCAGAGGGCTTCGTCCGCGGAAATATTTCTTGGCGAAGGTTTCATTCACGATGATCGTCGCGGGCACATAGAAATCTTCATTGCGCGGCGGACGGCCTTTGGCGTGGAGCACACGCGCGGTATCTTTCTCCGTAAAATCGCGGCCCGCGACAATCGGAACCCCCATGGTGGCGAAGTAACCGGGGCTGATGCCGTTCATGAACGGCTCGGGATGATCGCCGGCGCGGGCGGGAGTAAATCCTTCGACGGTGGCGGAGTTGTCCCACTCGTTATCCTCTAAGATGCGCACGGCCGCGAGGCCTACGGACTGAACGCCGGGGAGCGTTCCCAACTGCTCGGTGAGAGTTCGAAAGAACTGCCGGGCGCGTTCCGAGCTATAACCGGTCATGCCGGGATCGATATTAAATCCGATGAGGCGTTCCGCTGGAAAACCAGGGCCGAGCGTTCGCAGATTGGTCAGGCTTTTTACAAACAGGCCGGCGCCGATCAACAGGAGCAGAGAGAGTGTCACCTGCGCGGCGATGAGAGCCTTTCTTAGAGCTGAGCTTCCTCCGCCGACCACTGCACCGGCTTGGTCTTTCAGCGTGGGAGCGACGTCGGGCTTGGTAGCTTGCAAAGCGGGAGCGAGTCCGAACAGCAGGCCCGTCAGCAAAGTGACGGCGATGGTGAAGAGTAGAATCCGTAAGTCCGGCGCGGTCGCGATTTTCAATCCTTGGGAATCGGAGGGCAGATACGCGGCCATTAAAAGGTGGTCTGCCCAGAACGCGAGCAGGATTCCCGCCGCGCCGCCGAGCGAGGCGAGCAGCAGACTCTCCGTCAATAACTGGGAGATGATACGCCTGCGGCCCGCGCCCATAGCGAGACGAATCGCCATCTCTTTATACCGGCCGGTTGATCGCGCGAGCAGCAGGTTCGCCAGATTCGCGCACGCGATCAGCAGCACGGTGCCGGTGATCGCCATCAGCACCCAAAGCGGCGTGGTGAGCTGCTGGCGAAAGTAGGAACGCCCTTGCGAACCCGGCAACACGTCGATCGTACACTTCAGAAATTCTTCGCGCGTGAATTGGGAGGCGTTGCTGAAGGCCGCCTCCTGCACTTCCTGCGCGAGCATCGCGTGCATGATCGGCTGGAGAGCGGCTTTGGCCTGTTCCCTGGTAACGCCGGGTTTCAGGCGCCCGAACGCGTTCACCCAGCGCGTTCGCCGGTCTTTCAGGAACTCCTTATTCAGAGGCAGGAGATCCGGCTGCATCATGATCGGGATGAAAAGCTTCGCGGCGCTGCCCAGTTCGACGCCGTCGAATCCCTCCTGCGCCACGCCGACGATGGTCATGTTGTTGCCGTTGATTGCGATCTTTTTGCCGAGGATCTGCGGATCTCCGGCGAAGCGCGTCTTCCAATAGTCGTGGCTGAGCACCACCACCGGATGTCCGCTGGGCGTGACATCGTCATTCTCATTGAGGGTGCGTCCTAATGCGGCGCCGACGCCCAGGCCGGGAAAATACGTGCCAGAGACGAGCTCCGCGCGGGTCAGTTCGGTGTGACCCTCGAAGCCGAGACTGACCTCGCGAATGAAGCGGCAGAACATAGTAGAGAAGACTGAATTGCGATCCTTGAAATCGCGATACATCGGATAGGAGATGGCGTTGCCGCCCCAATTGCTGCCGTAATGGCGTCCGCGCATGGTGAGCAGCGTGAGCTCCTTCGCGTCCTTGACCGGTAGCAGCCGCAGCAGGATCTGATCGAGGAGCGTGAAAATCGCGGTGTTCGCGCCGATGCCGAGCGCGAGCGACAAAACCGCGACCGCCGTGAATACAGGAGCCTTACGCAGGGAGCGGAAGGCGTAACGCAAATCGCCCCAGAGGTTGCTCATGCCCTTTATACGACGATCAGCGCAAAAAGTTACGCGGGGTTAAACAATAAAAGATCGAGGCTGAGGGTGACGCGCATGGCTTCGACCGGTTTATTGCGAAGGGGGCGATAGATGGAATGGAGCACGTCGCGAACGGCGTCGGCATCGAGGTCCGCGGCGGTCGAGACACGGCGCTGGGCGGTCAGCTTGAAATGAGGCGCGAATGTTTCGACGGTGCGGGCTGTGCGATCGCGGCCGGCGCCTCTTAATTCGAGAAAATCTTCGGGCGCGGGAATCGCCACCAGCAAGCGGCCGTCGTCGCGCAGCACTCTCCGGAACTCGCCCGCGTTCATGCGCGCAGTTATCGAAAGAACCAGGGAAAAAGAATGATCGGCGTAGGGGACGAAGCGATCGGCGTTGGCGACAATCCATTCGCACTCCGGATATCTTTTGGCTGCCGCGTCGATCGCCGGGGTTGAAATGTCTATGCCGTGCGCTTCGCAGCCAGTCGAACGCTGGAGCGTTCCCAGGTAGAATCCGTCGCCGCAGCCGGCATCGAGAACGATGTCTTTTGGGGCCGCCGCCGCAAGATCCGCGGCGGCATGGAGCAAAGGCTGCGTTACTCCCAGATCGTGCAACCGCCTGCGTCCTTGGATGGCTTCGGCGGTGTCGCCGGGCTGCTTGGATTTGCGATCCTGCGGCTGGAGGAGATTGAAGTATCCGCTGCGGGCCTGATCGAAGCTATGGCCGCGCGCGCAAACCAGGTGGTGTTCCACACGCGAGAGCGGCAAGCGGCAGTCTCGCACCGGACAAAGCAGCATCAACTCTTTTTGGCGCCGAAGCGGCGGCCGATGATCATCTTCACGATCAGATGATCACTCGCGCCGGTCATGCCGAAGCCGACGCCGAAATTGAACTCCCAATCCTTGCTGACATTCAGATCGGTCACGACGAAAATCTGCTGCTCCTGCAGAGGAATCGGTAAAAAACCTGTTACAGAGCCGACGGAGCCGTAGTATTCGAAGCCGGCGTTCACCACCTTGGTGACGTCGTAGCCCACCTTCACGTTGGGCGAGAAAACCACGCCTTGAGGAACCGTGGGTCCGTGAAAAGAACGCTCCAGCGCCGGGTTGAAACACAGATATAATTTGCCGATGGTTTTATCGACAATGGGGCGGATTTCCCAGGTCCAGGTATCGGGCGAGTAAACTGCGCGCTGGTAGCCGACCTCGGTCGACAGGCTGACGCCGACTGGCCATTTCCAGGATTCAGGAACGCGGACGCGCGGTCGGATATGATCGCCCACCCACTGCCAGCCGACGCGCGAATCGGCGCTGGTGAAAACGTAAAATCCGACCTCGAACCAATCGTTGAAGCCGTGCGTGATTTCGAGCGTCTCGTGAAGTTGATGCTCGGTGGGATACATGCCGTCGATCACTGCCTTCACACCCATGAACGTAAAATTGCTGTGCAGCTCGAACATGGTGTTTCCAGGCGCCACCAGGTCGGAGCCGTACACCTGAATCTCATAACTTCCCTGGGCGCAGGCCAGCGACGCGCCGAGGAGGAGAAGAAGAACGGTTCGAGTAACCATGGGAATCAGAACTCATTATCGTTCAGGAGCTAGGTGTGGTCTATCACCGAATCCCCTGGCTGACGCCAGCGGCTATAACCCCGTCCCGTAAGGGCGGGGATTCACTAGTTACTTCTCAGCGTGGTTTTCAGCCAGGCGATCATTTCGGGCTTCCAGTGCTGCATCTCCGGAGCCTTCCAACTGGACATGCCGTGGCCACCGCCTTCGACGGTGATCAGCTCGCAGGACGCGCCCACCTTGTGCATGGCCGCGCACATCGCCGTCGATTGGTCGTAAGACACCTGATCGTCCTTGGTGCCATGAATACAGAGAAATGGAGGCATGCCTTTGTGAACGGCGGCAATCGGAGCGAGCGAGTGCAGCTTCTGAAGTCCCGCATCGTCCAGTTGATCCACGCCGAAATAATGGATGCCGCCGCCGTTGTTCGCGTGGCGGCTGATGCTGGTCATATTGAAGCGCTCCGGATGCTCGCGGCGCTCAAGCGCGAGCTTGCCGTAATCGACAGGCCCGTACATATCCACCACGGCGGCGACGCGCGTATCCGGCTTTTCATGCGTTCCCGCGTAGTTGACCAGGAGGCCGCCGGCCGATTCGCCGATGATGACAATCTTCCTCGCGTCGACGTGATATTTTTGGGCGTTCGCCTTCACCCAGCGGATCGCGCTCGAGACATCCTCGCGGGTGTCGACGAACTTGAACTCCGGCGCCATGCGGTAATCGATGCTGAACCACGCGAATCCGGCGTTGGCCAGCGGTTCGAACAAGGGACGGACATTGGTGCTCTTGCTGCCTTCATCGAATCCGCCGCCGTGAATCAGGATGGCGGCGGGGAACGGGCCAGGTCCATCGGGAATGTGGAGATCGAGCAGCAGGGCTTTCGCGCCGGGATGGGCATACTCGACGTTTTTTTCATCTTCTGCGAATGCCGCCGCGCAAACGGCCGCCAGGATGAGGATGGTTCTTTTCACAATCATCAAGTTTACGGCAATTCCTAATAAAATAGAGATATGTGCCGCAGCATTAAAGTTCTCAGGGTTCCCGATCAGTCCGCCACGCGCGATGAAATCTCCGCCGCCGCGCTACAGTTCGTGCGCAAAGTCAGCGGCTATCGCAAGCCGTCGCGCGCCAACGAAGAAGTTTTTAACCGGGCGATTTTAGAAATCTCCAATTCCGTGGAACGGCTGCTGGGCGGACTGCCGCTAGTACGCTCCGCGCCGCCCCAGCATCGTGAAACTCCCGAAGGTGGCGAGCAGCGCTCCGCAGGTGACCAACAGCCAGTTGTGAAAATCCTCGCGCCCCGAAAAGGTGACCGACGAGGAAAAGAACACATCCCGGATCAGCATCCCGAGCACGCAGATCGACCATAAAGGAAGCAGCAGGCGAAATTTTCCAGTCACCGCCAGCAGCACGCTCAACAGTCCAAGAATTCCGAGCCCGATCAGCCAGTGATTTAGTTCCACACCCTGCCACGGCAGCGCCTCCAGCTTCAGATCTTTGATGGCGGAGCGGATCGCCACAACTCCAAGGGCCAGCAGCGAAAGCGAAAGAACGGTATGGAACAGGTAACAGAAGGCGCGCAGCAACCAGGCGATCGCTCTCATGGATTCCGTCCATTGTAACAGCCGTTCGCGGCGGTCGCGCACCGTTCGTCACAAATTAACCGTGCGGTCGCCCAGCCGCCGCATGATGGATCGCATGAGACACACCCTGCTTGCTTTCGTATTGATGCTTCCCGCGGCGGCGTCCGCGCAGAAGGCTTTCGAAGTGAAAATTACCGGTCATGGCCGGTGATGATTCTGATTCCCGGCCTTGCTTCTTCTGGCGAAACATGGGACTCCACGGTCGCTCGATACAAAGACCGCTATGAGTGCCACGTGCTTACTCTTGCCGGATTCGTGGGCGTTCCGCGCATCCCCGCTCCGATACTCGACAAAGTGCGCGACGATCTCGCCGCGTACATCCACGATAAGAAATTGGTGAGCCGATCATCGTGGGACACAGCCTTGGCGGATTCCTGGCGCTGGGGTTCGCGAGTAAGTATCCTGACGTTCCGGGCAAGCTCATCATCGTCGACGCCTATCCGTCGCTCGCGGCGATCTATCACTCTGACATCACGGCGGCTCAGGCAAAAGCCCAGTCCGCGATGACGCGTCAGTATATGACTAGCCAGCCTGCCGGTAATGACGGCGCCCGCGCACAAATTCGTGCCATGGTGACCGGCGACTCCGATTTCGAGCGGATCATGACCTGGAGCCGGGCGTCCGATTATTCCGCCGTCGCCGATGCCATGGTCGAGATGTACTGAGGCGATCTGCGCGAGGACGTGGCGCGCATCCATTGCCCTACGCTGGTGCTTGCCACCTGGATCGGGTACAAGGAATATACCGATCACGATAAGACCGCGGCCAATCTGCATCGCGAGTACGCCAAACTCGAAGGCGAAAGCCCATCGCACCGGCGAGGCTTGCGGCGGCCGTCGCGAAACTGCGCCCGCGCAAGATTCCTCCGCGCCTGGAACAGGTTTTCGTTCGCGACGGCGAGCGCTGCTGGCTGGTGCGCGTGGCCGACATCCATCTGCTCGAATCTGAAGGCAACTACACGCGGGTATGCTTCAAAGGCGAGCGTCCATTAATTGCACGTTCGTTGGCGGCGTTAGAAGCGAGGCTAGACCCGGCGATTTTTTCGTGCGAATCGCGCGCAGATGATCAACCTTAAGTGGGTCGACAAAGTAGAAACGGGGTTGGCCGGAAATCTGGAGATCACGCTGCGATCGGGAGAAACCATAGCTGCGTCGCGGCGGCAATCGGCGGCGTTGAAGGAAGCTTTGAGTGCTATGAATTTCCTGGCCAGTGTCTAGCTGTTGCTTGCTCTTGTGCTCGTGGCTGTGGCTGTGGCTGTGGCTGTGGGGCAGGCGGTTCCGCCTGCCATCTTCGACCACCGAGCACTCGACCAACGCCATAATTCCGGTGACTTCACTAACCCCGCTGAAACAGGATTTGCCTCAATGTAGGCAACCGTTCCGTCTATCGATCCTCGTAAATAGTGATCGTACGATTCATCCTGCCAGAAGGGCCTGCCGGTTCGACCTAGTATTAGGTTTGAATTCCGAGCCGTCGACCCCTTCAGCCATCTCGTCAGCACTGGAACAGGGACCAGAGGCGCAATTAGCAGATGCACATGATTCGGCATCACCGCCCACGCGTATAACTGATAAAAGCCTCTTTCGAATTCGCCGATCAAAATTGCGCGGGCAACAACGTCCGCGATCCGTGGATCCTCAAGCCATCGCGGTCCAGAACCGGCATCGAGGGCTTTATCGTACTCCTCAAACGTATCCGCCTTGACCGGCAGCGATCCCCACAGGCGCCACGTCAAGAATAAACATCTTCCTTCTGGGTGAATGTGCGGCAGTCTTCTTTTGTAGATGACATTGATGCGACTCTGGCAGGCGGAACCGCCCGCCCCACAAAAAAAACATGGTGCGTGAGCCCGGCGCAGAATCTCATTGAATTCGGAATCGTGTCACAATCAAACATGCGCAGTCTCGCATTTTTCCTTACCCTCGCCTTGCAGGCGCAAAAGATGAGGCCTCCCGAACCGCAGGCGATTGAGAAAATCAGGCAGTTCGCGTCGGCTCGTGAAAACCTGTCGTGTAATGAGGTGCCGTCAACCGCCAACACCCGGACCGTTACCATCGACTTCCTCGATCCGACCGCGCCTTTCCACGGAACCCGCTCGACGCTCCAAACCGTGCCGCTTTTTCAGGATGTTTTCGCGGTTTCGAGCAGCACCGGCTTCGAGTTCGACCACTGGGGAACGCTCAAGGGCAAGAAGATGGCCGTGTATCGCTACAGCAACCAGATCAACGGCAAAACGCACGCCGGCCTGGTGTACGCCGATGAAACTTCGGGCGCGATCTCCCGTATTACGTTCCGCGGCACCGACGCTACCGCCCATCTTTTCTGCCGGGCTCAATAGCGCTACACTATAAAAGGGAGTTACTCTATCTCGATGACACCGCGTAGCAGGCAGCTCCTGCACGAGATCGTCGAAGCTTATATTCACACCGGTGAACCCGTAGCCTCGCGTGCAGTCGCCCGGAATCAGCGTCTTAGCGGCGCTTCGATTCGCAACATTATGGCCGATCTCGATGAGCAGGGTTATCTTTCGCAACCCCATACTTCAGCGGGCCGTGTTCCCACCGAGAAGGCCTTCCGGAGCTATGTCGAATCCCTGAGTCTCCGGCGCCTGGCGGCAGCCGAAATCGAACGTCTCCGCTCCGAGTTCGGACGCCTCGATACAGTAGAGGAACGGATCGAGCGCACCTCGCGCATGTTGACCGAAATGACCCAGGGCGTGGGCCTCGCCGCCGCCATCCGCAAGGTGAGTCCGGCGTTGGAACGAATTGAATTGATTGCGCTTCCCGATCGCCGGGTATTGATGGTCGTGGTCACGCGCGACCGGCAGGTCCGGAACCGCGTGGTGGGTCTCGAAGAGCCGGTTTCCGCCTCCGAACTCGATTCGATCCGCAACTATATCAATCAGAACTTCTCTGGCTGGACGCTCGAAGACGTGCGCGGTGAGCTGGCGCAAAGGCTTCGCCACGCCAGTGCGACCTATGACGCCATCCTGCGGAAATTAACGGTCCTCTACGCCAAGGGACTGCTGGATCTGCCGGCTGCGCCGGAGGTTCATATGGAAGGCGCCAGTAACCTGGTGGGCCTGGATCTGCATCTGACCAAGGAAAAGATGCGCGAGCTGTTCCGCACTCTGGAAGAGAAAAAGCGGGTTCTGGAGCTGCTCGACCGATTCCTGGAGAATCCGGCGGGCGAGATCGGAGTGCACGTGGGCTTAGGCGAAACGCATCCTTCAATGGGCGAGTTATCGCTGATCGGCGTGCCGGTCACGCTCACCAGCGGAATTTCAGCGGTCATCGCCGTCCTGGGTCCGATGCGCATGAACTACGTTCGCGTGATGTCCGCTGTACAGCATGTGGGCCAGGCATTTCGCGACGCTTAAACACTCCTAAACGGGTCCTTAATTGACCATAATGCTACGCTAAAGTCAGATGAGCGATCTGCACACAACCGACCCCGATCCCGCCGAGTTGCAAAAAGAATTGGACCAGCTCGCGGGCGAAAAAGCCGAGTTGAACGACCGGCTGTTGCGCGCGCAGGCGGAGTTTCAAAACTTCAAGAAACGCGTCGAAAAAGAGCGCGGGGAACTGTTCGAATACGCTTCCATGGAGGCGGTTCGCGCGCTGCTGCCGGTACTGGACGATTTTGAGCGCTCGCTCAAAGTGGAATCCGCCGACAAAGAATATGTAAAGGGCATGGAGTTGATTTACCAGCGCTTTTACGACGGCCTGAAGAAACTGGGTTTAGAGCCGATTATATCGGCAGGGCAGCCTTTCGATCCGCATATTCACCACGCCGTGGATATGGTGGAAACTGACGGCGCGCCGTCCGATACAGTGCTCGAGGAATTTCAGCGGGGATACAATTTCAAAGGCCGGATGCTGCGGCCCGCGATGGTGAAAGTGGCGGTCCAACCGCAGACGAAATGAGTTCAGTGACCAGACGAGATTACTACGAAATCCTTGGTGTGGAGCGGGAATGCGACGACGGAGTGATCAAAACCGCCTATCGCAAGCTGGCGATGCAATATCATCCGGACCGCAATCCGGGCAGCCACGAAGCCGAGGAAAAATTCAAAGAAGCGGCCGAAGCGTATAGCGTTTTGAGCGATCCGCAGAAGCGCGCGGCCTATAACCGGTTCGGCCATCAGGGCGTGCAATCGGCGGCTGGCAACGGCGGATTCGACGCGTCCGGATTCCCGGACCTGGGCGATATTCTGAGCGACGTGTTCGGATTCGGAGACGTCTTCGGGCGCGGCGCGCAGCAAAAGCGGACGCGGGCGCAGCGCGGCGACGATGTCCGCTACGACCTCGAAATCGGCTTTGAAGATTCGATGCGCGGCCTGTCGGTGGATATTCAGGTGCCGCGCATGGAAGAGTGCGTGCGCTGCCACGGCAAGGGCGCGGAGCCGGATGATGGACTGGTTACCTGCCCCATGTGCCGCGGCCGCGGCGAAGTGATTTATCAGCAGGCGTTCTTGTCGGTACGACGCACCTGTTCGCAGTGCAACGGCCGCGGTCAGATCATCCGCCGTCCCTGTAAAGAGTGCCGCGGCGAAGGTTATCTCCGCCGCGAAAAGAAGTTGAAGGTCAACATTCCGGCTGGCGTGGATAACGGAACCCAGCTCCGCTTGTCGCAGGAAGGACAGCCGGGCGCGAACGGTGGTCCGCCCGGAGATCTGTATGTAGTGCTGAAGGTCGCCGAGCACCCCATTTTCGAGCGGCATGAGAGCGATCTGCACTGCACGGTTCCGATCAATATCGGGCAGGCGGCGCTGGGCGCGTCGATCGATATTCTGACCTTCGACGGCTTGCAGACCATCAAGATCCCAGAAGGTTCGCAGGCAGGGAGCCGTCTGCGGATCAAAGGCCTGGGCGTCCCGCACCTGAATTCGACGGCCCGGGGCGACTTGTATGTCCATCTGGACGTGAAGATTCCGGCGAAGCTGACACGGGAGCAGAGGAAGCTGTTCGAACAGCTGCGGGATTTGTTGCCGGTCGAAAATGAGCCTCAGGAAAAGGGGATTTTCGATAAGGTCAAAGATTATTTCATGTAGACTTGAGGTCGGTGGAACCATGGACCAAGAGCTAAAACAGCACCTGGAAGCGATGGAAAGACGCATCGACGACCGCATGCAAAAGGTGGAAGAGAGGTTGACCGAGAAGATGCGGGACATGCAAACGGAACTGCTGCGCGGGTTCGCTGCGTTCTCGGAAGGGCAGAATATTCGCTTACGCAAGGTGGAGGTGGATCAGTCGAATCTGATGACGCGCTATCCGGTCGAGTCAACGTGCTCGAAAAGCGTCTACTAGAAATTGAACTGCGCTTGGGCTTGGCCTTATAGAACAGGTGTTGAGCGGACTTGGCGATATGGATCAAGAATTAAAACTGCACCTGGAAGCGATGGAATTGCGGATGGGGAATCGGATGGTCACGTTGCTGACCGACGTTAAGGAAAGCTTGGAACGCCAAATCGAGAATTTGGCAAGCCGCTTCGATACCCAGGCGATCCGATTGGACCGGCAGGCTGCAATGCTGCAAACCGGCGCTCGGTGGACGAATCGTATGATCGCCTGGTCCGAGAAGGTGGACGTGGAGCTTGGCAAGCGTATTCAGGAACTTGGGGAGCTCGGCAAGCGCGTCGAAAAGCTCGATCGAGGCGCAAAGTGAAGACAGCCATGCTGCCGAGTAAGCTTCTGGGGACACGCTGCCGCTGGTTTCGGAACTCGCGATTGGTGAGACCGGATATTGTGCGCTCGGTGCCTTCATTGTTGCGCAGTGCGTCGTGATGAGGAAGGATTTCACGTTGTCCTTCCGAGCGTGCCAGAGTATACGCCGCAACTGCTTTTAAAAGGCGTCGACGTTTTGCCGATCGCGTCGATGGCGGTCTCTGAAGAGAGATGGTCTCCGCGGACAGAAGAGCGTTAGGTTTTTCGCGGTCCGGAGATTCGATGTTGCGAGCGAAGCATTCTTCGTGCTCCGCCCGCGGTTTGCTTGTGGGTTATTTGGTACTAACAGGCTTGGCTGCCGCGGCGGCGTTCAGCTCCGCTCGCAGGGTGCGGGTTTTCAGCCGCATCGCAATTTTTTGCTTCCGAAGCCTGTTGAAACGGGCGGTATCGCCGCAGGTTTTTGACATCTAGGCCAAACTGACTTGTTCGGCCTGCAACCCTTTCGGGCCCTGCTTCACAACAAACTGGACGCGTGCGCCCTCGTCGAGCGAACGGTATCCCGTCGCCTCAATCGCCGAAAAGTGCACGAACACATCCTCGCCGTTCTCGCGTGCGAGAAATCCAAATCCTTTTGCGGCGTTAAACCACTTGACCGTTCCGGTCTCTTTCATAGTTATCTCCTTAAATCTAGCGATTGAAAGTTTGGATAAATCGATTGATACAGGAAGCTGCAAACAGGTGTTGAGCGGTGAGGATCAAAGCGAAGTGCCAAGTTTTCAAAAGCTTTAAGCATATTAGCACAAAACCGGCCGCTGACTGCAAGAAAATAATGTCCTTAGACAAAAAAGGTACAATACCGACCCTGTTTAGACTCATAAAAGGGCGAGCCGCCCGCTCGCGCCCTGGATTACTTGCGGCCGCTGCGCCCGATCGCGTCCGCTAAACGGGATTCGATGGCGCCAAATTCTTCCACCGGAATTTTCATTTTTCTGCGCCAGTTGGGATGCTGCCAAGTGCTTCCCGGCAGGTTCTGCTGTTCCGTTTCGCCGGTCAGATCCTCCTGATTGACGACCGCCAGCCAACTGGGGGCGGAAAGCAGAAAACCGATAGGATCCCCCGTGAACCCGGTCGCCAACAGCACCGAATTGAGTCGCGCCACTTCGTCCGCGCGCGCCGCGTGCTGGAAGCGATAGGCCTCCTCGTCGATCAACCCGGCGGCGCGGCGAGCCTCGATATCGCGCCCGGCCGCGAATCCCCCCAGAGTAGGCAAATCATGCGTGGTGGTCGAAACGACGGCCTGGGCGGGATACTGTTCGGGCCGCAGAAAGTTGCCGGCCGCATCGCGTTGGAACCATAGCAGCCGGTAACTGAGGATCCCATCGTCGGCCAGCGATTGGCGGACCTCGCCGGTAACCGTGCCCAGATCCTCCCCAATAACGATGAAATTCCCGCGTACGCTCTCGAGTGCGAGTATTCCCAGCAGGTCGCTCGCATAGTCCTTGACGTATGCGCCGCGGGTGGCGGGCATACCTTCGGGAATCCAGTAAAGTCGGAAAAAACGCATCACATGGTCGATGCGCAGCGCCCCTCCGTGCCGCGCGTTATTGCGAATCGATTGAGCAAACAGAGCGTATCCATCCTGGCGATGGGCGTCGCGATTGGGCGGCGGGAAGGACCAGTCCTGGCCGTTGGGCGAGAAATCGTCCGGCGGAGAGCCCACCCGCGCCCCTTGAATGTAAAATTCCCCGTTGGCCCACAGGTCCGCCCCAAAACGGTCAGTGGCGAGCGCCAGATCGTGATACAGACCGATCTTCATGCCGGAGGCGAAAGCATGCGCTTGCGCCTCGGCTAACTGCCGGTCGATATGCCATTGCAGGAATTTGTAAAAGATCACGTCCCGCTCATGTTCCCGCGCGAATTCCGCGACTTCATGCGAGCGCGGATCGCGATACGGCTCCGGCCAATCGGACCACAGGTAGATGTTGGGATCCCTTCGGTGCATTTCCCTGTCGAGGGCGCAATAGACGGCGAAATCGTGTAGATGTCGTCCCTGCTCGGCGACATAAGCATCGAATTCCGGATTCCCCTCAAAGCCGGCGAAGACGCGCGTAAGCGCGGCTAACTTCAACGCTGCCACGCGCTCATATTCGACAAATTCCGTGGATCGAAGCGCCTCGATTTCCGCTCGCTCGGCATCGGTCAGGACTAAGGAGCCGGTGCGCTCGACATCCAGATAGATGAAGTTTCGATAGAGCGAACACTGCGGTAGATAAGGGCTGGTGTTGTACGGCTGGCGATTGGGAATCGCATGCAGAGGATTCAGAGCGACGAAGGCGCACCCCACCCGGGCGAACGAATCAATCGCGGCGAGAAGGTCCGTAAAATCCCCGCAGCCCCAGTTGCGCGAGGAACGTAGGCCGTAGAGACTGATGGCAACACCGGCAGCCCGCCCATCGAAGGACAGAGCCCGCGAAGGGCAGACGATCAAACGCGATTCCGAAAGCAGTTCGAGAACGGGATCGCGCATCCAGTAAACCCGCAGAGTGTGATAGCCGAGTCGAAGGCGAGGCAACGGAACACGCCTGCCCCCGTCTTGAATCGCGAGTTCGGGCAGCCAGAACCAGTGGTGCTCCAGTTCACCGTTTTCCCACTGGAATTCCAGCTTTACGGAACCGGATTCCGCGACAGGCACGCGCAGAATCAGCAAATTGGCGTCCTCGCGCAGAACGATCGTCGCCGGGAAGGGACGATCAGGATCGGCCGGCTCATCGGAGACGCAATTGAGAACGGCCTCTAGAACCTCATCCGGAGTCTCATGAGTATTGCCCCATATATCGATATAGGAAAGTTCAATACCGTGAGCCGAGGCCTGCGTGCGGAGTTCAGTCAACTCTTTAAGTATGAGGGATCGATCCGGCAGAAACCAGTAGACCGTTTCGCCACCCGGTATGTGGCGCGCGCCTCCAGGCGTGCCGCGTCGACATTCGTGTCGACGTGTCTTGGACCCCTAGTTGTGGATATCCAGGTACACAGCCGAGACCCGCGTGCCGACCCCTACGTACAGGGGGACCGTCACACCGGTAGGAGCCGTGAACGGGATCTGGACCTGAATCATCGGGTTATTGAACTGAATCACCGGCGCCACCACCGCGCTTTGCGCATCCAATCCACCCACGATTCCGCCTAAGCTGGCGAAAACATTCGATTGCGCCAGCGGCGTGATGCCGTCGGAAAGTCCGAACATGTTGATCGTCAGCACATCGCCCGGATGCACCACCGTACTGGCCGTGACAGCCGCGCCCGACGCGTTCATCACCGCGTTGATCGAGGGAGGCGCGGCATCGATCTTCATCGCGATCGGAGCTACAGGCGGCCCCGAAGGAGGAATCAACTGCACGATCGCCGGGAACAGATTCGAGAGCCCACTGGGAACCGTCGCCTCAAGTTGACCGTTGCTGTAAAAAAGCGCCGCCGGCTGCCCTCCGATCGTAAGGCTCCAGCCGGCGACGTTTGGCGGCAGATTCCCGGTGATGACGGCGGTGCCCCCCGCGGGAACGCCCGCCAAACCGGTTTGCGCATTGGTGATCGGCGCGCGCAACGTGGTCACTCCCGGCGTCGCGGCACCGATCTGAAGCCCCAGAGTAAGAGTCGCGATCTGAAGACCGGTCGTCACCGTTACCGACGTCTGGGTCGCCGGAGCCTGCGGACTTACCGACACGTTCGCCCACAGCGAAGTCGGGCTGATGACGAACACCTGCTTTACCACGATGTCCGTAGTGCCGAATCCGACAATCGTCTGGCCGCTCGCGAAATTCGTATAGTTCCCGTTGATCTGGATCATCGCGTCGGTACCCGGCGTCACCTGGGTAGCTCCAATCGAGATCGCAGCCTGATTGGCATAGCCGTAGTTGAAAGGGTTCTGAGGCTGTAAGGTTGGATTGATCTGCCCCGACGTCTGCCCATCCGGATTCAGCGCCTCGACCGACGAAGTATAGGAGCCCGGCGCGGGTGGCACGGAGACTGTGAGCGATCCATCGGGGTTCGCGCTAACCAGGTTGGCCGGCGTGCCGTCGAAGACAATTTGCGTGGAGGACGATAAAGCGGAGCCGTATACCGAGATCGTCTGGTTCCCGAATTGGTCGGTGCTCGGCGGTCCTAGAGCAGCAATGGAAGGAGGTCCCGCCGGCACCACAAAAAACGCCGCCGGCAGTACATAAAGGTCGCTGTTGACGTTGAACGCCAGTGCCACGGGCGTGGTCGATTGCACCGGCTGCGTCCAAACTCCCGTCAGAACCCACGGCAGGCTGCACATCGGAGGATTCGTGTAGCTCCCATAAAACCGCGTGTACTTAGGAATGATCTGCGCCGGAGCCGCCCCCCCGATCACGCTCACGTTCAACCCCGGAGCAAGCTGATTGGAACTGGTCGCGCCCGGTGCGCAAAAAAACAGGTCAAACGATCCGTTGACCGGCAGCATCGGACTGAACTCGTAAGTGTTATAAAGATAACCCCACAGCTCCAGTGCGGAAATCGCTGGCCCGGCACTGGCCTGCACATTGAAATTCACGGTTGTCGTGCCGCCCGCGTTGACGTAATACTGCGGACTCTGCGTCCAATCGCGCGTTCCCGACGCGAACTGGGTCACGAATCCGGTATTGGGCGCAAAAGGAATTTGCGACGAGTCCATGGGAAGAACAATGGCATCCGGCCCCGCCTCGCCCTGCTGCGCCGGAGGCAGAGGATGAACGTAAACCAGATAATAGTTCCCCTTCGGACCCGGCGGAATCCCGTCGATTCGATATGTCCCGTCAGGATTCGTCAAATTGCTGATCGCAGCGCCCGTAACCGGTGAAATCGCCACCACGCTCGCGAGGCTCACCCCGCTGCCGTTCATCGTCACCTGCCCCGAAATCGTCCCCGTCGACGCCATATAGCCCGGAGCCGGATACAGCAGCGAAATTCCCGCGATATCGTCCGCCCCCAGAGGCATCGATTTGGTGGTCGACCGGGTGACATACGTCGACATGCAAGCCGACGTCAACGTGTGCTGAAGTCCCAGCGAATGTCCGAACTCGTGGGCCATCGTCGTAAACGTGCTGTCGTAAAAACTCGCCTGCTGCGGGACCGTCACCGTCAGATTCTTTCGCAGCTGAATCGTCGAGTGCAGAATCGGAAGAAACGGCGTGTTGCCATTGATAAACGACACATTCGCGTAGGTCGTGACCTTGGTCTGCGCCAGAATGCCGGTCGCAATGTTGCTGTCGTCGAAGACCACTTCAATTCCCGGAGCCGACTGCTCGGTCGCCGCGTTCTGAAGTCCGCCATACGCCAGCTTGATCTCGGAGCTGGGAATGTTGTTCCACGCCTGCGCCGCCAGTTGCAGTTCGCTGATCACCGCCGGAAAACTGTCGCCTTGGACAAAAACGTTCGGCCCCGAGTCGGAAATGAAGTAATAAACCGTATTGTTGGTAAGCTGCGTCAGATCGAACTGCAAATTAATCGGAGCAAACGGACCGCTCCTGCCTGCGAAATAAACAAAATGGTAATAACCGGAAGCGAGCGAAGAGAGCGCGGCCAGCGATGCAACCAGGCTCAAAGCTCGCTTCGGGAACGTCATTATTTCGCCGCCTTGGGAAGAGTCTTCACGATCAGGTCGCGAAGTTCGCTCCACTTCATCGTCACGCCTGAATCGGTAACCTGCTTGCCCGATTTATCCAGCATCTGATCGACAATCGCCGGCCGGTTCAGCACGGTCGCTCCGGAAGCATCCTGGGTTAGATTGAACATTCCCTGCGATAGCCCGATCACCTGCGTCATTCCTTTGGCGCTGGTCCACAGAAACAACACGTATTCCCTGCCCTCGGTAAACACCGGAGACCCGATGCCGATCTGGCGCAGGTTCCCGTAAATCCCTCCGGGCACCGCGAACTCCGCCGGAAGGATAGCTCCCTTTTTGAGAGTTTCAGAGATCTGCAACTGGTAGTACGTGTAAATATCGCGGCCCAGCGGAGCAGTCCGGGTACCGGTGATGCGCGCCCGTACAATCGACGTCGATTGCAGAATCATATCGTTCATCGACATCTTGAGCAGCGTAGTGGCGCCCGCGGATGGAAGCAGGGCTACGCCGGCCAGGAGGTAGAACGAAGTTCGCATTCGCCTTCTCTTTAGCAAGCGAGGGGCCTCATCTTGACCGCTGATAAAAAACCACTTAACTCATCCCCCGCCCCCCCTTTTGTAGAGCTTTGACACGGAATTGAGACAGATAGACCCAAAAGTTTGTGGGGCGGCGCCATGCGCTGCCGCGTTTCGAAAAATGGCGGCCCTAGCCCCCAAATCCATAATTCCCTCCCGCGCAATAAGGACACCGGTAGAAAAACCAGGAAACCACCCGCTCATCAAATCCAGCCCCGCAGTGCATACAAACATTCCTGCTCCGCGGCTCCTCTACAGGATTTGTCTCTGAGGGAGTAAACGCCAGCGCCCATCCATACCGCCCTCGCCGCATATTCAGAACGATCCGTGCCCCCGAAAACGCCCACGCCGGCAACTTGCCAAACCATCGCATCCGTCGAGGAAACGGTCCAGGCAGCCGCCCCCATGGCGCAGGCAAAAAGTTTCGCCTGTCAACGAAGATGTAGGAAGTAGAAAGCTCCTTCCACCCGGCCAGATGCAGCCCCGTCCCCAATTCAATCTCACTGACGATACTCTCGAACGTAAACCGCTGAAGATGCCCTCCGCCGCACAACAGAAACCGGTACAGGCGATCGCTAAAACTTCGGCCGTCCGGAACACTGACGAACAGCCGTCCATCGCGCCGTAAAACCCGCCGGATCTCGCGAACAGTTCCGGGCACATCGTGAAAATGCTCCAGACTATGGTGGCAGATGACCAATTCGAAGCTCTCGGCGGCGAACGGTAAACGATGGCTATCGGCGCACGCGCTCGGAAGCCCCCTATTCTTCGCAAGCGCCGTTGCGTCCACGTCCACGCCAGTCACGTTGAGTCCCGCCATTTGTCCAGCCAGACTGCCGGACCCGCAACCGAGATCGAGGATCCGTTGACTAACCTCGAACTCGCGCAGCCACTTCTCCAGCATGAGCATCGGTCACGGACTCCTGTTTTCGCAGGCAATTTTGAAGACTTCGAACACCGGCCGTCCGTTCGAATCCGGCACCGTCCGAAGCGAATCCTCATGGCACCCCGCGTCCGCCGCCGCCAGATCGAATCGTCCCCGAACCCCCGTGAAATTCTCGCGTTTTTCCGTATGCGCGACGAACACCCCGGTACGATCGGCGAACATGCGCGCAGCCGCCTGGCGGTCCCACTCGGAAGGCGTATCGGTCATGAACGGCTCCTGCGCGCCCGCCATATGCAGGCGTCCGTTATGCAGCACGTCGAGTGGAAACTGGATCCCCCAATCCAGCACATAGACGGTTTGGCCCGGACTGTCCGAAAGATCCGCCGACAACGGATAAATCGCATCGCTGAAAGGACCGGCGGCTCCATTGCGCTCGAATTGAAAGATGTATTGGTTCAGCACCAGCAGGTTCAGGATCACCAGCAGCGCCGTGATCGATCCCGCCAGCCATCTCCAGGGCAGCGCGGAAATCGCGATCGCCACGAAAAGCTGCGGAAAGGGCCACAGCAGCACAGTGTGATGCAGCGACGCTCCGGCATCCCGCGTCGAAGCCATGAAGAACCAGGCCACCGCCGTGAACATCAGGCAGAAGCGCGCGGCCCGCGATCGCCACCATAAGGGAACAGCCAGCAGAGCCAGAGCAGCGGCGTACTCCATGCCATTTTTGCGATGCTCCCCCAGATGTTCGCGAATGAAAACGGCAGCCCTTTCGCCCACGGAAACCGGAGCCTTTGGATTGTCGGCAAAATCCTCCAAGACCAGATAGCCGAAAAGTCCATAGCCGCCAAGCGCGCTGCGGACGTGCAGAAATTTGGCCAGCGCGGCGCGCGGCTCCAGATGGCCGCTCGATCGGAACGTCTCCCCCCTCCGGTGTGCGTTGTAAATCACAAAAGGAAGCGATCCCAGTAAAAACCCCGCCGCGGCGGTCGCCAGATGACGGCGGGTGATCATTTTCGACACTTGGCGGCCCAAAATGGACACCGTCGCGCAAATCAATCCTGCCAGTGCCCAGACAAATACCGCCTTATTCCAAAGCGCGAGCCCCAGGAAAAAAAATCCCAAGGGGAGATCCCGGGGGACTCGGTCCTGCGCGTATTTGACAAGAAATAAACATCCAGTCACAAGCAAAAGATGTTCAAGCGCAACTGGACCCCAATCGAAGGTGTTGGTAAGGAGAAACGTCGGGTCCGAACCGAGCAGGAGGGCGGCGATCGGCGCGGCGCGGTCCCCCGCGGATCGTCGGGCCAAGTAATAGAAAATAAAAACGGTTAGTGCACCCGCAAGGACGGTGGGAAGGCGCATAACCCACGCCGCGAGCAGCGGATGGGCCTCAAAACCTCCTCCGAAAATCGCGAAGAGAGGCCAGAAAAGAAGCGTTTTTAACGTCCCAATATAGGTCATAACCATGAGAGGAACGTCGTGATGGAACAGGCGAATACGGAATTCTCTTGCTACCGGCTGGTAATATGGGCCCGCAAACAACGCTTCATCCATTTGGATGCCGGCGTAGGGAATAAAGGAGCATCCGGCCAGTATGGTAAGGCAGCAGGAGAAGCCGAGAAGGAGTCGGGGAGCGAGATTTTTCACGCCGATGGAACGAAAGTGAGAATTTTTACCGGTACTCAGGACAGTATAAGGCATCAGATCGCCGTCTGGAGCCGTTTGAAGGGGGTAATGTTTTCTGCATTGTGGACCGATATGAAAACGAAGTGGCAGCGGCTGCGTCCTGAAGTTCGGACAGCCGGAGCCGCTGGCTTAGATTGGCTATTTGATTGCTTGCAGAAAGCGGCAACAGTATGTTAAGCTGTGCGAAGCAGATTTGGAAAGCAGCGATCCCATCCGGTGGGGGCCGGGTGATCAACCGGGCGCAGGCCCGGCTAAAAGATCTCTGTGATGGTTGGCCGTTCGGCCAACGGTCCACGGTGAACCCTTTTTCGCATCAAGGAGTTCGCAGCCAAAAAAGCAAATCCGTCGTCAAAACGGAGATGAAGCTTGAACCTTTTTGCTTGGACTCGCGTCTAAGGATTTGACGCGGACAAAATTACGAAACGAACCCAAAAAATAAAATAAAAAAGAGACAAGAGGCAGCCATGACAAAGAACGAGTTAAATAAATTTAAAAATATTCTGGAGGCGAAGCAGGCAGAGCTGGTAGCGTTTGTGCGCAATCGCGAGGGAATTGCCATCGAGAAGAGCCCGGACGCATTAGACGAAGTGCAGCACGCCGCCGAGCGCGAACTCGCCATCCGTAATCTGGATCGTGAATCGCAGCTTCTCCGAAATGTGCGCGCGGCCTTGCGCCGCATCGATGAAGGCACCTTCGGTGTGTGCCTCCATTGCGAAGAAGACATCAGTCCCAAGCGGCTGGCAGCAGTGCCGTGGACTCCTTTCTGCATCTCCTGCCAGGAAATGGCCGACCGCAATCAGGCCGGCGACGCGTCGGAGAATTTCGACGAAATGCTGGTCAGCGCGGCCTAATTTCAGGCTGCGCAATCTGGATGAACGAAATCATCCTGCCCGCTTTCTCCTTCTCCCGCCGGTAGGAAAAAAAGCGCTCGGCGTCGCAAAAAGTGCAGACGCCGAGCGCTTCTATATTTTGCGGGAGTACTCCGGCAGTCTCCAGTTGCTTGCGGTTTTCCAACGCGAGGTCGAGGTGTGTCCGTCCTTCGAACCCAAACTCGCGCGACACTTCCTCTCCCACCTCATAACAGCAGACCCCAATTCCAGGTCCAATCGCGGCAGAAATGTCATTTGGGAGAGTACCGAATTCCTGCATCATTTTCTCCAGAGTCTTCTTAACGATATAAGCCGCAGTCCCGCGCCATCCCGCATGGACCGCGCCGATAGCCCGATTCCGAGCGTCGGCCAGTAGAATCGGATAGCAATCTGCAGAACGAACCCAAATCGCGAGGTCCGGCCGGTTAGTAATCAAGGCATCGCCTTCGCCCAGAAAACCGGGCTGATCAGCGCGAAGTACCAGATCCGAATGGATTTGTTTCACACTGGAAACTGAATCGGGAGCGGGGGACAGACGCCGGGTGCCAAACCCGTGGGTCACCCAGGGGAGGGCGGAAAGTACTGGCGATTGAAGGTTCAACGATACGCCTCCGACCGATGCCTGATTCTCAGGATCTCAATTGTTCCGCCAAAATCGTCGAATCGGACACGGTAATCGCCGAAACGCAAGCGAAATTCGACGGGTTCGATGTCTTGAAGGCGTTCAACATCCCCCATCCCCGTTTGCGTGAAGCGCGCCAACCCGTGGAGAATATTTATTGCGGTGCGCTGATCGATGGCCCGAAGGTCAGCCTTGGCCTGGACGGTCCAGGCAATTTTCTTGGCCACTTCTAGCGATCCGCGCCGTTCTTTTCAGAAGGCAGCGGCGTGCGTCCCATCTGCTCAAAGTCTTCCATTGTGAGCCCAAACTCAGCCAGTACTTCCTCATGTGAAATGGGCTTGTTGTGCTTCAGCCATTCGCGAGCTTCAGCGACGGCCCGCTCCTCGTCCTCGCTGATTTCCTCGTCTTCGAGGTGAGGGGTAACGATGGTTTTGAGCAGTCCGACCAGCGCGGAAAGCTGCGCCTCGGGCATACGGTCGATCAATTCGTGGGCGTGCTGACGAGTGTCGCTCATCGATTTCAGCATAACTCCCCGCAGGTGTATGATGTGTGGCGAACCCGTATGATGCGATTCTTCCCGTTCTTCCTCGCTGCCGCCGCCTTCTCGCAGGCGCCGAATCCCGACGCGTTTTACCACCTGGGTCCTGATTCTCTCCCGCAGGACGGCGTTCCTAAGGGCGAGGTCCGCGGACCGTTCAAAGTCGACAGCAAAGCCTACCCCGGAACGTTTCACACCTATTGGATCTACGTTCCGGCGCAGTATGACGCCTCGGTGCCGGCCAGCCTCATGATCTTTAACGATGGGCAGGCGTTCATGAATCCGAATGGCGACGCGCGGGCGCAGAATGTCATGGACAACCTTATATACCGGCGCGAGATTCCGGTCATGATCGGCGTGTTCATCAATCCCGGCCATACTCCGGAGCAGCCGGAGCCGAATCAATCGGAATGGGGAGACCGGACCACCAACCGTCCGACAGAATACAACTCGCTCGATGATCGCTACGCGAAAGTAATCTGCGACGAGTTGATGCCGCTCCTTTATAAGGACTACAACATCTCGAAAGATCCGGAGCGCCACGGCATCGGCGGCGCCAGCTCCGGCGCGATCGCGGCCTTCACGGTGGCATGGGAGCGGCCGGACGAATTCCGGAAAGTCCTCAGCATCGTCGGCAGCTTCACGAATATAAGAGGAGGCGACGCCTATGCCGACATCGTGCGCAAGAGCGATAAAAAGCCGATCCGCGTCTATTTACAGGACGGCCGCAACGACAACCGCGGCCTCCGCCCCGATGGGACATACGACGAGCGCCGCGACTGGTTTTTGCAGAATGTCCGCCTGATGAAAGCGCTGACCGATAAGGGCTACGATCTGAATTATTCCTGGGGCATGAACAAGCATGGCCAAAAGATGGGCGGCGCGATTCTGCCGGATATGATGCGCTGGCTGTGGAGGGATCAGCCGGTGTCGACCGACGTTCACGACATGGTGGAACGGTCCTTTCGCGAACCCGTCAAGAAAAATTAAGAGGGTGTGCTACGATACGCTGTTCGGAACCTGGAGCTATCGTTGTCTCAAAACCGCTTTCCTTTATTTATCCTTCTGATTCTCTTTTCGGCGAGCGGCATGTGCGCGCTCATTTACGAAGTGGTGTGGTATCAGCTGCTGCAACTGGCGATCGGATCCACTTCGGTCTCGCTCGGCATCCTGCTCGCGACCTTCATGGGAGGCCTGTGCATCGGCAGCATATGGTTTCCGCGCATCCGGATTCAGGAACATCCTTTAAAGATTTACGCGGCCCTGGAATTGGGAATCGCGGCCTGCGCAGTACTGGTGCAGCTCAGCCTGCCCTCCTTGAACCGCCTGTACATTGCGGGAGCCGAGCACGGGATGCCCGGAATGCTGTGGCGCGGAGTATTGGCCGCCCTGTGCATGCTGCCGGCGACAATTCTGATGGGGGCTTCTCTGCCCTCTATTGTTCGATGGGCGCGCGGAGTCTCCTGGTGGGGATATTTGTACACCGGCAACATCGCGGGCGCCGTGGTCGGATGCCTGTTCGCCGGGTTCTATCTGCTGCGAATTTACAACATGGCGACGGCGACCTATTTCGCCGCCGCGATCAACGTGGTCGTCGCCGTGGTCAGTTTCCTTTTGGCTTCGCAACTTGCGGTCACGGGGGCTTCGGAGCCTGAAGCGCCCGTTGAATCCGACGATGCGTCAACGTGGCCGATCTACCTCGCCATCGGGTTGTCAGGCGCTACCGCGCTGGGCGCCGAAGTCGTCTGGACACGTTTGCTCAGCATGCTGCTGTTGGGGACGGTGTACGTTTTTTCGATCATCCTCGCCGTATTCCTGGTGGGTCTCGCCTTGGGAAGCGGCGCGGGATCGTGGTTGATCAAGCGCATCCGTCCGCAGCTGGCGCTGGGATGGTGCCAGATTTTGCTGCTCTTCGGCTTTGCCTGGACCGCGTACATGATTGTCACCGTGCTTCCTTTCTGGAAGGACGACGCGCTGACGACGCTCGACCCCTGGCACATGTATTACCTGGACCTGAAGCGCTGCATCCTGGCGATTCTGCCCCCTACTTTGTTTTGGGGCGCGAGTTTCCCCTTGGCATGCGCTGCGGTCGCGAAGCGAGGAGCGGAATCGGGCCGCACGGCGGGCGCGATTTATGCCGCTAACACGCTAGGCGGAATTGTCGGCGCGCTCGCGGTCAGTCTGGTGCTGATTCCGTGGATCGGGTCGCAGCAAACGGAGCGCGTTCTGCTGATCGCCTCGGCCATTGGCGGAGTGATCGTGCTGCTTCCGATTCTGCGCCGCTCCGGCTTAGGAATGGTGGGGCTGGCCGCATCGGTCGGCATGGCGTGCTTGCTGGCGTGGAGTGTCGAGCCGGTGCCCGGCGAACTGATCGCGTATGGACGCCGGATGGCCCTCAACGCCGGCCAATCGAAGGTTCTTTACGCCGCCGAAGGAATCAATTCGTCGGTCGCGATTACGGAGTGGCCCAACAACACGATCTACGTGAATGTGAACGGCCACGTCGAAGCGACCACCGAAACCTACGACATGAAGTTGCAGAGAATGGTCGGCCATCTGCCGGCGCTGCTGCATCCGAACCCTAAATCCGTGCTCGGCATCGGATTCGGCGCCGGAGTCTCCGCGGGAACTTTTACGCGCTATCCCGGCATTCAGAAGATCACTATCTGTGAAATTGAGCCTCTGATTCCGCCCGCCTCCACACGATACTTCGGCGACGCGGATTATCATGTGGCGCTCGACCCGCGCACGCACATCGTGTTCGATGACGCGCGGCATTATCTGCTCACCACCACCGATAAATTCGACATCATCGCGTCCGATCCTCTGGACGTTTTCATCAAAGGGACGGCCGCGCTGTACTCCAAGGAGTACTTCGATTCGGTGAAAAGCCACTTAAATCCGGGCGGTATGTTCACGCTCTACGTTCCCTTGTATGAAACCGACGAGCCCACGATCAAGAGCGAACTGGCAACTTTCTTCGAAGCATTTCCCTACGGCACGATTTGGGCGAACACGAGAAACGGGCAGGGCTACGACATGGTTTTCATGGGCCAGATGGATCCTCTGCGCATCAATATCGATGAGGCTCAGGAGCGCATCAATCGCGACGATCATGCGCCGGTGCGCGAATCCTTGCGCGAGATCGGCGTCAATTCTTTGCTCGATTTGTTTTCGACATATGCAGGCAACGGGCCGGACCTGGCGCCGTGGACCGCTGGTGCTCCTCTAAACGACGACGGCGATTTGCGGCTTAGCTACTTGGCGGGGTGGGGGGTTAACTCGGATCTTGAGGATGTTTTGTATCGGAAGATACTTCTTTACAGGACGCTGCCTGTTGGGATTTTCACGGGGTCGCCGGGGTATGTGCAGAAGGTCATGACTACGTTGACGAACTAAGACGCAGGCGGAACCGCCTGCGCCACAACACAGCCTGGCATCAGTAACTTGTGGCCAGCGTGGGGCAGGCGGTTTCGCCTGCCAGCGGCGGCGGACACGTCGACACTTTCGAAAACACCAGGGCGGAGTGGCCGGGGCGAAAAGTGGGTACAGCCCACTCTGTCCACGGCGGCACATTAGCATCCGCTGCCGTAGAAACTGCGGGCGCCTTGGGACAGAGTAGGCAGCCCCCATTTTTCGCAGTTTTCATCGCTATCGGTGCGCCGAGCCGCATCCAAAGGACGCGTGCGCTACTTGCTGAACCCGTTTGTGTCGGACTTGAGAATATCTTCGTAGCGCTTGCGGATTTCCTCCAGGCGCGCGTTCAGCTCTTTGAATACTTCATAGCTTTGATCGGTCGGCTTCGCATCGCCGGTTTCGACGACGCGCATGAGTGCGGCGATCTGATTGTTCAGCTTGATCGGAAAATTCAGAGGGTCTTGATTGCTGCGATTCCGCACCTGGTACAGGTCTTCCTCCACCGCGCTCAATTTGGTCGAAAGGCGCTCGCCCGCGGCGTCGAGCGACGGATCTTTCTTCACCCGGTCCGCGATATTCTTCTTGATCTCGCGAATGCGGATCACCATCTCATCGGCTTCACTGGTCTTGTCGCGAACCTGCATTGCGAGTTTGAACTGCTCCGCCAGATCCGCGTCGGTCACGCCGGTCAACCGGGGATCTTTGATGACAACCAAGGGGCGCGTTTCCGTGACTCCGTTCGCGGTGAGGCGAACCTGATATTGGCCGGGAGCGGCCGTGGGACCGGCTTCGGCTTGCGCCCCCCAGAAAATCATCCCTTCAAAAGTCTTCGGACCCGGATAGCGCAAGTCCCAGGTGAAGCGATTGCCACCGGCTTTCCGCGCAGGGGGACGGGGCGCGCCGCCTCGCCCTCCGCCGCCCTCTTCCGCAGCGGTCGCATCGGCTGTTGCGCGTTTTTTCTCCGCTTCCGGCGAGCCGACGTAGCTGCGCACCACCGCGCCGCTGGGGTCCAAGATATCGATGGTCACGTTGTCCGCTTCCTTCGCGAGCCAGTAATCGATGGCGGCGCGATTGACCGATCGGATCACGGAATGCGGCGTATACAAGTGCGCGCCGGTCGACAGCGCGCCGGGCGTAAGCTGGCGCAGAGGCGTGATGTCATCGAGAATATAGAACCCCCGCCCGTGGGTCGCGATCACCAGGTCGTCACCCTCAATGACCAAGTCCGCAACCTGCGTATCCGGCAGATTCAAGCGCAGCGACTGCCATTCCGCTCCGTTATCGAATGAAACATAAATGCCGTGTTCTGTTCCGGCGTATAAAAGACCAGCACGCTTGGGATCTTCGCGGATGGCCTGCACGAAATCGTTGGGCGCGATGCCGTTGACGATCTTGGTCCAGGTGGCTCCGTAGTCGTCGGTGCGATACGCGTAAGGACGCCGGTCGTCGGCCTGATAATGCTTGGCCGCGACGTACGCGGTGCCCGGCTTATGCGGGGAGGCCTCAATCAGGCTAATACGGATGAAATCCGGAATGCCCGGCGGCGTGATGTTCTTCCAGTTCTTTCCGCCATCGCGCGTGATGTAGACCAGGCCGTCATCGGAACCGGTCCAGATGGTTTGGGCATCCGTTCTCGACGGCGCGATGGTGAAAATGGTGCCATAGATTTCCGGCCCGTTCTGATCCTTGGTGATGGGACCGCCGGAATCTCCCAACGTTTTCGGATCGGCGCGGGTCAGATCGGGGCTGATCTTTTCCCAGTTCTGTCCTTCGTTGGTGGTCTTCCATAAATGCTGCGATGAAGTGTAGAGCACGTTCGGATCGAGTGGCGAGAACACGATCGGGAACGTCCACTGCCAGCGTTCCTTGAGCGCGCTCGCGGGCATGCCGGAGAAGAATAAAGGATAGACCTGCACGTCGCGCATCTGGCCGGTAGAGCGGTCGAGCCTGGTGAGCAACGCGCCTTGACTGCCCGCGTAGAAGATATTCGGATTCACGGGATGCGTCGCAATGTATCCGCTCTCGCCGCCTCCGGCCGAGTATTGAAGCTCCGCGATGCGCGTCCCTCCGCCGCCTCCGCGTCCGGCCATGGCGCTCGAAACGCAGATCGTGGTGTTGTCCTGCTGCGCGCCGCAGACGTGATACGGGACGTCGCGCGTTGTGGTCACGTGATAGAGCTGGGCGGTGGGAAAATCCTGCGCCGTCCACGTCTCGCCGCCGTTGATGGACACGTTGGCGCCGCCGTCGTTCGATTCGATCATGCGCTTGGGATCGTTCGAGGCGATCCACAGATCGTGATTATCGCCGTGAGGAGTGCGGATCACCTTGAAGGTTTTTCCGCCGTCGATGGATTTGAAAAACGAAGTGTTCAGGACGTACACGGTGTCCTTCGCGACAGGGTCCGCGTAAATTCGCGAGTAGTAGAACGCGCGCTGGCGAAGGCGCCGGTCTTCACTGATGCGCGCCCACGTTGCGCCCGCGTCTTCTGAGCGGAACAGGCCGCCATCTTCGGCTTCGACCATGGCGTAAACGCGATTCGGGTCGGATGAGACCGCGATGCCGATTTTTCCGATGATGCCGTTGGGCAGGCCGGGCTTGCGTGTAATCTCAGTCCAGGAATCGCCGCCGTCGGTCGATTTATAAAGGCCGCTGAGAGGGCCGCCGCTCGAAAGAGTCCATGAAGTGCGATAGACGTCCCACAGCGCCGCGTAGAGGACTTTCGAGTTGTGCGGGTCGATGCATAGATCGACAGCGCCGGCGCGATCGTTCTTATAGAGAATCTTCTGCCAGGTTTTTCCGCCATCGCGGGAACGGAAAACGCCGCGCTCCGCATTCGCCGCGTAGGGATGCCCCAGCGCGGAAACGTAAACCACGTCGGCATTCGACGGGTCGACGCGAATACGCGAGATCGCCTGTGTATCGCCGAGGCCGATGTGCTTCCAGGTTTTACCGGCGTCGACGGATTTGTAGAGGCCGTCGCCCTGCATGATGTTGCCGCGGAGCTCTGTCTCGCCCATGCCGATATACACGACGTCGGGGTTCGATTCGGCGACCGCGACGGCGCCCACTGACGAGCTTTGAATCTGCCCGTCGGTAACTGGACGCCAGGTGGTGCCTCCATCGGTGGTCTTCCACAATCCTCCGCCGACGGCGCCGAAGTAATATTCGTTGGGACGCGAAGTGCTGCCGGCCGAAGTGATGGATCTCCCTCCACGCAGTGGACCGATGCTGCGCCACTGGAGCTCGCCGAACACCGAAGCATCATAGTGTTCCGCGAGCGCGATCGCCGCGCAAAGAATCGTGAGGAAAAAGGATCGTTTCATGCAACTCCTATTAGTGGCGTACGGGGTGGCGCAAGCTTTAGCGGCGGACCACTGCTACTAGACGCCTGCACCGGTCATATCGCTATCGCCCAATCCCCTGGCTGACGCCAGGGGTTATAACCCCGTCCCGTGAGGGCGGGGATTCAGACGCACGGTGCGCGGTAACGATATCGCTGTCACAGACCACTAGACGCAATAGTATACCGCGCGAGCGGGTTGATTGACACGTCCGCCGCCGGCGCGGTAAAACAGCACATGGAATCCTCTACCCGGCGTGAATGGATCGCCGCCGGTCTCGGTGCGGCTGTCGCGGCTCGTCTGACCTTTGCGGATGGGACGGACGATTTGTCTGCGCTTACTCTGAAGCAAGCCTCCGAACGCATCCGCTCCAAGAAAGTTTCGCCGGTCGAGTTGACCGAAGCGTGTCTTGAGCGCATTAAGACTTACAACCCGAAGATCGACGCGTGGATCACGGTGATGCGCGACAAGGCGCTGGCGCAGGCGAAGGATCTGGAGAAGGAACAAAAGTCCGGCAATTTTCGCAGTCCTCTGCATGGGATTCCGATTGGCATTAAAGATTCGATCGACACGGTGGGCGTGCGCACCACGGCGGCGAGCGCGGTTTACGAGTATCGTTTTCCGACTGAAGACGCGGACGTCGTGCGGAGGCTGAAGGCCGCGGGCGCTGTTCTGATCGGCAAGTGCAACATGCACGAATTCGACGCGGGCGCGACGTCGGCGGTCAGCTATTGGGGGCCGGTTCGGAATCCGTGGAATCTGGAGCGTGTGGCGGGCGGCTCATCGGGCGGGTCGGCGGCAGCGGTGGCGATGGATAACTGCTTCGCGGCGCTGGGCACCGATTCCGGTGGAGGCATTCGCACGCCCGCTTCGTTTTGCGGTGTAGTGGGTTTCAAGCCGACGTACGGGCGCGTGAGCCTGCGAGGGATCGTGCCTTTTTCATGGTCTCTGGATCACTGCGGACCGATCGCGCGAACGGTGGAAGATGCGGCGATGGTGCTCCAGCAGATCGCCGGTTTCGATCACCTGGATATCGATAGCGCGGACAAACCGGTGCCTGATTATTCGTCGGGGATTGGTGCGCCGGTCGCGCAATTTCGCATCGGGATTCCGGTGCAGTTCTTCGATCATCTGGACGACGAAGTGGCGCGCGCGCTGGAGGATGCGATTGCGGTCCTGAACAAGATGACGAAAGGATCGCATGAAGTGAGCCTCCCTTCGCTGCTGCGCGCGGGCGCGGCCGGCGAGGTTGCCGCGTATCATGAGAATCTGCGCGGAGTGAACGGGGGCGGCTATGAACCGAGCACGGCGCGCGTGTTTCCCACCACTCAGGACGCGACTAAGGCGGTCGACTACATTCGCGGATGGCGCGAATTGCAAATGGTCCGCCGCACGGTGGATGCCGATATTTTTCAGAAGCAGAATGTAGACTTGTTGATCGCGCCGACTGCGCGACATTTGCCGCAGACGATCGAAGAGGCGCTGGTGCCTCCATCGACGGGAGGCGGTCGCGGCGGACGGGGAGTCGCCGCGCCGGCAACGCCTGCTCCGGCGGCGGAAACTCCAGCGCGTACCGACCTCGAAGAAAATACTCGGCTCTTTAATGGATACGGCTTGCCAACCATTACTCTTCCCTGCGGATTTTCGAAAGAGGGCATGCCGATTGGCCTTCAGATCAGCGGTCCGCCGTTCGGAGAAGTGAATGTTTTCGCGCTGGCGTACGCTTATCAGGAAGCGACCGATTGGCATAAACGCAAGCCTCCTTTGCAGCCGGATACGAAAGTTCCAACGCTTTCCAAATCCGCAGCGGAGCAAACCGGTGGTTAATCGTCGAGGGTTCTTGATCGCCGGCGCGGGTGCGCTGGCCTACGCCGCCGATCCGCCTGCCGATCTTTCCGCGCTCACGTTGAAGGAAGCATCGGACCGGATTCGCGCGAAAAAAGTGTCGCCCGTCGAACTCACCGAAACCTGTCTGGCTCGCATCAAAACGTATAACCCGAAGATCGACGCGTGGATCACGGTGATGCGCGAACAGGCGCTCGCGCAGGCTCGCCTTCTGGAAAAGGAGCAGGCGGCGGGGAAATTTCGCAGCCCTCTGCACGGCATTCCGATCGGACTCAAGGACAATATCGATATCGCGGGTACGCGAACCACCGCCGGCAGCAAGACGCTGGCCGGAAATGTTCCAACCGAGGATGCCGAGGTCACTCGTCGCCTGCTTGCGGCGGGCGCGATCGTCGTCGGCAAGTGCAACATGCACATTTTCGCGAGCGGAGCCACGTCCGCGGTCAGCTACTTCGGACCCGTACGAAATCCCTGGAATCTGGCGCTGATTGCCGGAGGTTCTTCCGGTGGCTCCGCGGCCGCGGTGGCGATGGATAACTGCTATGCGGCGCTGGGCACGGATACCGGAGGTTCGATTCGAACTCCGTCCGCGATGTGCGGGGTCACCGGTTTCAAGGCGACTTATGGACGCGTGAGCATTCGAGGCATCGTTCCTTTGACCTGGTCGCTCGATCACTGCGGGCCGATCGCGCGCACCGTCGAAGATACCGCGATGGTCTTGCAGCAGATTGCGGGCTACGATGTTCTTGATTTGCAGAGCATCGATTATCCGGTGCCCGATTATAGGAAAGCCATCGGCGCGCCCGTCTCGCAATTTCGCCTGGGGATTCCGCCGATGTTTTATGACGGCCTCGACGAGGAGGTTGCATCCGCGATGGACGAAGCGATCGCGGTTCTGAAAAAAATGACCAGGGAGTCGCGCGAAGTCGAGATGCCGTCCATTCTCGGAACGGGGGCCAATAGCGAAGGCGGTGTTTATCGGGAGGCGCTTGGCAACGGTTTCGTTGGCTCGGAAACGGCCGTGCCCGGAGGCGGCGGGGGTGGCGGCGGGGGAAACGCCCGCGCCGTCGATTATATTCGCGAATGGCGCAAGCTTCGCCTGATCCGCCGCACCGTCGACGACGAGGTGTTTCAGAAGCAGAACGTTGACCTGCTGATCACCCCGACGATTCGCCATCTGCCCTGGACCATTGAAGATGAGCTCAGCCGCGCCGCCAGCACCAGCCCGCGTCATCCCGAGCCTGGCAACACGCGCTCGCTCGACGACTACGGGCTGCCGACCATTACCGTGCCCTGCGGATTTTCGAAGGCGGGTCTCCCGGTCGGCCTGCAAATCAGCGGGCCCAATTTGGCCGAGAGTAACGTGCTCGCATTGGCGCACGCCTATCAACAGGCGACGGATTGGCATAAACGCCGGCCTCCTCTGGACCCCGATACGAAGGTGCCGCCTCTATCCAAGACCGCGCTCGGTCAAACCGGAGAATCCGTAACGCGATAATATTGTAAGCCTGGAAATATGAAACCCATCATCTTTGTTACCGCCGCTCTGAGTCTTCAGCTCTTCGCTCAAACCGCCGAAGTAAAAACGGCGGACCAAGTGTTTAAGAACATCACTGAGCTCAAGAGCATCCCTGCCGATCAGTTGATGCCGACCATGCAGTTCATTGCCGTCTCACTGGGCGTCCAATGCGACACCTGCCATGTTGCCGGCAAGTTCGAAGCCGACGATAAACGCGCCAAGAAAACCGCGCGCGAAATGATCGCGATGACCATGGCGATCAACAAGAATGCGTTCCATGGACAAACTCTGGTCACCTGCTACTCCTGCCATCGCGGATCGGAGCGCCCGATGGGGATTCCGCCCGTTCTCGAAACGGATGCGCCGGCGAAGCCCGAAGCGCGTCCCACGGCGCCCGCTAATCCTCCGACTGCCGATTCGATCATCGAGAAATATGTGACCGCGCTGGGCGGCGCGGACGCGATCAAGAAGGTTCACACCCGAGTCGCGACCGGGATGATCATCGTCGCCGGCAAGGAATCGCCGATCGATGTGATCACCAAGGCTCCGAACAAGCGCGTCACGATTTCGCATAGCGGCGGCGGCGATAGCTACACCGCGTACGACGGAACCATTGGCTGGATGGGCACGCCGGCGCGCGCACGCGAAATGTCCGCCGCGGACGCCGCTGGGTCCGCTCTCGACGCCGAGTTTTATCTGGGCCTGCGCATGAAGGAAATCTTCACGCAACTGCGTCCCGGACGTCCCGACAAAATCGGAGACACTCCGGTGCTAACCCTTATGGGAACGCGGCAGGGCCGGCCTCCGGTGCGCTTCTACTTCGACGCCAACACTGGCCTTCTGCTCAGAACCGTGCGCTACACCGAAAATCCTCTGGGCCGTATGCCGGTCCAAATCGATTACGCCGATTATCGCGATGTCGACGGCGTGAAGACTCCTTTCCGCTGGACGCTTTCCCGGCCTAACGGGCGCTTCACGATTCAGCTTACGGACGTGAAACAGAACGTCCCCGTGGACGATAGCAAATTCGCGAAGCCTGCCGCCGGGTCGAATTAGTCACTCGGATTTGGCTCGCTCGCCTATTTTCTCGATGGTAGTTTCCGCGGCGCGGGAGAGGCTGATCGCGGGAATCAAGCCAAATCCGCGCCCCGCTGCCGACACGAGCCCCGTTTCCTTTTCCTGAATCGCGCGCAGTTTGGGAATATCCGTGCGATCGCCCATGGCTCCGAGGATGCGCATGGCCGCGAGTTGATCGGACACGTCCTTGCTGCCCAACAATCCGCGGGCGGTTTCGAGCACTCTCGGATCATGAAACGCCAGCGCGCGATCAAGCGCCGCGGTCCCCACCAAGCCTCCGTCCTTGGCGATATGGAGCAAGTAGGGCAGAACCACAGGGTCGCGATAATCCGCCAGTCCTTCAATCGCGTTGATGCCGACCAGCATTTGCGGATCGCGTGCAGCGGCTGCGAGCAAAGGGAGCAGCTCCGGTTTTTCGAACCCCCCCAACTCCCGCGCCGCCAGCGCCCGCACCTCGAAATTCGGATCGGTGAGCGCGTCTTTGAGCTCCGCCACCGCTCCGGCTTTGCGAAGGTTGGTGCCAGCGCAGGCCCTGACGGCGGTATCGTTCAGAGCCTTGCGCATGGTCGCGATCACTTCGGCTTCGGTGTTGCCGCGCAACTCAAAGCACGCATTATTTCGCTGCGCGACGTTCAAGCTCGGGTCCATCATGCGAGCTAACAGAGATAGAGACAAAACGATTTGCATAATGTTTCCTATATTCCTCGGCTTCTTTCGTTTTTCCGTTGGCGAGCGCTATCTGCTCGGCGTGATAGTAAAACGCCGGCTCGGGCGTGCCCATTCTTAATGCCTTCGCCATAGCCTGATCTGCTTCGGCGAATTTGTGATTCTTGTACAGCGCCCAGGCGAGCGCGTCGTAGCTGTAAATGTCCTTGCGGACATCCAACTCCGCCGTTGCGAGCTCCAGCGCGCGATCCACATGATAATCGTGATCCGCAAAAATCAGAGCGACGTTGCGATTGGTCACCTCGCCGTTCTTCTTGTTGATCTGATCGATCACCTCTATCATTTCCAGTTGCTTCCTGGCGTTCTTCGCGTCTTTTTGAACGGTGTAGAGGTCGTAGAGCGCGGCGGCGTAATCGGGCAAAGGTGTCGACGCCTGCGCTTTCTCGTAGCTCGCAATCGCGGCTTTAAAATGTCTTTGCGCCGCTTGCGCGCGACCCATGCCCGCGTAGCCGGGATGATCACCAGGGAACACTTTGACGGCGGTTGTGTAAGCCTGCTCCGCTTCTTCGGCTTGCCCATTCTTCAAGTACAGATGCCCGAGTTCGACCAGGCACCACGCGGTATTTTCCGACGACGGCGAACCGGCGCCGATGGCTTTTTTCATAATGTCGATGGCGCCCAGCATATCGCCCGAGAGAAACCGGAACCACGCGGCGCGGTTATAGCTCGCCAAGTCCGGACGCAGGAGGATCATCTTTTGATACGCCTCCGCCGCGCCCTCGTAGTCGCCCATTTCGACAAGTGCATCTCCCAGCGTGCCCCAGTTCCACGGATCGTTCGGAGAAATATTCATCAGCTGGCGCGAGTACTCGGCTACTTGTTTGAAGTGATGGCGCTCGAGCTCCACTTCGCTGCGCAGGCGCAGAGCCTCGTAATTTTGGCTGTCGGCGGAGATTACGTTGCCGACGATCTGTGCGGCTCGATCCAGATAGGTGAAGTCCGTGGTTTCGCGCATTTTCTGAATGTAGGAACCGGCCAGCAGATTCTGATAGTGCAGATTCTCCGGCTTGGTCTGGATCATGGTGCCGTACATGGCGATGCGGTCGTCGGTCTTGAGGCGCGCTGCTTGCTCCGTGAAAATTCGCTCCGCAATGGCCGAAGAGGACGGATCCGTCACCCCGCCGGTCTGCCCAAAGGCAGCTCCGGCGGCGGACACGAGCACAAGGATTCTCGTGTTTTTCATGGCTCTATTGACCCGTCACCATGCCACGTCCATTGGTCCCGTTTTCCTGGCTATGCAGGTATCCGGCATGCGGAGGAGCATGGAACGGGAACACGGCGAGCGTCGGCACGTCGTTCGAATTGACGCCGTCGCCCAACGGAGGAGCGTTAGTATAGCCGGGCACCAGAACCCCGGCCAGCGCGCGCAATCCGATATCGACCACGTCGTCGTTCGGACGGCGTCCGCCAAAAGGCCAGCCGGCGTTATCGCCGCCGAGAGGTCCCAGGCGGCTTTGACTCGCCAGCGGAGTCGGCGGAATCGTTAGATCGATGCGCGTGATATCCGGCACGAACACGCCCAACAGATCGTTGCGCGGCGCGGGCGGGACTGGAAGGTTATAAACTCCGTTCAGGATTCCCGTGGCGAAAAAAGGGTTCCCGATGAACTGCGCGAACTGCTGGTCAAAGGCGGGCTGGCTGCGATTCCAGTAATCCTTCATCGGAAGAGGAATCAGAGCTTCGACGGTAAGCGGATTGCCCACGCGGTCGACCTGCACGTAGTCGCCGTAATTCTGGGGATCGCTGGGGCTGGGGCGCACCGTCACGATCTGGCGATTCGTGGTGGCCCAGGCGCCGATGTGCGCGTTTGGATCGGAAGTTGCGGTTGGCATCGCGCCATTGGCGGTGGCCATCGTGATCGGCATCTCCACGGCGATCAGGCTGATGTTATAGCCCGCGAAACCGTCGACAGCCGTGGGGTAAGCAGCGCCCCCACCCGTATCCGCGCTGCCCGAAAGTACCGGCGCCGGAGTGCGGAAGTTCAGATAGTCGAAGGTCGCGCCAGAGTCGAAATAGAACGCGTCATCCCGGGGACCGGCGAAAACTCGCATTCCGTTCGATAGCGTGAACACGCTCGGCTGCCCCAGTGTCGCCTCATATTTCGGGGTCGACTTGGGGCCTTGATTCGGCGGAGCCACCGACAACGCGTGGCCGTTCGCATCCGTGTAGAAATAATTGGTCGCGTCAGTGTCGAGATTCCTTACCACCACGGAGTAGGTCTGATACAGCAGAATTCCCGTGCTGTCGATGGACGTGATGGGTCCCAGATAGCTGAGGAACGTGGCGTTACTGCGAAGCTGCGTATGGAAGACGAAATCGATTTCGATATCCGGACTTCCATCAAGGCCCCTCTGGTTGTTGATGTTGAAGCGGTAGAGAACGCTGTCCGAGAACTTGTAGTAGCTCGGCCCGTTGTCGGGATTCTGGAAGCCCTGAACGCTCATGCTCATCACCAGATTGTTCTGTTTGCCGGACTCGTAACTTCGGAAAATATAGAAGTCGTTGAGGTTGGCGGTTTGGTCTTCCAGCAACAGCGGTCCGTTGCGATGACTGGCCGCGAATGCCGGGTTGCTTGCGCAAACCGCCAGACAGGCCGCAAGGGCGCGAAGTTGCCAACTGCGAAAGTTCATGTACTCCTCCTTATAGGGATTTCCTGCTCTTGACTGATACGTGAGCGGAGGAGAGAACGGATTTGATTTTATGGAAACGCTGGAATTTATGGCTGGGTCTGCACAGCCGCGCGGGCTTGCACTTGTTTATCGACGTCGGCCAGCAGCCTGGTCACCTGGTCGCGATCGGTGACGGCGTCGGTTTTCAGATAGGTGCGCAGGTTTTCCGCCGCGCCCTTGTAATCGTGTTTCTTGGTCAGAATCACACCCAAAATGTAGTACACCTTGGGATTCTGCGTGGCGCTCAACTGGACGGCTTCGCGGGCGCTTTTCTCGGCGATATCGAGCCTCATTAGCTGGGAATTCGCCACGGCGTTGTAGTACAGAGACTCGGGAAAATCGTAGGGGTTCAGGTGCATCACCTGGTTGGTGATTTTGGCCACATCTTCCCAGTTCTTCTCCGCGAACGCCAGCATGAACAGCTGCGCATAGGGATTCACGAACCTGGAATCGGCAGCGATGGATTTCGCGTAGGCGTCCCGCGCCTCGGGAATTTTCTTGCTCTTCTCATACAGCAGCCCCAGGTCGAACCAGGCGGAGGCATAGCGCGGGTAAAGACTCGTGGCCTTCAAAAAATCGGCTTGCGCTTCGTCGACCTTCGATTTCTTAACCGCGCGCAAACCGTTCTCATACGCGCTGCGAGCTTCCTTGGGTGCGAGCGCGGAGGTGGCGCTGGTGGTGAGTCCTTCATAGCTCGCCAGGCTGTGCAGCATGATGGTGCCGATGTTGGGATCGTCCAGATTGCGGCGGCCGGCAAGCGAAACGGTGTCCGATCGATAGCCGGCCAGACTCGCGCGTAAATCGCAGGCATAGGCGTCGTTCTTGCTTTGCATCGAACCCATGGACCCCATGGAGCCCACTCCGTTCACGGCGCGATCGGCGGGGCGGTCAACTGTCGCATCGGGAAGCATGTCCTGAGTTTGCCCGACTTGAAAGCTGAAATCGCCTCGCGAATCGACGTAGGCCTGCGGCCGGCCGGTGCCGTTGCACACGCGCTCAATCACCACGCCTAATGGAGGCGCGGTGCCATCCGGCATGACTACTTTGCCGAAAAAAAATGCGCCGCGCGCAGGCAGCGCATTATTGCTGTTCGTGGAATTCGCGGTGGACCCGCTGTTCAGGCTGGGGAGATTTCCGGCGGACGATCCCGAAGTTCCGGTAGTTCCAGCACCGCTCGCCGCGCCTGCGCCGGTGCCGCTGGTGGTGGGGCCGCCTTTTTGCGCCGTCAAGAGAGCCGCGCTGAATGCAGCCGCCGCCACGATCACGGAAATCCGCATGTTTACCCTCCCCGTTCCTGGCTCGATTATACCCCGATGTTGACAGCCCGCGGCCCGGCAGCCGACAGTAGGATAAATGAAGATCTGGTTCCCAGTGGTGGCGGCGGTTTGGTTGAGCGCGTGTTCCGAGGCGCCGGTGAAAAAAGCGCCCGAGAAACCGCCGGAGCCGTTGACGGGCCAGGCGGGATTTTACAAAACCTATCCGACGGCGCGCACCTGGGCGACGGACGCGCAGCCGCTTCGAGTGCGTAGTATCGAGCTTAATTCGGTGAAGGCCGATTACGACAAAGCCCCGGCATGGGAAGTCACGTACATATCGGAAGCCAAGGGCCGGTCGCGTGTATTCACCTGGTCCGCGGTGGAAGGCGAAGGGCTGCATCAGGGCGTATTCGGCAGCCAGGAGGAAGCGTGGCGTCCGGGCGGCGCGGAGAAGCCGTTCCCGATCCAGGCCTTCAAAATCGACACGCCGGAGGCGCTGAAGACGGCGATTGCGCATAGCGGGACTTATTTTAAGGACGTGATGTCGAAGCCGCATCCGAAATACGTGCTGGAGTTTATTGCGCGCTATCCGGATCCGTCGTGGAGAATCTACTGGGGCGAATCGGTGTCGACGGCGGAATGGAGCGTGTTTGTGGATTCGGTTACGGGAGATTATCAGGGGCGGTAAGTCGTCTGGCTGAGGTGACGCGTCGCGAATTGGTGAGTGGGTGTCGAGGATCGGTCACGCTTGCCGGGCATCCGTGTGGGGCGCCCAATATTGGCCGCCCCACAAGATGCGTGGCAGACTGTGCCGAAAAAGGCTTGTCGGCCGCCGATAAACGCGGATGAACGCTGATTGCAGCCGAAAAATGGAGTGATTTCAATCAGCGTTCATCAGCGGCGGCCGAAATTGCCGTAGTTACTTTGCCGGCGAAATGGCGGTATACGTAGAAAAAATATCCAGCGGCGAGGATGATGCCAGGGATGAACCATCTGAGGCCGACCGACAGGCCGTAGGGAGCCGCGGAGGCGTTGTAAATCGTCAGCGCGAATCGCGGGTCGCCGTTCGATGGCAGCACGTTCGGATAGACGCCCAACACCGCGCCCACCAGCATCGCGACGATAAATCCGCTGGAGGCCAGGAAGCGCGTCCGATCATTGCGTGCGAACCATCCTGCAATGGCGATCGCAATGGCCGCCAAAGGGAGCAGCCATGCGCCGCGAATCGCTCGGGGTTGAACTACGGCGCTGAGGGCCAGGACCAGTCCTGTGAGCAGAACCACGGGCCAGCGGAGGCGATTCGCCATCGCCCGGGCGCGAAGCTGAATTTCACCTTCGGTTTTATAGGCGACCCATAGCGCTCCGTGAAACATCAGCGCGGCGAACGCGGCCACTCCGATGGGCACGGTGTACCAATCCAGAATTCCGGCATCGCGCTGCGGGGTGAAGTTGGTCCACAGGGGCAGGAAAAAGTAGCCTTCGGAATTCAGAGGCACGCCGCGAATGACGTTGCCCAGAGCGGCTCCGAAAAAGATGGCGAGCAGGGCGCTCGAGACCGCGAACACCGCGTCGGCGAACTGTTTCCATAGGTCGTGGTCCACGTGGCTGCGCATTTCGATGCCGAGTCCGCGCAGAATCAGTAGCCACAGGACGATCATCAGGGGCAGATAAAATCCGCTGAAGCTGGACGCGTACAAGACCGGGAAAGCAAAGTAGAGAGTGCCCCCGGCGGCGAGCAGCCAGACCTCGTTGCCATCCCAGAAAGGACCGATGGTCTGAAGGACTTGGAGGCGCTCGGAATCGGTGCGCGCAATGAGCAGGTAGACGATGCCTACGCCCAGGTCGAAACCGTCCAAAACCACGTAGGCGGCGATCATGACGGCAACCAGCCAGAACCAGAGAGTTTCCATTTACGCCCCCGGTCCGTGTTCGATTTCGCCCCCGATTAAGAAAAGGAAGAGGACGCCCAACACCGTGTACAATCCCATGAATCCGAGCAGTGTGAATAAACCGTTGCCGGCCGAAACTTGCGGCGATGAGCCCTGCGCGGTGCGCATGATTCCGTAAATCAGCCACGGCTGGCGGCCGAGTTCCGCGGTCATCCATCCGGCAGTGGTGGCGATATAAGGAAAGGGCAGAGCGAGCATCAGCATCCATAAAACCGGGCGCGCGGTGAATAATCGTCCGCCGCGCAGCAGGATGACGGAGACTACCATCAGGGCCAACATCAGGGTGCCTAAGCCGACCATGATGTGATAGGAAAAGTACAGCAGAGGAACGTTATCGGGCCACAAATCGCGGGGGAAATCGCGCAGGCCTTTTACTTCCGCGCCCCAGCTCTTGTAGGTGAGAAAACTGAGCGCGTTAGGAATCAGAATGGGGTTGTCGAGCTTCATCTGTTCCATATCCGGCTGGCCGAGGATGGCGAGCGGAGCGCCATGTTGAGTGTCGAACAGTCCCTCCATGGCGGCGAGAGTTACGGGCTGCGTTGCCAAGACCATTTTTCCCTGTTGGTCTCCGGTAGGAAACATCAGCAGCGCGATGGCGATGGCCCCGGCGATGACTCCTGTGCGCACGAAGGTTCGGCCGTGGGCAATGTTTTTACCGCTGAGCAGATAGTAGGCGCCGATCGAAGCCATGAAAAAACTGCCGGTCACCACGGCGGCAATCATGTTGTGAAGATACTGCCACCGGCCCCAGGGATTGAACAGAAAGGCCCGGAAATTGGAAAGCGCAATCTCGCCTTTGGGTCCCAGAGAGTAGCCCGTGGGATGCTGCATCCAGGCGTCGGTCATGATGATGAAGTATCCCGATAGCCAGGATCCGAGGAAAACCAGGAACGCGGAAAACCAGTGTGCGATAGGGCTGAGGCGCTTTTCGCCGAAGATGAACAGCCCTAAAAAGCTGGATTCGAGAAAGAAGGAGAATACGCCTTCCATCGCAAGGGTCTGGCCGATGACTCCTCCGGCGGAACGCGAGAAGCGCGCCCAGTTGGTGCCGAACTGAAATTCCATGGGGATGCCGGTGACCACCCCGAAGGTGAAATTGACGGCGAAGATCTTCGCCCAGAAGCGCGCGGCCTGCGCGTAATGTTCATTGCCGGTGCGCAGAGCCAGCGTCTTCAAAATCACGATCAACAGGGCCAAGCCCATGGTGAGCTGGGGGAATAAGTAATGGAACGTGACGGTGAACGCGAAGTGCAGGCGGTGGACAGCCAGCGCAGAGTCCATCTTTGAAACAGTAACAGATGCGCGAGCACACGCTACCGTTACCGGGCGGCGTCGTTATTCGAAGACCAGCTTGGTGGTGGTGCCGGCCAGGGTGATGTCTTTGATCTGGTGATTGTCGGCGTCCTTGTAGCCGACCGTGGTGTAAAGATACTTGGAGTTCGCCGTCTCCACTTTGACGTTGGCTTCTACACTGGTCTTGCCCTGTTTCACGATGGCTTTGTTATCGCGAATTTCGAGCTTCGCCTCGCCGACCTTCAGCGTGGTTCCGTTCACCACCGTGGGTTGGTAGAAGTTCAAGCTGAAGTTGCTCGCGGCGCTGGCGACGGCCAACCCCATCACGGAAACCAGTAATAACGCACGCTTAATCATCGTAATCTCCTTATCAATCAAATTTCAGTTAACACCGTACTCTATTTTAACGGGTTTGATGGGGAAAAGTTCGGCCGGATTCACAAATTCTTTTTATGGAGTCTATGGAAACGGAGGTGCCAAAAATACAAACCGCGTCCGGATGGAAACCCGGACGCGGCTGGTTGAAACAAAAAACTCTCAGTCTTGAAGACCGAGCACCAATTACATCTTGGTGGTGGAGGTGGTCTTCTTGGCTTTCTTGGTCTTGGTGGTCTTGGTCGTGCTGGTCGTCTTCTCCTGGGCGAAAGCAAAGCTGGCGGCGCCGAGGATGAGCGAAAGGCCGAGCATCGAGGTCATGATCTTCTTCATTTGGTGTTTTTCTCCTTGATATCGACGACTCTAGGCCGTCTTGCAGAACCATAATGGCAATTGGACATGAAAGCGACCTTAAAGTCCGATTAAAATGACTTCATAGCGTGCGATAAATAGTCGCTCTGTCGACGCAAACCATTTATTTTCAATCTAATTCAGCTTAAAGATGTCGACGACATTGCTGTAATCGTCGGTCCAGGCCCGGAAGCCTTTCTGGGATTTGGAGGGGGTGATCATGGCGTCGTCGAACACATGGTCCTGAAAGATGCTGGTATCGGAAGTGACCAGCACCCAGCTGGAGCTCGAAAGATACGGCGCCTCGTCCCCTTCATCGAAAACGGTCATCGTTTGTTTGTTGAAAGACACAGCACCGGCGCGGCAGACGGGCTCCAAATCCAAGTAGCGATTGGAGATATGCAGAGCAAGGACCCCGTCCGTTTTCAGGTGCCGGAAATATACGGCGAAAGCTTCCCGGGTGAGCAGGTGCACGGGAATCGCATCGCTCGAAAAAGCGTCGACGGCGAGAAGGTCGAGTTGGAGGCTGTCGAGGCGCTCCATGGTGAGGCGGGCGTCGCCCATCAGGATTTTCTTATCGGCAGGCGAATGGGGATAGAAGGTGAATTGGGTCTGGGCTATTTTTTCGACTAAAGGGTTGATTTCAAAGATGCGGTAGAAGTCGCCCGCGCGGCCGTAATTGGACAGAACGCCGGCGCCCAGACCGACCACGCCCACGCGAATGGGGCCGCGTTTCTGAAGCACACGAATGGCGCGTCCGATGCCGGAATATTGGCCGTAATACGAAGTTGTTTTGTAGCGCAGAGGCTCGTCGAGGATCTGGGATCCGTGGTTGATGGTGCCGTGGTAGAGGGTGCGGATGCTGTATTCGTCTTCGGAGGTGGAAAGATCGTCGCGAATGTGCAGGACGCCGTAGAAATTGCGGGCGATGAAGCGATATCCGGTTTCCTTCTCCTTTTCCTTTTGCCCCAGATATCCCAGAAAGAGGCCGACCGAGAGCGTCAAGGCGATTCGAAAGGCCCATTGGCCGACTTTGTGCCCTGTGCCGAAGAAGAAGATCAGGGCGGCCACGATCGAGCATCCGGCGGCGATGAAGGCTTGGCGGATATGAAGATCGCCGGGGGCGATGGGGATATAAAGCGCTGCGGCTACCCCGGATAACGTGATCAGAGTAAAGAAAATAGCCACAGTGCGGGGAGGAGGCCTGAAGGTGCTTTCTCCCATGACCATGGCGGCGAGGACGGCACAGGCGCCGATGGCGAGCGGCAATTCGAGATTCGAATGGAAGACGCGGGGGGCAATCAGGGTGACGAAGATTCCACCGAGGGCGCCTCCGATGGAGACCATCAGGTAGAAAAGCGTCAAATATCGGGGCGCGGGGCGGCGGCGCGCCAGTTCGCCGTGGCAGAGCAGGCAGCAGAGGAACAGGCCGGCCGAGAATACCGGAATCAGGTACTTGATGTGGAGGTTGCCGGCATCCTCATAGAGGTCGCGGCCCATGTAATAGAAGATGGGGACCAGCAGCAGGAACATCACGCCGCGGTGATAGAGTTTGTCGCTTTCGAAGGCGATCATGAAGGTCGCGAGGTAGAGGGCCAGGGGGAGGACCCAGAGTAACGGGATTGGCGCGACGTTTTGGCTTAGGTGCGTGGTGATCGAGAACAGAAGGATCGAGGCGAGGGCGGGCAGGGAGATCCAGAGGAGCAGGTCGAATAGTTTCGGTCTTGCGGTGGGCAGGTCGGGTACCTGCTCTACTGGCGGGGACGTGGTTTGGCTGGACCAAGCGGCTCGGGAGCAGATTAGGGCGAAGGCAATGTAGGCGACGCTCCAGGCATAGGCTTGTTGGCGGGACGTCAGGTTGGGCTCGACCAGGAAGGGGAAGCTGATCAGCGCCAGCATGGATCCGAAATTCGAGAGCGCGAAGAGCCGGTACGGCATGCCGCTGCCGGAGGTTCTGACGTACCAGGCTTGCAGCAGAGGGCTGGTGGAGGAGAGAAGAAAATAGGGGAGGCCGATGGTCGCGATGAGCAGCAGGAGAATGCGCAGAGTGGGATCGCCTACCTCGGATGGCTTCCAGGTGGGCGAAGGGATGATGGGAAGGATCACGAAGCTGGAGGCCAGCAGAGCGATATGCGTGAACACCTGAGTTTTCGGTTTCAGAAACTTGATGGAAAGATGCGCATAGGCGTAGCCGGCCAGCAGTACCAGTTGAAAAAACAGCATGGCCGCGCTCCATACGGCGGCCGATCCGCCGAACCAGGGCAGGATAATTTTAGCGATCAGAGGCTGGACCTGAAACAGCAGGAAGGCGCTCAGGAAAATAGTGGCAGCGTAGAGGAGCATTATTGAAGGATCTGAACGATGTTACTGTAATCCTCGGTCCAAGGGCGAAAACCGAACAGAGTGCGGCAGGCGAAAGCGCCTGCCCCACACGGAGGAATGATCGGGAGTGTGGCTGGGCTGAGGATCAACAGAAATGCGTGCGTCCAGAACTGGTGTATCGGCCGACGCACTGATCCTCCAAACCCGGGAAGCGTAATTTCGCGATGAATCGCGGCGTAAAGCGGCATGGGACGGTCCAGAATACCGTACCGCTAAAGGATATGCTGTTCTAATGCGAGTGGCGGCACTCTTTGCGGCTCTCTCTTTATCCGTGGCCAGTGCCCAGTCCAATTTCTCCGGTACCTGGAAACTCAACTCGTCGCTCAGCGAAATGCGAGGACTGCCCGCGCCCGCGGATTTATTCCTTAAAGTCGAGCAGACGGCGGCCGCGTTGATGGTATCCGCCGGAGCCCAGGAAAGCGGACCCTTCACGACGACCATTTATCCGCTGGACGGAACTGCCGACAAGAGAAAGGCCGGCGGCTCGGCGTTCGATACCAGAACCAAGTGGGAAGGCGCCGCCCTGATCGCCAATATCCTGGTGAGCGGACCTCAGGATTACGTGGTGATGGAGCGATGGACGCGGCCGCGCGATGCCAATACTCTGAACATTCGGAGAACGATCAACCGCCAGGGAAATGAGCGTGAGTCGACATTGGTGTATCAAACACCCACCACCGTAACCGAAATTTCTCCGGCCCGGTTGGAACGCCGGCCTGACCCCGTGGAGGCAGCGCCGCCCGCGGACTACGTGGTCGAAACCGGCAGCAGAATTCTGCTGCGCCTCACCAACTCGGTGAACACCACGCACAGCTCGCCAGGGGACCGCATCTATCTCGAAACCGTGGTTCCCTTTTTCGTCGATGGACATTTGATCATCCCCCGCGGCAGCGTCGTCATCGGAACCGTTGCGGAGGCGCAGAAAGCCGGGCGCGTGAAGGGCCGGTCGTCGCTGAGCCTGCGCTTTGAATCGCTCACGCTGCCCAACGGCGTTGTCCGCGATTTCCGGGCGCTGCCCGACCAGGTCGACGGCCACGGAAACGTGGACAAGTCCGAAGGCAAGATTCAAGGCGACGGAAATAAAAGCGGGGACGCCAGAACGGTCGGCACAACCACCGGAGCCGGGGCGGGCATTGGAGGCGCAGTGGGCGCCGCATCGGGCCACCTCGGCGCGGGGCTAGGAATCGGAGCGGCAGCGGGCGCTGCGGCGGGTCTTGCCGGAGTGCTGGGGTCGCGCGGTCCGGAACTAGTGCTGCCACCGGGAACGACGATGGAACTGCTCCTCGATCGGGATCTGCACTTCACGCGCGAAGAGCTCCAGCGGCGAGTTCAATAGTTCAGCGCCGCGATTCGAGGAACAGTTTCAGCCTCGCCATCGCTTCTTCGAGAATCGGCTTTTCCGAGGCGTAGCAAATTCGCAGGCTGCCTTCTCCGCCGGCTCCGAATGCGACGCCCGGCGCCAGGCCGACCTTGGTTTCCATCAACAACTCCTTGCAGAATGCGAAGGAATCGGTCATCCCGGCAATCTTAGGAAACAGATAGAACGCTCCATCGGGCGCAGGCGTCGTCACGCCCGGCATTTTCTTCAATGCCGCCAGGCAGAAATCGCGATTCTCGCGCAGCCGCGTCACCATCTGCTTGACGACGTCTTCTCCCCACAACAAAGCCGTCTCCCCGGCCCTCTGCGAAAAGCTCGGCGCGTGAGAAATATAAAACTCATTGAGCTGCGACGCGCGCAAGCTCAAATCTTTCCGGGCCACCAGCCATCCGACGCGCCACCCGGTCATGCAATACGCCTTCGAAAACGATTGGACCACCACCACGGCATCGTCGCGCGTACACTTCTTCAAAATCGAGGGCGCGGTTTTCTTCGCTGGATCGGAATAAACCAGCCGTTCATAAACTTCGTCGGCCATCAGCCACAGCCCGTGGCGGCGCGTGAATTCGAGCAGCCTTTCCTGGTCCTGCTCCGTCGCGACCCATCCCAGAGGATTCGACGGCGACGTGTACAACAGCAGGCGCGTCCGCGGCGTCACCGCCTTTTCGAGCGCCTCGAAATCGATCTGGTAACGGTCCCCGATCAACGGATGCGGGACTTCCTTCACCAGCCCGTGCGACATCTGAATAATCGATGGCCCATTCGGCCACGATGGCGTCAGCACCAGCGCTTCATCGCCCGGATCCACCATGCAGCGCAGCCCGACACTCAGCGCCTGGACGCCCGAAGCCGTAACCGTGATCTCCGACGCCGGGTCCAGGTCAACTCCGTGCAACTCGGAATAATACCGTGCCAGCGATTTACGCAGCGAAGGGAGACCCGCGTTCTCGGTGTAGTACGTGAACCCGTCGGCCATGGCCTTCTGCGCGGCGCGCTTGATGAAATCCGGCGTGGGAATGTTCGATTCGCCGAAATAAAGTTTGAGGACGCCGTCCATCCCCATGGCGATTTCCGCCAGTTCGCGAATCCGGGAATAAGGGACGGCCAGAGCCGAAGACGCTACAGTTGCGGGCATCTAGTAGCGCGCGCCTCCAGGCGTGCCGCGTCGACAATCGTGTTGACGTGTCTTCGCCGGAAACAGATATGGCGCCATTAGCTCTTAACGTGACCCGCGTATTCCAGCTCGCGCAGCGCCGTCTTGGCCGCCTTGCGCTTCCTCAATTGGTATATGCAAATCATCGCCACAATCGATCCCAACCCGGCCATCAGCATGTCTTCCTGCGAATCCCAAGGATCGCCCTGCATGCCGACGAACTCTTCCAGGCGCTTCGGGCTCAGGACGGACGCGCTGCCGGCTTCGAGCATTTCATAAATCGCGCTAAAGGAGAGCGTTGCCTCAATCGGCAGATAATATCGCCACATCCCGGTGATCCGCGCCGAGCGCATCAGCACCTCCTGGAAGGGATAACTCAGCAGCAGCCCGAACGAAAAATGCGCGACGCGGTCGTAATGGTTGCGCTGCGTGTGCAGCCAGCCCTTCATCCACTCACCCAGCGGAACGTCGGAATATTTGTAGTGCGCTCCCCATTCGTGGACGCACAGGTACGCCAGAATCAACAGGTACGACAGATCCGAGAGGGGCAGCTTGCGGTACGCCCAGATCATGATCGGCACCAGGATGAAGACCAGCGTGTTCTCGAGCGCCCAATCGAAAACCGTATCGGGCCGGAACGCGGCCAGCAAAAATGCCACCGCCGCGGCGCAGCAGATCCATTGCAGGAACCGGTTTTCGCGGAACGGCAGACACGACGCGGTGGATGCAGTAGTCAAAAGGGCATTAGACAACGGAACAGGGTCGTCGCGCAACTGGCCCGATGGCGTAGCATGAACTTGTGACCCTCCGGGAGCAACAGAATGGGAGGCAGCGCAGCCGAAAATCGACCGGCAACTCAGCCCCAGCCTTACGTCGGGGATTATAACCCCGTCACGTCAGTGCGGGGATTGAAGCTATCCCCTCCGGTCCTTCGCCCCCATCAACTCCTCGATGTGGACCAGATCGGTAGGATAGTTGCCCGTGTAGCACGCATAACAGAAATTATGTTCGTTATCCGCCACAGCCTCCCGTAGCGCCCTCAACGACAGATACGATAACGAATCCGCCTCCACGAACTTGCGGATCTCTTCAATACTGTTATTCGCCGCGATCAGCTCTGAAAGGCTGGGCGTATCCACTCCGTAAAAGCACGGCGAAACCGTGGGCGGACAGGAAATCCTCAAATGCACTTCCCGAGCGCCCGCGCCCCGCACCATCCTTACGATTTTCCGGCTGGTCGTCCCCCGCACCAGCGAATCGTCGACCAGAATGACGCGCTTTCCTTCCAGTAAATGCCGCACGGGATTCAGCTTCAGCTTCACCCCGAAATCGCGAATCGCCTGCGAGGGCTCGATAAACGTGCGCCCTACATAATGATTGCGAATCAGCGCCTGCCGGAACGGAATATCGGCCTCCGCAGCATAGCCGATCGCCGCCGCGACTCCGGAATCGGGCACCGGGACCACCACATCCGCATCCACCGGACTCTCGATCGCCAGCAGCCTGCCCAACATCTCCCGCGAATGCTGCACCGGACGCCCGAATACGATCGAATCCGGCCGCGAAAAATACACGTGTTCGAACACGCAATGCGCATGATCGCGCACCGGGGCATAGCGCTCCCGCGTCATCCCTTCCGGTCCGACGATCACCATTTCACCCGGCTCCACATCGCCCAGATAAACCGCGTCGATCAAATCAAACGCGCAGGTTTCAGATGCGAACACGTAACAGGTGCGTCCGCCTGAAAGCTCCATCTGCCCGAACGCCAGCGGACGAAACCCATGTGGATCGCGAGCGATCAACACCCGGTCCCCCGCCAGAAACACCAATGAAAACGCGCCTTCGAGCTGCAGCAGCGCCTCGCGCAACGCACCCGAAAGCGTCCTCTCCCTGGACCGCGCCACCAGATGCAGGATCACTTCCGTATCGCTGGACGCCTGGAAAATAGACCCTTCCCGTTCCAACTCCCGGCGCAATTCCCCGGCATTGGTAATGTTGCCGTTATGCGCCACCGCGATATTGCCCTTGTTGCACGCCACCGAAAACGGCTGCGCATTCAACAGCACCGTATCGCCCGCAGTCGAGTACCGCGTATGCCCGATGGCCGCCTCGCCCGGCAGGCCGCCTAACACTTCCGGTGTGAAAATATCGGCCACATGTCCCATGCTCTTGTGGCAATGAATCTCGCGCCCGTTGCTCGACGCGATCCCCGCGCTCTCCTGCCCGCGATGCTGGAGCGCGTAGAGTCCCAGATAAGCCAGATTCGCCGCCTCAGGATGCCCATAGATCGCAAACACCCCGCACTCGTCATGGAATTTATCAAACATGGATGTTCCGCTGTGCGTGTGGCGCGCGCCTCCAGGCGTGCCGCATCGACATTCGTGTCGATGTCCGCCCTTGATCGCGACGCCTAATTTGAATCCCTCATTGTAAGCTGACCTTCGAGCGCATTCTCCCGAGCCTCGCAAAGCTTCGCCGTGGCGCAATCGACCACAGTAACTCCATTGAAATCGATTCGCAACTTCTCCTTCATTGTAACGCCGATGCGCACCGTCTCCACGCCATGCTCCACCGCAATTCGCTCGACCAATTCCGGCGCCTCTGTAGAAATCAAGACTCGCGAAGGACCCTCATGAAACAGGGCCATCTCACTCGTCATTTCGCTCGAAACTTCGACCGCCGCGCCGATCCCCCTCGCACAGCACTCCGCCAGCGCGACCGCCAATCCTCCATCGGACAAATCGTGCGCCGACTCCACATGCCCCTCGTCCACAATCTGCCGGATCGCCGCCTGCGCCCGTTTTTCATACTCCATGTCCAATAAAGGCGGCAGCCCCCACATCTCATTGAGAACCACTTTGGCGTACTGCGTCCCGCCGAACCGGGTCACATCGCATGCCCCCAGCCCGCCCACCAGCATCACCGTCCGACCCTCGTTCTTAAACGGAATCGTCATCGGCGCGCCGGTTTTCATCAGTCCCACGATCCCCATCACCGGCGAAGGCCAGATCGCTTCACCCAGCGTCTCGTTGTAAAGGCTTACATTCCCCCCGGTAATCGGCGTCTCGAAGAACCGGCAAGCCTCGCCGATCCCTTCGATCGATTCCACCAGCTGCGCCATAATCTCCGGCCGCTCCGGATTCCCAAAGTTCAAATTATTAGTAGCCGCCACCGGCAGCGCGCCCACGGTCGATAGATTGCGGCAGCACTCCGCGACAATCAGCCGCGCCCCCTCCCGCGGAGACAGCGCACAATACCGCGCATTCCCGTCGAGCGCCATCGCGATACTGGTGTCGGTATCTTTAATCCGTACGATCGCCGCATCCCCGCCCGGCCCCTCGATGGTATTCGTGCGAACCGAGTAATCGTACTGCGACCAGATCCACTTCTTAGAACAAACATCCGCCGACCCCAGTATCTTCAGCAGGTCGTCTTGTGGGGCGGCGCCATGCGCTGCCAAGAAACTCTTCGGAGCATCCAAAGGCGCCGGCCGGTAAGGGGCCACATCATGCGGCCGATCATACAAAGGAGCCTCATCCGCCAGCTCCCGATTCGGAATCTCCGCGACAATCTCCCCGTGATTCCGAACCCTCAGCATCCCGTCATCGGTCACGGTCCCGATCGTAACCGCGTCCAGCCCCCACTTCTTAAAGACCGCAAAAACCTCGTCCTCGCGACCCTTGTCCGCCACGATCAGCATCCGCTCCTGCGACTCCGACAGCATGATCTCGTAAGGAGTCATCCCCGTCGCCCTCTGCGGCACCAGCGCCAGGTCGATCTCGACGCCCGTCCCCGCCCGGCTCCCCATTTCGCAAGTCGAACAGGTCAACCCCGCAGCGCCCATGTCCTGAATCCCGACAATGGCGCCCGTCTTCATCGCTTCCAGGCATGCTTCGAGCAGCAGCTTTTCCATGAACGGATCGCCCACCTGCACATTGGGCCGTTTCCCCGCCGACTCCTCATCGAATTCTGACGAAGCCATCGACGCCCCATGAATCCCGTCGCGCCCCGTCTTCGCGCCTACGTAAATCACCGGATTCCCGATCCCGGTGGCCCGCCCAAAGAAAATCTCGTCGTGCTTGAACGATCCCAGCGCAAAAACATTGACTAGCGGATTCCCGTTGTAGCAGGATTCAAACAGCGTCTCGCCGCCAACAGTAGGCACGCCAAAACAATTCCCATAGTGCGAAATCCCGCTCACCACGCCTTCGAGGATTCTCCGGTTTCGCGCCTGATCCATTGGCCCAAAGCGCAGCGAGTCCATCACCGCAATCGGCCGAGCCCCCATAGTAAATATGTCGCGTAGAATCCCGCCGACCCCCGTCGCAGCCCCCTGAAACGGCTCGATAAAACTAGGATGATTGTGCGATTCAATCTTGAACGCGATCGCCCACCCATCCCCGATGTCGATAATCCCGGCATTTTCCCCCGGCCCCACCAGCACGCGCGGACTCTTCGTGGGCAATTTTCTGAGATGGATCCGCGAGCTTTTATAGGAGCAGTGCTCGCTCCACATCACGGTAAAGATCGCCACCTCCGTCTCATTCGGCTCGCGCTTGAGAATGGAGCGGACCTTATCCAGCTCGCCCGCAGTAAGATCACTCATAATTGTTCACAGGCTGAAGCCTGTGCTACCAGGTGGCACAGACTTTAGTCTGTGAGATCTCCGCTTACCCTGCATGCCCCACGACACTCGAAACCAGCGACTCCAAAATCACCCGCCCATCGGTCGACCCCATCAAAGGATCCGACGCCCGTTCCGGGTGCGGCATCATCCCCATCACATTGCGCCCCTCATTGCAGATCCCCGCAATGTCGCGCAGCGATCCATTGGGATTATCGACATACCGCAGCACCACGCGCTTGTCGCCTTCGAGCATATCCAGCGTCCGCTCATCCGCGAAGTAGCAGCCATCCCCATGCGCCACCGGCATCTTTAGTAGCTGCCCGGTCGCCTCGACGCGCAACGTGACGTCGCGGCAAACAAATCTAAGCCCCCGATTCCGCAAAAGAGCCCCCGGCAGCAGTCCGCTCTCGACCAGGATCTGAAATCCATTGCAGATCCCCAGCACCGGCCCTCCGTCAGCCGCAAACTTCCGCACCGCCGCCATCACGGGAGAAAACTTAGCAATCGCCCCGCAGCGCAGATAGTCGCCGTAGGAGAACCCGCCCGGCAAAACCACGGCATCCACGTGTCCGACCGAAGGAGTGTCATGCCACAGAAACTCCGCCTGCAAGCCCAGGTTGTGAGAGAAGGCATACCAGGCATCGTGATCGCAATTGCTGCCGGGAAAAACAACAACGCCAATTTTCATGGGGAAATTCTAGTTTAACAAAACGGACCCGGAATGCGGCGGCGCGCTATAGCACAATGGCGCAGCGCCGCTCGATCGATACTAGTCGATAACATACTTATCTTTATCGTCTAATAAAAGAGGCGACTTGCCCCGTCGCTGGGTTCTTTCGAGGGCTAGTACGCTACAGGGTTCGCGCTGGAGGGCCGATGAAGAAGCCGAGGGGGCCTTTGTACATACTTTTTCCGACGCTCGCATTGGCGCTCATGTCCATCGCGGATGCACAGTCCGGCGACGACCCGCATCATCCCTCGTGTCGCAGCGTTCGGTGCAAAAAGATAGCGTCATTCCTCAGGCTGCACGTTTGCGCGCCTTTTTCGAGCGGAAATTTTCCTGGACCGAAGGACGACGGCTGCGAAGTCAGACCGTTCAAGAAACTTAGCCCGGATGTTGAGGTGCTGGCCGACTACCGCGTGGAGTGGGCCAATGAACAGCCCGTCTGGAAACAACTGGTCCAGCCGCCCTCTGGCATGCGGGAAATCCTAGTTCGCGAGCTACAGGGGATCGGATTGCCTCAACATTATTCGGGCAAGATATTCTTTAGAATCTGGAAGTCCAGAAGCTCTGGGTGGCTTCTTGCGGAAGCATACTATTTTCGCTGGGCGACGGATTACTCGGTTAGATCACAGGTGATCGCGATCATCGGGCAGGACGCCCAAGTGACCCTCCTGCGGAAACTGCCTCCGATGAAGGCCGATATTGACGGCAAGAATCTGGAATATTGGACCCCAGTTCAACTTGTCGATGTGGACGGCGATGGACAGATTGACGTTGTCCTCCTGGGCGACGAATACGAGAACCATTGGTACGAGGTCTTCAGCCTAGAGCAAGGCACTTGGAAGATGATTTTCTCTGGGCTCGGCTATTGGCTCTAAGCAATCGGCTTTACTTCCGATAATCCGATAGCTTTGATCTGGAGTGCTCGGGCGGCAGGATGCTGCGGCGAAGACGGAAAAGGGGCGCCCGAGCACTTCAGATAAGGCGGCATTGAACTGAGCCGTACCTCGCTATGTGTTTTGAATCGCTTTCTGGTGGAGAACGAGAGGAATCGGGTTGGGCGAGAGTCCGAAGTTGGGATGGGATGTGCTCGATGATTTGCAGCCGCCCGGCCCGGCAGGCCGGACACTGGGGGATCGAGGTCGACAGTGGCCCCCGCCGCGACGGTTGGTCGTACCTGCAACAGGCGTCGGCAGAGTTCCAGCAAGGTCCTGCGATGCCGATTGGCCAGGAATCCAAAATGGCGGATGCGCACGAATCCCTGGGGCAGCACGTGCAGAAAGAAGCGCCGCAGGAACTCACACGCCGGAAGGGTCATCTTCTTTTTCTTGTTGCCGTGAGCGGAATCCCTCCAAAGGAAGGTGACGTTGCCGTCGGCAACTTTCACGATGCGGTGATTGGAGATGGCCACGCGGTGAGTGTAACGGGACAAATAGCGTAGTACCTGTTCGGGGCCTCCAAAGGGCGGCTTCGTATAAACCACCCATTCGCAACTGTAGGCACGGCAGAGCAGGCTTTGAAAGGCGGGCTTGGGCTGGAGTGCGGCGAGGCTGCCATGGAACTGGAGTCGCCCTTTGCGAAAAGCCGTTTGCAGCAACGCGAGGAACTTGCCGCGGAACAAACGGCTCAACACTTTCACCGGTAGCAGGAAGTGGCTAGGTGTCGAAATCCACTCGGTATGATCCGGCGATAGCCCACCGCCCGGCACCACGCAGTGCAGATGGGGATGGTGCTGCAGGTTCTGTGTGAAGCACGGCGAGAAAACCGGTCTCGGCTCCCAGGTGTTTAGGGGTGGCCGCGACTTCGAGCAGAGTCTCCGATGCGGCCCGGAACAGGATTCCATACACCACGCGCTTGTTTTGCAGAGCCAGCGGCGCGAGCAGTTGCGGCAGCGTGAACACCACGTGGAAGTAAGGCACCGGCAGCAGGTCGGCGGTGCGGTTGGCGAGCCACTTCTCGCGAGCTGGCGCTTGGCATTTAGGGCAATGCCGGTTCAGGCAGGAGTTATAAGCGATGACGCGATGTCGGCACTGATCGCACTCTTCGATGTGACCGCCGAGAACCGCCGTTCGGCAGTTTTCGATGGCATAAAGGACTCGGAGATGGATCAGGTCCAGCAGTCTGCCATAGGTTTGTACAAACTGCTTTCCGTACTCACGGATGACATCGGCCACCTCGTAAGGCGGCCGGTTCATCATGCCTCCGTCTGACCGCCGAGGCTGTCCAGCGGGCTCACGATCTTCTGCAGGTGCTGTTGCGAGACGTGCAGGTAAATGATAGTGGTTCGAACATCGGAGTGTCCGAGCAACAACTGGATGGTTCTGAGGTCAGTGCCGGATTCCAACAGGTGTGTGGCGAAGCTGTGCCGGAGCACGTGGGGAGAAACGGTCTTGGTGATCTTCGCTCTGGCTGCCGCTTTCCGAATCATCAGGAATACGGCTTTGGTGGTGATCGGTTTCCCGGTGCCGTATCCGGGGAACAACCAAGGCTTCGGCCTTCCGCGCTTCCAATACTGCCGCAGTGCATCGAGTAGGACCGGCGAAAGCATGACATTCCGATCTTTGCGCCCTTTGGCTTGTTGAACGCGAATGACCATGCGGCTGCTGTCGATATCGGCAGTCGTGAGACGGCACGCCTCCGACACCCGCAGGCCGGCTCCGTAAAGTGTCATTAGTAGCGCCCGATGCTTGAGGGATCGTGTACCGTCCAACAAACGGGTGACTTCCTCCTGACTGAGAACCGTGGGTAGAAGTTTAGGCCGCTTCGGATACGGAATCTTCCCGGCCATGAACGTCAGACCGAGCGTCTTCACGTACAGGAAACGGAGAGCGGCCATCGCCTGGCTGTAAGTCGCCCAGGAGACTTTCCGGTTCCGGATGAGGTGAAGCTGAAACTGCTTGATCTCTTCGGCGCCCAACAAATCCGGGCTGCGGCCGAAGTGCCTGGCGAACTCCGCGACGTGGCGAAGATAACAAACGGCAGTGATGTCAGAGTAGTTGCGGCGCTGCAGTTCCTCCTGCATCCGCCTGCGTAATGGGGTCATGGAGTTCCTCCACGACCACTCTATGACCTGCACACACCGCCGCGTAGCGGCTTAGTTCAAACCGGTCCTATGGTAACCTTGCCCACTGTCGTAAACCACTGAGGAATGACTGCCGACGGACGACGGCTGAAGCCGTCGCTGCAAGCTGAAGCTTGCGCCACAGTTCTGTGGTACATTGGAAAAGGTTGTCGCGGACCTGCGATGACGTTCTAGGATATTTATGCCAAAGTTGAAGACCCATAAGGGTGCGTCCAAGCGGTTCAAGAAAACGGGGACCGGTAAAGTGGTTCGCCACCATGCCTTTGCGCGCCATATCTTGACCTCCAAGTCGCGCTCGCGGAAACGCCGCCTGGGGAAAAGTGTCGTGGCTGATGAAACCAATCAGGCTGAGCTGCGGCGGATGATTCCGTACTAAACTAAGAACTTTCCCGCGTGTGGACAGTGCGCATGCACGTGCCTGATCCGCCGATATAAGGAGATAAACAAACGTGCCGAGAGTTAAACGTGGTACCAAGCGGCGTGCCAGCCGCAAGAAAACACTCGCCCTCGCGAAGGGCTTCTTCCTTACTAAGAGCAAGCTGCACCGCTCCGCGCAGGAAGCGGTGGAGAAGTCGCTCAAATACGGATACGTCGGACGCAAGCTCAAGAAGCGCGATTTCCGCTCCTTGTGGATCGTCCGCATTGGAGCCGGTGCGCGGCTTGCCGAGATGTCCTACAGCCGCTTCATGGACGGGATCAAGAAGGCCGGAATCGACCTGAATCGCAAGATTCTGGCGGACCTCGCCTATACCGATCCGCCGGCGTTCGCGGCGCTCGCGACGCAGGCTAAGGCGGCACTCGAAGCTGCCCATCCCACCCCTCAAAAGGCTGCATAAATCATGTCCGTTCCCGAAGCGGATTCCTTAGCGCATCTGGAGGATCGCATCCACCGCGCGGTGGAAATGATGGCCCAGCTGCGCGCCGAAAGAGATGCGGCGCTGGCCGAACGCGATGCCGCCCGCAACGGCGCCGGCGCGGCTTTGTCCGAGATGCAGAAGCTTCGCGATGAGGTGGAGGAGATGCGCGGGGAGCGCAAGCAGGTGCGCCTCCGGATCGAAAAGCTGCTGGGGCAGATGGACAAGTTGAGCGAATCCTAGTCCGAAGGAGGTTTCGATGGGCGTCGAACGAAAGGCGGTGCGAGTCACCATCTTTAATCAGACGTACTCGCTTGCCGCTACTGAGGAAGAGGGCGAAATCGAAGCACTAGCCCACTCGATCGATGAGCTGATGACCAGCATCGCTCTGCGCGCGGGCAATGTCGACGCGAACCGCGTAGCCGTCCTCGCCTGCCTGCATATGGCCGACCGCGTACGTTCCATGGAGCGCGAGCTTACCGATCTGAAGCAGCGCGTCGACCAGAAGTCGCGCCAGTTTTCGCTGCTGCTCGACGATGTGATCAAATAGGCGACTTGCCCGTCTACTCGAAACCCGATAGCGAGTACTTCGAGAAACGCACGCTGCGCAGGCATGCCCGCGTGCTTCACCTGTGGGCTCTGGGAGTCGCGGCCGTCATCTCCGGCGATTTCTTCGGCTGGAATTTCGGACTCACCGCAGGCGGATTTTCGGGCATGCTGACCGCTCTTATCGTGATGACGGCGATGTACGCGGGCCTGTGCTTCTCAATCGCCGAAATGTCACCGGCGCTGCCGCACACCGGCGGCGCGTATTCCTTCGCGCGAACGGCGATGGGTCCGTGGGGCGGGTACATCACCGGTCTAGCCGAAAACATGGAGTACATTTTGACTCCAGCGACCATCGTGGTCGGCATCGGAGGCTATCTCGGTGCGATCTTTCATACTCCGAAATCGTGGGAGCCCGGATGGTGGGTGCTCTGCTACGCGATCTTCGTAGGGCTAAATATCTTCGGCGTCGCTCTCTCGTTCCGTTTCTCGATTTTCATCGCGCTCGCCGCGCTGGCTGTTCTGATTGTGTTTTGGATTGGCGCGATTCCGCATGTCGATTTCAAACGTTACGCCTTCGACGTGCCCTCCAAAGGCTGGCTGCCCGCGCTGCCCTTTGCGTTGTGGCTCTATCTGGGAATCGAGCAGCTTCCTCTAGCCGCCGAAGAATCGCAAGACCCTTGCCGGGACATGCCCAAAGGCATTTTGTATGGACTGTTGACGCTGATCGTCTGCTCGTTTCTGACCATGATCCTGAGCGCCGCGATCGCGCCCGGCGCGGCGAAACTCGGAGCATCGCAGGAGCCTCTCGTGCTCAGTTTTCAAACCATCGCCGGTTCCCAATGGACGAAACTCTTCGGCGCCGTGGCCTGCATCGGCCTGATCGCGAGCTTCCACACCATCATCTACGCCTACGGCCGGCAGATCTACTCGCTCTCGCGCGCCGGATATTTTCCGCAGTGGCTTTCAGTGACCGGTTCCCGCCACCGGACGCCGGTGCGCGCGCTGGTCTCCGGTTCGCTGCTCGGTTTGGCCGCTGCTCTCGCGATTTACCGGTTCGGACAGAACAGCCAGGTAGGCGCCATCCTGTTGAATATGGCTGTATTCGGCGCGGTGATCGCGTATATTTTGCAGATGGCTTCGTTTTTGCTGCTGCGGCGGAAACAGCTCGAAAGACCCTATATCAGTCCCCTGGGCGTGGCTGGCGCTTGGATCGCCATCTTAATTTCCGGTGTCACGCTGGTGGTGTTGTTTCAGAATCCCGACTACAACAAGGGCGTCTACGGCGCGGCGCTGTGGTTCGCCCTTGGAATCGCGTATTTCGCGTTTTATGCCCGCAAGCGCCTGGTTTTGTCGCCTGAGGAAGAGTTCGCCGTCAAATGGAACTGAAGACTCTGCTCGCGAAAGCGACTCCTCTCCGCTCGGGCGACCAGCTTGCCGGCATCGCAGCCAGTTCGGCGGAGGAACGGGCCCGCGCGCAGATGGAGCTGGCCGATACTCCGCTGAGACGCTTTCAAAACGAGCTCTTGGTCGAAGACGAAGTCACGCGTTTGATTGTAGATACGCACAACACCGACGGGTTCGCCCCCGTCAAAAACCTAAGTGTCGGCGAATTTCGCGAATGGCTGCTCGAAGCCTCGGGCGCAGCGATTTCCGCGCTTTCGATCATGCCCGAAATGGCTGCCGCAGTATCCAAAATCATGCGAGTGCAGGACTTGATCGCCGTCGCCAAGAAGATCCGCGTGGTCACCAGGTTTCGCGACACCTTGGGCCTGCCCGGCCGGTTTTCGACGCGCTTGCAGCCGAACCATCCCACCGATGATCCGCGAGGGGTCGCAGAGAGCATTGTCGAAGGCTTGAGGTACGCGAGCGGCGACGCGGTCATTGGCGTGAATCCGGCGTCAGACGATTTGCGGTCGGTCGTGACGCTACTGCATCTGCTCGATAAGATCCGGGAAACGCTGGAGATCCCGACGCAAACCTGCGTGCTGGCGCACGTCACGACGCAGATGGAGGCGATGCGCCGCGGCGCTCCGGTCGACCTGATTTTCCAGAGCATCGCCGGAACCGAAGCGGCGAACCGGGCCTTTGGGTTCGATTTGCAGCTTCTGGACGAGGCCTGGCAGGCCGCGCGCGAACGCCATCCCGGCGCGAACGTCATGTACTTCGAGACCGGGCAAGGCAGTGCTCTATCTTCGAATGCGCACCATGGGATCGACCAGCAGACCTGCGAGGCTCGGGCGTATGCGGTCGCGAAACGGTATGAGCCGCTGCTGGTGAATACGGTGGTCGGGTTCATTGGACCCGAGTACCTATATGACGGCAAACAGATCATTCGCGCCGGGTTGGAGGACCATCTTTGCGGCAAATTGATGGGGCTGCCGATGGGCTGCGACGTCTGCTACACCAACCATGCGGAGGCCGATCAGGACGACATGGACGTCCTCCTTACTCTCCTGGCCGAAGCCGGGTGCAACTACATTATGGGCGTCCCCGGCGCGGACGATGTGATGCTGAATTACCAAAGCACATCGTTTCAGGACGCCCTTTATGCCCGTGATTTGTTAGGTTTGAGGCCCGCGCCCGAATTCGAAGCATGGTTCGAGCGGATGGAAGCCGGCGCGTTCGAGAAGGCGTTGTTGCTATGCTGACGCGAACCAAGGATCGGCTCGCATTTCAAATGGCGCACGCCAAGGCGCGGGATGCGGCCTTAAGCGACATGAATTGCACGATTTTCGCGCCATTTAAGCCTTTAATTTTACATAGCGCCGCGTTAAATCGCGCTATTTACCTGCGGCGGCCGGACCTGGGGAGGCGGCTTGCGGAGCCGGAAAAGATCGAGCGTGGGGATTACGACGCCGTGTTGATTATCGCCGACGGGCTTTCGGCCACCGCTGTGCATCGTCACGCGGGGCCGGTGCTCGACGCGCTGTTGCCTTTGCTCGAAGGATGGAAGCTGGCGCCGATTGGGCTGGTCGAGCAGGGGCGGGTCGCGATCTCGGATGAGATCGGTGAGTTGATGGGCGCGAAGATGAGTGTCATTTTGATTGGCGAACGGCCAGGGTTGAGCTCGCCCGATAGTTTGGGGGTTTATCTTACGTGGGGGCCGCGGGTGGGGCGGAATGATTCGGAGAGGAATTGTGTGTCCAATATTCGCGAGGAGGGCCTGAAGCCTCAGCTTGCGGCACGGAGAATTGCGATGTTGATGGAGGCTGCGAGGGGGCAGCGTATTAGTGGGGTCCACTTGAAAGGGCTGGAGGTTGCGGGAGACGGATCAAAGGGGACAGGGGATCGCTGGGTTGACGGTAGTTAACATATGACCGGATTGAACTAAGCCGCTACGCGGCGGTGTGTGCAGGTCATAGAGTGGTCGTGGAGGAACTCCATGACCCCATTACGCAGGCGGATGCAGGAGGAACTGCAGCGCCGCAACTACTCTGACATCACTGCCGTTTGTTATCTTCGCCACGTCGCGGAGTTCGCCAGGCACTTCGGCCGCAGCCCGGATTTGTTGGGCGCCGAAGAGATCAAGCAGTTTCAGCTTCACCTCATCCGGAACCGGAAAGTCTCCTGGGCGACTTACAGCCAGGCGATGGCCGCTCTCCGTTTCCTGTACGTGAAGACGCTCGGTCTGACGTTCATGGCCGGGAAGATTCCGTATCCGAAGCGGCCTAAACTTCTACCCACGGTTCTCAGTCAGGAGGAAGTCACCCGTTTGTTGGACGGTACACGATCCCTCAAGCATCGGGCGCTACTAATGACACTTTACGGAGCCGGCCTGCGGGTGTCGGAGGCGTGCCGTCTCACGACTGCCGATATCGACAGCAGCCGCATGGTCATTCGCGTTCAACAAGCCAAAGGGCGCAAAGATCGGAATGTCATGCTTTCGCCGGTCCTACTCGATGCACTGCGGCAGTATTGGAAGCGCGGAAGGCCGAAGCCTTGGTTGTTCCCCGGATACGGCACCGGGAAACCGATCACCACCAAAGCCGTATTCCTGATGATTCGGAAAGCGGCAGCCAGAGCGAAGATCACCAAGACCGTTTCTCCCCACGTGCTCCGGCACAGCTTCGCCACACACCTGTTGGAATCCGGCACTGACCTCAGAACCATCCAGTTGTTGCTCGGACACTCCGATGTTCGAACCACTATCATTTACCTGCACGTCTCGCAACAGTACCTGCAGAAGATCGTGAGCCCGCTGGACAGCCTCGGCGGTCAGACGGAGGCATGATGAACCGGCCGCCTTACGAGGTGGCCGATGTCATCCGTGAGTACGGAAAGCAGTTTGTACAAACCTATGGCAGACTGCTGGACCTGATCCATCTCCGAGTCCTTTATGCCATCGAAAACTGCCGAACGGCGGTTCTCGGCGGTCACATCGAAGAGTGCGATCAGTGCCGACATCGCGTCATCGCTTATAACTCCTGCCTGAACCGGCATTGCCCTAAATGCCAAGCGCCAGCTCGCGAGAAGTGGCTCGCCAACCGCACCGCCGACCTGCTGCCGGTGCCTTACTTCCACGTGGTGTTCACGCTGCCGCAACTGCTCGCGCCGCTGGCTCTGCAAAACAAGCGCGTGGTGTATGGAATCCTGTTCCGGGCCGCAGCGGAGACTCTGCTCGAAGTCGCGGCCACCCCTAAACACCTGGGAGCCGAGACCGGTTTTCTCGCCGTGCTTCACACTTGGGGACAGAACCTGCAGCACCATCCCCATCTGCACTGCGTGGTGCCGGGCGGTGGGCTATCGCCGGATCATACCGAGTGGATTTCGACACCTAGCCACTTCCTGCTACCGGTGAAAGTGTTGAGCCGTTTGTTCCGCGGCAAGTTCCTCGCGTTGCTGCAAACGGCTTTTCGCAAAGGGCGACTCCAGTTCCATGGCAGCCTCGCCGCACTCCAGCCCAAGCCCGCCTTTCAAAGCCTGCTCTGCCGTGCCTACAGTTGCGAATGGGTGGTTTATACGAAGCCGCCCTTTGGAGGCCCCGAACAGGTACTACGCTATTTGTCCCGTTACACTCACCGCGTGGCCATCTCCAATCACCGCATCGTGAAAGTTGCCGACGGCAACGTCACCTTCCTTTGGAGGGATTCCGCTCACGGCAACAAGAAAAAGAAGATGACCCTTCCGGCGTGTGAGTTCCTGCGGCGCTTCTTTCTGCACGTGCTGCCCCAGGGATTCGTGCGCATCCGCCATTTTGGATTCCTGGCCAACCGGCATCGCAGGACCTTGCTGGAACTCTGCCGACGCCTGTTGCAGGTACGACCAACCGTCGCGGCGGGGGCCACTGTCGACCTCGATCTCCCCCAGTGTCCGGCCTGCCGGGCCGGGCGGCTGCAAATCATCGAGCACATCCCATCCCAACTTCGGACTCTCGCCCAACCCGATTCCTCTCGTTCTCCACCAGAAAGCGATTCAAAACACATAGCGAGGTACGGCTCAGTTCAATGCCGCCTTATCTGAAGTGCTCGGGCGCCCCTTTTCCGTCTTCGCCGCAGCATCCTGCCGCCCGAGCACTCCAGATCAAAGCTATCGGATTATCGGAAGCTGGCCTTGAGGAGGGCCGCCCCAGCAACGCGCGTGGAAAGGAGCTTATAGACTGGGTAAAACTGGAGCAGAACCATGCGCATCATCTTCCCTTTCTTATTTCTGAGTCTTCAGGCGGTCGGATGCGTCTGCGGCGCTTGGCCCTCGGCGCGTGACGCGTGGACTGGATCGGAGTTGGTTTTTCTAGGCGTCGTTGACCGCGCCGATCCCCCGAAGGCATCGGCTTTTGCACAAACGGCTTGGGTGACGGTGCGCGAGCCTTATAAGGGCGCGTCAGTTGGCCAGCAGATTGTACTCAAACAGGCAGGTAACGATTGCGCGCCGAAATTTGAAGTGGGCTCGGAGGTACTGCTTTATCTCTCCCCGCTTGAGCCAGGTTTCTGGGTCGCGCCGGGGTGTCATCGGTCCCGCCCACTTTCTGATGCTGCTGACGACCTCATGTTTCTGCGTGCTCTGCCGAAGTCAGCCTTGGGGAATCGTCTGTCTGGTGAAGTCGATCTTTACGAGGACTCGCCAGGTCTGGGCTTCCACAGGGTCCGCGCATTGGCAGGAATGCATGTGACCATCGCCAGCAAAACTACAAAGGCTGATGCCTACACAAATGCCGACGGCGTCTATGAAGTCTACGGACTTCCACCGGGGACCTACACGGTGAATATCGACATGCCTCCTGGACTTAAGCTGCAGTTCCCCATGATCACCGGACCTGGTCACGGACTAGTCCCTAAGGACACGATTGTTTCTGTGGAGAGCCAGACGGCGGTTAGCGTGAGCTTTGTTCTCTACGAGAGCAACAAGATTTCCGGGGTCCTGCTGACACCGACTGGCAAGCCGCTCAAAAACGCTTGTCTTTATCTGTTACCCGCCGACCAGCAGGCCTCCCAACGTGGGCGGACATTCAGTTGCTCCAAACAAGACGGGTCGTTCACACTAACGGACATGCCCTCCGGTCGCTATGTAATTGTCGGGAACCAAAGCGGGCGAATATCGATTAGCGAGCCGTTTCCCACGACGTATTATCCGGGCGTGACGACAAAGGCTGAGGCGGAAGTACTTGAGGTCGCTCGTGGAAAAAGTATCGAAGGCCTGGAGTTTCGGCTTCCCACGATTGCTAGTCGGGTCGCAGTCAGCGGACGTGTCCAGTTTTCCGATGGAGTGCCCGTTCCCCAAGCTTATTTGAAACATTCATCCAACGACCCCACCTATACCAGCAGCGACGCAGACGGCCACTTCAGCATCGAGCTGCTGGCTGACAAACGCGGCGAGTTGAGCGCCGAGATCATGGCGACCGGATCTGACCTTGAAAAATGCCCTGAATGGAAACCAAAGGGAGACTCGCACATGCTGGTGCATCTTACTTCCTCGTCGGTCCCGATTTCTGGCGATCAAACCGAGGCGCTGTTGGTCATGCCAGTGCGCTCGTGTGCGGCGTGGCATCCTGTGGGACTTCGTTAGCTTGGTTTTATTAGACTATAAAGTACCTGAGCTGGTGTTGTCAACGTGTTTTTAGACTTTTTTCACAGCAGCGTCGCTTGCGGTTCACGAAATTTGCACAGCGCGGGCTAGGTTCTGCACCTGGGCGTTTCTACGTTTGAGAAGGCGGGCCAAGTGGAGTTCCTCGCTGTAAGGCTTGCGATCTTGCCAGCAACGGTAGAGGATACGCATCCATTTGAACGCGAGCGCGCGCACAGCTACCTGGTGCTTCTTGCCACGAGCCTTCAACTCGTCGTAGTAGGCTTTGGCCCAAGCGGATTGCGTCAGGGAGCACGCGGCCCATTCGTGAAAGGTTTGACGGAGAAACTTTGGGCACGCCCAACGCAGGTGCACCCACTGGGTATTGCCGCTGGCTTCCTTGACCGGCGCAATGCCGCTGAAGCATTGCAGTTCGCTGGCCGAGCAGAACCGCTCGCGGCGTGTTCCCAGCGCAGCCATCAGTCGAGGAGCGAGCGCTTGCCCGGCTCCGGGAAGCGAGTCGAAAATCGGCCAGTCCTCCTGCTGCCGTGCGAGCTCAGCAATGCGCTTTTCCAGTTCGCGAACGGAGTCTCGCAATACCGCAAGCTGCCGCACCCAGCAAACCATCATATATTTCGCCGCCTCCGTCACCGTGGGGTCGTCGGTGGCCGGAACGGCCTGGCGAATCTGGCTGAGACGCTCTCGAATATGGTCCTCCCCTCGGCAGTGATGCTGCCGTAGGAATTTCTCCAATCGCGCCGGCTTGATCTTTTGAAGGTCCTGGAGGCTGGGCCACTGCTCGATCAGATCGCTCACCAGTGGTGAGGCTACGTCGTCGAACCAACGTAGGACCTGCGGAAAGACAACCTTCAGCATGTCGGTGAGCCGGTTGCTTACCGCAGTCCGTTGGTCCACCAACTTCCGTCGGTTCTCCACCAGAGACTGGAGCAGCCTCATCTCCGGCGTGTCGGGATCGAGGCGTCTCACTCGGGCCCGGTGCGCGGTGAGAATTTCCAACAGTAAATCCGCATCCTTAAGGTCATTCTTGCTGCGCGATGGATACCACGCTTCGCGGAAGCGAGCCAGTGTCAACGGGTGTACCGGATACAGGTGCACCTGCGCGTATTTGCTCAGCATAATCACCAACGCTCCTCGATGCTGCTCCAGCGCGACGGCAATAGCCCGTTGGCCGAAGCGCAGATGCAATTCGATCATCCACGCCTCCACTGCCTCCGGTGTGTTGTCCAGGGTGCCTCGTTCGATGTGTGGGGAGCCGGCGGCACGCAAACTCCAATAGTGCTTTTGATCTGCCCAGTCAATCGCCACAAAAGCCGCGAATTCCGGCTCCGGCGCCGATGATGAGATTTGCTGTTGTTCCATTAGACCTCCTGCGTTTAGATTTAGAAACCAGAGCCGTCAGGAGCCTTGTCTCGGACGAGAAACTTATAGTGGCCTTCAAAGATCCGACGATACCTGAGGATTCGTCATGGAGACAAGGCGCGTCCCGCAGTTCGAAAATCTTTATCTAAACGTCGGAGCGTTAAGTATGATCGTTCGTAACCACGGGATCTGCCGGATGAACTACACTATCTGGCAATCGCGCCCGTCCGCGCAATACCCGGACAGGAAGGCGATTCTCAATGTTCGGATTTCCACAGCCGACCGGACCGACTACTGTGAAAAACCCTCTCCTGATCCTCATACCTTCGGATCAACTATAAGTATGTTGCCGTCTATTAACGCTGGACGGCGCAGCGGAGCAGGCTTCTACATGAAGACCCCTCGCCCAAGCTCAAGAGCGAAGTCTCCGGGAAAGATCGTCCCGTTTCCAATTGGGTAGGAACGTTCGACGCCGGACTTCTTGCTCCTGACCGTCGCAACTCCCTTTTCGAAACCGGTTACGCGTTCCGTCAGCTCAAAATCTCCTGGCTGCCGCCAGTGATCGCGGATTGCCGCATCGAAATCATCAAACTCAGCCTTGTCCAAAATTGAATACCTCATCAAACCTCCACTGAGAGATTGCCAGTCGATTAGTTTCGTACTTCCCGCGCCCTGGCTCATGGACGACGCAATGGTTCGCGCGTATTCTGAAAGAAGGAGCGTAGAGCATGGCAAGCCTCGATTGGTCACAATGCCCGGCCGTGGAGAGCATCCCCGGCAAGCGCAGCGGCGCGTGGGTATTCAAGGGGACCCGGACGCCGGTTTCGACGGTGTTCGAAAACCTTGAGGACATGAGCGTCGATGAACTGATTGAGGAATTCGGTGTCACGCGCGAGCAGGTTCAAGCCGTCCTGGAATTCGCGGCGCATAGCGCGGAAGCGCCGCAGCCGCGTTCCTGATGCTGGTTCTTTTTGACAACGGCACGCCGCGCACACTGGCTCGCTGCTTGATCGATCGCCACTCGGTCACTGAGGCTCGCGCCCGTGGCTGGGAACAACTCGAAAACGGCGATTATTGGCGCGTGCAGAGGCGGCGGGGTTTGAGGTGCTTGTCACCACCGATCGGAATCTACTGTACCAGCAAAATCTGAAGGACCGAAAAATTGCAATCGTGGTTTTGGGGAAAGGCCGTTGGAGCCTGATCAAGCCTCATGTTCCGCAGATCGTGACCGCGATCGATGCAGCCGTGCCGGGAAGCTATACGGAGCTGGAATTTCGGACGACGTAGGTCTCTCGCGTTGCTTTGGGGAGAACAACGGCCGCGCAGCAGGTATGGTGAGACATGCGGGTTGCGGCGCCTTGGGACAGAGTAGGCAGTCCTCCACTTTTCGCAGTTTTCCAACCCCGCCGCCACTTCCCTCGATTAACCTATAGGACAGGAGTCCACCGAGTCATACTATAGGCATGGTCCTTGCCGGGCGGCGCAAGACGATTGCTTTTTTTATCGGGCTTGGCGCCGGGCTCATTCTGGTTACGCTGCTGCTCTATATCGGTTGGGTGCTGCTCAACTGGAAGCACGGCATTCTGCTGTTTCTGGGCATTGTGCTGCTTGCGATGATTATTGCCGGCGTGGTGTTGAACACTATTTTTCTGGTGCGGGAAATACGGAGGAATGAGCAGCATGACGCGTTTATTAACGCCATGACTCATGAGCTCAAGACGCCCGTCGCGTCGATTCGTTTATACCTCGAAACACTGCAATCGCGGGCGGTCGATGAGGAAAAGAAGAAGGAATTTTACCGGATCATGCTGGACGACAGCGACCGGCTGCTGCAAACCATCGAACAGGTGCTGCGGACCGGGCGCATGGGTGGATCGCATAAGCTCAATATCACGCGCATCGATCTGAGCCAGGTGATTGAAGAGGCGCTGGTGCGCGCGCGGGCTCTCTACCGGCTGTCGGCGGAGGCACTCACGTATCGCGCCAACGGACCCACCACCATCATGGGCGACGCCGACGAGGTGCGCGCGGCGGTGTCGAACCTCATCGATAACGCGGTGAAGTTTTCAGGGAACAACGTGCAGGTGCGGGTCGAGACCGAGAAGGTCGGGGAAGGGTTCGTGGCGGTGCGGGTGAAGGATGAAGGTCCGGGGATTCCGAAGACCGAGCTGAAACAGATTTTCAAGCGGTTTCATCGCGTCCCGGGATCGCTGGCGACACGGGTGAAGGGTACGGGACTGGGATTGTACATCGTCCGGTCCGTGGCTAAACGCCATGGGGGCCGGGCGTGGGCGGAAAGTGAAGGGCCGGGGCGCGGGAGCACCTTCGTACTCCAGCTTCCGGTAGCGAAATGAGTAATATTCTCGTGGTCGAAGACGAGGCGCACCTGGCCGAGGGTTTGCGCTTCAACCTGGAAGCGGAAGGCTACCAAGTCAATGTGGTGGATACGGGCGAAGCGGCTCTTGAGCTGTTCGAAGGGAAGAAACCCGACTTCGACGTGGTGGTGCTGGACGTGATGCTGCCCGGCAAGGACGGGTTCGCGGTCATATCCGAACTGAGGCAGGCCGGGCAGTTCGTCCCAACCCTGATGCTGACGGCGCGGGGGCATCCGGAGGACGTGCTGAAGGGTTTCAGCGCGGGGGCCGACGATTATCTGGCCAAGCCTTTCGATTTGTCGATTCTGATTGCGCGGATTCGTGGATTACTCCGGAGAAGAGAATGGCTGGTGGGGTCGGTCGCGAGTCCGGTAGCGGTGCCCGAGCCGCGCGAGGCGTTCACGTTCGGGGACAAGACCATCGATTTTACGGCGCTCGAGCTGCGCGTGCGCGGCCAGGTGTTTCCGCTGACGCTGATGGAAGTGAACGTCCTCAAATATCTGATCGAGCACGAGGGAAAGCCGGTATCGCGAAAAAAGATGCTGGACGAGGTGTGGGGTCTGCATGAGGACACCGATACGCGCGCGATCGACAATTTCATCGTGCGGCTGCGCCGGTATATCGAGGACGACCCTACGCATCCCCGGCATCTGATGACGGTGCGCGGCGTGGGGTACCGGTTTATCGCCGCGCCGGAGGCTAAGCAATAGTCATGTCCGATACTCTTGTTCGCGCCGCTGTGGTGCAGGCGGCTCCCGTGGTCTTCGATCTGGGCGGAACGCTCGAAAAGGTCCGCGCGGTGACAGGCGACGCTTCGGCGAAAGGCGCGCGGCTGGTGGTTTTTCCCGAAGCGTTCGTGTCCGGGTATCCCAAGGGGCTGGATTTCGGGGCGCGCGTCGGTTCGCGCACCATAGAAGGACGCCGCATGTTCCGGCGATATTTCGAGAGCGCCGTCGAGATTCCCAGCGCCGCGGCCATGGATCTGGGGTCGATTGCGAGGGATCATTCCGTGTTCCTGGTGATCGGAGTGATCGAAAGGGATGGAGGCACGCTGTACTGCACGGTGCTGTTTTTCGATCCCTCAGGCGAATTGCTGGGCAAGCATCGCAAGCTGATGCCGACCGCAATGGAGAGGCTGGTGTGGGGCATGGGCGACGGGTCCACGATGCCCGTGTTCGATACTCCGCTCGGACGCCTGGGCGCGGTGATCTGCTGGGAGAATTACATGCCTCTGCTGCGCATGGCGATGTATGCGAAGCGGATCGAGCTGTATTGCGCGCCTACCGTGGACGATCGCGACACTTGGGCGAGGTCGATGCAGCATATCGCGTTCGAAGGGCGGTGCTTTGTGCTCTCCGCGGTACAGTATCTGGAGCGCAAGGATTGTCCGGAGGATTATGCGGACACGGGTTCGGTGCTGATTCGGGGGGGCAGCGTGATCGTGAATCCGCAGGGGACGGTGCTGGCCGGGCCGCATTATGGCGAGGAGACGATTCTGTTCGCGGATCTCGACCGGAATGAGATCGCCGAGGGGAAGTTCGATCTGGATGTCGCGGGGCATTATGCGCGTCCGGACGTGTTCCGGCTGACGGTGAATGAGAGAGCGGCGCCCGCGGCGGAGTTTGAGGGTTAGTAAGGTGCTCTACGCATCCCCTGGCTTACGCCAGGGGCTATAACCCCGTCCGTGAGGGCGGGGATGACGTGTGTTGGATAGAACGTTATTCACGGAAACGACCGCTCCCTGTGGTCGCGGCTCGGAAGCACGTCGACACGAATGTCGACGCGGCACGCCTGGAGGCGCGCGCCACCGAGGCCGGTCGTAATGAATTTGGTGCGAGCCACTAGTTCTCTGACGGTTTTTCGACGTGGTCTATGACCAGCACATCGACCGGGATTTTCGAGGATTTCAGTTGCAGGCCGATCTGTTGCTGAATGGCGGTGAACAGGTCCGGGGGTGCATCAGGCGCATCGTTCTTCGCACTGCCGCCGCGTCCGTTGAACTGACTTTCATCGGGCGTCCATTTGAGAGTGAAGTCGAAGCGGCCGGGGAGCTCGGTTTGATCGACCACGGGGCGGTCCAGAACGGCGGACTGCATTAGCCCCGCAAAATCCGACATATTCGCGTTATTGACCACCATGTCGCCCAGCGCGCGGAAACCGAGACCGGGAAGTCCTTTCGGGTCGCCCGCGCTGGGAGTCATCTTTTGGCCGCCCTTCGCGACCACCAGCGTGAACACGGTGAGCTCCTTCTTATCGTGATGGAAGGTCAGCTTGAAGCGGTCCGCCAGCAGCTTCTGTACCATGCCTTCGAGCTGCTTGCGATTGGGAACGCCTTCTATGTCGGGCTCGGCCGTAATGTCGTAGGAGTCCGATTCCATCCACGAAGGTCCGCCGGTGACCTGGCGGGTGTGGACTCCATAGGCGAACGAGATTAGATCGTTCAAGGAAAAGTTGATGGTGATAAATTGATGCCCTCTTATGGTCAGGGCCTTGCCTCGCTCCCCGGGCTTGGTGGGCTTAATGGTCGCCACTTCAAATACCGGCTTGGCGTCGGCGGGCATGGGCCTCTGCTGGGCCTGCGGCTTGGGAATTTCCCAGATGGCGTCGCCGGTGGCATGTTTCAAGTTCAGCGGAAGAGGCTTCCCGCCCTGGCTCCAGGTACCCGCGATGATTTCGCCGGTGGAATCCAGTTTTCCCTCATAGGTGCCTCCGGCGGAGGGGATCAGGATTTTGACGTTCGGACCTTGCACGGTAATTGTAGCGGCGATGGGCTGCGGTATCTGGTCGATGCTGTACATCGCGGCCTTCAATCCGCCGTCGCCGCCTTTGGAGATCTTGAAGACAATCCGTAGTTCTTTACCGGCTTGCAGCGTGCCTTGCCAGGTTCCGGTCACATCCTGCGCGAACAGCGCACATGCCGACAATGCGGCGAGGGCGATCATTTTCCAGGTCTTCATGGGGTCCCGCGATCTATTGTACTGGAGAGAGGGGATGCCGACGGGAGACAGCGGGGTCCAAGACTACGTCGACACGAATGTCGACGCGGCACGCCTGGAGGCGCGCGCCACTCGGGCTGCCGGCCGCTAGCTCTTTCGCAGTTCTTTTTGGATCTCGCTAATTACAGTATCGTGGCCTTCCTTGGTCAGATCCTTTTGCAGCCTGCGCAACGCCACGCCCACGACATCGCGATGATGCAGCCTGGATCCCAGGGCGTCCGAGGCGGCGAGACGCAGCCACAATTCATGCAGCAGGTCGACATCTTCGGGCCACATTCGCGGAGGATGCGGACCCAGGTTCACATAGGTCGAGGGACGATCAGGGCTGATCACTTCGAGCGAGAAGGGATGCCGGGGCTCGGGCAGGGATTCCCAGGCCAAGCCTAACTGGCGGGCCAGCTCATCCGATTCCATGCGCGCGCTCACGCCGGTCACCAGGCGCGACGCTTTGAGGCCGTTCGCAGCCTGCGCCAGCGCGTCGAAAGGATTCACCGCGGGTACGACGAGCAACTCCACTGGCTTGCCCTCTTTTTCCGCCATTTCGACGACGTGGCTGAACAGCTCTTTTTCGTAATCGCTGAAGAGCTGCGCTTCCGATAGATCGTACTCGCCCGCGCCGGTCGAGATCGGACGCACCGTCATCACCACGATGTCGTGCCGCCGGAGATTGGTCTTATCGAGGACGCGCTTCAGATGCTCCATGCGATGGTAATCGCGCACCGCAACCAGAACGCATCCCGGGCGCGCGCGCAGGCTGGACGCATCGATCTGCGCCTGATGCTCCAGGTTGAACTGTTCCAGACCCTTTTTCTCGGAATCGTGATTTCTTTGATTGATCTTCTCCGAAATCTCGAAAATGAGGAAAAATGCGATGGTAAACGCCACGCCGTACTTGGTGGCCACCTGTTTAGAAAACAGGTTGGCGATCGCGACCAGGCCCAGCACCAGGGTGGTCAAGCCGAGACCGATGGGAATCTCCACGCCGCGGATGTGCAGGTTAAACGGAAATTTGTACTCCTGATCGCTGCGATGGAAACGCAGCACCATGACGCCCAGGGACTTCATGAAGAAGCTCCACACCACGCCGAAGGCGTACGCTTCGGCCAGCACCGTCATATCGCCGCGACTTCCGATAATGGTGGCGATCTGCATCAGCGCAATCAGATTGATGATGCGGGAAGTGGTTCCGAACTTGGCGTGCGGCTTGCGGAACCAGGGCAGCAGCACGCCATCCTCGGCTACGCGATTCAGCACGCCGTTGGCGCCGATAATCGAAGTGTTCACGGCTCCCGCCAGAATCAGTCCGCCCACCGCCACGACGAAAATATGAAATCCCAAACGCAGCAGATACGGGCCGCTCAGGCTCATGGCCAATCCGCCGATTAGATTGTCGAAATACTTGGGACGGTCGGCGTCCGGAATAATAGTTCCTGCGAAAACCGTGACCACGCCGGTGCAGATTACCGCGTACCAGCACACGATATTCGCTGTGATTCTAAGGTTCTTCAACTTGGGATAAGCGATCTCGCGATACACCTGGGCGAGCGTCTCAAATCCGCTCATCGACAGCAGGGAGTGGCCGAAGGCGATGATGATCGCTACCATCGGGATCTGGATCCAGAATGTGCCTTTGAACCAGCCCTGCGCTTCCGGAGAGAAGTTGAGGTTCGATGCAATCGGCGCGGGCGGAAAATTGTGCCAGCGGTCCTTCAACAGGATCGTGATCGGGCACCAGATCATCAGGATCACAACCATGACCGTGGTGATCTGCATGATGCGCAGGGCCTTGCCGCTCGATTCGTGAACGCCTTTGAGGTTCTGCCACCAGAAATAAATAGTCACCAGTACCGCGGCGGCCGCGGCGAAAATGTTCACGTTGATGCGATAGCTGGAATGCAGCAGCTCACTGATCTCGTTCAGCAGCGCCGCGAGGTACAAGCCCGCGCTCACCACGCTGATCGGACCAGTAAGAATGTAATCGAACACCAGCGAGGAGACCGAAAACTTCGCGAGAATCGGCCCCATGCTGTCCCGCACGACGACATAGACGCCGCCGCGCACGAACATGCTGCAGCTCTCCATGTATACGCTTCGCACCGCGAAGCTGAACAGCATCACGCCCAGCACGAACCAGGGCGCCGATTTACCCACGGCCTGCTCCGCCGCGCCGCCGGCATAGAATGCGGACGATGCGAGATCGCTCAAAACAATCGAAGCGCCGCGCCAAAAACTTATGAAAGATAGGGCGACGGTCGTGGCAACGACGACTCTGGGGGCGATGGACGGCAGGCGGCCGTCGGTGGAAGACATTCTCTGCCTTAGTGTATCGGCTTTCAGGGTCTGGGAAATTATACCCCGTTCAATAATCGGGAGGCGAGCGAATCCGGCAGCTCCGCCGCGCGGATTTTACTGGCCGTCGAAGCCGCGTCATAGGGGACGCGCCGGAACTCGATGGCCCGCTCTCTTGGGAAATAGATCGCATAGGCCGCATGCGGATCCCCATCGCGGGGCTGGCCCACCGAACCTGGATTCACCAGGTAGGTGTGCTGTCCTTCGAGTTGCAGGGAGCGATGCCGGTCGATGGTAGTGACGTTGCTGCGGGCAATCAGGAAGCCGCCCTGTAGATGGGTGTGGCCGAAAAACGAAAGGTGGGTTTCGATCTCCTGGCGGATGGTCATCACATCCTCGGTGGTCAACAGGTACTCATCTTCATCAAGTGGAGATCCATGCACCAGGTCGAAACCTTCGTAAGGCAGGGGGCCGCGCGGAAGCCTCTCCAGATAGGCGCGATTGTTTGGTGTAAGCGCGCTAATGGTCCATTCGGCGGCGGCGCGGGCGGCGGGCCGGTAGGAGTAAAACGAGTCCAGCCCGGCGCATAATTTATCGTGATTTCCCCGCACGATGGCTGAAACGTCGGCGCGCGCCCAGTCGACGACGTAGTTCGGATCGGCGCCATAGCCCACCAGGTCGCCCAGGCACACGATGCGGTCGTAATCCCCGCGGGCGTCGTCGAGAACCGCTTCCAGCGCCTCGCGATTTCCGTGAATGTCGCTGACGATCAGGAACGGCACAAGCGCAAGAGCGCAACCTCCGGAGGAGCGCCGATGCGCGCCGGCAGCCCGATGGTGCCGATTCCCCGCGATACGAAGATGGACCGTCCGTTCTCACTGTATAAGCCGTCCACGTAGGGCGTGAAGAAGCGCGCGATGTTCAGGTCCTCCCGCAAAATCTCGACTCGTACCTGGCCTCCATGGGTGTGTCCGGCGATGGTCAGGTCGTAGCCTTGGCGCGCGGCCACGGGGAAAACATCGGGGTTGTGCGACATCAGGACGTTAAAAACTCCAGGTTCCACCATTTTCTCCGCGCCCACTAAATAGGGTTTGTGGAAGCGCTGATAATCCACTCCGGCCAGATTCATTACCGCGCCTCCGAACTTCAATTGCGCTGCTTCGGAGCGCAGGTAGCGAATGCCCAGACGCGCTCCAAGTTCGGCCGCGTGGTCTTCCGCGTTGGCGTACATTTCATGATTTCCCATGCAGCCGAAAATCCCGGCTTCGGCGCGCAGGCCCGAAAGCTGCTGTAAACACGCATCCAGGGGGTCGCGATTGAACGTGATCATGTCCCCGGTGACCAGCGCCAGGTGCGCGTAGGTCTCATTGGCCATGGCAATCGCTTTCGCCAGTTCCTTCTCACTCAAGAACGGGCTGAGATGGATATCGCTGAGCTGCACGATCCTCAATCCCTCCAGATCTTGCGGGAGGCCGGGGATAGCGATGTTCTGTTCCCGCATCCTGAGGTTCAGCCTCTGTACGAAAACTCCGTAGCCGGTCACTGCGAGCGGCGCCGCAAAAAGGGCCGCACCCGATGCTCTTAGGAATCCCCTCCGCGCAGGAGAGTGGGCCGGCCTGACGATCAGGGCGAGCGCGCGCCACACCAGCCAGGCGATCAGGAAAAATACCGACATCATCCCCCAGATCAGTGCCGAGCCTCTGATCCAGGTGGCGGCGGAATCTGAAAAGTATCGTCCCACCCGCGCAAACAGCAGCAGGAATCCCAACAGCAGCACCGCCATGGATAAGGCGGCGCCCGCTAGAACCGTGCGGCGCGCCCATGTCCGGTTTCGTACTTCCGGACTCCGCAACAGGAGAAATACGCCGATGGCTTGCGCCCCCACCACGGCTGCCAGAACCATCAGATCGATCACATAGCGGGTTGCCGCGCCTATTAATAACGAAAGCACTACTCTTATCTTATCGGCCGCAAGGTTCCGGCTACAATCTAAGGATGTCCCTTGTTGTCGTTGGTTCCGTCGCCTATGACGGCGTCGAAACCCCTCACGGTCGCGTGGACCGCATGCTGGGAGGGGCCGCCACCTATATATCGCTCTCCGCCAGTTTCTTTACGAAAACGAATCTCGTCGGCGTGGTGGGCGACGATTTTTCCCAGGACGATACGGACCTGCTTACCCGCCACGGAATCGACCTCGAAGGGCTGGAGCGAGTCCCCGGAAAAACCTTTTTCTGGGCTGGGAAATATTCCGACGACATGAATGACCGGACCACTTTGCAGACCGACCTGAACGTGTTCGCCAACTTCAATCCCAAGCTTCCGGAGCGCTACAAATCCGAGCCTTATCTGCTGCTCGGTAACATCCAGCCGGCCTTACAAGCCTCCGTCCGCAAGCAGATGAACGGGGTACGGCTGGCCGGAGGCGACACCATGAATTACTGGATCGCCGATTTTCGCGGGGAGCTGCTTGCGACCATCCGCAACTGGGATTTCCTGCTGATCAACGATAGCGAAGCCAGGATGCTGTCCGGCCATTCGAACCTGCGCAAGGCGGCCCAGACCATCCTCGATATGGGTCCGCACACGCTGGTCATCAAACGCGGGGAATATGGGGCCATGCTGTTTCGCCGCGAGTCCTTTTTCGTCGTCCCGGGGTATCTTTTGGAGGACGTCTTCGATCCCACGGGCGCGGGAGACTGCTTCGCCGGTGGATTCATCGGCTACCTGGCCGAGCAGGGGTTCGATCTCAAGTCCGAACACGTTACGCTGGGCGAACTTAGCCGGGCGGTCATCTACGGCTCCGTGATGGGGAGCTTCTGTTGCGAACGCTTTGGCGTGGAGCGATTCCGCACCCTCACGCGAGCCGAAATCGATGCCCGTTTCGAAGAATTTCGCCGATTCACGTATTTTTAAGGCGCTCCTTTTCGCCCTGGCGGCCCTCGGCGCGATCGTGATCGCCGGGGCCGCGGCGCGCTGGACCTTCGTCCACGGGTACGTCCTTTATTACGGCGACGCGGAATCGCATTTCGACATCGCCCGCCGCATTCTCGATTCCCGCACACCGGGTCCGGAACAGCTCGGCACCGGCTGGCTGCCTCTGCTGCACCTCGTTTTGATCCCCTTTGTAATGCATGGGAACTGGTGGCAAACGGGATTCGCGGGAGTGATCCCATCGGCCGCGTGCCTGGCCATCGCCGCGATTTTCCTATTCGCCGCCGCCGAGCGCGCCTTCCGCTCCCAGGCGGCCGCTTTTGCCGTAATGCTGGTTTTTCTAGCGAATCCCAACATGTTGTATCTTTCCTCGACGCCGATGACGGAGCCAGTGTTTGCCGCTTCCATTGCCGCGCTGCTGTTCGCGACACTCTGGTTCCGTGATTCCCAGTCGATCTGGGCTCTTCTGCTCGCGGCCGCCGCGTCCAACGCAGCGTCGCTTACACGATATGAAGGATGGTTTCTGATCCCTTTCGCCGCGCTTTACATTTTGATCGTCGCGAAAAACAAGTGGCTGGCGATTCTTTTCGCAGCTCTGGTATCGCTCGCGCCACTATCGTGGCTCGTGCATAACCGGTTCTACGAAGGCGACGCGCTGGCGTTTTACAGCGGCCCGTGGTCCGCGCTGGGAATCTATAAGCGCCAGCTCGCGCAAGGGATGCAGCGATACCCCGGCGACCACGACTGGCGAAAAGCCGTCGAGTATTATTCCACCGCTGCCCAACTCGTCATCGGATGGCCCGCATTGATCCTCGCCGCGGCAGGAGTGTTCGCGGCGCTTTGGAAGCGAGCCTGGTGGGCTCTATTGCTGCTGATCCTCCCGCCGATTTTTTATGTGCTGGGGATGCACTCGACCGGGAATCCGATTTTCGTGCCGACGCTTTATCCGTTCTCCTGGTACAACACCCGCTACGGCCTCGCCGCGTTGCCTCTCATCGCTGTCTGCGCGGGCGCGCTGGTCGCGCTGCTCCCGAAAAATTGGCGCTGGGCTGGCACCCTGGTCGTGGCCGCGATTCCCGCCGTGGCATGGGGTCTTCATCCCCAATCGATCTGCTGGAAGGAGTCCGAGGTCAACTCCGTTGCCCGCCGCCAGTGGACTGCCGAAGCCGCGTCGTTTCTCGCCGCGAATTACCAGCACGGCGACGGAATCATCTTCCCCTTCGGCGACATGACCGGAGTCCTCCGCGAAGCCGGCATCCCCATCCGCGAAGGGCTGTACGATGGCAATGGAGCCGCCTTCGATATGGCCCTCGACCGCCCCGCCCTATTCCTCCAACCCCGCTGGGCGCTGTGTTTTTCCGGCGATCGGATCGCCACCGCGCTTCTGCGGGCGGGCAAGCACGGCCCCCATTATCTACTGGTCGCGACCATTATCGTCAAAGGAGCCCCCGTGGTCGAAATCTATCATCGCGACCGCGCCCCTCTGCGCCCGCCTGCCATCTGCCAGGAATATGTTGGTCAAGCCTGCGCTCCGAGAGAGGCACCCGAACCGAGATGAATATCCTATTTACCAAAGCCCATGGCGCGCGCAACGATTTCCTGCTGACCTGGCGTGGCAATCTGCCTGCGTCCTTCGACGCCTCCGCCGCCGCGATTGCCATCTGCCATCGCCACACTGGAGCGGGCGCGGACGGCTGGCTGCTGGTCGACAAATCGGAATCGGCCGACGCGTCCATCGAACTGTGGAACTCCGACGGCAGCCGCTCCGAAATCTCCGGCAACGGCACCCGCTGCGCCGCGGCTTTCTTGATCCAATCGAAACTCGCCGGCGAAAACGTCCGCATCATGACCGGGGCCGGCCTCAAACACCTTCGACTGCTCGATCGCGAGGGCCGAAAATTTTCCTTCGAAATGAACATGGGCCGAGCCGTCATCGAGCAACTGCGCACCACGATCCTCGACCACGATGCGACCATCCTGAACGTCGGAAATCCCCAATGCGCCGTCTTCGTGGATCATTTCGACTTCGACTGGCGATCGCTAGGCGCTGAACTGGAACGCCACTGGCAATTTCCCAATCGCACCAACGTGTCCTTCATCAAACCCATCGACGAACACACGCTGGATGTCCGCTTTTTCGAGAGAGGCGCGGGCGAAACCATGAGCTCCGGCACAGGTTCCACAGGCGCGGCAGCGGCCGCGTTCGCCAGGGGCCTGGCCAAGAGTCCGGTGACCGTGCTCACGCCCGCGGGTCCTCTCGTTATACGATGGGAAGATCAGGACATCCACTTGGCCGGCCCCGCGGAGATAGTGGCGGCCGGTGAATTTTACTGGGATGCTTAGAAGATCGCTCCCCTGTGGTATCTACGGAGCCGCGACCATAGGGAGCGATCTATAGACGATACGGAGGAATTTTGACCCACCAAGAACAACTGCGCCAGAAGATCGAAACTCGCAAAGCTCACACCGGCGTGGTCGGCTTGGGCTATGTAGGCCTGCCTTTGGCAGTCGAGCTGGCGCACGCTGGATTTTCCGTCACCGGCATCGATATCGACCAATCCAAAATCGACAGCCTCAACCGCGGCGAATCCTACATCCAGGACATCCCAACATCGGTCCTAAAACCCCTGGTCGACAAAGGCCTGATCAAAGCCACCACCGATTTCGCCGCCGTAGCCGATCTGGACACCATCAATATCTGCGTCCCCACGCCCCTGCGCAAAACCAAGGACCCGGATATGAGCTACATCGTCAGCTCCTGCCAGTCGATCGCCAAATATTTTCACCCCGGCATGCTGGTGATCCTCGAATCGACTACCTATCCCGGCACGACGGATGAACTAATGCTGCCCATGTTTCAGCGTGAGGACCTCAAAGTCGGCGAGCACTTCTTCCTCTGCTTCTCGCCCGAACGCGTCGACCCCGGCAACGAGAAATATCAAACCAAGAACATTCCTAAAGTAGTAGGCGGCATCACTCCCGCCTGCACCGAAATTGGAGCTCTCTTCTACCGCCAGTCGCTCGATACAGTAGTCCCGGTCGGTTCCACGCGCGTCGCCGAAATGGTGAAGCTGCTCGAAAACACCTTCCGCATGATCAACATCGCCATGGTGAACGAAATCGCGTTGATGTGCGATCGCATGGAGATCAATGTCTGGGAAGTGATCGACGCCGCCGCCACCAAGCCTTTCGGCTATATGCCCTTTTATCCCGGTCCTGGCCTGGGCGGACACTGCATCCCCATCGATCCCTTTTACCTGTCATGGAAAACCAAACAGGCCGGCATCGAGGCACGATTCATTGAGCTGGCGGGCTACATCAACGGCTCCATGCCGCATTTCGTGGTCGACAAGATTCAGAACGCACTGAATGAGCATTCAAAGGCTCTCAAAGGCTCGCGCGTCCACGTCCTGGGCGTAGCCTACAAGCGCGATATCGATGACGTGCGCGAATCCCCGGCGCTCGATATCATTCACCTGCTGGGGAAACTGGGAGCCGTGGTCACCTACAGCGATCCGTTCGTCGCCAGCCTGCGAGCCGATGGAGCCGTACCCGCCATGGATTCGATCGACGCCGAAAAAGCGGCGGCCGAAGCCGATTGCGTGGTCATCGTGACGGATCACAAGGCCTTCGACTACTCAAAAATCGTCGCCCGCGCGAAGCTGATTGTAGACACGCGCAACGCGCTAAAGGGCCAGGTCTCCAACAAAATCGTACGCCTCTGAGTGTTATGTGGGGCGGCGCCATGCGCTGCCTCGGCGCTTTGCAAACGACCGCGTCCTGTGGTCGCGGCTCGGTAGAGTTCGCGCTCCGCTTCAGAGCCGCGACCTCCGGGAGCGGTCCTCCTACTTAAAGTACTGATCGTTAAAAACCGCGGGACGTTTTACCTTCAAATCGGCCAGCGATTTCTTGGCCATCTCCTCCGGCATGCGCTTCGCGATCTGCGCCTTCACCTCTTCGAACGGCTTGGTCGAATGCGCTTCTACTTTGATGATGTGGTATCCAAAGGGCGATTTCACCGGCTGGCTCACTTGACCCACCGGCAAGAGAAACGCCTCTTTTTCGAACTCCGGCACCATTTGTCCTTTACCGAACGAACCCAAGTCGCCTCCATTGGCGCCCGATCCTTTATCGTCCGAATTTTCCTTGGCGACCTCAGCGAAATCCGCGCCCGCTACAATTTTCGCGCGCAGTTCCGTGATCTTCGCCAGCGCTTCGGCTTCCGTCAGATCCTTTTTGCCGTCGGCGAGAGGCATCTTCGAGCCCTGGAACCGGATCAGGATATGGCGGGCCCTCACTTCTTCCCACTCCGGCTTGTGCGAGTCGTAATAAGCGCGCAGCATGGCGTCGTCGGGCTTCGCACTCTCGCCCAGATCGTGATACATGGCGTTCGCCAGCAGCTGGTCGGTTGAAAGCATCAACTGGGTCTGGATCTTCGGCGTCTGATCCAGCTTCTCCGCCCGCGCTTCCTGCGCCAGCATCAGGATCTCCGCCAGTTTATCCGCGATGTCGCGGCGTCCTTTCGGGCTCTGCGCCGTGGCCTGCTGCTGCGGCGGAATGGAGGACAGAATCAGGTCGAACTGCGCTTTGGTGATTTTGTCGTCACCGACGCTCAGCACCACGGCATCCGGAGGTACCATCGAGGGCACCGGCATGGTGGGCGGCGCAAGAGGTTTCGGCGGGAGCGGTGTTGTCGCCGGAGGTGGCTGCTGCCCCCACGCCAACGCAGCGAGGAGCAGGAAAAAAGAAAATCTCATGCTCCTAGAATAACAGCCGTATGATAGAAAACGGACCCAAACCCATGAAGCTATTCGCATTTTTGCTGATGACTGCGTCGGCCTTCGCCGCCGACGAGCTCACCGTCTACGATCTGCTCGCGCCCGAAACCCACAGATTTGCAATTATTTACGACGTCTCCGCCGTCCGCGAAGGCGCTCCTTATTATCTGAATCCCATCCGCCGCGGTTCGGTGGCGGACAAGGAGCGCGTGGTCGACCGAGCCACCGGACAGCCCTTGAAATTCGACATCATCGACGGGAAAACCGCGAAAGCCGACGGCATGGGCGGGCGTAACGCGGCCGACGACGATCAATTCCTGCGCGTCCATCTCTTGAAGCCGGTTGCGAAAGGCTCGGAGACGCGTATCCGCATCTATAAGACTTATACCGATGCCGCGTCTTATTACGAAAAAGACGGCACGCTCGTTTGGGAGCGTCCGCTCGGAATCAAACGCAACGTCGTGATCCTCCCCGCTGGTTATGAGCTGACCGCCTCCGCATCGCCGGCTATCGTTTCCACCGACCCCGACGGCCGCGTACGCCTGAGTTTCCTCAACGACCGCGACGATCAGCTGCCGGTAAAGATCAGCGCGCGGAGGCTGCCATGAAACTTCTTCTCTTCGTTCTGGCGTTCCAATTCCACCGCGCCGAGCAGGATCGCGAAATTCGCTACTGGCTGCTCGCGCCGGACACGCATCAGTTCCGCATCTCGCACGATTTCACGGTGTCGAAACCCGGCCAAAAGGCGGTGTACAGCTTCGTGAGAAAAGGCAGCGACGTATCGCCGGATTCGAAAATGTTCAACCTCGATACGGGCGAGCCTCTGAACACCCACGTCGTCAAGGGCAAGGAAGTGAATCCCGCCTGGGACCGCGTTCCCGCCGATCCTGAATCGCTGGCCGTGCAGGGTGACCTCCCGCGCGCAGTTGAGGAAGACCAATCGACGCGCATCCGCGTGGAAGAAACTTATACAGATCCCGTAGGCTATTCCATGAAGGGCAATGAGCTCGTGTGGACCAGAACGCTGGGCCGTCCTCTGAATTTCGTGACGCTGCCCCCAGGTTGGATGCTGACCAGCGTAAACGTTCCGGCGGTCGTTTCTCTGGATCGCGAAGGCCGGGTGATGATGCGCTTCACCAACATCCGCAACGATGAAATCGCAGTGACCATCCGCGCCCGAAAACGGTGAAGACCGAGCGTCTGACCCTCGAGCCCTGGCGCAGCTCCGACTGGGAGCGGTTCCGTCCGATCGCGACCGATCCCGAAGTGATGCGTTACATCACCGGCGGCATTCCTTGGACCGATGAACAGATCCAGAACTTTGTCTATCGGCAAATCACTCTTTATAACGAGCGAGGCTTCTGCCGCTGGAAATTAATCGAAGCAGCGACGGGCGAGCTTATCGGATTCTGCGGCCCGGGGATGTGGCGCGATCTTCCAGATCCGGAAATCGGCTGGTGGCTGGCAAAAACTCACTGGGGTCGTGGCCTCGCCACGGAGGCCGCCCGCGCCGCCCTTGAACACGCCTTCAAGAGCGGTGTGCCGAGAGTGATTTCTATAGCAAGGCCGGAAAACCTGGCGTCGATCGGGATCATGAAAAAGCTCGGCATGAAGCTGGATGCCGAGTTCGCACACGACGGCATCGAGCTGGTGCGATATTCGCTGCGTTCTCTGCCCTAAAGAACATGTGGCATGTCGCAGCCGAAGCGTTAGTATGTTGCTCACTCGGCGAATGCGTTGTGGGGGGGCCAATTTTGGCGGCAGCCTGCCTTCCGGGCAGGCTTTTCCTCTGTCGGCAGAAGCCGCCTCAAAGGGCGGCTGCCGCCAACATTGGCCGCCCCACAAAGAACGCTTTACGGGCCACTAGTTCCCAGGCTGAACCACCACGTTTACCGGGGCGCTGGCCGCTCCGCCTACGGTGACGACAACCGGTTGGTTCCCCAGAGGAGTATCGGAGGGCACCAGGATATTTACCTGGGTGACACCGATCAAACCTGGCGTTATACCGACGAATTCGAGGAAGGCGGGAACGCTTCCGACGGTCACGGAAAGGGGCAGCAGAGGGGTTGGAGGCGTGCTTCCGGAGGCCGGCGAGTAGGCGGTTTTTACGGCTGGCGTGACGTCGCCGGCTCCAGTGACGTAGAGCGCGAGAGGAGTGCCCGCGGTTACCACCGGAATGGGGAGCACATTTCCATTCGCGTCGGCAAAAACACCGGGCGAGGAGGGAGAAATCTGGAACTGGAAGCCGGCGATCTGCCCGTTATTATTGACGCCCAGCACCGCGGGTCCGGCGCCGGCAGCGTAGGGAACCTGAATGTTGAGCATGTCGGGCGAAGCGTAAAGAACCGGCGCACCGAGTCCGTTGACGGTGGCCGAGACCCCCGCGAGCGCATACGGCAACGGACTTCCGGAGTTGGTCGCAGTGGAATTCGCGAGTCCCGTGCCGAAAACGCTCAGTAGCATGCCGGGGCTGACTTGCGTTTTGAAGGACGCCGAATTGGCGACGCCGGCGATCGAGGTGCCGGTGGAACTGCCTCCGAGGACGAACAACACCGGCACATTCACGTATTGCGGAACTGAGTTTTGAGATTGCAGCACGACGGTCGCGCGGTAGACTCCGGGCTCGAATCCGGTGGCGTTGGAGGTCAACGTAATGGTGCCGGAGCCGGTGCCCGAGAGTTGCGAGGCGGTGAGCCATGAAGTGGTGCGATTGGTGGGATAAATCGCCGCGGTCCAGCTTTGCGTGGGGTCGGAAAGATTCACGGCGAGGTGCGCCGGGGCGGAGCCGGTCATGCTGATGGAGGGCGTGGCCGAAAGCCTTCCTGGATTCGCCGGCGCGGCTGCGAAGGATACGGCGAGCGTCGCATAAGATCCGCCGGCAAGCTGTAGCGCGATGGTATCGACCGCGGGAGGAGTAATTCCGGAGAAGCAGAGCGTGCCCGCGAGGCCTCCAAACGCGTCCAGACGGGTGGTCCCGAAGATGGAGGAGATGCTGGCGGCGTAGTCGATACTCCCGGCTTGGAGATCGGTGATCAGGTTGATTCCGTAGCCGCCCAGGTCGTCGAGGTTCAGTTGCACGGACCAGGGGCAAGAGGCATTGGCCGGATTCTGAACGGCGGTCAGAGGTGTCGCATTCAGGTTGTAGTAATCGTAAGTGGGCAGGGCCGCGAAGTTCATGGCGACCTGGCGGGTCCACACCAGACCGGTGGGGTCAGTGCCGGTGAACACGAAGGTTTTAATCACGGGCGCGGCGAGTCCCCGGAATACGAAGTTCGCGGTAACGCTCCCTTTGGCCTTGATTTCGGGCGATGGCAAATATTGGGACAGAGTTTGTGAGACGCCGTCGACGGTGATTCCGGTGACCATGGCGGGAACCCCCGCGGTTTCGGTGAGGATGACAGGCGCCTGCCAGCTCAATCCTTGCGCATCGGCAGGAGCCGGGTAGACGATCGGGGGCGCGGAGGGCACGATCGAGGTGACACCGGAGGGATTAGTGACTTGAAGGGTCCTGCTGGCGCTGCTTGGACTGAAGGATCCGTCACCTGAATAGACGGCGGAAATCGTGACGCTGCCTAAAAAGTAGCCGATTTTATACAAAGGGACGGAGAGCACAGCGGTTCCGCCGATCAGGTACGCGCTGCCGAGAGGAGTCGTTTCGTAGACGAAATTCACCGTACCGGTCGCCCATGCGGGAGCCACGATGGCGGTTAGCGTAACCGTATCGTTCAGCGTGAACCGGGTCGCGCTGGTGGCGAGCGTCACTGTGGATGCGCTGGTGGCCGTGTTCCACATGGTGACCAGATTATTGGCGTCGACCGATCCGAGACCGGTAGTCATATCGTATGCGGCCGCCGCTTGATAGCCGAACGAGCCGGTGAGACAATCCGGGCTCCCCTGGGCGCATTGCACAACGTTGTTCCCATTGATCACATCGTGGAACGCGGTAGGCGCGCTCTGCGCCAAACGGTACAGCTGCGGATTGATGTTTCCGAGTCCGGCCGTTTTCTGATATTTATTCGTCACCTGGTATTGATTCAGCAGCGCGAGGATCGCCGCCATGGAAGGCGTGCCGCAGGAAGTCCCTCCGGCGCCGTATGTGCCGTTGGCATAGGTGACCAAATAGCCATCGTGGATCGCGGCGCTCAGCGCCACATCCGGCACGTCGCGCATGCCGTCGGAAGGGACGCCCGCGCCATTCTGCCAGACCGGTTTCGAATAAATTGCGCTAGCCCCGCCGCCGGTAGAACCGATACCGGAAGTGCCGGATTCATTCCAGGCGGATTCGGGAATATAAGACATCGCGGAGCCATTGGTCCCTGTGGCATTCGAGGTATTCCAGAACATGCCGCTTCCTTCGACGAACTGGGTTCCACCGACGCCGGTGACCTCGGGCAGAACAGCCGGGAAGTTGACGGACAATCCACGGGTGGCGAAGGGCTCGGACGACTGAAAGTCGCAGGCGGCGGCTCCGGCATCGCCCGAGGCGGACAGAATCGTAATTCCCTGCGCGTTTCCCTGTTGAACGATGGCTCGATAGGAGGAATCGCCGTCCACTTCGCACGCCGAGTAGCTGGCGCTGATCACGGGGGCGAAATTGAATTCCACGGCTGCCGTGATGGCGATAAAGGCATCCTCGCCGTAAACGTAATAAACCGTCGCCTTCGGCGCGATGGCTCCGGACCATTCAATATCGAGATTGCCTTCAAACTGAGCGCCGGTATAGCCGGGGTCCGAACCGCCATAAAGGATCATCTTGGGGCTGTTGGCAGGCAGACCGTAGGTGCTGCGAAATTTAGTGATGTCGCTGAGCAGGACGTCGGACTGCCCAACTACTACGATGCTCTGACCGGTTCCGTCGATGCCCGCGGAATAGAGCGGCCCTAGATCGTAGATCGTCGAGAAATCGGCTGGAGCCATATAGTGAGAGGTGCTGGTGGTGTAATCGGGCTGGCTCATAAGGGCGTTCGAGACCGGATGAAAGTCGTTCAGCCCCAGAAATCCGGCGACGACATCGGATAACGCTTCGGGGACTGAGGGTACCTGAGTGTTCGCGAAATGAATACTGCCGTCGACCTGGAATTGATGAATCGGCGTATGCAGGGCGTTCGACACCGCGGAGGCCGGACCGCTGAAGGCGATCCAGTTTGCGCTGCGGGCCATATGATCGACGGCCAGGCCCTGGGAGTTGAGCCACGCGACCACCTTCGATCGATCGCTGGAATTGAGGCCGAAACGGGTTCCGAACTGCTCCGGCGTTAACCAGTTCCGGAAGTTCGCTGAGGCCGGGTTCTGTTGATCCAGCAGCAGGTTGTCGAGATCGGTTTGCTGGGTGGAGGAGGGTTTGACTAGCAGCACCATGTAGCTCATTTTTTTCGCCGGATCGACTGCGCCGCGATCGAATTGCGGCTGCGCCAGGCGATGAACATGGCCCGGAACTATCGCGGTACGCGCAGGGTCGACGGGCCGGGTAATCCGGGGGGGCGGGGAAGCCATCGAAATACCGGGCGCGCCCAGCACCGCGAATAAAAGATAAATCCGCGAAATTCGCGTGGAAAAGAAATAATTAATGACGTTCCGATCGGGCATTTGAAGAGTATATACGAAGTGCGGACGGAGGCTCGACCAACCGAGCCCAACTATGTTAGCTTGTGAGCAGCAATGCGACTTTTATTCACCTTAAGTATCCCGGTGACCGCTATTTGCCTGTTCGCCCAAGCGCCGGCACCGGATAGCGACGCGCAGGCGAGCCAGACCCGAGGCATGCCCGCGAGGGCGACTCCAGGAGATTATCAGGCGCACGCCGCGGCGGGACCGGTTACGGTGGCCGCCGAGTTCATGCAGCACTCGGTTCCCACCCAGGCCGGCTTGCTAGCGACCGAGGATTACGTGGTGGTTGAAGCCGGCGTATTCGGTCCTCCCGGGGCGCGAACCACACTGAATCCAGGCGATTTTTCCCTGCGCATCAATGGGAAGAAAAATTTGCAAAGTGAACCTTACGTTTCGGTGTTCAAATCGTTGAAGGACCCGGAATGGGAGCCGGACGTGCCCGTTGAAAAGGGCTCCAAAACCAGCATCGCATCCAGCGGAGCGGGCGGGAAAGGCAACGGGAACGATCCGCCGGTGGTTCCCAAGCCTCCTTTCAAGTTACAGAGGGAATGGAACCTCCGTATGCAGAAACAGGCGTTCCCGGAAGGGGATCGCGCGCTACCCCAGGCAGGGCTGCTGTTTTTCCACTATACCGGCAAGGCGTCGGGAATCCATTCGATTGAATTGACCTACACGGGTCCGTCCGGGAAAGCCACCCTCGAGCTTCAGCCGTAATACTGTAAGAAATCCATCCCGTTTGCGGAAGCTGCACCGTGGTTCCCTCCGGTCTCACGCCGCGCATAGCGGCAATCACGGTACAATCCGGCAATGCGTGCGCTGGGCGTTATCTTTATTGCCGCGACGGCTCTGGCCGCGGACTGGCCGCAGTTCCGCGGACCTGACGGCACGGGCGTCGCCGATCCAGGCGCGATCCCTCCCGTCAAACTCGAAGATGCGAAGTGGAAGACGCCGCTACCGGCCGGTCATTCGTCGCCCTCGGTGTGGGGGGATCGGATCTTCCTCACTTCCTTCGATACGCCAACGAAAAAGCTGGAGCTGATCTGCGTGTCGGCGAAAAACGGAGCGATCCTCTGGAGACGCGCCGCGGCCGCCCCGCAAATTGAGGAGACCCACGTGGTCAGTAATCCCGCCACGGCTTCGCCCGTGGTGGATGAAAAACGGGTCTACGCATACTTTTCTTCCTACGGCGTCATGGCGTTCGATCATCAGGGCGAGCCGCAATGGTCCGCGCCTCTCGCCATGCCCAAAACCCACCACGGCAGCGGGGCGTCCCCGATTCTAGCGGGTGATCTGTTGATCCTGAATCACGATGCCATGCAGGGTGGATACTTGCTGGCGCTAAATCGCGCCACCGGCCAGGAGGTTTGGAAGCACCCCTATGCCGGAGGCCGCGTCGAAAGCTATTCGACCCCTCTGCTGTGGAAGGATCAACTCATCCTGCATCGCGCCGGGGTGATCGAGAGCTATCAGCTTGCAAGCGGCGTCCCGGTCTGGTCGCTGCCGGAGAATACTTCGGGCGCGAGCACGCCCATCGCCTCCGGGGATACGATCTACGTGAGCACCTGGAACAACCTCGGCGAAGACGATCAGCGTCCCGCGCTGCCCGATTTCGCGGCCCTGCTCAAACTGTACGACAAAGACGGTGATGGCGCTATCGAACAGATGGAGTTTCCCGATAAGCTGCTGTACACCGCGCGCCCGGGGCTCGAAACCATTCCCAACTCCCAGAACTACGTATTTTTCCGCACCGTGGATCGCAATAAAGACGGGAAGATCGACCAGGCGGAATGGGACGCATTCCGCAATCGTGTGGGAACCATGGCCACCGATCACGGCCTCCTGGCGATTCAGGCCAAGCAGGATAAGCCCGTAATTCTATGGCGGGAAAATAGCTCTATTCCAGAAGTACCTTCCCCCCTGCTATATAAAGGACGCTTGTTTCTGGTGCGCAATGGAGGCGTTGTCACCTGTCTCGATGCAGTCACCGGAAAAGTGATCTATCGCGCGAGAATCGGTGCCCCCGGCGCCTATTTCGCGTCTCCCATAGCGGCCGATGGACGCGTGTACCTGGCGTCATCGGAAGGAATCGTAACGGTCCTCGACGCCGCCACTAATCAACTGAAAGTCCTGTCCCGGAATGAACTTGGAGAGGACATGGTCGCCACTCCGGCAATCAGCGGAACCGCGATTTACATTCGTACGTTACGGAATCTTCACGCGTTTCGCCAGTAATAAACCGCAACTCCAAGTGCAGTTGCCGTGTCTAACCTGTTGGGGAAGATTTTATTTCCCGATTTTAAAGGCCGGAAAGAGCCCCTTATGAATGATTCGATACGCCGTTTTGCAGTTTGTTTCGTTGCACTTTGTGCTGTGTTCGCCGTTGGAGCTTTCGCTTATCAGGATCCGCCCGCGCAACCCGAAGCGGCTGCCGAGCAGCAGACGCTGAATGCCCAGCAACTGGAAAGCCTGGTGGCTCCCATTGCGTTATACCCCGATTCGCTGCTGAGCCAGGTGTTAGTGGCCGCGACCTACCCGCTCGAAATCGTCGAAGCGCAGCAATTTTTGGATCAAAATAAATCCTTGTCCGGCGCGGCTCTGATCGATGCCGCGAAGCAGCAGAACTGGGATCCCAGTGTCCAGTCTCTGGTCGCTTTCCCCGACGTCGTGAAGCGTTTGAACTCGGATATCCGCTGGACCACCGATCTGGGTAACGCGTTTCTGGCGCAGCAGGCGGATGTAATGGCCGCCATTCAGCGCCTGAGAGCCAGCGCAAAATCGTCCGGCAAGCTCACGGACACTCCCCAACAGAAGGTAGTCACCGAAGATCAGAACGGGCAGGCAGCCATTGAAATTCAGCCCACCGATCCGCAGGTGGTGTATGTACCGACCTACAACCCCGCGTATTTTTGGGGTCCTCCGGTCTATCCCTGGCCGGGATTGTATTACCCGGGCATCGGAATCGGCTGGGGATGGGGACCCGGCATCAACCTGGGATTCTATTTCCCCGGATGCTGCGGCTGGGGCGGTTGGGGATGGGGCTTCGGCTGGGGCGGCGGCGGAATCTTCGTGAATAACGCGTTCTTCCATCGCTACGGATTCAGAGACTTTCACGGCGCGGGTGCATATGGACGCGCGGCTTGGGTCCATAATCCCTCCTTCCGGGGCGGCGTTCCGTACCCCAGGGGAGTAGCAGGACGATACGCCGGAGCTGCGCGATTCGAGGCCCGTCCTAATGCGGCTGCGGTGCGATCGGGCATGGCTCGATCCGAGCAGCGCGGAGGCTTTAATGAGTCGCGACCGAATAATCACAGCGCCTTCGGCGGGGTGAGCAATGGAAGCAGGGCTCGCATACAAAGCGACCACGGATTTTCAAGCATGGGCTCCGCCCGCACCGCTCCGGCATTTCATGGAGGGGGCGGGGGTGGATTCCGGGGAGGCGGCGGAGGCCGCAGGAGATAAGCCATGAAACGACTACTGCCTTTTCTCATTGTGGTGACGTTATCCGCGCAGGTGAAGACGTTCGACTCTCCGGATGCCGCCGCGCAAGCCGTGATCGCCGCGGCCGAACATAACGACCTGACCGCTCTGAATGCCATCTTCGGAGCCAACAGCAAAGCGATTCTCACCTCCGGCGATCCCAAACAGGATGAGCAGGAACGGAGCCAGTTCGCCCGCGTGGCGCGCGCGAAATACAAGATCGAAAAGGACCCGATGAATCATCATCGCGTGTTCCTGGACATCGGTCCTGAGGACTGGCCTTTTCCGGTTCCGATCGTTGAAAAGGACGGCAAATGGAGCTTCGAGCCTGAGCAGGGTCAACTGGAAGTTCGCGCCCGGCGCATCGGGGCCAATGAGATCGACGTCATCGATATGTCGACAGGCCTGGTCGCGGCGGAGAAGCAGTACGCGGAAGCCGATCGCGACAAGGACGGCTTGCTCGAATACGCCGAGTTTCTGATGAGCGCTCCCGGTAAGGAAGACGGACTCTATTCGGAAAGCTCCCAGCGGATCCCCAAGGCCCTGGCCGAAGCCGAAGTGCGGCCCGGAAGAACCAAACCCGTTCCCTATCACGGCTACTATTTTCACGTGCTGACCTCGCAAACCGCGACGGATCGAGGCGGCATGCACACGAATTACATGGTGCAAGGCAAGCACATGATGGGTGGATTCGCGGTAGTGGCGTGGCCCGCCCAATACGGAGTCACCGGCATACACACGTTCATCGTCAATCAGGAAGGCGTGGTTTATGAAAAGGATCTGGGCGCGCCCGCATCGAATTTGACCCCGCCTGTAAAGACCTTCGCTCCGGACAAAACCTGGTCCCGGGTCGATGAATAATCCCAAGGCCGCGCTGGAGCGCAAGCGGCGGGAATTGACGGCGGATATCGCCCGCTTGAAAGGCGAGGCCCGCGAGCCCGGTGAGGAGCGGGACGTTACCGACGAAGCGACGGCGGACCAAGGCTCCGCCGAGGCCCTCCAGGAAGTCACCATGGAATCGGCGACACTCGAACAAGTGGAAGACGCCCTCCGGCGCGTCGCCGACGGCAGTTATGGCAAATGCATCGTGTGCAAACGCCCCATCTCTGCCGCGCGCCTCGAAGCGATTCCTTGGACTCCCTATTGCATCGACCACGCTCCCGCCTGAGCGCCGGCTAAAATGCGAACATAGACGACGATGAGAATTACTTCGGCTTTCCTCCTCGCCGTCGGCCTGCTGCGGGCTGATTCGCTGCTCGTGCTCTCGAAAGGCGATCTGACGCTTTCGATTGTCGATCCCCTGACCTTGAAGGTCCTCGCCAAAATGCCGTCCGGTCCGGACCCGCATGAAGTCATCGCCTCGGCCGACGGAAAGTCCGCCTACATATCGAATTACGGCGGCGGCGCGTATCACACCATCACCGTGGTCGACCTGGTCGCGCAAAGAACCACCGGTACCATCGACCTGGGAGCGTTGAACGGTCCTCACGGGCTGACTTTCGTCGGCGGGAAGTTATGGTTCACCGCCGAAGGCGCCAAGGTCGTCGGCAGCTACGACCCCGGAACGAAACAGATCGACCTGGTTCTAGGCACCGGACAAAATCGGACCCATATGCTTTACGTCACCGAGGATCTGAAGCGTATCGTGACCTCCGACGTCGCCTCCGCAACCATGACCATCATCGACAAGAGCACGGCGGCCGGTCGGGGTGGACGCGGACCGGGCGGTCCTCCCACGGGAAATTGGGACGAAACTCACATCGCAGTCGGCCGCGGCGCGGAGGGCTTCGACGTCCGCGGCATGGAGTTATGGGCCGCCAACGCCCAGGACGGCACGATTTCCATCCTCGATCTGGCGCAGAAAAAGGTCACACAGACGCTGGACGCGCACGTCGACAGTGCGAACCGTCTGAAGTTCACGCCCGATGGCAAGCTCGCCCTGGTGTCCGTGCTGAACGGCGCGGACCTCTCGATCTTCGACGTTGCCACGAAAACGCTCAAAAAGAAAATCAGCATCGGTCACGGCGCAGCGGGAATCGAAATGAACCCCGACGGCAACAAAGCCTACGTCGCCTGCACGCCCGATAGTTATGTGGTCGTGATCGACCTGAAATCCTTGGAATCGAAAGGGCATTTCGACGCCGGCAAGAACCCCGACGGAATGGCCTGGGTCAAACGGCCCTGACGCACTACCAGTTTTTCTCCCAAACGCGCACAATCGGATACCTGCCGGAATCCTCCGGCTGATATTTCGACTGCTCAAACCACCACTGCAATCGAGCCCGGGGATCGGCGGCGAACTGTGCATCTGACGCGAGTTTCTCTTCGAACTGTTTCCGCAATTCCGGCTGATCGGCCATCATGCGCCGCGCAATCGGCTCGGAAAGATATTCGCCGACACCGCCTCCTCTTCCTCCGCGGCCTCCTTCAAAAACAGAATCGAGTAGCCCCCAAGCCGCGAGCGAATCCGGCGCATTGGGCTCTAGCAGAGAAAGAATCAGGCGCGCCCGGCGCTGTTTCATCGGAATCCAGTAAGACCCCGCGGGGATGAAAATCTTTTCCTTCACCACGCGCGGCTCGACGGTCAACATCACGTGCCCTTCGCTCGCGTTGGCGGCGAATTTCGTACTGGTGAAGCGATAGGTTTCAAACACCTGATCGAGCGGTTTCGTGGTGCGTTCGATTTCCACCCCGTGGGTTTGAAGCAACGCTGCGGCGCTCGCGAACGCCGCCGGAATCAAGTATCCGAGAGGCATCTGCGCCGCGAGCGTAGTATCGATCTGATCGTGAATCACGGTTTGAATATCGTCTACTTCCCCGGTATACCGCGTGACGTTCGCCCCCGTCACCTCGCTTTTGAAAGGAGCATTTTTCAACGCGTGATAGACGATCGGCCGGCTCTTTTCGCTGACCTTTCCAGCGAGATAAACCGGCTCGGCGGAGCGATCGCCGGCGCGCGCGGCCATGGCCCGGTCCGCTTCGCGAACGGCTTTACGCAGCGATTCCGAATCGGCGGCGATGATGTCGAAGGTGTGGCGCATGATGTCGTAATTCGCCCAGGCCCGCGTGCGCGCGCTCTTCAGGCTATGCGTTTCGACCAATAACGACGGGCGATTCTGCACCGCCGAGTACAAGTGCGAATAGCGCGGCGAGAAGACCTCCATAAAAAATTCGCGATTTCGTAAAGCTCCATAGGGAGCCACCAGGTGCCCGTCCGAAGCCATGCGCTTGTCGAGCTCGGGAACATATTTCTCGCGGACCCAGGACCCGGCAGGTTCCGCGATATCCTGATTGCGCGCCATGTCCCAGGTCACGTCGTACTGCATGTCGGAGCCGTCGGTGACGTGATTATCGATCAGGAAATCCGGCATCCAGGAATTGAAAACGCGGAGCCACGCCTTCATCTCCGGAGTGTCCGCCTTCATGTAATCGCGATTGAGATTCAGCCGCTGCGCCGTGGCGCGCAGCCCCGTCGACACCGGGCCGTTCTGGCTGGGCCGATGATAGGCGCTGAAATATTCGTGGCCGTCGACATTGAAAACGGGAATCACCACGAAGATGGCATGATCCAGCCAAGAAGCAAATTTCTTACTGACCGTCATGTCTCGAATCAGCATCAGCACGGTATCCTTGCCTTCGATCTCGCCCGCGTGGATGCCGCTCTGAATCATGATCACGGCTTTGCCGGTTTTGGCGGCGTCCGCGGGCGTAAAGGCTCGATCTTTCGAAACAACCAGCGCGATCATGGTTCGTCCTTCGGGCGTAATACCGATGTCCATCACCTTGACGAAGCGCGAAGCGCGCTCCAGCCGATGCGAAATTTCCACGGCCTCGGCATAAGGCGCCGTCTGATTCCATCCAGTCTTTTCGCCAGTCGTCAAAAGAGTTTGCGGAGAATCCTTCGTGCTAGCGGTTAGCGAGGCAGCGGCCCTAGCGGCGGCCGGCTCTGATGCGGAGTGCGGCGCGATCGGGTCCTGAGCCAGAAGCAGCGCGAGAAGGAACGAGTGCGGCATGAAGTGTATGTTAGCCTACCCCAGCGGAGTTGCTCCAAAAACGGCAGTACATTTTCTAACCAGCAATGTGTCAATACCGGCATCCGTAAATCTCTACCAGCCGCGACCACAGGGAGCGGTCGTTTTCACGTGAACGAGATTTCTCCGCCGCCGCGGCCCGCCGATCCAAATCCTCGGCAAGGCGGCTAACCCGCGGCGCCTGAAGGTACGTGAATTTTCCATTGCAGCAGATCCCTAACCGGACTTCACCATGTCTCCAGGCTCAGCGTCCAAACCACTTCTTTCGCAGCTCGCTGAACCGCGATGGCTGAGCGGCCATGGGAGCCGGATCGAAGCTGCGCGACGCCCGCACCTCCGGCAATGCCGGCGGAGGGTTGTACGCGACCTTCGAAATCATCCGCACGTGGTACCCGGAAAAACCGTAGGTCCGCTTATATAACTTCCCGTCCTTCTCCCGCAGCACCACCGAAAACGCGTTCTCTTGCGCATCCACCGGATAGAACCCCTGCACATTTCGCTCAATATACGCCGTCTCGTAATGATGACGTTTCGTGCTCCACACGAACACCCGGAAGCTGTCGAATTCGAAAGGGTGCTGCCCCGCGGAAGACGTAGTCCACAGCCAGTTGTGTTTCAACTGCTGATTTTCCTTGTCCTTCACTTCTCCCAAAGGAAGATAAGCGGTGATCCGATGGCCTTCGGCATATTGCGCTACTTCATCCGGGATGGACATGGTCAGCATGCGCGCCAACACCCAGCCGACTTTGCCGTCGCGGGTGCGGATGAGATTCCAATCGTCGAATTGAGGACCGGCGGACGCCGTCAGCGCCGGCGGCGCAGCACCGGGAATATTCGCCGCGCGCGGTTTTGAGAGATCCTGCCAGTTGCGTGGAAGCGCCGGCGGAAGGGGCATGGGAGGAGCCTGAGCCGACCTCGCCTCTTTGCCTTTTGGCTTCTTCGGCACCGCCCGTTTCACCGGCGCGGGAAGATGCACCGCTTCCGGAGGCGCGGAGTGCGGCGCCAGCCGATGACCAATCACGTCGACCGGTTCGTTTTCGCCGATTTGAAAAAAGCTAGGAGACTGCCGCGCGGGCGCGCTGTGCATATTGAGCGTATCGAAGGCCGTGGCCTTTCCCTGCGACGCCAGTTTCGCCGCGTCCGCCGCGAGTCTCCGCAGATCGTCCATCTGCTGATCCGTCAACAGGAGATTCGAGTCGGTCCAGCCTTCCACCCCTTGCCCCGTGCGGACCTTTATGAACCGTCGCCGCAACTCCAGAACGTCAAGTTTGTCTCCATGCCTCACAGCCGCTACCGTGGGAGATTTCGAGGCCAGATCTTTTCGCAGATTGAGCGTCAGCGGTCCCACATAGGCTACGCCCGACGATGGTTGCTGCGGAGGATGCGAAGTGCAGGCGGTGAACGCCAGAAATAAAACGGCCAGAAATAAAACGATGGTTAGCCGATACCCAGCTCGTCCACTTGCTCCAGCGGGGAACCGCATTGCCGGCAGATCAGGGACCCGCAATCGCCGCAGGCCAGTGGATCGCTGACCGGTTTCTGGCAGCGCGGGCAATAGAACTCGGTGGTCACCTTGCATCCGACGCCGCGGCGGAGGCCACGCTTTCGCGGGCCTTCAAAAATACATCGTACTGGCTCATCAGATCGCGAAACAGAGCATCGCCGATCATGCGGTACCCGGCTGCGGTGAAGTGCACGTAATCGCCTTGCGCCATGCCCGCCAGGACCCATTCGCGCATCGCCCCTTTACCGCCCATCTTCGCCCGCAGATCCCAGTACGCGCATCCTGTCGCGGCCGCGGCCTGATGCTGCGCTTCGATGATCAGGTCGATATTATCCATCGGAATCCAGCCCTTGGTTCGCGTGTGAATATACCGATCCGGCGGACCGATCAGAAGAATGGTCGCGGTAGGCGCGGCCTTCCGGAAACGGCCGATCAGCCCGATGAACATGTCGCGATAGGATTCTACCGTCCAATCCTTGCGCCCCGCTTCATTGGTCCCGTAAGCCAGCACGATCAGCGCGGGATTGCGGCGCTCGATGTTCGACCGCATCGTCTCCGGATCCCAGTTCAGAGGCGTGGTTGCCGTCGCGCCGTTGATACCCAGTTCCTCATAAGTCACGCCGCGCGAATTTTCGGCCACCCATCCAAACAGCCGCACCGGAGCCCGGTCCAGAGTCTCCACCTCGAACTTGTGCTGCCCCGGGACGCCTTCATAATGGTAATAACCCGGCGCCGGAACCCCGTCGGTCGAAATGCGCTCTACCGGTGTCCCGTTGTCGTAAATCTGAATCGCCCCGCCGCCCGGCTGTTGCAGATAGAACAGCTCGAACTGTTGCCCGTCGGCGAGCAGATAGACCGATTCGCGCGGCGACTTGGTCGACATGCTGATGCCGCCCAACCCGTAAATCCCGTCGCCCGGAGCCTTGCCCACCAGGCCCTCGGTGTGCCAACCCTTGGTCGATCCGCTGCGCACATCGAACCGTCGATAGCCCGCGTAAGGCCTGCCGATCAGAGAATAGCCGCTGCCTCCATCGCCAAATTTTTCCTGGAAACGATTTCGAATGTCGCCTGTCCATTCATCAGCAGCGGTGTGCGAATCGCCATAGTGCAGGATCCGCAGTGGTCCCGGCATCTCGCCCTTCTGATGCCGGTAGAGCTGCTCGAAAAAAGGAATCAGCGTGCCGGCGTTCTCAATGGGCAGCGTCGCGCCCGTCGAGACTTTTTGAAACACGCCCTCATTCGCTTCCATCCGCACGGAAGCGCTGACCCGCGGCGCACGCGGCGCGCTAACCCGGCGGCGAACCGAGGTCACCACTTTCTTTACCGGACTTTTCTTCGCTGCGACAGCCTTCTTAGGCGCAGCCTTGCCGATGCTCGAGCGGTATTTCTTCCTCTTCGATTTAGTGGATGGCGCGGTGGTTTTCGTGGGACTGGGAGCCGTTCCGCCCACACACACACCTACGGCGAGGAGTGCGGCCAGTCCGACCCTGGGCAAGCAATTCATTCTTTAGAGGCAGTCTGCACAGATGCCTTGTTTAATTGTCGCAGTTTGTAATCGTTATATCCATCCCGCAGCGCGCTGTACAACAATTCACCCACTATCTTAGCTCCGGCAGGCATCGGATGTATGAAATCCGCGCCCACTAACCGCGGCTCGGAAGTGTACCAACGCCCCATGGTTCCAGGCCCACCCATGGCTTGAAAGGTATTGAAAAAAGCGACTTCGTTTTCCTGCGCGACCCGAGCCTCGATCTTTACCAGGGAAGGCATCGCAGTGATGGTGTCGATCTTCCCGTCCTGTTTGCGCTCGCCCCGATCCATGGGACTCATCAGCAGTACAGAAGCATCCGGCACCGCCGCCTGCACGCGTTTCACCGCGTTTTTCAGCTCCGTCCCCCAGGTTCCTTCGACGAAACTCGGATAGCCGCTCTCGTTCGTCCCGTAGTTAATAATCACCAGGTCGGGTTTGTAGTGCCGCAATTCCGCCGTCCAGTGCGGACCATTGAACGCATGCGAAAGAAGAGTGACGTTCGCGCCGTTCACGCCCAGGCTGTGATAGACCACGCCCGACCCGGCCCGCCGGAAATCCGCACCGTACAGGCGCACCGAGCCGCTCGTAACCCGCACCACGAACTTCTTCGCGCCGCCAGGAATATTGAAGGACGCGAATCCAGGGGCCTTCGCATCGGCCGCGGTTTCGACGGTGCCGAGCAGGGAGCCGTCGGCCTCCACCGCAAAATCCCCACCATCCGGTTGCGAGAGATACGCGATCTCAACGAAATTGTGCGCCACCTTCAACGTGTAGCGCGCCGTTGCGCCCACAGACCCGCGAAAACTCGCTCCACCCAGCCCATGCATCCCGTCCTTCAGTTCGCCCACGCCCGCAACATCGATGCCCCAGCCGGAGCCTTCCATCTCGACTCCACGATGGTTGTACCACGCCCACGGACGCGCGATGAGCGCGAACCCGCTGCCCGCATCGCCGAACTGTTTCTGCAAAGCCGCGCGCGCATCGGCCGTGATCAAATCTCCCGTGGTCGGCGAATCGCCGTAATGCAGGATCCGCGTAGTGCCGCCCTTGAGCAGCGCCGCGTAAAAATGATCCAGCTCATGCGCAGGATCGATAAGATTCTGAGGCGCCGCAGCTTCCAGGCGCGCCGCGCGAAGCTCCGGATTCTTCGCCTCGGCAACAGCTTCCGTAGGTGGACCCTTCACCGGAAGATCAACGACCAACGGAATCGTGGACGGATTGAAAGATTTATATTTCTCCAGCGCCGGCACGTACTGAGGCAGCAGGATAAGCGCGATAAAGGTGAGCACGGCGAGTCCCGTCTTAATCGGCATATAACTATGTTACGCCGCCTCCGCCCGCGACGAATTTCGCTGCCGCAACATCCGGACCCCCACCGCCAATCTCTACCGAGCCGCGACCACAGGGAGCGGACGTTTCCCTGAGCTCACAAGCTCCCCCCTGCCTATCTTCAAAAGGTACTATGTCTCTGATGGACCCTCTTGACGACGACCGACAATATCGATTGGAAGACGACGACGGCGGTTTCTTCGGCGATGGCGACGGTGGTGACGGCGACGGCGGCGATGGCGACGACGACCAACAGGACGAGGACCAACAGGACGACGATCAGCAGGACGACGATCAGCAGGACGACGATCAGCAGGACGACGACCAACAGGACGACGACCAACAGGACGCCGCCGGCGACGGCGACAACAACGACAACAACGACGATGACCAATACTACGACGACGTCAACGACTCCTTCTCCGATCCCGACGACTTAGTAGAACTCGACGACGACACCGCTCTCTCCGCCGAGGATTTTCCCAACGCCACCGCCGAGGATTTCGAGGACGACGACGGCTCCTGGACCGAGACCGATTACGACGAGTCCGCCCAAAAACTTTTCGGCGATCACGAATATTTCGGCGATACGCAGCAAACTCAGCTAGCCGCGCAAGGCTATCAGGAGTTCGCCGACCCCGGTTTCATGCAAGGCCTGAACCAGATCGTGCCCGGCAGCGCCGACACCTTGAACCTCTATGAGCGCGATGGCCAACTTCACGCCTTCGGATTCATCGAAGCCGCCGCGCTTTCCCTGCTCATGGCTCGCTACACCGGCATCGATTTCAGCAACGTCGACGTCAGCGTTCCTCCAAAAGGAGACATAGCGCCCCCGCAGCCTCTGCCGCCCGCGCTCGCCGCGATCGAACCCAAGGACGCCGTCGATCTGCGCAAATTCGCGACCCCCGTAGGCGATCAGGGTCAAACCTCGCGCTGCTCCGCCTTCGCGTGGACCCATGCCACAGAGCTGGTCACCAACATGAAAACCGGCAGTTCGCCGCGCCTCTCCCCCAGCTTCACCATGCTCGAATTTCAGCGCATGCAGGGCGACGCCCAGGATTATCAGTATGCGTACAAAGGCGGCGACGGAACCACCGGAGGCCCCGATCCAGGCCGCTTGCTTACGGAACAGGGTACCTGCCGCCAGGAATTGTGGCCCGACTCAAGCCCCGTCCCCGTGACCTCTGAACGAGTCCTGCTCGCCGACGCCGGCAAGCACGTTTTGCCCGCAACGCCGCTCCCGATCTCGCTCGAAGACGCGCGCAAAGTGCTCAGCGCCGGATGCCCGGTCCATGTTTCGATCAACACCGGCGCGCAGTTTTCAGATATCGGCCGCGACGGCATGTTCAACGCCGCCGAAGCCCCCAGCGGCCAGCACGGACGCCACGCCATGCTCATGGTCGGCTACACCGGAAATTTCTATATCATTAAGAATTCATGGGGCACCGATTGGGGCGACAATGGATATTGTTACGTCCCCAAAAAAGTGCTCGAAGCATCGGATCCGGAATTGATCGCGGTGCTGGTAAAAAAGGATGAGGAGCCACCAAAATGATAACCCGTCGAACTCTGCTGGCCATGGCGCCCGCGATCATCACCACCTGTAAGAGCGAATCCAGATATCCGGTCATCGGCTCGGGTGAATTTCAGTACGAAATGATTTCCGATTGGGGCGAGCTGCCGCAAGGCCTGGCCTACGGCAACACCCACGGCGTGTGCGAGGATTCCCAGGGCCACATTTACGTTCATCACACCGTGAACAAAACCAGCGAAAAACACGACACCATGGTGGTGTTCGACGCCGACGGAAAATTCGTCAAGAGCTGGGGCGCGGAGTTCGAAGGCGGCGCCCACGGCCTGCACATCCATAAGGAAGGCCGCGACGAATTTCTCTACTTGTGCGACACCAAGCGCGCCCTGGTCGTCAAAACCACGCTCTCCGGCGAAAAAGTATTCACGCTCGAATATCCCAAAGAATCCCCCGCCTACGGCGCCGCGAAGATCAAATATAGCCCCACCAATCTCGCGATCGCCCCCAACGGCGACATCTACGTAGGCGACGGCTACGGCTCCAGCTACGTGAATCAGTACAACAGCAAAGGCGAGTTTATCCGCACCTTCGGCGGCAAAGGCAAGGAAGCCGGACAGCTCGATTGCCCGCACGGAATCACAGTCGATCTGCGCGGCAAAGATCCCCTCCTGCTGGTAGCCGATCGAGCCAACGCGCGGCTCCAATACTTCACGCTCGACGGAAAACATGTCAGCTTCGTCGGCGGCACCAATCAGCCGTGCCATTTTGGCGAGCGCAAAGGAGTCTTCGTGATCCCGGATTTAGGCGCGCGCGTAACCCTTCTGGGCCCCGACAACCAGGTCATCGAGCATCTCGGCGACGATTCAGCCAGTCAATGGCGCAAAACGCGAGTGATGTCCCGCGATGCCTTTAAGCCCGGCAAATTCGTAGCTCCCCACGGAGCCTGCTTCGATCACGCCGGAAACATTTTCGTAGTCGAATGGGTCGAAGTCGGACGCGTCTCCAAACTCCGCAAAGTCTAGCAAGTGGCCCCTCGATTTTGTTAGCGAAAACCCCTCCGATCGCGAACTATACGCCACCACCGAACAAGTATATTATGTCGCGCGCCGCGTCGTCGTAAGGAAGCGCAGTGGGGCAGGTTCCCGACCTGCCCATCCGGTGGAACGCGTCGTCCTAAAGAGCGCCAGACCGCCACCGATCGCACGAAAACCAGTGGGGCAGGTTCCCGACCTGCCCATCCGTCGTCCTAAAGAGCCGCGACCACCGGGAGCGGTCAGCCGACGACTAGCCGATTAGCCTCTCCAGCTTCGACCCCGCGCGGATAATCGTCTCATTCCGCTCCGGCCCCGTCGACACCCCTCCGACCTCTACTCCCGTCCGATCCTCCAGGAAACGCAAATACGATCGAGCCTCAGCCGGCAGCTCGTCGAAACGCGAGATCCCTCTGGTCGACGTCCTCCACCCCGGCAGCTTTTCATACACCGGCTCGATCGCCTCCAGCGCCCGATACGTCGCCGGCATCTCCGTCACCTCTTCGCCCTTCAATCGATAACGGACGCACACCGGAATCTCGTCGAGCAAGTCGAGAACATCCAGCTTCATGATGAACAGCGTGTCGAACCCGTTCACCATCGCCGTATATTTCAGCAGAGGCACATCGAACCACCCGCAGCGCCGCGGACGCCCCGTCACAGCTCCGAACTCTTTCCCTTCGCGCCGCAGCAGATCCCCCGCCGCATCGCTGCTCTCCGTGGGAAACGGACCGGACCCCACCCGCGTGTTGTACGCCTTCGAAACGCCGATGATTCCCGCGATCCGCGTAGGAGGAACCCCGGTCCCGATGGACGCCCCGCCCGCCGAAGCGCTCGACGAAGTGACAAATGGATACGTCCCGTGATCGATATCGAGCATCGTCCCCTGCGCGCCCTCAAAGAGGATCCGCTTGCCCTGCGCCATCCCCTCGGCCAGCAGCGCGGCGGTATCGCACACCATCGGCCGGATTTTCTCTGCGTACTGCTCATGCTGCGCTCGGATCTCCGCGTAATCGATGGTGTCGTGCAGATGAAAGGTCGCCGCCAGCGTCTTCTTATCCTCCGCCAACGTATCGTAGAGCTCGCGAAAGCTCTCCGCATCGTAAAGATCGGCTATGCGTATCCCCCTCCGCCCCGTCTTATCCTCATAACAAGGACCGATTCCCCGCGAAGTAGTCCCAATCGGAATGCGATTCTCCCGCGCCTCCGACATCTTTTCGATCAGCCGGTGGAACGGGAAAATCACGTGCGCCCGATTGCTGATGCGAAGCTGCTTCGTAGCGTCAATCCCGTGCGCCTCGAGCGCCGCGATCTCTTCAAGCAGCGCCGCCAGATCCACCACCACTCCATTGCCGATCACCGCCTGCACGCCCGGCCGCAGAATACCGCTCGGAATCAGCTTGAGGACGAACTTTTTTTCGCCGATGAAAACGGTGTGGCCGGCGTTATGCCCGCCCTGGTAACGCGCCACGATATCGAAGCGCTCCGCAAGTAGATCGACGACTTTGCCTTTACCCTCATCACCCCACTGCGCACCTAGAACGATTACATTGCTCATTTTTTCGAAGGAAGACCCGGGGACTATTGTAGCAGTGGAGTCTCGACCAGCCCCGCCGTTCCATTTCGAATCGCCTGCCACGGCAGCGTCCGGTCAAAGCTCACCAGCTTCGAGCCATGCTTAGCAGCCAGTCCCAGCAGATAAGCGTCAGTGACCAATCGGGATCCGGTGATATATTCCAGCCGAAAGAGGGATTCGTCGGTCAGCGAAACCTCGTCCGGCCAAAAATAGTGTGTCGAGCCATAATCTGCCTTTAGCATCTGCAACCTTTCGGTGATCTCACGCGGCGATCGGCGTCCGCTGGGATACCTGGGCAGAGACATGACCCGGACCAATCCATTCTCGGTGATCGGGCACGTTGACCAGCCCTCACGCGCGTTCGAGGTGAACCAGCCCTCCATAGCTTCATGATGAACGTGATCCAGATCCAGGAGGGCGATCAAACAATTCACGTCCAACAAAGAGATCACCTCAATCCTCGGATTCCATAAGCTCTTTCACCATCTCGGAAGTTACCGGCTTCGCCCCCGGCAATCTCGGGAAAACCGCGACGCCGTTCCGTCGGGTGAAGGGCCGGCTGAGCGACGGACTGGCGGGCTGCAATCCGCGCCTCGCCAAGTCCGACAGCACCCTTCCCAGGCTCTGCTCATTCTCTCGCGCCAGATCCTTAGCTACCCGCAGGATATCTTCGTCCAGATCGACAGTTGTCCGCATACCAAATTATTGATGTCATGATGTCCTGATGTCAAGATGCGCAAAATGCCCCTAGTCCTCCTAAGGCATTCCCCTAACGTTTTGTAATCAAAGGGCGATATTACATAAGTCTTACAAATCCCCGGGCAAATACCTGCTAGTTTGGAATTGCAATGAGCGAACATGTAATTCAATTGCCCAACGGCAATAAAATGAACTGGCCGACCAGTCTTGTTCTGGTGTTGTTTCACATCGGGGCAATCGCCGCACTGTTTATGTTCAGCTGGCGCAACGTATTGATTTCAATGGCTTTATATTGGATGACCGTAGGTTGGGGCATCAGCCTGGGCTACCACCGCCTGCACACCCACCGGTCCTACAAGTGCCCTCTGTGGATGGAGTACTTCTTCGCAGTATGCGGCACCCTGACCCTCGAAGGCGGACCCATTTTCTGGGTCGCCACCCACCGCATTCATCATCAGAAATCGGACCAGGCGGGCGACCCGCATTCTCCCCATGACGGAGCCTGGTGGTCCCACATTGGCTGGATTCTCTTCGGCGAGACCAACCACAACAACACGAAGATGATGTCGAAATATGCGCCGGATCTGGCCAAACACAAGTTCTACATCTGGCTCAATAACTGGCACTGGGTCCCGATGGTGGCCCTCGGTGTCATCCTCCTCGCGATCGGCGGCTGGCCCCTGATGTTCTGGGGAATCTTCCTCCGCGTAGTCGTCGGTCTCCATGCCACCTGGCTGGTAAACTCGGCCACGCACATGTGGGGCACGCGCCGCTTCGCAACCAAGGACGATTCGCGCAACAGCTGGTGGGTCGCGCTGATGACCTTCGGCGAAGGCTGGCACAACAACCACCACGCCCACCCCACCTCAGCCCGCCACGGCCTGGCCTGGTACGAATTCGATATCTCCTGGATCACGCTAACCCTCATGAAGGCAGTAGGACTCGCCAAACAGGTCCGAGTCGTAAAGATCGACGAAGTAGTCGGCGAGCGCGAAGCGGCTTAAGCCTTTTCAGCAAGCTGCTCGCTCCGTCCCGCTTTGTCTAATGCCGGATTTGCATCCTAGTGTGGCGCGCCTCCAGGCGTGCCGCGCCGACATTCGTGTCGACGTCTTAAAGAGCCGCGACCATCGGGAGCGGTCACCGCTTGCCCTACCCCCCTTGTAAGATGGTGTTGTTCGAAGAGGACATTTGAATTCCCAAATTTGTAGTGCTCCAAAGACGCAAGGGATAAGCGGGCTACTGTTCCTCTTCCTCCTGCTCGGCGCTTCAACACTGTATGCCCAAGGTCCTCCCTTTCAAACCGACGATCCAGTTCCAGTCGATCTGCATCACTACGAGTTCTACATCTTCGGCAGCGCCGATGGCACGCCCGCCGAATTCGACTGGACCGGCCCGGCCCTCGAATTCAACTGGGGCGCCATTCCCAGAGTGCAACTGCACGCCATACTTCCGTCAGGAGGTATCGTCCCGTCGAACAATCCCATTTACCTCCCTGGCGGAACGGGACCGCGCGCCTTCGGTCTCACCGACATGGAATTGGGCGCCAAAATCGCCTTTATCAAGGAATCGAAGTACGTCCCCCAGATCGGCACCTTTACCATGTTTGAAATCCCGACCGGCAACTACGATAAGGGACTCGGCGTCGGAAAGGTGTGGTACAAAGTCCCCCTCTGGCTCCAAAAAAATATCGGAAACTGGCTCCTCGACGGCGGCGCGGGCGAAACCATCGTCCCCCAAACTCAGTACCGCAACTTCCCCTATGGCTCCTTCCTGCTGAAATACAAATTCGGCGAGCGCCTGGAGTTGGGAGTCGAGGTGGTTGCCCACGGGCGTGAGGGCTACGCCGCACCGCAGACCGAAGCATCGACCCTGATCGACCTGGGCGGCTATTATCACTTCAAACACCACCCCGGCGAGCAGTTCCTGTTTTGCTACGGCCACTCTGTTGCCGGCCAAACGGAAACCTACGCCTATATGGGCATGTACTGGACCTGGGGGAAAGACAAGACCAAACCCGACGGTCCGATGAACGCAACCGGATTTTAAGCGCATGGAAATTACTGTACGCGGACTCTGGACGCTGATACACGGCATGGGATTTGGTGCCCTCTATTTGCTGGCCTGCTCCGGTGCGCTGGTGGAGCTCTATCGCTTCACCACCTCATCCGCTCCCGAATCGACAGTGGGCCAGGAGCGTTTCCTGAAGTATTACCTGATGACCATGGTTGTGCTCGCCTGGGCCTCCGTACTGATGGGAGCGTACGTCATCTACCCGTGGTACCGCGCGGCGCCTCCTCCGGGAACAGTCGATTTCTCCATGTTTCCGCAGCGCCTGCTGATGTCGAATCCCACAACCATCGGCTGGCACTCGCTCGGGATGGAGTGGAAGGAGCACGTCGCCTGGTTCGCGCCCATATCGATCACCATGGTCGCGTTCGTTTTCATCAAATATGGCCGCGACCTCGGAAATCATCGGCAGCTTCGCGCCGCGGTGCTCTGTTTCGCCGTGGCTTCGTTTGTTGCGGCGGGCATCGCCGGCTTCTTCGGCGCGATGATCACAAGGGTCGCGCCGGTTCACGGCGGCCCCACGATTCAACTGAGCCACGGGGAAGAAAAATGAATACCAATCCAGCCCTGACCAACGGCTCCGGCGCAGCCGCCATTCTTGCCGCCGGTATCGGAGCCTTCGCTCTGGCAGTTTTAGCCATCGCCGGGGACAAATCGGCTCCTATCGCAAAGAGTCTCATTTTCTACCAACCGACCGGTCCACTCTCCGGAGTAACCACGGCGGCCATCCTCATCTGGTTGTTCACCTGGGGCATTCTGGAATGGCGTTGGCGCACCCGGACGGTCCGCGCGGGCCGTATCAATACCGCTGCACTGATCCTGCTGGGTTTAAGCTTCCTGCTAACATTCCCTCCCCTCGCCGACCTTCTTTGAACGGAATACGACGGCGAAAGCGATGAAAACTGCAGAAAGTGCGGACTGCCTACTCCGTCCCAAGGCGTCCACGATGCAAACAGAAGTTCATACTCGCTACGCCGCCGTGGACAGAGCGGGCTGTCCCCACTTTCCGCCCCGGCCCGAACGTCGACATCACAAAACTACGAAACGAACCCACCGCGGGCTCCGGCTCCCCTAACCCGAACTTACCGAACGAACCCACCGCCATCCAGTCCCAGCGGCAAACCCAACTATATCCCCAACTTTTTCAAACAGTTCGCGACATAGGCTCGATTAACTTGTAGGCAGGAGTCTATAATTGCTTAGCCATCCGACGGCGTCTGGGCATGCTTCCGGACTGCGTCACGATAAAGATCCGCCCGCCGATGCTGACGGTACCCGTGCGCTCATCCGGTCCGGAATTTGGCATCACAGTATAGTTGCTCCCGGAAACGGTGATCCATGATGCATTGCTCGCCGCCGACCACGCGCAGCCGCTCGATGCGGTCACCGCGATTTGTCCGTTCCCTCCGCTCGCCGGGAAACGGACCTTCGCCGGCGCGATCGCGACACTGCACAACAGCCCGAAGACGCCTACGCCCGTGGTCGTGCCGACATATACTTTCCCGTTGGCCACCATGGGCACGATGAACTTGTTGCCGGCGCCGAAATGATCCCGGCTGTTCGCCGCCTGGTTGCTGTTATAAAGCTCCGTTGCCAGGTTGGTTGCGTCGTAGGCATGCAGCACCGCCGGCGACGTATTCTCCGCCGCCCAAAGGATTCCGTTCTGAGTGCCGTTCGCGGAGATCGACGGAGTCGCGCCCGGCGATCCGAAACTATGCGTCGACTGCGAGGCCAATGAGAAGCTGCCATTTGCAAAGTTGAAGGCGCGCAGCACGTCCCCGACCGCTCCGTAATACATGGTTCCGTTGAACCAAGCCGGGCTCGAGAACACCCCCCCGGCAACGCCGCCCTTCAACGTTTGATAGTTGCCGTTGGCGTTCGCGTTGAACTTCCCCATACTGCTCTGATTCACCACGTAAATGTTCTGGTCCTTGCCCGCGCCCACCACGAGCGATCCCGGCAGCAGCATGACGCCGCCCGAGCCCAGGTCCTGGTCTCCATTCGATTCACTCGTCGTGTTGGACATGGTGAAGTAATCGGCCACCGACAACGCCCCGGTCGACGACACCTGAATCTTCACGAAGGCATTGCCGTAATCGCCCTTGGAAGGAAACCCTCCGGAGAGCGTGGTGTCGAAGGTTCCGTTGCCCATCAACAGATAGAGATTGCCAGCCGCATCCGCAGCGGGTCCGCCTCCGGCCATCCAGATTCCTCCATCGTTGCCGTTCGGCGTCAGGTTCAGGACGCCGGTCTGCGCGAGCGTCAACTCGTTGTAGCCGATCACCCAGCCGGTGTAGGGAGCGATGTCGCAGTGCGAACCCCAGCTCGTATAGACTACTCCATTCACGAGCAGCAGTGCCGGACGATCCTCGTGCTGGCCGAGCGCGAACTTCTGCATGCCTCCCGATCCTTCCGCGCCCGAGCCGGGATAAGTGGCGGCGATTTCGACGGGTCCGCTGAACTGCTCGGAGCCCGTTGTCAAGTCGAGCGCGTGCAGCCGTTGATGATAATTACCCGACGCATCCTTGGACATCGCCACCAGATACATGGTTCCGTGCGGACCTGTGTGAAGGTCGATCACCGGCGTGCTGCTGATCCCAATCTCCGGCACGATCTGGCTGCAATTGCGCGCGTCCGAAGTGGTTTCACCGGCCGCGAGCGCGGATACGTGCCACAGTTGCGCTCCGCTATCGGCGTCGAACGCATACGCGCTGTCGTGCTCGGTCACCACATAAACAACGTTGTGAAAACCGCTCGAGCGCATCTCGAGCGACGCGACATATAAAGGTTGCGCATCGACCTTGCCGTCCACTGGGATGGTGAATAGCTTGCCGAACGTGGAGGAGTTCACGTTGGCGGGCGTGAGGATCGTTTCTTGAAGATTCTGGCCGGATCTGGCGTTGTCATTATGCCATGTCAGAACATTCACCTGGGCGTTCAGGGCTACCAGGAACAGGAGTAGGAAAACGGGGCGCGTAAATATCCTAAAATTTAAGATCGCCGCATCGCGGTGAGTGTTTCAGACCCACGGAGCACGCCGGCTGAAGCCGACGCTGCAAGCGTAAGCTTGCGCCACCAGGAGGTGATCAGTTTTTGGCCTTGGTGAGGATCAGAATGTGCTGACGCGGCAGCGTTTCGAGCACCTGATCCAAATGGAAACCTTCCGCTTCCGTTTCCATTTTCACTTCCTGCACGCTCATCTTATGATCGGGGCGAATCGGAATCGAGGGATCCTCCTTGCGATATTCGAGCAGCACTAATCGCCCATTGGTCTTCAAAGCCTCGCGCATCTTTCGCAGCATTTTCTGGGGCTGCGAAAACTCGTGATACACGTCCACCAGCAGGATCAGATCCAGGCTGTTGGGAGGAAGCTTGGGGTCGGCCTCGCCTCCGAGCACGGTTTGGATATTGTTGAGCTTCGCGTCCACCGCATTCTGGCGCAACCGGCGCAGCATTTCCGGCTGCACGTCTTCCGAGTACACCTTGCCCGAAGGACCCACGCGCCTGGCCATCTTCAAGGACATATAGCCGGTCCCCGCGCCGACGTCGGCCACCACCATGCCGGGTTTGATACCGATCGCGTCGAGCGCGCCCTCCGGATTTTCCTCCGATTCGCGCTCATTGCGGTCCAGCCAGTCCGCGCCGCCCACGCCCATGACCGGCGCGATCTTCCGGCCGCTGATCGGATGTTCCGATTGGAATGCGTAAACCGGCGGAATAATGGTGAAAAGGCCAATCAGAATAAAGATGCGGATTTGCCTTTGCACCGAATACCAGATAGATTGTGGAGTGGTCATCATGATAAGACGAATGTCGCTCCCGTTGCTGCTCCCACTGGCACTCCCCCTGCTGCTCACGGACTGCCGCAACATGGTTGCGACGCGCGCCGAATATCAGATGGGAGACAAAGTACCCGCCGGCCCGCTCACTTACAATGTCGTTGAAAAAATGTGGCGAAGTCAATTGGGGGAAAGTTTCCAGACGCGCATGCCGCAGAACCGGTTCCTGCTGATCACGATTTCGGCAACCAACGGCGGCAATGGAGACGTCTCAGTACCGATGCTCCAATTGGAATCGCCCGATGGAAAAGTGTACCGGGAAGAGGAGAACGGCGAGGGCGTCGACAACTGGTTCGGCATTGTAAGAACGCTGAGCAGCGGGCAAACGCAGCAGGGCCGCATTCTCTTCGATGTGCCGCTCAGTTCCTATCGCCTGCGATTATCCGACGGCGATTCCGCGTCCGGGCATTATACGTATGTGCAAATTCCGCTTCAGATCGACGATGAACCACCGCCGGTGCTTCCGGTTCCAGGCAAGCAGTAGCAGGGTGAAACTGCTGGGCCTGATGCTGTTGAGCTCCTGCTTTCTGACGGGAGCGGAAAAACTGGAAATCGAGAAGTTCGCTCTGCGCCAGTTCGAAGACGGACCCGCGCTGCCCGCGAGCCATGAATTTCTGCCGGGCGAGACCATCTATTGGAGCTTCCGCGTGCGCGGATTCCACGTCACGAAGACCGAAAACGACGTGGGCGACACGGAAAGCCACATGAAACTCGCCTGGACCGTCCGCGAAACCGACCCTAAGGGAGTGCCGATCGAAAAGGACCGCTCGGGCCGCGTGGAAGCGCGCGTGTTCGATCAGGATAAGGACTGGACCCCGCGCGCGGCCGACAGTTTCGTGGTGCCTCCCTTCGCTCCCAACGGGATTTACCATGCGACGGTGACAGTGACGGAGGAGAACGGCGAAGCCACGTCGACGCTCGATTTCAAAGTCCGCGGCGATAAGATCGAGCCCAGCGATACGCTGATCGGCCGCGACGTTCGCTTCCTGCGCAGCGAAAACGATCCGATACCGCTGCACAATCCGTCGTATGAAGCGGGCGATACGTTATGGGTGCGCTTCGATATTACCGGGTACAAATTCGGCGAGAAGAATCGCTACGACGTCGAATACGGATTGGCCATTCTGCGCGCGAACGGCGAGACCATGTTCACCCAGCCGGTGGCCGCGAAGGAGACCAGCGAGTCCTTTTATCCGCAGCATTACGTGCCGGGACTTTTGAGCTTGGGGCTGAATAAGGACCTGCCCAAAGGATCGTACACCATGGTGATCACGATGCGCGACAAGATCGGCAATCAGACTTGGGAAGCGCGCGAGAGATTTCAGGTGCAGTGAGCGCTCCTGGATGAAGGTCGATCGCGATTACATTCGAGAGACGCTGACGCGCCTGGTGCAGATCAACTCCGTGAATCCGACGCTTGCGGCGGGCGCGCCGGGCGAGCGCGAAATCGCCGGATACATCGCGGCTTCGCTGAGCGGATTCGGATTGCAAGTGGAAGCTTTCGAGCCCGAGCCCGGGCGTATCAGCGTCGTTGGCCGTCTAAAGGGATCGGGCGGAGGCCGCAGCCTGATGCTCAACGCCCACTGCGATACCGTGGACGCCGCCGGCATGGCCGAGCCATTTTCAGGCGCGATTCGCGAGGGCAAATTGTACGGGCGCGGCGCGTTCGACATGAAAGGAAGTCTCGCGGCGTGCATGGCGGCGGCGAAAGCGATGGCCGATTCGAAGGCTGCGCTGCGCGGCGATGTTCTGGTTGCGGCGGTGGCCGATGAGGAGTACAGCAGCCTCGGGACCAGCGACCTGATCCGGCATATTCACGTCGACGGAGCGATCGTCACCGAGCCGACGGCGCTGAACGTCTGTCTCGCGCACAAGGGCTACCTGTGGATCGAGGTCGCGATTGCGGGGCGCGCCGCGCACGGCAGCAAGTTCGATCTAGGCATCGACGCCAACATGAAGATGGGCGGGTTTCTTTACGAGCTCGCGAAGCTCGAACGCGAACTGCGGGCGCGGACGCCGCATCCACTGGTGGGTCCGCCGTCCTTGCATGCGGCGATGCTCGCGGGAGGCTCGGGGCTCAGTACCTATGCCGCGGAATCCATTGTGAAAATCGAACGGAGGACGATTCCGGGGGAGACGGAGGCTCAGGCGGTGGGCGAGATTCAGTCCATCGTCGATAGGCTCTCGGGGGCAGATCGGGATTTTCACGCTGTCGTGCGGGCATTTTTCGTTCGCGATCCGTTTGAGGTCGCGTCTGACGCTGGGATCGTCAGAGCTGTCGACGTGGCAGCGGAGAAAGTGCTGGGCCGGCGACCAGAGCACATCGGCGATACACCCTGGATGGACGCGGCGCTGCTTCAGGCGGCAGGGGTCGAGACCGTGGTGTTCGGAGCTACCGGCGCGGGCGCGCATGCGGATGTGGAGTGGGTGGATGTGGAGTCGGTCGAGAGGCTGGCGGAGATCCTTGCGTGCGCTGCGTTGGATTATTGCGGGTAGCGGCTTCGCCCGCCAGACACGTCGACACGGCACGCCTGGAGGCCCGCGCCACACGGGGCCTCGACAAAAAGGCTGTACAGTCTCAATGCGCCGCCATGGTAGCATCCCCGGTAAGGTCAGCGGCACCTGGGTGTTTGACGCAGGCGGAACCGCCTGCGCCACTATAAAACAAATCAGATAACTTGTGGTTATGTGTGTGGGGCAGGCGGTTTCGCCTGCCAGCTATCGGGCAGTTGCGAGATGCATTTCCAGGAACTTTAGATACTGGTCCCAATCCGAAGGAATCGTGCCGTGGCCGCCGATGTGCTCGAAGTAGCCGATGGTGTGGAAGATTCCCGTGCCTGCCGGAGGCATCTGATCCGTATCCAGACCTTGTTTTCCCAATAAGCGATACACCGGTCCGGCCGCGACCGCCGCCAGGAACTCGCCTTTGGGATCCGACCAGAAATCCTTATCGCCCGTTTGCAGCAGCAATGGCCGGGGAGCCACCAGCGCCACCAGCATATTCGCGTCCACCGGAAGACGGTCCACATGTTGGGCGAACTTGCCGTAGTTGGCGCAGAACTGATAGGGATAGCGCGAAGGCTCCGTCAGGTGCGCGATAGTCTCGCCATAATTCCGGCGGCTGAGCGCGGCTCCGCCTTCGCCCGAGCAACTGGCGATCACCAGTGCGAAACGCTGGTCGTGCGCACCGGCCCACATCACCGTTTTTCCCAGGCGTGAGACGCCCAGAATGGCGACCCGTTTCGCGTCCACTGCTTTATCGGTCTCGAGATAATCCATGGCCCGGCTGAGTCCCCAGGCCCACGCCGCGATGGCGCCCCATTCGTCCGCGGCGGCCGGCGGATAATTGGCGCGAACTCCGTAGGGAAGGCCGCCCGCGAAGTCCGGTTCGATATCGCCGTAGTAGATTGTGCCGAATCCGAAGCCCGCGTCCACCAGGCGAGCCACGTCGATCTTGCCGAACTTCCGGCCTTGTGCCGCGGGGACCTTTTTCTTATCCGGACCCCAGACCTCGCCGGCGCGGACCCCAGGATCGTCCACCGTATTGGAGTTCGCGGAGAAACTCACGTTCAGCAGAAACGGCACGGCCTTTTGCGCATGCGCCGGCAGATAGAGTAACAAGTCCGCCGCTTTGTCCTTTGAAAAATGTATGGTCACCTGCTTGCGGATGGCTTTGCCGTCGAACGCGGGCGTGCCTCTATCGAAGACCTCGAAGGTCATATCCGCAGGACGCCCGGGCGCGCGGCCATACTGATTCTCCTCGAACAGCCGCACAATTTCGGGACGCCTCTTTTCATTCCAGGTCTTCGCATCGCGGACCGGTTTGCCGTTTGCGAGCGTCAATGGATCGGGAAGCGTGTAGGTTCCGGCTAAAGCCTCATCGTAATTGGCTGGAATCCCGGCGACCACCGCGGCGGGCGGTTTTTCGGTCTGCGCATGAGCGGCGGCGCAGATTGCGATCGCGATCGACCATCGATACGGGGATGACATGCAGCTATCGTATCGCTTTGCCAAGCGTACGGGTGGCGGTCGCGAGCGTCACTTTGACGCCCGCGGGTTCCTATAGGACCGCGGCCTCCTTGGTCCCAGAGCCTCAGCAAAGTGTGCCGATTTAGACACTTCCCTACTTAGAACTGCTTAAGGTGTCAACGCAAAGTTCGGCCCGCCATCTGCCTCTGTCAAGGCGCAACCGTCAGGAGAAGAAATGCAGCTGAAATTATTTTTTGCGATCACCGCCGCCATGGGGAGCTTATTCGCACAAGCCTCCGATTCGGTGGATGTGATCGTCCGATTCAAACCAACGTCCGATGGAAGCGGGTCAACGCCGCTTCACGGAGCGCGGCGCACTTCATAAACGCAGTCTTAACATTATCAACGGTCACGTTTACAGCATCAAGTCCGCGGATCTCGCCTTATTAGCTTCAGACCCCGATGTGGAATCCGTCAGCCCCGATCTTCCGCTACAGGCCACGACAGTACCGACGCTAACGCAGCCCGATTACGGGTGGATGACGGCGCTCGGCATCGCTTCGCCCACCGGCACTTTGGAATGGGATGGAACCGGAATCGGCGTCGCGGTCATCGATAGCGGAATCATTAACACCAGCGATTTGAACGGAACCAACGGCACATCGCGCGTGGTTTATCAGCTCAGCCTGTTACCGAGCGGCGGCGATACCAACGATCATTATGGCCACGGCACCATGGTCGCCGGCTTGGTGGGCGGCAATGGCGCGCAATCTTCCGGCACGGGTATGGTGTATAAAGTTCGCGGGATTGCGCCAAACGTCAACATCATCAGCCTGGTGGCTTTGGACAGCACTGGCGCATCCTCCGATAGCATCGTGATCGCTGCGATTGAAGCCGCGATCAAGCTGAAGAACACCTATAACATCCGGGTGATCAACATGTCGCTCGGGCGGCCGGTTTATGAAAGCTATACTCAGGATCCCTTGTGTATCGCCGTACAGCAGGCCTGGAATGCCGGTATTGTCGTGGTGATTGCGGCTGGCAACAATGGACGCACTAATCCCTACGGCAATCAGGGCTATGCCACGGTGACCTCGCCGGCCAACAGTCCTTACGCGATTACGGTGGGAGCGATGAATACTCTAGGCACGCTCACGGAGTCCGACGACAAGATCGCCAGCTACAGTTCCAAGGGTCCGACATTGATCGATCATCTCGATAAGCCGGACCTGGTGGCGCCGGGCAATAAAGTTGTCTCGCTGCTCGCGCCGGGGTCCGACCTGCAGAAAAGCAATCCAACCAATGCGGTCGCCCAGATCATGTATCTACCCGGGAACGGTAGTAATTTCTCGAACGTCTACTTCGAGCTGAGCGGAACTTCCCTGGCTGCGCCGATGGTCAGCGGCGCCGCGGCGCTGCTGTTGCAGCAGAATCCTTCGCTGACTCCGGATCAGGTGAAGGCGCGTCTGATGAAGACCGCCACCAAGCTGCCGCTCATCACGACCACGGCCACCGACCCGGTCACCGGCGTCACTTACACCAGTCAGAACGACATCTTTACCGTCGGCGCTGGTTATTTGAACGTGCAGGCGGCTCTCGCAGACACCGAACTTCCTTCGGGATCGGCCATGTCCCCGGTGGCAGTACTCAACCCCTCCACTGGACAGGTCACCATCGCCACCAGTTCCGCGCCCGGGGGAACATCCGCGGCCTGGGGAACGGGCACGATATGGGGAACCTCCGCGGCCTGGGGAACGGGGACGGTATGGGGCTCGAGCATCATCGCCGGAAGCAGCGCGGCCTGGGGATCTTCCGCGGCTTGGGGATCGTCGGCTGCCTGGGGATCATCCATCATCTGGAGCAGTTTCGCCGTGTGGGGCGTCACCAGCAACGACCTGACTTTCTCCCTGGTTACCGGCGACAACTAATAAGAACGCCTTCGGGCGTGGTGGGGCGGCGCCATGCGCTGCCACCGGCAGTGATTGAAAACTACGAAAGGTGGGGACTGCCTGCTCTGTCAGATCCATACACCTCGTGGGCCGTCGACAGAGTGGGCTGTACCAGGTTTTCGCCCAGCCCGGGTCTCTTTTTATTGGGCGGAGAGGATCAGGAAGCCGCTGACGCAGCGTCCATCTAATACATGCGTCCAGATCACTCGCGCTGTGCCTTTGGAATTCGCGGCGGCGTACTTCACCTCGACTCCGGGCGCGAGCGCCTGAGCATCGTGAGCAGCCCGGAATCCATGCCCGCTGGTTTCAAGGAGTTCGGCTTTGAGGGTCACCGGAGCCGGATTCTCAAACGAGATCTCAATCGCGCCGGACTGCGGCGATCGCTGTTCCTGTCTTCGCTCGGGAGTGCGATTCAGATCCATCGGAAATTATCCAGCTACAGGCACCCGCTCATAGATTCTGATTTTACGTTGGAGAGTGCGCCTGGAAATACCCAGTTTGTCGGCGGCTTTCTGTTGATGGCCGCCGGTTTCGTCGAGCGCCGCGAGAATCGCCCGCCGCTCCAGATCCGGAAGCACCGCCAGCGTTTGCAGGTCGGAGGAAAAGGAATCCCGCGCGAACGATTCCGGCAGATCGGCCACGGTAATTTCCGGACCGTACGCGAACACGGAGGCGCGCAGCACGACATTGCGCAGTTCGCGCACATTGCCGGGCCAGTGATAACCGCGCAATTTTTCAAGCGCCGCCGGAGTAAAATCCAGGCCGGGCTTCTGCTGCGCCAGATAGTGGATGGCGAGCGGCGCAATGTCGTCGCGACGCTCCCGCAGAGGAGGAACACAGATCGGGATCTGCGACAGCCGATGATACAGATCCGAACGGAAGCGGCCTTCGGCCACCGCGGTTTCGAGGTTCTGATTGGTCGCGGCGACCACGCGGACGTCGACCGAAACTTTCTTGACGCCGCCGACGCGGTAATAGCTGGCGCCGTCGAGCACGCGCAGCAACTTCACCTGCATCCGGGGATCGAGATCGCCGATCTCATCGAGAAACAGCGTGCCGTGGTTGGCAATCTCGAACAAGCCCTGCTTGGCGGTATCGGCGCCGCTGAACGCGCCTTTCTCATGGCCGAACAGCTCGCTTTCAAGTAAATTTTCGGGAAGCGCGGCGCAATTCAGATCGACCCACGATTTGGAGCACCGCAGCGAATGGTGATGAATCCCGCGCGCCACAATTTCCTTGCCCGTGCCGCTCTCCCCGGTAATCAGAATGGTCGCGTTGGTAGGCGCGACTTTTTCGACCAGCGAGAGCAGACGCTGCATTACGTCGCTGGCGAACACGGCTTCGACGCCGATAAATTCACGGGTGAGCATTTAGAGAAAGAACCAACCTTAGTATTGAGGAAAGGCGTCCAGGAAGCCATAAGGCATTTGCCCCAGTTGCCTGGGCGGAAAACCTAATTAACGAACCACCCGGTACGGCCGATAAGTACTATGTGATCAGGCAACTTGGGCGCATTTTTGTGTTGGTGGTGGCGGCCGGTTTCGCCTGCGCCTTTATGGTTAAATACGCGCCCGGAACCTCGGTCGACGAGCGCGAGCTGGACCGCCGTCTAAGCGAATCGAGCATACGCGAGATAAGGTCGAATAACGATCTCTCTGTCAATTTGGTGAAGTATTTTACCGGCTTGGTCCATGGAAACCTGGGATATTCGCAATCGAACAACGCTCCTATCGCGGGATTGATCCGGGATCGCGCGCCGGAGACTCTGCGTGAAATCGCTATTGGCCTCGCGGGCGGCTGGTTCCTGGGCGTGGCCTTCGCGATCCCCAAGCGGAGCTGGCCGATGTCCATCGTGGCGGGAGTGCTGCTCAGCCTGCCCACTGCCCTGATCGCGTATTTGTGCGTGGTGGGAGGCGCAAAAACCTATTTGGTTCTGGTGATCGTCCTGGCTCCGCGAATTTTCCGCTTCGCGCGAAACCTGTTCACGCAAGCCTCCACCGCGCTCGATGTCGAGATGGCGCGAGCCCGGGGGATCGGCGAGGCGCGCATCTTCACATCGCACGTGCTGCCGTCTGTGTCCCCGCAATTATTGGCGCTGTTAGCGGCGTCGGTGAGTATAGCGGTGGGCGCGGCGATTCCCATTGAGGCGATCTGCGATGTTCCCGGATTGGGCCGCCTCGCCTGGAACGCGGCCATGGCGCGGGATCTTCCTTTACTGGTCAATTTGACCATGCTGGTCGCGGTGGCTACTTCGGCTGCGACGGCGGTCTCCGAAATGGTGCGTACCCGGTGATTCGAGCCATCGCTATCGGTTTTCTCATCGTCGTCCTGCTGGCGTCGCTGGCGCCTATGCCTTCCAGATACGACCGGCAGTTTCGCGATGCGCCGAGCGCAGGTCCTTCCCGCCAATTTCCACTCGGCACCGACGATCTCGGCCGGGATCGCCTGTCGCGATTGATCTATGGGACGCGCATTTCTCTTTTGCTCGCGACCTCAGCCGCTCTTTTATCGTGCGCGGCCGCCGCGCTTTTGGGCGGAGTGGCGGGGCTCGCGGGAGGCATCGCCGACAAGATCGTCCTGGCCGCCGCCGACCTGTTTTTGTCGCTGCCATGGCTATTTCTATTGCTGATGGTGCGGGCTTTCCTGCCGTTGAATGTTTCCCCTATGATTTCGGTGACCATCACGTTTCTTTTATTGGGGGCATTGGGCTGGGCCGCGCCCGCGAAGGTGGTTCGAGCGGCGGTGCGAAAACTCAGCGGAGCCGATTTCATGCTCCAGGCGCGCGCCGCGGGATGCCCTCCCTGGAGATTGCTCGCCCGGCACCTGATCCCCAATGCGATGCCGATTCTCTGGGCGCAGCTCTGGATCACCATCCCCGCGTACGTATTGGCCGAAAGCACGCTCGGCATGCTCGGCCTGGGCGTGATGGAGCCTCTGCCATCGTGGGGCAACCTCCTGCGCGAACTCGAAGGGGGAGGGATCGCAGAACATCCCTGGCTGCTGGCGCCGGTGGTGCTGCTGGCGGCGGTGGTGGGCAGCTTTCAGACGATTCTCGAGCGTGAGGACTACTCCGTATGAAGTCTTTGCTTTTTGTTCTAGCCGCGGTGCTTTCAACCGGCGCCGAATTAAGATTCGTGCTTCACGATGAGCCGAAAACCACGGACCCTCTGTTGATGGCCGACGAGCCCGCCGAGGCCATTCGCTATTTGACGGAAGGCGTGCTGATCCGCATCAATCGCCTGACCCAGAAGCCGGAAGCGGCGCTGGCCACTTCCTGGAGAGTATCGAAGGACGCGACCAGAATCACGTTTCAACTGCGCCCGGGCGTCAAGTTTCCGAATGGATCGGCGTTCACTTCCGCGGACGTGGTCAAAACCTTTCAGCGCCTGCTGGACCCCGCGCTGCACTCGCCGGTGGCCGATTCCTTCAAGACCGATAAGGGCGAGGTGAAGGTAAGTGCGCAAGGTCCTCTGGTGGTGATCGCGGAATTTCCCGCGCCTACAGCCAGTATCGAAACGATTTTCGATCAAGTGGCGATCGGGTCCGGACTGGGCCCTTTTCTGGTGGCGGAAAGAAAGTCCGGCGTGTCGATCCTGCTGCGGAGAAACCCTGCTTATTGGAAGAGTCCTCTGCCGGCGGTCAATTCGATCCACATCGATATTGAGCAGAACAGGGATCTGGAACTGGTCCGGTTCCGGCGCGGCGAAATTCACCTGATCGATAAACTGTCGCCCGACCTTTATGAGCGTCTGGCGAAGGATGCGCCGGGAACCACGGTCGACGCGGGACCGACGCTCGATTCGGAATTCTTGTGGTTCAACCAGGCCAAGCGCGCTCCGATCTCTGAGCATGCGAAGGAATGGTTCCGGTCGGCGGCATTCCGGCGCTCGGTTTCCGCGGCGATTCAGAGGGCGGATTTATGCCGCGTGGTGTATCGGGGCCATGCGACCCCGGCGGCGGGTCCGGTGACGCCTTCGAACAAGTTGTGGTTCAAGCAGGGATTGAGCCCGGAAGTCTTCGATCCGGCAGCGGCGGCGAAGCTTCTGTCAGGCGATGGATTCCGCCTGGACAACGGAGTGCTGCGGGACCGCGGCGGCAATGCCGTGGAATTTTCGATCGTCACCAACGCCGGCAACAAGTCCAGAGAACGAATGGCGGCGATGATCCAGGAAGATTTGCAAAAGCTGGGAATCAAGATCAACATTGTGACGCTGGATTTTCCGTCCTTGATTGAGCGGATGACGCGCACGCTGAATTACGAGGCGTGTCTGTTGGGCTTGGTCAACGTGGACCCGGATCCCAGCGAGTTAATGAACGTGTTGCTGAGCTCGGCGAGCAACCATCCGTGGAATCCTTCGCAAAAGACCCCGGAAACGGCGTGGGAAGCGGAGATCGACCGGCTGATGCTCGGACAGGCCGCGACCGCGGATTATCGCATCCGGAAGAAAAACTTCGACCGCGTGCAGGAAATCATGCGCGAGCAGCAGCCTATCATCTATCTGCTGCATCCGAACGCGCTGGCGGCGGTATCGAAGCAGGCCGTCGGCGTGAAGCCCACCGCATTTTTCCCGCATACGTTTTGGGACGCAGAACATATCACGGTCATCCCGAAGCCGGGGGGAGGAGGATGACGCCTCTTCTCGAGCTGAATATTTCGGTGAATTACGGCCCGAAGCGCGTGTTGAACGGGGTCGCGCTCGACGTCGGAGAAGGCGAAATTCTGGGTCTGGTGGGGCGCAGCGGCGAGGGCAAGAGTACGATCGCGCTTTCGATTCTCGGCCTGCTGGGCTGGAAGGGCGGGGCATGCACGGGTGAGATTCTTTTTCAAGGCCGGGACTTGCTGAAGCTCAAAGACCGGGAGATGAGGCGTCTGCGAGGGAAGAAAATCGGCTTGGTGCCGCAGAGTCCCCTGGCGGCGCTGAATCCGAATGTCCGTTTGGGCTCTCAGCTCAATGAGGCGTGGCGCGCGCACGAACCGGGCGAGCCGGATTGGAAACCTCTGCTTGAAAGCGTCAGCCTGCCCGCCGAAGAGAGTTTTCTTCGCTTGTATCCCAGAAATTTGAGTGTCGGGATGGCGCAGCGATTCCTGATCGCGATGGCGATTCTGCACGACCCTCCGCTGGTACTGGCGGACGAGTCGACCAGCGCGCTCGATACCATCACGCAAGCGGAGATCCTTTCCCTATTTAGAAGATTGAACAGAACGCGAGGAACCGCGATTCTGTATATTTCCCACGACTTGGCCTCAGTGGCGGCGCTATGCCAGCGCGTCGCGATTCTGCATGAAGGGGAGATCGTGGAGGCGAATAGTATCGAACGGGTATTTCAGAGTCCGGAGCATCCATATACCCGCCAGTTAATCTCCGCGATTCCGCAACCACGGACAGTGTAGCGCGCGCGTCCACGCGTGCCGCGTCGACATTTCCCTCACTGGTCATGATGAAAATCGCGAAAATTGGGGACTGCCAACTCTGTCCCAAGGCGCCCGCACTCCGCGGAAATACCTACTATCTTGTGCGCCGTAGTGGACAGAGCGGGCTGTCCCCACTTTTCGCCCCGGCGCCTTGATTCCTCAACCGAGCGCCCAGCCCGATGTTTTCGAAAGTGTCAGGAAAAGCTTTACCACCGAACACGTCGACACGAATGTCGACGCGGCACGCGTGGACGCGCGCGCTACAACGCCACTGGTACTGGCAGCTCCAAGACGTGCGTGGCTGCATGACTCGCGGAGATCAGCCTCGCTAGTTCTTCTGACGTAAAGGCCTCGCGCTCCTGCCGGTAGAGCGAGAGCACTCCCACCACGCCGTCGTTTGCTACCAGAGGTACGGCCAGGGCTGAGCGGAGCGTGCTGAACTTGCTGGGATCGCTTAAGTAACCCGGTTCCACCGAAGGATTTCCGTTGATAATCGACTTGCGGTTTTCCGCGACCCACCCGGAGAGTCCCATGCCGAGGGGAATTTCAAGAGACGCAAACAACCGGTAATCCTCTCCATCCAGATCTTCGGCGACTAAACTGTTCCCCTGCTTCTCGTACAACACCATTACATGGTAGGGAACAATTTCGCCGATGAAATTACAGAGCGCCCGGAACGCGGCACGGCGGTCGTCGCATTGGGCCAGCAGCTTTTCCGGATTCTCTGCGACCACCGCGAGATGAAAGTTGCGCAGACTCGAATTACCGGCCGATTCGAATCCCGCGGCAGGCGCGTCTCCGCGCACGATTTTTATATCGGTCGAGAGCCTGGCTTTCTCCTGCGAACCGTTGGCCTTGGCCTGGCGCTCCAGTTCGACGTAGCGGCGCGCCAGTACTTCGACCACTCTCGGGTCGAAGCTCTTCCCGGATTCCTGGATGACCATTTTGATGGCTTCATCGAGCGGCAGCGCGCGCCGGTACTGCCGGTCTGAAGCCAGCGCGTCCAGACAATCGACGGCGGAGAGGATGCGCGCGCCGATGGGAATCTGCTCGGCGGCCAGCCCATCGGGATAGCCGGTGCCATCCCATTTTTCGTGATGGGAGCGGACGATCGGCGCGACCGGATAGGGGAAGCGGATCTGTTCCACGATCTCCGCGCCCACGATGGTATGCGTTTTCATCTTCTCAAACTCATCCGGAGTCAGTTTGCCGGGCTTGGAAATGATGTATTCGGGGACCGCCAGTTTTCCGATGTCGTGCAGCAAAGCGGAGGCCCGCAGAGCGTCCAGTTGAATTTCGTCGAGGCCCAGTTCTTTGCCCAGCGCTACGGCGTAAACTTCGACGCGCTCCAGATGGGCCTGGGTGGTTTGATCCTTGGCCTCGATCGCCAGCGCCAGAACCTCAATGGTGCGGCGGTGAAGAGCGGCCACTTCCTCGGCATGGGCGCGTTCCTGCACGGCGCGCTTTTTCTCGTCTTCGAGGCGGTTTATATAGAGACTGTGAGAGCGATAGATCACATAGAGGATGGGCAGAAGCAGCAGCGAGGTTTGCCATCCCAGCACGCGGGCGGCGGCATTGACGATCCAGGCGACGGCGGCGCCCACCAGGTAATTCGGGAAAGACCAGAAGTAGGATTCCCGCCACACGATCCAGGGACGCTTCCCCTCAGTAAGCGCGATGACAATGGCAATCGAGAGCGTATTGGTAATGAAGAAAACCGCGGCGGCCAGCAGCAGTCTGAGCGATGTTTCAAGCCTGCCTTCAAGGAAGGCCGCGTGATAGATGCCATAGGAAGCCTCGATCGAGCAGGCCATGCCGGCGACGTTGAACAACAATTGAATGATCCGCGGCCGGATCTTGGTGTGAAACAAACATTGCACCAGGATGCCCACGCATCCCAGCGCCAGGGTTTCCGCTTTGCTGAGCTCCGAGATGCCGATCAACACGAACAGAAAGTTCATGGACATGGTGCCCGTGATGGTGGGCAGAGTGACTTTCATGCCGGAAGCGAACAGAGCGATGACGCAATAGGATAAGTAGCGGGTGAGGTCCTGAGTGGTCCAATTCCATAGACCGTGCGCCAGGATGCCGGATCCGGCGAGGATGATCAGCCCAATATAAAGGGTGGCTTTGCGAGGCATCGTAAGTGGGGAGAAAGCCCTATATCCTGTATCGGCCTCAATGCGCTTGCACTTGAGGTTCCATGGGCAAAAGTGATGTCTCAAAGCGTCATTATGTCGGCGCATTATTGACTGCGGGGCGCAAAATCAAACATTTAGCGGGTGGCGCTCGGATTGCGCAAGAAGGTGGCATGCAATGGATTAAGCGTCAGTTTGTCGTATGGTTCTGTCTCATCGCGAGTACTGGGACGGTATTCGGCCAGGTTTCCAAGATCGCGCCCGATCTTGAAAATTTACTTGGCAGCCTGCTCACTCCCACCAACGTGGTGATTCAGTACAGCAGCGCGCCCAGCCTGTTGAACATAACGCAGCTGCTGTCTTTGGGCGGAGTCATCAACGCGCAATATACTTCGATACCGGCGATCGCGGTGAAATTGCCGCCCGCTGTGATTTCGTTGCTGGCGGTGCTCGATCCAGGGATTGTGTACATTTCCCCGGACCGTCAGCTAACGGGCACGCTCGACCTGACCACTGCGGCGGTCAACGCGAACGTGGCTTTTCAAGCGGGATATACGGGAGCGGGAATCGGCATCGCCATCGTCGACAGCGGCATCTACGCGCACCCCGATCTGGCGTCGCGCATCGTCTACCGGCAAAGCTTTGTTTCGAGCGTCAACTATGACGATTACGGGCACGGGACGCATGTAGCGGGCATCGCCGCCGGCAGCGGCGCATCCTCCACCGGCGCGCAGTTTACGCGCGAATTCCGAGGCGTCGCGCCCGGTGCGCATTTAATCGACCTGCGCGTGCTTGACGCCAACGGCATGAGCACCGACAGCATCGTGCTGGCCGGAATCGATAAGGCGATCAGCCTGAAATCGAAGTACAACATCCGCGTGCTGAATTTGTCGCTGGGCCGGCCGGTTTTTGAAAGCTATCGGCTGGATCCGATTTGCGCGGCGGTCGAGGCGGCTTACAAACAGGGAATCGTGGTGGTGGTTGCGGCCGGCAATCTGGGCCGGAATGGATATTCGACCATCACCTCGCCCGGTAACAGCCCTTACGCGATCACCGTGGGTGCGATGAAGACGGAGGGCAGCCCCAACCGGAATAATTCATTGATTGCCAGCTACAGTTCACGCGGGCCCTCGTGGATCGACTTTGAGGTCAAGCCGGATATCGTGGCGCCCGGAAACATGGTGGTGTCGCTACTGGCTCCGGGGTCGACTCTTTCGAAAACCTATCCTGGCAATGTGACTCCGGCATCGTATTACACCGTGCCCGGAACCTCGGTTTCACCCGCGTACTTCGAATTGAGCGGTACCAGCATGGCCACGCCGGTGGTTAGCGGCGCGGCTGCGATCCTGTTGCAGCAGAACCCTTCACTGACTCCCGACACGGTGAAGGCGCGGCTGATGAAGACCGCGTACAAGACATTTCCGGTGGCGAGCACAGCGGTCGATCCTACCACCGGCATCTCCTATACCGATACGTACGATATCTTCACGGTGGGCGCGGGATATCTGGACATCGCCGCGGCGTTGAACAACTCCGATGTCTTCCCCGGAGTCGCGCTGTCGCCCAGCGTTTCCTTTAATCACCAGCTTTCGCTCGCCGTGCTGACGGATCCTGCGGGTGCGGGCTGGAATAACAGCCTCTGGAGCCTGAATAACGTGTGGGGCGGCACCGTGGTCCAATCGCTGAATGGAACGTCGGCGGCCTGGGGCACTTCGGCCGCGTGGGGCAGTTCGGCGGCGTGGGGCACTTCCGCGGCCTGGGGAACGTCGGCGGCGTGGGGCACTTCGGCAGCCTGGGGCACCACCATTACCGGGAAAGGTGAGAAGTAAAACCGAATTCGCGGCCTGCGATTACTGCCAGTAGTTGCGATCCAGACTTCGATACTGCACCGCCTCCGCCAGATGCTTGGCGCTGACGCGGTCTGAGCGATCTAAATCCGCCACCGTGCGCGCGACCTTCAAGATCCGGTCGTGCGCACGGGCGGACAAGCCCATCTTGCGAACCGCGAGCTCCAGCGTCCGCTCCCCCGCATCGTCGAGCGCGCACAATTTACGCAGTTCATGCACGGGAATATTGGAGTTGTTAAACCCTCGGGCATTCTGAATCGCGCGGCTCCCGGCCACGCGGCCGCGCATCTCACTCGAACTGGCTCCTCCATCTTTACTGCGCAATTCCTGATAGGGGACGGCCGGGACCTCGATGTGCAAATCGATGCGGCCGAGCAGGGGCCCGCTGATCTTTCCGAGATAGCGTTGAATGGTCCCGCCGGTGCACCTGCAATCGCGGGTGGGATCCCCGAAAAAGCCGCAGCTGCACCCGTGCAGATAGCAACTGATACAACCTGAAGGTTCAGTGCCTTGTGCGAAACGGCGAAGGTGACCACTTTAAGTTGTAGTAACTTACAGAGAGGGCATTCAGACTTCCTCGCATCCAAGCCCGGTACGCGATCGGAACGCTACCCACTAATTGATACGTTCCTGAGGTGGCCGTTGTATCGTTCGAACTCGCTCCCGGTCATTCAACTGGCTACCTTCAACGAAGGGCGGGTTCTTGCGGCAATGCAGGCCAACGGTGTCTCTACTTCCGGTCTCAGCCGGGAGCGCAACCGGAGACTCTCGACCATTGGAGCCGCTCCTACTAGCTCCGGCCTCCAGAGGTATCCCGGTTAATCAATAGCGCGTGTTTGGCCGTTCCCCAAACCACAAAGCTCGGACCCTCTGATAATTTCACTTTGCGCCGTTGCTGTCACTTGGCGCCATAGAGTGGCCAGATTGTGAGAGACTGTGCTGGCGCCTAGCGCGACGGAGTGCAAAGTTCAGTCATGCCGGCTCTATGGCCTTCTCGGGCAGAATCAAGAGGAGATGTCTGCTTCTGTTTTGCACCTGCGCCGGATGCTCTCTCACTAGCGGCGCTCCGGTTAATGGAAGCGTGCAGCTTTTCTGCTGGCCATTTTCGAACCTGTCTGGAATAGAATGGGAAGCGACTGAAACGGGGACCGGCGACCATGCTTCCCACAATCACTCTGCGACCCCTCGAGGCGAAGGACGAAGCGTTTCTGTACGACTTGTACAAGCGTTCCCGAACCGCGGAGTTCGCCATCGCCCGCCTTAGTGAAGTGCAGTTTGAGATGCTCATGAGAATGCAGTACGCGGCCCGGAAAGCGAGCTACCAGGGCAGCTACCCCAACGCGCAGCACGAGATTATCGTCGCCGATGGTCTCGACGCAGGACAGATTTGGGTGTCTCGCGAGCCTACCCAGATCCACGTGGTGGATATTTCGATTGGCGGAGATTTCCAGAACCGGGGCATCGGATCCGCGGTGCTGGCCGATCTCATCGCCAACGCGCAGGAAGCCGGGCTGCCGGTGCGATGCTCGGTGGCTACTAACAATCCCGGGTCGCTCCGCTTTCACCAGCGTCTCGGCTTCCAGGTCACGGGCCAGGACGAGGCTTACTATCAACTGGAACGTGCCCCGGGGACGACGCCATAGCCGCCGGACTCCCCGATACCAGACCCGATTGGCCGCGTTTATTTCACTGTTTATTTCGCTTGGACGGCCGGGTGAAATGGGATAGACTAACGCTATTGGTTTCGAGTCATGGCCCACAAACCTGTACAAAATATCACCCGCCGTTCTTTGATTGATCTTGGGACGAGAACCGCCGCAGCATTCGGCTTATCCGGTCTTCTCGCGCCTGCTTCGTCCGCGGCGGGCTCGCAGAGGGCCTGCGTTTGCGTCTACCTGTTGGGCGGCAACGATAGTAACAACATGATTGTGCCGCTGGATTCGACCGCGTACCAGGCCTATGCGCAAGGGCGCGGGGCTTTGGCGCTGCCGTCATCCTCTCTTCTCCCTGTCCAGTCGCGATCTTCGAGCACGAGCTACGGCTTTCATCCGGCGCTGGCTGGATTGCGGGATCTCTACGCCCGCGGGGCTCTCGGAGTGGTCGCCAATGTCGGCCGCGCGGACCGTCCGCTCGCTAAAGGACAATTCAATCCCAGCCAGCTCCCCGCAGATCTTTTTGAGCACACGGGAGCTTCCCAAGTGCGCTATCTTCCTGGAGGATGGATGGCCATCGGTTGGGATTCCGAGGCGGCCAGCAGGGCATCGCTAAGCAGCTTGAGGGAGAGACCGGGGAATTTGAGCCAACGGCTTGCCGGAGTTGCCGCGGCCTTGAGCCGCCGTAGTTCGCCGGCAACGTATACGGTCACTCTGCGCGGGTTTGACACGCACACCAATCAATTGACGCCCCAAGCGGACCTGTACGCGGAATTGAACGACGGCCTGGTAAGTTTCTACGAGAAGCTGGAGGCCCTGGGCATCCACCGGGACGTAACGGTGTTCACGGCCACTGAGTTCAATCGAACGCTGGCGCCCAATCAAAAGGGCGGCACGGAGCACGCCTGGGGCGGCCACCATCTGATTCTGGGAGGATCGGTTTATGGCGGCGACGTAATTGGACGCTTTCCCCTGATGCAACTCGGGGGGCCGGACGACCTGGGCTCGACGGGCGTCTGGATACCCTCCATTTCTGACCAGCAGTTTGCCTATACCCTTGCGCGGTGGTACGGAATCTCCGATTCCGCGCTTTTCCCCGATTTGGGCAACTTCCCGCGCCCCGACGTGGACTTCATCGGAACGTAGTCTGCGTATAGCTCAGTCCGGAAAACCGGCGGTATCGCGGGAGCTGTGAATCATTGCGTACCAGGTGGCCAAAATGTCGCCAGCCTGGGAATCGAGTTCCTCGGTATTGTGGAAATCGCGAACCAGGCAGCCCGGATTCCCTATCAAGCGCTGCCGGAGTGACGCCACTTCGAGGCTGGCGCTTTCCGGATTGCGGAAGAGCGCTACCGTGGAACGTAGCGGAAAGTTGGGGTCGGCCGTGCAGGCGATTGCGAGATTCACAAAAGCCGCGAATGCGGGATCCGGCATGGTCTCACCGAAGATCTGCACGAAGAAATCGCAGAAGCGGATGTTCGATTCAAAGGCGCTTCGATATATCCGCGGGTCGGAGTCGGGACGTGGAGAGGCCAGCGCAAACAGAATCCAGGCGGGCATGGTGAATTCTTCGGAGAATTTAGCATTTGCAGTTTGGAAAACCTGGCGCTCTGCCTCCAAATCGGGAGGCATCGAGAGGAGAAGACGGTAGATGGTCCAGTTGATAGACATGAGCCGGACGAAGCGGTTCGGGTGGATAGTTCTTGCTCTCGAAGGTCAACTGCGCGGCGGGTAGATGCCATTAAGCGCGATACAGAAGCTCAAAGCCAAATACGGCTGCATATTGTCGTGTGGCAGGTTTCCTCCCGCTACCGGCAACATCTGAGCATTCATGGTGTTATTGGAGGCGGCAGTGGAGTAAAAGTCCGCGCCGCTGGCAGCGGCGGGAACGTTATTCGCAACGCTGCTCGATTCCTTCTTGGCCTGCGGATCGACCGAAAACGAATGGCTATGTAGCGGCATCTGGCTCGACAAGAGGGTAACGGTCGGCGAACCACTCGCCTCACCAAGAACATGAGACGAAAGTCCCGGCCCGTTGCCGAAGCTCATCGGCGCGCTGCCCTGCAGATTCGGCAGAGCGAAAGTGGTGGTTCCATTTCCGCCGTAAGTGGTGCCAAGCAGCGAGAATAGCGCGGTATTCTGCGAGATCGACAATATTTGTCCATTGCAGAAAGCCCAGCCCACGGGCGCAAAATTAAAGGGGAAAATTCTTATTTCGGCAAGATATGGATCCATGGTGATATATCCTCAATTGCGACTCGGGAAAATGCCTGTTAATGCGATACAGAAGTTCAGGGCCAGGTAAGGCTGCATATTCGAATGCGGCTGGGAACTGCCGGCGGTCCCAACGATTGCGGGGTTCATTGCCGAATTCGGGGGTGTCCCGTATCCGCTGGCCCCGCCCCCTCCCGGTACGGCTGTGTTCGATCCGGCGCTGGCGTTGGCTGTCGAACTCCCTTGTACCAGGTGCGTATGCTGTGGAAGCTCTTGCAGGTTCAGGGTGACGGAGGCCTCGCCGGCGACCTGGCCAATAACATAACTGTAGGCCTGGATGCTGGTGCCCCAGTGTAGCGGCACCCGCCCCTGAAGGTTGGGAAGTTGGAAATTTCTGACGCCATCTCCGCCGTAGAAGGTTCCGATCAGCGCAAACAGCGCCTGGTTCGATGAGATGGCCAGAATCTGGCCGTTGCATTGAGCCCAGCCCTTGGGGATCGCACCGAAAGCGAATATTCTAATTTCCGATAGAAACGGACTCGCCATGCTCTTTCGTTTTCTCCTTTCCGGGTGATGCTAGCTCGCCGACGGATAAATTCCATACAATGCGATGATAAAGTTGAGGCACAAATAAGGCATGAGATTCGAATGCGGCTGGGAACTGCCGGCGTTTGCGACCGTCGAGGAACTCAGGGCTACGGACGGCGCGGCGGACGAGTACAGGGTCTCACCGCTGCCATAGGTGTTGCCAGAAGGGCTGGCCGAACCCCCAGTCGAAGAGCCCAAGGGTGGGTGAGAATGCTGCGGCATCTGCTGCGAAATAAGGGTCACGTTCTCAGTACCGGCAAATTGACCTAGAATGTAACTAATCCCGTTGGCATCGGTCCCCAAATGAATCGGTATCCGGCCGCGAAGGTCGGGAAGACCAAAAGTGGTCACTCCATCGCCTCCATAGGTGGTTCCGAGAACATTGAATAAGGTTTCGTTCTCGCTGATGGACTGAAGGGAGCCATCACAAAAATTCCAACCTTGAGGTGCGAAATTTCCACCGAACATCCGGATTTCGCCGATATACTGATCACTCATTCATTTTTCTCCTGACAAACGAGTTAAAACTGCAAAGCAACATTTCTCCTGCCAAACAAATGCTCTGCCAAACTGCTCGTTCGATAAATTAGCTTCCGGTATCGAAAACGTACCAATGGTGATTGCCATCGGTGAATAGCGCCAGCGTGAACTCTACAGCGGCGGCTTGACTGGAAGACGGTGTCTCGCTCCCTCCGTTCGTAATGATGGTATCGCCTGACTGGACGTTCGCGAAGATCTGCGATCCGCTGATGTTGTGGCTGCTCGAATCGGTCGGGTCGTTACACACATTCAAGTGGTTGACTGTACGGCACACGGCAACCAACACAACGACGCGTCCTGGGGTGGTGGCGTGCGGCAAGGTAAACGTCTGAGGATTGCCGGTACTCACGCTGCTGCCGTAGGTGCCACCAGTGTTGTTGACAAAGTAGTACATGCGCGTGTCCGTATCGGATAGAATCTGTCCCGTCATGGCGGACGTATCCACACTGAAAACGTTACCGGTGGGTCCATTGACGCCTTGCGCGCCGGTGGCGCCGGTCGCACCCGTGGGTCCCATGAAGCCTGCTGAGCCGGGTGCTCCCGTGGCGCCCGTCGAGCCCGTAGCTCCTGCCGGACCGATTGCGCCCAGGCTTCCGGTGGATCCTGTGGCTCCCGTCCCTCCGGTGGGGCCGGTGGCGCCCGTCAACCCAATCGGACCCGTTGGTCCGGTTGCTCCGTTAGGTCCGGTCGCGCCTGTAGATCCCGTCGGCCCGGCGGGTCCGGCTGGACCGGTTGTGCCCGTTGGACCGAATGCACCTAGAGCGCCGGCAGATCCCGCTGACCCGACAGCGCCAGTCGCTCCCGTAGGTCCGGTCGAACCCGTCGGTCCGGTCGGGCCCGTCACACCCGTGCTCCCTGTGCTTCCGGTAGGTCCGGTGGGACCCGTGGTGCCGGTGGGACCGGTCGCACCGGTTGTTCCCGTGGGTCCGGTGCTGCCGGCGGGGCCAGTCGTTCCGGGAGCTCCGGTCGGTCCAGTCGGTCCCGTGGATCCCGGCGCGCCGGCGATGGTGATCAGCAATTGCCCCGGATGACTGGTCGCCGTATTCTCTTTCGTGTCGAGCAGCACGCTAACGCTGCCCGAGCCAGTAATCTCAAGGCCGTAATTCGTTCCGGGATTGGCGATCCAATTCTGCACTTCGCTCGTGACATCCACCAGCAAAAAAGTCCCAGCCGTCGCGACACCGATGGATGCAAACGGAGCACCCGCGTTCGCGGGCTGCGTGGCCCACGTAACCGAATTTTCGGCCCAGGGCGAGGTCACCAGCGTGAAATTCAGCGTTCCGCCGGTCGTAACCTGATTGGCGTAGACCTGCAAAAAGGCCTGGGTTACAACTGCACCCGGCGAATAGGCGGATAAATCGAACTGGAGGATTCCCGCGGTTCCCGGTGCGATATTCAGCGTCTGTGCCGCCGTTCCGGTATTGAAATTGGTGGTCGGGGCGGCGGAGCTGATCGTCACATCCCCGACGACCGGGGGAATCGCGGCCGACGCGTACGGGACCAGGAACGAACCCGCTAAGAGCACGACCGCCGATTTGATCAACGATTTTTTATTCATTCGTTTCTCCTCTCGTATGCAGTCCTCTCATTGGGTATCACAGGTAGTTCCACCAGTGTGGTTCACAATGTGCGTGAGGTACCATAAGGAAGCCCCATTGCTCACAAATTCCGCGGAAATCTGTACCGTACAGCCAGTTACGAGGCCGGAGTTGGCGCTCACGCTGTCGTGGTTCACAATCTGATCGCCGCCCTGCCTGTTGATGGTTATTGTATTCGACCCCGTAAAATTGCCCGAGCCCTGGAAATGGATCAGCTTCCCGGCTCCGCTACTGGCGTGCGGCAGCGTGACAGTAGCCGGACCCGAGTTGGTGACCAGGATCACTCGATGGGTATCCGAATCGCCTACCGTGAAACCGGACGAAACAGGACCTTCTAGAAACCAGGAATTCGAGAATGGCGCTCCGGCTGTCCCGGTCGTTCCCGTTGGCCCTGTGTTTCCGAAAGCGCCGAGAGGGCCCGGATTTCCTGTCGGGCCTGGAGGTCCCGCGGCCCCTTGCGGGCCTTGAGGACCCGGTGCGCCGGCAGGGCCCGTTGCGCCGGTGGCGCCCGCACTACCAGCGGCGCCGGTCGCTCCGGTTGCACCAGTCGGTCCGTTCGGTCCGGTCGGGCCCGTCGGCCCGGTAACGCCCCCGGCCCCCGCGCTACCCGCGCTGCCCGCCGATCCAGCGGACCCGGCGGCGCCAGTGGGACCTGTCGGACCCGTCGGACCCGTACTACCGGTTCCGCCAGTTGATCCTGTGGGGCCAGTCGGGCCCGTTGATCCAGTCGGACCGGCTGCTCCCATCGGGCCTGCCGAACCCGGGGGCCCAGTTGCTCCCGCAGGACCCGTCGGTCCGGTGGGACCCGTTGGACCAATCGGTCCGGCGGCTCCCGCGCTTCCGGTTGGGCCCGTCGGCCCGGCGGCGCCGGAAGGTCCAACCAATACGATCTGCAACTCTGCGGGATGACTGGTAGTGGCGCTCTCTTTACTGTCCAGCACGATGCTGGTTGCTCCATTGCCAGTAATAAGGAAGCCGTAGTTCGGGTTGCCGTTGAGCCATGCCTGCACTTGGCTGGTCGCGTCCACTTCAACAAACACGTCGCCGGCGGAAACCGGAATAACGCTCTGGACCACGTTGCCTGGCCCGGGCTGATTCAATCCGTTGACCTGACTTTCAGACCATGAGGCATTGGCCGCATACACGTTGATCGAACCGCCGGTGGTCACTTTGTTGACAAAGAACCGCAAGGTTGCGGAGGTGACGCTGGCGCCGGTAGTTCCGCTGGGCAGAGTCGTCAAATCGAACTGCAGGAGCCCATTGGCGTTCGACGAGCCGCCTACATTCAATCCCGGCTGCGTTCCGAAATTGTTGCCGACGCCAGGGTTGACGTAGCTATCGCCGATCAAGGGAGCCGTGTCGGCCAGAAGCATCGTCGGCAGCAAGACGGCCAGCGTAACGGCGACGATCCGAATTCGATTCGATCTGGTTGGAATCTTCATTTTATTGTGACTCCGATAACAAGTACCAGTGATGGTTCCCGTCTGAGATGAACCGTGCCCAGTTGGCGCCGACCTGGAAGTACGCTCCCTGGGTGCAGACTGAGGGACAGCCGGGGTTCGGATTCGCGTTAGAGGCCGCTATGAAAGCGTCGCCCAGGATCTGGTCGCCGGACCCGGGGTAATAGTTGGTGAAGGCGGCGGTGGTGGGATTCGTACTGAGAATCGCGATTACCTGACCGGCCGCGGTCGCCGCTGGAAGGGTCACGTTGTAGGGCCCCGCATAGTCGTTTTGGCCGGTGGAATCCTCCGTGGTGTGGAGAAGATAGAAGTGATGAGCGGTGTCGTTCGCTGGGATGGTGACGCTGGTCGCACCAGAGCCGCAGGTGTTATTAGCCGCATTGTAGCCCGGGCAGGGAGAATTGCCCAGGTCGTCGATGGGGTAGGAAGAATTGAGAATCACTCCGGCCGGTCCGGCCGGTCCTGTCGGACCCGTGTTACCGGCAAGGCCCTGGGCGCCCATAGTGCCTGTTGGGCCAGTCGGCCCGGTCGGGCCGCGCGGACCCGTATTGCCGGTAGGGCCTTCCGCGCCGGTCGCTCCGGTGGACCCCGTTGATCCGGTAGGCCCCGTGGCGCCTGCGCCCCCGATCGCTCCCGCCGAACCGGCAGCTCCTGCGGAGCCGGTTGGACCGGTCGCCCCAGTAGGACCTGTAGGTCCCGTAGGTCCTGTCGGCCCGGTGAATCCAGTCGAGCCTGTTGGGCCGGTCGGCCCGGTAGGACCGATAGGTCCATTTGCGCCCACTGCGCCCGCACTTCCTGCAGCTCCGATCGCACCAGTCGGGCCGGTCGAGCCAGTCGGCCCGGTCGGCCCGGTCGGGCCACCGGCCCCACCGCCCGGACCTGCAGCCCCGGCCGCTCCGGTCGAGCCGGTTGCTCCGGTCGGACCAGTCGCGCCCGCAGTTCCAGTAGCTCCAGTCGGCCCTGTGGGGCCCGCCGCGCCCAACAGATTTACTTCGAGCACGGCTGGATGGCTCGTGCTTTGGCTTTCTTTGGAATCGAAGTACACGAGCGTGGAACCCGGATCGGAAAGGAGCAGAAAACCGTTATTGGTTGCGCCATCCAGCCACGCTTTCACCTGCGTCGTGACATCCACCACAATATAGGCATAGGGGACGGTGACCGGTATAGCGGAGGCGACCAAAGTCCCGGGAGTAGGAAATCCGGAGCCGGTCACCGTTGACTCGGTCCAGGTGCCATTCGCGGCGTAAACATCGATGCCGCCCGGCGATCCGATCCGGCTGACAAATAGCCGCAAGCTCGCGTTCGAGATCATCGCCGACGTCGTTCCTGGAGGAAGACTCGAAAAATCGAATTGCAGCAGACCTTGATCGTTGGCCGGGCCGCCTACGTTGACGGTTGCAGTGCCGCCGAACTGGCCGGAATTGCCGCTCGCAAACCAGGCGTCGCCCACCAGGTGGGCGTTATCCGCCCATGCTACGACGGGCAACCATGCGGAGATACACGTCAGAAAAACTCTCGAGACTGTCATTCCCCCTCCTCGATGTTTCCGGTCTCGATCCATGGGAGCTACTCGAGAGCCTTTCGATATCGCCGGCGCAGCTCTATAATTCCCACCAAACCTGCCGCGCCCAGCAACATAGTGCCCGGTTCGGGGACGCCTGTCTCACTGGCGATATCGACATTGTCGATATCGACCGCCCAGGCAGCCGTTCGGTTCGCGCTGTTGGCATCGCAAAAAGATCCGTTGGAGCATCCGAATTCGCCACCCGTAAAGTCGCCTTGACCGGTGCGGGTGTAGCCGTCCGCAAGCTGGTTATCAAAGGGTTGATTGTCGCTTTCGCTCAGGATCAGCGTATACGTATCTGGCGAAAACGATTGGGAAATAAACGAATCAAAGCAGGAGCCGGTCGAGAGATCCATCCCCACCTGGCCGCACGCTCCGTTATCCACGGATTGCACGAGGTTTCCCGAGGAATCGAAAATGGCAAGCCAAGGATCAAACCCGCCGGCGGGAATCGCCATCCCTGCCTGATTTGTGCCGCCGGCATAGCTCCAGGTAACCGCGGTCACCGTGGCTGGGCTGCTTAGAGTGAACGTGAACTCCTGAAGTTGGTCGTCCGAGGCGAACGATCCCGTAAATGAAAAGGTCGAGGCCCACGAGACGCCTCCGAAAAGGATGTACGCGGCCGCCATAGCCGAATTTCTCCACCGCCGCGATAGTTGCATTCGCCTCCTCCGCGCCTCCACGATTGCGCTTTCGACGCAATTGATCCTCACAAGACTAACACAAAGGGCGCCGATCGGACCACAAAATTAGTGCTGAGTTTTTCGTTTCTGCTCGGAGATCGCCCATGCCAGGTTGTTTCTTGCCAGTTGGAAATCGGGCTTCAGCCGCACCGCCTCCCGGGCCGCCTGGATGCCCTCATCGAAGCGGCCTAAAGCGTTGTATCCAGCCGCAATGTTGTTATAAGCCTCAGGATACTCAGGCCTCAGAGTCAGGGCCTGACGAGCGGCGTTGACGCTTTCCTCAAACCGGCCGGAGCGGTAGAGGTTCAGGGACAGATCGACGAAATCCTCGGCGGTGCGCGGGGTTAGAGCCGCGGGCACCGATCCCGATTGCGGCGATGGAAGGGTATTCTGCAACGCGAGCAGGTCCGGATCATTGGGCGCGATCTTCAGAGAGTCCGCGAGCAAGGCTTCCAGCCTGTCAGTCGACCCTCGCTGCGCATACAAATGCAGGAGCAGGGTGCGGCATCGCATGCTGGAAGGATTTTTTTGGATGCCGGACGTCAGCAGACCGATCGCGCCGTTAATATCGTTGCGCTCAGAAAGAAATCGCGCGAAATAATAGTAGGATTCTGAATCGTCAGGCGCCAACGCGATCGCCCGGTTGAACTCCTGCCGGGCCTCGGAATCGTTATGCAAACCAGCCTCAGCGATCCCAATGTTGATGTGGAGCAGCGAATAATTGGGGGTCAGCGGAAGAGCGCGGCGAAACGACCCCAAGGCGGCATCGTAGTCGCCCTTCGCCATTTGGGTCAGACCATAGTTCATGAGGCCGCGTCCGTTCAGTGGACTCTTTTGGGCGACATCGCGCCACAGTGACTCCTCCGTCCGCCATATCTGGTTTCGCTGCCAGGTCCCCTGACCGCACAGGATCAACACAATTCCCGCCGTCAGCGCCATCGGCCGCCATTCTCTGCTGACGAAGACCGACGCAGCCCATACCGCTGCCAGAGTCAGTCCGACGAAAGGGAAGTACATGCGGTGGTCGTTTTCAACCTCCGCAAGCGGAAGCAACGCGACCGGTAGCAGAGCCAGCAGGAACCATGAAATCCCGAAGGCGATCGGACGTGTACGCAGGTTCCGAGCGGCTACCCGCGCCAGTACACAAAGTGCTGCGATAAAGAGGATCCCAAAGATCACGTGCGGATCGGACCACCCGTTGAAGAGGCTGAAATCGGAGTCCGCCGACAGATCGGAAGGCCACAGGAACGAGCGAAAATAGTGCCACGTGATATAGGTCTGGGTCAGCCAGTAGGAAATCGGGTTGCCTCCGCCCGGTGAGAACGTTCGAGCCGTCATCAGCCACACCAACAGCCCCGCCGCAGAGCATGCAGCCAGCGCCGGCAAAGCGCGCCTCGCCGCCCGCGCCGGGTTGCCGATCTCTTCAAACAGCAGAATGTAGATGAACAGGATTGCCGCAAAGATAACCCCGGGAGGCTTGCAAAGGATGCCCAGTATTGGCGGGATGAGATAAAGACCGAAACGACGGCGAGCCGGGAAACGGATGTATAAGACCAGGCCCGCGATCACCCCGATCGACGTGAAGATTTCGCTCCGTTGGACGATGTAGTTGACGGTCTCCGCGCTGACCGGATGCAGAGCATATAACGCCACCGCGAACAACGCGAACCAACGATTGGACGGATCGGGGTCCGCGGCATCCATAATCGCGATAAACAGAAAATACATGAGCGCGAGTTGCACCACAAACCACAGGAACGTTGAAATTTGGAACCACAGGGGGCGCCCCTTGCCGATCCAGTAATCGATCGCCAGGGAAACCGCTAACAGCGGCCGGTAGGAAGCGTGCTCGGGACGAACACTGAATGTGCGCGAATCGCTCAGGAGCAGCGGAATATTGTGAACATCTTTGACGTAGGGATTGTCGGTGATGGTATGGAAATCGTCAAAATGAAACGCGTTTTCGAAGTGGCTCGAATAAACCGCCAGGATGGCCGCGAGGACCAGTACTGTACCAAGGAGGAATGCTCTATCGCGCACAGCACGAGGATACCCTACACCGTCAAGAGCGCGCTGGCATGAAACGATAGACCGGTTGATCTCGATTCTGTTGTGAACCGGCGAAAGTAGCTCGCGGACAGCCGACTAGAATCCTACCCGGTTGGATTGGACATTGGATTCCTCCGTGATAGGCTTAGTGATGTTGTTCGGAGCCGAAAACGCAGCTCGACGCCAAGGAGGCTTATGCCGGCGTCGCGGCCGTCGTCTCACAGTATGTTTGAGGATGTTGTAGCAGCGGGTATCAGCGGGCAGGTGAACTTTCTGGTCCTCATTCCCGCATACCAACCGACCGCGGATTTTCGATCTTTCATTCAGGAGCTGGTCGCCCGCGGCGTGCCGCATATCGTCGTCGTAGACGATGGCAGCGGTCCGAAATACAGGTCTCGTTTCGATGAGATCGAGGCCCTTCCCCAGGTGCGCCTCTGCCGGCACGCGATCAATCTAGGTAAGGGCGCCGCGCTGAAGACCGGAATCAACACGATCCTCTGTGAATACGGGCACGCCGGCATTGTGGTGACTGCGGATGCGGATGGCCAGCATCATCCTGACGACGTCGTTGCCGTAGGAAGATTCGGCGAAGCCCACCCCGGGGCGCTCGTTCTGGGAGTCCGATCGTTCGCGGGCGACGTCCCATTTCGGAGCCGTTTCGGCAATGCGGTCACTCGAAGTGTCCTGCGAGTGATGGTAGGGCAGAAGTTGACGGATACTCAGACCGGCCTTCGGGCGATTCCGCACCACCTCCTGCCGATGCTTCTCAAGATCGGCCCGCAGGGTTACGATTTTGAACTGGATGTGCTGTTGCGTTGCCGGGAGCAGCGCGTGCCCATTTTAGAAGTTCCGATTCGCACGATCTATGCCGATGGAAACGCGACATCGCATTTCAATCCGTTGTTCGATTCGATGCGCATTTACTTCGTGCTCTTCCGATTCGCTAGCGTGTCCCTGTGTACGGCGGGTCTGGATAATTTGCTGTTCACGGCGGTGTATGCTTCCACGTCAAGCCTGATCACGAGCCAGATCTGTGCACGGCTTGTATCAATGCTGTTCAATTTCCTGATCGTCAAGAAAGTGGTATTCAAATCGCAAGGCCGCCAGTTGCAACAATTGTTAGGGTACGTCGCCCTGGTTGCCGTTTCCGGAACAGTGTCGTTCGGGCTCATCCGCATGTTCGTTACGCATTTTGGCTTTGCCATTCTACCGGCAAAGTTATGCGCGGAATCGATCTTGTTCCTGGCAAATTTCCTCATCCAACGTGACGTGATTTTCTCCAGGGGCAACAAACCAATACAAGCGGAAGGGCAGCCGGATGTGAAGGCTGCTGCCCTGCCCGCGCTCCGCGTGCGGCCTCGGCAGAACTAGCCATACAGGCGTATTCGGAGGGTGTGTAGTTCCCAAAAATTCCGTCGGTCGTCAAGCTGCTTCCTTCTGCAGCCCATATTCGTGATGCAACCCCGTAGTGTCCAAAAACGCGATGGCCTTATTGTCGCCTTAAACGAATGAAAATGCCCCGTTCGGAGATTCCCCCTGAAAGCTAATGACGAAGTGATTGCAAATACCGTACTTACGGGCGGTGGACCGCGAATTTTCCCACGCCCGGGTGTTCGAAAAACAGGTCTTTTCCGAACACCAAATCCACCCATCCTAAGTGGCTTGTTTGCAACATATCCGTCCTTATTTTTTGGGAGGGATTACCGAACAACAGCATTTTCATCTGCTTAACCAGCAAGAGGGTCCGTCGCTTAAGAAAAACACTAGCGATTAATCTGACGCTCAGCCCACTAGGGTTAGGATGGCCCTCTTCCGCACCCGCTCGGCCGCGATCTTCGGGATCGACGCGCATTTAATTGATGTCGAAGTCGACATGTACCCGGGCCAGAATCGCGACTTCATTACAGTCGGGATGCCGGATACGGCGGTGCGCGAAAGCCGGGAGCGGATCAAGAGCGCGCTCATGAACTCCGGCTTCGGGTATCCGAACAAGAGCGTCACGATCAATCTGGCGCCTGCAAACATAAGAAAGGAAGGCGCGGGGTTCGATCTGCCGATGGCCCTGGGGATTCTGGGGGCGATGGGGGTGGTCGGGCCTGCGGAGGAACATCTATTTGTCGGTGAGTTGTCACTGGATGGGGCGATCCGGCCGGTACGCGGAGCGCTCTCGATCGCGGCATGCGCGCGGCGGACGGGGATCAAGAATCTGCTGGTTCCGGAGGACAATGCGGCCGAGGCGGCGGTCGCGGATGGAGTCCGCGTGTTCGGGATGCGGCACTTGTGCGAAGTGGTCGCGTTCCTGCGCAAACCGGAAGGGTTCGAACCGTACGCGAGTAGCGCACCTTCACCGGCTACAGATCGGGCGGGAGCGCTCGATTTTCGCGATGTGCGGGGGCAGGTGACGGCGAAGCGCGCCATTGAAGTCGCTGCGGCCGGGAATCACAACGTGCTTCTAGTCGGGCCGCCCGGATCTGGCAAGACAATGCTGGCCAAGCGGATTTCGGGCATTCTCCCTCCGTTATCGTTTCCCGAGGCCCTGGAGACGACGCAAGTGCACAGCGTCGCTGGTACGCTACCGAAGGGCGTCGGCCTGCTTGAAGACCGTCCATTCCGGTCGCCGCATCATTCGGTATCGGATGCGGGATTGATCGGCGGAGGATCGGGAACACCACGGCCGGGCGAAGTGAGCCTGGCGCACAACGGGGTGCTGTTCCTGGACGAATTGCCGGAATTCCCGCGCAACGTTCTGGAACAGTTACGCCAGCCTCTTGAAGAAGGCGCCGTGACCATCGCCCGCGCTAACATGACGCTCACCTTCCCGGCTCGATTTCTCCTCATTTCTGCCATGAATCCGTGCAGCTGCGGTTTTTTCGGCGATCCGACGCGCGATTGTAGGTGCACTGGTGGGACGATTCAACGCTATCTCGGAAAGATCAGCGGGCCATTGTTGGACCGAATTGACTTGCACATCGAGGTTCCCGCAGTGCCGTACCAGGAACTGCGCAGCAAGGACGGCGGGGCGAGTTCGAGTGAAATGCGGGCGCGTGTAGCCGAGACTCGCGCAATTCAGCAGACGCGCGGATTTAACAACTCGAACATTCCTGTCCAGGAGCTACGCAAATTGTGCGCGCTTGATGATGCGGGAGAGAGGACGCTCGAAATGGCTGTCCGCAAGATGGGCCTATCGGCTCGTGCGCACGACAGGATCTTGAAGGTCGCGCGGACGGTGGCGGATTTGGACCACTCAGAACGCGTGAGCGCGAAGCATCTGGCGGAGGCGGTGCAGTACCGCAGCTTGGATCGGAATTATTGGCAATGAGGTTGGCGACTGCCCTCCAGGGATGCGTCCTCCATAGGCATCAGATTCAGTCGCTGCAGCTTTCGCGGCTGGTTTCCCTCGTGGCACTCAGGTTTATATGAGAGGATCAATCTCATCAATCACCAAGGCGACCCAGCGCCTGAATCCATCCGCTTGGCTGCCCGACTCGATAACTCCTTGGTCCTCTTCGGTGTGTTTTTCCCATGCAGACAAAAAAGCCCGCAGTCGTTCGGCATGAGCCCATGCCTTCGCCCAATCTTTGAGTTGTTCAATCCCCTTCTCGTGCTCACGGTTTTGGCGATCCGCTTCCGCTTGGATTCTTTGACGTTCAATTTCGCGCTGACGACTCTCCTCCGCCTCCAACCGAGCTCTATGGCGGTCTTCCAGCGATTTTCGAATCGAGATAACAACCGCATCTACATGCTCCTCGATTACGCGTCCTCTTTTGTCGGTCCAGGTTTGCGCTCGGTAAAAATCTGCATCCAGGACCAGGCTGAGCTGCCCAGTAGACGTGTAGGAGTACCGATTCGCTCGCCAATTGTCTCGACTCCACGCAGAGCTTTCGGTCCGCGCCGCTTTTCTATTACCGAGACTTGGATACGTTCCCTGCCATCAGAAACGAATGTAAGGCAGTGAGAGCGGGCATCAGAATGTTTGGGAACGAGCTTGATCTTGAGGCCTGCTGCTTCGACCCGCTTAATCAGGGTGTCCATGATCTTCATCGCACGTCGCACGCACGCTTTGCTCACTCGCACGTCAACAAATCCCCTCCACCGAAACTGAAGCCTGCCATAATCTTCGCCGACGTCCCGCATGCCAGCCAGGCCAGCCTACGAGCGGATGCGGTTTCTGGATCTCAATCGGAGGGAGAATTTCGGCTTCGATCGGTTTCAGAACCTGTGAAAAAGAATCTTTGCGGAGGTCGTTCACAGCTATCGTTGTGGGGACCCGAGCGGGTTTGGAGCTCTTAAGCATCCGGGCTTTGAGCTCCGCGCACCGCTCCAGAAGGCCCAGATACGTCTTGCGATGGCTCGCGGAAAAGAAGACTTTTTGCCGGCTGGCCCCACGTTGCGTGACGTGATAAGGCAGTCCAGGAAGGATGCAGCGGGCATTTCGTGACATGGCAATCTCATAAAGAGTGCTCGAATCACCCGATTTTTCTCACGGGGACGGAGCCGTCCGCCGTGTTCGCGAGATTTTCCAGTGCGTCGATTCTGACTGTCCCTCTCGGGGGGGCCTCTCGGGGCCTCTCGGGGGGAGTTTAAACGGTAACCGGAGGCACCAGCGTCTTTAGAAATTCATGCGCGGTGTGGAAGCCTCGTTTGAACTGCTCCGTGAAGTTGTTTTGGTCGTAGTTCGGATAATAGAACGCATCTTCGTTCTCGATGTTCATCGCACCCGTGTAGCCGACCTCTTCGAGCACCGTGAAAAACCCCTTCCAGTCCACCGATCCGTAGCCAGGAATGCGGAATCGCCACCAGCGAACGTTATCGACAGGCTGAATGCCGCTGCGCCGCAGCACGTGCCACAGAATCTCCGTGTCCTTGAGATGGACGTCGTAAATCTTGCTCGCGAAATCGCGCGCCGCCTGCACAGGGTCCATGAACTGCCACACCAGGTGCGAAGGATCGAACTGGAGACCTACCCACGGGCTGTCGCCGAACGCCTTAAAAAGTGCCTCCCACCCCAGCGGACCGGTGGCGATATTCGGACCGCCCGCATACGGCTCCCACAGAATCCGAACCTTGTTCTGCTCGCACACTTTGAAATAGCGTTCATTGTAAACTCGTACGATTTCGTCGACTTGTTTCGCCAGCGGCTGCCCCTTAATTGTGCCGGACTGCCCGCCGATCGCTGGAATCCCGAGTTTGCCGCACAGTTCGATGCACTCGATGGTGTGCTGGTTCTGCTGCTCGCGCTTCGCCGGATCGGGGTCGATATGATTGCCGCCGACGTCGAGCGAGGAGACCCAAATGCCTGCCTTGGCCAGCTTGTCCTTGATGGCCGCGATGGCGTTGTCGTCCAGCTTTCTGGGGTCCAGACGAAGCTCCATGCTGGTGAAGCCTTCGGCTTTTACGAAATCGATGTTGGCTTCCGAGTAGGAACCGAGAACGCCCAGTTTGGGGGTCCAACTGGGCACGCGCTTGCGCTGCTGCTGGGCGAAAGCTACGGCGGAGGATCCGGCGAGGAGAGAACGTCGCGAAATATTCATGGGATTTGTATGCCTGGAACTAACGCGCCCAGTTTACTCCCGCGGCACCAGCGGGTCAACTTGTATGTTACGTTTCTTGTCTATGAATCGCTTCCTCATCGCTCTGCTTTTTACTTGCCTGGCGTTTTCGCAGACGTCTTACGACGCCATTCTGGCTGGCGGCCGGATCGTCGACGGCACCGGTAACGCGTGGTTTTATGGCGACCTCGCGATCAAGGACGGACGCATAGCCCGCATCGCCCCACCGGGCGTTCTGCGCAATGCGTCGGCGCGCGAGCGTATCGATGTTAGCGGTCTGGTGGTGGCGCCCGGATTCATCGATATTCAGAGCCAGTCCAGAGCGGCTTTCCTCACCAAAGACGGCCGCGTCATTAGTAAAGTGACACAGGGCGTAACCACGGAAATTATGGGCGAGGGCGTGACCAACGCGCCTTCGAACGAAAAGACCGCCGCCGGGGAACGCGACACCGGACGGCCCGCCGCCGCGCCTTTCGAAGGTCCGCACGGCTTCGACGCGTGGCTCCGTGCCATGAAGGAGCACGGAGCCTCCGCCAACTTCGGATCCTTCGTCGGAGCCGCGACCATTCGCCAATATGTGAAGGGCATGGCCCAAGGCGCGCCCACCGCCGATGAGGTCGAATCCATGCAGACGCTGGTCCGGCAAGCGATGGAAGACGGCGCGTTCGGAATCGCATCGGCTCTGATTTATCCGCCGGGGAATTACGCGGCCACCGCCGAGCTCGGCGCGATGGCGAAGGCGATGGCTCCTTATGGAGGCGTGTATATCACGCACATGCGCTCCGAAGCGGATCAATTCCTCGAAGCGATCGACGAAGCGCTGGAGATCGGGCGGACGGGCGGCGTGCCGGTTGAAATTTATCACTTGAAGGCCGCGGGCAAGCGGAACTGGTCGAAGGTTCCCGAAGCCTTCGCGAAAATTAACGCTGCGCGGGCCGCTGGAATCGACGTTTCGGCGGATATGTATCCTTATATAGCCGGAGGCACCGGGCTAACCGCCGTGCTGCCTCCCTGGACCGCCGCCGATGGCAAGTTGTTCGACAATCTGGCCGATCCGGCGGTGCGCGTGAAGATCCACGCCGAAATTCAGAACCAGAAAACCGATTGGGAAAACATGGGCCAGCTCGCCGGACCCGAAAACATTCTGATCGTCGGCATCGATAAGGATGAGAACAAGCAATACCTTGGGAAGCGGCTGTCAGAAATCGCGGCGACGATGCATAAGGACTGGATGGATGCCGCGATGGACCTGATTCTCTCGGAGCGCCGCCGCGTCGAAACGATTTATTTCCTGATGAGCGAGGACAATGTGAAGCTCCAGCTCAAACAGCCGTGGATCAAGATCGGCACCGACGCGGCTGGCCTGGATCCGGAGGACGCCAAGGATCTGGCGCATCCGCGATCTTACGGGACCTTCCCGCGCATTCTCGGCAAGTACGTGCGGGAGGAAAACGTGATGCCGCTCGAAGACGCGGTTCGCAAGATGACCTCGGCTGTCACTCGCCGCCTGTCGATTCAGGATCGCGGCCTGCTTCAGGAAGGCTTGTACGCCGACATTGCCGTGTTCGATCCGAAAACCATCATCGATCATGCAACGTATGAGCAGCCGCATCAGCTCTCGACCGGCGTGCGTTATGTTTTCGTGAACGGCGTAGCCGTAGTGCGCGATGGGAAGCACACCGGAGCGCAGCCGGGACAAATCATTAGAGGTCCAGGATACGTTCCCGCACGCTAAACACTCTTTCACAGGCTGAAGCCTGTGCTACCGTTTGCGTAAAGGTGGCACAGACTTTAGTCTGTGGGTCTTACTACCCTAAAATCGCGTCGATTGGGCCGAGGCCTTCTTCCACCAGATGGAACGGCCGCCCATTGAGCACGAAATCCATCTTTTTATAATTCAATCCCACCTGCCGCAGGATCGTCGATTGCAGATCGCTAATATAATGCGGCTTTTCGACCGCCCTATAGCCGACCTCATCGGTCGCCCCCTCAATCACTCCGCCCTTCACGCCGCCGCCCGCCAGCAGCGATGTGAATCCCATCGCATTGTGATCCCGACCGGTAGTGTTTTGCGACCAGGGCGTGCGCCCGAACTCGCTCGTAAGCACCACCAGCGTGCTATCCAGCATCCCACGCTGCTTCAGATCGCGAATCAATCCGGAGACCGGTTTATCGATGGCGCGGCACAAAGGCGCATGGGATTTCATATCGTCGTGCGCGTCCCATGCGCCATTTCCTCCGCCCGCATGGCAGATCTGGATGAAGCGGACGCCATTCTCGGCGAGCCTGCGTGCGAGCAGCAACTGGCGTCCGAAATCGTCGGTTTCCTTGGTGCCGATTCCGTAAAGATCCCTCACATGCTGCGGCTCAGTCGTGAAGTCGACAATCGCCGGAGCCTTCAGCATCATGCTGCCCGCCAACTCAAACGCTCTGCTGCGCGCTGAGATCTCGGTTTCGATCTCATAGTCCGCGCGGAACTGTTTATCGAGTTCGAACAGAGCCTCCATCTCCCGATCGCGCTGCTTCGAATCGGAACTCTTAGGCGGCAGCAGATTGGGGATCGGAACATTTCCCGGCTGAAACGGAGTAGCCGAATAGCTGGCGCCCAGGTATCCTCCCGATAACTGCACCGGCGAGGAAGGCCGCCCGACATTGACGAAAGTCGGAAGGTCTTTGTTCGCCGTTCCCAGCGCGTAGGAAATCCAGCTGCCTAAACAAGGATGTTCAAACTGGCGCAGAGGCTTGCCCGTCGCGCCTTCCAGGACGGCGGGGAAATGATTCGTCTGATGGCAATACATCGACCGCACCACCGCGAATTCATCGATGGTTTCTCCGATGTTCGGAAACCAGTCCGAAACGGGGATGCCCGAGTGGCCGTACTGTTTGAACGTCCGCAGAATCGGGATCACCGGCCGCTTCATCGGCGCGTTGTTGTCTCCAAATCCGATGGCGTCCATGATCTTGCCGGCGTGCGAATTGTCCTTGGGATCGAAGGTGTCGATGTGGCTCATGCCCCCGCACAGGAACAGGAAGATCACCGATTTCGCGCGCGGCGGACCGGGGAGGCGCGCATCCTGCATCAACTGCCCGTCCTCCGCGAAAAGCGTGTTCAATGCCGAGCCCATGAATCCAGCGGCCGCCTGATAGAGGAATCGACGCCGGGTGTCACCGCACATAGAGGAACTCGTCCAAATTAAACAGCAGCCACGCCAGCTCTTTCATGCGCGACGGATCGTTATTTATATAGGTCAGCGCGTAGTCCCGCTCCGACGGCGACGGCTTGCGGCCCAGCGTTCTTCGATACGCGTCACCCACCGCGGCCTGCACCTCGCCCGAGGTTTCCTTTAACACCAGCGCCGCCAGCTTTTCCGATTCCTTTTCCACCAGTTCGCTATTCATCGTGAACAGAGCCTGTGGAGCGGTCACCGTCTGCGTGCGGATCGGGCAGGGCGTGCGCCCGTCATCGACGTCGAACGAAGTCAGGAAATTATTCATCACATCCGTGCTCGGAATGTAACCGCGCGTGAGATAAACGCCGCGGCGGTCCGTCCGCGAATCGGTGACGTTCTCTTTCGGCAGGAAAATCTTCTGCTTCTTATCGGGTGCGTTCAGTTGAAACGATTTGCCGCCGACTTCTAAGTTCAGATCGTCGGACGCGTAATGAATCGCATCCCAAATGGGCTCGGCCTCGAGGCGCTGCAGACGGAAATGCCACAAATACGTGTCGCGCGCATCGATGTCGCGATTCTTCCCGAGCTGCTCCGCTTTGGAAGATAGTTGATAGGTGTCCGATGTGACGATCAGGCGATGCAGCCACTTCATGTCGTAATGATGCGCGACAAATTCCGACGCCAGATAGTCAAGCAGCTTCGGATTCGAAGGCTTGCCGCCCAGCAGACCGAAGTCGCTCGTGACCTTCTGCAAACCCTCGCCAAAATGCCACGCCCAGATGCGATTCACCGCTACACGCGCAAACAACGGATTAGAGGGCGCAGTCAGCCACTCGACGAAACCCTCGCGCCGGCCGTCTGAAAAATCGGCGTCCTTCGGTTGAAACGGAAATCCCGGCTCGACCGGCTGATCCATCTCCGGACGCTTCGGATCGCCGGTATTCAGCACGTAGCTTTTCTGTTTGAGCAGCGCCTGATCTTCTTGCACCGTCCAATAGGAAGGCAGAGGTGGCACGGTTCCCAGCGCCTCCAGCTCCTTCACCAGCGCCTCGTACTTCGCGACCTCGTCCTTCGGCATGATCTGCTTGAACTTCGAAGGATCGACGCGCAGCACCGGATAGTAATCGTCGAAAATTTTCTGCTCTGCCGCGGTGCGCTGCTTTTCAGGCTTGCGGACCAACGCCTGAATTTCAGGCGTCAGCAGCGCCACGCGTTCTTCATACAATCTCGTCCGATAAGGACCTACCAGTGCGTCGATGGCGGCATTGATCGGCGCGCTCTTCTTCTTGAACTCGGCCAGCTTCTCGCCGTTCGCGAATATTTCAGCAGGCGTCGCCAGCATGACGTTCTTCAACACCAGAGGGTCGAAGATCGCCTTCATCGCGTAGAAATCCTTCTGCGTGATCGGATCGAATTTATGATCGTGACACTTCGCGCAGCCGACTGTCATGCCCATGAACGCAGTCGAAATGGTTTCGACAGCGGAGAACGCGACGTCGCGATCTTTATCGTCGCGCGTGACCGCGGAGCGAGCCAGCAGGCCCAGCGCGAAGGTATCTTCTACACTGCCTTCCGCACGCGAGCGGCGCCCGAAATCGTCGGTGCGCGTTTTTGGCTCATACCGATTCCCCAGAATCTGCGCGCGTACAAATTGATCGTAAGGCACGTCGTGATTCAAAGCTTGAATCACCCAGTCCCGCCACAGATAGATTCCGCTGGCGGCCGGCATGACCGATCCATCGAGGCCGTCGAGGTCGGCGTAGCGCAGTACGTCCAGCCAGTGGCGAGCCCAGCGGACGCCGTGCTGCGGATCGGCCAGCAGACGGTCGACCACCTTTTCGTACGCGTCCCCCGATTCGTCCGCCAGAAATGCATCCTGCTCCGCGATAGTCGGCGGAAGCCCGATCAGGTCGAAATAGACGCGCCGCAGAAGGGTCAGCTTGTCGGCTTTTCCAACCGGCGTCAGCCCCTTGGCGCGATAATCCGCCGCGATAAATGCGTCGATCGGATTATTCGTCCCCGAAGGAACCGCGGGCCGAGTGACCGGCTGCAACGACCATAGCCGAGCCGCTCTTTTCGCGAACTGTTCCTGTACGCTATCCTGCGCGACCGCGCATACCAACGGAAGCACGAATAGGATCAACCGCATAGAAGAATACGAACTCAGTTTATCACTGCCGCAACAACCATCTCGAGTAATCGGCGAACACCGTCATCTCCGCCCACTGGCCCGTCGTGAAACTGATCGTGCGGCAGAGGCTTCCAGTTGTCGCGGGAATGATCGACCTCGTAGTTCAGAGGCAGCCCCGTCAGATCCGGATTGAACTGCGCATCGCTGCCCGCCATCTTATAGACCACCAGATCCAGCGACGGGACAATATAAATCCCCGAGCCGCCGGCGCCGGATTTGAAATACGCGTCCCGAGGCGCGCCGAAGACGTGGCCGTCGGCATTCACTTCGAACATCAGGCCCATCGGCGAGTGCGGATTATAGGGCGAAGGCCGGGCACACATCGCCACATATTCCGCCGGAACCAGCTGCCGCGCGCCCCATTTCCCTTGATGGAGCAGCAAGTAAGGCAAGCGCAACGCATCGGTCGCCCGCAGTGCGATGCTGCCTCCGCCCGGCGTATGCGGCAGCGTCATGCCGTTGCGATGCAGCGCATAAGTCCACGATCCGAACCCCATCGGCTCCGCTAGCTTCACGCGGATATACTGCTCCATCTCCATCCCTGTAAGGTGGCGCAGAACAATCGACGCGACATGGGGCGAGCCCGATGCATACGAATATCCCTCGCCCGGCTTGGTCCACATCGGCGCGCGGAGTGCGTTCAGGTCCTGATCCTGCGGACCCGAAGGCGGAGGCACAGGGTCCAGTTTCTGATCGATCCCGTTCACAATCCCTGGATTCGAACCGTCGCCGTGCATCCCGGAGCTCATCGAAAGCAGCTGCCCGAGTTTGATCTCGGACTTCGAAGGATCGTTCAACGGAAATGCTTCGGGCAAATACTTCTCGGTGAACACCCGAGTCTCCAGGCCATCCGGAATCTGCGCCTTCTGCTCCTTCAGCATGATCCCGCAGGCGACGCTGGTGAACGCTTTGCCGATCGAAGCCATGTCGGGATGCGCCTCGCGGTTTCCCCGGCCGAAATACTTTTCGTACACCAAATACCCGTGCCGCACCACGAGCAAGCCCCCATTCTGGCTGGTTTCCTTCTCGAATTCGAAGGCTTGATCGAGGCGGCTCCGATCCATCCCCGCCGTGCTCCGGACTTTCCCGGCATCGGTGAGAACCCGCCAGCCGCCGTCTTTGTCGGCGGGCGGAAAATAGTGATCGCTCCCGGCGCTGGCCAAAAGCGCGCCCACCAGACTCCAGCAAACCGGCACCCGTATCGTCATTATTGCTCCAGTCTAAGAATCTAGCATCATAGAGGAGAACGCCGTGTTATTGGATATTCCGCAACGCGTGCCGAAAACCGCGGAAAGTGGGGACTGCCTACTCTGTCCCAAGGCGCCCGCAATCGCCAGAAATCCTCTAAATCCTCTGCGCCGCAGTGGACAGAGCGGGCTGTCCCCACTTTTCGCCCCGGCCTGTCGAAGTTGTCACTAGACGCCCTATGTGTAGCAGTGCTCGTGGCTCTGGTCGTTGACTACCATCCAGTTCATTTTTCTGGCTCTCCTCTGCTGATGGTCGCTGTGTATTGGATATTCCCCAACGCGTAACCGTCTCTTCAGAACGTGCTGAAAACCGCGGAAAGTGGGGACTGCCTACTCTGTCCCAAGGCGCCCGCAATCGCCAGAAATCCTCTAAATCCTCTGCGCCGCAGTGGACAGAGCGGGCTGTCCCCACTTTTCGCCCCGGCCTGTCGAAGTTGTCACTAGACGCCCTATGTGTAGCAGTGCTCGTGGCTCTGGTCGTTGACTACCATCCAGTTCATTTTTCTGGCTCTCCTCTGCTGATGGTCGCTGTGTATTGGATATTCCCCAACGCGTAACCGTCTCTTCAGAACGTGCTGAAAACCGCGGAAAGTGGGGACTGCCTACTCTGTCCCAAGGCGCCCGCAATCGCCAGAAATCCTCTAAATCCTCTGCGCCGCAGTGGACAGAGCGGGCTGTCCCCACTTTTCGCCCCGGCCTGTCGAAGTTGTCACTAGACGCCCTATGTGTAGCAGTGCTCGTGGCTCTGGCCGTTGACTACCATCCAGTTCATTTTTCTGGCTCTCCTCTGCTGATGGTCGCTGTGTATTGGATATTCCCCAACGCGTAACCGTCTCTTCAGAACACTGAAAACCGCGGAAAGTGGGGACTGCCTACTCTGTCCCAAGGCGCCCGCAATCGCCAGAAATCCTCTAAATCCTCTGCGCCGCAGTGGACAGAGCGGGCTGTCCCCACTTTTCGCCCCGGCCCTTCAATCCGACGCCTCGATTCTTCCACCAACCGCTCAGCCGATGTTTTCGAAAGTGTCGAAGTTGTCACTAGACGCCCTATGTGTCGCAGTGCTCGTGGCCCTGGCCGTTGACTTCAACCACAGTTTTGAAGCCCGCGCCCCCTCTGGTGGGCATGGGGGTCGTGTACTTGCTGACGGCCCCTATTCACTTATCGTTCCGTGACGACTTTATTAGGTTTGTTTCCCCAGCCTTACCGTATTCACCGGAAAATAAGTTCGAATATGCCCGTGTACTCTTGGCGCAGGAAGAGTCCTTCACCGGGGCTTTTTCCGACAGCTTTTTTCCTGCGCAGGAAATGTCGTATTACGGTGGAACTGAGCTTCCGGGGCCCGTCGAACGGCTTTACGGCGTCAACTATATGTATGGCGTCGTCGGAAGACTTTAGGATCGATCCTATTACACCTGGGACTGACCGGAAAGCACCTTATCGCCGGATCCCCGATTTCAGAGGTTGGTGCATCGAAGCATGGTTATACATGTGAGAGACCTTCTAATCCACTAGCGGCCCGGTTTCGGCCGGGTCGCTCGCGATACTTCCTACAGCCAAAGTGTCTTTAGCCCCGCCGCTGTTTGACGTATCCATCCCCACCGAACGTGGCTCCGCCGCCACTTGAAATCTCTCCCACCAAACCATCGACGCTTCCATTTGGATTGGCGGAGCTGTTCCCGATCGGATTGCCCCTCATCATAAAGCTTCTCAATGAAAAGTCTCTCACGAGGTAAGACGTCCGAAGTCGCCCCCTCGATTTTACCGAACGAACCCAAGCCTCTTGCCATCTGGTGAAAACAAAGGGCCGCCGCGCGAAGTTTAGGGCCCTGAAACCCGGCGGAACGGGCACTTTTCGTTGCGAAATATCCGTGTCGACCCCCATGCCCGGCAGAGAGCCAGAAAATGAAAAGGGATGGTAGTCAACGGCCAGGGCCACGAGCACTACGACACAGACCAGGATCAGCGTAGCATCGACACTCTCGAAAACATCGGCTGGCGGGTCGGTTGAAGAATCGAGGCGTTGAACTGAAGGGCGGGCCGGCTTTCAGCGTCTTTTTTAAATTACAATGTGAGCTATGAAGATGCTGCTGCTCGTTTCCCTCGCGAAAGTGCCGCGAGCATCCATCAAATAAATGGAAACCCGCACTCATCTCCACCAGATTCGGGAACGGCGCGGGATCTCCGCAGCTGCCCTCGCGAAGCTGGCCGGCGTCACCCGGCAAACGATTTATGCGATCGAGGCGGGGGATTACGTGCCCAATACCACGGTCGCGCTGCAACTGGCGAAGATCCTGGAAGTTTCGGTCGAACAGTTGTTCACTCTCGGCGTCTTAACAGCGGAGCCCAAGCCGGTGACGGTCGATTTCATTACTCCGGCTGAAAGCGGCCAGCCGGTGCAGCTTTGCCGGGTGGGGAAGCGCATGATCGGCGTTTCGGCGGCGCCCCGCCGGCTGATGTTTCCTCCCGCCGACGCGATCGTCGTGAATGGATCGAAGGCGCAGCCGTTTCAAGAAGCAGAGGAAAAACGGCTGCTGATCGCCGGCTGCGACCCTGGTATTTCCCTGCTGGTCGAGGGTCTGGACGTTCTGATCGCGCCTTCGACCAGCCATCAGGCGCTGGAGTGGTTAAAGCAGGGGAAAGCGCACGTGGCCGGATCGCATCTGCGGGATTCCGCGACCGGCGATTATAATCTTCCCATCGTGAGCCGGCTTTTCCCGCAAGGGACCGTGAAGGTGGTGACGTTCGCGATCTGGCAGCAGGGGCTGGTTTCGCGAGCGGATCATCCTGTCCGTGCGATCGACGAACTGGCGAGAAAAGAGATTCGTCTGATGAATCGCGAACCGGGGGCAGGCAGCCGCGAAGTGCTGGATCAGCAGCTTGGCGCCGCCGGCATTCCCTCCAGTCGAGTGAACGGATACGACCATATCGCGAAAGGCCATCTGCCCGCCGCCGAAGCCGTCAGCCTGGGGCTTGCAGATTGCTGTATTGCCACGCGGTCCGCCGCGCGCGCCTTTGGGCTGCATTTCGTTCCCCTGGTGACAGAGCGCTACGACCTGGTCATTCGCCGCCAATATGCGAAGCTTCCGGCTGTCGAGGCTCTGCTCGACGCGCTGAATCGTTCCAAGCTGCGCCGTAAATTAGAACTTGTGGCGGGATACGACACTACGCATACCGGAGAAGTGGTGGTCGAGTAGTTTGTTGCGCGCGCGCGAGACGCTCCTATTAGTAAAATTCAAATGTGGAAGAACAGGAAATTTACGCCGTCATCGGGGAGCAGGGATTTGAGCGGCTGGTCGCCGCGTTCTACCGGCAAATTCCCGCGGACGACGTGCTGGGTCCGCTGTATCATTCCCAGGATCTGGCGGGAGCGGAAAAGCGGCTTCGCGATTTCCTGCTGTTCCGCTTTGGAGGGCCGTCCACTTATCTTGAAACCCGGGGGCATCCACGGCTGCGGATGCGGCACGCCCCGTTCGCCATCGGAACGGCTGCGCGCGATCGTTGGGTCGAACTGATGAATCGTGCGCTCGAGGAGGCGGATCTTCCCGGGCCGGCGCATGCGGCACTGAGGGATTTCTTCGCGTCCACGGCAACGTTCCTGATGAATCGGCCGGAATAAATTATGACCGCCGAGGATTTCCGCGAGATGGCGCTTGGTTTTCCGGGCGCAATCGAAGGCGCTCACATGAACCACCCGGATTTCCGGGCGAACAACAGGATTTTCGCCACGCTACAGTATCCTGGCGAGGACTTCGCGATGGTCAAGCTTCCGCCGGATCAGCAGATGTCGTTTATCGAGTCGGATCCGGCTTTCACACCTGTAAAGGGCGCCTGGGGGCGGCAGGGCGCGACCCAGGTGCGTTTGAAATCGGCAAGAGAAGAGACGGTTCGCGGGGCGTTGGCTATTGCGTGGGGACACACTTCTCAAAAGAAGTCGCGGAGGAAGTGAGCGTCGATCATCGGTGTCGGTGTGAGGAAGGCAAGACACGTCGACGCGGCACGCATGAGTGCGTGCGCCACAAAATACAGGTTTAACTTAATGCTCGTGCGCGGGAAATAATCAGGGCGATCAGCTTATCTTCGCGCAGGCGGTCGCGGGTCTGGGCTGGCGTTTCGCCGGCTATTTGTTCCTTGCGCACTTCCTCTTCCATCGGAATAGTTTCGTAGCGCGTGGCCATTTCCGCTACCACGGCTCCCAGCCGAACCCTCCGCTCGGCGATGATCCTCAGCTCGGCTTCCATCGCCTGAGTCGCCGGATCCGATGCCAGGGCCTGCTCTGCCGCGCGGCGGATTAAAGCGTACTCCCGCGCGATCAACTGCGGAGCCACGGTGAAACGGTACGCCTGGTCCAGATGATCGAGCACCTGTTGGCGGGTGTCATCGTCCAGCAACGCGGAGTGACGTTCAATTTCAATCGCGTCAAAATCCAGGTCCGGGAGCTCCGCGAGGTGGGTTACTTCCAGGCGAAACTCCAGCTCCCCTTGCGGGTCGAGGGACGCGGCCAGCTCGCCTTGCGCGCGCACGCTATCGGCCGCTTCCGCGCCCAGTGCCTGTATCGCTTCTTTCCGGGCTTTGGCGCCATAGCGTTGTTCGAGCACCGCCGGCGGAATGTGGCCTGGTCGAAAGCCGGGAAGCTTCACGGTGCTGCCGAGCTGGTTCAACCGTTCCGCGACGCGAGCGGCGACCGCTTCAGGGGCGATCGAGACGCGATACACCCTTCGCGCCGCTGCTTTTTCGATCTCCTCAAATGTCGATCGCATAGCGCAGCAGGTTGTTATAGCTCTTGTTCAGCAACACGCTCAGCTCGTGATTGCCGGCCTGGCTCGCGGCCTGATTCAGATCGACGAGGATCGCGCGCAGGCGCTCGTCGGGCACGCTGCTCTGGATCCAGGTCACGGCCGCGAGACGCATGCCCCGCGTAACCGGCGCAACCCGGTGGATGGCGGTCGACGCGTACACCACCGCCTCACCCGCGTCGAGCTTGATCTCCTGCTCTCCGAAGGGTGTTTCGAGAATCAGCTCGCCGCCGTCGTATTCGGCCGGGTCGCTCAGGAAAATGGTCATCGAGAGATCGGTGCGGATCTGCTCATTGCCTTTCCCCATGACCGCGGAATCGACATGCGCGCCGTACTGCATCCCGTTTTCGTAGCGGTTGAAAAGGGGAAGCATGATGCGCCGGGCAAACGCGAAGCTGTGGAGCAGGTGGCTGCGGCTGAGCGCCGCGAGGACGATCTGATCCGCTTCGCCCGGCTCGCCGGTCGCGCGTTCCGCTTGCAGATTATTCTTGACTTCCCGGGCGGGGCCGCTCGAGGTCAGTTTGCCGTCGACGAAGTTCTGCCGGCTTAAAATAGAAAGGATCCTCGCCAGTTCTTCCTGTTCGAGGATCCGGAATACCTGAAAACTCATGGGGCCCAGTACCGGGCTTTCATGGCTACTTCCGACGGCGGCGGCGCAGACCGGCCGCTCCTAATCCGGCGAGGCCCAATCCGAGTACGGCCATCGTGCCGGGCTCCGGCGCGCTCTGCGAAAGCGTGAGCGTGTAGGGCACCGCGGCCTCGTTATTTCGTTGAATATCGACCACCAGAAATCCATCGGTCGGGATGGTCCCGGCGGGATCGTAGGTACTCGCGCCAGGGACGGTGTTCAAAGCCGTGACCACCGTATCGGCGTCACTCAACAACTCCACTCCGAAGGACCCGACATTCGGATTCACAAAGGCAAAGCTGATCGAGCTCAGCGATGCGCCTCCGGGCAGACCCTGAAACTCATAGTATTCGTTAAGGCCGTGGTTCATGGTGGCCACGCCATCCACCTCGGTAGTGCCGGCCGGAAGCAGGGTTCCTGGAAAGGTCTGGCCGAATCCGGGGGAACTCCCTCCACCTGGCTCACTAATCGTAGCCGCCATACCGATGGCGCTCGCGGCTACCGTGAGGCAAGTTGTTGCAAGCAAGCGGATTGTTAGTTTTTTAAGTTTAGAAATTTGTGGCAAAGCAGTCCCCTCCGATTTGGGACTTGGCATTTACGATATCACAAAACATAGACTCGCAACAATCATTTTTACCGCAGCGCTGCGCCTAGTAAGATAAATAGGAAATGACTGGTCGAGCGGCACTTCTGGTTGCCATATGGCTGCCGGCTATCGCACAGGAGCCGCAGGTCACGTTCGGAATCACGGTGGTCATTCCGTCCGCGCTTGAAGGACGAATTTACAATATCCGCCGCGGCACAAAGAAGCTGCCGAATTTCCGGAGGATGAAGCCGGTGGGAACGATTTATACCACTTCACTGAACATTCCACCGCAGGATTTTCAGCAAGGATTCCCGGGCGTGACCAAGCGGTTCGAGTGGTTCGCCATCGATTACAAAGGCCGATTTTGGGTGGAAAAAGCCGGAGACTATGGCTTCGCACTGACCGCCGACGATGGCGCGAATCTGTATATCGATCAGGAGTTGGTGATCGATAACGACGGCCAACATCCTCCACAGGAGCGGGTGGGGGCAGTCACATTGACGCATGGAGTTCACGAAATCCGCGTGTCCTATTTCCAGGGTCCGCGCTATCATGTGGCGCTGGTGTTGAAGATGGCTCGACCTGGAGAAGAGCTGCGTATTTTCAATACCGACGAGATGAAGCCGCCTCCGGCTCCGTGAGTAAAATTACGCGCTGGCGTACTCGGCCGGCACCTGCCCTTCGGGTAGCAATTCGCCCTTTTCGAGGTGCCGGATTTTGGTGGCGAAGCGCGCCGCATGAGGATCGTGCGTGACCATCACGATGGTCTTGCCGAACTCTTTATTCAGACGGCTGAGTAAGGTGAGAACTTCCGTTGCCGACGTTGCGTCGAGGTTCCCGGTAGGCTCGTCGGCGAGAATCAGATCAGGGTCGGTGACGATGGCGCGCGCGATGGCGACCCTTTGTTCCTGGCCTCCGGAGAGCTGGCGCGGCAGATGCGTCAGGCGGTCGCCGAGGCCAACGAGCGTCAGCGCGGTGGTGGCGTGCTCCATGCGCTCTTTTTTCTTGAGCGACGTAAGCTTCAGCGGCAGCTCGACATTTTCGATCGCGGTGAGCACGGGAATCAGGTTGAAGCTCTGGAACACGAAGCCGATGTGGACATTGCGCCAGTGCGCGATTTCCCGGTCGCTGAGGGAGCGCAGGTTTTCGCCGAGCACCAGAATTTCTCCATCGGTAGGCCGGTCCATCGCGGCGATCAAATGCAGCAGCGTCGATTTGCCGGAGCCGGAAGGACCCATCAACGCGATAAACTCGCCCTTGTTGATTTCGATATTCGCGTCTTTGAGCGCCACGACGTGAAATTCATCGCGGACGAACTCTTTGGTCAGGGCGCGTGTTTGAATTACTGGTTCGCTCATTTTGGTTTTACCTTGTCTCCGTCTTTTAAATCGGCGGGCGGATTGACGATCAGATCCTCGCCGCCGATGAGTCCGTCTTCAATATGAATTCCCTGCGGCCCGGTCGAGCCGGTCTTCACAGTCCTTTTCACGGCGCGCCCGCTGGAAACGACGAATACCGAACCGCTGCGCACGGCCGACGTGGGAACCACGATGGACGGCTTCGCAATCTCTCCCTGCTCCACCGGTTTGGCGTCCGACACAAATGCGACGCTCGCGTTCATCTCGGGCCGCAGATATTGGTCGGGATGAAGAATCTTCACCTTCACCTGCACCGTCGCTTTCTGGCGGTTGGCCTCCGGCGAAATCTCGTCGATCACGCCGTCATACTTGCGATCGGGAAACGCGTCCGTGGTAACGATGCCTTTCTGATGCGGACCCAGCTTCGCGAAATCGTTCTGATTCACGTCGATTTCGACCTTCAAATCGTTCAGGTCCGCGATCGACACCACGTAGCCCTTCGCGCCTTTATCGCCCACGAATCCGGTGGTGACAAACTCACCCTTTTCGACGTTGCGCTCTAAAATCGTGCCGGTGACAGGAGCCCGGATGATCGTATTCGCCAGCTGCGTTTCGGCCAGCGCGACCTGCCCCTTGGCCTGCTCGACCAAGCCGCGAGCGGCGTCGATATCCTCTTTACGGGGCCCGAGTTTCGCAAGGTCGTAGGTGCGATAAAAGGAAACGCTCTGCGCCACCGCGCTATCGTATTTCGCCTGCGCATCGTCGAGACTCTGCTTCGACAGCACTCCTTCCTCGACCAGTTTTTTCGTGCGATCCAAGGTGACCTTGGCGTTGGTCTCGTTGGCTTTGGCATTGTCGAGATCGGCCTTGGCCTTGGCCACTTCCTCCGGCCGCGAACCATTGAGCGCGCGCTGGAGGTTGGCCTGCAAATTTGCGAGATTGCCCTTGGCCTGCTGTAACTGCGCGCGATATTCGTCATCTTCCAGGCGGACCAGCTCCTGGTCTTTCTTCACCATGTCCGCTTTTTCGACGCCGATCCACGCCACTTTGCCCACCACTTTCGCGGCCAGCTCAATTTTGTGCGCGGCCACAATGTAGCCGGTAGCATTGAGCACCACATCTCCGGCTCTTGCCGAGTCGCCAGCGGAAATCGGGCGCACGCGCAGCACGTCAACCTCGGTTGCGCGGTTCAGCATGCCGTATGCGTAAAACGCGCCCGCGCCGAAAAGAATCAGCGCAATTCCGCCGACGATCCATCCGGTGGCCCAGCGTGAGGGTTGATCGGAGCGTTTCTTACTCCGGTCAATGCGCAGGCTTTTTAGTTCAGCTTCCATTTTCTTAAGAACACAGACTAAAGTCTGTGCTACCAACCCCCAAGACACGTCGGCACGAATGTCAACGCGGCACGCCTGGAGGCGCGCGCCACAATGCTCATGCTTAATGCGCGGTCGACGCTACTAGGTAGCACAGGCTTTAGCCTGTGGATACAAATTGTCATTTATATGTCTCTCAATGCGACTAGAATCTCTTTTTTCGCCGCCATCCGCGCCGGGAACACTCCCCCGATCGCGCCCATCACGAGCGCGAACCCGATCCCCAGCGCCATAGCCTCAGGCCCCACCCGGAAATTGAACGCGATTTCGCTGAAGCTGGTGAAGCTCATCATTCCCGTAGTGACCGTGTTCAGAGGCAATACCAGCAGGCATCCGATCGCGCCTCCGAGCAATGACAACAACAGGGACTCCAGAAAGAAACTCGTAAGAATGCTGCCGCGCGAAAATCCCAGCACCCGCAAAGTTCCCACTTCTTTAGCGCGCCGCGCAACCGCCGCATACATCGTATTCATCGCGGCAAAGCTGGATCCTACAGCCATAATGATGGCGATGAACACGCCCAGGTACTGCACAGGGGCCGCGGAATTGGTTTGCGAATCCATATACTCGAGCTCCGTGCGCGCATTCGAATTGAGCCTCTGATCGTCGTTGATGGAGTTGATCAGCGCCTGCGCGGCCACCGCATCGGTCGCGCGAACCAGCGCGGAGCTCGGTCCATCCTGACGGTTGAAATCGCCGGCCATCTGATTGAAGTCGGCATAGATCTCGCTGTTGGTGGCGCTTGAATTGGAATCCATCACGCCCACCACTTCCCAGTCTCCGCGCCCGAAATGCAGCTTCTTACCCAGTTCCGCGCCCGGATACCGTTTCGCGATGGACTTGCCCACCACCACCTCACGCTGGCCCGCGCGAAACCAGCGGCCCGTGGCGATTTTGGTTTCCTCACGAATTTCGAGGCCGGTTTGCGAGAGGCCGCGCAGGGTAATGTTCATCCCATCCGGATGCGTGTCGCTGGGCAGGTTGATGACCGTGACCAATTCGAGAGAAGCGAGCGGCAAACCGTCGGCGCCGCGGGCAATGCCGGGCTTGGCTTTCAGAGATTGGTAGGCGTCAATCGTCAGGCCTCCGCTCAGTTCCGCGTTGGAGCCTTTGCGCATCACCAGAATATTCAAAGGATTGCCGGAGGCTTTGAACGCGGACTGCAATCCGTTTACCAGCGCCAGCACTGCGACCAGAACGGAAACGGTGAGCGCTATTCCCAGGGCAGTCATCAGCGTGGTCGTTTTGCGAACAGTCAGATTGCGGAGATTGTATGCCAGAGGGATCGCCATATCAGCCTGAATTCCTCAAGGATTCGAGAATCGGCGTGCGCGACGCGTTGAACGCCGGAATGAATGAGCTGGCGATGCCGATGACGAATGCGACCATCATCAAAAGTCCGCCGACGTCTGGAGTGATGCTGAGCGTTTTCATCGCCTGGATAAAACTCGGCCCGTTGCGCACGGCCGCCGTAAGCGCGACGGCCAGCAGCAAGCCGATAGCTCCGCCAAGCAAGGAGAGCACGCCAGCCTCGCCCAGAATGAGGAAAAGAATCGTCCCGGGAGTGTAGCCCAGCGTCTTCAGGATGCCCACTTCGCGAATGCGCTCGCGCACCGACATCGCCATGGTGTTCGCCGAAACCAGCAGCACGGTGAAGGTGACCGCGGCGCAGATGCTCATCAGAAAAACTTTGACGTTGCCCAGGAAGGAGACGAATTGCAGGGTGAACGCCTGCTCCGATTCGGACTTAGTGGGCGCGGGGGAGTTGGCGAAAAGATCGTCTATCGTCCGCGCGACGGAAGCCACCTGACCCGCGTTCTCCACCTGCACCTGGAACGAACCGACTTCATCCTGGCGCGCGCTGGCGGAGCCCAGCATCTCACGCAAGTAGGTTTGGCTGAAGAACAGAGTTTCGCTGGTGTTGGGGTCGTCGAAAATTCCCACGAGGGTTAATTCCGGATTGACGGGGAAGATGTCGCCCGTGAGAAAGATCTTTTCGCCAACCTTCCAGTTCATGCGCTTGGCCAGATCCGAACTGGCGATCGCGGCAGTACGCAGATGGGCGAACGCCTGCTGCTGATCGGCGGGGAGGCTGATCTCCGGGCGGACGCGAAAAAACTTGTCCGGCTCCACGCAGAAGCGGGCGAAGAAGTTCTTCTGATCGCGCGCATCCTTATAAGTGCCCCCGAACCACTGCCACACCATCGCTTCCCTCACGCCCGGCACCTGGCGAATTTTGCTCTCGTAGCTGAACGGCAGCGGCTGGGTGATCGACACCTTATGATGAACCACCAGGCGCAGTTCCTGACCCGGGGTCGGCGGCGCGAGAAATAGTCCGCGATAAAGCGCGCCCAGCACGCCCAGCAGGCAGAGCGACATCCCGATGCTGATGATGGTCAACGCGCTGCGCCTGCGATTGCGCAGAGAATTCTTGAACATCAGCGACAGGTAGCGGAACATATCTATATTCTAAAGGAGCGAGCGGCGCCGGGCCTCCCTAGTATCGGCGAACGGCGATTTTCTATGGACGAACGGCGGACCGACGACATATACATGATGGAGGCGCTCGCGCTGGCGCGTGAGGCAGAACGCGCGGGCGAAGTTCCTGTGGGCGCCGTGGTGGTGTTGAACGGGTCCGTGATCGGCCGGGGGCGTAACGCGCCGATCGAGTTGCACGATCCCTCAGCGCACGCGGAGATGATCGCTCTGCGCCAGGCGGCCGCCGCGATCGGAAATTATCGCCTGGAAAATGCCACGCTCTATTCCACTTTGGAGCCGTGCGTGATGTGCGCGGGCGCGCTGATCGCGGCTCGCATAGCGCGGCTGGTTTTCGGTGCGCGGGACCTGCGCTTCGGCGGAGTGCGCAGCAAATTTCGAATCGCCGATTCAGAGCTGCTGAATCATCGCGTGGAGATCGTCGAAAGCGTGATGGGAGCGGATTGCGCAGAATTGATGCAGAAGTTCTTCAGTTTGCGGCGCTGAGGGTTTTGGTTTACCCGGCGGTCTCCCAAAATTCCGCCGGGTATATTTGCGTCAAGCGGAGAGTGGCATTGGGAACTGCAGCCGCGGCGGCACCAGGGCGAATGCGTTTCCGGGCAAAACGGTCTTGTGCAGCGGCGTGAAACAGGAGGGCCCATTGAAATATTCGTCCAGCGGATACAAGGGATACGGTTCTAATTCCCGGAAAATGCGTCCGAGTTTTTGTTCAATCCTATAGACAGCATGGAAGAAATTACCCCGGTCGATGTGTAACTGCCGGGAGCACAGCTTCCAGTCCGCCCCCAGGATGAAGTGATAGCGAAACAGCTTCTGTTCAAAATCACTCAAAGCCCGCTTGGAAATGAGCGTAAAATCCGCGATATATTCCTCGTCTTTTCGCCCCCAAGTCGACGGGCGGCTGCGGCCAGCGTGCGGTTCCAGCGAAACCCTGCTCAAGTGCCTCTCCTGCGTCACGCAGCGCAGGAATCGATCGTAACAGATCCGGAAAATTGCGCGTAACACGCAGTTGCAAGGCGCAATCGCGCCCAGTCGTGCCAGCCGCAATCCACCCCCGTGGCATTGCGCACAGTTATGCATGGCGAGCGCCAGCGTTTCCGAACGAGTCCATTCCATACCGTGTTTATCCTCTTTTTGCCATCTCGACGGGTGGCTTTAGAGGAATAGTACTCCGGTAAAGAATATAAGTCAAATCTTATTTAAGCATTAACCTTTAATATCACGATAAATACTCAATACTTCTTGCGCTGTTTGATCCCAATGAAAGCGCCGGCATTGCTCGAGGCCAGCGGCAATCAGAGCGGCCCGGCGATCCTGATTGAGTAATACCTCGCGAATTCCGCGAGCGATGTCGAACACATTATCGGGACTCACCAGCTCGGCCGCATCGCCTACCGCTTCGACCAGCGACGGCAAATTCGAAGCGATCACGGGCGTCCCGCAGGCCATCGCTTCGAGAGGCGCGAGGCCGAAGCCTTCATAGAGCGAAGGGAATGCAAAAGCGGCGGCCGCGCGATAAAACACCCGCAGGGTTTCCATCGGTACGAACCCCAGAAAGCGAACGAAGTTTTCCACGCGGCTGGATACCACAGCGCGGCGGACGCCGGGGTATTTCGAAAGCTCGTCTCCGATGATGACCAGGCGCAAATCGCGAAATTCGGGATGATTTTCGAGTTGTCCACGCACCACCGCGAAAGCCTCTATCAAGCGCGGAACGTTTTTCTGCGGCCGGATGGTGCCTGCATAAAGGAGGAACGGCTTGCGGATGGAGTAGCGTTCGAGCGTGAGATGGTCGTGCTGATTGCTGTCCGCTCCCCCGGTAAAAGAAGGGTCGGGCGCGCTATAAATCGTGCGGATCCGATCGGGCGGAACGTGCAACACGGTTTCGACATCGCGGCGCGTGGAGTTGGAGACGGCGATGACCCGGGCCGCGCGCAGGGCTCCGCGCCGAAAGCGCTGCTCATGCATGCGGTTGCGAAAAGTGCGGTGCGCAGGATAGAGCAGCGTACTCATGTCGTGAATCGTCAGGACATAAGGCTGGGGCATCCACCAGGCGACGGAATTAAGTGGAATATGATATAGATTTCCTTGTAACGTCCGAAGAAATTTTGGAAATGCAATGTTATGCATGACTTCTGTATCCGCGTGAGTGTAGATCGCGGTGCTGAAGTTCGGTCCCAATCCGAGCACTTCAGAGATATTATTGGACGGAAAAATCAGAGTATATCGATTGTTTTGCTCCAACCGCGAAAGTCCGCGCACCAGATTGCGGATGTAGGTGCCGATGCCGAAATCGCGGATGCGGCGGGCATCGATGACGACATGCGGCATGACCTAGTTCGTTTGTTTCCAGGGATATAGTGGGAACCTGCTGGTCAACTCCGCCACCTTGCGGCGCACCTCAGCCAAGGCGTCCTCGCTCGAAATATGATCCAGGACTTGCGCGATCAGAGACGCGACCTCACGCATTTCCGGCTCTTTAAATCCGCGAGTCGTCACTGCGGGACTGCCGAAGCGCATGCCGCTGGGATTTAATGGAGGATTTACATCGAAAGGTATGGTATTTTTATTGGCGGTAATATACGCCCGATCGAGCGCAATTTCCGCCTCTTTGCCTTTCACACCTTTAGCGAACACGTCGACCAGCATCACGTGGGTGTCGGTGCCTCCGGATACGACGCGGAAACCGGCTTGGGCAAGTCCGGCGGCAAGCGCTTGCGCATTCGCGACAACCTGCTTCTGATAGGCGGCGAACTCCGGCGTCGCGGCTTCTTTGAAACACACCGCTTTGGCGGCGACTACATGCATCAGAGGACCCCCCTGCGTGCCGGGGAACACGTTCTGGTCGATCGCCTTGCCATATTTTTCCTTGGCTAAAATAAGACCGCCGCGGGGACCTCGCAGGGTCTTATGCGTGGTGGACGTCACGATATCGGCGTAATCGCAGGGGTTGGGGTGAACGCCCGCGGCGACCAGTCCTGAGAAATGCGCCATGTCCACCAGAAAGATCGCGCCAACGGAATCAGCGATTTGGCGAAAGCGCGCGAAATCGATGATCCGCGGGTAAGCGCTGCCGCCCGCGATGATCATTTTCGGCTTATGTTCTTCCGCTAAACGCGCTAATTCGTCATAATCGATGCGTTCATCGTCTTTTTTTACACCATAAGGGACAATTTTGTAAGTCTTTCCCGAGAAATTCAGATGGTGACCGTGCGTCAAATGTCCGCCGTGCGAAAGGTTCATACCCAGAACGGTATCGCCCGGATTGACCACAGCGGAGTATGCGGCCTGGTTGGCCTGCGAACCGGAGTGGGGCTGCACGTTCACGTACTCTGCGTGAAACAGTTTCCTGGCGCGGTCGCGGGCCAGGTTTTCGACCATGTCCGCATATTCGCAGCCGCCGTAATAGCGCTTGCCGGGATACCCTTCGGCGTATTTGTTCGTAAAAACGCTGCCGTTGGCTTCCAGAACCGCTTCGGAGGTGAAGTTTTCGCTGGCGATCAGTTCCAGGCGCGAATGCTGGCGCTCGGTTTCATGGCAAATGGCCTGGTAAATTTCAGGGTCCGCCTGGGCCAGCGGCAGGGACATGGTGTCTTGTTGAGTCTCAGTCATGATTCTTCTCCAGTTCGGCGATTTTCCCGATTCTCCGGGCATGGCGACCGCCTTCGAACGGCGTTTCGAGGAAAACCTTTACCATTTCGTTGGCGGTTGGCGCATCGGTATAGCGCGCGCCCATGGTGATGATATTCGCGTCATTATGAGCGCGGGTCAGACGAACTTCTTCCGGATTCACGCCCAGCGCGGCGCGAATGCCGTCCACTTTATTGGCCGCGATGGACATGCCGACGCCGGTGGAACAAACCAGAATCCCGCGGTCGGCGGCTCCGGAAACCACGTCGCGAGCGACCACCTCCGCGTAGTCGGGATAATCGGTGGATTCCGTTGAATTCGTGCCCACATCGATGACTTCGTGCCCGGCCCGGCGCAGAGCATCCCGGACCTGGTCCTTCAAAACGAAGCCAGCGTGATCCGCGCCAATCGCAATTTTCATGGGGAACCTATATGATAACGCCTATGAAGATCTTCGTTGCTCTTTCTACTCTGCTGTGCACGTTTGCCCTGGGTGCGGATTTGACGGGACGCTGGGTTGCGACCGAAACCACCCCGAGCGGTCAAAAACGCGAGACCACCGTGGGCCTGATCGCCGACGGGGGCTCTCTCAAAGGTTTTATCGCGAATGCCCGGTCGACCATGTTGATTGTCGATGGGCGCATCAACGGCAATAACGCTTCCTTGACGATTGTTCGCGAGGCTTCGGGTGTGGAGAAGCGCGTGGACTGCACGGCCGTGGTATCCGGCAACGAATTAAAGGTCACGATTCCGAACGATGGCGATCGTCCAGCCACGGTGTTGACGGCGATACGCGCATCGTCTGAAAAGCCGGCGATGCCAGCGCCGAAGATTTCGCTCTCGAACGATTTTCATGCGATAAAGTACAACGGCTTGGCGAAAACGCCGCCCATGGGCTGGAACAGCTGGAACAAGTTTCATCGCAACGTGGACGATAAGGCCGTCCGCGGAATGGCGGACGCGATGGCGTCGAACGGCATGAAAGACGCCGGCTACACTTACATCAATATCGACGATACCTGGGAAGGCACGCGCGACGCGAGCGGCGTGCTGCGATCGAACGAGAAGTTTCCGGACATGAAGGCGCTGGCCGATTATGTGCACTCAAAAGGCCTGAAAATCGGTATTTATTCGTCGCCGGGGCCGAAGACGTGCGCCGGATACGAAGGCAGTTTCGGCCATGAGGAACAGGATGCGAAAACCTGGGCGGGGTGGGGATTCGACTATTTGAAATACGATTGGTGCAGCGCGAGTCAGGTTTACGACGTCAAATCGCTGCCTGCGGTCTACGCAAAAATGGGCGAGGCGCTGGCGAAGTCCGGACGTCCGATCGTCTATAGTTTGTGCCAGTATGGCTGGCAGGATGTGGGCGAGTGGGGCGCGAAAGTGGGCGGCAATTTGTGGCGAACCACCGGCGATATCAGCGACCGCTGGCCATCGATGATGCACATCGGATTCGAGCTGCAGCCCGGGCGCGAGAAGTTCGCGGGCGTGGGCCACTGGAACGATCCGGATATGCTCGAGATCGGCAACGGAGGCATGACCGACGAAGAGTATCGCACCCACATGAGCCTGTGGTGCCTGCTGGCCGCGCCTCTGCTCGCGGGTAACGATCTGCGCGACATGAAAAAAGAGATTCACGACATTTTGACCAACCGTGAAGTAGTGGCGATCGATCAGGATTCGAAGGGCGTGCAGGGCATACGCGTAGCGAAAAACGGCGATCTGGAAGTTTGGGAGAAGCCGCTGGCCGACGGATCGCACGCGGTGGGCCTGTTCAACCTGGGCGCCGCGGCCGCGACCGTCACCGCGAATTTCAGCGATTTGAAATTGAGCGGATCGCACGCGGTAAGGGACCTGTGGGCGCACGCCGATAAAGGCAAGATCAAGGATAAATTCGAAGCGTCCGTGCCCTCGCACGGCGTGGTACTGGTGAAAATTTCGAAGTGATCGTAACCCGGTGGGGACTGCCTCTCCTGGCGCTGGTGTGTCTGGTGCGCCTATGGTTGATCGAGCTCCCATCCAGTTTCTGGGTCGACGAAATGGCCACCATTTTCGTGGTGGAACACGGCGCGGACGATCCTTCTCTTAAGATCGCGCCACAGGTTCCGCAGTCGATTTACTATTCCGTGATTCGCGCTTTCGGTCCCGGCCGGTCTGAAGTTGCGTACCGTCTGCCTTCGATAATGTTCATGGCGCTGGCGCTGATGTTCGTCGCGCTGCTGGTAAGAAGGCTGATCCATCCCGATGCCTGGTGGTTCGCAATCTTCGCGTGCTTCGCGCTGCGCGGCATTAATTATGAAGCGGCCAATGCGCGTCCTTACGCGATGGGAATCTGCGTGTCGGCGGCGGCGTTGTATTTTTTGGTTCGGTGGGTGGATACATGGAAGGTGTGGGACGCAACGCTATTCGTGATTTTTGCGGCGCTGCTGTGGCGGGTTCATTTGATTTTCTGGCCGTTTTATTTGGTGTTTTTAGTTTACGGATTATGGCAGGGCATGGCCCCGCCCCACAAAAGGATTTGGATCGTTGCGGTGTTTATGCTGCTCGGCGTTCTGCTGATTCCTGTCGCGTTGCGTGCGATCGGCCTGAATGCGCAGGCGAGCCGGCACGTCGTGATCGAGCAGCCCACGTGGATGAATCTGGTGCATTCCTTTCATCTGCCGTTGGTCATGGCGGGGGCTTTGGGCGGGTGGATCTGGTCCCGTTTCTCGAAACCGCGGGTCGGGGTCGCGGCCTCGGCGGTGGGGCTGGTCGCAGGCTGGTGGCTGGTCCATCCGGTCGCGCTGTTTGCATTTTCCAGGGTCACCGGCAACAGCGTATTTGTGCCGCGATACTTATCGCTCGCTCTGCCCGGTGCGGCCGTCGCGGCGACGCTTGCGGCCGCGTGGTTTTTACCCGCGCGCTGCTGGAAACCGGCGGCGCTGGTGATGGGCGCCGGAGCGTTCATCGCGTGCAATAACTGGACCGAACTTTGGCCGTCGCATCACAACTCGGATTGGCGAGCGGCGGCTCAGGCGGTCAATAAACTGGGTTTGCCGCCCTCGACACCCGTGATTTGTCCGAGTCCTTTCGTCGAAGCTCGATCGCCCGTTTGGACGCCGGATTACGAAATGCCGGGATTCCTTTACGCTCCTTTGCTGGTGTATCCGGTGCACGGGAACATCGTATTATTTCCATTTTCGACCTCGCCTGAGGCGGAGGATTATGCGCGGGCGCTGCTCGAAGGCGCGGTGCCTTCGGCGGGTCGATTCGTGATCTACGGCGCGAACGGAGGCGTGTATTTCTGGAGGGACTGGTTTGAAAAGCGCCCAGAGCTGGCCGGATGGAAGCATCGAAGTTTGGGGGATTTCAAAGATGTGGACGCGGTGTTGTTTGAGAAGTAGCGTTAGTAAGGTCCCAGTCTCCTCATCCCCTGGCTGACGCCAGGGGTTATAACCCCGTCCGTAAGGGCGGGGACGCTAGAACAAGGCCAATTGCGTCGACTGGGGCCACAACTCCGGCTCTTCCTGAGGGTCCGATCGATCCAGGGCGTAGCGCTTTCTGATTCGTTCGGCGCGCTCGCGAATCATCTCCGGATAGGCGCCTCGGAGGTACGCTACGCGTCCATAACGTTCTTTATAGCGGCGCGCGAGCGTGGGAAATTGCTGTTCGACGAAGGGCATAAAAACCTGTTTCGAACAGGGCTTCAGGAACAGAACATTCCACCAGAAGTTCTTCGCTCCCGCGCGCGCCGCGGCCTGGGCCACGGCATCGATGGACAGCTCTGTATCGTTGATGAGAGGCATGATCGGGGAGCAGGAGACGCGCGTCCGCAGGCCTGCGCGCGAAAGTTTGCGGACCGCGTTCAGCCGCAAATCCGGGCGCGGAGCCAGAGGCTCAATCAAGCGCGCCAGCTCGCGATCCATAGTGGTCACGGTCATGTGAATCGACAGGTAATGCCGGCGCACGATCTCTTTCAGGATGTCGATGTCGCGCGCGACCAGGTCCGATTTCGTGGTGATGCCGAGGCGGAAGCCGGCGGTTTTCGCGAAGACCTCAAGGATCGCGCGGGTGTGTCCGTAGCGGCGCTCGGCTGGCTGATAGGGATCGGTGGCGGTGCCGATCGCGATGGTTTCTCCCTGCGGAAGACGGTCCAATTCCTGGCGGAACGCGATCGGGTCAAAATGTTTTACATAAATTTTGCGCTCGAAATCCATGGGATCGCGCAGTTCCATGAATTCATGAGCGTAACGGGCATAACAATATTTACATCCGAATTCGCAACCTCGATAAGGATTAATGGTCCACCGAAAAGGCATGCCTGGATTACTGCATTGAGTCAAGTATTTACGAGTTTCAAGCTCGAAATATTCAACCAGGCGCTTTTGTTCCAGTGTCGGGCTTTTGGCAGCGAGGCGAGCGATCCCGACGAGTTCGGTCACCCCTCTATATTCGCCTTATGTTCGCCTCTTGTCAAGCACGATCCGATTGTCTCCTTCGCGGCGCGTAATGTGTTCACGGTCAAGGAATTCGAGTAAGGGGATCGCGTACTTTCTGGAGATACCGGTCCACGCTTTGAAGTCGGCTATTGAGAACTTTGTGCCGGCTCGGGAGGCTAAGATGCCACGGAGAGAGTCGATCGCGGAGATGTGAAAAATGAGTTCGTCATTTATTTTGATTAGCTTACGGTCTTTGAGCAGAATTTGTAGGAGAGTTCGCGCCCTGCCGGGTTCGATCGCGGATTTGGCGAGCACTTCCGCGGGCGAAGGGACGGACAAGCCGGCATCGCGAAACAGTTTTTCGATTTTTTCGGTGGCTTGCGACTCGTCTGCTTTGAATTGGACGCGATGGGACGCCAAGCGGACGATGTCGCCTTCCACCCGGATATCGGGGAGTCGCTTCAGAAGCTCGTCCAGGAGGAAGGGAGGGGAGCCGGGGAGGGCGGAGTTGCGCAATTCCTCCTTGGATATTCCTGGTAATAACGGTTTTATCGCATGAAATTTAGTCAGTAATGACGTTGTGGAAGTTTTAAATGCCGCTAGTTTTGCATTATTTGGATACCAGGGATCGGTGAATCGCGCCCCGCAGCGCGCGATCAGCTCGGCGGCGGTCAAGCCGTAGCGGGATTCGTTGACGGCTACGGTCGACAGACCTTCGGTTTCCACTTGATCGAGGCGTTTGTCTTGTGCGGCGCGGCGCAGACGCTGGGGAGGGGCGGCGTCGAGCACGGTGCCTCCGCCGATGGTTACTACGGGCGAGAACATGCGGACGATGAAGCGGTCGCCGGGGAGAATCAGCATAGGCTCGCGCAGCAGGAAGCGGACATGAGCGCGGGTGCCGGGTTTCATGGGATCCAGGGATGCTAAGAGGCGCGCCTCGGCTTCGACTTCCGCGGTTCCGGCGTGGAAGTGGACTGGGGCGCGATGTTTGAGAGGATGCGCGCCAGCGAGCAGTTCGAAGGTGGTGTCGATGCAGGTTGTGGGGTGGAACAGACCCGGAGGGGCGAGGGTCATGCCGCGCTGAATTTCGGCCGCATCGAAGCCGGCGAGGTTGACGGCGGTGCGCTCTCCGGCTGTCGCTCGATTCGACGGCGCGCCGTGAATTTGCAGGCCGCGGACGCGGGCGCGCTTGCTTACCGGAAACAGCTCGACTTCGTCTTCGACTTTCAAAGTGCCGGCAATGAGCGTTCCGGTGACGACGGAGCCGTGGCCGCGCATGGAAAAGCTGCGGTCGATGGGGAGGCGGAAGAAGCTCGACGCATCCTTTATAGCGGCGTCGGACGCGACTCGGGCGAGGGCTTCGCGCAATTCTTCGATGCCGGCGCCGGTGATCGAGCTGACGGCGACGATGGGCTGATTTTCGAGAAAAGATCCGGCCACGAATTCTTCCACCTCCAGGCGGGTGAGGTCCAAAATATCGGGGTCGGCGAGATCGGATTTGGTAATTGCGATGACGCCGCGGCGGAGGCCGAGAAGGCGGCAGATTTCAAAATGTTCGCGGGTCTGCGGCATGATGGATTCGCCGGCGGCGACGACCATCAGCACTACGTCGATGCCGCTGGCGCCGGCCAGCATGTTTTTTACGAAGCGCTCATGGCCGGGAACGTCGATGAAGCCCAGGCGCAGTCCGGGCGTGACGTCGAGGTGCGCGAAGCCGAGGTCGATGGAGATGCCGCGGCGCTTTTCTTCCGCCAGCCGATCGGTATCGGCGCCCGTGAGGGCTTTTACGAGGGCGGTTTTGCCATGATCGATGTGACCGGCGGTGCCGACGATGATGTGGCGCATGGGTCCAGTTTTATCGTAGCGGTTTGAAATGCTACCCGCCGTTTGACAGCATCCCGCGGGATTCGGTACTCTTATAGGGTCTAAGAACTCGCACGGAAAAGGTCTGTCTAAATGAAAACCGCAATTCCATCAGCCCCCGGGATCGAGCGCCACTGGCACTTGATCGATGCCGAGGAAGCTGTGTTGGGGCGGGTGGCGAGCAAAGCCGCCCTGCTGCTGATGGGCAAACATAAGCCCAGTTATACACCGTTTATCGATACCGGCGATCACGTGGTCGTGGTCAATGCCGAGAAGGTCCGGCTCACGGGCCGCAAGGAAGAACAGAAGCTTTATCGCCGGCATTCGGGATATCCGGGCGGGTTGACGGAGACCAAGGCGCGCAAGGTGCGCGAGACCCGTCCCACGCGGATGATTGAAGAGGCGATTCAAGGGATGCTTCCCAAGACGAAGATGGGGAAGCAGATGTACCGGAAGCTCCAGGTTTACGCAGGTCCAAAGCACCCTCATCAGGCGCAGAAGCCCACTGAATTGGCGATTGGTTAAGGAAGAGATTAATAAAGAATGGCGTTGGTACAACATTTAGGAACGGGCCGCCGCAAGCGCGCGGTGGCGAGAGTGTTTCTGCGGTCGGGCAAGGGCACTATTACTGTAAACGGGCGCACGTTCGAGAACTATTTTCCGAGCGAGGCGTCGCGAGCCGTGGTCCGGCAGCCTCTGCTGTTGACGGAAACGGCGGACAAGTTCGATATTTTAATCACTACCGCGGGCGGCGGGCCGACGGGGCAGGCCGGCGCGGCGAAGCTGGGGATTGCGCGGGCGCTGCTCGAGTTTAACGCGGAGCTGCGCGCGAAGTTGAAGGAAGTGGGTATGTTGACGCGCGATGCGCGCCAGCACGAGCGCAAGAAGTACGGCCAGAAGGGCGCCCGTAAACGCTTCCAGTTCTCGAAGAGGTAATCTTTCCGAGGACAGGTCGGGGACCTGTCCTACCGTTTGTTTTTGGGGCGCATGTTGAAAATGCGCCCTTTGTTGTCCACCCTCCCAGGCTGCAAATTCCGCTTAGGGCCGCAGCACGGGTTCACACTATCAGGAGGCATTTTTGCCGTCGATTAGCATGAAAGAATTGCTCGAAGCAGGCGTTCACTTCGGGCACCAGACCAAGCGCTGGAATCCCAAGATGAAAGAATACATCTTCGGCGAACGTAACGGGATCTATATCATCGATCTCCAGAAGACTTTGAAGCTGTTCAAAGATGCGATGCGGTACGTGCAGGAGATGGCTTCGTCGGGCAAAACGGTGTTGTTCGTGGGCACCAAACGCCAGGCGCAGGAGGCCATTGCCGAGGAGGCTACGCGCTGCAACATGTACTATGTGAATCAGCGCTGGCTGGGAGGCCTGCTCACCAACATGGCCACGGTGCAGAAATCCATCAAGAAATTGAAGGAACTGGATTCGATGGCGACGGAGAACAACTGGGAAGGGCGCCAGAAGAAGGAAATCGTGCGCCTGGAGAGGGAGCGCAAGCACCTGAACCAGAACCTGGCGGGCATCAAGGACATGAACGGGCTACCGGACCTGCTGTTCGTGGTCGATTCGAACAAGGAAGCGATTGCGGTGGAGGAGGCGCGCAAGCTGGGGATTCCGGTGGTGGCCGTGGTCGACACGAATTGCGATCCGGACAAGGTGGATTACGTGATTCCGGGCAACGATGACGCGCTGCGGGCGATCCGTTTGTTCACCACCAAGATTTCGGACGCTTGTATCGAAGGCCGGCAGCTGGCGAGCGAGCATGACTTCGCGGCGGCGGCGGCGGATAAACCTGCGGCGGGAGACGATGTGCCGCTCGATGACGCGGAATATGCGCAGTACATCGATCCGAAGTACGCCGAGCAGCTGATGTCGGAGAATCCGGTGGCGGACGAGGATCTGCCGTCGAATTCGGTTTCCCGCAAGGGACCGGCGGCGGAAGCAGCGGAAGAACTGGCGACCCGGAACTCGTAGTTTGATTGCGCCGCGCCTGACGGCGAACGTTGCGCCCTAGGTGCGTTTATCAGGATTAGAGGACATTATGGAAATCAGTGCACAGTTAGTAAAACAGCTCCGGGAACGAACCGGGGCGGGGATGATGGAGTGCAAGAAGGCGCTGGTCGAGGCCAAGGGCGATCTGGCGGAAGCCGAAGTGGTGCTGCGCAAGCAGGGGATCGCGTCGGCGGGCAAGAAGGCCTCGCGCACGACCAAGCAGGGCGTGATCGGCAGCTATATTCACCCGGGCGCGCAATTGGGCGTGTTGATCGAGGTGAATTGCGAATCGGATTTCGTTGCGCGCACCGACGATTTTCAGGAGCTGGTAAAGGATCTGGCGATGCAGGTGGCGGCGGCGGATCCGCAGTTCGTTCGTCGCGAAGAAGTGACCGAGGCGGCGCTGGCCAAGGAGCGCGAGATTCAACGCGCCCGCGCGATCAACGAGGGGAAGCCCGAGAAGATGGCGGACAAAATCGTCGAAGGGCGCATGAACAAGTACTTTGAAGAGGTTTGCCTGTATGAGCAGCCGTTCATCAAGGAAAATACCACGACGATACAGGAAGTGATCAAGCACAAGATCGCGAAGCTGGGCGAGAATATTTCGGTCTCGCGGTTTGTGCGCTTCAAGGTCGGCGATGCGCCGGCTACGGCTCCAGCAGCCGAGTAACCCCGTGGCAAAATACGGACGCATTCTGCTCAAAATAAGCGGTGAGGTGCTGGCGGGCGAAGGGTCCTTCGGCGTGGATGCGTCGCGTGTGGCGGCACTGGCTTCGGAAGTGGCGGAGGTTGCTCGCAGCGGAGTACAGATCGGTCTCGTGGTCGGCGGCGGGAATTTTTTTCGCGGCGTGGCGGCGGCGGCGCAGAACATGGATCGCGTGGCGGCGGATCATATGGGCATGCTCGCCACCGTGATCAATGCGCTGGCGCTTCAGGACGCGCTTGAAAAACAGGGCGTTCCGACGCGGGTGATGACCGCGATCGAGATGCACGAGGTTGCGGAGCCTTATATTCGCCGCCGCGCGATCCGGCACTTGGAAAAAGGGCGCATCGTGATTTTCGCGGCGGGCACTTCGAATCCTTATTTCTCGACCGACACGGCGGCGACTCTGCGCGGGCTCGAAATTCATGCTGAAGTGGTGGCGAAGGCTACGCGCGTCGACGGCGTCTACGATAAAGATCCTTTAAAGAGCTCGGACGCGGTGCGGTTCTCAGAGATCAGCTATTCGGACGTGCTGGCGAGGAACCTGCGCGTGATGGACGCCTCCGCGGTGGCCATGTGCCGGGACAACAAACTGGCCATCGTGGTTTTCAATTTGAACGTCCATGGCAATATAATGCGAATGTCGATGGGCGAGCCGATCGGTACGCTCATTCATTAATCCTATGAAGCCAGAACAACCAGCACCTGCGATAACGAATGCGTTTCAAAGCGTAAAAGACGTGGAAGCGCATGCCAAGACGCGCATGGATAAAGTGATTTCCGGGTTGCAGCACGAGATGGCGGCGATCCGCACGGGGCGCGCCTCGGTGGCGATTTTCGACAACCTGCGAGTGGATTATTACGGCACGCCGACGCCTCTGAACCAGGTGGCGAACCTGCATGTGCCGGAGCCGTCGCTGATCACCATTCAGCCGTGGGACGTATCGCAGATCGCGGTGATCGAGAAAGCGATTCGTCAAGCCGACATGGGTCTGAATCCTTCGAATGACGGGAAGATTATCCGGGTGCCGATTCCTCCTTTGACGGAGGAGCGCAGGAAAGAGATCGTCAAGAAGCTGCACGCCGTGACCGAAGAGCATCGCGTAGCGGCGCGGACGATTCGCCGGGATGCGAATGAGCATCTGAAAAAGCTGCTCAAGGACAAGCTGATCAGCGAGGACGAGGAGCGTCGAGCACTCGAAGATGTGCAGAAGACGACCGATGCACATATCGCGAAGATGGATCTGGCGTCGAAGGCTAAAGAGAAGGATATTCTCGATATTAAATAAAGCACGGTTGGCCGCTGATGAACGCGGATGAACTCGGAGAAGACAAGCTTTCCGGTTCGAAATCCGCGTTCATCAGCGTTTATCGGCGGCCAATTATTCTTCGTCTGGCGCGACTCCTGTATTAGAATCAAAAGGCGATGCGAAGCCTGATCGCCGGTTTCCTGTTTAGTATTTCCCTCCTTGCGCAAGACTCGGCCCTCGCGCGACTCCACCGCGAGTTGAAGACCGCCCAAGACCAAGAGATCGGCGACCAGAAGAGATCTCGTGAGATACGTCAAGAAACTGGAGCTTGGCCGGATGACAGGCATGGTTTTGGCGCGGCGAGGATGGCGCGGGTTCATTCTGCCCTGCTGAGTTGGATCGAGACCCAGCTGCCGACGGGCCCCAGCGCGATTGCGATCAAATCGTCGGACTGGGAGGCCGCGATGAGCCGCCAACTCGCCGCAGCAGGAATTGCGGAAAAAGAGCCGCAGGTTACGTTGGATCCAAACGGAGAGCCACAACCGCTGGATTTTGAAGATCCCGGCTTTGTCGACGTTAGTGTCGCCTTAGAATGGAAACCGGAACTTCCGGAAATGCTGTTCGTCACCGCGACCGTGAGTGTGCGCTGCGGTGGCGATCAAGCCGTCTACGGGTACCGGTTCGACGCGAACGGCTGGGCGCGAGTGATCAGCGATCATCCCGCGAGCGACTTCGGTTACGGTGCGGCGTTCGAGGTTTCGGATGCAGACGCTCAGGGCCGGCGGTTGCTGCTCATCCGTCGGGGGTCGGTCCAATGTGCTTCCACCTGGATGGGAATGACGTACTCAGTTTTCCGAATGGCGAGCGCAGCCGGAACGCCTCCAGTGTCCTTGTTGTCGGGCGAGCATGGCTTCTGGATGGGAAATGTGGACAACGGGTTAGTTTTCGCTTTGAAGCCGGATGAGCTGATCATTGAGCTACTCGATGGCAGCGTAGACCTGGGAATTCCCAATCGTACTCAAATTCACCGTTACAGTTTCGTAGATGGCGTGAAGCGTTTGGAGCCGGTCGCTCTTCAGCCCCAGGACTTTGCAGAGGAGTGGCTCACGCGACCTTGGAGTGAAATGCAATCGGAATCTTCGCCGAAGACGCTGAAGTGGCACTCCACGTTGTACGCCGACCTCGTGATGGGCAAGTACTCCAACGTACTTCTCTGCGCCGCGAAGCCTGACCGATGGTCGATCGGATTTGAAATAACATACATCGGGAAGGAACTGAAAGAGCCCATCGATGTTTATCTCCGGGTCCGCGACCTCGGCAATTACCGCTTCGAAATGGAAGCCGTCAGCGACTCCCAATTTGAAGGCTGCCTTGGCGAAGGCTCGCCCAGCGACAAGCATCCCTTGGCTCTCCGTCGAGCAGTTGAAGGCGCTGCCTTAGAATGAGCTACTGTTAGAGCGTATGAAGCTATTCGCGCTTGCCGCGTTCGCCTCGCTGCTGGTCGCGCAGACGGGACCCGCGGTGGGAACGAAAGTTCCCGATTTTGAGGCGCCCGATCAGGATGGGGCTCGACAATCGCTTCACTCCCTGATGGGGCCGAAGGGGATGATGCTGGTGTTTTTTCGCTCCGCCGATTGGTGACCCTTCTGTAAAACCCAGCTCGTGGAGCTGGAACAAAATCTGCCGGAGATTCGCAAGAGAGGGCTTGGGCTCGTCGCCATCAGTTACGACAGTCCGGCGATTCTCAAAAGCTTCGCCGATCGAAAGAACATCACGTTTCCGCTGCTCTCCGACCCCGATTCGAAGGTCATCCGCGCTTACGGAATCCTGAATGAGTCCGCGCCTAAGGGAGCGTTTTACGGAATCCCGCACCCGGGCACCTACATTCTGGATACGCACGGCGTGGTGGTGGAAAAATACTTCGAGGAAGATTACACCCAGCGCTACACCGCCTCGGCGATTCTGGCCAAGGAGTTCGGCGCGGCGGTGGGCGCGGCTCATTCGACCCTGGAAGCGAAGCACCTGCGCGTTTCGGCATCGGCCGGTACGGAGGTCGTTCATACGGGCCAGCGGATTGTGCTGGCGCTCGACATTGATTTGCCGGCGGGCGTGCATGTGTACGCTCCGGGGGTGAAAGGCTACATTCCGATCGACCTTTCAATCGTGGAATCGAGCGCCTTCGCGGCGCACGCCGCTATTTATCCAGCTTCCAAAACACTGTTCCTGAAAGCGATTGACGAGACTGTTCCGGTATATACAGGGCAGGTTCGCGTGCTGCGCGATATTACGATCGCGAAGGGCGTTCCCCCGGGGGAGCTTGTGGTGGAGGGGAAATTCCGGTATCAGGCCTGCGACGACCGGGAGTGCTTTATCCCGGAAACGGTGCCGCTCAAGTGGGTCCTGCACGTGGAAGCGCTCGACCGCCAGCGCGCGCCTACCGATCTTCAGCGAAAATAGAAGTTGGCAACTCCCGCGCCGCCGCTCCAAGCATCCAGTAAACAATTATTGCCGTGGCTGGTTGCGGTCGCGTTCTTCATGGAATCGCTGGACACGACCATTTTGAACACGGCCGTGCCCGCGATTGCCGCAGCTCTAAAGGTGGCTCCGCTCAGCATGAAGTCGGTGCTGGCGAGTTACACGCTGAGCCTCGCGGTGTTCATTCCGATCAGCGGCTGGATGGCGGACCGCTTCGGGACCCGCCGCGTTTTCGCTTCCGCGATTGGCCTGTTCACGCTGGGATCGCTGCTGTGCGGGCTGTCGACCAACATCCATATTTTAGTCGCGTGCCGGATTCTGCAAGGATGCGGCGGAGCCATGATGGTCCCGGTTGGCCGCCTCACTCTGGTGCGGACGTTCGCCAAATCCGAGCTGATCCGCGCCATGAGCTTTGTCGCGATCCCCGGACTCGTAGGGCCGATGCTGGGGCCCATCGCGGGCGGACTGATCGTCGGCTATTTTCACTGGCGTGTCATCTTTTTCCTGAACGTACCTATAGGGCTGATCGGGCTGGTGATGGTCTATTTGCACTTGCCCGATTATCGGGAAGAGGATACGCATCCGCTCGATGTGACGGGGCTGATTTTATTCGGATCGGGAATCGGACTGCTTTCGTATGTGCTCGAAGTATTCGGCGAGCACACGCTGAGCGCGGGCGAGATTTCGGGCCTTCTGGCGCTCTCGATCGCGCTGCTGGCGGCTTACGGGTTTCGCGCGACGCGGACCAAATTTCCCCTGCTGCGCTTGAGCCTGTTTCGTATTCGCACGTTCCGCGCGTCGGTGAGCGGCAGCTATTTTACGCGCCTCGGCATCGGCGGAATTCCGTTTCTATTTCCGCTGCTCTATCAGGTCGGCCTGGGATTTTCGCCCATTCAATCCGGTCTGATGATGATGCCGCAGGCCATCGCGGCGATGAGTTTGAAGATGACCATGCCGAAGATTCTGGCGCGCATCGGCTATCGAGGCGTGTTGATCTCGAACACGGTAATCATCGGGCTACTGATCGTAATATTCGCAACCATCGGTCCGCGCACGCCGGTCTGGCTGATCGTGATGGAGGCGTTCTGCTACGGGTTCTTTACGTCGCTGCAGTATACCAGCATGAACACGCTGGTTTACGCGGACGTGACCGAGGAGGACACCAGCAGCGCCAGCACCATCGCCAGCACCATGCAGCAGATGTCCATCAGTTTCGGAGTCGCTTCGGCGTCGCTCGCCACAGCGTTCTTCATTCCCGACCGTTTTCATTCGAGCCCTCCAGAAATGATTCACGGGATCCATGAGGCGTTCCTGGTGCTGGGCGGAATGACGATTCTCTCGACGCTCATTTTTGCAGAGCTAAAAAGCGAAGACGGAGATAGTGTGAGCCAGCACAAGCCTCTGGAGCATTCCGAATAAGACGCCGGCTGAAGCTCGCGCCACATACACGGCAGCGCATGGCGCCGCTCCACTAAGAGCTTGTTGAAAATCTCGATGGCAGGCGGCTTCGCCTGCGATTGGAGGGCCCCGGGAGAGTTTTTCATCAAGCTCCTAATGCCGCGCTGATCCGCAGCAATTTTTTCCATAGCGGACCGAGCAAATCAAGGCGCAAGGCATTCGCGCCATCCGATAAAGCTCGTTCCGGTGCTTCATGCACTTCCATGAACACGCCGTCCGCTCCAGCCGCGACCGCGGCGCTCGCCAGGGGTTCGATGAACTGCGGCTGGCCGCCCGATCCGCTGCCGGTCGCGCCCGGCAGCTGCACGCTGTGCGTGGCATCGAAGACGACGGGCCAGCCGAAAGCGCGCATGATCGGGATCGCGCGCATGTCGACGACCAGATTGTTGTAGCCGAAGGTTGCGCCGCGTTCAGTCAACAGAATGCGATTATTTCCAGTGGACGCGACTTTATCCGCGGCGTGGCGGATGTCATGTGGCGAAACGAATTGTCCCTTTTTTATATTGACGATTTTGCCGGTGCGTCCCGCCTCAAGCAATAAATCTGTCTGGCGGCAGAGGAAGGCGGGGATCTGTAAAATATCGACCGCTTCAGCCGCCTGCGCGGCTTGCGAAGGCTCATGAATATCGGTGAGCACCGGGAATCCCGCATCGCGGACGGTCTTCAAAATGCGCAGTCCTTCCTTGAGGCCGGGCCCGCGGTAGGCGGATAGGCTGGAACGGTTCGCCTTATCGAAAGAGGCTTTGAAGACGAACGCGCCTACGGATTTCTTTATTTCCTGGGCCAGAAAGTGTACGTGCTCTTCACTCTCGATGACGCAGGGACCGGCGATCAGGACGAGGCCGTTTCCAAGCCCCAACGATGTCAGCATGCTTTCACTTTCCAAGGCTAAAGCCTGTGCCACCTTGTCTGGGCAGGGAGGTGGCACAGACTTTAGTCTGTGAGCTAAGCCCCAATGTGGCTGGCACCCACGTTGACGATTTCCTTTTTCATTTTGCGTCTCTGTTGATCGAGCGCGGCCACTATGAAGGCGCTGAACAAAGGATGGGGTTCCAGAGGCTTCGACTTGAACTCCGGATGAAACTGGCAGCCCAGGTACCAGGGATGGTCGGCTAGCTCGCAGATCTCGACGTATACTCCGTCCGGCGTCTCGCCGGTCAGCTTTAGACCGTGCTGCTTCAATATCGGTTCAAACTCACGATTGAACTCGTAGCGATGCCGATGGCGCTCGCTGATCAAGTCCGTTCCATAAGCCGCGCGCGCGAAACTGCCTTCCTGAAGCACGCACGGATACGCGCCCAGGCGCATGGTTCCACCCAGCTCATCGACGCCTTTCAACTCGCGCAATTTATAGATGACGCGATTATTGGTTGCGGGATCGAATTCAGTCGAATTGGCTCTCTCCAATCCGCACACGTTGCGCGCAAACTCGATCACCATGGTTTGCATGCCCAGGCAGATGCCGAAATACGGCACTTTGCACTCGCGCGCGTAGCGGATCGCGCAGAGCATTCCTTCGACGCCGCGCTTGCCGAATCCTCCGGGAACTAAGATGCCGTCGAACCGTTCGAGCGTCGCGATCGCATCGGGCCACGCGAGCCTTTCCGATTCGATCCAGGTAATGTTGACCTTCGTCTCATGCGCCAGGCCCCCATGCAGCAGCGCCTCTTTCAGGCTCTTATAGGAGTCCTCATACTCGACGTATTTTCCGACCAGGCCGATCGACACCTGATGCTTGGGATGCTTCAAGCGTCCCACCATCTGCGTCCAACGGGACATATCGCGCGGTCCAACCGTTTCATCGAGGTCGAGAAGGCGCAGAGCCATATCGTCCACGCCCTGCTCCGCGAAAACGATGGGGCATTCGTAGACGCTGGCCACGTCGACTGCGGTGCCGACCGCTTCGACATCGACGTCGCAGAACAGCGCGATCTTCTCCTTCATATCATCCGGCAGCTCGCGCTCGCTGCGGCATAACAGGATGTCGGGCTGAATACCGATCGCACGCAATTCCTTGACGCTATGCTGCGTCGGCTTGGTCTTTAATTCTTGCGCCGCGGCGATCCACGGGACCAGAGTCACGTGAACGAACAGAGTGTTCTCGCGCCCCAGCTCATGGCGCAACTGGCGGATGGCTTCGAGGAAGGGCAGCGATTCGATATCGCCCACCGTGCCGCCGATCTCGACAATCACGACGTCGATGGCGGATCCGTCGGCCGCGGTCGAAACGCGCTTCACCGCGCTTTTGATTTCGTTGGTCACGTGAGGAATCACCTGTACGGTCTTGCCCAGATAATCGCCGCGGCGCTCGCGCGAAATAATCTGTTCGTAGATGCGTCCGCTGGTCAGATTGTTGGCCTGGGTGAGGGGCGCGTGCGTAAATCGCTCATAGTGGCCCAGGTCGAGGTCGGTCTCCGCGCCATCGTCGGTGACGAAAACTTCGCCATGTTGAAACGGGCTCATCGTGCCGGGGTCGACGTTCAAATAGGGGTCGAATTTTTGCAGTGTGACTTTGAGCCCGCGGCTTTCAAGCAGGCAGCCGATGCTAGCCGCCGCAATGCCTTTTCCCAGGGAGGAAACCACGCCACCGGTGACAAAAATGTATTTGGCCATATTAATCAGTCACCATCAGTTTCTCGAACAGCTCCGAAACCCTTTCCCAATCCTCCGGCGTATCGACGCCTAGCGATTCATACTCCGTTTCCACGACACGGATTTTGAACCCGTTTTCGAGCGCCCGCAACTGCTCCAGCCGCTCGGCTTGCTCGAGCGGCCCCACCGGCAGATCGGAATAGCGAAGCAAAAAGTCGCGGCGGTATACGTACAATCCGATGTGCTTGAAGCAAACCGGCATCGCGCCATCGGCACGCACATGCGGAATCGCCGCGCGCGAAAAATAAATCGCGTTGCCGGAAAGGTCGGTCACCACTTTTACGACATTGGGGTTGCCGATTTCTTCTAGCCGCTCAATCCTTTTCTTGAGCGTCCCCATCGGGATATCGTCATCCTCCATCAGGCCGAGCACGGCAATGTCGATGGCCGAAGGATCGATCAACGGCTCGTCGCCTTGAATGTTGACGATGATATCGGCGTTCGAGGCGGATGCGACTTCGGCTACACGATCGGTTCCCGATGGATGGTCCTCGCGCGTCATCACCACGCGCGCATGAAATTTTTCTCCCTCAGCCCGAATACGTTCGTCGTCGGTCGCGATCGTAACGCTGGTGAGGTATCGGGCCGCGGACGCCCGTTCCCACACATGTTGGAGCATGGATTTTCCGCCGATAGAGACGAGGGCTTTCCCGGGAAATCTGGAGGAGGCGTACCGGGCGGGGATTACGCCAAGAATACGGAGCGGCACACTCGATTCTAGCAAGTTGCGGGGCGGCTGGGAAGCTCTAACAGACAGACTGTGGATCTAGGACGATTATCTCTCGAAAACGCCTGAAGTCAGCAACGTTGAAGGTCAAGATCTTATCCACGCGATTCACGTTCATCACCGCGTCCAAGCGGGCGTCGTGCGCGTTCCTTCCGGAGACGCCATAGGTTCGGACCAGCCGCTCCCAAGTTGTGAAAATGAGATCTCCTTCAGGCAAAATCTGGAACCGACTCCTTAGCGTGGCAACTTCCTGGGCAACTGTTTCAAGGTTCATTCCAAGACCGTTAGTCCACTGTGGCCGGCTTGCCACAGCCCAGAACTCTATCAAATTCTGAACGCCGATGACCATCTCCTCGCCGTCTTGAATTAAAGCCGCAATTGCGTTCTTGGTCAGTGAGAAGTGCGGGTGGAGCGGCTGGACGGACCGCAGGAGAATATTAGTGTCCAACAGGACGGCCACCTAAAGTCCGCGATCCTCGTAGATCGACTCTCGGCTCATGGCTTCGTCGGAAAGAACTACTTTTTGCCAAGTGTGGCTGTCGGCCCAGGCGTTGAACTTGGCAATCCACTCTTCCGGGGTTTCCTCGGGGACCGTCCGCAATCTGCTGCGCAGCGCCTCCAAGCCAATATCCAAAGCATCCTCCGGGCTTTCGATCAATCCCACTCGGATCGCTTCCTTCAAGACCCGCTCCTGCTCCGGCTTGGGCGTAATGGTCATAACCGAATTATCGCAATTTCCGGCCTCGTCAGCGAATGAAATACTTTCCCTCGCCCGATCATCTCTAAATCGGGTCCATTCACAGTTATTTTACATTTACCGCTAGGCCAACCGACTCGGACCGCTGGTATACTGTTGGCAGATTTAGGAGGATTCGATGCGTTCCGCTCAAACGCTCGGACTCATAACGATTTTAACCGCTGCCCTCGCGCAGCAACCGCCGATCGATATTAAACCGCGCATAAAGGGCCCCGTGGCCCCCGCGACGGAAACCTCGATCGATCGCAAAGCGAACATACGCGTGGATACCACGCTGGTGCTGATTCCGGTGGCCGTGACCGATCCTCTGATGCGTTTCGTCACCGGCCTGGACAAGGAAAATTTCAAAGTTTATGAAGATAAGACCGAGCAGGTAATCACTCAGTTTTCGAGCGAGGATGCGCCGCTTTCGGTCGGCATCGTGTTCGACACCAGCGGCAGCATGGGCAGCAAGCTCATGAAATCCAGGCAGGCAGTCACGCAATTCCTCAAAACCGCTAACCCGGAAGACGAGTTTTTCCTGGTCTGTTTTAACGATCGTCCGGAGCTGGTGGTCAGCCTCACGCCCGATACCGAAGAGATTCAGAACCGCCTGACGTTCACCCAGGCCAAGGGCCGCACGGCGCTGCTCGACGGCGTATATATGGCGATGAACCATTTGAAGAAGGCGAAGAATCCGCGTAAGGCGCTGCTCATCATTTCCGACGGAGGCGATAATTCCAGCCGCTATACCGAAACCGAGGTTCGTAACGCCGTCCGCGAGTCGGACGTCCAGATTTATGCCATCGGTATTTATGAGCCGATCGCTTCGCGCGGACGCACTCCGGAGGAAATGGGCGGCCCCAGCATGCTGCGCGAGCTTTCCGAACAAACCGGCGGCAAGGATTTCGGCGTCGACAATCTGGCCGAGCTGCCCGACGTCGCCGCCAAGATCGGACTCGAACTGCGCAATCAATATGTTCTGGGCTATACGCCGAAGAATCTGGTCAAAGATGGAAAATACCGGCGGGTGCAGGTTAAGCTGGTAAAGACGGTGGGATTGCCGCCGTTGAAGCCTGCCTTCCGAACGGGATATTATGCACCTACGCAGTAAACTATTTCTTGCAGCCGTTTTTTGGGGCCTGACTGCCAACGCGCAGACTCCGCCCCCGGCGCAGGACGACCCAGCGGTCTTCACCAGCGACACCAAGCTGGTTCCCCTGCACGTCAGCGTGATCGATAAAAACGGCAAGCTGATCACCAACCTGCCGCAGTCCGCGTTCAAGGTGTATGAGGATAACGTCGAGCAGCCGCTGAAGATTTTCAATCGTGAAGACGTTCCGGTGTCGATGGGCATCATCATCGATAACAGCGGCAGCATGCGTGAAAAGCGCCCCAAAGTCGCGGCCGCCGCTCTCGAGCTGATCAAGGATTCCAACCCTCAGGACGAGGTTTTCATCGTCGACTTCAACGATGTGGCCTACCTGGACGCGCCCTTCACCAACAATGTGAAAAAGCTGGAGCAGGTTCTGGATAAAATCGATACCCGCGGCGGTACCGCGATGCGCGACGCCATCAGCATGTCCATCGATTACGCCAAAGAGAACGGCAAGAAGAGCAAAAAAGTTCTTCTCGTCATCACCGACGGTAACGACAATACCAGCAATGAAACGCTGGAGCAGTTGGTGCGCAAAGCCCGCCAAAGCGAAGTTCTAATTTACTGCATCGGCCTGCTGAGCGAGGAGGAGCCGCGCGAGGCGCGGGCCGCGAAACGCGCCCTCAATGAACTCGCGGTGGCGTCCGGCGGCTTGGCCTACTATCCGAAGAGCCTTTCCGAAGTAGAGAGCATCACCCCGCAAATCGCGCACGAAATTCGCAACCAGTACATCCTCGCGTACACGCCGACGAACGCAGTGCTCGACGGCAAATTCCGCACCATCAAGGTAACGGTGAAAGCCCCCGGCAATCCTACCGTGCGCACTCGCAACGGCTACTACGCCACTCCCGCCCCGCCCGCCAAAGCCGCCAAGGGAACCGGACCCGGCGATAAATAATGTTCAAAATCGCCTGGCGGCTTTCGAAAGGATACCGCCTGCGACCGTGGCGAAGCCCCTATCTCCGCTGGCGAATCGAAACCTACTGGGGCCTTCATGCGGACCTCATCGGCAAGCCTGATTTTCTCCGCTTCACCTGGCGAGAGCGCCGCCAGCTTCTTCAATATCTCCGCTGGGCCGCTAGAATGGATCGATGATCAGATTCTTTATCGGCCTGACGCTGCTGGCAAGCGCGCTCGAAGCCGAGGCATACCGTTTCGGCCGCATCTGGGATGGCGAAAAAGTCCTGACCAACGCGGTCATCGTCATCGAGAAGGACCGCATCAAGAGCATCGGCCCCAGCGACGCGACCGCCATCGATATGAGCCGCTACACGGCAGTTCCCGGACTCATCGATGTTCACACGCATCTCACCTACGTGCTCGAAACGAATCGCATAACGCAAGCCGGCCGCGGCGCCGCGACTGTCTATCTTTCGCAGGACAATGCGAAAAAGACCCTCGAAACCGGCGTGACAACGGTCCGAAACCTCGGCGCCAGCGACTATGCGGACATCGCCATGCGCGACCTGATCAACGCCGGCATGATGACCGGTCCCCGCATGTTTGTCTCCGGCTATGGCCTCTTCATCACTCGCGGAGGCCGCGGCGGAGGTCCCGGCACCGCCGATGGCGTGACGGAAGTTCTCAAGGTAGTCCGCCAGCAGATCGGCGCGGGCGCAGACGTGATTAAGATGTACGGATCCACCGGCTCGGGCCAGGATGTTTCGGGCGATCAGACGTTCACCTACGAAGAAATGAAAGCCGCCGTCGACGCCGCCCACGCGATGAACAAGCGGATCGCGATTCACACTTACGGTCCCTCTGGCGCCCGCGATGCCGTTCGCGCCGGAGCCGATTCGATTGAACATGCCACCGATATGGACGACGCGACCATCGCCGAAATGGCGCGCAAGAAAATTTTCTACGTGCCCACGATCGATCATAATCGCTACTATGTCGACAACGCGCAGATGCTCCGCTATCCCGCCGGCGCGACGGGTCCTTTGAACAACTTCATCGCGCGCAACCTGGAAACCGCGAAGAAAGCGTTCCGCGCAGGCGTGAGATTCGCCATGGGATCGGACGCGGTGTACACCATGTTTGGAGAAAATACGCGGGAACTCGCGTGGTTCGTCAAAGCCGGGATGACGCCGGAGCAGGCGTTGAAAACCGCCACCGTCGATGCCGCCGACCTGATGGGAATCGAGGATCGCCTAGGACGATTGAAGCCCGGCTACCTGGCCGATATCGCCGCCATCGACGGCAATCCGCTACAAGATATAGACGCCGCAATTAAAAACGTCCGCTGGGTCATGAAGGCCGGCGCGGTTGTAGTCGACAAGACGAAGCCGTGATCTGGCAGGCGGAACCGCCTGCCCCACCTAGCCACCAGTTCGTGGCTTATTGATTTGATAGTTTGTGGTTTAGTGGTTTTGGTGCTCTGTGGCGCAGGCGGTTCCACCTGCGATTCACCGCGGCTGACTACTCAGCAAAATCATAGCCTCCAGCGCCCTCGGCCCATCCTTCATCACCAGATACCGATGACGCCCATCCGACGAAGCCCTCAAAGTCGTCACCCCAGCATCGTCGACTTCGATCTTCCCCCTCTCCGATAACGAAAAATATCCGTCCTCAGGCCGCACCGCATAGAGTGCCGCAGTGACGTCCCAAGTCGGCCGGTCATAAGGAAATTTTTGATAATTTCGATACGCCTCTGCCACCGGATGATTCGCCGGAAAATCTCTAACGATACTCGACGCCGGATACAGCATCGAGTTGCCGATCTCAAATCCGCTGGTGACAATCGGCGTCGGCCAATCGCGAAACACTTTCTGCGCCGAGGGAATATCCATCTTGATGTTGAACTCCGGATTCCTCTTCCCGAAATCGCCCGCCATCGTCACCAGCAGCTTTACCTTTCGGGCCGCCAATTCCCGCGAATCCCTGAGCAAATGCGCCAGATTGGTGCTAAAACCGACCTGGACAATCACCACACTATGATCCGCCTGTTTCTCCAAAGCCGCCCGCAGCACCGCGACAGCGTCCGGCGCGTCGGCACCGCTCAAAATCCGATGCGGATAAACAAACGAACCATCCGCGCGCTTGCGTTCAGAGGGAACCCGGATCATCGCGCTATCTGCCGGAGTAACTCCGCTCCCCTTCACCATCCCAATCGGAATCATCGAACGTCCATAAAACGTATTGACCAAATCGATGTAAGGCGCAGCCCACGGATTATCTTTGGTAATCGTCACCGCCACGATGCGGCATTCGCCCCTGCTTTCGAGAGCATGCAGCACCGCCAGCGCCAGCGCATCGTCGATGTCGTTGCCCATGTCCGTATCGAATATTACCGGCACTTGCGCGAACATAAGGGCACTCACCAGTAATAATAGAAATAGATGACGCATAAATTCATATCCATCTTACTGCTCGCCTTCGCGCTGTGCGCCTGCGGGAACAAGGCGGCGTCGAATTCGCCTGTGAAGCAATACAAACTCGATGGCGTCGTCGTATCGCTCAATCCGCAAGCCCACACCGCGAATATTGACGGTCAGAAAGTCGAAGGATGGATGGACGCGATGACCATGGAATATCCCGTCAAAGACCGCAAGGATTTCGACTCGCTGCACGTTCACGATCACATCACCGCCACGGTGTATGTGCAGGATCTAAATTATTGGCTGGGCGACATCCATCAGGTGCGATGAGTGTGTGGATGCGTATGAATTCCTAGCGTGGGATGCGAGTGGCGGTGTTCGTGAATCAAATTGCTGGCCCGCAGCAGCGTTTCATTTCGCAGCAGGCCGGCCGGCTCACCCTCCGCGATCAGCTTTCCGCTCTGCATCAGGAAACAATGGTCGGCGATATCTTCCACCAGACCCAAATCGTGCGTCGCGATGATCACGGTTTTCTTGCCTTCGCCCCAGCCGATCAGCAAATCGATAATCTGGCTCTGGCTCCGCGGATCGAGCGCCGCGGTCGGCTCGTCCAGCAGCAGCACCTCCGGATCCAGCACCAGCACCGACGCGATCGCGACCCGTTTTTTTTCTCCGCCCGATAGACGATGGGGCGGGCGATCCCGCAAGTGCGCAATCTCCAGCGTCCGAAGCGTCGCTTCCACGCGCTCTCGAATTTCGTTCCTGGTCCAGCGCATCTGCAAAGGTCCGAACGCCACTTCATCGAACACCGTGGGATTAAACAACTGCACGTCGGGGTTCTGAAACACCAACCCCACCCGCCGCCGGAACGCGCACGCGAACTTGTCATCTTCCAGGGCCGCTTCATCAATGTGTTCGTCGTGAAACGAAATCGTTCCCGAATCGGCGAAGCAAAGTCCGTCCAGCATCCGCAAAAGCGTCGATTTCCCCGAGCCGTTCGCCCCCAGCAGCGCGCTGCGTTTGCCTTCCTGTAACGCGAGTGAGACGTTGTCGAGCGCCACCACGGAGCCGTACCGGAAGGTGACGTTCTCGACTCGAAACATCAGCGCCCCACCCAGATGACGGCGGTTGCGACGCCGAGAAAAAAGGTTAGCCAGCCCCAGTCCGCCGCTTGCATTTTAAAATCGTCAAGCAGATAAACTTCGCCCCGAAACCCTCGCGATTGCATAGCCAGGTGCACGTCCGCGCTCAGATGATAACTTTTGCTCAGCAGCACGCCGACCGTGGCCGTCGCGAGGCGCCTCCGATCCGCCGCTTCCAGCACGCCGACAGTGCGGCTCTCGCGCGATTCGAACATATCCAGCGCCGTTTCAAGGATCAGAAAAAGATAGCGATACGTCATCCCCAAAATGACGATAAACACCACCGGCACCCGCAGCACCCGCAGAGCCTTCAGGATGTGCGGCCAGCGCGTCGAAAGAATCAGCAGCATCGATAAACTCACCGCGGTTTCGGCTCGCAGCAACAGATAGCTAGCCGAGCGGACGCCTTGCGACGTAATCGGCCAGTTCGCATAAACAGGCGCGCCGGGCGTAACGAAGATCGCCGGCAGCGCGATGCAGCCCGTGAACAACAGCACCGGCGTCCATGCCCAGCGCGCAAGATCGACCAGCGAAATTCGCGAGATCGTCGCCAGCGAAACCGCCAGCAGCAGCACGCAGGCGATCGCGATCAAGTGATGCGTCACAGCAACCGCAACGATCATCGCCAGCATCCCCGCAACTTTGACCCGAGGATCGACACCCTGCAATACGCCGCCAGAGCGAGCGGAATCGTCCGCCAACGCCGCGAAATTCATGCCCTCCGATAAGCTGCCGATGGTCCGCTCAACAAAGGATTTCATGACCGGAACCGTGTGAAAATCCACGCCCCGCCCACGCACGCGAGTAGGATCAACCCCGTGCCCACCATTCCCGACAAAACGTATCCAAGTTGAGCACTTTTCAAAATCGGCGGCGCATAGCGAGGCATGGGCGCCGTCCACAATGTCGACAATCTTCGCAACCCCGCAGGCGCGCTCACTGGAGGAGCCTGATTCCCCGACGCCGCCGCGATCTGTTGGCGCGCGTGCGGAGTAGAAAAATCCTCCGGCATCCATTCCCCCCACGCAGCGCCCGCCGCCAGAATTCCCAGTGGCGTAAGGATCAGCAGCACCGCCAGAGCGACCCACAGCGGCCGCAAACTCGCCCGTTCGCCGCTCGAACTCGCCCCCGGCGCCGTGATTTTCAACAACGCCGGCTCAGCCCGTTGCAAATACGCGACCACGCCCCCGCCCACAACACTTTCCGCCAGCCCCGCAATCGTCAGATGCCCGATCATCATCGCCGGAACCGCAATATGTAAAGGATACGGCGCGTACAAAGGCGTCCCCGACGCGTCGTGAAACAGCATCGGCTGAATCCCGAACTCGATCGCCGCGAACAGCGCTGATGCGTTGATGGCTCCATATCCCGCGATCGCGGCAGCCACCACTCGACGCGGCGATTCAATCGGCGCGCGCCCCGCGATCAGCCGGTAAAGCGCGTAAGCGACCAGCGATCCGACAATCGCCATGTTGAAACAATTCGCGCCGATCGCAGTCACGCCTCCATCGCCGAAGAATATCGCCTGAATCACCAGCGCCACCGAAATCGCCAGAATCGATCCCCAAGGCCCCAGCACAATCGCCGCGATTCCCACCCCCACCGCGTGCCCCGTGGTCCCTCCGGGCAATGGCAGATTGAACATCATGATCACGAACGAAAACGCCGCGAACACCGCTAGCAGCGGCACCGCCTGCGTGTTCAATCGTCGCTTCATTTTCTTTAGCGACACATACCAGAACGGCGTCGAGCCCGCGTATAAAACAGCGCAGGTCGAAGGACTCAGATATCCGTCCGGGATGTGCATCGCTTTCTCTGTTACGCCGTTTCAAGGCCCGGCGGTTTTAACGTAGCACAACAATAACATTCGTGCGACTGTAAATCCGATCTGCGGCCGCCTGCGTATGCAGCGTTACAATAGCGGAATGAGGACGACGATAGCTCTAGCGATTCTCGCGATCCCCCTTCTGACCGCTGCCGACGAGGCCGGTTCCTGGAGTCCCAAAAGCGCTGCCGCGTATCTCGATCAGCGCGCCGATTGGTGGATCGGCTGGAAATCCTCCGCGCGCGATCACGGCACCTTCTGCATTTCCTGCCACACCGCATTGCCCTACGCGCTCGGCCGCCCCGCCCTCCGCGCCGCGCTGGCCGAACCAGCCCCTTCGACTGGCGAACGTCAACTCCTCGACAACGTAACCAAACGCGTCCGCATGTGGAGCGAAGTCCTGCCATTCTATGCCGACAAAAATGGCGATCCGAAGACCGCGCAATCGCGCGGCACGGAATCGGTTCTCAACGCACTGATTCTCGCAAGCTACGATCCCAAGCTGAACGACAACACGAAACTCGCGCTCGATAATATGTGGAGCCTGCAACTCAAATCGGGCGATAAAACAGGCGCGTGGACCTGGCTTAATTTTCACAACGAGCCCTGGGAAGCCGACGATTCGCAATACTGGGGCGCGACCCTCGCCGCGATCGCGGTCGGCAGCACGCCGAAGGATTATCAGGCCTCCGTGCAAGAGAACGTGAAGCTATTAAGCGAATATCTGCAGCGCGAACAGTCCAGCCAGTCCCTCCTCAACCGCGTGGTGCTACTGTGGGCGTCCGCGAAAGTTCCCGGCCTCTTAAAGCCCGATCAGCAAAAATCCATCGTCGACGAGTTGCTCGGCAAACAACAAGAAGACGGAGGCTGGAGCGCGTCGTCGCTGGTCCTGCCCACCTGGAAGCGCCGGGATTCGACTGCCCTGCCATCGATCAGCGACGGCTACGCCACGGGCATGGTCACCTACGTTTTAGAGCTCGCCGGTGTGCCCCGAACTAAATTGAAACGCAGCCTGACCTGGCTGGCGAAGAATCAGGATAAAGATACCGGACAATGGCCAGCAGCATCGCTAAACAAGCAGCGCGATCCCGCATCCGACGCCGGCAGATTCATGAGCGACGCCGCCACCGCCTTCGCAGTCATGGCCCTGGAAAACCAGTAGGGCACGTCCCCGACCTGCCCCTCCGCGACCTAACGCGTCAACACCACACCACTCCTCCGCAAAGAGCCGCGACCACCGGGAGCGGTCAGCGCCGACGTCCCCGTGCCTACCTCTTCCACCCCACAATACGCACCCGTGGAGGCACCTTCGCCCCCGCCAAATCCAAATCGTCGTCGACAATAGGAACCACAATCGCAATCGTAGCCGCAGCCGCTGGAAAATTCTGACTGAACGATATCCGCAAAATTTGCGACTTGATCGCCCCGCTCTCCGTCAACACCCGTGTCTCATCCGCGTACGACCGCAGCAACTGCGCGAGCTTCGGATCGTCGCACGTAATCAGAGCCTCCCGAATCACCTTCTCCTCCGACGCGTACGTCAACACGCCCACCACATGCCGGTCATTCAGTCGCGCGTCCTTCGAATCGTCCGGAGGCACATCGAACCCCGCATATCGCCAAATCGTCTCCTTGCGGCTGGTCGAAAATTTCACCAGCGGCACATACGTATCGAACAAGTGCGCGCCATCCGCAAGCTTGTAAACCGACCACCACTCCACTTCCTCCAAGCCGCGCGATACAACGAACAGTTCGCCTTCCACCGTCCGGCTTTCTGTTCCGTCCACCGACACCGTATACAGCGGCCTCTCCTTCAAATCGGTCCCCAACTTCCAAGCCTCGATGGTCACCACCGACTCGACGCCGATATCGCCCAGAACCTGCTTCGATTTCGTCGTAGTTCGTAGCACCAGATCGGAGCTGACCAGTTCGTAATTTACATTCGTGATCTCGACGGTCTTCTCATCGCCCTTGACCGTGTACTTATAAGACGCCGCCGGCTGCGCCCACACTCCCGCGCTAAACAACAATATTCCCGCGTAGATGTTCATCTCTTTACTAGACGCTATCATGAAGACTTGTGAACCGCGCCATCTTCTTTTTCGCCACCTCGATCTTCGCTCAAACTCACACCGCCTGGTCCGATTACGGAGGCTCGGCCGACTCCTCGCAATTCTCCTCCCTCAAGCAAATCGACCGCTCGAACGTCGCGAAGTTGAAGCCGGCCTGGACCTACCCGACCGGCGACCACAACAAGTATTTTTTCAATCCGCTCGTCGTCGACAACGTCATCTTCGTCCTCGCGAAAAACAACTCCATCGTCGCCCTCGACGCCTCCACCGGCAAGGAAATCTGGACCCATCCCTCCGGCCCCGAAATCAAAATCATCACCAATCGAGGCATCAATTATTGGGAAAGTAAGGACCGCTCCGACCGCCGTCTGCTCTTCGCCAGCAATCATTTTTTACGCGCCATCGACGCCCGCACCGGCAAGACCATCCCCACCTTCGGCGCCGATGGAGCCGTAGATCTGAAGGAAGGCCTGGGCCGCGATCCTCAAACTTTATCGCTGGTCCAATCTACTACCCCCGGCCGCGTATTCGAAGATTTGCTGATCCTCGGCTCCGCCACCAATCAAGGCTACGGCTCCGCGCCCGGCGACCTCCGAGCCTTCGACGTTCGCACCGGCCGCGTAGTCTGGACCTTTCACACCATCCCCCATCCAGGCGAGTTCGGCTACGAAACCTGGCCCAAGGACGCCTGGAAAAAAGTCGGCGGCGCGAATATTTGGAGCGAGCTCTCGATCGACGAAAAGCGCGGCATCCTCTACGCGCCCACCGCCAGCGCGAAATATAATTTCTATGGAGTCGACCGCACTGGCGCGAATCTGTTCGCCGATTGCCTCCTCGCCCTCGACGCCCGCACCGGCAAACGCCTGTGGCATTTCCAGATGGTGCATCACGATATCTGGGATTATGACGATCCTACCGCGCCCAAGCTGCTCACCATTCATCACGACGGCAAAACCATCGACGCCGTCGCGCAAGTCAGCAAGCAGGGCTTCGTCTGGGTCTTCGACCGAGTCACCGGCGAGCCCGTCTGGCCCATCGAAGAACGTCCCGTCCCCAAATCCGACATGCCCGGCGAAACCACCTGGCCGACGCAGCCCTTCCCCACGAAACCTCCTCCGTACGCGCGCCAGAAATTCACAGTGGACGATCTCAGCCCCTATCTCTCCCCCGAAGACCGCGCCAAATTCCGAGACCAGATCCTCAGCGCCCGCAACGAAGGCCTTTTTACCCCTCCCGCCAAGCGGGGAACGATCCAGATGCCCGGCAACAACGGAGGAGCCAACTGGGGCGGCGCCGCCGTCGACCCCGACAAAGGCACGCTAGTCGTGGTCTCGAAGGATCTGCCGTCTTTACTCAAGCTGGAACCAGAACAGGACCGCTACCTGAGCGGCTTCGGCTTCATGATCGCGAGCGACGGCCTCGCCGCCATCAAACCCCCATGGACATCGCTCACCGCCTACGATCTCAACCAGGGAACCATCAAATGGAAACTCGCCCTGGGCGACGTTCCCGGTATCAAAGGCACCGGCACCCACTACCCGAAAGTCGGCCCCGTAATCACCGCCGGAGGACTCCTCTTCACCGGCACGCGCGATAAAAAGGTCCGAGCCTTCGACGTAGAAACCGGCAAACTCCTCTGGGAAACCGAAGTCCAAGCCGGCCTGGAGGGCATGCCCGCCGTCTATCAAATCGAAGGCCGCGAATACATAGTCTTCTGCGCCGCCGCCCAGGAAGCCCTAACCCCCGCGGCCCAGCGCCCCATCCAAGGCGTTTACGTCGCGTTCACTCTCCCCTAGCTCGTTCTCTCTCCCCAACCCGAGCCAAGTGGGGCAGGTTCCCGACCTGCCCTCTTCAGATCCGCGACTTGGCGAAACCCCCGCTGACGGGACGGGGCTATAACCCCTGGCGTCAGCCAGGGGATCGCCCCCTCAACGCCAACCCCCGAGCCACCGAAGTAAACTCATCCCCCGCCGTCACTCTCTCCACCCCAAACCTCTACTCAAAAATCCGCCGCACCGCCGGCACCAGCGACGTCCCTCCAGTCAGAAACACGCGATCGATCTTCTCAGCCTTCGTCCGCGCATCCCGCAACAATTCATCCACGCAATCCGAGATCGCTGACAGTTCCGGCTCAATCCAATCCTCAAAATCCCCCCGCGTCAACGCCTGCCGGATCGACACACAAGGATCCTCATACACCAACTCACTCCGCTCCCTCGAAGAAAGCTCCACCTTGGTCCTCTGCACGGACCGGTGCAAATTATATCCCGCGTCATTCTCAACCAGGTTAATCAACGCCTCGATCTTCGCCGGCTCCTCCGCCTGCACCTCCAAGCTCCGCAGCATCCGCAGCGTATCCTGATTCTTCAGGAACGACAAGTGATGCCATTTCTCGAGTTTCAAATACACCGAGGAAGGCATCGGCAGCATCTTATCCAGAGACCGGTATTTAGTCCCCAACCCCAGCATCGGGGACACCACGTGCCGCACGATCTTCGCGTCAAAAGCGTCTCCCGCGAACGGCAGCCCCGCATTCGATAGGATCCTCCGTCGCTTCCCCACGCGCAGCAGCGAAAAATCGCTAGTGCCTCCACCGAAATCTCCAATCAGAATCCGCTCTTCGCGATCGAGCGTGCTCTCGTAGAAATACGCTGCCCCCACCGGCTCCAGCTCAAATACGATCTCCTCGAACCCTGCCCGTCCAAACGCCTGTTCCAGCCTCGACACCGCCAGCGCGTCAGCCTCCTCCGTTTCGCCGCCGACAAATCGTACCGGACGCCCCAGCACCACCCGCGTTCCCAAGTCCCCAAACTGCTTCTCCGCTTCAACGCGCAGCGCGCGAGCCATGGCCGCCGTCAGATCCTCCACCGAATAGCGCTCCCCCGCAACCCACGTCTCCCGGAACAGCGCGCTCGACAGGAACGATTTCAAAGACTGGATCAGCCGCCCCGGCGTTTCCCGCGCCAGGTACGCGTCGATCGCCGCCGGTCCCGCCAGCGGCCGTTTCTTCGTGCCGTCGAAATATAGCACGGACCGGAATGTTTCGAGCATCCCCTCGACGCCAAAACGCGCCATCTCGACCACCCCGTCCCGTGCCACCGCCACCGCGCAATTGGTGGTCCCGAAGTCAATGCCGACAGCTCTCAAGATCCTATAATCGCTTATGGGTTCGATCTCAGTCGCTTGTTACAAACCGAAGCCCGGCTGCGACCGGGAGTTGTTGGAGCTGGTTCGCGGCCATCTGCCGCCCCTGCGCGCCGAGGGTCTGGTCACCGAACGCCCACCGATCGTCATGCGCACCGCCGACGGAACCATCGTCGAGATCTTCGAATGGGTTTCTCCGGAAGCGATTGCCGGAGCGCACCATAATCCCGCCGTCCTCGATTTGTGGGCTCGATTCGAAAAAGTCTGTACCTATGAAAAGCCGTGCAGCTTGCCGGAATTTCAAAACATGTTCGCCCATTTCGAACCGATCGCATCCTAAGCAGAACGCCACCCGCGCGTCCGGACGCGTCACCAGCCGGATCACCCGCCACCCACCCCCCGGGCTCACGCCGCGGGGTTATAACCCCATGCGTCAGCGTGGGGACGCACTTTGTCGCGGCGATGGACATGATTCCACCACCGGGATGGGCCCCTGATGACGGTCTTTGGACCGCTTCTACGCATTGCTTGAATGAAAGACCATGCCGGTGTATACTGGCGCGGAGTCCTATCATGCGAACTATCACGGTGATCGCCTTAATCGGTATAGGAATGCCCTTTACGGGCGCGGCCCAGAGTAAGTCCGCCGTCGAGAAAAAACTGGTATCCGAGTACGCCCTCACCCAGGCGACCGCGGATCAGTCGGATATCGTGACCGCGGGCGCGATTCTGGTGTTGAAAAAGGGCAACATTATTATGGCCCCGGTGTCGGGGACGAACTTCTACCAGAACACCTATAAAGAAGGTAAGATCAGCCAGAATGCGCTGGGCAAGATCAACAACGGCCTCAATCGTTTCAGTCATTTGCCCGGGGCTTCGGCTCCGTCCGCTCCGGCCACCCGGACTTTCGTTCCCGGTGAAAAAGTATGGGTCACCAAGATCGAATGCAAGGACGACGGGGTCGTTTTCGATCTGTACACCGATGCGTACGCGGATGTGCGGTATAAGGCGGCGCTGAAGTTCTATTTCAGCCCCAAGGGGCCGGTCCCTTCGGCCGACGAGATGGACAAGCTGGTGGGCGAGGTATTTAAGGTCCAGCCGGCCGACGATAAGGCTGCACCCACAGGCGATCAGCAGCAGCAACAACAGCAGGCTCCGGCGGCCCAGGCGGCTCCTCCGGCCGCTCCAGATCCGGCACTCGCGCCGATCGCGCCTCCGCCGCCTCCCCCGGATGCTCCTCAAGCTCCGCCGAAGGAGTTGAAGCTGGGGCAGACCAAAGACGAAGTGATCGCCAGTTTTGGACAGCCGGAAAAGGTCGTCAAACTGGGGACAAAAGAGATTTACTACTATAAGGACTTGGGTAAAGTGACCTTTGTGAACGGCAAAGTCACCGACGTCCAATAAAGGAGATTTCCATGAAGGCGCACCGATATTTGACGGGGATGATCGTGGTATTGCTGGCTGGCTCCTCGATGGTCTACGGCCAGAAGAAGCCGGCGGCTCCCGCGGCCAAACCGGCGGCACCTGCGAAAGCTCCGAGTTCCGCAGGCAAGGCTGGTCCCTCGACGGCATCTAGGGGTCCCTCGACGGCATCGAAGGGTCCTACGACGGCGGGCAAAGGTCCGACGACCTCGGGTGCGTCCAGAGGTCCCAGCACTGCCGGCAAAGGTCCGGCTACCACCGCGAATCATGGGGGTGCGGCCGGAGCAGCTCACAGTCCGGCAGGGGCGGCTCATGGTCCAGCGGGGGGCGCCAATAAAGGAGGCGCGTCCGCGGCGAATCGAGGCGGAGGCCGCGAGGCCGCGGGCAGCCGCACCGTTCACACGGCGAACGGCAGCTCGGTCCGCACACGCGCCGATGGGCATCGTGCCGACGTACACGACTCCAAGCGCGGCATGGATATTCATCACGGCCTGAACGGGAATCGGCGCGTAGCGGTAGAGCGCGGGGACCATTCCCGCATCGTTTCCGAGCGCGGCGGCCGCGGCTATTATCAGGGCCGTCCTTATTCCTATCGAGGGCATGAGTATGCGCGCCGCCAATACTATTACGGCGGACGCTCTTACGACCGGTTCTATAATCGCTACGCCTATCACGGGGTTTACGTGTACGGCTATGCGCCTGCGTTCTATTACGCCCCCGCATTTTATGGATGGGCGTACAATCCCTGGGTCGCGCCGGTGCCTTATGCGTGGGGGTTTGTAGGCAATCCGTGGTATGGATACTACGGAGCTTACTTCACACCCTATCCGGTCTATCCCAGCGCCTCGGTATGGCTCGCGGATTACCTGATCTCGCAGAGCCTGGCGGCGAATTATGCCGCTCAACAAGCGGCTGCGGCCCAACAGCAGCAGGCGATGGCCCCCGATGCCGCTCCTTTGACGCCGGAAGTCAAGAACCTGATTGCGGAAGAAGTGAAGCGGCAGCTCGCGCTTGAAAATCAGGAGGCGCAGCAGACGGCGGCGAAGAGCGTTCCCGATCCGGCGTCGAGCGGCATTGCGCGGATGTTGAGTGACAATGTCCAGCACGTGTTCGTAGCCGGAAGCGACCTCGACGTGATCGATGCGTCAGGCACGGAGTGCGCGGTGAGCGAAGGCGATGCGCTGCAACTCGCCGGTCCTCCCCCCGCCGATGCGACCGCTGCCGACCTGGTGGTCCTTTCGAGCAAAGGCGGCAAGGAATGCCATAAGGGCGTGAAGGTGTCGGTCGCCATCGCCGACTTGCAGGAGATGCAGAACCATATGCGCGAGACCATCGACGCCGGTATGGGCGACCTGCAATCGAAGGGCGGCAAGGACGGGCTGCCGGCCGTTCCCGCGTCGGCGAAAGCGGCTCCGGTGAAGGCGGAATTCGCGGCCATCGCGCCGCCGCCGGATCCGAACGCGCAGGCCGAGATCCAGAAGCAAGCCAAGGAAGCGGACGCCGCGGAACAGGAAGTGGCCGGCCAGGCCGGTGCGTCAGGTCCTTCAGACGGGGCGGCGGTGTCGACGGCGCCACCCGCCGAGATCAGCCTGGGGCAGACCATTGAGCAGGTTACGGCGCTGCTCGGGCAGCCCAAAACGGTGGTCGATCTGGGCAACAAGAAAACCTACGTGTATAAAGACATGAAGGTGGTGTTCATCGGCGGCAAGGTAAGCGACGTCCAGTAAGGGGGAACATGGCTGCCCCCTTTTGTACGGCATGCGGGGCAACCATCGCCGACGGGACCCGCTTTTGCGTGAAGTGCGGCCAGCCCGTGGGACAGGCGCGGGTGCCTCCCGGTACGCAGACGACGATTACGATGCCGCTGGCGGTTCCGCAGCAGCCACCGCCTCCGCCGCCGCTGGTTGAAACACCGGTGTGGTCGGCTCCTCCGCCGCCTCCTCCCGCTCCGCCTCCTCCTCCACCGCTGCCGGCGAAGGGCTCGGGAGCAGGAATTTGGATCGGAATCTTCGCCATCATGCTTCTCCTAGGCGGCGCGGGCGCCTGGTTTTACATGGCCCGGATGCGGGGAGAGCCGGCCACGCAGGTTCAAGCCACGGAACCCATCCCAGTGCAGCCTGCGCCTGCCCCTACGCCGGCACCCGCTCCAACGCCCGCACCTAGCACGGAAGTCATTCCGCCCGATCCGGTCCAGGCTACAGCTCCTCCGGTGCCGGCCAAGCCACCTCGAGAACGTCCGGTGTCAGTGCAACCCGCTCCCGTGGTGTCGGCCCCTCCATCCGAGCCTGCGCCGCGGGTCGCAACGACTGCCCTTCCGCGGTCTGGAGTGCTGCATGCATCGGTTGAAGTGGCGCAGAACGGGGAGGTTGTGTTTGAGAATCTACCGGGCGGGCGATTGAAGTTCACTTTCGATCACAGCGCCTGGCGTCCAACGATTTCCCGGCAGGCGAATGGGACGCAAACCCTGGTAATGCGGTCGTTGAAGCCGGGGATTCAGACGCGCTGCGATGTGCGTTGGGAGATTGTGGAGTGAAGGGATGGGCCGGGACAGACCCTTTGGGTTCGTTTGGTATTTGGGAGGGCAGGTCGGAGACCTGCCAAAAAGTCAGAAGACGAAGCCGATTTTGGCTACTACTGTTCTCGGCTCGACAAAATGGGTTCCGCTGAAGGTGGACAGGAAGTTGTAGAGAGCCACTTTGTTGGTTAAATTATCGATTGAGATTGAGGCGGTCCAGCGCTGGGTTTTTTCGGTGTGGAACAGGTTGTCCGTGCCGATTCCCAGGTCGAGCAGGTTGCGGGGCTTTACCCGGTCGGGGTTGTGGTCGTCGTTTTCCTGGCCGATTTGAGGAAGGGTCAGAAGTTTTGAGGTCACCGGGCCGGAACAGTTCCGGACCGGATTCGCGATGGTCGCGTAGTTTCCCGAGCATGCCAAACCGATGCTAACCTGCTGATTCGGGGTCAGATCCGTCATGGCGAAACCGGCGTCCGGGATGCCACTCACCACTTCGCCGCTATCGAAACGCTCTGTGAGCGCGATCCATTCCTGGTTCTTTTTGCGCTGATAGCGCAGGTTGAGCGTGGATTGAAACGCCTGGTCGTGGTCGATTCGAAAGACGCCCGCGGCGAGCGCGGCGCCTTGCGGGACCAGGCCCCCATCCTCGGGCGGAAAGTAGCGTGCGCGGGTGTGGCCGCAGGTCCAGTAGCCTTGGAATCCTTTGAGGTTGATGGTGCTGGCGCGGCAGGTGAAGCCGTCGTTTTTAGAGTTGTGCCACGCGATGGGAAAGGTGATGGTGGTGTTGAGCAGGGTGCTGAAGTCGAAGGCGTTGTGCGTGAACTTCCAGAAATAATCGGCATCGACGAGCAGGTATTTGCCCACCGATTGCTCGAAGCCGGTGTTGAACTCGTTGCGAAAACCGGGGGAGATGGCGACGGCGGTCGACCCGAAGACGTTGCTGGCAAGGCCGCCGACGCCGGTGGCGCTCGATAGCAGCAGGTTTTCGTTGAAAGGGGTTTCAAAGGTGCGGGAGTAAGCCGCGCGGACGACGGTACCGGTGCGCTTTACGTTATAGGCGAGACCCAGGCGAGGCTGAGGTCCGCTTTTCGACACCAGGCCGTTGTACTGGTCCTGCCGGAAGCCGATATTGATATTCCAATTCCGGATATTGATCGAATCCTGCAAATAGCCCGCGTATTGGTTGACATTCGCGGTGGCGTGGAAGGCGAACAGGCGTCCTCCGCGGGTCAGATCGAAGGGCAGGAGGCCGGGCGCGAAGGGAGCGACCGCGGCGGGATTAGACGACACATTCTGCTGGAAACCGAAGCTCGAGCACTGCGCGGGGCTGGTTAAAAAGCTCTCGCCCACCGGGGCGCCGGCCGAATCGATGCAGGGCGAGTTGAAAGAGGGATCGGTGATGCCGAAGCCGAAGTTTTCGAGCAGGCGGGTCTGCTTCAAATCGATTCCGTACTTGATGTTGTGATGCCCGAGGGTGGTGGCGACGTCGGCCCGGATGCCGTAGTTCATGAGCTGGCGCTGCTGGCTCTGCGTGGCCGGCTGATCGTTCAACAAGTCGCGGCTGGGGTAGTAATTGAACTGGTCTTTACGGACGTAGGGGTTGACCGTGATCAGCGTATGGGAATTGAGAGTGTGCTGGTAGCCGGGCGCGACATTCCAGGTGAGCACGCGCTGACGCTGATCCTGCGTGAGCTGGTCCAGATCATTGGGAATTTCGATCCAGTTGCGGGCGGCGAACAGGTTCAGGTGAATGATGTCCTTGCCGGTGGGCTGATAATCCATGCGGTCGAAGATGGTCTGATTGTTGCCGATGTCGTGGTAGGGCAGGAATTCCGGGGAGTCGAGAAACCGGCCGCTGCGAAGGCCGTCGACGGCCAGAAAGTTGCCGACCTTGGTGTTTCCAAATCCGACGCCGAAGCCCGCGCCGATGGTGCCGAAGGAGCCGTAACTCGAGTAGGCGTCGCCGAAGACTTTACCCGCGCCCAAGCCGGAGCGGGTGGTCACTTCAGCGACCAGGCTGGTTTTATCGCCAAATTCCGCGGCGGGCGAGCCGGTGATCAACTCCATGCTCTGAATGGCGCTGGTGGGCAGGGAAGTCGAGAAAATTTTGCTCTGCTGATCGCTGATGAGCTGGCCGTCGATCAGGTAGCTGACTTGGGCGTGGTCTCCGGTGGGATGGAAGGCTCCATTGGCGTCGGCGACGACGGCTCCGGTCGAGTAGGTGATGGCGTCCGAGAGACCTCCGCCGGGGGTGGTTTCGGGCAAACGCCCAAAGGCGCTGCGGTCGACGTCGACATGCGCGCTGGGGTCGGTTTCGACGGAGGCTCCGCTGGCCTCGACGGTGACGCTCGATTCGGCGGCGGCGACGGGGAGAATCGCTTTGATCTGGACGGGAACGGAGCTGCGGATCACGACATCCTGTGAAAAACTGCTAAAGCCGGGGGCAGTGGCTACCAGATGGTAGGAATTGGGGGGGATATTCGTGAACCGGAACGCGCCGTTGGCATCGGATTCCACGGCTTGCCTGTAATTTGTTACCGGGTTGCTGAGGGTAATGGACGCCTTGGGGATAGACGCGCTCGAAGGGTCGACGACCGTTCCTTCAATGGTTCCCGCATTTCCCGCCGATTGGGCGAAGGCGGGGGCAGAGAACAGAACGAGAGCGAGAACTTTGTTCATAAGAGAGTGATCGGGTGCGAGCGATCGCACGAGGATCAAAGCGCTTCCCTGAGTATGAGTCCCTGTGGGGGCCGAACCTAACTTTAAATTGTCAGCGGGCACGAATTCGCCATGAGCGGGACTGGCGATACCGTTAACGGACTAAAGTTCAAGTCGGGGCAGCGAGGGATCTGGGCGTTGGCCGATAAGTGCACTCATCGTCGCTGTGGCAGGCGAAAGCGCCTGCCCCACAAAACGATCGCTCCCTGTGGTCGCGGCTCGGTAGAGGTTCGCGGGTGGCAGCGAGGGATCTGGGCGTTGGCCGATAAGTGCACTTGTCGCTGATGGCAGGCGAAAGCGCCTGCCCCACAAACGACACATTGGATCGTAACGGTAACGCAAGAGATCTGAAATCGGTGGTGGGTATACTAGCGTTATGATTTTACGGTTACTGGTATTGGGGAGCTGCCTATGCTTCGGGCAGTTTGAAACTTCCGAGGTCCTGGGAACGGTGCGCGACGCTTCGCAGAAACCGGTGGCGAGGGCGACGGTCACGTTGCTGAATCAGGACACGGGGATTGCCGCTAAGACTACTACCGACGATAGCGGGGATTACGACTTTTTCAATGTCCGCGTGGGGCGGTACACCATCACTGTCGAACAGGCGGGATTCTCTAAGTTCTCGACTTCCGACATACGGGTGGAAGTGAATGCCCGGCAGCGCGTCGACGCGGTTTTACAGGTGGGATCGGTGACGGAGACGGTGATCGTCAAGGAGCAGGCCAGCGTCGTCGAAACCGACACCAGCGAACATAGCCAGGTGGTGGGCACGCAGGCTATCGTCGATCTGCCGTTGAATGGACGCGATTATGCGAACCTTGCGCTGCTGGCCACCAACGTTCACATTTCTCCGGCAGCGGTGTCGTTCGGGCCGACGGGGACGCCGCGCGAGGGCGCGTTCAACGTGAACGGGATGCGCAGCGTGTACAACAATTTTCTGATGGACGGTATCGATAACAATTCCTACGGAACCAGCAATCAGAATTATTCGGCGCAGGTGGTGCAGCCGTCGCCGGACGCGCTGGCGGAGTTCCGGGTGATTACCAGTAATTTCAGCGCGGAGTATGGGCGCGTGGGCGGAGGCGTGGTGAATGCGGTGCTCCGCTCCGGGACCAATCAGTATCACGGCACGGTCTACGAATTTCTGCGCAACACCGATTTGAACGCGATCGGCTATGTGTTCGGGGCGCGGCCGTCGACGTTCGTGCAGCCGACGTTTCACAGGAACCAGTTCGGAGTGACGCTGGGAGGTCCGCTCATCAAGGACAAGCTGTTCTTCTTTGTGGATTACGAAGGGCTGCGGCAGGCGCAGGGATACTTGAATTTCTACTCGGTGCCGAGCACCAACGATCGTCAGGGGATTCTGCCGGTGACGGTGGTCGATCCGCTGACTGGGGTGGTGTATCAGGCGGGTTCTAAGATTCCGGTGGCGCAGTTGAATCCGTTCGCCGCGGCGGCGCTTGCGGGACTGCCGGCTCCGGTGAATTCGACGCGCGCGAATAATTTAGAGGCGACGATTCCGGTTACGGATAAGAGCGACAAGTACGACGCCAAGCTGGATTATCAGATCAAGACGGGCATGAGCGCGTTTATCCGGTTCAGCCAGAGGAAGGACATCAGCTTCTTCGGTCCTGCCGATCCGGGTCCATCGGGAGGCGACGCCAACGGATTTATTCACGCGATTCAGCAGCAGGCGGCGATCGGGTACACGTGGGCGGTTTCGCCGACCTCGCTGGTGGAGGCGCGGTTCGGCTTCGACCATGTGCTGGGAGGGAAGGCGCCTCCCTATCTGGGCGGCCCGAATATCGCAGCGCAATATGGGATTCAAGGAGAGCCTTCGAGCCTGGCTGGAGGGTTCCCGACGGAGATCGTCACGGGATTCAGCAATCCGACGTTCGGGCGGCAGGCGACGAATCCGCAGTTCCAGAATCCGACCTCGTATAATCCCAAGTTGAATTATTCGATGGTGAAGGGCAAGCATTCGATAAAGACCGGGTATGAGTTTATCGCCATACGGACGGAGGTTCTGGATATCAATCCTTTGTATGGGTCCGACACTTATAACAATCAGTACAGCAAGCCGACCTGCGCGCAGTTGGGGCAGGCCGCAGGTTGCACGATTGCGTCGGATGCAACGAGCTACGATCTGGCGGACTTTTATTTCGGGCTGCCGAGCACGATCGCGCAGGGCAGCAACCTGACCACGAATCTGCGGCAGCACGTGAACTCGCTGTACGTTCAGGACGACTGGCACGTGACGCCGAAGCTGACGGTGAATGTCGGCCTGCGGTGGGAGTATGCGACGCCGGTGTGGGAGCGCGATAATCTGTGGTCGAATTTCAATCCCGCGACCAACACGCTGGTCCGCGCGACGAACGGCGGCATTTACGATCGGGCGCTGGTGAATCCGAATTACAAGGATTTCGGGCCGCGGCTGGGACTGGCGTACAGCTTGAACGCGAAGACGTCGATTCGCGCGGGGTATGGGATCAGTTACTCGTTCTTTAACCGGCCGGGCAGCGCGGAGGAGGGGATCAACGGGCCGCTGGCGATTTTCGGGAGCTTTACGAACACGGCGGCGCCGGGGACTCCTGGATTCCTGACGACGCAGACGGGGTTCGCGGCGGGGATCGGCACGACGTTCAATCCGATCAACAGCAATAACGATTACATTCCGGCGAACAGTCCCTGGCCTTATATCCAGTCCTGGGTATTGTCCATACAGAGGGAGATTACGCGAAGCACTTTGATCGAGCTCGCGTACAACGGCAATCACAGTTTGAATCTGCCGATTATCGGCAACTATAACCAGGCGTATCCGAATGCGCAGACGGCGACGTGCAATGCGACGGTGACGTCCGGATGCCTGGCGGAGCAGGCGCGCGTGCCGGACCCGAGTTTCGGCGCGATCACGTGGGTCGACCCGGCGGGAGATAACGATTACAACGGATTGTCGGCGCGCTTCGAGCATCGTTTCGCGAAGGGCTTGTATTTCCTGAATTCGTTCACTTGGGGGAAGGCTTTGGGGGATTCCGAACAGGCGCTGGAATATTACTCCAACCTGACGGGCGCGAATCCGCAGAACATTCGCAATTTAGCGGCGGAGAGGGGCCCGACGAGCTACGATGCCAAGTTGGTCAACGTGACCAGCGTGGTGTATCAGGTTCCGTTCGGGAAGGGGCGGCAGTACGGGAGCAACATGAATCCGGTGATTGACGGCGTGTTGGGCGGATGGGAGCTGACGTCGATCAACACGGCGAGCACGGGGCTGCCGATCAACGTTTACTACACGCCGTCGGCGGCGAACGATGTGAGCGGAGGCGCGAGCGCGGAGTATCGGGGGCAGGCGTTCGAGCGTCCCAATGTGTCGGGGAGCGCGGCGAGTCAGAGTAGGGCGCAGAGCTTGCTGACTTATTTCGCGGGGTATAGTTTTTCGACGCCTCCGCCGAATGCTCCGTTCGGGAATTTGGGACGCAATGCGTTTCGAGCGCCGGGGTTTGAGCAGTGGGATTTAGGGGTGGATAAGAGCTTTCGGATTACAGAGGGGATCCGGCTGCAGTTCCGGAGCGAGTTTTTCAATGTGCTGAATCATACGAATTTTGGTCCGCCGACGGTGGTGACTACCAGCGGGGCGTTTGGCACGATTACGAATACGCTGCCGGCGCGGCAGATTCAGTTTGCTTTGAAGCTGGTGTTTTGAGATCCCCTGGCTTACGCCAGGGGTTGTAGAACGCAGGACATCGACACGAGTGTCGATGCGGCACGCATAAGTGCGTGCGCCACGGGGACGAGAATCGTGGACGGGGCGAAAAGTGGGGACGGCGGCGCGGGAGGTTTGTGAGGCCTCGCCAAATCGCGGGCGCCTTGGGACAGAGTTGGCAGTCCCCATTTTTCGCGGTTTTCATCGCTATCGGGGCGCCCAGCAGGAAGCTGGTGTTCGTCGGCTTTCGCCGTATCTAATTGCGGCCGGTGGGTGTGGCGCCGCGGGGGCGTCTGGTTCGTTTTTGGGTGTGCGGGCGCTGGGAGATGTGCGGCCGAATTGAGGGACGGTCCGCTCTGCCGGAGGGCGTGCCGTAGGGGATCTGGACCTGACTGTTATAGGCGTAGTCGGTCTGAAATTCGACGTAGACGTTGTCACCCACGCCGAGGACTCCGGTGGGAACCTGGACGTTGATCTGGTAGAGGCCCGCGAGGGTGGGCGCGAGGCCGGCGAACTGGATGGTGCCGGCGTTTCCAAACGAACCGGTCGTATAGTCGCTAAAGGACACGGTCAGATTACCGGCCGTATTGACGTCGGCAAGGCTGAGAGGATTGGACGGACCCACCGCGCCGTCTAGGATGGGCGGCGTCACCGTCCCCAGGCCGGTCAGATAAATCGAAATATATTCGCCGGGCTGCACCGGATTGGCTGGGGTGATCAACTGTCCGGTGGCCGCATGCAGAGCCGAGGCGTAGCCGATACCGTTCGCGGTCTGCGAAAACGCGCCGGGGGCGGCGTCGGTGAGATACATCTGCACCACGTTCGAGGTCACCTTGTTATTGGTCACCTGAATATTGGCGTATCCCGAGGTGTTCGACGCGAGCTCGTAAGGCGCGACCACGGCGATCTGGGTTGCACTCACATAATAAATGGGACAGGCGACGCCGTCGATGGTCACCGAAACGCCTCCCAAGGAGGTGGGGAACGCGCCGCTGGGCGCGACGTTTACTCCGGAGCCCGAATAGAGGCCGGTGCCGGTGAGCGTGATCAATTCGCCGGGAGCGAGGCTGGCGGTAATCGGCTGGTAACTAGCCGCGTTGACTACTCCGACGGGATTCAGGAAAACGCCGGTGCCCGAAAAGGCCGGAGCGTGCAAGCCGACTACCAGCGAAAAGTTTCCTTGCGTCCCGATCGCTACAAAGGCGAGGCCGCCGTCGCCGAACATGTAGGAGTATCCGTTGTAATCGGGATTGGGCGTGGCTCCGCTCGAATTCAAGCTGATCAGATCGTCGCCGCCCGAATCTTCAGACAAATAGTTCGGGTAATTCAAACGCTCATGAATAATGGCGTCTCCCGGGGCGTCCCCGGAGAGGCTGTCGCCGCCGTAATAGGAATCCGTACCGTTGATATACCCGCTGGACGTGGCGAAAGGCGCATCTTCGAGACCGGCGGTGAAATAGAGACCCTTCGTCAGGCTGTTGGTCGCCGGACTGGTCAGCGCCTTTACACCGAAGAAGATGTCGTAGCCGGAATTGGTCCAGCCGAGAATAAAGTTCCCATCGGCGGACTCGTACATGGTCTTTTGTCCGGAGTTGAACAGGTCGTTAGTGGAGCTCACGCCGTTTGAAGCCTGGGGGATGGTGAGCGTCGCGCTGCCGTCGCTGTTGAAGATGTAGGACGCGTTCGCAATCGTCTGGGTCAGGCTTGGCGCCGTCTGATTGGACGCCTGTCCGTTCAGCGTGATGGTGCCAAAGTTGCCCTTCCCATTGGGGCTCAATTGAAACAGAGCGTTCATGATGGAGGCGCTGCCGCCGCCTTGCAGATCGAGCAAACCGGTCTGATAGGAAGAGGTGAAACTGGCGGTGGTGGGAGCCGTGGACGCGATGGGAATGGCGATGAAGATGTCGTTCAGGACATAGCTCTCGTCTTCCGCCTCCGTCGCACTGCCCGCGAATACACCTTGCGCCACTGCCCCATATTCATAGTCGTAGCTGTCGGTGGGATAGAGAGGACTCGCGATGTAGCCGGTGCCGTTCGCGCCGATCGCGTAGGTTCCGGTGGTGTTGAAAGCTTGCGGGGCGCCGCCTGAAACTGTGTTATCAACCTGACTGCCGGTGATGGTGTAATTGCCATTCCCGTCGAAGGTGATGGTTCCGTAAGTTGCCGTGACCTGGGTGGGGTTGCCGTTGTTATCGACATTCTGGACGGCGACGTTGCGGAACCGGTAATTCCCTTTCAGCATCCCGTTTCCGCTGGTATCCTGGGTCTGCTGCGCACAAGCAGCCGCCAATCCGAGCCCTGCCAGCGCTACTGCATTTCGTAAGGAATTGCTATGCCTTAAATTCATGAATCCTCTGCGTTTAGAATACTCGACCTAGGTACGTAGTTCCTAAAACCTTAGATGCGCTCCGCGGTTATTTCCGTTTCCCTTTTATAAAAACCCCGGCGGAATGACAGAAGTCGCATAATAGAGATGTAGTTTTTCCCTTCCTTTTTCTCATGCCCAGCACAAAAATTGTCGCCACTCTGGGACCTTCTACCGACCAACCTCCTTATTTGAAAAGAATGTTCGATGCCGGCGTCGACGTGTTTCGCCTGAACACCAGCCACGGCACCTGGGAGGAGCATCTGGCTCGCATTGCCGCGGTTCGCGCGACCGCCGCGGAGTTGTCGGTGCACGTTGGAATCCTGCTGGATCTTCAAGGACCGAAAATCCGGCTGGGGCGATTCGCGGGCGGCCGCTGCGAGTTGGAGGCCGGAGGAATTTTCACCATCACCACGCATTCGGTGGAAGGAACTTCCGTGCTTGCCTCCACCAGTTACACTCACTTTGCAAAGGATGTAAAGCCCGGCGACCCCGTTCTGCTGGCCGACGGAACCATCGAGCTCAGGGTGCTGTCGACCGATGCCGATTCGGTGCGCTGCGAGGTGGTGGCCGGAGGGCCGATCGGCGATCACAAAGGAATCAATCTGCCGGGGGTCGAGCTGAGCACGCCTTCGCTGACCCGCAAAGACATGGAGGATCTGCAACAGGGCCTCAAAGCCGGGGTCGATTTTATCGCGCTTTCATTTGTCCGCAAGCCCAGCGATCTGCTGCGGCTGAAACTCTATCTCGAAGAACATGATTCGCAACTGCCGGTGATCGCGAAAATTGAAAAGCCAGAAGGCTGGAAAAACCTGGAGCAGATCCTGGATGAAAGCGACGGAGTGATGGTCGCGCGCGGGGACCTGGGCGTGGAAATGGCGCTCGAAAAAGTTCCTTTCATCCAGAAGCGGATCATCGAACAGGCGCGCGCCAAAGGCAAGTTTGTCATTACCGCGACGCAGATGCTGGAGTCGATGATCGAGCATCCGACGCCGACCAGAGCGGAGGTCAGCGACGTCGCGAACGCGATCTGCGACGGCACGGACGCGGTGATGCTGTCGGCTGAAACCGCCTCCGGAAAATATCCGGGGAAGGCGGTGCGGATGATGACGCGCATCGCCGACGAGACCGAAGGGTGGCTGAATCCACGGGGGTTTCAGGAACCGCTGCCGCCGTTAACTCCATCGAACGCGGAGATCATTGCGGACGCAGCTTATCGTGCTGCGCGCTCGGCGGGCGTGGCGGCGATCGTTGTGTTTACTTCGAGCGGGGCGAGCGCGCGGTTGATTTCCCGGCTGCGGCCGCCGGTGCCGATTTACGCTTTCACGCAAAGCGAGAGTGTCGCGCGGCAACTGACGATCAGCTTCGGCGTGACTCCCATTCTCGCGCCCGATGCGCAGTCGACCGAGCAGATGCTGCTGCTGATGGAGCAGATGCTGGTTGCTGCGGGTTTGCTGAAATCCCACGACAATGTGGTGTTCGTGGCGGGGCAGCCGATTGGGCGGGTGGGGAGTACCAATTTGGTTAAGCTGCACCGGTTGGGGGAGAGTAAGTAGGTGGAGGGCAGGTCGGGAACCTGCCCCACTGCTGAAAATCCTACGACAATGTGGTGGTCGGGGTGGGATAGCGGATTGGGCGGGCGGGGCGCGGAGGGCAGGTCGGGGACCTACCCTACTTGTTGAAATCCTATGACGACGTGGTGGTCGTGGCGGGACGGCGGATTGGGCGGGTGGGGAGTACTTAGGGCGAGTCGAGGACACCGGCCCAATAATTTTTGCGGGTCTGAATCGATGCATCGGGGTAATCGGGGACCCGCACTTTTAGAGTGTGCATTCCCCACGGAGGGTCGGCGGCGGGCTTGAAACTTAACAGGTAGAAGTTGTGGATCTCATTTGAGATTCGCTGGAGCTGCGCGTCGAAGCCTTTTTGAGTGGTAAAGTTCGCGTACTCGCCGCCGGACAGCGTGGCGAGCTCCGATGCGGTGTTGCGGCGGAGGGCGTTCACGATGAGCAGCAGCTCGGGAGGCCAGTTCATCCAGGGAGTCTTCTCTTTCCAGGTGCTTTCGGAGACGGGAGGTTTTTCTACATCGGGCGGAGGGGCGGTCACCTTCGGCTCCGGGACTTTATAACCGTCGTTGACGTGCATGAGGTCATGAAGGACTTCATCGCGCGCGGGGGAGAATGCTACGGAGTAAATCACTGTGTCGGTGACGCCGAGCTCAGCGACTACTTCGTCGAGTTTCGATTTGCTGCCGTGGTCGCGAGTCTCGCCGATCAGCAGAATCGCGCGGCGGTAATGAGTTTGGCGGCGCTTGAGCATCTCGATCGCGTAATAGACGGTGTCGATGGTGGCGGCGTAGTTGCTGCGGCAGTCCTTGAGCTTCGCGAGGCCGGTTTTCACTGCATCGCTGCCGCGGGAAAAATCGCTTAACAGGTAGGGGCCGGCTCCGTAGCTGACGATCGCGACTTCGTGAGGGGCGTCGCCGACGATGCCTCCGATCATCGCGCCGAGTCCTTTCAGCTTATTGAATTCGAGGGGGGCGGAGCGGCCGCATTGGACGGCGACTACTAGCGATATGCCTGTGGATTCGGGGTCTTCATCGATGTTTATGGTTTGACGGATGCCGTTGTCTTCGACTATGAACTGGTCGGGGCGGAGTCCGTAGATGGTGTCGCCTTTTTTGGTTTGCACGCGGGTGGGGAGGAAAACCAGGTTCGAGTGGACGTTGAATTTCGGAGTGTCCTGGGCGGCGGCGGCGGGTAGGAGGAAGATGGGGATTGCCAGGAAGATGAACGTCGGGGCGAAAAGTGGGGACAGCCCGCTCTGTCCACGGCGGCGCAGTAGATGTGTAGTGCGTTGTGGATTGCGGGCGCCTTGGAACAGAGTTGGCAGTCCCCATTTTTCGCAGTTTTCATCGCTGTCGTTCATCAGGGTTCGACTCGCATTCCTCGGACCAGGCCGTCGATGCCGGCTTCGGTCGCGGGGATGTAATCGATGCGGACGCGGTCCTTCTTTTGCGCGCCGCAGGTTAGCTCCATGGTGGGTCCCGTTATTTTGTCGGGATCGTCGATCTGGAAGACTTTTTGGCCTTCGGGAGTCTCTAAAACTACGCGCGAGGGGGTGGTGGAGCAGTCGAAGAAGACTAAGGATCCGGCCGTTGAGTTTTGTTGCTTGCGGCGGAGCAGGGGGCGGCCGGCTTCGAGATCGCTGACCGGGGCGCGGCCGCTTTCGCGAGCCTCCAGAAACGTCAGAATGCGGTTGGCCTGAAACGTCTCTTCATCCGTGCGGGCGGCTTTTTTGAGGCTTTCGGCGCTGAGTTTCGCTGCGTCGAATTGCCTGAGATCCAACTGCGCGTGTGCCATGATGCCGAACAATCGGGGAGCCTCCTCCGGCGTCACTTTCGTCACCGGTTTCAGTGTTTCGAGCGCGTCGGCCGGCTGCTTCGCGGTCAACTGGTGCGCCGCCAATTCCATGCGGATATCGGACCGCGCGGGCTCCTCGGCTACCAGCTCCTTTAGCACGTGAATTGCCTCGGTTTGATCCTGTGCGCGGAGCATTCGCGCATAATCCCACAGCATCGTGGGATCCTTGTCGCCCAGCTCGAAAGCCTGCTGGAAATCCTTGGCGGCTTCCTCGTTATCGTGCGCCTTCCATGCGAGATATCCGAGCGTGGCGAAGGGCTCCGGCCGTTTTGGATCTTCTTTTGTAAGCTGTTCCAGAGCTTCCCTAGCCTCGTGCTCTTTACCGGGCCGGTTCAGCAGATCCGCCAGCGCCAGCTTCACATCGAAGGGATTGGCCGGCTTCACCGTAATTTCGCCGCTGTCTTTTTCGATCTTCTGCGCGAAGTAGGCGCCCTGGAAGCGTGTGCCGCGAAGATACGCCTGTAGTTCTTTATCCACTTGGTCGATCGATTTACCGTAGACCTTGTTCAGAGCTTCCTCGGTAGGAACGCCTGCGTTGATCATTTCGAGAAATTTCGCGAATCCGGGGCGGTATTCGTTGGTCAGCACCAGCATGTGCGTGAGCGCCCAGCCTTCGTTGTAGAGGCTGCCGGCCTGACTCCTTTCGTTGTAATAAGGAGAGCTGTGATCGGCGTTCACGATAATCTTGAGAGGCACCCATTTATCTGTTAAAAGGGCCTGATGACGGCCCTCGATCAAGGTGCCCACCAGTACGCGGTCGCCCATGGGCTTGAGCGTGGAATAAAGCTCGGCGATGCCTTCGCTCAGCCAGGGAGGCAGCTTCATGCCCATGTGCCGGGTCACCAGGTGGACGTATTCGTGGACCGCGACGGGGAAAACGTCGTAGCCGGCCTGGCTCAATACAATGTCGTCGGTGGTGGGGGTGGCGTGGTAATAGGCGCTGGCGAAATTATTCAGACGATAAGGCTCGTACTCTTTTTTGGAGTTGAAGGCGACGATGCGGACCGGCCGAGGCTTGCCCTGGATATTGCCCATCCCCTGCTGAAAAAAGCTGCGCACCTGCTCGAAGTATTTGAGGGTTTCACGGGCATCGCGTTCGCTCGCGGTGGTGTACATGTCGAAGTGCGCGGACTTGAGCTCGATCCATCGCGGGTCGGCTGCCGAAACCGGGAGGCTGAGGCAGCAGAGCAGCGCGAATTTCGACGGGACCTTCATGTCCGTATGTTAAAACAGGCGCCGCGCGCCGGGCGCCCGGCGCCAGGGAAAAAGCGCCCGGCGTAAGATGTAACAGATGGATCATCTGCGGCGCCGGCTGGGTCTGATTGCGATCGCGCTCGGGATCACGCTTGCGGGGGGCACGGCGGGGTTCGTTTTCATCGAGCACTACCCGGTGTTCGACGCATTTTACATGACGCTGACCACGGTGACCACGGTGGGTTATGGGGAGATTCGGCCGCTCGATCATGCCGGGCGGGTGTTCAATTCGTTCCTGATATTTTTTGGCGTCACGGTGATGTTGCTGGCGGTGGGCGCGATGACGCAGACCATTATCGAACTGGAGTTGAATCAATTTTTCGGGAAACGGCGGGTCAAGAAAATGATCGAGAAACTGGACGGCCATTTCATCGTCTGCGGCTTCGGCCGGGTGGGGCGAGGGGCGGCGGATGAGCTGCGGGTGCAAGGCGCGAAGTTCGTGGTGGTGGATCATAACGAGGAAAAGGTGGAGCGCGCGATCAAGGAAGGAATGCTGGCGGTGCTGGCCGACGCGAGCCGCGACGAGGTGCTGCGCGAGGTGGGCCTGGAACGCGCGAAGGGCTTGATTGCTACGCTCGCGTCGGATGCCGACAACCTGTTTCTGATTCTGACGGCGCGGACGCTGAATTCCAAGATCAAGCTGACGGCTCGGGTAGCGGAGCAGAGTTCGGAGGAGAAATTGCGGCGCGCAGGGGCTGATTTTGTGTTCGCCCCGTATAACAGTACGGGGCATCGGATGGCGCAGGCGCTGCTGAAGCCGCACGTGCAGCAGTTCATCGATTTCACTACGCAGAACATGGAAGTGAAGGTGAACATCGAACAGGTACGCGTTTCGGCGCGGAGTCCATATGCGGATGCGACGATCGCTGGGATGCAGATCCGCAGCGAGATGGGCGTGATTGTGCTGGCGATCCGGAAGGCGGATGGGAAGATGGTTTTTAATCCGGCGGCGGATACGCGGATTGCGGTGGGGGATCATTTGATCGTGATGGGGCAGGAGGATGGGCTGCAGAAGTTGGAGCAAGCTTTGAATGAGGCTGCAGTGTGAGGGTCGGGGCGAAAAGTGGGTACAGCCCACTCTGTCCACTGCGGCGCAGGAGGCGTGTGCCTTTGGGGATTTCGGGCGCCTTGGGACAGAGCAGGCAGTCCCCATTTTTCGCAGTTTTTATCGTTGTCGGTGGGGCGGAACGTCGACACGAAAGTCGACGCGGCACGCCTGGAGGCGCGCGCCACACAAGATGAATATTTTGACGGCGGAACAGATGCGGGAGGCGGATCGGCGGACCATTGCCGCGGGGACGAAGGGCGAGGTTCTGATGGAGCGGGCGGGGACGCGCGTGGTGGAGGTGCTGGAGCGGGAGTTTGCGCCGCTCAATGCGCAGAGGGTAGTGATTTTTTGCGGCAAGGGGAATAACGGGGGCGACGGATTGGTAGTGGCGCGGCTGCTGGAAGGTCGGGTAGAGAAGTTGGAGGTGGTGACCGCTCCCGATGGTCGCGATTCCATGCGCGAGGCTACGGTGGTGGTCGACGCACTATTGGGCACCGGGTTTCGGGGCAAGGTTGAAGGGGCTTATGCGGAGTTGATCCGGTCGATCAATGAGGATTTTCCGAGGGCGAAGATTGTTGCGGTGGACATTCCTTCGGCCATGCAGGTGCACGCCGACATTACGGTGACGTTCGCGGCGCCGAAGGTTGAGATGGTCATGAATCCGGAAAATGTGGGCAAGATGATCGTCGCGGATATCGGGATTCCGGCGGAGTTTCTGCAATCGGATCTGCATTTTTCGGAGGCGCGGGATTTCGCTGGGCTGTTGAAGCCTCGGAAGCGCGATTCGAATAAAGGGATGTATGGGCATGTCCTGATCATTGGCGGAGCGGCGGGAAAATCGGGCGCGGCGGCGATGTCGGGGCTCGCGGCGTTGCGTGGGGGAGCGGGGCTGGTCACCGTCGCCTGCGCGGATGCGTCGAAGCTGGTGCCGGAGTTGATGACCGAATCGCTGGAACATTATTCGCTCGAAAAAAAGACGGTGCTGGCGGTGGGGCCGGGACTGGGGCCGGCTCCGGAGCTGATGAAAAAACTGATGAGCGAAGCGAAGATTCCAATGATCATCGACGCGGACGGGTTGAACTCCATCGCCGGCACGGATTTTCGCGGGCGGGGCGTGGAGACGGTTCTGACGCCGCATCCGGGGGAGATGGCTCGGCTTATTGGAGGGAAATTTACGGATCGGCTGGCGACGGCGCGGACGTTCGCGAAGGATCGGAACGTTTGCCTGGTGTTGAAGGGGCAAGGGACTCTGATTGCGCTGCCGGATGGAAATGTCTGGGTGAATCCGACGGGCTCGCCTTCGATGGCTAAGGGCGGAACGGGGGATATTCTTACGGGGATGATTTCGGGAATGGTGGCGCAGCATCCGGACGATATTCCGACGGCGGTTCGAGCGGCGGTGTGGCTGCATGGGCGGGCTGGCGAGCTCGGCGCGGAGGAGTGGACGGATAAGTGTATGCTCGCGACGGAGTTGCTTAACTATTTGCCTCGAGCGATACGGGAGTGTGTTTGAAGAAGGAGTCAGGAGTCAGGAGTCAGGAGTCAGAATGCTGCCGCACATTCTCTCACGAGGAGACTGTTCAGCTCGGCAGGAAGATTGCTGCGACGCTGCCCCGGAAAGCTTGCATCCTTTTGATCGGAAATTTGGGGGCGGGGAAAACTACGCTGGCCAAGGGGATTGTGCAGGGGCTGGGATTCGCTGATGCGGATGAGGTGGTCAGTCCTACCTTTACTTTGATCCATGAGTACGGCGGGGGACGGGTTTATCACATCGATCTATATCGATTGGATAAAGCCGAACAAGTGGCCACGCTCGGATTAGACGAGATTTTCGATCGCGAGGCGGTGGTTTTAATCGAATGGGGGGAGCGGTTTCCGGAGCTGATGCCCCGGCCGCGGATGGAGATCCGTTTGACAGCAGTGGGTGACGACGACCGCCAGATTGAGACTAAAAGCATCCTGTAATCAGATATTTACAAAAAGATCTTGTCACTCGCCTTTCGAGTGTGCTAATAATAGCATTTGGGACCCGGCTGCTAGCAAGAATCCGCGCCCCATTTCAATCAAGACAGGCATTTTTTAATAGAACCCAAGGAGGTTGACTCATGAACATTCGACCGCTGCACGACCGCATTGTGGTTAAACGGCTCGAAGAAGACGATTCGAAAGTCGGTGCATTATTCGTGCCCGATTCCGCGAAAGAAAAGCCGCAGAAAGGTGAGGTCATTGCCGTTGGCAAGGGCAAACACGCTGACGACGGAAAGCTGATTCCTCTGGATGTCCAGGCGGGCGATCAGATTCTGTTCGGCAAATATTCTGGCTCTGATATTAAGCTGGACGGCACCGAATACCTCATCATGCGCGAAGACGAAGTTCTCGCGGTCCTCGAGGGCGGCGCTAAGAAAGCAAAGGCATAAGGAGATTTTTTAACCATGGCTGCAAAACAAATTGTTTACTCTGAAAATTCCCGCCAGGCGATTCTCCGCGGCGTGAATCAACTGGCCGATGCGGTGAAGGTGACGTTGGGACCGAAGGGCCGCAATGTGGTCCTCGAGAAAAAGTTCGGCGGACCCACCATTACTAAAGACGGCGTGACGGTGGCGAAGGAAGTCGAGCTGAAGGATCCGCTCGAAAACATGGGCGCGCAGATGGTGCGCGAAGTGGCCTCGAAGACCTCCGATATCGCCGGCGACGGCACCACCACGGCAACGATTCTGGCGCAGTGCATTTACCGTGAAGGCGTGAAGAGCGTCGCGGCCGGCGCGAATCCGATGGCGTTGAAGCGCGGCATCGAAAAGGCTGTCGAGCTGGTTGTTGAAGAAGTGAAGAAGCACTCGAAGAGCATCTCCGGGGACATGATCGCGCAGGTGGGCACGATTTCCGCCAATGGCGATGCGACCATCGGCAACACCATTGCCGAAGCGATGAAGAAGGTCGGCAAGGACGGCGTCATCACGGTTGAAGAGTCGAAGACCATGTCGACGGAACTGTCGACCGTCGAAGGAATGCAATTCGACCGCGGCTACCTCTCGCCCTACTTCATCAGCGATCCGGAGCGCATGGAGTGCGTGCTCGAAGATCCGTACATTTTGATCCACGAGAAGAAGATCAGCAACATGAAGGACCTGCTGCCGGTACTGGAGCAGATCGCACGTTCGGGCAAGCCTCTGCTCGTCATCGCCGAGGAAGTGGAAGGCGAAGCTCTCGCCACTCTCGTCGTGAACAAGCTGCGCGGCACGTTGAACGCTTGCGCGGTAAAGGCTCCTGGCTTCGGCGATCGCCGCAAAGCGATGCTCGAGGATATCGGCATCCTCACCGGCGGCCAGGCGATCTTCGAAGAGACCGGCATTAAGCTCGAAGGCGTCCAGTTGAAGGATCTGGGCCGGGCGAAACGCGTCACGGTCGACAAGGACAACACCACGATCATCGATGGCGCGGGTACCGCGAAGACCATCGAGGGCCGCATCAAGCAGCTGCGCGCTCAGATCGAGGAGACCACTTCCGATTACGATCGCGAGAAGCTCCAGGAACGCCTGGCGAAGCTCGCGGGCGGCGTCGCGGTGATCAAAGTCGGCGCGGCGACCGAGACCGAGATGAAGGAAAAGAAGGCTCGCGTCGAGGATGCTCTGCATGCCACGCGCGCGGCGGTCGAAGAAGGCATCGTTCCGGGCGGCGGCGTAGCACTGCTCCGCGCGGCATCGGCGCTGGACAATCTGAAGGTCGAAGGCGACGAGAAGATCGGATACGACATCATCCGCCGCGCCTGCGAAGAGCCGGTTCGCCAGATTTCGGGCAACGCGGGCTTTGAAGGCGCGATCGTGATCGAGAAGATCCGCGCGAACAGCGATCCGCACTTCGGTTTCAACGCCGCCTCGGCGGTGTATGAGGACCTGGTGAAATCGGGCGTCATCGATCCGACCAAAGTAACGCGGTCGGCTCTGCAGAACGCATCGTCGATCAGCGCGCTGATGCTGACGACAGAGGCGATGATCTGCGAGATCCCGGAGAAGAAGCAGGCGCCCCAGGGCGGCGGAGAACACGGGCCGGGCGGGATGGACTACTAGCCACTCGCGTGGCGGCCATGGCGCCTTCGCGCGCAGTGGCGTTCAGTTTGTAACAAGAAAAGGCCGTCTGGGAAACCAGGCGGCCTTTTTCCGTTTACCGCAAGTTCCACATGAATCGCAAATTCACACTTGACATTGGCTGATAATCCACTACCATATGGTTGTGGATCAATTGGGAACAACCTTCGCGGCCTTGTCTGATCCACACCGGCGGGCGATGATCGAACAGCTCTCCCATGGGCCTGCCTCGGTGCGTGGATTGACGGAACCGTTTGCACTTTCGCAGCAGATGGTTTCAAAACATATTGCCTACCTGGTGCGGGCGCGGATTGTCGTAAAGACGAAGCGTGGACGAGAGAGTGTGTGCAAGCTCAGGCCGGAGGCGATAAAGACAGTCAGCGACTGGGCGGCTTATTATCGCCGGTTCTGGGAAGAGAGTTTCGACAAGCTGGATGTGGTTCTGAATCAGATGAAAAAAGAGGGAGGTCAGAGATGACAAAAGACACGGTTACCGAAGCAGAGCGGATGATTGTTACCAGAGTTTTCGATGCCCCACGCGAATTGGTTTGGAAGGCGTGGACAGATCCGAAGTATCTGATGCAGTGGTGGGGGCCGAAGGGGTTTACGGCGCCTTTTTGCAAGATCGATTTTCGCGTGGGTGGAAAATTTCTCTGCTGTATGAGAGCGCCGGATGGGCAGGAGTTCTGGAATGGCGGTGAATACCACGAGATTGTCCCGCACGAGAAAATCGTTTCCTCCATGTACTTTTCTGACCCGGAGGGAAACAAGGTTGACGCTGCGCAATATGGAATAGAACATGAAGCCATAGACGGTGTTCACGATGTGGTTACCTTTGAGGATCTTGGAAACGGCCAGACGAAACTCACCTTCATTGGAAATGAAACCATGGAGAACGCAAAAAATAGCGGTCAGGTAGAGGGCTGGCACCAGATACTCGATAAATTTGCCGCGGTTGTTGCGGGGCTGGCACAGGCGAAATGACAAGTTGAAGTTCTGATGATCGTCATGCGCGGCAACGCCGGCGCAGCGCCGCGAATTGCGGCCCTGGCTGGCCGCCGCGATTCGGGCCGGGCAATCCGGCTTGACGGCTGTGATTGTCCGGCGGTCCGCCAGCGACTACTGGTCACTCGCGTGGCGGCCATGGCGCCTTTAGGGCGCAGTGGTGTTGGGTTGTAACACGAAAAGGCCGGCTGGGAATCCAGGCGGCCTCTTTTTCTGTTCAGGCCCTCGGAACGCCGTCGAACGGTGATATATACTCAACTAACGCCGTCAAGCGAGCGGAGGAACCGGAGGGACGTTGCGTAAGGACGCAAATTATTACTACGCCTGTTTCACCAACGTCGACGAGGCACTATTTCGTCTTGACACGAGAATTTACCTTGATGAAACCCATGAGGAACGGAGCGAGGAAGATGGCGCGTGTGTCGCTTCTGTCTTTTGTATCAACCCGGGCTCGGCCAGAGAAACCGAACCCGGCGGCAGGAGATCAGGGAGGGAATCCCGTCCGAAACAGACTTCGCCAAGCACCCGCTTAAAGGACTACCCAGCAGGAAAATTGAGGAGCATTTGGCGTCAATCCTCCGAGCAAGGCGTCAGGTGACTTCTGAACGTTCTCGATCGATCCATTCGGTTGGTATGCCCGCGAAATTCACATAAAGTTCCCGCCGGTTCTCTTCAAGCTTCGCCACCGATCCCCCCTGCGTCATGTAGTCCGGGAAGCTCCTCGAAGCACCGAGCCACATGTCACCGTCTTGCCGACGTATCGAGCACTGCTCATAGGAATTATTCTACAATCCGCGGCGTTCAACAAGCTCAGCTACGTCGCGGCTCCCGCGCACAACCATGAGAATGATTACAGAGGTTCCCGCCGTCCGGTACAGGATCAGAAAGTCCCTCACCGGCCAAAACAACATGGGGCGGTCTCCAGCCAGATCCGCTCGCTTGTGCCCGATGCCAGGATTCCTCGCAATCGCTCGAAACGCGGAAACGAATTCCGCGCTCATTTGCCGCGCAATCCCGTAACCGGCTTCACGCTGATAATAGCGGCGAATGGACCGTATGTCCGCTTGAGCCGATGTGGTAAGGCTGTACCCGCTCATCCGGCCTAGCGGTTGGCCTCTTCGCGGTCCAACTCGTCAAGCATGCGTTGCATGAATTCCTCACCATCGACGACTTCGCCCCGGTCCGCTTCTGCCAGCGCTTCATCCATTCGCGCGCGAAGCTCTTTCAATTGGGTTTCCCGATCGCTCTCCCTTTCGTCAAGCAGGTGCAGAGCCTCCTCCACCACTTCGCTGGCCGATCGGAAGCGGCCACTCTCGATTTTGGCCTGAACGAGTTTTTCTAACTCTGGGCTCAACGAAACATCCACAGCGGGTACCTCATCTTCATGATATCCGTTCGCCGCGTTAAACTGAAAAGATTCGCGTTACACCTTTATATGAAAACCTCACGGACTTCTGCCACGTTAGCCCGATCCGTTTCTGAACCACTCGCCCATAACACGCATCTTCTTGCCTGGGTCGAAAAAATGGCCCATTTGACCAAGCCTGCATCCATTCATTGGGTCGACGGGTCTCAGGAAGAGTACGACGAGCTTTGCGCCCAGATGGTCGAGAGCGGAACGTTCATCAAGCTGAATGAAAAGCTGTGGCCGGGTTGCTATTACGCTCGCTCCGACGCGAGCGATGTTGCGCGGGTCGAGGATCGCACGTTCATTTGTTCGTTTTCGAAGGAAACCGCCGGTCCTACCAACAACTGGGTTGATCCATTCGAAATGCGGAAGAAGCTTAAGACCCTATTTAAAGGCTGCATGCAGGGGCGCACGATGTACGTGCTGCCGTTTAGCATGGGACCGGTGGGTTCGCCGATGTCGCAGATCGGTGTGCAGTTGACGGATTCGCCGTATGTCGTGGTCAATATGCGCATCATGGCGCGTATCGGTCTCCCTGTTTTTCAGGAGATCGATAAGGACGTGAAGCGCGTCGTGCCGTGCATGCATTCGGTGGGCGCTCCGCTGGCCCCTGGGCAGAAAGACGTGCCGTGGCCCTGCAACAAGGAAAAATACATCGTCCACTTTCCGGAGACGCGGCAGATCTGGTCCTACGGCTCGGGCTACGGAGGCAATGCGCTGCTGGGTAAGAAATGTTTCGCGCTGCGCATCGCCTCGAACATCGCGCGCGATGAGGGATGGATGGCGGAGCACATGCTGATCGTCGGCGTCGAGGATCCGAAGGGCGAGAAGACTTACGTGGCCGCCGCGTTTCCCAGCGCTTGCGGAAAAACAAACTTCGCGATGCTGATTCCGCCCGATGGTTTTAAGGGCTGGAAAGTCTGGACCGTCGGCGACGATATCGCGTGGATAAAACCCGACGCGCACGGCCGCTTGCACGCCATCAACCCGGAAGCGGGATTTTTCGGCGTCGCACCGGGGACTTCTAAGAAGACTAATCCGAACGCGATGGCCACGCTCGCGAAGAACTCGATTTTCACCAACGTTGCGCTGACGCCCGAAGGAGGAGTTTGGTGGGAAGGCATGACCGATGAGCCGCCCGCCGAATGCGCCGATTGGCAGGGGAACAAATGGACGCCGGCGATCGCGAAGGAGACGGGAGCCAAGGCCGCGCATCCCAACGCGCGCTTCACCGCGCCCGCGTCGCAGTGCCCGACCATCGATCCGGATTGGGAGAATCCCAACGGCGTGCCCATCAGCGCTCTGATTTTCGGAGGACGCCGCGCGACCACTATGCCTCTCGTTTATCAGGCCTTCAACTGGACCTCCGGCGTCTATATCGGCGCGACCATGGGTTCGGAAATGACGGCTGCGGCCGCGGGCACCGTCGGCAAGGTTCGCCGCGATCCTATGGCTATGCTGCCTTTCTGCGGGTATCACATGGGCGATTATTTCCGCCACTGGATTACGATGCAGCGCTCTCTAAGCGAGACTCCGCGAATTTATCACGTCAACTGGTTCCGCAAGGATGCTGAAGGCAAGTTCATGTGGCCGGGGTTCCGGGAAAATATGCGCGTTCTGAAGTGGATCGTCGATCGCGCGCATGGCCGCGGGATGGGGCAGGAGACTCCCATTGGCTGGATGCCGCAGTATGAGGATATCGATTGGAACGGGTTGGACTATCCGAAGGAAAAGTTCGACGAGATGCAGGCGTTCGATAGGGCTGCGTGGCGCAGAGAAGTGATCGGCCACGAAGAACTGTTCATCGAGCTGCACGATCATTTACCGTCGGAGATGGTATATGAGCGGGAGCTGCTGATTTGTCGGCTGTAAAAAAGGATATTGGCCGCCGATGAACGCGGATATGAAAAGCCTACTTATCCTTCTTCGACATCCACTCGACAATCTTGTTCGGCGGAAACGCGAATAAGACAATCGCCAGACCCACAATAAAGAACACGGCCAACAGCACGACCAGCGCCATGGTTGTAGCCTAACAGCTTTGCGAAGTTCTTAGTGTGTCTTTATGCCTTCCTTATGGCTCCCGGCATACCTTGGTGTTGTATGAAGGATCTTTTCTACATCGGGGTCGCATTCGTTTTCTTCGCGGCGTGCTGGTACGTGACCCGGGCGTGCGACAAGTTGTAATTTATGGATTACCTGCTAGCCGGAATCGCGGCGTTTGTCCTCTTTCTGTATCTGGTTTACGCGCTTCTCAAACCGGAACGGTTCTAACATGACAGCCAATGGAGTTTTGCAAATCGCGATGTACTTTGTCCTGATTTGCGCCTTCGCGAAGCCGATGGGCGCGTTCATGACGAAAGTTTTCGCGGGCGAGCGGACGTTTCTGCATCCCGTCCTGAGGCCCGTGGAGAGACTTTGTTACTCGCTTTGCGGGGTTAAGGAAAACGTCGACCAGCGCTGGACGCAGTATGCCGGCAGCCTGCTGGCGTTCAGCGTGTTCAGCTTTCTTATCCTTTATGTACTCCAGCGGCTGCAAGTCGTGCTGCCGTTTAATCCAATGGGATTCGGCACCACGCACGCGCCCACGGGCTCGACGCCAATGACACCCGATCTCGCTTTCAACACTGCCGTCAGCTTCACCACCAACACGAATTGGCAGAACTATTCCGGAGAATCTACGCTCAGTTACCTGGTGCAGATGGTGGGGCTGACAATGCACAACTTCACGTCGGCCGCGGTCGGTATGGCGGTCGCCGTCGCGTTGATTCGCGGCTTCGCGCGCCAGCAGGTGAGTGCGATCGGCAACTTCTGGGCGGATATCGTTCGCGCGACCGTCTATGTGCTGCTGCCCATCTCGATCGTCGTCGCGCTTTTTTTCTGCTCCCAAGGCGTGATCCAGAATCTGCATCCTTATACCAACGCGACCGGCCTTGAAGGAACCGCTCAGACCATCGCCCAAGGTCCCGTGGCTTCGCAGGAAGCTATCAAGATGCTGGGTACCAACGGCGGAGGATTCTTCGGCGCCAACTCCGGCCATCCGTTTGAAAATCCCACGCCGCTCACGAATTTCGTGCAGGTGCTTCTGATTTTTACGATTCCCGCGGGGCTGACGTACACCTTCGGACAGATGACCGGCGACACGCGTCAAGGCTGGGCTCTGTTCGCGGCCATGAGCCTGATGTTCCTGGCCGGGGTCTTCGTTCTCTACGGCGCGGAGTCCAACGGAAATCCGCTGTTGGCGAAACTAGGCATCGCGCAGGCCAATATGGAGGGTAAGGAAGTTCGCTTCGGCATCGCCGCCAGTAGCCTGTTCGCTACGGTGACGACAGATGCGAGCTGCGGGGCCGTCAACGCCGCGCATGACAGCCTGACGCCCATCGGCGGACTGGTTCCGCTGTTCAACATGCAAGTCGGCGAAGTGATTTTCGGGGGCGTCGGCGCTGGACTCTACGGCATGCTGCTGTTCGCGATTCTCGCGGTGTTCATCGCCGGACTGATGGTCGGCCGGACGCCGGAATATCTCGGTAAGAAGATTGAAGGCAAAGAAGTGAAGATGGCGATGGTCGCGCTGATCGCGACCTCCAGCGTGATCCTGCTGTTCAGCGGCATCGCGACCTACGGCGTGGGTCTCAGCGCGCTCGGCAACAGCGGACCGCATGGATTCGCGGAAATTCTCTATGCATTTTCGAGCTCCGCCGCGAATAACGGCAGTGCCTTCGGAGGCATTAGCGCCAACACGCCGTGGTACAACATGGCGCTCGGAATCACCATGCTGGTGGGCCGGTTCCTGATTATTATTCCCATGCTGGCCGCGGCCGGCAGCCTCGCGTCGAAGAAACGAGTTCCTGTCACCAGCGGCACTCTACCCACTCATGGCTTGTTGTTCGTAGGATTGTTGATCGGCACGGTCGTCATCGTCGGCGCGCTGACCTTTTTCCCCGCGCTTTCCTTGAGCCCGATCGTCGAGCATCTGCTGATGCACGCCGGGAGGACATTCTGATGGACGACATGACCGAGCTGCTGCCGAAGAAGTTGGCGCACTCGCGGCCTTTATTCGATCCGATGATTATCGGGCGCGCCACTAAGGAATCTTTCGTCAAGCTGAACCCCGCGGCGCTGGCAAAAAATCCTGTGATCTTCGTGGTCGAGGTGGGCGCGGCGCTCACAACGATTCTGATGGCGCATGATATCTTCACGGGCGCGCACGATATTGGATTCACTCTTCAGATCGCTCTGTGGCTATGGTTCACCGTCCTGTTCGCGAACTTCGCCGAGGCCATGGCGGAGGCGCGCGGCAAGGCGCAGGCCGATTCTTTGCGTAAAACGAAAACCGACGCGCTGGCCAAGCGCATTCTGCCCAACGGAGTGATCGAAGAAGTCGCCGCGTCCGCTCTCCGCTCGGGCGATGTCGTGGTGTGCGACGCAGGCGACGTCATTCCCGGCGACGGTGACGTGATCGATGGCATCGCCACAGTGGATGAATCGGTGATCACCGGCGAAAGCGCGCCCGTCATCCGCGAATCGGGAGGCGACCGTAGCGCGGTCACGGGCGGCACCAAGGTCCTTTCCGATCAGATCAAAATTCGCATCACATCGAATCCGGGCGAGACGTTTCTGGACCGCATGATCGCGCTGGTCGAGGGCGCGGAGCGGCAGAAAACGCCGAATGAGATCGCTCTGAACATTCTGATCGCCGGCCTTACGCTGATCTTCCTGCTGGCCGTCGTCACGCTTCAGCCGTTCGCGAAATACGCCGTCGCGGTTTCAGGAACCGGCGCGATTCCCAGCGTTGCCGTGCTGGTTTCTTTGCTGGTCTGCCTGATTCCCACCACCATCGGCGGATTGCTTTCCGCCATCGGCATCGCCGGCATGGATCGCGTCATGCAGCATAACGTTCTGGCCATGAGCGGCAAGGCAGTGGAGGCATCGGGCGACGTCAACACGCTGCTGCTGGACAAAACCGGCACCATCACCATCGGCAATCGCCAGGCCGTCGAGTTCGTCGCAGTCAGCGGGGTGACCGAAAGCGAACTGGCCGACGCCGCGCAGTTATCCAGCCTCGCCGATGAGACGCCGGAGGGCCGGTCCGTCGTCGTCCTCGCGAAGACGAGATACGGTCTGCGCGGCCGCGAGGTCGCGAGCCATGAGGCGACGTTCATTCCCTTTTCCGCCTACACCCGTATGAGCGGCGTGGATCTCGACGGACGCTCCCTGCGCAAAGGCGCCAGCGAATCGGTAGCGAATTTCGTGCGTGAGCAGGGCGGCGTTGTTCCGTCCGACCTGACCGAAACCTGCGCGCGCATTTCGCGGCAGGGCGGAACTCCTCTCGCCGTAGCCGACGGCCGCCGCGCGCTCGGCGTGATCCATTTAAAGGATGTCGTGAAAGGTGGCATGAAGGAGCGCCTGGCACAACTGCGAACCATGGGCATTCGCAGCGTTATGATCACCGGCGACAATCCTTTGACCGCCGCGGCCATCGCCGCCGAAGCCGGTGTCGACGATTTTCTGGCCCAGGCATCGCCCGCAGACAAGCTCAATTACATCAAGAAGGAGCAGACCGACGGACGCCTGGTGGCGATGACCGGCGACGGCACCAACGATGCTCCCGCGCTCGCGCAGGCCGACGTCGGACTCGCCATGAACACCGGCACCATGGCGGCGAAGGAGGCCGGTAATATGGTGGACCTCGATTCGAACCCGACCAAGTTAATCGAAGTCGTCGCCATCGGCAAGCAGCTGCTGATCACGCGCGGTGCGCTCACCACTTTTTCGATCGCCAACGACGTGGCGAAGTATTTCGCGATCATTCCGGCGATGTTCATGACCACTTATCCGGAGCTACAGCGGCTCAACATCATGGGTTTGCATACGCCGCAGAGCGCGGTGCTCTCGGCAGTCATTTTCAACGCGCTGATCATCATCGCGCTGGTGCCTCTCGCGCTGCGCGGCGTCCGTTACCGACCGGTCAGCGCGGCGGCCCTGCTGCGGCGAAATCTGCTGATCTATGGCCTCGGCGGCGTGGTCGTGCCGTTCCCCGGAATCTGGATCATCGATCAGGTCGTCCACACGCTGCGCCTGGCCTAGGAGGTATATATGTGGCGTCAACTTCTTCCCGGACTTCGAATGACCCTGGTGATGACAGTCCTCACCGGCATGATTTATCCCGGCATCGTCACCGCCTTATGCCAGATGCTGTTCCCGAAACAGGCCGACGGCAGCCTGATTTATAAGGATGGCCGCGTGATCGGGTCCTCGCTCATCGGCCAGAATTTCACCAGGGCCGAATATTTTCAGCCGCGCCCTTCCTCGGCCGGGAACGGCTATGACGCCTCGGCATCCGCCGGATCCAACCTGGGACCCACCAGTCAGAAACTCATTGATCGCGTAAGAGCGTCCGCCGATAAATTTCACAAGGACAATCCCGACTTCGCGGGCACCATCCCCGCCGATCTTCTCACGGCGAGCGGGAGCGGTCTCGATCCACACCTGAGTCCCGAGTCCGCCGATGCACAAGTGGATCGCGTAGCCAAAGCCCGCGGCGCAAGCCCACAGGACATTCGCGCCTTAATCGCGCAACTCACTGAGGGCCGCGATCTCGGCTTCCTGGGCGAGCCGCGCGTGAACGTCCTGCGCCTGAATCAAGCCCTCGACGAAAAATTTCCGCGCAAATAAGGAGCGTGTTTGTGGCGGCACTATCCGCTGCCACCCCAAATGGCTCTGAAAGACTCGTCGACACGAATGTCGACGCGGCACGCCTGGAGGCGCGCGCCACAAGGCTGCTACTAAAGTTTTACGGCGCGATCCACAAAGAAAGGTCAGCCGAGGCCTTTTGGGATTCCTCGGCATGAACCGTAATCGCCAGCCCTTCATCGAATGCCGCCGCATCCACCTCGGTGAAGTCGTAAGTGGCCAGCAGACGGTAATCTCCGGGAGGCAACCCTTCGAAGCTGTACTTGCCTTCGGTATCGGCGATCACCATGCGGTATCCCTTTAACGATCGCCGCGCCGCCTCCGCCAGGGGCCACAAAAAGACCGGCACGCCGGGCACGCCTTTGCCTTCTTTCATGACGCTGCCGGTAATTTGCGCCGCTTTATCGGCGACCGTGATCCTGATGCGCGCGTTGTAACGCCCTTCGATGAAAATATCGAACCATTCCACTGCTTTCTCGGGCTGCCCTTCGCGGCGAACGTCGCCGCGGAAGTTGCTGATCGATTCGATATATTTGTCCGATCCGGCTTGCGCGCTCATTTCCCAATGGCCGGCGAGCAGCGTCGCTCGAGGGAGGGGAAACTGCTGCTCCGACCCCGACTCGTACAGATCCTGCCGTCGGCCCGTTACAGACACCGGAAAATTCACGGGACTCGAAGAGCCCGCGCGCCGGATATCGAACTCCACCGTAGGCGGCGGCTGAAGCTTCACCGCCGCATTCTGCGTGGCTTTATCGACGAACAATTCCAGGTAGCCGGATTCGTTGTCTTTCAGATTCTCCGCGATGATTTCGTAAAGCGCCGGGGACAAGCTGGGAAACGTGAACTTCGTGCCGCAACCCACCTGCGTGACCCGATGCACGGTTTCCGACGTGAGCGTCACCTTCACCATGCCGTCGAAGCACTGGACCTCGCCCGACAGCGAAAAGAGATTACCGAATTCGGGCCGCACGTCGCCGTCGGGCGTATCCTCATCGAGCCTCACCTCATGCGCGCGCGCCTCCCGCACTTCGCGCGATTGCGGACCGAAGGTGGGCAGAATGCCGGACCCGTCGTCGAGCGTATGCGCCGTGGCGCGGATCCAATACCTCCCGCTATCGAGGCCGTGGATGCGATAGACGCCGCGGTCATCCGAAATTCCCTGGGCCGCCACGCGCAGCGGCAGGCGCGCCCGGTACGCCACCACCGGCACGCCCTCAATGCCGACGCCGTTTTCATCCAACACGCGCCCGGTAATGGCGCCCTTACGGTGCATGCGCAGCTGCGCGAACAGATCCGAATCCCTGGTCACAAAAATCGGCGTCCCCTGCCCGTTGGGACGGCGCTGCCCATAGGCTCCCGGAAAATACCCTTCGCGCGTGGCGATCAGGAAATAGTATCCGTCGGGCACGTTGAAAAATACAAATTGTCCCGCGGACCCGGTGCGCAGCTGCATTTGCTTGAGGTCGACGTTGTCGGCGCGCGGAACCGGAACCAGGCGGACCACGGTCCGGGAGAGCGCGTAGCCGGACGCGTACTCCTGCACCGTTCCCTGAACGACTCCGCCGTCGGCCGCGGCAGCCCAGCAGAATGCGGAGGCACACGCCAGCAGCTTCATATCGCGAGTTTTTTCCACCAGATCACGACGCCGGTGATGACCATCGCCACCAGCAGCAGGCTCGAAAGCGACGCCACAATGTGTCCCGGCAAGCCTAAAATATCGCCCGTGTGAATGGACCGGTTCAAGCGAATCAACCGGTAGCCGGCGGAGTCCGTAAGAAAATTTCTGACGTTGAGCACCTTTCCGCTGTACTGATCGATGGTGACGGTGCTGTGAACGGCCTCCGAAGTTTCCTCCGGCACGCGCATCATCACGGTGTACGATCCATTGGCGCGCAAGGGCCGCACCAGCAGGGCGGGAGTGGTATTGGGCAGGGCGCGCCGGGCCATTTCGAGCGCCTGATCGGTCATGATCGGCGCGGCGCCCGGCACCGGCGTCGACGGCCAGGGCTGCGCGCGGGCCGGAGGCGCGGAACGGGAGATCCAGTAAAAGGAGCGCTCCAGAAATTCGAATCCGATCATGACGCCGGTCGAGGCGGCCACCATCAGGAAAAACGCGGCGTAGATGCCCATCAAATGGTGCGCATCGAAGAACACCTTGAACCACGACGCCTTCCAGTTGATCGATGTGCTCTTGCGGCGCCACCACAGGTAGACGCCCGTCGGGACCATGATGCACAGGATCAATCCGGCGAAGCTCACCACGGTTTTCCCCACGGCCGCGAGCCGCGGCGTCAAGCGGGGGTCGGGGATCAGGCGCAGATGGAGCTGATGAATGTAGCCGAGAGCCAAGTCGCTATTCGAAGGTCCCACCGAGTCGCCGAGGATCGTGCCATCGTAGGGATTTACGTAAACCAGAGTCCCGTCGTTCAACTGCATCAATTGAACGAGGTTCGCGTCCCGGAAAAACTGAATGATCACCACGCGAGCCCGGGGATACTGGTTGTGCACTATGGAAATCAGATCGTTTTCGGGCATCGGCTGGCTTTTAGGGGTCACATACCAGCGCTCCGGGTGAAGCCAATGATTGAGGTCGCCTTCAAACGCCATAATACTGCCGGTGAGGCCCAGAATAGTCAGAAAGATGGCACCGCAAAGACCAAGGAAGAGGTGGATTTTCAGAATGACAGGTCGCCAATTCATGGTCTTTTGACGATAGACGATTGACGGGTCGTTTTGTGCAGAGACTTCAGAAGTTTCTTCTCACATCGCGGGAGTTCCGGCCGATGTGATTAAGAGTACGGGCCATGACGTTATCTTTAAATCTTACGGGACGGGCCTTGGTGTTGGTTTCCTGCCTGGTAGCGGCCGCCTTGGCGATTGCCACGGCTGCGGGCGCGCTCCGCACTGCTCCTATTTACACGGTGGCGGGGGGGATGATTCTCTCGATTCTGATCACGCAGGCAGTGGCGAAGCTGCAGCAGCAATCCTGGGGGAACTTGACGGCCGCGGTGCTCGAAAGCGAGCGTACGGGAAAGTTCCTGCCTAATTTCCCGATGAACTCGACGCTGCCGGAGGTCAACCGGCAGGCCGGGGCGCTGAATGCGGCGGCGCACTCCGTTCTGAAATCCCAGGAAGAACTCGAGGGAGCCTACCTGGAGTTCGTGGAAACCATGGCGCAAGCGCTGGACGCGCGCGATCCTTATACTGCGGGCCATAGCTTGCGAGTCGCGGAATATTCCTACACGCTGGCCAAGGCGATGGGACTTTCCGACCCCGAGGCCGATACCATCCGCATCGCCGCCCGGCTGCACGATATCGGCAAGATCGGCATTCCCGATGCGCTGTTGCAAAAGCCGGGCCTGCTGACCGCCGAAGAGTACGGGCTGATCAAGCTGCACCCGCAGATCGGATGCAAAATCCTGGCCAAGGTAAGAAGGTTCAAGGACCTGCTGGCCGTGGTGGAGCTGCATCACGAGAATCACGACGGTAGCGGCTATCCTTATGGTCTGTCGGGAACCGATGTTCCGGTCGACGCGCGGATCGTTCATGTGGCAGATGCGTTCGATGCCATGACCACCAACCGGTCCTACCGGACAGCGCTATCCTTGCGGGCGGCGATTTTCGAGGTCGAAAGAAATATCGGCCGTCAATTCGATCCGGAGGCGGCCAGAATGTTCCTCAACTTGATTGCCGACGGAGCGATCGAGATCGGCAGCTTGCGGGTTTCGGCGCAGGTATGGAGGGAATCAGTCGTCGAGGTGCAAGTGGCGGTATAAGCCCCACAAAGGCAAAGCACGAAACGGTGGCGCGAGCTTCAGCTTGCAGCGTCGACCTTCAGTCGACGGAACGCACCCGACACCGGCTGAAGCCGTTGCTGCAAGCTAAAGCTCGCGCCACCGCTAATCCTGGAGGTACCGCCGCAGATCCTCCGGACGGAAGCAATGGGCGAGCGCGGTCTCGCGGTTGATTCGTCCGGCCCGCACCATTTCGACCAGAGACTGCTCCATGGTCATCATGCCTTCGGTGCGGCCGGTCGAGATGGCGCTATAAATCTGATGATCCTCGCCCTTGCGGATCAGGCTGCGCACGCCGCTTGAGGCCATCAGAATCTCGACCGCCGGATATCTTGCCACATTCCCGATTCCCGGGACTAATTGCTGCGCGACGATGGCCAGTAACGCGAGCGAAAGCTGCTGGCGGATCTGCGGCTGGTTGCCGGCCGGGAACGAATCAAGAATGCGCGAAACCGCCTGCGAAGCATCGTTGGTGTGCAGAGTCGAGAGCACCAGATGGCCGGTTTCAGCGGCTGTGAGCGCCGTCGAGATGGTTTCCGAGTCCCTCATTTCGCCCACCAGGATCACATCCGGATTCTGCCGCAGAATGCTGCGCAGGGAAGTGGCGAAATCCGGCGTATCGCTGCCCACTTCAATCTGCTCGATGATCGAGGACCGGTTAAGGTGCACGAATTCCACCGGATCCTCGATGGTGACAACATGGTCGCGGCGATTGGTGTTGATCACCTCGAGAAGCGCCGCGAGAGTCGAGCTTTTTCCGCAGCCGGTTTGGCCGGTGATCAACACCAGGCCCTGCCGGGCCTCGGCCAGTTTGCGCAGGATCGGCGGCAGATGCAGGGATTCGAGGGTGGGAATTTTCTCCGGCAGCAGGCGGATGCTTCCGGCGACCGTGCCGCGCTGATGATGGATGTTGGCCCGAAAACGCCCAATCCCTTCCCGGCTGAAACACAGATCGACTGATTTGGCGCGGTCGAGCTCCTGAGTTTGCCGGACGGTCAAAAGCGGGAGCAGCAGTTTGCGGATTCCCTCGGCGTCGAGAGGGGGCCCGGAAGACGACAAAGATCCGCCGATGCGGAGACATGCGGGCGCGCCGGAGATTAACAACAGGTCCGACGCGGTGCGCCGCACGGCCTGCGCCAGCAATTGATCGAGCGAGGCCAGATCCGCCGGGCTATACGGTCTGGCATCCTGTGGCTGCGAGGAAGGGGCTGCCCGGTTCAGTTCCGCAACGATCTGCGCAAGTTCGTCCTCATAAGGGGGCACTCCTAAAATATGACGCAAAACAGCGGCCAGCGGGTTCTCGGCGGAGAAAAAATTGCCACCCAGCCCGCCGCCGGCCGCCAAAAGGACATTCTCTATGACCCGAATTGTAAGAAAATCTGGTAATTCTTCTTGCTCTTGACGTTATATGACGTCCATCCGGCGGACCGGTCTTTTCAATGATTTACATCCCGGGGACAATGTTTCCAATTATTATCGACTAGGTTCGAGTGTAGAAATCGACAAAATCATTTTTCCCGAAACAGCATTTATAGGTTGTGCCTCAAAAGTGCGGAGGCTTATAAATGAACAAACTGCTCACCCTCTCCGGCGTTTTAGCACTCTGCGGAACATACGCGATTGCGCAGCAGACCTGCACGGCGACCACATCTTCCGTGCAAGGGTCTTACACGTATATCGCGACGGAGTTTCCTTTTACATCCCTGGTTGGGTCATCGGGAACCACGACCAATACCACCACCACGGGTACAACTAACACGGGTACAACTAATCAGACCTATAGCAACTCGCAAATCGGCACTCTGCTACAAAGCATCAACGGAGGCGGCCCTTTTTCGAGTTCGGACTTGCTGTATTTTGACGGCGCGGGCCATATATCGATCGCTTCGTCGACCGCCAACTTCACCGGCTCCCAGACTGTCGGCACGTACACCGTCAATGGCGATTGCACCATTACGGTTTCGTTGACGGATACCTTAAATACTCCGACCTCCACCTCCGGCGTGCAGTCCAAGCAGGGCACGTCCAGTCTGATCGGCTTCGTGGCCGGCGGCGGCCAAGAGATTTATCTGTCCGCGCCGCAGTCCTCATCGAGCACCAATGGCAATCAGCCCCTGGCGGTAGGACAGTTCGCCTCTCGCCTCTCCATCCAATTGATTCGGACTTATACCTACGGATGCACGGTCGCGAGCTTGACCGGATCCTATGGATTGATCGGAAACGGATATGTGGTGTTAACGCAGACCTCGTCGAATACCGGCACGTCGGGAACAGGGTCCTCGGGGACCGGGACAAGCGGTTCCGGTAGTTCGGGCACCGGCACTTCGGGTTCCGGAAGCAGCGGATCGGGCAGCTCTGGTTCGGGCAGCTCGGGATCCGGCAGCGGTTCGGGATCCGGCAGCGGTTCGGGATCGGGCGGCGGCGCAGGTTTCCGTCCGGTTGCTGATATCTCCGGCAGCGGTTCCGGCGGCGGCATGGGTAGCGGTAGCAGCGGCTCCGGCACGGGAACTGGAAGCAGCGGAAGTGGAAGCAGTGGAACCGGAAGCACGGGAACTGGAAGCACGGGAACCGGAAGCACCGGAACCGGCACCTCGGGAAGCACCACCACCGAGATCGTACAGCCGGTAGTCCTGATGGCCATCGTTACCTTTGATGGCGCAGGTCACGTGATTGAACAAACGGTAGGCTCGGGATCTCCTATCGGCAGCTTCCAATATCAGGGCACTTACACGGTGAATCTGAATTGCTCGGGTACCATGACGCTGAACACGAATACGACGACGACTAGCGGCACCGGCAGCACGACAACGACCGGAAGCACGGGCACGAGCAGCAGCAGCTCCAGTTCGAACGCCTCCATGGTCAACTTCGTATTGACGCCTCCGATCACCTATCCCACGACCAACGCATATTCGGCTACGCCCAGCGGAAATGCTTCACGTCCGGGACTTGAATTCACGTTCCAGAGCGGAACTGAAACCTTGATGGGCTGGGGTATCGCGCAGTAGTTCCCCTCGCCTGAATCATTACGTTCACAACAGCCGGCGGACTTAGCAACAGGTCCGCCGGCTTTCCTATTTCCGCCGGGAAGCGGTATCTTTTTAACTTACGATGCTTCCAATTTTCCTGGCTACTTACGGGGCCGTCTTCGTCGCCGAGATTGTCGGCGACAAGCTGCTTTACACGACAGGCGTACTTGCCGCACGATATCGCACGGTGCCGATCATGCTGGGCATGGCGCTCGCGTTCATGCTCAAAATGGGCGTCGCGGTGGTAGTGGGGGAGCAGATCGGCAAACTTCCTCCGCTGCTGGTCGCGTCGATCACTATGCTGAGTTTCATCGGCGTGGCGATTGCTCTGTGGCGCAAGGATATCCAGCGTTCGGAAGGCCGGCGGGACAGCGGGATGACCAAGGCGATGATGATGTCTTTCGCCGCGATCTTCTTTTCCGAGTGGGGCGACGTGGGACAGATCACCGCGGCCGCGATGGCCGTATCGCATCCGGCCGCGCCTGTCGTGGTATGGCTCGCCGCGGTGAGCGCGATGGTGACGAAAGGGATTCTGGCGGCGACGCTGGGGGCCGGCATCCGCCAGTGGATCGTCGATCGCGTGTCGCCCAAAATCATCCGCTACGTCGGCGTCGCGGCGCTGCTGGTATTGGGAATCCTATCGGTGATTGAAACTCTGACCGAAGGGCACGCGTGACGCCGGTAGTCGACATCGATCGCAAAAACGCCATTCGCTTCATCATCTGCCTGGGCGTGGTCAGCATGTTCGCCGACATGACTTATGAAGGCGCGCACAGCGTGATCGGTCCGCTGCTGAGCGATCTTGGATCGAGCGCCACCCAAGTCGGCCTGATCGCCGGCGTCGGGGAAATGTTCGCGGCCAGTCTGCGCCTATTCTCCGGGCGCCTGGCCGACAAGACGCGCGCCTATTGGACCATCGCGATTTTCGGCTACGCGATCAATATCGTGGTGGTTCCGGCCCTGGCGTTCGCAGGAAGCTGGAAGGCAGCGGCCCTGCTGATTATCGCGGAGCGTACCGGCAAAGCTCTCCGCGGACCTGCGCGCGATGTGCTGCTTTCGGGCGCCACTCATAAGGTAGGCCATGGATTCGGATTCGGGGTCCATGCCGCGTTCGATCAGGCCGGGGCGGTGATGGGTCCTTTGTTCGTGGCTTATGCGGTCGCCAAAACCAATCATTTCGGACCGGCTTTTTTGTGGCTCGTAGTGCCGGCGATCGGAGCCTTCGGAGCCATGCTGATTGCGCGCGCGATGAATCCCGATATGGAGGTAAAAGCTCCGAAACGCATCGATCAGAAACTGCCCCCTGTGTTTTGGACTTACGTCGCGGCGGCGGGATTACTCGCCTGCGGCTTCGTCGATTTTCCTTTGCTGGCTTATCATTTTCAGAAGACCGGATTAGTAGGCAAAGAGACGATTCCGCTGCTCTATGCCGGCGCGATGGCGGTGAACGGCATCACCGCCTTGATTTTCGGAAAGCTGTTCGACCGTTTCGGCGTGTGGGCGTTGGCGGCGGGAATCCTGGTGTCGCTGCTGGCTCTGCCCCTGGGATTTTTAGGAGGCCACGCCGCGGTGTTCGCGTCGGTAGGCTGTTGGGCGACCGGTTTAGGCGCGCAGGATGCGTCCTTGCGAGGAGGCATCGCGCAGGTGGTTTCGATGAATAAACGCGGCAGTGCTTTTGGAGCGTTCAATGGAGTCTACGGCGTGGCCTGGTTCGCAGGCAGCGCTGTGATGGGACTGCTGTACGATCATTCGCTGATCGCGCTGGTGGCCTTCGGAATCGCCGCGCAATTGCTGGCGGCGGGAATGTTCGTATGGCTGAAGCGTCCCTTGGCCGCGGCGGCGCACTGATCGCAGGCGGAACCGCCTGCGCCACATAGGACATCAGGAAGTCAGTAGGTTAGTAAGTCAGTGAATCAATAGTGGTGCGTGGTGTGGGGCAGGCGGTTCCGCCTGCCGTCAACTTTTTGCGGTTGCTATGCTAGCGATGTTCGAATGAAAATTTCTTCGCAAGCCCCTTGCCGCGTCGATTTGGCGGGCAGCACGCTCGATATATGGCCACTCTACCTGTTTCATGAAGGCGCCGTTACCGTGAATTTCGCGGTGGACCGTTATACCCGCGCGGAGATCGAGCCGCGCGCGGGTAACCGAATTACATTTCGTTCGATTGACCTCAATCTGGATGCCTCTTACGATTCACTTCAGCAACTGCTGGATGCGAAGACGCACAAGTTGTCATTGGCCGTTGAGTTGGTCCGGTTCTTTCGGCCGGAGGGAGGATTCCATCTCGAAACCGGGTCGGAGGCGCCGGCGGGGGCGGGAATTTCCGGATCGTCGGCGCTGATTATCGCCACCACCAACGCCTTCAACCGGTGGCTGGACCGGGGCTATTCGCTCGAAAAACTGCGGGAAATCTCGCAAAATATCGAGGCGCGGCTGATTCGGGTGCCGACCGGGTGCCAGGATTATTATCCGGCTATGTACGGGGGTGTGAGCGCGATTGAGCTGGGATGTGCGGGGATTCGAAGAGTCGCTCTGGAGGTCGAGCCGGAGGCGCTCGAATCGCGCGTGGTGCTTGCCTACACGGGCGAGCCGCGCAATTCCGGAATCAATAACTGGGAAGTGACCAGGAGCCATATCGACGGTGACACGCGGGTATTCAAAAATTTCGCGACCATCGCGTCCATTGCGGCTGCGATGCGGCAGGCGATTGAAAAACAGGACTGGACAGAAGCTGCGCGGCTGCTGCGCGAAGAATGGTCGCACCGGAAGAGAAATGCGCCCGGGATATCCACTCCTCTGATCGACCGCATGATCGAGGCGACTCGACGCAAAGGGGCGCTGGGCGCCAAGGTGTGCGGTGCGGGCGGCGGAGGGTGCGTTCTGTTCCTCGTCGAGCCCGAGGCACGGGCGCGGGTGGCTTCGTTGATCGAAAAAGAGGGCGCGACCGTACTGCCGGTGAAGGTCGCGCGCAAGGGTGTGCAGGTCCGCGTAACGAAATGACGGAAGAGACGAAACCGCCGGACTTATTGGGGCTGGTCCTGCGCGTGGGACTGTTCGTTCTGATCGGTTATCTGAGCCTGAACGTGTTTGGGATCGCCCTTTATTGGATCACTGCCAGTCCTCTGATCACGGCGACCATGGCGACATTCGCCGCGGCTTGTCTGGCCAACGCGATCACGGTGCGGATTTATGAACGCGGGCAGCTTTCGGCGCTGGGGTTGGGCTGGGGACACTCATCTTCGCGGGAATTTTTGTTGGGGCTCGGAAGCGGAGTGGGCGCCGGATGCGTGGTGATGCTGCTGCCGGTGGCGACGGGCGCGGCACGGTTTGAAAGAGTTCCCGGCTCAGAGCATCTGTGGGCGAGCCTCGCATTTGTCAGCATCGTGCTGCTGTTTGGCGCGTTCGGCGAAGAAATGCTGTTCCACGGCTATGCATTTCAATTGCTGATCCGGCGCCTGGGCGCGTTCGCGACCATTCTTCCGGCCGCGGTGCTGTTCGGACTGGCACATATCAGCAATCCGAATTCGAACCTGCTGGGCATCGGAAATACCATCCTGTGGGGGGTTTTGTTCGGCTACGCCTTCGTCCGCACCAATGCGCTGTGGCTGCCGATTGGACTGCACTTCGGCTGGAACGTAGCGCTGCCGGTATTCGGAGGGAATTTAAGTGGGTTTACAATGGGGGTGACCGGATTTACGCTTCATTGGACGGCCGGTACGCTGTGGAGCGGAGGCGATTACGGACCGGAAGGCAGTTTACTGACGACGGCCATTGTCGTGGTGCTGTTTTTCGTGCTGCATCGTTTCACGGTGGAACAGAATCCGGATTAGAGGTTTTGGTATGCGAATTTCTCCTCGGGTCCTGGCGGCATTCATCGCGGTGGCTTCGCTCAAAGGCGACCAGAAGAAGCTCACCATGGATCAGCGGGTGGAGCTGCTGCGCGGGCTGAACAGCGAGTATGCCACCGTGAAGGCACCTTTGCCGCGATCGAAAAAACCTCTGGAGTTTAATTCCGACGGCACCTACGATAAGGCGCAGTGGCAGGCGGTGGGCAGGCAGATGGGTCCGGCGGCGCGCATCGGCGACCTGGTGCAGATCACACACGTCAGCATCGAGGAAGACAAGATTCTTTTCGAGATTAATAACGGGCTGAAGCGGTCGGGCTCATGGAAAGATCACGTGCAGGTGGGGATCGGCGGAGGGATGGCTCCGTTATCGCGCAGCGACGCGAATGCGCCGGGAGGGACCAACATCGTTCTCAAATTTCCGGATTCGATCGGCGAGATTACTTCGGCCGATGTGAAGAAGATGCTGGCGCCGGTGCTGGATTTCGAAAAGCACAGCGCAACGGAGAACTATGTCGACACGCTGCCGCCTGAAATGAAACAAGCGATCGCGGAGAAGAAGGCGATTGAGGGAATGGATCGCGACCAGGTGCTGCTTGCGATGGGGCGTCCGGTCAGAAAATCGCGCGAAAGTAAGGACGGCGTGGATTACGAGGATTGGATTTACGGGCAGCCTCCGGGTAGAGTGACGTTCGTCACGTTCGCGGGGCCGAGAGTCGTGAAAATCAAGGAAACTTATGCGGGTCTGGGCGGAAGTATCGCGGAGACTCCGAAGCAGCCGTAGACGTCGGCATCGACCGCTCCCTGTGGTCGCGGCTCTGAAGAGCGGACGAAATTGTTGCGACGACTGGGTAGAGCGAAATTCAGTTGTCAAAGGACAAAATTTATCGGACGCTCCCGGGAGCGCCCTTTAGCCGGTTTTTGACTTCGTCCAGCACGAAGATCCGTTTATTACAGCGCCGCAACGGCTAAGCCTCGGTCATGTACCGATCGACATCCAACGCACGCAGGCCCTCAGAAGAAGAGGCTAGCATTCCCCCTCCTGGCCGATCCCGTTCTCCGTTGGCAGAGCACCTGGACTCCTTGCCTATAATCTATGCGCGATTTATACAGACGAAAATGCCTGAAAGCGCGATGTGGTTGAAAGCGGGAGAGATCTAATCAGGTTTAAAGTAGAAACAGGGCCATGAAGATTCTCGTTTGCATGTTCGTGGCGGCCTCGGCATTCGCCGCTAAGCCCGCGCAGCCGGTAATTTTGAAGTCCTCCCAGCTCGAAGTGATCTTCGATCCTCTGAAGGGGCTGCCGGTCGAATATCGTTTAAATTCCAACAAAGCCACGATTCGCGGAGGCGTGGGAGGCGACGTCGGAGTCGCTATTTTTCGAGGGAATCCGCGCACTTATACCGATTACGCGGTACGGCCTGAGATGATCCGTTCCAACAAGTCGCGGGCCGATTTCCAATTTACCGTCCGGGAAAAAGGCGTGCCGATGGCGTCGTTTCTGCTGCGCTACGACCTGGACGGAGCCACCGTGCAGGTTTCGCTGGAGGCGGTTTTCGAGGAGCAGGGGTTCGAGCTGATCGACGTGGCGCTGCCGGCTCTGGCTTCAGTTCGCGAAGAGGATGGCGGCGCCTGGCTCGCGCATGGGGATGGCGGAGGCACCTTCGCGATGTTGAACAAAGCGAAGCCAGGCCATCTGCTTCCGAATCGATTTTGGGGAGGCGTGGCCGCGACGCTGCCGGTGGCAATGATCGGTACGAACCGGATGCTGTGCGTGGAGGAAGTGACTTCCTACATGGATACGACGGAACTCGCGGTCGAGAACCACCAGGCCACGCTCGGGACGGTGAAGACGTGGAGGGTGAATGGAGGACGCTCCTACGACATGAATACGGGGCCGAATACGCCTCGCATTGCGGGGAACGGGTCGACGCCGAATCTGCTGGTGGGGGGGCTGCCGCTGTGCAGGCTGGATTTTGCGGGGGATTTCGATCATAACGGCGTCGTGGATTGGCTGGACGGGGTGAAGATGGTGCGCGAGAAGATGCCAGCGATTCCGACGCATTATTACGACGACAAATTGATGTACATGATCGACTGCGATGAGCCGAAGCTTCCGAAGCCGCGCGCGACGTTCGCCGAGTCCGCGAAGATCATTCAACGAGTGGCATCGCTCACCGGGGGCGCTCCGCAGGACGTTTATTTGTGGGGCTGGCAGTATCGCGGAAAAGACACGGGATATCCGGCCGTGGCGGAGGTGAATAAGCGGCTGGGCGGATTCGACGGGTTCGTGAAGCTGCAAAAGGACGCGCTGGCTTCGAATGCCACGGTTAGTTTCTCCGATAATTACGACGACGCGTACCGGAGTAGCCCGGCGTGGGATCCGAGCGTCATCGCGCGCAGGCCGGACGGCGAGTTGTGGCAGAGCCGCAACTGGACGGGCGAGAATTCGTACATCATCGGGCTCGCGAAATACATGGATGGGCCGGGGCCGGATCGGATCAAGTACACGGCGGACCGGTATAAGATTCGCGACACGTATCTTATTGATGTTCTCTCGTACTATACGATTCGCAACGATTGGGACCGGGACCATCCGGCGAGCGGAGTGAAGAATCTGGCAGCGCGTTACCAGGTGATTGAAGGTTTCAAAAAGCTCGGCCTCGACGTGGTATCGGAGGAGCTGCGGTACGCGACGCTCGGTAAAATCAGCGTGAGCGACAATGGTCCGGCGGGAGAAGAGTCGCCGTTCGGGGGTGAAACGATTCCGCTGGCGGCGGCGATTTACCGGAAGTCGGCGATCTGGGGCATGCGCGGGGAGGCGTGGAAAAAGCAGCCCGCACTTTACAGCTTCTTTTATAACGGGCACGAATTTCCGTGGCTGCCCGGGGAGGGCTGGGAGCGGGAGTTTACGGGGTTTTATTACCGCCAGCTGGTGCCGTGGTATCTGGTCCACTACCGGAATATCGAATCGTTCTTGCGGGACGGGGACCGGACGGTGATTGGCCTGGAAGGGAATTCGAGGATCGATCTGGACTGGAGCAGCGGCCAATATACAGTTACGGTCAATGGCGTCGACGTGGCGAAGGATGGGGATACGTTTTGTCCGATCGGGAAGGATCGGGTGGCATTTTATTCGTTAGCGGCGAAGGAGCTGAGCGCGCCTTTGCCGGAGGGATGGGACGCGAATACCGTGGTGGCGCGGTCACTGTTTGCGGATAAATCGGAGACTGCGACGGTGGTGGTGCGTGAGGGGAAAATGATCGTCAACGTGCATGCGGAGCGTCCGGTTATGGTGTTCCGGAATGCGGAAGTTATGAGGTAGTGGGTCATGAAGAGATCGCTCCCTGTGGTCGCGGCTCGGTAGAATCGTTCCTAGATTTCGATTTTCCGGGTACGGTGTTTGGTGACGTACCAGCAGGGATTGTTTCCGAAGTGCGGCAGCACCGAGGCCACGCAGGATTGTGTTTCGGGAGGGACGCTGTAATCGAATTCGGTTTTCCCGCTCTTTTGATGGATCGCGTAAAAGGGCTGGATCTGGACGGATTGAAGGGGCGTATTCTTTGCGACCGCGTAATCGGCCAGGTAGAGGGCGGCTAATACGAGAATTGCGCCGATACCCGCGTATTTCATCACTTTCAGAGTACCGCGGCGGGAACTTTCGGGGCGGCGGCGGAATCTTTAGGAGATGGGATTCGCTCGCGCACTGATCGCGTCTTTTTCGATCCAGGCGGCGGTGCTGGCGGAATACTGCGATTATCAGGCCGCCGCTGTGGTGCTGTGGATCGTGGCCGGCGTCGCCATCTTTCAGAGCGTTAAGGCCGCGGGCGGGGGCGTGAGGCGGCGCACCAAACAGCGCCTGCGGGATGCAGTGGCAACGGTCATCCTGGTAAGCGCGCTGTTGCGGTTGATCGTGATCCAGTTCCGCTTCGGAGGCGGCGACCACTATGGAGCGCCGGCGAAGAAGGGCGGGAAGAGTTACAGCGGGCCGCAGGGAACGCCGGCTTCGATAGACAATAGCGGAGATCATACGGGTATCATTCTGCTGCCGGAGCGCGAGGAGCGGGTCACGCTGGTGCCGCCCCTGCCTTCGATGCCGCGCGATTTGTTCGATGACAAGCACAAACATCCGCTGTCGATTCCGTTTTATGGGGCATACTGGTTTTTTAAGCCTCCGGACAGCCAGCCTCCTCCGAATGCTTATGTGACGCATGGCACGCCGGCGAAGATGACTTTTTCCGCGCCGGACTGGAGGCCTTTGATGATGGAGGCGCATCAGAATCTGGGCAAGCTGATCGATTTGTCATGCTGTAGTGAAATACGCATCGAGATTGAGAATGCGGACCGGTATCCGGGTACGGTGTCGCTCGAATTGGTGCTGCTGAATACTCGAGAAGGGCAGAAGGGGTCGGTGTGGCTGGGGAGCGCTCCGGTGACTTCGGCGCCCGGGGATCCGGCGGCGCCGATGCGAGAGACGCTGACATTTCCGGTGCCGGCGAGGGCGGCCATCCGCGCGTTCGATGAGTTGATGATCCGGTTTCCGAGGAGGAGGACGAGGATTTTTCGAAGTGCGAGGGTGGCGATTGAGAGGTTTGTCATGGTGCCTCGGGGGTAACGGGGGCGGAACATTGACACTCTCGAAAACCCGTCGAAAACCGCCGGGCTGAGGTGGCCGGGGCGAAAAGTGGGTACAGCCCACTCTCTCCACGGCGGCGCATTGGCATCCGCTGCCGTTGAAATTGGCGGCGCCTTGGGACAGAGTAGGCAGTCCCCATTTTTCGCAGTTTTCTGGGGGGTTACATTGAAGACTAATGCTGTGCGGATGCTGGACGCGGCCCGGATTGGGTATGAACTGCGGGAGTATGAGGTCGATCCGGAGGATCTTTCGGCCGAGACGGTGGCCGCGAAACTCCATTTGCCGCTAGAGCAGGTTTTTAAGACGCTGGTGATGCGCGGCGATCGGAGTAGGGTATTTCTCGCTGTGGTCGCGGGAAATACCGTGGTGGATGAGAAGGCGCTCGCAAAGTTGACGGGAGATCGGCGCGTGGAGATGGTCGCGCTCAAGGAAGTGCAGGCGTTGACCGGATATATTCGCGGCGGCGTTACGGCGCTGGCAGGCAAGAAAGACTATAAGGTTTTCCTCGATGAGACGGCGGAGTTGTTCGACCTGATTTCGGTATCGGCGGGCACGCGCGGATTGCAGATCCTGCTGGCGCCGGCGGATTACCTGCGTATCACCAAAGCCACCATTGGCGCGATCAGCCGCTGAGCGCCTACAATAGACCCTAAGGATTTTTTGAAATGTTACGAACACTTTTGTTGTCCACGGTGTCTCTGAGCGTGCTTTACGCGCAAGGGAGGGGCGGGGGGCAGGCTGCCGGCCGTATTCCTCCGATTGAAGAACGTGTTACAGGGATGCAGAAGCTGGACGGATATTTTCCTCTTTATTGGGAGGAGCGCACGGGCAGCCTGTTCCTGGAGATTCCCCGGTTCAATGCGGAGTTTCTTTTCGCCGGAGGGCTGGCGGCGGGGCTGGGATCGAACGATATCGGGCTCGATCGCGGACAGGAAGGGGCGGGACGGCTGGTTTCGTTCGAGCGCGTGGGGCCGAAGGTGTTTCTAGTACAGCCGCAGGAATCGTTCCGGTCGTCGAGCTCGAATGCGGCGGAACGGAAGTCGGTTGATGATTCCTTCGCGAAGTCGATTCTGTACGGTTTCACGGTGGCTGCGGAAAGCAACGGACGGGTGCTGGTGGATGCTACCGAATTCTTCGTGCGCGATGGGCAGGGCGCGGGAAGTGCGCTGCGTCCTGGACCTTATCGCGTGGATCGGACGCGCAGCGCGGTGTACATGGAGCGGACCAAGGCGTTCCCCAAGAACACTGAGGTGGAAGTGACGCTGACGTTTTCGAATGAAGCGGCGGGGGGCGGACGCGGAGGCGGGGGTGGTCCGGCGGGCGGACCTCCGGCGATTGGCGCGGCGGCCGGTGCGGGCGGCGGAGGAGGCCGCGGCGGCGGATTATTTTCGGGCACGGTGGCGAGCGTGACGCCTACGGCCGAGGCGGTTACGTTGCGCGAACATTATTCGCTGGTGGAGCTGCCGGATGGAAATTATACTCCGCGCGAAGATGATCCCAGGGCGGGCTACGGCGGATTGACCTACGTCGATTACAGCGTGCCGATCGGCGAGCCGATGACGAAGCGGTACATCCGGCGGCATCGCATCGTGAAAAGAGATCCAAGCGCGGAGATGAGCGAGCCGGTGAAGCCCATAGAATACTGGGTGGATCCGGGCGCGCCGGAGGATGTGAAGAAAGCTTTGGTCGAAGGCGCGAGCTGGTGGAACCAGGCGTTTGAAGCGGCGGGATTCCGCAATGGATTCAAGGTCGCGGTGCTGCCGGAGGGCGCGGACCCGATGGATATCCGCTACAACATGATCAACTGGGTGCACCGGTCGACGCGCGGCTGGAGCACCGGAGGATCGGTGGCCGATCCGCGGACGGGCGAAATTATCAAGGGCACGGTGACGCTCGGTTCGCTGCGCGACCGACAGGATTACATGATCTTCGAGGGTCTGCTGTCTCCCTACATCTTGGGAAATGAGCGGCCGCAAATTCTGTATCAGTCCGCGCTTGCGCGCATCCGGCAGCTGGCGGCGCATGAGGTGGGGCATACTCTCGGCCTGGGCCACAATTATTACGACAGCACCAAGGGCTGGATCTCGGTGATGGATTATCCGCATCCGCAGGAGAGTTTGCGCGAGGACGGTACCATCGATTTGTCGCACGCGTACCAGGCTCGCATCGGGGATTGGGACAAAGTGGCGATTAATTACGGGTATCGGCAGTTGCCGAAGGGCGATGAGCAGCCGGCGCTCGCGCGAATTCTGGACGAGGCGTGGGCCAAGGATTTGCGCTACATGACCAATCAGGATACGGAAGCAAATCCGAAGGTCGACCAGTGGTCGAACGGAGTGAATCAGGCGGACGAATTGAATCGTCTGATGAAGATTCGCCGCGCGGCGTTGAATAAACTGGGCGAGCATACCATTCGCAATGGAGCTCCGCTAGCGACCATCGAGGAGCCTCTGGTGCCCATCTATATGTATCACCGCTATTCGGTGGAATCGGCGGCATCGATGGTGGCGGGGATCGATTATATTTACGCGATGCGCGGCGACAAGAGGACGCCTTTGAAGTGGGAGTCCGCTGTCGATCAGCGTAAGGCTTTAGACGCGTTGGCGAATACGCTGAAGCCATCGGAGCTGACGGTGCCCAAGCAGATTCTCGATTTGATTCCTCCACGTCCACCAGGATTCGGGAGGCATCGCGAATTGTTCCCGCGCACGACTGGCGATGGATTCGATCCATTGACGCCGGCCGTGGTGGCGTCCGATACCACCATTGGGTTCGTGCTGGAGTTACCGCGCGCGGCTCGCATGGTGGCGCAGCACGCGGTGGATCCGACCCTGCCGGGACTCGAAGAAGTGATCGACCGGATGACTAAGGCAGTATTCGATGCGACCGTCACGTCCGCTTATGAATCAGAGGTTCGGCGCGCGGAAGAACGGGTCCTGGTGGATCGCGTGATCTGGCTTGCGACCGCGTCTCCCAATGGACAGGTGCGGGCGATCGCTTCGTTGAAACTTTCGAAGCTGGCGGCGCGGTTGAAGGGCGCGGGGTCGACTAGCGAATCGGAAGTGGCGCAGAATACTTTGCTGGCGGCGGATATTACGCGGTTCCTGAATCGTCCGGCGGAGGTCGTGAAAATGATTCCTCCGGAAGCGGCGCCGCCGGGTGCGCCGATTGGAGGGGATACGGGGATGGACTGGCTGGCTCCAGCGCCGATGTGTACGTGGAGCAGTTTGCATCCGGAGTGGTGGTCGTGGAGTGAGCCTCCGATGTAAGGTTCGGGAGCGAGTGGCGGAAGTAATCGAGCTCGCCGACCAGGACGTTCTCGATTTGATTCGTTCCCGAGCGCGCGAGCAAGAGGTTCTGGATCTGCTGGATGAAGCTAGTCCCCGGTGAAGGTCGGCGCTGACCGCTCCCGGTGGTCGCGGCTCAGTAGAACTACCAGACGTCCACGCTCTCGAAAACACCGGGCCTTGGACTGAGTGGCAGGGGCGAAAAAGTGGGGACAGCCCGCTCTGTCCACGACGGCACACTAGGCATGTGCTGATACCGCTGATTGCGGGTGCCTTGGGACAGAGTAGGCAGTCCCCATTTTTCGCAGTTTTCATCGCGATCAGTGCGCCGAGGCGCATCCAAAACACGATTGACGACGCGAGAATCTGTGAGATTATTCCTTCCCTGACCGGACTATACAGGAGTGCTAAGAGCTATAGCGATTCTCTGTATTGCTTCGGGCGTGTTAATCGGCCAGGCGAAAACGACGGGCGCTGCGCCTAAGAAGGCTCCCACTCCTGCCGGAACCAACGCGCAGGAAGATAAGCAAATTGAGGCCGCCATCCGGGCGAAGCTCGCGAAATCGAAAATCGGGAAGGACGGATTCACCGTGCGGGTGCAGGGCGGCATCGCTTATTGGGAAGGAAAAACCGACGTGGTGCAGCACAAAGGGTCGGCCACACGGATGGCTAAGACTGCCGGGGCGAAATCGGTGGTGAATAATATCAAGGTCAGCGAGGCGGGAAAGGAAAAGGCCGCCGACAATCTTGACGATGGGCGGCGGCGCGCACAAGTGAAGCGGAGCGATCCGCGAACCGATAAGTAATCTCGATTATCCCTTTCCGATCAGACTGAGGATCAGGTCGCGCTCGGCCAGCGTGAAATTGCTGCCCGGGGCGAAGTTATAGTTTTTGCCGCTGCTCAGGCGGACGTGAAAGGCCATTACGCTTACCTGGCCGTGGGCGAACAGACCCACCACTTTATTCGGTTTCACTTCCCGCACGTCGTTCTTCGATACTTTGAAGGAATCCGAACCGCCGGCGGAGACGAACGCCACGCTGGAATTCGATACCTGCAATCGGCCATCGGAGGCGACCGTAAAATTGCCGCCGCCGCGATCGTGATGGACATGGAAGGTCGCCACGCCGCCCCGCGCAACGGCCGCGCGATAATATCTCGCCGCCTCCGCCATATTTCCGATGGTATAAAGATACAGCTCGCCCAACGCCGCGTAGGCTTTCGGATTCTTGGGAACCAGCTTGATCGCCTGAACGTAGGCGTTCACGGCGCCGTCGGTATCGCCGGCTGCGATCAGGGAAACGCCTTGGCTGGTGAGGGTGTCGTAGCCGGGTCCAGGGTCGGCGGCGGGTGCATCGGCGGCTCCGGAGTCTGTGGCAGTTGCCGTACCTGAACCGGTCGCGGTGCCTGAATCTTTGGCGGCTGTATCGGTCGCGGGTCTGTCGTCCGGATTGGCCGGAGGCGTCGTCGTCGAATCCGTGTTATCGGGATTCGCTGGAGGAGGCGTGTTGTCGACGGTGGGCGCGGGCGCGGCGACGATGACGCTCTCTTGATGCCACAGCTTCGGTAAGAAGATGGTGAGCAGGACCGCTCCGCCGATCAGCATTGCGGCCAGGGGAATCATCAGCCACAGCCACTTCGCCGGCGAAGAAGACGATGGCGGCGCTGCGGCTTGTGTTGCCGGAATATGCGACGGAGGAACATGCGAGGGCGGCACCTGCGCCATCGTCGGAGGAGCCGGAGGAGGAGGAGGAGGCGGCGCGAACTGCGCGGCTTGCATCGGAACCGCCGCCGCGGCCACCGGCATCACGGGAGGTGCGTATGAAGTTACACTGCCGGTCAGCGCGGCCTTGAAATCCTCCATCGATTGGAAGCGGTCGCCCGCTTTGATCGACAGAGCCTTCATCAAAGCAGCCTCGACACGCGGCTCGATTTGAATCTGCAGCTGGCTGGGCCATTGCAGTTGATCCTGCGCCTGCCGGTCGAGCGCGGGCTGCGGAATCCGGCCGGTGATGGCGTGGTAAAGTGTCGCGGCCATCGCATACACGTCGGTCCATGGACCTTGAATTCCGGAGGCTCGATACTGCTCCTCCGGCGCGTAGCCTTCTTTTAAAATGATGGATAGATTGCGGCTCTTCTGACTCAGAGCGTTGCGGGCCGCGCCGAAATCGATCAGCTTCACCTTGCCTGACCGGGTGAGATAAATATTATCGGGGCTGATGTCGCGATGCAAAATTCCTTCGGCGTGCACTGCGGCCAGCGCGTCCATTGCGGGAAGGACCACGCGCATGGCGGTCTCAAGTGTAATACGTCCACCACGCCGCGCCAGAAATTCTTCGAACGTCACGCCGTCCAGAAATTCCATCACCAGGTAGGCGGTGCCGTTATCTTTGAAAACAGTGTCGACTGAGACGATGCCCGGATGGTTGCTGAATTTTTTCAGCACGCGCGCTTCTTCAAGGAAGCGGTCGAGGCCCCACTCGAACTCCTGCTTGGTCTGCTCGGTGTAGGGAACCACTTTCGATTCGCCTCCACTGCGGCCGGCCACGCCGTTGGGCATGTACTCTTTGATGGCGAGGCGCGATTCGAGACCGAGATCCCAGGAAAGGTAAGTGATGCCGAAGCCTCCGTCGCCCAGCGCGCGTCCGATGAGATACTGCTCATGCAGCAGCGTGCGCGGCTTGAGTTGCAGAGGGCTGCGCGGAGGCAGATCGAACGGCCGCCCACAGGTCGGACACTCCGGCAATCCCGAATCGTTCTCCATGCATCCGACACATAAAGTCTGAGTGTTCATAACAACCTTCCTTCAATATCGCTTTTTCAAAATTCGCACGGCGATCGCCGAATAATTATCGTGATCGGCCGCGGCGCGTTGCTTCAGCCGCGCCTCCATTTTTCCCATCCAGGAAGTCGAATCCTGCGAAGCGCTGAAGTCGCTTTCCATTTCCGGTTCGGTCACGTATTCCCAAAAACCGTCGCTGGCCAGCAGAAACGCATCATTCAGCTGCGGTGCGTCCTGCGTTTTGCCATTCGACGCGATCACCTGATCGCGCGCGCCCAGGCTGTTCAATAAGCGGGAACGGTCCTCATGAAACCGGATCTGATCCGCGGAAATTTCACCCGCATCCACCAGCCTCTGCGGAACACTATCGTCGTGCGTCTGATCCTGAATCTTCCCATCGCGAAACCGATAGAGCCGGGAATCGCCGGCATGTGCCCACACGGCCGCTTCGGGGGACGCGATCAATAGGACGATCGTGGTCCGCATGTGCGTCAACTCGACTTCGGAGGCTTGCCGGTCCAGCACCGCTCGATTGGCTCGCTCCATGTGCGTATTCAACGCGGCTTCATCGATCGACGGATTTTCTTCGAACGAAGATATGGCGGCATCGACCGCTAAGCGCGAAGCGATCTCGCCGCCGTGGTGTCCGCCCAATCCATCAGCCAGCGCCCAGCAGCCTGAGCCTTCCTCGATCCGGTAGCCCAGCGAATCCTCATTCTCCAGGCGGCCTCCGGGCGACGACAATGCCGCGGTTTCGAACAAGATCTTCGTTCCTCCAAATATAAATGGGCGGAACCTGCGCAACCACATTAGGAGCGTTACTCCATTCTCACTTCAAATTGATTGCGCAGGTCGCCGATGAAAAAACGGCCACCCGGAGGCAGATCGCGAGCCTGGCCGGCCGGCACGCGCTCGCCCGTTGCGAGAAAAGTTCCGTTGGTCGAACCCAGGTCCTCAATCGCGAACGTTCTCCGCGCGGCGTCCCAGCTGACGATGCAATGGCGTTTCGAGATGCTGTCGGCCTCCGGCGCGAAAACCAGGTTCGCCGCACGCTGATCGCGGCCAAGAACGCTTGGCCCCGCATCGAGCGAAAACGATTTCCCTGCATACTGCCCGGCAATACCGCGCAGAGCGGGTCGAGTTCCAGTGGTAATGGCGCTCGCGGGCGCAAGCGGCGCGCTCAGCGGAGCATACGTCGCAGGCTCCGGCAGCGTCTTGTGACGCACGACCTCCTGCGAGACTTTGTTGCGCGATGGACGAAAGGCCGTCACGATGGCGGCCAGCAGCAGCACCACCGGAATCCACTCCGCCCCGTTTGGACCCCACCATGGAGTTTTCGGAGAATCCGATTCCTTCTTCTCGCCCCCGCCAGCAGACGGCGCCGCGGCGGCCGCTCCGCAATGTTCCGAGGCGAGTTTGGCAGCGATGCCCGCGCTTTTCAAACCCTGCAGAAGAGGATCGACGACATAGGCGAACTGCGCCCCACCCTTCACCATCATGTTGACGCCGATCACGTTGCCGCAAGCGTCGAACAGCGCGCCTCCGGAATTAGCCTTGTTCATCGAAGCGCTGGTCTTAAAAACCTGCACGGTGGAATTTTCGATTTTCACCAGGCCCAGCAGCTTGCCTTCACTGATCTTGGGAACGGTCCCTGATTCGCCCGGGTCCGGAAACTGGGCGGTGTACACCACCTGTTCCTTCTCGACGGTTTTAAGCGGAGCGATGGACAGACCGGGGCGCTCAATAGGATCCTTCAGCTCGAGGATCGCCATCTCCGCATCTTCGTTCTTCCAGATGACTTTGGCGGTTCTCGCGTCTTTGTCCCCTGCCACCACCACCGGCTGAGCTTGCTCGCCCTTGTCGGTTTTGCCGCAGCAAGCGTTCAAATTGGTCACCACGTGGCGTTTATCGATCATGAATCCGCCGCCGCGGCTCACCGGTTTTACTTTGCCGTTTTCCTCGACAGTGCCGAAGACGGCAACGCTCGACGGGATCATTTTGTCGGACGCTGACTGGGCCAACACCGTGCACGCAGACATCACGAAAGTCGCGATGATCTTTCGTTGCGGCGCAGGCGGTTCCGCCTGCGTTTGGAGGGTCGTCGGTGCTCTCCGAGGAGCCCCCCTCCTCATTTCTTCTCCGTAATCGGCGCCGGATGATGTTTCTTGTACCACCACCTTCCGCCTCCACCCGCGATGGCGATTGCGAGAAGGCCGATCAGCCCCGCCGCCACCAGTTTGCGCGAGCGCTTTTTCAGCGGCGGAAGCAGCACCGTTTTCTCATCCGCAACTCCTTTTTCAACCGCGACCGCCGGAGGAGGATGCTTCAACGTCGCGGGTTGATCCTGCACCGTTACCGACAACACCGTCACATTGTCCTGAAACTCGTATTCCTTGGCGAGAGTTCGCGCCACCAGTGCGTCGGGCCACGTCTGGGGATGCCCGCTCAGTGACTCCAACATCTCCTCCGCCGAAAGCGTTTTGAACAACCCGTCGCTGGCCAGCAGAATCGAGTCTCCATCGTGGATCGGCCACGGCTCCAGGTTGCGGTCGATCTCCTCCAAAACGTTCACGCCGATGAAGCTGGTCAGCGATTCCCTTTCCGGATGCAGCAGCGCCTGCTCCTTCGACATGGCGCCGCGGGATACGGCATTGTCCAGCAGATTCGCGAATACATGCGGACGATTCACCGTCTGCATCTGCCCGTCGCTCACATGGAACAGGCCGCTATCGCCCACCGAAATAAAGTACATGGATTTATTCCGGCCGTCCGCGTTGGTGAGCACCGCAGCCACCAGGGTGGTCCCCACGCTGTCAGCGGCGCCTAACTGCTGAGCCATTTCGATGACCCGTTCATTGGCTTCGCGCGTACTTCGTTCGAGCGCCGCCGGAATCGTTTCCGATGGCTCTTTGCGCCGATACCCTTCGAGAAATGCGCGCACCGCCATGCGGCTCGCGGCATCGCCGTGTTCCATCCCGCCCATGCCGTCGCACACCACGGCTACGAATCCTCCGTGCGCCAGAAACGCCTCATCCTCCAGATCGCCGAAGCCGAAGGAATCCTGCTGCGAGCCTCGGGCTCCGATGTGTTGCGCGTTGCCGGGCAGAAAACTCATGCGATTATTCGGCTACCGGAGGGTACGTCTCAAGTTCGCCGGTGGCCAGAAATTCGCGCGCCCAGCTATATTTTTCGCCGCAGAATGGGATTAACACGAGCTTCGATTGGCCGACTTCAAGAATGTCGTCACTTCGCATTTGCGCCGGCGAATTCACGATGTCGCCATTCAGGTACACCAGTCCGGCGGCGTCGCCCGGCACCGCCCAGAACACCTGCTTTTTCGGATCGAAAATCACCAGCGCATGCCGGTCGCGCGATACCGATTCGTCGCCCGCCACGCATACGTCCATCAAGGGCGACCGTCCAATGAAATTTTTCTCCGCATGCAGCCGGAAATCGCGGCCGCGGTCGGGTCCGGTCAAACAGACCAGCCAACCCACCACCGGATCGGTCTTCGCGGCCGATGCTTCCGCGCCCGCGCGTCTCGTCGCTCCAGGTTTGGGAAGCGGCGGAGGTGGAGGAAGTGGTGGAGGCGGAGGTGGAGGAGGAGGCGGAGGCGGGGGCCCGGCGCTTGCACCCGGCAAAGGAGGCGGACCCGCAGGAGCTTGCACCGGCCTGGTTCGCTCCCCACCCTCGACATCGGCAGGCAGAGCGCACCAGGGACAGCTATTATGCTTGGTCGGATCGTAGAAGTGTCCCTCCGGACAGCGCGTCATTTTGTCAGCCATACGAACCTCCACCATCCCACATGTGAGGAAAGCGGCTATTATATCGAAGCTGACGGAAGCGGCGTACTCTGGCCCTCGAGACCCAGCGACGTCGACACTTCGAGAAAATCGCGCGGCTGAATCGCCATCTCGTGGCGGGTAGCGAATACTTTGCGCGCGGCGTCCACGTTCCCAGCTTCGACATAATCCAGTACGGCGGTGGTCAGCCCGCCATATTGGTGAATCAGCATAATAATTTCCGCTTCCGCGACGCCGTGCTTCGCCGCCAGAGCGCGGGTATCCTTTAGCAGCGCCTGGATCGCCTCCGGAGTATTGCCGTTCAGCGCCGTTCGCGCAGTCAGGTGAACATCGCGAAGCGCAGGCGCGATTTCCGCAGTCACCAAGTCCGCGGCCTCCTCCGCCATTGCGCGATAAGTGGTGTACTTTCCGCCGGTGATACGGACGATTCCCTGCGGATCGCGATAAATGTGATGCTCGCGCGTGGCTTTGGTCGCCGACCCGGGCGTCAGCAACAAAGGGCGCAGAGAGCTGAACGTCGCCACCGGCTCCATCTTCTGGCTAGCCGGGAAAATCCGGGCGGCGATGCCGCGAAGATAGCGCGTCTCCTCCGCCGAAATATGAACCTCGTCGGGCGACCCGTCGTGATCTACGTCGGTCGTGCCGATCAGCGTCCTTGCGCCTCTTTCCCCCCATGGAATAAAGAAGATGATCCGTCCATCGTCCTCGAAGTGTGCGATCGCGCGGTTGCTCGCGTTCAGCCGCGGCATCACGATATGCGAACCGCGGACCAGCCGTGGCGCCGGATCCTGCGCCCAAGGCCCCGTGGAATCGATCAGCGCCCGCGCCCGCGTCTCGAACGCCGCACCCGAAATCGAATCCCGCAGCTGGATGCGCCACACACCCTTTTCATCGCGCGCATGGCTTTCCGCGCGAACATAATTAGCACACGCGGCCCCATTCCGGATCCCTTCAAAAATATTTTCCAGCACCAGCCGCGCGGAGCGAACCTGGCCATCGTAAAACTCGATCGCGCCGGTCAGGCCCGGTATCCCTAAGCCAGGTTCGAGCTTCCTTACTTCCTGGACTGACAATTTGCGGTGACGCGGCAGCGCCCCGCTGTTGTCGAACAGATCGTACACGGTGAGGCCGAAATCGTAGTAGATCGATTGAGCGAAGCCAGCAAGGGGCATCAGAAACGGCTGCGGATCCACCAGGTGAGGCGCGATTTTCAGCAGCACGGAGCGCTCATGCAGCGCCTCCCGCACCAGCCGGAAATCGAACTGCTTCAAATAGCGGAGCCCGCCATGAATCAGATGCGAATTCTTCCCGCTGGTACCGGATGAGAAATGGTTTTGCTCCACTAGAGCAATGTTCAGTTTCCCGCGCAGCGCCAGGTCGCGAGCCGTGCCCGCGCCGTTGATGCCGCCTCCGAAAATCAGTACATCAAACGTTTCCGTTCGCAGGCGATCGATCGCTCGCACTCGCGTATCCGGATAAACGGCAGGAGTCACGTACTACATTTTAGTGGAGCAACGATACCGGATTCTCCACGTGGCGCACGCACTCATGCGTGCCGCATCGACACTCGTGTCGATGCACACCAGAATGTCAATGTCCCCCCTCTATCGCAGAACGCTATGATTAGGGTTTGGCTGATACACGCTCACGCGTTCTGCTGATCCTGACCTACCTCGCGTCTTTAGGATGTCTGGTCTGGACGCTCCACGGCGCAAATCTCGGAGAATTGAAGGACGACCTGGCAACCATGGACTGGTGGTGGCTCGGCCTCGCCGTCATCGCCGATGTCTCTGTTTATTGCTGGCAGGCGATTCGCTGGGGGCAGGTGCTGAGACCCGTCCAACAGGTTTCTTTTCGCCAGGCCGTGAGCGCGATTTATGTCGGCCTCTTCGCGAATGAGGTGCTGCCGTTTCGAGCCGGCGAAGTGCTGCGTTGTTATATGGTGTCGCGCTGGACCAAGCTCCCTTTCTCAGTGGTGCTGTCGAGCGCGCTGATCGAACGCATCTTCGACGGCATCTGGCTTTGTCTGTGCCTGATCGTGACCGTTCGCCTGGTGGGACACCATCGCCACATGCGCGGCCTGGTGGATAGCGGATACGTTCTGGCAACAGTGGTTCTATCCGGCGCTGCGCTGCTCGCTCTGGCGGTGTTCCTCAGGCAGAAAACGCGCGCGCTCTTCTCGGGCGATGGCTGGCAGCGCCATGTGCGCGTCCTGATCGACGATCTCAATCTGATCGGGCATTCCCGTTACCTGTACTTCGCGTTCTTGCAGAGCCTGCCCTATTTGTTGTTGCAGGTGATTCCGATTTATGCCGCCATGCGCGCTTACGATTTTAACGACTCGCCGGAATTTGATCCCTCCCTTGCCATAGCCTTCACGATCATGGTGGTTCTGCGCCTGGGCAGCGTGGTTCCACAAGCTCCTGGAAATTTAGGCCTGTTCCAGTTCCTGACCAAGGAAGCTCTGCAAAGAATGTTTCACGTCGCCCCGGCCGAAGCAGCTCGATTCTCCCTCGTGCTGTGGGGTACCGTCACCATTCCTCTGTTGATGGCCGGATTCATTGCGCTGATGACCAGCGGCTCAAAACTGTTCGAGCTAAAACGCGCCGCGGAGGATCATGCCAGTGAGATGTCGAAAAATCGCTCCTTAACCACCCTTGAATAATCCGCCGTCGTGGAGAATCTTCTGCGTTGCGGGGGTCAGCAGGAATTTCAGGAACCGCCGCGCCGCCTCGCCCTGACTGCTCGACTTCACGATCGCCCCGGTCTGGCGAATGGGGGCATGCCATTCCGCGGGCAGCAACGTCCCCTTCCCGATCAATAACGTCCACGATGTGATCACCGCTTCGACATTGCCGCTCTCGGCGAATTGCAGCGCCTGCCGGACATTTTCGCCGTAGACGATCTTGGGCTCCACGTCTTTCCACACGCCTTGCGATTCCAAAGCCTGCCGCGCCGCCACGCCGTAAGGCGCGTGCTGCGGATTCGGGATCGCCAGATGCGTCACCGAAGCTTTCTTAAGGTCCGCAAACGAAGCCACCGACCCGTTCGGAGACCACAACGCAATACGCCCCATCGCGTAGACCGTCACGTCCGTGACCAGCCCCGCCGACGCCAGCTCCTGCACATACTGTTCGTTCGCGGAGAGAAAAACGTCGAAAGGCGCTCCATTTTCGACTTGCTGTTTCAACGATCCGCTGGAGGCCAACGTGAAACGGATCTTCTCTGGAAAAGCTTTTTCGAGCTTCGATGTCAGCGGCGCCAGATCCGACGCCGCGGCAATCAGCAGGTCCGCCCCATCGGCGGATAAAGCCATCAGCAGTAGCACGGCGACGATCGTCATCTCAATTCATCGTATACCGCCCAGGTTTTTTCAAGGGCCGATTCCCAGGTAAATTGTTGGACCCTTTCAAAACCCCGCCGGGTCAGATCTTCCCGGAGCGATTCGTCATCCGCTAGCCGAAGCAAAGCGTCCCCGATGTTCAAAGGGTCCACCAGCAGCGCCGCGCCGCCCGCCACCTCGGGCATCGCCGAACAATTGGAAGCAAGTACCGGCGTTCCGTGCGCCATCGCTTCGAGGATCGGCATTCCGAATCCTTCATCGAGCGACGGAAACGCGAAGATGCCCGCGCGTGAATAAAGAGAATCGAGTTCGGTCGAAGAAACGTAGCCCAGAACATCGATGCGCGCACGCGCCGGACTCTCCTCGACCGCACGTAGCTCTTCGGCCGCCCCGTATCCATCCGGCGCGCCGGCCAGGGCGAATCGCCAGTCCTCAGGCAGCGCTTCGAACGCTTTCACCAGCCGCGCGATATTCTTGCGGCGTTGAATCGCGCCCACGGTAAGCACTAGTTTTTGTCTCATTGCCGCAACCGTCGCAGTCCTCACTCCGTGATGCACCACCCGGATTCTGGAGCGCTCGACCTTCAGAAGCTGCTCCACCTGCGTCGCTGTGAAACCGGATACCGCGATGATCAAATCGCTCCGCTCCGCCGCCGCTCGGGCCTGCGCGGTGAAGCGCGCGCGAAATTCGGGGGACGAGTAATCGCCGGTCATCACAAACAGGTCGTGGAAAGTCGACACAGTGCGGCGCGCTTTGCCTTCGACCCTTTGATTGAGCGCGTGAAAAACGTCTGCTGAAGGCGAGCCCCTTAGCAGACGGCGCGAGACATTTCCCGGCAGTGATTCCGCAAACGATTTTAGAAAACGATGCGGACGATAATAGAAGCGAAAGTTTTCCTCGGGATGGGCCCCGGCCAACCCGAACAATATTTCGCGTGAATAAACGCCGACGCCCGATAAATTCCTGCCCAGGCTATAAGTTGCGTCCAGAGCGATCGTCACTCGCTGCTATTGTAGTCAACTGCTTACGCTTGTGCCGATTGGACGTTGGGAGCCAGTTCCATTGCGGCATGTTCCAACAAAGCATCGAGCGTGACCGGATGTTCAGGCAAAAACACGGAGGACCCCATTCGCAGGCGGAATTGCCGCATGCTGCTTTGAAACCGTACCCGGGCCGCCGCGAGGGATTCTGCGTCGGAATCGTAGACGGAGACGCCGAAGCGAGTAGGTTCGATGCGCGCCAGCAGATCCGCCGCCCCCGCTATGCCCCGCAAATGATCCGCCGCCTCGACCAGAGCCATGTCGCGGTGCTGTTCGTCATACGCGCCGGCAATTTCCACCACCATGACCAGTAAACGCCTTCCCAATCTTTCCGCAAGCTTGCGGTCCCGGTCCGCAGCCGCGACAAAACCCGCGCGATTCAGCAAACCGGTGAGGGTATCGTGCGTGGAGGCGGCGCGCGCCGCGGTCAGCAGTCGATGCCGCTCCACCGCGTTTCGCATGGCGTGCGCCAGCGGCGCGCAATCCACTTGCTTCTTTACCAGAAAATCCTGCGCCCCTTCGCGAACCAGTTGCACCCCGAGCGATTCCTCATATCCGCCCACCAGCATAATCATCGGAATCGCCTGCGCCGTGAGCTGCGCCCGCCGAAAGGTCTCCGGACCCTGCGTATCCGCCAGGTCCACACCGAGCAATATCACGTCGACAGGCTGCTTTGAAAGCACCGCCGAAGCTTCCTTCCAACTGCGCGCTTCGAGGACCGACGTATTTACCCAATTGCTCCCGTACCGGCCCTCCCCGATCTCGGTCAGGACATCTCTGAGAAAGACGGCGTCTTCGGGCTCGGATTCGACCAATAAAACTCTCATGAGCGGCCAACTGATAGGTAGTGCCGAACGATCCCCGGTTATCTCATATCGCCAGCTGATATTCCTTCAGCTTTCGATAGAGAGTCGTGCGGCCTATCCCTAACAGATGCGCGGCTACTGCCCTGTCCCCCTTGGTGTAGTCCAGCGCATTCATGATGGCCCGCCGTTCCAGTTCCATTAAGGGAATTATCGAGGCGATCTGCGCGGGCGTTGCGATGGACGAAGGTTCCACCGGAAAAACCGTACTGCTTTCATTCGCCGCAGGCCATGCCGAAGCCGCCGCGCTCAGATATTGCGATTTCTTCTGATGCAAATGGTTCTGCAAGTTCGATGGCAGGTCCGCCACATGAAGCAGCGGACCGGAGTTGATCGCCACCATGTGCTGAATGCAATTCTCCAGTTCCCGCACGTTCCCCGGCCATTCATAAGAAAGCATTACCTCCAGCGCCTCCGCCGTAAGCGTGTAATTGCCCCCCACCCGCATCAGAAAATGATTGATCAGCTCCGGTATATCTTCTTTACGATCACGCAGAGGCGCCAGGCGGATGTTGATTACATTCAGCCGGAAGAACAGATCCCTCCGGAACGATCCCTTCTCCACCTCCTTCGCCAGATCCCGATTCGTCGCCGCGATGATTCGAAAATCGGAGCGCCGCGTGGTCAGCGAACCCACCGGCCGAAACTCCTTTTCCTGTAATACCCTCAACAACTTCGCCTGAAGATCCAGAGGAAGCTCGCCGATCTCGTCGAAAAATGCGGTTCCCCCATTGGCGGCTTCAATCAGCCCCACCTTGGTGGTGGCAGCCCCCGTGAACGCTCCCTTCACGTGCCCGAATAGCTCACTTTCCATCAGAGGACCTACCATGGAGGAACAATCGATGGTTACGAACGGCCCACTCGTGCTAATCGCATGGATTAAACGAGATACCACCTCCTTCCCCGTCCCCGTCTCGCCCAGCAGCAGCGCCGGCCAACGGCATCTCCCCAGTTTCTCTATCATCTTTAATACGTGGCGCGCACGAGGGGATTGTCCCACCAGCACATGTCTGTTTTCGTCGTAGTTCGCAAGCATTCTTGTGACCCGAATCCTTTGGCGCGGAAATAGCGCCTGTAAGTAAAGTGCGTTGGCCGAACATAAACTCTACGGTCCTTTTACAACTTCCTCAAGCCCCCCTAAGAGCATATAGGGTAAGCCAAGTGCGGGTATGGCCTACGCCCAGATGAGGGTGGTCAGCGCCTACCCCCCTCGAACCTATCCTTTATATAAGGATCAGTTGCGCGGTTTTCGGATCACCTTGATCCTCACCCGCTCGACGCCTTTTTGGACCATGTCGATTTCGCGCGCGGCCGCCAGCGACAGATCGATGATCCTTCCGTTGACGAACGGTCCGCGATCGGTGATGCGAACCTCCACGCGTTTTCGGTTCGCGAGATTGGTCACTTCGACCCACGTGTCGAAGGGAAGAGTGCGATGCGCCGCCGTCAACTTCCGCATGTCGAAAATTTCTCCATTCGCGGAGCGTCGTCCGTCATAAGGGATGCCGTACCAGCTCGCGATTCCCGTTTCCGTTTCGCCGATGCGCGCCGGCTTCACCGGTGAAGGAACATGCGCCGAAGTTTTTCGCGCGCAGCCCGTGACCATCGCAAGAGACGCGATGAGCAGCACCGCACCCGCATGAATAGGGCTTGGAAACACTAAAACAATTCTATCCAATTACGTTTTTATGTTTTGAAGTCGATTTTCGGCTCGCCATGCGGCGCGCGCCTTCATGAGCGAATGCATTTTTTTCTTGACATTGATCTGAAAGAACCTTATAAAGGGGACACAACCGCGCTCTCTAAGAGGGCGCGAAAATTTGATGTAAGGGAGAATCAATCAATGATGAACGCAACCAAGAAGAAAGCACCTGCCAAGAAAAAGGCCGCTCCGAAAAAGAAGAAGTAGCCAGAGCAGGTCATTCAAGTTCGATTCAACCGGCCCCGAGAAATCGGGGCCGTTTCTTTTTGAAGAAGGAAAATCACAGGCTGAAGCCTGTGCCACCTGGTTGCAGCAAAAATCACGCGGTGGGACAGACTTTAGTCTGTTGCGTACCGCTTTAGCGCACCAGCGCCTCTACCCGCGGCCGAAGCTCTTCATACGTCAGCCCGCCCGGATGATACATCCTCACAATGCCCGCCCGATCGATCAGCACAAACGTCGGCACCGTGCTCGCCCCGTAGCGATTGAAATTCTCTTCACTAACCAGCGCCGGCCTATCGACAATCGATCCGTAGAATTGCTGCCGTACCTGCTCGATGTAGCGCGTTTCCACTTCCGCCGTCGCATCCTGCCCGCCGCCCACATACCCGTACTTCTGAGTCGGCGCGATAAACACCAGCCCTTTCGGAACAAATTCCGCCTTGATCCGGGCCAATATGGGAATCTCGTACTTACAATCGCTGCACCAATGCGCCCAGAAAAACAGCAGGGCCGGTTTGCCGGTTGGAATGGTTACGCCCTCGAGCGCCGGCGCGCGTTTCCCTTCCAGACTCAGGACATTAATGTTTTTCTGGATCCGCGGACGCAGAGCCGTCGAGTAATAAGTCTTGAGCTGGTCATGGAGATACGTGATCGCTTCGGCCCTCTGTCCTCTCGTAACCAGAACATTAGCCTCCACCTCGATCGCCGCGCCCATCGCGATCTGCAGATTCGGATCCCGCGCCAGAGGATGCGTCTTCACCTGCTCCTGCGAAAGCTTGTACGTTTCCTGCGCGTACTTATCCGCCTGCACCAGATCTTTTTTCGCCAGCTCCGCCCGCGCCATCCAACTGAGCGCTTCCACCGCCTCCGGGGTAACTCCCTTAGACGCGCGATAGCTGCGAATCATTTCCGACGCGCGCGGCAGATCGTTGCGGGCGATCGATTCGCGGACATTGTCCACCAAAGCCGAGCCCGAAGCGGCCACCGTAAGGATTAAAAACAAATACTTCATCTACATCGACGATAACAAGTATCCGCCGTCGACTACGAGCGTCTGTCCCGTCATGTACGAGGACCGGTCGCTCGCCAGCATCAATGCCATCTCCGCAATCTCCACCGGCTGCCCCAGATGCTTGATCGGCTGCGCCCCCAGCTGCTTCTCCCGCAGCGTCTCGTCTTTCCAGAAATATTCACTCAGCACCGTCTGGATCAGCCCCGGAGCAATCGCGTTCACCCGCACCCCCATCGGACCCAGCTCCACTGCGTAAGACTGCGTCATCATAATCAGCGCCGCCTTGGTCATGCTGTACAACAGGCTGTGAAACTGCGGACGCAGGCCGGCGATGGACGCAATATTGATAATCGATCCCGACCCGCGCTCGCACATCCCCGGCGCGATCAGCTTCATCAGCCGGAACGTGCTCTTGAGATTGATCTCCACCATCTTGTCGAACTGCCCTTCGTCCATTTCGAGCGAAGGCCCCTGCGCGATGTTGGTGGCCGCATTATTCACCAGGATGTCGATGCGCTCGAACTCCCGCGTGGTGGCCGCGACCAGCGCTTCAATGTCGGCCGACCTGCCCACGTGGCACGCCACCGGCTTCACATTGCCGCCGATTTCTTTCGCTACCTGATTGAGCGTCTCCTGCTTGCGCCCGCAGATCACCACCTGCGCGCCCTCCCGCGCGAAAACCTCCGCGATCGACCGCCCGATGCCGCGCGAAGCTCCCGTGACGATCGCCACTTTATCTTTGAGGATGCTCATACGTTGAGAAGATTCCTTGTGAAGGTGAAGCTCGCTTCCAGATCGGCGCGCTCCCGGGCCAGCGCCGCGTCGCCCTTCAAAGCCGGAAGAGGATCGCGCGGATGCCCCTGCTCCGCAATTTTCAGAAACCTTGCGAACTCCCAAGCAGGCTGATGGCGATAGGGTTCCCAGAATTTTGGATCGAGGTACGGAAAAATCCGCGCGTTGGTCACAATGATTTCGAGCGTCACCGGCAGATCCGGCCGCAGCTGCCGCAGTTTCGCGATATATTCGCTGATTCGGACGTTGCCCTCGCCCATCCGCACCCACGCCACCGCCGCGCCTTCGGGAACCCTCCACACCGCGGTATCGCGGCAATGCGTGGTCAGCACGTAAGGATACAAAGTCTCGAGAGTAAGGTGCGGATCCTCGATCGCCCACAAAGGATTCCCCGAATCCAGGCACACGCCGACGTAATCCTTGCCTGCCATCTCAACCAGCGCTTTCAATTCGCGCGCTTGCATGTCCCCCGCGTGATTTTCAATCGCGATTTTCAGATTGAGATCGACAATGCGGGACCGCAGACTCTTCAACAGCGCCGCCATGGCCTCCATATGCCGCTCTATGGGATCGCGATCGGCGGATGTGCCCATGAACGTGCGCACGATCGGCGAGCCCGTCACGCGCGCCGCATTCATCGCGCGCAGCATCTGCTCCTCACCCGTGCCCAGCTTCGGGTCGAACGATTTCGATGTCGGGCAGCAGGTGCGCGTGCCCACTTCAATCGCGACGCCGAGTTTTTTCGCGTGCTCGCGCACTGCGATCAGATTCGCTTCCTCGAGACTCCCCAAATATTGCAGCTCGGAAAAATGTACCAGCTTCGCGCCGAGCTTCGCGCAATAATCCAGCGATTCGAACGGACTCCACTTCTGGCTCCGCACGCTGAACAGATCGACGCCCAGGCGCGCAGTGGAATCGGCGGCATACATCAACGGTGTCATCATAGGAACGGCTGCAAGAAATCCTCGTCGGTTCATACAATCTTCCCAAGCAATCCGGATGCGGCCAAGCGAATCGCTTCCTCATCGCCTTTCATCCGGTAATGAAAACGCCCTCCAGTCGCGGCGCCGATCTGTTCGGGAGCTCCTTCCGTGAAACTCAACATCGCATTGTACTGCCGCGCGACCGCCGCCAGCGAGTGCAACTCCGAATCCGGCTGAACCCGAATAAACTGCACCGGCTTCCCTCGCGATTTCATCCAGTCGAGCGCCATCCGGATGTCCCCCGGCGTGCCGATTTCAAAATCGAAAACCCGTCCCGCCTTCCCCGCTCGTATCCGATCGTAAACTTCCGCGATCTGCTCAATCGACCCCTCGACCGAATACTTGGTGTATTCCAAAGCCCCTGGATCGCTGGTCTGCGCATTCCATCCCTCCCGCCACCCCGCGCGAATCGTCGACCACAACGCCGTATCGTAATCGCCCGCAATTGCCGCCAGGTTCAGCCCGGTTGATTTGAGAATCGCCCGAAACGCCCGAAACGCCTCGCCGAAATCCGGACCCTCCACGACAATCGCCGGCACTGGACCTTGCGAGCGTGGCAGAAACGTCCGGTCCACCTGCTCCGCAAACGTGTGCAGGCTCTCGCGATCCGTAAAGTGAAACGGCACGGCGTTAATCACAATTTCGCGCCCGCCCCCCGGCCTCATCCTCCCGATCAGCATGGCCCCCGGAAACAAACCACTCGCAGGCGACGACGCCAGCGCAATCCGCAGCAGCATCGCACCCGACTGTGTATCGATCGCCACATAATACGTCGACGGATGAATCGGATCCCTCGCCAGTGACCCCGGAAATGGCGTGAACGTCTCCAGTCCCAGCGCCGGCAGCCGCCCCGCGAACCGGTTCCGCAAATCCGCGGTCAACGGATTCCCCTCCAGTTGCTGATATACAAGATCCGCCAGCGCGGCGGCCTCGTTCGCTCTCAGCGGCAGCACCAGGGGGATCATCGTCATAGCGACAGCGACTTCAAATACTGCCGGAAATCCGCGCCCAGGTCGTACCGCTTCAACGCGAACTCCACCGTGGCCTTCAAAAATCCGAGCTTGTCCCCCGCGTCGTAGCGATTCCCTTCGAACCTGTACCCGTAAATCGGCCGGCTGCGCAGCATGTGTTTCAATCCGTCGGTCAACTGAATTTCGCCGCCGCTCCCCGGCTCGATCGCCGTCAGCGATTGAAACACCTCCGGCGTCAAAACATAGCGCCCGATAATCGCCAGATTCGACGGAGCCTCCGCCGCCTTCGGCTTCTCCACCATGTTCCGGATCCGGTACAATCTGTCCCGCCCGCCGTTATGCGCCACCGGTTCCGCATCTACCACGCCGTACTGCGAAATCTGATCCTTAGGCACTTCCATCAGCGCCACTACTGGCGCCCCATAAAATTCGTACACGTCCAGCAACTGGCGCAGACACGGAACCTCGGCGTCGATCACGTCGTCTGAAAGAATCACCGCGAACGGTTCATTGCCTACCAACTCCCGCGCCCGCAGCACCGCATGCCCCAAACCAAGCGCCTCTTTTTGCCGCACATAAGAAATATCGATCAGATCGGAAACGCTGCGCACCGTCGCCAGCAGATCTTTCTTCCCCCGCGTTTCGAGCAAATGCTCCAGCTCGAAACTGACGTCGAAATGATCCTCGATCGCCACCTTCCCACGCCCGGTGACGATAATAATGTTCTGCACGCCTGAATGAATCGCCTCTTCCACGCCATATTGGATCAGAGGCTTATCCACCAGCGGCAGCATTTCCTTGGGCTGCGCCTTCGTCGCTGGAAGAAATCTCGTACCTAACCCCGCCGCTGGAAACACCGCCTTGCGCACTTTTGCAATCATCGCTTTAATTCTAACCGAGCCCCACTTGCGATAATCGTTTCATGCGAAAATTCGCCCTCGTTTTTGCCTTCGCAATTCTCTCCCGCGCCGCCGATTATCCTGACCCCGTCGAAGGCGATTTCATCATTCGCGATTTCCAATTTCACAGCGGCGAAACTCTCCCCGAATTGCGCCTCCATTACACCACCGTTGGCAATCCCTCGAATCCCGCCGTCCTCATCATGCACGGAACCGGAGGCACCGGCCGCGCTTTCCTCTCCGCCGGATTCGCCGGCCAGCTATTCGGCCCTGCCCAGCCCCTGGACGCGAAAAAATTCTTCATTATTCTGCCCGACGGCATCGGCCATGGAAAATCTTCCAAGCCCAGCGACGCTTTGCGCGCCCATTTTCCGCACTATTGCTACCACGACATGGTGACCGCCGATTACCGCCTGCTCACCGAACACCTCGGGATTAAACACATGCGCCTGATCATGGGAACCTCCATGGGCGCCATGCATTCCTGGGTTTTCGGCGAAATGTACCCTGATTTTATGGATGCGCTCATGCCGCTCGCCAGCGCCCCCGTCCAGATCGCCGGCCGCAACCGCATGCTGCGCCGCATGGTCATCGATTCCATCCGCGACGACCCGGAGTGGAACCACGGCGACTACACCAAGCCTCCCCGCGGCCTGGTCGGCGCGCAATACGCGCTGTCGATCATGACCTCCAGTCCCTTGCAGATGCTCAAGCAATTCCCCACGCGCGAACTAGCCGACGCCGCCTTCGACAAGATAAAGGAGCGTGCCATGCGCGTCGACGCCAACGACATGCTCTATCAATTCGAGTCCTCCGCCGACTACAACCCCGAGCCCGGCCTCGAAAAAATCACCGCCCGCCTGTTCGCCATCAATTCCGCCGACGATCAGGTAAATCCACCCGAGCTCGGAATCATGGAGCGCGAAATAAAGCGAGTGAAGCGCGGCCGCTACATCCTGATCCCCATCAGCGACGAAACCCGCGGCCACGGCACCCATTCCGTAGCCAAGCTGTGGAAGCAATACGTAGTGGAAATTCTGGAATAGTGTGGCGCGCGCGTCCACGCGTGCCGCGTCGACATTCGTGTCGATGTTTCCCCGCGACCACAGGAGCGCTCTTCAGACGTCTCTCCTCAACTAAATTGCGAAAAGTGGGGACTGCCTACTCTGTCCCAAGGCGTCCACCACATCAAATAAGGACGTCTGATGCTTCTGCGCCGCAGCGGGCAGAGCGGGCTGTCCCCCCTTTTCGCCCCGGTCACTCAACTCGATCTACTGCCGATCCGGCTCCCCAATAACCCCCTGCTCATTCAAAATCACGATATCCGCCCGCCGGTTCCGAGCCCTTCCCTCTTCCGTCTCATTCGACACCAGAGGAGCATTGTCCGCATACCCCGCAATCGACAGCCGATTCCGCGGAACCCCAAATTTCCCCGTCAGCAGTTCCAGAATCGCGATGCTGCGCCCCGCCGACAACTCCCAGTTGCTGTGAAATCGAGCCGTATTGATCGGCGTCGAATCCGTGTGTCCTTCGAGGCGCACCGGATTCGGCATCTTCGTAATCGCCGACGCCACTCGTTCCAGTCCCTTGTACGCGTCCGTTGAAATTACGTCGTCCCCCGGCGCAAACAGCGCCGCTTGCGTGAAACTCACCACCAGCCCCCGAGCCTGCATGCTCACCTGGATTCTTCCCGCGTCGATCTCCGGCTTCAACTCCTCCGATAGCACTTTGAGCGCCGGCATTAGCTCCGCCAGTTTCGCGTCTTTCGCATCCTTCGAAGGAACCGGCGGTGCCGCGCCGCCCGGCCCACGCATCATCGCATTGCCTTTCCCTTTGTCGGAGACAGTGCCGCCCAGAATCGCGGCCACTACTTGCGACATCTTCTCCCCTTCGAGCGCCCGCTTCACCGAATCCGACACCTGCTGCGCTTTCCCCTTGTCGGTTTGCGATGTAGCGAACATCACCACGAAAAACGCGAACAGCAAGGTAATGAAATCTGCATACGAGACCAGCCACCGTTCGTGATTTGCATGCTCCGGCGCCTTTCTCTTGCGAGCCATTCGTTAAGCCTCCGCGCGGACCGGCGCGCCCTTCAGTTTTTCTACGTTCGCCTTGGCCGCACTCGCCGGCTTTTTGTGCGAATAACACTCCAGCTTGGTCCGGATGAGCTTGGGATTCAATCCCTCCACGATCCCCGCCACGCCCTCCAGAATCAACTCCTTGTGTTCGATCTCGGCATGCACCCGCGCTTTAATTTTGCTTGCGGCCGGCAGCAGCAACAGATTCGCCAATCCCACTCCGTATACGGTCGCCACAAACGCCACCGCAATCCCATGACCCACCTCGTCGATGTTCGCCAGATTCTTCATCACCTGGATCAACCCCATCACCGCGCCGATAATTCCAACCGTCGGCGCGTATCCCCCCGCGCACTCGAACACTTTCGCTTCCGCCTCCGAGTTTTGTTCTTCCAGGCAGATTTCCAGTTCCAGCATCTTGCGGATTTCGAGCAGGTCCGTCCCGTCCACAGCCAGCGTCAGCGCCTTTTTCAGGAATGGATCCTCGATCGTCAACGCTTCCTGCTCGAGCGAAACCAGCCCGTTCTTGCGCGCCTTGGTGGCGAAGCCGATCACCAGCTCGATCATGCTGTCCATCTCCACGTCCGCGTTGAAAAACACTCCCTTCAGCCGCTTCAATCCACCGATCAGCGTGGGCAATGGCGTCGAGACCATCACGGCTCCCGCCGTCCCTCCCAGCACGATCAGCGCGGCGGTGAATTGCGAAACGTCCCGCAGCCTTCCACCCTCGATGATCAGTCCGCCGAGAATTCCTCCCAGCGCCACCACGATCCCCACCAGGGATGCGATGTCCGGCTTAAAGCCGGCCGATTTGGTTTTGATGGTTTCAGCCATGCTGTTATTGGGGTCCGCTTCTCAAAATCTCGCGGCGAAATTCGATCACCTTGCGGATCACGTCGTCGCTCGATTCCAGCACCACGAATTTCTGGCCGCTGGTCATGCTGACCACCGTATCCGGAGTGGTTTCCATATGTTCGATCAGGTCCGCGTTCAGGACCAGCGGAACGTGATTAATGCGAGTCAGTTGGATCATGCCTAAGGCACTTATCGGACGGCCCCATAACTATCTGAGCCGGAACCCGCCAGTGCCCCGTATCTTAGTGTTCCGCCCGCCCCCATGTGTGGCGCGCGCCTCCAGGCATGCCGCGTCGACATGTCTTGGCTTCCGCCGCACCATAGCGATGTTGTCCCAACAGAGCCGCGACCATCCGGAGCGCCTTCGCTATCCCCGCTCCCCAAAAAAGGACTACCTAAGCATTTCGACAATCGCCCGCAATTCTTTGCGAATATCTTCCAGCACCGAATCCGCAGGCGCCGCCGCAAATAACTCCGCCTGGGCCTTCTTCGCCTTCTTCACTGCCTTGGCCGGCCGGGCGTGCTCCGTCTTCCCCCGAGTCTCCAGAAATTTCCGCGCACCTTCGATCGTGAACCGCTTCTCATAAAGCAGCCGTTTGATCTCCAGCACCATTTCGACTTCCTTGCGCCGGTACAGCCTATGCCCCGTGCCGGATTTCTTCGGACCCAGTGATGGAAACTCCGTCTCCCAGAACCGCAGCACATAAGGCTTGATTCCCGCCAATCGAGCCACTTCCCCGATCCGGAAGTACAGCTTGTCCGGGATCTCCTGCGGCACCAGGGAACCGGTGGGTTGTTCGGCGCTGTTCTCAGGTACGCTCATTGCGAGTACCCTTATCATAATGTCCCCGCTCTCAGGAATCCATCCCGTCCGGGAAGCTTTGCGGGCCGGCCGTCCCCTCGATCGCATCCTGATTGTCAAAGGATCTACCGGTCCGCGCATCCAGGAAATCGTGGATCTCGCCCGCGAGCGCAAAATTCCGGTGCGTTTCGAGGCCCGCGATATGCTGGACCGCGCCGCCATGGGCGTCTCCCATCAAGGTGTAGTCGCCTTTGGAGCCGCCGAGCGATTCGCGACTTTAGAAGAAACCATCGCCGCCGGCGGCTTGCACGTAGTTCTCGACGGCGTCGAGGATCCCCACAATTTGGGCGCCATCGTCCGCACCGCCCACGCCGCCGGAGCCTCCGCCATCGTCATTCCCGAGCGCCGCGCCGCCGGATTGACCGAAGTGGTAGCCCGCGCCGCCGCCGGAGCCCTGGCCTATCTCCCCATAGTCCGAGTCACCAATGTGAACCGGTCATTAGAATCTTTGAAAGCCGCCGGTTACTGGATCTACGGCCTGGATGAGCGAGGTACGGAACTCTACGATCAGGTAGATTTCGCCGTACCCACCGCAATCGCCCTCGGCGGCGAAGGGAAAGGGTTACATGAGCACGTAGCGAAACATTGCGATTTCCTGGTCCGCATTCCCATGCCCTCCGGCGGAGTGGCCTCCCTAAACGTAAGCGTAGCCGCCGGCATCATGCTTTTCGAATGGCGCCGCCGTTCGAATAGCTAAATTACCGAACGAACCCACCGCACCAATTACCAAACGAACCCACGGCCTTCAGAATCGCGACCACAGGGAGCGGTCGATGCCGATAACCCCCCTTATTTCCCCTCCCTCCCACCACTTAGCGTTTCCACTCACCCCCACCCCGAAAACCCCAAGTTACTATAAGTCAGAAAATGTCTTTGCCGGATTTATATGACTTGTGCTTTTGCTACCATGGGGCATGGTGACTTGTTCGTTTGTTGTTGGGCTTAATCGCCGATGAATCCACGAGGTTTTGCACCCCGGCGGCCCAGAGTTAGGGAAAATGTGAATGAGGCGATCCGTGCACGGGAAGTACGCGCCGTATTTCCAGACGGCTCCGTTGAGGTCATGCAGACTCATCTCGCCGTCAAAAAAGCCCAGGAAATGGGCCTCGACCTGATCCTGATCGCGCCCACCGCCGAGCCTCCCGTCGCGAAGGCCATGGATTACGGCCAGTGGCAGTACGAAAACAAAAAGAAACAGCACGAAGCCAAGCGCAAACAGCATATTATCCAGGTGAAGGAACTGAAATTCCGTCCCAACACCGACGATCATGATTACGATTTCAAAAAAAATCACGCCATTCGTTTTCTGAAAGAAGGAAACCGCGTGAAAGCCGTAGTCCAGTTCCGCGGACGCGAAATCGCGCACACCGACCTCGGCCGCAAACTGCTCATCCGTTTTTCTGAGGATCTTGCCCCCTACGGAACCGCCGAAGGGATGCCGCGTCTCGAAGGCCGCAACGCACACGTGCTGTTGAGCCCCGTCAAGGCCTCCACCCATCCTCCCGCTGCAAAAGAAAAAGAAAAACCCAAGCCCCCGGACGCCGCCGCCCCCAAACCAAACTAGTGTCGTCCGAAGTAGGACAGGTCCCCGACCTGTCCCTCTCAGAAAACTGCGAAAAGTGGGGACTGCCTACTCTGTCCCCAGGGCGCCTCAACCCTCCAGGTGTCGCATACCTGCTGCGCCGCCGTGGACAGAGCGGGCTGTCCCCACTTTTCGCCCCGGCTAAGCGACCAGTCGCAAGTAGGACAGGTCCCCGACCTGTCCCTCTCAGGGAGCATTTGATTGACCCTCTCTGATCCTCAACGCGCCGCGGTAGAACGCACCAACCAGGACGTCTGCGTCGTCGCCGGGCCCGGCTCCGGCAAAACCCGCGTTCTCATTGAACGCTTCGCCTGGCTGGTGGAGTTTCATCACCTCGATCCCAGCCGCATCCTGGCCATCACCTTCACCGAAAAAGCGGCCACCGAAATCAAGGAGCGCCTCATCCGCCGCTTCGAAAACTCCCCGGAGCATCGCGAAGCCATCGAGCGTGCCTGGGTCTCGACCATCGACGGTTTCTGTGCCCGCCTGCTTCAGGAAAACGCCATCGCCGCCGGCATCGCACCCGATTTCAGCGTGCTGGAGCAACCCGCCGCGGACCGCCTGGCGCGCGAATCCGTCGAACAATGTCTCGATGAGCTGTTTCTCGAGCGCCCCGAGGAAATGCGCCGCCTGCTCGAAGCGCTCGATCTTTCCACCGACGATTACGGCCGTAAACCGGACCTCGCGGCCAGCCTTCTCGACGTCTACGAATCCATGCGCCTCACCGGCGTCGAGCAGCTTCCGCCCGCGCATGCTTCACCCGATGTCTGGCCCCAAGCCCGCCACCTGGCTAACGAAATTCTCAACGACCATTCGCCCGGCGCATCGCATACGCCCAAGCTTCGCGAATGGGCCGCCAATTTTCTCCTCCTCCCCGATCCTCCTGTCACTCGTCGGCACTTCGAACTCGCCGCCAGTTTCGATGCCCACCTGAACCGCATCGGCAAAGGCCGCGCGCACAAAGCGGCGAAAATGCTAAAGGAACAGATTCTTCCCGCGCTCCAATGCCAGTTCATCGAAGCATGGAACGCCGGTCTGATGGACCTGCTGCGGGAAGCTGTAACCCGCCTCGACTGCACCTATCGAAGAAAGAAGCGCGACCGCTCCGCGCTGGATTTCGCCGATCTGGAAGAGGAGTCCATCCGCCTGCTCGAGTCCAACTACTTCCTGCGCGAAGCGACCCGCAACCGCTTCGATCAGATTCTGATGGATGAATTGCAGGACACCAATCGCCTGCAATGGCGTCTGCTGAATCTGATCCGCACACCCGACGCTTTTTTCGCTGTCGGCGATATAAATCAATCGATCTATGGCTTCCGCCATGCCGACCCCGAAGTCTTCGAAGAGTACCGCCGTGGTCTTGAAGCGTCCGGCGCCGTCATCGACGATCTCCGCGAAAATCATCGCAGCCGCCAGGGCATTCTCGATGCCGTCTCCCGTGTGCTTGATGGACACGCGGGTATCGAACCTCGCCCCCTGATCGCCGGCAAAACATTTCCACCTCTCACCGGTCCCACAGTGGAGCGCCTGGTGGGCGAAGGCGAAGACGTCGAAGCGTCACTGGTAGCCGCGCGCATCCGCGAGCTCGGTTACGAATATAAAGACATCGCGATCCTGGTTCGCTCCTTGAATGCGCTCGATCCTTTCACGCGCGCGCTCGATCGCTTCGATATCCCCTTCGTCACCACCGGAGGCCGCACGTTTCTCGACGCCCGCGAAATCCGCGACTTGATTGCTTTCCTCTCCGCGCTGGTGAATCCTCTGGATGAAATCTCGCTCGTCGGCGTCCTCCGCAGCCCCATCGTTGGTTTGACCGATCCAGAAATCTTTCGCATTGGCAAACAAGGCTGGCAGGATTTGTTTCAATCGCGCTTCGGCCATCTCCGCGAATTAGCAGGCTTCGTTTCACCGGACCGTCTGCTGCCCATTCAACCGGACTTGACCCCGCGCGCCCGCGCCAACGTCGACAAGTTATGTTCCTGGCTGCGCCGCGAACATCGCAACCGCCCTCGTCCTTTAGCTGAAATTCTCGATGACATTGAATTCCTGGTGGAAGCCGAAGCGCCGCCGCCCGACGCCGGCAACGTCGTCAGATTGATGTCGATCCACGCAGCCAAAGGGTTGGAGTTCAAAGTTGTTTTCGTGTCCGCCATGCAGCGCGGATCGGACAGCAGCTCTCCGGTGATCGCCTTCTCCCACGCCATCGGAGCAAAATGGCGCAATCCCGCAACCGGCGAATCGCAGCCCGACACCGTCTACGCAGCCCTCCGGCAAGCCGCAAAGCTGCGCGAAGAAGCCGAAGAGAATCGCCTCCTCTACGTGGCCATGACCCGAGCCGAAGATCGCCTGTTTCTGACCTATACCAAGGGCAAGACCGCTCGTGCCTGGCAGAAGCTGGTCGAATCCACGGTGCCCGCCGAATTGACTGCCACTTCACCGGTCTCGGCCCCTCCGCGCGGGCAAAAACAGGACGTCGAGATCCAAACAATTGCACCTGCACAAGTCACCGGCCAACATGACTCGACCATTGCGGTCACATCCATCGCGACATTCGCGACTTGTCCCCGAAAGTACTTTCTAAGCAAGTACCTGGGACTCGGGCCGCGAGGTACGGAGGCGATGTCGGTCGGTTCTGAAGTCCACAAAATCCTCGCCGGTGGAACCAGCAACCTATTAGAAGCAAGGGAGTTAGCCGCTCGCTTCCCGATGCCATCCCACCCGACCCGCCTGGAACATGAGTTCGATTTTATGTTTGCGCTCGGCGACGTGGTCCTGCGCGGCCAAATCGACCTCTGGTATGAGCAAGATGGAGAGTTGGTACTAGTCGACTTCAAGACCGATCGCGAAGAAGACCCCGAAGCATACGCGCTCCAGCTCCATTTCTATGCGCTGGCCCTGGAGAAATATATAGGTAGGCCGCCCGATCGCGTAGTGCTGTTCTACCTGCGTTCCGGGCGTGAAGTTGAAGTGAAAAGGTCAGCGGAAAAGGCCTTCGAAACGCTTCAAAACCTGTTAACTGCTCAAGAATCGATGGCTTTTCCACTCAAGGAGGGCTCGCATTGCCTCCGTTGCGAGTTTTATAAAGGCTTGTGTCCGGCCGGAAAAAGCTAGGCCTGCGCTTTGCGCGCCGCCATCTTCTTTTCGAGCGCCTTCCAGAGCCGCGTTTTAACGGACTCCGGGATCGTCTGGGGCTCAAGACCTTTATAGATTTGAAGCGTCTTTTTGGTGGTGTCGACCAGGACGAAACAATTGGGGCACTCGCTCACGTGCTTTTCCAAATGGCATTTCATCGCTGGATCTGAAGTAGGATCCAGATAATCGTTCAGTTCCTGTAGGAACTGCTTACAGGTGAGCAAAGACGTCTTCCCCCTTCCGCCGAAACTGGCGGGTCAATTTTTCGCGCAGCGCCAAACGGGCTCGTAACAGCCTGCTCTTCACCGCTGGAATCGAGATCCCGAGAGTTTCCGCTGTTTCCTCGGTGCTCAGTTCTTCGATGTCGCGCAGCATGAAAACGGTGCGAAAATCAGGCTTTAAAGTTTCTACAGCTTCGTCAAGAATGGTCTGCATCTCCTCGCGGGAGTAGCGTTGTTCCGGATTATCTTCCCAAACGGCGATCTCTCTTTGCACTGTTTCTTCGCCTGTATCCACAGGTTCATCGAGAGAAACCGTACGATCGCCCTTACGCTTGCGCAGCTTCATCAGCGCTTCATTGACGGCGATGCGAACGATCCAGGTATAGAACTTGGAATCGCCCTTAAATCCGTCCAGATGCTCGTAGGCCTTTAGAAACGCCTCTTGCAGCACATCTTCGGCGTCTTCATCGTTTTGGGTAATGTGTTTGGCGAGCCGGTAGATCTTGCGTTCGTAGTGGTTGACGAGCTCGGTAAATGCGGCTGCATCTCCGGCGCGGGCTTTTTCAACCAGCGCAGATTCGTCAAACGCAGCTGTTGTCGTCGGCGTCACGCGTTATTTCTATTTTACTCTACCTGACCAGCTTCAACGCCCGCCGGAACAGGGCATCGAAATCGTTCGCGCCTTCCGCGGACCGAGCCTTGGTCACGGCGGCTTCGGCCGCGGCGCGCGCCGATCCGAAATTCATCAGCGCGGAAATGGTGTCCTCCTCGGTGGCGTTGAAGGAACTGGTCGAGGCGGCGGTTCCCTTCGCTCGCGCGGGCAGCGCGATGGAGTCGAGCTTATCCCGAAGTTCTAGTACCATGCGCTCGGCAGTTTTTTTGCCGACGCCCGGAATCTTCACTAACTGGTCGACCGCGCCGCTGCGAATCGCTTCGATTAAATCCGCGGACGCCAAGCCGCTGAGCGCCGTGACTGCCAGCTTCGGGCCGATGCCGCTGACGGAAATCAACTTCTCAAACAAAGCTTTATCCGCCGAGGAAACGAAGCCGAACAGCACCAGCGCATCCTCCCGCACATGAGTATAGATGTGCAGCGAGACTTCCGCGCCCGTCGCCGGCAGGGACGAATAGACCGACACCGGAATGGTCACTTCGTAGCCGACGCCGTGCACATCGACGACCACGGTATTCGGATTTTTTTCGAGCAGCGCCCCACGCAGATGCGAAATCATGAAGAATACAGAATAGTATGCGCAGAAGGTTCTTTGTTGACGAGGTGAGAAGCGGACGAGCGGAAATTTCCGGCGATGATGCCCGCCACCTGACCCGGGTGCTCCGCGTGGAAACCGGACAAAGATATGAAATTTCCGACAATCGCAATGTCTATCTGGCCGAGGTTGAGACCGCACGAAAAGAACACGTGCTGTTTCGGACGCTCGAAAAGCTCGCCGCGCCAGCGCAAACCGTGCGCCTGGTGCTGTGCGCCGCGCTGATCAAGTTCGATCATTTCGAGTGGATGATCGAGAAAGCCACCGAGCTTGGCGTTTCAGAAATCGTGCCGGTGGAAACCATTCGCAGTGAGCGAGGATTGGAGCGCGCGGCGCATAAACGCGTGGAACGCTGGCGCCGCATCGCTGTTGAAGCGAGTCAGCAGGCACGGCGCGCTTTCCTTCCCGAGGTATTCGAACCCGAACCGCTGCGCGAAGCGCTGGCGCGCGAAGCGACGCACAGGTTCGCTTTCGATGAGAGCCCTGCTGTCCGTCCGCTCTATGCCGCATTACCCGCGGTACGCGACAGGCAAGATACGGTGGCGCTGTTAATTGGACCCGAGGGCGGCTGGACCGACGAGGAGCGTGCGCAGTTCACGAGCGCTCAATGGACTCCGGTATCGCTGGGGCCCCTGGTTCTACGCGCTGAAACCGCGGCGCTGGCCGCTCTCGCGATCGTAAATTCGGCATGGCTGATCTGAACCAAGGTAGACTAGGAAATTGGTTAACCGTCTCGTTTTTGAGAACCTGAAACACCGTCCTTTGCGCACGCTGCTGGGCGTCGTCTCGATCGGAGTCGAGGTCACCATGATGCTCACGCTGGTCGGCTTGAGCCACGGCGTCACCGACGATATGTCGCTGCGGAATCGCGGCACCGGCGCCGACATCGTGGTCCGTCCACCAAACAGCAATCTATTCAGCCTGGGCGGCGTGGGCATGCCGGAGAAGATTGTCGACGTCATCAAGCAGCAGCCCCATGTGGCGCTGGCGACCGGCACGCTGATCCAGGCCGTGACCGGTCTGTTTAACTCGATCGCCGGAATTCATCTGGACGAATTCAATGCTTTGAGCGGCGGATTTCACTACCTTCAGGGCGGGCCGTTCAAGAACCCGCATGAAATGATTGTGGACCAGGTGGAGGCGCGGGCGGATCATCTGCACGTCGGATCGGTTCTGAAACTTGGCAAAGACTGGCGCGTGACTGGCATCGTCGAAGGCGGAAAACTTTCCCGCATGTTTGCCGATATCCAAACGCTTCAGGACGAATATTCGCAGAACGGCAAGGTCAATGTGGTGTGGGTGAAGGTGGACGATCCGGCGAACATTCCCGCCGTGCTGAATGAACTGAAGCAAAAATTCGACGGCTACAACATTTACACCATGGCGGAAATGACGTCGCTGCTGACGCCGGATAATGTTCCCATCGTCAAGGGGTTCACGAAGGTGGTCATCGGGATTTCCGTGATCGTCGGATTCCTGGTGGTGTTCCTCTCCATGTATACAGCGGTTCTGGAGCGAACCCGCGAGATCGGCGTGCTGAAGGCGCTGGGCGCATCGCCGGGCTATGTGCTGGGGATTCTGATTCGCGAAACGGTGCTGCTGGCGCTGGCCGGATCCGCCGTCGGCATCCTGATGAGCTACGGATCGCAGGTGCTGATCAGCAACTTCGCACCGTCGTTTCTCACCATGGAAATCGTGAAAGAGTGGTGGCCCATCGCTACTGGGATCGCCATTGCCGGATCACTGGTGGGCTCGCTCTATCCGGGCTTCAAGGCGGCTCGGCAGGATGCCATCGAGGCGCTCTCCTATGATTGAGATTTGCGACCTCACCAAGACTTATCGCACTGGCGAGATCGATGTACACGCGCTGCGCGGCGTCAGCCTTTCGGTGGCGCGCGGCGAATTTCTTTCAGTGGTGGGACCCAGTGGCTCCGGCAAATCGACGCTGTTTAATATTCTGGGAGGCCTTACGCCTCCAACGTCCGGCACGATTCACATCGACGGCCGCGATCTGCTCAAAATGACCGATACGGAGCGCACCGATTTGCGCAAGAAGACCGTCGGTTTCGTGTTTCAGAAATACAATCTGTTGCCTACGCTATCGGCCGAAGATAACATCGCCATTGCGCGCGACATCGCTGGGAACAAAGTGGATCGCGAGCCGCAATTTGAAGAAATTCTGACTTTGCTGGGCATCCGGCAGCGCATGCATCATAAGCCGCGCGCGCTTTCGGGCGGGGAGCAGCAGCGCGTGGCGATCGCGCGGTCTCTGGTCAATCATCCTGCGATTCTGCTGGCCGACGAGCCCACGGGGAACCTGGATACTGAAAATTCCACTGCCGTGCTCGAGATTATGCGCGACCTCAACAACCGGTTGGGCCAGACCATTCTGATGATCACGCACAATCCCGAAGCCGCGGCCTACGGTCATCGCACGGTGCACATGCGCGACGGCCGGATCATCGAATAAAACTCCGGGAACTTTCGAGCGCGGCTGTTGTCTACAGCAGCATGTTCGAGCAATCTCTTCTTCTCGATCACGCGGCGGGCAAGAAAACCGGGGCGTTGGCGGCATCGTTGACCGCGCAAACGCTGATGGTGGGTGCGCTCATCGCGATCCCGCTTATTTACGGCGACAAGCTTCCAGACGTGCGGCTGTTCATCCCTCTGTCGCTTCCGCTGCCGCCTCCACGTCCATTGCCTCGGCAGGAACAGACGCAGCGGACGTCATCATCGTCGCGCGCGAGCTACGCGCCTCCGAAGATTTATACGCCCACGCACATTGCGGATCTCTCAAAATTGTCCGACGTAGCGTTTGTGGAGGCGCCGCCTGCGCTGGGGAACGCGTCGGACAACGGTGTTCCTGGAGGCACCGGTTCATCGCAAACGCTGAATCCTTTCTTGCGGGAAACGATCCCGCAAGCTAAGGCTGCTGTGGTCGAGGCTCCGCCAAAGCCCACCAAACCGATATCCGTTGGAACTGGTGTACAAGCCGCAAAGGTAGTGAAGAAAGTGATTCCCGATTATCCTGTGCTGGCGCGCCAGGCACGCGTATCGGGAACCGTGCGGCTGCTCGGAATCATCGCCAAAGATGGGACAATTCAACAGCTGCAAGTCGTGAGTGGACATCCGCTGCTGGTGAAAGCGGCCCTCGATGCCGTGCGGCAATGGATTTATCGGCCGACGCTGCTGAATGGACAGGCGGTAGAAGTCATCGCGCCTATCGACGTGATTTTCACGCTCGGACAGTAATTTTCTTCCACTTCTTTCCCGCGCGAATCGTATGCGTGCCGGCGGCTGCGAGCCATTTGAGATCACTGCGAGTTCCATCGATTTCCACCGCGCCGGCTTTGACGAGGCGCTCGGCTTCACTGCGAGTGGGCGCTAGTCCGACGGCGGCGAGCATCTGCGGCACGCGAATTTCTCCGGCTTCGCCATAGGCGACTGTTTCTATATCTGCTGGCTCGCCGCCCTGGCGCACTTCGCGATTGAAGTCGCCGGCCGCCTGCTTCGCTTCCTGCGCAGAATGGAAATCGGCCACGATGCGTGCCGCCAATTCCAGCTTCACGTCCATTGGCTCGCGCGGTTTCAGCGCTGCGATCTCCGCGACCGAAGCGTCCGTCAGCAATTCCCAGTAGCGCCACATCAGCGTGTCGTTGATGCGCATGATTTTCTGGAACATCACTTTGGGTGACTCGGTGATCCCGATGTAGTTGCCCTTCGACTTGGACATCTTCTCGACGCCGTCCGTGCCTTCGAGCAGCGGCACTGTGCCGATAATCTGCGGAAGTTGTCCGACGTCTTTCTGTAGCTCGCGCCCGACCAGAAGATTAAATCTCTGGTCCGTTCCACCCAATTCGACGTCGCATTTGAGCATGACCGAATCGTATCCCTGCGCGAGCGGATATAGCAGCTCATGCATCGAGATGGGCGTGTTGTCGTTCAAGCGCTTTTCGAAATCGTCGCGTTCCAAAATCCGGGCCACTGTGTACTTGGCGCACAGCCTCACGATGTCTTCATATTTCAGCGGCTCCAGCCACTCGCTGTTGAAACGCAGCTCGGTTTTCTCGCGGTCGAGAATTTTGAAAACTTGAGATTTGTAGGTATCCGCGTTGCGATTTAGTTCTTCGCGGGTCATGGGCGGACGGGTGATATTGCGGCCAGTCGGGTCGCCGATCAGCCCGGTCATATCGCCGATCAAAAAAATCACAGTGTGCCCCAGATCCTGAAAATGCTTCATTTTCCTCAGCAAAACCGTGTGTCCGAGATGGAGATCGGGCGCTGTGGGATCGAAGCCGGCCTTCACGCGCAGAGGTTTTCCGGTCTGGAGAGACTTTTCCAGACGATCCTTGAGGTCCTCCTCGCGGATGATTTCTGAAAATCCTTTCCTGATGTAAGCGAACTGTTCCGGAACCGGGGCGAAGGTCACCTACCTATTGTAAAGTGAAGTCTGCGAGCGATGCCTTTTGAAAATCACTTGAAGCTGGAGGTTGCGGAACGCCACGCGGACGGCGTGACGATTCACTTCCCTCTCACTCCGGAATTTCTCAATTCAGAGGGCGTGCTGCATGGAGGCATCACGGCAACCATCGCCGATGAGGCGGCGTGGCTCGCCATCGAACATCATTTCGGCAAGCCGACGAAATGCACGACAACGGAGCTGAAGGTCAATTATCTGCGTCCCATCACAGGCGATAAAGTAATCGCCCGTGCTTACCTCGTGCGCGCGGGGAAAACGCTTTGCGTCTCACGCATCGACATCTTCGACGATGCGAATCATCTGGCTGCTATCGCGATTGTGACGTACATCCTTCTATAAAAGAATCACGGCACGGCCTAACAGCGCGCCCTGCTTCATCTCCTCAAACACCGCCGGCAGTTCGTCCAAAGAACGGGTGGTTACATGGCATCGAATGGGAAATTTGGCTACCAGTTCGAAAAGTTCGCGCAGATCCTCGCGAGTGCCCACGGCTGACGCAACGATTCTGGTTTCGCCCGCCACGAGCGCGACTGCGGACACTTTGAAAGGCTCGTTCGGCATGCCGACTACGGCCAGCGTTCCGCCCTTTCGCAAGCATCGCAGAGCGGTTTCGTAGGCCGCGGCGCTGGCTGAGGTGACCAGAACGACGTGCGCGCTTCCGATCGCGCGAAGTTTCTTGGGGACTTGTTCCGTAGCAGAGTTCACGGTCCATTCGGCGCGGAGCGATCGAGCCAGTTCCAGCTTGTCGTCCGCGATATCGATGGCGCACACCTGCGCGCCCATCGCGTGGCCGATCTGCACCGCGATGTGTCCGAGTCCGCCGACGCCGAATACGGCTAGCCTTTCGCCCTTCGCGATTCCGGAATTTTTCAGGGCTTTGTAGACTGTGAGGCCTGCGCACAGCAGCGGCGCAGCCTCTTCTGCGCTGAGCCCTTCGGGGAGTTTCGCGGCGTGCGAGGCGGGGGCTTTTATGTATTCGGCGAATCCTCCGTCCACCGTGCAGCCGGTGATCTTCTGTTTGTTGCACAGCGTTTCGCGGCCCGCGCGGCAGTACTCGCATTCGCCGCAGGTCCAGTAGAGCCAGGGCACACCGACGCGGTCACCGACTTTTAAATCGGTCACGGCGTCGCCCGCCGCCGAGACCACCCCCGCGATTTCGTGACCGCCGATCAGAGGCATTTTCGTGATTCCGCGGAGCATGTCCCAATCGCCTTGCGCCAAGTGCAGATCGGAGTGGCAGACGCCGCAGGCTTCCACTTTCACCAGAACTTCGCCGGGGCCGGGCGACGGAGTCTCCACTTCTTCTATGGCAATGGGTCCCGCAAATTCGCGTAGTACGGCGGCTTTCATGCGATGGTCCGTCCGCCATCGATCACGATGGTCTGCCCGGTAATCCAGCGCCCCGCCCGCGATGCTAGAAATACAGCAGCGCCGGCGATGTCCTGCGGTTCGCCCAAACGGCGCAGCGCGGTGCGATCCTCGGATCCTTTTCGCAGAACGGGATCTTCCCACAACGCGCGGGCGAAATCGGTTTTTACCAGGCCGGGCGCGATGCAGTTCACGCGAATATTATCGGGTCCCCACTCCACTGCCAGATTTCTCGCGAGTTGCATGTCCGCGGCCTTCGAGATCGCGTAGATTCCCAGGATGTCGGTGCCTTTCAATCCGCCGATGCTGGAGACGATGATGATCGAGCCATCGCGGCGCGCGGCCATTTCCGGCTGCACCAGATTCGCGAGCCATAAATTGCTGCGGACGTTGGTTTCCATCACCTTGGTGAAGACTTCATCGGCCAGCCCGGTCATCGGGCCGTAATAAGGATTGATCGCGGCATTGCAGACCAGGGTATCGATTTTGCCCCATTTCTCTCGTGTTTTCGCGATCAGCGCCTCGCAATCCGCGCGGCGGGCGATGTGGCAGGGGATCGCTACTGCCTCGTGTCCTTCCGCTGCGATCGCCGCGGCGACCTCTTCGCAGGCTTCCGGTTTGCGGCTGGAGATGACCACTTTCGATCCGGCGCGGGCAAGCTCCTCGGCGATCGCGCGGCCGATTCCTTTGGTGGACCCGGTGACCACGGCTATCTGGCCTGTCAGATTGAACATTATTTTTTCCTCGTGGCGGTGAACGTTCCCGTGGGTTGGTAAAAAATCAAATCGTTCCCTTTGAATTCCACGCTGTATCCGTTCAGTTCCTTGATGTTGAATTTGGTGCCGTGAACGGGGACCAGATTGTAGACGGGCTGGCCGGGCAGCGTCAGCGTTAGAGCGGAATCGCCTTTCAGCGCGATGGCGGCTAACAATGGTCCGCGCTGATAATCGCCGGTCAACCGCTCCAGAAAAGTCTTTTGCATCATCGCGCGATCGCCCTGCTTGATGAATACGATGTCTTTTAGCGTCGATTCGAAAGGAATTCCCAGCGAGTCGATTTCGCCGGCCAGGCTGGTGTGGAACTGAACTTTTTCCTCTGAAAAAGGGTTCAGTTCATCCTTGGGAACTTCGAACACATCGTAGTGAAAATGTTTGAGCTGGCCGCCAAGGCCGTGATAATCGATCTTCAGCGCGCTGTTGATAAATTCGATTTTGATCGTTCCATAACCTGGATGCTCATACTCGCCCGCGTATTCCGCGAGCTCGTGCGATGGATGCGTGCCGAGGCGCTGCGTGGTGTAGCCCTTCTGTTTCGCGTCCTGCTCCGATGCTTTGGTCAGCGCGCGCTGCTGCTGGATGCGCGCGGTCCAATCGACTGGATCCATCGACAACAGGCGGTCCCACACGTTGTAGGCGACAACGGCCGGCAGGGGACTCGCATTCTGATTGGTCAGGATCACCAGTCCGATATTGTCCTGCGGCAGGAAGGCCACCAGGGCGCTGAATCCATCTATGTTCCCGCCGTGATGGACGAATTTGTGGCCGCGATAGCTGGTCACGAAAAATCCCATGCCATAGGAAAGATCGCCCAACTCCTTGTCAGGCGAGGGCGCCTGGATCGCCATTTGCGGCATCATCATCTGCATTTCATTGGTCGCCGACACCACGCCTTTGCCCTTCGCGAGATGCATCATCACGTACTTGGTCATGTCCTCGATGTTCGAGTTGATCGAGCCCGCGGGGCCGATGGCATCGATGTTGCGGAAAGGAATATCCACGGCAATGTCGTTCACTACTTGGTAAGGCTGCGAAAAATCCGCCGTTTTCTGGGAGTCGGTAATCGAGAAATTCGAGCTGGTCATCCCCAGCGGCTCGAAGATGGACTTCCGAACCAATTGCTCCCACGTGGTGCCGGCGACGTGCCCGGCCAAGTAACCGGCGGTCATGAACATCAGGTTCTGATATTGAAATGTAGTGCGAAAGTCCTTGTTCGGCTCCAAATAGCGCAGGCGGTCGAAAATTTCCTGGCGCGAAAATGGAGAGTTATACCACATCAAATCGTGGCGAGGCAGGCCGGAGCGATGCGTCACCAGGTCGCGCGGCGTCATGCGCTCCGTCGCGAACTGATCCCACAGACGGAAGTCCGGCAGATAATCGCGCACAGGCTTGTCCCAATCGAGCTTGCCCTGATCGACCAGCACGCCGAGCGATGTCACGGTGAAGGATTTCGTTGCGCTGCCGATCGCGAACAGAGTCTTTTCCGTCACGGGAAGGTTCTTCTTCACATCGCGCAAGCCGTAGCCTTTCGAAAGAATCACTTTGCCGTCCTGAACGACGGCAATGGCGAAACCGTCGCACTTCCACTCGCGCAGCTGCTGCTTCGCGAACTCATCGAAGCCATCCAGTTTTTGCGCCGCGGCCACGGCTGCCGCCGCGATCAGCAGGACAATTTTTCGCAACATGAACGAATCCTAGCACGCCGAAAAAGAGATCGCTCCCTGTGGTCGCGGCTCGGTAGAGATTCACGGGTGCCGGGGTTTTTCATTGCTATCCCGGGTGTAAACTGGTCCTCATGTTCCGAACACCGATTCTTCTTTTAGCGGCCGTCGCTCTCTGGGCACAGCCGGCGAAGCGGCCTTTAAAGCTCGACGACCTGGCGAAACTGCGCGAGGTGCGCGACCCGCAATGTTCGCCGGACGGCCAGTGGGTCGCGTATACCGTATCGGCCATCGACGCGAAGGAAGACAAGTCGAGCGGCCACGTGTGGATGATCAGCTACGACGGCAAGACGGACCGGCAGGTGACTTCGAGCACCGAGAGCGAATCGGCGCCGCGCTGGAGTCCCGATGGAAAATATTTGTCGTTCACGTCGTCGCGCCCCGGCAACGCGAAAGGAAGCCAGGTGTGGCTGCTTCCCAGGGCGGGCGGCGAGGCGATGCAGTTGACCGATGTGAAGGGCCGTTTGCAGGGCTATGAATGGTCTCCGGATTCGACCAAGCTCGCGCTGGTGATCGGCGATCCCGATCCCGATGCACCCGAGCCGGGCGGGGGGCCGGCGAAGCCGAAAACTCCGAAGCCCATCGTCATCGATCGCTACAAGTTTAAGCAGGACGTGCAGGGATATCTGCTTAGCGGACGGCACAGCTTTATCTATTTGTTTGATATTTCGACGAAGAAACTGGATCGGCTGACGACGCAGAAGAGTTCGGACGAAGCGGGTCCGGTGTGGTCGCCCGATGGAAAATGGATCGCGTTCTCAAGCAATCACGATCCGGATTCGGATCGCAATCCGGAGGCGCAGATTTACGTCGTCGAAGCGAAAGCGGGCGCGGCGGAAAAGGCGCTGACCAAGAACGATACCCGCGCGGGAAGGTCCCGCCTGGAATGGTCGCCTGATGGGAAATGGATCGCGTTCCTGATCGGCGATGAGAAAAAATACAGCGCGTATGGGATGGAAAGGCTCGCGATTGTCGCATCGGACGGAAGCTCGGCGCCGATGCTGGTGAAGGCGGCGAAAGACCTGGATCGCGGAGTCGCTTCGCCACGATGGAGCGCGGATGGAAGATCACTGACGGTGCTGGTGACTGACGATCGCAGCGTATATCCCGCGCGAGTGCCGGTTTCAGGCGGTGTGGCGGAGCGTCTGATGGCGTCGCCGGTGGTGGTTTCTAACCCGACGGTCGCGGCGGGATGCTCAGCGGTCGTGTCCGGCGGCGATTCCAGGCACAACGAAATCTATGCCGTCCAGGGAGGATCGTTGCGGCAGCTGACCCGCCAGAATGACGAGCTGTTCGCGGAGCTGGATATTCCTCCGACTGAAGACGTGAGTTTCAAAAGCAAGGACGGCACGGAAATTCACGGACTACTTACTTATCCGGTTGGATATGTGAAAGGCACCAAGGTTCCGCTATTGCTGAGGATTCATGGCGGCCCGAACGGGCAGGACGCGCATCAGTTCAGCGTGGAGCGGCAGGTGTTCGCGGCCAATGGCTATGCCGTCCTGGCTGTAAATTATCGCGGCAGTGCCGGCCGGGGGCAGAAACATTCCTATGCGATTTGGGCGGACTGGGGACATTATGAAGTGGAGGATCTGCTCGCAGGCGTCGATCATGTCATCAAAATGGGTGTCGCGGATCCGGACAAGCTGGGCGTGGGCGGATGGAGTTACGGAGGAATTTTGACGGACTACATCATCGCCAGCGATCACCGCTTCAAAGCGGCGACCAGCGGAGCGGGAACGGCATTTACGGTTTCCTTCTACGGGACCGATCAATATATTCTGCAATACGATTATGAGATCGGACCGCCGTGGACCGCGAAGGGTTGGGAAACTTACGTGAAGATTTCGTATCCGTTCCTGCATGCGGACCGGATTACCACCCCCACGTTGTTTCTAGGCGGGGAGCGCGATTTCAACGTACCGGTGCAGGGCGGCCAGCAGATGTATCAGGCACTGCGCAGCTTGGGCATCGACACAAAACTGATCATTTATCCCAACGAGTTTCACGGCATCACGCGGCCCAGTTATGTGAAGGATCGCTACCAGCGCTATCTCGATTGGTACAGCAAGTATGTGCTGAAGAAGGCGGTGACGCCTGCCGCCAGCACGTCCGCCGAACAGTAAACAGAACTTATCTATTTCTTGCTGAGCTGTTCCCTCTGTTGGAGATTATCCAACTCCACCTGAGCTTTGGTATTGCCCAAGGTCGCAGCGAGCTTCAGCCACTTCGCCGCTTCTGCCGGATCTTTTTTTACACCTGATCCCTTCTCGTACGCGACTCCCAGGCTAAATGCGGCATCGGGGTTCCCCTTGGCCGCTGCCAGAGCGAAATAAAAGGCGGCTTCCTTGGCATCCTTCTGAACGCCGTAACCTTCGTCATAAAGCCAGCCCATGCGGTTGGTCCCGTCCGGATCCCCTGCCGCAGCCGATCTCTGCGTCCACATGAGCGCCGAAGTAAAGCTCTGCGGAACTCCCCATCCCTTGGCGTACATCTCCGCCAGTTGATACTCCGCCTGCGCATTGCCTTTAGACGCGGCGGCCTGGAACAACTGGAATGCCTGCCCGGGATCGCGGTCCACCCATAAGCCCTTTTGAAACATGATCCCAAGGTTGCACTGGGCATTGGCATCGCCTTTGTCGGCTAAAGGCTTCCACTCATTAAACGCAGTCTGGTAATCGCCTGCCCGAAATGCCTTCAGGGCAGCGAGATCGTCGTAAGCCAATGCTGGAACTATCGCCAGGAGAGCCAGAGCTCCTCCAGCCAAAAATCGATTCTTGTAATTGATTACAAAGGACATGACTATACCTTCCCAACACTCTGCCTTTACTATACTCCGGTGGGGCCATCAGTCAAGATTTTTTTGCAATGGCCCTGTAACCTTCTCAAATTCTATAACGCCAGGAATTTTTCCTATTGACAGTGTATTAGTTAACTAATACACTATGATTGTGATGACGCGGCCCGGGTTTCAATTCCGACTCGATGCCGGCAGCGGCGTGCCCGTGTACCGCCAGCTCATCGATCAGGTGCAGGCTGGAATCGCCACCGGGATGCTAAGCGCGGGCTATCAGATCCCTACCGTCCGCCAAGTGGCCGTCGACCTTGCCATCAACCCGAATACCGTCATGCGTGCGTATCGGGAACTGGAGATTCGAGGCGTCCTCGATACCCAGCAAGGCACGGGTACGTTCATCGCCGCGCACCGGCCGCCCACGCAGGATGACGAGCGGGCGCGCCGCCTGGATCAACTGATCGACGAATTTGTGGCGCGGGCGGGAGCGGGCGGTTTCACTCTGGCCGAGATTCTGGACGCATTAAGAGAGCGGGGGAATTAACATGCAACAAATCAGCAGCCTCAGATTAACGATTTTCGTCATCTGCGTGGCCCTAGGCGCAGCCGGAACGGTCGCCGCCGGAAATCCGGCGCCCCTCCTCATTGGAGCCTTAATCGGGCTCTACCTGCTGTTCGCGATTCGCGTCGTTCGGCAGTGGGAAAAGGTGGCCGTGCTGCGATTCGGCCGCTACATCGGCCTGCGCGAGCCGGGGATTTTCTTCATGATCCCCGTTGTGGACACGCTCAGCCCGGTGGTCGATCAACGGGTTCGGGTCACCAGTGTCAGCGCGGAGTCGACATTGACCCGGGATACCGTCCCCGTGAACGTCGACGCTATCGTATTCTGGGTGGTCTGGAACGCCGAAAAATCGATCCTCGAAGTGCAGAATTTCGTCGACGCGATCACGCTCAGCGCGCAGACCGCTCTGCGCGAATCGATCGGCCGGCATGAGCTGGCGCAAATGATCACGGAGCGCGAATCGATGGGCCGCGAGCTGCAAAAACTGCTGGACGAGAAAACCAATCCCTGGGGCATCACCGTCCAATCCGTGGAAATTCGCGACGTCACCATTCCGCAAGCATTACAGGACGCCATGTCCCGCCAAGCCCAAGCGGAGCGCGAACGGCAAGCGCGGCTGATCCTGGGCGACGCGGAAACCCAGATCTCGGAAAAATTCGCCAAAGCCGCCGAGGTCTACGCCGAAAATCCGGTTGCCCTTCACCTCCGCGCCATGAACATGCTATATGAAGCAATTAAGGAGAAAGGCGCCATGGTAATCGTCCCCTCGACCGCCGTAGAAACCATGGGATTAGGCGGCGTCCTGGCAACATCGTCTTTAGCGAAGAAGCAATAATATGCTGAACGATCTCCGCTACACCCTCCGTTCCCTTCTTCGAGCCCCTGGATTCGCCATTGCCGCGATCCTGACTCTGGCCCTCGGAATCGGCGCGAACACCGCGATTTTCAGCGTCGCCGATGCCGTGCTGCTCCGCCCTCTGCCGTATCCCGAGTCGAACCGCCTGGTGATGGTTTGGAACCGGCTCACCAAGCTGGGCCTGGAACGCCTTTCGCCCGAATTGCACAGCGCCGCAGCCTATCGCCGGCTGGACCGCATCTTCGAATCGACCGCCGGGATGAATCAATACGATCGCATCCTCACCGGGGACGCGGCTGCGGAGCAGGTCCCTTCGATGATGGTCACCGCGCAAGTCTTTCCCATGCTCGCGCCTCACGCCTCCCTGGGGAGAATCTTCAGGGCCGATGAATACCGCGCCGGCGCTCCCTCGGTAGCCATCCTCGGCCATTCGCTTTTCGAGCGGCGCTTCGGGGGCGATCCTTCGATCCTCGGAAAATCGATCAACCTTGACGGGCGCAGCGTGCGCGTCGTCGGCGTGATGTCCCCGGACTTCGAATTCAGTTTGCGGACCGGCGGCATCGATATCTGGACCCCCAAGCCCGACACCTTCCAATCCTGGGGCAACTCGACCCGTATGATCGCCCTCTTGCGGCCCGGCGTTTCGATCGAAGCCGCCCAATCGGCTCTGGACGCGGCAGCGCAGCATGTCGACCAGACCGACCACCCTTATCGGGGACCGCATGGCGAAGACGCGGGCTATCGCGTGAAAATAGTTTCGCTCCACGACCAATTCCTGGGCGAGTTTCACACCGTAACCGTGATCCTGCTCTCGGCCGTCGCGGCCGTTCTACTCATTGCCTGCGTCAACGTCGCGAACCTTTTGCTGGTACGCGCCGTTTCCCGCGAAAAAGAAACCACGGTGCGCCGAGCCTTGGGAGCAACCGAAGGCCGCCTGATCGCGCAATGGATGACCGAATCCGCGGTTCTCGCTCTGCTTGGGGGAGCGCTCGGGTCAGCCGCCGCGCTGTGGGGTGTCAAGCTGCTGATCCAACTGAGCCCCGCTGCTCTCCCTGGAATGGCGAAAATCGCCGTCGATGGACGCGCCCTTGCCTTCACGCTCGCGGTTTCCCTGATCGTCTGCGTGCTCTTCGGACTCGCGCCCGTCCTGGCGTCGAAGCGCATGACCTGGGGCACTCGCGGAGTGTCGCGTCAAAACCGCCGCGCCGCGTCGTCGTTAGTCACCATTGAAGTCGCGTTCGCCGTAATGCTGATGATCTCCTCGGGATTGCTGCTCAAAAGCTTCTTCCGGCTTCGCCATGTCGATCCCGGCTTCAACCCTACGCATCTGCTGACGATGCAAGTCCAGTTTCCGCCCAGGGTCCCCCAATTTAACGGCCGCACCAGCGCGTTCTACTCCGAGCTGCGGGAGAAACTCGCCGCTCTCCCCGGCGTAATCAGCTCGACCGTGGGAGGACTACCGGTGCGCGGAGGCGGTGCGAACGCCCGCGGAGGCGACCCATTCCTGCTGAAGGGCCGGCCTCATGATTCAAGCGCCGGTCAGTTCACCAACCTCAACACAGTCGGCCTCGATTATTTCCGCACGTTTCAAATTCCCTTGCGCGCCGGCCGAGTCTTCGCCGCCTCCGATACGGCCCAAGCCCCACGCGTCGTCATTGTCAATGAAACGATGGAGCGAAGATTCTTCCCGCAAGGCGCCGTCGGGCAGCAACTCGGAGTCCCCGCGCCTTGCCGCGATTCGAACTGCGAGCCGGACTGGTCGACCATCGTCGGTGTCGCTGCCGATGTGAAGACGGTCGCGCTCGATCAGCCCACCCTTCCGATGATTTATATCCCGCACGCGCAGCAGCCTTTCCCCGGCGCGGGCGTGATTCTGCGCACCGCGGGAGATCCCGTGGCGCTCACGCGCGAAGCGGCCGCCGTGGTTCGCTCCATGAATCCCGACATGCCCGTGTTCGACGTCAAAACTATGGAGGAGCGCGTCTCGGAATCGATCGGGCAGCCCCGCTTTGAAGCCGCAGTGGTCGGATTCTTCGCCGCCGCCGCGCTTTTTTTAGCCGCCATCGGAATCTTCGGCGTAGTCGCCCACTCGACGACGCAGCGTACCCAGGAAATCGGGATCCGCATGGCGCTGGGTGCGGACCGGGCCCGCGTCATCCAAACCGTAATGTTCGACGGCCTGCGCCCCGTCCTGGTCGGCATAGCCTTAGGACTCGGCGGAGCTTTTTTCCTAACCCGCCTGATACGTTCCGCTCTATTCCAAGTGCCTCCCACCGACCCATCGACCTATGTGCTCGCCGCAATCCTGCTAACGATAGTGGCCGCCGCCGCATGCATGAGCCCGGCGCGTCAGGCAACCAAAGTAGATCCCATAATCGCCCTGCGTGCAGAATAACCCTCGAATGCGTCAGTTGTTCACCAGTGGCGCACGCACTCTTGCGTGCCGCATCGACACTCGTGTCGATGCCTGGGAGAGGACGGTGTCGAGACGAGTCTCTCGACACGGCACGCACAAGTGCGTGCGCCACATAACCACCCTTGCCATGCATTTATAATTAAATTCCGTACACAGAGGAAGCGGCCACGTTCAAACGATACGAGGAGGCGAAATGCAGCGCTCAGACAAATGGTAACGGCCCGCTCCCAAAGCGCCGAAGATGAGCTCGCATTCCGGAGGGCATTCCAAGCACAAGTGGAACTGTAAACTAAGACTTCATGCGTGAGCAGGGAATCGTATCGGCATCGTTGCGCGAAGAGGAGAAGCAGTTTGAAGCCGCTCTGCGGCCCAGCAGACTGGCGGATTTCGCGGGACAGCCGAAAATCAAGGAGAATCTTTCGATCGCCATTGAGGCGGCCAAGCGCCGCGGCGAGGCGATGGATCACGTGCTGCTCTACGGACCTCCGGGTTTGGGGAAAACCACGCTGGCCGGAATTATCGCCGCGGAACTGGGCGTCGGCATTCAGCAGACCTCCGGGCCAGTGTTACAGAAGAAGCTCGATTTGAGCGGCATCCTCACGCACATCAACGACCGCGAAGTTTTTTTCATCGACGAAATTCACCGGCTGCTTCCGGACATCGAGGAAATGATTTATTCGGCGCTCGAAGATTTCCGCATGGACATTCTGATCGGCACCGGCCCCGGCGCGCGCACGCATTCGATGGAGATCAAGCGGTTCACCGCGATTGGCGCGACTACCAGGCAAGGGATGATCAGCGCTCCTCTGCGCGGCCGCTTCGGACTGGTGCTGCGGCTGAACCCATATGAACCAGGGGAACTGGGCAGCATCGTGCGCAGGTCGGCGCGGCTGCTGGACGTGCAAATCGATACGGACGGCGCGGCGGAGATCGCGCGGCGCGCCCGTGGAACTCCACGGATTGCCAATAGATTGCTGCGCCGGGTTCGCGATTACGCGCAGGTGCGCGCGGCGGGTCATGTCGATCTGGACGTGGCGAAAAGGGCTCTGGATCTGCTCGAAGTGGATCCTTTGGGACTCGACGAGATCGACCAGAAGATCATGATGACCGTACTCGAAAAGTATGGCGGCGGACCAGTGGGCCTCAATACGATTGCGGCTTCGATCGACGAGGAGTCGGACACCATTGAGGAAGTCTACGAGCCGTATCTGATGCAGCTCGGCTTCTTGGATCGCACGCCGCGTGGCCGGATGGCGACGGACCGCGCTTTCGAATATTTCAAAGTGCCGCGCAGAGTCCGCGGCATTCAGAACTCTCTGTTTTGAAAATCGTCTACATCGCGCTGGGATCGAATTTAGGAGACCGTGCGGAGAACCTGCGCGCCGCCCGCGAACAGGTTGAGGCCTCGGATTTACGCGTGCTGCGTGAGTCGTCGATTTACGAAACCGCTCCGCGAGATGTGGAGGATCAGCCGTGGTTTCTGAACCAGGTCATCGAATGCGAGACGGATTTATTTCCCCGGCAACTGCTTGCGCGTCTGCAAAAAATTGAACAGGAGATGGGACGGAAGCGCAGGATTGCCAAGGGCCCCCGGGAAATCGATCTGGATATTCTGTTGTTCGGCAATGCCGTGGTGAAAGCTCCGGATCTGGAAATTCCTCACCCGCGGATGCTGGAAAGACGGTTCGTGCTGGAGCCACTAGCGGAGTTGGCGCCGGATAAGAGGCATCCAGGAACGCGGCGAACGATGCGCGAATTCCTGGCCAGGGTCGCGAATCAAGCAGTAAGGAAGATTTAGCCACATTGTCCACGCCATGGAGCAGCAGTTCACACGTCAGCGTGTGGGTGGGTGTGGGGCAGGCGGTTCCGCCTGCCAGCCTCTCCAATACTCAAGCCCGATCCCCCGCAATCTCAGCCGGCGGATCCATCGCGTTTTTCCTGCTCCGGCCCACGCGCTCGAATGATTTTTACTCGCGCGATGCGGTTGCGATCCATCTCCTCCACGATAAATGTTCGCGAACCGTAGGTCACGGATTCGCCGGGACCCGGAATATAGCCGAGGCGGAACAACAGGAATCCCGCCAGCGTTTCGAACCCCGCATCACCCGGCAGCTCGATGTCATATTGCGATGCCAGATCGCGGATATTGGTGCTTCCATCCACTTCGATCACCGGCGCTCCCGCAATGGGAAGAAGACGCCGCACGTCATGCTCATCGCCGATTTCTCCAAAAATTTGTTCCAGCACATCTTCCATCGTCACCAGGCCGGTAATGGTGCCGAATTCATCCACCACCATCGCCAGATGCGCGTGCTTCTTGCGAAATTCGTCCACCAATTGGTTCAGAGGCTTGGTCTCCGGCACTACCAGGACCTCGCGCAGATAGCGGCGCAGAAGAAACGGCCGCGCGGGAATCCTGCGGTCCGCGGCGAATTTTCGCTCCTGCCACGCGCGCACCAGGTCCTTGTAATGGACGATCCCGATGACGTGTTCGGGCTTCCCTTCATAGACCGGCAGGCGCGAATATTTGTGTTCCAGAGTGATGCGCAGCAGCTCATCGAGAGGCGCCTCGACCGACACGGAAACGACCTCCATGCGCGGCGTCATGATCTGGCGCGCGTTGACCTCCCGTAACTCGAGCAGCTTCTGGATCGCGTCCTGCTCGAAGCCTTCGAGGTGTCCCGCCAGCCTGCTCGATTCGACGATAAACATCAGCTCTTCCGGAGAATGGCCGCCCCCGCTATGGCCTCCATGCAATCCGATGGCGGCGCTCAAGGCGGAGGCGGCGCGCTCCACCACGTACACGAATGGCGCGGAAATCCGCAGGAAAACCAGCAGCGCGGGCGCCATCAACAACGCCAGCCGATCCGCTTTTTCGAGCGCCAGGTTCTTCGGAACCACCTCACCGATCACCACGTGCACGAAGCTGATCGACAGAAATGCAACCGCAAAACTCAACCCGTGCAGCCAGTGCGTGGTCGCCGGCGTCATCACCGGGTTGAGGATCTTGAGCAGTATCTGATACACCGTATCTTCGCCCGCCCAGCCCAGGCCGAGACTCGCGACGGTGACGCCCACCTGGGTCGCACTGAGCAGGCGGCTGGGATGCGCGAGCAATCCAAGCGCGGCCCGCGCGCCCGCGTTGCCCTGCTCCGCCAGTTCCTTTAAACGCGAACGGCGAACAGACAGCAGCGACACCTCAGCCGCGGCGAAAAAGCCGTTCAGCGCCACGATGGCGGCCAGAAGAATCAAGCGGAGAGACATCTGCGTTGTATAAGTGGTTCGGTACAATCGAGCAGTGTTGTCCTCTTCCCCACTGCTCCGGGCAATCAATCTGAGCATAGCCGTTTTGCTGATCGCTCTTTCGGCTGCGGTGTACTGGTACGGGTGGCGTCCGCTGCCCGAAACATCGGGCGAGATTGCCGCGCCGGTATCGGCCAAAGCGATCATTATTCGCGACGCGCTGGGTGTACCGCACATCGAAGCCGCATCCTGGCAGGATGCCGTTTTCCTGCAAGGCTACGCGACCGCCGAGGATCGGATGTGGCAGATGGATGCGCTGCGGCGCTTGGCCGGCGGCGAGTTGGCGGAGGTGGTCGGCAAAGCGGCTCTCGAATCCGATCAGGAGGCGCGCCGCCTTCGCCTTCCCCAAATCGCCGATGAAATGGACCGCTCCATGCCCGCCGCGGATCGCCTGATTCTGATCGCGTATACCCGCGGCGTGAATTACTATCTGGAAACGCATCGCGGAAAGTTGCCTCTCGAATTCAACCTGCTGAATTACGATCCCCGCCCCTGGGGCGTGCGCGACTCCATCCTCGCCGGCTTGCAGATGTTTCGAACGCTCACCACCAGCTGGCGGGAGGAGATTCAGAAGCTGCATATGCGCGAGCGCGGCGGCGCCGAAAAGGCCGATTTCCTGTTTCCCGCGCGAACCGGTTTCGATCCCCAGCCAGGCTCCAACTCCTGGGCGGTTTCAGGCGACCGCTCCTCGACCGGCAAACCCATACTCGCGAACGATCCGCACCTGGATTTCGGAATTCCATCCACTTGGTACATGGTTCACTTGAAAGCGCCCGGTCTCAACGTCACTGGCGTTGCGCTGCCCGGCTTACCCGCGGTAATTATCGGCCATAACGAAAATATCGCCTGGGGCATCACCAATTTGGGTTTCGATGTACAGGATCTGTATCGCGAAAACATCGATCCGCAAAATGGACGCTACCTCTTCCAAGGTCATGTGGAGCAGGCGCGCCTGGAACGCGAAGCGATCGCTGTAAAGGGCGCAAAGACGGTGGAACTGGCAACCTGGGTGACGCGCCACGGACCCATTTTCTTGAGCGACGAGAATCATCAATACTCGCTGCGCTGGGCCGCCGCGGATCCCGGCACCTTCCAGTTTCCATTTCTTGACATCGATCGCGCGCGCGATTGGAACGAGTTCACTGCCGCGCTCGGCAGATTTCCCGGGCCGGGACAGAATTTCGTGTACGCCGATACCGCCGGCAATATCGGGTATCACGCCACCGGCCGCAATCCGATTCGCAAGCCAGGCTGCCGGGGCGATCTGCCCTCCGACGGCGCGTCCGGAGACTGCGAATGGGAAGGCATGATTCCCTTCGATGAGCTTCCCCATTTTTTCAATCCCGCGAGCGGCGCTATCGTCACCGCGAATCAAAATCCCTTTCCTGCGGACTACCCGCATCCGGTGAACGGAAATTTCGCATCGCCCTACCGTGCGACGGAGATTCGCACTCTGCTCGACCGGCGCCCTAAGTGGGAGCCGCAGCAGATGCTCGAAGTCCAGAAGGACGTGTATTCCAGCTTCTCCCAATTCCTCGCGCAGCAGGTGCTGGCGGCGCGGGATGCGCGGAAGGCGACAAATCCGGCTCTTAAGGAAGCCGTCGATCTCCTGCGAGCCTGGAACGGCCAAATGGAAAAGGGCACCGCTGCGCCCATGGTCGTGACTCTGATCTTCCAGCAGCTCCGCAAAGCAGTGGCGGAGAACGCCGCGGCCGGAGCCGGGCAAACCTACGAGTACGGGATGTCCCCCTCCGTACTCGAAAAACTGCTGCGGGCGCGTCCCCCCGGATGGTTTCCCGATTACAACGCGCTGCTCATGAAATGTTTTGCGGACGCAGTCGACGAGGGCGCGAAAATTCAAGGCTCCAAAGTCTCCCGCTGGGATTACGGCCAATATAACTCGCTAAAATTGACCAGCCCCGTGGCGAGCCAACTGCCCCTGATCGGCGGCTATTTCAACATCGGACCGATCTCGATGAGCGGCTCCTCCACCACCATCAAGCAGACCACTCGACGCATCGGACCATCCATGCGCATGATCGTCGACCTGGGCGATCTGGACCGTTCGATGCAGAACATCACCGTGGGCGAATCCGGCCAGCGACTATCCCGCCATTATGAGGATCAGTGGAGCGCGTACTACGGGGCAACCAGTTTCCCCATGCAGTTCGGAAAGATCGATGCGAAGAGCACCCTGACCGTCAGGCCTCAGTAGAAGCGGGAATCAGTTCGAAGCGCCCATCCGCATGAAGTTTGTAGCGCCGCCCCCGCCACACGATCGTCTTCCCGAAGAATCCAGCCACCCAAAAGCAGAACACGGCCAGATCCTCGACGGGCAGCAGCAGCCACGTTAATTTCACCCGCAAAACGCGCGCTGATACGACGTAGGCAGCTACCAAACGGACGGCCAGTGCGAAAACAGCGAGCGGCCAATACGATACGTCCGATGCCACCAGCGCGACCGCCAGCGGCAAGGGCATCGTGAATAACTGGCCCAGGTAACCCCACGGCCTCGACCTTCTTGTGCTGCGGGTCCATCGCAGCCTGTGCGCGGCATTATGCGCAAAATCCGTGCTGCCGATGTGATGCTCCACCACGCCCGCCGAGAGAATCACGCCGTGCCCGGCTTCGGCTGCGAGTTTTCCCATCACAAAATCTTCGGCCAGATAATCCTTCAACCGGTCGAAGCCTCCAATGGATTTGAGCGCGCTACGCCGCGCCGCGATGGTCGGTCCCACCGCGAAGTGCATCCCTTCGAGGGACCGCGCCACCAGAATGCCCGCCATGAAATCCGTATTCATACCGATCGCCTCGATACGCGACCAGAAGCTGGGTCCGGAAATCGCGCGGTAAGGACACGTGGCGATGCCCAGCTTGCGGTCCTGAAACTCCACCGCCACCGTTCGCAAAAGATTGCGGCTCGTGCGGATGTCGCTATCGCTCATCACCAGCAAATCGTTCGCCGCCAAGGCCATCATACGATCCAGGCTGAACACTTTCGCGTTGGCGTAAGGAGGCTCGCCCGTGATCAGCAGCCGCGTCGGGACGTGCGTATATTCCCGTCGCAGCCGTTCTACCACCGCGACCGCGGGGTCGTCAGAATCGCGCACCGCAAACAGAATTTCGAAGTCCGGATAGTCCTGCTCAAAGCAGGTTCGCAGATTCGATTCCAGACCTGGATCGAGCCCGGCAAGCGGTTTTAAAATGCTGATCGGCTCGAGCGCGGACGACACCGGCTTGCGCGCCGACAAAAATCGCAGCGCCGCGAAAATAGATAACAGAGAGTAGGTGGCCGATCCGGCCACCAGAAGCACGAGGATGAACATCCAATTACTCCGGCTTCTTCCGGGCGGCGCGCGGAATCCCAGTTACGACACCTATCACCCAAATCACCCGCATATTGGTTACAGCATAGCGCGATATGTGCCGAATGGCCAATCGGGAATATGCCTTAAGGCGTCGCTCGGATCCACCGCTTATTATGGTCATCTTGATCCGGCAGTTGCGCTACCCTAAACTACTTATGCCCCTTCTTCAGGCCATCGTCCTGGGCATCATTCAGGGCTTGACCGAATTTCTGCCCATCAGCAGTTCCGCGCACCTCATCGTGATTCCCAAGCTGTTGGGCTGGCCGGAGCAGGGCCTCGCCTTCGATATCGCTTTACACGTGGGCACCCTCGCCGCCGTCATTCTTTATTTTTTTCGCGACTGGATGCAGATCATCGCCCAGGGCTTCGGCATGCGCGTCGGCGGCGATTCCGGCCTTCAGCGCAATCGCGGACTCCTATGGCTCCTCATCCTCGCCACCGTTCCCGCAGGCATCGCGGGTCTGCTCCTCGAAAAGAAAATCGAAGGCGCCGTCCGCGATAGCCTGTACGTGATCGGCTCGATGGCCATTCTGATCGGCATTGTCATGTGGATGGCCGAAAGCGCCGGGCGCAAGCAAAAAGACCTGGGCCACGTCTCGACCGCCGATGCGTTGGTCATCGGTATCGCGCAAGCACTCGCGCTGATCCCCGGAGTCTCCCGCAGCGGCATCACCATGTCCGCCGGCCTGTTCCGCAACCTCGAACGGCAGGCCGCCGCCCGATTCTCATTTCTCCTGCTGACCCCCACCGTGGCCGGCATCGCGCTCAAAAAATTCTACGATTTGTATAAGCACGAAGGCGGCATCCCGCACGAAATGCAGACCCCCATGCTGGTGGGCATGCTGGTCAGCGCCATCACCGGATGCATCGTCATCCGCTTCTTCCTCGAATTCCTCCGCCGGAGCACTTTCGGAGTCTTCATCGCTTACCGCATCGTTTTTGGCATAATAGTAATCGCTCTTGCGTTCTTCCGCTTTGGCGGCGGATGAAATATTTAGGACCCACGCGTTACCCACGGCTCAATGAAGCCGTTGCGATTCTATTTCTGATTGCGGGACTGTTCCTTTTTTTCGGTCTGGTCTCGTACAATCCTTTGGACCCCTCCTGGAACACCGTCTCCGGCGCGGCCAAGCCCCTGAACCTCACCGGCCGCGTCGGCGCGTTCTTCGCCGATTTCCTGCTCCAATCCCTAGGCCTCGGCGCATACGCCGTCCCCATTCTGATTTTGCTGCTCGGGTGGATGTGGATCCGCTCCGCCCCGATTGAAGCTCAATGGGCAAAAACCTTCGGTGCCGGCATGTTCCTCGCCGCCACCTGCACCGCTTGCGGATTCGCGTCCTCCTGGCAGCCCATCACCGGAGGCATCCCCGCCGGAGGACAAATCGGCTCCCTGCTGGCCGACTACCTGATCTCCGTCATGAACCTGACCGGCGCCATCCTGTTCACCGCCGGATGCTGGATTGCCGCCATCTACTTGGTCTCGACCTTCGAAATGTCGCGAGTCCCCGTCTGGTTCCGCGGCCCCCTAAACCTGTTGCGAAACATCGCCGCCCGCTTCCGTGCCTGGCGCGAATCCCGCGTGGAGCTGGCCAAAGCCCGGGCCGAAATGCGTGCACACCGCCGGGCCCTGCACAAGGAGCAGACCGCCGAACCAGTCGCGCAATCCCAGCAGCGTGACTCGCCTCCGATCATCGACCCTTTGCAGCGCGCCCCCTGGGAAGAAGACGATTCTTCATCGCCTTTCCCCGTCGAAGATATTCCCATCCACATGCTGGAGCCGACCCCCGCATCGCAGCAAATGGTCGAGATTCCTTCCGCCGCGCCTCCGCGCTCGATCAGCAAATCCGATCCGCCGCCCCGCAAGCAGCGTGCCGATTTCAAGCTGCCCCCCACCACTCTGTTGCAGGAGCCGGTCGCCCGCACCGCCTTCGACAGCCAGGAGCTCAAGGAAACCGCCGCCCGCATCAAATCGAAATTCGAAGAGTTCAACGTCCTCGGCAGCGTCACCCAGATCAATCCCGGACCCGTCGTCACCACCTTCGAATTCAAGCCCGAAGCCGGCGTAAAATATTCGCGCATTACCACGCTGACGGAAGATCTCTGCCTCGGCCTCCAAGCCGAATCGATCCTGATCGAGCGCATCCCCGGCAAACCCACCGTAGGCATCGAAGTCCCGAACTCCAAGCGCGAAGTCATCAGCCTGCGCCAGATTCTCGAATCCGACGAATTTCACAGCTCCGCATCGCCCTTGACCGTCGCCCTGGGCAAGGACATCAACGGCCGGATCAAGGTCGCCGCGCTCGATACCATGCCCCACTTGCTGATCGCCGGATCGACCGGCGCCGGCAAAAGCGTCATGCTCAATTCGCTGATCATGTCCATCCTTTATAAGGCCACGCCGCACCAGGTCCGCCTCATCATGGTGGACCCCAAACGCCTGGAATTCGGCCTCTACGAAGGCATTCCCCACCTGCTGACCCCTGTAATCACCGACGCCAAAAAAGCCACCAACGCCCTGCGCAACGCCGTGCTGGAAATGGAGCGCCGCCTGAAACTGCTGGCCTCCCAGGGCGTCCGCAACATCGATCAATACAACAAAAAAATCCGCCAGCTGCAAGCCAAGCCGCGCAGCCTGTTTGACGACGAATCGGAGCTCGACGAGCTCGAAGAAATCCCCTACATCTTAATTCTGATCGACGAGCTCGCCGATCTAATGATGCTCGAACGCGCCAACGTAGAAGAAAGCGTCACCCGCCTCGCGCAGATGGCCCGGGCCGTCGGCATGCACCTGGTCCTCGCCACTCAGCGCCCCAGCGTCGACGTCATCACCGGCCTGATCAAAGCGAATTTCCCCTCGCGCATCAGCTTCCGCGTCGCCACCCGCGTCGATTCCCGCACCGTCCTCGACGTAATGGGCGCCGAACACCTGCTCGGCCGCGGCGACATGCTGTTCCTGCCTCCCGGCTCCTCCCGCCTGGTCCGCGTCCACGGATCATTCGTGAGCGAAGCCGAAACCAACGAAGTGGTCGAGTTCTGGAAGCGCCAGGCCGAGCCCGACTACGACAAGACCTTCTTAATGGCTCCTCCCGCCGACGATGAAGAGTCCGCTGACGCAGAGGAGTTCGACGGCAGCGAAGATCCCGTCTATCAGGACGCCGTCCGCGTCGTCCTCGAACTGGGCAAAGCCTCCACCTCGACCCTCCAGCGCCGCCTGCGTTTAGGCTACGGCCGCGCCGCCCGAATTCTCGACATGATGCAGCGCGAAGGCATCATCGGCCCTCCCGATGGCAGCCGTCCGCGCGAAGTTCTGAAGCGTCCGGACTGGCTGGCGGAAGTCGAAAATCAATTAAGATAAAGATATCAATGGCACGTTTTCTGGTTTTTCTCTGCCTGATCCCAGTCTGTTTTGCCCAGCACACGCCGCGCAAAATCGCGGATATTCCTATCGTCACCACCGATGGGAAGACCATCCGTATCCCGCAGTTTCACGGCAAAGTGGTGATGATTGAGATGATGCTGACCGATTGTCCACCCTGCCTCCAGACCATGCAATTCCTCGCGAAATTGCAAAAGGACCTCGGGCCGCGCGGCTTTCAGGCCGTTGCCATTTCACTCGACCAGAACGCCGCATTGGTCAAGCCTTTCGCTGAAAGATACCGCTTTCCATTTCCCGTTGGACACCTGGACGCGGAGCCGGCCATCAAGTTCCTTGACTTAAAGGAAACCGGCCATCCGATGTGCCCCTATGTCCTGTTCGTTGATTGGATGGGCAACGTCCGGTTCCAGTATCCCGGCGATGCTCCAATCTTCAACTCGGCGGACAAGAACCTATTCCAAATCGCCGACGGACTCCTCCGCCAAGCCGCCGAGAAATCGGGTCCTAAATACGAAACCCGCCCCGCTGGCAAACAGTCTCAGTAGGACAGGTCCCCGACCTGTTCTTTTTTGGTGCAAAGCCAAGTGGGGCAGGTTCCCGACCTGCCCTCTTTGCAGCTACACGTCAAACAAAATCCCCTGCGCCAGCGGCAACTGCCCCGACCAGTTCACCGTCACCGTCTGCCGCCTCATGTAAGCCTTCCAGGAATCGCTGCCCGATTCCCTCCCGCCCCCGGTTTCCTTCTCCCCTCCGAACGCGCCGCCAATCTCCGCCCCGCTGGTCCCGATGTTCACATTCGCGATCCCGCAATCGCTGCCCAACGCGCTCAGGAACGTCTCCGCCGACATCAGATTATTGGTAAAAATCGCCGACGACAAACCTTGCGGCACATTGTTATGCCACTGGATCGCCTCCCCGATTCTTTCAAATTCAATCAGATGAAGAATCGGAGCGAAGATCTCTTCCTTCACGATGGGCATGCGCTCCTGCGAACGAACCAGCGTCGGCGCGACGTAACACGGACCCAAATTGAGCCTCTCCCCGCCGTAAAGAACCTCGCCGCGCTGTTCGCGAATATCGTCGAGCGCCCTCATCATGATCGCCACCGCATCGGCATCGATCAACGGACCCATCAAAGTATTCGGATCGCTCGGATCGCCGATGCGCACTTGGCTGTACGCCGCAATCAGCTTCTCAGTAACCTTGGGCGCAATGTTCTTCTGCAAAAAAAGCCTGCGAATCGTAGTGCACCGTTGCCCCGCCGTTCCCACCGCGCCGAACAATACCGCCCGGACCACCAGGTCCGGATCGGCATCGTCCATCACGATCAGCCCGTTGTTCCCACCCAATTCGAGCAGCGTCCGCCCCAGCCGTTTCGCCACGACTTGCGCCACATGCCTGCCCATCCGCGTCGATCCCGTCGCGCTGATCAGAGGAATGCGCGGATCTCCAATCAGCCGTTCCCCGACCACCTCGTCTTTCCCGATGACCAAATTCAGGACGCCCTTCCATCCATGCCGGTCCAGCACCCGGTCCGCGATCTTCTGCACCGCGACCGCCGTCAGAGGCGTCTTCAATGACGGCTTCCAAACCACCGTATCCCCGCACACCATCGCCAGCAGAGCGTTCCAGCTCCACACCGCCACCGGGAAATTGAACGCGCTGATCACCCCCACCACTCCCAGCGGATGCCACTGCTCATACATGCGGTGCGCCGGACGTTCGCTGTGCATCGATAACCCGTATAGCTGCCGCGAAAGCCCGGCGGCGAAGGTCGCAATATCGATCATTTCCTGAACTTCGCCGCGCCCCTCCGCCAGAATCTTTCCGGATTCGAGCGTCACTAGCATCCCCAGCTCGTCCTTGGCCGCCCGTAGCTCCTCGCCAATCTCCCGAACAATCTCGCCGCGCTTCGGCGCCGGCTCCATGCGCCACCGCTCGAACGTCTTGACAGCGTCCCACAGCACGTCGTCGTAATCTTCTTCGTCCATCAGGCGCACGCGTCCCAGCTCTTTGCCCGTCGCCGGATTAAACGAAGCCAGTTCTTCACTCATAAAGCCAACCTCGCAAACCCGCGCGGACCGGTCGCAAAAACGAACCCATTCTCACGCGCAATCGCAGCAATCTGTTCCACCACCCGCGCTTGATGCCCCGCATCGAAATAATCCCTGTGCCCATGCACCGCGCTGATCTTGAACGCCGCTTCCCGCGTAGTCGCGCCGTGCCGCTTAGTCGCCCGTATATGCAGCGGATCACCGATCAAATCACGATGCGACGCCCCAATCGCCGCCCGTGCCAGCACCTCCGGATCGCAAGGCAGCAGCGGAGCCAAGGTCGTATAAGTCTCAATCCCCGCCTCCCGCAGCGCACGCACCACGTCCAGCCGCTCCCCGAAACCAGCACAATGCGGCTCATACAACCGCCGAACATTCTCGCGATTCGTAGTGATCGAAAAGCTGACCCGCAGCGTGGTCCGATTCGCCAATATCCTTAATAAAGACAGATCCCGCAAAATCAGCGGCCCCCGCGTCTGAATCGTAAACACCCGCGGAGGCGCCTCGATCACCGCATCCAGAATCCGCGGCATCATCTGCTCCTCCGCCTCCGCCGGTTGATAAGGATCCACCAGAGGCGAGCAGTATATACTCTGGCCACCCCGCAATTCCTTCCTCAACAGCTCCGCCACATTGGACTTGAAGGTCGTAAACTGCCCCCACCGCCGCCAATCCTCCGGCTTCAACCCCCCATAAATCCCCATCGTCGGAACGTAGCAATAGGTGCACCCAAACGTACAATTCCGCGCCGGCGTAAGCGAATGCGTAAACCCCGCCTCCGCAATGAACCCCGAAGTCCTGGAAAGAATACTCATGATCAGTAGGACAGGTCCCTGACCTGTCCTCCTTCACTATTCCGTAACGTTCTTCGTGTCGACCAGCCTAGTAACCTCTTTGACGAACTCCTCCAACGGCCTAGCCCCCAAATCCCCGCGCTTCCGATGCCGCACCGCCACTGCGCCCGCCTCCGCCTCACGATCCCCCACCACCAGCATGTACGGAACCTTCTGCATCTGCGCATCGCGGATTTTCAACTGTACTTTTTCTTTCCGGTCGTCCAAGTGCGACCGCAATCCGGCCTCCTCTAAACGCGCGTGAACCTTCTTCGCATACTCCAGTTGACGGTCCGTAATCGGCATCACCACCATCTGCACCGGAGCCAGCCACAAGGGAAACGCGCCTGCATAATGCTCGACCAAAATCCCGAAAAATCGCTCCACCGACCCATATAGCGCCCGATGCACCATCAGAGGCTCATGCTTCTTGCCATCCTCCGCGATATATTCCAAACCAAACCTTCCAGGCAGATTGAAATCGAACTGCACCGTCGAGAGCTGCCACTTGCGCCCCAGCGCATCCAGCAGTTTCATGTCGATCTTCGGTCCATAAAACGCCGCGTCATCGGGCGTAATCGACACCTTCAGATTCAGCCTCTCCGTCGCCCGCTTCAACGCATTTTCCGCCAGCCCCCACATCTCCGGAGTACCCAGATACTTCCCGCTCTTCCCTCCATCCCAGGTCGAAAGCTCCGCTTCATACTGTTCGAATCCGAAAGTCTTCAGCACGTCGACCGCGAACTCCAGGCAGCTCACCACCTCATCCTCAATCTGATCCGGAGTGCAGAAAATATGCGCATCATCCTGCGTAAAGCCGCGAACGCGCAACAGGCCGTGCATGACGCCGCTGCGCTCGTAACGATACACCGTACCCAGTTCGCCCAGGCGCACAGGCAACTCGCGATAGCTGCGCTGCCGGTCGGCGTAAATCAGAATGTGGCCCGGGCAGTTCATGGGCTTCAAACGATACTCGGCATCGTCCAGCTCCATGCCGGCGAACATATTTTCCTTGTAATTTTCCAAATGCCCGGAGGTCTTCCACAAATCCGCGCGCATGACGTGCGGCGTATACACCAGCGCGTAGCCGCGCTTCAGATACTGGTCGCGCATCCAATCCTCGATGATCACGCGGATGCGCCCGCCCTTGGGATGAAAGAAAATCAGCCCCGGCCCCGCCAGCTCCTGAATGCTGAATAGATCCAGCTCCTGCCCCAGCTTGCGATGGTCGCGCTTTTTGGCCTCTTCGAGCTTCGCCAGATACTCTTCCAGCTCTTTTTTATTGAAGAACGCGGTGCCGTAAATCCGCTGCAGCTGGGGATTCTTTTCGCTGCCCTTCCAATACGCTCCGGCGATCGAGAGCAGCTTGAACGCCTTCAGCTTCTTGGTCGAAGGCACATGCGGACCACGGCAAAAGTCAATAAAACCGGGCCCCAGCGTGTACTCTGAAAAAATATCGCCCGCGCGCTCCGTAATCAGCTCGCACTTCATCGGCTGATCCGCGTACATCCTCAGCCCTTCGTTTTTCTCCGTATATTTCCGCTCATAAGGAAGGTCGCGAGCCTGGATCTCCCACATCTTCTTCTCGATTTTTTCGAGATCCTCCGGCGTGAATGCATCGGGCCGCGCGAAGTCGTAATAAAATCCCGTCTCAATCGGCGGACCAATCCCCAGCTTCGTCTCCGGAAACAACTCCAGCACCGCCGCCGCCAGCAAATGCGCCGTCGAATGCCGCACCACTTCCAGTGCATCCGGATTCTTGGTCGTGAGAATCTGGAGCGACGAATCCGATTCGAATGGCCGGTTCAGATCCCACAAATTACCGTTCACGCGCGCCACAATTGCATCGTCGGCCAGCCTCTGGCTGATCGATTGAGCCACGTCAATCGGCCGCGAACCATCGGGAACACGTTGAACACTACCATCGGGGAGTGTGACTTGAAAATCGCTCATTGTAATTTTCAGCGTACCAAAGCCAGCGTCCCCGGGCCTCTGTTGGGTGTATAATTCTTAGGATTTGTGGAGGTCATGTGAAACGGACTTTGTTTACCGCGATTGCCATGTTTGCCCTCGTGGGTTTGGTGCGCGCCGATGAGCTTGAGGATTCCTACACCAAGCTGAAAGATACCGTCGCGAAGAAAGATGCCGAGGCGGTCAAGGCGGACGCAGCCGCCACCAACAAACTGGCGCAGGCCTTGATCAACGCGCCCCAGCCGTCCGATGCCGGGGAAGTCCAGAATTGGAAGGAGCGCGTCGAATACGGCAAGGAAGTCGCCGCCTATTCCGAATACGCCCTCGCCTACGTCGCCACCCAGGTGGACGGCCCCAAAACCATCGAGCTCGTGGACGCCCTCATCGCCCAGAATCCCAAGAGTAAATATCTCGATACCTGCACCGCGGCGTACCTCGCCGCCTTAGGCAAGAGCGGCGCCGCGAAACAACTCGAAGGCATGAAAAAGATCGTCGAAGGCCGCCCTGATAACGAGGTCGCCCTCGCCGCCCTCGCGGAAGGCTTGATGAGCAAGAGTCCCGATAGCGCCCTCCGTTACGCCAACACTCTGATCAAGCTCAAAGGCCCCGGACTCGCCACCGGATATTTCGTCGCCGGCGTAATTAACGGCGCAAAAACGATCTGGATTGACTGTGACAGAGATCTCAGGGCCGCGTTGCCGCTGGTTCATGACAATTACAAGCTCGGCATCGTTTATTTCTATCTCGGCCTGGCCGATTACCAGCTCGGCAAAATGACCATGGATCGCACCAAGATGCAGACCGGTCTTAAATACAGCCAGCAATCCGCGGCCATCGCCGGTCCCATGAAAGACCAGGCGTATCATAACGTTCTGGCCATCCAGAATGAGCTCGCTCATAAATAATCCCGCAGTCGCCGGGTTTCACGCTAAAATTTAGGTGCGCCGCATTTTGCGCGGCCTAAGGAACCCATGCCGGATAAAGCCAGCCCGCAGATAACTCGTGAGAAGTTTATTGACGCGTTGAATGAAGACCTTTCGCGCGAATTCCAGGCCATCATCTCTTATGTGAATTATTCGCAGGTGCTCAAAGGCGCCGCGTACATGAACATCGCCGATGAGCTCGCGGTCCACGCCAAAGAGGAGCTTGATCACGCCCTCGCAGTCGCCAATCACGTGGATTATCTGGGAGGAATGCCTGCCGTGACTCCCAAGCCCGTGAAGACGTCGGAGAAGGCCGAGGACATGCTCCGCTTCGACCTCGAAAACGAAAAGGAAACCATCCGCCAGTATCGCCGCCGCGTCAAGCAAGCCGATGAATTGAACGAATTCGCCATCGCCGAAAGCCTGCGCGACATCTTAATCGATGAGCAGGACCACCTCATCGCTCTGGCGACCGCGCTCGGCATCGACCCTCCGGATGCCGGCATCGCCGATTAGTTCATGATTCCCCGAGCCTCCGTAATTCCCGCCATGCTGCTGTTAGGCGGATGCATGGTAGGCCCGAAATATTCCAAGCCCACCGTTCCCATTGCGCCCGCGTTCAAGGAAGCTCCGCCCGCTTCGTTCAAAGAGGGTGATGGTTGGAAGACCGCCCAGCCCAACGACCAGGCCCTTCGCGGCGACTGGTGGACCATGTTCCAGGACCCGCAGCTCGACGCGCTCGAAGCACAGGTGGACCAGGCCAACCAAACGTTGCGCGCCGCGGATGCCAATTACCGCGCTGCCCGCGCAGCGGTCCAGTACGCCCGCGCCGGCTTGAGGCCCACCATCACCACCTCGCCCGGAATCGAAGCCGTCCATCAGACTCTGGGGAAAACCGCCGATGGCCAGTTGATTACCTCGGGTCCAACAGCGTTCACGCTGCCCATCGATCTCAATTGGGAGATCGATCTCTGGGGACGCCTTCGCCGCGCCGTCACCCAAGCCACCGAGCAAGCCGAGGCCAGCGGCGACGACCTCGAAAACGCGCGCCTGAGCCTCCATGCCGAACTCGCCATGGATTATTTCGAGCTCCGCAGCGCCGACGCGCAGGAGAAGCTGCTCGATGAAACGATCAAGGCGTACACCCGGGCCCTGCAATTGACCCAGGATCGCTACGAGGGCGGAGCCGCTCCGAAATCTGACGTCACCCAGGCGCGCACCCAGCTCGATACCGCACGCGTCCAGAGGACCGATGTCGAAGTGCAGCGCGCGCAGTACGAGCATGCCATCGCGATGCTGACCGGCAAGCCTCCCTCGGAGCTCAGCGTGCCGCCTTCTCCGGTCACCGAGAGAGCGCCCGCGATACCCGATATTCCCGGCGTCGTGCCGTCGCAGCTGCTTGAGCGGCGTCCCGATATCGCCGGTGAGGAACGGCGCATGGCCGCTGCGAATGAACAGATCGGCATCGCGCGCGCCGCGTACTATCCGGTGCTCGGCCTGGGCGCACTCGGCGGATTCAACGCCGGATCCCTGCTCGGATGGTTCACCTGGCCCAGCCGCGTATGGGCCGTGGGACCCACCTTGTCCGAAACTCTCTACGACGCCGGACGCCGCCGCGCCAACTCCAATATCGCCATCGCGAATTACGATGCCGCGGTCGCCAACTACCGGCAGACCGCGCTCACCGCGTTTCAGCAGGTGGAAGATAACTTGGCCGCGCTGCGCGTGCTCGAAGTAGAATCGCAGCAGCAGAGACAAGCCACCGCCTCCGCGCAGGAATCGCTTTCGCTCTTCCAAATCCGCTATGAAGGCGGCGTCGATACATATTTACAAGTGGTAACCTGGCAAACCGCGGCCTTACAAAATGAGCGCGCCGACATCGACCTGATGCGCCGCCGCCTCGATGCCAGCGTACTGTTGATTAAGGCTCTGGGCGGTGGCTGGCACGTCTAGTGGCCTGTCGCAGCAAGCTTTAATGCGCCCATCGGCGCACCGTAGCAATGAAGACCGCGGAAAGCGGGGGCTGCCTACTTCCTCAGGATCGCCAAAGCAACATATTTTGCTGACACCGCAGTGGACAGAGCGGGCTGTCCCCAACTTTCGTCCCGGCCACTCAGCCAATGCCCGATGTTTTCGAGAGTGTCGACGTTACCATAGTCATGTTGTATCTAAGAAAGCCACTAGTGAGGCTTACGCCCGGGGCTATAACCCCGCCCGTCAGCGACTGTGTGAAAAGTCAAGCGGGAACTGGCGTATTTGCCGGCCGCCAGGGCTGGCGGGTCCGCATCATTTCATTGAGGGCGAGCAGTAGTTTGCGCGCGACCGCGATCAGGGCCAGCTGTCTCGGTTTGCCTGCGGCCACCAGGCGCCGGTAGAAGCTTTGTAGCGCCCCTGCCGTTCGTACGGCGGTCCAACTGGCGAGGTAGAGAATGGCGCGCACCCCCGCGCGGCCTCCGCGAATCGAGCGCCTGCCGCGCCACTTCCCGCTGTCGGAGGCAAACGGAGCCAAGCCCACCAAGGCCGCGATCTGGCGGCGGTTCACTTGGCCCAGTTCCGGCAACTGGGCCAACAATCGCAGCGCGGTTTTGGGACCCACGCCCGGCGCGGTGCGCAACAACGCCTCTTGCTCCTTCCACGTCTCCGATGCGGCCACCCACGCCGCCAACTGTTTTTCCAGCCGCGCGATTTCTTTTCCCAAGAAGGCAATCACGCGTTCCACGCTCTTGCGCAACGCCGGTTCCGACGCCTGTCAGACGCGTGCGCTCGGTGGCTCGCTCGACGGTGAGCTGCTGCTGACGCGCCACCCAGGCCGCCAACTGCTGGCGTTCGGCCTCAGGCCAGGCCCGCAACTGAGGCCTCATCCGCGTTCCGAACAACGCCAATGCGTACGCGTCGAGCGCGTCGGTCTTGGCTAGCAATCCATGGGCGCCGGCAAAATCGCGCACCCGTTTCGGATTCATCCGCATCACCGCCAACCCCGCTCCGGCCAGCGCCGCGATGACTGCGCCCTCCAATCCTCCGGTGGCTTCCAGCACGATTCCCTGCGGGCAGTAGGAAAGCAATGTTTCCGCCAACCCGGCCAGCGCGCCGGCCGATCTCTCACAACGGAGCTGTTCGACTTTGTTCTCTTCCACCAACACGACGACGTCGATCCAATCCTTGGAAACGTCGATTCCTACCCAGCAGTTTGCGTTAGAATTTATTTGCACGGTCGGGATACCCATCCTTGTAAATGCGGGCTCGGCTCATCACCGGCCCATGCGACTGTTCGGGCTCGACCGGAGAAGGCGGCGCAGATCCAGCTGACGGGCGGTCTCAACTACCGACCCAGGGCGGGGACGATCTTGCGCAACCCGCAGAGCCCCGTCAGCCAACGGGGCTCTGCTAACTCCGTATGACTAACATACAAGGGCGGGGATTCCGCGTATTAGAAGGATATTCCATGTCGAAAATGATTCTCGCTTCTTTGCTGGTGACTCTCGCGACCGCAGCCGATTGCGGCGAAGAGATTCGACTCTGGCCCAACGGCGCGCCTGGCTCTGAAGGCATCACCGCCGCCGAAGTTTCCACCCGTCGACCAATCCGAAATATAACGGCTGGCCCAGCAACTTCACGGTCACGCACTACCCGTCGATCTACGTTTTCCTGCCGCCGAAGGACCAGGCCACCGGCGCAGCCATGATCGTCGCGCCCGGCGGCGGCAACACCCAACTGGTGATCGAAAAAGAAGGCTGGGAAATGGCCGACTGGCTCAACTCCAACGGCATCGCCGCGTTCGTGCTGAAGTATCGCCTCGCGAAAGCTCCCGGCTCGAAATATACTTTGCCCAACGAAGTTTACGCCGATGCCGCTCGCGCCGTGCGGATGGTGCGCAGCCGTGCCCAGGAATGGAACATCGACCCCGCGCGCATCGGCTTCTCCGGTTTTTCAGCCGGAGGCGAAGTGGGAGGCCAATCACATCCCCGCCGAGATGCACATCTACGCCTACGGAGGCCACGGATTCGCGCTCCGCCCCACCCGGAAGCCCGCCCCCGTCACCGCCTGGCCCGACCGTTTGAAAGAGTGGCTGGCCGACCCCACCTAATTTCACTTATCTACAGAGTGGTGGCACAGGCTTCAGCCTGTGAAAGTGCTAATTCGCAAGAATCTCAATCGACTCCGACCCGCAAATCCTCTTCACCTCAGCGCAAAATTCCTTATCCGGCCGCACCCTCAAAGCGATATCCATAATCACCGAAAAATCCCGCGACTTTTCGAGGCGCAGCCGAACCTCCGTTGCCCCCGGCTTCACGCTGAACAGCTTTTGCAGCGCCCCCGCCCGGTCCGCATCCCCCGATCCATTCACCGGCACCCGAATCGAGATCAACGACGGCAAGCTGACCCGCGCCACTTCCAGCGGCACAATATCCTGCACGGAAATTTTCGGCGGAGCGTTATCCTCCGGCAGCACCAGCCCCCGGACCAGCACCGCTTTATCCTCGATCAGCGATTTTTCCAGGCGCTCATATTGCGTCGTGAACACCATCGCTTCGACCGCGCCTTCCAGATCCTCCAGCTGCATCGATGCCCACAGTTTTTGTTCCTTATTACGCTTGCGAACGACACCAGTGAGAATGCCGCACAGCGCGACCTCCGTGCCCTTCGCGAGCCCTTCCAGATTCCCGGACCGATACGTCGCCAGCTCACTGACCTTATCCATGAACTGATCCAGCGGATGCCCGCTCACATAAAATCCGAGAATCTCTTTCTCCGCCGAAAGCTTGTCCTGGCTGGTCCAATCCGGAACCTTCGGCAAAGGATGTTCCGCCGGCGTCTGCTCCTCCATCAACCCCGCGAAGAGCCCCGATTGTCCGCTGGCGCGATCCTTCTGCGCGCGCACCCCCGTTTCCATCGCGCTATCGATCACCGCCGTCAGCTGCGAGCGCGTCCCCTCCAGCGAATCCATCGCGCCCGCTTTTATAAAGCTCTCGATCATCCGTCGATTCACCGCGCCCAGGTCCACCCGCTCGCAAAAATCGTATAGCGATCCAAACTTGCCGCCTTCCGTCCGCGCCTTGACGATCGAATCCACCGCGTTCGACCCCACGTTCTTAATAGCGCCCAGTCCAAAGCGAATCCCCGGCTCCGGCCCCGTAGGCACCGGCGTAAACGTGAACTCCGACGAGTTCACGTCCGGCGCCAGCACCCGAATATTCATTTCCCGGCACTCGCTGATGTACTTCACCACCTTCGCCGTGTTGCCCGTTTCTGAAGTCAGCAGCGCCGACATGAACTCCAGCGGATAATGCGTTTTCAGGTACGCCGTGACGAACGCGAGATACGCATACGCCGCCGAATGCGATTTGTTGAATCCATATCCCGCGAACTTTTCCATCAGGTCGAAAATCTTCTCGACCTTCCTTGGAGGATGCCCTTTCTCCTTCGCGCCCGCGACGAACCGCTCGCGCTGCTTGGCCATCTCCTCCACTTTTTTCTTGCCCATCGCGCGGCGCAGCAGGTCCGCTTCACCCAAGGAATACCCGGCGATCAGATTCGAAATCTGCATCACCTGCTCCTGGTAGACCATCACGCCGTAGGTCTCCTCCAGGATTTCTTTCATCTCCGGCAGATCGTAAACCACTTCTTTGCGGCCGTGTTTGCGGTCCACAAAGTCGTCGATCATGCCCATTGGCCCGGGCCGGTAGAGCGCGTTCAGCGCGCACAAATCTTCTAACCGATCCGGCTGATAGCGGCGCAAAACATCGCGCATCCCCGGAGATTCGAATTGAAATATCCCGCTGGTAAAGGCCTTGTGAAAAACCGTTTCGTAGGTTTTCTTGTCGTCCAGAGGCAGATCTTCAATCTTGATCTCGACGCCCCGATGCCGCTTAATCAGATTCAGCGCGTCTTCGATGATCGTAAGCGTCGTCAGCCCCAGAAAATCCATCTTGAGCAGCGACAGCTTCTCCAGAACCACCCCGTCATACTGGGTGACAATTTCGTCTTTGCTGGTCTTGTACAGAGGAATCAGATCGGTCAAAGGAACCGGCGAAATCACCACGCCCGCCGCATGCACCGACGCGTTCCGCGCCATCCCCTCCAGCCTCTCGGCCACCTCCAGCACTTCTTTGATGCGCGGATCTTTCCGCGCCAGTTCATCCAGCTGCGGCTCCATCTTGCGCGCGTCCTTCAGCTTGATGTTGAGAGGCTGCGTCGGAACCAGCTTGGTAATCTTCTCGACATCCGCGAAGCTCACGTCGAGCGCGCGCCCGACGTCTTTAATCGCCGCCCGCGCCGCGAGCGACCCGAACGTGATGATCTGCGCCACCTGCTCGCGCCCGTATTTCTCCGTGACATATCGAATAATTTCGCCGCGCCCTCGCGTGCAAAAATCAATGTCGATATCGGGCATACTGATGCGCTCCGGATTCAGGAAGCGCTCAAACAGCAGCCCGTAAGCCAGCGGATCGATGTCCGTAATTTCCATCGCATAGCTCACCAGGCTGCCCGCCGCGGACCCACGGCCCGGACCCACCGGAATCCCGCGCGTCTTCGCATGGCGGATAAAATCCCACACGATCAGGAAGTATCCCGAAAACTTCATCTGCTGAATCGTGCGAATTTCGCGGTCCAGGCGTTCGCTGTACTCCGCCAGATCGTGCTTCAATCGCCCCTGCGCCTGCTGCGCTTCCAACCGCGTGCGCCGCTTCTCGAACCCCTGCCGCGCGACATATTCGAAGAAGCTATCGATGGTATGCTCCGGCGGCACGCCAAATTTCGGAAACGGCTCCTCCACCGGCGACAACTTGATATTGCACCGCTCCGAAATGTCCCAGGTCCGGTCGAGCGCCTCCTCCACTTCGCCGAACAGCTGCATCATCTCTTCGCGCGATTTGATGTAAAACGCAGGCTGGTCGAAACGCATCCGGTTCGGGTCGGACATGGTCTTTCCCGTTTGGATGCACAGCATGATTTCATGCGCCCGCGCGTCGTCCTTGCGCAGATAATGCGAATCGTTGGTCGCGACCAGCGGCACGCCCGTATCCGCAGACAACCGGTTGATCAGCGGCAGCACCCGCGCATCCGGCTCCAGGCCGTGATCCTGCAATTCGAGGAAGAAATTCTTCTTGCCGAACAGGTCCGTATACTCGTAAGCCAGCCGCCGCGCATCCTCGTAGCGATCGGCCAGCAGCGTCTCATTAATATCGCCGCGCAGACACGCCGACAGCGCAATCAGCCCCTTCGAGTGCCGCGACAGGAGGTCCTTATCGATCCGCGGCTTGTAGTAAAACCCATCCAGGTAGCCGGTCGAAACCAGCTTCACCAGGTTGCGATAACCCTCCTGGTTTTCACACAGCAGCACCAGGTGGTTATACCGGTTGGTGTCGCTTTTATTCGTGTGCCCCTGCTGCGCGACGTAAACCTCGCAGCCGATAATCGGATGAATCCCCTTCGCGTTCGCGTGATTATAAAACTCCACCGCGCCGAACAGATTGCCATGATCGGTCATCGCGATCGCCGGCATCTTCTGTTCTTCGGCCAGCTCCATCAACTGCGAAATTTCGCAAGCGCCATCGAGCAGCGAGTAATCGGTATGGCAATGAAGATGAACGAAAGGAGCAGATTTCGGCATCGGTGTAAAACGGGGGAGAACACCATTATAGCGCCTTGGCGCCCCTGAATTCCGTTCGACTCCCACGCCGCTCGAAGATGAAAAAGATTAGACTTAGTCTGTAGACTAGACTAATATAGAATTATCGCTGATACCATAAACATCCATGAAGCGAAGACTCACTTTTCGAAGCTTCTCGCCAGAGTAAGCGCGGGCGAAGAGATCGTCATCGCCAGGTCGGGTAAGCCGGTGGCACGGCTCCTCCCGATTGAAGCCAAGCCATTAAAAAAACGCATACCCGGGATCGACAAAGGCAAAATCTGGATGGCAAAAGACTTCGATGTTATGTCCGAGAAGGATCTAGACGACTGGTATCGAGCGTGAGACTGTTGCTGGACACGCACGCATTCCTGTGGTGGAATCTAGGCAGCCCAAAGCTTTCAGCAAAAGCGCGGGGCATAATGGCGCAACCTTCGAACACCCTCGTTCTCAGCGTAGCCAGCGCCTTGGAGATCGCGATCAAGGTGCAACTCGGCAAACTTCGCCTCCCTGGGACGACCGCCTCTTATGTGCAAAATCGCGCCGCTCACGATCACATGGAATTTCTTCCGATTCGGCTGGAGCATGCAGCGGCCTTGCAATCCCTGCCTTTATTGCATCGCGACCCGTTCGATCGTATATTAATCGTCCAGAGTCAAATTGAGAGGCTCGCGATACTCACGGCCGATCCACTGATTTGCAGCTATGCTGTCGAAACGATCTGGTAAGGCTCCGCGTCCACCACTTCCTTAACCCTCCCCCGCATCGCGCAAAACGCCAGCAGCGCAATATCCAGAACAGGAATCAGAATCGCGCACGACGGAACGCTCCATGCCACGAAATACGTCACCGGAATCAGCAACAACGCCCCCGCGATCTTCGCCGGACGCGACCCCTTATCGAGCGCATACAACGCCAGCGGCGTCAGCAGCAGGCAATCGTAGGATCCCGCATGCGGCAACAGCGGCAAAATCGCCACCGGCGCCGCCGCGATCAGCAGCTCCACCTTCTCCCGGGCCAATCTCAGATAGAGCGACATCACCACGAGTCCCACCACCGCGACCACTAAATTTCGCACCTGTGGACTGCCCGGAATCGCATAAAAAAGCGACGGAGTAATGATCACCCCCGGCGTCACCACCGGATCCGTAATGGCCTTCAGATACGTCCGCGGCCAGTCCATGCCACTCACCAGAAAATTGATCCCCAGCAGAATCGTCGTGCCGCTGAATAACCCGCTCGCAAATCGCCAGCGCCGCGCATACAACACGGCTGGGAATAAAGGAAGAAACAAGTGAAATTTCGCCAGCGTCAGCGACAGCACCAGCCCCGCGATCACAGGCCTCCCCCGATAAAGCAGCACCAGCGCAATCGCCATCAACGCCAGCAATAGCGGAGGATCTTGCCCCATTCGCAGGCTCATCAACGCGGGAACCGAGTAGCACATGATCGCCACCCGCACCGGCCACGATGGCCTCGGCCACAGCGCCAGGAACACTGCCAGACCCGCGATCAATAACGCTTCCCAGATGTACTGTCCGGTCAAATAAGGCAGCCGCGCCAAAGGCCACATCGCCGCCGCGAACCAAGGCATGCGCGTGTAATACGAGCCTTTTCCCATCACACGCGCCGCGCGCAACTGCTCCGCCATCGCGTGCGGAGGATCGTACAGGCTCGGAGTAAACGCCAGCCGCCCGCCCGCGTAGAAACTCAGGTAATCGGTGTGCCCCAGCGCGACGTCCTTATAATAAGGACCCGCAATCACCCCCAGCAGCACCAGCCCGCCGCAGGCCAGCGCCATCAGGGCGAACCGGTCCCCGCGCTTCTTCGAAGTCACTTCCACTCCTCACTCATCGGCTCTCCGCCGCCGGATCGATAGGGGTCAGGACCGCTGCTCGCTGACCGACCGTTCCGCTAAGTCTCCCAGGATCGGCAGCTTGTAGTTCTCATCGTGACTCACTTTGATCAGCATGAAAATCCACGCGGCAAACACCGCCAGTTGCAGCAGATTCGCGCCAAATCGGTGAAAAGGCATCCCCAGCAGGAAGCCAAACGGAGTGAATACCCACTCCACCATCAGCCACGCAACGAAAATATACAACCCCTGAAAGGCGTGAAAACGGACCTGCGCGTCGGTCCGGAAGCGATGGCTCGCCAGCACTACGATCGCGGCGATCCATCCCACCCACGGGATGTAACAGAGCAATGAAGCCGTGCGCGCGCTGATCCCAGCAAGTGGATCTGGCACCGGCCGGGGGCCTCCCGCAGGCGCGCCCGCCGCCGCTTTTTGCCGCGCGCCGCACTTCGCACAGAACTGATCCGCGTCCCCCACCCGGTTGCCGCACTGTACGCAAAACGCCATTGCTGCTCTGTAATACGATACTGTAACACTCCAGGTTCCAGGCGCATGTTAGCATCGTTCTCGTGCGCGCATTAATCTTCTTTCTTCTATTCGCAGCGGCGGCGCAGGCTGCCAAAAATCTCGAAATTTACTTCATCGATACCGAAGGCGGACAAGCGACCTTGGTGGTTTCTCCGTCCGGTCAAGCCATGTTGATCGACACCGGATACGCCGGATTCGGCGGTCGCGACGCCAATCGTATCGCCACCGCCGCGAAGCTCGCGCACGTCAAGCGCATCCAGGTCCTGTTTCTCACGCACTATCACGGCGACCACGCCGGCGGCGTGAAAAACCTCCTCGAAGTACTCCCGGTCGAGTCCTTCTATGACCACGGAGAGAAGGCCAACGACGAAAAAGCCAACTCCAAGGACTACGACAAGGCGAGGGGCGACGCTCCTCACGTCGTCTACAAGCCGGGTGACAAAATCCCGATTAAAGGTCTCGATATCACCGTGGTCGTGGCAGCACGGAAACATATCGAGACTCCCGGCAAGCCGAATCCATTCTGCGCCGGTCTCGCGATGAAGGACGGCGAGTCCGGCGAAAATCCAATGTCCGGCGGAGTCGTGGTCGAGCTCGGAAAGTTTCGCTTCGCCGATCTGGGCGATATCATTTGGAACCAAGAGCTGGCTCTCATGTGCCCGGTAAATCGAGTGGGCAAAGTGGACGTTCTGCTCACCCCCCATCACGGCACCCACGTTTCCCCGAAGGCCGATTACGCCATGGCGCCGCGCGTAGTGGTCATGAATAACGGCGCAACCAAGGGCGGCCGGCGCGAAGCGTATCAGATGTGGGCCTCCATGAACGGCCTCGAAGCTCTCTGGCAGCTCCATTTCGGGCTGGCCGGAGGCAAGGAAGGCAATTCCCCGGACACCTTCATCGCCAACATCGACGAGAAGTGCGAAGGCAAATATCTAAAGCTGACCGCGCATGAGGATGGGTCGTTTACCCTGTACAATTCGAGGAACAAATACACCAAGACGTACGCAGTAAGATAAGAATTATGGCTGTAATCGAGATTCCCGATGAACAGGCAGAGGCGCTGAAAGCAAAAGCAGCGTCTGAAGGACTGAGCCTGGAGGACTGGCTCAAGAAGCTGGCCGAGCAGCCGCTACGCCATATTGCGGAGATCATCATCGAAAGCATGAAAAACGTGCCGCCTGAAATTATGGCGGCGATGCCGGCCGATGGCGCGAGCCAGCACGACCATTACATCTACGGCTGGCCCAAGAGAGAGGAATGACCGCGCTCTTCGCGGATACTTTCTATTGGATTGCCTGATTGATTCCAATGACGGCGCACACCATCGAGCTTTAGCTTTTACGATGCAGCGTTGGTCTACTCCGATTATCACCACCGATGAAGTATTAACCGAATACCTCACCTTCTTCGCCATGGCTCCCGAACCGATGCGCCGCAAAGCTGTTCTAAACGCGCGGCGGATTCTCGAAAATCCCGGCGTCAGGGTTGTGGCGCAGAGCCGAGACTCATTTCTCTCAGGCTTGAGCCTTTACGAATCCCGCCCCGACAAAGGCTACAGCCTGGTCGACTGCATCTCCATGCAGACCATGCGCCGGGAAGGCTTGACCGAAGCCCTCACCAACGACCGGCATTTCGAACAGGAGGGTTTTCGAGCCCTGTTTCGCGATTCCTAATCGCGCTAATCCCGCCATATTTGTTACCTTTCAAGCTCCCCGCGCGTCGTCTATCATCGACATTATGAAACGCGCCTTTGTCCTGTTTTTCCTGCTCTCGGCAACGCTACCCGCGCAGTATAAAATGCCGAATCCCCAGGTGGAAAAGATCGTCTCGGAGGTCTCCGAAAAGAACATCGCCGAGATTCTCAAGAAGCTCGAATCCTTCGGCACGCGCAATATTTTGTCTACGCAGGATAATCCCACCCGTGGCATCGGCGCATCGCGCAAATGGATTTACGATCAGTTTCGCAGTTATAGTCCCAAACTCGAGGTCAGCTTCGATCAATACCGGCTCAAGAAAATTGAAGGCCGCGCCTCCCGTGTGCCTCGCGACGTCGATCTCTACAACGTGGTCGCGGTCCTTCCCGGCTCGACCAACAAGGAACAAAGGATCGTCATCAGCGGCCACTACGACTCGATCGTGATGGGCCGCGCCACCGGTACTCCCGCCCCCGGACCTGGCGAAACCCCCGCCGGCGGCCCTCCGCCGATGCGCGATCCCGATCTCGATGCGCCCGGCGTTACCGACGATGGCAGCGGCACCGCCTGCGTGATGGAGCTCGCGCGCGTTCTGAGCCAGTACCAATTCGAAAAAACGCTGGTCTTCATCACCTTCGCCGGCGAAGAGGAAGGATTGCTCGGCAGTTCGCTCTACGCCGAAAAAGCCCGCGCCGCCAGCCAGAAAATCGAAGCCGTGCTGAACAACGACATTATCGGAAGCGATGTTTCCGGCTCCGGCCGCATGGATAATCGCCGCGTCAGCGTATTTAGCGAAGACCCCGACGACTCTCCTTCGCGCGAACTGGCCCGGTATGTGCGGGACATAGGCGAGCGCTACCTGCCCTCCATGCGCGTCGATACGGTTTTCCGCGCGGACCGCTTCGGCCGCGGAGGCGATCACACGCCCTTCAACCAGGAGGGTTACAGCGCGGTCCGGCTCTCTTCGCCCGAGGAAAATTTCGCCAATCAGCACACCGTCACCGACACCTTCGCCAACACCTCCGTGCCATACATCACTCTGGTGACGAAAGTGAATGGAGCCGCCGCGGCCTCACTCGCATGGGCGCCGAAGCCTCCCGTGACCTCCGAAATCACGGAGCGCAACGGCCAGAAAGTCACCACGCTGTTTCTCACGCGCGGCAAGTCCCGCTACGATGCGGCGCTCAAATGGAAACAGGAAAATCCGGAAGCGGACCTGGCAGGCTACGTGGTGATGTACCGTTCCACCACGGCCCCCTATTGGGACCACGAAATCTTCGTGGGCAAAGTCAACGAGTATACCCTCCCCGACGTCTCCATCGACGACCTGGTCTTCGGCGTGAAGGCCATCGATAAGGACGGCAATGAGAGCCTGGTAAGCCCGTACGTCCAAGCCCCGCGAGCAAAACGCAAAATAGAAGTCTACTGAGCCGGGGCTAGAGCGGGCGATCCCCTTTTGGGGAAGTATGCAGTTTAGAGCGCCTTCTTCCGAATGTAAACTGGGCGTACCGAAACTCGCCGATGTCAACGACGAAGCTCAACACTAAAGCTCTACTGGGCTTTGCCGCCGTTCTAGCCCTGATTGCCAAGCCCGTTTGGGATGCGCGGGAGCAGTGGCAATTCGGGGAGGGACGCGACGACGCGATTTACATGGTCACGGCGAAGTCGCTCGCGTCCGGCGGAGGCTATCGTCAGGAGCACCTGCCGGGCCATCCCTACTTGACCAAGTATCCTCCGCTGTTCCCGCTCTTTATGTCGATGGCCTGGCGAATGGAGCCGCATTTTCCGCGCACGCTCCAGACCGCGTCGATGCTTCAGGCTGGTTTGCTGCCGGTTTATTTAGCTCTGCTGTTATTGGTGCTTCGCCAGTTGGGATTCTCCTGGCGCAGAACGCTGCTGATCGCGGGGCTGACCTTCGTGACGTTCGGCTTCGTCTTGCTGGCGGTGACACTTTATTCGGAGCTGCTGTTTGGATGCTTCCTTTTCGCCGCGATTTTCGCCATCCAGCGCTCCGCCGATCGTGACAGCTACCGGTGGGCGCTGCTCGGCGGCGTGCTAGCCGGGCTTGCGTACTTAACTCGAAACGCTGGAGTGCCCCTTTTTGCGGCCGCGCCGATCTTCTTTTTCCTCCGGCGCCGGCTACGCCTGAGCCTGTTTTTCTTCGCACCCGCGCTCCCGATGGCGGCCGCGTGGCTGCTATGGGGATACCTCCATCCGGCCGTGGTGGCCAAAGCGGTGGGAATACCTTATCTGGACGAGTTTTTGAAAATGGTGCGCGGACAACATTTCTTCGCACACCTCATAGAGGAACTGGCGACGCTCTCGGCAAGCGTAGCCGATTCTTTCTTGCCCGGCGTGATGGATTTTCTACACGGCCTCCCGCTTCACCATCTAATTCTCGCGGCGGCTATCTTCGGCGGCGTTCGCCTCGGCCGACGGCGGCAATGGCCTCTGGTTCTGATCTTCGGGGCCCTGTACCTGATCATGGTGATGTTATGGACGTTTGAAGATCTGAATCGCCTGGTCATTCCAGTGTGGCCAGTGCTGCTGATAGGAATTTCCGAGGAGGTCAGCCACTTTGCCGATTTGCTGGCCCACTCGATCCGGCGGCCGGTTTTCAAACCAGTTCCGCGATGGGCATTCCTCGCGGCCGGCCTTTGTCTGGTGTTCCGGAATGACGCCCTGACCTCGCGAAGGCTTACTTCGGTAATCGCCGAAGTGAAGGACCAGAGACGAAAGGATCTCGAAACGTACGCCTGGATCGCCGGCCACGCCGGCGGAGACACGCTGACGCTTGCGTGGAAGGACGGCCTGAGCTACTTGCATACGGGCGTCCCCTGTTCCCACGATCTGTTCGTCTCCGTAATTCCGCAGGCCGAGGTCTTGGTGGGCAGGCGCCTTCCCTTCCGCTCCCCCCCGCCCGAATTTAAAAGCGCCCTGATAGTCCTTCTCGGATCCGATCTCGGCGGCAATATCTCCGGCGGCCGACAGGATTCCTTCCGCGCCACCGCGCAGTCGCTGCGCGGCTCAACCCTCGAATACACTTCCCCAACCGCCTCCATCTATCGTTTCCCCCTTCCTTAAAGTGGGGCAGGTTCCCGACCTGCCCATTCTTCTAATCACCAGACCTAAGCTAGTATTCTGGTAATTGCTTCTCTCCTCGCCGACGTACTTCATCTTCCTGGCCGCAATCTTTTTCCTCTATTGGCCCTTGTCCCGCGTGCGCATCCTCGCGCTCACCGTCCTGCTGTTCGCGAACTATTTCTTCTACGCCAAGTGGGACATGCTCTATCTCGCACTGATTCCCGCCGCTGGAAGTTGCGACTACGTGTTCGGACTCGGCCTCCAGTATTCGAAGAACGCTTGGGTCCGCCGCATCCTGGTCGGCCTCAGCCTGCTGATGAACCTGGGCATGCTTGCATTCTTCAAATACATGCCCTTTTTCCTCGAAAACTGGAGTAAATCAACGGGCCGTCCGGCGCCTGAATGGCACTGGGCGTTGCCCGTCACTCTCTCTTTCTACGTCTTTCAAGCCCTGACGTACACCATCGACATCTATCGCCGCGACGCCAAAGGCACGAAGAGTTACCTGGCTTACCTGGCCGCCGTTTCGTTCTTCCCCACCACGCTCGCCGGACCGATCACGCGCGTCCAAACGCTGCTCGATCAATTCGAAAAGCCTCGCAAGCTCGAAGCCTTGGACGGCGGACGCGCGTTGTTCCTGATCGGCATGGGACTCACCAAGAAGCTCCTCATCGCCGACTTCTTAGGCGCCAACCTGGTCAACCGCGTCTTCGATTTTCCCGCGCTCTACTCAGGCTCCGAAGTCCTGATCGCGGTGTACGCCTACGCCCTCCAGATCTACTTCGACTTTTCGGGCTACACCGATATGGCCATCGGCTCCGCCCTGCTGCTCGGTATCAAGCTGCCTCCGAATTTCAACATGCCCTACGCCGCGGTGAATATCGCCGACTTCTGGCGCCGCTGGCATATCACCCTCTCCAACTGGCTGCGCGATTATCTGTATTTCTCGCTGCCGGGGCTGCGCTCCAAGTGGAAAATCTTCACCTATTGGAACCTGTTCATCACCATGGTCATCGGAGGATTGTGGCACGGCGCCAACTGGACCTTCGTCATCTGGGGCGCGATTCACGGCTTCGGATTAGCGGTCCAGCATTTCTGGCGAACCACGCGCGGCAATAAGAAGGCTGTCGGCGGACGGAAATACTTCAACATTTTCGTGACCATCCAATACGTTTGCTTTGCCTGGATCTTCTTCCGCGCGTCGAGCCTCGAAAACGCCTACGCAATTCTCAACCGCATCGCCTCGCCCAGCTTTTCCGTAGTGAATATCTCACCCGCGCTGTCGCTCATCATGACCATCGCCGTGCTCGCGCACTACTGCCCGAAGGGATGGTACGACTTCACCGTGAGCCTCTATTCGCGCGCCCCGTTTTACGTGCAGGCCGCCGCGTTAGCGCTGCTGGTAATCGGCCTCCAATACGTGGCCCAAACCGGCGCGACCCCGTTCATCTATAACAAGTTTTGAGCTTGGGTAAATCACAGGCTGAACCCTGTGCTACCTGGACTGCTATGAGGTGGCACAGACTTTAGTCTGTTTCTGATCAGACTGCTTTACGCTGCCGCACCGAATCGAGCAGCATGCCGGCGATCTGCCGCCCATGCTCCAGCGCTTCTTCGTACACGGCCTTGCGCTCATCCCGCGAAAACCCGTAGCCCAAGCGGTACAGCCTTTCAAGCGACAGGCCGATCGCAAACGTCGCCGCGTAGGCGATGCCCGCTTTGGGAATCAGACCGCCGCCGAAAGGAACTTTTCCGACCAGTTCCCGAGCCAGGGCCCTCCACCCAAATGCACCCGCGATGATCGAGGCGACTTCCGATTTCTGTTCCCGGTACCCGATCGGACGGTCGCTGACCGCGGCCAACTGGAACGCCATGCGGATCTGATTCATGGTCAGAAACGCCGTGTCGGAGCTAAACTCGCCTACGGCCCAAGGGATCGACGCCAGGCTGGGCACAATGTCAGGTATCGCCGTCGCCAGGCTGAACATCGCGTTCTCCTTGGCCACCGCGCGGATGATCTTATGCGCCGCCGGCTTGCGGAACGGATACAGGTTGCGCGCCAGAGGCAACATCAGGTCCTCGCGTTTTTTGAGGATCCGCCGGATGCAATCGTCCGGCGAGTCCATATCCAGCGCGAAACCCCGGCTGGGGCGTAGCAGGGAGGCATCGTACACCTCCAGATCGCAGCCCAGAGCGGGGCCGCGGACCAGTAAACGAACCGCTTCCGCGCGTCGTTCATTGGAAAAATGTGGTGGAGCGAAAAAAGTCTCCATACGGCCCAGCGATTCGGGCGACGCGGTGACCAGGCAGATTCGAACCTGCCTGTCCGCGTCCTCCCGCACGGCCTTGGGGTTCAGGCTGGAGAGTGCCCCTTTGATTTGGCGAAGGACAGCGAGTGCCATGATGCAGATGGGACCCGGAACATTACCCGGACTTCCTGTCTCCATTCTAACCCGACGCCAACCCTTTCCACCGGTACGTCTTCTGAAAAGTACTTTAAGATAGTTTCATTAGTAGGGTGGTACTCGAGCGCAGGCGCGACCAGCAGCAGGCGGGGCGCGAGGTTCGAGAGGGCAACCCCGGGGAAATATCCGCGCGTGGAAAACTCCTGGCGGTCGAGGTGCCACTTCACCCGCATCCAGTAATCCAAGGCCTGTAAAGGCAGATGGATATCCTGCTGGGCCTTCAGCTCCAGCACAGCGAGCCTTCCGTTGCGATCGACGCCCAGCAAGTCGATGATGCCGCGCTCGCCGCCGGCGAATTGCGGGACCTGTCCATATAAGAGATGCGGATGAATCATGGCGTCCAGACGTTCGATCTGCGCGCGCACCTGCGATTCGAGCCACGCTTCGGGATGGCGCAGAAACAGAGGATTGCCGCGGTCGGCCGCCTGGGGATGGCGCATGCGGGCGATTTCCCGGGCGATCTGTTCCGCTTCCTCAATATGGGCTGCGCTTCCGGCGGCGTGCAGGCGGTCGAAGCCGAACAGCAGCTCATCGCCTGAAATGCGGGCGAATTCGAGTCCACGGACCGCGAGGCTGACCGATCCATCCGGGCGGTCGCGGCGCTCGACGCCTTCGATGGCGGTCAGGCGATTCACCCACTGGACGGTGGGGCGTGACGCTCCCGCGAGCGGCTGCATCGCGACGGACAGGCGGGTCGAGAAATTTTGATAGTCGCCCGGATTGACCTGCGCTTCGTCGTTGGCCTGGTGCACGAAAACCAGGTAGCGCGCGGCGGCGGGGTTGAGATGACGGACGCGATGACAGGTGGTGCCTTCGAATCCGTAGGGCAGGAATATGGCCAGCGTATCGATACTGATTTTGGTTTCGCGGCGGCGGAGGTGATCGAGCCAGATGAGGCCGAAGCTGAGCGCGTCGGCGGGGGTTAACGCCTCCTCAGACGAGCCGATGGCGGCGATGCCGGAGGTGCCGCGGCGCAGGAGAGCCCTGGGAAAAACGGGTGACAAGGTGTGCGCGAGATCCTGCTCCGTGCTGAGCTCGGCAATGCGATATCCGGTAAACTGGCGCTGCAAAGATCGGCGAAACCGCTCGCGAAACTTGAGCCGCGCACCGCGCCGGTCGGCATCGCGATTTCCCGGATCGGCCAAGTCGAGCAGCGTCAAGGTCCCGGCGAGCGCGCCGAAACGCTCAATCTCGATCTCCAGGCGTCCACGGCGCTCATTGCGGATGCCGCGGATTCTCCGGACCAGATTTTTCGTGTCGTTCCAGCATTCGATGGTCACAATACTCCCGCGCACGGTCAGGGAGAAGTTCGCGGGCGTCACGGGCAGGGGGTCATCGCCGGGTTCGAACAGCACCGGCTGGCGGCTCAACTGGATAAATCGCTCAATGGCGGCTTGGGCGGACAAGGAATCGGACTTGGGTCGGGCGGGGTGCAAGACAAGTAGTCCGGATTGGCGGGAAAAATCTCAGGAAGAGGGGTGGGCAGGCCGGGGGCCTGCCCTACCGTGGGTTCGTTCGGTATTTTTGAGCGGAGGGTCAGGAGTTGCTTTAAGGCCTTGTCGTATGATCGGGTTAGCGCGGCCTCGTAGCGGAGCAGAATGGTCAGGCTGTTGCCGGCACTCAACCGTTTGAAGGCAAAAGCCAGATGGTCTATGGTTTCGAGGCCGGTAAAGTCAGCGTCCATATCGTTGCGCCAGTCGAGGATTTCCATATTGAACAGGTGGGCCTCGATCGACAGGATCCGACGGAGGCGCCAGCGGTAGATGGCCAGCATCTCGACCAGGTCGGTTTCGAGGGCGGTTTGGGGTTGGAATTGGTCCATGAAGCCGGCTAGGAGGAGCTGGAAGTGTTCGTCGGATTCGCTCTTGAGGAGGACGGGGGCGGCGGCCAGGCCGTGACGGCGGCTGTTGGTGGAGGAGCGGGCTTTTCCTTCCTGGGTGATGGGTCCGCGGGATTTGGCTCCGTTGATGCGGGAGGTTTCGGATTTTCGTTCGGATGTCATTTTTGAGTTACTCCGCCGTAAGGGTAAAGGCGGGGTGGACGCTGGGGGTTGGGTGGGGGTCGTAAAGGGTTGGGGGGAATGGGGAAATTGTTTTGGGGATGGGGGGATGGAGAGGGTTCGGCTAGGGGTATCGTCGGTTGGGCACGCGTCGAGGGGATTTTTGAGTTACGCCGCGGTAATCCCTAAGAGGACAGGTCGGGGACCTGTCCTACCCTGCTCGGTGCGGTGAGGCGCATACGCGTGCGCTACTTGAAAATGGCTTTGGGGATCATGCCGTGGACGCCTTTGGTGCCGTCTACCAGCTGGGTGATATCGAAATCTACCGCGATGCTGGCTAGTTGGTAGGCGTCTTCCCTGGTCATTTTCTTTACGTTGACCAGGAAGTCCAGGGTCTCGTGGACGCAGATTTTGGCGGCTTCGGTCAGGTCGGTATCGATGCCCATGGTGATGTAATGCGTCGGCGTTTCGGCGCGCGGCCAGTTCAGGTGCATATCCTTATGAAGGATGAACTCAAATACGCCGGTGAGCGAAGTTTCCATGGCGGTGATATCGACCTCGCCATTGCCCATGCCGGCGTGGCCGTCGCCGACTTCAAACAGGGCTCCAGGGGCGTGGACGGGGATGAATAGAGTGGTTCCGGCGACCAGTTCCTTATTGTCCATATTTCCGGCGTGAATGCCGGGGGGCGCGCTGCTGATTTTTCCGGCGGATTCCGGTGGCGCGATGCCCATGCTGCCGAAAAATGGACGCAGAGGGATGTCGATTCCGGGGGCGAAGTGGCCGACTTTCTTATCCTTATCGAAATAAATGATACGAGACTGGCTCTTGGTAAATTCGCCCTTGAGGAATCCGCTGTTGGGTCCAAAGCTGTTGAATGCGTAGCCGGAGCGGAAGCGGATTTCCTTGATGCGGACTTCGAGAACGTCGCCGGGCATGGCGCCTTCAATGGCGATGGGTCCGGTGAGGGGATGGCCCCGGGACCCTTTTTCTCCTTGGGGACTTCGGCGTAGAGACGGCGAATGTCGGCTTCCACCTGATCGGGAGGGAGGCCGGCGCGCTCAAGTGTGGCGGGATTGCCGACCGAGACGCATTCGACGGTGACGGTGTCGCCGCTCGCTACGGTCAAGACGGGCTTCGCGGCGGACCAGTAGTAGCCCCAGGCTACGGTTTCCGGGGTAATTTTCAAAAGATGATCCGCTGCGGCAAGATTTCCCGCGATAACTAGAGAGAGGGTCAGGAGGCGCGTCATTTCCGTCTATCTTGACACACTCAAAACAAGATTGCGGAAAGCGCATATAAAGAGTAGAGTTATTTCAATGCGGAGGTTCAATGGCTTTTTGCCCTAACTGCGGTACAGATTCACCGGGAAAGTTCTGCGCCAAGTGCGGGTCTCCGATGCCCGATCCGGCCGCGCCGGGGGGTGGGTATGCTCCTCCGCCGCCGGCGGTGGCGGTCCCGCAATCGGCGGGGATGGAAGAAAACATGGCGTCGGCGCTGTGCTATCTGGCGGGTTGGCTCACGGGAGTAATTTTCCTGGTTCTCGCGCCCTATAACCAGAACAAGACGATCCGTTTTCACGCGTTCCAGTCGATCTTTCTGAACGTGGCGATGATTCCTCTGTGGTTTATTTTCACGATTCTATCCTTCGTAATGCACTACATTCCGGTGCTGGGCTCGCTGATTATGCTGCTGCTGTGGATGGTGTTCGGGATAGGCTTCTTCTGTTTGTGGCTGTTCCTGATGTATAAAGCCTACAACCGCGAGAAGTTCGTGCTGCCGATCATCGGTCCGCTGGCGGAAAAACAAGCTGGAGCGTAATCGGGCCGCGGCGCGTCCTAACATTTAGTGCGAATACCCACGCTATTGCTGTGCCTGGCCGGAGCCTTGTCGGCCCAGGTTCCGCGCATCGACGTCATTGATTTTTACGGGATGCATAAAACGCCGGAGGCAAAGGTTCGCGAAGCCCTCGGCGTGAAGGAAGGCGATCCGCTGCCGCCTTCGAAGGGCGATGTGGAGGAGCGGCTGGACGCGATCCCCGGCGTGGCGGAGTCGCATCTCGAAGCTGTGTACGACGCGAAGAAGATGATCCTCTATGTGGGTCTCGAGGAGCGCGGGGCGCCGCATTTCGACATTCGCGAGGCTCCGGAAGGCGACATGAAGCTGCCGGAGGCGATCACGAAGGAGTATCGCAATTTCGTCGAAGCCGCGGCGGCCGCTTCGCGGTATCACATCGTGGCGGAGGATCTGACGCAGGGCCATGCGCGGTCGGCCGATCCGGAGACGCGCAAGATTCAGGATCGTTTTCCCTTGTTCGCAACGGACCATTTAGCGGAGCTGCGCGATGTGCTGCGTAACTCGGCCGACGAGGATCAGAGGGCGGTCGCCGCGTACATTATCGGGTACGCGCCGAACAAGCGCGAGGTGATCAACGATCTGCAATATGCGTTGAAGGACGCGGACGCCGGGGTGCGCGCGAACGCCACGCGCAGCCTGATCGCGATCGAGGGGCTGGCCAAGAACGATCCCGCGCAGGACATTAAAATTTCTCCGACGTGGTTCATTGAGATGCTGAATTCGCTGTCCTGGTCGGACAGGAATCGCGCGGTGTCGGCTCTGCTGGTGTTGACTGATAAGCCGGATCCGTCGATTCTCGACCAGATCCGGGAGCGGGCGCTGCCGTCGCTGATCGACATGGCGCGGTGGAAAACGCTGGCGCACGCGCTTCCTCCTTATTTATTGCTGGGTCGAGTGGCTGGATTGCCCGAAGCCGATGTGCAGGCTGCGTGGACGCGTGGGGATCGGGACTGGCTGATCCATCAGGTCACGGGTCCGGCGGCCAAAAAGAAAACTAAATAAGCCCGGCGGGGGCTCTGTAGGCGAGCTCCTTGGGTCCGTAGAATCGCGCGAGACAGGCCTCGCAGCGAAACGCGGAGACGGAGGAGATGCCGAGAAAGACGTCCACGACTCTGGGCCAGGAGGGGCGAACGCGCTGCGACCTACACTTCGGGCAGCGGTCGACACGGTGCCGCGAGCGCGCCACTACCACCGTATAGAGCCAGGTGAGGAACACCACCAGAACGGGAAGAGCCATGGCGATGGCAACCATGTAACGTATTCGCACGACTTACCTCCTATAGGATAATCGGCTGAACATCCTCTTAGGTTTAGCCTTAGCGATTCGATTCACGAACCGGCTTTTTGTTTCGGGTCAATAGTGACAGTTGGTTTGAATGGCTTTGAACCCAAATCTATTGCTTTGTTTAGGTATGGGCATGAACTATCATGAACGAAATGGGAGTGAAGCACGGCCTTGTTACAGCTGCATCCCCTGGCTCACGCCAAGGGATTATAACCCGGTGCGTCAGCGCGGGGATTCGGCGTCACGAACTGGTGTTGCTGTTGGTCTTGATGCTGCGGGCGTATGGGCAGGTGGTTACGGGGGCGATTTCCGGGAAGGTGGAGGATCAATCCGGCTCGCCTGTCAGCGGCGCTACGATCACGGTGAAGAGTCTGGAAACCGGAGCTACCCGGTCGGTCAACACGAATGATGCGGGGGATTACAAGGTTCTTTCGCTGCCTCTGGGGCCGCAGGAGGTGAAGGCCGAGAAGAACGGGTTCAGGACGCAGGTCCGCACGGGGATCAAGCTCGAGGTGGGGCAGGAAGCGGTCGTGAATCTGCGCCTGGAAGTAGGCGACGTGGTCCAGCAGTTGACGGTTTCAGAGGCGGTGCCGGTGGTGAACACGACGACCTCTTCGGTTTCGGGATTGGTGGGCGAACGCGCGGTGAAGGATCTGCCGCTCAACGGGCGGAGCTTCGATAATCTGATCACGCTGAATCCGGGGGCGATCAATTACAGCTCGGAAAAAAGTCTCAATACGAGCACCAGCAACGGGAACACATTTTCGGTTGCGGGGCGGCGGCCTTCCGACAATCTTTTTCTGCTAAACGGCATTGAGTATACGGGCGCGAGCCAGTTGGCCGTAACGCCCGGGGGCGTCAGCGGAGAATTGCTGGGGATCGACGCGATTCGGGAATTCAATGTTCTGACCGACACGTATCCGGCGGAGTATGGCAAGCGATCCGGGGCGCAGGTGATGGTGGTGACGCAATCGGGGACGAATGTGGTGCACGGGTCGTTGTTCGAATTTCTGCGGAACAGCGCGATGGATGCGCGGAATTTCTTCGACCAGGGGTCCGCGCCTCCGTTTCGAAGAAATCAGTTTGGAGGCGCGCTGGGCGGGCCTCTTAAGAAGAACCGGCTGTTCCTGTTTGGGAATTATGAAGGATTCCGGCAGGCGCTGGCGGTGAGTAATGTGAGTGTCGTTCCGGATTCGCAGGCGCGGCAGGGATTGCTGCCGAACGCGGCGGGGGTCTACACGCCGGTCGCGAATCTGAATGCGAAGATGCTGCCGTACTTCTCATTTTGGCCGCAGGCCAACGGGGCGGAGCTGCTGGCGAACGGGGTACCGAGCGGAACCGCGCTGGGGTATTTCAATCCCAAGGAAAATATTCGCGAGGACTTCGGCACTCTGCGCACCGATTATCTGCTGCGCGAGCGCGACTCGCTTTCGGCCGCGTATACGATCGACGACGGCGATAGCCTGATTCCTTTGGCCGATCCCTTCTTCGGGTCGACGACTACTTTGCGTATGCAGGTGGCGAGTATCGAGGAGACGCATGTGTTTTCTCCGCAGATGCTCAACACGCTGCGCGTCGGATTTTCGCGGGCGGCGTTTAATCTGGATTCGGCTCTGTTGACTACGATTCCGCAGTCGCTTTCCTTCGTCAATGGGCTAGGGCCCGGTGGAATTGTTGTTGGCGGAGGCGTGACGACCACGGGGCTTGCGACCATTACGTCGGCGGGTCCGAACAACGCGGCCGGGGTTTGGAATCGCAGAAATCTTTTCACGGTGACCGATGGGTTTCAGATCAATCGCGGGCGTCATCAATTCAGCTTTGGAGTATGGCTGCAAAGAATGCAGGACAACGAGGACACTGCGTCCCGGCAGTTGGGGGTCGCGACTTTTACCAGCCTGACGACGCTGCTGCAAGGGACGGTCAGCACGTTTCAGGTGGTGCCCGATGCGAATGAGCTGGGGTGGCGAAGTTTGTTTGGAGCCTGGTATGCGGAGGACTCGATCAAGCTGCGCCACAATTTGACGCTGGAGGTGGGCATTCGCCACGAGTTTACGACCGGGTACAACGAAGAGTCGGGGCGCGCCGCGAATTATTTGACCGCGAACGGCGTGCTGGAGACGAATCCGCGCGTCGCGAGCTCGGCATTTACGGAGAACAATGCCAAGCTGCTGTTGGCGCCTCGAATCGGACTGGCGTGGGATGTTTTTGGAAACGGGAAGACCGCGGTGCGCGCGGGGTTCGGCACGTATTATTCCGTGATCGACGCGTTGAGCTTCCAGCTGAATTCGGTGCCGCCTTATAACGGGTCGGTTTCCTATTCGAACGTCTCGTTGTTTTCGGCGCTGCCGGTGACTCCGGGAATTCCTCCGGCGCCGCAATGCAGCCCGACGGTTCCGGCGCCGTGCACCACGTTCGCGCCGGTGGGCGTACAGCCGGATGCGAAAACTCCGGCGGTCGAGGAGTGGAATTTCACGGTCGAACAGCAGCTGGACCGCAACACGGCTCTGCGTGTTTCCTATGTCGGATCGCATGGAGTTCACGGGTTGCTGAGCGTGGATCCGAATAGTATTCCCGCGCAGATTTGCGGGTCGGCGAGTGGGTGCACGGCGGGCGGGACGCCTGGGACTACGAAGAGCACTGTGCCTCAAGGCGCGCAATATATTCCGGTCGGCACGCGGCCCAACCCTTATCTTGGCGCGGGATTTTTTTGGTACACGGAGGGCAATAGCAGTTACAACGCGCTTCAAACCGACCTGACGCGCAGGCTCAATCACGGCCTGGAACTGCGCGCGAATTACACCTGGTCGAAGAATCTGGACATGAATTCCGGGCCTACGGGCGCGCAGGCGCAGAACCAGGCGCAGATGATTCTGGATCGCAACGATCTGCCGCGCGATTGGGGTCCATCGGCGTTGAACGTTACGAGTCAGGCAAGTATTTCGGCGCGCTATGCGCTTCCTTTCAAGAGAGGGCGGTGGTTGAGCGGCTGGCAAGTGAACGCGATCGCGACGCTGCTGACAGGTTTTCCGTTCACGCCTCTGGTGGGGTCGAACCGGTCGGGCGACGGGGATACTCGAAATCCGGATCGGCCTTCGGTGAATCCGGCTTTCTCGGGGCCGATCGTGCTGGGCCGTCCTAATGAATGGTTCAATCCGAATGCGTTCATCCTGCCGGCGGCGGGTACTTATGGAAATCTGGGGAGAGGAACCTTTGTCGGTCCGGGACTGGCGGACCTGGACACGTCGCTATTTAAAACCACGGCGTTGACGGAGAAAACGAGTTTGCAGTTTCGGGTGGAATTTTTCAATGTGTTGAATCATGCGAATTTCAATTCGCCTAACACTACGGTTTTTTCTAGTGGAGCTATTAGCGCGTCGGCGGGGCTGATTACGGCGACTTCGACTACTTCGCGGCAGATACAGTTGGGGTTGAAGCTGATTTTTTAGGAAGTGGTCTCTAAACGCGACGATCGGGTTGAGTGGCCTGGGCGAAAAGTGGGGACAGCCCGCTCTGTCCACGGCGGCGCGGGAGGTGGGTGACGCGTTGCGGGGACTGTGGGCGCCTTGGGACAGAGTAGGCAGTCCCCATTTTTCGCGGTTTTGAAAAGACACCGACACGAATGTCGATGCGGCACGCCTGGGGGCGCGCCACATGACCTTCAGAGTTCCTGACGCGGCGACTTCGACTACTTCGCGGCAGCTGATTTTTTAGGAAGTTAAACGATGGGACTGAGTGGCCTGGGCGAAAAGTGGGGACAGCCCGCTCTGTCCACGGCGGCGCGGGAGGTGGGTGACGCGTTGCGGGGACTGTGGGCGCCTTGGGACAGAGTAGGCAGTCCCCATTTTTCGCGGTTTTGAAAAGACACATCGATACGAATGTCGATGCGGCACGCCTGGGGGCGCGCGCCACATGACCTTCAGAGTTCCTGACGCGGCGACTTCGACTACTTCGCGGCAGCTGATTTTTTAGGAAGTTAAACGATGGGACTGAGTGGCCTGGGCGAAAAGTGGGGACAGCCCGCTCTGTCGACGGCGGCGCGGGAGGTGGGTGACGCGTTGCGGGGACTGCGGGCGCCTTGGGACAGAGTAGGCAGTCCCCATTTTTCGCGGTTTTGAAAAGACACATCGACACGAATGTCGATGCGGCACGCCTGGGGGCGCGCCACATGACCTTCAGAGTTCCTGACGCGGCGACTTCGACTACTTCGCGGCAGCTGATTTTCTAGGAAGCTAAACGATGGAGTTGATGGCCTGGGCGAAAAGTGGGGACAGCCCGCTCTGTCCACGGCGGCGCGGGAGGTGGGTGACGCGTTGCGGGGACTGCGGGCGCCTTGGGACAGAGTAGGCAGTCCCCATTTTTCGCGGTTTTGAAAAGACACCGACACGAATGTCGATGCCGCACGCCTGGGGGCGCGCGCCACATGACCTTCAGAGTTCCTGACGCAGGCCATTTGCCACGCGAACGCGATCGGCTACACGGCGACTTCGACACTTCGCGGCAGATACAGGGGGTTTGGGCGAAAAGTGGGGACAGCCCATTTTTCGCGGTTTTAGCCACGCAGACCATTTGGCACGCGAACTCGGTTGGCTACGCCGATGGCTTGTAGGAATCGGATCATTAGCCAGCTCATATCGAGCTCGTACCAGGCGAGGCCGTGGCGGGCGGAGGTGGGGTGAGCGTGGTGGTTGTTGTGCCATCCTTCGCCGAAGCTGAGCAGGGCTACGAACCAGTTGTTGCGCGAATCGTCACGGGTTTCAAAGCGGCGGGTTCCCCAGAAATGGGTCAGCGAGTTCACCATCCAGGTGGCGTGCAGATTGGCTGTGATGCGGAAACATACGGCCCACAGGAAGAACGGCAAGCCGCCGAAAATCAGCAGGAGGGCGGACAGTACCAGCAGGGGCACGGCGTTGTTTTTGGAGATCCAGACGATGAACGGGTCCTTGAGCAAATCGGGCGAATAGCGGCGGCAATCTTCCGGGCTGCACTTGGTCGCGTTACCGACCAGCATCCAGACGATATGCGACCACCACTTTCCGTCGCGGGGGGTATGGGGATCGCCGGCATGGTCGGAAAACTGGTGATGCATGCGATGGGTGGTCACCCAGTATAAAGGTCCGCCTTCGAGGGCCAGGGTTCCACAGACGGCGAGGAAATACTCGACGCCTTTCGGCACCTGGTAGGAGCGGTGGGTGAGGAGTCGGTGATAACCCATGCCGATGCCTAAGCTTAGAGCGATCCAATAGAGCGCCAATGCGGCGATGGCGGCGGGCCAGCTGAAGTAGAACAAAGCCGCCGCGGCACCGACATGGACGATCGTAAACGGGATCACGGCGATCCAGTTTATCCGCATAATACGATTTTAAGCTCAATTGAGCGCGGGTTCAGTGGTAAAATCTAACACAGTCGTTAACGAGGATCATCCGCGGGTGTATGGGCCGCTGGCTTTTACTACTTATTTTGCCTGTTGCGCGGGCGCAGAATGCTATTGCGCCGGACGCCACGGCGCAAACTTCGTCCATACTTCCGGCGCCGTCCGTGTCTGAGAAGTGGGACTTTTTTTTCAGCGAAACGGCGTCCCCGTTTACCCTGGAGGCAGCAGGTTTCAACGCGACGGTTTCGCAGATCACACGTTCGGCGCCGCTTTACGGACGCCATCCCTGGAAGGACGGGGCATTCCTGAAACGGGCGGGGGCGTCGCTGGGAGACATTGTCAGCCAGAATTTTTTCGGAGATTTTCTGCTGGCGTCGGCGTTTCATGAGGACACGCGGTATGTCCGCATGGGACCGGGGCACAAAAGCTGGTCGCGGGTGCGCTATGCGATTAGCCGGTCGGTGATTACGCGCAGGGATGCGGGCGGCACGACGTTCAACTACGCCAACGTGCTGGGCAGTGCGATGAGCGCGGGACTTTCGAATTCGTACTATCCTCCGGTAAGCCGCACCATGTCGGTTACGCTCACCAATCTGGGTACCAGCGTGGCGGGGTCGGGGCTGGCTAATCTGATGCCGGAGTTGGGGCCGGATGTGGGGGAGTGGATTAAGAAGCGGCTGCATATTCGGCGCTGAGCGGGACTGGGGTGGGGCGATGGGGAGATGGCTCCCTGCGGTCGCGGCTCGGTCACGCGGGGTTGCGGATGCCTTGGGACACACGTCGACACTCTCGAAAACATCGGGCTGGGTGGCCGGGGCGAAAAGTGGGGACAGCCCGCTCTGTCCACGGCGGCGCAGTTGATACGTGCGCCTTTTGGCGATTGCGGGCGCCTTGGGACAGAGTAGGCAGTCCCCATTTTTTCGCAGAGGGGGCGGTCGACGGGTGGGTTAGCGGGCTTGAACTTTTTCGGCGGTTTCTGCGCCGTAGATCGGGAGAGAGGGGTCGGTTATGAGGCCGATCTGCTTTAGCACGGAGGCCTGATCCCAATAGATATGTTCGTGGGCTAGCTTGCCGTCGCGGAACTTCACGATTACTACCAGAGGGATTTTCACCGGGCGGTGGGTGGGCGCGACGCCGGGCAGCATCCAGGGCATTTCTTCGGTGTGGGTGAAGGAGAAGATCATTTCGTCGACCAGCTGGTTTTCGCCGACGGTGCGCGATACGGGGATCAGGGCGGTATCGGGGGGCATTTTGGGAATGAAGTCGGTGGAGTAGAAGGCGCGCAGGGCTTGCTTGCCCCGGCCGCCGGTCATGACGGGGACGTGGTTGACGTAGGCATCGTCGACCATGGTGGCGAGGGTCGCTTCGGTGTCGCGGGTTACGAATTCGTGATCGGTGTGCTCCTGCCAGAGCGTGGGAAGATCGGACATGGCTCGATTCTATACTGTCCGCGAAGGAGAGAAGGTCAACCTGAAAAAATGGCCCACGGTGGTGGACCCTCTTTTCAAATCGAAGAAGGATTACAAGAAGCTGCTGGCCGAGCATATCGAGGAGCTCAGCAAACAGCAGAACCTGCTGTACGCGGACGACCGTTATTCGCTGCTGCTGATTTTTCAGGCCATGGATGCGGCGGGGAAGGACGGGTGCATTTCGCATGTCATGTCCGGGGTCAATCCGCAGGGCTGCGAGGTGACCAGCTTCAAACATCCGAGCGCGGAGGAGTTGGATCACGACTTCCTGTGGCGCACGACGCGGCGGCTGCCGGAGCGGGGGAAGATCGGGATTTTCAACCGGTCCTATTACGAGGAGGTGCTGATCGCGCGGGTGCATCCGGAGATTCTTCAGGCAGAGAAGCTGCCCGAGAGGAACCTTGACGACGAGCACATCTGGAAGGACCGGTACCGGTCCATCGTGGGCCTGGAGGAGCATCTGGCGCGGAACGGTACGGTGATCGTCAAATTTTTTCTGCATTTGTCGAAGGAGGAGCAGCGCAGACGGTTCCTGGACCGGCTGAAGGAACCGAAGAAGATGTGGAAATTCAGCCTGGACGATATGAGGGAGAGGAAGTACTGGAGCCAGTACATGGAGGCGTATGAAAAATGCCTGAGTGCTACCAGCCTGAAGGAGGCTCCCTGGTATATCGTGCCGGCGGACGATAAGTTGAATGCACGGCTGATTGTTTCGCAGGTTGTGTTGGATGTGTTTAAGGGGCTGGAGCTTGCTTATCCTAAGCCCGATGCGAAGAGGATCAGGGAGTTGAAGACGATTCGTGGGGAGCTTTCGAAGTAGATCGCGCTCTTGTTCCGTGGCCGAAAAATTAGCTAAACTGCTGCCTTTAGCTGGCGTCAGCTCGGATGCCGAAAAGGGAGTAATTAGACGAATGCGATACGCGACTGTCTGCTTTTTAGGTCTTACCATGGCAGTTTTGGGTCGCGCCACATTGGTTTCGGCCCCTCAGAGTGTTGGTCAAGCAGCGTGGGGCGTGCCGTCATCGGACAGCTACGGTCAGACATTGGTCGCACCCAACGATTTGTACCTGGATTCTTTTACTTTTTACTTGGGGCCCCAATACAGTGGGAGCGGGGCTATCGAATACCAAGCCTACGTGTACCTCTGGAACGGAACGGCCGCCACTGGATCGGCCTTGTATACAAGCGCCGTCAACTCGTACACGCCGGGCACGGGGTACACACCCGTTACCTTCTTCCCGGAGATACCAGTGACTCCGGGTTTCGAGTACGTGCTTTTCTTTAGCACTGGCGGCTTGCAAGCAGGGAGGCCGGCGTCCACCATTTATTGGGGGGGCGATACCGCGGACGCATACCCGCAGGGGAGCTTTGTCTTCCAGAACGCAACTAACGCGAATTTTCTTACCGGCTGGGTCGTTGCGTCGGGGGAGGATCTCGCGTTCTCCGCTGATTTTGAAAATTTCCAGGAGCCGGAGCCTTCGACGCTCGGGCTGCTCGGGATCGGGCTCGCCGGTCTGGGGCTGTTCGCGAAAAATAAGCTACTGGCTGGACGCGTCCGCGGGAGTTGAGTGGGCGCTTTCGTTGCCTTTTAGATCGACGGCGGAGACCTCGTAGCGGTACTTCTTGCCTGGCTCGATTTTGCTGTCGCTGTACGTAGGCGCGGGGATCAGCTCGGCGATTTTTTCGAAGGGGGCGCCGCCGGTGGAGCGGTAGACGTTGTAGCCTTTGAAATCTTTTTCCACGTTGCGGGTCCAGGCGAGTTCTATGGTGTTTACTCCGAGGGTTGCGGTGAGGGCTCCGGGGACGGCGGGCGGGAAAATGTCGACTGGGGTGATGGCGACGGGGGCGGTGACTTCGCTGCCGTGGAAATCGTCGGTGATTCCTTGGACGCGATACTCGTAGGTCTTGTCGTATTCCGTCGTTTCGTCGACGTATTCCGCGTGGGCCGATTCGGCCAGGGGTTCGGGGCCGGTGGCGGCGATGGCGCGGAAGATCCGGTATTTTGGGGCGGCGCCTTGCCAGGTTAGTTTAACTCCGGCTTCGACGTTTTCGGCTTTGAGCGCGGAGGGTGTTGGGAGCGGCGGCTGAATGCCGAGGAGCTTCGGCGTGGCCCATTGCGCGGGCTTTCCTTTAGGGCCGACGGCGCGCACCGAGATCAGTACATCCTTATTGATCCAGGGCGCGGCGGGGATTTCCTTGGTGAACGGGCCGGGGGCAGGAGAGGCGATGGGATAGGCGGTTGCCGTGGGCGCCCAGCGTTCGGTCGAAAACGGCGATATGCCGGGACCGACGCGTACTTCGAGCGAGCGCACGTCGTGGAGCGGATTTCCCTCCGTGGTGAGATCGGGGAGGGTGAACTCGATTATGATTTTGTCTCCGTATTCGATGGCGTTGACGTAGGGGACGGAGAGGGGGATGTCGAGCAGAGGGGGGAGGACGGGGCCGGGGTAGCCGCAGTTGGTGAGGCAGAAAATGAATGGGATGAAGAAACGCGCAGTCATTACAGGATGTAGCGGCTGAGATCCTGATCTTTGACGATGGCGGCTAGTTGTTTGCGGACGTAGACGGCGTCGACTTTTACGTTTTTCTTTTTGAGGTCGGGGCCGTCGAAGGAGACGTCTTCGAGCAGCTTTTCGAGGATAGTGTGCAGGCGGCGGGCGCCGATGTTTTCCGTCGATTCGTTGACCTGCGCGGCGAAGGAGGAGATTTCTTTCAAAGCGTCCTCAGTGAACACGAGCTTGATGCCTTCGGTATCGAGAAGCGCCTGATATTGTTTGATGAGCGCGTTTTTGGGCTCCTTCAAAATGCGAATGAAATCGGCCTCGGTGAGCGACTTCAGCTCGACGCGAATGGGGAAGCGGCCTTGCAGCTCCGGGATCAGATCGCTGGGCTTCGAAACGTGGAAGGCTCCGGCGGCGATGAACAAAATATGATCGGTGCGGACGAAGCCGTAGCGGGTGTTGACGGTGGTTCCTTCGACGATGGGCAGGATATCGCGCTGCACTCCTTCGCGGCTGACGTCCGGTCCGTGGCCGCCTTCGCGGCCGGCGATTTTATCGATCTCGTCTAAAAAGATGATGCCGCTGCGTTCCACGCGTTCAATGGCGATGCGCGTTACCTGATCCATGTCGACGAGCTTTTGTTCCTCTTCCTGGACCAGATAATCCAGCGCCTCGCCGACGCGCATTCTGCGTTTGCGCGTGCGTCCGCCGAACAGGCCGGGCAGGACATCCTTGAGGTTGATGTCCATCTCTTCGATGCCGGTGGCGGTGGTGACTTCGAAGGACGGGCCGCGTTCCTTGACGTCGATTTCGACCATGCGGTCGTCGAGTTTGCCGGAGCGCAATTTCTCGCGCAGCTTCTCGCGGGTGCGGTCGGCGCTATCGCTGCTCTCAGGCTGCGCGGGCATCAGGAGGTCGAGCAGGCGCTCTTCGGCGTTGCGCTCCGCGCGCTCTCCCACTTCGTTGAGACGCTCTTCGCGAACCATGTCGATGGAGATCTCGACCAGGTCGCGAATCATGGATTCGACGTCGCGGCCGACGTAGCCGACTTCGGTGAATTTGCTGGCCTCGACTTTGAGAAAAGGCGAGTTGGCGAGCTTGGCGAGGCGGCGGGCGAGCTCCGTTTTGCCGACGCCGGTGGGGCCGATCATGAGGATATTTTTGGGCATCACCTCTTCGGCCATTTCGGGCTCGAGCTTCTGGCGGCGGATGCGATTTCTGAGGGCGATGGCGACGGCGCGCTTGGCATCGGCCTGGCCGATGACGTACTTATCGAGCTCGCGAACGATTTCGCGGGGCGTCAGCTCGTCGAGCACAGGCAGATCGTCGGCGGCCTGCGAAGGGAGATAAATTACCATCAGCCGAGCTCCTCATAAACGATGTTGTTATTGGTATAGATGCACGTTTTGCCGGCGATGGCCATGGATTTTTCGACGATTTCGCGCGCGGAAAGTTTCGTATTTTCAATGAGCGCGGTGGCGGCGGATTTGGCGTAGACGCCTCCGGAGCCGATGGCGGCGATGGAATCGTCGGGGTCGATCACGTCGCCGGTGCCGCTGACGATATAGGTGGCGCCGACGTCGGCGACGAGCAGCAGGGCTTCGAGATGACGCAGCATGCGGTCGGTACGCCAGTCTTTCGCCAGTTCGACGACGGAGCGCGCCAGGTTTCCGTTATGCTGTTCGAGCTTCGATTCGAAGCGGGCGAACAGCGCGAAGGCGTCGGCGGTGGCGCCGGCGAATCCGGCGACGATCTTTCCGTTATAGAGACGGCGAAGTTTTTTGGCGGAGGCTTTCAAAACCTCGCCGCCTTGGGTGACCTGGCCATCGCCGGCCATGACGACTTTGCCGTCACGGCGCACGCATAGTATGGTGGTCGAGCGGATCTTTACTTTTTTAGACACGAACCTTAAGTTTGGCACAATCGAATAGTGCGCGAGAACGTGACTGCCTTGTTTTTGCTTTACATACGGCCGGTGGCGGCGATTAGCAGGATTTTGGATCGTGGGCGGCTATGGTTCGCGATTGTGGCGGCGGTCGCGGTTTCTTTCCTGCTGCGACTATGGATGGCGGGCGTGCGCGTCAATGGGACCGTGCTCGCGGACGCCTTTGCCGGCTGGATTGGGTTTTCATGGCTCGCTCCGCTGATGGCGACGGCTGTGGTGTTCGTTCCGGCGATCATTGTAGTTCGCGCAGTGGCAGGATTCGGAAGCTTTGGCGTATTGATGAGCCGCGATTACCTGTCGCTGCTGCTGTGCTGCCTGATGTGCTGGGCGGCTGCGTATTTTCCGTTTGTAATCCTGGGACTAGTGTTCGGGCCGCTGACGCTGATCGCTGCGAACGTTTATTTCGCGGTGCTGGCCGCGTTCGGCATCCGCACTGTCTTCGGAATTGGATTTGGAGCGGCGATGGGGCTGTCACTACTGGGGTGTGTGGCGGCGGTGTTCGGGATAGCGTTGACGGATTTCGCGGGGCCGCTGAAATATTACGTGATGTCGCCGTTTTTGTTGTACTACGCGTATTCGATGTTCGGATCCGACGTACGGTCTTTGGGGGAAGGCCTCAGGAGCCGGCAGCATTTTCAGCAGCAACTGGAGATCGCGACGACGAATCCGCGCGATGCGGACGCGCACTATCAGTTGGGATTGATTTATCAGAAGCGCAGGCAGTATTCGGAGGCGATCTCGCGGTTTCAGAAGGCGGTTGAGATCGATCCTTCAGAATCGGAGGCGCAGTTTCAGTTGGGGCGTCTCTGGCGAGAGCAAGGACGCTTCGACGATGCGATTCGACATTTGAAGATTGCGGGGGAGTTGAACGATAAGCTGGCGTCGAATGAAGTTTGGAGGGAGTTGGGGGCGGCGTATTTCGGGGCATCGCGATTCGAAGAGGCGCTGGCGGCGCTGGAGAAGTATACGCAGAGGCGGTCGTACGATCCGGAGGGGCTTTATTGGTACGGAAAAACGCTGGCGGCGCTGGGGAGGGCGGCGGAGGCTAGGGCGGCGTTCGAACAGTGCGTGGAGGCGGTGGATACGATGCCGAAGCATCGGCGGGCGGAGGTTCGTAAGTGGAAGGGGTTGGCTAAAGGGGAGTTGAAGGGGTGAAGACAACACAGGCTAAAGCCTGTGCTACCGGACTGTCATAGGATTCAGCCTGTGATCAGAATCAAGGATGAGAGATGTAAAAAGGTAGCACAGGCTTCAGCCTGTGATTAAAACGAAAATGGGAGGCGGGCGCGGTTGACGGCTCGGAAGCCGGCCAGGCGCACTAGTGGACGGTCCTTATAAGAGACTAGAGGCATTAGTCCCTGATCGATCAACGCTAGGACTTGGGTTTCGGTCATGAACAATTCCGCGCATGGCTTCATGACCCATTCGGAGTCGTCCTTATAGGTGTGGGCGGGCAGGCCGTCGAGGTTCAGATTGTCCGCTTCGCCGCGCGCGAGGATCGCCAGGCAGGCGAGCGCGGCGTTGCCCCACAAATAGTGACCGTGCACGGGCGCGCCGGGCATTTCCTCGAATTGGAAGGAATCGATGGGACTGGTGCGCGGTCCATAAGGGAGCCGCAACAGGAGGCGAGGGAGGGCGAGGCCCAAATAGGACGCCTCGGGAATATCGCGAAACAGTTCGGCCGTGATTTCGGGCGAGCCTTCGGCTAGAAAAGGGACGGAGGCGTCGGCGGCCACCAGGGCTATGCGGGCCATCAGCTCAATTTCGGGTTCCGTGAAGGAGTAGAGGCCGATCGCGGCGGCCCAGCGGCGGGAGTGCAGGATGGCGTAGAGGCGCGTGGCGCGAAGATTATCGGAGGCGAGATCGATGACCAGATCCTCCTTCGAAAACTGCACGATGTGGATGCGGGCGGCGACGTCATCCATCTGGCGGATGGCGAAATCGAGGCCTCGCCATGCTGATTCGAGGGCCTGAAACCGCGGATGATGCAGCAGGCTATTCATGCGTTCAGAGAGCGCGGCGGTGCGGTCGACGCTCTTTTTCTGAGGCGCGGAGTGGGCGCGGGCGAGATCCTTCACGTACTGCTCAAAAGGATCGCCGCCTTCCGAAATTTGTTCGAGCAGGCTGGTGGGACGAAGCAGGGCTGCAATGTCGGCTTGCGGGGAGGCGGGCGGAAGGCCGGGCTCGGGCTCTGTATCGGGGCCCATTTCTAAACGCTGATACCAGCGGTCCGGGTGAAAATCCTCCAGCTCGCGGAGGGCCATGCCGCCGGCGGTCACATGGAGAATCGAAAGAACGTCGTTGATACTATCGCGGTCGACCGTCTGGACGTCGGTACGGCGGCCGCCGAAATCGCCCAAGACCAGATATCGCGCGGGCTCGCCGGCCGGAGCCTCGATCCTGGTGCGGCGGGGCGCGACGTCGACTTCGATCATGGGCTGATTATACTGTCAACAATAAGTTGCCTGCCGGATCGACCCGGAATTTCCAGGCGGGAGGAACCAGCGTGGTGGATCCATAATCGAGCACCAGCGCAGGACCTTGTTTGGCGCGATTGGACAGACTCGCGCGGGGCCAGGTATCGATTTTTTTCCATTTGCCGATCCAGACGCGTCTTTCTCCCGGCTTGCCCCGGTCCGCGGCGGCGCTGCGGGTGAGCTTCGGTTTTTTGACGGCGGTGCGGGCGCGGACGCGGATGGTCACGATCTCGACATCGCGGCCGGGATTGGCGTAGCCGTAGATTTTTTCGTGCTCGCGATGAAACAGGGTCGCGGGATCGTTATGGTTCCAGGGGACGTTCAGCTCATAACTTTGGCCCTTATAACGGAGGTCGGCGGTGCGATGGATTTCGGCTCCCCGGGATTCACGGCGGGCGCGGCGCTCGAGAACCTCGAACCTTTTTTCGATATCGCGGCGGCCTAAAACTCCAGAGGCGTAATCGCGAACGGCATCCGCCATCAGCATGCCGAGCGCGGAAAGGGCACCGGCATATTCGGGCACGATGACGGTGCGCAGGCCCAATTCGTGGGCGATTTCGCAGGCGTGAAGGCCTCCGCAGCCTCCGAAGGCGACCAGGGCGAAGTCCCGCGGATCGTGGCCGCGCTCGACGGAGACGACCCGGATGGCGCGCTCCATATTCGCGTTGGCGACGCGCAGAATGCCGGCGGCGGCGGAGGCGAGATCGATTTTGAGGTGAGCCGCAATGCGTCCCACGGCGGCGGCGGCGCGATCCGCGTCGATGGTCATGGCGCCACCCAGAAGCTGCGCCGAGCTGATGCGGCCCAGCACCACGTGCGCATCGGTGACCGTCGCTTCGACGCCGGTGCCGTAGCAGGCGGGGCCCGGATCCGCGCCGGCGCTTTCCGGACCTACGCGCAATAATCCGCCGGCGTCGACGCGCGCGATCGATCCTCCGCCCGCGCCCACGGTGTGAATATCGAGCATCGGGACGCGGATCGGGAAGCCGTCGAGAGACGCTTCGGTGGTGTGGCGCGGCACGCCGTCGACCAGGCTGACATCGGTCGAGGTACCGCCCATATCGAATCCCAGAACACGCGTGAAGCCGCTGGCGCGCGCGGTTTCTAGCGCGCCGACCAGGCCGCCGGCCGGTCCGGACAGCACGGTACGCACGGCATGTTTTCTCGCATCGCGCGCCGAAAGAAAACCGCCGTTCGATTGCATGATGGCAATGCGGCGGCCTTGCGGCGAGCGTTCCAGCTGGCCCAGATAACTCTCCATCAGAGGACCGACGTACGCGTTCACGACCGTCGTGGATCCACGTTCGTATTCGCGAATCTCAGGACTGATTTCGTGGGAAGTACACAGATAAACGCCGGGCTGTGCGAGTGCTTTCGCGGCTGCGCGCTCATTTGCGGGATTCTGATAGGAGTGCAGAAAACAAACGGCGACGGATTTCGCACCGGATTCTTTCAAGCGCGCGGCTACACGCTTCCACTCGGCGGCCGAGGGTTTTTGCGCGATGGAGCCGTCGAAATACATTCGCTCCTTCACGCCGAAACACATCGTTCGATCCACCAGAAGACGGCGGGGGGCGGGCATCAGATTATAGAGCTCGGCGCGATTCTGGCGGGCGATTTCGATGAGGTCCTCAAAGCCGGAGGTGGTAATAAAGGCTGTTTTCGCGCCTTTTCGCTCCAGAAGGGCGTTGGTGGCGACGGTGGATCCGTGGACGACTTCGGCTTTGATGCGGCCAGCCGCGCGCTCAATACCCGCGAGAATTACATCGGCGGGCGCGCGTGGATTGGAGCGCATTTTGAAGGTTTCGAGCCGTCCGTCGTCGTATAAAATAATGAAGTCAGTAAACGTTCCCCCGGCGTCGACCCCGATGCGCATACGTAATTCATCATACTGATATCAGTGATCGTTCTTCGCGGAGTTTCGAAACAGTTCGACGGCAAGCGCAAGGTGACTGCGCTGGAGCACGTGGATCTCACCATCGAGCGCGGCGAGCTGGTGGCGTTAGTGGGGCCGTCGGGCTCCGGCAAATCGACCATGCTGAACCTGATCGGCGCGCTGGACCACGCGTCGACGGGGGAGATCGAGATCGACGGGGTTCCGCTTTCGTCCTTAAACGACGACGACCTGACGCGTGTGAGACGCGACAAGATCGGATTCATTTTTCAATTCTTCAATCTGCTGCCGACGCTGACGTGTCTTGAAAATGTGTCGCTGCCGCTGCATCTGCGCGGGTGGCCGCGCAAGAAAATCGACGATCGCGCACGGGAGCTGCTGGAACTGGTGCGGCTGGGCGCACGCCTGGATCATCTGCCCGACGAATTATCGGGAGGCGAGCGGCAGCGCGTGGCCATCGCGCGGGCGCTGAGCGTGTATCCACCGGTGCTGCTGGCCGATGAGCCCACCGGAAATCTGGATACGGTAACGGGCGTCGAAATTCTGAAGTTGATTCACGACCTGCATGAACGCCTGGGCGCGACGGTGTTGATGGTGACGCACGATCCGGCGGTGGCGGAGAGCTGCGAACGGACCATCCACATTCGCGACGGCAGGATTCAGCAGGACCTTCGCCGGTGATTCTGCTGCGGCTGATCAGCTGGCCATACGCAAAAAAACATCTGCTGCGCTGCTTCCTCACCATCATCGGAATCGTGCTGGGCGTGGCGGTGTTCGTGGGGATGCACACGGCGAATCAGAGCGTGCTGGCGGCGTTCCGCGAGACTATCGATCGGATCGCGGGCTCCACTCAGCTACAGGTTTCCGCGGGCGAGCCCGGGTTCGACGAAGGGGTGCTCGAAAAAGTGCAGAGCGTTCCCGAAGTGCGCGCCGCGGCGCCGGTGATCGAGGCCACGGTGCAGTACGGAAAGGGGAACCTGCTGATCCTGGGCGTGGACATGCTGGGCGATCGCAACGTGCGCAGCTATGATCTCGAAAGCTCCGACGTGGCGATTGACGATCCTCTGATATTTTTGGCTCAGCCCGATTCGATATTGGTGAGCAAAACATTCGCCACTGAAAATGGTTTGACCCTGAACAGCCGGATTCCGATGCGCACGATGGAGGGGGATCGAGTATTTACGGTGCGGGGCATCATGAAACCCGGAGGGTTGGCCAGCGCCTTTGGAGGCAACCTGGCGATCATGGATATCTATGCGGCGCAAAAAGTCTTTGGGCGCGGGCGCAAATTCGACCGGATCGATATTGCGCTACAGGACGGAGTTTCGCTCAATGAGGCGCGCGCGAAGCTCGAGAGCGTGCTGGGGCCCGGACTCGAGGTCGCGCCGCCCAGTTCGCGCAGCGAGCAGTTCGAAGCGACATCGCACATTTACTCACTGGCATCGAACATCACCAGCGTATTCGCGCTGTTCATCGGCATGTTCATCATCTACAACACGTTCGCGATCGCGGTAACTCAGCGGCGTTCGGAGATTGGAATTTTGCGGGCGCTGGGTGCGACGCGTAGCCAGATCCGCACGCTGTTCCTGACGGAAAGCGCAATCGCGGGACTGCTGGGAACGCTAGCGGGAGTGGCCTTCGGCATCGCCATGGCGCGCGCGATGGCGGGATATATCGGGTCCCTGATGGCCGACGTTTACGGGATGGCGCAACAGGCCGAACATCTGGAGATAGACCCCTGGCTGATCGGCGCGGCGGTCGCGATGGGCTTCGTCACCAGCTTGATTGCGGCGGTGATTCCCGCGCGCAGCGCCGCCCGAGTGGATCCGGTGAAGGCCCTGCAAAAGGGCCGCTACCAATCGTTGAGCGAAGGTGAAAATCGGATGCGCAGAAGATGGGCGCTGGGATGCGCGGCGGCCGCCGTCGCGACGCTCGCGTTGAATCGCTACTCCATCGTTTTCTATGCGGGATTTTTGCTAGCGGTACTGGCCGCGGTCCTGATGGCGCCTGCGCTGGCACATTGGATGGCGCAACTCATGCGGCCGGTGTTCGCATGGATCCGGCCGGTGGAAGGATCGCTGGCCGCGGACAGCTTGATCCAGGCTCCCCGGCGGACCTCGGGCACGGTGGCGGCGCTCATGCTTTCGCTGGCGCTGGTGGTGGCGTTGAGTGGACTCACACGCGCGAGTTACGATTCGATCACCGAGTGGATGCGCATCGCTCTGAATCCGGATCTGTTCGTTTCGACCGCGGACACGGTCACTTCGCGCAGTTTCGTTTTCCCGGCGTCGCTGGGCGCGAAGTTGAGCAAGGTGGATGGCGTCGCGGACGTGCAACTGGTCCGGAGCGTGCGCGTATTGGTGAAAAAAACGCCGATCATGCTGGTCGCGGTCGATATCGCGTCTCTGGAACGCCACGCGAAACTTCCAGCGGTAGAAGGCAATACGGAGGATATGTACCGGCTCGCGGCGGAAGGAAAAGGCGTCATCGCATCAGAAAATTTCTGCCGTCTGCATGGGTGCAAGGTCGGCGAGATACTGGAAATCCCAGCGCCGGTAGGCGTTCTGAGCATCCCTGTCGCCGGAATCGTGCGCGATTTTTCAGATCAGCAAGGCAGCCTGCTGCTCCAGCGCGACGTATTCATCCGCTACTGGCACGACGATTCCGTGAACGTCTTTCGCATCTACCTGAAGCCCGGGGCCGATGCGGCGCGCGTGCGCCAGCAGATCCTCGACACTTACGGAAACGAGCAGCGCCTGTTCGTCCTCACGAATTCCGATCTGCGCCGCTACATCATTCGCGTTACGGATCAATGGTTCGGCCTGACCTACGTGCAGATCGCCGTGGCCGTGCTGGTGGCGGTGCTGGGCATCGTCAATTCGTTGACGGTTTCGATCACGGACCGGCGCCGCGAATTGGGAGTTCTGCAAGCCGTCGGCGGATTGAGATGGCAGATCCGCCACACCATCTGGCTGGAGGCGATCGGCGTGGGGCTGATCGGTCTGGCGCTCGGAATGGCGCTGGGCGCGGCGCAATTGTACTATACCGTCGAGATGGCGAAAAGGGACCTGGGCGGAATTGAGGTCGCGTATGTCTATCCGTTCAAAACCGCGCTGGCGTTGGTTCCGGTGATCCTGGCCGCCGCATTTTTCGCCGCCATCGGGCCTGCTGAGGCCGCGGTTCGCGCGCGGCTGGTGGAGGCGCTGGAATATGAATAACATCGGCGTTGACCGCTCCCGATGGTCGCGGCTCTGCAAGAAATGGGCGACACGCCGAAATTGAGAGATGCTAGATTTATGCACGCGATTCTTGCTCTTCTGCTGCTAAACGCCGACGTCGACTGGACGGCTTATGGCCGCGACGCGGGCGGCACGCGCTATTCGCCGCTCGCGCAAGTCACCCGGCAGAACGTCGCGCAGCTGAAGCCAGCCTGGGAATATCACACCGGCGCGCTGCTTCCCAAATCGGAGCTCACCGAAAAGGCCGCGTTTGAAGCCACGCCGATCATGATCGACGGCACGCTTTACCTCTCGACTCCGTTCGATCAGGTGATCGCGCTCAACCCGGCGACCGGCAAGCAGCGTTGGAAATTCGATCCCGATATCGATCGCACTCATGGATATTCCGAAGTCACGTCGCGCGGCGTTTCCACGTGGCTCGATTCCACGCGCAAGCCGGGCGCGCGCTGCCGGCGCCGCATTATTTTCGGCACGATCGACGCGCGGCTCATCTCCGTCGACGCCGCGACCGGCAAGGTTTGCGATGGTTTCAGCGAAATCGATTTGACCGAAGGGGTCGGCTTGAAAGATAAGGGCGACTACCAAGTGACCTCGCCGCCCGCGATTGTTGGCGACCTGGTGATCACGGGCTCCTCCATCGGCGATGGCCGCCGCGCCGACGCTGAGCGAGGAATCGTGCGCGCCTACCACGCCCGCACCGGCAAACTGGTGTGGAGCTTCGATCCGCTTCCCGCGACGCTTAAAGAAGCAGGCGCGGCCAACGCCTGGTCGGCCATCGCGGCGGATCAGGAGCGCGACATGGTGTTTATCCCCACCGGCAGCGCGAGTCCGGATTTCTACGGAGGCTTGCGTCCCGGCAACAACGGCTACGCGAATTCCGTGGTGGCGATCCGCGCGTCGACCGGCCAGGTCCTGTGGGCCTTTCAAGTGGTGCACCACGATTTGTGGGATTACGATGTCGCTTCGCAGCCCGCCCTGGTGAGTTGGAAAGGCACGCCGGCCGTCGCCGTCACGACGAAGATGGGACACTTCTTCGTCCTCGACCGGATGACCGGGAAATCGTTGCTGCCGATTGAGGAGCGTCCGGTACCGCAATCGAAAATCCCCGGTGAGCAATCGTCGCCCACGCAGCCTTTTCCGAAATACGATGTGCTGGCGCCGCAGAAATTTTCGGCGGCGGACGCTTGGGGCATTACGCCCGAAGACAAAGCGTGGTGCAAGTCGCGACTCGAAGGGCTCGATTCGCGTGGTGTCTTTACACCGCCCAGCTTCGAAGGGACCATCATGTTTCCCGGCAACGTCGGAGGCGTCAATTGGGGCAGCAGCGCCTATGAGCCCTCGCGCGACTTCCTCATTGTCGCGTCGGATCGCCTGTCGACTATCGTTCGGCTGATCCCGCGCGACAAGCTTGAAGCGGAGATCGATACCGCTCATCAGAATCGTTTCAACATGGAGGTCGGGCCGCAGCGCGGCACTCCTTATGCCATGATGCGCGAACATCTGCGCGCCCCCAGCGGCCTGCCGTGCAACCCGCCTCCGTTTAGCGAGCTGATCGCCGTCGATCTCGCGACGGGTAGGAAGAAGTGGTCGGTGCCGCTCGGTTCCGTACCTCTTCCTAATGGCGGATCCATCCCCGGAGGTCTCGCGATGGGTGGTCCGATGGTGACCGCGGGCGGCCTTATTTTCGTCGCCGCTACCACCAGTGAACAGAAGCTGCGAGCTTTCGATGTCGACAACGGAACCGAGCTCTGGTCCGCCGATCTGCCCGCCTCCGCGCAAGCCACGCCGATGACTTATTCCGTCGGCGGTAAACAATATATAGTGATCTGCGCGGGAGGGCACGGCAAAGTGGGGTCGAAGATGGGGGATTCGGTGGTCGCTTTCGCGCTGCCATAACCGACCTAGACTCTTGCCATAATCACTGAATGAATCAGACGAGACGCTACCATGGCTACGGGGCTGGGGTCCAAGACACGTCGACACGAATGTCGACGCGGCACGCCTGGAGGCGCGCGCTACAATGCCTCGTACTTTTAGCGAGCCAGTCTCACGCCCAGAACTTCGCCGGAATGAACATCGAGAAAATCGCGAAGGGGTTCCAGTTCACCGAAGGGCCCGCGTGGTCGAGAGAAGGCTTCCTGCTGTTCAGCGATTGCAACACCAACAAGATTTATAAATTTATCGGAGGCACCGGCACCTCCGATTACGGCGAGGTCCCCGGCGGTCCGAACGGCAATACTTATGATGTCCAGGGCCGTCTGTACACCTGCGAATTCCACGCGCGCCGGGTCACTCGGACTTCGAAAAAAGGAGCGGTGGAAGTGCTGGCCTCGAAATTCGAAGGCAAGCGCCTGAATGCGCCGAACGACATTATCGTCCGCCGCGACGGCCACATTTACTTCACCGATCCCGCGTTTGGAGACCAGCAGGACAATCGCGAGCTTGATTTCTTCGGCGTGTATCACATTACTCCGAAAGGCGACTTAGAAGCGATCGCAAGATGGAAGACGCGCCCTAACGGCATCACTCTCTCGGCGAACGGAAAGGTGCTGTATGTGGCCGATTCCGATGCGCGCGTCGTCCGCGCCTTCGATCTGGATAAATCCGGCGCCGCGTCAAAGGAGCGAGTGGTCATTGAGAATATTCCCGGCGTGCCCGACGGAATCCGCACTGATGAAAAGGGAAACATCTACGTGGCGGCGAAGCAGGTCTACGTTTATTCGGAAGACGCAAAGTTACTCGGTAATATCGAGCTGAGCCAAACGCCGTCGAACCTGGCCTTCGGCGACGCGGATCTGGAAAGCCTTTTCATCACCGCGAGAACGTTCGTGTATCGCGTGAGGCTGGGCGTAAAAGGAGCGTTGCAGTATTAGGCGCAGGTTTCCGAAGCATCCGCTGCCCGGCGTAGGCGCGCTCATCCTCCGGCGCAATTCCATTCTGCTGGTGCAACGAGGACGCACTCCGCTAAAAGGCTATTGGTCGCTACCCGGAGGACTGATCGAGCCTGGCGAAAAAATCGAAGACGCGCTGATACGCGAGGTCCTCGAAGAGACCGGCCTGATCGTCCGTCCCAGGAAACTATTGGAAATCTTCGAGCGGATCATGTTAGACGTGGAAGGCCGCGTCGAGTATCACTACATCCTGCATGATTACCTGTGTACAGTGAAAGGAGGGGAGCTAAGTGCCGGTGACGATGCCGGTCGAGTGGCGTGGGTCAAGCGAAAAAACTTGCAGGATCTTCTGCTAACCGAAGGCACGTTGGCCGTCATCGAAAGAGCATTCAACCATGCGTACTCATCACAGACTAAAGTCTGTGCCACCAGGCCCTGAAATGCACTCGGAACCCGTCCTCGAATTCGAAACCCTGCGAGCACTGCTGGGCCGCTACGTCCGCAGTTCGCTGGGCCGAACTGAACTGTTAAAGATCGAGCCAAGTTCCGATCGCGCGGCCATCGAGGACGCTTTAGCGGACACCCAGGAAGCGGTCGATTACGTCCGAACTTCTTCGCAGCCTCAACCAGCCTCGAGAGGGGCGGCGATCAGGGTCCGCTTCGACGATATCGCGGAGTTGGGACCTACGCTCGCGCAACTTCGCATCGAAGGCGCTACTCTCGACGCCACCGAAATTTATGAGCTTTCCCGGCTCCTGGACTTAGCGGCCGAAGCGCGCGGGATTCTCCTTTCCGCCTCCGAAAAATTCCCTCGTTTGGCGGCCCATGCGAAACAGATCGCTGACCTCCGCGAGCTCGCTCACGATCTGCGCGGCAAAATTCTGCCGGATGGTACGCTGGCCGATCACGCGAGCGTAGCGCTGGCCCGCCTCCGCCGTGAATACGAAAAACAGCGCCACCTGATTCAGGATTCGCTAGAACGCTTCCTGCGCGCCCACCGCGAAGACGGCACTTTGCAGGAGGATTTCGTCACCATCCGCAACGACCGCTTTGTGGTTCCTGTGGTCGCCGGGCGCGAGCGCCGCGTTGAAGGAGTCATCCACGGAGCCAGCGGCAGCGGACAGACCCTGTTCGTCGAGCCGCTCGAAACCATCAATCTCAACAATGAGCTGGTTCACCTGCATGAGGAGCAGATGCGTGAAGTGCATCGGATCCTGCGCGAGTTCACCGGCCGCCTGCGGGAGCACGCCGCGGAAATCGCAGCCACCGCCGGCGCGTTAGCGAAGTTGGAATTGCTGTTCGCGAAAGCTGAATTCGCGCAGGATTTCAACTGTGTGGTTCCGCGCTTGAGTCCCGATAATAATCGTAAGTTGGTGCTGAGCCGCGCGCGCCATCCTCTGCTTGAGGACATTCTGCGCGCCAAGAAGAAGGCTGTGGTGCCGGTTTCCTTGTCGCTCGATCAATCGGAACGCACCCTGCTGATTAGCGGACCTAATACCGGCGGCAAGACGGTAGCTCTCAAAACCGTTGGCTTGCTGGCGCTGATGACCCATGCCGGACTTCCCGTCCCGGCGCTCGAAGCCGAGTTTCCGCTGTTCGATGAGGTGCTGGCCGACATCGGCGATCATCAGTCGCTTCAGGAAAGCCTCAGTTCTTTCTCGTCACACATTCTATGCGTCAGCAAAATGCTGGAAGATGTCACATCTGATTCTTTAGTGCTGGTCGACGAACTCGGGCGTGCGACCGATCCTGAAGAAGGCGGCGCACTCGGAGTCGCGGTGCTCGAAGCATTTCAAAACGCGGGCGCATTCACTCTGGCGTCCACCCATTTGATGGCCATGAAAGTTTACGGCGCATCCACGAAGGGCGTGCGCAACGGGTCGATGGGCTTCGACGACGCGACCCTTGAACCGACCTATGAACTGCGCCTGGGAGCGCCCGGTAAATCGGCAGGTCTGGACATCGCGAGCCGCCTGGGTCTCGATCCGCATCTCATCTCTGTAGCCCGTTCCCGGATGACCAACGTCGAGCGCGACGTTTCCCGCTTCCTGGCCGAGCTTCACGATCGCATCGACGTATTGGAGCGGGAACGGATTGAGCTGACCGCGCGCGCCGCGGCCATCGAAGCCAAAGAAAAATCCCTGGAGCAAAGCTGGGAAAAGAAATACGCCGCAAGGATCCGCGAGTTGGAACAACGCGCATCGGAGCTGACCGCGCAGTTCGAGCAGCGCGCCGAACAGACGCTCGGTGAGTTGAGCCAAAAAGCGCACGTAAAAGTCGCCAAGGCAAAACGCGAATTTAAAGAAGCCGTGGAGGCCCTTGCGCCTGTAGGTCCGTCCGCGCCTCCGCGCCTGAAAATCGAGCCCGGCGCGAGAGTAAGATTGAAAGGCATCCGCCAACCTGCCAGCGTCCGCCGCCTGCTGCCGGGAGACATCCTCGAAGTCGATGCGGGATTTCTAAAAATGCAAGTCTCGCTATCGGATGTCGAGGAAGTGCTGGCGCCCGCCGATAAACCGAAGCAGAGCGTGACGTTCCGCCAAGGGCCTAGCTTCGACACAGGCTACCGCGAGATCAACATCATCGGCCAACGTGCCGAGCAGGCGGTGGAGCAAGTAGACAAAATGCTGGACAGCGCCGCGCTCGCGCAAGTCGAGCGGGTGCGGATCGTACATGGCCATGGCATGGGAATTTTGAAGAAAGCGATTGCGGATTTATTGAAGCAAAACCCGCATGTCGAGAAGTTTTATGTGGCGTCGCAGGATGAGGGGGGCTCGGGCGCGACGATTGTGGAGCTGAAGTAGGGACTGGCTACTGACGGTTTTCGAGCTTCTGAACGCGCTCCATTTCCAGATCAGTTGCCTGAAGCGTATCCGTGTGGGGAATGTTAAATGTGGCGCACGCCCCCAGGCGTGCCGCATCGACATTCGTGTCGATGTTTCTTTTCGAGGCTTACGAATAAAGCCGAATGTCGACGCGGCACGCGTAGACGCGTGCGCCACACGCAGGAAAATCATTCATTATGGGTGACGCAATCCATTTGTGAAGCGCGCCATTTTGAGTCCTGCTCTGTGAACTTTCCGCCCAGGTAATGTTTTTATTTGCCACCAACCAGCGACTCCGAGTTTAGGACCAACTGCTGACGCTGCCAGGCCAGCTTGCCTTGATACTCTTCCCATAACGTTGAGCAGCCCGCCCAATAATAGCCGCCGACGAATAGCATCAGGAAAGGAATCGCCAGGTAGTTTTCGGAGGTCACCGCGAACGCCACCATGCCCAGAAAGTACGTGCCTACGACAAGTTCTGCGTAGGGAAGCCAGCCGCTGCGGCGCCGGTACTCGATGTTCTGAATCATCACCTTCTGGTGGCCGCCGACGGCGTACTTGGCGGTGCGCGCAAACGCGGTCTGATAACCGATCAGTGCTTCAAAAACCGCCCTCGAATTGATAATTGTGAGCGCGACTCCAGCCGCCATCAGCGCTGGTAGGAACAAGAACGCACGCTTCCATGTCTTCGGATACAGTTCACGATGCGCAATGACATAAAACGCCGAAATCGACCAAAACGAAGCCGCGATCAGAGGGAGGTCGATCAGCACCATCTGGAGCCAGCCTTGATAGAACCGGACGATCATCACCGGCAGCATCAGGGCGGACACCAAGATCATCAAAGGATAGGAAATATTGGGGGTCAGGTGGAAGAACGCCTCGAGTTTCACACGCCACGGAAGGTCCGATTGGAGGATTTTCGGCAGCAGCTTCATCGCTACCTGGGTCAGCCCTTTTGCCCACCGGGACTGCTGGACCTGGAAGCCGTAGGTTTCGATAGGCAGCTCCGAGGGACACTCGATTGAAGGTAAATATACAAATTTCCAGCCGTTTAGTTGCGCGCGATAGCTCAAATCCGAATCCTCGGTGAGCGTATCGTGCTGCCATCCGCCGGCATCGTCGATCATGGCGCGGCGCAGGGCGCCGGCGGTCCCGTTGAAATTGAAAAACAAACCCGCGCCGCTGCGGGCCACGTGTTCCAGAACGAAATGCCCATCTAACAGCATCGCCTGGACTTCGGTCAGGACATTATAGGACCGATTCAGATACGTCCAGCGTGTTTGCACCATGCCGACTTTGGGGTCGGCGAATTGATGGACAACCCGCTCCAGGAAATCGACCGGGGGCACGAAATCCGCGTCGAAAATCACGACGATCTCGCCGGTCGCGGTCTTTAGGCCGTTTTGCAGCGCTCCGGCTTTGTAGCCGTGACGGTTGTTGCGATGGATGTATTCGAAGGGATGACCGTTGGCTTTATATTGCGCGACCAGGCTTTCGGTGAAGGGATGGGTTTCGTCCGTCGAATCGTCGAGAATCTGAATTTCCAGCAGCTCGCGCGGATACTCGATTCTGCTGGCCGATTCGATCAGACGCTCCACCACGTATTGTTCGTTAAAAATCGGAAGCTGGATGGTCACGCGCGGCAGCTGCTCGTACCGCATCGGAGGCACTTCAGAGAACTTCTTGCGATGCTTGAAAAATCCGCGGATCATTTCGTAGCGATGCATGCCGTAACAGGAAAGCACCAGCAAAACCGCGAAATACGGGATCATCATCGCCCAATCGAACCAGTCCAGGTGATGAATGCCGGCGAAGGTGGTATCGAAGAGAGAGTCCCGGAACCGCTGAAATGCGGAGGGGGAGTTGGCCACAATGAACGCCGGTATAAGGGACACGGGCACTCATTCTATTATATCGTGAGAAGTCATCTGCCATGAAGCAAATTCGATACTCACTTAACCCTTCGGATCCGCCCACCGCGCCGGATTCGCCCGATGTTCGCTACGGGCCTCCCAGCGATGCGGCCACGCCGGGGATCCGCCTGCTGCCTCCGTGCGCGCCTACGAAAATCGTCTGCGTGGGCCGCAATTATCTGGAGCATGCCAAGGAATTAGGCAATGAAGCCCCAGCTGAGCCTTTGATTTTTCTGAAACCGCCTTCGTCGCTGATTGCTTCGGGCGACTCCATCGTTTATCCCGCGCTTTCACAGAGAGTGGACTTCGAAGGCGAATTGGGAATCGTAATCGGAGATCGGGCGCGCAATATTTCGCGCGAGGATGCACTCGATTACATCCTTGGTTATACGATCGTGAACGATGTCACGGCGCGCGATCTGCAAAAGAAAGACGGGCAGTGGACCAGGGGAAAAGGCTTCGATACATTCTGCGCGGTGGGGCCGTGCGTGGTGTCAGAGGACGAGCTCGATTTCAAGTCTTTGCGGGTGCGCACGCTGGTGGATGGCGAGGTGAAACAGGACGGCTCCGTGCTGGATATGATTTTTCCGGTGGATGTGATAATTTCATACATTACATCGTTCATGACTCTGGAGCCTGGCGATTTGATCGCGACGGGCACGCCCCCGGGCGTCGGTCCGCTCACGCCTGGATCGATCGTACGCGTCGAAATCGACGGCATCGGGGTTCTCGAAAACCGCGTGATATGAAATTTTTTCTCGACACGGCGAATCTCGACGAACTCAAGGCCGGTGCGCGCTGGGGCATTATCGACGGCGTAACCACGAACCCCTCGCTGATCGCCAAGGAAGGGGTCGCGATGGATGATCAGATCCGCAGGATCTGCGACATCATCGACGGCGACGTGAGCGCGGAAGTGGTGGCGATCGAGGCCGATCAAATGCTGATCCAGGGCCGCGCGCTGGCGAAGATCCATAAGAACGTGGTGGTGAAAGTTCCGCTGACGCGCGATGGCATTCGTGCGTGCTCGATTTTTCACAAAGAAGGAATTCGCGTGAATGTGACGCTGTGTTTTTCGGCGGGGCAAGCGATTCTGGCGGCGAAAGCGGGTGCGACTTATATCAGCCCTTTCGTGGGACGGGTCGACGACATCGGCGGCAACGGGATGGAGCTGATCCGCGACATCGTTTTGATTTACAAGAACTACAACTTTCAGACGCAGGTGCTGGCGGCGTCGCTGCGCAGCTCGGCGCATGTGATCGAAGCGGCGAAGGCGGGGGCGCATGTGGCTACGCTGCCATATAAAGTGGTCGATGGACTGTTCAGCCATCCTTTAACGGATAAGGGGCTGGACCAGTTTTTGAAGGATTACGCCAGAGTGTTTGATGAGGTTCCAGCGGGGAGGTAGCGGTGGCTTCACGCTCGAGGAATTCGGACGGGGCGAAAACGGGGACGGCCCACTCTGTCCACGCGGCGCCGGCGTTAGGAGCGCTTTCCAGGGAGCTAACTGCGCCTGGGGACAGAGCAGGCAGCCCCCGTTTTCGCACGTTGTGCCTCGCATGGAAGCAGCAGTGACAGAGGGTGTCCAAGTTGCCGCGCTGTGCGGTGTTGCGATCGCGCTGATCACGCTCGCTGTGTGGATCGTGATGCGGGTGCATGGGACTCCTGAGAAGCGGGAGCGCAAGCGGAGACTAAACGTCAACAGGCAGGGGCGATTGGGCGATGCGATGATTTCCGAGGCTACGGATAGCACGCTTTATTACTTCTATACGGTGCGCGGCGTGCAGTACACGGCGTCGCAGGATGTGTCCGCGTTGCGGGACTATCTGCCGGCGGATGCACACCGGTTGATTGGAGTTTCCGGGTTGAAATATTCTTCGAAGAATCCGGCGAATTCGATATTGGTGTGTGAGGAGTGGTCGGGGTTGAGGGCGCCGGCAGGGGTTAGGGAAGAGGAAGCTAGTAGCCAGGGTTAGCGCTCTAGGCGGGAGGAATCCCGGAGGGCAGGTCGGGAACCTGCCCCACTTGATTTCATCCTCTCGGCGAGGTTCTATTCGACAGTGCCCTCCGCCCGATCCCCGCACTGACGTGACGGGGTTATAACGCACGGCGTCAGTCTGGGGTTGGTTAGCCGTTTCCGAGATAGATGAAGCGGACTATGAATAGCGCTGCCAGGACGTAGACCAACCACTGCTCGCGCCGGAATTCGCCTTTTAAGAGTTTTAATAAAGCATACGAGGTGAAGCCGAAGGCCAGGCCGGTGGCGATGCTGAATGTCAGCGGAATGGTGACCAGCGTCAGGAATGCCGGGATCGCTACGATCGGGTCGTCCCAGTGGATTTCGCTGACTTGCGACATCATCAGGGACCCGACAATGATCAGCGCGGGAGCGGTGGCTGCGGCGGGGACGGCTCCGATGAGTGGCGCTACGAAGAGGGCTGCGATGAACAGAACACCCGTTACGATCGCAGTGACTCCGCTGCGTCCTCCGGCGACCACGCCGGCCGCACTTTCGATGTAGCTGACCACGGTTGACGTTCCGGCCAGGGAACCGGCGATGGTGGCCATGGCGTCCGCGAGCAGAATCCGGCGGATGCGCGGGATGTGGTTCGCGTTATCGAACAGACCCGCCTTTTTGCCGACGCCGACCAGAGTGCCGATGTTGTCGAACATGTCGACGAACAGGAATACGAAGACGATTTCCAAGAATCCGAGGCTCCAGGCTCCTTTGATGTTGAGTTTTCCGGCGGTGGCTGCGATATCGGAAATGCGGTAGGTCTGCGGGGACCAGTGAGTGAGACCACAGAGCGCTGCGAGAAGCGTGGTCAGCAGGATGCCGATCAGCATCGCGCCGCGGACGCGCCAGGCGAGCAGCGCGGCAATGATCAACAATCCGGCGATGGCGACGAGCGTGTTCCGGTCGCGGAGATTTCCCAGGGTGACAAGCGTCGCCGGACTGGCCACGATGAGACCGGCGTTGCGGAGGCCGATGACGGCGATGAAGAGTCCGATACCGGCGGCAACGGCCGAGTAAAGTTCCTGCGGAATGGCGTTAAAGATCAGCTCGCGGATGCCGATAAGAGTAAGTACGAAGAAGGTGACTCCGGAAATAAACACGGCTCCGAGGGCGGTTTCCCAAGGGACGCCCATGCCTTTCACGACCGTGTAGGTGAAGTACGCGTTGAGCCCCATGCCGGGCGCGAGCGCGATGGGATAGCGGGCGAAGGCGCCCATCAGGATGCTGCCGAACGCCGCGCAGAAACAGGTGGCGGCGACTACGGCCTGAAAGGGCATTCCGGCTTCGTGAAGTATGGACGGATTTACGAAAACGATATAGGCCATGGTGACGAAGGTCGTCAAGCCGGCCAGAATTTCGGTGCGCCAATCGGTGCCCAGGCGGTCGAATTCGAAGTAGCGTTCTAAATGTTCGCACAAGGCGGTGGCGCATTATGTTTCGACAGAGTACCAGATTCGTGATAGAATCTCCCCTTCCGGTGGTACACAAGTGATTTCTCGTCGTTCGATATTGAGGGGCGCAGCCGTGTCTCTGGGCGCGCCTTTTATCAACACAGGGCGTTTTGCGCTATTTGCGCAAAGCGATGCAACATATTCGGCTCGCACTCTGGACCTGGTACGCAAGTCCACAGTGATCGACATGCTGGGTCTGCTCACTTTGAATTACAAGAAGCTATCCGGTTGGGAAAGCGATCCTCTGCGGTTCCAGCGCGCGGATTTTATGCGCTTGAAAAATTCCGGAGTGACGGCGCTGCATCCGGCGGTGGGCTACACGACGGGCGACATTTATACGGCGACGCTGCGGGACATTACCGGGTGGAACTCATTCCTGAAGGCGCATCCGGAGCTGTTCCTGCGGGTAGACGCAGTGCGTGATTTCGAGCGCGCGAAGGCTTCGGGGAAGATCGGAATCGTGATTGGGCAACAGAACTCGGTTCATTTCCGGACGGTGGAGGATGTGGACCGGTTCTACGCGATGGGGCAGAGAGTTTCGCAGCTTACGTATCTGGACAACAGGATCGGTGGGGGGTCGACTGACTCGAAGGACCCGGGTTTGACGGAATACGGCGGGACAATTGTGAAGCGGATGAACGAAGTGGGTATGGCGGTGGACATTTCGCACTGCGCGGACCGGACATCGCTTGACGCGATTGAGGCTTCGAGGAGGCCGGTACTGATCACGCATTCGAATTGCCGCAAGCTGGTGCCGAACAGCTCGCGATGCAAGACCGATGAGACGATCCGCCATATGGCCGCGAAGGGCGGCGTGATGGGCGTGACCATGGTGCGCGGATTCGTAAGCGCGTCGGGTCCGGCGACGATTGAGACAGTGCTCGATCATGTCGACCACATCACCAGGCTGGTGGGCGTGGAGCACGTCGGCGTAGGAAGCGACGTCGATCTGGATGGCAGGGATTGGCCGGCGCACTCGCCGAGGAAATACGACCTGGACGGGATCGATTATTCGAAGAAGATTTTCGACCTCACCGAGGGACTGGTGCGGCGGAGCTATTCCAATGAGTGCATCGGGCTGATTCTAGGCGGGAATTTTCAACGCGCTTTGTCGGCGATGTGGGTTTCCTGACTGTCCCCAGGCTCACGCCAGGGGTTATTTTTGGAATGCATGGATGAATCCGGCGGGTTTCTGCATTTAGAGAGGTATGAAACAAACTCTCTCTCTCGCCATCCCGGCCCTGGCATTGCTACTTTCGGTTCGCGCGGCGGACGTTCCGGCTGAAGGATCGAAGGCTCCTGATTTTACGCTGCAATCGCAGGAAGGCAAGACGGTCAGCCTGAAGGATTTTCGAGGCCAATGGGTGGTGCTGTATTTCTACCCGAAAGACATGACCCAGGGCTGTACCATCGAGGCGCACAATTTCCAACGCGATCTGGCGCAGTATACGGCGAAGAAAACGGCCATTGTCGGCGTAAGCGCCGATAACATGGATTCGCATCAGCAGTTTTGCACCAAGGAAAGCCTGACATTCAAGCTGCTGGCGGACCCGGATAAGAAGGCGATCGCGGCCTATGGCTCGACCAGCGCGCAGAATCCGAACTTCGCGGCGCGCAATACCTTCATCATCGATCCCGATGGAGTGATCCGCAAGGTTTACGTCGGCGTGAAGCCCAATCCGCACAGCGAGGAAGTGCTGGCGGCGCTGACCGAATTGCAGCACTAGAATTGTAGTAAGTGTTTCAGTCCCAGGCCGAGTTCGAACGCATCGTGATGCCGGAGGCTAGGCGGCTGATCCGTTTCGCGCGGCGGCTGACCGGCGATACGCCCTCGGCCGAGGATCTGGTGCAGGAAACTTTGCTCAAGGCGTGGCGGAGTTTCCGTCAATTCCGGGACGGCACCAGCGCGCGGGCATGGCTCTACCGGATTTTATTCAATGCGTTTTACGGACAGGCTCGACGGGCGCGCGCGGGCATTTTACCTGTGGAGACGCAGCGTCGGGATGCGGCGATCGAGAGACTGGAATTGAATCAAGCACTCGATTCGCTGCCGGTCGAGCACCGCACCGTCCTGCTGTTGGCGGTGGTCGAAGGATTCACCTGCCGTGAGATCTCGGAAATCTTGTCGGTTCCGATGGGAACGGTGATGTCGAGAATGAGCCGCGCCCGCCAGTCGATGCGCGAAAAATTGGGTTCGGAGCGCGGCATCGGGGCGGCGGCTCAGGGTCAAAAGGACATTCGATGAATTGCATAGAGATTGAGGAAGCGACGCCGCTTTATTTGTCGGGGGAGATCGATGGCAGCGCCCGCGAGGCGTTTCTGGCGCATCTGGCGCAATGCGCGGCTTGTGCAGCGGAGATCGAGGGGCAGCGCGCGCTGGACGCACAGCTCAACGAAGCCGCGGCCGCCGAATTGCCGGATGCGGCGGCGGTCGAGCGTGCGGTGAGAGGACATATTCGGACGCAGCGGATTCGAAGGTTCGGCACTGTGGCCGCGGCGATCCTGTTCGCGGCGCTGGCGAGTTATTTCGCGCTGCGGCGGGGGCCGGTGACTCGTTTGTATGCGGATGCGGCCCTAGATCATCGTCTCGAAGTGGTGGAGCATCAGCCGCGCCGCTGGCGGACGGATCCGGCGGAGATGGAAAAACTTGGGCGGCGATTCGAATTGTCGAACCTCGGGGCGCTGGCGCCGGAGGGTTATCGCCTGGAACACGCCAAGATGTGTGGGATCGATGGTAAGCCAGCGCTGCATCTGGTTTACACCGATGGACGCCGGGAATTTTCCATCTATATTAGAAAGCGCGGCGCGAGTGATTTGGACATGGAAGTGTTTCGCGTCGGTTCGGAGCGGTTGACGGCATTCCAGAACGACCGGTTGGAGGCGGTGATCGCTACGGATGGGTCCAGTGGGGATTGTCTGCGGCTCGCGCAGTATGCCAAGTCCAGGTTATGAAGGCGCCTGAGTGAACCACAGACTAAAGTCTGTGCCACCTCTGAGTCTAGCTATCGCACCACGCCAGCCATGGGACTGCTCGCGGACGCGTATAGTTTCTTTTCCATGCGTCCGGAGAGATAGGCGTAACGGCCGGCTTCGACTGCGAGCTTCATCGCCAGGGCCATGCTGACGGAATCTTCGGCGGCGGCGATGGCGGTGTTCATGAGGACTCCGTCATAGCCGAGCTCCATCGCGATGGCCGCGTCCGATGCCGTGCCGACGCCAGCGTCTACGATCAGAGGAACGCCGGTAATCATTTCGCGCAGGATGCGCAAGTTGGTCAGGTTCTGGATGCCCAGGCCGCTGCCGATCGGCGCTCCCATGGGCATGACCGCGGAGGCTCCGGCATCGATCAGGCGGCGGGCGTTTACCAGATCGTCATTGGTATAAGGCAGCACCACGAACCCCTCCTTCACCAGGACGCGCGTAGCTTCAAGCAGTCCGGCATTGTCCGGGAACAGCGTCTTCTCGTCGCCGATGACTTCGAGCTTCACCCAGTTCGACAATCCCACCTCGCGGCCGAGGCGAGCGGTTCGGATGGCCTCATCTGCCGTATAGCAGGCGGCGGTGTTCGGCAGCAGGAAAAACTTCTCCCGATCGATGTGGTCGAGCAGCGATTCTTTACCGCGGTCGGTAAGATTCACGCGGCGCACGGCCACTGTGACGACTTCCGCGCCGGAGGCTTGATGGCAGCGGGCCATTTCGGGAAAACTGCGGTATTTCCCCGTGCCGACGAACAATCTTGACGTAAACTCACGTCCGGCAATCCTCAGCGTATCCATACCTTCATCTTAATGCCCCTGTAGAATTCCGCAAATCCAACCGATGGGAGTGTACGGGTAAGAACCTGTACGGACCACCTATGAAAAAGAACAACATGCTGAAATTGTTAGGGATCGCGTTTGTGGTCGCGATCCTGTCGACGGGCATCTTTTATGGATTGTTCGTCAACAAGCTCAGCAGCAGCACGGGGAGCGGCAAGACCGTCGTGGTCGCCGCGCATCCACTCAGGACGGGAACACTCATCGCCGCGGCAGACCTCAAGACCATTTCGTGGCCAGGGGTGGTAACCCCGAAGGGCACGTTCGAGAAGCCCGATCAGGTGATCGGCAAGACTGTTTTCGACGCCATCGGGGAGGAGGAGCTGGTTTCTGAAATCCACTTGGCTACCGCGAAATCGGGCGGCGGTTCGGGCGTGCCCGAAGGCATGCGCGCGGTCACCGTTCACGTCACCGATTCGAGCGGCGTGATCGGCATGCTGCGCACGGGTCAGAAGGTGGATGTGCAGGTCGTGTTGGGTAAGGCCGGAACCGAAATTGTGGTTCGCACGGCGCTCGAAGATTTGCAGGTGCTGGGCGTGAATCCGGCGGGCGAAGGAACTTCGCAGGGGACCATTCTGCCATCGGTTACGCTGCTGGCGGGTCCGGCGCAGGCGGATGTCCTGGCCGCTGCGGATTCGGGCGCGCGGGTGCGCTTGACGCTCAGGAATCCTCTGGACGATCAGACCCGGACCAATGCCCCGGTATCGCTGGGCGCTGTGGTTCGCTCCTCGGTGACGGTGGGTCCGCCGGCCCCTGTAGCCTCGAAAACGCCCCAACCCTAACGGGAGACTGCGGGAACTCTCATGCTGATTGTCTCGATTTTCCTGTTCTTCGTTCTGACGTTTCTGCTGGCGTCGATCGCGGTGGCGATCGCGTGGATGGCTTTTCTAAAGAGCCGCGCCGAGGAATCGGAAGCGGAGATGGGAGAGCTGGGCGCCGATGAAGGCCGTCCGCTGATGCGCACGGAGCGGCTATCGACCATCAACTTCTGGGACAATCTTCTCGCGCGCTTCGATTTCATGGAAATCCTGAAAAAGCGCATCGCGCAGGCGGATCTCAGCTGGTCCGTTGGCAGGGTGACCATCTCGATGGCTCTGGCCGCTGCGGTTGTGTTTCTGCTGCTCTATCGTTTCCTGGGGTTCTGGCCAGCCTTCGCGGGAGCGCTGCTGGCCGGCATGGCTCCTTACGGCTACGTGCTGCGGCTGCGTAACAAGCGATTCCTAAAATTCAGCGAGAATTTCCCGGACGTACTCGATTCCCTTTCGCGGGCTCTGCGCGCGGGCTATCCCCTTTCGGCATCGATGGACATGATCGCGGCGGAAACAGTGCCGCCGGTTTCGACGGAAATGCGCAAGACATCGGCCGAGGCGAACCTGGGCGTCGGCTGGAATCGGGCGCTCGAAAATCTGGGGCAGAGAGTGCCTCTGCTCGAAGTGAACCTGTTCATCTCCGCGGTCGAATTGCATTCGCGAACCGGAGGCAAGCTGAGCGACGTGATGAGCAACCTGGCGGAAAACATGCGCGAAGCGATCGCGCTGCAAGGCGAGATCCGGTCGCTGGCCGCGCACGGTAAGATGACCGGCCTGATCCTGACCATCCTACCGATCGTCATCGCGCTGATGATGATGTATGTCAGCCCGGGCTATATGCAGGTGCTCTATTACCATCCTTATGGAAAGAACCTGATTACGGCGGCGGTGGTGTGCCTGATTCTGGCGCACTTCGTGATCCGCAAAATCGTGGACATCAAGGTATGAGCCCGCAACTGCTGATCGGATTGTTTCTGTTCGTGCTGGGCGCGGTAAGCGCGGTTGGCTACGTGTTCGTGTTGCGCCCGTCGAGGGAGAGCGCGGGAGCGGTGCAGATTCCGGTTCGGCTTGCGCTCGATTCGCCGGAGTTGGCTGGCCCGCAGGCGGCCATCGCCGATATTTTCCGCCTGATCGGAGAAGCGGTGCCGGGCGGCCTGGAAAAAGCGGAAGCGACGCGACAAAAACTGATGATCGCGGGATACCGCTGGCCGTCGGCTGTGTCCGTGTTCCTGGGAATTAAGGGCGCCTCGGCTTTAACACTGGCCGCGGCAGGGGTCTGGGCCACCGTTACTTTCCGCCCGGACGCCGATTTTACGCAGATGTTTCTGGCAGCGATCTGCGGAATCGGGTTTGGATTTTTACTGCCGGAACGGATCCTAGACCGGCTGGCCAAGCAGCGCGTGTCGCGACTTCGACGCGGCTTGCCTGCCGCGCTGGACCTGATGGTGCTTGCGATTGAAGCCGGACAGGGACTGGACGCGGCGATCCTCGACACGGCGCGCGGCTTGCGAGGGACGCATCCGGATCTGGCCGCGGAATTCACGCAGCTCCAGCTGGAATTGCGAGCCAACACCACCCGCGCCGAAGCTTTGAAAAATTTCGGCGAGCGCAGCAAGGATATGGAGCTGCGGAAGTTCGCAAATCTGCTGATCGACACCGATCGTTTCGGCACCAGCCTGGGACCAGCTCTCAAAACCCACGCCCGTTATCTGCGCATCCGCTTCCGTCAGATCGCGCAGGAGAAGGCGCGAAAAGTGGGCGTAAAACTCATTTTCCCGGTGTTTTTTCTGATCTTTCCATCGGTGATCCTGGTTACTTTAGGACCGGCGGTGATTCTGATCTTCACGCAGATGCAGCATTTGCTCGAGTAATCTGGTTCTCACCGCCTCGTTCGCAAACACTTTCAGATGTGGCGCACGCACTCCTGCGTGCCGTGTCGAGGCTCGTCTTCGACACCTTCCGCGGTAGGGCATCGACACGAGTGTCGATGCGGCACGCAAGAGTGCGTGCGCCACATTGTATCCCCTGACTGTCAGCTTCGCGCTGCTTTGGAAACGTTAGTATCACTCCTCTTAATTAACCGGTATGCCGGCCTTCTTAAAGACTGCCAGACTGGAATCCAGACAAAGCTTCGCGCTTTCTCGCGGAGGCATTTCCTTGAGTCCGCGGCCGAAAACTTCTACGCTCAGCGAATCCTGATACCCGATCTTTTGAAGGGCCTGTAAAAAGCCGGTCAGATTGATGACGCCCTCACCAGGAAGCAGACGCTGATTGTCGCGGATCTTATCGGGAGGCAGGTCCGGTGCGTCATCGAAATGGACCACCACGATCCGGTCTTTTCCGGCAGCAAGAATATCGGCGATAGTGCCTCCGGCGTGATGCCAGTGCCAGGCGTCGAGCGTCAAGCCGACGTTTGAGCCGCACTCCTTCGCGAATTCGAGCATCTCATTCATCTTCCAGATAAACTCATGAGGAAACTGCGTGCGGAAACTCACGGGGCCCAGGAATTCCAGCCCCAGGCGGCAGTGGGAACGGGCCAGGATATTCGCGCATTCGGTAAAACGGGCCTTATATAAACGCCGCAACTCGTCCTTCGGAATTTCGCTTGAGGGCATGATATACGTCATCAGGCGCGGGCAGCCGATCGCGGCGCAGAAAGGCGCGGCGTCTTCGAGCTTTGGAAGCCCGGCGCGAAACGCTGCGTCGTCCTTGCGAAATTCCACGGGAAGGTTGGCAAAGGACGGCCGCAGGAGCAGATCGTTGAGCAGCGTGCGCGTTTTCTCGACGCCATCCGCCATGGCGGGATTGAGCATGAGATCCACGCCTCCAAATCCCGTCGACGAAGCCAGCCGCGCAAAATCGGGCCACGATAGATTGCCGCCTATGGGAACCGCGTTGAGAGCTAGGTACATACCTTAACCGCTGCCCCGGATTCTACCAACAAACTTGACTTCGCCGCATACATTTTCCATACTGTAGCGTCCATGTTGGACAACCGGAGCATGCCGCTTCGTCCGCCTTCGATTAAGGATATCGCCCGTCTCGCGCGCGTCTCACACTCGACGGTGTCGCGCGCGTTGCAGAACAGTCCTCTGGTGAACCCCGAAACCGCCGAGAAAATCCGGCGAATCGCTAATGAATCGGGGTATCGTGCCAGCGCGGTGGCCCGGGGGCTGGTCACCAAGCGGACGCGGACCATTGGACTGGTGGTGACCACCATCGCCGATCCTTTCGCGAGCGAAGTGGTGAGCGGCATCGAACAGGCGGCCAACGATCACGGCTATTCCGTGTTTCTGGCCGATTCCAATGCGGATCCCAACCGGGAGCAGCAGGTGGTGCAATCTTTTGCCGAGCGGCGCGTGGACGGGATCGTCGTGACGTCCTCACGCGTGGGGGCATTGTACCTTCCGCTGCTGTCCGAAATGCAGGTGCCGATCGTGCTAGTGAACAACCAGCATCCGGGCGCGTTCGTGCATTCCGTGATGATCGGTAACGTGGCCGGCACTCGGGATGCGGCGAATCATTTGATCGGGTTGGGACACCGCCGGATCGCTTATTTGGGGGATCAGTTCGGCTATCAATCCGATACGGAGCGCCTGGCAGGATACCGCCAGGCGTTGGATGCGGCCGGAATTCCCTTCGATCCGGAGTTGGTGGTCCGCGGCAACGGGAAACCGGAGGAAGCGATTGGAGCGATGGACACGCTGCTGGAGCTTCCCCATCCGCCGACGGCAGTGTGCTGCTATAACGACATGTCGGCGCTGGGCGCCATGCGGTCGATTCACCTGCGCGGATTGCGGGTGCCCGAAGATATTTCGGTGGTGGGATTCGACGACCTGTTTATCTCGTCTTATACCCAGCCCCGGTTGACCACCGTTCGGCAGCCGATGAGGCAAATGGGTCTGCTGGCGATGGAGAGCCTGTTTCGCCTGATGTCCGGCGAGGAGTCGGCGATCCGCATCACGGTAGACGCCGAGTTGGTGGTCAGGGAATCGACGGCTAAAGTAAAGTAAAAACCCAAGATCGTAGACACGAATGTCGACGCGGCACGCCTGGAGGCGAGCGCCACCAGAAGGCCAACATCAAAATCGGATTGAACCCTTTTGGTGGGCCCTGTTGGATTCGAACCAACGACCAACGGATTATGAGTCCGCTGCACTAACCGCTGTGCTAAGGGCCCTTATTGTTTGAGTGTAACCCGCCGGCATTATTTAGTAAAATTAAACGATCGCGCGTGAGGACCCTGCTATGGACCTGCGGCAACTCGAGCTGTTTCTGGCTGTCATCGACACTTCGAGCGTCACTTTAGCCGCACAGAAAATGTATATTACGCCGGGCGCCGTAAGCCTCCAATTGCATAATCTGGCGGCGGAGCTGCGGACGGAACTATTTATCCGGGCGGGTAAACGGCTTCAACCCACTCCGAATGCGCATCGCCTGGCCCGCCATGCGCGCGGCATCATGAATCAAGTCCGGCAAATTGAGCAGGAGTTTGAAAACGATCCCGCGAGCGATATCCGGCCTTTCCGGTTCGCCACCGGGGCCACCACGCTGATTCACCGGCTGGGGCCCCCGCTTCGGCTGCTGAAGAAAAAATATCCGGACACCGAAATTCAGATCACCGTGGCCCAGACCGAGGAAATCGTGGCCGGGTTATTATCCCGCCAGTTCGATCTCGGGCTGATTTCGCTGCCGGTGGTGAACGAGCAGCTTAAAATTCTGCCTTTGTTTGAGGAGGAGCTTCTGGTGCTGCGGCCGTCGCACACGCGCGTAACCGGGAGCCGCGTGGGAACGGTGGGAACCGAAGAACTGGCAGGCGCGCCCTTCGTACTTTATCCGAAGCGCAGCAATATGCGCTCCATCATAGAACAGTTTTTTCATCAAGCCGGAATCGCCCCGCGGGTCATCATGGAAGCCGATGACACGGAGGCGATCAAGAGCCTGGTGGAATCAGGATTCGCGTATTCCATTCTGCCCGGCTTCGCGCTCAGAGGCTCCAACCGTTTTTTTCACGTAATGCGCGTCGCGGGTCATTCGTTGTTACGCCGCCAGGCGCTGGCGATGGTGCGCAGCGAATTCCCGCGCGCGCTTACGGAATCGGTCGCGCTATTCCTGCAAGGCGCTCTGGCGGCGCGCCCCCTTTAACACATGCGTGTGTCGAGATGAGTCTCGACACGGCACGCACGAGTGTATGCGCCACGAGCAACTAGGACCGTCAATGCGCCCACCAAGGGGATAAATGCCGACGGCTCCGGGGTAGTTGTACCGCCTGAACTCTCGACGGGCGGCGCGAGCATGACCGACGCACCGGGGGCGGAGCCGGACAGAATCGTAGTGATCGGAGTGCTTCCGGTCGGCAGGTCCAGCTCCAGGAAGGAATCCAGGCCATTGGGGTTGGTGGTGGAGATCTCATTTCCGCTCCCATCGAAGATGGCGAACGTGAAGGTGTCTGGCGCGCTAGTATCGGGGTTCGAGGTGGAGTCGAGCGCGAAGCTTAAGGAGCTGCCGGGCGTGAGACTAAATTCTACGTCGTTGTAGAAGGCCGTGTCGGTCAAAGTGACGCCAAACGGACCGGTAGTCACGTTGATGCCACCCGTGCTGAATGAGGGCGTGGTGTTGACGGAGCCGCCTCCGAACGTGAAGTTCGAGAGCGTCACGGTATTGTTGCCGTCGCCCGTTCCGTCTCCGTCGAGGAACTGAAAATCGAGGGTGAACGGACCGGCGGAGCTGGTTTGTAGAGGCGCCGTGTTCAGCGTGACAATAGTGTTTCCGAACACGGCCGCTGAGGTAAGAGCTAAGAGTGCGATTCTCATTTTCGTCTCCTTGTCAAGATTTCTATGGGGCGCCAGCGCCCGCGGTTACGGTGGTGGAATAGGTGAAGCCGGCCAGCGTCGGATCCCGGAAGGTCATCGGATACGTCGCGCTTGCGCCCGGTGCCAGCGCGCTGTTGGACTGCACCACAGTGACGTACGGACTTCCCGATGAGGTGCAGCCGGTGGTGCCTCCAGGGTTAGTGAGCGTCGCGTTGGCGCTCAGACTCTGGATCACCACATTGATGGGACCGGAGATCGGCCCGCTGGTGTTGTTTTTGATCGTCAGAGTCTGCACGAACTGCTGCTCGGAAGAAGTGACATAACGCAACCCGCTACGCGTGACCGTGATTCCGGAGCTTACATTCGACTGGCAGTTACAACTTGAATCGACCGTCAGCGGCACGGTGTTACTGCTGACGCTGATGTTGCTGAGCTGTAAAGTGCCGCTCGCACTATCGCGATTTTGATTGTAATAGGCATTGCCGAAGCCATCGACGTGCCAGGAGTCTCCATCGCCGGAGACGATGTTTCCGTTAACGCCGCTGTACCCGTGCGTAATCAGATTGCCAAAGGCATCGAATGTCGAAGGCTGCAACTGAACCATATAGTTCGGGCAGGAATTCACATAGACGGAGGAAACGCCAAGAGTCATCGTGGTAGGCGTATTTACCGAACTCGGGTTCCACCACAGCTCTGTGGTTTGCGGACGGACTGCCGGCTGAACGGTGGAAAGCGTATTGCCGTTCAAGTCCATGATCACGAACCCCGGGCCGCCCGGAAGATTCGGATCGTTATAGGCAAGTTCGGTGGAGTCCGGCGAAAAACGAATCGTGAAGTTATCGTTTCCGCTGGGGGTGGGGATGGCTCGGATGGCGATCCAGGTCGAGGTATCGTAAATGACCCACTGGGTGCAGGTTGGTCCGCCTCCGGAGCCCCCGCAGGCCGCCAATGCGACAACCTTTGATCCATCGGGCGACCAATCGAGTCCTTGGGTGGGAATACCCCAATTGTTGTTGCAATTGATGGCAAGAGCGCCGGAGCCGTCGGAGTTAATCACCACGATCTCATTCGAGCACTGCGCATTATAGTTGCCCATCGTGTCTTTCACCACCAGCTTGGTGCCGTCGGGACTCCAGGAGGAATCCACTACGCTGCCAGTGTTGCAATAGCTGACCAACGCATAATTTGGCGAACGAATCACGTGGGGATTGCTTCCATCGGAGTTCACCACCCAGAGGCTGTGGTTTTCAGTTGACGAACAGTCCTCGCCGTTGCCGGAGATCGTCCCCGGCGGCGGGAGGGTTTCCGCGTTCACATATGCGATCTTAGAGCCGTCGGCCGAGATCCTTGGGTCGTAATGGGACTCTCCCGGCACGCTTGGATTATGGAAAGTCACCTGCTGGACTCCGAACCCGTCACCGTTCATCACGTAAATTCGCTCTAGTCCGCAACCGCTGGTGCTGCAATCGTTGCTGGCGCGGACGGAGCCGAAGGCGATCCTGCCGTTGGCGCGCGCCTGCGAAATCTCCTCAATGTCCGGATTTGCGAAGGGCGGCGACGTGGTCGAGAATCCGGTACCCGAGCCCGGCACGATCCCATATAAATTCAAGCCGTTCGCATCGATGGCGAAGATCCCTCCCCTTCCCGCGACCTGGTTATTTACGTATAGGAATTGTCCTGTGGTCGCTGCCGTCGCGTGAACCGCGAAAAACGAAGCCATAATTGGAACCATCGAACCGTTGGTCAACCGCCGAATGAAAGACGACATAATACTCCTCATGCTGTGTTATCGGGCCGTTCCGGCTCCGATGTTCCGCATACTGACATCTGGGGGGATTGCTACTCAAGTTTCTCGGGGTACGAAACGTTTCATCGTTGTAGTTCCAATGTGATACGCTGGCAGGCGGAATCGAAAGGCAATGAATGTACTGACTCCAGGCGGCGCTGCTTCGGCATGGAGCGAGGCCCAAAGAGCCGATTTTTTACGCTATGTCGAGGTGCTCACGGCCCAGCCGGCATTCGCGGCCTCCCGGCGCAGATCTCAGTTGCTGCGCTACCTGATTGACCGCAAGCTGGCGGGAGACGCCGAGGCGGTGAACGAATACGCTATCGGCCTGGATGTATTCGGCAAATCTTCGTCCTTCGATCCTCGTTCGGAGGCCACGGTGCGGGTGGAAATGAGCCGTTTGCGCCGCGCCCTGACCGACCATTATGCGGGAGCCGGCGCAACGGATCCATGGCGCATCACGCTTGCCCCGCGCGGCTACGTACCATCCATTGAACCCACAGTGGTCGACCTTCCGCAGGCTGTCAGGACCCAACCGCGACTGTCCTGGTGGATTTGGCCGGCCATGGCTGCGGTGGTGATCGCAGCTGTTCTATCGGTGGTTTATTTCAGAAGAGGGCACGCTCAGGTCGCCTCAGTTGTGGTATTGCCGTTCGCGAATTTGACCGGCGACGAACACCAGGATTACATCACCGACGGAATCACGGAACAGCTGACTGACTCGCTGGCGCGCATCGGATCGCTGCGAGTGGTCGCGCGGACCTCCGCATTCCAATTCCGCGGAAAAGCCGTGGATATTCGTGACATTGGACGCCGTCTGAACGCCGAGGCCGTGATCGAAGGCAGCCTTCGTTCTTTCAATGGCGCCTTGCGGCTAACCGTCCAGGTGAACCGGGCCTCAGACGGGTATCATATTCTATCCGAAACCTTCGACGGCTCGATGAAGGATCTCAGCCGTATGCAGGCTCAGATGGTTCAACCCGTCCTCACCGCTCTGCGTCCCAAACTTCCCGTCCCCCCGCATCACACGCCTGTACCGCAGGCGTACGATCTATTCCTGAGAGCTCGCGCTCTGCGTGGCGAAGGGAGTAAGGCCGCCTTCGAAGGGGCGGTGAGCGATCTGAGTCAGGCGGTGCAGATCGATCCCAAATATTCTGACGCTTACGCCGCCCTCGCAGGCGTCTATGTTTCCGGTGCTCTTAACCAAAGCTCGACTCCCTTACAATACGCGTCGCTCGCCGACGCCGCGGCCCAGAGTGCGCTTCAACTCGATCCTTCGGCGGGCCAGGCCTGGGCAGCGAGAGGTTTCGCCGATGCGACGATCCAGCTCGATTGGGCGCGCGGCGAAGAGGAGCTGCGCAGATCTCTAACGCTGATCCCGCAGGGCGCGGCCGCACATAACTGGCTGGGAGTCGTGCTGCTCGCCGAAGGCCGATTTCCTGAGGCGATCGCCGAACTGAAGATTGCGGAAAGCCTGGACCCGCTGGCCGCCGCGTCCGGCGCCACCGTTGGGCTCGCTTATTATATGGCCCGCCGGAATGACGAAGCCTTGCAAAAATTCTCGCTGGTTCGTGATCTTCACCCGGAAACCATCGTGATCCATCTTTTTATCGGTGAGGCCTGGGAAGCGACCGGCGAATACGGAAAAGCGATGGAAGAGTATCAATCGGTACAAGCCAAGCTTCCGGCGCAGACTCGCCCCCATGTCGCTTATCTGCTGGCGGCGACTGGAAAAAAGCAAGAGGCGATGGCGGAGCTTCGGCAACTGGAACAGCCCGCGCCTGACGCACCTCCGCCAAATGCGTTCGACATCGCCGTGATTTATGGAGCGTTAGGCGAACGCGACCAGGCTTTTAAATGGCTCAATCGAGCCTATGAGCAGCGCATCATCTGGTGTCTCAAAGTACATCCCTTGCTCGATTCGATCCGCGACGATCCGCGCTACGTTCAGCTGTTGAAGAAAACCGATCTGGACACGCGTCCTTAAGCGCGGCTACGCTGAAGTTATGCGTATCTTCTGGGCAGCGCTTTTAGTTTCGGCGGTCGGCTTCGCTCAGGCTCTGACCTTTGAAGTCGCCTCCGTCAAAGCGACGGGGCCGTTGAATATGGGGGCCATACAAGCGGGCAAAATGCCGCGCATCGGTATGAAGGTCGATGGAGCCCTGCTCGATATCGCCGGCTTCACGCTGAAGGATTTAGTTCGCACTGCTTACGAGGTGAAGGATTATCAGATCTCCGGTCCGGATTGGCTGGGGAGTCCGATGAGTGCGGAGCGCTTCAATATCCAGGCCACTCTGCCCGAAGGCGCCACTGAAAAACAGGTTCCGCAAATGCTCCAGGCATTGCTGGCCGACCGGTTCAAGCTGGTTGTCCATCGCGATACCAAGGATCATTCCGTCTACGCGCTGATCGTGGCGAAGGGCGGCATTAAGATGAAAGAAGCCGAGCCCGAGCCGCCTGCCGCAGCCGGGGAGCAGCCGTCCGATCCGAAGAAGGGAGAAACGGTTATGGGCCAGGGTTCGAGCCAGGTTCGCATCAGCGGCACGGTGGGAGGCGGAAGAGGCGTAACCGTTAAAGGCGGACCCATGGGTCCGATGCGCATGTCCATGGCCGACGGCCGGATGCACATGGAAGCTGAGCGGATGAGCATGACCATGCTGATCGAAACTTTGACCCGCTTCCTGGATCGTCCGGTGGTGGACATGACGGGACTGACCGGCAATTACCAAGTCGCGCTCGACCTTTCCATGGACGATATGAAGAACGCCGCGAAGGCCGCGGGTGTAGGCGCCATGATGAGCGGGGAGGCAGGCAGGCCATCGACGGAGGCATCCGAGCCGTCCGGGTCCTCGATTTTCAATTCCGTGCAACAGTTGGGGCTGAAGCTTGAGGCTCGCAGGGCTCCGATGACGATGATCGTGATCGATCATGTGGAAAAATCCCCCACGGAAAACTAACTATAAAGTTTTCCTGCCGCCCGCCGATGGACTTCATTAAGGAGCATTTTGTGGGTCCGTTGCAAGCGATCGTGAGCGGCGTGATTACGATATTTTTTGACGCCATGCTCGTAGCGGCCGTCTGGAAGCTGTTCCAGGTGGCGGCCGATCTTGGCGAGATCAAGAATCTGCTGGTCGAAATGCGCCGGGGCGTCGAGAGACCGGCCCCGGTTATCGCTCCGCCGGCGATTATCTCCGGACCCATTTCTCTTGAGTCCGCCGAAGCCCTGCTGCGCGAAGTCGCCGCCGAATCGTATCAAGCGGCCGCGCCGGCGCCGCCGAAAGCTACCGTTTAAGCGGATCCTCAACCCAGGGCGGCGTGGCCTCCATCAAGCGGCCTAACTCCGGTTCCAGAGTTTCCATCGCGCGCTTCATTTCCCACGCGACTCGGCGATAGCTGAAGTGGCCTTTCACGCCGCTGCGCAGCCGCGCGATATATTCCGCCTCCGCGAAATCCATCTTGAACAGGAATCGGGATCGCGCACCGAACGGCAATAAATAATGCGAAGCAGAAGCAGGCAGGCGCTTCATCGCCGCGAACGTCTCCTTTATAACCGAGTCGTATAGGGGTGCGACACCGCTCTCCACAATCGCTTCCGGCGTATCGTATCCCAATTCACCCGTATAATCCTGCCGGTACTGCTGGCAGCGCCGGTGCCTGTGCAGATCGCGATAGGCGCCGATATCCATAACGATATCGAACGCATAGAGCCCTCCGCGAAATCCTCGCAACAGATCGTCGCGCCGAGTACGGGATCGCAAAGCAGCATCGATCACTTCGTTCTTGCGTGCCGCCGACCAGGATCGCGCCAGCTCATATAACTCGCGAAAAGGCCAGTCGGTTACCGGGTAGAGCAGCGTAGCGGCAATCTCCGCGTGCGTGTCCGTTGGACGGATCAACTCGATCGGCTCCAACCGCGCCGTTCCCATCCAGCGCGGAAGATTCTGCTTCGCCCAGATCTGCAAATCGATCCGCGACTGCGCCGCATGCTCGTCCGGATCCACATGCCGCGCAAGCGTGGGCGCCACCGGCTCCATCGCCGATTTCTCGTCCCAGGGGCAGGCGGGCGGCGCTGCACATGCCTGCGCGATTTCGTCCGCCAGTTCCCGAACCTCCGCGTATTCGGACGCTTTCAACCGCCGGATCTGCCTTTCCAAGGTCCGGATGCTGGTAACTTGTCCAACGCCTGTAGGCACTCCGAAGAACAACACGTAGCGCGCCACGTCGAACGCCCGCGCCGCAATATTCCGGTCGTAAGCGTCCGTCTTCATCTCGTCGGGACGCGGCAGCTTGCCGGTCAGGAAATCCTTGGCCCGTGCGTGAATCTCCAGATACGCCGCCAGCAGATTCTCCGCCGCTGCACTGTACGCTTCCCGCTCGCTCTCTGAAAATCCTGGAGGCGTCACGAATCCCGACTTAGAGAAATCCTGATAGCGCGACGACCTCGCTTGCCCATCCCACAACTGCTCATCTTCAATCTCCGTCGCCGCCAGCTCCGAAACGCCTTCAAAGCACAACACCACGTGTCCCAGATCCGCGATCGAAGCGTGCCCGTACTGGAAATAAAAACTCTCGAGAAACTTAGCCGAGTCGTGCGTACGCACCCACTCAATCGACTTCTGAATGGAATCCGGAGACCGGCTATAGCGGGCCAGCGCATACGCGCTTTTCTCAGGGGGCATGGGCGCGACGGCCAGCACGCGTGGAGTTTTCGGGGTCAAACCGCTATCATAGCGATTCCCATGCAAATTCGTATCAAGAAACTTCACCCCGACGCCGCGCTTCCCGTCTACGCCCATGGACCGGAAGAGGACGCAGGCCTCGATCTCCGCGCCGTCGAATCGGTGGTCCTCGCGCCCGGCTGCGCGCAAGGCGTTCCCACCGGCATCGCCATAGAACTTCCTCCCGGTTATGAAGCGCAGGTGCGGCCGCGCAGCGGCATGGCGCTGAAGCACTCGCTCACCGTAAACTTCGGCACCATCGACCCCGGTTATCGAGGTGAAATTCGTGTCATCATGTTTAACCTGGGCCGCGCCGATTACACCATCGAGAAAGGCGACCGCATCGCCCAGCTTGTCGTCGCTAAGTATGAAGCCATTGACTGGCAGGAATCCGACCTCAGCGAGACAGGTCGCGGCGCAGGGGGATTCGGTTCCTCCGGGCGCTAGGGAAACAAGTTAGACACGTCGACACTCTGGAAACATTGGGCGTGGTCATTGGTTGGGTGTCCGGGGGCGAAATGCCGGGACAGCCCGCTCTGTCCACGGCGGCGCAGGGGCATTTGCTGCTTTCGCCCGTTGCCGGCGCCTTGGGACAGAGTTGGCAGTCCCCTTTTCGCAGTATTGACTTACACGATCGGCAGCCCATGCCGGTGCAGTACCGACTCGACATCGTCTTTCTTCAGCCGCGAAGCATCGTAATCCACCATGATCTTATCCAGGCCCGGGGCCATCTGCACGCGAGCGATGCCGTAGGTACTGGGCAAATCCGCGACGCACGCTAATTCGGGCTCCGTCAACGCGCGGCTCAAATCGTAGTGCAGAGTTACCTTGGTCATAAAGACCTCAGTTTAACAACTTCCACTTAATCTGCCTCAACATCCCTAACCACACTTCCGCGTCGTGCGCGTTTAGTTCCATCCTCCGCACCAGCCTGCGGACCTTCATCCTGGTCGACCCGGCAACCCGCTCATGCACATATCCGGAATGTTCCAGCACTTCTTCAAGCAGCGTATTAATCCGCTCCATCTGTTCCGCACTCGCCATCCGTTTCGCTTCCGGCTTTACGTGAACCGCTGCGGAATTGCGAACGATTTCGTAGAGACATAAAGCAACCGCCTGGCCCAGATTCATCGACCCATGTTCTTCGCGTGTGGGAATTCGCATCAGCCAGTGGCAGTGGCTCATGTCTTCGTTCGAGAGTCCGAATTTCTCCGATCCGAACAGCAGCGCGACCGGGGCGGATGCGAGCTTTTTCCTGATGATTTTGCCGCCCATTTCAAGGCGCCGCAAAGGATGTTCCAGCCCTCGATGGCCGATCGAGGTCGTGCCGACGACCAGCGCGCAATCCGCAACAGCCTCGGACACAGTCTCGTACTCTCGCGCATCTTGCAGGACCTTCGATGCATTCACCGCGCTTTTTGCCTCCAAGAACGCGACTTTGTAGGCGTTTATGAGGCGTAGCTCAAAAATACCGAAATTGCTCATCGCGCGGGCCGCGGCCCCGATGTTCAGAGGGTTTCGAGGTGAAACCAGCACAACGCGGAGGTTCATTTTTCGCGGCTGACGGCGTCCAGCACACCGTTGATAAAGGCCACCGATTCATCGCCTGAAAACTGCCGAGCCAGGTCCAGCGCTTCGTCGATCGCTACCGCTGTCGGCGTCTTTAAGTCGTTCATTTCATAGACCGCGAGGCGCAGAATGTTACGATCGACGGCCGGCATCCTTTCAATGCGCCAATTTGCGGATTTATCGGAGATGAGTTTGTCGATGGAACTGGCATTTTCTACCGCTCCGCGCACCAGCGTTTCCATGAACTCGTCTGGATCCGTGGGTTTAGGATCATCCTCTTCCGAGCCGAGCGTATCGTAAAACGAAGCGATCGCGGCCCCGATATCCTGCTTGCGCAGGTCCCATAGAAACAGGACTTGTAAAGCTCGAGCGCGAGAGCGATGTCGGGCGGCCATCTCAGCTCGCCACGTGGATTGCGAAGTGCGCCATCTCTATGGCAGTCATGGCGGCGTCAAATCCTTTATTTGCGCGAGCTTCTGCTTGCGCTAATGTGTCGGTGGTGAGCACCCCGAACGACACCGGAATACCCGTCTGGAGCGCCACGTCCTGGAGACCTCGCGCCGCTTCCCCGGCGACGTAATCAAAGTGCGGAGTATCGCCGCGGATTACGGCGCCCAGTGCGATAATGCCGTGGAAACGATGGGTTTCCGCCAGCATTTTTGACGCGATGGGTAATTCGAAGGCCCCCGGAACGTAATACACGTCAACTTCGGCCTTCAGAAGAGCCTTTCGCGCCCCCGCCAAAAGCTTTTCCGTAATCATGGAGTTGAAGCGGGCGACCACGATGGCGAACCGCAGTCCGGTGGCATCTAAATCGCTCCAATTAAGTGAATCCTCGGACATCGTGGGATAATTAAGCGTTTCCAGGTTCATCATACCGCATGCTCCCCGAGTTCATTCGAAATTTCAGTATTATCGCGCACATCGATCACGGCAAGTCGACGCTGGCGGATCGGCTTCTTGAAGCGACGCACGCTCTCGCGCAGCGCGAAATGATGGCTCAGGTGTTGGACACCATGGATCTGGAGCGGGAGCGCGGTATCACCATCAAGGCGCATGCGGTGCGCCTTACTTATATTGCGAAAAGCGGAGTTGAATATCAGCTCAACCTGATCGATACGCCGGGGCACGTCGATTTCACGTACGAAGTTTCGCGCAGTCTGCAAGCGTGCGAGGGCGCTTTGCTGGTGGTCGACGCTTCCCAGGGCGTAGAGGCGCAGACGCTCGCGAACACGTATCTGGCGCTGCATCACAATCTCGAAATCATTCCGGTGATCAATAAGATCGACTTGCCGTCGGCGGAGCCCGAGAGGATTCGCGAGCAGATCGAATCGCTGATCGGGCTCGACGCTAGCGGCGCCATTCTGGCGAGTGCGAAGAACGGCGTGGGCATCCAGGAGATTCTGGAAGCCATCGTGGAGTTCGTTCCACCTCCCAAAGGCGCGCAGAATGCGCCCCTGCGCGCGTTGATTTTCGATTCCTGGTTCGATCCGTATCGAGGAGTAATCATCCTGGCACGCGTGATGGAAGGCACCATGCGCAAGGGTCAGAAGATCCGCCTGTGGTCCAATAACAGCCTGCATGAAGTGGAGGGCGTGGGGTACCAGTCGCCGAAGCCGATTCCCTGTGACGAGCTTTCTGCGGGCGAGGTTGGCTTCCTGTTCGCGAACATCAAGACTGTATCGGATGCGCAGATTGGCGACACGATCGTCGATGTAGCGAATCCAGCATCGGAGCCTTTGCCAGGGTTCGAGCCTCTGAAAGCGATGGTGTTCGCGGGGCTTTATACGATTGAGGCGCACGAACATGGGCTGCTGCGCGATGCGCTCGAGAAGCTCCGATTGAATGACAGCGCGTTCAGTTTCGAGCCAGAAAATTCGGTGGCGCTGGGCTTTGGATTCCGCTGCGGATTTCTCGGGTTGCTGCACCTGGAAATTGTGCAGGAGCGCCTGGAGCGCGAATTTCAAATCGACCTGATCACGACCGCGCCGGGTGTCACATACAAAATCACATTGACCAATGGCGAAGTAATCGACGTAAATAATCCTTCGAAATTTCCCGATCCGACAGACATAAAGGAGATCGAGGAGCCGATTATCGACGCGACTGTAATCACACACGACGAATATATCGGCGAGATTCTTAAACTGCTGGAAGAGAAGCGCGGCTCGCAGAAAAAGTTCGAATATATCGGCTCCGGGCGGGTGATGCTGCTGTACGAAATGCCTTTGAATGAGATCGTGCTGGATTTTTACGACCGTCTGAAATCGGCGTCGCGCGGGTATGCGTCGCTCGATTATCACTTGTCGGGGCATCGTGTGTCGCCAATGGTGAAGCTGGATGTTCTCGTCGCGGGTGAGCCGGTCGATGCGCTTTCGATGATCGTCCATCGCGATTTCGCGTACGAGCGCGGGAAAATTCTCATCGAGCGGCTGCGGAAATTAATCCCGAGGCAGCAGTTCGAAGTCGCACTGCAAGCGGCGATCGGGAGCAAGATTATCGCCCGTGAAACCATCGCCGCGTTGAGAAAAAATGTTCTAGCAAAGTGTTACGGCGGCGATATTTCGCGCAAACGGAAATTGCTGCAGAAGCAGAAGGAAGGCAAGCGGAGGATGAAGCGGGTCGGCAGGGTGGAGATTCCACAGGAGGCGTTTTTAGCGGTGCTGAAGGTGTCGGGAAGTAGCGATAACGACTGAGGGTGTGGAGCTCACTTCAGCCTGAGTGCGGCTGAGCGGCAGCGCCCTACGTCGACACGAATGTCGACCCGGCACGCGTGGACGCGTGCGCCACAACCAAGCAATGAATCAGCGCGGTATGCGATGATTTTCGATGCGGGCAGCGCACACTTTTCGAGGTTGATCCAGTGAAGAACCTAGGTTGGGTCATCGCGGGCACATTGATCGCTTCAGGTCAGCAACCCAAAGCTCCAGGGTCGGACATTCCGGTATTCAGTATCACATCGAATCTGGTCCAGATAGACGCAGTGGTCACCGATGGGAAAGGACGAAACATCGAAGATCTTACCGCCGATGATTTCGAGGTATCCATCGATGGAAAATCTCAAAAGCTGACCCATTTCTCCTACGTGCGGGTGGTTCCGGAACAGACCGGAACGCCGCCCAAGCGTGCTCAAAAGGCTGCTTCTGCTCTTCCACCTCCCCCGTCTGCGCAGCTTCGCCCGGAGGATGTTCGGCGCACGATTGTGCTGATGGTGGACGACCTGGGACTTTCCTTTGAGAGTATGGCGTTTGTCCGGTTTTCGCTGCACAAGTTTATTGAAAAACAGATGCAGCCTGGGGACTTGGTCGCCATCGTACGCACGGGCTCCGGGTCGGGAGCGTTGCAGCAGTTTACCGCGGACAAGAGAGTCCTGCTATCGGTTGACGACGCTCTGCGCTGGAACCCCAACGGACGATCCGGAATTGACGTCTTCGAGCAGCTCGGGAAAACCTCGGATCTGGCCCAGGGGCTCGGCGGATCAATCCCAAGCGGTCAGGCTCGATCGATCGACCCGCAGTACAACGTCCAAAACAAAACGATGTCCATGGTGGGAACTTTGGGAGCCATTAACTACATCGTGGGAGCGCTGCGGGAAATGCCGGGCCGCAAATCGATTGTATTGTTTTCCGACGGATTTCAACTATTCACGCCTGGGGTGGGCCCGGCCATGCACACCTCGGCCGGGTCGGGAGAGAGTCCCGACGATAATACTGTGGTGATTGAGGCGATGCATCGGCTGATCGATCGCGCGAATCGCTCGGGCACCGTCATTTATACGATGCATGCTCCGGGATTGCAGACTGGCCAGATCGGCGCACCCGACAGAATGAGTCTCAATCAAATGAATCCAGAGAACGTGCAAGCCAGATTGGGAACTCAAATCAATGACGGCGTGATCGGTGGACGAGATTGGCTCCGGAATGTAAGCCAGCAAGGGCTTGCTTACCTCGCGCTCGAAACCGGCGGCTTGGCGTATGAGAACGGCAACGATTTGAACTGGGGGCTGGACCGGGTGCTGGAGGATCAGAAAGGATACTACCTGCTGGGATTTTATCCGCCTCAAGGTACGTTTGAGGAGAAGCATAAAAAGCGCAACTTCCACGGGATAAGGGTCAGAGTAAAGCGCGCGGGATTGCACGTTCGATCGAGGTCGGGGTATTTCGGGGAGACGGATGAGGAGACCAGGGTTCAAAGACCGAAAACGCTGGTGGAGCAGATGCGGGCGGCGATGTTGTCGCCCTTCAAATCGTCGGACATTCATGTGAAGCTGACAGCGCTATACGCGAAAACGGCTCAAGGGCCAATCGTTCGCAATCTGCTGTACGTCGAGGGCAAGGACCTTACCTGGCGGCCCGCTGCCAACGATTCCTCTACAGCGCAACTACAGTTCCTGGCAGTTGCTTCGGGCGACGACGAAGCGAGCATCCAAACGGTAGCGCGAGACTACGAGGTGCAGGTCCAGTTTGGAAAACTGGACGCCGCCATTCGCGAAGGTGTTGTCTACACGATCGACATTCCAGCTCCGAAACGCGGGGGCTATCAGATTCGCGTGGCTGTACGGGATGCCGCGACCAAAAAGGTGGGGTCGGCAACGCAGTTCGTGGAAGTTCCGGACTTGAAGAAGGCGCGGTTCGTGCTGACCGGCGTGGTTCTCCAAGAGGGTGGCGGCGCGGCAAAAGGATCGGCAGTGGTGGGGATGGCGCCGGCAAGGCGGCAATTCCATCCCGGCGCCGAAGTGGAATATCTCTCGGCCTTGCAGAAAGGCCACGGCGGGGAAGCTCTCGCGACCTTAGCGGCGCAGATCCGCATTGTGCGCGACGGCAAAGACGTGTACTCGGCGCCCGGGAAGGTGGTGGAGATTCCCGGCAGCGGGCCGGCTGTCTTCGGTGTCCTGAAGATGAGCAAGGAAATGGTTGCGGGCGAATACTTTCTGCAAGTGGTTGCGAAGGACGCGAAAGGTGGTAAGAACGGGCTCGCGAGCCAGTGGACTGATTTCGAGATACTGCCTTAATGGAATTTGCTGCCGATCCAGGGGACCAAGGCACTTACGATATAAGTTGAATCCTGGCATCGTAGTCCAGAAGTTGCTGGTCGCCGGTCAGGAGTGTGAGCGACTCTGCGCTCGCCTGCGCGATCAGCATCCGGTCGAACGGATCATCGTGACGACGAGGTAGCCTTGCGGCTGCGATGGAGTGCGCGATGGTGATGGGGAGTGGCACGAAGTGGTTCGCGGATAGTGCTTCTTCCAGGCTCGCTGGGGCTTTGAGTTTACCGAGCGCCCGCTTTATCTCAATTTCCCACGCACTCGCTGCGCTCACATAGATTAAGGGGCTGGAGATGATCATTTCTCGGGCCTTACGGCTGAGACGCGGACTATCCGCAAACCACCACAACAGGACATTCGTGTCCAGCAGGAGATTCAAGGCTGTTCGCCGCGAAAAGCTGCTGCAATCGACTCCGGAAGTTCATCGAAGTCCCGGCTCATCTTGACCTTGCCTTTCCAGAAGCCTGGAATTCGTTTGGGAGGCGTACTTTCCTGATAGGCGATCAGACGCACCACAGGCTTTCCCGCCTTCGCGATGACGATCTCTTCGCCGGCGGCGGCGCGCTCGATCAAACGGGATAGGTGGGTTTTGGCTTCGTGAACATTCGCGACGTGCATGGCTAGGCTAAGTCTAGCTAACGTCGTGGCACGATGTCAAATAGTGATGACGGCGGCGCCGTTTATTTGATCCTTCTTTACCGCCGACAACGCTTCATTCGCTTGCTCCAATGGGAACACAGTTACCTTGGGCTTCAAACCTATCTTCGCCGCGAGATCCAGAAAGTCACGGGCATCGGCGCGCGTCATATTCGCGACACTCCGAATTTGGCGCTCTCCCCACAGCAGCGAATCGTAGTCGAATTGGGGGATATGGTCGAGATGGATGGCATTGATCGCTACTATTCCGCCTTTTCGAAGACTCGACAGCGCCGCGATGACTACATCGCCGCTGGGGGCGAAAGTTACTGCCCGGTCGAGAACTACCGGAGGTGGATCGGTCTCGCTGCCGACCCATTTTGCGCCCAGCGATTTCGCCAGTTCGCGGTGCGACGCGCCTCGGGTGCAAACGTATACTTCACAGTTCCAGGCATGCAGAACAGCAATGGCCAGGTGCGCGGAAGCGCCGAAGCCGAATAGTCCTACGCGGTCGCCTTTTTCCACACCTGCGACACGCAGGCTGCGGAAGCCGATGATTCCCGCGCAGAGAAGGGGGGCTGCATCGAGGTCGCTTAAAGCCTCAGGAAGCGGGTAGACGAAATCAGTGCGAGCTAACGCATATTCGGCATAGCCTCCGTCGACAGAATAGCCGGTGAACGTGGGAGAGTCGCACAGATTTTCGAGTCCACGCCGGCAATAGGGGCAAGTGCCGTCGACGCCGCCTAGCCACGATACGCCGACCCTTGCGCCGAGAGGCAGGTCCGGAGTCGCGCCTTTAACTACATCGCCGACAATCTGGTGACCTGGAATTAGAGGACTCCGGAGCGGCGGGAGCTCGCCTTCCGTGATGTGCAGGTCGGTCCGGCAGACGCCGCAGGCGCGGACGCGCAACAGCACATGACCCGGCGCGAGGGTCGGCTCTGGAACATCCTTAACGATTAAGGGCTGGTGCGGTTTTTCGAAAACAGCAGCTCTCATCGAACTGCCCGCAAGTTAAGCGGCCTTTTGTACTTTGCCGTTTTTAATGCAATCCGTGCACACTTTAATGCGCTTGGGAGCGCCGGCGACCACCGCGTGCACCTTCTGTAAGTTGACGTCCCAGCGACGCTTGGTCACGTTGTGCGCGTGGCTGATCCGGTTTCCGAACTGGGGGCCGCGCCCGCAAAGTTCACACACTTTCGACATTGCCTTCTAACGCTCCTAGTACTGTTTACTCTTTGCCAGTCTACCATATCGGGCGATCCGGTGGGAGAATGGGGGCGCGGCCGTTTTATTGAAGTCATGGACCATGCTTACATCGACGAGCACCACATCGCGGAGCGTTATCTCGACCACGCGCTTCCGGCCGATGAGCTGCGTGAATTCGAGGAGCACATCGTCGATTGCCAGGAATGCGCCGATCGCCTGCTGCTGGCGGAGATGTTTCATGCGCGCAACGGGCACAAACCAAAGCCGGATCAGAGTATGGTTGCGCGGGTGGTGCTGTATAAGCCGAAACGCGTTGTCCTGATGTTCATTGCGGCCGGATTGGCGATTCCGGCGGCCTATCTGGTATGGATCCTTATCTGGCGAAACTGAAGGACAACAGATTCTGTTCCTTCAGGCGCACTTCCATCGCTTCAATCCGCTCCTCCAGCATGTGGGTGTGCGTCGAATCGAGCACCAGGCAGTGATGCCCGGTAAATCTCATCTTGTGATCGTGCACCGCGACCAGCAGTACTTTCAACCAGGAGTCAGCGCCATCGGCACGCTGCCCCGGCGTATCGAACTGCGTTATCCCCAGCAATAACATGCGGCTATAGACCTCGCGGATGCGCTGACGCTCGCGTGGAGGGAAAATATCCAGCCAGTCGCGTCCGGCCAGAGCTTTGGGAGAGGAATTTAGCGTAGAGGCCAGTGAGGAGTTGATCGAACCCAGGGTTCCATCGGCTTTGACCCACGCCACGCCGCTCTGCAAGCGGTCAAAGGCGACTCTCGTGGTGTATATTTCGTCGGAAAGGGGCGTTTGGCGCTGAATCAAGCGCCTGAGGGCGATCAATAAAACCGTGACTGCTCCTAGGAGATAAAGCCACAACATAAACGTACCATCCTTGTCTATATTGCTTATCGGCAATTTTACCTAGAAACTGAACCCGAGACCTTAGCCGACCATCAGGCCGCGAAACTTAGGCTGATCATAGCCGGGGAATACAGTCGCCATATTTTTGTTACCAAGCTGGCGCGTGACCAACTCGCCCAACACGTCGCGGAAGTCTGTCGTAAGGTTGAGGTCGCGATTCTCGTAGAGTTGCTCCGGCTCGAGGCCGGGCCAATCGCCATATACCTTACCGCCTTGAATGCCTCCACCAAATGCGAACATCACGTTGGCATGGCCATGGTCGGTGCCGCGGTTGCCGTTTTCTTTCGCGGTGCGGCCGAATTCGCTCATGGTGACGACGGTGACGTCGGCGATCCGATCGCCCAGGTCCTGATAAAAGGCGGCGAGCGAGTTGCCGAAATCGGTCAGCAGGTTGGCGAGCTGTCCTTGCGTCGGCCTCGCGCCGACCTCGTTGACGTGGGTGTCCCATCCGCCCACGTCGGTAAAGGCGACTTCGAGACCCACATCCGATTTGATCAGCCGGGCGATTTGCATCAGAGATTGACCGAGACGTCCATTGGGATACTTGGCGCCGTTCGAGGGATTGTACGCCTGCTTCTGAATGGATTGCATCAACTTGACGGCCTCAAATGTTTCGCGCCCCGTGCCGTTCAGAATTTTGTCGGCTGAATTGTCATACATGCTTTCAAAGCCCATCGAACTGGGGGCGTCTTTGACCTGAAACTCGGAAAGATTGTTGATCGCGACCGCGTCGTTATGACCGCGGAGCGCGCGCGGCAGGGCGGCGCCCATGCTGATAGCGCGCACTGGCGAGAGCTTCCCTTTTTCGCTGGGGAGCGCGCGATTTAACCAGCCGTCGTTGGTCGCTTTGCGACCGGGCGTGCCGGACTCCATATAGTCCTGCGCGTCGAAGTGCGAGCGAGTGGGGTCGGGCGAGCCGACCGCTTCAATGACGGCGAGCTGTCCCGAATCGTAAATAGGCTTGAGCGCTGAGAGAGAAGGATGCAGACCGAAAATGCCGTCCAGGTCGACTGCGCCTTCCGGGGTGCCGTTGGGCCGCGGAATGGCGATGGTCGGCCGCATTTCGTAGTAGCGCTTTTCTCCGTGGGGGATGACGACGTTCAATCCATCGACCGCGCCGCGCTGGAAGATCGCGACCAGGACTTTCTTTCGAGGAGTGGGCGCATCGGCGGCGTAGAGCGCGCGGGAAAGCCAGGCCGGAGTTGCGCCGACACCTACCATGGCTAGTGCGGAACTCTTCAGGAAAACGCGGCGGCTAAACATATTGAAACTCCTAACGTCTTTGGAAATCCGGCGATCCGATCACTAAACCCGCTACCAGCGCCGGCGAAGGAGGGGCTTTGGGATTCTTCGCTTTCTGATCGGCGATGGCTTTATAGATAGCGTCGCGCGTGGGCGCCGAAGGATTGGTGAACAGCATCAGCCGCGCCGTGTGGGCGGGATTTTCGTTGAATCGCGCCTGGTCGACCCTGGTTCCTTGCACCTTGTTTTGCGTCAGATCGAGCGCAAAATTCATGCGCGCCAGCAGCGATGCGGAGTTGATCCATTCGGCGTTGGCGCTCGAATAGCCGGTGGGGGTGTCCTTGCGGTAAAGAGGCTGCCCGAGTTGCGCGATTCGGTTGGCGAGCGGGAACGCGTAATCGACCTCGGCGCCAGTGGCGCGAATGGAGCTGACGATCATTTCGAAAGGTGTTTTGACCTTGGCCTGATAAGCTCCCTGCGAGAAGAATTCCTTCGATGTGAGCATGGTGTTCATAACGGCGCGAATGTCGCCGTTGGTATCCTGGAACGTTTTCGCCATGCGATCGATCAGCGCTGGCGGAGGCTCGTCGGCGACGAAATGCTGCGCCAGTTTTTTGGAGATAAAGCGCGCGGTATTAGGGTGCTTCGCCAGAATGTCGAGCACCTTCTCGCCATCGTCCCTGCCTCCGCCCGCTGGGATTTTCACGCCCAGTACGATTTTTTCGCCTTTGTCATGCACGCGATCGTTATAGGTGAACGTCGAGCCGCCGCGCGGATCCTTAATGGTCCAGCCGGTGAAGCAGCGAGCAACCTCGGTCACATCCTTTTGCGTATACCCGTTGTCGACGCCCAGGGTGTGAAGCTCCAGCAGCTCACGTCCGTAATTTTCGTTCAACCCGCGCGTCTGCTTGCCGCCGCGGCCGCGGCGCGCGATGTCGGGCGCGACGCTCTGCCAGTTGTCCAGATAGAAAAGCATCGCCGGCGCGGTCGCGGTCGATTCCAGAAGGTCGCGGAAATGTCCCAGAACGTGCGGCCGGATGGCTTCGCGCTCATAACTGGGAACCATGAACCGGTCGTTGCCTTTGTCTAAGAAAACATTGAAATGGTTGTACCAGAAGTCGACCAGCTGTTCCTGCAACTGGCGGTTACTGAGAATCGCGCGATAAAGCTTGCCCTCGGAAAGATCGAATGCGATCACCTGCTGCGGAGCGTTCGAGAGCATGAATTTCCGGCGCAGCGTTTCGGCCGCGATGGGCATCAGTTGATTCCGCATCGGCGCAGGCATGGCGATCACCACATCGTCAATCTGCTGCTCAGGGATGGCTGCGAGTACTTCCTTTTTCTGATCGGGAGTACCGGTGCGCAGCGTCTTGATCTGCACTTCGGTCAGGAGTTGGTTCAGAGGTACTGCGGGTTGCACGGGATCGCCGTCCTTCTCGTCTTTCTTCACTTTGAACCTGCGAACCTGACGCTCGACCGCCGCGCGCGCCACCGGATCGTCCGGCAGAGGCTGGCGTCCTTGCGCCACTTGGCGGATCATTTGCGGCGTGGGATAACTCGCTTCGGTATCACCCTGCGTCATGCGAAGAGTCTCGAGTGGCGCGAGTTTGACCTCCAGCGCGGGGTTCTCGGCGATTTTTTCCGGATGGAGCTGAAGGTCGATCCACTTCTTCACTCCCATTTTCTTGACGATTTCGACATCGCCCGGGCGCGGCCCGAAAGTCAGACGGTCCAGGGCATGGAGAACCTGTTGGTCTTTGGAGAGCTTCTCCTGGAACCGTTTGGCATCGACTTCCGACTTCTTCCTGGTAGTCCAGGCCGGCACCGCCAAACACAAAACGGACAGCGCCAGAACCAGTGACTTACGCATTTTCCACAGCCTCTCACTTTATTAAACGCCAGAACGGGGAAGAAGTTGATACCAATTACAGAAGTTTCATCTGCTCACAGGTGCGAATCAGAAATCCATCGGTCATGCCGGCGATATAATCGCATACCACCCGGTGGAGCGGTTGGGAGGCGGAATCCTCTAAGTAATTGACCGGTAAGCGGTTGGGATGTTCCATGAAAATCTCAAATAAGGTCGCGATTAAGGCTGTGGCTCCTTTTCGATCCTCTACCAAGCGCTCGGACTCGTATAAGTTTGTTTTTAGAAAACTCTTTAACTCTTGAGAGGCGGCTTCCGCTTCTGCTGAAAAAGCGGCTACGCGTCGGGTGTTCAAGCGGACATCATCTACGTTGGCAAGTCCTCCCGCGCTCGCGACCGTGCCCTCGATCAACCCCGAAACCAGCCAGTTGATCAACCCCCTGACAATTTCATGCATCCGAACGCGTTCCGAAGCGCCGGGATACTGCTGGTCCAGGATTTCGTCCAGTTCCCCGATCTTTCTAACGGCTTGGCGCGCCTCCTCCGGAGCGATGAGTCCGGCGAAGTAGCCGTCGTCGAGATCGGAAGTGTTGTAGGCGATCTCATCGCACAGATCGATCAGTTGGGCCTCCAGAGGAGGTTTTAGACCAGGCAGATATTCGTCCAAGTCAGGAATTTCGCCGATGGCAAAATCGCGGGAGTGCTTCACGATTCCTTCCCGCACCTCGAAGGTCAGGTTCAATCCGGGGAACATGGCGTACGGATTTTCGAAACTCTCGACGATTCGCAAGGCGTGAAGATTATGCTCAAAATGCTCGCCATACTGGCTCATCAGCCGGTCCAGCTCCGCTTCACCGGCGTGCCCGAAAGGAGGATGCCCGATGTCGTGGGCCAGTGCAAGCGCCTCGGTCAAATCCTCGTCGAGACCCAGGACCCCGGCAACGGTACGCGCGATTTGCGAAACCTCGATGGTATGGGTTAGGCGGTTTCGGAAATGATCGGAGATGCCGGGCGTGAATACCTGCGTCTTATTTTCGAGGCGGCGAAATGCACGGGCGTGTACGACCCGGTCACGATCTCTCTGAAATTCGTTGCGGTAGGGATGCGGAAGCTCGGGATATCGTCGTCCCTGGGCACACGCGACTGGGAACTTAAGATGGGCGAGGTGCCCCGGCACCGCTCAATTATTCCGGCCCAGAATCTCAGCCATTTCGGATACTGCGGCCTTGCTGATAGAATTTCGGCCCTTTTGGAGGTCTTCGAGCAACTTGCGCGCCCCGTCAGGATCGGATTTAGCCTTGACTCTCGCAAGCGCCAGTTCGGCTTCCTCTTTGGAAACGGTGATCGTGGGATTCTTGATCAGATTGTTCAGAAGTCTCTCCGCTTCCGCGGTTTTTCCTTCGATATCGTAAAGCTGCGCGAGCGTGAGGGAAGCTTGAGAAGAATATGCCGCGGGAGCGGAATCGACTACCTTTTTGAAGTCTTTCTCTCCCTCGGCCAAGTCCCCTCGATCCACTGCGGCCTGCCCCAGATTGATCATGGCAATGGCGCCTTCCTGCGTTCCCGGATATTTGGCAGCCACGTCGCGAAATGCTTTTTCAGTCGCCTTATCCTTTTCTTCCTGGGTGTCGAAATGCAAATTTGCTGGCTGGGTATTAGCGCCAACGGTACCTTGATCGATCCTCAAAGCCTGCGCTAGAGCTTCTTCCCGCGCGTCCGCCTGATGATTGATATAGAAGTAAATGCCTCCGGCGACCACCAGAACCGCCACTGCGATGGCTCCGTACTTCTTGGCCTCAGCCGTGTGGTCCTTGACGAAATCGATGCCGTGCCATACCTGCTGCTTGAATTCGTCGTTTTTTACTACCTTTTTAAGTTGTCGATCCACCGTAAAACTCCAAAAATCAGTGTAACACGGGGGTTCATCTGCTCATGGAAGTCAAATCACGCTGGATGGCGAATTTCACGAGGCCAGCGACGTCGTGGATGTCGAGTTTGCGCATCAGGCTCGCGCGATAGGTGTCTACCGTTTTGGGACTGAGCTCTAACCTTGCCGCGATTTCCTTGGCGCGAATCCCTTCTACGAGCAGCGAGAAAACCTGATACTCGCGCGCACTCAGCATCTCCAGAGGGTCGTCCGGCGATGATTTTTGGCCGGGGCCGAAGATCTTATTGAGCTCCAATTGGGGGGAGACGTAAATGCCTCCATCCAAAATCTGCTCAAAGGCCTCCAGCAATTGAACCGACGGACCGGATTTCAAGAGAAAAGCGCTGACGCCGCAGCGCAGAGCCTCCACCACGGTTTTCCGGTCGCGCCGGGTAGACAAAACAACAATTTTGGTAGGTAAATTCGCCTCTTTGGCTCGGCGGACAATCTCTAAAGTGAATAAATCGGGGAGGTTGAGGTCCAATACCGCGATATCCGGCCGCTTTAGTTCCATCATGCGGAGAGCGGCTACCCCTTCTGAACATTGTCCGACGACGCGGAACTGAGGCTGCGCTTCGCATAACGCCGCCAAGCCTTCCCTGACCAACGTCAGATCGTCTGCCAGTAAAATCGAATATTTTTTGGGCTCTCTAATCGGGACCATGGACCGTCCTGCCGCGCCGCCAACCGCAAAAGTTTGCGCGGGTTGCTATGCCAGTACAGTGAGCCGGAGCCGCTGTAATTCTCCGGTTTTCCGTTACCTAAACGCAACGATTCGTCGGTCCCGAAACAGCTACCCCGCTGATCAGACAGGGGTTATGTCTGCAACTTCAGGCGAAGCTGCGAACCGCCGCCGCCTCATCGTCGAATACCTCGAAAACGGTGTAAAGCTTCGTAATTTGAAGCAAATCCTTCACCCTTTTGGTGAGGTTCAGCAACTTCACTACGCCGCCCTGATTCGCTACAGTTGTGAAGCCGGAGACCATTTCACCGATCCCAGAGCTGTCGATATAACTCACTTCGCCCAGGTTTAACAGTATTTTCTTATGTCCGCTGGAGGACAGATCGCGAATGGTATCTCGAAATGTGCTCGCTCCCTCGCCCAAGGTGATGCGGCCCACCGCGTCCACTACCGTCACATCGCCCACCTGCCGGGTGGTTAATTTCACGCTCACAGAACCCTCCCCAATTAACTGGCTTTCGCCAGGATCTTTACCATCTTTACTTCAGTACCCTTCGGCTCGCGCGGCCGGATCTGGAATTCATCCATATACGCCTGGATCAGCAACAGACCCCGGCCCGAGTGCCGCAATAAATTCTCATCCGCCAGAGGATCGGGCAAGTCCGCCATATCGAACCCCTCGCCCTCATCCTGAATCACAATCGACAACCGGTCCGCGCCCCTCTGGATCATCGCATGCACTTTCTTACGCGCGTTGTAACGGTTCCCATGCACCACCGCGTTCACCATGCACTCGCGCACCGCCATCCCGATTTCATGCATGTCGTCCTCATTGAAACCAAGAGCCTCGGCTTCTTTCAGCACCGCTTCTTCGGCGGTGTCGACGCTATCGAGCGTCGAATCCAGCAACAGGTCTACCTTCCGCCCTTCCGAGCCCTCTTGATCCGCCATATAAGGACATAGCCCACACGATGCGCGCCGCGGCCTAGTCGAATCGTTACGTTAGAATAGTGCAGCAGCGAAAGTCAAGCGCCACAATAAATAATGCGGCTTTATTTGAAAGGCTCGGTCGTCACCGGAGCCTTCGCGGTCGCCATCACGGAGTTGTTGGGCGCTGCACACGCCTTGAACCGCCCTGCCTTGCTGACCGCCTGGCTCCTGGCCCTCGGGTGCGCCTGCTTCTTCGTGAAGCGGCCGCGCTTCGGGCGTCTAGGCGTAACTGACTCCATCTTAATAGCCCTGATTGCCGCGATTCTCGCAGTCCTTGCCTTTATCGCCCTGAAAAGTCCGCCGAATTCCACCGACGCGATGGCTTATCATCTGCCGCGCATCCTGTTTTGGGCTCAGCAGCGCAGCGTCGCTTTTTTTCCAACCCCTTATCTCAACCAAATCATGCTGCAGCCCTTTGCGGAGTACCTGATGCTGCAAACATATATTCTTTCCGGAGGCGATCATTTCATCAATCTGGTGCAGTGGTTCGGCTGCGTCACGTCGACCGTCGCGGTCGCCGCGATCGCCCGGGAATTTGGGGCTAGTGTCCGCGGACAACTGCTGGCGGCGCTGTTCTGCGCGACGCTTCCGAACGGAATTTTGCAGGCCACCGGCGCGAAGAACGATTACGTGATGGCCGCATGGCTCGCCTGCGCGGCATATTTTCTGTTGCGCGCCCCCACCGAGGACGATCGCTCCAACACGATCTTCGCCGGACTCGCTCTAGGTTTGGCGCTGGGCACGAAAGCGACGGCGTACCTGTTCGCGCCCGGATTGATTCTCGCCATCGCGGTCCCGGCATGGAAATGGTGGCGAACTCATCTACTGGCAACTGCCGCAGTTGCCGTTTGTGCGCTGATCTTGAATGTTCCGCAGTACGCGCGCAATGTCGATTTAAGCGGCTCGCCCCTGGGCTTCGATTCCGCCCATGGCGACGGAAGATTCCGCTGGCAGAGTCAGAGATTTGGCGTGGGTACCACCGTCTCGAAGATCCTACGTCATAGCAGCGAACAGCTGGCCGCACGCAGCGACCGCTGGAATCAAGCCGTCTTCAATTTCGTTGTCTCGGCTCATCGAAAGCTCGGCCTGGATCCCAACGATCCCGCAACCACTTGGCCGTGGACAAAGTACGAGCCCCCGCGTAACGCCAATCATGAAACCAACGCCCCAAACCGTTGGCACCTAGCGATTCTCGCGATTTGCTTCCTTATCATGCCGTGGCGTTCCCCTCGCCTCTTCCTCTATTTATGCGGCCTGATTGCAGGATTTGTTCTGTTCTGCGCCTACCTGAAGTGGCAGCTTTTCATGGGGCGCATGCTTCTGCCTCTGCTCGTTCTGGCGTGTCCCGCGGTGAGCATCATCCGTGCAAGAATCCTCCAACTGGCGATGGTTCTCCTGTTGATGGATACAGCAAAGCCCTACCTGTTAGAGAACTGGGTGCGTCCTTTAAAAGGTCCCAACAGCATCCTGCGAACAAGCCGTGACAGCCAGTATTTCAACGACCTGCATGCGTGGAACATCCAGGCGGTGACTCTGGACCAAGTCGACGCCGCGGCAGCCAGCGGCTGTACGCTAATCGGGATCGACATCAATGACCTACAGCTTGAATATCCTTTTGAAGCATTGCTGCGCGAGCGCAATCCGCAAGTCCGCTTCGTTCATGTGAACGTGACGAATCCATCGAAGAAGTATGAGAAGTTGGGTCAGCCCGAGCCATGCCTCACCGTCAAGCTCCACGGCAACCCATAGGTGGGGCGCAAGCTTCAGCTTGCAGCGTCGGCTTCAGCCGGCGTCCGTCACTGGCGCATCAAGCAGATCGAGCGGCTTGGTCTCGCCCCCTCTCATCCTCCTTCAGGGCCTCCCGCGCCATGCGACGGAGGACATCGCGCTTCTCCGCAAACTGCTTGTTCCACGCCTCTTCGTCAGCTAAAGCGTGCAGCCCGTTAGCCCGTCCTAAATCGTAAGGAGAGGCGGTAACCCGGCTCAGGCTTCACTTCAACGATGTCCCAATACATCGAAATTCGCGCAACGCTAAGTAATTATCGCTTGGCAGCGTTTATCAGCGGCCGTATTTTGAGCGCAATGCTACCAAACTCCGTCCCATACGTCCAAATCAATATATGCACCACCGCGTCAATGCTAGCCTTGTCTCCATGAGGATTCTTGTAACGGCTGCCCTGCTCGCCACGTCCACATTCGGCCAGACGAAAATCACCTCCGTCGAAGGCATTACCGAATATAAGCTCGATAATGGACTCAACGTTCTCCTGTTCCCCGACAATTCCAAGCCCACCGTCACCGTCAATATCACTTATATGGTCGGGTCCCGTTACGAGGGCTACGGCGAAACCGGCATGGCTCATCTGCTGGAGCACATGATGTTCAAAGGCACGGATACGCGTAAGGAGGTCATGCCCCAGTTGCGCGCCCACGGAGCCCAGTTCAACGCCTCCACCTATCTCGACCGTACCAATTATTTCGAGACCATGGCTGCCACTGACGAGAATCTCCGCTTTGCGCTCGAGCTCGAAGCCGACCGCATGATTCATTCCCGCGTCTCGCGCGCCGATCTCGATAGCGAAATGACCGTGGTGCGCAACGAATATGAGATGGGCGAGAACAGTCCCATGAGAGTCCTCGATGAGCGAGTCACTTCGACGGCTTACTTGTGGCACGGCTATGGACGCAGCACCATCGGCGCGCGCAGCGATATCGAGCATGTGCCGATCCCGCGTTTGCAGGCTTTTTATCATATGTACTATCAGCCGGACAACGCGACGTTGGTGGTGGCCGGAAAGTTCGACGACGCCAAAACGCTGGCTTGGATCAAGGATATTTTCGGCGCGATTCCGAAGCCTACCCGGCAGTTGATTCCTACCTACACCGAGGAGCCCACGCAGGATGGCGAGCGCGAAGTAACTCTTCGCCGCACCGGCGACATCCAGGCCATCGAGATGGTGTTCCATACGCCCGCCGGCTCGCATCCCGATTCCGCCGCGCTCGAAGTGCTAGCCGGCATTCTCGGCGAAACGCCTTCCGGCCGCCTCTATAAGTCGCTGGTCGAGACCAAGAAAGCAGTCTCTGCCTCCAGCGACAATCTGGATTTTCACGATCCCGGTCTGCTGCAGCTCGCCGCCAGTGTTTCCAAAGACGGCAATCTGGACGACGTCGAAAAAACCATGCTAGGTGTCATCGACGGCGTGGTGAAGGAACCTCCTTCGAAAGACGAAGTCGAGCGCGCCAAGGCCCGCTTGCTCAAGAATATCGATCTCGCATTCAATAATTCGCAGATGATCGCCATCCAGCTGAGCGAATGGGAATCGATGGGTGACTGGCGTCTGCTGTTCCTGTTCCGCGACCGCATCAAGAACGTGACCCCGGCCGATATTGCGCGAGTGGCGAAGCTCTACCTCAAGCCTTCCAACCGCACGACCGGAAAATTCATCCCCACCGCCGCGCCCGACCGTTCCGAAGTTCCCGCGACTCCGAACGTCGCGGCGGAGGTCAAGGATTATAAAGGCAACGCCGCTGTCGAAGCCGGAGAAGCCTTCGATCCCTCGCCCGCCAACATCGATTCGCGGACCATCCGCGTGACTCTTCCGAACGGCATGAAGCTGGCGCTGCTGCCCAAGAAAACCCGTGGAGGAACGGTCAGCGCGACGCTGGTTCTCCATTTCGGCGACGCGAAAAGCGTCACCGGTCAGACCCTCGACGGACAATCCGCCGCCAGCCTGCTAATGCGCGGCACCATGAAATATACCCGTCAGCAAATCCAGGATCAGCTGGATAAATTGAAAGCGCAAATGGGCATCTCCGGCACGTCGACGCGCGCCAACGTGGGCATCAATACCGTCCGCGCCAGTTTTCCCGACACTCTGCGCCTGGCCGCCGAAGTTCTGAAAGATCCGGCGTTTCCCGAGACCGAGTTTGAACAACTGCGCCAAGCCGCCATTTCGACGGTGCAAAACGCGCGCACCGATCCGCAGAGCCAGGCCATCAACGCTCTCCGCCGCCACGTTTCGCCCTATCCGAAAGGCGATCCGCGCTACATCCCGACCTTCGATGAGGAGATCGATAATTACAAACAGCTCAAGCTAGCTGATGTCAAGAAATTCTACGCCGATTTCTACGGCGCTTCGAACGCCGAGCTCGCCGTGGTCGGCGATTTTGATCCCGCCGAAGTTCAGAAGCTCGCCGCGGAGCTGTTCGGCGCCTGGAAGAGTCCAGCGCCCTTCACCCAGGTGACCCGCAACTGGACCAAGCTCGAAGCCGTCGACAAGTCGATTGAAACGCCGGATAAAACCAGCGCGACTTTCGTGGCCATCACGACTCTTCCCGTCGATGACGACGATACCGATTATCCGGCTCTCTTTCTAGCGAATACCATCCTCGGCAGCGGCCCCGAATCGCGTCTATGGGGACGCATCCGCGAAAAGGACGGCTTGAGCTACCAGGTCGTGAGCCAGCTCGCCGTTCCCCCACACGAAAAATTCGCGCAGTTTCTCGCCCTGGCGAATTGCAATCCTCAGAACATCCTGAAAGTCGAGGCGGATTTCAAGGATGAAATCGCGAAAGCGCTAGCCGATGGATTCACCGAGAAGGAGCTTACGACCGCCAAGAAAACCTACTTCCAGGACCAGCAGGTGGCCCGCTCGCAGGACCGCAATCTGGCCGGCCAGCTGGCCTCGAATGCGCAATATGGACGTACCATGGCGCGTGAGGCGGCGATCGACGCCAAAATAGCGGCGCTCACGCCCGCCGATATTTCCGCAGCTTTGAAACGCCATCTGGATCCAACATCCATCTCCATCTTCAAAGCCGGAGACCTGAAGAAAGCCGGAATCACTCAGTAAAGCTCAAGCTTCGCGATTTGCGATTCTTCGCCGCGGAATCTTACGGTCAATTGATATTCGCCGCACTCGAAGCCCGACGGCACCGCCGCATTGATTTGCTTCATTCCTTTTTCGTCGTCGGCGGGAGACACGAACGACGCAGGCAGATCCGCGCCATCGAGACGCAGTGAAACTTCGGTTCGCGTCAGCCCGTCGGGCAATCCCGACACCCAGACCGACACGCTGCTGCCCAGCCCGCCGCGGGCCTGATTCCGCTCCCAGGTGCGTCCATCGGCGACGATCATAATTTTAAAAGCATCCGTGCTGGGATGACAGACGCGCGCCTCCTTTGGTAGATCGACGGGAATCCGCGCTCGATTGGACCACTGGCTATTTCGCACCGCAACTGATACATCGTGCCATCCCGCCGCGAGCCCCGGCGGCAGTTTACAATTCGCGTGCCAGATCGTATTGATGTCCGCGCGAACCGCGGCCGGGCGCGCGCCGTACGGACCCACCTGCACGAAAATATCGTCGCAGGTTAAGTTCTGTTCCTGGGAACTGAACCAGGCCGCTACATAATCGTCGCGATGTTGAGGCACGCCGTGATTCAGCACTTCGACGGCAATCAATTCCGGCGCAAGGCCGGTGCGCGACGCCTCCGCCCACTTCCGGTGACAGCTCACATGCGCGCGAAAATTGGCGACGCTCCTGAAATCGACTCGTGCAAAACCGGCGGCGCGGCACATCGCCATCAGGCACGAAATATTCGGCCCCACCCAGTTATCGAACTGCCCCGCGAGTTGCGCCCCCTCATAAAATTCCATCGCCGGAATGGTGCCGGAGGGCTGATCGTCGGTGACGTAGGATTCGATGCACGCGAGATCGGTTGCGAGCTCACACACGTTCTCGAGCGCCATCATCGGATGCTTCAAATGATAGAGAACTCCGAAAAACAGAACGATATCGAAATACCCGATGTCGCGTGGAGTCAGATGGCAAATGTCCGCCACTACGTGCTCGACCTTGGAGTCGAGCATAGCCTTGGCTTCCAGAAACCGCGTCTGGCTGGTCGCATCCACTGCCACCACCTTTGCTCCGCGGCGCTCCATTTCGAAGCTGAACCAGCCGTCCCACGCGCCAATATCGAGCACGCGTTTCCCGCGAAGATCCTCAGGAATCGGAAACTGCGCGATCCGCCAGCGTTGCGTTTCTAAGGATTGAAAACCCGGAATGATCCGACCATCGGGCAATTCGATGCTGTGGTAGAAACCCAGTTCGGCGAGCTCATTTTTCTGGCGCTGGACGCTCGCGATATGTTCCGGGTTTCTGGCTAGCGGCATGAAAAGTGGCTCGCAAGGTCATTATACTGGGCGCAGGTTCATGAATCGATTTTTCCTGATAACGTTGCTCGCTATGACAGCTCTTGCCGCTATTCCCGACCTCGCGGAGTTGAACCGCATGATCGCCCGTTTCACTCCCGCCGAGATTCGCGCCGACCCTTCGCACCTCGCGCCCGGCGATCAGAAAGCCCTTCTAAAGTTGATCGAGGCAGCGCGCGTCATCGACGATATTTTCATCACCCAGCTGTGGAGCGGTAACGCTGCTCTACGAGAGAAGTTGGTAAAGGATACGACGACGCTAGGCGAAGCGCGGCTGCATTATTTCAATTTAAATAAAGGTCCCTGGTCCGATCTGGACGACCACGCCGCCTTCATTCCCGGCGTGCCGGCGAAGAAACTTCCCGGTGCCAATTTTTATCCCGAGGATATGACGCGCGACGAATTCGAAACCTGGGTGGCCCGTCTCCCGCGCGAGCAGCAAGAGGATGCTCGCGGATTTTTCACCGTGATTCGCCGCTCTCCCCAGAAAAAATTGTATGTCGTTCCGTACGATTCCGCGTACGAAACGCGATTGGAAAAAGGCGCCGCCCTCTTGCAAGAAGCGGCCGCGCTCACTCCGAACGCGTCTCTGAAAGAGTTCCTCATCCTCCGCGCCAAGGCGTTTCGATCGAACGATTATTACGAGAGCGACGTCGCCTGGATGAAGCTCGACGCGCCCATCGATATCACCATCGGCCCGTATGAAACCTATAATGACGAGATGTTCGGATACAAAGCTTCGTTCGAAGCCTACGTCACTCTGCGCGACGAGCGCGAGACCGCGAAGTTAAGAGCCTTCGCCGCGCATATTCAGGAAATAGAAAACAATCTTCCGCTCGATGCGAAGTATCGCAACCCCAAGCTCGGCGCGCTGGCGCCGATTCGCGTCGTGAACGAGGTGGTCGCCACCGGCGACGGAGCACATGGCGTTCGCACCGCCGCCTTCAATCTCCCTAACGATGAGCGCATCGTAAAGGCGATGGGCTCCAAGCGAGTGATGCTGAAAAACGTTCAAGAGGCAAAGTTCTCGAAGATCCTCCAGCCCATCGCAACCCGCGTCCTACCCGCCGCCGCTCAACACGACGTCGATTTCGACGCGTTCTTCTCGCACATCCTCGCGCACGAAATGACGCACGGCATCGGCCCGCAAAACGGCGTCCGGCAAGCGCTCAAGGAACTGCATTCAGCCATCGAGGAAGCGAAGGCTGATGCGACCGGGTTGTACATGCTTCAGTATCTATACGATCACAAGCTGATGCCGGAGGCTGAGCATAAACTGTACACAACCTATCTCGCGTCCTCGTTCCGCACGCTACGTTTCGGCGTCCATGAAGCGCATGGAAAAGGCATGGCGTTGCAGTTCAACTACCTCACCGATAAAGGCGCATTTGTCGAGAATCCAGACGGTACATTCTCCGTCAACTTTGAGAAGATGAAGCCGGCGGTCCGCGACCTGGTTCACGATCTGCTCGAGATTGAGGCAACGGGCGATTACGCGCGCGCAAAAAAGATGCTCAGTGAGCTGGGTGTCCTGCGTTCGCCAATGGAGCGCGCGCTGGAGAGGTTAAAAGACATTCCCGTTGACATCGAGCCAGTCCGCTAGGGGCGTTATGTGGCGCGCGCCTCCAGGCGTGCCGCATCGACATTCGTGTCGATGTGTCTTCCAGGCTCAAGTCTCTAGTCTGTACCTTCAATCGGCGTAACCGGATCGATAAAGGACCAGCAGACCGCCCCGCAAAGATAAACTGCGATCATCAGATAGAAAAACAAATTCCAGTCGCGCCAACGATCCAGAATAATGCCCGCGATCCAAGGCGCCGCGAACCCGGCCAGGTTCCCCATCATGTTCATCGACCCCGCGACCGTGCCCGCGTATTTCCCGCCCATATCCATACATGTGTTCCACGACGGAGGCATGTCCAGGTCGTTCGCGAAACTGGCGCACGCCAGAACCAATGTCCCGAGCACCGCGTTCTCAATCCGCGTCGATAAAAACAGTAGCACCGCCGCAGCCAGGAATCCGAATGTCGCAATCGTGCGGCGCGCGCGCTTCATGCTGCCCCACGATTTGGCGAGTCGCGGCACAAGCAATCCGCAGGTAAGCGATCCGAATCCTCCGAACAGCAGCGGCAGAATCGCCAGGCGCGACGCGGCTTCGGGCGTCTGATGACGGTACTCCTGCAAGTACGTCGGCAGCCAGGTGATGTAAAAATACCATGGGAATGACAGGCAGAAATACTGCACCCAGATCAGCCACAGGCTGCGATGGCGGATCAATTTCGCCCACGGCACATCTCCGTGGCGGGCGGCGTTGGCGCTCACGGATTTCAGCAGCTCTCGCTCGCCCGCGTTGACCGATGGATGATCCTCCGGGCGGTCGCGAAACCAGCGGTGGAAGAAAAAGGTCCACACCACTCCCAGCGATCCGAAGCAGACGAACGCCCAGCGCCAGCTCATATGATGCAGCGCAAGGATCACGATCGGAGGCGTGAACGCTCCGCCCCAGCGGCCGAAGGTCCACATGAATCCCTGCGCGCGGGAGCGTTCGTTCAGAGGCAGCCAGGAGCTGAAAGCTTTGGTGAGGTTCGGAAATCCGCCCGCCTCGCCCGCGCCGAAAAGCAGTTGGATCACGCGGAGCGAACCCAGGCTCCAAGCCGCGCCAGTGAGCGCCGTGAAGGTCGACCACCACAGCACGATCCGCACCAGCACTCGCCGCGGTCCCATGAAATCCCCCAGCCAGCCGCTGGGCACCTCAAAGATCGCGTACGCGAGTGCAAACGCGCTGAACACCGATCCCATCTGCGACTTGGTAAGATGCAACTCCGCCGAAATGGGTTTGGCCGCCTGCGACATCACCACCCGGTCGAAGTAAGAAAGGATCGCCAGGGTGACGGCGAAAAAGATTACCCAATACCGCGCGCGGCTCGGCTTCATGAAGCCAACTCGCGATCCATCCAGCCAAGATAAGCTTCGGAGCCATCCACCACCGGCAGCGCGATCACCTCGGGAATTTCGTACGAATGAAGATGAAGTATCGCTTCCCGCAGTTTCTCAAAAACATCGCGGCGCGATTTGATGAGCAGGACCACTTCCTCCGCCTGCTCGATCTCGCCTTTCCAGCGATAGAAGCTCCGCGCGCCGGTCAGAACGTTGACACACGCGGCGAGCCGGTGTTCAATGAGGTGTCGCGCAAGCTGCGCGCCCTGCTCCTGGGAATTACATGTGGTGAGCACGACGATCTTGTCAGTCACCGTATGAGAATATCATTCGGCGCAGGTAGAAAACGGTCATTCACAGACGGGCCCGGCTGACGAACGGGCATGACCAGAAGTTTCTGGACTGAAGAGAGCCCGTCTCTGTCTGAAACAACTATTGGACATTGTACCACTTTTGGTACATACTGGATTGATTGAGACGAAATGAACAAAACCAGGAGATGCCGGTCCGGTTTTACCGCACGGAAGCGGGCGGGTCGCCGGTGATCGATTGGCTCCGTGGCCTCGACACGAACGACCGGCGCGCTATTGGGCTCGATCTCATGCGGGTGCAGTTCGGCTGGCCTATTGGGAGGCCACTGGTGGGAAGCCTCAAAGATGGTCTTTGGGAAGTGCGCTCGCCGCTTCCGAGCCAGCGGATGGCCCGGCTCATCCTGTGCTTTCACGATCAGATGCTCGTGGTCCTGCACGGGTTCATCAAGAAAACGCAGAAAACGCCTGCGGACGACCTGGCCCTGGCGAAACGGAGAATGAAGGAGGTTACGAAATGAAAAAGCGCAACAAGCATATCGGCTCGTCACTGGAGGACTTCCTGAAAGAGGAAGGCGTTCTCGAAGAGACCCGCGCGGTCGCGCTGAAAGAGACGCTGGCCTGGCAAGTTCAGCAAGCGATGGCGAAGGATAAAATCAGCAAGGTAGAAATGGCGCGGCGCATGAACACAAGCCGCGCGGCGCTTGATCGTCTTCTCGATCCTGGCAATGCGTCGGTGACGCTGCAAACCCTAACGCGCGCGGCACACGCTATCGGCCGGGATCTGCGTATTGAGCTGGTTTGAATCGCGCCCAAGCCGCTGTTCAACCGAATGCCGCGCAAGCGGCGCGGCCCACTCCTGGGAATTGCATGTGGTGAGCACGAAGATCTTTTCAGTCGCCACAAGAGAATATCATTTAGAGTGGAATGCGGAAATTTGAGAAACCTCCTCCGCCCCCGGACTTTGTCTTTCTTCGCGATGTGTTGCCAGAATTGGCCAGACTTTTGCGCGACCAGCTCCGCAGAGACGGGGAGCGTGCCCTCGGGGAACAGATCCAAGAATTGCGAATCTACGGCCGGTGCTGCGACGCGACGCCGTGCGGGACATTTTATTGCCTTCCCTTGGACGAACGCCGTAAGCTTTACAAAGAGCGCCGGGTGCGCAGCGTCGGGACAGGAGAGATTTATGCTGCGAAGAATAGGATCGTCGAAGTCGGGACCTTGCTCCCGGAGGTGGACGCCGTGCTTCGCGAGATCTTTCCCGAGCCGGAGAGATGGAATGAGGAGCCCACCTAACACAAGCTAGAGAAGCTTTGGACTCCTAGGCCGTCTCCGTGCTCTCCTCGACTACTCGTCCGTCGAACAAATGAATGTTGCGATCCGCGTAGCGCGCATATCGGGGATCGTGCGTCACCATGCAGATCGTGGCTCCGCCTCGATGCAGTTCACGCAGCAGGTCCATCACTGCTTCGCCGTTCGCCGAATCCAGGTTTCCAGTCGGCTCATCCGCCAGCAGAATCGAAGGGTCGCCGCCCAATGCTCGCGCAACAGCCACGCGCTGCTGTTGACCTCCAGAAAGCTGCGATGGATAGTGCTTCACGCGATGCGACATGCCCACGCGTTCGAGCGCCTCGTGAACCCGCTTCTTGCGCTCCGCTCCCGGCATGCCTCGATACGTCAGCGGAAGCTCGACATTTTCATACACCGTCAAATCGCCGATCAGATTGAACGCCTGGAAAATGAAGCCGATCTCGCGATTCCGGATCCGCGCCCGCTCACTCAGCTTCAGCCCCTGCACCGGCTTGCCGTTGAGGATATAAGTCCCATCCGACGGTGAATCCAGCAGGCCAAGAATCGCCAGCAGCGTGGATTTTCCGCAGCCCGACGGCCCCGCGATCGACAGGTATTCGCCCTTCTTGATATCCAGGTGAATCCCGGCCAGCGCATGCGTCTCCACATCGTCGGTGACGAATACCTTGGTCACGCCTTCCAGAAAAATCATCGATTCAGCCATCTGTGGTCTCCTAATTAAATCGAATCCGCGGATTCTGGTCCTGCGCCGACATATCGGACAGGATCACCTGATCGCCTACCTTCAACCCTTCCACCACTTCGATCGACGTAACCGAACTGCGGCCCAGTTTCACGGTGACGCGCGTCGCGCCCTTGCCATCTTCGTCCACCTTAAACAAGCTCACCTGCGTGTTTTCCTGTCCGAACACCGGCCGCCCGACGTACACGACATCCGGCACGCGCATGATCTCCACCGTTCCGTCGACGCTTAAATCAGGAACCGCGCCCGCCGGCAGAGGACCATCTAGTCTTACGTCAACCGTGCGCGTTCCGTTCACAATAGATGCGTCGATGCGGCTGACGTGCCCGGGAACAATTCCGTTGCGCGTGTCGATTTCGGCCTTTTGCCCCAGCAGAATATCCTTGGCCTGGGTCTCGGCAATCTTCAGTTCCGCTTTCAGCTTCCAGGGCTGCGCGATCTTGGCGAGCACATCGCCCGGCTTTACGCGCTGCCCCACTTGCAGCGTCATCTCCTGCATACGTCCGTTGATTTCCGCCCTGATCGTCAGATCCGCCACCTGCTTCTTTTTAAGCGTGTACGCCGCGCGCAATTTATCGACCTGCACCTGCGCAGACCCGAGCTGCGCATCGATCGACTGCTGCTGAATGTCGAGCTTCTGCTTTTCCATCTTGTACTTGTTCGCCGCTTGCTCCCACTTCGATACCGCGAGGCGCACACTCAAATCGCTTTCGAGCTGCATCTTGCCCAGTTGCTCTTCTTTTTCTTTCTGCAGAGCCGCCTGCGCCAGATCGCTCTGAGCGCTCGAAACCACAGACTGCTGGTCGAACAACTTGCTTTGCAGCTGGACCTTCAAATCCGCAAGCGTCGCCTCCGCCTGCTTCACCTGCCACTCGAAATCGTTCGCCGCCAGCTCCATGTCCGGATTGGTCAGTACTAGCATCACCGACCCCGCCTTCACGTCGTCGCCCGAATGCGCCACGATTTTCGAAACCTGCCCGTCAAACGCCGCAGGTATCCAGATAATGTCCTCCGGCTCCAGCGCGCCCAATCCGCGCCGGTCGATCACCATCGGACCGCGCTTCACCGTGTCGATCCACACCGTCGCCCTCTCGACAGTCGGAGCCGCCGGTTTCAGCTTCGCCAGTTGCCAGGTACCCACTCCCAGCACTGCCGCGATGAGCGTTAGGTAGATCGCCATCCGGATCCGCTTCTTCTTCGCGACGCCTTCACGTTTGATATCCATAGAAATCCTGCCCAGTAAAAAGGCACGCCGCCTTCCAATCCCGCGTGCCACCTAATCATACTCAAAAAAATAGGGTTATCACTGAGCTGCGACGAAACCGGCAGGATGCTCTGTCCGCTCGTGGGACGACCTGTCCGGAAAATAGAGCAAGGTTTGGAGCGGGAGACCGGATTCGAACCGGCGACATCGACCTTGGCAAGGTCGCACTCTACCAGCTGAGTTACTCCCGCCCTGAGGGTTGCAACTTCAACTCAGCGCAGTGTCTCCCATTGTCCACCTGCTCCCGCGGAAAGTCAAATAGCCGAATTCCAGGCAACCGAAGGGCCGGTTTTTCCTTCTCAAACGGGGTTTGCTGAAAATGTTTTACTACAGGAATAGTATTTTAACAATCCTTGCAATGATAAGAAAACAAAGAATATGAAAAATAGTAAAAGTGCCTTGCTCACCACTTCTTTTATGTTATGCTGAGATTCCGCTTAGGGTGAGGCGGCGATTTTCAGTGAACGCCTCCGCGTCCGGCGACGAAGCGATCGACGGTTCCCAATCGAATCGGTAACGAGGATTCTATATTATTCCACAGGGTGTGGAAATAATGTGGGAATTTTCTGGGCAGACGAATGGAAGTTAAGATTTTCGGGGGATTAAGTGAGAGGGAATGCACCAAGCACTCAAACGGCAACGGCCATGACGCCTATGCAATCGAATTTTTGGGATCAGATCAAATCGAGGCTCACGTCCAAAATAAGCCCTCAGGATTTTCAGAATTGGGTCACGCGAACCACCTTTGATGGCGCCGACGGAAGGACTCTTCGCGTCACCGTTCCCGACCAAGTCACCAAGGAGTGGATGGAGCAGGAATACTCCGTCGAAATTCGCGATGCCATTCAGGAGCTGAACCTCGAGATCGACCGAGTCGTCTACGTCCCCAAAGTTGCCGGATTCGCTCCGCAGCCCTCGGAAAACGGCGCCGTGGAGCCGATTTTCGCCTCGGCCAGCGGTCAGCTCAATCCCAAATTCCGCTTCGACAATTATGTCGTCGGATCCTCCAATCAGTTTGCCAACGCCGCGGCGCGGGCCGTAGCCAACAGTCCTTCGCGCAGTTACAATCCTCTGTTCATTTATGGCGGCGTCGGCATGGGAAAAACTCACCTGATGCACGCCATCGGACGCGACCTGCTCGATCGCTATCCCACCATGCGCATCGTCTACACCTCGAGCGAGCGTTTCATGAACGAAATGGTGAACTGCATCCGCTCAGACCGCATGCCCGCCTTCCATCGGCATTACCGCTCCGCCGACGTCCTGCTGGTCGACGATATTCAAATCCTCGCCGGCAAGGAACGCACCCAGGAAGAGTTCTTCCACACCTTCAACGAGCTCTACGACCACCAGAAGCAAATCGTGATCTCCAGCGACTCCGCCCCTAAAAGCACACCCGGACTGGTTGAGCGTCTTCGCTCCCGCTTCGAATGGGGACTCATGGTCGATATCCAGCCTCCTGACCTCGAAACTAAGATGGCTATCTTGGATAAGAAGGCCGAGATGGAAGGCGTCCGCCTCCCCGAAGACGTTCGCAACTACATCGCGACCAAAACCAAATCCAACGTCCGTGAGCTCGAAGGAGCCATGGTCAAACTCGTCGCCTATTCTTCTGTAACCGGCTCCGCGATCAACCTGAGCATGGCGCAACAGGTCCTGAAGTACCTCATCCCTGGAGGCGAGCGCCGCGTCAACATGGATGCCGTCCTGCGCGCGGTAGCCGAAAAATTCAATCTCCAGCCCGGGCAGCTCAAGCAGAAGACCAACGCGCAGCAGATCGCCTATCCGCGCCAGATCGCCATGTATCTCATTAAGGAGCTCACCCACTCCTCGCTGCCCGAAATCGGCAGGATGTTCGGCGGCAAGCACCACACCACCGTTCTTCACTCGGTTCAGAAAATCGACAAGCTCCGCCAGAAGGACTCGGATTTGAACAGGTTGATACACAACGTAATCGACTCAATAAATTGAGCTTATGTACGTTTTCCACACCGCACCTCCGGCATTTCCTGTTGACGGCTGTGAAAGAACTGAACGAACCCAGGAAACGCACCGTTTCCTACCTCAAAAACCACACTCGGCGCTAGTAATAAATGTTTGGTCTTGCTATAATTTAGAGAGAAATCAACGTTTCAACAGTCCCTATAAATCTTCTTCTTCTCTAGTAACTATTCTTTAGAGAAAAAGAGAATAGAGAAGGCGTCAATGGAATTCACCGTTAGTCGAGCAGACCTGGTTCGCGAACTGAACCTCTCGCAGGGCGTAGTTGAGAAGAAAACCACCATTCCCATCCTGTCCAACGTTCTGGTCGAGGCCGATGGCGATAAGATCGTGCTCACCGCGACGGACCTCGAACTGGGTATCCGCTGCTCCTGTCCCGCGCGCGTGAAGAAGTCCGGTGGCGGTACCATCCCCGCGCGCCGCCTGCTCGATTACGTGCGCCTGCTGCCCGATTCGGACGTCCAGGTTAAGATTCAGGACAACCACTGGGCCAGCCTCACCTCCGGCAGATCGAAGACCCGAATAGCTGGCATGTCGCGCGAAAGCTTCCCGGAACTGCCCAAGATGCCCGAGGTGCTCGCCGAGATCCCGATCGGCGTGCTCGCATCGATGATCGGCAAGACCATCTTCTCCATCTCGAGCGAGGAATCCAGGTTCACCCTCAACGGCGCTCTCATGGTCCTGCGTAAAGGCGGCCTGGCCATGGTCGCCACCGACGGCCACCGTCTGGCTATGGTCGAAAGCACCACGGACATCCCGGGCATCACTGGCGCCTATCGAGCTCTCTTACCCAAGAAAGCGATGAGCGAGCTGCAAAAACTAGCCGGCGATTCCGATCCCGCCGCGATCGTCCACTTCTCAGGCGATGAGAATCACCTGTTCTTCCAATTGGGCGACCGCCTTCTGCTCAGCCGCAAGCTGACCGGCAATTTTCCCGACTACGAACGCGTTCTCCCCAAAGAACACTCGCACAATGTCACCCTCGAACGCGACGAACTGCGTGGAGCGATCGAACGCGTCGCGCAATTTTCAGACGAACGTTCCCGCGGCATCCGCGTCCGCGTCGAAAAAGACGAAATGAAGATTCACTCCTCCGTCTCTGAAACGGGCGAGAGCGAGGAAAGCATTCCCACGGCCTACACCGGACCCTCCGTTGAGATCGGGTTCAACGCGCAGTACATGATGGATTTTTTACGCGCCGTGTCGGATCAGCAGGTGTCTTTCCTGTTCAAGGATCCACATAGTGCGGGCGAACTCCGCCCGGCAGGAGAGAAAGCGGAAAACTACCGCTACGTAATCATGCCGATGAGAATCTGATGCCGGCAACCAACAATCAGGTAGCACAGGCTTCAGCCTGTGATCTTTTGTGGCGCACGCCTCCAGGCGTGCCGCATCGACATTCGTGTCGATGTCCGGCGTATCCCACGTTTTCGAAGTAGGAAGTTGATTTACCAAACATGGCAACCAGAGAAACCACCCCGCAAGTCTACGATTCCACCAGCATCAAAGTGCTCGAAGGTCTAGAAGCCGTCAGATTGCGCCCCGCAATGTACATCGGTTCCACCGGTGAAGCCGGTCTGCACCACCTCGTCTACGAAGTAGTCGATAACTCAGTCGATGAAGCCTTAGCCGGCTACGCCACCGAAGTCAGCGTCACCATTCACGAGGACGATTCCGTCACCGTAATCGACAACGGCCGAGGCATCCCCGTCGACATCCACGAAGAGGAAGGCGTCTCCGCCGCGCAAGTGGTCATGACCAAGCTCCACGCCGGCGGCAAGTTCGATTCCAACTCCTACAAAGTCTCCGGAGGCCTCCACGGCGTCGGCGTCAGCTGCGTCAACGCGCTCTCTGAAACCCTGCACCTCGAAATCTGGCGCCCGAAAAAAGGCGAAACCGCATCCTCCACCTGGGAGCAGGATTACGAACGAGGCGTTCCCAAAGGTCCGCTCACTCCAACGGGAAAAGCCGGTCGCAAAACTGGCACGAAGATAACCTTCCGCCCCGATTCGTCCATCATGGACGCTACCAAGTTCAACTTCGACACCTTAGCCCAGCGTCTGCGCCAACTCGCCTTCCTCAATAAAGGCCTGCGCATCGTCCTCACCGATGAGCGGGAAGAACCCGCGCGCACCGAAACTTTCCACTTCGAAGGAGGCATCGCCGAGTTCATCAAGCTGCTCAATAAAGGCAAGAGCGTCCTGCACGACAAACCGATCCACTTCGAAGGCGATCGCGAAATGCCGCACGGAGGCACGCTCAGCATGGAGATCGGACTCCAGTACAACGACACCTACGGCGACACCGTGTTCAGCTTCGCCAACAACATCAACACCGTCGACGGAGGCTCGCACTTAAGCGGTTTCCGCAGCGCTCTCACCCGCACCATCAACGCCGCGGGCCAGGCCGGCGGCCTTTTCAAAGACGTCAAGGAAAACCTGACCGGCGATGACGTCCGCGAAGGCCTCACCGCTGTGGTCAGCGTAAAGCTCCCTCAACCTCAGTTCGAAGGCCAGACCAAAGGCAAGCTCAACTCCGATATTCAAGGCTACGTTGTCCAGCTCGTCAACGAAAAACTGGGCGAATTCTTCGACAAAAATCCCTCGGTGATGAAGAAGATCGTCTCGAAGGCCATCGACGCTGCGCGCGCTCGTGAAGCCGCCCGCAAAGCCCGCGACTTGACCCGTCGCAAAGGCGCCCTGGACTCCGGAGGCCTCCCCGGCAAGCTAGCCGACTGCCAAGAAAAAGATCCGGAGCGCTGTGAGCTCTTCCTAGTCGAAGGCGAATCGGCCGGCGGAACAGCCAAGGGCGGCCGCGACCGCCGCTACCAGGCGATCCTTCCTCTACGCGGAAAAATTCTCAACGTAGAAAAAGCCCGCTACGACAAAATGCTGGGCCACGAAGAAATCCGAGCCATGATCACCGCCATCGGCACAGGCATCGGCAAAGACGACTTCGATGTCACCCGCCTCCGCTACGGAAAAATCATCATCATGACCGACGCCGATGTGGACGGCTCCCATATCCGGACCCTCCTGCTGACATTCTTCTTCCGCCACATGCAGGAGCTGATCAAGCGCGGCAACATCTTCGTCGCGCAGCCGCCTCTCTATCGCATCAAGAAAGGAAAATCCGAAAAGTACATCAAGGACGACAAGGAATTCACGAGAGAAATTCTGCGCCGCGCTACAGAAAACGTGAAAGTCGAGCTAGGCGATAAAGCCATCTTAGAAGGCACCGAGCTGCGCAATTTCCTGATGTCCCTAGACGACTTCCAGCTCACCTGGAGCCGTTTAGAGCGCCGCCTGCGCGACCCCCGCGTGGTCCGCGCATTGTCCCGCACCGACTTCGCCATCGACACCAAAGCCGATTTTCAGGATGAGAAAAATCTCCGCGCTTTATACGAAGCCCTGAAAGCCGACAAAGTCGAAACGCAGATCAGCCGGGAAGAAGAGCATTCCTCATGGCGCGTGACCTTCAAAGATCCCACGAACGCCGAGCGGGCCATCGACATTGAGCTGGCCACCCAGCCCGAATATAAACGTCTGCGCGCCGGCGCCCGCGCCGCGGCGAAATTCAATCGTCCGCCGTTCGTAGTCCTCAAAGACGCCCACCGGGACGAACTCCCCGGCTGGCGCGAACTTTTAGCCCATGTCAAAAATGAAGGCACCCGGGAAGTAAACGTCCAGCGCTACAAAGGCCTCGGCGAAATGAACGCCGAGCAGCTCTGGTCGACAACCATGAACATCGAGACCAGAACTCTCTTAAAGGTCTCGCTCGAAGATCTAGTCCAAGCCGACCTAATCTTCACCACATTAATGGGCGAAGACGTAGAAAGCCGCAGAAAATTCATAGAAGAAAACGCCCTGGACGTCCGCAACCTCGACGTCTAGGGGCACTGAAAACTGCGAAAAATGGGGACTGCCTACTCTGTCCCCAGGCGCCCACAAGTCCGGGAAACCGTCGCTCGCCGCTGCGCCGCCGTGGACAGAGCGGGCTGTCCCCACTTTTCGCGCTGGCCACTCAGGCTGACGGCGTGGATTTTTCCCGTGACGCCAGCCTCCATACCCAATAACTAAACCCCGCAATCGCAATCGTCAAAACCTGCACCCGCAAAAAATCCGCGGCCGATTGTGTCAGCCACGGCACGATAGCAAACACCAATATCCATGCCTGTAACTGTTTCCGCTCCTCCGTGCCCGCAATCGTAGAAGCCACCAGGACCAGCGCCGGAATCAAAACCGGAGTATCATAAACCGGCACATAGACATTCAGAACCAGAGTCGCGCCAATCGTAGCCGCCCACAGCTGCCTTCGCTCGCGCGACCTGAACCAAGTCCACGCAAGAACCAGAAGAGCCGCCGCCACCACAATAAACGCCGTGGCCTTCGTAACCACATTCACGCCGCCCAGCACCACCAGGAATGAATTGAGATCCACATACTTCGTCCGCCTTAAAATGGACTGGTCTTCGGTAGCCATAAACCGAAACACGCGCAAAGTATCCATCCACAGCCGCATCCCATCCACGCCTGCCGCCGCGAAACACGCCGCAACCACCAGACTCGCGCCGATCAAAGCGCCGCCCAACATCCGCCAGCAGCGCCCTATAAGAAACATCGTTATCGGAATCGCCAGCAGCGACGGTTTATAAGCCGCGAACCCCAACACCAATCCCGCCAAAAAATAACGTTCGGCCTCAAAGAACCGCACGCACACCGCAAAAATGAAAAACCCGAAGACGGAAACCTGCCCGCCGATCCAGGTTTCGAGCGTGAACATCGGAGTAGAAAGCGCCAGCAGCAGCGCCCCAGATCCCCAGCGCCCACGGAACAAAATCAGCAGACCTGAGATATACAAACTCGCCGAACAAACCAGCCACAGGCAGTATGCCTCTCTGTAGCTCAACAAAGCGAACGGGCGAAACAGCGCCGCAATGCACGGAGGGTTCCCAAAAATCAGCCATTGCGTAGCCGGCATAGTCGGCAGAATCTCATGCTGCACCGCGGAAAAATATGGAGGATCGAACAGACGCGTGGGTTCGTTTTGATTCAGCACCCGCCCGGCGGCATAGAACTGCACGAAATCCCCACCCAGGGGCCGGCCCAAAAAAGCTTCGCCCTTGAACCCGTAATAGAGAGATAATGCACAGGCGATCAGCGCGATAGCGATTCCAGCCGATCCGAAAGCGCGGGCTTCGCGCTCCCCAGGGAGAGGACCGATCATTCGCTCCAGCCATCTCATTCGATATAAATCCGCTTGACCCGTGCGCTGATTCCACACAGCACGCTATAGGAAATCGTTCCTGCGACGCGCGCAATTTCCTGCGCGTCATTACCAGTCCCCAAAAGGGTTACCGCATCACCCACTTCGAGATCCGAAGCCGTTGCATCGACGGTGGTTAAATCCATCGATACCGCACCTACTATCGGCAGAAACTTTCCACGAGCCATTACTTTTCCGCGATTGGAAAGCCGGTGGGGGATTCCGTCCGCGTAACCAGCGGCCAAAATCGCGATTCGCATCGGTTTCGCTGCCCGATGCATGCCTCCGTAGCCGATCAGAGCACCGGCGTCTAAATTCTTTACAGAGAGCACGGTAGCCTTCCACGTAAGGGCCGGTTTTACATGCAGTTCGGCCGGTGGACCTTTTCGTGCGGGCGATACGTAGCCGTAAATTGCGTGTCCCGGCCGGACCATATTTCCCCAGGCTTCGATGCGTTGATAAGCAATCGGTATCGTACTGGAAAGATGGACATAACGCGGCGCTCCGACGAGGTTCAAGATTGACTCGAAGCGGGCGATCTGCTGTTCGGTTTGTGGGCTCTCATAATTTCCGGAAGAGGCGAAGTGCGTCATTAGGCCTTCTAAGTCGCTATTTTTGACGGCCTTCGCGATCTCCTGGGCGCTGGAGCGCACGCCCAGCCGGCCCATGCCGGAATCGATTTTCAGGTGGTACGGAACTTCCGTTGTCGCGACGTCTTCGAGCGAATGGATCACCGGCGTAAGGCCGAACTCCTTGAAAAAAGGACGATTTTCAGGCAGATAATCGGCCATTACCAGAATGCGTGTGGCGATCCCCGATTCGCGTAAGGCGATTCCCTCATCGACGTTTGATACCGCCAGCCATCGGGCGCCTTCCGCCTCCAGGATTCTTGAAATCTCGACTGCTCCATGCCGATAGGCGTCCGCCTTCACCACCGGCATCACTTCGATCGAAGGACCGACAGCGGCGCGGACGGCGCGAAAGTTGTCCCGGATCGCCGACCGCGAGATTTCTACCCAGCTACGCACGTGCCAACCTGTTGAGCAAATCTTCGTAGGAGTCGGTTACGGCCTCCCAGCTATAGCGTTCTTGAACTCGCTGTAGCGCTCTCAACTGCCATTCTTCTCGCAAATCTGGTGGCATTAATACAGTTGTCCCGACCATTTCCGACATATTTTCGCGATTAAATGGCAGGCCCGCACCACCGGCGACCTCGGCATTTTCGGGTGTATCCAGGTACAAAGTCAGGGCTCCGCGGCCCATCGCTTCGATCAGCGCCGGATGCGTGCCGCCCACCTCGGTCGCGTGAATATAGGCGTAACAGTGCGAGCCAAGTTCGCGGTATCCCTCGCCGTAAATCGCGCCGGGGATAACGATCCGCGAATCTTTAGTGTCGCGAACTTTGGCGATATAGTCGTCTGCGTAAGGAGCGTCGCCGATGAGCGCCAGCTTCATCGAAGTATCGACTCGCTCAAATGATTCGCGAACTAACAGGGCGTTGTTTTCCGGTTCCATGCGGCTGACGTATAGAAAGTATTTGCCGGGCTCCAAATTGAGTTTATCGAGAACCGCGGTTGTTTCTATTTTGCCGATTTCCGCGCCATAGGGAATCATGTGCGACGAGCGGCGATAGCGCTGCCGATAGTATTCGGCGATCGCCGCGGCGTCCGTGACCACCGCGTTCGGCATCCAGGTGGCTAACCATTCCGAGAGTTGGTACCAAGCCTTGGCGAGCGCGTTCCACTTCTTGCGATGGCGCTCCAGGCCGTCGACGTTCAAAGCCACGGGCATGCCGAAAACCCGGGGAATCCAGGTAAAGATGGCGTTGGCGGCGTTGCAGTAGAGCACAGCATCCTGGCGGTGCGCGAGCAGGTGCAGGGTCGACAGAAAGGTATGGACGATGGTGTCGAAATATTTGTGGCGGATAGTGGGAAGATGGACGAGCGAGACTCCCCTATAAGGAGATGCGGCCCTCTGCCGGCAGTAAACGGTGACTTTGTGTCCGCGGGCGGCCAGGCGGGTCGAGAGCTCCTCGGCAAAGGTTTCGAATCCGCCGTAGCGGGCGGGGATGCCTCGGGTGCCGAGGATGGCTAGCTTCACACTAGTTCCACTGAATCCCCGGACTTACGCCCGAGGTTATAGCCCCATGCGTGAGCGTGGGGACAAGTTTAGACACTAGCCGCGGCCGGTGCGGGAGGCTCGGGCCAGAATTCTGGCGGGCTTCGGCGCCGGGCGGCTGACCGGTTCGTAGGAAAACCAACTGGAAATGTAATCGTCTTTAGCACGCCGCCGGCGCATGATTTCCTTGCGCTTAGCGAGCACGCTCTTCATGTGTTTCGCCAGGAACCAGAACGCGCGCAGTGAAGAATGTTCCCGCACCAGGCAGGCGCAGATCACCACCAGGTCGCGCGAGGTGATGGACATCCAGTTTCGCCGATACAGATCCGGCGTCATATTCTTTATGCGCATCAGGAAGCGGTTCTTCACTGAGTGCATATTAATTTCAGGGGGCAGCGCCCGGCGATTCCCAGGCAGGACGGCGCGGACGTGATAGCCGCGCGCGAGCGGAGTATAAAGGCAACGCCAGCTCATTAACTGAGCGCGCCAGGCGACATCGGCGTCTTCGCGGTAGACGAAAAAGTCCGGGTCGAAAAACTCCCCCAGGATGGAAATATCGTCGATCATCTCCCGGCGATAAAGCGCGGCGGCGGCGGTGGCTCCGAAAACGTATTCGAAATTCAGGTAATGCCCGTTGTCCACTTCCTGGCTGCCCCGATCCAGGTGCCGCAGCATCGGCGTGAAATAAATCCCGGTGGAATCAACCAGTTGCTTATCGGGAAGGTCGAAGGTAGCGCGGATAGTGAGCAATTTGCCACACACGGTACCGACCTTAGGATCGATTTGTCCGGCATCGACCAGGGACTGAATAAAATTTGGCAGCAGCAGGACATCGGGATTCAGCGTAAGTACCCAATCGCCGTTGGATAGACCGATGGCTTGGTTTTGCGCCGCGGCGAAGCCGATATTTTCGTCGTTGTAGTGGATCTGACAGCTTTCGGCGAACTGCTCAAGCAGATCCACAGTCCCGTCGGTCGAGGCGTTATCGATGACGATGACCTCGAGGTTCGGATATTTCTGTTCGAGGACGGACTCAAGGCAGCGCTTAATGAATCGGCCGCTGTTGTAAGTCACCAGGGTGACGGAGACTAAGTCGTTGTAGGCCATGCGATATCAGAGTTTAGAGTTTCTACCGCCCCGCGCCGCAGATCTCCCCGGAGAGAAAAGGCACAGGCCTGCAAACAGCACAATCTTTCTATAAGTAGCAACCGACTGAAGGCTTCGGTCTTGAATCATCCGCGCGACCATCCGCGGGAACGAGCTGAGCACCACCGCCACGCAGACCGCTCGATATCCCGCTGAGTGGAAGTGCTTTGCCGCATACCTTGTAAGGCTAACACACCACTGGAGGGCCCTGTTGGAAGGGGGTATTCGGCCTACGGAATGACCGCCCAGATGGACAGCCTGGACAGATGGCACATATTCGATTCCATATTTAAGATCCAGCGCCCGTTTACAGTAGTCGACATCTTCAAACCACACGGGCTCAAAGGTTTCATCGAAACCGCTCAACTGTTCCCACACATCGCGGCGCGTCATGAGGAAAGCCCCGGCGGGTTGCTCCACGGGACCGGATTGAGAGAGGTCGCGCTCCAGATAGCGGTAGCGGCGATTGATCCAATTCGACGGCCACAGCCGGTTGATGCCGAACAACTCAAATGTCAGCGAGGAAGGAGTGGGAAAGCGGCGAATCGTGAACCCGGTTTGTGCCCGGCCTTCAAAATCCACAAGTTTCCCCGCGGCAAGACCAAATTGTTTAGTGGATTCGATGAGGGCGTCAACCCCGGTAAGCAGATTCGCGTCTGGATTCAGCAGGAGCAGGAAATCGGCATCGGAAGCAGCGATGCCCTGATTGACGGCCGCGGCGAATCCACGATTTTCGCGATTCGCGATCAGGTGGATGTGTGCCCGCTCGCGTACCTGGTCGAGAGTTCGATCGCTCGAAGCGTTATCGACAACGATAGGTGTCACTTGCGGAGCCATCTTAATGAGTGAGTCCAGGCACGGGCCGATGACGGCTTCCGAGTTGAAGGTCACGATGATCGCGGCAGCAGCCAGAAGTAGGCCCTCCAATACCGGTCGAAGCCGGTTTGTTGCTGAAGCGCGAAAATCTCCCGCTCGCTCGAGTTCGCGAGACTTGAGATCCGATCCTCCGTGGCAATAATGTTCTCACTATAAATAGCACGGGCAGCTTTCCACCCTGAAATCTTGCCGCGCAAATAGGCCGCGCCCCTGAAATGACGAAGCGCTACCAACCCCCAAAGCATTTGCCCAGCCACAATCGGCCAGCGCGGCTGTCCTCCAAAGTGCTTGACTGTCAGTAAGATTTGATTCCGGGCAATTCGTTTCACTGTGTCCTTATTCCACGCCCCCCAAGTTTCGCTGCCCCGGTGCCAGGCGACGGCGGAGGGAATGTAGACGCCCGGCAGGCCCCGCAAGGCGCAGCGGATGCCGAAATCGACGTCTTCCAAATAAGATCCGAAGTTTTCGTCCAGAAGCCCGACGTTTTCAAAGAGGGATTTCCGAAAAATGGCGGCGGTCATGGGAGCCATGCGGATCTGGCGGAACTGGTTCCAAATTGGTCCGTCCTTCTTGCCCTGTCCACAGCGCCAGGCGCAGGCGCCACGGGAAATCTCGTCGAAAGTGCCATCGATCAGGGAGGGGTTGGAGGCGTTGAGGATTTTGCCCGTGGCGAAAGTGGCTCCGGCACCTTGGAGCAAGAGTTGTTGTAGCCAGTCGGGGGCTAGGGTCACGTCATTGTTGAGGATCGCGATCCAATCGGCGGTAGTAGATTGGATGCCTCGATTGACGGCTGCGGCGAAGCCCAGGTTTTTGCCCAGGCTGAGGACTTGGGCTCCGAGTCGTTCGGCGTGAGCGGCTGAGTCGTCGGTGGATCCGTTGTCGAGCACCAGGATTTCATCGAAGGGGCGGCTTTGGGCGTGGAGGCTCGCGAGGAGCGGGTCGAGGAGGTCGCGGCGGTTGTAGTGGGGGATGAGGGCGGCTACGGTCATTAGAATGGCGTATGCTGGGGCCAGGGATGACGGATCAGACTGTTCAAATCGCGCTTTCCGTTGGGGTTCCTACGGTCGCTGTACTGGTGGGGATTCTTATTAATAATTCGCGGCTTAGCGACCTGAATTCTCGAATTGCGGATTTGCGGGCGCATATGGATGCTCGATTCGAGGCCGTTGATAAGAGATTTGACGCTGTTAATCAAAGGTTCGATGACGCTAAGGATACTTGGCGGGCAGAGTTGCATCGGGTCGAGGAAGTGATCGACGCCCGGCTGAAGCCTGTGGAAGAGCGTTAAGAATAAATTGGCCGCCGATGAACGCGGATGAACGCCGATGCAAAGCGAATTCATGAAAATCGCTTCTTGAGCAGGAACCACAGGTTATAAAAACCGTCCCGCCACGGATTCAATTTAATTTCTCCCAGCCGCGACGTATACATGATCGAGAGCTCGGCGAAACGGTGGCGGTTCCTTTTTAGCGCCTCAATCTTAATCTCCTCTGAGAACGCCATTCCGTCGGCTTCGAGCTTCATATCTTTGAGAATCGCGCGCCGGAAAATCCACATGCCGGATTGCGAGTCGCGCATCCAGCGCAGATAGAGAATCGACATGGCGAGCGATAAAATCAAATTGCCCATTTTATGTTTCAGGCTCATGGCCTGGCGGTCGCGCACCGGGAAGCGGGAGGCGTTGAGAAAATCAACGTCAAGGTGCAGAAACGCTTCTATAAGGTAGGAGATCGCGTCGGGAGGATAGCTTTGATCGCCGTCGAGGGTGACGATCAGGTCGGAGGTCGCGGCGGCGAAGCCGGTTTTGTAGGCGCGGCCGTAACCGCGGGCGTCCTCTTGAATGACCTTGGCTCCGTAGCCCTTGGCGACGTCCGCGGTGCGGTCTGTCGAACCGTTGTCGACGACGATAACTTCATCGACGAACTCCGGCATGCGCTTCATGACTCCTTCGATGCCTTGCTCTTCATTGAGGCACGGAATGATGACGGTGATCGACTGTTGCTTATACATTCCCCATTTGAACAGTATGATTGATCTATGAAGTGGTTTTTTCTAATTGCCGCGATGAGTGTCGCGAATGCCGGGGCGGAGGCGCATCCGGAGTTGATGGAAGTGAAAAGTGTGTACCTGCTGCCCATGACTTATTCGCTGGACCAGTTTCTGGCGATCCGGCTGACCAAAGGCGGCGTTCTGCAAGTGGTGACGGACCCGAACCTGGCCGACGCGATTTTGAGCGAACACATTGGCACCGGCCTCGAGGAGCAACTGAAGGCTCTGTACGGCGAAAAGAAAACCGAGTCCGACGACAAGGATAAAGACAAGGACAAGGGGACAGCTTCCTTCGCTGGACCGATGGCGGGCGGGACCCGCAGCAAGGGCGCCGTTTTTCTGGTGGACCGGAAGACCCGCAGCGTGATCTGGAGCGATTATGTGCGTCCGAAGAATTCGCAGCCTGACGAGTTAAATCACGTGGCGGACAAGATCGCGGCGCAGTTAGAGAAGGACAGGAAAGTCAAAAAGGAAAAATGAGTGCTGACGGAGCGCTTTGAGCGCGCCTTGGTGTTCGCGGCCAGGCTGCATCGCGATCAGCAGCGCAAAGGGTCCGGCGTGCCTTATGTTTCGCATCTTCTCGCGGTGTGCGCGTTGACCATCGAATATGGAGGCGATGAGGACGAGGCGATCGCGGCGCTGCTCCATGACGCGATCGAGGATCAGGGCGGGGCGGCCGCGCGCACGGAAATTCTGCGGGAGTTCGGGGCGCGAGTGACGGAAATTGTCGACGGGTGCACGGACACGGATGAATCGCCTAAGCCTCCATGGCGGCCTCGGAAAGAGGCGTATATACGACACATTGAGCACGCGTCGGAATCGGTGCGGCTGGTTTCGGCGTGCGACAAATTGCATAACGCGCGATCGCTGGTGATGGATTATCGGATCTTCGGCGACGCTTTGTGGGCTCGATTTACCGGTCGGAAGGACGGCACGCTGTGGTATTACCGCGCGATGGTGAACGCGCTTCGCGCGGCTGGAAATTCCGCCGTGATCGAAGAATTAGATCGCGTGGTTACGGAACTCGAGAAGCTGGCATCCTAGATAGCTCGTGGGGCGGGCTATCAGCCGGCAGCCGACTTTTTAGTCGGCTTTTAAGAAATGCGCGCGCATATTCACCACCGTATTGCGGTAACACTCCAGCAATTTTTCCGTCATCACCCGCATATCGCGCTTGGCGACCACTTCGGCGCGCGCGCGCTCCGCCATTTGCGCGGCGGATTCGGGGTCACGCAGAAGTCTTACGATGTGCGCGGCGAAGGACGGCGGGTCATCGGCGAGCGCGCATAGGTCGCCGTCAATATCGGCAAGTCCTTCGGCGCCGAGGCGCGTCGACACCACCGGAATTCCAGCGGCGAAGGCTTCGAGAAGTTTCACGCGCACGCCGGAGCCGCTGAGGATCGGACACACGAACAGCGAATAATGTTTGAGAGGCTCGCGCACGTCTTCGACGAATCCGATCAGGTCGATCGCTTCGGCTTCAGGCAAGGAATGACGCGCGGGTGGATCGGAGCCGATGATCGCGAGGCGGGCGCGCGGCTCCTCGGCGCGGACCCTGGGAAAAACGTCGCGTAGAAACCAGGTGAGCGCTTCCTGATTCGGCAAATGACGGAAGCTGCCCAGGAACAGGAGCGTAAAGGGCTCGCGTCCCCGGGGCCGAAAATCATAAAGAGATGTTTCGATGCCAGCGCGATAGTGATCGTCAATGCGGTCTTTCAGGACGGGCAGGAATGACGTGATGTAATCGCGATTATCGCGGCTGCACACCTGGATCCGATCAGGCGTAGGGAGCATCCGCAGCTCGTAGCGAAGGGCGCGCAAATATTCCCAGCGGGCTTGCAGCTTTTCGATCATATTGGTCATGAAGGGCAGCCGGCGCGCGATGGATTGGAAATAAATATCGTGCTCAAACAGAATGCTGGGGATTCGTTTGAATCGGCCCGCGTATTGTCCGAGCACGGTATATTCGAGTTGCAGCACATCGATCCGGCGCGTAAAAATCTGCCGGTGGATGAGCCACGCGAGGTCGGCGTTGCGAAATTCGCGAACGGCGTGAGGCTCCGTGGATCCGAAGGCCTTTTGGCGTCCTTCCATGCGGACAATATATTCGGAGCTGGCGCACATGGCGTCCAGTTCGTCGTGCGCGGGCCGCTGATGAGCGTAATCCAGCAGCACGATGACGTGCAGTTCGCATAGGCGGGCCAACTCGCGGACGGTTTGATACATGAACACGGCGCCGCCGTGCACCGGCGGACAAATTGGATAGGGCGACACGAAGAGGACCCGAAATTTGTCGTCCGCCATGGGCGAAAACGTGTCGCGAAAGTAGCCGCCGAGAGGACGACGAAACGCTTCGGTATCGGAAATGACGGCAAGCTGGCGGGCGCGGACGCGGGAGATAAAGGTTTCGGGCAGTTGAAAAGCGGCGCGCGCGATGCCCGCAAAACTGGAGCGCTCCGGTGAATCGCCGAACAGCCAGCTCAGCGCCGCGCTGAACCAGGTAAACAGGAAATGCTCCCCGAGCCGCCGCCACTCATGAATATTTTTCCAGGTGAACAGAAGAAAGTTTTTCTTAAGGACGCCTTGAATATAAGCGTCGCTAAAGGTCTTGCCGATGGTGCCGCGGTGCTCGTGATAAACCACACTCGCGGGTTGATAGAGAGAGTTCCAGCCGCGCTTCCACGCCAGGTAGCCGAGATCCGTGTCTTCTAAATAAAAGGGCGCGAGGATCTCGTCGAATCCGCCGAGCTCCAGGAATTTGCGCCGGTCGAATGCGCAGGAACCGCCGCCTCCGTACGCGCATGGGTAGAGGTCGCGAATCTTTTCATCCGCGCGATGCCTCACGCGGAGCGCGCCCTGCTGCCACCACGACTCGGTAAGTCCGGTTTCCTGCCGGATTTTCGAAGGATCGGAAAAAAAAATCTGGCACGTGACGGAGAATACTTTTTCGTCGGTGAAGCCATCAAGCAGAGGCTGGAGAAAGTCCGGTTCAACCCGCATGTCGCTGTTGAGGAGCACTACGACGTCGTTATTCGCGGCGCGGAATCCCGCGTTCGATCCTCCGCCGAAGCCGAGGTTTTCCTTGAGAGGCAGCAGCCGGACCTCGGGAAACGCTTGTTCCACGAGGGCGGCACTGCCGTCGGTGGACCCGTTATCAACCACGATGACTTCGCTATCGGGATGGTTCTCAATCGACGCGAGCACTGACGGCAAATACTTTGCGAGCAGATCTTTTCCGTTCCAGTTGGGAATGACGATGCTTGCCGCGTTAGTATCCGGACGGCTCTCAGGCCTTAGCTTTTTTCGTCCTGCCAAGGCCGTCGCCAAGTCGGCCAGGAAAAGAATGGTCACCGCGGTGAAAAGAAAAATCGGCGAGAGCAGCGCTAGCGGCAGTCCCCGCAGCAGGCGCCATGCGACGCCCAGGGCTTTACGCATCTTTCGGAGCAACCCCCGCGGCTCGTCCGATTTTGACCCACGGCGATTCCGCCATCACCCGCAGTTTCGCGTTGGCCTGCGTGAGAGCGCGGTCCAGATCCTGCGCCCACTTGGTGCGCTCCACCACGGTCGCTTCCGCGCGGTCCAGAAGCCGCACGGTTTCCGCCAGCTCGTCGCATTTCTGAGCGAGCGCCGCGGAAAGACGCTTCTCGGTGTCGATGGCCCATTCGGTTTTTCGACGATTCTCTTCTTCGAGCGAATCCACGGTGCGCTGGTAAGCGGCCCCCATCTCGACAGCCTTAGCCTGTTCGGCCTGTATCACGTTTTGAAGCTCTGAGATGCGGATCAGCGCGGCGTCGCGCTCCTGATCGAGCCGCATCGCCCAGCGATTCTGCTCTTCGAGGTGCGCCTTGAGTTCATCTTGCGCTTCCATCAATTTCTGGCGGTCGGAGAGGACGCCATCGAGCCATTGTTTGGTCTTCGAGAGTTGGTCCTGCAACAAAAAAATGTGCTGCTCACGTTCGCGCAGGAGATTGGACGCACGTGGAACGTAGACGAACGAGCGGGTTTCGGGCGTCGCATCAATGGAACAAATTGCGAGGAAAAAATGCGCCTCCTCCGCCGAGCCTCGCGCGCTGTCTAACTGCGCGTCCACCGGCGCGAATGTGGAATGGGGATAGAACGCCTGTGATTCCAGGCGATTCTGCAGCAGCATGGAGACGTGCGGAAATACCGCGGAGAGGGCGTCGCGAAATTCGGAGAACTCAAATTCGTGAGTGTGAAAGGGATTCGGTCCCTGGGTCGCGCGAGATTCCGCGTAGTAAAGCTTGTTGGGCGTCGATACCAGGAACGTGCCGCGCGGATGCATCACTCGGCGAACTTCTATAAGCAGATCGCGCCAGTTCCGCAGGTGTTCAATTACTTCGAATGCGGTGATCAGTTCAAAGGATGCGGGACCAAACGGCGCAGCGGTTGCGCTGGATGCTAAAAAAGTAGCATTCGCAAGGGGATAATGCGCGCGTGCATACGCGATCGCATCGGTTGCGATATCGATTCCGGTCGCGGACCGCGCACGCTGCGCGAGCTCCGCGGTTCCATACCCCGCCCCGCATCCGATATCGAGGACTCGTGCGCCGGCGGCGAATCTCGCGGCAAAGGCGTACCGGGCAATGTGCTCCGCCCAAAGGTCGTCGTTGACTTCGCCCGGTATGACCCTCTCGCCCGTGAATTCGGTCACAGAGATGGAACTCCAGGGCCTGGCATCTTCACGTTGATCTCTACGCGGCAGGGGAAATGGAACTGGCCGTAAATCGGTCCGTCGGACGGCTCCATTTCAAGCGCGATGGCATTATCGATCCAATCGCAAATAGCGTAGTGCTCCAGTGATCCATTAGCGATGGCTGGGGAAAACGAAAAGGACGAGGGATAAAGAGCAGGGAAATCGAGATGAAAATCGACCGTGCAGAGATCGCCAGCCGCCATCGCCGGAAGCGGTGTTCGCTCACGGGCGGTATTAGTTCCAGCGAAATCCACCCCCAAATGATTGCGGAACATGAACCCGGCAATAGGATGGTCCAGATTCGCTTTGGCTCGAAAACTGATTCGAACTATAATTGTAGTATCAGGCTGAAGGGATCGAACGCCGCCCCCCAAAGAATTATAGATCGCGATACCCAAAATCTGAGCCCGCCCATCTCCGAAACGATGATCGATGTTCGGGATACTCGTTTCTATCTCTACGGGCTGTTGAAAGAGCGACTGGGGATGAACTAAATTATCGTGTGCCAAGTACTTAGCGTCCTTTTCGTTCATCGCCGCCAAGTATTGCATGATCACTCGATCAGCTTTGCCGACTGCCCGCACAGCTCCATGATCCAGCCAAATCGCCCTATCTCCTAAGGCTTTAATATCAGCCGTTGAATGAGAAACGAATAAAATAGTAATTCCCCGTGCCCGAAGGTCGTGAACCTTACGCATGCAGCGTTGACGGAAGTAGACATCCCCTACCGCCAGAGCCTCATCTACGAGGAGAATTTCCGGGTCCACATGTATGGCTACCGAGAATGCCAAGCGGACGACCATCCCACTCGAATAGGTCTTGACCGGTTGATTTATAAAGTCGCCGATTTCAGCAAATTCGGCGATCTCATCGAAGCGGCGATCCATCTCTTTACTCGAGAATCCAAGGATGGCTCCATTGAGATAAACGTTGTCCCGGCCGGTAAATTCCGGATTGAAACCCGAGCCTAGTTCGAGCAGAGCAGAAACACGCCCTTGTACCCGGGTGGTGCCGGACGTGGGCTCCAACACACCTGCACATATCTGAAGAAGAGTGCTTTTTCCAGACCCGTTTTCCCCCACAACGCAGAATGTTTCGCCCTTTTGCACCTCAAAACTAACCTCGCGAAGAGCCCAGTAATCCGTATGGAAACGGCGCTGGTTCAGCGTCATCAGCTCCTTGAGCCGGTCACCTGGCCCGGAATAGATGGAGTAGCTCTTGGAGACGTTCGAAAATTCGACAGCAAAGCCACGCACTAATAGGAATTGTAAACTACACCCATACTTGACAGGTAACGCAATTGCTTCATACGCTGGTAGGTGCGCCGGCGTAGCTCAGTTGGTTAGAGCGACGGTCTCATAATCCGTAGGTAGCAGGTTCGAATCCCGCCGCCGGCACCACTTCAATTCGCTCCCGTGATCTGCTGGAACAGCCGATCCAGCTCAGCTTGCGAGTAGTATTCGATCTCAATTCTGCCGCGTTGTTCGCTCAACTCGACGATCCGGACTCGGGTGCCAAGCGCTCGTTCGAGTTCTTCAATCGCGGCTTTGACATTGGGATCGGTGGAATGCTCCTTGCGGTGGCCGGAACCTTCGCGGGGCCGCTCGGCCGTTAGCTCCTGAACCAGCGTTTCTACCTGGCGGACGGAAAGGTTTTGTGCGGCCGCCTTCTCAGCGATCTGGATTTGTGTGGTGGCATCGGGCAGGCCGAGGATGGCGCGGGCATGGCCCATCGAAATACGGTGTTCGGCGACCAGCAGTTGGACCTCTTTAGGAAGTTTCAGCAGCCGGACGATATTGGTGATGGAAGTACGGTCTTTCCCTGTTCTGCGGCCGATTTCTTCGTGGGAAAGACCCAGCTCGCGACTTAAGCGATCATAGGCGTGAGCAGTTTCAATAGGATTAAGGTCCTCACGCTGGATGTTTTCAATCAGCGCGAGCTCTAGCATCCTCGGGTCGGTGACATCCTGAACCACGACAGGGACCTCGGCAATGCCGGCAAGCTTGGCGGCGCGCCATCTGCGCTCACCCGCTACGATCTGGTAACCATCGTTGTGTTGACGAACGACGATCGGCTGGATTACGCCGTTGGCGCGGATGGACGCAGCCAACTCCTCGAGTCTGTCGGCCTGAAACACCGTGCGCGGCTGCATAGGATTTGCGTGTATGCTGGCGAGAGGAAGGCGTGCTGGCGCAGACCCGGGGCTATGATTTGTGCTCACTTCGACCGGTGCAGCCGACGGAGACCGGCCAGGTAGCAGCGCCGAGAGGCCTTTACCCAGCACTTTGCGTTGCTTGTCGGTTCCGCTGTTCATTCTCCTGGATCTCCTTCGCGAGCCTGATATAACTTTCTGCGCCCCGCGAACGCGGGTCATACATGAGGATGGGCTTCCCGTAGCTGGGTGCCTCGGCCAGCCGGATGCTGCGAGGAATGACCGTGGCTAGAACCTCGTCATGGAAAAAATCCCTCAAATCATCCGCGACTTGGCGTGTCAGGTTCGTTCGCTCATCGTACATAGTTAGCAAAATCCCCTCGATTTTCAATGGGTGAGCGAACGCCTCACGAATCTTGTCGATCGTATCCATTAACTGGGAAATTCCTTCCAGCGCAAAGAACTCACATTGGATCGGAATGAGCACGGACTCAGCAGCAACCAGCGCATTTAAGGTTAGAAGATCCAACGCGGGCGGACAATCGATCAGTATGTAGTCATAGCGATCTTTCACGTTCTTGAGCGCATCCTTCAAACGATGTTCACGATCGGGTACATCAACGAGCTCCAGATTCGCCGCCACAAGATTCTTGTCAGCGGGCGCGATATCCAGGCCTTCGCACTCAGTCCTCACAATCGTATTCTCGAGAGGCATACCTCCGAGAAGTGCGTTATACACGGTAAGAGTCTCATTATTTTTCTCGATTCCCAGACCGCTGGTTGAGTTCCCCTGCGGGTCGAAGTCTACCAAAAGAACCCTTAAGTCGTTAGCGGCCAACGACGCACCGAGATTAATGGACGTGGTGGTCTTTCCGACTCCACCCTTTTGGTTGGTAATTGCGATTATCTTGCCCACTTATCGCTCCGATCTTATCATGCCACAGCTGTCATTGATCAATTAGGTTTCACGTGGCACCTAATCCGCCTGTTTCACGTGGAACACGACTCGACGGTCCCCCCACGGCACTCGACAAATATCACCATCCAGAAGCTGGGCAACCTCTTCCCCGATTAGCAATGCGAAAGAGTTGGACAGCCGGAGACGGAGCACATCTTTCGGAGACACTGCTCTCGAAACCACCCAGTCAAAACGCTCCGCCACGTCTTCAGCCCGTTTCGGAACAACTCTCACGTTTGTCAACCGACGGCTTGCCTCTTTCAAGAATACGGCTTTGCGTTGATGAGCCTCAATCAAAGTGATCTCGCACTCCGGCCGGAGGATTGCGGTCGGAATTCCTGGAAATCCAGCACCGGAACCCACATCTGCGATCCGATGAGAACCGGACGGCAAAAAACGAGCCAGGAAAAGCGATTCGCAGTAATGGAACCGAACCACGTCATGTAGAGTCGTTATGCGCGTTAGGTTCAGCCGCGTATTCCAAACATTCAAACCCTTGAAATGACCTTCCAGTTGGTCAAGCTGATCCTCCGTCAATGGACCATACGGCGCGAACTCAGCCGCAAGCAATTCTTTGAACATCTCAATTGCATCGCGAAACGGTAAGGTAGACGTCCAGCACGGCAACGGCTGCGGGGGTAACGCCCGGAATCCGTCCCGCCTGCCCCAGCGTGTCAGGCTTGACGCGCGCGAGCTTCTCGCAAACCTCGCGTGAAAGCCCCGGGATATCGCTGTAGCAAAACCCCACCGGAATTCTGCGCTGTCCCGAGTCTCTTATACGCACGACCTGACGGTCTTGCTGAGCTATATATCCGGAGTACTTGAGCTCCGTCTCAATCGTAGTCAGGGCAGCCCGCGTGGGTTCCGCCTGTAAGTGATCCCGAAGCGCTGGCCTCAGAGCCTCGATTTTAGCCTCAGGTCTGCGCAGCCATAGACTTACAGGAGGGCGGCCCTCAATGTCGGCTCTATTTGAGCCGATCCAATCCAGGATTGCTCTCTTCTCTTCCTGCTTTCGGAGATATTGGTCCCACCGCTCATCCTTCACCAAACCCACTCTGCGCCCCACGGGTGTCAACCGCTCATCCGCGTTATCGATTCGCAGGTGCAGACGAAACTCGGCCCGGGAAGTAAACATGCGGTACGGTTCATCGGCTCCTTTATTGATCAAATCCTCAATGAGGATGCCAATGTAGCCATCCGTCCTACTTAGTATCAACGGATCGGAGCCGCCGACCCGCCGCGCCGCGTTGATGCCCGCCATTAGACCCTGACAGGCCGCTTCTTCGTAACCGGAGGTGCCGTTGATCTGTCCTGCCAGGAAAAGGCCCTCTATACACTTGACCTCCAAAGAAGTTGAGAGCTCTCGCGGGTCGATCGCATCGTATTCGATCGCATATCCCGGCCGCAGCATTTCCGCTGATTCGAGCCCTTCTACCGACGAAACCATTTGTGCTTGTACATCGACCGGCATGCTCGTAGACATACCGTTCAGATAAATCTCATAGGTATCCAAACCTTCCGGCTCGAGGAAAAGTTGGTGGCGCAATTTATCGGGGAATTTTACGATTTTGTCCTCGATCGAAGGACAATAACGAGGACCGACTCCCTCGATTTGACCGCTATACATCGGCGACCGGGAAATATTGGCACGCAGGATTTCGTGGGTTGCCATGGACGTATATGCAACATAACAAGGTACTTGATCGCGTGTAATTCTGTCTGTCAAGAACGAAAACGGCGTTGGCTCAGCGTCTCCGAGCTGAGGTTCGAATCGCGTCCAGTCAATGGTTCTGCCGTCGAGCCTTGGGGGCGTACCGGTTTTGAGTCTTTTCCAGGCTAAGCCCAGTTCGCGGAGCTGATCACCCAGTAGATTTGAGGGTGCCTCCCCACTGCGGCCGCAATTCACTTTGGCCTCGCCGATGTGAGCTAACCCGTTTAGGAATGTGCCCGTCGTGACCACCACAGCTCCGCAAATCAGAGACCGGCCATCGCGAAGCCGCACTCCCGTAACGCGACGATTGGAGATGATAAGCTCCGCCACCTCCGCTTGAAGAATCCGCAGATTTGGCTCGTTCTCAAGAATGTCGCGCATGCGTAAGCGGTATTGTTTCTTATCGCATTGCGCCCTGGGTGACCAAACCGCGGGGCCCCGGCTGGTATTCAACAAGCGGAACTGAATGCCCACCGCATCGGTGAGTTCGCCCATAATGCCGCCCATCGCGTCGATCTCGCGTACAAGGTGGCCCTTGGCAATTCCGCCGACAGCCGGATTACAGGACATTTGGGCGATCAAGTCCAAATTCATGGTCACCATAGCGGTGCGGAGGCCCAAGCGAGCGCAAGCTCGCGCGGCTTCGCATCCTGCGTGCCCGGCACCTACGACAATGACGTCATAATTGACCATCTATTCGCTGCAAACACCATTCTAGCGCTAGAATGACAGAATTGAGGATTCTTGTTATCGGTGGAGGCGGCCGCGAACACGCCTTGGCTTGGCGACTGGCTCTCGAAGGTCACCAGGTTTTCTGCTCACCGGGGAATCCGGGGACTGCGCAGATTGGTACCAACCAATTGATCGACGATCCCGATCTTACCGTGGTAGGCCCGGAGGCTCCACTGGTAGAGGGAGTGGTCGATCGTTACCGCGCCCAGGGGTTGGCGATTGTCGGACCCACGCAGGAAGCCGCGAAATTGGAGGCCAGTAAGATTCATTCGAAGGAATTCATGCGTCGCGTTGGAATTCCGACAGCGCGCTTTGTTCGAGTGGAAACTATCGCTGACGGATTGGGTGCGCTCCATCAATTCGAATATCCAATCGTAGTGAAAGCCGACGGACTCGCGGCAGGCAAGGGAGTGATTGTCGCCAAGAACCGCCAGGCGGCGGAAGAGGCTGTGATCTCGCTGGGTCCGCGCCTGGTGATCGAAGAGTTCCTTGAGGGCGAGGAAGTCAGCTTTATAGTACTCAGTGACGGGCGCAACGTGGTTCCCTTTGAAGCGTCTCAGGATCACAAGGCGGTCGGCGACGGCGATACAGGGCCGAATACCGGAGGTATGGGCGCCTACTGCGACGGTCGGATTCTCTCGGCTGCCGAATCCGGAAAAATCCTGGACACCGTGATTGAGCCGGCGGTGCGCGCCACCGGATTTACTGGCTTTCTTTACGCAGGGGTGATGATGACGGCGGCCGGTCCAAAGGTTTTGGAGTTCAACGTTCGCCTCGGCGATCCGGAGACGCAGGCGCTGATGCATCGCCTCGATGACGATTTCGCTGGGACGCTGGCTCAAGCGGCATCGGGCGATTTGAAAACGCACAACTTGAAATGGAAGAAAGATCCCTCGGTATGCGTGGTGGTGGCGGCGGAAGGGTATCCGGGGCAGGTACGGACCGGGGATCCGATTACCATAAACGAACCCACGGCGCAGGTCTTCCACGCCGGTACCAAGTTAGGACCGCGCGGATTAGAAACGTCGGGCGGACGGGTGCTGGGCGTAACGGCGTCGGGTGCGGATCTAGCGTTGGCCATCGGGAACACCTACGAAGCGGTCAAAAGTATACACTTCGACGGGATGCACTATCGCCGCGACATTGGTAAAAAAGGCCTCAAACGCTGGTACAATTAGTGGCGTCGGGGACGTAGCTCAGATGGATAGAGCGGTCGCCTCCTAAGCGGCAGGTCGGCAGTTCGAATCTGCCCGTCCCTACCAACTCCTTTCGCTCGTCGTATGCTAAGATTGGGGTTTCAACGCTATGGCTTATGTAATTGCGGATCCCTGCGTGGGAGTCAAAGACGCTGCCTGTGTGGACGCGTGTCCGGTGGATTGTATCCACCCTAAAAAGGACGAGCCCGGGTTTGCCGAGAACAACATGATTTACATCGACCCGGTGGAGTGCATCGATTGCGGTGCCTGCGTGCCGGTCTGCCCCGTCTCCGCGATTTTCGCGCTGGACGATCTGCCGGAAAAGTGGTCCGATTTCGCGCAGAAGAACGCCAGTTACTTCGGGCGGTAAGACGACGCCTTCAGGATTCTGGGCGCTGACTCCTGAGCGCAGCGACGGCCTTGTCCAAAAGTTCCTTCCTCCAGGCCTCTCTTACCTCTGCGGACAGGCCAGCCGACTTAACCACCGCGTTAAACGATTTCTCGATTGCACGCCAAATCTCATCTCGGTCGGAATTCTGTCGGCGGGTCGCCTCAGCTTCTGCCTGCTGCATCAAAAGATCGAAGTCTCTCTGATAGCGCTCGGCGGCGTCCATTCGAACATGATACCGCGGACACGCAGGAATTTGGCGCGACCCACTGTTTTGGAGGTTCAGGCCCTACTTGGAGTTAGGGTCTATAACTGGCGCTCTGGATTTCGGTTTCCCAGACTCTTACTTCACTGATGTGGATCGGCACCGGTGCCGACGCCAACTCCATCGACATCTCCTCGTGAAAATATTCGGCGATGTTTTCCGCGGACGGATTCTTTATGTCGAAGGGCGGAACCTCGTTCAGAAACTGGTGATCCAGCCGGTCAATCACTTTTCGCATGGAGTTCTTCACGTCGATAAAATCCACCAGCATGCCGGCTTCGTCCAGATGTTGACCCGTTATTCGGACCTGCACTTTGAAATTGTGGCCGTGGACGTTTTCGCACTTGCCTTTGTAGTTGCGCAGGGCGTGGCCGGCGGCGAAGGTCTGCTCTACTGTTACTTCAAACATTGAAAAATCTCCCCACGTCCTCTCGTTTCGTTGTGAAACCGTACTCCGGCAGGCTGTCGAAAAAAATCTGGCCGTAGCGCGTTTTGGTCACGCGATTATCCAGCAGCGAGAGCACTCCGCGATCTGTCCGGCTGCGGATCAGGCGTCCGAATCCCTGCTTCAATGCTATCGCAGCTTGCGGAACCTGGTAGCTGTGGAACGCATCGCCCCCATCCTCTTTAATGGCCGAGATGCGAGCCTCGACCACAGGATCGCTGGGGACGGCGAAGGGCAGCTTGTCGATAATCACGCAGCTCAACTGATCGCCCGGCACATCGACACCTTGCCAAAAGCTCGAGGTTCCGAACAGCACGGCGTTGGGCGTCGCGCGGAACTCCTCAAGCAGAGCGCTCCTTGGCCCCGTGCCCTGCATCAGCGTTTGATAGGGAATTTCGAGCGACACGCGATCGTAAATCAGGCGCATCTGCTGATAGCTGGTGAACAGCACGAAGGCTCGGCCGCGGCTAAGCGTGAGGATCTCGATAATTTCACGTGCGGCGGCGGCGGTGAAGGCGGCGTTTCTGGGATCCGGCAGAGTTTGCGGGACGTAGAGCAGCGCCTGCTTCGAGTAATCGAAATGGCTAGGGACGATCAGCGTCCGCGGACTCCGCAAGCCCAGGCGAGTTTTCGCAAACTCAAAATCACCCGCGACCGCGAGCGTTGCCGAGGTAAGCACCACGGTGTCGACCTTATCGAACAACCTCTCATCGAGCAGCTTCGAAACATCAATAGGAGTCGCTTGCAGGAATGTTCCACGTCCGCGCCGCTCGATCCAGTAGACGAAGGTGCGATCGCGACCGTCCATCCAGAACTCCAGCCGCCGAGCCATATCGCGCGCCCGATTGACCAGAGGAATCGTTTCTTCCGGACCGAAGCGCAGCAGCTCCAGTTGCAAAGACACGAGCTCCAGTGCGTGGAGGACGTCGTGATAGGCGTCGTTGTGCAGTTCTAAAAATGCTTCGTGGGCGCGGAAACCAGTACGTCCCTCGCCGGCGACAAACAGATTGAAGAAGTGCTGCGCGCGATCACCCAGCACCATCAGAATGTTATCGAGTTCGACCGAACCGAACTCTTTCCGACGGGCGAGAATCGAAACATCCCGCGTCAGTTCTTCGAACTGGTAGCTCGAAACTGCGACGCCGAAATATTGGCCGGCGACGTCCTCCACGTCATGCGCCTCATCGAAAATCACCGCGTAATATTCGGGGATGATGCCGGCCAGGTCTTCGCGTTTCACGGCGAGATCGGCGAAAAGCAGGTGGTGATTGACGATGATGATGTCCGATTCCTGCGCCTTCTGATGCATCTTAGTAATGAAGCAGCGCTCGAACTGAGGACACTTCTGGCCAGTGCAGAGATCGCCGCGCGCATCGATTTTCGCCCACGCGGAGCTCGATTCCGGCAGCGATTTAATCTCGGCGCGATCGCCGGTTTCGGTCGACTTCTCCCACTCGCGGATGATCTGGAAGTCGGCGACCTCTTCGAGGCCGGTAAGGACGGGCTCAGTCTCCGCGTCGTAAATTTTCTGTCGGCAGGCGTAGTTGGCGCGCCCTTTCATGTAGCAGACCCGCAGCGGAGCGCCTAAATGTTTTTCGAGGAACGGCACGTCTTTATAGAAGAGCTGCTCCTGCAGATTTTTCGTGCCGGTGGAGATGACTACTCGGCGGCCGGAGAGGATGGCGGGCATTAAGTATGCTAGCGTCTTGCCGGTTCCGGTGCCGGCTTCTACGATGAGATGCTTTTTTTCTCTAAGGGCGGCTTCGACGGCTTCCGCCATCTGAAGTTGTCCGGCGCGGAACTCGTAGTGGGGATGCCATTCCGACAGGAGTCCGTTGCGGCCGAAGAACTGGCGGACGGTCATTGCTTTGGTGGCGGGGGGCACCGGAAGTTATGATTTTAGCAGGCACTGGCAGGCGGAACCGCCTACCCCACAGGACCTCCAAGTTCCTCATGTTTCATTTTTGTAGGTCAGTTTGTGGCGCAGGCGGTTCCGCCTGCGTTTGCAAGTTGCTACACCTTTTGGAGTTTCCATTTCCCCTTCGAAACGCCACCATGCCGATGACGGCAATCAGCGTCTGGGTATTGTCAGCGTCGAGTAACCGTGTCACCCGCGCCGTTGCTTTGGGGCGGTAGCATCAATGGCAGGCGGAGCCGCCTGCACCACATGACCTCCAAGTCCTCATGTTTCATTTTGTAGGTCAGTTTGTGGCGCAGGCGGTTCCGCCTGCGTTGCGGAGCGTTAGACCTTCTGCAACTTCCATTTGCCTCTTCGAAACGCCAGCATCCCGATCACCGCGATCAGCGACTGGGAAATCGCGATCGCTGCGAAGATTCCGTTGGAGCCTAGCCTGGTATGAAAAGCCAGCCACCAGGCAAGCGGCAGTTGGCCCGCCCAGAAGCACACCAGGTTGATCAACGTCGGAGTCACCGTGTCGCCCGCGCCGTTAAAGGCTTGAATCGCCACCATCCCCCAAGCGTAGAACACGTAGCCGCAACTGATGATGCGCAGCGCACTCGACGCGACTTGCGCGACGGCCTGATCGTTGCTGAAGATTCCTACCAACTGCGGCGCGAACGCCAGGAACACAACCGTGACAATGCCCAGCAGGATCATGTTGTAAAATCCAGCTCGCCACACGGCGGACTCAGCGCGCTCCGGCTTTTTCGCGCCCAGGTTCTGGCCCACCAGGGTCGAGGCCGCGCCGGCCATGCCCCAGCTTGGTAACAGGGCGAATAACAGGATGCGCAGCATGATCGTATAGCCGGCGATGACTGCGCTACCGAAGGGCGCCGTCATGCGGATCAGCAGGATCCAGCTTGACGTGCCCACGAAATATTGCAACATGCCTCCCAGTGACAGGCGCAGGAGTTTGAACATCACCGCCGGGCGCAAGCGGAATTCGCGGGCGTGGACCACGACTCGCGACCATCCTCCTGTCAACATCCAGAATTGGAAGATCACGCCGATACCGCGGCCGATCGTAGTCCCGATGCCGGAGCCGGTCACGCCCAGCCTCGGGAACGGTCCGACCCCGAAAATCAACAGCGGATTCAGCGCGATGTTGATCAGATTCGCGGTCCACAACACGCGCATCGCGAGCGAAGCGTCGCCGGCGCCGCGAAATACCGCGTTGATCAGGAACAGCAGCATCACAGTCCCGCTGCCCCCGAAAATCGCGCGAGCATAGCCGGAGCCCACCTTGATCACGGCAGGACTCGCTCCCATCAAGCCAAGTAATTGCGGCGCGAAAACGGCTCCGCTGACGCCGATGATCAGGGCTATGATTCCGCCCAGCAGGATGGCTTGCGCGGCGGTTTCCGATGCAGCTTGAGGATCTTTTTCGCCGATGCGGCGCGCGACCGTAGCGGCAGTGCCGATGCTCAGTCCCAGTGCGATGGTGTAAATCAGAGTGAGCAGGCCTTCAGTGAAGCCGATGGTCGCGATAGAATCGGCGCCCAGATGCGCGACCCAGAACATATCGACCACGGCGAACAGAGATTCCATCATCATTTCGAGCATCATGGGAATCGCGAGCAGCATGATGGCGCGGCCGATTCGTTCTTCCGTAAAGTCGCGATGGGTGTTGCCCATGACGGCTTCGCGAATCGATGAGAGTAGACTGGTGCGCTGCGTGATTACCGTTGACATGAAATGCTCCGAAAGCTGGCTGGTGGAAGTTTCCGCCGGGGATGGCGGGAATGCAGCGAGAGTTAGAGATCGGAACGCATGGCGGATGCCTTAAATAGAGATTACAGGACTCGACCCCAGTGCGTCAACCGTGCATAATCGGGTGAGGAGAACCCCTTCCATGAATAGAAACTTGAATCTCATCCTCTGTTTGGCCGCCGGTCTGATAGGCGGAGTGCTTTCCCGTTGGGTTGTACCCGCACCGGTTTTAGCGCAAGCTCCTGCGTCCGCGCTTAAAGATATCCGGGCCCAACGCTTCACTCTGGTGACCGAGGACGGTAGAATTTTGGGGACCTTCGGCCCCGATCAGCCGTTGAATAACAACGCGATGCCTGTGATCAAACTCTTCGATCCTAGCGGAAGAGAAATCTGGAGCGCGGGAGGCTCCGGGTTTATTCGTAAACTGAGCGAGAGGTGACTATGAGACGAATCGCGCTGGCAGCAATCCTGTGTCTACCCTTGTGCGGGGCGGATCCGCACATGACTCCGGACGAACGAACCAAGGTACTCGGTTACCTGGAGGATTCCCGCAAAGAGTTTCTGGCCGCAATCGACGGGGTTTCCGCGGAGCAATGGAAGTGGAAGCCCGCGCCGGAGCGATGGTCGGTGGGCGAAACGGCAGAGCATATCGTGCTGGCCGAAGGCATGCTGTTCGGGAATGTGCAGAAGGCCATCGCATCGCCGCCGAATCCGGCGTGGGAAGAGAAGACCAAGGGGAAAACCGAGTTTATTGAAAGAGTAATGGCTCCCCGCTTGGGTAAAGCGACGGCGCCGGAGCCGATTGTTCCCAGCGGTAAGATGACACAGGCTGAAGTCCGCGAGACATTTCTAAGACAACACCTGGAGATTGAGAAATTCGCGCGGGACACGCAGGTGGCGTTGAAGGAATACACCGTGGAACATCCGTTTCCGGTGTTTAATACCCTGAACGCATATCAGTGGCTGATCTACGCGCCTCTGCATACGGAGCGTCATGATAAACAGATCGCGGAGGTCAAGGCTACTCCGGGGTATCCGAAATAATCTGGTCACAGGCTAAAGCCTGTGTTACCAGGTGGCGCAGTTGGCGAAGGTGTGGCGCGCGCCCCCAGGCGTGCCGCGTCGACATTCGTGTCGACGTGTCTTTTCTAAAATGCCTGGCTCGACTGAATCCCGTTAGCCTGAAGCACCACCATCATTTTTTCCAGCGCCGACTTGTGGATCTGCGACACGCGGCTCTCGTTGATTCCCAGTACGCCGCCGATTTCCTTCATCGTCATTTCGTTGGTGTAGTACAGAACCACGACTTTCTGATACCGCTCCGGCAGCGTTTTCATCGCTTCGCCAAGAACGCCACGGAGCTGCTCGCGGGCGCAGATCGAATCGGGCTGATTCTCCACTTTGCTCGGAAAATCCGGAGCCGGCAGATCTTCTCCGTCATTCGAACGGGTAGACGCGGATACCAGGCCGACGTTGCGCAGGTCCAGCATCATGGTGCGCCACCGGTCCACATCCATGCCCAGTTTGGCGGCTACTTCGGCTTCGGTTGGGGCGCGCTGCAAAGTCGAGGAAAGGTCGCGCGTCGCGGCTTCCACTTGTTTATGGCGGCGGCGCATGTCGCGCGACGCCCAGTCGAGCTGACGCAGGCTGTCGAGGATCGCACCCTTGATGCGGTGCTTGGCATAGCTCGAGAAGACGACCTGCTTCTCGGGATTGTACTTGTTGGCCGCATCGAACAGTCCGAGGATACCGGCGTGGACCAGATCGTCCAGGTCGACATGCACCGGCAGATTTTCGTGGACGCGAACCGCAATGGCCTTCACCAGAGGCAGATGTTCCAGCACCACGCGGTCGCGGCGCGCTAAACGGGCGTTCTGCGCCGTTCCACTCGATTTGACGTGCACGGCTGTGTGCGCGGGTTCCTGTTGACGGGAGTCGATGGTATGCACCGACGTGCTGATACCCATCGGTTTCGGGGGAGCAATGCGAGTGCGCGATGAAATCTCGCGTGCGGGAACCGGTAGCGGTACGCTGGCCACAGTGGTCTTGAATTTTCTGACAATCATTACAGATCTCTCCTCGAGGCTTTCGAACGGAACATCCTAAACTTTGTCGGCAATGTGGTAAAGGCACGCTCCGGACCGTTCCTGAGCTGCACGGGAGCGGGGCTGCGGCTGAGACCACTTAGTCTCTTAGAATCAGCAGGAAACCCTAGCTGGATCGTAGAACAAGGAGAGGAGAGCCGCTCTCTCGACGTCCTTATTTGGCACCTGATCAGCATCAACCCCTCCCAGACTGGGACTTTCGTACCTTTTTGGCATACGAAGTTCTTGGAACTGTCCGGTAATTAGAAGGTTAAAGGCATAGACCCCACCCCGTATCTCCATGCTTTACCTTAGAAGTGGACTAATAATAGTCCGAAGGTATGTATGCTGGGTGCTTAGTCCAATCCGCGTTTCAAGACTACCAGGACAGTTTTGATCGCGATTCCACCTAAGAAAATCCACGTGGCAAGGCGAATCCGTCCGTCGAGCGTGAACCCGGCCAGGAGGGCAAGGATTCCGTACGCCGACATGGCAGCTATAAACTTAAGATCCGACATGGGTTACGATCAATGCCGCGGCGCGTTGTAGGAGAATGCGAGTTGCAGCCGGATTTGTTCCCCTTTAAATTCCGGAGGTAAGGGTGGGAAGGGATTCGATGCGCTGACTCCCGCGACGGCGGCGCGATCGAAGGCTTCCGTCCCCGATGAAGATGCGATTACCAATTTGGGAACCCCTCCCCGGCGGTCGATGATAAATTGGATCAAAACCTGACCCCGCCGTCCCATACTGGCACTTTGGGGAATCACCGCCATCCAATTCCGTCGGACAGAAGCGAGTACTTGCAGCAGATAAGGCTTAAAGTCGAAGCCATTCGCGTCGCTCAGTAATTGAAGATTGCTGCCCATCCTGCCCTTCGATTGCGCCTGGTTGAGGCCAGGCAAGAGGTTGAGGTCGTCTCCGGCATCTCCGACGCTCAGTCCTCCTCCGCCTGCCGGACGGTTCGTCGGCGCGGTGTATTCAGGCGGCGCGGGATGCATCAGCAGTCTCGGATCGGGGGGCGGCCCGTTGACTCGGATCGCCGTCGGCGGTGCGACATTCTCGAATGCAATCCTCGGTTTAGACTCGGCCGGCGGCGGAGGAGCCTGAGGAATCGTCCCATTCGGACTCGCTGGCGGAGCAATCGACGGAGGTAAGGGAGGCGGCTGCGTCGTCGCGGCCTGGATCTTAGGCGGCTCAATCACCGGAGGCGGCGCGGGCGGCGGAACGACAGGACCCGGAATGGGCTGCCGCGGCCGGAATTTGGGAGCCTGCGATTGCGGAGCCTCCACTTCACTTCGTACATCCAGCTCAGAATGTACCACTTTCGTCAGGTTGGGGGCTTTTTGGGTGGGTTCGAAACTCCGGGGCAGCACCAGGTGCACGGCGCGGTGAAAATCCGACGTGATGATCGAATTGCGTTTGGGTGGTATTACTTCTGGAAGGCTGAAAAAGAAGGTGATCGCCAGGATATGGACGATGATCGACGCCACCGCCATGGCCGCGATGTGGCGCGACGATACCGGCTTCTGCCCGGTAAGCAGATGCAATTCAGGCGTAGCTGGAGCGGAGGTGTCCCGAGCAGACATGCGTTCGACAACCGTTAGGACGCTTCCTGGACGCCCGAGGTTGCTCGCAGCGTTTCCGCGACCTTCGCGGCATGTTCTTCGATTTTAGCTGAAATATCGACCGCGACTTCAAGCGCAGCCAGCGCCTGGCGGCCGGTCACGCGCGGCCCGCGCCCTTCGGAAATGCTTGAAAAGAAGTCCTCTAACTCCAAACGCAGGGGCTCGTCTTTGACCACTGTCAGAGGCGCGAAATCGATTCCCATGGGAGGCTTTACCCGAAATCGCACCGCGTCCTGCCGGCCGTAGTCGAGCGAAATGTATTCATGAGGTTGAAAAAGCCGCAATTTCCTAACCCGTTCGGTGGAAACACGGCTGGCGGTGATATTGGCGACACAACCACCCGGAAATTGCAGCCGCACATTGGCGATGTCGACTTTCGAGGACAGAATCGAAATGCCGGCGGCTCGAATTTCCTCCGGTTTACGGCCGGTCAGACTCAGCAGAATATCCAGATCGTGAATCATCAAGTCGAGGACCACGTCGACATCCAGGCTCCGGGGGCTGAATTCGCTCAGACGATGGACCTCAAAGAACAGAGGCGTCGTCATCACCGCTTCGAGCGCGAGAATCGCTGGATTAAACCGTTCCAAATGTCCCACTTGAAGGATTCGGCCCTGTTGCTCCGCCGTCTCGACCAGCGCTTTCGCATCGGCGAGAGTGGCGGAGATGGGCTTCTCGACCATGATATGGAGGCCCAGTTTCAACAGCCGGCAGCCAATTTCGCTATGGGAAACAGTGGGCGTGGCAATGACAGCGGCGTCGGCGTTGGCGGCCACGTCCTCGAGCGACCTGAAGACCGGACAGTTATAAGGAGACGCGGCTGCGGCCGCCCGCAGGGGGTCCAGATCGAAGAGGCCGGCGAGGTCCGCCTGAGCAGAAGCATGGATGACCCGGAGGTGGTGTTTACCAAACGAACCCACCCCGACAACCGCTACGCGCAGCTTGGACACTTACAAAAGACTAACATCCTGCGCGGCCCGTGCATACTACCCTAAATAAATCAGGAATATCCGCCGATTTCCCTGGTGTTATAGACAGTCCTCTATGCCGATGCTACGAGTATTTCTCCAGACCATCGTTCTGTCGGCAGTGCTTTACGGGCAGCGCTATACCTTCAAATGTTACGGCGAAGAGGAAGGCTTGCAGAACCTGGCGGTGCAGGTGGTGCTCCAGGACCGGGCCGGATTCCTGTGGGTGGGTACGCAGAACGGCCTCTACCGGTACGACGGCAGCCGGTTCGTCGCGTTCGGAAAAGCGGAGGGCCTGCCGGATGCACATATCGAATCCCTGCACGAATCGATCGACGGAACCCTGTGGGTAGGGACGCGCTTCGGCCTCGCGCGCCGGGTTCGCGGCGCCTTTGAGCAAATGGATATCGGCGCTTCGACCGGCATTGTGGGCCGGGAAGGGATCTCGTCCGACGCCTCGGGGACGCTTTATGTGGCTACCGGACAAGGCCTAGTGCGAGGAGTACCGGGTCCCAAGGGCATGCATTTCGCGCTGCTTGAGAGCGCTCCCGGAACCGCTGCTGGGGCGACCAGCGTTTACGTCGATTCCAAGGGATCAGTCTGGTTCGGATGCGGCACGAATCTTTGCACCCTTGAAAAGGGGCAGGCGCGGGAGATTGGAACAGAGTTGGATCTCCCGAAAGAGCGCTGGGACGCGATTCTGGGCGACCTCGAAGGCAAGCTCTGGATCCGCAGTGAGAAATCGCTGTTTGCCCGCGCACCGGGCGGCCGTTTCACCTTTCAGCCAGGCTTGCCGGAATCGACCAACACGTATCCGACGCTGGCGCTGGACCCGGCGGGCAGACTGTTGGCGCCCACCTATAAGGGCTTGGCGCGGCAATCGGAAAGCGGCTGGGAAGTCATCGGCGCTCAGGACGGCCTGACGTCGAACGACATCTCAGCGGTGATGCAGGATCGCGAGGGGTCCATCTGGATCGGGCTGTTAGGCTCCGGTCTGGGGCGATGGCTGGGCTACAACGAGTGGCAGAGCTGGAGTGAAAGAGAGGGGTTGAGCCGCGAATCCACGTGGTCCATCACCCGCGATGGCAGCGGACGCATATGGGTGGGCACGCAGTTCGGCTTGGACTATGCGGCAAAAGTGAACGGCAAACTGGTATGGCGGCAGCAGCCTCTTCCGGGCGTAGGATTCATCCGGACCCTGGTTGCGGCGCCGGGTGGGACCTTGTGGATCGGGGCCGATCCTGGCGGATTACTGGCTCTGAATACCGGGACCGGCGCAGTACGAAGAATCGGCGAGGCGCAGGGGCTGAGCAACATCAGAGTGCGCCACGCGGCGCTCGATCGGCAGGGCCGCCTGTGGGTCGCGACCTATGCCGGCCTGTTTCGCAGCGTACCCGGAAATACAGATCGATTCGAGCGATTGGCGCCTCCGGGAACGGACGCCGCGGAGATGTTTCACACCATTCTGGTCGATTCCCAAGGAAGGGTCCTGGTGGCTGGAGACAATGGACTGCTGCTCTATACGGGAGATCGATGGCGGCGTTTCACCACCCATGATGGGCTGGCCTACGGGAAGGTCGCGCAGGTTCTGGAGGATCCGGACGGGTCTTTATGGATCGGCTACCGGGACGCGTACGGCGTCACCCACCTTACTTTCCCGGGCGGCGATCCGATGGGCAGCACTGTGGTGGAGTCGCAAATCACGCAGGCGAACGGTTTACGGTCCGATAAGACTCTGTTCCTCCAATTCGATACCCGGGGCTGGTTGTGGGTGGGCACTGATCACGGTCTCGACGTTTTCGATCACTCGCGCTGGCGCCATTACGGGCGTTCGGACGGGCTGATCTGGGACGATTGTAACTCCCGGGCTTTTTTCGCCGATGCGGATGGCAGCGTGTGGATCGGAACCAGCCGCGGCCTGTCGCGATTCCGGCCAGCCGCGGCGCCGGCGCCGAATGTTCCGCCACCGGTGGTGTTCACGTCCGTCAAACTGGGAGACAACACTGTAGATCCCACTCACAGCCTCGAAATGCCGTATCAGGAAAATTCTTTCCGTGTCCGGTTCGCTGCGCTGACGTTCGTACAGGAAGCGAGCGTCCTGTTCCGCTACCGGCTGACTGGCGAGGCAGGGGATTGGCTCGAAACCACACAGCGCGAGCTGAATTATCCGAAGCTGCCCCCAGGGCCGTACGCGCTGGAGGTGCTGGCGCGGAACGCCCAGGGGGTATGGAGCACGGAGCCGGCTCGCGTGGCGTTCCAGGTATTGTCGCCGTGGTGGCAGACGGCGTGGTTTCGCCTGGGATCGGTCGGGCTGACGGTGCTGTTCGGGCGCTTGCTATGGTACCGGAGGACGCGCAGACTGGAGGCGGAACGCTATCGCCTGGAAAAAGCGGTGACCGACCGCACGCGCGAATTGTCGCAGGAAAAACAGCGCGTGGTGGAGGAGAAGGTTCGCGTGGAGCAGCAGAACCACGAAATCGAACGGCTGCTGACGGAGGCTCAGCAGGCCAGCCGTTTGAAAAGCGAATTTCTGGCCAATATGAGCCACGAAATTCGCACGCCGATGAATGGGATTCTGGGCATGACCGACCTGGTGCTGACCACTCCTTTAAGCGAGGAGCAGCGCGATTATCTGGATACGGCGCGCCTCTCCGCGACGTCTCTGCTGACGATTCTGAACGACGTGCTGGATTTTTCCAAAATCGAGGCTGGGCGACTGGATCTGAATCCCATCGATTTTTCACTCCACAAATGCGTGGCCGACACCGCCAAGATGCTACGCGTCGGCGCGGTGGAACAAGGTCTGGAACTGGAGTGTCAAATTGCCGCCGACGTGCCGGACAACGTGATCGGCGATCCGGACCGCTTACGACAGATTCTTTTCAACCTGATCGGCAACGCTATCAAGTTCACGGCAAAAGGCGGGGTGTACGTACGGGTGGGCCGCGTGCCGGAGGACGAGAGCGGGATGTTGCGCTTCAGTGTCCGTGACACGGGCATCGGGATTCCCCGCGACAAGCAGCAGCTGATTTTTGAAGCCTTCCGGCAGGCCGACGGGTCCACCACACGTAAATACGGAGGCACCGGTTTGGGACTGGCGATCAGCTCCCGGCTGGTACAAATGATGGGCGGCGTCATTCAAGTGGACAGCACGCCGGACTGCGGCAGTACTTTTTCTTTCACCGCGCGATTCGCATTGGCTCCGGAAAACACCGGAGCCAAGCCGACGCGCGCGGCAAGCCTGAAGAACATGCTGGAGGCAACACGCGGCGGCGACTCCGCTCCGGCGGCTTTGCGAATTCTGCTGGCGGAAGACAACCCGGTGAACCAGCGCCTGGCGATGCGGCTGCTTGAACGGCGCGGCCACCACGTGGAGATTGCCTGCTCCGGCCGCGAGGCGATCGATTGGCTGGAAAAGCAGCGCTTCGACCTGATCCTGATGGATCTACATATGCCGGATATGGACGGCCTGGAAGCGACGGCAATGATTCGCGAGCGCGAGAAATTGCACGGCGGCCGCACTCCGATCGTCGCGCTGACGGCGTATACCATGAAAGGCGACCGCGAGCGGTGCCTCGAAGCCGGGATGGATAACTACATCAACAAACCGATCGACGCGGTGAAATTCCTGGAAATCGTGGAATTAACGGCCGCGGTTTGAACGTTCAGCAAAGAGATCGACTCCCTACGGTCGCGGCTCGGTGTCGGCGATTGATAAAACAAACGTAGACTTGCGCGAACCGACGTCCGCGCCGAGCGAAATTGGAAATGGCAGGCGGAACCGCCTGCCCCACACGAACACGAAGCACTAAGAGAATTAGGCCCTGGCGCTTTGCATCGCAGCCATGCGAGCTTCCATCTGCCGCGTCAAGTGGGGAGTGATTCCCAGCATCCGCTCCGTCACCATCAACTGCGCGCGATGATGCATTTCGTGCTCCTTCGGACCCAGCAGCATTTCGAAGCGGGTCTTGGTGGCCGGCTCCATGCCGGCGGGCATTTTGACCACCTCGGCCAGCAGGTCCTCATTCGCCGTATCGAGCCAGCCGGCGAACCGGTCGCCTTCTTCACGCAGCATCGCCAGGATCTGCGGTTTGGTGTGCGGCTTTTTTTCGAGCGCCATGCGGGGACCGAAAAACTCCATAAAATTCATCTGCGACAGATCGGAAATGTGCGCGGTCCCATGGATATGGTGGGCAGCCTGCGGCACGACCGCGATATGGATCAGCGTCTCGGCAACGGAGCGCGATCCGGGGGACGGCCGGAAATCGTAATGCTCTTCGCCGATTTCTTCAGCGATGGTAATGGTGTTCTTGCGCACCGTCCGGAAAGCGGCGGCGAGGTTTTTGGCTCCGTAATATTCCATAAAGTCAGTCTATCGCGTCCGGGGCGTAACCATCAGTGGAAGCCGGGCATCCTTTAGCCTATGACGTTTTCCACTGAGCCTCGAATCGCGCGACGAAGCTTTCTTTCGCTTCCATTTTTCGGTATCGCAGCCGGGGCTGGAACCCGGGAATGTTTTCAATTTCATTACGAAAATGTGTTGGGAACGTCCATGGACATGATGGTCCGCGCGCGTACCCGACAGGAAGCGGCGGCGGTGGAAGACGCGGCGCTGAATGAGATCGACCGGCTCACAAAAATTCTGAGCACGTACGATGGGGCGAGCGAAATCCGGCGTGTCGAACGATCCGGTGGACCGCGTTCGCCGGAGTTATCGAGCGTTCTGGGCGCCTACCGGCACTGGGAAACGCGCACTGCGGGAGCGATTTCTCTTACCGCGAAAAACAACGGCTGGAATGTTGACGCGCTGGGTAAAGCGTACATTTTGGAGAGCGCGAAATACGCCGCGCTGCGGGCCGAGCCTCAAGTGAGCGGGATGCTGATCAATATCGGCGGAGACATCGTGACCATGGGAACGTGGCCCGTTGCCGTCGCCGACCCTTTCGCGCCGCATGAAAACGGGGCGCCCATGACGGATGTTTTGCTCCGCGACGAGGCCGTGGCCACGAGTGGGATTTCTGAACGAGGGCGCCATATCGTCGATCCACGAACCGGCGTGGCCAGCCAGGGTGCACGCAGCGCGACGGTCATCGCGCGGGATTGCATCACCGCCAACGCTCTGGCGACGGCGCTTTGCGTGGTGCCACCGGACCAGGGGATCCAAATGATCGAGGCGACGGGGGGAGCCCATGGTTTGATCGTTTCAGAAGAAGGCACCTGGTTTCGCAGCGCTGGATTTGCGCGCTATGAGCAGCCCTCGGCGATGCGGAAGGTGTTCGCGTCAGGCTGGCCCGCCGGATACGAAGTATCCATCGAGCTGACCCTGAAAACGGTTCAGATGATGCGGGTTCGGCGGCCTTACGTCGCGGTGTGGGCTGAGGACGCGAACGGCAAACTGGTCCGCAATATTGAGGCGTGGGCGAACAAGCCGAAATATTATTCGGAGCTCAGCGACTGGTGGAAAGTCAACGGCAGGTCGTATGACGTCGGCTCCTTGACGAAGCCCACGCGCGACCCGGGAAAATATCGCCTGGTGTGGAACGGACTGGACGATCGGGGACAGCCGGTCCCGACCGGAACCTATCGGATCGTGGTTGAGACGAACCGCGAGCACGGCAGTTATTACAAGCGGAACACCAACATCCTTTGCGGCACAAATCCGGCGTCGGCCAGCCTCCAGGAGACTCCTGAGTTCGAGACTGTCACGATCGTCTATGGGCCCAAAGGGTCGGCGGCATGAGCGATCTTTCCCGGGGAATTTTCAAGTGGGCGCGGACGCTGCACATTTACGTGTCGCTGCTCGGGTTCCTGATGTTTCTGTTTTTCGCGGTGACGGGCATTGCTTTGAATCACGATTCGTTTGGATTCGACCGGGTCCAGTCGACGACGGCGCAAGTGAAAGTGCCGCTTGCCGTGGTTCAAACGGGTGACCAGGGCGCGATCGTGAACGGTCTTCGCGCAGCGGCCGGCGTGCATATGCCGGTTTCGCAATATAGCGCGGAGGCGGGCGAAATCAATGTCGCATTCGCGGGTCCAGGGAAGCGGGTGCAGGCAGTGATCCATGCGGCCGACGGCACGGCGGACGTGACCTATGAATCCCGCGGATGGGCCGGATTGCTGGCCGATCTTCACAAAGGGGCGGAGAGCGGGGCAACGTGGCGGGCCGTGCTCGATATCATTTCGGCGATGCTGGGATTCAGTTCATTGACCGGGATCATCATGCTGCTCGCGTTGCCCAAGCGCCAGCGGCTGGGGCTGCTCGCGGCCACCGCGGGGACCGTCTTCATCGTGCTGATCTACGTCATCTGGGTGCCCCGCTAGGCAAGACTGTTAAAATTAGATTTCCCATGGAAATCGAGAAAGTATATGAACCCCAGCGGTTCGAGCCGCACTGGGCCCAGTGGTGGGTGGAGTCGAATCTCTTCCACGTGGAAGCGCCGCCGCCCGGAACTCCGTATTTTTCACTGGTAATTCCGCCGCCGAACGTAACGGGATCCCTGCACATGGGGCATATGTTCGAGCATTCGATCATCGACGCCCAGGTGCGCTGGCAGCGGATGTGCGGAAAAGTAACGCTGTGGGTCCCGGGAACCGATCACGCGGGCATCGCCACGCAGATCATGGTCGAAAGGCAGCTCGCTACGGAGGGTTTGACGCGGCAGGACCTGGGCCGCGAAAAATTCGAAGAGCGCGTTTGGAAGTGGAAAGAAGAGTACGGCGGCAGGATCGTCGACCAGATGAAGCGCGCGGGCGTAAGCTGCGATTGGTCGCGCGAGCGCTTTACGCTGGAGCCGGCGCTGTCGCGTGCGGTGCGCGAGGCTTTCGTGCGCCTGTACGAGAAGGGTCTGATTTATCGGGGCCAGTACATGGTGAACTGGTGTCCCCGCTGCCAGACCGCGGTATCGGATCTTGAGGTCGAGCACGAAGAGACGCAGGGGAATCTGTGGCACATCGTGTATCCGGTGATCGGCAGCGATTTGAAATTGGTGGTCGCGACCACGCGTCCGGAAACGATGCTGGGCGATACGGCGGTCGCGATTAATCCGGCGGATAAACGGGTCGAGGAGTTGCGCGGGAAGAAGGTGCGTCTGCCCTTGACGGATCGCGAAATCCCCATCGTGCTGGATGCGATGGCCGATCCAGAATTCGGCTCCGGAGCCGTGAAGATCACGCCGGCGCACGATCCTAACGATCTCGCGGCCGGGAAGCGCCACGATTTGCCGAGCATCAAAGTGATCGACGAGAATGCGAAGATGACGGCCGAAGCAGGGCGTTTCGCGGGGCTGGATCGGTTTGAGGCGCGCAAGCAAGTGGTGGCGGAGTTGGAGAAGCTCGGGCTGCTCGAAAAGATCGAGCCGCATAAACTGAGCATCGCGAAATGCCATCGCTGCCGGACGATCGTCGAGCCTCTTGTGTCGACCCAGTGGTGGGTGAAGATCAAGCCTCTGGCCGATCCGGCGATCAAAGCGGTGGAGGAAGGGCGCACGGAGTTCGTTCCCGCCAACTGGTCGAAAACCTATTTCGAATGGATGTACAACATTCGGGACTGGTGCATTTCGCGCCAGCTATGGTGGGGCCATCGCATCCCCGCGTGGCACTGCGCTGATTGCAAGAAAATTACGGTGGCGCGCGAAACTCCGCAGGCATGCGCGCATTGCGGCAAGACGAATCTCACGCAGGAGACGGATGTTCTCGACACCTGGTTCAGCTCCGGCCTGTGGCCCTTTTCGACGCTCGGCTGGCCCGACGACACGCCGGATCTGCGCGCGTTCTATCCAACGACGCTGCTGGTAACGGGCTTCGACATTATTTTCTTCTGGGCCGCGCGCATGATGATGCTCGGCATCGAAATGATGGGCGACGTGCCGTTCCGGCAGATTCACATTCATGGCCTGGTGCGCGACGCGGAGCGGCAGAAGATGTCGAAAACCAAGGGGAATACTATCGATCCTTTGGTGATTAACGAAAAGTACGGTACCGATGCGGTGAGATTCGCACTGCTGATCAGCGCCGCGCCTGGTGGCGATATAGCGCTGAGCGAGGATCGCATCGCGAGCTGCCGGAATTTCGCGAATAAGATTTGGAACGCGTCGCGGTTGTTGTTCAGCAAGTCCAAGGAAGGTTCGGGCGAGCCCTCGTCTCTCGCGGATCGATGGATCTCTGACCGGTTGAGCGCTTGTGCGCAAGAATCGAATCGCGCGTTTGGCGAGCATCGCTACCACGAGGCCGCGCAGGTCCTGTGGCACTTCTTCTGGGATGATTTTTGCGACTGGTATCTGGAGATGAAGAAACCGGATACCGACTGGAGCTTCGCGTACAAAGTGTATGAGCAAGGTCTGCGGCTGCTGCATCCGCTCATGCCTTTCCTCACCGAAGAACTCTGGCAGCGGTTGGATTTGCCCGGAAAATCAATTGCGCTTGAACCGTATCCTGCGCCGGGAACGCGGGACGGCGCCGCCGAGGCCGACATGCACAAGCTACAGAGCCTGATTGTCGAAATTCGCCAGAATCGGGCGGCGAACAAGATCGATAAAAGCCAGGCGCTGGATGCTGCGATGGGCGCGGCAGGCGCCGATCTCACGTTTCTTCAGAACCATCACGCCATGGTCGAGCGTATGGGAAACGTGCGCCTCACGCTGACGAACAGTCCGTCGCCGCTGAAGCTGAATGTTCCAGTCGATCGAGCTCGTGTGCTCAAAGAAAACATCGAGCTCGAAAAAGTCATCGCCAACTCCGACCGCCAGCTCTCGAACGAAGAAATCATCGGCAAAATGCCGGCGCACGTTGTTGAGACTCTTCGCTCCAAGAATGCATCCTATAAAGCGCAGCTTCAAAAAAATCTCGACGCACTCGGAAACGAATGACCTTCGATATTTCGCATCCCGACGTCCGGGCCGCCGTCGAGCGCGCGCTCGCTGAAGATCTCGGCTCGGGCGACATTACCACCAATTCCTGCATCGCCGCCGATGCCCACGCTGAAGCTCGCTTCGTCGCGAAGCAGAATCTCACTGTGGCCGGCGTCGAACTCCTCACACTCATCTTCGACGACGCGAAACTACTCAAGAAGAGCGGCGATCGCGCCCGTCCCGGTGAACAGCTCGCGCGTGTCCGCGGCGAATCGCGAAAGCTGCTCACCCGCGAACGAGTCTCTCTCAATTTCCTGCAGCGGCTCAGCGGCGTCGCGACCTTGGCTGCCCGATTCGTCGAAGAAGTGAAAGGAACCGGCGTCAAAATTCTGGACACGCGGAAAACAACGCCCGGTCTGCGCGTGTTAGAAAAGATGGCCGCCGCCGCCGGAGGCGTCACCAATCATCGCATGGGACTCTATGACGCCGTCCTTATAAAGAACAACCATATTCGCTTGGCGGGCGGTGTCAGCAAAGCAATGGAGCAAGCTCGAAAGAGCGGCAAGCCTATCGAAGTCGAGGTTCGCACGCGCGCCGAAGTGGAAGAAGCGCTGGCCGCGGGAGCGTCGCGTATCCTGCTCGACAACATGACCCCCGATGAAGCCGCGCTCGAGATCGGAATGATCGACCACCGCGCGGAAACGGAAATCTCCGGCGGCATCACGTTATCGAACGTACGCGCCTACGCCGAGGCCAAGCCTGATTTCATATCCTCCGGCGCCATCACCCATTCGGCCGTCGCGGTGGATATCAACTGCGGGATTTATCCGATCAATTAGGGTCGCGCTGCCGCGTGCTGGATACTCCCTTGAGAATCCCCAATCCCACGAGAATGATCACTCCGACGCCGATCCAGCGCGGAGGCATGTGCATCATATTGGCTCCGATCGCCAGTCCGACGATCAGAACGACGTAACCGATCAAATAAAGTGCGAAGGACATTTTTCCCCTCCCGTGAAAGCATGCACGTCCGCGGCCAACTCGATTTATCGGCCCTTTTGACTCAAGATATACTTAGGTACACGCAGTTTATACCGCTCCGAACGCAACTATTACATGCCCTTCGATGTCGCCTCCGTCCGCGCGCGATTACCCGGCCGCGAGATTGAATGGTTCCAAAGCGTCGCCTCCACCATGACCATCGCCGCGCGTCGCGCCCGGGACGGATGCGCCTCGGGAACCATCGTGGGTGCCGACGGACAAGTCGCCGGAATCGGACGGCATGGGCACGCCTGGCACTCTGTAGCCTGCGCCGGACTCTACGTTTCGATCGTGCTGCGACTGCCGGTCGCCGCCCGCGAACTGCCGCTCGTCATGCTCGCGCTGGGCCTCGGAACCCAGGAGGCGATCACGCAGGTCACCGGTCTCGCCGCCGACCTCCGCTGGCCGAACGACGTCCTCATAGGCGACCGCAAGTGCGCCGGCATTCTCGCGCAGCTCGATGGCGACGCGGTTATTGCCGGCATCGGCATCAACGTCAACCATACGCAATTCCCCAATGAAATTGCGCCGCTCGCGACGTCTCTGTACCTGGCCGGCCGCCGCAGTGTTTCCCGCGAAGATCTTCTCGTCTCTTTGATTCACGATGTCGAAGGCTGCTGTAACATTCTGGCCGAGCAGGGCGCCCCGGCGATCCTGCGTATGTTCTCCCGCGCGTCGAGCTACGCGAGCGGCCGCCGCGTGCGCGTCGAGCAGGACGAGCAACAAATCGAAGGCGTCACCTGCGGACTCGACCCCTCGGGCTTCCTGGTCATCCGCTCCGACGACGGAAAAGAAACCACCATCCTAGCCGGCGGCGTCAGACCCGCGTGAACTACTTCAACTATTTCACGGAAATCGAGGAGCACTTCCAGCGCGCGCGTGGCACGGGCCTGTTTCTTTTGTCACCCCTCGACTGGGCGCTGATCGAAGCCTGGAAAAACGGAGGCTTCCCATTGGAAGCCGTCCTCCGCGGTATCGACGTGGCGTTCGAAAAATGGCGCAAGCGTCCCGCGCAGGCGCGAATCCACATGGTGAACTCGCTGGCGTACTGCGCCCAGGCGATCACGGCGGAGGCGCAGGCGATGGTAAACGCGGCGCCCGTCACAAGAAAGGAAACCTCCGCGCCGTTTCCTTTAGAAGATGTCCGAGCCTTCCTGGCGAAAAATGTCGCAGCCCTTCGCAAAGCCGGGCACGAAGAAACGGCGTCGTCTTTAGAATCGCTCGACCTGGATAAACTCTATGCGGACCTGGAGCAGCTGGACCAGCGCCTCACAGCAATTGAAGAAAAAATGATCGCCCGCCTACGCGCATCGGCCAGCGAAGAACAACTATTCGAAGCTCGCCGCGAGCTTGACCGGGAACTCAAGCCGTACCGCAGCAAAATGACCGCGGACCAGCTAGCGATGCTGGAAAAGAAATTCCTGGAGCGCCGCCTATTAGAATCCGCCGCCCTCCCGCGTCTTAGCTTGTTTTATCTCTGAGGCAGGCGATAACTTCGGTCTCAATTTAAGTCGGTTGACATAGATTAGTGAGAGTGTAGGCGTCATGACGCGGTCCTTGGCGGAGCAGCGAGTTACTCCTCGAGAGTGTTCTTGCGGCTAAACCTGCCGCAGTCGACTGTCTGAAGGGATCCCGGAACAGCGCCATCGAGTGCAGCCACAATCTTGGTCAGGAAATTCGTGACGATTCGCCACTCAACGGTAGAGAGCACTACAACCGCTAAGCGTCGCCCAGTCAGGTTCTGCTCGTAAGAGAGCGTCTGATCGCCGGTAACGAGCACATCAAACCCATCCTCCTCGGCAGCATGCAAAAGCCGACCGTTTTTGAATCCATCCCATCCCATGTAGCTAGCGGTAAAAACTTCGTGGCCGCCGAGGTGACTACGCAACGATGATCGAGGTTTTCGTCGAGCAGCACCTTCACGAGTTCCGTTGTCGGCGGTGCGTGTGCGCGAACTCAATGAGCCGCCTGATTTGAGCAACGGAAAGAGTAGGAAACCCTTCATGAATCTCATCGATGCTGTCGCCGAGGTCGTAACTATTCACAATTGGATCCGGCATGATGCGTGTTCCACGTATGACGGGGCGGCCAGATACCTTACCGGGGACCTGCTCGATCAATTCGCAAGCCATCCAGTCGACATTCGTAGCCGTATCGAGCTTTGCCATCTCCTCACCTGTCTGGGCGTCGAAAGACACGAACTAACGTCCTATCGAGCGGGTCTACAGCCCAACCTTTCATCGCATAGGCAGTTTGGATCATCTCTTCAACAGCATCAATCCGCTCCCACACCGGCCTGCTCTGCCAGTACCGATACTCGTCGGCCTTCATTTCCTCGTGACTGGTGTATTTACGAACGATTTTTTCCATCTCCTTCCAGCCTACTCCGTCAACCTGATAAAGTACATCGGATGAAGCCCGCCGCCCTGGTTCTCCTAATCTCTCTCACCGCCTGCACCCAAATCGACCCAACCACTTGGGACAAAACCGAAGTCATGATCCCCATGCGCGACGGGGTTCGCCTCCACACACTTATCTACGCCCCGAAGAACGCCGCCACGAAACTTCCGCTGCTCATGGAACGATCGCCTTACGGCTTCACCGCAGGCCGCCCCGAAAATTCTCTCAAGAATCGGTATAAGCAGCTCGCCGACGAAGGCTTCATCTTCGTCTTCCAAGACATCCGCGGCCGCTACGACTCAGAAGGCGAATTCCTCATGACCCGCGCTCCTCGCGACCGCTCCAAACCGAATTCCATCGACGAGGCCACCGACGCCTATGACACCGTCGACTGGCTCATCAAAAACGTCCCCAATCACAACGGACGCGCCGGCATCCTCGGCATCTCCTACGGAGGCTGGCTCACGGCCATGGCCCTGATGGAGCCTCATCCCGCCCTCAAAGCCGCCAGCGAACAGGCCAGCCCCGCCGACCAGTTCCTGGGCGACGACTTTCATCACAATGGAGCCTTCCGTCTCAGCTACGGCTTCGAATACGTCTCCCGCATGGAAACCGGCAAGACCCAGTTCAAGTTCGATTTCGATACCTTCGACACTTACGATTGGTATCTTTCGCAGGGCCCCTTGTCAACGCTCGATCAGAAATATTTCCATGGCGAAAAACCAACGTGGAACAACTTCGTCAACCATCCCAATTACGATTCCTTCTGGAAAGATCAGGCCGTGGAGCTGATCCTCAAAAAAACCACCGTGCCCAATCTCAACGTGGCCGGCTGGTGGGATCAGGAAGATTACTATGGCCCGATGAAGATCTATGAGACTCTCGAAAAACAGGACGCCCAGGATCACAAGAACTACGTAGTTATGGGCCCGTGGCGTCACGGCGGCTGGGCCGCGAACGGCGCACATCTCGGCCCGATTGACTTCGGAGGAGATCAATCTCTCTACTATCGGGAAAAGATCGAAGCTCCCTGGTTCGCCTACTGGCTCAAGGACAAAGGCCAGCTTCATCAACCCGAAGCGATGGCCTTCGAAACCGGACGCAACTCCTGGGAAAGCTACAACGCCTGGCCTCCCGTCGAAGGCATCGAGCAACGCCATTTAAACTTCGCAGCCAACTCGAAACTCTCCTTCGACGCGCAGCGCGACGAAGGCTTCGATACTTACATCTCCGACCCCGCCCATCCCGTCCCCTATCGCCATCAACCCATCGGCCCCACCTACGCGCCCGGCTCGCAATGGTCCGAATGGCTGGTGCAGGATCAGCGTTTCGTTTATCAGCGTCCCGACGTTCTAGGCCTGGCGACCGATCCTCTCAACAAAGACCTGGTCATCGCCGGCGACGTAGTCGCGCACATCTTCGCATCCACCACCGGCTCCGATGCCGATTGGATCGTCAAGCTCATCGACGTTTACCCACAGAATGACCCGCGCCTCCCCGGCTACCAGCTCATGATCGCCAACGATGTGTTCCGCGCCCGCTTCCGCAACAGCTTTGAAAAACCGGAGCGCGTTGAGCCCAACCAGGTCTATGAATACGCGGTCGATCTGCACTCCGCCAATCACGTTTTCCGCGCCGGGCATCAAATCATGGTGCAAGTCCAAAGCACCTGGTTCCCATTGATCGACCGCAACCCGCAAACCTTCGTCGACAATATTTATAAAGCGTCGGCCGCCGACTTTCAGCCCGCCACGCAGAAAATTTACCGCAAATCCTATATCCAACTGCCCGTCCAGTGGAGATAATGAAGCCAGTTCCGCTTGTGGCGCGCGCGTCCACGCGTGCCGCGTCGACTATCGGGTCGACGTGTCTTAAAACAAGGAAATAAACCATGATCCTATCCGGCCTTCGCGTCATCGATTGCGGCACTTATATTGCCGGCCCCGCCGCCGCCACTATTCTTTCCGACTTCGGCGCGGATGTGATAAAAATCGAGCGCCCTCCCCACGGCGATCCCTATCGCTATCTGCCCCAAGTCCCCGGCATGCCGGTCTCCGATAAGAACTATTGCTGGATCCTTGATGACCGCAACAAGAAAAGCATCGCCCTCAATCTCAGCGACCCGGAAGCGCACCAGGTGCTGCTCAAGCTGGTCGCGACCGCCGATATTTTCATCACCAATTACCAGCCGCAGTCGCTTAAAAAATTCAAGTTGACCTATGAAGACCTCGCGCCGTTGAATGACCGCCTGATCCACGCCTCTATCACCGGTTACGGAGAACATGGCGACGATGCGGAAAAGCCCGGCTACGATGCCACCGCCTACTGGGCGCGCAGTGGATTGATGTACGGCATGCACAACGCCGATGCCGACCCCGTCCAGTCCCCAGCGGGGCTGGGCGATCATCCCACCTCGGTCGCTTTATTCGCCTCCATCATGGTCGCGCTCTATCGACGCCAGCTCACCGGCCGGGGCTCGCGCGTATTCACGTCGCTCATGGCCAACGGCATTTGGTCTAACGGATGCGGCGTCCAAGCCGCGCTCTGCGGCGCCGAGTTTTACCCCAAATGGACCCGTAAAACCGCCATCTGTCCGCTGGTAAACCATTACGTAGCCCGCGACGGCCGCCGCATGTTTTTGTGCCTGCTCGATGGAGTACGAGACTGGCGTCACCTTTGCCAAGCCCTGGGGTTTGAAGAATTGCACGACGATCCGCGCTTCTCGACCACCAAAGCCCGTCAGGAAAACTCCGCCGAACTGGTGCACCGCATTGACGCGGCAATGGCCACCCGCGACCTCGACGAATGGGCGATCATCTTCAAAAAGTTCGATCTCGTTTGGGGCCCCGTCCCTTCTTCAGTCGAAGTCGCACTCGACCCGCAAGCCCAGGAAATCTTCACCGAAATCGAGCCGGGCCTAAAGACCATAAAAAATCCCCTGAACATTGAAGGAATCGAAAAAGCCCGCCCCCACATGCCGCCCGGCTTAGGCGAACACACCAATGAAGTCCTAACGTCCCTAGGCCTGACCGCGCAACAAATCGCAGACCTAAAATCCCGCGGCGCAGCCCAATGAGACTCGCGTTGCTACCCTTCGAAATGGAATGAATCTTCGCGATCTCTTCAACCTGTCGCTAGTAAACCGCCGCGATCACGTCGGCCTCGAATGGCAGGGCGTCGAATACACCTTCGGCCAGATCGACGACCGCAGCGACCGCATGGCCGCCTCCCTGTCTCATCTCCACCCAGGCGACCGCGTCTGCGTCCAGTTAGCAAACTGCATCGAGCTGATCGACATCTACCTCGCCTGCATAAAACTGGGCCTGATCTTCGTCCCCATAAACATCCTCTACCGCGATCGCGAAGTGTCGCACATCCTATCCGACGCCGAACCCGCCGTCTTCCTCACTGCCAACAACTTACCGACGCCCAGTAGGACAGGTCCCCGACCTGTCCCCGTGGACGGCGACCACCCCGCCGCGCTAGTCTACACCTCCGGCACCACAGGAACCTCCAAAGGAGCCATCCTGACCCACAACAACTTCGCCTCCAACGCGTTAAACCTCCTGACCTGCTGGCAGATCACCGACCAGGACCGCTTCCTCCTATCCCTTCCTCTCTTCCACGTCCATGCGCTGGGCAACGGCCTCCACTGCTGGCTGATCTCCGGCTGCCGGATGCGCCTCTTAGAACGTTTCGAACATCAAACCGCCGCCGAACAATTCCTTGATTTCCGACCCACCCTCTTCTTCGGAGTCCCAACGATTTATATCCGTCTGCTCGAAACCCCCAAAGCGGCCGCGAATCAAATCGGCAGCGCAATGCGCCTCTTCGTCTCCGGCTCAGCGCCTTTGCCCGCTCACATCCTCGAAGAATTTAAAAATCTCTTCGGTCACACCATCCTCGAACGCTACGGCATGACCGAAACCATCATGAACATCTCCAATCCTTATGTCGGCGAGCGCCGCCCAGGCAGCGTCGGCCTCCCTTTACCCGGGGTTTCCGTCCGCCTCTCCGACACCGGTGAAATCCTGCTCAAGGGCCCCAATATTTTCCCCGGATACTGGAAGCGCGACGACTCGACGCGCGAAGCGTTTAGCGACGGCTGGTTCAAAACCGGCGACATCGCGACCCGTTCTGAGGACGGATACTACACCCTCAGCGGCCGCAAGAGCGACCTCATCATTTCGGGAGGCTTCAATATCTACCCGCGCGAAATCGAGGAATTTCTGATGGAACAGCCCGAAATTGTCGAAGCCGCCGTGGTCGGCGAACCCGACCGGCTGCGCGGGGAAGTCCCCGTAGCCTACATTGTCGTTCGCGAATCCCTCGATTCCACCGCACTCTTGGAACGTTGTAAAGCCCGTTTTGCATCGTTTAAAGTGCCGAGGCACGTCAGGAACGTGGAAGCACTGCCTCGAAACGCCCTGGGAAAGGTGCAAAAGCATCTACTATGTCGCGAATCCTGATGGTTGCGTCAGAAGCCGCGCCGTTCGTGAAAACGGGCGGATTGGCGGACGTGATCGGCTCTCTCCCCACCGCCCTAGTTAAAAAAGGCGATGAAGTCGCAGTGGTCGTCCCCCGCTATCGAACAGCACTAATCGACTCACCGGAAAGGATTTGGGACCAGATGGCGCTTAGCGTGGGCCCGCATCAGTTCACCGTCGCCATCGACCAGATCGTGCGTCTGGGCGTCCGCTTTTTTTTCGTAAATTGTCCCCGGCTTTACGATCGACCCGGAATCTATAACGAAGCCAACGTAGATTATCCCGACAATCACATTCGATTTGCTCTTTTGAATCAGGCAGCTATCGGAATCGCCCGGCACATCTTCCGCCCCCATATCTTTCACGCGCACGACTGGCAGGCGGGTCTGCTCGCTCCTTATCTCCGCTCAACCTTCGCCGGCGATCCGACCTTCCTGGGTACAAAGTGTGTCCTGACCATCCACAACCTAGGCTATCAAGGTAATTTCTGGGCTCTCCGCATGCAGGAAATCGGGCTCGACCCTGTCCTTTATCATATGGAAGGACTAGAGTTTAACGGCATGATCAGCTATCTCAAAGGAGGCATCGTTTTCTCGGACGCCGTTACTACCGTCAGCCCGACCTACGCCCGGGAAATCCAGACTCCCGAGTATGGGTTCGGCTTCGAAGGCCTGCTGCGCTCCCGTAGTTATAAGCTGCGCGGCATTTTAAACGGCGTGGATTACGTGCAGTGGAGCCCGGAGCTGGACGATTACCTCCCGGCCCGCTTCTCCTCCGGCGATCTGAGCGGCAAAGCCGTGTGCAAGCGCGAACTACTTAAGGAGATGGGACTTCCGGATGATCCGGACCGTCCGCTGATCGGTGTCGTCTCCCGCTTCGCCGAACAAAAAGGATTGGACCTGATTGCAGAGATCGCCGGATGGCTGGCCGAGCAGAACGTCACGCTCGCCGTGCTCGGATCGGGAGAGAAGCTCTACGAAGACATGTTTCGTTACTTTGCCGCCGCGAGGCCCGATAAATTCGGCGTCCGGATCGGCTATGACGACGCGCTAGCCCATAGAATCGAGGCGGGTTCCGACATGTTCCTGATGCCCAGCCGCTATGAGCCTTGCGGCCTCAACCAGATCTACAGCCTGCATTACGGAACGATCCCAATCGTTCGCGCCACCGGAGGTCTGGACGATTCGGTCGATAGCTCCACTGGCTTCAAATTTACCGAATATTCTCCCGAAGCATTGGCTGGAGCCATCGACGAAGCTTTGCGGGCCTGGCAGTTTCGGGACGAGTGGGTTGAACGTATGAGGCGCGGCATGGCGAAGGACTTTTCCTGGGAGGCTTCCGCCGCAGAATACCAAACGCTTTATGCCCAACTTGCATCTACATAGCGGGTTACTGCATCATAATACTGGGCAGAAAAGGACAAATATTTTATGGCTGGCGACAACACCTTGAATTTTACAGATGGCTCTTTCGACAAGGAAGTGCTGAACTCCGACGTCCCCGTACTGGTGGACTTCTGGGCGCCCTGGTGCGGGCCCTGCAAGGCGATGACGCCGACCGTAGATGCCCTGGCAACCGAGTATTTGGGCAAAATCAAGATCGGTAAGATGAACACCGACGACAACCCGTCGACCCCGATGCGTTATCAAGTCCGCGGCATCCCGACGCTGATCCTGTTCAAAGGCGGCAAGCCGGTCGATCAAAGGGTCGGCGCGATGCCGAAGCCGGATCTGAAGAAGATGCTCGATCCGCATCTGGCGTAAATCCGCCGATTACGACGTGTCTGGCGTGGCGCTGGACCCTGATTTACACTTCTTTAGACATAATTCCCGGTTTCGCCCGTCCTAGAGTATGTAAGATAGTCATAGCGGGAACTTCGTTCCGCGATTTCCGTCTTTACATAGTGGAGCGGGGGAGACTCAAAAGAAGTGAAACCCAAGTGGAAAATAGCGATAGGCGTACTTGTGCTTGTGCTGATTGCCGGCGGCGTTACGGCCAGCGTGAAATGGGGCCAGAAAGATCTGGTCACCGTGCAGACGGGACTGGCATCGAAATCAGATCTGACTTCCATTGTCACCGCGTCGGGCGAGATTAAGCCACGCAACTACATAAATATAGGCGCGAATGCCCAGGGCCGGATCACCCAGCTTCTGGTAAAGGAAGGCGACCACGTCCGCAAGGATCAGGTGGTGGCCCGGATTGAACATATCCAGGCACAGGCCGACGTGACGGCTTACAAAGCGCAGGTATCCTCGGCCCAAGCCGATTCTGCGGCGGCTGAAGCAGGTATGAAAGCCCAGGACGACGCCATCGCCACCGCGGCCGCTTCGCTCGAGAAGTCCAGATCGGAGTTGGCCCGGGCGAAAATGTTGCTGGACCGGTCCGAACTGCTGCAACAGCATCAACTGATTGCGAAACAGGACTACGACACCAGGGTTGCCGATTACCGGTCGGCTCAGGCTACGGTAAAAGAGGACGAGGCGAAGCTGGCGCAGATGAAATCGCAGCGCGCCCAGAATGCCGCGCAGCTGACCTCTTATCAGCGCCGGGTCACCCAAAGCGAAGCCGGCTTAGCTCGAATTGCCGACGTTCTGGCGAAATTCGATGCGGTCTCGCCGATTGACGGTGTGGTCACGAATCTGCCGGTCCGGGAAGGCGAAACCGTGGTTCCAGGCGTCCAGAACTCCGCCGCCTCGACCATCATGACCATCGCCGATATGTCGCTGATCACCGCCGAGGTCAAGGTGGACGAGACGGACATCGTCAACGTCCAGTTGGGGCAGCAGGTAGCTGTCAAAATCGACGCCATGCCCGATAAGTCGTTTGCCGGTAAGGTGATCGAGATCGGGAACACGGCGATTCTGCGCTCCTCGGGCTTGGCGGCTTCGCAAAGCACCACCTCCAGCCAGGAAGCGAAGGACTTCAAGGTAGTGGTCGCGCTGACGGATCCTCCCGCGGAGATCCGGCCGGGCCTCTCCTGCAACGCCAAGATCACCACGGCGACCCGGCACGACGCGCTGACCATTCCGATCCAGGCGCTGACGGTCCGCACCAAAGGGGATCTGGAGGCGCCCAAGACCGGTGTTCAGGCGGCTACCGTCGCGCCCAACGATAAATCGTTGAAAGAAGAGGTGCAAGGCGTGTTCGTGGTCAACAACGGCAAAGCCGAATTCCGGAAAGTGGAGACCGGGATCACGGGCGCGACCGATATCGAGGTCCTTAGCGGTCTCAAGGACGGTGATCAGATCATCACCGGCAGCTACAAAGTGATCCGCACCATCCGCAATGAGACGCCGGTGAAAGTAGACAACAGAGCGCCGGTTGTCGACGTCAAAACCTAACATGGCACAAGCGGCCGGGGTTGAAATCAAGATCGATAAAATTGAGCGCGGCGAGCAGCTCAAGCGCGAAGGCATCATCATCCGCACCTGGGACCTGATGAAGACCTACGTGATGGGCGATCAGACGATTCACGCCGTCTCGGGCGTCGATATCGAGATCAAGAAGGGCGAGTATGTCGCCATTATGGGTCCGTCGGGGTCGGGCAAATCGACGCTGATGAACCTGATCGGCTGCCTGGATACGCCTTCCTCAGGGATGTACTATCTGAACGGCAGCCTGGTCAGCGATATGGACGACGATGAGCTGGCGCGGATCCGGAACAAGGAAATTGGCTTCGTTTTCCAGACTTTCAATTTGTTGGCCAGGGCGACGGCTCTGCATAATGTCGAACTGCCGCTGATTTATGCCGGCGTCTCCGCCAAGGATCGGGAGTCGCGGGCGAAGGAAGCACTGCGCGCCGTCGACCTCGAGCAGCGCATGCTGCACAAACCAAGCGAGTTATCAGGAGGCCAGCGGCAGCGCGTTGCCGTTGCACGGGCACTGGTAAATAATCCGTCGATTTTGCTGGCGGATGAGCCGACGGGAGCGCTCGACACCGCGACCGGTGTCGAAATCATGGCGCTTTTTAATCGGCTGCATGAGGCGGGAAATACCATCGTCCTGGTCACGCATGAACACGATATCGCGATGCATGCGTGGCGAGTTATCCACATCCGCGATGGCAAGGTGGAGAAGGACGAGAAGATTAAATAGAAGGCAGGTCGGGAACCTGCCCCACTGGCACATCGGCCAAGCTTAAAAGGACAGGTCGGGGACCTGTCCTACAGGTGTACGAAACTTCGTGCGCGACTGGGCGCCACTGCCTACAATAGTGCTCGAATAATAATATAACTTGCTGCGCAGGTCGCGAGGCAGGTCAGCGCGCCCACTGCCATGGCGACTCCGCCGGCTTTGGCCAGGACGCGGACATTGACTTCGAGTCCCAGCGCGGCCATCGATAGAGTCAGCAATAGATTGCCCGCTTCGGTGAGAATGCTGGAGGACGATACGGAATATCCGCTCTGGAATCCCAGCAACGGCAGAAAGCCTAAGGAATTCAAGGCGAATAACGCCAGAAATCCCCACAGAAATGGCGGGATCAAACGCGAATAGTGGACTTTCACGCGATCTTTTTTCGATCCCGCATAGGCGAACGCCAGAATCAGCAGCAGAGGAGCTAACAAAGCCACGCGCACCAGCTTCACCAGGGTCGCCAGGCCGCCGGCTCTTTCGCTGAACGCAAATCCCGCGGCGACCGCTTGCGGAACCGCGTGAATCGTGGTTCCGGCCCACACTCCATAAGCCTGATCGTTCATCCCCAGCATGCCCCCGGCGAACGGACTCACGAACATCAGCACCAGCCCCAGAATATTGATCGCGCCAATCGACAGCATCACGTCGCGGTCCTCGGCGTCGATCAAGGGAGCCACGGCGATGATCGCGCTGTTGCCGCAAATCGCGGTTCCGGCGCCGATCAATACGCTCGCCCCTGGACTCAGTTTCAACATGCGGCCGATGAGATAAGCGGAGGCCATGGCGCTGGTCATGGTTACGACGATAATTACGAAGGCTCGCCAGCCCACCGCCGTCGCGTTGGCGAAGCTCAGGCTCGCGCCGGTCAGCACGATCGCCAGTGGGATTGCTCGCCGCACGCAATCCTTCGCTCCGTGCAGGACTTTGATTCCGAGAGGAAGAAAGTTCGCCGCCAGCGCGCCGATCAGGATCGCGAGAATCGCGGCACTGATGGGACGCCGGGTGCCTACGCGAAACGGCGCGAAAGGCAGGTAATGAATCGCATAGGCGAGCGCTGCGACCCCGATCGCCGCCAGCCATCCCGGCCACACGGGCTTCGGAGCCAGCTTGACCCGCGGCTCCGGTGGCCGCCTCTCGACCGCGGGAAGGTAGACGCTTCCCTCCATGGACCCGAGAGAAGCCAAGGCTTCTTTGCTTAGTTTAAAACTTGTGGGCAACTATAAAGCTTACCCTAGCTGTGGCGCACTCACGGATGCGAGCCGTGTCGAAACTCGTCTCGACATTTACCCTCGCCGCGCGCATGCGCGGACCAGGATGTTGGCCGGGGCGAAAAGTGGAGACAGCCCGCTCCGTCCAGGGCGGCGCAGCAGACTGTGCTGCTTCGAGGATGAGTGGGCCTTGGGACAGAGTTGGCAGTCCGCATTTTTAGGCTGCCATGCGCTCTTTTACGGGCTCCTTCGAACCTATGATGCGCATGCCGTAGAACGAACGCCACACGAAGATCATGGAGATCAGCAGGAAGGCCACCGCCAGGCCGGTGCTGAACGCCACGCCCTGTTTCTCGGTCATCGAAACCCCCAATTCGACCGCCAGCAATCCGAACAGCGTGGTGAACTTGATGATCGGATTCAGCGCCACCGACGAAGTGTCCTTGAACGGATCGCCTACCGTATCGCCCACCACGGTCGCGTCATGGAGAGGCGTGCCCTTGGCCTTCAACTCCACTTCGACTATCTTCTTCGCGTTGTCCCACGCGCCACCGGCATTGGCCATAAAAATCGCCTGATACAATCCGAACAACGCGATCGAGATCAGGTAGCCGATGAAGAAATAAGGCTCGATGAACGCGAAGCCGAGAGTGGCGAAGAACACCGTCAGAAAGATGTTGAACATGCCTTTCTGGGCGTATTGCGTGCATATTTCGACGACTTTTTTGGAGTCCTCGACCGAGGCTTTAGTGACGCCTTCCAGGCGAATGTTGGCCTTAATGAACTCAACTGCGCGATAGGCGCCGGTGGTTACCGCCTGAATCGACGCGCCAGTGAACCAATAGATCATCGCACCGCCCGCGATCAATCCCAGCAAAAATGGCGGATGCATCAACGATAGATTCTGGATCAGCTCGGGCTTCAAGCCGTCGGTCAATTTCACGATGATCGAAAAAATCATGGTGGTCGCGCCCACCACGGCCGTGCCTATCAGCACCGGCTTGGCGGTCGCTTTGAAGGTGTTGCCAGCGCCGTCGTTCTCTTCGAGATGATGCTTGGCGAGCTCGAAGTTTACATCGAACCCGTAATTCTGCTTCAGCTCTTTGCGGATATTGGGAATCGTTTCGATCACAGAAAGCTCGTAAACAGACTGCGCGTTGTCCGTTACCGGCCCGTAGCTATCCACCGCGATGGTCACCGGCCCCATGCCCAAAAATCCGAACGCTACCAATCCGAACGCGAACACCGCGGGAGCCTTCATCAATCCGTCCATGCCGTAGGTGCTCACCGAATAAGCCGCGGTCATCAGGGCCAGAACCGCCATGCCCAGCCAGTATGCGCTGAAATTTCCGGCCACCAAGCCCGACAAAATGTTCAACGAAGCGCCGCCTTCCTTGGAGGACGAGACCACTTCTTTCACATGCGCCGAATCGACCGAAGTGAATACTTTCACCAGTTCCGGAATCACCGCGCCCGCTAGCGTACCGCAGGTGATGACGGTCGATAGTTTCCACCACATGGTGGGATCGCCGCCCAGGTCGGGAATCATGTAATAAGAAACCAGGTACGTCGCGCCGATCGAAAGGAACGAGGTGAGCCACACCAGAGTCGTCAGCGGAGTCTCATAATTCATCTTGTCAACGTTCCCGTAGCGAGCTTTCGCTACCGCTTCATTCAGGAAATAAGAAACGCCGCTGGTGATGACCATCATCACGCGCATTACGAAGATCCAGACCAGCAATTCGACCTTGACCAGGTCATTGTTTACCGCCAGCAGGATGAATGAAATCAGCGCGACGCCGGTGACGCCGTAGGTTTCGAAACCGTCGGCCGAAGGTCCCACCGAATCACCCGCGTTGTCGCCGGTGCAATCCGCGATCACACCGGGGTTGCGCGCGTCATCCTCTTTAATCTTGAACACGATCTTCATCAGGTCCGCGCCGATATCGGCGATCTTGGTGAAGATTCCGCCCGCCACGCGCAACGCAGCGGCGCCCAGAGATTCGCCGATTGCGAATCCGATGAAGCATGGCCCCGCGTAATCGCCGGGAACGAACAGCAAAATGCAGAGCATGAGGAACAGCTCCACGCTGATCAGCAGCATGCCGATACTCATGCCGGCCTGCAATGGAATCGCATAGCAGGGATACGGTTTACCGCGCAGGCTGGCGAACGCCGTACGTGAATTGGCAAAGGTGTTGACGCGAATTCCGAACCAGGCGACGCCGAAACTGCCGGCGATGCCGATCAGGCTGAAGGCCAGAATAATCGCGACTTCCGACCACGGCAGTCCGAATGTGGTGCCGTTGGGCGCCAGAAATCCGAAATAAAACACGATAATTGCGCCGATAAAGGCTTCTAAAATCAGAAGAAATTTCCCCTGCGTCAACAGATAAGTTTTGCAGGTCTCGTAAATTAGCTCGGAAATTTCGAGCATGGAGGCGTGCACCGGCAGATTGCGCAGGTGCATGTACATCACAATGCCGAAAACGAACCCAAGCGCGCTGATCCCCAGGCCGATCATCAATAGAGTAGGCCCTTCAATACCGCCCAAAAAGGTGGCCTGGTGCAGGTCAGGCAGCTTCAACTCCGCTTCGCTCGCCCACAGCGGCGCAGCCAATAAAAACAACAAAACCGGGAAAGCTCGCCTGATGAGGGCGGACAACGAGGTCAAAGGCATTCCGGAAACTCCTCCAAAAATTTATGAGACGTGAAGACGATCGGTGGTACGACTTAAGACACCATACCGCAGGTGGTGCTGGACTGGCAAGCCTTACCATCGGTCCAGAACCCTTATATAGCCGAGCCCGCAACGCCCCCGACCCCAAATCCCGCCCCCGAGCCGCGACCACAGGGAGCGGTCGATTCCGAGCGGCGCTACCGCCCGAGAACCTCCAAAATCACGCACTTCAAATACAACGTCTCGGGAACCGTCAGCAAAATCGGATGATCCGCCGCCTGAATCCTACGCTCCAGTATCCTCAACGTCTTGCCCGCATCGAGCGCCGCCTGGGCCACGATGTCAAACAGCATCGCCTCACTCACGTGATGGGAACAGGAGCAGGTGACCAGAATTCCACCGGGCTCGAGTAGCTTCAGCGCGCGCAGATTGATCTCTTTATATCCCTTCGCCGCATCGTCCAGCATCTTGCGGGATTTGGCGAATGCGGGAGGGTCCAGAATCACCATGGCGTACTTGCGCTCCAGGCCCGCCAGAAAATCGAAGACGTCGGCTTGGCGGAAATGGACGTTCGAAATTTGATTGGCCCGCGCATTCGATTCGGCCGTAGCGAGCGCGGTCGCCGAGGAATCTACCGCTTCCACCGATTCCGCACGCCGGGCCGTATGCAGCGCGAATCCACCGGTCGAAGTGAAACAATCCAAAATCCGCCCGCCCGCATAATTCGCCGCCGCCAGATAATTCTCGCGTTGATCCAGATAGATGCCCGTCTTCTGCCCTTTCAATAGATCGGCTTCGAGCGCCAGACCGTTCATCGAAATCGCAATCCGCTCCGGCACGTCGCCCCATAACACGGTAACTTCGAGAGGCAGATTTTCGAGTTTCCGCACCGCGGCATCGTTTCGAGCCAGGATGCCCGCCGGAGCCAGCAGCTCTTTCAGGCAGTGAACAATCAAATCCCGCGCCCGATCCATTCCCTGGTTCAGGGTCTGGATCACCAGGCAGGAGCCGTAACGGTCGACGATGAGGCCGGGCAGCAGGTCGGCTTCGGAAAAAACCAGGCGGCAGGCAGTCGAATCCTCCACTACCCTTTCGCGGTGCCGGATCGCTGCGGTCAGGCGGCGGCGGAAAAACTCCTGGTCGATCGGTTCTGGTTTGGAGGAAAGAAGCCTGAGGGTGATTTGAGAGGTCGAACTATAATGAGCGACGCCGATGGGCCGCCCGCGCTGGTCGGCGACTTTAACCGCATCGCCCGGCTGCGCCTCGCCGCGCTCCGTCACATCGCTCGCAAAAATCCAGGGATGGCCGTTCTCTACGCGGTCCACGGCTTTGCGGTTTACTCGTACAGTGGTCAAGCCGCAATTTTCGCATGAAAAGTAGGGCAGGTCCCGGACCTGCCCTCTTCCTTAGTTGGTGCCGTTGACCGCAACTTTGATCTGGCGCGGCTTGGCGATTTCCTTCTTCGGAAGGGTGATCGTCAACGTGCCATTCTTATAATCCGCCTTGACGGCGTCGAAGTTTACCGTCTCCGGCAGACTGAACGCGCGCTCGAAGGTGCCGTAGGAACGCTCCACACGGTGCCAGCTCCCGTCCTTCTTTTCGGTCTCGAACTTGCGCTCGCCGCGAATGGTCAAGGTGCCGTTTTCGACGCGGATATCGATGTCCTTCATGTCTACATCGGGCACGTCGGCTTTCAGAATCAGATCGTTCTCGGTCTCTTTGATATCTACAGCCGGGACCCAGGGGCGCCCATTTGGCTCCGTAAACAAGCGGTTCATGGTGTCCTGGAAGACCCTCAACCCGGCGGGGAAGGAGTCAAAATCGTTAAAAGGTGTGTACTTGATAATCGACATAGCGTGTAACCTCCTGATATCTACTTACAATTAAAGTATATAATCTGCCTGTTACGTTGTCAAGTATCCGCTTTGAAGATTTTTCTCGCTTATTTTCAATCGCATGAGTGATATGATGGGACCGTGAACGAGTCTCTTCTCGTCAACACCCTCGGACACTCTGCCGGAGTTCTCATCTTCGGCATCTTTCTCTACCTATTGATACAGGACCGTCCCGCCCGCCGCCTGCGCGGCAGCACTAAATCGATGCTCGCGGCGGCTCTGGCACTGGCCTGGAATCTGGCGTCGCTGCTGGTGTTGGGCGCGAACACTCCCGGCAGCGCCTTCACCAACATCACCGTCGCCATCGGATTCTCGGTGCTCAGTCTGCTGCCTGCCGTGCTGTTCGATCTTTGTTTACAGAATCGGTATCGAGTGCTGGTGCGCTGCGGATATGCGCTGAGCGCGGTGACGATCACTCTGCATGTGGCTGAGTTATTCCGCGACGGCTCGCGCTATCATCGCCTCGGGCTCGAACTTATCACCGTCGGATTCGGGTTGCTCACCTGTGTCGCGGCAGTGGGATTCTTCGCCTCGCTCGACAAAGCCCGGCGGGCGACCACTTCCCGCTTAGTCGGAACCATGTCACTGTTCCTGCTGGCGATGTCCTTCGTGCATCTGGGCGGAGGACATGCTGCTCAGGTATGGTCGCGCGAACTCGCGTTTCATCACGCCGCGATTCCGCTCGCTTTACTCGTCCTGATGCAGGATTACCGCTTCGTCTTGCTCGATGCGTTCCTGCGATTCCTGGCCAACGTTTTTCTGGCGGCCTTGTTCACCATTGGGGTCGCGCAGGCCTGGCGGCTGGGATGGCTCGCACAGACATCAACTCCGTTTCATCAGGCTCTGCTGCTTGCCGGCGCATGCCTGCTGCTGATCGTTTTTGCGATGCTGCGCGGCTGGGTGCAGAGGCTGCTGACGCGGCTGGTGTTTCGCCGTCCCGATCAGGAACCGCTGCTGCAGAATTTGAAGCTACCCATTCGGGATGAAGGCCAGTATCTGCTGCAGGCCGCGTCCGAGCTGGGGCGCTTCATGGGCGCCGATGCTGCCGTTATCGACGATCCGAGGTTGTGCACCTTCGATCTCCGGCGTCCCGCTTTGGTCGGCCAGCTTTCACGCGGCCGCGCGGAGCTCGAAGATCAAGGCATCGAAGTGATCGTGCCTTTGCGCTGCGCATCGGGCGATGCCCGCCACGTGCTGCTCGGCCGTCGGTCGGGCGGCCGGCGTTATCTCAGTGAAGATCTGCTGGCGCTGGGCCGCGCGGCTTCCTTGATCGTCGAACAGATCGAACAGTTTCGCGAATCCGAAATGCGGCGCCTGGTTTCGCAGGCGGAGCTGCGCGCGCTGCAATCGCAGATTCATCCGCACTTTCTGTTCAACGCGCTCAACACGCTTTATGGAATCATTCCGCGCGAAGCGAAGGGCGCGCGCGAGACCGTTTTGAACCTGGCCGACATCCTGCGCTACTTTTTGGAAACTGGAAAAACCTTTCTTCCTCTGGAGCAGGAACTGCACATCATCAAGGCGTATCTGGCGGTCGAAAAGCTGCGACTGGGAGAAAAGCTGCGGGTCGAGATCCATGTGGATCCGGAAGCGCTGCATGTGCCGATTCCGATTCTGTCGATCGAGCCTCTGATTGAAAACGCCGTGAAACACGCCATTGCTCCGAAAGTCGAAGGTGGAACGGTGCGCCTGCGTGCGAGCCTTCAAAGCAACGCTCTGCACGTCACAGTCAGCGACACCGGCTCGGGTTTTCCAGCGGACGGAGGTGCGAAGGCGGGCGTCGGCCTCGAAAACGTCACCCGCCGCCTGCAACTCTGCTACGGCGCGGAATCGCAAATCCACATTGAATCCGATACGACCGGCAGCAGCGTGTCGTTTCTCATTCCGGTCAATGTGAACGTCAGCAGGCCCTTGGAGGCAGTCCTTTGAAGGTCCTGATCGCGGACGATGAGCCGATTGCGCGGCAGATTCTCCGCGAACATGTCGACGCGATTGCCGGCCTCGAGTTCGCCGGTGAAGCGTCCACCGGTGCCGAGGCCATTTCGCGAATCTTCGATCTGCGCCCCGACGTCGTGTTACTCGATTTGCAGATGCCGGAGCTCGACGGTCTGTCGGTGGTCCGTTCCCTGAGCGGCGACCGCAGCCCTCTCATCATTTTTGTCACCGCCTATGAAAACCAGGCCCTGGCCGCGTTCGAGGTGGGCGCGATCGATTATCTGTTGAAGCCCGTGCGGCGTGAACGCCTGGAAAAAGCGATTGAGAAAGCGCGAAGGCAGCTTAAGTCTGCGGCAGCGCCGAGCGAAACGCTGCGTAAGGTCGTCGGGCGGCGGGGCAGCGATTTGTATCTGCTGGACCCGGCGGAGATCGTCGCGTTTCAAGCGGACGGGGAGCTGGTGCACATCATCACTACGGCGCAGCGTTACCTGAGCGATCACTCGCTGAAGGGCCTCGAAGAAAAGCTGGAGCAAAGCCGCTTCCGCCGGATTCACCGCAGCACGATCATCAATACGGATCATATTCGCAAGATTTCGCCGCTATCGAGTAAGCGCTGGCTGCTGAAGATGTCCAACAATTTCGAAGCGGTGGTGAGCAAGCGCCTGGCGAGTTCTATTAGAGAGGACACGCGGTGGTAGTCGCTTTGCAGCTCGCAAAACCATAGGTACGTGGCGCACGCATGAGTGCGTGCGCCACAGTCATGACAGGGATTTGCGACTACCGAGCCGCGACCGCAGGAAGCGATCTCTTACACTAACTAACATGGGGTCGCGATCTTTTCTCGTCCTGGCGGCTGGCCTCGCTGCCGGGGCGCTTCACGCTCAGATCATTGAATTTGAATCGGGCGGGTTGAAATACCGGACGCTCACACGCGGCGGCGTCACCATTATGTGGGCTCATCTGCCGATGCATATCAAAGAGTACGCAGTGTTGCAGGTGGCGATCTCCAACGGCTCCCCGGTGTCCTGGCAGGTGAAACCTCAGGATTTCAGGTTCGATAAGGTTGAGGGCGGAATGACGGCTGCTCTTCCCGCTGCGAGCGTGGTGCAGCAGATAATGGATCATGCAAGCCGCGGCGATGTGATCAAGCTGATCACCGCGTATGAGTCCGCGCTGTATGGAAACACGCGGATGCACTCAACCAACGGGTACGAGGAGCGGAGGCAGAACGCGCAAGCCGAGTTAGGTGGAGGAAAGCTGAGAGCGGCTGCCGCAGCGTCCGCGATTGCCTTTGTTCCCACCAAGCTGTTGCCGGGGCAATCGACCGATGGGGCGATCTTCTTTTTGAATAACGGCAAGCCGCTGGGCGCGGGAAAATTAACGGTCAATGCGGCGGGTGAGATTTTCGAATTTCCGGTGGAGATTGAAGCTCACGTCCGTCCGTAGAATCGGCGGATTTCGCGGGCGACCCGCCGGGCGGCGCTTTCTTTAAAATAGGGCCACAGCGGCAACGAGAGGATTTCCGTAACGGCGCGTTCCGCGTTCGGCAGGGAGCCTTTTTGCGCGAACGCCGGATGCCGGTGCAGCGGGACGGGATAGTGCACAGCGGTTCCGATTCCGCGCGCCGCGAGATGTTCGCGAAGCTGGTCGCGGCGCTGGGCGCGAATTACGTAGAGGTGATGAACGGACCCCTCGGTTTTCTTAAGCAGCCGCACGTCGGACGACTCGCGCAGCTCGTCATCGTAGATCGAGGCGATCCACGCGCGATGCGCGTTCCACTCCTTCAAGTGCGGCAGGAAGGCGCGTAGAAAGCAGCACTGAATTTCGTCGAGGCGCGAGTTGACTCCGAAGCAGTGTGCGATTTGATCGCCACGCCGGCCTCCATCGCGCAGCATGATCAATCGATCACGCGCCGCGGGATCGTCGATGATAATTCCTCCGCCATCGCCGAGGCAGCCAAGATTCTTGGTGGGATAAAAACTATAGGCGACGTAGCGGGAGAAGGCCGCGAGAGGCTTGCCATTGAAGCGCGCGCCATGTGCTTGCGCGGCATCCTGAATCAACGGAATTTTGTGTTTGCGCGCAAGGCTCGCGAATCGATCGATGGCGCAGGGCTGTCCGTACAAATGGACGGGCATGAGAGCACGGGTGCGCGACGTGACGCGCGCGGCACAATCGGCGGGGTCGATTTGCAACGTCTCAGGATCGATGTCGGCGAATTTCGGAGTTGCGCCGGAGGCTCGGATTCCTACGGCTGAAAAGGGAGCGGTCAGCGCGCTGGTGATTACTTCGCCGCTCGTGACGCCCGCATCGCGTAGACACAACTCGATAGCGGAGGTGCCGTTTGCGACGCCTACCGAGAATTTTCCTCCGAGCGCGGCGGCGAACTCCAGCTCAAAGGCACAGAGCTCCGGGCCCAGAATAAAGTGACTTCGTTCGAAGAGGCGCCGCAGATTCGCGCGCCAGTCGCGTGAGGTGGCCTGTAACAAGGGCCTCAGGTTCGCTTGTGGAATAGGCGTACCAATAACCTAGCATGAAGATCGCTACACATTAACGCTGAGTGAAGCGCGCAACTCCACTGGACATCCCGGCGTTCCTAATAGTGGAGGTAGTTATGAAACGAGCATGGTTATTGGCGCCGGCGGTACTGGCGTTTTCGGTGGTGGCTTGTGGAGGCGCGGTATATTACGCGAACGTCCCTCCGCCGCCGATGCGCGCGGAAGTGGTGGGAGTGGGTCCAGGACCCGGATATGTGTGGGTAAACGGCTACTGGGGATGGCGTGGACATGCTCACGTGTGGGTGGCTGGATCGTGGGTGCGCCCGCCGCGTCCTCATGCGGTGTGGGTTGCGCCACGGTGGGAGGCAAGGGGCGGCCGGTACTATTTTCATGAAGGCCGGTGGAGATAATAAAGGTCGTCTAGAAGAGGCCGGGAACCTGCTCCACTGATCGCGCGCGCGCCGATTCTACGCGGCAGATGCTGTTGAAGTCGCAGTAGCGGCATTTGTCGCGGTCGGTGGGGCGAACTTCGATGTTGCCGGCTACGATCGATTCGAACACTTCCATGGTTTTTTGTTTGGCGGTTTCGATCAATTCGTGGAGGCTGCTTCTCGATTCCCCCAATTTCAGCCCGGGGATGTTTGCGTGCCAACCGTCCCAGGTGACGGATTTCCGGAGACCGCAGTAGAACATACCCACGGGTTGGAGATGGAAGCAACGCTCGGCGGCCAGCAGGTACAGGCCGCCTTGGACCGGATCGCCTTCGATACGCTCGCGGATTTTTGCGGCGGCACTGTATTTATAGTCGATCACGATGGCCTGGTTATCGGGGCCTCTATCCAGGCGGTCGATGCGGCCACGGAGGGAGAGCTCGGGCGTTAGAGCGAGTTCGAACTCCTGTTCCGTTTGGCGCGGCCAGGTCAGCGGCCAGTTGGTGTCGGCCCGGAACGCTTCGAAGTGGCGGAGGAGTTCCAGTCTTACAGCTTCCCTTCGATACGTCGGAGGGATGTTGTTTTTTCGGCACTCCTCTTCAAAGACGCGGTCGAGATTGCCTTCGGCGAGCGTTCGGTGAAGAATGCTGCCTTGGAGCAAGGTGTTCAAACGGTCGCGCGGTTTGTCAGGGGGCTTGCGGAGCTTCAACGTTCTTTGGGCGAAGTATTGGAAGGGGCACTGGAGAAAGGTTTCTACGGATGTCGGCGTTAGTTTGGGAGGGGGGATTTTAAGACTCGGGGGGGAGAGGTCGGGGACCTGTCCTACTGCGGTTTGGATGGCTAGGCGGCGGGGATTGCTGGCGGTTCCTTCTTGTTCTAAGAAAAATGAGCGGAGTTGGGGGTCGCCTTTTTCGTTGAATCTGGCGTAGGTCAGAATGGTTTGTTCGGTCGCACGAGTGGTGGCTAACTCGAATAGGAAACGTTCTTCCATTTGGAGGGCGCGGGTGCGGGCCGGGTCCGGCAGGATCGGGTTTTCGCGGTGGTATTGAGGGAAATGACGCTCATTCAAGCCGCACACGAAGACGATCGGTAGTTCCCACTGGCGGGCTTCATGGACATCGAGAACGTTGACCACGTTGCGGCGGCGGTCAGGGATTCGAAGTTTCTCTACGCTGAGGCCCGTTTCTACGCTGGGCCAGAATTTCTGGAGGGTCAGAGGTTCGTTATGGAAGGCAAGAGCAACGGTGTCCAATGTTTCGTCCAGGGCGTTGAGAGCGGCGGCGGTGGATCGCCAGTTTTGGAATTGGTCGCGGTCCATGCGGTCAGTAATTTCGGGGGCGGGGAGAAGATTGCGGAGGGTTTTGAGGCGGATCGACCAGTCGGCGGGCGTGAGGCGATCTCGGGTCCAGGTTTCGATTATGCGGAGGGCAGGCCGGGGACCTGCCCCACTGGATGGGAGAGCCTTTCGCATTTCGAAATCCAAGCGGTCGCCTTCGGGAGTGGCGCCGAGGCCGGACACGGGCATTCTCAGCAGGGGCAGGAGGTCCGAGTGGTTCCAGCCGGTTAGCATAACGCGGATCAAGCCGGTTAAATATTGGATCGCCGGATGCGCGGCCAATACGTCGGTGAAATGGAACCTGGCGGGAATGCCGAGACGCGCGAAGGTGGATTCGAGAGCGGAGGCATAAGGATCGCGGACGCGCAGCAGGACTCCCATTTCGCGAAATTCGCGGCCCTGAGAAACTTGGTCGAGAATGGTTCGGGCGATGTGTTCGACTTCCTGATCCAGTGAGAGCGCGGCTACAATCGTGCGGCTGGGGTGGCGGATCGCGGCGGCGAGCGGTTGTTCCTGGAAGCCGATGCGGAGCAGATGGTCGCGGGCCGATTGGGAGCCGGGCCAATCGGGGAGAGTCACTGTGACCTGGGTTTGCCGGGTGAGTTTCTCTAGGATTTCTAGCTCGGCGGGGGAGAGGGTGAAGAAGCCGTCGAGGACAATGGGTCCGTTGGCGACGGGCGATGCGGTTTGGAGACGTTTTTCACGCAGCGCCATGCCGTGCTGGGCCAACCGGTCGTTGAGTTCCAGAGTGAGGGGCAGATCGGGAACCTGCCCTACCAGATCTGCCAGGGCGCGGTGGAAGCCTTGGAATTCGGAGGGGGGGCCGAAGCGGGCTACTAGCAGATGAAGCAGCGAGTCGGGAGGTGCGGCGAAGGGAGTGAATGGGTCGATAAACTTGGCCAGGGTCAGGACGCGATTCGGGCGGACGGCGATATTACGGCGGGCGAAGTCATTGCGGAGGTGTTCCGCCATGGTCGAGGTCGAAACCAGAAGTGTAGATTTTGGGTCCGCCAGGAAGCGGTCTAACGCTACGCGGGATTTGCCGGAAGCGGGCGGACCTGTGATAAGAGCGGAGGGAAGCGTACTACTATTATGGCTTGGGCGCCAACTGCGGGGGAATTTCGCCCATCATCTTTTGAAATTTATCCCGCTGCGACGGGTCGAGCTCCTGGAGGATTCTCATTTTCCCGGTGGCACGAATGTCGTCCTGCTGATCGAGGACGCTCTGATAATAGTGCTGGTAATCGTCCAGAATCAGGGAAATTCTTTGGGTTTGCGCCGGAGTAAGATTCAGGTCCGTGCGGAATTTCTGGAGCACGTCGGATTTGGTGGTGACGGCGGTGGATTTATGGAGCAGCTGATGGAGGCCGAATTTCATGGAGACCGCTCCGGTGGCCCCTCCCGCGAGAAAGACGAGCAGAAGAGTGGAAAAGATGCGCGGATTCTGCCAGGTGGCGCGTTCGGGGGCGGCGGGCCTTCCCACTGAGATTCCTGCCGGCATCCTACTGCTCCCGGTAGGTGACCAGATCGACCAGGACGGTGTCTTTATCCGGCAATTGCGAGATCGTCATGTGAGGATGATCTTCGACCGAGATGGTGACCGGCTGGGCGTAGCGTTCTGAAGAAACCAGGTAGAGACTGAACAGCAGGGCCAAAGCCATGGAGGCGATGGCGACGCGCCGGCCCAGAGCGGAGTCGAAAAACAACTGCCAGATGTCGATGGGGCGCTGCGCTTCAATCCGTTCCATTACGCGGGCGTAGAACCCGGGACGGGGAGCGAGCGTGTCATCATTGGCCCGGAGGGTTTGGAGCAAGGCGGCCTGCTGACGGAGGATGCCCACTTCTTCGCGGCATTCTCCACATTGGGCCAAGTGCGCGGCTACGGGGCCTGGGCCGTCGGGTTCTCTCAGCACCTCTTCGAGGCGATCTTGAATTAAGCGATGCATCGTGTTTCTTCCCTCAAAAATTACTGCAACGCGGGTCTTTGCCCGCTGTTTCTAACTAGAGCCTTCTACGAACGAATCCGGTTCAGACGATTTGCCGCTTTCAGCAGTTTCTGACGGGTCCGGAACAGTTTAACCTTAATCGTATTCTCATTCAATCCGGTCATGGCAGCCAATTCCTCGACCGAATGACCTTCCACTTCCTTGAGCATGATCAGGCTGCGATCCTCCTCCGATACTTTCGAAAGGAGCTTGGTGATCAGATCGCGTTGCGCCAGCTGCTTATCCATCGGCGCGGAGGGATCGATGGCCGGATCGGACGCCTCCATACGTTGGGCGTCTTCCTCTGAAAAATCGCTTTCGTAAACCAGCTTCCGGACGCGCTTTTTGCGCAGGTAATCGTAACATTCGTTGACGGTGATCTTATAGATCCAGGTGAGCAGCGAGCTGCGGAAGTCGAAATTACGAATGGAAAAATAAACTTTGGAAAAAACCTGCTGGGCGATATCCTCGGCGTCGTTATGGTTCCTGAGGACGCCGTAGATGATGGAGAAAATTTTGGACTGATAGCGGTCGACGATCTCACGGAAAGCGAGCTCGTCATGAGCCTGAATGCGCCGGACCAGGTCCGCCTCTTCGCTGTTCTTGTGGTCCACTCGGGTCCTGGTACGGGGCCGCTCGTCTACAACGGGAAACGGAATGGCTTCTAAAAGGCCGCTCATAGCTACCACTTCGGACGCACCCCAAACGGCCAGGGTTTCAACAAGTTCCCGCAACACCATTGTCCGATAGAGCGGGGGCATAGTACAATGGGAACGAGGGAAATCCCAATGGTTCAGTTAACAGAGACCGCAATCTCCAAGGTGAGAGAGATTTTAGACACTCAGGAGCCGAAGCCGGCGGGGCTGCGCATTGCCGTGGTAGGCGGCGGCTGCTCCGGGTTCAGCTATTCCATGGCCTTCGAAAACAGCCCGGGAATGCTGGATAAGACATACACATTCGAGGATTTGAAAGTGTTTGTGGATCAGGCAAGCCTGTTGTATTTGGATGGCGCCCAGGTGGATTTCGTCGAGACGCTCGAAGGCTCCGGGTTCAAGTTTAATAATCCAAACGTTAAGTCGACCTGCGGGTGCGGCAGTTCCTTTAGCGCGTAAAAAATTCCAGCAGAAGCACCAAGAGCGCCTGTTCCCTGTTGGGGAGGCGCTCTTTTTTACGTCTGGAAACGAAAACGGACTGGAGAGGTTATCTCCAGTCCGTATAAAAGGCAAACGGGAAGCTTAACTACTTCCGAACGAGCTTCTTGCGTCCGATAAGGCCGGCTGCGAGCAATCCGCCGCCGAGAAGCATCATCGAACCGGGCTCAGGAGTCGTGGTGCTTTGGAACGACTGAACGTACGTGTCCTGGATCGCCGTCGCCGTAGAGCCGCTGGTATAGACATAGCTCTCGGCGATGTTCATGCTGGTCGGCTGTCCGGTGGTGGAGCAAGTGTTGGTCGTAAAGCCGCCAGCGCCGGTGTCGGGCGAGTTGAGTGTGGCGCAGCCAGGGTTACTCGTGGTGTTGTTGTTTGAAGCCACAGCGTTAAGGCTGTCGACCCCTCCGGCACCCATCATGCTGATATAGTTGAAACCGCCAACAAGACCGGTTTCATCAACCGTGATCGTGTAGTTGAATGTGAAACTAGCCGCTAAGGCAGCGTTTGTTGTGTCCGAGATAGTGACGTTGTAAGGTCCCAAACCCGTGCCGCTGAAAGTAACTGCCAGGTTGGGGTCTACCGAGTCCATCGTTCCGCTGAAATTTGAAAATATCTTGTCGCCATCCTCGCAGGAGCCACCGATAGTCGCAAGCGCGGTTTGTGTGTAGTTGGTTGTGCCGCAAGCGGGAACACTAACAGCACCCAGTGTACCGCCAACACCAACAAGAGAGAGTGCAAGCACCCAGAACTTCTTCATTAAACTCATCCTCCAATTTAAGTTGTCAGAAGCATCTATGTCCATCCGACGCGACTCGAGGTACTGAGTCACATAGACACTACGACTTCTGGCACTTTCGTAAGTATACGTTCGGGTCCTTAGTCCGTCAAGGACCAATGTGGGTATTTCTGATGAATTGTGAATGACTAGGACAAATTTAAGATAATAAGTAGGTTTTAATCTTAGAGGGGCGGGAAGATGGTCAAAATAGACCTAGTACCACCCCCTCAAGACTTCCGGGTCCGGCACCTGGTATTTTCGCCGGCTCTTCAGCCGTACCGGTTAGAATAGCGAAGTATGCTGGAACGGCTTTTGACAGAACGAACCCACCCGCTATCCAAGGACATCGACGAACTGGGGACCGTCGATATGTTGGAGGTCATGAATGCGGCGGACGCTGAGGTCGCTTCGTCGGTCGCGCAGGAGATTCCGCGAATCGCCGCTGCGGTGGATGCCATCGCCGCACGGTTGGGCAGGGGTGGCCGTTTAGCATATATAGGCGCCGGCACCAGTGGACGCCTGGGGGTCCTCGATGCGTCGGAGTGCCCGCCCACGTTCAACGTGTCTCCAGACCTCATTCGAGGAATCATTGCAGGAGGGGAAAAGGCGCTGACCAGGGCGACGGAGGGCTCCGAGGACGATGCTGAATTGGGTGCCCAGGATCTGCTGGCGTCGGGATTCAGGCCTGGAGATGCTCTGGTGGGGATTGCCGCCAGCGGGCGGACTCCCTACGTGCTGGGCGCGATTGAAGCGGCTCGAAAAATGGGGGCGCTCACGGTGGGGATTAGCTGCACGCCGGATTCGGAGTTGTCGCGGGCGGCGGAGCTCCCGATAGAGCCGAAACCGGGGCCGGAGATTCTGACGGGTTCCACGCGGCTGCGGGCGGGGACGGCGACCAAGATGGTTTTGAATATGATCAGCACAGGGGTCATGATCCGGCTGGGGTATGTATATGGGAACCTGATGGTGAACGTCCAGCCGACCAACAAAAAGCTGGAGGATCGGGCACGGCGGATCATCGAGCAGGCGACGGGGGTGACGGCGGACCGTGCCGCGGAACTGCTTGAGGAGTCTGGTCGTAGCGTGCGGACGGCGATCGTGATGGAGAAGAAAAAAATCTCGCGAACGGCTGCGGAATCGCTGCTCGAAAACACGCGCGGAAAGATAAGGGAAGCGCTGAAGAATGGGTCAGAAGTCAGCACTCAGGAGTCAGAATTTTAATGGACAAGTTTTTGATTCAGGGAGGGACCCGCCTGGAAGGCGAGATTGCCGTTAGCGGGTCGAAGAATTCGGCGCTGCCCGCGCTGGCGGCTTCACTGCTGACCAGCGACAAAGTGATTTTGGGAAGGATTCCCAAGGTTCGCGACGTGCGGACCATGGAAAAACTGCTGGCGCATACGGGAGCCGGCGTCCATCATGAGCGGGGACAAGTCATCGTGGAAGCGGCGGAGTTAACGCGGCCCGAGGCTCCGTATGAGGTGGTTAAAACCATGCGCGCTTCGAGCCTGGTGCTAGGCCCTTTGGTGGCGCGGTGCGGACGCGCGAGGGTGTCGCTGCCGGGGGGATGCGCGATCGGGTCGAGGCCGATCAACCTGCATGTTTCCGGCCTGGAGAGACTGGGAGCCACGGTGCGGCAGGAACACGGCTACATCGAAGCGGAGGCACCCGGTGGTTTGAAGGGCGCGGAAGTTTCCTTCGATCGCATAACGGTTACAGGCACGGAAGATCTGCTGATGGCCGCGGTGCTGGCCTCCGGCGAAACGGTGATCAACAACGCGGCGCGTGAGCCTGAGGTGGTCGACCTGGCGGACCTCCTGACGAAAATGGGCGCATTGATCGAGGGTGCCGGGACGTCGACGATTCGCGTAACGGGCGTCCAAAAGCTGCACGGCGCGACGCATACGATCATCGCGGACCGCATCGAGGCAGGGACGTTCATTTTGGCGGGAGCGATTACGAGAGGCGACCTGACGGTTTCCGGCTGCACTCCGGGGCATTTGCGCGCGCTGATTGCGAGGCTTCACGATTGCGGGGTGGACGTACAGGAAACCGCGCCAGACAGCTTGCGCGTCCGCACCAATGGCAAGATGAAGAGCGTCGACATGACTACGGAAGAGCATCCTGGATTCGCGACGGATTTGCAGGCGCAGTTCATGGCGCTGATGACGCAGGCGGAAGGGATCGCGATTATCACGGAAACGATCTTTGAAAATCGGTTCATGCATGCGCAGGAGCTGGCGCGCATGGGAGCGAACATCAGGCTCGACGGGCGCAGGGCGATTGTAGCGGGAATGACTCGTTTGTCCGGGGCGGAAGTGATCGCAAGCGATCTGCGGGCGAGCGCGTCGCTGGTGCTGGCGGGCCTCGCGGCGCAAGGGGAGACCAGCATCGATCGGGTGTACCACATCGACCGCGGGTATGAGAAAATCGAGGCGAAACTGGCGGGCGCGGGCGCCCGGATACGGAGGATCTGATGAAACATAACGAAGGATTTCTGGCGCTGGTGAACGACGCGAAGTCGCGGGTGAAGCAGATCGGCATAGAGGATTACAAAAAAATGCCGCGCGAGGCGCACCTGCTGATCGACGTCCGCGAAGACAACGAATGGGCTGCCGGTCATGCCGCCGGCGCCATACATCTGGGCAAGGGAATTATCGAAAGGGACATCGAGACGAAGGTGCCGGACAAGTCGGCAACACTGGTTCTTTATTGCGGCGGAGGATTCCGGTCAGCCCTGGTGGCGGATGCGCTCCGGAAGATGGGTTATGAGAATCCCATTTCACTCGACGGAGGGTGGAGGGCTTGGAATGAGGCTGGCTTGGCGGTGGAGAAGTAGAAAGAATTATTAGCCACCGATGAACGCCGATGAACGCGGATCGAAGACGGTCATCGCGGCTTTGCGACCCACTCATCCCTCCCGCAGGCCTGTAATGTAGCATTCCAACTGCCACTCGCCGATCTGGCAGTGTCATTCGCCGAATGATTGCTTCCCCTGTTGACTCAGCCTGTTACGATCGCATTGGGAAGGATTTTTCGATATGGACCCTTACGTTCGAGAGCGCTGGAGGCGGGGTCGCCTACACGGCCATGGGGGCGTAGTGGGCGGCGTCATTCTGGCGGGCATCGGCGTCCTGCTGCTGCTACAGAACCTGGGCATCCCTTATTTCGAGGACCTGGAGAGGTTTTGGCCGGTCATCCTGATTGTGGTGGGTGTTGTTCAGGCCGCGAGATCCATCGGGATCGGCGGACGGGTATGGGGTGGGACAGTAATTGTAGTGGGGATGATTTTCCTGCTGAACAATTTTGGGTTGATCCGGGGCGGTTTGTGGCGGTTCGTTTGGCCGGGAGTCTTGATTCTGGTGGGGCTGGCAATGCTGGCGCGGGCTTTGGACCGGCAGGGTTACGGCGCTTACGAAGGACAGGCCGAGGCGAAGAAGTTAGGTGACACGATCCGGGAGCGAATCGTTTCCGATTGGAACTCGAAGGGGTCGACGAGCTCGGTAAACATGATGAACGAATGGGCCGTTTTCGGAGGCACGCGGCGGCGAATCGATTCGCAGGACTTTCAGGGGGGCGATGCATTCGCGATGTTTGGAGGCGTGGAGATCGATCTGCGGAAGGCGGCGTCGACTCGAACTGACATTGTGATCGAGGTTAATGCGATTTTCGGGGGCGTGGAAGTACGTGTACCGGAGACCTGGAACGTGGTCGTCCGCGGCGCGGGGATTTTCGGCGGTTACGAAGACAAGACCATGGATTCGCGGATCGATCCGGACGGGAAACGGCCGAATCTGATTGTGAACGGGTTTGCCATATTCGGCGGCGTGACCATTCAGAATTAAGATGCATCCGATTTTTCAGAAAAAGACGCGCGTCGAAGCATACATCGTGGTTTGGGTCCTGATCGGCGGACTGATGACCAGTTTTCTGCGGATGCCGGGAACGCTGACAGTGCGGGAATCGGGAGAACTGGCTAGCGCGCTGAGCTTGTTGTACGCGTTCTTTTGCTTGACGCCGTGGTACACGTGCCGGCACCTGCCTCTGCGCACGACGCATCCGATCAAGCTGATCGTGCAGCATCTGGCGGCGGCGCTGCTGGTTTCGGGAATCTGGGTGAAGGTGGCGAACCTGATCGCGCGCGAGGGGATGCACGCGAATGCGCGTTTCCAGACGGAGGTTCCACACCTGGTGGTAGTGGGGCTGCTGCTGTACACGGTATCGATCGCGCTTCATTACATGTATCTGGCGCAGCAGGCTTCGCGCGAAGCGGAATTGCTGGCGCGGGACGCGGAGCTGAGAGCGCTGAAGGCGCAGATCAATCCGCATTTTCTGTTTAACAGTTTGAATTCGATTACGGCGTTGACGATGGTGGATCCGGCGAAAGCCCGGGAGATGTGCATCCGGCTCTCGGATTTTTTGCGGAACACGCTGGGGCTGGGAGAGCGGGAAACGATTTCGTGGCGGGAGGAACTGGCGCTTTCGCGTACTTATCTGGATGTGGAGCAGGTGCGGTTCGGATCGAGGCTGCGGGTCGAGATCGACGTCGACGAAGATTGTTCGGAGTGCCTGGTGCCGCCTCTGGTGCTCCAGCCTTTAATTGAGAACGCGGTGAAGCACGGGATCGCTACCATGGTGGAGGGCGGGTTGATTCGGGTAGAAGGACATGTGATCGACGGATCAATGGAAGTGAGTGTGGCGAACGATTTCGATCCCGATTCTCCGTCTCCGCGGCGCCATGGGTTAGGTTTGAGAAACGTTCGGAGCCGTCTGGCGACTCGGTTCGGGGATGCGGCGCGGCTTACGGCGCATGTGGAGAATAATCAGTTTCGCGCGGAGATGGTGGTCCCGTTCAGCAGGGCGGAAAAGTGATGGAGACCCTAGCACATTATCGAATCTTGTCGCTGCTGGGCGCGGGCGGCATGGGCGAAGTGTTTCTTGCCGAGGATACGCGTCTCAATCGCAAGGTCGCCCTGAAGGTGCTGCTGCCGGAGGTGGCCGAGGATACGGAAAAGCTGGCGCGATTCGTGCAGGAGGCGCGTGCGGCGTCGGCGCTGAGCCATCCGAATGCGGCGCACATTTACGAGATCGGGGAAGCCGATGGCCGGCATTTTCTGGCGATGGAATATATCGAAGGGCACACGCTCGAAACGCGTTTAACGGGCGAGCCTCTGCCGCTGGCGGAAATGCTCGCGATCGGAACCCAGGTGGCCGATGCACTGGACGCGGCGCATGCCCGGGGGATCGTGCATCGCGATATCAAGCCGGCGAATCTGATGATCGACCCGAGGGGCAATGTGAAGGTGCTGGACTTCGGGCTCGCGAAAATCCTGCCGGTGGCGGGAACGGAGATTCCCGCGTCGAGTCAACTGGCGACGCAGTTTCTAACCAGCGGCGGAGTGGTGCTGGGCACCGTTTCCTATATGAGTCCGGAGCAGGCGCTGGGGCGCGATATCGATCATCGAACGGATCTGTTCAGCCTGGGTGTGGTGTTGTACAGGATGGCGAGCGGGAAACTTCCGTTCGCGGGCACGTCGGCGCAGGAGACGCTGGCCAGGATTTTGCAATCGCCTCCGGATGCGCTGGGACGTTTGAATTACGCGCTGCCGGAGGAGTTCGAAAGGATTGTGCGCAAGTGCCTGGAGAAGGATCGGGAGAAGCGGTATCAATCCGCGAAGGAGCTGCTGCTCGATTTGCGGGGGCTGGAACGCGCGCCGTCGGGAGAAAGAGCGCGGCCGGGCACGATGCGGGCAATCATCGTCGACGATGAGGAGCTGGCGCGGCATCTGCTGAAGGAGTATCTGACGCAAGCAGGCGTGGAGGTGATCGGCGAATGCGCCAACGGATTCGAGGCCGTGAAGGCGATCGCGGAGCGCAAGCCGGACCTGGTGTTTCTGGACGTGCAGATGCCGAAGCTGGACGGGTTTGAAGTTCTAGAGCTGATCGATCCATCGATCGCGGTGATTTACGTGACGGCATACGATCAATACGCGATGCGGGCATTCGATGCGCATGCGGTGGATTATTTGCTGAAGCCGTTCAGCCCGGAGCGATTTAAAAAAGCGCTGGAGAGAGCGCGGCAGAGGCTGGGGGAACCGGCTCCGGCGACGCCTCGAATATCGGCGACGGAGTTATCGGCTGCGGCGCGGGCTCCGGAGCAGAAGCTGGAGCGGATTGTGGTGAAGGACGGCGCGAAGGTGCACATCATTCCGCTCGAAAAGCTCGATTATGTGGAGGCGCAGGACGATTACGTGGCGCTGCGGAGCGAGAAGAAGAATTATTTAAAGCAGCAGACCATTTCGAGCGTGGAGGCGCAGCTGGATCCGAAGAAGTTCGTGCGGATACACAGGTCGTACATCGTTAACCTGGAAAGGATCGCGAGGATTGAGCCGTATACAAAAGACAGCCGCGTAGCGGTGCTGACGGATGGGACGCAGCTGCCGGTGAGTCGGTCGGGGCATGCGAGGTTGAAGGAGTTGTTGGGGGAGGTGGGGTAAGTTCACAGGCTGAAGCCTGTGCTACCACTCACGTCATCGGTCGTCGAGTTGAGCGGCTGTGGGAACAAGAAGAACACAGGCGGAACCGCCTGCGCCACAAAGACAGAGCGACAACTTGGGGGTACTGTGGGGCAGGCGGTCGCCTGCCAGGGTGTTACCCAAAAGATCTGTCGAAAAGTTCGCGGGTTTTGTCGCGAATTTCGGCGAGGGCTTCTAAGGGCACGTTCGTCCAGCGGGTGATGAGCTCCGACAGCGCGGCACGCTGTGCGCCTAATGGCAATTTTCCTTCGGCGTGGCCGGAGCGGATACGCAGGCCATGGTCGAGGGCGCGATAGAAGGTCGCGGCGTCACGTAGAAATCGCGCCTCGGCTCGATCCAGGTGATGCATGCTTTCGAGCACCTCGATACGCTCCGGCGTATTCAACGACTGGAAAAAGATGCCCGCGCTTTTGAGGCGCAGATACATGAGCAGAAAATCGATGTCGTAGTATCCGCCGCGGCCGGCTTTCAGGGGATGCGCAATTCCCTGCTCTTTTTCGAGGCGCTGGCGCATCTGTTTTAGGTCGGTGCGGGAGCGTCCGCTCTGGCCGTAGCGAACCCAATCGATGGCTTGCAGGTGATGAAGAAACAGATCGGCGCTTAGAGGCTCGCCCGCGATGGCGCGGGACTTCATGTAGGTGATTCCTTCCCACGCTTCGGCGGTGCGGGTGAAATAGTCCTTGACGGCACTCTCGGTTTGCACCAGCGGTCCGTCGGCCCCGTTGGGGCGCAGGCGGGTATCGACGGCGAACAGAACGCCTTCGCCGGTGTAGGCCGTTACCAGATCGATGATGCGGCTGGCGACTCGCGTCCATTGTTGCATGTGACCGGGGCGGCGGGATTCGGAATCGGCGAGGACGAAGACGAGATCGGCATCAGAGGCGAGGTCGAATTCGCGCATGCCCAGGCGGCCGAGGGCGATCACCCACAGCTTTTTTTCGGGCGCGGAAGCACCCCAGATATCGTTCACGGCGATTTCATAGGCGCGGGCGATGACGGTGTCTGCGAGGGCCGAAGTATGTTCGAGCGTTTCGAAGATCGGCTGGGATTCGCAGATGCTGGCGGTTTGAATGCGCAGCATTTCGCGGCGGAACCAGCGGCGGAGCTCGCGGGCGTCGTGGGGGAGAGGGTCTTCTTCAGATGGCAGGCGGAACCGCCTGCCCCACTCGGCTGAGGAAACTTCTGATTGCACCGCTTGAGGGTCTGCGATGACGTCGATGAGTTCCGGCGTGCGGATCAGCTCATCGCCGAAGTACGGGCTGTGTTCGAAGAGATCGAGGATTTTCGCGGTCAGGGCGTCGTCGTCGTTGAGTTTCCGGAGGCGATATTCATCGGCTGACAGTTTTTCGAGGAAATGTTCCAGCGCGCGAAGACCGTGGCGGAGTTCGGCGCCGGCGAGGGATCGTGAAAGGGTGGGTGCGGTTTGTTCCAGAGCCCGCACGACATTGCTTGCCTGGAGACCTGAGATTTCGGGAGCGGTACCGACGCGCGCGTGCACGACGCGCTCATAAATTTCGATTACCTGTTCGAAATGCATTCTAGTTTCGGTGAGCAGCCACTCCGCCGAGCCTCCGCCCGCGGGCATGCGGCGCGCGATCCGCTCGAGGGCCTCGTGATTCGAAGGCAGGACGTGAGTCTGGCGGTCGTCCGCGAACTGGAGGCGATGTTCCAGGTGCCGCAAGAACTGATACGCAGAGGTGAGGCCGCCCTGTTCGGCGTCGGACAAGAAACCCTTGTCCTGAAGGCGCGCGATGGCGAGGAGAGTGCCGCCGTGGCGCACCCAGGGGTCGGCGCCGCCGTAGAGTCGCTGGAGGCATTGGATCATGAACTCGATGTCGCGGATGCCTCCGCGGTCGAGCTTTATGTCGAGCTCCCCCTTTCCGCGTGATCTTTTTTTGCGCGCGAGTTTTTCGTTGATGCGCTCGCGCGTGACACTCAGAGCTTCGATTGCCGAAAAGTCGAGCGTGGTCGAGTAAATTTTAGGCTCGACAAAATCGAGCAGGGCCTGACCGGTGGAGCGATCGCCGGCTGCGACTCGGGCTTTGATCATCATCTGTAATTCCCAGTCGCGCGCGCGGGATTCGTAATATTGGCGGGCGCCGGCGAGCGAAATGCAAACTTCGCCCAGGCTGCCTTCGGGGCGCAGGCGCAGGTCGACGCGGTAACACATGCCTTCGGGTGTATAGGCCGACAGCAGCGCCGTCAATTCGTTGGCCGCGCGCTTGAAAAATTCCTTGTTGGTGATACTCGTGGCTTGGCCGTTGTCGGAATAGAGGAACATCAGGTCGATGTCGGAGCTGTAATTGAGCTCTTCGCCGCCCAGCTTTCCGAGGGCGATTACGGCGAAGTGGGCGCGGCCTCCTTTTTCAGAAACGGGTTCGCCATAGCGCGAGACGAGATCGCGATAGATGCGGTCATAGGCGGTCTCGACAATCGCGTCGGCGAGGGCGGACAATTCGGCGGTCACATCGGGGAGGGTTCCGAAGCCCAGTACATCCCTTACCAGGATGCGAAGAATCTGCTGGCGGCGGAAACGCGCGAAGGGTAGCGGATTGGGGGCCGCGGCCGGATCGATTTGGTTTTCTAAAAGAGCGCGAAACTCGTCGGTGGTGCGGACGCGATGAAGATCACTTTCGGAGAGTTGCTCCAGACACTCCGGCGCATCCATGATCTCCTGCGTGAGGAAGTTGCTTTGCGAAAAAACGGCGATGAGAAGACGGAGCGCTGTGTTGGATGACGCGATGCGCTGAAACGCGGCAGGCTGTTTCAGTTCGAAGCTCCCGAGCGCGGCGCGCACACCTGCGGGATCGGGCGAATGTGCGGCCAGCAGTTCGATGCGATCCAGAATCGCGGGAGGAAGAGACATCAGTTCTTCAGCACTTCCGGATTCACTACATTGATCGGGGAGCCGGCGCTGTAGGCAATGATCTGGTCGAAAATCTCGGAAAATTGTAGCTCATACTCTTCGCGCGTCACGTAGCCGATGTGAGGCGTGCAGACTACGTTTTCCAATTCGAAAAGAGGATGATCGAAGACGGGCTCCTTTTCGTATACGTCGACTGCCGCCATGCCGGGACGTCCGGCTTTGAGCGCATTGACTAGCGCGCCTGGCTCGATCAACGGAGCGCGGCTGGTATTTACGATCAGCGCGGATTCCTTCATTTTCGCGAGGTCCGCGGCGGTCACGATTCCGCGGGTCGCGGGGACCAGGCGCATGTGCAGGGAGACCACATCGCATTGCTCGAAGAGCGCGTCTTTATTGGGAGCGGCGGTGTAGCCGTCGGCGCGAGCTTTTTCGAGCGACGCCTCGCGCGCCCACACGACGACGTTCATTCCGAAGGCCTTTCCGTAGTCCGCGACGGTGCTTCCGATGCGCCCATAGCCGTAGATTCCGAGGATTTTCCCGCGTAGCGTATTGCCGACGCCGGTCTGCCAGATTCGTTGCTTGAGCGCAGTGACCTGCTGCGGGATCTGGCGCATCGCGGCGAGAATTAATCCCCAAGTCAATTCGGCTGCGGCATAAGAGGGCGTTTCGGCATGCTGACCGGACGAGACAATTACGCCGCGGCGCGTGCAGGCGTCGACATCGATATGCGGATAGACGCTGCGCTGGCTGATGAGCTTCAATTTCGGAAGGCGGTCGATGAGAGGCGCGCGAATTTCGGTGCGTTCGCGGATGAGAACCAAAGCCTCGATGTCCTTCAGGCGGTCGGCGAGAATATCGACGTCCTGCACGTGATCGTTCCAGATTTTGACTTTGTGCTGCTTGAGCTTCTCAAAACAGGGGAGGGTGCGAAGGGTATCGAAATAGTCGTCGAGGATAGAAATCTTCATCGATTATGCCGATCCAGAAGCGCACGGCCGGAGGCGGTGATCCGCACGAATCCATTCTCTTCCTCGACGAATCCGCCGTCGTTCGCATCCTCCCAAACGGGAAGCTTGGGGCACGAGGTGCGCCAGGCGGCCATCGTTTCTTCATACGTCCGCTCACGGCGTGCCACCCAATCGAGAAGGTCGAGAATCAGAGCTTTCACGACAGTTTCGGCCATGGTCTGAATATACAATGGACTCGTGTCCCATCAAGTTACGTTGATCCCGGGCGACGGGATTGGTCCTGAGGTCTCCTCTGCTGCGCGCCGCGCCGTCGACGCTACCGGCGTTTCGATCGATTGGCAGGTGGTCGAGCTGAATGAAAAAGTGATTCGCGAGGCGGGAGTTTCGCTGCCTCAGGACGTCCTCGACAGTCTCGAACGCACTCGGGTGGGATTGAAAGGGCCGGTGACGACGCCCATCGGCGGCGGATTCGCGAGCGTCAACGTGGCTCTGCGGAAGAAGCTCGATTTATATGCGAACGTAAGGCCGGTGCGGTCACTGCCGGGGGTGGCGACACGATTTTCCGACGTGAAAATCGACATGGTGATTTTCCGCGAGAACACGGAGGACCTTTATTCAGGCCTGGAGCATGAAGTGGTGAAAGATGTCGTGACCAGCCTCAAGGTGATTACGCGCGTCGCGTCCATCAAGATTGCCGAGTATGCGTTCGCATATGCGAATCGCCTGGGGCGAAAAAAGGTGGCCGCAATTCACAAGGCGAACATCATGAAGCTTGCGGACGGGCTGTTCTTGCGCTGCTGCCGGGAAGTTGCCGCGCGGTTTCCGCATATCGAATATAAAGAGTTGATCGTCGATAATGCGTCGATGCAATTGGTGATGCGGCCGGAAACGTTCGACGTTTTGCTGCTGCCGAATCTGTATGGCGACATCGTTTCCGATCTGGCGGCCGGCCTCGTGGGCGGGCTCGGGATCGTACCGGGTGCGAATATGGGCGAGCATCATGCGGTGTTCGAGGCGGTGCACGGGTCGGCTCCGGATATTGCGGGAAAAGGGATCGCGAATCCTACCGCGATGATGTTGTCGTCGGTGATGATGCTGATCCATTTAGACGAGCTCGAGGCGGCGAAGCGGCTGCAGAATGCGATTGAAAAGGTTTATGCGGATCGGTCGGCGCTGACGGGGGATGTGGGTGGGAAGGCGGGCACGGAGCAATTTACGGATGGGGTGATTCGGGCGATGGGCTAGGCAAGACACGTCGACACGAATGTCGACGCGGCACGCCTGGAGGCGCACGCCACACCGCAAACTCATTCTACTTATACGGCGGCGAGTGTTCTGATTCCTCGGGGGCGTCGGTGGGGCTGTGAAAATGGAGCGCGTAGCCATCGGGATCATGCAGGCTCGTGACCCACATCGAATTTCCAACCTGCGGATTTTTCACATGAAGCCCTCGCGCGATGAGCTGATGATAGATCGCCAGGCTGTCTTTGCACTGGAAATTGATGGAAACGCCGTGGCCCAATTTTATCTTGGGCAGCCGATTTTTCGTGAACTCCTGCAGCATGATGGCAGCTCCGCCGAGCTGCAGCCAGCACCAGCGGATCTTATCGCCCACAGGAGTCCACTTATTGGTCATCTCAAAGCCGAGGCCGTCCACATAGAAGCGCAGGGACGCTTCCATGTCGGTCACGCCCAACATCGGAACTGTTTGGGTAACGTTCGGTTCGATCATTGAGACGGCAGAACCGCCTGCCCCACCTTCGACTTCTATTTCAGCAAGAAAGATATCAAATCGACCACGCGCATGGAGTAGCCCCATTCGTTGTCGTACCAGGCGAGCACTTTTACCAGATTTCCGGCGAGTACCTTGGTCATCAGCGAATCGACGATGGAGCTGTTGGGATTGTGCAGCATATCTGTCGAGACGATCGGATCTTCGGTATAGGCGAGGATTCCTTTGAGTGGACCGTCGGCCGCGGTCTTGAGCGCCGCGTTCACTTCGGCATCGGAGGTGTTTTTCGTAGTGACGACTACAAGATCGACCGCGGAGACGTCCGGCGTGGGGACGCGCATGGAGTAGCCGTCGAGTTTGCCCTTCAGCTCCGGCATAACCAGGGCCATGGCCTTCGCGGCGCCCGTGGTGGTCGGGATCATATTGAGTGCGGCGGCGCGGGCGCGGCGCAGATCTTTGTGCGGGAAATCGAGCACGTTCTGATCGTTGGTATAACTGTGGATCGTGGTCATCGAGCCTTTTTCGATGCCGAAGCTTTCGTGCAGAACCTTGGCGACGGGGGCCAGGCAGTTGGTGGTGCAGGACGCGTTCGAAACGATGTGGTGTTTGGATTTATCGTAGGCGCCGTGGTTCACACCAAGTACGATGGTGATGTCTTCGCCCTTGGCCGGGGCGGAGATGATGACCTTTTTGACGGACCCGCGCAGGTGCTTCGAGGCATCCTTAGCTTCGGTAAAACGTCCCGTGGATTCGACGACGACTTCGGCGCCGACGCTGGGCCAATCGATCTCCGCCGGATCCTTGGTGGCGAAAACTTTGATCTTCTTCCCGCCGACCACGATGATGTCGCCTTGCACCTCCACGTCCGCATCCAGGCGGCCCAGAGTCGAGTCGTACTTCAGCAAGTGCGCGATGGTCGCGGTATCCGTGAGGTCGTTCGCCGCAACAAATTCGATGTCGGGGTTGTGCAACCCGGCGCGGACCACATTTCTACCGATACGGCCGAAGCCGTTGATTCCTACTTTGATGGACATAGATATTTTTAGTTTAGCGAACTGCCGCGATTTTCTCGATTTGACCGATGTGATTGAGGTCGTGGCCGCCCATGGTCTCGACAATCGACTGGAAGGTCATGGTGCCGCGCTCCGGGTGAGTGACCGGTTTCGAAAAGGCCTCGGGCGGGAGAGAGGCGATCAGTCTGGTGTTGAAATCGCGAACGGCGGTAAAGACGTTCAGCGCGGACTGCGCATCGTAGGCGGCGTACTTATGGGCCCACAGCTCCTGATCGAAGGGCTGAATCACGTGATGCGGTTCGGCCAACGTTTGCCGAAGACGATAGGCGAACACAATCTCGCAGTCGGCCAAATGGCACAGGATTTCGCGAATGGACCATTTTCCGGGGGCAGGATGCCGGTCAGCGCCCTCCACACCCAGGGAATCGAGCAATTCACGAAGCCGGGCCCCAGAAGAGGCAATGACTTGCCGGGGATCGCGCGGGCCGAGGAAAGACGCATAGGGATTCATCGCTCAATTTTACAAAACCTGGTACTGCTGCCTGTAGACGCGACGCAAGTCTCAGAGTATACTTCTTGATCGCGGGGGAACGATTGAATCATACGGGGATTATAGATGTTGCACTTAAAGGACCGGCTGCGGTCCTGGGTAAAGGTTTGGATAAAGGTTTCTTTAAAGCGTCTCGGTAAGGGTGAAAGAAAGATCGCCAGTGTGTTTGGCGTAAATGCGGCCGCCGCTCACGAAGCCGTGCTGCACCTGCGCCGGGGTGCGCCTGACGTTCCCATCTGGCTGTTCACGACGGCGGAGCCCTTTCCGGATACAGCGGCACTCTGTGAGTGTGTCTACAGGGACCGTAATGCACTGCCCCTGGTAGTAGACGCCCAACGGCGGCTATGGCCGTACTGGTCGGCGATCAGTTTAAGCACATGGACGGGACAGCGCGGTGCGTGGGCTCTGAAACTTGCTCCTTTTCTGATTTCTCCCTTTCGGGTGCTGATCCTCAACCGTGATGGAGGATTTTTTAGCGGCACGCCGTCCAACATTTTTATTCACGTGATGCGCGCGGCGCGGGAGGGTATCCATAACCTCCGCGTTCGTGCGGTGGAAGCGACAGTGGAGGCGCGTGACCGGGTGCAGTGGGCGATCCATCCTACGCGGGTCCGCACAGGCAACCTTTCGCGAGGATTTTCGAAGCTATCGGCGGCTACAGGCCTGCGCGTAGCGTCGGTGCTGCTGCGATGGATCGCGGATCCGCATGTGGCGCTATTCCGGCATTTGCACGGCAAGCGGCCGCTGATACTGGATGTAGAAGCCTCCTCCCCGGATGGCGTGCTGCATTTCCGGCAGAGCGGTCAGGATTGGAATGGCGAGGCATTGGAAAAAGCCGCGCAAGCGAGCGACGCGCGTTGGGTGCTATGGCAGTCAGGCAGCGAATCCGATGCAATCGCCGATGGGAGAATTTTATTTGGCGATTCACGGACCTTCGCGGCTTCGCGGCAAGCCTATTTTCGAGGCTGGAGAAAGATGGTGGTCGCAACGGCTCCGTTTCGCGAATTGCAGATGGGCGAGGCGGCGCGCGTTTTGGCTCCTTTATCGCGATCGATTCTGGTGGACCGGAAGAAGCTTTTAGCGCTGGGTATTCCGCGGTGCAGCATGGCGGGCGTGGCGTGGTTGATCCTGTTTTGGAAGGCGGCGGCGGCTGGATGGCGATCGTTTAGCGTCGGCCCGGCACACAGCGGGCTGCTGGAGCAGCCGGAGTTTCCGATTCAGGATGCGGCGTTTGTGCTGCGCACCCTTTCGACGCCGGCTTTGCGGCGTCTGTGCCCCCGGCAGGAGGATCTTTCGCGTGGCAATATAGGTTTTCGCACCGCCGATTTCGGCAGGACGAAAAACTGGAACTCGGACCGGCTGCAGGTACTGATCGTTTCTCCGTTCCTGCCCTATCCGTTATCGCACGGCGGCGCTGTTCGAATTTATAATCTTTGCCGTGAGCTCTCTAGTCGCGTGGATTTTACCCTGATCGCGATGCGTGAAGCCAAGGACGTGGTGGAGTACGACAAGCTGGGCGAAGTGTTCCGCGAGGTTTACGTGGTGGACCGGGACCAAAAGGCTCGCGGTGATAACAAGCTTCCCGAGCAGGTATCCGCGGGTGAATCGAGCAGCCTCCGCGCGCTGATCACGCAATTATCAGAGCGGCTCCTGCCGGATCTGATGCAAATCGAATTCACCCATTTCGCCGGCTTTCGCGACAGCGCCCCGGGCGTTCCAGCGATTCTGGTCGAGCACGACCTCACCTTCAGTTTGTACCGGCAATTGGCGGAGTCGAACGGCAAAGCGGAGTCCTGGCGCGAATATGAACGCTGGCTCGCCTTTGAGCGCAAGTGGCTGCACGCCTACGAGGCCGTATGGACCGTCTCTGAACAGGACCGCCTGCGCGCGATTGAGGAAGGGCGGCGCGCGGCGGATCGAACCTTCGCGGTGGCGAACGGAGTGGACCTGACCCGGTTCCGTCCCACCGAAACTTCGTCGGCCGAAACGCGAGAGGTGTTGTACGTCGGCTCCTTCCGGCACTTGCCGAACGTGATCGGATTCGAAAGGCTATGCGATGAAATCATGCCGCGCGTGTGGGCTCAAGCACCCGAAACGCGACTCCGAGTGGTTGCCGGACCAGACCATGAGCAGTATTGGCGGCACATGGGGCGGAGGACGGATTTGAGCCGGCTGGACCCGAGAATCGCGGTGCACGGATTTGTGGAAGACTTGCGGCCTTTCTATGAACGTGCCTCAGTGGTGGCGATTCCGCTCGAAGTTTCGGCCGGCACCAATATCAAGGTTTTGGAAGCCATGGCGTGCGGCAAGGCGATCGTTTCGACACCGGTGGGGTGTGCAGGATTGGATTTAAGGGACGGGTATGAAATCATGATCCGCAAGGACTGGGGCGAATTTTCGGATGCGCTGTGCCGGATTTTGTCCACGCCGGCATTGCGCGCGAGCCTGGGGATGCGGGCCCATTGGAGCGCCGAGAAGTACTTCAGTTGGAGCGGCATCGCGGAACAGGCTTATGAAAGCTATGTCACCGTCGCCGGAACGGCGCGCCGCAAAGCGATCGCGGATCGCTCCATGAACGTCGCTTAGCGGGACCACGCGATGGGGCAGGACGCATCGAGATCGATGTCGACGGATTCGGAGACGCGCAGGGTCGATGGTGAAGACCGCCTGTGCCCGGGCCACGCAGGCGAGTAGAGTGAGAAAACGATTTTTCTCATACTGTGAGAAACCGCCAACCTAGAGCTAGAGGAGCTCGCAAGGCGAATGAGAGCGCCGAGGAGGCTCCAGTGTGCACGGAAAGCAAGCTGGAAAAATGCGCGGGCTCCGCTTCGAGAGTGCGAATGGCGCGCAAGCGTAACTTGTCGCGCTGATCCATCGCGAGCATTACGGACTCCATCACGCGCGGACGTTTTGCCAGGCGAGGATGCTGGGCCGCGTAGAGGGAAAGATTTTCCCGCGCCAGGGCTTCGCCTAACGCGACCGCTTGCTGGAAGGACATACACAGCCCCAGGCCGGTGACCGAATCCACGGAACCGGACGCGTCGCCCAATAAAGCGAGATCGCTGGTCGCAACCCGGTCCAATCGGCGGGATGCCGTGACGGCTCCGCGAACATTCGATATGGCGACCGCGTTTTTAAGACGCGCGAGCAATACGGGAAATAGGGAAAGGGCAGCTTCGTAGCGCAGACGCGGATTTCCGGTCAGCACGGCGACATCGACTTCGTTCTCGGCCACTGGGGTCACGAAAGCTTGTACGCCGTGAGCCCAGTACGCCTCCACCAGGTCGGTCCACGGCTCGATTCGAAAATGGCGGCGCAAGCCGAAGCGGCGCTGGCAGACGTTGCGGGATTCGAGGCCGGCAGCGCGTCGCATGGACGACTGTGAGCCGTCGGCGCCCACAACCCAGCGGCACTGGACTTCCTCATCGCCGGCGAGGATGCCTCCCCGGACCAGTCCGCGAACGGGTTTTCCGAAAAACAGCGCCGCACCAGCCTCGCGGGCATGTTCCATAAGGATGGAAGAAAGAGTGGTGCGCCGCACGCCCGCGCCGGTTTGATCGGCGAATCTAGCCTCAGCTGCGTGATCACGCTCGATAAAGCGGACTCCAGCCACCGGCATGCTTTTGGAGGCCGGCATCTCGATTCCCAATTCTCTTAAAGCATCGAGCGCGTCCGGCATGAGGCCTTCACCGCAGCACTTATCAACGGAAGCGGTCTGCGGAAGGCCCTCAAAGACCGCGACCCTGAGCCCTTTTCTGCGCGCCGCGATCGCGGCAGCCAGACCTGCGGGTCCTGCACCGGCAATAGCGACGTCTACCATCGCAATAGAACCAGCTCCGAACAAAATCCAGGCCCCATGGCGGCCAGCAGGCCGTAAGTTCCCGGTGCCGGTTTTCGACGCTCGAGAAACTCTTCGAGGACGAACAGTACCGACGACGACGATAGATTTCCCACGCGGCGCAGACAATCCCACGAGGCGTCAAGCGCGCCATCCGGCAGATCGAGCGCGTTCTCGGTAGCCGTCAGAATCGCCGGGCCGCCGGTGTGCATCACCCACGCGCCGATATCTTCGCGCTTGAGCTCATGATCGGCGAGAAAGGTATCGATATCACCGGCCAGATGGCGATACACCATTGCCGGAACTTCCTTCGAGAGGACGATGCGGAACCCCCGCTCACCGATATCCCAGCCCATGACGTCTTCTGAATCGGGGTAAAAAACGGAGCGGGTCGCGAGGATCTCCGGACCGGCGGCGGGATGGTGATCTCCCACCACGATCACGGCCGCGGCACCATCGCCGAATAATCCTGAGGAGATCAGATTCGCGATCGACAGATCGTCGCGTTGGATCGTCAGCGAGCACAACTCGACAGAAAGCAGCAGGGCGGCCTGATCGGGAAACGCGCGCACATAATCCGCGGCCCGAGCGATGCCGGCCGCTCCCGCTACACATCCAAGTCCAAAAATCGGCACGCGTTTGATATTGCGATTCAGCCCCATCTGGTTGACCAGCTTCGCGTCGATGGAAGGGCTGGCCACGCCGCTGATGGACACGAATAAGAACGCCGAGGGGTCCTGTACGGAAAGGCCGGCGCGGGTGAGCGCGTGACAAATGGCGTTCTGGCCGAGCTCGCAGGCGGTGTCGATCCAGATTTGATTGGCTTCGCCCCAGCTCTTTAACGCCGGGTACGCTTCGATCGGAAGCGCGAGGAAGCGAGTCTCGACCCCGGTGCGCGCGTGCAGGCGATCCAGCATATCGGGCTGCTCCAGCTTGTCGGCCCAATGAAATTTAAGCGCCTGGAGAATCGTTTGCTGCTCATAGCGATGCTTCGGTAAAGCAGTTGCCGCGCTGGCTATTCTCATGGTTCTATTTTGCGCTCTTTAGCCGCGCCAGTTCAGCAGCATACAGCCGGTTGTGCGGAAACTCCCGAGCCAGGCCATCCAGAATCTGCGCGGCGTTCGATCGATCGTTGTCCCGAAGAGCGGCTACGGCGAGCAGCATGCGCGCATACGGCTGCAAGAGGTATCCTTTCTCGGCGGTGAGACGCAGCTTGGCGATACCCTCTTGTTTATTGGTTTGCGCCCCGCTGAAACTCAGAATCCAGCGCACCGGCGCGGGCTTCAAGCTGAGCAGATAATTCTCGACGCCGATCGCGAGATACGCGTCATAACAATCCGGATGAGTATTCAGAAGGTGCAGCGCCAGCACCCGGCCTTCTTTTACGATGCTGAGCGCGGCCAGGTCGCGACGCTCGATCAGGGAGAGATAATCCGCTTCGAGACCACGCGCCAAAACTTCCGCCAGCAGCGCGTTCCGGTCGTCGGGGGCAGTACGTCGCACGCGTTGCGCGGATTCGCGCGTGCGGGCAAGTTCATCTTCAAAGGCGCGCTTGGTTTCCGGGCTGGCAGTGAGATGTTGACGCAGTTTGAACTTATCGTCGTCGACAAACAGCTCCGAGTCCAGAACGTGCAAACGTTCCAGCTCTGAAAAAACATAAGCCGCAGCGTTCGACACCGGTCCCATGGGATCGTCGGGATTAGCCTGCTTGAAAGAAGCGAATTTCCGATGCGCCGCCTCGAAATCGAGATCGTACATCGACCGGTAGCCGGTATCGAGGCTGACCGCAACCGTATCGGCAGCGGGTAGAGACAATGAGAACGCGGCTAAGATCAGGATTCGCACCACTACTTATATATTGATAACCCCGCGACTACGGATTGACATGCCCCGCGTAGAGATCGGATGCAATCGCCGTGGCCGTCGCTTGCATGAGTATATAAGGTTGGACGCGACGGCTTCCCGCGTGGTTCCGAGCATCACGCCGCGGACTATCATTGAATCCATGGGTGATGAATTTGCTCCACAGGTTTCGGGAACGGCTGGAGATCCGACGCCGTCCAGTAGCGTTGAGATGTCAGAAGACCTGAAAGCGCGGGTGATCAAGGTGATCGCAAAAACCCAGCGTATTCCGCTTGAAACCGTATCGATCGACAGCACCTTTGAAGAACTCAAGATCGATTCGCTCGACGGAATCAATCTGATTTTCGCTCTCGAAAGCGAATTCAATGTAGACATTCCCGACGAAGAGGCGCGCAACATTCGGTCAGTACGCCAAATGGCGGAGGGAATCGCACAACTGCTGTCGCAGAAAGCTCCCGCGCAAGGAGCCGCTTGAGCCCTGTGCCAAGCAGGTCCCGGGTTGCCGTCACCGGCATCGGAGTGATCTCGGCGCTGGGCGCGAATCGTGAATCGTTTTGGCGGGCGCTTAGCGCCGGTGAAAGCGGCATCCGTCCGATGGAACTGGTCGCGGCAGGCACGGTCCGTTTCCGGAATGCGGCGGAGGCGCGCGACTATCGCGTCGCCGATCACTTCGATGAGAAAGAAGTGATGTTACTGGACCGGTTCGCCCAATTCGCAGCGGTCGCGGCGCGCGAAGCAGTTCAAGACGCGGGAATCGAATTCACCGCCGACCTTCGCGAACGCACGGCGATCGTCACCGGCTCCTCCACCGGAGGCCAGACCAGCGAGGACGAATCCTTCCGCGATTATTATGAGCGCAAGCAGACCCGCTTTTCACCGTTCGCGATTCCAAAGGCCATGTCCAATGCTGGAGCCAGCCGCATCTCTTTCGAACACGGCATCACCGGACCCGTCTACACCGTATCGACCGCGTGCTCGTCCGCGAATCACGCCATTGGACAGGCATATTGGATGGTCCGCGGGGGGGCCGCCGAGCTCGCCATCGCGGGCGGAAGTGAAGCTCCATTTTCGCCCGGCATATTAAAAGCCTGGGAAGGGATGCGCGTAATTTCTCCCGATACCTGCCGCCCTTTTTCATGCGACCGCAAAGGGCTGATCCTCGGCGAAGGAGCAGGCATGCTCGTACTGGAGCCGCTCGATCGCGCCCAAGCTCGAGGCGCAAAAATCTATGGAGAAATCGCGGGCTTCGGCATGTCGAGTGACGCGCATCATCTGACGCAGCCCCTCGCGGAAGGCGCGGCCCGAGCGATGCGCGCCGCGCTTCTCGACGCCGGTACGTCCGCGGATTCGATCGGTTATATCAACGCACACGGCACCGGAACGCTGGCCAACGACCCCACGGAAACTGAAGCGATCCGCGCGGTCTTCGGCACGCACACGTCGAAGCTGCTGGTAAGCTCCACCAAATCGATGCACGGCCACGGTCTGGGCGCCGCGGGCGCGATCGAAGCCGCGGCGACGCTGCTAGCGCTCTTCCACGGAGTAATTCCACCCACAGCGAATTTTCTAGGCCCCGATCCAGCCTGCGACCTGGACGTCGTACCCAACACCGCCCGCAAGGTCCGCGTCGAATGGGCTCTATCAAACTCCTTCGCATTCGGAGGCCTAAACGCCGTCCTTGCCTTCGGATCCGCCTCGCGCGGATGAAAACTGCGAAAAATGGGGACTGCCTACTCTGTCCCAAGCAGCGGATACGACTGCGCCGCAGCGGACAGAGTGGGCTGTACCCACTTTTCGCCCCCGCCACTCAGCCCTGGTCTTTTCGACGTCCCCTCCTGTCCGTCCCACCGAACATCGACACGATTGTCGATGCGGCACGCCTGGATGCGTGCGCCACAACTGCTAAACTAATGTTCATCCAGGAGTAAAAAAATGGCGTATAAACTGATCGTCAACGGGCAAACGACCTCCGTCGATGCCCCCGCCGATATGCCTCTGTTGTGGGTCCTCCGCGACATGCTCAAATTGCAAGGCACGAAATACGGCTGCGGCATCGGCCAATGCGGTGCATGCACGGTGCACCTGAACGGCAAGCCCACGCGCTCCTGCCTCACCCCGGTTTCTACCGCGGCCAACCAGCCGATCTTGACTATCGAAGGTCTTTCGACCGATGGCACGCATCCTGTGCAAATCGCCTGGGAAGAGATCGATGTCCCGCAATGCGGCTACTGCCAGGCCGGCCAGATCATGGCCGCGGCAGCGCTGATCGCCAAGACGGCGAAGCCAACCGATAAAGATATCGACAGCGCGATGAACGGCAACCTGTGCCGCTGCGGGACCTATCTGCGCATCCGCGCCGCCGTCCACAAAGCGGCGGATCTGGCCGCGAACAAGGGTACCCACAAGTCAACCGGCGCAGCCGTATTGGAGCAGGTGTAACATGATGCGTCTCGACCGCCGTTCCTTCCTCAAGGTCAGTGCCCTGGGCGCTGGCGGAGTTTTGATCGGTCTCCAGATGGAGCCCGAAGCCAAAGCGCAAGGCCGCGGAGCTCCTTCTGCGCCGCCTGATCCGCACGTATACATTAAGGTCGCCGCCGATGGCACCGTCACCATCATGGCGAAGAATCCCGAAGTCGGCCAAGGCATCCGCACCATGCTCCCGATGCTGGTCGCCGAAGAACTGGACGTCGATTGGAAGTCCGTCAAAATCGAGCAGACCGATTTCGACGACTCCAAGTACGCCGGACAAGTCGCCGGAGGCAGCACCGGGACGCCCACTAACTGGACCCCCATGCGCCAGGTCGGAGCCGCCGGCCGCGCCATGTTCATCACCGCCGCCGCGCAAACCTGGAACGTCCCCGAAACCGAGTGCACCACCGCATCTGGTCGAGTCCACCACCAGGACCGCTCTCTAGGCTACGGAGAACTAGCCGCCAAAGTCGCGACCCTCCCGGCGCCGGCGCCCGCGAGCCTCAAATTCAAGGATCCAAAAGATTACAAAATCATCGGCCACTCGCAGCCCGGTTGCGACGTGCCCGCCATCGTCACCGGCAAGCCGATTTTCAACATCGACGTCACCGTTCCCGGCATGCAATACGCCGTGTTCGAAAAGTGCGGCGTCTTCGGCGGTAAAGTGGTCAGCTCCAATATCGAAGACATCAAGAAACTGCCCGGCGTCCGCAATGCGTTCGTCATCGAGCGTCCCGATATCACCGATGCCGTTCTGCCCGGCGATCCCGGCCTCGAAAACGGAATCGCGATTCTCGCCGACACTTGGTGGCACGCGCAGTCCGCGCGCAAGCAGCTAAAAGTCGAGTGGAACGAAGGCCCGCGCGCCCAATACAGCAGCGTCGCCTACGCTCAAAAAGCCGAGGAGCTGAGCAAGCAGCCTCCTCAGCGCAAAATCCGCGAAGACGGCGACGCCGAGGGCACTCTGAAAGGCGCGGCCAAGGTGGTCGAGGCCGCGTATTCCTATCCGTTCATCGCGCACGCGCCGCTCGAGCCGCAGAACTGCACCGCCCACTTCAAAGACGGGAAAGTCGAGATCTGGAGCAACAGCCAGACTCCCGGCAGCGGCCGCCGCCTGGTGACCTCGACCCTCGGCATCACCGACAAGGACGTGACCATCCACATGGTTCGCGGCGGAGGAGGATTCGGCCGTCGCCTCAACAACGATTACATGGTGGAGGCTGCCTACATATCGAAACAGGCCGGCGTTCCCGTGAAACTGATCTGGTCCCGCGAAGACGATATGACCCACGACTACTATCGTCCCGGTGGGTTCCAATATCTTAAAGCCGGTCTCGATGCGTCCGGAAAATTGATCGCCTGGCGCAACCATTTCATCAGCTACGGCGATGGCGAGCGCTTCGTCGCATCCGGAGCCATGGGACCTTCCGAATTTCCGCAGCGCTTCATTCCCAACTACACGCTTCAGTCTTCCGTAATGCCCCTGGGTATTCGCACCGGAGCCTTGCGCGCGCCCAGCAGCAACGCCTTTGCGTTCGTCATCCAAAGTTTTATTGACGAACTGGCCCACGCCGCAGGAAAAGATCCTGTCGAATTTCGATTGGCTCTTCTCGATTCGTCCGCGCCCGTAGTGGCACAGGTGCCCGCACCCGGCGGCCGCGGAGCCCCTGGCATGAACGCCGAACGCATGAAAGGCGTTACCCGGTTGGCTGCCGAAAAATCCGGCTGGGGCAAGAAGACGCTCCCCAAAGGCACCGCGATGGGCATCGCATTCCACTTCAGCCATCAGGGATATTTCGCCGAAGTGGCCGAGGTGACCGTCAGCCCTTCCAATAAGGTAAAGATCAATAAAATCTGGGTCGCCGCCGACGTCGGCAGCCAGATCATCAACCCCAGTGCGGCCGATAACATCGTGCAAGGCGGAATCATCGACGGCCTCAGCGAGATGATGACTCAGGAAATCACCATCGAGAAGGGCCGCATCGTGCAGACCAACTATGATAAACACGGCATGGTCCGCCTCGCGCAGGCGCCTCCGGTAATCGAAGTCCACTACCTCAAATCCACATTTTCACCGACCGGCCTGGGCGAGCCCGCATTGCCGCCGATTCTCCCCGCGGTCTCCAACGCAATCTTTAGCGCAACGGGAAAACGAATCCGTCAATTGCCCTTGTCCAAGTCCGGATTCAGCTGGGCGTAGCTTCGACCGTTCTAGCGTAAATGTGTTCAGTACCGAGCCGCGCCCGCAGGAAGCGATCTCTTTCTGCGTTCATCATATTCGCGTCTCTCGCCTTCGCCCAGGATGAACGCCGCGTCACATCGCCCGATGGACAAGTCGAATTTCGCCTGTTCATCGCGACCCAAACTAACAGCAATCTCTCGAGACTCGCCTACGAAGTTTTCTATCGCGGCAAGCCACTCGTGAATACCTCGTTCCTGGGCCTGGACATTCAAGATCAAGAGCCCCTGCTGGGCGAAAACGTGGGACTAACATCGTCGACCTCCGCCACCTTCGGCAAATGCAATTCCCTGTTGGCCAAGTACATGCAGAACGGATCGCTAGGCCGCCTGATAAACATCGAAGCCCGCGCGTACAACCAAGGAGTAGCCTTCCGCTACGTGATTCCTCAATCGACTCCGCTGATGGAGATTCTCATCGCCGAAGAAGCCACGGAATTTCGGGTCTTGCAGCCCGACCGCGTGACGATCACCGAATCGAAAGCGGACGGTTATCCGCCGATGCGCGTGGATCCCTCCAGTATGCAGGCTCGACTGGCACACTCGTACAAAGGAACCACGCCTCTTACGTGTCCTTGGCGAATCATCTCCATCCGCCCGGCGATTCTTAAGGTATGGTAGTGTGGCGCACGCCCCTAGGCGTGCCGCATCGACGGTTCGGACCGGGGACATAGTATCCATATCGTACCGGGCACATGGTAAACACTTTGTGGCATTCCCAAAGGATGCCCTGGAAGGAAACCGATGTGACCGAACAACGATTGCTTTTCATCAAGGAATGGCAGTCCGAAACCTGCTCGATGGCCGAATTGTGCGAGTGGTTCGGAGTGACCCGGAAGACCGGCTACAAGTGGGTCGAGCGCTACCAGGCCGCCGGCCTGGAGGGATTGCGCGATCAGAGTCGAGCTCCGCTCGCTCACCCCAACGCTACGGCTGCGGAAATGGAGAGCCGCATTGTGGAACTGCGCGGCGCACACCCGTATTGGGGAGCGCGCAAAATCCGCGCCTGGCTGCTGCGCCAGGATCCGCCGGAAGCTCCGCCGGCGCACAGCACCATCGGCTCGATTTTGAAAGCCAACGGATTGACGGTGGCGCCGAAGCGGCGGCCGAAGGCCCGGCCCACACAACCGCTGGCGCATGCCACCGCATCGAACACCGTGTGGTGCGCCGATTTCAAAGGATGGTTTCGCACGCGCGACCAGCAACGCATCGATCCGCTGACCATCACCGACGCCCATAGCCGCTACCTGCTGCGGTGCCAGACGGTGCTGGCCGCCGACACCGTGCACAGCCAGCCGGTCTTTGAAGCGGCGTTTCGCGAGTTCGGATTGCCCGAACGCATGCGCACCGATAACGGCGCGCCGTTCGCCAGTAATTCGGAAAGCGGATTGAGCCGGCTGTCGGTGTGGTGGATCAAGCTGGGCATCCAGCCGGAGCGCATCCGTCCCGGCCAGCCGCAACAGAACGGACGGCATGAACGCATGCATCGAACCTTGAAGCAGGCCACCGCGCGTCCGCCCGCGGCCAACCGGAGCGCGCAACAGCGCCGCTTCGACGCGTTCCGGCGCGAGTACAACCAGGATCGTCCGCACCAGGCGTTGGATCAGGCCACGCCGGCCTCGCGCTATCAGCCCTCGCCGCGCGAGTATCCGCGGCGGCTGGCTCGGATCGAATATCCCGAAACCTGGCACGTGCGCAAGGTCGCCGGCGGCGGCCAGATTCGCTGGCAAGGGGAAATGATTTTTCTCGCGCATGCGCTGGCCTATGAACCGGTGGGGCTGGAGCAGATCGAGGACCGCGTCTGGCGCGTGTGGTTTCGCGATTACCTGGTCGGGATGGTGGACGAGGGCGGCCGGCTGAAGCGTCCCCCTTCGCCCTGACCATCGTGAGATACAGCCGGCGAGGACCGCCGTCAAGGCTCTGCGATGAACTCGCTGCGCTCGGCCTTGACGGCAATCCTCGCCGGCTGAACGACCCATAGATCAGGGCGAAGGGGGCCTGAGAAGTGAGCATGAGACAATGTATTTTTCGTGAGAAAGTGTTTACGATGTGCCCGGTACGAAGTGTTTACTATGTGCCGGTCCGCTCAGACATTCGTGTCGATGTGTCTTTCCAGATTGACGGAAAGAGTCGACCGTCGACACGAATGTCGACGCTGCACGCCTAGGGGCGCGCGCCACAGCCTGTGTAACCGGCAATTCATGTGAAAGTTCGGTTTCAAGTGTAGATCGGCCCGCTAAACCATCTTATAATCCGGAGGCAAGGCCATCTTGGCGGGAGGAATTTTCGTGAAAATCAAGGTTATTTTTCTGTTGTGCATCGGTGTGGCGGCTTGCCTGCCGGCCGCGGCGCAAACCATTTTAGGATCGATCACCGGGACCGTAAAAGACGCCACCGGCGCGGCGGTTCCCGGAACGGCCGTTGCCGCGGAAAACATTGCTACCGGTCTAATGGTGAAGACAACCTCGGATAATAAAGGGTCCTACTCGCTTCCCAATCTGCCAGCCGGAACTTATAAGGTAAATTTCACGAAACAGGGTTTCGACACCGAAACCCACACGGAAGTTCTGGTCAACGGCGATCGCACCACCACGGTAGATTCGAATTTGAAGGTCGGCCAGATGAGCACGGCCGTCGAAGTGACCTCAGTCCCGCTGATGAACCAGGTGGACCCGACCGTTGGCTATGTCGTCGATCAACTCACGCTGGAGCAGACGCCGCTTGGCACCGGCAGTTTTACCCAGCTCGCGATCCTGAGTCCCGGCGTTCATGCGGATTTTCTCTCCGGCACCGGGGCCAACGCGGGATTGGGGAATCAGGCGATTTTCGCGAACGGTCAGCGCGACACCAGCAACAGTTTTTCCTTGAACGGCGTCGACACCAATAACCTGTTCAACGGCAATTCGACCAGCAATGTGGGCGAAAATCGCTTTGTGCTGAATACCGGAGAGACGTTTGGCGCGGGGGGCGTCATCCAGACCAGCACGTCGGTCTACACCGCCATCGGACAAGCGCTGCCGACGCCGCCGGTGGAGTCGATTCAGGAAATCGCGGTGAACACCTCGATGTACGACGCCACGCAGGGAGCGCATAGCGGCGCGCACATCAGCGTGGTCACTAAATCCGGCACCAGCCAGATCCATGGCGCGCTTTCCGAAACCTGGGGAAACAGCGACCTCAGCGCGGCGGCATTCTTCTACAACGCATCGCCCGCGCTTACCACGAAGGTGCCGTTTTTCAATCGCAACCAGTTCGTGGGCGCGATCGGCGGCCCCATCAAGAAGGATAAACTTTTCTATTTCCTCTCCTACCAGGGTGTCCGCGTGGTGGACGCCTACGATGCCACTCAAACTGTCAGCGTCCCTTTGACGCTGACCAACGATCGCAGCACCGCCGGCATCCTGAACACCATTCAGAGCGCCTACGGAACCACGCTGACCGCCTCGCAGCTCAGCGCTCCCGCCATTGCGCTGCTCCAGCAGAAACTCCCGAACGGAAACTACTTCATTCCCACGCCGCAGATCACCAACGCCGCCCTGGCCAAATCTCTGGGGTATGACGCGGTGTTGACCGGTTCGAACGCCACCGCCAACGTCGACCAGGGTATCGCCAACTTGGATTATGTGGTGAATGACAAGGACCGGCTGGGGGCGAAGTATTACATCCAGAAGGATCCCACTCATAATCCCTTTGCGCCGTCTGACGCGCTTATCGGATTCGGGCAGAATATCGACGCCGGCAGCCAGGTGGGAGCCGTCACCAACACAGTGATCCTCTCGCCCACGCTCACCTGGACCCAAAAAGCCGGCTACACGCGTATGCTCGCTTACGCCAACACCAGCCAGGCTTATACGCCAAGCCAGTTCGGCGTCGGCCTGTTCGGTGGAAACACGTTCCCGAACATCAATATCGCGAGTGACGACCCCACGCTCGGCAGGGGTTTGTCGTTTGGAAACAGCCAGGCTTTCGGCAATGAGGGGATGTATCAGAATCAGCTCGAATACGGTACCGCGCTCAATTGGGTGAAGGGACGCCACACCCTCTCATTCGGCGCGCAGATCGACCAGGCTCAGCTGAACGTCCTCAATCACAACACCAATACCGACACGGTGGCTTTCAAGACTTTCCTGTTGTTTGCGGAGGGCACTGTCACCACCGGCAGCAAGTCCGATGCGTTCGGAGGATCCGGATCGCGCTACTACCGCTCCAACACCACGGGGCTTTATGTCAACGACAACTGGAAGGTTCGCAGCAATCTGACGGTGACAGCGGGCCTGCGCTGGGATTACGAAGGTCCTCTGACCGAAAAATACGGCCGCCTGACGGACTTCAATCCCGGCCTGTACTCTTACAACTCGTCCACCGATACGATCGTGAATTCGGGGCTTGAGATCGCCTCCAACAACGCGCAATATGGAACGGCCGGAGCCGGGAACTCCTTGCTCACCCAGCATCAATATGGATTCGCGCCCCGCCTGGGCATCGCCTATGCGGTTCGCCCCAAGCTGACGATCCGCACCGGTTTCGGCATGTACTACGATCGCGGCGAACTGTTCAGCGAATTTTCGCCCAGCGCCGGCGGAGGATATAACGGCCCCTTCGGAGTGACTCTCGCGCCTCCTTTCGTCCAGCCCGTGTTCGCCGCTAGCGGAGCAACGCTCGCCAGCCCCTTCGGCTCCCAGCCTCTTCCCACCCCGGCTGGAAGCGCCGCCGCCTTTTCCGCGCTGCTTCCCAATGAAGCGCAAACCATCTCCGGAAAATTTCCCGCCGGCAACACCTTCGGCCCCTTCCTGTTCGGAGGCTACGATGTGAATAATAAGCTGCCCTACACGGTGAATTGGAGCTTCGACCTCCAATACCAAGCCTCCAATACCTGGCTGTTCAGCGTCGGTTATGTGGGCAACCACGGCAGCCATGAGATTCTGCCCATTCCCTTCAACCAGCCGCTGATCGCTACCGCCTCGCATCCGGCGAATGGGCAAACCTCGTCCTATGGCCTGAACGTGGTTCCGAGCGAGACCATTTCCACTAGTGAATATGCCGGCAACGCTCCGGTCCGCGTGCCGTATATCGGCTACGACATGAACTCCGTGCTCTATGAGGCGGAGGGCATTTCCAACTTCGATGCCTTGCAGCTCCAAGCCCGCAAACGTCTGTCCTATGGATTAACCTTGACTGCTTCCTACACCTGGTCCCACTCGCTCGATGAACAGAGCGGCCTGGGGCTGTTCTTCACCGGAAATAATGCGTTGTCGCCCCGGTCTAACTATGCTTCTTCGGACTTCGATCAGACCCACGTTTTCCTGGTGAATTACAGCTATTCGCTCCCCAGGGCCACGTCCAACAGGACGCTCGGCTATCTGGTGAATGGCTGGATGCTGGGCGGCCAGACGGTGGCGCAAAGCGGCCAGCCCTATAGCGTCTACGACTTTTCGGGGTCGGTAGCGAGCCTGTACTTCGGCACGTCCGATTACATTACCAATCCGATTGTTCCTTTGATCCCCGGCGTCACCGCCAAGCAGGCGCAGTTGCAGGGAACCACCGGAGTGAACGCCGGCAAGCCGGTGTTGAATGTGAACGATTTTGCCCCGCAGTATGTTCCGCCCGGCACCAACGGCGTGCCCGCCGGCGACGTTTATGAATCGCTCTACGCGGCGAATGGCAGGAACATGTTCCGTGGACCCTTCCAGGTCCGCTTCGACATGTCCCTCACCAAGGAGTTCCTGTTCGCCGAAAAATACCGGCTGCGGCTGAACTTCAACGTCTACAATTTGTTCAACCACCCGGATTTCGATGCCCCGAACAACGATGTGTCCTTCTATCCCAACTACGACCCGCCGCCGGTCTTCCCGCCCAGCGGCAGCCTGGGCATCATTCAGCACACCATCGGCAGCCCGAGATTCATGCAGCTAGCCGCACACTTCACCTTTTAGCGACGAAAACTGCGAAAAGTGGGGACTGCCTACTCTGTCCCAAGGCCCACTCCATCCGCAAGAGCATTGCAGCCTGCTGCGCCGCGTGGACAGAGCGGGCTGTCCCCACTTTTCGCCCCGGCCACTCAGTCCGATGTTTTCGAGAGTGTCGACCTTCGGCTTGGTTTTATGTCGATGCGCCACATAACATAGCGTGGGCGGCCAATTTTGGCGGCAGCCTCCTTTTGAGGAGGCTTCTTACTGTCCCTAATTCAGCTCCGACAAGCCGGCAGGTTCCCTCCTATCTTCCGCGCACGAACTCATACCGTTCCAGAGTCGCCGCGAATTTCGATTCCGGATCCTGGCGCAGCACCGTTCCCACGCAACGAAGCCGCACCTCGGACCGCGCCCCAACAGGCTTCGGAAACGTGATCAGATATTCGATCGGCTCCCCAATTGTCACCGACATTTCCGACGTAAACAGCACCCCCGAGGAACTGACGTTCTGGGTCTCTCCCACCATCCTGGTGTTGATCCCGTTACGAATAAGTTCGAACGGAAGCTTCAATTCGAAGCGTTGATTTTTGCGTTGTTCATTCAAGTTAGTCACCGTACTTCGACTTTATAGTCATAAAGAACTAAGGTCAATAGCTGAAGTGTAGGTTAAATGTCCTATGAGTCTAGTACTTGTTGCTCACCGGTCCTAGGACGAAAGTTTGCTCCTATTTCAAAGCAGCCGGCTTGACCGGCATGGGAAAATGAGAACTTGCTTGACAGAATTACCGTTCATGGCGCACGCCAGCACAATTTGAGAAACATCGACGTCGAGATTCCTCGTAATAGCTTCACCGTGATTACGGGGTTGAGCGGCTCCGGAAAGTCCTCGCTCGCCTTCGACACTATCTACGCGGAGGGCCAGCGCCGCTACGTCGAAACCCTCTCGCCCTACGCCCGTCAGTTTCTCGATCAGATGGAGCGCCCGGAAGTCGATTCCATCGACGGCCTCAGCCCCGCCATCTCTATTGAACAGAAAACCACCTCGCGCAGCCCCCGCTCGACCGTCGGCACCATCACTGAGATTTACGATTATCTGCGCGTGCTCTACGCCTCCATCGGCGTGCCGCATTGCCCCAACTGCGGACATGAGATTTCCCGTCAAACCACCGACCAGATCCTCGAACAAGTCCTCGCGCTAGGCACCGCGGAGCGCGTCATGATTCTCGCGCCCATCGTTCGCGGACGCAAAGGCGAGTATAAGAAGGAGCTGGAAAAACTCGCCCGCCAGGGGTTCCTGCGTGCCCGCATCGACGGCGTGCTGCGTTCCTTAGACGAGGAGATTACCCTCGATAAACGCAAAAACCACACCATCGAAGTCGTCGTCGACCGCTTGCTGATCAAGCCCGAGGTTTCGAAGCGCCTGGAAGCGTCCATCGTTACCGCGACCCGCCTCGCCGATGGCCTGGTGCTCATCGCCGTAGTCAATGGCGAAGAGCGCCTGTACTCCCAGAAACTCGCGTGCCCCGACTGCGGCACCAGCGTCCCCCAACTCGAGCCCCGTTCATTCTCCTTCAACAGTCCCTTTGGAGCCTGCGAAACCTGCACCGGCCTGGGCAGCAAGTGGAGCTTCGATCCCTTGAAAGTGCTAGCCGATCCTTCGCGCCCCATGCTCGACGGAGGCTTGGCCGTCAGCGGCAACTCCAGTTACATGACCCACGCGCTCACCGCCGCTGCCGCGAAGCTTAAGGTCTCACTCAGCAAACCGTTCGACGCACTCCCACAAAAAGCCCAGAACACGCTGCTCGAAACCGCGATCGGCGTTCTGGATAAACTCTACCAGGATGAAAACGCCACCGACGCGTGGCGCGAATGGTACATGCAATACATGTCGCCCGCGCCCTGCCCGGCGTGTCACGGAAAAAGACTCAAACCCTCCAGCCTCTCCGTTCGCATCCACGACGCGACCATTTCGGATCTTACCGAAATGTCTCTCTCCCGCGCGCTCGAAACCGTAAAAAACTGGAAGCTCAAGGAGCGCGAACGCTTGATCGGCGGCCGCGCCGTCGACGAAATTCGCAACCGCCTGGAATTTCTGCTCGCCGTCGGTCTGGATTATCTGAGCCTGGAGCGCTCCTCCGCCACATTATCCGGAGGTGAAGCGCAGCGCATCCGCCTCGCCACGCAGATCGGCTCGAAACTGCGCGGCGTTTTGTACGTGCTTGATGAGCCGTCGATCGGCCTGCATCCGCGCGATAACGATCGCCTCCTCGATTCGCTCGCGCGCTTGCGCGATCTCGGCAACACCGTGCTCGTGGTGGAGCATGACGCCGACACCATTGAACGCGCCGATTACGTCATCGACCTCGGCCCCGGCGCCGGCCGCCTGGGTGGACATCTGGTCGCCCAAGGAACTCCCGCGGATATTGAGCGCAATCCCGATTCGCTGACCGGCCAATACCTGACCGGTGCTCTGCGCATTGCCATGCCGAAAAATCGCCGGGAAGCCGGCGGAGACCGCATCGTGATCAAAGGCGCCGCCGAACACAATCTCAAGAAAATCGATGTCGAGTTTCCGCTGGGAACCTTCATCCTCGTGACCGGCGTCTCCGGCAGTGGCAAGTCGTCGCTGGTGAACGACATCCTCTACCCGGCAGCCGCGAAGCAGGTCTACAAATCCCGCACCGAGCCCGGCGCGCACACCTCCATCACCGGCCTCGATCTGATCGACAAAGTGATCGAGATCGATCAATCCGCCATCGGACGCACGCCTCGCTCGAATCCCGCAACTTACACCCAGGTTTTTTCGCCGATCCGCGATCTCTACGCCATGCTGCCGGAGTCCCGCGAACGCGGCTACAAGCCCGGCCGCTTCAGTTTCAATGTTAAAGGCGGCCGCTGCGAAGCCTGTCAAGGCGACGGACTCAAACGAATTGAAATGAATTTCCTGCCGGATGTCTATGTCACCTGCGATGTCTGCCGTGGGCGCCGGTATAATCACGAGACTTTACAAGTAAAATACAAAGGCCATTCCATCGCGGACCTACTGGAATTACCGGTGGAACAGGCTTTGAGCCTGTTGGAAAACATTCCCACGATCAAGCCCAAATTAGCGACGCTGGTCGACGTCGGCCTCGGCTATCTGCATCTCGGCCAGTCCTCTACCACCCTTTCCGGAGGCGAAGCCCAGCGCATCAAGTTGGCGAAGGAGCTAAGCCGCCGCCAGACCGGTAAGACGCTCTATATTCTCGACGAACCCACTACAGGCCTGCACTTCGAAGACGTCCGCCGCCTTCTCGACGTCCTCACCAGCCTGGTCGAACTCGGCAACACCGTCGTGGTCATCGAACACAATCTCGACGTCATCAAGACCGCCGACTGGATCATCGACCTGGGTCCCGAAGGAGGCGACCGCGGAGGACAATTAATCGCCTGCGGCACGCCCGAAGAAATCCTCCGAAATCCCAAAAGCTACACCGCACAAGCACTAAAGAAATTCCTCAAAAAAGGACGTGCGGCATGAGTCGTTATTCGGAAAAGCCTTTGACTTTCGAGGGATTAAAGACCGTTCCCATCGACGCTCGCGGCGGAAAAGTCCGCGTCGAGCACTTTGCGCGCCCCTATCAGAAAGGCGGAGGCATCCCCCGATTACTCGATTCGCTGCCGAAAATCATCGCCGGAGAATCGTTCCAAGGCATCGTCGATGCCCTGCGCCGCGCCCGAACCCAGAAACGCGCGATTCTCTGGGGCATGGGCGGCCACGTGGTCAAGTGCGGACTCGCCGGCATTCTCCTGGACCTCATGCGCCGCGGCTGGGTCACCGGCTTCGTCATGAACGGCTCCACGTCCATTCACGACTTCGAAATCGCGATTGCCGGCCAGACCAGTGAGGACGTGGAAGCCGTGCTGCCCGACGGACGTTTCGGAGCCGCCGAAGAAACCGGCCGCGAGATGAACCTCGCCATCGTCGAAGGAGATCGCGAAAATCTCGGCATGGGCGAAGCCCTCGGCAAGCGCCTCGAATCCCTCGCCAAGCCCGAGTTCGCCCCGCACAGCCTGCTCTGCGGCGCCTATAAGGCGTCGATCCCCGTGACCGTCCATGTCGCCGTCGGTACCGATACGCCGCATACCCATCCTCAAGCCGACGGCTCCGCGATCGGCGCCTGCACGCATCGCGACTTTCGACTGCTCTGTTCCCTGGTCCGCAACCTCGACCAGGGAGGCGTGTACCTGAACATCGGCTCCGCCGTCATCCTGCCGGAAGTCTTTCTAAAAGCCGTCTCCGTAGTGCGAAACCTGGGCCATCCTCTCGCGAACTTCACCACCGTGAACCTCGATTTCCTCCAGCATTACCGCCCCACCGTCAACGTGGTCCAGCGCCCCCACGCGAAATCCGGAGGCCGCGGGTTCGCTCTCACCGGCCATCACGAATTGATGATCCCCCTGCTCGCCGCCGCCCTCATCGAATCCGAATGACCACCGCCACTGAGCCGCGCGAATCGCCCTTCTGGACCTACGAGGATCTTGCCCTCTTCATCGGCTCGGTCATCCCCGTATTTCTCCTCGCCATGCTCCTGGTGCAGATGGTTCCCCTGCGCGGAGGCGCCGTCCACGCCATGGTGTATCAGCTGCTCATCTACATCCTGCTGCTGGGCGTTCTGTACCTCCTGGTCGCCTGGCGATATCAGCAGCCGTTCTGGAAATCCCTGGGCTGGACCGTCTTTCGGTTGCCCTTCTTATGCGCCGCCATCGGCCCGGTCCTCGCCATCGCCACCTCCGAGTTCGGCGTGCTCCTCAAAGCCCCTCCCGTCCCCTCCCCCATCGAGGACCTGATTTCCGACCGCCGCTCGCTCTTCATCATGATGCTCTTCCTGACCGTCTTCGGCCCCGTCTTCGAAGAGCTCGTCTTCCGAGGCTTCCTCTTCCCCCTCCTGGCCCGCACCTTAGGCCCCTGGCCCGGAATTCTGCTGGCCGCCGCCCTCTTTGCCGTAGTCCATGGAAGCCAATATCAATGGCACTGGCAACACCTTACGCTGGTTGGACTTGCGGGTACCGTATTCGGCTTCGTCCGCTATAAGACCGGCTCCACAGCCGCCGCAACGCTGGTCCATACCGGCTATAACGCGACCTTCTTCGTCGGTTTCCTGGTCCTAAAACCGCTATGAACCTTGACAACAGCCCAAACCTCTCATACACTTAACGGTGTTAAGTCTTATGGGAGTTCAAGAGCGCCGCGCGCGTGAGAAAAAAGAGCTTCGCCAGGAGATTCTTGATGCTGCCCGCGACATGTTCGTCCGCGAAGGATTCGAAAATGTCTCCATGCGGAAAATCGCGGAGAAAATCGAGTACTCGCCGACCACTATCTATCTCTATTTCAAGGACAAAGCCGACCTTCTCGATTGCATCTGCGAGGAAACGTTCGCCCGCTTAGTCCGCAAACAAAACGCCATTGACCAAGCCGTCACTGACCCCATCGACCGCCTCAAAAAAGGGCTCCGGGCGTACATCGAATTCGGCTTGAAATACCCCAATCATTACAAAGTCGCGCTGATGATGACTGAGGATTTCGAGGAGCGCCTCCAGTGCGAACGATCCCGCGAAATGGGCAAGAAGGCTTATCTCCACCTGCGCAACGAGGTCGCCCGCTGCGCGGAACTCGGGTTACTCCAGGTCACCGACATTGATGCCTCCGCGCAGGTCCTATGGGCGAATATTCACGGACTCACCTCGCTGCTGATCACCCATCCCCGGTTTCCCTGGTCGGACCGCAATGTGCTCATCGATACCTCGATCGACAACTCCGTCGCAGGTTTGCAAGTCAAGCTCACCGCGCTAGCGAGCTAAAGGTCGCGAGTTCCACGCCGGATTGCCGCAGAGCCTCCCGAACCTCAGGAGCCGTCAGCGCCCGCAACTCCTCTTCGCGCGATTCCTTCAACCGCGTCCGCGCCGCCCGCAATTCCTCCCTGCAAAATCCCGGATGGCACATAAACTCCGTCGACCCCTCCGGCAATGCTCGGATCAGCCGCACGAGATCCGACGCATCGAACTTCCCTGTGATCTGAAACCCCGCGAAATGGTCGGTCGACCGGCACCCATGCCGCTTGAGCACCCGCTCAAACCGCCCGCGCATCACCCCAAATCCCCGGCCGACCCCCGAAACCCCACTCCCAGTCATGGGGAAATCGAAGGGCCGCCGCACCCACGGAATCTTAAACTCCTCCGAAATTCGCGCCATCGCATTCAATACCGGAGGCAGCAGATGCGTGTGTTTATGCGTATCCAGATGCGACGGCTTGAGCCCCGCGTCCATCACCTTGCGCACCTGCGCCGCCAGCTCCTCGTAAATCCGAATCCGCCCGAGCATAACCTCGCGCACCAACCGCCCCACCGTCTCTGGATAAGGCGCCTGCCCCACCAGCACCAGGTGCACGCCAATATCCAGCTTAGGATTCTCACGCGCCAGCCGCACCGCATCGTCGAACGCGGCCCCGTCGCTCATGATGGTCGCAGCCGTGAGGATTCCGTCTCGATGCGCCTCAATGATCCCCTGGTTCACATCCCGCGTGAACCCAAAATCATCCGCATTAACCACCAACTTCCTGGTCATTTTGTTAGGCCCGTGTAAGAACGTCGACACGAATGTCGACTCGGCACGCCTGAAGGCGCCCGCTACAGAGCCGCGACCATCGGGAGCGGTCAGCACCGACGGGAATGCAGCCACCCATACACTAGAAAATCTTCAACTGAATCGTCAGGAACTTCTTCGGATTCGCCCGGAAATCCTTCAACAGCGCGCGGACCTCTCTTGTCGTTCCATCGATATTCTCATAGAGCGCCGGATTATTCAGCAGCTGCCCCACCGTCCCGTCGCCCTTGTTGATCTTGTCGAGCATCACATCGAGGCGCGCGATGGTTCCTTTAATCTCGTCGTTCAACTCGTCGGTCTTCAGGATCTTGCCCACCGTCCCCTTGCCCGCGTTGATATCGGTGAGGATCTGCCGGAAGTCCGCAATCGTTTTGCGCGTATCGTCCCACAGCGCGGGATCTTTCATCAGCTTCCCGATGGTCCCGTCGCCCTTCTCGACCACGTCCATCAGCCCATTAATCTTCGCGAGCGACCCGCGCAAATCGTCGTACATCGCACCCTGGTCATGCAGCAATTTCCCGACACTGTTGTCATTCGAATTGATCGCCGTATTCACCGAATCCGTCACCTTCTGAACGCCGTTGGTGATGCCCAGAAATTTGTTATACAGCGTCTCATCCACCAGCAATTTTCCGATGGTTCCGTTGCCGTTCTGAACCTGCGTGATAATTGCGTCCGCCTTGGTCACGATTCCCTGCAACGCAGTCAAAGCCGTATTCCCCTGCTGCACGAAATCGTCGATGGTGGTCATATTCTGGCTGGGCAAAGTCCCGCCCTTAGCGATCGCCGTCGTGCTGCGGCCCTTCTTGATATTGATGTACTTGGTGCCCAGCAAATTGCCCGCTGTGATCACCGCCATCGAATCCACCGGAATCGATTTCAGGTAATCGTCCTGAATCTGCATGGTCACGCGGATGATTTTTCCCGGCTCGCTCAATCCCGACAATCCCACATGATTGACCTTGCCGACGGTGATCCCGTTCAGCGTCACCTGCGCCGCCATCGCAATATTAGCGGAGTCGTCGAAGTACGTATACACATCGGCCGTGCTCTTAAACAGGCCGTTCGTGCCCGTCATTAGGAACACCAGCATACCCAGGATGCCCAGCGCGAAGGCCGACATCACTCCCACTCGCAGCTGCGACCATTTTGCTTTGCTCGATACCGGCATAGGCTAATATTTCACGAATTTGCGCACGTACGGATCCTGAGATGCTCTCAATTCCTTCTCCGATCCATCGAATACCAGGCGCCCCTCATTCATCACCAGGAATTTAGTCTTCTCGACCCCGAGCTCATGCATCGGTTCGATCTCACCACTGTCAGGATTGTAGCGGAAATTCGCCATCAGATGCCCGTCCTGGTAGCGATGCGTCACCAGAATCGCCGCCGTGTTGCGCGAATCGCGCTCCTTGATCAGCAGGTGAATGATCAGATTCGCCGTGATCGGATCGAGGCCCGCCGTAGGCGAATCGTACAGCACCAAAGGAGGCTCCGTCACTACCGCCCGCGCGATTCCCACGCGCCTGCGCATGCCTCCCGACAGTTCGCTGGGAAATTTTTCGAGCGTCGCCCCCAGCTCGACGAAATTCAGGGTTTGCAGCACCTTCGCATCGACGGCGTCTTCGGTCAGCGGACCAGCGCCATTGCGCCGCGCCTGCTGGTTCAGCAAAGGATACGCGACATTCTCCGCAATGGTCAGCGAATCGAACAATCCGCCTTCCTGAAACAGAATGCCCACCTTGCTGCGAATCGGATACAGCGCCGATTCCTTCAGGTCCGTCACATCCTCGCCGAACAAAATCACGCGTCCGGAATCGGGCTTTTGCAGACCCACCGCGGTCTTCACGATCATCGTTTTTCCGCTGCCGGCCGCGCCGAACACCACCCGCGTCTCCCCCGCGTTCATGGCGAAGGACACATGGTCGAGGGCGGGCGTCTCATCGAAGTGCAGGCTCACGTCTTCGAAGTGCAGAACCTCAGATGGAGCGGTTTCGGCCATGAAATTAAGTGAAGAACAAAGGATCGATGAAGGACGTAATCACGAAAATCCAGATCGATGAAATCACCACCGCTTTGGTGGTGGCGAGGCCGACGCCCTGCGTTCCGCCCGTGGTTCGCATTCCGTAAAGACAGCCCACCAGGGAAATAATAATCGCGAACAGAAACGGCTTGATCAATCCCTGCGCCAGATCCTGATAGATCAGCGCGCGCCACGCTGTGCTCCAGTATTCCGCCCAGGTCATGTTCAGAAGTCCGAACGCGATCAGCGCGCCGCCGAACAAGCCGATAAAATCCGCGACGATGGTCAGCAGAGGCAGCACCACCATCATCGCAATCAGCCGAGGCGTCACCAGCTTCTGAATCGGATCGGTACCAAGCGCCCGCATCGCGTCAATCTGTTCAGTCACTTTCATCGATCCCAACTCGCTGGCGATGCCGCTGGCATTGCGTCCCGCGACGAGAAGCGCCGTCAGCACCGGCCCGAATTCACGCACGAGAGAAATGGAGACAATCATTCCGATCTGCCCCTGCGCGCCATAAGTGGTCAATGCGCGGCCCATTTGCAGACCCATGATGATGCCGCTGAAAAATCCGATGAGGATGACAATCGGCAGCGATCCGACGCCGATGACGTCCATCTGGATAAAGATGTCGTCGGCGTAATGGGGAGTGCGGAAGATGTTGCGGAACGCCCGCGCCGCCAAAAAAAGAAACTCCTGAAACGTCTCTATTGGCGATTTAATGAAATCGAACAATCCGCGTCTCCCCCAAGAAGATCAATGATATCGTCGATGCTAACATGAGGCCATGAAAGGCCTCACCGATATCCCCGGAATTCTGGTCGGCCATGCATCCGATTATGACGGATTAACAGGCTGCACAGTAATCCTCTGTGAGCGCGGCGCGGTAGCCGGAGGCGAAATTCGCGGCTTCGCCACCGGCACCGGCGAATGGGATCTGCTGAGTCCCTATCACGTCACTGAACGAATCCACGCCGTAGTCTTCGCCGGAGGCAGCGCCTTCGGCCTCGAAGCGGCCTCCGGCGTGCGTCGATTTCTGGCGCACAAAAACATCGGCGTCGAGACTCCATCAGCGCGCGTACCTCTGGTAGTGTCGGCCATCCTCTACGATCTTTCGATCGGCAAATCGAGCGCGCATCCGACCAGAGAAATGGGCGAAGCGGCCGCGGCCGCCGCGACCGACAAACCGGTGGTCGAAGGCGCGATCGGCGCAGGCACCGGCGCGACAGTCGGCAAGATCCTGGGCATGAAAGGGGCCATGAAAAGCGGCATCGGCACATTCACGGTCGCGCTACCCTCTGGAGTGATGGTTTCGGCCCTGGCCGCGGTCAATGCGGTAGGCGATGTGATTGACCCGTCCACATCGAAAATAGTCGCCGGCGCCCGAACCGCCGCAGGCCAATTCGCCAACAGCGCGGAGCTCATGAAGAAGGGCTCCGGCCAAGGATTAGTTCGAAATACGACACTGGTAGTAGTAGCAACCAATGCAGAACTGACGAAGGTGGACGCCAACCGCCTGGCGCACGTAGCCCAAGCCGGAATGGTAAGAACCATTAACCCGGTAAACACCACGTCCGATGGCGACGTAGTCATCGCTCTCTCAGTCGGCACAGAGAAAGCCTCAATCGACGCGTTGGGGGTCACCGCCTCCGAAGCCGTCGCGGAATCGATCTTGCGAGCAGTGCGATTAGCCCCTAGCTTAGGGGGAGTGCCCGGCCTCAAGAAGTAGGGCGGTAGGTTCCCGACCTGCCCTCGTGGGTTCGTTCTGTAATTTCGTCTGTTCTTTCACTGGTTAGAGGATCCTTTCCGATTTACAGTAACTTGGGGTTTTCGCGGTGGAGGTGAGTGGAAATGCTAAGTGGCGGAAGGCGTGGGAAATATGACGGGGTTATCGGCATCGATCGCTCCCTATGGTCGCGTCTCTGACGGGAGCGCTGGGTTCGTTCGGTAATTGGCCGCCGCAGAGGTCGCGGTGGGTTCGTTCGGCATCGACCGCTCCCGATGGTCGCGGTTCTGACGGCTTGGCGGGAGCGGTGGGTTCGTTCGGTAATCGGCCATCATGCTTAAATGAACTGATGCCTAGCCTCCTCCGCCGTCTCGGCCTTTTCGACGCCGTGATGCTGGTGATGGGAGGCATCGTCGGTTCCGGCATCTTTATCAATCCCTACGTCGTTGCGCAACAAGTCCATACGCCCTTCCTGATCCTTTCCGCCTGGGCCGCCGGAGGAGCCGTGGCGCTTGCGGGAGCTTTCGTCTACGCCGAGCTCGCCGCGCGCCGGCCCCAGGTCGGGGGCCAATATGCGTATCTCCGCGAGGCATTCCATCCCTCCGTGGCGTTCGTTTACGGATGGGTGCTGCTGCTGGTCACGCAGACGGGAGGCATGGCCGCCGTCTCCGTGACCTTCTCCCGGTATTTTCTGGAAATCACGCGCTGGCCCATCCCCGAAGGCGTCGTAGCCGCCGCCGCGCTGGCAGTGCTGACGATCGTGAACTGTTTCGGGGTCCGCGCCGGATCGACGGTACAAAGCTCGTTGATGGTTCTGAAAATCGTGGCTATCGCGGCGTTGATCGTAACCGGCATTCTGTTCATCGCGCCGGTGCATCAACCCACGGCCGTGCGCGACCGAAATCTAATCACGTCGTTCGGAGCCGCCATGACCCCGGTTTTGTTCGCCTACGGAGGCTGGCAAACCTCCAGCTTCGTCGCCGGAGAAATGAAAAATCCGTCGCGCGATCTCCCGCGCGCCCTGCTCATCGGCGTGGTCGCTGTCATCATCTTATATATGTCGGTGACGTTCGTTTGCCTGCGCGTTTTGGGGGCGGACGGACTGGCGGCCACGAAAACTCCTGCCTCGGCCGTGATGCGCGCGGCGCTCGGTGAACGGGGCGCGACCTTTATCGCACTGGGCATTGCGATCTCCACGTTGGGATTTTTGAGCCAGGGCATGCTTACCGCGCCGCGCGTTTATTTCGCCATGGCGAAAGATGGATTATTCTTCCGCAGCGTTGCGTGGCTCGATCCGCGAACCGCCGCTCCGGTGGTCGCGATCGCGCTTCAGGGAGTGGTGGCCGTGATCATCGCACTCTCCGGCCGCTATGAACAGATTCTGAATTATGTGATCTCGGTAGATTTCATCTCCTTCGGGATGACCGGCATTGCGCTTTTGATCCTGCGTCATCGAGAACCGGCGTCGGCCGGATTCCGCGCGCCCGGCCATCCCTTCACCACGCTCTTCTTTATCGTCTCCAGCTTCGCGGTGGTGCTTAGCACCATCGCAAAATATCCCGCCAACAGCGCCATCGGACTGGCAATTCTCCTCACCGGCGTGCCAGTCTTCTTTATGTGGAGAAAAAATTGAGCACTCAGTACATGCCGTGGGCCAAGCGCCGGTCGCAGGCGAAATATAATCTCGCGACCAGCGGCGTCGCGCATTGGAAGCTGCGCGACCTGCCCATAAAAATCGAAGATCTGGAAATCAGCGGTCCCAGTTACTACGGATATGAGCCTCTGCAAAATGCGTTGTCGAAACACTGCGGCGTGACCGCGGATAGAATCGTCGCCGCTACTGGAACGTCGATGGCGAATTATCTGGCGATGGCGTCGATCTTAAGACCGGGCGATGAAGTGCTGATCGAGCATCCTACTTATGAGCTGATCGTGGATGTGGCGTTGCAGATCGGCGCCGCCATTACGCGTTTTAAGCGGACAAGTCCCGATTTTCGCATCGATATTAATGAGATTAAGCGCGGATTATCTCCTCAAACCAAGTTAATTGTGCTCTCTAATTTACATAATCCGTCAAGCGCGTTGACTTCTGAAGAGGAGTTGAAGGAGATCGGAAGGCTGGGCGTTCGGGTAATGGTGGATGAAGTCTATTTGGATGCCGCTTTCGAGCAGAAGCCGCGGTCGGCAGCGCTTTTAGGCGACCAATTCATAGTAACTTCAAGCCTTACAAAGGTTTACGGACTCAGCGGGCTTCGTTGCGGCTGGGTCCTCGCCGAACCGGCGCTGGTCGAGAAGATGTGGCAACTCAATGATAAATTTGGAAATATCCCGGCGCACATGGCGGAACTGGGCAGCGTCATCGCTTTGGGCGAGCTTCCGCGGATCGCTCAAAAGGTCCGCGAGCGGCTGGATTCCAATAGACTTGCTCTGTGGAGATTTCTCGATAGCCGGGAAGACCTCGAAGTTTTTCGCCCTCCATTCGGTACCATAGTGTTTCCGCGTCTGAAGCGCGGCAGCGTGGACGAGCTGTGTAATCTCTTGAGAACAAAGTATGAGACTACCGTGGTGCCGGGGAAATTCTTCGACATGCCGGACCACTTCAGAATCGGAATCGGCGGCGATTTAGAGCCGCTTGAGGAAGGACTGCGCAGGCTGGGGCTTGCATTGGACGAATTATGACTCCTGTTTTGCTGATGTTATGCGCGGATCTCGTGCTGCGCAACGGAAAGATCGTGACCTTGGATGCGTCGCGTCCACAAGTGGAAGCCATCGCGATTACTTCCGGAAAAGTCGTGGCCGTGGGTTCTAACGCGCAGATTGCAGGCCAGATAGCTCCTTCGACCAAGGTAATCGACTTGAAGGGCCGCTTGGCCATTCCGGGTTTTATCGAGGGCCACGGCCATTTCATGGCTCTCGGCGAATCGAAAATGATGTTGAATTTGCGAGATGCCAAGAACTGGGACCAGATTGTCGCGATGGTCGGCGCGGCGGCGAAGGAGGCGAAGCCGGGGGAATGGATTGTCGGAATGGGCTGGCATCAGGAAAAATGGGATGCGCGGCCACAGCCGAATATCAATGGATTTCCGGTAAATACGTCGTTAAATGCCGTCTCGCCGAATAATCCGGTGTTCCTCGAACACGTGAGCGGACATGCGGCATTTGTAAATGACGCCGCGTTGAAGAGCGCGGGGATTACCAGGGACACTCCGAATCCGCCGGGCGGAGACATTACGAAAGATGCGTCGGGAAAGCCGATTGGTTTGCTGAACGAAAGAGCGCGGGAGCTGATCCATGTGAAGCGAGATGGGCAGGAGGATAAGGCGATTGACCTGGCCGCGCAGGAGTGTATCTCGAAAGGGATCACGACTTTTGAAGACGCGGGGTCGACTGTGGAGGTGATCGAGCGGTTGAAGCGGAGGGCGCCGGCGATGCCTCTGCGGATGTGGGTGATGCTGCGCGTACCGAATGACGTGATTGCGAGGGAGGCGGCGAGGATTCGGGTGATTGGATATGCCGACAATCACTTTACTGTCAGGGCGATCAAGAAACAGATCGATGGGGCGCTGGGGTCGCGGGGCGCGTGGATGCTGGAGCCATATTCGGATCTGCCTTCGACGAGCGGCTTGGCGACGGAGACTCCGGAAGAGATACTGCGGACGGCGAAGCTGGCGCTCGCGAACAACTATCAACTATGCGTGCACGCGATCGGGGATCGGGCGAATCGCGAGGTGCTGAATATTTATGAGAAGGTGGGCAAGCCCGATTTAAGGTGGCGGATCGAGCATGCCCAGCATCTCAATCCGGCGGATATTCCCCGGTTCGCGAAGCTCGGCGTGTTTGCGATGATGCAGGGGATCCATTGCACCTCCGATGCGCCGATGGTGATTCCGAGGCTGGGCGCGAAGAGGGCCGAAGAGGGCGCTTATGTGTGGCAGAGCCTGATCAAATCCGGCGCGCATGTGGGCAATGGGACGGATACGCCGGTCGAGGATGTGAGTCCGATTGCTTGTTATTACGCGAGTGTGACGCGGAGGTTGAAGGACGGCTCGACGTTTTATCCGGCGCAGAAGATGACGCGGATCGAGGCGCTGCGGTCGTATACGATCGAGAACGCTTATGCGGCGTTCGAGGAAAATTTGAAGGGTACGCTCGAGGTGGGGAAGCTGGGCGATATTACGGTTTTGTCGCGGGATATTTTGACGGTTCCGGACGATTTGATTTTGAAGACCGAGGTGGAATATACGATTGTCGGGGGGAAGGTGGTTTATCAGAGGGATGTTCGGTGACGGCGGATGTCCCCTGGCTGACGCCAGGGGTTGTGGCGACTACCGCCTGCGCCACAGTGAAACAATTTTCCGGCGCTCGCGAAGCTGCTAAGACGAAAACACCGGCGATGGCTGAATGGGCAGGGCGAAAAGTGGGAACAGCCCGCTCTGTCCACTGCGGCGTCGGCAAAATATGTTGCTGTGACGATCCTGAGGACGCCTTGGGACAGAGTAGGCAGTCCCCGCTTTTCGCAGTTCAGGGAAGCGTGGGAAATGACACGTCGACACGAGTGTCGACGCGGCACGCATGAGTGCGTGCGCCACACGGGGCACGGTTTATAGATGATTGAGCTTATTGCGGAGGCGGGGGGATTTCTTGCGGGGAAGGTTCGGCGGACGCCGGTCGAGTATTCAGACGGACTGTCGAAATTGTTGGGGGCGCCGGTTTGGTTGAAGCTGGAGTCGCTGCAATTGACGGGGTCGTTCAAGATTCGCGGGGCTCTGTTTGCGCTTTCGAAGTTAGAGGGGAACGTCATCACCTGCTCGGCTGGGAATCACGGAAAAGCGGTTGCGTACGGTACGCGCGGGGCTACGATCTGCGTCCCACGGTCGGTGGACAGGTCGAAGCTGGAGGCGATGGTGCGGATGGGCGCGGACGTGCGCGTATCGGAATTCGACGGGTACGACGATACGCAGGATTGGGCGATGGAAATTGCGGCGCGGGAGAAGAAGTATTTTCTTTCTGCGTTCGATGACGATGCGGTGATGGCGGCCAACGGAGGGACCGTCGCGATGGAGGTGTTGGAGGATGCTCCGGATGCGCGGACCTTTATTTTGCCGGTGGGAGGAGGAGGACTGTCGGCGGGATTCGCGGTGTGGGCGAAGGACCGGTTGGCGGACGCGACCATCGTCGGGTGCCAGCACATTTTGTCGCCTGGGTTGAAGATGTCGATGGAGGCGGGGCACGCGATTACTCGGCTGCCGGCGGTGGAGACCATGGCGGGAGGGGTGGAAGGGGGCATCGGGGCTCGCACGTTTCCGGTGTTGCGGCCGCTGGTGGATCAGGTGGCTCTGGTGACGGAGGCGGAGATTTTGGATGGGGTGCGATGGATGGTCGCGGAGCATCAGTATTTGATTGAGCCTACGGCTGCGGTGACTGTCGCGGCTTGTCTCAGCGGGAAGGTGCGGGTTCGGGGGGCGGCGGTGGTGGTGATTTCGGGGAGGAATGTTAGTGCTGGGACGGTTGAGAGGATTTTGTGTGGGGGATAAGAGGCACGCGGAACCGCCTGCCCCACAGGAACAGACACGCCTCGAAAACATTGTAGACCGGTGGCCGGGGCGCGCTACTGACCGCCGGCTATGGCGCCTACTACTAGGAAGGGTTCGGCGCCTGATGCTACTGGGTCGGGGAGGGGTGTATCCGCGGAGTCGTGCGAGAGGTCTTGCTCGCAGGCGAAGAATCTCACGAAGGGGCGGCGTTCGAATGTTACCTGATCGCGGATGGTTCCGCGGAGCATCGGATATTTGGCTTCTAGCGCGTCCAGCACTGCGCGCTGCGTTGCGGGTGCTGCGACTTCGAGCTGCAACTCGCCGGAAATTTTGGCCAGCGTCCTGAGATGCGCGGGGAGCACTACCCGGATCATGACAGCGTTTGAACTTCTACCGACAGGACGGCGGGAAGATCGCGCACGATGGGAGCCCAGTTGTCGCCGGCATCGGGCGACGCGTAGACCTGGCCGCCGGTGGTGCCGAAATAGATTCCGCACGAATCGAGAGAATCGACCGCCAGCGCATCGCGGAGGACGTTGACGTAGCAGTCCTTCTGCGGCAGGCCGTTGGTGAGGGGCTCCCATTCGTTGCCGCCGGTGCGGCTGCGATAGACGCGCAGTTTGCCTTCGGGCGGATAGTGTTCGGTATCGCTTTTGATAGGCACTACGTAGACGGTCTCCGGCTCATGGGCGTGGACGTCGATGACGAAGCCGAAGTCGGTGGGGAGGTTGCCGCTGACTTCGGTCCAGTTTTCTCCGGCGTCGTCGGAGCGCATGACGTCCCAGTGCTTCTGCATGAACAGGACCGCGGGGCGCGCGGGATGCATCGCGACGTGATGGACGCAGTGGCCGATCTCGGCGGTCTTCTCGGGAATGTATTCCGAGTGCAGACCTTTATTGATGGGTTTCCAGGTTGCGCCGGCGTCATCGGTACGAAAGGCGCCGGCGGCGGAGATCGCGATGAAGATGCGCTGGGGATCCGCGGGATCGAGGATGATGGTGTGCAGACACAGGCCTCCGCCGCCTGGCTGCCAGCGTGGCCCGGTGCCGTGCCCGCGCAGACCGGAGAGCTCGCTCCAGCTTTTTCCGGCGTCGGTGGAGCGGAATAGCGCGGCGTCTTCGACGCCTGCGTAGACGGTGTCGGGATCGGTGAGCGAGGGCTCGAGGTGCCAGACGCGCTTAAATTCCCAGGGGTGGGGCGTGCCGTCGTACCACTGGTGAGTGCCGGGGACGCCGTCGTAGACGAATTTGTTGTTGACGGGCTCCCAGGTTTTGCCGGCGTCGTCGGAGCGCTGGATCAACTGGCCGTGCCAGCCGGTGGATTGGGAGGCATACAGGCGGTTGGGGTCGGCGGGCGAGCCTTTGAGGTGATACATTTCCCAGCCGGCGAAGTGGGGGCCGGTAATATCCCATTTTTCGCGCTTGCCGTCGGAGGTCAGAATAAAGGCGCCTTTGCGGGTGCCTACCAGGACACGGACTTTGCTCATCTGTACATTCTAAACCGATCGCCGCCGGGGCGGACACGTCGACACTGTTGAAAACGTCGAGCCATCGAGTTAAGTGGCCGGGGCGAAAACTGGGGACAGCCCGCTCTGTCCACGGCGGCGCAGTGGTATCCGCTGCTTTCGAAATTGAGGGCGCCTTGGGACAGAGTAGGCAGTCCCCACTTTTCGCGGTCTTTAGGTCGACACTCTTGAAAACGTCGAGCCATGGAGGTGGGTGGCCGGGGCGAAAACTGGGGACAGCCCGCTCTGTCCACGGCGGCGCTGTGGTATCCGCTGCTTTCGAAATTGCAGGGCGCCTTGGGACAGAGTGGGCAGTCCCCACTTTTCGCGGTCTTTACGTCGACACTCTTGAAAACGTCGAGCCATGGAGGTGGGTGGCCGGGGCGAAAACTGGGGACAGCCCGCTCTGTCCACGGCGGCGCTGTGGTATCCACTGCTGTCGAAATTGCGAGCGCCTTGGGACAGAGTAGGCAGTCCCCACTTTTCGCGGTCTTTAGGTCGACACTCTTGAAAACGTCGAGCCATGGAGGTGGGTGGCCGGGGCGAAAACTGGGGACAGCCCGCTCTGTTCACGGCGGCGCAGTGGTATCCGCTGCTTTCGAAATTGAGGGCGCCTTGGGACAGAGTGGGCAGTCCCCACGTTTCGCAGTTTTACTACTGGCTTCCGACGCCTTGCGGGGTTCTCGTATATTTTTTGAACCAGCTCATCATATATAACTGGGTGCGGATGAAGTTAGAAGGCTTTGAGGCAGTGCCGTGATATTCGCCTTCGAATTGGAGAAGTTTTACGGGCACGCCGCGAACTTTTAGAGCGGCGTAGTATTCTTCGGTCTGCGGCATGGGCGTGCGGCGGTCGAGAACGCCGGTCATCAGCAGAGTCGGCGTGGTGACTTTGCCTACCGACATTACCGAGGAATGCGACAGCCACTGGCTGGGATCTTCCCAGAATGGCTTCTCAAAAAAGCTGTAGGTGAACAGGGGGATGTCGGTGTTGCCGGTCATGCTCAGCCAGTCGATCACGGGGCAACGCACGGCGGCGGCGGCGAAACGGTCGGTGTGGCCGATGACCCAGCTGGAGAGGACTCCTCCGCCGCTGCATCCGGAGACGTACATGCGGGTGGTATCGACGAAGCCTTTACCGATGGTGGCGTCGACGCCGGCCATCAGGTCGTCGTAATCGGGTCCAGGATAGTTATGATCGATGCCGCCTGAAAACGCGGTGCCGTAGCCGGTGCTGCCGCGCGGGTTTACGTAGAGCACCACGAAATCGTTGGCGGCGAAGTTCTGGAACATGTAGTTGAACGCGACGTTGTACATCGAAAACGGGCCGCCGTGGATTTCCAGAATCAGCGGATACTTTTTCGCGGGGTCGAAATCGGGCGGCTTCACTACCCAGCCTTGCACTTTCGCTTGGCCGGTGGAGGTGAAGTCGAGCTCCTCGGTTTTCGCCAGATGCATTCCCTGTAAGAGGCTGGCGTTGACTTTGGTGAGCTTGGTCATCTCACCGGGACGGCGCAGGTTGTAGCGGACGATATCGGGCGGATTATCGGGATCGGTCTCGGTGCCGACGGCAACCATGTCGCTTGAAACGGAATCCATGGTCAGCACGTGAGTGCCCGTGGTTACGGGTTTCACGCCGCTGCCCGAGAGTGCCGCGAACTGGATATTGCGCGAGCCGTGATCGTCGGCATCGAAGAAAACACCGGCCGAATCCGGGGTCCAGTGGAGCGTCAGAGGATCGCGGTCGTAGGTGCCGCTGATCTTTTTCATCTCGCCGCCGGCCAGGGGAATCACGTAAAGATCGGCGACGGAATGGGTGCGATTCGAATGCGGATAGCCGGTGAAGGCCACCATTTTCCCATCGGGTGAAACGGTGGGGCGGCCCCAGGAGCCGGGCGCGGTGACGAGCTCGCGAATCGCGCCGGTCGCGACGTTCGCGACCAGCAACTGAGAAATTTGATAATGCAAGTCGGCTTCAGCGCTGCGATCGGCTTCGAAGACGATGGAGCTGCTGTCGGGGGTCCAATCCATCGCGAGTGCGCCGCGAAGCTCGCCTGCTCCGACGCCCCATTTTCCGGTAGTAATCTGATGCGGGGCGCCTCCATCGGCGGCTGCAATAAACAGGTGGCTATGGCCGTCCTGAAGGAAGCCGATCTGATCCTGGCGGTAGTGCAGGGAACTGACGACGCGCGGCGCGCCGGTCCACTTGGAGCCTTCAGGCGCCGCGGGCATGCTGATATTCCAGGGATCTTTTTCAGGCACGAACATAGTGAAGGCGATCCACTTGCCGTCAGGCGACCAGTGGGCGTCGGCGACTTTATCGGTGGCGTGCGTGATCTGCGTGGATGGTCCGTCGGTATCGATCCAGCGGACGAAAATCTGCGGACCGCGCGGCTCGCCGTCGGCTATATAAAGGATGCGCTTGCCGTCAGAGGACCAGCGCGGACCGGAACCCTTGGCGAGAAAACGGTTCTGGCTGCCGTCGGCGTTCATGATCCAGAGCGCGGAATCCCAGCGGTCCTCGAGCTTGTTGACCTGCTGCCGGGTGTAGACGATGCGCGCGCCATCGGGTGAAATTTGAGCGTTGCTGACGCGCTCAAAATCGAAATAGTGGTCGTTGGTCAGGCGGGTTGCGGAACGGGTTTCCTGGGAGAACGCCGTTACGGAAAGACAAACGCCAAGAAGGAACAGGCGAGTTTTCATGGGACACCTCGGAAGATGACAGTATATCTAATCGCCGTCGACACGGATGGTCCTGCCCACCAGCGACGGTTCGCCTCCGTAACGCGTCTGCCATAGCCCGTAGCTGAGAATGACCTCGTGATCTTTCCCCGGCGTCTCCTCCTCGGGCAGGGAAGTCCGGCCCAGCAGAGGCGTCACGCCCAGCACCGAAAAAAATTCGCAGGACACGCGCAAACCCGACACCTGCTCCGCTTCCTGATTATTTCCAATGGCCGAGAGATTGTAGCCGCGTCCGGCGGAATCGAAGATCGCCATGCTCTCAAAGGAGTGACTCTGGCGTTGAAAATCCCAAAAATTGGGCGCGGACACGATGTTGTAATTTCCGGGTGTTCGATCGAACGTCTCCCATACCAGCACCAGGCGATCGGCGTCCGGGAACGGCAGAGGCTTCAATAAAGTGTTGTTCATTACGCTGAAAATCGTGGTATTGGCGCCGATTCCCAGCGCGAGCGTCAGCAGCGCGACGATGATGAAACCCGGGTTGCGCGCCTGATTTCTGAGAGCGTAGCGGGCGTCCTGAAGAAGAGTCCTCACTTTAGGTAGTACCGCGCCCAAGGGGGGAGGTTACGTTTCTTGTGGGTCTAGGCGTCTCGAGGCGTTTTCCTCCGCCCGGGGATCGGGCAACGATGAGAATGAAAACCGCGAGGCTGAGTGGACGGGGCGAAAAATTGGGGACAGCCCGCTCTATCCACGCGGCGCCGATGGGAAGAGCGTTTCCCAAGCTCCGAGCGCGCCTTGGGACAGAGTAGGCTGTCCCCAATTTTTCGCACTTATTTCACCAGACTGGCGAACTCTCGTGCCTTCTCCGGCTGCTTCAGGGCCTGATACACGCTCACCAGATCCTGACGCGCATTTTGCATATGGATCGAAGATGGATTTGCCTGCTTCGCCAAATTTTGTATCCCGCGACAAGGTGCTCCTCGGCATCGTTGAATCGCTGGTCGCGCAGCAGCGCGCGGCCGAGTTTGATCTGCGCGATTCCGATATTCATATGATCGGCAGGCAGCGTTTCCGCGAACATCTGTATCGCTTCCTGGTAAAGCTGTTCCGCGTGCGGGTACTCTTTGCGTCCGATATACACACCGGCCAGGTTTGATAACGCGATCCCGATCAGATAATGATGGTTGTTATACACGGACCGGTAAATATCCACCATGCGGCGAAAATGCGGCTCGGCCGCGTCGTACTGCTGGCGATTCATCGCGACATTTCCCAGCTCATTGAGCGCGGAGGCGACTTGGCGGCTCACCGGTCCATAAGCCTTTTCCTCAATCGGAAGCGCTTTTTCGAGAGCCTGGAGCGCTTCGTCATAGCGCTTCTCATGGAGCAGCGCGCGGCCCAGAACGGTCAGATTATGCGCCGTTTGCGGATGACCGCTGCCGTAATAGGATTGGTTGATTTCCAGCGCCTGACGGTCGAGTTTCTCGGCTTCGGCATAGTAGCCCAGGTCCTGCTGGACGGCGCCGATATTGATCAGCGCGTCGGCCACCAGGGGATGCCGGTCGCCGTGAAGCTGGCGATCGATTTGGAGAACGCGGCGGAATAAAGTATCGGCGATGGGATAGCTGCCGGCGTAAAAATGGACGCTGGCCAGTTCATTCAGGCTCGCGGCCAGGTCGGGATTCGCGGCGCTCTGCCGGGAGCTGAGCCGCACCGCTTCTTCAAGCAGAGGCACCGCCTGATCGTAGGAGCCGCGCTCTTCAAGTACGCGTCCCATCGCGGTGGCCGCTTTGGCCACGGACGGATCGTTGCGCGGCGCATGACGCTTCGTCATTTCGAAACCTTCGCGCACCAGCCGCTCCGCTTCGGGCAAACGCTCCTGATCGATGCGCAGCAGACCCAGGCCGATGAGGCTGTCGGCGGTTTCGGCGCTGTCCTTCCCGAACAGCGAGGTGCGCCGGTCCAGACCCGACTGGAGCAAGAAATCCGCGCGATCGAGTTTCCCCAGCTTCTGATAAACATTCCCCAGCGTCTGGTACAACTCGGCTTGGACGGCCGGCTCGCTATTCAGATCCTGGGCCTCCAGCACGCCGCGATCGAGCAGCGTCATGACGCGCAGATTATCCCCCGGCCCGGATTCTTTATCGCCACCATCGAACAGATTCAGCATGAATCGCTGGATCCTCTGGGTGCGCGCCGCCTCAGCCAGCGCGCGATTGCGGGCAATGGTCAGGCGCACGGTGAAAAATGCCGCCATCGCGACTATAAGCGTCAATACGAGCGCCGCGGCAACGACGGCGCGCCGGTTCCGGGCGACAAATTTTCCCGCGCGATAACGCAACGTATCGCGCTGCGCTTCGAGAGGCTCGCGTTTCAGATAGTGATCGATGTCCCGCGTCAGGGCTTCGACCGTGCGATAGCGGCGCTCCGGATCCTTGTGCATCGCGGTGAGGCAGAGCACGTTCAGATCGGCGATGGCGGACGGTTTTTCCGGCTCCTGCTCGAGGATCATCTTCTCGGCTTCGCCCGCCGAGCGGTTTTCGAGATCGAACGGAAGTTTTCCGGCCAGCAGTTCATAGAGCACGACGCCGAGGGAATAAACGTCGGTATAAATTCCGATGCGGGCGCCTCGAATCTGCTCCGGCGCGGCGTAGGCGGGAGTCATCAGACGCAAGCCCGTGCGGGTGCGGTCGGCGGGCGCGTCGAAGCGGTCCAGCTGTTTGGCGATTCCGAAATCCAGCAGGCGCACGGTTCCGTCGGGCCGCACTAGAACGTTAGACGGCTTCAGATCCCGGTGGATCACCGCATGCAGATGCGCGTGCTCGACTGCTTCGCACACTTCGCGAAAAAGGCGCAGACGGCCGTTGATGGAGAGAGGCTCGCAATATTTCGTGAGTGGAACGCCCTCCACATATTCCATGGCGAACCAGGGCGTGCCGTCGGGCAGAGTATTGGCGTCGTAGAGGCGCGCGATGGACGGATGATTCAACTGCGCGAGCGTCCTCTGCTCGGTAAGAAAGCGTTCGCGGCGGGCGGGCGAAAGCCAGGCGTCGCGGAGGATCTTGATGGCCACGGCGTGGCGCAGATCGTCGCGCTCCGCCAGATATACCACGCCCATGCCGCCTTCGCCCAGCATGCGCACGATGCGGTAGGGACCGGCTTCCTTCAATGCGGGCGCCTCGCTCACCAACTGGCTGGCCAGGTGAGGCATGCCGCGGTCGAGCAGGGAATCGCCGCGCGCATCGTGGTCGATCATAGCCAGTACTTCGGCCAGCAGAGAGGGATCGCCGCTACATTCTTTTTCGAGAACCAATCGACGCTGGGACGGCGCGAGGTCCACAGCCTGGTTAAATATTTCCTGGACCCGGCTCCAGCGTGCGCTGTCCATGACAGGTCTGATTATATCGGGCGCAGAGTGTGAGCGAGCCAGGCTTTGGCGGCGCGCCAGTCGCGGAGTATCGTCGCTTCGGACACGTCGAGCAGTTGCGCGATTTCCGCGACTTCGAGGCCGCCGAAGAATCGGCCCTCGACCATCATGGCCTGGCGAGGCTCCATGCGCGCGAGTTCGTCGAGGGCGGTGTCGAGTTCCAGCACCTCGCGTTCGCAGGCGGCCACGGCAAGCGATTCATCGAAGGTCACAAAATTCGCGTGGGCGCCGCCGCGTTTATCCGCATGCCTGCGGCGTGCGGCCTCCACCAGCACCTGCCGCATGGCGCGCGCGGCGATCCGCTTGAAGTGCAGAGGCGAGGTGTTCGAAACCTTGGGCGAGCCGGCGAGCCTGAGCCAGGCTTCATTCACCAGGGCGGTGGGATTCAGTGTGGCACTGGGATCGCCGCGGCGGACGGTGGATGCCAGGCGGCGCAGTTCTTCATAGGTGACGCTGAAGAGATAGTCGAGCTCCGCTCGCTCCGGTTGCTGGGCCACCATTTAACGATAATCGAATCATGTGTAGCTGCGAGAGCGATTGAATTCCGGGCGCCGACCGCTCCCGGTGGTCGCGGCTCTTTTGCGCGGGAGGGTGTTCACGCGGCTAAATATGGATGATCAATCCCCCCAGAACCAGCGGGTGATTATGCCCCGGCACTCCGCCCAAATTCGCGCCGCTCACAAAGTCGCGACCCTCCGCGCGCAGGCTGAGATGCCGGCTCAGACGGAGATCGATCCCGGCTCCGAAATCAAACACGGGGCTGATTTGAAACAGGGAATTCACCATCACTGTGCCGTTCGCTCCGCTGGCAATGCTGTTCACTTTGCTGAACGATCCGGTGCCGCCTCCCGCCAAAGCGTGAAACGAGACTCTCTTGAAGGGCCGAGTCTTCAGCTGCACGCCGGGAGTGAAATACCAGACATTCCGGTCAATGGCGGCCACCGTCGGCCCCGTGACGATGCCGGTTCCCTCCCAGGTGTAGGTGAAGGGAACCTCGATCCACAGGCTGCCTGGCTTCGTCGTTGTGACTCTGAACGCATAGCCGACTTGGGTCGCCAAGCCCGCCGATCCGGAGAGCACGGCTGTCGTGCCGGGGATGGTGGAGGAGGAGCTATTCACTCCGCCGGCCAACCAGTTGAATTCCATTCTCTCCAGATCCTGGGCCCAGATTGCGCCCGCTAATAAAAGGAAAATCCCCGCGATTCGCATGAGGCATCATAGAGCGGCATCCGGTGAAATATCCATCGAATTCTTGTGAATGGTCCCAATTTTGACGTGGACGGGAGATTCGATCCCGTAGAATGAAGACGTGAAGCCGGCCGCTCTTATCACCGGCGCGAGCCGCGGAATCGGCCGCGCTATCGCCATCGAGCTTTCGTCCACTCATCGGGTGCTGGGCACGTATCGCGGAAGGAAAGACGCTGCGGATTCCTTGCGTGCTGAAACGGGCGCCGAGATTTTCCACTGCGATCTGGCGTCAGCGGACGACCGGCGCGCGCTGGCGGCCTTCGCCAAAGAACGCTTCGGCAACGTCGATTTGCTGGTCAACAACGCCGGGATGGCTCCGCGAGAACGACGCGATATTTTGGACGCGACCGAAGAAAGTTTCGACGAGTTGATCGATGTGAATTTGAAGGGTCCGCATTTCCTGACCCAGCAGATTGCGCGCGGCATGGTGGAACGCCGCAGCGGACGAATCGTTTTCGTCACTTCGATTTCCGCCTACACCGCGTCGGTCAACCGCGGCGAGTATTGCATTTCAAAAGCCGGGCTCAGCATGTCTGCCGCGTTGTGGGCGGCGCGCTTGGCGGCTGAAAATATCGGAGTCTTCGAGATTAGACCAGGCATTATCCGCACGGATATGATTTCCGCCGTCGAAGACGTGTACGAAAAACGCATCGCCGGCGGCCTGCTGCCGCAGCGCCGCATGGGCGAAGGTTCGGATGTCGCGCGCGTGGTCAGAGCGATCGCCGAAGGGTCGCTCGACTACTCGACCGGCCAGGTGATCAACGTAGACGGCGGTTTCCACCTGCGGATGCTTTAATGAAAACCGAGTTCAGAAAAGTTATCCTGCCCCAGGAAATGCGCAGTCTGCTGGCCTTCGACCGCAAAGTATTTCCAAAACCCGACCGCTTCGATCGCGAGTACTGGAACAGCTGCGAATCCTACTGGCTGATCGTCGGGAACACTAAAGTCGGCTGCTGCGCGTTCGAGAAACAAGGCCGTGACCTCTATATCAGCACTACCGGAATCCTGCCGCGCTTCCAGAAGAAAGGCTTCGGCCCGCTGCTCAAGGCATGGGAAGTCGCCTACGCCCGCTATTATGGATTTAATCGCATTCTTACCAACTGCCGGAAACGCAATGCTCGCATGATTGCCCTGAACCGGCAATTCGGGTTTCGGATTGTACGGACAATCCCCCGGTATTACACCGAGCCGACGGATTCTTCGGTGCTGATGGAACTTTTGCTAATGGCCTGAACAGCTATCCCCGCCCTTACGGGACGGGGTTATAACCCCTGGTGTCAGCCAGGGGATTGGGCGAGTAGAGCGCGTCGCACGATGAAAACTGCGGAAAATGGTACCCACTTTCCGCCCCGGCCATTCATCTCGATCTCGTTATCAACTACCCTGATAATTTAGCGCCCCGCTCTAATGCAACCTAACTCACTCGACAAAAGTAAAATCAAAATCCTGCTGCTCGAAGGCGTGCATCCCACTGCCGTCGAGGCTTTGAAGAAGGACGGCTATAGCGACATTGAGTATCACCCCAAGTCGCTGCCTGAACTTAAGTTGATCGAGGCGTTGCACGACGCGTACTTCATCGGCATCCGCTCCGCCACGCAATTGACCGCGACCGTGATTAACAGCGCCGAGAAGCTGATGGGCATCGGCTGCTTCTGCATCGGGACCAACCAGGTGGACCTGGACGCGGCGCAGCAGCGCGGCATCCCGGTTTTCAACGCCCCCTTTTCGAACACCCGCAGTGTGGCTGAACTGGTGCTCGCCGAAACGATCCTGTTAATGCGCGGCATCCCTTTTCGCAACGCCCTGACGCATCGCGGGGGCTGGATGAAGACCGCCTCGGGCTCCCAGGAAGTTCGCGGCAAAACGCTGGGCATCGTCGGCTATGGCCACATCGGCACGCAGATCGGCGTGCTGGCCGAATCGCTGGGTATGAAGGTGATCTTCTACGATATCGAGACCAAGCTTGCGCTTGGCAACGCGCATTCGGTTCCCACGCTCGACGCACTGCTCGAAACCTCCGATGTCGTCACGCTGCACGTTCCCGAAACGCAGCAAACCATGAACATGATCGGCGCCGATCAGCTTGCCCGTATGAAGAAGGGCGCGAAGCTGATCAACGCCGCCCGCGGCACAGTGGTCGATATCGACGCTCTCGCGGACGCGCTGCGCTCGAAACATCTTTCGGGCGCGGCCATCGACGTTTTCCCCATCGAGCCCAAGACCGATGCCGACGAGTTCGTGTCGCCTTTGCGCGGCATGGAAAACGTGATCCTCACTCCCCACGTCGGCGGCAGCACCGAAGAAGCTCAACAAAACATCGGCATCGAGGTCGCGGAAAAACTCATCAAGTACAGCAACAACGGATCGACGCTTACGGCCGTCAATTTTCCCGAAGTGTCGCTGCCGGAGCATCCCGGCAAGCACCGCCTGCTGCACACGCATCACAATCGCCCCGGCGTTTTGTCCGCGGTCAACGCGGTGTTCTCCAAGCAGAAGATCAACATCACGGGCCAGTATCTGCAAACCAACGCGCAGATCGGCTACGTGGTGATCGACGTCGAAACCGAGACGCGCGAAGCTTCGCTCGACGTCAAGCGCGCGCTCGAAAAAGTGCCCGGCACCATTCGCACGCGCATCCTTTATTAAGGGCGTGAGAGAATAGCCCTCAATGGCCATCGTTGAGCCCGGCGCCACCACCAATCCGTTCACCGGCGCCTGGTATAAGGAACTCACCCGCTATCATTGGTTCGTCCTCCTGGTCGCGTCGCTCGGCTGGCTGTTCGACACCATGGATCAGCAGCTTTTCACGCTGGCCCGCCGCCCGGCGATGCTCGAACTGCTGCATGTCCACGCCGGAGATCCCAATTCAGCCGGCCTGGTCGCGACGTACGCCGGATACTCCACTTCGATCTTCATGATCGGCTGGGCGGTCGGCGGAGTGCTGTTCGGTATTCTCGGCGATCGCATCGGCCGCGTGAAAACGATGCTAATCAGCATCCTCAGTTACTCGGCATTCACCGGCTTGAGCGTCCTGTCGACCGGCGTGTGGGATTTCTCGGCCTACCGATTCCTGACCGGTTTAGGTGTCGGGGGCGAGTTTGCGGTCGGCGTCGCGCTGGTCGCCGAGGTGATGCCGAATCGCGCCCGCCCGTACGCGCTCGGCCTGTTGCAGGCATCCTCCACGGTGGGGAACGTGACTGCGGCATTGATCGGAATTTTTCTCGGACGGATGCAAGCCTCGGGATTGATCGTCACCAGCCCGTGGCGCTTGATGTTCATCATCGGAACCCTGCCCGCGCTGCTGGTACTGGTCATCATGCGCCGACTCAAGGAACCTGAAGGCTGGCAAAAAGCCAAGGATAAACACGCCAAGCTCGGCTCCGTGAGCGAACTGTTCTCGCCGCGCTACCGCCGCAGCACGCTGGTCGGCATGACGCTCGCGTTCTCCGGAGTCGTCGGCCTGTGGGGCATCGGATTCTTCGCGCCCGACCTGCTCAGCTCCGTCCTCGACAAGACGTTCCGCGCGCAAGGCATGCCGGAAGCGATGATCGCCTCCCAAAAAACTCTGTGGACAGGCATCAACTCGCTGCTCCAAAACGTCGGCTCCTTCTTCGGAATTTACGCCTTCACATACTTCACCGCGCGAGTCGGACGCCGGCCCGCCTTCGCCGCCGGATTCCTGGCCGCCATGTGCGCCACCGCCTTCACTTTCTGGAAACTGCAAAATTTCAGCGACATTTTCTGGATGACGCCGCTCATGGGCTTCTGCCAGCTTTCGCTCTTCGGCGGCTTCGCGATTTATTTCCCGGAGCTGTTTCCCACCCGTCTGCGTTCCACCGGAACATCGTTTTGCTATAACGTCGGCCGCCTGATCGCCGCTGTCGGCCCGTTTGCGCTTGCCCTTTTAACCAGCCGCGTCTACGCCGGGACACCGGAACCGATGCGCTACGCCGGAATCACCATGTGCGCGGTCTTCCTGCTGGGCCTCGCGGTGTTGCCGTGGGCTCCGGAAACTATGGGCAAGCCGCTTCCCGAATAGATCGCTCCCTGTGGTCGCGGCTCTGTCGAACCGCCGCTTTGCTACACTAACCTTGTTATGGCCATCAGCAAAGACCTGCTGGAAATTCTCGTCTGCCCTCTCTGCAAAGCCCCTGTGGAGCTGAAACAGGACGAAAACGGCCTGAAATGCGTGGAATGCAAGCGGGTCTATCCGATTCGCGACGACATCCCCGTGATGCTGGTCGACGAAGCCCGCATTGAAGAATAAAGTGAACCTGCTCGATCGCCTGCCGCCCGGCTCGCGGATCGCCGTGATCCGTTTGCGATCCCTGGGCGACTGTGTACTGACCACGCCCGCCCTCGCCTTACTAAAGCGCCATCGCCCCGACCTCAAAATCAGCGTCATCGTCGAACCTCGCTTCGCCGAAATTTTTAACGGCAATCCCGATGTTAATGAGACACGGGAAAACATGACCCGCGCCGACCTGGTCCTCAATCTTCACGGAGGCACGCGCAGCATGGTCCTCACCGCGCTCTCCCGCGCAAAGATTCGCGCCGGCTTCGCCCATCACCGCTACAGCTTCGTTTACTCCGACAAAATCGCCACCGCGCAAGAAATCCTGGGTGTAACCCGCCGCGTCCACACCGCCGAGCATCTGGCCTCAGCAGTGTTTGCTTTAGGCGTCCCGCAGCAAGAGATCCCGCGCGCGAAACTCTTCGCAGAGACTCCACCGGCTCGCCGCCCCTACGCCGTGATCCATCCCTTCGCATCGGCCGCCGACAAAACCTGGCCGGCCGAACGCTTCATAGAAGTCGCCCGCAGCCTCCCTATCGAAGCAGTCTTCCTGGCCGGCCCCACCGACGATCTCGAACCCTTCAAGGATTTCCAGACCTCCCGCGAATCCTTCGCCATCACGAAATCCCTGATCGCCGGAGCCTCGCTTTTCATCGGCAACGATAGCGGCCCCGCCCACATCGCCGCCGCCTTTGGTATCCCCGTTGTCGTTCTGTTCGGCCCATCAGAGCCGGTAACCTGGTCCCCCTGGCGAACCGAATCGCAAGTGCTAACCTCTCGCTCGATCACCGATATCTCCACCTCTCAAGTACTCGCCGCCGCGGCTGCGCTAAGCCCCCTGGAAAAGGCCCGCCCATGAGAACGGTGGCGCGCGCCTCCGTGTCGACGTCTCCGTCGACCCTGAGCCGAATCAAGTACAGTCTGTTCGCTAGAAATGTTGCACCCATGAGAACTGCTTGTTCGTGTGCGGGTCCCCTCGGCTTGTTCGCACGAACACGTCGACGCGGCACGCCTGGAGGCGCGCGCCACACATGAAAGAATTGACCCGGCTGCTCCGCTACGCCCGCCCCTACGTCCCACACCTTCTGACGTCCGTAGTTTTAATGGCCATCGTCGGCGCGGCCCAAGGCATGACCGCCGTGCTCATCATGCCGATTCTCGACCGCGTCCTCAACCCTCAGGAAATCGAGCCGCCGGTCAAACTCTTCAGTATCTTCGGCCACGTCGTCTATCTCAACAACCTGGTCCCGCCCCACGTCACCGCCATCTGGAGCATGGTCGCCACCGCCATCCTGACCGTCTTTTTCCTCCGCGGCATCTGCGATTATTTCGGCAACTACATCATCAATTACGTCGGCTTCTCAGCCGTCACCGACCTCCGTCAAACCGTGTTCGACCGGGTCGTCCATCAGGATGCGCACTTCTTCGAGGACAACTCGACCGCGCGGGTGATGTCCTCCATCATGAACGACCTGGAAAAAATTCAGGTCGCCCTCTCCGGCATCCTCGCCGATTTTCTGCGCCAGAGCTTCACCGTAATCGCGCTGCTCGCCGTGGTTCTCAAAAGCGATTGGAAGCTCGCCCTCTGGAGCCTGACCGTCCTCCCGCTGGTCCTCGTCCCCACCGTGCGCCTGGGACGCCGCATTCGAAAGACCACCCGCCGCGCGCAGGACGACGCCGCGGAGCTGAATCAAGTGCTCCAGGAAACCTTAAGCGGCCAGCAGGTCGTAAAATCGTTTGGCGCCGAAGAGATCGAATCCAACCGTTTTCGCGACCGCGTCCAGCGCCTGCGCCGCTCCAATCTCCGCTATGTCGCGCAGCAGGCCGTCGCGTCGCCTCTCATCGAATTTTTCGGAGCCGTCACCATCGTGCTGCTGGTCGGCTACGCGCGCAAACAGATCAAGCTCGGCACCATGACCCCCGGCGAATTCATGAGCTTCGTCATCGCCCTGCTGATGCTCTACGAACCTGTTAAACGCCTGGCGGGCATCCACAATATTTTTCAGCAGGCGCTCGGTGCTTCGCAGCGCGTCTTCGAATATCTAGACCGCGAGCAGCAGATCAAGGAAAAGCCCAACGCCCTAAAGCTAGCCCGCTTCGAAAAATCTATTGTGTTCGACGGAGCCACCTTCCGCTACCCCAGCGCACCCAATGGATTCTTTCTCGATCAGGTCCGCCTGGAAGTAAAATACGGCGAAATCGCCGCACTGGTCGGCCCCAGCGGCTCCGGTAAGACGACGCTCGCAAATCTCGTGCCGCGATTCTACGACGTCTGCTCCGGCGCGATCCGGATCGACGGCAAAGATATCCGCGATCTGCGTCTGACTTCCCTGCGCGAAAAAATCAGCATTGTCGCGCAGGATACTTTCCTGTTCAACGACACTGTGGCCAACAACATCGGTTACGGGCGTCCGGATGCTACGCGCGAACAGATCCAAGCCGCCGCGCGCAACGCTTTGGCTGAGGAATTCATCCTGCGCATGCCCGAAGGCTACGACACGATGATCGGCGAGCGCGGTCAAAAACTCAGTGGAGGCCAGCGCCAGCGCGTGGCCATCGCGCGCGCTCTTCTAAAAGATGCGCCCATTCTGATTCTGGACGAAGCGACCTCGCACCTGGACACGGAATCCGAGCGCCTGGTGCAGGCCGCGCTCCAAAATCTGATGGAGCATCGCACCGTGCTGGTGATTGCGCATCGCCTTTCGACCATCCGCCGCGCCGATAAAATCGTGGTGCTCAGTTCCGGAAAAATCGCCGAAATCGGCACTCACGAGGAACTGGTCTCGGGCGGCGGAATCTACCAGAGGTTGCATGACATGCAATTTTTAGAAGATCCTATTGTGAACCCTTAAATGTCCCTACCATTGCGCAGCATGACCGGTTTCGCGCGGTCCAGGAAAACGCTCGACGCGGGCGAAATCGTGGTGAGCGTGAAGAGCCTCAATCATCGCGGCCTCGACGTGCAGGTGCACGCGCCCTCCGCCGCGGACGAATTTGAGAACGCCATCCGCTCGCTGGTGAAACGCCGGTTGACCCGCGGCCACGTCGAGGTCCGCATTTCCTTACCTTCGTCGGGCGTGAACGGATCTTCCGCCCTGGCCCTCAACCACGGTCTGCTGGAGCAATACTTAAGCGCGTTTCGCCAAGCCGCCAAAGCGCACCACATCAGTGCCGAGCCCGATCTCAATGCCGCCTTCCGCCACACCGGGATGCTGGCGGAAGCCTCGCCTGAGGCAGCGCCATTCGTGGAACAAGACATTCTCGAAGCGTTATCGGAAGCTCTGGACGGTCTCAACGATTTTCGCGCGCGCGAGGGTGCGGAGATCGCCTCGGAAATGCGCGGCCACAACGATCGGGTTTTCGCGCTGGCCTGTGAAATGGAGCAGATCCGCAGCAGCGCCCACGCCGCTTTTCACAGCCGGCTCTCGGAAAAATTGCGCGAGCTGCTCAAGGGCGTCCAGATCGATCCGCAACGTTTAGCGCAGGAAGCGGCAATCTTAGCGGATCGCAGCGACATCGGCGAAGAGCTGGCGCGCCTGAAAATCCACTCCGCGCAATTGAAGGGGATGCTTGATACCGGCGGCGAGATTGGTAAGAAACTCGACTTCCTGCTGCAGGAGATGAACCGCGAAACCAACACCATCCTCTCGAAAACCAGCGGCGCGGGCGAAGCCGGCCTGAAGATCACCGATCTCGCCTTGAGCGCAAAAGCCTGCATAGAAAAAGTCCGCGAGCAATCCCTAAACCTCGAATGACCTCCCATTTTTCGGGTCGACACATTCTCCGTGCAAGCTCTACCGAGCCGCGACCACAGGGAGCGATCTCAGAAAAACCCCTCACCTGTGTGGCGCACGCACTCGTGCATGCCGTGTCGAGACTCGTCTCGACACCGTCGAGGGACATCGACACCAGTGTCGATGCGGCACGCAAAAGTGCGTGCGCCAGACCAACCTCTAAATGACCACAGTCTTCATCATCTCCGCCCCCTCCGGCTCCGGAAAATCCACGCTCACCCACCGGCTGGTCAACGAAATCCCCAATCTTCGCTTTTCAATCTCCTACACCACCCGAGCCCCCAGAGGGCAGGAACAACACGGAAAAGACTATTTTTTCGTCTCCCTTCAGGACTTCGAAGACCGCATCGCCAAAGGCGAATTCCTCGAACATGCCAAGGTTTTCGACAACTATTACGGCACCCACGTTGGCGAACTGGAGCGTGCCGCCCAAGAAGGCGTCGATTTGATCCTCGACATTGACGTCCAGGGTGCGCGACAATTAAAGGAGAAGAGTCCGGCTGCGGTCTCTATTTTTATATTGCCGCCCAGCCGGCAGGTTCTCGAAGAGCGTTTGCGGGCTCGCTCGCAGGATTCTGAACCCGTGATTGCGCGGCGTTTGCACGATGCCGCCGAAGAGATCCGTAATTATAAGCAGTACGATTACGTGCTGGTGAACCGGGAAGTTGAGGCATCGGTGGAAACATTGAAATCGATCGTCAAAGCAACCCGCAGCCGGCGCGACCGGATGGAAAGACAAATCCGTCCGATTTTGGAGACGTTCCACAATGCCTGAAAATACCATTCGACACACCGCCCAGAGTATTATCCCGGACGACCCCGAAGCGAGCGCCTATCGTTTCATCATCGTGGCCGCGAAACGCGCCCGGCAACTCCAGAGCGGCGCGCGCAGCTATCTTCCCACCACCTCGAAGAAACCAACCGTCGTCGCCATGGAAGAAGTGCGCCGCGGCCTGGTGCAATACGAAGACCTGACTCTGATTGCCGCCCAACAAGCAGCAGACCTGGCCGCCGCCGAAGAATAACCCCATGCGGGCTGCGAGAAATCGCGAAAAAGGGGGACAGTCCACTCTGTCCCAAGGCGCCCTCGATGCTTCGCGAAAGCTGCTCATGTCGCTGCGCCGCCGTGGACCGAGGGGGCTGTCCCCGTTTTTCGCCCCCGCCACACAGTTGAGGCTCCCATGAACATCGCCCTAGGCGTCGGCGGAGGCATCGCCGCCTACAAAGCCGCCGAGCTAGCCCGCGCCCTCATGACCCGCGGCTTCACCGTCAACGTCGTCATGACCCGCGCCGCCGAGGAGTTCATTCGCCCCCTGACCTTCAGCGCCCTGACCGGCCGCAAAGTAATTACCGGCCTCTTCTCCGCGGACACCCTGTCGAGCGCCATAGAACACATCCAGGTAGCGCAGGAAAACGACGTGCTGGTAGTCGCGCCCGCCACAGCCGATCTGCTGGCCAAATTCGCGAACGGCCTGGCTGACGACTTTCTGTCGACTATGTACCTGGCCTTCACGGGGCGTGTCGTTCTGGCTCCGGCTATGAATACCAACATGTGGAATCACCCCGCCACCCAAGCGAATGTGCGCACCTTGCGCGAGCGCGGCCATGTAATCGTCGATCCCGACGATGGCGCCCTGGCCTGCGGCACGGTCGGTCCCGGCCGGTTGGCGGAGCCCGATGAAATTGCGAACGCCGTAGCCGCGCTCATGAACGTGAAACGCGATTTAGAAGGCGAAACCGTCCTCATCACCGCCGGCCCCACCCAGGAACCTCTTGACGCGGTGCGCTATCTCAGCAACCGTTCGAGCGGCAAAATGGGGTACGCCATCGCCCAGGAAGCAGCCGCGCGCGGCGCAAAAGTGACTCTGATTTCCGGCCCGGTAAGCCTGCCCGCGCCGAGCGGAGTGATTCACGTCCAGACTGCGGCCCAGATGTTTGACGCCGTCATGGCGCATCTGGAAGAGTCTACAATCATTATTAAAGCTGCCGCTGTCGCGGATTATCATCGCTCGGATGCACCTGTGCACAAGGTCAAGAAAACCGCCGCGCGTCTGTCCATCGAGCTCGATCCGACGGTCGATATTCTCGCGGAAGCAGGGAAAAAAAAGGGGGATCGCCTGCTGATTGGCTTCGCGGCCGAAACGGAAAATCTGATCGGCGAAGCTCGCCGCAAGCTGGCATCGAAAAACTGCGATATGGTGGTAGCCAACCTGGTTTCGAAATCGGGCATAGGGTTCGATTCGGATGAAAATGAAGTGGTGCTGGTTACCCGGGACGCCGATCCTATCCTGGTTCGCCGCGCGCCTAAACGAGTCATTGCCGGGCGTATCTTAGATGAAATCATGAACTTGCGTCTCGCCCTGCACGCGAAATGATTCCGGAGCAACTGCGCCAATATCTCGACTTCTACCGCGACTTGGGCGTGAAAGAGATCTATCGCCGTCAACCACCCGTCATGTTGGATATTCTTCCTTTAGCGCCTGCCGACGATTCGCTCGCGAAAATCAGCGCCGATATTGGCGATTGCCGCCGGTGCGGCCTTTGTTCTCAACGAAATAAGATTGTGTTCGGCTCCGGTGACGAGCACGCGCGGTTGGTATTCGTCGGCGAAGGCCCGGGGGCCGATGAGGACGCGCAGGGGCTGCCGTTCGTGGGTCGCGCCGGACAATTGCTCACGCAAATGATTGATAACACAGCCTCGAAGGAAGGAATTCCGATCCGCCGTGAGAACGTATACATCGCGAACGTGGTCAAATGCCGTCCACCGGAGAACCGTACGCCGTTGCCAGAGGAAATGGAAATCTGCGGCGAATTCCTTTTTCGTCAACTGCTTGCGATTAAGCCGAAAGCCATTTGCGCGCTCGGATCGACGGCTGCAAAGGCTCTGCTCGCCACTAAGGAAGGTGTCACCCGCCTACGCGGTAACTGGCACAAATGGCGGGACATCCCGGTGATGGTCACATATCATCCTTCGTATCTGCTGCGCCCTTACAATGCGAATGCGAAACGCGAGGCGTGGGACGACTTGAAGAAGGTTCTGCACTTTGTCTACGACTAAGCGCGGCCTTTTTGTCACCTTCGAAGGTCCGGAGGGCAGCGGTAAATCGACTCAGCTTCGCCGGCTCGCCGCTCGCTTGCGCGCTGAAGGCAAAGCAGTTCTTGAGACTTCGGAGCCCGGAGGCACCCCCATCGGCATGCAGATTCGCCGCGTGCTTCTGGACGCCAAGAACCTCGAAATGAGGCCCACAACCGAGCTTCTCTTGATGTTCGCGGCGCGGGCGCAAAATGTCGAGGAGTGGATTTTGCCGGCGCTTTCAAGGGGCGAAGTCGTTTTATGCGACCGGTTTACAGATTCGAGCGTGGTTTATCAAGGGGCCGCGCGCGGCCTGGGTACCGAGCTGGTTTACGATGTGGATCGAATTGCCTGCCGCGGGCTGGTTCCCGACCTTACATTTGTGATAGATATCGACACGGAGCTGGGTTTAGAGCGCGCCCGCGGACGCAACCGGAAAACGCAGGACGTGGAGACTCGGATCGACGAACAAGAAGTCGGATTTCACAGGAAAGTCCGCGAGGCGTATCTCCACCTGGGGGCCGAGGACCCCGGCCGCATCCGGCTGATCGACGGGTCGAAGACCGAGGAAATGGTCGAAGATGACGTATGGCAAGAGCTGACTAAGCTGTTTTGAGTGCCGCTAAACCGACGGCTGCTCCCGCCAGAACCACCCAGATGGTATCGATTTTCGTGAACGCTAAGACCGCGAAGCTCGCGATCACAATGGCGAGCGTCATCCATCCCGTGATGGCGTCGCGCGCTAAGGGGAGCGAGGCGGACAGGAGAAGTCCCGCGCTTGCCAGCACCACCGCTCGAATGGCGCTTTTGACGCGCGGCGTTTCGGCGCGGCGGCCCAGCCAGCGCATCATGGGCACGATCAGAAATGCGGGGGTCATCAGGGCCAGTAATCCCGCGGCTGCGCCGGGCAATCCGCGGGCGTAGTATCCGACGCTGACCAGGTAAAGGCCATTCGGTCCAGGTCCGGTTCTGCCGGCGACGACGGCGGTGTTGAGCTGGCGATCGGTCAGGACTTTACGCTCGACCACCAGATCGTTGCGCACCATCGGCAGCGACGCAAGGCCGCTGAAGGACGTCAGCGTAGCCTTGAGAAGCAGGGAGTAGAGCAAGAACAGATTCACTTTTCCGTCCATGCATAGCCGGCGAGGGCTGCTACCAGAATTACCGGAACCGGAGTGACATGAAACTTCCAAGCGGCCAAAAAAGCTCCCCCGGTGAAGAGCACGACTCGCCAACCGAGGTAGGGCTTGATCAGTGCCAACACGCTGGCCCACATCATGCCGGATACCGCGGCGACGGTGCCTCCGATAGCGGCCATCGCCCAGGGATGCGTGCGCCAGGTTTCGAAACCGCGGGTCAGGAGAACAGCCAGAATCGCGGAGGGCAAGGTTACAGCGAGGACGGCGGCGAAGGCTCCGGCAAGGCCCAGCACACGCGCACCGGTGGCGGCGCAGAAAGCCAGCACGTTGGTGCCGGGGGTAACCCGGGCGAGCGAATACGCCAGCGCGAACTCTTCCCGGGTAATCCATTTTCGGGCGATTAACTCGCGCTGGAGCAGCGCCATCGTGGGATCGCCTCCGCCAAAGGTGGTATTGCCGATCTTGAGATACAGGCCGGTAAAGGAGGCTAGCGAGGGCTTATTCACTTTCCGATTTTAGCGCTGCATCGGGGAGAATTAGTTTGAAATGACGCTTCCTGCGGTCGCGGCTCGGTAAAACCGCGGGAGGCGAAAACAGTCTGTGGTGTCAACCGAATGGCTTGGGACGCGTTGTAACATGTCTCATGCGGGTGGTTTGTTTTCTCGTGGCCGCGGGGATGGCCCTCCATGCGGCTACATTGGGGAAAGTGGTGCCGTTGCTGGGCGGGGGAAGCGATATCGTCCTCGATGAAGGGCATAACCGTCTCTATCTGACCTCCAGCGCAACCAATCAATTGCAGGTTTATTCGCTGGCGCAGAACAAATTTCTTGCGGCGATTCCTACCGATACCGAACCGATGGCGGCGGCGATTTCGCGCAGCGGGCAATTTCTTTACGTCACTTGTTTTGCCAGTTCCGTGGTCGACGTCATCGACCTAACCGCGTTGACCGTGACCAATCGCATCAGCTTGCCATCGAAGCCGGAGGGGATTGCCGTGGCGAGCGATGAACGCGTTTTGATCTCCACTACCGGCAGCGGCAGCACTGCGATCAGCAATGTTTTATTGCTGTACGATCCGAGGCCCAATTCCGCGGCTCCGCTTACCGCTTTGAGTGTGGCGCCGGTGGCTCCGCTGGCTCCGACGTTTCCCGCGCCTGCGAGCCGGGCGTTTCTTGCGGCGCATAGCCAACTGCGCGCCACTCGCGATGGATCGTCGATCGTGGGGCTGCACGTCACGAACGCAACCAGCGGAGTGGGCGTGGTGTTTCTGTACCAGGCCTCCTCCGGGACGGTGCTGCGGGCGCGAACGCTGACCACGGGGTTCCTGAGCGCGCTGGCGATCTCCGACGACGGCACCCGGATTTTATGCGGCGCGAATCTCTTCGATGCATCGACGATGCAGCTGCTGGGGACTCTGAATACGGCGAATTCGACGTTTCCGATCACACCCACCACGGCCGCGTCGGGTTTCAATACCCAGATCAATCAAGGGGGTGCGGTGTTCGCGCCCGGGGGGACCGCTCTCTATACGGTTTATAACGTCGATCCGGTGAATGCGACTGGAAACGTAGGCCAGCTGATGATGGCCGATCCGGACAATCTGCTGATGACCATGGATATTCAGCTGCCGGAATTTTTCGCGGGCAAGATGGTGGTGAGCGCGGACGGATCGAATGCATACGGACTGTCCGATTCGGGGTTCGTGGCGTTACCGCTCTCGACCATCTCGAACAGCGCGCTCGCTGAGCCTGCTACCGATGTCCTGCTTCTTACCAACGATCAGTGCGGCGTGAGCTCCACGTCCGCGGCGGCGGTGGCAATCAATAATGAGGGAAAAGTAAAAGCCACGGTATCCGCAAGCCTGCTGCAATACGCGGGCGTTTCGGGCCAGGCGAGCGCCACCACTGAGCCGGCGGTAAAATCGTCGCAATCGGGATTTTCTTTCAGCTTCAACTCCACGCTCACCCGAGGCTATGGGACCATCGATCCGCCACACGATTTTATCTTGCAGTCGGCGGACGCAATCAACATTCCGGACCGCATCCGGGTCTATCAGAACTTTCGCGACTCCGACCAACGAGGGACGATACTGCCCATCCCCATCGGGATTTCGTCGAGCGCGCAGCTGAACGACCTGGTCTACGATGCAGCGCGGCAGCGGATCTATATCGCGAACACGGGGCTCAATCGCGTGGAAGTTTACGACATTGGCTCCTCGCAGTTTCTCGCGCCGATCAAGGTGGGCCAGCTTCCGGTTTCGCTCGCCCTGACGCCCGATGGAACGCTGTTGTACGTGGCGAACTCGGGCGGCGAGAGTATCAGCATGGTGGATCCGGTCAAGATGGTGTCGACCGGACTGGTGGTTTACCCGCCGATTCAATTCGCATCGAACCTGGCGGTAATTCAACCCAGTGTGATTGCGGCAGGGTTAAGCGGCTTGCAGATCGTGATGAACAACGGTCAGTTGTGGAAGGTAGTGGGTAATAATACGCTGCCGCGCGGCGTGAGCACCATCATCGGATCGAATGCGGCCACGGGCGCACCGAACCCCATCGCGCTGCCGGCGCAGATGGCCGCGTCTTCCGAGGGACGTTTTATTCTGCTCGCGTCCAACAGCGGCTTCGTTTATTTATACGATGCCGATGCGGACGATTTTGTGGCCGGGCGGCAAGTCTTCACCACCTTGCCGACGGGGTATGACGGACCGATCGCGGCGGGACCCAACGGCCAATACTTCGTGGTGGACGGGACGCTGCTGAATCAGGCTCTGGTACAAGTGGCGACCAGCCCCGGAATTATTTCGGCGGTGACTCCGATTGGCGCTTCGAGTTATGCCGTTTATTCGACGCCGGCCACCTCCGCAAATACTTTGGCGACGACGCAGCCGAGCGTCCAGGTGGTGAACGCGGCCACGGGCAATTCGAGCTTGCAGATTCCCGCGCTCGAAGGTCCCATTACGCAGGTGACGGCGACTACGCGCTCGGCGATCGCGGGACGCACGATGGCAGTCAATTCGACCGGCACAGTGGGTTATATCATCACCACCAGCGGGCTGAGCATTATCAACCTGAGCGCGGTTCCGGCGAGCGCCCGGCCGCTGCCGAATCAGAAGGGCACGGTGAACCTGGGGAGCTACCAGACGGCGATCGCGCCGAACGGGCTGATTTCGATTTTCGGGCAGAACCTGGCGGCGAGTGCGGTGGCGGGCAGCACTCCTCTGCCGGTGATTCTGGGCGGGACGTGCGTTACCTTGAACAACGTCGCACTGCCTTTATTCATGGCGAGCCCGACGCAGATCAATGCGCAGGTTCCTCCGGGAACGGCGGCGGGGAGTTATCCGCTGGTGGTGCGGTCCATCTCGAACCAGGCCGCATCGGCATCGCAAACGGTGGCGATTTCGAAGTACGCGCCGGCGGTGCTGGTGGATCCGGCGACGAATCAGATCCTGCTGCTGCATGCCGACGGATCTTTCGTCGATCAAAAAAATCCGGCGAATCGCGACGAGCCTTTGGTGATGTACGCGGTGGGATTGGGAGCAACAACGGGCGGCGCCGTTACGTCGGGTAATCCTTCGCCCACGAATCCTTTGGCGGTTTCACCGGCGGTGGCGGTTTATTTCGGCGATCCGAGCTGGGTGCAGGCTGCGATCATCGTCGACTGGGCGGGCTTGGCGCCGGGGTTGATCGGGGTTTATCAATTGAACCTGCGCGTGCCGGGATTCCACATCAGCGGCAGCTCTCTGCCGGTGAAGATTACCGTGGCCGGCGTATCAAGTCCTACGTCAGGGCCTGTGGTTCCTCAAGTTTCGGTGAACTGAGCTATAGATTGGTCTCTGGAGTGCTGCACGTATTTGGAGGCTAATTTATGAACAGCAAATCCACATTTGGATTCGTGGCGATGATACTCGCCGGAACGCTGGTGGGATGTTCGTCCACGCCCAAATCGCCCGACGTGGCGAGCACTATTCGGACTTCGTTGAATCAGGCGGGATACAAGGACGTATCGGTTTCGCAGGATCGGGACAAGGGCGTGGTGACGTTAACCGGCCATGTTCCGGGGGATAACGACAAGGCGCAGGCGGAACAACTGGCGCGGTCTCTGGCTGCGGGTCAGGTGGTGGCCAATGAGATTCTGGTGACGCCGCCGGGTGAAGTAGGCGCGGCTAAAGAGATAAATTCGGATGTCGACAAGGCGATCGAGAAGCTGGTGGACGCCACGTTGATTCAGAATCATCTGCATGATCAGGTAAAATATTCCGCGAAGAACGGAGTCGTTACTCTGACCGGGGATGTGAATTCGCAGCAAGTCCGGAATCAGACGCAGCAGTTAGTGGCTGGCGTACCGAACGTCCAGCAGGTAGTAAATGAGATTCAAGTGAAGAACCAGAAGGCTACGGCAACGAATTAACGATGGAGGCAGGCGGCAGCGCCTGCCCCAACTTTTTACAAACGGGCGGAGGCGTCGGCCGAACAGCTAGGATGTCCGCAGCTGCAAACTATGTCGGCGGTCCCTGCTTCTCCCTCACACCAGGTGCTGCAATAGTCGCTGTTTTCGCGAGCGTGGCAATTACAAGCCGGATGGGCGCACTTCTTCTTTTCACTCATGACAAGCCTCCCCTTGTTAGAGCCCGATGTTTGAGATTCGTTTCGTAAATTAAATTACAGCGAGGGCCTGATCCAGATCCTGAATCAGATCGTCCGCGTCTTCAAGGCCCGCGGAGAGCCGCAGCAGGGATTCGGGAGCGCGTGTTGTTTTGCCTTCAATGGACGCGCGGTGTTCGATGAGCGAGTGCGTGCCGCCCAGGCTGGTGGCGCGAAGAATCACTTTCAGAGCACCGGCGAAGGCGAAGGCTTCGGCGCGGGCGCCGCGAATTTCGAGAGCGAGCATGCCTCCGAAATCCTTCATCTGGGTTTTCGCGATTGTATGGCCCGGATCGCCGGGAAGGCCGGGATAGCGGACCTTGGCGACATTCTTGTGAGTGGAAAGAAAGTGGGCGATGAGGCGCGCGTTTTCGCAATGGAGGCGCACCCGTGGAACCAGGGTCTGCACGCCTCGGAGGATGAGCCAGCAATCGAAGGGCGAGAGAATCGAGCCGCCGGTGTGCTGGAAATCGCGAATCTGGGCGACCAGGGCGGGGTGGTTCTTGACGGTGACGGAGCCGCCCATCGCGTCGCTATGGCCGCCTATGTATTTAGTGAGCGAATGAACGACTAGGTCCGCACCCAGTTCGAAGGGTCGCTGAAGAACGGGGGTTGCGAAGGTATTTTCGCAGACCAGAAGCGCGCCGGCAGCTTGCGCGGCGTGGGACACGGCGCGGATGTCCACCACCTCGATCAGAGGATTGGTGGGCGTTTCCACCCAGAACATCTTCGTTTCAGGGCGGCAGGCGCGGCGCACTTCATCGACGTCGCGCATATCGACGAAGGTATGCAGGAGGCCCCATTTCGCGAAGAATCCGACCATGAGCTCGCGCACGCCGTAATAGACGTCGCGATGCAGAACTACGTGATCTTTCGGCGCGAGGGATTGGAAAACGGCGAGCGAGGCGGCCATTCCGGAGCCGAAGGAAATGGTCTCATCGCCGCCTTCAAGCGCGGTGATGCAGGCTTCGAGCGAATCGCGATTCGGCGTGGCGGCGCGGATATACGCGTATTTACGCGAAAACTCTCCGTCGAGATCGCGTTCAAAAGTTGTCGAGGTGTGAAGTGGCGGGGTGACGGCTCCGGTCGACGGATCGACCGAACGGCCGGCGTGGACACTTTTCGTTTGAAGACCTGGCATGGCCTTCATTATCTCAGTAGCGTTTCTTTTCCCGCGGCGAGTTTGACGGTTTCGACGCGGCCATCGATTCGAACCCTGTGTTCGCTTGCGATGGGCGAGCGGAGAGCGACGCGGGTTGCTTTCCCGTCCTTCCAATCGATATCGACTTCGATTGCGCCGCGCGCGCGAAGTCCTTTGACCGAGCCGGTGGACCAGGATTTCGGCAGCGCGGGCAGAATACTGATTTCACCGGCGTGGCTTTGGAGGAGCATTTCGGCGATGCCCGCCGTGCCTCCGAAATTTCCGTCGATTTGAAATGGCGGATGGGTGTCGAGCATGTTCGGCAAAGTCGATTTGCCTAGAAGGGCCATGACGTTCTCACCGGCCTGATCGCCATCTTCGAGGCGAGCCCAGAAGTTAATGATCCACGCGCGGCTCCATCCGGTGTGTCCCCCGCCATTCGAGAGTCTGCGTTCGAGCGTAATGCGCGCGGCTTTGGCGAGGCCGGGCGTACCCCGCGGAGTGATCTGATTGCCGGGATGGAGCGCGAACAATTGCGAGATGTGGCGATGGCCCGGCTCCTTTTCGTCGTAATCCTGCATCCATTCCTGAAGCTGTCCGTACCTGCCGATCTGAAAGGGCGGCAGACGATCCATCGCGGCTTTGGTTTTGGCGCGGAAGCCGGAATCGATGCCGAGAATGACGCTCGCGTCGATGACGCGCGTGAATAATTGGCGGGTAATTTCAGTGTCCATGGTCGGACCCATACACAGCCTCGCGCTGACGCCGTTCGGAAGCACGTAAGTATTCTCGGGCGAGATGGAAGGCCCGGTGACCAGATGCCCTTTGCCGTCGTCGACCAGGTAATCGAGCAGAAACTCGGCCGCTTCCTTCATGACGGGATAGCCGCGGGAGGCAAGGAACTGGCGGTCGCGCGTAAAGTCGTAATGGTCCCATTCATGGAGGCTCAGCCATGCTCCTCCCATCGCCCAGAGGCCGGAACCGACGCCATCGATGGGCACGGCGTCGCCCCAGATATCGGTGTTGTGATGCAACACGAATCCGCGCGCGCCATAGATGGCCTTCGCGATCCGGCGGCCGTCGGGACGCGCGAGATCGATCAGATCGAATAGCGGCTCGTGCAGCTCGGAAAGATTGGTGACCTCGGCGGGCCAGTAATTCATTTCGGTATTGATGTTGATGGTGTACTTGCTATCCCAGGAAGGCTCGAGCTTGTCGTTCCATAAACCCTGGAGCGTCGCGGCCATCGCGCCGGGGCGGCTGCAGGAGATCAGCAGGTAGCGGCCGAATTGAAAATATTGCTCGATCAGAGCAAGATCCTGTGCGCCCGCGGCCACGCGTTTTAGACGTTCGTCGGTGGGCAGATCCGGCGCTGGAGCGGTTCCGAGCGAGAGCTTTACGCGGTTAAACAATCGTTGATAATCAGCGATGTGGCGGGCTTTCAATTCTTCATAGGGACGCCTCGCGGCCAGAAGATCATGCTCGACGTCGCGCGGCTTAAAACTGGTGGAGGCGGCGAGGAAAAGGGTTGCGGAGTTCGCGCCTTCGATGGACATTTCTCCATTCTTTGACGGGACAATCCTGCCGCCTTCCTGGGTGATCAGAAGCACGGTTTGAAATTTCACGCCCACAGGCCGTTCCTGATCGTGGCGGAGATCGCGTGCGATCGCTTCGCCTTCAAGGACGATTCGATCATCCCCCAAAAACCGGGTTTTCGCGTCGATCATGTTCCCGGCGGGGCTTTCGCGGTCGAGCATGGCGCCGATATCGATGTGATGAGGTTTATCAGCAGTGAGGCGAATCACGATCACCTGGTCCGGCGCCGAGGAAAAATATTCGCGCGTATAGTTCGCGTCTCCCGCATGGTAGGTGACGCGCACAACTGCGGTATCGAGATCGAGTGCGCGGCGATAATCGGTGACAGTCAACGGATTGGTGGCTATCCGCAAATCACCCATGGTCTGATACGGAGGCAGCCTGCGCGGAATCGAGATCATCGTTTTGTCGGCGAGAACCTCGGCTTCGTGCGGCATCCCCGCGAACAGCAGGCGACGGACCTCAGGCAGATTTACCGCGGCCTCCGGATTAGTTCTGTCGCGCTTTTCGCCGGCCCAGACCGTATCTTCGTTGAGTTGGATGTGATCGCTTTGCGGACTGCCGAAAACCATTCCGCCCAGCCGCCCGTTGCCGATCGGCAGCGCCTCATTCCAGTTCGCCGCTTCCTGGCGATACCATAGAACATCCCCGGCGGCGGCGAAGGAAGTCGCGCAAAGCAGGGCGCTCGCGAGAAGCTGAGTCACAGTGCTTCGATTATAATGCTTGACAAAATCGCGCTTGATTCGCGAATCTTCTCACAGGTTATGAGGAGTGCCGTATTCTTTGCGATGCCGCTGACGCTCTGCGCGCAGCAGTTCGACGTCGTCCAGTTCGATCGCGCGCGCGTGATCAAGGCTGCCGACTCGTATCTCAACGACCAGCCAGTTACCGTGACCGCCGCGCATTCGCCGCGAAGCGCGGGCGGCCTGCACGATTTCTTCTCTGAAGGGGATTACTGGTGGCCCGATCCGAAAAATCCCGATGGTCCCTACATCCAGCGCGACGGCATGACCAACCCGGATAATTTCGTCGAGCATCGCCAGGCTCTCATGCGCCTGAGCGTCGAAGTCCCCGCGCTGGCCGCGGCCTGGAAGATCACGCACGATCAGCGCTACTCCCGTCAGGCCGCACTCCACTTGCGCGCGTGGTTTATCGACGAACGCACGCGCATGAATCCCAATCTCGAATACGCGCAGGCGATTCATGGCCGCTTCACCGGCCGGGGAACGGGCATCATCGACACCATTCATCTGGTGGAGGTCGCGCGCGCGATCGAAGTGCTGGCGCGGACCATACCCAAACACGATTTGGACGCGATCAGGAAATGGTTCGCCGCATATACCAGTTGGATGATGACGCATCCCTACGGAATCGCCGAGCGTGACGCGACCAATAATCATGGCACCTGTTGGGCGATGCAGGTCGCCGCCTTCGCGCATTTGACCGGCGATGAAAGGACGCTCGCGTACGTGAACGATCGTTTCAAGGCCGTGCTGCTGCCGAATCAGGAAGCCGCCGACGGAAGCTTTCCGCAGGAGTTGAGACGGACGAAACCTTATGGATATTCGCTCTTTAACCTCGAAGCCTTCTCAACCATCGCGCAAATCTTGTCCGCAACCAACGACAATTTGTGGACCTTCCAGCTGCCCGATGGCCGCGGGCTGCGGAAGGCGGTTGCCTATATGGCTCCTTTCATTCGCGATAAAAGCAAATGGCCATTAAAGCCCGACGTGATGTATTTCGACCAGTGGCCCATGCGCCAATCGAGCCTGCTGTTCGCGGGACTGGCGTTTCATGATCGGGCGTATATCGATCTGTGGAAGACATTGCCGGCGGATTCGACGGTGGCTGAAGTGATTCGGAATTTTTTTATCCGGCAGCCGGTGTTGTGGGTTGACTAAGATTGCGATTCAACAGAAGATCGACTCCCTGCGGTCGCGGCTCGGATAACAGACGCAGCTGGCCCGTGCTACTTCGCTGCGCGATCCTTCACTTCGACCGTCACTCCCTCGCGAATCGCATCGGTTGGATTCAGCACCACTGCGTCGCCTTCTTCCAGGCCGGAATTCACCTCGAGTTCCGATCCCAGGTCGCGGCCCAGCACCAGTTTGTGGAAGTGGATTTTGTGGTCGGGGCCTACCACGGCGGCTTCGGGTCCTTCGGTTTTTAGCACCAGGGCGTCGGCGGGCAGCATCATCACGCTGACCATATGCGGCAGAGCGAACCGGACCTTCGCGTACATTCCCGGCAGCAGCTCACCCTTGGGATTATTCACGATCAGCACCGCCAGCAAGGAGCGCGTGGCCGGATCGACGGCGTTGGTGGTGCCGCGGACCGTCGCCGGAAAAGTACGTCCGGGCAGTTCATCGACGATCAGATCGGCCGTCTGCCCAGCGTGTATCAGGGTCGAATAAGATTGCGGCACATTGACGAAAATCCGCAGCGTATCGATCTGCGAAACCTTGATCAGTTCGCGCGACTGCGTGGTATTGCCCGCGCTGATCAACGTCCCCGGGTCGGAGCGGTCGCTGCGATACGTCACCACTCCATCGAAGGGTGCGAGCAAGCGGGTGTAGGACTTCAGTTCCTTCATCCGCTGGACGTTGGCCGCATTGGCCTGAATGGTGCTTTGCGCCGCGTTGATATTCTCCTCCGCCTGCTTGACGTTCGCGTCCATGACTTCGGCCTGCGCGGCGCGGTCGTCGTAATCCTGTTTGGCGATGGCGTCTTTCGCGAGCAGCAGCTTGTAGCGCTCCGCGGTCAACTGCGCCAGCTTGGCGTTGCTCCTGGCGACGGCGAGAGCCGCGTTTAACTGTTGCAAAGTCGCCTTCGATTGCGCGAGCGTCGCCTGGGTCTGCGCGATCTGCGCGTCCAGATCCGGCGTATCGATCTCGACTAAAAGATCGCCCTTCTTCACCCGGTCGCCGATATCCACGGGACGGCTTTTTAGATATCCATCGACGCGCGCGTACATGGGAGTCTCGACGCGCGCCACCAAATCGCCCGGCAATTCGATGGTCGATTTTGCACCGGATTGCCGCACATGCCCCACATTCACGACCGGCTCCCGCACCGCCTCATCCTCCGCGCTCGAGGCCAGCGCGCGATCGTGAGTTTGCCGTTTGAGGACGCCGGCCGTTACGCCCGCGACCAGCAGCACACCCAGGATCACCAGCAGCGCGATAAATTTCCCATGCGACTTTTTGTGCGTTACAGGAGTCGGGCGGCGTTCGATTTGATGTTCGATTTCCATTTACTCGGCAGCTTCTTCAATCTGTTCGAATCGTTTCGGCGGAGTTTTCCGCATCATGCTATAGACCACTGGAACGACGAACAGAGTCGCTACCGTCGCCATCATCAATCCTCCGATCACGGCTCGACCCAAAGGCGCGTTCTGCTCGCCGCCTTCGCCCAGACCCATGGCCATGGGAACCATGCCCGCCAGCATCGCCACCGCGGTCATCACCACGGGACGCAAACGCGTGCGCCCGGCTTCATAGGCCGCCGTCATCGCGTCCATTCCATCACGCCGCAGATCGTTGGCGAAGGTGACCAGCAAAATGCTGTTCGCCGTGCCCACTCCTATGCTCATAATAGCGCCCATCAGCGCCGGAACACTGATCGTGGTGCGGGTGAAGAACAGCATCAGCAGGATGCCCGCAAGCGCGCCCGGCAGCGCCATCAGGATGATGAAAGGATCCGTCCACGATTGAAAGTTCACCACCATCAGGAAGTAGACCAGCAGAATCGCGAACACCAATCCGTACGCCATGCCTGTGAACGAGGCCTGCATGGTGGCCACCTGCCCGCGCGTTTCGAAAAAGCTTCCGGCCGGCAGCTTCGACTTCATGCCGTCGACCACCTTGGCGACGTCTTTCGAAAAACCGCCCAGGTCGCGGTCCTGCACGTTGGCATATACATCGTAAACCGGTTGCACATTGTAATGATTCACCACCGATGCCGTATGTCCGCGCTCCATATGCGCCAGATTACTGAGCACCTGCGTCGATCCCCCGCTGGTGTGCACCGGCATGTTCATCAGCGCTTCTTCCGAATCCACTTTATAGGCCGGCGTCTGGACGGCAACCAGGTAGTCGACGTTATTGGCGGGATTCACCCACCAGTTCGGGGACACCTGGCCGCTGGAGCTGAGCGACATCAGCGTATCGTTGGCCACGTCTTTCTGTTGCAGGCCAAGCTGGCTCGCGCGGGTGCGGTCGACGTTCAGGCGCATCAGAGGCACGTCGTTTACCTGATGGACGTGCACGTCGGCCGCACCGGGAATTTTCGTCACGCGCCGGGAAATCTCCTGCGCGATGTCGTAATTCTTCGGAGCATTCTTGATCGGCCCCACCACTTGCACGTCGATGGGCGCGGGCAATCCGAAGTTCAGAATCTGGCCGACAATATCGGCGGGCTGGAAGAAAAACGTCAGGTCCGGGAATTCGCGCCCCAGCTTGCGGCGGAGATCACGCACGTAATCCCAGGTGGGGCCGTGGTTTTCGGGTTTCAACGAAACCAGAATTTCGCCGTCGAACGACCCCAGCGTCACACTATCGGTGAATGCGAGATTGAATCCGCTGTAGGGCAGGCCGATGTTATCCAGCATGTCCGCGATTTCCGAGGGAGGAATGATTTTGCGGATGGCATCTTCCACCTGCGAAAACTTCTGTTCGGTTTCTTCGATGCGCGTCCCCCCCGGGCAGCGGACGTGCAAACGAATCTGGCCTGCGTCCACCTGCGGGAAGAAATCGGTGCCGATCAGCGGATAGAGTCCCACGCAGCAGATCGCGACTGCAAAGAACAACACCAATACCAGTTTTCGATGCGCCAGCGTCGAGTGCAGCATGCTCGAATAACCATCGCGCATGCGTTCGAACAGATCATTGAAGCGATGATGGATGTTCCAGATGATGCCCGCGTCCGGGATTTCCTCTTCATGATCCGCGCCGTGGCGAAAAAAGCGCAGCTCGGCCGGAATCAAATAACGCACCATGGTCGGAATCAGCGTGCGCGACAAAAGATAGGACGCCATCATCGCCAGGACCACCGCCAGAGCGAGCGGAGTGAACAGATATTTGGCCACACCCTCGAGAAAAATCACCGGCACGAATACGATGCAGATGCAGAGCGTCGAAACGAAGGCGGGAACCGCAATTTGCTGCGCGCCGTCTAGAATCGACCGGATCACACCCTTGCCTATGCCCAGGTTCCGATGGATATTCTCGATCTCGACCGTCGCGTCGTCAACCAGGATGCCGACCGCGAGCGCGAGTCCGCCGAGCGTCATGATGTTGATCGTCTCGCCCAGCAGCGACATCACAGCAAGCGATGTGAGAATCGATAAGGGAATCGAAATGCAGACAATGAGGGTGCTGCGCCAGCTGCCGAGGAACAGCAGAATCATCAGGCCGGTGAGCAGAGCCGCGGCGGCCGCTTCCTTCACCACGCCTGAAATCGCCGCCGCCACGAACACCGATTGATCGAATAACTGGCTGATTTTCAGGGCGGGCGGCAAAGTGGATTGAACGCGCGGCAGCGTCGCCTTGATCTGCTTCACCACTTCAAGCGTGGAGGAAGCCCCATTCTTCAACACCGTGAGCAGCGCGCCACGCCGTCCATCGTGCCTGACGATATTGGTCTGCACCGCATACCCGTCGCGCACCTGCGCCACATCGCGCATATATATGGTTGTGCCATTCACAGTCTTGATCGGCAGGCGATTGAACGCGTCCACGATCGTCGGGCTGTTGTTCAACTGGACGCTATACTCGCGCGTGCCGATCTTCGCGAACCCTGTGGGCAGAATCAGATTCTGCGCGTTGAGCGCCTCAGACACATCGGAGGCACCCAGGCCGTGCGAAAACAGCTCCTGCGGATTGATGTCGATCATCACCTGCTTGGGCCGTCCGCCGTAAGGCAGAGGGATGCTCGCGCCCTCAATATTGGCGAGCTGCGTACGGATAAAGTTGTAGCCCAGATCGTACTCTTCCTGTTCCGTCAGCGTGTCGCTTGAAAGACCCAGGTCCAGAATCGGCACCGTCGCCGCGTTATAGCGGATAACGTTCGGAGGAGTGGTGCCCGGCGGCAGCGTCTTCACCGTCGATTGCGACTGCGCGGCCAGTTGCGATACCGCGGCGTCGATGCGCGCGTTGGGATGGAAATAAATCCGGATCACGCTGATGCCCGTCAGCGAGGTGGATTCCATGTGCTCGATATCGTTCACGGCACTGGTGAATCCTCGCTCCGACCGAGTGGTGATGATCTCCGCCATCTCCTCCGGCGACAGGCCGGCATAGCTCCAGATCACGCTGACGACAGGAATATTGATATCCGGAAAAATGTCGGCCGGCATCCGCGCCATCGCCAGCACGCCGAGGACAACAATGCATAGCGCCATGACGACAAAGGTGTAGGGACGCCGGAGGGCAAGCTGGACAATCCACATGGGAAGGCTGTAAATTTCATTGTACGTGCATTTGCTTCGAATCGCCCATCTGGCCGTGTGGGAGCGGCCCGGTTCCGGCCCCCCTCTGTTGTTTACGCATGCAACCGGTTTTCACGGACGCCTGTGGGACCGCATTCCGCCCTCCCATCGCCAGTGTTTCGCGATCGATTTGAGGGGTCACGGACGTAGCGATAAGAACCTCGAATCCTATGACTGGCGACGATTTGGCGAGGATACTGCGATGGTGGTGAAGGAGTTGGGATTGCGCGGAGCGGTCGGCGTCGGACATTCGCTGGGAGGCCACGCGATGGCCTTGGCGGCGGCCATGGAACCATCGGCCTTTTCATCGCTGTTGCTGATCGATCCAGTGATTCAGATGCCCGACCGCTATGACGGCCACGCGAAAGAAGTCGACTTTATCGCTCGGCGGCGAGCCCGTTGGAAATCGCCCGATGAGATGTTCGACCGATTCCGCCCGCGGGCTCCTTTCTCCACCTGGAAGCCAGAAATCCTTCACGATTATTGCGAGTACGGCTTACTACCGGACGGCGACGAATTCGTATTGGCATGTCCGCCGCAGATCGAAGCGACGATTTACGAGCGCTCGAATTGGCCTGATGCGGACATCTCGGCGGAGCTCGCTACGATTCAAACCGCTGCCACGATAATGCGGTCCGGAAAACTGATGACGCGTGAAAAATTCGATCTGTCAGCATCGGCAACGGATCCGAATCTCGCGTCGCGAATGCCGAATGCGCGCGACGTTTATCTGCCGGAATGCTCCCATTTCATCCCCATGGAGCATCCCGAGTTGGTGTGGCGCGAGCTTTAGCTTGCAGCATCGGCTTCAGCCGATGTTCGTAACGCCCGCTGAAGCCGACGCTGCAAGCTAAAGCTCGCGCCCCTTTACGCGACCTTATTCCGCTCCGCGACCACTGTTACCTGCCGATCCTTGGCCAGCCTCACCACATCCATCGCGACACTTCGTGGACCCAGAAACGGGAACTGTCTCTTCGGAGGTTTCGATAAAAAGATTTGCGTTACCGCGTTCCGGCGAGCGAAATCCACTAGCGTTTCCGCGGCGTTACGGCCTTCGAGCACCCGAGTTTCAATGTGCAGTTTCCGCGCGAATTCCAAATTATGCTCCAGTGCTGCGGCATTGGCCGACGGCATCACTCCGACGGCGAAACAATCCGCCTTTAGATAATCCGCGACGCGCCGGCCTCGGCGGATTAACCCGACGGACGCGGGCGACTCCGTCACATGGATGAGAATCCGTTCGCGCACCTCCGGCGCGCTGCGGTGCGAGCGGACGTTTTCCTCGCCCTGGCGAATTTCCACTTCGTGCGCGGTCTGGCGCAGGGCCATTTCGCGCAACGCCGCCAGCGCGGGCTCTTTGAAAAAATTGTCCATGGCGCGCTGAGCCTTTTCAGTTCCGTAAATCACGCCGCGCTGCAAGCGATTGAGCAGCGCCCGGGGAGGAAGATCGATCAGCACCACTTCCTCGGCTTGTTTGACCACCCAATCCGGAACGGTTTCGCGCACGGCGACGCCGGTGATTTCGCGGATCTGATCGTTGAGACTTTCCAGGTGCTGGATGTTCATGGTGGTCAACACATCGATGCCGGCGTCGATCAGCACCATCACGTCCTCCCAGCGCTTGCCTCGCGGCGATCCCGGAATATTCGTGTGCGGAAATTCGTCCACAGCGCACAGATCCGGTTTGCGGCGCAAAATAGCGTCCGTATCCATCTCCTCGAATTCGCGCCCGCGATAATCGATCTTCGCGCGCGGCACGACCTCCAGCCCTTCCATTTTCGCGATGGTGTCCTTTCGCCCGTGCGGTTCGAAGTAGCCCACCACTACATCGCGCCCGGCGCGCTTGGCCTGCTGCGCCTCTTCGAGCATCCGGTATGTCTTGCCGACTCCGGCGGCGTACCCCAGCAGGATTCGCAGTTTGCCCTTTTCGCGATCAGGCATGCACTGTCTCGTTCGGAAACACGCGCACGTCGATCCCATCGGCTTCCATAATCAGGCGCTCCACGGGATTCGCGCGCAGGCGGCTGGTCCACCCGGATTGATTGCTGTGGCCGACGAAGATTTGCGTGATGCCGTGACGCGACGCGAAGTCCAGGATGGCTTCGATCGGATCTTCCCCTTGAAGTAGCTCGACCCGCGCCTTGGCTTCATGCGCGTAATCGAGATTCTCGCGGATCAATTGCTGGTCGGCCTCGTTCAAGCCGTCCTGTTCCACATAGACGACATAGAGGTCGCCGTGAAAGCGGTCCGCACCGCGGCGCGCCCGGCGGATCATTTCTTTCGCACTGGATCGGGGGGTTACGCACACCAGAATGCGCTCCTGCGCGCCATAAACCTGCGTGCCGCCCTGGTGGTGCAAATACTCTTCGAGCTGATGATCCACCACGTCGGCTGCGAGCACCAGGGCGATTTCGCGGAGCTCGGATAGCTGGCGCTGCTCATCGCCTTCGATGGACCTCGCGGCGCAATATTCCGGGGTCGCATCCACCACTTCGATTTCGTCGGCGGTCTGGATGAACGACTCCGGCACCGAATCGGCCACGCTTTTCCCGCGAATCGCCTCGATTTCGCGCTGGCGCTCCGCGATGTACTGAATGTTGATGGACGTGATGACAGAAATGCCAGCCTGCCGCAGCTCCTCGACATCCTGCCAGCGATGCGAGTGCCTGCTGCCCGGCGGGTTAAGATAAGCGAGTCCGTCAATGAGGCAGATTCCCGGGTGGCGCAGCAGCACGGCGTCCATGTCGATGGAGGCAATGCCGTTGACGACGCGTGGGGGAATGACCTCAATACTGTTGATAATCTCCTGCACGCCCGGCGAGGCACAGGTTTGCGTGGCGGCGATCACTACATCCTGCCCGCGCAATTTGCGGCGCCGTCCTTCGTCCAGCATGCGCAAGGATTTTCCCACGCCTGAGGCGTAGCCCAGGAAAATCTTCAGATGGCCCTTCGAGCTATGGCGCTCTTCCGCTTCGACCTGTTTAAGAAGGCGATCCGGGTCGGGACGGCTGCGTTCGGTTACTGCCATTAACTTGAGGATAGCGCGCGGGAAGGCCCAGTTCGGCTTAACCCGCGGGTTTTTCGGAGGCGTCCTTTAGAACCCATCTAACGTGTGCGGTAACCATCTCGCCTACGAAATAAAACCAGCCACTATACTGGTGCAATCCATTCTCTAAAGGTCCATACGCGACTGCTTCCGCTTCTTTATTTGGATCGTGCAACAACTCCTGGAATGAAGCTGGATAGATTACATCTCGCTGCGCCAACAAATTTCTGCGCAGCCAACGCACCGACTTTGGCCCAGCCCTTTGTCAGAGTTGCGACATGGCGATGATAGTTGCCGAGGCGGCCAGCGAATCCTACTAAGTGGCGCCTCACAAGCTAAGGTCGTAGAAGTAAAAATCCGTCTGCCGCTTCCATCCTTCCCTTTCGTAAAGCGCCTGTGCCGCCTGATTCGTAAGCTCGGTTGATAACGTCAAACGAACCGCACCCATTGCACGCCCAAAGCCGGCGGCCGCTTGCAGCAGGGACGCCCCCACGTTTTGACGCCGCGTCTCCGGGCTCACAAACAGGTCATTCAGAATGAAGATCCGTGCCGCCGACGCTGAGGAGAAGCTGGGGAACAACTGCGTAAATCCCACAGCCGAGCCCTGCTTCGTCACAGCGATGAAAATAACGGACTCATTGTGGTGGAACCGATCCAGCAAAAAACGCCGGGCCAGATCGGCGTCGCCCGGACGCCGGTAGAACTGTCGATACGCGTCGAATAGCGGGACGATCAGGTCCAGGTCAAAGATGGTGGCTTGACGGATCACTAATTCAGTCATCGAGGGGGCACCTCAATATCGTAATCGGATGGAAGCCGGACTTCTTGTCGTCCTGGATATTCGCCATGAAGAAGAAGTTCGTGCCCACGACGACGCCGGTGGTCACTCCATCGAACAGAGGATTGCGGCGCTCGAGTATGTCCAATCGTTCGATCCCGCGCAGATCGCGGGTCAGCGGCAGACGCACGACGCGCGGGGACATGAAGCCGTTTTGAATGGCGATGAGGGCGCCCTGATCGAAATAGAGACCGTCGATCAGCACCAGGCACAAGCCCGGAGGACGGGCGATGGGCGCGATCCGATGAGTTTTCAGGTCGACCACGGTGATGCCGTCGGGGAACGTCGATACGTAGAGGAGGCGGCCATCGGGAGAGAGTGCGATTCCATTCGCATTCTCGAATTGGCCGGGCATTTTCTCCAAATTCCCGCGGTTCAGATGCCACACGGCGCCGGCCGGCGTATCGGTCAAATAAACGCTTTCCTCTGATGCGAGAACCAAATCGTTAAAGTTGTGCGCGCCGCCGGTAACCGTAAATTTGCGAATCACACGGGGCGACCGCAAATCGCAGTGAATGAGCGCGGACGCGCGCGGCGAATTGTCGAGCAGCCACAATCCGTCGCCGCGTACTTTGACACCCAGCACGACGCCCAGGCCGCTGATGAAATCCTCGCAATGCCCGGACGCCGCGCAGCGTATCAGCTTTCCTTTCCTTATGCTGCCGAAATAAAACCTGTGGTCTTTGGGATCGTAGGCGACGCTTTCGGGAACCAGGTCACCCTCGGGAATGTCGAAGGCGAGATGGCTGCGGATCACCGGCGGCGTCGCTTCGCGCACGGTTGAGAGGATCTCTTCAAACTCCCGGGTCCCGCGCAACGCGGCAAAAATCGAATCACGCGAAGGATCGAGACCCGCTTTCATCTCCGCTGCCTTGCGCAGCCATTCGATGGCTTCCGGCCATTGCTTTCCGGCCGCCCAGGTGCGGGCCAGCGCGTAGGTAACGGCGGCCTGGTCAGGCGCTGAGTTCAGCAGCTTTTCTATGCGCGCGATCTCCGCGCGGAATAATCGTGTATCCGGGTCGGCGTCGGACAGTTTGACCGGCGCGGGCAACTGTGCCAACGCCAGCGCAAATAAAGCGATTTTCAATGACACCAGTATAGTAACGGTACGCGCCTCCGGGCGCCAACTTTCAAAATTTACCAAACGAACCCAAGAAGCAATGGGGCGCAAAATTGCAAAACGAACCCAATAAGCCTGACCGACGCTCGCTGGCGGCTCGGCCTAAGTCACCCGTTTTCAAAATTACAGAACGAACCCAAGTAGCCTTACCGACGCTCGCCGACGACTCGGCCCAAGTTACCGGCTTCTCAAGATTACAAAACGAACCCAAGGTGCCTGACGGTCGCTAGACGGCGGCTCGGCCTCAAGTCAGCTGTTTTTCAAAATTACAAAACGAACCCAAGACCCCCAAAACCCGCTCGTGGCCGATGCCGGTCTTTGCTGGCCAGGCCATGATTCCTTGGGCGTCGCGCAGCCGCCTTATCCGTCAGCTTCTTTCAGAAAGCCTGCTGCTGGCGGGAGCGGGAGCGATTGCCGGTATTCTGGTCGCGCGAATCCTCAGTGGCGTTCTGGTCGCGATGATCAGCACCCAGTCCGACACTATGTTTCTCGATTTGGCGCCGGATTATCGAGTCCTCGGCTTTACGGCGGCGCTCGCTGTTTTCACCTGCATCCTGTTCGGCCTCGCGCCGGCGCTGCGCGCCACCAAATCGTCTCCCGCATCGGCCATGCGAGCCTCGGGGCGGGGGCTGACAGCCAATCAAGAACGCTTCGGATTACGCCGCGTTCTGGTGGTTACCCAAGTCGCTCTGTCGCTGGTGCTGCTGGTGGGCGCGCTGCTGTTTGTCGGCAGCCTGCGCAACCTCATGACCCTCGACGCCGGCTTTCGTGAGGATGGAATCCTGATCGCGAACGTAAGCTTTGAGCCACTCAAAATCCCCAAGGACCGCCGCGTCGAGTACCGGCGGCAACTGGTGGAAAAGGTTCGGGCGATTCCCGGCGTGCTCTCGGCCGCGCACACCCGGATCCGGCCACTCAGCGGGAATGGATGGAGCCAGATGATCTTCCTGGACGGTAAGAAGAAGGGCGGAGCGCAGCTCACCCGCGTCACACCGGGTTATTTCGCAACTCTCGGAACGCCGGTGGTCGCAGGACGCGACTTCGACGCTCATGACGCCTCAGGCGGGGTGCAAGTAGCGGTGGTCAACGAAGCGTTCGCCAAAAAATACTTCGATGGCGCAATTCCCGTAGGCAAGCGGTTCAGCTTCGAAGGCGACAAGGGCCAAACGCCTCCGGTCTTCGAGATTGTAGGAGTGGTCAAGAATACCAAGTATTACGATCTCCGCGAAGACTTCAAGCCGATCGCGTTTTTTCCGGACAGCCAGGACGACCGCCCGAGCCCGTACGCGAATGTCATGATTCGCGCGGATCTGCCTCTATCCTCGTTGATAACGGAGGTGAAGCGCAGGGTTGCCGAAATCAGCCCGGAGATCGACGTCGAATTTCACCCGTTTAAGACGCAGATCTACGACGGTCTGTTGCGGGAGCGTCTGATGGCTACGCTTTCCGGCTTCTTCGGGGCATTGGCCGCCGTTCTGGCCGTCATTGGGTTGTACGGAGTTATCTCCTACATGGTGGCCCGAAGGACCAATGAAATCGGCATTCGTATGGCCCTGGGCGCTAACGGCGGCGGGATCGTCCGATTAATTTTGCGGGAGGCGATGCTGCTGCTTGGCATCGGTTTGGCGGTGGGCTGCGGCTTGGCGATTGCCGCGGCACGAACGGCGTCCTCCATGTTGTTCGGTCTTAAACCTTATGATCCGGCGACGTTGACGTTTGCGATCGTCTCGCTGGCATTGGTAGCGGCCGCCGCCAGTTACATTCCCGCGAGGCGGGCCGCGGGGGTCGATCCCATGGTCGCCCTCCGCGAAGAGTAAGATGGCTTTTGACCCCGCGCGACCTGCCTTCCGTCGATCAAATTGTCGAACGGCTGAAAGACGTGGATGCTCCACGCCAGGTTTTGGTCGACGAAACGCGACGGGTTATCGCTAATGCGCGGAAGGATTTAGCGTTAGCACCGGGCGTCGAAGAACAGATTCGGCGGAACATTGAAGCGCTGCGGCAGCCTTCGCTGAAACGGGTGGTTAACGCGACCGGCGTGGTGCTTCATACCAATCTGGGTCGCGCTCCGGGGGCGGACGGCTATTCGAACCTGGAATACGATCTCGCCGAAGGGCGGCGGGGCAAGCGCGATTCACACACCTCGCCTTTGATCGAGCGGCTCACGGGTAAACCGGGGATCGTGGTGAATAATAACGCCGCCGCGGTTCTGCTCGCTCTGAATGAACTGGCATCGGGCGGTGAAGCGATCGTCAGCCGAGGCGAGCTAATCGAGATCGGCGACGGGTTTCGTATTCCGGACATCATGAAAGCCTCCGGCGCGACTTTGCGCGAGGTCGGCACTACGAATCGGACGCATCTTGATGATTACCGGGCCGCGATTCACGATCGCACCCGCGTGATCCTGCGTGTGCACCCTAGCAATTTCCATATCGAAGGATTTACGGCGAAGCCTCGTCTGGATCAGTTGGCGGGACTGGCGCGGGAGCGGGGAATCCCTCTTTATGAGGATCTGGGCAGCGGGTGCATTGCGGATCTTCCGATTCGCGAGCCGCTGGTGAGGGAAAGCCTGGACGCGGGAGTCAATTTGGTTTCCTTCAGCGGCGACAAATTGCTGGGCGGGCAGCAGGCGGGGATCCTTACGGGGGACGCCGATCTGGTCGCGAGAGCGCGCAAGAATGCGCTGTTTCGGGCGTTGCGCGTGGATAAAGTAGTGGTTCGGGGCTTGGCGGAGACTTTACGGCGCCTGATTTTCGCGAAGTATGAGGAGATTCCTGCGTTGAGAATGCTTCGAATGAGCGCGGAGGAGATTCGGGCGCGGGCGGAAAAGCTGCGGGAGAGAGTTCCGTCGCTTGAGCTTATCGAAGGGCGGAGCGTGGCGGGGGGAGGGTCGACGCCGGATCAGTCACTGCCGACCTGGCTGCTGGGGATTTCAGGCGACGCAACACAAATTGAAAGAAACCTTCGTGCGCAGAATATCATTGCGCGGATTGAGAATAACCAAGTAGTTCTCGATTTGAGGACCGTGTTTCCTGAGGAAGAAGCGCTGATCGTCGCATGCCTCACGAACACAGACTAAAGTCTGTGCCACCAGCGCCTAAGTCGCTTTGCCTAGGCCCTCTCTAAATAGGTCTGTTCGGCGGTGGAGACGCGGATTTTTTCGCCTTCGTTGATGAAGGGAGGCACTTGCACGATCAGACCGGTTTCGAGCTTTGCCGGCTTGGTTACGTTCGATACCGTAGCGCCTTTGAGGCCGGGTTCCGTCTCCATTACCGTCATGATCACCGCGGGCGGCAATTCCACGCCGATGGGTTTTCCTTCGTAAAATTCGACTTGCAGTTTTAACGAGGGGATCAGGAAATACGTCGCGTCGCCCAGCAGTTCCTTGGTCAGGTGCATCTGCTCGAAGGTTTCGGTGTTCATGAAATAGAAGAACTCGCCGTCGTCGTAGAGATACTCCATCTCATGCTCTTCGAGTGAGGCGCGCTCGACTTTATCTTCCGAGCTGAAGCGGTGCTCGACCATCGTGCCCGATTTGAAATTGCGCATCTTGACCTGCACGAATCCGCGCAGGTTACCGGGAGTGCGATGCTCCATTTTGAAGATCGAGAACAAATCCTTGTTCCACTTGATCACCATGCCCGGACGCAGTTGTGTTGCTGAAATCATAAAAGGGAATCTTCAGTGTATCATGATGTAAAAGCGCATGAAAACGCTGCTTGCACTTATTTCGGCCGCCCTGGTGTGCGCGCAAACGCCCGGTCCCAAAAAGGTCTACACGCAAGGCCAGCGAAATTTCTGGTCGTTTCGGGCGATCAAAGATCCGGTTATAACTTCGCCTTCGCCGATCGACGCGCTTATTTTAGCTAAGTTGGAAGAGAAGAAACTGAAGCCGGCGGGACCGGCGTCGAAGCTCGCCCTGATTCGCCGCGCCACCTTCGATCTTACCGGTCTTCCTCCCACCGAATCTGAAATTGAAGCGTTCCTCAACGATCATTCTCCGGGCGCGTTCGCGACGGTGGTCGACCGGCTGCTCGCTTCGCCTCGCTACGGTGAAAAATGGGGACGCCACTGGCTGGACGTCGCGCGCTACGCCGATTCGACCGGGGCCGATGAGGATCATCGCTATCCTTATGCGTGGCGCTATCGCGATTATGTGATCGACGCGTTCAATCGCGACCTGCCTTACAACCGGTTCGTGATGGAACAGATCGCGGGCGACCTGATGCCTGCGCCCGACGGGCAGGAGGTGAACGTCGAAGGCATCGTCGCGACAGGGTTCCTTTCGATTGGCCCGCGCCTGATCGCGGAGCAGGACAAGCCGAAGATGCTCTACGATTTCATCGATGAGCAGATCGACACCACCACCCGCGGCATTCTGGGCCTCACCGTTGCCTGCTCGCGCTGTCACGATCATAAATTCGATCCCATTGCGACGGCCGATTATTATTCGCTGGCGGCGATTTTCGCCAATACGAAGGCGTTCTCGAAAATCGGCAAGACCGGGGTATCGGAGATTTATTACGCGCCGCTCGCGCCTATGGACGTAGTGCTGCGCTACCTCGAGAGCCAGCGGAGGGTCGCGAGTTTGCGGCAGCAAGCCAACGCCATGGTGGATATTGAAATCGAACGCCGCCAAGCTCCGCTGCGGCCGCGCGTTGCCGACTACATGATGGCCACGCGTCATCCCGAGCTTGCCGGCGGACTCGACCCTCTAGTGCTTGCGCGGTGGACGAAATTTCTCAAACCGGATAAGGATCCGAATCCTCTGCTCAGCAAGTGGCACAACGCGACGGCCGCCAACGAACGGGAAGTCGCGCACGAATTCCAACACGATTTCGATCAGCAGTTCAACGAATATCTCAAGATCACAAAGGAATGGAATGCGGTCATCGCCTCGGTTACGGAGGGCACCACGATTCCCGTCCGCCCGCCGCTGAAAGATGCCGAAGTCATGTTTTTCCGCGCCGTCGTCCTGGATAAGACGAACGGACCGCTGGCGCTTCAGGATCGCGAGATGATGGCGCTCCTGCCATCCGCTACCGCGCTGCGTATTGCGTATCTGCGTGCGAAGGCCGACGACATCGTGAGGGATGGTCCGCAGGAGCCTCCCATGGCTTGTGCGGTGGCGGAGGGCAGGCCGGTTCAACAGCACGTGCTGCTGCGCGGCAATCCCGCGTCTCCCGGCGAACCGGTCACGCGCCGTTTTCCGACCGTGCTTGCGGGCGACGATCAGCCGGAGCTTCCGCCGGGCAGCGGGCGGCTGCAACTTGCGCAATGGCTGGCGAGCCCCAAGAATCCTCTGACGGCGCGCGTGTTTGTGAATCGGGTGTGGCAGTGGCATTTCGGGGAAGGGCTGGTCCGTACGCCCAGTAATTGGGGATTGCTGGGTGAGAAGCCCACGCATCCGGAACTGCTGGATTATCTGACTGCGCGCTTCATTGAAGACGGATGGTCTGTCAAATCCCTGCATCGCCGGATCATGTTGTCCGCGGCATACCAGATGTCGAGCGACATTTCGGCCGAGGCCGCGGAGCAGGACCCTGGGAATCGCTTCCTGTCTCATTTTCCTCGCCGCAGATTGGACGTGGAAGAAGTTCGGGACGCGATGCTCGCGATGGATGGGACTTTGGATTTGACCATGGGCGGGACGCTGCAACGCGGCACCGGAACGGACGGCGAAAATAGTGCGGGACGTTTGAGTATCGACCCGTCGACCAGCAAACGGCGCACGGTTTACCTGCCTCTGCGGCGGTCGAATCTGCCGTCGCTGCTGAATCTTTTTGATTTCGGCGATGCGACCACCACCTGTGAAGGAAGGGCGTTGACCAATACGGCTCCGCAGGCTTTATTCATGATGAACTCGGCGTTCGTCAACGAACGGTCGGCGGCGCTCGCGAAGCAGCTGGCGGGGCATGTGGATCTGATTTATCAGCGCATCCTGAATCGTCCGCCGACCGCGGAGGAGACGAGGGACGCGATTGAATACGTAGCAAAAACGGGCGATCGGGGCTGGCAGAGTTTATGCCGGATTTTGCTGTCTTCTAATGAGTTTATTTATGTGGATTAAACAGGCTAAAGCCTGTGCCACCTCTGCTTTTGTCATTTGGGTTAGGTAGCACAGATTTTAGTCTGTGATTCAGGAATTTTTATGAAGCATTATTCCCGCCGCGACATTTTGCGATATACCTCCTGCGGATTTGGCTCGGTCGGGCTCACGTCGATGATTCAAGCGGCATCGACCAATCCGATGGCGCCCAAGCAGCCGCATTTTCCCGGCACCGCGAAGCGCGTCATTTTTCTGTTCATGCACGGCGGACCTTCGAGCATCGACACGTTCGACTATAAGCCGACGCTCGAAAAATGGCACGATAAGCCGTTCCCGCTGAAGCGCCCCCTCACGTTCGCCGAAGGGAATACCGGCAACCTGATGAAATCGCCGTGGGAATTCAAGCAGCATGGGCAGAGCGGGTTGTGGATCAGCAGCCTGTTTCCGCACATCGCCGAATGCGCGGACGATTTGTGCCTGATCCGGTCCATGGTGGGCGATAGCGTGGCGCACGGCGGTGCGAGCCTGCAGCTCCACACCGGGTCGAACACATTTACGCGTCCGGCGATGGGTTCGTGGGTAGTGTACGGATTGGGCAGCGAGAATCAGAATCTGCCGGGCTTCATTACGATTAAGCCTTCGCTGGCGCATGGAGGCGCGAAAAACTGGAGCAGCGGATTTCTGCCCGCGGCTTATCAAGGCACAGCGATCGGCAACGCGGGCGTGAAGCTCGACGATCTGGTGAAGGAGCCGATCGAGTTTCTGAATCAGAAAGGCCTGTCGCCGGAGCAGCAGCGCTATGAGCTGGACATGCTGCAAAAAATGAACCGGCAGCATGCGTCGCTGCGCGAACACGACACCGAGCTCGATGCGCGCATCGAAGCGTTCGAGCTGGCGTTTCGTATGCAGACCGAGGCTCCGGAGGCGTTCGATACGGCGAAGGAATCGGACGCCACTAAGAAACTTTACGGCCTGGATAACGAGGACACGCGCGATTTCGGGTGGCAGTGTTTGCTCGCGCGCCGTTTAGTTGAGCGCGGGGTGAGGTTCGTGCAGTGCTCGCACAGCTACAAATGGGATCAGCATAGCGAGCTGGTTCGCCTACATACGCATAACGCGCGCGAAGTGGATCTGCCGATTGCGGGGTTGCTTAAAGATTTGAAGTCGCGCGATTTATTGAAGGACACGCTGGTGATTTGGGGAGGCGAGTTCGGACGCACGCCGATTATGCAAGGCGGCGACGGACGCGACCATAATCCGTACGGATATACGATGTGGCTCGCTGGAGGCGGCGTGAAGGCCGGGTTCAGCTATGGCGCGACCGATGAATTTGGATACTACGCGGAGCAGGATCGCACGCACCTACACGATCTGCACGCGACCATTTTGTATCTGCTCGGGTTCAAGCATGAGCAGTTGACGTATTTTTATAGCGGCCGGAATTTCCGGTTGACGGATGTGGCGGGGGTGGTGGCGAAGGGTGTGATCGCATAGTCATGTCATGGCGGCAAAGTCGCCGTGTAGCAATCAGCGTTGCATTAATTGCAGTGCCCGTGGAGGCGCTCGCTTTTCACCTCCTGTCTTATGCGCCGACGCAAGGCGAGCCAAGGAATCCCGATTCCGGATTGCGGCTTTGGGGCTCGCTATCGCGTTGTACCACGCACCTGCATTGCTTCTGAATAACTTCATTTGCCGGCGAGCTCACGTGCCCGGATACGTTCTCTGCGCGAACCTGGTTGCGTTCGGTTACACGTTGAGTGTTCTTATCGCGAGAGTAGTCTGGTTGATGTTTGGCGGCCGTTAAACCCCGGCTGACGCCAGGGGCTATAACCCCGGCCCGTAAGGGCGGGGATTCACTAGGGTCTAGAATACGTAATCCGGCGGCTTGATCCCTTTGATCCGCAGATACACTTCCGCTTGGCCGCGATGATGGGCGGTGTGGGTGAAGTACGCCCATAGCCACTCGAAACCGGTCATCTTGCGCGAGCCTCCGACCACCGCGTCCAACTGCTCGGGCGTAATCGAAGCGATGGCCTGGTTGCAGAAGTCGAACGTGTCGGAGAGATACTTCACGGCTTCATCTTTATTGACGTTGACCTTTTCGTCTTTGAGCGCGGCGCTCAGATTCGCGGGCGGCGCGGGACGCTGCTTCCCGCTCGCCGTGGCGCACGCGCCGACGTTGGCAACGGCGATCTGCGCCATCAACTGGCCGAAGCTCAGTTCCACGGGCACGGGACGGAAGCCGTATTGATCGGCGGGCATCAGCTTGGCGACGGCGATGGTGAAATCGCCGGTCACTTTCCAGTGCTTCACCAGTGCGTCCTTGATCGAGGTCTGAGAGAAGGCGGGAATCGCCAAGGCGAGGGTCAATAAAATCCGTTTCATCGTTTTATTGAGCTTACCTCAATGCGCGTGCGAATGACTACGCCTCTTCAGTTTCAGCGCGCATAGAGCCAGCAGTCCGGCGGCGGCGGGCAGCCAGGAGGCAGGTTCGGGGGCGACGCTCGAGTCGCTGACGATAAATTGAAGAGTGAAGTCGTTCCCCAAATTCGTGAACGAAGCAGACGGAAGGTAACCTACCTCGGTCTCACCGGTGCCGCTGCTCTGGCTTACGCTGCCATAGGTGACGCCGGGGGCGGTGATCAACGTGACAGGGCTCGCGCCTTCCCAGGAATTATTGTCGGAAGGATTGGGACCGGGGCCGGTAATGACCAGATAATAAGTTCGCGGCGGCAGAGTAAGATCGGGAAAAAGTATCTCGAATTGGGGTGTTGCGCCTGCTGCGAACGGAGCGCTTGCGTTGATCGCGACCTGGTTCACGGCTGAAGTGGTTCCGGGCCATAGGGCGTTGGTCAGGTATACGGTGCTGGTGGGCAATCCCCCGTCCGCGGTCAGATCCGCCGAAATTTGAATATTGGTCAGGGTTACGTTTGGGTCCAGGATTCCGCTAGCGTCTGGCTGGGCTCTACGGTAAAGTTGCCGCTGTCCGTTCCTGTTTCGCTGAGATACGTTGTCGTCGCGTGCAAGGAGCCTGTTAGAAGGAATAAGACGGGATAGAATAGCCGCATTTAACTCTTGATCGTGGGGAAAAGGGGCGGCCTTTATAGTATTTAGGAATTTCTTTGAACTGTTCTGAGGGCTGCGAAAGGATCGGTAACTTGGGGCGTGACCGCTCCCTATGGTCGCGGCTCTGAAGGCACGGGGCATCGGGGTGAGCGGAACAGCCCCTCTGTCATACCCGGTCACCCGATGGCTCCCGATTTGGATAGGGCGGCCAGGGCGGATTCGTCGAGATCTAGTAATTCGGCCAGGGTGGCTCGGGTGTCCGCGCCTAATTTGGGGGCGGGATGTAGTGCGGCTCCGGGAGTCACTGACAACTTCACCGGCAGCCCGGTGATCCTGGAATCGCCCGCTGCGGGGAACATCTCGCGCGCTTCGGCTTGTGGGTCCTTCACGACTTCTTCAAGGTTGCGAACCGGAGAACAGGGAATGCCATGCCGGGCGAAAAGCTCGCACCATTCGGCGCTGGGACGGGTACGCAATATTTCGGCGATTAAAGGCTCCAGCACGCCGCGATTTTCTACTCGCAGAGAGTTGGTGGCGTAGTCGGGATGGTCGGCCAGATCGGGGCGGCCGATGGCGGTGCAAAACGTCCGCCACAGTTTCTGGCTGGCGACGGCGATAACGATTTCCCGGTCTTTGGTAGGGAATCCGCGATAGGGGACGATGGTCGCGAAGCGGGTGCCCATCGGCTCCGGGATGACGCCCGAGCCGAAGTAAAACGCGTAGTTCGAAGCCATGGCGGAGACCATGCCGTCCATCATCGATACGTCGACGAACTGGCCCAGGCCGGTCTTATGGCGCGCTTCGAGCGCCAGTTGAATGCCGATGATGGCGAACATTCCGGCGGTGATATCGGCGACGGAATGGCCGGAGCGGACGCGCTCCCCGCCTTCGACGCCGGTGGTGGAAATGAGTCCGCTGGACGCCTGAACGATCAGGTCCATCGCCGCGTCGTCGCGCGAGGGGCCGTTCTGGCCATAACCGGAGATAGCGCAGTAAATCAGCCGCGGATTACGGGCGCGCACTGCTTCATAACCCAGGCCCAGGCGGGTCATGGTGCCGGGGCGCATGTTTTCGATGAGGATGTCGGATTGCGCCACCAGATCGAGAATCACAGCCAGGCCAGCGGGGTTTTTCAGGTCGATGGCGAGACTGCGCTTGCCGGCGTTCAATCCCAGAAAATAAGATGCCTGATCGCCGGTGAAGGGAGGTCCCCAGGAACGGCCGACGTCGCCGCCGGCGGGGTCCTCAATTTTGAGAATCTCCGCGCCGTATTGGGCCAGCAGCATGGTGCAGTACGGACCGGCGAGGGCGTGGGAAAAGTCGAGGACGCGCAGTCCGGCCAGAGGCGACATGAATTGGTAGGATAGCGCGCCTAGGAGCTTGGTGAAAGACTCGCCCGGCACTCCAACGCAGGCGAAACCGCCTCCGCCACCATGTCAGATCAACAACTTGGGTTCGGTGTGGGGCAGGCGGTTTCGCCTGTCAACGGCTCAAGCACCTAGAGACCCGCCAGGACGTTTGTAAGCAGGTCCTTGGCGATTCCCAGCGTCCGGTCTTCCCGGTCGCGGTCGGGATTGAAGTTGGCGACGGTCACCGCTCCCAGCTTGCCGGTTGCCACCACGTGCTTGACCGCGCCGAAAAGCTGGTCCGCGGTGATGCCTCCCGGCTGCGAGAAATTGACGCCCGGTGAAATCTCGGGATCGAGAACGTCGAGATCGATGTGCAGATAGATAGTGGTTACCCGTGCCGCCAGCAGCACTACCGCCCGGGGAAGTTCATCGAGCGAAGCGAGGGAAACTTTGCTCGACAGAAGGCGCACTTCCTCCAGCGGATCCAGGCTGCGGGTCGCGGCCAGGACAACATTTTCCTCCTCCACCGGCTTCGCCATCAGCTCATGATGGCAATGCCCGGTGGCAATCGCCAGCGACATGCCCTCCAGAGCGCCGCTTATGGACGTTTCCGGGGTGTTGAAATCGCCATGGGCATCGAGCCAGACTATCCCAGGATCTTCAAGCGCCGCGAGCGTTCCCAGGCAAGAGTTGCAATTCCCGGCGGCGACGATCGCCGGACGATGGTGCGCCGCTACCGCTTCGGCCAGCAGAGAATTGATGACGCCTATACCACCGTCTGCCTCGACCATTACGCATGGGCGTCCCAGGGCTTCTAGTAGAACCAGCGGTCCACGGCCGACCTCCACTCCTCGGCGCCCCAGATGATAGGGAACGGCGATCATGAGCACGTCCTTTTCAGGAATCCGATAAATACTCCGGCGACGATCAGACACGCGCCCGCGGACCCGAGGCCGACGTCAGTTAAATGCTGCCCGCGATAGTAATATACAACCAGCAGCCCGAATAGAGCGACGCGCAGAAATACCATCGCCCTCTGGCGCGAAAATCGAGCCGCAACCAAACCCGCCAGCGAAGCGAGCATCGTGGATGCCGCCAATCCGAACAAAGCGCATCGTAGAAGCGTCTCCCAATCCGGCTGTGGCACGAAGCGGCCGCGATAGGTTCGATACACCGTTTCGATGCCCGCTCCGGTAATCGCAAAGGTCACGATTTCGCCGTACAACACACCGGCAAAAATTCGCGATACGGCTTGTTTAAAGGACGTCGAAAAACCCGCCGGAAACGCCTGCGCGGTGGCCGGCGCTGCGAAAAGAAGTCCCAGGCAGACGTACGCTCCCAGGATCTGCGAATCCAGAAAGTCGATCCCCTTGATGCGCGGAATCCAGATTCCGAAGGCGCCCAGAAGAGCCAGATGGAGCAATATTGAACGTAAACTTCCTAAGCGGGTTGCTAAGACTCGGATTTCGCCGATAAGCGTTTCCATTGCGGATTCTTCTGAAACATGGTACCAATCGGGCATAGAGAACAGGCCTAGGGAGTCGCCCTAAGAACGCTTAGGGCGATTTTGTCTAAGGCGGCAAAGCGCATGATTTCTAGTTTTTGGCCGATTGAACAAGCAGAGACGGAATTGACGAAAAATGCTCGATAGGCGTGTGGAACCTCGGATGTTATGTGCAGACCTGGTGGACGTACAGTGGAAGGACCAAAGCGGGCGTACCCGCCGCGGTGTCGCCAATCTGGAAGATATTTCCCTGTCCGGCGCCTGCCTCCAGGTGGACCGGCCGGTTCCGCGGGGCACGGCCATGCGGATGAGTTATCCCAACGGCGAACTATTGGGCGTGGTGAAGTATTGCGTATTCCGGGAAATCGGGTACTTCCTGGGAGTCGAGTTTGAACCCGGCAACCGCTGGTCCCAACGGCACTTCCGGCCGCAGCATCTGCTGGACCCGCGCCGCCTGGTGGGACGCGTCACCCAGAGGCTGAAGCCGGACGTTCCTCCGCTGGTCAATTGAGCTCATTCGCCTACGCATAGTGGCATAGTGGCGTTTGGTATGCTTAACTGAAGTTTCGACATCATATGTCGCCCGTGAAGGATCAGTTGCCGGAGCCGAAGACCGCCGATGGGGCGGAGGTTGCCAAAGAACTGCCATGGCCTGCCATCGCCTGGTTCGGCGCACTGCTGATCGTCGCCTATTTTCCGATTCTGAAGCACCTGGTGGAACAGTGGTACAACGACCCCGATGTGGGGCATGGATTCTTTGTACCCGTGGTCTTCGCTTACATCGTTTGGGGCCGGCGCGAAAGATTGATGGCCATGCATTGGAAGCCCGAATGGTGGGGACTGGCGCTGATGGCATGGGGTTTTCTGCAAGCCTATATAGGGATGCTGGGAGCCGAGTTGTTCCTGCAACGCACCGCGTTCCTCATTTCGCTGGTGGGATTGCTGCTGGTGCTGGGCGGCCGCGCCCTGGTTAAGGAACTGGCGTTTCCATTGTTGCTGTTGCCGTTCATGATTCCGATTCCCACCGTTATTTATAACTCGATAACGTTTCCGCTACAGCTTTTCGCCAGCCGGGTGGCGGAGATTCTTCTGGGCGCGATTAACATCCCGGTGCTGCGCGAAGGAAACGTCCTGGTATTGGCAAGCCAGACCCTGTCGGTCGCCGAGGCATGCAGCGGCATCCGCAGCCTGCTATCGCTAACCTTTCTCGCTCTGGTTTATGCGTATTTTTTCGACAACAAACCCTGGATGCGGTGGGCCCTGTTCATCGGAGTGGTGCCGATCGCGATCCTGGCCAACGCCGGACGCGTGACGATCACCGGCATCCTGAGTGAGCACAATACCGAGCTCGCCCAGGGCGTCTTCCACGAGATGGAAGGCTTCGTGATTTTCGCCATCGCCTTCGCCATGATCTTCGTTCTGCACCAGGTGATAAACTGGGTTTATCGTTGGAAGTTCGCGAAGGAGGCGCCCGTTGTTTAAGTTTCTCAATTCCACCCCGGCCCGCCTGGTGACGCTTTTCCTGATCGTTCAAACGGCCGTGCTGTACAGCTCCATCCGCCCCGAATATCTGCCTTCCAGCCGACCTTTGGCCGAGTTTCCGCACCAGATCGGTCCGTGGTCGATGGCGGGGGAGGGCTATGTGGATAAAGAAACTCAGGAGGTGTTGAGGGCCGACGACACCTTGACGCGCATTTATAAAAATCCGTCCACAGGCGGTGAGGCGAGCCTGTTTGTAGCTGCTTTCCGCACCCAGAGGAACGGCAAGACACCGCACTCTCCTAAGAATTGCATGCCCGGCGCGGGATGGACGCAATTAAGCTCTGAAAACCTGCCGATCGACGTCGGGATGGCTGCGCCCATCGTGGTCAATCGCTACGTGATCGTGCATGGCGACGAGAGGGAGATGGTCCTCTATTGGTATCAATCGCGCGATCGCGTGGTGGCGGATGAGTTCAAGGCCAAGTTTTGGGTGGTGGCGGACGCCATGCGCCTGAATCGCACTGATACCGCTTTAGTGCGAGTGATCGTACCGATCGTCAACCTCGATGCGGACGCCGCCACTGCGACCGGCACGCAATTCGTTCAGTCCATGTTCGGCACGCTGCGGCATTACCTGCCGGCGTAGTGCGCGGCCAGATCGCGTTGATATTTTTCGATGGTCGCGGTGTGCCCCATGATAAATTTGCTGACGAAGCGGAATAGCGGATTGTAGACCTCGCCGTTTTCGGTGATGGTCACATCGGCTCCATTGGCGCTCGGAGCAACCTCATAAGTCCAGCTTCCTCCGAAGGGGAGTTTCGGGTCCGCGATGCGATTCACGATGCGTGTCGAGGGGCGGGTCTCGACGCGTTCATACGTGATGGTATCGCCGCTCGCATCCGTTTCGCGCCATTTGAGAGGCGATTCGGTGAGCACTTCATACTTGAAGCCGCGCCACGTGGACGGTCCGGCAATCAGCGCGAACACATCCTCCGGTGGCGCCGGAATGAGAGCTTTGCGGCTCGCGACATGTTCTTTGGGCAGCGCCGCGCCGATCAGCACGATGATCGCGGGAATAATGACCACGGCCAGTCCTCCGTAAATCAGCCACTTCATGCGCTCCTCCTGATTAGTTCTTTGAACCGCCTCGATTCGACGAACTCGGTCGCGGCTTGGGCGAGGATTTCTAGTCCTCGAAGGCCCGCCGAACGGTCCCGCGGCTTCATGCGGCCGAGCATCGCTGCGACCAGCGTGCGATCCAGCACCGATTTTCGCTCCTTCAACCGCGCGCCATCCTTGGTGAGCCGCAGAGCCACTTTGCGAGCGTCGAGAACATCCCGCTCGCGAGTCACGTAGCCGGCGCGAACCAGCCGGTCGACCGTCAGCGACATCGTCGACGCGGTGACGCCCATATGCCCAGCGAGCGTCAGCAGGCTGGTGGATGCGACCTCGTCCAGATGATCGAGAATACTCGCTTGATGCGCGCTGAGCCGCTGCTGCGATTCCTCGTCTTGAACGTGGCGGGTGTGGCACGCGAAATAGATTTTGGGATAGCATTCCATCAGTTTCGAAATAATTTGATTCGTCAAATCAAAGTATATCCTACTCCCGGCGCCTATTTATAATTATTAAGAATGTACTTCCAGCAGTTCTATCTAACCTGCCTCTCGCACGCGTCCTACATGCTGGGGTCTGAGGGCATCGCCGCGGTGGTGGATCCGCAGCGCGACGTGTCCCTTTATATCGATGAGGCGGCGGCGCAGGGACTGAAAATCGACCACGTGATTGAAACTCATCTGCATGCCGATTTCGTCAGCGGCCATCGCGAGCTGGCGGAGCGCACGGGCGCGAAGATTTACCTCAGTGCGCGCGCAGGCGCGACGTTTCCGCACGTCGATGTCCACGATGGCGATGAGATCCGGTTTGGCCGTGCCGTGCTGCGATTCCTCGAAACCCCGGGCCATACCATCGAAAGTGTTTCGATTGCGGTCACCGACCTGGATCGCCGTGAAACTCCGTACGCGGTGCTGACAGGGGACACGCTGTTCATCGGCGATGTCGGCCGTCCAGATCTGGCGCCGGACCTGACGCCGCAGCAGCTCGCGGGAATGCTGTTCGATAGCCTGCATCAAAAACTATTGCCTCTGGGCGATGACGTCGAAGTATATCCGGCGCACGGTGCGGGCTCGCTATGCGGGAAGCAGATGCGTCCGGAGCACCAGTCGACCATCGGTAAGGAGCGCGCGCTCAATTACGCTCTGCGCCCGCAATCGAAGGAAGAATTCGTCCGCTTGTTGACGGCGGAGCTGCCGGAGCGCCCGGGATATTTTGCCCTGGACGCGGAGATCAACCGCAGCGGCGCGCCGGCGCTCACTGCGTTACAGCCGATTCCGCAATTAACTTCCGTTCCCGAGGGCGCGATCATCCTCGATACCCGGCCGTCGCAGCAATTTTTCGCCGGCCATATTCCAGGCGCGGTGCACATCGCTCTGGCCGGACAGTACGCATCGTTCGCGGCAACGCTGCTGGGCCTCGACAAGAAGATATTTCTAGTCGCTGAGGATGAAGAGCATCTCGAAGAGTCCGGCCTGCGCCTCGCGCGCGTGGGCATCGAAGGAGTCATCGGGTCCTTAAAGGGGGGGATGCAATCGTGGACCGGCGCTGTTTCCGAGATACATCAAATTTCCGTTGAGGACCTGCGCCGCGAGAGTGCGGAGTTGCAGATTGTCGATGTGCGCCGCGAAGCCGAGTACGCCGACGGCCACATCGAAGGCGCGAAGTTGATGCCTCTGCATAAGCTCGAATCTTTAGTTTCGGAACTCGATCCCGACCGTCCGATCGCAGTGCACTGCAAAGGGGGCTATCGCAGCGCCATTGCGTGCAGCCTGATTCAGCGGGCGGGTTTTGAGAATGTCATGAATGTCATGGGCGGATTCGATGCGTGGGTCGCGTGCGGGTTTCATTCCAAGATGGCAGGCGGAACCGCCTGCCCCACATAGAAGCGGGGAACACTTGGAAATTTTGACTGGCGCGCGTGGCGCAGGCGGTTCCGCCTGCGAACTAAATCGGCTGCCCCGAGGACGCCATCGCGCTGCGCTTCTTCCGCCGTTCCATCCGAAGTAACTCCCGGCGCCGCCGCAGCTTCACCGAATCGTCCACCCGCCGCCAGAACGTGCGGAAATAATCCGCGGCGGAGACGATGCCGAACAGCATCACGACCCACATGCCGATCGTGCCCGGTTCCCCCAGCCACGGCCAGCGGATACTTCCGATCACCAGCGCGATTGCGAATACCTGCGCCGCCATCTTCGATTTCCCCAGGTCGCTGGCGGCGATCGTATAGCCTCCGGCCGAGGCAATGGACCGCAAACCGGACACTGCGAACTCCCGTCCGATAATCAGGATCACCATCCACGCGGGAACGCGGTGAATATCCACCAGGGAAACCAGCGCCGCGGAAATCAGCAGCTTATCGGCAATCGGATCCAGCAGCGTGCCCACCGTGGTTACTTGCCCCAGGCGGCGCGCCAGATAGCCATCGAGAAGGTCGGTTACCGCCGCGGCTAGAAATACGCCCAATGCAAAAATCTCGCGCGAGACAGGCACCCATTGTTCCCAGTTCACACTGGTGCCGTCGGCCAACAGGGCGGCCACCAGCAGAGGCACCAGGAAAATGCGCGCCAGCGTGAGTAGATTGGGCAGGTTCATCCCGATTCTACGATCATAACCTACCGGGCGGCAGGTTCCAATCCTTTTTCAACATGACAAACCGGCGCAGGTCGTGAAATTCGCCGTGCAGCAACTGTGCCTCCCGAGCCAGGCCCTCCTCCTGAAAGCCCAGGCGAACCGGAATCGCACAGCTTTTTTCGTTCTCCCGGGCGCATTGAATGGCTATACGATTGAGGTCCAACTCACCGAACAGGTGAGTCACCACTGCCCGGCATGCCGCGGTCATGATACCCCTGCCTTGAAAAGAACGGCTCAGCCAGTACCCGATTTCCCCCTTCCGGTTCAGCCAGTCCACCTGGTGCGTACCGATCACTCCGCAGAACTTGCCGCTGCTCCAGATCCCCGCGGCGAAACCCTTATTGGCCGCGAATTGCTCGAGGGAAGAGTGGACGAAACTCCGCGTATCGTCCACCGCGACGGTCGCATCCACCCAGGGCAGCCATTTGCGCAGATACTCGCGATCCCCATCGATCACCGAGAATACTTCCAGGGCGTGGCGATCCTCCAGCAACTGTAGATAAACGTCTTCGCGTACCTGGGCTCGGAACATGGCTCATTTTATGCTATTCGGCCAACCAGGCATGCAGCTTTTGCTCCAGGTTCCCTTCAAATGCCTCCGAAAACGCCCAAAAACGCCCTTTTAGAGCGGCCCTTGACATGCTTAATGGGCGGCCAGGAGGATGTACAAAATGAAATATCTAATCGCGTGGGGACTTGGCGTTCCGGGCGTGCTTGTGGTGCTTTGGTTTTTGATGAGCCACCACTAAAAACTTTTCGAGACGGCGTTTAATCGAGGCGGGTGTCATCGCCTCCACCTCGCAGGCGTCTCCGGTGTAACGGGTCGCGGTCACGCGTCCATGCTCATGCAGCAGATGCAGCGGAGCGCCTTCGGCGATGGGGAAATGAAACACGCATGGCGAGACGGGGTCAACTGCCAGAGTCGCATCTATCTTTTCAAGCAGCGCCGGTAATCCCGCGCCGGTTCGCGCCGAGACCGCCACCGCCCCGGCCGGCTGGCAGGCCGGATCGCTGAGGATCCGGCGCGCAAGAGACGCCGTGTCGGGCTCGCCCTCAATTTTATCGATCTTATTCAGCACCAGTATCTGCAACGTTGACGCCGCGCCAATTTCACTGAGCGTAGCCAATACGTGGGCGGTTTGCTGCGCCGCTTCAGGCGAACTCGCGTCGACCACGTGCAGTAATAACTCCGCCTCCACAACCTCTTCCAGGGTGGCGCGAAACGCCTTCACCAGTGTGATCGGCAAATTCCGAATAAAGCCCACCGTATCGCTCATCAGCGCTTTTCGATGCGACGGCAGAGTCACGTGGCGCACCGTAGGGTCAAGCGTCGCGAACATTTTCGCGTCCGCCAGAACCTCCGCGCCCGTCAGCCGGTTGAACAGCGTGGATTTTCCAGCGTTCGTGTAGCCGACCAGCGCGATCGTCGCGAGCGGAACCGCCTGCCTCTGCTGCCTCTGGGTGGTGCGCCCGCCGCGCACGCGATCAAGGGAGCGATTGATGGCGGCGATGCGCTGATGGATCCTGCGGCGATCTGTTTCAAGCTTCGTTTCGCCGGGACCTCGGGTGCCGATGCCTCCGCCAAGCCGCGACATCGCCGCTCCATGGCCGGTAAGCCTCGGCAACAGATAATTCAACTGCGCCAGCTCGACTTGTAATTTTCCCTCGCGAGTCCGGGCGCGCCGGGCGAAAATATCCAAGATCAACTGGGTGCGGTCTAGAACCTTGACGTCCAGAGCTTTTTCCAGATTCCGCTGCTGCGTAGGAGTCAACTCCCGGTCGAAAATCACCGTAGTAGCTTCGTGGAACAGGACCTGCGCTTTCAATTGTTCGACCTTACCGGAGCCAACGAAGGTGGCGGAATCGATTCGCGGGCGGGATTGGATTTGCCGCTCAACGATGCGCGCCCCGGCCGACATCGCCAGCGCAGCAAGTTCTTCCATCGAATCCTCTGCGCTGATCAGCGTCGCGGAGGCGCGGCCTGTCAGATGCAAGCCGACCAGAATCGCTGCTTCTTCGCCTGAGGGCAAGTGATTTTGCTAATCGGAATCCGTGACCGGAACACCGGGGGCCGCGTGAGCGCCCATCGATGCGGAGTTCGGATGCGCAGGAGTATGGAACGGCTTGGACACCACCACCGTCGAAATCGCGTGTTTAAAAATCAGTTGCTCCTGATTATTCGTCTCCAGAATCACTGAGTACTTGTCGAAACTCTTGATTCGACCCGAAAGCTTCACCCCGCTCATTAAGTAGATCGTCAGGAAAGTCTTGTCTTTGCGAGCATTGTTGAGAAATGCTTCTTGTATGTTTTGGGCCTGCTTCTCCATGGGAGCTTCTTTCATAATTTTATGGATCAGCCGTTTCTTTATTCTAGCGCGTCGTCATAGGTTATTCACGGTCAATTTGCACTAGCGTCTCCCGCTGGGCCGCGAGCAGCCGCTTGGGCAACTTGGCTCCATACACCATCCGCTCAATCACGGGAACAGCCCGGCGGACCCATTTTCCATGCATCATAAGACTGCCCGCCACCAGCATCGGATGGGGAATCGCCACGCAGCAGCGCGCGCACATGTCGATCTCGCCCGCCCGCCCTTCCGCGTGTAAACGACGCAGCCTGCGCATCTCCTCGGAATTATTGATCTGGTCGAGACTCTGCTCCGGCAGCCGCCCGATCGGATCGCCATCGAGCATATAGCTCTGGCAGCACGGAAAAACGCGGCCGTCCTGTTTTACATAGACGGGCCCTCGCCATAAATAATGGCAAGCCCTTGATCCTGCGCCGGTTCGCGCCGCTTCGGGCTGCAAAACGTTGGTTTCATCCTCTTTGATACGAACTTGGTCGACCCCCGGCACGGCGCTCCAAAACCGTTTGAATTCATCCACTTCGTGCGCATTGTTCGCCATGCGGACCATCTGCACCACGATCTGCATTTTGGCCTTCTTTTGATGTTTTAACGTGGCAAACCGCACGAAATTGGCTCTGACTCGTTCGAACTTGGCGCCTTTACGATACATTTCGAACGATTCTTTCGAGGCTCCGTCAAAGCTCAGAGTGATGTGCGCGAGCGGCGTCGCCAGCAATTTTTCCGCGGCGTCCTCGTCCAGCAGAACCCCATTGGTCGAGAGCAGCGTAGAAATTCCATGGCGCTCACAATACCCGATCCGGTCGAAGATTTTCGGATCGAGCAGAGGTTCGCCCAACCCGATCAGCATCATATGCTCGCCCGTCCGGGCAGCTCCTTCGATCAGCGCGTCGAAGACCGCGTCATTCATGTCCTCTTTAGGCTGGGGATGAGTTTCGCGCGGGCACATCGGGCAGTAGAGGTTACATTTGGCGGTAGTTTCGACGATATACTCCACCGGCAGCGCGGGCACACGCTCGCGGCGCAGCAAATACGACCATAAAAGTTTGGCGCGATTAATAAACCTCATGCGCTTTCCACATCATCTCATTAAAGACGATGGATCGCGTCCTGAAACTCAACGATCGGGAACCGAAGGCGGGCGCGCGACCTTGCGGAAACACGCGAACCGTGGAACGCGACCCAGCGCGAACTGCTGCGCGACGGGAAAATTCACGGCTACTATCGGATGTACCGGGGCAAAAAGATCATCGAATGGTCCGCCGATGGACGGGATCCAAACCCATATACGATATCCTGTGGTTTTCGGACTACACGACCGCCCCAGGCCGGAGCGCCCAATTTTCGGGACGGTCCGGTACATGTCGCTAGAAGGAATGAAGCGTAAGACAGACGTGGAAGCGTACATCCATCCCCTCCTATGAACCACAGACTAAAGTCTGCGCCACCTGGTGAGGCCGGTAGGGCGCGCGCCAGGGCCGCTGGTGTAGTGCCTCACAAATCCCATCAGCGAGGTGGCACAGGCTTCAGCCTGTGAGCTACGTATGAACATCGCCGTCACAGGAGCATCCGGATTCATCGGCAAAAAGCTGATGGCCGCCCTCGGAAAAGAAGCGCGCGCAATTTCCCTGCGTGGCCCACTCGACGGCATCTCGGGCGCGGACGCAGTGGTGAACCTGGCAGGCGAGCCCGTCTCGCAGCGCTGGACCAAAGAGGTCCGCGGCAAGATCCGTTCGAGCCGCGTCGACGGCACCCGGCGCCTGGTAGACGCTATGCGCGGAAATCCGCCGAAAGTTCTGGTGAACGCGTCCGCGGTCGGATACTACGGATCCCGGGGCGATGAGCCGCTAACCGAATCCTCAGCCCCCGGCGATGGTTTTTTGTCCGAAGTATGTGTCGAATGGGAGCGCGAAGCGCGCAAAGCCGAGGACTTCGGAGTCCGCGTAGTCTGCCTCCGAAACGGCCTGGTGCTCGGCAAAGGCGGCGCGCTCGATAAGATGATAGTGCCCTTCAGGCTCGGAATCGGCGGAAAAATTGGCGACGGTAAACAATGGATGCCATGGATTCACCTGGACGATGCCGTCGGCCTCATCCAGCTTGCAATTTCGGCCGCCATTCTGCGCGGCCCGGTGAATATCACGGCGCCCGATCCGGTGACGAATGCGGAGTTCACAAGAAAACTGGCGCACGCGCTCCATCGCCCCGCCATCATTCCCGTCCCGAAATTCGCGCTCCACCTGCTTTTCGGAGACATGGCGCAAATTGTCTATGCCAGCCAGCGCGTGATTCCCGAAACGGCCCGGCAGGCCGGGTACCAATTCCGCTTCCCCACCCTCGACGCCGCGCTACTTGAGATTTTGCGCTGAAGCAGCCTGATTCGGCTCCCACAAAATCTCCGGCGCACCCAGCGCGTGATTCACCCAGCGGCTCCATACGAACATCGCGTCGCTCAGGCGATTCAGATATTGAATCGTTTCGGCAGGCACGTTTTCATCGCGCGAAAGCGCGATTAACAGGCGCTCCGCTCTGCGGCAGATGGTTCGCGTGACATGCAGCTCCGCGTTGATCCGCGTCCCTCCCGGCAGCACGAAACTGCGCAGCGGCGGAAGCGCCTCGTTCATCCCGTCGATCTCACGCTCCAACTGGGTTACCTCGGCGGAAGTGATGCGGGCCTGCTTGGGATGCACGTCCTCAGGCAGTGTCGCGAGAATCGAACCCAGGTTGAACAGCTCATGCTGCACCCTTCTGAGGATGACCAGCAGCAGCCCGATCCGGGGATCGTGCGTAATCAGTTCCTCGCAGGTCACCACAGCCAGGCCTGTGAATGCGTTCAGCTCATCGACCGTCCCGTACGCTTCGATGCGCGCCGAATCCTTCGAAACACGCTGCCCCCCGGCGAGGCTCGTCTGCCCAGTGTCTCCTCGCTTGGTATAAATCCGATTCAGCGCCAAGCGGGGATCGTCGAATGGTTTTTCGTTCACCCTACTATGGTAGGACAGGTCCCCGACCTGTCCCTAAGTGGGGCAGGTTCCCGACCTGCCCTCTCGGCGTCCGTCCTGGTGTGCCGACGGGGCGTAGAATGGAGTTGCATGGCCACGCTCGCCGCCAAATCCTACCGGACGCTCAGCGGACTGCCACTCGAGCCGTTTTACTCCCGCCAAATCGACGCCGGCAAGCCCGGCGAGTTTCCTTACACCCGCGGGATTCACGAAACCATGTACCGCGGCAAGCTGTGGACCATGCGTCAGTTCGCCGGCTTCGCCACCGCCGAAGATACCAACGCCCGCTATCATTATTTACTCGCCCAGGGACAAAGCGGACTGTCCGTCGCGTTCGATTTGCCCACCTTGATGGGCTACGATTCCGATCATCCGGCATCGCAGGGCGAAGTGGGCAAGTGCGGCGTTGCCATCTCCTCGCTGGCCGACATGGAGACGCTGTTTCGAGGGATTCCTCTCGGCGACGTGACCGTCTCCATGACCATCAATTCGCCCGCGTCGATCCTGTGGGCGATGTATCTGGCCGTCGCCGAGCAACAGGGAGCCGGTTGGGATCGCGTCTCGGGTACCCTGCAAAACGACATCCTCAAAGAGTACATCGCGCAGAAAGAGTACATCTATCCGCCGCGGCCTTCCATGCGTCTGGTGACGGATTCGATCGAATTCGCCGCGAAACATACGCCGCGTTTTAACCCGATTTCGATCAGCGGCTATCACATCCGGGAAGCGGGATCGACGGCGGTGCAGGAGCTCGCGTTCACTCTCCGCGACGGAATCGAGTACGTCGATTGGGCCCTCGAACGCGGCCTCGATATCGACGCATTCGCCCCGCGCCTGAGTTTTTTCTTCAATGCGCATAACGATTTTTTTGAGGAGATCGCCAAGTACCGCGCCGCGCGAAAGATCTGGGCGAATGCGATGAAGGATCGCTATGGCGCCAAAGATGAAAAGAGCTGGAAGCTCCGGTTTCACGCGCAGACCGCGGGATGTTCGCTCACCTGGCAGCAGCCGCAGAATAATATCGTGCGGACCGCGGTCCAGGCCATGGCCGCGGTGCTGGGCGGATGTCAGTCCCTGCACACCAATTCGCTCGATGAAGCATATGCTCTGCCGAGCGAGCACGCGGTCACTGTGGCTCTGCGGACCCAGCAGGTAATCGCCTATGAAACCGGCGTCACCGCGGAGCCCGATCCATTGGGCGGCAGCTACTTCCTGGAACAACTGACGCTCGACGTAGAACAGGCCGCCAATAAATATATTCGCCAGATCGACGACATGGGTGGAATGATTCCAGCCATCGAGCGAGGCTTCCCGCAGACCGAAATCGCCAATGCAAGCTATGAATTCCAGCACTCGGTCGAAACGGGCGAAAGCATCATCGTGGGCGTGAACAAGTTCACCGAAAAAGACGAGAAGCCCATCGAGCTGCTGCAAATCGATGCCACGGCCGAGCGCCGTCAAGTGGAAAAGTTGCGCCAAGTCAAAGCAAAACGCAGCGCCGCCCATGTAGAAAAGGCGCTAGCCAATCTGAAAAAAGCCGCCGAGGGCACGGACAACACGATGCCCTTCATCCTTGACGCAGTACGCGCCTATGCCACAGTGGGCGAAATTTCAGCGGCGTTCGGCGAAGTCTTCGGCACCTATACCGAAACCAGCGTCCTGTAGACAGATGAACGCCGATAAAACCTCAATTAAGTAGTGTCTTTGCTTTATCCGCGTTCATCCGCGGCTAAAATTGTTTTTCTTACTGCGCATGACGCGCAGCCAACATCGCGACCGTCGATAAAGCCGCGAGCAGCCCCAGAAACTGCATCATCCCGACGTTATCCGGCTCCTGCGCCGCATCCTTAGTGAACAATCGATACCCCGCGCCCAAAGTGACCAGCCCCAGCATCATTTCTCCAGTCACCCACCACAGGACTCCTGCCGTCACCAAAATGATGAGCCTCTGCGGCCGAGTCTGCGAAGTGAATCCTCGAGATCCGTCCAAAGTCCAAACAGGAGTCAGGTTGAAGATATTGATCACCGCTCCGAAATGCGCGATGGCATCCCACGCCTTGGCTCCAGTCAAATAACCCGCGGCGAGAGCGAAAATGGCAGCTCCCAGCCCATAGATCGGACCCGCCAAGCCGACCCGGGCATCCTGAATTGGCGTGATGCGCAGCTGCTTCAACCTTATAAACGCGCCAAACCCGGGAATGAACATAGGCGCGCTGGCTGGAATTCCATATTCGCGCAGCGTCAGCACATGTCCCATCTCATGGATATAAATCGAAATCACCAGCCCGAAAGCGAATTTCCATCCATAGAGAGCCCAATAGATGCCGGCAAAGGCCAGCATCGAGAGCAAAGTGCTGATCTTCGTGAGCCCCAGCAGCAGCAGCTTGCCCTTCGTAAGAGCGATCAGCAGCGCAGGTCCAATACCAGCCGCGCCCTTTTTCCACCCCGAACCGGATGGCGGAGCCGTCTTAAGATTATCGATATGCGCTTTGATGGACCGGTACTGCAAACTATCGGGCGGCAGCAGCGCCAGTGACCGCATCCACAAATCGCGAGCCGTAGCGAGATCGCCCCGCACAGTCGCCTGCTGCGCCTCCGCCGCCAGCGACTCCAATTCCTTGGCATGCGTCAGCGAATGGCACGCAGGGCAGCTAAGCGCGGATTCCTGGACAGGCGCCCCGCAATCGGGGCAGGCAAGGGTAGTCACGAATACGGTCCCGTAACTATTATCTCGTGTCTGGCCGTCAGCGCCCAAGCTCTCTGCAATCCGATAAATATAATGAACAGCGAGATCAACCCGCCAATGGGCGAATCTTTCAATTCGAGAAAAGGAAAGATGACGATAAAAATCAGAAGACTTGCCACGGCCTTCGCAGGCGAAATTGCCTCCCTCGTCGTAGTGACCTCGTCGTGAATGATCGGCGGCGTTTGCTTTTTCATCGCCGGTTTCCCCTCGATGGACTGTTTCGCCCTAATCAGAAACGCGGCTGGAAAAAAGCTGGTGCTGATCGCAAAATAGGTCAGCACGACCGCCAGAATCTGCTGCGGACGGCCGCCAATACCAAACGAACCCACGCGGATCGCCTTTCCCACCATCCAACCCACCGCCAGCGCCACGATGCCGATCTGAAATCCCATCGCCAGTGGAATCGCGTAAAGTATGCTTCCCGCCACCGCCGCCCCGGCCCCGTAGATTACCAAACGAACCCAAGGAACAGGCCCATCCTTCCGTCCAGCCTGGATTTTCGCGGCGCATTCCGGGCAGATCACATGATTATTTATTTGATAATGCGCACCGCTTATCAATTGTTTACAGGCCGCACACTCCCGCTCAGTTTTAGCTTCGGTGGTAGAAACGGGTTGGGCGCGGCGGAATTGCAGCGCATCAACCGGCGGTAACTGCTCGGGCGATTCGGAGTCCGCCATGGTTCGAGTTTAGGCTGGCGAGGAGGGGCAGTCAATCGGGCGTCCGTATTAGTTCTATACTGAGTACGAGGTGTTCCACCGGTTTCATTATGAAAACGGCGGACAAAGTCTCTAGCAAATATGGATCACCACAGGATCCGGGTTCTGGTGGCAAAACCGGGCCTCGACGGACACGACCGCGGCGCGAAAGTGATTGCGCGTGCGCTGCGTGATGCCGGAATGGAAGTGGTGTATACCGGTCTCCGGCAGACTCCGGAGATGATTGTGAACGCGGCGCTCCAAGAGGATGTGCAGGTGATCGGCCTGTCGATTCTTTCGGGAGCCCACAACGCCATCGTGCCTCGGGTGATGGAGTTGTTGAAGGAAAAACAGATGAGCGACGTGCTCGTCATTGTGGGTGGCATCGTTCCGGATGAGGATGCCGCCCAACTCAAAAGGCTTGGCGTAGCGCAGGTGTATCAACCGGGCGCGTCGCTGGAAACCATTGTGAATTTCATCCGCAGCTCGGTAAAGCAGACAGCCTGAATGGGTCTTACTTCACCGCATTTGAAAATTATCAAGAAAGATAGAATGCAAGACAAATTGAATATTGCGGTGTTCGTCGATTACGACAACATCGAGATCGGATTGAAGTCGACGCTCCGCCGCGAGTTCGACGTATCGCTCGCGCTTGACGCGCTGAAGGAGCGCGGCGACATCGTGGCGAAGTTCGCTTACGCCAATTGGGGACGCCAGGACGGCGCTACCCGGCAGATGGCGGAAAACGCGGTGCAGATGGTCCAAAGGATCCCTTCGCCGCGCGGCGATAAGAACGGCGCGGATATCAACCTCGCCCTCGACGCGCTCGAAATGGCCTTCACCCACACCCACGTGAATGCGTTCGCGATCGTCAGCGGCGATAGCGACTTCATTCCGCTGGTGAACAAGCTGAAGGAGTACGGCAAGACGGTTTTCGTGGTCGGCGGAAAGGCATTTACCTCGACGATTCTCCAGCAGAATTGCCACGAGTTCATCAGCTTCGAATCGCTGATGTCGGATGCGCCGGATCGCCCGGTCACTCTGCCCGGCGAAATTCGCGCGCCTCGCGGCCCGGAAATTCGCGGCGACCGTCCGCCCGATCGTCAAGGGGACCGTCAAGGCGACCGGCCCGACCGCGGACCTCGTCCCGATCGCGGTCCCGGACCGGATCGCGGCCGCCAGCGTCCCGCTCCGCTCGATTTACAGCAGGCTATTCCGCTGGTCGAGCGCGCGCTACAGGTGCTGGAACGCCGCGCCGTCCAGCCGCAGCTCGGATTACTGAAATCGACCATGCTCCAGCTCGATCCCGCGTTCAACGAACGCGCCTACGGAGCCTCCAGCTTCTCCGATTTCGTCGAAAAACTAAAGCGCGCGGAGCTCGTGAACGTCACCGGCACCGGCGGCCGCTACGTCATCGAACGCAAAACCTCCTCGACGCCGGAACGGGCCAATCTCAAGCCGGAAGATCTGCTGCCGCCTCTCCGCGACGTGCTCGAAAATCATCGCCTGGAGCTCGAAAACAACTGCCCGGTGGAGGATCTGGCGGGATGGTTCAAAGCCGAGCAGCCGAATTTCGACGTCAGCGGCTATGGCTTCCAATCCTTCGTCGAATTTCTGAACTACGCGCAGGATAAAACGGTGGTCCGCCTGGAACCGCATGAGGATCAAGGCATGTGCGTATCGCTCGGCGCTGAATTTTATCCGCCGGCCGAGCCGCCCAAGCCCGAGCCCGAAGCGGCCCCCGAAGTCGAAGAAGAGGACGAGCCGCAGCCTTATGTCGAAGGCCAGCCGACCATCTTCGAGCCGAATCCTCCGCCCGTAAAAGCCAAGCGAGCCCCCGCGCGCAAGCGCACGCCGACCAAAGGACCCGGCGGCGGATCGGGAACGCGCCGTCCTCCCAGGCCCTCGCGTAAGAAGGGCGACGGAAACTCCTAACCATGCCCATCGAGCGAATTTTTCCGCCCTCGGTGCCGACGCCGCGGGGACCTTATTCCCCCGCGGTTCGCGCCGGAGATTTTATCTACGTCAGCGGGCAGGGACCCATCGATCCGGTCACCGATAAATTATCGCCCGGCGATATCCAGCACGAAACACGCCTGGTGCTCGGCAATATCAAGCGAATTCTGGAGGGCAGCGGAGCTTCTATATCGGACGTCGTAAAATGCTCCGTCTTCCTAAAAGACGGCCGCGAATTTTCGAAAATGAACGAAGTCTACGCCCAATTTTTCGGGGATCAAAAGCCGGCCAGGACTACCGTCGAAGCACAGTTCGTCAGTCCAGACATGCGGGTAGAAATCGACTGCGTAGCGTATAAGCCGAAATAAGTAAACGCAGGCGGAACCGCCTGCGCCACAGACATCAAAAACATCCAGAACACCAAAAACAGCAGAAACATCAAAAACACTAAACCAGCAATGTGGGGCAGGCGGTTCCGCCTGCCAACCTTTACTCATAACGCAAAGCGATCATCGGATCCACCCGCGTAGCCCTCCGCGCCGGAATCATCGACGCCGCCAGCGCGACGATCGCCAGCAACACCGCGATGCTCGCATAAGTCCACGGATCCCCCGGCTTCACTTCAAACAGCAGGCTCTTCAAATACCGTGAAAGCGCCAACGCACCCGCCGCGCCCACTGCAATCCCGACGGCCACCAGCAGCATCGCCCTGCCGATCACCATCTTCAAAATCCCTCCACGCGACGCGCCGAGCGCCATCCGAATCCCGATCTCCGGGGTTCTCTGCGAAACCGAATACGAAATCACGCCGTAAATTCCGATCATCGCGAGAACCAGCGCGAGCGCCGCAAACAGCCCCAGCAGCAGCGTCTGGAACCGGCGCTCCGAAACGGACTGCGAAATAAGTTCGTCGTAAGTGCGGATATGCGTCACCGGCAAATCCTTGTCGATAGCCCAGACCTGCTGCTGCACCGCGGCCACCAGTTGCTTGGGATCGCCCGCGGAGCGGAAGGAAAACTCGGCGAGCCACACCGGATAGAGTGCCGTCTGCGCGGCTGGAAAATAGACCTGTGGATTGATTTTCCCGGCCTTTCCCGCGCGCCGAACGTCGCTGACCACGCCGGCGATGGTGGTCCACGGCGCTTGATCGTTCCGCCGGAAGCGATGCCCGATCGGATCCTCGTTGGGAAAAAATCGCCGCACCAGAGCCGTGTTCACAACGGCAACGGGCTCCGCCCCAGCGCGATCCCTGGGCGTAAGCAGGCGTCCGCGCTGGAGAGAGATCCCCAGCGTCGGAAAATAGCCCGGACTCACCGCCTGGTAATCCGCATCCTCGCCCCGATCCGGCTGATTCTCCGGGCGAAAATTGCTGGACCATCCGCCGCGCAACGGAAAATTGTTCGCGTAGGCGACGGACTGCATTCCAGGCAGATTCTCGGTGCGCTGCGCCAGGTCCTCAAAAAATGCCAGCCGCCGTTCAGGCGTAGGATAACGAAGCTCCGGCAGAGTGATATTCATATTGACCACATGCTCGGTCGCGATCCCCAGCTCGACATGGTTCAACGTCATGAAGCTCTTCAGCAGCAGGCCCGCGCCCACCAGCAGAACCATGGATACGGCGACCTCGGCAATCATAAACGCGCTGCGCCAGCGCATCACCGAACTCCCCGCCAGATGCCGCTCGCTCGCGCGCATCGCTTCCACCGGCTTCGATTTCGACGCCTGCCACGCCGGGAAAATCCCGCAGATCAATCCGGTGACCGCCGATAGAGCAAGCGTGAACAGCAGCACGCGTCCGCTGAGACTCGCGTCCTCCAAGCGAGGTATGTGCGGGGCGAAACCGGTGAGCAGCCTTTGGGTCCAGTAGCCGAAGACGAGTCCGGCGGCACAACCGAGAGCCGCGAGAACCGTGCTCTGCGCCAGCAGCTCGCCGATCACGCGATGGCGGCTCGCGCCGAGCGCGAATCGAATGGCGATTTCGCGCTGCCGTCCTATCGCCCTCACCAGCAGCAGATTGGCCAGATTCGCGCAGGCGATCAGCAGAATCAGGCCTACCGCGCCCAGCAGAACGAACAGCGACGTGCGAACGCCGCCGGAGATATCGTTGGCGAGAACATCGCTTCCGGTCTTCAGGTTCTTACATACATCCGGATAGCGCTGGGCGAGATTTTGCGAAATGGCATCAAGCTCGGCCCGGGCGGCGGCCAGGGAGACGCCGGGTTTCAGGCGGCCGATCACGTTGATTCCGTGATCGCCATGGTGAGCGAGAAGATCGGCGGGATACGCGGCTGGAATGTAGTAGAGCAGCGGTATCGTCATGTTGAACTGGCTAGGACTGCGAAAGCCGGGAGGCATAATCCCGACGACGGTGTATTTTTCGTTATCGAGAGTGACCGAGCTCCCCAGAAAATGCGGATCGCCGCCGAAGCGCGAATGCCACAGCTCGTCGCTCGCGACCAGCACTTTGTTTGCACCCGGCTGGTCTTCCGACGGCAGAAAAACGCGCCCGTACGCCGGCGACACGCCGAGTGTCGAGAAATAGTTCGCGGTGACCCGCTCGCCCGAGAGCCGGTCGGGCGGACCGCTTTCGGTGATATTCATTCCCGTGACGGCGAAGCCGGCCAGGGAGACAAAGGAATTCTGCTGCGTTCGATAATCCATAAAATTGGCGGCGGAAATCGTCCAGCGGCCGGGCCAGCCGACGCTTCCCAGATTCTGGCCGCTGGTATTGGCGCTGTTGGGGCCTTCTCCGATCTTCTGCTCCCACAGCGATACCAGCCGGTCGGGTTCAGGGTAAGGAAGAGGCCTCAGCATCACTGCGTCCACCAGGCTGAAAATCGCGCTGTTCACGCCAATTCCCAAGGCCAGCGTCAGAATCGCGACCAGCGCGAATCCAGGAGATTTTAGTAGCAGGCGCATTGCGTAGCGGAAATTATTCATAAACCTCTCGAATCCCCGCCCTTGTATGTTAGTCATACGGAGTTAGCAGAGCCCCGTTGGCTGACGGGGCTCTGCGGGTTGCGCAAGATCGTCCCCGCCCTGGGTCGGTAGTTGAGACCGCCCGTCAGCTGGATCTGCGCCGCCTTCTCCGGTCGAGCCCGAACAGTCGCATGGGCCGGTGATGAGCCGAGCCCGCATTTACAAGGATGGGTATCCCGACCGTGCAAATAAATTCTAACGCAAACTGCTGGGTAGGAATCGACGTTTCCAAGGATTGGATCGACGTCGTCGTGTTGGTGGAAGAGAACAAAGTCGAACAGCTCCGTTGTGAGAGATCGGCCGGCGCGCTGGCCGGGTTGGCGGAAACATTGCTTTCCTACTGCCCGCAGGGAATCGTGCTGGAAGCCACCGGAGGATTGGAGGGCGCAGTCATCGCGGCGCTGGCCGGAGCGGGGTTGGCGGTGATGCGGATGAATCCGAAACGGGTGCGCGATTTTGCCGGCGCCCATGGATTGCTAGCCAAGACCGACGCGCTCGACGCGTACGCATTGGCGTTGTTCGGAACGCGGATGAGGCCTCAGTTGCGGGCCTGGCCTGAGGCCGAACGCCAGCAGTTGGCGGCCTGGGTGGCGCGTCAGCAGCAGCTCACCGTCGAGCGAGCCACCGAGCGCACGCGTCTGAAACAGGCGTCGGAACCGGCGTTGCGCAAGAGCGTGGAACGCGTGATTGCCTTCTTGGGAAAAGAAATCGCGCGGCTGGAAAAACAGTTGGCGGCGTGGGTGGCCGCATCGGAGACGTGGAAGGAGCAAGAGGCGTTGTTGCGCACCGCGCCGGGCGTGGGTCCCAAAACCGCGCTGCGATTGTTGGCCCAGTTGCCGGAACTGGGCCAAGTGAACCGCCGCCAGATCGCGGCCTTGGTGGGCTTGGCTCCGTTTGCCTCCGACAGCGGGAAGTGGCGCGGCAGGCGCTCGATTCGCGGAGGCCGCGCGGGGGTGCGCGCCATTCTCTACCTCGCCAGTTGGACCGCCGTACGAACGGCAGGGGCGCTACAAAGCTTCTACCGGCGCCTGGTGGCCGCAGGCAAACCGAGACAGCTGGCCCTGATCGCGGTCGCGCGCAAACTACTGCTCGCCCTCAATGAAATGATGCGGACCCGCCAGCCCTGGCGGCCGGCAAATACGCCAGTTCCCGCTTGACTTTTCACACAGTCGCTGACGGACGGGGTTATAGCCCCCTGGCGTGAGCCAGGGGACACAGCGGCTATTCATAATGAAGCGCCACCATCGGATCGACATTGGTCGCGCGGCGCGCGGGGATCAGGCATGCGGCCAGCGCGACCATAACGAAAATACCGGCGACGGCTAGAAAGGTGACCGGGTCACACGGGGAAACATTGAACAGAAAGCTAGCCATGACGCGAGTGGCGGCCAGCGCGGCGACAGCTCCGATCGCGATTCCGATGATCACGAGCTTCAGCCCGCGCGCGAGAACCATCTTCAAGACGTCCGTTTTAAGAGCGCCCAGCGCCATGCGGACGCCCAACTCTTTCGTCGACTCCGTCACCGTGTAGGAGATCACACCGTAAATCCCGATCGACGCGACCAGCAGAGCGAGTCCGGCGAAAAGTCCGATCAGCGTGAGCGCGAATCGCCTCGGCGCGATGTCTTTTTCGATCAGTTCCTCCTCCGTTCGAACATCGTAAATGGGAAGGCTTGGATCCATGGTCCGCAGTTCGGCGCGCACCGCGGAAATCAGCGAGTGTGCGTCGAGCGACGTCCTTATAGCAAGCGTCACCCGCGTAATGGGATGCTGCCGGTAGGAAATATAGACCTGCGACTTCGGATCCGTGGTCGCCCCCTGTTGCCGCACATCCGCCACGACTCCGACAATGGGCCAAAATGTTTTACCCCCGTCAAAGCTGATGCGATGCCCGATCGGATCTTCGTTCGGAAAACTGCGGCGCGCCAGTCCCGCGCTGATCACGGCGGAATCCTCCGCCGCCAGATATCGACCGGAGCGCAGCGCGATTCCCATGGTGCGAAAGTAACCGGGCGTCACTGGATCGAGAATCGCATCCTGCTGAAGATCACCCGGATGAGGCGCCTGTCCCTCGATCAGGAACGCGTTGTGTCCCGCCACTGTCATCGGGGCGCCCGCGCAGGCCGCGGTCGAAATGACTCCCGGCATTTTCCCGATGCGCTGGAGCAAATCATCCAGGAAATTCGCCGCGCGGGGGCGATCGTCGTACAATCGCACCCCGGCCGTCAGCAGGCGCGACGGTTCGAATCCCAATTCGATGCTTTCGACGCGCCAGAAGCTGCGCAGGAGCAAGCCCGCCGCGACCACCAACACGAGAGACAACGCGACCTCCACGACCACCAGCGCAGATCTCGCCTGCCTGCGCCCCGCGGTCGCCCCGCGCGAGGATGATTTCAGGGCATCGTTCAGATCGGACCGCGAAGCTTGTCGCGCGGGCAACACTCCGAACAGCACGGCTGCGAGGCAGGATGTAACCAGCGCGAACAGCAGCACCGGCACATCGAGATGCACCTCCTGCGCGCGCGGAATATAGGATCCGCCCAACGCGACCATCGCCTGCATCGCCCAATTGCCGAGGACAAAGCCCACCGCGCCCCCCAACAATCCCAGCAACAGGCTCTCCGTGATCAATTGACGAAATAGCCTCGACGCGCCTCCGCCCAACGCCGCGCGAATCGCGAACTCGCGGCGACGCTCACTGGAACGCGCGAGACTGAGATTCGCGACATTCGCGCAGGCGATCAGCAGCAGCGCCGCCGCCGATGCCAGCAGCAGCCACAATGGCCGCCGCGCGTATCCGGAGATGGCCTCGTCCAGTGAATGCAATTCGATGGTCCACGGGGCATTGTCCGCCGGGTACTCTTTCTTCAAATTTTCCGCGACCCCGGTTAGCTCCGCTCGCGCCTGACCGATCGTCACACCCGGTTTGACTCTGGCGATGACGCGCAGGAAGTCGGAGCGCCGCCCAGGTCCGAAATTTGCGGGGTTGAGCGGCATCCACACTTCAGCCGCGGACCGAAAAACAAAATCGGCATCGTGAAAACGCGGAGGCATTACCCCGATCACCGTGCTCAAATAGCCGGTCAAACGGAGCTGGCGGCCAATAATATGAGGATCCCGCCCGAACCGGCGATTCCAGAACTCGTCGCTGAGCAGCACCACGCCGGCATTCTGGTCTCCCGGCAAAATCGCGCGTCCCAACGCCGGCTCCACGCCCAGCAGGGGAAAATAATTCGCGGTGACGTATCCGGCATCGAGCATCTCCGCCTCGCCCGAATCGGTAAATGGAGACCACCCCAGCGTATACGCGGCCATCCCGGTGAAGGACCGGCTTTGCTCGCTCCAGTCCTTGAGATTAGGCGGCGATGACGGTTCGCGCTGGACGTCAGCCTTCAGGTTCGATTCCCAAATCGCCACCAGGCGAGAAGGATCCTGATAAGGGAGCGGCTTGAGAACCACGCCTCGGATGACGCTGAAAACCGCGGTGTTGGCTCCAATTCCGAGGGCGAGAGCGAGGACGGCGACGGTGGTAAACCCAGGCCGCTTCCGGAGCATCCGAAAGGCGAACCGGAGATCGGCTAAAAGCGTCCGCATGCACATCAGACGCACAAAGCGCGTGATCCGTTGGGCTTAGTTTGGTGTAAAGTGGCGCACGCACGAGTGCGCGCGCCACAGTACAAGTTAGTTTTTGGCTTGCGGAGGCTGATAGCCGGGGGGGAACGCCGCGCCTTCGCCGAAGAAATAATCTTCCATCTGCTTGAGCACGAACTCCTGCGCCTCGGTCGTGCCCAGGTTGAGGCGGTATTCGTTCATGATCATCTTCATCTGTTCCAGCCACAGCTTCCAGGCGGCTAGAGAGACGTTGTCGTAAATCCTCTGTCCCACCGGATTATCGAACGGAACTTCGTCCAGGCCGGGCATTTCCCTTTGGAACTTGACACAGAACACCTTATGTCCGGTCCGGTTCTGCTCCTCCGGAGCACGAGGATTCATCGCACCGCTGCCGCAACCCATAATGCCTAGGATAGCAGTTGAGTCGCCGCCGGAGCTTGCGCCGCGCGTTTGGCCTTCACAGCGTCCATATATTCCGATAATTTCAGAGGCAGTCTCGCCCCCTTCTCCATGTGGCGTTGAACCGCCTTCTGGTACCGGCGCAGAGTCTCCCGCTTGGACGACTCGCGCAGATTACAGCTCTCGATATCCAGGAGCAATTCAACCTCCCAGGGCCGGAAGGTGTTGCGATGCATATTACCGCGAAGCAGTTCCTGAATTAGGCGGTTAAACTGCGCCAAGACTGCGTCGCTGTCAGGTAGGGAATCGTGCATACGGATACCCGTCTTATCGTCCCATTTGCTTTGAATCTTAGCACGTGCGGCCGACAATTGCACTTCGCCACACCTTAAATTGGGCCTATCTTCTTTACTTAGTTCACGCTGGCTAACCACTGATGGATTTTCTCAAGGCTCCGCAGAATGTCGTCCCGGTCCTGCGCCTGGGGGTCCAATTCGAGGTATTTTTCGAAGTCCCGGCGAGCGGCGTGGTACCGTTTCAGCTCGAGCGACAGGGCGCCCCGGCTTTTGTATGCGGCGGCTTCCGGGTACCCGACGATCAGCCAGTCCATGGTCGCCACGGCACGCTCAAAATCGTTGTTGCGCAGGTAAACGTGCCGCAGATTGTGGAGCATGCGCATGACGATCTGTTTCTTGGTGACCCGGGCCAGAATAGACGGATCGAACACCTGGGTCTGGGCCAGAGCGAAACACTCGCGCGCCGTGATGGGGCTGCCTCCGTAAGGGTCTATATAGGTGTTGTAGTTACCGTCGTCGTATTGGACGACGAAGTGGCGCGGCAGTCCGATGCCGAAGAGAGGCATCTGCAAGCGGCGGCCGACCTCCATGTAGAGGACCGATAAGGTTATGGCGATGCCGGTCCGGCGGGTGAGCACCTCGTTTAGACAGCTGTTGAGAGGATCGAAGAAGTCCGAGTCGTTGCCGTGAAACCCCAATTCCTCGAACAGGAATTTCTGGGCGGATTCGACGAAGTCCCGCCCATCGTTGAAGTTACGCAGGCGATCGCCGAGCTGGGAGGCCAGGTCGTTTAGCTGGAGCAAGTAGGGCTCGGGGTCGAGGTCCGGGAACTGAATGGTGGCCAGCTCCAAGGCCGCGCGGTCCAAACGGCCTTTTTCCGGGTCTTCTTCGAGGATGTGGCGCAGGTGATTCATTTCGCCCGCAGGTAGGCGTCGTCGCCGCGAATCCAGTCCTCCCTGCGGGGAGAAAAGAGATCGAACACAACGCAATCCTCAATGACTTCGACAAAATGAGGGGCATTCGGAGGGATGCGAATGGTTTCTCCGGCGCCTATAGTGGTCTCCTTGCCATCGATATTGAAGAGGACACGGCCGGATTGGACCATCGCGATCTGTTCGTTGATGTGGCTATGTTGGGGCACGTCGCAGCCCTTGGCGAGTTCGAGGCGGGCGATGGTCATGTTGTCGCCGTGAATCACCTGGCGTACGAGAAAAGGATTCATCCGCTCTTTTTCAATGGAACTCCAGTTATAGGTCTGCATGAATTTCATTTTACGACGGGGAGTGCGGCGGCGAATTCGAAATTCAAAAGAGCGTGGGCGGCGCGGAGAGCGGCGACGGCGGAATCCGGCGTGCCGGCGCGCGCGAAAATGAAGCCCAGGTAGCTGGCGCCTTCGGGAAGCGGAAGCATCGCTTGACCCGGTTTGGCGCTGATTATAAGGTCTTCGATGCCGGGAACTGCGCGGGCTTGCTCGACTCCGGAGACACCGATGTAGATTCCCGCGCGCGGGATCGGAATCATCATGACAGCGTGCGCTCCATCGGCAAGGCGCGCTTCCAGAACGTTTTGCCCGGCTGCGTGGCGCAGAATCAGCTCTTCGAGAGAGCCTTCGCGGAAGCGCAAGACGCGGGAACACAGGCCTCCGATGGGCCGTGCGGCTACTTCGAGCATCCACACGCCGCTGTCGTTGATGCGCATTTCGGCGTGTATGGGGCCGTCTGTCAGGCCTAGCGCCGTTACGGCCCGCTGCGTGGTTTCGGCGATGGCCGGATTCATCGGGACAGTCACATAAATCGTCTCTTCGAAAAATGGACCATCGAGAGGTTCTGGCTTATCGAACAGGGCCAACGGCTGTAACTTGCCGCCCTTGACCATTCCTTCGAGCGCGTATTCATGACCGGCGATGAAGTCTTCGACCAGCAGGGACGGTTCGGCGGCGATGCTTTTGATGCGAGCGAAGGCGGTTCGAAACTCCGCCGGATCGTTCGCGCGCATCACTCCGCGGCTGGCGGAGAGCCCAAGGGGTTTCAGCACGCAGGGGAATCGCACGACCGCGTCGGGACGAGCGAGGAGCTGGTATTCGGGGGTGAGCAAACCTGCGGCGCGAAATTTTTCGCGGGCGAGGAATTTATTCGATGCCGCCAGAACGGCGGGTGGAGGACTGAATGGCAAGCGGAACCGTTCGGCGATTAGAGAGGCTATGTAGGCGGGCCGATCCCCTACGGCGGCGATTCCATCGAAGGGTCCACGGGCGGCGAGCGCTTCAATACTTTCGCCGGGGTCCTCAAAACGCAGCGCGACGGCGTTATCGCCCCAGGGATCGTCGAGCACATGGCAGCGATCCGTGGCGAGCACCAGCTCGAATCCGAGGTTCTTTGCTGCTGCTGAAAATGCACGCGTTTGATAACCGGTGGTAGCGGCTACGAAAAGAACGCGCATGCTTCGATTTTAGCGAGGCGTTTTGACTAGCAGACGGATTTCCGCTTGCTGCTCCGGCGAAAGGCCCCACATTTCACTGCCGTGGGCGCGGCCGATCAGGACATTGCCGGCCACTCCTTCAAATGCGGCGTTGGGCTTGAAGTTGCGCCCGGAGCCGTTTTCATTGATCTGCGCTGTGTAGCCATCGCCCAGTTGAGGGTCGAAAGTTTCAAAATGTCCGCCGACTTCCTGGCGGGATTGCTGAAAACAGATGGGGCCGTTCGACTTCGTGACTCCGCAGGTGCCGTCGGTGGCCACCAGGATGTACTCGTGAACTTTCGCCATGGGGTTGGTTAGGGAAGGAGACGAGAATCTCCTTCCCCGGCCTTAATTACCAGCGCTTCTGTCGACCGCCGCCGCCACCGCCATTGCCGCCGCGTCCGCCGCCGAAGCCGCCGCCGCGATCTTCCTTCGGCCGAGCTTCATTGATGGTGAGATTGCGGCCGTCCAGTTCCTGGCCGTTCAAGGCGCTGATGGCGCGCTCCGCCTCGGCGTCGCCGGTCATTTCGACGAATCCGAATCCCTTGGCCCGGCCGGTATCACGGTCGGTAACGATGCTGACGCGCTCAACGGTGCCGTACTGTTCAAACAAAGAACGAACCGTGTCTTCGGTGGCCCCGAAGCTGAGGTTTCCTACAAATATATTTTTCAAGTGAACTTCCTTTTGGATTACTAACGGTGGATCGGGGCAGGATCGGACAAGGGCGGTTGGACCGGACTGATCGAAAGATGCCGAAATTGACTACATCTTTATTATCGCACATATCGAATAATAAACAACCGGTTTCCGGAAAGGAGCATGTTAAGTTTGAGGAATGAGGACCACCAAGACTCTTTCCGTGACTCTTCCTTCTGAAATGCTCACCCGTGCGGAGCTAGCCAAGAAGGAGAATCGCACGATGAATGAGCTGGTGGGCGAGGCTTTGCGTCAATACGAACGGAAGAACTGGTGGGATGAGATAAACGCTTACGGTCGCGCGCAAGCGACCGAAAGCGGAACGACCGAAGCCGATGTTGTCCCGGTTGTCAAGGAAGTCAAGGCTGCTGCGGCGCACGCATGGCTCGCCTGACTGGAACCCAGGTGACCTTGTCTGGGGACAAGCCGTCTGAGAGGTCGGCTGCCGCCAAAATTGGCCGGCCGCCGGAACGCAGGTGGAACCGCCTGCGCCACTTACGCTATATTGAACCTTAATGCGCCTGCTGTTGATCCTCAGTTTTGCGCTTACTGGATTCGCTCAGAATAAGCCTGAGAAGCTGGCTCCTTATTACCCCACTCCGGAAATTATTGTTGAGAAAATGCTGCGCTTTGGGGAAGTCAAGGCTGGGGAAAAGGTCTATGACCTGGGCTCCGGCGACGGACGAATCGTTATTATGGCGGCGAAGAAATTCAAGGCCAATGCGGTGGGCGTCGAGTTCGACGATAGCCTGGCTAAGCAGAGTTCGGATCGCATTGCGAAGCTCGGTCTCTCCGCCACGGCGCGGATTATTCACGGCGACCTTATGTTGCAGGACTATTCGGATGCCGATCTATTGACCGTGTATCTGCTCCCGATGTCCAACGATAAGGTCACGCCACTGCTGGAGAAACAGCTGAAGAAAGGCGCGCGCATCGTGGCGCACGACTTTGAATTTTCTGCCTGGAAGCCGGAGAAAATCCAGGATATCGACGATGACGGCGAAGGACGCAGCCATCGTTTGTATTTGTACCGGCGCTAATTTATGGTTCCTTATCGGGGCCGTTTCGCCCTCCGCATTGGCCGCACTGCGCTGGCCACCGCGTGCCTGCTGTCCTACGGCCGCTCGACGGGCTGGCGCTTTACCTGGATTGTGGCGCTGCTGGCGGCTTACCTGGTGTACTCCGTGGGCGCGATCTTCGAGATTCGGTTCGATTCCACATTGCGCATAAATCTGGGCCTGCTGATCGATACCGCTTACTTCGGATTTTGGACGTATCTGGCGCCTGGAGGCTGGACCGGGAGCACGCCCGCAGGCTGGATGTCGGCGCTGGACGCGTCGTATCTGTTTGCATCCGCGGTGTTGCTTCATGAACTCTCCAGAGTCGGATTAGTGGCTGTGGTCGCATTGGTCGATTCCCTGCTGTTTACCCCGCCGGAGGAGATGTCGCTGGTCTGGACCGTGGTCGGGCTGGGCTCGGCTTCCTTCGCGCTGGCATTCTATAAGAGGTATGTGGACCGCAGGATGTCCAGCACTCTGCGCCACAACGTGATCATCCGCAGCCAGGCGCAAGGCGCGCGCGAAGCGGAACGGCAGCGGATCGCGCATGATTTCCACGATGGGCCTCTGCAAAGCTTTATCAGCTTCCAGATGCGCCTCGAGATTATCAAAAAGTTGTTGACCCGGGACGTGCAGGCGGCCGCCGATGAATTGCGTCAATTGCAGGATCTTTGCCGGTCCCAGGTGGGCGAATTGCGCGGCTTCGTGCGCAGCATGCGGCCCACCGACGAAGGCGTCAGCCTGAGCGCGTCCTTAAGCCGCATGGTGGAGCAGTTCCAGCGTGAGACCGGCATTTCGTCGTCGTTTGTGGCCGGGGATTTTCACGATCCCGCGGAAACTGAGGTGTCGCTCGAGATGCTACAGATTGTCCGGGAGACGCTGAATAATATCCATAAACATTCGGGAGCGTCGCGGCTCGCCATTTCGATCGGGAAACGCGATCAGAGGCTCGAAATTTCGGCCGAGGATAACGGGGGAGGGTTTCCATTCAGCGGTTCATTTAATCTTGAAGAGCTGGAACTTTTGAGACTGGGTCCGGTTAGTATTAAGCGCCGCGTCCGGATGCTGGGCGGGGAGATGCAACTGGAATCGAAGCCGGGGCAAGGCGCGAGTTTACAGATCAGGATTCCGGTTTGAAACTCGTCGGTTTGCTGGCGTTTGTCTGCTGCTCGTGCGGAAGATACGGGAATTTTACGCTGCCTCCGCCGGATGCGGCGGGTCCGAAAGGTCCTTTTCATTGGGAGGCGTCGCCGGAGCCGGTTCTTTCCTGGGGCGCCGAGTGGGATTCGAGCGACGTCTTGAATCCTTCGGTGGTCAAGTTTCACGGCCAATACCTGAACTATTATTCGGGTTACGACGGGAAGATCTGGAGCACGGGCATGGCTACGTCAAGTGACGGCATTCATTGGACTAAACAGGGGAAAATCCTGTCGCCCGATGCGGGCAACGGCTCGGCTACGGTGGTCGGCGACCGGATCTTGTATTGGTATCAGACTGGATCGCCGGTGGAGATTGCGCTCGATCACCAGATTGTCTTGAAAACCGGGCCGCGGGGGAGTTGGGATGAAATCGGCGTGGCTGATCCTTATGTCATTGAGCGTAATGGGGAATTGTACATGTATTACCTGGGGATGGATCGGGCGCGCCGGCAGAGGCTGGGCGTCGCGCGGTCCCGAGACGGGGTGGTCTGGGAGAAGCTTATTGCCAATCCGATCATGGAGTTAGGTTCCTTGGGTTCGTTTGATGAAATGGGATTGGGAGAGCCCGCGGTGTGGTCTTCCGGAGGCTCCTATTGGATGCTCTATACGGGCCGGGCGCGAGGGGAAAAGAGGCGGATCGGGCTAGCCAAATCCGCCGATGGAATCGCGTGGGCGCGTCAGAACCTGGTCATCGAAGGGTCGAGTACGTGGGATCGGGAAGTGATGTGCGATCCAACGGTCGAGGTGCTACCGGATTCGGTGCGGGTCTGGTTTGGCGGAGGCGACGTGGCGCGGCCGGATCAGGGGTTACATGGGCAAATCGGAGTGGGAGTGCTGCGTTAGGGGATCCGTCGGTCTTTTCACAGGCTGAAGCCTGTGCCACCTGGCAAAAATGGTGGCACAGACTTTCGTCTGTGTTTCCCAGCATTAGTCCTTGATCTCGGCATGGCCCGGATGTGGAACCACTGGATTCGTGATGGCGCGGCGGGATTTGATGTACAGGAAAATCGATTCCAGATCGTGATCGTTCAAATTGCTATAGGCGATCCAGGGCATCAGCGTGAAGCGTTCCGGCCCTACTTTGGGAAATTCCGTGTCCTTGTACTGCCGCATGGCCTGCATGCGGTCGCGGAAGCGGACGAAATCCCAATTGCCGATCCCCGTGTCTTTATCCGGGGTAATGTTCGAGCTCACTACGGTTCCTGCCGGCGTCGTGAACACTCTGCCGCCGGCGAAGCGCATGGAAGCGTCCTCCATGCCGCGCTTCTGCGGGGTGTGGCACTCCTCGCAGCCGGCAATCGATACCAGATATTCGCCGTAAATTTCTCCTCCGTTTGTATCCACGGGAGGGATGGTGCGCGTCACCGGCTGCGGCACGCCTTTCACCATCACTGAAACCAGGAAGGAAATATTGCTGCGAGGAACATAATTCCGAATGGCCGGCAAAGTATTCATGTACGTCACCAGGCAAATCACATCGATATCGCTCAGGTATTTGTAGCCCGGATAAGGCATCAAGGGGAACAGCATGTGCCCGTTCTTTGAGATTCCCTCGCGAATGGCGCGGATTTTTTCACCGTCCGTCCAGTTTCCGATGCCGGTTTCTTTGTCGGGAGTAATGTTGGGGGCATAAACCTCACCCGGCAGTCCTTCGAGCGGCATGATGCCGCCCTTCCCTCTGGTTCCCGCGATGACCGGACCGCCGAGCCGTGTGAAATCGCGCCCGGAATGGCATCCGTCGCAATCCAGCAGAGTGGTGAACAGATATTTACCGCGCTCCACGCGATCGGGCAGGATGACAACTTTAATATTTGAAGGCGGCGCGCTTGCCGGACGCCGCACCACCAGGTAGATGGCGGCTCCTATCAGGAGAATCGGAATCGCGATTAACACGCGCTTGAAAAATCTCTTAGTCCTTCTTTTGATTCTCATAACAATGTCATAGTGTACGCGTAACTTTGCTCAGTGTGCGAGGGCGATCCGGATCGATGCCTTTCCACGCCGCGAGCGCGGCGGCGAAGATCTGCGCCGGAATAATATAGGGAATCGTGGTGAACAATTCCTGCGAAAGTTTGATCGGGATCACCACCGCGCGTGGATTTAGATCGAGTGCAGCGCGATTGCTCCTATCGGTGAAGATCAAGGTTTCGGCTTTGAGTGCTTTCAGGCGTTCGATCATGTCGCGCATGCCTTCCCACGTTACGCCGGCGGGCGTGAACAGGAACATGGGGAAAGAACGCTCCACCATGGCGATGGGGCCATGCAAGAAGTCGGCGGTAGAAAAACGCTCCGCGACCACGTAGCAGGTTTCCATCAGTTTCAGCGCGAACTCGAAAGCGTTGGCGTAGTTGAGGCCGCGGCCCACCACGATCGCGCGTTCCATGAAGCGGTAGCGCTCGGCACGCGCGGTGATTTGATCTTCGAGCTCCAGAGCCTGGGCGGTCCAATCCGGAATCCGGCGCAGATCATCGAGGCGGATTTTTGCGCCCAGCGCGTGCGCGAGCAGATAAAGCGACATGACCTGACCGGTATAGGTTTTCGTGGCGGCGACGCTGCGCTCGCGTCCGGCGCGCACGAAGAACACGTGGCCGGCCAGTTTTGCGAGCGAACTAGCCGGCTCATTGGTGATGCCGACGGTGAGCGCGTGCTGTTCGCGTCCGCGCTCCAGCACCAGATTGGTATCGGTGGATTCGCCGGACTGCGAAATCGCGACGATGAGCGCGTCCTTCAGGTCGACTTTGGCGTCATAGAGCGTATATAAGGAAGGCGCGGCCAGGGAAACTGGAATTCCGGTAGTGATTTCGAGCAGGTAGCGGCCGAATTGCGCCGCGTTGTCGGAGGTCCCGCGCGCCGCGAGAACGATCAGCTTCGGGCGCTTTTTTGCCACCTCCCGGGCCAGATTCGACGCGGCCTTGAGGCCCATCCGCAGTGTCCGGTCGAGCGCGACAGGCTGCTCGCGGATCTCCTCCAGCATCTTCGACATAGTGTTATGCTAGCGGATCATGACCAAACGAATCTGCCTGATTTTCGCCAGCGCTCTTACTTTATTCGCTCAGTATAAAGTCCTGAAAACGGCGAAGGTGGGAGGCGTGGGGGGATTCGACTATGTGTATGCCGATGCGGCGGGGCGTCGTTTATACATTCCGCGCACCGGGCCAGGGGCGAGAATCACGGTTTTCAATCTAGATACGCTGGAACCGGTGGGGGAGATTCCCGAGACCAGCGCGCGCGGTGCGGCGGTCGATCCGAAATCTAATCATGGGTTTGTAACGAGTAAGCCGGTGGTCATGTTCGATGCGAAGACCCTGGCGGTTGTTAAAAAGATCGAGGTTGAAGGGGGTCCGGATGGGATTTTGTTCGATCCTTTCAATGAGCGAACTTATATCTGGAGCCACAGCGCGCCGAACGCGACGGTGATCAGCGCGAAGGACGGCTCGGTGGTGGGCACAATCGATTTGGGGGGTGCGCCGGAGCAAGCGGTCACGGATGGCAAGGGCCATATTTACGTCGACATAGAAGATAAAGATAATGTCGCGGTGATCGATGCGAAGACCATGAAAGTGACAGGGCATTACGAGCTGGCGGGAAAGGGCGGAACCTGCGCGGGGCTGGCGATGGACGTGAAAAACCAGATCCTGTTTGTTGCGTGCCGCAAACCACAGGCGATGGTGATCATGAGCGCGAAGGACGGCAAGATCATCGAGACGCTGCCGCTAGGCGCGGGGACCGACGGCGCGGTTTTTAATCCTAAAACGATGGAGGCGTTTAGCTCCCAGGGTGACGGGACTCTGACTGTGATCAAGGAACACAGTCCGACGAGTTTCGTGGTGGAGCAGACGGTGACGACGCCGGTGCGCGCGAAAACGTTGACGCTGGATTCGAAGACGGAGCACATCCTGCTGATCACGGCGGAGTTTACTCCTCCGCCGGCAACGCCGCCTCCGGGAGGCCGGGCCGGGCGGGGGCAGATGGTGCCGGACACGTTTTCGATTGTGGTGGTGGGGAAATAGGTCCGCTGCGATGTGAGAACACCGATTATCAGCGGCTGTATTGATCGTCGCTGACGTGTTCCATCCAGTCGACGACTTTGCCGTTCACCTTTTCCTGAATCGCGATATGGGTCATGGCGGTGGTGGGGGTCGCCCCATGCCAGTGTTTCTCGCCGGGAGCAAACCAAACCACGTCGCCCGCACGGATGTCTTCGATGGATCCGCCTGCGCGCTGGGCCCAGCCACAACCTGCCGTGATGATGAGGGTCTGGCCCAGGGGATGGGTGTGCCACGCAGTTCGCGCACCGGGTTCGAACGTGACGCTGGCGCCTTGCACAAGAGCCGGGTCAGGCGCCTGAAAAAGCGGATCGATACGGACCGTGCCAGTGAACCAATCGGCGGGTCCTTTGGTCGACGGCTGAGTGCCCAATCTTTTGATGTCCATATTTTTATGTTCCTTCACTTCGAGGCGGGGTGGTGTCGACAGTTAGTGGCGTGCCTCAGACAAGACGTGACAGCGGCTGGGAAACGACCGCTCCCTGTCGGTTAGGCTCCATGACACGTCGACACGATTGTCGACGCGGCACGCCTGGAGGCGCGCGCTACTGGTAGAAGGAGAGGATCAAATCGGACACTGAGCGGATTTCTTGCTCGGTTGCTTCGGCGAAGATCGGGAGCGCCAGGGTTTCCTTTGACAATTGCTCACTAACTGGGAAATCACCTTCCTTGAAGCCCAGGTGTTCTAACGCTGGTTGCAGGTGCAGGGGGCAGGGGTAGTAGATTTCCGTGCCTACTCCTTGTTCCGCCAGGTAGGCTTTTAGTTCGTCGCGCTTCGGGACGCGGATTACGAACTGGTTGTAGATGTGGCGTGTCTGATAGGGCGCTTCGGTGGGCAGTATTACGTTCGAGAGATATTTGCGATAGAGGGCGGCGTTGCGCTGGCGGGCTTCGGACCATTGATCCAGATAGCGGAGCTTTACGTTCAGCACGGCGGCTTGCAGGGCATCGAGGCGCGAATTTTTCCCGGGCCACTGATGGATATATTTCGCAATGCTGCCGTGGACTCGAAGAGCCTTTAGCTTCCTGGCCATCGAATCGTCGTTGGTGGTAAGCGCTCCTCCATCGCCGAAAGCGCCCAGATTTTTGGTGGGGAAAAAGCTGAAGCAGCCGATTTTGCCGATCGAGCCGGCGCGGTGTCCTTTGTATTCTGCGCCGTGGCTTTGGGCGGCGTCTTCAATTACGGGGATGGATCCGGCAGCGTCGAGAATGGCGTCCATATCGGCGCAGGCTCCGTAGAGATGCACGGGGAGGATCGCTTTCACGTTGGGATGGGCGGCTAAAGCGGCTTCGAGTTTGGTGACGTCGAGGTTGAAGGTGTCGGGTTCGACGTCGACGAAGACCGGCTTGGCGCCAACCGAGAGAATCGCTCCGGCGGTGGCGAAAAAGGAATAGGGCACGGTGAGGACTTCGTCGCCGGGTCCGATATCGAGGGCGAGCAATGCCAGTTCGAGGGCGTCTGTTCCGGAGGCGCAGCCGATGGCATGAGTGGCTCCGCAATAGGCGGCAAAGTTGCGCTCGAAACGCTCGACGTCTTCGCCCAGGATGAAGCGCTGCGATTCGATGACGCGTTCCACTTCCATCATGACTTCGGCGCGGATGGGATCGAACTGGCGGCGGAGGTCGAGCAGAGGTATGGCGCGGGTGATGAGTTGAGGGGCCATTACAGTCAAGTTTAACAGGGCTATAGAGGGGACGACTGCCACCGTGTCATTATGAAGAGGCATGAAAGGCATTGTTCTCGCGGGCGGCACGGGTAGCCGCCTTTTTCCGCTGACCAAGATCACCAACAAGCACCTGCTGCCGATTTACGACAAGCCGATGATCTATTACCCGATCCAGACGCTGGTGGACGCGGGGATCGACGACATCATGATCGTGACGGGAGGCCGCAGTTCCGGCGATTTTCTGCGCTTGCTGGCCAACGGAAAAGAGTTCGGCCTTTCGCATATCAACTACACCTATCAGGAAGGCGAAGGCGGCATCGCCGATGCGCTGGGGCTGGCCTCGCACTTCGCCGCGGGGCATAAGATCTGCGTGATTCTGGGCGACAACATCGTCGAGAAGAGCATTCGCGCGGCCGTGGACGATTTTCGCGTGCAGAAAAGCGGGGCCAAGATCCTGCTCAAGGAAGTTCCCGACGCCGAACGCTTCGGCGTGGCCGAATTTTCGGGCGACCGGATCATCGGGATTGAAGAAAAGCCTCGTCATCCTAAATCGGCGTACGCGGTTACGGGTATTTACCTGTATGACGAATCGGTGTGGGACAAGGTGCGGACGCTAAAGCCTTCAGAGCGCGGTGAGCTGGAAATTACGGACGTGAATAACGCGTATATCCGCGAGGGCTCCATGAGCTATGCGTTTCTGGACGGTTGGTGGACGGACGCGGGCACTTTCGAATCGCTGCTGCGGGCTACGAATTTAGTGGCGGAGACGCGCGGAGTGCTTCCTTAGTCATCGACGCTAGCCGCGCGAAAGAGATCGCTCCCTGTGGTCGCGGCTCTGTTGAATGGCGAGCAGACTGCGGTGGTGGCAATGCTCACCGCTATGCAGCGGGAGACGGTCACGGAAGGAATAGAGCTATGTCCAACGAAGAAGCATTCTTGAAATTCTCCTGCGAGAAACTGACGGAGCTGCTCGAGAGAATCGAGTCGTGCACGGCGAGGCTGACTCCGGAACAGATCTGGACGCGTGGGGCGGAGAACGAAAATGCGGTCGGGAATTTAGTGCTGCACCTGGCGGGAAACGTCCGGCAATGGATTTTGTCCGGCGTGTGCGGGACTGAGGATCGACGGCATCGCGATAGCGAGTTCGCTGCGCGATCGGGCAACGATGCTTTAGAGCGGCTTCGGTCCACGGTGGCGGAAGCGGTGGTGGCGCTGAAGGCGCTGCCTCCTGAAAAACTTAGCGAGACCAGGAACATTCAGAAGCACTGGAATTTGACCGTGCTTGAAGCGATCTATCACGTGGTGGAGCATTTCTCAATGCATACGGGGCAGATCATTTTCGCAACGAAGCTATTGACGGGGTCGGATTTGGGTTTTTATGGCTTTTTGAGGGCGGGGGCGGCGCCGACAGCATAGCGCCGGCATCGACCGCTTCCTGTGGTCGCGGCTCAGGTCGCCTTTTTTTCCAGGTGCCCGCCGAACTGATAGCGGAGGGCGGATAGGATTTTGTCCGCGAAATCCGCCTCTCCGCGCGAGGAGAATCGCTGAAATAGCGCGGCATTGAGCACCGGCGCGGGCACGGATTCGTCGATGGCGGCTTCGAGCGTCCAGCGGCCTTCGCCGGAATCGGAGACGCGGCCTGAAAATTTCTCGAGCGTGGGTTGTTCGAGCAGCGAACTCGCCGTCAGATCCAGCAGCCACGATGCGATGACGCTTCCGCGCCGCCAGACTTCGGTCACATCCGCCAGGTTGAACTCATATTGATAGCGCTCCGGATGGCGCAGAGGAGTGGTTTCGGCGTCCACTTCCTGCTTATGAAGACCCGCGTCGGCTTTGTGCAGGATATTCAGACCTTCGGCGTACGCCGCCATAATGCCGTACTCGATTCCGTTGTGAACCATCTTCACGAAGTGGCCCGCGCCTGAAGGACCGCAGTGCAGATAGCCTTCTTCGGCGGTGCCGCCGACTTTTTCGCGGCCCGGCGTGCGCTCGATGGTCCCGCGCCCCGGCGCGAGGGTCTTGAAAATCGGGTCCAGATGCTGGACGATATCGGCCTCGCCGCCGATCATCTGGCAGTAGCCGCGCTCCACTCCCCACACTCCGCCGCTGGTGCCTGTATCGACGTAATGGATACCCTTTGACGCGAGTTCCTTCGCTCGGCGGATATCGTCGATGTAGTAGGAGTTCCCTCCATCGATCACGATGTCGCCTTTTTCGAGATGGGAAGCCAGTTTTCCCAGCGTCTCATCGACGACCGCGGCGGGGACCATCAGCCAAACGGCGCGCGGCGCGGTCAGCTTCGCAATGAAATCCGCAAGCGAACTGGAGCCGGTGGCGCCCTCCTTCGCCATGTTGGAAACACTCTCCGCGTTCATATCGAACACCACGCACTGGTGCCCTCCGTGAATCAAACGGCGGACCATGTTGGCGCCCATCCGCCCCAATCCAATCATGCCTAGTTGCATGCTTTTAGTATCGCCCACGGCAAAAGTGAAGTTTACGGGAGCCGCCCTTGGTGACGATGGCGATTAGAACTTCACGCGCGGCTGAAAGTCAGTTGCCGGAGTCCGTGCGGCCGTAGTTCTTCCTTGACAACGACGCAAATCTGTGAATAATTTAATGACAATATTGTTGCTTTGGCAACAAGTATGTTCGCCGAGCGAACCCCGGCTGGGTTGCCGTGGGTTTGTTGGGGTTGTTGTCAGTTGGGGCTTTATCCAATTCGTGTTCAGCCGCTGTGTGTCCAAACGGCGGCGGCAAAGGGGAAAAGATCGACATGAAGTTCTCTCCACGAGTGTTTGGAGTTCTTTTCGCCATCGCGGTCCTGCTGACCCTCGGCAGCACTACAGCGATGGCGCAGGTTGCCTCAGGCGGCACCGTCTCCGGTCAGGTGACTGACCAGCAAGGCGCGGCCATGCCGGGAGTCGAGATCAGACTGACGGAGCCGACCACGAATATCACGCTGACGGCGAAGACGAACGATTCCGGCCGCTTCACGCTGGTGGACGTCAGACCAGGAACCTATTCCATCACGTTCTCGAAGACGGGATTCACCACCAAGAGAGTGGCCGCGCAGTCGGTGAACGTGGGCGAAATCCTCACGTTGAACGAAAGCCTCGAAGTGGGCCAGTTGTCGAACGTAGTGGAGGTCACCACCTCGGCGGGCGCGGAGCTCCAGACGGTCAACGCGAGCATCGGCACTACCGTTTCGAGCGCGTCTCTGACCTTTCTGCCGACGTTCGGCGCCGACGCTTCGAGCCTGGCCATCTTCCAGCCGGGAGTATCGCCCGAGGGCGCGGTCGCCGGCGCGATGTTCGACCAGAACACCTATCAGCTCGATGGCGGCAGCAACACGAACAATATGGACGGCAGCATGACGGTGTACACGGGTAGCTATTCGAGAAGCTCGAATGCCTCAACCAACGCCTTGAATTCTTACGGCGCGCCTAGCGGGGTCCTGCCGACCCCGCCGGACACGCTCGAGGAATTCAAGGTTTCGACCTCCGGTCAGACCGCCGATTTCAACGGCTCCTCCGGCGCGCAGATCAGCGCGGTTACCAAACGCGGCACCAACCAATTCCACGGCTCGGCTTACTGGTTTTACAACGCCAGCGACGTGGGCGCAGCCAATACCTGGGTGAATAACGCCAACAGTACTCCTCTTCCGATCACTCACAACAACCGCCTTGGCTATAGCGTCGGCGGCCCGCTGCTGCCCAAGTTCGCGGGCGGCAAGACGTATTTCTTCTTTAGTCAGGAATACTTTCGCTTCAACCAGACCCAGTTGGAAAGCAAGCCGGTACCGTCATCGTCCTTGAGACAGGGCATCATTCTGATGAACGAGGGCGGCACCTATGTGCCGTTCAATTTGAACAACACCGCGGTTCCGTACAATGGGCAGACCCTCGCTCCCGCCACTTGCGGCGCCGGTGCCTGCGACCCGCGCGGAATCGGCCCGAATGCCATTGTTTCGCAGATCTGGAATAAGCAGATGCCGCTGCCGAACCTGTTCACTTCAAACGACCCCAACGTCGAGAATTTTCAGGGCACCGTTTCGCTGCCTGAGAAGACCGCGTTCCTGGTCGGCCGTGTGGATCACGATTTTAGCGAGAAGTGGCGCATTTTCGCCAGCTACCGTTACTATGGCTTGACGCAATTGACCACTAACCAGCTGGATATCGGCGGCGTTCTGCCGGGCGATACACTGGGCCAGTACGCGGCGCGCGCTCCGCGTCCGCAGAAGCCGGAGTTCCTGGCGGGCGGTGTGACCACGAACATCACCCCGACCATCACCAACGACTTCCACTACAGCTTCACGAAGAGCTGGTGGCAGTGGGCGACCTCGGCCGCTCCTCCGCAGCTTCCCGGCCTCGGCGGCGCTCTCGAGATCGGCGGCGAAACAGCCAACGCGCTGATTCCTTACAACGTGAACAACCAGAACACGCGGCAGCGCTTCTGGGACGAGCATGACAGCATGTATAGGGACGATCTGACCTGGGTGAAGGGCAACCACGTGGTGCAGTTCGGCGGCAACTTTACCCGCAACTGGGACTACCACGAGCGCAACGATAACGGCCAGGGCATCAATACCTCGCCCGTATATCAGGTTGGCAGCGGCAGCGGTATTCTGTACTCCGCCGCCACTCAGCCGGTGGGCCTCCCGTCGAGCGATGTCAGCAAGTGGAACACGTATTACTCGGAGTTGCTCGGTATCGTCAACCAGCCGCAACAGTTGTTCACACGCTCCGGTGCCCAGCTCAGCTTGAACCCGCCGTTGACCCCCATGTTCGATAAGAGCACCATCAACAACTACAACGTGTACATCACCGACTCCTGGCACATCAAGCCGACTCTCACTTTGACCTACGGTTTGGGCTACACGGTGGAGACTCCTCCGGTCGAGGCGAACGGCAAGCAGATCGAATTGGTCGACACTTCGGGCCACCCTATCAATTTCACCGACTACTTCGCCACCAAGGCGTCGATGGCGCAGCAAGGTCAGGTTTATAACCCGACCCTTGGCTTCGCTTCCATCGCCAATGTCACGGGCGCGAGCCACAAGTATCCTTTCAATCCGTTCTACGGCGGCTTGAGCCCGCGCGTTGCGGCGGCCTGGAATCCGAGGTATAGCGACGGCATTCTCGGCAAGGCGCTGGGCGACGGCAAGACCGTCATCCGCGGCGGTTACGGCCAGATCTACAGCCGTCTGAACGGCGTCGGCCTGGTGCTGATTCCGCTGCTAGGAGTCGGCCTTGGCCAGCCGGTTTCCTGTATCGGCGCTGCGTCTAACGGCCAGTGCCTCGGCGCCGGCGGCGTAACCCCGGCCACTGCATTCCGCATCGGAACGGATGGTCTGACGGCGCCGATCCCTACTCCGTCCACCACGCTCTCGCAGCCGTTCTTCCCCGGCATCAACGGGAACGTCGCGGCGGGCGCGGCTTCGGTGCTCGATCCGAGCTTCCGTCCGGCGGCGACCTACAACTTCAACTTCAGCATCCAGCGCGAAATCCGGCCAAAGGTGCTGTTTGAAGTCGGCTACATCGGCCGCATCATCACTCACGAATGGATGCAGCGCGACCTGGATGCCGTTCCGACCATGCTCACCTTGAACGGCCAGAGCTTCGCGTCGGCCTTCGCCGGTATATACCTTCCCATGTGCGGGATCGGCCCCACCTGCGCCGGGAACACTAACGTTCCGGTGCAGCCGTTCCTGGAATCCGCTCTCGGCGGGCCTGGTTCGTCCTTCTGCAAGGGCTTCTCCAGTTGCACGGCGGCGGTGGTCGCCAACCCGACCATGAACAACTACATCACCCAGACGCAAAATTTCAGTCTGTGGTCGGCCTTGAGCTCGGCCTCCTCCTGGACCCTGGGGCGCACCATTCCCAGCAGCAGCAGCGCGGCAGTCCCCTCCGGCCAAGCGTCGGGTATCTTTGCCGACGACAGCTCCGGCTACTCCAACTACAACGCGCTTTACACCACGTTCACCACCAGGGATTGGCACGGCGTGACCACGCTATCCAACTTCACCTGGGGCCGCGCTCTCGGCACGGGCAACCAGGATCAGGCGACTTCGCAATACACGGTGGTGAATCCTTATAACGTGCGGCAGTCCATGTATGGTCCGCAGTACTTTGATGATAAGTTCATCTATACGCAAACCTTCCTGTGGATGGAGCCGTTCTTCCGGTCGCAAAAAGGTATCCTCGGGCACGTGCTCGGGGGATGGAGGATCGCTCCGATCTTCACGGCTCGTAGTGGATCGCCTCTGTCGGTCGGCAACTTGGCGAACTACGATTCGTTCGGGGAGACGCAGACCGGCAGCACGAACGACGGCGCGGTCCTGGGTGCTCCGTACACCGGCGGCACCAGCGCTCACTATAACGTCACCGCTCCAACGACGGGTGTGGGAGCGGGCATCAACGGCAACGCCAACAACGGCGGCAACAACATCAACATGTTCACGAACCCGGCACAGACCTATGGCGAGTTTCGGAACTGCATCCTCGGCTACGACACCAGTTGCGGCGCGGCCGGCCAGATCCGCGGCATGCCGCAGTGGAACATGGACCTGAACGTCGCGAAGGACGTCGCCCTGTTCCGCGAGCGCGCGTATGCCACGCTCTCATTCCAGTTCGCCAACGTCTTCAACCACGTCGTTCTGCAGGATCCCAACCTGTACCTCGGCAGCCCGGCGGATTGGGGTGTGCTGGGTGCGAACGAAAACGGCCAGGCGAATTCGCCTCGCAACCTTACCTTTTTTCTCAAGGTACGTTTCTAATTCGAAGCTCAAAGCAGATCAAAGACGCCCCGGGGAACACCTGGGGCGTTTTTTTGTTACCCCGTAGGGTCTATTGCGCGGTGCGCGAGAGGTCGGCCTTGGCCGCGTTTTCGTCCTTGAGAGGAGTGACCTTATCAGGGTCGATCCGCACCATCAGGTAGCGGATGTGGTCGTCGATTTTGGTGAACCAGTGCCCCACGCCGGCAGGAATGATAATCACGTCGCCTGCCTTGAGCTGAACTGTCATGCCGTTGCGGATAGAGGTCCCGTTGCTCCCCGGTCCGTTCAATATCCTGACATTCTCGTTGCCCGCGGGACGCCGCTTCATCCCGACGATGTCCGGGCCGGTGACGAGCGTAGCCGAGCCGTCGATGACGTGGTAAACCTCGCTGACTAAGTCGTGCTCGGCGACGGGATTCTCGCCGGTCAAGGCGCGCCGGTAGACGACTCCTATGTCGATGTGACTCTTACCGATGTCGACGGCCCGAACCTGTTGATCGGAAACATCGTTGGCCACGATCCTCGAAGGGGCGCGCTGTAAGAAGGCCTGCAATTCATCGCTGCCGATATAGGTCGCCGAACATCGGTTGCAGCTTGGTTTCGTATCCTGGGCGCACAACGCGCATGCGACTGCGGCGATCGCTGCAAGTCTCCATCGTTTTTTCATAGTTACCTCACGGATTTCTTAGGCCAGACGACGCCTTGATCTTTTGTCGTCACCGGCGCCAATCCTTTGTAGATGAATCTTTGGACGCGCTGGCCGCGATAGGTCTCAGTGGTGTAGATGTTGCCTTGCGAATCGGTCGCGATGCTGTGCACCCCGTAGAATTCACCCGGCTGGCGGCCGCCCTGGCCGAAGCTGGTGAGGACTTCGAGCGAGGAACGTTCCAGGATATGGACCTTGTCGTTCTCTCCGTCCGCGACATAGAGATATTTCTGCTGCGGATCGCGCGAGAAAGCGATGTCCCATGCGGAACCGGAGCCGAGCGTATCGGTTTCAATAAAGGCTTCTTTGACAAATGTCCCGTCGGGTTTGAATACCTGGATCCGGTCGTTGAGTCGATCGCAGACATAGAGGAAACCGTCGTTAGAAAGCTGGGCGCAGTGCACGGGATTGCGAAACTGCGCGGCTGGAGCTTCATGGGGTTTGTAGGCCGCAGGGTTTGCGTCGTCCGGCTTGTTGCCGTAAGCTCCCCAATGGCGCTTGTAGACGCCGGTAGTGGCGTCGAACACGATGACGCGATGGTTACCGTAGCCATCGGCGACGTAGAGTTCGTTGGTCTTTGGATGGACGAAAGTCTTGGCAGGCTGCCTCAGGTTCTCTACATCATTGCTGCCCTTGCTCTGGCCGGGTTTGCCGATTTGCAGCAAAAATTTACCATCCTGCGTGAACTTGAGGATCGCGTCATCCTGCGGGCCCGCTTCGGCCGTGCGGTTATTGCCTCCGATCCAAACGTTGCCTTGGAAATCGATGGTAATTCCGTGATTGGAAACCGGCCAGTCGTAGCCCGGCCCGGGACCGCCCCAATGCCGGAGGAGGTTGCCCGCCTGATCGAATTCGAGAATGGGAGGCGCGGGTGCGCAGCATTGCGCGATGGGAGGATTCGTGGTGGCGTGCACTTCTCCGGGCTCGAGCGATCCGGGCCGGTGAATGATCCAGACGTGGTCCTTTGAATCCGTGGCGACTCCGACGGCGGACCCTAGAATCCAGTGATTCGGTAAAGGCTTCGGCCAAGCCGGATCCACTTCAAAACGGGGAGCAAGCACGCTGGCCGCATGCGCGAAGACGGGCGCCAGCGCGATCGTTTTCCATACCTTGAGCTTCATTTGGACTCCAATTAATATACACCTCCGGCTTTGCGCGACGTCGACGTCTGTTAAACTGTTCGGACTACGCATGTTCGGTTCTCCTAGAGACCTGTATTACGCCGCGCTTGGACTGGAACCAGGCGCGCGCAAACGGTTTCTCGATGAGAATTGCGGCGACCAGGCCACGCGCATGGAGGTGGAACGGCTGCTCGCCGCGGAGCCGACTATGACCATGCATTTCTCCACCGCGCTCGCACCCGGCAGCACGCTCGGCCATTACCTGATCCAGCAGTCGCTGGGTGCAGGCGGCATGGGAGTCGTGTTCGAAGCTGTGGATCAGAAGCTTCATCGCACGGTGGCGATCAAGGTTCTCCCTCCGGGGCTGGTTGATGAGGATACGCGGGTAAGATTTCTGCGGGAGGCGCAGGTGGCTTCCGCGCTGAACCATCCGAATATCGTGACGGTGTATGAAGTCGGCCGGGAAGCGGGCATCGATTTCATCGTGATGGAACGCATCGCGGGCCGGACGCTGCGGCCCTTGATCGGAGAAAAAGGCATGTCTCCGCGCACCGCCATCTCCTGCGCGATCCAGATGGCGGACGCGCTGGCTGCGGCGCACGAAGCCGGCATTGTGCATCGCGATCTGAAACCCGGAAACATCATGGTGACGGAGAGGGGCCTGGTCAAGGTGCTCGATTTCGGCCTCGCCAAGCAAAGCAAGCCTGCGGGCGAGAATACCTCAGAGATGTCCCTGACCAAGCCCGGCTACGCCTTAGGCACCGTTTTCTATATGTCTCCCGAGCAGGCGCAGGGCAAGATCGTGGACTCCCGCTCCGATCTGTTCTCGTTCGGTGCTGTCCTCTACGAGATGCTCACAGGCGCGCGGCCTTTTAAAGGCGATACGGAGATCGCCACCCTGGCCGCAGTGCTGGAGCGTCAGCCCGTTCCTGTCAGCAAGCTCGCGCAGGGCCTTCCGTTTCCGCTCGAACGGCTGATCGTGAAGTGCCTGGAAAAGAAGCCGCAGGATCGCTGGCAGAACCTGACCGATGTCCGCATGATGCTGGAGGATCTTTTGAAGGACATCGATTCTCCGGCGGCCGTCGCCGCTGTTCCTGCAAGGCGCCGGTCGCGATGGTTGTTTGCGGCGATCGGAATCGCTCTCGGGGCGATCCTGACGGCCGCGGCGTTTCGATTCGCCGGCTCGCGTACGCCCGTGGCCTCCGAACCCGTCTATAAGATGCTGACCGCGACCAGCGGGCTGAACGATTCTCCCGCGCTTTCCAAAGACGCCCGCTTCATCGCCTTCGCCTCCGACCGCGGAGGGCAAGGCAATCTGGACATTTGGCTCCAGCAGATCGGCGCGCAGGAGCCGATTCGCCTCACCAGCGATCCGGCGGACGAAACCGACCCCGCATTTTCACCCGACGGGACCCGCATCGCTTTCCGGTCCGAAAAGGACGGTGGCGGAATTTACGTGGTTCCCACGCTGGGCGGCGATCCGATGCTGATCGCGCCGGGCGGCCGCAATCCCAGGTTCTCTCCCGACGGGCGCTGGATCGCCTACTGGACCGGGAGAGGCGAAATTTCCGCCACCCGCGGCTCGTCGCGCGTGTTTATCGTCGAAGCCGGCGGCGGACAGCCCCGCGCGATCCACCCGGAAATGGGAGCGGCGATTTATCCTGCCTGGTCGCCGCGCAGCGACCGGCTGCTGGTGTTCGGATGGAAAGATGCCAACACCCGCGAATCCTACGACTATTTCTCCGTGCCGATCGAAGGCGGCGATGCAGTCCGCAGCGGAGGGTTTGCGAAATTCCGCGCCGAGGGGCTCATGGGCGTCGGGCGATTGGGATGGGAGTGGCCTCTCGAATGGGTCGGCTCGACCAATAACCGGGCTCTTTTTGCCAGTGATCTGGGCGATTCCTCCAACATCTGGCAGGCGGATTTGACGCCCGAAGGGATATTCACGTCGTCCGCCCGGCGAGTCACCAAAGGGCCCGGGCGCCAGGCGCATCCCGCCTGGGCCGCAACCGCGGATGTGGAGCGCCTCGCCTTTGCCGATCAGGTGGTGAATTACGACGTATGGTCCATTCCTTTGGACCCGGAGCATGGAACCGGGCGCGGCGACCTCAGCCGGCTTACCAGCAGCATCTCCACCGAATGGGCGCCTTCGATCAGCGCCGACGGCCGCCTGTTGCTGTACATCACCTCCGCTGCGGGCGGCTGGAGCCTGATGGTGAAGGAACTGGATAGCGGGCGCACGCGCACGATGGTCTCGAGTCCCACCACTCTGGTCAGTGCGGCGATCAGTGGAGATGGCCTCTGGGCTGCTTATACGGACTCGAATTTCGATCTCATGAGGATTCCGGCGGCGGGCGGCGTCCTTCAGAAAGTATGCGGCCACTGCGGCACCGTCACCGGCATTTCGCGCGACGGCAATCTCATTGTTTATGAACCGGTGCGGGATGAGGATCTGACGGTATTCGACGTAAGGCAGCGAAAATCCATCAAGCTCGCGCTGCGGCCGGCGCCGGACGTCATTCTCTCGGGCGGCCGCTTGTCGCCCGATGAAAAATGGATCGCGTTTGATTCGATCGAAGGGGCGGAGAAACATACGCGCGTCTGGATTGTTCCCATGACTCCAGCTCGCCCGCTCCCGCAATCGGAGTGGATCCCGATCACGGATGCGGTGTCCTTTTCTGAGAACCCCAGTTGGGCCGTCAACGGCAAAGTGCTGTATTTCACCTCGGAGCGCGACGGATTCCGCTGCTTCTGGGGGCAGCGTATTGACCCGGCGACAGCGCGTCCGGTGGGGGATCCGTTCGCGCTCCAGCATTTTCATTCGGCGCGCCAATCGCTGCGCGGCCTTGCGTCCAGTGGATACCTGGTCAGCCTGTCTGCCGGTGCGGGGCGCGCGGTGTTTTCGTTCCCGGAATTGACCGGAAATATCTGGCTGCAAGAGACTCCTCGTGCGAAGTGATCCGCGCATCAGCGCGATCGTCATCAGCCGGAATGAGGGATCGTACCTCAAGCGCACCGTGGATAATCTGGCGGACACGCTGCCCGCGCGATCGGAAATTATTGTGGTCGACGATGGGTCCACCGATAAATCCGCGGAAACGCTGCCGCGTCGTGTCCGCTTGTTTCGCCAAGAAGATCTGGGAGTTGCGAAATCACGTAACTTCGGAGGACGCCGCGCGCAGGGTGACATTCTGATTTTCTGCGATGCGCACCTAGGTTTGGATTCTGGCTGGTGGCGTCCGCTGATCGACCAGTTGCAAGATCCGCAGGTGGGCGCGGTCGCGCCCGGTATCGCCAAATGGAAGGATGACGGAAAGATCGGCTGGGGAATCCGCTTCAAAGGTCCGCAGATGGAAGTGAAGTGGCTCCGCCGCAAGCCGAAGCAGCCCGCGGCCGTTCCGATTCTTCCGGGATGCTGTCTCGCCATGCGTCGCGAAGTGTTTCAGCGCACCGGCGGAGGATGGGATGACGGCTTGCACCAACGCGGCAATGTGGACAATGAAGTGTCCGTCCGCCTGTGGCTGCTGGGCTATGATCTGCGCGTGGTGCCGGAAGTAATCGTGCGCCACCGTTTTCGCAAAACCTCACCCTTTCCCGTCGGATGGCCCCAGTACCTGCATAACCGTCTGCGCCTGGCCTTCGTGCACTTCAATCCCGAGCGACTCGGCCGGGTGGTTTCGAGCTTGCGCCGCTACCCTGGATTCGGCGAAGCTCTGGCCCTCGTGGCCGAGGGAAATGCCGGCACGCGCCGCCGCGAAATATTTTCTGTCCGGACTCGCGATGATGATTGGTACTTTGAGCGGTTTCGATTACACTGGTGACACCGTCTTCTTCAAGAAGACAAGTGCACAGAGGAGAATTTTCGAATGGCTACTAAGAAAAAAGCTGTAAAGAAGGCCGCCCCGAAGAAAGCCGCCGCAAAGAAGGCCGCTCCCAAAAAAGCTGCTCCCAAAAAGAAGACGGCAGCGAAAAAACCGGCCCCCAAGGCCGCGCCCAAAAAAGCAGTGAAAAAGGCTGTCAAGAAGCCTGCTCCGAAAAAGAAGATGTCCAGTCCGCCCAGCACCCCTCCACCCACCACGCCGCTCGCCTCGGCTTAGATCTTAGACACGCATTTCGGAGGGTGGCCGAAAGAGCCGCCCTCTCTTGTTTGAAACCACATGGCTACCCCCAAGGGAAAGCGCACTTCCCATCTCATCCCCGATACGCATAAGGACCGCTCCCACTTTTTCCTGCGCCGCTCGACGTTTCCCCTGCGCGACGCGATGCCCGCCGCGCTCGAGAATTTCTGGCTGCATCAGGAAAAGTTCATCCATGTTCCGCATTTGAATTGGGAGGAAGCCGGGCCGACAAACTTCGCCGGACGCGTCACCTGTCTGCTGATCGACCCGAAGAATCAGAATAATTTGTTCGCGGGCTCCGCCGCGGGCGGCGTATGGCGAACCGTCGACGCGGGCCGCAACTGGACCTCCTGCTGGCCGAAATATTTGAACCCCAATATCGGCGCGCTGGCCATCGACCCCAGCGATAGCACCCGGGTGATCTGCGCCACCGGAGAAGGAAATCTTTCCTCCGATAGCTATCCCGGCAGCGGCGTTTATGAAACCGCGGACGCCGGATTCACCTGGACGCCCACTTTTACGGCCGCGCCCGACGACCCTTCCTGTCACCTGCCGCGCCGCATCGGCACCATTGCCTTCGGTCGCGACGAAGACCGTCAATTTCGCGTCGCGCTCGGTGCCGTTTCCAATGACGAAAGCCTTCCGGCGGCCCTCTATATGGATCGCCGCAGCGGCGGTCTCCAACCCGATACCTCCTGGGGAGTTCGCAGCTATAACTGTTACTCGGTGGTAGTGCATCCGCGGGAAGACCAGATCATGTATGTCGCGATTGAGCCGCGCGGCGCCCAAAACGGCATTTGGCGCAGTAAGGATCTCGGCCGCACCTGGCAGCACCTGACCCGCGGTTTGCCTCCGGGCGAGCTTTGCTCCCGCATCAGCCTGGCGCTTTGTCCCTCCCATCCGCACGTCCTGTACGCTCTGATTTGCGGGATCTCGCACGGAGTCCTGGGCGTATTTCGCACCCATGACGGCGGAGAAAAGTGGCATTCGATCGGCGGGCGTCACTTCGATCAGGAGAAGCAGCTCGCCTACAACAACACCATCGCCGTGCATCCTACCGATCCCGATTTCGTGGTCTGCGGCGCCGTCGACCTGCATCTCAGCAAGGATGGAGGCGAACGGTGGACCCGCATCACCACCGGCCAGCGAGGCGGTGCCGGCGATCCTTTTCCCGCCAACTTCGTTCACAGCGATCATCACGCCGTAGTCATCGATCCCGCCGGCTGGATTTATTCCGGAAACGACGGCGGCGTGGCCCTCAGCACCGACGGAGGCAAAACCTGGGAGAACCGGTCGAATGGCATGGTGACCGCCATGTTTTATACCGCCGATGTGGCCCAATCCAACTCCCGCGTGTTCGGCGGAGGCACGCAGGATAACGGAACTTTGATTGCCGGCGTGCCGTCGACCGAAGACGGACCGCTTCCTCCCGCGGGCGAATTTACGCGCGTCCTTTCGAGCGATGGGGGCTGGATCGAGATCGACCCGGCGGATGAGGAGCACGTGTTCGGGTCCACGCAGGACCTCGAAATTTCACGCCATCGGACAGGGGAGCCATGGGCGGCCGGACAGCAGCTGATCGGCTGGAAGCCGGTCTCCATCTCCTCGAAATTGATTACCGTGGACGAACAACAGCTTCGCGGCATGGCCGTGCTCGAAATCGAACCCAAGCGCCGTAAAGGTTCCAAAAAACTGTGGCTGGGAACGAACCGTTTGTGGCGCACCGATAACGACGGCCGATCCTGGAAACCGGTGTCGCCCTCCTTCGACGGCTCGGCTATTTCCGCCATCGAGTGCGCCGTGGCGGATCATCAGGTGCTCTTCGTAGGAACGTCCCTGGGGAAAATTTTCCGTAGCAAGGACGGAGGCGTATCCTGGTCCGGCAACCTCGCAACCGCGGCCATTCCACAAAGATTGATCACCCGGATCGGCACTCATCCGCTGACCGCCAGCCTGGTGGTCGCGACCGTGGCGGCCAGCGGCGTTCCCGGTACCAGCCTTGAAAGCGATGCTCCCTACGCGCACGTGTTCGAGTCCGAAGATATGGGACTTACCTGGCGTCCTCTCGACGGACTGCCGGATGTAGTCTACAACGCTCTGGCCTTTGAAACGCGCGATCCTTATCGTCTCTTCGTGGGCGGCGATTCAGGCGTTTGGATGCACGACGGCACCCGCTGGGCGAGCGTCGCCGGCAACATGCCGAACGTGGTGGTTTCCGATCTGATCTTCCATCACGACGATCAGATCCTCACGGCGGCAACCTATGGGCGCGGCATCTGGCGGTTGAAAGTACATGAGCCGTTTCCGATCTCACCGCCGCTCGATCGTTCGACGGCCCCGGATCACCCGATCGCCGTGGGCCTGATGCGCGATGCTTCTATTCCCGCGCCGCAGCTGGTGAGCCCGGAGGACGGCGCGCGTTTCCAGGTTTCCCGCATCACTACACTAAGCTGGCTGCCGGTGGCCGGAGCGGTCGGCTATACGGTGAACGTATTTATCGGCGGGTTGGGACATTCCTATAGCTCGGAGCTGCCGGCGTTGACTTTCGATCCCGGCACCGATGGCCAGGTCACCTGGCGCGTCTGGGCGATTCTCCCGGACAGCCGCCGCTCGCCCGGCTCAGTCACCCGGTCTCTGATCTACTCAACTTAAGCGGATCACCGTACATAGACATTTAGCGTCGCGGCGGTGACCGGCATCTTCACCGGCCCGCTTCAATGAAAGATCCTTCACCGATTCCCTCCACCTGAAGGATGGCGCAGAAGAAAGCCAAAGCCGTCATTGAGTCTCCGGTAAAATGAAACTGTTGGGTTCGTTCGGTATTTTGGTGGGCCCGGCTTTATCTACTTTAGATACATTGTGATAACTTCATTCATCCACGCCTTTGGCGCATACCTTCCCCAGCGGATTGTCACCAATGCCGAACTTGCATCCAAACTGGGCTGCACGCCGGAATGGATTGAAAACGCTTCGGGCATTCGCGAACGCCGCTGGGCCACGGAAGAATCGGTTGCCGATCTCGGACTCCCGGCTGGGCGCGATTGTTTACAGAAAGCCGGCATAGAACCCGGCGAGTTGGACCTGATCCTCGTATCGAGCGGCAGCGCGGAGCGGCGCTTCCCGGGACCCGCGTCGACGATCGCAGCCGGGCTGGGGCTAAACTCGACTCCGGCCATCGATCTGCCAATCGCGAGTGCGGGGTCGATTTTCGGTCTTTCCCTGGCATCGCAACTGACTGGTTCCTACCCCAACATCCTGGTGATCGCCGCGGAAAAGATGTCCGCGGTGATCGAAGCGTCCGCCCTCGATCAGAACACCGCGATTCTATTCGGGGACGGAGCCGGGGCCGCACTGGTCAGCTCCCGCCGCGGACGATTTGAGGTGCTCGATTCGGTTCTCCACACCGACGGCGCATTTCGCGACGACTTGGCGCTTGATTGGGGGTCGCCCCTCCAAATGAAGGGGCTTACAGTCATTTTGCAAGCCGCACGCAAACTGCCGGCGGTCATCGAGGAAGTGCTGAGCCGCCAAAACATCGCGGCGAAAGATGTCGTGCAATTCGTGATGCACCAGGCAAATCAGAATTTAATCACCAGGGTGGCGAAAGGCCTGGGGGTCGACCCGGCGCGAATGTTCTCGAATGTGGCGAAGTATGGAAACACTTCGTCGGCATCGATGTTGATCGCGGCGTCGGAATGGGAGCCGGTGCCGGGTCCGATTGTGTTCGCAGGCTTTGGGGCAGGTTTTAATTGGGGCGCGATGGTGGCACGCGGGACTGGCTGAAAAGTGCTGGTGCTAACATCACGGGAAGCGATCGCTCCCTGGGGTCGCGGCTCGGTAGAGATTTTGTGGCGCGCGCCCCTGTCGATGTGATTTTCCAGCGAACGGAAACAATGGCCGAACGTCGACACGAATGTCGACGCGGCACGCGTGGACGCATGCGCTACGCTGGGAAAATAATGTGCAATATGGGTGACGCACTACACTAACTTCCCTGGGAGGCGGATTTCCGCATCGCTGAGGCGACGCTCGAAAAAATCTTGCTGATGCTGACGGACACCCCTGGAATTATCGCCCCGGCCGCGACTGCGACGAAGCCTGACATTAGAGCGTATTCGATCAGATCCTGACCCCGAACGTCCGTCCAAACCCGTGCCTTCAAAATGACTTGTTTCATGCCGCATCCCTATATTACTGGCCAAAAGATAGGGAAGCATTAGGTGGATCGGCTTAATTAATCGAGATCCTAGCCCTTAGTACTATACGAACTTCAACCGGCCCATGGCGTAGACCACCATCTTCAGCAACAGCCAGCCGTGGCTCCAGCGCTGAATGTTGGTGTCTCCATAAACCCGTTCGCCGTAGCGGACCGGCAGGTCCACGATTTTCATATTGAAGTGAGCCGCGCCGAAGATCAGGTCGAAGTCTCCAAAGGGGTCGAAATCGCCGAAATAAGCCCGATTGTCGGCGATCATCTGATATTGGCTGCGGCCCAGCACCTTGGTCCCGCACAGCGTGTCCTTGATGCTTTGGCCTAGCAGCCAGGAAAATGCCAGGCTGAAAAATTTGTTGCCCAGGAAATTGAAAAACCGCATAGCGCCGCCTTCCATGGGATACACCAGGCGAACCCCGTTGACGAACTCGCCGCGGCCCGACCTCCATGCCTCGTAGAAATGCGGCAGATCTTCCGGAGGCACCGTCAGATCCGCGTCGAGGATCATCAACACTTCCCCGGACGCTTTCGCGAATCCAAGCCGGACCGCGTCGCCCTTTCCTTTTCCGGTTTGCCGGTAAAGCTGGCCCGGACCCGCGGGACCTAATGAACCTCGGGCGGTAATCTCCTGTTCAATCGTTGCGTAAGTATCGTCCTTCGACCCGCCCTCCACGAAAATCAGCTCCGTGCCCCCTCCCATTTGCGGAACACGGTCGAAAATATTCGCGATGTTGCCGGCTTCGTTTCGCGCGGCGACGATCACGCTGACAATCGGCTCAGGAGCCGGCTGCGCACAGGGCCGCGGACGCGCGATCACGAAATTGGTCAGCCCCAGGTGCCGGATGGGCCACAATTTGACCGCGACCTTGTTCGCAAACGGCGCGATCACCGGTATATTCAGCGGCAATAGGACTTCTTGAGAGGTGCGAATTACCTCAAAATCGGCCAAGTACAGCAGGTTTTCGAGATCCTGGCGCGTCAGCCAGTTTTGCAGCGGCTGCCGCTTGGCGAATCCCAACCCTTCGGCGATCCTGCGCGGTCCTTCCCATAACCGGCTATAGGAGTTAATGATGATGCGCGTTCCGGGATGCGCGAAGCGCAGCGCGTTCGAGAAAACCTGCTGCACGTCCCATAGATCGTTCACCAGATCGGAAGCGATGATGAAGTCGAAGGTCTCTCCTTTGAGATCGACGAAGTGCGCATCCCCCTCGACGAACCGCAAATGAGGATGCTTGGCGTGCGCGCGATGAATCATGGTGGGACAAAAATCCACCCCGACGCCCATGGCAGGCTCGACCGCGGCCAGCAGATCGCCTTCCCCGGAGCCTAATTCCAACACCCGCATCCCCGCCGGAATCAGGAACCGGTAAAATTCGGCCAGCCTTTCGCGATAACCCCGCCGCAGAATATCGAAGCGGCTGCTCGATCGCTCGTATTCCTCCCAATAGGCAATGCGGGCTTCCGTATATGCGGACTGCTTGGGGTGCGGCGTCAATACTCAAGTGTAATGGCAGCGAACGTGCCTTCACCAGCAACAGTGACGTACCACCTTAAATTTCCCAACGGATTGCCGGCCTTTGAGAAGGAGCACAGCTTTCGCCTGATCGATCGCGAGCCGCTGCTGTTTCTCGAAAGTGAGACGAATTCTGAATTATCCTTTCTTCTCTTACCGGTGACATTGATCGATCCGGGTTACCAACTGGCGCTTTCGGCCGAAGACCGGGAAACCATCGGGGCCGCACGCACCTCCGATTTACTGTGCCTTGCCGTGATTACGGCCGGCGGAAATTTGGCGCCGACCGCCAACTTATTAGCCCCCGTAGTGGTCAATATCGAGAGCGGACGTGCTGTCCAGGCGGTACGGTCCGACTCGGTATATTCCCATAGGCAAGCCTTGTGCTCGTAATCCGGCGCCGTTTTGGAGAAACGCTGCTCATCGGCGACGAAATCGAGATCGAAATTCTCGAAACGGGAAGCTCTTACGTCAAGCTGGGCATCCGCGCGCCAAAGGCGGTGGTAGTCCTGCGCAAAGAAATTCACATCACGGGGCAGCAAAATCTTGCTGCATCGAAAGGAAAATCGGGCGCCGCAGTAAATTCTGTGCTGCGGACGCTCAAGAAGCGCCAAACCTCACCGATAAGAGCGCTGTAACACCCGGGAAAGGATTCCCGGTAAGAACAGAATTCAAGGAAAGAATCAAAATCAATGTCTTTTTCAATTAACACCAACGTCGCCTCGTTGCAGGCGGAAAACTATCTAACCCAGACCAGCAACTTCCAGAGCAAGACGATCAATCAGGTGACCTCCGGCCTGCGCATCGTCCACTCGGGAGACGACGCGGCGGGTCTGGCCATTGCCAACGGCGATCGTTCCACGGAAGCAGTGCTGACACAGGGCATCCAGAACGCCACCAACGGACAGAACGAACTGCAGATTGCCGACGGCGGCATGAGCAGTATCGGTAACCTTCTCGATACCGCCAGATCGCTGGCCACGGAATCGGCTTCGGGCACCTTCACGGGAGACCGCACGGTTCTCAACACGGAATTTCAGAGTGTATTATCGGAAATCAACCGCCAGTCTCAGGCCATCGGCTTGAACCAGGGCGGAGCGCTGGCCACCAACCTGAGCGTATTTGTCGGCGGCGGCGCGCAGTCCAACGGCGTCAACGCGGTTAGCAACGGCAGCGTCGGAGTGGACCTCAGCCAGGCCACCGTGGATGCGAAGAGTCTCGGCCTCGAAGGCGTACAGGCTTCGGGCAAAGCGGGAACCGACATCGGCTCGGGCAGCACCACCAGCGTGGCTGCGATCCTCGCCAACAGCAGCAACCAGGCGTCGATCTCCAACAACACCACCGATTTCACATTGACCGGACCGGGATTCTCCAACACCAGCGGCGGCAACACCGTCACGCTGGCCGTGAATCTGAACGGCGTCACGGACACCAATACGCTGGTAACGGCCGTCAATGCCGCGATCCAGGCCGCCGGCAACGGCAACAGCCAGCAGGCGACCGCGTTTAAGAACGCGAATATCACCGCGGCGATCAATACCGATTCAACCGGCAAGTCGCAGTTGACCTTTAATAGCGCCTCGACGGCGTTCCAGGTTCAAGGCGGAGACCAGGTAGCGACCGCGATGATGGGCAACTTCTCCGGCACCATGGTCGGCAACGTGGCGAACGTGAACGCGACGGGCGCCGCATTCGGCGTAACCACCGCTCAGACGGTGGGCTTCAATATCACCGGCGCCGGTCTCACTGGCGTGCAGGGCGCGCTCAGCGTGACGACGACCGCAGCGGAGAGCATTGCGAACGTCGTCGCCGGGATCAACACCGCCATCGCCAGCAATTCGGCGCTCGCGGCGACCGGCATCAAGGCCACGGCCAACACCGCCGGCACGGCCATCCAATTCACGGGGAAAGCCGGACAGAGCTTCCAGGTGCAGGCATCGGGCGATGCCGGGAACACGCTGGGATTCGGAACTTACGGGGCCGCTGCCACCAGCTTTACGGCCGGCGCCGCAGTCGTGGCTTCCAAGACACAGGGGATCGAGATTTCGCTCAACGGCGGCTCGACCATCGAACTCGCGCCTATTACTGGAGGAACGACGGAAGTCGCACAGCTCTCCAGTCTGAATAAGGCCTTCTCAGCCAACGCTGCATTGAGCGCGGCGGGAATTACGGCAGTGGATAATGGCGGCAAGGTGGAAATCCAGAGCACCAACAGCACCAGCTTCCGCATGAACACGGTGGGCGGCACGGGCGACGCGTTCGGTTTCGGCGTCAGCGCCGGCGTCACCTCCACCGGCAGCACGGCCAGCGCTTACGCGGCGCAGGATAGCGTCGATTCGGCGGGCGCACAGCAGGCTTCCAACGCCACCGGCAACGCGGTCTATCAGTTCACCGGCTTGACCAACAGCGGCGACGCGCAGACCATTACGCTGAGCGCGGTCGACTCCAGCGGCGCGCAGCACACACTGAACGTCAATCTGACCACCGCCAATGCGAGCACGCTCGACCAGGCAACCGCCACCATCAATTCGGCGATTGCGGCGTCGAACGATTCCACGCTCGGTCAGATCGCAGCCTTCAAACAGGAAGGAACCGCCGGAAACACCAACGGCGTCGAAGGAATGAGCTTTATGAGTGCGGGCAGCCAGTTCAAGGTCAGCTTGGGCGCCTCTCCCGCGAGTTCGGTGGCTGGCGTTTCGGCCGGCATCGCCGACGGGACGACGGGCCTGAGCGGCGGCGGAGTATTTACTTCGGCCGCGAACGGAACCGGGTCCACAGCGGACATCAGCAACGTCGCCACGGCGACGGCGGCGGTCAGCGCTCTGGCGACCGCGGTCAGCAAACTCGGCTCGGCGCAGGCGGCTGTCGGTAACGGCGAAAACAGCCTGACCTACGCCATCAACCTGGCGTCTTCGCAGTTGACCAACCTGGCTGCCTCCGAGTCCAGCATCCGTGACGCCAACATGGCTACGGAATCGGCCAACCTGACCAAATCGCAGATCCAGCTCCAGGCCGGCATCGCGGCGATGTCGCAGGCGAACTCCGCTCCTCAGCAGATCCTCACGCTGTTGCAGCATTAGAAAGAACTGAGCAGTACAACTTGGGCCATTCCGGGTAACCCCCGGGATGGCCCTTTTTTATTGCCGTTTGGTTTCGTCCCCTAGTCCGCATTCGAGATGGATCGCCTTTACGGCACTCTCGAGGCCCTCCCTGCGCACGACGATCGCAATGGTCAGCTCGCTTGACCCCTGCGCGATGGCGATAATATTCACACTTCTCTTGGAAATTGCGGTGAAGATGCGCCCCGCCAGTCCGGGAGTACCCTTCATTCCTTCCCCCACCACCGCAATCAGGCCTACGTCTTTATCCACCTCGAACGGCTTCAAATATCCGTGCGCGAGTTCGAGCGACAAGCTCTCTTCCAGATGATCCATCACGCTTCCCAGCTCACTCTGGCGGACTAAGAAACAAAACGTCTGCCGGTAACTGGAGCTGGTGATCGCGAGGATCTCGACATTCGCCCGGTCCAGTGCTTCGAGCGCCCGCGCCATTACTTTAGTGCCGCTCAACACCGCATTCGCCGGCTCGATCGACACGAGGGCCACATCGCTCATCGAAGTCACCGCGTGCGGACCGCGCGCCCACGCCTCCGTCGCCAGACTGGGGACGATCTTCGTACCCGGCTTGTCCAAGGCGAAACTATTCTTGCTCCACACCGGGATTTCACGCTCGATGAGCGGCGCCAAAGTTCGGGGGTGCAGCACCTTCGCGCCGTTATAAGCCAGTTCCGCCGCTTCGTTGTACGTCACCTGGTCCAGCACCCGAGCCTCCGGAATCAGTCTGGGATCTCCGGTCATGATCCCGTCGACGTCGGTCCAGATCCACAATTCGCTGGCATCGAGCACCGCGGCGATAATCGAGGCCGAGAAATCCGAGCCGCCGCGGCCGAGCGTCGTCGGCCTGCCGTCGAGAGTCGATCCGTTGAACCCCGTCACCACCGGCAGAATCTTTTCATCGAGCAAAGGCCGGATAGTCTTAGCCGCCCTCTGCCGGGTCTGCTCCATCAGCGGCGTGGCGTTGCCGAAGACCGCGTCAGTGGCGATGACCTCGGCCGCATTTACCGCCGCCGCCGGGATCCCTTGCGATTTGAGATACTCGGCCAGCAAAAATGCCGAAAGCCTTTCGCCAATCGCGATCGCCTCGTCAATAGACCGCGGAGGCCGCTCGCCCAGCATCATCATCCCTTTCGCAATCCGCGAAAATTCCGAGATCAGCGCGTGCAACCCGGCGAGCGCGGCCTCCTGCCTTGCCACTGGCAGCAATTCCCTGCATACCTCGAAATGACGGGTATTCAACTGCTTCAGATTCTCGTCGAGGTCGGCCTGGTCTCCCGCCTCGGCTTTACGCAGCGAATCGAGCAGCAGGTCAGTGACCCTCGACATGGCGGATACCACGGCGACCACCTTACGCCTGGCATGCTGTTCCGCCGCGATCTCCGCCGCCACGCGAATCCGCGCAGCCGATCCCATGCTGGTCCCGCCAAATTTCATCACCAACAAATCAGACATAATTCTCAAAGCTTACTTACCCGCCATGGCGTCCACGGCCGCTTTCGAAATTTCCGGCTCCGCATCGCCCGCGAGCGTTTTAAGCAACTCTGAATTAAGATTCTTCGAAGCGCGCAAGTCGTAGACCAAAGTTAACCGTTCGGCCGCCGTCAGCTTGGTAATATCAAGCGCCGCGAGTTCTTCGGCCGACCACTCCGTGCGATAGTAGCCGCTTCCACTCGCGTTCCAATAAATCCACGCGGGACAGGCTTGAACCGGCATCTCCTTACGTATCGAATCGACCACCGTGCAGGTGGATGTGATGCCTGCTCCCCGCCAGCACACCGGGATATTCCAGTTGTGCGTTGCATTGGTCTGCTCGATCACTACGCGCGCATCATCGCATTTGGCGCGAATGGACGGGATGCCGGTTTGATTCAGAAAACTCTCCAGCACGGGCTTCGAGCCCCTTAGCGACGATTCCAGATCGGCGGTGCTTGCGGTTCCGAATTTGTGAGCTTCCAAATACTGGTGCAGCCCGTCGCGCACGCGATCCTCGCCTAGCCATCCGTCGAGCATCAGCAAAATCGCCGCGCCTTTCTGATACACGATCTGACTATACACGCCGTCAGTATCTTTGCGGCTATGCATTTCCAGCCGCACCGGACGCGTTTTCGGTCCGGCGTCGGTGGCCATAATCCGCTCGCGCGCGGCGACCGAAGCGAGCAGCTTGCGCGAGGCAGGCTGTTCCTGATCCATAGCTTTGGCGGAGAACCAGGTGGCGAAGCCTTCGCTCAACCAAACATCGTCCCAGGTTGCCTGAGTCACCAGATCGCCGAACCACTGATGACCCACCTCGTGTGCCTGAAGCGCGCGAATGCGCCGGGCTTTTTCCTTTTCATTATCCGCCGGCGATAATAGCAGGGCGCTGGCTTTATAAGTAATAAGGCCGGGATTCTCCACCGCTCCGAATTTAAACTCCGGGACGGCGACATGATCCAGTTTGCCATAAGGGTACGGGATGCCAGTGTAAGCTTCAAGGCGCGGCAGCACGTCGACGGTGGCCTGCGCGGCGAGCTTCGATTGCTCGCGCTGCCCTTTTGCGGAGATCACCCGGATGGGCGTTCCGCGGCCCGCGGGGGCTCCTTCATAAACATCGAAGGGTCCCACGCAGAAGGCGACCACTTCCGCCGCCAGAGGCACGGTAGTCGCGAAACGAACCAGCTTCATGTCATTCAGCTCCTCGGTTTCACTAACCTGAGGCGCGTTTGAAAACGCTTTGTCGGTGCGCTTCACTCGAATCGAAATTTCCCATGGAGTCTTGAAGCGGGGCTCATCGAAACAAGGAAAAGCGCGGCGGGCGTCAATGGGCGTGAAAGTGGTGAACGCATACCAATCGTTCCCGACCTTATTCCGATAAGGGCCAACGATCGCCGCCGCGTCGAGCTTCCCTGCGTAGCGAATCGAAATCGTGGCCAGGCCGGGGCCGATCGAAGAATCAAGCTCCAGGCCGATAAATTCACCGCCGACGGCGGAGGCTTGGGCGCGAATGGTTCGGCCCTGCCAGGTTACCGACGCCTCTTCAGGCGTCAGGCCCTTCGCGTTCACCCACAGTAAGTTGGCCGGCTTATTCAACTCGACTTCGATGCGCGCGGAGCCGGTAAAAGAATCGAGGGCCGGATCGATGGTCAGTTCTATTGTGTGCTTCTTTGGAGTCACGCCGTCGGGCAGTAAGAACAACGGCGGCGGCGGCAGCGCGGAGAGGACGGCTGCGCAGGCCAACGTAAGAAGTATGGATTTTCGCACCCTTTGATTATGAGCACACCGCGCTACCCTTTCCGGTCCGGCTGCGCCCGCCATAGGCATTTAAGGCTGTTGACAGATCCGAGCGCTGTATCCAATTCACCTTACCTAAGTCAAGGGTGACTCGCGATTGTTGAACCGGAACGAAAACTCATTCAGGTAACGGTGCAGTTGCTTGACTGAAACCGAGTGGAATTGACTAACGATTCCACGCTTGAATAGACTCCAGAAATTTTCTATTCCCTGCGTGTGGCAGTTTCCACGGACCCACTCATCCTGCATATGGGACACTATTTCGTGTTTCCAGCCGTCCTTGCTCAGCGCCACATCAGCCTTGTGCTCATCGGTCATCAGGTGGGATCCGGGTGCGACGTTCTTGCGGATTACATTGCCCATTTCAGACGCTATTCGCGCTTACAACCCTGGCGACTACCTTGGAGTGCTGATCGGCCGTGGGGCGCTGCATGACGCCCGCAACTGCCTGTTTGCAAGTGGCGCGTGCGCGGCGCTCATCGTACTTGCCACCTACGAACGTGGCATCGATTTCGACCGTGCCCGAGAACAATCCTTCGGGGGATTCCATTGCTTCGCGAATGCGGCGGTTCAAATGCCACGCCGTGCGGTAGTGGACGGCGAAGTCCCGCTGCATCTATCTTGCGGAGATGCTTTTCTTTGCGTTGCAGGCAGCGCAATCGCTTTGAACCACGTGGACAGGGGTAGGGGTGTCGGCGAATATCGTGCCCGTGGTAACGCTGAATTGATGGCGGCACCCGGCTGCATTGCACTGGTAGAGATGGCGTGAGGGTTACGGAGACTTCGTTGATTTCGCCCCTGCGGTTTTTACTTCGTGGGTGGTCGGGTTGGTCATGAACTTCGAAACGCGATCCGATTTGCACTTGAAGCAGCGAATGCCTTCGGGCCAGCGCACCACTTCAAGACATGCGGAGCACTGTTCTTCCCTGCCGAATGCACTCTGAATATCTATCAGGCCTAGTCCGTGTCGCGCCATAAATAACCAGATCCCAAGTACAATGCTTTATCAACTGCATACACCCCCCCCAAAAAAAGCTGTCAAAAGAGCCTCGGTAAGACTTCTTCTGACGGCAGAGTACATCATCCTGAAACTGGCGCGGCTGGCTCTCGGTGATAAATCCTGGAAAAGGAACGAGATAAATTTTATTTGAAATTTGTGTACGGACCGGCTTTGAGGGCATCGGGAATACTCAGGGCGTCGCTATCCCAGACGATGGCGCCGTTGCGGACGGTTAGCAGACAGCGGAAGCGGCGCGTGGCGTCGATCCGGGTGCGGGCGGAATCGAGGAAGCCGAATTTTCCCGGTTGGATTTCGAGAACGGCGATGTCGGCTATGGAACCTTCGCTCAAGGTTCCGAGCTCGGGATGTTTGATTGCCTGGGCGGCGTTTGAGGTTACGTGCTCGATAATTTGTTCCGGTGTCATGCCGCGGGAGAGGGCAATGGACATGGCAGCGGACATGTTACTCGAATTCATGCGGCTCGATAGGGTATCGGGAGGCGGTTTTCGGGCGGCGTCGCATTCGGGGAGCAAACGGACTTTCGCGTGGCCGGTAATTTCGCAGGAGCCTACGTCGACCGCGGTGGTGACTCCGTAGGGGAGCGTGTTGTAGTCGGGCTTCACGGAGGATCCGAAGCGGGTGTCGATGTCGATGAGACCGGGCGTGACTATGTAGCCGGTCAGCTCGACAACGACGCGTGCATGGGCGGACGGAAGGCCGGGGGCTACTTTCGCGATGCGGCTGCCGATTACAGCGACGTCGAGGCGGGCATCGCGATGGTTGGCGGCATCGATCACGCGGCCGTTTTTCAGCAGCAAGTCGTAGATTTCCTGGCCGGAGAGAACGGAGCAGGCGAGAATCAGCGCGGCGAACTTCATTGCTCAGCGCCCTTCGATGCGGGGAACGAGCGGGCATCGCGGTCATAGACGATGCGGCCGTCGCGGATGGTCAGCACGCACTCCAAACGATGCGAGGCCAGTTTTTTCGCCGGCCAGGAATCTTTGAAGGCGAACACTCCGGTTTGATTTTCGAGCACGGCGACATCCGCGACACGTCCTTCGCCGAGCGTGCCGAGTTCGGGGAAACGTCCGATTTCCTTGGCCGGCGTGACGGTCGAGCGAAAGATCACATCTTCGAGGGTCATGCCTAAGAGCATCATTTTGGACATGACGTTCGGCATGTCGGACTGCTGCATCAGGATGCTGGAGGAATGGAGGTCGGTGCTGATGGTATCGGGTAGAAATCCCTGGCGGATGGCGCCGGCGGCGACGGGCCAGAGAAAACTTCCTCCGCCGTGACCGACGTCGAATAGCACGCCGCGCTTGCGGGCTTCGATCATCCAGGGTTGGACTTTACCGGTGAAGCGGTCGAGAAGCTCCATCTGGCGGTCATTATACATATGCGTATGGATATCGCCGGGGCGAAGATGCTGCAACAATTCCTCGGCAGTAGTGCGCTGGGAATTGGTGAAAATTTTGTCGTCGACCATGACGGGGACGTTCGCGCGGCGACCCGCTTCGACGGCTCGGTCGATGGCGGCCCAGCCGGGCTTCGCGAAATGCGCGGTTTTGATACCGATAACCAGGTCGCGATTCTTGGCGATTGCCTGGGAGGTCGCGGCGGGATCCATGTCGTCGACGTTGCTTTCATAAGGCTCGCCGACCATGCCGGCGCCGACGATGTTCATCCAGACGAGAACGCGAGTGGCGGAGTGGGCGATTACGGTGCGCCGGAATTCGTCGAAGGTTCGCCAGCCGCTGCCGCCGGCATCGCAAATGGTGGTGGTTCCGGCGGGGAGCGCGGTGTCGTCCGGGGTGACCGAGCCTTCGTAGCCGAACACGTGGGCATGAAGGTCGACCAAGCCGGGAACCACGAGGAGGCCGGAGACATCGACGATTTTGCGCGTGTGCGCGCCGGCGATGTGAGCTTGAACGGCGGCGATGCGGTTCCCTGTTAATCCGACGTCCATGGTGCCGTTGATATTGCTCGCGGGATCGATCACGCGGCCGCCGCGGAGGACGAGATCGTATTGCTGGGCTGAGGCCGGCCAGCCGAGCAACGCGATTAATACCATTAGCGTTCGCATGAGATGCATAATAAACCAAAGCGATACCCATGGAGGTTTGAGCGTGAATTCAAAATCCGGGTTGAGCCGGCGAAGGCTGTTTCAGACCGCGGCGGGGATGGCGGCGGCTGGTCCCACGGCGCGCGGGGCTGCGCCGATTCCCGATGTGTACACGCGGATCGGCGTGCGGCCGTTCATCAACTGCACGGCTACGTTGACGATCAATGGCGGGTCGCTCACGCTGCCCGAAGTGATCGCGGCGATGGAGCAGGCGGCGCATTTTCACGTGGACCTCGATGAGTTGATGGAGCACGTGAGCGCTCGTCTCGCGGAGTTGCTGCATGTGGATTGGGCGATCGTGACGGCGGGCACGGCGGCGGCGCTAACGCATGCTACGGCCGCCTGCCTGGTGGGAACCGACCCTGAAAAGATTCAGCGGCTGCCTAACCTGGAAGGTTTGAAGGACGAGGTGATTATTCCGCGCGAATCGCGCAATGCTTACGATCACGCGATCCGGACACTCGGGGTGAAAATTATCGAGGTGGGCAATCGCGAAGAACTGCGCAAGGCCATTGGGCCGCATACGGCGATGATCGAAGTGCTGGGGAATTACTTCGGGAAGGCGGATCTCGATTTGAAGGACGTCGCGCCGATTGCGAAGGAGCGCCGTATCCCGATTCTGATCGATGCGGCGGCGGATTATCTGATCGTGCCGAATCCATACATCGCACGGGGCGCGGATCTGGTGGCCTATAGCGGGGGAAAGATTATTCGCGGGCCGCAGGGCGCCGGAATGCTGGTGGGGCGCAAGGACCTGGTGCGGGCGGCGTGGGCGAATAGCGCTCCGCATCACGCGTTTGGACGAGCGTTGAAGGTCACTAAAGAAGAGATCATGGGCATGCTGGCCGCGGTCGAGGTGTGGCGCGGCGGGCGGGATATCGAGGCTGATTTTCGGGAGTGGAAGCGGTGGTATGCGGAGATGTCCGCGCGGCTGACCAAGGTTGACGGCGTCAGCGCGACGGTGATTCCTCCGGTGCGCGGGGGCCCATTTCCGACGCTACGGGTTTCTTGGGATTCGCGAAAAATCGGCTTGACTGCGGGAGACGTGGGAAGGAAGATGCTGGTGGGGGAGCCGCGGATTATGACGCAGGCGGCGGGTAACGGGACCTCGTTTCTCATTCGGCCGGTGGCGATGAAACCTGGGGAGCATGTCATTGTCGCGGAGCGGTTGGCCGAGATTTTTACAGCTTCTCCGGAGGCCCGCGCCAGCGGTCCCGAGACCGCTTCCGTGAACATCGGTGGGGCGTGGGATGTGGATATTGAATATGAAGTCGGCTCGGCGCGGCATAGGTTGTTTATTAATGTCGACGAGAGCCAGGTCACGGGCACACATCAGGGATGGGCTTATGAAGGAGACTTAAAAGGCGAGGTGCGGGGAAGTCAGGTCGCGTTTAGAAGCACTCTGCCGGCCGATGGCAATGTGCTGACGTACTCGTTTACGGGTTCGACCTCGGGAAACGGTATGACGGGCGAGGTTCGGATGGGGGAATATGGCAAAGCCCGGTGGAGGGCGGTGCGCCACGTTGGGATTTAACGCGGACAGGTCGGGGACCTGTCCTACTGCTTCGTGGTTGGACCGCGGCCGGTTCTTGCGGGGGTGATCGCGTCCCACTTGGCATCGCCGGATTGTTTGTAGTCTTTCGGCAACGTGGTCCAATCGGGGCGGGTGATGCCGTTCAGGTCGTAGACTACTTTTCCGCCTTTAAGGGTCAGCTCCGCGATGATTTTCTGGTTGCCTTTGAGACGCGCTCCGTACATATCGGTGTAGCCGAAATCGCCTCGCGCCACTCGCAGAACGGCGACATCGGCGATCGAGCCGACGGACAGGGTGCCGAGCTCCTCATGATGAATCTCGCGCGCGGGATGCCAGGTGGATTCAGCGACCACGTCTTTTAGTGTTTGCCCCATGACCAGGAATTTGCTCATCACGTTATCCATATCCTTCATGCCGCTGTTCATACTGCCGATGTGGATGTCGGTGGAGATGGAATCGGGCGGGAAACCCTGTTTTAGCGCGGGTACGGCGATGCGCCAGGCGAAGCTGCCTCCGCCATGGCCTACGTCGAAGATGACGCCGCGTTTGCGGGCTTCAAACATCGCGGGATTGACGCGGCCGTCGACCAGTTCATCGCGCAAACCGGAATAGCAATGCGTATATATGTCGCCGGGGCGCAGTTTCTTGGTGACCAGTTCACTCATCGGGCGCTCCTTGCGATTTTCGCCGAAGTCGACCATTACGGGAATATTGGCGATGGTTCCGGCTTCGACGGCCTGCTCGACCGGGGTCCATTCGGGGCCGGCGTAATGCGCGGTCTTGACGCCGACGATCAGGCCTTTGTATTTTTCAGCCATCTCGGCGGTTGGCTTGGCTTGCATGTCGCTGAGGTCGTTTTCGAATTTTGCGCCGCGCATTCCGTTGCCGACGATGTTGATGAACGCGAGGACCCTGGTTTTCGCGCGATCGATCACGCGCTGTTTGAAATCCTCGAAATTGCGCCAACCCGCGCAACCGGCATCGGCTACGGTGGTGACGCCTACGCGAAACGTGTAGCCGTCGGGATAGAGGCTATTGTCGCCTGCATAGGAGCCTCTCTCGCCGGTGCCGGCGTAAACATGTACGTGCATGTCGATGAGGCCGGGCGTCACGTAAAGTCCGGCGACGTTGACGACCTTGAAGGCCTGGGCGGGATCGATGCGCGGGGCGACGTTGGCGATCCTACCGTCTTTAATGGCGACGTCGCGCACGGCGTCGAGGTTGTTCTTCGCGTCGATTACGTGGCCGCCTTGGAGTAGCAGATCGTAGGGTTGGGTTTGCGCCAACGCGAGACTCGCGCCGGCAAGAATTAAAATCGTTATTTTTTCCATGATTGTTTCACGTAAGGGAATTTTGTCCAGTCCTGGCTGGCGCGGCCGTTGAGATCCCACACTACTTTGCCGGAGCGCAGGGTCAGCTCGCAGACCAGCAATTGAGTGCCGGATTTTTTGGCGCCGGCCGAATCTACGAAGCCGAAGTTGCCGTGGTCGAGACGGAGGACGGCGACGTCCGCGTCCGAGCCGGGGTCGAGATTGCCGAGCAGGGGCCGCCGGATTTCTTTCGCGGCATTGAACGTCGACATACGGACCACGTCTTGAACCGAGGAGCCGAGACTCATCAGTTTGGACATGATGTTGGTCATATCCTTCATGCCGGCGTTCATGCTGTTGATGTGCAGGTCGCTCGAGATCGAGTCGGGATAGAAATGTTCAGCGTACGCGGGCACGGCCACGTACCAATAAAAACTGCCGGCGCCGTGGCCGATGTCGAAGAAGATGCCGCGCTTGCGGCCGGCTTCCATGGCGGGATTGAGGTGTCCGTTCTCAAGCAGTTCCTCGCGGTGGCCGGAGAAGCAGTGGGTGTAGATGTCTCCCGGCCGAAGTTTATCGAGGAACAGGGCATTGAGGTTGCGCGTGGGGGTGATGCGTCCGAAGTCGACCATGACGGGGAGGCCGGTGAGCTCGCCGGCTTTCACGGCGCCGGCCACGGATGCCCAGCCTGGGCCGGCGTAGTGAGCGGATTTGAAGCCCACGATGATGTCGGGATTTTCCTTCGCCATTTTGGCCGCAGCTTCGGCGTCCATCTGGGCGGGATCATCTTCCTTACCGGTACCCATTCCGGCGGCGACGATGTTCAGAAATGCGAGAATGCGGGTCTTCGAATGATCGATGATGCGGCGTTTAAAGTCGGGAAACGTCGTCCAGCCGGACGATCCGGCGTCGACCATGGTGGTTACGCCGCTTCGGAAGGAATGGGCGTCGGCCTGCACCGCTTCGCCGCCGGGTTCCTGCCAGAGATAGATGTGAACGTGAATGTCGATGAGGCCGGGCGTGACGTAGAGGCCGGCCACGTCGACGGTCTGTTTGGCTTCGCTCGAATTGATGGCGGGAGCGACGCGGGCGATCTTTCCGGCGGTGATGGCGACGTCCATTACGCGGTCGATTCCGTTCTTCGGATCGATCACATGGCCGCCCTTCAGCAGAGTGTCGTAGGTCTGCGCGTTCAAAGAAGCAGCCAAGATCAACAACGCACAAGTCCACCGCAAAGCGAAGTACTCTCCCGGCGTCATTGTATTAGCATATAGCTGATCGGCGCAAGGAGGCGTTATGAATCGCACGCGACGAGGTTTTTTGGGGTGGGCTAATGCAGCGCTGGCTGCCGCGGGGCTGGGCGGCGGAAAGCTGGCGGCGGCGGATACGCACCATGCGGCTGCCGGCGAGGACTATTACGAAAAGCTCGGCGTTCAGAAAATCATCAATGCGGCGGGTACGTATACGGCGTTGACGGCTTCGATCATGCCTCCTTCGGTGCAGGCGGCCGTGGCGCGAGCGGCGAAGCATCCGGTCCGATTGCACGATCTGCAACAGGCCGCCGGCGAATATCTGGCGCGGCAGCTCAAATGCGAAGGCGCTATGGTGACGGCGGGCGCGGCGTCGGCGCTTACTTTGGCGACCGCGGCGGCTATGACCGTGGGCAATCGGGCGGCGATGCACAACATTCCGACGGACGTTACCGGCCTGAAGAACGAGGTGATCGCGCAGAAGGCGCATCGTTACGAGTACGATCACGCCATCCGCAATTGCGGCGCGAAGTTCGTCGAGGTCGTCACGCTGGCCGAATATGAGGCTGCGTTCAACGAACGAACCGTCATGACGAATTTTTTCAACGCTGCCGAGGAAGGGCAAATCGGGCGCGAGGATTGGATCCGCGTCGCGCACAGCCATGGAGTGCCGTGTCTGAACGATGCGGCCGCCGATGTTCCGCCAATTTCGAATTTGTGGAACTACACGAAAATGGGTTTCGACATCGTGGCGTTTTCGGGCGGCAAGGGCATGAGGGGTCCGCAAAATGCGGGCCTGCTGCTGGGCCGAAAGGACCTGATCGACGCCGCGACGCGCAATAACAACCCGAATTCCGATACAGTGGGCCGCGGCATGAAAGTATCGAAGGAACAAATTGTGGGGATGGTCGCCGCCGTGGATTGGTTTTTGAGTCAGACGGATGCTTCGCTCGAAGCGGAGTTCCGCCACCGCGCCGAGAAGATCGCCGCGCAGCTCAAGAACATCCCGACGATGAGTTCGAGCATCGTGATTCCCAATGTCGCGGCCAACGCCGTGCCGCACCTGCTGCTCCGCTACGATACGCAGCGCATCAAGATCAAGCCGGTGGAGGTGATGGCGGAGCTGCGCAAGGGGACGCCCAGCATCGAGTTAAATCCGCAAACGGGAAAGAAGCCTGGAGCTGGTCTGCCGTCCGATGAGAACACGATTGTCGTCGGAGTGTGGATGCTCGAGCCCGGCGAGGATTTGATCGTGGCGCGGAGGATTAAAGAGGTCCTCGAAAAGGCGGCGTGACATGCATCGGCGCGATTTCTTTGCACAAGCGGTCGCCGCGAGTATGGCGGGCGCGTCACCTGGCGCCGCGCAAACCAACGTCGCAGGACCCTCGGGCGTAACCATCGAACGAGCCGCCGAGGGAACTCCGCATCAGGGAAAAGTGCTGGCGTTGATCACACCGCATCTCGACGACGGACCCATCTTCGCTTTCGGAACCATCGCCAAACTACTGCGAGAGGGCTATAGCGGCTATCTGATCCGCACCAGCAATGACGAGAAGGACTCTTACGATCTGAGCGTCGGCGAGACCGTTCTGGCGAATGAGCGCGACATGCGGGCGCTGGTGAAAGCCACGGGGCTGAAAAACGTGTTCGACCTGGGCTACCGCAACCATCGCATGGACGACATCAGCCGCATCGAGTTGCGCGCTCGCCTCATTTTCCTGTTCCGCCTGCTCAAAGTCGACACTGTATTCAGCTACGATCCGTGGGACCACTACGAGGAGAATCCAGATCACTATGTGACCGCGCAGGCAGTGGAGGCCGCTTGCTGGATGGCGGGCGGCGGCAAGGATTTTCCGGAGCATTTCGAAGCCGGGCTGAAGCCGCACGGGGTTCGCGAAAAGTATTATTTCGCGCGCGGACCGCAGCAATTGGTGAATCGGGTGGTGGATATCGGGCCCACGCTCGCGGCGAAGCGAATCGCGATCGGTTGCTGCCGCACCATGGTGACGAACATGGTCGAGGGCTTGAACGCCACGCTCGGAGCGAGAAAGCTAAAAATACCCGAATTCTCCGCGGGAGGCGACCAGGCCATTGACGCCTATATCACAGCAGTATTCGAACCTAGAGATGCGGAGACGGGACGCGCGCACGGGCTGACTTACGCGGAACAATTTCACTATATTGCTCCAGACTCGAATCTCGACGATTACATTTCCCGGCACGGGGTGCCACTTTGAGATATCGTTTTGCGATTTGTTAAAATCTCTTGACTCCTGGGGCGCACAGGTGCAAAATCAGAGCAAACGGGTGGACAATCATTCCCTGATTTCCTTGTAGAGTCGTCTTTTAAGACTTTGAAGGGGTTTCCATTGCGATTCGTCGCTGCTAGGTTCCTTTGGTGCGGTTAGTCACTTTGTAGTTAAGTTCCATACTCTTTACGGGGCGAAATCAGAAATTCGCCCGGAAACGGCGCAATAGATATGAAGATGTGTTTAGCAGTGGTACTGGGATTCGCGGCCGTAATTGCTTCTGTGCCGTCGCTGAACGCGCAGGAAGTTACCGCAAGCATTACGGGTCGTATCACGGATGCGCAAGGCGCGGCCATCGTCGGGGCGAACGTGACGATGACGGAAACGGATCGCGGAACCGAGTGGCCCACCAAGACGAACACCGAAGGAATCTATGTATTCCCGCGGCTTCCGGTGGGAAATTATGACTTGAAGGTGGAGGCGCCAGGTTTTAAGACCTCGTTGAAGCAAGGGATTCGACTGGAAGTCAACCTGCACACGACGTTCGATCTGGCGATGCAGGTAGGCTCGACCAGTGAGAGTGTTTCGGTGACGGCCGAAGCTCCGCTGCTGCAGACCGACAGCAATCAGGTGGGCGGGGTCATCGCGGCGGCGACGATTGAGAATCTTCCTCTGATCAGCCGTAATCCGGTCGCGCTGACTCTGTTGAGCGCGGGCGTCACCAACCCGGATCCAAGCAGCTTCAACAGCGGCCAGCGCTCGACAGGCGGGGGCAGGCCTTATGTGAACGGGAATCGGGAAGAAGCGAACAATTTCATGCTGGACGGGTTGGATAACAACTTCACGTCCGACAACCTGGTTGCCTATCAGCCCAATCCGGATGCCATTGAAGAGTTCCGGCTGATCACCAACAACGCCTCGGCTGAGTTCGGAAACTATCAAGGCGGGGTCATCAATGTGGTGATGAAATCCGGTACCAACCAATTCCATGGCAACGTTTTCGAGGATCTGCGCAACGACAAGCTGAACGCCAACAACTGGGCCAACAACTGGAACCTTCAAGCCAATGGGCAAGCAACTCCACGGCCCCCTCTGCGGTGGAACGAGTTCGGAGGCACGTTTGGCGGCCGGATTATCAAGGATCGTTTGTTCTTCTTCGCGGACTATGAGGGATTGCGCAAAGATATTCCCCCCACCATCGTCGGTACGGTGGTGATGCCGCTCGCGTGGCGCAACGGCGATTTTTCATCGCTGCTGAATCCCGCAACCACGGCCAACGGCAAGGCGGTGCAGCTTTATAATCCCTATTCGCTGAATGCGACGACCGGACTGCGCGATCCGTTTCCAGGCAATATCATACCGGCGAACCTATTGAGTCCGGCGGCAGTGAAGCTACTCAACAATTTGATGCTTTATCCGGCTCCGCAGATCAATACGATTACCTCGAATAATTACTTTTACGGGTCGTCAAGCCAGTTGAACATGGACCAGGGAGATATCAAGCTCGATTGGCGTCCGGAGGACAAGGACTATTTCAGCTTCCGCTATTCGCGCGGGCGTCAGGATGCGCCGGCATTCAATACCTTCCCGCTGTTCTACAACAGCTTCAACACCTCGCCGTTCCAAAACGGAGTGCTCAACTGGACGCGCACGGTGCGTCCGAACCTGATCAACGAAGCGCGTTTCGGCGTGAACTATATTCTGCTGGACAACGGCGGAGCGGACAAGGGCCTGGGCAATATCGCCACGGCGGCGGGGATCGCAGCGGCGGGCCCGGGGCTGCTGAACCTTACCGGAGGCGGGGCGATCGGGAGCAATTTGAGTTATATCGCGGGGTTGGGAAACGGCAACATCGGCACGCAGCAGTTATTCGCCAATACGACGTTCCAGTTGACCGACAACATGACCTGGATCAAGGGCAAACACGTGATCAAGTTCGGCGCCGACGAGCAGCGCCGGTGGATCAACGTGTTCTACTCCGGCAACAACGGCCGCAGCGGGTTCATCGATTTCAATGGACGCTTTACCGCGCAAGCTGCTTCGAGCACCAGCGGCTCGCTCGACGAAGCGGACTTAATGTTGGGGCTGCCCGACCAATTGGGAAAGGGATTATCGAGCGGCACGTGGGGGCAGCGCTCCTGGGTCACGGGTATCTTCGTTCAGGACGACTATCGCGTTGCGAAGAACCTGACTTTGAATCTCGGTTTGCGCTATCAGTACAACACGCCCTGGGTGGAAGTCGAGAACCGGCAATCGAACTTCGGGTTGTTCACCGGCACTCTCTATCTGGCCGGTCAAGGTGGCTGCCCTTACACGGATTGCCGCGCCCTCTACAATGCCTACAAGAAGGACTTCCAGCCGCGCCTGGGTTTCGCATACACGCCGCAGATCATGGGTAAGACGGTGGTGCTGCGCGGCGGATACGCCATCTCCTCGTACCTCGAAGGGACTGGCACCAACCTGCGATTGCCGCTGAATCCTCCGTTTGAATCGGAATTTCAGACTTACTACAACACGCCGAACTACACGCTGCCCGGATCGACTCTCGATCAAGGATTTACCGCGCTGAACCCGAAGAACCCGTACGTGGGTGCGACCATTCGCTTGTGGGATCCGGGCGTTCGCCCCGCGGAGTCCCAGCAGTGGAACTTGTCGACCGAGTATCAGTTCGCCGGCAACAACGTTCTGACCGTCGGCTACGTGGGGCAGCACAGCACGCATCTCATGGTCGCGATGCCTTATCTCCAAAATCTTCTGGTCAACGGCGCGGTGGTGCAGGGACCTTATTTGTCCGGCAATCCGACGCTTCGATCTGAGATTTCGCAGATTTCGGGCACCTGTTCCTGCGCGAATCAGGAATACAACGGCCTGCAAGCCACGCTTCGCAAACGCCTGAGCGCCGGCCTCGAATATCAGATCGCGTTCACCTATTCGAAAGGCATGTCCGATTCGATCGGCTACTACGGCCAGGGCGGGCAGGCCGGAAGCCAGTCAGCGTATATGCAGAATCTGTACGATCGCAAAGACGAATGGAGCCCGACCTATTTCGACAACAAGTTCAACTTCGTTCCCTCCGTGGTTTATGAGCTGCCCTGGGGCAAGGGTCGAAAATACGCCTCGAACATGAACGCCGTCGCCGACGGGATTCTCGGCGGCTGGATGTTGAGCGGCATCTTAACCACGCACACCGGATTTCCTCTGACCATCAAAGTGAGCGGCGATCCTTCGGGCACAGGTGCTCGCAGCTTCCGCGCCAACGTCATCGGAACTCCTCACGATCCGCATCTCATCGGACCCGGAGTTTCATACCTCGATCTGAGTCCTTATGCGGTCCCCGCGCCGCACACCTTTGGAGACGCGGGTCCCGGCGTGGAACGCGGACCGGGAGAGACGCGGCTGGACCTCGCGCTCTCCAAGCGCTTCAAGATCACCGAGAGGAAATACTTCGAGTTGATGGGCCAGGCGTATGGGCTGACCAACACGCCGATTTTCTCGAGCCCCGCGTCGCAGACCATTACCTCGGCTCTATTCGGACAGATCCGCAGTTCGCAAGGGGAGCGCAATATCCAGATCGTCGCTAAGTTCTATTTCTAAGGCTGTTTTACGTGTCAGACGAAGAATAATTGGCCGCCGATAAACGCTGATGAACGCGGATTTCGAACTAGAAGCTTGTCTTATCCGCGTCCATCGGCGTTCATCGGCGGCCAACCATGCTTTTATTTACTACCCAAGGAAATCTTTTCCTCGGCCTTCGCCGCCTTGACATTTTCACGATTTGTGCATCGGTACAATACACTCATGGATCGACGAATGTTTCTTCAACTCGCGGCTGCTCCGGCGCTGCTTGCGTCCGACCAGCCGCCGGCTTACAAGGTAGTCAGCCGGTACCCTGCTGCGAAACCGTCTGAAATGCCTGGCCCATACCGGGGCGCGGTTGCCCGCGTTCACTCCGAGGGTGTGATCGATCCCGCGACTGAGCGGATCGATCAGCCGGCCGTCGATAAAATGTTGTCCTCGGGCATGAAGACTCTCACCGGCGCGAAGGCCGATAAGGAAGCGTGGGCGTCCTTCTTTTCGCCCAGCGATGTGGTGGGAATTAAGGTGAACTGTTCCGGAGCGCCCGTCATCCGCGCTTCGCCCGAGGTCGTCAGCGGCATTGTCCGAAACCTTCTCAGCGTGGGTGTGAAGCCGGAGAATATTTATATCTACGAACGCTTCCTGGATCAGCTCACCAGCGTGCATTACGAGAAGTTCGTCCACGCCGGCGTACAAATTGTCGCGATTGAAACGCCACGAGCGTCGCTGCTGGGATACGACCCCAAAACTTATGTCGAGGTCAGCTTTTTCGGCGAGGACGATACCCGGTCGAATCTCGCGCGCCTAGTGACCGAGCGTTTCACCAAAATTATCAATGTCCCGAATGCCAAGGAGCACCAGGCGTCGGGTGTCACGGGCTGCCTGAAAAACCTGGCCTATGGGGATTTTTCGAACGTGGCGCGCTCCCACATGCGGGAAAAAACCAACACGCTTTCCTTCATCGGCACCCTCGCCGCAGTCGAGCCATTGCGCTCCAAATGTGTCCTGAATATCATGGACGGCATCCGCGCCGTCTGGCACGGCGGACCTTTTTCCGAAGAGAAAAAGTATCGCTTCTACCCCAAGCTGATGATGTTCGGCACCGATCCTGTGGCCATCGACCGCCTGCTGCTGGACCTGATTGAAGAAAAGCGCAAGGCGGAAGGCGCGCCATCCCTGTGGGACCGCTCGACCGATATACTCGACCGCCGCGCGCACCTGGATTTCCATAAGAACACCTTTATCCGCGAGCCCGGACACATTGAATACGCCGCCAGGAATTTCGGGCTTGGCGAATACGATAAGAGCAAGATAAGAGTGACTTCGGTGGAGATCTGATGCTCGCGGCTCTGTTGTTGCCAAGTCTTCTGGCCACCGGCGCAGAACCTCCGGCCGATGCCGTGAAGTTGAGTGAGCCGCGTGTGCAGTATCGCAACAATGAGGCGTCGGCGACCCGCAGCCCGTGGATCGACGCGAATGGCTGGCGCATTTTGAGATCGCCGGGCCGCACATTTGTTTACCAGGTGAAAGGAGCCGCCGCCGCATTGGCCGCCGCGGAGGCGTTCACCTACGGCGCCGAAGCGTTGATCTCCACAGACCCTTCGGGCGCGGACGCTTTCCGGCCGATGCTGGAATTTCTCAAAACACTGCACCTAGTGGATCTGCCCGCAGTGGCCGATTTCGGGGTGGTCGACGACGGATCGGACGCGACCGGAGAACTGTTGAATCTGCTCACCAAGATGAACCTCTTATATAAGGTCGAGAAGAATCCGGATCGCAGCTTCGCGCTGAACGTTCATCCCGAAGGCGCGAAGGACCCCAGCCTGGAGGCGCACAAGATTCGATCGCAGATCGGCGACGACAACCGCTCGCTGCGCATTTACGGCAGCGAAGTGGTGATCGGCAGAGTGCTCGCCGGACCACGCCAGGCCCGAGTTCTGCTGCTTAATTATTCCGGTCGTCCCGCTCTCGGCTTGCGCGTGCGCATTCGCGGCGTCTATTCGAAAGGCGAGCTGCGAGTGCCCGAAACGGCTGAAACGGCGCCCGGCGACTGGACGCAGGATGGACCGGCAACCGAGTTTACCGTTCCCGAGCTCCGCACTCTCGCGGTGATCGACCTGTCTCACTAGAGCGCCTGTCATTGAAAACGTTTTCATGTAGCGTATTCCGCGGATTTGTGGCAGCATAGTCTAAACCAAGTTACGTCTTTGTGAATCGAAAAGGGGACAGGATGAAACAGCGTTACTTCCTTGGACTATTTCTCGCGGTGTTTTTTGCGGTGGGCGCGAAGGGCCAACTGGCAACCACCACGTCTCTGGTGGGAACGGTCACGGATTCGAGCGGCAAGCTGATTCCGGGCGCAAAGGTCACCGCTACGGAGACCCGCACGCTCGATAAATATGAGGCCACCACCAACGAGCAAGGGAACTACAACTTCGAGTTTGTCCGTGTCGGCGTATACAGCATCACCGTGCAGCAAAGCGGTTTTCAAAAGGTGACCAAAACCGGCATCATCGTGGACATCAATCAAACCGTGCGCACGGATATAACGCTGCCGGTGGGTGCGGTAAACCAATCCGTCACCGTCGAAGCTACGGTGGCCGCGATCAAGACGGACGACGCGGCCGTATCGGAGATTCTAAGCACACGAAACGTCGCTGATCTGCCCACCAACGGCCGCGACGCGATGAGTCTCGCGACAACCACCCCGGGTGTCATTCAAGGAACTAAATCGTCGCAAACCGGCACCCCTCCGGGCGAGGATTTTAACGGCGCCGGGACGCGTGAGATTCAGAACGAAATGTCGCTCGACGGCATCAGCATCATGAACAACCTCATCACGACCACGCCAGTGCAGCCGATGATCGAGGCGGTTCAGGAAGTGGAGATTCAGACCGGCACTTACTCCGCGCAATACGGATCGTACCTGGGCGTGCACATCAATATGATCACCAAGTCCGGCACCAATCAGGTTCACGGTTCCTTATCGGAGTTCGTTACCAATCAGGTTTTCGATGCCCGGACATTCTTTACTTTGCCCACGCCGGCCAATCCCACGGCTGCGAAACCGCCCCTGCGTCAGAATCAGTTCGGCGTCGAAGTGGACGGCCCGATCGTGATTCCGAAAGTATATAACGGCAAGGACAAAACGTTCTTCATGGCCTCATACGGAGGCTTCCGCCTGGTGCAATCCGCGACGTCTCTATCGACCTCCATTCCGGCCTCTTTTTTCACGGGGAATTTCTCCAATGTCCCCACTTCCAGCATTACCGGCGGCCAACTCAAGGATCCTTTGAATGGCAATGCGCCATTCCCTGGCAATATGATTCCCACGTCGCGCATCTCTCCTGTGGTGCTCAAACTGGAGCAATACTATCCGGCAACCGACCTGCCGGGGTTGGCGAGCAATTACTCAGTTCCCGTGCCCACCACCATCACCACCGACCAGACGGTGGACCGCATCGATCAGAACATCGGCGAAAAAATCCGCTTGTATGCGCGCGCCGACTATCAGAATGAGCAGGTGTACGGCGGCAGTGCCATTCCCATCAATTCCTCTACCACTCCGGTCACAGATTCGAACTACAGCGTCGGCTACACCCACACGATCACTCCTAACCTGGTAAACGATCTCCGCGTCGGCCGCAACTTCTTCTCCACTGCGACGCTCGATCCGTTCTCCGTCAGCAAACAGACCAGCGCCGGCACCGCGCTCGGAATCCCCGGCTTTAATGGCGACTCCACGTATAACAACCCGGGGATTCCCGATTTCACGATCACGGGGTTCAACGGATTATCGAATGCGTCCACTAACTGGTATCAGAACGACAGCACCACGCAATTGTCTGAGCAGGTAAGTTGGAACCATCACTCGCACAACATCCAGGCTGGACTCGAGTTCCGCCGTCTCGCCACTGGACGCGCCGCCGTCAATAGCGCGCGCGGGTCGTTTACCTTTAACGGGACGCTTACCGGATATGCGCCGGCCGATTTCATCCTCGGTACGCCTTCCTCTTTCACGACGCCGGGGCCAGAAGTTCGCGGACGCGTTGCCGAATGGCGCGACGGTTTCTTTGTAACCGATAAGTGGCAGGTAACCCGAAAATTCACGCTCGATTACGGCATCCGATATGAGCTGCCAACGGTCGCCTATACCATCAACGGCGTCGCCACTGAACTGAATCCTCAGCAGACCGCGCTGGTGGGCGGAACACCTGGATATCACTTCACCGCGCCGAATCATTCTGACTGGGCTCCGCGCCTCGGCTTGGCGTATCGCATCACTGAAAAAACCGTGTTCCGCGCCGGCGGCGGAATCTATTACAACCCGAATCAGACCAATAGCTATACGTTCCTCAACACCAATCCGCCATACACCACCATCCTGACCTGCAGTTATTCGGTCGGAGACGGGGTGCCGACCTTAACGAATCCGTTCGCCACTGGAGTTTGTCCCACGGCGCCCACGGCCGGGACCATCGTTACCGATCCCTGGCACCAGCCCACGCCGCGAATGAACCAGTGGAGCGCCGGGCTCGAACGGCAGCTTTGGAGCGGAGGCGGTTTCGAGCTTCAGTACCTCGGCTCGCACTCTTACCACCTGGATCGCAGCTATTACAACAACACCCCGCTTCAGCCCGGCCCTGGCTCGGTCAGCTCGCGGCGCCCGAATCCGTTATTCGGAGTCATCCGCACCGTCAACGATGACGAGGTCGCGAACTACGAGAGTTTGAGCGCCATCTTCCGCCAACGCATGACGCACGGCCTGCAGATGCTGGCCAGCTATACGTGGTCGCATACGCTCGACGTAACCACCGACTCCAATGGCGGAGGTACTCCGCTGATTCCCTACGATTGGCACGACGATTACGGCAACTCCAACTGGGATATCCGCCACCGTTTCGTGGCGACGTTTGTCTACGACATCCCGTTTTTCGGCGTGTCGAACCCGGTGCTGAAAACCATGTTCACCAAGTGGCAGGCCAACGGTATCGTGACCCTGCAAACGGGCATCCCCTTCAACGTCTCCACCGGAACTGACACAGCGAACACCGCGTCGAGCGGCACTTACCGCCCGGATCTGGTGCACACACCCTCCTCCGATTGCGGCCGCGGACATCTGGTCGGCTGCATTGACGCGACCGCCTTCACGGTCAACGATCTTTATCCCATCACTCCGACGCACTACGCCTACGGAAACGCAGGCCGCAACCTGATGCACGGCCCCGGAGCCGAAACGGTCAATTTCTCGTTGTTCAAAAATTTCCCGATCCGCGAACGCGTAAGGTTCCAGTTCCGCTTCGAAACTTTCGGTCTGTTCAACCACTCCAACTTCTCGAATCCGGCGGCGACCATCAACACGTCGTCCTTCGGCAACATCACCGCTCTGAACGCGACCAGCCCGGGCAGCCGGGTAATCCAATTCGCCGCCAAACTAATCTTCTGATGCGCGTGGGGCGGCGCCATGCGCTGCTTAATCGTTCTTTTCGCCACGGCCGCTCAACTCGACAGCTCAACGTTTTCGAGCGTGTCGATGTGTCTTGGCCCGTAAGGCGCCACCGCAAATCGCCCATTTGTGAAGGCGCGCATCCCCGGGGTTCTTCAGAACCGATCTCCGGGAGCGGTCGGCGAGCAAGCTCTACCGAGCCGCGACCACAGGAAGCGGTCGTTTCACCGTTGCAACGATTTTATCTGAGACGCGCGCTCTTATGGGCGGCGTTCGACGCTCTTCTAACCGAGCCGCGACCACAGGAAGCGATCTTCCGACAGACGTGGCTTCCCGCGACACCTAACTCCGGCAATACTGCGATTCCCGAGGCGCCTGATAACTAACCCCCAAATGGGGCGTCTCAATCCTAACATTCCCTTTCACCCGAGACTCCAGGCAACTCTCCAGCATCCCACTCACCAGCAGCGTCCGCTCCACCGGATAAGGCGCGACCCCACTCATGATCATCTGTTCGATCTTATGCGCCAAACAAGCCGAGTAAGTCACATTCGGATCCGGCGTCAAAAGAAACTGCGTAGACTGGATCCTCGGCGTCCCCTTCACCTTCACAGCGAAAGTGAAGTCGCCCACCGCATCGTTCAACATCAGCAGCGTAGCCTTAACCCCATCCCGATATTCAATAAAATAAGCCCACGGATTCTTCTCAATCCCCGGCAGCACACCAGTCCTGACCATATCCTGCGTGCGTCCATCGGTAACCGTAAGCCCCTTCAAATTGTCACTGCGCGATAGCGCCGCCCGCAGCATCTCCTTCGACCATCGCCCGTCCTTCCAAACCTCGTCTCCCTCGATCAACTGCACACTCTTGACCCCGCGCTCGCCCCCCTTGCGACGCTCCAGCATGCACTGCATCGCTTCCAGCGCGTGAAAGTCCATCGCATCCGATCCGCCGCAGCCCACCATCAGCGCATCCTCAATCTCGCAGCCCAGAGGCAGCTCCAACTCCGGCAATCTCCAGGTAACCGGCAGCGAAGATCCCGCCAGCATCGGAAACTTCAGCCGGTGCGAAGTGTCCCGCATCGTCTTCGCCTTCTCGAAACTATAGGAGAGATGCTTATCGTTATAAACCGGCACCGCCCGCCCATCCGCCTCAAACACTTTGGCCACTTGTTCAAAAAACTCGAATCGAGGATAGAGTTTCTGACCCTTCTCATTGCTAGGATATTCGCCATGCTCGGCGATAATCAGCACCGCATCCACATCCAGCTTCGAGCCCCCGCAGCACACCGTCTCCGCAATCGTCGGACAAACTTTGAACCCGAATTCCTTCGCCCGAGCCTCGCTCAAATCGCCCGCCGGCTTCTGATCCACGTAGAGCGAAACCACCTGCGTATCCGGCTTGTGCCACTCTCCGGCATACGGGTAACCGACGATGAACCGGTCGCCAATATGCTGCGCGTGCGATTGCAGCCTGAAGATCGTGGAGACGATCGCGATGCGCTTCGGCCGCGTTTGCCCCAGCATCGGTAGAGCGGCGGCACTTCCTAGAAAAGTTCTGCGGGTAATGTTCATCACGTTCTCCAGAAGGTGGAATCTTTCGCCGGCTGATACCTGATCGCCAGATGCGGCGTATCCATCTTCACCTGACCCGCAAAAAGACTATCGACGCCGGCCGCCGTCAGGCCCGTCGTGAGCAGCGTCCGCTCAATCGGAATTGTCGGCTTTCCGGATAGGAACATCTTCTCCATGTTGTACGACAGAGGATTGAAAAAATCCGCCAGCGTGGTTCGTCCGTCGGGCATCGGCAAATACATCTGCGTAGAAAACGGTTTCGACGCGCCCTCCAACCGCGCCGCGAAATTGAAGTCCTTCACCAGGCCGTTCATCAGCATCATCGTGCACTTCAACCCGTCGTGATGCTCATACCGATAAGCCACCGGATCCCGAGCCAGCCTCCGCATATCGTCAAGCGAAGGGAAAATATCGTTGAACCCAGCCCGCGCCGGTGTCAGAGTGTGGCTTCTGCACAGCGCCGCGTTCATCAGATCGCGAGGCCAAACATTTTCCCGGCAGGCATCCCAAAACTTATCGCCGCGATACGCTTGGATCCATTTCACTCCGCTCTCACCGCCCTTGCGCCGCTCCACCATCCCTTGAATCGTTTCGAGCCCATGAAAATCGTAGCTGTCGACTCCTCCGTAGCAAATGCACAACGCCTCGCTCACGCGTGCCCCATCCGGAAACTCGACCGACGGAATCCGCCACGTAACGGGCAAACTCGACCCCGCCATGTACGCGAATCCCATCTCCTTCGAAGTGTCATACATCTTTTTCGCCCACTCCCAATTCCACGAAAGATGCTTGTCATTGAACATCGGCACCGATCGTCCGCTCGACCGATACACCGCCACGATCTCTTCAAAGAATCGATATCTTGGGTACTGCACTTGCCCCTTCGGAGTCTTCGGATAATCGCCATGCTCGCCGACCACCACCACTCCATCCACCGCCAGCTTCCCCGTCCCGCAAGTCAGCGCCTCCGCGATCGTCGGATAAACTTTCATCGCAGGAAACCGAGCCGCGCGATCCCGGCTCAGATCGTCATGGCCCACCTGGTCGACATAAAGTGCAATCAAATCCATCTCCGGATGATGGTGCGTGCCATTCCACCCATATCCTTCCAAGAACCGGTCGACCACATGTTGCGTATGCGAATACTTCCGATACACGGTAGTGATCGCAGCGAGTTTCGGACGAGTGCCAGCCATACAGTGCAGCCATTATAATCCTTAGGTGAGATCTTTAGCGCTCCTCCTTCTAACCTCCGCCGCTATCTCTGACCGCGCCCGCACTTTGCACAACAGCTCGCTAGTCTTCGACGCCCACATCCACGCAATCGAACGCGAGTTCTATCACGGAGGCGACATCGGACAGCGCAAATCCGACGGCCAGTTCGATCTTGTTCGCGCAAAAGAAGGCGGCTTGGGCGCGATGTTCTTCTCCTTCTATGTCACGGAAGATTATTACCCCGGCCGCTTCGAAACCAAACAGGCTTTACGACTCATAGACGCCTGCATTACCCAGATCCACGCCAACGCAGCCGCCATCGAAATCGCCCACAACGCCACCGAAATTGAACGCATCCACGCCTCCGGAAAAATCGCCGCCGTCCTCGACATCGAAGGAAGCTTCGACCTCGATGGCGACCCCGCCGTCATGCGCGACTTCTACCGCCTCGGCCTCCGATCGATGCAGCTATCCGCCCACAACTGGCAAAGCAACTACGCCGACTCCTGCTGCGCCGGGACATTCAACAACCACGGCCTCAACGATCGCGGCCGCGCGTGGATTCACGAAGCGAACCGCCTCGGCATGGTGATCAACGTATCCCACGCCTCAGACGACGCCATCTCCCAAGCCATCGATATCAGCACCGACCCGGTGATCGCCACCCATCACGGCCTCCGCCAGGTCAACGATATCCCCCGCAACATGCCCGACTGGCTGCTAAAGAAACTAGCCGCGAAAGGCGGCGTGATCGGCTTCCAGATCGGCAACGAATTTCACAGCCGCAAGGTCTTCGATTATGTCACCGCCCACGCCGGCAAGCCTTTCTGGGACACCAAGGCAATTCACGACCGACCGCCCATGACCATTTTCGAAATCGACCAAATCGCCGGAAAAGCTTTCCCGATGGTAGGCGCATCCATTCCCGAAGACATCAAAATTACAGTAGATGATTGGGTATCGGTAGTAGACCGCGCGATTCAAATGGTAGGCGAAGACCACGTAGCCCTAGGCACCGACTTCGATGGCGGCCCCACCCCTCCGCGAGACATGCACGACGTAAGCGACCTCCCCATGATCACCGACGCCATGCTCCGCCGCGGCTACTCCGAAGAAAGAATCAAAAAATTCCTAGGCGCAAATCTCCTCCGAGTCTTCCGCCAAATCACAGAAAAACGCTAACGTGGCGCGCGCCTCCAGGCGTGCCGCGTCGACAGTCGTGTCGACGTTCGGGAACTACCCCCTCCGCCTCGCCCCCGACGAATACTTGTGCCTCTCCGCCGACCAAGTAGTCTCCCCATACTCACCCATATTCACAACCCCGGAAATCTTGTCGCCCTCCACAGTCCCCGTGAAAGCATATGACAAACCCTGCCCCTGAATCCGATACCGGCTCTGAAACTTGACAACGTTCCCCGACACCGTCCCCATCAAGTCCCCTTGATCGAACTCCGCATGATGCGTCCCAGTCAGCCTTTCTGCGTTCTGCTCGAACACCAGGTTATGCTCAGCCGACCCTCTTCCATACTCCAGCCGAGCCGTCCACTGACCAGCAACCGTAACCGTAGGCGCCTGCGGTGCCGGTGGATTCTCAAACCTCGGAGGCTTCGACAACACGTCATAAAGCCGATCCCCGACCACCTTCACATCCCCCGGCATCAACATATAAGGGACGACGCTAACCGAACTAGCCATGTTCGAAGGACGAGCCCCGTTCCCGCTAGCCAAAATAATCCGCGGCTCCGTGTCTCCCAGAAGTTTATGAACCTCCGTCCCCGTAATTCCGAGTTTCGCGCCATCCCATTTAATGTTGAGCTGCGGCGTGCGATTCGATAATCCCTCACGCGGCTCGCTGATCGTAGCCGTCACGCCGTCAACTTTCCTGACGGCAGCACCGATCTGGTCGCACCACGCAATCCAGTTCTTCCATTCCGCCTCGTGGTCGCGCTTCACCCACATCTCGACCGCGGCCAGCATGCCCATGATCTCTTCTTTGCCGACCTTCAACGATCGCCCGAACGCATGATGCGGAGCGCTATTCGCCCACGCGGCCTGCAACAGAGCCTTCTCGCCCAACAGCAGTCCCGCCGCCTGCGGACCCCGGATGCACTTTCCACCGCTATACACCACGACTGACGCGCCTCGCGCCAGATGGACATTAGGCTTCAATGTCAAAATCTCCGCCGCCGCGTCCACCACCACCGGGACATTATGTTTCTTAGCGACCTCCGAAATTGCCTTCGTACCCAGCGGGCCCTCATCGCCCGGCCCGCCCAGAATATAAACCATCGCCGTGCGCTCATTGAACGCCGTCGCCAGCTCCGCAGGATCCTTCACTTCGACAATCTTCACGCCCGTCATCCGCACCGCGTGGTCATACACATTTCGCGAATAGGATGGAATCACCACCTCATCCTTCAGCCCCGTCAAATCCGGAATCTTCTGCATGCGCTCGGGATTATATCCGGCGATCGACGCCAGCGTGCAGTTGGTGACGCCCGCGCAGCAGCCGGCCGAAATGATCCCCCACTCCGCGCCCGAAATCTCCGCCAGCCTCTGCCCCACGCCGTTCATCAACTCGTCCATCTGGACGTAGCTGCGCGACGCCTCGTCCATCGCTTTCTTCACTTCAGGCAGCGTCTGGGACCCGGTGATGATGGTGAACGTTCCGCGCGCGTTGATGATCGGCCGCACGCCGATCGACCGGTACATGTTCACGCCAAATTCCAATGGCGCGGCCGCAAGCCTCCGCACGCCTCCCGCAAGTGCCATTAAACTCCCACTGCGAAAAAGATCCCGGCGATGAAACATAAAACCTCCCCTTCAAGCCTACGCTAAATGCAAGCAATTACGTCAATTTCAACCAGCGAATTTCCCGGAATCCCCCCAGCCGCCGCAATCGTAGTCCGCACCGGAGGCTCATCGCCGAACGATCCCTGAAAAACTTTGTTCATTCCGTCGTAGTCTTTCAGATCGTTCAGGTACACATTGCACTTCAATACCTTGTCCATCGACGACCCGACACTCTCCAGCTGCGCCTTGATCGAATCGAGAACGCCCTTGGTGTGCACCGTAATATCGCCCTCCTTGTGATAGCCCACGCCGGAAATGAAAACCAGGTTGCCATAGGTCACCGTGCTGTTAAACAAAGGAGTCTTCTCCGGCTTTCTTCCGTTGCGATAAATCACTTTCTTGGTCGGCGTAGCGGTCTGCGCCTTCGCTGGCACGGCAGCAACCGCCGCCGCCGCAACCGCGCCCTTCCCCAAAAAATTACGTCGATTCGTTGTTTTCATCCCAGTCTCCTTTAGATCAAATATAGAACAACCGTCTCTTAAAGAGCCGCGACCATAGGGAGCGGTCGCTGTCGATGTGACCGATCTTTCGCCCTTCGCAGCGAGTCCCGTTGCCGCCCCTAACAACCGCAAATTGTCTACCGAGCCGCGACCACAGGGAGCGATCTCTTTCTTGGATCACCAACGTGTCTTGCGCCTTAACCTCTCCTGTTCTGGACCCCATCGAGCCGCGACCACAGGAGCGGTCCCTTCACCCCCATCACTGCGCCCCCTCCTCACCCCAAATGTACTTACTAAAAAACTCGTAGTTATGCTCAATCACCGCCCTCTGCTGCTTCGGCTTATTGATCGGATGCCCAAACCCCTTATAAAAAATCAACTTTACCGGCACGCCGCGATCCTTCAACGCCTGATATAACTCATACGAATTCGGCGGAGGAACGCGCTTATCCTGATCACCTTGCTGGATGAGCGTCGGAGTCTTCGCGCGGCTCACATACGTAATTGGAGACGTCTTGCGATAAATTTCCGGGTCGTCCCACGGCGTCGCCTTCAGGTACTGTCGGGTGAACGGATGAATATCGGTGTTAACGTAATAAGTCAGCCAGTCGGAAATCCCGGCGCCCACCGATACCGCCTTGAATCGATCGCTATAACAAGTGATGAACGCCGAAATGTATCCGCCCTCGCTCCATCCCATCGATGCGACGCGGTCCCTATCCACGATGCCTTTCGCGATCAGGTAATCGACGCCCGAGATCACATCAGCATAATCGCCGACGCCCAGGTTGCGCACATTCAGCGCTCGAAACTTCGCTCCGTAACCCGCCGATCCTCGATAATTCGGCTTTAAAATCAGCGCGCCCTTAGCCGCAAACTTCTCGACCGGATAATAACGGTCCGCCGCCAGCAAAGGCGTATCCACGCCCGTCGGCCCTCCGTGAATGACCACCATCAGAGGATACTTGCGCGAAGGATCGTAATCCGCAGGTTTAATAAGGATTCCTTCAATCGACGCGCCATCCGAAGATTTCCACTGCACCACCTCGCGCGTGGCGAGCTGAAAGTTCTTATATTGGCCCGCGACATCCGTCAAAACCTTCGCCGCGAAATCCGAGGTGGACGATGTTAGCACTTCTGGAAAATGGTTCGGCATCGCGCCCACCCCCGCCAGCACGCGATGATCTTTCGTGAACGATACGCCCGTCAGGTGATACGAATCCGGTCCACTAATCCTCTTAATAGCTTTCGTCGCCGCGTCCATGCGATACACGTGCGCCGCGGTCTTTTCAAGCGCGCTGAAATAAATTCCGTCGCTCGCCCAGTCAATCAGGTTCGGATCTTCATCGAAATCCGTAGTCAGCACGCGCGGCGAGCCTCCGTCGACACCCACCGCCGAAATATACCGGTTGGCAAAAAAGTAAAACTCCTGCCCGTTCGCCGTCACATAGGCGATCTCTTTCCCATCCGGCGACCACTTAGGATTGCTGTTCGGTCCGCCCGAATCCAGCAGCTTGCGCACATGCAAATCGGCCAGATCGAGAATATAAATCTGCTGCGTGTTCTGCGATCCCAGGTCCGGATCGCGGCTGCCCGTGAACGCAATGCGCGCCCCATTCGGAGACCACGAAAAACTCGATACATTAAACTGCTCGCCCTTAGTCAGCGGCTCCGGTTTCGGCAGAGCCTTCACGTCGTAAGGCATCTCTGCCGGAACCTTAATGCGCCAAAGATGGTTCATCGTGTAATCGCCGCCGATAATGTCGAACTCGCCGTACTTGTCCTTGCGCTCTTTTTTCGACTTTGGATCCGGACCGGTGGACGTGAACGCGATCGAGCTTCCGTCTGGCGACCAGGCGATCGTGCCCACGCCATTGTCTTCCGCGGTCAAAGCCGTAGCTTCGCCGCCTGAAGGAGAGATCAAATAAATCTGTCGCTTCCCATCGCGATCCGACGTGAATGCGATGCGCTTTGAATCGGGCGACCACACCGGCCCTCCCGACGATTTTTTCCCGCTCGTCAATCGATAACGCTCGCCGGTCGCCGTCACCGCGATCCAGATCTGCGACACGAAATCGTTTTCGTCCCAGTTCGCCTGGGTCACGGAATAGGCAACGAACCGGCCGTCAGGCGAAATCTCGGCCCCCGAGACCGACTGTGTCGAGAGCGATTGATCGATGGTCGGAACGGTGAGGGAAAGGCTCAGCAAAAGATACAACATTTCGAAAGTATATCAGCCGGGCGTGTTATCCTCGTCGCATAAGTGTGCGGGATAGCCGGGTTCACTCACGCAAAATTTGTTCCGGATCCTTCGCGGATTCAGGCAATCACCCGTTCGATCACGCACCGCGGGCCTGACCAGCAGGGAGTCTGGGAATCACAGCAGGTTTCACTCGGCGCGGTGCGCCTGAAGATCATCGACCTGGAGCACGGCGCCCAGCCCATGCTCAGCGACGACGGCGACACTGTTCTGGTTTTCAACGGCGAAATCTACAACAATGCGGATTTGCGCCGCGAGCTCCAAGGTCTGGGCCATTGTTTTCATTCTTATTGCGATACCGAAACCGTGCTTCGCGCATTTCTCGAGTGGGATACCGCGGCATTTTCAAAATTGCGAGGCATGTTCGCCGCCGGCCTGTGGACCGAATCCGCGCGCCGCCTGGTGCTGGTGCGGGATCGCATGGGCATCAAGCCTCTGTATTTTGCGAAACGAACCCAAGACATTTATTTCGGTTCCGAAGTGAAAACAATTCTCCTTCATCCCGAAATCAACCGTAAAATCAATCGCTTATCCCTAGATCGTTACTTGTCGCTGAACTATATTCCAGGATCTCAAACGATGATTGAAGGAATCGAGAAGCTTCCTCCCGGAACTTTTCTGGATTCGCGCGACGGCAAAATAACAGCCTACTGGAAGCTTGAATTCAAACCAGATTCACGCTTGGATCTGGAATCGGCAAAAAGCGAACTCGACCGCCTTCTGCGCTCCGCCGTCAAGGAGCATCTCGTTTCCGATGTACCACTTGGCGTATGGTCCAGCGGCGGACTCGATTCCTCCACCATCCTTCATTACGCCGCTGAAAATAGGCGCCTGAAGACGTTTTCAATTTCCTTCCACGGCCGCGAATTTGATGAAAGCCGGTATTTTAGAGAAATCGCGAAAAACTACCAAACCGATCATCATGAGTTTGATCTTAATGCGGATATGGGGGTCCAGGATGCGGTAGAACAACTGGCGTATTACTCAGACGACCCGATGGCGGACGCGGGGTCAATTCCGGTCTGGTTTCTTTCACGTATGTGCCGGCAGGAAGTGACGGTCGCGTTGTCAGGCGATGGAGCCGACGAATTATTCGGCGGATATAATACCTATCTGGCTGACAACTATGCCAGGAAACTGCGCAGGCTGCCGCTGGGAATCCGCAAACTGGCAGCCCGCATGACCACCTTGCTACCGGTTTCGGATAAGAAAATCGGCCTGGATTACAAAATCACCCGCATGCTGAACGGTTCGCTGCTCGATCCGGTGGATGCGCATTTTTTCTGGAATGGCACTTTTTCAAACGCTGAAAAACGGGAGTTGCTGATCGATCCCGTTGAGCAACCGCGGTTTACGGGCGACAATTTCTTGTGGCTGGATCAGCTCACCTATTTGCCCGACGATATTCTTCACAAATGCGACCGGATGAGTATGGCCCATTCACTTGAAGTACGGCCGCCATTTCTCGATCACCGGATTGTGGAGTTCGCTGCGACCTTACCCGACCATTTCAAGATACGCGGCGGGAAATTGAAATTCATATTGCGTGAATTGATGAAAGGCCGGCTTCCGGGGGCAGTCCTGACGCGCAAGAAGGAGGGCTTCGATATTCCCGTGCATCACTGGCTGCGAACTGTCTTGCGGCCCCTACTCCTCGATACCCTTACTGAGCGAACAATTCGCGAAGCCGGTTTGATCGCCTGGCCTGTGGTCGATCGAGCAATTCGGGCGCATCTCAGAAAAGGGCTAATCTCGGGTATCATTTATGGGGTCTCCTTGTGCTGTTTTTGTGGATAAAACAGTGGAACGTCGACACAAAAGCGAGTTTGAGCGACGATCTTTGCGCGAATATGCGCTGTATTGAGCCTTAAATGCGTGTAGTTATCGATGCTACATCGACGCTGGTCCGAAGCGCGGGGGTCAAAAACTACGTGTGGCACTGGGTGCGGCACCTGTGTAGAATTGGCGCCGATATCGGCGCCTTTCCATTTCTCAGCGATATCGGAACACTCGACCATGAAGTGAGCGCGCTTTCGCGGCCCGCGACCATGGCTCGGTTCGCGCTGCTCAAATCGATGAACGAAGTTGGATTTCCGCCGCTCGACTGGCTCATTCGCGGAGCGGATATTTTTCACGGAACAAATCTCCTTCGGCGGGCTCCGCGGCGCGCGAAGCTGACGGCAACGATTCACGATCTCACGTGCTGGATTATGCCGGAGGTTCACACGCCTGGAAATGTGAAAGCGGACCAGGAATTTGCGGATCTCATTTTGCGCCGCGCCGACGGGCTGATTGCGGTTTCGGAAAACACCCGGCAGGATGCGATTCGATTGCTCGGCATCGCGCCTCACCGGATCCGGACGATCCACTCCGGAATTGCGAAATCTTATTTCGATGCGTCACCGGCGTGGCGGAGCCGGCCATACGCGCTTTATGTCGGGACGATAGAGCCGCGAAAAAATATCGATACATTGCTGGACGCGTGGGCGCTGCTGAAACCTTCGATCCGCGGTGAGTTTGACCTGGTGGTCGCGGGACCGCGAGGGTGGCGGTCGGATCAAACGATTGCACGGCTGGAAAGAGAGGCTGTTTATCTGGGCTATGTTCCGGAGGCGGACCTGCCTGGACTCACGGCGGGCGCTACGGTTTTTGTTTACCCATCCCTTTATGAAGGATTCGGATTTCCGGTGGCCCAAGCGATGGCTGCGGGGGTTCCGGTGCTGACCTCGAACAATTCATGCTTGCCGGAAATCACGGGGGATGCGGCGATTTTGATCAATCCTATGAGCGCCTCGGGCATCGCCTCGGCGCTGACCCGGATGCTGGAATCGGAGTCCCTGCTGGCGGACCTCGCGGCCCGCGGACGCATGCGGGCGGAACGGTTTCGCTGGGAGAAATGCGCGATCGAATCGTTGCAATTTTTCCGTAGCGTTCACGGCTCCGTTTAGGTTAGCCTCGAACAAGTGTCGAAGACAACTCCAGCGCGGCGCCTTGCGGGTTTGGCCGGCATGAGGTTCAGAATCGTGGCGTTATTCGCGATTCTGGGGCCCGGTTTCATTACCGCGAATGTCGACAACGATCCGGGTGGAATTCTCACGTATTCGCAGGCGGGCGCGGAGTTTGGATATGCGCTGTTATGGGTGCTGATCCCGATCACCATCGCGCTGATCGTGGTGCAGGAGATGGCCGCGCGCATGGGCGCGGTGACGGGAAAAGGGCTTGCCGATCTGATCCGCGAGGAGTTCGGCCTACGCGCCACATTCATTACGATGGCGATTTTGGGAGTGGCGGACTTCGGAAATATTGCTTCGGAGTTCGCTGGCATCGCTTCGGGGATGGAAATTTTCGGCGTCAGTAAATACATCTCCGTGCCCATCGGCGCGTTTATCGTGTGGTTCGTGATTGTGAAGGGCCGGTATAAACCGGTGGAGCGGCTGCTAATCATCTTTTCGCTCATTTACTTCGCATACCCGGTTTCAGCGTTTTTTGTGCACGCGGACTGGCCGAGGGCGCTCAAGGAAACCCTCATCCCGCAGCTTTCGAGCAATTCGGATTATGTGATCGTGGTGATCGGCCTGATAGGCACCACGATTACGCCATGGATGCAGTTTTATCTCCAGGCGTCCATTGTCGAGGCCGGGATCGACAAGCGGCGTTATTGGATGAGCCGATGGGATGTGATTATCGGCTGCATTATTACCGACGTGATTGCGTTCTTCATCGTGGTTGCCTGCGCGGCGACCATCTTCAAATCCGGCCATGGAAAGATCACCGATGCCGCGCAGGCCGCGGTGGCGCTGAAGCCGTTAGCCGGTAAGTTCGCGGCCGCGCTGTTCGCCATCGGCTTGGTGAACGCCGGAGTTCTTTCGGCCGCGATTCTGCCCTTGGCGACGGCCTACAATGTTTGCGAAGGTCTGGGATTTGAATCGGGCGTCGAGAAGCGTTTCTCGCAGGCCAAGGTTTTCTATGGGCTGTACACGTTTCTGATTGTCGCCGGCGCGGGATTCGTGCTGATCCCGCATCTGCCGTTGTTCAAAGTAATTTTCTTTTCGCAGGTCGCCAATGGGATCCTGTTGCCGTTTGTGCTGTTTTACATGTTGTCGCTGATCAATAACAAGCATGTGATGCATGAGTACAAAAACAACTTTCTACAGAATTTGATCGCGGGTGCGACCAGCATCACCATGATCTTTCTGACGGCGAAGTGGTTGTGGTCGATGTTTGCGCCGGGTGCTCCGTGAACGCTTCGCAAACGCAGGCGGAACCGCCTGCGCCACAGTCCTACCGTGGTACCTTGGTACCATGATAACGATCGAACGGGTGCAGACGGGCGTTCGAATGGAGAAGAGGCTTTTAAAAGTCCTCAAGGCGTTTGCGGATTATCACGATCTGACCTTAGGGGATCTTTTGGAGGGCATCGTACTCCATGCGTTCGACGGCAAGTGTCCTTTTAAGCAGGACAGTTTGCGGCAGATTAAGGAACTGAAAAAATTCTACGGGCTCGATTTGGATGCTCGCTCCAGCCATCGTCTCAAGGAGAAGGCTTCGGCATGACGGACGATGAGTTTATGGAGAGTTTCGAGAATTCGAGCCTTGCCAATGAGTCCTTTCATCACTCAGACCATGTTCGGATGGCCTTCCTATATTTGCAGCGCTACCCTCCGATTGAAGCTCTCGAACGATTCTCGAACGCGCTGGCTCGATTTGCGACTGCGAACGGCAAACCGCAGCTCTACCACGAGACGATTACGTGGGCGTATCTGTTTTTGATCCGCGAGCGGCTGGTGCGCGCGGGATACCAGCAAAATTGGGCCGAATTCGCGGCAAACAACGGGGACCTGCTGGACTGGAAAGATAATGTTCTCCGGAGATATTATCGTGCGGAAACGCTCTCGTCCGATCTGGCGCGTGGGACGTTTGTTTTTCCGGATCGGTAGACCCGTTCTGACGAGGAGAATACCGCTTGCTGCGCGCGCCGCTATTGGACGCTGAACCGCGCTATTGCCCCTTTCGGTCCTACCGCCCAACCGGCGTAGCTTAACAGGAAGCTCTCGGCGTTGTAATTACCTTTGTCAAATTGCTTCCAGGTTTTTCCTTTGTCGGTGGATGCGTCCGAACCGGAGGTCCCGGTCGTGATCCACATTTTCTGGTCGGCGAGAAAAGTGATAGCTGAGCGAAACCCATTTGGGCCGCTCGGCGGTGCGGTCCATTTTTTGCCGCCGTCTTCTGTGATGGCGATATTATTGGCCGCCTCCAGCGGTTTGGAATAGTCGCCTCCAACCGCGATGCCGAATAAAGGATTGAGAAAAGCGAGCGAAAATATTCCTGCGCTCGCGGAGTCGTGGCGAATCGGCGTGGCCGACACGGACCATTTTTTGCCGCCATCGGCGGAATGAAATACGCGCGCGGCGCCAGTCCCGAACCATACTTCGTGCAAGCCGATCACGAACATACAGCTATTACTCGCGGCGAACGCTCCTTCGTTAGGCAGCGCTGCCGGGGTTTTTTCGCGCCTCCATGTTTCGCCCGCATCGTCCGTGGTCATGATCACAAAATGGCCGTCGACAGGATCGCCGAGCAGGATTCCGTGAGTTGCGTCCCAAAAGGCCAGCGCGTCGAAAAAGCCTTTGGGGTCCGGGTTGGTGTAGAGGACATCCCACGTTCCTCCGCCGTCTTTGGTGCGGTAAACTCTGGACTTTTCGCCGGTCCCGATGCTCAACAGGATCGCCGTTTTGTCGTCGAATCCGTGTACCGCTCTAAAATCCAAATCAGCGGCGCCCTGAACGGTTCCGGGCTTCCAACTTTCGCCTCCATCCGTGGTGAGTAAATAGGTGCCCTTCGTGCCGCTGGCCCAGACTACTTTCGCGCTGACGACGCTCACACCGCGCAGAGAAGCGGTCGTATTGCTGGTCTGCGGCGTCCATGATTGGCCGCTTAGGGTGATCGTTACGACGCACAGAATAGCCTTATTCATCTTATTCAACGTTACAATGAGCGCATGCTGGCTGGGAAAACGGCGCTGGTCACGGGAGCCAACGGAGCTATCGGAACCGTTATTTCGCAAACGCTCGCCCGTGAAGGCGCGCATGTCATCGTGAATTATTTTGAAGACCGCGAGGGGGCGGAAGCGCTGGCCAGCGCGATTGAAGGCACGGCGGTCTATGCGGACATCGGCAACGCGGGCGACGTCGAGAAGATGATTGCTGAATTTCCGCGCATCGATATTCTAGTGAACAACACCGGCATTCAGACGTTCGGTCCTCTGCTCGATGTGCCCGAAGAGGATTGGGATCGGGTGATCCGCACGAATCTCAAGGGATGTTTTCTTTGTACTCAGCGCGTGGGCCGCAAAATGAAGGACAGCGGCGGAGGCCGGATTATCAATCTTGGCTCGGGATGTAATAAGACGGCGTTTCCCGGCCTGGCGGCTTATACCGCGTCGAAGGGAGCCATCGAAATGTTTACTAAAGTCGCGGCGGCGGAGTTGGGTGCTTATGGAATTACGGTGAATTGCGTGGCGCCCGGAGCGATCGAGACTTCGCGTACGAGACTCGAAACTCCGGACTACGCGGGGACGTGGGCGAAACTCACTCCGTTAGGGAGGGTGGGGACGCCGGAGGATGTCGCGCGCGCGATCGTGTTTTTTGCGGGCGACGACGCGGCATTTATCAGCGGGCAGACTCTGTGGGTGGATGGAGGGCTGTTCAGCAAGCCTGCATGGCCTTATTAAAGCGACTGCTGCATGGAATCGAGGCGGGGGTCGTTGGCGGAGCGGCGATGCTGGGCATGCTGGCGGCGTGGTCCATGTGGCACCGGCATGTGTGGTGGGAGATTCCCAACCTTCTGGGATCCACGTTCTATCATTCGCGCGCATTCTATTCCGGACCAGGAAAAGCTACGCTCGCCGGCGGCGCTTTGCAACTGACGATGACCGGTTCCGTGGGCGCGATATTCGGGGCGATCTGTGGAAATGTGCGCTCGCGGCACAGGCTGATCCTTTTAGGCACGCTCGCGGGGCTCGGCTGGTTCTACCTGGCGAACGCGCTGGTGTGGCCGCGCATCAATCCGATGGTTCCGTTCTATTGGCCGGAACCGGTTACGGTCCTTTCTCATGTTCTATTTGGAGCATGCCTGGGATATGCGGGAACCCTTGCTCCTCCGCTTTTGACGGCAAACGGCCCCTCGGATGCGGTAGAATCGTAGATTCGCTTCTGCGTTGAGCCTCATGTGCCTTAGGGTATCCGTCACTGTTCCTGTCGCCGATCCTGGAGATCGGCGGGAAGTATCGGGAAACCACGAGTAGAGTGGGAACGTCTGGAGTGAGGCGCAGAGCGGAAAGGAACCGTTTTTAGATGACGTTTTTCAGGCCTGGACGCCTGCGCATTCTTGCTGCCTGTTTACTGAGTGGAGCCGGACTGTTCGGCCAGCAGCAGCAAACCCCTCCGACGCAGCCTCCGGCCACGGGACAGCCTCCGCAGCAGCAGCCTCCGCCTCCGCAGCAGAAAAAAGCGAATCCTTTTGAAACCGTCCCGCAGGCGCCGGAGACTCCGGTCAAGCCGCCGGTCGCGACCCCGGAAGTTCAGGTGAACGCCGACCGGCCGCCCACCGACACCATCGAACTGATCGAATTTAGAGGCGCGCGGCGTGTTCCCCAAGACACCCTGCGCGCGATGATCATTACTAAAAAGGGCGATCCGTACGACGAGGAGTCGCTGCACCGCGACTTCATGGCGCTATGGAACACGGCTCGCTTCGACGACATCCGGATGGAGCGCGAGGTGGGGAAAACGGGCTGGATCGTACGCTTCACCGTAGTCGAGCGGCGCATCGTCCGATCGATCAAATACGACGGGTTGAAATCGATCACGCAATCGGAAATTCTGGACCGCTTTAAAGAGCGCAAGGTCGGATTGAGCGTGGAATCGCAGTACGATCCGAACAAGATCCAGCGCGCGCGCAACGTGTTACAGGATTATCTCGCGGAGCGCGGCCGACAGTTCGCGACTGTCGATCCGGAAATCCGCCAGGTGCCCCCGTCTTCATTGGAATTGACCTTCAAGGTGAATGAAGGGCCGAAGGTAAAGGTCCACGAGATTACTTTCGACGGCAACAATGTTTATAGCGACCTGATTCTGAAGCGCGCGATGAAGAACCTTCATGGGATCGGTATCCCGTACTCGATCTACGCGGAGGATCTGTTCTCGAAGACCTACGATTCGACGAAGCTCGAAGAAGATCAGCAGAGGATCGAGGAATTTTATAAAGACCACGGGTATTTCGCGGCTCATACCACGGGCGCGAAGGTGACCGTGGTAGATACGGGCGCTGGCCATTTCCGGATTCCCCTCATATTCTCAGGCTCGAAGGGCAAGGGCGCAAACATCCATATAAGCATCGAAGAAGGCCGTCTTTATCACCTCAACAACATTAATTTCGTCGGCGTGAAGTTGTTCCGGACGCCGGAAACGCTGATGCGGCCGGTATTTCAGATGAGCTCGGGCGATGTGTTCTCGACATCGAAGCTGCGCAAGGGCTTCGAAGAGCTACGCAAGCTATACGGCAACTTCGGCTACATCGACTTCGTAGCGGAGCCGAATATCGAACCGGTTCCCAACACGGATAAGGTCGACCTGACGCTGAATTTCGATGAAGGCAAGCAGTTCTTCGTGCGGCGCATCGATTTTTCGGGCAACACCACGACGCGAGACAAGATTATCCGGCGCGAGCTGCTGGTGGATGAAGGCGATATCTACAACACGAAACTGTGGGAAGTCAGCCTGCTGCGCTTGAATCAGCTGGGCTACTTCGAAGTGCTGAAGGCGGAAGACGCGGTGGATATCAAACGCGATACGAAGACCGATACGGTGGACATCACGCTCAAAGTGAAGGAGCGCGGCAAGAATTCCATTCAGTTGAACGGCGGAATTTCGGGCATCGCCGGAAGCTTCATCGGCTTCTCCTATGCGACCAATAACCTGCTGGGGCTGGGCGAAACGCTCAGTTTAAATTCGCAACTGGGAACCAGGCAGGACAATATCACGCTGGGATTCACGGAGCCGTACTTCCTGGACAAACCGATTCAGGTAGGCGTGACGGTTTTCTATACGCGCTTCGATTACAACCAGGCTCGTGAGGCCTCGATTCTGGCGGGGCAAAATCTGACGCAGCTCTATAACGAGCTGGGCTCGCAGAACCTGCTGAATTACGTGACCAATTCGAGAGGGTTCACGGCGTTCATCAGCAAGCCTCTCAGGCGTAGTTTCGCGCGTGTCGGGCTGAGCTACGGATATTCGATTCAGAACGTCACCACGCTGACCAACGCGGCGACTGCCTATTACACGTACATCGACTTCTTGCGCATCAACGGTCCAAATCCTTTGAACGGCATCAAGCAATCGAGCATTATTCCAAGCTTTACTTATAATTCCGTGAACCATCCGATTACCCCGACGGGTGGAAAGAGCCTCGCGGTTTCAGTGCAGTTCGCGGGGAGTTTCCTGGGCGGCAATGTGAACCAGATTCTGCCGACGGTGGATGGAAAATATTTTCACCGCTCGCCGATCAATCACAAGCACGTGATTGGCGCGCATATCCTGGGCAAATTCGTAACCGGGTATGGAGGCAAGGTGGCGCCGCCGCTGAACCGCTTCTATATGGGCGGCGAGAACGACATTCGCGGATTCGATATATGGAGCATCAGTCCGGTGGCGTACATTCCGACCTCGGCGACAGTGAACTTGTTGAACAATGATGGGACGCCGCGCCAGCAGCGGACGGTAGTAAACGGCGCGACTACGTTCGTCAACGTGACGCAGACCATTCCAAGCTACCAGTTGGTGACGCCCGGAGGCGATCTGGAGGCAGTTTCGAACTTCGAATATCGCATCCCGATTTTCGGACCGGTAATTCTGGCGGCATTTCTCGACACCGGCATCGACCGTCTGGTGCTGAGCAAGCAGTTGAAGTTGAACGCGGACCGCGTGTCGCAACTGGATACGCTATTCCCGGAAGCTGCGTTTCCGGATCGGGCCGTGATCGCTGCGGGCACGCAGAAGATCCGCATGTCCACCGGACTGGAGCTGCAAGTCATGCTGCCGGTGGTGAATGCGCCGTTCCGCGTATACTGGGCGTATAATCCGCTCCGGGTAGACGAATACGTGCAGCCGCCGATTGTGGCGGACCGTAGCTATTTCCCGAACGCGGCATCGTTTTTTAATTCCGTCGCACAGGTTGGTCAGCAGTACGGCCTGTTCGAAAAGCCCTCCACGTTCCGGTTCACTATTGGGCGGACGTTTTAGGACGGCGTGTTAACATAACTGAAGAAAATAGGAGTCTATTGTGAAAAATCGAATTCTCGCGCTGCCCTGTCTGGCCCTTTTTGCGGCCGTCATCGCCGGGGCGCAGGGGCCTCCCCCAACTAAAGTGGGTGTCATTCAGGTGCAGGCCGCGCTGACCGGTACCAAGGACGGACAGAAAGCGGTGGCCGAATATCAAAGCCGCATCGCGCCTAAGGTGAAGGAGATGGAGCGCAAGCGCGCGGAGATCCAGGAGCTGCAAGACAAGCTGAGCAAAGGCGGCAGCGCGATGGCGCAAGGCGCCAAGGACGACTTGGCGCGCACGATCGACACCAAAACCAAGAGCTACAACCGCGACATGGAAGACGCTCAGGCGGAGGCGCAGACGGAAGAGCGCAAAATGCTGGAGGAGCTGAGCGGCAAGATGCAGGTGGTCATCGAAAAGTACGCGCAGGCCAATGCTTACACCGTGCTGCTGGACGTGAGCAATCAGAACACAAATGTGATCTGGATCTCGACGGCCATCGATGTGACCAAGGACATTATCGACTTGTATGACAAGATGAATCCGGGTGGTCCCGGAGCGAAGCCGACGTCAGGGCCGGCGACCAAGCCCGCGCCTCCCACCATGCCTCCGGTGGCGCCGAAGAAGCAGCCGTAGGAACGTCGACACGATTGTCGAGGCGGCACGCGTGAACGCGCGCGCTACAAAGACGCTGGTATGATCGGAACCGTTGCAGGTTCCGATCGATCAACCGGGCTCCGATTTCAGCATTCAAAGGGATGATGCTGTGTGCTTCACTGCCGGTCTCCACGGCGTTTCCTTCGGAGCGGGCACGATCCATGCATATCTGGCGTCAGACCGGACTCCTCCGAAAATCACCGCGGGAATTTCCGTCGGCGCACTGACTGCGGCGGTGATGGAGCGGTGTTACCGCGAGCTGCGTGATTCCCGCACGGAAGCCGCGCGCTGGACTTGGCTTCGCCGCTACTTATCTTTCCTGTTGGACCGGCCCTACGATGTCGCTTGGCACGCCATCCCGAACCCCTCGGATTTCGTGGCCGATTTACCACCTGTGGCCGAGACCGGCCTGCCTTCCGATCCGGAGTGGGAGCTGCGCGAAGCGAAAGCGCGCCGCAAGCTGCACATTATCGCGCGGTTCGGATTGTGGTGCTCCCATCTGCCGGTGACCGTAAGCTCCGCCGGATGGATCATGGTCCGGTACACGCGGCATCGCGAGAATCGTGAAGGGCTGCGCATCTCCGAATTGTGGAACGCTCTAGCGCTATGGACCCGCGTTTTATTCGTGGAATGGGTGGTGCTGCTGCAAATTATATTGCGACCCCAGTTTTTTCCCGAATGGGAGTTCCGCGCCGGCGGAAAAATGATCTCGCATTTTCCGGTGCGCCCTTTATTCGGATGGAAACTATGGCTGGCGACGCTGTTCCTGGGGTCTGCGACGATCGCTTTGTGGATGGTGAATTTGTGGGTGGTGCTGCAAGGACTTTTCCAGGAGAAGACCACGCATGTTCTCCATCTGGGCCTGCTGCTGGCGTTCATCTGCGCGCCGCTGCTACCGATCTTCCTGCGCCGCTGGATGGGGCCAGCGAACAACTGGGGAGTAAAGAAAATTCTCACGCATCTGGGAATTCGCAGGTCGCTGCTCGACGATTTTTATCTGCGCTTGAAGTTATACCGGCTATTTGAAGATCATGGCGAGACGCCGGTGATGGCGGACCTGACCTTCCCCGTGCTGATGGTGGCTGCGCCTCTACAGATTATCGATTCATCGCCCAGCCAGCTTTGGCCGGGAGTGCGGAGCAAGGTTTCGATTGTAGACGCGCTACGCACGAGCCTGGCAATCCCGCGATTATTCGCGCCGACGGTGGTGACCGGAGAGAAGCTGGTGAATTGGGTAGGCGCTGTCAAGCTTCCCACGCGGCTGGATCTGGTGGATGGATCCGTGGTCCGCCACAACCCTCTGCCGGCGCTGGTTAACTTTCTCTCGCAACCGCAAAACTCCGAGATGGGGGAAATATTATCGCAGCAGCAGAGTCGCGTCCATCTGGTCTACGATATTCCGATTCAGCCCAAGCCTCTGGCGCCGGCGGCGGGAGATTCCAACGCGCAGGAACCGGTGCTGCCGAACATCGTCGAAACCGGATTCGCGAGCAATCGCCTGGAACGGCGGCGTGACAGCCGCCTCGAGGTCGTGCGCACAAACTACGTGACCGAACTCGAACGCGTGCTGCGCGCCGCGACCGGGAAAGTAAGTTCGGCCGACGTACATACGATCACGGTGGAGGAGATCGCGCCCGAGCACGAATTGACGCTGGCGAATACTCTGCAGCCGACGGAAACGGAGATTTTGACGCACATTGCGGCGGGGTGCCGGCAGAGTCTGTCGGTTCTCTATCGAGATGAGATTGCGGAGTTCGGAAAGGGAGAGACGGTAGAGTGCAACGCGTTCCTCAGGCACATCGCTCCGAATCGCGACTGGCGTATTTCCGATCGCTACGGGACGCCTGGATTAAGCGAGGTGTGCCGCCACTGTCCGCGGACTCTGCACGCCGCGGCGAAACCGGTAGACGGACTGCTGCCCGTGAATTTTCGCGCTGCCTCGGGCGATCTGTCGGCACGATTCCCGGAGCTGGCGGGCGACCGCCCGCGCATCGTATTCATCGCCAGCGGCGGCGTGTTCCGAGGCTCCTTCCACGTAGGCATGATCGGCGCCATGCACGCCACGGCGCTGAAGCCGGACATGATTGTCGGTGCGTCGGTGGGCACGCTGCTGGGCGCGGCGCTGGGGTCGATGTACTCATCGAGCGGGCAGCAGGCGCACGTGAAGCTGCGGCGTTTAACGGCCCTCTTTGTCGAAGCGGACCGCCGCATCGCGCTGACGAAAACGCTGAAGGCGGCCATCAAGGACGTAGGCATCCGCAGCCGCGGCGCCAGCATGAACCTTTCCCCCAACGTGCTGCGCAAAATGGTCCGGGCGGGCAGCCGGCAGGACCCGGGAAGCGCCATCACGGGAGCTCCACCGGCGCTGATCGACGCGATCTCCGACCTGTTCCTGATTCCCTATCGGGCCACAGCGAGGATCGCTGCGGAGTTCGTGGCGGGTCACGTAACGCGCGCCACGCACACCTTCTGGACGCAGATCAAAACGGAGACCATCGACCGGCTGGGGATCCACGACGCACTGATCGGATCGTCGCTGTTGGAGAATGAAACCCGCCTGGTTCTGGGCGATGTTTCGCAGGACGTGCAGCCGTTTCTGGAGGACAGCCGCATTGCGTTTTTCGCAACGGCGGTCAATCTGGTGACGGAATGGATCACGATTCTGGGGTCGCAGCTTAGCGCCGACCGCTACGATCTGATCGAGGCTCTCCTGGCATCAAGCGCATTCCCCATGGCCTTCGCACCGCGCCGCGCGAGCGCGCTTTATCCCGGCGTGGGACGGCGCGATGTGTTTTACGGCGATGGAGGGATGTTCGACAATCTTCCGTTCGTACCCGCCTTCGAAGTTCTGCGCGAGGTGCAAGTGGACCGCTTGCAATCGACGCTGGGACGCGGCCGCTGGAGAGATGAGCTTGTCCGGCGGCATCGCGAACCGGATTTATTTCTGGTGGGCGCGCTCAACATCCGGCAGACGGAAGATGAGCCTGACGCCTACGATTCGCTGCGCAAGATCGCGGCGCGCGCGATTTCGCTTGAGGACAACGAAAAAATCTACGGCATGGAGAGGGCCGCGGCGCAAATCGACCGTCAACTGGGGCAGCTTCGCGAGGAATCGGAAAGCGGCGACGCAACGCTGCCGAAGGTGCAGGAGGAATTTTTGAACGGCATCGTCAACGCGGCGGTGATGCCGGTTTATCCCGCCGACGCGGAGCATTTGAACGGCACCTACGAGTTCAGCGCGGCCATGGGAATGGATCGCGACAAAATTCGCCGCTCGATTGCCGATGGATGTTTTCAAACCATGCTTGGCGTGGCGAAGGCGCAGGAGGAAGGTCCGTACTCGATGACCGGCCGAAGCGTCGCGGCCCTCACCCGCCTGGGCCGCGTGCCGGAGATCGTGGTGGAGCGCGAGCGGGCGGCGAAACAATATGGACGGTGTCCGTATTTTAGAGTTGCGGGTCAATCGATCCCCTGTCCATTTGAAGGGATGCATGGCATCTATCGGACGTGCCGCGAGGACCCCGTGCATATTCGGGCCGCTCGGAAATAACCTTCAAGACCCGCGGCGAAGGTCTTCGAGCAGATCCGGGCCGGCGTTGCGGGGATACCCGAAATCCCAGAAGGGGTCGCCCGGAGCGCTTTCCCACACCCGCTGATCGCACCCGGTCAAGAGTTTTTTCAGCCGCTCGTCCAGCGCCAGAATTTCTTCATCCTCGGCATCCGCTTGCGCAAGAATGGCCCGCACATCCAGGTCGTTACGATAATCTTCCAGGCCTAGCGGGTAGCCGCGCTCCACTTGTTCGACAAATTCACCCCACTTGCGAACCAGACCTGCACGGCCGTCGCGAACCACATGCTCCGGATATCCGTTCTCGCGCAGATATTCCTCAACCGTCACGGGCGCCCCGCCTGTCGGCGGAAATAGCGTTCCCCGTCGTTCGGTTTGAAAAACGTGCGGATCGTGCGATCGCGATTGTAGGCGCCGAATGCACCGGAGCGTTTATCGAAGCGGGTCACGATCCCGTCGGCCTTCACGATTTCAAGAATCGGACCGCCCGCGGGCGTGTCCCTTAACTCCTGTGCGCGACGCAGATATTCTTCCTGCGAAATATTACCGAACTCACGGCCGTGTTTAGCGAAATGCTCATCGAACTGCTTGCGGGAACGGAAGCCCGGACCTCCGGCGAGCAGCAGCAGGGCCGAGAGCAACAGGCCGACCGCGATACGCGCCCGCCTCATAGCCTCACCTCCCGTCCGCCGGCGAGAATTGATTTGCGCGCCGCTTCAATCACACGTTCATTATGACGGCTGTTGCTGGGCGTCGCGATCAGCCCTTCGTCGTCGGACCCTCTTCTGCAGGCCTCTACGATTCGCTCGATCGAACGGTAGCCATACCCCACGACACCTTGAAACGGGACGTACTGAAAATAATCGGAGCTGGGTTCGCTGTAGGGCCCGCCCAGATAGGAATACTCGATTCCTCGATATTGATCGGAATGCCGGATCATCGCGCCGCCGCCATCGCCGGAGCACCACATGGTTAAGCCCTGCATGTTCGATCCAGGACCCTCCTCGGGGTAGCCAAGGCTGTTCTGCACATTGAGGCACGCCCCGTTGGACCAGCGAATGCGCGCGTCGGTCCACAGAAATCCCTCGTTACCGTTCGGATAGCGGTCCCGCAATCCGTAGACGCTCACCGCGACCGGTTCCAAGCCGGTGATGAACTGTACTAGGTCCACATAATGGCAGCCGATATAGCAGAACGCGTCGGAATTTTCGCAGGTGCACCAGTTTTGAAAATTCGAATGGCGATAGTTCCATTTCTCATGCAGGCACGCATTGCCCAGGCGGAATTCGCCGAATTTTCCACTGCGATAATCCCGCCGGGCCATCAGGCTGCGATCGTCGAAACGCTTGTGATAGTCGATTCCGACGAACAGGCCTCGCCTGCTTGCTTCCTTCTCGATTTGAACCGAATCGGCCACGGTCATGACCAGGGGCTTGACGGCACAAACGTGCTGATCGGCCTCAAGCGCGGCCATAATCACAGCGCGATGCAAGGGATCGGGCACCGCGACCACCGCCAGCTGCCGGGGCTCCGACGATTCGAGAACGCGCTCATAGGGCTCAATAGTCGCTTCGAAAGTCTGCTCCGGAAACTCAGCACGAATGACTGCGGACGCGGCTAAAGTTTCAAGCGTCGCCGGATTTCGCGCGCATACTCGAATGCTCCCGATGCGTCCCAGCCGCCGCAATTGATAGAGCGACGGCAGCAGTTGATCGTGCGTGATCATCCCCCCGCCGATGATGACGGCGTTCAAGCAACGTTTCGCGCGGCGAGAACTTCCGACGCGGCCTCTTCAAACGCGCCGAGACTTTCCTCGAGTGCGGCTTCGGTGATCGAAAGGGGAGGGCAAATTTTCACGGTCGCCCCGCCGAATCCCACAGGCGCGAACATCAGCACGCCTTTCTGGATCGTGCGCCATACCAGGTCGAACGCCGCCTCGGCGTCAGGCTCTTTGCTGCCGGGGTGCACGATGGCGAGGCCCGCAACCAGACCTTTTCCGGCCACATCGCCGATCTGCGGATAACGCGGCTTCATGGTCCGCAAACGCGCATGAAGCAGTTCACCTAAGCGCCTGGAGTTTTCTACCAACCCCTCATTTACGATCAGATTCATCGAAGCAATCGCCGCGGCGCATGCGATAGGATTTCCAGTATGCGTTGACGTCATACTGCCGGGCGGTTGCAGGTTCATCACGCCCGCACGACCCGCCACGGCGGCCAAAGGCAGTGAACTGCTGATTCCCTTACCGAATAGAGCGAGATCCGGGACGATTCCGTAATGCTCGAATCCCCACATCGTTCCAGTGCGCCCGAAGCCGGCTTGCACCTCGTCGCAGACCAGCAGAATTCTGTGGCCCGCGCACCAGTCCCGCAGCGCATGCATATACTCCGGCGGAGCGAACGCCCCGCTGCCGCCCTGATAGGTTTCGAGGATCACGCCGCATACGTTCTGCGAATCGACTCCTGTTTCGGCCAACGACCGCAGGAAAAAATCGAAGGACGTGTCGGGCGTGCGGAAACCGTCCGGAAACGGCACCTGAGCGAATCCTCGGTCCTGATTCACGATCCACTGCTTCAGCGAAGGAATACCTCCCGCTAACTGCGAACCCAGAGTGCGTCCATGAAACGCTTTATCGAAAGAGACGATGACGTGCTTGTCGCGACCGCCCATCTTTACGCCGTGGGTGCGGCATAATTTGAGGGCGCATTCCACGGTTTCTGAGCCGGTGGTCAGCAGGAAAACGCGGTCCAGCGACAGGGGCAGTAATGATGCGAGCCTCTCGACGGTCCGGGCGCGGATCGCGCTGGGGAAGCAATAATTGTGCAGCAATCCGGACATGGCCTGGGCGGTAATCGCCTCGATCATTTCGCGCCGCCCGTGGCCCGCGTTCGCGACCAGCACCCCGCTCGACCAATCGATCCAGCGGTTGCCCCAGGCATCGGACACTTGGAATCCCTCGGCGCGATTCCACACAACTGGCGGCTGCCCTTGCATGGAAACAGGCTCATGCCTGTGAAGGCTCTGAAGAATCGGTAGAGACTCGGGCACCGGAAGCGCGGTAACGATCTGCCGCAGCGCCGTGTTCACGCGCGCGGCGGGCCGCGGTGTGAGATCGAACTGTCGGGACATGGTTGAGTTCCCATTGTAGCTATGGCTGACCGCTTGCGGGCTCTACAATAGGAGTGCAGATGTCTCTGCATTCTTATTTTGCAATCATGACCCTTATTGTTTCCGCAGACGAAGCTGTTCAGCCGCCTGTTGCTAAAATCGTGCCACACTCTTCAACCACGCTTGGCGAAACTCGCGTGGATAATTATTTCTGGCTGAGGGACCGCCACGATCCCGACACCATCAAATATCTCGAGGCCGAAAATGAGTACACCAAGGCCGAGATGAAGCACACCGAAAAGCTTCAATCGAAACTGTACTCGGAAATTCTCGGCCGCATTCAGCAGACTGACCTGAGCGTCCCCACCAAACGAGACGACTATTTTTATTACACCCGTACCGAGGAGGGAAAGCAGTACGCGATCTATTGCCGCAAACATTTGTCGCTTGAAGCGAAGGAAGAAGTGCTGCTCGACGGCAACAAAATGGCTGTCGGCAGGAAATATTTCCGCGTCGGAAATTTTGCGCCGAGTCCAAATCACAAACTGCTGGCGTACTCCGTGGATTACGAAGGCGACGAAGCATACACCATACACGTCAAAGATCTGACCACGGGGAAACTGCTCGACGACACGATTCCGAACACCTATTACTCGCTGGAATGGGCGAATGACAATGCGACGTTCTTCTATACGATTCTGGACGCGGCCAAGCGCCCTTTCAAGGTGTATCGTCACGCGTTGGGCGTAAGGAAAAACACCCTGGTTTGCCATGAAACCGACGAGCGCTTTACGGTGGAGTTGGAGAAGACGCGCAGCCGCGCCTACATTCTGATCAACATCGGAAGCTCGCTCACCTCAGAGGTTCGTTATATCAAATCCAACAAGCCCAAGAGCAGATTCGCAACCCTTCTGCCGCGCGTTCAGGAAACGGAGTACGACGTCGCGCATCACGGCGACTCCTGGTTCATCCGCACCAACGATGGGGCCAAGACGTTCCGTCTGATCGAAGCGGCGGTGAAGGATCCATCGCGGGCGAACTGGAAGGAAGTGATGCCCGCGCGCCTCGATGCAACGATTGAAAGTGTCACCGCGTTTGCGGACCAGCTGGTGACGGAAGAGCGCGACCGCGGCCTGATTAAGATTCGCATTCAAAAGTTCTCCAGCGCCGACACGCACTACATCGATTTCGCGGAGCCCGTCTATACAGCGAGTCTCGGCGCCAATGCCGAGTACGCGACCAAACTGCTGCGTTTCGACTATACGTCCCTGGTGACTCCGCACTCCGTGTTCGACTACAACATGGAGACACGCACGCGGGAGCTAAAAAAACAGCAGCCCGTGCTGGGCGGCTACGAGCCGGCAAAATACCAATCCGAACGTATCTACGCAACCGCCTCGGATGGCGTGAAGGTACCGATTTCTTTGGTCTATAAGAAGGGCCTGGTGCAGAATGGCAAGGCTCCGATGCTGCTGTACGGCTACGGAGCATACGGCATCAGCATGGATCCCACCTTCAGTTCGGACCGGCTCAGCCTGCTCGAGCGCGGGTTCGTTTATGCGATCGCTCATATCCGCGGCGGTGCGGATCTAGGCAAGCCCTGGCATGAGGATGGACGCATTCTGAAGAAGAAGAATACCTTCACCGATTTCATCGCGTGCGCGGAGCGTCTGATCGCCGACCAGTACACTTCTTCCGATCGTCTCGCCATCATGGGTGGCAGCGCGGGCGGTCTGCTGATGGGCGCGGTGACCAACATGCGGCCGGATTTATTTGCGGTGGTCGTGGCGAAGGTCCCGTTCGTCGACGCTCTGAACACCATGCTCGACGCGACGCTTCCCTTGACCGTGGGCGAGTATGAGGAATGGGGCAATCCCAACGAGAAACAGTATTACGACTACATCAAATCCTACGCACCATACGAGAACGTAGACGCGAAGGAGTTTCCCACCATCCTGGTAACCGCCGGACTCAACGATCCACGGGTGTCTTATTGGGAGCCCGCCAAGTGGACCGCGAAGTTGCGCGCGATGAAAAAGGATCGCCATTTGCTGCTGCTCAAGACCAATATGGGCAGCGGACACTTCGGCGCTTCGGGACGATATGAATATATTAAAGAGACCGCGTTCGACTATGCGTTCATTTTGAATTCCCTGGGCGTGGAATGAAGGTATCCTGAAACCATGAACCCGCAACAGCCCCAACCCGAAATTAGCCTGGTCCACACTGCCGATTACCGCGAGTCATACGCGAATAGCGTGCAGGTACGCGTCAGCTTGTGGGACTTTTTTCTGTTGTTCGGGACGATTAACCAGAGCGCGCCGGACCGCGTTTCGATTTCCAATTTTCAGGGTCTATTCCTGAGCCCGCAGCAGGCCAAGGCTTTGGCCAACGTGCTGAACCAGAACATCCAGCAGTATGAATCGGCGTTCGGGGAAATCAAGCTCGCGCCACATGCACCCGGCGCGGTGATCCAATAGCGATTTGAAAGTGGCGTATTCACGGCGCGCCTCCTCGTTGATTTTCTTTCTTGCCTTTCTGGTGTTGATGATCGCGCTGCATCTCACTATGTTGAGACTGCCGTTTCACTGGGACGAACTCGGCCAATTCGCGCCCGCGTCGCTGGACCTTTATAAGGATGGGTCGCTGGTGCCCCATTCAACAGTACCCAACGTGCATCCTCCGGGGGTGATGGCCATCGTCGCGCTCACCTGGAGGACCTTCGGAGTCTCGGTCGCCGCGGCGCGCGTGGCGATGCTCTTTGTCGCTTCGGCCGGATTGTTGTTTTCCTTTCTACTGGCGATTCGGCTCTGCCGTGGAACGGTTGGCGCCCCCGCCTTCGCCGCCGTGCTGTTTCTGATGGCTTCGCCGATATTTTTCTCGCAGTCGGAAATGATTCTGCTGGATATGCCCGCGATGACCTTCACCGCGCTCGCTCTGTTGCTGTTCCTCGATGAGCGCTTCGCCGCTTCCGCCGCGGCCTGCACCGCGCTGGTTTTGATCAAGGAGACGTCAATCACCACGCCGATGGTGTTCGGCGTGTGGCTCTTATTTCGGGAGAAAAAGATTCGCGAAGCGCTGTACTTTTTCGCGCCGGCCATCGCGCTGGGCGCGTGGCTCGTTTTGCTCCACTATAAGTCCGGGCACTGGCTCGGTAACGAAGAGTTCGCCCGCTACAACGTGAATGAATCGCTGAGCTTCACGCATATTCTGGCCGGATTCGGCGCGCGGCTTCACTTCCTGTTCATCGCCGACGGACGTTTCATCGGTTCCGTCGCATTGTTCGCAGGCTTTCGAATCCTGCGTGGAAAAGACTGGCAAATTGCCGGATTCGTCGCCATCGCGCAAGTGGTGATCGTCACCGTCTTCGGAGGCGCGATGCTCGAACGCTATCTGATCCCGGTGCTTCCGATTCTCTACGCCGCGATCGCCGCCGCCGCGTCCGTGTATCCTACCCGTTGGCGCTGGGTTTCGCATACCGCGATGCTGGCGTTCCTGGTTGCGAGCTGGTTTTGGAATCCGCCGTACCCTTTTTCTTACGAAAACAATCTGGCCTGGACCGACTTTGTCACTCTTCAAAAGGAGGCCGCCAATTACCTCGAAGCCTACTACCCCGATAAACGCATCCTGAGTTCGTGGCCGTTTCCCGGCGCCATTCAGCATCCTTATCTTGGTTATGTCGAAAGGCCTCTCGCCAGCTTGGAATTGCCCGGCTACACGTTTCGTATCGACGATATCAGAAACGTGAATCCCGATTCTTACGATCTGCTGGTGACCTATGAAAAATTCTGGACCTTTGAAGGGCACGCGTTCGACAACAAGCTGCTGCGTCCTCTGATTCGTCAATACCAGGACTACCATCCGCAGGCGACGGAAGCGGAAATTACGGGAATCGGCTTTATCCCCATTCATCGGTGGGAGCGCGGCGGCCAGTGGATCGAGATCTTCGCCAAGCCTCCAAGCTAGGGTTGCTTTTTTCGAGGCGCGGTCTTCGGCACTTTGGGCGGATCCAGATCCGCCAGAACGTGCTCAATCTGTTCCCGCAATCCGTCATGATCCTTGCGATTCGGATCCAGCACCGCCAAAGCTTTTTTGTAGAACTCGATTCCATGCGCCTTATCGCCGTGCGCGAGCCATGCCGTCGCCTCCGTCGATAACCCCACCGCGGAGACCAGCGCGCGCAGTGCAATCGCATTCGCGGCCGCCTCCGTACCTTCGTCCCACCTTTTCTGCTCCCGATAGAACACCGCGATCTTTTCATCGGTGTCCGCAATCATCGGTAAATTTCCGATCAACAGCCACAGGTTCAGCAGCCGTTTGTAGAAAATCTCCGCGTCGTCATACTGCTTCTCGCCGAACAAAGAGTAAGCCAGGCCGTCGAGCGTGGTCAACAAATCCGGCGATTGCGAGCCTTCGATTCGTTCGCGAATCACCAGCGCGCGCCGAAATGTAGTCTCCGCGTCCCCATACGCGCGCGTCGTGATTTGCGCCGACCCCAGCCGGTCGAGTTCTGGAAGCAGTCCCGGCGAATCGGCCCCCTGCACCTTTTCACGGATGCCGATCGCCGTGAGCAACGGCGGAATCGATTGCTCCGGCTTGTTTTCGGCCGCATACGCCAGCGCGATCCGGCTGAAGTCGTCTGCGACATCGGAATTGTCGATGCTGCCCTTAGCTTTGGTATGGATCCCCACCACCCTTTGCAGGATGGCGATGGCACGATCGAAATCCTTGCGGCGTTCGCAAATCGTCGCCAGATCGATCAGATCGCCCGCGATCAAAGGATCCTCGCGCCCCATCACCGTCTCGCGCCAGTTAATCGCCAGCTCGATATAGTTCTCCGCCGCGTCCTGATCGCCCGCCGCGCTCACCACGCCGGAAAGCTCCTTCAGGATCTCGTAACGCTTAGGATCGTTCTGTGGAAGCTCCCCTGCCGCTGTCCAGGCTGCTTCATAAGACTTGCGCGCGGCGGCGTAATCGGCCTTGCGGTAAGCCGCATGGGCGGCCTTCAGCAGCGCCTCGATATCCACCGGCTCTTGTGCCAGAACCCCGGCCGCGATTAAGAAGGAAAGCCACCGCATTCCAACGATCATACTATATCGTTAGTACGAGTGTGTTAGGTGGCGCGCGCCTCCAGGCGTGCCGCGTCGACATTCGTGTCGACGTGTCTTGCCTTAAAACCTGCGAAAAATGCGGGCTGCCCACTCAGCAGAGTGCCGACGTGCCTTCATTGCGGCCAGCCACGTCCGCCAGGTAGTTTCACTCCCGTCTTTTCCTTTGGCTTCGCCGCTCCGAAGACCAGCTTCACATCCACCACCTTCGTCTTCTCATTCACGGTCTTCTCCGCGCGAGTCTCGCCCAAATTTTCAAAGACTCCCTGGTCACGCAGATCTTTCAGGAACCGGTCCGGATAGTCTGGATGAAAAGCTGAGCCCGGGTTCATCACCCATACCTTACGGATTTGCGGCTCCGTCAGCAGGTCCAGCCCGTCAATGGTCAGCTTGCCCATATGATATTGAGGACCCGCCATGACAGTGATCACCGCATCAACTGTATGGTTGTTTTCATGAACGGTGTGTTCCATCTTTTGAGTGACCTTGAGATATCCGTCGCTTCTCAAGCGATCCGCTATCTTAATCGCGCCCCCTCTCACTTCTTCCAGGTTCGCGATGTCTCCCGATCGCCACTTGCCGATAGACTTGATACTATCCGCCTCATCCGCTGGAACACCCATGACTTTGACGGTTCCCAGATTGTAAGATTCGCCTTCCTTTACCGTAATGGTCACGGAGACGCCATCGATCTTGGCGGCTTTCTCAACCACGATCTTCGGAAAAGTGACCCCCACGCGTCCGCGCTCTTCATAGAGAGCCCGGGTGCTCGCGTCCAGCAGTTGATGCATGGTCACGTCGCTATAAGGCACGCCCACGGCCACCTGCGAAAGTGAATTCACCAGCGTCGCCGTTGGCAGCACGTCGTTGCCGGTGAAATGGACCTCCGCGATATTAGCCCGCGGTCCGGGCGGACGAAACACGATCGACGGCTGATCCGGCACGTCCGCGATGACTTTACCGGTCACCTGCACCTTGCCGTTCAGAAATTCCTCGATCGCCGAAATGTAGCGCGCGATCACTTCCTTCGTCGCTGGGATACGATCCTCCAGAATAGGCTCCTGCTTGCGCAGCATCGCGCGCAGCGCGTCCTCTGAAGCAGGCAAATCTTCGAACCGGTAAGGAAACCAGGCGTCCACCTCAATCACATGGAACACGCCGTCCACGCCCTTGGCATCGGCGCTGGGCTTAAACTCATACGCCACGCTCTGGAACGCCCCGGTTGCCATTAGCCGCTTGCGCGCCTGATCGAAATCCGTGCGAATTACCGGCTCGCCGATTTTCAGCCCCGCTACCGATAGGATCTTCTCCACCGTCAGCTTCTGATTCCCGTCGATACGCAAAGCTTCCAATGGAAAAACCGCCGGCGTCACCTGTTTCTTTTGCTGTGCCATCAGTGCCGTTGCGGCCAGCAGGGAGACAATCCACCTCATTCTGATTCTTCTCATTCCAGGTCGATCGCGATATATCTGAGCCTCGTGCCCCGCTGCACATGCAGCACAGCGATATCACCCGGTTTTGCTGCATCGAGCGCCGCGCGGAGGGCAGCGATTGATACGGTCGGCGTCTTGTTGATCTCGTAAATGACGTCTCCCGGCTCCAGCACAGCTCCCGGTGCGTCCACGGCGCGCGCCGCCACCACGATGCCGTAATCGTGCCGCAGATCCGGCAGCATGTCCGCCAGTTTCTCCGTGATCTCAATCGCCAGAATGCCCAGCCTGCGAATCAGATTCTTTTCCGGATTCACCATGTCCGCGAAGCGCTGCGGGTCGTCGTCGCGCTCGATCACCGGCATGCTGAATTTCAGAGGCTTGCCGTCGCGTTTCACCGTCACGTCGATGATAGCCGAGAGAGGCTGCTGGTAGAGTAGAGTCTCCCACTGTCGCGCGTCGTCCATCTCACGTCCCGCCAGCGTTTCAATTATGTCCCCTGGCTTGATGCCCGCTTTGGCAGCCGGACCATCGGGCGCCACGTCGGCCGCGATTACGCCCCAATCCTGTGCAAGGCCCAGTCCCCTGGCGATGGCCGGCGTGATGCTCTGCGCGACAATCCCAATCTGGCCTCGGTGCACATGGCCATCTTTAACGATCTGCTCATAACTGGAACGCACCAGGTTGCTGGGCACCGCGAAGCCGATTCCTTCACTGCCGCCGGATTGCGTAAGGATGAACGTGTTGATACCCACCACGCGCCCCTCGGCATCGACCAAAGGGCCGCCGCTGTTGCCCGGATTGATGGGCGCATCAGTCTGCACATAGGTCATCGGATCGTCCAGTTTTAACTGGCGTGCGGTGGAACTGACGATGCCCATGCTTACCGAGCCTTCGAGTCCCAGAGGATTTCCGAACGCCATCACCAGCTGCCCCTGGCGCAATTGGCTCGAATCGCCCAAAGACAGCTTGGGCAATCCATTACGATCGATCTTGATGACCGCGAGATCCGCCTCGCGGTCGACGCCGATCAGTTTGGCGGGGAAAGTCACATCGGGAATGCGGCCCCCGGTAGCGTCGCGATGCAGCTTTACTTCGATTTTCAGCGCATTGTGCACCACGTGATTGTTGGTGAGGATGAATCCGTCGTCGGAAAGGATCACCCCGGACCCAGTGCTGCGCTGCTTCGACAAAAGACTGGAGGTATTGGAGCTTTCGCTCTCTTCAGCCGATGCGTAGCCGGTCGAAAAGATCTGCACAACTGAGGGACGCACCCGCTTCGCCAGGGTTTCAAACGAAGCACTCAGCTCGCCCAACGTCACAGCAGGTTTCGTTTGAGACCAGCCAACCGCGGCGGAAATGAGGACCAGCAAAACCAGGCGCATCTACTACAATCGTGGCACAGGTCCAGCAGGAAAATTGTGTCCCCCGTAACTATCAAGCTCTACCGAGCCGCGACCACAGGGAGCGATCTCCGGCGACAGCGCTCGAACTAATTTTGCTCTTCCGGCTTGGTTACCCCGTACCCTCTCGGCCCGATTTCGTGCACGGTATAGTCGGCCGGAACCTGAAACAGAGTCGCCGCAGGCTCGCTGCGATTGATGTTGGTGAGCTTATAGGTATGCGTCCCGGAGCGCGGATCGCTGCGTTTGGTCATCACCGTCACCTGCAATTCGGGTGAATACCAACGCTCCGTGGTTGTGACGATCGGTTGGTCGTTACCGATCTGGCCCGCCGGAATCGTGATCGTAGTCCGGGTGCCTTCAGCCGAAACGCCTTCTATCGTCTGCGTGCCCAGATGCTCCATTACCGGTTTCGTCTTCGAGGAACTGACCTCCTGGTTCGAGAAGTAGAATGTTTCCGGACTCCCCGAAGAACTCATTACAAAAGTCCGCAGCTCTGTCGTCACCGGGCCGCCGCGGCCGCCTCCGCTGGTGGTGAAATTGACCACGCGCTGCACTCCCTTGCGCGCCTCTTTGGAAGCAGGCAGCAAAGTATAGTTCACACCATCCACGGGATCTGTAATGAATACCGATCGGAGAGTCCCGTTCGAAAATTCCTCGCGCCGTTCCCGACCCTGGCTGTCGCGATACAGCATCGAGGAGGTGGTGTTCGTGATGCGATTCCCATCGGCGAGCACCTGCACCATCTCATTCACAGCTTGCGCCGAGTAAGGCGCTCCCTTCACAGTAGGACCGTTGATCATCGACGCTCCCAGGACTTGAACCGCGTCGTTTTGCGCCTTGAATTCGGCGAGCTTCTTATCGACAGTGGCAGCATCCTGCGCCGACACGGAAATAAGGCTTACTAAGGCGCCTAACACTATACTTTTTGACATATTTCGCTCCTTTTAACGTTCAAATCTGACGAATCTGATGGCTCTGGCTAGCCCTTCCTGCCCGACCAGCACGTCCGCCTGGACGGTCTCCCCCAGCCGATCCTCATTCACGGGAATCCCCACGCTGCGCATGGCGGAAGCGGGCAGGCTGACGCGCAACAACTCACCCTGCTCAAACGGAGGCGCGTCATCCGCTAACGGATAAAACTCGCTCACGATTTCACGCGGGCGCGGCCTTGGGAGGACCACTTTCTTAGATGGTTTGACGGTCGGAACCACCGCCACCGGCGGCGTAAAAACAGCGATCTCCATGGTTTGCGGCTTCGGACGCGGGTAGAGAATAACGGCGAGCACCGCTGCGGCGGCTACCCCGAAATAAGGCCACTTCAGACGGGCGTATTTCCGCCTGAACGCCGATCGAAGCCGCAGCTCAACCCCTGCGGGAGCTTCCAGTTCCCGATCGTGGTCCGCAAGCTCTTTCAGTAGTTCTTTCATACTTTTACCGCCAATTTCTGCGCCAACATCGATCGTCCCCTGTTTAGCCGGGACCGCACCGTGCCGATGGGGCAATCGAGCACCTGCGCGGCCTCCTCATAACTCGTATCCTGAAGATCGCAAAGAACAACCGCCTCGCGATACACGGCCGGAAGGCTGAGGACTGCCCGGCGGACACTCTCGATGGTTTCGCGCTTCGTCAAGTCGTCTAAAATGTCATCGGGAGCTGCATAATCTTCAATTTCCGACGTTTTCTCCAATCGCCGCAGAACCAGGTTGCGCGCGATTCCATACAAAAACGAACCCAGCGAGCCCCGTTCAGGATCGAATTTTGCCGTCTTCGACAGCAAAGCCATGAAAACTTCCTGAGTCACGTCTTCGGCGATCATATTGTTCCCGGTCATTTGCAAAGCGAACCGATACACCGGTCCCTGCCGGCGGCGATAAAGCGTTGTAAACGCGTCCTCGTCCCCGGATAGCATCATCAGCAGCAGTTCGTGATCGGTCTGTTGCACTTTCTGTAACGACTTCCATTTCAAAGAAGCGTTAGTTCCAAATGCTACACTGAAAATAAAATGACCTACGACGTGATTGTCATCGGGAGTGGCCCCGGTGGATATTCGGCCGCGATTCGCGCCGGACAGTATGGCCTGAAGGTGGCCTGCATCGAAGCGGATCCAAGATTGGGCGGCACCTGCCTCCTGGTCGGCTGTATTCCGACCAAATCGCTGTTGCACACCGCCGATGTCTGGGTTCGTTTTGTAAATTCGGAAGAAGAGGGGATTCATTGCGAGAATCCTCGCCTCGACTATCCGAAGGTCAGCGACCGGAAGAATAAGATTGTAGCCAAGCATTCCAAAGGGATAGAGTTTCTCTTCAAGAAAAACAAGGTCGATTGGATCAAGGGATGGGCGCGCCTCGCGGGGCCGGGAAGAGTTGAAGTCACGGCGCCCGACGGGTCGAAGCAGGTTTACGAGACTAAGAATGTCGTGCTCGCGACCGGCTCGGCGGCGAGGATGCTGCCGGGGTTGAAGCCCGATGCCAAACGGATTCTGACCAACATCGAAATCTTGGATTTACGCGAGATCCCGAAATCGCTCGCGGTGCTGGGAGCAGGCGCAGTAGGCGTCGAGTTTGCATCGTGTTTCCATCGGTTTGGGACAAAAGTACAAGTCTTCGAGATGCTGCCGCGGATTGTCCCCATGGAAGATGAGGAAGTCTCAAAGGAACTCGGAAGGCTATTCAAGAAACAAGGAATTCGCGTCGAGACTGGGGTTCGTTCCGAAAATATTCAGGTGACCGATAACGGCGTTCGCTTCGAAGTCGGGTTCGCGGACGGCAAACGTGAAACCATTGAGACGGAAGCGCTTCTCGTCGCGATCGGAAGGCGGCCTCTTACCGACGATGTCGGACTCCAAGGCACGAAGGTTGAACTGGATCGAGGGTTCGTGAAGGTCGACTCGATGCAGAGAACGGGTGAGCCTGGGGTTTACGCGATCGGCGATATCGTCGCCGGTACGCCGCAGTTGGCGCATGTCGCGACGGCCGAGGGCATGGTAGCTATGGCGCATATCGCGGGGAAACCCACGACGCCGATCAATCGGCTGCGGATTCCGGGTTGTACCTATACCGATCCAGGAATTGGCAGTGTCGGTTTGACGGAGGCGCAGGCGCGGGCGGCGGGGTACGACGTGAAGATCGGGAAATTTCCGTTTGCAGCTAACAGCAAGGCTACGATTTTGGGTTCGCATGACGGATTTGTGAAAGTGGTGTCGGACCAGAAGCATGGGGAAGTGCTGGGCGTCCACATTATCGGGCCGGAGGCGTTCGAGCTGATCAGCGAAGGGGTGCTGGCAATGGAGGCGGAGGCTACCGTCGACACCGTGATCCATACGATTCACGCGCATCCTACGATTTACGAGGCGGTGGGTGAGGCGTTTAACGCGGTGTATGGACAGGCGATTAATGCCTAGTGTTTCGGCGGAGGTCGCTCCCTGTGGTCGCGGCTCGGTGGGGATCGTAGAGGTCCGGGATGTTGGGTGTTTGGGATGGGTTCAGAGCTTCGAGCGGCAAGCTCGATTGGTCGAGCTGCGGAAGAGCGGGGCTATTTCGGACCAGTTGATTTTTGTGGAGCATCCCCATGTGATCACGATGGGGCGGAATGGGCGGCCCTCGAATCTGCTGGCATCGCCTGAGGTGCTGGAGCGGGCGGGAATTGCCTTTTATGAGACCGACCGCGGAGGCGATGTTACTTATCATGGGCCGGGGCAAATTGTCGGGTATCCCATTCTCGATTTGCGAGAATGGAAGCGCGATGTGCATGCTTATGTGCGCGCCATTGAGCGGGTGATCATTGACACGCTTGCCGAGTTTGAGATCGTCGCGGGACGCGAGGCGGGAGCTACCGGAGTTTGGACCGGCGAAGGGAAAATCGCGGCGATCGGGGTTCATATCAGCCGCTGGGTTACCTCGCATGGCTTCGCGCTGAACGTGGATACGGATTTGAATTATTTCCGGTACATCGTACCGTGCGGTTTAACGCGGCCGGTTACCTCAATGCGAAACCTGGGATGCCGGGCAAAGCGCGAGGATGTGGTCGCGGCACTGATACAGAATTTCGGACGCGTGTTTGAGCGGCGAATGGAGACCTTATGATTGACGTCGTAATGCCCCAGATGGGCGAGAGTATTGTCGAAGGAACGCTGACCAAGTGGCTGAAAAAGCCCGGTGAAACCGTCGGACGCGATGAGCCCCTGTTCGAGATTTCTACGGACAAAGTGGATACCGAGATTCCGTCGCCTGCCGCTGGGACGCTGGCTGAGGTGTTGATCGAAGAAGGCAAAACGGTGGGGATCAACACCGTGGTGGCTCGGATCAACGACGGGGCTAGCGCGCCTGCGGCGGCTGCTGCGACTGCTGCTCCAGAAGCTAAGCCTGCTGCTGCTCCACAGGCGCCACCACCGCCTGCTCCGGTTCCTGAGGCGGATGGGTCGCCGGAGCCGGTGGCCACTGTTGTCGAAGAGACTGCGGGACCACTTTCGCCGTTGGTGCGGAAGATGGCTCGCGAGAATAATATTGATCTGAGCCAGGTGAAGGGAACGGGCGCGGGGAATCGGATTACCAAGCAGGATCTGGAAACCTATCTGGGCTCGAAGAGGCAGGCGGAATCGCCTGCCCCACAGGCTCAAGCACAACCACAGGCACAGGCTCAGCCGCAGGCCCCAGCGCCGGCTCCGCCTCCTCCGCCGCAAGCTCCGCCACCTCAAGCTGTCGCTACGATTCCGCAGACTGTCGACGTTGCTTCGCCGCCGCGCGTGGGGGAAGCGCCAGGGACTCGCGTAGAGCCCATGAGCATGATGCGGCAGAGTATCGCCAAGCACATGGTGTTCAGCAAGCAGACTTCGGCGCATGTGACTACGGTTCACAAAGTCGACTTCACGAAAGTTGCGAAGGCTCGCGATAAGGCCAAGGGGAATGTTCAGGCGCAGTATGGATTTTCTCTGACCTTCCTTCCGTTCGTGCTGAAAGCCACGTGTGTCGCTCTGCGGCAGTTCCCGATTTTGAATGCTTCGATCGATGGGACGAACATCATTTACCATCGCGACATCAATCTGGGGATTGCGGTTGCGCTCGAAAACGGGCTGATCGTTCCCGTGATTCGCAATGCGGACGAGAAGAGCGTGATCGGGCTGCAACGCTCGGTTGCGGATCTGGCGGCGCGTGCGCGGTCCCGCCATTTGCGGCCGGAAGAGGTGCAGGGAGGAACATTCTCCATCACCAATTTCGGAAGCTTCGGCAGCGTGTTCGCTACGCCGGTGATCAATCAGCCGCAGGTGGCGATTCTCGGGGTCGGGACGGTGGAGAAGACTCCGGTGGTGATCGACGATGCGATCGCGATCCGGTCTGTTGCATACCTGGCGCTGACCTTCGATCATCGCTTGATCGATGGGGCGCTGGCGGATCAGTTCACGGCGAAGATCAAGTCGATTATCGAGGGATGGTCGGAGGAGATTTCGTAAAAGAAGTAGCCAGTAGCCAGAATGGGATCGTGAGGCAGGCACGCATGTTGAAGCATAGATTTCTGATCCACTCTTTGAGCCACACCTTTGTGGTTGCGGATATCGGGCTGTACGGCATCCCGTCAGAAATCATCCCGGCGGACGGGGGGCCGCAGCAGATGGTGGCCAAGCCTTCGGTTTGGGAACTGGAAAGACGCTGAGCGGCACTTTCTTGCGTCAGGAGCCCAACCCAAAATGGTAGAGGAAACTTCCGCGTGGCTCAAAAGTGCAGTGTCGCTGTTTTGACGGTGATGAAATGAGTGATTCGATGTCGCAGACTTCAGAAATTCGGACGGGGCGAAAGCCGGGACAGCCCGCTCTGTCCACCGGCGACGGGGTGAAGTGTTTCCACGGAAGATGGTGCGCCTTGGGACAGAGTAGGCAGTCCCGGTTTTCGCGATTGACGGTGATGAAATGAGTGAATCTGTTGTCCGATTAACCGACCCGGAGCATCTGACTGTTGTCAGCATAGCCACCGATTTTGGCAACATTGCTTATTCGATGACCGTTCGCGGCGTCGAGATTTTGTACAAGCCTGCGCCGGATCTGGACGCTTGGCGCGCGAAGCCGGGCCTCGGTGGAATTCCTTTGCTGTCGCCTTGGGCGAATCGGATCGATGGGGATTTCTTTTATGCCAATGGGAAGAAGTATCTTCTAAATCCGGGGCTCGGGAATGTGCGGTATGACGGGCACCATTTGCCGATTCACGGGCTCGTGTCATTTTCTAAGCAATGGAGGGTCGTTCGAAAAGACAATTCTTCGGTGACCTCGCGCCTGGAGCCTTGGAGGGAAGCGGATTCCATGGCGCAGTTCCCTTTCGCGCATGCGATCGAGATGACTCATCGCCTGCACGGCGGGGCGCTGGAGGTCGCGACTACGGTGGAGAATTTGTCTCGCGATCCGATGCCTCTGTCGCTCGGATACCATCCTTATTTTCAGTTGACCGATTCGCCGCGGGATGACTGGAAGGTTCATCTGGCGGCGCGCGAGAGTGTAGTGTTGTCGGATCTGCTGGTGCCCACGGGCGAGCGGAAGCCTATCGAGTTTTCGAACCCCTATCCGTTGGCGGGGCATGTGCTCGACAACGTGTTTACCGGGTTGACTGGTGCGGATTGGGCGGTCGAGGGAAAGAAGCAAAAGATCGCGGTGAAGTTCGGGCCGAAGTTTCCGGTGGCTGTGGTTTATGCTCCCAAAGGTGGCTCGTTTGTATGCTTCGAGCCGATGGCATCCGAGACCAATGCGTTTAACATGACGCAGGCGGGGAAGGATGCCGGGCTGCAGACGATTGCACCGGGCAGTAAGTGGAGCGAGAGTTTTTTCGTGACGCCTACGGGGTTTTAAGAAAGACATTCATGGCCGCCGATGAACGCGGATGAACGCAGATAAGAAAACAAGAGTTTCGGGTTTGCGCTATCGGCGTTCATCAGCGTTCATCGGCGGCGAATCATTGTGTTGCTAAACTTGAATTTACCCCTTATGGTCACGGAGGCGGCTACTTCTACGTTCGAACGGCTGGAGCTGGACTGCGGCGTTACACTATCCCCAGTCAACGTCGCTTACGAAACCTACGGGACTTTGAACGCCGATAGATCGAACGCGGTTTTGGTGCTTCACGCATTTTCGGGCGACGCGCATGCGGCGGGCGAGGGCGGTTGGTGGTCGAAGATGATCGGACCTGGGCTGGGGTTCGATACCGACCGGCATTTCGTGATTTGCGCCAACATTCTGGGCGGGTGCAGGGGCACCACGGGTCCTTCGTCGATCAACCCCGAAACGGGCGAACCGTGGGCGATGTCGTTTCCTGTAGTCACGGTCGCGGACATGGTGCGGCTGCAGAAGATGTTGATCGATTCTTTAGGAATAAAGAAATTGCTGGCTGTCGCGGGCGGTTCGATGGGCGGGATGCAGGCGCTCGAATGGGCTGTCGCTTATCCGGAGAGCGTGGGCGCGGCACTGCCGATCGCGACTACGGCGCGGCACAGCGCTCAGCAGATCGCGTTTAATGAAGTGGGGCGCCAAGCGATCATGGCGGATCCGGATTGGAACGAGGGAAATTACTACGGCCGTAAGCCTCCGGCGCGTGGATTGTCGGTGGCGCGGATGGTGGGGCACATCACCTACATGAGTGACGCCAGCATGCGCGAAAAGTTCGGACGCAGGCTGCGGGCTCCGGACCAATTTGAGGTCGAGAGCTACCTGCAATATCGCGGCAGCACGTTCGTCGACCGGTTTGATGCGAACTCGTATCTATACATCACGCGGGCGATGGATTCGTTCGATTTGACGCAGCGCGGGAGTCTGCCGTCGCTGTTTGAGCGGATCAAGACCAGGTTTCTGGTGATCAGTTTCACCTCGGATTGGCTGTATCCGAGCTATCAATCACTCGAAGTGGTCAGCGCCCTGCGGAGCCGAAATTGCGACGTGGCGTATTGCAATCTGGAGTCGGATTACGGGCACGATGCGTTTCTGGTGGAAGTGAAGGAGCAGGCGGAGATCGTGCGGGGGTTCCTAGCGAGTACTCATGCTTGACGTGTTCGGAAGGCGCGATTACGCGATCATCAGCGAACTGATTGAGCCGGGAACGCGCGTGCTCGATCTGGGATGCGGCGAGGGCGAACTGCTGGCCTGGCTGCGCGACCATAAGAACGTCGATGGACGCGGCGTGGAGTTAACGGGCGCAAGCGTGCAGAAGGCCATTTCGCGCGGCGTATCGGTTTACCAGGGCGATTTGGAATCGGGGCTGGGGGATTATCCGGCGCAGGCATTCGATTACGTGATCCTGAGCCAGACGCTGCAGCAGACCCGCGATCCTTTGCGGGTGTTGAAGGGGATGCTGCGGATCGGGCGGCGGGGCATTGTCGCGTTCCCGAATTTCGGGCATTGGCGGGTGCGGGTTTCGCACTTATTGACGGGCCGGTCACCGCGGACGAAGTTGTTTCCTTACGACTGGTACGATTCGCCGAACATACATTTTCTGACGGTGCTGGATTTCGAAGCGCTGCTGGAAAAACAGCATTGGAAGATTGAGAGACGGATTTTTCTGGCTGGAAATCGCGAGGTGACCCGGCTGCCGAATCTGATGTCGGAGGTCGCTGTGTTTTTGTTTTCCGGCCAATCCCCGGACTTACACCCGGGGCCATAACCCCATGCGTCAGCGTGGGGACGAGATCGCGACCTCGAATTTTTTGCGCAGCATTTCTTCCAGCTCCGCGCCGTGGACGGGATCGGCGAGCGCGAATTCGACGAAGGCTTCGAAGTAGCTGCCGAAGTTGCCTACGTCGTAGCGGCGCTCTTCCGGAGTAAGCTGCACGGCGTAAACGCGCAGCCCGGCGGTACACATGCGCTCAATGGCGTCGGTGAGCTGAACTTCCCCGCGCTTATCGGGCTCGACGCGGCGAATTTCATCGAAAATGCGCGGCGAAAAAATGTAGCGTCCGGCGATGGCGAGCCGGCTGGGAGCCTTTTCGGGGCCCGGTTTCTCGACGAGATGGGCGACGCGGACGGCGTCCGTTTGAACCTCCGCCGGCGCAATGATGCCGTACTGTCCGGTCTCCGATAGAGGAACCTCTTCGACCGCGATGACACAAGCGGCGGCTTGGCGCTGAAATATCTCGATCATGCGGGAAATCGCGTGGGATTTTGCGTGCAGACCGAGAATCGAATCGCCGAGAGCGACCACAAAGGGCTCGTCGCCGGCGAAATGCTCGCCCGCCAGCACGGCATCGCCTAAACCCCGGGGACTGCCTTGGCGCGTGTAGAAAAACTTCGCGGTCTTCGATTCGCTGGCGCCCAAGTCGAAGTGATCTTCGATCGATGTTTTATTGCGGCCGGTGACGAACAGAATCTGTTCGAGGCCATTGGCTTCGAGTTCATCGATGACATATTCGACGACGGGTTTGCGGGCGACCGGCAGCATTTCCTTGGGCTGCGAACGGGTCGCGGGCAGGAGCCTGGTGCCCAGGCCGGCAACGGGAACTACGGCGCTTCGGATCATTTTTTCTTTACCATTTAGAATACACGAGTGGACCTTTATTTCCTCGCCGGGACGCCAGGCGCACGGCTGGATCATTTTCTGCAAGAGCGGATGACCGCACATAGCCGCGCGCGGATTCAGGCCTGGATCAAGGACGGGCGCGTGACCGTGAATGGGGCTCCAGCCAAATCTTCGACGATGCTGCGCGGAGGCGAGCGGATCGAGGTGATTCCCGCGGATGCGCCGCCGTTGAAGGCGGAGCCGGAGGATGCACCGATTGAGATCCTGTATGAAGACACGTCGGTGATCGCAGTGAATAAACCCGCGGGATTGGTGGTTCACGCGGGTGCGGGGGCGCATTCGGGAACGCTGGTGAACCGGCTGGTGCATCATTTTCAATCGCTATCCCAGGTTGGCGGGGAGCTGCGGCCGGGGATTGTGCATCGATTAGATCGCGGAACCAGCGGAGTGATGCTGGTGGCACGCACGGATGCAGCGCATCGGGCGCTGGCGGCGCAGTTCAGCGGACGAACGACGGAGAAAACTTATCTGGCGCTGGTGGAGGGACGGGTCAACGCGGATTCGGGACGCATCACCAAGCCGATTACGCGTGATCCCGCGCATCGGACCCGCATGACGGCGCGGCTCGAAAAGGGGCGCGACGCGCTGACGGAATATCGGGTATTGAGGCGATTTGAAAAGCTCACATACCTGGAGGTGCGGATTGGAACGGGCCGCACGCATCAGATTCGGGCGCATCTGGCGAGCATCCGGCATCCGGTGGCGGGGGACAAATTATACGGGGCGCAGATGGCGGAACGGATTTTTCTGCATGCATGGCGCATCCGGTTCGACAGTCCGGCGACGGGTGACCGGATTACGGTGGAGGCTCCCCTGCCAAAGGAACTGGAACAGTGGCTGGGGGCTATAATTTAAATATCCTCGCTATGAAACCAGTTGTAGTCCTCGCGTTGACGCTGACGCTCGCCGCGCAGGATACCGATCAATCGCGCTTTTCGGCCGACGTGACGCGCGTGAACCTGTTGTTCACCGTGTCCGACCGGAAAGGCCGCTTCGTCCAGGATCTGCTAAAAGACGATTTCGAGATTCTGGAGGGGAAGAAATCGCAGACGATTGTCGAGTTCACTTCGGAAGCAAATCTGCCTCTGCGACTGGCGATCCTGATCGACACCAGCAACAGCATTCGGGAGCGCTTCAAATTTCAACAGGAAGCTGCGATGGATTTCATCAATGCGGTGGTTCGCCCGCACCAGGACAAAGTGACCATCGTCAGTTTCGACATGAGCGCGGAGCTGGTGGCGGACCTGACCGACGATACAGAGAAGCTGGATAAGGCCATTCGAGATTTACGGCCGGGCGGGGGTACCGCGCTGTACGACGCGATTTATTTCGCCTGCCGCGACAAGCTGATGCAGGAGCAGCCAATGAATAAATTCCGGCGCGCCATGGTGATTCTTTCTGACGGCGACGACAACCAAAGCCGCTGGACCCGCGAGCAGGCTCTCGAAATGGCGCACAAGGCCGACGTGGTGATTTACTCGATCTCCACCAATCGGACGGGAGTTGAGACCGACGGCGACAAGATCCTCAAATATTTCGCTCAGGAAACCGGCGGCCTGGCGTTTTTTCCGTTTAAGGCGCAGGACATGGCGCAGGATTTCTCAAATATCGCGAGCGAACTGCGTCATCAGTACAGCGTGCTGTTCCGTCCGGAGCCGTTTGTCGCCGACGGTCTTTATCACGCCGTAAAGGTGGTGGTGAAGAATCATAAGGACCTGGTGGTCCGCGCCCGCCACGGCTACTACGCGCCTACCGTGAATTAGTGTTCGGACAAACTTACAGTCCCACCGATCTCGGGGTCATCGCGCTGCTGGTCTTCTTCGAAGGCCTCCTGTCGATCGATAATGCGCTGGTTCTGGCGCTGCTTGCGCGGCGCTTGCCGAAAGAATTGCGGTCCAAAGCGCTGACTTACGGCCTGGGCGGCGCGTTCGTCTTCCGCTTCATCATGATTGCGTCCGCGGCGTTTCTGCTCCAGTGGCGGATCGTCAAACTGGTCGGAGGAGGGTACCTGCTGTGGATCTCCTTGCAGCACTTTTTCTTCAAGAAGGCGGAAACGCCGGAAGAGGAGGCGGAGGAAATTGGAAAGGGCGCGCGGGGATTCTGGGGGACTGTCGCGGTCATCGAAGTGACCGATGTGGCGTTCGCAGTCGATTCAATCCTCGCGGCAATCGCCCTGGTCGGCAGTGCGCCTGCGGGGCACGTAGGACTGCATCCGAAATTGTGGGTGGTGGTGACGGGGGGAATGATCGGAGTCATGCTGATGCGCGTCGCGGCGGCGATGTTCATCCGACTGCTGGAGCGATTTCCGCGGTTCGAGACGTCGGCATATTTATTGGTATTGACGATCGGAGTGAAGCTGCTGGTCGATTGGGCGGTGAACAGCGCGCAACAGCCGGATCGGGCGGATTTTCATAATCCGGCGTCGCCTCTGTTTTGGACGTTCTGGTCGGTGATGGTGATTTGTATCGGGATTGGGTTTGTTCCTAAGCGGGCGGGGTGAGGAGATCGCTCCCTGTGGTCGCGGCTCGGTAGAGATCTGATGACTTATCTGATTACGTTTGTTTGCTACGGAAGTCACATTCATGGCGATCCTAACGGATTGGTAGATCCGGACCATAACTTGCCGGGAGTAGGCTCGTTGACGACAACGCAAATCGGGCTGGATGGGCGCGCTCACGGATGGAGCAACCTCAATATTCCATGGACGAACCACGACGGCGAGTGGTTCTTGACTCTGTAGTGGAACGCTGCGCGGAGCGCCAGTGGAACTTGCTGGCGGCTCATGTCAGGACTAATCACGTTCATCTGGTTGTCGAGTGTCAACAACAGCCTGAGCGCGTTATGAACGATCTCAAGCCATTTGCTAGCCGACGGCTGAACGAGCTCGGTCTTGACGGTCCGGATCGAAAGCGGTGGGCTAGGCATGGAAGTACTCGATGGCTGTGGAAACGTGAAGCTGTGCTCGCTGCGATAGGTTATGCGATCGATAAACAGGCGAGAAAATGGCCGTCGACGACAGACCGAGCCGCGACCACAGGGAGCGATCTCCGGCTAAATCGCTCCTGCGTACAACTGGAATGGACCCCAATAGAATGGCTTCCGATAGGGATTGCTCCCGCGCAGGAGGGTTAGTTTTGCGTGGCGCAGCGCGTCGGCTGGGCCGGTGTTGCGTGAGAGTTGGGTGTAGAAATCCGCCATCAGCTCCGCGGTCGAGCGGTCTGTCACATCCCACAAACCTGCCACCACGGCTCGTGACCCGGCGCGCATGAAGGCCCACGAAAGTCCCACTTGTCCTTCGCCCGAATAGGTTTTAGCACCCGCGCTGCGGCAGGCGGACAGGGTTACGAGATTTGCATTCAAAGGAACGTTCATCACCTCGCGCGCCGAAAGCTGATAGGCGTTGTCACGGGGAGAGAGAATCAAAGACGATTCCAAAGGACTCGCCTGATTTGCCGCGGCATGGGTCGCGAAATGGATCCAGCCGAACTGCGACGGCCGCGCTTGGCGATAGGCCGCTGGAAACGCCTGTGGACCCCGGAGCACGGTGGGCTCTCGCGGCGCGACCGCTCTTGAAATCAACTCCATCTCACTGCCCGCGAAGGGAAGGCGCGGATACTCCTCGACGGCTTGGTCCGGATCGCCCATCAATAGAACCGCGCCGGATTGCGCAGGCGGCGGACGAAGGCTAGCCAGCATATTGAGCGAAGGGGCAACCTCCATAGTGACTCGCTCCATGAAATATTTCGAGGGCGTGTCGGGATCGGGGAGCGTCTCAAAGTTCAACGAATAAAGCGAACGGTCCGGCACGACGACCACCCGATTCGCCGCGGCCAGCAGCGGCCGAACCGGACCCAGCAGAATCTCCGAAAGTTTGCGGCCGGCGGGAAATTCGGTTTCGAGCGGATCGCGCAGATTCTCAATGAAGGAACGGTATCCGGACACCAGAGGCGCGATCTGGCTCTCGGGAGGTAGTTCCTTGAGAGCGATCCCCTCCGCGGTCACGACCCACAGAAAGGATTTTTTCTTACCCAGCCAATAAGATAAAAAAACCGCGTGCGAGGCGCGGGCCAATTCGCGCAGCTCCGACGCGCGGACCAGGGCGTGCGCGGACTTCGACTCCAACTGCTCGTCGAGCACCCGCGCGCGGCTGGATTCGGCGACTTCGAGCGCTCTGCCGATTTGGTTCCGGTCGATCAGGAAATTGATATAGCGATCGTAGAAGCGAATCAGGCTCGCCAGATACGACATGCGGTGATCGACCTTGGCAAGCGCGGTGCGGTGGTTCTCAAGCAGCGCGAGCGCGGCGCGGAACTGCGCGTCGGCCTGATCGGCTTCGCCCTTTTCCGCCAGCAGCGCGCCCAATCCGGCTTCCGCTTCCAGCATCGGCACGGGGTTTAAGCCCTCATGATACTCGGCGATTAATCCGCGATACAGAATCTCGGCTCGCGGATCCTTGCGGCCCGCCGCGATGTGCGCCTGGTTGACACGCGGATAAAAGTCGGATTCATCGGCGATCGCCTTTCTGCGCTTGAGAGCCTCGTCGTTGTAGGAGGCGGCTGCGTCGAAATCGCGAAGTTCAATAGCGGTGGACGCGAGGTTGTAATACCACCAGCCGGTGGAATCCTTCTCATTCGTGCCCAGAGAATTGGCGATTTCGATGGCCTGTTTGAATTTTTGCGCGGCCAGCATCAGATCGTCGCGGGCATAATAAACGGCGCCGCTGTCCCCGACCCATATTTGCTCGTTATAGCGGTCGTCGATCTTGCGGGCATAATTTTCGGCCTGCTGAAGATTATCGAGAGCCTTATCCAGATCGCCCAAGCGAAAGTAACACCATCCGAGATTTCCCAAAGCCAGATAGTAAGGCCGCAAGGAGCCGAGTTGCCGGAACGTGACGCTGGCCCTCTCCAGCCAATAGATGGCCTCTTCAAAATCGAAAGCGTTTTCGAACATCAGGCCGAGGTTACCCATGGCGGAGGCTTGCGAGTTAGGATCGCGCGCGGCGGTCACTTCAATGACGCGCCGCAAGCCATCAGCGGCAAGGTCCCTTCTGCCTTCTCGAACCTGAACGGCGCCGAGGCGAATCAGGATCGTGGTTTCGAGCGCTGGCAGGCCCAGCGGTTTGACGCTTTGGGCAGCCTGTTCGAGCAGCGCATCCGCGCGGGAATAGTTGGACGCGAAATTTTCCGCCCAGCCCTGGTCCAGCTGCCAACGGGTGAGCAGTTCGGGATCGGAGGGCGGCGGCGCGAAGGCCAGAATATCCTGGGCGGCCCTACCATCGCTGCGCGCCAGCAGAATATCGGCCTGGAGGATGCGAAAGCGCCAGGAAGGCTCGTCGCGGAAGCCGGCCTCCGCTTCGCGCATCGCTTCGGCAAGCTTGTCCTGTTTGAGTAAAATCCTTCCGCGCTGGTAATGCGCGCCGGGAGACGTTCCGCAAGCGGCAAGAATAAAAAAGGCGATGGCTAAGCGGCGTGCCATCTGGAGAGCTAGCTGGAGCTGCCCGGAAAGCCTGATCCATTGCCGCCCACGTCGCCATACCCGTTGCACCCTTCGACGGTGCAACCCAGATCCACATGCAGCATCCGCATTCTGCGCGATGTCGCCGTGATGTAGTATTCGGCCGCGTAAATCGCACCGAAGTGGGGAACGTAGATGCCGTGATCCTTACGGGTAATGCCGCGCGGCAGCTGCTGGGGGAAACGCGCAAGCGTGCACGCGAAAATGCCGTTGTGGACCGGAAGTTTATCGCCACCGGTGGGATGCAGGGCCAGCGCGTTCAGCTCCTGGCGGATGTTGGGATCGGTTTCGTAGGCTTTGTTGAGACCCTCCCAGGTGCTGAGCTCGCTGAACAAACCGACGGCCAGATCGATCTCGATCGGGGTGCCTCCGATGCGTAAGCCATCGAAGTGAGTTCCATGCAGGATGAACGATCCGGGGCCGGTGCCGTCCTTGGGATGTTTCGTAGTGAGCCGCGTCACCATGCGATCGCAGGTGACCACGTTCAAAGTGTTCAAATCCTCAATCACGACTGAGGCGAGCGTGCCGTGAGCCTGGTCCTTTTCACTAAAGCTGCTGACCACCTGGCTTTCAATCGATCCGACTTTCAAATAATCCAGATGCCTGAAATTCTCGACGCGCGCCTTGCCGAATCCGGCGCCGATGGCAGATGCGATGGACGCTTGAAGAGGCATGGTGTCGACAACTGGCAGGGAAATATGGCCGGAAGCACCTACCGCCTCCGTGTGATACAGGAAGGTTGTTCGTGGCATATATTGGGAATTAGCTTACTTGATTTGGAGCGTGTAGGGAAAGCGCGCCAGCTCGGTTTCTTTATCGCCCGCGCGGCCGAGCATGACCAGCACATACTTGCCGGAGGGCAACTCGCGGGTGGGGACCAGCACGTCAATCGGCTGGCCGGGGCCACCGGGGGCGACGGGGATGGACAGCTTTTCCGCGCCGGACGGTTCGCGCACCGCGGCGCGATAGGACGTGTAATCGCCCTCCCAGGTCTTGTCGAAATAGACCACGTAGAATTTCGATCCAGCGGCGGGCGAGACAACCGTTTCCTCGCCGCGCGCCTGCGCGTATAAAGGATAGGCGGTCACGGCCTGCGCGGATTCGCGAGAGCTAAACGTCAGGTATCCGGCAAACACGCCGATGGCAAGCGCGGCCAGCGCCATCGACGCCGGTATTAAAGAAAGAGGCGAAAACCCACGCCACCAGCCGGCCGCGCTCTCCGGCGCGCGCACACTGGCGGGAATCGGGGTCAGATCCTGCTCGATAAAAACGGCGCGAGCATTCTCCTGAAACATGGTCAGCGCCCTCAGCTCCTCCGAGCACTGAGGACAATCGAAAAAGTGCCGTTCGAATTCTTCGACCTCGGCCACGGACAGGTCGCCGAGCGAGTACCGCTCAACAGCCTTCATTTTTTCCGCGTCCAAATGATCCATCTTCCATCCGCCTCACGTATGATTTGTGTCTTTAACCAGCTCGCCGTTTCATCGGACGGGCACATTTCCCTTATCAATCGCCTCGCGAAAACGAATCTTAGCCCGGTGGACTAGTACTCGCAGATAATCCCGATTAACGTTGAATCTCTTGCAAACATCAGATTTATCGATGTCCTCCAGGAAGACCGAGCGCAAAATGCGCCGATCCTTTTCGGGAAGCTCTTCAAGGATGTTGCGAACCAGCTCCTTGCGCTCCCTGGTAACCACTTCGCCCTCCGGATTCACGCCCTGGTCCACCAGATGATGGGCATCGTCGGGCATGGCCGGATGGCGGGTCGAAGCGCGCAGCAGCTCCATCATCACGTTGATCGACACGGAATGGACGTAGGCGCCCAGCCGCTCCGGGTGATCCATCGCTTTATCGGAGCGCAGGAAATTCAGGACGCGTAAAAACGTTTCCTGCCGTATATCGTCGATCAACTGCCAGGATCGCAGACGATAGCGCAGGGACATCCGGATCGCATTGCTGAAATGGAGGACAAAATGCCGCTCGGTTTCGGCGTCGCCCTGGCGCAGCCGGACCAGGTACTCATTGTCGAATGGCGTTTTGTTCAAGAATTTATAGGATACTCCAGCAGGCGCCAACGGGTTTAAAATAGAGAACGTCCCCCGATGCCGCTTTCCCGGTTCGACAGCTTAACCCGACGCTGGTTTACATCCCGTTTTCCGGCGGTGACCGAACCTCAGCTGCTCGGATGGCCGGAGATTCAGGCCGGGCGCGACGTGCTGATCTCCGCGCCTACCGGATCCGGAAAAACTCTGGCGGCATTCCTGATCGCTCTCGATTCGCTGGTGCGCGAATCGCGGGAAGGCGCGCTCAATAACCACACCGAAGTTCTGTACGTTTCGCCGCTAAAAGCTCTGTCGAACGATGTTCAGAAGAATCTCGACGTGCCTCTTTCAGGCATCGCCGATCTGGCCTGCCAGGAGGGCATCCTGCTGGCGCCGATCCGGACCGCGGTTCGCACCGGGGACACGCCGGCGGGGGAGCGCCTGCAAATGATGAAGCACGCGCCGCATATTCTGGTGACGACGCCGGAGTCTCTATTTATTCTTCTTACTTCTGAAGGCGGGCGAAAAATGCTGCGCCGCGTAAAGACGCTGATCCTTGATGAAATTCATGCCGTCGCGGGATCCAAACGCGGATCGCATCTTGCTCTGTCGGTCGCGCGCCTGGAGGCGCTGGTTCAGGGACCTTTGCAAAAAATTGGACTTTCCGCAACGGTCAGCCCCATTGAAGAGGTCGCGCAATTCCTGGGAAGGAACCCGAAAATCATCCAGGTGGGGCATCGCCGCGCGATGGATCTCGCCGTCGAAGTTCCGCGCGATGAGCTGAGCTCGGTGGCGAGCAACGAGATGTGGAAGGACATCTACGATCGCCTCGCGACACTGGCGCAGGAACATCGCACCACGCTGGTGTTCGTCAACACGCGCCGCCTGTCCGAAAAAGTGGCTCATCATTTGTCGGAACGCTTGGGCGAAACGGCGGTCCTGCCGCATCATGGAAGTCTTTCGCGCTCCCTGCGCCTCGAAGCGGAGCAGCGTCTCAAACGGGGTGAGCTTCGCGCGGTGGTGGCCACCGCTTCTCTCGAACTGGGCATCGACATCGGCACCGTGGACCTGGTTTGCCAGATTGGTTCGCCCCGTTCGATCGCCGCCGCACTCCAACGCGTGGGCCGCGCGGGCCACTGGGTGGGAGCGCTTCCGAAAGGCCGCCTGTTCTGCACCACGCGCGACGAATTGATCGAATGCGCGGCACTGGTTCGCGCGATTCGCGCCGGGATTTTGGATAAAACTGAAATTCCGAAAGCGCCGCTCGACATCCTCGCGCAGCAGTTGGTTGCCATTTCGGCCACTGGCGAATGGAATGAGGATCAGTTGTTCGAGCTGGTGCGATCCGCGTACCCGTACCGCGACCTGACTCGCAAAAGTTTTAATTCCGTCGTGGAAATTCTGTCGGAAGGGATCGCGACTATGCGCGGCCGGCGCGGCGCCATGCTGCATCGCGATCAGGTCAACGGCGTTATCAAAGGCCGCCGCGGCGCGCGCCTCATCGCCATCACCAATGGCGGCGCGATTCCTGAAACCACGCAGTATCAAGTGATCGCCGAACCCGAAAACACGCTGGTGGGCACGCTCGACGAGGATTTCGCCATCGAGAGCCACGCGGGCGATATATTCCTGCTCGGCACAACATCGTGGCGTATCAAGCGCATCGAAGCAGGCCGCATCCGCGTCGAAGATGCGCGCGGATTGCCTCCGTCGATTCCCTTCTGGAACGGCGAGGCACCGGGCCGCACCATCGAGCTTTCCCGCGAAGTAGCGCGGCTGCGCGAGGACATTTTCGTGGCGAAATCCGAAGGCGTCGGGCTGCTGGAACGGGAATGCTCCCTCGATAAACGCGGAGCTGAGCAGGCCGTCGAATACGTCAACGCCGGACAGCGCGCTCTCGGCGTGATTCCCAGCCAGGATGTGATCGTCGCCGAACGATTTTTCGACGAAGGCGGCGGCATGCAGCTGGTCATTCATTCGCCCTTCGGCACGCGCATCAATCGAGCCTGGGGGCTGGCCCTGCGCAAGCGCTTCTGCCGGACTTTCAATTTCGAGCTGCAGGCGGCGGCGACAGATAACGGACTGGTCCTCTCGCTCAGCGACCAGCATTCGTTCCCTCTCGAACTGGTCTTCGATTTTCTGAAAGCTCCGACGGTCGAGCATGTGTTGACGCAAGCGATGCTCGATTCGCCTCTGTTCGGAGCGCGCTGGAAATGGAACGCGCAGCGCGCCCTCGCCGTGCTGCGTTTCGCCGGCGGCCACAAAGTTCCGCCGCCTCTCCAGCGGATGCGCGCCGACGATCTGCTCGCCGCCTGCTTCCCGGACCAGGTTGCCTGCGCCGAAAATCTGACGGGGGAAATTCGCATCCCGGACCATCCTCTGGTCAACGAAACCATCGCCAATTGCCTGGAAGAAGCGATGGACCTGAAGGGTCTCATAAACATCCTGGACCGCATCGCCGACGGCTCGCTCCGCACCATCGCCATCGATACGCCTGAGCCATCGGCCTTCTGCCACGAAATTCTCAACGCGAATCCGTACGCCTATCTCGACGATGCGCCCTTAGAAGAACGCCGCACCCGCGCTGTAGTCATCCGCCGGACCCTGAACACAGATTCGGGGCGCGAGATGGGTGCGCTCGACCCCTCTGCCATCGCGCAAGTCGCTGAAGAGTCCTGGCCCGTGGTCCGCGATCCCGACGAGCTTCATGATGCGCTGCTCACTCTGATAATCCTTCCACCGGCCGAGCATTGGCAATACTTTTTCGACCAGCTTCGGGCCAAAGGCCGCGCAAGCACCGTGAACGGCCAGTGGGTAGCCACAGAGCGACTCGACAAGACCACCGATTTCATTTCAATTTGCAGGGGCTGGATGGATTCGATCGGTCCCACCACCACCGCCGCGTTAGCCGAGCGCCTCAGCCTGCCGCACGTCGAAGTCGAAATCGCCCTTGCGCATTTAGAAGCGGAAGGCCAGATCTTGCGTGGCTCGTGGACTAGTTCAGACCCCGCCCTCACGGGCCGGGGCTATAGCCCCTGGCGTGAGCCAGGGGAAATCGAGTTTTGCCATCGCCGCATCGTGGCACGTATCCATCGCCTGACTTTGGGCCGCCTGCGCAAGGAAATCGAACCCGTCACCGCAGCCGACTTCATGCGTTTTCTGTGCCGCTGGCAGCACATGGCACAGGGCACGCAACTGCACGGGGTCGACGGATTGTTCCATATCCTAAAACAGCTGCAAGGCTACGAAATCCCCGCCGTTGCGTGGGAAACATCGGTGCTGCCGCGCCGCGTCGTCGATTACGATCCCGATCTCCTGGACCGCTTGTGCCTCTCCGGCGAAATCGCCTGGGGACGCCTCTCTCCTCACAAAGCGTTCGACCCCGATTCGCCTACCAAGCGCGTGCGCCCAACCCGCAGCGCACCCATCGCGATTTTCCGCCGCGAGGATTTTTCTTCGCTAGCCGCCGCGCGCACGGAAACGCCTCTGTCCCCGCAAGCGCGCGATGTCTTCGACGCCCTTCAAAAACGCGGCGCGTCGTTCTTTGTCGAGCTAGTGAAATCCAGCGGACACCTGGCGAGCGAAGTGGAAGACGCGCTCTGGGAACTGGTCGCCGCGGGTTTGGTAACCGCCGACGGATTCGACAACTTGCGAGCGCTGCTCGACCCCAAACGGCGCGCCGGGGGAACGCAGCGACCGCGCCATTCCGCCGGCCGATGGGCTCTGCTCGACCGCACCGAAGTCGAATCCGTAAACGTCGAGTTCTTCACCAAACTGCTGCTCGACCGCTGGGGCGTAGTTTTCCGCGATCTCATGCAGCGCGAACCGCTGGCTCCCGCATGGCGCGATCTTCTGGTCACGTTTCGAAGAATGGAAGCCCGCGGCGAAATCCGCGGAGGCCGCTTCATCACTGGATTCGTGGGCGAGCAGTTCGCCAGGCCGGAGGCCGTGGATCTGCTGAGGTCCGTGCGCCGCTCCACTTATATGGGCGAAGAAGTGAACGTGGCGCTGGCCGATCCTCTCAATCTCACGGGCATCGTGATTCCCGGTCCGCGATCGAGCGCCCAAACGCAGGGCTCCATCGTCATCGGAGCGGTCGCATCCGCCATTCCCGCGCTGCACACTTAGTGAGACGCGGGAAGCGGGACGGGAATCTTCCCGCCCGGCCTCACCGCTATTACCACCGCAGTCAAATCGCCGCGGTAGATAATTGCCAGCTTTTCTTTCTCGATAAAATCCCGATCGAACGGGCCATCTACCACGTAGATTGATTTGTCTTCGGGAAGCTGGTGCTGGGGGAAATAGGCAAATTCGGGAAACGTCTCCTTCTTCGAGACGACGCGGTAGAAGTTCAGCGGCGAAACATACCCTCCGCTCGAGGCCACATCGTTCACGCCATACTCATGGTTCAGCCGAGCCAGCACGGCATAGACTTTCTTCACGTCCGCATCCCATTCGTACTCCTTGAAATACGTCAGCCTCAGGCAGCAGAGATAATAGCCAGCCAATCCAATGAGTACCGCGGTTATGCCCTTGCCCAGCCAGTCTGAAATCGCGGAACGCGCGGGCGCGGCCGCAATGACCCCGGCTCCTACGGTGCATAGAACGATAAAGTAAATCCCGGTGCGGCTCATCGGCAGCAGCAGGTTGCCGAAGCGGAACGCCAGCCAGTTGATCGCCAACGACGATATGGTGATCGCGATCACGGAGGCCGCGAATTTCCCCAGCCATTGGCCGCGCCAGGATCCATCGATCGCCGTGGCAGCCAGTTGCAAAACGCAGAGAATGCCGAGCAAAGGCAGCAGGGCTCCTTTGAGCAGTTCCAGAATGTCGTATACATCGGCATCCAGAAACCGGGGATTCAATTTATAAAGTGAAGCGTCGACCAGGCTCCGCTTCATTTCCGCCAACGAGTGCGCGCCGAATAACAACTCACCCTTCGGCCAATGAGCCAGCGGATAGCCGCCCAGCACGAGCGCGACGAAAAGTCCGGGAACGACGCAATCGGCGGCAACTCGAATCAGCGATTCGGATTCGCGCTGCCCAATCGCCCAGATCGCAAGGGCCACAAACGCAGCCAGGTCCACGAAGGCGTAGGAAAAATTCGCAGTGAAGGACAGTCCCAGCGCGAGCGACGCTAATCCACAGCACGCGCGAATCGAGGGCCAGCCGACAGTCCGATGCCACACAGGCATCGCGATCGCGGCTAGAAGAAAAGCGTCTGCTAATCCATAACCCCGCGCCGCCACCATGAAATCGAGAATAAACGGATTGTAGAGCAGACAAATCAGAAGGGAAAGTTGAAGGCTGAATCGATTCGTGATCGTCCGGCACAGGAAATAGCAGGTGCAGATGTACAGGCAGGCTCCCAGCAGAGCGGGCATTCGAACCGTGAGTGCAGAGACACCGAACAGATGGGTCGTCATCCAGATCAGCAGCGTGTTGAGGACATGATTGTTCGGGAAAGCACGCCATATATAACTGGCTGACCTGGAGGCGAACCAAAAATACGTATCGGTTTCGTCGAGCGTCATCGCCTGCGTGCACGCGCGGACGGCGGCCCACACGAAGGCGAAAATCGAGACGACGGCTAGCGAACATTTCTGAACGCGGGCTGTGGTCACGGGTCGATCCTGGTCGTCGGAATCGGGCCATCCGCCCTCACTGCGATCACCACATCGGTCGATTTTCCGTGGTAAACCTCCACCAGCTTATGCTGTTCCAGGAACCGTCGATCGAACAGCGAATTGAGGACATAGATGGATGCGCTGCCGGTAGGCGGGTCCGATGGCGCGAATTCCCTGAACGTCTCGGCGCCGGAGACCATCCGATAGTAATTGAGCGACGAAACATACCACCAGGTCATTTCCACATTGTTGACGCCGGTATTGTGGTTGTACCGCGCGAGCACGGAATAGACATCCTTCACGTCCGCGTCCCACCGCCATTCTTTAAAATAAGTGAGGCGCAGGCACAACAGAAAGTAACATGCCAGACAAATAAACAGTGTGGTAATGCTTCGACGCAAATATCGGGAAACGACCGATCGCGCCGGCGCCGCCGCTATGATCCCGGCGACAAGAGTGCACAAAGGCACTATGTAGATGGCAGTTCGCCCCATGGGTAAAGGCAGCTTGTAGAAGCGGAACGCCAGCCAGCTTACCGTTAGAGACAACGCCGCAATGGCGGCCAGCCCGGCTGCGAACCGCCCCAGCCAGCGCGCCCGCGCATCCTCCAGCCAGGAACCTTCGAGGCGCGTCACCACCAGTTGGCAGATACAGAGAACGGCAAGCACGGGCAACAGAAACGGCTTTAGAAGATTCGCCGCCTTGTATATTCCGGAATGCGAGAAGCGCGGATCCAGTTGGTACAGCGAGTCCTCGATCAAGCTCCGGGCAGTTTCGCTTAGCGACTTCGCTCCCCACCACAGTTCGCCCGGTCTCCAGTTCGCCAGCGTGTATCCGGCAATCAGAAGCGCCGCCAGCAGTCCCGGCAGCACACAAAATTCGATCACGCGTATCCTCGATTCCGATCCGCGCCGCCCCAAGGCCCACGCCACGAGAGCGAGGAACGCCGCGAAATCGACGAACAAGAATGAAAAATTGGCAGTGAACGATAATCCCAGCGCAAGCGAAGACAGGATGCAGGCCCGCCGCAGGGAAATTCCCCGCCAAAGAGGAATCGCGATCGCCGCCAACAGCAGCGCCACCGCCAGGCTATAACCGCGCGCGGCCACCAGGTAATCAAAGATAAATGGATTAAATGTCAAACAAAGGAAGAGAGAAAGGCGAAGCTTAAAATCATCGGAAATCTCCCGCGCTAAAAAGTAACAGGTAAGAATATATAAAGCCGCCCCTACCAGCGCGGGCATCCGGACGGTCAAACTGGTGGTTCCGAAACAGAGTGTCGCTATCCATATGAGCAGCGAATTCAAGACGTGATTATTGGCGGCCGGGAACCACACCCAGCGAAGCGATCTGCCGGCGAACATCACGTAGGTGTCCGCTTCATCGATGGTCATCGATTGCACCGCGGCTCGGACCACCGCCCAGACCAAAGCGAATACAGCGGCCAGAATCAAGAGGCATTCCTGAACGACACGTCTGTTTACAGACATCCCGATAGTGGATCCAATGGACACAAGCTGTGTGTCATTTTTTCAAAAGGGAAAAGCACAGGACGCGGCGGGTGGACGATTTAATTATCGATAAATCAGATAAATTGTCAAGCTATTTGTTAACCATCGCCTTGACGATGCTCAGCATCGGCGATACCAGTTGCAGCCAGCTCCGCATGGAAACCAAAATCAGAGGAAGACACCACAGCAACGACAGATTCACAGCATTCCCCAAAATAAGAAAAATCAGCAGCGGAGCCAGTACCCTTCCCCCGCCGAGCGCATCCTGGTAAAAACCCTCGTTGAAGCATAGCGCCATTCCGGCAAACAAAGCCGCTGCGATTTCCAGGTATCCGAACGGATTACGAAACAACATGAGCAGCGCCAGCACACAGGCCATCAGGACCCCGGCCATTGACAAATATTCGAGCGAGATAATCAGCGCGTTGACAGCCGGCGAATATTGATAAGGAAAAGGATGCATGGCCCAGGTGAGCATTCCTGAAAGAGGCACGCGAAACCAGGTTCCGATGATCGGCTGGGTACGCGAGTTGACGTACAAGTACCAAAGGATCGCAGGCGCCGCCGCCGTCGAGAAGAGCACGGCTTGAGCAAAGCGGCGCTGCGTCAGCCGCGATAGACAATATCCTGCGATCAGGATCAGTCCCGTTTCCCGGCTCAACCCCGCAAGGATCAGCACCGCGAAAAGCTTCCAACGGGATTCGATTTTCGCGTAACAGGCAAACCCCATGGCGAGCGCGGTCAGGGAGAGATCCACGGTCAAACGATCGAGCGAAGTGACGGCTGCCGGGGTGGCGACGAAAAGTATCGCCCACGCCGGATGGATCCCCGACAAAACGAAATATCTGCCGAGCCACCATGCTCCTAAAAACAAAAATAATAAATTGGAGGCGATAAAGGAGCCGTCGATGGCGTTCTGCCTGCCGAGTGCCAGGAGAAATGCCGACGCGGGGAGCAATATTCGGCGATATCTCAGCCGCGGACTATCGATAAATTTCGCAAGTCCGTGCCGCAGCAGGGGATCGTGCGCGATGTAATGGTACATCTGGCCGTCATAGCCGGCGCTGTCCGGAAATACGTAAAGGTTCTCAGAGGCAAGCGCGGGAGGAACCGGAAATCGCGAGCCCGTCACAAAGAGCGCCGTCCAGTTTCCGCCGCGATTATAATGAACGGTCAGTGCCTGCCAGGCGAATCCGATCGTTAAACAGACCAACGCCGAAAGAAAACACGCGCCTCGACGATGGTTGGTCATCGTGTCATCCTAACATTGTGCGCCGCTTCCTCCGCCGTGATATTCCTCCGCTGACCCGCATCCTGCTGGTCGAGAGCGGATCTCGGCATTTGTTCGATTCTTTGATTCCCAAGCTGTATCAAATTTATGGAGATGACATCCAGATTGATCTGGTCACCTGTTTCGCCGGCGTCCCCGAAGGGTTTCGCGGCAGCGTATTCCGGCTCATCGATCCGTCCCACCGCCTGCAACTGCTGAGCGAATTGAAACCCCGCGACTACCGGGCCATCGGAATCATCTGTGCGGCTGAGCCGATCATGACCAAATGGAAATGGTGGCTTGCCGCAAAGATTCCTGCCAAACTTTTTGTCGTAAATGAAAATTGCGATTTCTTTTGGGCGGATATTGGTCAGTGGCGCCTTATCGTGCATTTTCTGTTTTTTCGCGCAGGCCTCACAGGCGCGTCCGCGGTGCCGGCCATCGCGCGTCTGCTATTCTTCCCTCTGACCCTCACTTACCTGCTTCTCTACGCCGGTTTTGTACATCTACGAAGGAAGATCTATGAAAGCTATTTACATCGAACAGACCGGCAGTCCTGACGTTCTCAAATATGGCGACATGCCGAAGCCCGAAATCGCCGCGGGTCAGGCCCTGGTAAAGGTCGCGGCATCGGGTGTCAACTTTATCGACACCTATCACCGCACTGGTTTGTACAAGATACCGCTTCCGGCTATTCTCGGCACCGAAGGCGCGGGGACGGTGGAACAAGGGACGCTTTTTAAGAAAGGCGATCGAGTCGCTTGGGCCATGGTGCGCGGATCTTATGCCGAATACGCTGCTGTGCCGGAATCGATGCTGGTTGCCTTGCCGGATTCCGTCAGCTTTCAGGATGGCGCGGCGGCCATGCTTCAAGGCATGACGGCGCATTATCTTACCCATTCAACATACCCTTTGAAGAAAGGCGATACCGCGCTGATCCACGCAGCGGCAGGAGGCACAGGAAGGCTCCTGGTACAAATGGCAAAACTGGCCGGCGCCCGCGTCATCGGAACGGCTGGCAGCGAAGCGAAAGCGCAGCTCGCCCGCGAAGCAGGAGCCGACGAAATGATCGTTTATACAACTCAGGACTTCGTGGCGGAAACGCGGCGACTGACCGATGGAAAAGGCGTCGACGTTGTGTACGATTCCGTGGGCGCCACTACTTTACTGAAGAGTTTAGACTGCCTGCGGCCGCGCGGCATGGCGGTTTCATTCGGACAATCGAGCGGCGCGGTGCCCGCTTTTGAGCCCTTGTTGCTGACTCAAAAAGGATCGCTGTTCTTTACCCGCGCCTCGCTGGGGAATTATATTTCCGACCGCAAAGAACTCGATTGGCGTGCCGGCGACCTCTTCCGCTGGATTGCAGAGAAAAAACTTGTATTGCGGATCGATCATGAGTATCAACTGGCTTACGCCGCGCAAGCGCATCGCGATTTAGAGGGCCGCCAAACCAGCGGGAAACTAATCCTTATTATTTGATCGCGCGTTTTTCCACCAGTACGATGGCTTGTGCTTCGGCCGATTTGCCTTCGCCCACCGGTCCCACGTGTTCCGCGGTTTTGAACTTCACCGCAACTGAGTTCGCATCGACGCCGACGGTCTTAGCGATCGCCTCGCGAATATTCTGCCGAAAATCCTTGAGCTTCGGGCGCTCCAGAATTACCGTGCTGTCGATGTTGACAATCTCGTACCCTTTGTCCCGAACCAGCCACGCTGCGAATGCCAGAAATTGTTTGCTGTCCGCGCCCTTCCATTGCGGATCGTTATCCGGGAAATGCATGCCGATGTCGCCCAGCGCGACGGCGCCCAGCAGCGCATCGGTGATGGCGTGCGAGAGTATATCGGCATCGGAGTGGCCGTCGAGCCCGAACTCCGAAGGAATGGTCACGCCGCCGAGGATCAGGGGCCGGCCGGCTGCAAGGCGGTGCGTGTCCCATCCTTGCCCGATTCTCACGCCGGCTTTCCCGCCGTTTCCTCGTCCAGAAACAAGCGCGCCAGCTCCATATCGGTGGGCTTGGTGATTTTAATGTTGCGGTCGCTCCCCTGGACAACGCTGACTTCGACCTGCTCCAGGCGCTCCACCAAGCTCGATTCGTCGGTGCCCAGAAAACTGTCTTCGCGCGCCATCTCGAAGGCTTTTTTTAGAAGATCGAAGCGAAATACCTGGGGCGTCTGCGCCAATACCAGATGCTCGCGCGGAAGCGTTGCGCGAATTTTGTTTTTATGAATCCGCTTGACCGTGTCGACCGGAACAATTCCCACGATAGCTGCGCCCGCGCTCGCGGCTTCCGCGATGACCTGTTCCACCAGCGACGGTTCAATAAACGGGCGAACAGCGTCGTGAACAGCCACCAGATCGGTATCGGCGGAGAGCGTTGCGAGCGCGTTCTCCACCGATTGTTGACGGCTATCGCCGCCTTCCACGAATCGAACAGTTTTTACGGGGTGATCCTGTAACACCAGTCCACGAGCCCAATCGAGATCTTCCGCGCGTAGCGCCACCACGATTTCCGTAACCGATTTACATTGCAGAAATTTTCGGATGGTGTGGATGAGGATCGGCGCGCCTTCGAGCAGCATGAACTGCTTGCGGCTGATGCCGGATTTTTCCCGGCCCATGCGCGTTCCCAGTCCCGCGGCGGGAAGGATGACGGAAACTTTCATAAACGAAGTTTGATTCTAGCGTACATCGGAATGCCCGTTGCAGGCAGCCGGGTGGACCGGCATGATCCCTCTTTTCCCGGTTTTCCGCATCCCCCGGTAGGAGGCGAGCCGCCTCAATCTTTAGCTTGGAGAAAGATCATGAATTCTGGAAAATTCACCTTGCAGTACACTACGCTGGCTGCGATCATCGCTGCCACAATCCATCCATGCCTCGCCTCAACCATGCTGTTGAGCGACCAGGTGGTCGAGGTCATGATGGAAAACCAAGGAGCAGACGCCGCTTACATCGGGAGGGTATTTGGCGGCGACGCCTCTTCGCCCATCCAGTTTCAGAGCATTACCGATCCCACGGCCGGCACGTTCGAATATTTCAGCGTGCCCGGTTCCACCTACGAGGGGCAGAGCGTGTCCATACTCGGTACTGGCACCTACGATCCGGGTTCTGGTACATGGTCGCTCGAAACGATCGGCTCGCTCGGGGGATCCTCGTGGACGCAGACTGGCACCGGCGCCATTACGGGAGACCCGCAAGGCGTCTTCGACTGGAAGATTCCAATCGGCGGAGGTCACTATCTGGACTTCCATTCCAGCGAATCTTACACTCCGCGGCAGGACGATCCCAACACCGCCGACAGCTCAGGAACTTTTAGATTCACGCTCGACGGGGTAAACATTCTGAGCGGCTCCACGGGCAATGACGTGGTACATCTGACGGCTCAGGATCACATGTGGCATGACGCAATCGACATCAATCCTGGAGGCGGCGGGATTTATCCATTTATCGTCGGCTCCAGCGGTACAAGTCCGTCCGCTGGCGGGCTCGGCGATTTCACCATGCAGATCTCGGCGGTGCCGGAACCGGCTTCTCTAGGGTTGATTGGAGCCGGACTGGTATTGCTGGCGAAGCTGCGGCGCCGGGCGGGGAGGAAGCTATAGAACGTGCCGTGAGGCCGCCGGTCTACCGAGATCGGCGGCTTCCTCAAAGATCTCAGGCGCTGGCTCCGGCCGCCGGCGTAACTTGTTCGCGAGCAGCCGGACGATCTTTCTCATGCACCGCGTGCGTGCGCTCATCGAAGCGTCCGAAAATCATCTTGCCGGCGGTGGTTTGAAGCACGCTGGTCACCGCGACATCGATGGTTTTGGAGATCATCTTGCGCGCGTTATCCACCACCACCATGGTGCCATCGTCCAGATAAGCCACACCCTGGTTATATTCTTTTCCTTCCTTGAGAATGAATACACGCATCAACTCACCGGGTAGCACGACAGGCTTCAGAGCGTTCGCCAGATCGTTGATATTAAGTACTTCCACGCCGCGAAGCTGGGCCACTTTGTTCAAATTGAAGTCATTGGTAACGATCTTCGAGTCATACAATTTGGCAAGCTCGATCAATTTCAGGTCTACTTCGCGGACATGCGGAAAGTCATCCTCGAAAATCTGGATATTCAGCTGCGGCATCTTTTGAATCCGCTGCAGCACGTCGAGCCCGCGGCGGCCGCGATTGCGCTTCATCGAATCCGACGAATCCGCGACCAGCTGCAATTCGCGCAAAACAAATTGCGGGATCACCAGCGTCCCGTCTACAAATCCGGTCTCGACAATGTCCGCGATACGGCCATCGATAATGACGCTGGTATCGAGAATCTTGAATGCCGCCTTGACGGCTTTCTCGGCTCCGAACAAGCTTCCGAACGCCGACAGATTCAAAGTTTCCCCTTTGGCGGCGCCCACCACAATGCCGCAGTACATCATCAAGCAAAGCAGCACCAGTTCGATGAAAGGAATGGTGGACGTGTTATCCGGAACGGCACGGCCCAGCACCAGCGAAATGAGAAAAGCTCCAAATATGCCCAGTACGCTGCCGATCACAGCGCCGATCAAGCGGGTGATGCTCACCTGCTTGATACGAATTTCAAAAAATACGACACAAATTCCAAATGCCGCTCCTACTCCGGCTGCGAGGGGCGCGGAAAGATTGAACGGCTTCAAGACAAAGGCCGCACAACCGAGAACGGCAATAAATAAGATGCGAATGACGAGAAGATCGTTCAAAGCGTCACCTTCCCTTTTTACGGCCAACGAATAAATTAAATGCTAGCGCGCCAGTATACCATTATTGATCAAGCAATGTTGTCAAGGTTTGTACGGACGCAATTGTCAATGTCTACTTAGAGATTAATAAGGTGGTGGCACAGGCTTCAGCCTATGGAGCAGTCCCTATTCCAAGCGATAGTTGGGAGCTTCCTTAGTAATAATGACGTCGTGCACGTGGCTCTCCCGCAATCCCGCGGACGTCACCCTCACAAACCTGGCGCGCTCCCGCAACTCCTCGATCGTTCCGCAGCCGCAGTAACCCATGCCGGCACGCAAGCCGCCTACCAGCTGATACACCAGATCGGCGAGCATCCCTTTATACGGCACGCGGCCTTCGATTCCTTCGGGCACCAGTTTGCCGTTGGAGTCCTGCGCGTAGCGGTCGCTCGACCCCTGGGTCATCGCGCCCATCGATCCCATGCCCCGGTAGCTCTTAAAGGTGCGGCCCTGATAGAGAATCGTCTCACCGGGACTCTCTTCCGTGCCCGCCAGCAGGCTGCCGATCATGACCGCATCGGCGCCGGCCGCGATGGCCTTCGTCACGTCGCCCGAGTACTTGATGCCACCATCGGCAATCACCGGAATGCCGGTGCCCTTGGCTGCTTTGGCGCACTCCGAAATCGCGGTGATCTGGGGCACGCCGGCTCCGCTGACCACGCGAGTGGTACAAATCGAACCTGGCCCGATGCCGACCTTGATTCCATCCACGCCTAAAGCAATCAGATCGCGAGCGCCTTCAAACGTCGCGACATTTCCCGCCAACAGATCGACGTCTGGAAAAGCCTTCTTGATTGTCCGGATCGCGTCCATCACGCGCGAACTGTGTCCGTGCGCGGAATCGACCGCAAGCACGTCAACTTTTTTCTTAACCAACTCCTGCGCGCGTTCCAGGAAATCGCCGGACGATCCCAATGCCGCGCCCACGCGCAGTCGGCCCTGCGGATCCTTGGCGGCGTTCGGATATTTCAACTTCTTCTGAATGTCCTTGACCGTGATCAGACCCTTCAGCATGTACTGGTCGTCGACCACGAGCAGTTTTTCCACGCGATGCCGGTGCAGAATCGCTTCGGCTTCCTCAAGCGTGGTGCCCACGGCGACGGTGATGAGATTTTCCTTCGTCATCACGTTCTGGATGGGCAGGTCGTAGCGAGTCTCGAAGCGCAGATCGCGATTGGTGAGAATGCCCACCAGCTTGCCGTTTTTTGTCACGGGGACACCTGAGATGCGATACCGCTTCATGACTTCAAGCGCGTCCGAGATTTTTTGCTCAGGATCTACCGTCACCGGATCGACGATCATGCCGCTTTCCGACCGCTTCACCCGGTCGACCTCTTCGGCCTGCTTATCGACGGGCATATTGCGATGAATCAGCCCGACTCCGCCCTGTTGCGCAAGGGCGATGGCGAGATGGGATTCCGTGACCGTATCCATGGCCGCGCTGAGAACGGGAATGTTCAAGGCGATGTGGCGCGTGCCGAACGTGCGCGTGTCCGTGTGTGCGGGAACAACGGTGCTGTGAGCGGGCAGCAGCAACACGTCGTCAAAAGTAAGGCCTTCCGGGATCGTTTCGAGGATCATGCGGTGTACTTCTTATTCTACCGCACGCCGATTTTTTGCCCGGTTTTCAAAGACTGGGCCCGCGCTTTTTGCGTCGACCTGCTTTATGTGGCGCACGCACTTGTGCGTGCCGTGTCGAGGCTCGTTTCGACACCCTCCGCTGGACGATGAAACATTCGCCAGGCATCGACACAAGTGTCGATGCGGCTCGCATAAGTGCGAGCGCCACAGGAAAATTCACTGCGCATAATGGCGAAAAGGCGCTTAGCGCCCTTCGTCGTCGATGGAGATTTTCAATGCCCGCAGAAACTTCTGGTCCTGCGATGTCAGCTTGATTTTGCCGACCTTGCGGCGATTCGGAGTGGTTTCAGGCGGCGCTTCGATCTCGACGGCGTCTCCGTCCTCGGACTCCTCGCCTTCCTCGCGCTTGTTGAACCCGATGGTGGCTTCGAGTACCAGGAAGACATCGTAGCCGGCGCGTTTGATCTCGCCAATCGCGGCGGCGATGCGGTCGGAATCGGAGAGCGATTCATTGATCGCATTCCCCAGTTCCTGCATGAGCTCCTTTAGTCGATCTTCCAAAAGCGTTCCTCGATTCTTGCTGGTCCGGGGCGCCCGCCCGAAGCCTCCTTCAGCATATCACTGCCTCTGTTCGGCCTCTTCTTAACTGATGCCTTCCGCGGCGATCCAGTTTCGGCTCTAGTTCAATATCGGCCTTTTGGCTGCCGAATGTTAGGATGAGTATATCAGCGAATGGCGGGCCGAAAAAACAAGTCGGGATTGGTGAACCGGTTTCTGGGGCACGTGCTGCCCGGTATTATTCGGCCGATGCATGCCCTTTGGAACGAGGTGATCGGCTTCATTTTCATCGTTCTGGCGGTTTGGGCCGCTCCTTCGGCCTGGCGTAATATCCGGCTGGTAAATGGCAACTCCGAGAGCTTCTTCAAGGCCGCGATCTCAGTGGGGTTCGCCCTGCTGATGGCCTATTTTGGCATCAGTTCTTTCCTTAAGGCCCGAAAGATTACCCGGTCATGAGCGAACTGCCCGGTTCATTTCCCTACACCCGCGGCATCTATCCCGACATGTACCGCGGCCGTTTATGGACCATCAGGCAGTACGCGGGCTTCGGCAGCGCCGAGGAAAGCAACCGAAGATACCGCTATTTGCTCTCCCAAGGGACCGCCGGATTGTCGGTGGCGTTCGATCTGCCCACCCAGATGGGGCTCGATTCCGATGACCCGATGGCCGCGGGCGAGGTCGGACGCGTAGGCGTCGCGATCTGTTCGCTGGCCGATATGGAGAGGCTTTTTGAAGGGATTAACCTTGAGGGCATCACCACCTCGATGACCATCAACTCGACGGCGGCGATTTTATTGTCCCTCTATGTTCTGGTCGCGCGCCGCCAGGGAGCCAATGTCCGCAAGCTCTCCGGCACCATTCAGAACGATATTTTGAAGGAGTACATCGCGCGCGGCACCTATATCTATCCTCCCAGGCCGGCCATGCGCATCATTACCGATCTGTTCGCGTGGGCCGGCGCCGAGCTTCCCGAATGGAACACGATTTCGATCAGCGGATATCACATTCGCGAAGCCGGGTCGACGGCGATTCAAGAGGTCGCGTTCACGCTCGCCAACGCAATTGCGTATATCGAAGCGGCGGTGAACGCCGGTCTGGACGTCGACGCGTTCGCGCCTCGCCTCTCCTTCTTCTTCAACGCGCACAATAATTTCCTGGAAGAGATCGCCAAGTACCGCGCGGCGCGTCGCCTCTATGCGCACATCATGAAGGAGCGCTTTGGCGCGAAGAATCCCAAATCGATGATGCTGCGGTTTCATACGCAGACCGCCGGATCCTCGTTGACCGCGCAGCAGCCGGACGTCAACGTAGTTCGCACGGCGTTACAGGCCATGGCCGCGGTACTGGGCGGAACGCAGTCCCTGCATACTAATTCGCGGGACGAAGCGCTCGGTTTGCCGACGGAAGAATCCGCCAGCCTGGCCTTGCGGACGCAGCAGATCATCGCTTACGAGACCGGGATCACCAACGTCGCCGATCCCTTTGGGGGCAGCCTCGTCATCGAAAGAATGACCGACGATATGGAAAGGGGCGCGTGCGATTACCTGGCGAGAATCGACGCCATTGGCGGCACGCTTGCCGCGATCGAAAACGGATTCCAGCAGAGCGAGATTCAAGCCGCAGCCTACCAATATCAGCGGGCCGTAGAGTCCGGTGAAACGATCGTAGTGGGTGTGAATCGATTCCGTCAGGATGACGAGGCGTCCCCGCTGACGTTCCGGATGGATTCTGAAATCGAGAAGACCCAAATCGCCCGCCTTCGCGACCTGCGCGCCACGCGCCCGCCGGTGGACGAAAAACTCGATGCCTTAGAACAAGCCGCGCGAGGATCGGAAAATCTGATGCCCAGAATCCTAGATGCCTGCGAAGCGTATGCGACGGTCGGCGAAATTTCAAATTGCCTGCGCAAGGTTTTTGGAGAATATAGGGAACAGTAACCGGACCGGATTCCCAGGTGGCGCGGGCCGCTGACTCAGTTGCCAATCGACGGGACAATCTCCACCGTCCGCCTGGACCGCTCCACCATCGCCGACCGCAGCATCATAGATGCGGTGTAAAGAACCACCACCACTACCAGCCACTTTACGTAATAGAGCGGCAGCGACCGCACGATGTACGCGGCAATCAGAACGCCGGGAATACCCCCAATCGTCAGTCCCAGCGCCGATTTAAGGTTGTAACTTCCTTCACGAACGAAGCGCGCGCTGCCCACCGGCATCAGAAACGCGCAGGACCCCATCATGATCGGGAACGCCACCACCGGGCTCATTCCCAGCGTCGCAATCAGAATCATGCACGGCGCGAAGAGTCCGATTCCCAGCGTCATCAAGGCTCCCAACACGAAATTCACCGTCACTGCGATGCCGAGCTTCAATCCGGAAACTCCCAGAGTCTCACCGCTGGGGGCCGGAATTACCTGCAGCACTGAGAGCAGCATGAACCCCGCCGCGCCAATCAGGGCGATCCCCATGGCGATCTGCACGGTCCGCCGCGGCCATCTCGAAACCACTCCCGCGCCCAGCCACGCGCCCGCGCAGGATGCGAGAATCATCGAGAAAAGCGTAACCATATCTACCTCCACCAAGGTGATATAGATAATCGCTTCGCACACCGTCGGCATGGCGTGGCCGGCGTTCATCGTGCCGGGAATCTGCTCATCGGGAACTAGGCGGAACAGCTTGAAAAGCGAACTGGTGGTCGCGTAGGAACCCACCCCCAGCGTGTCCAGAAAATTGGTGCCGAAGCCGATCAAAATATCCACCGGCCCGGGTGTCGCCCCGTGGTAGCTGCGCCGCTTTCGCACTTCGACAAACCAAAAAATAACGAAACTCGCCGCGACGATGGCAAGCGCGATAAAAAGTGCCGTCTTCATAGGCTTCATCAGAGTATAGCCGCTTGATGTAAGAAACCGCAGCAAGCGATCCTCTGTTACGCTAACTTCTTAGCGCAAATGACGCCCCGCGAACTGGTCATCCGCAATATCGACGGCAAAAATGTGACGGTGCCGCTCGATCGCGATCGCATCACGCTTGGCCGGTCCAGCGCCAACGAGCTTTGCTATCCCGACGACGCCGGCTTATCCCGCCAGCATCTTGCCTTGACCCGTTCCGGAGACACCTGGCAAGTGGAGGATCTGGGCAGTAAAAACGGCACCGTTTTGAACGGCAAGCGCATCGAAAAGGCTTCGCCCTTCAAAGAGGGTGATCGCATTTCCGCTGGGCACCTGACCATCGAATTCGCTGAAACCGGTCTGGATTCCGCCAACACTGTCGTCTTTGTCGATCAGAACGAAGCGTTCTCCACCACCGCGACCACCGTCGTCGCCAACCTCGATGCCGTCCTCGGTCCGCAGGCGGACGACCTGAATAAGACCCACGTGATGCAGGGCAGTCCGCAGATGCGCGCCCTGATTCGCGCCGGCCGCGAACTCGCCGGGCACCGGCCGCTCGAAGAACTGTTCACCGTGATCATGGATCTTTCGGTCGAAGCCGTCATGGCCGGGCGCGGCGTGTTGATGACCCTCGAAGACGGCCAGTTGCACGTGCGCGCCGCGCGCGGCGACGGTTTTCAAATCTCGACCACCGTTCGCGAACGAGTGCTCAGAAACAAGGAATCCCTACTGGTTCGCGATGCCCAACTCGATCGCGCGCTGCGCGAGCATGTCAGCATCGTCGAACAGAAAGTCCGCAGCATGATGGCGGTCCCTTTGCAGACCAACGATCGCGTCATCGGCCTGATTTACGTCGATTCCCCGCACCTGATCCGCGAATTTTCGCGCGAGGATCTGAATCTGCTCACGGTAATGGCCAACGTAGCCGCCATCCGTATTGAACACGCGCGCCTCAGCGAAATTGAAGAAGCGGAACGTGCCATGGCCAAGGATATGCAGCAGGCCGCCGTGATCCAGCAGCGCCTCCTGCCCGAAAAATCGCCCGTCGCCCCCGGACTCGATATCGCCGGCCGCACTAAAGCCTGCCGCACCGTTGGCGGCGATTATTACGATTACCTCGCGTTCCCGGACGGCCGTATCGGTATGCTGGTCGGCGACGTGGCCGGAAAAGGCATGCCCGCCTCGCTGCTGATGTCCAGCCTCCAGGCCCGCGTCCACGTGCTGTTTGAAGACGCCGACGATCTGGCGCGCAAAATCGGCCGCTTGAATAAAGCTGTCTCCTCCAACTGCCCCGACAATCGTTTCATCACCTTCTTCATGGGCATTATCGATTCGAAAACCGGCGAGTTCGTTTACACCAACGCCGGCCACAATCCGCCGGTCGTGGTCCGTGAATCCGGCGAATTTGAAATGTTGAAAGGAGCCGGAGGCATCATTCTCGGCATCCTCCCCATGGCCGCATATCAGGAAGCGCGCACCACGCTGAACCCTGGCGATACCCTGATTCTGTTCACCGACGGAGTCACCGAAGCCGCAGACCCCAGCGATCAGGAATACGGCGAAGAACGCCTCGCCGCCCTGGTCACCTCCATGAAAAATCGCCCCTCCGAGGAGATTGTCGAGGCGATTCACAACGCCGTAATCGCCTTTACCCAGGGCGCCCCCGCCGCCGACGACATCACCGTAGTAGTCGCGCGCCGCCTCTAAATAAACACCATCGACCGAGCCGCGACCGCAGGGAGTCGATCTCTTGACACGAATCTGCCAACACCTCAATCCCCCCGAGTCCGTCGCGATTCACAACGCCGTGACCGCCCCCGCCGCCGGCGACATCACCGTAGTAGTTGCGCGCCCCCTAAATAAACACCATCGGCGACCCTTACCGAGCCGCGACCGCAGGGAGTCGATCTCTTGACACTAGTCCGCCAACACCTCAATCCCTCCCGAATCCGTCTCCAGAGCCACCACGGACCCTCCTCCCCGCACGTCCCCTTCCAGCTCGTGCCGCGATAATCGCTGCCTCGTCATCTGCGGCAGCTCCATCTTTCCGTTGTCCGTGCGCGCGCGAATCGTGTATCCCCCTCCAGCGGCCAGCTTCACCCGTATCCGCCCCGAATCCGTCTTCACGCACACCGGTGCGACGATGGTTTGCGATAGCAGGACGCCGCCCGAGTCCGTGGTCGCGTCAATCGTGCCTGCGATCTCGAAAGCTTCGATCCGCCCCGAATCGGTGCGCGCGTCCACAGAACCTTCCACGCCTTCAATGCGAATACTTCCCGAATCGCTGATCGCCCGCACTTCATTTCCGATGCTAGCGATTTCAATCTGCCCCGAATCTGTTTCGCACTCGACCGGCCCGTCGATCCCCTCAATCCGGATGTCTCCCGAATCGGCCAGCGCCCGCACCTCCGTATCGGCCGGCGTCACAATTTCCAACAGCAGGTTGATACCGCGCAGCAGCCAGCGATCCGTCACATCTCCCACCGCGATCGCGTTCCCCTCTTGCGCAATCGGAGGGTTCGCCTGGATCGCGCGTATTCTCTCTCCCGGCGGACCGCCGATGAATAATCCCATGAATATCGGTGAACGCGCCCGCAGAACCCCGCGAATCTTCACGGACCCGGCGTCCCCTTTCAACACCCTGATGACACCGGCATTCGTACTCACACTGATAGTCACTGCACCGGTCACCGCCAGCGTTTTCTCGAAAGTGCCTTCCATCCGGTCGCGTGTGGGATTCATTTGCAATCGAGCATAAACGATTCCCCTCAGCCCGCCGCCATGAAAACCGGCCAACGGCGAAATCAGGCGGGCGAATGACGATGCTAAGCTGAGAGAGAATGTTGAAGGTTCTGGTTGCGATCGTGTTGGTAATCGGCACAGTCGAGTGCGGCGACGCCTGCACTCCCCAACCCACCTGTCCGCATCATCCGAAACAGGCGCCCTCCTGCGCGCATGAATTGATCCAGGCCACCATCGTCCAGCACAGCGCAGTCACCGTGTTCTTCCCAGCCGAAATAATTCCAGCCTCAACAAATTTCCCGAGGCTGGCATCGTTCCAAATACCGCCGGTCCACAATCCCTCCCCACCGGTCGAAGTCCCTCTCCTAACAATTCTCCGAATCTGAGCGTGGCGCGAGCTTCAGCTTGCAGCGTCGGCTTCAGCCGGCGTTTTGATCCCAGGGAGAAACTTCGTGAAGACAACTCTATTTCTAATAGCCCTATCCGCGCTCGCAGCCCAGGATCCCATGCCAGGCATGGATATGCCAGGTATGAACATGCCCGGCATGTCGCAGATGAACCCGGCCGCGATGTCGCTGATGAACCTCGCCTCCGGCACATCGGTGAATCCCCAGTCCTGGAAAATGCCCATGCTGATGGCGCATCTGGGCTCCTGGGACACCATGTTCATGGGCACCGCCTTCATCGTCGATACCCAGCAATCCGGCTCCCGCGGAGGCGACAAACTCTATTCGGCGAATGAATTCATGGCCTCTGCCAGCCACAGCCTCGGCCCCAGAGGAGCTTTCCATGCCGATTTGATGATGAGCCTAGACCCCGCCACCATCACCGGCGAGCGCTACCCTCTGCTATTTCAAACCGGCGAAACCGCCTATGGCCATCCTCTCTACGACGCGCAACATCCCCACAATTTCATCATGGCCCTGGGCTTCCACTACACGTATGAAATTTCCGAAGGCACCACTATAAACGTTTATGTCGCGCCCGTAGGCGATCCCGCGCTCGGCCCAGTTGCTTATCCCCATCGAGCGTCGGCCGAGGAACTTCCGCAGGCGCCAATCTCCCACCACTTGCAGGATTCCACTCACATCTCTGACGACGTCGTAACCGTCGGCGTCCACTACCAAAAACTAGAGCTCGAAGGCAGCGGATTCCACGGAGCCGAGCCTGGCGAAAATCGTTGGATCATCCAGCAAGGCGCCATGGATTCCTGGTCTACGCGACTGTGGTTTTTCCCCGCCAGCGATTGGGCCGCGCAGTTCTCCGTCGGAAGGCTCACTCATCCCGAAGCTCTGGAACCGGGCAACCAGTTCCGGGCCATCGGATCGCTGAGCTACACCAAAGGAGGCTGGTCCTCCAGCCTCATCTGGAGCCGCGTTCACTTTACAGCCACCGGTCGCAATCTGAACAGCTACCTGGCCGAATCCGTGGTGCCTATCTCCAAAAGGAACTTCCTGACAGGACGCATTGAACTGGCCGATAAAGATGAACTCTTCGTGCCCATACCAGGAACCTTTCGCATCGGCGCATACACCCTGGGGTACACGCGCGATGTCGAGTTGTTCTCGCACGTCGAAACCGGCATCGGCGCAAACTTCAGTCTCTATTCGCTCCCCGACGCTATCAAGCCCTACTACGGCGCCCGCCCCCTCGGCGGCAACATTTTCATCCGCCTGAGATTAAAAAAATCGGGTTAACCGACAACAGGGATCGATCTTTCACGGATGCTCTTTCCCATTAGAAGTCCTCCCCCGAATTACTTTCAAGATCGCCTCCTCCACCTCCTCCTGTGACAAATCGGTGGAGTCGATATACTCCGCATCCGGCGCCTGCGTCAGTGGAGCCTCTGTTCGCATCCGGTCCCTTAGATCCCTCTCGTCCATCTCCCGAGCAATCTCAGTGACCGCTTCCCCCGTTTCCTGCGCTCTGCGCCCCGCCCGAACCTCCGGACGCGCGTCGAGATAAATCTTCACATCGGCGTCGGGAAACACCACCGTGCCGATATCGCGCCCCTCCATCACCACCGAATCCAGACTCCCGATGCGCCGCTGTTCCTCCCGCAGAGCTTTCCGGACCCCCGGCGCGATCGACACTTTAGAAGCAGCCCTCGATACTTCCGGGTCGCGGATCGCCGCCGTAACATCCTCGCCGTTCAATAGAACCTTGGCGTCCCCATCAAACTCAATCCGAGCCTCTCGCGCCAGTTGCTCCAGTTTATGCAGATCGTCCAGGTCCACTCCCGCCCGCATGGCCCACAGCGCCACGGCGCGGAACATAGCTCCGCTATCGATGTAGGTAAACCCCAGCCTCCGCGCCAGCGACCGGGCAATTGTGCTCTTCCCCGCGCCTGCCGGGCCGTCGATAGCAACCACCAAAATCCGCACAGAATTTCAGTATAGTCGGACAGGTTGCCGACCTGTCCTCTTCTACGCAATCGGCGGCACCTCCACCCAAGCACGCTTTTTCCAGCTCTCGATCCCCTTTTCCGCCAGTTGAACACCCTTCGCTGCTTCGAGCAGCCCCCAGCGAAACGGCTCGTCTTTCACCACGTGCCGCAGAAAAAGTTCCCACTGGATCTTGAACGCATTCTCGTACGTCCGCTGCTCGGGGACTTTCTGCCAACCCTCGAAGTGATTGATAGTACTCGGAATATCCGGATTCCAAACCGCCCTTGGGTTCGTTCCGTAATGTTGCACCCAGCAATCCCGCAGCCCCGCGACCGCCGAGCCTTTCGACCCATCCACCTGAATGGTCAACAAATCGTCGCGCCGCACCCGAACGCACCAGGAAGAATTGAAGTGCGCGATCACCCCGCCTTCGAGCTCAAACGTCGCATACGCGGAATCGTCCGCCGTGCAATCGTAAGGCTTTCCCGATTCGTCCCACCGAGTTGGCACATGCGTCGCCCCCAGGCACGAAACCGCCTTTACCTCGCCGAACAGGTTATCGAGCACGTACCGCCAATGGCACAGCATGTCGATAATAATGCCTCCTCCATCCTCTTTTCGATAATTCCAGGAGGGTCTCTGCGCCGGGAGTATATCGCCTTCGAACACCCAATATCCGAACTCGCCACGCACCGAAAGAATCTTGCCGAAGAATCCTAACTCGCGCAGAGTCTTCAACTTGAGCATTCCAGGCAGCCACAACTTATCCTGCACCACGCCGTGTTTCACGCCCGATTTCAAAGCGAGCTGATACAACTCCAAGGCAACCTCGAAGGTATCGGCAACCGGCTTTTCGCAATAGATATGCTTGCCTGCCGCAATGGCTTTTCGAACCGCCTCTGCTCTCCGGTCGGTGGTCTGCGCATCGAAGTAAATCGAATATTGCGGGTCGGAAAGTGCCGAATCAAGATCCGTAGACCACGGCAGGTTATCGAAATCCCTCGAAATTGGCTCTAATTTAGCCCTATTCCGGCCCACCAGCAGCGGCTTCGGGATGATCGTCTCGTCATCCGAGATCTTGACTCCGCCTTGCTGAACGATCGCGTAAATCGACCGCGCCAGATGCTGATTCAGCCCCATGCGTCCGGTGACGCCGTTCATGATAATTCCGACGTTGTGAATCATGTAGTTTGCGGCTGCGCGCCCTCTGGCAGAGGAGGTGCTTCGACGCCCGCCCGCGGCAGAGTACCGTCGAGCTCCTGTCTCCAGTGCGCCACATCACCGGCAGGGCCATAACAATAAATCATCCGCAAAGGCGTCGCGCCGATGTTAGTCAATTGGTGAAAAACGCCCGACGGAATGTAAACCGCCTGCCCGGAAGTAACGGTCGAGCGCTCCTCGCCCAGACACATTTCGCCCGTGCCTTCGACGATAAAGTAAATCTCTTCCTGCTCCTGATTGTGCCAGGGAACCTGTCCGCCATCCGGTTCCAGCGTGACATTCCCCAAGGAAAAATTGGTGGCCTGAATCGGACTCGCGCCGCCGACCAGATTTTGGGTGCGCCTTCTTGCCGGGTACGTCCTGCCGGGAATTTCGGAGAGGTCTGCGATGATCACGGTTTAGCTAAATCTAACACTTCAAGCTGCCTGGCGCGGACGGACGGTGCGCTCGATTTCTTCCGCCCGATTTGAGGACGCCACGGCAAGATCATAGGATGCCTGTAGATTGAGCCAGAACTTCGGAGTGGTATTGAAGTAACGCCCCAGGCGAAGAGCAGTGTCGGCGGTAATACCCCGCCTGCCGTGAACGATCTCCGTCATTCGCGTGGCAGGAACACGCAACTCCAACGCGAGTTTGTTCACGCTCATCCGCAGCGGTTTCAAGAAATCTTCCCGAATCGTTTCGCCGGGATGCGGGAACGGGATGCGATCGGTTTTCTTCCGCTTCATGATCAGTTCCTTCCTTCAGTGATAATCGGTAATTTCCACATCGAATGCATGGCCGTTCCGCCATCGAAAGCAAATCCGGTATTGATCGTTGATGCGAACACTATATTGTCCCGCGCGATGTCCCTTCAAAATCTCCAGCCGGTTTGCCGGGGGCGATTGAAGATCGCGAAGATCTTCCGCGCTATCGATCTGGGTAAGCCGGCGTAGGGCAACGGCCTCAATTTGCTGAAAACGCCTGACCCGCTGGCACTCGAAGATCGCCTCTGTTTCCCGGTTACGAAAAGAGCGGATCAAGCACCTATAATACTACGCTTCGCGTTAAACGTAAAGCGGGAGACAAATGCTAATGAAAGTCATGCGACGCCGCCACCGCCGTAGTCGGCATGACGCACGGACGCACATCGGTGGCTTTGATCGATGCCACGCCCTTTTGATTTTGCAAAACTCCGTCCACAATCACGTAGGAGTTGTTGAGCACTGGCGCCCGCAGCCGATCGAAGACGTCGGGCTTTAAAATTACGTTGGCGATCCCCGTTTCATCTTCCAGGCTCAGAAATACGAAGCCCTTCGCCGTGCCTGGCTGCTGGCGGCAGATGACGGCGCCGGCGACCCTGATGAAGCGGCCGTCGGGCATCAATTTCACCTGCGCGGCGGGGATAACTCGCATGGCATTGAGACGCTCCCGGTGAAAGCGCATGGGATGTGCTCCGATTGAAAGACCGGAGTTGGCGAAGTCCGCTTGCAGACGCTCAATGGGGTTCATGGCGGCCAAGGGCGACGGAGTCTCGGCGATTCCCGCGTCTTTTAGCAACTCCCCGGCTGGACGCAGAGCAAGCGCCGATTGCCACAACGCATCGCGCCGATGACGCTTGCCTCCCAGATTATTGAGCGCGCCCAGGTCCGCGAGCGCGGTCAGCTCGTCTTTTGAAATTTCAGGAACACGATGACGCAGATCGTCGATATCTTTAAATGGACGCCTGGCAACAATCGCCAGCCCGGTGGTTTGGCGGAAACCTTTTACATAATTGAAGCCCAGCCGCACAACCAGACAGGTCGCTTCCTGCGGTCGCGGCTCGGAAGGCGTAACAGTGCACAGCCAATCCGATTGCGTCACATCGACGGGGAGAAAATGCAGCCCGTGATGCTGCGCATCCTTCACCAGGGTCTGCGGACTGTAAAAACCCATGGGCTGATTATTCAAAAGTGCCGCCGTGAATGCGGCCAGATAATGGCATTTGAGATACGCGCTGGCATAGACCAGCAGCGCGAAGCTGGCGGCGTGCGATTCGGGGAATCCATAAAGCGCGAACGCGGTGATGGCTTGCACGATGGTATCCTGCACTTCGCCGTTGATGCCCTTTTTCTCCATGCCGGAACGCAGGCGTGCCTCAATATCCTTCATGCGCTCCTCAGACCGTTTGAAGCCCATCGCGCGCCGCAGCTCTTCCGCTTCGCCGCCCGTAAAATCGGCGACGATCATGGCCATTTTCAGCAGCTGCTCCTGAAACAAGGGAACCCCAAGCGTCCTTTCCAACACCGGCTCGAGCAGTGGATGCAGGCACACCGGCGCCTCCTCCCCCTCCCGCCGCCGCAGATAGGGATGCATCATTTTGCCGACAATGGGCCCCGGCCGGATGATGGCTACCTGCACCACGATGTCGTAAAATGTGGCCGGCTTCAAACGCGGCAGGGAGGACATCTGCGCGCGGCTTTCCACCTGGAACAGCCCCACCGTGTCGGCCTTCTGCATGATGTCGTAAACCGCGGGATCGTCAATGGGAAGATGCGCCAGGTCGACTTTCTCGTGATAATGATTCTCGATCAGCGTGATCGAATCCTTGAGCGCCGCCATCATGCCCAAGCCCAGCAAATCGACCTTAATCAGCCCCAGATCCGCGCAATCCTCTTTATCCCACTGCACGATCACGCGGCCGGGCATGGTGGCGGGCTCGATGGGCACGATGGAATCAAGCTGCCCCTGGCAAATCACCAATCCTCCGGAATGCTGCCCCAAATGCCTAGGCAAATTCAAAATTTCGCGCGACAATGTGTGGAGTTTTACGACCAAGGGATTATTAAGGTCGAGGCCCGCGGCTTGGAACTGACGGTCCTGTGTATACGCCTCGGGATTTTCGATTTCCCACGCGCCGCGCGAGGAAAGTTTGGCGATCCGTTCGAGCGATTCCTGGTCGAACCCCAGCGCCTTCCCCACATCGCGCACGGCGGAGCGGCTGCGATAAGTGATGACGTTCGCGGTCATCGCGGCGCCCAGTTTTCCATATCTTTGATAGACGTACTGAATCGCCTTTTCCCGATCGTCGCCGCTGGGCAGGTCGAGATCGATATCGGGCCATTCGCCCCGCTCCTCCGATAGAAAACGCTCGAACAGCAGCTCCATTTTCACCGGATCGATAGCGGTAATTCCCAGCGAATAGCACACCGCGCTGTTGGCCGCCGAGCCTCTGCCCTGCACCAGAATGCCCTGTTTCCGGCAGAAATCGACAATGTCCCAGACAATCAGAAAATATCCCGACAGCTTGAGATGCTCGATAAGAGCCAGCTCGCGCTCGATCTGCCGGTAAGCTTTTTCATGCTGCGCACCATAGTGATGCAGCGCGCCTTTCAACGTTTGCGCGCGCAGGAAAGAATCCATGGTTTCGCCCGCGGGGACCGGATAGTGAGGGAATTCATAGCCCAGATCGGCGAGGGTGAACTGCAAGCGGCTGGATAGTTCGAGCGCGTTATCGATGGCCTCCGGCACATCGGCGAACAGGCGCCGCATCGCCGCCGGAGATTTGAGATGCCGCTCCGCATTGTGTTCCAGCAGACGCCCGGCCTTCATGACGTTGGTCTTATGCCGGGTGCAGGTCAGCACATCCATCAGAGGACGCTTTTCGGGATGCGCGAAACGCACGCCGTTGGTGGCGATGAATGGAATTTTCCAATGTTCGGCGAGCTCGCGAACGCGCAAATTGTGAGCCTCTTCGCCGCGGATCAGATGCCGCTGCGTCTCCGCGTATACATTCCCTGCGCCATAAATATCGATCAGTTTTTGAAATGGCTGGGAGCCGTCGGCCAGCGCGATCAGGCCCGGTGAATATTGCCGGAACTCCGCTTCGCTCGCCGCGGCCGATCCTTTTTCGGAGCGCAGCTTCATCGATGTAATCAGCCGGCACAGGTTCTGATATCCGGTGCGATTCTCAACCAGCAGCGTATAGCGGCCACCGGCGGCGGCGGTAATTTCGGCGCCCATGTGCGGTTGGATCCCCAGCTTTTTCGCAGCCATATAAAAGCGCGGCGCTCCGCTCACATTGTCGGTATCGAGCAGCGCCATCGCCGGGATTTCGAGGTTCGAGCACTGCTGCACCAGATCCTCCGGAAGTGAGGCCCCTTCGAGAAAACTGAAGGCGGAACGGGCGTGGAGTTCGATATACACGACTCCCTATATTCGCCATTTGTTCGCCTGATGTCAATGAGGAAAATCCCTACAGCACTCGCAGGGAATCAGGGGGAAACTCGATCAGCCAATCCTTGTTATCCAGCAGCCGCTCAAAGTTATCCCGCAGCCGCTCAAATTCCGCGCGACCCATCTCAGCGGCGATGTTGCCTTCAAATTCGAGCCTTATTCCCCGCGGCGTGTCCACCACGCGCGACAAAGATGCCGCAATCTGATTTTGCCCCGGCCGCCCCAGCCGCGCCGACACCACCAGTTGTTCGGGCCGCACGCACACCGTCACGCGATCGCCTTTGAACCTGCCCGGAAAGTACGGGCCGTCGAGCTCCACATCGCCGATCTGCACTTTACTGGTGTTGCGCCCCGGATCGAGCGCCCGAATCTCGCCGGGGATCAGATTGAACGCGCCCAGCAGTCGCGCCACATCCACACTGGCGGGTTGCTCCAGAATGCTTCGGGGCGATCCGCTCTGCACGATTTTTCCGTCGCGCAAAATCAGCATCTCCTCGCCCAGCTCAAAACATTCTTCCAGATCGTGCGTCACCAGAAGAACAGGAGTCTTGAAATCCGCGCGAACCTGCCGCAGAACGTCGTAAAATTCGGCCTTCAACGGCGCGTCCAAACCTTGCCCGGGCTCATCGAGCAGCAGCAATTTCGGGGCGACGATCAGCGCGCGTGCGATCGAACAGCGCTGCCTTTGCCCACCGGAAACTTCGTGCGGACGCCGTCCCGCGGCCTCCGTCAATCGGAAGGTCTCGAGCATCTCATTCACCCGCCGATGCCGTTCGAGGCGCGGCCTGCGCTCCGCCGCGAACATCAGGTTCTGCCGCAGAGTCATGTGCGGAAACAAGGCATAATTCTGAAATACATATCCGCAGTTGCGCGCCTGCGGTGGAAGATGCACGCCAGTCGCTGCGTCGAACAGCAGATCGTCGTCCAGCAGAATACGGCCCTCGTCGGGGCGCGTGAATCCGGCGATTGAATCCAGCACCAGAGTCTTGCCCGCGCCGCTGGGTCCGAACAACACGGTGATGCCCGCCGCGGCTTTGAGTCCCAAGTCGAGCGAAAAACCGAAGGAATCGGGACGCTGCGGAAATGTTTTACGGAGTCGCGCCTGCAGCATTTTCTTAACGCGGGTTCAGACGGTTCGCGATACTCAGGATCAGCAGAGCGACTGCCGACACCACCAGGACCAGCGTGCGCGCCACCGCTCCGTTACCCGCTTCGACGGCGTCGTAAATCGCCACCGCGAGAGTTTGCGTGCGCCCCGGAATATTCCCCGCGACCATCAATGTGATGCCGAAATCGCCCAGCGATTGCGCGAAGGCCAGCGCGCCGGCGGCGAATATCGACCGGTGGGCCAGCGGCAGAGTGACACGCCAGAACAGCTTCCATTCCGATGCGCCCAGCGTACGCGCGGCGCGCTCATAGCGGCGATCGACGCTTTCAAACGCGGCCCGCGACGACTTGACGAGCAGCGGCAGAGAGTGCAGCAGAGCCGCGATCACAGCCGCTTTCCAGGTGAACACCAGAGGCGATCCGAAAATCACTTCCCAAATTTTTCCCAATGGACTGGCGCGTCCGATCAGCACCAGCAGGTAATATCCGAGCACCGTGGGCGGCAGCACCAGCGGCAAAGTGACCAGCGCATCGAGAACTTCTTTCCCGCGAAATTCTTTATTGGCGAGGATGTATGCGAGCCACAACCCGAGCGCCAGAGCCACCGCGGTCGACACTACGGCTACGCGCAGGCTGAGCCACAGCGGAAACCAGTCGATGGGCATGGATTGCCCATTATAGCCGTTCACTCATGATGAACCGCTTCGCATGGGCCGTGTGGCGCGCGCGTCCACGCCTGCCGCGTCGACATTCGTGTCGACATGTCTTACTCAGCGCCCCACGTTCACAACGGCTCAAACCGTGCCGTGAAATGCCGCAAATAAGGAGGCTCATGCGTCATCCGCAGCCCGCGCAGCGACTCTTTCCGGGCATTCACTTCGAGGATCGCCTCCACCAGATAATCGATATGACTCTGCGTATACACGCGCCGCGGAATCGCCAGGCGCAGCAACTCATGCCGCGCATGCTCGCCGAACATCACCGAGCCGATCTCCACGCTGCGAACGCCCGCATGACGGTACAACTCCACCGCCAGCGCCTGCCCCGGAAATTCGTGCTTGGGAATATGCGGCAGCATCCGCCCCGCATCAATATAGATAGCGTGGCCGCCAGGAGGCTCGACAATCGGCACTCCCCGATCCGCAATCTTCCTGCCCAGATACCGGGTCGACGCAATCCGATATTCCAGATAATCGGGGTCGAGTATTTCCTCGAGCCCCACCGCGATCGCCTCCAGATCGCGGCCGGCGAGCCCTCCGTAAGTGGGAAATCCTTCGGTGAGAATCAGCAAATCCCGCTCTTTTTGTGCTACTTCATGATCGTTCGTGCATAGCATCCCGCCGATATTCGCAAACGCGTCCTTCTTCGCCGAAAATGTGCACCCATCGGCATAGGAAAACATTGCCTGTGCAACTTGTTTCGGACTCAGCCGCTCAAATCCCGGCTCCTGTTGTTGAATGAACCAAGCATTTTCAGCGAACCGGCAGGCATCCAGATAAAAAGGAATCTTGTGCGCGGCCGCCAGAGTGTGTACCGCGCGAATGTTCGCCATCGAAACCGGCTGCCCTCCGCCGGAGTTATTCGTGACCGTCAACATGATCAGCGGAATCTTCTCCGCGCCCTCTTTGACGATCAGTCTATCCAGCGCTGCGACATCGATGTTCCCTTTGAACGGCACTCTGGCCTGCGTGTCCGCGGCTTCAGGCAGCGGCAGATCAACCGCCTGCGCTCCCGTAAACTCAATGTTCGCCCGCGTCGTATCGAAGTGAGTATTGCTCGGAACGATGTGCCCCGGCCGGCACATCACCGTGAATAGAATCCGCTCCGCCGCGCGCCCCTGATGGGTCGGAATCATGTGCGCGAACCCGGTCAGCTCATCCACGACCTGCTTGAGCCGGAAAAAACTTTCGCTGCCCGCGTACGATTCGTCGCCGCGCATCATCGCCGCCCACTGCGCGGTCGACATCGCGCTGGTCCCCGAATCCGTCAGCAGATCGATCAGAATATCTTTCGCGCGCAGCTCGAAAAGATTATACCCGGCCCTCTTGAGGTACTTCTCGCGTTGCTCGACCGTCGTGTGGCGCAAAGGCTCGACACTACGGATCCGAAACGGCTCGATGATGGTTTTCGTGAAGCTACCCCGCCTTATCCGCCAGCACCCGCACGTGGTTATCGCGGACCTCGACGTATCCGCCCGACACCTGAATCTCTCGCGTCTGTCCGCCGGAAGTAACCTTCAGCGCGCCCTCGCCCAATTCCCCCAACAGCGCCGCGTGTCCCGCCAGCACGCCCAGATACCCGTCTTTCCCGGGAATTTCCGCAAACTCCGCTTGCTGGTCCAGCACCAGCTTCTCGGGCGTAACGACTTCGATCTGAAACGTGTCCGCCATTTCAGCCCTTCTTCTTCATGTCTTCATTCGCCTGCAGCACGTCGTCGATCGACCCCTGCATATAAAACGCCTGCTCCGGAATCTCGTCGTGTTTCCCTTCGACGACTTCTTTGAAGCTCCGCACCGTATCCGCAACCTTGACGTACTTCCCTTCGCGACCCGTAAACGCCTCCGCGACCTTAAATGGCTGCGAAAGGAATTTCTGAATCTTCCGGGCGCGCGCAACGGTCGCCTTATCGTCGTCCGAAAGCTCGTCGACACCCAGAATCGCAATAATATCCTGCAAATCTTTATATCGCTGCAGAATCAGTTTCACCGCCTGCGCGACATCGTAGTGCTCCTGCCCGATAATCAGCGGATCCAGAATGCGCGACGTCGATGCCAGCGGGTCGACCGCCGGATAAATGCCCATCTCCGAAATGGATCGCGAAAGATTCGTGGTCGCATCCAGGTGCGCGAATGTCGTTGCCGGAGCCGGATCGGTATAATCGTCCGCGGGAACGTAAATCGCCTGCACCGACGTAATCGAACCGCTTCTGGTCGACGTAATCCGCTCCTGCAAATCCCCCATTTCGCTAGCCAGGTTCGGCTGATACCCCACCGCGCTCGGCATGCGACCCAGCAGCGCACTCACCTCCGACCCCGCCTGCGTGAACCTAAAAATATTGTCGATAAACAGCAGCACGTCCTGATGCTCTTCATCCCGGAAATACTCCGCCACCGTCAGCGCCGTCAGCGCCACCCGCAAACGCGCCCCCGGAGGCTCCGTCATCTGCCCGTAAATCAGCGCGCACTTCGATTTCGTAAAATCGTGCGGATCGATCACGTGCGATTCCTGAAACTCCAGCCACAGATCGTTCCCCTCGCGGGTTCGTTCGCCCACGCCCGCAAATACCGAAACGCCTCCGTGCTTGGTCGCCAGGTTTGAAATCAGCTCTTGAATGATGACTGTTTTGCCCACGCCCGCGCCGCCGAACAGTCCAATCTTCCCGCCCTGTAAATAAGGTTCCAGCAGGTCAACGACCTTGATGCCGGTCTCGAACATCTTCAATTCCGTGGCCTGATCCTCGAACGCCGGCGCAGGCCTGTGAATCGGCCAATGCAGCTTCGTATTCACCGGACCCATGTTGTCCACCGGCTCGCCGATCACGTTCAGCACGCGCCCCAAAGTCTCGCGGCCCACCGGTACCGTCACCGGCCGATCCAGATTCTGAACATGCATCCCGCGCACCAGACCATCGGTAGGTTGCAGAGCGATGGTGCGCACGCGGCTCTCGCCGATATGCTGCGCCACTTCGCAAATAATATCGATCGGCGTAGGAACGTTAAATCCCTCGCTAGTGATGCGCAGCGCCGTCCGAATCACCGGAATCTGTCCCTCCGGGAATTCCACGTCCACCGCCGGCCCAGCCACCTGGATCACTTTTCCATCAACGCTCATAAACCCTCATATTTCCTCTGCCCCCTAAACTGGGACGGCCAATTTTGTGGCGCACGCACTTCTGCGTGCTGCGTCGACACTCGTGTCGACGCACCGGTAGCGACGATAACCTCTCGAAATCGCAGGCGGAACCGCCTGCGCCACACTCCTGCGCCACACTCCTGAAACACATCCCGCGCCTCACTCCAACGCCGCCGCACCACTTACCACCTCAATAATCTCCCGAGTAATCGTAGCCTGCCGCACCCGATTCATATAGAGCGTCAGCTTGTCGATCACTTCATCCGCGTTCCGCGTCGCCGCATCCATCGCCGTCATGCGCGCCGCCAGATATGCCGCCGCCGACTCCAGCAGCGCCCCATAAATCTGGACCTTCAAGTACCGAGGCAGCAGACTCCCCAGAATCTCTTCCGGCTTCTGCTCGTAAATGTAATCCACCGGCTCGCCGGACTTCGGCACTTCAATCGGCAACAGCCGTTTTTGCGCGATATTCGACGACATCACGCTCTTAAATTCATTCACGAAGAGATAAACCGCGTCGATCTCCGCCTTAACAAACTTATCGATAATCGCATCGACAATCTTCTCGGCGGTCTCAAACTTGACCACCCTAAACACATCCAGATGTTCGCCGGAAATATGCGAATAGCGCCTCTTAAAATAGTCGCGCCCCTTGCGCCCGATCAGCTCGAAACTCAAATCGTCGGAAGTCTTCTCCTTCGCAAACCGATCCGCCATCTTGATCAGATTCGCGTTAAACCCGCCCGCGAGGCCGCCGTCGGCCGTCACCACCACCAGCAGGATTTTCTTCTCCGGACGAACTACCAGTAAAGGATGCGTCTCCCCATCCCCCGCATTCGCCGCTGCTTCCGCCACGTTCGCCAGAATCTGCTGCAGCATCTTAGCGTAAGGCCGCGCCGCCACCGCCTTCTCCTGCGCGCGGCGCAGCTTCGCGGCCGAGACCATTTTCATGGCCTTGGTGATCTGCTGCGTATTCTTAACCGAACGGACCCGCCGCCGGATATCAATCAAACTGGGCATGAAATTCTGGCTACTTCTTGTCCTTGTGCTCCTGGACGAACTTCGGCTTAAACTCTTTCACAATGGAATCGATCTCCGCCTTGATTTCATCCGTCAGCGCCTTCTTTTCGCGCAGCGACGGCAGCAGCCCCGGATGCGCATTCTCGACGAACTTGAACAGCTCCGCTTCGAACGCCCGTACCTGCGGAAGCGGCAGATCGTCCAGATGCCCCTGCGTTCCGATGTACAGAATCAGCACCTGTTTCTCGACCGGCACAGGCGAGTACTGACCTTGTTTCAGCAACTCGACCATGCGCGCGCCGCGCGTCAACTGGTCGGCAGAGGACTTGTCCAACTCCGATCCAAACTGCGCAAACGCTGCCAGCGCGCGGTACTGGGCCAGATCCAGGCGCAGCGATCCGGCCACCTGTTTCATCGCCTTGATCTGCGCGCTCGATCCCACGCGACTTACGGAAATACCCACGTTGATTGCCGGCCGCACATTCGAATTGAACAGATCCGACTCCAGATAAATCTGCCCATCGGTAATCGAAATCACGTTGGTCGGAATGTACGCGGAAACGTCGCCCGCCTGCGTCTCGATAAAAGGGAGCGCCGTCAGCGACCCCCCGCCCTTTTCCGCCGACAACTTCGCCGCGCGCTCCAGTAGACGGCTATGTAAATAGAACACGTCCCCAGGAAACGCCTCGCGCCCCGGCGGCCTGCGCAGCAGCAGCGAAATTTCGCGATACGCCGCCGCATGCTTCGATAAATCGTCATACACGCACAGCGCATGCCGACCGCTATCCCGGAAATACTCGCCAATCGCGCATCCCGAATAAGGAGCCAGATACTGCATTGGAGCCGGATCCGAAGCCGTCGCGGCCACCACGATCGAATACTCCATCGCGCCGTGCTCTTCAAGAGTCTTCACCACCTGCGCCACCGTCGACCGCTTCTGCCCGATCGCGACGTAAATGCAAATTACGTCGCCGCCCTTTTGGTTGATGATCGCGTCCAGCGCGACAGTAGTCTTACCCGTCTGCCGGTCGCCGATGATCAGCTCGCGCTGCCCGCGCCCAATCGGAATCATCGCGTCGATCGCCTTGATGCCGGTTTGCAGAGGCTCTCTGACCGGCTGCCGGTCGACCACGCCGGGCGCGATGCGCTCAATCGCCACAAATCCCGACGACTCAATCGGACCCTTCCCGTCAATCGGATTCCCCAGCGCGTCCACCACGCGCCCGATCATCCCTTCGCCCACTGGAACCGACATGATGCGGCCGGTCCGCTTCACCTCTTCGCCCTCTTTGATGTTGGTGTAATCGCCCAACATCACCGCGCCCACGGAGTCTTCCTCCAGGTTCAAAGCGATGCCCGAAACACCGCCCGCGAACTGAATCAGCTCGCCCGCCATCACGTTTTCCAGGCCGTAAATACGCGCGATACCGTCGCCCACCGAAATCACGGAGCCGGTTTCTGAAACGTTGACTACTTTTTCGTAATTCTCAATCTCCTCGCGCAACACGCGCGAGATTTCATCCGCCCGAATCTGAGCCATAAAATTTTGTCCTTAAGCTTCAGCTTAGAAGGGTTTCCCGCAGCCTTTCCAATTGTCCCCTGACGCTGCCGTCGTAAACCTTCGAGCCCATCCGCGCCACCACCCCCGCCACCAGCGCCGGATCGGTTTGAAAATTCAATTTCGCCTTTTTTCCAGCGAGCCGCGATAGCTGCTCTTCGAGTGCGCCGCGCTGCTGCTGATTCAGCGGCTGCGCGCTCGAAACATCGGCCCGTATAAATCCCAGATGCTCGTCGAGCAGCGCCTCGAACGCCTGCACCATCGACGGAATTTCATGCACCCTCCGGTGATCGATCACCACGAACAGAAAGTTGCGCAGCTTCACGTGAACGCTTATCAGCTTCTCCACTACTGCCCTCTTGCGCCCCGGAGAAACCGCCGGCGAGAGCAAAGCATTCCGCAGATCGTCCGAAGTAGAAACCATCCGAGCGATCTGTCTCAACTGCTCCAGAGCCAACTGCGGATCGATCCCCGACCCCGGCTCCGTAACCACGTCCACCAGCGCCCGAGCGTATCGAGTTGCAATAGCGGAAAGCATCTATTTCGGGTCCGTGTGGGGCAGGCGGTTCCGCCTGCCTGGGAATTTTTCAACATTACGCCGCCAGGACACTAGTTCTTCGACCCCTGCTGCTGCAAATCTTTAGTAAAGTCGTCGACCAAAGCAGCCTCTGTCCCCGCATCCAGCCTGGTCCGAATCCTCTGCTCCGCCAAATCCAGCGCCAGCTTCGCCGCGTACTCCCGCAGCTCCCTGCCCGCCAGATTGCCCTTCGATTCGATCTCCTGCTCCGCCTGCTTCTGCAATTTCTCGATCTGCTGCGCCGTGTCCTGCCGGATGCGTTGACCTTCCTGCTCCATCTCCGCTTTCGCTTGCGAACGGAACGTCTCAATATCCGCGGCCAGCGATTTCAACCGCGCATCCATCTCCGCCGCTCTCTTTTCAGCATCCGCCTTCTGGCGCTGCGCCTCGGTAATGTCTTTTTGTATATCCGCGCTGCGAGTCCTGAAAAAAGTCGGCATGTGCTTGCCCAGCAAGTAGCCGGCCCCGGCAGCCAGGATGACGAAGTTCGCCCACTGCCAAACCAGCATGTCCTTTTTCTCGGCATGCTCGTCCGCTTTTGCCTGGGCGTAAATGGAGTTCGCTCCCGCCAGCAGCATGAAAACGAGCAGCGCCCGCTTCACGATTTCCTCCGAGCCAAAACCGTGCTTGCGATCTGGTCCGCGAGCGCGGCGCTGGTCTCTATCAAATTCTGCCTCGAAGCCGCCACTTCTTCCGCGATCTTCTTATCCGCAGTCGCCATCGCCTGGGATGCTCGATCGTGTCCTGCGGAAATTTGCGTGGCCTGATCCTCCAGCCATCCTTTACGCGTTTCTTCCTGCTGCCGGTAAACCTCGGCGCGCGCCTCCCGGAATTTCGCTTCGTAATCCTGCGCCCTGCGCTCGGCTGCCGCTAAACTCTCGTCCGCCGCCGCACGAGCTCCGACGGTCAGGGCTTCGCGCTCCGCCAGAACTTTTTGCAGCGGCTTAAAAAGCATCGCCTTCAAATAAAAATGCAGGATGATCAGCAGAATCGCGCTGGGGATGGCCTTTAGCAGAATCCCACTCAGGGCTTGGAGTGTCTGTTCCATCAAAAAATTGTGCAGGGATCGAACGTCGAGACGAACTGCTCCGAATCCGTCAAGTTAGCACAATGGCGTATGCGGGGTCAAATTATGCGTGTGTTAAGCGGTCTGAGACGCAGCCTTTGCCCCCGAAAAGAGCCCAATTTTCTGCCTCACAGCGGTATCGATCTTCGCCCGAATATCGCCATGCTCCTTTAGAAATGCCCTCGCCGTCTCCCGCCCTTGACCCAGCCTTTCGCCCTGAAAACTGTACCAGGCTCCGCTTTTTTCAATGACGCCTTCGGTCGCTCCCAAGTCCAATAAATCCCCTTCGCGCGAAATTCCATATCCATAAAGGATGTCGACTTCGGCCTCACGAAACGGTGCAGCGACCTTGTTTTTCACCACTTTAACCTTGGTCCGATTGCCCACTACGGTCTCCCCATCCTTGATCGCGCCGATCCTTCTCACTTCGACGCGGACCGAGGAGTAGAACTTCAACGCCCGGCCTCCCGTGGTTGTCTCCGGATTGCCGAATACGACGCCGATTTTTTCGCGTACCTGATTGATAAATATGACACAAGTGTTCGTCCGCGCGATAGAGCCCGTGAGCTTGCGCAGCGCCTGCGACATCAGGCGGGCATGCAACCCCATGAAGCTATCTCCCATCTCTCCTTCCAGTTCCGCCTTAGGGACCAGAGCCGCGACCGAATCGACGACCAGAACATCGATCGCCGCCGACGATACAAGAGCGTTCGTAATCTCGAGCGCCTGTTCCCCGCAATCCGGTTGAGAAACAAGGAGATCGTCGACGTTCACTCCCAGATTCCGGGCGTATCCGGGGTCCAGGGCATGCTCGGCGTCGATAAAGGCCGCAGACCCGCCCGCAGCCTGTCCCTCCGCGATAACCTGGAGTGCGAGCGTCGTCTTTCCGGAGGACTCGGGCCCGAAAATCTCCGTAACCCGCCCTCTGGGAAATCCCCCGACGCCGAGCGCGGCGTCGACCGAGATCGATCCGCTCGAAATAACCTTGACGGGCAGCACGTTGCGCGATCCAAGCTGCAATACAGAACCTTTCCCAAATTGCTTATCCATCTGGAGAAGCGTCTGCATAATGGTGCGTGTGCGCTCAGGAGTAGCCATGCCTATATGTGCGGTGTGGGGTCATATTCTCTCAGCGAAATGCAGGGCGCGGCGGGGTTATTCGATTCGCATGGCTTCCAGAGGATCGATGGAAGCGGCGCGGCGCGCCGGCAGCAACGCCGCAAGCAGGGATACTGCCACCAGCACCGCGATGGCACCGGCCAGCGACAAAACGTCGAGAGGACTCACCCCGAATAGAACCGATTTTATCAGCCGCTCCGCCGCGAGAGCGAGCGCGAGGCCGCCTAGGATTCCGGCGCCTAGCAATCGTGCTGCACCCAGCAGGATCAGGCGCATGATCTGGCTCTGACTCGCTCCCAGCGCGATGCGCACGCCGATTTCCCGCGTCCTCGCCGTCACCACCAGCGAGATCAGGCTATAGAGTCCGACCGACGCGAGCAGCATCGCCGCCGCCGCGAATAGCGCCACGAAACGCGTGTTAAGCCGCGGCTGCTCGAGCGCGTCATCGACCACGCTGTCAAGCAGCTTCACGCCGAAGACCGCGCGATTGGGCTCGATTCCATGCACGATGCGCGCAATCTGCTGCATCAGCGCCCGCGGATCTCCTTTGGTCCGGACGACGTATTCCGGGTCCGGCCACGCCCCCGGGGGCTGGCAGGTATAAATATAGGGCGCAGCTGAAGAGGTCAATCCGTCCTCGCGAACGTCGCCCACAACACCGACGATTTCATCCGGCGCCGGCGTTACTGCGTTCTGCGCAAAATGATAATGCCGGCCAATGATGTTTTGCCCTTTTCCGTACAGCTCGACAAATCTTCGATTGACCATCGACTTGCCGGGCACCGCTTTCTTCAGATCGATCGGGGGCATCGCCGGGCACCAGCTGCCGGCGAGCAGTGGAACTTTCAGCGCCTGCAAATAACCGGCGTCGATGGTGCGCTCGCCCACCGTGTAGGTGCCGTTTTCTTCGCTTTGCGCCAGGCCTTCGAGGACGATCTGATAATTCAGCGTGGCTCCGGTGTCGGGCAGGAAATTGGTCATCCCCGCGGCTTCGACCCCCGGAAATCGTTCCAGCTCGGCGAGGATATTCAGCTGCATCCGGCCGACGCGCGGCCGATCCTCATCCCAGGCCGCGCCCACGTGAAAGGTGATGGCGTGTCGAGGGTCGAATCCGTAATCGAGGCGAATCAGATTGTAGTAACTGCGCAGCAGCAGCCCCGCGCTCGCCAGCAGCAGCACCGTGAAGGCTAGCTGCGCGACTACCAGTCCGCGCTGCAACCGCCTGCGTCCGCCGGATACGCTGCGCGAGGATTCAGCCAGCAGCGGAGCGAGGTCGGTGCGCGTCGATTGAATCGCCGGAATCGCGCCGAACACCACCGTCGCGGCCACGCTCAGGCCGGCGGCAAAAGCGGCGGCGCGCCAGTTGAATGCGAGCTCCGTCATGCGCGGCAGATCGGCGAAGGTCCTGGCCATAACCTCGATCAGCGCCACGGAAACCAAAGCTCCCACTGCGGCCCCGGCCGTGGCCAGCAGCAATACTTCGCGCATCACCGTGCCGATCACCTGCCCTCGCGACGCGCCTACGGAGCTGCGAATCGCCATCTCGCGCTCCCTCTGATGCAGCTGCGCGAGGGTCAGTCCGGCGATGTTCGCAACCGCGATCAACAGCAGCAACGCCACCGCCCCGAATACCAGCCACAGCGTGCGCCGGTAATCGCCGACGCGCTGCTCCTTCAGATCGCCGGCGACAGCAGACCATCCTTTATCGGTTTGCGGATACTGTTCGCCCAACTGTTGCTGGACGCTCGCAAGGTCGGCCTGCGCCTGATCAATGGTGACCCCGCGCGTCATCCGGCCGACACCTGAAAAGAAGCGCGCCTCCCGAAGACGCATTAAGAAGGGCGGCGTCTGCGCGGGAAGCCACAAATCGACGGAGGGCGCCGCGAAGTCCTTGGGCATGACGCCCACGATGGGGTACGCCTTGGCACCCAGCACGAGCGCCTTGCCGATGACGCCCGGATTCTGTCCATAGCGCCGCGTCCACAAACCATAACTGATGACGGCCGCCGCCGGCCCGCTATCCAAATCCTCTTCGCTCGAGAAGGTGCGGCCGATCAAAGGGGGCGCTCCAAAAACCGCGAAATATCCGGGCGAAACCCGGCGTCCCGCCAAGCGCTCCGGCTCCGCGCCGCTGGTGTCGGTCACGTTTTCGCTGTAACTGCCGGCGATCCTCTCGAAGGTCCGGCTCAACCGGTTCCAATCCGCGAGCCGGCCCGGGGCAATCAGGCTCTCCTTCTTATTTTTCGAGGGGCTGGCCTCGAGAAGCGTCACCAGACGATCGGGATTCGGATAGGGCAGCGGCTTCAACAGAATCGTATCCACCACGGAAAACAGAGTGGTGGTAGCTCCGATGCCGAGCACCAGCATCAGGATCGCGGTCACGCTGTACCCCGGCCGCCGTAACAGAGAGCGCAATGCGATTTTCCATTGCTTCATATCGGACTTACGTTGTGACGCTCAAAAAGTTTCCCGGTTAGCTCAAGGAACCTTCAGGGTCAAGCTCTTTTGTGCGACATGCCCGTTCTTTCCCTTCGCGGAGAGCGTGTAGGTCGTGGTCTGCTCCGGCCTGACCGAGAACTGCCCCGAAAGAGTGCCGTGCAAAGTCGGAAACACAGGCGGATCGATCGACACCTCCTGCGCATTCTGGGCGGAGAAGCTCAGCGTGTAAACAATTTTCCCCGCGTAGTCCTTCTTGCCGCCATCGTTGCGGAAGGCAATGATCTTCGGAAGAGCCGCCGCATCGATTCCGATATGAACGGTTACGGATTGTGCCACAGTTTTCCCATCCGCTCCTGACGCCGTTAGGGTGTAGAGTGTTTCGGCCTTAGGGCGGACCTCGACGCAGCGGGTCAGCGCCGGAGAAACGCCGTCAACCGGTGGCTCGATACGCACCGACTTCGCGTTTGAAACGCCGTAGCATAACAGAGTGGATCCGCCTTCAAAGACCGTCGCCTCGCGGGGATAAAACGCGAGAATCTTCACCGGCTCGCTCGCCGCTGCCGGAGGAGCCTTTACCGGCGAACTACAGCCGCAGTAGAACACGCAGGCGGCGATCATCATTAACCGAACCATCATGTGGCGCGCGCCCCCAGGCGTGCCGCATCGACATTCGTGTCGATGTGTCTTTCGAGAAGCCGCCGCACGCGTCGGAAAATCGAATGTCTAGTTCGAGCCCACGCCGGTGGCCGTGATCATGGCCGCCGGGCTGATTTCCTGGGGTTGGCGGTTGTAGAAATTCGACGCGTTGAGCGCCTTATAAACGTTGCCCGCGACTCCGGAAGCTGCGGGGCCGCTCACCAGCTTGCCGCCCGTCAGCAGGACCACTACTACATATTTGCTCTTGCCGGCGTCGACGAAGGAACCGAACCAGCCCAGGTGCGTGGGGCTCCAATGGTCGGTGCAGGTGCCGGTCTTGCCGTAGACGGGTAAGTTCGGATCGAAGCCGACGCGGCGCGCGGTGCCGTACTCTACCGCGCCCATCATGCCGGGCTTGATTTCGGAAACCAGATTGTCGATATCGAGGCGGCGCTTCACGCGCGGAACCAGCGCGACAGCTTCCTGGTCCGACTTCGGATATTGGAGGTAATAGAGCGTCCCTCCATTGGCCACCGCGCCGATCAGGGCGGCGTATTCAAGAGGCGTCAAGGTGATTCCATCGCCGAAGCTGGTCATCATCCCGACTCCGGATTTCGGCTCCTCCGCCGGAAGGCCGCCCGCCTGCTCGCCTGCGATATCCAAACCGGCTTTTTCCCCCAGGCCGAACATTCTGGCGTAGTAGGATACCCGCTCGAAGCCTAGTTTTTCCCCCAGGTTCGCGAAGTATTGATTATTCGAGTGGGCGATCGCCTCGGTCATCGCGATGGTCTTGCGCTTGGTGAGGTGAAACGGCGTTTCGCGGTCGACCACGTTTTCGCTGAGGGCGGCCAATGCGACCGGGACTTTCACCGTCGAGCAGGGCTGATAACCGCTCTTAAAAGCCAGCTTCTGATTGACGATGGTCAGGACGCGTCCCGAGTTCGCGTCGGTCACCACGATGCTGCCGTTCAGAGGACCGAGGGCGTCCACCGCGGCGCGGCGGACCAGAAGATCCTCGCCGTCGACGTTATCGCCTTCGAGCGAATCGGCGTAATTGGGGGCCTTCCAGACTCCACGCGAGGGCAACTTTTTTCCGGCGCTCATGCGGCTGACGATGGCCTGGTTGGTGGCCGAAGCCTGAGTGGACGGCAAGGCATGCTTCACCGCGGCTCTCGCAATGACGTGCGGCATCGCCGCGGATTTCAGGGCGACTCTCGCATGCATCGGCGCCTTCGCCGACGTGGCGGGCCGCCTGGCCGCGGCGTGTACCACCTTCTTTTTAGCCGGGGGCTGGGTCGCGGAAAGAATCGATACGCAGGAAAGCGTGCCGAGGATAAATGCAAGCCGGATGAATGAACGCTGCCGTCTGAATGTAAGCAAAGCTTCGTCCTCTACTTTAAGGAATCGGTGGAAACCGAAAGAAACATTCTGCTCTATACTTAGCCAGGAGTCAATAGTTCTTTATTATATCTCATATTTCGAACGGCCGTCCACCCCCCGTCTATCGGCAGAAGTGGCGGGATTCGTGACGCCGGGGATTTTCATCCCACTTATGGTAGCTCCGCCGCTAAAAATATGGGTTCCTAGAATACTGATTATCTATGAGGTACCAGAAGTACTGCCTGCCGCTGGAAGTGATGAAAATGTCGCTATTTTGAATTGAAATCGTTACCTGGAGCAGGTATGCTTGCTTAGTCCCCCGAAGATAGGGCGCGTGCACAGCGTCGCCGCGCATGAGGTGAGAGTCTCTTCCATGAAATCGAATTTTTTAGTTTGTGCCGTATTGTTTTTGCTCGTTACGGGCTCGATTTGGGCTCAATCGGCCGCCGGTGTGGCGGCCATTTCGGGCACGGTGCATGACGCGTCCGGCGCGGCGGTGCCGAACGCCAAAGTCGTGATTTCGAGCGATGCGCGCGGCGAGGTTCGATCGATCACCACGAATGCCGCGGGCGTGTTCTCGGCTCCCGCTCTCCAACCGGGCCCCGGATATAAAGTAACGGTCACGGCCGCCGGATTTGCGAGCTGGGAAGTGAAGGACATCGATCTGCGGGTAGGCCAGGATTTGACTCTGACCGCGAATATGTCGGTCGCGCAGAGTACGACGCAGGTGGAGGTGGTGGGTACCGCTCCTCTGGTGGATTCGACGAAGACCGATGTTTCCGAGGTGGTCGGAACCCGCGAAATCATGGAGCTTCCCATCAACGGCCGCAGGGTCGACTCGTTCGTGCTCGACACGCCGGGCGTGACCAGTGACGCGACATTTGGCCTGCTGACTTTCCGGGGTGTGGCGGGCAATAACTCGTTCCTGCTCGACGGCAACGACAACACCGAGCAGTTCTACGACGAGAACGCCGGACGGACGCGCATCCAGTCCCAGGTGTCCGCCGACGCGGTACAGGAGTTCGAAGTCGTGTCCGCGAACTTCTCCGCGGAATACGGCCGGGCCATGGGCGGCGTGGTAAATACGGTGACTAAGAGCGGCACCAACTCGATTCACGGAACCGCGTTCTACTTTCTCCGCAGCACCGGGTTTGACGCGCACGATCCGTTTTCCGCCTTCAATCCGACCGAGCATCGCGTCCAGACGGGCGGTACGATCGGCGGGGCGATCATTAAGAACAAGCTGTTCTACTTCCTGAGCACGGATATTACGCGCCGCAATTTTCCCTTTGTGGATAGCCAGGTGAAGGTGGGCTTCGTCGATTCGGTGAACCATGTTTGGGTAGGCTGCACCGCGTCGGCGGCTCAATGTAACGCGATCAACGCGCTGCTGCCGCGCTTTTACGGCCAGATTCCGCGCACTGCATCGAACGATCTGTACTTCGGGCGTCTGGATTACCACCTCAACGACGCCAACACCTTCAGCGCGAGCTTCAATTTTTTGCGCTGGAAGTCTCCGAATGGCATCCAGACCGGACTTTCCTCGACCACCGGCGCGGGCATTACCGGTAACGGCGACGATTCGGTGACGGTGCGCAACGGTAAAGCGACGTGGACCTTCGTCCCCAACGGCCGCTGGGTAAACTCATTCCGCTATGGCCTGGATACGGACCGACAAGCGGATGGTTTCGATCAGGCGGAACTGGGCGGCGGCCTCGGCTATCTCGACGTTTCGGTTGCCGGCGTTCAGCTTGGACCGGCGACCTATCTTCCGCGCGTTGAGCCCCTCGAAGTCCGCAACGAATTCGCCGACGACGTGAGCTGGTCGAAGGGCAAGCACCTGATCAAGTTCGGCATTACCGTTGAGCACGTTCAGGACGACGTCAATTATCTGAGCAACCGCTATGGATCGTATACCTATCCGACAGTGACCTCCTTTGCGCTGGATTACAGCGGGAACACGACCGGCGCGCGAAACTATTCGGCATTCAGCCAGACCTTCGGAAATCCGGTGGTGGACTACGCGATCAAGGATGTTGGATTTTACCTCCAGGATCAATGGAAGGCGACGGATCGCCTGACGGTGACCATCGGCGCAAGGTACGAGCATACGTTCGCTCCCCCGCCCCCCGCCGCGAATCCTCTCTACCCGCTCACGGGAGCGGTGATCCCCACCGGCCGTATGAACCTGATGCCGCGCATCGGAATCGCCTATCGGCTGAATGACAAGACCGTGATCCGGGGCGGCGTGGGTACCTTCTACGCGCGTCTGGTGGGCGGAATGCTGGACGATGTCTACACCGGGAACGGAATTTATCAGATCTCGGACAATTTGAGTAACGCGACCTTGATCGCGCAAGGACCGGTATTCCCCAATGCCCTGGCTGGCCCTCTCACGACCGTGGTGCAGGGCGCTTCGACTCTGGACGTGCTGTCGCCAAAGCTGAAAACGCCCTATTCCGAACAAGCCAACGTTTCGGTGGAGCGGTCGTTCGCCAAAGACATGGTGCTCACTGTTTCCGGGATCTTCAGCCGCGGCGTCAATCTGTACGGGACGCAGGATATTAACGCCCCCGCACTGGGTGCTCCTTTCACCTACACCATCGACAACGCAGCGGGTACGGCGGTGGGCAGCTATACCACCGGGGTTTACACCGGTGCGCGGCCGAACCCGAATTTCGGCGCGATCTACGAAGAAACCAACGGCGTCAACAGCTGGTACAACGGTCTGGTGGTGGCGTTCAACAAGCGGTTCTCCCACGGCTTCCAGTCGAGTTTTTCCTATACCTGGGCCCATGAAATCGACGACGGCCAAGGCGCCGCGACCAACGCGATTTTCGGCTTCAGCGACGCACTGTGGACCTATAACGGCAACTATCGCTTCGACAAAGGCAGCGGCTCGCTCGACCAGCGCCACCGCTTCGTTTATTCGTTTGTCTGGGCGCCCGTATTCATGCACTCTAACGGCGTGTTCGCGAAATATTTTGTGAATAACTGGCAGCTTTCGAGCATTACCACGATCCAAAGCGGACGGCCGACCGGAAGCCTCACCATCCACATGAACGACACTCCAGTCCCCGGCATGCTCTACAGCGCCTCCGCTCTAGACGGGTTTAACGGAAATTTCCGCGCGCCGTTCCTGCCCGTGAACAGCCTCTACACGCCGTGGGTGCAGCAGGAAAACTTCCGCTTGTCGAAGTTCATTCCGCTGCCTCGCGAGGACATGAGACTCAGCTTGAACTTCGAGGCGTTTAACATCGCCAACAACTGGTCTCCAACCGCGCTGACCACCCAGGCATACACCGAGGCGAAAGGGATTCTGACCTACACGCCGACGGCCTTCGGTGTGGGCACTTCCGATGGAGGATTCCCGGACGGCACCCAGGCGCGCCGTCTGCAAGTCAGCGCGCGTTTTACTTTCTGAGCAAGTTTCGACCGCAGTCGAGAGGGCCGGCCTGCGGGTCGGCCTTTTTTTGTTTACACAGACTAAAGTCTGTGCCACCTTGTTTTGATAGCTGGCAGATAAGGTGGCACAGGCTTTAGCCTGTGATTCAGGCCAGCATCTTCTCAACCACGCGGCCTTCCACGTCCGTAAGGCGAAATTCGCGGCCCATGTATTTATAGGTCAACCTGGTGTGATCGAAGCCCAGGCGATTGAGAATAGTCGCCTGCAAATCGTGCACGTGCACTTTATCTTCAATCACGTTGAAGCCCAGCTCGTCGGTTTTTCCCACCACCGCGCCCGCCTTGATTCCTCCGCCCGCCAGGAACATGCTGTAGCCGAACGGATGATGATCGCGCCCCGCGTTCTCCGGATCGGCGGCGTTGCGCGTCTCGACCATCGGCGTTCGTCCAAACTCCCCGCCCCATAGCACCAGCGTCGAATCGAGCAGCCCGCGCTGCTTCAGATCGCGAATCAGCGCCGCCGTCGGTCCGTCGGTGATGTCGCAATTCTTTTTCAGATCGCGATTGAGGAACGTATGCTGGTCCCAACTGGCGTGCATCAACATCACGAAGCGCACGCCCCGCTCGACCATCCTCCGCGCCAGCAGGCAGTTGGTGCCGAAGGCGCGCGTCTTCTCCGCATTCACGCCGTACATATCCAGCGTCGACGGCGACTCCTTCGAAAAATCGAGCAGATCCGGGCCCGCCGCCTGCATCCGAAATGCCAGCTCATAGGATGCGATGCGCGAAGCGATCTCCTTGTCGCCGGTCGTTTGCAGACGCTCCTGATTCAGGTCGCGCAACACATCAAGCGAGGCGCGCTGCTGCTCCCTCGACACTCCTTCGGGCGATTGCAAGTAGACGATCGGCTCCGGCCCCGTGCGGAACATGACGCCCTGGTAGGTCGACGGCAGAAATCCACTGGCGAAGTTCGATTCGCCGCCGCTGGTGCCGACGCCGGAGCTCAGCACTACAAATCCGGGCAGGTTCTGCGATTCCGATCCCAGGCCGTAAACCACCCATGCGCCCATGGTCGGCCGCCCGAACTGCTGCGATCCGGTGAACAGCAGCAGCTGCCCCGGATGATGATTGAAGGCGTCCGTCACCATGCTGCGCACCAGGCAGATATCGTCGGCGCAGGACGCGATATTGGGAACGTAATCCGAAAATTCCGTGCCGCTTTGTCCATGCGGCGTGAACTTTCGTGGGCTCGCGAGCACCGCCGCGGTGGGCTTGATGAACGCCAGGCGCAGATCCTTGGTCATCGACGGCGGCAGCGATTGACCGGAGTACTTCGCGAGCGCCGGCTTGGGGTCGAACAAGTCCATCTGGCTGGGCGCGCCTTCCATGAACAGGCAGATGACATTCTTCGCATGCGGCGCGAAGTGCGGAGCTTTGGGAGTAAGCGGGTCCGCTAATCCTTCGCGTTCAAGCAGGCTCGCGAGCGCGAGCGTCTCAATTCCGCCCGCGCAACTGCGGAAGAACGAGCGCCGCGTATGGATTTTCAAAAACTCCGGGAGATTCATAATTATTCTCGCGTGATCAATTCATCGAGGTTCAGCAAAATACGGCTGACACCCAGCCAGTCGCCGCCCTGCGCGCGATACTCTTCGATACGCGCCCGTTCCGTTTTCGATGGAGGACGCGCGAGGCACAGTTCAAATGCAAAGCCCAGTGGATCCGCTCCGCCTTCCTTTTGCATGCGGACCGCCAAGGCTTCGGCGGCCTCATAAAACACCGGATCGTTCAACAGATTCAGCGCCTGAAGAGGCGTGTTCGATCGCCGCCGCCGGGTGCAGCTCACGTTCGAATCCGGCTCATCGAAGTTGCTCAACTGCGGATAGGGCGTGGTGCGCTGATAGTGAATATAGAGTCCGCGCCGGTACTTATCGGTGCCCGTCGATTCGCGCCACTTGACACTGTTTGCATAGCCGAGTTCGGCCACGCCCTTCGGCTGCGGAGGCCGAACGCTGGGTCCGCCGATGGCGGGATTCAGCAGACCGCTCGCCGCCAGCGCCTGATCGCGAATCAGTTCCGCCGGCAATCGAAGGCGGGACTGGCGAGCGAGCAGAATGTTTTCGGGATCCTTCGCCTCCAGTTCCGGACGCGTGTGCGACGACTGCCTGTAAGTGGCCGACATCACGATCATTTTCTCAATCCGCTTCATGCTCCAGCCGTGGTCTCGAAACTCACAAGCGAGAAAATCCAGCAGCTCTGGATGCGACGGACGGTCGCCCTGCGTGCCGAAATCTTCGGACGTGAAAACGATTCCGCGTCCGAAGAATTCCTGCCAGATGCGATTTACAGTGACACGCGCAGTCAAAAAATTTTCCTTCGACACCAGCCAGCGTGCCAAATCGAGCCGGGTAGGCGAAGCGGCTTTGAGGGGCGGAAGAATTGCCGGTGTGCCTGGAGCGACCTCCGGCCCGAAGGTCTTATAATCCCCGCCTATTCGAAGCCGAGTGGGCGGAATGGACGAGTCCGCGTGCATCGCCTGCGCCTGGCTGAAACGCGGCAGAGCAGCTTCGAGCGCGTCCAGTTTCTCGCGAGCCTCGCGCAGCGCGCCCGCCGTCGCGCGGTCTCTGGAATACTCGTATCCAATCCTCGAGAGGAACCACGCGGTCATCCGGTCGCGATCGCGCGGCGAGCGTTTTTCGGGATCGTCGGTCAGCAGCTCAAACGGACGATCGATGCTCGAAGTAAAATCGGTGAGCGTAAAATCCCATTCGCCGCTCTCGCCCGGATGCTGGTACGCTTCGCGCAAACGCCGTTCCCAGGGAGGCTGCAATTCGGGAATCCAGTACTGTTCGAAAATCTCCCGCCGCTGCGCATAATATTCATCCGGCGGAGGTTTTTCGCCCGGCATCGGCGCGTCGATGTCCTGCTCTTCCGCGTGATCGAAGAACGCGTAAAGCGAATAATATTCCTTCTGGCTGATGGGATCGAACTTGTGATTGTGGCACTGCGCGCAGCCGGTGGTAAGACCCAGCCAGGTGAGCGAAACCGTGTTCGTGCGATTCACGATCTGCTCGAAGCGCGCCTCGTTGCGATCCACTCCGCCTTCGCGATTGGTCAGCGTGTTGCGCAGAAATCCGGTGGCCACGCGGTCGTCCGTAGTAGCATCGGGCAGCAGATCGCCCGCAATCTGCTGGATGGTGAACCGGTCGAAAGGTTCGTCCCGATTGAGCGCGTCGATCACCCATTGGCGGTAGCGCCACGCCCACGGACGCGAAAGATCCTTCTCATAACCGTCGCTATCGGCGTAATGCGCCACGTCAAGCCACGAGCGCGCCCATTTTTCACCGTAATGCGGCGAGCGAAGCAACCGGTCGACGACTTTCTCATACGCGTTGGGGCTGGTGTCGGCCAGGAAATCGTCCACTTCGCGCGGCGTGGGAGGAAGGCCCGTGAGATCCAGGCTGACGCGGCGGATCAGCGTGCGGCGGTCGGCCTCAGGCGACGGTGCGATGTTCTCTTTGGCGAGTCTCTCTAGAATGAACGCATCGATCGACGTCTTCTCAGGCCGCTCAATCGGCTGAAAGGCCCAGTGCGTCGACTTCGCAACTACCACCGGAAACTTCGCACCGGCATCGATCCAGGATCTGATTTTCCCGATCTCCTCCGCCGTGAGCGGCGCGCCGATGGGCGGCATCATGAATCCCTTTTTCGTGCTGCTGATGCGATCGATAAGTTTTCCGCCGACCACGCGAGCAATCGACGCCGGAGTATCCAGGCGCAGATTGCTCATCTGCTGCGCCGCACCGTGGCAGCCCTGGCAGCGGCGATCGAAAATCGGCTGCACGTCTTTTGAAAAATCCTGCGCCGAGGCGCAAGCCGCCGCCAGCAGCATGGCAATGCGGAGGTCCATAATGAATCCTATTGTAATGCGAATCACGAAAATCGAGGCGTATCGAGTCGAGCTGCCCCTCCACGAAGGCAGCTATAAATGGTCCGGAGGCAACGCTGTCGCGGTGTTCGATTCCACGGTAGTCGCCGTTTCGACCGATGAAGGAATCACCGGCTGCGGCGAAGTCTGCCCGCTCGGCTCCGCCTATCTGGCGGCCTATGCGAACGGCGCGCGCACCGGCATCGCGGAGCTTGCGCCATCGCTGATCGGGCTCGATCCCACGGAACTCGGCGTGTTGAACGCGCACATGGATGGGGCGATGCGCGGCCATCCTTATGTGAAGTCGGCCATCGACGTCGCCTGTTGGGACATTCTCGGAAAGTCCTGCGGCAAGCCGGTGGCGACCCTGCTCGGAGGACGCTATGGCGCCGATTTTCCGCTCTATCGCGCCATTTCGCAGGACGCTCCAGAGGCCATGGCGGAGCGCGTCGCTCAGTATCGAGCCGAAGGCTACACCAAATTTCAATTGAAGGTGGGCTCCGATGTCGACACCGACGTCGCCCGTATTTTCGCCGCGGCGGAGCAGCTTGAAACCGACGATATTCTGATCGCCGACGCGAACACCGGCTGGACCCAGCACGCCGCGATGCGCGTGGCCGCCTTCGTTCGCGAGGTCGATGTTTATATCGAGCAGCCCTGCCGCACTTATGAAGAATGCCTGGCGGTTCGGAGACATACGGATCGTCCATTCGTGCTGGATGAAGTGATCGACGATCTGGCCATGGTGGTCCGGGCGCACGCGGATGGCGCCATGGATGTAATCAACCTGAAAATTTCCAAGGTCGGTGGATTGACGAAAGCCCGTCAGATCCGCGACTTGTGCGTCTCGTTAGGCATCGCGATGACCATCGAAGATACCTGGGGAGGCGATATCGTGACCGCTGCGATCGCCCATCTGGCTCACTCAACGCCTCAGGAGATGCTCTTCACCACTACCGATTTCAACAGCTACGTGACGGTCGGCATCGCGGATGGAGCTCCGCAGCGCAAGGACGGCCGCATGGCCACTTCGGATGCGCCGGGTCTGGGAATCACGCCGCGGTTTGATGTGTTGGGCGCGCCGGTCATTTCCGTGCGCTAAGTTCACTTCGGAAGATAATACCCGTCTCGCGCCCGCACCCGGGCTTGCGGATTCTTCTTTTTCGCATCCTCGCTCAACTCGACTTTGATCTTGCGCTCCTGCCCCGGTTTCCCCGGCGGCAGCGCGTAGACCAGCATATATCTGAGCCGCAGCCGCTCGATCATCTCCTCGAAATCCGCTCCCGGATCATGACCTCTAATGAGGTCGCCGCCGGTCTCCTCCACCACCGACGTCATATTCTCCATGTTCATGAACGCCGCACCCGGGCTGATGGCCGAACGGACTCCCAGCATCGCGCTCTCCCCCGCGGCCCTCAGTTCCAGGCCGCACAACAGCGCATCGGCTTCCCACAAATCGCGCACCACCGTATTCCTGTGCCCCGACGGCTGGCCGTGATTATCTGTGATGATCAGCACCGCCCTTCGCCGCTCCGTTCGGGTCTCTTTCAGAAAATAGGTGGCCGCGTCGCTCACCGCGCGCAGTATATGCGTGCCGCCTTCAGCCTTTCCAATAACACCGCGGTTGATGCTCTGCTCAACCCTCTCCATGTCTCCCGTGAACGGTTGGACGACGGAACTATCCCGGCTGAACACCATCACGGCCACCCGATCGCCCGGTTGCAGTTGCCCTAACGCCGCATGTGCCGAAGCGCCTAATTTCTGGAGCTTCGGCTCCATGCTTCCGCTGATGTCGAAGAGCAAAATCAGATCGAGCGGCGTCTCTTCCTGCGTCAAATAGAGTATTTTCTGCTGCGCCTTATTGTCGAAAACCCGAAAATCTTCCTTGTGAAACCCGGTGAGCAGCCGCTTCCCGTCGGTGACCTCGGCGTCCACATGAACCAGCGAGACGGAGCTCTTAAACACTCCATGTTCCTGCGCCATCGCCACACCGGCGAGCATAACCAACCACAGTAAACTTTGTGGTGAGTTTGTGGCGCGCGCCTCCAGGCGTGCCGTGTCGACATTCGTGTCGACAAGTTCCTTCTTCTTGGCGCTCACTACAACCTCAAAGCGGCAAAATCTCTTCCCGCACCGGATCAAAATGAATCTGCCGCTTCTGCAAATAGGCAATGTTCCCCAAATGGGAAGCCTGCGCCGACCGGTGCCCGATATACACATCGCCGTTCGGACGCTTCCTGGTCCGCATGCAATCCAGGAAATTCCCGACGTGGTCAATCGTCAGCTCGCGCTCCGCTTTGACGGTCTCTACCTTCGGATTTCTTCCCGCCGGAGTGAAGGTGAACTGGCTGCGGTCGATATAGAGCCGCCCTTCCGTCCCGCACATCTCGATTGCCGCGCCCGTGATCCCCGGCGCGAGCGTCGCCTCAAACGTCGCCGTCCACTCTTTCGGATACTGCAACAGTACATTGATCGTATCCGGAGCCGTCCGGCCATCCTTATAGTTGTAAATCCCGCCCACCGCCGACGCGACCACCGGATCGTCCTGCTTCATGAACATATGCACCGCGTCGATCCAGTGGGTGAACAGGTCCGTCGCCTGCCCTCCTCCGAAATCCAGGTACGCGCGGAAGTTGTAATACTGCTGCGGATCGTACTCGCGCCACTTCACCGGCCCTAAGAACTGTGCCCAATCCAGATTCGAAGGCTGCGTCTGCAACGACGCCGGAGCCTTGCGCAGATGGTAGCTGTTGCCATGCCACCACGTTCTAGCCAGTGTAATTTTCCCCAGCCGCCCCGCCTGAATATACTCATCCCGAGCCTTCATATAATGCGGACCCGACCTCTGCTGCATGCCCACCTGAAACACCCGGTCGTGTATGCGAGCCTCCTTCACGATCGCCGGCCCTTCCTCGATTTTGAGCGTCAGAGGCTTCTCGCAATACACGTCTTTGCCCGCGCGCACCGCGTCGATCGCGCATCCCGCGTGCCAGTGATCCGGCGTTGCGATCAGCACCGCATCCAGCTCCTTCATCTCCAGAAGCTGGCGATGATCGTTGAATCCCTTCGCGCCCGGCGCCTTTGTCAGAGCCTCATCGAGGCGCGTTCCATACACGTCGCAAATCGCCTTCACATCGACGGTCGAGTTCTTCTGAAACACGCTCATCACGAATCTGCCGCGATCGCCCGCACCGATCAGGCCCAGGTTGACGCGGTCGTTTGCGCCCATGATTTTTTGATAGGAGGCAGCGGAAAACACGGCTGCGGTGCGAAACAGGTCGCGGCGGTTCAGCATAATGGAATAAGCATATCTCGAATGTCAGAAGTTCACATCGTCGGAGGAGGCCTCGCCGGCTGCGAAGCCGCCTGGCAGGTCGCGCGCGCCGGCGGCAAGGCCATCCTTTATGAAATGCGTCCCGCGAAGCAAACGCCGGCTCACAAGACCGATTGGCTCGCCGAACTGGTGTGCAGCAACTCGCTCAAGAGCGAGCAGGAGAATAGCGCCCCCAGATTGTTGAAGGATGAGCTGCGCCGCCTCGGCTCGCTGCTCATCGATATTGCCGACCGCCATCGCGTCCCCGCAGGCCAGGCTCTAACCGTCGATCGCGAAGTCTTCGCCGCTGAAGTCACGCGCGCCATTCAGAACCAGCCGGCCATCGAACTGCGCCACGAAGAGATCACCACACTGACCAACGATCGCAAGTGGATCATAGCCAGCGGACCGCTCACGTCCGACGCGCTGGCGCTCGAAATCGCTCGCATCACCGGCTCCGAACGGCTGTTCTTCTACGACAGCATCAGCCCCATCGTCGACTCGGAATCGATCGACACCACGATCGCCTTCCGCGCCTCGCGCTACGGAAAATCTCTTGACGGCACCGACGATTATCTGAATTGTCCGTTCGACCGCAACGAATACGAGGCTTTCCTCGACGCGCTCCTCGCCGCCTCCAGCGTCCCCGCCCACATTGAACAGGACAACGCCAAATATTTCGAAGCCTGCCTGCCCATTGAAGAGATCGCCCGCCGCGGACGTGACACGCTGCGCTTTGGCCCCATGAAGCCCATGGGCCTGACCGATCCTCGCACCGGCCGCCGCCCGTGGGCCGTGGTTCAACTTCGCCAGGAAAACGCGCGCGCCGGGAGTTGGAACCTGGTGGGCTTTCAAAACCACATGCGCTTCGGCGATCAAGCCCGCGTGCTGCGCATGATTCCCGGTCTTCAGAACGCCGAGTTCCTCCGCTACGGCCAAGTTCATCGCAATACCTACATAAACGCTCCCGCGCTTCTCGACGCCACTCTGCGCCTTCGCACCCATCTCAACATTTTTTTCGCCGGACAAATTTCGGGCGTTGAAGGATATGTAGAATCCATCGCCACCGGACTGATCGCCGGCCTCGCTCTTCGACCCTTTCCGAGGGAGACGGCGTTAGGCTCGCTCTGCGCCTACGTCTCCGGAGCCGATCCGACCAACTACCAGCCCGCGAATATCACTTTCGATCTGCTGCCGAAGCTCGAACATCCGCCGAAAGATCGAAAACTTCGCCAAGCCGAAGTCTGCCGCCGCGCCCGTGCCGCACTAGACGAACATCTGAAAGACGTGAAGGTCCTACACTAGAGGAGCGTAGCGCGCATTTGCTACACAGACTAAAGTCTGTGCCACCTGATTCAGTGGTGGCACAGGCTTCAGCCTGTGAAAGAGTAGGTTTATGTCTGAACTGGGGCACTCCATCGAACGCTACCTCGACAGCCTGCGCCAGGCCAACGCATCTCCACACACGTTGCGCAATTACAAAACGGACCTGGCGCAGTTTCTCGACTATTTCTCGCCCCCCGGAGCCGGCCCTCCCTCGCCCTCGGAGATCGATTCCCTCCAGCTCCGTGAATGGCTCGGCAGCCTCTACCGGCGCGGTCTCGATCCCATTTCCACCCGCAGAAAGCTCGCCTGCATCCGCTCGCTTTTCAAATTTCTTCTTCGCGAAGGTACCATAGCAACCAACGCCGCGAAGCTGGTCCGGACGCCCAAAAGTCCCAAGCGAGTCCCCTCCGTGATGTCGGCCGAGCAGACCAATACGCTGGTAGAAGGCGTTGCCGCCGATACGCTGGACCGCCCGTATCCTGAACGCGACCTGCTGCTGTTCGAACTCTTGTACGGCTGCGGCCTGCGCATCAGCGAACTGGTCGGCCTCAATCTCACCGACTTCGATATGGCGGAGCGGTGGATCCTCGTTCGCGGCAAAGGACGCAAGGAGCGCCAGACTCCGTATGGCGCGAAGGCCGCCGCTGCCTTGGAGAAATATCTAGCCGTCCGCCACTCCACGGAAACCGCGCTTTTTATAAATCACCAAGGCACGCGCCTGACCGACCGCGGAGCCCGAGGTATCGTGAAACTCTACGCCCGCCTGCTCCGGGGTGATTCGTCGCTCCACCCGCATTCTCTCCGCCACGCCTACGCGACCCACTTATTAGCCGACGGCGCCGATCTCCGCGCCATCCAGGAACTTCTCGGCCACGCGCGTCTTTCCACCACCCAGAAATACACGCAGGTGTCGCTCACTGACCTGATGGCCGTCTACGATCGCGCGCATCCGAAAGCTCGAAAGGGCAGTCAACGGATCTCGAAGTCAAGCGTCTAATGGATATGTTGAAAGCCATTTGGATTTGTCTTGCCACTTGCGCTCTGGCGCAGCCGCCCACATTTGAAGCAGCGACCATCAAGCCCAGTAAGGACGATCCGGGTCACTCCGGCTCGCACACTCGTACGGGAATGATGATTCTCACTGGTCAAACGCTGAAAGGCCTGATCTGTTCCGCATATGGCGTGAAGGACTATCAGGTTTCCGGTGGTCCGAAGTGGATCGAGGCAGACCGCTTCGATATTAACGCCAAGGCCGCCGGTGCGGCGAACGACGCCGAGCTTCATGAGATGCTTCAGAGTCTGCTCGCCGATAGATTCCAACTCGTCTTTCATCGCGAGGAAAAGATCGGCCCGGGGTACGCGCTGGTTCTCGCGAAGTCGGGCTTGAAGATCACGCCCGTCGAAGGCGTGAGTGGAACGAACTCCAACGGCAGAAAAGGACAGCTCGAGGTAACCGGAATGACCATGGCCCGGCTTGCGGAGACTCTCTCGCGGGAGTTGAAAACTCCGGTCATCGATCTCACTGAGACTCCCGGAGCTTACAACTTCAAACTCCAGTGGTTGACGGAGGGCGACGCGGACGACCTCAGATCGGCTCTATTTGCCGCATTGCAGGCACAGCTGGGCCTCAAGCTAGAAGCGCGGAAAATTCCTGTCGAAATGATCGTCGTCGACCGGGCCGAGAAGCCTTCGGAAAACTAACAGTATTGAATTCTTTACGTGGCGCACGCACTCCTGCGTGCCGCATCGACGGTTCGGACCGGGGACATAGTATCCATATCGTACCGGGCACATGGTAAACACTTTGTGGCATTCCCAAAGGATGCCCTGGAAGGAAACCGATGTGACCGAACAACGATTGCTTTTCATCAAGGAATGGCAGTCCGAAACCTGCTCGATGGCCGAATTGTGCGAGTGGTTCGGAGTGACCCGGAAGACCGGCTACAAGTGGGTCGAGCGCTACCAGGCCGCCGGCCTGGAGGGATTGCGCGATCAGAGTCGAGCTCCGCTCGCTCACCCCAACGCTACGGCTGCGGAAATGGAGAGCCGCATTGTGGAACTGCGCGGCGCACACCCGTATTGGGGAGCGCGCAAAATCCGCGCCTGGCTGCTGCGCCAGGATCCGCCGGAAGCTCCGCCGGCGCACAGCACCATCGGCTCGATTTTGAAAGCCAACGGATTGACGGTGGCGCCGAAGCGGCGGCCGAAGGCCCGGCCCACACAACCGCTGGCGCATGCCACCGCATCGAACACCGTGTGGTGCGCCGATTTCAAAGGATGGTTTCGCACGCGCGACCAGCAACGCATCGATCCGCTGACCATCACCGACGCCCATAGCCGCTACCTGCTGCGGTGCCAGACGGTGCTGGCCGCCGACACCGTGCACAGCCAGCCGGTCTTTGAAGCGGCGTTTCGCGAGTTCGGATTGCCCGAACGCATGCGCACCGATAACGGCGCGCCGTTCGCCAGTAATTCGGAAAGCGGATTGAGCCGGCTGTCGGTGTGGTGGATCAAGCTGGGCATCCAGCCGGAGCGCATCCGTCCCGGCCAGCCGCAACAGAACGGACGGCATGAACGCATGCATCGAACCTTGAAGCAGGCCACCGCGCGTCCGCCCGCGGCCAACCGGAGCGCGCAACAGCGCCGCTTCGACGCGTTCCGGCGCGAGTACAACCAGGATCGTCCGCACCAGGCGTTGGATCAGGCCACGCCGGCCTCGCGCTATCAGCCCTCGCCGCGCGAGTATCCGCGGCGGCTGGCTCGGATCGAATATCCCGAAACCTGGCACGTGCGCAAGGTCGCCGGCGGCGGCCAGATTCGCTGGCAAGGGGAAATGATTTTTCTCGCGCATGCGCTGGCCTATGAACCGGTGGGGCTGGAGCAGATCGAGGACCGCGTCTGGCGCGTGTGGTTTCGCGATTACCTGGTCGGGATGGTGGACGAGGGCGGCCGGCTGAAGCGTCCCCCTTCGCCCTGACCATCGTGAGATACAGCCGGCGAGGACCGCCGTCAAGGCTCTGCGATGAACTCGCTGCGCTCGGCCTTGACGGCAATCCTCGCCGGCTGAACGACCCATAGATCAGGGCGAAGGGGGCCTGAGAAGTGAGCATGAGACAATGTATTTTTCGTGAGAAAGTGTTTACGATGTGCCCGGTACGAAGTGTTTACTATGTGCCGGTCCGCTCAGACATTCGTGTCGATGCCTGGTGTCGAGATCAGTCTCGACACGGCATGCACTCATGTGTTTTGTCTCATTACATACTAAATCGGATTATCTGTGGCCGCTGATATTTCCGCAACTGGCGGCTGCTCGGATACTTCAGTTGCGGCGGCCGCATTCTTCTGTAGCGCGCCCTTCAAAAAATCTACAGCCGACTTCAGTTCTTCTTTAGTGAAAATCTGCCTTGTCGCCTGTGTAGCAAAAAAGCACAAAGTACAGGTCTCTCGCGCGCCCCTCTACCTCCGGTTCAAGAAAAACGCCTAGTGCCCACAGGTAACGCAATGCCCTGAATAGAACATTTTCAGCCCATTTGTGTTTTTTCTGTGGAAAGGTATCATCGAAACTCAAGTAGATTACTTCCCCGACACCTGGATCGATGTAGCCAAAAATATTCGCTCAGGTTGTGAATCGCGGTTCGCCTGCCGCTCCTGACATGAGCGCTGCCACTCACTCCGACCCGCCGCCATCGCGTTATCTGCAGCCCAGCGCGTGAGTGCCGCCGCGCCATGCGCACGCGACTTGCGGTAGATCCGGCTCCTTAACGTGCACGCGTAATGCGTCGTTATTCCCAACTCCAAAGCCACTCTTTCGGCCTAGCGCCTCGCGTGCACCAGTGATCAGCTGCATCGCTCTGGCGCTGTATCCCATCGGACCCCACTTCATTCCGCGCTTACCTGACGCCCCCCGAATAGTAGCGCGAAGATGCCGACCTGTCTTCGCCCTGGCATCAATACTTTGTCAACTGCGTAACCACCGTTTTTCTCGGCCCAGAAATGTCGTATTACGGTAGTCCTGGGCCTCTGCACATGGAGGACCTTGGGATCGATCTCATAACGTCCGCCGGTGGAAGCCGGCGGGTTCTCAGAGGGTTGTAACCGGAAAGTTGGACTTGTTCCAATCCCGGCGGGTAACCCGATCTACTAGCGGGTGGCTGATCCATAGGTCGGCCAGTCGCGCACGACCTCTCGTAATGCCGAAGTGTATAAAAATTTTTACAGCGAGTAGGACAGGTCCCCGACCTGTCCTTTTGAGCTTGGCCAATGTGAGTGGGGCAGGTTCCCGACCTGCCCTCTCCGCATGCGGGCTGTCCCCACTTTTCGCGATGTTTTTCGAAAGTGTCGACGTTTTTTATTTACCCGCAGGACGCGGAATCCTCGCATCCGTCATCGCCGCATTGTACGCAAACCAAGCCATCACCGCCGCCGCCTGCCGGATTTCATTCACGTCCACACGATCCACCGTATCCTCATTGGTGTGGTGCGTCCGCACATCATAATTAACGTAATCCTGAATGGGATTGAACCCCGGAACGCCCGCGTCTATGAAGCTCATATGATCCGTCGACCCCACCGGCTCAATCACATTCCGCCGCGCGCCGAAATTTTTGAGCGGCTCGAGCCATGCATCGAACATCCCCCGCACCGTCTCCATGTTTTGCAGATACCACCCGTAAATCGGACCCGTTCCGTTGTCGATGTTGAAATACACATCGAACTTTTCTTTCTCCGCGCCGGTAAGATGTTGCGCAACCCACGCCTTCGAACCCAACAGCCCCTGCTCTTCTCCGCTCCATAGCGCCACACGGATCGTCCGGCGAGGATGCGCGCCGATCGCTTTCAGAATCCTCATCGCTTCCATCACCGTAGTCGCGCCATCGCCGTTGTCGGTCGCACCAACGCCGGTGTGCCAGGAATCCAGATGGCCTCCAATCATCACCACTTCGTCGCGCAGGTCGGACCCCGGCAGCTCCGCCAGCACGTTATAGCTGTTGCCGTTTTCAGAGTCGTAGTACTTCGTTTGCACGTTGACCCGCAGCTTCACCGGAACGTTCTGTTCCAACATGTGCGCGATCATGTTGTAATGCTCGCCGCTCAGCGTCACCGTTGGGAAGGCGCCCGCGCCTCCATCGCGCCCGGTGACGAACACTGTCCCGTGCTCGCCGCGGCTGGGTTTCAGGATCACGCCTGCCCCGGCTTCTTTCAGCATTTGGGAAACCCGCTGCGCATCGCTTGGCCCGCGTCCCCGGCCGCCGCGCGCTCCGACGCTGGTCGCGTAAGCGGCGGACGTCGGCACGTAATTCGGATCGCTCGGCTGCGGACGATCCTTGCGGATGAAGTTTTTCTCCACCGGTTCCGTCATGACGATCGCACCTTTGAGCGAGGTGCGGATCGCGTCGACCTGAGCCAGTGATTTTCCGCCAATCCAAACCGGCGCCGCGACGATTTCCCCACCCGTTGATGAGGACCATGCATCGGCGTAACCGATCAGCGGCAGATACCTCGGCTCGACCATCTCGACCGTAAGCTTCTCAAGGGTCCAGCCGCGGCCGAAATGCCACGGCTCCAGCCGCGCGTTGTTAAGTCCATACGCCTCCAGCCGGTCCCGCGCATATTCGGCCGCGCGCTTATGCGCAGGCGAAGCGGTCAGCCGCGGCCCGATGTTGACGGTAAACATCTCGAACACCGGCGCGGCTTGGGAATGTTCTATCGCCTCAGCGCGAATCATGCCCAGCGTCTTCAGGTCGAGAGACTGGCCCTGCGCAAGCGCCGTGCAAAGGATGAAAGGTGTCAGGTTCCTGCGCATATGGAACCATATCCTATCACCCCCTCTTCTTAGAAGGAGAGCTTCAGGGCAAACCGAAGTTGGCGCTCGTTGCTCGCCGACGTGATCTGCGTGTAGCCGTTCAGAGCCTTGATGCTGCCATCCGAATTGAAGGTCGCGGAAGTCACGGTTGCGCCGGGCAGCCCGAACTGCGGCGTGTTGGTCACGTTAAACGCCTCGGCTCGGAATTGGAGCATAAACCGCTCCGTCACCCGGAAGTTTCGGAACACGCTGGCATTGGCGTTAAACACACCCGGTCCGCGGAGAATATTGCGTCCGCTGTTGCCGAAGCTCACCGTCGTCACCGGAGCGAAGGCTGCCGGATTGAAATACGACGCACCGTTCGCGCCGATTCCATGGCCGCCGAGAATCGAGACGTCGGGCAATATTTGCTCCGCCGTTTGCGTGTTTCCAGGAGCATTGACTGAGGTCCCGGCGGAGGCCACGGTGAACGGCAGTCCGCTCTCCCGGCTCACGATTCCGTTAATCTGCCAGCCGCCCGCAACCGTCGCGGCCACTCCGTTCTCTAGCCATTTCTTGCCGTGGCCGAACGGCAATGCATAGTTCGCGAACAACTGGAAATTGTGCGTTCGATCGAAGCCCGCCAGCGCGTAGTTGCGTTCCAACATCGGGGCCCAGGCCCACGTCAAACCGGAATCGTCGTTATCGCCGAAATCGAGGGCCTTCGAGAAGGTGTAGCTAGCTCCGACCATTCCCCCGCCCAGGCGCTTGATCGCCTGCGTCTGCAAGGCGTTGTAATTGGAAGTGCTGAACGGAGTGCTTTCCGTAATGGCCGTGGTCTGGCCCGTGATCGGATAGTAATATTGACCCGCCACGCCGCCGCCCGGACCCGCCGGATTGATATTGATATCGTCCGTATGCCGGATCGCCTTGGTGGAGACAAAAGCTGCTTGCACCGTGAAATCATTCGCCAGTTCGCGCTGCACAGTCACATTGAGCGATTCGATATAGCCGCGTTTGTAATGCATCGGATACGTCGTCGTCGTGACGTTGGTCGGCAGTAGAATCGGTGCGTTGCCGGACAAGTTCGGTCCCACGATCGGCGGAATACCGGTCGCGAGAGTGCCAGCGGCCTGGAACGAAGTGGCGCCGCTGATCGACTCGGCGATCGTTGCCGGGTAAGCATCGCGCATCGCGCGGTAACTATTCGGATCCACGCTGATGCCGTAGCCGGCGCGGAACACAGTCCTATCGTTCAAGCGGTAGGCCAGTCCGATGCGCGGACCGAAATCTCCGTGGCCTACATCGACGCCGCAATCCTTCGGTTGATTGTTGAGCCCGCCCAGGCAAACCACTCCGGTGTTGGGATTGTAAATATCCGCTCCGTAGTGATCGCGCGTCGCCAAGGGATACAACTCATAGCGGAGCCCATAGCTGAGCGTAAATTTTCGGCTCACCTGCCACTGATCGCGGGCGTAAAATGCGTACATCGATTCGCGCACCGTGGCGGGATTGATGTACTCCGTCGAAGTGCCCAGCGTCTGAGCGTCGCCTAGCAGGAAATCCCCCCATGCGTTATAGAGGCTGGGAGCGGGACCGCCGTTGAGCGCCGTCAGTCCGCCTGTGAACGTGAAGCCGCCGCGCGGCCCAAAGGACGTTTGCGGCTGGAAGTGGTTGATGGCGAAATGTTGATATTCCGCCCCGAAACGGAAGGAATGCGACCCTCTCACCCACCCCAGATTGACGCCGCCGACATACTCGTTATCGCGAAACAGGAAGGGATTCGAAACATTGGAATTGCCGAATGACGAGAAGCCCGTCACTCCGAAGTTCGGGTAGCCTCCGTCCAGATAATACGAACCGTTGGTTCCCGGAATGCCCAGGGTAGTCAATCCGTAGTTGGTGCCGATATCGACATTTTCGGCATCCAGGCGCAGGCGCGTATAGCCGACGTTCCCGTCGATTAAAATCCTCGGCGAAACCGTGTACGTCCCTCCGATGCCCACGCTTTGGACGCGTCCAGTGGCCGTTCCAGGCTGGCCTCCGTCGAGCGTATTTCCCTCCGCTGGACCCAGGCCCGGCGGATCGAAAATGTGGCTGGGTGAGATGCTGTAGCGCGCAAAAACAGAAGTCTTGTCGGTAGGGATGTAGTTGACCTTGGTGTCGATGTTATGGTGCGTCGAAGAGTAATCGCCCGATCCAAAATAATCGTTGGTGGGTGTCGAGGAGGCCGATGCCTGGTTCGGCTCCGGCATCAGCGCGATCATTTTCAGAGCCGCCGCGGAGAAACGGTTGGTCGGAATTACATTGTTCGGGAACGGCTGACGGCCGGTGCCGTTGGCATTGCCGGTGGCCGGATCGTAGAGGATGGAAGTCCCTGTAAAGTTTCCCTGACGCAGAGGATCGGTGGGCACGGTTTCAAGCGCGGACACGTTGGCGCGCTTGTCCGTTACTTCCCAGTCGCCGAAGAAGAACAGCTTGTTCTTCTTGATCGGACCGCCGAAGTTCCCTCCGAACTGGTTGATGATGTTCTTCGGATTGTTCGCCCCGTAGTAAAAGTAGTTCCGCGCCTTGAGCGCGCTAATGGTGTTGTATTCCCAGGCCGCGCCGTGGAACTGATTGGTGCCGGTCTTGATCGCCACGTTGACCACCGAACCGCCCGCCATGCCCTGTTCGGCGTCGAAGCTCGCGGTCACCACGTTTACTGTCTGTATCGCCTCCGCCGCTGGAACGTAAGCAACGATTTCGGGCAGCCATGGATACAAGTCCAGTGCGCCGTCCAGGCGCGTCGCGTTGTTGTTATACGACGCGCCATTCACGTTGGTGCCGAGCGCTCCTTGCGGGTTGCCCGCTTCTGAATGCTCCGATGCAGGTGGGCTGAAGCCCGGAATCACGATGAACACACTTTGGAAGTTTCGCGTGCCCGCTTCCGGCAGATCGCTGAGCTGCTGCGATTGCAACGCCTGGCTCACGTCGGCTCGATCTGTCTGCAAGGCGACTGCCTCGGCGTTCACGGTTAAGGTTTGCTCGATGGTCGAAACCTGCAACTGAGCATCGACGCGGCGAACGAAGTTCGCATCCAGACGGACGCCTTGCTCCACCACGGTGCGGAAAGAAGGAGCCGAAATGGTGATCTTATAGGTCCCTGGTTGGAGATCTGTGAAGACATAATTCCCACGGTCATCGGTAGTCGTCAGTTTGGCGACACCGGTACCGATATCCGCCGCCTCGATTTTGGCGGAGGGCACGGGAGCGGCGGAGGAATCAGTTACAGTTCCGGTGAGAGTTCCATAAAGGACTTGGCCAAAACTGCTGACTGCCAGCGCGAGAGTCAGGATTACGATGCTCGTCGTGGAGCGAAACAGGGAGCGCGAGACGGGAGGCATACCCATAATGGTTTACAGATTACCGGGAATTTGTTTGAGGGTCAACCAAATTATTTCGGGCTCGTAACCCCGTCCCGTCAGCGACTGTGTGAAAAGTCAAGCGGGAACTGGCGTATTTGCCGGCCGCCAGGGCTGGCGGGTCCGCATCATTTCATTGAGGGCGAGCAGTAGTTTGCGCGCGACCGCGATCAGGGCCAGCTGTCTCGGTTTGCCTGCGGCCACCAGGCGCCGGTAGAAGCTTTGTAGCGCCCCTGCCGTTCGTACGGCGGTCCAACTGGCGAGGTAGAGAATGGCGCGCACCCCCGCGCGGCCTCCGCGAATCGAGCGCCTGCCGCGCCACTTCCCGCTGTCGGAGGCAAACGGAGCCAAGCCCACCAAGGCCGCGATCTGGCGGCGGTTCACTTGGCCCAGTTCCGGCAACTGGGCCAACAATCGCAGCGCGGTTTTGGGACCCACGCCCGGCGCGGTGCGCAACAACGCCTCTTGCTCCTTCCACGTCTCCGATGCGGCCACCCACGCCGCCAACTGTTTTTCCAGCCGCGCGATTTCTTTTCCCAAGAAGGCAATCACGCGTTCCACGCTCTTGCGCAACGCCGGTTCCGACGCCTGTTTCAGACGCGTGCGCTCGGTGGCTCGCTCGACGGTGAGCTGCTGCTGACGCGCCACCCAGGCCGCCAACTGCTGGCGTTCGGCCTCAGGCCAGGCCCGCAACTGAGGCCTCATCCGCGTTCCGAACAACGCCAATGCGTACGCGTCGAGCGCGTCGGTCTTGGCTAGCAATCCATGGGCGCCGGCAAAATCGCGCACCCGTTTCGGATTCATCCGCATCACCGCCAACCCCGCTCCGGCCAGCGCCGCGATGACTGCGCCCTCCAATCCTCCGGTGGCTTCCAGCACGATTCCCTGCGGGCAGTAGGAAAGCAATGTTTCCGCCAACCCGGCCAGCGCGCCGGCCGATCTCTCACAACGGAGCTGTTCGACTTTGTTCTCTTCCACCAACACGACGACGTCGATCCAATCCTTGGAAACGTCGATTCCTACCCAGCAGTTTGCGTTAGAATTTATTTGCACGGTCGGGATACCCATCCTTGTAAATGCGGGCTCGGCTCATCACCGGCCCATGCGACTGTTCGGGCTCGACCGGAGAAGGCGGCGCAGATCCAGCTGACGGGCGGTCTCAACTACCGACCCAGGGCGGGGACGATCTTGCGCAACCCGCAGAGCCCCGTCAGCCAACGGGGCTCTGCTAACTCCGTATGACTAACATACAAGGGCGGGGATCCGATATTGTTGTGCTATACAACTAAGTATGCGAATCGTCGACATTCGCGCCACCACGGTGACCGTTCCTCTCAAGGCGCCGCTGCGTCACGCGAATGGCTGTCACTGGGGACGTTTTGTCCGCACGATCATTGAAGTAGAGGCTGATAATGGCCTGATCGGGCTGGGCGAGATGGGCGGCGGAGGCGAATCGGCCGAGGCCGTGTTTCGCGCGATGAAGCAGTACCTGGGGGGCCACGATCCGGCTCGCCTCGAGGAAATGCGCTTCCTCATTGCGAATCCCACCGCTTCGCTTTATAACAATCGCACGCAGGTGCTGGCCGCCCTCGAATTCGCGTGCCTCGATCTGCTGGGCCAGGCTTGGGGCGTGCCTGTGTCTGAAATTCTGGGAGGCCGGCTGCGCGACCGCGTATCCTTCGCATCCTATTGTTTCTTCCGCTACCCGGATCCGCGGACAGGCGACGGCGAGACCCGTACCATCGATCAAATGGTGGAATACGCCACCGCTCAAAAGCAGGCATTCGGGTTTCACACCCACAAACTGAAAGCCGGTGTCTTTCCTCCGGATTACGAACTGGAGGTCTATCGAGCCTTGGCCGCCGCATTTCCCTCCGATTCTCTGCGTTTTGACCCCAACGGTGTCTGGTCCACCGAGCAGGCGATCCGCTTCGGACAGGCAATCGAAGATCTGCGGAACGATTATCTGGAAGATCCAGTCTACGGGCTGCACGGCATGCGCCGGACGCGGGAAATGATCCGTGTTCCTCTGGCAACCAACACGGTCGTCGTGAATTTCGAGCAGCTAGCCGCGAACGTCTTGAATACTGCGGTCGACGTGATCCTGCTCGACACCACTTTTTGGGGCGGGATTCGCGCGTGCGTGAAAGCCGCCGGTGTCTGCGAAACATTTCAGCTCGGCGTAGCCGTCCACTCCTCGGGAGAACTGGGAATTCAGCTCGCCACCATGCTGCACTTGGGCGCGGTTCTTCCCAATCTGTCCTTCGCCGCGGACGCGCACTATCACCACCTGACCGACGACATCATCGAGGGCGGCCTCATGGATTATAAGGATGGATCCATCGCCGTTCCCGATAAGCCCGGCCTCGGGGTAACCTTGAATCGGTCTAAATTGGCTGAATATGCTGAGTTATATCGCCGTTTAGGCGGATATCCCTACGATCAGGATCCGGGCCGTCCTGGTTGGATTCCGCTCGTACCTAACGATCGCTGGGCCGATCCGAAAGATGATCGCGCGGTCAAAATTCCTTTCTAAATGTTCCATCCTCTCGATCTTTCGAATCGCGTTGCCGTCGTCATCGGAGGCACCTCGGGCATCGGCCGCGCGATCGCCCTAGGGCTTGCGCAGCAAGGCGCCGACGTAGTGGCCACGGGGCGGCGCGCGGATCATATTGGAGAGGCTTGTGCACGAATCGAGGAAATGGGCCGCCGAACTCTGCGCCAGGTCACCGATATTCGTGATCGCGATTCCGTAGACGCTCTTCGCGACGCCATTCTCCAGAACTTCGGCCGCGTCGACATCCTGGTGAACGCAGCCGGGTTTACCTTCCGGCAGCCGACCATCAAGCTGTGTGACGAACAACTATCGTCAATGCTCGATACGAATCTCACCGGCGCTCTGCGCGCCTGCCAGTCTTTCTATGAAGCCTTGAAGGCGTCGGGACGTGGGCGCGTCATTAACATCGCCTCACTGGGTTCCTTCGTAGCATTCCACGAGGTCGCCGCGTACTGCGCCACCAAGACCGCCTTACTCTCGCTCACACGGAGTTTGGGGTGCGAGTGGGCGCAAGACGGAATCACCGTCAACGCGATCGCGCCCGGCATCTTCCCCACGGAGATGAACAACGCAATCATCACCGGCACGCCGCGCGGGCAGGAATTGCTGCTTCGCACTCCGATGCGACGCTTCGGCAATCTCGACGAGTTGGTCGGAGCCGCCGTGTTGCTGGCATCCGACGGCGCGAGCTTCATCACCGGCCAGTGCATCGTCGTCGATGGAGGTTTTCTGGCTTCAGGAGTAAATTCGTGAAGCAGTTCCTGTTTGTCTTCGCAATTCTACTTCACGCGGAAACCGGGCGCGACGCATGGCTCCGGTATTCGCCGCAAAGTTCTCAAGAGGTCCCCGCGGTCCTGGTCACCATCGGCGACTCTCCCGTGATGATCAGCGCTCGCGACGAAGTGCTTCGCGGTATCCGGCGCATGACCGGTAAAACGCTGCGCCTGGAATCCGGCACACCCTCGGAAAACGCGATTATTCTGAAAACTTCCGATAGCCTATCGCCGGATACCTACTGGCTAAGAGCAGTTAAGGGCAACATCACGATCACGGGAGGCGGCGAGAGAGGTGTCCTCTACGGAGCCTTCGCTTTGCTCAGAAAAATCGCTGTGGGGCAACCAATAAAAGATCTCGACGAACGGCAAACGCCCGCCGTGCCGATCCGCTGGGTGAATCAATGGGACCGCCTCGACGGCTCGATCGAACGTGGCTATGGAGGCCGCTCGATTTTCTGGGATGCAGGCCACGCACGCACCGACCTCGCCCGCGTCAGCGAATACGGACGCCTGCTCGCATCCCTCGGCATCAACGGCTGCGCGATTAACAACGTGAACGCTGACAAGCGTATCTTGTCAGCTGAAATGCTGCCGCAAATCGCATCGATCGCCGCCGCGCTTCGACCCTGGGGCGTCAAGACGGTGCTCTCCGTCGATTTCGGCAGCCCTAAAACTATCGGCGGCCTCGACACGTTCGATCCTCTCGACCCGCGCGTCGCCGCCTTTTGGAAAGAGAAAATCGATCAGGTTTACGCCGCTATTCCCGACCTGGGCGGCGTAGTCATGAAGGCCGATTCCGAAGGGCAGGCGGGTCCCTCCGCTTATCATCGAACCCACGCCGACGCCGCCAACGTGGTCGCCCGCGCGCTGAAGCCGCACGGCGGTTTCATCTTCTACCGGGGTTTCGTTTACGACCATCACATGGATTGGAATAACCCGAAAAACGACCGCGCCCGTGCCGCCTATGACAATTTTGTCGACCTGGATGGCAAGTTCGACGACAACGTCGTGATTCAAGTCAAGAACGGACCTATCGATTTTCAGGTCCGCGAACCGGCCTCGCCTCTTTTCGCTGCTCTCAAAAAAACCAAGCAGGCCATCGAACTGCAAATCACGCAGGAGTACATGGGGCAGGCGCAGCACATGGTTTTTCTGGTACCCCAGTGGAAGGAGGCGCTCGACTTCAACATGGGTCGCGCGCCTGTGAAAAAGTTAGTTAACGGTTTCGTCGGCGTCGCGAACGTGGGCATCGACGATAGCTGGCTGGGCAATCAGCTCTCGCAAGCGAATCTCTACGGCTTCGGCCGGCTCGCCTGGAATCCCGATTTATCGTCCCGTCAGATCGTCGACGAATGGACGCGGCAGACATTTTCGAGTGACCCTCAGACCATCGACACTATCGCCCAGATGCAACTCACTTCCTGGCGCACCTATGAAAATTACACCGGCCCTCTGGGCCTTCAGACCCTTACCGACATCGTCGGCAACCACTATGGAGTCGCCGTCGAAGCATCGGAGCGCAACGGCTGGGGCCAGTGGCATCGCGCGGACGAAAAAGGTGTGGGCATGGACCGTACGATCGCGACCGGCACCGGTTTCATCGGCCAATACCCGCCGCCGATTGCAAGCATGTTTGAATCGCTGGCAACGTGTCCCGACGACCTGCTGCTGTTTTTCCACCACGTGCCGTATACCTACAAACTTCACTCTGGAAAAACCGTGATTCAATCGATTTACGATTCGCATTACCAAGGTGCTGACACAGTTGAGGCTTACGTTCACGACTGGAAATCTCTGCGCGCCCATATCGACGAACAGAGATTCAACGAAGTCCTGCATCAACTCGAATATCAAGCAGGCCAAGCCGAAGTGTGGCGCGACGCAGTGACGATGTGGTTCCTCCGCGCCTCCGGAATTCCGGACGATAAAGGGCGCGTCGGAAATTATCCGGGCCGTACCGAAGCCGAATCGATGACGCTCAACGGTTACGTAGTTAAGTCCGTCACGCCCTGGGAAGACGCCTCCGGCGGGAAAGCGATCGAGTGTCCCGTGAACCAGTGCTCGGCGAGCTTTCGTTACCACGGCGCGCCCGGCTGGCATACAATTCGCGTCCAGTATTTCGACCAGAGCAGTGGCAATTCGCGTTTCCGGCTGTTCGTCGGCAACCAGCAAGTGGACGAATGGCGCGCCGATGCTCAGGTTCCGGAGCGGCGCCAGAAAGTCGACGCGTCTTCCTCCACGCGCCGCACGATAACCGGAATCGCCCTCAGAACAAGCGATGAAATTCGAATTGAAGGCATGCCGGACGACCAGGAGCGCGCCGCGCTCGATTACGTCGAGATCCGATAGATATTGTTGTATAGTTGAACTAATGTTTTAAAAGGAGCTTTTTCGATGAGACTTTTGGCAGCTGCGGCGCTGCTCGCATCGTTCGCATTTTCGCAAAATATCATTTATAAAGATCCTTCCGCGCCCACCGGACAGCGCATCAACGACCTGGTTTCGCGCATGAGCCTGGAGGAAAAAGTTTCTCAGCTCATGAACGATTCCCCGGCCATCGACCGTTTGGGAATCCCCGCTTATAACTGGTGGAATGAGTGTCTGCACGGAGTCGCCCGCGCCGGCCGCGCCACCGTTTTCCCCGAGGCGATCGGCCTCGCCGCCACCTGGGACCAGGACCTGCTGTTCCGCGTCTCGACCGCGATTTCCGATGAAGCCCGCGCCAAACATCATGAAGCTCTGCGCCGCAATGAACATAGCATTTATGAAGGGCTCACCTTCTGGACTCCGAATATCAACCTGTTTCGCGATCCCCGCTGGGGGCGCGGGATGGAGACTTACGGCGAGGATCCTTATCTCACCGGACGCATGGCGGTCGCCTTCATTAAAGGCCTGCAAGGCGACGATCCCAAGTACCTGAAGACGGTCGCGACCGCGAAGCATTTCGCCGTTCACAGCGGGCCCGAATCCTCGCGCCACACCTTCGACGCCGTGGTCAGCGACACCGATCTTTGGGAATCCTACCTGCCTCAGTTCGAAGCCGCGATTAAGGAAGGCGGCGCGTATTCCGTTATGTGCGCGTATAACAGCGTCGACGGAAAACCGGCGTGCGCGAATCCGCCTCTGCTTGAGGATATTCTCAGGAAGAAGTGGGGCTTTCAAGGCTACGTAGTCTCGGACTGCGGTGCCATCGACGACATTTATCGTCGCCACAAGTTTGTCCCTACTGCCGAAGAGGGCGTCGCGCTAGCCGTGAAGGCCGGTACCGATCTCAGTTGCGGAACCGAGTACTCGAATCTCGTACCCGCCGTCCGTAAAGGCCTCATCGCCGAATCCGAAATCGACGTGTCGTTGAAACGTCTGCTGCGCGCGCGCTTCAAGCTCGGCATGTTCGATCCTCCTGAGATGGTGAAGTACGCCCAGATCCCCAACAGCGTGAACGACAGCCCCGCGCACCGCGAGCTCGCGCTTGAAACCGCGCGCAAATCGATCGTGCTTTTGAAGAACGATCGCAATACGCTGCCTCTGAAAAAATCCCTCAATACCGTCGCCGTCATTGGACCCAACGCCGACGACATTGACGTCCTGTTGGGCAACTACAACGGCATCCCGACGGCGCCGATCACTCCGCTCGAAGGCATCCGCCGCAAACTGGGTGGAGGCACGCGCGTGATTTACGCACGCGGTAGCGACCTGGCGGCCAATGTTCCGAACCTTCAGGCGATTCCCGCCAGCGCGTTCCGTCAACTCAACGGTGAGTATTTCAACTCCAGCGATTTCGACGGCAAACCGCACCGTCCGCGCGCCCGCACTGCATCGAATCCGTCCGCGAAACCGAGCTTCACCCGAGCCGACGCGAACATCAATTTCGAATGGTGGGAAGGCGCGCCTCGCCAGGACATGAACCCCGACAACTTCGGCGTTCGCTGGACAGGATCGATCGTCGCGCCCGTCACCGGCACCTATCAAATCGGCGCCATTGGAATGAACGCGTGGGAGCTGTACATCGATGGAAAGCAGATCGTCCAGTTCAGCGGGATTCATGAGGGCGCGTATCGCTACGCGCCGGTGGAGCTGAAAGCGGGCACGCTCTATCCCCTCCGGCTCGATTATCACGAGTTCTCAAACGACGCCAGTATCAAATTGGTCTGGGCGCCTCCCGGCACGCCTTCGACCTCCGATGCGGTCGCCGCCGCCAAACAGTCGGACGCAGTGATCCTGGTGCTCGGACTCTCTCCGCGCCTCGAAGGCGAGGAAATGAAAGTCCCGGTCGAAGGATTTTCCGGAGGCGACCGCGTCGACCTCGGCCTCCCGAAAACGCAGGAGAATTTGATGCAAGCCGTCGCGGCCGTCGGGAAACCCACGGTTCTCGTGTTGCTCAACGGCAGCGCGGTCGCGATTAACTGGGCCGCCGAATATCTGCCCGCGATCGTTGAAGCCTGGTATCCCGGACAAGCCGGAGGCGCGGCCATCGCCGATGTGCTGTTCGGGGATTACAATCCCGCGGGCCGTCTGCCCGTGACGTTTTATAAATCCGCCGCCGATCTTCCCCCCTTTGACGACTACAGCATGAAGAACCGCACGTATCGATTTTTCACCGGCGAGCCTCTGTTCCCGTTCGGCTTCGGCCTCAGCTACACCACGTTTTCCTATGGCCAGATGCATCGAGCGGGGAACAAAGTTACCGTCGAGATTCAGAACACGGGAGCCCGCGCCGGTGAAGAAGTCGCCGAGCTCTATGCCGGACGATCACTCGCGGGATTCCAGCGCGTCGCGCTGCGGCCGAAGGAGCGCAAAACGGTACAATTCACACTCGGCTCCGAAAAAGCAACTGACATTTCTGTAGCAGGACGGCAACCAGAACCGAACCATGCGCGCCACTGACAAAAAAAAAATCCAGGTCGCTTCGAGCGAAGGCGTCCGCGACATCAACAGGAAGGCTGTGCTCAACCTGATCCGCACCAAACAGCCGGTTTCGCGAGCCGACCTCGCTCGCATTTCCGGCCTCCAGCGCAGCACCATCTCGCTGATTGTCGAGGATCTCGTCGAAGGACACTGGGTAATTGAAGGCCCCACCGGACGCCTGCCGCGCGGCCGCCGCCCGACATTCCTGCGCCTCAATGACGATCGCGTCATCATCGGAGTCGACATTCGGCCTCTTCAGATCACCGTCGCGCTCGCCGACGTGAATGGGAAATTCGCCTCTCAGGAAGTGATGCCCACCGGCCTCAATCCCAAGATCGCCATCGACGGAGTGATCGAGCGTATCCAGCGCCTGCTCCGTTCCTGCGGTGGCAAGAAAGTAGAAGGGATCGGTATCAGCCTGCCGGGCCGCGTCGAGCCCGGCTCCGGACGCCTGGTCTTCGCGCCAAATCTGAACTGGACCGATTACGACATCGCCGAAGCGGTCCATAAAGCCACCGGTTTCGATGTCGAGATGGAAAACGCGGCCAACGCCTGCGTGCTGGCCGCCGTGTGGTTCGATCATATCGAGAGCCGCAATCTGGTGGTGGTCACGGTTTCCGAAGGCATCGGAGCGGGCGTGCTGGTCAACGGCCGTCTGGCGCGGGGGTTCAGCGGGATGGCCGGCGAGTTCGGCCACGTCCCTCTCGATCCCGATGGACCTTTGTGCAGTTGCGGAAGCCACGGCTGCTGGGAAGTCTTCGCGTCCAATAGCGCTGCCTTGCGCTACTACTTCGAATCCAGCTCGCAGACCGGCCTCAATTTTCAGGACCTGCTCAGCCTGGCCGATAAGGGCGATCATAAAGCTGCCAAGGCGCTCGAAACCATGGCGCATTTCTTAGGCCGGGGAATGCGCATGATCGTCGCCGGTCTGGACCCGGAACAGATTGTCATCATCGGCGACCTCACTCGCTCCTGGCATCGCTTTGGCCCCGTGATCCAAGCCGAAGTGGAGGCTCAGGGTTTGTCGGGCGGAGTCGCGCCCAAGCTGATCCCGGTTCACGAAGACGGCATGGCCCGCCTGCGCGGCACGGTAGCATTAGTCCTTCAAAAACACTTCGGAGTCACTCCGGAGGTGACGGTATAGCCTGATCCCATGCGCATGGTGGGGCGGCCAATTTTGGCGGCAGCCGCATTTCAGGCGGCTTTTTGCTCACGCTCGAAAGCCTGAAACGAGCAGGCTGCCAGAATTGGCCGACCAGTCCTCCTACTCATACCGCAGCGCCACCAAAGGATCCACGCGACTAGCCCGCCGCGCCGGTATCCAACAGGCGGCCAGCGTGACCACCCCTAATAAAGCCGCTACTCCAACCAGGACCAACAAATCCGTTTCTCCCACCCCTTCGAGCATCCGCCGCATGATCCGCGCCGAGGCCAGCGCAGCGGGCACGCCCACCGCGGTCCCGATCAGTGCCAGCTTCATCCCCTCCCGCAGAATCAGCCGCGAAACCGAATCCGGCGCGGCGCCCAAAGCCATGCGAATTCCTAACTCCCGCGTTCTTTGCGCCACGGACTGCGCGATCACGCCATATAAACCGATGGCGGCGAGAATGAGAGCCATCAAACTGAACGCTCCAATCCAGCTCGCGGCTGTCCTCTGCTGCCACAAAGAGTCGGCGGTATGAGCGGCCATCGTCTCGGGATGATAAACCGGCACATCCTTATCGACGCTGCGAACCACCCTCTCGAGTTCTCCCACCAGATTCGCGGGATCGCCCGCCGTCCGGACCACGATGTGCGTGCGGCTGTCGTATTCGGAAAGCACCGGCACGTACATGAGCAGAGGCGGCTCCGCAATCAACGATCGATACTTCGCATCGGCCGCGACTCCGATCACTTCGAAAGGACCGCGCGGCGCTCCGCCCGGATCCGGCCACGCGATCCGCTTGCCCACCGCATCCTCACCAGGCCACAGCTTTGCCGCGAGCTTTCTGGAAACGATCACCACACCCCGGTCGTGAATCGTAAAATCGCGCCCACGCAGCAAAGGGATTGCCAGCGTTTCGAAATAACGCGGGGCCACACGGTCGATATCGACCCGAAGTCCAAGTTCAAATTCGCGGCCGCGCAGAATCTCCGGCGAAGGCTCCTGTCCCGGATAGAAAATCGATACCCGGCCGCTCAAATCCTGCGGAGGAACTGTCGCGGCGAGGCTGGCCGACACTACCCCGGGCACGCCTGGCAGCCGTTCCAGAAGTTGCGAATAAAAAGCGCGCCCGCGCTCCTCGAAATGCGGCAAAGTACTCATGTCCACCGACACCATCGCGACGTTCTTGGCCTCAAAACCCGCCGGCCCGCTGATAATGTGATTGAGATCGCATGCGAGAGTGGCCGAAGCGGTAATCAGAATGAACGACAAGACCACCTGTAGCACCACCAGAGCCGGCCGGAGCTTACTGCGCCGCGCCCGCGCCCCCGCCGATCCGTTCTTCAGATTGCCGGCCACGTCGATTTGCGACGACTGAATGGCCGGGACGATCGCGAATAGGATTCCGGTCAGCACGCATGCGCTCACTGTGAAAAAAAGAACCCGTGCATCCGCAGTCAGGTCCACGCGCCCCAGAAGCGATCCACCTCCAGACAACGCCGCAATCTCGGCGGCCGCCCACTGCGCCATCAGCATCGCTATCGCGCCAGCCGCCAGGGCGAGCACCATTCCTTCGGCCAGGAGTTGGCGGATCAAACGCCCTCGTCCCGCGCCTACGGCCAATCGCACCGCCATTTCGCGGCTGCGCCGGGACGCCCGCACCATGAACAACCCAGCCACATTCGCGCATGCGATCAACAGCAGCAGCGCCCCCGAGCCCGCCAGCAGTCCCAGCAGTCCAGTGACTTCGGCGCGATCGTCGGGATACATGCCCACTCCGCCGGCCGCGCTCATTGAGAGGTTCTGATTGGTTTGCGGATAAGCCGCCGCCAACTGTGCCGCGATGGTCCTGATTTCGCTGTCCGCCTGCCGCGCGGAAACGCCCGGCTTGAGTCTTCCGAATACGTTGAGCCATCCCGCCGACCGGTTTTCGAGGATGCCTTGAGACAAGCGCGAAAGGGTAACGGGCTGGGTCGAGACAGGAACCCATATGTCCACGGAATCGTTCACCGCCGTTCCGCGGAAAGGCTCCGCGGCCCCGACTACCGTGAAAGGCGATCCATTCAGAACAATCCGCGAGCCCACAATCTCCGGATTGCTTCGCCACATGGTGTTGCTTACAACGGCAACCGCGCTGTCGCCCGGCAGGAGGAGCCGCCCCGCGGCAGCCTTCACGCCCAGCACCTCGAAATAATTGTCCGTCACCAGATCTCCGCGAACCCGGCGCGTGCCGTCGGCGGTCATGCTGAGCGGAACCATGCAATGGGCGGCCAGTCCCTCGAACGATACGCTGCGATCGCGATAGTCCCGATAGTCCGGGTATCCGAGATTATCGAACACATTGCCGTTTTGGGTGCGGTACAGCGAAACCAGCCGCCCCGGATCCGCAATCCCCGGCAGAGGCCGCAGCAGAATCGCGTTCACCACGCTGAAAACCGTGGTGTTGGCGCTGATCCCCAATGCCATCGTCAATATCGCAATGACCGCGAATCCCGGACTCTTCCACAAAAGCCGGACCGCATATCGAAAGTCTTCGAGCACGGTTTTAAGCTGTGCAAGAGCGATTCCAAACCAGCAAATCGTTCAAATCATTACATTCCCGGAACGCGTGCCATCCCAATCGCGAACACCGAAAGACAACTTCGCACACTAGTCCCTGCGGCCGAGAATTCCCATCATGCGTCCCGCGAAATATCCAATTACAATCGCGAATACGAAGCACAGTACCTGCGGCAGTGGCAATTCCATGATTCTCTATCGGCGTTATAGTTCCAGGACTCCATGGCTTCACAACTCTCGAAATTAAGACTATACTGACGTCCTGCCCTATACAAAGGAGGGGCACACGAATGACTTATCTGGCATGGATTGTGCTCGGCTTGATTGCCGGCTTCATCGGTAGTAAGATCGTGAACCGGACCGGAGAGGGACTGCTTCTGGACATCGTCCTTGGAATCGTAGGAGCGGTAGTGGGTGGATGGCTGGCCGGTTTCTTCGGTCTGGCTGGAGTATCGGGCGTGAACCTTTACAGCATCGCTATCGCGGTAGTGGGAGCGATCGTCGTGCTGCTGGTCTATCACGGCATTCGGAGAGCGGTTTGAAACTTTTTGTAATCTTGTGTTTAGTACTAGCAGCAGCGTGGCTGGTCGCCCAAACCGCGGGCGACCCGCTGGTGGATGGCTTTCGCACAGTCGAGGTCGCGTCCGTATCCGATGCCATGGAACAGTTGTACGGCCAGCGCAACTACATGTCCCACGAAATGCGGCCTCTTTCGAAAGCCAAGTTTGCGGGCCCGGCTGTAACGGTACTGCTTAAGAAGGAAGAGCATAAGGAAGGCTCGGCAGCCTCGCAAGGAATGCTGGACGCGATCGACTCCGCGCCTGCCGGATCGGTTTATGTTATGGTCCTCGAAGATGGCGCGGACTTCGCGGGCATTGGCGGCTTGATGGCGACCGCCATGAAATATCGGGGCTTGGCCGGGGCCGTGATCGACGGCAGCGTACGCGATACGCCGCAAATCGCCAAGCTCCAGTTCCCGGTGTTCAGCCGGGGCATCGCGCCCTCGACCACGATTAACCACTATCGCTTCGCAGGCTTGAATATATCAGTAACCTGCGCCGGTGCGCGGGTAAATCCGGGCGACATGGTGGTGGCCGATGAAGACGGAGTCGCGGTGGTTCCCAAAGCCCGCGCCGCCGAGGTTCTAAAAAGGGCGCAGGAACTCGACAACACCGAACACACCATGATCCCTTTTATCGAGAAATTCCACTCGATCAAGGAAGCCGTAGCGAAGTTCGGGCGGATTTAGTAACTGCGGAATGGATCAAGCAACAGAGCCGCGACCGTAGGGAGTCGATCTCTTGCTAGGGCTGCTGTTCCGCCATCTTCTTCTTTTTGTACTCCTCGTACTGCTTCTTGAGCTCCGGATCGCGCGGCGAAGGATAAATTTCGCTGGACTTGTATTTTCCGGTCTTGATCATCATCTGCGTCCATTCGTCGTGAATATGCAGCTCGTCGGCGTTCTTCACGATCTGCTCGACTAAGTGAGGCGGCACGAAGTACACTCCTTCGCGGTCGCCGAAAACCACGTCGCCGGGCATCACGGTGGCATTGCCGATGCGGATCGGCACGTTGACCCCGGTCAGCATCACTTCGCGGATCGGAGTGGGATGCACGCCCCGAAAATAGGCGGCCATGGGAATCGGAAAGATGCCTTCCAGATCGCGGATCGCTCCGTCAATGACCATACCGGTGTGCGTGGCCTGATAAATATAGGTAGCAAGATTATCGCCGACGAAGGTCCCGTTTTCTTCCTTGCCGAACAGGTCGGCCACCATGACGTCGCCAGGGGCCAGCATGTCGATGGCGCGCTGATTGCTGTTGCGATGCCCCTGTTTGTTGGCGTTGCTCTCGATCACCTCATTCACATCCTGGCGCAGAGGCATGAACTGCGCGGTGAATGCGCGGCCCACCAGCTTTTTCTCGGGATGAAGAATGTGCCAGTGGCCTTCATACTGATTCTTGTAGCCGGGCGTGCGGTCGAGGATGGTCCAGACCTCCTCCGCGCTCATCGCTTCAAATTTCTTGAGCAGGGCGTCGGGAACCTTGGGGCGTCCGTCGGCGGACCGCTCATAGGGATTCTTCGGCGTGTACTCAATCAACTGCTCGCGAGAGAACTGGAAAATCTGCGCAGGCAGAAGCGAGGCGGCGGCGACGAGGGCGAACAGAAAACGTGACATAGTTTTTGGAAGCATATCACTACGAAAGAGCTGCTTGCAGCATCGCCCGCGCATACCCGACGTTATAAGCAAACGCCGCGTATCCTCCCCCACCCGGATACGTCGACTTGAACCCCGTCCGTTCCCGGTCATAATCGATGGCGCGAGGATGTTCCGGATAAATCAGCCGCGAATATTTTTGCCTCACCAGCTCCTTCATCACCGCGAACATATTATTTTCGCCTTCGTCGATGAACACTTCGGTGTATTGTTCATACGGCTTCCGCACCCGCACATTGCGGTAGTGGACGTGGTTGATGCGGTCCCTTGATCCGAAATACCGGCACACCTCCACCGGATCGTGGCCCATTTCCTTGGTAACTCCGCAATCGAACGTGATGCCGTTCGAAGGACTCTTTACGATCTCGATGAGATGCTTCCAGCCCTCCACCGTTCCCATAATCTGCCCCGACCCGCGGCTCAGCGGCGCCGGCGGATCGTTGGGATGCAGCGCGAGCCGCACGCCGGATTGCTCGGCCACCGGCACTACCGCTTTTAGAAAGTAAGTAATGTTGGCCCACATCTCCTCCAGAGTGTGCGCGCCCTCCTGAGCCAGCGGAGGCAGATCCTTCACCTTGTCGTTGTCGAACGCGGTCAGCCCCGCGCCCGCTCTGCCGGTTTCTTCGTAATATCCCTCCACGATGCGGTGCGCGTAGAAGTTGTACTCGACCACGGGCAACCCTACTTTGCCGGCGGCTCGGATGGATTGCTTGACCTTTTCAATCTCCTCATCCCGCCCCGGCCGTCCGTAAATAGTGTTGGGAAATCCAGCGATCATGAGGTTGCCAAGAGTCAACCCGCCGGCCCTCAGGCGATCCATCATGTCTCTAAGCCGCGCTTCGTCCCACGGAATCCGCGGCCCGCCCGTCAGCACATAATCGACGCCAAGCTGTTTGATTTTCCGGCAGCCCGCCTCGTCAATCGAACCGGCAGCCAAGCCGCCCACGCCTGCTTCGAGGCAAATTTTGGGCGTATCCTTTCCTTCCGGCTTGGGAGGCGGAACATCGGCGTTTACGAGCGCGGCGACGCCGGCGGATTGAAGCAGAGTTCGTCGGGAAAAACTGGCTGACATGGGGGATACTTTATCACGCGTCGCTTCTATTAGCCCTCTCCCTCGAAATCCAGTGCGAAGGCGAGGGCACGCTTGACCCTCATCAAAGTCTCCGCCGGGAGCGCTCCCAGGCGACGCTCCAGCCTCACGTGTGCAATTGAACCGAGCCCTTGTACATTCGCTACCGAATCCCGGTCTAAGAACGAAAGCCTCGGGAGAGGAACCTCGTAACGGCTGCCTCGGTTCTGCGTTGTCAGCGGCACATACAGCACCAGAACCCGTGGGGCAGCCGGATCGCGGCGGGATACCACAACGACGGGACGCGTCTTGGCGGCGAGCCCCAGATCCGCAAGCCACACCTCACCGGGCAGCGGGTTCATCGAGAATATCCAACACCTCTTGCTCCCGTGCTCGAGAACGCATCAAGTCGAGAACGTCCTCGTCGGCAAGTTCGATCACCTCCGCGATTCGCTCCCGTACTTTCGCGGCGGTTTCCGGCTTCCATTGCCGCAGCTTTTCATCGAGCTTCTCCGCCAAGGCATCCATGTGAACTCCTATCTCAGTCTAACTCCCCTCCAACTCCCCCGAAACCCTTTCCCACTCCGCCACCCGGCCCTCCAACTGCTTCCTCTTCTCCGCCACCAACTCCGAAATTCGCATCGTCTCTTCGACACTCCTAAAATCCGCCAGCGCCGCATCGTGCTGAGCGATCTCCGATTCAAGCGAAGCTACTTCCTGCTCCACTGCCCGCAGCCGCTCTTGCAGCTTTTTCATCTTCATCGGATTCACGCGCTTCTTCGAATCCACGGCCACAGCAACCGGCTCGGGCTCCCGCTCAGCAACCAAAGTAGCAGCGTGAATCTGCTCCGGCCCGCCCGCTTTCCGCCACAGGTAATCCTCGTAATTGCCCGGATAAACGTGCACGTGCCCGTCTTCGATCTCAAAAATCCGATCGGCCAGATTGTCGATGAAGTACCGGTCATGCGACACGAACACCACCGTCCCTGAATATTTCCTCAGCGAATCCAACAGCACGTCCTTCGCGCGCATATCCAGGTGATTGGTCGGCTCATCGAGCAGCAAAAAATTCGAAGGCGCCAGCAGCATCCGAGCCAGCGCGTACCGGTTCCGCTCCCCTCCCGACAACACGCCGATTTTCTTGAACACATCGTCATCGCTGAACAAAAAGCATCCCAGCAGCGTTCTAAGCTCCGTATTCGTCGATCGGGGAGCCGCATCGCCCAAATCGTCCAGCATCCTGCGCTCGGGGTCCAGTTCCTTATACTGATCCTGCGCGAAATAATCCGGCATGGCATTGTGCCCCAGCGTATATTCGCCTGACGTCAATGGCTCCGTCCCCGCCAGCAGCTTGATCATGGTCGATTTGCCCGCGCCGTTCACTCCGACCAGAGCAATGCGATCGCCGCGTTCTATCACGAAACTCGCGCCGCTGAACACGTGCTTCGCCCCATAGCTTTTCGCCACGTTCTTAAACTCCGCCACAATCCGCCCGCTCGGCTTCGGCTGCGGAAATGAGAAATGAATCGTCTGCTCATCCGGAGGAATCTCGATCCGCTCAATCTTCTCCAATTCCTTAATCCGCGACTGGACCTGCTTGGCCTTCGTCGCCGTCGCGCGGAACCGGTTGATAAACGCCTCCAGAGCCTCCACCCGGTCATGCTGATTCTTGTACGCCGCTTCGAGCTGCGCCTTGCGCTCGGCTTTCTGCGCCAGATATTTCTCGTAGTTCCCGCTATAGAACCAGACTTTCTTGTTCCAAACCTCCACCGTCCGATTCACCGTCGTATCCAGAAAATAGCGGTCGTGCGAAATCAGCACATACCCGAACGGATAATTCGTCAGATACGATTCCAGCCAGTTCCGAGCCTCCAGATCCAAATGGTTCGTCGGCTCGTCCAACAAAAGCAAATTCGGCTTCTCGAGCAGCAATTTCGCCAGCGCGATGCGCATCTGCCAGCCGCCCGAAAACTCCTCCGTCCGCCGCGCCCAGTCCTCTTTCTTAAACCCCAGCCCGTCGAGCACCGTTCCCACCTGAGCCTCGATCGCATATCCATCGCGATTCCGAAACTCACTGTCAATATGATGCAGACGGTCCGCCACCGCGGAATACTCCGCGCTCATAGGATCCAGCTCCGCCAGCTTATGGTGCAGAGTTTCCAGCTCCAGTTCCATCTCATGCAGGTCGGCAAATACCGTCATGCATTCCGCGAAAACGGTGCGCCCCGACAGCGTCAGCCCATCCTGAGGCAGGTAGCGAAGCTTAATTCCCTTGGTATAGCTGATCGACCCGTAATCCAGCGACTCCATGCCCTGAATAATTTTGAGCAGCGTCGACTTGCCGGTGCCGTTCCCGCCCACAAGCCCGGTCTTTTCCCGCGGCGTAATCAGCCAATCGCAATTTTCAAAAAGGAGTTTGTGGCCGAAACGCTTCCCGGCCCCTTGCAGTTGAATCATGTTCTTAGTTGGAACCGAAGACGAGCAATGCGCGAAAACCGGGACTGACTACTCTGTCCCAAGGCGCCACAAGCTTTCGCGAAAGCGACCCAACCCCCGATGCCGCGCGGACAGAGCAGTCTGTCCCGGCTTTCGCGCTGTCCCTAACGCCCATATCAATCACAAAAAAAACTGAACGACCGCGCCAGATAACTCTTCATCTCCGACCGTTTCACCACCGCATCCAGAAACCCATGCTCCAGTAAAAACTCCGAAGTCTGAAACCCCGCGGGCAGCTTCTGCCGGATTGTCTGTTCGATGACCCTTGGTCCTGCAAACCCAATGAGAGCCCCCGGCTCGGCGATATTTAAATCGCCCAGCATCGCGAAACTGGCGGTAACTCCGCCCGTCGTCGGATCGGTCATGATGCTGATATAAGGCACGCCGGCTTCATCCAGACGCATCAGCGCCGCGGAAATTTTCGCCAGCTGCATCAGGCTGATCGCGCCTTCCTGCATCCGCGCGCCGCCCGACGCCGAAATAATGATCACCGGCTGCTGGCGCGCCAGTCCCCGCTCGATCGCGCGCGTGATTTTTTCGCCCACCACCGCACCCATGCTGCCGCCGATGAACTTCAGCTCCATCGCGCAAATATGTACCGGCCGTCCTTCGAGCGTCCCCACGCCCGAAATCAGCGCATCGGACATCCCTGTCGCCTGCTGCATCCCCTCCAGGCGAGTTGCGTAGGTCTTCGAATCTTCGAATTTAAGAGGATCGGTCGAAACCAGCTCGGAATCTACTTCTTCGTAGGCGCCTTCATCGAACAGCATGGCCAGGCGCGCCCGCGCGTCCAGACGAAAGTGATGCTCGCACTTCGGACACACCTGCATATTCTCATCCAGCGTTTTTTTCCAGATGATCTGCCCGCAGCTTTCGCACTTCAGCCACAGTCCTTCGGTGCGGACGCGCTTATCGCCTTCGGCGGTGCCTTCCACTCCCGGTTTATCTCTTGCGAACCACGCCATTAACACCTTCTTAAGCTAACAGATGGCACTCTACGATCACCACATCGCGCCACTGTCCGTCCAGTTGACCGTGCTTTTCGTAGATCCCCACCTCGCGAAATCCCAGTGACGCGACCAACGCGCGGCTGGCCCCATTTTCCGGAAATACGCGCGACACCAGTTTCCAAAAACCCTTTGCTTTCGCCTCTTTGATCAGTTCACTCAGTGCCACGCGTCCGGCGCCGCGCCGCCGGAATTGGCGTGCCACGTATACCGAAACCTCGGCGATTCCGGCGTAGCAATCGCGTGGACGATAAGTCGAAGTGGAAGCAAATGCGACAATTCGTCCATCCTCCTCAACAACAACAATTGGATGCCGGTCGTCGAACCATCCGCGAACATCCTCTTCTGAGCGAGGGCGGGTTTCAAAGGTCGCCACCCGGTCCTCTATTCCTTCATTGTAGATCGCCGCCAGGGATGCCGCGTCGGTGGGTTTGGCAAGTCGGGGAATCATTTAGACTATTGTGTTGAAGCCGATCTACGTCAGTTTAACGCTCGCGGCGTTGACGTTCCTGGTCTATTTTCAGGTCCACGATTTCGAGTTCGTGAACTTTGACGACCGCGAGACTATCCTTCAAAATGCTCATATTCAAAACGGAATCACGCTCGCCGCTTTAGGCTGGGCATTCACCACCGCTTACGCGGCGAATTGGTTCCCTCTCACCTGGATATCGCACATGTTGGACGTCCAGTTGTTCGGCTTGGATAGCGGCTGGCATCATCTCACCAATGTGATCATTCACATTGCCAGCGTGTTACTGCTCTTCGCGCTGCTCCGTAGGATGACCGGAAAGCTCTGGGAAAGCGCCTTCGTCGCCTTCGTTTTCGCGCTCCATCCGCTGCATGTCGAATCGGTGGCCTGGGTGTCGGAGCGCAAAGACGTTCTCAGTGCATTTTTCTGGATTCTGACCACCTGGCTGTACCTCGATTACGTCGACCAGCCAAAGCCGTGGCGATACCTGCTCGCGCTCGCTGCATTCTGCCTCGGGCTGATGTCGAAACCGATGCTGGTCACGCTGCCGTTCACGCTGCTCCTGCTCGATTATTGGCCGTTAAAACGTGCGAAAACGACAAAATTATTGGTAGAGAAGGTGCCCTTTTTGCTGTTGAGCCTGGTTTTGTCGATCATCGCGTTTAAAGTTCAACATCTCTCGGGGGCGGTAATTTCAGCGGACTACATCCCCTTCACGACGCGAATCGCAAACGCGCTGGTTTCCTATATCGCGTACCTGGGGACATTTTTCTGGCCCTCCGGCCTCGCCGTCTTTTATCCCTATCCGCCGAATTTTCCGGCGTGGCGGATTGCCGGTGCCGTAGCGATCCTCGTCGCGATTTCCGCACTCGCCATTCGCCGCCCGTACCTCACTGTCGGATGGCTTTGGTATCTCGGAACTCTGGTCCCGGTCATCGGACTGGTCCAAGTAGGTGAGCAGGCTCGTGCCGATCGCTATACCTATATTCCAATGATCGGAATTTCGATCATGCTCGCCTGGGGCGTGGCCGAAATCATACCGCGCCGGGCGCCATTCATTGCCGCAGCGTTTTGCCTCGCATGGCTGGCCGTAACCTGGACGCAGATCCAATACTGGCGCAACAGCGTCACTCTGTTTGAACACGCCATCGCGTCGACCAACAATAATTTCATCGCGCATCTCAACCTCGGCGTCGTGCTGGCGGAGCAAGGCCATACCCAGGAAGCTCTGCGGCACCTTTACGCATCGGTCGAAGAGAAGCCCGATCACAACGATGGACACGACACCTTGGGAGCCGTCCTCGGCCAAATGGGCCACACTCAGGAAGCCGCCGAACAGTTTCAAACCGCCATTCGTATCCAGCCGAACGATTCCGAAGCGCATTGCAACCTGGGAAACGTGCGGCTCGCCCAGCGCGACTTCACCGGCGCCGCCAGCGAGTTTCGAACAGCCCTCCAGATCTACCCCAATTTCCCGACAGCTCATTTCGGATTAGGAGCCGCGCTTCTGAACCTCGGCCGGAAAGACGAAGCGATCGCCCAGTTTCAAGAAGCCCTCCGCCTGGATCCCAACCTATCTCCAGCCCGCGATGCGCTGAAACAAGCAACCCGATGACATATGTAAAGCGCGAAAAGCGGGGACTGCCTGCTCTGTCCCCAGGCGCCCCCGATTTCCGGGAAAGCACCACGCGCCGCTTCGCCGATGTGGACAGAGCGGGCTGTCCTCACTTTTCGCCCATACGGCGCGTGCCGAGGTTTTAAATGCCGAAGCAAACGTCCGATCGAACAATTTACTTGATTCTGTTCATCGTCACCTTATTGGTTTACAGCCAAGTCCGTAACTTCGCGTTCATCTCCTTTGATGACACTCAGGGACTCCTCGCCAATCCGCAAGTCCGCGACGGCCTCACCTGGAGCGGAATCGTCTGGGCCTTCTCGACCGGCTACGCGTCCAACTGGTTTCCGGTGACCTGGATTTCCCACATGCTCGATTTCCAGTTATTCGGGCTCGACGCCGGATGGCATCACCTGACCAATGTGCTGATTCACGCGGTCAGCTCCGTCCTTCTGTTCGCCCTGATGAAACGCATGACCGGGCTCAAATGGGAGAGCGCCTTCGTAGCGTTCGTCTTCGCGCTGCATCCTCTGCACGTCGAATCCGTCGCTTGGATTTCTGAGCGAAAAGATGTACTGTTTGCGTTCTTTTGGTTTCTCACCACCTGGCTCTATCTGGATTTCATAGAGAACAGAACAATAAAAAACTATCTCTTGATGGTGGCCGCTTTCTGCCTGGGCTTGATGTCCAAGCAGATGATCGTGACGCTCCCGTTTACTCTGCTGCTACTCGACCTGTGGCCTCTAAAGCGAAAGGGCCTGCTCGAAAAAGTGCCGCTAGTGCTCTTAGCCATCGCCGCGTCACTGATCACGCTGCTGGCGCAGAAAAAAGGAGGAGCCGTGCAATCGCTGGCCGCCCTGCCGTTCGCCGCGCGCGCTGAAAACGCAGTGATGGCCTACGTCATCTACATCGCGAATTTCTTCTGGCCTACCGGCCTGGCGTTCTTTTATCCCTATCCTGCCCGATGGCCCGTGGGCGAAGTATTATTCGCCGCGCTCGCGCTGGCGGCGATGTCTATTACAGTGGTGCTGGCGTTCCGCGCGCGTCCTCATCTTGCCGTGGGATGGTTCTGGTATCTGGGCACGCTCGCGCCCGTGATCGGACTGATTCAGGTGGGCCACCAAGCGCGCGCGGACCGGTACACTTACGTGCCTTTGATCGGGATCGCGATGATGCTGGCGTTTGAGTTGCCAGCGTGGCCGGCTCTCAAAAAGATCATTCCAGCCGCCACGATTGCGATCTGTCTGGGTTGGATGACCGTCACGTGGGTGCAGATCTCCTACTGGAAGGACAGCGCCACGCTATACGCCCGAGCCATCGCGGTAACCGATGCGAACTACCTGGCGCATTTGAACCTGGGTGTGGATCTGGCCGCGCAAGGCCAGTATCAGCCAGCCATGCGCGAGTTATATACCTCGATCGAGGAAAATCCCGATCAACCCCACGCCCGCAACAGTCTCGGAGGTGTTCTCTACGCCCTGGGCCGCAAAAACGAAGCCATGGACCAGTTTTCGCAAGCCATCCGCCTCCAGCCCCAAGACGCAGAGCCGCATGCCAACCTGGGAAATGCTCTACTCGACGCCGGCCGCACCAACGATGCGATCGTCGAACTAAACACGGCCCTGCGCTTGAACCCGGGCATGGCGAGCGCCTACTACGGCCTAGGCCGAGTGCTGGTTTTGCAGCACCGTCCGAAAGACGCGGCCACCTATTTTTCTGAAGCTCTGCGCATCAATCCAGGTTTTACGCAGGCCCGCGATCAACTGCGCGGGTTGGGAACGCCCTAGCGCTCCTTGTGGCGCACGCCCTTATGCGTGCCGCATCGACATTCGTGTTTCTGATGCGCCCATCGACGCACCGGCAGCGATGAAAACCGCGGAAAGTGGGGACTGCCTACTCTGTCCCAAGGCGCCCTCAGGATCGTCAAAGCAACATATTTTGCCGACGCCGCAGTGGACAGAGCGGGCTGTCACCACTTTTCGCCCCGGCCACCCGGCCCGATGTTTCGAGAGTGTCGATGCCCGGCGAATGTGTCGAGACGAGTCTCGACACGGCACGCACGAGTGCGTACGCCACCTCCGGAAAATAATGATTGATGCTACGGCGGTCATCGGTATCGTTTCTACTTTCGTTCCCAGACGTACGCGGCGAACGCTCGGCGCGTAGCGAAGCCCATGCTGCGGTAAAGCCGCAGTGCGGATTCGTTCTTCGAGGTCACAGTGAGGCTGATGGCCCGGCAGCCGCGCGCGCCCAAAGCCTCCATGGACCTGCGCACCAGTTCATAACCCAAACCCGTTCCCTGATAGGAAGGCGCGACGCACACTTGGGTGATGTGGCCGACATCGTGAGAAACCCGGCTCGCCAGGGATACGCCGCATAGAATTCCAGATGCGGTGGCGGCGAAAGACGCGGGCCCGAAGAAAGTGCCGCAGCCCGGATACTGCACGATGTTAGTCAGAAACCGTCGGGCGCCGATCGCGGAGCGGTACTGATCGTTGATCTGGCTGTCGATGTGATTCCGATACGCCCCGGCGATCAGTCGTCCGGTGGCCTCTTGTAGAGTATCCGTCCAGGGAGCGATGGAGATCGAGGAAGAAGTGCGGTGTGGTACAAGATCCACGCTTGAAGGGGCTTCGAGAAACAGCCTGGCAAACGCCTGGAACCTGTCGGGATAAGGAACCCGCCGGTTGGGCGTGTCGCTCAACATGAGCAGCTGCGATTCAATACGCTCCAGGCCGGGAGTCTGCCACATGCCATCGAGTGAAGCCTGGAACAGCAGGTTCTCATACTCCCAGCTCCGGTATTGCTTCAGAACATACAGATCGCCGATGAGCCCTTTGCGATCCTCACACACGTAATAGGAATAGCCGATCGCGCGGGTGGGATCCGTGCGGGCAAACAGAGCATAACCGGTAAGCACATGCATGTTGACGAACCGGCGGACCAGGTTGGCGGAAGGTCCGAAATCCCAATCCAGCTCCGCTTTCCAGGCCACGATCTGTTCGGTGAGCACGGGGGCGAGGCTTTCAACATCGACGCTGCGAAGGTCGAGAATTTGAGGAGGCGCTGGGTCCACGAGCGCGGCTGCCATACTCAGATGCTACCGCTTCGATTGCATCATCTTTTTAATCGCCGTGGTGGCTTGCCGCGTGCGATGGCCGTTTTCGATCAGCGCGAAGCGGACGAATCCTTCCCCCATGGGTCCGAAGCCGATGCCGGGAGAAACGGCGACCAGCGCTTCTTCGAGAAGCTTCTTTGAGAATTCGAGAGAGCCCAGTTGCTTGAATTGTTCGGGAAGAGGAGCCCAGACGAACATCGCTCCTTTCGGAGGCTCGACCGGCCAGCCGGCGCGGCCGAGACCGTCGATCAGGATGTCGCGGCGCTTTTGATAAACGGCGCAGATTTTCTTGGTGTCCTCTTCACACTCGCGCAGCGCGATGATGGAGGCAATCTGGATAGGCTGGAAGACTCCGTAGTCCAGATAGCTCTTGATGCGCGCGAGCGCCGCGATCATGCGTGGATTTCCCAGGCAGAAGCCGACGCGCCATCCTGCCATGTTGTAGCTTTTCGACAGCGAGAAGATTTCGACGGCGACTTCCTTGGCGCCTTCCACTTCGAGAATGCTGGGCGGCCGGTAACCGTCGAAACCCAGGTCGGCGTACGCGAAATCGTGGACCACCATAGTGCCGTGATGGCGCGCCAGACGGATAATCTCCTTGAAAAAATCCAAGTCGACGCACTGCGTGGTCGGGTTGTGCGGAAAAGAAATGAGGATCATCCGCGGAGGTTTTGAAGACCTCCGATAAAGATCTTCAAGGCCGGCGAGGAAAGTACCCGGGTCGGGCATCGGAAGCATGCAGGCGTGCCCTTCGGCCATGATGACCCCATACTGATGAATCGGATAGCACGGATTGGGCGAGACCACCGCGTCGCCAGGTCCGATGACGGCAAACAGCAGATGCGCCAGGGCGTCCTTGGCGCCGATGGTAACGATCGCTTCCTTCTCGGAATCCAGATCGATGTCGTAATTTTTCTTATACCGCTTGACGATCTCCTCACGCAGACGGGGAATGCCTTTCGAGGCGGAGTAGCGATGATTGCGCGGGTTGCGGGCGGCTTCGATCAGCTTGTTGACGATGGGCCGGGGAGTGGCTCCGTCCGGATTTCCCATGCCGAGATCGACGACATCGAGCTGCGCGGCACGCGCCTTGGCCTTCATCTCGTTAATGACGGCGAAGACATAGGGAGGGAGCTTTTGGATGCGGTAGAACTCCTGATCTGGCTGCATTTATTTATTCTAGCGAGTGCACGCGCGTAGGACGTCGAGCGTCTTGTGTTTGGCCGCTGATGAACGCGGATAAACTCTGATGAGAAAATGCTCGGTCTGATTGCGTTGACGGCTTGCGGGCGCGGAATATTCCGCTCCTATGGCTGATGGGCGCGGCTTACGGGGTGTCGAATAAGCAGATTTCGGGATTACAGACCTACAACATCGAGGCGAAGGCGGAGCATCCAGCCAGCAGAGATCAGATGATGCGAATGCTGGGGAGCTTGCTGGAGGATCGGTTCCGAGGTGAAGGCTGATGTGCTGGTGATCGGCAAGGGCGGCGCCAGGCTGGAGGAAAATCGGGACGGGGCGTTGTCGATTTGCTGACCGTGTGGATGGACAATACGGTGGTCGATGGGACTGGGTTAAAGGGAAGCTACGATATCACGCTCGAATATAATCCGGGAGCGCAAGGAAGGGGTGTGAAGGACGGATCCCAATGCGCCAACGCTTCCCACGGCCTTGGAAGAGCAATTGGGGCTGAAACTGGAATCGTGCAAATTGCCAGTGAGACTGCGAAAAATTGGGGACTGCCAACTCTGTCCCAAGGCACGCTCATAGCTTGGGAAAACGCTTTTACGTCGGTGCCGCGTGGACAGAGCGGGCTGTCCCCAATTTTTCGCCCCGTCCACTCAGCCCCGTCCGTGTTTTCGTTTCGGCAAGCCCCAGCGATTTTGTCAGCGCCGGTTATAACCCCGTCACGTAAGTGCGGGGATAGGGCGATCAGGACCTGAGCAGGGCGCGGCGGCAGCCGTCTTTAAGATCGACAGGGCACTGTTCAACCTTTCCAGCAGCAACAACTCATTAGCCGTCATATTGATAAAGGTTTCGGCAAGCCTTTCCGGAATGCGAGCTCAAATACACTGAGCTAGGAATATCGGTGAGAATTCTTTGCGTAAAATCGATCGCGAAAAGACTGGCGTTAGATCGGCGTTATTCTAACGCCGGCACGAATTTGAGCCACTTTCGCGCCGCGCCAGTCACCAACCCTGCCGGAATATTTTGGCGTCGTGGGATGATGAAAATTGCGTCCTTCGCCGTTGCTCGCCATATTCTTGATCGTCGCCGTCGATGTTTTGGGGCTGACCATCATGATTCCTCTGCTGCCGTTTTATGCGGAAAAGCTGGGGGCCAGTCCATTTCAAGTGGGGTGGCTGATCGGCGCCTACGCGGCGTGCCAGCTAATCTCCGGTCCACTGCTCGGAAGGTTGTCGGATTCGACCGGACGGAAACCGTTGCTGTTGGTAAGCCAGGCCGGCACATTCATCGGGTTCATTATCACCGCGTTTGCGCCGAATCTGACGATTTTGTTTCTCGCGCGGATGATCGACGGCGCGACAGCCGGAAATTTGTCCCTCGCGCAGGCTTATATTTCCGATATCACCAAGCCGGAGGATCGCGCGAAGTCGTTCGGCGTGATTGGGATTGCGTTTGGGATCGGATTCTTAATCGGACCCGCGGTATCGGGGATTCTCGCGAAGTCCAGTTACCAGTATCCGGTGTTCGCGGCCGCGGGATTGTCGGCGCTGAGCATCATCGCGACCGCCGTGCTGCTGCCCAAAGCGGAAGCGCGGAAGAACGACGAGGGCCGCCGCCTCTCGTTGATCGCCTGGGGCGAATACGTGAAATATTTTCGCGATCCCCGCTTGGCGACCAGGCTGTGGCAGTTCCTGTGCTTCATCTTGGCGTTTGCGATGTTCACTTCGGGGTTTCCTCTGTTCGCCGAACGACGGCTCCACTTTGGGCCGGAGCAGACTGGGTTCGTTTATGCGTGGGCGGGATTCCTGGGGATCCTGACGCAGGGGCCCGCGCTCGGCAGGCTGGTGAAAAAATTCGGCGAAAAAGCGTTAAACCGGGTGGGATTCGCGGCGTTCACCGTAGGATATGCATTGCTGGGTTTTACCTACACGATTCCGATGCTGGCCTTGGCGGCAACGGTGACCGCGTTTGGGAATCTAATACGTCCAACCCTGACCAGTCTGATCACCAAGGCGGCGCCAAAGGAGGAGACGGGCAGCGTGCTCGGTCTGCAACAATCGCTCACATCGGTCGCGCAGATCGTCGGGCCTCCGGTCGCCGGATTCTTGATCCAGCACGGCGCGTTGACTACCTGGGGGATCACGGCTTCGATGATTACTTTGCTCGGGCTCGGGCTTGCGACCAGAGCCGATCGCTCTTAAGGCCTTGAATCCATTGACAGCTTGGGTTCGTTTGGTAAATCCAGGCCTACTTGGGGAGCCGCGAGGATTGGCTGGACAGTCGTTCGGGCATATCGCGGTCTTCCTGGCCCAGCCGGCCCTGCGCACGCAGTTCCAGGCTCAGTTCATAGGCGCGCTGATACTCGTCGCGCGCTGCTTTGATGTCGTTCTGGCGCAGGTGGATCTCGGCGATTGACTCCATGGCGTGCATCATTTTTACTTTGTAGCGTCCGGAGTCGGGATGTTTGGCCAGCAGATTTTCCCAGGTTGCGGCGGACCATTTCAGATCTTCCAGCGCTTCAGGATCGCGCTCGGAAGCGGCTAAACACAGAGCCAGCAGATAGGCGCTCTGAGCCTGATCGTCGCGGCTGCGCTCGCTGCCCGGATTTTTGGCGATCAGCTCGCTGGCGATATCGAGCGACGTACGCAGCGTTTTTTCCGCCGCCGGGTAATCGGCGAGCTTCGTATAGGCGCGGCCCAGTTGATCGTGAAATACGATGATGTCGCGGCGCACTTCGAAGTTAGCGGGATCGGCGTCGAACAGGCGCTCAGAGATTGCGAGTCCTTTTTGACTCATTTCGAGAGACTCGTTATAGCGGCCAATGTGTTCGAGCAGGGAACCCAGCCGCTGGTAGACATTACTCACATCGCGGACGCCGACGGCATTGGTAGGATTCGCGGCCGCCAGGGCTGAGCGGATTTCGAGCGCGCGTTCATAAGTAGCGCGGGCCTCATCGTAGCGGCCCAGGTTGGTTTCATTGGGGCTGCCGAGTGAATCGCCGATGCGCACCAGGTCCATGGAATATTGCCTCTGGAGCGCCTCGTCCGAAGGATTCTCAGCGAGCAGGCCTTCGCGTATATTGAGGGCCTTCTGGTTCAGGTCGTAGAAGGCTTGCGCGTGGCCGCCCATTTTTTCGCGGTCGCCGGCCACCCGATAGCTGCGCGCCAGGTCGGAGCGAACCTCTACGTTTTTCGGATTCTCCGCGTACAGAGCTTCCCTGATCTGGAGGGCCTGTTGAATATGGGCGCCGGCGGATTGGGGATCGGCGGTGCCATCCAGCAGTTCACCGAGACGCATGTGAGCGTCGGCGACGGCGAGTTTCGCGGCAATGCTATGGTCGCCTGAGCGGATTCGCTCGCGCAGGGCGAGTTCCTTACGCGCGCTGACCAGCGCTCCATTGATGTCGCCCAGGTTGGGATAGCCGACCCGGTATTGCACCTCGCCTACCTTCTTATAGGCTTCGGCGAGCTCACGCTCGAGCGAAGGATCGTCACCCGATTCGTGGTCGAGCTTATCGAGATAAGTTTGCGCGCGTTCCACCAGCAAAAGGCGTGCGGGCGTGGAGCCGGGAAGGTCGCGAATCGCGTCGCTGATTTCAAACAGGATGCTGTTGGCAAGGGCGCGGACGTCGTTGAAGCGGGCCCGGGTGCGCGCCTGTTCGCGGCGCGTCGAAACCACTCCGCCGGCAAGCGTGACGACGATCAGCGCGACGGCTGCGATGCCGAGCTTGTTGCGATGGAAAAACTTTCCTGCGCGATAGGAGAACGTGTCGCTGCGGGCGATGACCGGGAGGCCGGCCATATATTTGCGGATATCCTCACTGAACTGCTCGACGGAGACGTAGCGCCGCATCGGATCCTTGCGCAGGGCCATCAGGATGATCCAGTCGAGATCCCCGCGCAGCCGTTCGATAAAACCTTCCCCTGGCTTTCCGGTTCTTATGCTCGAAAGACTGTCCGGGCGCGGACGGAGGCTGACGCTCGGACGCTCCGGCTCCTCCTCGCAGATCGATTGGACCATGTTCGGAAGGCCCTTTTCGGCCGATTCGAACGGACGATGGCCGGTGAGCAGCTCATAGAGCACGACGCCCAGCGAATAGACGTCGCTCGCGGTGCTGATGGCTTCTCCGCGGAGTTGTTCAGGACTTGCGTAAGCGGGGGTCATCGGCTGGACGCCCAGGGTTTGCGGAGAAGGATCGTCGAAGCCGGCCAGCAGATTCTTGGCGATGCCGAAATCCATCAGCTTGACGATGCCTTCATCGGTGACCAATATATTCGACGGCTTCAAATCGCGGTGCACGATCAGAAAACGATGCGCGTATTGAACCGCGGAGCAGGCCTGGCGGAACAGGTCCAGGCGCTCATTCAGTCCGAGGTCGCGCGAGGCGCAATATTCGTCGATGGGGCGCGCGTTGCGGACATGCTCCATCACGATATAAGGCTCGCCGTCTTCGGTTACACCGCCATCGAGCAGGCGGCAGATATTGGGATGCTCCAGGTTCGCGAGAATCTGGCGCTCATTCTGGAAGCGGCGAAAGATGTGCTCCCCGTCGTGGCCTGGGCGGAGCAGTTTGATCGCGACCTGTTTGCGATATTGCTGATCGGCGCGGGAAGCGAGCAACACGACGCCCATGCCGCCGCGTCCGAGCTCGCGCTCTACGCGATAGGGGCCGATCTGCCAGTCCTTATACGACGCGGCGGCGCGAACGGGGATTGAAGATGCGCCGAATTTTTCGTCGTAGAGACGAGAGGCCAGAGTTCGCAGACCTTCATCGGGTCCGCAGGCATCGTCGAGGAATTTCTGCCGATCGGGATGCGGCAGGCTGGCGTGTTCGTCCAGTCTGGCTTTGATCTCGTCGAAGGGCGGATTGGTCATAGTCCGGCTGGAGATGCTCTTACCTTTATCGGAAGGTTCGCGGAAACCCTTTAGCTGCATCAGTTAGTCGTAAGGTTCTACAGGGGGCCTGAGCATAGTCCTATACCCGGAAGGAATAGGACTACAGGTAAATCGACACTTAGTACCTATACCGACATACTTTCCCCGTCGATCTTAACCACTTTAAGGGGAATGTATTGAACCGACTCACGGTATTCGCCTGTGAATCTCAGCCGATCGTTGTGGAAGGATTGGAGAAGGTCCTTGCGGCCTGCGACGATCTGGACTACGTTGGCTCGGCCGAAGGATTATCGGAGGCGCTGGAGGCATTGCGCCAGCAGCAGCCGAACTTGATTCTGATCGGCCAATCGGCGGGCCTGAAGGTCATATTCCAGTTCATTTCGGACGTGCGGAACACATCGTCCACCTGCCAGCCGGTGTTATGGGTGAACGATCTGGCGGAGATCGACTGCTTCCGGGCGCTGCAACTGGGAGCGCGGGGTATTTTGAAGAAGACGCTGCCGGTCGAGTCGTTGAAGGAGTGCCTGCGGGCGGTGGGACGCGGCGATGTCTGGATCGAAGGCACGCTGTCCGATCAGGTAGTAGGAGCGCTCGACCGGAGATCGGCGCCCAGGCTTACGCCACGGGAAAAAGAGATCGTCCATCACGTTTGCGCGGGGTTGAAGAACAAGCAGATCGCGGAGGCGCTGCGGATCACGGCAGGCACGGTGAAGGTCCACCTGATGCACATTTTCGAGAAGACCGGAGTGAAGGATCGTTTCGAGCTGGCGGTGCATGGGCGGAGAATGCTGGGGTCGGAGCATGGGGGAGAGATGGGGCGGGTGGAGAGTCGGATGGTGAGTCAGTCGGGGAGTTGAGGAAGCTTCACGGGACACGCCGAAACTCTCGAAACATCGGGCATTTGGGCTGAGTGGCCGGGGCGGAAAGTGGGGACAGCCCGCTCTGTCCACGGCGGCGCAGTAGGGATGTGCTGCTTTTGCGGGTTGCGGGCGCGCCTTGGGACAGAGTTGGCAGTCCCCACTTTTCGCAGTTTTCATCGCTATCGGTGCGGTGAACGCGGTTCTGTGGAGAGCAGGATGGTGAGTCAGTCGGGGAGTTGAGAAGGTGGGTATTCTGTCGTCGTATGGCAGTGAACGTCAAGACTACGCGACGATCCCCGCTTGCAGCCGCGGAACGAAAAGCGACGAAAGCTGAGCTTGCCGCGATCCGCAAGGGCGAAGAGGCTTTTGCCCAAGGTGAGTTCTTGACTTTGCCCGAATTCCTCGATGAGATGGATCGTAACCGTCGCAAAGCCAGCGCAAAAACAAGCCGCAAAGTTCCCCGTTAGGGATCAACTTAGAATCGAGGCCGCCATCAGCGCGATAGTGCGGCGGACGTCGAGTACTTATTAGTCCTCCTCGGCACTAAAGTACTGGGGGGGATCAGGCGAATTACTGGGTAGGTGACTTCGCCGCAAAGTATTGCCCATCCGCTGCCCGGAATCAGGATCGAGAACCTGCTGCGGAATCCCTGGGCTCGGGTTTCGATTCCTTCTCTTTCCGATCTCTATTTCGTTGCCGTGCTGGTGTGGGTGTGCATGAGCGGAGGCGCGGCCGGATGGGAAGGGCTGCTGGCCGATGCCGATATTGGATGGCACATTCGCACGGGCGAGTGGATTCTGGACCATCACGCGGTTCCTCAGCAGGACCTTTATTCCTTTTCAAAAAGCGGCGCGCCCTGGTACGCGTGGGAATGGGGCAGCGATGTGATTTACGGGTCGCTGCATCGGGCGGCGGGATTGAAAGGCGTGGTGCTGCTGGCGGGAGTGATCATTGCGCTGTTCGCATGGATGCTGCTGCGGCGCATGGTAGGACGCGGGGTGCATCTGTTGTGGGCGATGGTGGTGTCGCTGCTCGGAGTAGGCGCGGCTTCCATACATTTTCTGGCGCGTCCGCATTTGTTCACGCTGGTGTTTCTATCGGGCGCGGTGTGGATGATCGAGATCGACCGCAGGCAGGCGAGCGCCAGGTCCGCCCGGATGCTGTGGCTGCTGGTTCCTCTCACCGTGGTGTGGACCAATCTGCACGGGGGATTTCTGGCTCTGATCGCGGTGCTGGGACTTACGGCGGCGGGGAGCGCGATCGAAGGCTGGATGGGACGCGGAGATTTCCGGCGCGCGGTGAGATACGGCACGCTGACGGTGGCCTGCGCGGCGGCTTCGCTCGTAAATCCTTACGGCTACCGGCTGCATATGCACGTGGCCGAGTATCTGCGGTCGGACTGGATTCGCAACACCATTCAGGAATTTCAATCGCCGGTATTCCGCAGCGAGAACGTTCTGCAGTTCGAAGCGTTGATGCTGATCGGGCTGATGGCGACCGGGCTGCTGTTCCGGCGGAGACGCATTGTTGAAGGACTGTGGATCCTCTATTTCGCGCACATGTCGCTCGGGAGCGTGCGGCATGTGCCGATTTTCGTGACGGTGTGCGCACCGGTGATCGCGGCAGAGATTTCGGACTGGTGGCGGAGATGGACCGAGGGAGCGAAGAAATCGACGCTGCTGGGAATCGTCAACCAGATGTCCGCCGATCTGGCGCCTTCATTCTTGCGGATCAGCGCATGGCCTTTTCTGCTGGTAGGGACCTTAGCTCTGATGGGCGCGCCGATCAAGTGGCCGAAGGATTTTCCAGCTCTGATTTTTCCCGTAAAAATGATTCACGAGCATAGCGGACAGATCCTCAACACCCGATTACTTACCACCGATCAATGGGGAGACTACCTCATTTATCTGAATCCGCAGCAAAAGGTGTACGTCGACGGGCGCAGCGATTTTTACGGAGCGGAGATTGGAAACGAGTATCTGCGCTTGACGGGCGGGCAATGGAACTGGCGGCAAATCATGGAGAAGAACGCTTTCACGAGCGTGCTGCTGCCGGTGGAACTGCCCATTTGCCAGCTATTGAAGATGGATCCGGAGTGGAGGGTGGAAGAGGACAGTGGTAAGACGATTCTCTTAGTCCATCGATAGATCCTGGTACTCCTTACGGGTAATTTCCTCCAGGAACCAAGGTTCTAGGGAATACGGAGATTAGGCATCGGGAGGCTAATGAAAACCACCCACGCGGCCGAAGTTATTGAGTGGGAGCAAACGGGATGAAGTTGGACAACGCGGGTTCTGGGAAGACCGGGCGCGGCCGGGTTCCGGTGAGGATTCCCCAGATTCCGATGGAGTGGATGGATCCGATGAGCTGGCGGCTGCCATCGGGAAAAGCGTTGGCGGAGTTTGCACTGCAAGCGGGATTTTTGGCGCCCTTGATGATGGGGCCGCCGCGGTTGAAGAAACGAAAGATGGCGGCGCCGGCCGAAATTCCGGTGGTATTGGAAAAGCGCGTGAAGGAGGCGCCGGAACTTTCCGGCACCTTTCGGGAAAGACGGTTTTAAAGATGACGACGCAGGTGTGGATCGCGGTTCTGGTGGGTCTGGCGGCGACGGTGGATGACCTCGCACGGCGGCAGATCGCGAACTGGATTCCGGCGGCGGCACTGGCAGGCGGGTTCGGATGGCAGATCGGTCAGGACGGGTGGATGGGCGCGGTGCACGCGCTGGCGGGGGCGGCGGCGGGGTTCGCGGTGTACTTAGTGTTCTACCTATTGGGTGGAATGGGCGGAGGCGACGTGAAGCTGATGGCGGGTTTTGGCGCGCTGTTGGGAACGGGGCGGTTGATCGAAGCCGCGCTATGGACGGCAGGCGTCGGCGGATTGATCGCGCTCGGTGTGCTGGGTTATCAAAGTTTGCAGCGCCGTTTCCTGAAGAAGATCGAGACGGCTGAAGAAAAAAGAACGAAGGGGATCGATTCCCTATGCACCGGCGATTACGCTGGGCGTCTGGCTCTCTCTGGTGCCGAAGGGCTGAGGGCGGAAAAGTTTTGCGGGTAGAGGAGATTTAATTTTATGGATCGCAGGTTTCTCACGGTATTGGGAGTCAGCCTGGTATTCGCGCTGGTGGTTTCAAGCGTGTTCTATCAGATGACGGCCCGGTCAAGCAGTTCGAAGAAGGCGGAACAGTCGGACCAGAAAGACGTCGTGGTGGCCACGCGGCCATTGGGCGTGGGCTGGATGATCAAACCCGCCGACGTGAAGATCGAGAAAGTGCCGGGCGATGCGTTTCCTAAGGGCGCGTTCGCCAAGGTCGAGGATGTACTGGACCGGCCGGTGATCTCAAACGTACTGCTCGACGAACCGATCCTCGAAGGACGGCTGGCGGCGAAAGGCAGCGGACTAGGCCTGGCTCCGACGATTCCGGTGGGAATGCGCGCGGTGACGGTGCGTGTCAACGACGTGGCGGGCGTGGCGGGATTCGTACTGCCGGGGATGAAGGTGGACGTGCTGGTAACGGGCCATCCTCCGAACGGGGACAGCACGATGACCACGACGTGCCTGCAAAACATGCTGGTGCTGTCGGCTGGGCAGACGATGACGCCCGATTCGCGCGGCCAGACGATTCAGGCGCCGACGGTAACCTTATTGGTGGATCCGGAGCAGGCAGAGACGCTGACGCTGGCCAACAGCGAAGGGCGCATCCAGCTGGTGCTGCGGAATTCGAGCGATCAGACGATCGAGAAGACCAGCGGGCGATTCGTATCGGAATTATACGGCGCGCAGCGCAAGCCGGCGGCGGCAGTGAAGCCGGAAGCGGCTCCGCGGCCGAGGAGGCAGGTAGAGGTGGCGAGGGCGCCGGCTCCGCCTCCGCAGGTGATAATCGCGCCTCCGGCACCGCCGCCTCCGCCAGATCAGATCGTAGTGATCCGGGGAACCACGCGGACGGTGGAAGTAATGCCGGCGCGGCAGAACAACTAAGTATTCGAGGACAGGGGATAGATGACCATGACTAGCCTTTTCAAACGCATTCTTACATCGAGCGCGCTGCTCGCGCTGGCCGCGGGCCTGGGCTTCGGACAGGCGGCCGAGGAGCTTCGACTGACCATTGGCAAGAGCGTGGTCATCGACTATCCGTCCGACATTCGCCAGATCGCGACCAGCAGTCCGGACATTCTGGACGCGAGTCCGGTGACGACGCGCGAAATTCTTTTGCATGGCAAAGGATTGGGGTCGGCGACGCTGGTGGTGTGGTCGAAGTCCGGACAGAGGACCTTTTATAACTGCACGGTGGACCTGAATCTGGATCCGCTGCGGCGCATGCTGAAGGAAACGTTCCCGATGGACGATATCACGGTGCGCAGCACGCGGGACACGCTGTCGCTGAGCGGGTCGGTGCGCAATAAGGAAGAGGGCGACCGGGCGGTGGCGGTGGCGGGATCGTTCGCAAAGACGGTGGTCAACAATCTGGGCGTGAACGTGGGGATGGCGGAGAAGCAGATTCTCCTGCGCGTCAAATTCGCCGAGCTGGACCGGGTGAGAGAAATTCAATATGGGGTGAACCTGCTGGGCGCGCCGGGGGGCACCCTCATCGGATCGAGCACGGGGCAGTTCACGAATACGCAGCTCACGGGCACGCTCCAGGCGGGAGTGAGCGGCGGCAGCAGCGCGATTGCGACCATCACGCAGGCGCTGAGCTTATTTGCCTTCGATCCGAAGCTGAACCTGGGCGCGTTTCTAAAGGCGCTCGAGAGCCAATCGATTTTGCAGACGCTGGCGGAGCCGAATCTGGTGACGACCAACGGTAAAGAAGCATCCTTCCTGGTAGGCGGTGAATTTCCGGTTCCGGTGGTGCAGGGCGGCAGCGGCGCGGGTTCGGTGACGGTGCAGTTCCGCGAGTTCGGTATTCGTTTGAAGTTCCTGCCGGTGCTGACGGACCACAATACGATCAAGATGCATCTGGCGCAGGAAGTCTCGACGCTCGATGTGGCGGACGGCGTCACGCTGAACGGCTTCGTGATTCCGGCGCTTTCGACGCGCCGGGCGGAGACCGACGTCGAACTGGGCGAGGGACAGAGCTTCGTGGTGGCGGGCCTGGTGAGCAACGCGGAGTCCGATACGTTCACGAAGATTCCGGTGCTGGGCAGCCTGCCGATTATCGGGTATCTGTTCAAATCCAAAGACGAGAAGAAGAATCGCACCGACCTGGTGGTGCTGGTGACGCCCGAGATCACCGAGCCCCTGGGACCGAACGATCCGAAGCCATCGGTCTATATGCCGAAGGACTTCCTGGTCCGTCTGGATCCGAAGGACATTCCGCAGCAGCCGGGGAAGAAGAAAAAGCAATAACGGCGGCGCAGGGGAATGGATAAGAAATGAGCGCACGGGTCCATAACGAAGCGGAGATCGCAGCCTTGCTGATCGCGCCGGACCGCGGGCTGGCGCAGCAGTTTCTGGTGACTTTACCGCAGACCAGGGCCTTTCAGATTCTGGCGGACCTGAAGAACTATCCGCCGCAGCAGACTCTGGAAATGCGGATCAAGCAACTGAAGCCGAACGTGGTGCTGCTGGACCTGTCGAGCGACTTAAACGCAGCGCTCGAAGTGATCAAGTTCGTCGCCACCATGTCGCCGGCGGTGCACGTGGTGGGGTTGAACACGCACAACGATTCGACGGCGATTCTGCAATCGCTGAGAGCGGGAGCGAGCGAGTTTCTCTACGCGCCTTTCGAGCTTGCGACGCAGCGCGAAGCCATCTCCCGTTTAAGGCGGCTGGTGCAACCGGAAGCGCCCGCGCCGACCCAGGCCGGACATGTCGTGGCGATGGCCAGCTCCAAACCCGGATCCGGAGCGTCAACGGTGGCCACGCAGGTGGCGTTTTCGCTGCAAAGGCTGACCGGGAAACGGATCCTGCTGGCCGATTTCGATTTGACGGGCGGCACTATCGGATTTTATTTGAAGCTGAGCCACAACTATTCGCTGGTCGACGCGCTGCAGCATTCCGACCATATGGATCTGGCGTTGTGGAATTCGCTGACGGTGAATTATGGCGGGGTGGACATCCTGCCGGCTCCGGCGACACCTTACGCGGAGCCTCTCGACGGGGCGCGGCTGCGGGTGCTGATCGACCACGCGCGGAATCTGTACGACTGGGTGGTGCTGGATCTGCCGGCGATATTCAATCGCACCAGCCTGATGGCGGTGTCGGAATGCGAGCGGGCGTTTCTGATTTCGACGTCGGAGCTGCCGAGTCTTCATCTGACGCGCAAGGCGCTGACGATGGTGGATCAGCTGGGGTTTCCGAAGGACCGGTTCCAGGTGCTGGTGAATCGCGTGGATAAGAGAGACGACATCAGCACGGCGGACATGGAAAAGCTGTTCGGGTGCTCGATTCACGCGAAGCTGCCGAACGACTATTTTTCGCTGCACCGCGTGGTCACGCTGGGGCAACCGCTGGGAGCAGACGGCGAGCTGGGGAAGGCGATCGAGCAGGTTGCAGCGCGGTTGAGCGGGTCTCTCGCGCCACCCAAAAAGGCTCCGCCCGCGGCGCGCGAGATGAAGCCGGCGTTTTCTCAAGTATGAAAGTTTTGACGGATCTCTATGTTTTCATCGCTCGATAACGGCAATAAAAATACGCAGCAAGTCTCCTGGGAACAGAGGCTGATGAAGAATGCGGGTAAGCCGAAAGGTACCCTGAAGCCCGAGTATCAGGAGTTGAAATTCACACTCCACCGCAAGCTGGTGGACAAGATCAACCTCGAAGCACTGGCGACGATCGACAACCAGAGGGTGCGCGCGGAAGTACGCCAGGCGGTCATTTCGCTGATTGATTCCGAGCCCACGCTGTTGAGCTCGCTTGAAAAGCAGCAAATCAGCGATGAAGTACTCGACGAGGTCTTCGGACTGGGGCCGCTGGAACCTTTGCTTCAGGACCCGAGCATCTCGGACATCCTGGTCAACACATACAAACAGGTTTACATCGAGCGCCGCGGATTGCTGGAGCTGACCAACGTGGCCTTCCGCGACAACCAGCACCTGCTGCGCATCATTGACAAGATCGTCAGCCAGGTCGGCCGGCGCATCGACGAATCGTCGCCGATGGTGGATGCGCGCCTGATGGACGGATCGCGCGTCAATGCAATTATTCCTCCGCTGGCCGTCGACGGTCCTCTGCTTTCGATTCGCCGTTTTTCGCAGGACAAGTTAATGCCGGCCGATTTGGTAGAGAAGAAAGCGCTGACGCCGGGAATGATGGAACTGCTCGAAGCCTGCGTGAAGGCGAAGATGAACATCATCATCGCGGGTGGAACGGGCGCGGGAAAGACGACGTTGTTGAATGCGCTGTCGGCGTTCATTAATCCGAAAGAACGCATCGTCACCATTGAAGACGCGGCAGAATTGCAGTTAAAGCAGCCGCACGTGGCGCGCCTCGAAACCCGTCCGCCGAATATGGAAGGCAACGGCGCGGTCCGCCAGCGCGAGCTGCTGGTGAACAGCTTGCGTATGCGTCCGGACCGCATTGTGGTGGGCGAAGTCCGCGGCGAGGAAGCACTGGATATGTTGCAGGCGATGAACACGGGTCACGACGGCTCGCTGACCACCGTCCACGCCAACACGCCGCGCGATGCGGTGTCGCGTCTCGAAGTGATGGTGTCACTCGCGAATGCGAACATGCAAATGACGTCGATTCGCCAGCAGATTGCCGCGGCGGTTCACGTGCTGGTGCAGGCCTCGCGATTAAGCGATGGTTCGCGCCGCGTGGTTTCGCTCACCGAAGTAACCGGCATGGAAGGCGATGTGGTTACGCTGCAGGATTTGTTTGTTTTCGAAAAGCGGGGCCTCGATCCGGACGGCAAAGTGGTGGGACGTTTCGCGGCCACCGGCATCCGTCCGAAGTTTTACGAAAAGCTGTTGAGCGCGGGCATCCGTCTGCGGCCGGATCTATTCGACGAAGTTTTGGAAGTATGAGCGGGAGGCATGGGAAATGAGTTTCGTAATTCTGATCGTCGCCGTCTGGGCGGTAGCCATGGTCGCGTGGTTCCTGGTCTCCAAGTATCTTAAGTCGAGCGATCTGGACCGGATTAAGGCGCGGCTTTCTGGTACCAATAAATCCAAAAAAGCGAAGACCGGAAAAGCCGGTGAAGCCAGCGTGATGCAGCAGGAGGACGGTTCAAAAAACCGTCTGGCGCAGAAGATTGTCGACAAATACCGGCTGGGTCCCAAGATCGGAATTTTTCTGGAACAAGCGGGGGTTCGCTGGGCGCCGGCGCGGCTGGTGCATACCTGCCTGTTGGGATTCGCGGCGGGAGCGCTGCTGGGCTGGATGTTCACGTCGTCTCTGCTGGTCGCGGTGGGGGTGGGCGTGGTTGGGGCGGCCGCGCCGGTGTATTTTATCTACCGCAAGAGGAAAGCGCGGCTGCACAGGTTTGAGGAGTTGTTTCCGGACGCGCTCGAATTCGTATCGCGATCGATGCGCGCGGGGCATGCGTTTTCCGTGTCACTCGAAATGATTCATCGCGAATTTCAGGAGCCGGTGGCGGGCGAATTCCGGCGCACATTCGAGGAGCACAACCTGGGATTGCCGATCGAAATTGCATTGCAGAAGCTGGCCAAGCGCGTGCCTTCGCTGGACGTACACTTTTTCGTCTCCGCGGTGCTGCTGCAAAAGCGGACCGGCGGCAACCTGGCTGAAATTCTGGACAAGCTGGCTTACGTAATTCGCGAGCGGTTCAAATTGCGCGGCCGCATCCGCGCGGTCAGCGCCCATGGAAAAATGACGGCGACGGCGCTCAGCGCGATTCCGGCTGCGGTCGCGGTCCTCATGTTCTATACCAATCCGGACTACGTCAAATTTTTCTTCAAGGACGATACCGGCAACATCATGCTGGGAGCAGCGGTGTTCCTGCAGCTGGTGGGCTACATGATCATGAAGAAAATCGTCAACATCGAGGTCTAATTTTATGCTACTCGTTCCAATCGTTTTTATCGCCGTGGTCGCGCTGGTGATGCTGGTGGGCATGAAGCTGTACGTGCGCCCGAAAGAAGCGATGGAGCGCGTCGCGGGCAACATCGAAGCGACCGATCACGTTATCGCGCATCCCAGCCTGGCGATTCATGAGCTGATCAAGAGGCTGGGCAATTTCATCCCCCAGTCGCCTAAAGACGTGACGGTGATGCAGCGCCGGCTGATCCGGGCGGGGATCCGCAACGAGAACGCGCTGAAGATTCTCTATGGCGCCAAGTTTTGTTGCGGAGTGGTATTTCCGCTGGTGATGGCGGCGGCGATTACGGCCACTTCAGTGGAGACGTCGAACAAGATCTTCGGCATTCTGGGCGCCGCGGCCGCCGGTTTCTTCCTGCCCAACGAATATGTCCGCCGGATGGCGTCGAAGCGGCAAAAAGAGATCGCGCGCGGTCTGGCCAATTCGCTGGATCTGCTGGTGGTCTGCGTCGAGAGCGGATTGGGACTGGACCAGGCGATTCTTCAGGTTTCGAAGGAGTTGGAACACGCGCATCCGGAAATCAGCGAAGAGTTTGGATTCGTCAATCTGGAGTTGAAGGCCGGCAAACGCCGCGTGGACGCGTTACGCAACCTGGCGGAGCGCACCGGTGTGGACGATCTCAAGAAGCTGGTGGCGGTGCTGATTCAGGCGGACCGCTTCGGCACCGGCGTCGCGCAGAGCCTGCGCGCGCATTCCGACTTTATGCGCGTGCAAGCGCGCCAGGTCGCCGAGGAGAAGGCCGCCAAGCTGGGCGTGAAGCTGATCTTCCCGATCTTTTTTTGCATTCTGCCGTCGCTATTCGTGGTGACGGTTGGTCCTGTGGCTGTCAAGATCGTGCGGGAACTGATCCCGATGATGAATAGCATCTAGTACGGACTAAAGGTTAGGACTAAAGAAGCCGAATTTACTCTTGTCAGGAAAGGAGAAGCATATGGACAGTTCAATGGTTCGAATCGTTTGTGCGGTTCTGGCGATCGCGTTCCTCGGGATCATCGTGTTGCGCCGCAAAAAGAACGTAGACGAGTAACAGCGTCTCACTGGGGAAGACGACGCAGGCAGCTGGAGCGGGTCTTCCTCGCGTTTCCGGACCGGGTCCGGAACAAACAGCCAACCACGCGGGAGCAAACCACGGGCGGCGTAAGAAGTTGTTGGGAAGTAGTGTGTTCAAAGAAATATCGATAAAAATATGGAGTTTACGTATGTTTCGTAAGCATTGGATTCTGGCGATAGCGAGTATGGCGATGATCGCGGGCTCCGCCCAAGCGGGGACCTTCGGAACGGTTGTGCCGATTGGCGGCGCGGCGGCGGACATCGCACTCGATCCGACGCGCGGAGTGCTTTATATCGCCAACTTTACCGCCAACCGGATTGACGTGATGACGCTGTCCAACAACATTGTACAGACGTCGATCAATGTGTCTCACCAGCCTAGTTCGCTCTCGATTTCTCCGGATGGGCACTGGCTGCTGGTGGCGAGCTATGGAAACAATACCACCGGGTCGTCGACCAATGCGCTTACGCTGATCGATTTGACGAACGCGAATGCGATGCAGACGTTCACGCTCAGCAACCCGCCGCTCACGGTGGCCTTCGGCCTGGACGGCAATGCGCTGGTGGTGACCACCGGCGAATTTATCATTTTCAATCCCAGCGTGGGCACCACGACCTTGATCAAGACGATTGCGCAGGTGACTACGCAGGCGATTCCGCAAGCGCCCGCCAGCTTTCCCGCGACCTTCATCCAGGCATCCGCGGCGGTATCGGCCGACGGACTGACCATCGCAGGAATGGGCGGCACTGGTTCCCAGATTCTCGAATATCGCTACGACGTGGCCGCTCACGGCCTGACGGGCGTCACCTACACGGCCGCTCCTCCTCCGGGGCCGAGCGTGGTGAGTTTGAGCAGCGACGGCAGGCTGGCCACATTTTTCTGGAGCGTGCAGGACAAGAACTTCAACACGATGGCTCAATTTTCGAACGTGGCAGGCATCTTCAATGTCGGCAGCACGCTGATCGATTCGTCGCGCAACCTTATATACGCGCAGATTCCGACATCGGGAACGGCCGCTACCGGGACCTATGCCACGAACGCGCCGATCCTTAACATCGTCGATTCCGACAATCTGACGTTGGAAGATCAGATTCAACTATCGGAGAATCTGGCCGGCAAGAGTATTCTGTCGGCTGACAACAATACGATGTATTCGATTTCGGACAGCGGCGTGATGATCCTTCCGGTGGGGAGCCTGGCAAAGTATCCGCGCTTGTCGGCGTCGGCGGAAGATTTGCTGTTCCTGGGGAACTTCTGCAACCGCAGCGCTCTGACCCAGACCTTCTCAATTACCGATCCAGGCGGAAATCATACGCCGTTCAGCGTGTCGACGACCACGGCGGGCATTACCATTTCGCCGTCAAGCGGAGTGACTCCGGCGAATGTAACCGTGACGGTCGATCCCAATGCGTTCTCTTCATCGAAGGGCACGGTGACGGCTTCGCTTACGATCAGCTCCAGCTCGGCCATCGATCTTCCGATTAACGTCCGGGTGCTGGTCAACTCGCAGGATCCTTCTCAGCGCGGAACCATCGTGAACGTTCCGGGAGTCGTGGTCAGCGTGCTGGCCGATCCACAGCGCGATGTTTATTACGTTCTGCGGCAGGACAAGAACCAGGTATTGGTGTTTAACGCGTCTAATAATACGAAGACGGCCACGCTGCGGACCTGCACCACGCCGAAATCCATGGCGATCACTTTCGACCAGCAGGACCTGCTGGTCGGCTGCGACAACGCGCACATCATGAGCGTATTCGACCTGGATCTGCTGGCGCCGCTGGCGCCGATTTACGTGGCCGATTACGTCCAGTCCGTGGCCGCGTCGGCCAATGCGATTCTGGTCCATGTACGGCCGGCCGGCAGCAACAATCCGGGCATCGGCCAGGTGGATATGATCGGGCGGACGGTGACGCAGCTTCCGACGCTCGGCGTCTATAAGAACAGTCTGCCGATCGATACGGTTTTAACTTCGTCATCGAACGGGGCGAATATCCTGATCGCGTCCTCGAACGGGGCAACCATGCTTTATAACGCCAACGCGGGCACCTTTACGGCCTCCCGCCAGGATTTCCCCAGCCTGAGCGGCGCTTATGCTGCTTCAAACTTTAATCAGTTCGAGGTGGGAACCAACTTGCTGGACGCCTCACTGGTGCCGCAGGGGACCATCCTATCCGGCGGGTCCACTTCCTCCGGGTTTGCGTTTGTGAATCAGCAGGGTTATTACGTATCGGCGACGTCCGCATCGAACCCGGGAACCATTGAGCAGGTGAACATGACGACCGGCAATGCGATCCAGCCGACCGCGATTGTCGAAGCTCCACGTCTCGCGATTGCAGCGGCGACAACGTCGACAACCAGTACGCCGGCAAGCACCGGGACGTCCACTACCGCTCCCTCGTCAACGAATATCACCTCCTTCGTTTCGGTGAATTCGGTATTTACGCAGAGTCTGGCGCCTTTACCTTCGCAGACGTCACTGATCGTTCTGTCGACTTCCGGATTTTCGGTTCTGCCCTGGAACTACGCGGCTTCCGTCGCGCCGCCGCAGATCAATGCGATCGTGAGCGCGGCAGACAGCAAATCGGCGGCCGCGCCGGGTGGATTGATTACCGTGTATGGCTCGAATCTGAGTCCTACCAATCAGGCCACCAGCCAGATTCCGGTGCCGACCGCGCTGGCTAACAGCTGTATCACTGTGAACGGCCAGCCGATTCCGCTGATCTTCGTTTCGCCGAACCAGGTCAATGCGCAAATGCCCTTCCAGGCCGTGGGCGCGGAGACGGTGGTGGTTCACACTCCCGGCGGCGTCAGCAGCAATTTCAATCTGACTGTGCAGCCCAATTCGCCGGCGGTGTTTTTGAGCGGCGTGGCCGGTCCAGAGACCAATCTGCCGACTATCGTCCGGCTTGCCAACAATCTGCTGGCGACGGATTCGAATCCGATCCATCCGGGAGACCAGCTGGTGATTTACCTCACCGGACTTGGTCAGACCAGTCCCGCGGGTACGACCGGGTATCCGGCGCCGGGCGCTCCTTTATCGAACGCGCTGACCGCGACCACGGTATCGCTGGGCGGCATGAATCTGCCGGTGACGTACGCCGGACTTGCGCCGGGTGAAGTGGGCGTATACCAGATCAACGTCAATGTTCCGGGCGGTATCTCCAGCGGGCTGGGTTTGCCGCTGACCATTAATCAGGGCGCGGGCACGATCACCGTGTCCATGCGCGTTGTTCCATAAATCGAGAATCGAAGGGAAAGAGGACACTATGAAAATCCTTCAAATGCTGGTTGTGTGCTCCGCGGTGATGATCCCGCAAGCGATCGCTCAGAGCTGGGAAGTGGGCGGCGGCGTAGGCGGCGGCTTCTATACCGCACAGAATGTGACCTCCGGCTCAGGGTCGGCTTCGGCGAAGATTCAAACCGGAGTGGTGGGTTCCGTATGGCTCGGCAACACCTGGCAGGGACGCTGGAGCGGGGAGCTGCGCTACGACTATGGCATGGGAGACCTGGCCTTGAGCTCGGGCGGCACATCGGCCACGTTCGGCGCGCGCACGCAGCAGTTTCACTACGACATCATGTGGCACGCGACGTCTTCGGAATCGCGCATTCGTCCGTATGTCGGGGCGGGCGCGGGAATCAAACTCTATCAAGGCACAGGCACTCAGGTGGCGTATCAGCCGCTCAGCAATTTCGCGCTGCTGACCCAGCAACAGGACCTGACTCCGCTGGTGAGCGCGGGCGCGGGCGTGAAGTTCCAGCTATCGCCTCATGTGCAGATCCGCCTGGATGTGCATGACTATCTGACGCCGTTTCCGAAGAACGTGATCACTCCGAACTACGGTGCAAAGGTCGGGGGCTGGCTCCAGGATATCGTGCCGATGATCGGGATCAGCTACACCAATTAGGGCCCAGGTTCAAGACCACGTCGACACTCTCGAAAACATCGGGGATGGGGCTGAGTGGCCGGGGCGAAAAGTGGGGACAGCCCGCTCTGTCCACCGCGGCGCAGTAGGTATGTGACGCTACGCCGACTGCGGGCGCCTTGGGACAGAGTAGGCAGTCCCCACTTTTCGCATTTTCATCAAAAACACGCCTGGAGGCGGGCGCCACACGGCGGATCCTACGGGCTACATTTGTTTCTTTAACAATACTTTTACGATCTTGCGGAACTTCGCTTCCGGCAGCGTGGTTAGATGAGGTAGTGACGCTCGTTCGGGTGGGTTACGCCGCTCTCTTTCTGACTGCTGTTTGCCATGGTGCTGGTTACGTCGGCAGCGAAGCTTGCAAGACGTGTCATGCGGCGTTGTGGAATCAGTTCTTTCGCAATCCGCATTATCAGAGTCTGGCGAGCGGCAAGGAAGCGCCTGAAAACACGGGCTGCGAGAGCTGCCATGGACCTGGAAAGGCCCACATAGAAGCTCGCGGGGGCAAGGCGACCATCGTTGCCTTTTCGGAGATCGGTCCCGAGAAGACTCTGGACGCGTGCCTCCGGTGCCATTCGCAGACGCTCTCACGGGCGAATATCCGGCGCAGCGTTCATACCCAGGAAGATGTGGTCTGCACCAATTGCCACTCCATCCACAATTCGAAAGCGCCAAGATTTCTTCTCGCCAAGAAGCAGACGGAGCTCTGCTATACCTGCCATGCTTCGGTGAAGGCGCAGTTCTCGATGCCGTTCAAGCATCGCGTGAATGAGGGCGTGGTCGAATGCACGGACTGCCATAATCCGCACGGAACGTTCGCTGGATCCTGGCGCATGGCGTCGCGGCCGCACATGGTGGACCAGAAGGAAGGGAATGAAGAGCCCTGCCTGAAATGCCATGCCGACAAGCGCGGTCCGTTTGTCTACGAACATGCGGCGGTGCGGGTCGACGGATGCGAAAGCTGCCACATGCCGCATGGTTCGACGAATCCGAAGATGCTGAAGCGGCCCACCGTTTTCACGGTTTGTCTCGAATGCCACAACGGCGCGGGTACGTTCGGCCGGAGGGATAACGGGGTGGTGATACAGACCAACAATCACAACATGGCGGACCCCAGATATCAGAACTGCACTACCTGCCATGTGCGGATCCATGGGTCCAACACGGATCCGCTTTTCTTCCGATGAGACGCGCGGCCTTATTTTCGCTATGCTCGCTGGCGTTCGCTCAGCCGCCGGTGGCGCCCACTACCGACCAGCCGGGCAAGGCGCGCGGCGAAAACTCCGGAAACTATAACGTGATTGATTCCTTCGAGGTCGGCTACCGGTTCGCCAGCGTAGGCGGCGATGGAGGCATGTACGACAGCACCGTCAACTACCGGAACGGCCTCAGGCTGTTCTCGAGTTCGCTGACCGTGCAATCGCGCGACGGCCACGGCACGTTGTTCGATCATTTGATGCTCACCACGCAGGGGTTGGGAAACGATCCTTACCAGTCCGCCATTTTGCGCATTGAGAAGAATCGGCTCTATCGTTACGACATGATGTGGCGGCTTACCGATTACGTCGATCCCGCGGCCACGATCTCCTTCGGCGAGCATGCCATGAACACGCAGCGCACTATGCAGGATCACGATCTCACTTTGTTCCCGGACAGCAATTTCAAACTCTTCCTGGGGTATTCGCGGAACCTGGAGACCGGGCCCGCGCTGACTACGATTCAATTGTTCAATTCGCAGGGCGACGAATTTCCTCTGTTCGCCAATGTGCATCGGGAGGTCAATGAATATCGACTGGGCGGTGAGGTCCACCTGTTCGGAATGCGCCTTAACGTGCTGCATGGCTGGGAGGATTATAAGGAGGACACCCCGGAATCGCTCAACTCGCCCTCGGCTGGAAATAGTCCCACCGACCGGAACACTTTGACATCGTTTCAATCGACGCAGCCGATCCATGGCACCAGTCCTTACTGGCGCGTGGGCTTGTTTCGCGAAGGGAAAAAGTTCTGGGCCGTCAATGGGCGATTCACCTACGTGGCCGGCAAGAACGCATTTGCCCTGAATGAACTTTCCGCCGGAACCGATTTTCGTGCTACTCCGACCCAGCTTCAAGTGGTGAGCTTCGGCAATGCCGACCGGCCTGCGCTGACGGCGGATCTGACGATCAGCATTTTCCCGACTGATCATGTCGTTCTCACCAATCAAACCTCGTTTTCGAACATCCGAATGATCGGCGATTCCTACTTCACGGAGATCGAAAACGGAACTGTGGTCAGTCCTGTGCTGCCATTCCAGTATCTGGGCATTCAGACGTTCGCCAATTCGACGGACGCGATGTTCCATCCCACGAAATGGTTCAGCATTCACGGCGGGTTCGAATATTCGGATCGGCACATCGGCTCCATCGAGGGACAAAGCAACCTCGGAGATCCGGCGCCCACTCAGCCCGCCATCACGCAGAGTAATCAGCTCAAGGCTGGAACGCTCGGGTTTCGTGTGAAGCCAATCAAGCCTCTGACCATCAGCGTCGACGGCGAAGTGGGCCGCGACAGCAAGCCCTTTTATCCGATCAGCGACGGCAATTATCAGGCCTTTCGCGCGCGCGTTGAATACAAGATGAAATTGTTTCGAGTCGGCGCTTATGCCAAGTCCGATTACAACGTCAATTCGGACACGCTGACCAGTTTCGCCTCCCATGCCCGCCAATATGGAGCCGACGGGTCCTGGGTTCCGAGGTCCTGGTTCTCGATCGACGCGAGCTATACCAAGCTGCATCTGAACACGCTAGGCGGGATCAACTATTTTGCCCTGGGAACTGACGTGACGGGGGAAAGCTCCTATTACGTCAGCAATATTCATTCCGCGAGCCTGGGCGCGCATTTCACCCTGCTCAAACGAGCCGATGTGTACGCCGGTTACAGCCACGTGCAGGATGTGGGCGACGGCCGCGCGACTCCGGATGGCGCGGGAATTTATTCCGCTCTGCCCGCTTTCCAGGCCGCGCAGACTTTCCCTCTCCGTTATTTGTCGCCGCAGGTGCGCTTGTCGGTCCGCATCACGCCGAAGCTTAGGTGGAACACCGGATACCAGTATTACGGCTATCGCGAGCAGTTCTCAGCAGCTCAAGACTACCGGGCCAATACTGGCTTTTCGTCTCTCGCGTTCTCTTTCTGACCTATAGAAAGGTCTGCAACCGGCCGATGGACAGAAGGTGGACTTCGATGCGAATTCGATAAACATCACCACGCTGCTGGTCGCGGGGTTGGCGGTGGTCGCCATGTTCCTGCTCATGAAAAAGAAGTACGACAGTAATTTGCCCCTGCTTTTTTATTTCATCGCGCTGATTTTCACGAATATGACCGAGCGCAGCGTCAACCCCTACCTGATGGTGGTGGGACTCGCCCTCTCTCTGCTTCTGCGGTTCGAATTTCTGAATCCGGGTTTCACAAAGCTGATCGCAGGTCTCGCAACCATATCCATGGGCGTCATCGTCTACGTTTTCCTGGTCGAGGTCTTCGGCAACGGACAAGCCCCATTTTAGAAAACCACGACGGCTTGAATTTTGTGCGGGTCCCGTTAGATACGCGCGAATTTCGATGGCGGTAAACTAATGGTAAGATGTCGCGTCTTCTTAGCGACCGCGCGGACAATACCAACCAGGTCGTGGTCCTGCCGTCCGCACTCGAAGATCCTACGAAATCGCCTCCCGGGTTGTATCGCGTGGGATTGCTCACGGCATGCATCTCGATCTCGGCGTTTTTCATCGCGCTGGTCATTGCGTATTATTGGCGGAAGCTTACGCCTCCTTTTTGGGAACCGGTCCCTATTCCGAATACGCTGCGTCTCAGCACCGTCCTGCTGATGGTCAGCAGCGGAACGTTTGAGGCCGCGCGGCAGTTGTTCCGGCGCGGACGCTGGCGCTTGGCATCGAATTTTCTGCTTATGACTGCGTCGTTAGGAGCGGCGTTTCTGGCCAGCCAACTCACTGCCTGGCGATCGCTGGTGATGCACGGGGCATTCCTTGCGCGAAATCCCCATAGTTCTTTCTTTTACCTGTTCACCGGGCTGCATGCCGCGCATCTGATCGGCGGCTTAGTGCTGCTGTTCATCGTGGTGCTGGGCACTTCAAAGCGGCGCGAGCTGGTGGATGTCGCCACCAATTACTGGCACTTCCTGGGCGTTCTCTGGATCGCGTTATTTTTCGTTCTGATGACCGCCTAGAGCTATCCTATTAAGATGCGTGAAGCTGTCATCGTCGCCAGCTCCCGGACTGGCTTGGCAAAATCGTTCCGCGGATCGTTCAACATGACGCGGCCGGACGACCTTGCCGCCCATTGTATTCAGGACGTCTTGAAAAAGACTCCGAAGCTGGATCCGGCGGAGATTGAGGACGTCATTCTGGGCTGCGCGCAACCGCATGGGCCGCAGGGATCGAACGTCGCACGAATCGCCGCGATCATTGCCGGTTTGCCGGTGACGGTCGCGGGCACGACAGTGAATCGATTTTGTTCGTCGGGTTTGCAGGCGATCGCGATGGCCGCGCATGAGATTGTCAATGAGGGCGTGGACGCGGCGATCGGCGGCGGAACGGAGAGTATTTCGATGACGCCGCGCAGCAGCGATCCGAACCCCTGGGTTCAGGAGCACAAGCCCGCGCTGTACATGGTGATGGGCGATACCGCGGAGGTGGTCGCCAAGCGCTATAAAATCAGCCGCCTGGCGCAGGACGAATATTCACTCGAAAGCCAGAAGCGGACGGCGCGCGCGCAGCAGGAATGTTTTTTCAGCGGCGAGATCGCGCCCATGCAGACGACGAAAGCGATCTTCGATAAAAAGACCGGCGAAAAAATCGCGGAGGAGCCCGCCATCTGCGATCGCGACGAATGTAATCGTCCGGATACGACGCTCGAAGGATTGCTGGCATTGAAGCCGCACTTCGATCAGACCAGCGGCGAAGGTACGGTGACAGCGGGCAATGCATCGCAGCTTTCAGACGGCGCGTCGGCGACATTATTAATGTCGAGAGAACGCGCGGATGCACTCGGAATCCCGTACAAATTAATCTTTCGAGGGTTTGCGGTCGCCGGCTGCGAGCCGGATGAGATGGGCATCGGTCCGGTGTTTGCGGTCCCCAAGCTTCTGAAGCGTCAAGGCTTGAAAATGTCGGACATCGATTTATGGGAGCTGAACGAAGCGTTCGCAGTGCAGGTGATTTACTGCCGCGACCGGCTCGGCATCCCGCAGGAAATTCTCAATGTCAATGGAGGCTCGATCTCCATCGGGCATCCCTTCGGCATGACCGGTTCGCGAATGGTGGGGACCATTGCGAATGAAATGGCGCGCCGCAAAGCCCGCTACGGCGTGGTGACCATGTGCATTGGCGGAGGCCAGGGCGCCGCGGGCCTATTCGAGAATGCCAATTGATCCTTCGGCGGTGATCGCCCCGACCGCGCGCGTTCCTCCCGATGCGGTGATCGGACCGCGCGTGGTGATCGGCGATTTCGCGATCGTCGAGCAGGACGTTGTTATTGGCGCTGAGACGAAGCTCGAACCGTACGTCTTCGTCAAGCGCTGGACCACGCTAGGCGAGCGGAACGAAATTTCAGCAGGCACGGTGCTGGGGACGGACCCTCTGGATAAGAATTTCTCCGGCGCGCGAAGTTATCTGAAAATCGGCAATGGAAACAAGATTCGGGAGCACTATACGATCTCGCGCGGCACCGCTCCGGAATCGGAGACGGTCATTGGCGATGGAAATTACATCATGACCTCCGGCCACATCGCGCATAACTGCAAAATCGGGAATCACACCGTCATCGCAAGCTGCGCGCTGGTCGCCGGATACGTCGAGGTAGAGGATCAGGCGTTCATTTCGGGCGGCGTGGTGATCCATCAGTTTTCAAAAATAGGGCGCCTGGCGATGATCGGCGGCAATACGCGCGTGAATCTGGACGTTCCGCCTTACTTTTTGTACTCGGATTTTAACGTATCGCCCAAAGGGCTCAATCTGGTGGGCCTGCGGCGCGCAGGTTTTTCGGCGGCCGATGTTCACGCGTTGAAACAAGCTTATAAGCTTCTGTATAAATCCGGACTAAAGCTCGAAGACGCTCTGTCACGCATCGAAGCCGAGGCGCAGACTGAGCATACCCAACATCTTGTCGCATTCATCCGTGGCAGCAAGCGCGGAATTTGTAGAGAATAGTTTATGGCCGCGCAGGCTCCTCCACCACCGATGCTTTCGATGAGGGATGTCCTTGCCCAGCGGCAGTTCCGCCGGCTCTGGCTGGGGCAGATGGTCAGCATTTTCGGCGATTTTGTGGCTTTGTTCGCGGTAACGACGGTGGTCACGTTCCGCCTTCATGGGACGGCCGAGGATGTTACCGCGATCATGGTTGCCTACCTGATGCCGTTTGCGCTGATCGGCCCGATCGCGGGCGTTTTCGTCGACCGTTGGAATCCGCGGCTCACCATGATCTCGAGCGATTTGACCAGGGGCGCACTGATTATCGCGCTGGTCTTCACCACCAGCCTCTGGCAGATTTACGCGATCCTGTTCGCGATGAGCACGGTTTCGAGTTTCTTCGTACCCGCGCAGTCTGTGACCGTCCCGATACTGGTCGGCCGCGAAGGTCTGATGGCAGCCAGCAGTTTGATGCAACAGACCATGCAGTTCGTCAGAATCTTCAGTCCTGCCGCGGCCAGTGCGCTGGTGGGCTGGTTTGGCGAAGCCAGCTGCTACTACGCCGATAGCCTGTCCTTTTTCGTCTCGGCCTCCATATTGATGTCGCTGACGTATCATCGCCCGCCGCTCGCATCCACGCGCGGAGTGGGCGCCGTGCTCAAGGATCTGGGTGAAGGAATGAAGTTCATCTTCACCCACCCTACCTATTCCTTCGTGATCCTTTCGATGACCGCGGGCATGTTCGCCATGGCGGCTTTCGGAGCGCTGGTTTCCGTGTTCGTGCGCGACATTTTACATCGGGGCACGTACTTATACGGATCGATTCAATCGCTGATAGGCTTTGGTTCCATACTCGGGGCGCTGGTGGTTTTGAGGTTGGCGAAGGGGCGCGCGCCTGCCAGCATGGTGAGCATCGGATTGGGCGGGGTCGGCCTTTCAATCGCGGTCATTGCAACGCTCCGGACGCCGGCCGCGACCTTGGCCGGAGCATTCGGAATCGGCGTCTCGGTCGCCTTCATCATGGTGGCGGCGACGGCGCTGCTGCAAGGCGAAACGCCGCCCGAAATGCGCGGCCGGGTCAGCTCCAGTTCCATGTCTCTGATCACGATGGCGCAAGGCGTCGCGATGATTTTCGCGGGCGGATGGGCGACGCGTTATGGAATCGTGAATCTTTTCTACGGCAGCGCGGCAGTTCTGCTCCTGGTGACCATCGGAGGCGTCTGGCGGCTGCGGCAGATGCGATAAGATTACGCGGCGCTGATCCAGACATTATGTGGCGCACGCACTTGTGCGTGCCGTGTCGAGACTCGTCTCGACGCCGACATTTCCGGGCATCGACACGAGTGTCGATGCGGCAGGCATGAGTGCGTGCGCCACGGGCGAAACTCAAGGATGATTTTCAGTCTGCGACCTTCACGATCCTTTTCCCTATATTTTCACCGTGGAACAGGCCGATGAAGGCTTTCGGTAAATTTTCGAATCCGTCGATGATGTCTTCGCGGTACTTGATCTTGCCTTCTTTCACCCAGCCGGACATCTCGGCCATCGCTTGCGGGAAGCGTTGCATGTAATCGGTGACCAGGAATCCCTGCGCCTTGGCTCGCGCGACGATCAGCATGCCTAACAGCCTGGGACCCATTTCCGGCTTCGCGTTGTTGTACTGCGAGATCTGTCCGCAGATCGACAGGCGCGCGAAGGTGTTGATCTGCATGAAAACGGCGTCCGTAATTGTGCCGCCGACGTTGTCGAAATACACGTCGATGCCGTGCGGGCATAATTCCTTCAATTTCGCGCCGTAATTGTCGGTTGTCTTGTAATTGAACGCAGCGTCGTATCCGCAGTCTTTGAGGATCCACTCGATCTTATCGTCGCCGCCTGCGATTCCCACGGTTTTGCATCCTTTGATTTTCGCGATCTGTCCGACGATCGAGCCCACCGCGCCCGCCGCGCCCGAAACCACCACGGTCTCGCCGGGTTTGGGATCGCACACGTCCAACAATCCGAAGTAAGCGGTCATTCCGGTCATGCCCAGCACGCCGAGCGCGGTGGACACGGGCGCGATCGACGGGTCCAGTTTGCGGATGCCTTTGCCGTTCGAAATTACGTATTCCTGCCAGCCCATGTAGATGTCGACGATGTCGCCGGGCTTGAAATTCGGGTTCTTCGATTCGATGACGCGGGCCACGCCGCCGGCGACCATCAAGCCTCCGATCTCGATGCTCGCTGCATAACTTTTCGCCTGGCTGATGCGGCCGCGCATATATGGGTCGACCGAAATGTACATTGCGCGGACCAGGAACTCGCCGTCTTTAAGCTCCGGAATCGGGGTTTCGATCAGCTTGAAATTCGACTCTTCGGGGAGTCCCGAAGGACGCGAAGCCAATACGAATTGGCGATTGACAGATGACATGATCTCTCTTCTCTTGTGCTGGATTTGGGAACGGTTATATTATGCACTAAGCACGATCGCTCCCTGTGGTCGCGGCTCCGTAAGAAATCGGGAGCGTCGGCCAAGGAGAACCCACCGTGTGGATTCGTAAATGCGAGCGGGATCATAAGAAAGGAGTCGACTCCGCGATTCCGACGCAGTTGGTGTCGAACGAAGAGATCATTCCCCGCCGCCAGACTGAGAAACAGAAGCAGGTCGAGCATCTTATCGGCGAAATGTCGGCCGAGAAATCGCGCAAGCTGGGCATGGACCGGCGGGCGTTCATGGCCAGCACCATGGGCTTGGCCACGTGTTTCCTCGCGTCGAACAAAGTCCATGGCGAAGCCTTCGAAGTGGATGAAGCGGAGACCATGGAGCCCGCCGCTTCCGAAGAAAAGTGGCCTAAAGGCGAGTACTTCATCATGGACGTGCAATCGCACTTCACGCACGGCCTGGCGCTGCCGTTCCGCAACGATCCGTTCATCCGCAACATGGGTTTCGACCTGAAAAACGACGTGGAGGCTTATAGCTTTAAAAACTACACCAAGGAAATGTTCTTCGATAGCGAGACGCAGATGGTGGTGATCTCCGGCGTCCCCGGCAAGGAGTTGCAAAAGGACAAGGCCGGCGTCCCGCTCGAAGGCGCACGCCGCGGAGGAGGGATTTTACCAAGCTGGCTGATGTCGCAAGCGGGGCGGGAATTGAACGCGCTCGCGGGTTCGCAGAGGGCGCTGTGGCAGGGGAACTGCGCTCCGAATCATTATTGGGACAAGGCCGCGAATAAGCCGGACAAGCCTGCGATTATCGAGCAGATGGAGCGGGAGCTGAATAAATATGGCATTCAGAGCTGGAAGTGGTATTGCCATTCGGATCCCGGAGGCTCCGGCCAGGGCTTCCAGTTGGACGATGACAACGCGATGTGGTTTTACGAGGAATCGCGCAAGCGCGGGATGAAGCGCTTCAGCGTGCACAAGGGGTATTCCTATCAGTCGCGCACGCTGGGACATCTGGCGAATCCGAAGGACGTCGAAAAGGCCGCGCTGCACAATAAGGATCTGACGTTCATTATTTATCATTCGGCGCTGGAACATGGGCCGGGTGAACCGGAGTTCAAAGATCCCAAGTGGTACGATCCCAAGACTGGCGATTTCGGCTGGCACAACGTCCTGATGGACATCAAGATCCGCAATCCGCACATGAATAATGTGTATTGCGAGATTGGGAGTTTCTTCAACGTCCTGGTGATCGCCGACCCGATTATGGCGATGCACGGCATGGGCAAAAACATCAAAAACTATGGGGCGGACCATGTGATCTGGGGCACGGATTGCCTGTGGTGGGGCTCGCCGCAGTGGGCTATTGAGGCGTTCAAGCGGTTCCAGATTTCGGATGAAATGTGCGAGCGCTTCGGTTATAAGAAAATCACGCAGGAAGATAAAACCAAGATTTTCGGCCATAATGCCGCGAAAATTTACGACGTCAATGTGAAGGACAAGCGCAATCCTCTGCCGGATGATACGCTCGATAAGCTGAGAAGCGCATATCTTCACGATGGAGGAATGCGCAGCAATCAAGTCTACGGATGGGTGAGGGCTGACGACTAATGGCTGAACCGCAGAATTTTAAGAATCACGGGATGTTCGATCCCCTGTTCCATTTCTTTCTGGCGCCGGTGGGTCTGATTTTAGTGATCCTCTCGATTGTCGATCTCTGGAGGAATCCCGGTTGGATAACCGCGATCCACGTGCTGGTGATGGTGTGGCTGTTCTTGTTGGTGTTCAAGACGCGCGTCTACTCGATCAAGGTGCAGGATCGTGTCATTCGACTGGAAGAGCGTTTGCGCCTCGCTGCCGTGCTGCCCGCGTCTCTTCAACCCCGCATCGGTGAGTTGACCGTCGATCAACTGATCGGCCTCAGGTTCGCATCCGATGCCGAGCTACCGGGGCTGGTGGAAAAGACACTCGCGAACAATTGGAATCGGAAACAGATCAAGGAAGCGGTGCAACATTGGAGACCCGACAACTGGCGAGTGTGAAATATCTTCTTCTGGCGTTATCGATCGGCGTTCTCGGGGCGCAAACGCCTCCGCCGGGTCCAGCGCCTGAACTGCTGTGGCCTAACGGCGCGCCCGGGGCGCTCGGCACCGCCGATGAGGATAAGCCGTCGATTACGCCGTACCTGGCGAAATCGCCGAACGGCTCTGCCGTCATCGTTTGCCCGGGCGGAGGCTATCAGCATCTGGCGATGGATCACGAAGGCGTCCAGATTGCGAAATGGCTGAACAGCCTGGGGATTTCCGCGTTTGTTCTGCAATACCGGCTGGGTCCCAAGTATCATCATCCGGCGATGATCCACGATGCGCAGCGCGCCATCCGCACGGTTCGAACGCACGCGTCCGCGCTGCATATTCATCCCGATCGCATCGGCATTTGGGGATTTTCAGCCGGGGGCCATCTGGCCTCGACGGCCGCGACGCACTTCGACGCCGGGGATCCGAAGGCGGCGGATCCGATCGACCGGGCGGGGTCACGCCCGGATTTCGCGATTCTCGCTTACGCGGTGATCTCGCTTAATAGCGAGTTCGCGCACGTGGGTTCGCGCGACAATTTGTTAGGGAAGAACCCGGCGCCCGGCCTCGCCGACGAGCTATCGAACGATCAGCGGGTGACGGCGCAGACACCGCCCACGTTCCTGTTTCATACCTCAGACGATCCCGTGGTTCCGGTGGAAAATAGCGTGCGCTTTTACCTGGCGCTACGCAAGGCGGGGGTTCCGGCGGAGATGCATATTTTTCAACATGGACCGCACGGGGTGGGCCTGGCGCCTACGGATGCGACTTTATCGGTGTGGAGCGGGTTGCTGGCGAACTGGCTGCGGGAGCGGGGTTTGCTGCGTTAAGGTCACAGGCTGAAGCCTGTGCCACCTGCCAGTAGGTTTCGAAAAACTCGCAGGCGGATCCGCCTGCGCCACATGGCTTGCAATCTTGCAGGGTGGTGGGGCATGGTGGACTTGTTTCGTGGAACATCTATAAGGGAGGACGCGTAATTATGGACATCATGCGAACTGCTTTGGTCGCTGCCGCCGCAATCGTGCTTACCGGATGCATAGTCAATACGGACTTTAGCGGTCCGGTCCAGCACCTCGATCAATCGATCGATCTCGATAAATCCGAGATGGCCCGCGTGGAAATCAAGATGGGCGCCGGCGAATTGAAGGTCGAAGGCGGATCGTCCAAATTGCTGGATGCCGGGTTCGATTACAACGTGGCCTCCGCCAAACCGGTGGTTCATTACAACGCGAGCAGCTTTCGCGGCGAATTGGTCATTGAGCAGCCCAGCGGCTTCCACGGCGGCAAGAATTCGACCTATAAGTGGGACTTGCGCCTTAACGACAAAATTCCTCTTGACGTGGTCACGCACCTGGGCGCGGGCCAGGCCAACCTGAACCTGGGCTCAATGAATCTGCGCGGCGTCGAGGTGCATATGGGTGTCGGACAGGTGGATCTCGACCTGCGCGGCAATCCTTCGCACGATTACAATGTCGAGATTCACGGAGGCATTGGCCAGGCGATCGTACACCTGCCTCCCACCGTGGGAATCGTCGCCAATGCCTCCGGAGGCATCGGAGATATCGAGGTCCACGGTCTTGAAAAACAAAACGGGCACTGGACCAACGCGGCCTATGAGCACTCGCCCGTCACCATCCATCTGGATGTCAAGGGCGGCATCGGAAATATCACGCTGACCGCTGAATAAGCAGTGCGCTAACATAGCGGGTGAATGAGTACTTCCGTCGCGGCGCCTGTCCGCATCTCCACTCCCACTTGTGAACCGGGGATCGGGAAAGTGATTCGCACCGCGAATTCCTCTGACTTGATCGAGGGGGTGCGGGTCCAGCCTTACGACCTGTGGCCCGACGATCGCGGCTATTTTCTCGAAGTGATCCGCATGCGCCAGGGCCTGGCCGCATCCTTCGACCCGGACACTACGCAGGTTTCGGCCGCGATGAGTTATCCGGGAACCATCAAGGCCTTTCATTTTCACCAGTTTCAAACCGACCTGTGGGTGCCGATGTCCGGCGCGTTTCAAGTGGTTCTGGTCGATTTTCGTCCCGAGTCTGCAACTTTTGGCCTTAAGAATACGCTCTACGTCGGCAACCTGCGGCCCTGGCAGATCCTGATTCCGCCGGGCGTCGGCCACGGGTATAAATTGGTGGGCGAAACTTCCGGCTTCCTGGTTTACGTCACCAATCAACTCTATAATCCCAAGGACGAAGGCCGGATCGCGTATAACGATCCATCAATTCAATACGATTGGGAGATCCAACACAAGTGACGAAATTTCTGGTCACAGGCGGCGCCGGATTTATCGGCAGCGCCTTCGTGAGGCTGGTTCTCGGCTCCAAGGGGGCGTCTCAAGTGGTCAATCTCGACAAATTGACCTACGCGGGCAATCTCGAAAATCTTCTTCCTATCGCCTCGAATGAAAATTACCGCTTCGTTCATGGCGACATCTGCGACAAGAAACTGGTGAACGATTTGGTTGCCGAATTCAAACCCGACGTCATCGTCCATTTTGCCGCCGAATCGCACGTCGACCGCAGCATTCTCTCGCCGGAACCGGTATTCGAGACCAATTTGCGCGGGACGTTCACCATGCTCGAAGCGGCGCGAATGAATAGCACGCCGCGCTTCCTCCACGTTTCGACCGACGAAGTCTATGGCTCCATCGACGCCCCCCACGAAGCCGATGAGCACTATCCGTTGCGAGCCAGCAGCCCCTATTCCGCCGCCAAAGCCGGATCCGATCTGCTCGCCCTTTCGTACTTCATCACATATAAGCTGCCCGTCACCGTGACCCGCGCGTCTAACAATTACGGCCCCTATCAATTCCCCGAAAAGCTGATCCCTTTGATGATTTCGAACGCCATCGCCGATCAGCCTCTGCCGATTTATGGCGACGGCATGCAGGTCCGCGACTGGCTCTACGTCGACGATCATTGCCGCGCGATTCTCGCGTGTATTGAGCGCGGGCGCCCCGGCGAAGTTTACAACATTGGAGGCAGCCGCTCCCTCGCCAATATCGAAGTAGTGAAAATGATGCTGTCGCTGCTCGAAAAACCGGAGAGTCTGATGGTCACTGTAAAAGACCGGCCCGGCCACGACCGCCGCTACGCGCTTTCGAGCGAAAAGCTGATGCGCGAAACCGGATGGGAAGCGCAGATGCCTTTTGAACAGGGACTTCAGGCCACCATCGATTGGTATCGCGCCAACAGCGAGTGGATCGCGCGCGTCAAATCCGGTGAGTATCAACGGTATTACGAGAAGAACTACGCGGGGCGCTAAGCCGTCCACCCCATACCAGGTTGTAATCGTAGCCGACGCCGGGTAGCGCGCCGGGCAGAATTTTTCCCTGCGCGGCGAACTTTCTGCTGCGGACGTCGAGCAGTTCGTATTGGGCCAGCTGAGGAAGCCGGTGCCAGTCCGCCAGGTAAATTCCCTGCTCCATGTACACGCGCTCCACCTCCGGATGCGCACCTTCCTGCTGCGTGGTTTTCGAGGAAGCGTGTTCGCGAAACGCGCCCAGGAAGCGATTCACGCGCTCCATGCGTCCTTCTCTCATGAAACGCACGAACAGATCGTAATCGAGCGCGAACTGGAAGCTTTTATCGATGCCACCCACTTTTTCGTAAATCCGCCGCCGCCAGAAACAGGTTTCCTGCGGAATATAATCCCAGCGCTGCATCATCCAGGAATGGTGCTGCGGAAGAATCCAATACCGGGTCACGATGTTGTCCTCATCGATGAATACGCGGTGGCTATAAATCGCGTCCACCTCAGGATGCTCCGTCATGAAGCGGGCGACAAAATCGAGCGCGCCGGGCGCGAGCAGATCGTCGCTGTTGAGGTAAGCCATAATCTCCCCGCTGGTGTGCTCGAATCCACGCACGACAGCGTCGGCCTGCCCGGCATCCCGGGCCGATTCCCAATAGGTCAGGCGATCCTGGTAGCGTTCGATAATATCCCGGGTTCCGTCCTTGCTGCCCCCGTCCATCACCACGTACTCCAGGTTGGGATACCCCTGTTCGAGCACGCTGCGCATGGTCCATTCGAGGAAATGTCCCTGTTGATAGGAGGGCGTCACGATAGAAATTTTTGGCGGATTCGCGAGCGGTGGAAAGGATTCGAGGGCGGATTCTATCGTTCCAAAAGCGCCTGACTGGGGCAGGGGCGGCCGCGGAATCGCCCGAAAAAATAGCACGATCGGTGCACCGATCAGGTCCACCGCTACCTGCGCTCGGGGCCTGCGCGAAACGGTTGGCACGCTTTCGACCACTCGGTTCTCTTTAAATCTTTTAGACCCCAGACCCCAATTCTTGTCGCGGCCTTCCAGCCAATTTTCCCGGCGAAGAGCCGTCCAGTCGCCTGTGACGAGATGCGGCGAGTCCGGCCAGGTATCGGCCGGCCGCACTTCGGGCAGCAGACTGCTCCCCGCGCTTCGGGTGAGCCTCCACCAGATTCTTTGAGGGATGGTCCAGGCACGGGCGGCCACCGGCTGGTCATAGAGGCCGCATCCCATCACCCGGGCTTTCAGAAGCCGTGGGTCGCTCACTCCGCGATGGCCCGCGCCCGAAACACGCAGACGCAATCGGATCGGATTCCCGTTGTGGCCGCCGACCGGTATGTTTACGATCCTGCGATTCGAGAGCCGCACCGACGCGACCTTAGACCCGGCGTCGTTCACCACATCCAGTCTCGCCGGTTTTTTGTCCACACGCGGTCCCGGCTCGATATCGATCGCCAGTATGCGCGTCGACTCGCGATAAGGCTGAACGCTGATCTCCGCCTCATTCTTAAACCAGCGGAACGGCTTTGAGCCATCCAGCTCCTTCCAGAACCACCCCTTGCCCAGCACCAGACTTCCGTCTTTTACCGCAATGTCGTTCCTTTCGACCGCGTTGTACCTGGCCAGCTGGCCGGCGATAAATTTCATGAGCTCGTCGGGTAAAGGGGCAGGAGCATCGATCTTCGCGGCCAGGATAAAACGTCCGCGAGCGCGCCGGATCCCTACGTCCCTAGCCAGTTCCGCGGGCATCCGGATTTTTCTCGGCACTTCGATGATCCGCAGCGCGCACGGCCCCGCCGTCTTCGGCAATTGTAGCGTGGTGGCCAGGCCTTCCTGGCCATTCCTCCGTTCGACGACGATCAACTCGGAAGGGATCTGGAGCTTGCGGCACTGCTCGAGAGTCGTCGTGACAAACACTTGTATCAGACGGAGTAGATCGGCGGTGCGCGAAACGATAACGACGGAGAGATAGGGCTCCTGATCAGTAAACAAGGTAGCATTTTAACCCGGATTTCATCCCCAGGCTGACGCCAGGGGTTATAACCCCGATTCGGTAGCCCAGTGGCGCGCGCCTCCAGGCATGCCGCGTCGACGTGTCAGTTACCGGCCCGCGACCACAGGGAGCGGACGTTCCCCGTTGACATTGCCATGGCTTAAACCGGCAAAATCAACCGCGCCTGGCAGCCCCTGGCGCCCACGCGATTCCGTAAATCGAGCGAACCTCCGTGGGCCTCCGCAATTTGCCGGCTTAACACCAGCCCGATGCCGGACCCTCCGGGCTTGGTCGTAAAAAACGGCACGAACAGGTTCGCCGTATTCGAGAGCCCATGCCCTTCATCGTCGATGATCACTTCGAGCTGCGTCCCCACCCGCGACCATTCGATAGTCACGCCGCCGCCGGTTTCAAGCGACGCGTCCACCGCGTTGCGCAGCAGATTGATCAGCAGTTGATCCAGCTGATCCCGATCCCCGCGCAGGGTGAACTCCGGCCCTTCTTTCAGCACCGCGTGGATCCTCTGATCGAGGCCGGCTACATTGCGAATCCACGCGCCCACTTCAATCGGCCCCAGTTGCGGACGCGGCAGTTTCGCGAGCCTCGCGTAAGCTCCCATGAACCGGCTCAACCCCTCGCTGCGAGTGGCGATAATCGACAATCCGCGGCTGGTATCCTCGCGCCAGTCGCTCGGCAGAGGATCGCGTTTTACCAGCGTCTCCAGACTTCCTGCGATCGATTTAATCGGCGCCAGCGAATTGTTCAGCTCGTGCCCCAACACCCGCACCAGTCTCTGCCAGGCCTGTAACTCCTCCTCGCGCAGCGCGCGCGTCAGGTCCGTCACCACCAGCAATTGATGCGGCAATCCGCCCTCCCGAAACGTCGACCGGTGAATCCCGTAGCGTCCCGAACCGGAAGGGAACGTTCTCTGGATGCTCTGCGTTTCGTCCCCGCCCAGAAACTCCGCCAGATCGAGCGCGGCCGCGCTGGCGTTCATGATTCGCTCCGAAGGCTGCGCGAGCAATCGTTCCCCAGCCCGGTTCACCAGGCGCAGATGCTGATCGCCGTCGAAGGCGAAAATCGCGACGTCGATCTCCTCCATCACCTTGCGCAGCAGAGTGGTTGCTTCAAGCGCGCCCAATCGCTGTTCGCGCAAAGTGGTCGCCATCGCGTTCACCTGCTGCATCACATCGCCCAGCGCTTCTTCGCCGTGCGCCCCCCTCGCCCGAATCGAATAATCCCCTTCGCGCATGGCTTCGAGCAGATTCGCGAGCGTCCGCAGAGGCGACGCCACCCGGTCCCGAACCGCTGCCGCGCACGCCCACCAGCCGCCCAAAATGACCACGGTAAGCGTCCACTGCACCTTCGGCGAATAGCCCCCCATCCACCACAGGATGATCATCGCCGTGACTACCGCCGGAAGGCCGGAAGCCAGCGCCAGCAGCAGCATTCTCTGTTCGTGAACCGGCTTTAGTTTCGAGAAGTCCACTTACAACCCGTAGCGTTGCAGCCTTCGATACAGCGCGCTCCGGCTCAAGCCCAGCGCGTTGGCCGCGTGGCTGACGTTGCCGTTGTAGCGCGCCAGCGCCTTCTTGATCAGGAACGCCTCCACTTCCTCGAGGCTCATGTCTTCCAGGCGCAAAGCTCCCTGCGCGCCGGACCGCAGCGCGAGATCGGCCTGCCGAACCTGTGTGTCCTGCGCCATCAATACCGCGCGCTCAATTACATGATTCAGCTCGCGAACGTTTCCCTGCCAAGGATTCTCGAGCAGCCCCTGCATCGCCGCCGCATCGAACCCCACCAGATTTTTTCGATACCGCCGCGCGTGGACACCCAAAAAATGCGCCGCCAGCACCGGAATATCGTCCCGCCGTTCGCGCAGAGGAGGCAGATGAATCTCGATGGTATTCAGCCGGAACAGCAGGTCCTGCCGGAATCGTCCCGCCGCTACTTCCTCCGTCAAGCTCGCGTTGGTCGCCGAGATCACGCGCGCGTCAACCCTGCGGGTCTTCGACGATCCCACGCGCTCCATCTCCCCAATCTCCAGGACCCGCAACAATTTCGCCTGGAGGTTCATCGGAACGTTTGCGATCTCGTCGAGAAACAAGGTTCCTCCGTCGGCCAACTCGAACCGCCCCACGCGATCCATCTTCGCGTCCGTGAACGCGCCCTTCACATGCCCGAACAACTCGCTCTCGAAAATCCCTTCCGCAAGCCCGCCCGCATTCACCGTCACCATTGGACGCGAATGCCGCAGCGATACCGTATGCAGCGTTCGCGCCACCACTTCCTTGCCCGTCCCCGGCTCCCCTGTGATCAGCACGTTCGCATCCGACGGACCTACCCGCGAAATCAGTTGGAGCACCGGCTGCATCGCCGCCGACTCGGCGATCAGCGTCGGCCGGCCCTCCGTCCGGAGGAGACGATTCTCCGCCTCCAGGCGTTGTCCGCGCCGGAGAGCGTTGCTCAACTCCACCTGCGTCCGCACGATGCTCATCAGCCGGGCGTTGTCCCACGGCTTCTGGATGAAATCGCGCGCCCCGCGCCGCATGGCCTCGACCGCCAATTCCACGCTGCCCCACGCCGTCATCACCACCACCGGAACATTCCCATCGATCGCCTGAATCCGCATCAACGTGTCCAGCCCCTCCTGCCCGGAGGTGGTGTCGCGCGTGTAATTCAGGTCCATCAGGACGACATCGAAGTCCCGAGTCTCAAGCGCCGCCAGAATCCCCATAGGCGACGCAGCCGATTCGATCTCAAATCCCTCGCCTTTCAACAACAGGCGCAGAGCCTCCAGCACGTCCGGCTGATCGTCGGCAATGAGAACTCGTCCTTCTCTATTCATTTTGCAGCGAAGTGTAGAGGCAATCGGTATGCCGTGGCTAACCTCATGAATCGACTACTACTATTCTATCGCGCTGTCCGTTTCTGGGACGCACATGTTCACCTAAAGAGCCGCGACCACCGGGAGCGGTCAGCCTTGAATAACCAGCCCCCGAGCCAGATCCACCACCGGTTTCCCGCTCTTTTCTATTTGAGCTGCCAGTTTCCGCGAAGGCTTCTGGGTCACCACCAAATGATCCGCCCACTCGCCGACCTCTTCGAATCCGCTGGTCAACAGCTTGCCGATGTGCGGAATCGCGTTCAAAATGTAGTCTCGATTGGACCCGTAAATCTGGTCCAGTTGGATATGCGGATCGTAGACCTTGATGTCGCGTCCCTTTCCAATCAGGTATTCGAGCAGCGTCACCACCGGGCTTTCGCGTAGATCGTCGGTATTTTCCTTGAACGCGAGGCCCACCATCCCGATCCGTCCTTTCAGATCGAGAACGGCTTGCGTGGCCCGGTCCAGATGACGATCGTTACTCGGCATCGCCGATTCGAGTAAAGGAAGTTTCAAATCCAACCGCGCCGCCCGATACGTCAGCGCCCGCAAATCTTTCGGCAAACAGGAGCCTCCGAAGGCGAACCCCGGCTTCAGATACGCCGCCGAGACGTTAAGCTTTTTGTCCTGGCACAACGTGTCCATCACCTCCATCCCGTTGACGTCGAGCTTGGACGCCAGCGCGCCGATCTCATTCGCGAAGGCGATTTTCACCGCATGGAATGCGTTGCACGCATATTTGATCATCTCCGCCGTGCGCAGCGACACCAGGCACGGCTCGACCTTCAGGCGATCGTAAATCGCAGCGACGCGGGCGACCGAGGCAGCTTCCTTGCCGCCCACCACGACGAGCGATGGCTCCATGAAATCCCGCACCGCGCAGCCCTCGCGCAGAAATTCCGGATTCGAAACCGCCGTGACATTCGGATGCCCCGCCAGCGCCGGAATCAGGATCTCCTCGCACGTGCCCGGGAAAACCGTGCTCCGCAGTGCGACGATCAGGGGCTTGGTGCGCCGGTCGAGCGACGCAGCGACATCGCGCACCACCCTGCGCAGTTGATCGAGTCCCAGATTTCCGTTGCGTTCCGAAGGCGTGCCGACGCAAAGTAGCGCGATATCGGCCTCCGCCAGCGCCTCTGCGGGCGATGCCGTGGCCGTGAATCGTCCATCGCCGACTGTGGCCCGTACAATCTCCTCCAGGCCGGGTTCGTAGAAGGGCGCGCGGGCCTTGCGAACATTATCGATCTTATGCGGATCAGGGTCGACGCCGATCACCCGATGGTCCAGGCTGGCGAGGCACGCCGCGGTTACGCACCCGACATAGCCGAGTCCGAACACGGCTATATGAGCGCGATCAGAGGGGTTTTCCACTCTCCCATTCTAGTCGACCGCGCTCCGGCATCGTCCAATCAGCCCCGCTCAGCCATGGTCCAATCAGCCATGTGGCGCACGCACCCTCGAAAACAGCAGACCCGCGAAAAATTGGGGACAGCCTGCTCTGTCCCAAGGCGCGCTCAGAGCTTGGGAAAACCCTCTTCCCCCCGGCGCCGCGTGGACAGAGCAGGCTGTCCCCAATTTTTCGCCCCAATTTTTCGCCCCGTCCACTCAGCCTCGCGTGTTTTCATTCCCATCGTTGCCCGATCGCCGGGCATAGGAACACTCGTGCGTGCCGCGTCAAGATTCGTCTCGACACCGTCGATGCGGCACGCATGAGTTGAGTGCGCCCCACGCCAGTCGATTCATGTTATTCTCGAACTTCGTATCCTCTGGCATCCGCCGCGCCCGATCTGGGGTGCGTCGCTTACGCGATTTTCGGACATGCGGCTTTTTAACGTATACTTTCCCACTCGCGTTGTCGCCCTCCTGTTTTCCGAGATTGCCTTAATTTTCCTCTGCTATGTCGCAGCCGCCGGTCTGGAAGTGGAATCGCTGGAGGTCTTCTTATTTGAAGAGGCCGGATTCTATCGCATCGGCCTGGTAACCCTCTGCATCGTAGGCGGGTTTTACTTGAACGACCTTTATTCCCCGTTCCAGGTGCGCCTGCGCTCCCAACTCCTACAGCAGGTGTGTTTCACACTCGGAATTGCCTTTCTGATCCAGTCTCTGCTCGACTATCTTCAATTGCCGGATTGGTCTCTCCCGAAATGGATCATGATTTATGGAAGTTTTCTGGTCCTGCTGGTGCAACCGGCGTGGCGCATTCTCTATGACCATTACGTAATTCGCCAGCTGACGCGTGAGGGGGTGCTCTTTGTAGGCGCATCGCCCGTGGCGCGCATGGTGGCCGACAGAATCGCCGAAAATCCGCACTTCGGACAACGCGTCGCCGGATATCTGGAGGACCCTCCAGCCTCGGGCGCCGTTCCCCCGAATCTGTTGCTCGGTCCCCTCCGCGAAGTGCGCGCCATCGTCGAATCGTTGAAGCCGCATCGCATTATTATTGGAACGGAGCGGACCGGGCGCCTCCCCATCCAGGATCTTTTGGACCTGCGTTCCACCGGAATCCAAATTGAAGAAGCACGAATCGCCTACGAAACGGTCTTCAGCCGGATCTGCGTCAAGGACCTGGGTCCTCCGCAACTCATTTTTATGGCCGACCTGGACCCGCATCCCCGCAGCCAATCGCTGCAAAGTATCTATTCTTTTGTGGTGGCTCTGGTCGTACTACTGCTCGCCCTTCCGCTGATGCTGATCGTGGCGCTTCTGATCAAGCTCACTTCACGCGGCCCGGTGTTTGCACGGCAGGTGCGCGCCGGAAAAAACAGCACCAGCTTTACGCTGCTCAAATTCCGGTCCCCGCGCCTCACCGCTCTCGGACGTTGGCTGCGGCGTCTGCATCTGGACGGCCTGCCCCAACTTGTCAACGTGCTGCGTGGAGAGATGGCGATCGTAGGCCCCCGTCCCGATCGTCCCGAGTTCGTCGAAATACTCGCCGGCCAGATCCCTTTCTATCCCCAGAGGCTGGCCGTGAAACCGGGCATCACCGGCTGGGCGCAGATCAATCGCAAATTCGGCAACACCATGGAAGACGCCCTGCTCCAGCTCGAATACGACCTCTACTACATCAAAAACCTGAACTTGACGCTGGACCTCTACATCATGCTGCAAACAGTTCTGGCCCGCGGCTCGGCTTCGTAAGAGCACACAGATCCTCAATTGGTTCAACCCTGCATTTTTGTGGGGCGGCCAATTTTGGCGGCAGCCGCCCTTTTGAGGCGGCTTTCTGCCAGGAGGCAAGCCGACGCCAACATTGGCCGCCCCACAAGACGACGCAAATGCCGCTGTTTCGCCGATCCCCGACGCATCGCGGCCGCGACCATCAGGGAGCGGGTAGACGCGAGCAACTACCGCCTCAAATAATCGATCAGCGCCGCCGGATCGTCGGTGATGATCCCGTCCACTTCTGCTTCGATCAATGCCTTCCAATCCTGAGCCGTATTCGCCGTCCAGGGAATAACAGTCAGCCCTTCCGCGTGCGCCGCTTGAACCCGTTCAGCGCTAACCAGCGGATAATGCGGCGCGACAATACTGGTCCCTGCCTCCTCCGCTATCCCGACGAAACTTCGCGCTTCGCCCTCCCATAGCGCAGCCAGAACGATGCCCGGCGCAAAGCGGCTCATGCGATGCAGAATCTCAAAATCGAAGGATTGGAAAATGACCCGCGACTTTACGCCGTGCTCGCCAATCCGGTCCAGCACCAGTTCGGCAAAGTTCCGGGGCGTGTGCTCCGATACCTTGGCTTCAATGTTAAACAGGAACTCGCCCAGTCCTGCCAGCGCGAAAACTTCGTCGAGCGTCGGCAATTCCGTCTGATCCGCGTCCAGCGTGCGGATAAATACGCCCGAAGCGAGGTAAGGATCGTGCGAAACCACCACCACATCGTCGGCCGATACCACCACGTCCAGCTCAATCGCGTCGACGCCCACCCCGATGGCGTATTCGAAGGCTTCGATCGTGTTCTCAGGCCGCACCGCACGCGCGCCGCGATGGCCGTGAACCTGGATGCCCAATGTTAATCCTGCTGCCGCCGGAATTCGCACTGGCAGCAATCGCTGCACCGCCCGCATCGTTCGCAGCAATGATTGGGGCAGGCGTCTTTGGTGCAATGAACGCAGATCGCAGTCGAAGGCTCGCCGCAGATGCTGCAGGTGAAAGTGGTTGTCTCCGCTGTGATGATGGCTGCCATGGTGATCTAAGGCTGCGTCGTCTTCTTCTTCGCCGCGGTGGGCTTGGCGGGAGCCTGCTTGGTCAACAATCCCCGGCATCTCTGCGCTTCTTTGTCGGCGACCTCGAACTCCTGCTCCTTGGTGGCCGCCAGATCGGTAATATACTGGCGCAGCTTGTCGCGATTCGCCGCGTTCTCCGCCGCGACGCCGATCAACAGGTCGCCCACTGCTGGATTCTGGTAATTGCGTACCCCTTCCACCAGTGAATTCAGCCGGATTTCGAGCGACTGCAAGCGGAAATAGGTGTCCAGCGCAAGCGGCAGCCTTTCCGGCTGTTTCTCCAGAGCCTTGGCCGAATCGGCCAAAAACACCAGCTCGTCCTCGGCGCCTTTCCACTGTGCGATGTACGCGTCCGGAGCTCCCTTTTGCACCCATTCCTTGGGCGTCAACTGGTCCAGAATCGGCTTCAGCCGCGCGGCCTGCGACGAGAGAGCCGCCACCATCGGCGCCGTATCCCAGGGAGTCGCGATTCCGCTGGTCTGCCCGAAAGCCAGGAGAGGGAAGAGTGCCATGAGGAAAAGCTTCATGCGTGCCTCCAGTCTCTCACGGAACGCCGATGTAGCGCGCGCCCCAAACCGCGAAAAGCGGGGACTGCCTGCTCTGTCCCAAGGCGCCCGCAATCCGGCAATTGCAGTCTCTACGTACTGCGCCGCCGTGGACAGAGCGGGCTGTCCCCACTTTTCGCCCCGTCCACTAAAGCCCGAATGTTTTCGAGAGTGTCAACGTTCGATAAGGGTTGTCCACTACAAAAGCCGCATTTCCATCGGAGTAAATACAGGAGCAGTAATTCCGAACATCCTGCCCAGGTATTTCGCCGTGCTCAGCAGCACCTGGTGGACACTGTGACGTTTCGGCCCCCCCACCAATCCACCTGGAGGCGGAGGAGGCGGCGGAGGAGTAGGAGCCGCGCCACCCGCCGAACTGCCGGAATTGCCCGTCGAACCGGTACCCGTAGTCGTACCGGATCCTTTTCCTGTATCGCCGACACCCGTAACAGCGGAAGTACCGCCGCCCGAAGTCCCCAGTATGCCCCGCGTGCCGCCGCGCATCGCCGCCAGATTCGCCGCGTCCTGAATCATTTTCACCGCGTAGTGCGCCACCGTGCCGCGGCTGAATCCGCGCGCCACCAGAGGCTCATTCCGATAAACTTTGATCGATTCTCCCGGCCCGACCGTCTTAGTAACCGAAGGCAGCAGCGCGTGCCGGACCTCCACTAGTCCGTCGTCGACCTCGACCGTGGTGGTCTCATCGTTATCGTCGACTGTGACCTCAAACGTGGTTCCGCGCACCGAAATGACCGCCGTCGGCGTCAGCACCCGGTTCGGATTCGGGACATTTAAGAGATGCTCGATATGGACCCGGATTCTGCCCACCAGCAGATCGATCATGTCCTTCGGATTCCAGGCGTTCTTGCGGAACACCAGGTGCGAGTTCGGGAACACCTCAAACGTGCTGCCGTCCGAAACCTGGAAAGTGGCGTGCCCGTCGGGTCCGGTGACGATCATCTGCTGCACCTGCACCAGATCGCCGGTCGAGAGCCCGATCGGCACCATGTCCTTCAGCACCGATACCTGCCCGGTCATCGTCAAAACCTTGGCTGCGTATTGGCCGGAGTCCGAAGGAGGTGGGAATTGCGCCAGGCACACTGCGGCCATAGCTGCCAAAAGCAGCGACAACTTCGCCGTAAGTGCGCGTCTCCGAGCGAGCATCGATACACTCATCCCTGCCGTCCAAATCGACAGGACCGCAGAGAAAACTTAGTCTAACACTAAAATTGCAAAGCAAGTACTGAACCTAAGAGAAAAAGTTGGGGGCAGATGCACTGGAATCAGTAGTTTCGGGATCTAACTGCCGATGAATAAGGGTACAATGGTCGAGTCGGATGTATAAAAGCGCCACAGTGTGTCTTCTGATCGCCACGGGTTTGTCCGCGGCGGACTCCGATTGGCGCCAGATCGGCAATGCACTGATCGACCGTTCGCTGGCCGGCCTGGCCACCGGCCCCGTCGACCGGGTGTGGTATTCGGCCGATGGTTCCCAGCTTTTCGTTCATACCCCGGCCGGCAAAATGTTCGCCACTTCCGATTTTGAAACTTGGAAAACCGTGGCTGGGTTCGTTCCGCCATCTCCCGCAACTCCTTTATTCTCCGTCCGCCTGCCAGAGGTTGACGCGCAGGCTCGGACGGGAGCGGCGCGGATTTATGCGTTTGCCAAGTTCGTCTATTCCTCAGAAAACGCCGGGGCAAGTTGGGACAATCTCACCGGCTATAGAAATACGTCGATTATCGGCAATGGCCTCCGCGACTTAGCGGTTTCACCGGCCAACGATGAGGAAGCTACGGTGGCTTCGTTTTCTGGAGTTTTCCGCACCGTCGACGGGGGCAAGTCGTGGAGCGGGCTCAACCAAGGCCTTCCGAATCTTCCGTCCGCGCAGTTGTTGACACTTCCTTCCGGCGATCGAGGCACCCGCCTGGCGCTGCCCGATTCGACCGTAATTGAATGGCAGCCCGGACAGAAGCAAGCATGGCTTCCCTCAGATAATTCTGATTACATCCAGGAAGTGGCTTTGCGCCAGGCTCTGGGCGGCACGGCTATTAAAAGGTCCGGCGACATGGTTTACCTGGGCACCGGGGACGGACAGATCCGGGTTTCGACCGACCGGGGCGTCAGTTATAATTCCTATACGGTTCCCGAAGGGGGCGCGGTCCAGCGGTTTTGGACCGACCCTGCGGATCCTCGAATCGCTGTCGCCGTTGTGGGGGCCCGTGTTCTACGCACCATCAACGGCGGATCATGGGACGATATCACCGGCAATCTGCCGACCGCAGCCGTGCGGGGCGTCACCGCCGACCGGTCGAGCGGCGCGGTTTATGTCGCCACCAGCCGCGGAGTCTTCTTCGCTAGTCTGCGGCTCGAAACGCTAGGCAACGCGCCCATCTGGACGCCGCTCAGCGGACTGCCCGACGCGCCCGCTGCCGATGTGAAGCTCGACGAGGGCGCCAACCAGTTATTTGCCGCCATCGACGGTTACGGAGTGTACTCGACGCTAGCGCCGCACCGTCTCAACGACCCGCGTGTGGTCAGCGCCGCCGATTTTGTGGCTCGCGCCGCTGCGCCGGGGTCGCTGGTCAGTATCGCCGGGGCACGAGTGACTTCGGGGCAAGCGGGAACGGTTCCCTTGGCCGTGCTCGCGTCTACAGAAACGGAAACGCAGATCCAGATTCCGTTTGAAGCCCGAGGCTCCAGTCTTTCGCTCGCGGTTTCGGAGGGAGATCGCAGCATCACTCTGCCGGCGGTTCCGTTAGAAGCGGCCGCCCCCGCAATCTTCGTAGCCCGAGACGGATCGCCCATGATATACGACGCCGACACGGGAGTGATGCTGGACGCGATGACCCCCGCCCATTCGCGCGGCCATATCCAGATCCTGGCCACCGGCCTGGGCCGCGTCACTCCCGATTGGCCGACGGGACTCGCGGGTCCGGTCGAGAATCCCCCCAAAGTATCGGCTCCTGTAACCGCTTTGCTCGATCGTCAGCCGGTGGAAGTGACCAAGGCAGTGCTTGCGCCCTACATTGGTTATTATCTGATTGAGATCGAGGTCCCGAAGATCGTTAACTATGGTCCGGCGGAGTTATATATACAGGTCGGCAGTCAAGCGAGTAATCGGGTTCGGGTTTATATTGAGCCGTAATTTATAGAAGAGCCACCGGTTCTATTTGATTTTGGTTGGACTGTGTGGGCCACGGGGGCTCGCATGGTCGGGAACAGAAAGAGCGCACGGAGAGCGCCTAAACTGATCATGAAAATGACCGCGTTATTGGTGCGACTCCCAGCAATGCCCCAGTTCACGCATCCATCAGTCGCCAGATATATTCGCAACCTTTCCAGGTGGCTTAAACGATTATCGTTGTTGTCAGTTTGTCGCCGGTCGCAGTCGATCCAGGCTCGTATTGCTGCGGTGCATTGAGTCTTGATAACAGTACTGGAATTAGTTGACCTTGAGCGAAAGCGGTTTGGGCGTTTCCAAATCCTTGACGACCTTCATTGCCATCGTCAGGAATTGCCGATATTCGGGAAGCCCCTTCGTTTTAAGTTTCCCGACAATCTGGTCGTATGCATCCGAGATGCTGCTAACGCCACCGTGCGTATGGACCCATCCGGCCAAGAACACATTTCCTGAGGCCGAAAACCTCAGGAGATCCCATAGCTCCTGATTCTCTTTCGGTACCGTTTTCTTAGCTTCGATGAAAGAGGCGTCTAGGAATCGTTGATCGTAGGTGCCCATCAGAAGGGCCATCATCGAGTAGCCGAGGGTCTCATTCTCCTTATTAGTCACGTTGTTCACATCCACGATCACTGTAAATGCCGAGTCAGCCGCCTTCTCATCCACGACTTGTACGTCCGGTACGGCGTTCAGTCTGGTCGTGAGTTCATCTTTAATGGAGTTCACCCAATTGGTAGGAGCAGCCACGGAAAGTTTTACTCTTATGAAGTCAGCATCTCCCGCTAACAAAGGCAGCGAAAACGTGAGCGCAATCAGGGCACGATTCATTTGAGGCCTAACCTTTCCCGTAAGTTTCAATACACCGTTTGATCGGCGGGTGGGAAGAAAAACTTTAATTCTGTTGCACACGACCAAAATCGGGCAAACCTCTACCTCCTGCGAGGACTCAAAGAGCTCGGGACAGTAAATTCTTCCACACTTATAGAAGAGCCACCTGCTCCTCCGTTGGCTCGGCTCAACAGTACCAGGGTTCGTCTAAATACGGGACCGTGGCTCGCGGCATCAGATGGAAATTTTCGGGGAGCGGGTCTTCGCATGACTCTTGCCAGATGGCTTCGAAAATTTGGGTGCGGGTTTGGCCTTGCTTCTGAAGTTTATCGACGAGCCGGAAGAGGCGGGCGCCTAGTTCGTCGACTTGTGGGTCTTGATGTTTCCAGGGATACACCAGGAGCTTCTTATCGAACGGGGCGGTTATTATATCTTCCAGTTCCAGAAGACGAGAGTTGGAAGTGATCAGGAGGCGCAGGGCTAGTTGCACGCTTGGGACGCTTTCGATGAGGTCGAGATCCTTCAAAACGCGCAGCAGGTCGCGATAGGTTTCTTTGGTCGTCCAAGGGGTGAAGGCCAGGAACGTCGGCTGTAGCGTTAGGCCGGCTGCGCGCGATAGCTTTACTGCTTCGAAAAAATCATGCCTTGTGTGATTTTTTTCCAGCTTCGCTAGCACTGTATCGTCTAGCGACTCGACTGCCGTAGTTATGAACAGGCATCCGGTGTCGCGCAAAGGGCTCAGCAGGTCGCGGTGTTTTAACAGGTGCTCGATTTTTATAGTGGCGTCGTAGGTGACTTGCGCGAATTCGGCGTGCAGGGCTTCGACGATGCGCATCGCGTGGGTGGGGCCGTTCAGGAAATCCGGATCGCCGAAGGTTACGTGCGTGGCGCCTTGGGTGATCTGCTGGCGGATGTCGGCTAGCACTACATCGCGCTGCACTACTCGGAACTGGCCTTGATACACGGGGACGACGGGGCAGTGCCGGCACCGATGTTTGCAGCCTCGGCTCGACTCTGTGTAGGCAACCTTCTTATCGCCGGAGGCGGTGCGGAGTTGGGCGTAAGAGCTGCCGAGGTCGCTGCGATCCGGTTTCAGGAACGCCAGACGGTCTAGCGAAATTTCGGCGGTCCTCGCGCCTCCGGCCCATTCAACGAGAGACTGTTCGAACTCGCCTCCGAGAATTGCTTCGACACCCAGAGTGCGAAGCAAGTCCGAATTGAGAGGCGCGTACAGGCCGTAGCAGGCGATGCGGGCACTCGGATTCACGCGCTTCACCCGCTCGATTACCGGAATCGCCAAGCGAGTGGCCGTATGCATCGGCAACGAGAACGCGACCGCATCCGCGTGGCGAATCACGGCGTCATCGAAGCTGGTTTTGGACAGATCGATTGCGCTCACATCGTGTCCCGCGCGTACCAGCCACGCCTGGGCAGAGGCGAGGCCGAAGGGTTGATGGCCCAGTTCGTACGTCGAGAACAGGACGATACGCACTGCTATTTCGATTGTTTGGCGATGATCTGATCTTTGATCTTGTCGTACTTGGCTTGCGTCAGGATCTTTTTGCTGACCAATTCATCCTTGCGCTTATAGGGGCGCCCGTCGATGATCTTCTTGGCATACGCGGGGCCGATTCCGGGCAGGTGGTGCAGTTGAGCCGCGGTGGCGGAGTTAATATCGGTCAGCGCGGCCGGTGCGGTGGTTGTCTTGGTTTGCGCGACGGCGGTGATCGCGAGCGCGGCGGTGAGCAGAAGAGCGGAGAGAAATTTCCCGAAACGTGTTTTCCTCATTCCTATAGTGTAATGCTGTGAGCATGCCCGCAATCTTCAGAGCGCTGCGGCCCACCTTCCGCTATTGGATGAAAACCGAAGTGCACGTTTACTCATTTTCGGTTGCGGCCAATGTGCTGTTGTCGTTCTATCCGTTCCTGATTGTCAGCGTGGCGGTGGCGTCGAAATTTTTCGGGCGGGCAACGGCGCTCTCCGCGATCGATCTGGCGCTCAGCGATTTCTTCCCTGACGCGCTGGGTAATTTTTTGCACAACAATCCGCCTCCGCAGGGAAAAATCGAGATCATCTCGCTGTTCCTGCTGCTGTTCACGGCGAACGGGATTTTCGAACCTCTGGAGGTCGGGCTGAACAACGTGTGGGGGATCCCGAAGAATCGCAGCTTTTTCAGGAATCAGATCGTGAGCCTCGCGCTGATCTTCATTTGCGGAGGCCTGGCGCTCAGTTCGCTGCTGCTGACGGCATTCAACCAGGAGTCGTTTCGGAGACTTACCGGAAGTGCGCCCGCGTGGCTGCCTCCCGCGATTTTTACGGTGGTTCCTATCGTCACGTTCAAAATGGCCGCGGTCCTGGTAACGGTGCTGGTGCTGTTTCTGGTGTATCGATTTTTGCCGAACGGAAAACCTCCACTGGACCGGGTGATCCCGGCGGCGCTGGCGGTGGGGGTGCTGCTCGAAGTGCTGAAGCAGATCAACAAATGGGTTTGGCCGGGGTTCTACCAAAAACTGGGGCGCGAATATAACGTGTTCAAGAACTCGGTCACACTGGTGCTGATCGGATTTCTGGTCTCAATGCTCGTTCTGGCGGGAGCGGAGTGGTCGGCGAGAGGGCATCGCCTGGACGAGGTGGGAATGGACGAGGTGGAACATGGGTGAGCGGAAGCTCGCGGTGATCACGGGGGCGTCGAGCGGTATCGGCGCGATGTTCGCTAGAAAACTGGCGGCGCGCGGCTATGATTTGCTGCTGGTGGCGCGCAGGGAGGAGCGGCTGCGGTCGCTCGCCGTGGAGATGTCGGAGACCTATCATGTTACGTGCGATGTTCTGGCGGCCGACCTGGGCATCGACGCCGATCGGGAAAGCGTGGCGGAGCGGATTCGGACGGCTCCGAATTTATCGATGCTGGTGAACAATGCGGGTTTCGGGACGCTCGGGTTCTTCGCGGACACCGATGTCGAGAGCCAGCTCCAGATGCATCGTGTGCACGTTCTCGCGCCCGTCCAATTGACTCATGCGGCGCTTTCGAATCTGATTCCGCGCGGCGAGGGAGGGGTTATTAATGTGTCGTCGGTCGCGGGGTTTTCGCAGACGGCGGGCAGCGTCAGCTACTCGGCGACCAAGGGCTGGATGAACGCTTTCACGGCCGGCCTGTATGCGGAGCTGGAGGTGCAAAAATCCCCGGTCAAGGTACAGGCTTTGTGTCCCGGATTTACGTTGTCTGAGTTTCACGACACTCTGGGGATGGATCGGAGTCCGATCCCGCGGAGTTTGTGGATGACGGCGGATTTCGTGGTTGGCGAATCGCTGCGCGGGTTCGACGAGGGGAAATTATTTGTGATTCCGGGATGGCGGTACAGAGCTATCGTGTGGTTCATGAAGTTGACGCCAGGTTGGGCGTTGCGCAAGGTGTCCGCGCGAGGGGCGCAGAGGTATCGTAAGCAGAAGGTTTAAACAATACACGTCGACACGAATGTCGACGCGGCACGCGTGGACGCCCGCGCTACATTGCCCGCTGCGGGCTGGACGCTCTCGATTGATGCAAAGGAGAAAGAGTTGCGAATTTGAGCCGTGATAGACTTTTCTAAAATGCCCAATCCTTCCCGCCGTGATCTTGTGAAGCTGGCCGCCGCCGGACCTTTTATTCAGAAGGTCAAAGCCGCGAACGATCAGGTGCAGTACGGATTTATCGGTACAGGCAGCCGCGGCACTTACCTGCTGGGACATCTCGCGAAGATCGATGCGGGGCGCTGTACGGCGGTGTGCGATCTGGATCCTGCCCATGCCGATAAAGGCGCTGAGGTCATCGGAACGAATCCGCAAAAATTCAAGGACCATCGTGAGCTGCTGGCTGCGAAGAATATAGACGCGGTGCTGATCGCGGTTCCTCTCTATGAACATTTTCGCGTGACCAAGGACGCGCTCGAAGCGGGGAAGCACGTGTTCTGCGAAAAGAGCCTGGTGTTCAAGCCGGAGGAGGTTCACGCGTTGCGCGCGTTGACTGCCGCGCGTCCCAAGCAGACGTTACAGGTCGGGCTTCAGCGCCGCTATAGCAAGTTTTATCAGGCCGTGAACGACATGGTTACCAAGGGCGTGCTGGGCGATGTGAAGCACGTTTACGCGCAGTGGCATCGCAACGATGTTTTCCGGCGGACTTCCTCGTGGACCATGAAACCGGGGGGCCGGAGCAATCCGGGCAACTGGCGGCTGTTCCGCGAGTTTTCAGGCGGCCCGGCGGCGGAGCTGTCTTCGCATCAGATCGATATTGCCGACTGGATGCTGGGCTCGACCCCTGATTTCGTGGTGGGCGTAGGCGACACCAGCACGATTCACGACGGGCGCGACATTTTCGATAATCTGCAACTCATCTTCAAATATCCCGGCGGCAAGAAAACGATTTGGAGCGGGGTTTGTACTTCTTCGCACTTGCCCTTACTGAACTGCACGCGGACGGAGATGGGCGAACTGATCATGGGAACGGAGGGGTCGGTCCATATTACGGTCGGCGACGATACGCATCCGGCGACGGCGATGTGGTTTCCGGAGCCTCCTAAGCCGCAGGCTACGAAGGCGGTCGAAAAAGAAAAAGATCATAAAGCGGGAGCGACCATGGTTTCGGTTGCGGCCGGTAAATCGCTGCCGATTCTGCTGTCGAAGGACGAGATCAACGGGAACGAAGGCTTCCTGGATCGGGAGATGAAATTCGCGCGCCGGTGGTTGTACACCAAGGGCGTGATTGTGCCCGAAGAGGACAAGAATCCGGTCGACAACGAGCTCGAAGGTTTCCTCGAAAGCTGCCGCACGGGCAAGCGCCCGCTCGCCGATGTCGAGGTGGGGCTGCACGATTCCGTCGCTGTGATGTTCTCGAACATGTGCTGCGATCAGGAACGCCGCGTGAATTTCAATGAGATCGATAAGATGGGTCTGCCGGGCGCCAAGAAAGCATAAGTAAGGGAGAATCCAAGTGGACCTGAATCTGACGCCGCAGGAGCAGCGGTTCCGCGATGAAGTGCGTGCCTGGTTCGCCGAAAATGTTCCGCGGGACTGGGTGAAGCGGCGCGATGAAGAAGAGTCCATGGAGGGGCGCTTCGCGTATCTGCGGGCGTGGCAGAGGAAGCTCTATGACGCGGGATGGGCGGGAATTTCGTGGCCGAAAGATTTCGGCGGTCGCGGCGCACCGGTGATGGAGCAGGTGATTTTCATCGAGGAGATGGCGCGCGCGGAAGCTCCTCCAATGGCGAATGTGATCGCACTGGGATTGATCGGGCCGACGATTATCGCGTTCGGCACGCCGGAGCAAAAAAAACGTTATCTTGCAAAAATGTTGTCGGCGGAGGAGATCTGGTGCCAGGGATTTTCAGAGCCTAACGCGGGCAGCGATCTGGCGTCGCTTTCGACCACGGGGGCGCTCGATGGCGATCACTTTATCGTCAACGGGCAGAAGTGCTGGACCAGTTATGCGTGGGCGGCGGACTGGTGCGAGCTGATCGTGCGCACGGATCCCGCGGCGCCGAAACATAAAGGACTGACGGCGCTGCTGGTGGACATGCATAGTCCGGGCGTCGAGGTCCGGGGCCTCAAGCAGATGAGCGGCGAGAGCGAATTCGGCGAAATTTTCTTTCGCGATGTGCACGTGCCAGTAGAGAATCTGGTCGGCAAAGTGAATGAGGGCTGGGGCGTCGCGATGGGCACGCTGATGCATGAACGCGGCACGTTTGGCGCGGCGTTGCAGGTGAATTACCGGCGCCATTTTAATCGCCTGGTCGAGATCGCAAAGACCATCGATCGCAACGGCAAGCCCGCGTCGGAGGATCCGGTGATCCGGCAGAAGCTGGCGCAATGCTACGCCGAAATCGAGGTGATGCGGCTGAATCAGTTGCGCGCATTTTCGAGGATCAATGAGACTGGGGTGCCGGGGCCGGAGGGGTCCATTCAAAAAATCTTTTGGAGCGAGCTGAACCAGCGATTCCAGCAGGTGGCGATGGAGATTCTGGGACCTTATGGACAGCTCGCCCACGGATCGCCATACGTCTACGACGAAGGGCAGTGGGCTTATGGATATTTGCGTTCGCGCGGCAATACGATCGAAGCGGGGACGTCGGAAATTCAGCGGAATATCATCGGGCACTTCGTGCTGGGGCTGCCCAAGAGCTATTAATGGGCTGTCTCGGACGACTAGAGGTCAGACACGTCGACAGGAGTGTCGACGCGGCACGCAAGAGTGCGTGCGCCACAAGCACAATTTGGGTCTTCTAGTGGAAGAAAGGTATTATGCAATTCGGACTTAGCGAATCCCAGCAGATTCTAAAATCGAATGCGCGGAAGTTTTTTGCGGCGGAGTGCCCCATCTCGGAAGTCCGCCGGATCATGGAAACGGACACGGCGCAAGATCAGAAATTATGGCACAGCATGGCGGGGCAGGGATTCTTAGGCGTCGTCTTCCCGGAAGAGGCCGGCGGCATGGGGCTGGGCTTCGTCGAGCTGGCCGCGCTGGCCGAGGAGATGGGGCGCGCGCTGGTGCCCGGCGCGTTTCTATCGAACCTGTTCGCGGGCGCTGTGCTTCAGGCCGCGGGTGAGACGAAGCATCTGGCCGCGATCTCGAATGGTGAGAAAACGGCCACGGTAGCGCTGCTCGAAGCGAGCGCGAGCTGGGACCCGGCGGCGGTGAAAATGCCGACGCTTTCCGGAGAAAAGCTCTTCGTGCCCGACGCCGGATCGGCCGATCTGATGGTCGTCGCGGCCCGCGATGCCAGTAAGCTGGCGCTGTACCTGGTGGAGAGTCACACGGTCAAAAAGACTCTGATGCCGGCGATCGATCTTACGCGGCGTCTTTATAAAGTTGAGTTCGATCATCCCGCGGCGGAGGTTTTAGTGGAGGGCGAGACTGCGCGCAAGGCGCTTGATCATGCCATGAACGTGGTCACCGTGGCATTGTGCGCCGAGATGACGGGAGGGATGCAGCGCATGCTGGACATCGCCGTCGAGTACGCGAAAACCCGCCAGCAGTTCGGCAAGCCCATCGGTCAGTATCAGGCCGTGCAGCATCAGTGTGCCGACATGCTGCTTTATACGGAGAGCTCCCGTTCCGCCGCCTATTATGCCGCGTACACCATGACGGAGGGCAGCACGGAAGCATCGACCGCGGTCAGTGTCGCGAAGGCTTACGCGAGCGACGCGTGCCGCGAGACCGGCAATCGAGCCGTTCAGGTGCAGGGCGGCATGGGCTTCACCTGGGAAAACGACACGCACCTTTATTACCGCCGCTCCAAGGCCAGTGAAATCGCTTTCGGCGATGCGACGTATCATCGCGAACGCATCGCTAAATCAGTGATCGGATAACAGGCTCCCGAAAAACTCCCGCATGGATGCTTCCAAGCCGGGTGTGCACCCCACGCAGTTGCCTTCGTAAATCGACCGCTTCCCGTTGAACGCGAAAAACACCGCGCCCGCTTCTTCGAGAATCACCTGCGCCGCCGCCATGTCCCAGGGAGCCACCTTCGGTTCCACCCAGGCGTCCATTTGTCCCTCCGCCACCATCATTGCGTCCGGAGTTCCTCCTAAACATCGGAATGCCCAAAATCGCGTCAAATAATTTGCCATTTCGGATGCGTTACTGACTCGATTCAGGCTATTGAGCGAAATTACCGCGTTCTCCGGTTTATCAATCGCCGACACCCTCAGCGGCGCATCGTTGCGAAAGGAACCCTCCCCGCGCGCGCCCCAGCAGGTGCTGCCCAGCAGCGGCAAATGGACCACGCCGGCCTCCACTTCGCCGTCCTTCTCCAGTGCGATCAATACGCTCCATAGCGGATTGCCGCGAACGAAATCGCGTGTGCCGTCAATCGGATCGACGATCCATCGGCGGCCATTCTTCGATTCCTTGTGAGTTCCTTCCTCTCCTAAAATTCCGTCGTCCGGATAAGCTTCGTCCAGCATCTTCGCGATCAGTTTTTCGCACTCTTTATCGGCGATCGTTACCGGTGAATCGTCGGGCTTATTTTCGGCCGTGATTCCTATCTTCTGGTGGCGCAAAGCGAGCTCGGCGGAGAACCGCGCTACGCGGCGGGCTGTTTCGATTTCGTGACCGTAGGTCATTTTGAAGCATGGTAGCATTGTCGCGATGAAGGTCCGGACCGTCTACACGGTGCTTGAAGAAACCGCCGCGATTTACCCTGATAAACCCGCTCTGCACCAGCCACTGGGAGGCGGAAAGTACCGGACCTGGACGTGGCGCGAATATCGTGACACCGTTCAGCAGATCGCCGTCGGCATCCGCGAATTGGGCGTGCCCAAGGGAGGCCTGGTCGCCCTGCAATCGGAGACGCGCGCGGAGTTTTATCTCACCGACATCGGCATCATGACGTCCGGCGCGATTTCGGCCGCGCTCTACACCAGCCTGCCTTACGCGGAGCAGGCGAAAACGCTGCGTGCTTCCGATGCGACCGTGGTGTTCGTCGAGAACGAAAAGGTTATGAAGCTGCTTCAGAAGGAAGCGGAGTTGGACGTGCAATGGATTCTGCTTACCGATGATTCCGTGCGCGCGCTGGGCGAGCGGAAGATGCGCGAAGATCCGGGCGTGTTTGAACGCATCCGCGCTGAAGTAAGTGAATCGGACAACGCAGTTTTGTACATGACCTCCGGCGCGACGGGCGAGCCGAAAATGGGCCTGGTGTCCCATCGCGCGCTGGTCGCGAATATGGATATGTCCCCGGTCGCGTTTCCTTTGTCGCCGGAGGACTCGACCATTGCGTTTCTACCTTCCGCGCACATCGCGCAGCGCGTGGTGGTGGAGCTCCTGCCGATCCGCCAAGGCGGGTGCGTGTGGTTTTCCGAAGGCCTCGCGAAGATGCCGCACGAGCTGCGCACCATCCGTCCGACATTTTTTCTGGCTCCGCCAAGAGTGTGGGAACGAATCTATACCACTGTATCCGCGGAGATTCGAAAACGTCCGGCAGCCGTACGCAAGATGTTTTACCTGGCGATCGGATTAGGAGCGGAAGCCGGCCGCAGGCGTCAGCAAGGGCAGGCGGTGCCGCAGTGGATGCGGGCATCTCTCGCGATGTTCGACCGGCTGGTGTTTTCGAAAATACGGGCGCGGTTGGGCGGACGCATGCGCCTGGCGGCCAGTGGAGCGGCTCCGCTGGGGAAAGACCTGGCGGAGTTTTATAGTGCCATTGGAATGCCTCTGATGGAAGGCTACGGCCTGACCGAAGGCGGCGTGGCGGCGCTGAATCCGTTCGACCGTCCGAAGGCCGGCAGCATCGGAAAACTGCTGCCGGGCGTCGAAGCGCGCATCGAGGAAGACGGCGAGTTGATGTTGCGAGGCGCGGCGATTTTCTCCGGATACTATAAAGATCCGGAAGCCACGGCAGCGGTTTTGCGCGACGGATGGCTCGCCACCGGCGACATCGCGGAGGTGGATGAGGAGGGCTATTACTACATCACCGGACGCAAGAAGGAGCTCATTGTTTCTTCGAACGGCAAGAAGATTTATCCCTCACGCATTGAGGGGATGCTGAAGAAAGAACCGTCCATCAATCAGGTGCTGCTGATCGGCGACCGGATGCCGTACGTGACCGCGCTGGTCACGGTAAATGGTTCGGCGGCCGAGCTTCAAGGCACGGTGGAGAAGGCGGTGAAAGCGGTCAATAGGCAGCTCGCGTCGTTTGAGCAGGTGCGGAAATTCAAGATCCTGGAGCGTGATTTTTCGATCGAGCTGGGTGAATTGACGCCGACCATGAAGGTGCGTCGAAACCGGGTGCTCGAAAATCACCGAGTGCTGGTGAGCGAGATGTATATGGGAAAAGAAATCGACGGTTAGCATGTGGCGCGCGCCTCCAGGCGTGCCGCGTCGACATTCGTGTCGACGTGTCTACTGCACGGAAGGAGCCGAATCCACGCCGTACGGTATGGTGGCTGCCAAGAAAAACTCTGCCAGTGCCGGACTTGACCGCTCCCGATGGTCGCGGCTCTTCAAAACAAACTGGCGGAACGTCGACGCAGCGATCAGCGCTTGCGCAGGTAATGGAATCGAACCAGGTAAATATTGTCGCCTTTTCCATGCTTGGCGACTTTCAGCAGATCGACGACTCCTAGAAATCCCGACTCGCGCGCCAGCATCGGCGTAATGTCCTGAAGACCGATCCGCTCTATCGAGTCCACTTCAATCTCACCATCTTCCATTTGATAACGATTTCCCACCTTGACGTGAGGACGGGTCCAAATCCGGATACTGCACGTGATTTCCCCGCGACGCACTCCTTCGCGAAGCCGCTTGGTGAACACCATGAATAAAGTGTAACGACCGGCTACAGCGCCACGATTGCGCCGCGCATAACCTGGGCCAGCACCTTGTTTAGATCCTCGCTGCTATAAGGTTTCGCGAGGTATGCGTCCATTCCGCTGGTGAGACAGTTTTCGCGATCGCCGGTCAATGCGTGGGCCGTCAGCGCGACGATGGGCACGTGGCCGCCACTCAATTTCTCGGACGCGCGAATCGCGGCGGTGGCCTGTAATCCGTCCATATCCGGCATTTGCAGATCCATCAGTATGACGTCGAACCAATTCCCGTCGAGTAGCGAGAGCACCTCGAGTCCGGTTTTCGCCACCGACACGATGTGATCATTTTTTTCGAGCACTCGCTTGGCCAGGCGCTGATTCACTACGTTGTCCTCCGCGAGCAGAACGCGCAGTCCGCGAACTTCCTGGGCGGCCGTCTGCGTTTCCGCGGATCTGGGAGCGTGATCTTCCGTAAGGCGAACCGTAAAATGAAAGGCGCTGCCGTTTATGATGGCGCCGTTCGCCGGATCCTTCCATGGACTTTCGACGCGAAGATCGCCGCCCATCAAGCGCACCAACTGGGTGGAAATCGCAAGTCCCAATCCGGTTCCTCCGTATTTGCGGGTGGTGGAACCGTCCGCCTGCTCAAACGGCTGGAAGATGATTTTCTGTTTCTCTACCGGAATACCGACTCCGGTATCGGCCACGGTCAGGTGCACCAGCAATTGTGCCTCATCCCGAGCTTCGACGCGCGCCTCAATTCGCACCCTCCCCTGATGAGTGAACTTCAGCGCGTTGCCGAGCAGGTTTATCAACACCTGTTGCAGCCTTTGCCCGTCTCCCACCAGCAGGACCGGCACCTCCGGATCGATTTGCGAGCTCAGGCTGACGCCGCGGTCGGAAGCACCGGGGCTTAGCGTGCGGACGACGTCGACGATGCATTCCCGCAGATCGAAACCGGCGGAGACCAGCTCCAGCTTGCCGGCTTCGACTTTCGAGAAATCCAGAATATCGTTCAGCAGCCGAAGCAGAGCCTGGGCGGATCGCTTCACCGTGCTGAGCGAATCCTGCTGCTCCTCATTGAGCGGCGTATCGAGCGTCAACTGGGTCATACCGATGATGGCGTTCATCGGAGTGCGGATTTCATGACTCATGTTGGCGAGAAATTCACTCTTGAGCCGGCTCGCGGATTCCGCCGACAAGCGGGCCTCTTCCAGGTCGACGATTAACGTTCCTCTCTGGCGGTAGCTGACGCCGGCCGCGCCAATCAGGAATAGAATAGCCGCGCCTCCCATCAGCGCAATCCATAGAAAACCGTTCTGGCGGTACCACGGAGGAACCACGGTAAATTCGAAGCTGTCCCCCGGCTGCTCTATGTTGCCGTTGCGATCCATCGCGCGCACTTCGATCACATGGCGGCCGGGCGCGACCCGGCGCAAGTCCGCTTCACTGGCGGAGGCGAACGGACTCCACGCATTGGAGCCGACGCGGTAGGAATAGAGCAGTCTTTCCATCGGCGTGGTGCGCCATTTGTCGGTTCCCCAGAATCGAATCAGGATGTCGCCTTCGGGTGAAGCGAGCTTGCCGTTCCCCGCCTGCGCAAGCCGGGTCTGCGGAGCGTCGCGGTCCCGCTCCGGATGGAACAGGCTCACGCCACGGCTGGTACCTACCCAGATCCTTCCCCGGCTGTCTTCAAACACTTTATAGGCGGAGTTGGATGGCAAGCCGTCTTCCTCGCCGTTGGTAATCCAGTTACCAGCCTCGCGCCGGTGCAGCCCGGAGCCGGATGCGACCCACAGCGTACCGTCACGGGTCCTGACGATAGAGCGGATGCGGTCCATGTCGGAGTGCAGAACGATCCAATTTTTCCCGTCATATTCCAGCAGATCGTTCCGTCCGCCCAGCATGAGCTTCCCAGGCTCCACTTGGGCGAGTGCGAAAGCTCCGGTATCGGGAAAGTCGATATTAGGGCGGAGGGTCTTCAACTCGCCGTTCCGAATCACGGCCAAGGCGTCGGCGCCCCCGAACCAGAATTCTCCGCCCACTCTCTCCACTAAGCTGCGCACGTCGAAACCCTCCCATTTCAGCGGGTTTTCGAAAAGGGTGTGAAAGGCATGGCCGTCAAAAATTTCGATCCGGCAGCCCGGCCCGCTCCAAACCAGAAGACTTCCGTCGGGGCGGCCGCGGATCAAGCGCATCTCCCGTCCTTCGGGATGGACCAGCGCGGTAAATCGACCCGAATCGGGATCGAATAGGAAAACACGGTCCGTCACCTGATTTGCCACCGCCTTCACGGCAATCCTGCCATCCGCCATGGCCCATAGCGTGTCGCTCTGCGCCGCCTGGGTCTGCACGCCATGCGGCCAGCGATAGGAACTCCAGCGTGTGCCATCGAGTTCCACCAGATAATCGGTCGCCGCGAACCACAAGCGTCCGCGCCGGTCTTCGGCGATGGCGTGAATCGGCTGATCCAACTGCCGGATCAAGTCGGGCGTGGTCCAGAGCTGCGGAGGATAATGCGCGATGCCTTCGGAGGTGCCGAGCCAGAACCCTCCGTCCCTTTCCGTGACGACTTCGAACAAGGTTCCGCCCAGCATGCCGTATTTCTCCGCTGGGATCCAGCGCCCTCCGACCTGATGCAGGATGGATGCTCCTTCAATGGCCCACAAGCTGCCATTGGGGCCGCGCCAGCCGCGAAGGTTGTCGGTGGTTGCGGTGCGAACTATCTCCACCTGGGGCGCGGCCGCATCGACATCGAACCAGCGCGCTACGGCACGCCGGGAGGAGGTTCCTGCGAGACGGCCTTCAAAGAGCATTTCGTCGCCCGAGGCTGAAGGCAGCGGCTCATTGTTGTCGACCATGCCGAGGGATCCAGTGTCCATTTGCTTCCAGGAAGCGGGCCGCAATCCGGTGTAGAGCCGCAGCCGGGCGACGCCGCGCCGCGCGGTGATCCAGAAATCGTCGTGGAATCCGGGAACCATGCCCGAAAAGGCGCCCAGTTCCAGGCTGGTCTTCCAAACGCTCCACGCGTGCGAGTCCGGGTCATAGAAAGCCAGACGGTCTTCAAAGAGCACCAGCACACCGGCGCCGGAGGGCATGGCAGCCAGCATGGTATCTCCTGGAGCTTCCTTTGCTTCGTTGCGCCAGACCGAGCCGTCGAAGCGCATGAGCGCGTGATTCTCGACAGTCCAGGCCGTTCCACTGGGGCCGGTGTAGATGTGCGCCAGTCGGTTCCAATCGATGGTGGAGCCCAAGCGCGGCTCCGGAATTGCGGTGACTTTATAGCCGTCGAGAACGCTGATCGAGCTGACGGCCCCGTGCCGGACCCACAACCTGCCGTCGGCTCCGAGGGACATTTTGCGGCTGTAGGATTCCTTCAGGCCATCTTTTGCGGTCCAGAACCGCCAGTCCGATTGCGATTGAGCGAACAAACCTGGTGTTGCCAGCAAAACAAACAGACCTATGCGCCACAGTTCCACATAAGCCTTATCGGCAGTCTATAGAAACTTGACGGTCATTTTGAGCCATTCCGGCCAATCGTGTCCCGCACCATCCCCCCAGATGTCAAGGGTATGGGGGATTTCCTTAGCGTTCATGATCGCTGACAGGCGCTCATTTTCGGCTCGGCAGATATCCACCTCACCGGTCGCAAGCACGATTTTCATGCGGTTCACCGCCGGATCGTTGAGATTTGGCAGGAAATCTGGAGGGCAATTGAAATAGCAGTTATCGTCGTAATACCCGTCCAGGAACTGGTGGATGTCGAAGGCTCCGCCCATACTGATGCATTCGGTTACGAGTTGGGGATGGCGGAGGGCGAAGTTCACGGAATGGTAGCCTCCGAAGCTGCATCCGGTGACGCCGAGTTGAGGGGAAGCGTTGCGGGAGCGGACGAAGGGAACCACTTCCTTTAAAAGATACCGGTCGTATTGAACATGACGCTCCGCGCGCTGGGCAGGATGTACGGCCTTGTTATACCAGCTTTCGGCATCGACCGAATCTACACAAAAGGCTTGGATTTGGCCGTTCTCATAGCGGTCGCCGATGACGCCGATCATGTTGCGATTTTCGTAGTCGAAAAAGCGGCCCATCGAGGTGGGAAATACAATGACGGGTTTCCCGGAGTGGCCGAAGACCAGCAGTTCCATATCGCGGGCGAGGCTGGGGCTGTACCATTTGTGATATTCGCGATTCATGATGAGCTTGGATCAACTGAAAAACAGATCTAGCTACACCCGCTGGTCCCGCCGCAATTTTCACATTTGTAACAGGACCCGTTCCGCGTCATCAACCCGCCACACTCCGAACATGTTGGAGCATCCGTCACCGACGGAGAAAACAGCAGAGGCTGCTGCAAATCCTCTTCCGTCACTCTCAACTTCGGAGCATCCCCCGCCTCACCCGCCGCATACTCCGGACCCAGGAACTTCGCGCCCAGCCAGCGGAAAATATAATCCATGATCGACTTCGCGTACGGAACTTGCGGATTCCCCGTCCACCCGCTCGGCTCAAACCGCACATGGCTGAACTTGTCGACGAAAAATTTCAACGGGACCCCATATTGGAGTGCGTAACTAATCGCGGTGGCGAAACTGTCCATCAGGCCCGAAATGGTTGAGCCTTCCTTCGCCATCGAAATGAACACCTCTCCGGGCGTACCGTCCTCGTACATGCCGACCGTGATGTAGCCTTCATGCCCGCCAATCGAAAATTTATGCGTAATCGACTGCCGTTCGAGAGGCAGTTTATGCCGCACCGGCTGATAGACGATCCGCTCTTTAATCTCCACCTGCGCCGGACCGTTCGCAGCCTTCGCGCCCTTCGATGTGCCGGAGCTTAACGGCTGCACGCGCTTGGAATTGTCGCGGTAAATCGCCACGGCTTTGAGGCCCAGCCGCCAGCTCTCCGTGTAAGCCGTCATGATGTCTTCCACCGTCGACTCCTCGGGCATATTGATGGTCTTCGAAATGGCTCCGGAGATAAACGGCTGTACCGCGGCCATCATACGCACATGACCCATATAGTGAATCGAACGCGTCCCATTCTGCGGACGGAAACTGCAATCGAACACCGGCAGATGTTCCGGCTTCAACCCCGGCGCGCCTTCGATCGTCCCCGAGGAATCGATGTGATCCACGATCGCATTCATCTGATCGCTCGAATAGCCCAGCTTGAGGAGCGCCTCCGGCACCGTATTATTGACGATTTTTATCACGCCGCCGCCGACGAGTTTTTTGTACTTCACGAGAGCCAGGTCCGGCTCGATGCCCGTCGTATCGCAATCCATCATGAATCCGATGGTGCCCGTCGGGGCTAGAACTGTGGTCTGGGCATTGCGGAATCCCGCGACGCGGCCCAGCTCGTACGCTTCTTCCCAAACCTTGCGCGCGTTCTCGTAAACCGCCTGCGGAACTTTTCTACTATCGAGCCGCGCCGTCGAGTCCCTATGCATGCGGATCACTTCAAGGAAAGGCTCCTCGTTCATCGCGTAGCCCTCGCAGGGACCGGTCGATCCGTCCGCAATCCGGGCGCTCGTCAGGTACGATTGTCCGCACATGATCGGCCGTCAGCGCCGCCGCCCAATCGCGCCCATGATCGCTGTCGTATGCGATTCCCATGGACATCAGCAGCGCGCCCAGGTTCGCGTAACCCAGTCCCAAAGGCCGGAAATCATGCGAATTCTTGGCGATTTTGTCGGTCGGATACGCCGCGTTGTCGACGATAATCTCCTGCGCGATCGTCACCGTATCCACCGCGTGCCGATACGCTTCGACATCGAACTGCCCGTCGGTACCCACGAACTTCATCAGGTTCAACGATGCCAGGTTGCACGCCGAGTCATCCAGGAACATATATTCCGAACAAGGATTCGACGCATTGATCCGAGCCGTATTCTTCGAGGTATGCCAGCGGTTGATCGTAGTGTCGAACTGCATCCCGGGATCACCGCACTGATGCGTTGCTTCCGCGATCTGCCGCATCAGGTCGCGGGCCTTGAACCGCTTCACCGGCTGCCCCGCCAGGCGCGACCGCGTCCACCAGTCGCCGTCGCTCTGCACCGCTTCCATGAATTCGTCCGTCGCGCGCACGCTGTTGTTCGCGTTCTGGAAGAAGATCGATCCGTAGGCGTCCCCGTCGAGCGACGAGTCGTAACCCGCGTCGATCAGCGTGTGCGCCTTCTTCTCTTCCTTGGCTTTGCACCACACGAATTTTTCGATGTCCGGATGATCCGCGTTCAGGATCACCATTTTCGCGGCGCGCCTGGTCTTGCCTCCGCTCTTGATTACACCTGCAAATGCGTCAAAACCCTTCATGAAGCTCAAAGGTCCGGAAGCGCGCCCGCCGCTCGATAGCAATCCGTCTTCTTCGCGTAGCGTCGAAAGATTCGTCCCCGTGCCGCTGCCCCATTTGAACAGCATGCCCTCGGTCTTCGCGAGATCGAGAATCCCTTCGAGCGTGTCGCCCACCGAATTAATGAAGCACGCTGAACACTGCGGCCTCATCTCTCCGTTCTCCAGCTTCTTGATGGCTCCCGACGCTTCATCGTAATACCAGCCGTATCCGCGCGGCTCCTTCACGCCCACGTTGAACCACACCGGAGAATTGAAGCACGCCTTCTGCGTCAGCATCAGGTGTCCCAGGTCGCTGCGGAAATTTTCCGCGTCTTCCGCGGTGCGGAAATAACCCTGCCCGCCGCCCCATCCCGCGATGGTGTCCACCACGCGGCCGATCAATTGCCGCACGCTCGTTTCCCGGTCTTCGGAGCCGATCTTGCCGTAAAAATACTTGCTGACTACGATATTTGTAGCCGTCTGCGACCAGTCGACGGGGACTTCGACGTCGCGCTGCTCGAAAATCACCGCCCCTTTATCGTTGCCGATCGAAGCCGTTCTTAGATCCCACTTCACATCGTCGTAGGGCGTCTTTCCGGCTTCCAGATGAGACGTGAAATAACGCGGAAATTCCACTCCGACCCTCTCCGAAACCGGCACCGGCCGACGGACATCTTTTAGCTTCATAGCGACACCTATACCCAATTGTCCCATGGTATTTTCCCCTTGTGTGAAGGATCTTGGCAGCTGAAAATGGCAGTCGTCTTCCAGCGCTGAACGCAATCATGCCCCAACATATAGTGCTTCGTCAAGGACTATATCTATATACGGGACAGCTGGTTACGAATGTGTTTCGGAATTGTCGTAACACCTATTATTCGATGGACAATATGCAGATTATATGTTAGGTTCAATTATGGCTTTTAAAATTAGCCACTTAAGAGCACTGGAGGCGGAGAGCATCCACATCTTCCGGGAAGTCGCGGCAGAATTTCAGCGGCCTGTAATGCTCTATTCGATCGGTAAAGATTCGTCCGTAATGCTACGCCTGGCGCAGAAGGCTTTCTATCCCGCGCCGATTCCGTTTCCCTTGCTGCACATCGACACGACCTATAAGTTCCGCGAAATGATCGAGTTCAGGCATCGGCAAGCCGCCTCCCTCAACGTGAAACTCATTGTCCACTCGAATACGAAGGCCCTGGATTACGGAACGAACCCAATTCGTGTGGGGACCGAACGTTGCTGCGGGCTGCTCAAAACCCAGGCGTTACTGGACGCGCTTCGCGCCGGTGGATACGATGCCGCCTTTGGAGGCGCCCGCCGGGACGAGGAAAAATCACGCGCCAAAGAGCGCATTTTCTCCTTCCGCGATTCCTTCGGCCAGTGGGATCCTAAGAATCAGCGCCCCGAGCTTTGGAATCTTTTTTCGAGCCGCCTCAGCCCCGGCGAAAGCATTCGCGTTTTTCCGCTTTCCAACTGGACGGAGATGGATGTCTGGCAGTATATCCATCTCGAAAATATCCCCATCGTTCCTCTTTATTACGCCAAGGAGCGCCGGATGCTGGTGCGCGGCAATTCGCTTACCTTGCCGGAACTTGATTTCGTTCCACCGGGCCCGATGGAAACCGTCCGCTGCCGCATGCGGTCTCTGGGTTGCTCGCCGTGTACGGGGGCCATTCGCTCCGACGCCGACACTGTTCCGAAGATCATCGCCGAATTGGTCGCGGTGCGAAATTCCGAACGCGAAAACCGCGCGATCGATCATGACCGCGAAGGTTCGATGGAAATGAAGAAGCGCGAAGGATATTTTTAGATGTTAGTCGAAGAACAATTCGATATCGAGGCCTTCCTCGCCTCTGAGCTGTCCAAGGATCTGCTGCGCCTCGCGACGGCCGGCAGCGTTGACGACGGCAAAAGCACGCTCATCGGACGTCTATTGCACGACGCGCGGGGAGCTTACGAAGATCAACTGAAATCCGTGCGCCGCGCCGACGGCCTCATCGATTTTGCGCTGCTCACCGACGGTCTGCGCGCGGAGCGCGAGCAAGGCATCACGATCGATGTCGCGTATCGCTACTTCGCGACGCCGAAACGCAAATTTATCCTCGCCGATACGCCGGGGCACGTTCAGTACACCCGAAATATGGCGACCGGTGCGTCGACCGCGGATCTCGCCATCATATTACTAGACGCCAAGCGCGGTCTGACCGATCAATCCCGCCGCCACGCGTCGATTGCTGCACTGTTGGGGATCCGCCATTTTGTGATCGCGGTCAACAAAATGGATCTGGTTGGCTTCGAATATCGGGTTTTTCACGATATCTTCGCGGAGTTTAAGTCCTTTTTGGATGGGCTAGGGGTATCTAACCCGTATTTTTTGCCCATCAGCGCCCTGCAAGGCGACAACGTGGTCGAGCGCAGCGCCAACATGCCTTGGTTTGTAGGGGCCCCGCTCTTAGAGCATTTAGAGAGCATCGAAGTAGAAAAACCCATCGATGCCGCGTTCCGGATGCCCGTGCAGCGCGCTGTTCGCCCGGACCAGAATTTTCGGGGGTATGCGGGCCAAATCGCCTCGGGCGCGATCCGCCCCGGGGACGAAATTCTCGCGTTGCCTTCGGGGCGCCGCAGTCGCGTACAAAGAATCGTTACTTATGACGGCGATCTCGAAGTTGCGCATGCTCCTCTGTCGGTGACACTTACGCTAGAAGACGAGATCGATATCAGCCGCGGAGACATGCTTTCCTCGGGCACCGAACCGCAGAGTGCACGCTCGCTCGAAGCAACCGTGGTCTGGTTCGATGGAGCGCCGCTGGAACCTTCGAAAGAATATCTGCTTAAGCACACCACCCAAACCGTTCGCGCACTGGTTGCAACCGATAGCATCCTGAAAATGAACGACATCGGTCCGGCGCGAATTACACTTGCCCAGCCTTTATTTTTCGATGGGTACAAATCGAATCGAACGACCGGCAGTTTCATTCTCATAGATCGTGAAACCAACGCGACCGCAGCCGCTGGAATGATCACGTGATAGAAACTTTAAATCTCGATAACGCCTGCATCACCTGCAGTTTTCAAGCGGAAGACGTGGTCGTGCTGCATCAGGCGATTCAACAGCGCTCCGACATTCCAGTGCTCTTTCTCGAGACGGGATATCACTTCCCGGAAACACTCGCCTATCGCGATGAGATGGCAGCGAGATGGAACTTGAACCTGCACAACCTAAGCGCGAAACAAAGCGTCGCGGAGCAGGAAGCGCAGTTCGGAATCCTCAATCAAACAGCGCCCGACCGCTGCTGCGGGTTTCGAAAAGTCACGCCTCTATTTGAAGGGCTAGCGCCATACGACACCTGGATCACTGGTTTGCGGCGAGAACAATCCCCGACGCGCGTGAATCTTCGGATCATGGAAGCCTTCAAACTTCCGGGGGGCAAAGAGTTAAGAAAAGTGAGTCCATTGGCTCTGTGGACTACGCGTGAAGTATGGAAGTACATGCAGGAACACGATATCCCGGCGCTCTCCCTGTACGAAAAAGGCTACACCAGCATCGGCTGCGCGCCATGCACGGAATTGCCTTTCGATCCTGAGAATGCGCGTTCCGGCAGATGGCACGGAAAAAAGCTCGAGTGCGGGATTCATATTCAGGCGGAATAAATGACTGAAGTTGTTCTCGGATTCGTTATTTCCGTCGCAATTGCTCTTACCGGTGTAGGCGCGGGTTCACTGACGACTCCTCTTCTGATCCTCCTCCTTGGTCTGCCTGCGGCGGAGTGCGTCGGCACTTCGCTGATTTTCGGTGCGGTGGTGAAGCTGATCACCGCGCCACTTTATTGGGCCCGGGGCCAAGTGAATTGGCGCGCGCTGGGATTCCTGCTGGCGACGGGATTGCCGGGCGTTCTCGCGGGATCTTTGGTGCTGCATGGAGTGAGGACGGGTTTTATGATGGCGCTGATCGGATTTACGATCATGACCGTCGCGATGCTGAACCTCTTTCGATTTTCGAGGGGAGCGCGGCCGGATCGATCGAAATGGCTGGCGCTGGCTGGTTTGCCGATTGGAGCGGAAGTCGGATTCTCATCGGCTGGATCGGGCGCACTCGGCGCATTGGCGCTGCTGAGCTTGACGCCTCTAAGCTCCGCCGAAGTGGTGGGAACCGATTTATGTTTCGGGCTGGCCCTGTCTCTCGTCGGTGGAGGCATTCATGCGGCGCTCGGGAGCTTCAACGGGGTGGTAATCACCAAGCTGTTGATCGGCGGCATTCCGGGCGCGATCACAGGATCTCTGCTCGCCTCGCGAGTTCCTTCGAAGAAATTGCGTTATGCGTTGTCGATCGCAATGGTTGTTTTGGGCGCGCAGATCTGCTGGAAGGGGCTGGTTTCCCGCTAGCTATTTCTTGTGAATCTTCTCCGACAGGATATCCTTGGCTTTCTCCAGTTCTGACCGGCGTTCATTAGTCAGGTTCTTCCCGCCGCGGTTTATAAAATACGTCAACATTCGCATGCCGGAGGCTGGGCCTTTGGGCGATACTTTTTTCGAAGCCAGGGTTTTGGCAATTGTCGCGGCGTCCTTATTGAAGAGACCCTCCGGAGGGTGAGTGGAGTCGGTGGTGACATTCTTCACCCAGCGATTTTTTTTCTTTACCGTCACGTCGATTAGATCATGAGGGGAGACGGTTGTTTCGGTTAGCGGACAGCGACCGCATCCACGCCGGACATTCTTGCGACGACAGACACGCTTCGAAAAACATCAATCGAAGGGAAGGCCCACTAAGGTCAAAGAGATCGCTCCCTGTGGTCGCGGCTCTGTTGGTGCTGCTGCTTTTAGAAGATTGATGGCGGCGGAGTGGAGTTATGCCACCACTTCGATACCGATTGGCGATAGCTTTCGACGGCCCATGCGCAGTTCCAGTTGATGCGGACCGATGCCGATTTGTTCGGGGAGGCGGAGGTTTACTTCGAATTTTTGTGGGCGCGGGTCCACGCAGAAGAATTCCAAATCGGAGACGGGGTGGCCGTCTACCGATGCTTCTATTTCATGAGGACGGGAAATTTCTTCGAGCGTCACCTTCACCATTCGCGTTTCGATACGTTTGCCGGCGACCAGATTTACTCCATCGCTGACGGAAACGACGCTGGGAACGGATGGGCCGGGTGGAATCACGCGCAACACCGCGGGAGGGGAAATACGCTGGCCGAACCACTGCACTTCTACTGGCAGAAGACCGGTTTCCTCCAGCTCCGGCAGGATTACGTTTAATTGCTGCAAGCCGATGTTATCGGGCGGACCTATATACGTGATGGTTCCAAAGGAGCTTCCGACGGTGACTCCCAAATGCTGCAATCCGGCGTCGGGCGGAAGATTTTCCACCCATATCGAGATCGATGCCCAGCGGCCGCGCGAAGGGGCCACCGGCTCCGAACTGCCGGCGTTGGTGATGCGCCGGATCCGCAGCTCCGTGTTTGGCTCTCTCGATTCCTGGGTGTAGCTCCAACCTCGCGGCTGCTTTCGCCACGACGTCCACATGTATTGCGTGCCGACGCCTTCGAGCGCGAGCACCTGAAAATCGTTTTCGCGGGCGAACTCCATCAACTCGCTCGAAGAGAAGCGCGCGCCGGCCCAGGTGTCGTAGGACCCACCTCCGCCTTGAGGGAGTCCATTGAACTGGAGGCGGGCGAGGGCGCCGGTCTTCATGACTCGATGCGTCTCCCGCAAATATTGAACCACCACTTCGCGGCTGGGGATGTGCTGAAAGACGGCGTAGGAATAGACGAAATCGAAGGTCTCATCGGGAAACCGGGAGAGGCTGGCGCCATCGTTGTGATGAGGGTGGGCGTTGGGCAGATCGCTGAGGCGTTGTTTGGCGATGGCGATCATTTCGTCCGAGACATCGACGCCATCGATTTCGAGAAAATGGCGGCTCATGGGACGCATGAGGCGACCGGGGCCGCATCCGATTTCGAGTGCGCGCCAGCCTCCGCGCGCTGCCAAAGGAACACGGCGCAGCTCCGATTCGAGGCTGGTCACCATTTCCGTGGCGGTGGCATAAAACTCCGCATCGTCCTGATCGCGGCGGCCGAAGGCTACATAATAGCCGGCGTCTTCACGGGCGCGGGCGTTCCAATCATCGCGCATGCGCGCGGAAACCTCGTCGTCGCCGGGCATGATTATTTCCGGCTCGAATAACGGTTCAGCTCATCGAGCATGGGCTGCGCCGCGGGCGGCGGGGCGATGGTGGAAGTGAGAATTTCGCGATTGGTGATCTTGCGTCCATAGAGCTCGGCGTTCCAATCGGAATCCTCACGCAGAGTGGCGCCGGTGAGGGCAACGCCGGCGAACAAGCCGCGGGCGCGCGACCAGGTTAAAATTTCGGCGGTCATCAAAGCATCGGTTTCGGCCTGTGTGGAACGGCCGACGGGACCGGCGGCAACCGTAACATCGCCGCCGAGTGTAAATTTGCTGGTAAGCAGCCGGTGCATTCCACTCTCATTCATCACCAGCATAATGACGTCGGCTTCGGATCCGCCGGCCTGGAAGCCGACGCTGCCGCCTTCTACGCGTACCGAGGCGGGCGCGCCCCAGCCGACGCCGGACTTGCTGCGGCAGGAAACGAACCCCTTGCCATATTTCGCGCCGACAATGAACGCGCCTTTCTTAAGACTGGGCACAATGATGATGCATTGCGCCTTGTTGAGAAGATCCTGAGGGATGGCTTTATCCGGAATGCCCATGACTTCCCTGAACACGTCGGCGGCGGCCTGAAGGCGTGCAGAGGCATCGGATGCGGACAAGAGCGCTGTGGTGCAGGTCAGAGCGGCGAGTATTTTTCTCATCGTTTTATTTTCTCCCAATCGAAGGAAGCGATCCAAAAAACGATGATCGCACAAGCGGGGATGCCGGTCATACTAATATGATTGCGACATGAGACTCGACGACAAAGTGGCGGTGGTGACAGGCGCGGGCACCGGTATGGGGCGCGCAATTGCGGAGTTGTTCGCGCGGCGGGGCGCAAAAGTGGTGGTGAATTACAGCAGCTCCCGGGAGGCGGCCGAAGAGGTGGTGTCGGCGATTGAAGCGGAGGGCGGAACGGCGATGGCGGCTGGGGCCGACGTGTCAAAAGAGGCGGACGCGATCTCGTTAATGGAGGCGGCGGATCACGCCTACGGGCGAATCGATTATCTGATCAACAACGCGGGCTGGAGCACCCGCGTGCCTCATGCGCAATTCGACGAATTGACGGACGAGATTTGGGATCGAACGTTGAACGTGAATCTGCGCGGGGTGTTTTACTGCGTGCGGGCGGCGACGCCGTTCTTGAAGAAGCAAGCGGGGTCATCGATCGTCAATATTTCGTCGGTGGCTTCGATCTCGGGATCGGGCAGCTCCATTGTTTATGCGGCATCGAAGGCGGGAGTCGTGACCATGACCAAATCGCTGGCGAGGGCTCTGGCGCCGGGGATTCGGGTCAACGTGGTGCTGCCGGGATTTGTGCGCACGCGCTTCGCGGGCTGGCCCCCGGAATCGTTCGACGCCGCGGAGAAGATCACTCCTCTGCGGCTATTGGCGTCGGTTGAAGATGTTGCGGAAGCGGCTTTATTTTTCGCCGCGGTAGCAAAGAGCACGACCGGCGAATCCCTGGTGGTGGATGGAGGAATGTCCACGCTGGGGCCGAGTTTATGAACGACGTTTTGTACGCGAAAGAGGGCCGCGTTGCAACGATCACGTTGAATCGTCCGGCGAAGCGCAACGCGTATTCGGAAACTATGGTCCACGAAATTCTGGAAGCGCTGGCCGATGCGCGCGACGACGATGAAATTCGCGTGGTGATTATAACCGGCGCGGGAAAAGGATTCTGCGCGGGCGGAGATATCAGCCGCGATTTTCAGTACCCGGCGCGGTACCGGGGGCATCGGCTGGAATCGATGCTGGAGATGCGCGAGAACATGCATGTGCTGATCCGTTTTATGGATCGCTTCGACAAGCCGGTAATTGCAGCGGTCAACGGCGCGGCAGTCGCGGGAGGGTTGACGCTGGCACTGGCGTGCGATTTTAGAATTGCGGCGGAGAGCGCGAAGCTGGGGGACACGAGCTTGAGATTCGGATTGATTCCCGATGAGGGAGGCGCCTATTATTTCGCGCGTTTCATGGGGTTCGACAGGGCATTGAAGATGTCGCTGTTGTCGGAGGTATATACCGCGCGGCAGGCGTTGGAGTTGGGATTGGTTGCCGAGGTGGTGGCCGACGAGAGTTTGATGACGCGAGCCCGAGAGTTGGCGGCGCAGCTGGCGGAGGGTCCGCCGATTGCGATTCGCATCACTAAGCGGATGATGTATAAACAGCGTTCGATGCAGCTCGATCATGCGCTGGAAGATGCGGCGATGGCCACGCTGGCGGCGAATTATACGGAAGACGTGAAGGAAGGGACGGCGGCGTTTCATGAGAAGCGCAAGCCTCAATTCAAGGGGAAGTGATGAAGTCCTGGCAGGTTCATGCATGGGGCGAGCCAGAGTCGATGCGGCTCGATGAAATCGCGAAGAAGGAGACCCAGGCTGGGCAGGTGCGGATCCGCAATCGAGCGGTGGCGCTGAATTTTTTCGACATATTGCAGGTGCAGGGAAAATATCAGGTGAAACCTCCGTTTCCTTTTACGCCGGGCGCGGAGGTGGCGGGCATTGTCGACGAGGTGGGATGGGGTGTGACGTCGGTGAAGGTGAACGACCGGGTGATGGCGATCCCGCGCGGAGGTGCGTTCGCGGAATATTCATATGCACCGGAGGCGAGCGTGTTCGCCATGCCGGAGGCGATGAGTTTTGAAGAAGCTGCGAGCATGCCGATCGTGTATCAGACGGGACATTTCGCGATGACCCATCGCTACCAGGTTCAGGAGGGCGAATGGCTGCTGGTGCACGCGGGGGCGAGCGGGGTAGGGATGGCGGCGATTCAGATCGGCAAGGCTCTGGGCGCCAAAGTGATCGCGACAGCCGGGAGCGAGACTAAGCTCCAGTTCGCGCGAGGGCAGGGCGCCGATTATACGGTGAACTATACCGACGTTGGGTGGGTGGACCGGGTGAAAGAGATCACCCAGGGACGCGGCGCGGATACGATTTACGATCCGGTGGGCGGCGATATTTTCGACTTGTCGACGAAGTGCGTCGCGGCAGAGGGACGCATTCTGATTATTGGCTTCGCGGCCGGGCGGATTCCTTCGATCGCGCTAAATCGCGTGCTGCTGAAAAACATTTCCATCGTAGGAGTGCTGTGGGGCGGGTACGTTTTATCGCATCCTTCTTATGAAAAAGAGGCGCACGGGGTGCTGATGAAGATGTACGACGCAGGGAGAATCCGGCCGTCAGTGAATGCAATTTATCCGTTCGAAGAAGCGCCGCGCGGGCTGCGCGATCTGGCGGAGCGCAAGGTGACAGGCAAGGCTGTGCTTACGTTTCCTTCTCAATGATGTTCGAGATTTCGGCGGATCGAACACCGTACACTTTGCGGATCTGGCGGCAAATTTCCGAGGCGAGGCGCTCGGGCTGCTCCTTTTCATCGAGGTCGATTTCCACTTTCAAATACAGATCAGTCCGGGGCATTTTCCGATTTTACCCACTCGGCGACATCGTTCGCTGCGACTGCCTCGACGATCGGAAAACCCACACTATTAAGATTCCGGTTAGAAGAACGCTTAGAATGGCTCCGATTATTAACGATCTTGGTCTGTAGCGAAACTCAATCAAGTGTTCGCCTTGCGGGACGTGAACGTTTTGAAATGCCCCGTGCCAGAGTTGGATCGGAATCGCGCGGCCGTCTATATAGGCTATCCATCCAGGGAAAAATTGTTCTTTCAACACGAAGTCAGTACTCTCGGGTGAGCTCAGGCTGTAGCGACGGATTTCAGGGGTTCTCGATAACAATTTCGCCGGCGGCTTTGAATAGTTCTGGTATTCGTACACGCGGAAGTAATAGCTATCGTCTCCTAGGAACTTGAAAGCCGGATTGGCTTCCAGGTGCGGATAGAGTGGTCCATTCTTAGTAGTGATTACGAAGCGGACGGCGAGGGTATCCATCGCGACTTGATTGTCGCTATCGAAACTCAACTCCCGATTAGTGTCGGAGCGGACGCCCAGGCTTCTGACAAAATCAAGATATCGCTGTGCTACGAAAGGGTCTCCGCCTTGGGGCGACGATAAGCCGTGGTGCCTAAGCTCGACTGGCGCGGGAGCAGTGAAGTCTGACAGAATTCGGTATTCCGGATGAGCTTTCAAGAGTCGAAACGCAACGGGATCCATGGCAAAAAAACCGTCCCGGGCATATTCGTGTGGTAAAGATCCTTGCCTTCCATTGAATCTTTTGCTGGTGCCGAATGACTTGAAGTCCACGGCGACTGACAGGAGCAGGATAAAGGTCAGTTTCGGACGGCTTCGAACTACGAAGATGCAGATAGTGAATACAAGCAAGCTTGTCAGAGCATCGATTGCGGACCACCAACCGGATCGAAAAGCCGGTGCCGCGGGCCACCAGGAGTGGAACTCGTATGCGGCCCACGCAGGGGCAAACACGATCGCTGTGACGGCCCAGGCGTTCGGAAGCCGGTTGTCACGAAACTCTAGAAACCGGTCGATACCGAAGGCGCCGATTCCGGCCGCCGTGACGGTGATGCCAGCAAGGAAGTACCATTCTCCACAGACTTGGGACAGGAGCGGAGTCCGATCGACTAAGGCTGACACAGCTTGAAACGGATTTGTTAAAAAGATAAGACACACAGCTCCAGCGGCCGCTAAAGGAAGGACGGGCCGACATCGACGGTAATATAAGAGTGCAGCGATTCCAAACAGCGCGGGTGCTCCTAAATACAGATATTCCCGGCCAGGATTGGTCATTGCAGGTACATCAATTCCGAAGTTATAGAAGTTAGGAATGAGGTACGACAGATAGTAGCCCAGCTCTCGAATACCTTGCCCGTAACGGTTCTCTTTGACCATGAGAGAGCTTGCCTCGATAGTCGGCAGCAATTGAACGGCGCACCAGGCTATGGATACCGGGATGGCGACAATTATTCGAAGAAGTCGTCGTGAAAACAATGCGTAGACCATCCAGTAAATTACTAGAACGAGCCAGATCGGAGGGTAGCCAGCCAGAAAGCATGCTGCGGAGGCGATAGCTACCATTATAAAGCCCGACGAGGTTCGATTGTCGTCGATACCCCAGAGGCCTAATGGGAACCAGACATAGCCGCAGAGCAGGCCCAGGTGCTGAAGCTGAAGCATTGCGTAACCGCTATAAGCAAATATGGCTGCGCCTAACAGGCTTGCGAGACCGGAGAGTTTCCGGCTTCGCAGCCAGCAAAAACACAGCATGAAACCCAGCCAGATGTGGGTGAACACGAAGGCTTCGAGAGCCCGGTAGGGAAGGTGGTTACGGGCTGAGCTTAAAGCATACAAAATCCAAGTCGGCGGGTAAAAAAGAGCGACCTGGATATTGCCGGCGAAGGGTTGGCCGCTATAGATAGAAGGATCCCAAGCGGGAAAGGATAAGCCACGGAGAGTCTGGAAAGCGTAATCCATTAGGGGATAGTGGTAACCCCAAAGATCGAACGGTATGTAGACTTTTCGAAATGGCGAAAGGTATTCACCGAAGAAAAGGTAGGTGAAGACCAGTGAGGCGAGAGCGACCGTAATCGTGGATAGGCGTTTGGGCATCGGCGCGCGGGCGCTGACCGCTCCCGATGGTCGCGGCTCTTTAGAGCGTAGCGCGTTTTCGTTTAACAAATGCTATTCGACAGGAGAATGCTGGTGAGCCGCGTTGGCTTGACTCTGATTCAGCCCCTTAACAACGAGTTTCGCAAGGCCCATGCCACCATTGTTGGCGAGCACCTGGGAAAACTGCTGGTCCGCGAGATCGAGCATGGTCGATGAAGATGAGTCGCCATCTTCCGTGTTTTCACGCGCGGTTCGCAGCATCTGCGCGATCATCAGAGCTTCAAATTGTTTAGCCGCGCCTTCAACTTTGGTTTGAGGAGGGGCGGCAGCATCCATTGTCGCAGGGGCGATAGAGCTGAGAGGATCGGTCATCAGATAACCTCGATTTCCGCGGCCAGGGCGCCTGCGGCGTGCATTGCTTGTAAGATCGCTAACACGTCCCGGGGCGTGGAACCGATGGCTTGGAGAGCGCGGACCAAATCCTCGACTGTCGCACCTTTTTGCAGGATCAAGCTTTTCGCTTTGGGATCCTGCGATGAGACTACCGTCTGCGGAACCACAACCGTCTGGCCCGAGGCCAAAGGAGACGGCTGCGAGACTTCTATTTTGGTGCGAATTTCGACACTCAATGCGCCGTGCATGATGGCAACGGGAGTGATCTTGACATCCTTGCCCATCACAATGGTTCCGGTGCGTTCATTAATCACGATCTTCGCCGGACGATCGGCATCGACGTTGAGCAGCTCCATTTCCGAAATAAATTCGACGGTGCGAGTGGAGTAGGACGGTGGCACGTCGACGATGAGCAAACCCGAGCTTTCGGCGCGCGCCACTTGCATTCCAGGGGATGCGAAGCGCTTATTAATAGCTTCCACGACTCGTGTGGCGGTGGTGAAATCGGACTGGCGGAGCTGCAATTTCAGATGCGACGAGGGCTCGATGGAAGGCGGGGTGCGCTCTACAATCGCCCCATCAGGGGCACGCCCTACGGTGGGATGGTTCTTCGTTTCGGTGTTGCCGCCTCGGCCGGCAACAAAACCTCCGGTAACTACCGGACCTTGAGCAACGGCGTAGGTCTCACCGTTGGCGGCTTTGAGGGGCGTTAGAAGAAGTATGCCTCCTTGCAGGTTCGTCGCGTCTCCTATCGCGGCTGCGGTCGCATCGATCCGGGTCCCGGGCTGAGCGAAAGGAGGCAGTGTAGCAGTAACCATTACGGACGCCATGTTATGTACCTGCATCACTGAGGGGTTCACAGTGACACCCATGCGCTGAAGCAAATTCGACAGAGTCTGAGTCGAGAACAGAGTGAGTTGTTTGTCACCCGTACCGGCAAGACCAACAACAATTCCGTAGCCGATCAACTGGTTGTCTCTCACGCCTTCAATAGACGCGAAGTCCTTCAAGCGCGCACCTTCGGACGATGCGAGTACCGCGACGGAAACGAAGGTGATGAGTGTTTTCATGATGTCCTAGAAGGGAAGAAGACCGAGCAGGAACCGATATAGAAAGTTAGGACGCCTTATAGCGTCTCCGACCACCCCTTTGCCGGTGACCTTGATAGTCAGGTTCGCGACTTGCACGGAGTTCACCATATTGGCGGCACTCAAATCGGCGGGTCTTACCACTCCGTGGACGGTGATCGATTGCTTGTCGGAGTTAACACCAATATCTTTGGTTCCCTCGATTACCAGGTTACCGTTGGACTGTACTTCGATCACCCGCGCGGAGATCGTGGTCGATAACGAAAGGTTGCGCGAGGTGGATCCCGAGCCGGCCAGTTCTGTATCGTTGGTTGCACCTAGGAGGTTGGTTAGTTTCGGAGTTGTAATTCCATACGCACCGGTGATGGACGCAGCGACAGATGACTTGCGCGATGACACCGAGGTACCGTTGACCACCGCGGACGCGGCTTCATTCACTACGATAGTGACGATGTCGTTCACTTCGCTGGCGCGAACGTCGCGCGCTGAATCGGCCAGGCGGCCCGACGCTGTGTAGAGTGAGCCCGGTGAAGCTCCGAGCTGCGCGAATAAGGAAATCGGAATTAAGAAAATCGATAGACGGATCATCGTTCCACCACCACATGCCCTTTATTTTGAATTTTTGCCTGAAAAGAACGTCCATTGTCGGGATTTTTGATCAGAATGGAATCACCGATGTGGCCGGAAGATTCGGCGATCGCGTCAAAGTCCAGAATGGCCCCCCCGACCTTAACTTCAACAGCGACCGTTTCGCCGCGTTCGATATCGTGGGGTACGGTCAACATGGCCGCGGCGATCGGAGAGCCTGGATTCAGAGTGCGAACCGGACGGCGGCCGACGACCAGGCTTGGCGATTCGATGAAAGAACTGTCGAACGGAAAGCGGGGGCCGGTCTTGACGAACAACTGCGATGCCTCGATGGTTTTTCCGCTGGTCAGAGTTTCAGAGGCCTCGACCCAGGTTCGTTCGACCGTGATGCGGGCCTTGACCCATATCGGCATGCTGTGATTTTCGCCGTAGAGGACGCGGCCGCGCCACAGACCGTTGGGCGCCAAACTGGATTTTGGAAAATCGAAAGTACCGCTGGGGACTCCAAAGCGGCTGAAATCGAGAATTTCGATGGTGGCGTTATCGATGCCGATCGCGTTTTGCAGTATCGGAAGCAGTTTCTCCGCTGTCAGAGGCTCGGTCGCGCGCTCCACGCAAATCGCGCTTGCGGGCGCATCGAGTGAAATGCCGTTTTGTTTTGCAAGGCGGACCAGGTCTTCAGAATGCAGCACGCGTGTAACGCCGGCCAGCGGGGAGGCGCCGATTTCGAGGCTCGGATCCAGCTTGGCGAACAGAGGATTGGCCGCCAGGATGTCCTTGCCGAGGATGCGGTCGCCATCGACGATCTGGCACGCAAACACGGGGGCGATAGCAACAATTAGGATTGCGATTTTCATGATGCGATGTTATTTACTTGTTGATACATCTCGTCGGCGGCCTTGACGACTTTGGAATTGGCCTCAAACGCGCGCTGGCTGCTGATCATATTGATAAACTCCTCAACCACGCTGACATTCGAATTTTCGGTGTATCCCTGCTGAAGAGTTCCCACGCCTTCCTGGCCTCCGGGAACACCAAGCTGCGCCTCGCCGCTGGCGTCTGTAGGCTCAAAGTATCCGCTGCCCACTGCGTTCAATCCGCCGGGATTGATAAAATTCGCAAGTTGAATCTGTCCCGCGACCTGCGATGCGGATTGATTGGGAAGCGAGTAACTTACCGTTCCATCGGCCGCGATGGCGACCGATTGGGAAGCAGCGGGAATATTGATTTGCGGCTGTAGCGCGTTGCCGTTTGAATCGACGATGTTGCCCGTTGCGTCGAGCTGGAAATTACCGGCGCGCGTATAAGCGATGGTGCCGGAGGGTAGCTTGATCTGGAAGAATCCCTTACCCTGGATCACTAGATCCAGAGGGTTGTCCGTCTCCTGAAAGCTGCCTTGTGTGAAGACAATCGTGTTGGTCGAAGGGCGCGTGCCCAGGCCAAGTTGCAGGCCGTTAGGAACGATGGTCTGCGATCCGGCCGACGTTCCCGGCTGCACCACATTCTGATAAAGCAGATCCTGAAACTGAGTGCGGCGGGCCTTATAGCCGGCCGTGTTGGCGTTGGCCAAGTTGTTGGCGATGGTATCGATACTCATCTGCTGGGCGGTCATGCCGCTGGCGGCGCTGTATAGAGCTCTGATCATTTTGTTTTGTCCTTAGCTGGGCTTGGCGACATCCGTGATCGCCTGTTTATTCATTTCCGTGCCGAGATTAATAGCTTTCTGCATCATTTCGAACTGCCGCATCACGCTGACCAGTTTCACCGCGGAGTCACCCACGGGAACATTGGACTGCTCGAGCTGCCCTTGCAGTACCTCCGTATCGGTGGCTAGCGGAGCGGCGCTGTTCTTATCGATGAACGCGAAATAGGTGCTCCCAAGTTTCTGCAAGGTATCGGAAGGCGCCGCGGGCTGCGCGATCTCGATCTGGCCGAGTGTCTGTCCGCCCTGGCTTACCGTTCCGTCCTTCGCGATGTCCACGGTCTGTTTGGCATCGACATTGATCGGCTTCCCGTTATCAAGTACGTTACGGATCGTGTATCCTTCCCCTGTCTCCAGTTGATTGGTGGTGGAGACGCGAAAATTCCCTGCTCGCGTGTAGACAACTCCCGAAGGAGAGTTCAGCGCGAAAAATCCGTGGCCGTTGAGCGCCACGTTTAAAGGATTGCCGGTTTGCAGCAGCTGGCCTTGCGAAAAATCCGTATATTGACGCTCGACCGTGGGCAGTTGCTGCTCATATAGGTTATAGAATTCCCGGTCGGTCTTAAAGCCAGCGGTACCGGAGTTCGCCATGTTGTTGGCCAACATGTCGAGCGAGTCCATGCGCGCTTTCATTCCACTGGCGGCGGTGATGAGCAGCTGATCCATTGTGATTCCGAAGAAGAGTTAGCAATTGATCCTCCGTTTGTTAAGACACCATCGAATGAGGTCGATAAAGGAAGTGAACCCGAAATGGATCGACAAGATCGTGCCGTTTCGGAGCATACGCCAATTGCTTGCCAATATGGGATCGCTAAGTCGCTGACTTTGCGATTCCCCCCTTTGGGCACTGACCTGCAATTGTTCCGGGCGTGAACTCGCTCGCCTCAGTCGGAACAAGTCCAAACGGTTTGCTTGCGGCATTCGGGGCGCCGGCGATAACAGCGAATACGACGCCGCAGTCTCCTGCGTTCGTCAATATGATTAGTCTGTTCCTGAGTTCTTCAAAACAGCAGTCGTTCCAGGGCACAAGTACCGATGAGGCGCAAGTCATTACGGCCTCGCCGGGAAAGATCGCCGATTCGATGATCCGCTCGATGCTGAACAACCTGTCGTCGGGGTCGACCAACGCATCCTCTTCTATGTCCCAGGCGCTATCGCTGAAGGGATCGAGCCTGCCTGCTTTGAACACGGTATTAGACACCCCATCGGATACGACGCCGGACTTGAAATCAGACCCGACACTAAATACACCCGCACCCCTAGCCGATTCGGTTATTCAGTCGATATTCGTGAACGCCGCGAAGCCATTGTCCGATGTTCCGGTCGCCGCGGGCGCACCGGAGACACGAAAACTGCGCAGCATCGCCGAACTCCCCACGATTTCGACGATGATCGCGCCGGCGCCCACGGCTAACTTGCCGGTACCTTCAACACCGGCTCCCGCCACTGCGGGCGGCCCGACCGTCAACGTCACAAGCGCGCCGCAAGTAGCAGCGCCGGCGGCGTCCTCTGTGCCGCTCACGAAGAGTGAGATCGCATTCACAGCTGTCCTGACGCCGGTGAAGGAAACAAGCGCCCCGGTCATCGTGTCGAACGCCGAATCGACTGTGTCAGCCGCACCCCGGCAAATCGTTGTTTCGCCTGCCGCCGCCATCCTGCCCGCCACGACTGTCAGCACTTCGCCGCAGCCTCTGAGTGTGCAAGGTTCACCCGATCAAACGAAGAGTCAACCGGTAGAGAAAGATTCAAATGGAAACCATCCTGACGCGAACTCCCAACAAAATAGAGATAATTCCTCACAGCAGGACGATTCGGCGCGCAGCACTTCGAGAGCCGCCGCTCCGTCCGATACCAAAGTCAAGCCCGCTAATTTCAAGCAGGACGACAACGGAACTACCGTGGTTCAGGACCACACGGCCGGGCTTATTAGCGGCCCGTCCTTAACGGCATTTCCGGATCAGGGACGCGCCGCGGCAGCCGAATCCGGTCCGGCAGCTGCTGCTCCGCCACAAACTCCATCGACGGCCGAGGCGCTTCGCACCGCGGAGTCCAATCTGCCTGAGGCCGCACCGTTACGCGCCGGGACGGCGCAGGAAATTTCGATCCGGATCGCGCAGCCCGATGCGGCGCCGCTCGATTTGCGAATCAGCGAACGTGCCGGCCAGGTTCATGTCGATGTTCGTACCGCTGACGGCGCCCTGCAAACGTCGCTGCGTCAAGATCTAGGAACGTTGACCAGCTCGCTCGAGAAGGCCGGCTATCATAGCGAGACCTTTGTACCCGCCGCGCTTAGTTCGCGCGCGGCATCGACTTCTCAAACGGGGAATCAGGACGGCCAACAGGATTCCTCAAAGAAACAAGGCGGCTTCGGCGATTCTGCCGGGGAGCGCCGTCAACAGCAACAGCAACAGAAACGCCCGAGCGCATGGCTCGAAGAATTGGAAGAACAATAATGAGCACAAGCACACTACCTATCAGCAGCATCGCCGCGTTAACGCCGACCACGACTGCACCGTCCACGGCGGCGGTGACCAATCTGGCTAGCCAGGGCGTATTTTTGCAACTCCTGGTTGCTCAGTTGAAGAATCAGGATCCTGAACAGCCGACCGACGGAACGGCCTTCGTCACTGAACTTGCGCAGTTCACGACGCTCCAGGAAGATACCACCAGCGCTACAGATTTGAATTCGATCGTGGCGGCGTTGCCTTCGCTCACTCCGGCGACGCCCACCACTCCGACCACTACACCTACCGGTAATTAAGGACAAAATTATGTTAGCCTCATTTTCCACAGCACTATCCGCACTGACCGCCGACGAGACAGCCATCAACGTTGTCGGCAACAACCTGGCGAACCTGAATACGCCTGGTTTCAAAGACACCGTGGTTTCGTTTTCCGACCTGGTCACGCAATCGTATGGCGCGGGCAACGGCGAATCACAGGTGGGCGGCGGCGTGGCCGCTCCGGTGACGTTGAACCAATTTTCACAAGGCGCGATCCAAGCCACCGCCGGTCCGCTGGACGCGGCCATTCAGGGCGATGGGTTTTTTATCGTCCAAGGATCCCAGGGCCAAGTCGAATATAATCGCGGAGGCAATTTCCAGGTGAATTCGAGCGGCACTCTCCAAACCTCGACGGGTCAACCGGTGCAGGGTTGGACGGCGGTCGCGGGCGTGCTCACCACCAGCGGGCCGACCAGTAACATTACCGTCCCAACGGGAACACTGACGGCTCCGATCGCCACCACGGCGAGCACGGTGAGTCTCAATCTGAATGCCACGGCTACGGCGGCGAACGGAAGCTTCTCAACCTCAGTCACCGCTTACGATTCGCTGGGTACGTCACACATCGTTACCTATACTTTCACTCCCACCGGCACGGCCAACCAATGGAATTACTCCGCCACTCTTCCCGCAGGCGATGCCACCACGGTGACCCCGGCGACGGGGACGCTGACTTTCGATAGTAACGGCAATCTGATCAGCCCTCTGCCGACCGATCCGCAGCCGGTGATCACCGCCACGGGAATGACCGACGGCTCTTCCGATATGAGCATCACCTGGAACCTCTACAACGGTCCGAATAACGCGACGCCGACCGTCACACAGTTCGCGCAGACCTCCGCCACCAGCGCGGTGACTCAGAACGGCGCCTCCTCAGCGAATCTTTCGAGCGTCAGCCTTGGCAACGGAGGACAAGTGATCGCGCTCTATTCCAACGGACAACAAGTAGTGGTCGGACAGATGGCGATGGCGAGTATCCGCAATCCCGATTCGCTGGTTGGCGTGGGAGGCAACAGCTATCTGGCCAGTGGAGATACGGCATTGCCGGCAATCGGCTTACCTGGAACGGGCGGCCGCGGCACCGTATTGGGCCAGTCCGTCGAATCCTCGACCGTCGATATGGCCACCGAATTCACCAATCTGATCGTGTTCCAGCGTAGTTATGAAGCGAACGCGCACGTGGTGACAACCGTGGATCAGATGAGCCAGGACACCATCGCTCTGAAGCCCTAACCTATGACGGCTTTCGATGAAATCGCGCATCTGGGTAACATTCCGATCGATGTCGATGTGGTGTTGGACCGTAAGAAAATGACCGTGCGGGAGATCCTTTCCCTGGATCAGGGAAGCGTGATCAAGATGACGCGGTCAGCGGGCGAGAACATCGACATTTATGTCGGGGGGACGGTGCTGGGGTCGGGTGAGATCGTAATTATTGAGGAGACGTTAGGCGTTCGCATAACGGATTTTAACGAGGAGGAGTAAAGACATGGATGTCTTTCGACAGGTATTTTCGGTGCTGCTGGTTTTCTCGCTTCTAGGCGCCTTGTTATGGATGCTGCGGCGAGGGGGAAAGATCTCGTTTCAAGGCTTCACGGTAAGAAGCCTCGCAAGGAAGCGAGCCGAGGGTAGCTCCAGATCGATCGTGGCGGTGGAGCGTCTGTCATTGACGCCGCAGCACACCCTGCACATCGTGCGCATCAATGGCCGCGAAGTTCTAGTCGCCACGCATCCGCAAGGCTGCTCCGTGGTGACCATCGCAGCCGAGCAGGCGATGAGCGCCAAAGCGTGAGAAAACTACTGCTCGCATTCACGCTGGCGGCTCTACCGATGATGGGTGCTCAAGGCGATTCCTTACTGGGAGTCACGCTGGTCCAAAACAAGAACGGCCAATCTCTCGGCGTCCCCTTGCAGATCGTCCTTCTGCTGACCGCCCTGACCATGCTGCCGGCCATATTGATGTCGGTAACACCATTTCTGCGCTCCGTGGTGGTGCTGCATTTTCTACGGCAGGCGTTGGGAACGCAGACCACGCCATCGAATCAAGTCCTCGTCGGACTCGCGCTGTTTGTTTCGCTGCTGGTGATGCAGCCGGTGGCGAATGATATTTATCACAAGAGTTGGGAGCCGCTCGAAGCTGGGAAAATCAGCGCGAGCGATGCCTGGGACCTGGCTACCCCCCCCATCCGGACCTTCTTACTGAAGTTCGCCCGCGAAAAAGACATCCGGCTGTTCCTCGAGCTTTCCCACTCCCCCGCGCCTGCCAAACCTGAGGATGTGCCTTTGACCGCTTTGGTTCCGGCATATGTGATCAGTGAACTGAAAGCGTCCTTTCAAATCGGCGCGGTTCTGTTCCTGCCCTTCCTGATCATCGACCTGGTGGTCGCCTCCATCACACTCTCGGTCGGCATGGTGCAGTTGCCTCCGGTCATGGTGTCTGCGCCTTTCAAGATTCTCCTGTTCGTGCTGGTGGATGGCTGGAACCTGGTCATCGGATCGCTGGTGAGGAGTTTTTACTGATATGACCACCGCCGCCGTTGTCGACTTGATACGCACCGCCTTCGTGACCACATTCTGGCTGGCTCTGCCGATTCTTGCGGTTGGATTCGTAATCGGCATCATCATGAGTCTGGCGCAGATTCTCACTTCGATTCAAGATTCGAGCTTCGCGAGTGTGCCCCGCTTGCTGGCATTTTTGTGTGCGCTGCTGCTGGCCATGCCCTGGATGCTGACCAAACTGATCGCCTACACCACCACCTTGTTCGGGGATTTCGGACGTTATTCGCATTGAGCGGCTATGACCCTCAGTCTTCCGCTGAGTACGATTTATGCATTCCTGCTGGTGTTGGCTCGCGTCGGCGGATTGCTGGCGTTCCTGCCTATTCCCGCCTTTCGAAATGCCCCGATGATTTTTCGCGCCGTGCTGGCCTTTGTCACCACCATCGCGTTGTCTCCCGTTTGGCCGCGGCTCCCCGACGCCGCGCCTTCCGTCGGCCAGCTCACGGTGTGGGCGTTTTCAGAAATGGGATTCGGTTTAGTCGCCGGCGTCGCCGTCGCGTTTCTCAATGAAGGATTTCAGGTAGGCACGCAGATTCTGGGAATGCCGGCGGGTTTCGGCTACGCGCAGACCATCGATCCGAACAGTCAGGCGGATTCGAGCGTGCTACAGGTGATCACCATGCTGACGACCGGGCTCTTGTTCTTCTCTTTCGGCTTTGACGGCGTGGTCATCCGCATTCTCGCGGCCAGTTTTCAAAAGTACCCCGCTGGCTCATGGTCTCTCACCGCTGCCAGCCTCGACGAAGTGATACACCTCGGCGCGGGCATGTTCTCACTCGGAATCCGCTTCGCGTTGCCCGTAGTGGCGCTGCTGCTGTTGATCGATGTCGCGCTCGCATTGCTGGGGCGCATGCAGCAGCAACTGCAACTACTGTCGCTCGCGTTTCCCATCAAAATGATGGCCGCGCTGGGCCTGTTGATCGCGATCGCACCGTTGATTCCGAAATTATTCTCGAGCGCGGCGTCACATACCATCAGCGCACTTTGGCACCTGGCGGGTTTTTAAGTGGCCGACGAGCAACGCGAGGAAAAACCGACACAGAAACGCCTGGATAAGGCTCGAAAAGAAGGCAATTTTCCAGCCAGCCGCGAGTTTATTTCATCCGTGCAGTTCACCGGATTCGTCACCCTGAGCGTGATGTTCGGCGGAGCGCTGCTGAGACAGATCGCCATGCTGATGCGCACCCTACTCGCCTTCGCGTTCTCAGGCGACCTGAACGTTGCCCGCCTGGTGACACTGCTGCGCTACGACATTGTTCCCCGCTTCGTGCCTCTGATGCTCGCGGGAATTGCATTGGTAGTGCTTAGCGTGACAGCGCAGCTTGCAACCACCAAATTGGGAATATCCGTCGAAAAACTGATGCCGGATCTCAAACGGCTGAATCCCATCAAAAAGTTGACGTCCCTGCCCTCTCAAAACCTGCCGATATTTTTCCAGGCTTTGTTACTGCTGCCTCTGGTGGGCATGGTGGTCTATTACGAGGTTTCGGAAAATCTCGATTCGTTTCTCGAAATGCCCTGGATGGCCGTGCAGCCTGCCATCGCCCGCATTGGCTCGATCATCGAGACTCTCTTATGGCGCGCGGTGATGCTGTTCCTGGTCGTCGGAATTTGCGATCTCGTGTATCAGCGCAGCCGCTACATGAAGCAGCTCAAAATGAGCAAGCACGAGGTGAAACAAGAATCCAAGGAGCAGCAGAGCAGCCCGCACATCAAGCAAAAAATCCGCCGCCTCCAACGCGACCTGGCGCGCCGCAACATGATGAAGGCGGTCCCCACCGCGACCGCGGTGATCGTCAATCCGACGCATTACGCCGTGGCCATCAAGTATTCCATGGAAGGCGCGGCGGCGCCGAAAGTAGTGGCTAAGGGCAAGAACTACGTCGCGGCGCGCATCCGCAAACGCGCCATCGAAGCCGGAGTGCCGATCGTCGAAAATGCGCCCCTGGCGCGCGCCCTCTACACTTCGGTGGACGTCGGGCAGGAGATTCCGACACATCTGTATCGCGCGGTCGCGGAGATCCTGGCCTACATTTATAAATTGATGAACGGGAAACTACCGGGCTAGCAGCCAACAATTAGCATCCGCGATTTTTGTGGGGCGGCCAATGTTGGCGGCAGCCTGCCTTCCGGGCAGGCTTCTCATCTTTCGGCCAAAGCGTCGACTAGATTTGATCCAGATCCACGTTGCCGCCCGACAAAACGATTCCCACTCGCCCTAATCCGGCAGGCAATTTCTGGAACATCACAGCCGCCGCCCCGACCGCCCCGCTCGGCTCGACTAGGATCTTCATCCGCGTGAGCAGGAACTTCATCGTCTCGCGAATTTCATCCTCGCTCACCAGCACGATCTTCTCGACGTACTTCTGGATAATCGGGAACGTCAATTCCCCCGGCGATGGCGAACGCAATCCGTCGGCGATCGTGTCGGGCGCGGAAATTTCCACCCGCTTGCCAGCCGCCAACGATTGATAAGTATCGCTGGCGTTCGTAGGCTCGACACCGAAAATCCGGATCGAGGGCTTGATATGCTTCGCGGCAATCGAGCATCCCGCGATCAGTCCGCCTCCGCCGATGCAGATGACCAGCGCGTCCAGATCGGGCGCCTGTTCCAGCAGCTCCAATGCAGTCGTACCCGCGCCCGCCATGGTCCACGGATGATCGTAGGGAGGCACCAGCGTCGCTCCCGTCTCCGCCGAAATCTTCGCGCCGATCGCGTCTCGATTCTCCTTGAAACGATTGAAGGTGATAATGCGCGGCCCTTGCGCGCGCGTCGCTTCCACCTTCGACCGGGGCGCATCCTCTGGCATCACCAGCGTCGCCTGAGCGCCCACCGATTTCGCGGCAATCGCCACCGCCTGCGCGTGATTACCCGACGAATAAGCGACCACGCCGCGCGGCAAATCCTCTTTGGGAATCGAATTGAGAAAATTAGCGGCGCCGCGAATCTTGAACGCACCGCCTTTTTGAAAATTTTCGCACTTGAAAACGGCATCGACACCGGACCGCTCGTTAAAAGCGTGCGACATCATCACCGGCGTCCGTTGTGCGAGGTGCTTGATGCGTTCCGCCGCGCGCTGAACGTCTTCGAAGGTAACCTCAGTACCCGGCATGTTTATCCACCACGTTTTGAAGCGGCTCGCCCTTCGCGAAGCGCGCAAAGTTTTCGAGAAAGAACTGCACCGCCAGGTCGCGCCAGCCCACCGTATGATCCGCGCTGTGCGGCGAAAGCAGCACGTTTTGCAATTTGTAAAACGGATGACCGGCAGGCAGCGGCTCGACCGTGAAAACATCCAGCGCCGCGCCCCGAATTTTCTTGGATTCGAGCGCCGCAATCAGAGCGGCCTCATCAATCACCGGACCCCGCCCGATGTTGATCACCACCGCCGACGCTTTGAGCGCCGCGATCTGCCGAACTCCGATCAACCCCCGAGTCTCAGGCGTCGACGGCGCGGCGGCGACCACGAAATCGCACGCGGCCATCATTTCATCGATCTGCGCGGGCGCATATGCCCGATCGATCAGCGGATCACCTGCCGAGCTTTCCGGCTTGCGGCGCAGCGCAAGAATCCTGCATCTGAATGGCTTCGCGCGCTCGGCAACCGCTCTGCCTATTTCGCCATATCCCACGATGCCGATCGTTTTATCGCCCAACTCCTCGATGTCGAAATCCGCCCAGACTCCCTGCTCCTGCTGGCCGATCAGTCGGCGAAAATCGTATTGAAAATAGAGCATCGCACCCACGGCCCACTCCGCAAGTGGCCGTCGAAACACGCCGCGTCCATTCGTCAGCGGCACCGGACTCGCAATCATCTCGGGCGTCAATACGTGTTCCACGCCAGCCGAAAGAGCGTGGACCCACCGCATGCGTGTCGCGAGCGGAAACGTAATCTTGAACAATTGCGGATCTTTAAATTCGCCGTTCAGGATCACGTCCGCATCGGGCGCGGCTTTGGCCAGCACCGCCGGATCCGCGCTGGCGATCACGCGCGTTCCCGCGGGCAATTTATCCAGAGCTTTCAAATAAGGGGCTTGTGGGTCCCCGGTGACTAGCAGTGTGATAGCGGACATCGCAATTGAATAGGATAACGTGGGACACTATAGTCGTGCCTGAACGTTGTACCTGCGGCGCACAACTCCCTGAAGACGCGCTCTTCTGCCACAAGTGCGGAAAACCTCAACGGGAAATTGTGAGCGTCGCCGAACCCGAAGTTGTCGCGCCGCCGCCGATGCCTGTCGCGGTCGCGCCTCCGCTGATCATCAGCTTTCATAATGGGCCCGCGGTGCGCATCGCCCTGGGCATGGGATTTCTGGCGTTTCTTTGTTTGCTGGTGGTCGGCCAGTTAGCGCTGCCGCAGGCTCTGATCCTCGTTTGGCTGGCCGCGGCCGGATTCCTCGCGGTATTCCTCTACCGGCGCAGCACCGGACAACGATTGTCAGTTATGAATGGAGCCCGGCTAGGCTGGATCTCGGGAATTTTCGGATTCGTGATCGTCACCATTATCCTGACGCTGTTCGTAATCGCATTGTCGGAGCCTTCAGTAGTCGCCACGCTGCGCGAGCAGATCAAAACGCGCGGCATCCCGGAAGCGAATCTCGATCAGATGATTGAGGCTCTGCACAGTCCCTCGGGCATCACTAGCGTGCTGGGCCTGTTTTTCCTGCTATTCACCGTACTGCCCGCTTTCGGCGGCGCGGTCGGTGCGAAGCTTCTCGACCGCGACTGACTGCCGCTTCACAATCGCGACTCCAGTGAAAATCATCACCATCGCGAAGCATTCCAGCAATCCGAACGGTTCACGGAAGAACAGCCATCCCAGCGCCACCGCCACCAGCGGATTGACATAGTTATAGAGCGATGCGATCGCCACCGGCAGCTTCGCCATCGAATATACAAACGCGCTATAGCCCACGATTCCCCCAAACATCGCCAGGTACGCCACCGCCCCGATGCCTCGCGAAGTCCAGTTCATCCTCGGATGCAGTACCAGCGTGGCGATTAGAAAAACGAGTCCCGTTGCGAGCTGCTGCACGGCTCCGCTGACGAACGGATGGGCGCGCGATGCCTGTTTGCGTTGTAGAATCGCTCCCAAGGCCCACGCCCCTAATCCCAATTGCAGCAGCACGAACGCCGTCATCATCGCGCCTGTGGATCCGGATAGGTCGAAGAGGGTACGAGCGACCAGGAACACGACGCCGCCCAATCCAACCAGCATCCCGACAATGGTCGGCGCGTGAAGAGGCTCACCCTCGGGCATCAACGCCTCAATGCCGACCATCCAAAACGGAGACGTAGTGCAGAACAATGCGGCCAGGCCGCTGGGGATCGTCAACTCAGCCCACGAAAGCGTGCCGGTGCCGATCCCCAGAGCGCACACGCCGAACAAAGCCGTCTGCCACAACTCGCGTCCGCGGGGCAGATGCACCCCCATCGCCGTCGCGACGATCAGCATGATGCCGCCCGAAATCGTATAGCGGATGGCCATCAGCGCAATCGGCGAAAACGACTCCAGCGCCACGCGGATGCCTAAATACGTGGTGCCCCAGAAAACACATACGCACGCCAGAGCAAGATAGGCCTTGAATTGTGGATGATTTCGCAAGGGGTTAGAAGCTACTATGGTAACGTTCATGATCCTGACGCTCACCATTAACCCCGCGATCGATCGCGTCGTCAGCGTCGATAAGTTGGTCTTCGAAGATCGCGCCTATATCCTCAATCAGACGGAGATCGCTGGCGGACGCGGCGTGAATGCCTCCGTTTTGCTGCACCGGTTCGGCGGAAAAACGCTCGCGCTGTTGACCTCCGGCGGCGCAGCCGGCGAAAGGATGGAGAAATCCCTTGCCGGTATGGGCTTTCCCTTCGAAGTCGTGCGCGTGCGTCCGGAAAGCCGCACCAACCTGACCATTTCCGACAAGCAAGGGCTCACCGTGAAACTGAATGAGGTGGGTCAGCCGCTGGGTGAGAGCGAACTCAATCAGATCCGCCGTCTGGTCGAAGCGCGCCTCGCAAAAGCGAAGTGGCTAATGATCTGCGGCAGCATGCAGCCCGGCATTCCCTCGAGTTTTTACTGCGAAATTATCGAGATGGCGAAAGCGCGCGGCGTCAAAACGCTGCTCGATACCGATGGCGAAGCCCTGGTGCACGGCCTCGAAGCGAAACCCACCGTGATCACCCCCAATCAGCAGGAAGCGGAGCGTCTGCTCGGCCGCGCGCTGCTCACCCGCATACAATTTCTGGAGGCGGTGGAGCGCTTGCACGCAATGGGACCTGAGTCCGTGATCCTCTCGCTAGGCAGCCGCGGCGCGATCGGCGCCGGCCCCGACGGAATATTCGAAGCGCTGCCGCCCAGGGTCGACGCATTATGTCCCATCGGCGCCGGCGATTCCCTGGCAGCGGCGTATGTTTGGGCGCTCGATAAGAAAAAGCCGTTCTACGAAGCCTTACGCTGGGGCGTCGCAGCCGGCACCGCGTCCGCGGCATTACCCGGTATGGCGTTCCCGTCGATCGAACAGACGCGAGCGATTTACAAACAGGTGGACGTACGTCCAGCGAAGTGAGTTATCGATTGGGAGGGCGGCGTCGGCTTCTTCGCGATCAAGGTTCGCAAAGCATCGTTTACTGAACGAGCATTCTTGAATACCTTTGCCACATCGGGATCCAACAATACCGACACCGCGTCCAGTCGCGCCGCATTCGCGAATCGATTGGGCTTGGATTTGGTGTAATCGAAATTATACTCAGGCCGAAGGTCGCCCGCCGTTCTTCTCTTTACTTTAGACGCGTTCCTCATAGTCGTGTTGCTCCCTTACGGTGGCGCGACGTGCGCTAATGATTCGTACTCTTCCCCGCTCGGCCTCAGCGAAACAAACCAGAACCAATCGGTCCGCCCCCGAATGGCCGACAATAATCTCTCTCCTCATCGTCGGAGTGATCGGCATCCGGAAAGATGCTAGCAAAGGATCGCCAAATACTGATCTGGCCTCGGTAAAGCTCACACCGTGCTTCTTCAGATTAGCATCAGCTTTGCGATGATCCCAGTCAAAAGACGGCACCGTGCACCCTGCCAGTAAATCCTACTTCCGCCGCTTCTTAAAAAACACGTCATTCGCCTTCATCGTCGTCGACACCAGCACCAGAAATACCGCGCCCAACGCCACCAGCGTCGCCACCGAGCCGATCACCATATAATCGGACTCCTTCAAAGGCGCCGGCATCAATTTCAGCATCACCGCCGCGACCACCACGAAAACACAGATCGCCAATCCGCCTAACATGAGTCCGCGTTTCATCAGTCGTACTTCTCAAATAGAATTTGTTTGCGCTCGAAACCCATCTCTTTCAGGATATTCCGCACATCGTCCACCATCAGCTTCAACCCGCACAGAAATACGTCGACATCGCGGCGCTCGCCGATCGCCTCCTCAAGATGCGCCTGCACATGCCCGCTGCGTCCCGTCCACGATTCCGGCGGCCGGCTCAACGTCGGCAGAAAACGGAAATTCGAATACCTCCGCGCCATCTCCTCGAACTCCGCGCGATACATCAGGTGCGATTCATGGCGGACTCCGAACACCAGCGTGAAAGCCTGTGAAGCTTCGTTCAACTGCGCTTTGAGAATGGAGCGAAACGGCGCAATGCCCGTCCCCGTCGCGATGAAAACGCTATCCCGCGGCGGATTGCGCAGCACAAACATCCCCAGTGGAGGACGAATCTCGATGTTCTCGCCAGGCTGCATGGCAAACAATCTCGGCGACAGCAATCCCTGGTGAACCAGATTCAAACACAGCTCGAAGCGGTTGCTCTCAGAAGGCGCGGACGCGATCGAATAAGCCCGGGTGATCTTCTTTTGATTGATCACTTCATTCATCGACACGAACTGTCCCGGGACGAATGTGAACTTCTCCACTTCCGGAACCTCGAACACAAAGTGCCGCACCTCCGGAGCCAGTTCCACCGATTCTATAAGCTTTGCTTGCATGTCCCCTGTGCCCGGTCGAGCAGCGCATCCACCATCGCAGGATGCCCGTCGAGCGGCGCGGTCACTTCAATTCGCAGCCCTGGATGCAGGCTCTCAATCTCCCCTATGAGACGCGGCAAGTCCCTCTGAAGATGCAGCCCGAGCGTGAGGAAATAAGGGATCACCACCACCGAATCCGCGCCGCGCGCGGAAAGTGCCTCGACCGCCGCGTGCAAATCCGGACGCCCTCCTTCGAGAAAAGCAGCCTGTACTGCCTCCAGTCCGCCCCGCTCTTTCAACTGCGCGGTAACCGCTCGAACCGCCTCGTTCGCACTCTCGATACTCGACCCATGCGCGAACACCACGTAGCCCGTCATAGTTCCACGCTCGGAGCAGGCTCCGGAAAATAAGTCCGCAGAAAATCGAAAAATGCGCGCCCGCGCCGGCGCCCATTGTTGTGCTGGATCTCCAGTCTTTCGAGGAATACTAGCGTCGCCAGCACATCCTTGTCGCGCAGCTTCTCCATCCCCGCTTCCTCCGCGATACTTTTTCGCAGATCCTCGATCGCCGTCAGCAGCCGCTCTTGAATTCCCGCGGCATACGGATTTTGCGGACGCGTCTCATAAATCAATCCCGATTGCAGCGTGCGATACGTCCGCACCAGCGACCCAATCGCTTCCCGGGCATCCAGGTCCACCGCCTTTTCCTGCTCCATCGCCCGCGTCAGGGCGAAACTCAGCGCCATCACTTCCTGCTCATGCTCCTGAACAAAATTTTCCTTCAATTGAATATCGAGATTCGGAATGTCCTTCTCCGTCAGCGGCGCAGCCCGCTCATGCACCCGTGCCTCACGCAAAAATTGACAATCCAGCGGACAATCGATGGTAACTTCGCGTTCCGTTCCACAACACTGCGGGCAAATATCAGCGCTAACGCCGGGGCAATGCCTGCGGGCACGCCTCTTTTCGCAAAGCTTACAAAGGATAGTCACCGCGAGACATCTTTATCCTATCATCCGCCTCCGGATCAGGCAGTATCTGTATATTTTGTAACCCTTTTTCCTTTATATGCCGGAACTTATCGTTTTCACCCACTGGGACTTGTAATTTTCAAATCTATCCTGCAATCGAGAGGTTGGCGCACTGATCGGCGTCCAGCCCACCGAAGTGTGAGTGTCCTAGGCAACCTCATGACGACGTAAAACGGTTAGCGAGAGCGCGTGCGATACAGCGCCCCAGTCCATCTGGGTAATAAGGGATGGAGCCGGCTCTATTTAGAAAGTGAGAGGTAAACAGAATGGGAACTCAGATTACAACACCAGGCGTGTCTTCGGCCGCCAACGCGTACCAGGCAGCTTTTAACATCGCGTACTACGCGTCGAAGCCGCCGGTATTTCAGCCGCTTTACGGCGGCCGTCCCGGCTGCCCGGTAACCTCGGGCATCACGCAGGATCAGGCTTGGACGCTCATCGGGCAACTCATCGCTCAGGGTTGGACGATCGATGAAGAGATCGATGCCGAAGCCATGGACCCCTACACCACCATGTTTATGCGCCAGCTCTACGGCAATACCTGGGAACCCGCCGGACTCGGCGCAACACAATCCACGGAAGTGCTTACCCCCGGAGAGTATTCCGGCCCCGTGCCGGCCGGCCAGATCAAAGTGAGCACCATGATTGAGGACTATCCGCCGTACCCCGTGCCCGCCGCGCCGGTGATTCCTCCAACTCCTCAATCCGGAAGTCCCATAGGAATCCGCATCATCCCGCAGGTCCCTTCGCAGCCGAACTATGTCGGCGATATTTTCCGCTGCGCCCTCGCGAATGACGGTTACGCCATCGGCGATTCCTGGACCGGCGCGAGCGGCGCATTCACCGGAACTTGGACCAAGCAGGCTCTCGAAATGGGCGTCATGATCGTCTGGACCAAGACCAGCTAGTGGACGGCGTCACTCATACTGAACATTTTTTCCCCCGTGTGGCGCGCGCGTCCACGCGTGCCGCGCCGACATTCGTGTCGAGGTTCCGCTTTTGTTTCGTGAGCTTGGAAAGACACATCGACACGAGTGTCGATGTGGCACGCCTAGGGGCGCAAGCCACATAACATTCAGGATTTCCGACGTAGACCACTAGCGGCCATTTCGGCTGTGTACCGGCAGGCGATTTGCCTTTTCCTGGCCCCTGGCCCGTCGGAACGCATTTTCCGAGAATCCTCGGCGCGCCGATTCTGATCTGCGTAAGTTAGCCCCGTCCGTCAGCGACTGTGTGAAAAGTCAAGCGGGAACTGGCGTATTTGCCGGCCGCCAGGGCTGGCGGGTCCGCATCATTTCATTGAGGGCGAGCAGTAGTTTGCGCGCGACCGCGATCAGGGCCAGCTGTCTCGGTTTGCCTGCGGCCACCAGGCGCCGGTAGAAGCTTTGTAGCGCCCCTGCCGTTCGTACGGCGGTCCAACTGGCGAGGTAGAGAATGGCGCGCACCCCCGCGCGGCCTCCGCGAATCGAGCGCCTGCCGCGCCACTTCCCGCTGTCGGAGGCAAACGGAGCCAAGCCCACCAAGGCCGCGATCTGGCGGCGGTTCACTTGGCCCAGTTCCGGCAACTGGGCCAACAATCGCAGCGCGGTTTTGGGACCCACGCCCGGCGCGGTGCGCAACAACGCCTCTTGCTCCTTCCACGTCTCCGATGCGGCCACCCACGCCGCCAACTGTTTTTCCAGCCGCGCGATTTCTTTTCCCAAGAAGGCAATCACGCGTTCCACGCTCTTGCGCAACGCCGGTTCCGACGCCTGTTTCAGACGCGTGCGCTCGGTGGCTCGCTCGACGGTGAGCTGCTGCTGACGCGCCACCCAGGCCGCCAACTGCTGGCGTTCGGCCTCAGGCCAGGCCCGCAACTGAGGCCTCATCCGCGTTCCGAACAACGCCAATGCGTACGCGTCGAGCGCGTCGGTCTTGGCTAGCAATCCATGGGCGCCGGCAAAATCGCGCACCCGTTTCGGATTCATCCGCATCACCGCCAACCCCGCTCCGGCCAGCGCCGCGATGACTGCGCCCTCCAATCCTCCGGTGGCTTCCAGCACGATTCCCTGCGGGCAGTAGGAAAGCAATGTTTCCGCCAACCCGGCCAGCGCGCCGGCCGATCTCTCACAACGGAGCTGTTCGACTTTGTTCTCTTCCACCAACACGACGACGTCGATCCAATCCTTGGAAACGTCGATTCCTACCCAGCAGTTTGCGTTAGAATTTATTTGCACGGTCGGGATACCCATCCTTGTAAATGCGGGCTCGGCTCATCACCGGCCCATGCGACTGTTCGGGCTCGACCGGAGAAGGCGGCGCAGATCCAGCTGACGGGCGGTCTCAACTACCGACCCAGGGCGGGGACGATCTTGCGCAACCCGCAGAGCCCCGTCAGCCAACGGGGCTCTGCTAACTCCGTATGACTAACATACAAGGGCGGGGATTTCGGGATTGCAAAAGCGGTAACGATATCGCCGAACCGGCCCACTAGCCGACATCGACGGCCCACACGCCTTCGAAATCGACAAAATAAGCCTGCACCGCGAGTTCCGGGATTTCGCGTTGCAGGTTGGCCGCGGCCACCCGTAGTTCTTTTTCCTGATGCTCGGCTTCCGCGCGCGCATCGCCGGAAAACCCGGCCAGGCCCCCGTACGCCCCACAATCCGAATGCATCATCAGGATCGCCAGCTTCGTGCCGTGCAGTCGAATCGATTTGCGGATCTGCTCCAGCACGAAGTCCCGGTCCCGTTCCAGTTCCGGTGACGCCAGGCTTTTCGCGCCGCCCGCCACCTTGATCGGATCGGCGTTCGCCACGGCGATCCGCTTCAGAAACTTGCTGAAGCTTAGGTTGAACCGATTGTCGAAGCACCACACGATCGCGGCGTCGCAATGATACTTCTCACGTGGAGAATCGAAGTGAAAGACCTTGGTCATGCATCAGGAAACGCCTTTCCGCGTTTTAATCTCGGCCAGCAGCTTGTCGATCTCATCCTCTTTGCCGAGTGCCGCCAGACGTTCCTCTATATCGTCGGTTGCAATGCTCGATTTCGCCTGGCCGACGGCTTCGGCGTGCTGGACCTTGTCTTTTACCCGGTCGAACGCCGCCGCTTTGGACCCGTCGCCGATCTTGATTTGCGCGTCGCTCGCGCGCGTCAACGCCCGCGCCCTCCGATGCTGCGCCAGCAGAACTTCGGATTTGTTCTGGGCTTCCGCCAGCTTCATCTCCAACTTCCGTAGAGCCGTTTTCAGGTTCTCCACCTGGGCTGTTTGATCGGCCACCTGCTCGGTGAAGCTCGAAGCGACATTCTTCGCTGTCATCGAACGTTCCAGCGCAGCGCGCGCCAGATCGTCCTGCTTCTTGTCCACCGCCAGTTCCGCTTTCCGGACCCATTCTTCAGCGGCGTCTTCATTCTCTTTCTTCTTCTTGATCAGCAGATGCTGGTCGGCAATCGAGATCGCCACCTGCGTTTTGACTTGCAGCAACTGGTTCTGCATGTCCAGAATCACCTGCTTGATCAACTTCTCGGGATCTTCCGCCTTGTCGATCAGGTCGTTCAAATTCGCGCGAACCAGCGTCGCTACACGTTCTAAAAGTGCCATAATTTACTCCTTCCCATTGGGCGTTTGTCCGATGGTCTTCACTTTTCCGAGCAGCTCCGACATCTTCATGCCGCTGAGCGTTTCAAACAGCGCGGGAATCTGCGCCGCCATTTCCGTCATATCGCCTGTGATCTTGTGCATCCCGGCCGTCGATCCATTGCCGGTCGAAACGATGGTGATCTTGTCGATATTGGCCAGCGGAGCCGCCAGCGCCCGCACCACTTCCGGCATATTGGTCAGCAGCTTGTCGATCACCGCCGCCTGGTTCCATTCCTGATAAGCTTCGGCCTTCACGTTCATCGCTTTGGCTTCCGCTTCGCCTTTTTTCAGAATGATTTCGGCCTCTGCTTCACCTTGCGTGCGGATCGCCGAGGCGCGGCCTTCCGCCTCGAAAATATTGCGCTGCCGTTCCGCCGCTGCCAGGGTCTCGATACGCTGCCGGTCGATTTCGGCTTGCTTTAGAACCGTGGCCACCAGTTCCCGTTCACGGCGCAGAATCTCCGCTTCCTGAACTTTGATTTCCTGCTCCTTTTCCACTTGCCGAACCTTCACGGCTTCCACCACCACCTGCTGCTGCATGATGTTGGTCTGAATGTCGTAGGCTTTGTCGGCCTGCGCCTGCTGCCGTTTCGTCAGTTCCAGATACTGAGCCTTCTTGATTTCAAGATCACGTTGGGATTCGGCTTGTTTCGCGAGTGACAGAGTCTGCGCCAACACTCTTTCCTGATCGGCCTGCGCGGTGGCGACGGCGGCGGCGCGGCTGGCTTCCGCGCGTTTGATTGCGGTGTCGCGTTCGGCTTCCGCGGTCGCAATCTCGGCGTCCCGTTTCACGCGAGCGACGTCGGGGCGGCCCATGTTGGTGATGTAATCGTTCTTATCGCGAATTTCTTTGATGGTGAAAGAAATCACTTCGAGGCCCATCTTGGTCATGTCGTCGGCGCAGGTGGCGCGCACCCGGTCGCCCACCATCTCCGGCTCTTTGACGATTTGTTCCACTGATAGCTGGCCGATGATGCCGCGCAGGTGGCCTTCCATCACCAGCTTGATCAAGCCCTGCCGCTCGTCATCATTCTTGGTCAGAAACTGTTCCGCGGCGGTGATGATCGACTCGGGATCCGACTTCACCTTGATCTGCGAAACCGCCTCGACCGTGACCGCGACGCCCTGCTGCGTATAAAGCTCCTGCTGCGGAGCCACGTCGAACGACATCAGCTGCAGCGACAGCTCACGGTAGGTTTCGAACATGGGGAAAATAAACGTGCCGCCGCCTTTGATGATGCGCGTGTTGCGGTATCCGTATACCACCAGCGCCTGATGCGGCCCCACCTTGCGATAGACTCTCGCAAGCGACGACAACACCAGAATGAGCACCAGAAACGCCAGAAACGTGATCACAATCCACTCTCTAAAAATTTCCATAATCCTCTCCGTTCATTCGCCGCGCATCTCATTCCAGAGACGCACATAGGCGATGCCTTTTTCGAAACGCGTCACCACCACTTCGGTGCCGCGTGGAATCTCCTGCCCGCTCTCACTGCGGACTGCGATGGCGCATCGGGCGCCGGCGCGTGAAAAAATCAACTCGCCCGTTCCGCCCGTGCGAACCGGACTGGCCACTTTCCCGAGCACGCCGATCATGTCGTAATCGGCGGGGTCAAGCGGCCGATCGTTGGCCGACAGCTTCAGCATGATCCAGAAAATAATCGACGCCCCGGCCAGTCCCCCTGCGATCGACAAAAACAAAGCCAGATAAGTCCAGATGGTGGAGTATCGCTCCAGCAGATAACCCGTGCCGCCGAACCAGGCGAGAAACGCCATCAGGGTTCCGGGGTTGAAGGCCGCGGTTCCGGTCTTGATTTTGCCGAACCCGGCGTGATGCATCTGTCCATGAACGTGAAGGTGCGGTAAACGCAACGCCCCGGCGAGGAAAAAAAGCACGCTCAGCAAAAAGCCTACAAAGAAAGTCCCGAGGTAGAAAGTTTCCCAGGTCATACCGCCTCCTTGAGCTTCGCGGCCGGCCGCAGCACGGCCAGCAGTCGATCCATCAGCTCCGGCGTATCGAGAATGGAATAGAGCAGCATCAAACATTTACGGGAATCGGCGTGGCGAGCGACAGCGAGCAAGGCGCGGCTCACTTCCCGATCGCGCGCGAAACGCTCCGCGCCGCTGATCAGCCATAAATCGAGCTGATCCTCTTCTACGCGCACTCCACTGATGAGCTCGGTGTGAAACCCTTCCGGATCGTCGACTAAATAGCCGGGATGGACGCCGAAGAATTTCGCGAGCAGCATCCGCGTCGAATTGGTGAGATGAGGCCGTGCGCCGCTCTCAATCTGCGAAAGATAGGACTGGCTGATGGGTTTTTTCATCTCCCGCGCGATGGCGCGAACCACTTCCTGCTGGGTCATTTCCCGATCCAGGCCGCGCATCGTGCCTTCGACCAGGCGGAGGTACCGGATTTTTTCGCCAAGCTTCATATCGCAATCCGCGATAATAGTATCGCATATTGCAATATTTTGTCAAGCCCCCTAAATTTTTATATTTTTTAATGAAAAGGGCCTTTTGGAAGTACTAGTACCGTGTTAGATTGAAACCTGTTGACGTCGGACGGGGGTCAACGAAATTTATTCAGGAGATTGGCATGCGTATTGTTTCCGTCCAACGATGGAGTTTAGCAGTCGTGTTTTGCACGGTAGGGTGGGCGCAAGGCCGAGGGGATCGGCCGGCGGTGGCACCCAGGGGTGGAGGGGAGATCCGGCCGCATAGCTGGATTCGCGGCAGTGGTCCGCGCGGCGACGAAAAGCCGCAAACTTCGGCGGCGCCCGCCGGTGTTTTTTATCCTATTGATATTACGACCGCGTATGGGATTACGCCCAGCATGGGAGGAGGCTCCGGCGTGACCATCGCGATCGTGGATGCTTTCGATTCGCCCAGCGCCGAAGCGGACCTGGGTTCGTTCAGCGCGCAATTCGGATTGCCCGCATGTACCACGGCCAACGGATGTTTCCGGAAAGTGAATGAGAACGGAGGCTCAACGCTTCCCCAACGCAATACGGGCTGGGAAGTGGAGATCAACCTGGACGTGCAATGGGTCCACGCGGTCGCGCCCTATGCGCACATTGTCCTGGTGGAAGCCAATTCATCGAACAGCAACGATTTGCTGAATGGCGTCAATTACGCCCGCCAGGTTGCGTCGGTTGTTTCGATGAGCTGGGGCGGCAGCGAATCGCGATATGAAGGGATTTCAGACGGCACTTTCGAACGCAGCGGAGTTACCTTTCTGGCTTCCTCCGGAGACGCCGGCGGGGAGGTGTTGTGGCCCTCTTCCTCTCCTTACGTGATTTCGGTGGGGGGCACGAACCTGGCCTCTTCGAACGGACATCTGGCGCTACCGGTCGTCGAAACGGCGTGGAGCGGAACCGGCGGCGGATGCAGCGCGTTTGAAGCGAAACCGGCGTTTCAGAGCACTTTTGTTCCTTCCAACTGCGCGCGCCGGGGAGTGCCGGACGCGGCGATGAACGGAGGCAGCGCGAGCGCGGTGGCCGTCTACGTTTCCATGCAAGGCGGATGGTACGGGGTCTACGGTACCAGTCTCGCGGTGCAACTGTATGCCGGATTTATCGGCACGGTGAACGGCATGCGGGGACGTCCGCTGACATCGGCGTTGAGCAATGTGTACGCGGCGGCGGCCGGCGCGCCCACCTCCTCCGGCTATTTGAGTGATTTCCGCGACGTAACCTCCGGCACGGCGGGCAGTTTCAGCGCGGGTCCGGGATGGGATTTCACCACCGGCCTGGGCAGTCCTTTGGCAGGATCTCTGGCGCCTTATCTGGTGACCAGGCAATAGCGGCGCTTCCACGCCGCGCACCCGGTGAAACCGAGCGCTCCGCAGAGGCCCGCGACTAAAAGCAGGCCGGCGGAGCCCGGTTCCGGGACGGCGGCCGCTCCGCACCCATTTACGTTGGTGGTGCCGGCCAAGGTGTTGGCGTTTACCGTAAGCACACAGCCGTTGATGGTCCCGGCGAGGTCCCCGCTGCCGCCGGGAATTGCCGACATGGTGAAAGTTCCTGCCAGGATGTCTCCGTCCCAAGTCACGGGCGCACCGATGCTGGGGTTGATCGTAACCGCTTCAGCTGTGGTAGTGTTCCCGATGATCCAATAGATGTTACTGGCCAAGGCCCCGTCGATCAGGTTGAATGTAATCGGACCGTCGATGGTCAACGCACCGGAGATCTGCATCAGGAAAACGGCGCTGGAATCCCCATCGAAGGTCAATGTAATACCCGCGGTAGAGGTAACGTTGGTCGCCGAAAACGTGTAGACGCCGCCACCCAGAAAATCCTGACTCGTGGTTAAGTCCGCAATTGTCGTGGTCGGTGCGGCGATCGAAGCGGTGTTGAGGGCATTTTCAAAGTCGGAATACGCGGACGCAACGACGGAACCGCCTGAGTAGACCAACCCGGTTTGCGTGCCGGTCGGGTCAAAACCGGTTACGGTGCCCATGGCACCGACATTGCCGGTGACCGCGGATGTGCCGGTGTTTGAAATCGTGCCGCCCAGCAGCCCGAAAGAAGCGGCGGTGCCGAGAGTGATTGTACTCGCCGAGGCGGAAACGAGCAGAGACACGAAGGCCAGGGGCAGGAATGATTTTATGAGCACGGTTCTCCTAGAAGCTTGTGATTGAATTGGTAGGATGAACGCGTTATTAGGACGAGTCCACAAATGCCCTGCGGTTCTGCCGAGTGCAAAAGAGGAGCGATTTCAGCGTAGTCCTATTTTCGTAAGAGGGCAATAGGGTTAAGCACTTAGGGAAACTCGCGGAGCGTCGACACGAATGTCGACGCGGCACGCTGGAGGCGCGCGCCACATGCTTATGTAATGATACTGAGATGCGTATTTTCGGAACCCTGGGATGTCTGGGGATTGTCTTCTCTACGATGTTGCTCGCTCAGCCTCCACAGGAAGGCAAGAAAGGTCCGCCGCCGCCGCCGAAAAATCTCCAGGTGCTGACCGTGGAAGATCTGCGCAGCGGGATCATGCACAAATTTATGGTGGCGCTGGGTGGGAATTGCCAGACGTGCCACGTGCAAGGCGATTATTCGAGTGACGAAAATCCGCACAAGGTGATTGCGCGGCAGATGATCGTGATGACACGTGAAATCAACGCGAAGTTCCCGGACGGCAAGGAGCATGTCACCTGCTATACCTGCCACCGCGGGGCGCATGAGCCGGCCATGGCTCCGCCGCCTGCTGAACCCAAGCCTGCCCAGTAAGGAGTTTGTGCCTTTCGATGGATTACGAGTACTGTCGCTCGAGAGCCGGCGCTCGGCTGAGATTGAACGTCTGATCCGCGGCCAGGGCGGCCAGCCTTTTGTCGCGCCGTCTATGCGCGAGGTGCCGTTAGCCGATAATTCGCAGGCCTTCGAGTTTGCCGAAAAGCTTTTTCGCGGCGAGTTCGAAATGATGATTCTGCTGACTGGCGTGGGGACGCGTCTGCTGAATGAAGTGTTGAGCACGCGGTATCCGGAAGAGCGCTTCAAGGAGGCGCTGCGTACCCTGACCGTGGTGGTACGCGGGTCGAAGCCGATGTCGGTGCTCCGTGAATGGGGGATTCCGGCGGCTGTGATGGTCCCCGAGCCGAACACGTGGCGCGAAATTCTAGCGGCCATCGACGGACGGCCGGAGAAGAAAATCGTGGTGCAGGAATATGGGCGGCCGGCGACGGAGTTGATCGAGGCTCTGCGCGGGAAAGGCGCGGAGGTGTCGACGGTCCCGGTTTATCAGTGGGATTTGCCGCTGGACACGGCTCCTCTGCGCGAGGCCGTGCGGCGTGCCGCTGCTGGCGAATTCGATGTGGCGATGTTCACCACTTCCATTCAGGTGCCGCATTTGCTGCGAGTCGCGGCGGAGGAAGGACTGGAGGACGGCGTGCGGCGTGCGATGAAGAAGGTTGTGATCGCGTCGGTAGGTCCTTCGACCAGCGAAACCCTCCGCGAGTTTGGATTCGAGCCGGATTTGGAGCCTTCGCATCCGAAGATGGGGTATCTGGTGAACGAGACAGCCGCCAGGGCAGCGAAGATCCTACAATCGAAGTGAGTGAAGGAAAAAGGGGACGGATTCACGGCGTCGGCGCTGCGCTACACGGCGATCGCTACCATGCTGCCGGCGACCACGTTCGTTGGATATTTGATCGGGCACTTCTTAGATGGGCGATTGGGGACCGGGTATCTGACGATGACGATGCTGATTTTGGGGATCGTCGGGGGATTCGTGCAGTTGATTCGGGAGTTGACTAAGAATCGGGAGTGACCAGACGCGGCAGCGCATGGCGCCGCCTCACACGCACTACACTACGGTTTGGACATTTCTGAGCATCGGGTGCTGCGGCTGACGCTGGTTTTGGGTGCGATTGGGACTATTGCTGTGTTTGAGAGGGATGGGATTCGCGATGGGATCGGGTTCCTGGTGGGCACGGCGCTATCGTATTTTAGCTTCCGGTCATGGATGCGATTGGCGGAGACGGTGGGTGCTTCGGGGGCGCGTCCGGCCACCGGGTCCGCGGTATTTCTGGCGCTGCGATATCTGCTGATCGGCATGGCGATCTATGCTATTATCGAAGGTTTGGGAAGCACTCCGGCGGCGCTGATTGTGGGGTTGCTGGTATCCTTCGCGGCCTTAGCTCTCGAACTCCTGTGGGGAGCGGTGGGCTCCAAATAATTAGAAATCCATATGGAAGCTGAACACGAGCTTGCGCTAACGGCGCTGTTCAACAACTACCTGGCGGGTCCGGCGAATTCGCTGCTGGCGGCGCTGGGCATTGCACCGGAAGATCCGAATCGGCCGTGGTCGAACTGGCTGGTGATGGAAATTTTCGTGGTGGTGCTGATCATGCTGCTGGTGGCGGTGGCGCGCGGGCGGTTTTCCGCTCGGAACCCCGGCAAATTGCAACAGGTGTTCGAGCTGATTTACGAATTTATCGACAGCACGATTAAAGAAGTCGGCGTGCATCACGGCGAACGGTTCATCTATTACGTCGGGACGATTTTCATTTTCATTTTGTCAATGAATCTGATTGGTCTGATTCCGGGTCTGGATGCGCCTACCAACCATATTCCGGTTACTGTGGGCCTCGCGGTGGTCACGTTTCTTTATTACAACTACGTGGGGTTTAAGGACCTGGGCCTCGGATATTTGAAGCAGTTCATGGGACCGGTGGCGTGGCTGGCTCCGCTGATGATTCCGATTGAGATTATCAGCCACTTTGTGCGGCCTCTTTCGCTCAGCGTTCGTCTTTACGGGAACATGTTCGCGGGGGAACAGGTCACGGGAATTTTTCTGAACCTGACTTACCTGGTTATCCCTGTGATTTTTATGCTGCTGCACGTGTTTGTAGCCATCGTGCAGACTTACGTGTTTACGCTGCTGACCACGATTTATCTGGGCGGCGCGACTTCAGAGGAACATTAATACGGCTTTTTGTTGAACCGCTCAAGTGTGAGCCGCCGGCGCCCCAGCGTTCGGATCGGAACCACCTCCTTGGCGGAATTTTGATCGTTAAAGGAAGAAACAATGCGTACGAAACTTTTGATGTTGATGGCACTTTTTCTGCTGATCGCGGCGGTGCCCGCGTTCGCGCAGGGGACCACGACGACCACGGGCGTGAGCGCCGGCGAAGTGAAGGCTGGATTGCTGGTGGTCGGGATGGCGATCGCGTCGGGACTTTGCGGACTCGGCCAGGGTAAAGCTGTGGCGAGCGCGGCCGAAGCGGTGGCGCGGAACCCAGGAGCTCGCGCCGGAATTCAGACGCTGCTGGTGCTCGGACTGGCGTTTATCGAATCGCTGGCAATTTTCACGTTGTTGATCGTGTTTACGGTGAGATAGTTTTGGTCCAGCGGGCTGGGGGACCGGCCCGCTTCGCTTCCATGTTAAAGCTGCACGGTATTTTCCCCCCGATCGCGACCCCTTTCGATCATAATGGCGACCTTTATAAGATTAAGGTCCAGCACAATATAGAGAAGTGGAATCGGACAGGCTTGGCCGGTTATGTGGTCTGTGGATCGACGGGTGAGAGCGTTTATCTCACCACGGAGGAAAAGATCCAGCTGTGGGGATGGGTCGCTGAATATGCGGCGCCTGAGAAGTTGCTGCTGGCGGGAACGGGGGTCGAAGGCGTTCGCGAGACTATCGAGTTGACCAATCGCGCGGCCGATATCGGATACAAAGCCGCGATGGTCCGCACGCCGTTTTATTACAAGAACCTGATCAATCGCGCCGACGCGCAGATGCTTTATTTCCGGGCTGTCGCTGATGCTTCGAAAATTCCGCTGATGATTTACAACTGGCCGCAGGCGACCGGAGTCGACATCATGACCGACGCGGTTGCCGAACTTTCGCATCATCCGAACATCATCGCGATCAAGGAAAGCTCGGGCAATCTCGAAAAAGTGATGCAAATGATTCGCGAGGTAAAGCCAGGATTTCAGGTGCTGGTGGGTTCCGCGCCTACGCTTGCGCCATCGTTCGCGATCGGAGCGGTGGGTGCGGTGCTGGCGTATGCGAACGCGGCGCCTTACTCAGTGATCTCGATTTATGAGGCGCATCGGACCCGCGAATCGGCGGCGGCGCTCGAGTGGCAGAATCGGATTGCACCCGCGGCGCAGCTGGTCACCACGAAATACGGCGTGCCGGGGCTGAAATACGCGATGGATCTGAACGGCTACTACGGAGGAATTCCGCGGCTGCCACTGACGCCGGTGGGGCCGGAGGCGAAGAAGGAAATCGAGCGGGCGTTCGACGGGATCAAGGGTTAAGCGGGAGCGCGGTCCAGTCCTCTTCGCGGATGATTTGAGACGGCTCCAGCAAGCGGCGGGGTCGTCCGTGGCTGCGGATGGCGCCGTTACGAAAATCTCGGACGCGCAGGTCCACCACTTCGGAAACGCGATCGGCGATGAAGCCGGCGAATCTTCCCTCGATTTCGAAAACGATAATAAACGGTTCTCTGCCGCGCAACCCCGGGAGGATGCCGAGCTTCGCCGGCAGATCGATTACGGGGAAATCGCGCCCACCGATGACGGAAAATCCGCAGACCAATCCGTCAGATTCGGCGGCTGTCATCTGATGGACGGGAAGAATTCCACGCACGCAGGCGCCGTTCATCGCGAAGTCCTGGCGGCCGACGCGGAAGGTGAGGTACTTGCCGGCTTTGAATTCGGTCTCCACGGAAGACTTATCGGTGCCTACTGGAGAGATAATAAAAATAGACGCTATGTTTCGCGCAGTGGTTTTCTTTCTATCCTCATTCATATGGTGGCAGCAGCCGCCCACGCCTCCGGTTCCGGACGAGCCCGAAGTTGAGTTCATCTGCCCGATGGATAAAGAGGTCCGGTCAAAGATGCCGGGCAAGTGTCCTCGCTGCGGGATGACGATGGTAGCAAACCTTCCGGATGCTCACGAGTTTCCGGTGCGCATCACCACCGCGCCAAAAATCCTGAAGCCCGGCGAAGAGACGCTTTTGACCTTCCGCGTAGAAGATCCTGCCACGGGAAAAACGGTGCGCGATTTCGAGATCATGCATGAGAAGCTGTTTCATCAGTTCCTGATCAGCCAGGACATGCAGTTTTTTGAGCACGTGCATCCGATCCTGCAAGCCGACGGCACCTTCGATCTGGATGTGAAGTTTCCACATCCCGGGCTTTATCGGGTGTTGAGCGATTTTTATCCCAAGGGCGCGACTCCGCAGTTGATTGCGAATACGCTGTTCGTGGCCGGCGCAGGAATGAAGATGACGCCGGCGAAACTGGCTGCGGATCTGGCGCCGAATAAGACCGCGAATATGGAGGTGTCGCTGACGACGGATCCTCCGCAACCTATCGCCGGGATGAAGACGATGATGTTTTTCCGGCTCACGCCGAATGATGGGATCGAGCCGTACATCGGCGCGATGGGGCACATGCTGGCCGCGAGCGCGGATCTGATCGACCTGATGCATACGCATCCGTTCCTGGTGACCGATCCGGAGGGCGGCGCGGTAAAACAAATCCAGTTCAATTTGATTTTTCCGCGCGAAGGAATATATCGCGTGTGGGTCCAGTTCCAGCGCAAAGGCGTGGTCAATACGGCGGTGTTCAACATTCCGGTTACAGTATTAAAGTGACTTCTTACCGGATCGAGAATGTCGAGGCGCTGCTTACGCCTGCGCTGGTGATTTATACCGAAATCGTGGATCAGAACATCGCCGCAACCTTGCGCTTGCTAGGCGGCGACGCGAATCGCTGGCGTCCTCATTTGAAGACTGCGAAGCTGGGGTTCATCATGCGGAGGCTCGCGGCGAAAGGGGTCGTCAACGCGAAATGTTCTACTACAGTGGAGCTGGCAGCCGCGTGCGAATCGGGCATGCAGGATGTTTTGCTGGCGTACGCCGTCGTCGGTGCGAATGCGCGGCGGGTGAAAGAAGTAGCGGAGCAGTATCCGAACGTCCGCATCTCCGTCCTGATCGAAAATGTCGAGCAGGTCGCGGCGTGGGCGGGAACGCGGATCGGAATGTTCGTCGACGTGAATCCGGGGATGGATCGGACCGGAATTTCACAGGATGGGATCGACGCGATCCTTCAGGTCGTACACGCGGCCGGATCGCAGTTCCGCGGGTTGCATTATTACGACGGCCACATGTCCGCGACGTCGCTTGAGGAGCGGGAGAAGCTGGCGCACAAAGGGTACGACCGGTTGATGGAAATCGTCGCGGCGGTTGACCTTCCCGTGGGCGAAGTGATCACCAGCGGAACTCCGGCATTCCCTTGCTCGGTGAGTTACGCGTCGTTTAAAGATGGAAAATTCGTGCATCGGACGTCGCCGGGAACGGTGGTGTACAGCGACGCCACCAGCATCAAGCAGTTGCCGGCCGAATGGGGATATCAACCCGCGGCGCTGGTGGTCGCCACCGTGGTGAGTCATCCGAAACCGAACGTGGTCACCTGCGATGCGGGACACAAAAGCGTTTCCGCCGACGCGGGCGTGCCCACGTGCGCGGTCGTGGGGCGAGAGGACATGATTCCTCTGAAGCCGAGTGAAGAGCATCTGCCGATTGAGATTTCCGGGGGCGCGGTGCCGGCAATTGGCTCGCTGCTTTACTTGATTCCGCGCCATGTTTGTCCGACGGTGAATAATTTCGATGATGCGGTGATTGTCGAGAATGGGCGCGCGGTTGGGGTCGAGCACGTTACAGCTCGGGGACATGAAGTGCCGTTGCGTGCGGTTGTTTGAAACACAGACTAAAGTCTGTGCCACCTCAAATTCTTCTGGGAGCTAGCACATGGTGGCACGGGCTTCAGCCTGTGGATCAGGCAGCGCATGGCGCCGCCCCACATTGTCGTGCTAACTTAAAAAACTAGTCCACGCCTCCCCGTTCGAGAATGCGCTATCGTGGTCGAACGGCTCTATGCGACTGCTGGTATCCCTTTTCCTGGCTCTCCCAATTCTGTTAAATGCCCAGCGCGGGCGCGGCCGAGGCGCGGCCACTGACGTAAAGCCGGTGGTCGAAGAAGGCATTCCGGTTACCGATCCTCTGGTCATCGCGAAGTGCAGCGGCTGCCATAAGCGTGACGACAAGGGCAACATGACGCGGATTTCCTGGGAGCGCACTACGCCCGAAGGCTGGCAGGAGGCCATTAAGCGCATGGTTCGCCTGAACGGGCTGGAGCTGAAACCCGAGGAAGCTCGCGCTATCGTCAAGAGTTTGAGCACCGATCATGGACTCGCCCCCGAAGAGGCCAAGCCGGTGATGTACTTTGTCGAGCATCGTATTCAAGACGAAGAATTTCCCAACGACGCCGTGCGCGAAGCGTGCGCCGCGTGCCATCCGATTGCGCGTGCGCGATCCTGGCATCGGTCGAAAGAAGATTGGGATCTGCTGGTGAACATGCATCGCGGATACTTCATTGTCTCCGAGCAATCGTTCCGAGGGCGCGGTGGCGCGGCCGCGGGCGGGCGCGGTGCTGCGGTTGCGAACGCGGCCCCGGTGGATACGCGGCCTCCGTCGGATCAGGCGGTCGAGTATCTGGCGAAGGATTATGCTTTGGACACTCCCGCGTGGGCCGCATGGCGGGCACGGATGCGTGCACCGAAAATTTCCGGCCGCTGGCTGATTTCGGGTGAGCAGGCGGGACGCGGCAAAGTGGTAGGTGAAATGGTGATCGAGCCTGGCGCATCGGAAGACGAATTTACTACGAACGTCAAGCTGACTTATTTGAAGGATGGCTCGACTGTGACTCGTTCTGGAAAATCCGTCGTGTACACGGGCTATTCCTGGCGCGGCCGGTCGACCGCGAAGAGTTCTGTCGATCCATCGCCGCAGGCCGCCGGCGGCGTGCCCGCGGAGTTGCGGGAGACCATGTGGATTGCGCCCGACCAGAATTCGATGGAAGGGCGCTGGTTTTGGGGCGCCTATGAAGAGTTCGGCTACGACGTGACATTGCATCGCGCCAATGACGGAGTTACGGTCACAGGCACGGATCTCACGATGATCAAGACCGGTTCCACCGCTCAGCGAGTGAAAATTTACGGCGACAATTTTCCGAAGCTGGCCGCCGCGGATATCGATTTCGGAACCGGAGTGACAGTGAAACGCATCGTCGATCAGACCGCGCAGCAGGCGACGGTCGAATTGGATGTCGACGTGAAAGCCATCGTCGGTAAACGAGATGTTTCGGTGCGCCGCACTGTCGCGCCGAACGCCATCGCGGTGTACGACAAAATAGATTACATAAAAGTGTCGCCGGACACCGCACTATCGCGCCTCGGCGGCGTCAAATTTCCGAAAGGCTATCAGCAATTCGAGGCCATCGCTTACAATCGCGGACCGGACGGCAAGTTGAACACGCCCGACGATGTCGAACTGGGCCGCGTCGACGCGGAGTGGTCGATCGAGGAATTTTACGCGGTTTACGGGGATGACGATAAGGAATTCGTGGGCAAGATGAGTCCCACGGGATTCTTCACGCCGGCCGCGGAGGGTCCGAATCCGAAGCGTAAATTCAGCCGCAATAACTACGGCGACGTGTGGGCAGTGGCCACCTACAAAGGGGCCCTGGATAAAGACGGCAAGCCGCTGACGGCGCGATCGTACATGGTGGTGGCGATTCCTTTGTATGTACGCTGGGATGAAGCAGAGGGGCCGAAATGACGTTCCGGCTGGGCGAATTTCACGAGTTTTCGGGCGGCGGACGCCGATTCCTATACACGGTGCCGAGCGCCGGAATTTTCGAGCTTGATGATACATCGGCCGCGGTTCTGGCGCGGCTGGCTCAGGGAGCCGCTTCGCAGGAAGAGTTGTTGAAGATCGCCGACATCGAAACCATCGGCGAGTTGTATCAAGCGCGCATCATCGCCTCGACCGAGGCGTTCGTCGATCAGCCGCAGCCTCTGCCCGACGATTTTCCACTGCAGACGATGGTGATGAATCTCACCAATCAGTGCAATTTGTCCTGTCAGTATTGCTACGAGTTCGGCGAAGATAAAGTTGCCACGCCCGAAGGCAAGCCCAAGTTCATGGACTTCGAAACGGCGTCGGCTTCAGTAGATTATCTGTTCACGCAGTCCGCGGGACGGCATGGCGTGCACATCACGTTTTTCGGCGGCGAGACGCTGATGAATTTTCCGCTGCTGAAGAAAGTGGTCGATTATGCAAAGCAAAAGGCCGCGGATCAAGGGCGTTCGATCGACTTCAGTCTGACGACGAATGCCACGCTGCTGACGCCGGCTATTATCGAATATCTTTCGGCGAATGAGATCGGCGTGACGGTGAGCATGGATGGCGATAAGGCGTCGCATGACAAGTTTCGCGTTTTCTCGAATGGGAAAGGCAGCTACGACATTATTGAGCCGCGTGTGCGGGCGCTGATTAAGGAACATAAGACGCGGCCTATTGTTGCCCGCGTCACGATGACTTCGCAGGCTATGGACGTGCTCGGCACGTATCGGCATTTGAAGCATGATCTCGGCTTTCACGAGATTGGATTCGCGCCGGTGACGACGTCGCCCGACCGTTTGTATTCGATCGATAATCGGGGCCTCGATTCGGTGCTCGATCAATTCGGTGTGCTCGCTTCGGAATATCTGGCGCACGCGCTGCGCGGCGAGCATCACGGGTTTTCAAACGTCAGCGACACGCTGGCGGAACTGCACCAGGGCGTGAACAAATCGCATCCTTGCGGGGCGGGACTCGGCCTCGTCGGCGTCGGACCGTCGGGCGATATTGCGCCTTGCCATCGCTTCGTCGATTCCGATAAACACACGTTGGGACACGTTTCGACCGGCATCGACAAGGCCAAGCAGAACGATTTTCTTTCACGCGGCCACATTCAGACGAAGACCGATTGCCGCAGCTGCTGGGCTCGTCCGGTGTGCGCCGGGGGATGCCATCACGAGGCCTATGTTCGCTACGGCGATACCGGGCATCCGAATCTTCATTATTGCGATTGGATTCGCGGGTGGACTAACACCTGCCTCGAAATTTACGGCGCCATCGCTGCGCAGAACCCCGATTTTTTGAGACACTTTTCAGATAGGAAGGCCGCGGCATGAAACATCTAAGAGCCGTCAATCATAAAGCCCGACGCATTCAGGAGCACATCGACAACGATGTCGTCGCCATGCAGGGTCCGCAAGGTCCGGCCGCGCAGCGTCCGCACGTGCCGATGGGTTGCGCCATTGTTTTCTCCCCCGGCTGGGAGGTCGATTCCTCCGGCGGCACGGCTGGGCTTTGCCAGCCTGTCGAGCGCGATCTATACGATTGCTACATCAGCTGCTACTGGCCCGCGCAAGTCCCGGATCACATGAACAACTATCCGGACTGGACGGCGAAGTGCGCGGCGGCGACGAAAGACTGGCGCAACATCGACTTGGTTTTCCCATGAAGAAACTGTTCGCGATCGCAGCGGCGGTCATAGCAAGTGCGGCCGCGCAAGGCACACTTTTCGTCGGCACTTGGCCGCACACCATTCAGGTTGTTGACGAGGCGAAGCAGAAGGTCGTCGACCGAATTGAGCTCGAGACCGGCACTTCGCACTCGATGCAGATTTCGGACGACCGCAAGACCATCTACGCGTCCACCATTGAGAAAAACGGCATCGAAGTGATCGATGTCGCGACGCGCAAGGTGACGAACTCGTTCGTGCTCGACTCGGGCGGCACGAAAATGCGCTTCACCTCCTGGGCTCCGGACCCGACGGGCAAGTTTATCTACATGATCGTCCGCCCGATGGAGAAGAAGATCGACCGCTTCGAGCAGGGCAAGACGCAATTCGCGATTGTCGATCTGGCGCAGAAGAAGATTACTAAGTTTGTCGACATGCCGGGCGGCGAAGACGCTGCCGGCGGCGGCCGCGGCGGCGTGATGCGCTTTTCACCGGACGGAAAATATCTCTACCGCATGGGCGTGACGATCACGATTTACGATACGTCGGATTTCAAAGTCGTCGATACCATCGAGCTCTCGAAGCCCCAGTTTCCTGGCATGCAGAACGTGAACCTGGGCCAGCAGCTCGATTCCATCCAGGAACCGGGGATCCTCGTCAGCCTCTTCAACTCATCCGACCCAGTGGTGCATAAAAACATTTTCGGTATCGCGCGTTTTGATCTTTCCAAGCGAACATTCCAGTTCACGCCGATCGGTCCCGCGGCCGCTTCAATGCAGGGTCTGCACATCACACCCGATCATAAAACCGGCTATACGGTCACCACCAACGGCACCGGCGGAAACAAGCGATCGGAGTTCTGGGTGATCGATATTCCCACGGGCCGCGTGATTCGCACGCAGGAGTTCGACGGCCGCGCGCGATACACATTCGGCATGTCCAGCACGGGCAAGGATCTTTATATTTACGGCGCCGGATACGACATTGAAGTGTACGATCCGGTTACGCTGAAGCTGCGCAGCACCATCGATCTCAACGCGGATCAGACGACGGGAATGATCGTTCTTCCCGGGAAATAACGGCGTATCCGCACCCTAGCACCGCGAGAAACATCGCCAGCACCACGCTGGTCCCCAGATTCACTTCTTCCCACGCCGCGATCATTATGGCGATAATCACCGCGATTCCCATGTGCAGCACCCAACGCTGTTCCGCGTCTTTCGGAAGCGTCCGCAATGTGCGAATAAAATCGTAAAAGGCGCGCAGCAGCATCCATACCAGCATCAGCATCGTGGGCACGCCGCGTTCCGCCGCGTAGTGAATATAAACGTTGTGCAGGTGCTGATAGTATCCCGTCGGCAGCTTCTTCACGTCGGCGGGAACATAATTCTTATAAACTTTGCCGACTTGCTCCGGGCCCACGCCGAGCCATGGATGCGCCTTGATCATCGCCCATCCGATGCTGCGCGTGACGGATCGGTGCGCGTTCGAATCCTCATCGCCATGCGGCTGAAAGATGGACCGCTCCCGATCCCCGATGCCGAATGGATTCACAAGCAACAAAAGTCCGGCGACTACCGGCAGCGCGACTACGGTCCATCGGCGCCAGAACCATAGCAGGTAGATCCCTCCACACGCCGCACCGGCCCACATACTGCGCGTTTCCGCGGCCACCAGTGCCACTGCGATCACTGCGCCCGCTGCCACCAGCCACGCCACCCAGCGCCGGTCGCGGCAGAAAAATACCAAGCTTCCGATGACCAGCAGAGCCATCATCATCTCGCCGCTGAAGGTCATCCAGTGATCCAGAAATCCAGTGATGCGATCGGCTACATAGGAGTCGTAAAAGTTCTGATGCTTCTCGATCGCGTCTTCGTACTTGTCGTAAAACTGGTACAGTCCAAGTCCCGCCGACGCCGCCGCCGCCGCGGCCCAGGCAAACCCCAGCCAGCGAATCTGCGCAGCGTTTCGAAACGTGCTCGCGACTACAAACACCATCGCGTAGACGTAAAATTTCTTGATTTGCGGAAGCCCTCCGCGCAGGTCGCCGGAGGCGAGCCACGAAATTACCGTCCCCAGGAAAAACAGCGAAATCGGCAGCCAGATGGGCGGCCATTTTGGTTTGACCCTGAAGACGATCATGGCCAAAATCGCCGCGCCAAGAACAATTTCGAAGCCGGCGATGCTCACTACCGGCAGCATCGCAGCCAAGCCGGCCAGCATCATCGGAACATCTTCTTTTCGCAAGCCCTCATGATACTGTATTAGGCTCATGGCTCTCTTACTTACTGAATCCGATGTTCGCGCGTTGCTCACCATGCCGGATTTGATCGCCGCGATGGAAACCGCTCTCGCGGCATTCTCCGCAGGAACCGTGGTGCAGCCGGTGCGGACGGTGCTTGAAATCGGCGACCAAGAATCGTTCTTCGCGCTGATGCCATCCTACGTTCCGTCGACGCCGGCGCTGGGCGCGAAGCTGGTTACGCTGTACGAATCGAACACCGCGCGCGGATTGCCTACGCATCTCGCGACAATCGTGATGCTCGATCCGGAGACCGGGGCGCTAACGGCTATCGTCGACGGGCGATACATCACCGAAGCGCGTACTGCCGCGGTTTCGGCGGTCTCCGTGAAAAAGCTCGCGCGAGAAAATGCAACGGTGCTCGCGATCCTGGGCTCCGGCGTGCAGGCTCGCAGCCATCTCGAAGCGTTATCGCATGTGAGAAAGTTTCGAGAGGTCCGCGCCTGGAGTCCCACGCGCAAAAATCTCGATGCATTCTCGAGTGAAACCGGAGCCATCGCGGCCTCTTCGCCCGAAGCTGCGGTGCGCGGAGCCGACGTCATTGTGATCGCGGCCTCCTCACACACGCCGATTTTATTCAACGACTGGGTCGCACCCGGAGCCCATGTAGTGTCGGTGGGCGCCACGCGTCCCACGCAGCAGGAGATGGATCCGGCGCTGGTTGCGCGAGCCCGCTTGTTCGTGGATTCGCGCGCGGCGGCGCTCAAGGAATCGGGCGACGTGATCCCTTTCGGCGATTCTCACATCGTCGCCGAACTGGGCGAAGCCGGCGCCACGCGAACTACCCCGGATGAAATCACGATCTTCAAATCGTTAGGGCTCGCGGTAGAAGACGTCGTCGCGGCGCATCTCGCTGTGACCCGAGCGAAAGCATCTGGGAAAGGATTAGCCATATGAGAATGGGTCTGGCATTTTTCCTAACCACGGCCGTTTGCGCGCAAACTTACGACGTCGTTCTCATGAACGGACGCGTGATGGATCCCAATTCCGGGCTCGACGCTGTTCGCAATATCGGGATCCGCGGGCACAGCATTGCGGCAATTTCCGAACGCCCTTTGTTAGGGAGAACGACGATCGATGCCAAAGGGCTCGTCGTTGCGCCCGGCTTCATCGACCTTCATTCGCACGGTCAGGACGACGAAAATTATCGCTACAAGGCGCGCGACGGCGTCACCACCGCGCTGGAACTTGAAGTCGGCGTCTCTCCCGTCGCTGCCTGGTACGCCGCGCGCGAAGGAAAGGCGCTCATTAATTACGGCGCAACGGCCGGTCACATTCCCGCGCGAATGAAAGTCATGCATGATACCGGAGGATTGCTTCCGCATGATGAAGCCGCGCACCGCGTCGCAACGATTGGGGAGCAGCGTGAAATCGAGGATCTGATTCGCCAGGGGCTCGATGAAAAGGCGTTGGGTATCGGCTTGGGCATCGCTTACGTGCCGACTGCGACGCACCAGGAGATTCTCAACGTCATCCGCATCGGCGCCGACCGCAAGGCCACGGTGTTCGTGCACATGCGCTCGCCCGGCGCGATCGAGCCGGGCTCGGTCACCGAATCGCTTCAGGAAATGATCGCGGACGCGGCCATCACCGGCGCCTCGATCCACGTCGTCCACATCACCAGTATGGCGAACGGGCAGACCGGACTGATGCTTGAAATGATTGCCGGCGCTCGTAAACACGGGATCGATATCACCACCGAGGCCTATCCTTATACGGCCGGCGAAACACGCCTCGACTCGGCGGTGTTCGATGGCCATTGGCAGCAGCAGCTGGGCATCACATATAAGGATCTCCAATGGGTCGCGACCGGCGAGCGGCTCACGGCCGAAACATTTGCGAAGTATCGAAGAGACGGAGGCCTCGTGATTCTCCATTCGATTCCGGAAGAAGCCGCGCGTCAGGCGATGGCGAATCCCGATGTAATCGTCGCGAGCGACGGCATGATTTTCAACGGGACCGGCCATCCGCGCGGAGCCGGCACCTACGCGCGGGTACTGGGCCACTATGCGCGTGACGAAAAGGCGCTGACGCTGATGACGGCGCTGCGCAAAATGACCATCCTGCCCGCAGACCGCTTGAACTTGCAGCAAAAGGGACGAATAAAGATCGGAGCCGACGCCGATATCACTGTTTTCGATCCTGCGCGTGTGATCGATAAAGCTACGTTTGAAAAGCCGAATCAATATTCGGAAGGAATCCCGTTCGTACTGGTAAACGGCGTGCTAGTGGTACGTGATGGAAGAGTCGTGGAAGGCGTTAAGCCAGGTGTGGGAATCAAAGCTCGATGAATCGATGCAGCGCATTTTGCCGTGGCTTTACCTCATAACCGCCGGTTCAGAGATTCGACGCGGAGCGGCTCGTTATCCTGTTTAAATATATAGTCGAATTAGAATCCTGGGCGGATTCAGACTTTTTTTAACATCGCTGCGTCTTTATGAACGGAGCCATTCGTTGATCTTCCGGGAAGTTGAAGATCGGGACCTGATTTCGAAAGCGCGGAAAGGGGACGTGGAGGCTTATAACCTCCTGGTTTCCCGGTGGGAAAGGCGCGTCTTTAATTATCTGCTGCGGCTGGTTTCGAATCGCGAGGATGCGATGGATGTCAGCCAGGAAGTTTTTCTGAAGGCGTACCAGAGCCTGCCGAAGCTGGACGATCCTGGGCGGTTTGGAGCTTGGGTGTTTCGGATTGCGCATAACGAGGCGTTTTCATTACTCAGGCGGAGGAAGCCGGAGGGGCAGATGCCGTTTGAGACCGGCGCTCCGGTACGGGGGACGGAACTGCTGCCGATTGAGTTGTCGATGGCGGTTGAGAGAGCGCTGGAGAGGCTGTCGGACGAGCAGAGGGAAGCGGTTCTGTTGAAGGTGTATCAGGGATTCAAGTTTGAAGAGATGGCGGAGATCCTGAGCTGTCCGGTTTCGACGGTGAAATCGAGATTGTATACGGCTCTGGAGCTGCTGAAGACGACGCTGGCTCCGGCAATTTTGCGAGGTGAACGATGAATTGCGAACAATACGACTGGAAGGCGTACGCCTTCGGGGAACTGGCGGCCGGCGACCGGCGCGACGCGGAAGCGCATGCGTCGAGCTGCGAGGGGTGCCGGGAGGAATTGGCACACGTGCGGCTGACGGTGGATACTTTGGCGGCGCTACGCGAGGAAGAAGTGCCGCGGCGGATCGCGTTTGTGTCGGACAAGGTTTTTGAGCCGCGGTGGTGGGATACGTTCCTGAAGCCCACGTTCGCTGCGGCGCTGGTGCTGGCGGCGGCGATTGTGATGCACGGATTTTTGATGCGTCCGCCGGCGGTGGATAGCGCGGCGATTCAGGCGCAGGTGAATCAGGCGGTCAGCCGGGCAGTGGCCGATGTGGCTAAGCGCAATGCAGAATTACAAATGCAGTTGACCACGTTATACGTCGACAATACGGGGATTAAATATCAATGAAGAAGATTTCGAGTTACGTTCTCCTTGCTGTACCTTTGTGCGCTGCGGCGGTGTTTGCAGCGACTGCGCCGCGCGTGAGCGCTAATGTTTTGAAGATGGTCGAGAGCAGTCTGGACGATCGGGTCAAGAGCCTGTGGCCGGAGAATCCTTTCACGATCATCAGGGCTTCGCGCGGCCTCTATTTGGACGGGTACGGTGCGGTGTTCACGATGGATGTGAGTCCGGTGCTGTCGACTACGTCGATGATGCATCCGACGGTGACCAAGGATGAAGTGGTGAAGGCTCACAAGGTGCGCGGCGAGAGGATTGCGCAGTTGAGGCAGGCGATGCGCCTGGCGGTGGCGGATGCGGCGGCGTCGCTTGATCCGGTGCCGGCCGACGATCAGGTCACGCTGGTTGTTTATCTGGCATACCATGAGTGGGAAGATGTGAGTGGGATGCCGGGGCAGATGACGTTTCGAGGGAAAAAGAAGGCTCTGATCGACGCGAAGCGGTCAGGGGGCGCGGCGCTGGCGCAGGCTGTGACGGTTACTGAGAATTGAAGTCAAGATCGCGGAGGGCAGGTCGGGGACCTACCCTACTTTTCCGGAGGGCAGGCCGGGAACCTGCCCCACTTGGTCTTAGATTATGCGCTTAGGCGAGATTCTTCTCGAGCGGAAGCTGATCAGCCAGGAGGATCTCGATCGGGCGCTCGAGTTGCAGGGGGAGCGGCCGGGGGAGAAGATCGGGAAGATTTTGGTCGACCTGGGGTTTATTGCCATGCGCGATGTGTTGAGCGCGCTGGCGGAGCAGTTGCAGGTTCCTTTGCTCGCGATGGATGCGCCTCCGGCGACTTCGCCTGAGACCGAGACGCTTTCTCCTAAATTCTTACGGCAGTTCCGGTGTTTGCCCGTGGCTCTGCACGATCATACGGTGACGCTTGCGATGGCCGATCCTTTGGATTTTGAGACTCGGTCTACCGTTGAATCGTGCACCGGGCTTGCGGTGAAGGTCGGGATTGCGGGGGAGCAGGAGATTCTCGACGCGATCGACCGGTTTTACGGGCAGGCGGAAAAAAACGACACCGAACTGCTGACGCCGGGAAGTGATGCCGAGGACCTGGAGCATCTGCGCGACATGGCGAGCGAGGCTCCGGTGATTCGGCTCGTTAATGCGATGGTAGCGCAGGCGGTCGAGAAGCGCGCTAGCGATATTCACATCGAGCCGTTCGAGAAAGAGTTCCGCATCCGCTACCGGGTGGATGGGGTGCTGGTGAATCAGGATTCTCCGCCTCGGGAAATGAAGGCGGCGATTATTTCGCGCGTCAAGCTGATGGCGAAGCTGAATATCGCCGAGCGGCGGCTGCCGCAGGACGGGCGCATCAAAGTGAAGACGCTGGGTCGCGAAGTGGATCTGCGCGTTTCGACGCTGCCGACACTTTACGGAGAGAGCGTCGTCATGCGTCTGCTGGACCGGTCCGCCGGAGATTTTTACGATCTCGAACGATTGGGGTTCGATGAGCACATGCTGGGGCGCATGCATTATTACACTTCGCTGCCGCATGGAATTTTCCTGGTGACGGGGCCGACGGGGAGCGGGAAATCTACCACGCTCTATTCGGCGCTGAAGCGGATTAATCAGAGCGACAAGAAGATCATCACGATTGAAGATCCGGTGGAGTATCAGATGGACGGGATCAATCAGATCCATGTGAATACGACCATCGGGCTGACGTTTTCGTCGGGGCTGCGGCATATTGTGCGCCAGGATCCGGATGTGATCATGATCGGCGAGATTCGCGACCGGGAGACGGCGGACATCGCGATTCGCGCGGCGCTTACGGGACACTTTGTGTATTCGACGCTGCATACGAACGATGCGCCTAGCGCGATCACTCGGCTGACGGACATGGGGGTTGAAAATTATTTATTGACGTCGTCGCTGGTGTCGGTGCTGGCGCAGCGTCTGGTGCGGATGATTTGTCCGGAGTGCAAGGGTCCGGCGGGTACGGCGATTACTCCCGATGGGGATTTGATTGAAGTGTTTCGAGGCAAGGGATGCGAGAATTGCTTCAACACAGGGTATCGCGGGCGGATCGGAATTTTCGAATTGATGGAGCTGAGCGAGGAGATTCGCGGGATCATCATGCGCAATGAGGACGCGACCAAGATCACGGCGGCGGCGCTACGCAACGGGATGCGGAATCTGCGAGACGACGGATGGATGAAGGTTCGCAAAGGCGTGACCACCGCCGATGAAGTGCTGCGTGTGACGCAGGAGTTTTAGATCGTGGCGACTTCGTATTCCTTTCGGGCTGTGGCTTCCGACGGGAAGCTGCGCACGGGCACGATCACCGCGGACACGGAAAAAAGCGTCGCGCAGGAATTGAAGCGGCAGGGGCTGATTCCGGTTTTCGTCGGGTCTGAAAAGAAGCAGGGTTTCGAACTGAAGCTACCTGCATTTCGGAGGAGCTACCGGAAAGACGTTCTATTTTTTACCCAGGAATTATCGACGCTGCTAAATGCGGGCGTGCCTCTGGATCGCGCGCTGGGAATTACGGCGGAGCTGACGGATAAGGGGCACTTCAAGTCCATCGTGCTGGACGTGATGCGAATTCTGAAGGGCGGGAAATCGTTCGCGGACAGCCTGGCTACGCATCCTTTATATTTTTCGGAATTGTACGTGAACATGGTTCGCGCGGGGGAAGCGTCGGGGTCGCTGGGCACGATTTTTGAACGGCTCTCGGAGTTCGAGCGGACACGCGATGACTTGCGCGGGTACATCGTTAGCTCCTTGATCTATCCGGCGCTGCTGACGCTGGTGGGCATCGGATCGATCTTCATTTTGCTGGATTTCGTAGTGCCGCGGTTCGCGGCGATTTTCTCCGATCCGAGCATGAAGATTCCGGTGCCAACGCTGATGCTGATCCAGACCAGCGCTTATGTGCGGGCCTATTCGCTGCCGGCTTTTTGCGTGCTGGTGGTGCTGATTATTGCGTTTCAGGCCTACATTCGAACTGCGGCGGGGGCTTTGTGGTGGGACACTTTGCGATTGAAGGCACCTCTCTTGGGGGATGCGCTGCGGAAGATGGAGACGGCTCGGTTCGCACGCGCGATGGCGACGTTGATTGCGGCCAGCGTGCCTTTGGTACAGGCGCTGGGGATTGCGCGGGGGATTTTGAATAATCGAAGAATAGCCGGGACACTGGAACAGGTTTCGCAAGGCGTGAAGCGCGGCGAGGGGATTTCGGGGCCGCTGGCGAGGGCGGGACAATTTCCTCCACTGGCGAGTCATTTACTTGCGGTGGGTGAGGAGACGGGCAATCTGGATGCGATGTTCGGGCGGATGGCGGATATATACGATACGGAAACGCGGACGGCGATCCGGCGCTTTACATCGTTGTTCGAGCCGCTGATTATTCTGGTAATGGGGATACTGGTGGGGTCGTTGATTTTGAGTATGATGCTGGCGATTACGAGTATCAACGACGTGGCGATGTGATTATGAAAAATCTAAAAAGAAGATCTCAACGCGGTATTACGCTGATCGAAATGTTGGTGGTGGTGGTGATTATCGGGCTGTTTGTGGGGCTTGTGAGCGTCAATATGTTTAAGAAGGCGGATGACGCGAAGCGCACGGCGGCGCGCGCCAATATCAGCACGTTTATGCAGGCGCTGGGGCTTTACAAGCTCGATACAGGGACGTATCCGACTACCGAGCAGGGTTTGCAGGCTCTGCGCGTGAAGCCTGAGGATTCTCCGCAGTGGGCAGGTCCTTATCTGAAGGCGGATGTTCCGCTCGATCCTTGGGGGCGTCCTTATCAATATAAGTATCCGGGGGATCACGGGGACGATCCGGATGTGATTTCGCTGGGGGCGGATGGGCAGCCGGGCGGAGAAGGGAATAATGCCGACATCCTCAGTTGGAGTAATAAGTGAGGGTGTGGTCCCGGTTTGCGCGCGTTGGGGCGATAGCAACCGGATCGGGGGTTCAGGCGTCGGGATTGTGGACGGGGCGAAAGCCGGTACAGCCCACTCTGTCCGCTGGCGAGGGAAGTTTCGGCGCTTTGGCGGGGTTGAGAGGCGCCACGGGACAGAGAAGGCAGTCCCGGTTTTCGCGCGTTGTGGCTTTAAACGTCGAAAGCCGCCTAAAAGGTCAGCTGCCGCCAGGATTGGCCGCCCCACCGGAAGGGCAGGTTGGGAATTTGCCCCACCGCGACCGGCGCGGGATCACTCTGATTGAGATGTTGATCGTGATGGCGCTCATTGCGCTGGTGGCGGGGATGAGTTATCCGTCGGTATCGGCGGGGCTCGATTCGCTGCGGCTGCGGTCTACTTCGGATGCGATTATTGGCTTTCTCAACACCGCGCTGGCGCGGGCGGATACGCGGCAGCAGGTGGTGGAGATTCTAATTTCTCAGGCTAACGGCACGCTTACGGCGACCAGCGGGGACCATGGATTTTATAAGCGCCTGGATATTGTGAGTCCCATGCGGATTCTGTCGGTCGAGCCGGTGCTGGCGGCGGACGCGGAGGAGCAGAATCAGCCGCGGAGGTTCCTGGTGTATCCGGGCGGGACGGTGCCGAAGATTTCGATTGCGATCGGGAATGCGAAGGGGCGTAAGAGGGTGATCAGTATCGATCCGATCACGGGGGTTCCACAAGCTCTGTGAAACAGAATCGTGGATTTACGTTGTTGGAGGTTCTGGTCGCCACCGCGATCATGGGCGTGGCCGTGGCTGGCCTGCTCAATACGATTTCAGGGGCAGCGCACAATGCGGCCCGGCTGACGGAGTACGATCGCGCGGTGGTGCTGGCGCAGTCGAAGATGGACGAGCTTTTGGCGGAGCCGGATTTGCAGCGCAATGTGCCGCTGACGGGCCAATTCGATGCGGCGCGGACGGGCGGCGTCCCTTGTTCCTGGCGCGCGATGGTGCAGCCGTTTGAGACGGTGCCAGGGGCGGTGCAGGGGACTTGGGATGTCGATCGGATTGAACTGGAAATCGATTGGGTGGATGGCGCGGTGAAGCATAGCTTCTCTTTGGAGGGGTTTCGGAGAGGGGTTTTGAAGGCCGGGGACGTGCATCCGTGAGGGGGCTAGGAAAGCGGAACGTCGACACGAATGTCGACGCGGCACGCCTGGAGGCGCGCGCCACACGGGGGTTTACTCTGATTGAGTTGATGATCTCGATCACGCTGGTTGCGGCGCTGGCTACGGGGATGTTGATGGCGATGCGGACTAGTTTGTTGTCGCTGGAAAAAGTCAATACGCGGCTCCAGTTTAATCGGCGGTTTATGGGGATGCGACGCGTGGTTACGCGGCAGATCGGCGGGGTGATGCCGGTGATGAGCGATTGCGGGGCGGGGCGGATTCCTATTTTTCTGGGGACGGCGGATTCGCTTCGGATGGTGTCGAGTTATTCGATGGAGCAGGGGGCGCGCGGGTATCCGCAGTTCGACGAGTTTCGCGTGGTGAAGGGCGACGAGGGACTGCGGTTGATTGTCACCGAACATCTGTACACGGGTCCTTCGAGCACCGCTCCGTTCTGCACGGGGGAACAGACGATTTCTCCCTCGGCGATGATTCTGGCGGATCGTCTCGCGAACTGCAGTTTCTCCTATCGGGAGGCGCTGCCGGACGCGTTTCCTACGTCCAAATGGCTGCCCTCGTGGGACAAGGCGGATTTGCCGGGAGCGGTGAAGATCGAGATGACGCCGCTTGATGTGAGCGCGGGCGGGCTGCCGGTGATGAATGTCACCGTGCCGATTCGCATCACGCGGCAGGTGAGGTCCTGGTATGACGACCTCAAATAGACGGGGCAGCGCGTTGATCACGGTGCTGTGGCTCTCTGCTTGTTTAGCGGCGATTGCGTTCTCGGTGTCGTCGAGCGTGCGGGCGGAGACGGACCGGGTCGAAGCGGGGTCGAACGGACTGCGCGCGTGGTACTTGGCGACCGGCGCGGTGGAACGCGGCATCCAATGGATGCTGTGGGGGGAAACCTATCGCAACCCCGATGGCTCGCCGCGCTTCTGGCAGTTCGGGGCGCCGCGGATGAACATGAGTTTCCCCAGCGGCAGCGCCGTGGTCGAGATGATTCCGGAGTCGTCCAAGCTGGATATTAATCACGCCAGCGCGGAGGATCTGTTCAAGCTGGTCATGGCGGTGAGCGGAGACGCGAATAAGTCCCAGGAAATCACCAATGCGATTCTGGACTGGCGCGGAGGCTCGCCCGGCGGTTCCCCAAACGACCAGTATTACTTCAGCATCAGTCCGACTTTTCAGGCTCGGCATGCGTCTTTTCAGGAGATAGAGGAATTGCTATTCGTGCGTGGCATGACTCCCGAATTATTTTATGGAAATTTCATTTCCGACGGCGAGGGCGCTCTGGTGGGGAGCGGAGGGCTGCGGGATTGCCTGTCGGTGTGGGGATCGATGGGGCCTTTCGACGTGAATAGCATGAGTCCGGCGCTGATGGCGGCGATGGGGGTGCCTCCCGACGGGATCGCGGCGATCGTGACGCGCAGAAAGACGGCTCCGTTCAAAAACATCGGCGATGTGAATGTGCTGGGCGTTTCGGGGGGGCGGATGCGCGTGGGCGGGAATCTGATCTGGACTTTGCGGGCGTCGGCGCGGCTCAAAAAGCCGGACGGCACGCCTTCAGAGACAGTGCGAACGGCGTCGGCGGTGGTGAAGCTCCTGGACCCCAGGGGCTTCGCGATTCCGGTGCACATTCTGCGGTGGTATGACGATGCTTGGTCGGAGTCGGCGGTGACTCCCTAGCCATGCTTCCGGCAAGTCTCAAAAAATTTCTGGCCTTCGGCAGCGGAGTGGGGATCGAGATTACGGGTCCACGCGGCGCGGAGACTCTGCGTATCTGCGCGGTTCGGGTCCGGCCGAATGGGGCGCGCGTGCTGGGGAATTTCTCGATTGAGAATGCCGCGCAGCAACCGGCGGCGGAGTGGGGACAGGTTTATTCGGCGTTCGTGAAGAAGCTGGGATTGAGCCACACGGTGGCGACTGTTCTGGTTCCGCGCGAAGACGTGATTCTGCGGCAAGTATCCGTTCCGGGAGTTTCGGATAAAGATTTGCCGGCGGCGATCGGATTTCAGATGGACGGCCTGCATCCTTACGCGGATGAGGACGTGGTTTCAAGCTGGGCGCGGCTGCCGGGGACGTCGACTGTGCTGGTGGCGATCGCGCGGCGGGCGGCGCTCGAACGGTATAGCGCGTGGTTCGCGGAGGCGGGAATCAAGGTCGGCAGTTTCACCTGCGCGCCGGCGGCGATTTACTCCGCGCGGCGTTTGTTCGCGGCTGCTCCTCCGCCTGCGGTGTTGGCGCTCGAAGAAGTGAACGGACGCGTCGAGTTGTACGGCGAGAGTCCTTCGCGTCCGATATTTTCAGCTGCGTTCAATGCGTCGCCGGAGCGCGCGATCGCGCTGGCGTGCGCCGAATTGAGATTGGATCCGGCGATGTTCAGCTCGGCCGAGCCGCGGTCCTTTCATGCGCTGCTGGGAACCGATCCGGCGATGCCCTTCGCGGCGGCGCTGGCTGCGGCGTGCCGGCATTTATTCCTGCCGGTAAATTTATTGCCCGAGGAGTTGCGGGCGACCAGCTCCAGGGCTTTGTGGATTCCCACCAGCGTTGCCGCCGGTTTGGTGCTGTTGGCGGGGGCGGCGCTAGCGGCGTATCCGTCGTTCGAAGACCGGCGGTACCTGAAATCTTTGAACGCGGAAATCGCGAAAATTGCGCCCCGGGCGGCGGAGGCTGCGAGGCTCGACAAGGAAATGGAGAGGACGCGGCAGAGGACCGCGCTGCTCGACCTGGTGAAGAGGCGCACCAAACAGGACATCGATATTTTGGGCGAAATGACGCGAATTTTGCCGCCTCCGGCGATTTGGTTGAACGCCCTCGAAATCACGCGCGATAAGGTGACCATCGCGGGGGAAACGGATCAGGCCGCGCCGCTGCTGAAACAAATCGACGCTTCGCCGTTTTTTGAAGCCTCGGAATTTTCGATGCAGCCGATGCGGACGCCGACGGGCGAAATGTTTCGCATCCGGTCCAATAGAGAGGGCGGGAGATGACCCAGGGTTTCCGGAGAACGCTGGCATGGGTGGTGGTCTCCGGGGTGACGACGTTGATCTGGAGCTACTGGCAGTCGTCGAGTCCGGCGACGGTGGCCGTGGCGTCGACCGATTCGGTGGGGATGGCGGAGAAGCAACTGGCCAAGCTGCGCGAAGCGGCGGCGACGGTGGCGCCGAAGCAGGAGATCCTGAAACAGCTTTCCGGCGATCTGGCGCTGCGGGAAAAAGGAATTCTCAACGCTGATACGGCGGCGCAGGCGCAGGCGCAGATGATTCAGGTGCTGCGCAAGCTGGGCCAGGATGAGAATCCGCGCGTCGACATCCGTTCGCAGGAAATGGGTCCGGTTCGCCTGCTGAACAATAGCGACGTTTATGGAGAAGTGCTGGTGACGGTGCAGATCGAATGCGAGATCGAGCAACTGGTCAACATTATGGTGGGTCTCGCGGCGCGGCCGGAACTGATCGCGTCCAATGAGCTGCGCGTGACCAGCTCGAATCCGAAGACCAAAACGATTGTGGTTCATCTGACGGTGAGTGGAGTGGTGCCGCGCAAGCTGGTGCCGGGAAAGAAAGGAGCGGGGGCATCTTGAACCGCAAAATTATCCTTCTGAATGTGGTGCTGCTGGCGATGGCGGGTTGGCTGTGCTGGACGTTGCGCGCCAGATGGGTCGAGTTCCATCGGCATGAGCATACCGTGCTCGCGGCTTCGGGGCCGAAGGCGAAAGTTTTTCAACCGCCCGCGAATCCGCTGTCTAAGCCATTCGCGGCGACCGAATATAACGATGTCGCGCAGAAAATGTTGTTTTCGAAAGATCGGAATCCGAATGTGATTGTCGATCCGCCGCCTCCTCCTCCGCCGACGCCTCCGCCTGCGCCGATGCCGGAATTGCCCGCTTACTACGGGACCATGGCGCTGTTCGGCGATCCGGTCGTGTTGTTGAGCCTGCCCAAGGGCGGGCAAAAAAAATATCACGCCGGAGATATGGTGGGTCCGTTCAAGCTGGTCAGCTTCGATCGGGAAAAAGTGGTGTTCGATTGGGACGGCAAACTGGTGGAGCGCAAGCCGGAGGAGTTGAAGGAGAAGGCGGCCACGCAACAGCAGCAGGCGGCCGCGGAGCAGCCTCCGACGCGCGTGGAGCCGGTGAAGCTGATCCCCGATCCGCCGCCCGACGCGCCCAAGGTGTCGGAAAAAATCGGTGCGGATAACGGCGGAGGGATTCGCATGTGCGTGGCGGGCGATACAACGCCTCCGGGTACGGTGGTCGATGGGTACAAGAAAGTCGTGACGATGAATATGTTTGGACAGACTTGTATGTGGCAACAGGTGAATCCCTGATGAATCAAAGAATAATCGCCGCGCTGATCGGGTTGTCGGTCCTGGCGAGCGGGCAGGCACCGGCGACTGCGCCCCAGGCGCCCGCGGCTCCGAAACCGGCGATGCCGATGGGCCAAATGAACCTGGAGAATGCGTCGCTGACGCAGGTGATCGATCAGCTGGCGCAGCGGCTGAAACTCAATTTGATCGTCGATCCGGCGGTGAAGGGCAGCATCACGCTGAACACCTATGGCGATACATCGAACATCGATCCGCGCAATCTGCTGGAGCTGATTCTGCGCATCAACGGATTCGGATTGATTCAGGATGGCGAGCTCTATCGCGTGCTTCCTCTTAAATCGATCACGCATCTGCCGATGCATCCGGAGATCAACCAGAAAAATATTCCGGACGACGATCAGACCATTCTCAACCTGGTTTTCTTGAAATATGTGAGCGTGGACGAACTGGTCAAAGTGCTGTCGGAGTTCAAAGGAGAAAATTCGGACATGATTCCGTATGCTCCGGCGAATCTGCTGTTTATTCTCGACAGCCGCAGAAATATGCGGCGCACCATGGACCTGATCGCGCAGTTCGACAGTGACGTGTTCGCCAATCAGAGGGTGCGTCTGTACGACGTGAAGAACGTGAAGCCGGCGGACGTGGCGAAGGATCTGGAGAACATTTTCAAATCGATTTCGCTCGATGCCAAGACGTCTCCGGTGCGATTTATCGGGATCGACCGGATCAACACGCTGATCGCGGTGGCTCCGAATCCCGGCGTGTTCGACAATGTCGCGGAGTGGCTGAAGAAGCTGGACGTACCGGTGAAGATCACCGCCGGGAACATCGAGAACAACGTATATAAGGTTATTTACGGACGCGCGGAGTGCCTGGCGCAGGCGCTGAACGAGCTGTTCAATCCGCAACTGGCTATGAGGGGCAGCTTCGGGACGAATGGCTACGGAGCCGTGAATAACGGGTATTCGAACAACGGAAACAACAATAATGCCTACGGCGGGGGAGGCGCGTTGGGCGCCGGAGGCATGAATGCAGGCGGCTACGGGAATCAGAACAGTTTCAACAGCGGGTTCGGCGGATCCGGAGGATGCAGCGCGAATGGCATGGGCGGGGGCTCGGCCAGCAGTTACAATTCGGCGCAGGCCTATGGATATCCAACATTCGGAGGGTACGCGGCGCAGACTCCGGCAGCCAATGCGACGGGTTTACCAATAGGATCGGCGGCTACCCCAGCGACGGCGGCCGCTGCCGCAGCGGCTGGGGGTACGCCGGGGACGCCGGCGGTGATTCCTCCCCGCATTATCGCGAATCCGCTGGATAACAAATTGATCATTCAGGCGGATGCGCAGCAGTATCAGAACATTTTGAAGATCCTCAAGGACCTGGATGTCCCTCCGCGGCAGATCCTGCTCGAGGCGAAGATTTACTCCGTTACGCTGACCGATTCACTGACCAGCGATATAACGGCGAATCTGGCGAAGGCAGGCGGGGGGTTGGGTTTTCACCAACTGCTTGGAAGTCTGTCGAGTTCGGCCAGCCTGGGGCTAGCGCCGGAGCGATGGTCGGGATGAGCCGTCAGCTGCTATTGACCCTTTCGGCGAATGAGAACCGTCAATACTCGAAGCTGCTTTCAGAGCCCAGTCTGATTGCGACCGACAGCATCCCGGCCAGCATCAACGTGGGCACACAAGTTCCCGTCAGCACCGGGACCACGAACATCCCTGCGGGTGGTGGAATCGTAAGCTCGTCAGGCGTTTCTTCGCAGAACACCGGCATTACTTTGCAGGTGAATGCTCGCGTCAATTCGAGTGGCGTCGTTACGCTTGTCATAAACCAGGAAATCAGCAACGTTGATCCGTCGACGCCGCTGTCGAGCACATCCACTCCCGCGTTTGATCAGCAGGTGGTTCAGACCCAAATCACGATGATGGATGGCGATACGATCGCAATCGGAGGCTTAATCTCCGAGCAAACGACGAACAATTCGACTGGCATTCCCGGATTGATTCGTCTTCCCTGGATCGGGTGGCTATTTGGCAGCAAATCAATTTCCAAGGAGCGGACCGAGCTGATCATGTTCTTCACGCCACATGTGATCTTCGACGAATCGCAGCTCATTGAAGCGAGCGACGAGTTAAAAACCCGCGTGAAACTTCTGAAAAGAGATATCCGGCGGCAGTAAACAGAGCCGGGCGGGTAGCGTCTACAATAAGTATCCTCATGCGCTGTACCGTCTGCCTCTTGATCGCGATTCTGGTGAGTTCCGCGCGCGCGCAAACGGTGGTCGACGTTGGATCGGGCGCGCCGACCCCCGCTATCCAGGAACTTTTCGTAGAGGCTTGGGCTCGCAACGCGTTCAATCTCCAGGTCTCGCTGCCACCTTTGGGAAACGTGAAAAAGTTCGGCGCTGCGGGCTACGTGCAGGAATTTTCGGGCGCATCGACCAGCGCACCTCTGGCGATTGTCTATAACCCAAACCTCAACGCGGCGTTTCAGGAAACAGCCGCGATGTTCGCTTATTACAGCGGGGTCAGCGCAACTACAGCCGGCTATCCGACCATCGACACCACGAATTGTCCCGCGCTCCTCACTTCCCAGGACAGTAATAATTCCTGCCAGTACCAACTGTTCGATAACGACTACGCGCTATTTACCTATGCGGCCCTGTTCCTGCTAAGTTCCCAAACGTTTTCCATCGCCGATCCTTTTTATGCGGAGTGGGCGGCATTGGGCGGAGTCGCGGGCAACAACGGGGTCGCGCTCGGTCCTCCGCTGACGGCGCAGGCGGTGGTGACCAGTTCATTCGGGTCAAAGGCGACCCTCCAGACTTATGATCGGGGCGCAATTTATAACATCACATCGGGAACCTTGAGCGGACGGCTGCTGTCGGTGAAGGAGCCTATTTACGATCTCTACGCGTCGACCGGCATGCAGGGCGGATTGCTGGGACTGCCTGCGACCGGCGAATTGGTCGAGCCGAATGGAATGCTGGAGCAGATATTCGAAGGCGGCGCGATTGAGTATAACCCGACGACGCTTGTGGCCACGCTGCTTCCACCGGTCGCCTCCGTGGCGATTCAACCCAGCACCTCCGTGCAATTGAATCTGGGCGCGACGCTGACGGTGACGGCGACCGTCAACTCGACTCTGGGAGTGCAGCTCCCCAATAACGCCGTAATTTGGAACACCAGCAACGGAAATGTGGCGCAGATCGCATCCTCGACAGGACAGACCGCGATCATTAGAGCAGTGGGCGGCGGCGTCGCGTCAATCACTGCAACTTCCGGTGGGAAAACCAGCGGATTTCTTTCAGTGACCGTGATTGCCCCTTGCTGCCAGATTGGACAGGGAGCTCCGGCGTCCGTCGCAAGCGCGTTCCAGTCTGCCGTCCTGCGCGATAAATTGAGTATTGCGCTACCCGCCGCGTCGGCCGCGCTGCGGGTAGGTAACGGATATGCACAGCAGCTTCAGAGCACCGATGCGAATCCAGTAACCTATTTGATCGCTGTCGCCGACGGATCGGGCACAGGGTACGTGGTGAGCGGATCGATCCTCGCCGCATATCTGAAGCGGGGAGGGCCCGCGGGATTGCTGGGATATCCGACGGCGGACGCGACGCCGGGAGGGCGCCAGTTATTTCAGCAGGGCGCGCTGGCCGGCTCACCGGTCCAACTGGTGACCGGTAGCATCCTGACCAAGTGGACGGCTCTCGGATATGAGACCGGCGTGGCCGGTTCGCCCACGGGTCCGGCGACGAATTTCATGACCTTTCGGGGAACGGCCGGGACGGAGCAGCCATTTCAGGACGCGCTGATTCTGAACCAACCTGCGGGAACATTCGCCGTGAGCGGTTTGATTCTGGAGCAGTATACCGCCGGCGCCGCCGATCTGGGTGCGCCTCTCGATGACGAATACACCAATTCGGCCGGGCTGCGCCAGCAGGATTTCGAAGGCGGCGTAGCCACCTATGACGCAGGCGCGGCTTCAGCCACTGTGGTGCTTTCGCCGCGTACGCCAGTGGTCACCGTGACGCCATCCTCGGTGATTGGAGGTTCCTTCGTGCACGTAACCATCGGCGGATTCAGTAACAATGCCGCGGTGCAGGTGTCGATAACCGGCCAGCCGAATTTTCTGGCGACGCTCGCCGCCGGCAGCTATGCCTGGGAAATCTATGTTCCTGCCAATGCCGCCAGCGGAACGATCGTAGTTCGCGCGGCACAGGTTTCAGGCAGCGCTGCCGCGCAAAGCTCGTACACCGTTCGCGCCGCATCTTCGCTTGCGATGACCCTCGCTGTACTCGGCGGCGATGGGCAAACCGGTGCTCCAGGGGCGGTATTGAGCACGCCTCTGACCGTGGTGTTAAAGGATAATCTCGGAAATCCCGCACCCGGACAACCAGTGAGCTTTGCCGCATCGCCCGGCGCGCAATTGGTTACCGCCTCGACCGCGACGGACATCAATGGACAGGCCAGCGCCGTGCTTCGCTTGCCTTTATCAGCGAGCCTGGCGCTGGTCACGGCGCAGGCCGCGCATAACGTGGTGACGTTCAGCGCCAGCGCCGCAGCGTTCTCTTTGACCAATTTCCCGGCAATCTCCCAGGTGGTCAGCGGCAATTTAGGAAACGGCACGGATTCCATTCGCGCCAAAGGATCGCTGCTGGCCTCGGCCGCGGGAATCATTCTTTATCATCAACTGAGGGGCGAACTGGCTGCTCCTAACGGGTTGGCGAGTCCCTCGGGGTTGAACTCTTTTCTCCAGATCGGAGATGGATTCGTCTCCTTGAGCGGTTCGACCGAGCAAACCCTGAACCTGTGGCGCCTGGCGGGATTTGTAGGCGGCAACATCGACGTCAGCATTGAGCAGGCCGATCTCAATACGGTTCGCACTCTGGTGGCTGGCGGGTCTCCGGTTCTGATTGCTCTTGCAATATCCGGTAACCAAGGATCTCATTTTGTGGTGGCCACCGGAATCGGAGCTGATGGCAGTGTGACGATCGCTGATCCCGATCCTTCCTTTGGACAGACCCACTTAAATGGTTATCTGAACGGTGTCGCGACGCTAGCGGGAGCGGTACGCCTGCTGCCGCGCGCGCCGTCATTTCCACAGAGTTTTCTACTGGTTTCGGATGCAGTGGAACAGGTCTCCTCTGTAGCCGGGACGTGCGGAACCAGGCTGGGATTCGCCGGCATCGCAGCCACTGCGTCTTCGTTGCTCCCGACCGCGCCGGGGATGATCTATTTCCATCCTTGCGCGGGCACATCCTCTATATATGAGCTAGACGGAGGCGGATCCGGATTCCTGGACGATCTTACCTTGGCCGATACTCACCTGGCGTTTTTCGGCACGGCGGCGCAACAAATTGGGGGAAGTCCAGGGGCGTGGACCATCTCCCCGCTTGAGACCACTTTGTTCGCCGGAGGAATCGTCAATGCGGCGAGTCTCGGTCAAGACATCGCGCCCGGCGGGATCGTGTCCATTTTCGGCTCGGGATTGGAAAATAGCACCGTGACGATGAACGGCGAGCAGGCGCCGGTTCTCGCAACGCTCCCTTTTCAGATCAACGCGCAGGTGCCCTTCGATATTCCATCCGGCACAGCTACGTTCAGCGTGAGTTCGCTGAACGGCAGCGCATCGGCCCAAGGCACGATAAGCCCGGTGGCGCCGGAGATTTTTGTTCTCTCCGGGGGTCAGGCAGCGATCACCAACCAGGATGGAACGCTCAACACGACGTCGAATCCCGCAGCGCGTGGGTCGTACATCGTTATATATGGGACGGGCTTCGGAGCCGTGGGATCGTCTGGAGGCCTGAGTCCCGTAAAAGCCCCTATGGCGGTGTTCGTTGGTGGCACGTCACTCACTCCGGCGTTCGCGGGACTCACACCAGGAGCCATCGGATTATGCCAGGTGAACGCCTTAGTTCCGTCCACACTGCCTCCGGGGCTCTCGCTGCCTCTTTATTTAAAGCAGGAAGGCGCAATGAGCGCGGCGGTGAGTGTTGCCGTCGAGTGATGTGGAAAACGTCCATTCAGGGCCTTCGATTCTCCATTCGAGGCGAATTTGCTTCCATTCCCTGTTGAGGCTTGACCGCGGCCCCGTGCGCATGCTCGAATAGGGGAACTCCATTGGGAGAAACAGCTATAGCTTTTGGGGTGCAACTGCCACTTTATGCTTGACTTGATTGGGCGTAGAGTGGTATCAATAATTTGACTGCGTCCAGGGTTCAGAAGCAGTTTAGGCGGATTCATTGACCGTGAGTCCCGCGAGCACTAAGAAAAAGTAGTCGAAACGAGAAGTCTTAAAGTAACGATGAGCTTAGTAAACAGAGTAGTCGAGCGGAGATCAGCCAGAGTGAAGCATTGCGGCTGGGAAGCTCGGTTCCCGAGGTTCTTTAAAGCTGAGGGGATTGCAGATTGAGGCTCAGGTTGATAAAAAGAACTTCCATCAATTCAATTCCACAAATTCACAAGGAGAAGGAAATGGCAGATTTTCGCAAATGGTTATTCGCGCTTGCCGTAGTGGCTCTGCTTGCAGGGTTCACTATCCCGGCCAGCGCTCAGGTTCCGTCCACGCCAGTTTGTAGCTCTCAGGTAGCGACAAACAACTTGGCGCGCGCGGAAGGTTATACGGAGCAGGTTGGTGATCTGATTGTCACCTGCACGGGTGGTAATCCGACGGCGGCGGGCCTTCCGGTTCCGCAGGCCGATATTACGGTTACCCTGTCGCAGAACGTGACCAGCAGGATCACGGCTTCGACCTCGAGCGGCACGTTTCTGGAAGCGCTGCTCATCATCGACGAGCCCAACTCCCCGATCAATCCGGCCGTTCAGATTTTGAACTGCGGTGCGCCGGGAGCCGTCGAGGCGTCGAACATCGGTGGGTCCGGTCCGGGAGTGTGCGAAATTATCGCCTTCGGTCCAACCGCTGGCAATTCGTCGCCCACCACCTACAACGGCACCGCCAGTGGCGCATCGTCCACCAATTGCGGCGCCACGGTCGGTGGTGTCACTACTCCAATCACCGGGCTTTGCACTGGCCATCCCAACGTATTTCAGGGCCGCCAGGGCCAGACCTCGAACGTGGTGGTGTTTCATGGCGTGCCGCTCGACCCTCCGGGAACGACGACTCGCATTTTGCGCTTCACGAATATTCGCGTGAACGCGAACGGAGCCGGTATCGCCCAGGCGAACCAGACTTCGCTGATCACCATGAGTATTGCTTCGGCCGGTAACAGCACCCTTCAGATCAGCGTGCAGGCGCAGGCGGTTGCGACCGTTCAAAAGGGCTTGCTCAGCAGCACGGTCCTGTCGAACACGACCTTCGCGCAGTGCATCAGTCAGGCCAAGGGTCTGTTGACGGCAAGTACGGAGCCGATTTTCGGCAGCAGCGGAACTTGCGGCTCATCGTCGTGTAACGGCTCGAACAATAATAGCTTCGCTGGCGCGGGCGGCGGTTATGGAACGCCGACTATTCGCTTTACGGAAGGATTTGCCAGTTCCTGGAAGGTCAAGAACGTCGCCTATACGCTCGCCAATGGTACCTACACTGGCGGTCTCGGCGGCCAGAATCCTTACATCTACCCCGCGACTAGCCCGACCAGTCCCGCAGGCGTCGCTCTGCCGGATCTGAATCAGAACGTCCCCGGAGTCAGCTACTTCACGGAAAGTGGTTTTGAGTTCCAGTCGGTTGCCCAGAACCCCAATCCTGATCCGCCCCCGGGCTTCCTGACCTCCGCGGTAGTCACCGGTAATGCGAATCCGTTCTCCGATGCATCCACAGGGATCAACGCAGCGGGCGTCGCGAACCAGGGAACCCGCTTGGCTGTTTCGCTCTCGAACATGCCGAACGGCCTGTCCCTCTATGTTTCGCCGGTTATCTTCCTGTTCCGGCAGGGAGTGTCCTACTCGGCCGGTCCCAACCAGAACCTTCCTGCCGGTGCTGCTACCGGTGTGATGGTCCTGACCAATACCGCCAGCGATGGTTCGGGTTCTTACAACCCGCCGTCGGGTCCGATTACGTCCACGAACCAGCCTCTGCAGCTGGTGAGCGTCACCAACGGCGCCGCTTTGATCGTCTACGAGATCCTGTTCACGGATCCGTTCTCGCTCGAATACGCTGACGTGCCGTTCGTGGTTTCTTACTCGACCGCTCTGTCGTCGAATGCGCCGATTGGCTTGCCCCAACCGAACGTAACCGCGACTTACGCCACGGGCTTCGCTCCGTTCTATAGCACATCGGCCGCTACGCTCGCCTCGGGCACCCTGCCGATTCCGCGCTTCGTCTTTACTGGCGCCGCCACCAATCTGTTCGGCGTCGTGAAGTGCGCTTGCAACCTGCTGTTCCCGTACGTAACTCAGGCACCTGGGTACGATACAGGTATAGCAATCGCGAATACAACCATGGATCCGTACGGCACTACCAACCAGTTTGGCGGTGTGCAGTTCTGGTACTACGGATCGCTGGCTAACGGCGGAGCAGCTCCAGGGACGCAGTGTACCAACACTGGCAGCCCGGGAACTTGCCCCGGTCCGACGACTGTCGCCGCCGGTCAGGTCCTCACTTACACGCTGTATAACGGCAGCGCTCAGTGGGGTCTTGATAATCGTGGCGCCGGCTTCACCGGTTACATGATCGCTCAGACGCAGTTCCAATACTGTCACGCGTTCGCCTTCATCGGCGGACTGGGCGGCGGTCCTGCGGTCAACTCCTCGACCAACGGTCTCTCGGAAGGCTATCTGGCGCTGATTCTTGACGCCGGTACGTTCATCCGCGGATCGGTTCAGGGTGAGAGCTTAGGTAATTAGATCGCTCTAGCTGTACTCAAAAAGGGAGGGGCTTCGGCTCCTCCCTTTTTGTTTTTACCGGCCGTCTTTCTCTAAATCTTCCCTACAACATTTTCAATTTGAGTTGTTCTATTTTGTGTACTTAAGTACTGGTGGGTGTGGTAGACTCTTTATTGTTCCTCCCGCGTCCAACTCGTCATCGAGAGGTCCCTTCATGTCTATTCGAAATGTAACCCTTGCGGCTTCCGTGTTTATCGCCGCAAGCGTGGCCGCGTCCGGCCAAGCCGCCACCGCCTGCTCGGCCGCGACCGCCTGCGGTAACGGATACGTGTTCCAGCTTCCCGGCAAGAACACCGCAAACGGCCAGATCATCGGCTATCCGTATGCCGCCAATCCGCTTACGGCGAGCATCAATGCACTCGGTCCAAATGGGACTTATCAGATTGTGCCGAAGCCGGATGGCACGGGGTTTTATGTGCTCGGCGCGAGTCTCCAAATCGCGAACCCGACCTTCACGAATTTCACCAGTATTAATGGCATCGCGGCCACCCCGACGGCGGTGGCGGTTTCGCCGGACGGCAATTATGCCGTCGTTGGCGCGGGCGATGTCTATGTCCTATCCGCATCGTCGAACCAGATTCTTTTGGATACCACTACCGGCGGGTCCGTTGTGGGCATCGCCATCAGTCAGGATTCCCAAAACGCCTACGTCCTGAGCAACGCTCCGTACGGCGCGATTGTCACTCAAATCAGCCTGCCTACCAAGACCAAAGTAGGATCGCCATTGCAACTCACCGGGGGCGCAACCTCGATCGCATTTTCGCCGCTGGGCCTGCTGTATGTAGGCGCTGTCAACCGCGTGTTTGAAATCAATCCCACGACACTCACGGTCACGCCGAACGGCACCATGACCCCCAACGCAACCCCGGGTCCCCTGCGCTTCACCCCGGATGGGACCACGCTGTACTTCGCAAATACCACCTCGAACGTAACCGGAGGTTCCATCGTTCAAATCACTCTCGCGACGTATGCGATGAACAGTTGGCCGCCCGAGAACGGGTCGAGTCCCACCCCCATTGACGATGTCTTGATTGCCGGCAACTCTCGAATTTTTGCTATCTCTTATTCCACTACGACGCTCTTCGACGTGTCCACTTCTCCGCTTAGCATGGCCGTCAGTTCACTGAATAACATTCTGAACAACCAGGCGCAGAATGTGCTCGCAGCCGCGGTCTCCAATGAATTGCCGTCTGCTCTTTATCTATACCTTCTGGTGGGGAACGGAGGCCAGCCGGTACTCTACCGTGTTACTTTAGCTACGAACACAGTCAGTACCCAGGTCAGCGCGGGAATGTCGGGCGGAATATTGCAGTTCGTAGGAGTTCCTCCGCAGTCCGGCGCAGGTTCTTTTGTTCAATACAACAGTACGCAGACCGTCGCCCAGGGAGCGACTTCTCTTCCTTTGATCGCGCAGGTCCTGGATCTGACCGGAAGGCCTATCTTTAATCTTCCCGTTACTTTTACGACACCCTCAGGCAACGGCATTGTGATTAACTCGCCCACGCCTACCACCAACGCGAACGGGTATGTCCAAACCACCATCACTGCACCCGCGACACAGGGAACTTATACCGTCACCCTGACCGCCGGCACGGCGAACACGAGTTATACGATCACCGTCCCCGGCACCGGTGGCACGGGCGGTACTGGGACTGGCGGGACAAGCCAAATCTCGATCGTGAGCGGGAACGGCCAGTTAGTGGCCGCAGGATTTTCTACCAGTTCCGGCAGCTGCAATGGGACTCTCCAGACCGGAGACCCGCTGGCCGTGCTGGTGACGGACGTCAATGGAGTTCCTCTGTCGGGCGTCCTGGTTACCTTCAGCGTCACTTCGGGCACCGGCAATCTCGCGACTGCCTATGATTGCGCCTACCCCAATGCTTCCGTCATCGGTCCCAACGCGAACAGCTTTTATACGGACCCGGCTGGAATTGCGTATGCGAACTTCGTAGGCCAACTCCCCGCGGGTCAGAACGACTTTGAAGATGACACTATTGTGGCGAGCAGTCCTTATGGATCCGTGAGCTTCACGGAGGTCGAATACGCAACCACTCAGAACATCAATAGTCCGGTATTCCCTCCGCAGATCACCCTGCTGACGCCAACGGTAGACACCAGCCGGACCGTGAGCGTCCCCGTTGGAGGAGTGGCGCAGAATGGGGCGACCGCGAGTATATTCGCCACGTCCGTTCCGGAACTCAACTGCCCCAACAGCACCTCCACCAGTTGCCCCATACCGGGCGTGTCCATTCGTATCATCGATCCGAATAATATTCCGACTCAGTCGCCCTACGCCAGTTGCCAGGGAAGTACCCTGTCCGATCAAACCGGAACCGCGCATTGCAATGTAGTTGCCACATGCGGTGCTCAGCCCGGAAGCTATTCGGTAATTTACGCGGTAGGAGACTCGGCCGACTTCCCCGGCACTGTGGTCATCACCAAAGGCAGTGCTCAGAACCTGGCCATCACATCTGGTAACAACCAGAATGGCTTTGCCGGCTTGCCCCTGCAACTTCCACTCGTTGCCACCGTTACCGATGCTTGCGGGAACCCGGTCTCAGGGGCGCAAGTGATCTGGGCTGTTACGCAGGGATCGGCGACGCTCTCGAAAGTCAGCGGCACATCCGGCTCCGGCGGACAGGTGAGTGCTTACGTTACCTTTGGCTCCGCTCCAGGACCGGTGCAAGTCACTGCCACTTACGGAACCTCCAGCATCGTTACTTATACACTCACCAGCCAGGCGGTGGTGAGTTCAATGACCATCCTGAACGGAAACAATCAGACCGTGACCGTTGGCGGAGCTTTCCCGCAATCGCTGACAGTTCAGATCAAGGACTCCAGTAATAATCCGATCGCCGGAGCCACGGTCAACTTTGCGGTGACTGCGGGAACAGGCAGCGTCAATCCAACTTCCGCCGTGACAGACTCGCAGGGCAGGGCATTCACCATCGCCACTTCGTCGACCAACCCCGGACCCATTACCGTCACCGCTTCGTACGCTTCGGTGAGCACGACTTTCTCGCTCACAGCCGTCGCGCAAGGCCCTGTAGTCAGTGCCGCCAATATTCAGAACGCCGCCAGCTTCCAGTCGGGACTGGTCCCCTGCGGGCTGGCTACCGCGACTGGATCCGGGCTAGCACCTGGCATCACTGGCACCGTATCGGGAGCCAGTTTCCTGGCCCCGCTGGGTTACTCGCTAAATGGTCTTTCTCTTACAGTGAACGGGCTGCCCGCGCCGATCTATCAGCTCAGCAATACCAACGGCAAACAGCAGGTAACTTTCCAGACACCCTGCGAAGTCACGCCGGGTAGTAACGGCACGGTAGTCATCACCCTCAACGGTGCGACTTCTACGGTGAATAACGTGTCGATTCTCCAGGCTCAGCCCGGTATCTTCTACTCCATAGGATCGAACGGCACAAACTACGGAGAAGTGATCGATTCCAACGGGAACTATGTCACTGCGACCAATCCCGCCAAGCGCGGTCAGAACTACTACATTATCGCCACCGGCCTAGGCCAGGTAACTCCCGCAGCCTCGACGGACAGTGTCGGGGTGAACGGTCAGAATGTGGCGCAGCAAGTGATCGTCGGAGTCTCGAACTTCGGTGTTCCGGTCCTCGCCGCGTACTATCAACCGGGTGTCGTTGGGATCTACGTGATCGAATTCACCATTCCGCTGACGAATCCCAGCGGCGTCGATCAACCTTTGGCTCTCGCCGTCGTAGTCAACGGTCAGACCATCTTCGGCAACACAGTCTACCTCAACTCAGTTCAGTAAAGAAGGTGAGGAGGCTGGAGCGATCACTCCAGTCTCCTTGCCGCGGCAATAACCCTAAGTACTCGTAGAATCGGTTTGCACCAACGGATTCTGCACTGTCCCCACCGCAAACGCCGTCGACACCTGAATGGCCCCCACTGGCGCATTTCCTGGATTATAAGTGTTCGGATTGTCGGGCATACTCAGGCCGGGGCCAACCGGTATATTTGCCTGCCCATAGCCGGGCACCCAGGAATAACCCTGGTTCTGCCGCACCGTCATGGTCATCTGCGGGTCCCATCCCCACACCATAATCTGCGTGTCTACTGAATAACCCTGGTTCGCGAGATTCAGCGCCAATTTATCCTTGGCCGCGCCATCCGGCATGTTACGAAGAGCCTGCACAGCGGCAGGCTGTGCGTTCCAGTAAGCATCCTCCTCGGTTACAGGAGTCGTGGCTGGAGCCACCAGTTGCGGACTCGTCGATTGCTTCACCGGAGCCGTTCCAGCCACCGGCCCCATCCCCAACATGGTGGGAACATCCGACGCAGGGGTGGTAGTGGTCGCAGTCCTCGGCGGACTGATGATTGTATTCTTCGAACTAGCAGGCGGTGCGCTGGCGGTCGTACCAGCCAGGGTTACGGGCTTCAACGCGGCAACAAATTGGCTGTCGCCAGAATTTCGTCCCGCCGCTTCGTGGTCACTCGTTTCGAGCGGAGCCCGATTCGCGGACCGGTTGACATATCCCTCCCGCGCCGTAGCTAATTGCTGCGCAAAGGAATTCACCGGGGCGGTGGAACTTTTTGAACTGAGTGTCAGAGGGGTCAGCGCGTCCAACGCCGCCGTTCTCGAGGTTGCAGAAACCATGCTCTTCTTGTCTCCCGCACTGGTAACAGCAACTGGGTAGCCAATCGGCTATTTCGCATCGACGAACTGAACGTTCACCGCAAACATGCGATCGAACGGCGCGACGAAGATGCGAAAATGGATGGTCCCTTTAGGCTCCCACACGTCCTTGGGACCGCTCTTATCGGAAGGGTCGTAATCCAAAGTGAGCACCGCGGTGCCATTCGCCGGCACCAGTTTTTTATCCAGCTTTGTTTTTAATCCCCGAACCACCGGACCATCCAGGGCGATCTCAATCTCCCCCTGCGCCCCATTGGTGAACACGACCTGTGCCGATGATGGCTGGCCCACATTAAAGATCACGTTGGATTTGTCCACACCCATGGACTCCTGTTTGAGCACCGCCATCCCCGCCTCGCGAGTTGCCGCCGGACTGCTGTTTTTCGGAATCACGCCCGCAGTCTTCGGCTCCGCGCCCTCCGGTGCCGGCGGAGGATTCGCCGTGCTCATCGGAGTCAGTGGAAAGTCCGCGGGATTATAGGTCCAGCACCACTTCCCGTTCTCGATCTTCCAGCGCGTATCTTTAGGAAAGTCCACTACGATGGTCTGACCCGCCATCATCGTTTCCATCTTCGAGCTCACCACCACCACCGCCTTCGTGAAATGATCGGAGTAAGTGATTTTCAAGATCTCGAAGGACTTATATTTCTGTTTGAGGGCGTTGTAAAAGTAGTCCTTGGTGTCCTCCGCCACGAACGCTTCGGCCTTGCGCGGGGAGAATGAATCCTCGAGGAAATTCTGATAAAATCCGCTCACCCGGGCACGCAACTCCTGATCCACTTCGGGCGGAGCCTGTTCCTGTGCGAGCGCAAGAAAAGGGAGTAGCAGCAGCGGAGCGATCATTGAAAATCCATTCGCGAGAGATGTGGCTGGGAGACAGGGACTCGAACCCCGATACGCGGCTCCAGAGGCCGCAGTCTTACCATTAGACGATCTCCCAGTGCCTGTCTTCATCATACTATCATCGACTGATCGTATGCCAATTTGGTCTCGAAAGATCCTCACTCGCCCCGCAGCGCGATCGCCGGATCGATCTGAGTGGCTCGCCGCGCCGGTATATAGCAGGCCAAAGCCGCCACTACCGCCATCGCCATCGCGACTCCCCCGAGAGTCACCGGATCGGTCGCGCTAACACCCACCAGTACGCTCTTCAGCAGCGACGCGATGGCCAATGATCCTCCCACGCCGACCAGGATTCCCAGCGCCGTCAGCTTGATCCCCTGGCCGATCGCTTCGCGCAGCACGTTCCCCGGCGTCGCGCCCAGCGCCATCCGTAAGCCGATTTCATGGCGCCTTTGCGAAACCGCATACGCGTTGACCCCGTAAATTCCCACCAGAGCAAGCAGCAGCGCGAGCCCCGCGAACGCTCCCATTAACTGCATTTGAAACCGCGGTAGAGCAGCCAGCCGCACCAGCGTTTGCTCCAGCGATCCCACTTGGCTGATGGGCTGCTCCGGATCCATTTGCAGCAGCTCTTTGCGAATCGCGGCCGTCAATCCCGTTAGATCCATCGACGATCGCAGCGTGAAAAATACCGCTTGCGACCATACGTTCTGCGCGTGCGGAACATACAGAATCGGATCGCCCGGCGCGGCCAGATCGCTGGTTTTCACGTTCGCCACCAAGCCGACGATCTGCGGATGAATGGTATCCTCAAATCCGCTCGGCAGTTTCGGACGATCCAGCAGGATGCGCTTCCCCACCGCGTCTTCGCCCGGAAAATAGCGATCCGCGAACGCCTGGTTGACGATCGCCACCGGCACCGAAGTTTCGTTGTCGGTTTCCGCGAATGGCCGCCCCCGCTTGACCACGATTCCCAGCGCGCTGAAATATCCGGGACTCACGGTCACGTAGTTGACGTCCGGCCTCTCGGCCTGTTCCCTCGGCGTCGACGTTTCCAGGTCAAACGGCGCCCCCATCACCGGTTTTTGCAGCGGAAGATTCGTGCCCAGAGCCACGCTGGAAACCCCCGGCAGCGCGGCCAGCCGCACCAGCGCCTGCCGATGAAATTGCAGCGCACGCGTGGCATCATATTTCGCCACCGGCAGGAACAAACGCAGCGACATCGCGTTATCCGGATTAAACCCCAGTTCCGCTCCCGTCAGAGCGCGCAAACTCTCGATCATCAGCACCGCGCTCGCCACCAGCATCAGCGCTAGTGCGATCTCAATGGCCACGATCGCCTGCCGAAATTTCTGCCGCCCTCGTCCGGATGTGGTTCCCCGTGCAGAATCCTTCAATGCCTCCTGTAAATCCGGCTTCGTCGCCGTCATCGCCGGCGCGATTCCGAACAGTACACCAGTGAGGATACTCACCGCCAGTGTGAACAGCACCACTGCCAGGTTCAACTCAATCGGTGCCGCGGCGGGAATCGCGTTGGCGGGCACGAACGCCGGCGCTAGTCGAATCAACTGCCACGCCAGCGCCAACCCCAGCGCTCCTCCGGCGACCGAGAGCATCACGCTCTCCGTCAAAAGCTGGCGCACTACCCGTCCGCTGGTCGCGCCCAAAGACAGCCGCACCGCGATCTCCCGCCTCCTTCCGGACGATCGGGCAAGCAGCAGACTCGCCACGTTCGCGCACGCAATCAACAGCACCAGGCCGACCGCGGCGAGCAGCAGCAGCAATCGAGTCCTGAACGTTCGATTGATCAGCCACTCCTCGAAATCGTCTACCTCGACCGACCATCCCCTGTTGCTCTTCGGATACGTCTCCGCCAAGGCTCGTGAGATTCCCGCCATCTCCGCGGAGGCGCGTTCACGCGCCGCCCCCTCTGTGAGCCGCCCCACCACCGTCACCGAATGAAAATCGCGATTCTGTTTGTTGAGCGCCAACGGCGTCCACACCTGGTGCAGCCGCGAAATAAACAGAAACGTCGGCGGCATCACGCCAATAATCGTATAGTTCGCCCCGTTCAGCTTTAATTGCCGCCCCAGCACGTTCGGATCGGCCCCCAGATTCTCCCTCCACATCCGGTCGCTGATCACCGCCACTTTCCGGGCCCCCCCGAATCGGCAATCCCGTCCTCCTCCGCCAGGAACGTTCGTCCCATCGCCGGCTTCACGCCCAACAAATGAAAAAAATTAGCGGTAACCGCCGCCCCCGACAACTGCTCCGGCCGGTCGATTCCCGTCCGCACATAGGACGCGAGCGTCCACCCGGCAAATTCCTCGAACGATTTGGCCTGCTTTCGCCAGTCCAGAAAATCGGCCGGCGAAGCGCTCCAGTTCGTACCCTGCGCATCCTTCTCCCATACGATCGTGAGCCGGGCTGGATCCCGATAGCGCAGTGGATTCACCAGCAGCGCATCGGCCACGCTGAACATCGCCGAATTGGCGCCGATCCCCAATGCCAGCGCCAAAATCACCGCGGACGTCATGGCAGGCGCCCGCAGCAGAATTCGCGCGCCGAATTTCAAGTCTTGAAAAATCGCGCCCAACACGTAAGGACATCATACATACTCCAGCGAGTCCGTCACCAGCATCGTGGTATTACCCCGTGGCGCGCGCACTCATGCGTGCCGCATCGACATTCGTGTCTTTGATGCGCCATCGGCGCGCCAGCAGCGATGAAAACCGCGGAAAGCGGGGACTGCCTACTCTGTCCCAAGGCGTCCTCAGGATCGTCAAAGCAACATATTTTGCCGACGCCGCAGTGGACAGAGCGGGCTGTCCCGACTTTTCGCCCGTGCCACTAAGCCAACCCGGTGTTTTCGAGAGCGTCGATGTCTGGCTATCGAGAAGAGTCTCGACACGTAAACTTCACTCCGTGAACATTTCATGCCGGCCCAACACCTCCAGCCCCTGATCCACTGTTTCGCGGTCGCATCCCATCTCCCGCCGGAGCGCATCCCGATCCCGGCTCCCGTCCATCAGCAGAATGGACCTCCTGGCATCCTCTCCCGTCAGCTCCAAAGTTCGATGCCCCAGCGTAGTGACTCGCTCATCCCCGCGCGCCGCCTGATATCGCGCGAACCGGCTCGCCGACGGCTTCTCCCCCGCCTTGCGCGCCACGCTCGGAAACCCATGGAGCTCGATCATTCCGACCCGATGCAGCTCCACCGCCATCCCCGCATCGGCCTCCGAAATCCGCTCGGAGCGCGGCCACAAATCCATCAACCGCCGCATATATCCCACCGGCGCCGGATGCGTGGTGCTCATTCGCGTTTCAGCCGAGCTGAGAAACACTCCTTCTTCCAGCTCCTGCGCGCCCGTCGACGCATAGCATCCTTCCACGCTTCGCTCGCCCAGTATATTCCCCGCATGACACAACAGCGTCTGTCGAAATCGCTTGGTCCGGGCAAAATCGAGATACTGCTGTTCGGCGATCCGGTCGCCGCCTGCCAGCTTATGGACTCCGGCAATCGCGTCGGCGCCCACGTTGCGCGCCAGCGAATCGGCCAGACTCGCTTCGCCCATGTACTGTAGGCTGTGCCGCGCCGCATGCGCCGCGAACTCGTGAAAATAAACCGGCTCGTAAATCTCCGCCAGATCGTCGTGAAACAGCGCGCTATCGGTTCGTCCCAGCAGCTCCGCCGCTTGTGCAGCCACCGCCCGCTCCAGCGCATCGGGCTCCGGACGGCCGATCGCGATCAAATGCAGCATCTCCCTCGCGCGTTCCAGTTTGCGCAGCGGATGCGCTTCCTCTCCTATGTGATACAGCATCATCTCCCGCAGCATCTGTCGGACATGCCCCGCGGGGAGCGTGTTATAGCTGACGAAAACGATTCCCTGCTCACTCAGGTGCGCCTGCGCCACCGCGAGAATCTTATCCCGCACCACCTCCGGCGTCCACGAATACAGGCCATGAGCGATGATGTAGTCGAACTTCCCGAATCCTTCGTCGAAGTCCAGAATATTCATCCCCAGCAGCCGAACATTCGCAAGCTCCAGATCCGCGATGGTCTTCTGCCCGCGCGCCACCGGAACCTCCGCCAGTTCGATCCCCACGAACTCGGCCGAAGGCAGCACCATCGCCATCGCCATGAGATTCTCTCCTTCGCTCGCTCCAAGCTCCAGTACCCGGCACGTCTGGACCGGCGCCGGATCGAGGCCTGCGAGCCGCCCCATCACGAATAACCGGCTGGGATGCGTCTGCGCATACGGAGAATTGATATAAGGAACCTCGTTGTAGACACTCATCGCGGCCATCATACGCTATCGGCCGAATAAAATTATCAACAACCGCCACGTCAAGACCGACGCTGCCCTGGGACTCGGAGTATTTTTCGCAATGTCACCGGAAAAACGCCTGAATACATTTCCGTCGCTCGAGTGTCCGTATCAGCGAAACAATTAGTATCCGCGTTCTTTGCCCACAACGCATTCGCCGAGATTCGGCTGCGACATGCCGCTACCCAAATTGGATACCGTCATAAGGAAAATCCCTGTCCTCCGCCCGTGCCGAGCTGTCGATAGGACTAGCGTATGCGTCTTCTTTTCGCCCTCCTCCTATCGCTCTTCGCAATTTCCGCTCAGCAGTTCACCGTCACCCAGTTGGAGCATCAGCCCCTGACCAACGACAATGTCGTCACCCTCGCCAAAGCTGGATTCGATGAGCTGTTCATCCTCCAGCTGATCCGCAGTTCGCGCACTAATTTCGATACCAGTGTCGCCGGGTTGCTGGTCTTAAAACAGGCCGGCGTCAGCCAGGAATTAATCCGCTTAATGGCCATGCCTCAGGCGAGTCCTCCGGCGGTTCCCGCGGCCGCGGCTGCAAAAAAGCCGGCTCCCAAGAAGCACGGATTCCCGTTCAAGCGAACCACCAGCACCACGACTGCTAATTGACCGTCAGCTCTACTTCAATCCGAACCGGCTGGAGGGCCTGCCACGACGAAACTGTGATGGACGCCGTGTAATGCCCCGGTTTCAATCCGGCGCTATCCACACGCAAATGCACTCGATCTTCCGCCAGCGCCGCCCCCTCCCGCGGGGTCGCTCCATGCTCCGGAGCAGCCGTCAGCCAGGGAGCGGAGGAAGTGGTCAGACCGTAGGCCAGTCTCGGCCACGTGGCCGTTACGCGCAACTGCTGCTCCACCGGCGTCTCCTCCGCTTTGCATGAGAACGCGACGCGTAGAGGGGACACCGTAATTACCGGAGCGCCCGTCACCACCAGCGTGTACTCTTTGTCAGCCGATCCGCAGCCATCTGAGGCGTGCACCTTGAATTTGAACTGTCCTGTATGTAAAGGCGCCCCCGAAAAATATCCCATGCGCGATAGCTGAAGGCCCGGCGGTAACGCTCCCGACGTCACGGCGTACCCCACCCCTCCAATCGGGCAAAGACCGCTTACCCGTACCTCGAGAGGCGGCGCCTCGTATCCCTTTTCGGCGATAGCCCAAGGCAAATCCAGAGTGACGAACTCGATCTCCGTGGTCGCGTGTACCATCAACGCGAGAAGTACCAAAATTGCGGCTGGCATGAAGTGAGCCGTGTTCGCGGCCGATATAGAAGAGTGCGGCCCGGCCGCGTTTCTTCTCTCGTTCGGAGGCTGTTTATCCCGTGAGCTCGGTTATCGATCTAATTGTTACCCCAGAAATGGGCGAGGCGCCCGCCGTTCCGCCCGTAGTGGAATCCATTGCGGATGCTGGCATACCGCCGTCTATCATCGAACATCTCATCCTGAAGTATCTGTACTTCCGCGGCGAGCTCCTCGGCCGCGATATCGGCGCGCTGATCGGTTTCCCTTTCAGCGTCATCGACGAAACGCTGGAGATGTTCAAGCGCCAGCATTATGTGGCGGTTAAGAAATCCCTGGGCATGGGGAATATGTCCGGGATCTTCGCGCTCAGCGAATCCGGGCGCAACCTGGCGCGCGAGTTTCTGGAGAATAATCAGTACGCCGGCCCCGCTCCCGTACCCCTATATCAATACGCGGAGATCGTGAAGCGCCAGCGCTTGAAGGAAAACTGGCTTAGCCCGGACCTTCTCAAGGTCGCTTTCAAACACCTGGTGGTCGAAGAAGATGTTCTGGCGCAGATCGGACCGGCGGTAAACTCGAACAAGTCCTTTCTAATCTATGGGCAACCGGGAAATGGAAAGACTGCGCTCGCCGAATCTCTCTTCCGCGTGGAAAACGAACCCATCTTTATGCCCTACGCGATCGAGTGCCAGGGAAACATCATCCAGGTCTACGATCCGATTTACCACAATAAGCTGGAGGACCAGACCTCCCTGCTCACGGCCTTGTCCGAGTCGCAGCCTTACGATGGCCGGTGGTTCCGTTGCAAAAGACCGTGCATCATCACCGGCGGCGAATTGACGCTGGATATGCTGGATTTGAGCTTCAATAAACACTCCAAGGTCTACGATGCGCCATTTCAACTAAAAGCAAACAATGGTATTTATCTCATAGACGATTTTGGGCGGCAGAAGGCGTCGCCGGCGGAGATCCTCAATCGCTGGATTGTGCCGATGGAACGCCATGTCGATTATCTGAGCTTTCAAGCGGGCGGTAAAATGACCGTCCCGTTTGAGGCCTTCCTGATCTTTTCCACCAACTTACGCCCGGATCAGTTGGGTGATGAGGCGTTTCTGCGCCGCATCCAGTACAAAATGTTCCTGCGTAGTCCGAAAGCGCCGGAATTCATCCAGATCTTCGAGCGCTACTGCGTGGATAAAGGGATCTTGTGTCCCTCTGGCTTGACTCCGAGTTTTGTAGACAAGCACTATGTCCAAGTAAAGAAGCCGTTTCGACGATGTCATCCTCGTGACGTGATTTCTCATGCTGTGGATATTCTGCACTTCGAGCGAAAGCCGATCGCCCTGAACGCCGATGTCTTGGACCGTGCTTTCCACAGCTGTTTTGTGGAGAACGTCGATGTCAATGACTAAATGGCAATAGATTGTAACCTGATTAAGACAAAGTACAACTCTTGACTTTAGTCGCAGACCTGCGCGACACTACTAGGATTGTAGCCCGGAAAAGACCCAGGTACATTGCTAGTACTTTTTCATATGAAGCCCATTTCAAACTTCCTAATCTGCACCACCTTGGCCTGCGCCCCCGCGTTCGCCGCTTTGACGTTCGTGACGTCCCCAAGCGGCCTGGGAGCCAACGATTCTACGAGTTGGGCGCAATTGGGTGGGGATCAGACCCAAATCCTGGGACCTTTTACCGCCTCTTCCGCTAACGGTGTTACGGTGACTGGTGATTTCTCACCAACTGACGACACGGGGTTGGTGGCGGACGTTTGCCCGGACTCCCCAAGCTGTTCATGGGGGCCGACCTCTATCGGAATGGTTGCAGGGGATACCGATATTTGGGCGTTCGATAACACTAGTGGACTCGGAACCGGGCCCGTTACGTTGGATTTTTCGACTCCGCTGATCGGGGGCGGTGCGTGGATTCAGGGAGATACCGCCGGTTCATACACAGCTTCCATTGAGGCTTTCAATGGTGCGACGTTTTTGGGTTCGTTTACCGAGAACAGCGATGCCAGCGGGGATCCGATTTTCCTAGGCCTCTTGGAAAATCCATCGGTGTCGGACATCACCGGCATTGTCTTCAGTCTCACCTCCTGCGGTGGCTGCACCAACCTCGGCGATTTCGCAATAGACACGCTGTTGATGACCGATACCGCGACTGCAACCCCGGAACCCTCCTCTGCACTGTTTTTGGGGGCGGGTTTGGCAGGGATCGCTTGGGTAATTAGAAACCGGACACGGCTTCATCGCCGCTAAAAGACTTCTAAGAGCGAGACGATACTTAGATACATCGAATCAAGAGGTTAATATAGTGAGAAACGTACTTATTTCATTGGTTTACGGCATCGCGGCGGTGGCCGCATCTGGACAGATACTAGTCGGACATTATGGTTCCTACCCCTCCCAGCCCACACCGCCGGCGGTGTTTTCGGCTCCTTTGGTAATTCCCGCACCCACAGAAATTCCTATGTGGACTTATAGCGTCACCGCAGGGGCGGATCTTGGGGGAGGAGCCTATAGCGGGACCATCATCGGCCGCAGTCCGCATCTTCCTGGAAAGACGACAACTACAATCCCTTTGCAAATTATTCCAGTGAAGATCGTCATTAATAACGGCGTATCGGACACTCATACTTACGATCCGACCATAAACGACGGGTGCGAGCCTGCCGGGCACGATGCGGTCGACATCGTGCAGAACTCGCCCATTTTCAAGAATTCGAACTGGGTGATGGATGGCGTGAACGTCGGGACCACTCAGTACCACGACGCATTCACGCGGGCGTCGTTTTGGTCGCTCGTCGGGGGAACGTCCTACCATCTGGTCGAGAGCGTCTCCGTGTTGCCCGTCCAGACTCTGACCTTTGGCAGTGTCGCCGGGTCACTGGGCGCCGGAACCAACTATAATGTCCCAGCAACCTTCCACGGTGGATGCGGCTATATGGGAGTGGTCAACACCAACAACCTGGTTTCTGCTGTGAACAACCTGATTGCCTCTCTCAGTCCGACGGTCAACATCGGCACGCTGCCGATGATCCTGGTGAACTCCGTGGTTTCCGCAGAGGTTGGCGATAGCATATTTTCGAATTGCTGCGTTCTGGGCTTCCACTCCGGCTACGGATCCATACCCAATCTGCAAGTCACTTCTATTTTTGACCTCGATTATAGTGGTCTTTTTGGGAACAACGATGTGACGGTAATCAGCCACGAATTGGGCGAAGCTATATTCGATCCGACCGGCAGCAACCCGACTCCTGTATGGGGAAACATCGGACAGGATTCGGGAAACTGTCCGGGCGGACAAAATAACCTGGAGGTCGGCGACCCCTTAAGCCCTGGCTTTGGCACTCCAACCAACGAATGGACAGTGACCGGGACCAACGGCTTGCCGTATCATCTTCAAGAGCTGGCCTTCTTCAGTTGGTTTTATGGGGGGACCAACCTCGGCATCCCCGGCCATTACTCCAGCAATGGCACATTTACCGGTAACGCGAAGCTTTGCTCGGCAGGTGGCGGAACGAATTAGTTTGCTGGTTGAGAAAAGCCCGGTCTGACGATCGGGCTTGTTTTCCACGCTCAAGGCGGTACCAACAATGCGTCTGGCACTATTACCTTTTGTACTTCTGCTCGGGACGTTTCCGATATTCGCGAACCTCACCTATAGTTGCGACCCCAACATCGACGCGACCCAGGCGGGGACCTGCGACGCGCTCAAAGATTCGACCGTGGCGGGTGAATACAATAGTATTTTCAATAATATAAACGCCAACATCTATATCACCTACAGCAACATCGGAGCCTACGGCGAGAGCTTACCGGTGCTTACTGCCGTGCCCTACTCGGTGTACTACTCGGCCCTGGGATTGTCGACCAACGATCCTACGGCTTACAGCAGCCTGATACCCACCGATCCTCTCACTGCGTATGGAAATACCGACCAGTCGATTGACATAACTCCCGCGCTTGCATCCGCGCTGGGCATCACTTATGGAGGCGCCAATACCGCCGGCGAAACCCCAACGGGAGCCTCCTGCACCCTGGGCAATCCTAATTGCTACAGCGGCGTCGTAGAAATCAGCAGCCAGTACACTTACGAATATCCCTTGTCGCCCTCGGATTCCGTCAGCGGGCTCGATTTCTTCACCGTTGTGGAGCACGAGACGGACGAAAACCTGGGAACCATATCTTGCATCGCCACCGATAGCAATTCTCAGCCGACCGAGGGGTGCAGCAATACCGGACCGGACGCGTCGCCGGCCGACCTGTTCCGCTATCAGTCTGCCGGTGTTCGGAGTTTTCTAACTACCGCCAACGGAACCCCGGCATATTTTTCGATAGATAGCGGTATCACCGATATCGCCGACTATAACAACAGCCCGAATGGAGGCGACTACGGCGACTGGCTATTCGATCCCAATAACGTCAAGGTGCAGGATGCGGCATTATCTTACGGCACCCATGACATCACCACCGACGGAGGATCGGAAATCGCGGTGCTCAACGCCGTGGGTTTCAATACGGCGCCCGAACCTTCGACCTATTCGATGTTGGGTGCGAGCCTCGCGCTATTGTGGGTGATGCGTCACTTCCGCAAAGCGTCCAAGTGATTCAGTAGTTTGGCGGCCTGTTCGGATCGAGGCATGGCTTCGAATTCCTGTTTTGCGGGCGTCAATAATCCCAGTTCTTCGTTTACGGCGCCCATCAAACCAGATGGGAATTGCCATGCTCGGCGCGGACTTTCTGAAGCTCTTTCTTCTGATTCTCACCGAGCACCCGAAACGTTCCGCTATGCTTCACTCCGGCCGACTCTACTTCCCAGATGTAAATCTTGTCGCGGGTCAGAGCGCTGGGAGGCGTCCAGCGCGTGTCTTTTAAACCTCCGCGGCGGAAGATTAATCCGCGGGCATCGGAGAGCGTCCATTTCCGCGAACAGAATCCCTTGCGCCTCGGTAAAGGTTTCGCTCATGCGACTGTATTATTATGAACGAACTCGCGGTTCTTCAAAGCGAAATCGTGGCCTGCACGCTGTGCCCGCGCCTGCTCGGCCATTGCCGGGAAATCGCGCGGGTGAAGCGGAGGGCTTATCTCGATCATGAATACTGGGGACGTCCGGTGCCGTCATTCGGGGATCCCGAAGCACAGGTGCTGATTCTCGGGCTGGCGCCGGGGGCACATGGAGCCAATCGCACGGGGCGCATGTTCACGGGGGATAAATCCGGCGAGTTTCTTTATCGCGCTCTCCATGAAACGGGCTTCGCGTCGCAGGCGTCGAGCGTCTCTCGGGAGGACGGACTGCGGCTGACCGGGGCCTATATTTCTGCGTCGGCGCATTGCGCTCCGCCGGATAATAAGCCGTCTCGGGAAGAATTGCGGAACTGTTTGCCTTATTTGAAGAGGGAGCTGAGGCTGCTCAAGAATCTACGCGTGGTTGTGGCGCTCGGGCGGATCGCGTTTGATACTTATTTGTCGGTGGTGGGCGAGCGGGCGAACTTCGGGCATAACGTGGTTCACGAATTTTCGCCGGTGCTGATCTCGTCCTATCATCCGAGCCAGCAAAATACGTCTACGGGCAAGCTGACGGCGAAGATGCTGCGGGAGGTTTTTGAGGGGGCTCGGCGTTTCTAAGACACGTCGACACGAATGTCGACGCGGCACGCCTGGAGGCGCGCGCCACGAAAGAAAGTATGATGGCCACATGCGGCTCTTATTGATACTGCTGATGCCGATGTTTGCGGTCGGCGGAGAATTTACCACCGCGCTGGGCGACGCTTATCCTTACTCGATCTCGGCGATTACTACGGATTCGGCGGGGAATACGTATGTGGTGGGGAGCAGGGCGATCGGCTCGGCGCTCGCACTGGTCGCTATTCTCTATGACCCCAATGTCGGATTGCCTTCGTTTTCCTCGACGGGCTCTGACGTGTTTGTCACCAAGCTCGACCCCAATGGGAAAATTCTGTTTACGGATACCTTCGCCGGGAAAGGGGTCGATACGGGAACCGCGATTACGCTCGATCCATCGGGAAATATCTATATCGCGGGCGACGACTACCTCGACCGATTTTCCGTTGAGCAAGGCATTACAGTCGCAGCCCAGCCCCTACGGCACGGCATTCATCATCAAGCTGTCGAACGACGGGTCGACGATTCTCTATTCGACTTACTTCGGAGGCACGATGGGGCAAACGTCGATCAGCTCCCTGGCTACCGATTCCAACGGCAACCTTTACCTCACGGGGATGACCGCGGCTGCGGACTTCCCGCACACCACCGGGATGCCGTTCGGTCAAATCACTGCGTCCGGCCCTTCTCAACAGACGGGAGCGATTATCGCGTCGATCTCCGCGGGCGGGGATAAGATTCTTTACTCCGGCGCACTGGTGGGCACGGCGCTCGCCTGCTCCGGCGGCAGCACTTGTTTCCTGAGTGAAAGAGTCACTTCCGGCACTGGTATTGGCGTCGACGCGGCTGGGAACGCTTATATTGTCGGTAATACCAATACGACGGATCTGCCTACGACGGCCGGCACTCTTTCGCCCAAGGGAATTGGTGGATTTATTGCCAAGATCAATGTCGGTGGTTCCGGGCTGGGTTATCTCACGTACCTCAGCTCGCAACAGACCGGCACGAATCCGTACGTCACGGGGGCCAACACTCTGAATGCAATTGCGTTGGATTCGGCGGGGGATGTGTATATCGCCGGACAGGAGTCGGCACTCGAGTTCATGATTGCAAAGCTTACGCCAGATGCCAGCGCGCTCGCTTGGACTGCTGCCTCATCCCAACTCTGCGGCCTCCCATGTCTTTCTTCGCAAGCGTCGACGCAATCGATTGCCGTCGATTCTAGAGGGACTGTATGGGCGACCGGCACTACTTCCGCCTCGTCTTTTCCAAATCAGGGCTGGTCGACGGGCACGGAATTTTTGATCAGCGTGAACTCGTTAGGTTCCTTCGTCTATTCGGCGCTCTATCCGGCGGGTACGGTGGCGCAGTCCGTCGCCGTCGATTCTGCGGGGCTGATACACGTTGCGGGTGTGAACGGATTCGTCTCCAACATCTCACCGAACACTCCGCCTAAGATGAAGATTTTCGATTTTCAAAACGCGTTCGGAGGCAGCGTCACCGCGCGTATCTCTCCCGCGGAAGTGATCTCGATTTACGGTCCGGGCATCGGCCCGATCGACCCCGGCGACAGCGATTCCATCTGGCGGGTTCTATCCTAAAACGCTGGGCGGCGTGCAGGTCGCCATCAACGGTGTCAACATACCTCTGCTATACGTCTCCGCGAATCAGATTAACGCGGTGGCGCCGATGGAGCTCGCCACTGGAACCGCGGCGACCGTTCGCGTCAATAACGCTTCCACCCTCAGCCCCGGGTATCCGGTATGGATCATGGCCGCGACGTCCCAGGCGTTCCCGACTGTCCTCAATCAGGATGGCACCGTCAATTCGCAGACCAATCCAGCGAAGGGCGGCACCATTGTTACGTTCTATGCCACAGGCTGGCAGTCGAATTTTTCTCCGCTTGCGGATGGACAAGTCGCGACGACAGCCGAGAACACATATAAATGCTCCGGAAGTCCCGGTGTATGCCAGGTTGGAGGCACAAGCGCGTCTCCGCAGCTCAGCGTGTTGTATGCGGGAGCGGCCCCAGGCATCGTTGCCGGGGTCACACAATTCAACGTCCAGTTCGGCGCCATCTCCTCGGCATTCCAGTTCAACTTCGAGCTCACTGCCGGCATATCTCAATCCGTTTGGGTCGCGCCTTGACACTGGTCCTTCTACTGCTGCAAATTGCGGTGATTCTGACTGTCTGCCGGGTGCTTCACGAACTGGTGGAGCGTGTGGGCCAGCCTCCGGTGGTGGGAGAAATCATTGCAGGGCTGCTGCTGGGACCTTCGTTTTTCGGCTGGCTCGCGCCTCATTGGTTCGCTCGATTATTTCCGCCCGCCAGCCTGCCGGCATTAAATGCGCTGAGCCAGATCGGACTCGTGCTGTTCATGTTCCTGGTCGGGCTGCATCTCGATATCGCCGAGGTTTGGGCGTTGCGAGGGGTCGCGGGACTCGCCGGATTATTGAGTATCGCCGTCCCGTTCGTCGCTGGATTCTTTCTTGCGCGGCCATTGCACGCGTTAGCGCCCACGTCGCCGATGCTGCCTTTTTCGCTGTTCTGCGCGGTGGCCATGAGCATTACCGCGTTTCCGGTGCTGGCGCGGATTTTAGCCGATCGAAAAATGACGGCCACGCGGTTGGGACATATCTCCATCGCGTGCGCCGCTTTTAACGATGTGCTCGCCTGGGCTTTGCTCGCGTGGATTGTCGCGGTTTCGCGATCGGCGGAAACGTCGCTCATCGAGCCGATCGGAACCGTGATGCTCTATTCCGTCACCATGTGGTTCCTGGTTCGGCCGCTGTTGTGTTTCGTGCCGAACGAACTGGCGAGCATGCTCATTTTTGTGTTCCTGTCGAGCTGGGTCACCGAGCTCGCGGGGTTACACGCACTGTTCGGCGCGTTTTTCGCGGGAGTGATCTGGCCGCGCGGCACCGTGAAATTCGAAGAGGTGTCGGCCAAGATCGAGCCGATCGCCATGGCCGTTCTGATTCCTCTGTTTTTCAGTTATACGGGGCTGAGAACCAATATCGGCCAAATTAATTGGGGCTTTACGCTGATCGTGATTGCCGTGGCGATCGGCGGAAAAGTGGCAGGCGCGTTCGCGGGCGCGCGCATGATGGGACTCGACTCGCGCAATGCGCTGTCGCTGGGAGTTTTGCTCAACACCCGGGGGTTGGTGGAACTGGTGGTGCTCAATGTGGGGCTCGATCTGGGTATTCTGACGCCGGATTTGTTTTCAATGATGGTCGCGATGGCTCTGGTAACTACTTTGATGACGACGCCATTGGTGAAGCTTTTACGCAACGATGCGTCCGTCGCGATCCAGGCGTAGCTTGCGGCCGCGCCATATCACGGTGCTTCCGAACAATCCGGCGATCCATACGGCGACGCCGAAAAGGTCCCTGAGCGGGATCAGGAAGAACAGCTTCCATACATCTTTGCTGCGTAGTTTGAACCAGCCGGCGGTTATCGCCATGAGCATACGAAGGAGCAGGATGCCGAGGCCGACGCGCCAGCTTCCCGACATCAACGCCCACAGCGTGCCGAACGTCACCGGCAGGCCCAGGTAGCCATAGAATTTCGAGACACGAATGGTACGGGCCCAGCGGACTTGATGCTGCCACACATCGATCCAGCCGCCGCCGAGATGGGTCTCGACGATCACGTCCGATAGCACGCATTTCAGGCCCAGATTATGGATGCGGTGGCCTAGCTGATAATCGTCGGCCAGATAATCGGCGATGCTTTCGAAGCCTCCGATTTTTGCAAGATCCGATTTGCGGAAGGCGAGGGTCGATCCCATGGCGAATTCGTCGACGCCGACCATTCTTGCGACCAGCGTGGAGGGCGCGAAATCGGTGGCGACTCCCAGGGCTTCAAAGCGGGCGGGAAATGTGTCGCCTACGGCCCTATAGAGGCAGGTTACTAATCCAATTCTGGGGTCAGTCAGAGGGGCAGTGACGCGAAGGTAGTCGGGTTCGACGCAGATGTCGGAGTCGTTGACGATGATGATGTCGCGGCGGGCGGCTTTTACAAGATCGATGAGGACTCCGACTTTTGCGTTAGGGGTGACGGTGGAACATACGACGACGCGCGCCTTCGGAAATTTGCGAATCACACAGACGGCGGGATCGTCCAGGCTGGACACGCCGCACAGCAATTCGTAATCGCCCTCGAGTTTGGAATGCGATGCGAGAGCGGCCTCGAGGTTCCCATCCGCGCCGCGGACGGGCTTCAGCACTGAGATCAGAGTCTGATGTTGCAGCTGATGCTGCCTTCTGAATCCCAGGCAGGCCAAGAGAGCAAGTAGCTGATACGCGCCCGGGATCAGGAAAATAATCACTGCGCTAAGAGTAGTACACCGCCCAGCACCAGCACGGCTCCGGCCCAGCGGCGCGCGTCGACGCGTTCTTTTAACACCAACTTTGCGAGGATCGTTTCGAGCACCAGACTGGCGGCGGAGACGGGGACGGCGAAACTGAGGTCGGCGGTTTCAAGCAGGGTGATGAAGGCGAAGAAGGAGATCGCCATGAAGAAGATTCCCAGGATGAGGAATTTCTTGCGGGCCAGGGTTGCGAAGAGTTTGGGAAGTCCACGGGGATGGAAATTTTGAATCTCTCCGTGGCGCTTCATTTCGATGCTTTGCAGGAGATCGCCAAGGACGGTGGCTCCGACGACGGTGGAAACGAGGAACCAGGAGTTCACGGCGCTGACCGCTCCCGGAGGTCGCGGTTCTGAAAGGCGGGGAGATCGCTCCCTGGAAAAGTGGGGCGAAAAGCGGGGACAGCCCGCTCTGTCCACGGCGGCGCAACAGGTATACACTGCATTCGAAGATTGCAGGCGCCTTGGGACAGAGTAGGCAGTCCCCACTTTGCGCAGTTTTTGGTGAAGAAAGCAGCCTCAAAGGGTGGCACGAACGGGCACGTCATAGCTCGTCTCCGGCGTGCGTGCCCATGCCTACCAGGATGGTTCCCGCGACGATCAGCAACGTTCCGGCCCAGCGGTGCGGAGTGATGTGTTCGTTGAGAAAGAAGTGGCCGATCAGGGCGCTGGCTACGTAGCCGAAGCTGGTGACGGGCAGCACGTAGCTCAGATCGGCCCAGCTGAGAAGGGCCATTCGTGAGAGCAGCCACAAGATCAACAGGGTGATGCCGGCCATTACCCACGGGGTCAGAATCGCGGTTATGTATTCGACTGGAGTATTGGTCACGCGGCCGTGCATGCCGCGGTCTAAAAAGAAATTTCCAAAGGCGTTGCTTAGAATTACGATAATTGCGAAGACTCGCGTCTTCCAACGCAGCGTCATCCGGGTCTAAGCGCGCTCAGCAGCGGCCAGACGGCCGGCTTTTTGCTCGGCTACGTACTTCTTGCGCTTTCTGCGGAGGCTCAGATAGTCCTTGGCTTCCTTGTAGAGGCGCTTGCGCTCATGATTGTCGAACAGCGACTTGCGAACGATGCGCCAGGCGGCTTTGGGACGGAAATAGTACTCGCCGTAGAAGCGCTCCACCCATTCGATCAGCTCGTCTTTTTCGAGGATGCCGGGATAGATGACGTTGGGAAGCTGGTGGCCTTCGTCGTCGGCCATTTTGATGCTGACCAGATTATTCTTCTTGGCGAAATCGTAAAATTCCGTGCCGGGGAAGGCGTGAGCGATCGAAACCTGGATGGTCTCGACGTCCAGCTCCTTGGCGAACTTGATGGTGTTGAGCAGCGTTTCACGGGTTTCGCCCGGCAGGCCGACGATAAAGTCGCCGTGGATGGTCAGGCCCAGTTTGTGGCAATTTTCCGTGAAGCGGCGAGCCATATCGATGGTCGCGCCCTTCTTGATGTTGCGAAGAATCTGCTCGTCACCCGATTCGTAGCCGACGATCAGCAAGCGGCAGCCGGCTTCCTTCATCGCTTTCAGCGTTTCGTAATCGGTGGTGACACGCGAGGTGCAGGACCACGTGAAGTTTAATTTCTTCAACTCCGCGGTGACTTCCAGAGTGCGCGCTTTGCGGTAATTGAAGGTATCGTCGTCGAAGAAGATTTCCTTGAGGCCGGGGAAGTTTTCGAGCACGTACTTGCACTCGGCGGCGATATCTTTCGCCGACCGCAGGCGCCAGCGGTGGCCGGAATGGGTCTGCGGCCAGAGGCAGAAGGTACACATCGCCGGGCAACCGCGCGTGGTGTAGAAGGAGATGTACGGGTTCAGCAGGAAAGGGACGTTGTAGCGCTTGAAATCCAGATCGCGCTTGTAGACTTTCGAAACCCAGGGGAGCTCGTCCAGATTCTCGATGACCGGGCCTTCGGGATTATGAACGTTCTTCCCGTCTTTGCGATAACTGACGCCCGGAAGCTCACTTAGAGGAGTTCCTTTGGCGTAAGCCACGATCTGATGATCGAATTCGCGGCGGACGATGAAATCGATGGCTGGAGACGCATCGAGGACTTTATCCGGCTCAATGGTTACAGGCGGTCCGACAAAGCAGACCTGCATTTTCGGATTCGCGCCCTTCATCATGTTGGCGATGCGGACATCGACATGGAACCCGGGCGAGGACGTGAACAGAACCAGCAGATCGTACTCCGGAGCCATGGCCACGGTTTGCTCAATCGAAACACCGTGCGCGGGCGCATCCAGCACCTTGCTGTCTTCGAGCATGCCGGCGGGATAACAGAGCCACACCGGATACCAATACGACTCGATTTCGCGGGTGGAGGGCCAACGCGAACCTGCGCCTCCATCAAACCCTTCAAAGGAAGGGGGATTCAGAAACAGCGTTTTCATTGACATTGAGTGAGGGGTTCGTTCTCTGCAATTTCCGGCCGGCTGAAGTTGGTGAAATCCATGTTTAGCTCCGCTCGGCCCACCAGCCGAACGTCCGCCGTACTGGCAAGGTGTTTGGGGATCGCGATGCCGTCGTGAAGTTCGTAATCCTGCGTAAACTCTACCTTCTTCAGGAACACCGACGGCGTCTTCACAAAAACGCCGGATTCTCTAACCGGCATTCCAGTCTTCGCATCCAGCCACAGGTCGCCTTTAAACAGACCGACACGCTTCTTTTTCGGAGTGATGGCGAACATTTCGGTTCGTTTTCCATTTTGCTCCAGCGTGCCTTTGTGCTTGAATTTGTAGTTCGCGGGGGTAATTGCGAGGTCCTCGCTGCGGGTCTGTTCCACCTCGGCTTGAATGAACCGGGCGATGACTTCCTGCTTGATGGTGTCATCTCCTTGAAAACCAAGGATCTTATAGCCGATCTTCCCGAGCGTGGAGATGGTTCTGAGAGCGATCAGCTTGCCCTGTTTTTCGAGCCTGGGAAGCTTGGCATCGATGGCCACATTCATTTGCGCGCCGCGCAACGCTGCCTGCTGAGTCTTAGTCGCATCCTGGTACTGGGCGATGATCGGCAAGTTCGCATCATCGGCGGCAGCGGTTGCTACCCCTGCGAAGGGTAAAGCCAACAAAAATGAAGCCGAAACTCCGACGAACTGACGCAATAGAGAACCCCTTGGAATGACCATAAATGTCACCCTACTACTGATGCTATTGTATCAGATCCGGATTCCACGCCGACCCCGGTGAGGAGGCTCTTTTAGACCAACGCATTGTGTCCATAATGAGGTGCTGGCCGTCGGTGGTTACTGTAACTAAACCATCCAGATCGGTACGCAATACCGCGGAATGGCGGTCAGTCAGGCGCGCGAGGACGTCTTTATGAGGATGGCCGAAGGAGTTCTCAAATCCATCGGAGATCAGGGCGATGGAGGGCGCAACGGCATCGAGAAAAGGCTGAGTGGTCGAGGTCTTCGAGCCATGATGACCGACTTTCAAAACGTCCGATCTCAAGTTAGATCCCGAATGAAGGAGTCTTGTTTCCATCGGTTTTTCGATATCGCCCGTTAAAAAGAACGAACGGCGGCCGTAGACGATGCGGAAAGCCAGCGAATCGTTGTTTATGGTTTTAGTGGGCGGGAAATCGGGCGGAGGAGACAGGATTTCGATGCGGGCGCCGGCAAAGTCGAATGCGGGTTCGGAGTGCTGGTATTTCACGCCGATATGAAGGCGCGCGGCATCGGCTAACAGAGCGGGTTGAGGATTTGCCCCTACCCACAGTTCTTTGGGACGGAAATTTTCGAGGATTGCGGGAAGGCCTCCGATGTGGTCCTGATGGGCGTGGGTGGCGACCACTACGTCGAGCTTCGCGATGCCTCTGGACCAGAGATAGGGAGAAACGACATCTTCGCCGGTGTCGAAACTTGTCGGGCGAGTGCGCCCGTACACCAGGCGGCCTCCGCCGTCGACAAGCATGGTCGCGCCGGTGGGGAAGATTACCAGGAGGCTGTCTCCTTGGCCTACGTCGATGGCGGTCAGTTCTAAGAGGACAGGTCGGGGACCTGTCCTACCTGGATGCACGAGCAACAGACCGAAGAGGGCCAGCGTGGCTGCTAACGCGGGCCAGCGGAAATACTTTTTCTTCATTAGGACGGCCAGCAGAATGAGCGCCGCGAGAAAGGAGAGAGCGAGCCACAGGGGAGGATCGGGGATACGCCAGTTCGGATCTAAACGAGCGTGCCAGTTCACGACTGCGGCGGATGCGTGCAGCAATCCCCACGCGATCGAGGCCGTCCAATGCCAGCCGGTGAAGATCGCGAAGAATCCTACGGGGACTAGCACTCCCATGAGCGGAGTCACGATCAGGTTCGAAGAGAATCCGGAGAACGAAATGCGATGGAAATATTCCGCCATGGGAAGGGCCAGGCCGATTTGAATCACTGTCGAGATTACCGCGAGTTCATAGGCCAACAGCAGCATGCGCAACAGCAGCGCCAGAGGAGTCAACACGATGGGATGAAAAGCTTCGGCGATCAGGCGCAGTTCCACGCGGAGTTGCGCGGAGCGCGGCGGCAAGTGGGGATCGGCCTCGACTACGGAGGGATTTTTCAGGGCTCTGGCGATAGGGACCGACGTCGCTTCGAGGATCGGAACGGCAAACGCGCCGATGACGGCGACGCACAGAAACGAGAGCTGAAACGCGGCGTCGAAGAGCTGATCGGGGTCGTAAAGAAGGTAGACGATAGCCACGGCTGAGAGGAGATTCAGCACGCGGCCCCGGCGAAAGAAATATCGGGCGACGGCGTATAAAGTGAATCCGGCAGCGGCGCGAACAGCGGGCGCGTTCGAGCCCGAAACCAGCGCGTAGAGCCACGCGGCCGCGCATGTTATCGCCAACGCGTGCGTGGGATTCATATTGCATACGCGCAGCAGGAACAGCAGGCAGGTCGCGAGGATCGTTACGTGGAAGCCGGCTATGATCAGCGTGTGATAAGTCCCTGTGCGGCGAAAATTCTCGGTCCAGACTTTTTCGAGCTTCGATTTTTCACCGATCAGGACGGCTTCCATCATGCCTGTCGAATAGGGATCTCCCGGATAGAGTTTTTCGATGCGGTCGACCGCGGCGGTGCGGATTTTATAAATTACCGACCAGAATCTCGACCCGCATCGGCCAGGGAGGATACGGGCCGTCGTGCGGCGGCCCATGGAGGCGGTCCAGAAGATTTTCTGCCGCGCCAGATAGAGGGCGTAGTCGAAGTCTCCAGGATTATTGTAGTTGTGCGGGGCGCGGATCCTGGCTTCGATTTCTATAAGCTGGCCATAGTTGAGACGCTGAGGCTCCACGTCGTCGTCCAAATTGAAACTCACGCGGGCCCGCGCTCCGGGGTCCAGCTCCAGCGTGAATTGTTCACGATTTTGAGAGAAGACGGTAGGCTCGACCACGCAGCCTTTGAGGATCATGATTTCTTTGGATCCGGCGTCGATGGTGGGCGCTGGCCCTGGGCGGTGCCAGGCTTCGGTCAGCGCTCCTGTGAAGAAGACCGCCAGCAGGGCCGAGGTTTTCTTCAACCACTTTGCGTTTGCCGCCAGCGCGAAAACGGTAAGAACCGTCATCGCCAGTACGGATTCTCGAGTTGAGAAATCCAGATAGTGCGCAGCTAGGATTCCGGCTGATACTCCTACCACTGCGGGGATTAGGGGATCTCTCAAAGAACTGGGTGGTTCGGCGGGGAAAATTTCTCAGGAAAAGAAAACGAGATAAACTGTTGCCGTGAGGACTTGGGCCGGCTTTTTTGCGGTGCTCCTGTTCGCCGGGGCAGCCGCGGGAGCCGATAAGTGGATCGATTACCGCATGGGTCCGTTCCATGTGATCAGCGACGCCGGCGATAAGTCCGCGCGCGAAAAGCTGAATCAGATGGAGCAGTTGCGCTACGCTCTGGGCACCGAACTGGGAAAGGTGGGCATGGGTAAAGACGGGCTGACGACCATGTGGCCCATCGACGTGATCCTGTTCGCGAACCAGCGAGAATATTTGGCGCACTCGCCCGGAAAGCCGTTTATCGATGGAGGATCGGCTACCTTGAGCGCGTGGAGCGGGGATAGTCCCTTGCCTAGGGAATGGCTGCGCGCGCTGACGCGCCTGCTGATCGATAATAATTCCGGGCGGATGCCGGATTCGATCGAAACGGCTCTGTGCGACCTGTTCTCGACCATTAAGGTAAACAATACGAAGGTTTCGCTGGGTGCTCCGCTTCCTGCCGGCGAACTGCAAGGGGACCGTCTGCGCGCCTGGGCCAAGATGCAGATGCTGGCTACTCTGCCCGACTATAGCGGCAAGCTGCGCGTCTATCTCAACAATATCCAGCAGAACGGCGATGAAGGGGTCGCGGTGCGTAATGCCTTCGATATGACGGCGGCTCAACTGGACCTCAAAGTCGACGCCTATGTGAAGGCGGGGAAATTTGAGGCGGCGCCGATGGTGGGCGAGGCGCTCAATCCGGAGCACGATTTCATCGAGAAGCCGGTGGAGAAGGCGTGGATGGACGGAGTTTTCGCGGAACTGGCGGCGGGCGGAAAGAATTTTCCGCCGGATAGTCCGCGCGGATTAGTCGAGAAAAACACCCACGCGTCGTTGGAACTGGCGATCAAGGCGAATCCGAAATGGGCGGAACCGCAGTTCAAGCTGGCGCAGATTGAAACCGACAAGCTGGCGAAGATCAAGGAGCTGAAAGCGGCCGCGGCGCTCGATCCTCGCAATGCAACGTACTGGCAGGCGCTGGCCGAAGCGCAGGCGGGGCAGGACGATTACGAGGGCGCCGCGAAATCGTGGGCGTTGGCGGAAAAGGCCGCGAAGGATGAACCGGAGAGGGCCAAGATTCATATCGACAAAATGGCTCTCGACGCCGCGCGCGCCGACTATACGGAGGCGGAGAAGAAGCGTCGCGCGGAAGAGGCGGCTCGGGATCTGGAACGGGTAAAAGCTGCTGCGGCGGCCGAGGTTCACGCTGCGGAAGCGGCGGCAAATGCGCGACTGAATGAGGGTCGAGGCGCGTATAAAACCCCGCAGGCGTGGTGGGATGAGCCCACGGGGCAAAAGATCGAAGGCAAGCTGACCCGCGTGGATTGTCTGAACGGTCCTTTGCGCTTGACGATTCAGAAGGACGGCGGCGGGGTGGTGAAAATCGCGGTGAGGGATTTAAAGAAGCTGACCGTCAGGGGAGCGACCGAGGCCAAGTTCGGATGCGGTGTCGCGAGGCCTGCGCGCAAGATTCGTCTGACATACGAAGCGAAGCCGGACGCGAAGCTGGGAACGTTGGGGGATGTGCTGGTGGTAGAGTTCCCCTGATGACTCGGATTCCGGTGCGGTGGGTGGCAATTGGTATTTTCCTGTTCGCGTCGATGTTGAATTACCTGGATCGGAGCCTGATCTCCGCTCTTGGGCCGACCCTCAAGGCGAATTTTCATCTCGATAACGCGCAATACGGCTGGATTATTTCCGCATTTTCTTTGGCTTACGCGTTCACGGCGCCTCTGGCGGGGGTGTTTATCGACAAAGTGGGCTTGAACCTCGGCGCGGCGATCGCGGTGGCGGCATTTTCGTGCATGGGCGCGGCAACCGGGCTGGTGGGTTCGTTTCGCGGATTGCTGGGCATCCGCACGGCGTTCGGAGTTTCGGCGGCAGCGGGGCTTCCGCTTTTTGGAAAAGCGAACGCTATGTATCTGGAACCAAGCGAGAGAGCGTTCGGCACAGCCATGAATCAAGTGGGCATCAGCTTGGGGATCGCGCTCGCGCCGTTGATTGCCGCTGCGATGACACCGGTTTACGGATGGCAATCGTCATTTGTGGTTTGTGGGGCGCTTGGGTTCGTTTGGGTTCCGTTGTGGATATTTGTCGCCAAGAAAATTCCGGCCAAGGAGATGGCTCCGGCCGAAGAAGGAGCGGCAACTCTGAAGGAGTTGTTGCGCGATAAACGAGTCTGGGGACTCGCGTTTGCGACCGTGTTCATCATGTCGCTTTACACTTTGTGGACGAATTGGACCACCATTTATTTCGTGAACGACTGGAATATGACGGAGAAGGAAGCCAATGCCCATTTTGCGTGGATGCCCGCAGTGTTTGGTGTGATGGGCGGATTCTTCGGAGGATGGCTGGCATTCCGGTCGATTCGCGCGGGAACTGAAGTGGTCGCGGCGCGGCTGAAAGTTTCCTGGCTGAGTGCGGCTCTGCTGCTGGTGACGGCGGCCATTCCTTTGATGCCTTCGCGCGGGCTGGCGGCGGCGGCGGTGAGCATGAGCTTCTTCTGGTCCGTGTGCATTTCCGCGAACCTTTACGCTCTACCCATCGATCTGTTCGGTCCCCGCCGCGCGGCCTTCGGAGTCGCTGTGCTCACCTTCGCCTATGGCCTGATGCAGGCTTTCGCCTCGCCCCTGATAGGTGGCATGGTGGATCATTTCGGATTCCGGGCGGTGTGCGTCACCATGTCCGTGCTGCCTCTGGTAGGGGTAGGGATTTTGCAGGTGACCAACCGCTAGAATCGTGGGGCGGAAAGAACCGCGGCCAGCGGGAGCGGTCATTGTCGACGTTTTCGAGAATGTCGACGTGTCTTATCTTTGCCTGTGCCCATCACAGGCTGAAGCCTGTGCCACCATGCGCGAGATACCCCGCATACTGTATTGAGAATGAGAAACCGCTGGAAGCGTTGGCTATTCTCGTGGCTCGGAAAAGATCCCGAGGCGGTCATCGTATGCCTCCGCTCCCAGGATGCCGAGCTTTCTGACGCCATGGTCGCCGAAATCCGGCGGCTGGAGCCTGGGCGGAGGGTCTTCGAAGCGACCGCCGGCGAATCGTACGGAAAACTGCGCGCGCGATTCCGTAAATATCGCATCGGGCTAATGCCTACGCTGATGCCGATTCCTATGGCCGCCTGGTTCCTGGCTCCGACAAAAATTCTGGCCTATAACGCGCGGTTGGAGCGACACCATTTGAAACCGTCGATTGCGTCGTGGCTGTTCCTGCGCGGCGTCGCTCTCGATCGGATTTTCCTGCGTCCCTTCAGCCGCGAGACCGTTCGGCCCGCGGGTCATCGCGTGATCGAAGGGCGGACGAAAAATCCCAAGCGCAAAAGCATTGGAGTGTTGACGCCTTATTTTCCGTATCCTTTGTCTCACGGCGGCGCGGTGCGGATGTACAATCTGCTGCGCGAAATCGCGCGCGAATTCGACGTGATTCTGTACTCATTTACCGAGGGACCGACTGATCCTGCTCCTGTGCTGGAATTTTGTTCGCGCGTGTATCTGGTCGAAAAGCCGCGCTACCGGGAGCCCCGATGGTCGACGCGCAGGCCGCCGGAAGTGGAGGAATATTTCTCGCCCGCAATGCTGGAGATTTGGCGCGCGCGAGCCGTGGATGTCGCGCAAGTGGAGTACACCTATCTGGCACCCTACGGCGGAGATATTTTGGTCGAGCATGATGTGACCTTCGATCTTTATGCGCAAATTCGGGCGCGTCGAAAGACGTTCAGCGCCTGGTGGGATTGGTGGCGCTGGCATCGCTTTGAAACCCGGGCAATCCGGGAATTTCGCCGCGTGGTGGTTATGTCGGAGAAGGATCGGGCGCTGCTGGGCAGTGGGAACGTCATTGAGAACGGCGTCGACCTGGCCCGATTTGAACCTGAACCGGAAGCGGCGGGCAGAAAGCTGCTGTTCATCGGATCCTTTCGGCACTTTCCGAATATTGAGGCGTTTCGCTTCCTGACGGAAGAAATTCTGCCATTGTTGCGGGATGTGGAGTTGACTGTAGTCGCCGGACCCGATCCGGGGCTGCACTGGGCGCGGCATACCGGCACTCTTCGGCCTGCGGAAAATTTTCGCATTCTCGAATTTGTGGAAGATGTCCGGCCCTTGTATCACGAGGCGAATATCGTGGTGGTGCCGACGCTCGAATCGGCCGGGACCAACGTGAAAGTGCTGGAGGCGATGGCGATGCGGCGCGCGGTAGTTTCGACTCTTTCGGGTTGCGCCGGCATCGAGGCGGAGCACGGAGTCCATCTATGGATCGCCGATACTGCTCAGAATTTTGCAGCTGGAATCGAGAACTTGCTGCAAGATACTGCGCTCCGCTCGCGGATCGCCGAGGGCGGCCGCAGGCTGGTTGAGACTAGATTTGACTGGCGAGGCATCGGGCTGCGCCAAAGGGCCCTGCTTAGGGAACTGAGCGGGAATCCAATTGAAATTCGCGCGGCTACCATCGACGATCTGCGAGCGATCGAGGCGATTCAGACTGCTTCTCCACAAGCTTCCCAATGGCGGCCCGAGAGCTATTTGGATCATGACTGCTTGGTGGCAGTAAAGAGCGGATCGGTGGTGGCTTTTCTAGCAACGCGCGCCACGGCCCTTGATGAAGGGGAGATTTTAAATATCGCGGTCGATGCGTCGATGCGCCGCACGGGAATCGCGCGGATCTTGATGGAAACGCTGATGGTCAACCATCGCAAAACCTGGTTTCTGGAGGTACGCGAATCTAATTATGACGCTATTAACTTTTACAAAACATTAGGCTTCGTCCCCGCCGGACGCCGGGAAAATTATTACCACGAACCTGCCGAAGCGGCTATTGTCATGAGAGTTTTTTCATGATATCGTCATCTTGCATAGTTGGCCATCGGTGACCGGCTGTGCCTAGTTACTGAATGTTGAAAAACTACCCACCGAGCCCGATTCAATCCAACCAACCAGACTCGGCGTGGCATTTCCCTTACAAAGGAGAGCCGTTGATGGAGACCAATCAAGACGAATTGAAGGCGCACCTGATGGCGACGAACGAAGAGTTCCGCGCCCTTGCCACCCAGCACTGCCAGTATCATAAAGAACTGGAACTGTTGGAGGCAAAGGCGTACCTGACCGATGAGGAACAGGCGGAGGAGCATCGTTTGAAGAAGGTGAAGCTGCGTTTGAAGGACCAGATGAATGAAATCCTGGGCCGCTACAAAACGCAGAAAGTAGCCTGAACCCTCGGGTGCGCGAAGTTTAAGAAAAATGGCCGGGCCGCCGTACTGGGGCCCGGCTTTTAGTTTTCCGCTGTACGGAGTTCAAGCTTCTGAACTCGAACCGTTTTCCCGTCCAGGGAGCCGGTGATTGTGACCCTGACATCGTTTTTGTGAATGTTCCGGATGGCGTCCGAGGCCTTCTCATTTCCCACTGCGTCAAGACTAAGCACTTTTAAATCTGCTAATTCAATCGCGAATAAGTGGGTGGACTCGGTAGCCGGGCAACTCGCGGTGAACGAATCGAGGCCTTCGCTGCTGGCCTTGCACATCGCGTCCACCAGCCGTCCGGTCCAACTGTCGGCGAATGCGAAAGGAGCCAGTGCGAAAATGAAGGCGGGGATCCAAGCTGATTTTTTCATCTCGGATCCAGCGAAAAAAAAGCAACGCGCAAGAAGATTGGCTTACTCCGCTGAGATTTTGCGACGCTTGCGGCTCAAGCTGGCGAACACGCTCAGTAAAACCAGTCCGGAACCTATCATCGCGATGGAACTGGTCTCAGGGGCGTCCCCGGTAAGGGGGCTCGCTGCCGATGAGTTGGTGGTGAGGACAGTATAGGTGGGTGAATAAGTTGGATTTTGTCCTAACGCGAGACTCTCAAGATATTGAAAAGGAATGGCCAAGTTACCGTAGGTGGCCGCCACCACCGTACTGGAGAGATTCGAATAGGAAGAACTCTGGAAAGCGAGCGTTGAAAGCGAACTGGTCGAAACCGTCGGTTGGAACAGCGTCGAAGGCGAAATTACAGTCGCCGGGGGCTGCGTCACCTGCGAAGGCGATAATAGCGTCGAAGCATTTAAAGAAGGAGATGAAAACAGGGACGCGGCCAGGTTCGTTGGGTTCGTATTGGTATAAATTGGGGTCACTACCGGAGCAGGGGTCGATACAGTAGTCGAAACGCTCGTAAAATTCTGGTCGTTCGTCTGACATCCGAAGTTCGCAAGCATCTGCGCAACGGTTGTGATCTGAGGACAAGCCGCGTTGGTCGCAAATGCGGGAACTACGAAAGAACAAAGACCAAGTACGAATACTTTCATGTGACGGGACCTTTCGGGAAAGCGGAAATTATGAGTAGACGCACTGTGGATAGTCATAGAGCCGTCCTGGCAAATAAACTGAGAACATGAAACCGAGCCCGGCAACCCTCGCAGCGGTAGGCTTGGATTCGTAAGATAGAAGCGGCGAGATCGAAAAATCCTAAAGGGGCCGAAGGCCGCACCTTAATGGCGCCACACTCAAAACATTGCGGAATATGGCGACCACGTAGGATCGACATGGCCACGAATCCGAGTGACACGAAGAGCATGAGAACCGCTCCCATCTTCACCATGTATAGAATGAGGTGCACCGACGATTCCTCCGACACGACGAGCTTTGCTCGCGTCCAATAGAGCAAGGGGGGGGCCGAATATCACGGGGTATACAGTCCTTGTTTCCTGTAAGATGCTGATTATAAGCAAGTTGCTGGTATGGATACTGGGGACTAGACTCGGCATTTTCCCAGTAACCGAGCTGCGGGAGTCGGAATACACCTACTGCCCATTCACCCGAGTACTAGGCCAAGGTCAATCTGGGATAGTGTAAAAAAGACCACTTTCGTACTGCAAAATCTTCCGATTATGGGCAAGATTTACTGGGCTAGCGGTACTACGAGGGGATGGATTGATCCATCTCGAGCCCAGTCGGAACTTCTAAAGCGGGTTGCAGAGATGGCTCGATTACGCGGATCGAAATTCGATTCGGTAGGCCCTTGTGGAAACGGAAGGCGACTTTAATAACCCGCCGGCTCGCAGGAGAAGCGTCCTTGGGTTGGCCAAAGAAACGAAGCGCATGAAACCGCCGCCGGCAGCCGGAGCAGCGAAAAGCACGCAAGAGGAGGGCGGTGCAGAAGGTATCCCAAAAACCAACTTCGCGCGAGGGCCTCACCTTATTCGCGCCGCAGGCGAAACACTTTGGAATCTTGTGACTGCGAAGAACCAGCATCGCCAGGAAAGGCACCGAGATCAAGAGCATCAGAGCGGCGCCCAGCTCGCCGAAAAATCCAATTTGTTCCATTTCGGAAACCCTAATCCTGCCTGCTTTGCCGCCGATCGAGGGGTAATGGAATTACTATAACTCAGATCGGATCGGATTTTCTTGGGCTGCCGGCAGCAGCAGATCGTTTTTAACATTACAATACAAACATGCGAAAGCTTGCCCTTGCACTGCTCTCCTTATCGGCGCTGTCAACGTTGTCGGCCGCACCACCTTACCAGGCTTCGTTTTTAAATAGCCGCGACGCGAACGCCAAACAATGGGAAGCGCAGCGCGGGATCGCGACGCCGGATGCGCAGATCCAGCGCGAAGGCCATGCCTCACTGCGGGTCGAGCCGAACGGTGTTTCCGACGCCTATGTCCAGTCGACACCGGTCAACTTGACGGTCGGCAAGAGCTACGAGCTCTCCGGCTGGATGCGCACCGACAAGCTCGACGTACGGGATACGGATCGTTCGCCAATCGCGACGGGGGCGGCGATCGGCATGGCATCGATGCCGTTCGATGTGCATACCGAGTCGCTGGGCGGGACCAAAGGCTGGACCAGGGTCAACCTGCGCTTCACGGCAACACGTGCGGACGATCAGGTGGTGCTGAGCGTGGCCGGCGGTGGCGCTTTCTCCGGCAAGGCGTGGTTCGAGGGAATCTCGATTGAAGAGGTCGCGCAATCCGCCGTGTTGCCGCAGAAGGCTTCGCTCCGCACTTTTGGACCTGCGTACCGCTATCCGCGCGGAGGCTGGCTGTACGTCCACATTGAAGGCGCGCCTTATGAGCGCGGATATCAGCATGGGTATCTGCTGGCTCGCGAAATCGAGCAATACATCGATCGCTGCGCGTCACAGCTCGACGCGAAATCGAAGGCGGCCGCGTGGAATAACGGACGCACCGCGGCTAACGCTCTGTTCCTGCGCGGCTTCGACAAAGAAATTCTGACGGAGATGAAAGGCATCGCTGAGGGCGCGGCTGCGGCTGGCGCGAAGGTGTACGGACGTCCTGTCGATCTGGTGGATGTGGTCACTTTGAACACCATTACGGAGTTAGGCGAACTGGAGTCGGCGATGCCGATGACTCCGAGCGGCCTTGAAGGTCTGAACCTGATGAAGCCCCGTTACGACGCGTCGAAGACCGATGTTCCAGTGACTGCGCGATGCAGCGCTTTCGCAGCCACGGGTAAAGCCACGCGCGACGGAAAAATGGTGATCGCGCACGTCACCATGTGGCCCCTGACGCTGGCCGAGCAGACCAACATCATGCTGGATGTGGTGCCTACGGAAGGGCATCGGATCCTGATGCAAAGTTATCCCGGAGGCATTCAGAGCGGCACGGACTGGTATCAAAACGATGTAGGCGTGGTGCTGACGGAGACCACGATTCGCCAGAGTCCTTTCAATATGGAAGGGACGCCGGTGGCGTATCGCGCGCGCCGGGCGATTCAGTACGGCGATAGTGTCGCCAAGGTGGTCGAACTTCTGTCGACCCGCAACAACGGCCTTTATACGAATGAATGGATCGTCGGCGATGCGCGGACTAATGAAATCGCGATGCTCGAGTTGGGGACCTACAAAACCAAGTTATACAGCAGCGCGAAGAACGAATGGTTCGGCGGCACAGAAGGATTTTACTGGGGCTGCAATAATGCCAAGGATCTGAATGTGCGCCTGGAATACGCGCCCGATCCGCACGGCGTCCCCGAGGACCTGCCGTTTGTTGCGGCCCCCCGCGACATCAAATGGCAGGCGATGTATCAAAGCTACAAAGGCAAGATCGACGAGGGATTCGCCGCGCTGGCGTTTCGCACCGCGCCGCTGGTGAGCTCGACGACTATGGACGCGAAGATCGCGACGTCAGAGATGGCCAAGCGCATGATGACGTGGGCTCTGTTCGGCAAGCCGAATCAGCGCGAGTGGGTGCCTTCGCCGATGCAGAAGGAGCAATTCGCAGGCAACGACGGTTTGTACTCGTCGGGTTATCGACTGTTCCAAGGACATCCGGCGGATGCGGTGAAGATGCTGCTGGAGGGCGCTCCCAAGGCTTCCGTCATCACTGCGCAGATGAACAGCGACGGCGGGGGACGCGGAGGGCGCCGTGGACGCGGCAGTGCCTCCGCGCCGGCTAATGAGAATTTATGGAAGGGCTGGATTCTGCCGGCCTCCGATGCCGATGTCTGGCTGACGGCGGGTGCGACAGAGTATCACTCGGTAGTTGGGACCACAGATATCGACAAGCGCCTGGACGCCTTCCGAGCGCAGTATCGTGCAGCGGCGCTTGAAGGCGAGCAGCCCCTTTCGAAGATCGCCGCATCGACCTTGTCTTCGAACTGGCACACGCTCGCAGGGGCGAAAGGAGTTCTGTTGCTCGACGCACTGCGTCGTTCCATGGGCGATGACGCGTTCTATGCGTTGATGAAGGACTTCTTCGATAAGAACACTACCAAGGCGATTCATGCGGCGGATTTCGTGGCGACTGCCGGACCGGCTCAAAAGGAGCTCTTCGCGAAATGGCTTACGGAAACAGGATTGCCGGATCATTCAGATGGCGCGATGTACACCGCGGGTGATTTGAGGCGCCGCCTCAGCTCGACGATCATCGTCTACGGCACGCATCTCGAAGCTGGTGCGAACCGGTACGCGGCGGAGCAGTGGCAGAAACAATTCCTCGATCAGTTCGAAAGCGCTGTTCCGATCCACAAGGATTTCGAAGTCACGGAGAAGGATCTGGCCGATCATGATGTGCTGTTCATCGGCCGTCCAGAGACGAATTCGGCCCTCGCGGCGTGGGCGAAACCTCTGGCGCTCGATTATGACGGCGATGTGTTCCAGCTCGCGGGCAAGGATCATTCATCTGAAAACGACGCGTTGGTATTCGCGGCCACGAATCCGATGAACAAGAAACACATGGTCCTGATCGCGGCGGGCAACAGTCCTCTGGGCACGGTTTTATTGACGCGCGGAGGCGGCTTTGCTCAAGCCCAATACCAGGTTTACGATTCCGGCAAGCCGGGCGAATCGGGATTCCTGACAAAATAGGATTGTGGATTTAGAAAAAGCACTGCTGCGCAAGGTTGGCGAGGCCGTCGCGAAATTTAAAATGATTCGGGATGGTGATCGCGTGGCGGTCGCGCTATCCGGCGGCAAGGATTCGCTCACCATGCTGGACGCGCTGCTGCTGTTAGAGAAGCGCGCCCCCGTGGATTTTACGGTCTGCGCCTTCACCGTCGAACAGGGAAAATTCCTGCGTCCCTTCGAGCCGATGGCGGAGTATCTGAAATCGCGCGGCATTGACTGGAGCTATCATCGCGACAATCCTTCGTTCCGTTTGCTCGAAGAGCAGCCCGAGCATGGCTGCGACCTGTGCAGCCGCTACCGTCGGCGCGCGGTGTTCGATATCGCACGCGGACTGGGAGCGAACGTCATCGCCTTCGGTCACACGGCGGATGATATTTGCGAATCCTTCCTGCGCAACGCTCTGTTCAATGGACGCATCAGCGCTCTGCCTCCGGTGACGTGGTCGCGGCAGAGGGATTTCCGCATGATCCGTCCGCTGGTATTCGTGCATGAGGATCTGACCGCGAAATATGCTGAGCAAATGGGCGCGCCGGTGATCCCTTGCGGCTGTTCGCAGCGGACCGGAACTGTGCGGCGCTCGCTGCGCGACTTGCTCGGCGGCCTCGAAGTCGAACATCCTCATCTGCGTGAGACGCTGCTTTCGGCGATGGGAAACATCGAAACCGGCCGGCTGCTGGATCCGCGCTTTCTGGATTTGGACGGGTTCACGCCAGACGTGGCCGAAGAGAATCCTCTCGTGGTACTGCATGATTAGGAGCTTAATCGCAGGCGGAACCGCCTGCGCCACCAGGTCAGATCAACGACTTGGGCGCTGGGTGGGGCAGGCGATTTCGCCTGTGCGGTCCGCCGCCTGGCATGAGTGAGGACATTCGAGTCACTGTCGTCGTGCCGACCCTGGCTGCCGACGACGCGCTGACGGATTGTTTGCGCGCACTCGAAGCTCAGACTTTCGACAGCTTCGAGGTCATCGTGGTGGACAACAGCGGATCCGGCCGCGCCCGCGCCGTGGGGAATCGATTCCGGATCATTGTGAACGAACGCAACGTGGGATTCGGTACGGCGATCAATCAGGCGATTCGCGATTCCCAGGCTCCGCTGATTGCAGCGCTGAACGACGATGCCATTCCGCATCCGGAGTGGCTGGCGGCTCTGGTGAAGGCGGCGGACGCGCGTCCGAACTGCGGCATGTTCGCGTCGCAGGTGCGCCTCGCGGACACGGACCGTCTGGATTCGGCGGGGATGCTGATCGCGCTCGATGGGTCCAGCAAGCAGAGAGGACACGGCGAGCCGCCCGCGAATTTTGCGGCCAACAGCGACACTCTATTCCCCACCGGATCGGCCGCCTTGTACCGCCGAAAAATGCTGGATCAGGTCGGATTATTTGATGAGCGATTTTTTCTGTATTGCGAAGACACCGATCTGGGCCTGCGCGCCCGCTGGGCCGGATGGGAGGGCGAATATGTCGCCGGCGCGGTGGTGGACCACGCGTATTCCAAATCGGCCGGCCGCGCATCCGCGCTCAAGGCATATTATGTAGAGCGGAACCGCCTCTATACCGTGATCAAGAATTTTCCATTCTCGATGCTGGCGCTAGTGAAATTTTACGCGGCCGCGCGATACTACTGGCACCTGGTATTCATGATCACCAGGACCGGGAAGGCCGCGGAGTTCCGCGAATCCGGGCATCCTTCGTGGCTGCTGCCGTTTCTGGTTTTGCGGGCGCACGTATCGGCGATGGTTCGCCTGCCGTACTTATTGCGCGAGCGGCGCCGAATCTTCAAGCGCCGCCGCCTCAACTCCAAAGAGTTTCGGACTTTATTGGCAGCGCATTCCATCGCCGTTCGCAAGGTTGCCGAGTTGTGAGCAAGCTGCTGATTCTCATTCCGGCCTATAACGAAGAAGGCGCGATCGCCGGAGTCGTCCAGGAAGTGCGCGCCGTGATGCCCGGCGTATCGATCATGGTGGTGGACGATTCCTCAACCGACGCTACAAAGAATACGGCGCGCGCCGCGGGCGCAAAGGTTCTCTCGCTGCCGCATCATCTGGGTCTCGGCGGAGCTGTGCAAGCGGGATACAAACTCGCCTTCGAACTGGGCTACGATTACGTGATTCGCGTGGATGGCGACGGCCAGCACGATCCAAGCGAAATTCCCAAGATGCTCGAAACGCTACAGCGTGAGAGTTGCGAGATGGTGATTGGATCGCGCTTTGTCGACGGCTCCGGCAAGCATTCAGGTTTTCTGCGTGCCGCCGGCATCGTGTTCTTTCGCGCTGTGCTGCGGCCGATTCTGGGCCGCCCGGTGCATGATCCGACGTCCGGATTCGTCGGCGTTAACCGCACGGCGCTATCCCTGTTCAGTCGGAGCTTTCCTTTGGAATATCCGGAAATTGAGGCGCTGGTGGTGCTACAAAGGAAACGATTTCGCTTCGTCGAGGTTCCCTGTCAAATGCGTCCGCGCCGCGCCGGGCGCAGCACCATTACGCCTCTTCGATCGCTTTACTACATCGCGCACGTGCTGCTCGGAGTCTTTGTAAACGTGCTGAAATTTGAAGGACGGAGGAAATAAAAGCATGGATCGCCTGCTCAATGTCATGACAGGTTTTAGCATCTTGCTGATCGCCATGGTGCTGTGGTCGGTGCGGCGGGCACATATTCGCGTCGAATATTCGGTAAGCTGGCTGGCCGCGGCGCTGGTGCTGCTGGCTCTTTCGCGATGGAGCGCGCTGCTCGACCGCATCGCGGGCGCCATGGGAATTGACGACGCTCCGCTGGCGCTGCTGGTCGTAACGGGGGCATTGTTTCTGCTAGTGCTGTACCGATTATCGATGATGATTTCCAGTCTTAAGGATTCCAATATCGCGCTTGCCCAGCGCCTGGCGATTCTCGAATTCCGCCTTGAGTCTCATGAAGAAGCAAAAACGCCAGCAAAGTAAGAGTACGGTCGAGGCGGCGCCCCGCCCCTGGTGGCTGCCGCCGTGGTGGACGTGGCTCATCGGCCTGGGCTCGCTGTTGCTGGTATTTGAGGCCTATGGCCCGGCGCTGCACAGCCCTTTCGTTCTTGACGATCTATATTTACCGTACGCGGACGTCAATGCGCCGGTCATTGCTTTCAGGGACTGGCTGGACTTTCCGCGGCCTTTATTGATGTTCAGCTACTGGCTGAACTATCAGGCAGGCGGAGGCGATCCGCATGCTTATCACGACACCAATGTACTGCTGCATTTCCTGGTTTCCGTTGTCGTCCTACTCATCGCCGCTCGCTTGCTCAAATGGGCGGGAGTTGCGGGGCGCATGCGCATCGCGCTCGCAGTATTTTCAGGCGCGATCTTTCTGTTGCATCCTATGCAAGCGGAATCCGTCGCCTACGTCGCCAGCCGGTCGGAGGTTTTGAGTGTCCTGTTTTATTATTCCGCGTTCGCGGTTTTTATCTATTCCAATCGCGACCGTTTATCGTGGCTGCGCGCCATCGCGATCGTCATTTTGTTCGGCGCGGCGGCCACCACCAAGGAGCATACGCTCACACTTCCCGCGCTGATCCTGCTCACGGATTATTTCTGGCGGCGTGGAGGATTTCGGAAGAACGCCATCCTCTACGGGCTGCTTCTGGTTGGCTGTGCGGCCGGAGCTATCGTAGTTTGGAAGGTCCTGCTTGGCGCGAATACCGCGGGATTCAATTTGAAGGACCTTTCGCCCGCGTCCTACTTTTTCACGCAGTGCCGCGTGATCTGGATTTATATACGCATGTTTTTCCTGCCGTTCGGGCAGAATATCGATCCCGACGTTCCTCTCTCGACCGGGGCCGATGTGGCCGCCATCCTCGGATTGCTGGCGCTGCTCGCGCTCGCCGCGGGTGCCTGGATTTATCGCAAACGCTGGCCGCTCGCCGCCTTCGGAGTTTTCGTTTTTCTGCTGTTGATCGCGCCCACATCTTCGATCATCCCGATTCGCGATGTGTTCGCTGAGCGCCGCGTCTATCTTCCTTTTCTGGGGCTGATCCTGATCGTCCTCGAGCCCCTGCGGCGCCTACGGTTCGAGCAGAGCGTCGGGGTTTGCGCGGCGGCGGTGCTTTTTTCCACCGTCCTTACTTATCAACGCAGCGAAGTGTGGTCCTCTCCCTTAACTTTGTGGCAGGATGCGGTGGAGAAGGCGCCGCAGAAATTCCGTCCGCGATTTCAGCTTGCTTTCGCGCAGTATCAGGCGGGCGATTGTTCCCATGCCGTCGAAACCTTCGCGGCGGCAGCGCCTTTGGGCCCTCCCGATTACCTGCTGCTGGTCGATTGGGCCAACGCTCTCGATTGCGCCCACCGGCAGAACGACGCCATCAACATGTTCGCGCGCGCCGTCCACGTGAACGCCGATCGTCCAGAGGCGTACGTAGGACTGTGCGCCATTTACGGCAAGCAGAGCAGGGCCGAGGAAGCCCTGAATGCTTGCGCCAAAGCGGAGGCCGTCGATCCTAATATTCCAGAGATTTACCTCAATCGCGGCGGAGTGCTGGAGATTTTAGGCAAGTTCCCACAAGCGATCGAGGAATACCGGCACGCGCTGCGGGTCGATCCGGGAAACCGCCTCGCGCGCGAACAGCTCAAGCGCCTGGGCCAGTAAATGGCGCGTATCGGGGTCAACGCGCTCTACCTGATTCCTGGCGGCGTCGGGGGCACCGAGATTTATCTTCGCCAGTTGCTGGCTGCTCTCGCCGCGCTCGAAACCGGCCACGAATATTTCATCTTCACTAATCTCGAAACCGGCCGCGATCTGGTCCCCGGAGCCCCGAACTTTCACTGGAAGCCGCAGGCAGTCCGCGCGAGCTTCCGCCCGGGGCGAATTCTGTGGGAACAAACTGTCCTCCCTTTCGCCGCCGCGCGCTGCCGCCTGGATGTTCTTCTCAACCCCGGATTCACCATGCCTGCCGTAGCCGCGTGCCCCTCGGTGGCTGTGTTCCACGATCTTCAGCACAAGCGCCATCCGGAACATTTCCGCTGGTTCGATCTGCCCTTCTGGAACCTGCTGCTATGGGCGTCGGCTCATCGCGCGCGCCGTCTTATTTGTGTTTCCGAAGCGACCCGCGACGATCTGGTTCGAATGTATCATCTCCCCGCGCAACGCATCAGCGTGGTCCATCACGGCGTTGGGCGCGAGTTTTTCACGCTCGATCGAACGCACACGGAGCCCTTCCTTCTCTGCGTCTCGACTTTGCATCCACACAAGAATATCGACCGTCTCATTCGAGCGTATGCGCGTAAGAAACGCGGTTGGAATCTGATCATCGTGGGCATGCGCGGTTTTTTCGCGGCTGCGTTAGACGAGTTGATTGAGCAGCTCGGCGTGAATGAATCCGTGCGCCTCACCGGCTGGATTCCACGGGACGAGTTGCTCCAGTTGTACGCGAGAGCTGACGCGTTCGTTTACCCGTCAACCTTCGAAGGTTTCGGAATGCCGGTACTCGAAGCCATGGCCGCGGGAATTCCCGTTGCCTGCTCCGATATCCCTCCGCTGCGCGAAGTCGCGGGCGATGCAGCGCTGTTCTTCGACCCTTTGGATGAAGACGCCATCGCCGGGGTGCTGGAGAGAGTCGTCAACGACGCCCCCCTTCGGACTCAACTAACACAAGCGGGTCCGCGGCGCGCACAGCTCTTCTCGTGGGAAAGGACCGCGCGTGAAACCCTAGCCGCGCTGCTCAGCCATTAAAGTGCACCCAAGTGGGGCAGGTTCCCGACCTGCCCTCCGTCGAGAATGTCGTTCTCTTGGCGACATCCTGTCATCAAGAGATCGCTCCCTGTGGTCGCGGCTCGGTTAAAGCGATTAGCGATCCTATTGGGCCGAGACCCAGTTCATCACCAGATTGAACGCATCCACACTGCCGATGCCGGTTGCGAAGTTCCACGATGCCCCGGTTCCATACGCGGGATCGAAGGAACTGCTCGAAACTGAAAGCGCACCGCTAGTCGCGTTTCCACCGCCGCCTCGTCCCCCGCGGCCGGTGTTCACCGTTCCCGAGGACCCAAAGCAGTTCGCGCTTCCGGTGCAGTTGACGTCGATATCGCCGCGCGTCACGCTATGAAACACGCTGGAATTATTCGCTGCCAGTGCGTAATACACGTAGTTCGGATTCCCCTGCGCTCCGCCCATATTCTGATTCACGAGGGCCTGAATGCCGGCCAGGATCGGCGATGCAAACGATGTTCCGCCCGCTCCAGCCCATGTGCTGGGGTCGCCGGTGCACGGCGCTCCGCCGTTCTTCGTGTCCGAGAAACAGGTGACGTAGTAATGTCCCCAGACGCCGTCGGCGGCAAACAGAGAAACGTCGGGAAGATCGCGCACCCCGTCATTCGGAATGCCCGCTACCCCGGTCTGCCAATCCGGTTTCGCGACTCCCTGGCAGGTGCCGTTCGCAATCCCGTAATTCTGAGAAAATCCCGCGGCGCAGTTGCTCGGCCCGCCGCTGCCCGCGACCACTTCCACCAGCTGATCCGTCTTCGCAGTATTACTGTTGCAGAATCCATCGCTTCCATACACTGTCAAAAAGCCGAAGTAGTTCGAAAGCAGGCTGCCCGCGCAGGAGTCGTTCCATGGAATTTCCGGAATGTAGGAAAGCGCGGACCCGTATGTTGCGCCGTTGGTCGAGCCCCAATAATTCGCGGTAGTGCCATCTAAAGTATCGGAGAAATCGGTCCCACCCACAGCGACATTATAGGGAGTCGACGCGTACGCGCTCACCGAAATCCCGTGCGTGGCCGTGGTGCCGCCCGCGTCGCAGCTGGCCGCGCCTTCATCACCCGCGGAAACGAATATGGAAATGCCTTCCGCCACCGCCTGCTGATAAAGCGAGCTGATGGAAGCGTTCGACGAAGCTCCGTTTTCCGCCTCGCAATTTCCATAACTGATGCTGATGATCGAAGGCGGATTCGCTCCGTTCACCAGGTTCTGCATCGCGATGAAGCCTCCGAAAGTCACCCGCGAATTGGCGCAGGACGCCACGACGATGGCAGCACCAGGCGCCGATGCGCTGGCCCACTCCGCATCCAGAATCGCTTCGTTATCGTCGCCTGCCACCACCCCTGGATTCGCGCAATTGCTGATCCCGTTGGCCGTCGGCTGCACCGTGGTCAGCGAACCGGAGGCATATTGCGAAAGCCCGAACGTCGAGCGGAACGTGTTCCAATCGTCCGAACTGTACAGATTGGTATCCTCGATCACGGCCACGGTCTGTCCAGCGCCGGTGATGCCTTGGGCGAACAAAGGATTCAAATCGTAAATCGCGGCCAGGTCCGCGGGGACCAGCGCCTGATATGTGGAGCCCTGGTTATTGAAGGTGAACTTTGCGCGCTTCATCGCATGCGGTTTGAAGTCGTGCATCGAAACCACGCCCGCCACAGCCGGGGCCAGCGCCTCGGGGATCTGCGGATCGCTCACGTTTGCGATATGCCGCACGCCTCCCACATCCAGGCGATGAATTGCAGTATGGAACGCACGCCGCACTTGTCCCGCGCTGCCTGAGAAGTCGATCACCGTGCCACTGGGATAAACCGCGTTTACTTTAAATCCGTGCGATTCGAGCCAGCCCGTGACAGTCTGGATATCGGAATCGGCGAGCCCATAAGTCTTCCCGAACTCAGCCGCGGTGACCCACTTGTGAAAGTTCGGAGACTTGGGATTATGGACGTCCGCGACAAATTGGGCCGCCGCCTGTTCCTGGGCCGGCGACCGCTTCAACTGGAGCAGCATGTGATCCATGCTGAGCGAGTCCTCGACCGCACCCAGATCGTTCTCGGTGGTAACTTCAGGGCGGGTATTGCCCGGCAGCGAAACCAGTCTATTTTCATCCACGGGGTCGTGTATTTGAGCAAGCGCGGCGATACACACAAAAAATGCACAATAACGAATCATGGGTACTTCCTGTAGAGGGAATGGAGCCGCGGAGGGCTACATTTTCCTAGACGAACCAGACCGGCCAAATGAGTACACAAATTACCCGGCCGCGACCGAAGCAGTCGTCCTTTCAAATTGCAGCAATTCCAACCCCTGTGCCAACATTTCGATCAAACGAACCGAGCCGCGAACGCAGGAAGCGTACTCTAACCCGGCGGTACAGAACGAAAACCAAAAAAACGAACCCAACGAACTGAGCCACGGAACTGGCAGGCGGAACCGCCTGCCCCACAGGGGGTTTGGAAACTGGCTGTTGCGGATGGGAAGTGGTGAGCAGATTGGGGTTAGTGTGCTCGCGGCTCGGTAGAGCGACAACCTCAGCCCGGCGGTAGCATCTTAGAAAGATCGTTGTAGAGAACGAACACCACCACCACCATCAGGAAGACGAACCCGACCTTCAACACCGCTTCCTTGACTTTCAGATCCAGATCCCTGCGCAGCAGCATCTCGATCAGCAGCATCAGGATCACGCCTCCATCCAAAATCGGAATGGGCAGCAGATTGAAAATTGCCAGATTCAGGCTCACGCCTGCCATTAAAACTGTAAACTCCACCGGGCCCTCGCGCGCCGCCTGTCCGGACATCTGCGCGATGCGGAACGGTCCCTCAATCGATTTAGGGGACATCCGCCGCTCCACGATGCCTTCCAGGACCTTGAAAATCAGCTTGGCATTCTGCATGTTCTGACGGCAGGATTCGGTGAATGCGCGGTTCAGCGGCAGCTTTACCACTTCCATCGGCGGCTCCAACAAAACTCCGATCATCCACCCGGTTTGCCCGTCGATTTCGCGCTGGACCGGCGTCAGCGTCACGTCATGCACCACTCCGGCGCGCAAATAAGTCAGATGGATAGGTGCCCCCTTGGTCTGCTCCAGCATCTCGTGCAGCCTGGAAGCGCTGCGCAGCGGCTGCCCGTTCACGCTCAGCAGCAGGTCGCCTTTCTTGAGACCCGCCTTTTCCGCCGCGTCGTTCCCTTTTACGTATCCACCCACCTCGACCTGGGATTCCTGCATCCAGCCGGCTTGGCCCGCGCCCAGTTTCTCGTCATAAACCGGCGTTACCGAAAAATGCTTTAACTCGCCGTTCCGCTTGACCGTCACTTGCATCGCCTGGCGTGCGCCGGCGATCTCCTTCATCATGATGTCTTCCCAGTTGGGATTCTCGATATCGTCCACCTGCACCACCCGGTCGCCTTCGCGAATGCCCGCCTGATAGGCAGGACCGTTGGGAGTAACCACGCCTACGACAGGAGAATGCGGCAGAGGAACCCTTAGGTAATGTTGTGTATTCAGTACCGTCATCAGCGCGACGGCGAGCACCAGGTTGATGGCCGGACCCGCGAACGAAATAATCATCCGCTGCCAGCGCGGCTTCGATAGAAAATTGCGCGGATCGTTGTTGACGTTCTGATCCCCTGGATCGCTCATGTCCCCAAACTGCTCGCCGGCCATCTTCACGTATCCGCCGAACAGAATCGCGCAGAACCGGAAATCGGTTTCGCCCTTCTTGAATCCGAACAGGCGCGGCCCGAATCCGAAGCTGAATGCCTCGATTTTCACGTCGAAAAAACGAGCCGCCCAATAGTGGCCCAGTTCATGGACCAGGATCATGACCCCGATCAGGACCAGATACCACCAGATGTTCTGTAAAAAAACCATGCCTATGCTTTCTACGCGCGTCTCACGGTTTCGGTTGTAACCTTCTTGCTCCAGCGTGTTTCGATCACGCGTCTCGCCGCCGCGCGGGACGCACGATCTATTTCTAACACTTCCGCGATCGTTTGTGGGTACGCGTTAGGAATCCGGTCCAGCGTCTCCGCCACCGTCGCCGCAATTGCGGGAAATGGAATGTTGCCGGCCAGGAATGCCTCTACCGCAATCTCATCGGCCGCATTCAACGTGCAGGTAGCCGATCCGCCGGCTTCCTGGGCCTGATAGGCGAGTTTCAACAGAGGAAATTTTTGAAAATCAGGAGCCTCGAAGTTCCATGCCGCGCTTTCCGCCCAATTCAACCGGGGCACCGGCGCATCGGCGCGTTCCGGATAGGTCAGCGCGTATTGGATCGGCATCCGCATATCGGTCGCTGAGATTTGCGCTACCACGCTGCCATCCGTATATTCCACCATGGCGTGAACCTTCGATTGCGGATGTACCACCACTTCTACTTGCTTCGGCGGAAGATCGAAAAGCCAACAGGCCTCAATCACCTCAAATCCTTTGTTCATCAGCGTCGCCGAATCGATGGTAATTCGCGGACCCATCTTCCAGGTTGGATGATTCAGAGCCTGTTCCGGGGTCACCTTCGCCAGAGCTTCAGCCGGCGTCGATCGGAAAGGGCCGCCCGAGGCCGTCAGAATCAGTTTCGAAACCTCGTCCCGTCTACCGGCTCTAAAGCACTGATGCGCGCCGTTGTGCTCGCTGTCGACAGGTAGCAATTCGGTACCCGATGCCCGCGCCGCCTCGATTACAAGCTTTCCGCTGGCTACCAGAGTCTCTTTATTCGCCAAACCGACTCGTTTGCCAAGCCTTACGGCCTCGTAAGTGGCTTCCATGCCTTCCACGCCGACGATGGCCGACAAAACGAACCCAGCTTCCGGAGCCTTGGCGGCATCCACTCGAGCCTGTGGGCCACAAGCGAGTTCCGGCACGTAAGATCCCAGACGCGACCGCAGATCTTTGAGAGCGTTTTCATCAGCCACCACAGCGACTTGCGGACGAAATTCCTCGATTTGCCTTGCCAATAATTCGGTGTTTTTCCCGGCAACCAGAGCAAAAATGCCGAACCGGTCGGGCCATCGGCGCACTACATCCAGGGTGCTGGTCCCAATGGAGCCGGTCGAACCCAGAAGTGTAAGCAGAGTCACCCTTACCCTTATAATATCATCGATCAATTATCGTTCGGAGGAGCTTTTCAACCTCTTGACCGCCTGACCTCGACCCCAAAGGGGCGCCGGGGAGGATTGCTTCAGGGGTCTTTATGAGGTTAGTCTCGCTTTGGTGGGAGTTTGGCCTCCCCGGCTTGATTCCAATATTAGGATATTCCGATCCGAAAAGCAACAGTTTTCTATAGGGATTTCTTAAAATATTTTTACCACCTGATACACCTGTTCCTTACGACCATGTTTCTATTGGATATACGGCTTATTGCTTTTTGACTTCAACCTTAGCCCAATCTTCCAAAACACGGATTACGGAGCAGAAATCGTCATCGCCTCGCCCGGAAGCCATATTTGCCCGCAACATCTGCTCGGTCAGCCCGGTCACCGGCAACGGGACTCCGAGCTCTTTGGCCGACTCCAACGCTAATCCGACGTCCTTATGCATCCACTTGGTCGCGAAGTTGGTCCCGAAGTCCCGCGACAATATAAAAGGCGCTTTATAAGAGATCAGCCCGCTCTTCGCCGCACTGTTGTCCAGAATCTCCAGCATCAGGCTTGGGGAAATCCCACCTTTGGTTGCCAGAACCATTCCTTCCGCGAAAGCTTGCATGATGCTGGCCAGAATCAAGTTCTGGGTCAGCTTGGCCTGCAACCCCTGTCCCGCTGCGCCGCAGTAATAGAAAACCTTGCCCATGATCTCGAAGTAGGGTTTCGCGCGCTGGAACGCCGCTTGATCGCCGCCCACCATAAAGGTCAGCGTTCCTTTTTCCGCTCCCGGCTTCGAGCCGGTGCAAGGCGCGTCCAGGAAATTCGCTCCGTGATCCGCGAACTTCTGGCCGATCTCTTTACTTACCGCTGGAGAAATCGTGCTGCAATCGGCGACGATGCTCCCTTTGCGCACACCGCCTAACAGCCCCTTGGGACCCAGAGTGATCTCCTCAGCCATCGGCGTATCGCCCACGCAGTAGAAAATCACGTCGGCGAGCCGGGCGACTTCTTCCGGAGTCGCGCACGCTTTACCCGCACCCTCCTTTGCCAAGTCCTTGGCTTTAGACGCGGTGTTGGACCACAATGCCACATCGTGTCCCGCTTTCAATAAATGCCGGGCCATGGGCGCACCCATGATGCCGAGTCCGAGAAAACCTAGCTGTGCCATAGAATTAAATTCTATCGGACTGCCAGAGCTACCGGAGTTAGTCCTGAAGCTGCTTTCCGGCCAGCAGTCTCAGGATCAGTAAATCGGATGGTTGGAAGTTATGGACAGGGACGTTGCTCAAGTCCTCATCGCGCTCCACGACGTGACTCCGGATCATCGTCCGGAGTTGGGCAACAGAAATCCCGAGTTCTTCGGCGGCTTCCGTCTCCGAGTATTGGGATTTCCCCGTTCGGGTCAATTGCAAGATACAAATCCTCGTTTCTCTACTGTTTGCATTGTAAGGCCATGCTGCCGCAACCCCCAATCGGGGAGAGTGCTTAATTAAGGCGCCGGTTCGCCTAAGGTACAAATGTACTAAGACGCTGCCTGTTGAAGGGCTATTCTGAAAATATATGCTCCGTCCGCCTACAGAAGTACTTACTCGCGGCTTCGATCCGACCTTGTCCGTTGGCTCCGCGCGCCCCGCCGTATTCCGTAGCTCGACCTATGTTTTTTCGAGTCCCGAGGCTGCTGAGCGCGCCTTCGATCTCATGGCCGGGCGCGGCACTGCCGAGCCAGGGGAACAAGTGGACCTCGTATATTCGCGCTTCAACCACCCCAACGCGGAAATTCTGGAAGATCAGATCCTTCCTCTGGAAACCGGCGCCCAAGGCGCGCTCGCCTTCAACTCCGGCATGGCCGCGATCATGACGGCTCTATTCACCTTCCTCAAGCCCGGCGACGCGATCGTCTACACCGTCCCCATTTATGGAGGCACTCAGAAGCTGATTGAGAATTTTCTATCGGAGTGGGGCGTGAAAGGGGTCGCTGTCGAAGCGGGCCAGACTTCTTTAATCGATGCCGCGATTCGCGACACGAGAAATCTGCGCGTCGTGCTCATTGAAACTCCCGCGAATCCCACTGGCATTATGACCGATATTCGCCGCGCCGCTGACACTTCATCCACGCTCGAAAATAAACCTCTGATCATGGTCGACAACACCATGCTCGGCCCCGCCTTCCAGCATCCGTTCGAGTTGGGCGCCGATGTGGTTCTCTACTCGGCAACCAAGTATCTTTCCGGCTTCAGCGACCTGATTGGAGGCGTCATTCTTGCGAAAAACGTCGATCTGGTCACGAAGATGCATGCCAAGCGCAGTCTGTTCGGCAATATTCTGCAGCCCGATGAATGCTGGATGCTGAACAGCCGACTGCCAACTGTCGGATTGCGCATGAATCGCGCCAGCAAAAACGCCCAGCGCATCGCCGAGCGTCTTGCTCCGCATCCCAAGATCAAAAAGGTACTATATCCCGCGTTATTCGATGATCCGGAACAGCTCCGAATCTATGAAGCGCAGTGCGATTTTCCCGGGGCAATGTTTTCTTTGGATCTGCGTGGAGGCAAACCAGCAGCTTTCGAATTTCTACGCCGCCTGCGCATTGCCCACAACGCGGTTTCGCTCGGCGGAGTAGAGACGCTGGTGTGCCATCCCAAAACCACCACTCATTCCGGATTCACAGAAAAACAGTTCGCCCAAGCGGGCGTGACCGACGGGTTGGTGCGAGTATCGATCGGCATCGAAGATTGGCGGGACCTGCTCGCCGATTTCGAACAAGCGTTAGAAGCATCGTAAAACAAAGAGATCGACTCCCTGCGGTCGCGGCTCAGAATCGGCGAATCGTAAAATTTGTCGGTCACCGAGCCGCGACCGCAGAGAGTCGATCTCTTGCACTAAGTCCTGAACAACACGTCCTCTTTTTCAAACTGCCTGGTCGCGATAAAGAAAGCTGCACCCGCGTATATCAGATTCGCCGCCGTGGTGATTGCGAAATTTGCCGTCGACACGTCACCCAGCAGAATGCCCCGGATCATCTGGCTGGCGTTGAAAATCGGAATTAAACACAATGCCGGAGTCATTTCGAAGCCGGACATTCCGCCCATCAACGCCGGAATAATCACCACGAACACCAGAGGGGTCAGATAGCTCTGCCCCTCTTTGTAACTCTTCGCGAATAGCGCAATTGAAAACATCAACGCCGCCGCAAACATGGAAAGAGGGACCAGCACGATCGCGATCTGCGTCAGGGTGTGCGGATCCAGTGGAATGGTGCGCATCATCTCCTGGACCTCCGGCGATTTCGAGCTCAGGCTGCTTCCTTTGAGCGAATACACCATGCTGCCCAGCGTGAGAATCGCGGTAATGAAAATCGCGGTCATGGCGGCGAAATTTTTCCCCAGCACGATTTCCAGTCGAAACGCAGGCGAGGAGAGCAGCGCCTCCATGGTCTTGCGCTCTTTTTCGCCCGCCGTCATATCGATCACCGGGTACATTCCACCGGCGAACATCAGCAGCAGCAGAACGTAGCCCAGCATGCTGCCCCACACCATCCCCGACATTTTCCGCGCCCCGGCGATATTGGTTCGTTTCACTACGAAGGGCGTCAGCACGCTGGCCGGGATGCCGGAATTCTTGAGGGATTCGCGCACCTTCTCGTCCTTCAGATCATCCAAAGCGACGCGCACTCGGGCCGCCGCCGCGCTCGATGTTGGATTGGAATTGTCCGCGTAAATCTCCACCTGAATGGGCGTTCCCGCAATCTCCTGGACCCCGGCCGCGGCGGTCTTCTTCAGCACCGCGTCTCTTAAATCGTCCTTGTCGACCACCTGAATCTGCGCTTTTTCGAGCGCCTCCCGAATCGCCGGCGAGCTTACGTGAACCGCAACCGCCATGGTCTTCGCTTCGGTTTCCGCGTTTTCCTGCATGCGGGAAATCAGCCGCGTGCTCAAGTTCAATAGTAAAGGGATCACCAGCAACGGCACCACCACCATGCTGATCAACGTGCGGCGGTCGCGAATCAAATCCAGCATCTCTTTCTGATAAATCGCGGCCAGGATAGACAGTCGCATGAGTTATTGCTCCAGCCCCAAAAGATCCAGAAAAATCTCACGTAGCCGGTGCTTGCCGGTGGCCGCGCGCAGTTCTTCCATCGTGCCGATCATCTTCATGTGCCCTCCGCTGATCACCCCGATACGATCGCACAGGTACTCCGCTTCCTCCATCACATGCGTGGAGTAAAGCACACATTTGCCGGAACTTTTAGCTTCGACAATGGAGGTTTCGATGGCTCGCGACGTGGGCACATCGAGGCCAGAAGTGGGTTCATCGAGGATCAGCACCGGGGGATCGTGGAGCAAAGTGCGCGCAATCGCGGTCTTCTGCTTCATCCCCGTCGAGAGCTTGTCGGTGCGCACGCCGGCGAAGCTTTTCATGTCCAGCATGGTCATCAATCCGTCAATCCGGCTGGCCAGGCGCACGGCATCCATCCCATGCAGTTTTCCAAAAAAATTGAGAATTTCCAGCGGCGTCAAGCGGCCGTATAGCCCCATGTCTCCTGAAAGAAATCCGATCTGCTCGCGAACTTTCTGTGGATCCCGTGTAATCTCGAATCCATTCAGCACCGCGGTTCCGCTCGATGGTTTGAGCAGCGTCGCGAGCATCCGCAGAGTAGTCGTCTTGCCCGCACCATTGGGACCGAGCAGGCCAAAAACTTCGCCAGCGCGGACCTCGAAACTCACATGGTCCACCGCCAGCCGGGTCCCAAATGTCTTAGAAAGACCACTCACTTGAATCATAGGAGGCGGGTACCAACTTATCACGGGGCACGTGTGGGGCGGCGCCATGCGCTGCCTGAGATTCTTTAAGGCAGCGCATGGCGCCACCCCACAAGCAACGCGCTAGTTCGCCGACTTTAAAAACTGCGTGATGTCGCTTTTTAACTTTTTATGCGAAGCGACGTCGATGTAAAACATGTGACCTGCGTTGTAATATTCGAACACCACATTTTTTCGCACCTCGGGATGCAGACCCATGTGGCTGAAGGTGTACTCGGCGGCGAAATACGGCGTCGCCATATCGTAATAGCCGCACCCGACGAACACCTTCATGTGCGGATTCTTCGCAAACGCGCTGCGCAACGAATCGGAGACGTCTACAAAGCGATTCTTATTCTGCTCGCCGTAGTCCCACGCCAGGATTCCTCCGCCCAGAACATAATAGGTCGCATCCGTTTTATAGCCGAGCTCGGTATGCGCGTACTGATTGAACATCGCCGTATAGGGAGGACGAATCGCGGTCATACTGGGATCGAACTCCGCCGCCTCCGACGTGTTCAAAGGCGCTGGCCCCACTAGGCGGCTGTCGAGCCTGCCCGCCATCATCTTTTGGTCCCTGAGCAACTCCCGCAGATAATGCATCAGTTCCATCCGCAGGTCGGAATTGTCGACATATTTTGGATCGATCCCCGTGATTCGCGCCACCTTCGCGACCATCGATTTATAATCTGCGTCGGTTAATCGATCGCCCTTGGCGAGGGCCTCGTTGTACGGACCCACCGCTAGCCTCTCCGCCTCTTTGAGCGTAATTTCCAGACTTTTCTGCAGCTCCGGCGCGAGCTTCTTGTGATAGAAAGCCGTGGCCGCGTAGCTTGGAAGGTACAACATAAAAGGCAGATCGTTGCCGTGCGTGAAAAGGATGGTTTCGAAGTTCAGCACGGTCGAGAGCAGGATCACGCCGTTGAACGCGACGCCTTGATCCACCAAATATCCGGAAAGTCCCGCGGCGCGTGTGGTGCCATAGCTTTCGCCCGCCAGAAACAGAGGCGACGACCAGCGCTCATTGCGGGTCAGAAAAAGGCGGATAAATTCGCCCACCGATTGCACGTCGCCTTCGAGACTATTGAACTTATGTTGCAGCGTCTGATTCGCGGCGCGGCTATAGCCGGTGCCCACAGGATCGACGAATACCAGGTCGGTCTGATCGAGCCAGGTGTTGTCATTGTCGACGAGCTGGTAGGGTGGGGCGGGCAGCGCTCCGTTGTCCATCATCTTCACGCGCTTCGGCCCGATGCACCCCATGTGCAGCCACACCGAAGCCGACCCGGGCCCTCCGTTGAACGCGACCGTAAGCGGACGCTTCGCATAATCGGTAGTGCCATCGAGCGTGTAGGAAACGTAAAACAGGTTCGCTTCGATCTCGCCCTTCGCGCTCTTGACCGGCATCATGCCGGCGGTCGCCGTGTAGCTCAGCGTCTTGCCGTCGGCATGAATTTCATGATGCGTGACGATCGGCGGTTCTTCGACCAGGGGCTTATCCGCCACTGGAGGCGTCGCCGGTGCGGGCGGAGCTTGCGCGCACACCAAGCCAGTGAAGATCGTAAAGGCTACGAGGACTTTCATCAGGCCTAGGCTAACATCCCGGGCTGACGCCTGGGGTTATAACCCCGCGTTGTCAGCGCGGGGAGCGAGTCTTATTCCGGCCCGACAATCGATAAAACATGTCCGTCGGGATCACGAAAATCCGTCGCCCAGGTGGTCCCGGTAATCACTCGCGGATCGCGTTTGAACTCGACGCCTTGCGTACGCAAAGCTTGATATGCGGCCTTAACATGTTCCACCTCAAACGCGATCTCGACCGAAGTCAGGTCCGCCGGGTCGCTTTTCGGACGTCCTCCGCGCAGAGTCAGGGTGAAGCGGCCGGCATTGAAGAAAGCGAACTCCTCATTAGTGCCGGTCATTTTTAATCCCAGCTTGTCTCGATAGAATTGGACGGACTGGTTCAGATTCGTCACGGAAAGGATCACGACCCCGGCTTTCGAAAGCCGGAACTGTCCGAACGCCATCGAAGCAAGGAGAAAAACCGCCGCAAGTTTAGTGAGCCACATGCCCCGATTGTAGGGGAGTGTGCCAAGAAGTTCTTCTCGAATCTTGCTAAATTTCAGGGATCGACTCCCTGCGGTCGCGGCTCGGTACTACTTCTGCGAGAGATCCGTATAAATCACGCCTAACGGTGGCGTAAATTTGAACATGGATTCCGCGATCGGAGGATTCCTCTTCTCGGCGGAAAATGCGAAATCCAATTGCGACCCGTCCTGTCCCTTTACATTCAGCCACCGGATCGTATAGTTCGGATCCACCAGAAAGGTGACCTCCTTATAGGGCATCTTGTCGGATTTCGGAATCCCGGTGATGAACGTGCTCGGCCCATCAGGGGTGGTCCGAAAATCGCGAAATTCCTTATCGAACTGCAGCTTGCCCAGTAAGAACGCCAAAGGAGCTTTCATGTCGTCAGTTTCCTTCAAGCTCATCTTTTCGAAGCGCTTCTCATCGGGGAAGTAGGAATAGGCGAATTTCCCGTCGGACCCGAATAGCTTACCCGCGGGAATCGTGTATTCCCAGCGGGTTCGGCCGGGCTTGCGCAGGTAGAGCTCGCCCTGTTCGGTGTGCTTGCGTCCGTGATTCATGTAAGTTTCGGAGAACGCGACTTGCAGCGTTTCGGTGTGGTTGTACCGCTCCTCTACGCCTTTGAGCATACGCTCGACGTCTTTATCGGCGGCGGGCTCTGCGCCGCGGGCGCTAGGGAGAGAGGCGATCCACGCTCCAGCCACCATTGCGGCGCCGGCGATAACGCACGCGGTCGTGGAGGCGGAAGGCGCCACCTTGCCAAAACTCGATTTCGTTTGGTTGGACACGATACCCTCCCCAATGGATAGGACGCGGTGGATCGCCGTTTGGATACTTTTCCACAGCCTTCTTTAGCTTCTTTAACAGAGCGTCGCGCGAGGGAATAACCGAACTTTGCTTTGAAATCAACGCGCTAAGGCGGCTGTTGAGGGCACGGCTCTGAAAATATTTGTCCGATTCCTGGGCCGATACTTTCGTGACGCGTCCGGTAATGCGGATTTGCCGTTCGAGCGGCTGCCAGTAGAGCACCAGCGCGGCGTATGGATTCTGCGCCAACTCGCGTCCCTTGCGACTGTTGTAGTTAGTGTAGAAAACGAAGCCCCGCTGGTCGAATCCTTTCAACAGCACCATGCGCGCCGAAGGTTTTCCGTCAAGCGTCGCGGTGGCTAGCGTCATCGCGTTCGGTTCTTTCAACCCGGCGGCGACCGCCGCATCGAACCATTTTTGGAACAACCTTATCGGATCGGAATGGGCCAACTTCCAGTGTAAGCTGAAGGCATGAAGAAGACTGATGAGGAATGGAAAAAACAGTTAACGCCCCAGCAGTATCAAGTCGCGCGCCAGAGCGGCACCGAACCGGCTTTCAGCGGTAAGTACTGGAATCTGCACGACGACGGCACGTATCATTGCGTGTGCTGCAACGCGCAACTATTCAGTTCCGGGACGAAGTTCGAATCCGGATCCGGCTGGCCCAGTTTCTACGCGCCGCTTGACGATAAAAATCTCAAAACGATCGAAGATACGTCTCACGGCATGCGCCGCGTGGAGGTCCAGTGCGCGCATTGCGGAGCTCATTTAGGGCACGTATTTCCTGACGGTCCCAAGCCCACAGGCCTGCGCTTCTGCATCAATTCCGCATCGCTCAACTTCGAAAAAGAACCCAAATAGACGGGGTAGTGGACGCTATGAACTTGCACCGTTCGGGGGGGTTGGTTTGTTATCGGGTTCGAGCGATGAACGACGCGGGCGAGTCGGGGTTTTCTAATATTGTTCGGGTTCAGCGTTGAGCTTTGGGGGGCGGCGTCATGCGCTGACGCCAACCGTATCAAAACGCTTGGTGGCAGCGCATGGCGCCACCCCACAAACATGAATATCATTAGGAACGGGAGCTTATCTCATGATTGAATTGCGCGTGAACGGTGCAGCCAGGAAATTTGATGGGGATCCGAAGATGCCGCTGCTATGGTTCGTGCGGGATGTTCTCGATCTCACCGGCACCAAGTTCGGCTGTGGCTTGGGCTTATGCGGAGCTTGCACCGTCCACTTGAACGGAGCGGCCGTCCGCAGTTGTCAGACCACGATGACCGCCGCCGCCGGAAAATCCGTCACCACGATTGAAGGCATCAAGCATCCTGTGCAGGCGGCGTGGGAGCATGGCAACGTTCCCCAATGCGGCTACTGCCAGAGCGGACAGATCATGCAGGCGATCGCGCTCCTGAAAGAAAAGCCCAAGCCGACCGATAAAGATATCGACGATGCGATGCAGGGGAATATCTGCCGCTGCGGGACCTATCAGCGCATCCGGGCCGCAATCAAGGTCGCCGCGGGGGTGAAGGCATGAGCGCCGAACTGGTGGTTTCCCGGCGCGGATTCTTAGGCATCTTCTCGGCCGGCGCGTTCGTCCTCGCTACCAAAGCCGATACGACGAATTTTCAGCCCAGCGTGTATTTGGGCATGGAGCCAAACGGCATCGTGACCATCGTCGCGCACCGTTCGGAGATGGGGACCGGTATCCGCACGGCTCTGCCGATGGTGGCGGCCGATGAACTGGACGTCGATTTCAAAAATGTGCGCGTGGAGCAGGCCATCGGCGACGCGAAGTACGGCTCGCAGGATACCGACGGCTCAAATTCGATCCGCAGTTTCTATGAGCCTCTGCGCATCGCGGGCGCGACCGCTCGCCTGATGCTGGAGCGCGCCGCGGCTGCGAAATGGGGAGTTCCGGCGGAGGAGTGCAAGGGCCGCAACGAACAGGTTACGCATTCGAGCGGCAAGAAGATCGCCTACGCGGAATTGGTGACGCTCGCGGCCTCGCAGCCGGTTCCCAAAGCGGACGAGCTTACTTTTAAGGCGCCAGCCGAGTATCGCTACATCGGCAAGGCGCTGCCCATCGTCGATTTGAACAACATCTGCACGGGGAAAGCGGTGTTCGGAATCGACGCGAAGGTGCCCGGAATGGTGTACGCGTCGATCGAGCGCTCCCCGGTGATGGGTGGAAAAATCGCCTCGGTGGACGATAGTGAGGCACGGAAAGTGGCGGGCGTGTCGCAGACCGTGCAGATCGATCCGTTGAAACCTCCCTACGGATTTCAGGCGCTGGGCGGAGTCGCGGTGATTGCCGACAATACCTGGGCCGCGATGCAGGGCCGCAAAAAGTTGAAGGTCGATTGGGACCTGGGCTCAAATGCGAGCTTCGATTCGGGCGCGTTCAAGAAGACCCTGCAAGACTCCGCGCGTCAAACCGGGAAGGTCGCGCGAAATGTCGGCGACGTGGACGCGGAGTTCGCCAAAGGCGGCAAGATTCATGAGGCCGATTATTACGTGCCTATGCTCGCGCACGCCCCGATGGAGCCTCCGGCAGCAGTGGCTGAGTTCAAGGACGGCAAGGTAATCGCGTGGACGGCGACGCAAAATCCGCAAGCGGTGCAGGCGACAGTGGCGTCGGCGCTGGGAATCAAGCCGGCGGACGTAACCTGTCACGTGACTTTACTCGGCGGCGGCTTTGGCCGCAAATCGAAGCCGGATTACGTGGCCGAGGCTGCCATTCTATCGAAGAAGGTCGGCAAACCGGTCAAGGTGGTTTGGAGCCGCGAGGACGATATTCATTTCGATTATTTCCACTCCGTGGCTGCGATGTACATGAAGGCGACGACCGATGAAAAGGGCCGCCCGACCGCGTGGCTTCAGCGCAGCGCGTTTCCGCCCATCGAGATGATGTTCAATCCGGCGGCGAAATACGGCGACTCGCAAATGGGCATGGGTTGGAACGATCTGCCCTTCGACATTCCGAATCATCGCGCCGAGAATGGGCCTGCGACCGCTCCTGTGAGGATAGGTTGGATGCGTTCCGTGGCCAATATATTTCATGCCTACGGAGTGCAGTCGTTCACCGATGAACTGGCCGTCGGGGCGGGGCGCGACCGGGTGGAATATTTGCTCGATGTGCTGGGACCGGCGCGAGTGATCGATCCCGGCGGTAAGGGAGCAGACAAAAAGTATCCTCTCGATGTCGCCCGTCTGCGAAGAGTGGTCGAACTGGCCGCCGAGAAATCCGGGTGGGCCAATAAGAAGTCCGGAGCCGGGCACGGCTATGGCATCGCCGTTCATCGCAGCTTTCTATCTTATATAGCGGCGGTGGTGGAGGTCCAAGTCGACGCCAAGGGGAACGTGAAGATTCCGCGGGTCGATTTCGCCGTGGACGCCGGAATGGTGGTGCATCCGGAACGCGTGACCGCGCAGTTCGAAGGCGCGGCGGTATTCGGTACCAGCCTGGCCATGATGGGCGAGATTACCCTCGCCGATGGGCGCGTCAAAGAAGGGAATTTCAATAATTATCCGGTGGCGCGGATGCCTGAGGCTCCGTTCGTGACCCACGTCCATATCGTGCCCAGCGACGCCGCGCCCGCGGGCGTAGGTGAGCCCGGAGTTCCAGTAATCGCTCCGGCGATCTGCAATGCGATTTTCGCGGCGACCGGCAAGAGGGTGCGGGAACTTCCCATTCGGAAACAGAAGCTGATGTAAATTCTGCACTCCCGTTTCTTGACGGTCTTGTAAATTCAGTAATTCGGTCGTGGCCCATCGCGTGCAAAACGGAAAGCGCGATGGGTTCGCTGCCTTTAATTGTTTTCTTGATGACGGGCGGGCAGGATGTAGCTTCCGCACCCGACCAGCAGTCGCTGGTACCCACCACAACCTCTGCTCAGCGAGATACCACGCCCGCCGATCCCACGGACACCACGGGTATTGACCGCTTGAGTTGGGCCGTAAAAAGCACCATAGGCCCCGCGAGTTTGTTGACCGGCGTTCTGACCTCCACCTGGGGCACCGCCTTTAATCAACCCAAAGAATACGGCGAAAGCTTCAAGGGCTGGGCGAAACGCTATGGCCTTCGGATGACGGGTGTCGCGACCAGCAACGTGGCGGAGGCGAGCTTGGGAGTGATCTGGCATGAGGATCCCCGCTATCATCGCGATACCGCCGAGGATTCCTATGGCAGGCGTTTCGTGCGCACCGTGAAGATGACATTCCTCTCAGAGCGCGACGGCCACACCCAGCTTGCGTACGCGCGCTTCATCGCTATTGCGGGCACCAACGCGATGTCCGATATGTGGCGCCCTGATAGCCAGCGGACGGCCAGCAATACTATGTTCCGCATCGGCGAAGGCTTCGGCGGCCGCCTGCTGGGCAACATGTGGGAAGAATTCTGGCCCGACGTGAAGACCCATCTCCCGTTCTTCAACAAACACTTTAACCTGTGAGTGTGTGTGGCGCGCGCCTCCAGGCGTGCCGCGTCGACATTCGTGTCGACGTCATGAAACGGACCCTCAAAGGAGGTAGCCGTTTCATGACGCTATAATTCACGTCAGGCGCAAATTCCTAGACGGCGAATATGAAGGATGAATGTATATCACCTTTCTTACAATAATCTTCTCGTGGACAAGAGGCTGATGCGCAGCCAGCCCGCCCTCCACAGAGGATGCCATCCTCGCTGGAGGAGAGATATCCGGATGGCCGGAAACAGTCGAGGTGCAGATAAGCTGCAAACCAGGATCCGAATTGAATCCCTGTATGTTTGCGCCTTACGAGCCGGCTACAATTCGTAACGCGAAGGCGGCTTCTATCCTTGATCGAGCAGGTTGGCGTGGCCTGCAACTGAAGGCAATTCGTGCGGCGGCTTCAAGTCCCTTGGCAGTAGGCACCGTCTACCTCTTTCACGTAGATAACACGATACCCGCGCTCGATTTTGAGCATTCTGAATTGTCTGACTACATCGGCAAGTCTAAACGCTTTGCAGGCAAGGTCATGGGAGTCAAGCGCCCGTGCTTAAATCTGAAGTGATCCCGCGCGACCTTGACATCTTTCGGCTGAGAGAGGCTAGGCTGGATGTTTACCTCGGCGAAAGGTTCAAACAGACCTGCGACGCTGGCGGTATCAACGTGTGGGAGTTTTCCACCCGCAACGATATCCGGTGAAACCGCCCGTTGAGGTATGATGCGAGATTGTCTCGCGTTACCTCTTCTCCCTCAAAACCCCGGCCCATTCTGCCGCTATTACTCCTCTTATTCGCTGGCAGCGGCTGCGCAGCGCTTATATACGAGGTTGTCTGGTTCCAGTTACTGCAGCTCGTGATCGGCTCGTCCGCCGTCTCCCTGGGAGTCCTGCTGGGGACCTACATGGGCGGCATGTGTATCGGCAGCGTGCTCCTCTCCCGAGTGATTTCACGCCGCGAACATCCTTTGCGGGTGTACGGCATCCTCGAACTGGGAATCGGATTCTTCGGCGTCGCCGTCCTGTTCGTGATCCCCTTGCTGAACGGTATTTATATGGCGGCCGTCAGCGATGGATTGGCCTCGATTCTGCTGCGCGGGATCGTTGCGGGGATTTGCCTGCTGCCGCCCACGATACTGATGGGCGCATCGCTGCCAGCCATCGGGCGATGGGTCAAATCGACGCCCGAAGGCGTTTCCTGGCTGGGGCTTTTTTACGGTGGCAACATCGCAGGCGCGGTATTCGGATGCCTGTTCGCGGGATTTTATTTACTGCGCGTCCACGATATGCGGACGGCGACGTACGCGGCGGCGGCGATCAACATTGCCGTGGCGATCACGAGTTTTGCTTTGCGGCCCGGAGCGGAGTATGTGGCCGCTGAAGAAACGGCTCGTGTCGAGAAACCCCCAGGCACGCGCCCGGTTTATATAGCGATCGCTCTCTCGGGATTCTGCGCTTTAGGCGCCGAGGTAGTGTGGACCCGCCTGCTCGCCCTGATGCTGGGCGCGACCGTGTACACGTTTTCGATCATCCTGGCGGTGTTTCTGATCGGCTTGGGAATCGGCAGCAGCGCGGGATCCATGTGGACGCGCACCCTCAAGCGTCCGCGCATAGCTTTGGGAGCGTCGCAATTGGCGCTCGCATTCGCAGTCGCGTGGACCGCCTACGCCGTGTCCGATCTAATTCCCTCATGGCCGTTCAATCCCCTGGCGGTGACCGACCCTTGGCGGCTGTTCCGCATCGATTTCATGATGTGCCTGATGGCGATTCTGCCTCCCGCGCTGCTCTGGGGTTTGAGCTTTCCGCTCGCTCTCCGGTCGGTGGCATCGAAGGAACAGGATAGCGGCGCAATGGTGGGCGAAGTTTACGCGGCCAATACCGTGGGCGCGATTTTAGGCGCGGTCGGATTCAGCATCGTCCTGATCCCCTGGGTGGGAACGCAGGGTGCGCAGCAAGCTCTGATCGCGTTGTCGGTGATCGCGGGACTGATCCTGTTTTATAAATCGGGACTCAGCGGGTCGGGTTATTTCGGAGTGGCGGCGGCTACGTTGATCGCGATTTTCCTTTTCGCGACAGTCTCCGAGGTGCCATGGCTGGCGATCGGCTATGGACGGAGAATGTCTCTCCAGACCGCGCCAGGGAAGCCTCTCTATATCGGCGAGGGCCGCAACTCTTCGGTGGTGGTTTCGCAGCTCGACACCGGACAAATCTATTTTCACGTCAGCGGAAAAGTGGAAGCTTCCACCGAGCCTTACGACATGCGTCTCCAGAGGATGCTGGGCCACTTACCGGCGCTGATTTCCGCGGATCCGAAATCCGTGCTTGTCGTCGGATTCGGCGCCGGCGTGACGGCAGGCACATTCGTGGTGCATCCGGAGGTGAAAAACATCACCATCTGCGAGATCGAACCGCTGATTCCGCAGGCCTCCTCTAAATATTTCGCCACCGAAAATCACAACGTGTTTCTCGACCCGCGCACCCACATGGTCTACGACGACGCCCGCCATTTCATCCTGACCACCAAGGAAAAATTCGACATCATCACATCGGACCCGATTCATCCCTGGGTCAAGGGCACGGCCACGCTTTATTCAAAAGAATACTTCGAGCTGGTGAAAAAACACCTGAATCCGGGAGGGGTGATCACGCAGTGGGTGCCTCTCTACGAGAGCGATTTCGAAACCGTGAAGAGCGAGCTGGCGACCTTCTTCGACGTTTTCCCCAACGGCACCATCTGGGGCAACGACATAAACGGCGAAGGCTACGACATCGTTCTGCTGGCGCAGGTGGAACCCACGAGGATCGATATCGACGCTTTGGAAAAGCGCATGGCGAGGGACGATTATAAGCTGGTCGCACGCTCGCTGGCAGAGGTGAACTTCCATTCCATTCCGCAATTGCTGGGTACGTACGCGGGTCGCGCATCGGATCTAAAAAGCTGGCTGCAGGGCGCCCAAGTCAACGAGGACATGAATCTACGTCTGCAATATTTGGCCGGAATGGGCCTGAATTACGATAAACCAGGCTTCATTTACAGCGAGATGCTGGCGCGCAGGAAGCCAGCTCCAGACATTTTTTCGGGATCGCCCGATAGAATCGCCGCCTTCGTAGCATCGCTTGGGCAACCGTAGCGCACGCGTGACGACATTCCTGTCGACCTCGTTAGACTTCGAAAATAAGACTCATACACGTTACTCCAGCCTCCGCTTTTTGAAGCTCCGAGATGTCGATTACGCGCACTCTCAGTCCCGACGCAGCTACCAGTTCCGCCGTCCGCGAAAATCCCGACGGCATTAAAAGCGTGTCCCCCACGGGAAGCACGTCCGCGGCAGCGGACTCGTCTTTCGCAACGTCGAGAATCTTGAAATCCCGAAACGCATCTACGTCCACCCACTCGCGATTGGCCAGAATCACATCGCCGCCAGCCCAGCAGGCGCCGCTCTTGAGATGCAGACAGCCGCGAACATCCACCGGGACCACACGGTATCCGAAGGGCTCGACAAAATCCGCCAGCTGAGCAACCCCTTCGCGATTGGTGCGCAGTGACACACCCACGTACAGCGTCTTGCCGACGCTTACGACATCGCCGCCTTCGAGGGTCGCCGGCGCTTGGATGCACCTCAGCTCGCGGTATCCGGAGAGAGCCTCCGCGATGCTCTCGATCTCCCCGCGCCGGGACTCGGCCCCCGGCCGCGTGACGATCGCCACTTCATCGAGCACGATCGCGCCGTCTTCAACGAACACCCCGTCGGGAAACGCAGGATCCGCGGGCAGTGATGTCACCCGGACGCCCAATTCCGTGAGGCACGCCTCGTAGGCGCGATGCTGCTGCATCGCCTTGTCAACATCGATCGCCTGGCGCGAGAGGAACGTCAATTCACACGCCGTGAAATTTGGACCCACTCGCCTGGTCAACGCCCGAAGCATTCAGGTCACTATCATAAGATAGGTGACGCGTTGGCTGATACGATTCGTGAAATGGTCTCTGCTGGCGGTGGCGGCCCTGTACGTGTTCTGGGTCGGCTCCTTAGTAACCCTGAAATTCGTCGATCCACCCACCACCGGCGTCCAGATCCAACGCTACATCGAAGCGAAGATCGCAGGCAAACCATATCACAAGAAAATCGTTTTCAAACCGCTCGCGCAGATCTCGATTCAATTGCAGCATGCGGTGATTGCGTCGGAAGACGGCCGATTTTACATCCATCACGGCGTCGATTGGATTGAAACTCAAAAGGTGGCTGATGATAGCCAGGAAACCGGAAAACTAGGGCGCGGCGCATCGACCATTCCACAACAGCTAGTTAAGAATCTGTTTTTTACGACCCAACGCAACGTGATTCGAAAGGCGTTTGAGTATACGCTGGCGCCCCTGGCCGATGCCATTCTAGGCAAGCGGCGCGAATTAGAGCTTTATCTCAACATCGTCGAATGGGGTCCAGGCGTATGGGGCGCGGAGGCGGCGTCCCAGTATCACTATCACATGCCGGCAGCGAAACTCGATCGCGAGCAGGCGGCGAGGCTGGCGGCATGTCTGCCCTCGCCTCGACGAAGAAATCCCGGACGGATGAACGATATGAGCGCATCGATTATGGATCGGATGCGGATGATGAACTGGTAACCGAACAGGCTGAAGCCGTGGGGTAAAAGAGCGGGCAGGTCGGGGACCTGCCCTACTTGTTACTGCTTTTCTCTCATGCCGGCGGCTCCGCTTGGGGCGGTTTGGGGACGCTGGTAGTTGGGATAGGGGGGGCGCTTTGGCTCGGGGGGCGGGTTTTTCTTTAATTGATCCAGGGCTACGGCTACCGCTTTTTCCAACTGCGGATCGTGGCCTTCGTGGACGAGCTTCGGGTCCAGCTCTACTTCTATGTCGGGCTGAACGCCGTGATTTTCCACGTCCCATTGGCCTTGGGGGCTGAAGAAACCGAAGTTGGGGGACGTCACGTTGCCTCCGTCCATCAGGACCGGATATTGCGAAATCCCGACCAGGCCTCCCCAGGTGCGCTTGCCGATCAGGGTGCCGGTGTGCGTGTATTTGAACATCCAGGGCATGGCGTCGCCGCCGGAGCCTGCGAATTCGTTGGTGATCATCACTTTCGGCCCCAGGATAGAGGCGGCGGAGGTGCGGTAGATGGCGCCGTAACGGGGGCTCCAGTAGCCGAGCAGGGGGCGGTTCAGGACTTCGATGACGTAATCGGCGACCTGGCCTCCGCTGTTGTAGCGCTCATCGATGATGGCGCCGTGCTTTTCGGTTTGCGCGAAGTAATACCGTGTGAAACTGGTGAGGCCGCCTTGGCCGGTGTCGGGCATGTACACGTAGGCGAGCTTGCCTCCGCTCAATTCGTCCACTTTGCGGCGATTGCCTTCGATCCACGCTTCGTGCCGAAGCTGGGTTTCGTTGGCGATGGGGGTCACGGTTATTTCGCGCGCGTTCGAGCCGGAGGGGTCGGCTGCGATTTTTAAGAGAACGCTTTTGTCGGCGGTTCCTTCGAGGAGACGCGATACATCCTCTTTATCGGTCAGCCCGACGCCGTTCACGGCTAACAGGTAGTCGCCTACGGACACGTTCAGGCCGGGTTGGGTCAGAGGCGCGCGCACTTGCGGGTTCCAACCTTCGCCCGAGTAGATTTTCTTGAAACGGTAGTGGCCGTTCGAAAGTTCGTAATCGGCGCCCAGCAGGCCTCCGGGAACGGTTTTCACTTCGGGGACGGTGCCGCCTCCGCCGCGCAGATGGCCGACGGTAAATTCGCTCAGCATGGCGTGGAGAATATAGTTCAGGTCGCTACGGGAACCAAGCGTGTCGACGTATTTTTCATACTCCTTTTCGCCGTCAGCGGAGTTGACGCCGTGCAGGCCGGGATCGTAAAAATAGCTGCGCTCAATGCGCCAGACTTCGTGGTACATCTGCTTCCATTCGGCCAGAGGATCGACATTGACTTCGATATCGTTGAGACGCAGAGCGCCTTCGCCGGGCTTGACGGGAGCGGTTGCGGAGACGATCACGTATTGGGGACCGGCTGCGGCTGCGCCGCCACCGCGTCCACCGCGTCCGCCGGCGCCTGCTCCGCCCATGCGGAGCAGCATTTTCTCGCCGTTGGCGGAGAGGTCAAACGAACCGACGTTATCTGCGAGCTTATCGGTTTTGCGGGTTTTCAAATCGAATTTGGAGAGAGTTCCGCCGCCGCCGGCGCCTCCGCGTCCACCTCCGCCTGCGCCGGGCTCCATGAAGTAGATGATCCCGGTGCGGCCGGCTACGAGCGCGGAATATGCGCGCGCGGGAAGAGGCAGGGCGACGATGCGCTGGCCGAGCTTATCGAAGTCGATGCGGACGGGCTTGGGCGGCGCTTCCGGGGCGTTGCCTCCACGTCCTCCGCGGCCGCCGCGGCCGGCGCCTTCCTCGGGCGCGGTCACGCCCTTTTCTTCATCGCTTTCCGGTGCGAGCGGGGAAGGAATATTGTTTGGCAGAACCACCATATAGATGCTACGCGTCACCTCATGCTCATCACTGGTCATGTCGAGGCCGCTGGTGGTGGGTCCATAGTTGGTGCTGGCCGTGAAATAGAGATACTGACCGTCGCGATCGAAGACGGGATGACGCGAATCGGACATCTCGTCGGTCACCTGCGTGGATTTTCCGCTGTCGAGGGAATACACGAACACGGCATGGAAACGATTCGGCAGGATGCGCACGAAGGTGATCCACTTGGAATCGCCGGACCACGCGAAATCGCGGTTCAGTTCATAGGCGTAATCGGTATCGACCCTGGTGAGCTTGGCGGACGCGACTTCGACGTCCCACAAATTCAGCTCATTATCGGTGAAGGCGATGTGTTTGGAATCGGGCGACCACTTGGGGTCGAAATAGAATGCGGATTTGCCAGCCAGAGGGATCTTTTTTGTTTCCCCCTCGCCGTTTTGCGTCTTGATATGCAGGGCGTACTCGCCCGATTCGTCCGAGAAGTAGGCAATGGTTTTTCCGTCGGGGGACCAGGCGGGGGTGCGGTCCATGACGCCGGGCGAATTGGTGAGATTGCGAATGTTGCCTTTTTCAGCGGGTGCGGTGAGGATTTCGCCGTGTGCTTCCATAACGGCTCGGACGCCGGTGGGGGAAATTTTGATGCTGCGGATTTCGCGGGCTACGTTTTGAAAATGCGGGCGCACTTCGGTGAGGTCGGCAGCAAGGTCGACTGGCACTTCGTGGGATTTATTGGACGCGAGATCGTAAATCATGATCCTGCCGAATTGTTCGTAAACAATTCCGCCGGGGCCGGCGCTGGCGGCATCGATATCCTTTCCTTTATTGGGGATTAACTCGACGGGTTCGGCTTTGGTTTTGGGATCCCAGCGATAGAGGGTCATGGGGCCGTTGCGGTCCGACAGGAAGTAAATCTTGTCGCCGATCCACATCGGGTTGATGTCGTTGGATTCCTTGCGGGGGACTTTGACGGTGGTGAGATCGTTGAGATTCACGAGCCACAGGTAGCTGGCTTCGCCTCCGCGATAACGTTTCCAAGAGACGAAGTTATTGAAGCCCGGGGCAAATTGTCCGCCGTCGAGGGGGGCGTAGAGCATCTGCTTTCCGTCGGGCGAATAAGCGCCGGTGCAGGCCATGGGGAGGGGCAGCACCGAGGGCAGACCTCCGGAGGGAGGAACGGTGTAGAGCTGGGTGAAGCGGGAGAAGCTTTCGCGATTGGAGCGAAACAGAATGCGGGAGCCATCGGAGGTCCAGCCGACGACGCGGTCCGCATCGGGGTGATAGGTGACGCGCTTGGGGACGCCTCCGGTGACGGGCATGGTGAAGACGTCGATGTTGCCATCGTACTCGCCGGTGAAGGCAAGGGTCGCGCCGTCGGGCGAAATGGCCGCCTCGGTTTCATTGCCGGTGCCGCCGGTGAGGCGCGTAGCAGCGCCGCCTTCGCGAGGAACGCTCCACAAGTCGCCAGCATAGGTGAACACGATGGTGGTCTTATTCATCACCGGCTTATGGAGCAGGTGCAGAGAGGAATTGGCTGCGGACGCGAGCGATCCGGCTAGCAGCAGCAGAAGAAAACAGGATTTCATTGGGGAACCTCTGAAAGTACAGTGTATCGAAGTTCCCTCTATTCTTCTTCCACGGTAAAATGCGTCGTGTAGGCGCGACGAAGCCACCGCACGTCGACATGAATTTCGACGCGGCAATAGTGGAGGCGCGCTACAGTTCCTGGCGTTCCAGGTGGATGTCGCCGGCGTCGGTTTTCAGGCGCAGGATTCTGTGGGAATGTCCTACGCGGCCGGAAGCTAGCATGCCGTGGCTGGAGTTGCAGCGCAACGATAAAGGGAACTCGGAGCTCACGCGGCCTTTGGCGCTTTCGGCGCGCACTTCGGCGCCGGGTTTGGCGTTTAGGTCGACATTGACGTCGCCGAGCACACTATGAGCTTCGACATCCTGCTCCAGCATATGGGCGGAGACGTCGCCGTCGACGGTGCGGCCGATGAAGCGCAGGCGCCGGGGCAGGCGCACGATGAAATCCACACGCAGATCGTTCAACATGACGTTGCCACCACCGCCGTTATCCCAGCGGATCTGCGTCAGCGACTCGGACATGGACGCGAGGCGGAAGCCTCCGCCATGGCTCGGTCGGCAATCGAAAGGACGGCTCTCATCGGCGTTCGGATACGTGGCGCAGATGGTGACACCGCCTTTGTGCTCCACCACCTCAATGGTCACCTGGGCGGGATCGCTGAAGCCTCTTTTGATCGCGATGACCTCTATTTCGTCACCGGAGGCAAGCTCCGCGCTCACGTTGCCGTGGATGTTGTTGACTTCCACGACTTGCCCGCTGGGAACCCATCCGTGCCAGCGTGTTTCCTCCTGAATGGTCAGCAGATTCGGCCGGTTCGTCGGACTGGCGGCGGCCGCCAGTGAAGCGATTGCGAGTATAGCCGGGAGCTTCATAACAGGCCAAGAAGAAGGCACGCTGAGGGCCTCTTTTTCCTGTGTATTTGAGCGGGCGGAGGGGATGGGAAGTGTCCGCGTATGGGACGGCGGGGGTGAAATCGGACAGGGCGAATCACTAGTTAGTCGTTGCTGATCCAGCCGTCGACGATTTTGATGATCCGGTGGCCGCGGGCGGCGTTGACCTCGGAATGGGTCACCTGGATGATGGTGGTGCCGGATTCGTTGAGCTTCTGGAAGACGTCCATGATCTCCTTGGCTTGACTGGAATGGAGATTGCCGGTGGGCTCGTCGGCCAGGATCACTTTGGGATTGGCGATGATTGCGCGGGCGATGGCCACCAGTTGCTGCTGGCCTCCGGAGAGCTGGTTCGGGAACAGATCTTTCTTGCCGACCATCTGAAAACGGTCCAGGACATCGCAGACGATGCCGTCGCGGTCGGATTTCTTCACGTTGCGGTAGGAAAGAGGGATATCCAGGTTCTCGTAGACCGTCAGCGAATCGAGCAAATGGTAACTTTGAAAAACGAAGCCAAAATACTTCTTATAGATCTCGTCGCGATCCTTCTTCTTAAGTTTGTGAATGGGGTGGTCGAGAAAATTGTACTCGCCGGTCCAACTGGAATCGTGCATCCCGATCAGATGGAGTAGCGTGGATTTGCCGGCGCCAGAGGGTCCCATGATGGAGACAAATTCGCCCTCCTTGATCTCGGCGTTGATGCGGCGGAGTACGAACGTCTTGGTGGGGCCGTGTTCGAAGTACTTTTCGATATTGCGGAGGGTAATCATATTGAGACGAAGCCAGCATAGCAGCACTTCGGCAGCCATCCCAAATGCTTCACCGGGCGTGTTATGTTTCGATGACTATGTTCGTAACCGGGAAATGGTGTTTGTTCGCAGCGGCGATTGTGCTGACGGGGTGCGCGAAGCGCGAGAAGCTGGCGGCGTCGATTCCGCCTGCGCCGGGTGAGATCCACACGCAATATACGATGCGGTATGTCGATGTCGCGGCGGGAACCGGGAAGCTTGCGGAAGCAGGGAAGGTTTTTTCGGTTCACTACACCGGCTGGCTGGTGGATGGGACGAAGTTCGATTCGTCGCGCGATAAGGGTAAGCCCTTATCGTTTGAGCAAGGGAAGCGCAAAGTGATTCCGGGGTGGGATGCCGGGTTCGAACGCATGCGGGTCGGCGGGAAGCGGCGGCTGTTCATTCCCTATCAACTGGCTTATGGTGAGAAGGGGCGGGGGAAGATTCCTCCTAAAGCGGAGTTGATTTTCGACGTGGAGTTGATGGATGTCGAGGATGCTCCGGCGGCGGAGGCCGCGAAGTAGGCTGGACGTCAAGGAAGCCCCGTCGCGGAGGCCGCGAAGTGAAATACGGAGATCGACTCCCTGCGGTCGCCGATCTCTGTGCTAAACCACTTCGCTGACCTGGAACTGCGGCTGGATGTCTGTGAAGTTCGGGATATCCGCCTGCAATTCCGCGCCGTGGGTGGCCATTCCCTGTTGAAACTCTCCGATGGAATTGAAATAGAGATTCCCTATGCACGCAAACGCCGGCTCGGAGCCGGGGCCCAGGCCGGACATGCCCTGGTGAATTTCGTAGCGCGTGATGCCGTGATTTTTCAGGCGATCCATTACTAAGGGGCGATGCTTCTGGTCGTAGTAGGCGTAATCGAAATGCTTGCCCGCGGCGTGCGGATACATCACGGAGATACAGATCATAATTTCCCTTTCAAAAGCCTGTTCACCGCAGCCGGATCGGCTTGCCCGCGGCTGGCCTTCATTACCTGGCCGACAAGGAATCCTATCACAGCCTGCTTGCCCGCGCGGTACTGTTCCACCTGCTTGGGATTCGCGGCGATCACCTCATCGACGATTTTTTCGAGCGCTCCGGAATCGCTGATCTGGTGCAATCCTTCGCGCTCCGCGATGCCCTCCGCCGTATCGCCCGTGGAAATCATTTTGGAAAGAATTTCCTTCGCGATCTTCCCGCTGATTTTTCCCTGCGCGATCATTTTGATCAAGCCGCCGAGGTTTTCGGCCGACACCGGCGCCTCCGCGATCTCCTTGCCTTGCTCCTTCAAAAATGCCGCGAGGTCGCCCATTACCCAATTGGCGGCGGCGCGGGGATCGCCTGAAACGGATGCGACTTTTTCAAAATAGTCGCCCGCAGCCTTGGTCGCTGTCAGCACGCCGGCGTTGTATTCGGTCAATCCATACTGTTCGAAGAAGCGCTCCCGGCGCGCGGCGGGCAGTTCCGGCATTTCGCCGCGGATGCGAGCTATCCAGGATTCGCTCACGCGCAATGGAACCAGGTCCGGCTCCGGAAAATAACGATAGTCGTGGGCGCTTTCCTTGCTGCGCATGGAGACGGTTTCGCCGGTTTCGACGTTGAACAGGCGCGTTTCCTGGGTGACGCGGCCTCCGGTTTCGATGAGGTCGACCTGGCGTTCGATTTCGTGGTCCAGCGCCATTTTCAGAAAACGGAACGAGTTGAGATTCTTTACCTCCGCCTTGGTCCCGAATTTTTCAGCGCCGCGCAGGCGGACGCTCACGTTGGCATCGCAGCGCAGATGGCCTTTTTCCATATCGCAGCTCGATACTTCCACATATTGCAGGATCTGCTTCAGCTCGGTCAAAAACGCGAAGGCTTCATGGGAACTGCGGATATCGGGCTCGGTAACAATCTCGATCAGAGGAGTGCCGCTGCGATTCAGGTCGACGTAGGTATATTTGCTGGAATCCTTGAAACCGTCGTGAATGCTCTTACCGGCGTCGTCCTCCATGTGGACGCGGGTGATCCCTATGCGCTTCTGTTGACCCTCCACTTCAACTTCGACGAATCCGTGCTCGGCGAGCGGCTGATCGTATTGGGAGATTTGATAGCCCTTCGGCAAGTCGGGATAAAAATAATTCTTGCGCGCGAAAATCGATTTGGGATTGACGGTGCAGTGCAGAGCGAGCGACGCCTCGATACCCAGTTCGACCGCCTGGCGGCTTAAGACCGGAAGAGCGCCGGGAAGACCCAGGCATACCGGGCAGACGTTGGTGTTGGGGGGCGCGCCGAAGCTGGTGGCGCATCCGCAAAAAATTTTCGTACGGGTGGCCAGCTGGACGTGCACCTCCAGTCCAATGACGGGTTCGTATTTGGCGAGGAGATCCGGGGCAGTGGACGGCATGGGATTTTCCATTATACCGGCGCGAGAGGCAACGGCCGTTTGTGCGATAATTCCGGCATTGATTTCCGATATTAAGTTCGCCTTTCGGATGCTATTCCGAACTCCGGCGTTCAGTTTTGCCGCGGCCCTGGTCCTGGCGTTGGGGTTGGGCGCGACCACAGCGATTTTTACTCTAGTCGAGCGGGTTTTATTGTCTCCATTGCCCTACCCGGACGCGGATCGTCTGGTGTGGATCTGGAATGTTCCTCCGCGCTCCGGAGCGGGATTGCGCGGTTTATTCGCCACGGATATCGACGAAATCCGGCAGGGATCGCGACTTTTTGAGAGCATGGGCGGAGCTTTTCCGGGAAGCTGGAATGTTACGGGAGCGGGCGAGCCGCAGCGGCTTGCGGGGGTCCGCGTAACTGCGGATTTTTTCCCCACACTGGGGATTCAACCGCAGGCCGGACGCCTTTTTCTGCCGGAAGAATACCACGCCGGGCGGGAAATGGTGGCGCTTTTAAGCTACTCATTCTGGCAAAATCATTTGGGCGGAGATCCGAATATCGTCGGCCGCCGAATTTCAATGGATGGGGTTTCCTTTGAAATAGTCGGGGTCATGCCGCGCGAATTCGCGATGTCAGCGGATTACGATTTATGGGCGCCGCTGCCACCTGAATCGCCCTACGCCTCGGGACGAAACTGGCGGTGGGTGCAAACCTGCGGCCGTCTAAAACCGGGTGTGCAACCTATTGAGGCACAGGCGGAGCTAAACCGAATCGCGGCGGACCTTGCGTCGCGACACCCGGAGGATCGGGGATTTGGACTCAAACTGATCACGTTTCTGGATCAGGAGGTCGGCTCCGTTCGCAAGACTTTGTGGATCTTCGCTGCCGCGGTGGGATGCGTGCTGCTGATCGCCTGCGCGAACGTGGCCAGTCTGCTGCTGGCGCGCGGTGCAGTGCGGGTCCGGGAGATGGCCGTGCGAGCCGCCGTCGGTGCCAGCAGGGGCGCGCTGGTCCGGCAGCTGCTGGTTGAAAGCGGATTGCTGGCCATCGCCGGTGTCCTGCTGGGTCTGCCTTTGGCGCTGTTCGGAGTCCGCTTGTTGATCGCGCTCGATCCGCGCGCGCTTCCGCGAACCGAAGAAATTCACCTGGACGCGCGAATTCTGGGGTTCTCGTTTCTGCTGGCCCTGGGTACCGCGCTGATTTTTGGAATCGTCCCTGCGCTCCGGGCCTCGCGCGCGGGCATTCGAGGAGTATTGACCACCGCAGGGCGAGGCGGTACCGGAGGGAAACAAGGGAGCCGCCTGCGCTCGATCCTGGTGGTGACCGAGGTTGCGCTCGGGGTCGTCCTGCTGGCTTCCGCCGGCTTGCTGGCGCGAAGTTTCCGGCAGCTTACCGAGGTCCGGCCCGGCTACGATATCTCGAGCATCGTGGCCATGCAGTTTTCGCTGAGCGACGTTCGCTACAAGGATCTGACGCGCTGCGAAAAATTCTTCGAGCGGCTGCTGAGCGAGCTGGAACAAATGCCGGGGGTCGCGAGCGCCGGCACCACGAATTATCTGCCCTTGCGCAAAGTGAAGCAAACCGCGGGCGTCTGGCTCGATTCGCAGCCGGTGCATTCCGATGAGACGAAAATCGTGGTCGATAACCGCGTAGTGTCACCCGATTATTTCCGCGCCATGGGCGTTCCTCTTGTCGCCGGAAGGTTTTTCACGTGGAGCGACCGAACCGATTCGCCCAAAGTGGCGATGGTCAACGACGCGTTCGTGCGCGCATTCTTTCCGCGCGGCAGCGCGCTGGGCAAACGCGTGACCATGGACGTGGGTTCGCCCTGGACCGGGGAGATCATCGGCGTGGTGGGCGGGTTTCGCGAGAGCGATTTGGCGGAGGAGCCGCGCCCGGAGCTGTTTACGCCCTATGCGCAAACCACGATTCCGGGAAACACTTTAGTAGTGCGCTCGGCCGGTGGCACCGCCGATGTCCTCAACGCGGTTCGTGGGGCGCTGGGGTCCGTGGATCCGGACGTCGCATTCTATAACGTTCGCACCATGCAGCAGCAGGTGACCGAATCCATGGCGCAGCCCAGACTGCGCAGCGCGCTGCTGGCCGTGTTTTCGCTGGTGGCGCTGATCCTGGCTTCGCTCGGAATTTATGGCGTGATCGCCTGTTCAGTGGCGGAGCGGAGGAAGGAGATCGGAATTCGCGTAGCGCTGGGAGCGCGGCCGTCCGAGGTGCGGGGAATGATCCTCGCGCAGGGGATGAAACTGACGGCCATCGGCTTAGCCCTGGGCCTGGTGGGGGCCGCGGCGGCCACGCGATTGATCGAAGGTTTCCTGTTCGGCGTCCGGGCCAGCGATCCGTTCACCTATACCGTGACCTGCGCGGTATTTCTCGCGGTGGCGATCCTGGCGAGTTATCTGCCCGCGCGGCGCGCGATGAGGGTGGATCCGATTGTAGCTTTGCGCGAGGAGTAGGCGGCAACGCTTCCGGCCCATCCTGCGCTTCACCGACGAGGTCGATGGCCGGCAAAAGCGCCGTTCTTCGCGCAGGATTAGGCAGGCGACGGGTTCGTCATCGACGATCAGCTTCTTATCGCTCGGAACCTCCTCATTCGTATAGCCTGTTTCCGGCGCGGGCACGGGGAAATAGTGTTTAGCGGGTTCAAGAAGCGGATGGAATTCCGCGTTGGAAGCAACGATGGGAATCTCTGGTTTATACGCCAGCCTGGCGCATCACGGACTCCGCTCGCTCGCGGATGCGGCGCGCCAGTTCGTACGGATCCGCCTGTTGAAACTCCGGCAGGAACAACTCAACCGATAGCGGACCCGAGTATCCTTTCTCCGATAACTTGCGGAGAATCCGCGGGAGAGGAGCGATCCCGTCGCCGGGGATCAGCCGCGTCGTATTATCCAGCAGCTCGCGCGGCATCTCGGGTACGTCCTGAAAATGGACGTGGGCCAGTTCACCCTTCCGTATCAGATCCAGGTCTTCGAACTTGTTCAGTCCGGACCAGAAATGATAACAGTCCAGCATGGGACGCAGATTCGGATGCCCCGCCTCCCGTGTCAACTTCAGCAGTGTCGGCAGCGTAGAAATGAAGGAAGAAGCACGCACGAATTCGACCATCGCGGTCAAGCGAAATTGTTGGGCAATCTCGCCAACTTCACGCATATTTTGGGCGCCCGTTTTATAATCGTCCGCTGTAAATTTCCGCGTGGCCGTGGTGGGGGCATAGATTTTGCTCAGTCCCATCGACGCAAAGAGCTCACAGCGTTTCTTGAGACTGTCGAGCGCCGCGGCACGGTTCGGGTTCGGTTCCCACAACCCGGTTACGCCGCAGGCCGCGGAAACCGGAGTCAGTCCGAGGTCGGAAATCAGGCGGCCCGCCGCCGCGGGCGTATCTGTCTTCAGGAACTCGTCGACCAGCGGCGCGGTGAGCTCCACATCTTTAATTCCCGCGCGCGCCCAGCCTTCGAGAGACTTCCGGTATCCGGCGTTAGCGGACGTATTCTGATGCAAACTGAGTGTCATTTTCCGTCGAGCGGGCGCCGCGGCCAGTGGGACAAGTGGAGCCAAAAGGATGAGCCTTCGCGAGAGCACAGCAATCTCAACTATACGGAATCGGGTGCGGGGATAGTGGGCCCTGAGTCCAGGCTGAGACAACCAGGCTTTCACCACTTGTTTTCCGAGTCCCAAAGTGGAGATGCTGGTTCCTCCTGCCTTTTATGCAACCAACCCGAACCCGATACCGCGCCGCCGGCTTCCTGCTCGCGTTAGCCGCCGTCACCTATCTGGACCGTGTTTGCATTTCCGTCCTGGCGCCCCAGATTGCACGGGACCTGAGGCTGAGCAAGATCGAGATGAGCTTCGTATTCAGCGCCTTCGCCGTCGCCTATGCTGCGTTCGAAATCGTAACCGCGTGGTGGGGCGAGCGCATCGGACCCCGCCGCGTGCTTACCCGTATCGTAGCCTGGTGGTCCTGCTTCACGATTTTTACGGCATTCGCCTGGAATTACCCCAGCCTACTGGTCATCCGGTTTCTGTTCGGCGCCGGAGAAGCAGGCGCATGGCCGAACGCGGCGCTGGCATTTTCCCGCTGGACTCCCGCTAGCGAGCGCGGCCGGGCGCAGGGCTTTTTTTTCGCGGCGGCGCATCTTTCCGGAGGCCTTACCCCGCTGCTGGTTGCCGCACTGGCCGCCAGTTTGTCCTGGCGGGCTATATTTGCCGCCTGTGGAGCGGTCGGATTTGTGTGGGCCGCCACCTGGTTCCACTGGTTCCGTGACGAGCCGCGCAACCATCCGGGTGTGAACGCCGCTGAGGCCGGCCTGATCGAAACGGACCGCCGCGTTTCCACGCACGTTCACGCCGGAAAAGACGCTTGGCTGGCTCTCGCCAAAGCCCCGAGCGTTTGGTTTCTCTGCCTCGCCTATTTCTCGAACAGCTATGGATCTTACTTCGTCATGACCTGGCTGCCTACTTATCTGGCGGAGCAGCGCGGCTTTCAAATGCAGTCTCTCAGCTTCTTCTCCGGCTTGCCGCTGCTTCTGAGCGTTTTCGGCGACATCGCCGGCGGAGCCGTCACCGACTTCATGACTCGCCGCTTCGGTCTCCGCGCCGGCCGATCCGGCGTCGCGGTTATCGGTTATGCTGTGGCGGGCGCTGCGATGTTCGCCTCGGTACTCTCCGCCACTCCCGTCATGGCCGCGTCGCTCATCGCTTTGGCCGTCGCTGCCTCCATGTTCACGCTCAGCGCGAGTTGGGCAACATGTATCGATATAGGCGCCGAACACACCGCCGTTCTCAGCGCCGCTATGAATACCACTGGGCAGATCGGATCCATTCTCAGCCCGATTGTCACCGGTTGGGTGGTCGCCCACTTTTCGAACTGGCAGACGCCGTTGCTCATCATGGGGGACCTGTATCTGGTTTCAGCGATCCTCTGGACACGGGTCGACCCCGGGAAACGCCTGTCCGCAGAGACACTTGAGTAACAAGCACTGAAGGCCTCGCGGGCGTCGCACAAAAGTTTGTTGCGCGGTCAACCGGAATATGATCTCTGATTAATCATGCTGAATCGACGGTCTCTTATGTTGATCCTGTCGTTCGCCGGACTGATCGCTCTTGCCCAACAAGACAAGAAAGACTGGACCGCCGCTGAGGATCGTCAGAACATGATGGATCAACTCGGAATCAAGGCCCTTCGCCCCGGTCCGAGCGGCAATGAAAATGCGGCGAACCATGCCAACTACGACGCAGCCACGGCGAATCCATTCCCCAATCTGCCGGATGTGCTCACGCTCAAAAATGGCAGGAAAGTCACGACGGCGGCCGCGCGGCGGAATCTGCGCCGTCCCGAGATCGTCGAAGATTTCGAGCGGGAAGTACTGGGCCGCATCCCGAAGAGCGTTCCCAGGGTCAGTTGGGAGGTTACGAAAACCGTAGAGGCGAGAGTCGGCGAGCATCCGGTCATCGGCAAGCAACTGCTCGGTCACGTCGACAATTCTTCGGACCCTGAAATCAAGGTCGACATTCAGATGACGTTGGTGTTGCCGGCGGATGCGAAGGGTCCGGTTCCAGTGATGATGATGTTCGGCGGCCGCACCATCCGGAGGTCGCATTTCCAGCGCCTGTATTTCCGGGACGGGGCGCCGGCCGTGGGCCGATAGCGCCTCCGCCCAACGCCGACCCGCCCGCCACCGAACAATTAATCGCCGATGGCTGGGGATTTGCCTCGATCAGTCCTGGCAGCATTCAGGCCGATAACGGGGCTGGTCTTACGAAAGGAATTATCGGCCTGGTCAATAAAGGACAGCCGCGCAAGCCGGATGACTGGGGCGCGTTGCGGGCCTGGGTTGGGGTGCGTCGCGCGGCTTGGACTATCTCGAGAAAGAAAAGGCCGTCAATGCGAAACAGGTGGGGATCAAGGAGACTCGGTTATGGCAAGGCCGCTCTGGTGACGATGGCCTTCGATTCACGCTTCGCAGTGGTTTTAGTCGGTTCATCCGGCGAGGGCGGCGCGAAGCTTCATCGGGTAATTGGGGGAGGCCGTGGAGAATCTTACAGGCACCGGTGAATATTACTGGATGGCGGGCAACTTCCTGAGTATGGAGCGTCGGAGGCAACCTTCGGGAGCAAAACAGCGGGCGACCTGCCGGTCGATGCGCACGAATCGCTGGGACTCTGCGCGCCGCGGCTCACCTTTATCAGTTATGGCGTGCCCGAGAAAGGCGACGCGAAATGGCTGGATCATCAGGGGAATTTCATGGCCGCTGTGGCCGCGGAGCCGGTCTTCCGTTTACTTGGAGCGAAGGACATGGGCGTTCGAGAAGACTATCGCACTGCGAAGATGCCTCCGGTCAATTCCGGGCTCCTCGATGGACAGCTCGCGTGGCGCCAACACGACGGCGGACATACCGATGCGCCGAACTGGAAATAATTTCATTCCCTGGGCCGACAAGTTCCTCCATCACACGAGTGAGACAAAGCGCGCGTGAAGACGATTCTGGTGGGCATGCTGCTGGTCTCGATGTCCCCCGCTCAGACCGTCGCCGCGGACCGGCCGGTTCCGAGATCGGATAAAAATTCACAGATCGCGCATGAAAAGCTGCTTGCCAAAGCGAAACAGGGCCGCATCGACGTCTATTTCGAAGGCGACTCCATCACGCGCCGGTGGGGCGCCTTGGACCATCCGGATTTGCTGGAAAATTGGAAAAAGAATTTTTTTGGCTGGAATGCGGCGGATTTTGGATGGGGAGCCGATCGGGTGGAGAATATCCTGTGGCGCCTGGAAAACGGCGAACTGGATAACGTGAATCCCAAAGTAATCGTACTGCTGGCCGGAACGAATAATGTCGGAAGCAAGGTTCCCCCCGAGGGGATCGACAGCGCAGCCGCGAATGTGACAAAAGGTCTTGAGGCGGTGGTGCGCGTGATGCAGTCTAAGGCTCCGCAGGCGGTCATCATTCTTACGGCGATCTTTCCACGAAATGACAACATGGCAGTTTTGCCGGAGATCGACAAGATCAACGGCAATCTTGCGCGGATGGCGGATGGGAGGCGGATCCGGTACTTGTACGTGAACGACCGCCTGGCCGGCCATGATGGGAAGCTCCGCGAGGGTATGATGAACGATCGCGATAAACTGCATCCCTTGCTGAATGGATATCAGGTGTGGGCCGATGCGTTGAGGACTCAGTTGATGGAACTCTTGGCTCGCCCGCCGAGGAAGACCAGGCGCCGCCTCCAACCGGAGATCCATCGGCTCGTCAGCGCTAATATAATCCGGGGTCGGTACGTTTTCTCGGTTTCTCGTTCACATGGTCGACGACAATAACCGGAATGGATCGGGTCTGTTTCACT
>CAVOPN010000002.1:0-15819 GCA_963698105.1 Bryobacterales bacterium
CCGAATACACCAACGCGCAGGCCGACCGCGTCAAGAAGGAGGCCGCCTACGCATCGGTAAAAGACGGCACCCTCGCAGCCGCCCAGGTGTCCACGCAAGGCGAGGCGCTCAAGAAACTCACCGAAAGCCTCAACGACGCCGAACAAAGATTCGCCGAGGCGAAGAATCACTACGGCATCAATCATCCCGAATTCAAAAAAGCGCACTCGCGCGTAGTGGAGCTCGAAACGCAGGTGGCCGCCACCCGCGCCAGCATCGCCCAGCGCGTCGAAATCGAGTATCACGAATCCGCCAACCGCGAAAAAATGCTGGAAGCGGCCGTTCAGGAAACCAAGGCCGAGTTTGACCGCCTCAACTCCCGCTCCTTCGAATATCAAACGCTGAAGCGCGAAGCGGAGGGCGATAAGAAGCTGTACGAAGAGCTCATCCGCAAGATCAAGGAAGCGGGCATCAACGCCAGTTTTCAGAACAGCATGATCCGCGTAGCCGACCCGGCCCGTCCAGGTCTGAAGCCCGTCTTCCCCATCACCTGGCTGAACGTCTTGCTCGCGTTTCTGTTCGCGACGTTCTTCGGCGTCGGCGCCGCCGTGTTGAACGACGTGCTCGATAACACCATTCGCGATCCCGACCAGGTCGCGCGCTGGCTGAACACCGACGTGATCGGCTCCCTGCCCGCCGTCAAGGACTGGCGCCGCCGCCTCAGCCCCATTCACCATTCCTCCAGTTACATCGCGAAAATCGGCCCTTCGAACGGCACCGCGCTGGTCCATCTCGCCGCCGCCAAGGACCCGGCTGAGCAGGCCCTCTCGAACTATGAGGAGGCCATTCGCACCCTGCGCAACTCCATCCTGCTCACCGATTTCGACCGCCGCCTCAGGAGCGTGCTGCTCACCAGCGCCTCGCCCTCCGAAGGCAAGTCGACGGTCGCCGCGCACCTGGCCGCCACCCACGCGAGCCAGCACAAACGCACCCTGCTGATCGATGGCGACCTGCGCCGCCCCAGCGTCCACCGCCTGTTCCAGGTGCCCAATACCATAGGCCTTTCGAACGTGTTGATGAAGGAAATTTCGTGGCTGGACGCCGTGGTTTCGATGGATGAGCCGGACGGCCTGCACATCCTCCCCGCCGGTCCCTCCACGCGCCGGGCTTCTGATTTAATAGGCATGGGCCTGGCGGAGCTGATCGAGGAAGCAACGCGCGAATACGACCTGGTAGTGCTCGACGCCCCGCCCCTGCTAGGTTTCGCCGAGCCTCTGCAAATGGCCACCGCAGTCGACGGAGTGATCGTAGTAGCGCGAGCCGGCGATACCAGCCGGAAAGCATTAAGCTCAGTAATCACAACCCTAGCCCGCCTGCGCGCAAATCTAGTAGGAGTGGTCCTAAACGAAGTGCACCGAGAAGTGAGTGCCGGGTATTACTACTACTACGGCCACTACAGCAAATACTATGGGCGGCCGGAGAAATGATCATCGCGTTCGTGGTGTGGCTCGTTGCCTTAGCCGCGGCGGCTGGCTATGGACAATTGCTCCTCCCCCGTTCCTCTGACGATGAGAGCCCCGAGTACGAATTCGCCAGAGTCTTCGCGGGACTCCTGATCATTTCCACGATTTTACTTGCTGCGGCTGTATTCACCAGTCTGACGCCCATCGTCGGCGCGACCGTGGTGTTCCCCGGAATCGCGCTCTACTGGCGCCATCGCCCACAGAATAGTCGGCATCGCTACTATTGCGTAATACTTGCCTTCGTCGCCCTGTTCGTCTCCATGCGAGAGATCAACTTCTACGACACTGCTTTGTACCACCAGCAAGCTGTCAAGTGGCTCGCGGAGCATGGCCTGGTCCGAGGAGTAGCGCTCGTTTACTTTCCTCTCGGATTCGTGTCTTCGTGGTCCGCAGTCGCCGCGCCATTGGATCATGGCATCACCGCCGGACGCGTCGGCATCGTGGGTGGGCTGCCATTCATTCTCGCGGTTACCGCTGGTTTGCAAATTGTCGGCGGTTTTCTCAGTCGACTAGTAGCGTCGACTACTTGGGCAATTCTGGGGATCATGCTGTCGGTGGTAGCGGTTGTCTGGCATGTGGATGCTTCCCTCAGTCCCGACATGATGGTTTGGCTGCTGCCGCTGGTCATCGTGACGATCCTGATGGACCCCAAAGCGACGGAGGCGGAACGCATCGGACGTGCGATGCTCATCGCGGCAATGGCGTGCTTGATCAAGCCGACCGCCGCGCCGGTTTTTATCTACTGCTTCGCGCTCGTCGCCTGGCGGTCCTTCCGCGTCGCGAAAGAGCGTCGCAAGTTGGCCGGATTCGCCGCGCTGGCACTTGGCATCCTGGCTCTCCTTATCGGGGCTAACCTCACTGCATCCGGCTGCCCGCTCTTTCCCTCTGCCTTGGGTTGTACGTCCCTGGACTGGTCCGTCGGAACCGATGCAGCCCGATCCATTCAAGCTGAGATTCAGGAGTTCGCCCGCGATCCTCGCCATCACCAGATATTCCCGCTCACTGCCGCCGCAACGCTTGCTTCAGTGCTGCTCGGCGCGACTGTGCGCACCGTGTACGTGCGGCACGTGCTGGGCGTCGCTTGGGTGGGAATTGCACTCGCGCTGATCGTCGCGCCCTCGCCTCGGTATGGTCTCGGCTATATGCTCTTACCGGTCGCAGCGCTGATCGCGGTGGCACTAGAACGCGCAAGGGTTGGGATAAGTCGTCGCGAAGACGAATTGAGCCGCTGGATCAAGCCGTCCGTTACCTTTGCAGTCCTCACGGCTGCGCTGATCTTCGTGGCTGCGACCGGAGATTGGTCCACGCTCTTATATCCACGCCGAATCGCAGCTGCGAACGGCGATCCGATCCACAAGGTGAATCGCGCGTTCGACGCCCGGGGTCTTCTTGCCTTCAATGCTGAGCAACGGGGTGAGCTGACGATAAGGGTTCCGGTCTCATCCGACCAGTGTTGGGACGCGCCGCTTCCTTGTACGCCGAAACTCACGCGCGGCGATCTCAGACTTCGTAACAAGGGAAGCCTCGACGCCGGATTCTTGGCGCCCAGGGAGGGATCCCAAGCCTCACGATGACCCCACCTGCGACACTAGACGCGACTTTTCCACAAAATATCAGGGTCGTAACCTGGCCGCGTTTCCTGCTGTTTTACAGCTCTCTGCATGGCCTGTGCTTTGCTTTGTACGCCTTCCTCGGAAAAGGCTTTGCCTATGCCGGCTGGCGGCCTTTTTATGTCAGCGAATTCCTCCTGCTGCTTGCTGTTCCCACGTTTTTTGCAGCCCGCCGGACTCGATCTCTTCTGGTCACGCCCGTTGGGGGAGCGCTCCTGTCCTTTATGTGCTGGCAGTTGATTTGCACGGTCCCCTACCTCGACGCCTATGGGATGGATGCGTTGCGTGACAGCGTTATTTGGGGATATGCATTTTTCGCGTGTGCCGTCGCAGCGCTCATCCTCCGCCTTCCCCGGTCTTTGGAAATAACGGTTCAACGTTATCAACGCTTCGCTCGGCTGTTCATGTTCTTGGGACCTGCGATGTGGCTGGCGACCCTCTATCTGCACGACTGGCTTCCCATCTGGCCCGGAACGACAGTCTCGGTTCCTTTCATCAAGGGTGGCGATTACGACGTCAATCTGGCGGGTGTCTTCGCATTCGCGCTTCAGGGCCTCGGAACAAGCCAGCTCTGGTGGGTGATCGTTGTTCTCATCGGCGGACTCTTGGGCGTAAGCAGCCGCAGCGGGGTCGTCGCGCTCGTGGTTGCATGCCTTTTTAGTATTTTTCTCCAGCCCCGCGTTGGACGGAGCATCGGGATCGTTGGCTCAGCGATGATCCTTGTGCTGTTCGCAGCCGCATTCGACATTCACTTCACCCCCCCAGGCGCGCCGCGAGAGCTATCGATCGACGTCTTGTCGGATGGTTTGCTGAGCGTGGTCAAAGAGAGCAATCGGCCCGAGCTTGAGGGCACCAAGGCGTGGCGCCTCGCATGGTGGCGCCAGATCTGGAGCTATACGGTCGACGGCCCGTACTTTTGGACGGGCAAAGGTTATGGCGTCAACCTCGCCGACAGCGACGGCTTTCAGGTCGGCACTAGAGATGAGCCGCTGAGAAGCCCTCACAACTCGCATCTCACCTTCTTGGCAAGGTCGGGCGTGCCCGGATTTGTCCTTTGGATAATTCTTCAAGGGGCGTGGGCCGTCGCGATGTTACGAGCGTTCGTTCGGGGGAAGAGGAGTGGCTCCCCCTGGGCCGGGCTATTCGCGTGGCTGCTTGCGTATTGGCTCGCCTTCCTGATTGAAGCTGGGTTCGACGTGTCGCTGGAGGGGCCGATGGTCGGTATTCCCTTTTGGACCGTGTTCGGAATTGGTTGGGGCAGCCAGATACTCGTGGGCGGGAACTTCGCGGGCGGGAAAAGGGCGCTTCGGTGAGCAGTACTCCTCAAGCCGTCGCTATCGCCCACAACCGCTATCAACAGGCAGGCGGAGAGGATCAAGTCTTTGCCGCCGAGGCGGCCCTACTCGAAAGCAAAGGCCACCGCGTCATCCGTTTCGAAGAGGACAATTCGCGCATCGCCAATCGCAGCGCGGCGGTCGTTGCCATCGACGCCGTGTGGAGCTCTAAATCCGCAAGATCGATCACGGACGTTGTCACGCGTGAAAAACCGGATGTCGTGCACTTTCACAACACCTTTCCACTGATCTCACCCGCCGCTTATTACGCGGTTCAACGCGCGGGTGTCCCGGTGGTTCAGACGCTTCACAATTTCCGCCTGCTCTGTCCCGGCGCAACATTGTTTCGAGACGGAACGGTGTGTGAGGAGTGCATCGATCAACGGTCCTTACGCCCTGCGATGCGCCATAGGTGTTATCGGGGAAGCCGTCCCGCAACGGCGGCGGTCGCCGCGATGTTGACGGTGCATCGGGCGGCAGGGACCTGGCAGCGTAAGGTCGACCTCTATATCACGCCTAGTGAATTCTCACGCCGGAAGTTCATTTCCGCAGGATTGCCGGCCGATCGGATCGTGGTGAAGCCGAACTTCGTCTCTCCCGACCCGGGGATGGGAGAGGGAGGCGATGGCTACGCATTATTCGTGGGAAGACTGGCGGCGGAGAAAGGGATCTCCGTGCTGGCCTCCGCATGGAAAGAGCTCGCGGACATCCCTCTGGTAGTCGCCGGAGACGGTCCTCTGGCTGACACCGCGTGGCCGGCAGGAGTCCATTGGATCGGCAGACAATCGCGCGAGAACATCCTGGCGCGGATGCGGGCTGCGCGGGTCTTGATCTTTCCCTCCGAGTGCTACGAAGGCGCGCCGATGACCATTATCGAGGCGTTTGCGTGCGGACTTCCGGTGATCGCTTCGAATCTGGGCTCCATGGCGGAGATGGTCGAGCATCAGCGCACCGGATTGTTGTTCCACCCCGGCGACGCGGCGGACTTGGCTTCGAAAGTCCGCTGGGCGTTCGAGCATCCCGAGGCGGTGGATCGGATGCGGACGGAGGCTCGCAGGGAGTTCGAGCAGAAGTACACCGCCCAACGCAATTACGAAATGCTGATGGCGATCTACGAAACCGCCATCGCAAATTTCAGGAGACGGACCCGTGCGGCGTCCTGAACGGCGGAACATTTTGGGGATCGGCGTGGACGCGACCTCCTATGAAGACGCGACGGCGCGGGTCATGGACTGGGCTTCCCGCGGCGAATCGAGAATGGTTTCGCTCGGGGTGGTGGCGAGCGTGATGGAGGCTCGGGAATCCGCGGCGTACCGGGTCGCGCTCGAATCGGCGGACCTGGTAACCGCCGATGGAATGCCGCTCGTCTGGATGCTCAGAGGGCTGGGCGCGCGACCCGCGAGCCGCGTCTACGGACCGGATCTGACGCTGGCTGTGCTGGCCGAGGCCGAGAGGGCGGGAGTTGCGGTGGGATTTTACGGGTCGACCACAAGGGTGATCGACCGCCTGGTGTGGAATCTGCGCGGGCGGTTCCCGAAGCTGCGAATCGCGTTTCACCGGGCGCCTCCGTTCCGCCCGCTCTCCGTCGAAGAGGACCGGGAAGTGGTGGGCGCGCTCAAGGAGTCCGGCGCGCGCATCGTATTCATCGGCCTGGGCGGCTCGAAGCAAGACATATGGATGGCCCAACATCAGGGCCGCGTGCCGGCCGTGATGCTGGGCGTGGGGGCGGCGTTCGACTTTCTCGCGAAAACGAAGCCACAGGCTCCCAAGTGGATGCAGCATGCCGGCCTCGAATGGATGTTCCGCCTGGCGACGGAGCCGCGCCGCCTGTGGAAGCGCTATCTGCGTCACAATCCACGATTTGCGCTTCTCGCAGTGAAGCAGATCCTGGGAGCGCGCTTTTCATGAGCACCGCGGCGCGGGCGAAGGTCGCGATTCCGGCGTTTGAAGCGACTCATTGGACGCCGTGGGCGATTCTCGCGTCCGATGTGCTCGCGCTCGAAGCGGCGCTCGGTTTAGGGCTCGCCGTGCGGAGGATGCTCGCGCCGTGGTTCTCGGCGGCGATCGGAGTCGAGCAATATTTCGCGGTTGCCGTCGGCATCCTGCTGCTTCCAATGGTCCATTATCAGCTCGGAATTTACCCCGGGTACCTGCTGGGCCCCGTGGAACGCCTCCGCCGCCGAACGCTCGCGACCCTCGCCGTCTTCGGAGGACTGGTCGCGTGGGACAACATCGTCGCGCGCGGAGTTTTATCGCGCGGAGTCTTACTCGCAACTCTCGGGTTCGCGCTGGTGCTGCCTCCTCTGGCGGAATCGCTGACGCGCCGTGTACTTGCCGCGCGGAAACGGTGGGGGATTCCCGTCGTCATGATCGGAGCGGGACCGGCGGGCCGCCTGGTGGCGCGCACCCTCGCGAGCGAGCCGCAGTTGGGACTGGTGCCGATCGCGTTTCTCGATAATCGTCCGGAGGCCTGGAATCAGGCGGTCGAGAAAATTCCGGTGGCGGGTCCTCTCGGCCTCGCGCAGGATTTCGAAGGACGGGCGGAGGCGGCGATCGTCGCATTGGCGGACCTGGATCGCGACGACGTGGCGGGTCTGCTACAGGAGCTGAATTTTCCGCGCGTGATCGTGATTCCGCAGTTCACAGGCGTCGCCAGCTTGTGGGTGACGGCGCGCGATCTGGGCGGCTGCCTGGGGCTCGAAATCAAGAAAAATCTGCTGATGCCGCGCAACCTGGCGCTGAAGCGGATGATGGATCGCGTGATCGCCGTGCCCCTGTTTCTGCTGAGCCTGCCGGTGATCGCGGCGGCGGCGCTGTGGATCAAGCTGGCGAGCCCGGGCCCCGCGTTCCATTGCCAGATGCGGGAAGGGATCGAAGGGCGTCGCATCGCGGTATGGAAGTTACGGACCATGCATGTCGGCGGCGAAAGGCTGCTCGAGTCCTGGTTCGTGGAGCATCCTGAGGATCGCGTGGAGTGGGCACGCTATTTCAAGCTGCGGCGCGATCCGCGCGTGCTGCCGTGGATCGGCAAGCTGCTGCGGCGGACCAGCCTGGACGAGTTGCCGCAGTTGTGGAGCGTGCTGAAAGGTGAGATGAGCCTGGTGGGTCCGCGGCCGTTTCCGGATTATCACTTGGAGCAATTCCCGTCCGAGTTCCGGGCGTTGCGCACGCGTGTTCTGCCCGGTCTCACCGGAATGTGGCAGGTTTCGGCCCGCAGCGAAGGCGACATCGAGGTGCAGGAGGCGCTGGATTCGTACTACATCCGCAATTGGTCGCCTTGGCTCGATTTATATATCCTGGCGCGCACGGTGTCCGCAGTGGTGATGGCGCGCGGGGCGTATTAGTAGCGCACGGGTGGGCGGCGCCATGCGCTGCCACCTTTATCGTTTTCGATTAGACTGAAAGAAGGTGCTTCCGCAAGTTTATTTGTCGCTGCTCCTGCTCGCTGATTTTTCGCTCCACGATGCGCACGGCGTCACGCACACCGCGGCTGAGCTGAATCGCGAAAAGGCCACGGTTTTTATCTTCGTTGCTACGGACTGCCCCAATTCCAACAGCTACGCGCCGATTCTGGCTCGCCTCTATCGCGAGTTCTCGCCGCGCGGCGTGGCTTTCTTCAACGTGTATTCGGATCCATCGGAGACCGCTTCGTCCGTGCTGAAGCACGATGCCGATTTCCAGGTCCCTTTTCGCGCGCTGCTCGATCCGAATCAGACGCTCGCTCGGGAAACCGGAGCTCGATCGACGCCCGAAGCGGTGATTCTCGGCACCGATGGCAAGCAGCTTTATCGCGGACGGATCGACAACAAGTTCATCGAGCCCGGCAAGACTCGCTATCAGGCGACGGAGAACGATTTAGAGGAGGCTCTGCAAGCGATTTTGCAGGGCAAGGCGGTTCCGCATCCGGTTACCCGGACGATCGGGTGCGCGATTCCCGGCCTCTAATTCTAATAAGGATAAGAAATGCGACTTTTGACGTTTTTTGCAATTGCTGGGTTCGTTTTGGCGGATAAGGTTCCCACGTTTAACCGCGACATCGCGCCCATCCTTTATCAGAATTGCTCGAATTGCCACCGGCCCGGTGAAGTCGCGCCATTTGCCCTGCTTACCTATCAGGACGCAGCGAAGCGCGCCAGGCAGATTGCGGATATTACCCAGGCTCGGGTGATGCCTCCTTGGAAAGCGACGCCGGGGTACGGACATTTTTTGGATGAGCGGCGGCTGACCGATCAGCAGATCTCGACGATCGCCGATTGGGCGAAACACGGCGCCCCGGAAGGCGACGCGGCGGATAAGCCCGCGCAGCCGATTTTTCCGAAAGGATGGCTGGGGGGCCAACCGGACCAGATTTTCAAAATGACTGCGGCGTATTCGGTCCCGGCCGAAGGTCACGATGAGTTCCGCTGCTTCGTAATCCCTCTCAACGCCGATCAGGACGAGTATGTGAAGAAAGTCGAGTTTCGTCCGGGCAATCCGAAAATTGTGCATCACGCCATTCTGTACCTGGATACAAGCGGTGAGGCGCGACGCCGCGAAACCACGCCGGGGCATGGGTATTCATGCGTGGGAGGTCCGGGTCTCGATATCACCGGATCGCTGGGCGGATGGGCTCCGGGCGCCATGCCGTCCGATGCGAGGGAAGGGGTCGCGCACACCATCAAGAAAGGCTCCGACCTGGTGATGCAGATCCATTACCATCTGGACGGCAAGGCCGAGGAGGATCAATCCACGGTCGGCCTGACGTTCGCGAAAGCGCCACCGACCAGGGGATTGACGTTGATGGTTCTCGGGAACGAGAAGATCGACATTCCCGCGGGCGACTCCCACTACGTCATCAAAGCGTCGGCCGTGCTGCCGATGGATGCGGAGGCGGTCGCGATTTTTCCGCACGCACATTATCTCTGCAAGGACATGAAGGTCGACGCGCATTTACCCGACGGGTCGGTGGTGCCGCTCATTTGGATCAAGGATTGGGATTTCAACTGGCAGGGTTCCTATCGCTACGCGAGTCCGGTGAAATTGCCGCAGGGGACCCGCCTCGAAATGCAGTACACCTACGATAATTCGGCCGGGAATCCGCACAATCCCAGCGATCCTCCGCGCGAGGTGAAGTTCGGCGAGGAGACCACCAACGAGATGGGATTCGCGTTCGTGTCCATTATGCTGGCGAGCCCGGATCAGGTTTCCGAATTCCGGCGCGGTACGCGTGCCGAATTCATCGCCGACATGCTGGCCGAGGGGGTCGATGTCGATGCACTGGGGCCGCAGAGGGCCGCTTCCTTGAAGCTGCTGCTGACCGCGTTCGACCGCAATCACAACGGGAAACTGGACCCGGAGGAGCGTCCGGCGCTGGTGCAGTATCTGATTAAGCGGGACGAACGGCAGAATAAACAGTAATGCCGAGCACTGATCCCCTGGCTCACGCCAGGGGTTATAACCCCGTCACGTAAGTGCGGGGATCGGGGCCGCTTCAGGGACTCTGAGTGGCCGGGGCGAAAAGTGGGGACAGCCCGCTCTGTCCAAGGCGGCGTCAGCAAATATGCTGCTTTGACGGCCGTCGAGGACGCCTTGGGACAGAGTTGGCAGTCCCACTTTTCACGTCTACTGCATCGGCGGGATTGACCCCGGCTCTGAATAGGTCCACTATACGTTCGGGAGGATTTCTATGAAACTGATGGGCGTCGGCTTGTTGTTGTCCGGCGTGCTGCTGGCGAGTGGTACCCCTAATCTTTCGGGAAAGTGGGAAGTGCAGGTGGAAGGATACGGAGCGCCGCGCACCCAGAAGTTCGAGCTGAAACAGACCGGCGACGGCCTGTCGGGGGTCTACGCGGGCAAATTCGGCGAATCGAAGGTCACCGGGACCGTCAAGGATTCCGCGGTTGAGTTCGAGATGCGGGTAATTGAGAACGACAGCATTGTTACCGTCCATTACGTGGGCACGGCTTCCGACGATGGCATAAAAGGGACCGTTACGTTCGGGGATTTGGGAAAGGGCACCTGGGTGGCTTCCCGGAATACAGCGCAGCACAAAAAATAGCGACAATAGGGGCGTGGAATATCGAAAATTGGGAAAGTCCGGGTTGGACGTATCTCCGCTGATGCTGGGCGGGAACGTGTTCGGATGGACGGTCGATGAGTCTGCGTCCTTCAAGATTCTGGATGCGTTTGTCGATGCGGGTCTGGATTTTATCGATACCGCGGATATTTACTCCACCTGGGTTCCGGGCCATACAGGAGGCGAATCGGAAACCATCATCGGCAAGTGGCTGAAGGCTTCGGGTAAACGTTCGAAGATTGTGCTCGCGACCAAGGTCGGCATGCAGATGCCTGCCGGCAAGGGGCTCAAGAAAGACTATATTTTCCAGGCCGCCGAAGCATCCTTGCGCCGGCTCCAAACCGATCATATCGATCTCTATCAATCTCATGAGGACGATCCTTCGACTCCGCTCGAAGAAACGCTGGGAGCCTATGGGGAACTGATCAGGCAGGGCAAAGTGCGGGCCATCGGCGCATCGAATTACAGCGCGGATCGCCTCGCCGAAGCATTGAGGATCGGCAGGGAGAATAAACTTCCTGTATATCAAAGCCTGCAGCCGAAATATAATCTGTACGAGCGTTCCGAGTACGAATCCGCCCTGGAACCCCTGGCGATAAAAGAGGGCCTTGGAGTGATACCTTACTACGGCCTCGCGAGCGGCTTCCTAACGGGAAAATATCGGTCGGAAAGCGATCTGGGCAAGAGTCCGCGCGGAGCGGGCGTCAAGAAATATTTGAACGAGCGGGGATTTCGTATTTTAGGCGCGCTCGATCAAGCGGCGAAGGCGCACCGGTCGACGCCGGGAAAAGTGGCGCTCGCGTGGCTGATCGCGCGGCCGGGCATCACGGCTCCGATTGCCAGCGCGACATCGGTCGACCAGGTTCGCGATCTGGTGGATGCGACGAAATTGAAGCTGGATCCGGGGTCGATTGAGGCACTCAATCAGGCTAGCGCCTGACATCTGTAAAAATAGCTGGACCGCTGCTGAAAACAGCTTTACTATTGGACTCGATGAAAGACACTAAGAAACCTGCCAAACCGGCGGACGAAGGGTTCCTGACCGTTACGGCGCAGGCGATCGGCTCGACGTTAGGGCATCTCGCGAAGAAGGCCGGAGTCGCGTCCGCCCCACCGCCCGCTCCGAAGAAAGCTGTTGTCAAGAAAAAGGCTGCCGTCAAGAAGAAGGCAACTGCGAAGAAGAAGAGGTAACTCTTCGTCCGGTCCTACCGAACGGGTATGCGGCAGGTTCTCGTCGATCTTGAAGTTCACTGCGGTAGAGGGGGATCGGAGTTTTTCCCGCGCCAATCTGGCTGAACGTCAGGTCCGGAAAGGGCAGTTCGGGAACCTGCCCCGCTACTCAAAGGGACAGGTCGGGGACCTGTCCTACTCGGGGGCGGGGTTTGGCTGTACTAGAAATCGTGCGCGACCGGCTGACTTTTACATCAACCGGCCGCTAATGGCTTGAGTTACCCGCTTCTTACGGTTACAACTCTCTGAGAATCCGGCGGCTTTGACCGCCGGACGTTATGAAGTCGACTCCAAGGTCCTCCATTTAAGAGAGGCCCAGCACCACCGTAGTACGACGTTTCCTGCGCAGGAAAACTGCTGTCAAAGAAGCCCCGGTGAGGACTCCTTCTGATGGAAGTGTATATGACTACCGAACGAAGCTCCCGCGCTGCGCCGTTTGACTTGTTGATAACAAATGCAGATAAAGATTTTGGCCAGGGCGTCACTCGCTGCGGAGAGTATCCGCCGGATTCAATCGCGCAATGCGCGACGCCGGGATCAGGCTGGCGAGCGCGGTAGCCGCCAGCAGGGCTAATCCGACGCCGATCAGGGTGATGGGATCCTCGGGTTGCACTCCCCAGAGGTAGCTCTTTAAAAACCGTTCGAACCCAAGCGCCGCCGCGGTTCCGACCGTTACTCCGCACAAAACCCATATCAAACCGGGGCGCAGCGCAACCTGAATCGCGCGGCCGACTCCCGATCCTAAGGCCATCCGAATCCCCAGTTCTTTGGTTCGTTCTGTAATCAGGTTGGAGATGAGTCCGTAAATCCCCATCGCGGAGAGAACCATGGCGAGGCCAGCCAACGCGCCCGCAACTGCGGCCAGGAAGCGCTGGAAGGTGAGCGATGCGAGCTTCAAATCCCGAATTGAGCGAAACGAAGCCATCGGCAGCATCGGATCGGCGGACCGGACGGCTTCTTCAATGGCCTTTGCGACCTGTGCGTCGTCGAGCGAGCTGCGCACAATCCAGCTGGGACTGAGCCAAGTGTGAACCATGCTGAGCGCGTAGGTCTGTGTGGCGGGAATGTAAACTTCGGGAACCGCGGCGACCGGACCGAAATCGCCCCATCCGGAGCGGGCTTCGAGTATATCGCCGACGATGCCGACGATCAGGCCGTCGCTGATGGGCTGACCGAGCGCGTTGCCGTTTTTGAAGTAGCGTTTCACGAAGGCCTGATTGACGATACACACTTTCCCGGAAGTCAGCGAATCGGCGTCGGAAAAGAGACGGCCTTGCAACAGAGGGATGCGAAGAGCGGTAAAGAAGTCCGGCGTCACATAGGTCAGGTTGGTGATGCCCGGCCGGTCCAGGCCGGGAACCTTCACCTGGTCGTTCAACGCGCGTTCATAAGGAAGCGAGATCGCCACGGCGGCAGCTTCTACGCCCGGAGTTTCCCGCAGCCGCACCAGGACCTTATCGTAAAACTGAGTCATCGCGGCCGGGGTCTGATAGCGCGCGTCCTGAAACGAGAACTTCGCGGTCAAGACGTGATTCGGATCGAAGCCGGGGTTCAGGTTCCATAAATGGACGAAGGTGTGCAGGAACAAGCCGGCTCCGAAAAGCAGCGGCACGGTCAAGGCGACCTGCCCTCCGACCAGCGCACCGAGCGAGATAAATCGCTTGCGTCCGGCGACTCCGCGGCTGCCGGATTGTGCGGACCGCAGATCGATTCGGGTGGCTTGCCACGCGGGCGCGAGTCCAAAAGCGATGCCGGCGATCAGGGTCAACAGCAGCGTGCCCGCGAGCACGCGCCAGTCGATCTCGACGGTTTCGAGGAAGGGAAACGTCAGCGCCCCGAACTGGCGGAGCGCGGCAAGCGCCCCCCATCCCACAATGGCCCCGGCGAAACCGCCGAGCAGCCCAAGCACGGAGCTCTCGATCAGCAACTGACGAACAATTCGCGAAAATGGCGCGCCCAAAGCGAGCCGTGTGGCGATTTCGCCGATGCGTCCGGAGGAGCGAGCGAGCAGCATGCCTCCGATGTTCACGCAGCCCAGAATAAATACGAACGCTACGGCGGCGGAGAGGAGTTTTAGAGGCTCCCGCAGATCGCTGGTGCGGCCTTCGAGCAAAGGCACGATGTCCAGGCGGGACGATTTATCCTTATGGAAGGCGCCCTGCCGTTTCAGATCCTCGGTGATGGCGGCGAGTTGTCCGGAGGCTTCCTGCCAGGTAGCGCCGGGCCGCAGACGCGCGAGGATTGCATAATTCGAGCCGCCGCCCTCGCCGGTTCGGGATGGACGGAGCGGCGTCCACAAGTCCGCTTGCACATCGGATCGGAAGCCTGCCGGCATGATGCCGACGACGGTATAAGGCTCGCCGCGCAGCAGGATGCCCCGGCCGATCACAGTTGGGTCGGCGTGGAAATATTTCTGCCAGAGGGCGTGGCTCAGGATAACCGCCGGGGCTCCGCCGGAGCGATCCTCGTCCGGGGTGAACTCGCGACCGATCAGAGGGCGGATGCCGAGGACGCGGAAAAATCCGGCGCAGACGCGCTGTTGCTTCACATAGAGGCCGGTCCCGTTTACGCCGAAGTTGATGCCGCCCGCACCGGAGTAAACCGCGGCATCGAGGGAGGAGGCGTGGTCGCGAATCGCCTCCCAAACCGTGCCGTCGAAGTTGTCGACAAAATGTTCAGAGGAGAATTTGGCGACGATCTGGGTCAGGCGTTCGGGCTCGGGATAGGGAAGCGCACGGAGCATGGCTCCATTGACGACGGCGAGAACGGCTGTGTTGGCGCCGATGCAGAGAGCCAGAATCACGATCACGGTCAGCGAGAATCCCCAGTTTTGGCGGATCAGGCGGAAGGCGTAGCGCAGGTCGTGCATGATGGAATACCTCGGTTAAGAGTAAGACGAGAGATTGAGAACAATGTTCCTTTGAAGGTGATCGTCGATCCTTGTACGCCGATCAGTCAGGCTTAGCGCATGGGAATCGGCGGCCAAAGCCGCCATCGACAGCCCTAATCCCAGGGTTAGAGTCTTCATTGTAGTAACTCCTTTCAGCGTAAATCGCGTAGAAAGGAAGAAAAGAGACTGAACGGCTCCGACCAAGAAGGCCCCAATGGACCCGGCATCCGGATGCCTGGAAAATAGGGGCTGCCTCGAATCCGAACAGCCTCAAATCCCGCTTCCGTGAGCGCAACGAAAAGCCGTTCGCCCGTCAGGCGCGGGGCGGGTGATGCAGGGAGTAACGGAAGTTCTGTGTTACGCGAGAAGATTGTGTGATCTAACGAACCATCGATTCTTTGTCGATTGTACGGTGACATGAAAACCACTCCGCCGCTCGATTTGGCTCAAGCTCCCTGGCTCGCCGGCGTTGAGCCCATCGAGGCGATTCGCTTCCATCCCCGCCGTGGATTGCCGTCTGCCGACCCAGCCTCCAGCAAGATGGGATGGCCCTTCCTTTGGCCTGAAAACGAAGCGTGGCCCGTGTGTACACAACGCGACCCGGATATGTTAGCCATGGCAGAGGCCGGTGCGAAACAGGTCGATCTTTGCGACCAGCGACGCAGCTACGCGCGAGATCGTAGCCAACGTCATGGAGAAGTGGCGCCACGGACATGACGTTCCATATCTGCCTGTGCTCCAGTTGAGACGCACCGAGTATCCCGGCGTTCCGTTTCCAGACGACGCGGATTTGTTCCAGCTTCTCTGGTGTCCAATGATTAGTTCTGCCACCACGACCGAAATAGCCGATGGATTCCGATGGAAGACCGCGAGGCTCTACAGGGTGCAGACTACGCTCGATTCACCGAGCATTGCCAACCTCACAACCTGATGATCGGCGATGGAGGAGAGGCTCATCTCCTTTACTGCCGCGAATGTTTCGAGTTCACTTCGCGGGTACAGTGCGGATGAGCCGATCTCGAATTCTCTCCATCAGCACATCGAGCGACTTAGCCTGCGTATGACACCCATGCAATTCGGGAACCGAGGCGGCGTAGAAGCTCTCTTCGTCGCGCTCGATAATGCCGCTGAATTTGTGAGTCATTATTCTCACAGGCTGAAGCCTGTGCTACCAGGACAAACGGTGGCACAGACTTTA
>CAVOPN010000003.1:0-51371 GCA_963698105.1 Bryobacterales bacterium
GGATCCGCGTAAACATCGGTGCTCCCGTCGCCCAGCGTGTTCACCACGCTCCTCTGCCGGGAAGTTTTCTTTAGCGGATACAGCGCCGATGCGCCCGTAGAAAGTTGCGGAAAGACCAACATGCTAAGTCCGGTTCTCCTTCACGACGACCTGCGTCGCCCCTCGCGCCACCTCTTGAAATTCGAGCGTCAAATCATCGCCCCCCAAACTGCAACTCGGATACACCGTCCCATCCCACGGATCTGTAAACGAGAAAGTCCCCGCGCGCCCGCCCAAATCTTCAAAAAACAACTCCAGATTCTCCAGCTCCGATTCATCCAGTAATTCGAGCCGGATCACCCAACGCAGCAGCGGCGCCCCATACCCCGGAAACCGTTGCTCGCTCCCATCCAAGAACCGCAGCACCTGCGTAGAAAATCCCCGGGACCGGTCCGACCCATACTGCGCCACCGCCCCCGTCTTCAAAGCCGGAAAACTAGCCATTTGAATCCCTCCATCCATAAAAACACTGCGAAAAATGGGGACTGCCTACTCTGTCCCAAGGCGCCCGCGATCCGAACGATGCTATGCCCACGACGCCGCCGTGGACAGAGCGGGCTGTACCCACTTTTCGCCCCGGCCACTCAACCCGAAGGCTCAAGCGCTCCGACCGAGCCGCGACCACGGGGAGCGCTCCGCAAGTCGCAATAGCACCCAAACTCATCAGTTCCCACCAATCCTCCGGCCCGAACGTGGCGCACGCACTCGTGCGTGCCGCGTCGACACTCGTGTCGACGCCCTTCTCACGAAACCCCCCGAATCACATCATTCAATGTCGACGTCTCCAGCATCGCCTTCCTCACCGCCGCCGCAATATCATTGCTCCGATCCAGAAACGACTGGCTATCCATCGCCTGCACCTGCACCGTAATCTGCTGCTGCGCCGACGCCGCCGTAGTCTGCCTCGGCTGTCCCCCCTCCCCGTAATCCACTCCCGAAGCCCCGCCCGCCGCCGACCCGCTGAACCCCGCCTGCAAATTCACCGGCAGAGGCTGTATATAAGGAGTAACCGCCGTAGTTGACCCTCCTCCTCCGCCCCCAAACAAACTCACCAACCCCGAAATCAGCGGGCTCAACCCCGACCCCAATCCCAAAACATCCAGCAGCGTGCTTCCCACCGATCCCGCCGTCGAACTCCCCGTCCCCTTGGTGGTAGTGTTCGCTGAAACCGCATTAGTATTCGCCTCGATGCTAGCCATCTGCGATTGATTGATGGCTTGCAGCTCCTGCAACTGCGTAGTGATCGTAGTCAGTTGGTTCGTCAATCCGCTGCTCTCCGCAGATCCCAGCAGTCCCGAAACTTCCGTAGTTGGATTATTAGCCATAATGTTTTCAAACCATCTACCCCAGCAATTCGCGCGTTATGTGGCGCAGGCGGTTCCGCCTGCGATCCGCCCTCATCCCTCAACCTCCGCCCTCAACTCCCCCTCCAAAATCAAAAAAGCATCCGCCTCTTTCGCCGGCACCTCGTTCAATGACCCCCCGCCCGCAAACTTCCACCCATAAAATTTCTCCAGCAACTCCACGCTCACCGGCGTTACCAGCGATTTCGGGCATTCCTCCGATGACACCCGCCCCCGGACCCATACCACCTTCTTCGGCCCGCGCTTCTCCTCCGGTAAGAACCCGCATCGCCGTCGAACATCCAGCCCCTGCCGTCGGCATTGGTCGCATTTCCACCCGGCCTGGCTGGTCCGATAGAAATGGAAGGCGACCATCAGTTTTTTCGTTCGTCCTCGGTCATCCCGCACTCTGACTTAATGCGACCCAAGATCTCCACTGCCAGCTCCACCGGCCCCCGATCCACCAGCGTTTCCGGCGTAGCCGCCCCCCCATCGATCTTCAGTCCCTCGACGGCAACCAAGCCCCACTCCAGGTAAGCCCGATCGATCTCCGCCCCCAGCACCGTAGCCTCCAGCTTTTCGCGCTCGTTATTCCCGGCCTCGAAGTACTCCATCTTCCGCCCGATCTCCCGAATCCTCCGGGCCAGCTCGATCCGTCTCCCGAACGACACCCTTACGATCTGGTACCGGACCCCTTTCAACGCCTCCGCGTCAACCCAGATCCGGCTTGCCCACGCCTCACCCGAATGCGATGTAGAGTTCGTCATCCATGGTTCCTTGTGCCCTGTTGTTTTGAAATTTCCATTGCAGCCGAGTCTCGGAATCGTCAAACTCCGGAACCATCGGCACCATCGCCGGCATGTACGCCCCGAACAACTGCCCCGCCGCCTCGCCCAGTTGGATCATCACGCTGATGGGCGACCTCTGCCGCGCTGCCTGGTACAACCCAGCCGTCTGCGCATCCGCCAATTCGAATAAAGTGAAGTCCAGCGTCACATCGCGTCCCGACGCCGCGATGCAGCGCGCATAATCGCTCCCGAACTCTTTCACCCGCAGCTCGATGTTATTTTCGAGCGTCAGCTCCGCCGCCGTAATGGTCAGAAACTCCGCCGGCGTGATCCCCATCCACACTTCTCCCAAATGCCCCGGCACAATCGTGTAATCGAAATTCGCCGCCGCCGGCTCCGCTGGAAACGCCGTCAGCCCGCCCTCGCCCGACACGAAACTCGCACTGTCCACCAGATCTCTCGCCGGCCCTGAGAAATCGAACTCCTGAAAATCCCCATTGACCTTGATCTGCATCTTGTCCATCGCCGCGCCTTCCACAATCCTATGCACCGCGGTCGACGGATCCCAGTAATCGAAGATGCTTGCGCTCGGCAGACACTCCGCCAATGGATAGTTGATCGTAGGCCCCAGCACCGATCCGCCCATCGGCGCAGTATTGAACGGCGCATTAATGAAGAGCGTAGTCGTGTTCTCAATCCCCGTGACGAATCGCATTTCGCCCGCCGACGTGACCGCCTGCCCCGGCGATAGTCCATGCGCCGACGTGAACGTGATCTGCGTATCGCCCGTCATCGACGCCACCGTGCCCCCCGCCCAAATCACCGGCGTCCCGCCCATCGCGCACTGAAATAAAGGTCCGTAAGCCGGAGGCGCCGACGTGTTCGACCATTCCGTTAACAGCGTGTCCACCTCGAACGTAGTGATCTCCCGGATGCCGTTCGGCATCCCGACAAAAGTCCGCGTCCCCGTCTTATCCTTTCGCCCCGTCTGCTCCGGAACCTGTTTCGTCTTCATCTTGAGCGCCGGAATCCGGTCCGCTCCCACAATCACGGGAATTACCCCGTAACTGGCTTCCAGAGCACAATAAATCCGCTCATTGTTCGAAGATATGTAACACGACATTCTGACTCCTTCTTCTCAAGCGGACATGTCCACTTCAAACGTCACCGTAGCCACCTGCAAAAAATTCTTCCCGCCCTGCTTCACCGGATCGAAAACAATCTCATACCCGCCGGTATAGAACGCGCCCTGCCCCCAACTTCCCCGATTCGAATCCAATATCTGCGTCACCGCATCCGCGTACAGACGCAGCCTCTCTTCGATCCCCTCGAACCTGTCGTGCGACACCCATATCTCCGCCACCGTTCGAATCTTCCCCGAAAACGTCCGGAATTTTTCCGTCAACAAATTTCGAACCCGGTCCGAATAAACCTGGATTACCGGATACTTCACCACGCCCGCCCGCTCCCACAGCTCGATCGACATGTTCTGCGTCACGATGTAAAATGCCGGCACCGGCGCCAGGTTAATCCCCGCATCGAGCGCCGCCGTCGCCACCGCGATATTGATCGCCGATTCCGTGCCCGTCCCCGTCGCCGTCAAATACCCGGCGAATACCTCCGCCGTCACGCTAGCCGTCTGCGCCATCTCTAGCCTCGCCTCAACGTCGATCCGCCTGTGACATACGTGTCCGGCAGCTGCCCCATCCCCGCCGGAGCGCCCGCCACCAGGCCTCCCGGCGCCTCGGTAAATGTCTGCCCGATCGGAATCGGCGTCGCATTCTGCAGCGTCAATGGACAATCCGTCAGCCCGATGTACACATTGAACGCCACGGCCACCGCCGGCACCGGAGTCCCATTCGTTACCGTAATCACGCTCGCCACCGGAGCCTCGAACGCCGTAGCGCAGCTAGGATTCCCCTCCGCCCCCGTCGCCGAGACCCAGGTGATCTGCACGTAGTAAACAGTGGCCGGCAGCAGCCCCGGCGCCGCCCCCAGCACCGGAGTCCCTGCCTCCGGCACCGGAGTATTTACGAGGCCAATCCCATACTGCGTCGTGATGTCCCTCGCGCCGCGAGCTAATAACAGGTACTCGTTCCACTTCGCCAGATACCGGTCGTTCAACTGATCGTTGTACGCGTCCCGATAAAAAATCGCCAGGGTATAAAGAGCATGCCAGCGCTTCATCTGCCGCGTCACCACCACGTCCGACACTCCCCGCAATCTCCTGGTCGCTTCGCTGCCCGATACCGTGGAAGTCTGATCCAGCAAAATATTCAACACCACCTGGCTGATCTCTTCGGTAGCCAGGCCGAGCTTCGCAACCAGATTGATCATCTCCTCGTGCGACACCTCGAGGATCCCCGACTCGTACCTCCGCAGATCTTCATCGTTGTTAGGATTTCCATCGGTCAACAGCATTCCTCACCCCTCAGGGGGAGCAAAGCCCCCCCGTCTTCATCACCGTCCCCGTCTTAGGAGCTGACCTGCACCCCAAACGCGTTCCGCAACACCCCGACGCCGTACAGCACGTCTACCGTGAACTGCTGCGCCAGCGTGTTCGGCTGATAGCTCATCGTTACTCGCATTCCGAAGTTGCCCAGTTCCGCGTACTCCGCGATCGCCCCCGTTCCCGGCAGCGGCTGCGGCAGCCTGCGCACTACCAGACCCAGCGCGTTTTTCGTAAACGCCATGTTATGCGTAGTCACCGGACTCGATCCTGTCAGCGAAACGAACTGCGACCGGAAGATATAGAAGTCCTTCATCTTGCCCACTGCGCCGTCCACGATGGCCCGCAGCCCAGCTTCTCCCGCCGTATTGAATTCGCTGAATCGCGGAATCTGCCGCAGCGCCGAATAGGTCGCCGGATTCACCACCAGGTACTTGGCCATGTTCGCCGGCACCTTCGCCGAAAATAGCGCGGTTTCCGCCGAATCCACCACTGATTCCGTGAGCGTCGTACCCGCCGTGCCCACCGGCGAATTCGCATTGAACAAGGACCACGTATTCAGCAGCGCCGTCTCGATGCTCTCCGCCAATGCCACCACCGCCGGCTGCATGTACAGCTTCAACAGATCCGGTACTGCCAGAATCTTGGTCACATCCGGAATCTGGAACGTAGCCTCCGCATGTGTGTTCAGCACGATCTGCGCATTGCCGATCGACGGATTCTGCAGCGTCACCGTGTTTCCCTCGGCGATGTTATTCGCCACCAGCACCGGAGGAATCGGCACATTCACCGTATCGCCCGCCCGCGCCAGCGTCGGTTCATAATCGCGATTCACCAGGTTGCCCATGACAAGGTTCCCCATCAAAGCCGGCAGCGCATCCGCCGCCACCAGCTTCACAATCGCAGTCGCTACATTTGCTGAAGTAATAATTCCCATCTTTTTCTCCCTTTTCTCTTAACTGCCTACAACCCGCGCAGCGTCTGCGACGCTACCCTCGCGATCTCCTGCCTCACGCGCTCTTTATCTTCCGCACTCATCCCCGGCCGGATCATATTGAGATCGATCCCGCCCCCTCCATCCCCTCCGCGCTGCCCCGCGCTCGCACCGCTTCCCCCCGACATCCTGGCCGGCAGCAGCTCCGGATTCTCATTCACAAACTGTGTCAAGTACTCGCGCATATCCGCCCCACCCTGCGCCATCAGCCTTCCGTCCTCGCTCCGATACACGTCGTCCTTAACAGCCCGATAAGCCAGGTCGACCTTGGCAACCCCCAACTTCGACAGCTCCGCCCGGATCATAGAGCTCCGATCCGCCTCTTCAGCTTTAGTAACCAGCTCATTCACCCGCGCTCCAGGCTCTCCCGCTTCTTCCGCTCTTCGGCCAATTCCGTCTGCCCCCCCAAAAACTCCTGCATCACCGACTGCACAATCCCCCGAATATCGTTCAGTTCCTCACCCATTCATCCCCCTCGCAAATCTCTACGAAAACATGGGGACAGCCAACTCTGTCCCAAGGCGCCCAATCCCCCGCGCAATCACCCGCACCCCCGCCGCCGCAGTGGACAGAGCGGGCTGTCCCCATGTTTTCGCCCCAACCCATAAATCCGGCCCGACGCTTGTGGCGCACTCACTAGTGCGTGCCGCATCGACACTCATGTCGACGCCCGCTGTCTTTCTCCCCACCGCCTAGCCCCCCTCAATCTCCCCTACAATCCGATCCTTAACCTCCTGCCGCGAATCCGACAAATACTTCAGCGCCAGCTTCTTAAAAATCTCTTTCTTCAACGTCGCCGACTCCACCCCCAACCCCAACAGCTCCTTCGCATCCGCCAGCTCCGTCCCGAAATCCGTAATGTCGAACTCATCCATCCCCGTCACGCTGATCTCGATCCCGTCCTCGCGCGCCGCTTCGATCGCCGTCAGCACCCTCCGGATCAGCTCCTTCATCGAGTCCCCGTACGCGCGCAGCACTTCCTGCGTGATCGAAAAATCCAACTGCTTGCTGATCCCCGACTGCGACCCACCCGCGTCCAACGACCCACCCGCCTGCGCCAGATAACAAACCCGGTAAATCTCTTCTTGAAGCCGCGTCAAATTATCCTGCGCAATTGAGAAAACTTTCCCCTCCGGCTCCGTCCACCCGAACTTGTCCTCCGGAGCCAACTGGATGTAGTAGCTCTCCCCCACCATCTGGCTCCAGTCGCGATCCGAATAAACCACCGGCATTGCGAACAACCCCATCGTAAGAGCCCACGACAAAGCGTTCGATTTGTTGAAATGCTCAAGTTGTAGTAAACCCGCCCGGTTAAGCATCCACATTCCCTCGGGAATGCGCAGATCGAACAGCGGAACCCGGTTCAATTTCGCCAGCGCGTGCGGACCTTCATCCACCAGCCGCGTGACCTCGTTGATCCGCGAGTAAATCCGAAACGTCTGCTTGTCGTAATAGGACCAGCGAGTCTCAGACACCCAATCCGCATCCTCCACGCGATCTTTGCGAATGAGCTTCTGCCGGATCACCACCCAATCGAAATTCCCCTGCAAATCCAAATTCCAATTGATGACATCCTCAGCCGAATACGAAACCAGGTAAGCCCGAGAAGCTCCCGAAGCATCCTCCTCCGCCCGAGTCCCCGCCTTCTTTTCAGTCCGCGGAAAATCGACGAGTACATAGCTCGACCCGGTAATCAAGCTCTCAACAAACTGCCCCCGAAAAAAATCATTCAACCCCGTCCCCTTAAGGTCGACCTCATCCATCAACGAAGAGAAGAACTCCTTCCCCCGGGCATTAGTCCCCTCAAACGTAACTACCGGCTCGCGGCGAAACAGAGTGGCCGAATACCAGTCCACAATCGACCCGATATAGTTCTCGTAAAACACCCGCCCCAGCCGCTCGGTATAAACGTCCCCCGGCTCCCGCTGCCGCGGCAGCAAATATTCCTGCGCGTGCAACTTGAGCCGCTCCCCGCCGATATAGAGGTCCCGATAGCGCCTCCAAACATGCTTCAACGCCAAATATTCCGGATGCTCCAAATCAATATCAATCATTCAGCCCACCCTCTCTAATAGCAATCCAAACCCCCGCCCCCGCGTGAATCTCTATCGCGCGAAATCTTGGGGACAGCCCACTCTGTCCCAAGGCGCCTCGCCCCTCGACAACGCAACCTCTTTCTTCGCCGCAGTGGACAGAGCGGGCTGTCCCCAAGTTTTCGCCCCGTCCACAGTCCCCGTCCGCGTTCTGGCTACTGGCTCCTGGCTTCTTCTTCACTCCCCATCCGCATTCTGACTCCTGACTCCCGACTCCTTCTCCTCAAAACAGCCTTAAACCTTTCTCCCCCACCGTCCCCCGCCCCCCGCACTCCTGCCACACTAAATACCCCAGCGCGTCCGACAAATGCGTCCTCCGCGGATCGGAGTCCTTATCCACCAACTGGCTGCCCTCTTTGTAAGTCACCATCTCGAAATCCCGAATCAGTTCCCCACATCGCGGATCTACCCTTAATAACCGAGTGCCGTCCGCCGCGCTCAACTTCGCATTCATGAGCGTCACGCGGTCCCGCACCACCGGATTCGATCGCGGAATCTTAAACTCCAAACCTCCGTAATCGTTCAACGCTTCCTTCAAAATCGCCAGGTCCGACTTGCCCGTAGTCTGCATCCGAGCGCCCGTCGCATCCGCATAAACAATCAACCCCCCGGCGTGCGCCGGAAACCGCCTGCAAAACTCCGCGCACGCGTCATATGTAGTGGCCCGGCTCAGTACAATTTCATCCAGCACCGAAACCCGCCCGTCGCCGCGAACCTGCGCAATCACCGAACTCATCGGATCCACGTTAAAATCCAGCGCCCACAACAGCGGCAGCGACTCGTCGACTTCCGCCTCGCCCACATTCCCCTCGCGCTCAAACGCCGCATACACCCGTCCCGCATGCAGCGTCAAATACTGCCCCAGCACTTCCTGCTCGTAAAACCGCGAATCGTAACTGCTCTTCAGCCGCTCGTAATAGTCCGGAACCTTCGCCAACAGAAACTGGTTCTCGAACGGCCGCGCGGTCACCGTTTCATAGCCGTCCACCTTCCGCGCGACAAATCTTTCGTAGACCCAGTCGTATCCCTTCGGCGTCCACACCCCGAATCCGCACAACCGCTTCGCCTTCGGATCCCTCAGCCGTCCTTCGAGGCGCAGCCACGCCCCCTCCGACGTGTACGTCAGCTCATCCAGGCCGAACCACGCCAGATTGCTTCCCCGCAATCTCTCAAACTCTTCCACCGCGCGAAAAATAATCTTCGACCGCGTCTCCTTGAACACCAGGAAATTCTCGCCCCGGTTAAATTCATACGGGATGCGATTCACATTCAGCGCATCTAGAAGCGCCGCCTGCGTCGCATCCCGCAGCATCGGATAGGTGGGCGCGCCAATCAGCCCCGTCCTCCCCGTATTCACATAACTCAGCTTGATCGCCTCCTGGCACAACGCTTGGCTCTTCCCCGATCCGATCGGCCCCGAAAACCCCTTGAACCGAGCCGCAGAATTATGAAAAAGCTTTTGTGAAGGCAGCGCCGTGTAGGCTATGCCTCTTCGATTGGGCTGTCCACCCACGTCACCGTAATTGCCGTCGCTGTTTCCTCGTTGATCTCCTTTTTCAGTTCGAGAAGCCTCAGATAATCCCCCACTGTTGCTTTCATCGTTCCGTTCGCCATCTGTTTCTGAATGCTCGCAAGAATGTCGTCGATCGCGTCCACGCGCTCCGCTGCTTTTGTTCTTGCAGCTGTTTTTTTTTGTTCTTCCACAGCCGAAGAGTACAGGAGAGAAAACAGAGCACAGCCCAGCGCCGTAGCTAAGCTGCTGAATCAGAGGGGATTAGAATTTATGAGTCGGTCGTGACGGCGATCTTTAGAGCAACTCAAGGCGTGTTTCTGCGTCGCCAAAATGGTCGAGTTTAATGCCGAAACGATCCATCAAGGAGAGGTACAAACTGCACATCTTGCGCTTGTCTTCGCCGGCTTCCAGATAGTTCAAACAGCGTCCGGTTTCGAGCGTGCCGCCCAGCCCGCCGGTTAGCACCAGGGGAAGCCGGAAGTTGTCGTGCTTACGGCCAATCCAGAGATTCGAAAGGAACATCAGACAGCTATTGTCGAGCACCGTCCCGTCGCCTTCCTTCATGCTGTCGAGCTTCGATGCCAGGTAGGCATATTGCTCGACGTGGAAATGGGCGATGCGCTCATATGCATCGGAATTGTTATCGTGCGACGCAGAATGGTGGCCTTCTTTTACCTGAAGGAACGGATAGTACATCGCCGAAAGATCCCGCGACAGAATCAGCGATGCCACACGGGTCTTGTTGGTTTGAAACGCGATGGCGATGATGTCGCACATCAGCCGCGCGTGGTCCCGCAGGTCTTCTGGAAGCCCGTTCGCCGGGCGGTCCATAGTGGCCGCGATGGTGTTTTTCCCCTTCGCCAAACTGTCCGCGCTGTCTTTGCTCTTGCGCATTCCTTCCACCCGTTTTTCGACTTCGCGGACGCTGGTGAGATATTCATCGAGCTTGCTTTTGTCAGTGGAGCTGATCTTCTTGGTCAGATCCTGCGCACGATCTTTCACCCGGTCGAGAATGCTTAAGTTCAGCAGGCTGCCGCGGTTATCGAAAAGATTATCCCACGCGAGCGACGGATAAACTTCGACGGGAACCGGCGAATCCGGACTCTGCCACGATAGATGCGAGCTATACGCGAGCGAAAAATTCGACTCGTGGTAGCCCGTCATGGGCTGATCGCACGCGAGAACGATGCTCGATTGCGGCGTTTCCTCGCCCACGCGATTGGCGATCATCTGATCGACACTAATGCCGGAGTGGATGATGGCGCCCTTCGAAATGTGCGCGCCCGACAGCAGACTACCGGTCTGCGCCGGATGAATGCCTTGCCCGGTCAGCGCCTTGACGAACAGACCATCGATCACGTTGATCTTTTCTTTCAGCGGCTCGAGCGGCTGCAAAGTTTTGCTGAGCTTCATCGCCGCGCCGGCGCCGGTCGCGCTCCAATGATCCTCATTGATTCCGCAGCCCAGGAACACCACGCCAAAACGCTTCGGGAACGCCGCGGCGGGCGGCGTATCGGCGAACGCATCCAAAGAAGAAAGCCACGGCAACGCCATGGTGCAGCCTGCTCCACGCAGTATGGCTCTGCGAGTAATGCGATTAGCGGACTTCTTTGTGGACATTGGAATTTGCTCCTCGATCAAGGGCGCGGGTTTCCGTCGCGTCCGGACGGCGTTTGTTGAGAAATTGCGGGCTGGTGACGATGGTTTCGACCACCCAATCCATACGATATTGTTGCGCTGCGATGCCGTTCTCCATCGTTTCGATCAGCGATTCGTCAGAAAGCTGGAGCGAACGGTTCAGCGAGTACGCGACTAGTTTACGAATAAAATTGCTGACGAACTGCTGCTGGCGGTTTTCGCGGATATAAGTGAGCAGCCCTTCGACTGCGCTGCCCTTGGACCCGCCCGGGTAAGTCACTTCGGTATCCACTCTGCGGCCGGCAAGATCTCGCCTGCGGGCGTCGCCCACCGGTCCATAGCCTTCAAAGGCGAGGCCGAAGGAATCGAACTTCCCGTGGCAGGCCGCGCACAAGGGATTTTCGCGATGCTTGGCCAGCAGGTCGCGCACCGACAGATCCGATTTCGATTCGTCGCTCGGCAGTTCCGGAACCACCGGCGGAGGCGGAGGGATCACCTCTCCTAATACACGCTGCACCGTCCAGTTGCCGCGCTTCACCGGACTGGTCCTGAGTCCCGGCGAGTTCTGCGTAAGGAACACGGCCATGGGAAGCAGGCCTCCGCGCTTATACCTGTCGGCATTATCGACCCGTACCCAGGTATTGTTATCTCCGCTCACGGGCGGCATGCGATAGTGCTTCGCCAGCACCGGATTTACAAACGTGTAACGGCCATAGAGCAGATCGAGCACGGATCGATCGTTGGTAAACGCGTCCGCGATATAACGGATCGGCTCCTGAAACATGGCTTCGCGCAGATCGTTGTTGAAGGCCGGGAAGCGCTCGCGATCGACCGTGTTAATCGTTTCGAAGTGCCGGAACTGGAGCCAGTTGCCCGCGAACTCCGTGGCCAGCCCGCGCACCCGCTCATCGTTCAGCATGCGGCGGGTCTCAGCGACCAGCACCTCAGGTTTCGATAAATCACCGGACGCGGCGTGCCGCAGCAATTCCTCATCGGGCATGCTGGCCCACAGGAAATAACTCAATTTACTGGCCAGTGCATAAGGCGAGAGAGGCTGACTGGAAACGGCGGCGACCGTTTTTACAGTCCTCGTCCGAGCCCGGGCGCCGGTATCGAGAAGATCGATGCGATACAGAAAATCGGGCGACATCAGCAGGCTGGCGATCACGTCGCGAATCGCGCCTTCATGCGAGAGTCCGTTCTTGTTGCGAAGCGTGTGGTAATACTCCAGCAAATCGTCGCGCTCCGCTTTCGTAAGCGGGCGCCGATACGCGCGCGCAGCAAACCGCAGAAGAGCATCGATCTGCTTCGGCTCCGCGTCAATATGTTCCTTTTCCAATCCGCGCAGAGTCGCGTTCACCAGGTCGAAATGTTCGCGGATGGCCTGGGGCGCGATGGGATCGTTCTTAGGATCGGCCAGGGCCTTGGCAAGATAAGCTTCCTTCAGCTTCATGATCACCGCGGTGTCGGTGATCTCATGATCCAGCGGTCGATCGGATCCCGCTTCATCGCCCTTACCGGCAACTTCTCCGCTCTGATTGAGGAAGTACTGAACCCAGGTGCGGGCCGTGTAACTGGCGGCGAAGTCGAACGCATCCCACAAGCCGTTGAGTTCCTTCTGTCCTTTTTCGTCGAGGATCAACTCCATCAGCGGAGTATCGTCGCGAAAATATCCCATCGTGTTGTGATAGCTGGCGCTGAGCAGCCGGCCCTTGTCTTCCGAATCGTCGGGATAATATCGGCCCCGCTCAGAAATATAAAAAGCATCCGGGAAAACCGACGCCAACCGCTCGAAGGAGGCCTGATAGCGGGCGCGCTCGCCCGCGGGAATCACCAGGTCTGGATCTCCCGCGCGTGCATGCGCTGCGAGGGCAGCCCACCGCGGAGCCGCTTCCCGATGCAGACCCGGATAATCGGGGATCTCCGGCAGAGCGGGGACGTCATCGGTGTTGTTCAGCAGCACATTGGGATCGCTATCGCGCCGGTGTGAAGCGAATTCCCGAAGCTTCCAATTGAGCAGCGGCTGCGAGCCGGCAGGCAGCCCTTTCACAATCGGCGCGGCGAACTGCATCGCGGTGTGGCTGCGCACGCGGACCACGAAATCGCGCATATCCACACACCCCGCGCGGACCACCGCCATTTGATTCGTTCCCAAAGGATTCCCGATAGGCGCGGGCAGAGCGCGCCACATGTTCTGAAGCTTCGCTACCGGACCGACCGCCGGTTCCTTATCCTCCAGCAGCTGCCAGATCATCGGCAGATACTTGGCGCTGATTTTGGATTCCGCGGCGATCGAAGCCAGCGTCGCCGTGGGCTTGCCGATGGCCGCGCGATATTTGAAGCGCCATGCCGCCTGGAAGTAAGCCGCATAATCCGTAGGCTGCCGCTTGTAGAAATTCACAATCCGCTGGATGGAGTACTGATCGCGATCGGTCTCCGCCAGCATTGTGTTCGGCGCAAACTCGAATCCATCGGGCGTAAGAAACATGTGGTCGGCCACGCTGCGCGCCGCTTGTAGATATTTGTTCACCAGCGCGGAGGACATGGTCAGCGATTCGCCGGAGTTATCGAAACCGGCCGGATTCGCGGGGTCAACAGGAAATTCACGCGTCGGCTGAATGTCCTGGCCGGTAAGGTCGCGAATCGTGTAATTATATTCGGCGTTGCTCAGGCGCCGGGCGAGAACCAAGCCGGGATCACCGGCATTCTTCGCGATCTCTTCGGCGCGGACGGCCTGGATCCAATCGATCACCTGCTGCGTCTCGGCAGCAGGCGGCGCGGGCATCGGCTTGGGAGGCATCTCCTTGGCGGAAATGCGGCCGAGTACCTGCGTCCACCGCGGAAAATCGCGGGTCACCGCGTCCATGCTGTTAAAAGCCTTGATGTCGAACTGCGCGGCAGGAGTCTGCCCGCTGTGGCATCCAGCGCAATATTTCGCGACGTAGGGCCGGACGGTTTCTTCGAACTGGCGGTCTAAGGCGGGGGTGGCGGCCGACGCCGGAATCGCTCCCACGAGGAGCAGGACGGGGATGGCTGAATACTGCATTTCAGATGCTATTACTAATGATACAGATTTTTATAAATCCATGGCAGAGGGCCCTTGGGGTGGCGATTGTTATCATGACGGCTGGGCGCGATGACCGGCGAGATTCTGGACGGCAAATACCGGATTGAAAAGCAACTGGGCGCGGGCGGCATGGGCAACGTCTACCTGGCGACCCATCTGGGAACAACTCGCGTGGTCGCGGTCAAAGTGATTGCGCCAAGGTGGGCCGCGGAACCGCAGTTCCTCGCCCGTTTTCAAAGGGAGGCGCAAGCCTGCGGGCGCCTGCGCCATCCCAACATCGTCAACGTGACCGATTTTGGAATCGCGAAAGCCGCGGGCGGCGACATGCCCTACCTGGTGATGGAGTTCCTGGACGGCCTCACCCTTTCCGATTTTCAAAATGCCAATCCCCGGATCTCGCTGCTGCTGGCTGCTGATTTTCTGGATCAGATCGGACTCGCGCTCGCTGAAGCGCACCGCCATGGAATCGTACACCGCGACCTCAAGCCCGATAACATCTGGCTCGAGCCGAACGGGCGCGGCGGCTACACCGCAAAGGTGCTCGACTTCGGAGTCGCCAAAGTGAATCTGCTGAGTGATTGGACTCCCGCGATCCAGTTGACGCCGCCCATCCTGCCCGCGCAGGCGCCTCCTCCCGATGTCGCCAACCGAGCCGAGGATATAGAAACCGTCGCCTTCGCGCCCCCGGCCTCCGCCTTCTCCTCGGGATCGTTCGATAGCGGCGCCGGCGCGCAAACTATGCCGGGGAGTTTGTTGGGAACCCCGGCATACATGTCCCCCGAGCAGGCGTTCGGCAAGGAAATCGACTTCCGGTCGGACATTTATAGTCTCGCGGTGGTCGCGTACTCGCTCGCCTGCGGACGTTTGCCCTTCACCGGCAAGCCCGATGAACTGTTCGATTATCTCCACAGCGGAAATCCCCCTGCGCCCGCCACTCTCGGCAAGATTCCGCGCGACGTATCGGACACGATCCTCGCGGGACTCGCCAGAAATCCGGCGGATCGTCCCCAGTCCGCGATATTGTTCACACAACGATTCCACAACGCCGTGGACGCGGAGTTTCTCGCGCTCCGACGGTCGAAAGCGTTCTTGCTCCAACACCTGCCCGCGTTTGCGCTGCTGATGATTCCCCTCGAAGGCATGGTCGAGTCCATTGCGGCGCTCCTGCTCGTGTTTGGCAGGAAATTCCTGCCGCTCGCGCTCGCGCGCATGGTGATCGTACCGCTGGTGGCTGCGGCCTTATTCATTTTTTCCGACAACCTGCTGCGCGCCGCGGCCGCATTGATGGCCATGGACGAGCAAGTCCGCGTGCGCCGGTTCCTCTCCTTCCGCGTCTTCTGGAAGCTGGTTAAAATGCTGCCGGCTCTGTTCACCACCCAGGTCCGGGCGGCATTTGCGTTCGGCCCGGGTTGGCTGGCCGGCGATTGCCTGTGGCCCGTGGTCTGTGTGGTCGAGAAGCGAAAGGGATTGGAAGCGGTGGCGCGATCGCGCGAACTGATGATGGGTTTACAGTCGGCCGCCAGGGCGCTCGCGATCCGCCACTGCGCCCTCGCGACGCTCGCGCTCGGAAACGTGATCAAAGCCCTGTTCCTGTTACGGCGCGGCTCCATTCAGGACGTGAACGTGGTCATTACCGGAACCTGGTTTCCCTTGCTTGCCCTCTACGCCGCAGCTCCCTTATTTCTATACGACCGTACAGCCCGCAGCCAAACCGGTCCGCTATTGCAACTCGACCGCACACCGGAAGTGCGAATCACAGCGCGGCCATTTTCCGTCAGCTCCATGATCTGGCTGGCAATCGCCGCCTTCAACCTCTTCTATGAGCCAATCAAACAATGGCTCTTCCGCTAAAGTGTGTTTTGGAGCGATGAAAACCGCGAAAAATGGGGACTGCCGACTCTGTCCCAAGGCGCCCGCAATTTCAACTGCAGGGGATACACTGCGCCGCCGTGGACAGAGCGGGCTGTCCCCACTTTTCGCCCCGGCCACTCAGCCCAGTGCCCGCGCTCAATGTTTTCGAGAGTGTCGACGCGTCCGAACCGCGACCATATTTCCCGTGGCCGATGCAGGCTGTGTCATGACCTATAACCCCGTGCGTCAGCGCGGGGATGTGCCGCGGCGACAGCCAACGAGACGTTAAAATCAAAACATGCCGCTCCGCGTCGCCCTCCTGCTAACCCTCGCCCTTCCCGCCGTCCCCCAACAAACCGGAGACATCCCCAAGACCTTCAAGGTCCCCACCGCCTCCTACGATTTCGTCAAGCGCGAAGTCATGATCCCCATGCGCGACGGCGTGAAACTCTACACTGTCATCCTCCTTCCCAAAGGAGCTCACAATGCCCCCATCGTGCTGACCCGCACCCCCTACAATGCATCGAAGCGTCTCGCCCGCAACGACAGTCCGCACCTGCTCTCCGTATTGCCTCTGTCCGACGAGCTGTTCGGTGCCGACGGCTACATTCGCGTGTTTCAGGATGTCCGGGGCAAGTATAAATCGGAGGGCGAATACGTCATGACGCGCCCTGTGCGCGGACCCCTGAACCTCAGCAAAGCGGATCACGTCACCGACGCCTATGACACCATCGACTGGCTGGTGAAGAATGTTCCCGAATCGAACGGCCGCGTCGGAATGATCGGCTCGTCGTACGAAGGATTCACTGTAGTCATGGCGCTCCTCGATCCGCACCCTGCACTGAAGGCGGCCGTCCCTGAAAGTCCCATGGTCGATGGCTGGATGGGCGACGATTGGTTTCACTACGGCGCCTTCCGTCAGCCGAATTTCGATTACACCTTCAGCCAGACAGCCCAGCAGGGCGCCGGCGAATCGATCCAGCGCGACGCCTACGATGATTACGAAGCCTTCCGCAACGCCGGCTCGGCCGGCAATTACGCGCGCCTCCACGGGTTGGATCAACTGCCGTGGGCAGTCAAGATGATGGAGCATCCTAATTACGACGCGTTCTGGCAGGGGCAGGCGCTCGATAAGCTGATTGCCCAGCATCCTCCGCAAGTTCCCACCATGTGGCTTCAAGGACTCTGGGATCAGGAGGACATGTGGGGCGCCATTCACTGCTATCTCGCCCTCAAGGCGAAGGGTCAGGCAAACCATAACTATCTGGTTATGGGTCCATGGTTTCACAGTCAGGTCAACCGCGAAGGCTACAACCTGGGACCTCTGCGCTGGGAAGGCGACACCACCGCGCAGTTTCGCCGCGATATATTGAAGCCTTTCTTCGACCAATACCTCAAGAATGGACCCCCAGCCGATACGCCGCCGGTGCTCATCTATAACACCGGCGAGAACCATTGGGACCGCTTGCGAAGCTGGCCGTTAGCTTGCGAAAAGGATTGCCCCTCTCCTCTGAAACCTCTCTATTTGCAGCCCGACTTCAGCCTCGGATTCGGACAGCCGCCGGCCTCCCGCGACGCTGCCGATTCATACGTGTCCGACCCCGCCAAGCCCGTGCCCTATCTGCCCCGCCCTGTGCGTTTCGCCGATAGCGACCGTTGGAGAACGTGGCTGGTTTCAGATCAGCGCACCGTCGCCGACCGCACCGATGTGTTGACTTACCAATCAGCCGTGCTGACCGCGCCTGTGCGAGTGGGAGGCGCGCCCATCGCGGACCTGTTAGCCTCCACTACCGGCACCGATGCGGATTGGGTGGTCAAACTGATCGACGTCTATCCCGACGAGGACCCTAGCCAGCCGGAGATGGGGGGCTACCAGCTTCCAATCTCCATGGACATCTTCCGCGGCCGCTACCGCCAGAGTTTTGAGCGTCCCTCAGCGATTCCAGCCGGCGAAGCACAGCGCTATCGATTCTCCCTGCCCACGGTGAATCATGTGTTCCTGCCGGGTCACCGGATCATGGTACAAATCCAATCCAGTTGGTTTCCACTCTACGACCGCAATCCGCAAACTTACGTCCCGAACATTTTCTTCGCCAAGCCGTCCGATTATGTGAAGGCCACACAGTCGGTCTTCCGCTCCGGCGATCGGGCAAGCGCGGTGTGGCTTCCGGTAGTCACGAAGTAAGGCCGATCGAGCGCAGCAATTTCCCGAAGCGCGCATCTTGGCGCAGCGGGTCGTAGCGCGGCTCGACTTTCAGCCAGACCAGCCACGCCTCGCGATTCTCGCACGCTTCGCTCAGGCATTCGAAGGCGGCTTCATATTCGCCCAAGGCAGTGTTGACGATAGCCAGCCAATAACAGGCCACGTGGCGCGTGCGTGACATGGCTTTGAGCTGCTCCATTAGCGTTTCGGCTTCCGCTCGCCGCCCGGCGACCGCCAACCCATGGGCCAGCGCCGCCTGTGCTGCGGGATGCTCTCCCGAACACGCCCGCGCATTATCCAATTCCACGATGGCCTCTTCGATCATGCCCAGTTGCTGATACGCGAGTCCCAGTGTGTTTTGGGCTGGCGCAAACCGCGGTTCCATGGCCAGCGTCTTCCAGGATTGTTCGGCGGCCGCCTGAAAGTCGCGCGCCGTATAGAGAATCCAGGCCATCTCCATGTTGATCACCAGCGAAAGCGGATCCAGCTCCTGCGCCGCTCCGATTTCTCTCAACGCTTCCTCGAACCGTCCCATGGTCGAAAGATAATCCGCATAAAAGCGATGCGCGCGCGCGTCGTTACCATTCAATTCGAGTGCTCGGCGATACGCCGCCTCAGCGCCCGGCCAGTCCCAGTCACAATAGCGTTTCACTCCGGCAATCGAGGTGTGAGCCTCCGCCAGATGGCGATCGCTCCCGAGCGCCGCCTCGGCAAACTTCTTCGCATGACCAAAAGACACCTGCGCGGGAAGCATTCCCTGAAACGCGAACTGGATATAGGTATCGGCGAGCCCCGTGTAGGCCAGCGCATAGCCGGGATCACGCGACAGCGCCGACTCGAAGTGCGCGACGCTCTTATGCAGATCCTCCGCGGTCAGCTTGTTCGAAAAATATCTCCCCTTGAGATAATCCCGATGGGCCTCCGTGCTGCGGCTCAGCGGGCGCGCAGCCTCGGCCGGAATATGCTCCACCTGCCCGATGAAGCGATATCCCAAACCCTGCCGCGATTCAATGAACCGAGGGTTTCTGCCCGCATCGCCCAGCGCGCGCCGCAGCGCGTTGACGGCGGTATTGAGGCTCCGGTCAAACAGCACATGAAGGTCGGGCCAGAGGACCCGCGCGAGTTCCTCCCTGCTCACAAATTCCCCGGGGGTTTCGAGCAGGCGATGGAGAATTTGAAACGGCTTTTGTTGCAGCTTAACGCGCAACCCGAACTTCCGCAGCTCGCGTTCCCGCAGATTCACTTCGAACACACCGAACTGAATCCGCATGGAAATCACCACATCGGTTAACCCCTCATGCGCGTTGAACTTAGGTCGTGACAACAAATTGATCTCCTGCTGAGGTGCGATCCGCTGAATGTTTCGTCTCTGTCATTGACGCAGAAAAAGACCGAAAGGTTCGAAATGAACCCTGAGATGAGATAAGGAGAACAGTTATGTTAAATATGAAGTGGACACTGAGTGCCGTAATGTTGGCAGCGATCGCGGCAACTGCGAGCGCCCAGGCGCAGAACTATCGCGGCACATTCCAACTGCCCTTTGAAGCGCGCTTTGGCAAGGCCGTTTTAGAGCCCGGCAGCTACACGATTACGACGCTCGAAGGAGCCAAGGGAATCCGCATCACGGGCGAAAGAGGAAATGTCGCCATCCTCGCCGCCGGGTATGACCTGGCCCCGGGATCGAACAGAGCCAGAATGATCCTCGTGGATTCGAACGGCATGTACGCGCTCCAGAGCTTCGAATCCGGATCCATGGGCAAGGCGCTTCACTTCCTGGTCGGGAAGACCCCGCGTGGAGCAGTAGAACGCGCCGCCCTTCGACCGAACGTAGAAGTAGGCCTCCAATAACGCTCACCCGATAGCGACGAAAACTGCGGAAAGTGGGGACTGCCTACTCGGTCCTCACTTTTCGCCCCGGCCAATGTTTTTTTGAGAGTGGGTGCGTATTTCGTTGGCAGCCGCAACCGGTGACGGCGGGGATTCTGCCGAAATGCGCTGCCAGATGTTTCGCGCTGAAGATCAGATTGTTAGTCTCATGCGGATCTTCCTCGAGATCATAGAGCTCATCGACGTCCCGGATGCCATAGTAATGGACGTATTTATACCGGCTGCCACGCAACGCGTGCATGGTCTGAGTCTGCGGGAAGTTCCGCTCCGGTGCGCATACTTGCCGGTGAGTATCGCGGCGCGGCTTGGAGAGCACAGCGCCGTGGTCACGAAAGGGGAAACGTCTGCACTCCCATGAAGCTCATAGCGTCATAGCGATAATCGTCGGTCAGAATGAAAAGAATATCGCGACTACGCGTTCGCGAGCATCGCGCCGCCTAAAAAAGTCCGGCGATTGTAGTTCACCCTAATTGCTTCCCACCGCCGGCGTTTCCGCTAGAAACTTGTGCAGGAAGGTTTCCATCCGTCCCAGCGTGTATAGCCACCGGCTGTGCAGCAGCGACTCATGCACGTCGTCGGGAAACACGATTAATTCGGTGTACACATTGCGCTGGCGGAGCAGCTGCATCAGGCCGACCGTTTGCAGAAAGGAAACGTTGCGGTCGTCGTCGCCTTGAACCAATAGCACGGGCGACTTCCACCCGTCGATGGCGCTGATCGCCGAGGATTTGTAGGAGACCGATTCCGGGTCGAGCGAGTTGCCTTCGAGATGCACGCCCGCCAGATCCACGCCCGCCTTGAAGATATCGGAGTTGCGCGCCAAAGCTTCCGACGTCAACAGGCCTCCGTAGGAGAGTCCCCAAATCCCGATGCGGTTGGGATCCACGTCGGGCCGGGTTTGCAGGTACTTCCCTCCGGCCAGAACGTCTTTATACTCGCTGTTGCCTTGGGCTCCGCCGTTCGCGGCCCGTTGGAAGGAGTGGCCGTAGCCCACTCCGAGCCGGTAATTGATCGACATCACGATATAGCCCTGGTTCGCGAGCCATTGGTTGATGCCGTAGGCCCAATGATAAAACTGCATGTAGTGATAGGCGGGCATCATCTGGCGCGGAGGGCCTCCGTGCACGAAGACGATCGCCGGCCGGCGCTCGCCTGGCTTCAGATCCTTGGGCAGGAAGAGTTGATTGTGGATTTCGAGACCGTCATCGGCCTTGGTGATGATGATTTCCGGCTTTACGTGCGCGTCCTTGGGGAAGCCGGGCATGGAGGTGGGGAAGACGATCCTCTGTTTGCCGTCTTTCCAGATGCCGATCGATTGCGGCATGTTCCAATCCGCACTCAACGTCGCGAGGTATTTTCCGGAAGCGAGCGGAGTGGGGTAGGTTTCGACACCTTCACCGGTGGTGACCTCGACCGGCGTGCCGCCTGCCACGGGTACGGCCCAGATATGACGCCGCTCGATGTCCTTGGCGTTGGTGCAGTAATAGAACGTTTTGTGGTCGATGGAGAGCGCGATGGAGGTTTGATTTTCAATCAGGCCGTCGGTGGTGGTCAGCAGGACGGGGCGCGCTGACGAATCCATCACCTTCAGAGCGTAATAACGATCCCATTCGTCAACGGGAGCTTCGGGCTTGGGCGGTTCCTTAATTTCAGTCGCGGTTGTTCTGGTAGCCGCGCCCGCTCTGCCGCCTCTGCCGCCGCGTCCACCCCGTCCGCCTGCGCCGGGCACTACAAACTGGAAGATCACCGTTTCGCCCGCCAAGCGCGGATTGGCAATATTCGCGGCGATCTTATCGTTTTGCTGGTTGTGCCAGACCTCCTGAGCGTCGCCGGTCGCAACATCGGCTTTGTAGAATTCGATGGTGTAGCCGCCCTTGAAAGTCGCGTGCATAATCCCGGGAAAGTTATTGACGGGAGCTTCGGCGGTTGCAGTCGCTGCCTGTGCGCCGCCCCGTCCACCTCCGCGACCGGTGGTCAGTGTCGACGGACTCTGCGGAGGCACAGCGTACGCCGCGCTGGCAGCGGCTCCGGTTTGCATGGTCTCCTGTCCAAACGGCAGCCCGGGCTGGCGCATGAAGATCAGATGCTTGCTATCGGCCATCCACATGGGCGCGGTGTCGAAGTCCACGCCGGGGGACATGTACTTGACGGTGCGCGTCGGGACGTCGTAGACCATGATGAAGCTGTGGTCCACGCGGGTGCTGACCCAGGCGATTTTTTTCCCGTCGGGCGACCACTTGGGGTCGCTCTGCACGCCCCATTCGGTGATGAAGGCTTTTTCCCCGCGATCCCTTGGGGACGCGGGCTTCGCGCGGGTGAGCTTCGCGCGGTAAATCTGGCCATCCTTAATGAACAGGATGGAGCTTCCGTCGGGCGCGATTTCGGGATTGGCTGCATCGACCACTCTCCAGGCGCCGCCGCCGGCGGTTCGGGCGGCCCAGATGGCGTGTTCGGGGCCGTTGGGGTCGGCCGTTGGATTCGGGGCCCAGCCCGAACGATTGGGAGCCTCGCCGCGCAGGAACACCACGGTGCTGCCGTCGTCCGAGATGCGGATCGCGGACATCATGATGCCGTCGTCCTTCATGAAACTGGTCAGGCGGACCGGGGTGAACTGAGGCGCGACGGCCGTATAGGCGTTCCGCTTGCCCTCGGCGTAATCCACCCAGGCGATCCGGTCGACCTTGCGTGCGGCGACCACCTCCTGGGGCGAGGCAGGGCTCAAGAAATCTTTATAAGATGCAGCCGACAGAATAGCGGCCGCGGCGGCGGTCAGAATGGAAAAACGGTTCAAGGTGCGCATACTGGCTCGGTGGTCGATTAGTTTATCACGAGCGGCTGAAAACTGCGGAACGAACCCAAGCTGAAGGTCGGGGACCTGCCCTATTGCAATTACCAAACGAGCCCAAGCTGCGTAAATTTTGCGAAACGAACCCAGGTATGACGGGATCAAAGCTTGGATGTCCGTCTCATCGTCGTATGGCTGGGCCGTCCTGTGCTTGTCACTGATCGCTATACCGATGGTTATTAAGGCAGATCAGGGGCCGGCGGGGTTAAAAAGCCTGAGCCTGGAGGAACTGTCTCAAATTGAGGTGACCACTCCGTCTAAAAGCCCCGTCAGCGTCCAAAATACGGCGGCGGCGATTTTTGTAATCACGGGGGACGACATTCGCCGGTCGGGAGCGACCAGCATACCGGAGGCGCTGCGGCTTGCGCCGGGGGTGGAGGTGGCCCGGATTGACGCGAGCACCTGGTCCATCGGGATCCGGGGGTTTGGGACGGATCTGACGCGCTCGGTTCTGGTACTCATAGACGGTCGAACCGTGTACACACCGCTTTTTGCCGGCACCAACTGGGACGTCCAGAATACCAACATGGACGACATCGATCGCATTGAGGTGATCCGGGGGCCGGGAGGGACCATTTGGGGACCTAACGCGATCAACGGCGTCATTAACATTATTACTAAGAACGCCAAGGACACTCAGGGAGTGCTGGCGTCGGCGGGCGGGGGGAACGAGGAGCTGGGATTTGTCAACTTCCGCTACGGGGGAGGAAACGGGCGGGATTTCAACTATCGCTTTTATGGAATGGGTTTCGACCGCAGTCCGGAGTTTCATCCCGATGGGCAGAATTTCGACGACTGGCGAAACGTCCAGGGCGGGTTCCGGATGGACTGGAACGAGAAAAATCGCGATCTGTTCACATTGCAGGGCGATTTATACGATGAAGCCGCGGGCAAAAGCGTGAGCGCGACCAGCTACACGCCCCCTTACCAGCAGATCATCAATGCCAACGCCTCGCTAGCGGGAGGAAATGTTCTGGGGCGTTGGGAGCGAATCCTCAGCGACCGCGACGATATACAGGTGCAGGTTTACTACGACCGCACGAACCGGGAGACGCCCAACTATTCTGAGATTCGCAACACCTTCGATATCGATTTTATTCAGCGGCTCCGGCTGCCGGCGCGACAAGTGGTTTCCTGGGGCCTGGGAGCCCGGGTCGACCCGGTTTCAAATGGCGTGGTCACTTCCGGGCTTCAATTCCTGCCTTATCACCGGACCGACTTTCTTTTTACGGCATTCGTTCAGGACGAGATTGGGTTGCTGGACCACCGGCTCTCTCTTACGCTGGGGACCAAGTTTCTGAAGACGAACTTCACCGAGGGAGTATCCCTGGAACCGAGCGCGCGTCTACTGTGGACGCCTACTGAAAAACAGAGTATCTGGGTGGCATTTACTCATGCCTTGCGGACGCCTTCTGACGCCGAGGAAAATTTTTATCTCCTGGGCTATATCGGCACCTCGAACGGGCTGCCGTTTTTCGCGCGCTTCAATCCCAATCCGGCATTCGCGCCGGAACAGCTTAACGGCTCAGAACTCGGTTACCGGTATCTGTTCGGCACACGCACGTTTGTCGATATGACCGCATTTTATAATCACTACCACGATGTCTTCAGCGAGGACCTGGCGGGATCCACGTATCTGGAAACCAATCCCGCCCCGGCTCATTATCTACTGCCGGCGGATTTTGGCAACGGGTTGTACGGCTACACCAAAGGGTTCGAGATCGCGCCGGAGTTTCGGCCGAAGGATTTTTGGAGGCTGCGCGGTTCATACTCGTATTTGCATATGAACCTGGCGAGGTCGCTGCATTCGGAGGACATCGGCACGGCGGCCGCTACAGTGGGATCGAGTCCGCAGCACCAGGTTACCGCGCAATCGGCGTTCGATATTACGAAAAAGCTTCAGTTGGATCTTACCTTCAGGTACGTCAGCGCTCTGCCGGGCCAAAGCGTCCACGCCTATACGACGGGCGATGCGCGAATCGGATGGCAGTTCAACCGGCAGCTCGACTTGTCGATCGCCGGGCAGAACCTTTTTCAGCCGTCGCATTTCGAGGATGGGGGCGATCCTCTCGGCCTGGTGGGAATTAAGCGAAGTGTTTACGCTAAACTCACATGGCGCAGGTAGGGGACAGTATCCGGCAGCGAAGTTATTCAGGCTTGGCACTCGGTCTCGCGATTTGCCTGGGTGCATTCTCCCCCACTTCCCTGCGCGCCGCAGACGGATTATTGGAATCCCAGGTTAAGGCTGTTTTCCTGTTGAACTTTACCCGGTTCATCGAGTGGCCGTCCACGGCTTTCGAATCACCCGATTCACCCTTCGCCATTTGCATTCTGGGAGAGGACCCTTTCGGCAGCACGCTGGACCAGGTGGTGAGCGGAGAAGTGGTCAACGGAAGGAGAGTCGTAGTCCAGCGGATCAAACGCGTGCCCGAACCGAGGACCTGCCACGTGCTGTTCTGGAATAAAACCGAGAAAGACATTTCGCGCACTCTCGCGGCGGTAGGACCGGGAGTCCTGACGGTCAGCGACGGGGACGGGTTCCTGCGCGCGGGAGGCATGATCGGATTTGTGATCGATAACCGCAGGGTGCGATTCGACATCAACCAAAGGGTGGCGGAGCACGCGCGGCTCAAGCTCAGTTCCAGGCTGTTGAGGGTCGCCAGAGTGGTGGCCAAATAGATCCATGTTGAGAATTCGCGACATCCCGATTAAACGCAAGCTAATGATCATCATCATGATCACCACGGCGGCGGCGCTGCTGCTCTGCGGCGCGGGTATTGTCACTTTCGACTTGTTTCTTTTCCGGGGATACCTGGAGCGCGACCTGAACGCGCTGGCGGGTATCATCGCGGACAACAGCACCGGGTCGCTCACCTTCAACGATTCCAAATCCGCGACCGAGACGCTGAGTGCGCTCAGAGCGCGGCCGCATCTGGTGAGTGCCTGCATCCTGCGGCCGGACGGAACGGTATTGGCGGAATATGCACGGAGCGGCGGAGAGGCGAAGTGTTCGCCGGGCGGCGGCCGGGAAGAGATCAACATTTCGCATCCGATTATGCTGGACGATCGCCGTATCGGCACGCTTCTGCTCGAATACGATCTCGAGGAGATGACGGAGCGGGTCAAGCTGTATGGCGCCACGGTGATCGCGTTTGTTCTGATATCGAGCCTGATCGCATTTCTGCTTTCCTCGAGGCTGAGTAAACTGATCGCCACGCCGGTTTCCGAACTGGTGCTGGCCACGACGGCGGTGTCGGAAACCAACGATTACACGATTCGCGCGCGGCGAATGTCGGGCGACGAGCTGGGAATCCTGGTGGATCGATTCAATGAGATGCTGAGCAACATTCAGGTGCGTGAGAACAATCTCCGGAGCGCGCTTCTCGACCGCGAACAGGCGCTCAGCGAAGCGGAGATCGCGCGGGAGCGGTTTCGGTTCATGGCCGAATCGATGCCGCAAAAAATCTTTACGGCGAAGCCCGATGGCGAGGTCGATTACCTGAACCGGCAGTGGTCGGAATTCACGGGCCTGTCTCTGGAGGATACCAAGGAGCGAGGCTGGGTTCGCTTCATTCATCCCGACGACCTGGAGGCGAACCTCCGGAATTGGCGCCATTCGATTGAAACCGGGGAGCCGTTTCACTTTCAGCACCGCATTCGCCGGACCGATGGAGCGTACCGCTGGCACCTGAGCCGCGCTCACGCCATGCGGGAGCCGAGCGGCAGAATTTCGATGTGGATCGGATCGGACACGGACATCCACGAGCAGAAAGAGAAAGAAGAAGAACTGCGCCGCGTGAATGAAGACTTGCAGCAGTTCGCCTATTCGGCGAGCCACGATTTGCAGGAGCCCATCCGCAATGTCGCTATTTACAGCGAAGTTGTTGCAACCCAATATCATGACGTGCTGGACGCCGATGGACAGCAGTATCTGGGTTTCCTGGTGGAAGGCGGCCGGCGCCTGGCGACGCTGATCAACGATCTGCTGGCGTATACCCGCGCGGGCGTCATCGAAGGCAAGGTGACGAACGTCGATTCGTCCGAAGTGCTAAAACACACGCTCTTGAGCCTGGCGGAGGCAATCCGCGAGGCGGATGCTCAGGTGACCTCTGACGTCCTGCCTGAAGTATCCATGGCCGAAGCTCACCTGCAACAGGTATTTCAGAACCTGCTCACCAACGCACTTAAATATCGCAAAGAAGACGCGCCGCGTATTCACGTATCCGCCGTCAAGATTGGCGCAGCGTGGCGCTTTTCAGTTCAAGACAACGGCATTGGCATCGATCCTCAATATAAGGAGAAAATCTTTGGTGTATTCAAACGACTCCATCGCGATCAGAAGTACCCCGGCACCGGTATTGGACTGGCAATTTCCCACCGCGTGGTCGAGCGATATGGGGGACGAATCTGGGTCGAATCGGAACCCGGAAAAGGGTCAACCTTTTTCTTCACCGTCCCTGAACGCGACCCGCGCGCCCGCGCCGTTCCGGTTGAACCTGCTGCTGGTTGAGGACAATTTACCGGACGCCCTGATTATCCGCGAAGCCATCAAGAAGGAAAATCTGGCGGTGGAGGTCCAGATTGTGGCCGACGGCGAACGCGCCCTTGAGATTTTCAGAGCCGCTGAAAATGACCCGCAAGCCGCGTGTCCACAGGTGCTGCTGTTGGATTTAAATCTGCCCAAAGTGGATGGCTTCGAAGTGCTGCGCGCGGTTCGGACAGGCGTTAAATGCGGACACATTCCCGTGCTGGTGATTACCTCGTCGGACTCCCCCAGCGATCGAAAAGAGATCGCGCGACTGGAAGCGGACTACTTCCGGAAGCCGGTGAGCTACACGGATTTTGTGAAGGTGGGCCCATTTTTGAGGGCATTCCTCAAACAAAACCAGCTGATTTAACGACCTGTGAAAGCCCACCTGTGATGTGTGCGCACATGTCACACTTGTTTAAATCTATGCAAAGAAAGGTGAAACCAAGTGGTATACCGCGTGCGTCTAAGAGCAACACTATGAAACAGGTGTTGCTTGCGGCCATCCTTTGCTCGGTACCGCTCGCGGGGTGCGACGTCAACGACCGCGCCGATGAGAAGGCGCTTCAGGACATGAACGTCAACGCGAAATACACGGTGGAGAGCGTGGAGGTTTCGGGGCAGAAGAACTGGCACATCAGCGACGCTTTGCGCGCCGAGGTCAACAAGATGGTCGGGTCCAAATTGGATTACCAGGCCCTGGACCGGCTGGCTGACCGCATCAAGAAGGAGCTGAGAGTACCCTCGGTTTCGGTGAACGTCGGCAAGGGCACGGTCCCGGATCACGTGGTAGTGGATTTCGAAGTGCCGAAATCGCACGAGCAGCCGGTGGAGTTGAATGTGGCGAAATTTCTCTACGATTCGAAGCAGGGCTGGAGCGGGGAAGGCGCGGGATCGACCACGATCAAGGGCAACAAATTCACCTTCGACATGATCAGCGACGGGGATGCGATGATCGAGCGTTATGCCGGGATCAAGGCGAGATACGAGCGCAAGCACATCGGCACGGACCGGCTGCGCTTCCGCTTCGAATTCGATAGTTATCACGAGCAGTGGAACTCGACCACGCTGATCGCTTCTGAGGGCGCGGGGCTTTATCGCACGCGGGAGGCGTTCATTCCGGAGGCGACGCTGGTGATTGCGGCGCCGCTCGAACTCGATTTCGGCGCCAGCTTTTCGCGCTTTCGGCCGGAGCAGCCTGGTGCGAATACCGAATCGTCCAACGCGGTGGTCAGCACTCTGCGCTACCACCAGCGTTGGGGTTCGGAACACGATAAATCCGGTATTACGCAGGAGTTGAACGCCAGCTATTCGATGCGCGCGGGAATCCGCGCCTTCGAGACGGATGCCGATTTCACGCGTCAGATGGGACAAGCGCGGTACCGCTACAAGCGGGATCGTCAAACGGTGGATGTTGGATTCATCGCCGGCGAGATCACCGGGAACGCGCCTTTGTGGGAGAAATTCGTGGCCGGCAATGCTACGGTTTTGCGGGGCTGGAACAAGTTCGACCTGGATCCTTTGGGGGGATCGCATATCGTGCACGGATCCGTCGATTATGGGTTTCACTGGCTACAGGTTTTCTACGACACGGGCGCTATTTGGGACACGCCGCAGGAGCGCGGGCCAAAACAATCGGTGGGCACGGGACTTAAGAAGGATGGGTTTCAGATCGCGGTGGCCTTCCCGCTTCGCTCCGCGCGCGTAGAGCCGATTTTCTATGCGGGCTTAAACTTCTAAAAGGATGCTGGTGCGCACCATCAAGACATGGTGGTTGGTCGCGGCGTTTGTCTCGGGCTTCGGCCTCGCGATGTGGGCGGAAGACCTCGCTCTGCATTGGCGGAATAATTTTTTGGAGTTCTCGGCGCCCAACATGCATTTCCTCACGGGGAAGCCTCTGGAGCGGCTGCAACACGGCGCGCAGGTGCCGTTCGATTTCAAAGTTTCGCTTTACTCCGGGACTCGAAGCCATTTATTCACCCAGCTGGCTGAACGATTCCTGGTGAGTTACGATGTTTGGGGAGAGCAGTTTTCGGTGGTGAAAACGCAATCGCCCAGAATATCCGTAACCCACCTGGACGCGGCGGAAGCCGAGGCATGGTGCTTGAAGCAGATGCCGGTGAATCCGTCGGGGATCGGCGAGGCGGAGAAATTGTGGGCGCGTGTTGAAGTGCGCGTGCCGCAGGATCATAGCGCCAGCCCGTTCGGGCGAGACAGCATCACGGAATCGGGAATTAACCTGACGGGATTGATTGAGCTGTTCAGCCATCCGCCAGCGCTCGCGCAGCCGCACTGGACGCTCGACACGGGTCCGTGGACGCTCGAAGAAGTGAAGCGGGGGACCCGCCGGGGCAGTTAGTGAAATGTATGGGAGCTAGCGCTGGCCAAGAGCCGCGATGAATCGGCTGCGAACAAGGCTGATTCTGGTATTCGTGCTGGCTACGGTTCTGCCGCTGGGCCTGACGCTGTGGACGTCCCTCGCACTGCTCGAGAGGAGTCTGAAGCTAGCGCCGCTGGGGGAGCTCGATAAAGTTTCGGAGTCACTGCAAAAAACGGGGCGGGAGCTGTTCAAGGAATCGGAGGAACTGCTCAAGCGCGACTCGGCGGAGGGGCGAATCGAGCCGAAACATCTTGCGCCGGCGGACGCGCCTTCCTTTTGGGAGAGCGGGAAGCTCGAGTGGACGGAACTCGCGGGCAATCAAGGCGATCGCTTGGATTATTACGTCCGGAAGAATGGCGAAGTGCTGGTGTATTCCCGTCCAATGGGAATCGCGATGGACGAGTTGGCGAAGCAGTACGCCGGTGCGCGCGATATCTTCGACCGGTCGGCTGCTTACGATTTGAGGCGCGGATTTAACACTGCTCTGCTGGTGGTCGCAGGGGCGTTATGGCTCGCGGCGCTAACCGCGTTGATTTTTCTGGCGTCGCACATCAGCCGGCCGGTGCGGTTGTTGACACAAGGTTTGGGTCGGGTCGCGGCGGGGGATTTGAATGCGCGGGTTGAGCCTGGAGGGTCCGATGAAATCGGCGAGGCGGTCACGGCGTTCAATCATATGGCGGACCAGCTGCAACAGGCGCGCGAACACCTGATCCAGGTCACGCGGCTGGCGAGCTGGCAGGCGCTGGCGCGCAAGATGGCGCATGAAGTGAAAAATTCACTGACGCCGATTCGTCTGACGATGGAGGAAATCATCAGCCGCGGGCCGAACCAGGACCGTGCGTTCCTGGAGCAGGCTTCGCAGATCGTGGCGGATGAAGTGCAGACGCTCGAAAAACGGGTTCGCGCCTTCTCGCAATTTGCCGCTGAGCCTCCCGTTGAGCCGCGCGAGATTGACGTGAACGCGATGGTGGAGGAACGGGTGTCGTTTCTCAAATCCTCTCATCCGGACGTGGTTTACAACATGACGCTCGCCCCGGGGAATCCTTTGGCTGTGGCAGATCCGGATCTGATCAAAGGCGTGCTGACAAACTTGTTGGAGAACGCGGCCGAGGCAGCGAGACCGGGAGGAAAAGTGCTGGCGCGAACGGCTCTGGCGGGGTCGAAACTGAATATCGAAGTACACGATTCCGGGCCTGGACTGAGCACACAAGCGCGTTCCAGCTTGTTCGAGCCGACCATATCCTTTAAAAAAGGAGGCATGGGGCTCGGCCTTTCGATCGCGCGCCGCAGCGCGTTACTATGCGGCGGCGATCTGCAAATTTTAGATGGCGAACTGGGCGGAGCGGCGTTCCGCGTGATCCTGTCCACGCAGCCTCCAAACGGAGCATAATGGCGCAAAAACGGATTTTGATCGTCGATGACGAAGTAAATATCGGGCGCTCGCTGAAACTCATTCTGGAGCGGGAAGGCTACGCCGTGACGGTCTGCCTTTCGTTGGGCGAAGCCCGTGCGCATCCGCATCGGCCGGACGCATACCTGGTGGACGTCCGGCTGCCCGACGGCAGCGGCATCGACTTCGTGCGCATGCTGCGCGTCAGCGATGTGGTCGCGCCGATTCTCATGATCTCCGGGCACGGCACGATCGCCGATGCTGTGGAAGCGGTGCGGGCCGGCGCCTTCGATTTCCTGGAAAAACCGCTGAGCCGGGATAAAGTTCTGTTGTCTTTAAAGCACGCGCTCGATCAATCGAAGCTCAGGGAGGAAAATCGGCGCCTGCGGGAGATCGCTGGTTCGCCGCGCATGATCGGATCCTGCGCGGCGTTTGAACGCGTGCTGGACCAGGCTACGATGGCCGCGCGCAGCGACGCTCGCGTCCTGCTTACCGGAGAATCCGGAACGGGAAAGGAATTGCTGGCCGCGCATCTTCATACCGAAAGTCCTTTCGCCAATGGGCCGTTCGTGAAGGTCAATTGCGCCGCCATACCTACGGAGTTGATTGAGAGCGAGCTGTTCGGCCACGAAAAGGGAGCCTTCACGGGCGCTACCGCGGCTCGGCGGGGCAAGTTCGAACTGGCTGACGGAGGCACATTATTCCTTGACGAAGTGGGCGATCTTCACGCAGCTTCGCAAGCGAAGCTCCTCCGCGTTCTACAAGAGGGCGAATTTCATCGCGTAGGCGGCGAACAGGCGATCAAGGTTTCGGTGCGCGTGGTCTCCGCCACCAATCGCGACCTGCAGGAGCTGGTTCGCCAGCAGAAATTTCGCGAGGATTTGTACTACCGGTTGTGCGTCGTGCCTGTGCGAGTTCCCGCGCTGAGGGAAAGGAGGGAGGACATTCACGCGCTGGCCGAGTATTTCCTGGCGGAGTTTTGCGCCCGCAATAATTTCAAGCCGAAATCGCTGGATCCGGACGTTGTCGAAACGCTCGAAGATCATCCCTGGCCCGGGAATATTCGCGAGCTGCGAAACACAGTGGAGCGCATGGCCATTCTCACGCGCGGCGATGTGTTGACCGCGGAATCGATTCCCGTGGAGATTCGCCTCTCCCGCGGCGGCGGTGCGCCTAAAGGGAACCTGCGCGAAGCCAAGGAATCGGCCGAGCGCGAGCACATTCTGCGAGCGCTCGATGAAGCGAAGTGGAACGTATCCAGTGCCGCGCGCGCCCTAGGCATGGAGCGCACCAATCTGCACAAGCGAATCCGAGCCCTGGGGCTGGCTAGAGAACGGCAATGATCTGAGGGATGATTAAAAGAGCGAGGCCGACCAGAGTGCCGTTCTGCGTCCGTTAGGCATGGGGCTCGATGAAGCGGCCGTCAACGCCCTCTCGCAATGGAAATTTTCGCCGGGAACGAAGGGAGGAACGGCGGTCCAGGTGTACACACAAGTTGAGATGACCTTCCATATGCTCTAAGTAAATAATCCCCGCACTCACATGACGGGGTTATGATCCTGGCGTAAGTCACGGGATGGGACTAAAGAGCTAGTCACGTCTCCACCCTCTATTCGGTACTAATACTCCATAGTGTAGTCCTGGGCGGAACCGTATTCTCGTATTGCGCCATGATGGACACTAGTTTGAGTCTCTACCAGCTTCTGGATCCCGCGGTTCTGGCGGACCCTTATCCACTCTTCAAACGGCTTCGGGAACAGGACCCGGTGCATTGGGACCCGTTTCTTCATGCCTGGATTGTGACGCGCTATCCGGACGTCATCACAGTGCTGCATCGCTTCTCCGCCGACCGGATTCGCACGCCGGAGCAGTTGAGCGGGCTGGGGTGCGACGATTTGAATCCGATGGCGCGTGTCATGTTGAAGCAGCTGCTCTTCATGGACGCGCCCGGACATACGCGGCTGCGCGGCTTGGCCGCCACCGCATTCTCGCCCAGCCGCATTGAACAGATGCGCGTTCACATCCACGAAATTGCCGGGAGCCTGATCGACGGCATCTTAGAGAAGAACACGGAACAGATGGACGTCATCGCGGATTTCGCAGAACCGTTTCCCGCCATCGTAACCGCGGAAATGTTGGGCGTTCCGGTGGAGGATCATGTCCAGCTTAAGGATTGGTCCGCCGATTTCGCCGAGATGCTGGGCAATCTCCAGCACAATTGCGAGCGCGGTCCACGCCTGCTGCGCAGCCTGGAAGATATGACACTGTACTTCAGGGCGGCCATCCGCGAGAAGGAGAAATGCCCGACCGGCGGTCTGGTTTACTCCCTGATGACGGCGGAGTTGGACGGAGGCCGTTTGACTGAGGAAGAGGTGATCGCCAACTCCATCCTGACGATGATCGGCGGTCAGGAGACGACTACGAATCTGATCGGCAACGGATTACTAACGCTGCTGCGGAATCCGGAGCAAATGGCGAAGCTGACCGCGGATCGCTCGCTGGTTCCGTCGGCGGTCGAGGAATTTCTGCGTTACGAGCCTCCGGTGCAGCATACGGCGCGCATTGCTCCGGAAGACGTGATAATGGGCGGCAAGCAGATCCACAAAGGTCAATCAGTGATCGCCGTGATGGCGGCGGGAAATCGCGATCCGGAACGGTTCCAGGATCCGGACCGGCTGGACCTGGAGAGAAAAGATAATCGCCATTTGGCGTTCGGCTGGGCTTCGCACTTCTGCTTCGGCGCGCCTCTGGCACGGATGGAGGGGCAGATTGCGTTTTCAGCGCTGCTCAGCCGGCTGGGGCGCATCAGTCTTGGAAAAGGGCCGCTAAATTGGCGAGAGAATCTTGGCTTGCGCGGGCTCACCGCGCTCCCCATAAGATTTGAATCCGCGAGGCGCGCTCCGAATGACGAACGGCAGGCCGATCTTTCTTTATCGACGGTATCGTAAATGACTGGCCTCGAAAAGCGGTCTGAAGCCAAGCGGCGCTTGTTGGAAAAATTTCTGCGCGGGGAAGTGGCCCGCCAGAACTGGGAGGTTCCCATTGAGCCTCACGCGCCGGGGATCTCCGCGCCATTAGCTCCCGGCCAATATTTGATCTGGCTCTCTTCTCAGATGACGGCCGCGGATCCGATTTATAACGCGCCCATCACGATTCACCGGCGAGGACCTCTCGATCGGGAAACACTGCAACGGACATTCGACGAGTTTGTGCGCCGCCACGAGATTCTTCGCACGACGTTCACTTCGGTCGAAGGCGAGGTGGTGCAGGCCGTTCATCAGCAGCTCAGGATTTCGATCCCCTTTGTGGATTTATCGATGCTGCCACCGGAGGCGCGGGAGCAGGAAGCGAAACGTCTGGCCGAAGCGGATGCTTGCCGGCCATTCGATACAGCAATGGGTCCTCTGTGTCGGATGCGTCTGGTGCAACTCGAGCCGGAATATCATCGGCTGTATTTAACGGTGCACCATCTGATCTTTGACGGCGTATCGATTTACAACGTACTGCTGCCCGAGGTTTCGGCGATTTATGAGGCATTCGCTGCCGGAAAACCCTCACCGCTGCCGGAGCCGCGCTACCAGTATTCAGATTTCGCATTGTGGCAGAAACGGATGTTGGATAACGATTCGGTGACGCGTCAAATTAATTTCTGGCGCGGGGAACTGGCGGGGGAATTGCCGGATTTGCGACTGGCGGCCGACCGTCCGCATCCTTCAATGCATTCGTACCGCGGCGCATCAAAGACCTTCGCGTTGCCGGCGGAACTGACCGGGGCCGTCAGGGCCGCCGCGGGTCGGGAAGGCGTCTCTCAATACATGTTCTTTTTGGCAGCCTTCAAAACGCTGCTCCATGGTTATTCGCAACAGGAAGACATCATGATTGGGGGAGTTTCGGGAGCGCGGCGGCGGCCCGAGTTTCAGAAACTGATGGGAAACTTCTCGAACTTCCTTGTGCTGCGCACGAAACCCGCTGCCCAGGCGACTTTCCGGGAATACCTGACGCAGGTGAAGGATACCGTGCTCGGAGCGTTAGCCAATGGCGATGTACCCATCGATCAGGTGATTCGCGAAGTGGATCCCAGCAGAAAGTGCGCCTGGAAGCCGTTCTTCCAGGTCATTTTTTCGATGGAGCCGCTGGCAGCCGAAGTCCCCTCCCAGGACTGGCATATCACGCAGATGGATATCGACACCGGTTTTACGAAATTTGAGCTCTATTTCGAAATCGATGAACGAGTCGATGGACTGTTCGCACGATTCGTTTATAGCACCGAACTCTTTAATCCCTGGACGATCGAGCGCATGACCAGCGATTGGTTGAAACTGCTGGAGGCTGTGGCGGCGAATCCGTCGGCGAGGCTATGCGACCTGGCGGTGAGCAGTCTGCCGTGCGTGGCCTCATCGCCCGATTCCTCGCAGATGGACAAAACGGTTGGATCCCCCGCGCCACGTAATGAAATCGAGCGCAAGCTGGCCGCGATCTGGCAATCGGTATTGAACACTGGTCCCATCGGTCGAGAAGATAATTTTTTCGATCTGGGCGGACACTCTTTTCAGGTAGCGAAACTGCTGCGCAAAATCGAGGTCGAGTTCGGGAGTCGTCTGTCGATGAGCGCGATGTTCGAAGCTCCGACGATTTCGCGGCTGGCGGAATTGCTGGGAGGCGCGTCATCGATCGCGCGCCTCTCGCAAACTTCTACTCTACAGTCAGCAGGCACGCTGGAACCTTTATTCTGGGTCTACGGAGGACCCCTGGTGCGTCCTCTGGCCAACAGCCTGGGTGCGAACAGGCCTTTCCTCGGCGTAGACCTGGACCGCGATATGGACGGCCTTTCCGACGCCACTTTCTCAGAGTTCGCGGCACGGCTGATGCGGACCATCCGGGAGCGGCAGCCTCATGGGCCGTACTTTGTGGGCGGCTGGTGCATTTCCGGTTTGCTGGCCTATGAAGTCGCGTCGCAGCTGCTCGGCGCGGGCGAAGAAGTGGGGCTGGTGGTCATGCTCGATGCGCCCAATCCCTCCCATTACTTCAGAATTTCGAAATTCCACATGCTGGGCAGCAAGGCGGTGTATCACGCGAAGCGCCTGCTGCGTACGGAGCTTCGTGAGATAGTTTCCTTTACCCGGATGCGGATGAAAGGATTTCTCACTCAGCTGTCCGCAGACGACTCCGAATTGGAAAATCCATTTCAAAGGGCATTGCATCGTGCGGTGCGGACGTACCGTCCAAGGCCGTTAGGAGCGCGCGTCTTGGCGGTTCAACCGCTGGAACGGCCAGGGTTCTGGAACCTGCGCGAAAGCTGGGCAACACATATTGCTCAGGGAAGCTTGGAAGTTCGCGATGTTCCCGGAGACCACGAGACGATGTTGGCGGAACCGAACGTCACCGCAGTCGCCTCTGCTATCTGGGAAAATTTGCCGGACAAGGTTGCCCCGATCCGGCGCGTCGCGACAGGTTAAATATTTAAGGTGAGATACGCTGCGGCTGCACCTTGGTGCCGCTCTTCAGAAATTCGAAGCGCACCCGCCAGCGTTGGCCCACTTCGCTGCCGTTGACAACGACCGGTTCAAACTTCCATTGACGAACGGCCGCCAGCGCGCGCTCACCGAAATACTTGCTGGAATCGGCCGAATCGAGCTTCGCATCGCTCACGGAGCCGGAAGGAGTGACGTCGACTCTGATGGTGAACTTTACTCTACCGTGAATCGTGTTTCTGGCCTGACTGGTAATTTCAGGCAGGGGCTGCGCGATGATCCCGGAAGCAGGCGCGGTTGTCGGCGTCTCCGGAACCGGCTCGGCTTTCACCGGCTCGGATTTCGCTTCGGGCTGCGCAGGAGCTGGCTTGGATACTTTGGCGGCCGGTCTCACTTCCCGCACTGGCGTGGGCACTGGCGCCGCCAGGGGTTCAGCCGTCTTCGTCACCTCGGTAGCCTTCACAGGTGCGGACGCACCGGTTTCCGAATGCATGAAGATCACACCCGCGACGGTGATAACGATCAGCGCGAGAAGAATCCACACCCCGATGGGAGCAATGCGCCGCCTGTGGGGAGCTACGGGAGTAGCCTCGACCGCGAGCATACCTGCGATCTTGGGGATCGCAGGGCGGTCCTCGGGGTTTTGCGCGAGACAGCGGCGCGCGATATCCGCGAAAGGCTCAGGCAGACCAGCAGGAACAGTCCCATTGACGGGCAGATGCTGAGTAAGAACTTCGACCAGAGTGACGCCCAGAGACCAAACGTCGCCCGCGGGAGACGGAGTCTGTTCCGGCGGATCATAAGGAGAGGCGGGTCCGCGCTCATTTAACCCGTCACTCGAAATTTTCAGCTGGTCTTCCACGGCCATGATATTCGAGGGCTTCAAATGAGCGTGCACCGCGCCCTGCCCATGCAGATATTCGAGCGCGCTTAACGTGGGCGCCAGCATCTCGCGCGTTTCATTCGCGGTCAACGGCCGGTCGGGAAGCACTTGCGAAAGATCTTCCTCGGCGCGCTCCATCACGATGTACAGCAGCGAAACCCCGTCCAGCTCACAGCGGCCGCTGGAGAAAATCCGCATCAGATGGGGATGCGAAAGCTTGGCGGATTCACGCAGACGGGAGAGATGGGCATAAGCTTTCCGCGGGTCGCCGGGGATGAGCTTGATCGCGGCATTCCGCCCCTCATGGCTCGTAAGGTAGACCACGCTCGATTCTCCGGCGCCAAGGAACTGACGCAGGGGATAACCTCCCTCGATGGTCCGGCCTTCCCATTGGGTTGAGAATTCAGCGATTCTCACAATCGATTTCTCACTAGTCAGATACATTGTATAGCCATGCCGCGAGTGCGTGTGCTTAAGCTTCTTCGCTTTTTATTCACTCGAAAGCGTGCCCAAAATGCATCTTCTACGATGCGCAAGCGAAAACAATACGGCGAATCGAGCGCGACCCTAGGTCTTGTGGCCCAACTCGACGACGAAATAATGCGCGATGTCCTTCCCGATATTTTTCATGCCGTGAAGATCGTTCGACGCGTTGTAGATCACGCCACCGGGCCCGATGGTCGAGACGTTGCCCTCGTTCGTTACTTCGATGGTGCCTTCGCGGATCATGATGATCTCCTCATGATCGTGGCGATGGGGCGGATGCGGCATGGCACCGGGGGGCAGCTGGGTTTCGTGCAGGCTGACGTGAAATCCAGTGTGGGTCATCCCATCGAAAACGGAACGACCATTCCCTTTTAATACCAGATCTTCAAAGCGATAGGTCTTGCTGGGTAAAGTTACCGGCGCGGGCTTCTGCGCTTTAGCGGTGAGGGCGATCAGGCCCGTTGACAGAAGAGTCAGATCTCGGCGAGTCATCCCCTTATGATAAGCCTCTATTGAGGCAGACGGCTCATACAGCCGAGAACCTTCTCCGAGTAATAGGGACGCGGATTGTAGACGCGCAGTTTTTCCTCTAACGTTTTTCCCGCATACCAGCGCCCCGATCCAAGCTCTTCCGATACGTGGCGAATCGCCGCGGGAATCGAGGGGAACGATGCTTTTCCATTCTTCCATCCCAGCGGATTATTGGTCTCCACATCGTAGTGCTTCCCGCCGGAGCTTTCGACAAATTCGATACAAACGATCATCGAGGGCGGGATGGATGCCCGCGATGCGGATTGAATGATCACCGGCAGATTATATGGCTCGACGAAATGTTTTCGCCGCATGAACGAGGAAAGTGTTTCGGACGAAACCGCCTCGGCTCGCACGGGGGAACCGGCGATACCCCTCCGAGGCACGTCCGCGTTGGTCGAAACTCGCAGCCCGAGAGCCAGCAATAAAGCGCCCGGAATAACGTGATATCGCCGCGAGAGCTTTGCCTTTGGACTCTTAGGAGCGAAAACCGGCGTCCATTTTATTCGAACAATCACGACTATTTATCGACTGAAAGGCAGCGGCGCGTTAGGGCTGCCCCAGCACCTTCTGGAGCCACTGGATCATAGCTGTCTTATAGTCCGTGAGCTTCGAATATTCCCATGCGCGGATGCCGTGGCCGCCGTTCTTTACGGGATAGATTTCGCAGCCCACCTTCGAAGCGCGAAGCTTATCGCAGAATCTTTCCGATTGCGCGAAGGGCACCACAGGATCATCCGTGCCGTGAATCAGAAAAAATGGGGGCGCGGAATCGCTCACCGCGTTGATCGGCGAAAACTCAGCGAGTCCGGCCATCAGAATATTGTCGAACAGCGTTCCTTTCACTGCGTCGCGAACACTATCCGGAATCAGGATGCTGGTGCGGACCAGCGTCGCCAGATCGCTGGGCGTATAAAACGCGACCACGGCTTGCACAGCCCCATCCTGATCAGGCCGAAGTGCGGCCATCGCGGCGAGTTGACCGCCCGCGGATTCTCCGATCAGCGCGATTTTATTGGGATTGACGCGGTATTCCGAGGCATGCTCCTTAACAAAAGCGACCGCCCGGCGAACGTCGCTTTCGGCGGCTCCCATCTGCATTGCGGCGCCGACCGGATTGCGCGCCACATCCGCCGCCAACCGGTAGCTGATTGAAAACCATGCGAACCCTCCATCAGCCAGAGGTTGCATCAGCGGACGAACATTATTAGTCCGGTCGCCAGCCACCCACGCGCCTCCATGCACCAGAATCGCCGCAGGGAAAGGACCTTTTCCGTCCGGAATATGCGCATCCATGCGGAGGCTCGATTTACCCACTTGAGCATATTCAATATCTTTGAGATTCTCAGCTTGAATTACGGGCATGAAAATAAACACACTTAGCAGGGAAGCGTTGAGGGAGCGAAGCATGGCCTATCATTTAGATGCGCCCCGCCGGGCTGGGTTTCAATGCTGTTTTTTCTCGCTATCGATCCGAATATCTTTTAGAAATTCGGCAGAGTGCGGAAGCTCATTCTTGCCGGCCGGGAATTTGTTGACGCTCAGGATATACGCGGTGATGTCCGCATTTACTTCACGGCTCAATTTCCCGGCTTTGTTCTGAGGCATCGTCGTGCGAATACGTTCGAACAAATCGCCCAGCGTCAGGCCGTTCCAATTGGAAAGAAACTCGCCGCCCACCAGTGGAGGCGACATTTCGCCGCCCATCAAAGTATCCGCGTGGCAGGACGCGCAGTGTTCATTGTAGAGCGGGCGTCCGCTATCCGCCTGCTCCTGCGTATAGACTCCATCCCACACGGACCGCGACGGCTCCTGTGCGCCGAGCAATGCAAGCAGAAGCAGCGCTGCGACAATGATTTTCATTTATTGCTGAGCCGCCGCCGTCCCATGCTCCTCGCTGGCGGGCAGCGTGAACGCGATGTATTCTCCCGAATAATTTCCGCCGCTCACCGCGACAATGATGTACTGTTTGCCGTTCAACATGTAAGTCATCGGGGATCCGGTCTGCGGAGCGGGCATATAGACAGCGCCCGCGTCTTTCCCGGTCGCCTTATCATAGGCGCGCAGCATTGCGCCCCGCGGATGTTCCGCAGTCGTGGTCACCTGGCCCTCACCCGCGATCACCAGCGTTTTCGTGATCAGCGTACCCACGTTGTAGCCCAACTGACCTGTACGAGGAGCCTCTACGCCCGCCGTCTTAAGCGCCGCTCGAATATTGTCCGGCGTTTCCCCATGTGCGATCTGCCATACGATCTCGCCCTTGTCGAGACTAATCGCGGAGATCGTCCCATACGGCGGCTTGATCAGCGGCAGTCCGTTCACGCTCAGACCGCCCGCGCCACCGCCGCCCCCAGCCGGAGCTGCGCCAGCTGCACCCGTTCCGCCTCTACCCGTTCCGCCTCTTCCGCCGCGACCAGCTTGCGCCGCCGGAGTACGGCTCGGCAGAGGCGAATCGGCTCCCGCGCCCTCTCCGGGGCCCGTTCTATTCCGCACTTCCTGACCCGCCGTGCCCGCCACGAAATCCATATCCGAAAGAGTTTTCGGAGCGCGCATCAGGCCGATCGGGTTAAGGCACGCATTGCACGCGTACGCGTATACGATGTGAGTTTCGGGATCGTAGGAAGCTCCTGGCCAGTTCGTTCCGCCGCTCGCCGTGCCCAGCGTCAGCGTCGCCAGAGGACCGCCGATTTGACTCTCTACCGGAGGCGTATATACCGGTCCGATGTGATACTTCGAAATGATGGTCAGCGCCTGATCGTGCATCGCCGGTGTGAAGTCGATCAGATCGTCCTTCGAAACGCCGTTGCGGCTATAAGCGGGCGGCTTGGTTGGAAATGGCTGCGTCGGTGAATACCACTCGCCAGGCACAGTTCCCTTTTCCACCGGCCGTTCTTCCATGTCCCACACCGGCTTGCCCGTCACGCGGTCGAAGACGTACAAAAATCCCTGCTTCGTTGGCTGCGCGACCGCCTTGATGGCGCGGCCGTTCACGTTGATGTCCGCGAGAATCGGCGCGGAGGAAATATCCATGTCCCACAGCGGATGATGCACCAGCTGGTAATGCCACTTGCGCTGCCCGGTCTTCAGATCGATGCAGACCAGGCTTTCGCCGAACAAATTGTTGCCCGGCCGATGACCTCCGTAATAATCTCCGGTCGGCGATTCGATCGGCAGATAAACCAACCCGAGCTGCTCATCGACGGTGACTTGCGTCCATAGGCCGGTGTTCCCCGTGTACTCAGCCGAACCTTTTTCCCAGGTGTCGTAACCCAGTTCGTTTTTCAAAGGAATGGTATGAAAAATCCACAGACGCTTGCCGGTTTTCACGTCGAATCCGCGAACGTAACCCTTGTTGTTACGCATACTCTTGGGCGTCATTCCTTCGCGGAACGCCGCGCCGATAATGATCGTGTCCTTCGCTACCACTGGCGCCGATTGCAGCCCGATTTCCCCGGTCGTCAAATCCGGCAGGATGGTCTGATCGTCATCGAGCTTCAAATCCACCACTCCGTTTTTTCCAAACGAAGGGATCACTTGGCCGTTCTTGGCATCCAGGCAAATCAGCCTGTAACCGGGCGTCACATATAGGATCCGCTCCTGCTTTCCGTCCGTCCAATAAGCGAGACCCCGGCCGGATAGTTGCCGAGGAGCCGCCGCACCTCGTTGCCCCTCATGCTCACCGTGGACCCACAACAATTCCCCCGTAGCTGCATCGAGCGCGATTGCCGCCCGCCGCGAGCCCGCCGTGGCATACACCACTCCATTCACCATCAGCGGCGTACCTTCGAGCTTGAACTCCTTGCGATTCCCGATGCTATCAGTCTTGAACGTCCAGGCCACTTCGAGCTTGCTGAAGTTCGAGGCGTTGATCTGATCGAGAGGACGGTACCGCGTCCCCGCCAGGTCCGCCGCATAGCTGGGCCACTCGCCGTCCTTATTAGTACGCGATTGCCCGGACGCGCATAGCGCGGCCACAGCGATGATCGTCGTTATCCGAAACATACGTGGTTTTCTCCCGGTCAAAGATCGCTCCGTGTGGTCGCGGCTCGGTAAGAAATAATTTTTTCGCATTTCGGTTCCGAGCCGCGACCACACGGAGCGATCCGTAGGATAGGTGTCAGCCCATGGTCTTTATCTCATCAAGCTTGGCCTTGATGATCGCCTTCTGCTCGTCGGTGACATCCGGATTCGGCGGACGCTGATAGGTCTGCCGGTTGCCCATTTCCAGACTGAGGGCGTACTTCATAGGACCGTAAGATCCGACGCCACCCGGCCGCAGCGCCGCCTGCGCCGCATGCAGCGCGGCCAATGGTCCATCGATATCTTTGCCCTGCCGATGCGCCGCAAACACGCTCGCGATTCGCTTGGTGAACAGATTCCCTTCCGCGAGAATCGCTCCCATCCCCGCGTTCAGCGCAGCCTTGAGATTGTTGCCCGTGCCGGTCCTCATATTGAGCTTCGGAAACTCCCTGAGGTACATTTCGTACTCCGGAACATCGCCGTTCGAATCCTTGATGCCGGCCAGATTCGGATAATGTTCCAGGCTGTGCAGCAATTCGGCCGTGATGGGCACCGCGCTGGTGCCGGGGATGTGATACAGGTTGATCGGAATCTTTACCTGCTCGAAGATCAGCGAATAATACTTCGTCAATCCGGCCAGCTGCGGTTTCTTAAAATAGAACGGAGGGATGATCAGCAACCCGTCTGCCCCATTAGCAGCGGCGTGCTGCGACAATTCAATCGTCTCCGGAAAATTCGACGTGCCTGTCGACACGATCATCGACGTGAGTCCTGCCCGGTGCTTCAGTGCCGTCTCCTGAATTTTCTTCCGCTCTACCGTCGAGAACGAGGGATATTCGCCCGTAGTGCCCGTGACCACCACTCCATCGGCGCCCTGATCCTTGAAGAACGCCATCATGTCGCGATAATAAGCCTCATCGAACTTGAGGTTCTTATCGCAAGGCGTACAGGCCGCGACCCAGAACAAGCACTTTTCGGTCGTTGCTCCGCTGGAATTCTTAGTCCCGCCCGGCGCAGCCATTGCCGCCGCGGCTCCCATTGCTCCCAGAAAAGTCCGTCGCGTAGTATCTGTCATCGTGGACACTCCTCTTGGTCAAGCATTGTACTACTTTCACTGCTTGACGTACTTCTTAATCCCCTTCTGCAGCACCTCGGCGCCATACACCGTTCCCCTTCCGTCGGCGCCTACTCCTTCCGCTCCGCTGGTCGCCCCGGTCCCTGGCGACGAGTCCGGAATGAACGCCGTCACCGTGCCGTCCTTCGCGCTTCCGATTCGAATCCCGCGCTTGAATCCAGGATTATTCCCCGCATACCCGCCGGTTTCAATCGATTCCGAGTCGCCTACATAAATCACGTCGTGACTATCGATAAAGATACCGCTGGGCCGTCCGAACTGTTTCCATTCCGTAATAAAATTCCCGTCCTGGTCGAAAATCTCGATCCGGTTATTAGCGCGATCCCCCACGAACAACCGCCCCTGGGAATCAAACGCCAGGGTATGGGGCACCTCGAACTGCCCCGGACCCGACCCGTGTCCGCCCCACTGCTTAATGAATTTGCCATCCTTCGTGAACTTCATCACGCGGGCATTTCCACGCCCTCGATCATGCCCGTCGGAGATAAAGATGTCCCCATTCGGCGCGATCGCCACAGCATTGGGTTGATTGAACAAATCCGGCGTATCGCCCGTAACGCCGGCTTTACCCAGCGTCATCAATACTTTCCCATTCTGGTCGAATTTGAAAACCTGATGGCCCAGCGCCTTCGCATCCCGCGCCTGCCCGTCGGCGATCCAGATGTTGTCTTCTTTGTCGATCCAAATCCCGTGCGGAAACGCCAGCAGGCCGCTGCCAAAGCTCTTCAGCAGCTTGCCCGATTCGTCGAATTCCAGAATCGGGTCGACCGTCTTGCCGACGCAGCTATTCGCGCCGCATCTCTCGGCAATCCAGATATGCCCCTTGGAATCCACCGCCACCGTGCTGGTCGACCCCCAGGAGCGCCCCTCAGGCAGCTTAAAAAAATTCTCGACAGTGCGATAAGGATTCGGCTGCGCGAACAATGTACCAGCGATCAAACACAAAACAGCGTATTTTCCAAATCGGCGTTCAGCGGAGTTCATGGGCGGCGAATTCTTCATGACGACCAACGATTGTACTTCAAACCAAAATGCTACCCTGCATTCGTGAAGATCGGCATCACCTGTTATCCCACCTACGGAGGCAGCGGCATCGTCGCCACGGAGCTCGGCCTGGAGCTTGCCGCCCGCGGTCACGAAATCCACTTCATTACCTATGCGAACCCCATTCGCCTCGACCCCGGCCTGCCGCGCATCCACTATCACGAAGTCGAGGTTTCGGCCTATCCTCTGTTTCTTTATCCTCCGTACTGCCTCGCGCTCGCCTCCAGAATGGCCGAAGTCGCGGCCTGTTACGATCTCGACCTCCTGCACGTCCACTACGCGATCCCTCATTCGATCGCCGCTCTTCTCGCTCAGCAAATGACGTCTACCAGGATAATGCCGTTCGTCACCACGCTCCATGGAACCGATATTACGCTCGTCGGAGCCGACCGGTCCTACTTTCCCATCACTAAATTCTCCATCGAAAAATCGGACGGCATCACCACCATCAGTAAATATCTTCAGGATAGAACCGCCGACGTTTTCGGTGTCCAGAATGAAATTCGCGTGATCCACAACTTCGTCAACTGCGATTTCTACCGTCCTGCTCCGGAAAGCCAGCCGCGAGAAAAGCAACTGATCCATCTCTCTAATTTCCGTCCCGTCAAGCGGGTGCTCGATTGCGTCCGGATTTTGAGAGAGGTCTTGAAATCGATCCCAGCCCGTCTGGTGATGGTCGGAGACGGCCCGGAACGCGGTCCCGCCGAAATGCTGGCGCGCGAATTGCGCGTCGAAAAACAAGTTACCTTTTTAGGCAAACAAGACCACGTCGAAAGACTGATTCCCAAGCATCACGTGCTCCTGATGCCCAGCGAAATGGAAGCCTTCGGACTCGCTGCCCTCGAAGCCATGGCCTGCGGACTCCCTCCGGTTGCAACCCGCATCGGCGGCGTCCCCGAATTGATCGACGATGGAATTGACGGATTCCTAGAACCCGTAGGCGATATCGCCGCCCAAGCCGCCCGAGTCGTGTCTCTCCTCACCGACGATTCCCTTTATCGAAAAATGTCCGCCGCCGCGCGCCGCGCCGCCGAAACCCGGTATTCGACAGAACTGATCATCCCCCAATATGAGCAGTATTACCAGGAGGTTTGCGCGCAGTGAACATCCTCGCCATCGGCCCTCACCCCGACGATATCGAGTTCGGATGCGCCCCTATCCTTATTAAGGAGGTCAAGCGCGGCAACCACGTGCGCATCCTCGTCCTCTCCCGCGGCGAAGCCGGCACTGCCGGTACGCCCGCAACTCGTGAACAGGAATCTCGCGAAGCCGCCCTATTAATCGGAGCCTCCATCGACTTCCTGGATTTCGGCGGCGACTGCCATCTCGAGTACAATCCTGAAAATGCGTTTCGAATCGCGGCCGAGATCAGAAACTTCGAACCCGAGATTGTTCTAGCCCCTCACCCGCAGGAGAATCAGCATCCTGATCACGCCACGGCCGGGAAATTGGTACGCGACGCCTCCCGCTTCGCGCGCTACGGCGGTCTCAACGAATTGAAGGCCGCCCCCGTACATCGGATTAGCAATCTATTCTTCTACAACATCACGCAGCACTTCGACAAACCGGACATCGTCATCGACATCAGCGACCTCATTCAGGAGTGGGAAGCCGTCATGCGTTGCCACAAAAGCCAGGTCTCGAGCAAAGGCTATATCGACCTGCAGAAGACCGGAGCCCGCCTGCTCGGAGTGACCATCGGCACGGAATTCGCAGCGGGCCTGTTCCTCAATGATCCTGTGCGCCTGGAAGCGATCTCAGACCTAAAACTAACGTCCAGAAACTTCTAAACTCCTCAGGCGACGGACTTAGCGTCTGAATGCTCACTGGCCAAGCTCGATCGAGCCGTAAGAGGATCACTGCCTTCTGGGGCGGCCATTCCGCAGCCGGCTGTTCGGCGGCTCGAGCTCTAGTCCTTGCGAAGCGCGGCAGAAATGTATTTCACTTCGAGATATTCCTCAAGGCCCCACTTTCCGCCTTCCTGTCCGATCCCGGAGCATTTCATGCACCCGAAAGGCGCTTGAGCGGCTGAAGGGAGGCAGTCATTCAATCCGATGATGCCGTACTCCACATTGCCGCCACGCGAAAAGCGCGACTCAAATCGCGGGTCCAAAGGTACGCCGCCAGTCGTACGGAACAGCGTTTGCCAACTCGATCGCTTCCGCGTCGGTCGAAAAACTCATGACCGGCGCGACCAGTCCGAATGTCTCCTCTTCAAGGATCCTCATTCCGGGCTGCACATCCGGCGTATCGAGCCCTCCCTCGCGTCCCCGCCTGTGACGATTCGAGCACCGTTGGCCAGCGCATCTTCGATACGCTCGCGCACCTTGGCAAGGCCGTTTGCATCGACCAAGAGCCCGATTTGTGTCGACTCCTCGAGAGGATTTCCTACTTTCAGGGCCTGCACCGTGCGCAAGACGCGCCGTGAAGTCCTCAATCACCGCTCCTGAACATAGATCCGGTTCACGCATACGCAAGTCTGACCGGCTTTGCGGAACTTGGCGGCGCAGGCCTCGGTTACCGCCGCATCCACGTCGGCGTCTTCGAACACCAGCAAAGGAGCGTGTCCCCCAGTTCAAGAGAGAGGCGCTTCATGGTGGAAGCAGCCTTCGCGTAGAGGAGCATCCGTGCTCCCAGTGAAGCTTAGCTTGCGAATTCGCGAATCGGAGAGAAATACTTCGGAGAAGGCAGAGGGATCGGACGTAGTCAGCACCTGAAAATCGTCCGCTGGACCGTCCGCCATCCGCCACGGTTCGCTGAGGCGCAACGCGGTGAGAGGACTCTGTTCAGCGGGTTTCAAAACTACTCCCCCCGGGACTTTGACCCGCTTATGCCGGGCAGGCACGGCTTGGAGGATCCACGCCGTCTTCTTCTGCACCTCGGCCGCTCTCCGGGCATCGGGCTCCGCGCTTTGCATATGCTTCGAAACCATCGAAAAAATCCGCTTCTCAATCGTGGCGATGTGATCGGCGCAGTCCGCGATCGACCAGGTCTCTTCGTCGGGCCGGAACGTCCATTGATCCAGCCGGAGATTGGCAGTTTCTCCAACACCAGGTCGCGGGTCCGGGTTAAATGCCCGGCGAGGAAAATCCTGTCTCCGGCGAGAGTTCCGCCATAACGCTACTCATCTTAGTACTGTTTCCTCGATTTTGGCTAAACGTTTCCTAAGGTAAGTCCGATAGATACCTTGAACAGGTAAGCACACGTGTCGAAACAGGCTACAGTGAGCACCGCGTCCGATCCGATCGTGCTGCGTCCGGAAATGCATCTTCCGCGCTGGGAGAGCGTACTCGAAGACGCCGCGCAGGCGCCCACAATCCTGATCGTCGACGATATCGAGCTAAACCGGCGGCTGCTGAAAGCCATGTTGAAGACGGCGGCTTACCGGATACTGGAGGCCGCGCGCCCCACCGCTGCCCTCGGCATTCTGGAACGGGAAAAAGTCGACCTGGTCGTGGTGGACTTGGTCATGCCGGAGATGAGCGGCCCGGAATTCTGCCATTTGCTCAAAAGCGAGCGGCGCACGCAGCTGATTCCGATTCTGATGACGACCAGCGTGCAGGGCACGGAAAATGAGGTCGCGGGCATCGAATCGGGCGCCGACGAATTTCTGATCAAGCCTTTGCAACCCGCCGTGGCCAGGACCCGCATCCGGGCGATGCTGCGCAATAAGGCCCTGACGGATTCGCTCGAGGAGGCGGAGACGATTTTGTTCGCGCTCGCGCAAGCCGTGGAGCGGCGGGATAAATATACCGGGATGCATTGCGAGCGCCTGACCACTTATAGCCTGGCTTTGGGGCAGGCCTTGGGATTGCCGCGGCAGGAACAGTTGGCGCTCTACCGCGGAAGCTATCTGCACGACATCGGGAAAATCGGCATCCCCGACGGCATCCTCTTCAAGCGCGGCCTCCTGACCGACGAGGAATGGCAGACCATGCGGCTGCACACTATTCGCGGCGAAGAAATTTGCAAACCGATGAAAACGCTTGCGCCCGTGCTGCCGATTATCCGCAGCCATCATGAGCGCTGGGATGGCTCGGGGTATCCCGACGGATTGGCCGGCGAAGATATTCCGCTGCTGGCCAGAATTCTCCAGGTGGCCGACATCTACGATGCGCTCACCACGGCGAGGCCCTATAAGCCCGCGTTTTCTCATCAGCACGCTCTGGAAATCATGGTGGAGGAGTCGCGGCGCGGCTGGAGGGATCCGGAACTGGTTCCTCTGTTCGCGGAGGTTTCTCAGCATCACGGCACGCAGCCGGGCGAGGCGCTTGCCTCCATGAAGCACTCCCTCGATAACATGCGCCGCGAGCTGTCAAAATAGCTTGTACGCCGTTCATCGGCCGAGTCGTCCTATCTACAGTTGGGTTTGTTTCTACCATGACAAGCGGGCGTGTACTGGCACTGTTTCTAACCGTCTGCCTGGGGTCCGCTTGGTCGCAAACCGAAGAAACGGAACAAGTAAAGAAGCCTGAAAGCCGCGAAGAAACACACATTTTAGGTATCGTTCCCGATTACGACACAGTGCGCGACTCAAACGGCGTCATCCTGCCGATCGGCACACGGACGAAGTTCTGGCTCGCCACCGAGGATGTATTCGACCCTTTCGGCTTCATCATTACCGGCATTTATGCCGGTGGTTCCCAATTGACGAATCAATATAGGGAATTCGGCCAGGGCGCCACCGGATATGCCAAACGCTATGCCGGAGCGTTCGCGGATAACGCCATCGGAAATTATTTGACGGAAGCGATATTCCCGGTGGTCTTTCGTCAGGACCCTCGCTATTTTCGAATGGGTCCGCGGTATGGATTCTGGAAAAGAGTGGGCTACTCCGCGAGCCGGGTGATCGTGACCCGGGCGGATTCGGGGGCGCGCCAGTTTAACTTCTCTGAAATTGTCGGCAACGGCGTGGCGGCCGCTGCTGCTGCCGCCTACTATCCACCCTCCAGCCGGCACCCCGAAGAGGTCTCCGAGAAGTGGGCTTTGAACGTCGGCAGCGACGCCGGATTTAATATCCTCAAAGAATTCTGGCCGGATATGCGCCGCAAGTTCTTCGGGAAATGACAGCGCGCTATAATCGCAGATGTAGGCGATGCAGGAACTGATCAAAAAGCTGAAAGAAGAAATCGCGGCGCTGGAAATGGAGTTTCGAGTGGAGCTCCCCCGCGAGATTCTCAAGGCGCGCGCCCACGGCGATTTGAAAGAAAACGCCGAGTATCACGCAGCCAAGGAACGCCAGGGAATCGTAAATGCCCGCCTCAATCAGCTGAACGGCCGCCTGCGCGAAATTTCGATGATCGATATGACGAAACTTCCGCGCGACCGGTGCGGCCTGTGCTCGGAAGTAATCGTGCTGGACGTCGACAAAGATATCAAGGTAAAGTACACCTTAGTCACCAGTGAGGAAGTGGATGTGGCGAAGGGTCTCATCTCGACCAGCTCGCCGATCGGGCGCAGCTTGTTGGGCAAGCAGGTGGGCGATGAAGTTCGCATTCAGATCCCGGGCGGCGTGCGGGTGATGGAAATCGTCGAGTTGAAAACGATTCATGACCTGGCGCCTGATATTGACAAGGAATAGATCTTGGACCAGAAGTTAACGTTTACGCGCGCGATCGGGCTGGCCTGTAATAAGGTGATCCTGGCGATCGTTCGCATCCTCGCGCTTTCGAAAATCCATCCCAATGTCCTGACGTTTTTGGGTCTGCTGATCAACGTCGGCGCGGCTTGGCTGCTGGCCGTGGGACAGTTCCGCTGGGCCGGCGCGGTGATCATCGGTGCGGGATTGTTCGATATGGTCGACGGCCGGGTGGCGCGCGAAACCAACCGCGTGACCCGCTTCGGCGGATTTTTCGATTCGGTGCTCGACCGCTATTCCGATCTCGGTTTACTGATCGGCCTGCTGGTCTGGTATGGCTCCATCGGACGATTTTCTTACGTGGTGCTGACCGCGGTCGCCATGATCGCCTGCGTAATGGTGAGCTATGTCCGGGCGCGCGCCGAGAATTCGATTCCCATGTGCAAAGTCGGATTCATGGAGCGGCCAGAACGGGTAGTGCTGGTAATTATCGGCGCTCTGTTCGACCGCATGGCTCCCGTATTGTGGGTCATCGCGGTGCTCGGCAATCTGACAGTAATTCATCGCATGATCTTCACCTGGCAGGAAGCGGAGCGCCTAGAAGACGCTCAACTCCGCGCCGGTAAAAGCCGAAGCCGCGATAAAGCCGACGATAAAGTCGAAAAGCCGTAGCTGGCGGGCGAAACCGCCTGCCCTACGGGCTCTGCCGCAATCCTTCAAGCTGCTGCTGATAGCGTCCCCCTGTGGCGCAGGCGGTTCCGCCTGCGTTTTCTTCTCTACCGAGCCGCGACCACAGGGAGCGGACGTTACCAGTGGCCCCCATCAGCCTTCGACCCCACCGGAATTACCGTAAGCAGCTTGGCCGCCCTCTCCTTATACCAAAAAGTCGAAAAGCAGTAGCTGAAACAATGGCAGGCGGTTCCGCCTGCGTTTTCTCTCGCCATCACACCCGCCGCACCGCCGCGCTGACCGGCTTCGACCCCACCGGAATTACCGTAAGCAGCTTCGCCGCCCTCTCCTTATATCGATTCGGAGCAATCAGCCGCCCACCCGCACCACCGCGACATCCCCCTGTGGCGCAGGCGGTTCCGCCTGCGTTTTCTCTCGCCATCACACCCGCCGCACCGCCGCGCTGACCGGCTTCGACCCCACCGGAATTACCGTAAGCAGCTTCGCCGCCCTCTCCTTATACCGATTCGGAGCAATCAGCCCCCC
>CAVOPN010000004.1:0-20465 GCA_963698105.1 Bryobacterales bacterium
CGCGAAAATCGATTTGGGATTGACGGTGCAGTGCAGAGCGAGCGACGCCTCGATACCCAGTTCGACCGCCTGGCGGCTTAAGACCGGAAGAGCGCCGGGAAGACCCAGGCATACCGGGCAGACGTTGGTGTTGGGGGGCGCGCCGAAGCTGGTGGCGCATCCGCAAAAAATTTTCGTACGGGTGGCCAGCTGGACGTGCACCTCCAGTCCAATGACGGGTTCGTATTTGGCGAGGAGATCCGGGGCAGTGGACGGCATGGGATTTTCCATTATACCGGCGCGAGAGGCAACGGCCGTTTGTGCGATAATTCCGGCATTGATTTCCGATATTAAGTTCGCCTTTCGGATGCTATTCCGAACTCCGGCGTTCAGTTTTGCCGCGGCCCTGGTCCTGGCGTTGGGGTTGGGCGCGACCACAGCGATTTTTACTCTAGTCGAGCGGGTTTTATTGTCTCCATTGCCCTACCCGGACGCGGATCGTCTGGTGTGGATCTGGAATGTTCCTCCGCGCTCCGGAGCGGGATTGCGCGGTTTATTCGCCACGGATATCGACGAAATCCGGCAGGGATCGCGACTTTTTGAGAGCATGGGCGGAGCTTTTCCGGGAAGCTGGAATGTTACGGGAGCGGGCGAGCCGCAGCGGCTTGCGGGGGTCCGCGTAACTGCGGATTTTTTCCCCACACTGGGGATTCAACCGCAGGCCGGACGCCTTTTTCTGCCGGAAGAATACCACGCCGGGCGGGAAATGGTGGCGCTTTTAAGCTACTCATTCTGGCAAAATCATTTGGGCGGAGATCCGAATATCGTCGGCCGCCGAATTTCAATGGATGGGGTTTCCTTTGAAATAGTCGGGGTCATGCCGCGCGAATTCGCGATGTCAGCGGATTACGATTTATGGGCGCCGCTGCCACCTGAATCGCCCTACGCCTCGGGACGAAACTGGCGGTGGGTGCAAACCTGCGGCCGTCTAAAACCGGGTGTGCAACCTATTGAGGCACAGGCGGAGCTAAACCGAATCGCGGCGGACCTTGCGTCGCGACACCCGGAGGATCGGGGATTTGGACTCAAACTGATCACGTTTCTGGATCAGGAGGTCGGCTCCGTTCGCAAGACTTTGTGGATCTTCGCTGCCGCGGTGGGATGCGTGCTGCTGATCGCCTGCGCGAACGTGGCCAGTCTGCTGCTGGCGCGCGGTGCAGTGCGGGTCCGGGAGATGGCCGTGCGAGCCGCCGTCGGTGCCAGCAGGGGCGCGCTGGTCCGGCAGCTGCTGGTTGAAAGCGGATTGCTGGCCATCGCCGGTGTCCTGCTGGGTCTGCCTTTGGCGCTGTTCGGAGTCCGCTTGTTGATCGCGCTCGATCCGCGCGCGCTTCCGCGAACCGAAGAAATTCACCTGGACGCGCGAATTCTGGGGTTCTCGTTTCTGCTGGCCCTGGGTACCGCGCTGATTTTTGGAATCGTCCCTGCGCTCCGGGCCTCGCGCGCGGGCATTCGAGGAGTATTGACCACCGCAGGGCGAGGCGGTACCGGAGGGAAACAAGGGAGCCGCCTGCGCTCGATCCTGGTGGTGACCGAGGTTGCGCTCGGGGTCGTCCTGCTGGCTTCCGCCGGCTTGCTGGCGCGAAGTTTCCGGCAGCTTACCGAGGTCCGGCCCGGCTACGATATCTCGAGCATCGTGGCCATGCAGTTTTCGCTGAGCGACGTTCGCTACAAGGATCTGACGCGCTGCGAAAAATTCTTCGAGCGGCTGCTGAGCGAGCTGGAACAAATGCCGGGGGTCGCGAGCGCCGGCACCACGAATTATCTGCCCTTGCGCAAAGTGAAGCAAACCGCGGGCGTCTGGCTCGATTCGCAGCCGGTGCATTCCGATGAGACGAAAATCGTGGTCGATAACCGCGTAGTGTCACCCGATTATTTCCGCGCCATGGGCGTTCCTCTTGTCGCCGGAAGGTTTTTCACGTGGAGCGACCGAACCGATTCGCCCAAAGTGGCGATGGTCAACGACGCGTTCGTGCGCGCATTCTTTCCGCGCGGCAGCGCGCTGGGCAAACGCGTGACCATGGACGTGGGTTCGCCCTGGACCGGGGAGATCATCGGCGTGGTGGGCGGGTTTCGCGAGAGCGATTTGGCGGAGGAGCCGCGCCCGGAGCTGTTTACGCCCTATGCGCAAACCACGATTCCGGGAAACACTTTAGTAGTGCGCTCGGCCGGTGGCACCGCCGATGTCCTCAACGCGGTTCGTGGGGCGCTGGGGTCCGTGGATCCGGACGTCGCATTCTATAACGTTCGCACCATGCAGCAGCAGGTGACCGAATCCATGGCGCAGCCCAGACTGCGCAGCGCGCTGCTGGCCGTGTTTTCGCTGGTGGCGCTGATCCTGGCTTCGCTCGGAATTTATGGCGTGATCGCCTGTTCAGTGGCGGAGCGGAGGAAGGAGATCGGAATTCGCGTAGCGCTGGGAGCGCGGCCGTCCGAGGTGCGGGGAATGATCCTCGCGCAGGGGATGAAACTGACGGCCATCGGCTTAGCCCTGGGCCTGGTGGGGGCCGCGGCGGCCACGCGATTGATCGAAGGTTTCCTGTTCGGCGTCCGGGCCAGCGATCCGTTCACCTATACCGTGACCTGCGCGGTATTTCTCGCGGTGGCGATCCTGGCGAGTTATCTGCCCGCGCGGCGCGCGATGAGGGTGGATCCGATTGTAGCTTTGCGCGAGGAGTAGGCGGCAACGCTTCCGGCCCATCCTGCGCTTCACCGACGAGGTCGATGGCCGGCAAAAGCGCCGTTCTTCGCGCAGGATTAGGCAGGCGACGGGTTCGTCATCGACGATCAGCTTCTTATCGCTCGGAACCTCCTCATTCGTATAGCCTGTTTCCGGCGCGGGCACGGGGAAATAGTGAAGCGCCGGGTTGGAGAAGCGGATGGAATTCCGCGTTGGAAGCAACGATGGGAATCTCTGGTTTATACGCCAGCCTGGCGCATCACGGACTCCGCTCGCTCGCGGATGCGGCGCGCCAGTTCGTACGGATCCGCCTGTTGAAACTCCGGCAGAAACAAGTCAACCGATAGCGGACCCGAGTATCCTTTCTCCGATAACTTGCGGAGAATCCGCGGGAGAGGAGCGATCCCGTCGCCGGGGATCAGCCGCGTCGTATTATCCAGCAGCTCGCGCGGCATCTCGGGTACGTCCTGAAAATGGACGTGGGCCAGTTCACCCTTCCGTATCAGATCCAGGTCTTCGAACTTGTTCAGTCCGGACCAGAAATGATAACAGTCCAGCATGGGACGCAGATTCGGATGCCCCGCCTCCCGTGTCAACTTCAGCAGTGTCGGCAGCGTAGAAATGAAGGAAGAAGCACGCACGAATTCGACCATCGCGGTCAAGCGAAATTGTTGGGCAATCTCGCCAACTTCACGCATATTTTGGGCGCCCGTTTTATAATCGTCCGCTGTAGATTTCCGCGTGGCCGTGGTGGGGGCATAGATTTTCCTCAGTCCCATCGACGCAAAGAGCTCACAGCGTTTCTTGAGACTGTCGAGCGCCGCGGCACGGTTCGGGTTCGGTTCCCACAACCCGGTTACGCCGCAGGCCGCGGAAACCGGAGTCAGTCCGAGGTCGGAAATCAGGCGGCCCGCCGCCGCGGCGTATCTGTCTTCAGGAACTCGTCGACCAGCGGCGCGGTGAGCTCCACGTCTTTAATTCCCGCGCGCGCCGCCTTCGAGAGACTTCCGGTATCCGGCGTTAGCGGACGTATTCTGATGCAAACTGAGTGTCATTTTCCGTCGAGCGGCGCCGCGGCCAGTGGGACAAGTGGAGCCAAAAGGATGAGCCTTCGCGAGAGCACAGCAATCTCAACTATACGGAATCGGGTGCGGGGATAGTGGGCCCTGAGTCCAGGCTGAGACAACCAGGCTTTCACCACTTGTTTTCCGAGTCCCAAAGTGGAGATGCTGGTTCCTCCTGCCTTTTATGCAACCAACCCGAACCCGATACCGCGCCGCCGGCTTCCTGCTCGCGTTAGCCGCCGTCACCTATCTGGACCGTGTTTGCATTTCCGTCCTGGCGCCCCAGATTGCACGGGACCTGAGGCTGAGCAAGATCGAGATGAGCTTCGTATTCATCGCCTTCGCCGTCGCCTATGCTGCGTTCGAAATCGTAACCGCGTGGTGGGGCGAGCGCATCGGACCCCGCCGCGTGCTTACCCGTATCGTAGCCTGGTGGTCCTGCTTCACGATTTTTACGGCATTCGCCTGGAATTACCCCAGCCTACTGGTCATCCGGTTTCTGTTCGGCGCCGGAGAAGCAGGCGCATGGCCGAACGCGGCGCTGGCATTTTCCCGCTGGACTCCCGCTAGCGAGCGCGGCCGGGCGCAGGGCTTTTTTTTCGCGGCGGCGCATCTTTCCGGAGGCCTTACCCCGCTGCTGGTTGCCGCACTGGCCGCCAGTTTGTCCTGGCGGGCTATATTTGCCGCCTGTGGAGCGGTCGGATTTGTGTGGGCCGCCACCTGGTTCCACTGGTTCCGTGATGAGCCGCGCAACCATCCGGGTGTGAACGCCGCTGAGGCCGGCCTGATCGAAACGGACCGCCGCGTTTCCACGCACGTTCACGCCGGAAAAGACGCTTGGCTGGCTCTCGCCAAAGCCCCGAGCGTTTGGTTCTCTGCCTCGCCTATTTCTCGAACAGCTATGGATCTTACTTCGTCATGACCTGGCTGCCTACTTATCTGGCGGAGCAGCGCGGCTTTCAAATGCAGTCTCTCAGCTTCTTCTCCGGCTTGCCGCTGCTTCTGAGCGTTTTCGGCGACATCGCCGGCGGAGCCGTCACCGACTTCATGACTCGCCGCTTCGGTCTCCGCGCCGGCCGATCCGGCGTCGCGGTTATCGGTTATGCTGTGGCGGGCGCTGCGATGTTCGCCTCGGTACTCTCCGCCACTCCCGTCATGGCCGCGTCGCTCATCGCTTTGGCCGTCGCTGCCTCCATGTTCACGCTCAGCGCGAGTTGGGCAACATGTATCGATATAGGCGCCGAACACACCGCCGTTCTCAGCGCCGCTATGAATACCACTGGGCAGATCGGATCCATTCTCAGCCCGATTGTCACCGGTTGGGTGGTCGCCCACTTTTCGAACTGGCAGACGCCGTTGCTCATCATGGGGGACCTGTATCTGGTTTCAGCGATCCTCTGGACACGGGTCGACCCCGGGAAACGCCTGTCCGCATAGACATTTGAGTAACAAGCACTGAAGGCCTCGCGGGCGTCGCACAAAGTTGGTTGCGCGGTCAACCGGAATATGATCTCTTATTAATCATGCTGAATCGACGGTCTCTTATGTTGATCCTGTCGTTCGCCGGACTGATCGCTCTTGCCCAAACAGACAAGAAAGACTGGACCGCCGCTGAGGATCGTCAGAACATGATGGATCAACTCGGAATCAAGGCCCTTCGCCCCGGTCCGAGCGGCAATGAAAATGCGGCGAACCATGCCAACTACGACGCAGCCACGGCGAATCCATTCCCCAATCTGCCCGATGTGCTCACGCTCAAAAATGGCAGGAAAGTCACGACGGCGGCCGCGTGGTGGAATCAGCGCCGTCCTGAGATCGTCGAAGATTTCGAGCGGGAAGTACTGGGCCGCATCCCTAAGAGCGTTCCCAGGGTCAGTTGGGAGGTTACGAAAACCGTAGAGGCGAGAGTCGGCGAGCATCCGGTCATCGGCAAGCAACTGCTCGGTCACGTCGACAATTCTTCGGACCCTGACATCAAGGTCGACATTCAGATGACGTTGGTGTTGCCGGCGGATGCGAAGGGTCCGGTTCCAGTGATGATGATGTTCGGCGGCCGCACCATCCCGGAGGTCGCATTTCCAGCGCCTGTATTTCCGGGACGGGGCGCCGGCCGTGGGCCGATAGCGCCTCCGCCCAACGCCGACCCGCCCGCCACCGAACAATTAATCGCCGATGGCTGGGGATTTGCCTCGATCAGTCCTGGCAGCATTCAGGCCGATAACGGGGCTGGTCTTACGAAAGGAATTATCGGCCTGGTCAATAAAGGACAGCCGCGCAAGCCGGATGACTGGGGCGCGTTGCGGGCCTGGGGTTGGGGTGCGTCGCGCGGCTTGGACTATCTCGAGACAGAAAAGGCCGTCAATGCGAAACAGGTGGGGATCGAAGGAGTCTCGCGTTATGGCAAGGCTGCTCTGGTGACGATGGCCTTCGATTCACGCTTCGCAGTGGTTTTAGTCGGTTCATCCGGCGAGGGCGGCGCGAAGCTTCATCGGCGTAATTGGGGGGAGGCCGTGGAGAATCTTACAGGCACCGGTGAATATCACTGGATGGCGGGCAACTTCCTGAAGTATGGAGCGTCGGAGGCAACCTTCGAGAGCAAAACAGCGGGCGACCTGCCGGTCGATGCGCACGAATTGCTGGCACTCTGCGCGCCGCGGCTCACCTTTATCAGTTATGGCGTGCCCGAGAAAGGCGACGCGAAATGGCTGGATCATCAGGGGAGTTTCATGGCCGCTGTGGCCGCGGAGCCGGTCTTCCGTTTACTTGGAGCGAAGGACATGGGCGTTCGAGAAGACTATCGCACTGCGAAGATGCCTCCGGTCAATTCCGGGCTCCTCGATGGACAGCTCGCGTGGCGCCAACACGACGGCGGACATACCGATGCGCCGAACTGGAAGTATTTCATTCCCTGGGCCGACAAGTTCCTCCATCACACGAGTGAGACAAAGCGCGCGTGAAGACGATTCTGGTGGGCATGCTGCTGGTCTCGATGTCCCCCGCTCAGACCGTCGCCGCGGACCAGCCGGTTCCGAGATCGGATAAAAATTCACAGATCGCGCATGAACAGCTTCTTGCCAAAGCCAAACAGGGCCGCATCGACGTCTATTTCGAAGGCGACTCCATCACGCGCCGGTGGGGCGCCTTGGACCATCCGGATTTGCTGGAAAATTGGAAAAAGAATTTTTTTGGCTGGAATGCGGCGGATTTTGGATGGGGAGCCGATCGGGTGGAGAATATCCTGTGGCGCCTGGAAAACGGCGAACTGGATAACGTGAATCCCAAAGTAATCGTACTGCTGGCCGGAACGAATAATGTCGGAAGCAAGGTTCCCCCCGAGGGGATCGACAGCGCAGCCGCGAATGTGACAAAAGGTCTTGAGGCGGTGGTGCGCGTGATGCAGTCTAAGGCTCCGCAGGCGGTCATCATTCTTACGGCGATCTTTCCACGAAATGACAACATGGCAGTTTTGCCGGAGATCGACAAGATCAACGGCAATCTTGCGCGGATGGCGGATGGGAGGCGGATCCGGTACTTGAACGTGAACGACCGCCTGGCCGGCCATGATGGGAAGCTCCGCGAGGGTATGATGAACGATCGCGATAAACTGCATCCCTTGCTGAATGGATATCAGGTGTGGGCCGATGCGTTGAGGACTCAGTTGATGGAACTTCTTGGCCCGCCCGCCGAGGAAGACCAGGCGCCGCCTCCAACCGGAGATCCATCGGCTCGTCAGCGCTAATATAATTCGGGGTCGGCTACTCTCTCGGTTTCTCGTTCACATGGTCGACGACAATAACCGGAATGGATCGGGTCTGTTTCACTAATTTCAGCCCGAGCTCCCTTTGAACGGCCTCGAAAACCGAGATGCCGTTGGGTTCGGAAGCCTCTGCGATCGCTCCCGGCTGATTCGGATTCGGAGCCGGCTGTGACTGCAACATACCTTTCGGAGTCCAACCGACCAGGAAATTCCACCCGCCCTGAAGCTCGGTGGCGTCCACAATCGGGTGATCGATATACGCGCCCGCCATTCGCGTCAAATTCACCGCCAACTCCGCCATGCTGGTGTTCTTGCAACTGAGCATCGGCCCCATGTTCGGGACCGGCTTCGGCGCGTTCGCATCCGGCTTGCAGGCGGCGCGTTCGGAATCGCTGGCCTGGATCAACTTGGGCTTGCCGCTCATCGCTGTGAGCGCGTACACTGTCACCTCTCGATTTTCGATATGAGTTTTCAGCTCGAACTCATCCACCAACAGACTGCGCAGCATCTCCAACCCGACGCTGAGCGGCGGCGGCTGCGGCCGCCCGCGAACGACATTGGGCGCTCCTTCGCCGGTGCTCGGCACCTTGGCGGTAATATCCCATTTTTGAGAGTCCGCGGACTTCGGCAACCCGATGACCATGTCCGCGGCGATATTTGGCGAAACCTGGAGTGCCATCGCGATGAGTTGACGCAGCGTGCCGCCGGCTCTCATCTGGCTGCCGCCTGTGTACAGCAGGCCGACCATCTGGCGCCCGTTTGGATCGGCGGGCTTTATGCTCGCCGCTTCGAACTTAGCCGCCGCCAGCGCTAAAGCCGTTGCCGCCGCGGCGGGATTCACAGCCGGCTTTCGATTCACGCTCGCGATCACCAGCGACGGCAGCGGAATATCCTGCAACTCCAATTTCAACCCCAACTGCTTATTCACGGCGTCAAAAATCGAAATGCCGTCGGCGCCCTTGGCGGCGAGCGCGGCGCGGCCGGTCCATTCGAGGTCAAAATCCCACGAACCTTCGAGCTTCGTCGAATCGATCACATCGTGATCCAAATACCCGCCCGCCATTTCGTGCAGGTTATCCGCGATGGCGGACGCAGTCAGGTCGTGACAGGCGACTTTGATATTGGGCAGCGAAGCCATATCCGGCGGCCCGCCTCTGCCGCCTCCGGCGTCCATCCCTTGTGGCTTGCAGCCTTGTTCGCCCGATCCACTCGCGGGCCTCAGTTTCGATCCGCCCTTGCCGACGCTCAGCACGTAGCGGGGCACCGGATGCGTCTCATTACGGATCACAAGCGCGAAGCGGTCCGCCAGCAGAGATTGCAACATGAGGTTCGCGGCCGCCGGCGTTGTGCCTTCCGGTACCTTGGCGATTACGTCGAACAGGTCGGAGCTCATCCACCCGGGACCACCCCCGATCGCGTCTTCTGACACGCCATATGCCGCCTCGATAAGTTCAAGCATGGTGGCATCGCGGTTTACATAACGGCCGTTCCGCAAAACACCCCCGAAATTCTGTGCAAACCCATGCGCGGTCGGGCTGACATGGACGTCCGCCAATTCGAATTTCGGCTGCTGCGGAAGAGCGGGCGCGATTGCCAGTAAGCTGAGCAATACAATCTTTTTCATAAGGCGAACTCCTGCGGCTTGGGCGTCTCCTTATCCCAGGCGGCTCTCAGCGACTTATTGGTTGATTGACGGTGCCGTGTCCTTTTCGGTTGCCCTGCCATCAGGTTAATTTGAGAGCTCATCACCTTGGCTCTCCCATCTCCGTCTTCAGCCATGCCTTGGCGAAACGCCAATCGTTCTTGACGGTTTTGACCGAAACATCCAGCACGTCCGCAGTCTCCTCCTCCGTCAAACCGGCAAAAGAATGTAACTCCACCACTTGCGCCTGCCGCGGGTTGAGTTTTGCCAGCTTTTCAATCGCCTTATCCAGGCCGATCAGCTGCGGCAGGTCCTGAAGGATCGCAGGCCCACGATCGTCCAGATCTACCTTATGTAGTTCTCCACCGTGGCGGCCGGCCCGGTGGCTGCGGGCATGATCGACCAGGATTCGCCGCATGGCCCGGGCCACGGTGCAAAACAAATGTTTGCGGTTTTCCCAACGAAATACTTCTCCTTCAAACAGCTTGAGGTAGGCTTCGTTGACAAGGGCGGTGGCCTGGAGCGTGTGATCGGCCCGCTCCCTCCGCATGTACGCGCGAGCCACCTGCCGCAGCTCCTGATAGGCTTGCGAAAACAGGACTTCGGGCGATTCCGTCCGCTGAAGGTAAGCCTCGACCAGTGTCCGCTCGGCCAGTTCCCAATCCCGCTCCTCGGGCATTGTCGCCTCCGCTCCAAAGAATATCACCACCATTGCCGATTTAAATTGCCCCTTACGGAATACTTTCCCGCATGTCCTGGTAGAAGCGGATGCCGCTTCGATCGACAAAAAGGAGAATTTCAAAATGAGGAATAAGATTCTTGCGATGGCGGCAGTAGCTGCCTCGGTGATCGGGATCGCGGAGGCGAAACCATTCTTTATGACCGTGCTCGGAACCAGCGTCGTTCAGGACCCCGACCGCGACTCAGCCTCGAACCAGGCGTCGGATCAGGCAATCCAGAGCGCGAACGACAACTGCGCCGGGACCGTGGTCCGGGCAATTAAATCCCCGCCGATTTGTTTCGGCGGCGGCGACAATCCGTACACTTGCACGGTAATCGTGACAGCCACTTGCCGGATCGGCAATTAGTGAAAAAGGGGCTCTGAATGACAGGGATTTTGGGGCGGCCGATCGTGTGGCCGCCCCAGTGCTACTGTCCAATCGTAAAAACCACGCAGGCGGAGCCGGACGGGGCACACAAGTCTTTTGCGTCATAAACCACGCGCCCTAAGACGGGGTCGGTGACGATAATGCGGTCGATTTTGTATTGCTTGTTTGTTCCATTATCGTGAGTAATCGTATCATTGGGAGTCGTCGTGGTACCCCGCTTCCACTTTTCGCCGGCCCGGTCCGCATCCGTGTGTAGCCCGCCACCGAATTGTTGAAGTTGTACGAAGTGCGGGCTGACGTCGATGCTCCACCCCGGACTCAGTTGAAGAGTGGGTCCTCCTGTGCCGGGTATGGCACCTCCAGGACCATAGATCACCAGATTCGTAAGACCCGCGGCATTTATCGCAGGAGTCGACGTGGAGCAATCGTCTGTATTGTTTTTGTAGTTCGGGTTCCCGGTGTCGGAAGGGACACACGTCCAACTGTACGAAGAGTCCCCCGATACCACAACGCCGAGCGATCCGGAATTTCCGGTGATCACGGAACCACCCCCGCCGGCGCCGTCTCTCACCACTGCCTTAGTCTTCCGCGTCTCCCGCTGCGGGGAACCGCAGCTACACGAAAAAACAACGACGATAACCACGCCCCCCATATACTTTATCCAGCTCATTTATGCTCCTTATGACAAATCTCAGAGAGTCTTGGACACGCGAAATAGCCTGTGTCATTTTGAGAAAAGTATTATGTCGGAAGCTGTGTAACATCTGAGAATTCTTGACGAGCCTCGCGCATTACCTAACCTCAAACCGGATGCAGTTTTTGGTCACTCTATTGCATAGAGCAACAGCGTCATAGGAGTGAGTTCCACCGTCATCGGTGACATCGACCCGGAGAATGTCAGGTCCCGTTTTGCTATGGGTAATTGTTTTGCCGCTCAGCCTCCAAAAGTCGCCCGCCCCATTAGCATGCGCGTGCACGCGCCCACCGCGGTTTTGGAGGTCGGCGTTATGCGGACTGACCGCGATTTTCCAGTTGCCCCGCATGTTGAATGACGCATGGTTGACGCCCTTCACCCAAATCGTAAATGTCGATCCCAGAGGAGTGTCTGTCGAACAATCGTTGGTTTGGTCACACGACCAGTCAAAATTAGTCGTGCCGCTGGAGGTGAGGTCTATATAAAAAGAACCGGAATTCCCGGTAATGACGGACCCCCCGCTTGGCAGCGGAAACACCGCCTTCGGAGCTTTCTCTGTCGGCTTACCACCCTGCCCAGTCGCTTGATGGGAGTTACAACCGCACATACAAATAACAAAGGGAACGGCCGCCGCGTACCGGATCCAGCTCATTTGCGCTCCTTGTGATAAAACCTCAACAAGTCATGGCGCGCCGCCAGAACATCGGGTCGCGCGAGATAACGGGCGCTATTTCGGGACTCCCAAGTATGTCGGAAACCTTCTAGGATGTCCAGGGAATTCTTCGCGAATGCGGATGACTTGTCAGGCTCCTTTACAGAATAAATGCGAGCCAGTAAGTAGCCGGCTCGCCATTCCGACTCTTTCTGATCCAGCCGGCGCGCCTGCTCCGCTACCTTTTGTGAGAGTGATTCCGCGTCCGCGAGTCGGTTTGTTTTCAAATCCAGTTCGGCGATGGCCAGGGGTACTTCGGTGTTATTCTCGCCCTCGTTCATCACTTCCGCTTTCCGCAACATCTGCTCGGCTTCCGCTAATTTCCCAAGCTCCAGACTCGCCAGTCCGGAACATACAGATAAACCGACCTGGTTGGCGGAGTTTCTGGGTGCTTTGGACTTGAGTGCCGACTGGCAAACCTGCGCGGCTTGCCGGAATTCGAGCTTCTCGATCGCAGTCTGGCCCCGGATTTCAGCGACTTCCCCGATTAGCTCCGGCTCTGAGACTTGCGCCGCCGGAACGCCCTCCAACTCCTTTTGAACTTCGGAAAAACGGCCCAGACGAACCAACGTCGAAGCCAGGTGCGTCGATTGAAACGCAAGAAAATCCGGTCCTTGCTCCTGGCCGGCCTGGCGGGCCGCCCGGTAATGCTCAAGAGCTTCCGGATACTGTTCTTTTGTTTCATAAAGCCGTCCTATGTCCTCCTCGGCGTGAGCGATGATATCCGGGTCGTGAATCGCCTGCCCGGTCCTCAGTTGCTCTTTAAAGAGCTGGAGCGCCTGGTCCAGTTCTCCTTTCGCGCGCAGCGCGCGGCCCATCAGGTTCCTGGTCTTAACCGAATTCGGAACATTTCGATGATCCCGGTAATACTCGTAAGCGATGGTCTCGAGCGCGATGACTTCATCCGCCCTGCCCTGCCGCTCGCGCAAGCTTCCCAGGTTCATCGCCGCGAAGGCTTCCAGGCGCTTGGACTGGTTGCGTTTGGCCAGATCGAGCGCTTCCACGTAGTAGGGCTCCGCTTTGTCGTATTTTCCGCCGGCAAGATACGCGTTACCCAACACCACAAGTCCCGAGGTGGACCAGTAGAGACCGATGCCCCGGTCATGCGCCAGGGCGAACGCGTGCTGGGCGGTCTGTTCCGCTTGCTGAGATTCGCCGTCCCTCAGCTGCACCCCGCTGAGCTGGAGCAGAGCGCGAATCTCCAGCTGCGGACTCTCGATGGTACGCGCGGCCTCCAGAACCCGCTCGCTGTAACCGCGGGCAAGTTTCAACCGGCCCTGTCCTTGGGCGATTTCTCCGCGCTGGTAATCGACCTCTGCGATCCCCTCGATGTTGCTCGACGCCCGGTACAAGGCTTCCGCTTGTGCGAATGCCGCCTCGGCCTGCTCGGAATTGCCTAATTTGCCCTCCAATACGCCGAGCCGGACGAAGGAGGCGGGGTACTCAGGGGCTTGGTTCGCCGCGGCGCTATACATTTCGATGGCAGGCTGGATCTTACCCTCCTTTTCGAGTGCGCGGCCCAGGTCGACGCGGCCGTACGCCTGGTTGGATGGCGTGAGCGTCGCAAAAATCTTCCGATAGAGCTCCGAGGCTTGCCGATAGTCGTTCGTGATGGTGGCGCGCACGGCCTCCACGTAGTCTCGGTCGACTCCGGGCAGCCCTCGCAATCCTTCCAGAGTCGAGGCGCGGAGCATTTCGTCCTTGGCTCTGTCGGTGTAGTCCAGCTCCGTCAACGCGTCGGCAAGCCGGGCGTGCGCCAGAACGAAGCCGCTATCCAGTTTTGCCGCTCGTTCCAGTGCCAGCGTCGCCTTTAAATAGGTACCTTCCCGCAGCGCCGAGACTCCTTCGTTGTACCAGTTCAAAACTTCCCGCGAAGGCGCGTGATAACCGCGCCGCGAACTCATCCAGTAGAAAATTCCGGACCCGAGCACAAGGACGACAACAACCAGGCTGGCGACTCGCGTCACCGGCATCCGGCGTCGCTTCCCTAATGCAGGAGCAGGAACCGGCTCGGATCGCTCGGCTGTGATGCCTGTCCAGACATCGGAGGCTCGTGCCGTCCGATTCCCCGGCTCGCGTTCCAGGCAGCCGAGAATCGCCCGTTCCCATTCCACCGGCAGATCCGGACGCCGGCTTCTGGGCGAGGGCGCCTCGCTGGTGATCCGCTTTACAGCCGAATCGCCGGCGAACGGCAGAGTCCCGGTGACTATCTCATATAGCACCACGCCCAGGGCATAAATATCCACAGCGGGTGTGACCGGGCCTCCCAGCAACTGCTCCGGGGCCATATAAGCCGGAGTCCCGACGGTCCTTCCGCTCTCCGTCACGAAATCGATTCTATCGGCCTGAAGGCTCCTCGCCAATCCGAAATCAGTGACCACCGCCCGCACCGCGCCGTCAGGCAGCGGTGCAAGAATGACGTTCGCACTCTTGAAATCCCGATGTATGACCCCGGCGTCATGCGCCGCCATCAGCGCCGCGGAGAGCTGCCCGGCGATGCGGCGAGCCTCTTCGAGGTTCATCGGACCGGTTCGCTTAAGCCGTTTCCCAAGCGTTTCGCCCTCTACCAGTTCCATGGTCAGGAAGAGGATCGCATCGTGCTGGTGCAGATCGTGAATGCGGCAGATATTCGGGTGGGCGATCTTCTGAGCCGCGTGCACCTCCTGCGCGAAGCGGGCTTTCATGCGCTCGTCGGACGCAACATCGAACCGGATAGTCTTCAGCGCGACCGCCTCGCCTAGAACCAGATCCGTAGTCTCGTACACCTCGCCCATGCCTCCCACGCCCAGCAGACGCTTGATGCGGAACCTGCCGGCAAGGACTTCTCCGCCGCTGAACATCACCGGTCTTCCAGCGGGACGGGGCTCCCATTGCCCGGCAGTAGCATTAATTGTTGCGGTTGATTTCTCCGCTGGAGGAACGTCTGGCGCTGGTGCCGCAAGCGGATGAGGGGTGGCCGGAGCGGCCGCGGCCCGGTTCAGTTCACTCGCCAGCTCCTCGCCAAAGACGTCCGCGCTCTGGTACCGGTCCGACGGCTCAAGCGAAAGCGCTTTCCGGATGATTGCGATCGGCCGGGTCTCCTTGCGAGCGTCGATCGGTCCCTTCGTAAACGGACTTTCACCGAAGAGCATCTCCCACGCGATGACACCCATTGCGAAAATGTCGCTGGCTGCCGACGGATGGCCGTGCAGCTGTTCAGGCGCCATGTAGGAACGGGTGCCGACCACCCGAGTCGTATCGCCGTCGGTCCCTATTTCAGCCCGCACCGTGGCGATCCCGAAATCGATCAACCGCACCAGGTCGCCTTGCGCGGTGGACTGGACCATAATGTTTTCGGGCTTCAAGTCGCGGTGCAGCACGCCGCACGAATGGGCCGCCGCCAGCGCTTGCCCGATTTGCCGGATAATCCCCGCCCCTTTCACGGCAGCCATTCCCCCGGGACAGATCAGCGACCGCAAGGGGACGCCTTCAGCGAATTGCATCACCAGAAACGGCGTGCCCCTTTTTGTTTTTCCAGCGTCGAGAATCCCCACCACTCCGGGATGATCGATTCGCGCCAACGCTTCAATTTCGTCTTCGAATTTCTTGTGAAACCATGCGTCGCCTTGCTCGATACGGGTCAGAAATTTTACCACCACGGGTTTCCGGTGCAGGCGTTCATCATAGGCCAGAAAAACGATTCCAAAGCCGCCGTGCCCCAGCTTGCGATCCAGCCGATAGCGGTCCTCGAGCAGGTCGCTCATCGCCCCTATGGATTGCTCAGCCGTCTCAAATGGATTCTGGCCGAAGTTCCAGGTCGCCGAGGATTGCTGTAACAGCTTCTCTACTTCATGGCACAGTTCCGGATCCTGCCTCCGGATATCCTCGATCATGGCCCGTTGATCTTCGACCTTGTTGTCGAGGACAAGGTTGAATGCCGCGATGATCTGGTCGAACCGATCGGGCTTCATAAAGGGAAATGTCCCAAATATACGGCTTACCTTCATCGAAAGCAAACCGTCCCGCCCAGGACACCGCTGTTACCGCCTGCTGGTATATTCGACCTCGACGTGATCGAGAAACGTACACTGCAACAACATTCGCTCCGCGCTCTCCCCGCTCTTCCTGGTCACGCGCATCAGGAAGCCGACAGATTCGCGTTGCTTTAAGGTGCGGTAGCTTACGGTTGCGCGGACGATCGAGACGCCGTCCTTATATCGGTCCTTGAACTGAATGGTGCAGGCGCGGGGATACAGGTCGTCGACCTCCCAGCGATACGCGACGCCGTCTTCGTTGGTCGGCAGCCAGTCGGAATAGATCTTATACTGCGCGAATGCCGGTGACAGTATCAGAATGAACAAGCACAGAGTCTTCATGTTCGGTTCCTTTGTGGGGGAAGCGCTTTCGACTGAGAATGCGTTATCGCCAGCCAAAAAGGGGCAATCGGTCCCCACCACGCTTGGAAGCGACCGATATCCTTCAGAAGGCCGGCGGTGCGTTTTGGATAGTATAGGCGGAACGTCAGCCCCGAGCCTGACGAGTCAAAGATGCGCGACTTTGCAATCGCTGTCAACCTTTTCTCATGTGCTGCGAAGGCACAATACGAGCGGGCGATTGTCGAAAAACCAAAAGGCAGGAAGCGAGACGGACGAATAGATTTGCTGATCTATCTTCCATACTGCCGCGTTTTCGTGACCCACGATGAAGACCAGGAGGCTTGCTTACGCGAGATGTTATCGGTTGCGAATGTCGGAGCGGAAATTCTATCGTATCGTGAGTTTCATTGCCCAGCCAAACCAAAGTTATGTGCCATTATCGGCGTTTCTCACAAGAATTCCGTGCCTTCCGCCGGTACTACCTTCTAGCGGAAGCCTTCCACCATCATCACGTCCACATGAAGGATGGTCTCTTCCGAGAACACAAGATGCTCGGAATCGGGCGACATGGTCATCCCATAATACACCGAGTGTCCCTCCAGCTTCGCCACCGTGCGGATCAAGCCGGTCTTTTCATCCAACAACTGGAGGGTCTGCTTGTCCGGGAAGAAATACACGCCATTCGCCGTGACCGCGAAGTTTACCCACTGGGACACTTCAGGAACCACCTGCTTCTCCTCGCCGCCTCCAACGGGCATCCGGTACAGTGCGTTGGTGTCCTCCGAAAAAAAATATAGATTCTTCCCGTCAACGGATTCAAATGCCGCGCCGCCGTGGGAATGGGTTACCTGGATGGCCTCGCCCCCGCCTGCCGGCGCTTTCCAGACCCGCCAGTTGCCGTCCCGGTTCGAGTCGAAGTAAATCCAGCGGCCGTCACGCGACCAGCTCGGAATCATCTGTTCCGCGCTGCCGCTCGTCAGCCGGCGCGGCGCCCCACCGCTCGACGAAATCACGTAAATCTGCGAGGTGCCCTCCCGTCTGGAATCGAACGCGATCCATTGTCCGTCCGGAGACCAGCGCGGGGTCCCACCCGCACTTGCCCCGTAGGACGTCAATTCCTGGCAGCTCTCGTCTTCGGCTCCGCACGTCCAGAGCCCCATCTGCCCTGAGCGACCCGAGTCAAATGCGATCCTTCGGCCATCCGGCGAAAACTGCGGGTGCTGCTCTGAATAGCTGGAATCCACGACCTTCTGGTAACGACCCGTGCGCAGGTCCAGCCGCACAAAATCGTCGCTGAACAAAGCATGGTTAAGTCAAACGGTGCTTCGCGCGAGAAACTGCGGGAGCGTCGGAAGCTTGCCCCGCCCAATTTAGCCGCTCCGGCGTGTTTCCGGCCGAAGCCCGCATTCGGAACAACTCGCTGCCGCCGCTGAAGACGATCTCCCCATCGCTGGCCCAACTGATCTCTCCGATGCACGTGTAGTTACTATTGGTGAGCTTTTCAGGCGGCCCTTCCGGCTGCCAATCCGGCGTCAACCGGACCTTATATAAGTTAAGCTGCCAGGTGACGACGCTCCGGCTGAAAACCAGGACGCGGCCGTCCGGCGAGAGGCTGGGTGAGAAATCTCCCAAGCTCCACGTGGTCGCAATTGGCAGAACAGCGATGCGCGGCAGCAGGCGTCTGCGCTCCCCGGTTTCGGCCGAAAGCAACCACAAGCCATACGGCTCCTCCGGCGCCTCCCGTCCCGACACAATCAGCCATTGCGAGTCCGGCGTCCAGGACATGCGGCATAAAGGTACGTCCAATTTCGCGAGTTCCCGTGGAGAACCTCCTCCAATGGCCGGAATCAGCATGACCGATTTGACGGAACCGGCGCCTCGCAGGAAAGCGATGCTACGGTCATCCGGCGACCACGCCGGCTCCAGGTCCGATTCGTCGGTGGTCAGCCGCACCGGCGGGCCCCCTCCCACTTGCTTGACGTAGATCCCGGACTTGTTGCCGGAAGGAGCCCTCCGTAATCGGAAATGCCACGCGGTTGCCGTCGGGGGAGAACGTCGCTGCATCTAGTGCGGCCCGACAGCGAAATCAGCGCCGCTGGCGCAAAGTCTTCGTGCCGGGTCGAGCCCCGGAGCCAGATCGCCATGCCGGCGACCGCCACAACCCCGGCCGCCAAGCCCATCGCGATCGGGAGGAGCGGCAACTCTTTCTTACGCGTGGCCTCCAGCGCGGCTCGTAACTCACCCGCGCTTTGCCACCGCATCGCCGGATCGCTCGCCAGCGCTTTGTTCAAAATCGGCGTGAATTTCTTGGCCGGCGCGAGTTCCTCCAGAACCTTTCCCAGCGAATAAATGTCGGACCGCGCATCTAACGGTTCGCCGCGCGCCTGTTCCGGGGAAATGTAGCCGCTGGTTCCGGTCACCGACGACTGCATAGCCCCGCCGCTCTCCTCCTCGACCAGTTTCGCCAGGCCGAAATCCATGAGTTTCACTACGCCTTGTTTGGTGAGGAACAGATTGTCCGGCTTAATGTCGCGGTGCACCATCCCTTGCCCGTGCGCCCCTTCCAGCGCCTTGGCTACCTGCACCGCAACATCGATGAATTCATCGGCGGCGACAAGGGCCCCCGCGCCATCCGCTCCCGCAGCGATTCGCCCTCCAGATACTCCATCACCAGAAACACGCGGCCGGAGGCTTCGCCCAGTTGATACATGGTGCAGATGCCGGGATGATTCAGCGCTCCAATCATGCGCGCCTCGCGCTGCAGCCGCTCCAGCGCCGGCGGATGGTCCGCCAACTCATCGGGCAGGAACTTCAACGCCACCATCCGGCCGAGTGTGGTGTCTTCGGCCTTGTAGACCACCCCCATGGCGCCGCGCCCGGCCTCGGCGACAATCCCATAGTGCGAGATGACGAATCCGCCGCGAGTTCTTCCGGATCGTCCGGCTCCAGCGTTCCAATGAACCGGTAGCCCTTGCGGGGCAGAGTTTCGATCGAGCGCGGGGTGGAAGCGGTGTCCAATAATGCCTGCCGCAGCCGCTTCACGGCGGAGTTGACGCTGTGTTCGAACTCCACCACCGTGCCGTTCGGCCACAGCCGCGCTTGGATGGTCTCACGAGTGACGACATCACCCGGATGCTCCAGCAACATGGCCAGGATGGCCAGGGATTGGTCCGGCACTCGCAGCCGAGTTCCGCCCTTCCGCAGCACGCGCAAGGACAGATCGAACTCAAATCCGCCAAAACGAACCGAAGTCATAGTGACTCGGCGAGAAGTATATCACACGGAAGTATCTTCCGTTTCAATAACTTGTTCTGTCAGTTCGATGTCAGGCGCGTTCCAGACGCGGTGCATCGAGGTTCGGACGCAAACAGCCCAAAGTCGGGCCATGAACACTTCCTGGGCGGCGATATTCATCGCGGCGATGGGCACGTTGGGCGCTCAAGACAATCGGAATCTCAAGGTTGTGGTTTTCGACTACGCCGCGCTCTCAGACAGTTCTGTGAACGAACTGGAGAGCCTTACCGAGCTGTTGCTATCCCGCGCCGGCATTCATACGCAGTGGGTCCATTGCCTTGGACACGCCCAGGGTCCACGACCGGCGCTGTGCGACGCCAATTTGGAATCGGGAACGGTCGTCATTCGGATTTTGTCCACCCACGAGGGCCGTCCAAGCACCGCCGGCGATCCGCTGGGAGCGGCGATGGTCGACGACGGCTACGCATCGATCTACGCCTCTGAGATCCGCAAGTACGAGGACCACAACGGACTCCCGGCCGGCAATCTGATGGCATACGCAACGACGCATGAGATCGGCCACCTGCTGCTGGGAGAGAAGCACTCCGCCTCCGGGATCATGCGGGCGGTCTGGGGAAAATCAGAATACCGGGACATGGCCCACCGCTGGCTCAATTTCAGCGTGGCTGAGCGAAAGGCTCTGATGCACGCGGTTCCCACCCAGGGGGCTGTACTGGCTGAAGTTAAATGAGCTTTTCTGAAAGAGCCTTAGAACCGGCGCCTGACAATTGCATCGCGTCGACCGGGCCGCATTTCGATCCAAATCCGCCATTCCGCGGCGACCGCGACTGACTCCGACGCAGCGCCCATGGCATCACATCAGAAATCTTCGCAGCCGGATGGCCCTAATCGTCGCAGCGTTGGAGAACGCCGAGACGAAGCCGCAAAATTGTCGGTGGAGGTTCTGTTGCTTCGTCTGGATGTCCGAAAGCGGCCAGGGAAGACGGGTCGGAAAAACAACAGCGGGACCGAAGCGCTCGATCCCGCCGACACGTCTCTGAAACGCACCTCCACTCGCACGAGGGCAAACCGTCGGACCAAAAATTTTGGAATGAAATGGAATGAAACTGCGTTTTGCGGTGCTTGTAAGTGCTTGAAAACGTGGTGGCCAGGGACGGAATC
>CAVOPN010000005.1:0-299312 GCA_963698105.1 Bryobacterales bacterium
GGCGGCGGAGTGGAATGCGATTGAGGCTCTATTTCAGGCTGCCTCGGGGATGTGGCAGACGTTCACTTTTTTAGATCCGGTGGGGAATCTGATTGCCGAGAGTGAGAATTTCGGGGCGCCGGCGTGGACCAACGGGGCGTTGATGGATTTGACTACGGGCGTGGCCGATCCTTTGGGAACCACTCGGGCGACGGGAGTCGTCAATGCAGGACTGGCTGCGGAAGCGATCGCGCAAACGCTGGCGGTGCCGGGAAATTTTCAATATTGCTTGAGTGTTTGGGCGCGGAGCAGCAGTGGCACGGGCGTGACGCTGAGTATTGGAAGCTCGACGAAGACGTTCACGTTGGGGACGCAGTGGATGCGTGTTTCGCTGGCGGCGAATCTTGGGCAGACTACGGATGCGGTTACGTTCGGGGCGCAGGTGGCTGCGGGCGGGTCGATCGATTTATTCGGCATGCAGGCGGAGGCGCAGTTTGGAGCTTCCGACTATAAGCTGACGGGAACCGTTGGTGGAGTTTATGCGAATGCGCGGTTTGGCGCGGATAAGATCACGGTAACGGCGCAGGGAACCGATGTCTACGACGCGGTCCTACAGATCGTGAATATGGAGAACTGATGGCCACGATCGACGTTCTGAAAGAGCAAACGACACCGACGACTCCTCTGTTTCTGATCGACTGCGTGTTGAGCTCGGGCTCGACGGAGAGCTGGGGGACGCATGCGGCGACGTTCAGCGGGACTACTTATGCGGCGCGGCTGATGAAGCATACGCTGTTCAATTTGGTTACATCCTCGACCGATGGACTGGATGGTGCTGCGCAGATTGCTTTGACGTTGGCAAATGCGGATTCTCACTTTTCGGAGATCGAAAGGGAGACGGGATTCAAGGGCGCGCAGGTCACGATTCGATTTTTGTTTTACGACTTCGTGGCTAATGCGGCGGCTTCGGAAGCGCGAGTCATTTATCGGGGGATTTGTAATTCGCCGGATGAGATTACGGAGTCGACATTTCGCGTCACGGTGATGAACCGGCTGAATCTGCAAAGGATCGTACTGCCGGATACGCGGATCGAGCGGAGCTGCCCGTGGTCTTTTCCATCAACATCGGCGCAGAGATTGATTGCGCTGACGGGCGGGATTAAGGGCGAATACTCATCCTTGTATAAGTGCGGCTATTCGCCGGATCAGACCGGGGGCGTGGGGAATTTGAACGCGGGGGCCCCGTATACCAGCTGCGATTATACGCGGACATCGTGCGTCGCGCGAGGGATGTTCAGCACGGACAGCTCGAGCAATGTCACGGCGCGATTCGGCGGGATCGAGTTCGTTCCGGCGCAAATTGTGGTGCGCGGGTATGGGCAGAGCAGCACGCAGTTGTCAGCGGTGTTCGATAATATCGCGCTCTATAACGATTTCGTACCGCTGGTTTATGGGACGGCGTGGACCATGCCTCCGGTGGTTTTTTTGCGCAACGACGGAAACCTGACGCGCATGGAAGTGCTGCTCGGGATGGGCCAGGTTTCGGGCATTCTGCAAGTGTTGGTGAACGACATCGCGATTCCGGTGGCCGAGAACGGCACCAACATGACGGCCACTGGTTGGTATGCGCTCAAAAGCGCGGGAGGCCGGAACGGCGTTTTCGATTTGAACTTTACGGACAGTGCCGGAAATCCGCTGGGCGATCCGTACGGCAGCATGGCGTATCTGAGCGTGGTGGTTCCGAACTCGATCAGCAGCGGACAATCGACGCCGACGGTTCAGGTGCTGATGAATGGATTGCTGCTGGAGCAGTTCGATTCTACGGGAACTTCGTTGGGCGCGTCGTTCTCGAATAATCCGGCTTGGGTGCTGCTCGATGTATTGAGGCGCAGCGGGTGGTTGATTACGGATGTAAACCTGCCGAGCTTCGCGGCGGCGGCGAATTATTGCGCGGCTCCGGTCACGACTACGGATCTGTACGGGAACACGACATCGACATCGCGATTCAAGTGCAACGTGGTGGTGCAGAACCGGCAGAGCGCGGCGGAACTGGCGAAATCGATTCGCAACGCATCTTCGCTGATGCTAAGTTACGACACATCGGGGCTGCTGAATCTGAGGGTCGAGAATACGATCGCGTTGCAACAGCCGACGGCTCCGGATGGGACGAATAGTACGGAGACGCTGAATGGCGGGTGGCCGGCTTACGAGTTCAGTGACGGGTCGGCGACGTATTCGGGGATTTTAAGGGATTCGAAGGGGAATCCGGCGATCCGACTTTATTCGCAAAACGGGACGTCGACGACGAATCAGTTGACCGTCGAATTTCAGGACGAGTTCAATCAGTTTCAGCAAGACAGTTTGACGTTGATCGACGTCGGCGACTCGCTGCTGACGGATCGGATTGTCACTGCGCCGTTCCCCGGGGTGGGCCTGCCGAATTTCGATCAAGCGACGCGGATGCTGCAATTGCAGCTTAATAAATCGATCGCGGGTTATACGCTGGTGGAGTTCAGCACGTCGGTGAAGGGGATCGGGATCGCGCCGGGCGATTTGATTACGGTTACGTACTTAAAGGAAGGGCTCGAGAGGCAGTTGTTTCGCGTGGTGAAGATCGCGCCGGGGCAGGATTATCAGACGGTCCAGATTACGGCGCAGTGGCATGAGGACGATTGGTATACGACGGGCGGCGCGAACGCCGCGGGCGGCGGAATTTATTCGAGCAATCAGGGCGGGATGCCGAGGCCTCTGGTGGGCAGCGTGGTGGACGCGCACGGGATCGAGCAGTTCGGAATCACGGAGACGTCGATTCAGAGCGGCGATGGGAGTTTCACGATTCAGTTGAGCGTGGCGTTCGCGGCTCCGGCGCTGCCTGCGGATTCCAGCGCGGGGACTCCGCTGCTGAGTTTGACGCCGGCGATTGCCACGACGGGCGGGACGCTCGGGGGCGGGCGGTCCTTATATTACGCGATCAGCGCGGTGGATGCGACGGGAGCGGAGGGAGGGCTTTCGTTCATCTTGCAGGCGACCCTTCCTTCTACTACGAATACGAACGCGGTTACTCTGACGGGGCTTAGTTTTTCGAGCGGCGCGGCGGGGTTTCGCGTTTATCGCGGACTGAATCCGAGTCAGCTGCTGCTGATCGATGCGAGTGCTTCCCTGGCTGCGAGCTATACGGATGCGGGAGTGGCGACGCAGCTAATCGGGCCTCCAGATCCTAATTACGATCACGCGAATTTTTATTGGCGGCTGGAGGAACAGCCGGAGGAAGCGGTGACTACGGTGTCGGCGACGACGATTGGAAATAGCACCTTGGGAATGCTTGCCGATGAATTCGCGGGCAACCTGGTTCGGATCACGCGAGGGAAGGGCGCGACGCAGGAACGTTCGGTAGTGTCGAATACGGCGACGGTGTTGACCATTACTCCGGCGTGGACGGTGACGCCGGACACGACCAGCTTTTTTACCTTGGCCGATTCGACTTGGAACTTCGGGGGACTGGGATCGACTAGTCCGGTGAACATCGACGTGCCGAATCGGCCGGGGGCGTCGGTGGAGATTTCGGGGCGGTCGGCGAATGCGCAGGACGACGAGAGCGCGGAGGCATTGAATCCTTTGACATCGTGGCAGATCGTGGGCGAGGCGGGAGGGGGAGTGGATAGCGGGCTGCCTCCGCCGCCGGTGTTCGGGTTGGATCTGGTGGGGCAGGGGACGGTCGACCTGGTAGGGATCGGATTTTCAACGTTCACCAATACTCACACGATTTCCGCGGGCACGCTGGTGTTGAATTATTGGAACGAGCTGAACAGTCCGTCGACGATCACGGTTGCGGCGGCGATCGCGGCCACGGATGTGACGATAGCACTGAGTGCGGCCGGAGGCAGCGCAGCGGGCGATCGGATTCAGATTGAAACCGAGGTCCTGCAGGTAATTTCGGTGGCTACGGGCGGATTGCAGTACACGGTGGTGCGGGGTGTGGATGGGACTACGGCTGCGGCGCACGCTGTGGGGGTACCGATTTACGCACTGGATGCGAATATCAGCATCGTGCCGTTTGTGAATGGATTTTTCGGGAGTCCGGCGAGTGGTGATTACAGTTACTCGGTGTATTTGCCGGACGTCAGAATCGCTTCGGCGGGGTTGTACATGAATAACGTATACGGGGGTGGGCCGGCTACGGTCGCATCGTTCACGGGTACGGTGGATGTAGGGTTGCGGACGCTTTCGGGCGGCCAGCTATCGCTGCAAGTGGAAGGATATCTGGCAATTGAAACGGACGCGGCGCCTCCGCTAGTGATCGAATCAACGGAAGCGGTGCGCGATATTTTCGCAGTGGTGGGACAGGCGCCGAGCGGCGGGGCGATCCAGATGCAACTGCGGCAAGGGAGCACGGTGTACTGCACGCTGACCATCGCTGATGGCACGACAACCTCGGCCAGCGTGAATGGATTTGGCCTCGCGCCGCTTACGGCAAGCTCGCTGGTGAGCTTGGATATTCTCTCGGTGCCATCGGCGGCAGATACGCTGCCGGGGTCTGATTTGACGGTCATCATCCGGCTCTGATTCTCATGCAAAAGTTAACACCCAATCGTGATCTGCAGTGCTTCTATTACGAGCCGTCGGCGATCGCGGCGTTGAGCGGCACGTCGGCGACCGGGTTTACCATATCGGGGACGTGGCGGCAGCAATTCGATTGGGCGGTCATCGAATGGAATCGCGACAACGTGTATGAGCATCCGGCGTTTCGCAATCTTCCGGACGGCGATTTGAGGGGGCTCACGCTGACTTACCAGGAGACGCGGACGAATTGTATTCCGCTCGACTCCGATTTGTATGCGCCGGTCGCGTGGCCGTCCTTGCGCATCTGGAGCGCGGTGGACAATACGATTTACTATGTTCCGCTGGCGTCCCATGCGACACCGATCGCGGGTGCCTATCAAAACGCGTACGCGGACTTTACGCTATCGGGGTCGGGGACGCCGGCAGTGGGGACGCACGTGGGGCTCGCGTATCTGGGGACCCACTATACCTATAAATTCGAGGGCACTGAGGAGATCGCGGATGCGCTGGCGCAGATTGCGGCGTGGATCAATTTGCGTCCGGATCCTTACCAGCCGACGGTGCTTCAAGCGACGGTGACGGGCTCGACGATTCGCGTGTCTTACACCGGGGGCATGGACACGGACAGCACTTCGGGCGCGAACGGGAATCTATTCGGGATGTATACCTATTCGGACACGCCGGACGCGAGCTGGGATGCTCCGGCGAAGACGTTTGCGAATGGGACAAGCCCGACTCAGTGGAGCATCAGCATCGATTTCGGATCGCTACAGGGTTATCTCACGCCCGATTTTTCGGACACTTTGATGGCCGTGCCGACGAACGCGATTCGAAAAATGCGATGGACTTATTCGGCGGCTTTGCAAACCGGAATTTTTGCGCGCAGCGAGTTTCAAGTGGTGGTGAGTAACTGGACGGTGACCGGAACCAACAGCGGATACTCGTTTGCGGGGCAGGGAAGCCGGAGGGTGGAAGACGATTCGGTGGAGATTGTTTATAGCGGAGCGTGGACGGAGTCGCGCGGAAATTTTTCAGGCGGGATCATCCATTACTCGACGGCTGTGGGAGCGTCGGTATCGTTCTCGTATCTGGCGTCGGGAGGCCACACGCTTTATCTGGGGACTCGATATCTGGGTCTAACGACGGCTGAGGGAGCGAACATTTCGATCGTGGTCGACGGAGGGTCCGCTGTTGACGTGAACCTTCTTATTTCGCAAGAGGATGTATTAATTCGCTGGCCTGTGGGAGAATACGCGGCGGGAAATCATTCCGTCACGGTGACGCACGCGGGGCCGGCCGGAAACTATTTTTATTTCGACTTTTTTGAATTGGCGGTACCCGCGACCGCGCTGCCCGCATTCCCTGCGAAGCCGAAGCTCACGCTCGCTACCGACTGGGACACGCTGCATTCCATTTCGTTGGCGCCGGAGAGAACGGCTTGGTTTATCGATTCACTGGGTTTCACTGGGCGGCAGAATCACTATGTAGGTGCATTGTGGTTCTACGAACTGGTGCCGACGGGCTTCACTTTCGCGACCGGGACGGTGACGTTTTCAGGAACCATTACGGTGGCCGATGGAGACGCGTCGCAGACCATGCAGGTGACGGTGGATTCGACCGCGTTCGTGAAAACGATGCATCCCGCAGACACGCCGGTGACGCTGGCGATCGCGTTTGCGCAGGGGATTAACAATGGCTCGACGGGTATTTGGGCCAGCGCATCGGGGGGCGTGCTGACCATAACTTCTTTGCTGATCGGCGCCTCGGGGAACAGCTATACATTGTCGGCGGTCGCGACGAACATGCCGGGATTAACGGTCGCGACCAGCGGCGCTTCGTTAAGCGGCGGAGTCGATGGGAACTGGCGGACCGATCTGGCCGCATTGCCGCGATTGAATCGCGCGGTTCGCGATTGGACGCTTAGTTATTGCACTGCGCTGCACAGTTACGGCATCGACATGGCCGCTTCGTTCAGCATGGAAATCGGAAATGGAGATCCTTCGGCGACTATAGGAATCGCGCAGGAGGGTCCGTCGGGCGATCCGATTCTGCTGCCGACGCCTTCGCTGCAAACTAATTTTTCTCCCACCAGTCTGGCGTATTGGCAGGAAGTTTACGCGGAAATGGCGGCGATTCAGGCCGCGGCGGGGCTCACTCCGTTCCTGCAATTCGGCGAAGTGCAGTGGTGGTATTTTCCTACCAACGGATTTCTGCCAACGGATCCGGCGTACGTTGCGTTTTCAGGAATGCCTTTTTACGACGCTTGGGCGAAGGCACAATTTCTTGCGGAGTACGGACGGGTGATGACGACGTTCACGACCAATACGGTAAACCCGGCTACGTACCCGGATGAAGTTGCTTTCCTGCAAGCGGTGCTCGGCAATTTTACCGCGTCGATCATGAGCTATGTGCGGACCACGCAGCCTACATGCCGGTTCGAGGTTCTGTATCCCACCGACGTCAACGCGGCTTCGTTCAACGCGGCCTTCAATTTTCCGCCGTCCGCTTGGACTCCGGCTGCGTTGACGATTCTCAAAACGGAATGCTTCGGATACACGCTAGGCCGCGACCTCAATCAGAGCGAGGCTTCGATCGAATTTGGCGCGGCGCTCGGATTTCCGGCATCTCAGCGTAGTCATCTGGTGGGCGTGGGGGACTCGACTACGCCGTGGCTCAAGGAAGTTCGGATGGCGGAGGGGCAAGGCCTGGAGAGCGTGGTGCTGTTCGCGCTGGATCAATATTGCCTGATTGGTTACGCCACTCCGCTCCCGCTGAGCTTTCGGCGAAGTATCAGAATGGGCAACTGATACACTCGGGAGAGCGTACGTTCGCGCTCGCATGCTCCAGGTTCAGAATGTCTCCAAAGTTTATCGATTATACCGACGGCCCGCTGACCGGCTGCTGGAACTTCTGCCTTTTTCAAATCACGCGCCAAGCGAATTTTGGGCGCTTCGCGACGTTTCTTTAAACGTTGAGCGCGGCGAAGTGCTGGGCGTCATCGGTCCGAATGGCAGCGGCAAGAGCACGCTGCTGCAAATTGTCAGCGGCATTCTGGAGCCCACCCGCGGGCGCGTGGTGGCGCGCGGACGAATCGCGGCGCTGCTGGAATTGGGGGCGGGATTCAATCCGGAATTCACCGGGCGCGAGAACGTTTATCTGAACGGGGAGATTCTGGGCATCGCGCGGCGGGACATGGAATTTGTGTTCCCGGAGATCGAGCGCTTCGCGGAAATCGGCGCGTTTATGGATCGGCCGGTGAAAGAATATTCGACCGGTATGTATGTGCGGCTCGCTTTTTCTACAGCGATTCACGTGGATCCGGAAATTCTAATTGTCGATGAAGCGCTGGCGGTGGGGGACGCGATCTTCGCGAATCGCTGCATCAAAAAATTTGTCGAGTTGAAGGAACGCAAGGTTACCGTCCTGTTTGTATCTCACGATCTGGGTCTGGTGAAGCGTCTGTCTGACCGCGCGGCACTGATGATCGACGGACGCGTGGCCGCTTTTGGAAATCCCAGTGAAGTGGTGAATCGCTACGTGGGCCTGGTGCTCGAACGGCAGGAAAGAGAGACGCCGCGCGGGGATTTACCGAAGGCGGGATCCAGTTTTCGGCACGGCGACGGGGCGAGCGAAATTGTCAGCGCGGATCTAATCAACGTGCGTGGTGAAGCGATTCGGAATCTGGAGCCGCACGAAACCATCACCATCCGCGTGCGCGCGATCGCGCGGCGTGACCTGGAGGATCCAGTGGTGGGCGTGCTGATCCGCAACCGGCTGGGCATCGATGTTTTCGGCACCAACACGCGGATCGAAGGCGTCGATCTGGGGAACATTCCGGCCGGCGTAACCTTTGAAGTGGAGTTCACATTCGATTGCCTCTTGACCCGCCAAGACTATACACTGACGGTTGCCACGCAGCATCGCGAAGGGTACAGCCAGGATTGGCTGGACGATTTTATTTCTTTTTCCGTGACCGACGCGCGCGATGTGGCGGGCTTGGCGAATTTCAAAACGAAAGTGGAGTGGCGCCGGATAGCAACATGATTTACGCGGTGGCTTTAGGCATCGTCGTGGCGGTTTTGTGCGGGGTCACCATCGCGAAGACGCGAGGCGTGCATACCGAAAAAGATTTTCTTGTCGCGGGACGCAGCCTGCCTTGGCCGGTGCTGGTGTTCACGCTGCTGAGTTCGTGGATCGGCGCGGGGAGCTTGCTGGGCGGGGGCGAGAACGCTTATAAGAACGGTTTCGTGGCGCTGTGGCAGCCGGCTGGAGGCTGGCTTGGATTGCTGTTGATCGCGCTGATCGCGGGTCGCGCACGGCGGTTCGCGCAGTTCACGGTGCCCGATCTTCTTGAAGCCAGGTACAACGCGACGGCGCGCGTGATGGCGACGATTGCCATCGTGGTTTCCTACACCGTGATCGTAAGTTATCAGTTCAAAGGCGGCGGCGATATTCTGCACCTGATTTTTCCGGAGCTTCCGCGCGCGACCGGAATGTACATCATCGCCGCGTTTGCGATCGTGTTTACGGCCGCGGCTGGCATGGCGTCGATCGCTTATCTCGACCTGGTGATCGGCGGATTGGTGACGGTCATCGTCACGATTGCAGTGCCGCTCATTCTCAACGATGCGGGCGGGTGGAGCGAGGTGCGGCGGGTGCTGCCGCCGAGCCACTTCACGCTTCTGGGCGACGTCGGGTTGTCGCAGGCGATGGGATTTCTGATTCCGACGATGCTGCTTCTGGTGGGCAATCAGGGGATGTATCAGAAGTTTTTCTCCGCGCGGTCGGAGAAAGACGCGAAGTACGCGGTGGTTGGCTGGATCGTGGGGACGATGTTTCTCGAAACCATGCTCATGATGGTCGCGGTGATCGGGAGTTCGAAATTTCACACGGATGCGCCGCGGGAGATTATCCCGTTGACGGCTCGGAAGGGCTTGCCGGTGATTCTGGGCGCGATTCTGCTGGGGGGAATTTTCGCGAAGGTGATTTCCACGGCGAATAATTATCTGTTCTCTCCGGCGACGAATTTGATTCACGATGTGTACGCGCGCTTCATTAATCCGAATGCGTCCGAACGGCGGATGCTGGTGGTTTCGCGGGTTCTGGTGATCGCGCTGGGGCTGTTCGCACTGCTGCAGGCGACGCAGTTTGAATCCGTGCTGAAGGCGTCTCTGTACGCTTATACGATCTATGGCGCGGCAGTAACGCCGGTGGTGCTGGCGGTGTTTTTCTGGAGACGCGCGACCACGGCGGCTGCCATCTCGTCGATCGTTCTGGGCACGGTGATCACTATCGCGTGGAACGTGGCGCAGGCCGAGTGGGGTTTTCAAAAAGAAGTCGACGCGGTGTATCCGGCGCTCGCCGCGTCTGTGATCAGCCTGATCGCGGTCAGTTACGCGACGCCTCGGCCGTCGGCAGAGAAGCTGAAACCATTCTTCGGGTAGGGATTATGAATCTTGCGGAAATTCAGACTGCTTTAAGAGAAGAAGGCGTGGATGGGTGGCTGTTTTTCGATCATCACCGGCGCGATCCTCTGGCGTATCGCGTTCTGAAATTTACGCCGAATTCCATTCTTTCGCGGCGCTGGTATTATTTCGTGCCGGCGCAGGGCGAGCCGCGCGGGTTGGTCCACAAGATCGAGGCGCAGACGCTTTCGGAGCTGCCTGGCGCGATTTCGAGCTACGCGGGCTGGAGCGAAATGGTGGATGGAATTCGCGCGCTGTTGGGAGGGTCGAAAAAGATCGCGATGCAGTATTCGCCCAACTGCGCGGTGCCTTATGTGGCGATGGTGGACGCGGGGACCATCGAGCTGGTTCGCTCGCTCGGAGTCGAAATCGCGAGCTCCGCGAACATGGTTCAATACTTTGAAGCGCGGTGGTCGAAGGAGCAGCTTGAAGGACATCTCGAAGCCGGACGGCGCGTGGATCGCGTGCGGCGCGAGGCGTTCGAACGGATCCGGCAGAAGCTGGGTGCTTCGGAGCTCGTTACGGAATGGGATATTCAGCAATTTATCGCGACGCGGTTTCGCGAAGAAGGGATGTTCGCGGATCATGGTCCGGATGTCGCGGTGAACGCGAACGCATCGAATCCGCATTACGAGCCGAAGCAGCATGCGTGCTCGGAGATAAAAAAGGGCGACGTGGTACTGATCGATATGTGGGCGAAGCTCGATCGCGCGGACGCGGTTTACTACGATATTACTTGGATGGGGTTTTGCGGGCCGCAACCGCCCTCAGCGATGGAAAACGTGTTCCACGTAGTTCGCGAAGCTCGCGATCGGGCGATTCGATGCGCGCAGGACGCGGTGGCATCGAGGCGCGAGCTGCGCGGATATGAAGTGGACGACGCGGCGCGCGGCTATATTCGCGAGCGGGGGTTTGCGGAGTATTTCTTCCATCGCACGGGACATTCTATCGGAACAGATGTGCACGGAACGGGCGCCAATATGGATAATCTGGAGACGCACGACGAGCGGAAGGTGATTCCCGGCACGTGTTTTTCGGTGGAACCGGGGATTTATTTGCCGGAGTTCGGAGTGCGGTCGGAAGTCAACGTTTACGTTGATGAGAGCGCGGCTCGGGTTACGGGGGAGAAGCAGGAATCGATTGTGCTGATCACAGGCTGAAGCCTGTGCCACCATGTGAGGACAGACTTTGGTCTGTGTTCAATCTGGCAATGACTTTGATCCGAATCGCGATTCTGCTGGTCGCCATGGTTGCCCAGGGAGGGGTCCTTTCGCGGGATTGGGCGGACGGCAAACTCACTTTGCGCCTGGATGATGGGACCAGCGAGATTGAATGGATCAGTAACACCGCCTTTCGTTATTCGCGCGGGACGGTTCCGAAAATCAAGCACGATTTGGTGGCGCTGGAGTTTGAAGATATTGGCGGATCGCTGAAGATGCGCGGCCGTTATATGACCATTGAGGTCGACAAGGCCACGGCGGGGCTGCGGGTGAGCGCGAACAATCTGAGTATCGCGGAACTTTCTTTCAACCGTGGAGCGCTGCGCATCGGTCCTCTCGGGAAGATCTTTGGGCTGGCGGGTCCGGGAGATTCACAGCGCTTCTTTTTCTCAGGCAGCTATGGAGTATTCGTGAAGACGCCGCGCGATGCTGCGTTCGACCTCGATCACGGCCGGATCGGCCTGCCATCTTTGCCGATGGATATTTTCTTTTACTTCGGTCCTACACCGAAGGAGATTTTCGAGGAGCATCAGCGAGTCACCGGCCGGATCGAGATTACTGCGCAGTCTCTTCATCTCTTTTCGAGGGATCAATTGCCTTCGGCGGCATCGCCGCTGCCAGACATGCCGCTTGATTCCTGGGACGCGCTTTCCGAATTGGTGCGGACGCTGAACCGCTGGAGCTTGTCGGCGGTGCTCTATCCCGCGCTCGATCTGGCGACGCTTCGCGGCGCACATGGCGAAGTTGCCAGGCGCGCGGCGGATCTGGCGGCGATCTGCCCGCTGCTTTATGGCGATGTGGGCGGCATCGATCTGGCGGCGCGCGCGCGGTGGGAGCCATACCTGACGACTTATTTGCGGGAGGCTTACGACCGCGGATATCCGCTTATTCGTCCGCTGCCGGTGGAGTTTTCACGCGATCAGAACCTGGATCCGCAATCCGGAGTGTTCATGTTGGGAGACGAGGTGTTGTTGGCGCCGGTGGTTAAGGCTGGGTCGCGCGAGAAGATTCAGCTTCCGCGCGGTCTGTGGACGGATCTGCGGACGAACATCGAATACAAAGGGAATCAGTCGATCGAAATTGAGGCTCCAACTGGAACAGTGCCCACCTTCGCACGCAACGGAGCGGTGCTGCCGCTTGCTCGAAAGGACGTGATGGAGTTGCACTACTTTCCCTCGCTTGGCGGTGAGTTTTTTCTGTGGGAGACGGATAAGAGGGAGAATTCGCAGTTTCACGCGGCACCGGCCGGCGAGTTTACGCGGGTGGAAATGGAATCGAAGGTTACGCGGACTTATGAGTGGGTGATCCATCATACGGCTCGTCCGAAGGATGTGGAGGGATGTACGCTGGTGCGGCAGCGATCTCAGATGAAGGCGGGGACTTGGTGGCACGACAAGAGTCGCAGTGATTTGCATGTAATGGTGAGGGCGGAGGCGGGGGCGGACGTGGTTGTCAATGTGTCCTTCTAGCGCGCGCGGTCGAAAAAGAGATCGCTCCCTGTGGTCGCGGCTCGGTAGAGATTCATGAGTGCCGGGGTGCGCGGCAAAATGTTCGACGGGGCGAAAAATCGGGGACAGCCCGCTCTGTCCACGCGGCGTTGAAGATGAGTGCATTTGCGCGGTTGCTCGGGCGCCTTGGGACAGAGTAGGCAGTCCCCAATTTTTCGCAGGCTGGCAAAATGTTCGACGAGATTCGGGGCGTTATTCGGAAAATTCCGCGGGGGAAGGTTGCTACTTATGGGTCGGTGGCGAAGGCGGCTGGATTTCCGGGGGCGGCTCGGCAGGTGGTTTGGGCGTTGCGAGGGACGGACGGGAGATTGCCGTGGCATCGGGTGCTGGGCTCCGGTGGGAAAATTTTGCTGCCTGGAGCGGCTGGGGCGGATCAACAGCTGCGGCTGAAATCGGAAGGGGTCGCGTTCCGGGGCGGGAAGGTTCGAATGGACATGCACGAGTTCAAATTTGGGATGCGATGATATTATGGAATTGTTCCCTATGAAACAGCTTCTGACCATTATGTTTGTGTGCGGCGCCGCTTTTGCGCAGACTAAGGCTTCGACGGCGGCGAAGAAAGCGCCGGCTCCTACTCGAAATTTGCTGGACCCTTCGACGATGAAAGCGAGGGCGCCGGAAACCTACAAGGTGAAATTCGTCACGACGCAGGGTGATGTGATCATTCAAGTGACGCGCGCGTGGGCGCCCATCGGGGCGGACCGTTTTTACAACCTGGTGCGCGGAGGGTTTTACAACGGGGCGGCGTTTTTCCGCGTGATGCCGGGATTTATGGCGCAGTTCGGAATCAATCCGAACCCCAAGGTTTCCGCGGTGTGGATGAACCAGAATATTGTTGACGACCCGGTGAAGGAATCCAACAAACGCGGCTACGTGACGTTCGCGAAGGCCAGCGCGCCCAACACCCGCAGCACGCAGGTGTTCATCAATTATAAAGCGAACGATTTTCTGGATGGCCAGGGATTCGCTCCGTTCGGCGAAGTGATCGAAGGGATGGAGAACGTCGACAAGTTCTACTCCGGTTACGGCGGCAATCCCGATCAGGGCGCGCTTCAGCAGCTGGGCAAATCTTACATCGATAAGAATATGCCCAAGGTCGACTTAATTAAGACGGCCACGATCGTGCCTGTTGCGCCTCCGCCCGGGGCTGCGAAGTCGACTACGGCGAAAGCGCCGGCGACTAAATCGACCGCTGCCAAATCTACGACGACCAAATCGAGCACAACGACCAAGCAATAGCCGTTTTTTTGCGATAAAACAGAATAGAGGAGTTCTGTTTTGAGGAAAAGCGCGGCTGGGTCCTTTCAGATCATCGTCCTGCGGCCGACATCCGCCTCACAGGTTTCCCACAGAAATTCCCAGAGGGTAACTGCGGCATACACACGCGCAAAAAATGTGTTGCCGCGCGGTGACGAAGCCGTTAAGGTAGTACGTCCCCAATGACATCGACTGAACTGGCGTACGAGAAGGGCCTGCCTGCCAATCTCGATGCCGAGCGTTTCGTGCTCGGCTCGATTTTGCTGAACGACTCGGTCTACCTGCAAGTGGCGGGGGCGGTTGAGCCGGACGATTTCAGTCTCGAAAAGCATCGGCGCATTTTCGCGCGCATGAAGGATCTTTACGATCGCGGCGAACGGCTGGATCGTGTCACGGTGGCCAATGAGCTGATGAAGCAGGGTCAGCTCGAATCGGTGGACGGGCTCAGCTACGTGGTTTCGCTCGACGAAGGGCTGCCGGAGATCGCGAACCTCGAAAGTTACATCCGCATCGTCAAGGATAAGTCGACGCTGCGGAAGCTGATCTTCGCCGCGCAGAAGGTCATCAATCGCTGCCTGCTGGGCGAGGATGAGCCGGACGAAATTCTATCGAACGCCGAAGAATCGCTGCTGAAGCTGGGCGAGGCGCGGGCGGGCGAACAGCTGGTTTCGCCGTCCGATGTGATCGCGTCGTTCCCCGGTGGGATCAATGCGTTCCTCGATCCGACGCAGCGGATTAAAGGTATCAGCACCGGCTTTACAAAATTTGACGAGATGACCGGAGGACTGCACGGAGGAGAGCTGATCATCCTCGCGGCGCGGCCTTCGATGGGAAAGACGGCGCTCGCGCTGAATATCGCGCAGCACGTGGCGACGCATCCGAAGATGCGCAAGCCGGTGGCGGTGTTCTCGCTCGAAATGTCGTCGTCGAGTTTGTTGAACCGCTTAATTTGTTCCGCTGCGCGAGTGGACCAGCATAAGTTTCGCGCGGGATATCTGAATAACGATGAGCGGCGGAAGTTGCAAGTGGCGCTTTCCGATTTGACGGAGTCTCCTCTGTTTCTGGACGATACGCCGGGCGTGCATCTTATGGATGTGCACGCGAAACTTCGGCGCATGCAGGCCGGCGAGGGGCTGAGCCTGGTAGTGATCGATTACTTGCAATTGATGAGCAGCCGGGGGAGATCGGAGAATCGCAATCAGGAAGTGAGTGCGATTTCCCGCGGCCTGAAGTTGATGGCCAAGGATCTGAACGTGCCCTTTCTGGTGCTCTCGCAGTTGAGCCGCGCTTCGGAAACTCGCGTGGGCGATCACAAGCCGCAGTTGAGCGATCTGCGCGATTCCGGATCGATTGAGCAGGACGCGGACCTGGTGGCGTTCATTTTTCGCGAAGAGGTTTATAAACGGGATCGCGAGGATGTGAAGGGTCTTGCGGATTTGATTATCGCCAAGCAGCGTAATGGTCCGATCGGCACGGTGCCTCTGCGGTTTCTGGGGCAATACACGCGATTCGAGAATCGGGTGGACGATTTGCCGGAAGAGCCGATGGAGTAACACGGGCTGACCGCTCCCGCTGGTCGCGGCTCTGAAGGGCGGGATGCGAGGGGCGATGGAGTAAACTGATTAGTTTGCTTCTTGAACTGGATCGCATTCAGAAACGTTTCGGCGGCGTAACGGCGCTCAAAAACGGCAGCTGTAGCGTAAAAGCGGGCGAGGTCCATCTGTTGATGGGCGAGAATGGCGCCGGCAAATCGACGCTGATGAAGATTGTTGCGGGGATGATCGCGCCGGACGCGGGGGAGATGCGATTCCGGGGGCAGCCGGTGCGGTTTCGCAACCCGGCCGAGTCCGCGGCGGCTGGTATTGCGATGGTGCATCAGGAGTCGCTGCTCGCGCCTCATCTATCGGTCGCTGAAAATATTTTCCTGGGCCGCGAGGATCGTCATCCGCTGGGGTGGATCAATCGCCGCGATATCGAAGAGCGCGCGCGGCGGCTGATTGAACGGCACACATTTCCTTTGCAAGCGGATGCGCTGGTGGGAAAACTGAGTCCCGCGGGCAAACAGATGGTCGAGATTTGCCGCGCCGTGCAACAGGGATCGAGCCTGCTGATTTTCGACGAGCCGACTTCCTCGCTCACCGAAACGGAGACGCGGGAGGTGTTTCGTATCGTCCAGGAGTTGCGGCTGCGCGAAGTGGGCGTGATTTATATTACGCATCGTTTAGAGGAGCTGCGCACGATCGGCGATCGGGTCACTGTGCTTCGCGACGGGGAAACCGTGCATTCGTGCATGCTGAAGGAACTGTCGACGGAGCAACTGATCCAGTATATGGTGGGTCGTCCGGTGAACTCGCTTTATGTCCGCGAGCCGGTTCCACCGGGCGATGAAGTGCTGAGTGTGCAGGGATTGACCAGCAAGCCTTTACTCAACGACATAAGCTTCAGTGTGCGCGCGGGTGAGATTGTCGGCATGGGGGGACTGATCGGCGCGGGGCGCACGGAGCTGTGCCGGGCGTTGTTCGGCATCGATCCGATCGATTCGGGCGTGGTGCGCGTGGGTGGGAAGCCGGTGCGCATCCGAAGTCCGCGCGACGCTGTTCGCGCTGGGATTGCCCTGATTCCAGAGGATCGACAGAGAACCGGACTGGCGATCGACCTGGGTATCGCTCAGAACATGACCATGGCGAGTCTGCGGTCGGTGAGCAACCTTGGGTTTCTCAATTTGCGAAGCGAGCGGCTGCTTACAATGGAGCAGGGGAAGCGTCTCCGCTTAAAGTACGATTCGCCTGCGCAGCTCGCGCGGCGGTTGAGCGGAGGCAATCAGCAGAAGGTGGTCATCGGGAAATGGCTGGCGACGAAGGCGCGGGTTATTTTGTTCGATGAGCCGACGCGGGGGATCGACGTGGGCGCGAAAATGGAAGTTTTCGAGACGATGGACCAGCTGGCGCGAGGGGGCGCGGCGATTCTGATGATGAGCTCGGAAATGACCGAAATCCAGTCCGTCGCGGACAGGATTTTAGTGATGCGGCAGGGCCGGATTCGAGGTGAGCTGCCACGAGGCGCATCGCAGGAAGATATTTTGCGGCTGGCCGCATTTGAAGAAAAGGTCCCGCAGTGATTCAGCGACTGCTGCCGTTCGGAACGCTGGTGGCGCTGTTTGTCGGGCTGGCAATCGCCTCGCCGCATTTCTTGACGGGGCCGAATCTTACGACTGTGATTCGGCAGACCACCGTCATTAACATCATGGCGCTGGGGATGACGCTGATCATTATCTCCGGAGGGATCGATCTTTCGGTGGGGTCGATTCTCGCGTTCGGCGGGTTCATGGGGACGCTGTCCATGGAGAAGGGCTACTCGATTCCGGTGGCGATCGCGATCGGGATCGCGGCGGGAACTTTGTGCGGCCTGGTGAACGGCGTGCTGATCACGCGCCTGAAGGTGAATCCATTTATCGTCACGCTGGGAACGATGGGGATCTATCGCGGCGTCACGCTGCTGATCTCAAACGGGCTGCCGGTGCACGAAATTCCTCTCAAGTTCGCGTTCCTCGGATCGGGGACGGACATGTTCGGGATACCTATCGTGTTGTGGATTCTGCTGGTATGCGCGGCGGCCATGCACATTGTGTTGGAACATACGCGGCTGGGCCGCTACGCGTTTTCGATCGGCAGTAACCCGGAGGCGGCGTTCTATGCGGGCATTCCGGTGGCGTTCAATATCACATGTGTTTACGCGATCGCCGGCGGGCTCACGGGACTTTCGGGGATGATCGAAGCCTCGCGCCTGATGAGCGGACAGCCCACCGCGGGAAATGGTTATGAGCTGCAAGCCATCGCGGCGGTGGTGATCGGCGGAGGCAGCCTGCGCGGCGGCGAGGGTACAGTGCTGGGTACGCTCGTTGGGGCGTTCATTATGGGGCTGCTGTCGGATGGGAGCGATTTGCTGGGGATCAATCCTTATTGGCAGCAGGTTATTATCGGCTCGGTGATTATTCTTGCGGTGTGGTTGGACGAGGTGCGGAAGAGGCGCGGGGTTAGTTAGCGTCACCAGGCATCGACACTGACCGCTCCCGGTGGTCGCGGCTCTTTAGGACGACGGCTGAAGCCGTCGCTGCAAGCTTGAAGCTTGCGCCACAACCCTCGGCAACATGAGGCTGAGTGGACGAGGCGAAAAGTGGGAACAGCCCGCTCTGTCCACGGCGGCGTAGCAGGTATGGGCTCTCTTTGTGCATCGCGGACGCCTTGGGACAGAGTTGGCAGTCCCCACTTTTCGCAGTTTTTATCGACTTGCAGATGATCAACAGCAGCGGGCGCGGGTGGATTTTGCTTTCCAACGCTCGTCGGAAAATTTGCGCCACTCTTCGGCAGAATGCGTTGTACGGTGGGCGAGCAAGTGGCGGCGATACGCGTTTTGATCCGATAGCTCGTCCAGGATGCCGCGCAGGATTTCCAGGAAGCGTCTCATGCCAGCTCCGATCGGATGAACGGCGTCTCGGTCAATCGCGCATCTTTGGTGCCGCTGAGGATACCTGTCCATACGCGAATGGAATCGATCAAAATTACGGTGACTAGTATCAGGAACACTCCGCAGACGGCGGCGTCGAGGCGGGCGTTGAAGATCAGCGTTGCGGTGGCTACGGTATGCGCGCCCGCGGCCAGCCTATCGGCTTGCGCCAAAAATCCTAAGTCTGGGAGTGGAGAGAAAATCTTTTGCCATCCTGCTGTGAAGGTGACCACGACCAGCCACGATAGTGGCAACAGCGTTACCCAGATATATTTCGCGCCGTGCATTTTGATCAGGATGGTGGTGGCGACACATAACGCGATGGTCGCGAGCAGCTGATTCGCGATGCCGAATAGAGGCCACAGCGAATTGATGCCTCCCAGGGGATCGCGCACGCCCTGGAATAGAAAATATCCCCATGAAAGGACCACCAGGGCGCTGGTGGCCAGCATACCGGGAGTGGAGCTGGTCTTTTTCATGGCGAGGAGATCCTGAAGCATAAATCGTCCTACGCGGGTGCCGGCGTCAAGCACGGTCAGGATGAACAGCGCTTCGAACATGATCGCAAAGTGATACCAGAATGCCAGCAAGCGGCGGCTGCCTCCTACGAAGGTAAAAATGTGCGCCATACCCAAGGCGAGCGAGGGCGCGCCTCCGGTGCGATAGAAGAGGGTCTTTTCTCCTACTTCGGAGGCCAGCTGCTGCATGTCGGCGGGAGTGACCGGGAATCCCCAGCTGGTGATCATTGCCGAGGCGGCTGCGGGCGTGGTTCCGACGACGCCCGCCGGAGAGTTCACAGCGAAGAAAATTCCGGGCTGCAAGGAAGCCGCCGCGATCAGGGCCATCAATGCGACGAAACTCTCCAGCAGCATGGATCCGTAGCCCACGGCGCGCGCGTTGGTTTCCTTCGCGAGCAGCTTCGGAGTGGTGCCCGAGGATATGAGCGCATGAAAGCCGGAGATGGCTCCGCAGGCGATGGTGATGAAGCAGAACGGGAAAATTTTCCCCGCGAATATGGGGCCGGTCCCGTCGACGAAGCGCGTCAGCGGCGGCAATTGCAGGGTGGGATGTACCAATACCACCCCTAACGCGAGCAGCAGCACGACGCCCAATTTCACGAACGTGCTCAGGTAATCGCGCGGCGCGAGCAGCAGCCATACCGGTAGAGCGCTGGCCATGAATCCGTAGATGATCAACGCCGTCGCAATCGTCATTCCTGAAAAGGTGAACCACGGAGACCAGCTCGCGGACTCTGAAACCGCTTGTCCGCCGAAGATGCTCGCCAGGATCAGTACGAATCCGACGGCGGAGCATTCCAGCACTTTGCCCGGCCGCCAATATCGCAAGTAGAGGCCCATGAAGAAGGCGATCGGTATGGTCGCGGCGATGGTGAATGCGCCCCAGGGGCTGCTCTTCAGCGCGTTGACGATGACCAGCGCGACTACCGCAAGCAGGATCACCATGATCAGGAGTACCGTGATCAGCGCGGCGAAGCCTCCGGTTTTTCCAATCTCTTCACGGGCCATTTGCCCCAGTGATTTTCCGTCGCGGCGTAGGGAACAGAACAGGACCACGAAATCCTGCACGGCGCCGGCGAACACGGCTCCGACGATGATCCACAAGGCGCCCGGCAGATAGCCGAACTGAGCGGCGAGAGTGGGTCCGACTAATGGGCCGGGTCCGGCGATGGCGGCGAAGTGGTGGCCGAAGACGATCCATTTATTGGTGGGCTCATAATCGTGGCCGTCGCGCAAACGCTCCGAGGGAGTCGCGCGGCGGTCGTCGAGCATCATCACGCGCGCCGCGAGGAATCCGGCGTAGAAGCGGTATCCGATAAGATACGTGCAGACGGCTGCGACCACCAGCCACAGGCTGTTCACCGGTTCTCCGCGGGATTGGGCGATGGCAGCCATCGCGAACGCAGCGGCAACCGCAATCACAGCCCACAGAACACGCGTAAGGAAACGAAGCATTCTTCAAAGAATACAGAAACCGCGGCCCCTTTGACGAGACCACTAAGGTGTTTGCCCGAGTGAGACTTAAGCAGGAACAAACTTGGTGTAAGTGTAAGCCTTAGACAAATATCAGGTCGTGAAGCCTTGACCCTATCCGATATTCTATTTAGGCTGTAAAGGAGACCGAATTTGCTTCGCAGCATTATCATCAGCCCAGACGCCGATCTGGCCCTCCGCCTAGAAACAGCTGCCACGCTTACAGGGGAAATCGCAGTCAACCGGGTATTGGATTCGTATCCGTCGGCCATTGATTTGGTGCGTACGATTCGTGCTCACGCGCCCGACATTGTGTTCCTGAGTTTCGCGTCACTGGAGAAAGCGCAGGAAACGGTCGGGTTCATCGAGAAACAGGCGGAAGGTCTGCAAATCATCGCCATCCATCATACCTGCGACGCGAAAATGCTTCGCGAGACCATGCGCCTGGGCGTACGCGAGTTTCTTGCGGACCCGTTTGAGCGGAGCCTGTTGCTCGATTCCATCGAACATGTGAAAGTGCTGCTACAGCGCAAGCCGCCGACACATGGAGCGACCACCCAGGTATTTTCCTTTTTGCCTTCGAAAGCGGGCGTGGGTACCTCCACGCTGGCGTTGAACGTCAGCGCAGCCCTGGCGCGCCGTCCGGATACACGCGTGCTGCTTACCGATTTCGATCTCAACAGCGGAATGGTTCGCTTCCTGCTGAACCTGCGCAATGAATATTCGGTGGTCGACGCGGTGGAGCATTCGCTCGAAATCGATGAAAATCTGTGGCCGCAACTGGTCACTACGATGGACCAGCTGGACGTATTGCACGCGGGCCGCGTGAATCCCAACCTGCGTATAGAAGGCACGCAAATCCGCAACCTGGTGGAGTTCATGCGGCGCAACTATGATGCGCTGTGTTTCGATCTATCGGGCAATCTCGAAAAGTATTCCATGGAGCTGATGCAGGAGTCGAAGCGCATCATGCTGGTGGTTACGCCGGAAATTCCTTCGCTGCACCTGGCTCGCGAGAAGCTGCATTTTCTGCGCGGATTCGATCTGGAAAGCCGCGTTTCGGTAGTGTTGAACCGGTGCCACAAGAAGCCCTTGTTCACCAAAGCGCAGGTGGAGGAGCTATTGGGCCTGCCGGTGGTGGTATCCCTTCCCAACGACTACGTGGGCGTCAATAAGGCGATGACCGCGGGTACATGGATGGAGCCCGAAACGGAAATGGGCGGCCTGTTCGCGGAATTCGCGAAGAGCCTGATTGAGAAGAAACCTGTCGTGAAGGAGCAGAAGAAATTCCTGGAGTTCCTCAGCAGTCCCAATCGTCTGCTGGCCACCACGCCAAAATAGCCTTCGCGCGTTGAGCGAAACGCAGCCTGCGGTTTCGCGGACCCATTACACTAGAAGTTTATGGATCAGGAACATCTGCGCATTCTATTAGAACAGGTGCGCGCGGGCGCGGTGGACATCGACGGAGCTTTGGAGCGGTTGCGCCATCTGCCTTATCAGGATTTAGGATTCGCCAAAGTCGATCACCATCGGGCTTTACGCCACGGCATGCCGGAAGTGGTGTTCGGCAAGGGGAAGACGCCGGAACAGATTTCTGCCATTGTGGGCACGCTACTCGCCACCTGCCAGAATGTTCTGGTCACGCGCGCGGATGAACAGGCTGCCGCACGCTTGTTGAGCGAACATCAGGAGAATATCGAGTACTTTCCCGCCTCCGGCGCGGTCCGATTCTGGAGGGACCGGGTTCCACACGGTAAAGGAAAAATCGCCGTGGTCTGCGCCGGAACCAGCGATCTGCCGGTGGCGGAGGAGGCGCAGATCACCGCGGAAGTGATGGGCAATGAGGTGGACGCGATTCACGATGTCGGCGTCGCCGGGATTCATCGCCTGATGCAGAATCGCGAGCGTCTGACGGAGGCGCGCGTGGTGATCGTCTGCGCGGGCATGGAAGGCGCTCTTCCGAGCGTGGTCGGCGGACTGGTTTCCGGGCCGGTCATCGCCGTGCCCACGAGCGTCGGCTATGGAGCGAGTTTTCACGGACTGGCGGCTCTGCTGGGGATGCTGAACAGCTGTGCCAGTAACGTCACAGTTGTGAATATCGACAACGGTTTTGGAGCGGGATACGCCGCCAGCCTCATGAACCGGCTCTGAAATCCCCGCACTGACGTGGCGGGGTGGGGGCTTTAGCGAAACCACATCGGCCTCCGGTCGCGTCTAAACTAGAAGAATATGTTTTCTCGCTTTAGCGGAATAGTGTGCGGACTGTTAGGGGTGTCGGCAGGCGCGTGGGGCCAGTACGTAATTTCGACCTTCGCGGGCCAAGGACCTCCTGTCTCGCCCGGCTATTCCGGCGACAACGGCGCGCCCACCAGCGCGCAGCTTTATTTCCCCACCGGCATCGCCTACGCGGGTGGTAAGCTGTACATCGCCGATCAAACCAATCACTGCGTCCGCATGGTTTCGGGTGGAGTGATCACCACGTTCGCGGGCGTTTGCGGGACGCCTGGATACGCGGGGGACGGCGGCGCGGCCACGCTTGCGAATTTGGATAATCCGACGGGAGTTGCGGTGGATCCCAACGGGGATGTGTTGATCGCCGATACTTCCAATAACGTGGTTCGCATCGTGGTGCCGAAAGGCATCATCAGCACCTTCGCCGGGAATCATTCGACGGGAACCAGCACCGGCGATGGAGGTCCGGCAACCAACGGCGTTCTGGCCGCGCCCACCGCGATTGCATCGGATGCCGCGGGGAATATTTATGTGACGGATTCGACCAATAACCTGGTGCGGAAAATCAACGCAGTGCAGCAATGCACCGCGCCTACGACGGGCACCCCGGTTTGCGGCAACTACCTCAGCACGGCGATCGGCATAGGATCGACCGGCGGCTCCTTGAATCATCCCAACGGCCTGGCTGTCGACTCGTCGTTCAATATTTATGTTTCCGATACCAGCCACCGGGTCTTGAAGTTCTCGAATGGAGCGCTCACCGTTTTCGCCGGCACCGGCAACATCGGCGGCGGACCGAACATCGGCGACAACGGTCCGGCCACCAAAGCGGTGCTGAACAATCCCATTGGACTGGCTCTCGACGCCGCCGGTAACGTATATATCGCCGATGCCAATGAGTTCCGAATTCGCGTGGTGACGCCGAACGGAATTATTTCGACGATCGCGGGCGGCACGCAGTCCGGATATGCCGGCGATGGAGGGCCCGCGCTCAACGCGCTGCTCAACTTCCCGCACGCGGTGTTACCGGACGGCCTGGGCAACATTTATATCGCCGACACGCAAAACAACGTGATTCGAAAGCTGACGATCCCCGGCCCCTCGATTGTGACCAACGGCGTGGTCAGCTCGGCGAGTTTTCAACCCAAGATTTCTCCGGGCTCGCTGGCGACGATCGCGGGGTCCAACCTGGCTACCTCTACTGGGACGGACGGGACTCTTCCGTTGCTGACGACTTTTGCCGAAACCACCGTCACCGTCAATGGCAAAGCCGCGCCGATCCTTTATGCTTCGCCTTCGCAGATTAATTTCCAGGTGCCCTGGGAGACGACGCCAGGAAATGCGACCGTCACGGTCACGGTTGATGGCACTACCAGCAGCTCTGTGACGGTGCCCGTAACCGCCGCTGCGCCCGGAATTTTCTTTAACGCGTCCGGTACGGCGATCGCTCAGAATCATGACTATTCGCTGAATACCTCGGCGAACCCCGCGCACGCAGGCAGCTATTTGATTGCGTATCTCACTGGTTCGGGACCGGTGAGTCCGTCGCTTGCGGATGGCGCTGCTACCCCCAGCACAGGATTAGTGCAGCCTACTACAACACCTATTAGCGTGACGATAGGCGGCGTGCCCGCGACCGTGATCGGAGCTGCGCTCGCCCCCGGCTTCGTCTCGCTGTTCCAGTTGAATATAGCCGTCCCCTCTGGTCTCGCGGCGGGAAGCTATCCAATGGTGGTGACAGTGGGCGGACAGGTCAGCAACTCGGCAACGGTCAGCATCGCGCCTTAATCACAGGCTAAAGCCTGTGCCACCATACGGGGCTGAGCCTGTTAGCTAGGCCGCGCCTGCTACCTGATATTTCAACTCCTCCGCCGCGACGTAAAAACCTGCGACGGGATTGGGTTCCGTTTCACCCCACCGCCCCATGCGCCACTGCACACGCAGGTATTGGATCAGCGGCGCGCGCGCTAAATCCACCAGCAGTAAATAGGTTCCACAGTAAAATTTCTGAGGATAGGCGGCGATTTGGCGCCAATGCTCTTTATCCGCCGATCCCCAGATGGAGATATCGAGGCTTTCCTGTTGCAGGATCCGAGTGATGCCGAGGGTGAGCAGAAGCGGTTTTCCGCTGGTTTTCCCCAAGGCTATTTCATCGCTCGCGCCGTCTTCGCGAGCGACGATTTCCGGGACGAATAACTCTGGCATGGTACCTCCAGAACCCGGCGGCTTTACGGGGTCGCCTAGATCTTCCGCAGTCTTATCTGCGCCTCTTTGAGCGTCTCATATTTCTTGCAGAAACAGAAGCGGACCATTTTATGCCCGTTCCTTGGATTCTCAAAGAAGCTTGATCCAGGCACCGCCGCGACACCTACGTTCTTTATAAGATGATGGACGAATTGTGTGTCGTCAGGGTACCCGAATTGCCCTATGTCGGTCATGATGTAGTAAGCACCTCGCGGGCGGAAGCAGCGGAATCCCGCGCCCTCCAGTACCTCCAGCATGGTATCCCTGCGCCCTGCGTAGTCGTTCGCGATGGACGTATAGTACTCCTCCGGCAGTTCCAGCGCGATGGTCCCCGCGGCCTGCAAAGGGGCGGCTGCGCCGACGGTGAGAAAATCGTGCACCTTGCGGATGGAGTGCGAAAGGTCCGGACTCGCCAGCACCCAGCCCACGCGCCATCCAGTGACCGCATAGGTCTTGCTCATGCTGTTGATGGTGATGGTCCGGTCGCGCATGCCCGGAATCTGCATCATCGGCACGTGCTCGGCGCCGTCATAAAGGATATGCTCGTAAATCTCGTCTGTGATCGCGAGTGCGTCGAACTCCTGGCAGAGCTCCGCGATCAATTCCAGGCTCTTGCGGTTGAAGACGCAGCCGGTGGGATTATTCGGCGTATTAATAATGATCGCCTTGGTGCGAGGTGAAAACGCGCGGCGCAGTTCGTCCGGATCGAAGGTCCAATCAGGCGCGTGCAGCTGCACGAATTTACGGGTGGCGCCGCAGAGCAGCGAATCGGGTCCGTAATTTTCGTAATACGGCTCGAAGATCACCAGCTCGTCGCCGGGGTTGGTTACCGCGAGCAGCGACGCCATCATGCCTTCGGTCGACCCGCAGCACACCGTGATCTCGCGCTCCGGATCCAGGTCGAGGCCGTAAGCGCGCCGGTACTTCGCGCTGATCGCGTCGCGAAACGGCTTGGCCCCCCAGGTGATCGCGTATTGATTGATATCCGCGGTAATCGCCTCGCGCGCGGCGTTCTTCAAAATTTCAGGGGCGGGGAAATCGGGAAACCCCTGCGCCAGATTGACGGCTTTATGCTCCATCGCCAAGCGAGTCATCTCGCGGATCACGCTCTCATTCACGCGCTGGATGCGGTCGCTGCGAAATCGAGCGCGGGACAAAGCTTCAATGGTGGTGGCCATCTAAATATCTTACTTGTTGAAATGTGCTCTTCGCACCCACAGGCTAAAGCCTGTACTACCCATCCAAATGAGGATGGATGGTAGCACAGGCTTTAGCCTGTGAGTGGGGCACGCATCACTTCCCTAAGCCCGCGCGAATCTCGCCTGCATAAATTCGGCGATACGTATCGGCGTTCCGCAGAACCGTCTGGATGTAATTTCGGGTCTCGGAGAATGGAACCGTTTCGATAAACTCCGCCGGCTCGCGAAAATCTCCCCAGCTCGACCACGCCTTCGCCCGCGAAGGGCCCGCGTTATACGCCGCGAGCGCGGCTTCCCAGCGGCCGCCCAGACTGTCGACAATGCTCTTCAAATAAAATGTCCCCAGTTGGAGGTTCACCACCGGCAAAAACAGGCTCGGCGTCCCGTACGCTTTCACCTTTAATTTGCGGCTCAATTCCCGGCCCGTGCCGGGAAGAATCTGCGTCAATCCACGGGCATTCGCCGGGGACACCGCTTTCGCATCGAACAAGGACTCCTGCCGGATTAGCGCCGCCACCAGAAATGGATCGAGCCCGTTCAGCTTGGCGAACCGCTCCAACTCCGCCCGATACGGCAGCGGAAACGCGAGCTTCCAGAACTGAACCGGCGCCGATTCGAGCGGCAGGAACAAATAGGAGCTGGCGTAGCGCTTGATATAGCTGATGGCCTGATTCGGACCCGCTGTTTTCGCGGTCATCGAGGCCAGTTCGATGGCCAGCACCTGCGGCTGGTCCTCATTCTGGGCGCCGTAGCGCAGCTCATTCACGGCCCAATCGTCGAGCCCCGCGGAAGCCAGCAGCCGCGCCCTTTCGATCCGCGCACGGGACGTCGCGTTGGGCTCGAAATTGAGAGTTCGAGACCGCTGCGGAAAGTCGATGCCGCGCAGAAATTCGGTTACCTTCGCCGACTGCCCGATGTTGCCGATTTCTTTCAACCGCTCCCGCGCCACCACCGTGTAGTAATAATTCGGATATTCGCGGACGATCTCGTCATAGAACGTTCTCGCCGCCGGCTGATCCTTCGCGCCCTCCGCCAGGCGCCCTAAGAAATAAAGCGCACCCGGCGCGTACTCCGAGCCCGGGAACATTCGCAAATGCGCACGCAGCATCTCCGCCGCATCGGCCTGCCGCCGCATGTAGTGGCCCCAGGCGACCTTCCAGTGGCACCCCGCCGCCTGCGGCTCCTTTGGAAACGATTCGTAACAGGCCCGGTAAATCGGCTCGTAAGCCTGCATCTGATTTTCCACCAGCGAATGATTTCCAGCCGCGATCAAGGACTCCAACCGCGACTTCGAATTGGGATAAAGGCGGCCCAGTTTTTCGAGAACCCCGTTCACCTCGTCCTGATTCTTCAAACGCTGCGCGCACAGCAGCAGGTAGTGCAGCCGCTCCGCATCCGCTTCGGGCGTCGCGACTTCCATCGAAGCCAGCGCGCTGTGCGCTCGCGGAGTCTCCTTCAGGTTGTAATCGGCAACCCCGATGCGCACGCGCGCGAAATCTTTTTCCGCTCCACCCAGCTGAGGCTCGAGCGTTTCGAGTTCTGCGCGCGCCTTGGCGTACTGCTTGCCCTCCATCAACTTCACTGCGCGGCCCAGCATGGCATTGGGCATCGCCGGAGGATACTGGTCTCCCAATTCGCCGCGCAGCTTTGCCAGCGCCGCCTCGGATTGCGCGGCCTCCGCCGACATCGGGAATCCGTAGTAAACCCGCTGATGATAAATCACCGCGCCGGTCGAATCGCCCGCTGCTGTAAATGCCAAAGCCATGGCCAGATCGCCCGCCGGCTGCGGCAGCGTCGAATAATTCTTGCGCAGAGTATCGAGAGCGCCTTTGGTATCGCCTGCCAAGCTGAATGACCGGGCCAGCAGCAGAACCGCCCGCGGCGCGAGCGGGGAAACCGGGGTCATCTTGAAAACCGGCTCCAACGTTTTCGGGACCGCCGCGTAGTCTCCGGATTCAACCTTCGCCGACGCCAGAAAAAATGCCGTATAGTCGGCAATTTTCGGCAGCTTCTTGACTATGGGTTCCAGCAGCGCGACGGCCGACGCGTATTTCTTCGCGTCGAGTGCTGCCGCCCCGGCCTTCAGATCCGCCAGAGGATCGGTGGCCGCGGTGCAAGTCAACATCCATCCAATAAAAATCAGCAGCGGCCAACTGGAGTGTCTTAATCTGCGTTCATCCACGTTCATCGGCGGCCAATATTGCTTTCGCTTGGATCGCACAAGTGAGTTCACTATGTGGCGCAGGCCGTACCGCCTGCGTTCCCCCGAGTTATACCAGCGGACCCGGATAGTTGGGTCCCAGCAATGCCGCATCATCGTTAGCCAACGTTCGAATGAATTCCGCATGAAGGTAATCGGCGGTTCCATTCGCCGGCGTTAAGAAGTTTTCGCGATACGCGTCCCGCGCCATATCCATCTGCGCTTTCAACGCCGAGTATACATCGCGAGCTATCCGACCGTTCTTCATGGCTGCCGCGTGATAGAGCTGGATTTCCGCCACTCGCACGCGCGCGAATCTCTGCGCCCGCAACGTGTTCTCCTCATGTGAAACCGGCGCCGGAGCGGATAGCGTCTTCAAAAACTCCAGCACGTTCGGGTTGCCGTCGAACGTCTGGCGAGCATCGTCGAACGCCACCTGCCTCTCCGCTTCACTTGACGCCCGGCGGATCCTGGCCGCCACGCGCATCACGTCCGCGATCCCCTGGCGCCGCGCGCGCGCGATCTCCGCGTCGATCGTGGCGTGAAATTCGGCGAATCGCTCATCGAGAGTCATGACTATCTGTATTCTACGGTGTTCCAGCCGCGGCTAACAGCGTCGAGTATCGCACTTGCCGCCCGCGGCTCAATAAATCGAGCACCAGCCGCCCGTCGCTTTGGGTCGCGCCGGACCCAGTGTACGTATCCGCGCCCTGGGTGACCTCGACTGAGGAGAGTTTCCAGCGCTCGCCTCCAGTCTGTTCGCTGACCTCGAAACATGCCGCCGCGGTGCGGAATTCAGCCTCCGGCGAAAACACGATCGAACGTCCATGCATTCTGCCCTCGGCATGCGCGCTGGCCAGAATATCCGCGCCCGCGCCATCCGCATCCACGCTGCCTTCGAAATTCAAGCGGCCCTCCTTGTACGCCACTTCGCCCAGTTTGCCCGCGAAGCGGTAATGGGGCAGGCGGCTGCTTAAATCGACGGTGAGGTCGCCGGTCAAAGATGCCTGTTCCACATGCGCGCCGATCCCGGCGAGGCGCACCTGGGTGCCATCCCACAGCAGCCGGGCCTGCTCCACCTGCACTGCCGTATCGCCGAACGCCAGCGTGCCGATCGCGATGGTGCCGTCGGCTCGCCGCGCCTTCAGCCATTCGGGCGCCGGCGCATCTCCCAATCTGAGCGTGCGCGCGAAAAATCCGCGGTCGCGCACCATCGCCGGCAGCAGCACCCGTTTCAGCTCCGCCGCATCCGCCTCCGGAATCGTGAGATGAAATTTGTGCGGACGCACCGCCGCGGGCTCCCATCGATAATCTCCCGTGAACGCGATTTCGCCCACCTTGGCCCGCAATCGTGTAACCGTGAGGCGCTTACCGCTTAAGCTCACCGCGGCAGATTGCACCTTCACCGGCTCCGCCAATCCTTCCACCGGAATGCGCGCGTTCAGCAGTTCATATTCGCCGGACCATTGCCCCGGCTCCTCCCGCGCCCATTCATAGCGAGCCCATCCGCGCCAGGTGCCCTGCGGCGTCTGATCGAGCAGCGGAATTGACGCCACGCCGAAGGAGCGCATGTCCGAAACGCTCAACGCACGCGTGGTAATTTTCAAATCCAGCCGGGACGCGCCTTCGAGCGAAAAACTTCCTTCGACGTCCGCGCTCTGATTCTCGCCTACATTCACAGTCGCGGGCTCCATTGTCATCACCTGGTGATCGATCAGCACTTCCGACGACTCCGCGCGCAGAGGACGCCCGTCCGGCAGCGTGAGCGATGCATTCTGCAATGCGATTTTCCCCGTGAACCCATCGGGCTCCGAGTATCGCACCATACCCGAGAGCGATCCTTCCGCCGCCAGTTTGTCCGAAAACTGCGCGCCCATGTGCCGGGCGATCTCAAGCACGGTCGCCGCAGGCACTTGTTTCAACTCCGCGCTCGCATCCCAGTGCGGAGAGCTTAGAAAATCCCAGACTCGAAACGAAGCCGCCACCTGTGGATTCGGCACATCCGATACGCTCTCGAGATCGAGCCGGTCGCCGCGCAGATCGAGCGTGCCCTTATAAGCCACGCGCAATCCCGCCCCGCTCTGCGGCAGCAGATCCCAGCGATGCACATCGTTGACCTGAATATTTCCGGTGACGTCCAGATGCGAGGGAATCCCGGACAGGCGCGCGTCCAGAGCGATCACGCCGTGCAAGCCAAAACCCCTGGGGTCGATCAGCCTGGCGACTTCTTCGAGTGCGCTCTTTTCGAGCTCGACCCGCATGTCCACGTGCTGCGCGCTCCAGGTCCCGCGCACGAAGAAATTCCCGAAATCCTGCGCGGGCCGGTCCGACCGCGAAGGCGCTCCCGCGAAGCGCAGTTCGACGGAGCCGTCCATCGATGGCGAAACATCCAGATCCGCGTTGCTGAAATAGGTCACCGACTTGGTGTCACCGAATTTGAAGTTGACGCGGCCTCCCCGCATGCTGATCGCCGGCATGGCTCCCGTGCTCGCCTGCGCGCCGTTTAGCAGAAATTGAAAATTCCAAGGACCCGCATCCGTTTTAACCAGGTTGATGCTCGCCTCATCCAGCCGCAGGCTCGAAAATTCAAGCTTGTGCCGCAGCAGGCTCAGCAGCTGAACTCGCGCGTCCAAGGTGCCTACGTAGGCGAACGGCTCAATCCCGGCGCGTTCGTCTTCATGAATCGTAACCGCGTCGACCGTGAATCCGGGTCCGGTAAATAAATTAAAATGCACCGGCCCGACGTCGACTTTCCGGCCCAACCCGCGCTCCAGCGCCCTGGCGATTTTGGGACGCACAAAGTCAATCTCAAAATGCGGTGCGGCGAATCCGATGGCCAACACCAGCAGCAGCGCGATGATGATCGTCCTCTTCATCTTGTAGTGCGCATAACGAAGAAAATTGCGAAAAGTGGGGACTGCCTACTCTGTCCCAAGGCGCCAGCGATGCGGCGGGTTAGCATATGACTGCTGCGCCGCAGTGGACAGAGCGGGCTGTCCCCACGTTTCGCCCCTGCCAAAGACTCCTTCACCGGACGCTCTCCTGCAAAATCCGGTACGCTTCCGGATCGTCGATATCGCTCAGCACCCCCGCGTCCTCGGTGTCGAGATAAAAGGTGCGATCGGCGTGCCTGCGCACCACCTCTTTCGCCCGGGCCTCCGCCGGCAGCGCGAGAAATTCCGCAATCAGCTCATGCCGCGCGCACACCGGATGCCCGCGCCGCCCTTCAAACCGGGGAATCACCAGCAGGGGCTGCCCGGGATCGTGAAACGCATCCACGATCCGCTCAATGGTCGAAAGCTCCACCGACGGACAATCCACCGGGAGAAACAAAAAACCCTCCGCATTTTCCGGAACCTCGGCAAGCGCGGTTTGCAAGGAGCTAAGCTGTCCCCGCGACGGATCCGGATTCACTACGAAACGAGCCCGCCCGCATGCTTCGGCGCGAATCTCATTCGCATGATAACCCAGCGCCACGATCACCGGATCGCACCCCGTTCCCAGCACCCGAATCAGACGGTCAAGAAATTTTTCCCCGCGATAATCCAACAGAGCCTTCGGCGTTCCCATGCGACTGGAGGCACCCGCGGCGAGAATAATTCCTGCAATCACTTCAACAGCGCCTGCAACTTGTCACTGGCGAAAATGGATTTCGAAAGCGCCCGCCAATCCGCATCCGGCGCGCGCCTTAGCGCGATCATTTCCGCGACCACCGAAATCGCGATCTCCTCCGGAGTCTCCGCGCCGATCTCCAGACCCATCGGCGCAAAAACCTTGCCGAACATGTCCCGTGAAAAGCCCTCTTTTTCGAGCTCATGCACCACCGAAATGGTTTTCCGCTTGCTCCCGATCATGGCGATGTACCGCGCCTCGGTCGTCACCGCCCAGCGCAGCACCCGCATATCGTCGCGATGCCCGCGCGTGACGATAACCAGGTAGCTTGACGAAGTCACTGGCAGCTTGGGAAACACGTCTTCGTAAGGCTCCGCGTAAGTGGCGTCGGCCTCCGGAAATCGCTCGGCGTTGGCAAAAGCCTCGCGATCGTCGACCACGACAGTAGCAAATCCTGCCATATTGGCGATTTTAGAAATGCTCTTCGACACATGGCCGCCGCCGAAAATATACGCCCGCGGCTGCGGCGTGACGGGCTCGACGAAAATATTCAATTGCCCTCCGCAGATCAATCCGTTGTCGTACGCGGCGTCCTGCCCCAGGCTGAACGTCAGGTGCCGAGGCTTCTCCGTCTCAATCACCTCGCGCGCCGCATTCCAAACCTCAGCCTCGACGCACCCCCCGCCGATGGTTCCGAGCATGGACCCATCCTCGCGCACCAGCATCTTCGCGCTCTCAAAACTCGGAATAGACCCGTTAACCTGCACGATCGTAGCGACCGCGCACTTCTGCCCCAGCTTGCGGAGTCGCACGATCTCGTCGTAAACGTCCATTCGTAACAATTATAGCGACCGCATATAGAAATAGTCCGCGGGCGAAAGAATCTGCACGCCGCTGATCACGTCTCGATAGTACTTGCCAAAATGCGCCGCATCTCCGGTGAGGAGGTGAGTGGCGCGAGCGGCGATCGCGCCTTGTAAAATCGGAGCATCTTTTTCCGGGAGATGAACTCCTTTAGGTAAATTCTGAGTCTCCCGCACCGAGACGAATTCGACGGACTGTAGGAGTCTCGCCAACCGATCGCGTTGGTCCTGCTTCTTCAGGTTTCGCTCTGCCTCCCCCACTGCATAGGTGGATGAAACCAAGCGCACATCCGTCAGCCGCCAGAACTTAAGAAAATTGGCGTCATGCTTGTATGCCGCCGAAAAGAGCACGTTCGCGTCCAGGAAAACGACGTCCATTGGATAATGTCAACGTTTGCCCGGACGATAATGCTTGATCTTATCGGGATCCAACCCCATCTTGCGAACCGCCTTGCGGGCCTCTTGATAATCCTTTTCGTCGATCGCGTTCGTGAGGAAAAATTCGGCTTTTCGCTCTGGCGTATAAATCTCGATCGCATACGCGATGGCGGGACGGATCAGGATGCCATCTTCCCTCTCCTCCGCAATTACCAGGCTGCCCTCTTCAATCCCAAATTTCCGCCGCAGCCGGGCTGGCACGACAATCGCGCCACGCTTTCCAACCTTGCTTGTTTCCGCCGTTCTTCGCCCGATTGTCTGATTGTCCAGCATACTTCGATTCTACCGCAGCAGCCCATTCATCGTCTTCCGATACCCCTGAAACGCCGCCCGACCCTTCGCGGTCAGCCGGACCAGCGTCATCGGAATCTTTCCTCGAAACGTCTTCTCGATTTCAATATATTGAGCCTCTTCGAGCTTGATTAAATGACTCGAAAGATTGCCCTTGGTCAATTTAGTCTCGCGCTGCAGAAACAAAAAATCCGCCTCCTTCGCTCCCGACAGCAGAGCGACAATCAGCAGCCGGGCCGGCTCATGAATAATGCGGTCGACCTCGCTCATTCGCCTGCTTCGACCGGATTTTCTTCCATAAACCTCCGCATCCGGATCGCCCCATAGACCGCCATCGGGCCGCCAATGCCGATCTCTAGCCAGGACATGCCTGCAAACGGGTTTGGTTCGAGATAGCAGAGCACCGCGCCCAGGCAAATGAGATAACCCGCAAACCAATATCCCAGGCGAGTCTTCTTCGTCCACGTCGCCCGCGCCACGATCAATGCCACGAGCAAGGCAAAATACGGCGCCGCAGAGAAATGCGCGAAGTTGAGCCCGTGTCCGCGGCGCGCAAGAATCCAACCCAGGGACACGCCCGCGAAGGCAAGAAACCGTGTGATTCGCAGGGACGGAGGCCGCCGTGCGACGGCATAGCCCGAACGTGGGAAAACAATCCGCTGCCTTAATTTCCAGCCTGCCAAAAGAATCAAGATTGAAACGGCGACGCCCGCAAACTGCACCGCCAAAGCAGCGTCTTGATGTCCGTGCAGAAGCGGCCAAATCAACTGGGAGATACCCCCAAACAGGAACGTAAGTCCAGGAACCAGCGTCGTCAGCCCGGAATCGTTCAAGTAGACCGTGGGCCTGACGATAGCCTGCCTGATCTCCATGCAGACCAGTCTGCGTTGCAAACCAGTCTTTGTCAAGCTAAAATGAAAAACCGTGCCCGAATCTTTCGACGCCATCATCATCGGCGCAGGCCACAACGGCCTCGTCACCGCCGCCTACCTCGCCAAAGCCGGACGACGCGTCCTGGTTCTCGAATCCCGAGAACTCGTCGGCGGATGCGCAGTTACCGAGGAAATCTGGCCGGGCTACAAGGTTTCCACCGCATCGTATCTATCCAGCCTCATGCAGGAAAAAGTCGTCTGGGAGCTGGAACTTGAAAAATTCGGCTACCGCGTCGACGCTAAAGACCCCGCGTTTTTCTCCCCCTTCCCCGACGGACGCCACCTGTTCATGTGGCAGGATCGCGCCAAAACATTGGCCGAAATCGCGAAATTCTCGACCAATGACGCCGACGCTTATCCGAAATACGAAGCTCACCTCGAACGCCTGGCCATCGTCGCCGAGTCTCTGCTGCTGACCACGCCTCCCGATTTCCCTCCGCGCGGACCCGGAGACTTCGTCGAATATCTGAAGCTCGCAGGTAAACTACGCGGCCTCTCCCGCAACGAAATCGTCGGCCTGGTGAAGATCTTCACGCAAAGCGCCTCCGATTTTCTGGACCAGTGGTTTGAATCCGAACAACTGAAAGTCACCCTCGCCACCGACGGCGTCATCGGAGCCAACGGAGGCCCGAAATCCCCCGGAACAGCCTATATTCTGCTCCACCACTGCATGGGCGGCGTCAACGGCCATCGCGGGTTATGGGGCTTCGTTCGCGGAGGCATGGGTTCGATTTCGAACGCCATCGCCGATTCCGCCCGCGCCAAAGGCGTGAAAATCCGCACCAACGCGCCCGTTGCGAAAATCCTGGTCCGCAGTCAGCAGGCCCGCGGCGTCGTGCTCGAATCCGGCGAAGAAATCGAAGCCAAAATCGTAGCCAGCAACCTCGACCCGCGGCGGACGTTTCTGAAACTGACCGATGCCTGCGACCTTCCTCCGCTGTTCGTTGAAGCCATCCACAATTTCCGCTCCGAAGGCACGTCTCTAAAAATGAACCTCGCTCTCAGCGGACTCCCCGAGTTCACCGCCTACCCCGGCTCACCCGGCCCCCAGCATCGTGCGACGATGCATATCTGCCCTTCCGTCGAATACATCGAACGCGCCTGGGACGACGCAAAATATGGCAAACCGTCCCAAAATCCGCTCATCGAGATGACCATCCCGACCATGTACGACCCCTCGCTTGCCCCTCCCGGCCGCCACATCATGGGAATTTTTCTCCAATACGCGCCCTATACTCTACGCGATACTACCTGGGACCAGCAGCGGGAACCTTACGCCGAGCGCATTTTAGACGTGATCGAAGCCTATTGCCCGAACATCCGCTCCATCGTGGTCGAGCGCCAGACCCTTACGCCGCTCGATCTCGAACGCCGCTTCGGCCTTACCGGAGGCAACATCTTCCACGGTGAAATGAGTCTCGACCAGATGTTCGTCCTCAGACCCGTCGCCGGCTGGGCGAAGTACCGGACCCCTATCAAAAACCTGTATTTATGCGGTTCGGGAGCCCATCCTGGCGGAGGCGTCATGGGCGCACCCGGCCACAACGCCGCCCGTGCCATCCTTCAGGACATGAAGTAAGGCCGCGCGCCCCCCTGGCCTTAAATTTCCCCTGAGATCGAATCCCGATCAGTCTTAAGGTTCCTAGGTGTGTCCTGTAGGGTAAGTCCCTGAAGGGCTTACAAAGCATTACCGTGTACATTTGATTCATGTTCCACTGGATTTGCCCGGAATGCGGGCGCGAAATTCCTCCCTCGCTGCGGGAATGCCAGGCCTGCGACCCAAACGCCGTAGCCGTGGAACCTGCGTCGTCGCGACCGGCGGAGATCCTTGAGCCGGCGCCTGTGACCCTCGCCGAGCCGAAGTCTGCCGAACTGGTCGTCACAACCCTGGCGGTCGCCGAAGCAGCCCTGCATACCGCTCCCGCTCAGCCGGAACAGCCGGTTAGCAACGGATCCGCAGTCCCGGAACCGGTCACAGAAACCGCGGCGATCGTTAAGCCGGCCGCAGGAGCAACCGTCGAAGGGGCCGCTGTTGACGGGATATCCGGAAGAGCACCAGTCGCCGGCTCCACGCCTGTCGTGCCGCTTGAATCCATCGTCGAAGCTATTGTCCCCACGCCGACCTCGTCTGAACCGGTTATCGAAACGGCGCCCGCGGAAATTCCGGCTGTTGCCGTGGCGACGCTGTCGGAGCCTGACGCCGCAGAATCGCTCGAACCCACCGTTGAAACGGCGCCTGTCGGAACCCCGGCTGTTTCCGCCGTCGCGCCGCCTGAGCCCGTGGCGGAGATGACACCGGCGGCCGCAGTACCCGAGCCTGTCGTCGAAGCGCCGGCGCTGCCTGTAGAAACCCCGGCTGTTTCCGCCGTCGCGCTGCCTGAGCCAGTGGCGGAGATGACACCGGCGGCCCCAGTACCCGAGCCTGTCGTTGAAGTGCCTGAAGAAACCCCGCCTGTTTCCGCCGCCGCGCTGCCTGAGCCAGTGGCGGAGATGACACCGGCGGCCCCAGTACCCGAGCCTGTCGTTGAAGTGCCTGAAGAAACCCCGGCTGTTTCCGCCGCCGCGCTGCCTGAGCCAATCGCGGAGACGACACCGGCAGCCGCAGTACCCGAGCCTGTCGTTGAAGTGCCTGTAGAAACCCCGGCTATTTCCGCAGCTGCGTCACGTGACCCAGTCGCGGAGACGACACCGGAAGCCGCAGTATCCGAGCCTGTCGTTGAAACGCCGGCTCCCGCGTCGACCTCGGCCGAGGCAGTTGTCAAAACGGAGCCTGCGGAAGCCCCGGCAATCTCCGCCGCCGCGTTGCCCGAACCAGTGCCGGAGATAGCGCCGATGGCCGCAGTACCCGAGCCTGTTATCGAAACGCCGGCTCCCGCGTCGGCATCGGCCGAGGCCGTTGTCAAAACGGAGACTGTAGAAACCCCGGCTGTATCCGAAGCCGCGTTGCCCGATCCAGTCGTGGAAACGACACCGGTAGCCGCTGTACCCGAGCCTGCCATCGAAGCGCCGGCACCGCCTGTCGGAATCGCGGCTGTTTCCGCCGCCGCGTTGCCCGAGCCAGTCGTCGAAACGACACTGGCCACCGCAGCTCCCGCGTCGACATCGCCCGAGCCAGTCGTCGAAACGGAGCCTGTAGAAAACCCGGCTGTATCCGCCGCCGCGTTGCCTGAACCAGTCGCGGAGACGACACCGCCAGCCGCAGCTCCCGCCTCGACGTTGCCGGAGGTAGTTATCGAAACTCTGCCGGTAGAACCCCCGGCTGTTTCCGCCGCCGCCACCGAGTTAACATCACCCGCTCCCGTCGCCGAAACGACGCCCGCAGCGGCGGCATCCGAATCGCCCGGAGAAACACCGGCGATTGGCGCGGCCGAGCTTTCTGGGCCCGTCGGATCCGCGCCGATCGAAACGCCGGCCGCCGCGGAACCTGTCGAAGCCTCCGCGCGCCCGTCGACGACTAAAAAAGCTCCGCACCGCCTGCACGAGGTTCCGGACCCATTACTCGCACTGGCCGAAGAGATCCGCGCCGCACAGGCCTCACGACCTCCGGCGCCGGGCGCGCCTTCCACCGGACTTCTTGAATTAGCCGCGGCGGTCGGAGTTCCGGACCCGGAGCCGGTTTCCGCACCCCCCGTCTCCCCCTCCGCCGCCCGAATCCAAGCGGTTCCCCACTCCGAAACTTCGCAAGCGGAAGCCGCGACAGCCGTGGCTCTGCTGGTCGAAGCGGAGCCGGCGGAGTTCCACGAACTGCGGCCTGCGGCTCAGCCTCCCGAGCCGCAAGCAACCGCGGGACCAGAGCAGGCTGCTCTTGCCGAACCACAGGTGCAGCCGGCCGCTCTGGCTCCTGAATCTCCAACCCAGCCCGAGGGCCCCACGCTGCCGTTTGCGCCCATGCAGGATTACACGCCCGCCACGGCACGGTCGATCATGCCGGTGCCTCCACCGCCTCAGATTCTGGTGGCGGACGCCGGTCCGCGCATTACCCTGCCGGGTCCCACACTGCCTCCGGAGCTTACCCGCTTGCAGGACGCGAACGTGGTCAGCATGATCGGCGAAGATACCGCGCAGCGCACTAAGGAAGCAATTCCGGCTTCAAAAAATGCCGGCGGTCCCGGGTGGCTGGTCAGCGTCCTGGTGATGCTGCTGCTGCTCGCGGCCGGCTTGGGAATTGTATTTTATCTGCTGCCGCATACCGCGGCCGATACGAAACCTGCTCCGACCCCGGCTGTCCCCGCCACCACCAACGCGCCAGTCACCGGCGGATCCAGTCCGCTCGCGAAGTTCGTCGAGGTCACCGGCTTCCGCATCGTCACCGCCGCGGACAAGAAATCGGAAGTCCAGTACCTGATTGTGAATCACTCCGACGCCGATATCTCCGGCGGCAACGTGTTTGTCACCCTGCGCAGCATCAAGCCCGGGCAGGCGCCGGTGTGCCGGTTCTCCTTCAAAGTTCCCACCCTCGGCCCCTTCGAATCGAAGGAAATGTCCAGCCCGATCGGCAGTTCTACGCGCGCCGTCTCCTTGCCGGACTGGCAGGAAATTCGCGCAGAAGTGCAGATCAGCCAGTGAGAGGACGGTAGTACCCTGTAAGGGACGTGCGCCGCAACATCGTCACCGTTCCCATTCACAAAGCCCTGCCCGGCGATTCCATGTCGCCCATGCAGGATCTGTTGGCCGTCGAAGAACCGCTCCAGATCCGGGTCAACGATCTGGATCTCTCGATTACCATGCGCACCCCCGGCCACGATATCGAACTCGCCGCCGGATTCCTGTTCACCGAAGGAATTCTGAAGAATCCCGCGGATGTTCTGGCGGTCTCGAGCGGTGAAAACGTCATCGCATTTACTTTGCCCCAGGACGCCGAGGTGGGCGGGGCTCGAAATTTTTACATGACCTCCAGCTGCGGCGTGTGCGGTAAAGCCTCCATCGATTCGCTCTACGCGGCGGGCTGCGGGATGCTTCGGCACACCTCCATCAGCCGGGACGTGATTCACAGTCTTCCCGAAAAATTGCGCGCCGCGCAGTCCGTCTTCGAACATACCGGAGGCATGCACGGCGCCGCTCTGTTCGACACGGCCGGCCATCTCGAAATCGTGCGCGAGGATGTAGGGCGGCACAACGCGGTGGATAAACTGATCGGCGCGGCGTTTTTCAAAGGGCTCCTGCCGCTTGAAAATCGCGTTCTCCTGCTGAGCGGACGCGTCAGCTTTGAGCTGGTTCAAAAAGCGGTAATGGCCGGGGTTCCGGTGCTTGCCGCGGTGGGCGCGCCGTCGAGCCTCGCGGTCCAGACAGCGCAAAGGTTCGGAATGACTCTGCTCGGTTTCGTGCGCGACGGACGTTTCAATATTTATAGCGGGATGTGCCGATTCACAGGCCTCAGCGGATAATCTGTAAGTATGGACAAGCCACGCCCGCGCCGCTTCTTCTGGCTGCTGCTGCTGGTCGTTCCGTTCCCCTTTTTCGCTCACTGGTACGTGACTGTCGCATTTCTGCTGATTTCGGCAGCGGTGACGATACTGTTTTACCAGGGGAACCGCAATGGCTGAGCTCGCTCTGCGCGCCGAGGGAATCTACAAACATTACGACGGCGTCGCGGCCTTGCGGGGAGCCTGTTTTTCCCTGGCCGCGGGCGAGGTCCACGCGCTAATGGGAGAAAACGGCGCGGGGAAAAGCACCCTCGCGAAGATCGCTGCCGGAACCGTGCGGGCCGATGCCGGGGAGATTTTCCTGGATGGGAAGCTGGCCATTATTTATCAGGAACTCGATCTGTTTCCGCACCTGAGCATCGCTGAAAATATCGCCGTCGGCAAGCCGGTGAAATATCGGGAGCTCACTAATTTCGCGCAGCCGTTCATGGACCGGGTCGGTCTCGCGTCGCCTCCGAAAACGGTGCTCGGCGCCTTGCGCGCGGGAGAAATGCAGCTGGTAGCCATCGCCCGCGCACTGGCCTCCGACGCGAACATCCTGTTTATGGATGAGCCTACCAGCTCCCTGTCCGGCGACGCGGTGGAGCGCCTGTTCCGCCTGATTGCGGATTTGAAAAAGCGCGGCGTCGCGATCGTCTACATCTCCCATCGCATGGACGAAATTTTTCGCATCGCTGACCGCGCTACAGTGCTGCGCGACGGACAGACGGTGGGGACGCGCGCGATTTCCGGAACCACGCCCGAGGAGTTGATCCGCATGATGGTGGGCCGCGATCTTGAATCCATGCCCGCCGGCGCTGGGGCACACGGCGAAACCATCCTAGCGGTTTCGAACCTCTCCACCAGAAAACTTCAAAATGTTTCGTTCGCTTTGCGCAAAGGAGAAGTGCTCGGCATCGCGGGACTGGTGGGCGCGGGGCGCAGCGAAATCGGAGCCGCTTTATTTGGCCTCGACCGTCGTATAACCGGGACGATTTTTCTCCATGACCGCGAAATCCATCCGCGTTCGGCCGCCGGCGCGATCGCACTGGGCATCGCTCTCGTTCCCGAGGATCGGAAGCGGGAAGGGCTCATGATGCAAATGAGCGTCGCTGAAAACGCCATGCTCGGCCCCCGGAGTAAACTGCCGAAAAGGTCAGCGCTAGAGCCGGTTTTTCGAAGTCTCACGTTGAAGACAGATTCGCAGGATGCGCCTGTCAGCACTCTGAGCGGAGGCAATCAGCAAAAGGTGCTGCTGGCCCGCTGCCTGCTCGCGAATCCCCAGGTTCTGTTCCTGGACGATCCGACTCGGGGCGTCGACGTCGGCGCAAAACAAGAGATTTACGCCATCGTCGAAAAGCTCGCCGCGGAGGGCAAAGGAATTATTTTCGTGAGCTCTGAGCTGCCTGAGCTACTGCGCTGCTGCCACCGCATTCTGGTGATGAGAGAAGGCCGCATAACCTCGATCCTGGATCGAACCGAAGCCAGCGAGGAACGTATCATGAAGGCTGCCACTTTATGAAAAGAGTGTTACTCTGCGCCCTGTTCCTATCCGCCTGCACGGCGCCTAAAAAAGAATTCTTCGTAGCCTTCAGCCAGTGCAACAACGCCGAGCCCTATCGCGCCGCCCAAAATGCCCTGATGTCGAAACTGTTCGCCGAAGCGGGCGGCGTAAAACTGGTGATCGCCGACGCGCAGCAGGATAACAACACGCAGGTCGCGCAAGTGGAAACGTTCATTCGCCAGAAACCCGATCTCTTGATCGTCGCTCCCAATGAACGCGCGGCGCTGACCGCGGTCATGGGCCAGGCGATGGACGCGCATATCCCGGTGATCTGTCTGGAACGCGACATCCTCCAGCCGAATTACACAACCTATATTCACAGCGACAACACCGCTATTGGACGCCTCGCCGGTCAGTTCATCGTCGACTATCTGGCGAAAAAATATGGCTCGCCCAAAGGCAATGTCGTCCAGATGCGCGGACTCCTCGGCGTCGAAGGCGAGATCAAGCGCGATAGCGGCGCCAAGGAAATCCTGCAAAAGTACCCCGCCATCCACATCGTGGCCGAGCCGGTCGCCGACTGGATTCAAGCCAAGGCGAAGGACCGCATGACCGAAGTGCTGCGCGCCCAGCCTTCGATCGACGTGCTGTATGCGCACAACGATCCCATGGCTGTTGGCGCGTATCTGGCGGCGAAGGAACTGGGCCGCGAAAAGGACATCGCCTTCATTGGCGTCGATGGCTTGCCCGGCGACGCGGGTGGCGTCAAGAAGGTCGAGGACGGGATTCTCGCCGCGACATTCGTCTATCCTCTCTGCGTCGATAAGGCGGTCGACGTCGCGTTGAAAATGCTGCGCGATCCTTCCTTCAAGCCGGAGAAAGATTACACTCTACCGTCCCGGATCGTGACCCGCTCCTGACCCGGGTGTTCTTAGAAAAACCAGATAATATCGCTCGCGAACATGAACTGGCTGTGCCGATGGCCTCCGTCGTACGCCAGGTTGTCGAAGTTATGTTCCCACCTTAATTCGGGACGCAACACGATAGTGCTGCCGATCCAGTGATTCCAGGAAATTCCGTCTTCTATATACAAACCTTTGAAGCCCGTTCTCTGACCTCTCAGATCGTCTAACAACTCATTGCGGAAGCTGATGAAGTCCTTCTTCTTAAGCTGGCGATTCGTATAGTTCAGCAAGGTCCATTCAGGCGCATAACAGGTGAGCTCAGTCGAAGCCTTACACCAGGCTCCATCGGCATTAGTGATCAGCAGACCTGCCGCGGCTGGATTAAAGATGTTTGGTGTGTGACTCTCATACTGATACCAGGACTCAGTCGCCGTATGCCACTTCTCATCGATTTTGTGATACCAGGTCGCATAGTATGCCGCCAGGTTGTTATACCCATATCTACCCCTGTTAATGGAGTTCTGGCAAAAGTAGATATTGTCATTGGCGCCGTTCCACTCAAACTGTTCGCAGAAGTTACCGGTCCACTGCGCGCTGGGTTTCCAGGCCGCCGTATCACAGCCCGGTGAGATACCGGCTTGAAATGTGAAGTGGTCACTGAGTTTGATGGTGACATTCGCGCCGGTCTGAGTATAGCAGTCATAGGTATAAGTTAAAGAGTGAGTATAGGTATAGTTGTTGGGCGCTAACTGAGCTTCGATATCCGGCAATGAGATATATCTTCCTAAGCGGAGAATCATACCTTCGGCGACATGAGGAAAGTATAGGTCGATATAGAACATCACCGGGTCATAGCCATACTGATTCCCCAGAGTCCCGTCTGGCTTGGTATGCAGAAGCTGGTGACTGAAATAGCCATCGGCGGTAGTAAACCTGTAATCCAAGCCATAGAGATTCGTCATCCGGAAACCCCAGTCGAAGTGATCGGTTTGTACAGTGTCCGGAGTGCGCTCGATGTACAGAGTCAGCTGGTCCAATTGGAAGGAGTTCGGGATCTGGTTATAACCCATGGGCGAGTTCGCATACTTGCCCCCGATAGCCTGCGTGCTGGTGCTGAAGTTAAATCCCGCGTTGGCCCAGCCATAGATCTGGATATTCCATTTCTTCCACCAGTCTCCGCTCGGTCCATTTTGAAGCGCGGTCGTGAGTGGATAAGAAGTTGCGTTGTTATATCCGATCCATGGTGTGCCTCCGATAGGCCACACGGCAAAAGGATAGGGAGGATTCGATTCGGGCGGATCGTAGCCACGGTGCTTCGACTCACCCGAGTCCGGGCCCGGATGCCAATCGTCGTAGTAGGCTTTGGCGAGACGCGAGAAAAATCCCGCCGGCTTCTTCGCATCTTTCGAATCGACTTTGGCGAGCGGAACGTCAACGGGTGGATTTTGTTGATCGCCGACCTCCACTATCATCGGTAATTCCGTCTCATAGCCATCGGTCTGCGCCGTGATCTGATATCTCCCCGGCTTCAATCCGGCTACCAGGAATGTTCCATCGAAACCACTCAGAGCGGCGTGCGGAGTGCTCTCATTCAGGTTGCAGATTGCGACGCGTACTTCTGGTAAAGGTTCTCCGCCCAGGGTTCGGGTAACTCCGCGGACGATACCCGATTGGCCGGCCGCGAATGGCCCGAGCAAGGAAAGCACCGCGATGCATGTCCGGTTCATACATCATTACGATAAGACTCGCTCCATAAATAAATCATAAAAATGGCGCAAAGAAATCGATCCTTATGCGATCTTCAGGATTTGTTTAGGAAAACTTTATTCGTAGCGCAGAGCTTCCACCGGATCCAGTCGCGCTGCCTTACTGGCCGGCCAGATGCCGAAGAAGAGGCCGATGCCGATCGATACTACCAGCCCCAGTCCAGCGGCCCACATCGGGACGCTCGACGGTAGCGATGGAAAGGCGAGGCGGCTGGCAAAAGAAATCATGTACCCGGCGATCATTCCGCACATGCCTCCTAACGAGGTCAGCACCACGGCTTCGGTGAGGAATTGCAGAATGATGTCGCGGCGGCGGGCGCCGATGGCTTTGCGTACTCCGATTTCGCGGGTGCGCTCCGTGACCGAAACCAGCATGATATTCATCACCCCGATCCCACCTACCAGCAGACCGATCGAGCTCAGCACCACCATGACTAGCGCGGTGACGGAAGTGAGCGCGCGGAACTGCTCCACCATCTGATCCGCGGTCGAAACAGCGAAATTGTCGGGCGCGGAGAGGGGCACGTGACGCTCCTGGCGCAGCACCACGCTCAACTCATCTATGGCGGCAGGGAGTTTTCCATCCCTGGCCTGCACCATCAGGAGATTTTCGTTGGCGGTCGGAAACATTTTGCGCATCGTGAAGTATGGCAGCACGATGCGATTATCGTCCTGCCCCGGAATCGACGCTGCCGGGCGCTTCATCACGCCGATCACTTCCACCTCGTGGCCATCCACCAGGATTTCCTTGCCGATCGCGTTCTCTAGGCCGAACAGCGCGCGATACAGGTCTTCCCCGATGTCGGCGACGGGCATGCGGTGCTGGCTTTCGGAATCGGTAAAGAACCGGCCCGCCATCATTTCGATATTGTTCGATTGCGCGTAATGCTCGTCGCTGCCGGCCAGGTTCGCGCCGGCATAATCGTTGCCCTTGTAGCGGGCGCGGATGATGGAGCCCTTCAGTACGTTCGGAGGCAGCAGGTAAGGACTCACATGCGCGACGTCGGGACAGCGATCCTCAATAGCCTTCGCATTTTCGTAAGTGATGGGCTTGCGCTGCAACTCTTCCGGGGTCCGGCCGCCGGCGCTGGGACCCATGCGCATCTTAAACACCATCGCGGTATTGGACCCCAGGCTGCGGATCAATCCAGTGACCGCGCCGTCGAGTCCCGCGAGAATCGAGCCGACGCCCACGATGGTCCCTACGCCGATAATCACGCCCAGCACGGTCAGGAACGAGCGGATTTTATTTTCGCGCAGCGTCGAGAGTGCCAGGCCGACCACGGATAACAGCAGTTTCATGGGTTAGCTCTCCGCTCTCAGCGCGACGATGGGATCCAGGCGCGATGCGCGGCGCGCCGGGTAAATTCCGAAGAACAACCCTACGGCGGTCGATAACGTGACGCCGATGATCACCGCGTTCAAAGGCACTTCCATAGGCACCGGAGTGAAATTGCGGACAATGACGGCGACAGTCCAGGCAATGGTGACGCCGATCAATCCTCCCATCGCCGATAACATGGAAGATTCGACCAGGAACTGATTCAAAATATCCTGGCGGCGCGCCCCCACGCTTTTCCGGACTCCGATTTCGCGCGTGCGTTCGCTGACCACGGCCAGCATGATGTTCATGATCACCACTCCGCCCACCACCATGAATACGCTGACGATGCCCACGGCCGCGGCCGCGATGGTGCCCGTCAACTGATCCCACGCGCCCACCAGAGTGTCTGAGGAAACCATGCCGAACGTGTCGTCCTCCTGCGGACGCAGATGGCGGAAGGAGCGTAGCAGCATGCGCACCTCATCCTGAGCTTGTTGCAGCTGCCCGCGGTCCTGGGCCAGAAACGCGTAGCTCAGGCCGGTGCGGGAGCCATAAATTTTGAAGTAAGTTTCAGCCGGGATGGTGGCGAAATTGTCCTGCGATTGTCCAAACACGCTGCCCTTCGCTTTGGCCACGCCCACCACTTCAAAGGGCGAGCCGTCGATGGCGATGGTCTTGCCGATCGGATCGGTGCTGGGAAAGAATCGATCCTTGAAATCCGCGCCGATGAACACGACGTTCATGTGCCGCCGGTCTTCTACGTCGGTAATGAACCGGCCGGCGTCGACTTGCGTATTGGTCATCACCGCCCAGTTTGGGGTGGCGCCGATCAGGGTGACGCCGTCGACCAGGTCCGTGCCATACGTTAATTTCGCCGAGCGGTTGACGACCACTCCGACCTCGCGGGACAGCATGACCCGGTCCTTCACGAAATCATATTCTTCCTTCGAAAGCTGCGGATTGCGCTGTAACGCTTTTAGAAAAGCCTTGGGATCGCGCGGACCCACGAACGCCATGCGCACGGCGCGGAATCCGTCGGTTCCCATGGAGGACGCGCTATTGGCGATATACACGTCCATCCCGTGGATCACACTCATCACCGCGATCAGCGTGGTGGTGGACAAAATAATCCCCAGCAGCGTGAGGAAGCTCCTCAGCTTGCTTGAGCGCAGCGAATCGAAAGCGACGCTCGCGGATTCGAGAAAGGAAGCCTGGCTTTGCACTATACCTCTAGAATACGAGTTTCTCGCGGCCTTCGTTCCCGTTATGTGCAATAAGGGTCAGTATTTAGCTTCCGCCGGTGCGACAATGGCTTATCCCCGTCCGGGGGGAGACTTTGAAAAGGTGTCTCCAAATGGACCGAACCGAGTTTATCGATCTGCTCGCAGACTATATCGCCGCCACCGAAACCTACGTTGCTGAAGCGGCGAAGACATTTGCATTGTTGGGCAAATGCACCGATCGTCCGCTCTCCTTTGATGAGCGCTTCGCGTTGTTTTCGCAGGAAATCATGGAAAGCAATGCGTTCAGAAATTACGTCGCGGCCAAACGCTCCCTTCACAGCGCGGCTTTGCTGGGATACGAAGCGCTTACCGTGAATTGAGCGTTCAGCCACTCTGTAACCAGACCATCGAGCCAGAACCGCGGCCTCCGCCGGGAGAGGAAGCCTAGGTGCCCTCCGTGTTCAACCGCGATCAGGGTCAGATATGGATTCTCGCGAAAGGCCGGATGATCGTAGACGGAAAAAGGAATCAGCGGGTCGTCTTTAGCCTGCACCAGCAGCGCCGGAATGCGAATTTTGTCCAGGAACCGGTTGGAGGACTGCGTCTCGTAGTAAGTGTCGGCGTTGCCAAATCCGAACAAGGGTCCGGTATATAAATCGTCAAAGTCGTAAATCGTGCGGATCTTTTCGAGCGGCTCCAGCGAATAAATCTCCGGCGCCTGCTTGTGCCGCAGACGGATTCGCTCCCGCAGACGCTGGAGGAATCGCTTTTCATATAGGAAATTCTTAGGCTTCCCCAGCGCCTTTGAACAAGCTTTGAGATCGATAGGCGTCGAGACCGCGCACACTGCCGTGAGCAATCTCCGAGCCTGCTCGCCCAGCTCTCCAGTGAGCTTCAACACCACGTTGCCGCCCAGCGAAAATCCCACCAGGAACAGGGGCAGCTCGCTCTGCCTGCGCCGTTCCCGGACGACGTATAACAGGTCGCTGGTCTGGCCCGAATGATAGTTCGAGAGCGCCAGATGCTCCGTGCCCCCGCAGCTGCGCATATTGAAACGATGGGTCACGTACCCCGAATCGAGAGCGGCGTAGGACATGCTGCGCGCGTAACCGGCCGCGCTGGAGCCTTCGAGGCCATGAACGAAAATAATCTCGCCGCGCGGCGGCCCGTCCGGCCGCTGGGAATGGACCAGCACCTCGACGTCCGGTTCTGTGCGATAACGGACCGCCTCGACCGGCCAACGGGCGTCCACCTTCGGCCGTGACCAGAAATTCCCGGCGATGGTCGACAAATGCGGGTTTTTGAAAAACGGCTCGAAAGGCTCCAAGCTTTTATTCTACAATCGAGCACTGGTGACTCCTTGAAAACCGACCTGCCCCGCACTCTTGGCCTTATCGACGCGCTCGCGATTGTGATCGGCATCGTCATTGGAGGCGGCATCTTCCTGGTGCCTAACCTGATTGCGCAGAATCTGCCGTCGAAGCCGTGGATTCTGGGGATTTGGGTGTTCGCTGGGTTCGTTTCGTTTTTTGGGGCCCTGGGTTGCGCGGAGCTCGGCGCGGCGATGCCCGCTACCGGCGGCCAGTACGTGTATTTGCGGGAAGCCTTCGGTCCCCTGGTGGGATTCCTCTGTGGATGGACCAACTTCCTGATCGCGAGAGGCGCGCAGTCGGCGTGGCTGGCGGTGGTGCTGGCGATCTACATTTCCTATTTCCACCCCTTCGGGCCGCTGGCATCGAAGTTCATCGCGGTAGCGGCCATCGCGATCTTTACTTACGTGAATTATCGGGGAGTTACGCTCGGTGCGCTGGTGCAGAAATGCTTCACGACGGCCAAACTGGCCGGCATTCTGATCATTGTCGGTAGCGCGTTTGTTGTCGGGCATGGCGCTTCCGCGCCCGCCGCCGCGGTGGGGGCGATCACGCCCAGCAGCTTCGGCGTCGCGCTGATTGCGTGTCTGCTGGCTTACGACGGATGGGTGCAGATGAGCTTTGTCGCCGGTGAGATTAAGGATCCCAAGCGAAACATTCTATTGGCTTTAGCATTTGGCATCGCCGCGGTTATCTCGGTCTACCTGCTGGCTAACCTGGCTTATCTGCGGGTGCTTTCGGTCCCAGAAATCGCGGCCAGCACGCATGTCGGCGCGGATGCAGCCGGACGAGCCTTGGGTTCGTTCGGTGGAACGCTGGTCTCGCTCATCATCCTGCTTTCGATCATAGGCTCGCTCAATGGAGCCATTCTGACCTGCCCGCGCGTCTATTTCGCCCAGGCGCAGGACGGTTTGTTTTTCCGCCGCTTCGCCGAGGTTCATCCACGCTACCGGACTCCCGGATTCGCCATTCTTGCCCAGGGGGTTTGGGCGTCCATCCTGATTGTCAGCGGATCCTATGAAACCCTGATCGACTACGCCATGTTCGCCATCTGGCTGTCTTATGTGTTCATGATCGCGGGCCTTCTGGTGCTGCGCCGGACGCAGCCGGATCTGCCCAGACCTTATAAGATGTGGGGCTATCCAGTCACCCCTCTGTTGTTCCTGGGGGTCGCCGTATGGTTTTTGGGAAATATGCTGGTGAACCGGCCGGTTCCGTCCTTCGCCGCGTTGGGATTGATCGCCGCGGGGATTCCTGTGTACTTCCTCTGGCGGCGGCGGGAACTGATTCACTCGGAGGGTGGTGCGATATCTTTTTGAATTCCCAGGACATAATCCAGGCCTGAGATTTTGCAGTAGCGCACGGTTCCGGAAAAATCCCTGCCGGTCCACTGCACTTCGAGGTGGCATCCGGCTTCCACCAACTGGCGGGTCCGCAGGCTCGCCCCGCTGGGGGAAATGTCTTCGAGCATTCCTTGGGTCTCTCCGCGAATTCCCTCCAGATTGGTCCAGGCGAACTTCACCCGAGCCGCCAGGGCCTTCCGGACTTCCCTTCGTTGTTCCACGCGGATCTTATCGGTAGTAACGCCATCAGGATGAATTTCACTGTAGAATTAATAAACTTGTTATGAAACGATCTTCGCTGTTCAGTTTTGCTCTCTTCGCCACGGCTATGTTGTTGAAGGCACAAACGACGGCCGAGACGTTTTTCCAAGCCATCCGCGCGGGCGACTCGGATACTCTGCGCCGGCTCTGCGCAAACCCGGTGAACGTGAAGGATCGCCTGGATACGACTCCTCTGCACTATGCCGCGTTATATGGCAGCACCGAATCCGTGCGCATTCTGCTGGAGCATGGGGCCGATGTGAACCTGCGCAACAAGTCCGGCGCTACACCCTTGCTGTACGGAGCGTACAGTTTCGACAAAACGCGGCTGCTGGTTGAAAAGGGGGCGGACGTCAATGTGAAATCCGCCGGCGAGATGACCCCTCTGCTGGTGGCCGTCTCGGTTCACGGTAATACCCCGGCGGTGCGATATCTGATTGATAAGGGCGCCGATGTGAAGGCGATCGGTCCTCTGGGCTCCGATGCTCTGCAAACGGCAGCTTTGAAGGGCGATGCCGACATGATCCGCCTGCTGCTGAAGAAAGGAGCCGACCCCCGGCGCGTAGATGGGGGCGGATTCAGCGCCTTGCTCAATGCCTTCAATGATCCGGATCAGGAGCGCGTGAAAATCCTGCTCGATGCCGGATCGGACGTAAACGCCGCGAACACGTTTTCCGGGGAGGTCAAGAACGGGCCAATCACGCTGGTCCATATGACGCCTCTATTTCTGGCCATGCCCGGCGCGCCAGTCTCGACGATCAAAGTTCTGCTGACCGCCGGGGCGCATCCGGACGAAGTGGATCAGCGTAAGTTGACCCCATTGGCGCGGGCGATTTCGAGCGATGAACCGGTACTCGACACCATACGGCAGTTGATTTCGGCGGGGGCGGACGTCAACGCCAAAGATCAGAACGGGGAATCCGTACTCGATTGGGCTCTCAAATACCGCAATCCGGAAGTGATCGCGATGCTGAAGGCAGCGGGCGCGCAGCCTGGCAAGCCGTTTACACCGCCGAGTCGTCCAGCCGCGTTCGATCCCGGCGCGCCTAAGGACGCGATCGCCAGATCCTCCGCCTTGCTGGTAACCTCGGGCGAGGCTTTTTTCACTGAGGGCGGAGGCTGCGTGGGGTGCCACCATCAACCTTTAATGGCGCGGACCTATGCGGCGCTTCGCGCAGCCAACCAGAAACCGGACGAGCGGCTTCGCAGGATCTTTCTGAACGCGATGATCGCCAACCGGCCGTTTATGCTGTCGAACTATCCGCAGATGGTGAGCCGCGGCGGAGATTTCGACGAGAGCCTGGCTCAGACCGAAGCCATGATTGCCTTGGGTGAGCCTGCCAATCCGATTACCGACGCCATCATCCACTATCTGGCTGCCCGGCAGCAACCTTCGGGAGCCTGGACACTCTCCGGCGGAGATCGCCCTCCGCTCGAATCGAATTCCATCTCCCGCACTGCTCTGGCGGTCCGGGCATTGAAGGCTTTTGGCTGGGGCGCCCGGAGGGAGGAGTTCGAGGAGCGTATCACCCGCGCCCGCCTGTGGCTGCTGGCAGCCAAACCCGTAACGCGCTATGAGGAAGCAGATCGCATCAGCGGCCTGAAGGCGGCGGGCGTTCCGGATCGCGACCTCGAAAAGATGGCGCTCGCGCTGATCAAAGAACAACGCGCGGATGGAGGCTGGTCGCAGACGGCTTACCTTGAATCCGACGCCTACGCGACCGGCATGGTGCTGTCGACGCTGTATAAGAACGGGTTTATCAAGCCGTCCGATCCGAGGTACGCCGCGGGGGTGTCGTACCTGCTGAAAACTCAATTTCCGGATGGATCCTGGTATGTGCGGAGCCGGTCGCCCAAGCTTCAGCCGTACTTCCAGAGCGCGTTTCCGTTTGACCATGACCAATGGATCTCGACCACGGCGACGGCTTTGGCGGTGATGGCGATGGCTCCGGTGGTGGAGTAGCGGGTTCACAGGCTAAAGCCTGTGCCACCGTATCCACTAAAGCCTGTTCACTGTATCCACAGGCTGAAGCCTGTGCCACCTAGTCTGTGTTCGTCCCAAAAGCGCTCGAATATCGAAACATCCACGCCTCCGCAACCAGATTCGCGCGCACCGGATTCGATTCGATGTACCGAATGATTTTGCGTCTTTCCTCAGGGATCGAACCCTCCGATCGTACGACTCATCTTGCCAGAACGGCTGCCCTGTCCTTCCTAAAAGCGCGTTCGCCTGTTTGGCCGAAATGCCCTTCACATACTGAGTGATTTTCGGACCCGGTGCGCTCGGATTGATCAGAAGGTGAACATGATTTGGCATGATCACAAATGAGAGCAGCTGATAAAGCGCCCTATCCTGATAGCCACGCCGAACTGTCTCCATAACGCACTCAGCAATTCTTGGCTTCCGCAGCCAGGAAGGACCCCGGTCCATACGCTCCAGTTCACGGTCGGCGAGAGCGAACGCCCGGCCGTCGCGGCCTGCGGTGAGCGGGAGCGTACCGTGCAACCGGAAGGTGATGAACAAGGTTGCTCCTTCGGGCTGAAAGTGAGGAAGGTTTCGACGGTATTCCACGCGATTCTAGTGGCTGTGTGTTCCAAAAGTTCTCACAGGCTAAAGCCTGTGCCACCACTGAATCACGGTGGCACAAGCTTCAGCCTGTGAGATTCAGTATCCAGTGCTACCTCAATCGCGGTGGCACAGGCTTCAGCCTGTGAGATTCAGTTAAAGCCTTCTCCACCTTCTCCATTACAATAGATAGTTCATGCCCACCAAGCGTATTGGAATCCTTACCGGAGGCGGGGACGTTCCGGGTCTTAATTCTGTCATTAAAGGCGTCGTTTATCGCGGCACCGACAACGATTGCGAAGTCGTCGGCATCCGCCGCGGCTGGGAGGGATTGACCCACGTCAACTTCGACGATCCCGCCAGCAAGGCTCGCTATATTCTGCCTCTCAACCGCGATATCACCCGCAATGTGGATCGCACCGGAGGCACCTTTTTGCACTCCAGCCGGACTAATCCTTCGAAGATGAAGAAAGTTCCGGCGTTTCTCGCCAACGAGAATTTTCCTAAAACCGGCGAAACATGGGACATGAGCGCCCGCGTCCTCAAGAACATTGAAACGCTGGGCCTCGACTACCTGATCGCGATCGGCGGCGACGATACGTTGAGCTATGCGGCGCGACTGGACAAGCTGGGCATGAAGGTCATTTCCATTCCGAAAACCATGGACAATGACGTTCGCGGAACGGAATACTGCATCGGGTTTTCGACTGCGATCACGCGTGCCACCAGTGCGATTGAGCGGCAGCGGACCACGGTCGGCTCCCATGAACGCGTGGGAATTTTCCGGGTCTTCGGGCGCGACGCGGGATATACCGCGCTTTATACCGCCTTCGCCAGCTCCATCCGCTGCTGCATTCCGGAATACAAAGTGAACCTCGATCATCTGATCGAGATCATTATGACCGACAAGCGCAATAATCCCAGCAATTACGCGCTCCTGGTGATTTCAGAGGGCGCCGAATGGGAAGGCTACACGGTGCAGGAATACGGCGAGCCCGATGCCTACGGCCATCGCAAGAAAGCGAGTGTCGGCGAGGCCTTGAGCACGGAAGTCCGCAAGCGCACCGGCGAAGAGTGCATCGTCAGCGATCTGACTTACGATCTGCGCAGCGGGGAGCCGGATTTCGTCGATAAACTGGTGGCGTCGGCGTTCGGAGCCATGGCGCTCGACGCGGTGCTCGAAGGAAAAAGCGGGTTGATGACCGCGCTGGTCAAGGGCTGCTACCAGATGGTTCCGATTCCCGATCCGAAGCTGGGTCCGCGAAAGGTGGACCTGGCCGCCATGTATAACACCGAAAGATATCGTCCGAATTACGGTAACAAAACCGGCCTGCCTATCTTCTTTATTCAGGCATAAGGTGGCGTTTCTCGACAGATTCCGAAAACCGCGCGAAGCCTCGACGGCGGAGCTGCGCGCGTTTTTCAACCAGGCCGCGTCGAACGAGGAGCACTATCCCTCGACTATCGACCCGCGTATCTTTCACGTAAAGCTGATCCTCGATCATATGGGAGACCTCGCGGGCAAACTGGTGGCCGACGTCGGCTGCGGGAAGGGACGATTCGCCCGCGTGATCCAGGAGCGGTATCCATCGGCGCGGGTGTGCGCGATCGATATTGCGGAAGCGATGCTCGCGCACGTGCCGGGCGGAATCTATCGGGCTGCGGCGGCGATGACGGAGCTGCCGCTTTCTTCCGGGTCCTGCGATGGCGCATATGCTACGGAATCGCTGGAACACGCCGTGGATATTCCGAAGGCGGTGGAGGAGCTTTGCCGCATCGTCAAGCCGGGGGGGCGGATCGCGATTATCGATAAGGACATCAAGGCGTGGGGTAGGCTTGAAACTCCGTCATGGGAGCGCTGGTTCGGGCGCGGGGAGCTGGAAAAATTGCTGGGCCGGCATTGTACGGCGGTGTCGAGCCGTCCGATTTCGTACTGGGAAGATGTCGAGCCGGATGGGTTATTTCTGGCGTGGCTGGCGGTGAAGTAGGCTTGGCGGCGCTAATAAAAATCACAGGCTGAAGCCTGTGCTACCTGAACCTGTTAGCACAGACTTTAGTCTGTGAACCCGGAGCCGGGAAAAGGTGGGTGAGCTTCACTGCACCGCGATATGATCCTTTTTCGCCTCTACTCTCTCCGGATCGATCGCCTGCTTCAGGTCTCTCCAATTTTTGTAAGGACCGTTTTTCTCCCGATACTGGACAATCGCCGCTGCTTCCGGGGCTGAAAAGCCTACGCCCGCGACGATCTCCTCCGCGGACGCTTTATTCACGTTGATTCGTCCGAAGTTCTTGGTGAGGTATGCGATGATCGCGTCGAACTGTTCGTCGGTGCCTTCGGCGCCGCGATCTCCCATTTTGGCGACGGTCTTTTTCCATCCCTCCAGGGTGCGATTCTCCTGGGTGATGGTATCGAGAGCGTGGCAGTCATTGCAGATCTTCAGGACCTCCGCCTTGCCGGGGCCGTCCGGCAGATCTTGCGCAAGGCTTGCGAACAGAATCAGGAAAAGCATATTTATCCATATAGTATCCCTGGTCCTGGTACGGAAGTCAGTACCAGAGCGCGGCTTCGTACCAGCCGGTTTGTGAGGTTATGCCTATTCCAGCAGAGCGCCGGGCTGCCTAGAATCGAAGCAATGGAACTCGGACATTATCAGCTTCAAGTCTTCGTCAGCCTGGTGGTCATCCTGGGCGCCGCATTCGTCGCGTTGATTTGTGATTTTCTCAAGGGCAGCAATGAGCAGCTTCGGGAGCTTACAGTGGAGCTCCGAGTCCGCCGGGAGGAGGAGCAGAAGCGGTCGCATCTGCTGACGCCTCGCGCGGCCAAGCCGGAGGCGATCGCGGCTCCGGCGCCGGCGCACGCTGTTGCCCATGCGGCTGCTCCGAAAGAGCGGTCCATATTGAATAACCATTCAGAGAAGAAACGCGCTGTAAATTCCGAAGCCAGGGCTGCCATGGAGCGCGGAGCGGCACTCGCCGGCTCCGGCATGCGGCCCCGTTCCGCACCGGTGACGACGCCGGCGGTGACGGTAAACGAATCGAAACCCGCGCCGAAGCCCGTCGCCATTACCATCAAGAAGGACTGGGAAACTTTGCTGAGCCGCAATGCGCACAGGCCCTCCGCGGCCCGCCACGATCTGCTGGCCGAGGTGGTGGCCGCCACTAATTCGTCCACCACGGACCAGGCCGAGCGTGCTCTACCCGCTGGATTCCAGGACGGCTTCGTACTCAATCAGCTGGTACAGAGCCGCCAGCCGGTCACGGGACTGGTGGTTTCGATCGGCGTCAATGCTTCGCGCAAGGGCGAGCGTAAACTGCCCGAAGCAGTCTCGAAACTGGTGGAATCGCTGATCGGACCGGATGATTTTGCGGCGCAGAGCGGCGAGGATGAATTTCTACTGATCTTTCCGCGGGAGCACGGGGCATCGGCACAGCGCCGTCTCAGCCAGATCGCGCAGCAGTTGTGGGATTTCCAGCTCCGGGCGCTCGGATCTTTCCAGATTTTATTCAGCTGGGGCGGCGTCGAAGTGCGCGAGGAATCGATTGAAGACGCCATCGCATCGGCGAGCGAGCGCATGCAGGAAACCAAGCGCGGCCGTAAGCTGCTGACCATGGAATCCTCCAATCAGCTGCGGCAAGCTGTATAGATCCATCTCTACTGCCGGGGCTGGAGCGACGATGGCTCCGCTTCTTTCCTGCCGGGATGGAAGAGCTTCCCGACGGCCCTCAAGAAACGGCTCCCTCTAGTCTGTTTCGAGTCTGTAACGCTGGGTATAGGATCGGCGGCTAGGTCGACCGGAGCGTGGGTCGGTTCCGCATCCACCAGGCTCTTATACCCTACGGTGGATTTGGGCGTCACCGGGGCGGGCGCCGGAGCTTCATTTACTGGTAAAGCCACGGTATTAGAAGATTCGAGCTGTTTCGCCACGGGAACTGCCTTTCGCGCTTTGACCACTGGGGCACCGACCGGCGGCGGCGGGGGGACTTCCGTATCCTTCTTGCGCGCAGGCCGCTTTACAGCCGGTGCTCCCGCTACCGGGGGCGGCTCCGGAACCACCAGGGGATGCACTTCGGGATCGGTTTCGACCACCGGGGCGGATGCTTCAGAAGCTACCGGAGCATCGGGCGGGGCGGAGGGCGCTTCGGAGGGCGCGCGCACGATCCGGTAGGCTGTGACGCAAACCAGGATCGCGGCGAAGACGATAGCGAAAAGCCGTACTCCCCGTAGGATATCGTCGCGAAGCTGCACGCCTGATTCTCCCTCAACAGAATGATCGACCATTCTGGAGTCCCGGTTTATAAGCCTATGATGTTAATTTCTGCTGAGGAGGAGTAGGGTTATCGCCTTAGTCCTCGAGGGCGGGCTCAAAAACTTCTTCGCCGCGCGGACGCAAATCGCTGTTTCTCATCAGAATTCGCGCACAGGTGTTCCAGCGGAGGATCGCATCGTCGTTTCCTTCGGGCCGAAGCTGTTCGGCGCGCTCATAATGCCCCATCGCCTCCCGCAGAGTCTCATAGGCGATAAATCCTACCCCCGGCGCACCCTTCCGGATCAACGATTCCGCCCAGCGCTCACTGATAATTCCGGCATAATAGGCCTGTTCATAGCCGTCCTTGAGGCGGCCCAGCACTTCCCGAGCCTGGGGAGCGGCCACGCCTTTGCCGAACTGGTCGGTCAGCGACAACAGGAGCATCACCAGCGCCAGGTCGTGCTCGGGTTCGATTCGCAAAATATCGCGGCAGATGCTTTCCGCCTGCCAGGGCTCATTCAGCAGGCGATACCGCTCGGCCTTTTGGAGGGCTACGGGTACCGCTTCGGGAGAGATGGGCTTGAGCTCGAACATGCGACCAATATACAGCAGAACCCTGTGAGAGGAGTCGCGGGGAGGCGGCACCATACTTGCGACCCCCATGCCGTCTCCCCGTTTATTCCCGCGCTGGCTGACCTGGCGCTCCGGCCTGCTAGGCGTTCCTCTGCTGCTGGTGATCTGGATGGGGATATCCACGAACCGGAATCTCCAGCGTTTCAAGCAGCGGTTAAGCAGCTCCGACCGGATTTTTCTGTTGACCGCCGCGTCGGCCGAGCTGTTCATCGAGTTGCAGGACGCCGAATCGGGGAAGCGCGGGTACCTGCTGACGGGACAGGAATCCTATCTGGAACCTTTTGAGACTGCGATCGACCAGATGGACGCGACCTTCGCGAAGCTGATTCCGGTGGCCAACGCGATTCCCAGCGGTCGGCCGCGTCTCGAACGGCTGAAAGCGCTTTCCGACAATAAAATCGCCGAGATGCGGAAGACCATCGCCCTTTACCGGTCGCAAGGCTTACCGGCGGCGCTGGAGGTGGTCGAAAACGACACCGAGCAGCACCACATGAGCCAGATCCGGACAGAACTGACCGGATTTTTGAGCGATGCTTATCGGGCGCGGGAGACGGAAACGGATGCCGCGGCCAGCGCCACTTCGAGAACCAGTCTGATCGTCACGCTGGGGGCGGCGGCGCTCTTTCTGCTGCTGATGTTCGCGACCATTCTAATCGAGCAGGACCACCGCGAGCGGCGCCTGGATGCCCGTCAGATCGGGGAGTTGAACCGCACCCTCGAACATCAGGTGCTGCACCGGACGGAGGCTCTCGAAGACGCCAATCGCGAGCTCGAAGCGTTCTGCTATTCGGTATCGCACGATCTGCGCGCTCCGCTCCGCAGCGTGGAGGGATTCGCGAAAATCCTGGCCCGCGATTACGAGGACAAGCCGCTCGACGCGCGCGCCAACGATCTGATGCGCCGCATGAGCGCGTCGACCATCCGCATGGGCCAGTTAATCGAGGATCTGCTCAACCTTTCGCACATCGCCCGCGCGGCGGTGGAGCCGGTTACGGTGGATCTGAGCGCGCTGGCCATGGAGGTGGCGCAGCAACTGGTCCAGCAAAATCCCAGCCACCGGTTGGTGGAGCTCGAGATCGAGCCCGGCCTCGCCATCGAAGGCGACGCGCGGCTGCTGCGCGTGGCGCTCGAAAACCTGTTCGGCAACGCCTGGAAATTCACCCGCAATCAGGGATATCCGGTGCTGACCTTCGGCCGGCTGGAAACCGCGGAAGGGAGCGCGTTTTTTGTGCGCGACAACGGAGTGGGCTTCGATATGACCTACTCGAAGCAGCTGTTCGTACCTTTTCAAAGGCTGCACAGCAACGCCGATTTCGAGGGCACCGGCATCGGCCTCGCCACGGTCCAAAGGGTGATTCATTCCCACGGCGGGAAAATCTGGGCGGAGAGCAGCCCGGGCCGCGGCGCCACATTCTATTTCACAATTCCAACGGATCGGAGCGCGGAGCTTGAACGAAAACAGATTGATTCTCATGGTGGAGGACAACCCGGACGACGAGCTGCTCACGCTTGACGCGCTGCGCACGGCGGGAACGCCCTGCGATATCGCGGTGACGCGCGACGGCGTCGAAGCGCTGGAATATCTGTTCGCCCAAGGGGCCTATTCCGGGCGGGATCGCAAGGCCGAGCCATGCCTGGTGCTGCTCGATTTGAAACTCCCCAAGCTGTCGGGTTTCGAAGTGCTTCAGCGCATTCGAGCCGACGAACGCACTCGCCTGATGCCCGTCGTGCTGCTGACGTCCTCCTCGCAGGATGAGGATATGGTGCGCGGCTACGAATCGGGCGCGAACAGCTTCGTTCGCAAACCGGTACAGTTCGACCGTTTTATCGACGCGATGCGGCAGTTGGGCCAATATTGGCTGACGGTAAACGAAAATCCACGCGCAGTGAGAAGGTGATTCATGGCAAGTGCGCTGAGAGTTCTCATCGTCGAAAATTCCGAAGATGACGCGATGCTGATCGCCGATTATTTGAGCCACGCGGGACATGAGGCGGACTTCACCCGCGTCGAGACGGCACAAGCCCTGACCTCCGCCCTGATCCCTCCGGCGCCCTGGGATCTGATCCTTTCCGATTATGCGATGCCCGGCTTCAGCGGACTGCGGGCGCTCGAAATCTACAAACTCTCCGGCCTGGACATCCCTTTCATTCTGATTTCGGGCTCGATCGGCGAGGAAAAGGCGGTGGAGGCGATGCGCGCTGGGGTCCACGATTACATCATGAAGGACAAAATGCAGCGCCTGGCGCCTGCTGTCGACCGCGAATTGGGGCAGGCGGTGAACCGCAAGGCGCGGCGCGCCGCGGTTCACGAAAACCTGCGGCTGAATTCAGAGCTGCTGGAGCTGAACGAGATGCTGCGCGAAAAAGTGATCCTGTTAACGCGCTCCCATGCCGATCTGGAATCCATGACCTGGGCCGCCAGCCACGATCTGAAGGAGCCTCTGCGCACCATCGTAACTTATGCTCAGCTTCTGATGCGGCGCCGGGAGGCCGCGGGCGACGACGAAATCGAATTTTCCCGGCACATCGCCGGAGGCGTGGAACGGGCCACGGCGCTGCTCGATGGACTGCTGGCTTATGCCCGCAATGTCCGCGCGCCCTCCGACGGGAAATCCCAAACCGAGGCGGAGCCGGTGGCGCGGGAGGCGGTCGCAAGCCTGGCATCCGCGTGTATGGCATCGATGGCCGAAAATCTGTCCGCCAGCGTGACCGTGGAGGCGCTGCCGGCAGTCATGATCGGCCACGACGCGCTGCTCGATATCTTCAAGCACCTGCTTCGCAACGCACTCGAATATGCGCGCGAAGGCGTGCCCGCGCGGATCCGCATCTCCTCCACAGTAGGCAATCGCGAGGTCTGTTTCGCGGTGCAGGATAATGGCATCGGGATCAAGCCGGAGCATCACGAGCGCATTTTCGAACTGTTCCGCCGTCTGCATGGAGCAGACCATCCGGGTGTCGGCGTAGGGCTCTCCTTATGCAAACGCCTGATCGAAAACAGTGGTGGACGCCTGTGGCTCGAATCCGAACCCGGGGTTGGATCGACGTTTTACTTCACTCTCGCGCCCGCCCAACGAACGTTCGCCGCAGCGGGTTAAATTTTGGCGGCAGCCGCCTTTTTCACGCGACAGGTGCGTGTTATATGTGGCGCGCGCCCCACACCAGCAATTTTTCTAGCGGAATACGCGAAACAGGCGCCGCAAAGGATCGTAAAATTCATCCACCACGCGCTCCTTTAACGGAATAATCGCGTTGTCGGTGATTTTGATCTCTTCCGGACACACCTTGGTGCAGCATTTCGTGATGTTGCAGTATCCGATGCCGCCCGAATCCTTCAGATCCTGGAGGCGGTTCTCCGTGTCCATCGGGTTCATCTCGAGCGCCGCGGTGTACAGCAGAAAACGCGGCCCGATGAACTCATCGTGCAGATCATGGTCGCGCAGCACGTGGCAGACGTCCTGGCAGAGGAAGCACTCGATGCATTTGCGGAACTCCTGAACGCGGTCGATGTCGGCCTGCCGCATCCGCCAGGAGCCGTCCGCCTCGGCCGGTTTGGGCTTGAACTTCTTGATGCGCTCCTTGACGCGATAGTTCCAGGACACATCGGTGACCAGGTCTTTGATCTTGGGGAACGTGTGCATCGGCTCCACCGTGACAGGCTCCGCGAGGTTGATGTCGCTGAGCCGGGTCATGCACATCAGCCTGGGACGTCCGTTAATTTCCGCCGAGCACGATCCGCACTTGCCCGCCTTGCAATTCCAGCGCACCGCCATATCGTTGGCCTGCATGGCCTGAATGCGATGAATCGCGTCGAGCACCACCATGCCGGCCTCGACTTCGGTTTGATAGTCCTTAAACGCCCCGCCCGCTGCATCGCCGCGCCAGATTTTGAACGTTGCCGTGGCCATTACTGATTCTCCTGATGGCAGGCGCTGTGGCGCAGGCGGTTCCGCCTGCGTGGGACAGACGCTGGGAAGATTATCCCCATGCAGACGCCACGCCGGATTATAAACGTCGCTGTGGTCATTATTTGTTGTCCTGACGGCAGGCGGAACCGCCTGCCCCACAGGGACCATAAGATTCTGATGTGTGGTGGGTGGTAAACATCACTTATTCTCCTCAATCACCTGTTTTTGCTCCTCTGTCAGAGGCTTGATCGGCACCCTCTCCACTTGCGGCTCGCCTCCGGCGCCCTTGGTCACGCGAATGTTGTATTTCGCCCACTCCTCGCTCTTATCCGGAAAATCATCTCGAAAATGCGCGCCGCGGCTTTCTTTTCTCTCAATCGCCGCACGCGTAATTACTTCTGAAACCGTCAGCAGATTATCCAGGTCGAGCGCGGTGTGCCACCCGCCGTTATATTCCCGGTTCCCGGTAATGCCGGCCTTCGCGGCGCGAGCTTTCAGCCGCGCGATTTCTCCCAGGGCGCTCTCCATCTCGGGTTCCACGCGCACGATGCCCACCAGGTCCTGCATCATCTCCTGCAACTCATGCTGCACTGCAAAAGGATTCTCGCCCGCCGCTCCGCGATCGAAGGGCTCTAACGCGATCCTCGCGGCCTCATCCACCTGCTTTTGATCGACTTTCCCGGCGCTGTTCTCTTTGGCGAACTTCGCCGCGTACTCGCCCGCGCGCCTTCCGAACACCACCAGATCGGACAGCGAATTTCCGCCCAGACGATTCGCCCCATGCAATCCGGCCCCACACTCTCCGGCCGCAAATAATCCTGGAACCGAAGACATCTGCGAATCCGCATCCACTTCAACGCCGCCCATCATGTAATGCGTGGTCGGCCCGATCTCCATCGGTTCTTTGGTAATGTCGATGTCGGCGAGCTGTTTGAACTGGTGATACATGCTCGGCAGCTTCTTCTTGATATGCTCCGCTGCGTTGGGAAGTTTTTCCTTGATCCAGGAAATGTCGAGGAATACGCCGCCATGCGGGCTGCCCCGGCCTTCTTTCACCTCGCGGCGGATGCATCGCGCCACGTGATCGCGAGTCAAAAGCTCCGGAGGCCGACGGGCTGTCTTGTCACCCTGCGTATAGCGCCAGCCTTCTTCCTCAGTGTCCGCGGTCTGGTTTTTATAATTCGCGGGAATGTCGTCGAACATGAACCGCTTGCCGTCTTTGTTGCGCAGCACTCCGCCCTCGCCGCGCACGCCTTCAGTCACTAAAATCCCCTTGACGCTGGGAGGCCAAACCATCCCTGTGGGATGAAATTGCACGAACTCCATGTCCATCAGCGCAGCGCCGGCGTGATAGGCGAGCGAGTGTCCGTCGCCCGTATATTCCCAACTGTTCGAAGTGATTTGAAAGGCGCGTCCGATGCCTCCGGTGGCCAGCACCACGGCTTTGGCGTGGAAAATCCGGAAGCGCCCGCGCTCGCGGTCGTAGGCGAATGCGCCGACGCACCGGTCGCCGTCTTTGAGCAGCGTGAGGATGGTCGTCTCCATGTGAAAATCGATGCCTTGGTGGATGCCGTGGTCCTGTAAAGTGCGGATCATTTCGAGGCCTGTGCGGTCGCCGACGTGCGCCAGGCGCGGGTAGCGATGGCCTCCGAAATTGCGCTGCAAAATGCGTCCGTCCTTAGTGCGATCGAACACCGCGCCCCATGCTTCGAGTTCGCGCACGCGTGCCGGAGCCTCTTTCGCATGGAGTTCCGCCATGCGAGGATTGTTCAAATACTGCCCTCCGCGCATGGTGTCGGCGAAGTGGACGCGCCAGCTATCGCGGTCGTCGACATTGCCCATGGCGGCGGCCATTCCACCCTCGGCCATCACGGTATGCGCTTTGCCGAGCAGCGATTTCGTCACCACTCCGACTTTGACGCCCGCGGCCGAAGCCTCAATCGCCGCCCTGAGACCGGCGCCCCCGGCCCCCACCACTAATACGTCGAACTGATGAATCTGATATTCGGCCATCTCTTAGCTTTCCGTCACAGGCTGAAGCCTGTGCCACCTGGTAGCACGGACTTTAGTCTGTGTTCTTGTGGTCATATAATTCTCCAGTCCCGAATCACGCCCATCGAGCACAGCCGTATATAAAGGTCCGTGAACCCTACCCAGAACAAGCTGAACCACGCCCACATCATGTGCTTGCGATTCAGGCACGATACGCAATCGTAAGTCTGCTTCCGCACCGGCGATTTCGATATCTCGTCTACCCGGCCGCCGACAAGGTGCCGCAGCGAATGGCACCCCAGCGTGTAGCATCCCAGCAGAATCGGATTGATAATCATGACGATCGTCCCGACGCCGATGCCGAAGTGTCCGTCGAAAAACATCGCTTTGACCGCATCGATGGACAAAAGAACAATGAACACCAGCGCTAGATAGAGGAAGTATCGATGCACATTCTGAAGAATCAGGGGGAAGGACCGCTCGCCCCAGTAAGATTTTCGAGGCTCGCCCACCGCGCACGACGGAGGATCGGCCCAAAATGCCTTGTAATACGCCCCGCGGTAGTAATAGCAGGTGAACCGGAACCCTCCGGGAGCCCACAAGATCAGCATAGCCGCAGAAAACGGAACGAACCCAGGCCACCACCCCGGCTGCTTATCGAGCAACAGGGGCGAATAGAAAGGAGAGAGGTAAGGTCCGAACGTGTAATGAGCGTTTTGGAGCGCCGCCCATGTGGAATAAACGATGAACGCGGAGAAGCCGAGAAATACCAGGAGGGGCTCAACCCACCAGTTGTCCTTTCGCGACGTGCGGCCGAAACCGCCGTTCTGAAGGGGAACATCGATCGAGGACATTCTTAAAACGCTCCTTGGGAAGCAAGAATTGGGCGAAGCGTTAAGGATAGCGTTCATGGGGTCATGAATTCAAGGACGGTTTCGCGCAGAGCCCTGAGAATGGTAGCAAAAAAGCCCGCCAGTTTAAAATTCCACGTCGAAGCCAGCCGCCTCGTCTTGTGTTAAGAGGTATGACAAACCGGCCGTTTCTGATTGTCTGCTCCGTACTCGCTTTCGGCCGGACCGGCCCGGAGTTCGACGCGGCGTCGATCAAAATGTCGGATGCGTCGTCCAGAGGTCCTACGGCAATCCGAATCCCGGCAAGTACGTGGCAAGAAATACGGCCCTTCGATTTATCATCGAGCAAGCTAATGGGATTAAGTACAAACAGATCATGGGCGGCCCCGAATGGATCGATTCCGACGGATACGACTTTTTGGCGAGAGCCGAAGTGACCCTGGAGGAAACGAAGAGTGCTCGCAGGTCCGACCAGACGCATATGTTCAACCAGGACAGTCTAAGACTGCAGGCGCTGCTTCAAGACCGGTTCAATTTGAAGGTCCATCGCGAAAGCAGGGACTTGCCAGTATATGCCTTAACTATCGCCAAAGGCGGTCGTAAAATCCGCCCGCCAAACTGTGTTGTGGGGGACCCGGACCACCCCCTGGCGCCCGGCCAGCCGCGGCCGGGTATTGCGGTGCGGCGCCTTACGAGCAAAACCGCGCCTTCTTCGAAATTACCGCCTACGGGAGCACGATGGAGAATCTCGTTCGCTCAATCTCCACTTTTGCCGATAGTCCGCTAATGGACCGCACTGGGTACACGGAACCCTTTAACGCCACGCTTGAATGGTATGATGCCGACAGCAAATACGCGTCGGCCACGGATACTGCCGGTCCATCCCTGTTCACGGCATTACACCAGCAATTAGGGTTCAGAGTCGAGTCCACCAAAGGGCCCGTGAGTGTCCTGGTTATCGACAACATCGAGAGGCGTCCGCGAATTTAGTCCTATGCCAAATGGCAAACCATCGGAATCTTCAATATCTCTTTAATCTGCAATAGGTTGAACGGCAATCCGTTTAATGTCCCGACATCCCCATCCAATGCACCCCGGAACACTTCGCTTCATTAATGTAGCTTCACTGGACACCCTCTCTTATACTGGCGACAGTACGCCAATCTATCTCTGGAGATCGCACTTTGACCAAGCCGATCAAGCACGTTGAAAAAGCCATCGCCCTGGGCGCCAATGCCGCGTGGTTTTTCTTTAACAAGTTCAATTCTATCAACCGCAACGCGTCGTTTACGCCGAAGTGGTCGGATAAACCCCTCCTGAAAAGCTGGGAGAAGCAGAAGCCGAAGCTGGGCTGGCCGCGCGAGACCGATTCGCTCTGCCCCAAGTGCGTCCCGGACATCCGTAACAAGATCATTAACGGGGAGTTACCGGTCGAGATTCTCAAGAACGAGAAGGCCGGCGAGATCAAGGCCCGCATCATCGAAAAAGACGGCAAGATCGTCATGGTGAAGGAATGCGCGATCCACGGGAAATTCGAGGACGTCATGTCCACGGATCCGGCGTTCTTCAAGCACCTCGAGGACGTGTTCCCCGGCCGCGACATCCGCGCCCATAACGACGAAAAGCTGCATAACCATGGTTCGTCGACCGTTACGCACGGACGCGGATCGGTGTTGACCATCGATTTGACCAATCGTTGCAACATGATGTGCGATCCGTGTTTCATGGACGCGAATCAGGTTGGGTTCGTTCATGAGCTGAGCTGGGAAGAGATCAAGACGATGCTCGACAACGCCTTGACCATCAAGCCGCGCCGCCAGTTGTCGGTGCAGTTTTCGGGTGGCGAGCCGACTTTGTCGCCGTACTTTTTGGACGCTGTCCGCTATTGCCGCAAGATCGGCTATCAGAGCGTGCAGGCCGCGACCAACGGAATCGAGTTCGCCAAGCGTCCGGAATTCGCGAAGCAGGCCGCCGAAGCGGGTTTGCGCTACGCGTATCTTCAGTTTGACGGCATCGGAAACGAAGCCAATTCGCACCGCGCCGTCGGCAACCTGTTCGATGTAAAGCTCCGCGCGATCGAGAATCTGTATAGCGCCGGAGTCGATATCGTCCCGGTGATCACGTTGATCAACGGTGTGAATAATGAGCAGGTCGGAGCCGTGGTCCGCTTCGCGCTCGACAATCCGAAGAAGATTCCGTTCTTGAGCTTCCAGCCGGTATCGTTTACGGGGCGCGATGAGGCGATCACCGACGAACGCCGGCAAGCCCAGCGCTATACGCTGGCGAACCTGGCGCACGACGTGAAGAATCAGACCGGATTGGGCGAGCCCGTTCGCGACTGGTTCCCGATCAGCTTCATGAGCACTTTCTCCGATTTCGCGGACCTGGTCCACGGGCCGAACGCGGATTGGGGACAACTGAGCTGCGGCTGCCACCCGAACTGCGGAGTCGGAATGGCGGTGATGTGCGACAAGGAAACCAAGGAATATCGTCCGGTAACGGCGTTCCTAAACGCGGATCGCCTGGCGCGCGACGTGGCCAGCATCAACGACGCGGCTCGAGGCAAACGCTTGTCTGTCATCGGAGTGTCGCTGGCGCTGCTGCGCAACTACAATCCTTATGAAGCGCCCACGCACTTCCGTTTGAGCGACCTGATCGCCAAGTTCGATAAGTGCTTCGGCATGTCCAAGAAATCGCAGACGGGAGCCTACGGCAAGGTGACGGGCGACCGCACCAAGGCCGATATCGACAAGCGCCGCGCGGACCGCTGGAACTTCCTGTTCATCGCCGGCATGTGGTTCCAGGACCTGTTTAACTACGATTTCCGCCGCACCGAGCAGTGCATCATTCCGTACGCCACGCAGGAAGGCGAAATTTCCTTCTGCGCCTACAACACAGGGGTCGGCTGGCGCAATATCGTTGAGAAGATGCACATGACCGCGACCTTGACCAAGTGGTATGAAGAAAAAGGCCGCCATGAAATCATCGCCGGCGGCAAAAAGGTGAACCTGGAGTCGGCCGAGCACAGCTTAGTCCTGCGCGCCGACGACGTAAACCGCGAACGCCAGCATGACCTGGACGACAAAGGCATCGCCAAGACCGCGCGTGAAGAAAAACTCCGCGCTCGCAACGAGAAGATGAAGGAAAAGGCCGAGAACGAGCGCATGATGAAGCTCTATCGCGAAACAGTGCTCGGCGAAAAACCGGTAGAAGGCGGCATCGTCCCGCTCAGCGCGATCGCCCCGGCGGCTCCGAAGGTGAAGAAGGAAGAAGAGGTCGGCTCCTTCGGGGATTAAGCAGATCTCCTCTCCTCAAAAAAAGCCTCCCAGCCTTCGGGCTCGGGAGGCTTTTTCATTATCGCGACATTGCTAAACTTGTTTTGCGTGGACGAAACCTTAGAAGGCCCTTCGAGGGGAACGGGTAAGAAATTCTCCGAGATCACCCACAAAACGACGCGGCTCGAAGAACACGGCTTTTCGTTGGTTGGAATCAAGGAATGGCGCGAACGCGAGTTGGCCGCTGGCCGGCCCTCGTCTCTAGATGATTTCTTCCGAACCTACGGCATTTGTTCCACCTGCAAATGCTATGGGCTGCAGCATACCGGCTGGGATGGCGAGGCAGGCGTGCCCCTGTGGACCGTATGTCCCACGTGCGGCGGAACGGGCCGCGTACCTGCCTGCTCGGAAACCTGAACGCGCTCTCCGCGAGAGATTACCGCTTGCCTCGCATAGGAACCAGGTGTATGCCATCCACGCTGACGACGCTAATTTGTCCACGCCACTGGTTTGTGATTTTAAGGGCGTGCCTGGCAAGCGCCGTCAATCTTGCCTGGAACGATGGATAAACACAAAATAACATGACTCCGCAATTCGAAATTGGCTTCCGACGCTGCAGCGCAATCTGCCAAAAGTCTTTATCGAGCGTCAACAGGAGGCGTCCTTCTGCTTCTGCCCATTCAAGAAGAGTTGGATCTTTGGTTCCCGGAGGGGTCATGCGAACCCACACCACATCATGACCATCTTGGCGCAAGGCCTCCACGGTTGATCGCGGAAAGTTCTCGTCCACCAATAGGAACATCTACGCGTGAATTGGGTATGCTCTAAACTCGTGTGCCAAGTAACTTGCGTACGACAGACACGCAAGAATGTCTTCTTTGGTCAGCCCGGGATATTCATCGAGTATCTCCGCGTCCGACTGCCCCGCGGCAAGCAGTTCCAGGATAAACTCCACCGCGAGCCTAGTTCCTCGCACTACGGGTTTTCCGACAAGAATTTCAGGATCGACGGTGATGCGCTCTGACCACTGCATAATCTATCTTAACTCTGCCACCAAAATCTCCGCGATTTTCGCGATCAATAGAAGCCCCTCGTTATCCGACGTCCAGTCGATCTTCGGCACATCCTCGCAGGTGATGGCCATTGCGATCCGGTTGCCTTTGGCGTAGACGATCCCTACGTCGCTCCGCAGATGATCGAGAGCGCCCGCTTTATTTGCTACTACGAAATCTCCAGCCCGCCTTGCGATGCCGTTGTTATCGCGCTGGCGCTTCAGGACTTTTAGAATTTCTTTTGACGCTTCCGGACTCACGATCTGGCCTTTTTCCAGCATTTCGAGAATCGTCACCATCTCACGCGGGGTCGACGAACCGAGTCCGTATTTTTGGTTTGCCGGGTCAAGCCCAGCCTTGCTGAATCCGCTCGGATTTTTCAGATCTGCGCCATCGCCGCGAACCTTACGCATCGACCGGGTTCCTTTCAATCCCAGCTTGTCCATATATTGATTCACGTAATCCGCCGTCACTTTATCCAGCACCAGATTGGTCGCGGTGTTGTCGCTCAGCACGATCATCAGGTGGGTCAGGTCGACCAGGGGAAACTTCATCCCGTCTGAAAATTCGCCCAGGATTCCCGATCCCGAGACTTTGTCGGAATCGTGAAGTGTCACGGTGTCGGTCCAGTTTAGGCGGCCTTCCTTCACGGCCTCGAACGTGGCGCACAAAATCGGGAGCTTGATGGTGCTCGCCGTGCGCACCCGCTCGTCGGGATGGAGGCCGAAGGTCGCGCCGGTGTCCAGATTCTTTGCAAAAATGGATACAGTTCCGGGAAATCCCGCGATTACCGCGGAAATCTTGTCGCCGAGCGATGCCGCGTTGGCTACCGTCAGTGTTAATAAGAGAATGAGAGGCCGCAACATGCGAACTATCGTAGCGTTTCTCGTCCTGTCGGTGACCGCCTCCGCGCAGCCCGCCTCTGAGGTTGACCGCCTGGAAAAGCGGATCGCCGATCATTCCGACAACGCCGGCGACCGTCAGGGGCTGGTGCGCGCGGTGTCGTTTCAAGGCGGCGTCGCGGCTGAAAAGGCGCGGCCCATCCGGAGAACGCAGATCCTGTGGCTGATCGAGCATCAGCCCTCCGCGAAAGTTTTTGACGAACCGTTCATGCAGTTGTGGCCGCGCGGCAGGCTCGCCGATCCGGAAGGATTCGCCCAAGCGGGCCAACTATGGAAGCGGCAGGCCTCGGCGCCGGATGCGAGCACGAAAACCATCGCCAATGCGGCGGTGTTTTTCAAGATTCCCGATGCCGCCGAGGGCTACGCCATCCTCGATGCGGCGGAGAGCGCGCATCCTCGCGATTCCGATCTGGCGCGGGCGCGAGGCATCCTGGATGCTGCGTCGATTCTTGGCGTCGCCGGCATCAACGACGCGAATTTCCCGCGTTACACCACCACTGCCGCAAGACGCGAGACCCCTGCGGCGCGGAACGCGCTCAAAGAAGTCGAGTCTTCCCAGGACGCGAACCTGGTGGGCGGCGCGGGCGAGTTTCTAGGGCGCGGCGGCTCCTTTTTTGTGATCCCCTTCAACGTGACTTTCGGCGACGACGACATGCAATCGCTGGCCGAGAAGTGGCTGCGCCGCGCGCACTCGCTCGCGCCATCCGTCGATACCTGGAACAGCGCTCTCTCGAATGTCATCCGGTCGAGATCGCAGCGGACCAACGATGCCACGGAAAAGCTGCGGCTGCTGGTTGAGGCCTGTACTCTGCTTCCCGATGTTCAAAAGCTCAACCTGCGCCCGGAAATCGCGCTCGCTGAGTTTGAAGCCAGCGACGATGCCTCCGCCGAGCGCGATGCGCGCGAGTTACTGGCTTCGCCGCGGGGTATCTACGACTATCACATCGGCCAGACGGTGCTGGGCCGGATCGCCCTCGTGAACGGAAATCAGGCGGAGGCCAAGCGGCGCCTGCTCGAATCGGTGAAGCCGCCGGCGTCGATCAAAAATCCGGTGATTCAGCCGAACATGAAACTGGCGCAGGAAATCCTCGACACGGGCGATCGCGATACCGTGCTCCAGTTTCTTGAAGCGGCGCGCGCAGTGTGGACGTACGATCAGGGCCGGCTCGATCATATGATCAATTTCGTAAAACGTTCATCGTCGCCTTTGGATTTGCAGCAGATGGCGGGACCGATTCCGGGCATCGATTTCCGTAATCGTCCCTCGCCCGATTTCGAGGCTAAGGACCGCGACGGGAAAACCTGGACCCGCGATCAGCTATCGGGAAAAGTGGTGGCGCTGGTATTCGGGAATGACAAATTAGCCGCGAATTTCTCTGCCCCCGGTGTCGAACTGTTTCGAGCGGCGGCCTCGCGTGAAGATCCGCTGGCGCGGCGTTTCGAGATCGAATCCGATCCTACGCTCGTTGTGCTCGACAAGCAGGGGCGCGTGGCCGCCTATCTCCCCGGCAAATCGAATGAGGCCGCGTGGCGGCGCGAGGTCGAATACGCGGCTTCGGGCATAGCCAACCCGCAGGCGATCAGCGTCGGGATTCCCGAGCCTAAACCGGCCGCGCCAATAGAGGGAAATAAGGCCACGGTTTCCTGGGAGCCCGTCGACAACGCCGAATCCTACGTTGTCGAATGGGATTCGCACGACGAAAAAGGCTGGATCTTCGACCGCGAAGGAACCGTGCGGGTGATCCCAACCCGCGATACATCGGTGAGCCTGGATTTAATTGGGTTTACGCGGATCCGCTGGCGTGTCTTCGCGGTGCCTCGCGGAGGCCAACCGGGTAAGGAATCGAGCTGGCATGAGATCGAAGGTTCCTCCGTTACAAAAATTTACAAATAAACTTTCGTCGTGATTAACGCCGTTAAGTGCATGTCAGGCGTTATGTTGCGAGTTTTGGCCATTTTGCGCCGCAAAAGAGACGGAACGAAAGGCAGGCGAATCAGCGTATATTGGTGAAGTACTGGAGGATTTTAGGATGCGTGTTGTCTTCGCCAGCTTGGCCCTTTCCGCGGTTGCGTTCGCTGCCCCGGCGCCGACGTTTTATAAGGATGTTCTACCGGTTTTAGAAAATAACTGCCAGGGATGCCATCGTCCCGGCGAGCCCGGACCAATGTCCTTCATGAGTTACGACAGCACTCGTCCGTGGGCCAAGGCGATCAAGCAGGCCGTTGCCAGCAAAACCATGCCGCCGTGGTTCGCCGATCCGAAGTACGGACATTTCTCGAACGACCGCAGCTTGTCCGCTGCTGACATCAAGACCCTGGTCGCGTGGGTCGACGGAGGCGCCAAGGCCGGCGATCCGAAGGATGCTCCGAAGCCCATCGCGTTCACCGAAGGCTGGGTGATCGGCACGCCGGATAAGGTGTTTGAGATCCCGCAGGCGATCGCGGTTCCTACGTCCGGGACCATCGATTATCAATATGTGATCATGCCTTCCGGCCTTACCGAAGATAAGTACGTGCAGTTCGCGGAAGCACGGCCGACCGACCGGGAGCACACCCATCACATCATCGCGTTCATCCGCGAGCCCGGCAATCCCTGGTTTAAGGGCGAGCCGATCGGTGTGGCGTTCGTGCCCGCGAAAGACGGGAAGGGCGAAGGCGGAGCGACCGGCGGACAGGGCGAATTCCTGGCCGGCTACGCCCCGGGGATGGTCGCACCCATGTTGAAACCAGGGCAGGCCAAGCTGATCAAGGCCGGCAGCGACATCGTGTTCCAGTTGCACTACACCGCCGACGGCAAACCGGGCTCGGATCGGAGCCGCGTGGGCGTCGTTTACTCGAAAGTGAAGCCGACCGAGCGGATCGTGACTCTGGCAGTTGCGAATCCGAAGTTCGCGATTCCTCCGGGCGACCCCGACTATAAGGTCGACGCGAAACTGGTATTGCAGGACGACGCGACCCTTACCATGATGCTGCCTCACATGCATCTGCGCGGGAAGGATTTCGAATATCGCATCACTTATCCGGACGGCACCAAGGAGACGATCCTCAGCGTGCCTCACTATAGCTTCAGCTGGCAGCTTTCTTACTTCCTGCAAGACCCCAAGAAACTGCCCGCCGGCACCATCATTGAGGCGACCGCGCACTTCGACAATTCGGCGAATAATCCGGCGAACCCCGATCCGAAGAAGGAAATCCATTTCGGCGAGCAGAGTTGGGATGAAATGATGATCGGCTTCTTCGACGTATCGATTCCGTTCGACAAGAATCCGATCGATTTGATGCGTCCTAAGAAAGTCAAAACGAACACCGGCGCAGTCGAGTAGAATTCCTAGTAAGGAGACAACCATGTCGGTTGTAACAAAGTTTTCCGCGGTAGGTCTTTTCGTGGCGGGCGTGGCCCTGGCTGCGCCGTCGACCACGCCGACGTTCTATAAGGACGTTTTGCCGGTGCTCGAAAACAAGTGCCAGAGCTGCCACCGGCCGGGCGAAGCCGCTCCTATGTCGCTGCTCGATTACAAGGGGACGCGGCCTTGGGCGAAGGCCATCAAGTCGGCGGTGGTCCAGAGGAAGATGCCTCCGTGGCCGGCCGATCCGCATTTCGGCAAGTTCGAAAACGACCGTCATTTGTCCGAAGCCGACATCAATACACTGACTGCGTGGGCGGATGCGGGAGCGCCTGAAGGCGATCCCAAGGATGCTCCGAAACCCATCGCCTGGGTGGAAGGCTGGAGCATCGGCAAGCCGGACATGGTGATCTCGATGCCCAAAGCCATCGACGTACCGGCGACCGGCACCATCGAATATCAATACCTGGTGATTCCCACCGGCTTGACTCAATGATACGTGGGTCACGGCGGCTGAAATTCGTCCAGGCAATCGCGCGGTTGTGCACCACATCATCGCGTTCCTCAGGCCTCCGGGATCGCCCTGGATGGCCGATGCGAAACCCGGGGTCCCGTTCATTCCCGGTAAAGAAGACGCGCGCCGCCGGACGACGCGAGGCAATGCTAAGGAGTCGAACGATCTGCCCAGCGAACTGCTGGTCGGCTACGCTCCCGGCATGCCCGCCGATCATAGCCCCGCCGGTGCCGCGAAGCTGCTGAAAGCCGGCTCCGATATCGTCCTTCAGATTCACTACACCGCCAACGGCACCGCGACCAGCGATTTGACGCGGATCGGGTTGATGTTCTCGAAGGAACAGCCGCAGTATCGCCAGTTGACGATGAATGCGCCGCAGAACAAGCTGGATATTCCGCCGGGCGATCCGAACTATGAAGTGAAATCGCAGATCACGCTCGCCGACGACGCCGAGCTGATCAACCTGATGCCGCACATGCATCTTCGCGGCAAGGACTTTCTGTATAAGGCCGTGTATCCCACGGGCGAAACCAGCACGCTGTTAAGCGTCCCGAAGTACGATTTCAACTGGCAGCTGGTCTATTATTTCGAGAAGCCGGTGGTGCTGCCGAAGGGCACGCGGATCGAATGTACGGCGCACTTCGACAACTCCGCCAACAATCCGGCCAATCCGGATCCGACCAAGGAAGTGAAGTGGGGCGATCAGAGCTGGGAAGAAATGATGATCGGCTGGTTCGACGTGATGATTCCGGCGAAAAACGATCCAATGAATCTGTACCGGTCGAAGAAGGCCGAATAACGCAATGGCTCTCGCGATCGCAATGCTCTTACCGAGCCGCGACCGCAGGGAGTCGATCAAAATTGGGAGAATCATGCGCTTCGTAGTACCAACGCTATTTCTGTCTTTGAATATGTTCGCGGCCGTGACGTTTCATAAGGACGTCGAACCCATCCTTCAGAAGAGTTGCCAGGAATGCCATCGCCCCGGCGAGATCGCCCCGATGTCCTTCCTGACCTATGAGCAGGTTCGTCCCTATGCGAAGGCGATCAAGGCCGACATTCTTCAACATAAAATGCCTCCCTGGCCGGCCGATCCGCATTTCTTGAAATTCTCGAATGACCGATCGCTCACTCCTGAAGAAATGCAGACCATCAGCGCCTGGGTTGATACCGGCGCCAAGGAAGGCGCCAAATCCGACGCGCCTGCGCCGCGCACGTGGACCGAAGGATGGAATATTTCGAAGCCGGACATGATCGTTCAGATGCCCAACGCCTTTGAGGTTCCCGCGAAAGGCGAGATCGAGTATCAGTACATCGTGGTGCCGTCCGGCTTCACTGAAGACAAGTGGGTGAGCCAGGTGGAAGTTCGTCCGTCCGACCGCACCGTGGTGCATCACGCGGTAATTTATCTGCGCGAGCCCGGCTCCAAATGGATGGCCGACGCCAAACCCGGCGTTCCCTACGTGCCTCCGAATCTGACTCCCGCCAGCCGCTTCGGAAACGTGCTGGGCGCGCAGAACGACGTCCTCACCGTCTACACGCCCGGCATGGTTCCCGATATTTATAAGCCCGGTCAGGCGAAGCAGATCAAAGCCGGCACCGATTTCGTGATTCAGATGCACTATACCGCCAGCGGCAAGGACGCGAAGGACAAAACCAGCATCGGCCTGGTGTTCGCCAAAGAAGCACCGACGGAGCGCATCATCACCACCGCCGCCGTCAACAACCGCTTTACCATCCCCGCGGGCGACCCCGATTTCAAGGCCGAGGCCACGAATCCCGTGGTCAACTCCATGACGCTGATCAGCCTGTTCCCGCACATGCACCTGCGCGGAAAAGCGTTCCAGTACGACCTGATTTATCCCACGGGTGAAACGAAAACCATCCTGCGCGTCGACCATTGGAGCCTCAACTGGCAGCTGTCCTATAAGCTCGCCGAGCCCATCGAGCTGACTCCCGGAATGAAGGTGAAAGCAACCGCGTGGTGGGACAACTCTGCCAATAACCCTTCCAATCCCGATCCGTCTAAGGACGTGAAGTGGGGCGATCAGAGCTGGGAAGAGATGCTGGTCGGCTTCTACGACGTCGCCGTGAATCCGAAGATCACCAACAAGACAATTTATAAAAAGATGGAATAATGTTGCGCAGGCTTTTTTTGCTCGTCGCGGCGCTTGGCAGTCTTGAAGCCCACGATGTCATCACGACGAAAATCACCTTTTCGAAGGAGGTCTCGCGGCTGTTATACAAGCGCTGCGCCACCTGCCATCATGATGGCGGGTCTGCATTTTCGCTGGTGACCTATGCCGAAGCCCGCCCCTGGGCCAAGGCTATCAAGGAAGAAGTGCTGGAGCGCCGCATGCCTCCCTGGGAAGCGGTGAAAGGCTTCGGCGATTTTCGTGACGACCGCGGCATGACGCAGGAGGAGCTTGAAACCATCTCCGGCTGGGTCGAAGGAGGCGCGCCGGAGGGCGACCCGAAATATCTCCCGCCGCTGCCGAAGCTCACCGCCTGGCAGGACCCGCCCGCGCCCAAAGGATCTTCCGAAGTCACGCTCGCCGACGGTGCGAAGATCGCAGCGCCTTCTAGGATACTCGCCATTCGCCCGCAAAATCTAAAACCCGGCGCGAGTGTCCAGATCGTAGCCGTGCGTCCCGACTCTTCCATCGAGCCCCTGCTGTGGATCTATAAATACAATCCCGCGTTCCACCGCACGTATTACTACGCCTCTTCTTTTTCGCTGCCCGCAGGAACGAAAATCGAAATGAGCCCGCCGGCATCGGGAACTGTGGCACTATTCGTCAAGCAACCCGCCACTGCCCACGGTCACCATTAGCATCCCCAGGCTGACGCCAGGGGTTATAACCCCGTCCCGTGAGGGCGGGGACCCGGCCTTTCTAGCTAATGATTCCCTTCCGCACCGCGTACAAAATCAATTCCGGCACACTATGCAAATTCAATTTCTGCAAGATATGCGTCCGATGCGTCTCCACCGTATATAAACTCAGATTCAACAAATTCGCGACCTCTTTGTTGCTCTTCCCCTCGGACACCAATTGCAGGACTTCGCGCTCCCGCGTGGTCAGCAACTCATAGGTATCCTCGGCGCCCATCTCCGCCAGCTGGTGCATATAATCCTCCTTCAAAATCCGCCGTACCAGCGGACTGAAGAACGACTTTCCTTCCGTGATCGCATGAATCGCCGAAATCAAATCCGACTCCGCCGAATCCTTCAATAAATACGCGCGCGCCCCCGCCTTCAGAGACCGGATCACGTAGCTCTCATCGCTATGCATGCTCAAAATCACCACCGCCGTCTGTGGAGCCCGATTCACGATCAGCCGCGCCGCTTCGACTCCGTTCAAGTGGGGCATCGCGATATCCATCACCACCACGTCGGGCTTTTCCGCAGCCGCCATGTCGACCGCCTGCCGGCCGTCGGCCGCCTCGCCCACCACCGCAAAATTCGGCTGCCGTTCGAGCAGCAGCCGCAGCCCGCTGCGCATTACCGTATGGTCGTCGGCCAGTAAGATTCGTATCGGCATCAGCTTGCTATGGGCAGCTCCACTTCCACCTTGGTCCCCGCCCCCGGCCGCGATCGAACCTCGAAGGCGCCGCCCAGATGCGTCACCCTCTCCTCCATCCCGACCAGTCCCAATCCGCGCACGCGACCCGAATCGAACCCGTGTCCGTCATCCTCCACCGACAGCAAAATTTTACCAGCCTCCTGCCGCACCAGCACCTTCACGCTGCGCGCCTGCGAATGACGCGCGCAGTTATGCAAAGCCTCCTGCACCACGCGATAAATGCACGTGCGAACCTGGTCCGGCAGTTCCCCCGCCGCCTCTTCGGCCGTCACGTGGACCCGCAGTCCTGTCCGCTTCGAAACCTCCCGAGCCTGCCATTCGAGCGCCGGCACTAGTCCAAAATCGTCCAGCATCGAAGGCCGCAGCAGCAGAGTCATATTGCGAATCACGTTGACGCTCGCCTCCGCCAGCTTCTTGATCGATTCCACGTGCCTGCGCACATCCACCGATCCGCCGGGTACCAGGGCCGCCGCATTCCCCGCGTTCCCCGCCTCCATCAGCAGCGCCGATAACGACTGCCCCACCTCATCGTGCAGCTCCCGGGAAATCGCGCGCCGCTCCTCCTCCTGCGCCGATACCAGCCGCGCCGAAAGATCCTGCAACTCCCCGCGAGCCCTCTCGCCTTCCTCATATCTCTTCTGCAATTCCTTTTCGAGATGCAGCGTCCGACGGATCGTGAACGCGGCGAGCATCAGCCCGACTCCCAGCGTCGCCCCCAGCATCAACATCAGCCGCAGCCGCAGTCTTCGAAACGCCGCGTCCAGCGCCTGATCTTCGGAATGGAGCTGCCGCGTGCTGATCTGGTCGATGCCGTCCACCAGCTCGATCATCGCCGTGCGCCTGCGCACCAGCTCATTCGATAAATACTCCGCGCTGCGATGCCGTGTGTCCTGCTCCCGCATCTGAGTGATGAAATCCAGCAGTTTCCAGTACACGCCCACCGCGGCCTCCAGGCGATCGTACGGATACTTCTCCGCCTTATCCAGTGCCGTCGACCCCTCTTCCAGCGCCCGATTGGTCCGCTCGCGAATGCTGGTCCAGTTCGCCACCTGCTCCGCCGCGACCGCCGGATCGGAGGCCAGCAGAAAATCGCGCATCACGATCGCCGATTGATAAATCCCGGCCCGCACCTGGTCCAGGGCCCGGCTCCTGCGCACGTAGACATCTCGAACCTGGGCATCGCTTTCGCGTACCTGGCGCAGCACCAGCAGGGCGTCCGCGCCCGCTACCACCATCAACGCCAGCAGGCCGCCGAATCCGGCCAACAACAACCGCCGTCCGCCCGCAATCGGTTCCATTACCATGGCATGCAACTCCAGTCTATAGGAGGGCCGTCACCACAAAATACCGTCCGAACGGGATTTCCGAATCCGCGGAAGTCGGATGTAATGGGTACAGAGGATCTAATGAAACACGCATCTATAGCAATATTGGGACTCGCGACTCTGCTTTCGACGGCCGCCTGTCACAAGGCCGCGCCAGTGGCCAGCAAGCCCGCCGACACCACTCCGGTAGCGCAGTCCGCGCCGCCTTCCCGGTCTCAGCCCATGCAGCAGCGCAATAGCGCGTCGACTCCGACCCAGTCGCAGCCGACGTCCCGCAACGGCAGCATGACGCCGCAGGAGCGCGCGACCCTGAATGAGAAACTTGCCCACCTGAACGATGCGCTATTCGACTACGATAAGGCCACCATTCGGGACGATGCGTCCACGGTTCTGAAGGCCGACGTCGGCGTTATTCGCGACATCCTGGCCAACTATCCCAACCAGAAACTGCTGATCGAAGGCAATGCCGATGAGCGTGGCTCCGATGAATACAATCTCGCCTTAGGCGATCGCCGCGCCCGCGCCGCGCAGGAATTCCTGGTCCAGATGGGCATCCCCGCCGCCCAGTTGAGCCTGGTCAGCTACGGTAAGGAACGCCCGATCTGCACCGACAAAACCGAAGACTGCTGGCAGCGCAACCGCCGTGCGCACGTAACGGCAGCACCGTAAATCCTTTCCCATCCTTCTATTCACCTCCCACACCTCCCTTTTCCGGGTCAGCCGGGGAAGGGAGGTTTTTTCGTTCGGTGGCACAGCCTTTAGCCTGTGAACATATCGATTACGATACACTGTACCTCATGCCGCGCGCGGTCCTTTTAGCGGCGGAGGAAACCCACTATGAAATGGTATTACGCCGATGCTGGTCGCCAGGTTGGACCAGTCGAGGACGCGCAACTCGATGAACTGGTCCGCTCCGGAGCCGTCCGCGACGACACCCTGGTCTGGCGCGAAGGCATGGCCAACTGGCAGCCGCATTCCGCGGTCCGAGGACCTTCTAAACCGGTTCCGATTCCCGCCGCCGCGGTCCCCTTCGCCTCCGAAACGCGCTTCTGCTCGGAATGCGGACGCCCTTTCCCCGCGCATGAACTGGTTTCAATCGGCACCGCCACCGTGTGCGGCCAGTGCAAGCCTCTCTATATGCAGCGTGTCCGCGAAGGCGGCCAGCCCATCGGCGCGCGCCGCTACGCCGGCTTCTGGATTCGATTCGTCGCCGTCATTATCGACGCCATTATTCTCGGGGTGGTCGGATTCCTGATCAATCTCCCGATTCAAATGGCCCTCGGCCTCTCCGCTACCAGGATCAGCGGCGATCCCACCACCGCTATTCCCATGCTGCTCGGTACGATCGGTCTTTCGATCGCCATTAATCTGGTTCTTCAAGCTGCTTATCAGATCTATTTCCTGCACACGCGCGGCGCTACCATCGGAAAACTCGCGCTGGGCCTGAAAGTCATCCGCGCCGATGGAGGAGGCTTGTCCGTCGGCCAAGCCGCCGGCCGCTTCTTCGCTTTCCTGCTGGACTCCTACTTCACTCTCACCATCGGCTTCATCATCGCCGGATTCGATTCGGAGAAGCGTTCGCTGCACGATCGCATCTGCGATACCCGCGTCATCCACGTCCGATAATGGCCCCAATTATGGCGACAGACGGCATCCCCTGCGCCGCCTGCTCCTGGCCGGTTCCCCGAGACTTCTGGAATCGGGATGAAGGAATGCGCTGCCGCGGCTGCGGCCATACCGTGCGCGTCTCAGCTTTCCCGGCCATTGACCGGAACGCTGCCGGACAGGCTCCCGAAGCAGTGCAGGTCGAAACCGAAGCCAGCTGTTTCTTTCATCCGCAAAGCCGCGCCGCGATCGTATGCGCGGAGTGCGGCCGGTTCTTATGCGCCCTCTGCGACCTCGAAGTCGAAGGCCGCCACCTCTGCCCGCGCTGTTTTGAGAGCGGCGTCAGCGCCCATAAAATCGAAACCGCGGAGCCCCGCCGCACGATGTACGACAACATGGCGCTCGCCTTGGCCATTTTTCCGGCTCTGTTGATCTGGCCCGCGCTGATCGGCGCACCGTGGGCGCTGTTCATCGTTGTCACCCGCTGGAACGCGCCGTCGAGCGTGGTGCCGAGAACGAAAATCCGCTTCGTAATCGCCGCCCTGATCGCCCTCGCCGAGATCGTCTTTCTAATAATCATGATCTACATGGTGATTCTAGGTTTCCGCCAGGGCCGCCGATGATTATTTCAATCGGAAACCGAGCCGCGACCGCAGGGAGTCGATCTTTTCGTGTATGTGGGCCATTATGACCTCCCTCTACACCAAACTCACCCCTCGCGACCGAAGCCTCTTCGGCTACTCCCAACTCTGGCTCGCCCCGGATCACATCCTCCTGCTCATCTCCTCCCGCTTCGCCGAGGATTACAAACGATTCGCGTTCCCGGATATCGAATCCATCGTCGTTACGGACCTGCCTTCCCGAGTGGTGCCGCAAATCGTGATGATCCTCGCGGCTCTAACCTGGTCGAGCCTCTGGTTCGCCGTCGACGTGCGGTTCTTCAAATGGTTCTTCGCCGTCACCGGCGCCTTCGCTCTCCTGTGGTCCATCCGCGATATCGCGCGCGGCCCGCGCTGCCGCTGCTACCTGCACACCCGCGTCAGCCGGGAATTGCTCGCCCCCATCTCCCGAATCAACGTCGCCCGCACTTTTCTCGAGACCGTACGCCCTATGACCGAAGCCGTGCAGGGCGTACTGGCCGCGCCGCCCTTCGATACGATCGAAACTCCCTCCGCTCCCTGGCAGCCACCTCCGCCGGAGCTGGTTTCTTCGCCCGGATACCTGCCCGAAGTGGTATTCGTCCTGTTCCTGGTCAACGCGGCCCTGATCTTCGCCTCCCTGCGCTTCCCGAAAATTCCTGAAATCCCCGGCGTTTTGCTCAATTCCCTGTTCGCCGAATTTCTGCTGATCGTCGTCGCACTGCTCCGCCGCAAAGGCCGCGACCCGCGCGTCGCCATTTATGTGGTGCTCGGCCTTTCCCTCCTCGCCTGGGGGTTCGACTTTGTAAACATCAGCCGCGAACTCGTAAGCTGGTACATGACGGTGTTGGATAAAGCGAAAGCCGGCGACAAATCGACCACTTTCATCCCTCTGTTCGCGCGCACCGGCCCCAACGCCGTCATCGCTTATTCGTGGCGCGCGGGCGCCGGAGTCATCGGCCTCGCAGCATCTTTTTTTGAGCGGCGAAAATGATCGTTCTCGTTGACCAGCGCTGCCTGAATCACGCCCTTCGCGAAGCCGTCGCGCAATGTCCATCCTGCAAACGGTTTTTCTGCCGGGAATGCGTCACCGAGCACAGCGGCCGCATGATCTGCGTGAATTGTGTAAACGTGCTGACGCGCGATGGACCGGACACAGAAAAGCGGACCCGCCTCCGCTGGACCGTCACCGCACTGGCCGGCCTCGTGATAACGTGGCTGGTGTTTTACTATCTGGGTTTGACGCTAGCCCGCATTCCCTCCCAATTCCACGAAGTATCGCGCGCGCCGGCGCGCCTCCCCTCCCAAGTTCCCGAACTATCGTGCATCCTGTGGGGCAGGCGGTTCCGCCTGTCAACCCCATCATGAACCAAACCCGTGGCTCCATCGACCTCCTCGAAGAAGCAGTCAACCTGCTGCGCGCCGCGCCCCTCGAAACCGCCGTCGCCTATCTGCTCGGAGCCGCCCCGCTCACCGTCGCCTTCCTGTTTTTCCTCGCCGACATGAATCGCAGTCCCTACGCCTTCGATCATCTGCCCTGGGCGTCCCTCGGACTCGCGGTTTTGTATCTTTGGAAAAATTCCTGGCAGTCTGTTTTCATGGCGAAACTTTATAGCCGGCTTTCTCCGGCCGAAATCGATCCGTGGCAGGCCGTCCTGATGCAGTCGACCCTTCAGCCTCTCGGATTGATTCTTCCTCTTCCGTTGCCTTGGATTACCGCGTTTTTTCGCAACGTTGCTTTGTTCGCCGCCTTGGGCCGACCCGACGCTCTTCGATCCGCGCGCCGCCAATCCGTATACGCGACCGGTCAAAATTGGGGAGTGCTTTCGATCATAGCCCTCGGCTCGCTGCTGCTGTTCGTAAACGTGCTGGTCGCCATCGTGATCCTGCCGCAGTTGGCCCGTTCTTTTCTCGGAATCGAGGGCGACCTGGCGCGCCTCGGAAATAATATGGTCAACCTGACCACGCTGGGCGTCGCGGCCGCCATTACCTGGCTCGCGGTCGATCCTCTGCTCGACGCCGTCTATGTCCTGCGCTGCTTCTACGGAGAATCCGTTGCGACCGGCGCCGATTTGCGCAGCGCGTTAAAGAAAATCGCGATGGTTCTCCTGCTCGTTACCTCGCTGCACGCGCAGCCCATCGATCACCAAAAACTGGACCAGGCCATCGACCAGGTGGTGCACCAGCGCGAATTCACCTGGCGCTCCCCGCGCCCCGCCGGCGCCGAAATTGACGGGAAGTGGATCGGATGGTATCGCAGCGCAGTCAAGATGCTCAAGGAAGCTAAAGAGTTCGTGTGGAACAAAATCAAGGAGTGGCTGAAGCCCGAACGCGATCCGCACGGAGTCGGGAAGGATAACGCTGTAAACCGGAAGACCATGCTGGCGCTGATCGTAATGATCGTGGCTTTGATCGCCTCCGGTGTCCTGGTTTATTTTCTCCGCAGAACCCGCGGACGCGTCGTCGCCGCCCAGGCTGTGACCGCTGTAGCGCCCGTCAATCTTGCGGATGAATCGCTCACCGCCGATCGCCTGCCGGAGGCCGAATGGCTCGCAATGGCCGATGAGTGGATGGAAAAAGGCGATTTTCGAATGGCTCTCAAAGCCCTGTACCTGGCCGCGCTCAATTATTTAAGCTCCCAGGATCTGGTTTCGATCCGGCGCTGGAAAAGCGGCTTCGATTATCGGAGTGAGTTGGCGCGAAGAGCTCGTGCCAAGCCCGATCTTCCGTCTGCGTTCGACCGCAGCGTCGAGATCTTTGAGCGCGGCTGGTACGGCCGCCACGCCGTCGACCGGGCCATGGCCGAATCGCTCGCCGCCGGACTGAACCGGATGAGGGCCAGTGCGAAATAAAATCGCTGCCCTGGCGATCGGCGCCGGTCTGCTCTGGGGGCTCGAACAAGTGGTCGTTTCGCCCCTTGAAACCGGAGCCGTCTATCCCGAATATTCGTCCTTGCGTTCGGACCCGATGGGCGCCCTGGCGCTCTACGAAAGTCTGTCGAAAGTAACCAGGGTCGAACGGCTCTATAAATCGCGCATGAGCAGCGATCCCGGTCCCGGAACCACGATTTTCGTGCTGGGTGTCGACCCGGTGAGCTGGGCGCACATCGATGAGGACACGCTGAAAGACTACGAGACGTTGACCGCGAAAGGGGCCCGGCTGGTCATCGCATTTCTGCCGGTAGCGAAACCCTGGGCGGTTGATAAAGAAGATCGTCCGGTCGAAAAACATTGGCACATTCGCTTCAAATATAAAAATTCGCCGGCGGAGCCGGGCGACGTTCCGCGCGAAACGGCGCTTGAATTTGTGCCCGGCTCGGAATGGAAAAAGATCGCGGGGGGCGCGATAGAAAGGAAACTCGGAGCCGGGACCGTGGTACTGCTGGCCGACAGTTATCCCTTGAGCAACGAGGGTCTCAGAGAACAGAAAGACAGCGCGCTGATCCTCCAACTGGCTGGTTCGGCGCATCAAATCGTCTTCGACGAAAATCATTTCGGAGTGGTGGAAACCGGCAGCATCACCAAGTTGATGCGCAAGTATCGCCTGGAAGGCGCGCTCGCGATGCTGATGCTGGTGGCTGGTTTATTTCTGTGGCGAAGCGCGTCCAGCCTGCTGCCCTCCCGCGCGCCTCAAGCCGAGCGGGCCGTCCTGGGACGGGATTCGCTCGAAGGAATGACGGCGCTGTTGCGGCGCGGTATCGCCGAGCAGGATTTGGTGAGGGTTTGCCTCGACGAATGGAAAAAGACGGCGGCAAACGATCGAGTCTCCTTCGATCGCATAATTAACGATAAAGACGCTGTTTCCGCGTATCGTGCGATTCAGAAAGCGCTGGTGGAGAAAACATGACCGAACGATTGGAACAACTGCATCAGACGCTCAAACGCGCGAGGAACGAGATTTCGAAAGTGATCCTGGGGCAGGAGGCCGCGGTCGACAGCGCATTGATCGTGATTCTGACCCGCCAGCACGCCCTGATCGAAGGAGTTCCCGGGGTGGCCAAAACGCTGCTGGCGCGCACGCTCGCGCACGTGCTCGGGTGCCCCTTTGCGCGCATTCAATTTACTCCCGATCTGATGCCCGCCGATATTACCGGCACCAGCGTATTTCATTTCGAGCGCAACGAATTTCACCTGGTGCGCGGACCGGTGTTCACTTCGTTCTTGCTGGCCGATGAAATCAACCGCGCACCCGCGAAAACGCAGTCGGCGCTGTTGCAGGCGATGCAGGAACGCGCGGTGACCATCGATCGCGATACGCATCCTCTCTCTCCCGATTTCACGGTATTCGCGACACAGAACCCTATCGAATACGAAGGCACCTATCCGCTGCCGGAGGCGCAAAAGGATCGCTTCCTTTTGAAAATGCCCATGACCAGCCCGGAGCGCGAAGACGAAATGTCGCTAGCCAAAAGAATGCTGGGCGTCGATGCGCCGGAAACCTGCCTCGATCGTGGTGATGTGCACCCAGTGCTGAGTCCAGGCGATTTGGCGGAGGCCCGCGAGGCTTTAATGGATGTGTCGATGCGCGATGAACTGGTCGCCTATATCGTCGATTTAGTAAGAAGGACGCGGACGCATGAGAGTGTACTGGTGGGCGCGGGTCCTCGAGCGACGCAGGGTCTGGTGGCCGCGAGCCGCGCTCATGCGGCGATCGCGGGCCGCGATTTCGTGACGCCCGATGATGTGAAGGCGATGGCGATTCCGGTGCTCGATCATCGTCTGATTCTGCGCCCCGAATTTGAAATCGAAGGAATGACCGCGGCGGAAGCCGTGGGAAAAATTATGGAAAGCGTCGCGGTGCCGGTCTAGGGATGATTCCTTCTGCGCGCATGATCTGGGTGGTTGCCGCGGTCGGATTTCCGGCGGCGGCTTTAGCGGCTTTGTCCACCGATGCGCGCCTCCCGGCGATCGTGTGCCTGATCGGCGTCGCCCTTCTAATCGGCGTCGATGCGACCATGCGCGGCCGGGCTTTGGATGGAGTTCATGTCGAATTGCCGGAGCTGGTGCGTATGTTCAAGGACCGCGCCGGCCAGATTCGCGTGATGGTAAAAAAAGGTTCCTCCGCGCGGGTTCGGATCGGCGTCGTGGTCCCAGATGGCATCGACGCCGGCTTTGAAGAAACCGATGTAGACTTGCCTTCCCAGACCTCGGAGTTTCTATGGAACTGGACGCCGCACCGGCGCGGGCTGTATCGGGTGGACGCTGTGTATCTTGAGGCGCTTTCGCCCTGGGGCATGTGGCAGGTCCGCCGCAAGCAGCCGGCGGCAATGGAGATTCGCGTGTACCCCAACCTTCGCCGCAACGACGATTTAAAGGCTTTGCGCCAAGGCGTCAGCGGGTCGCATGCGCTGCGCCAGATCGGCCGCGGCCGGGAGTTTGAGAAGCTGCGCGAATATCTGCCGGGCGATTCGCTCGACGAAATTCACTGGAAGGCCACGGCGCGCCACGGACGGCCGATCACCAAAGTTTTTCAAGTCGAGCGGACCCAGGAAGTGTACGTCGTCATCGATGCATCGCGGCTGTCGGCGCGGGCCGCGGGTGAAGAGACGACGCTCGAACGATCGATCGCCGCCGGCTTGATTGTGGGCGCGGCGGCCGAGAAACGCGGAGATCTATTCGGCCTCGCCGCATTCTCCGACCAGGTGGATGCATTCGTGCGCGCGCGCAACGGCAAGGCCCATTACGCGGCCTGCCGGGATGCGATTTATCAGCTGCATCCGAAACCGGTGTCTCCGGATTTCGATGAGGTCGCGACATTTCTGCGGCTCCGCCTGCGCCGCCGCGCTCTGCTGCTGTTCCTCACCTCGCTCGACGATCCGGTTCTGGCCGATAATTTCGCGCGCGCAACCAAGCTGCTGGCCCGCAGGCACCTGGTGCTGGCGGGAATGCTGCGTCCCGCGTCGGCCCATCCTTTATTTGAGGACCAGAAGGTGGAAACGGCGGACGATATTTATCGCGATTTAGCAGGCCATATTTCCTGGAAAAGGTTAAAAGAGCTGGAGCGGTCGCTCGCCAGGCACGGAGTGCGTCTATCCGTAATCGATCCCGCGAATTTTTCGAGCGCCCTGATCGGCATCTACGATTCGGTCAAGCAGAGGCAGTTATTATGACGGCTTGCCCGCAATAAACTGCTATCGTAGAAGGTTTGGCATCTATGGCAAAACCCACCCCCATCACGGTCGCCCACGGCGACGGCATCGGCCCGGAAATCATGGCCGCGACACTGCATATTTTGAAAGCAGCCGGCGCGGCTCTGGACATTGAAACCATTGAAATCGGCGAAAAAGTTTATTTGCGCGGCAACTCCGCCGGCATTGAACCCAGCGCCTGGGAATCGCTGCGGCGCACCAAGGTTTTCCTGAAAGCTCCGATCACCACGCCGCAGGGCGGAGGTTTCAAGAGCCTCAACGTAACCGCGCGCAAGACGCTGGGCCTCTATGCGAATATCCGCCCCTGCCGCTCTTACTATCCGTTCGTCCGCACCAAGCATCCTGTCATGGATCTGGTGATCGTGCGCGAAAACGAAGAGGATCTGTACGCCGGAATCGAGTATCAGGCAAGCAACGATGAGATGTTGTCGTTGAAGCTGATCTCGCGCCCCGGCTCCGAAAAAATCGTCCGTTACGCGTTCGAATACGCGCGCCAGTTCAACCGGAAGAAGGTCACGTGCTTCACCAAGGACAACATCATGAAGATGTCCGACGGCCTCTTCCACAAAATTTTCGACGAGATCGGCGTCGAGTATCCGGAGATTGAAAAGGAGCACTGGATCGTCGACATCGGCGCGGCGAAGATGGCCGACACTCCGGAAGCTTTCGATGTAATCGTGATGCCCAATCTTTATGGCGACGTGCTATCGGATGTCGCCGCGCAGATCGCAGGCTCGGTGGGCTTGGCCGGATCGTCCAACATCGGCAGCCAGTGCGCGATGTTCGAAGCGATCCACGGCTCCGCCCCGCGCCGCGCCGGCCAGAACATGGCGAACCCTTCGGGCCTGCTGCTCGGAGGAGTGCTGATGCTGGTCCACATCGGCCAGCACGATGCCGCGGAGCGCGTCCACAACGCGTGGCTGCGAACCATGGAAGACGGCGTCCATACCTACGATATTTTCAAGGAAGATACCAGCAAGCAAAAAGTCGGCACCAAAGAATTCGCCGACGCGGTGGTGGCCCGGCTCGGTCAGCTTCCGCAGACGTTGAAGGCCGTAAAGTATGCCGCCACGCCGCCGCAGCAGGCGGGAAAAACGAAGCCGGAACCGGCCGCGGCGAAAGAAGAATTAGTCGGCATCGACGTTTACATCGAGTGGCTGAACCGCACTCCGAACGATCTCGCGGAAATCGTCAGCAGAGCTTCGGGCGATGGACTGACGCTCGAACTGATCGCCAACCGCGGCGTGAAAGTGTGGCCGGATGGATCGCCCGAAACGTTCTGCACCGATAATTTCCGCTGCCGCTTCAAATCGGCGGGCGTCGCCACCAAGCCGCAGATCGGGATGTTGATGATGCGCATCATGAGTCTCGGCCTCGAAGTCGGCATGACCGTGACGCTGCGCAATTTCGACGGCAAGCCGGGATATACGCTCGCGCAGGGTCAATAATAATAAGAGTCGCCTGGCAATACTATGGACGATAAACCACTGGTCGCCGTGATCATGGGCAGTAAATCCGATTGGGAAACGATGATCCATGCCAGCAAAACTCTGGCCGATTTCGGCGTGCCGCACGAAACCCGCATCGTATCCGCGCATCGCACTCCGCAACTGCTGGCCGAATATGCGACCGCGGCGGCTGAGCGCGGACTCGAAATCATCATCGCCGGCGCCGGCGGCGCGGCTCATCTGCCAGGCATGGCCGCCGCCTATACGATGCTGCCGGTCCTGGGCGTGCCCATCGAAACCAAGACGCTGAAGGGCATGGATTCGCTGCTCTCGATCGTACAGATGCCAGCCGGAATTCCCGTCGCGACGCTCGCGATCGGCAAAGCGGGCGCCACCAACGCAGCTCTATTGGCGATCTCGATCCTCGCCAATTCGCGGCCGGAGCTGCGCGAAAAACTGCGCGCGTTCCGCGAAAAACAAACCGCCAAAGTAATGAAGGACACCCTGCAAAAGGGCGCGGAATAATGAAGCCGGTGCTTCCGGGCGCGGCCGTCGGCGTTCTGGGCAGCGGACAGTTGGGCCGCATGTTCGCCATCGCCGCGCGCCGGATGGGTTATCGTGTCCACACGTTTTCGCCCGATGCCGACACGCCCACGGGCCAAGTGGCGGACCTCGAAGTCATCGCCCATTATGACGATCTGGATCAAGTGCGCCGCTTCGCCGCCGGCGTCAGCGTGGTGACATTCGAGTTCGAAAATGTTCCGGCCCCTACCGCCGCCGCCGCCGCTGAATATGCGCCGGTCCGCCCCCGCGGCGAGGTGCTGCACACCACGCAGCATCGGATTCGCGAAAAAACATTCCTGACCAGCGCCGGCCTTCCTCTCACGCCTTTCCGCACCGTAACCACCGCCGATGAGCTCGCGCGCGCGGTCGCCGATCTCGGCTGTCCTTCGATTCTCAAGACCGCCGACTTCGGCTATGACGGCAAAGGCCAAGTGCGTGTCACTTCTCCGGACCAGGCGGCCGCGGCATGGAACACCATCGGAAATGTGCCCGCAGTCCTCGAAGCGTTCATCGCCTTCGAACGCGAAGTATCGGTAGTCGCGGCGCGCGGCTTCGACGGAGCGTACGCCGATTGGGGCGTGATTGAAAACCGGCACCATAACCACATTCTCGATCTCTCGATCGCGCCTGCCGCCGTAAATGATTCGGTCGCACGTGAGGCTCGCGAGCTAACCCGCGCCGTGCTCGAAAAACTCGATGTCGTGGGCGTCCTCTGCGTCGAATTTTTCGTTCAGCCCGGAGGAGGCCTGCTGATCAACGAGCTTGCTCCTCGCCCGCACAACTCCGGCCATCTCACCTTCGATGCCAGCGTCACCAGCCAGTTCGAACAGCAATTGCGCGCGGTCTGCGGATTGCCGTTAGGCTCGCCCGAACTTCTGCGCCCCGCCGCTATGGCGAATCTTCTGGGCGACATTTGGACCAACGGAGAACCAAACTGGATTGCCGCGTGCCGGCATCCTGCCGTGAAGCTGCATCTTTATGGAAAACTCGACCCGCGCCCGGGAAGAAAAATGGGACACCTCACCGCCCTCGCCGCCGATCCCGGCGACGCGCTCGAAATAGTCACCTCCGCCAGGGGCAAATTGACCGAAACCCTTTCGCAAGTTTCGGGTTATAACGGACAAGCGTCCAAATATTGAAAGGTGACTATCATGTCCATACGTCTTTTATTCACTTTCGCCATAATCGCGGCTGTGTCTGCGTCGGCACAGTCCACCACCGTGACCCGCACTTCCGGGTTCTCATTTCCACTGATAGGTTTGGCCAGCACCGAAACGTTGGGGGTGAATCTGATTAACCTGGCTGCGAATCCGACCAACGGAAACGCGGCGTCCTGCACGGGATCGGTGACCTTTATTAATCAGGCCGGGACCACCATCGGCAGCGCGCAATCCTTCACCCTTGCGGCCAATGCGGCCACAGTGGTGACTCTGCCGTTTTCGAGCTCCGGCATCACGGGAAGCCGTGGCCTGGTGCGCACAATCGTCTCCACCACGACCACCAATAACGTTCCCTGCTCCTTGTCGTATTCGCTGAACACGTATGACACCAGCAGCGGCGTTACGCATGTCTTCATTCAAGGAGCGCCGCCGCCCGTGGTCCAGTCGCTCACAGTGAATCATCCTTAAGCGCGGCCAAATCCAATCGTCCGGTATAAATCGCCATGCCGACGGCGGCATCGATATTCATCGCTTTCAGCGCGCGAATATCATCGATGGTGGTGATGCCGCCCGCGGCGGTGATCTCGTGCGACGTCACCGCGCGCAGACTTCGGAACCAATCCAGATCGGTGCCCTGCATCATTCCTTCTTTATCGACATAGGTGCAGAGAAACCCGCCGCAGAATGGCTCAAGCCGTCCGATAACTTCCTCCGCCGTGAGCTCGGTCGACTCTTGCCAGCCGTTCACGACGATCTTCCCTGCCTTGGAATCGAGCGCGATCATGACCTTCTGCGGCGTAACTTCAGCCGCGATTTCCTCGATCACCGGAGTAAATGCGGCCGTGCCGACGATCACTCGATGCGCCCCTTGGTCGATCAATTTGCGAGCGCGCTCGGCGGTCCGCACGCCTCCGCCGACGCGGCACTTCGCCCGCGACGCCAGCAACTCGACCAGTGAACCGTTTTCTCCGCGACCCATCGCGGCATCGAGGTCGATCACCTGAATCTCCGGAAAACCGGCGAATTTTACCAGCATTTCGAGTGGCGCATCGCCTTCCAAAGCCTTCTCGCGCCCCTGCACCAGCTGCACCACCTTGCCGTCCATGAGATCGATGCAAGGAATTATCACAGCCGCACCGCGACGCCCTGTGCATTCAAATAGGTCTTAAGATCGCCCACCGTATACGTCCCGTAGTGAAAGATCGAAGCCGCCAGCGCGGCGTCGGCATCGTCGAAAACCTCAAGGAAATCTTCCGGCTTCCCGGCGCCACCGGACGCGATCACCGGCACGCGCGTCGCATCGCGAACCGCCCGCGTGAGCGGACAATCAAACCCCGTTTGGACGCCATCCGTATCCATGGACGTCAGCAGAATCTCGCCCGCCCCAAGACTTTCACCGCGCCGGGCCCACGCAATCGCGTCGATCTTCTCATCGTCGCGCCCACCCCTGGTAAACACGTTCCAAGCCCCGGAAACATTGCGCCGCGCATCGATCGCGAGCACCACGGCCTGCGCCCCAAACTCGCGCGACAACTCCGAAATCAATTCCGGCCGCCGCACCGCCGCGGTGTTGATGCTGACCTTGTCGGCGCCTGCGTGTAGAATCTGGCGCGCGTCCTCCACCGAGCGTATCCCCCCGCCCACCGTCAACGGAATAAAAACCTCGCGCGCGGTTCGAGCTACCACCTCGACCATGGTTCCCCGATCGTCGCTCGACGCCGTAATATCCAGAAACACCAGCTCATCGGCCCCCTGCTCGTTATAGCGCGCCGCCAGTTCCACCGGGTCGCCCGCATCGCGAAGGTTCACGAAATTCACCCCCTTCACCACGCGCCCTCCGGTGACATCAAGGCAGGGAATGATGCGCTTTACAAGCATGCGAAATTGCTCATGATTTTCAGTCCCACCGCGCCTGACTTCTCCGGATGAAACTGCACTGCGTGAATATTTTTATCTTCCAGAATCGCGGTAAATCGCACGCCGTATTCGCAAATCGCCGACGCTTCTTGCACCGCGGGCGCGTAGAAACTGTTGGCGAAATATACGAACGGAGCATCGCCCGTACCCTCCAGCAGCTTCGATTCCCGCGCGCGCTCGAGCGAGTTCCAGCCCATGTGCGGCACGCGCGCCTCGCCGCGAAATGTTTCGATTCGTCCTGGAAAAATCCCCAGACCACTCGATTCCGGAGCTTCCTCGCTTGACTCAAAAAGAGCCTGCAACCCCAGACAAATTCCCAGGAAAGGAACTCCCGCACGAATGCACTCGATCAGCGCATCGCGCACCTCCATCTGGTCAAGCGCTCTCATCATCTGCCCGAAATGCCCCACGCCCGGCAGGATAATCTTCGTCGCCCGCCGCAGCGTCTCCGCATCCCGCACCCGTTCGTACTCCGCCCCAATCGCGCTGAGAGTATTCTCGACCGACCGCAAATTCCCCGCGCCGTAATCGAGAATCGAAATCACAACAGCCCCTTCGTCGAAGGCAATTGATCCTTGAGTCGCGCGTCTTTTGAACACGCGTACTTCATCGCCCGCGCGAAGCATTTGAAAATCGCCTCGATTTTATGGTGATTCGACCGCCCGTAGAGCACCTTCACGTGAACATTCGCACCCGCCTTGTTCACGAACCCATCGAAGAAATCATGCACCAGCTCCGTTTGCAAGTCGCCGACCCGTCGTACTTTCACGCGATCTTTATACACCAGCGCCGGCCGGCCGCCCAAATCGAGCGCGACCACCGCGAGCGTCTCATCCATGGTCTGAACAAAATATCCCGCGCGATTGATTCCCTTTCGATCCCCGAGAGCCTTCGCGAACAGCTCGCCCAACACGATGCCCGAATCTTCCACCGTGTGATGCTGATCGACATCCAGATCGCCCTCGCACTTCAACGTCAGATCGAAGCCGCCGTGTTTCGAGAACAACTCCAGCATGTGATCTAAAAAACGTATTCCGGTAGAAATGTTGTACCGTCCCAGTCCCTCGATTTTTAGCTGGGCTGCAATGCGGGTCTCTTTTGTGTTGCGCGAAATCGACGCCTTCCTCACAGCGAACCCTCGATTTCATTGATGTTTTCGATGATCGCGATGGCCTTTTCCTGCTCGAACAACTTGACTAACTCGGCGCGCCGCGAATGCGATTCCGCCGCAATGCCGATGAACGGCACCCCTGCCGCGCTAGCCGACCGCGCATCGTCCACCGTATCGCCGACATAAATCAGTTTCCGCCCCGGCCTCATTCGCAGAATCGAATGCAGCCCATCCGGAGCGGGCTTCCCGTTCGTCACATCGTCGGCGCAGATGATCGGATCGAAGAGACATTCTCGCGCAAATCGAGTCAGCGAAATGTCCGCTTCATAGCGCAGCCGCCCAGTAAAAATCGCCAGCTCGTAGCGTCCGAGCAGACGCTTGAGCAGTCCCTCCTGCGGAAACCAGCGCTCCCGTTGAATCAGTCCATCGCCGTTTTTCCCAAGAAAACGATCGTTGAACGCGCGCACCACCTCCTCGTATTCGACCTTCACCCCGAGGTCGGCGGCGATCCTCTGCGACAACGCCCAATCGTTATTCCAGCCGCCCTGATTTTTATATTCCTGAATCAGATCGCGCGTGATCTGCTGGCCAGTGAGGTGGAGCACCGTCTGCACAATCGCCTCGCGATAGCTTTCCGAAACCTCCGTCAGCACGCCGTCCATATCGAACACGATCATCTCGTCCACAATTTTGCGAGCTCCTCTAAAAATCGTTCGATCTGCGCGCGCGTGCCGATAGTGACCCTCACGCATCCCGGAATTTCGTAGCTGCGATCGCGCACCAGCACGCCTCGCTCGCGTAGCGCGTCGCGAATGGGAATCGCGCGGTCGCCTAATTGAAACAGGATGAAATTCGCCTCGCTCGGAAACGTTTTTATCCCCAGCTTGTGCAGCCCTTCATAAGCCAGCGCGCGCGCCGCGAGCACTTCGTCGACATAGCTATCGACGTAGGCTCGATCGCGAATCGCCGCCCGTGCCGCGAGCGCCGCGAGCGTGTTCACGCTATACGGGGACTGCGCCTTTTTCATCCAGGCGACGTTCTGAGCCCCCGAAAACAGGCATCCGCAGCGCATCGCCGCCATCCCGTAAACTTTTGAAAACGTCCGGCTGACGAACAGGTTCGAGCATTGGCGAATCCACCCGAGCACGGTGATCTCTGAGAATTCGAAGTACGCCTCATCGATCAGCACCGCCGCATTGGGCGCGGCGTCCAGAATCTTTTTGATGCCTTGAACATCAACCGCGGTCCCCGTCGGATTGTTCGGATTGGCGATCAGCACAGCGCGGGTCGCAGGCGTAATCGCCGCCAGGAATTCGTCCATCGGAAACGCGAGCGTCTCCTCGTGGTACGGCACCTCGCGAACGACTGTGCCGGCCGCCTCCGCATAGAACCTGTACATGGCGTACGAAGGCTTCAACACGATCACTTCATCGCCATCGTCGACGAATGTATTCACCAGAAGCTGAATCGCTTCGTCGGTGCCGTTGGTCAAGGTGAACTCGTCTTCTCCGACGCCGAAAAATACCGCGAGTTCCCGAACCGCATCCGCGTATTCGGGATAAATCGAAAGGTGCGGCGCCGTCAAATACTCGCGCAGAAACTCGACCACGGCCGGCGAACAGCCGACGGTATTCTCATTAAAATCGAGGCGCAATTTCCTCTCGCGGCCGCCGCTCGGCGGCGAGTACGGAGCCATCTTTTGAACGGCCTCGCGCGGCTTAAGCATTGCGAATCTCCACCGATCGCGCGTGGCCTTCGAGCCCCTCCGCTCGCGCGAGCGTGGTAATCGCCGGCGTCAATCCCGCGAGCGCGGAGGGCGATAATTCCTGCACCGAAATCACCTTCACGAAATCCGACGTTGATAATCCGCCGCGCAAACGCGCCGCGCCGGAGGTCGGCAGAACGTGATTCGGACCCGACGCGTAATCGCCCGCCGCCTCCGGGCTCGACGGCCCCAGAAACACCGCTCCCGCATGTTTGATTCCCGGGAGCAATGCCGCGTCATGCAGCGCCAGATGCTCCGGCGCGAGCTGATTCGAAAATTCGACGGCGCGCTCCATCGCGTCCACAATCACGATAGCCCCGTTATTTTCGATCGACGGCCGTGCGACCGCCTCGGTCGGCAAAGTCGACAATTGGCGCTCGATGTCCTCCGCGACCGCCGCGGCCAACGTTCGCGAAGTGGTCAGCAAAATGGAGGACGCGTCGACATCGTGCTCCGCTTGCGCCAGCATGTCCGCCGCGATCCACTGGGCGTTGCCTTCCGCCGCGATGATCACGATTTCCGTTGGACCCGCGACGAAGTCGATACCCACTTCGCCCGCGATGAGTTTCTTCGCGGCGGCAACATAGATGTTGCCCGGACCCACAATTCGATCGACGCGCGGAACCGTCTCCGTTCCATACGCCAGCGCCGCAATGGCCTGCGCGCCGCCCATCCGAAACAGATGTGTGACTCCCAGCCATGCCGCGATTCCCAAAATTTCCGCGCTCGGATTTGGACACGCGACGCAGGTCATCGCGACCCCAGCCACTTGCGCGGGAATCACCGTCATCAGCAGCGTCGACGGCAAAGGATACCGGCCGGCCGGAATGTAGGCCCCCATTGAATCGAGCGGCCGCACGATCTGTCCGAGCCTGCGGCCGTCTGCGTAGTCGACGAATTTCTCAACCGGAAGCTGCGTCCGCGCATGTTCGCGAATATTCCCCGCGGCCGTTTCCACAGCGGCCTGCATTTGGCGCGTGAGCGACCCTTCCACCGGCACCCGCACGCAATCGCCAGTAAAGCCGTCGAACTTGCGCGCGTATTCGAGCAGTGCCCGGTCGCCGCGCCTGCGCACGTCGGCAAGGATCGGCGCAACGATTCGCTCGGCTTCTTCGAGCCGCACCGTTTTGCGGGCAATCAACCCAGATGCGTCCTTGTAATCGAGAATCCGTATCATCACATCACGATTTTGTTCAGAGGATATTCGACAATGCCCTGGGCGCCCGCTTCTTTCAGCCGCGGGATAATTGTGCGCACGGTAGTCTCATCGAGAATCGTATTTACCGCCAGCCAATCGTCGTCGCTGAGCGTGGAAATGGTCGGCTTCTTGAGCGCGGGAAGAACCGAGATGACCTTCGAGAGGTTGGTTTTCTCCACGTTGAGCATCAGCCCGACCTTGCCCAGCGCATTGATCGCGCCTTCGAGCAGCATCCGAATATCTTCCAGTTTTCGCCGCTTTTCAGGGTCTTTCCAGGATTCGACGTTGGCGATCAACTGAGTGTTCGACTCCAGCACCGTTTCGATAATGCGCAGCTTGTTGGCGCGCAGTGACGATCCGGTTTCGGTCACTTCGACGATCGCGTCGGCCAGTTCCGGAGGCTTCACTTCGGTCGCGCCCCAACTAAACTCGACTTTCGCGGTCACACCGTTCGCGGCCAGATAGCGCTTCGTCGCCGAGACCAACTCGGTAGCGATGACCTTGCCTTCGAGATCCTTCACGCTCTTGAACGGCGATCCGTCGGGCACGGCGAGCACCCACCGTACTTTTCCAAAACTCTGTTTCGCGTAAATCAGGTCCGCCACGGTCTCGACCTTGGCTTCGTTTTCCTCCACCCAGTCGCGTCCGGTCAGCCCGGCGTCGAGGACACCGTCTTCTACGTAGCGAGCCATTTCCTGCGCGCGGATCAACATGCACTCAATTTCCGGATCGTCGATCGCCGGAAAGTACGAGCGGCTGCTGGTAGTGATCTGAAATCCAGCGCGGCGGAATAGATCGACGGTCGCGTTTTCGAGGCTCCCTTTCGGGATGCCCAACTTCAATTTGGTCATTGTTTATAAACCACGTCGGGATCGTAGGCGCGCTCCTCGGTGACTTTCCATTCGGCGCCGTCCAGCTGCCGGAAAAAGCAACTCTCGTACCCTTCGTGGCACACGCCGGGTCCAATCGCTTCAGCCTTTATCAGCACGGCATCATGATCGCAATCGGTGGAGATTTGTTTCACCACCAGTTTGTGTCCGGAGCTTTCGCCCTTCATCCAAAGCTTATTACGGGAGCGGCTATAGAACGTCACGAACCCCGTTTCGACGGTCTTTCGCCAGGCCTCTTCGTTCATGAAGCCGACCATCAGGACACGGCCGGTTTTGTGATCCTGCACGACCGTCGCGACCAGGCCGTCGAGTTTACTGAAATCTAAATTCATAAGCGCCAAATAAAAAAGCCCACCGTTTCCGGCGGGCTCTTTTGAAATTTTACTTTCGAAATTAAGAGAGAGCCCGCCCTGGGATGTGATGGCGATGATGCAGGTGGGCGCTCATTAAATTTCAGAGTAACAGAGCTTGTTCCAGATCCGCAATGATGTCTTCAACTGCCTCGATGCCGACGGAGATGCGGACCAGGCCGTCGCCGATTCCCAGGCGGTGTCGCATTTTCGCGGAAATTTCCCGGTGCGACGCCATCGCCGGATAGAGGGCCATGGTATGCACGTCGCCGAGCGACGTTGCGGGCACGATCATTTTCAGCGCTTCCATAAATTGGAAGACTTCCGCGCGGCCTGCGCCTTTCAGATCGAATGCGAGCATCGCACCTTGCAGATTTTTGGGGAACAGACGCGCGATGGTTGCAGCGTCCGGATGTTTCGGATCGCCGGTGAAGTACACCCGATCGACGCGCGGATGTTCCGAAAGCCAGGAAGCGACCTTGCATGCGTTCTGGCACTGCCGCTCGACGCGCAGGGGCATGGTCTTTATTCCGCGCATGGTTAGATAGCTATCGAACGGACTCATGGTCGGGCCGATGGTGCGCGACAGCGTTCTGATCGCGGGGAAATATTCTTCATTCGAGATGATCAGACCGCCCAGAACGTCGCCGTGGCCGGCCATGTACTTCGTAGCGCTGTGAACCACTATGCTGGCGCCGAGTTCGAGAGGACGAACCAGCATCGGAGTCGCGAAAGTGTTGTCGACGATCAGGGGAATGCCGGCGCAGATCTCGGCGATCTTATCCATCGGGGCGACGCGCAGAAGAGGGTTCGAAATCGTTTCCATGATCACCGCGCCCGGCTTGGTTTCCTTCACCGCTGCTTCGAAGGCGGCTAGATCGCACACATCGGCGAAGGTGGTTTCGACGCCCAGGGGGCCGAACACACTCATCAACAGATTTGTGGTCGCGCCGTACAGTGCGTTCGCGGCGACCACGTGTTTCCGACGGTCGAGCAACGCGGCGAGCAGGCCCAGGTGCAGAGCGCTCATGCCGGAGGAGCAGGCGATCGCGCCGGCTCCGCCCTCGAGCTCGTTCACCAGGTCGGCTAACGCATTTCGCGTCGGATTGTCGTAGCGTCCGTAGGACTGGCCTTCTGCTTCGCCAGCGAAAATGCGGTCCAGCGCATCCATCGAATCGTACACGTAACTGGTCGCGGTGTGGATCGGGGTGGTCGAGGGCACACATCCTCCGCCGCGTTTACGCTCTGCGAAGTGGACGGCTTTGGTTTCGAATTTCATGAGCGCTTCCAGCGCACCCCTTCCTTGGTGTCTTCTAAAATGATGCCTTGCGCGGCCAGGTCCTTGCGGATCTGATCGGCCCGCGCAAAGTCCTTCGCTTTCTTGGCGCCGTTGCGGTCCGCGATCATCGCTTCGACTTCGCCATCCGATAATCCATCGGCGCTGGTGGATGGTTTCAATATGTCGAAGACGGAATCGAAGTGTGTCAGGAATTCGAAGGCGCCGGGGGCATTGCCGCTCAAAAATTCGCCGGCGTCCATCGCGGTGTTGGTGTCGCGGATGTATTCGAACGCGGCGGCCAGGGCTTCGGCGGTATTCAAGTCGTCGTCCAAAGCTTCGTCGAAAGCTTTGGTCGCGGCCTCGGTGCGGGCGACTAATTTTTCGTTGGTGCCGTCGGCTAGCTTGGCGGTTTCGAGACGCCGCTTGTAATTTCTCAAGCGGTCGATAGAAGTCGCTGCGGCTTTCAATCCGTCGAACGTGAAGTTTAACTTTTTGCGGTAGGGAACCGCGGCGAGCTGGTAGCGGATCACTTCAGGCGTGTAGCCCATGCCCAGAAGATCGCGCAAAGTGTAGAAATTTCCCAGCGATTTCGACATTTTCTGTCCGTCGATGGAGAGATGCTCCGAATGCAACCAGTAGCGGACGAAGGGTTTGCCGGTGAGCGATTCCGATTGTGCGATCTCATTTTCATGATGGGGAAACGTCAGATCGACTCCGCCGGTGTGGATATCCAGCGTTTCGCCCAGATACTTCATGGCCATCACGGAGCACTCGATATGCCAGCCGGGACGGCCCGGGCCGAGAGGAGTTTCCCAGGCGGGCTCGCCGTCTTTTTGCGCTTTCCAGAGGACGAAATCGCGGGCATCGGCTTTATCGTACTCATCGACGTCCACGCGCGCGCCGGCGCGGATGCCGGAGAAATCGTTATGGGAAAGTTTTCCGTAGGAGGGAAAATTCGCGATGCGGTAATAGACGGAACCTTCGCTGACGTAGGTGAAACCGCGGTCGCGCAGCTTCTCAATGGCCTCGGCCATGTCCTCGATGTGCTCGGTGGCTTTGACCCAGCGTTCGGGCTCCTGAAGGCGCAGCGTTCGGATGTCATCAAAAAATGCCTGGGTGTAAACGGCGGTATATTCGCCGATGGATTTATGTTCGGCGGCGGCGCTGCGGATGATTTTATCCTCGACGTCGGTGATGTTCATCACGTGGTCGAGCTGATAGCCGTGAGCGCGCAGCCAGCGGCGCAGGATGTCCTGAAACGTGAAGGCGCGCAGGTTTCCGATGTGGACGAAATTGTAAACCGTAGGCCCGCAGGTGTACATTCTGACCACATTATCGTGGAGAGGAGCGAAGAGCTCCAGTTGTTGCGTGAGGGTGTTGTAGAAGCGGAGGGCCATGGCTGGGACGTGTATTTTATGGTAACAGCAGGTCACAGGCTAAGCCTGTGCTACCTGGTTGTCGGACGGCCGAGCACTCAGGTGGCACAGACTTTAGCCTGCGTCTAGAAGGAGGGCCTTGCTACGAATTTTGGCGGATTTTTCGCGTCGGCGAAGTCGAAGGCGCTTAGGTAGGCCAGTTTTAGGATCTTTTCCATTTTTACGTAATTGATTTTGTCGGCGGTGTCGGTGGTCTGGTGATAGTCGGGGTGGAAGCCGGTGAACCACCACATGGCGGGGATGTCGTGCATCAGAAATGGATACTGATCGCTGCGGAATAATACGCTGAGAACGGTGTCGTCGTCCCATTTGTAGCTGAGATGGAGGCCGGCGTATTCGTTTGATTTGACCACCGTCGCGCGATAGTCGGGGCTGTACTTGGTGCCGATGATGTTCAGCTCATTGGAGGTGTCGGGCGCGATTTCCATCAGGCCGTTGGTCTGGGTGCTAGGGGTTTCGTTGCGGCCGATCATGTCGAAGTTGATTACCGCCCGGGTAGTGTCTAAAGGCCGCAACGGGTGGGCGGCGTAGTAGTAGGCTCCGAGCAATCCGCGCTCTTCGGCGGCGTAAACGGCGAACAGAATTGAGCGCTTGGGTTTGTTTGGGTTTTTCATGAACGCCTTGGCGAGGGCCACGACTCCGACGGTACCGGAGCCGTTGTCGTCGGCTCCATGATAGATTCCTCCACCGGCGGCTAAGCCGTCGTGGTCGTAGTGTGCGCTGATGATGATGGTTTCCGCGGCAAGTGTGGGATCGCTGCCGGGCATGAGGCCGATGACGTTATAGGAAAGCTGGCGTTTGCGAAGAGCGTTCACGACGTGCAGAGTGGCTTCGGCGTCTAATGCGACCGATTGCGGCTTTAACGTGGCGTCGATTTTCGATTGGATTTGGCTCGCGTTTTTCAGCAGCTCTTCGCCGGTTTTGGCGTTGATGTTAAAGACAGGAATGGACTGTTCGTCGGCGATGGCTTGGATGGGACGCGGAGTTCTGGGGGCTTGTTGACGGGCTTGTTGTGGGCTATCGAGAGGGCCGCGGACCATACCTTGGGGATGATTCGGGTCGGGCATGACCAGTAGGGCGACGGCTCCGTGACGGGCGGCGTTGAACATTTTTGCGCGGGAGTTCGCGTAGCGGGTGTTGCCTTTGCCGTTGAAGATGGATTTGGCGTCGTCTTCCTGGGGCTCGTGATTGAAGACCAGGACGATTTTTCCGTGCGCGTCGATCGAGGCGTAGTCGTCGTAATCGAGCTCGGGCGCGGTGATGCCGAAGCCGGCGAAGACTACTTTGCCCGAATAATTGCCGTCGTTGGGGTAGTTGCCGGTGGCTGGGTTCGTTTCGCTGTTTCCATTGATCTTCAGAGTTAGGGAGGAGAGCTGGCGGTCGCCGCGATATTCGACTAAGGGGACGGGTTGGAGATACGATCCATCGACGAGCGGCTTGAGGCCGGCTTTCGCGAACTCGGCGGCGATCCACTGGATGGCGACTTCGGAGCCACGTTCGAGCGACATGCGTCCTTCTAAAGCATCGGAGGCTAAGAAGGTGAGGTCGGCGCGGAGATCGGACGCACGAATGGTGTCGACACCAGGGGCTTCGCGGGGCGGAGCTTGGGCGAGGAGGGCAAAGGGCATTAGGCCTGCGAGTACTGATTTCACGATTTACAAAGTTTATCTCATCTCCTTTCCAAAACAACGGGCGACCTTTCGGCCGCCCGCCGCTGCTAACTAGTTAGTCGCATGACCAGGGTCCGCCACGACCCGGCCATACGATTGTCCCAACCAACCGTTTTTTTAGAACGATCCATTGAGCTGGGCGCCCATCCGCGATTTTAAGTCCTACGGCGGACTCCCAATTTACATGGACGATTCCGCCAGAATCTCGAGAACTTGACGGGTCGCGAACCAGGTGTCTACTGAGATACCCCTGGCTTCTTGACTGCATGGTAGAGGGTAGAGTTCGGCGAGGGGGTATTTTAATACGTAAAGCATTGAAGTGAAGGGAGAAATATTCTGGTTTTCGGTGGTGACGGAAGGGGGTGACGAAGAATTGGGTTGTGTGGGCGGGGCGAAAAGTGGGGACAGCCCGCTCTGTCCACTGGCGGCGGAGTCGTGCGAGGTTTCGCCGAAGAAGTGGGGCCTGGGACAGAGTTGGCAGTCCCCATTTTTCGCGATTTGTGGTGGGCAGTACACTGGGATTTAGTGTTTCATTTTGAGTTATTGGCTGTTTGTCCGGAGACTGGGGCGCGGGCGGGGGTTTTGCATACTGCTCATGGGGATGTCGAGACTCCGGTGTTTATGCCGGTGGGGACGCAAGGGGCGGTCAAGGGGGTTTTGCCTCGGGATCTCGAGGCTCGAATTATTCTGGCTAATACTTATCATTTGTTCCTGAGGCCGGGGCCTGAGACTGTGAAAAGGTTGGGCGGGCTGCATGGGTTTATGAACTGGGATCGGGCGATTCTGACCGATTCTGGCGGGTTTCAGGTGTTCAGCTTGAACAGCTTGCGGAAGATTACCGAAGAGGGCGTGCTGTTTCATTCGCACTTGAATGGCGATCCGCATATGTTTACGCCGGAGTCGACGGTCGATGTGCAGATGGCTTTGGGCAGCGACATTATGATGGTGCTCGATGAGTGCATTGAGCATCCGGCTTCCTATGATGCGGCGAAGGCGTCGACGGATCGGACGGTGCGGTGGGCCCGGAAAGGGTTCGCGCATTTCGCGCAATACGATGATGGCAACCGGGGGCTTTTCCCTATCGTCCAAGGGTCCATGTACGCCGATTTACGGCGTCAATGCGCGGAGCAGTTGCTGGAACTGGAAGCGCGCGGGTATGCGATTGGGGGACTTTCGGTGGGTGAGCCGCGTCCTTTATCGCTGGAGATGACGGAAATTACTACTCCTTTACTTCCCGCGGATCGGCCGCGGTACGTGATGGGGGTAGGACTGCCGGAAGAGTTGGCCGAATACGTGGCGCGCGGGGTGGACATGATGGATTGCGTGCTGCCGTCTCGAAATGCTCGCAACGGGTGCCTGTTTACGAGGGCGGGGAAGATTTCGATCAAGCAGGCGCAATATAAAGATGACGAGAAGCCGGTGGACGAGGGCTGCGGGTGCTATACGTGCCAGAACTTTTCGCGCGCATATTTGCGGCACCTGTTTCAGGCCCAGGAAATGACGTTTTCGACGCTTGCAACCCTGCATAACCTGCGGAGGTACCTTGACATCATGAGAGAGATAAGGCAGGCTATATTGATTGGGAAGTACCCGGAGTATCTTCGCGCCCATCGCGCGGGAAAATAAATGCAATATTCAGGCTTCTTTCTGTTACAAACGGCGGCTCCGTCTGCTACGCAGACCAATCCTCTGATGAGTTTTCTGCCACTGGTTTTTATCGTAGCGATTTTCTATTTTCTGGTCTTCATGCCGATGCAGAAGCAGAAGAAGCAGCAGGCGGCGATGTTGTCGAATCTGCAAACCGGGACGGATGTGCTGACCACGGGCGGCATTGTGGGAACCATTGTGAGTCTGACCGACACCACTTTGATTTTGCGGGTGAAGCCGGACAATATAAAGTTACAGGTGATGCGCAGCGCGGTGGCGAGCCTGGTGGATGCGGCCAAGCCGATTGAGGAAAAGAAGTAGAACGTCATTATGGCAAGCAATCTAAAATTTCGACTCCTGACCATCATTGCGGTCATTCTCATTTGCATTTACGGCATTATCGGGATCCCGAAGTCGAAGGCGGAGCTGATTCAGAACTGGAAGCAGAATATCCGTCTGGGTCTGGATCTGAGCGGCGGCAGCCACCTGGTGATCGAGATCCACTTACAGGACGCGTTCAAGAGCGAAGCGGACGCGGTGATTGCGCGGTTGAAAGACGACCTGGGGAAAGCGGGGATTCCGTATACGGCAATGACTCGCAGCGATCCGCAGACGATTGCGGACGCGGGGAATATTCAGATCAATATTTCCGGCGTGCCCAGCACCAAGGCGGGGGATTTCCGGCCGATCGTGAATGACGATTTCGGCAGCGGGTGGATCCTGACTCCGGTGAACTCGACCGACTATCGGATGAACCTGAAGCAGAGCGAGGTTCTGAAGATCAAAGCGGACACCATTTCGCAGACCAAGGCTACGATCGCGAATAAAGTGAACCAGATGGGTTTGACTGAGGCTTCAGTCCAATCGCGCGGCGGCGGAGCCAATGAGGCACAGCTGCTGGTGCAGCTGCCGGGCGTGGACGATCCGGCGCACGTGAAGCAGATTCTGGGCACCGCGGCGCAACTGGGATTGTACGAAGTAAAGGCGGACCATCCATTCTCATCGCCGCAGGAAGCGATGCAGGCGAGCGGAGGAGTATTGCCGCTCGATTCGATGCTCGTGAAGGAGAAACAGAGCGGGACGCAGGCGGGGCAGATGTGGCTGCTGGCGCGGACGCCGGTGATTCAAAACCGGGACATTCGCGATGCGCGTCCGCAGCAGTCTCAGGATCGGGGATGGGAAACCGAGTTCGTTCTTTCTCAGGACGCGGCCAAACGGTTCGAGCGGTTCACGGGATCTCATGTGGGCAAGCGCCTGGCAATCGTACTGGACGGCGTGGTATTGACGGCGCCGGTGATCAACAGCAAGATTTCGGACAACGGTGTGATTGAGGGCATGGGCAGCCACGACAACGCGGCGGATCTGGCGCTGGAATTGAAATCCGGGTCGATGCCGGCGGGCGTGGAGTATCTGGACGAGGTCACGGTGGGCGCCTCGCTCGGTTCGGATTCGATCAAAGAAGGAATGTGGGCGGGCATCGCGGGGGTGCTGGCGGTGGTGTTCGTGATGCTGGTGTATTACAAGAAGAGCGGAGTGAATGCGACGCTCGCTCTGGTACTAAACGCGTTGATTCTGGTGGCGGCTTTAAGTTACTTTGGCGCGGTGCTGACGCTGCCGGGAATTGCGGGCATCATTTTGACAATCGGTATGGCGGTGGATTCGAACGTGCTGATTTTCGAGCGTATCAGAGAAGAGCTGAGGGCCGGTAAAGCGGTGATCGCGGCGGTGGATGCGGGATTCAGCAAAGCGTTCCTGACAATTATCGATACACACGTGACGACGATCGTCTCCTGCGCGTTCCTGTTCCTGTTCGGAACCGGGCCGGTGCAGGGGTTCGCGGTGACGCTGGTGATCGGGTTATTCGCCAACGTATTCACGGCGGTATTCGTTTCGAGGACCATTTTCGACTGGGAGTTGGGCGGACAAAAGAGAGAGGTAACTATAAGTATCTGAAGCGGTTTGAACTGCTCCTGGTTTTGTGATATTGTGGGAAACCCATTGGAAAACCAGCGGGCGGCGGGAGCAACCGAAGCGGGAACTTTAGAACGGTGGCCGGTGTCTGTAATAGGTAAGCCGGCCGTAAAGGCTAATGGAATTATTCAAGAACACGAATTACGACTTTCTCGGCAAGAAGTGGCCGTTCATTATTGCCTCATTGATATTGACGGCGGCGGGGTTGACCAGCCTGGCGATACACGGCGGGCCGCAGTATGGGATCGATTTCAGGGGCGGGGCGGAGATGAAGCTGAAGTTCAATCAACAGCCTCCGCTCGATAAGATTCGGGCCGCATTGAGGAAGAATATCAAGGGTGAGATTTCCGTTCAGCAGGGCTATGAAGCGGGGACGCCGGAGGTCCTGGTGAACACCGAAATTCAGGCCGAGGCGCAGTTGAACCAGAGCCGCCAGTTGATTGAGGATACGCTCAAGAGCATGTTCGCGGACCCGAGCGGCAAGCTGGACCTGAATAACTCCTCGGCGGCGCAGCTGGCGGACCGGCTTCGCGGGCCGCTGTTGACGGCGGGCGTCGCGATGTCGGAGCAGGATTTGCAGGATGTGGTGAAGAGCATCGAGGACTATCGGGCGTCTAAAGGCGGCATCCTGAATTCCTTCGATGAACTTTCTTCTGTAAAGGGAGTAACGCCGGCGCTCATTTCAACGTTAAAACAGGAGTGCTATCTTGGGCCGTTCACGATTCTCTCGACCACGATGGTGGGTCCCAAGATCGGAGCGGATCTGAAGGCGCAAGGTTTGCGCGCCACCTTGTTCGCGCTGGCGGGGATGCTGGTGTATATCGCGTTCCGCTTCGAGTGGATTTACGGAGTGGCGGCGGTGGTGGCGGTATTTCACGACACCATTATCACGATCGGACTGTTCTCATTGTTCCACAAGGATATTTCGCTGACGGTGGTGGCGGCGCTGCTGACTCTGGTCGGTTATTCGATGAATGATACAATCGTCACCTTCGACCGCATTCGCGAGAATCTGAAGATCGTCAGGCGGGAGAAGCTGGAAAAGATCGTGAATTTGAGCGTGAATCAGACCTTGAGCCGGACGGTGCTGACCAGCGGTTTGACGCTGTTGACGGCGCTGTCGTTATGGTGGTTCGGGGGAGAAGTTTTAAACGGGTTTTCGTTCGCGCTGGTGATGGGGATTCTGGTGGGCACGTACTCATCGGTTTACATTGCCAGTCCAATCCTGATATTCTTCCAGAACTTTGTGGATGCGCGGAAGAAGGACGCGAAGCGCAAGAATGCGGCGTGACGGATTAGGTTTATTTAGAAGCAAGGGGAAACGGTTATGTTCGAACAAACCTTCGTAGACGGTACCGGTAAAACGCACAAGAGCTGGACGGTGGTGCTCTCTTTTATCCTGGAGGGCCTGGTTCTCGTTGTCTTCATTCTGATTCCTCTTATCTGGACCGAGGTGCTGCCGAAGGCGTCGCTGACGACATTTCTGACGGCGCCTCCGCCGCCTCCGCCGCCTCCACCGCCTCCACCGCCGGCGGCGCCGAAGATCGTGAAGGTGGCTCCGCGGCAGTTTGACGCGGGCAAGTTAATTGCGCCGAAAGAGATTCCAAAAAATATCGCTGTGATTAAGGAAGAGGATCTGCCGCCGCCGATTTCGGGTGCGGGCGGGGTGGTGGGCGGCGTACCGGGAGGAGTTCCGGGAGGAGCGGGTGGAGTGATTGGCGGCATCATCGGCGGAATTCCGTCGGCTGCGCCTCCGCCGCCGGTGAAAGAAGTGAAGGCCGCGACGCCGCAGAGAGTGCGCGTGGGGGGCCAGGTGCAGGCGGCGAACCTGATCAAGAAGGTGACGCCCCAATATCCCCCGCTCGCCAAGCAGGCGCGTATTTCGGGGCAGGTGCGGTTCACGGCCATTATCGGCAAGGACGGCACCATTCAGAATCTGCAATTGGTCAGCGGGCATCCGCTGCTGGTTGCGGCCGCCAGGGACGCAGTTTCGCAATGGGTTTACAAGCCGACTCTCTTAAACAACGAGCCGGTGGAAGTCATCACTCAGATTGATGTGAATTTCACTTTGAGTCAGTAGGCACACGAAGGGGGCGTCACAAGCGTCCCCTTTTAAATTTCAACTCGCAGGAGATTAATCATGGTTCTACAGTTGCAAGTCTGGGCACTGATGCTTCTACAGGAAGCATCGCCCGCCGTTAGTTTCGATCCGCGGTCGATGTGGGGGAATATGAGCTGGCCCGCCCGCCTCGTCGTGATCGTGCTATTTATCATGTCGGCGTGGTCGATCGGCGTTATGATCGATCGCGTGATCGCCTTCAATGGCGCGAGGACGCAGTCGCGGCAGTTCGCTCCGGCGGTTGCGGGCGCGTTGCGTGAAGGCAAGCTGGATGAGGCGATCAAGATCGCCGACCGTTACAGCAAGAGCCACCTGGCCAAGGTCGTCGTCGCCGGTTTGCAGGAATTCCGGGCCCACCAGTTAAATACGGATATATCGGGCGAGGAAATCGACGCATCGAGACGCGCTTTGGAGCGCGCCGAAGCGATCGTGCACGCGGAGCTGAAGCGCGGCATTTCGAGTCTCGCGACCATCGGTTCGTCGGCGCCGTTCGTCGGACTGTTCGGCACCGTGCTCGGCATCATCAACGCGTTCAAGGGCATTTCGACTGAAAAGTCGACTGGTCTGGGCGCGGTGGCCGGCGGTATTTCCGAAGCCCTGGTCACCACCGCGGTGGGTCTGTTCGTGGCCATTCCGGCGGTCTGGGCGTTCAACTATTTCACCAATCGGGTGGAGGCGTTCGACGTCGAGATGGGGAACTCGAGCTCCGAGCTGATCGATTACTTCCTGAAGCGTTCGCAGCGCGCAGGCGCGGGGAAATAGCTTCGAAGCGAGTTGAAATGAACGGATCGCGCCGGGATCCCCATGAACCGGGGTCGCGGCGCGGGCCGGGTTTAGGTCGAGGTCGATAAGAGGAGCAGTTATGAAAAAAATGACAGCGCCGCCGGTGGTCTCCGACATCAACGTCACACCGATGGTGGACGTGATGCTGGTGCTGCTGATCATCTTCATGGTGATCACGCCGATGTTGCAGCACGGTGTGACGGTGGAGATGGTGAAGGCGAAGAATCCGATCGCGATGAAGGACGCGGACAAGGAAGACGCGGTTCTGGTGGGCGTGACCCGCGACGGCAAGGTGGTGTTGAGCCCTGGCAATATCCAGCTGCTGCCGTCCGATTTGCCGAACCGGGTGAAGGATCTGCTGACGAACCGGCAGGACAAGACGGTATATATCAAGGCCGATATGCGCGCCAAATACGAACTGGTGGAAGACGTGGTGGATAACCTTCGCGCCGCGGGCGTGGATCAGCTGGGTTTGTTGACCGAGCAGATTGCCCCCACCAACGCTCCGCCGGCGCCTGCGAGCTAGTTCGAAATCGATATTTTGAAGTGAGGATAATTCTATGTCAATGAATCTCGGTGGTGGCGGCGCACAAAAGGCCGACATCAACGTCACCCCTCTGATCGACGTGCTGCTGGTGCTGCTGATCATCTTCATGGTGATCACGCCTTTGACGCCGCACGGACTCGAAGCTCTGGCGCCGCAGCCGCCGAAGGATAATACTCCTCCGCCGCCCGATCAGGACCGCACGGTCGTGATCGTGATCGATAAGGACAAGTCCATGAAGATCAACCAGGAGCCCACCACGGAAGCGAAGCTGGGGGACCGGTTGACGGAGATTTTCAAGACCCGCGCCGAGCGCGTGGTGTTCGTGAAGGGCGACAAAGACCTGGATTTTCAGAGTGTGGCGCGGGCGATCGATATTGCCAAGGGCGCGGGCATCGACAAGATCGGTCTGATGACGCCCAAGATTGAAGCGGGACAATAAGGATAAACGAATGGGCAAAGTTTCCTCCGTAAGCGCCGGCATCTTGACCGGCATACTGATTCTGGGCGCGGCCGGCTGCGATAAGTTAAAGTCCCGCGACGACATTAATAAAGGAATCGCGGCTTTTAAGAACGCCAAGTACGGGGATGCAGCCGAGTTTTTCAAGGAAGCCGCCGCCCTGGACCCCAGCAATCCGAACGGACGCCTGTATCTAGCGACCTCCTACATGTCGCAGTGGATCCCGGGCGCGGAATCTCCGGAGAATCTCCAATTTGCCGCGATGGCGAAGGAAGAGTTCCTGAAAGTGCTCGAAAAGGATCCGCAGAATACCACGGCGCTGGCATCGCTCGCGTCCATCGCTTACAATCAGGCGGGATCGCTGCCGCCGGACAAGAAAGCCGAGAAGCTGGATGAGGCGGCGGGCTGGTACAAAAAGCTGATCGAAGCGGATCCGAAAAACAAGGAAGCCTATTACAGTCTGGGTGTCATTGCGTGGGCGAAATGGTATCCGGCGCTGATGACCGCGCGCGCCGAGCTGCGGATGAAACCCGAAGATCCGGGTCCGATCAAGGACAAAAAGGTCAAAGAAGAGTTGAAGCAGAAGTATTCGGCGATGATCGACGATGGGATCGCCAATCTGCAAAAGGCTCTGGACATCGACAAAGAATACGACGATGCAATGGCGTATATGAACCTGCTGATCCGCGAGCGAGCGGACTTGCTGGATAATCCGGACGAGTACAAGAAGCAGATCGAGATCGCCGACGCGTGGGTTCAGAAAAACCTGGACACCAAGAAGGCGAAGGCCGCGCGCACGCCGACTACCGGCGGAATCGTGCAGGATTCGAAGTAGGAAGCCGCCTGAAAAGGGCGGCTGCCGCCAAAATTGGCCGCCCCACGATCGACCGGTCCCTGTGGGTTCTAGCGGGCGCGAAAGGCTTCGCGGACTTCGCGCTCTACTTCCCGGCGCTGCTCGCGCATTTCCCGCAGGAACTGCTGTCCTTCCCGGCGCATTTCGCTCCTGCTTTCAAAGGCTTCACGGCGGGCTTCGCGATGCATTCTGCGGGCATCCTCGGTGGCTCGGTACGCGTCGCGGCGCGCCTCTATGGCTGCGCGGCGGGCTTCGTCGCGGGCCTGCCGGGCTCTCGTTCTTGCCGCACGGACTTCGTCACGCCAACCATCCCAGGATCGGGTAGGACTGGCAATCGAGCAGACTGCCGCACCCAGCACCAGCATCAGCACTAAGATCAACTTCATCGAAAGCTCCTTTGGAGGTAATACGGAGTAGAAACCAAATGGTTTCAAACTAATTTTCAGTGGGGACCTTTTCGACATGGTCCACGACCAGGACGTTTACGGGGGATTTTTGGGCTTCCAGCTTCAGACCCAGTTGTTCCTGCAAGGCCACGAAGATCGAAGGAGGCCCGTCGGCGTTGGGGTCAGCCCGGCCTTCCGGGGTCCAGTCCAGGTCGAAGCTGAAGACGCCGTTGAGGCCGGTTTTGTCGACCACGGGCCTTCCCAGCCGTGCATTCGGTCCGCCCAGAAAGCGGCCGAGGCCATTCATGGAGGTCCGGGTGATGGTCACATGGCCGCGCCTGCTGGTGGTGTCGCCTTCGCCGGGATCGACGGGTTTGATTTTCGGACCATTTTTCGCGATCACCAGTGCGTAGATGGTCAATTCCCTGGTTTCGTGGTGAACGGCCAGTTTGAATCGGTCGGCCAGGACGGGCTGCAGCATCTCCGGCTTCGGTTTCCCGGATTCCGCCTTCGCGACGATGTCGAATCGTTCCGATTCGAGCCAATCGGGACCGGAGACCTCGGCGTCGGTCAAGCGATAGGCCCAGGTGATGCAGGCTTTTAGCGTAACGTTTTTCATCCGCAGCAGATTGCCGTCGACATCCACATCCGAATGGCCGGTGCCGCTGAGGTTGGGTTTCACGGAGGCGACTTCGAAGGTCTGGCCAATGAGAGGGAGGACGAGGAAAACGACTCTTGCGAGCTGTCTCATACACGGTGTTACTGAGAATCGGGCGTGCGGTTTGCAAGTATTTTTATGAATTCGAGGTCGCCTTCGAGAAAATCGTAGGCGGGGAGGGCGGGCCGATTCGCCCACAGAATCTGCTCGAACTGTAGATTGATGGGGTCGCCTGAGAATTGAGTTACGTGGTAAAACGACAAACGGATCGGGGGACTATCGGGATACTGGATGCTGCCGGCGTGGATAAGGGGGCCGATCATGGCCTCGATCGCAAGCTCCTCACGGAGTTCGCGGGCGAGAGCGGAGCGGGGGTCTTCATCGGGCTCGACCTTGCCGCCCGGAAATTCCCATTTGAGAGCGTGCTTGGCGCCGCGTTTGCGCTGGCAGATCAGGACTCGTCCTTCGCGTTCGATGACGGCGGCTACGACTTCCATTTAGCGATAATTGAAGCACGAAATGGATAGGGAGCGGCTGCTCGATCATTTTCAGAATCCTCGCAATGTGGGGGAGCTCGCGCCGCCGGCGGTGCAAGTGGACGTGACCAATCCGGCGTGCGGGGACATGCTGCGCCTGTCGGTTCGCTTTGAAAACGACCGCGTGGCGGAGGCGCGGTTTCAGACGCGCGGATGCACGGCATCGATTGCGGCTAGCTCGGCGTTGACGGAGTGGATGAACGGCAAGTCGCGACTGGAGCTGCGGATGCTGCATGCGGGGTTGATCGACGAGGCGGTGGGAGGGTTGGAGCCGGCTTCGAAGCACGCGGCGGTGCTGTGCGTGGATGCGGTGAAGCAGGTGTTGATGAGAATCCCGTGAAACGAGCACTCCCTCCCCGCTGTGCGTGGATGCGGCGAAGCATGGTACTGATGAGAATCCCATGAAACGACCGCTCCCTGTGGTCGCGGCTCCGTTACGAAGTGCGTAGTATCCTAGATCCTAAGATGCTGCGCTATTTTGTTTTTTTCACTGTGGCGGCCCTTGCGGTCGCGCAGAGAACCAATGTCGAAAGCGGAAAGCGGTACCCGCGCATTGTGATCCGGGGCGCGATGGTCGTGGATGGGAGCGGCACGCCCGCCGCCGGTCCGAAGGACATCGTGATCGAGAATAATATGATCACGGACGTGGTTTCGGCTGACGCCATGGCGGCGGGGCGCGGAGGGCGGCGCGCGGTGGGCGATATCAATATCGATGCCACCGGCAAATACGTGCTGCCCGGGCTGATCAACGCGCACGCGCATGTTCAGGACGAGCGCGGAGGCATTCCGCAACCGCTCGACTACGAATTGAAAATCTGGCTCGCCTGCGGAATTACCACGGTTCGCGACGTGGGCAGCGATACGCGCAAAACTCTGGAGCTGCGGCGCAAGAGCGCGGATGGCGAGGTCGCTTCGCCGCGCATTTTCGTGTATCCGATGATCGGGTCTCCTAAATCGCCCGAGGCGGCACGACAGCGCATCCGGGATTTCCACGCGCTGACCGCCGACGGCGTGAAGTTCACGGGTATCAATCGCGACGAGATGGAAGCGGCTGAGGATGAGGCCCACAAGCTGGGCATGCGCATCGCGCATCACGTGGGCGTGGAGGAAACGACAGCATGGGACGATATCAAGTTCGGCACCACCAGCATCGAGCATTGGTACGGGATTCCAGATGCCGCGCTTGACGACGGCGTGCAGCATTTTCCGACGACATATAACTATTCGAATGAAGGCGACCGCTTCCGCTACGGCGGACATTTGTTCCGCGAGACGAATCCGCAAACGTTGCTGAAGGTTCTGGACGGGATGGTGAAAGCCAACGTCGCCTGGGACCCGACTTTGAGCATTTACGAGGCGAATCGCGACTTGCAGCGATCGAAGACGGCGCCCTGGTTCAAGGATTATCTGCATCCGGTGCTGGAGAAATATTTCGAGCCGAACGTAGCGAATCACGCGTCGTACTTCGATCATTGGACGTCGACGGATGAGGCTTATTGGAAGGAAAATTATCGGATCTGGATGGCGGCTTTGCGGGAGTTCGACAAGCGCGGAGGGCTGATCGGCGTAGGCGACGATGCTGGATTCCTCTATTCACTTTACGGATTCGGACTGATTCGCGAGATGGAATTGCAGCAGGAGGCGGGGTTCCCGACGCTCAAAGTGATCCAGCATGCGACGACGAATAACGCGAAAATCCTGGGGCAGGAAGCGAAGTTGGGTAAGGTGCGCGCGGGTTATCTGGCCGACTTGATTGTGGTGAACGGCAATCCGGTGGAGGATTTGAAGGTGCTGTATCCAACCGGAATTGAGACTTGGGTCGACGGCAAACCGGTGCACGGCGGCGGCGTCGAATGGACGATTAAGGACGGGATTCCGTATCACGCGCCCAGCATGTTGAAAGATGTGAAGGACATGGTGGCGAAGGCTCGCGGGCAGAAGGGAACGAATGGAGGGTCGTAAGACAGCGCCGGTCCTGATGCTGATCGCGGCGGCGGCGTTTGGGCAGAATTGGCCGTCTTTTCGGGGGGCGGGGGCGTTGGGAGTGGTGGAGCGCGCGTCGACGCCGACTTCTTGGGATTTGGAAAAGGGGCGCAACGTCGCGTGGAAGCTGGAAGTGCCGGGGCTTTCGCATTCGAGTCCGATTGTTTGGGGAGACCGAATTTACCTGGTTACGGCCATCAGCTCCGATCCTAATTCGGTGCTGCAATTTCCGCTGAAGGGCGACCTGGATACTCGCAGCGACACGTCGAAGCACGAGTTTCGGGTGATGGCGATCGACAAATCGACCGGCAAGATTATCTGGAACAAGCTGATTTATTCGGGCGAGCCGAAATTGTCGCGGCATCCGCATAACAGTTACGCGGCGGCGACGCCCGCGACCGACGGCAAGCACCTGGTGGTGTTTCTAGGGTCCGAGGGATTGTATACGTTCGATATGGACGGTACTCTTTTGTGGCAGAAAGATCTGGGCGTGCTCGATCAGGCCGCGTTCGATCTGCCGGATTATAAATGGGGGTCGGCGAGCTCGCCGGTGATTTATAAAGATCTGGTGGTGGTGCAGTGCGATCAGATCCAGGGCTCGTTTATCGCGGCGTTCGACGTCGGTACGGGTAAGCAGGCGTGGCGCGCGGAGCGCGATACGATTCCATCGTGGTCGACGCCTGGAATTTACGAAGGGAAAACCGGGGCGGAGCTGATTGCGAATGGAGCCGAGTCGATCCGCGCTTACGATCCTCTCACCGGCAAAGAGCTGTGGCGCATCAAGGGAACGTCGATGATCTCTGTGCCGACTCCCTTCGTCGCGCACGATTTGATTTTCTGCTTCACCGGATATTCGCGCTACATTCAGCCGATTTACGTGGTGAAGCCTGGTGCGCGCGGCGACATTACTCCGCCGAAAGATGCCAAGTCGACCGATCAGCTCGCCTGGACGATGCAGAGAGGCGCGCCGTATCTGGCGACGCCGATCGTCTATGGCGATTATTTGTACGTGGTCTTAGGGAACGGCATACTCACGTGCTATCGCGCCGAGACCGGCGAAAAAATCTGGTCGCAGAGGCTGGGCAATGGAGGATACTTCACGTCGTCGCCTGTGGCTGCGGGAGGGAAACTTTATTTCGCCAACGAAGATGGCGACGTTTACGTGCTCAAGCCCGGCCCGGTCTACGAGCTGCTCGCGCAAAATCATCTGGGAGAAGTGCAGATGGCGACCGCCGCGATCACGGGCGATATGATTCTCTATCGCACGCAGCATCACCTTTTAGCGTTGAAAGAGTCAAAATGAAGGAGTGCTGGCCTTCATTCTGACTCCTGAATCCTGTCTTCTGGCTCCTTCTTCATGACCCCCTTCGACTTCCGTTCCCGTACCCGAGTTATATTTGGCGCCGGCGAGTTTGCTCGCCTGGGTGAAATTGCGCGCGAATTGGGCGGCACCCGCTGCCTGCTGGTGGCAGATCACGGCATGCTGGACGCGGGTTATGCGCAGGAGGCCACGCGCACCCTGAAGGCTCGCCGCATGGAGGTGTTCGGCTTTCACGATTTCGAAGTGAATCCCACGGCGGCCATGGTCGAGGCGGGGCGCGTCTTTGCCGCGCCGCTTGAAATCAATCTGATTGTCGGCCTGGGCGGCGGCAGTTCGATGGATTGCGCTAAGGGAATTAATTTCGTGCTCACCAACGGCGGCACGATGAAGGATTATTGGGGCTACGGGAAAGCCTTGCGGTCCATGCTGCCGATGATCGCGGTTCCCACCACTGCCGGGACCGGCAGTGAGGCGCAGAGTTACGCGTTGATTTCCGACTCCGAAACTCACGTAAAAATGGCCTGCGGAGATCCGAAAGCTGCGTTCCGCGCGGCGATACTCGATCCGCGGCTCACGGTGTCGCAACCTCCGTCGGTCACATCGGCCACCGGCTATGACGCGATTTCTCATGCTGTCGAAACGCTGGTATCGACGCGAGGCAACGCGTTTTCAGAGTGTTTTTCGCGCGAGGCGTGGAGGCTGTTAAATACCAGTTTCGAGCGGGTGCTCACGCATCCCGATGATCTGGAAGCTCGCGGCGCGATGCTCGCGGGCGCGCATTTCGCCGGACTCGCCATTGAAAATTCCATGCTCGGCGCGACTCATGCGTGCGCGAATCCTCTGACCGCGCATTACGATATTCCTCACGGCGTGGCGATCGCGCTGCTGCTCTCGCATGTGGTCGACTTCAACAGTCCGGTGGCGGGCGAGGCGTATGACGATCTGCATCCGGGCGACCTGGCGGGGCGTTTACGCGATCTGGCGGAAGCCGCGGATCTGCCTCTTTCGCTCAGCGATGCGAAGGTTCCCGAAGAAGCACTGCCGCGTCTCGCCGAGGAGGCGAGCGCGCAGTGGACCGGCAAATTCAATCCGCGCGTGTTCGATTCCGCGGCGGCGCTCGAGATTTATCGATGCGCTTATTAAGGAAAACACAGACTGAGGTCTGTGCCACCAAGCCGGAACAGTCACAGAGTAGGGTCTGTGTTACGAAGGCAGAAGAGTCACAGACTGAGGTCTGTGCTACCAAGCCAAGGAAGAACTGCTTCAGGTGGCACCGGCTTCAGCCTGTGGGCTTGCTTCTCTTAGCCTGCAGTTTTCAAGCGGCCGCCGACTGGCCGCAGTTCCGCGGGAACCCGAGTCTCACCGGCATCGCGACCTCCACCGTTCCTAAGACCCTTAAGCTGCTCTGGACTTTTGATGCCGGGGAATCCATTGAGTCCTCCGCCGCCATCGTCGACGGCACCGTCTACGTCGGCTCGGAAACCTCGGAGTTAATCGCGGTCAATCTCGCGGACGGCAAGTTGAAATGGAAATACAAGGTCAAGGACGGCATCGGCGAATCTTCCCCCGCGGTGTCGGACGGCGTCGTCGTGGTGGGCGACCTATCGGGCGTCGTGCACGGCGTCAGCGCGAAGGATGGCAAAGGCCTCTGGACCTTTACCGCCGCCAGCGAAGTAAAAGCATCGCCGGTGGTCGTCGACGGCAAGGTCATTATCGGATCCTATGACGGCAACCTCTACGCGCTCGGCCTCAAGGATGGAAAAGTGGCGTGGCAGTTCCGGACTAATGGGCCGGTGCATGCCACGGCCAGCGTCGCCGCTGGCCTCGCCTATATTTCCGGATGCGATGGAGTCCTGAGGGGCATCCGCATCGCGGACGGCAAGCAGATGGTCGAAATCACCACAGGTTCTTACACCGGCGCGTCACCCGCGCTCTCCGCCGACTCGGTTTATTTCGGGACCTTCGATAACGTCGTCCTGGCCTTCAATCTGAAGACCAGGAAGCAGCTCTGGCAGTACGAAAATAAGGAGCGCCCGTTTCCGTTTTACTCATCGGCCGCGATCGTCGGCGGAAAAATTATCCTCGGTGGACGCGATAAATTCATTCATTGCCTGGACGCGAAAACCGGAAAAGAACTGTGGAGCGTGCAGACCCGCTCGCGCGTCGAATCGTCGCCGGCGGTGGTCGATGGGCGGGTCTATATCGGTTCGAACGATGGACGTTTTTACGTGCTCGACGTCCAAACGGGCGCGAAAATCTGGGAGTTTAATGCCGGCGCGCCGTTGTCTGCGTCTCCCGCGATCGCCGAAGGGCGGATTGTCATCGGGTCGCAGGACGGCAAGCTGTATTGCTTCGGAGAGTAAAGATTACAATAAAGTGAAGTGCCCTTCACCGACCGGTTTCAGCTTCTCGATCTGAAACGCGACGAGGGCGCGCGCACTTATGAGGCGCGCGAAATCGCCACGGGCCGTCCTGTGCTTGTGCATCTGTTCGCGAAGCCGACCGCCCCCCTCAACCAGGCTCTGCTCGCCAAACTGGACGCGCTGCCCGAAGAGGAACGCGGCCGCATTATCGATCGCGGCGAGCATGAAGGTGGCCTTTACCTGGTTACGGACCGTTTGGCGGACTATGCCGGCTTAGAGGAATGGCTGAAAGCGAAAGGTGAAAATCGCGCGAAGCCTCTGGATAGCGCGGGTGCGTGGCATTTAAAGCCGCCGGTCGCCCCGCTCATGAATTCCGGCGAGCACACCTTGGAGATCCCCGCCCCGCCCCCAGCCGCCCCTCCACCGGCCAAGGATCCGCCGGGTGACTTCACCCGCCAATTCGCGGCGCCCGTGTTGCGGCCGGCACCCTCCACGCCTCCCGTTCCCCCGGCCAAGGACCCGGGCGAGTTCACGCGCCTCTTTGCGCACCCGGTGCTGCGGCCAACGCCGACTCCTGCTTCAGCTCCTCCATCGAATGAACCCACGAATGACCCCGGCGAGTTTACGCGTCTGTTCGCGGCCCCTTCCCCGAAACCCGCGCCGCCGGCGGGGGAGTTTACCAGCCTATTTCAAGCGCCTCAGAGGCCCGCCGTTTCTCCCAAGGTCACTCCAGTTCCGCCGGCGGATCCGCAGCCAGGCGAATTCACGCAGATGCTCCAGGCGCAGCGTCCATCGGTCCCGCCGCCGAAGCCGGCCGCTCAATCCGGCGAATTTACCCAGTATTTCCAATCTCCCATGACCCCTGCTGCGCCGGTCGATGCCGCGCGTTCCGCTCCCCTCACGCCGCCACGGCCTGCTTCGCACCCCAGGGACGCCGGCGAATTTACGCAGATCTTCGGTCGGGATAACCTTCCTTCGCCCCCGCCTCCGCCCACCCCGGCCGCTCCGCCGAGTCCCTCATCTTCCAATGCGACCCAGGCGTTCGCCGCGCCCCGCCCCTTGCCCATTCAGACGCCGCCCGCGGGACCCGGCGAATATACCCAGATGTTCGCCAAGCCCGCGCCCCTTACCTTTGGTCAGGCGCCGCCGGTTTCCCGAAATCCCGAACCTCAGCCGATTCGTCGAAACAGTTCCCGCCTGCCGCTGCTCCTTGTTGTGGGCGCCTTCGTACTCCTCGTCATCGCTTTAATCGTTTTCTTTGTAATACGGCAACATTCGGCATAACGGAACTTCGTAATTTACAAAGGGTTTACTAAATCGGAGTCATAAAACGAGACATAAGGGCAGGATTTGCATTACGAGGGCGAGGTTGAGACGGCTATACTTATAAGTGTTCGCGCATGCGATTCTCGGTAGATGCTCACGCTATAGGTTGTCACCTGACGGGTAATGAAGTATATATCCGCAACTTGTTGCATCAATTTGCGCGGCTGGACCGGTCGAATGACTTCATCGCTTACGTCTCCAAGCCCGGGGCTCATCTTCAGGTTCCTAAATCCGTGCGGACCCGCCAGGTCTCGCAGAACCCCTTTCGCAGGTTGGGCTTGGATCTCCCTCTGAAGCTCCGCGAGGACCGTCCGGACCTGCTGCACGTGCAATATACCAGTCCCATAGGCTGCCGCGTTCCTCTGGTCGTCAGCGTTCACGATGTCAGCTATCTGGAGCATCCTCAATATTTCACCCGCTTCCGCGCGACCCAGCTTCGCCTGACGGTGAAGCGTACGGTCGAAGCCGCCGCGCGTATCCTCACGCCCAGCGAATTTTCACGCAAGGCAATTCTGCGCCATTACCGGATCGATGAGCGGAAAGTGGTAGTGGTCCCCAACGCCGTATCTTCTTCGTTCCGGCCGGTGGAGCGCGAATCCGCCGCTGCCATCGTGGAAGAGAAATTTGGAATTCGCGGACCCTTCGTTCTCACCGTGGGCGATCTACAGCCTCGCAAAAATCATCTGGGGCTGCTGCATGCGTTTGAGGAAACTCTTCGTCAACACCCGCACCTGCCGCATCGTCTGGTATTTGTGGGCAAGGAAACCTGGTATTCGAAGGAGCTGCATCGCGCCGTCGAGCGCAGCAGCGTTGCCGGACGCGTTCACTTCACCGGTTTCGTCGAAGATCCCGATCTGCTGCATTTTTACGGAGCCTGCCAGCTGTTCGTGTTCCCTTCCTTTTATGAAGGATTCGGGCTGCCGATTCTGGAGGCGATGGCCTGCGGCCGCGCGGTGGCCTGTTCCAGTTCAACGGCGATGCCGGAGGTTGCTAACGCAGCCGGCATTCTGTTCGATCCTTACTCGATTCCGGAGATGGCGCGCGCGATCGCCGATGTTCTTCTCGACGATGAGATGCGCCTGCGGCTGGAACGGCTGGGCACGCATCGCGCCGCGTCCTTCACCTGGGAGCGCGCTGCGCAAAGGACGCTCGACGTTTATTATGATGTCGCGGGCGTAAGCGCCGCGGTACCGCAGTTGAAGGTGCGCGCGTCGTCATCCTCATGAAGTGCTTTTTGTTGGCTCTATTCCTGGTTCCCGCCTCCGCGGAATCGCTGCGATATTCCATAAATTGGGCCAGCGGTCTGAGTCTGGGAGAAGCGACTCTGCGCGCAGACAAAGGCAAGGAGGCTTGGGATTTCGAAGTCACCATGGATGCCAGCATCCCCGGCTTCGCTCTGCGCGACGATTATCGGGCGGCGGCCACACTCGATCTGTGTTCGCTCGAACTGAGCAAGTCCTTCACTCACGGCGCGAAAAAAGCGGACGAGAAAATCACCTTCGATCAGCAGAATCACTCCGCCTCCAGGCAGACGCAGAACGGGGGCGGCAAGACCGATCTTTCCATCCCCACCTGCGCGAAGGATGCGCTGACGTTCATGCAATTCGCGCGCACGGAACTGGCGCAAGGCAGGCTGGCTCCCCAGCAAATGGTGGATTTCGGGGCGCTCTATAACGTTCGCATCGAGTACACCGGCGCGCAAAACATCCGGGTGGGGGATCAGATGACGGACGCGGATCGCATTCTTGCGACTATTAAGGGTCCGACGACGGATATAACGGTCGAGATATTCTTTGCCCGCGACGCCGCGCGGACGCCTCTGCTGGCCCGCATTCCTCTCGCGCTCGGATCGTTCACGGTAGAATTGATCCGGTGAGCGGCGAGCAAGCCAATGTGGGTCAACAGATCGAGGCGCGCTCGGTTGTGCCGGGGACTAAAATAAAGGTCGCTTTTTTCTCGCCCTTGCCGCCCGCTAAAAGCGGCATCGCCGACTACTCCGCGGTGTTGCTGGATCATCTGAAAAACTTCATCGAAGTGGAGGCGTTCGCCTCACGTCCCTCTAATTTCGATCCCATGGTTTTCGATGCGCTGGTCTATCAGCTAGGCAATAATCCGCACCATTCATTCGTTTATGAAATGGCGATGGAGCACCCCGGCATCGTCGTCATGCATGAAGCGAATCTGCACCATTTGATCGCGGATCTGACCATTCGGCGCGGGGATTGGGACGCCTATATTCGCGAAGTGGAGATCAACGCCGGCGCGGACGCCAAAGAGTACGCCGAGCGCTACGTGCGCACCCTCCAGCGCGGCCCGGATTACGATATTCCGATGCTGAAACCGGTGCTCGCGCGATCGCGCGGCGCCATCGTTCACAGCGCGGCGGTCGAAGGTGAGCTGCGCGCGCTGGGTTATCAGGGACCGGTGGCGAAGATCCCTCACGGCGCCTGGATTGTGGATGCCGACCGCATGCAATACCGCGCGAAACTCGGCTTGAACGAGACCGCTCCGCTGATCGGCATCTTCGGATTTCTGAAGCCTTATAAGCGAATCGCGGAGTCCTTGCGGGCGTTTGCACGGCTGGTGCGGGTCGCGCCCGATGCGCGCATGATCCTGGTCGGGGAGGCGCATCCGGAACTGGCGCTCGATGCGTTGATCTCGACTTTGAACCTCTCGGCGCACGTGCGGCACATCGGATTCACACCGATCGAGGACTTTAACGGCTATCTGGGCGCGTGCGACATCATTCTCAATCTCCGCTATCCGACCGTAGGCGAATCGAGCGGGACTCTGCTTCGGTCGCTTGGGATGGGCAAAGCTGTCATCGTCTCCGACGTGGGTTCGTTTCGCGAATATCCAGATGAGATCTGTCTCAAGGCGCCGGTGGGCGCTGGCGAGGAAGACCATCTGTTTGAGTATCTTAACCTTCTGGTCTCGCGTCCGGAGATCGCGCGCGCGCTCGGCAGGAGGGCCAGGGAATGGGTGGAGCGCGAGTGCAACTGGAACTCCGTCGCCCAGCGGTATGCCTACTTTCTTGAAGGAAAGTCCTGGCCGGAACCAAAACCGGCAGAGCCGGCGGCGGCGCAAGTTGAAGTCCCGATTGAATATATCGCCGAATGGACGCCTTCAGACAACGGAGCGCGCCAATATATCCAGACCCATCAGACGCGGCTTGAGAAAACGCTGGCCATCACCCCTCCCGGTACGGCATCGGACCGGATCCTCGAAATGGGCGCGTACCTGCAAATCACGCCCGCGCTGCATACGAAACTCGGCTACGGCGAGGTCCGCGGCTGCTACTTCGGTCCGGCGGGGGAAACCCGGCAGCGCACCGTCACTTCGGAGAGCGGGGAATCGTTTAGCTGCGAAATAGACCTGTTCAACGCCGAAGCAGACCCGTTTCCCTACCCGAACGAGCACTTCAAGACGGTTCTCTGCTGCGAGTTGCTGGAGCATTTACCGAACGAACCCATGCACATGATGACGGAGATCCACCGGGTTCTCGAACCGGGCGGTTATCTGGTCCTGACGACCCCGAACATCGCGTCGGCACGCTCGATCGCCGCGGTCTTGCAGGGCTTTCATCCTCAGCTATTTAGCACTTATCTGCGTCCCAAGGACGGCGAAACCGACGCGCGCCATCATCGCGAGTACACGGCCACTGAAATTCGCCAACTGCTTGAAAATTCGGGCTTTGAAATCACCCTCCTCGAAACGGGCCCTTTTCGGAACGAACCCAAGCCGGAATACGCCTGGGTGGATCATCTGCTGGACCGTTATATGCTCTCGAAAGAGAATCGCGGCGACGGGATTTACGTCGTCGGCCGCAAAACCGGGCCGGTGCGGGAGCGGTATCCTTCGTGGTTGTACACATGAATTCTGTCGAAGTTCATTTTGAGGACCGGGCGGCCCGCGTGTGGCAGGTGATCGACCCGTCAACCGAGATGCTGCTCGACGAGGGGGAATCGGACGATCCGGATCTGCGCGTCACTCTGCCGGAGGGCGATGGCGCGTATCGCGTGCAAATCGCCGATCTGAACGATCGCGCGCGATTTACGTCCATCGACGCGCAGGTGACCGGAGGGCAGCTCATTACCGAAGCTCCGAAAGAAACCTCGGCTGCCGTGATGCGGCGGCGCCGTTTTTTTCGGGCGGTTCCCAAAGCGTTCGTGTATCCGGCGCGCAGTATTGCCCGGAATCACAAGCTGATGACCTCCATGGTGCGCCGCGATATTCTGGCGCGCTACCGCAGCAGTTTCGGAGGATCGTTCTGGACCATCCTCAATCCTCTGCTGCTGATGACCACCTATTATTTCGTGTTCGGACGGGTATTGAAGACCAAGTTCGAAGGCGGAAGCTACGTCCTCTATTTCCTGGCCGGCATCCTGCCGTGGCTGGCATTTTCAGAAGCGGTGGGACGCGCGCCGTCCATTATGCTCGAATATCGGAGCTTCGTCAAAAAGCTGGTATTTCCCCTCGAAACACTGCCCGTGAATCTGGTGATCTCGGGTGCCGTGACCGAGGCGATCGGCCTGGTGATCTTCATGCTAGGATTGCTGTACGCCCGGCACGCCGTGCCGTGGTCGGTGTTGTGGCTGCCCGCGCTGATCCTCCCGCAGCTGCTGTTTACCGCGGGGGTTTGCTGGCTTTTAGCGGCACTAGGCGTGTTTTTGCGCGATTTAGGACAGGTGCTGACGTACATCCTCACCGCGTGGTTCTTTCTCACGCCGATCTGTTATCCCGAATCGCAGCTGCAAGGAACCATGCGGGCGGTGCAAGCGTTAAATCCGATATTCATCTTAGTGCATGGATACCGAACGGTTCTTCTGGACCGGCACGCGCCGGATCTGGCACCTCTGATCGGATTATGGATTGCATCGCTTGCGCTCGCCATCATGGGACACGCGTTGTTTCACAAGCTGCGGCGCAGTTTCGCGGATGTGATTTAAGAAGAAGTAGCCAGTAGCCAGTATCCAGTAGCCGGCATAAACCAGACCGTCCACTCGGTTATTCCGGACTTCCGCCTCCTGGCTGCTGGCTGCTTCTTCTTAGTTGTCCTGAGGAATCGCGTAGTAACCCTTGCGGGCTTGCACCTTGTAATCCTTGGTGTTGGTGCGAATCTCGATCTTATGATAGGTGCCGTCTTTTTGCGGGTGAGGCGAGGTGTAGCCGATGGAATATTGCGACCGCATCTCATCCTGCAAGTCCTTGAAAATATCGTCTAGAGTGTTCTTGCGGTCGACGCGAAACACGCGGCCGCCGGTTTCGCTGGACATTTTCGACATATCCGCATTGCCGGTATGACCTAACGTGAACGTTCCGAATCCGCCTCCGTGATAGCGAGGATCTTCGTAATCGATGAAGTAGATGATCGAATCGGCTTTCTGCGCTGCCTCTGTGGCTTTGTCTCGGGAAATTTTGCTGCCGGTATCGTCGCCGTCGGTGATCACGACGATCACCTTGCGTCCTACTTCGCTTTTCAACTTCTCGTTCGCCGCCAGGTATACCGCGTCAAACAGAATCGTGCCGGCCATATTTTGCTGGGTCGGCACCGGCCCGGGATGCAGACCGCCGAGGGGGACGCTCAGCCGCAGCTGGCGCAAACCGTCCTGGAGCATCTTGGCCGAATTGGTATCATCCTGCAACAATTCCGCTTCCGCTCCGAACTGCATCAGGAATGCCATGTCCTTCTTCCGCAGCACCACCTTGAAAAATTCGTAAGCGGCGCGGCTTTCAGGCTCGATCAGGTTCTCCTGGCTTTTGCTGGTATCGACCAGCATGCCGATGGTCAGCGGCAGGTCGGTTTCCCGCGTAAAATACTTGATTTCAACTTCTTTCCCATCCTCGAAGACCTTAAAATCGCTCTTTTCCAGATTCCCGACCAGGCCGTTTCCCTTGTTACGAACCGAGCACAGGACGTTGACAAGGTCGACATCAACCTTGATCACGTTGTCCTGCGCGGACGCGACCAGACACAATACGAGAAGTGGGAGCAGCACTTTCATAATTACAATAGTAGATGCGCGCCGTCTCAATCGTGTTCCCATGAAAAAAGCCATTACTCATTTGAAGAAATCCGACGCCGTTCTCGCAGGGATTATTGAGCGGGCGGGCGCCTATAAAATCCAGTACCGGGAGCCGGGTTTTGAGACGCTGGTGCGCTCCATTGTATACCAGCAATTGAACGGAATCGCCGCGGGGACGATTTTCGGACGGCTTAAGACTGCCGCGAAGGCCGATCCGCTGACGCCGGAATCGATCTTGAAGCTGCGCCCGGCGCGGATGCGATCCCTGGGGCTTTCCGGGCAGAAAATGAAGTATATCCGCGAATTGGCACGAATGACCCGCGACGGCGAGGTGAATTTCGAGCAGTGCGCGGAGTTGGAAGACGACGCCGTAGTGGAGCACCTGACGCGGGTAAAAGGGGTCGGCGTCTGGACTGTTCACATGTTCCTGATGTTCGCTCTAAGGCGCCACGATGTTCTGCCGACCGGCGATTTCGGGATCCGCATGGCGATGAAAAAAGCCTATGGCCTGGAGGATCTGCCAAAGCCGGCGGAGATGGAGAAGATCGCGGAGCCGTGGCGCCCGTACAGCTCCGTCGCCTGCTGGTATCTGTGGAGGAGCCTGGATGTTAAGAAGAAGGAGACAGAAGTCAGGAGTCAGAAGTCAGAATAAGACCACCCTAACGCTTCGTTCCGTGATTCTGACTCCTGACTCCTGACTCCTGTCTCCTTTTTCGAACCAGGTAGTACCCGCCCGCGGCGACCACCACTGCGATGGACACGTAGAGCAGGTCGTGATGAATCATCTCGGCGACGCGCTGCCAGTTTTCTCCCAGAAAATAGCCCAGAGTCAGGAATGTGGAGACCCACAGCAAGCCTCCGGTCCAGGCGAAGGCCATGAAGTGGGTGAACTTCAGCTTGGAGGTTCCGGCGACGATCGCGGTGAAATGGCGGACCCCGGCGATGTAGTAGCCGATGAACAGTGCCCAGTGTCCCACGCGGTCGAACCAGGCGTGGACCTTGGCCAGGCGCTGATCGGTAATGTGAAGGTATTTTCCGTACTTGTGCACCACGCCGAGTCCGGCGGTGCGTCCGATGGTGTAGCTGAGGCTGATGCCGCACCAGCTACCTGCCAGCGCCGCAAGAAACGCGTCTACAGGATGCATGACGCCCTTCGAAATCAGGTATCCGCAATACACCAGCAGCGTCTCATCGGGCACCGGCAGGCCGACCACTCCGAGCATGAGCAGCAGGAAAATCGCCCCATATCCATACTGGGCGATCCATGCGAACACGTGGGACATTTACCCAAGATAACGTAGCGACCGATGAGGGTAACGGATACCCTCAAATGAGTCTGGTGAAACCCACCTCAATTCCATTGGTCCCGTGAGACGATTCCCGCATACTAATTCAGCAATGAACACCTACCCCCGAATCTGCCATGAAGTCGGACTGGACTGTAAAACGTGCACGGAGGGCACGGCACGTAATCTAGCCAAAATCTGTAAAGGATTGAGAGGAAAGATGATCGGGCAGCTGTTTGTCCAGATTTATACGGACCCGGCTTGCGCGGGCATGCACGCTCATTTCGAGATGGCCTATCTGGACGCGTCGATTGAGCGGATGCCGGTCATGTCGGAGCGGCGCCTCTCGGCCGCGGCCGTCGCTTAATTGCCGGTGGGTATGATTCCCGAGTTCTCGAACATGAGAATTACCGTACGCTCAGGCGCCCGCGTGCGGTGAGTGATTCCTTTGGGCACCACAAATCCCTGCCGGGGGGAGAGCTCCACGGTGCTGTCCTCCAGGTCGATCAGTAGCAGGCCCTCCACCACATAAAAGAATTCGTCATCGTGGTCATGCTTGTGCCAGTGATATTCGCCCTGAATCACTCCGAGCCGGACCACGGAGTCGTTCACCTTGCAGAGGGTCTGGTTGTACCATTTGTACTCGCAAGCGTCGGCGAGGGCTTTTTCATCGATCACCTCCAGAGGGCCTTGGAGGATGTTCAGTCGGGTTTCGTAGGGGAATGGGGGGGCGCTCACATCAGCTCCTGAGCGTTAGATTAGCATTCGACAAGACATTACTATGGCAACTTCGAGGGGGGAGTGGTCGAAGACACGTCGACACTCTCGAAAACACCGGCGTTGGCTGAGTGGCCAGCGCGAAAAGTGGGGACAGCCCGCTCTGTCCACGGCGGCGTCGGCAAAATATGGTGCTTTGACGATCCTGAGGACGCCTTGGGACAGAGTAGGCAGTCCCCACTTTTCGCGAGTTTCATGTAGAAGCCGGGACACGTCGACACGAATGTCGACGCGGCACGCCTGGAGGCGCGCGCCACTAGTTCTTCACTGCTTTGAAAGTCAATTCGATAGAACTCGGCGGGATTTCCCTCACGGTGCTTTGCACCTCCAGCCCGGTGCGTCCTTTTTCTTCCAATAATTCCTGCAGCACCTTTCGAGCGGCGGCCAGTTGTTCCGTTTCGTAGGGCTGCTCCAGGGCAATGCGGACTCCCCGGTCTTTCAGCCGATGGGTCGCCTGGTCAACGGAGACGCCTTTGAAGTTTTCATATTTGATCGAGCGGATGCGCGGAATCTTCACTTCGGGCTGCGCGAACAGAAGCGCCACGAGAATGAGGAGGCTTTTCATAAAGTGCCATCGTGCAGTTTAAAGGCCGCGAGTAACACGTTGAAATGGAGAGGCGCAAGCGAGAAAGCGCGGCACACCTGTGACGAAAAAAATTCAGGCTTCGAAGAATTCTTTCATCGCGTCGACGGTCTCGCGGATATCTTCCTCGCTGTGAGCCGCCGAGATAAATCCCGCTTCAAATTGCGACGGAGCCAAGTAGATGCCGCGGTCCAGCAGGAAGTGAAAGAGCCGGGCGAACTCCGCTTTGTCGCTGCGCGCGGCGGAGTCCCAATCGGTGACCGGATCGGGCGTCAGGAAGAACGTAAACATGGAGCCGACGCGGTTCACGGTGACGCCCGGAGGCACCCACTCGCACAACTGCGCGCCGCGTGCTTCGAGGATCTCATAGACCTGCGGATTTGCTTCGAGGTAACGCAGCATCGCGAGGCCGGCCGCCACCGCCAGAGGGTTTCCCGAGAGTGTGCCCGCCTGGTAAATCGGCCCGACGGGCGCGACTTTTTTCATGATGTCCGCGCGTCCTCCATAGGCTGCCATGGGCAGGCCGCCGCCGATAATTTTTCCGAGCGTGGTCAGATCGGGAAGAATTTCGAAGCGCTTTTGCGCGCCGCCCAGGGCCACGCGGAAACCGGTCATGACCTCGTCGAAGATCAGCAGCGCTCCATGACGCCGGGTAATCTCGCGCAGCGCTTCGAGGAATCCAGGCGCGGGCGGAATGCAGCCCATATTGCCCACCACAGGCTCGACGATCACGGCGGCGATTTTGTCGCCATGCGCGGCGAAGGTTTGTTCGACCGCGGAGATGGAATTATAGGGAAGGGCAATGGTGGTGGCGGCGAAGCATGCAGGCACACCGGCGGTATCGGCGATTCCGAGGGTCGCCATGCCGGAGCCGGCCTTGACCAACAAGGAATCGACGTGGCCGTGATAGCAGCCCTCGAATTTGACGGTCAGATCGCGGCCGGTGAAACCGCGCGCGACGCGCAGAGCGCTCATGGTGGCTTCCGTACCGGAGTTGACCAGGCGAACCATCTGCATCGATGGAACCAGATGCGCGATTAACTCGGCGAGCTCGACTTCCTGCGCGGTGGGCGCGCCGAAGCTGGTGCCGATTTCGAGAACGCCGCGCAGAGCCTCGACTACGGGCTCCGGAAGATGGCCTAAAATCAGGGGTCCCCAGGAGCATACGTAGTCGATATAGGAATTTCCGTCGACGTCATAGAGGCGGGAGCCTTCGCCGCGCTGGATAAACAGAGGCGATCCGCCGACGCCGCGAAAGGCCCGCACGGGCGAATTGACACCACCGGGAATGTGGCCAAGCGCGCGCTGAAACCACTCTTCGGATTTGTCGATGTTCATAGAACGACGCGGGAGTTTTCGGGAATTACACGGTTGAGGAAGAAAGTCATGAGCACTTCCTGAAGAGTGCCGTTGAGGTTCTTCAGCAGGCGGCTTCTCAATTCGAGATAAGGCTGCGTGCCGGCGAACAGGTCCTGCATCAAGCCCCGGAAACGCGTGCTGCTGCGGATATACTGCACCATGCGCGCAGGGACCGAACTGAAGAGAAAACTTCCGAGGTAGACGCGTTTCGCGAGTGTCGCGGCGAACTCCAGGTCGAGCGCGAACTCGCGGGCGAGGATGGAACGATACGCCGCGGCTTTCTCCACGATGCCATGCGCGTCGTCGATCACCACGCGGCTGGCCAGGTCGCCCGACCGCATCGCGTAGTACAGGCCCTCGCCGGTGATGGGGTCCACCAGGCCGGCCGCATCGCCGACCGCCAGCCATCCTTCGCCCGAGACGCGATTCCCGCGCCAGCCCGGAGTTTCGAGCGACGGAAGAACGTGGCTATAGAACTTTCCTTCTTTATAGGAGATACCGCGCTCCGTCATATACGCATGGAGGCGCGTGCGCAGCGCGTGAGCCGGTTCGCCCTTACCGCAAATTCCCACGGAAAGATGGCCGCAGCGCGGGAAAACCCAGATGTATCCTTCAAAGCGCGGCAGAAACTGGATGTCGATGTGATCCTGCGTCGAAGGGACGTAATAACCGAGTGCGGTCGCTGTGTCTTTGAGGCCCCATTTTGTGCCGACCTCGCGCAAAGGGTTGCGCGCGCCGGTGGCGACGATGCAGAAGTCAGCCTCCGCGGTACCGCAGCGCGTGCGCAGCTTCCAGCCTTTTTCGCGCCGCTCAATTTCGAGGACGCGGGTCTGTTCGATGGCGGCTCCGCATTTTTCGGCCCGATCGAGCAGCATGCGATTCAGGTCCATGCGCGAATAAATCACCAGCGGACGTTCCAGTTTCATCTTCACGGCCCCGGCGCGAGGCGCGGAAAGCGTGGTTTCGCTGACGAACTTTTTCGGCGTGTCGTTGTCGATTAAGAACGGATATTCGTGATACGCCTTGTAGGTGAGCCCACCGCCGCAGGGCTTCTCCCACGCCAGTTTTTCGTCAAAGAGAATGGTTTTGAGGCCGCTCGAGGCCAGGCGTTCCGCGGCCAACGCCCCGGCGGGGCCGCCGCCCAGAACCGCTACCGTTTTCATGGCTGTCTTCCTATGGGAGGGTGGCTGGGCGGCAGCGCCGGCAATCCCGCCGCTCCGTGGGGATTTTCTCCGCCTTCAGCATGAGGCCGCACCACCCATTTGTCGCCCTGGCGATCCAGATCGTAGCGCATGCTCATGCCGCCTCCGCCTGCAAGAGGCGTGAACATAACATTGGCGTGCGCTTCCTTGCCGGCGGAGGTGAACGTGACAGACGAAACATCGACCTTCATCATGTCCATGTTCAGCCCGGTTTTTTCCTGCCGCGCCTTGAGGTAATCGATGATGCTGCTGCGAACCGCATCCGCGTTTTGAATATCCTTCGTACAGGCCGCCAGCAGGACGACAGCCGCCATCAAGGCGATTTTTCGCACATTCCGATTATACTTGACCGGGAAGAACGCCAAATCTGCGCCGCGTGGTGGGATCGGAGGCCGCGGCCTGTTCGCGCAAAGGCTCCAGTTGCGCGCGAATTGCGTCCAAAGCGGCCTGTTCCGCGGTCGATTCCGAGGGCTGAAGCGCAGCGGAAAGCCAAGCGAACATAGCGCGCATGCGCGGACGGAACGTGGGACCGCCATGATCCGCGCCCCGGATCAGTCGATATTCGTGGGAGATGTCCAGGTCCCACAGCACGCGATGCAGAAACTCGGTTCCATCATGCGCGTTGACGAAATCGTTATCGCCGACCTCCAAGAAAATCGGCAATCCCGACTCGCGGATGCTGTTCTGGTTCCGAATCGCCCGATTAGCCGGATTGTTGGCGACGAAAATCTCCAGGTCGCGCTCAGGGCCGATAAGACTCGGCGGACCGCCGGTTGCATGATGAATCCTGTTGCGCGCGCCGATCTGCGCGTCGTTCAACCCCGGCTCTAGCATCGGATTCATCACCGCGACCGCGGCGAACAGTTCAGGATGCGCGAAGGCGAGTTTCAACGCGCCATAGCCGCCCATCGAAATTCCAGTGATGGCCGTAACTCCAATCGGATGCGTCGCGCGCAAGTGGGGAATAAACTCGTCGATCAGAAAAGGATCCCAGTCGAGGTAATAGCTCATCGCCGCGCTGGGCGTCGCGAAAATCATCGGCGCGATCGTTCCCTCCGCGCACCATTTATCGAACAGAGGCTGGCAATCGATCAGGCTCTGCCGGCTTCCTCCGCCGCCCATCAGCACAATGCACAGCGGCAGAGGACCTTCAACAGAAGGAGCTATGACCGCATAGGGCACCGGTTCTGCAAAGTGGCTCGACGTGAGTTCGGCTAGCTCAATGTTCGATGGCATAAGCGATTCGGTCCGGGTCGTTCGGCACCACTACCGGCTGATTGCCGAAGGTCGAGGCGATTTTCACGCCTCCCGGCGCTTCTAACTTACCGGTGTGATAGCGATAAATATAATCGGTGTCCTTCAATACGTTGCCGGTCAGCACCGCGACCACATCGTCATCATGCGCGATGGTCCCGGCCGCGGTCAGTTTGCGAATCCCCGCGAGCGTGGCGGCGGAGGCAGGCTCGCATCCGATGCCCGCCCGTCCAATCTTCGCCTTGGCATCCGCGATCTCCTGCTCCGTCACTTTTTCGACGACGCCATGGGAGGCTCGCACCTCATACCAGGCCTTCGGCCACGACACCGGATCGCCGATGCGGATCGCAGTCGCTAGCGTTTCCGGCTTCGCGATCGGGCGAAATTCACCCTCGCCATCACGCTGGCTGAACTCGTAAAACGGAGCCGAGCCTTCCGCTTGAATCACGCCCAGGCGCGGCATTTTGTCGATGAAACCCTGCTGATGCAATTCGCGCAGAGCCTTCCCGAATGCCGAAGTATTGCCCAGATTACCGCCCGGCAGCACGATCCAATCGGGCGCGCGCCAGTCGCGCTGATCCATCATTTCGATCACGATACTCTTCTGTCCCTCAATGCGAAACGGGTTCATCGAGTTGAGCATATAGATGCCGAGCCGCTCCGAGAGCACGCGCACTAGCGCGAGAATCTCATCGAAGTTCGCTTCCACTTCGAACGTCCGCGCGCCATATTCCAGCGCCTGCGCCAGCTTCCCAAACGAAATATTTCCATGGGGAAGAAAAATGAGTGGCTCCAACCCGGCCGCCGCCGCATAGGCAGCCATCGACGCGGAGGTGTTGCCGGTCGACACGCAAGCGACCCGCTTCATCTTCAAACGACGAGCCTGGGCAACCCCGCAAGTCATGCCATTATCTTTGAACGATCCCGTAGGATTGAAGCCCTGATGCTTGAAAGTCAGCCGGCCGAGGCCTCCATAGGCAGCGGCGCTCGGCCCGTCCAGCAACGGCGTATTGCCTTCGCGCAGAGTGACCACGTGTGAGACATTTTCCAAAAAAGGAAACAATTCGCGATAGCGCCACACGCCGCTCTGATCGAGAGGAGCATTGCTCAATCGCCGCTCGCGAAACGTCTTTTTCAACTCCGCCGCCGGAGCAAACGGACCGCTGTAAGCCGCCTCCAGCAGCCCCCCGCACTGTGGACAGTTGTAAAAAACCTCTTCAATTCCAAAGTGCGCACCACAGTATTCAGAGATACAACGCAAACTCGCAGTCAACATATGCATCCGTTGTGGCGCACGCAGTTGTGCGTGCCGTGTCGAGACTCGTCTCGACACCCGGCGGCGACACAAGTGTCGACGCAGCACGCACGAGTGCGTGCGCCACACATTTCAGAAATGGAGCGGCCGAATTCAGTTTGCATGTCCGCCGCTCACTTCAGAAAAGCTGACCGCACTGCCGCCCGGCTCGCGGACTCCGTACTCGGTGGCGCCATAAAACGTCGTGCGCTTCGGAATCAGCACCGGCGCGCCGGCGACTGCGGCGATCACTTCGTCCAGATTCGTCACGTGGATATATAGGATGCTCGACGAAGGAAAGTCCGCCATCTTCGGCACGTCTTTCGCGACGCTCGCCCGCGTCTGATACATCACCTCCACCGGACCGTTTCTTAGAATTACGAACGCCAGCGCCTCGCCGTCCGGAACTTTGACGGTCGCCTCAAATCCCAGCTTTTCCCAAAATCCCAGGCACGGCTCGATCGCGTCGACGATCATAATCGGCGTACACGATTGCATTGTGAAAGCCATATCTTCTAACTTTAAACGAATGTTGTCGGTTCATCTCGAAAACGGGCACGTGGAAGTTCGCAAGCAGCCTCTGCCTCGCGTGCCCGGTGGATTCGCGCGAATTCGCATGCTGGCCGCAGGCATCTGCTCCACCGATCTGGAGCTCCAGCGCGGCTATTACGGATTCTCGGGAACGCCCGGCCATGAGTTCGTAGGCGAACTTGAGGACGGCACGCGCGTCGCGGGCGAAATCAATCTCGCGTGCGGCCATTGCGACTGGTGCGCGCGCGGACTCGGCCGCCATTGCCCGAATCGCACCGTGCTGGGAATTGTGAAACATCCCGGCGCCTTTCGCGAATTTCTCACTCTGCCGGCCGTGAATCTGCACCGGGTTCCTAAATCGATTTCGACGGAGCACGCAGTGTTCATTGAGCCGGTCGCCGCTGCGTGCGAGATTCTCGATCAGACCAAGATCGCGAAAGGCACGCAAATCGCGGTGCTCGGCGACGGCAAACTCGGCTTGCTGATCGCGCAGGTGTTACAGGCGCACGGAGCGAAGGTGTTGCTGCTCGGCCGGCACCGCGAAAAGATGCGGCTGGTCGAATGGTCCGGCGTCACCGCGGAACTATTGTCCGATAAAACGCCGCAGCGAGCTTTCCCGATCGTCGTCGACGCAACAGGATCTCCGGAGGGCCTCCGCGCCGCGATCGCCATGTGCCAGCCGCGCGGGACCGTCGTCATGAAATCCACCGTGCACGGTCTGGTGCCCATCGACACGGCTCCCGCGATCGTAAATGAGATCACGCTGGTCGGCTCGCGCTGCGGACGATTTGAACCGGCCCTGCGGCTGCTCGCCTCGGACAAAGTGCGCGTCGGCGACTTGATCTCCGAGGAATTTCCGCTCCATCGCGCGCCCGAGGCATTCAAAAGAGCCGCCACAAAAGGCACCTTAAAGGTATTGCTTCGGCCTCCAGAGTAAACTAGCTCATGTGACCCGACTCGTTCTGATTTTGGCCCTTCTTCTCAGTTCCTGCTCCGTGAAAAGATACGCCATAAATCAGCTCGGCAACGCTCTGGCCGCGTCCGGCGATACCTTCGCCGCGGACGAAGATCCGGAACTGATTCGCGCCGCCGTGCCCTTCAGCCTCAAGCTGATCGAGAGCCTGCTGGCCGAGAATCCGCGCCACGAAGGCCTGCTGCTGGCCGCCGCTCGAGGCTTCACGCAGTACGCGTATGCGTTCGTGCAGCAGGACGCCGACGAACTGGAGGACACCGACAAAGTCCGGTCCACGGCCATGCGCGCCCGCGCCGCGAAGCTCTATTTGCGCGCGAGAAACTACGGCTTGCGGGGCCTCGAAGTGAAGCATCCGGGCTTCGCCGAGCGGCTGAAAGCAAATCCTAAACAGGCGGTGAAAGAACTCAAAAAATCCGACGTGCCGATGATGTACTGGACCGCGATCTCCTGGGGCGCCGCGCTTTCCGCGTCACATGATCTGATGATGTTCCCCGAAATTCCGCGCTTCGAAGCGCTGATCGATCGCGTGATGGAGCTCGACGAAGCCTACGACGAAGGGACGGTCCACACGTTTCTGATCACCTATGAGATGTCTCGCCTCAACGCGAAACCGAATCGTTTCGCACTGGCGAAAGAGCATTTCAATCGGGCGATGGCGCTTGGCGGAGGCCATCAGGCCGGGCCTTTGGTCGCATATGCGGAAAACGTTCTGGTGGCGCAAAAAGACAAAACCGAATTTCAAGCTATGCTGCGGCAGGCGCTGAAAATCGACATCAATAAGTCCCCGGAAAATCGCGAGTTGAACCTGGCGGAGCAAAGGCGCGCCCGCTGGCTGCTCTCGCGGACGGATAAATTGTTTCCGCCGACGCGATAAGAGTTACTTAGCCGCTGAACGCGGATTTACGAACAAAAGCCTTCTTTCTCTTAATCCGCGTTCATCCGCGTTTATCAGCGGCTAACATTTTTTTTGCTTCTCACCTCGGATGCAATCGCGAAAAAATCTCCATGTAAGCCGCCACCACCAGCCCCGCCGCGCCCAAAAAACTGCCGAACGGAAGCTCGTAGGTCGATGCATCCTTGCCTGCAAAGTAAATGTACAACAACCCGCCTACGGCCCCGATCAACGATGCCGCGATCAACGTCAATAAAGCCCCGGGGAGCCCGAGAAATGTTCCGATCATGAAGATCATTTTGACGTCGCCAAAGCCCAGGCCTTCCCGGTGCCGGACCTTTTCATAAACCCATCCGGCAAGCCAGATGGAGCCGCTCGAAACCGTTGCGCCGATCAGAGCTTCCCCCACCGAGATCCATCGCGGACCCCAGGAATACGGCACGGCGAGCAGCGCGAACTCCCCGCGCATGGGCACCAGCCATGCGACCACTAATCCCAAGACCGCGCCGCCCACCGTGAACTCGTCCGGCAAAATGCGCTCCTCAAAATCCGAAGCGATCAGCGTAATCATGATGGCCGCGAACAGAGCGTACTTGAATGCCGGAGGCGTCAGTCCGAACACCGCGACACACAGCGCGAAGGCAAGCCCGGTCGTCAGCTCCACCGCGGGATACCGCAAAGGAATGCGCGCTCCGCAGTGCCGGCATTTCGCGCGCAGAAGGGCGTAGCTCAGCACCGGAATGTTGTCATACCAGGCGATGGTCTTCTCGCAAAAAGGGCAGAAGGATCGCGCCGGCTTCATCACCGAAAGGTCGCGCGGCAGCCGGAAAACGCACACGTTGAGAAAACTGCCGATCAACAGACCGGCGAGAAACGCGAAGACGATTTCGATCATCGAAGAATCTCATTGTACGCGCTCAGCGTGGCCTGCACCATGTTTTCCACGGAAAATACCTGCTTGGCTTTTTCGCGTCCTGCCGCGCCCAGCTCCGCCGCCCATTTCGGATTGTCCAACAGCCGCCGCACCGCCTGCGCGTAATCGCCGTCCCTGACGATCAATCCCGTGCGCTCGTCGTCCACCACTTCCGGCAATCCTCCCACCCCGCTCGCGACCACCGGCACGCCGGCCGCCATCGCCGCAAGCGCCGCCGATCCCAATCCTTCCATATCGCTCACATAAAGGAAGACGCTGGCCGTCGACAAATCGCCGAATAGATTCGAGGAAAGGTGCACCGGAATTCCGGCAAGCTCCGCTGGCTTGGTTCGAACGGAGACCACGCGGCCGGCTTCCGGTTTCGCGGGCGATGCGGGAATCGGCACGCCGTCGTACACCACCCGGATCACTCCTTTTTCAACCACGTTCTTCAGCCTCGCGGCCACGAATTTCGACACCGCCAGAAATATCTCCGGCTGTAGATATTTCCGCCGCGAGATCATCGATTGTTTGACCGGAAAAGCGACGCGGCGCGATACCACCAGCAGGCGTTTCGATTGTCCGAAGTTCGCAATCGCGCTATACGTGTGCGCCCGCGAATCGTGTGCATGAATCAAATCCGCGCGGCCCATCTCGCCCAGAAATTTCGAGAGAGGTTTGGCGTCCAGCCCGCGCCTCCGCGCCTCAGCGAGCAAGGGAGACCCGCGCGGAGCGAGCAGCGTCGCACGGTCCAGCCGCTCGACCAAATAAAGTACCTGCCACTGCCCCCCCTGCATAGTGCGCCCCGTATCGACATGCAGCGTCCTGATCAAGGCTTATTCATCCCAGTAGGACAGGTCCCCGACCTGTCCAGTGAATTTACGCTGTCCCAACGCGCCCTCAATCGGCGCCGCCGTAGACAGAGTGGGCTGTACCCCAGTTTTCGCCCCAGTGGGGCAGGTTCCCGACCTGCCCTCCGCAATATCCCGCCCGCGGCAGCGCACGGCCGCCCCACACACACAAACACAAACCCCCTCACGGCCGCCCCGGACTCATGAACCGGGCCTTCGCATACTTCACGAAGTTATAAAGCCCCGCCATGTACGCGATCGCCAGCCCCTCCACGCCATCCAAAAAACCCAGCTTCAAAACATAAGTCTGGAAAAACGTCCATGGAGGATCCAGCAGCAGCCGCCAAAAAGTCGGCTTCACCCGCGCCGCCAGCAACTGCTCCGCTGCAAGCGTCGTATACCGGTCCATGGTCTTCAAATGCTCCGAAAGCGAGCTGCACGTAAAATGCAGCAAGTTCGATTCAAGCGCCCCCACCCGCCCTCGACCTTCACCGACTCATGCACGAACTCCCCCATCCACTTCGCGCGTGACCGGTGATACAGCCGCACCTTCCGGTCCGGATACCACCCCGAATGCCGGATCCATTTCCCCAGGTACTGCGCCATCCGCGGCATCGTATAAGCATCGAACTGCGGACCGTTTTTCTTTAGCTGCCAGATCTCCGCTTCGAGCGATTCGCTGAGCGATTCGTCGGCGTCGATCGACAGAATCCAGTCGTGCGCCGACTCCTCCGCTGCCCGATTTTTCTGATTCGCATAGCCCGGCCACGGGCACTCGACAACGCGCGCGCCGAGCTTCTCCGCGATCTCCACCGTCCGGTCGTTCGACCCGCTGTCGATTACCACGATCTCGTCGGCGCAGCGCAGACTCTCGATGGCGCGCGGCAGATTGCGCTCCTCGTTGTAAGTAATGATGGTCGCCGAAATTTTCACGGGCCGGCGGTGCGGATCGGCGCAGCCGTGAACGACAAAATGAAGATGACCAGCGCCAGCACGCCCAGCCAGGTCCGCGTGTGCCCCACCGGGCTAGGATCCACGATCGCCGGATGCCGCATGCCGAAAATCAGCAGGAATAGCGCCCAAAACAGCCACATGTAGCCCATCTTGTACGCCGACGTGAACAATTGAAACAAGCCCAATACGGCCAGCATCGCCACCGCGAACCTCGACCAGATTCGCGTCTTCTCGCCCAGGAACGCGTACAACACGTGCCCTCCATCCAGCTGCCCGATCGGCAGCAGGTTCAGAGCCGTCGCCAATAATCCCACCCACGCCCCGCGCGCCACCGGATGCAGATAAATGTCGTCCACCGGAACACCCGGGAAAATAATCCATTCGAGAAATCGCAGAATCAGCGGCGTGCCGAACACCAAGTCTCCATGCGATCCGATCCCATGCACCACCTTCGACATCGAGACGCCCACAATCAGCGGCAGAATCAGCATCGCGAACCCCGCCAGTGGTCCTCCTACGCCGATATCGAAAAGGATCCGCTTGGAGAGAATCGCCGACCGGATGCGGATGAAGGCCCCGAACGTCCCGATCAGGGTCGGCGCCGGCAAGAAGAACGGCAGCGTCGCATCCACGTTGTAATATCGAGCCGCGACGTAATGCCCCATCTCATGCGCCATCAGAATGGTCAGCAGCGTGAGCGAAAACGGCAAACCATCAATGAGAAACGAAGGATCGTGCCACAGCTTCGTGTAGCCCATCAAGTCCGTTTCGAAATCGAAAGGACGCCCCGCCCGGAAACTATGCGCCATCTCGGAGCCCACAATAGTGGTCGTCAGCAGCGTCGCGAGCAGCAGCAGTGCATGCAGCCAGTAGCGATGCTTCGGACGAGCAGGAGCCCACGGCGCATCGAACATCTCCTGGTGAGGGTCAGGATGCGGGTACGCAGCAGGCGCCGGGGGATAACCGTTTGCGGACAAGTGCCGTCCTACTGAAGCGTTTGCAGTTCCTTGCCGGGTTTGAAGCGCACCGCCTTGCCCGGAGGAATCGCGACCTCCGCGCCCGTGCGGGGATTCCGGCCGATGCCCGTCTTCCGCGGGCGCACGTTGAAAATACCGAAGCCGCGCAGCTCAATCCGCTCGCCTTTTCCCAGCGCCCGCTTCATGCTTTCAAACACCGTCTCGACGGCCATCTCGGCCTTCGTCTTGGTAATCCCGGTTCTATTGACCACTTCGTTTATGATGTCGAGTTTGATCAAAGCCGCCTCCTATCCCCGTGCCTGCCTCGTTTTGCTTCCTCGAACCTCATGATAGGATTAGGGTTATCCTCATGTCAAGCGCAGTCGTCCCGCCCCAGGTGTTCCGCCGCGCCTGCGCCCTGTTTCCCACCGGCGTCGCAGTGCTCACCACGCGAGCGCTTGACGGCTCTCCGCATGGCCTTACCGTTAACGCTTTCTGCTCTCTTTCGCTCACTCCTCCCCTGGTACTGGTCGCAGTCGACCGCATTTGTAGCGTGCTTGAAACCTTCGAACAGGCCGGTTACTTCGCGATCAATTTTCTGTCCCTCGCGCAGCGCGATCTTTCCGTGAGATTCTCGGAAATCCCGGAAGGCCGTTTCTCCGGCGTCCCCTGGCAATCCGGCGTCGAAGGAGTCCCGCTGCTGGAAGGCGCCCTCGGATCCCTGGAATGCCGGACTACCCAGGTAATAGACGCCGGCGATCACCGCGCTCTGGTCGGAGAGGTGTACGCCGCCCACATTGGCGAAGGTGACCCTCTGGTTTTCTTCCGCAGCGGGTATACGGCGCTAGAGAGTTAAGCCCCCTGCGCCTTCTTCCGAGCCTCCGCCGCGTCATAGCTCTCGCCGTAAATCGAAGGCACCTTCGCCCCCATCGGCCGCAGATACGTCGACAACTGCCCGCGGTGATGGACCGTATGATGCAGCACGAAGCCCAGATACATCACCGCCGGCAACTGGAACATCCCCCGGAAGTCGACAGTCTTAAGCATATGCTCAGTCGACATCTTGGTCAGTTTCTCGACCCGCGAGTCAAAATTCTCCGAATACCAAGCGAGAAGATCCTTGGAGTTCTTGATCGACTCCGGCATCGGATTCGGACTAAGATCGAACCCGCCATTCAGCACCGCGTCAATAAAGCGGTTCTCGGTAGCCACGATGTGCCAGGCGAGCCCCAGCGCGCTCATCGCCACGTCATCCGGCCGGTAACCGCCTTTATCCACCGGAATCGCCTCAATAATATTCTTAGTAATGCGATGCTCGCCCTTTAATCCAGGAAGATAAACACTCTGGAGCAAAAACGAAGCTTGTTCAGGTTGAAGTGTTTGCATGGGTACAGCATATCGCAGGGCCGACGTGGTGGGGCGGCGCCATGCGCTGCCATCATGATCGATAATGAGGAGGCGAGTGATCGACGACATCCGCTTTGCCTTGCGAATTTTCGCAAAAACTCCCGGCTTCACAGCCGTAGCCATTGTATCGATCGCCCTCGGCATCGGAGCCAACACCGCGATCTTCACCCTCATCGACGCCCTGATGTGGCGGACCCTGCCCGTAAAGAATCCCCAAACTCTCCTCTCGGTCGCGCTGAAACAGGATCAAACGATAGAATCGGAGCTCCATTATAAGTACGAGCGCGCCCTGCGCGAGAACGCTCAGCTCACCGAACTCGCCGCCTATGCGACCGTGCGCATGAACGTCGCGATAAATGGAAACCCCGAGCGCAGGCTCGACGGAGCGATCGTATCCGGCAACTATTTTTCGCTGTTAGGCGTAAACCCGATCGCCGGCCAAGCCATCGGCGTGAATGACGATCGTAATCTGAACGCCCACCCCCTCGCGATGATCAGTTACGCCTATTGGAGCCGCCGGTTCGCCCTCGCGCCTTCGGTGATAGGCAGCCAAATTTCGATATCCGGTACTCCATTCACCATCATCGGCGTGACTCCTCCAGGCTTTTTCGGTATGGAAGTGGGAATCGCGCCGGATATCTTTGTTCCTCTAACGATGCAAGATGGGGTAGCCCCGGACCGTAACTCACGAGCCGTATTGGCGCGCTTGAAATCGGGCGTCGGCGAGCAGCAGGCTGCCGCCGAACTGGATGCTCTCTACCGCCGAATGCTCCCGCCGGACAAGTTCGACCCTTCCCATTTCACCGCCGATGGCAGGAAATTTCATGACGCAGCAGCCTGGACGCCGCATGTATCTCTGATTCCCGCCGCGACCGGTTTGTCCAAACTGCGCCAGCAATTTTCGCAGCCCCTTTTTGTATTAATGGGAGCCGTAGGCGTCGTGCTGTTGATCGCCTGCGCGAACATCGCGAACCTCCTGCTGGCGCGTGCGGCGGTGCGCCGGCCCGAGATGGCGATCCGCCTCGCCCTCGGAGCGCGCCCCGCGAGACTGATAGCCCAGTTGCTGACCGAAAGCCTCCTGCTCGCGGCCGTGGGAGCGGTGCTCGGCATTTTTCTCGCGCGCTGGGCGACAAAGCTCCTTGTCATCTTCCTATCCACCGGCCAAAGCCCCATCGCGCTCGATCTGCACCCGGATATCCGAGTCCTCTCCTTCACAGCCGCCATCGCCCTAATCACCGGGTTGCTCTTCGGCCTTGCTCCAGCCCTCCGAGCCACGCGGATCGCCAACGCGCCTAGTTGTCTTAAACCCGGAAAGATTCTGGCAGTGTCTCAAGCGGCTCTGTCTCTCGTCCTTCTGATCGGAGCCGGCCTCTTCGTTCGGAGCCTCCAGAATCTGATTGGACCCGCGTCCAGTTCCTCTCGCGAAAGCGTCGCCGTCCTCCGCATCGACGTCCAGCCCATCGACTGGCGGAACAGGCCCGAATGGCAGCGGCTGGACCGCGCTTACAAAGATCTCCTCGAAACAGTCGAAAGCCTCCCAGGCGTACGTTCCGCGAGCCTGGCGCAGGTCACTCCTTCAAGCCCTCATCCAGTAAATTTCGAAGGTCTCCTCACGGACTCCGGCAAGGTATCCGAACCCATCGGAACGATTACCGTTTATCCCGGCTACTTCGCGACCGTAGGAATTCCGATCGTCGCCGGTCGCGACTTTAACCCGAGGGACCTCGGACGCGTCTGCATCGTGAACGAAGCGTTTGTCCACAAAATGTATCCGGCTGAAAATCCTCTAGGGAAGCCGTGTTTTCATTACCGCCAACAGGCTTACGAAATCGTGGGAATCGCAAAAGATTCCCGCGAAATGAACCCCACCGGTCCGATTTTGCCCATCGCCTACAACACTTTCCTTGGGCTCCAGTCGACGCGTCCCGCGATGGCGCTCTACGTCCGGACGTTGGGAAACCCGAACCTGATTCTTCCCCTCCGTTCCCAAATTTCCAAGATCGACCCCACCCTCCCTCAGTTGGAAATCCACACTCTGGCCCGGGACATGGACACGGCCCTGGTGCGGCAGCGACTGATCGCCGTGCTCTCCAGCCTTTTCGGCATACTCGCTCTGCTGCTCGCGTGCGTCGGCTTATACGGTCTGCTGGCATTCGCAGTAGTGCAGAGGACCAAGGAAGTGGGTATCAGAATGGCGCTGGGAGCCAGTCAAGCCGGAGTTGTCTGGCTAGTACTGCGCGATGCGTTGAAACTCGTGGCGACAGGCATTGCCGTCGGCGTACCCATCGCGCTAAGCGTCGCCCGTTTCTTCGGATCCGAGCATTCCGACCCAGCCTTGGCAGCAATCAACAAACCGGTTACCGCCCTGCTCTTCGAGGTGAAAACCACAGACCCGCTAACAATAGCGGCATCCGTTATCGTTCTAACCACCGCCGCCGCAATCGCCGCGTACCTCCCAGCCAGGCGCGCCTCTCGGGTCGACCCGATGGTAGCTCTTAGAAACGACTAGCTTGTGTGGCGCACGCGTCCACGCGTGCCGCGTCGACATTCGTGTCGACGTATTGGCGCCCTAGCGTCGCTTCCGCCGCGATTCAGCGCGCTTAGCAATATCCGCCAACGACCGCAAAGCATCATTGACCGCTGCCCCATTGGGAAACAGCTCGGCAATCTCGGGGTCGAGAACAACAACGTTGGAACTAGCCTGCAGTCGCTCGACATATTTGCCGCGAGCCATAGCCCCGAAGTCCGAGCGTTTATATTTCGCCCGAAGCTCGTCTGTCGCAATTATCTTAGCCTTCTTCATACAATTTCCTCTCTGCCCGCGTCGCCGGACGAGCAGTGATGATCCGAATGGCGTCGACACGCTCGGCGAAAGCGACTGCCAACAACCGCCGGGATGATGACATCCCGAAAATCAGGAAACGCCTTTTGCCGAGCGAATGATCTGGATCATCGCCAGTAACTGACAAGGGATCGAAGAACACGCTCGACGCCTCACGGAACGACACGCCATGCCTCCGCAGGTTTGCAGCCCCTTTTGAAGCATTCCATTCGAAGCGCACCGAGCAGATTTCACCTCACTTCAATATAGCGATCAGTAGCATCTTTCTCTTTGCTACCCTCAAGTCAGCTATGCGACCATCGGCTCTCCTCCTATCTCACCTTTGTGGGGCGGCCAATCCTGGCGGCAGCCGACCTTTTAGTCGGCTTTTATAGGATCCCCGTAAATGCCCGATTCCACACCCCGCGCCGTCCTCCCTCCCGCCGCGCTGCTGGTCCTTTCCCCCTCCGGCCAACGCACCCGAGTCCCTTTACAGCCCCTCCCCTTCATGCTCGGCCGCCAGCCCGACAACAATCTTGTCCTGCGCGATAACCGGGCCTCCCGCCAGCACGCCCGCATCGTCCCTGAAAATGGAGCTTACGTCATCGAGGACCTCAGCAGCCGACATGGCACCTGGGTCAATGGCGAACGCATCGCCCGCCACGTGCTCCGCAACTCCGATCGTATCGAGTTCGGCGTCCGGGATTCCTTCCAGCTCACCTTTTCGCTCGACCATGGCGAAATCAATCGCATCCTCGGCAAACTCGGCGAGGAGGTCGGCTCCGGCTCCCATTCAAGCGCCCTCGGTTCGAATAATCTCGCCAAGCTCCGGTCGCTGGTCGAGGTCGCCCGCGCTCTTCAAAACTCCTTGTCGACCCAGGAAGTGCTCACCGCCGTAGTCGACGCCGCCCTCGCCGTCACCGGTTGTGAACGTGGATTCCTGCTGCTCAGAAGAGGCTCCGATCTCGAAGTCTCCGTCTCCCGCGACCATTCCGGCAAAGCTCTGGAACCGCATGACCTGCGCGTCCCGACTTCGGTCATCCAGCGCGCGCTCAACTCCCGCCGCGATCTGCTATCCATGTCCTTCGACCCGACCGAGCAGCAGGGCATCCGTCCGGAAATGTCCGTCGCCGCGCTCGAGCTGCGCAGCGTCGTCTGCCTGCCTCTGGTCCAGATCCGCAGCGGATTGTCCGAGGATACCCACATCACCTCCACCGCCGAGAACACCGTCGGCCTGCTGTACATGGATTCGCGCCTTAACCCCGCCGACCTCTCCTCCGGCAATCGCGAACTGCTGCAAACCCTCGCTATCGAAGCCTCGACGATTTTAGAAAACGCCAGATTACTCGAAGAAACTCGCGATAAAGTCAAAATGGAGAGCGAGCTTAAAATCGCGCGCGATATTCAGCAGGGCCTGCTGCCCGCGTCGCTTCCCTCGACGGGATGGTTTCGCGCCGCCGGTTCCAGCATCCCTTCGACGCAAGTCGGCGGCGATTATTTCGATGTCCGCCCGCTGGCGCACAACGCCTGGGCTGCCGTAGTCGCCGACGTTTCGGGAAAGGGCGTCAGCTCCGCGCTGCTCGCGAGCCTGTTGCAGGGCGCTTTCTTAATGGCCCAGGGCGGACCTCCGAATATCGAGCCGATGATGCTCCGCATCAATGATTTTCTGCTCGAACGAACGCGCGGCGAAAAATACGCGACAGTATTTTATTGCGAGCTCGATTCCCAAGGCTTTCTAAGCTACTCGAACGCCGGCCACTGCGCTCCGTTCCTGGTCTCGGACGACGGCCGCATCCGCAAGCTTCACACCTCCGGAATGCCTGTGGGTATGATCGAGGGCGCACCCATCCAGATGGTGCAGACGCAGCTCGCGCGCGGCGATAAACTGGTCATTTATAGCGATGGCCTCACCGAAGCCGAAGACGCCGACGGGCAATTTTTCGACACGGAGCGTCTGCGCCTCTGCCTGCGCGATAACGCGAAACTGGATGCGGCCGGCTTGCATACCGCTCTGCTCGATGCGGTCGACCGATTTACCGAAGGCGGCGTGATCCGCGACGATATCACCGCGCTTGTGCTCGAATATTTACCGGAGTGATTCTTTACACCGCGGCTCACGGAGGCTTTCGCGAATCCGTTCCTTTAGGCGGCGGCGCGGCCATCTGCGATCTGTTGGTGGACGAATGGTCTCGCACCAGGCCCTTTGATTTTCGCCTGATCCGGCCCCCGGTCCCGGCGCGCGACATCGTCCATTTCAGCGAGCGCCAATACGCGAATTTCGCCCGCGAATTCGAGCGAACGTCCACGCTCGAGATTCTTGAGCATGATCCCAAAGACACCGTAGTATTAGCCAACGATGTTTCCGAAGGCCCCGACTTTAAGGCGCTCCGCGATTACAAGATCTTCACCATCTACCACGTAGATGTCGTCGCTTATGTCGCCGGCATTTATTTTCGCGGCCTGATCCGGCCTGAAACCACTGTGAAATGGTATCGCCGCCTGGGTTGGGCGCTTCCTTCCATCTCGAAGCTGATCTGGGAGAAGCAGGAGACCAGCGTCCGTTATTCCCGCGGCTTGATCATGCCGTCTCAAGGAATGAAAGATGTGATGCTCCGCTGCTATCCCCATTGCGCCCCGATTCATGTGCTGCCGTGGGGCGTTCCCGACCCCGGTTTGGCCGGCGATGCAGCTTCGCTGCGCGGAGAATTCAATATTCCCGAAAATGCCCGCGTCCTGCTCACGCTGAGTCGAATCTCCCCGGAAAAAGGACAGGACTTGCTGCTCGAAAAACTCCTCGAATGGGAGCGCCGCGGCGATTACCCTCACGAGCCTCTGTGGCTCTTCATTTGCGGCGAAGCCGCCTTCATGCAAGGTCTTCCCTTCCTGGAAAGACTGCGGTCCCTAGCGGCAAAATTAACGAAAACGAAGGTCGTTTTCCCGGGCTACGTCACCGGAGATCGAAAAAAGGACTTCTTCGCGCTGGCCGATCTCTACATCTTCCCCTCGCGCCATGAAAGCTACGGTCTCACGCTGCTCGAAGCGCTTGCCGCGGGAGTCCCGGCGGTGTGCCTGGATCATCACGGCGCAAGAGCCATAATCAGCGACGAATTCGGCGCGATCGTGACCCCTTCCGGCCTGATCAGTGCCATCCAGCGTCTCTTAAACGACCCAAATCTGCCCAAAATGCGTGTCTCCGCCCGCCTGTTCGCCCTGTCCCACCGTTTCCAAGACCAAGCCGCAAAACTAGCCCAACTACTCACGTCCTAATTCTTGGTTTCCTGTCGACGTGTCTTTGCCCGAGTGTTCGTCCTGAAAACTGCGGAAAGTGGGGACTGCCTGCTCTGTCCCAAGGCGCCCGCGGTTGGCAAGGCGTCTCATACCTACTGCGCCGCCGTGGACAGAGCAGGCTGTACCCATTTTCCGCCGCGGCCACTCAGCCCCGATGTTTTCGAGAGTGTCGACGTGTGTTGGTCCGGCCGATCGTCACCATCTAAAATAGATAAACGGAACAAATCCCACTCCACGCTAGTATTCTTTGAGGTGACCACTCTTCAGAAACCGCTTCGTCTGTGGCCCGGCATTGCCGCCGTGACGCTGCAATGGATCCTCTGGCTGGTCCTCCCTTTAATTCTGCCCGACGCACTGCTCTATAGCGTATTCGGGGCAGTGGCGCTCGGCCCCGTGGTGCTCATGTGGTGGATCTTTTTCAGCCGCGCGCCCTGGCTCGAACGCGTCTGTGCCGTCGTCCTGATGGTCGCCGCGGTCGCTGCCACGCCGCGTTTTCTCGACAAATCGATTGCTACGGGAATGATGGGAATGATGTTCTTCATCTTGGTAATCCCGGTGTTATGCCTCGCCTTGGTGCTGTGGGCGGTCGCGACCCGGAAACTCTCCGGCATATTGCGGCCCGTGACCATGGCCGCAGCGCTGCTGGCCGCCTGCGCCGTGTTCACATTGATCCGGACCAATGGCATGAAGGCCGACGCATCCTCGGATTTAGCGTGGCGCTGGGCGCCGACCGCCGAGGACAGGTTGTTGGTTCACGCGAGCGACAAGCCCGCGGCCGCCGCGCCCGCGCCCGCTCCGGCCGCAATTAGAATGGAGCCAAAAGCCGTCGTCGCGCCGGTGGTAGTCCCTCCCAAGCCGAAAATGAATACAACCGCCGACTGGCCCGGATTCCGTGGACCTCATCGCGACGGCGTGGCGCACGGCGTCCAAATCGCTACCGACTGGGTCCAGTCGAAGCCGAAGGAACTCTGGCACAGGCCGGTCGGCCCCGGCTGGTCGTCCTTCGCCGTTCGCGGAGGATTGATTTACACCCAGGAGCAGAGGGGCGCCGAGGAAGTGGTCGCGTGTTACGACTTGGCCACCGGCGATCCGGTGTGGACCCATCGCGATAAAGCGCGGTTTTGGGAATCGAATGCCGGCGCTGGTCCCCGCGCGACTCCGACGCTCGCCAACGGACGCGTCTATACCTTCGGCGCGACGGGAATCGTGAACGCTCTCGATGCCGGCACTGGCGCCGTGAAGTGGTCTCGCAATGCCGGAACCGATGCGGGTGTGAAAGTACCCGAATGGGGCTTTGCGAGTTCTCCTCTGGTAGCCGGACACCTGGTCATCGTCGCCGCGGCCGGGAAACTGGTCGCCTACGATCCGTCCACCGGCGAACCACGCTGGATGGGGCCTGACGGAGGTATCAGCTATAGCTCGCCCGTGCCCACCACGATCGACGGTATAGAACAAGTCCTGCTGGTAAGCACCGCCGGAGCCAGCGGCGTCGCTCTGACCGATGGCACCGAGTTGTGGAAACACGCGTGGCCAGGCTACCCCATCGTGCAGCCCGGCCTGACCGCCGAAGGCGATATCCTGATCAGCGTCAGCGATTCCAGCGGCCTCCGCCGCCTGGCGATTACTCACGCGGCAACCGGATGGTCCGCCGCGGAGCGCTGGACTTCACCTGGGCTGAAGCCGTATTTCAACGATTTCGTGGTGCACAACGGCTACGCCTACGGCTTCGACGGCGCGATCCTTTCTTGCATCGATCTCAAGGACGGCAAGCGGATCTGGAAAGGGGGCCGCTACGGCCACGGCCAGATGTTGCTGCTAGCCGATCAGAATGTCCTCCTGGTGCTGTCGGAGGAAGGCGAAGTGGCGCTGGTAAGCGCGAGTCCCGAAAAGTTCACCGAGTTGGCTAAGATGCCGGCGCTCGAAGGCAAGACCTGGAACCATCCCGTACTAGCCGGCGACGTTCTACTAGTCCGCAACGACCAGCAGATGGCAGCCTTCCATCTATCTGCCAGCCACCTTTAACTCCCCTATTTAAAGGAGTTGGATCCGATGGCTTCGTTTTTTCAAAAGCTCGTCCCGCCCCGAGACACACAACTTGCCGCGCCGGATCTATACGGTATGGAAAATCGCAAACCGAACCGACGCGAGGTTTTGGGAGTCACCGGCTTGGCGCTTCTAGCGGCGCAGACAGGTTCCGCGGCCGCCGCCGAAATGCAATACCGGACGCTGGGGAAAACGGGGCAGAGCGTTTCCTGCCTGGGACTTGGCGGCTCCCACATCGGAAAGCCCAAGCTCAGCTCATCGGAGGCCACGCGGCTGATTCGAGAGGCCCTCGACCGGGGCATGAATTTCATGGACAACTCCTGGGACTACAACAAGGGAGAAAGTGAAGTCCGGATGGGGAACGCCCTGCGCGACGGATACCGGCAGAAGGCGTTTCTTATGACCAAGTTCGATGGGCGGACCAAGGAATCCGCCATGCAGCAGATCGATGAATCGCTAAAGAGGCTGCAAACGGATCATCTCGATGTCCTCCAGTTTCACGAAACTATCCGGTTCGACGATCCCGACCGGTTTTTTGCACCCGATGGAGCCCATGAGGCTCTGGTGGCTGCTAAGCAGGCGGGAAAGACGCGATTCATCGGCTTTACCGGCCATAAGGACCCGCATATTCATCTTTATATGTTGGAGCTGGCGGAGAAAAACGGTTTTCACTTCGACACCATCCAGTTTCCCGTGAATATTTTCGATGCGCAGTTCCGCAGTTTCGGCAAACTAGTGATTCCCAAGGCCCAGCAGATGGGGCTCGGCATTCTGTGCATGAAAAGCATCGGCAGCGGAGTCTTGCTCAAGAGCAACGTGGTGACCGCGGAGGAGTGCCTGCGTTATTCGCTCACTCAGCCGGTGTCTGTCGTAATCACCGGGATCGACAGCCAGAAGATTCTCGACCAGGCCTTCCACGTCGCCTCCGGATTCAAGCCGATGAGCGAAACAGAAATCTCCTCGCTGATGCAAAAGACAGCGTCAGCCGCCGCTTCGGGCAAGTTCGAGCTGTTTAAGACCACCGCCCATTTCGACAGCACCGCGCAGCATCCGGAGTGGCTGGGGCCGGAGACTCCGCAGGTGAAACAGTTCGCTGAAAGCTAATTTTTTGAAACTAGCGGCAGGGCAATATAGTCTACTCGGGAAGAGGAGTACATCCTGATGTCCGCACCCGCAGTTTCACCTTTAACGATCGAAGAACAGCCCGACCATGAAGCGATCGCGCGGCTGGCTTATAGCTTTTGGGAGATGAGGGCGATGGAGAACATGCCCGGTAGCGCCGAAGAGGATTGGTTTCGGGCCGAGCAGGAGTTGGGCAACAGCGCCGCTTGATGGCGCCTTTGATTTGCCGAACATCGCTCGAAACAATCCAGAAGAGCCGCGACCAGCGGGAGCGGTCAGCGCCGAGGCGTTGGACTTCGTCCGCGCCTGTCGAAAACGTCGGCGCTGACCGCTCCTGATGGTCGCGGCTCTTTAAGGCGGCGCCGAAATCCCGCTTGGGGATTTTAGCCACTAGTGGGTCATTGCATAGAGGACGTAGTTTACCCCGATGCGGATCGCCAGTCCTGTGAATTTCTCCGGATAGTAGGGATCGTCCGCGTATTCCCAAGCGTCGCCGATGTCGGAGTTATATGACGCCGCGACCATGATGCGCCCGCGATCGTCGACAATCGCTCGCCAATGCGCCCCTTTTCCGTCTTCTCCGTATCCTTTATAGCCTTGCCGCAAATGCGCCTGGCCCGGAATCTGGATGCGGTCGCTAAGATCGTAGACGGTGTGAAAAATCGGATCCGCGTCGTCGATGTCGACGATGGGACGGTCCGGAAAGGCGCGATGCATGGATTCCTGGAAAACTCCCCATTCCGTCGCCCCGTGAAAATCGTCGGCCATGAAGAAGCCTCCATGCAGGCAGTAGTCCCGCAGCTTCGCCGCCTGGCTATCGGTGATCCCCCACTCTCCTACTTGGACCGCGTAAAGCCACGGCCAGTTGTAAACCTCGTCCCCATCGTCGAGGTTCACGATTTGTTCGACCGACCGCACGTGGACCCGCGACAAGCGGCGCAGGGCCAGTGAAAAATGGCGGTCGGCCGGGGGGAAATCCTGGCTCCAGAGTGAAATACCGGTGTGCCAATCCAGGTCCCGGCCCGCGTAGCCGTTGTTCCAGCTGCTCGGTGGATACATCAGGCGCGCGAACGCGAATTCGGTCTTCTCCTGATAATCCGGAGGCAGAGGATAGGTTTCGTGCTCGATCCCCGGATACTGCTTGAAAGGCTGCTGAAAGGCGTAGAGCGTCGCGATCAACAAAAAGCCGGCGGCGAATTTCATGAACTGCCTACCTGAAGAATATCACTCTGGCGCTGTACACTATTCTCTATGCTGAAATTCGCATTTGCAGTTCTGCTCACAGGCTTCGCCTTTGGACAAAATAAAGTCGCTCCGGATAAAGAGGCATCGATCAAGGCCGATCTGACCGGGCAAATCGACGGGATGAAGAAACAGGCGCAGGTCATGGTCGATAGCGTCTTCAGTTTCGGCGAGCTCGGAATGCAGGAGTTCGAAACTTCGAAGTACCTTTCGGGCATCCTCGAAAAAGAAGGATTCAAGATTGACCGCAATTATGCCGGGATCCCGACGGCGTGGGTTGCGTCCTGGGGCTCGGGTAAGCCGGTGATCTCGCTGGGCTCCGATATTGATGACATTCCGCAGGCGTCGCAGAAGCCTGGTGTGGGATGGCACGATCCGATGATCGAGGGCGCGCCGGGTCACGGGGAAGGGCATAACTCCGGCGTGCCTTTGAACATTGTCGCGGCGATCGCGGTGAAGAGGATCATGGAGCGCGAGCATCTGAAGGGCACCATCAGGCTATGGCCGGGCGTGGCTGAGGAGGAGGTTGCGGCGAAGGCCTATTTTGTGAAGGCGGGCATGTTCAAGGATGTTGACGTCTGCCTGTTTACTCACGTCGCCGCGAACTTCGGGGTCTCCTGGGGACCTTCGACGAACCAGAACGGGCTGGTATCGGTCGAGTATCTGTTCAAGGGCGAGAGTGCTCACGCAGCAGGCGCGCCGTGGAGAGGCAAGAGCGCGCTCGATGCCGTGGAATTAATGGACGTCGGCTGGAATTTCCGGCGCGAGCATTTGCGCCTCGCGACGCGTCTGCATAACGTGATCACCAATGGAGGCGATCAGCCGAACGTAGTGCCTCCGACGGCGAGCGACTGGTATTACTATCGCGAAGCCGATTACGAGCACATCATGCGGCTGTGGGAAATCGGAACCAACATGGCCAAGGCGGCGACGCTGATGACCGATACCACCTACACCGAGCGCCTGCTCGGCAGCGCATGGCCGGGCCATTTTAATAAAGCGATCGCCGAGACGATGTACGCGAACATCCAGAAGGTGGGGCTGCCGCAATGGTCGGATGCGGATCAGGCGCTTGCGAAGGGTTTGCAGGCCGAACTTAAGGTCCGCGTGAACGGGCTGCCGTCGAAGATTCCGCCGATGCGGCCTCCGCGCGCTACCCCGGAAGGCGGCGACGAAGAAGGCGCCGGCTTTGGACAGAATCAACCGACCGGCGGAGGGTCGGACGACATCGGCGACGTTTCCTGGGTGGTGCCGACAGTGACCCTGCGGTATCCCGCGAATATTCCGGGCGGGCCGGGTCACAACTGGGCTAACGGTGTGGCGATGGCTACGCCGATCGCGCACAAAGGAGTGGTGGCCGGTGCGAAAGTGCAGGCGCTGACCATGCTCGACATTCTGCTGCATCCCGAGATCGTCGATAAGGCCTGGGACTATTTCAACAACGTACAGACCAAGGAAGGGAAGTACAAGAGCTTTATCAGGGATGGCGATGTGCCGGCAATCTGGCTGAATAAAGCGACCATGGATAAGTATCGCCCGGAGATGAAGAAGCTGTATTACGATCCATCGAAGTACGATACTTACCTGGAGCAGCTGGGAATCAAATATCCCACGGTGCGCACGAAGTAGGGAGTGTCGGGCAGGAGGCGAAATTCGACACAGTCTCGTGTGGCGCGCGCCTCCCGGCGTGCCGCGTCGACATTCGTGTCAACATCCGCCCGCGTACCCGGCTAGATCTTTTTCAGATTGACGCCGCCGTTGACCGTCTCCACATGAATGGTCGGTCCACCGGACCCGATGTCGGTGCTCAGCTTTTTGCCGATGTTTCCGTGGACGGTCATGTCCATGTTGGTGTTCAGATGGCCGTTCACCGTGGCGGTTTCGAAGTGCGCATTATAACCGGCGGGCATCGACAGGTTGACGCCGCCATTCGTGGTGCGCGCATCGAGCTTGGCTCCGTCCCAGCGATTGCCGGCTAACGTGATGTTCAGGCCGCCGTTTTTCGTGGTGCCTTCGACGTCGCCTGCGAGGTTCTTCAGGTTGACTCCGCCGTTGAGCGCGTCGAACTGAATGTGGCCGCGCACGTCGGAAATGGAGATGCCTCCGTTGTGTGTCTTGAGCGCGAGGTCGGCGTTGCGGGGCACGAAGATTTCGTAGCTGACCGCCCAGTTCTGGTTCCGCTCTGCCTGCGGGCCCGTAGCGCCGATCTGTCCGGCCGACCAGTTCACGTGGACCTGCGACGCGATACCTTTCGCGGTTCCTTCATCGACGCCCCAGGCCTCGACTTTGGAGCGAACCAGAACCGAGGCATTGTCCCATCCTTTGATGGAAACGCCGCCATTGGTGCCTCCATCGACGGTGAGCTGGCCGCCATAGGCGATGGTCTGCTCCCGCACTTCGCACGATCGGACATCGGAGCCGTTGCGGTTATTGTCGTCGTTGCAGGCAAGCGACTTGGTTTGCGCGGTCGCGGCAGTCACCGCCGCCAGCGTCACAAGTAACAGTTTCATAAAATCTCCTTGAAAGATGGACTCCGAAAGCTGGTTTCGGTTATGGTGACGAGAGTGGAACCTTTACACCCCGTGGAAGTGCGCGTGTTGGGCGCACTGATCGAAAAAGATATCACCACGCCAGAGTATTACCCTCTGACGGTGAATTCGTTACAAAATGCGTGTAATCAAAAATCCAGCCGGGATCCGGTGGTGCAGTTTGATGAGCGGACTGTGGAGCAGGCGCTCGAAACACTTAAAAACAAACATCTTGTAGTCCGGATAAGTGGTGCGGGCCATCGCGTAGAGAAGTTCGCCCATCGTCTTGGCGAAGTACTTAATCTCGGGCGGAGGGAAATGGCGCTGCTCTGCGTCCTGATGCTGAGGGGAGCCCAAACCGTCGGCGAGCTCCGCGGGCGGACGGAGCGGATGCACGAATTTAACGATCTGGACGAGGTCGAGAGGGTGCTCGAGACGTTGGAAAAATCTGACTTGGTGGCCAGGGCGTCGAGGGGTCGATGGGCGCAGTTACTTGGCGGGGAGGTCGAGGAAGATTCGAGTCCGTCGCCGGCTGCTGTTCGTACGCCACTTGAGGAACGCGTCTCGACACTGGAACGCGAACTGGAGCACCTCAAGCAGCAATTCGAGAGCCTCCGTCGCCAGTTCGAATAGGAACATATGCATAACACTGACGAACGCCGGCGTGTGAAAGTTCGACGCGTGGATGAGTGCGAGACCCTGCACGACCTTTTTACGCACTGCTTCCCGGCCTTCGGCGGAGCTTTTTTACGGCGGATTTATACCATTCTCGATCACGCCATCGGGATGGGTTGTCCGATGACGGTAGCGATTTCGGGTCCAGTGACGGTTTCGGGGCAGCATCAGGCTTGGCTGATTCCTTTGCTTGAGACGGGATGGGTCGCGTATCTTTCGACCACCGACGCGGTGTGTTATCACGACGGGCATCGCAGCTTGGACGGACGAAAAAACCCGATTTTCGAGACCGCGATTTGGGGTGACGATGGGGCGTTACGCGATGAGCGAACCATTCGCGTTACCGACATGGCGTTCGATGAGGATGTCCTGCTCGATCAGGACCGGTTCCTGAGCGCCGTCCTGCTGCGGCCGGATTTTCAACACAAGATGACGGGGACGGAGCTGCGCAACCGGCTCGGCCAATTTTTCGCGGCGCAGGAGAAAGCCAATGGGGTTCAGGAAGGATTGCTGGCGACGTGCCACCGGCTCGCGATTCCGATTTTTGTGGGCGCGCCGGGCGACGGCAGCGTGTTTCTCAATTCGATGAAGCTGTGGGCGATGAAGAAGGCCGGCCTCTTGGATTCGTACGCCTTCGATCTGGATTTGCATGCGGAAATCTACGAAGCCTGCGCGTATCATCGCTGGGGACTTTTCGACCAGGAGCCGAATGCGCTGGCTACCTTGATGTTAGGCGGAGGCGTCCCGAAGAATTATAATTTGCAGCCGGAGCCGGCGCTGGGACAGATTCTCGGAATCCCGAATGTGCGGGGCTATAACTTCGACGTGCAGATCGTGAGTGCGCCGGTGACCGATGGGTCGCTGTCGTCATGCCCACCGGGCGAGGCGGTGACTTGGGGGAAGGTCGATAAGGACACTTATCTGCAATCGACGGAAAGCATGCAGGCGGATTATTCCACGGTGATGCCGTTCATCGTCGCGGCATTGCTTCAGAACCGAAAGCGGTATGAGAAGCGTGCAGCGGAGATTGGGGATCAGTTGTTTACGGAAGAGCCGAAGGCTCGGGGATATTTGCGGCCAGTGGCCGGGTATCGTTTGTTTGAGAATCGGGAAGAGTTATGCCGGCGGTTGGATGAGGATGTGAAGGGGAATCGGGAGTGGCTGCTGGACACATTGGCTTATCCATTGGCTGGGGAATAATCACAGGCTAAAAGCCTGTGCTACCTGGGGCTGGTGGCACAGACTTTAGTCTGTGGTGCCTACTGATTCCCTAAATACTCGACGTGAACGTACGTGCCCAGTCTGGGGTTATACGCCAGATACCAGCCCGGGTGATCGGGGTCTTCGTAGATTACGATCTGATCGCTGTCCCACAGCCAACCGGCGGTCAATCCGATATCGACGGGCGACACGTCCCAATAAAAATTGTTGAACCAGAACCGGCTGGGGCCTCCGCCACCAAGGTGCCAGACATGGCCGGCGCCGAAGCCCCCGTTGAAGCGGCCGTGAGCCCAGGGATGGTCCATATGATAACGGGCGTCGTTCGGGCCGGTGTCGTGGCCCACCCATTTATCGCCCTTCGCATCGACGTGCGGAGCGTTGGGGTGTCCTTCTCTTTCGTTGTAGTGCGTCTGCGCGCCCTCCTTCGGAGCGGGTTGCGCGTGGTTGGCGCTCACCGGCGCTGGACCTCTCGCCGGGATATGTCCGCCGCCGACGGGAGGTTGATGCGTGTCTTTTCTCTGGCCGAATGCAGGGATCGTCAGTAACAGCGACGCTGCGAATATTCCAATCATCTTTCTCATTTTTCTCCTACTTTCCCTTGATATCGTAAGCCGTCAGATTGTCCTGGTCGCGCAAGTAGAGCCGCCCGTCGGAAATCACCAGAGGAGACCAGGACGGGAGCGATCCTTTGGGATACTCGAACCGCGAAACTTCTTTGTAGGCGGCTGGGGTGGCTTCGATCAGGCCCACCATGCCGTCCTCGCCCAGCGCGTATAGGTGTTTGTCGGCGTAGGTGACAGAACCTTTCCCGACGCTGCGATTCTTCCACAGCTGCTTGCCGGTTTTAAAATCCATCGCGCTCAGCAGTGCATTGGTATAGCCGTACAAAGTCCCATCGACAAGCACCGAGCTCGAATAGTGATTCATCATGTCGCGATTGAAATACACTTCCTGCATCCCTTTAGGGTTCAGCTTCAGCAGCGCGCAGCCGGTGTCATACGCGGTCGAAAGGAACACGGCTCCATCCTGATAAATCGGAGTAGCGATATTGGCGACGTTGTTCGCGATTTTGCCGTAGCGCCATAACAGTTCGCCCGTCGATTCTTGCACGCCGAACGCGGATTCGCCGCTGAGCGCGATGACTTGCTTTGAGCCGCCCACGTCGGCCAGAATTGCCGAAGAGTATCCGGCATGGTCGTTGCCCGTCTTCCATTGCACGGCGCCGGTGCGCTTATCGAGCGATACCAGGGATGCGCCGCGTCCGCCGGGCATGACGATCACGCGGTCGCCATCGATCAGGGGCGACTCGCTATAGCCCCACTGCGGAACGCTGCCTCCGAATTTCTTCACCGAATCGATCTGCCAGAGGATTTTTCCCGTCGCCGCGTCCAGGCACACCACGGTGCCTTCGCCGGTCATGGCATAAAGCTTCCCGTCATCGAAGGTCGGCGTGCCGCGCGGACCGCTGCCGCGATCGTTCTCAAAATCCCGGCTGGTGATCGTTTCCCACAGCTTGTTCCCGGTTTTGACGTCCAGGGCGATGACGAACTCCTGGCGGCCGCGCTGTCCTTGTGTATACATCCGCCCGTTGACGATGGAAAAGGAAGAGTAGCCCACGCCGAGGCCGCTGATTTTCCAAACGACGTTGGGTCCGCCGGAGGGCCAGGCAGTCAGAAGTCCGGTTTCGCTCGAAATCCCCTCGCGATGGGGACCGCGCCACTGCGGCCAGTCGGCCGCAAACACGGTGAGGCTAAAGAGCAGGCCAAGGAAAAAGAAACTACGCCGCATGACCGCATCGTAACATGCGCTTCCAACAATCAGACAAGATTCAGATGTGCGGAACCGACGATGAGCGCCACCATATTCCAGGCAACCACGCCCGCAAATAGCAGGTTAATCCGGTTCAGAAGTCTTTGCCGGCCGCCTTTCCAACAATAGATGCCGAGGGCAACCGCCAAAACCTTAACCGCGAGCAACCCACCCAGAGGATTCGGGGCGTATTGCAAGGCGGCCCGGACTAAGGGGTTTCCTTCATGGACACCGTGCAAGAGAAACGCGACAGTGGTCATGAAATCAAGTACTTGAAGATATGAGTATTGCAGTAATAGTTGATTCATGTCGTCCCGTTCCCGGGGTTAACCTACTTACAACTCTAGACGGAAAACCCTAGGGAGTAAATAGACCGTACTCCGTAGTACTTGGTTAAGGTCGGTACTGTGTTGAGGAGTACGAAATACTCAGTGCCCGGTGACTTCTCGGATCACTCGCAAGTAGTTGCCTCCGAGGATCTTCTTGATGTCTTGTTCGGAGTAGCCCCGTTTGAGCAATTCCGCGACCAGCGAAGGCATCTTCGAGATGTCCTTTAAACCTTCGGGCGGCGACGTAATTCCGTCGAAGTCGCTGCCGATGCCGACGTGATCGATGCCGGCCACTTTGACCATATGGTCGACGTGGTCGGCAACGTCCGAGATGGTTGCCAAGCCGGTTTTCATATCCGCCAGATCCTTTCGATATTCCTTGTTGGCGTAATCGTCCAAAACTTTTCCAACCATATTTGGCGGAGCGCCCTTGTCGGAACTGATGGCGGATTGCAGCGCGGCCACGTCCTTCTGGCTAATGAATCCTTCGCCGAAGTTGATGCCGATGACGCCTCCGTTTTTCGCGAGCGCGCGCAGCATGTCGTCGGTCACGTTGCGGGGGATGTTCGAGAGCGCACGCGACGAAGAGTGCGAAACGATCACCGGCTTGGTGCTCACTGCGATCGCGTCGTAGAAAGTTTTATCGGAGACGTGCGAAACGTCCACCAGCATGCCCAGCCGGTTCATCTCGCGAACCACATCCTTGCCGAACGGCGTGAGGCCGTTGTGCGCGGGCTTGTCAGTGGAGGAATCCGCCCAGTTATTGTTTTTGAAGTGCGTCAGCGTCATGGCGCGGATGCCGAGGCGATAGTACACGCGCAGCACCGCGAGATCGTCGTCGATCTGGTGACCGCCTTCGATGGCAAGGAACGCCGCGATTTTCTTTGCTTTGACGATGCGCTCGATGTCGGCCGCTCCGGTAGCCAGCTCAATTTGATCCGGGTGCGCGTCGAGCACGCGCTGCATGGCGTCGCGCAGATCGAGCGTGCGGCGAACGGCTTCCGCGCCCTGGTAATAAACCGGAACCCACAGCGCGAAAAATGGGGCCTTCATGCCTCCTTCGCGCAAACGCGGGAAATCGACCATGCCGTTTGGCAGGCGGTTCGCCAAATCGACGCCGTCGACCAGAACGTGCTGGATGGTATCGATATGGCTGTCGATTCCAATGGCCTCCGCGCTGATGCGGCGCGCCTGCGTCATATAATCCTGGCCCAACAGAGTCAGAGTCAAGGCTAGTGCGGCAGTTAACATTTTCTCGAAGCGCATGGGTCTATTATCCGCTAAAGTCTCAGGCGCGTTCCGCCGAATACTGATTTGTGAAGGATCCTACAGCCGCAGTGCGTTTACGGACCGCGCAAAACCCCGACGGCGGCTGGGGTTATTTCCCAGGCAAGCAATCCTGGCTGGAGCCGACCTTCTATGCGGCAGTTGCACTTGAAGGCGAACCGGCGGCGGACCGCGCGTGGCAGTTGCTGAAATCCTGGCAGGGTCCTGATGGCGGCTGGCGTCCATCCGCGGACGTGCAGGTGCCGGGGTGGGGGACGTCGTTGTGCGTCACTCTGGCGCAATCGCGCGGCGAATTCGGAGAACCCTTTCAAAAAGGAGTCCAGTGGCTGCTGAGCTCGAAAGAAGTAGAGCTGGCGTTGTGGAAGCGTCTGCTTTTTCGAACCAAACTGTTCGGCGACCCGGACCGCAACCTCAATTTGAGCGGCTGGCCCTGGAAGCCGGGACAAGTATCGTGGGTAGAGCCGAATGTCCATGCGATCGTCGCGTTGAAACAAGCGTCGACGAAAATATCGAGCCCGCGATTGCGGGAGCGGATCCGCATGGGCGAAGCGGAGTTGGTGGACGTCCGCTGCGCCGACGGCGGCTGGAATTACGGCAGCCATGCGGCCCTGCAAGTAGACCTGGTGGCGTTTCCTGAAACGACCGGGCTCGCATTGATCGGCTTGCAAGGGCAGCCGGGCCTCGAAAATTCGCTGGACCTGGCGGCGCAAATGGCCGCGGCGACAACCTCCCCTCTGGCGCGCGCGTGGCTGACCATCGCGTTGCGCGTACACGACAGGGCGGTACCGGAATCGACCGTCGAAATCACGCCGTCCCCCGAAATTACCATCGCGGCATTGAACACCATCGCGGCCGAGAAGCCGGAATTCTTCCGGACGGGAGGCACCACATGAATCCGAACCGCCGCGAATTTATGGCCGTCGCCGGCGCCAGTGTTTTCGCGGGTTACGCCGGATTCAAGGGCGCGCCATCGAAGCGCCGCGCGCCGCGGGAACCCTCTGCGGTGTCGATTATCAAAGCGAATTCGTACTCGGACGATCTGGTGAGCCGCATCCTCGCGGGTGTCAAGGAGTGCGGTCTTGAGGTGCGCGGCCAGCGAGTCCTGCTAAAGCCCAACCTGGTGGAGTTCGATCCGAAGACCTGCATCAATACCGATGTCAGCGTGGTCGCGGCGGCGCTTGAGGCCTTCCATACTCTGGGCGCGGCCGAGGTGAAAATCGGCGAAGGACCAGGGCATCGCCGCGATACCTATTCGATTGCGGAGATGACGCGCTATCGCACGCTGATTCCGAAATTCGACGCGCTGTTCACGGACCTGAATCGCGACGACGTGAGCCCGGTCGAAGGCTTTGCCGATCGCGGCGAAATTTATCTGCCCAACACTGCTTTGCGCGCGGACCTGATAGTTTCGCTCGCCAAAATGAAGACTCATCACTGGGCGGGCGCGACGCTGTCGATGAAAAATTTCTTCGGCGTGGTTCCCGGTTCCGTCTACGGCTGGCCGAAAAACGAGCTGCATCAGATCGGCATCGACGAATCGATTGTGGAGCTGAACCGCATCTTCCGCCGCACCTTCGCGATTGTCGACGGCGTTGTCGGCATGGAAGGAAACGGTCCGATTCAGGGCACTCCGAAGCAGGTCGGCGTGCTGGTGATGGGCTCGGACCTTCCGGCGGTCGACGCCACCTGTTGCCGCATCATGGGCATCGATCCGGCGCGGGTCGACTATCTGTCCATGGCTTCCGCACGTGTCTTAGGAGCAATCGACGAAGCGCACATCGAGCAGCGTGGGGAAACGATCGGCACCGTCCGCTCGCCGTTCGAGTTGATCGCTAAATTCAAAGATCTGCGCCTCGCATAAACGCTATTCTGAAATAGCATGCGGAAACCCGTGATGGCCGGCAATTGGAAGATGTACAAAACTGCCCCCGAGACATCCTCTTTTTTCGAAAAGTTCGCTCCTTTGGTTGCGGCTTCGACCCACGCCGAGGTGGTCATATGCCCGAGCTTCGTGAACATTCCAGCTGCGGTTGAGGCGGCGAAGTCCACCGCGATTGGCATCGGCGCGCAAGATGTGTTCTGGCTGAAAGAGGGCGCGTACACGGGCGAGGTTTCGGCTCCGATGCTCACGGCAGTCGGCTGCCGCTGGGTGATTATCGGCCATAGCGAGCGCCGCCAATATTTTCACGAGACGGAAGAGACTGTTTTCAAGAAGACCGTCGCAGCGCTCGACGCCGGTCTTAATCCCATCGTCTGCGTGGGCGAACGCCTCGAAGAACGCGAATCGAACCAGACTGAGGCGGTGTGCGGCGCGCAATTTTCGGGAGGCTTGGGCGGTCTTACCGCGGAGCAGTTCGCGCGCATCGTGATCGCCTACGAACCGGTGTGGGCGATCGGAACAGGCAAAACAGCGACGCCCGAAATCGCGGCCGCGGCTCACAAATTTATTCGCAGTGAGGCCCGCAACAAGTTCGGGGCGGACGCCGCATCAGCCTGCCGCATTCTTTACGGAGGCAGCGTCAAACCGGACAACGTGAAAGGTCTGATGGCGCAGCCGGAAATCGATGGAGCGCTGGTGGGCGGAGCCAGCCTCGACCCAACATCCTTCGCATCGATCGTGAATTTCTAGCGGCCTGGTTGGTATCAGAGAACAGTTAGCAACCGGCACAGGCGAAATCGCCTGCGCCACAGGCTAACTCGCGGCTTGTAGTCAAGTGGGGCAGGCGGTTCCGCCTGCCAGCGATTCTCCAAGCCACCAGCGAAATCGACATGGTTAGTGGCCTAACCGCATGCGAGGACGATGAAAAAAAACTCTTTTACGGGCTGAAGCCTGTGCCACCGTTCTCTCCATGCATTGAGATCTGGCACAGTGTTTCAAAAGCGGCGTCGGGGTGAGTTTTTCAGCTCGCTACTGTTTTATTAGCGGCACTTCGAAGTACAGGTACTCTTTCCCCGTGGACGCATCGGAAATGCCGGTAATGTACAGGGTCGACCCAGGCTTGTAATCCGTCTGGAAATAGACGAATCCATAAACTTTCTCACCCAGAGGCAACAGCTTCGCGGTGAACGCGCGGCCCTCGATTTCCCAAATATTCAGCGGACCTTTCTTCTCCCTCCGCGGAAACGGCAGAGGACTCGTCCCCGGAATTCGCGGAGTCTTTCCGGATCCCCCGATAAACGTCACTTCGGAAGCTGGCGTCGGCTCGACATGCTTGCTGTCCGGCCCCACGTAGTCCGCCTCCAGGTTCAGCCGCAGCGCTTTGCCGGTGCCGTTTTCAAGAACGATCAGCACCGGCAGCACGCCGTAATGATTCGGATCCACTTTGCCGAAGGCCGAATGGACCTGCTCCTCGGAGACAAAAGGCACGGCTGCAACGGTGATCTTCTCGGTGGTCGTGCTTCCTTTATAGGACGACGCGGCCGCGGGCGCGAAGCGATCTTTATCCTTATCGTCTTCCTTGTTGTTGCCGGCGCGCGCCGCTATACTCAGAAGAACTATCCACACGCCTGAGAAAATCGCTACGCGTCTCATCTATTTCCTTTATCAGCTCCTCGAACTCGCCCTGACTCCGGCAGTGGCCCTCTATCTACTGTACCGGGGAATTCGCAACCGGCGCTATTTTGCGGGGCTCCCGGAACGACTGGGCTTTCTTCCATCCACCATTCAGACGACGGGCGGCGGCGCCATTTGGTTTCACGCAGTATCGGTGGGCGAAGTCTATTCCTCGGTCGAACTGATTCGCGTCCTGCGTGCGCGGCATCCAACGACGCGTATGTTTGTATCGACCACGACGCTCGCAGGCAGGGAAGCGGCCGATCAAAAACTCGAAGGGCTCGCCGACGGAGTCTTCTTCGCGCCGCTCGATTACCGGTCCGCCGTGCGGCGTGTCCTGCGTCGTCTGCGCCCCGCGGCCGTGGTGGTGCTCGAGACGGAAATCTGGCCCAATTTTTATCGCGAATCGAAGCGCGCGGGAGCGTCGCTGATCGTCGTGAACGGACGCATTTCCGATAAAGCGATCGGCAGATACCGGCGCTGGAACTGGTTTTTCCGTTACGTGTTGAGCAACGCCGACATGATCTACGCGCAGAGCGCGGAAGACGAGCATCGCTTTGTTACCGCCGGTACCCGGCTCGACCACGTGCGGGTGGCCGGCAACATGAAATACGATTTCACTCCCGCCGCCGGTATCGCGCCCAGCATCGCCGAATTTCTCGCCAAAACCAAGCCGGCGAAAATATGGATCGCCGCCAGCACCATGCCTCCGGCCGATTCCGCCGACGTCGATGAGGATGACGAAGTATTGCGCGCGTTCAAGCAGGTCTCACGCCCCGGTCTCCTGCTGATTCTCGCGCCCCGCCGCCCGGACCGTTTCGACGTCGTCGCGGGAAAGCTTAAACAGGAGGGCATCAACTTCGTTCGCCGCACCGATCTCAAAAAACTGGAACTTCCCGGGGTGATGCTGGTCGATTCCATCGGCGACCTGGCGGCGCTGTTCGAATGCGCCGATGTCGTCTTTATGGGCGGAACGCTCGCCCGCCGAGGGGGCCACAATATTCTGGAGCCGGCCTACTTCGCGAAGCCGATCATCGTCGGCCCGCACATGGAAAATTTCGCGGCTATCGCTCGCGAATTTTTCTCGGCCGACGCAGTTGAGAGGATCGACACGGCCGCCCTGCTTCCCGCCGCCGTCATCCGTTTGCTAGACGATCCGGGCACGCTCGGCGCGCGCGCCCAGGAGCTCGCGATGTCCAAGCGCGGCGTGGTCGATCGCATCGCTACGGAGGTCTGGGCCGCTTATTCCCAAGGCATCCCCGATCCTCCTCGCACGCTGCCCGCACGCATCGTTCTTACTCCGCTTTCCTGGTGTTGGGCGGCGGGGCATCGCGCCAACATGCTCCGCCAAAAAGCCATGCGCCGCAGTCTTTCTAAGCCCGTCATCAGCATCGGCGGCCTCACCATGGGCGGCTCCGGAAAATCGCCGATGGTGGCGCATCTTGCCAGTCGCCTGCGCGAACAAGGCCGGAATCCCGCTATCCTTACGCGAGGGTATCATCGAAAATCGCACGATCAGTTGGTCATCGTTCCGCGCGGCGAAAAAGCCTCCACCGAACTGACTGGTGATGAGGCGCAGATCTACGTCCGCTCGGGCGATGCGCACGTGGGCATCGGTTCCGACCGCTATGACGTAGGCCGCCACATGGAAGAATCCCTCGCGCCGGACATATTTGTTCTGGACGACGGCTTCCAACATATCCGCCTGGCGCGCACTCAGGATATCGTTATGATTGACGCGCTCGACCCGTTCGGCGGAGGAATATTTCCCTTGGGCCGCCGCCGCGAGCCCTGCAAGAATCTCGCGCGCGCTTCCGCGATTGTAGTGGCGCATGTCGACAACAACCAGGACATCGCGGGCCTCTCGGCTCTGCTTCGCCAGATCAATCGCGATGCGCCGATTCACACGGCGCGCGTTGTTCCGCGATACTGGGTCGATTACGAATCGAATGTCATGAGTCCCGTTGCCGAAGTAAAACCCGGCCCAGCCGCGGCCTTTTGCGGTCTCGGAAATCCGCGCGCATTTTGGAGGACCCTCGAACAGCTGGAGGTCGACGTGCAATTTCGCTGGGCGTTCCGCGATCATCATCATTACCGGCCTTATGAGCTGGAGCGCCTGGCGAAACAGGCCGTCGACTGCGGCGCCCAGACGCTGCTCACCACCGAGAAGGACATGATCAATCTGTGCGACCACGCCGCGTCCGTCATCGCGCCGTGCCGCCTCGCGTGGCTAAAAATCGGAATCGAAATCGATCGCGAAGAGGAGTTTTTCCAGCACATCTTATGAGGACCGCGATCTTTGGAGGAACCTTCGATCCCATTCATCGCGCCCACTTGATCGTGGCGCGCGAAGCGGCCGATACATTTTCACTCGACCGCGTTTTATTCATCCCCGCCGCGAATCCTCCGCACAAGGAAGCCGGTGCCGGCTATGAGGATCGCTACAAAATGGTGGAGCTGGCCTGCGCGGGCGAGCCGCGCTTCATTCCCTCGCGCCTTGAAGAAGGCCGCGAGAAAAGTTATTCCATCAACACCATTGAGCGTGTAAAGGCGCAGCCGGATGCGGGCCAGGTGTTCTTCGTTATCGGCTCCGACGCCTTCGCCGAAATCCGCTCCTGGTATCGCTGGGAGGATGTCATCCGGGAAACCGAGTTCATCATCGTCTCGCGCCCCGGCCATACCTATTCCATCCCCGCCGGCGCTCGCGTGCATCGATTGGAAACGGTCGCTCTACCCGTGTCGTCTTCAGAAACGCGGCAAGCGCTCGCGCGCGGGGAAACGCCTGAAGAACTGCCTCCCGCCGTAGCGGAATATATTCGCGATCACCGGCTCTACCGGATGTAGTATGGTTCCCGCCCTTACGGATGGGGTTATAACCCCTGGCGTCAGCCAGGGGATCGCTAATCCGCCCGCAGCGTCTCCACCGGATTGATCCTCGCCGCCCGGCTCGACGGAAAAAATGCCGCTGCCAGCGATGCCAGCGCCACAATCGCCGCGCCCGCTGCATAGGAAATGACGTCAAATGCGTTAATCACGGTCAGTAAGTGGCGCGAGCAGCAACGAGCCTCCGAACGCGAGCGACAGCCCCACCGCGACTCCCCAGATCGCGAAGCGCAATCGACTGACTCAGAACCAGCCGCACCACGATCCCCGGCGTCGCTCCCAACGCCATGCGGATTCCTATCTCTTTCGTGCGCTGCCCCACCAGGTACGACAATACTCCGTACATGCCGGAGAGCGTCAACAACAGCGCGAGCCCGCCCAGCAGCGCGGCGACCCATGCGGCGGCCCAAAATGGATACATCTGCGTCAGGAACATTTCGTCCAATGAGATCGCAATCACCGGACGATTGGGAACCGTCGACTCGAGCGCGGTTTCAAGATGGCGAACCGTCGACGCGACGTCTCCTCTTCCCCGGATCAGAAACGTGCGTGGATGTTTCGCGAGAGCCGAGGTGGGAAAGTAGATCATGGTCGAATCCCGTCCGCTGATCACGTTGCTGCTGATGACGTCTTTCGCGATGCCGATGACCTCCGCGTGATCGAAATTGGGCGCGTCACTTAGGTTTGGTGCTTTCACGTCCACCGTGATGGATTTGCCGACAGCATCCTGCTTCGGCCAGAGCTTCTCGGCCGTTGCCTGGCTGACCACCGCGACCGGGGCTTCCCCATCCGCTTCCGCCTTGCTGAAAGTGCGTCCGCGAACAATCGGGATTTCCAAAACTGTGAAGTACTCGGGCGACACTATGTTGTATCCGGCACGCACCGGCTGCGTGCTGTTCGCCGTCGCCACCGGAATCTGACTTGGCGGGTAGATTGGTGGATGCCAGGCCGCCGCCAACTGGCCCACCCAGGTTTCGGTAACCAGGCGCTGCGCAAGCTTAGCCGGCGCCGAAGGATCCTGGCGGCCCATGAAGAAAGGATAGACAACACCGTGGATGCTATAGCCAAGGTCGCGATTCTGGTAGGAACTGCTGGCGCGCAGGAGGATTCCCGTGAGTACCAGCAGGATCACGCAAACGCCGATCTGGCTGACCACCAGCGTGGATCTCAGGCGGCCGGAGGAAACGCGAACTCCGAATTCGCCGCGCAGCGCCTCGACTAATGAGGTTCGCGTCGCCTGTAGCGCCGGCGCCAGGCCGAAAAGGATGGTCGATACGGCCGCGGCGGTCAGCACGAAGAGGAACACGCGGTAATCGGGTTTGAGCGGCTCCGCGTGCAGCAAATTCATGGCCGGAGGGAGGGTCGCGACCAGCACTCTTTGCGCCCCCCGGATCGCGAGGTTCGATACCCCGATGCCGACTGCACCCCCGAGCAGCGCCAGCAGCAGATTCTCCGACAGCAGTTGCCGGATGAGCCGCGAACGAGCCGCGCCTAGCGCCAGGCGGACGCCGATTTCCTTCTGCCGGGCCAGCGCGCGCGCGAGCATCATGTTCGAAACGTTGGTGCAGCAGATGACCAGCACCAGCCCGAAGACTACCAATAGAGGCAGAAATACGGGCAAGGCTTCCCGCACCATTTCTCCATCCATCGACATGGGCGTAGCCGCGGATTCGAGAGTCGCCCGGATCGCGCGATCGTCCTCGGGCCATTCTTCGGTTGCGTGATCGATCCACACGGTGAGCGCGGCTTTCGCCTGATCGACCGTAACGGCGGGCCGCAAGCGTCCGATCACCATAACGCCACGGGGTTTTTGTGGACCGAATAAATCCGGACCGGGAACGACCGCGCCCACCATGGTTATCGGGATGAAGAAATCAATCGGCAGATCCGAAACACCGGTGAAATCCACCGGGCCGATGCCCACCACCTGGAACGGACGCTCCGAAATGCGGACAGTGCGCCCTACAATCCCCGGATCTCCGTTGAATGCCGATTTCCAGAATGGGTAACTGAGTACAACCACCGCGCTCGAACCCGGTGCGGAGACGTCTTCTGGAAGAATCGGCCGGCCGAGCGACGCCCCGACGTTGAACATGGTGAAATAGTTCCCGGTCACCGCGAAGCCCTGCACGTTGCGCGATTCCACACGCGCGAGGAAGGGGTAAGACCCGACAGTTTCGCTAAATACCGGCACCTGCGCGTGGAGATCCTGATACTGCTCCCACGTCAACCCCGCGCGGGGCCCGCGCGTCGTCTGCCATCCGAAGCGATACAGGGTGTAAGGATCCTTCACCGCGAAGGGCCGCAGGACGTACGCATTGAACAGCGTGAACAGAGTGGTGTTGAGGCCGAGACCGACGCCCAGCGTTAACACCACGGTAATCGCAAATGCCGGCGCGCTGCGCAAAGTACGCAGCGCATACCGAATATCTCGAAACATGCCTCAAAGACGGGCGTGGTGGAAAATTATTACATCTCGTCGGCGGACGGACCATAGATCGATGGCACCGCGACATCGTTCAATCGCAGATAGACCGTAAGCTGTCCGCGATGATGAATAATGTGGTTCAGGGCCATGCCGCGCAGCGCGGCAACCCGAGGCGCCTCAAAGATTTTCTTTCCTTGATAAATCAAGTGCCAGGGCTGCCGAAATTGATCGTCCGTTGCACCACCGATCGCCTCGCGTGCCGCAGCAACATTCTTATCGAATAACTCCAGCACCTCGGCGGTCTTGTTCACCACCGCCGGCTTGTATTCGCCCTTGTCGAAGTTTATGCCGTCGGTCGCGATGACCGCGCTGCCGAATGCCGGCAGCTCCGCCAGGTGGCCGGCGAGCCTGCCCAGGGACATCGATTTGGAGTGCGGCTTCCAATCGAACTTATCATCCGGAACACGCTCCAGAGCCTTCCTGGTCAACTTCATCTCCTGATCGAATTCCGGAAGTAACGCCTGGCTCATCGTCATTTTGGTAAATCCTCCGCCACGATTTTATCGCAACAGGCACTGGGGGTGACCTCTTGAGGACACTAGTCAGCAGCTTCGCAATTTGCCCGCATGCTTAGGCATGGCGGTTCAAAGGAACCGTGACCGTCAGGAAGCGGATGGACGCGAAACTTCGGTAACGAAACGACCGGGACTTCCCGCTCTGAAAAGACACATCGACACGAGGGCCGCGCGCCACAGAGCTTACTTGGCGCAATAGCGGCGGCGAAGGCCGGTAGCCAGCAGCAGAACAGCGCCGAAGCCGCCCAGCATCAGCGACGAGGGTTCGGGAGCTACGCTATCAAAGGAAACCGCTCCCAGGCACGCGCAGCCGTTGGGGCCTCCGGTGACCACAACGTCGTAGGTTTCCCCCGGCTGGGCTTGAATATCGAAATACACCCAGTCCGGCACGCCATTGTTGAAGGGCCCGCCCGTAGTGTCGACCACAGCGCTCGCTCCAGGTCCCGACTCCTGGACAATCTGCAGCGCGGAAGGATTGAAAGCCGCGATATCCAGATTGTCGATCATTAGACCTACCCGCACCGTGGACGGAATGCTTCCTCCGAAAGTGAAGGTCGCGTCCGTGTTGGTGCTTCCTGGGCCGGGGAAAGGGTTGAGCGTTCCCGATTCGATGGTCGTCGGGCTCACACCCGGAGTGGTCGTCGGATCGTCGATGATGGAATAATTGGAGTTCCCTCCATACACGTTGGGATCCGTGGTGAATGAGGTGATGTAATCCGGTAACTGCTGGGAACCGGCATCCCCAGCAACAAACCAGCCATCCGACCCCAGAACGTTGTTGCCGTCAATGTCGCTCTTGGCAACGGAAGAAGTTCGCCAGCCCGATCCCAGGTCCTGATCGACGGTCGCGAACGTGATGGTGCCGGAATAGGCGGAAGTGCCCAGTAGGCTACTCAAAATAAAACACTTAAACCAAGCACTGCGTGGTGTTAATCCCATTTACTTATTTCCTCCGAGAAATCTATAGGATTAATCGGTAGGACTAGGCCGGAGCTTTAGACCGCCTCGGAGGGCCAAAACGGGCAAATCATTGAATTTAGGAATATTCGGTCGCCGTAAGAAAAGCTTCCGAATTACTTCCGAAGGTTATCAGGGCAAAACGGCCCGCCGTCGATAATAATACCCTATCGGAGGGCTCCCTGATGTTACAAAAACTCGCAGCTCTGGTGATCTTTACGACCGCGTTCGCTCGCGCCAGCAGCATCCAGTACACGATCTCGAACGACGTTTACAACGTGTGCGGCGGCCTATACTGCACCGGCGGACCCTACTCGCTGACGGTCACGTTCGACGTCCCATCGGCCACCAATGTGGACAACCTTACCTTCAATCAAGGACCGCTGAGCACTGGAGTTGGCGGGAACATTGAACCCTACATCACCAGCTTCAGCGCCACCGACGGCACCGGCCTTCAGATCACCAACTCGAACGTCAACGGCAACGACTTTTTCAACATCGCTACCGATGGAAGCGGGAACATCACAGCCTGGTATATCAATGTATCGAATCCCAACGCCTATGCCTGGACCTACTGGTTCCCTACCTACCCGCAGGTCTACTACACCAGCGGGAACTCCTCGGCTTCGGGAAACTGCTTCCAATACGGCCAAAGCACGCTATCCGCGACGTCCTGCGGTGGAAGCGCGTCCATGCAGATCATCGGAGGGTCCGCCCCGGAACCGTCGACTTGGGCGCTGTTGGGGTTCGGCTTATTTCTGGCGCTCTTACGCCAAAGCCGGATCCCCGTTCCAGCCCAGCGCCGCTAGTGGTCTGCGTCGAAAATCCTGAATGTTATGTGGCGCGCGCCCCTAGGCGTGCCGCATCGACATTCGTGTCGATGTGATTTTCCAGCGAGCGGAACAATGGCCACGTCGCACGCGTGGACGCATACGCTACGCGGGGAAAATAATGTGCGATATGAGTGGCGCGCGCCGCTAGCGCTGTTGGATCTTTCGACAGGCGCTCCGATCCTCTGCGTTAGAATGAAAATACTCACGTGCAACAGGTCGGGCGCTACCAAATCGTTGCGGAATTGGGGCGGGGCGCGATGGGCATCGTATATCAGGCCCTGGACCCCACCATCGGCCGGACCATCGCGATTAAAAGCATCCGCCTTCAAGACCTCACCGATATCACCGAACGTGAGCGCCTGCGCGAACGCCTGGTGCGCGAAGCCCAATCCGCCGGCATCCTTTCTCATCCCGGCATCGTGACCATTTACGACATCGCCGAGGAAAACGGCATGGCGTACATCTTCATGGAGTTCGTCAACGGCCCTCCGCTCGAAAAAATGCTGCTGCATGAGCAGACCCCGGATAAGGAAACGCTTCTCAGCATTCTCCGGCAAACCGCCGCCGCTCTCGATTACGCCCATAAGAAAGGAATCGTTCATCGCGATATCAAGCCCGCCAACATCATGATTCATGAAGACGGCACCGCCAAGGTCACCGACTTCGGCGTGGCGAAAATCGTCTCCCAGCAGATGACTCTCGCCGGCACCATGATGGGGACCCCCAGCTATATGTCGCCCGAACAGGTGCAGGGCACCGCCATTTCCGGGCGCGCCGATCAGTTCTCGCTCGGCGTGATCGCCTACGAAGTACTCACCGGGGAAAAGCCTTTCGTCGCCGAATATCTTCCCACGCTGCTGTTTAAAATCGTCCGTGAGGAGCCTCTTCTTCCGCAGCGCTTGAATCCAACCCTGGGGCCGAAAGTCGGATCGGTGCTGCATAAGGCCCTCGCGAAAAACCCCGCCGACCGCTACGACACCTGCACTGAATTCATCAACGCTCTTTCGGGTGCCTGCAACTCCACCAAGGGCTGGATGCCTCTGCCCCGCGGCGCGAGCCTCAATATGCCCACGGTAGGTTCGCAGGACGGCATGAATCAGACGCAGGACGATCATTCGCGCCGCCCGACCGGAGAGCTGGCCCTGCCGCCTGCGCCGCCGCCGATTCCCGCGCCTGCGCCCCGGCTCGCTCCGTCTCTCGAAGTTCCCCCTCTATTCGAACCGCGCGCCCGCCGCGAAGCCACGGAGAATTCGAGTCACCTGCTCCGCAACGTGCTGGTGTCCGCCGCATCCGTGGCCCTGCTGGTGGCCGCATTATTTCTTGTCATCCAGCGCTACGTCACTCATCCGGAGGTCGTCGCGAAAACCCCCGCCCCCGCGCAGGACGCCGCTCCTCCGCCGCCCGATACACCCGCGCCCACTCCGACGCCCGTAGTCGAAGAACCCAGGAAAGAGCCCACGCCGGCACCGGCGGAGCCGACTCGGGTAGCGGCCGCCGCCAAGGCTCATCCGGCTCCGCGCCGCACCGTCGCGCACCAGAAGCCCGCGGCCGAATCCGATTTTCAGGTAACCACCTCGCCCGCCGGTGCTAACGTAACCTTCGACAGCGATCCTGCAACCAGGTGCAAATCGCCCTGCAATATTACGCTCACTCCCGGACGCCACACCTTCGTCGCCCAACATGCCGGATATCGCGATCAGCATCGCATTATTGAAGTGCCGCGCGACGCGGGCGTCATCGTCGATCTTCCGAAACAGGCCGGGTCGCTGAGCCTGATCACCAAACCTCCGGGCCTCACCGTGATCGTCGACGGTAAGGAGCAGCCGCAGAAAACGCCCGCGAACCTCAGCCTCAGCGTCGGCTCGCATCACGTCGAGGTCATGAAGGGCACCGATAAGCAGGAGTTTACCGTCGAGATCCGCGACGGCCTGCTCAGTTCAAAATTCTTAGAATGGACCCAATGAATTTATCAAGACGAAATTTCTTCGCACTCGCCGCCGGCGGCGCTTTGATGGCTCAGGAAAAGAACGGCATGAACGTCCTCTCCAAGCGCCCCGAGGACCTGGAAATGCCTCTCTCCGGCTTCTCCGATTACCTCACGCCGATCGACCAATTTTTCGTCCGCACCCACGTCTACGTGCCCACCGTCAATCTGAATGACTGGCGCTTGCGCGTCGATGGCCAGGTGGGGACTCCTCTCACCCTGACCATGGACGAGCTGAGAAAACTTCCGGCCATCCAACTCGATAGCGTCGTCGAATGCGCCGGTAACGGACGTGGCTTCATCGATCCTCCCGTCCCCGGCCTCCAGTGGACCAACGGCAGCGTCGGCAATGGACGGTGGCGCGGAGTCCGCCTCGCCGACGTCCTCCATCGCGCCGGCATAAAGGATTCCGGTAAAGAAATTCTCTTCAACGGAGCCGACGTCCCCATCGGCACCATGCAGGATTTCCGCCGCACCATCACGCGCGCCAAGGCGCTCGATCCCAACACCCTGCTCGCCTACGAGATGAACGGAGTCGCGCTACCCGTGAAACACGGCTTCCCTCTGCGCCTCGTCGCGCCCGGCTGGGCCAGCGATTCCTGGGTGAAATGGGTGACCGACATCAGCGTGCTCGACCATGAATTCGACGGCTTCTGGATGAAAAACGCGTATCGCAAACCGGATCACCCGGTCGCCCCCGGCGCGGCCATCGCCCCCGAAAAAATGGTCCCCGTGACCAGCCTGCGCGTGAAGAGCCTGATCGCATCTCCCTTCGATGGAGCTAATGTGAAGCTCGGCGATCCCGTCAATATGCGCGGCGTAGCCTGGTCCGGGGACAAAGGCCCGGTCACGAAAGTCGACATCTCGACCGACGGCGGCCGCACCTGGAAGTCCGCCGATTTCGGCCCCGATAAATCGCAATTCGGCTGGCGGCAATGGTCCTATTCGTTCCGACCCGATCGCGAAAGCTACTACAACGTAATGGCCCGCGCCACCGACGCAAGTGGCGCGACGCAGCCGTTCGTAGAGGAGTGGAACCCGTCAGGCTACGGCTGGAACGTAGTGCAGAAAGTCGGCGTAAACGTGTTAGAAAATCCGCAGCCGACGATGCAAGGCGCCATGACCATCGATAAGCTTGTCGGTGGTCCCCCCGAGCCTTACAAAAGCACCTGCTTAACCTGCCACGAAGAAGACGTAATCCGCCAGCAGCGCCTGACCCGAGCCCAATGGGACCGGGAGCTGACCAAAATGACCAACTGGGGCGCTCCAGTAAATCCCCAAAATCACGACGCAATTTTAAATTATCTGGCGAACCAATACGGCCCCCGCCCGCGCTGACTTGATCCTGATACACAGACTAAAGTCTGTGCTACCCGCAGAAAATGGTGGCACAGGCTTCAGCCTGTGTGTCTTGGGTGACCTGTCTTCAATCGTGCAGCGTAGTATCCAAAAACGCCCGCAACCGGTGACTCCGCGAAGGATGCCGCAACTTCCTCAGCGCCTTCGCCTCAATCTGCCGGATGCGCTCCCTCGTCACCGCGAAATGCTGACCGACCTCTTCAAGCGTATGCTCGCTTCCGTCCTGCAGCCCGAACCGCATGCGGATGATCTTCTCTTCGCGCGGACTCAGCGTCTTTAAAACCTCCGCCGTCTGCTCCCGCAAATTCAAATTGATGACTGCTTCGGATGGCGAAACCACGCGCCGGTCGATGATGAAATCTCCCAGGTGCGATTCTTCCTCTTCGCCCACTGGCGTCTCGAGCGAGATCGGCTCCTGCGCGATCCGCAGAACCTTGCGCACCTTGCCCACCGGCAATTCCATCTTCACCGAAAGCTCTTCGGTGGTTGGCTCGCGCCCCAGATCCTGCTGCAACTGGCGCTGCGTGCGCACCAGCTTGTTGATCGTCTCGATCATGTGCACGGGAATCCGAATCGTCCGCGCCTGGTCGGCAATCGCGCGTGTGATCGCCTGCCTGACCCACCACGTCGCATACGTCGAAAATTTATATCCCCGCAGATAATCGAATTTATCGACCGCCTTCATCAGGCCGATATTGCCTTCCTGAATCAGGTCGAGAAACTGCAATCCGCGATTGGTATAGCGCTTCGCAATCGAAACCACCAGTCGCAGATTCGCCTCGATCAGCTGCTTCTTCGCGACCTCGGCTTCGAGCTCGCCCCTCTCGACGATCTGCAAAGTCCGCCGCAGCTCCGTCGCGCCCGCGCCCGAATCTTCTTCCAGTTGCTGGATCGCCTGGCTGTGCGTCCGCAATTCCTTGCGCAGCACGCTCGCATTGCCGTGAGACCCATTGACGGGGGCTTCCAGCTTTCTTTGGATGCGAGCGATCTCGCGCTCCATCGGCTTCAGCTCATCCACCGCGCCGCGCAAACGGCCGGCCAGCGCCCGCCTGGTCATCGAGCTGAAATGAATCCCGCGAATCAGCCGCGAAATACACACCATCGTCCGCGCCAGGCTCCAGCGCAGAGAGCGGTGCATCTTCGGCTTCATTCCCCGCGAAATCGCCTGCAATTTCTGCCGGCATTGTTGCGCTTTCCGATAATGTTTTTCTATTTCGGCGATGGTTTTCGAAAGTTCTTCCGCCTGTTCCGCGACATTTTCGTCGGTCACCACCAGGTCCGGCATGATGAGCATCTCGCGTACCATGAACGAATCCTTGCGCAGCGTCTCCGACAACGTCAGAATTTCGCGGATCACCAGAGGCGATCGCGACAGAGCCTTGCGCACCGCCGTCTGCCCGCGCTCGATGCGTTTGGCGAGCTCGATCTCGCCCTCGCGCGTCAGCAGCGGAACCGTTCCCATTTCGCGCAGGTACATGCGCACGGGATCGTTGGTCTTGTCGATGAACTCCTGGGCCAGTTCCAGGTCGCTTGGTTCTTCGCCCTCTTCCAGTTTTTTGTCGAAGTCGATCTTCGGCTCTTCGAGGATCTCGACGCCCGCGCCATCGAATTCCGTCAGGATTTCATCCAGCTCGCGCCCGCCCGGATATCCTTCGGTCAGCAGCTCATTCACCTCGTCGTAGAGAACGTACCCCTTCTCTTTCCCGGTGTCCATGAGTTGCTTCAGCCGGCCGAATTTTTCTTCAAGTGCCACTTAACCCCGATAACCCCAGCAGTGTTTAATCCCGTCTGATTTCATTCAGTGTACAACACCGGCCAGCCGCATTTCGCCGCCGCCGCGCTTGACTTCTTTCTCCAGATCGCCTAATTCCGCCATTAACTCCAGCGCCTCCGCGATCCGTCCCTCGCGCTCCGCCGATTTAATCCGTCCCCGCAATTCATCCACGCGGCGTTTCGTCGCCCCACTCTGCAATTTTCGCAGGCAGGCGCGCGCCGATTCGAGAGCCCCTTCGTCTATATCATCGGCCGCAACCACGCTATGCAATAGAGTTTGCAGGGCCGGCGAAAGCCGCGCATCCAGCCCGGAAAACGTGACCGGGCCCTCCCCCTGGGCCATCACGCGCAAGGTCTCGAAGATTTCCCGCGTCTCGAACCCCTGAATCAGGTCCGGCGTCAAAACAGGCAGGATCTCCTCCCGCACCTCCGCGCTCGCGATGGCCGTATTCAATAGGATGCTCTCGATCGCCGGCACGGACGGAGCCTGCTTCACCGTGGTCTTCTGCGGCGTCCGCCGATCCGTGGCCGCTTTCTTGAATTGCTCCAGAACCAGGCCCGCGTCCACTCCTAAATATCCCGCCAGATCGTTCGCGATCGCGGCCCTCTCCAGCTTGTCGTTGACTTTCTTCACCGCCTCCAGCAAAAACTTGAACGCCTCCACGCGTCCGTCCGAGTTCCGCATATCGAACTTCATCCGCGCCCGGTCCGCCAGCCAGTGAAAATAGGTGGCCGCCCCGTCCAACTTGGCTCGATACGCGTCCGCCCCGTTCTGCTTCACATACTCGTCCGGATCCAGGCCCCCGTCGAGCGTCACCACACGCACGTGCAGCCCTTCGTCGAGCAATTTCTGAATGGCCTTTTCAGACGCTTCCGCTCCGGCGCGATCCGGATCGAAGTTCACCACGATATGGTCCGAATGGCGGTGAATCACGCCCGCTTGCGGATCTGTGAACCCCGTGCCGCAGCTCGCCACCACTTCCTTGACCCCGGCCGCGTAAACACCGATCACGTCCATGTATCCTTCCACCAACACCGTGCGATTCGAACGGCGCATCGTTTCACGCGCCCGGTGAAGGTTGTATAGGACGGATGTTTTTTTATAGATCGGCGTTTCACTGGAATTCAAATATTTTGGTTGATCCTGCTCCCTCATCGCGCGGCCGCCGAACGCGATCACCTTGCCCGATTCATTGTGGATGGGGAACATAAGGCGGCCTCGAAAAAAATCGAACCAGCCGGACCCGTCTTCGCGCCTCCGCACAATGCCCGCTGCGTCCAGCTGTTCCTGCGTAAACTGCCGCTCGCCCAATGCCCTCACCAGCGCCTGCCCCGATCCTTCGGAATAACCCAAGCCGAACGTCTCCACCAACTCACCCGCGATTCCACGCTTGGTTAAATAGCCCCGAGCCTCCGCTCCGTGCGGCCCGCGCAAATTTGCCTGAAACATCTCCGCCGCGATCGCGTGAATCTCAAATAGAGCCGCTCGCAGCTTCGAATCCGCGTCCGCGAATTCCGTGCGCTTCGGCATCGGGATGCCATGGCTCTCCGCCAGCATCTTCAACGCTTCGGGAAAGGTGAGCCCGTCAATCTCCATCACGAACTTAAAAACATCGCCGCCCACTCCGCAGCCGAAGCACTTATAAAACTGGAGCGCCCCGTTCACAGTGAACGATCCGGTCTTTTCCTGATGGAACGGGCACAAACCCACATAACGGCCGGTCGCGCCCACTCGCTTCAGGCGCACGTATTCGCCAACCACTTTGACGATGTCGATGGACGATTTCAGGTGCTCTTTAAAATCCATCTGATACTTCGATCCTACCGCTTATAGCACAGCGTCAGTCCATCGCTGATGGGCACCATGCTCAGGTTGATGCGCGAATCGCCGTGCAGCTTTTTGTTCAACGCGCGAATCGCCAGCGTGTCCGCATCGTTCACCTCCGCATCGATCACCCTGCCGTGCCACAACACATTGTCGATGGCGATCAGGCCGCCCGGACGGATCAACTCCAGCGCGTACTCGTAATAGCCTTCATAATTGGCCTTGTCCGCATCGATGAACGCAAAATCAAACCGCTGGTGCTGCCGCTCCGCGATCAGTTGCTGAAGCGTTTCAAGCGCCGGCCGCAATCGCAGGTCGATCATGTGATCGACGCCCGCCTCTTTCCAGTAGCGCCGCGCCACCGACGTATACTCCTCGCTCACGTCGCAAGCCAGAATCCTTCCGTCATTCGGCAGCGCGAGCGCCACTGCCAGCGAGCTATACCCCGTGAAGACTCCCACTTCAAGCGTCCTCCGCGCCCCCACTAATTGCACCAGCAGCGCGAGAAACTGCGCATGCTCCGGCGGACTTTGCATCCCGCCCATGGGAAGCTTCGAAGTCTCCTCCCGCAGACGGCCTAAAACCGGTGCTTCGCGAACCGAAACCGATTGCAGATAATCGTAGAGTTTCTCCGGCAGAAACGTCTTTTCATTCGCCATCGACAAAATTCTCCCCCGCGGCCTAAAAACATTTTCATGTTAAAATGCTTGTGTGCAGATCACGGTGGACGAGTTCAAGGAACGCACCGCTTCTAAGATTCGCGACCTCCGCTGCCCCGATCATCACCAGCCTCCGCGCCTGAAATTCCAAGGTTCGTCTCTCAAGACGATGAACATCCAGCTAACCGCCTGCTGCGCCAAACTCATCACTCTGGCCAACCGGCGCATCGCCGAACGATAGTCTTCTACGCCCGCGGCAGCTGTACCGTGATATTCCGGTACTTCATTCCGCCGGTGTGATCCCCCTGAATATAGAACGGTCCCGGCTCGCCTTCATTCGAGTCGAGCGCGCCCCCGGTAATCCCCGGAATCTCGCGATTGTCGATGGTCTTCACCTTGTTTCGCACAATCGTCACCATTCGTCCCACCAGCGTAATGTCGAACGTCTCCCAAGTCCCCGGCTTTCGCGGCAGCTCCACATCGGGCGCGATAAATCCATAAATCGCGCCGATGCTGTGGAAGCGGTCGTTCGCGTCGACCTTCTCATACTCCACCTGCACCTCGTAGCGCCCGCGCAGATAGATGCCGCTGTTCCCATCCTCGGGACAATTGAATTCAATGTGCAGCTTGAAATCGTTGAACGTACGCGTAGTGCGAATGTTCGCGCCGTGCGCCGTGTTCACCAGGTTGCCGTCTTCGGCGATCCAGTTATTTTTCCCGCCGCCGATCGGCTCCCAGCCGTTCAGGTCGTGTCCGTCGAAAATCGCCTCGGGCTTGGTCCAGACTTTGGGAGTCTCCTCGCGCTTCAATTCCGGGGCCTTCACGCCCTTGATCTGCGCGACCACATCGCCGCTCTTCTGCGTCCCGGTCATCACTTTATTCTTGATCCGCAGGTCCCACGTCACCGCCGGACGCTTCTCCGTCGCCTTATCCATGGTCAGAGTAATGTGCGGCCCGTCCACGTCCACGTCATACGCCGGATGCACGCTGCCTCCGCGCGGCTGAATGCGAATTAAGGGATCGCGGCCCTCCACGTAATCCATCCAGCGCGGCGAACTCGACCCGTCCGGCATGGTCAGCACCAGGTCCCAGCGGCCTTGAAAAGGGCTCACCGTATCCGGCAGCCGCTGCGGAGTCATCGACGCCGCCGCCAGAGCAGCGACGCAAAATATTTTTATGGTTTTCATAGCAATTTAAGTCCAGCCCGTTTAAGCAAGGATATCGCGAATCACGTTCCCGGAAATGCCGGTGAGCCGCGCATCGAGGCCCTGAAACTTCACGGTCAGCCGCTTATGATCGATGCCCAGCAGATACAGCATCGTCGCGTGAAAATCCGCCACCGCCACCGGATTCTCGACCGCCGCATATCCCAGCTCATCGGTCGACCCGTAGCTGATTCCGCGCTTCACGCCTCCGCCCGCCACCACGAACGAGAACCCTTTAATATGATGATCGCGCCCGTCGCCGCTCTGCGACATCGGAGTCCTGCCGAATTCGCCGCCCCACACGACCAATGTGTCGTCGAACATCCCTCTTTGCTTCAAGTCCGTAATCAAAGCCGCCGTCGCCCGGTCCACCTCTTCCGCCTTTAGCGCCACGTTGGTTTTCAACCCCGTGTGATGGTCCCAATCGCGATGATAGAGCTGGATAAATCGCACGCCCTTCTCCGCCAGCCGCCGCGCGAGCAAACAGTTCGATGCAAACGATCCGTCGCCCGGATGCGCTCCGTAAGCGTCCAAAACGCTCTGCGGCTCTTTGCTCATATCCATCAATTCGGGCACGCTCGATTGCATCTTGAACGCCATCTCATACTGCGCGACGCGCGTAGCAATCTCCGGATCCTCGACCGTCGCGTTCTCAATATTGTTGAGCGCGTTAATCGCCTCGATCGAATCGTGCTGGAGCTTCGAATTCACGCCCTGCGGGCTGTGGATGTACAACACCGGATCGCCCGCCGAATTAAATTTCACGCCTTGGAACTTGCTCGGCAGCAATCCCGCCGACCACTGCCGCGCCGCGATCGGCTGATTCTGTCCGCCCCGTCCCGATGACAGCAGCACCACGAATCCCGGCAGGTCTTCTGCTTCCGACCCCAATCCATAAAGTATCCAGGAACCCATACTAGGCCGGCCCGCGATGATCGAGCCGGTATTCATCAGAGTGTGCGCCGGATCGTGATTGATCTGCTCGCCTTGCATCGACCGGATGATGCACAGATCATCGGCCACGCTCCCGATATGCGGAAATAATTCACAAATCTGCTGCTGCGATTTGCCGAAAGTTTTGAACCCATACTGCGGCGCGAAACATTTCAGTTCTTTCCCCTGCAACTGCGCGATCTGCTGGCCCTTGGTGAACGATTCCGGCATCCCTTGCCCGTCCATCGACAGCAGCTTCGGCTTGTAATCGAAAGTTTCGAGGTGCGAAGGCCCACCCGCCTGATAAAGAAAAATGACCCGCTTCGCCTTGGCCGGGTGATGCAGAGGATTCACCACCCCTCGCGATTCCGCCGCGAATAAACGAGGACTCAGCAGCGAGTTCAGCCCCAGCAATCCCATGCCGGCCGCGCCGCGTCCTAGAAACGTTCTTCTGCAAATCTCTTCAGTTCCGCGTAATGGTTTCATGGAGATTTAAAATCGCTCTGGTCACCGTGGTCATCGCCGCCAGCTCCGCCGGCTTCATATTCGAATCCACGGGCTTTTCACCGGTATGAATAAAGTCGCTCGCCGCCTTCGGATCCGCCCGAAACTCGGTCAGCGATTCCTGATACAGCTTCAGCAGTACCTGCCGCTCTTTCTCAGCGGGCTTGCGGCCCAGCGCCCTTTCGAACGCCCAATCGATCGCACCCGCGCCGCCGTTTTTCAAAACATTCTGCGCGAAGTATCGCGCCGCTTCCACGTAAATCGGATCGTTCAATAAGTCCAGCGCCTGTTGCGGCGTGTCCGAACTCGTTCGATTCACCGTGCACTCCTCGCGGCTCGGCGCATCGAAATTCAGCAAGCTTGGCTGCAAGAACGATCTCTGCCACAAGGTATAAATTCCGCGGCGGTACAAATCGTCGCCGTGGCTGGCCGCATATTCGCGCTTCGGAAAATTCAGCGTGGCCAAATAACCATCCGGCTGATACGGCTTGACGCTGGGACCTCCAAACTTCTCGACCAGCAGCCCCGCCACCGACAATTCGATATCGCGAACTTCTTCGGCATCCACGCGGTAACGGCTCTGCCGCGCGATCAAACGATTCTCCGGATCGCGCTCTTCGAGCTCCGGCCTTACCGCCGAAGACTGCCGATACGCCGCGCTCATCACGATCGTCCGCACCAGGTGCTTCATGTCCCAATCGTGCGCGCCCGCCGATTCATATTGAGGATGCATGAACTCCGACGCGAGCCAGTCGAGCAGCTCCGGATGCTTCGGCCATTCACCTTGCGATCCCACATCGTCAAGCGTCTTCACAATTCCGATTCCGAAAAATTGCCGCCAGATCCGATTCGCATAAACCCTCGCCGTCAGCGGATTCTTCTGCGACACCAGCCAGTTCGCAAGATCCAGCCGCGTCGCCCTCCGGCCGCCGGTATCGAGCTTCGCCAGAACGGCGGGAACCGCGGGCTGCACCACCGCTCCCGAATCATCCAGGAAATTCCCGCGCGCCAAAACCCGAATTTCCCGCGGCTCCGTCGCCTCCGTGACCACGACCTTCGGAATCCGCGAAGCCAGAAGCGCGAGGTCAGCCTCCAGCTCCGCGACCTCGACCACCAGCGGCTGCAGCTCCGGCGTCATCCACTCGAAGTACTCGTGCAGAGCCTTCTTCTGATCGTCCTTGCGATCCTTTTCCTCCAGCGCCTTCACGATCGATTCCGGCATCCCCGTATTCGTCGAGTTGCCTTCCTTGTGCGGACGCTTCTCAAAACTCGGCCAGGAATATTCAGCGTCCGAAAGAGCGATCCGGAACCGGCCCGCGGTAGCTCGGCGAATCTCGGAATCCTGATGCAGCTGCACCGTGATCACGGAATTTTTCTGCGTATGCAGCTTTTCCGCAAACCGCAGAGCCAGCATAATATCGTTGTTGTCGCCCGGCCCCGAAATCCCCCACCCCGTCTTCGGATCACCGTCGATCGCGGCCATCGCCGGAACATCGGGCGATAGATCGGACTTATTACTCTGCGACGCAAGCACGAATTTTAGCTTGCGCCCCGCCATTTCCGCGTCGACCTCGGTAACCACCACCCGGTCCGCTCCGCGCGCTAGTCGCTCGCCAGGCAGGCTGTCTTCCTGCACGATGTGGACGCCCAGCGCCGTCCAATTTCCCTCGCCCGGCTTGAACGAAACGGTATAAGTCTCGTTATCCGGGTTTGGACCGCTCGCGATCACCACGCCTCCACCCGGCTTCCTTTCACCGAGCTGCGTGCCTCCGTCGTAGTACGTGAAATCGACCGGCTCATCATTATATATAGTGAGCTTCGCCCCGTTCTGTGATTTCGCGCTGATCGGACGCTGATCTTTCCAATTGAATTTCCCGGCCTTGTACTGCGCGATAACGTCCTTTTCCCACTGTTGCTCCCGGGCCGTCATCATCGCAGCCTGATTCTCCAGCGCCTTCTGCGCAATCTCCAGCCGCCCCTTCAAATCTTCCTGCTTCACGCGCTGGGTATCGGAAGGCATCTCGAGCAAAGTGCCCCATGCCTTCGACCCCCGATCCGGAACCAACCCGGTTTCCTTGATGTCGGCGAAAAACGCTTCCATCGAGTAAAAATCCTTCGACGTGAACGGATCGAATTTATGATCGTGGCATTCGGCACATCCCAACGTGCTCCCCAGCCACACCACGCTCGCCGTCCGCGCCCGATCGGCCGCGTACTTCGCCAGATATTCCTTTGGCTGCAAGCCTCCCTCGGCCGACGTTCGATTCATCCGGTTATAAGCCGACGCGACCTTTTGATCGATTGTGGCATTCGGAATCAAATCCCCGGCAATCTGCTCCCGCGTGAACCGGTCGAACGGCATATTGTCGCGAAACGCCCGCAGCACCCAATCGCGATAGGGCCACGCCGGCAGCACGTTATCGCCATGAAATCCGCAGGTATCCGCATAGCGGACGGCGTCCAGCCAGTGCATCGCCTGCATCTCCGCATAACGCGGCGAAGCCATCAGCCGATCGACCACGCGCTCATAATTCCCGTCTTTCAAGAACGCCGCGACTTCCTCTGGCGTCGGCGGCAACCCCGTCAAATCCAGCGTCACGCGGCGAATCAGCGTCCGCGGATCAGCCTCCGGCGAAGGCTTCAATCCTTCTTTATCCAGCTTGGCGCGAATGAAATAATCGATCGGATTCTGCCCGAATGGAACTTCATAATGTTGCACCGGCTGATACGCCCAGTGCCCTTCATACTTCGCGCCCTCCGCCACCCACTGCCGGATCGTGGCCTTCTGCGCCGCCGTCAGCTCCTTATGCGCGGCGGCGGGAGGCATGATCTTCCTGTCCGTCGCAAATACCCTCTGAATAATCGCGCTATGATCCGGATCGCCGGGCACAATCGGAGTCACTCCGCTTTTCGTAGTCTTCAACGCCTCATCGCGGATATCGAGCCGCAGCCCCATCATCCGCGCATTCTTATCCGGCCCATGGCAGCGAAAACAGGTATCGGCCATAATCGGCCGGATATCGCGGTTGAAACTGACCTCGGCGCGCGTCAGTGCACCCGCGGCCAGCAGACAATAGAATGTCCAGCGCATCGGTATCATTCTACTCCTACCAGTTCGTAATCGACCCATCCGGCCGGTAGTACAAGATCCGATCGGTGATCGGCTGGGTGATCTCCGCGACCATCTTCAGAGGCTTCAAATCCAGCTCGACTCCCAGCCCCGGCCGGTCATTCGGCCATAGCTTGCCATCCTTGAAATCGGCATATAGCGGTAAATAGGGGATTTTCTGCGATTGATAGTTGTATTCGAACAGCACGGGACCCGGAAACGTGCCCAGCACATGCACCAGCGCCGCCTCCGCGATCGGACCGGTAAAATGCGGAACGATCCCAACGAAATGCGTCTCGCAAATCGCGGCGATTTTGCGCATCTCCGTGATTCCACCCACGTTGGGCAGCGTCGCGCGAACATAATCCAGGTCGTGATTCTCCACCAGCTTGTTGAAATCCCAGCGCTGCCCCCACTCCTCGCCCGCCGCCAGCGGAACCGTCGTCTGCCGGCGCAATTTCGGAATGTCTTCGAGAAACGCCTCCGTCCGCACCGGATCCTCCACCAGAAACGGCTCCAGTTCCTCCAGCACTTTGCACCCCCGCAAAGCGTCGGCGAAATCGAACCGCTGGTGAAAATCGATCAGCCAGTCGCCGTCCTTGCCCACGCCTTCGCGAACCTCCTCGCAATCCCGCCGCACCTGGTGGATCCGCTCGCGCGCGTTGAACGTCGTCCCTCCATTGCGAACACTGGCCGCGTCGATCCGGAACGCGCGATACCCCGCTGCGATCGCCGCCTGCGCCCTTTCCTTATAAGTAGGTCCGCCGCCGACGCCTCCGGTGATGTAGCACTCGCAATAATTCCGGGCGAGCCCTCCTAGCAGCGCATGGACCGGCTGCCCCAGCACTTTACCCTTCAAATCCCACAACGCGAGGTCGAGCCCGCCCAGCGCATCGATCTTCTCCCTCCCCGGAGGATAGAAAAACGAGCGGTACATATCCTGCCACAGCTTTTCGATGAACTGCGGATCTTTCCCGATCAGCCTGCCGGCGCATTGCTCGATCGTGTCCTTCGACCCACCCTCCCCGACGCCCGTAATCCCCGCATCGGTCTCGATGGTGATCACCATGTTGCTCTGATTGAACAGAGGATTCAGGTTTGGCGGAGCGTACGCGCGCACCCTGGTGACCTTCATCTTGGGAATCGCCGCCTGAGTGCGCGATGCCAGCGAAACAGCCGCCACAGAGCCTAAAAAAGATCGTCGCTTCATAGGTCCTCCAACTTATCACAGGCTAAAATTTGTTTTCGATCCGCGTCGGCTCCTCCCCGCACTTACGTGACGGGGTTATAACCCCTGGCGTGAGCCAGGTGACCAGCTATCAGGAAGAATACTAGTGGCGTGTCGCAGCGAAAAAGCTTGGCTTGAATTCTTCGCAAGGTGGCGCGAGCTTCAGCTTGCAGCGTCGACTTTAGTCGACGTTGTTCACGCCAGGGGTTAACCCCGTCACGTAAGTGCGGGGATCCGCGACCAAGGAGCCGATAATGAATGACTGGGACAGCTTACTAGTCCTTCGCCAACGCAAACGCCACAATATCAGACCCCGCCGCCACGGCAAAATATTGTCGGTTATCGAACAGGTAAGTCATCGGCGACGCCTTCCAGTTCGCATTGAGTTGAAAATTCCACAAAATTTTCCCGTCTAAAGCATCCACCGCCATGAACGCTCCGCTATCCTCGCAGAAGAAGACCAGACCGGTCGAAGTCGCGAGCGTCCCTCCCCAGGATTCCGCGCGTCCTTTCTGCGGCAGCTCCCACGCGATTTTTCCGGTGTGAATATCGATCGCCCTCAGCACTTTTTGCGGATGATCGTTGTCCGCCCCGCGCGCGGTTCCACCGAAAAACGCCTTTCCCGCTTCCCACGTGATCTCCGACTTCACATAAATGTTGCACTTCTCGAGCGTCTGTAAATAATAGAGTCCCGTCGCGGGATTGAACGACGTCGAGAACCAGTTCGTCGCGCCCTCGACCGCTGGACAAGTCATATTCCCCTCCTTGGTCGGAAGCTGATTCGGATTCAGCACCGGACGCCCATCCGCGCCGATCCCCTTCGCCCAGGTGATCTTCTTCACGAACGGTTGCGCGAGAAGCAGCTTCCCATTGGTCCGGTCCAGCACATAAAAGAACCCATTGCGATTCGCGTGCAGCAGCAGTTTGCGCGGCTGCCCCTGCCAATCCGCGTCGATCAGCACCTCCGGCTGCACCGCATCCCAATCCCAAACGTCATGCGGAGTGTACTGGAAATACCACTTCAATTTGCCGGTCTTGGCATCGAGCGCGAGTGTCGAATCCGAATATAAATTGTCCCCCTGCCGTTCATCGCCGTTGTAATCGGGTCCCGGATTTCCAGCCTGCCAGTATACGATTCCAAGCTGCGGATCGTAGCTGCCCGTGAACCACGTGGCCGCCGACGGATGCTCGATTCCCGTGCCCTTCCACGTTTCAGAAAGCGGCTCGCCCTTTTTGGGAACCGTCCAGAATCGCCACGCTTCTTTGCCGGTCGCCTGGTCGAACGCCGCGACGAATCCGCGCACCCCTTCATCGCCGCCCGCGATCCCCGACACCACCAGATCGCCGACCACCAACGGCGCCGACGTCGCGTTGTAATTCTGCTTCCAGTCCGCCATCACCGTATCCCAAATCACCGCGCCCGTGAAGCGGTTCAACGCCACGATATGCGCGCGGTCCATGACCATAAAGAGACGATCCCCCGCGATTGCCACGCCCCGATTGAATCCTCCGCCGGCGTTTCCATTCAGGTTCTTCGTTCGATCCCGGAAGAAATGCCACACCTGCCGCCCGGTCCCCGCGTCGAGCGCGTAGCACTCGTTGCCGCTCGATACGTACATAATTCCATCCACCACCACCGGAGTCGTTTCCGATGGCGACGTGTTCGGTAAATTGAAAACCCAGCGCGGAGCGAGCTTCCGCACATTGTTCTTGTTCACCTGGTCGATGGTGGTGAACCGATTCCCGTTGTCCGCTCCGTGATAGCTGGGCCAATTCTTCTGCGTCGTCACTTCGCGATACCGGTCGCCATCCGGCCGCAGCAGGTGGACTTTGTGATCCGCGCCCAGCAGTTGCAGATCCTCGTAACTGCTGTTCAGCACCTCGCCTTCGAGCGTCCGCCCATCGCTTGTGGTCACCGTCAAATGCACCGGCGCCTCACCGCGAGGCTTCATCGACCGCAGATAGCCGATCAAGCTCTTCAACTCGTCGTCGGACATCTTAAACGAAGGCATCCCTGCCGCGGGAATGCCTCCGCGGATCACCGCCGTCAGTTCCGGATCGGTGCGATGACCGGCTCGCTCGACGATCGCCGGACCCAGCTCGCCTCCGTTGCCGTCGCCCCCGTGGCACGACGCGCAGTGACTCTCAAATTGTTGGCGGCCCGTCTCCGGAGCCTGCGCGCAGGCGAAAGTGGCTGCGACGAGTGCGGCGAGCAGTCTTAGCATTCTTATATAGTGCCTTATAGTGCTCGATTCCGAAAGACGATTGGTGTACCTGCGCATCGCGATCGTCGCGGGCGCCATTTTGAGCATGGCCCTGTCCCACAAACTGTGGGTCAGCGCGCGCTTCTATCCGCTAACCCCGGTATTCGCGTTCCTGAAACCGATCCCGTCTCCATGGGATTACATTCTGTTCGGCGCAACCCTCGTGGCACTCGCCCTCTCAGCGCTCACCCCGCGCCTGATTCCGATTTTCGCCTCGCTCGCGTTAATACTCGTGGTCTGCGATCAATCGCGGCTCCAGCCGTGGTTCTATGAATACGTTTTCTTGCTGCTGGGCATTTCCTTCGCGTCGCCGAACGCCTGCCGCCTGATTGTCGCCTCCACTTATTTTTGGAGCGGCGCCCAAAACCTCAACGCCGCTTTCATCAGCGACGTCTTTCCCTGGATGCTGGCGCCCTTTGCGCGCCACTTGCCGCACGCCGCCGAATCGCTGATTCATCCTCTATCGATGGCCGCGCCCTTTATCGAACTGTGGATCGGCATCGCTCTACTGGGCCGGAAATTCCGCACGCCCGCCGTGGTGGTGGCCGTGATCATGCACGTTTTTATATTGATTGCCCTCAGCCCGTGGGGCCAAAATTACAACCACGTGCTGTGGCCCTGGAATCTCGCGATGATCGCCGTCGTGGTGGTCCTGTTCTGGAAGACCGATGAGTCCGCCAGGAAAATCCTGCTGGGAAGAAACCGGTTCCATATCGGCGTGCTGCTGCTGTTCGGACTGGCGCCGATGCTCAGCTTCTTCGGCCTGTGGGACCATTATCTGTCCGCGGCCATGTACACCAGCAACACCAATCACGGGACCATTTTCGTGACCGGCAGACTGTTACCCCGCCTGCCCGACGGAATCCGGCGATACGCCCGCGGAGAGACGCCGGCGGTCCAATCTATCGATATCGCCGAATGGTCCGCCAATGAGCTGAACGTCCCGCCCTATCCCGAGCTCCGCATCTACAAGAACGTCGCCAGGAAGATCTGCGACTACGCCGAGAATCCGAGCGACGCAAGGCTGTCCATCTCCAGCAAATCGACCATTGGAAAAAAAATCACCGGTTCGTCATACACCTGCGCGGCGCTGAAAAAGTGACCGCTCTCTGCTAGTGTCCAGAGTTATCAGTTCCTCCGGTGGCGCGAGCTTTAGCTTGCAGCGTCGGCTTCAGCCGCCGTGTTTGCCGATCTAACCCGACATCGGCTGAAGCCGAAGCTGCAAGCTAAAGCTCGCGCCACATCCGACTCGTTTGACGTACTTCTAACTCAGGACACTTAGGAGCTTGATGAAAAACTCGTTGAGTTGTTGACACGGTGGCGCAGGCGGTTTCGCCTGCGATTGTAGAGTTTTTAAACAAGATGCTAGACTCCGGGAGTGAAGAAAGCCATGTTGAGAGCGTTGATCGAGATGTGCTTCATCATCTTCCTGTTCTATTCCAACCTGCTGATGGGCGAATTTACGCACTCTGGGAGAGGCTACCAGATGGGCTTCGCGCGGGCCGTGGCCGATATTTTCACGGCCGCTAATTTTGCGATCGCGCTGATCGCTGCACTGGCTGGCTACCTGGTCTTCGAATTTCTTCGCAGCAAGTTCTAAGCTAAACCGGAAGATCGATCTCGACCAGCAGCCCCGGCAGCCCGTTCGACGCCCGCAGCTTCCCTTTGTGCAGCTCCACCGCGCGCCGCGCAATCGAAAGTCCCAGCCCCACGCCGCCGCTCTTACGATCCCGATCCTGTTCCACCCGATAGAAAGGATCGAACAGCCGCGGCAGAGATTCCTCCGGCACGCCCGGCCCGTAATCGCGCACGCGGATTCGCGCCCAGCCTCCTCCGTTTTCAACCCGGATCTCGACCTTCGATTCCGCCGGCGCGTAGCGGATCGCATTGCGCATCACGTTCTCAATCGCACGCCTGAGCAGTTCGCTATCGCCGTCGAGCGTCACCGGACCGCCGGCCTCGAAATCGAGCGAGCACCCGTGCGCCACCGCTTCAATCGAGCAATCCTCCACCAGCCCGTCCACCAGTTCGTCCAGGCGCAGATGCTTGGTCTTAAGGCGCGAAGGATCGCCCTCGGTGCGAGTCACCTCCAGCATCTGGCGGATCAGCGAGTTCAACCGGTCGGCTTCCTTCTGAATGCGGTCGAGCGACGGCGCGCCCCTTTCGTCGGTTCGCGCGAGCTCTACCGCGACGCTCAAGCGGGCCAGCGGACTCCGCAGCTCGTGCGAAATATCGAACAGCAGCCGCCGCTCCGCCGCCAGCAGCGTCTGAATATGGTCCGCCATTCGATTGAAAGACGCCGCCAGATCGCCCAGTTCATCGCGCCGCGTTTCTTCCGCGCGCGACGTCAGATCTCCGCGCCCCAGCCGGTCGACAGCGGATCGCAGCCGGCGCAGAGGAGCCGTCAGATATCGCGCCAGCCCATAGCACAGCAGCACCGCCAGTCCGATGACCAGAAAATGCGCCGGCTGCAAAAACCAGAAATACCAGTTGGCGCGGACCACCATCAGGCAGTACTTTCCGTCCGGGGACATGCGCGCGAAGGTCCGCCCGCTGCGCAGGGAAAAATGCACCCAGCTTTTAGCAAGTTGTAGTATCGGGGCGTACGATTCGCCGGTCAACAGGTCGATCCCCCGGCTGTCGGTCAGCCTGGCTTCCGATGCATGAGTTACTTCGCGAAAACGCCGCAGCGCGTCCCGCAGTTCCGGCGCCCCACCGGAATTCCACGCGTGCTCCGCCTCGCTAACCTGCATGCTCAGCAGTAAAGAAAACGGAGCCTCTCTTTCCGAGTACTGATCGTAAGTGAGCGCCGTAGTCAACACCGTGGCCGCCAGCGTAACCACGATGGTCACCACGAACCACGCGAGAATTTTCGCGAATAGAGAACTCACTTGCTAATAGTAGCGCGCGCGTCCACGCGTGCCGCCTCGACATTCGTGTCGACGTGTTGCTATGCCCCCTACCTCCTACGACCAAGTGGGGCAGGTTCCCGACCTGCCCTCCGGCTCCTCGATCTCACAAATGGCAACACTAATCCTGCGACCGGCAGAACTGATACCCCACGCCCCGCACCGTTTTAATCAACGTCTGTCCAGTCTCGAGCTTCCTCCGCATATGACTCACATGCATGTCGATCGACCGGTCGTAGGGCGTCGCCTTGCGGTTATACATGCTTTCCATCAGCGTGTCGCGCGACACCACGCGCCCCGCGGAGCGCATCAGCACCTCGAGAATATCGAACTCGAGCGTGGTCATCTCGATCTCGCGCCCCTCGCATGTCACCGTGCGCGAACCCGGATCGATGGTCACTCCGTTCACTTCCAGGCGGCCCTTCGAAGGCGCCTGCACGCGTCTTAAAATCGCCCGGATGCGCGCCACCAGTTCGCGCGGATTGAACGGCTTGGCCAGATAATCGTCGGCGCCCAGCTCCAATCCCACAATGCGGTCGATGTCCTCGCCGCGCGCGGTCAGCATCAGCACCGGCACGCGGCTGTACGCTCGCAGTTGCTTTAGCACCGTGAATCCATCCATCGAAGGCAGCATCAGGTCCAGCACGATCAGCACGCAGTTCGTGTTCAACGCGAGCTCCAGTCCACGCGCCCCATCGTGCTCCACCGTAACTGAAAAACCCTCCCGCGCCAGGAATTCCGAGAGCAGCGCGCACAGTTCCGTATCGTCGTCGATGATCAACAAAGGCGTCATGTGCGGCATTTCAGTCGCGTCCCGCAACTAAAATACCGTCGAGATCCTTGCGCGAATAGTACCGGCCATTCGCGAAGACGCTCTCGACTTTTCGCACATTGCGAATGTCGTCCAGAGGATTCCCATTCAACAAAACCATGTCCGCTAGTTTACCCTTCTCAATGGATCCCATCTCCTTTTCGGTTTCGAAAAAGCGCGCCGGCGCGAGCGTAGCGGCCTCCAGCGCCTCGCGCGGAGTCAGCCCGGCCTCGACCAATTGTTCGAGTTCATCTTGTAAAGCCGCGCCCGGAACCACATAAGGATCGCCCGTGTCGGTCCCCGCCAGGATCTCCGTCTTGGCCTGTTTGGCGAGCGCCACCAGCCTGTAAATGCGCCACAGCTGATCCTTCAGAGAATACGAATCGTCCGAAACGTCGGGCCACGTTTTGCGAATCGACTCGGGAATCGCCTCCAATTGCGGATTGCTCATCAGCTTGGGATCGTCCATGTGGGACATGCGCAGCCACAACACCAGCGTAGGGTCGACACGCGTCCCGGTCAGCGTGCACTCCTCGAAAAATCGCAGCGCCTCCTGATCGCCCGAAACCGATTTGCTGATGCCGAACATATGCTCCAGGCTTTTTTGCCGGGCCCGCACCGCCTCCTGCGCGGTCACTGTCGAAGGAATGTGACCCACCACCCGCAGGTCCCAATGCCGCGCCATTTCGGCCAGCGCGAAGTAAGCGTCGCGCGGCAGCCCCGACAGCACCTTGATGAAATCGACATCCATTTTATAAAGCTGGTCGAACGCCAGCCGAGCCTGATCCGCGGTGCGCGCGATCAGCACCGGCAGCTTGGGATCGTCCGGTTTTGCTCCATCGACCGGCGGTCCGCTGGTGATGATATGCGGACCCGCGGCCGTGCCCTTCTCGATCTCCTCGCGCCACTTAGAAACTTTGGAAAAATCGCTCCCCATATCCTGCACCCCGGTGACTCCGAACGCGAGAAACAGCGGCAGGTACGCCTTGTAGTACAGGTGAACATGCATGTCCCACAGCCCGGGGATCAGGAATTTATCCTTACCCGAAACAACGCGCGCCGACGCCTGAAGCGGCAGCGACGCCGGACCGATGCGCGAGATTTTCCCTTCCTCGATCACCACCGTCATGTGCGGACGCGCGGCGCCCGCGGCGATGTCGATCAGCGTTACATCCTGAATCGCGGTGCTGGCCGCGGCCATAGGATAGGCCGCGAGAACGAAGGCGAGAAACCTCACTCTTCCTATTGTAGGGAAGGCTGGCGCGAGAACGCGTCGCAGACCGCGGTGGCTATACGCGCGGCGAATTCATCCTCCACCGCGAAGGCGTCGCGATCTTCGCAGTCGAACGATCCCGCCCATACATGCAACCCGCCGCTCGCACAGACCAGTTGTGAATCGCACCGGAAGCGCTCCCCGCCTGGCGCACATTGCCTTCGAGGACAAGTTCCACGCCCTCGCCTCGATTGTCGAATCGGAACACGCGAAACTCTCCGCATGCCGCCAGGCGCGCGATCAGCCGTGTGGTCAGGCCCCCGCTCAGCTCATGACCGGAAAACGGCAGCACGGCAACGGAGCGTTTTTTCAGGCTCGAAGCCCGCACCTCAAACGTAGGCAGATAGCCGCCCTTGGGCAGGCGAATTTCCACCCGATCGTCTTTGCCGCTGCGCGCGTAATATTCCTCGAGTTTGCGGCGCAAACGGCGCGCTTCGACCCGCACCACCGGGTCCGCGCCGGCATCGTAATCGGCCGCGCGCCCGAACACTTCCATGCCGATCAGCCGCTCCTTCGATCCTCCGTCGCGGCCCGACAGCGCTTCGCTGACCGCGAACCGCAAGAAGCGCGAAAGTTGAGGGCACTTTCGGAATTCTCCGCTCGCCGCGATTCGAGCGAGTTGCTGTTCGATGGCTTGCCGGTCATTCACGAGTTCCATATATAGACGTTACTGGCGTCGAAAAGTTCGGATACATCAGGTAATGACTAGGTACGCAATTCCCGCCTACTTGTTCACACTTGTGCGGACCTTCCAATCGCAACATTCTAAGATCGACATGAGTGTCATCACATTGGTCGTTTTCAGCGCAGTGTTCGCAAGCGGACAGCCGTGGGTCGAGTTATCTAAATTGGCCAAGCAGCGGCAGGATGCCGACGATCTGCACGGAGCGGAAGCGTCCTACCGCGAAGCCTTGCACTCCGCCGAAACGCAGTACGGCAAGGACGATACGCGGCTCGTGCCTCTGCTCTCCTCGCTGGCTTTCGTGCTCCACTTGGAAGCGCGCAACGCCGAGGCGGAGGTGGCGGCGCAAAGGGCCTACTCGCTGGCCAAGGAATCCGGCAACCAGAAGTTGACGGCACTGATGCTCAACGCTTTGGGGGTCATGATTTCCGGAGCAGGACAAAAAGCGCGCGCCGAGCCGGTGCTGCGCCGGAGCCTCGCTATGCTTGAAGAAGCGGGGGGCGCCGATACCCTGGATTTCGCGCGCTTGGCGAATAACCTGGCGGTGCTGTATCTGGATACCCAGCAGTTCCGGAAGGCGGAAGAGATAATGGCACGCGCGCTGCCGCTTTATGAGCGGTATCTGGGCGCGAACGATCCGGAGCTCGCGCTGGCTTCCGCCAATATGTTCACGGTGCTGATCGCACAGAGGCGCGCTGCTGAAGCCGAGCCGTATCTGCGCCGCGCGCTGGCAATCGGCGAGAAAGTGTTTCCGGATAGTCTGAGAATGGCTTCGCTCCAGATATGCCTGGCCGCCTTCGAAGCGAGCCGCACAAATTTTCAGGCTGCCGCCAGTACTCTTAAAACCGTGATCTCCACGGAGGAGCGTGTGCTAGGGCCGGACAATCCCGAAGTAGGGCACGCACTCACCGCCTATGCGCAGGTGCTGCGCCACCTGCATCAAAAAAGCCAGGCCAAAAGCGCCCTGAATCGCGCCAATTGGATCCTCAAATCGTCCCTAAGCGACATTAAATAGGTGCTTGCGCCGCTCCACCCATTCTTCGCTGGTGCACAGCCGGGGACCCACTTCGATCAACCGGGGCAGCAGATAAAACAGCGCCGTCCGGGTCCAGGGCTCGTTTTCGCGAGTCAGGAGGCCGCGATCGTTGATCCTTTCGGCGGCAGTCGATAAGGTGCCATCCTGCACCAGAACCTCCAGCAACAACAGGAGAACCTGAATCTCTTCCGGATTCTCTTCCAGCCGCCGGCAATCGCTCGCGACGCGCAGCCCGAAGGGAATATCCTCCGTGGGACGTACCGGGACGGCCGCGCCACGCTCCCATTCAATAGCCACCAGCTGCCAGCCGGCATCCAGCTTTTCACGATAATACTCGGCTGAGGGCGCCGTGGTTACAAAGTCGCGAATGCGCTCGAGTTTAGGCATGCGCATCGAGCAGGCAATCTTCATGCCAGATTAAGTCCAGTCAAAACAACACTCTTGATAGCGACGATGTCCGCTCCTGGGAAATCCCCGTGAGGTGGCGCACGCCTCCAGGCGTGCCGCGTCGACAATCGTGTCGACGTGTTTGGGTTCGCCTGACATCGACACGAATGTCGATGGACGCGTGCGCTACACAACCTTGGGACAATATTAAAGATGAAAAAACTTCTCTTGGCACTGGCCGCCATCGCCCTCGCGCAGTCCCCTGATATTTCGGGCGAGCGCCTTCGCGCCCACGTGAAGTTCCTGTCGAGCGACCTGCTGGAAGGCCGCGGCGTGGGCGCGCGCGGAGGCGACATTGCGACGGAATATATCGCCGCCCAATTCGCACTCGCCGGCGCGAAGCCCGCGGGAGATGCCGGGACCTATTTTCAAAACCTGACGCTGGTCGGCGTCGCGCCGCAGCCTGATAGCACTCTCAAAGCCGGAGATATTTCCTTCCGCTGGCTGGACGATTTCGTCGGGGTCACCTATCAGCAGAAACCTGATGCGGCGTTCGACGGAGACGCGGTTTTCGTCGGCCATGGCATCGTCGCTCCGGAATATCAGTGGAACGATTATGCCGGCGTCGACGTGAAAGGCAAAGTAGTGGTGCTGTTCACCAATGAGCCTCCGTCGGACGATCCCAAATTTTTCACCGGCCGCGCCCTGACCTACTACGGCCGCTGGACCTATAAATATGAGGAGGCCGCGCGCCAGGGCGCCGTCGCCGCGATCATCATTCACACTACGCCGACCGCCAGTTATGACTGGGGCGTGGTGCGGTCCTCGTGGGGACGCGAAGATAGCCAGGTGAAGCTCGCGCCCGGCGCGCAGCAGTTGGCGCTGGCCGCGTGGGTGACTAAGGATGCGGGTGAAAAACTGGCCGCGACGCTGGGTCATAGCGTCGATGAATTGTTGAAGATGGCGGATACGCGCGGCTTTCACGCCCTGCCGATGCCGGTTCGCATCTCCGGAAAAGCTCCGGCCAAAGTTCGGGAAATTCACACCCGCAACGTGGCGGCGAAAATCGAAGGCAGCGATTCGCATGCCAAAGATGAAGCCGTGATTTTCAGCGCGCACTGGGACCACTTGGGAATCGGCGATCCGGTCAACGGCGACCCGATCTACAACGGCGCGGCGGATAATGCGACCGGCTGCGCGATGATCATGGAGATCGCCCGGGCCTGGGCGGCCCTGCCGCAGAAGCCGCGAAGGTCGGCAATTTTTCTGGCGGTGACGGCGGAAGAGGCGGGCTTGCGAGGGTCGGAATATTACGGCCAGCATCCCGTGGTGCCAGCGGGAAAAACGGCGGCGGACATTAATCTCGATATGTTCATGCCCTGGGGCAGGGCGCGCGATGTGAACGTGATCGGCGCGGAAAGGACCACTCTCTATCCGATTGTCGAAGAGGCGGCGCGGCGATTCGGGTTGCAGATTACTCCCGATCCCAGGCCGGAAGCGGGCGTTTATTATCGCTCCGATCACTTTTCGTTTGCGCGCGTGGGCATTCCTTCGTTCTCGATCGATCAAGGCGTCGACCTGCTGGGTAAGCCTCCCGGAACTGGCAAGATATTGTTTGACGAGTTCGAAGCCAAGCACTACCATCAGCCCTCGGACGAGTATCACGACGATTGGGATTTTACGGGGATGGGATATTATGCGCGGTTCGCGATGCTGATCGGCATCAATGCGGCGAACGTCCCGAAGATGCCCACCTGGCATGAGGGCGATGAGTTTCTGGCCGCGCGGGTCGCGAGCGGAGTTCGATGAGTTCACGCCGCGAGTTTTTAATTGCCGCCGGATTCCTCCCGTTTTTTTGGCGGCACGACCGCGTGAAGATGGCGGGCATCGAGTTCCGGATCGTGAAGCGAGGCTCGTCGCCGCATCGCTATCTGCATATTCACGGCAACGAAGCCACCGCGCGCGACGTGCTGCTGGAAAACGTGAACGCGCATGGGGGGAAGGCTCTGTTCATTCAAAGCGATGTTCGGTACGTTGCTTTGCGCGGCGGGCGGATCGACCCGAATCGCATGTTTTCGCGCGAGGGCGCGGAGAAGAGTCTGCGGACGCTGAATCCGAACTGGTCGGAGGCGCAGATTGAAAATGGGGCGCTGGCGCTTGAGAAGGATCGGCACAAATTTCTGAAAGCTCTGCGGCCTCCGGCTGGCGGCAGGATTGTCGCTCTCCATAACAACAGCAACGGATATTCGGTCGAGAGCGAAAGCGCGATCAGCGATAAGACGTCGTTGAAAGACGCGCAGAATCCACACGAGTTTTTCCTGGCCACGGACCCGCGGGATTATGACGTGCTGGCGAAGTCGCCGTTCAATGTGGTGCTGCAAAATACCGCGCCGAAGGATGACGACGGGTCGTTATCGAGGCTCGCGGCTAAGTTGGGCATTCGCTATATCAACCTCGAATGCGCGCTCGGGAAGATCGAGCGGCAGAGGGAATTGCTGGGCTGGCTGGAACAAAATCTGTCTTGACAAACCATCACCATTTGGTTATGATTTGGTTGTGAAGCCGGCCACCGCCCATCACGTGTTTCGTGCTCTTGCCGATCCGACTCGCAGGGCCATTTTCGAAGAGTTGACCCGGCAGGGCGAACAGACGGTGCACGCATTGACCCTCTATGCGGGCGTTTCGCAGCCCGCCGTTTCCAAGCATCTGACGGTGCTGAAGAGAGCCAGGCTGGTGCGGCATCGCCGCGCGGGACGCGAAACCCACTATCGCGCGCAGCCCGATGCGCTGGCGCCGATGGTGGATTGGGTGCGCCAGTACGGCGAATTCTGGCGGGACCGGTTTGATCGTCTCGAAGAACTTTTGGAAAGGATGGAATCATGAGTAACCCAGCAGAAAGTCCTCAAACCCTGGTCATCGATAGGGTATTTCCACATCCCCCTCAAAAGGTGTGGCGCGCGCTCACGGAGAACCCTCTCCTCGGCGAGTGGCTGATGAAAAACGACTTCGAACCGGTAGTCGGGCGCAAGTTCCAGTTCCGGGCCCAACCGGTGGCGGGCTGGGATGGCGTGGTCGACTGTGAAGTGCGAATCGTCGATCCGTTAAAGCGGCTCTCCTATACGTTTAATTCCATGGGGCTCGACTTCGTTATCCAGTGGACGCTGACTCCCCAGGAGGGCGGCACGCTCCTGAGTATGGAGCAATCCGGCTTCAAGCCCACTCATCCGAAGGCAGCCTATCAGGGTGCGAAATACGGCTGGGAGCGGTTCCTGGGCAACCTCGAGAAACTGCTCGGAGAGGAGGTGTAGCGTGAAGGCCTCAAAGGGATTGGTCGCCGCGTTCTGGATCTCGACCGTGCTGTTCGTGCTGCAAATGGGCTTCACCGCGTACGCCCAACTGCGGCTCCCCCAAGTCGCGGCTATGTTCGCGCATCTCGGCTTCCCCGACTATTTCCGCATCGAGCTTTCGTGGGCCAAATTTGTGGGGCTGGCTACTCTGCTTGTTCCCATGATCCCGGCGCGGATCAAGGAGTGGGCCTATGCAGGCTTCGCCATCACGCTGGTCTCGGCGCTGATCGCGCACTTAGAGGTCGGTGATGGGGTCGAGATATGGATCTGGTCGGTAGGGACGGGGGGTCTGTGTGCCGTGTCGTACTTTTTCTTCCGTCGGATCGAGGCCAGGAAGGGTCGGGTTTCGCGGGCTGAATCGGCCAGCGCTCGGCCTTCGGCCGCCTTCTCCGCTATTGGTTGAGGGCAGGTCGGGAACCTGCCCACTGCGGAACGAACCCAAGCGGTAAATTTGCTCGAAAAACATCGGCAAGTCGGGGGGCAGGTCGGGGACCTGCCCTACTGTAATTTACCAAACGAACCCAAGCTGTGGAAATCCAAGTTAAGCGGGAAAACGTAGGCGAGGCACACTTCGGAGGTACGAAATATCGCGAGCGACCCGGCCGAGGCCGGGCCGCTAGTGGATTGGATGGTCTCTTTCGATGCACCAACCTCTGAAATCGGGGATCCGGCGATAAGGTGCTTTCCGGTCAGTCCCAGGTGTAATAGCCTCGGTGGACACCTGAAAACCGGCCATACGTGGACACGTCAAAACCGGCCGACGAAGGAGCGGAAGTCAGGACAAGATCTGTTATACCTGCGAGGGGTAATTCCGCAAACGTTTTCTGCTGGGTGGGTGACATTTTCGTGTTGGCAGCTTGTCAAGATGTCCGGTTTAATTAGCAAGTGATCTGTCCGGTTTGCATCATAAAGTAAATCAATGGGGGCTGGGGCGGAGCCCCGTCCAAGTTGAATCCAACTTCCTTACCGGCCCAGAACGCGGGAGCGTTCTGCTTTGGGCCGGCGCCTTGCCCGAGCCGTAGCGCAGCGGAGGCGGCGGTGCCCCCGGCTTGCCCCCGGAGGGGGAAACGGGAAAGGGGGAGATTCCGATACCTTGCTGCCGCAGGCTAAATTTCATGCCGCTTTCCTCACCGGAAGCCGCGCCATCCCCATCGCCCGGGGCGCTTGGGCGGGCAGTTGATTCGCCGCATATTCGGCCATCAAGTGCGGGCCGGGGATGAGCAGCCGCTCTCCGGTTTCCATTTATGGGTTGGCAGGATGCGATAAATCCCGGGAGCACGAGGGCAGCGCCCTCGCAGTGAATAAATGTTCTTCCTTAGGATGCGGGTGCCGTCTTGGTGCGCCAGCTCCGTGGGCCGCACTTGAGCACGTGACCGTGATGCAGCAGGCGATCGAGCATGGCGCTGACAGCGGCGACATCGCCGAGCAGTTTGCCCCAGTCCTCGACCGGACGGTTGGAAGTGAGCAGCGTGCTGAAGCGTTCGTAGCGGCGCATGATGATTTCCAGCAGATCCTCGGCGGCGGTGTGCGGGAGTTTGCGCATGCCGAAGTCGTCGATGATGAGCAGCGGCACAGTGGCCACCGATTCCATATACTCTTTGCGCGTGCCGCCGGCGACCGCGTCGGCCAGTTCATCGAGCAGGATGTGCGTTTCGCGATACAGCACTTTGTAGCCTTGCTGGATGGCGCACTGGCCGATGGCCTGCGCCAAGTGGCTTTTGCCGGTTCCGCCGGGGCCGAGAAACAACGCGTCTTCGCGCTTGTTGATGAATGCGGCGGTGGCCAGGTCGAACACCAGACTGCGATTCATTTTCGGATTGAAGGTGAAGTCGAAGTTATCGAGAGTCCGGTCGGCATCGCGAAAGGCGGCCTGTTTACGGCGGCGTTGGAGTAAACGGTCGGTGCGTAGAGTGAGTTCGTCGGAAACCAGACACGCGATCAAGTCGATGGGGGCCATGGCTTCGGCTTGTGCCTGACGCAAGCGGGTTTCGAGCACCGCGGCCATGCCGCCCAGGCGGAGTTGGCGCAACGCGCGGTCGAGTTCGATGAGGTTCATGATGGATTCTCCTGTTTTGAGTTTTGGGTTCGGCTTTCGATGAGGTCGCGATAGAGCGTGAGCTGGCGGATCAGCGGATCGACCTGGCGCAGACTCAGCGGCAGTTGCGGGTTGTGTTCCAGGTAGCGGCGCACGAAGTGATAATGGCTCGCGCCGGTTTCCAGTCCCATGGCGCAAGCCTCATCGGTGGAAGCGACGCCATACTTCTTAGTCAGGTTCAGCACGCCGAGGATGCGGCGCACCGCTTCCTCGCCCAGGTTTTGATGCATGGCCTGGCACAACGCACCAATGTGCGGTCCGGCGATTTCGGCGCGGCGCAGTAGCTGTTGCGTGCTCAACGGTGTTCGTGTGGGACGATCTTGCTCTTGAATGCGGTGGCGTCCGCGCTGTTGCCGCAAGTGCTCGCGCAGCAGTTGCCCGCTGAGCGGATCGATCAACCGCACATGCGCGGCATTCCACTGCACGTGAACCCGGCGTCCGATCCAGCCCGGAGGCGCGCCATAGTATGCGGCCTCGACTTCGACGCAGCCGTCCAGATGCACGGTGCGCTCGCCATAGAGGTAATAGCGAAAAGGCTCACCGGCAGAGGCAGCAGCGCCGGTTTCTCTTCCGCGAACATGGCCGCGACTTGCCGCTTGGTCGTACCGTGAATCCGCGTGTCGGCCCAGCGCTCCTCCCAGTGATCCAGATACGCTTGCGCTTGTTCCAGGCTCTCGAAGCGCTGACCCTTCAACGGCGTTTTCTGCGCGTGGCCGACGCCGGATTCGACCTTGCCTTTTCGATCCGGATCTCGCACGCGGCACGGCAAAGCGACCGCGCCGTAATGCTTCAACACGTCGCGATAGAGCGGATTAAGCGTGGCATCGTAAATGTCGGGCGTGATCACGCCTTCGCGGAGATTATCCAGCACCACCACGCGAGTCACACCACCCAATCGGCGAAACGCCTTCTCGTGCAACTCAGCCCAGACCCGCGAGCTGGAGCGGAACACCAGTAGTCGAACCGATTTTCGGCTGTGCCCGAGGGTCAGCACGAACAGCCGCGTGCGCCGGTACTTGCCGCTCTGCGGATCGCGCACCATGGGGCCGGTGCCATAGTCCACTTGCGCTTCTTCGCCCGGAGCGGTTTCAATCACCACGCGGGCTTCGGGCGCGGAAGACCCGCACAGCTTCCGCACGAAGCGCTTGACGCTGGCATAGCGCCCCGCGAAACCGTGGCCGTCCACCAGGTCCTGCCAGATCGCCATCGCGTTGCGACCCTTTGCCAGTTCGGCTTCAATGACCTCCCGGTGGGGTTCGCAGGCGCTCGCCGAGGGGCTGCGGCCTGGTTGCCGAGGCGGTTTTTCGGCCTCAGAGTCGGTGGACACCTCTATGGCCGGTTTTGCCGCATTCCGTCCCCACCCACCGGGCGGACGCACCGCGATTCCCGCAGCCCGGAGATATGCTCCGGCGGTTTCGCGGCGAATATGCGCCGCTCTCTCAATGCGCCGCAACGACCATCCCAGCCGTCCCAGCGCGATGACTTGCTGTTTCTTTTCTTCGCTCAAGACATTGCTCACGTGACGGAGCGTAACTCCCCGCCAGTTCAATGTCCCGATTCAGCTATCTCGTTGGCCGGTTTTCAGGTGTCCACGTATGGCCGGTTTTGGGTGTCCCCCGAGGTAATAGGATCGATCCGGCTTTGCCCACAAATCCCCGGTTGCCCATAAAATCGGCGGTCTGCCCAAAAATCCTATTTTTTAGTTGCTGGCTTAATCATCGCCTGAGCATAGTGCTCATACTGATTACCGTCGGTATCCTCCGGTTTTTGAGTCACGATGAGATTGCCATACGGCAACCAGCCATCGGCCATAAGTTCACTAACTTTATTCGCAACGTCAAATTCTAGAATGGACTCGCAGATCCGATAGTGATCAGCGGCGTGTTTGGATTTGGTCGCCATAAATTTCTATTCTCCATGCTCTACGGGCTTTACCGAGCGGCCAATCTTACGTTTCAGGATGTCCAACCAATCGCCAAGGTCCTCGAAGCTCTCCGGGCTGATGGTTGCGGGCCATTGGATTGTAACGGGGCCTTCGGTTAGTGAAAACACATCCTGAAACGACGCGCATTTGGGTGCTGGTGCGTGCCCAGCCATTCCCTGAGCCTCAACCATGTTCCGGGGGCGGGGCGAATTTAGCGGGGTGCTTGCTGTTTCTGAGGGGAGGGGGAGGCTCGGAGTGTCTGCCTTTTGCAATTCCTTCACAGGGACACCAGTGTTGCTTCCATCGACGAAAGCCCAATTGCCATCTTCCGATAATTCACGGACGCGTTTCGGGTTTGGAAATTGTAGGACGCCCTGCGACTCCCACTGAACGTAATCCCCAACCTCGACGGGGGTGTGGGGCTCGTTATTTTGGTCCTTATCTCCTTCATGGTCAGATTCTAGCACCTTAGCATTCGATAATTCAGCGAATTCTAACGTCTTCCTAAAATCCACCACGAAGTCATCTACAACCTTTGGATTAAAACCTTTACTTGCAATAAGCTCTGACTTTAGGGTCGCATCGGAGGGAAGGCCATTTGGATACTCCCTTAAGAGATCCTTGTAAATCTGCGGGCCCATGGCGGCTTCCTTAAGAGCCACAATTCGTTTCGGTTCATCCGGTTGCCGCGCAACGATATCAACGCCCCGCTGTGTGAGCTTGAGCCGCCCGTCGGTCTCCTGAACTAGTCCAAATACTTTAATCGCGGATAGAGCCCTTCCCGCATCCCCAGTGAATTTTTCAAAGCCCATATGCTTTAGCGCGGCGTCACGAGGCGAAGCCACTACGCCATCCGCTCCATACCATTGGCCGATCTTGTTGACAGCAGATTTAAGATTGATGCCAGGATAATTGGGGCTCCGATGCCGTGGGGCGCTCGGACTGTTCTTTGTATCGCCAGTTGGTTGCTCATCCATTTTCAAACACCTCCCTACACGGCTAGCTTAGCAGACTAGCAAAACGTAAGCAATAGGGAAGTGGGATAAAATTAACGATAAAAACCTCTTGCTATCCCCCGTTAATTCGATATAATCAAGTTAGGAAATGTATATGAGAAGAGTTAGCGCCCATTTCGCCCCGCGAAGCACCGGTGATTTGGGCACAAAAGGAAAGATCCGATGCGATTTTCATTGAGGATCACCGCATCGGACCGTGGTGCTGCTTTAGCCCCTGTAGCTCAGTGGAAAAGGAAGGGTGGCGGCTTCCGTCAAGATTCTGTCCACCCAACCGAAGAGCATCGGTCTACTAAACCGTTGGTCGTTGGTTCGATCCCAACCAGGGGTTCCATCTTTTTTCAGCCCCGCTTTGCAGCGTTAACTGCTGGCGGGGCTTTACCTCAGGCTTGCGCCAAAGGCAGGGTTACTAAGCCCACTGTCATTTTGACGCCGATGCCCGAAGAAAGCAAGGCACAAAATGGAAGCACGCGAACAAAGGGGGCTGGAAATAGCCGCCACCGTGAAGTTGCGACGCAAGGGAGACGTTTGGATCGTTCCTTCTCAGAGCAAAAACGGTCGGATGTATCAGGTCAACGTACAGGGCGATGAGCCGATTTGTTCCTGCCCCGACCACGAAACGCGACGGGTGAAATGCAAGCACATCCATGCGGTCGAGTACAGCATCCGTCGCGAGACGCGCCCCGACGGAACCGTGGCCATCACCAAGACTGTCCGAGTCACCTACGGCCAGAACCGGCCGCGTACAATGCCGCGCAGACGAACGAAAAAGAGCGCGTGACCGAATTGCTGCGCGGTCTGTGCGATGGCATTTCGCAGCCCAAACAAGGCCGTGGCCGTCCGCGTTTGCCGCTCTCTGACGTGGTTTACAGCGCCGTCATGAAGGTTTTCACGACCGTCTCGGGGCGACGCGCTACAGGCGATCTGCGCGAGTGCCAAGCGAAAGGACACGTTTCCCACACGCCACACTACAACAGCATCTTCAACTATCTTGAGAATCCGCGCTGACGCCGATCCTGAAGGCGCTCATCGAGGAAAGCGCCGCTCCGCTGAAGGCGGTTGAAAGCGATTTCGCCGTGGACAGTTCGGGATTCGCGACGCACACGTATGATCGCTGGTACGACGCGAAGTACGGAAGGATGATGCTTGAGCACAACTGGGTGAAGGCCCATATTATGATCGGCGTTAAAACGAACGTCGTTACCAGCATTGAAGTGACTGGCCCCGATTTGAACGATTCGCCCCACCTTCCCGCGCTTCTCGAAACCACAACCAAACGATTTCAGGTAGCGGAACTTTCCGCTGACAAGGGCTACATCAGCAGCCGTAATCTGGAGGCGGTTGTTGCCGCTGGCGCGGTTCCTTACATACCGTTCAAGCTGAACGTGACCGGAGAAGGCCCTGAACTTTGGCGCAAGATGTTTCACTTCTACCAATTCAACCGCAGCGAATTTCTTGTCCATTACCACAAGCGGTCCAACGTCGAAAGCACGTTCTCGATGATGAAGGCAAAGTTCGGAGCGTCCGTCCGATCCAAGACGGCTACCGCTCAGATGAACGAGGTTCTGTGCAAGGTGATTTGTCATAACCTTTGCGTCCTCGTCCAGTCGATATATGAACTGAGGCATCGCGCCGACTTTCTGGGCAGAATTGCCAGTTGCCCAACAAAAGCGGCTGGAATCGTGATTTAGGGGCAAAGCCGGATCGATCCTAAAGTCTTCCGACGACGCCATACATATCGTTGACGCCGTAAAGCCGTTCGACGGGCCCCGGAAGCTCAGTTCCACCGTAATACGACATTTGTCGGCCGACAAAAAGCTGTCGAAGAAGCTTGGTGAAGACTCCTTCTACGCTGAGCATAAAGGGTCCCACGAACGCTACTTTTAGCGGATTGAGCTAAATGCAGGTAAGTAGGGCAAATAAAATTGATGGGACGCTGGTTACTCCAGAATAGCGAAGAAACGGCGTAAGTGTAGGAGTTTACGAAAGTTCTTGCAATTGCTTCAGGCTCTGGAGTAAACTCGCTCAAGTGGAGTGAGTTGGAGCAAAATGGACCATGGCGGGGACCAAATAGCGATTCCGGCGGAGCCTCCCAATTCCACATTGCAGGCCAAAATTGATGACAAAGGGCGGCTGAAGCTGCCGGCGGAATCCTGGGATTGGTGCAAGAAGTCGAGTGTACTCAACGTTTTCGTCACGACTTTCGATAAGAAGACAGTTCGAATTTACTCCAATTCGGGTTGGAAGTCCACAGTAAGTTTCATGGAGGCGCCTAGTGAACATGCCGATGCGCTGGAGGCTTTGTTGAGGGTGGGGCGGTATTATGGGCGCGATGGAGAGATCGATGCGCAGGGGCGGCTGGTGATTCCGGCGGAGTTGCGGACGGCGATGGGGCTGGGATCGGAGCCGGTTTGCCTGGAGCATGTGAAGGGTCGGATCGACTTCACGAAAAAGACGGTTTACGACGGACTGCTGCAAGCGGCCGAGGCGAATCTGGAAGATAAAAATAAGATTCTGCGGAAGTTGGGATTGTAGCCATGTATGCACACGCCGGTCATGTTAAGGGAGTGCCTGGAGTATCTGGGCGTTCGGCCGGACGGGGTGTATCTGGACGCGACTTGCGGGTTGGGCGGGCATACGGCAGGGATTGCGAGGACGCTCAATACGGGATTTGTCTGGTCGTGCGACCGGGATGCGGAGAGTTTGGCTCTGGCGAAGGAAAATACGCTGGAGTTCGCGGACCGGATTCGCTTTCGGCAGGCTTCGTTTTCGCAGTTGGGAGATGTGGTGGGGAACACTCAGGTCGACGGGTTACTCGCCGACCTGGGTGTTTCGAGGTATCAGTTGACTTCGGGCGAGAGGGGGTTCTCGCTTCAATCGGACGGCCCATTGGACATGCGCATGGACCGCGGGCAGTCGCGGTCCGCGTCCGACATTGTCAACTACGACTCGGAAAAGGAAATCGCCGACTTAATTTATCAGTTGGGCGAAGAGAGGAGGAGCCGAAGAATAGCAAGAGCAATCGTGCGGGCGCGGCCTATAGGCACAACCGGTCAGTTGGCCAAGCTGATCGAACAGGCCGTGCCCCGTACGGGAAAGATTCATCCGGCTACGCAGACGTTCATGGCTTTGCGGATTGCGGTGAATCAGGAGAACGAAGAGTTGGATGCGCTGTTGGGTTTAGTTCCGAAGTTGGTGAAACCCGGTGGGCGGGTGGTGGTGCTGACCTTCATGTCGCTTGAGGACCGGAGGGTGAAGCAGAGTTTTCAGGCTATGGCGCGGGATGGTGTGGTGCGGATTCTTACGCGTCATGTGGTGCGGCCTACGGAGGAAGAGATTTTTGGGAATGCTCCGTCGCGGTCGGCGAAGTTGAGGGCGGCGGAGGTTTTGTAGGGCGGAGATCGCGTTCAAGCGGAAACGTCGGCTCCCTGTGGTCGCGGCTCCGTCGGAGGTTGGGCAAGTTGGAAGTTGGTTGGGCGGGTTGGAAGTTTGGAAGGGTTGACCTTCGTTTAAGGGGAGAGAAATCAAGTGGCAACTCTGGCAACGGTGTATAGCCGGCTTTTTATGAAGAGCTTTGAAACGGAGCACGCGCGGAAACCGAGCGCGGGAGCGGCGCTGCGGGCCTTCGCGAATGAAGACATTTATTTTTTCGTTAAGCGGATCGATAACACGCGGGTGGTGCGCGAAGCCGATCCGAAGTCGCGAGGGACGTGCTGGAAGCTGATCGGGTCAGTGGTGTCGGCGGTGGTGCTGTTAATCTTCGTGCTGCTGCCGAGCGCCTACGGATTGCTGGCGGGGTATCAGATCCAGACGCTGCGGCAGGAGAGCGAGCGGCTGTCAACCGAACGGGCTTCGCTCGAACTGGCGGAGGCGAAACTGCTTTCTCCGGCGCGCATGGAAGAGCTGGCGCGTATCCAGCAGTTCATCGATCCGCCGGCGCAGAAGGTGGTGTACCTGGAGAACGCGCAGGCGGGCACCGTGGCGATGAACAAGTAGGATCGACGATGCCGCCATGCAGGAAACTCAGTCCACCAAACGTCTGCTCTGGCTACTCCGCGCCCTGATTTTATGGGTGGTGACGATTTTCCTGCGCCTGATCTGGCTACAGGTGCTGGAGCATGACGACCTGCTGAGGCAGGCGCAATCGCAGCAGCAGAAGCTGGTTCCGATCCAGGCGCAGCGAGGGTCCATTCTGGACCGCACCGGCCAGCCGCTTGCGAAAAGCCTGCCCGCCGAATCGGTGCTGGTGAATCCCAAACGAGTGAAGGATCCGGTGGTGACGGCGAAGCTGCTGGCGCCGATTCTGGGCCTGGACCGCAAGCAACTGACGGATAAGATCCGCACCGCCATGCTGCGCGAGAGCGGATTTCTGTGGGTGAAGCGCAAGGTGACGGCGAGCGAAGCGGAGCGGGTGCGCAGCTATAATCTGGCGGAGGTTGAATTCCGCGAAGAGACGCGGCGCTTCTATCCGCACGGGCAACTCGCGGCGCACGTGATCGGAACGGTGGGCATCGCGAATCCGAACGACACGGTCGAGCGGGGCACGGCGGGCGTGGAGATGAGCCTGGACGACGACCTGGCGGGATTCGCCGGGCAGATGCGCGTATTCAACGACGTGAAGCAGAATCCTTATGATTCCGTCGTGGGGCGCAAGCCGGAGCCGGGCGCGGACATCACTCTCACCATCGATCAGAATCTGCAATACGAGGCCGAAAAAGAGATCGCGCGCGCCGCCCAGGCGAGCAGTGCGAAGAGCGGATCGATCGTGGTGCTGAATCCGTACAACGGGGAAATTCTGGCGATGGCGAATTATCCGACGTACGATCCGAACGAAGCTCCAGTGGCGGGCGAATCGACGGAGGCGCGGAGCAATCTGGCCATCACGACTCCGTTCGAACCGGGGAGCGTGTTCAAGGTAATTACTTTGTCGGCCGCGCTTGAAACTACCAGCTTGCGGCCGGAATCGTTGATCAACTGCGGGAACGGGAGTTTCAATTTACTGGGACGCGTGATTCACGATACGCACTCCTATGGGACGCTGAGCATGGCGGATGTGCTGGCGAAATCGAGCAATATCGGGGCGATTCAGATTGGGTTGAAGGTCGGCGACCGGGAGTTATACCGTTATGTGCGCAAGTTCGGATTCGGACGTGTGACGGGGATCGAGCTGCCGGGAGAATCGCCGGGCATTCTGCGGAAGGTGGAGCACTGGACGCCGACGTCGATCGGGTCCGTCGCAATGGGGCAGGAAGTGGGAGTGACATCGTTGCAACTCGCACTGGCTGGCGCGGCGGTGGCCAATGGAGGGATGTTGGTGAAGCCGAAGCTGATTCTGGCACGTCAAAAGAAGGGCGAGGCGGTGGAAAAGTTTCCGGATGAAAAGGCGGAGCGCGCGATTGCTCCGCAAACGGCGATTCTGATGCGGCAGATGATGGAAGGCGTGGTGCTGCGGGGAACCGGGAAAAGATACGCGACCATAAAAGGCTATACTTCGGGCGGAAAAACGGGGTCGGCGCAGGTTTACGACTTGAAGGCGCACGTATACACGCACAACTACAACGCGAGTTTTCTGGGGTTCGCGCCGGTGACGAATCCGCAGATCGTGGTGGCGGTGACACTGCACGATACGAAGACGGGCAATGCGGGATTCGGCGGACCGACGGCGGGTCCGGTATTCAGCCATGTGGCGATGACGGCGCTGAGAATGCTGGATGTGCCGAAGGATTTGCCGGACAGTTTCTCGCCTTCGCACGATGAGGCCACTGAAGAGTCCATAGCCGCGGAGGCACCGCCGGCTGCTCCGGCGCCGGTGGCGGAGGATCTTCCGGCGGCGAACGTTTTAAGCTCCGCGCTGGTGGGGCCGAAGGTGCCGGATTTCCGGGGGATGACGCTGCGCGCGGTATTGGAGGAATCGGCGGCGACCGGAGTTCAGATCGAGGTATCGGGAAACGGACTCGCGCGTAATCAGCAGCCGGCGGCCGGATCGATCCTGGCTCCTGGTGTGCGGGTGCGCGTGCAGTTCACCCGATGATCCTCGAAGAAGTTTTGGGTGGGGTTAGGCTGCGCGGGGCGCTGGCCGAGGCTGCCGCACGTTGGGATGTGGCGGGGCTGGCGTACGATTCGCGCAAAGTCGAGAAGGATTTCCTGTTTTTCGCATTTCGAGGAGCGCGGTTGGACGGGGCGGAGTTCGCGAAGGACGCGGCGGCGAGGGGTGCGTGCGCGGTGGTGAGCGACCTGGCGCGGCCGATTGATTTTCAGGGTGTGTGGGTCGAGGTAGAGGACGGGAGGCGGGCGCTGGCGGTTGCGGCGCGCAATTTTTACGGGCGTCCGGATGAGAGGATTCAATTCACGGGCATTACCGGCACGAACGGAAAAACCACTACGTCGTTTCTGATCGACGCGATTTTGCGGGAAGCGGGATTCGTGACCGGACTGATCGGGACCATCGAATACAGGCTGGCGGGAGAACGCAGGGATGCGCCGAACACCACGCCTGAATCGCTGGACACCATGCAGTTTGCGGCAGAGCTTGAAAGGCGCGGTGGGTCGCACCTGGTGTCTGAGGTTTCGTCGCATGCGCTAGCGCTGGGACGGGTTTACGGGTTCCATTTTCACACCGCGGTGTTTACGAATTTGACGCGCGACCATCTGGACTTTCATCGCACGATGGAGGAGTACGCGGCTGCGAAGCGGCTCCTGTTTTCGCCGGAAGGGGCGCCTGCGCCGGCTTGGGCGGTGTTGAATCGGGACGATGCCGCGAGCTCAGGGATGGCTGGCGGGGGATCTCGCGTCATATGGTATGGGATTTCGAAGGAAGCGCAACTGCATGCGGAAAATATTCGGACGAGCTTCGCGGGGCTGCGCTTCGATCTTTGCTATGAGGGCGCACGGCAGCCGGTGGAATCGATGCTCGCGGGGCGGATTAACGTGCTGAATATCTTGGCGGCGAGCGGAGCGGCGCTGAGTTACGGTATCGACCTGGCGACGATTGCGCGGGGAGCGGCGGCATTGAAAACTGTCCCGGGGCGGTTTGAAAGGATCGACTGCGGGCAGCCTTTCCTGGTGGCGGTGGATTACGCGCACACCGATGACGCGCTACGCAACGTGATCCAGGTGGCTCGCGAGATGACGCGCGGGCGGGTGATTACGCTGTTCGGGTGCGGAGGAGATCGGGATCGCGCGAAGCGTCCGCTGATGGGGATGGCGGCGGGGGAACTGAGCGACTTTGTCGTGCTGACGTCGGACAATCCGCGGTCGGAAGATCCGCTGGACATTATTAACGATGCGCTGGTGGGGCTGGGGAGATTCGATACTCCACATATCGCGGAGCCGGATCGTGCGAAGGCGATTCGCCGGGCGCTCGAAGAAGCTAAGGCGGGCGATGTGGTATTGATCGCGGGGAAAGGTCACGAGCCGTACCAGGTTTTGAAGGATCGCACGATTCACTTTGACGATCGCGAGATGGCGCGCGAAATTCTGGGATCGCTGGGTTATGAGTAATGGAGATCGAGCTACAGGAAGTGGCGCGGGTGCTCGGTCTATCGATCGAAGGGCGTCGAATGGTTACGGGGTGGAGCATCGATTCGCGAACGATTGCGCCAGGCGATCTGTTTTTCGCGCTGCGCGGGCCGACGCATGACGGGCACGAGCATGTCGGCGAAGTGTTCCGAAAAGGCGCGGTGGGAGTGGTGGTCGAAGCACCGGTGGAAGTCGACGGGCCGGTGCTGTTGGTTGATGACACTTTGGCCGCGCTGCAGCTGGTCGCGAAGAGGGCGCGCGAAATTTGGGCGGGCAGCGTGATCGGCGTGACGGGGAGCGCGGGTAAGACGACGACGAAGGACGTGATCGCGGAGATGCTGGCGACACAGATGAAAACGGCGAAGACGGTGGGCAATCTGAATAATCAGATCGGCGTGCCTCTGTCGCTGCTACGTCTGGACCCGGATGCGCGGGTCGCCGTGATCGAGATGGGAATGAATCACGGGGGGGAGATTCGCGAGCTGGCGGCGATCGCGAAGCCGGATGTGGGCGTGGTCACGAATGTCGGGACGGCGCACATGGAAGCGTTCGACTCGATTGAAGGAGTTGCGTCGGCGAAGCGCGAATTGATTGACTCGTTGCCCGAAGATGGCACGGCGGTGCTGAATGCGGACGATCCCCGGGTGAAGGCGATGGCGCGCGGACGAACGATATTCTACGGCGTGTCGGGGGAGGCTGAGGTGCGCGCGGAGGACGTGCGGGAGTCCGCGGACGGGGTCCAATTTCGCGTCGGCTCGACAAAATTCGGGACGGCGCTGCACGGACGCCATAGTGTTTCGAATATTCTCGCGGGGCTCGCGGTGGCGCAGGTTTACGGGATTGCGCCGCAGCGGTTAGTCGACGCGGTGCAAAACCTTCGACCAGGAAAGATGCGCGGGGAGCGCTTCGAGCATCGTGGAATCCTGGTCTATGACGATTGCTACAACTCCAATCCGGATGCGGTCCGGGCCATGCTGGACGTGTTGCGGGACACGCCGGCCAGGCGCCGGATCGCGGTGCTGGGGGAGATGCTCGAACTTGGCCGCTGGGCTGAGACTCTGCATCGTGACGTAGGCAGCTACGCCGTGGAGCAGGGGATTGATGTGCTTGTTGGGATACGCGGCGCCGCCTGGAGTTTGGTGGACGCAGCCAACCTTGCCGGTCGCAGTGCCGGCGCCGCACTTTTTTTCGACGAGCCGGAAGAGGCGGGCCGCGCGGTACGCGACATCGCGCAGGCGGGCGACGCGATTCTGTTCAAAGGATCGCGTGGGGTTCATGTGGAACGCGCGCTCGAACAGTTCCTGGCTCCTGAAGACAGGAGCGCGAACTGATGTTTTATTGGCTTTTTTACGAAAAACTCTACCATGTGTATTCGCCCTTCCGGCTGTTTCAATACTCGACGGTACGGACGGCGATGGCCAGTATCACGGCGCTGCTGCTCTCGATCGTGCTGGGTCCGTGGCTGATCGCGCGGCTCAGACAGTATCAGATCGGGCAGCATATTCGCGAAGAAGGTCCGAAGTCGCATCAAAAAAAAGCGGGCACCCCGACCATGGGCGGACTGTTGATATGTCTATCGATTGTGGTGCCGACTTTGTTGTGGGCGAATCTGCGGTTGCCTTCGATATGGGTTGCGGTCACGGGTCTGATCAGCTTCGGCGCGGTGGGGCTCCTGGACGATTATTTGAAAATTCGACGCAAGCACAACCAGGGATTAACAGTGGCGCAGAAGTTCACACTGGAGGTGATCGCGGCATTGCTGGTGGGCGTTTTGCTGCTGGCGATGAACGCGCGGCGGCTGTACGACACCAGCTTGAACGTGCCGTTCGCGAAGAATTTCCGACCCGATCTGCTGATTCATCCGTGGCTGCATAGTGCGTGGACTTATCCGCTTGCGTTTGTCGGGTTTTTTTTCTTTCTGATTCTCGTGCTGGTGGGCACCGCGGATTCGGTGAACCTTACCGATGGTCTGGATGGACTCGCGATAGGTTTAATGATTATCTCGGCGGGCGCGATGACTATGCTGTCATTCCTGAACGGGAACGTCGATTTTGCACGCTACCTGGATCTCGCGCGCACGCCTGGCGCGAGCGAATTGACGATCTATTGCGGCGCGATGACCGGGGCGTCGCTCGGTTTTCTCTGGTACAACGCGCATCCCGCGGAGATTTTCATGGGCGATGTCGGCGCTCTCGGCCTGGGCGGCGGGCTGGCGACCGTAGCGGTACTTTTGAAGCAGGAGCTGCTGCTGCCGCTGATCGGCGGCGTGTATATGCTGGAGGCGATTTCGGTGATCCTGCAAGTCGGCAGCTTCAAACTACGGGGCAAAAGAATTTTCAAGATGGCTCCGATCCACCATCATTTTGAGCAGCTGGGCTGGGCGGAATCGAAGGTGATCACGCGGTTCTGGATCGCGGGTTTGATTCTGGCTCTCTTCGCATTGACCACTCTGAAACTGAGATGAAACTGGAAGGCGCAAAAGTCGTGGTGGTGGGGATGGCGCGCAGCGGCGTGGCGGCGGTAGAGCTGCTGCGCCAGAAAGGCTCCGTGGTACGAGCGGTGGATCAAAAGCCGGTGACGATCGAAGGCATCGAAGTCGAGCCGCAAAGCGAAGCTGCGTTTTCCGATGCCGATCTGATCGTGCTTTCGCCCGGCGTTCCGGCGGATTTGCGCGAGCTGGCATCGGCACGATCGCGAGGCGTGAAAATTATCGGCGATCTCGAACTTGCGAGTTGGTTCCTTCAAGGCGACATTATCGGCATCACCGGCGCGAACGGGAAAACGACCACCACCGCATTGACCGGACACATTTTGAGAGGGAGCGGCATCGCGGCCCAGGTCGGCGGAAATATCGGCACGCCTCCGGCGTCGATGGTGAATACATCGCGCGACGGGCAATTCAATGTGCTGGAGCTTTCCAGTTTTCAACTGGAAACCACGGAGACGTTTCACGCGCATATCGGAGCGGCTCTGAACGTCACGCCCGATCATCTGGATCGTCACTACACCATCGAAAATTACGCCGAGGCGAAGGCGCGTCTGTTCGCCAATCAGCGTGAACGTGATTTCGCGGTGCTGAATCACGATGACACAATTACGCGATCTTATGCCCAGCGAACGAAAGGGACGGCGGTGTGGTTCAGTTCGACATATGCTGTAAACCCGGGGGCTTTTCTCAATGAATCGCGAATCATGCTCGACGGGCAGCCAATGATGGAGACCGCGGAAGTTCCCCTGCGGGGCACTCATAATCTCGAAAACACAATGGCCGCGGCTGTCATCGCGCAGCTCGCCGGAGCCACCCACGAGCAGATTCGCGCGGCGGTGATGACCTTCCCCGGCGTCGAACATCGGCTGGAATTTGTTCGGGAACGCAACGGCGTGGCTTGGTATAACGATTCGAAAGCGACCAATGTGGATGCGGCACTGAAAGCGATCGATGCTTTCCCGGGAGGCCTGTGGGTCATTCTCGGCGGCAAGGATAAGAACAGCGACTATACGCCTCTGGCTGCTCCTCTAAAAAATAAATCGCACGCTGCGCTGCTGATCGGCGCGGCTGCTGACAAGATTCGCACGCAGTTAGGCGGCGAGGTTCGCATGGTCGCGTGCCGCACTCTGGAAGCCGCGGTTCAGCAAGCGTCCGCCCGTGCTTCGAGGGGCGATACCGTGCTGCTCGCGCCCGCCTGCGCCAGCTTCGACCAGTTCGAAAATTACGAGCATCGCGGACGGGAATTCAAACGCCTGGTAGGAGAACTTTAATGGCGAAATTGAAGACGGATTGGATTTTATTTCTAACCATACTCTCGATTGTCGGCTTCGGACTGGTGATTCTTTACAGCTCCTCCTCGGCGGTGGCGGAGCTGCGGTACAACGTCGTTCCCTATTATTTCGTGGTGCGGCAGGTGGGGTTCGCGATTGCTTCGTTCCTGATTTTGATGTACTTCAAGCGCATGGACTATCGACGCTTGAACACGCCCGCGTGGGCGTTTTCAGGGCTCGGAATCGTCCTCGGCATGTTGGTCTTCGTATACTTCGCCGATCCCCGCACGCATCGATGGTTCAAGATTCCCGGCGTCGGATCTTTGCAGCCGTCGGAGTTCGCGAAGCCGGCGTTGATTTTATTTCTCGCGTACTTCATCGCCCGCCGCGCGCATGTGATCAACGACCGACGGACCCTGCGACAAGCAGTGGTCGCGGTCGCGATGCTGGGATTCATGGTGGTGGTCGCGGATTTGGGAACCGCGCTGGTGCCGGTGATTACGGCGGTCATCGTGTTCTGGGTTGCGGGCCTGGAAAAACGCTACATGTTTCGTCTGGCGATGATCGGTGCAGCGATCTGCGTCATCGCGGTCGTGTCGAAAGGCGAGCGCGTGCGCCGCGTTGTTGCGTTTCTCGATCCCGATTATTCGAAGATCGAGCTCATCGATACGCATGGTTGGGTGCGCGCTTACGTCGACCGGTCGACACGCACGCAGGATCCGAGTTATCAGCCTCGCCAATCGAAAATCGCGGTGGGCGCCGGAGGGGTGCTGGGCGTCGGATTGATGCAGGGCAAGCAGAAATTAATGTTCTTACCCGACGCGCATACCGATTTTATTTACGCCACCGTCGGCGAGGAATTGGGCTTGTGGGGGACCTCCGCCGTGCTCGCGGGATTCGTCGTCATTCTGTGGCGCGGAGCGCGGCTGTTCTTGCTGGCACGTGAAGATTTCGGAAAATATCTGGCGCTGGGAGTCACGGTTTCGATCGTGGTGCAGGCGCTGATCAATATGAGTGTGGTGCTGGACATGGCGCCCACGAAGGGCTTTCCGCTGCCCATGATCAGTTTCGGCGGCAGTTCGATGTTGAGCACGCTGGCGTCGCTGGGAATGTTGTTGAGTGTGAGCGACAATGAGGGATGAAAACGCCTGCCAGCTTCGTGATGGCCGGCGGAGGGACGGGCGGCCATGTGATTCCCGCGCTGGCCGTGGCGCGGGAGCTGCGGGTGCGCGGACATGCCATACGCTTCATCGGAACGCGGCGCGGCATCGAAGCGAAGCTGGTTCCAGCCGATGGTTTTCCCATCGACTGGATCGAGATCGGCGGGTTGAATCGCGTAGGATTTCGGCGTATGATGACGTCGCTCGCGGAACTTCCGTGGAGCGTTTTCGAAGCAGCCAGATTGCTGGATCGCGCGCGCCCGGTCACTGCTGTTTTTTCGATGGGCGGATACGTGGCGGGTCCGGTGTTGATCGCGGCGTTGTGGAAGCGCATACCCATCGTGGTGATGGAGCCGAATGCGATTCCTGGCTTCACGCATCGCAAGCTGGCGCGGTTTATTACCAAGGCGCTGGTGAGTTTCGAAGAGACGGTTCGATATTTTCCCAAAGGCCGCGCGGAAGTAACGGGGCGCCCGGTGCGCGACGAATTTTTTGCGATTGCGCCCAAGCCCGGTGCGGACGCGATCACGGTGCTGATCACCGGCGGCAGCCAGGGGTCGCGCACGCTGAATCGGGCGGCAGAGCAGAGCTGGCCGCTTTGGAAAAAAGATTCCGTGCGCTTGATTCACCAGACGGGCGAGCGTGCGTACGCCGAACTGGCTCCGAAATTTCAGGCGTCTGGAATCCGCGGCGAGATGTCCGCGTTCTTCGAAGACATGCCGCGGGCGTTTGCGGAAGCGGATGTAATCGTGAGCCGCTCAGGCGGCACGGTGAGCGAAATTGCGGCGGCGGGCAAGCCTTCGATCCTGGTGCCTTTACCTACGGCGGCGGATCAGCACCAGCTGCGCAATGCACAGGCGTTCGAAAAAGCGGGGGGCGCGCGGTTGGTGCTGGATTCGGAAATGACGGGCGCACGGTTGGTGGAGGAAGTCATGCGGTTGGCGCGCGATCGCGATTCGCTCCAGAAAATGGGCGAAGCGGCGCGGACACTGGCTCGGCCGGGAGCGGCCCAGCGGGCAGCCGAGGAGCGTAGCGCCTGGAGGCGCGCGCTACATCGATTCAGCGAAAAGTTACAGATTGACTTCAAGGCGGAAAGCCGAAACAATAACCTATTGAAATGTTTTTTAAACCCCAACATGTTCATTTCGTCGGTATCGGAGGCATCGGCATGTCCGGTCTTGCCGAAGTGCTGCTCGAACTGGGGTATCGCGTGAGCGGGTCGGACCTGAAATTTTCGCCGATCACGGAGCGCCTCGCCGCCAAAGGCGCGGTCATTTTTCAGGGTCATGCGGCGGAAAACGTGGCGGGCGCGAAGGCGGTGGTCGTGAGCTCCGCCGTGCAAATCGATAATGCGGAAGTTGAGGAAGCGCGCCGTCTTTCGATCCCGGTCATTCCGCGCGGCGAGCTTCTCGCTGAGCTGATGCGTCAGAAATTCGGAATTGCGATCGCCGGGAGCCACGGCAAAACCACTACCACGTCGATGACCGCGGTGATTCTCAGCCATGCCGGCCTGGATCCCACGATGGTGGTCGGCGGCAGGGTGGGGATGATGGGCGGCTCCAACGCGCGGCTCGGGAAATCGGATTACCTGGTGGTCGAATCGGATGAGAGCGACGGATCGTTTCTGAAACTGGCCCCCATCGTCGCGATTGTCACCAACATCGATCGCGAGCATCTGGACCACTATTCGGGCCTCGGCGAAATCAGGCGCGCGTTTGCGGAGTTCATCGGGAAAGTGCCTTTTTACGGGGCCGCGATTCTGTGCATCGATGACGAAAATATCCAGCAGATTCTGCCTGCCGTGAATCGCCGCATCATTACTTATGGATTGAGCGCGCAAGCCGATCTGCGGGTGACACATTCCTCCGCCGGGCACCTGGCCAGCGAATTTCATCTGGAGTTTCGGGGCCGCGACCTCGGCTGTTTTCGTCTGCACATCCCCGGCGCGCACAATGTTCTGAACGCCACTGCCGCCATCGCGGTCGGCCTGGAGTTGGAAATTCCCATCGAAAGCATTCGCGAGGCGCTGGCCTCTTTTAGCGGCGTCGACCGGCGATTTCAGATTCGAGGAACGGAGCGCGGCGTCACCGTGATCGACGATTACGGCCATCATCCCACGGAGATTCGGGCGACGCTGGGCGCGGCGCGCGCCTGCCGCTATAAACGGATTCATGTTCTGTTCCAGCCGCATCGATACACGCGGACCGATGCGCTGATGGACGATTTTGCCCGCGCGTTTCACCAGGCCGATACCGTGCATGTGATGGATATTTACGCGGCCTCGGAACAGCCGATCGAGGGCGTGACGGCCGAAGCACTGGCGTCGCGCATCCGCGCGTTTGGGCATCGCAGCGCGCATTACGTGGGCTCGATGGAGCGGGGAATCGAAGCGGTGATGGCCGAAGCGCAGCCGGGCGACGCGATCGTCACGCTGGGCGCGGGCAGCGTTTCGCACGCGGGGGAAGAGATTTTATCGGGGTTAAAGGTTTGAGCACTGAGGAATAAAAAGATGTTGCCGGATGTAGAGAACGAACCGAAGCGAACGCGCGCGCGCAGCAACCCGCCTGCCCGGAACTCGGTATCTACCGCCCGAATCGTGACTATCGCGATTGCGTTCGCCGTGTTGTTGATCGCGTCGCTCTACCTGTTTCATCGCATGGAACAGTTCCTGATTCGCGACCCCCGGTTCGCTCTCAGCGGCGTCGACGCCGATCCCGGCGCCATTGAAATCGCCGGAGCAGCGCACGCCTCGCGGGCTGAAATTGAGCGGGTCTTCTCGATTGACCTGGGCCGCAGCGTCTATCTGCTGCCGCTTTCGGATCGCCGCGAAACGCTGCGCTCCGTCGATTGGATCAAGGACGCGTCCATCGCGCGCCTGTGGCCGAATCGCGTCGTGGTCAGCGTCCAGGAACGCAAGCCGGTGGCGTTCCTCACCCTCGCGCCCGCGCGTTTCGCGCTGATCGACGAGGATGGAGTCATTCTACCCCCTGCCGAGGACCGCTTTACGCTGCCCGTGCTCACCGGCGTACGAGCGTCCGATTCGATCGAGGCCCGCCGCGATCGCGTGCACCGCATGCTGCGGCTGACCACGGATCTGGGGGACAATGTTCGAAACATTTCGGAGATCGATGTTTCCGATCGCGACAATCTGAAAGTGACCGTGCCGCGCGACGGACACATCATGACCCTGCTGCTGGGCGACCGCGATTTCGCCCGGCGCTATCAGGTTTTCTTAAATCATTACGGCGAAATCAAGCGCCAGCGGCCCAACGCCGCGACGCTCGATCTGCGCCTCGACGATCGAATTACGGCGGTGGATTAGCATGGCCTCGAAAACGCAACTGGTGGTCGGTCTGGATGCGGGAAGCTCGCGCACGCGTTGCGTGATCTGCGCTCTGGAGGGCGGATTTATTCGCTACCTGGGGCATGGCCTGGCCCCCGCCGCCGGATGGGCGAAGGGCCGCGTGACCGATCAGGACGCCGTCGCGGAATCGATTCGCGCCGCTGTTACCGATGCCGAGCGAGGGGCCCAGGTCTCGGTCGACGCGGTCACCGTCGGCGTCGGCGGCACGCATGTTCACGGCGCGCATTCGCGCGGGCTCTACGAATTCGGGCGCCCCCGCGAAGTCGACGCCGCCGATATGGCGTACGCGGTCGAGCTCGCCTCAGAGGTTCGTCTGGAGCGCGATCGGCTGGTCCTTCACGTCGAGCCGCAGGACTTCACGCTCGACGGACGCTCCGGTTACCGCAAGCCTCACAACGGCATCTGTTCGCGCCTCGAAGCCAATGTCCATGTGATCAGCGCGTCCTATCAGGAGCACCAGGCGATTCTGGCCGCCGTGCACCTGGCGCATCTCGCCGTCGAGGAAACTGTTTTCGAGCCGATGGCCGGTGCGTACGCCTGTCTCACCCAGGAAATTCGCGCGCGCGGTGTCGCGTTCCTGGACATGGGCCTCGATTCGACAGACCTGGTGGTCTATGACGGCGAAGCGCTGCTGCTCGCGTCCAGCATTCCCATCTGGGCGGATCATTTCACCCGCGACGTGGCCGCGGTTTTCAAAGTGACCTACGAAGATGCCGAGTGCCTGAAGCAGCAATATGGATGCGCGCTGCTCGGCCTCACCGCTGATTCGAGCCTGATCGAAGTGCCCTCGCCCGAGGGCCGTTCTCCGCGCGAAGCCCGCCGCAGCGAGCTCAACGAAATTCTGGAAGCCCGCGCGGAGGAGCTGTTTCACTATGTGCGCGCCGAACTTCAGCGCGTCGGCATGGAGCGCAATCTTCTCGAAGGCATCGTCCTGTCAGGCGGAGGCGCGCTGTTGAACGGCATGTGCGACATGGCGGAGCGTGTTCTGAATTGTCAGGCGGGGAACGGTCTGGCCAGCGAAAACGATGTCGGTGACTGGCCCGAAGAATTAAAAAGTCCTCTGTGGACGACGGCCGCCGGACTCGCGATGTACTCGGGAAAATTGAAACTTCACCGTCCGCCGCGCAGCCGGATGGGTGGCCTGATGGGTTTGGTTTTGAGATAAAGGAGCACAAATATGGCACTTGATGCGTTGAAATTCATGATCCAGGAAGAAGCCGCGCCCAAGACGCGAATCCGTGTCTTCGGCGTTGGCGGAGGCGGTTGCAATGCCGTCGCGCGCATGCTGAATGAAGGCCTATCCGGCGTCGAATTCTGCGTGCTCAACACCGATGTGCAGGCGCTTTCGGCATCCCCCGTGCCGAATCAGCTCGCCATCGGATCGAAGGTTACCAACGGTCTCGGCGCCGGTTCCGATCCCTCGGTCGGCAGACAAGCCGCGCTCGAAGACACGGAGAAAATCATCGACCTTCTGGAAGGCGCGGACATGGTGTTCGTCACCGCGGGGCTCGGTGGAGGCACCGGCACCGGCGCCGCGCCAGTCGTCGCGTCGCTCGCGAAAGAGCTGGGCGCGCTCACCGTCGCGGTGGTTACCAAGCCCTTCGCGTTTGAAGGACCCAAGCGCCGCAAGCAAGCCGATCTGGGTCTGAGCGAACTCGCCAGCGTGGTCGACACCGTGATCACGATCCCCAACGATCAGCTGCTCGACCTGGTTCCTAAAGGCACCAGTTTCTTCGAGGCCTTCCGCGTGGCCGACGACGTTCTGCGCCAGGCAGTGCAGGGCATCAGCGACATCATAACCACCCCCGGCTTGATCAATCGCGACTTCTCCGATATCCGCAGCATCATGCTGGGCATGGGCTACGCGATGATGGGTACGGCCTCCGCGAAGGGGGAGAACGCGGCCATGGTCGCGGCCGAACGCGCCATCAGTTGTGCGCTCATGGAAGCCGGTGGCGTGCGCGGCGCGCGCGGCGTGCTGATCAACATCATGGGATCGTCGAAGCTCGGCCTGCATGAAGTGAATGAGGCCTGCACGCTGATCCGCAACGCCGCCGAAAATGAAGATGTGCAGATCAACTTCGGTGTCGTGCTCAATGAAGCGATGGGCGAGGAAGTGAAAATCACGGTGATCGCCACGGGTTTCGAGCGCGAAAATCTTCCGACGATCGAGCGCCGCAAGTCCGCCTCGGCATCGGTTGAAGCACAGCCGGCGTCGCCGCAAATGGAGTTGCCCGAACCGGAACCGGTCTTCGTCGAAGCCGCGCCCGAAACTGTCTCCGAACCCGAACCGATGACCATGTCCGCTACGGCCAACGGTTCCGCGCCGCCCGCGGCTCCTCTCTACGACGATCTCGATGTCCCGGCGATTCTGCGCCGCGACCGCCGCTTCGTGCAGTAGTCAGCCGATCAAATGCAGCACCACGCTTCGCCGGTGTGGTGCTCGACGATGCTCGAATAAATAAAGACCCTGCCAGGTCCCCAGCGCCATCCGCCCATGGACCACCGGAATGGTCAACGAAGTCGCGCTCAAAACCGAGCGAATGTGCGCCGGCATATCGTCCGGTCCCTCATCCTGATGACGGTACCGAGGATCGTCTTCGGGCGCGAGCCGCTCGAAAAAATCCGCCAGATCCTTGACGACGTCGGGGTCCGCATTTTCCTGAATCGCGAGCGACGCCGAGGTGTGCTGCACAAACGCCGTCAGCAGTCCAGTCTCAAGTTTCAATGACGCGACCCACTGCGCCACCTCGCGCGTAAAAGGATAAAGCCCTTTCCCGCGCGTAGAAATATGAACTGTATGCGTATGCTGCGTCACTTCAGGCAATCTATCGGCGTTCATCAGCGTTCATCGGCGGCAATTTATTTTTATTGACCTTCCGGGCTTCCACCGATATTAATCGCCGACGAATAAAGCTCGTCGAGCACAATGCGAACTCCCAGCCGCGCGATAGCAACCTCACCGTCCAAGTGATCCCGCAGCACCCAGCTCCCATCGTCCTGCTTCGAATAATGTTCGACATGCCGCCGGTCCTGATGGATGACTAGGTATTCTTTGAAGCTGGCAATGGTCCGGTAAAACTCGAATTTCTTCCCGCGATCGTAGCCTTCGGTCGATGGCGACAGTACTTCGACTATCAGAAAAGGATTCAGCACCACGTCTTTCTGATCGCTGAAAGTTTCGGGCTCGCCGCAGATCACGCTGCAATCGGGGTAGGTGTATAGCCCAGCCAAAGCAGCCTTGATCCTCATATCGGAGCTGAACACCCGGCAGCCCGCAGGCATCTGGGGAAAGAGCAGCGCGATGATGCTGGCGGAGAGCAGCGCATGATTGGGCGAGCCGCCGGACATCCCAAACATCCGCCCATCGTGAAACTCGCTCTTGTATTCAGCGAGCCGCTCGATTTCGAGATACTGCTCCTCGGTGAGCGGCGCATCGGGCACAGTGGCCATGTAACCATTATGGCGTTTCCGGGGCGACGCGCACGAAATAGCCCCGGATAAATGCGGAACAAGCGTTCATCAGCGGCCAAAAATCTTCTTCCGGCCAACCTTGGCGGCGCGCGCACTCGGGCGTGCCGCGTCGCCGCCGTAATTTAGTTGGCTTCTCTCCGCGGACTGTTTGGCATAGGAGTGTTGAACCTCCTATTTATTTAGTGCTAACGTGTTAGTATGGGCGTGGCCAAGCTTTGTTTGCTGGGAACTTGCGTCACGCTAGCTCTAGCCCAATCTGTTCTTGGCCAGCTTTCGTTTGAAGTCGTGTCCATCAAGCCAGCCGCGCCGCTTCCTCTGGGCGAACGCGGATTCAGGGTGCATGGCGGCCCTGGAAGCGGTGACCCCGTGTTGGCCACCTTCGCTAACATCGACCTATTCAGCCTCACAGCCATGGCCTACGGCATTCATCGCCATCAGCTTGTGAGCCCGGAGTGGCTCGCTGAAACGCGGTTCGATATCATGGCGAGCGTCCCGCCCAATACAAACCAGGACCAATACCTCCTGATGTTACAAAGCTTGTTGGCGGATCGATTCAAGTTAATGCTGCACCGCGAGCAACGGCAACTCCAAATCTATGAACTTGAGGTGGCTAAAAACGGAACGAAACTAAAGGAATATCCCGCCATCAACGATGGTTTGAAGCCCCCGCCGCCCCTGTCCGCGCCGCCGTTAGGATTTCAAGGCGCCGTGAATGTAGTGCTCAGCAAGGCCTCGATGGAGCGGTTGGCAAGTGTATTGTCGGGGTTGCTTGGCGAACCTGTAACGGATGGTACAGGACTAAAAGGAAACTACGACGTCAAGTTAAGAGCACTTGTCGCGTCCCATTCTGCCGACGCTGCCGCCAGCTCCGACCCGGACCTCTTCGAAGCTCTGCAGGAGCAACTTGGCCTCAAGCTAGTTCGGAAGAAACGCCTAACTTCCGTCTTAGTGATCGACCATATAGAGAAGACGCCAACTGAGAACTAACGTGTGCCTGTCGCACTATTCCACCGTCACGCTCTTTGCCAGATTCCGAGGCTGATCGCACTCCCCGATTGGCCCGATCGATTGCGCCCAAGTGGCTACGTCCAGCCCCGGCGTGAAAGCCACGAACCTTCGTCCTCACGCCCCATGCTCGCTGTGAAACAGAACGAACGCAGCGCGCCTCCAATCGGCGTTCATCCGCGTTCATCGGCGGCCAATTATCTTCCTTTCCTTCCCGGGCGCAGACAAATATTAATTGCCGACGAGCCAGGCTCATTCGAGAGACCCCGGGAAACCAACTCTCGCATAAGGACAATGATCTGTTCCGCCTCGCGCAAGCCGGTCAGGACTCGAAGCAATAAACCGTCCCGGTAGAACGCCAGAGATGGAACCTTGCGAAGCTGGTGCTGTAGGCAGATTTGATGGTGCTCCGCCGGGTCAGTATCAAGCATTCCGAATCCGATGCGACTGGCCAATTCGCCAGGAATCTGAGACCGGAGAATCTCTTTCATCTTTGCGTCATAGCCATTCCATTTCGCCCAAAAATGAATGACCACAAAACTATTGACGCGGACAAATTGCTCGAATGAGCCAGGCGTCAGTTCAGTCATCGTCACCGGCGACCCTGCGCCCACGCCCTACTCTACCGTGACACTCTTCGCTAGATTCCTAGGCTGATCCACATCGCACCCCCGCCTCACCGCGATATGATACGCCAGCATCTGCAGCGGCACCACCTCTAAAATCGGCAGCAGCAGGTCGTGGGTCTGGCCGATCGGAATCACATAATCCGCGACCTTCCTCACCTGCTCATCGCCCTCGCACGCCACCGCCACCACGATCCCTTCGCGCGCCTTCACTTCCTGGATGTTCGACAGCGTCTTCTCATACAACACCCGGCTCAAATCGTCCGAATGATCGCAGGTCGCGAGCACCACCGTCGGCAGATTCCCGTCGATCAGCGCATTCGGCCCATGCTTCATCTCGCCCGCCGGATACCCCTCCGCATGTATGTAGGAAATCTCTTTGAGCTTCAGCGCTCCTTCAAGCGCAATCGGAAAGTGGACTCCTCGCCCCAAGTACAAAAAGTCAGAAGATCTGAACAGAGCCTTCGACAGATCCTCATAAATGGCGTCCCTCCGCAGCAGCTCTTCGAGCTGTGAAGGAATGTGCAGGAGCTGATCGACCAGCTTATGGGACGTCTTCTCATCGAGCGTTTCCCGCGTCTGCCCCATGTACATCGCGATTAAGAAAAGCGCCGTCAACTGGCCCGTGAAGGCTTTGGTCGACGCCACTCCGATCTCCGGTCCCGCATGAGTAATCAGCGTCCCCGCCGCTTCGCGCGTGATCATGGACCCGACCACGTTACAGATCGCCAGCGTCTTCGAGCCTTTTAGTTTGGCCTCTCTTTGCGCCGCCAGCGTGTCCGCCGTTTCGCCAGACTGCGAAATTACGATGGTCAGCGAATCCGGCCGCACAATCGGATCGCGGTACCGAAACTCGCTGCCATAATCCACTTCCACCGGAATCCGCGCCAGCCGCTCGATCATGAACTTGCCCGCGAGCGCGGCGTGCCAGCTGGTGCCGCACGCCACGATGCGCACGCTCTGGAATGCCCGGAATTCCTTGACCGTGATATCCATCTCATCGAGAAAAATTCTTCCCGATTCCTGCCCCACGCGCCCCAGCGTCGTATCCCTTACCGCCCGCGGCTGCTCAAAAATTTCCTTGAGCATGAAGTGCTTATAGCCGCCCTTTTCGGCCATGATCGGATCCCACAAAATATGCGAGACCTGGCGCTTGACCGCCCGTCCGCTGAAATCCGTCAGATGGACGCCATCCCGGGTCAGCACCGCCACATCGCCGTCGGCCAGAAAAAACATGTCCCGCGTATAGCTCAGCAGCGCGGGCACATCGCTTGCCACGAAATATTCGCCGTCACCCAGCCCGACCACCACCGGCGGACCCGACCGGGCCGCGACAATCTTATTTGGGTCCTTTCGCGAAATGACGCTTAGCGCGAACACGCCCGTCAGCTTGCGCACAGCATCCCTAACCGCATTTTCCAGGTTCCCGTCGTAATACTTCTCGACCAGGTGTGCGATCACCTCGGTATCGGTCTCGGTCACGAAGCGGTGCCCTTCGTCGGTCAGCTCCTGCTTCAGCTTCAGATAATTTTCGACGATGCCGTTATGCACCACCACGATATCGCCATGGCAGTCGCGATGCGGATGCGCGTTTTCTTCGGTCGGCCGACCGTGCGTCGCCCAGCGCGTATGGCCGATCCCGTAGCCGCCGTCGATCGGACTCAGCTTCAGCGCGTCTTCGAGGTTGCGCAGCTTGCCCGACGCCCGCCGCACCGTCAGGCAGCCGTTTTCCTCCAGCACGGCAATACCAGCCGAATCGTAGCCGCGGTATTCCAGGCGCCTGAGCCCGTCGAGAATGATGGGGACAGCTTTCTTCGGACCGATATATCCTACAATTCCACACATAAATGTTTAGTCGAAAAATTCCACGCGATAGTCTTCAATCACCGGATTCGATAGCACGTCCCGGGCGATCTGATCGATCTCTTTTTGAGCCTCCTGCCGGTCGCCGCGCATCTCAATCTCAAAAAACTTCCCCTGCCGCACGTCCGCGATGGAGGCGTGTCCCAACCCGTTCAACGCTCCCCGAATGGTCTGCCCCTGCGGATCGAGCACCGTCGTTTTGGGAGTCACATACACGCAAGCCTTCATAGATCTATCGTAAACCACCCCGCTAACTTTAGACCTGAAACACTTGTGACACAAAATGTGGCACCCTTCAGGCTTGCCGCCTCGACGAAGGGCTTTCATGGCCGCGAACTCTGCTCCACTTGTGCTACATCGCGAAATCCCCGCAGCCTTTTCGATCCTGCTGCTGATCCCTTTTTTCACCTTTCTGCGCGTAAACCTGCCAGAGGAGAATCCATGTCCATCTGGAACTTATCTTCCGGCTCGCCCACTGACCCGCCTGGCTCCGCCCTGCTATCCACCGGCACCTGGCCCAGCCTGGCCCAATCGCTGCGCCTTTCACCCCGTGAACTGCAAATTGTGAAGGGCGTTTTCGCGGACCATAAGGAACAATCGATCGCCGACGATCTGGGGATCTCGCCGCATACCGTCGGCACCTATTTGCAGCGGATTTACGTCAAGCTGCGGGTGGCGAGCCGGCCACAGTTGATCGTTCGAGTCATCGCTGAATACCTGCGCGCACAAAAACGGCTGGAGCTCGCAAGCCCCGCAGAAGGTAAATAAAAGAAGAAACAATCCACAGCGCCCCACGGTATAGTATTAGTTAGTCATTGGAGGGCCACCCATAGTACAGGTTTCCGTTCTCGCCTCTTCCAGCTCCGGCAATTCCACCTTCATTGCCACGGAGCGGACCCGGATTCTTGTCGATGCGGGCCTGTCCCGGAAAGAAACCTTTGAACGTTTGCACGCCTCCGGCCATGAGCCCGAATCGCTCACCGCGATTCTGATCACGCACGAGCATTCCGATCATATCGCGGGCCTGCAGGTGATTGCCCGCAAGCTGCGTATCCCGGTGTATATTTCCCGCCTCACCGCCCCCGCCATCCCTTGGGACGAAAATCCTCCGCACCTCGAATTGTTCCAAGCCGGTGCCAGTTTCTCGATCGGCGATATCGACGTGTCGAGCTTCACCATCCCTCACGACGCGGCCGATCCGGTCGGTTTTTCCTTTCGCGCCCAGGGCATCAAGATCTCGATTGCGACCGATCTCGGCTATCTCCCGGATTCCATCCGCCATCATTTACGAGGCTCCGATATCCTGCTGCTCGAATCCAATCACGATGTGGAGATGCTGAAAGTCGGGCCTTATCCGTGGTCGGTGAAGCAGCGCGTGATGGGGCGTAACGGCCATCTTTCGAACGATGTCGCCTGTTCCTTCATCCGCGATGATCTCGACACCTCGACCTCGACGCTGATCCTCGGCCACATCAGCGAGAGCAATAATCACCCCGAAATCGTCCGCCTGTGCGCGGCCCAAGCCCTTCATGGCCGGCCGCTGTTCACCAGGCTGGTCGTCGCCAATCCCCGGCAGGCTACCGAGACATTTACTTACTAACGATCTTTGTGGGCGGCCAATTTTGGCGGCAGCCGACTTTACAGTCGGCTTCTTATCTTAAGCGACTCGCAAAAAAGCCGCCTCAAAGGTCGGCTGCCGCCAAAATTGGCCGCCCCACAAGACGAATGAAAGTAGTGCTTCGAATGCGGCCTTACGTTGGTGGCACAGGCTTCAGCCTGTGAGAGAGTTTTTCAGCATCCTCAACAAACGCCAGTTCGCTCCATTCAGGTTAGGATGAGATTTGCCCTGCCAACAGAGGAACCCATGATCGCCCGCTACACCCGCCCTGAAATGGGCCGGATCTTTTCCGATGAAAACCGCTTCGCGCAGTGGCTCGAAGTGGAGCTTGCCGCGAGCGAAGCTTTAGCCGAAACCGGCCAGGTGCCTAAGGAAGCCGCGAAAGCCTTGCGCGCCCACGCCCGCTTCGACGTCGCCCGCATCCACGAAATCGAAGCCAAGGTGAAACACGACGTCATTGCGTTCACCACCGCCGTCGCGGAAAAAATGGCCGCTGCCGGCGCCGCCGATCATTCCCGCTGGCTGCATTACGGACTTACCTCGAACGACGTAGTCGATACCGCGCAGGCCCTGGTCTTGCAACAAGCGTCAATCCTATTGATAAAGGGTGCGAAGACTCTGGCGGTGTCGCTCGACCGGCGCGCGCACGAATTTAAACACACCGTGCAGATCGGCCGCACGCACGGCGTACACGCGGAGCCCATTACTTTTGGCCTGAAAATCGCCCTGTGGTATGACGAGATGTTGCGTAATATCACACGCTTATCGAATGCCGCCGAGGATCTGCGGGTCGGGAAAATCTCCGGTGCGGTCGGCACTTTCGGTCATATCGGTCCTGAAGCTGAGGAGAAAATCTGCCAGCGGCTGGGTTTGAAGCCGGCGCCCATTGCCTCTCAGGTTATCTCGCGCGACCGCCATGCCGCGTGGGTCAATGCTCTGGCTCTGTTGTGCGCGACCCTGGAGAAAATCGCCCTCGAAATCCGCCATCTGCAGCGCACTGAAGTCCGTGAAGCGGAAGAACCGTTTAGCGAAGGACAAAAAGGCTCCTCCGCCATGCCCCATAAGCGTAACCCGGTGACTTCAGAGCAGATCTGCGGGTTGGCGCGCGTTGTCCGTTCCAACGCACAGGCGGGTATGGAGAACATTGCGTTGTGGCATGAGCGCGATATATCCCATTCGTCGGTCGAACGAGTCGTTCTTCCGGATTCGGCGATCCTGACCGACTATCTGCTGGCCAAGGCCACATGGCTCATCGACGGCATGCGCGTTTATCCCAAACGCATGAAAACGAATCTCGAAAGCACCAAGGGGCTGATCTTTTCAGGGCAGCTTATGCTGGATCTTGCTGCCGCCGGCATGTTGCGCGAAGATGCGTACGCGCGTGTGCAAAAACACGCGATGGAGGCCTGGGAAAATGAGGGAGATTTCCGCGCTGCTGTCGAATCTGACGATAAAATTCTTTCTTATCTATCGATTGCGGAGATTAATACCGCCTTTTCGATGGACCGGCACTTGGCGCACGTGGACCGGATCTTCGCCCGCGTGTTCGGTGAAAGAACCTTAAATTCAGTTACTTAGGGGTGGCCAAACCGGTACTAGGAAAATCTCCGGGTCGAAATTCAGGTCTTCTGGGTTAAACTGGAGTCCGGAAGTTGTTACACCCTTGGCATATAGGACCCGCATTCTCGATTACGATCTGGCCCGTGTTCTGCTGGTCGACGATGATCCTACGTCGCGGTTGACCCTGCAAACGGTGCTTAAAGCTGGAGGCTATCACGTCGATGCTGCCGCCAGCGCCGCGGAGGCCGTTGGTAAGCTCGACGCGGGTGAGTATGAACTTGTTTTGAGTGACTTAGAGATGGAATCCCCGGAAGCGGGCCTCAAAGTCATTGCCCATGCGCGCATGAAGGACTATAAGCCGGCGACTGCGCTGCTCACTACCTATCAGAACGCCCGTCCGGCCCCCACCAGGCATCAGAACTTCCTGCTGATCAAACCTGAGGAGATTCCGGAATTGCTAAGTAAGGTTGCTTACCTGATCAGCGACCGCGCGACCCGCCGGATGGAGCGGGAACTGCGTCTGGCTGCGTCCTAAAGGGTCTTAATCACTGCTTCGAGCTCGTCCAATGCGCCGGCGAAGAAGTGATCCTGCGCTTCTATCAAGTGCAGTTTTTTCGGCTCCGGCAGTGGCGTGACAATGGATTCGATCTGCTCCACCGAGCAAAACTGATCGTGCGTGCTTTCAATAAAAACCCGCGGCGTCGTGCAGGTATCGAGGCCTGCTTTATCCTTATAAGCTGCTGGAAATCCGACGGCGATGATGCGCCGCGCGACGCCGCAGCCTAAGCGCAGAGCGATTCTCGACCCGAAGGAGAATCCCGCGATCGTGAACGGCAACGCCGGGTAGCGCGCGCGCAAATACGCGAGTGCCGCGGCTGCGTCCTGAAGTTCTCCCTCTCCTTCGCCGTATTGGCCCTCACTCAGATTTACACCGCGATAATTGAACCGCAGTACGACAGATCCTGTGCCGCGCAACCCGCGGGTAATGCGATAGACCACCTTATTATGCATGGTCCCTCCATGTTGTGGATGAGGATGGCAGACCAAGGCCATTTCGGTGGGCGCAGCGTTTTCGGGTTCTTCGAGCAAAGCTTCCAACCGCCCTGCTGGGCCGGCGATAAAAAGGGATTCTATTTTGCGAGGCATGTATTAAGATTTTCGGCGATTATGCCATTCGGCGTCCCGTCGGGACAGTAGATACCTGAAGACAGGCGAATACGTCTCATCAATTAGAGGTGCGTATTTATGAACCACGTCCACCTTCATATCCGGCGCTGGGTACTCTGGTGGTTTGGCCTCGGGGTTTTGTTCGGTGCCATCGCGCTTGTGAACATTCTGTTCAGAGACCTTACCCGTTCCCAGGAACGGATCATTCTTATTGTCGGCATTCTGCAATGGGTGCTGGGAGGCGTGGTGTGCTGGGCCTTCGATGGAATCAAAGTACAATCCGCGCCGCCGCCACAGCGCGAACAATCTCATGGGACGCAGACCCGCGAGTGGCATTCCGCCTCTGAATTTATCCAGCCCGGCGGCCGCAGGAGCTTGTTGCCTCCATGGTATTAGTTTAGGGGTGGCTGATCATATCACGAGGATCTTCGATGCCGGTAAAGGATACGGCTCCATTACCGAGCTGAAGACCCTGGTCGATTGCACGGTGGTAAAACGAGACGATCGCTGGTCGATGTTTACATGCGGGGTGGACAAAACTTCCTGGGAAATCGATATGTTCAGCGCCAGCCTTCGAGCGGGAAGTCCGCTCTCGGCCGATGGCTGGACGATTGCCGCGGACGCGCAAAATCCAGCACGTCCCGCAGTGCTCGCTCTCAAAACGCATAGCTATTGGTGGGACGGGAAGGGGGGACGGCATTGTCCTTCTTACGCGCGAGGGTGGGATCCGGAAAAGATGGCTTGGGTCGAGCGCATTTACTATGCCGGCGCAGCCCAACATTTCATGGGTCCTTACGCGATCGGGTATCTGGAATGGGACGGCGCTCAGTGGGTGGATCAAGCGGCTCCGGTTTTCTTTGCGAATGAATACTGGGAGCGCGGCAGCGTCTATGAGCCGAACGTGCTGTATCACGACGGCAGATGGAAGATGTGGTATGTGGCCGGCGCGAATCAAGACGATTATCTGGTGCAGGGATACGCGGAGAGTCCAGACGGGCGCACGGGGTGGTCGGTACATCGGACGGTGTTTGCCGCCGAAGAAAAGGTGTTCGATTTCTGCGTGGTTCCTGCGGAACAAGGTGGGTTCGATGCAGTGTTCGCGCGGGTAAATGTCGGCAAAGGTGAACTGCCGAAGACCGGGTTATGGTGGTGCCATGCGAAGGAACCTTCGCCCGTGATTTCGGATTGGAGTGAGGCGGTGCGGATCGCGGGTCCTGGGGCGTGGAAGCCGGTGTTGGTTTACGATGCCGGAAAGATGTTTGTGTTCCACGACAACACTTACCCGAATACCAGCGGCGTGGGGATGCCGGTGCATTTTACGATTGACTGTCTGGAGAGGGAGCGGCCATGGTAAGAGGCAGCGCATGGCGCCGCCCCACCAACACTTAGTTGGAGCGGTAGTTGATGAATTGCAGGTCCAGGCCGAAATCGCCGGTGCGCAGCAGATGCATCACTTCCTGGAGCGTGTCGCGATCTTTGCCGGCTACTCTCAAAAGGTCGCCCTGGATGGACACTTGAACCTTCTTCTTGCTGTCCTTGATGGCCTGCACGATTTTGCGGGCTTTATCCGCGTCGATGCCTTGCTGGAGCTTGATTTCCTGGCGGACCGTGGAGCCGGCAGCCGGGGTGACTACGCCGTATTCCAGACCTTTTAGCGACACCTTCCGCTTGATGAGCTTCTGCTCCAGGATTTCGATGATCGCTTTCAGCTTGAAATCGTCGGCGCTGGCGAGGAGAATTTTGTTGTCCTTCTCGACCAGCTGGATGGTGGAGTTGGAACCCTTCAGATCGTAGCGCTGCTGGATTTCTTTGAGCGCCTGCTGGATGGCGTTCGACAGCTCGGGCAGCTCGATTTTTGAAACTACGTCAAAACTGTTATCTGGCATATTGAGAATCCCCTCCCTGATGGGAGGAGTTAGTGACCTAATGCTACCAAAACCTTTTCGGTAATTTCACGAATGAGCGCGGGCAGCGCGGCGTCGAGGGCCAGGGTGATGGCAGCCTCGATGCGTTCCGGGTCTGGCGGAACTGGCACCGGAGCGGCGGCTTCGGACGCGACCGGAACGGGCGAGGCTTCGGCAATCGCCTCCGCGAATAATCCGCGTGCCATTTGTGCCTCCGCGATCAGAGGGCGGATGGTTCCGATCACCACCGAGGCTTCGAAAGGCTTCTTGAGAATCGCGTCGCATCCGGAGCGGCGTGCTTCGGTCTCATCGAACTGTTCGAGCAACCCGGCGGTGAGAATTACGCGCACGTGCCGATACAGCGTTTTGACGTGCCGGCACAACTCAAATCCATTGACGCCGGGCAGGAAAACGTCGGCAATCACCAGGTCGGGATCAACGTCTGAGAGCCTGACGACGGCCGTTTCGCCGTTGGTGATGCTGACCACTTCGAAGCCTTCTTCGCGCAAAATGCGCTCGCCCATGCGCTGGGCATGGGGGCTATCGTCGGCCAGCAGGATGATGCTCATTCCCGGCTGGCGGTAGTCTTGGTGGTGTCGGTCTTGCTGGTCTTCTTCTTTTTCTTCTTGCTCTTCGAGTCGGCCGCGGCGGGCGCTGCCGATTCGGCCGCGGCGACTCCGTTGGCTGTTGCGGTACCCGGGGTCGCGTTCGGAGTGGCTGCCGCATCGGAGGCGGGCGTGGACGGGTCGGTTTTCAGACTGCTGCGTGCGTCGGGCTTGGTGTCGAGAGCAGAAGTGCCGTTGGCCACCGGAGCGATGGTCACATCGTTCACGCCTGCTGCCGGGGCGGGCACGTTGGTCGCGGCGGTGCTGGCCGGAACGGGAACGCTCAGCGGCACCGATTGCTTCGGATTGGTCATGGTGGGCTGACCGCTTTTTGCGGCTTTGCTGGTATCGGGTCCGCGCTTCAGAAATTCGGTGGATTTAGAGATCAGGCCCACCTTGGTACGATTCTCCGCTTCCCACTTCATGCGCGCCACGGCCCGGGGATCGGCTTCGGGGATGGCCATTTCCAGCTCTTTGAGGCGCTTTTTTGCGGGCTCGACATAGACGCTCAACGGATAATCGCGCACGATTCGCTGGAGGGCGTCGCCTTCTTTTTCGCGCGCCAGCTTGCCCATCTTGCGGTAGGAATCCGCTTCTTCCCAGAGGGCGAAATCCGCGCGGCTGAAAAGAGGATACTGATCGACCACGCCGCCCAGGCGGTTGGCCGCCGCCGCATTCGCGCCCTTGTGATGGTAATAATCGCCCACGAATACTTCCGATTCGGCCAGAGCCTCCTGCACATTGCGGAGCTTCTGTTCGGTTTCCGGCACGTACTTGGAGTTGGGGAATTGCGTGATCAACTGCTTGCATTCGTACTCGGCGCGCAAGGCATTGCTCGGGTCGCGGTCCGCTTTTTCCATCAGGCCGATGTGGATGTCGCAGATGCGCTTCTGCGATTCCGCGGCCTCTTCCATGGCGGGATAGAACAGAATGAAATCCTTGTATTCGGCCTCGGCCTGGGCCATGCCGTGCACCCCGCCTTCGCGATACCAGCTATCGGCGATGGCGAGTTTCGCTTTAGCCAGATACTCGCTGGTGTCATAGGTATTGATCAGCGTGTTGAGGGTGAGGCGGGCCGATTCATACCTGCCCTTCTCGATATCGTGAACGGCCTTGTCGTAGAGCAGCTTGTCCGGCTGCTGGGTGTCTTTGGTGATCGGATTATCATACTTCTTCCGTTTAAATCCGCATGCGGAAACAGCCAGCAGGGCAGAAACCACGATCGCGATCGTAACTCTTGAAAAACGAATCATCATGAAAGATCCTTACGACTATACCTTAATGGCCGGCGCATTCCGCGCCAGCGAGCGCATCTCTTCAAAAGCGGCCCGGGGATTCACAGTGTGAAAAACGGACGTCCCCGCGACCACCCATTCGACGCCCGCATCCACTACTTCCGCAACGTTTTCCAGGTCGATGCCGCCGTCTATTTCTATAGGGAAAGGCAATCCGCGGTCCCTTTTCCGCGCTGCGAGCTGCCGCACTTTGTGGAGCGAATTGCGAATGAATTTCTGGCCTCCGAAGCCCGGGTTGACGCTCATCACCAGCACGTAGTCGGTGACGTCCAGCACTTCCTCGAGCATCGATACAGGCGTTGCCGGATTGATGGCCACGCCCGCGCGGGCGCCTTCGCTTTGAATCATGCGGAGGGTCCGGTCGAGGTGCGGGCAGGTTTCCTGGTGGACCAGAATCTGGTCGCCTCCGGCCTCGATGAAAAGGGGCGCGTAGCGGTCCGGGTCGGCGATCATCAGGTGGATGTCCAGGGTCATCTTAGTGACCTTCCTGAGGGACGCGACCACCGGCGGGCCTAAGGTGAAATTGGGTACGAAATGGCCATCCATGACGTCGACGTGGAGCATGCGGCATCCGGCGGCTTCGAGCGGCGCGATCTGGTCGGCCAAGCGGGCAAAATCCGCCGCGAGGATGGATGGGAGGATCTCGACCATAAATGCGATTACACCAATGTTATCACGGCGGCGAAGAAGCCATCCCCGGGGTCGCGGCCGGGCAGGCGGAGATGGGTTTCGGCGCGCAGGCGGAGGGACTGAACGACATTCTGATTTTCCTCATTTTCGAGCGAGCAGGTGGAGTAGACGATGCGGCCTCCGGGTTTCATGAAACGGCGGGCCTGGTCGAGGATGGCGCGCTGGCGGGCGGAGAAAATGTTCGCGTCGCCGGGCTTTAATCGCCATTTGATCTCCGGGTTTCGCCCTAGGGTCCCGGTGCCGGAGCAGGGCGCGTCGATCAGAATACGGTCGAATTTTTTCGAAAATGGGAGAGGTTGAGTGGCGTCGAGGACTACCCGATGAGCTTCGCTCGGTACGGCGTCGAGCCGGTTTAGATAGCGATCGCAGGCGACGACGCGGGCGCCGGCGGCGATCGCTTGCGCGGTTTTATTTCCGGGCGCGGCGCAGAGATCTAAGAACGTCATCCCCGGCTCGACCTCCAGTAGCGGCACGATCGTCTGCGCGCCGATGTCCTGCTGGCGGCCGGTGGCTTCGTTAATATTCTTCTCCGGTTCCTCTAACGCGGCGCGGGCGATTTTCTCGGCCGCTTCGGGACCAAACTGTTTATCCCAGCGGGCCAGCATCCACGGAGGAAGACTGAGTTCGGTGGCGCGATCGGGCCATTTGACGGGGTCGCGATGAACCTTGCGCAGCACGGCGTTGACGAATCCGGCGGACGATGGCTTGCTGTGCTTGGCGATCTCGACGCTCTCCATGACGGCTGCGTGCGCGGGAATCCGGTCCAGATAGCGAAGCTGATAAATCCCCATGCGGAGTGCGATGCGGACGTCGGGATCCAGCTTCGGCTGCTTGCGTCCGGCAAAATATCCGATCAGGAAATCGAGCTGCCCTTGATAGCGGAGGACGCCCATCACGATGGTTTCGGCCAGGCCCGCATCGCGCGGGGTGAGCGAGGCGCCTTCGTGACGAAGCAGGTCCGACGCATAGCCGCCTCCATGGACCTTTTTCAAAACCCGAAATGCGAGGTCGCGAGCGGGGGAGATCACAGGATGGTGAAACCGGGCGAGCCTTTCAGTGCGCGGTCGAACGTTACGGTATCGCGGCACCCGGCATGCTGCCCGAGCTCGCCGATCAAATAATCGGCGAAATCCGCCCTTCCCTCGCGATAGCGATTCAGCGCTCTCAAAACCAGGGGTCCATGCTCGATTTGAAAGAGATCGTCTTCAATCAATCGATCAACCACTTTCGCGATATCCGTTCTGGACTGACGGAGACCGTTCCTGAGAACCCAAACTAACTCACATATGACCGGAACGGAGATGAAAAGATGCTCGCGATTGCTATGACTTTCAGCGAAGAGACGGTCTGCGGCAGCAGCTTGGCGAGCATCGTCGTTGGTCACAAACCGGACGAGAATGTTGGTGTCGAGCGCCCTCATTCACCGAGCGCGCCGCGCGCAATCGCCTCGTCCATCTCCTTGAGTGTGATGGGGCGGCCCAGAGGCGATTTAATCATGCCCCGCAGAGACCGAAAGTTTGAATTGATCGGCTTCAGCGCAAAGCGGCCGTTGCGATCCTTCACGAAATCCACGCGATCTCCCGGCTTGAGTCCCATTTCGTCGCGGACCTCTTTGGGGATGGTGATCTGGCCTTTTGATGTGACCGTGCTCCGAGGCATAATTCCTTACTTGAAGTATAGCGCATTACCGGAGTTCGAATCCTTACTGCCCGACTGTGCGTTAAGATCCGGATTATGAGACTGCTTCTTAAGTTCAGCACGATCTTCACCCTCATCTTCGGGATCGGGGTAGCGATCATCGGCGCGCTGACCTATCGCATGCTCGAAGACGGCGCGCACGCCCAGGTCCTCGCGCAGGCGCAGCTCATGATGCAGGCCATGAGCTCGGTGCGCAAGTACACTACGGTCCAGCTGCTGCCTCTGCTTCAAACCGAAGAGGAGCGCACCCATACTTTTCTTCCCCAGACCGTGCCCGGCTACGCCGCCACCGAGAATTTTGGCTATTTGCGCACCCGGTTCCCCGACTATTCCTATAAAGAAGCGTCGCTCAACCCCACCAACCCGCGCGACCGCGCAGTCGACTGGGAAGCGGATATTGTGACGGCCTTCCGCAACGATCCGAGCCTGCGTCAGTTGAGCGGAGAGCGCGATTCGGCCACCGGCAAAGCCCTGTTTTTCGCGCAGCCGCTGCGCGCGTCCGCCCCATGCCTGGAATGCCACAGCACTCCCGACGTAGCGCCCAAAGCGATGCTCGCGCGCTACGGAACAAGCAATGGATTCGGCTGGAAGGACGGTGAAGTGATCGCGGCGCAGGTCATTTCGCTGCCGCTTTCGGTGCCGCTCGAAATCGCGCGCAAGGAATTTCGCACGCTGCTTATTTACCTGGCCATCGTGTTCCTGGGAAGTCTCGCGGTATTGAACGCGGTGCTCTATTTCACCATCGCGAAACCGGCGGCGCGGCTGTCCGACATGGCGAATCGCATCAGCCTGGGCGATCTGGAAGTGCCGGAGCTGCCGGTAAAAGGCGGCGACGAAATCGCCGACCTCGCGGGCGCCTTCAATCGCATGCGCCGCAGCCTTGTGGCCGCGATGAAGATGATCGGCGATTAAGGAAACGCCGCCAGAAACGCTTTGCGGTCCTTCTCGTCCGCAATCTCCGCGGCCAGCGCGTCGCGCAACTCCGCAGCTGATCGAACCCGCTTGGCCGCGCGCGAAACCACCATCGCAGAGATCGGACCTAAGGCCGGCGCCAGCGCCTTGCGGGCCGCCTCCAGAATCTGCGCGTCGAGGGGCACAGCGCTGCGCGAGCCCGAAGGCGTCTTATGCGATCCTGAACTCACTCCGCAGGATTTTAGAAACGCCGCCCGATCCGTGTCCCGGGGGATCTCCTCCGCCAGATGTCGCGCCAGCGCATCAATCGTCTGATGCCGCGTCGCCGCCTTCCCCACCAGGCTTTTCGCGATGGGCCCCAGCACCGGCAGCAACGCGGATTCGACTCGCGCCAGCTCCTTCGCGTCGAGCGGAGCCGCGGCCGGTACAAAAGCCTCGGTAGTCTGCTCGTCGCCACCGAAAAACGCCGCGCGCCACGCGCTTTGAAACTCCGCGGCCGTCTGGTAGCGATCCTCCGGCGCCTTGGCCAGCGACTTCAACACCACCATCGAAACCGCCAGCGGAACGGAAGCCACCAGCGCGCCCGGTGACGCTGGAAGCTCCTTCAACTGCGCCTCCATCAGCGCGTATTCGCTGGCGCTCTGAAACGGTCTCCGCCCGGTCAGCGCCTCATAAACCGTGATGCCCAGCGAATAAATATCGGACCTCTCGTCGAGCGGCTGCGACATCACCTGTTCCGGAGACATGTACGCCAGCGAACCGATGGCCACGCCGCTTTTTGTAAGCCGGACATCGCCCGCGGCCGTCGCGATGCCGAAATCCGTAAGCTTCGGCGCGCCGCGCGGCGTCACCAGAATATTCGACGGCTTAATGTCGCGATGAACGATGCCTCGCGCGTGGGCGAGCATCAGCGCGCTCAAAATATCGTCAGTGATGCGAAAAACATCTCCCAGCGGCAGCGGACCTTCGCGCAGCCTCGCGTCCAGGCTGACGCCTTCCACCAGTTCCATGATCATCAGGACGGTCGCGCCCGCGCGAAACGCCGTCCGAATGGCCGCGATATAGGGATGCTGTAAGCTTGCCTGAATGCGAATCTCGCGCAGGAAACGATCCGCGATTTCGCCTTCATCGGCCGCGCCGGGCAGCACCACTTTCATCGCCTCTTCGCGATCCGTCAGCGTGTTGCGGACCCGGTAAACCGCTCCCATCCCGCCGCGCCCGAGGATTCCCAGGATCTGATAATCCCCGACCGTCTGTCCGATCTCGAACGTCATTCCACTTCGCCTACGATACCATCGCCTCGGCACTGCTCGAAATCCGAGTGAGAATATACCCCGGCTAGTAGCACTTACTCATTCAGGGGTATATGCGGACTCTTCTTCTTACTTTCTGCCTCTCCCTCCAGGCAGGTTCTTACACCATCTCCACCGTCGCCGGCAGCGATTGGGTCGGCGAAAACGTGCCTGCGACCTCCGCTATCCTGCTGCAAGCCGAAGGTATCGCCACCGACCTCAAAGGCAACATATATATCTCCGACGCTGCCAATCATCGGGTGCGTTGCATCTCGCCCAACGGGATCATCCGCACCATCGCCGGAACCGGCATCGCCGGATTCGCGGGCGACAATGGACCTGCTTCGTCCGCGCAGCTCAACTCCCCCTACGGGCTGGCGCTGGATTTCGCCGGGAATCTGTACATCGCCGACCTTGGGAATGCCCGTATTAGGCTCATGACTCCCTCCGGGATCATCTCGACCATTGCCGGAGGCGGCGCGCTTCCCGCCGGCGGCAAAAACGAAGGCAGCATGGCCACTTCTCTCGCGTTCATCTCGCCTAGAAATGTCGCCATCGATGGCTCGGGCATCGTCTACATCTCCGATTTCGGCGGCCATCGCGTTTATAAGATGACCCCCGATGGAACGCTGACGACGCTTGCCGGCATGGGCGGTCCTGGATATACCGGCGATGGCGTAGCGGCACTCTCCTATTTGAACTACCCCACCGCGCTCGCTGTGGATCGTGTGGGAACGGTGTATATCGCCGATAGCGGCAATCATCTGATCCGCAAAGTGTCGGCCGGGATCCTCACGTCGATCGCCCGCTCCAATCTGCCCACCGGCCTGGCCTTCGACGGAGTCGCGACGCTCTACGTTGCCGATCATTCGGCGGGCGAGGTCCTGGAGATTCCCCTGTACTCCGGAAAGACGACGGCGATGAACGTTTCCGCCACCGACGTCGCCTGCGGCAACGACGGCTATTTATACATCGCGGATCTCACCGTCGTCAGGCGAGCCAACATTTTCGGAGCCTCCTCCCTCATCGCCGGAGGAGGCAGCCTGGCCGAAGGCGACGGCGGACCTGCGATTCAGGCGCGCCTCAATAACCCCTCGAGCGTCGCGTTCGACTCCATCGGCAACCTGTTCATCGCCGATACGGCCAATCATCGAATCCGCCGCGTCGGATTGAATGGCATCATCACCACCTTCGCCGGCACCGGAGTTAAAGGAAATTCGGGCGACGGAGGAGCAGCGATTCTGGCTACGCTCAACGCGCCGTCCGCCATAGCGTTCGATTCCTACGGCAATCTTTATATCGCCGACACCGGCAACGCTCGTCTGCGCATGGTGACCTCCGGAGGCCTGATTCTTTCGGTTACGGCCGGAGCTTTATCGGCGCCCGCGGCCCTGATGTTCGATAGCGCGAGAAACCTCTATATCGCTGATACCGCCGCGATCTTCAAGGTGACGCCCGCGGGGATCATGACCGCTTTCTACGAGGGTCTCCAGTCTCCGCGCGGAATGGCCTTCGATGCCTCCGGCAACTTCTATTTCACGGAGCCTTCGCTGAAACAGGTCTGGATGTTCACTCCCTCAGGCGCTCATTCTTTGATCGCCCCGGGGACGTGGGGAAGTCCCCAGGGAATCGCCATCGACGGCTCTGGAAATCTCCTGGTGGCCGACAGCGGTTTGAATCAGGTGATCAGCGTGAACTCTTTCGGAAATGTCACGCCGGTTTCCGGAACAGGCGCGCCGGGATTTTCGGGCGACGGCAATGCCGCCATCCTCGCTCAATTAACCGCGCCGACCGGCGTTCTGTTCAGCGCATCGGGGGTCTATGTCACCGATTCCGGGAACAATCGCATCCGCCAACTGGTTGGATCCGCCTCGCAATCCACTGCCGCGCCGATTGTGATCGTCACCGCCGTCAATGCGGCCAGTCTGACTCCTGGACCGGTCGTCCCCGGAATGTTGCTGGCTCTGCTGGGCGCGGGGTCGGTCAGCGACGTTTCGTTCAATGGAATTGATGCACCGATTCTTTCCTCATCTTCCACTGAGGTTCTGGTGCGGGTGCCGGTTGCGCTGGAAGGGGTACAGACGGTCCAGATCGCGGTGGACCAGATCCCCCCCATCATCGCCAACGTTGTCGACGCGGCGCCGGCCCTTTTCGCAAACGCGAGCGGACAAGCCGCCGTCATCAATCAGGATGGGACTCTCAACAGTCCTTCGAATCCGGCCGCGCGCGGCAGCATCGTCACTTTATTCGGCACCGGTGAAGGGGTCACCGGCCTTCCGTTCACGCTACTGATCGCCGGGTATACTGGCTCCATTCTCTACGCCGGTCCCAGCGGAAACTACCCGGGAATGTTCCAGATCAACGCGCAGGTCCCGTCCGGATACTTGACCGCGGGCACGTTTCCGGTGGTGGTCGACGTGGGTTCGTTTCCCACACAGGCCGGCTTGACGATCAGCATTTTCTGACCGATTGAACCTCTTCTTCGAGCTCAATCCCGAACTTTTCGCGGACGCCAACTTTCAGCGTTTCAATCAGATGCCATAAATCCCGAGCCGTTCCGCCGCCCTGGTTGTAAATCAAATTCGCGTGGTAATCGGCGACCCGTAGGCCTCCAATCGCCAGGCCTTTAGCGCCTGCCGCTTCGAGAAAGTAAGCCGAAGGCACCTTGCCTTCGCGCACTACTTTTTCGGGTACGGCAACGCCGGGCGGCAGATCGGCGAGCATCAGATTCTTAAAGATGCTTCCGGCGCATTTGATCGTCGGAGGATACTTTTCATTGCGGATTTTGAGGATTCCGTCAGCAGTCGCGCGTAACTCCGAAGGGTCCGCCCGATTCAATTTCAAAACCGCGTCGAGAACCGTCCAGTCCTTGAAGGACTTGAACACGCTTGTCCTGTAGCCGAAATCGAGCTTATCCGCCGGTAATTCGCAAATTTCTGCGCCATTGAAGAAGCGCACGCTCTCGATCGATTCCTGGATCGAATGCCCGTAGGCTCCGGCATTGCCGTAGATCGCCCCGCCCACCCAACCTGGAATTCCAGTCATGGTTTCGAGTCCGCCCAACCCGGCGTCAACAGTCTGGTCGACCAGGTCCTGGAGCACTGCGCCGGCCTCGACGCGGACTCGGGTCCCATCGATTTGGATGTTCTTCGCGACATAGCGGACGATGACTCCGGGGAATCCTTCATCGTCGACAATCAGGTTGGTGCCTCCGCCGATCACGGCCAGCGGTGTGGAGCTGCCTTGGGCGAGCTTAAGTGTCGCGGCCAACGCCTCGACAGTGGAAACGTTGGCGAGCATTCGCGCCGGGCCCCCGATTTCGAAACGTGTATAGCGCGCCAGCGGAGCGTTCACGAAAAGCTGTACATTGGGAATCGCCGAGAGGCGAAAAAGCATCTCTTCTGATTATATGTTCCCACCGGAAGCCATCAAGTTCTTAAAAGGCCTGGAGAAAAACAACACCCGGGACTGGTTCCAGCCCCGCAAGGAAATCTTCGAAACCAAGCTGAAAGGGCCGATGCTGGAGTTCGTCGAATTGATCAACGCGGAGTTGCTGAAGTTCGCACCGGAGCACATCACGGAGCCGAAAAAAGCCGTATATCGGATCTATCGCGACACCCGCTTCAGTAAGGATAAGACGCCCTACAAAAGCCACCTGGCAGCGATTTTTCCGCGCCGCGGACTGGGAAAGGATGCGGGCGCGGGATACTATTTTCACGTGTCTTCGAAAGGAATCGGAATCGCGTGCGGAGCGTACGGGCCGGGTCCCGAGCAGTTGCTCAAGATCCGCCATTTTATCGCCGAAAATCACCAGCTTCTGCGGCGCGAGGTCAAGTTGATGGGATCCATCCAAGGCTCGACGCTGACGCGCGCGCCCAAGGGCTTCGATCCCGAGCATCCGGCAGTGGACCTGATCAAGATGAAGCAGTGGTATTGGTGGGTGGAACTGCCTCTGGAATTCGCGACGTCCCCAAGATTGAAGACGGAGATTGCAAAGCGATTTCGCGCGATGGCTCCAATGGTGGAGTTTTTGAATAAGCCTCTGTTGAACAAAAAGAAATCCACCTCACATGAACGCATGGATTGAGTCCCTCGGTTCTGACTCCGTGTTGGGGCTCCGCCGCCTGCGCAAGAACAAGATCACTTCCGCGGCGGCGATTCTTTCGCTCGCCCTCGCGATAGGTGCGTGCACCTCCGCGTTCCGGTTGATCGATGCGGTGCTGCTGCATCCTTTGCCGATTGCGCACGCCGACCGGCTGTATAGTCTCACCCGCAATATCGACGGCTGGGAATATGGCGAATTTACACGGCTGCGCGATGCCGTGACGCAGCAGGCCACGCTGCTCGCCCTCTCTTTTTCTGAGCGGGTCGACCTGACCTATGGCTCCGATGACGCGATGGAAAAGGGCCATGTGCAGTATGTTTCAGGGTCCATGTTTAGCACGTTCGGACTGCTGCCGGCCTCTGGACGTCTGCTTACGGAGCGCGACGATGTTCCCGTCGCTGTGCTGTCCGACGATTATTGGTCGCGCCGGTTCGGGCGCGATCCTCACGTGGTGGGCCATACATTTCGGCTGGCCGACCGCATCTACGAAATCGTCGGCGTGGCGAGCCCCGGGTTCACGGGCACCGAGCCGGGAACGGTGATCGACATCTTCCTTCCGGCGGCGATGCACTGGGGCGTGGGCCACGAATGGGCGGTATTCCGCGCGTTTGCGCAGTTGCAGCCGAATCTCGCCGCGGGTCCCGTTCAAGACCGTTTGAACGCAAGCCTGCACGCGCTGAACCGGGAGCGGAGAAGAAAAGATCAGATTCTTACTATGACGCCCGCGGCTGCCGGCGCCTCCGGCTTGCAGAAAAATTACCGGCTCGCGCTGTCCGCACTGAGCGTGCTGGTGGCCCTGGTGCTGCTGATCGCTTGCGCGAACGTGGCGAATCTGATGACCGCGCAAGGGGCGGCCCGCGCCCGGGAAATGGCAGTTCGGATCTCGATCGGCGCGTCGCGATGGAGGCTGATGCAGCTTGTACTGGTCGAGAGCGCGTGGATTGCGATTCTCGCGTCAATCGGAGGAGCCCTGTTCGCGTGGTGGGCCGCCCCGTTTGTGGTGAGGATGATCAGCATCCCTGAGGATCCGGCGCGATTATTTCTTTCCGCGGATTGGAGAGTGCTCGGATTCGGAATCGTGTTAACCGTCGGAGTAACGATTCTATTCGGGATTGGACCGGCCCTGCGCGCGTCCATCGCCGCCCCCGCCCGCCGCGCTTCTTTGCGACGGCGAGGCTGGATGCGAGCCTTGATCGCCATCCAGGCGGCCTTCTGTTTTCTGGTGCTGTTCGTCGCGGGATTGTTCGTCATGACCTTCGAGCGTCTGTCCCATCAGGCGACCGGCATTTCGCCGGAGCGGATTTTGACGCTCGATACGGTATCGCGAAAGGATCAGCCGCTTTCTTTCTGGTCCCAGACCGCGGAATATCTGCGTAGGCTGCCCGGAGTCGAAAAAGTGGCCATCGCGGAGTGGCCGATTCTCGACGGTTGGGGCTATCGAAGCAGTTCCATTTCAGTGGACGGAGGCCCTCCGAGAGAAGGTGGATGGTTCCTCTACATTTCAGCCGGGCTGTTGGACACGATGAAAATGCCTCTGCGCCAAGGCCGGGATTTTAGAGATGCCGACGCGAACGTGGCGATCGTAAATCAGGCGTTCGCGCGCCAATATTTCAACGGCGAGAATCCGGTGGGCAGATGGTTTTCCGGAAGTCCGACGAATTTACCTGCGCGAAGGTTTCAGATCGTCGGACTGGTTCGCGACGCGCGCTACCGCTACCTGCGGGAGGGATTTTTGCCGGTCGCCTACGTTCCCTTTCACGGTGGCGACCGGGGGACGTTTATCGTTCGTACGCAAACTGCGGATCCGCTGACGATGGCGTCCACTTTGCGTCAGGAGATACCGAAGGCGCGGCCGGAATTTCGAGTGAGTAATATTCGAACCCAGCAGGAATTGATCGCCTCGCAGACCCTTCGCGAACGCCTGCTGGCGATGCTCGCAATGTTCTTCGCAGCCGTGGCATTGGTGCTGGCAGGGGTGGGATTGTACGGCGTTCTCAACTATTCGGTGGTCGAACGGCGGAAGGAAATCGGGATACGCCTCGCCATCGGAGCGTCCGGCCGCCGCATCGCTCGCCTCGTGACTCTGGACATTTTCGCGATGGTGACCACTGGAGCGCTGGCAGGTTTGGCAATGGGCATGGGCTCCGTGCGATTTATCGAGTCGCTGTTTTTTCAGGTAAAGGCGTCGGACACCGGGATGCTGATTTTTCCCGCGGCGATGCTGGTTATAGCGGCGCTGCTGGCGGCTTTGCCGGCGGTAATTCACGCGGTACGGATCGATCCGGTGGAAGCTTTGCGGGCAGAATAACTTTTGCATTACCGTGGTAATGTAAAGCATGGCGATTGCTCAATCGAAGATCACCAAGCAAGGGCAGATTTCGATTCCCGCGGAAATTCGAAAGAGACTGGGGATAGGGCCCGGCTCTACTATTGAATGGGATGAACAGAACGGCAAAATTGTCGTCCGCCGCGCGGCGAAATATACGTCTGAAGAAATTCACCGGGCGCTGTTTCCGGACGGTCCGCCAAAAAGAAAGTCTCTCAAGCAGATGAAAGACGCGATCGGCCAGTATATCCGCGAAAAACATGCGCGCCGTTGATACCAACGTCCTGGTGCGCATCATAACCCGAGACGATATGATGCAGGCCGAGGCTGCCGACCGGTTTATCGAGGGCGGAGTCTGGGTTCCGCATCTGGCACTCGCCGAGGCCACCTGGGTCTTAGAGGCGATTTATGACAGAAATGCCAACGAAATCGCCGACGCCGTGGATCTCCTGCTCCATCACAGGGAGCTGGTTGTGCAGGACTCCGAAGCGGCCAAGGACGCCCTCGCCCTCTTCCGCGCCAAGCCCTCGCTGGGATTCTCCGACTGCCTCATGCTGCACATAGCCCGCAAGGCAGGCCACCTGCCGCTCGGTACCTTCGATCGCTCGCTCGGCCGCGTCAACGGAGCTACGCTAATTTCGCATCGGTGATCGGCACACGGGACTCATCCAGAAACTGGACCAGTTCGCCATTCAGTCGTTCGGCCGCAGTCAGGAACAACCCGTGCGGCTCGCCGTCAAGCTCAATCAGTCTGGCGTTCGGCAGCAGCCGCGCGGATTTGCGCGCGGAAGCATCGATGGGTACGGTGGCGTCGGAAGTGCCGTGGACAATCAGGAACGGAATATTTAGCCCCGGCATCTCCTGGCGAAAATCCGTGGTCGACCAGGCCTGCGCCGCGCCCAGCGTGGAGCGCAACGAACCGGTCAGAGCCATCGCCTGATTCCATTCAATTTGAGCCTCGGAAACCGTATGGTTCACCATCGAGCGCCCATAAAATTTCAGCGCGAACTCCTTTAGAAATGTGGGACGGTCTTCGCGGATATTCTCCGCCATCTCATCGAACTTCTCCTGATCCACACCGTCCGGATTGTCGGGAGTCTTCAGCAGGAAAGGACAGACCGCGGAAATCAGCACCGCCTTCGACACGCGGCTGGTCCCATAGCGGCTCAGATAGCGGACCACTTCGCCCCCTCCCATCGAAAACCCGACCAGGGCGGCGCCGCGCAGATCCAGCTTTTCCATCACCGCGTGCAGATCGCCGGCGAAGGTGTCGTAATCGTAGCCGCCCCACGGATGGCTGGATAACCCAAACCCGCGCCGGTCGTAAACGATCACCTGGAAGCCGCGCTCCGCCAGATAGGTAGCCTGTTTCTCCCACATATCGCCGTTCAGCGGCCATCCATGGATCAGAACCACGGGCGCGCCCGCCCCCCAGCTCCGGTAGTGAATCTCAGCGTCATCCGCAACCCGAATATAAGGCATGGTCGTTAGAGGCTTGAGGCGCGAAAATGTTGCCCGCCTAGAAGTGCGGTTCGGTCAGCTGTTGCGCGATGGATTCGCGGCGGGGATAATCCACCACGATCAGCCTTCCGCCCGAAATCGCTCGGACGGCATGCAGCGTATCGGCAGGCACAATCGCCGCCGACCCCGCGGCCAGCTGGTGGATCACGCCGTCGATGGTAATTTCGATCTCCCCCTCCAGCATTTCGTACACTTCTTCCTGAGGATGCGAATGCTCGTGGATGGACGCCCCGCCGTCGAACTCATAATGGGCGAAGGTCATGCTGGGAGAATCGAAATAGCGGCCCCGCCAGCCCGGCAGCCGCTCGACCTCCGGAAGCGTCGCGATATCGATTATGTTGTTCATGACATCGATCCAGAGCGTTCTGGGCGCGAACGTCATTTCTGAACGGTAAGTTCGTTATTGACCTTGAACACTCCCGGGACGCCGTTGGCCGCGATGCCGGCGATGTCTTTATCGCCCTCGTTCTCCACCGTGCCGAGCAGAGTGACGTTCCCGTTCTTGACAATGATGTGGATCGAAGGCACGGCTCCCATCTGATAGCGCTGCAAAGGGGCCTTCGAGTAGAGCGCGCGATAAACCGCGACCCGCGTCTGGTCGTCCATTGAGGAAAGCGGCAGTACTTCGATTTCATTATCCACCGTGGTCACGCCTTCCACGTGCTTGACCGCCCTTTCGGCATCGGTTTTGAGGGTGGGACGGGTGACTTGGCCGAACAGGGTGACTTTTGTCCCATCCACGCGGTACGCCAGGTTGTCGAACACGCCATAATAGGGCAGCATCACCAGTTCATGACGGACTTCCTTGGCAATCTTATCCTGGCTGGGCTGAGCCGCAGCCAAAACGGCAACTGTAAGTAACAGGTAGGGTTTCATTTTATTCTCCTCCCAGAAGATCCCCGGCGGGCCAATTCCATTCAACATTTTTATTTACCCATCTTGTATAGTGTGATACGCTGGTAGTGCCCGAGGGAGCATCGACCTCGAGCCACAACCCCCACCATGGAGTCGAAGACAACCACTGAATGAGTTTTACGGTCTTTTTGGGCAATTTGCCCGTTTGGGTAACCGCGGACGATATTAAAGGCTGGCTGACAGCCGAAAACCTGGTTGCTGATGCGATCAAGGTTATCCGCAATCCGGAAACACAGGAGTCCAAGGGATTCGCGTTCATCGAAGCGCCGAATACCGAGGAAATGAACTCCATTATCCGCCGCTTCGATCGGGCGCCTTTAGAGGACCGTTTGCTCCGCGCGAATCCAGCTCAGCCGCCTAAACCGAAAGGTGCCACGCGGCCGGGGGATCGACCGGAGCGGGGTCCTGAACGGGGTCCCGAGCATCGGCCAGAACGGGCTCCGTATCATGCCCCGGCTTCGGCGCAGCCCGCGCAAAACGCGCCAGCTCCCAGTCAGACTCCGGCGGCAACGGCGGCTCCCGTGGCCGACCAGCGGCCACCCAGGCGAGGCAAGCGAAGCGCAGCCGGAGCCAAGCGGGCCGCCGGTGGCCCGCAAAGCGCCTTCGCGGAAGAACTTGCTAAAGCGCTCTAACAGAGCCGCGAACATTCTGAATCGGCGTTTATTGGCGGCTAAATTCGTCTTTGGTCTTTCCTGCGGTCTTGCTTACACGTATAGCGACGATCTAAGCCGTGCTCCTCGCCACCGGAACTCCGTGAATCTCCTGTAAACTCCACACCCGGATCGGATCCCGCCTGCGCGACTGAATCGCCTCCACCGCAGCTTTAGCCCCGCTCATCGTAGTGATGCAAGGAACCCGATAAGTAACCGCATTCCGGCGAATCGACTTTTCATCGGCAAACGCGTGCGCCCCGCTGGTAGCCGTGTAAATAATCAGATCCAGCGATCCCGCCTTCAGTAAATCCACCGCATTCGGCCGCCCTTCATTCACCTTAAAAACCGTTTTCGACTGGACCCCCGCAGCCCGAATCGCCGCCGCCGTGCCCCTGGTCGCCGTAATCTCAAATCCCAGCGCATGCAGCCGTTTCGCCAGCGCCACAGCCACCAGTTTGTCGCGATCGTTCACGCTGATGAACACCCGTCCCTTATCGGGCAAAGGCTGCCCGGCGGCCAATTGAGCCTTCGCGAACGCTTCCCCAAAATTCTCGCCGACCCCCATCACTTCGCCGGTCGACCGCATCTCCGGCCCCAGCGTCGGGTCGACACCAGGAAACTTATTGAACGGAAACACCGGCGATTTTACGAAAAATTGAGGGACCTTCAGCACCCCGGTCTGATCCGTAAACTCTTCGATCTTCTTGCCCAGCATCAGACCCACCGCGATTTTCGGCAGCGCCACCCCGGTCGCCTTACTGACGTAGGGCGCCGTGCGCGAGGCCCGGGGATTCACTTCGAGAACGTAGACTTTTCCCTCTTTAACCGCGTACTGGACATTCATCAGCCCAATCACGTTCAGGGCTCGCGCCAGACTTTCCGTGTAAGAACGAATGGTCGCAATTACCTGCGGAGCCAGCGACGTCGCCGGCAGCACGCAGCTCGAATCGCCGGAATGTATCCCAGCCTCTTCAATGTGTTCCATGATGCCCGCGATCAGCACTCCGCCGTGCATGTCCGCCAGCGCATCGACGTCCACCTCGGTCGCATCTTCTAAAAACCGGTCAATCAACACCGGCCGGTCCTGCGAGAATCCGATCGCTTCGTGCATGTAGCGCCGGACAGTTTCTTCGTCGTAGGCGATTACCATCGCGCGCCCCCCCAGCACGTAACTGGGACGCACCAGCACCGGGAATCCGATGGACCGGGCGACGTTGCACGCTTCCTCGGCGCTGGTCGCCGACCCATTTTCAGGTGAAGGAATCTTAAGATCGTCCAGCAGTTTCCCGAACCGCTTGCGGTCCTCCGCCAGGTCGATATTTTCAGGATCGGTCCCGATAATCGGCACGCCCGCCGCCTTCAGAGGCAGCGCCAGAGTGAGCGGAGTCTGCCCTCCAAATTGCACGATCACGCCGTCCGGCTTTTCCGTATCTACAATGTTCAGAACCTCTTCGAGCGTCAGCGGCTCAAAATATAAACGGTCGCTGGTATCGTAGTCGGTCGACACCGTTTCCGGATTACAGTTCACCATGATCGACTCGATCCCGAATTCCTGCAGCGCGAAGGAGGCGTGACAACAGCAATAATCGAACTCAATTCCCTGGCCGATGCGATTCGGCCCGCTGCCGAGGATCATGACCTTTTTGCGATTCGTTGGGTTCGTTTCGCATTCTGACTCGTAGCTCGAATATATGTACGGCGTGAAGCTCTCAAACTCCGCCGCGCAGGTGTCCACCCGGTTGAACACCGCAACCACGCCCATTTGCTTGCGCTTCGCCCGGACCTTCAGAGGCTTCACACCCCAGCCGCGCGCCAGCGTAGAATCCGAAAGCCCGTCGCGTTTCGCAGTCAGCATTTGTTCGCGCGTGACAGTTTCGAGCGATAACGAAGCCATCTGTCTTTCGAGGTCGACCTGCTCCCGCACATGGCGCAGAAACCACGGATCGATCGATGTGAACGCGTGGACCTGTTCCTCGGTATACCCTTTTTCAAACGCGAACCGGATGTAGCCGAGCCGGTCGGGATTCGGCGTAATCAGCCGCGGCTCGATCAGCTCCTCGACGAACTTCGCCGCGCCGTCGGCCTTGCCGGTTTCGAGGCTCCGCATCCCCTTACCCAGCGCCTGTTTAAATGTCCGACCGATAGCCATCACCTCGCCGACGCTCTTCATCTGGGTGCCCAGCACCGTCTCCGCGCCCGGAAACTTCTCGAACTGCCACCGAGGAATTTTCACCACCACGTAATCGATGGTCGGCTCAAAACACGCGGGTGTCTTCCGAGTGATATCGTTCTTGATTTCGTTGAGGTGATAGCCGACCGCCAGCTTAGCCGCGATCTTCGCAATCGGAAATCCGGTGGCCTTCGACGCCAGAGCGGAGCTGCGCGACACCCTCGGATTCATCTCCACGATCACCATGCGCCCCGTCACCGGGTCAATCGCAAATTGCACGTTCGATCCGCCGGTATCGACCCCAATTTCCCGCAGGCACGCGAGCGCCGCATCGCGCATCATCTGATACTCGCGATCCGTCAGCGTCTGCGCCGGCGCCACCGTAATCGAGTCCCCGGTGTGCACACCCATCGGATCGAAATTTTCAATCGAGCACACGATGATCGCGTTCCCCGCCACATCGCGCATCACTTCGAGCTCGTACTCTTTCCACCCCAGCACGCTCTGCTCGATCAGCGTCTCGTGCACCGGCGAAAGATCCAGGCCTCGTTCGAGAATCTCCTCGCACTCTTCGCGATTGTAGGCGATCCCTCCGCCCGTTCCGCCCATCGTGAAACTGGGGCGCAAAATCACCGGATAACCGATGCGCTGCGCGAATTCCAGCCCTTTTTCAACGCTATTGACCAGTTGTGAAATCGGAGTTTCAAGGCCGATCTTCCGCATCGCGTCTTTAAAAAGCAGCCGGTCCTCAGCCTTCTTGATCGAATCGACCTTAGCGCCGATCAGCTCGACACCATATTTTTCGAGCACCCCCGCTTCAGCCAGAGCGATCGCCAAATTCAAACCAGTCTGCCCGCCGACGGTCGAAAGCAGCGCATCCGGCCGCTCCCGGCGAATCACTTCCTCCGCGAACTCGACGCTCAGCGGCTCAATATATGTACGGTCCGCAAGATCCGGATCGGTCATGATTGTCGCCGGATTCGAATTGATCAGCACCACCTCGTATCCGTCGCTGCGCAGTGCCTTGCACGCCTGCGCGCCCGAATAATCGAACTCGCAAGCCTGCCCGATAATGATCGGTCCCGACCCGATAATTAGAATCCGATGGAGATCATTGCGTCTAGGCATTCTGCTCCATCAACTTCACGAAATCCTCGAATAAATACAGCGAATCATGCGGCCCCGGTGCCGCCTCCGGATGATACTGCACGCAGAATACAGGATGATGGCGATGCCGGAACCCTTCAAGCGTGTCGTCGTTCAAATTCGTGTGCGTAATCTCGATTTCGTTCAAGTTCAGCGAGTCGGGATCGACCGCGAAGCCGTGATTGTGCGACGTAATCTCCACCTTGCCGGTGACCCCGTTCAGCACCGGATGGTTGCCGCCGCGATGCCCGAACTTCAACTTGTAGGTCTTCCCGCCCAGCGCGAGCCCCAGAATCTGATGCCCCAGGCAGATCCCGAAAATCGGCACACGCCCCACCAATTTCGCGACCTGCGCCGCAGGATATTCCAAAGGTTCCGGATCGCCGGGGCCATTCGACAGAAACACGCCGTCGGGTTTCAGCGCCAGCGCATCTTCAGCCGATGTCCCGGCAGGAACCACGGTGAGCCGGCATCCCGATTGAACCAGCCTCCGCAAGATGTTCCGCTTCATCCCGTAATCGTAGGCGACCACGTGAAATCGCGGCTCGGCGGCCACGCCCGCCAGGTCCGATGGCGAGCACAGCTCCACCGCCTTCGACCATTCGTAAATCTTCGGCGTAGTGACCCGCGTCGCCAGGTCGAGCCCAGCCATCGAAGGCGAGCTCTTCGCGCGTGCGACCAGTTCCTCCTTCGTGCCGCCCGACGCCGAAAGTACTCCGCGCATCACGCCGCGCGAACGAAGGTGCCGCACCAGCGCACGCGTGTCAATCCCAGCGATCACTGGAACATTATTGCCGGTCAAAAACTGCTGCGCCGTCTCATCGGCGCGCCAGTTGCTTGCGAGAGGCGAAAACTCGCGCACCACCAGTCCTTCAATGTACGGCTTGACAGACTCATTATCGGAATCGTTCGCCCCATAATTGCCGATCTGAGGATTTGTCAGCACGACAATCTGCCCGGCATACGAAGGATCGGTGAAAATTTCCTGATATCCGGTGAGCGAGGTATTGAAAACAACCTCGCCCGCATGTTCGACGGGCGCACCAAAACTGCTGCCCTCGAAGACCGTGCCGTCTTCCAGGGCGAGGACTGCTGTATTCAAGTGTGCTGATTCCTCCAGGCGTGGGGGTAAGTTCTATTTCACCACAAAGAGGAGTGGGGCGGGGCCATGCCCTGCCGTTACGCGCGTCACGACAGGGAGCCTCGACAGTCTCAGTTCTCGCTTGCCTTCTGGACGCTATCGATAACGATGATCGGCACCTGCCCTTTTTGAGCTTCCAGTCGCAGACCGAGCTGTTCCTGAAGTGCTGCAAAGATCGAGGGACCGGAAGAGCCCGACGCACCAACATCTGGCCCCATCGAAGCAGCCGAGTCTTCCTGGTTCCATTCGAGACGGATGTCGTACTCACCCGTTAGCCCCGTCCGGTCTTCCACGAATCGGCCCAACATCAGCCCGAGACGTCCGGCAAACATTGCCATGGAGACCTGCCGGGCATTGATCCTGCCGCGCGCGCCGCCAATTCCAGGGCCCGCGTTGCTTTTGCTGGGCTGAACCTTTGGTCCACCCTTCCCAACGACGAGAACATAGATGGGCAGCTCTTTCGTTTCCCGATGGATCGCCAGCTTAAAGCGATCCGCCAGCAGAGATTGCACTAGCGGCCGGAGTTGCTCCGGAGAGGCCCATCCCTCCGCCTTCGCTTCAATATCGTAGCGCTCGGAAGTAATCCAGGATGGTCCGCCGAAAATCTGAAAATCCCGCACATCGAAGGCTTCCTGTATAAGCCGCTCGACTGTGATGTTGATGCCAAGAAACCTCCCGCCGGGCGCAATTAGATACGCGCCGTTGTATTTGCTACCCGGCACGGCCGGCTTAACCGAGGCCACCTCAAACTGCTTTGGAGGGGCAGTGGCTCCCCCCTGCGCCTGCGCGTCAAGCTTAGGGACAATGAACCAGAAACCCAACAAAGCGGCATGTGCGAAAAGCGTAATGCGTTTCACGAGTCCTCAGAAGTGTGACGACTGTTCCTTTGCCCGCGTGCATGAAAAATTTCAGGCAAGAGAGCGCATCCTGGGCCGACACACGAAGAGGAGTCGCGATGCTCAATGCGCGATGGCCTCGAACCGGGGAATAACCCGCGTGGTTTTCAATCGCACGATTCTGTAAATGTTCGCTCCCGCAACCGCAACCCCGATGGCCACCGCGATCGGAAACGTCCTTCCCATCCAATAATTGACGATGTTGGTGATTTGAGCCGCGCGCTCCGGAGTCACATTGGGGACCGTGAAGCCCGCCAGGATGTTCGCCTTCATGAGCCAGCAGAACAACGCCGATCCCGCCGCGTCCGCGAGCAGACGCAAGGACGCCCGCTCAATCGTCCAGTAAGGACGCATCAGATTAAAGGCAGAGAGCGTTGCATTCCCTAACGCCACCACTAGAAAGCCCCAGAAAAACCAGGGCCACAAAGGAGAGACCGAAATCCGCACATCCCAAATCATGGTCACCGGCTTGTACATGGCGGTCGCCCACACCACGGCAGCGGCCAGATTGAAGATCAACTCGAAAGTAGCAGTGGGCCGCGTGATCACGTTCGGATTTCTTACGGCTGGCAGCTTGCGCGGGTCCCAGTTTTCGAGGAAGTGCGATTTAGCCTGCGCCCGTTCGAGGACCGCGAAGACAAGGGTCACCACGCTCACTGCGAAGAAAACCGCGGACCACAAACTACCGCACGCCGCTAGGAGGGCGCCGATGGGATGAGCGACCACCTCCGCGCGATACGTCGCGCTGTAGACAATTCGCCCAAGCAGGGTCAGAGCCCATGGCACCGACTGGCTGAGGAGTACGATCTTCAGCACGAAGGTATAAATCGGGAACAACACCGGGCCGATCAGATGCTGCTGCGGCACGAATCGATTTGCCACCAGCACCGGCCGTCCTCGCCGCTTGAGAATCTCCCCGACCTCGGCCTCCGTCAGCGAGCGCCCCAGCGCAGTCTCTCTGTCCTCGATTTGCGCGTGCAGGTCTTCCGATAGCTCGGCGATAATGTCGTCTTTTTGTTTCCGCGGCAGCCAGAATTGCACCGCCTGTAGATACCGTTCGATCAACTCCATGATGCTGCTCCTTGCTTTTCCAAAATTGCGCCAATCGATGAGTCGATGTCCCGCCACTCGGCCAGCAACTGCTCCAGAATCTCCGTGCCGTCGGCGGTGAGGCGGTAGAATCGCTTGTTCCGCTTCTCGTGCTGCCGCCATTCGCTGGCCAGAAGTCCTTGCCCTTCGAGGCGGCGCAACAGGGGATACAGCGTGCCTTCGTCAATCGCTAACCCTTGCTCGGCCAGCGTTTTACGGAGGGTGTAGCCGCACTGTTCCTCGCGCAAACCCGCCAGGACGCCCACTACCAGGCAGCCGCGCCGGAGCTCTAAGCGAAGATTGTCAAACGAGACGGTGCATGACATCGTATGTATGACATACTATGCTACACACAGTATCTAAGTCAAGACTTATTTCTGCGGGCCCAAAGATTTTGCGGCCCCAGCGATCAACGCAAGCTTGGCATTCTCATCCAATTTGGCCGCGGGATGCAGAGGAACATAAAACCACAGCGGCATTTCGCCGGACTTCACCTGCTCGGCGACATCTTTGGCATGCTTCTGCGGCTTGTCCCACTCCGAAAAATTCAAATGCTGACGTCCTTCGTTGACATCCCTGGCAGTGAGCCACGATACCGGCGCGACGTAGGAATACCAGCGCCAATTGGTCTGGTTGCTATGACAGTCGAAGCATGCGCGGCGCGCCAATTCCCTGGTTTCGGGGGAATCCCACGGAGGCTCCTTGGTGGTCGCGGGGTTCGAGTGATCGTGGCCGAACGGCACGAATTGAATCAGGACGAACCCTGCTGCTAAAACCCAGATAAGAGTCTTGATAATGGTACCTACTTGCCGTTCGACGGCTTCACGTCGCCGCAGGCATTGCTGAGCCACTTGGCGGTCGTGGAGATCTTGATATTCATGTTGTGCCCGTTCGATCCTGTCTTGACCTCGATCAACGAGGTCACGTGCTCGGAATCACGGGCTTCGATCTTCATCGAGCCGGCATCCTTACTGGTCCCCTCGCATTCCCACTTGATCTCCTGTTTGCTGCGGCTGGACGTAACAATGGTTTGCTTGCACGATTTGTCGGCGTTGTTGTTAAAGCCGAACCCTTTGGCCACATCCTCTTTGGTGAAACAGTACTGTTTGGTGGTGGTTTGTGGCGTCGACATGCCCTTGAATTGGGCCTCGATGCGGGCCCTTTGCTCGGGTGGCATTTTCGCGAGAGTTTCGGCGGGGATCGCAGGCATGCCGCTGCGCTCCGTTACCGTGGTGACGTCCCACAGGCCGACTTTGGCATCCAGAGGCGTCAGGGTATCGGCCGCGCGTGAAACTCCGGCGGCGGCGATGAGTACGGCGGGAAACAATTTCCTCATAATGAGCCAGAATGCCACGAATTGAATTCGCGTGTAAAGCGCGCTATTATGAATACTTAGATGGCAAACACAGTTACTTCCCAGAAACGTGTGCGCATCACCGAGGGGCGAACGGAAGTCAACCGCATTCGCAGATCGCGGTTGCGCCACCAGATTCGTTCTCTGCGCCGGCTGCTCGAAGCCAAGGATGCGAAAAACGCCACGGCGATCATCCCGCAGACGTTCTCTATGATCGACCGCTCCGCCAAGTGGGGCATCATTAAGAAGAACACGGCTGCGCGGTATAAGAGCCGGATTACGCTTCGCCTCCGCAAGCTCGCCGCTGCTTAAGAACCTCGAAACTCTCGAAACATTGGGCGGGCGAAAAGTGTGGGCCGCCCACTCTTTCCGCGGCGGCCTGCTGGTCTGACGGCCCCCACTTTTCGCGGTTTTTAGGGCACGCGCGGAAGGGCAGGTCGGGAACCTGCCCCACTTGGTTTTCATCGCGTCACGCTGAAGTCAACGCTAGGATCATTTCTTCCATTACGATGCGGTCGTCGGGCCGGGCATCGCGCAGGGACCTGTCTGCTTCGAATAATCGGATCAGCGCTCGCTCCAGACGGGATTTGGGAAACGCGGAAACTGTCTGCTCGATTTGACGAGCCCTCTCGGGCCACATCCGCGCTCCGATTTTGTTGAAGTGCGCTTGAATCTGGTTCGCTCCGCGCAAACCTGCTTCGCGAGCGACGAGTGCCATCCGAAATTGCGTGCCTAAGAACGTGAGCGCCAGCGGCATGTATTCGCCTTCGCGCGCCAGGGTATCGAGAATTTCCAGAGCTCTTGTCCGATCGCTGCGTCCGAGCGCGGCCACCAGCGCGAACACCGTGGTCTGCTGCGCATCGGGCACCAGTTCGGCTATATCTTCCGCGGTGATCTTGCGCGACGTGCCCGCATAAATCGACAGCTTCTCGACTTCGATGGCAATGCGCGAGGCGTCGCCTCCGGTGGCTTCGAGCAGGAGCGCCAGTTCGCCCAATCCGAGTTGCAGGCTCGCCTTCTTCGCGAGCGACTGCGCCAGCGCGCGCGCTTCGGACGGCTCGAACGGCCGGAATTCCACCTGCGCCTGAACGCACGAATAATATTTCTGGACGCGTTCGATGCGGGCTTTGTCCTCGCCTTCAAACTCGTAGCGGCTCGATTCGAGGACCAGCACCGTGCCCGGCGTCGGGTCCTTTAAGTACGCGGCGAGGTCGGAGGAATCTTCCGCCTCTTCTTTCGCGCGCCCCCGCGGCAGGACGGCCTCCGCACTCGCGATCCAGATGACGCGCTTGGACGCGAATAAGGACATGGACCGCGCATCGTCGAGCGCGGATGCCAGCGGAATTTCGTCCAGATCGTGCCGCGTGAGGCCGCTCTCCCGATCTTCCGGCGGCAGCGCGGCATCGAGCAACGCCTTGCGGCAGCGCTCCCTCTGATACGCTTCCGGACCCAGGAATAAATAGGCCGGGGAGGGTCCATTCTTTTTCAAACGATCGAGAAACTGGTCAGGGGTCATGTCAAGAGGCGCCAGGCGCCGCGCGCCACGCGCCAGTAAAACCCTTTCTTTTTTGGCGCCCTGCGCCCGGCGCGCGGCGCCTTTTCTTCCTAGAACGTATTCAAAATGGCGCTCACCACCTGGCGCGCGACCTGGGTGGCCACACGATTCATTCCGGCGTCGCTCTCTTCAAAATAGGCGATGGGATCGGTGCTGATTTCGTAGCGTTCCCGCGCGTCGAAATTCAAGTTGCTGTAGAGCGGCTTTCCTGTTGCGCGCTCCGTAAAGACCACACTGAGAATTACGTGGATGTCGGCCGCGGTGGCGCGTCCGATGGTGCTGGTGGAATCGACCACCGTCTGATTCGCCAGGTAATTCAGCACCGTCCCGTTCAGCACCGCATCGGCTTGGCTGCAATCGGAAACGATGGAATAACGGGAGCGGGAAATAAACTCGCGAGCCATCGCCTCCGCCATGTGGTCCGTCAACTTGTAACGCGACGAGACGTTTTTGAACGCCGGGACGCAGACGCTGTGAATCGTCTTCGGCATCAGATCGCCGTGGCCGGCCACGTGGTAGCCGCAAGCCGTGAGGGTCAGCGCGAGCACAGCCGCTAAAGCTTTCACAGCCACTCCTTCATGACGGCGACTGCATTCTCCGCCGACAAGCGAAAATTATCGGATGCCATCCAGAACCAGCAGGCGCGCGCGTGATTCGGATCCACCGTGATCGCGCCTACGCTCAGCCCGTTCTGTCCCGCGACGCCGATATTGGTCGGCGGATCGTCCGGCCGCACGTCGATGCCGTCTCCGTTCAGCGCCCTTTCGAGCGCGTCGACTCCCGGATTTTCATCGAACTCCACCCACGCGGAAAAACTGTGCCCATGAAATACCGGAGCTTGGATCACCCGGATAGACGGCATCGGCACGCCCTCCCACAGTGCGAGCAGCGACGCCAGGTGCCGCTCGACCCTCTGCTCGATTCCTTCGAGTGGCTCGTCCGCCTCCTCGCCATAGCGCGCCAGCATTGCGAAGGCGAGCTGCGTATCGAACACATCGGTCTTCAACTTCTGGAACGACAGCACCGCGACATTCTGCTGCTGCAACTCGTCGAGACCTTTTTGTCCGCGCTCGCTCGCGGGCTCGAACACATGAATGATAGACCGCCGCAGGGGCGCGCATTCTGAAAGCCGGGCGAGAAACATCGCCATCGCAATCGCCGCCGGATGCGCGATCACCTGCACCGCGCCGACATTTTTCACCGGCGTCTTTTCGGCGAACGGAGCCCGCAGGCGGGCGTTCGGCTGCTCCTCCAGCGCCGACGTCAGATCCACCAGGACGGTGTTTTTCGAAACGATCTTGAACGCCTTGCGGCTGGATGCGTGCGAGCCCGCGAGAAACGCCACCTTGGCGCCTTCGAAGCTCGACGCGGCCAGTGGCACCATCACCACGGGATCGTCCGTCTCCTCGGCCAGCGGCTCGCCGACGCCCGAAATCAGTTCGACGCGCGGCGCGGGCTTGGTTTCGGCCAGCACCTCGCGCAATTCCCGAGCCAGCAAAGTATCGCCGCCTACGACGGCCACTAACGGTCGTACCAGAAAGGGTTCAGCCAACTTGATGCTCCGGTTCGGGGGGATGCGGCTTCAATCGGCGCCTCATGATTCCGCCGATGCGAATGACGATGCCGCTGAGCATGTAAGCGACGGACATCGCGAGCAGCGCGGGCCGAGAAAAACTCGCCACCAGAAAGATGACGCCGCCCACAAGGACGAAGGTCAGGGGCGAACGCGGGCGCGTCAAACTCAAATCCTTGAAGCTGGGATAACGCCACGTGCTCACCATCAGGAAGGAAAGCAGCCCGATCAGCGCCAGCCAGGCGAGCGACCACCACCACGTCCGCAGTGGTTCGCCATCGCAGGCGTAGACGATGCTCGCTACCACCGCGGCACCCGAAGGAATCGCCAGGCCGACGAAATATTTCCGGTCCGGCCGCCCCGGATTTTTCGGCATCGGATTTTTTTGAATATTGAATCGCGCCAGGCGCATCGCCCCGCACAGCAGAAAAATAAACGAGAAGAAGTATCCGGCGCGGGTCAAATAGTCGAAGTATTTCGGGTCCAGTTCGGCAATCGGATCGACAAACCGCACGCCCCACACAAAGGCCAGCACAGCGGGTGCGATGCCGAAGGCAATCACGTCGGCGAGGGAATCCATCTCTCGCCCGAAATCGCTGACGGTGTTGGTCATGCGCGCAATGCGTCCGTCGAGCCCGTCCAAGAAGACGGCCAACCCAATTGCCAGCGACGCTTTGACGAAATGCTGGTTCGCCGCGACGCCCTGCGCCAGTTGCATCGCGCCCTGAAGAATTTCGATCAGCGCGTAAAATCCAAAAAACACATTGCCCGCCGTGAACAACGTCGGCAGCGCGTAAGCCGCGCGGCGCGGACGCCTCTCGGGCGATTTAGGATCGACCAGCCGCTCGCGGAGATTCACGAATTTTTCCTCGCAATCACGCTGGACCCAGCGGAAACACGCTGGCCCACTTTCACCACGATCTCCCAGTCGGAATCCAGTTGCACATCCACGCGCGAACCGAATTTGATCAGCCCTACGCGCTCTCCCGCGCCCACGGTGTCACCAGGTTTCTTATAACAGACGATTCGCCGCGCGATCAATCCGGCGATCTGCTTGAAGATAATACGCGTCGGTTTTCCGCCCACCGTTCCTTCTACCGTAATCGTATTTTGCTCGTTCGAATGGCTCGCGGCTTCCTTGCTTGCCACCAGAAATTGTCCTTCCTGGTACCGAACATCGACGATTCGCCCGGGGATCGGCGTGCGATTCACATGGACGTCGAACACGTTCAGAAAGATGCTGATCCGCTGGCCGCCGTTCTCGGGTTTCACCACCACCACTTTGCCGTCGGCGGGCGATACGGCCACCGGTCCTGAAGGAATTTCGCGCTCCGGATCGCGGAAAAAGTACAGACAAAACAGGGCCAGAACGCATAGCGGCAGCGCCCAATACCACGCGGTGAGATAAGTCACCACGCCGGCGGCCGCGAGCAGCGCCACCGAATAATAGATGCCGTATATGACCAAGTATCTCTATTGTCGCACTACCGTTTTCCTACCGTTTTCAATGCGGCGCCATCTATTCTGTTAGTGATGCGCCTTCTTCCCATGGCCGGAATCGCGTTTGCGATTTACGCGCAGCCTTCCGCGCCTCGGCCTGCATTCGATGCATTCGAAGTGGCCACCATAAAACCGGCGGATCCGGACTATAAAGGCAGGTTCATCAGGATGCAAAGCGCGCATCAGTTCGTCGCGCGGAATCACGCGCTGAAGACGTTGATCGCGGCCGCCTATAATATCAGCCCTAAAGCGATCGCCGGCGGCCCCGCGTGGATCGAGTCGGAGCACTTCGATATTCTCGCGAAAGCGCCGGGCGAAGTTCGTCCCAACCTCGATGAACAGATGGCGATGCTCCGCAGGCTGCTCACCGATCGGTTTAAGCTCGCCTTCCATCGCGAAGAGAAAGACATGTCGATCTTCACGCTGACGGTGGCGAAGAACGGGCCGAAATTGAAGGAGAGCGCGGCATCCGCCGATGCGCCCCCGGAAGGCGCTCCGCCGCTCATTTTCGTAATTTACCCGGAGCGGGTTCACCTGCCGGCGCGCAACGCCACGATGGCCGAGCTAGCTTCCGTGATGCAGAGGGCTGCGCTCGATCGTCCGGTGATCGACAAAACCGGTTTGTCGGGAAGATACGACTTCGATCTGGAGTGGACGCCCGACGACTCTCAGTTCGGAGGCTCGTTGGGGAAGCCACCGGCAAGCGAATCGAAGCCCGGCCTTTTCACCGCGCTCCAGCAGCAACTGGGGCTGAGAATGGTAGCAACCAACGGACCGGTAGAAACCATCGTCGTCGACCGTGCCGAAAGGCCGTCGGACAATTAGATCCCGTATACTCAAAGCGTGGACGCCCCCATCTCTGAGCGAATCGTGAAAACGCCGGGCACGTGCGGAGGGAAAACACGCATCGCCGGCCATCGCATCACGGTTTTGGACATCGTCCATTGGCATGAACATCAGGGAATGAGCGCGGGTGAGATCGTGTTTCAATACCCGTCCATCAGCTTGTCCGACGTTTATACAGCTCTCGCATACTACTTCGATCACATCGAAGAAATCCGCATCGAGATGCAGAATGAGATCGCGCTAGCGGAGGAATTTCGCCAACGCCACCCCTCCCTGCTTGAGGAACGTCTCAAACAAATTCGTTTGACGAAGCCTCGTGAAGCGTGGAGATTCGATTTCACCTCGACGAGCATGTCGCCGGATTAATTGCTATCGCATTACGTCGGCGCAGCATCGATGTGACAACATCGCTCGATGCGGGATTGATTGGCGCTCCCGACGCAGCCCAACTGGAGTTTGCATTTACCGCCGGTCGAGTGCTCGTAACCCACGATGCTGATTTTCTCAGGCTCGATGCCATTGGTTCACGCCACGCTGGAATTGCCTATGCCGGGCAAAACCTTTATTCCGCCGGCCGGCTTCTTCATCGCGTCGAACTACTTTACGAATCCTTGACCGCGGAACAAATATACGGGAAGGTTGAATATCTCTAACTAACGACCCCTTTAAAATACTCCACAGTCCCCCTCAGCCCCTCCTCCAACCCCACCTTCGGCTCCCACCCCAAAACTCTCTTCGCCTTCGAAATATCCGGCCGCCGCTTCTTTGGATCGTCCGATGGCAGAGGCTCGAAGGCAATCTCCGAGTTCACGCCCATCAGTCTCTGGATCGTTTCCGCGAACTCCAGAATCGTCAATTCCGCCGGATTTCCCAGGTTTACCGGATAGCGCTCCTCCGATTGACTCAGTCGAACCAAGCCCTCAACCAAATCCGACACGTAACAGAAACTCCGCGTCTGGGAGCCGTCTCCGAAAATCGTGAACGCTTCGCCGCGCAACGCCTGATCGATAAACGCCGGCACCACGCGCCCGTCATTCAGAGCCATCCTCGGCCCGTAGGTATTGAAAATCCGGGCGATATTGGTGCGTATACCGAAAGTCCGGTGATACGCCATGGTCATCGCCTCCGCGAACCGTTTGCTTTCGTCATAGCAGGATCGCATCCCCACCGGATTCACGTTGCCCCAATAGGTCTCGACCTGCGGATGCTCCAGAGGATCGCCGTAGCATTCCGAAGTCGACGTCAGCAGGAATCGCGAAGAGTCTCTTCGCGCCAGTTCGAGCATGTTGCGCGTCGCCGTCGACCCGCTCTCGAGCGTTTCAATAGGATGCGCGAGATACGCGATGGGGCTGGCCAGTGATGCCAGGTGCCACACCTGGTCGAACGGTCCGGTTACCGTCACTGGTTGCGTGACGTCGAATTCATAAAATACGAACTTGGGATGATCCGCCAGATGCAGCAGATTTCTGCGCGCGCCTGTAATCAGATTGTCGATCGCAACAACGCTATCCCCGTCCGCCAGCAGACGGTCGCATAAATGGGAGCCGATGAATCCAGCGGCGCCCGAAATCAAATGATGCAAAAATCCTCCACACCAAGCCTCATACGCCCAATTGTCATATTCTACAGTAGATGCCAGCGCTTTCCCACGTTGAAACCGCAATTTTTCTGGTTTTACTAGCCGCCTCCGTTTACGGATTCTTGTACCGCTTCGGAAAGGTAGTCCGCAAAATTCTAGCCGCCAAACCCGACGCGGGATTCTCTCTCCAACCCCTGGGAAAACGCATCTGGGACTTCTTCTCCGAAGTCATGCTGCAATCGAAAGTCATCGCGCAGCGCCCTCTGCCGGGCATCGCGCACGCCTTCGTCTTCTGGGGATTTTGCGTCTTCGGGCTGGTCACGCTCAACCACTTTGCCCTCGGAATCGGAGTCCCTTTTCTCGAGAGAGACAGCTGGATGGGCATCTATTTCTACTTCGCCGGCCTCTTCGCCGCATGCGTCGCCGTATCCATTGCCAGCCTCTTCATCCGCCGCTTTTTTGTGCAGCCCAGGTGGCTTTCGCGCGATAACACCGGAGGCCACCTCTCCTGGGAATCCGGCGTCATCGCCTTCCTGATTTTCAACCTGATGATCACGTTCTTGGCGGCATTCTGGTACGACACGAAACTGGTATGGTGGGCCCACACGCTGACGCTGCTGGTCTTCATGCCGCTCATTCCGCACACCAAGCATCTCCATCTGGTGCTGAGTCCTGCGACGGTTTTTCTCTCGCGTGGAGAATTTTCGAAAATCCCTCCCTTGGTGGGCGACGAAGATTTTGGACTCGACACCGGTAAGGACCTGACCAAGATCATCGCGCTGCAAGCCTACTCCTGCGTCGAGTGCGGACGCTGCACCGAACACTGCCCCGCTTATAACACCGGCAAGGTGCTAAATCCCAAAGAAATCGCGCTGGGAGTTCGCGGTTATTTGAACGAATTCGGCCCCGCAAGCGAAGAGCCTCTTTTGGGAAAATATATTTCGCAGGAGGCTGCGTTCCAGTGCACCACTTGTGGAGCGTGCGAGTTCCAATGCCCGGTAGGCGTAGAACACCTGCCCATCATCATTGGTCTGCGGCGCGGCGCCGTCAACACCGGCAAGTGGGAAGACGACTACGGCACCAAATTATTCCTGAATCTGGAACGCAACGGCAACGCGCTGGGCTTCTCCACCACTGAGCGGCAAAAATTCATCGACAAACAGCAGTTTCCGCTCTTCGACGGCACCCAGGAATACTGCCTGTGGCTAGGCTGCATGGGCGGCTACGATCCCAAAGGACGGGAAATTATCGCCGATTTTGCACGCGTCATGGTCCATATAGGCGCCACTTATGGCGTCTTGAGAAAAGAAAAGTGCACTGGCGATCCGGCAAGGAGGCTGGGAAACGACCTGGTGTTCCAGCAACTCGCCGAGCAGAATCTCGAAACGCTGGAGCAAGCGAAGGTAAAGAAAATCGTCAGTATCTGCCCCCATTGCGTGCGGACCATCTCCACGGATTGGAAGGATTACGGCGAAGCTCCGCCCATTGAACACCACAGCGAGTTTATGGCCCGTTTCAAAGACAAACTCCCGCAAACCGTCGGTCCGAAGATTGTGTACCACGACCCCTGTTATCTCGGCCGCTATCGAGGTGTGTACGACCAGCCGCGCGAGGTACTCGCAAGATCCGGCGAAGTGATTGATCCACCCAGATCGAGAGAAAGAAGCTTCTGCTGCGGAGCCGGCGGCGGACTGGCTTTTCTGGGCGAGGAAAAAGGCGAGCGGGTGAGCCACAATCGAGCGAAAGAACTGGTAGCAACGGGAGCCGAAGTAGTCGGCGCGGCCTGCCCTTTCTGTAACACGATGTTCCGGGACGCGCTATCCGCCGTGTCCGCGACGCCGCCGAAACTGTTAGACATAGCCCAAATCGCCGCCGCTTCATTGCCGAAGGGTTAAACTTGTTTTATGAGTGAGACGCGCCAGCGTGCCCATGAAATAATCGATCACATCCCGGAGTCGCAACTCTCGATCGCGGTCGGCCTCCCGAAAAGGTTCTGGACCCGGTGACTCTGGCTCTGCTCAACGCGCCGATCGACGATGAGCCGGTGACAGAGGAAGAGAAGTTGGAAATCGCGGAAGCACATGCATGGCTCGGCCGCAACGGCGGCAAGGGCATCCCGCACGACGAAGCGATGCGCCGCCTGGGATTAGACTGAGGCGTGAAGCGAGTCGAGTGGACTGAGACTGCACTCAAGGGATTGGCGTCTATTGACAAAACAAACGGTCGCCGTATCAAGCAAGCCGTTGATCGCCTCGCACAGACCGCGGCTGGCGATGTGAAGCGGCTCCAAGGCATCGACCCCGCGGAGTACCGCCTTCGCATTGGTGACTATCGCGTCCGTTTCGAGCAGGACGAAAAGACGATTCGCATCCTTCGCGTGAGCAACCACAAGGAGGCATATCGCTCAGACGGAACGTCAGTGTCTGCCTCGACACTCAGCCCCGAAGGATAGTAAAAGTAGAAACGCTGGCCCACTCAATTTCTCTTCTCACTCGCCGTCAAAGCTCCATTTTTTCACGCACATCGCGCTTTCAATCACCCTCGCCCGCACAATTGTCGACTACTTTGTAGTCAACAAGGTTCCGCGCTCTTCCAACGGAGGGCGGGGCTGGCCGATTGGTAGGATTCTAGATCCGCCTCCAAGGGCGCGCGTACGTTGGGTGCCTTCCGGTGCATGATGCCGGATCTTCGCGTCAGGCGAAGTAAAGCCTCCTGGCTAAAGAGGCCTCGATAAATTTATTTGTTTACGACGGGCGGCGTCCAATGCGGCGCCGGGAAAGGAAGAGTATCCGGGTTTACACGCACCGCGGTAGAGAATTTTTCTGAATATTTTGTTCCCGTCGGGAACGTCAGCTCGATGAAATAGGCGGTGTAGCCCGTCGGCGGTTTCTCGACTTTCCCCACGTACACGCCATCCTTCTGTTCCGTGAGTACAGTCGATTTGTAGGCCGGCCCGATGGACATCAGCCGGAAATCTCTCTTTTCCGGATTCGTCGCCTGCCACAGCTTTACCTCGCTCGGCTTCGTGACCGTAGTGACTTTGATCGACCCGTCATCTTCGAATTTCCAGAAAAATTTCGGCCTCGCCTGTTTTTTGAGGAACGCGTCGTAGAACGCAATCAAGCCTTCCCGTGCGTCGGAGTTCTTTAGCGAGTGATCGGTGTTCTCCACATATCGCAAATATTTTTCGCCCTTCAGATCGTCGAAGTAGAAGCGCGACGAATCGGGCAGGAAGTATTGGTCGCCCGCGGCGTTGATGATGTACTTCGGCATAGTCAGGCGGTCACGATATTCGTAGGGCTCGACGATCTTCATCAGCGCCTTCATCTGCGGAGTGCCGTTCCACTTCATGATGTCCAGATTCTCGTAATCCTTCACTGCGGGCGAGTAAAATCCGTACGCCATGTAATGATGCTCGAACGATTTTTCGTTGTTCAGCAGATCGATCACCATGGGCGCGATCGCGACCACTCGTTTATCCACCGCCGCCGTGGTCCAAGTCGTCCAGCCGCGCTTCGATCCGCCGGCGACCATGAAGGTCGTGACGTTCTGCTTGCCTCCGGCGTCGCTTTTCATGAACTCGATCACTGCGTCCATCGCCTTCACCGCGCTCTTGGTCATGGGCAGGCGGGCCGGCCACATCTCATTGCCGGTGCGCAGAAATTTATCCCACGTGTAGGCGATAAATTCATCCTCCACCATGTCCTTTTTCTTGGCGTCGGGGAACGAAAGAGGCTGGTTCGGAACCATGTTCAACTGGCTCACAACGCTGTTCGTCGCCACCGCCATTTCGGACATCCAGGGATCCGCCTTATTCGGAGCAGCGCTCTTGTTATTGCCTCCGGTGATGTAGAGAAAGCCGGTCGAATGTTCAACCTTCGACGGCACATACACCGTAAGCCAGTGCTTCCACACCGTGCGATCCGGCTCCACTGGAGGCTTCCACGTCTGCGAAGTCAGATCCAGCACGTACGCATTGAAGCCCTCTCCAGGAATTGTATTGACCAGCTCCCATTTGTAACTGGGATCGGGCGCGTGCACGTAGCGATCAAGAGCGGTCTCTTTGGAAGCGGCCGCGGCAAACGAGGCGGCGGCAAGTACTACGAGGACTCGGAATCCCAGACTTTTCATGCGACTCAGCATGGGAACAGCATAACGTAAGGACGTTCTGATTCAAAACTCGGTAAAAGTCCGCTAGTCGATTCACCAGGAAGTCACCGATGGTGGATGCAGTGCCACAGCTTCGCAGAACGGTGCAATTTTTCTTTGGCGTCCAGGCCGTGGGATCGATGATCGGCATCGTCGGAGTCTTGGCGGTGTTCCTGCGTCACGGGCGCGACCTGCGGGAGATGGAGCATGGCAACTTCATTTTCGGCTTGATGATCGTGACGAATTTAATCTTCGTCGTTTTCGGTTCCATCCCGGCGATTGCGTGGTGGACTCTGCGGGCGGGGAGGCCGTCGGCGCGCGTGTGGGGCATCGTTGCCAGCGTGGTCAGCCTGCCGATTCCTCTGCTGTCGGCGTTCCAGCCCTGGATAATTCCGGCGGCGCGACTCCCTTTTCCGTCCTATCTTCCCGGCACGCTCATAGGTGTCGCGGGCCTCATCGCATTCTGGCGAAGCGAGCGCCGCGTGGCTGTGCCCAAGCGTGTCCCGATTCGAATCGCGGGCGACGGCACCAGCAAGATCAAGGATTACGCCGGTCCAGGCGCGTCCATCGCCATCGTCTGGCTTTCCTTCTGGATGTGGGGGCGATGGTCGACGCACCATCATCTTGTTTATCCGGGTCTGATCGCCTTCGTAGTCGAAATAGAACTGGCCATTTTGCTCGGCACCTTCGCGCATGAGTTAGGACACCTGTATGCCGGATGGGCGTCGCGAAAAACGCTCCGTTTCTTCGAGGCCGGCCCCTTTAAATGGGCGATCCGCAATGGCGTCTGGCGGTTCAATTTTAATCTGCGCTGTTTCTACGGAGGCGGCGTCGGGATGGTGGCGTCCGATCTCAGGAACATGCGCAGCCGCAAAGCGTTCTCCTTGATCGGCGGACCGGTGGCGTCATTGGTCATGGCATCCATTTTCATGCTGGCTGCGATGGTGGCGCCAGGACGCCCATGGCAGGCATGGTGGTTGTTCTTTACCATGGTGTCGACATATTCGATGGTCGGTTTCCTGGTGAACCTGATTCCACTCAAGCCGGAGGGCAATTACTCCGATGGCGCGCAGTTGTATCAGATCGTGACCAACGGCCCGTGGGCGTGCGTTCATTTCGCTTTCGCGATGGTGACGGCCAGTCTGGTGTCGGCGATCAGGCCGCGGGATTACGACGTGAACGTGATCCTGCGCGCAGCGGATTCCGTGCCGCGCGGGGAGCGCGGATTACTGCTTCGTCTATTCGCCTGCCATCACCATCTGGACGTGAATCGCATCCCGCAGGCGATGGACATGATGCAGGAAGCGGAAGCTTTGTACGAGCAGTCCATTTTTGAGAACCCGCACGACATCTGCGCCGAATTCGTGTTCCTGAACGCGTTTTATAAACGCGACCTTCTCGCGGCGGAGTTGTGGTCCGCGCGGATGCGGGCGGCGCGCAAGGTCGACCGGGATTCAGATTACTTCAAGGCCCGATGCGCGCTCCACTGGCTGCGCGGGGAGCGCGAGCAGGCGCTAGAAGCGTGGGAGCGCGGCGATGCGCTGGCGCTGAAACTTCCTGAGGCAGGTGCGTATCAGTTCACGCGGTCTGCCTTCGCCCAGTTACGCGCGGCGCTCGATGCTCCCGCTTTGACGGTCCCACCGCCGCTCGAATCTTTAAATGCGCTGGCGCGGGTTTGTGAATCGCAGGCGCCAGCGCTTCCGATGATCCCCGTGCTTTCTAGCTGATGGGGGCCGTGTTCGCTTCCAGAACTTCCCAATAACGAGCGGCAACTGTTTCGAGCCGGTGATGCTCCGCGATGTGCGCGGCCGCACGCGTCCCGATCTGCTCCGCTGCTTCGCGATCCCGCGCGAGCCACGCGATGTAGGTGGCCAGCATCTCCTCCTCGACTGGTCCGGTTTCGATGCGGAGGCACGCGTTTTCCGGAATCCGCGCTATCTCCGCGCCGTCTGAAAACGCGACCGGCTTGCCGATTCCCATCATGCGAATCGCGATCCCCGAAGTTTCAGCGGCGGTGGGATAGCGCAGGTTGATGCACAGATCGACGGCTGCGGAGTAGCGCCGGAAATCGGGCTCTGACAGGTAGCCGACGCGAAGGATGCGCGGGTCCGACAACTGGCCTGCGAGTGAGCGTTCTAAATCGGATGAGGCGAAGGAACCGGCGATCAGCAGACGCGCGTCCCCGCCGTTCGCCCAAACGCGTTTGAGCGCGCGGAGCACGACAGGCAGCCGTTTCGATTCGCGCTGATGTCCGAACACGCCGACGAACAGAGTGCGCGGCCCCAGCCCGAGCTGGTCTCGAAATCGCAGTGTATCGACCACGGACGGAAGCTGCGGCCTGACGAATAAATGCGGAATTTCGACAACGCGGGCGGCGGGGGCGTGCGCGTGGACGATGGCGGCAGCGGCGGGGTTATGCACGATGAGCGCGCGCGAAACGGTGGCAATGCGCTTGAGCATGGGCCACGCGAAATACCGCGGGTCGGCGGCGGAGCGGGCGCGATGCTTCCACAAATCTTCGGCGAGCGCGCGCGACCATTCGCCGTAGTTGAAGACAAATTCATCGACGTACTGTTGGGCGGTGAAGAGTCCCAGGAAAAAATGTTGCAGCACGGCATCATGCAAGACCACCACGCCGGGATGGCCGAGTGCGCGGTCGTAAATCGCGGCATGCAGATGATTATTGCCGATGTGATAAAGGTTGGCGTCGCCATCGGCGTCGACGTTCACGCGGCCATGCTTACGAAGCGCGCCCAGCAGAGCTTCGGCATAATCGGCGACGCCGGTCTTAGCCGGCGGCAGAGGCGCGAAGAAACCGGCAGTCACAATTATTCTTTCTTGCGGGGACCGAATAAAGCAGTGCCGACGCGCACGTGCGTGGACCCCTCTTCGATTGCCGCTTCCAGGTCGTGAGACATGCCCATCGATAATTTGGCCAGCCCGTGTTGGCGTGCGAGCGCGGCCAGTTGCCGGAAATAGGGGCGCGTGACCTCCGGATCGTCGCACCATGGAGGCATGGTCATCAACCCGCTGAGGCGCAAATTCGGGCACGCGCGAATCGCGGCGATCAGCGGCAGAAGCGTTTCCGGCGCCGCGCCTTCCTTCGATTCCTCGTGCGACAGTTTGACCTCAATCATCACCTCGAGAGGCCGGTTTAACTGGTCCAAACGCTTGGCGAGTTTCTCCGAATCCACGGTCTCAATCACCTGGAACAGGTCGCCCGCAATGCGGGATTTATTCGATTGCAGATGTCCGATCAGGTGAAATTCGGCGCCGGCCAGGCCGGTCAGCGAAGGATGTTTGCGCTCGAACTCCTGCACGTAATTCTCGCCGAAAACGCGCAGGCCGAGCTCGTATGCTTCCCGCACCACTTCCGCCGGAAACTTTTTGGTGACCGCAATCAGCGTAATTTCCTCGCGCTTCCTACCGGCGCGCCGCGCGGCGTTCCGGATCCGCTCTTCGACCTGCGCCAGCCGTTCACGCAACATGAACGCCTCCGATGTAAACCTGTAATGCAGGCGGAACGCCAAAAAAGTAAGCCAGCTCACGATGATCCGCGCAATCGTGAATCACGAAATCGGCGAGCTTGCCGGGTTCGAGAGACCCGATCTCCGCACCGCGCGCAACACTGTAGGCTGCGTTGACCGTTGCCGCCGTGATCGATTCGGCGGGAGTCATCCTCATTTGCGTCGAAGCCAGAGAGAGGATCATGGGCATGGATGGAGTGGGCGAGGACCCTGGGTTGAAATCGGTGGCGAGCACGACGGCGAGCCCGGCGTCAATCATCGCGCGCGCATCCGGATATCGCTTAGACCCCAGCGCGTAAACCGAGCCGGGAAGCAGCACCGGCTGAACGCCCGCCGCCCGCAGTTCATCGATTCCCGCAGCGTCAGTGTGCTCCAAATGATCCGCCGTAACCGCACCAAGTTCGGCCGCGAGCTGCGCTCCACCGGAGTTTTGAAGCTGATCGACATGCATGCGCAGTTTGAATCCGTGCTCTTTCGCCGCGAGCAGAATGCGGCGCGCGTCGGCGACGGGAAACACCTGAGGCTCGACGAAAATGTCGCAATACTCCGCGAGTTTCCTCGCCGCTGGAAGCATTTCGTGAATCACCAGATCGATGTATGCGTCTCTTTGCCCCCGATACTCGTCCGGAATTTCATGCGCCCCGAGAAACGTCGGCACCGTACGCAGAGGACCCATGCGATGGATCACGCGCAGCAGTTTCATCTCATCGTCTACGGTCAAGCCGTAGCCGGATTTCGCTTCAATCGTCGTGGTGCCGCCCTTGAGAAACCACTGCGTATAACGTGACGCGGCGCAAAATAACTCGTCCTCCGTTGCGGCTCGCGTCTTGCGAACGGTGGAGCGGATGCCTCCGCCGGCCACCGAAATTTCCTGATACGTCGCGCCGCTTGCGCGCTTCTCGAACTCATCGGCGCGGTTCCCCGCGAACACCGGATGGGTGTGCGCGTCGACGAATCCGGGCATCACCACTCGCTGCCCCGCGTCGATGATTTCGAGATCCGATTCGAGTGCGCAACGCGGCCCCGCATAGGCGATCCGTCCATCGCGGATAATCATGACGCCATCGCGGATCACGCCCAGCTCCCGCATTTCGGTGCGCACGCGCGGCCGCCGGGGACCCGCGAGAGTCATCAGTTCGGAGCAATTTACAACGGCGAACGAACCCATTCTTCTCTACAATAGCGAAAGCCGCAGAACGCACAGCGCCGCCACAGCCGGACTCAGAGAGTGGCTCGCGCCTTCGACGATGGCCAGATCCGTTCGCGCCGGGATCAGCGTGAGCGCGGCGCGCATCTCGTCGACCGCGCCGAACGGGTCGCGCGTTCCCTGAACGAAAAGCGCCGGAATCTGGATCGCTCCGAAGTGTCCGGTGCGCAACTCCTGCGGCTTGCGCGGAGGATGCAACGGATAAGAAAGCAGCAGCAGAGCGTCGGCAACCGCGGGCTCTTCGGCGGCGAGCATGCTCGCCTGCCGGCCCCCGTAGGAATGGCCGCCGAGAAAAATCCGGCCGCCGGCGATTTCACGCAGCGCTTCGATGGCGCGGCGCAATCCTTCGCGGTCGCGCTCCGCCTGCGCGGGGAATGGCGGACCTTTTGGACGCTGCTGGCGAAAGGGAAGATCGCAGCGTAGCGCCACCACGCCCGCGCTGGCGAAGGCTTCAGCCACAGCTCTGAGCAGCGCCGTGTCGCTGTTGCTGCCCGCGCCGTGCGTGATCACCAGGCCGTTTCCGTTGGGATGTTCAGGCTCGTGAAGAAAGCCCCGAACCAGTTCTCGTTCAAAATGTTTCAACGGAAATTTCTCCTTTTCCCCAGACGGTTTGGCGGCCGACACCGGTGTAGGCGGCAATTTCAAGATAAGGGATGAATTCGGTGAGGTCGCCCTCATACTCCGCGAATCCGACAAAGCCGCTGAGCGCGTGGCGTTGTCCAGTGCTTCGGCTGACTCGCTCCGCGTAGCCATTCTCGATCTCGCAGCGCGTCATCCGAATCGCCGCGGCGAGCTCGCCCATCGCCTTGAAATCGATCTCGAGTGGACCAGGACCGTATAAAGCGCGCAACGTGCTGATCCGATCGCGAATGCGCGAGAACATCGGACCGAAGTCGGGCCGCTGCTGATTTTTGAGCTCCGTCGGTGTGAGAAATGTGACTCGCACGCGCTCCGCGGGACGCGATGCGGCGAGCGGCAGGCGCAGAAGATCGGGGCCCTCCTGATCGAGAAACTCTGCCCGCAGACTTTCGCGCGCAAAATCGTCGAGCGTCAGGTAGAGTTGCACAAGATCCGGCTCATTTGTTTCAAACACATTCAGGCCGATATGAAAGGACTTGAGCGTTGCGCCGTCCAGATGGCGGACGCGCAGAGCGAAGGGCCTCGGCGGATCGTGCAGACCGCTGGGACCGCCGTCGCGAACGGGCGCGAAGAATCGAGCGTACATCGCGGGATCGCGCCGGTACAGAAATTTACCGAACTGCCCGCGAAATAAATTGGCGGTCTCGCCCGGCGGAAAATGCACGGGCGCCTGCGCCTCGCACTGGAAGCGCAGTGCAAACAGATCGAAAGTCGATGTACCTTGAGAAGGCATGATCACACTCGCCGACATTCAGGCCGCCCGCGCTAGAATTCGCGACAGTATTTTGCTCACACCGGCACCGTATTCCGAAACACTATCACGGCACACCGACAACACGCTGTACCTCAAGATGGAAAATCTGCACATGACCGGCTCGTTCAAGGAGCGCGGCGCGCTGAACCGCATTCTCTTAATGTCTGACGATGAGCGCGCCCGCGGCGTGATCACCGCGTCGGCCGGCAATCATGCGCAGGCCGTGGCGTATCATGCGTCGAAGCGTGGCATCCGCGTGCAGATCTGCATGCCCGTGCTCACGCCTCTGGTGAAAGTCACGGCGACGCGCGGCTACGGCGCGGAAGTGATTCTGCACGGCAACAATTTCGACGAAGCAGTGGACGAAGCGCGCCGCCGGTGCGATGCGGAGGGACTCGTTTTCCTGCACGCCTTCAATGACGACGCGGTGATTGCGGGACAGGGAACCATCGGCCTGGAACTGTTGGAACAGGTGCCGGATCTGGAAGCGGTGGTGGTTCCTGTCGGCGGCGGAGGATTGATCGGAGGCATCGCCTGCGCCATTAAGGAGCAGCGTCCCGACGTGCACTTCGTGGGGGTCGAAACCGCGCGCGTTCCTTCCATGCAGGCCGCGTTATTGCAGCATCATCCCGTGCTGGTGCCGCCCGCTTCGACCATCGCCGATGGCATCGCGGTGCGGCAGGTGGGCGCGCTGACGTTTCCTCTTTTCGAAAAATACGTCGACGAAATTGTCACGGTGGAAGAGGAAGAGATCGCCATGGCGATTCTCTGGCTGCTCGAAAAAGAGAAGACGCTGGCGGAAGGCGCGGGCGCGGCGGGGATGGCCGCGATGCTCACCAAGAAGACTTCTTTATCCGGCAAGAAAGTCGTGGTTCTGATCTGCGGCGGAAACATCGACGTCACTCTTCTGGCTCGCATAATCGAGCGCGGCCTGGTGAAAGACGGCCGCCTGGTGCGTCTGCGCGTCCCTCTGCCGGATCATCCAGGCGGCCTGAACCGGCTCACCACGCTGGTCGCTCAGCTCCGCGCGAACGTAGTAACCGTAACCCACGACCGCGCCTACTTCGGAGTCCATCTAGGCGACACCATCATCGATATCACGATGGAAACGCGCGGCCCCGATCATATTGTGGAGCTGATGGATGCGTTGACGAAGGCGGGTTACGAGTTCGAGCGCGTGCTGTAGCGCGATAGCCGTCCTGCTCGTCGCCCGTCGCGCCTTGTGGCGCACGCACTTTTGCGTGCCGTGTCGACGTTCCCCGTAGGAATGTTTTGTCTGAGCCAAGCCACAACCGCGACCTTCGGAAGCGGTCAGCTCGGATGCGGGGGATCTTATAATAAAGAGATGTCCTTCCGCCTCGGAATCGACTATAAGCCCCGCGGCGATCAGGAGACCGCCATTGCGTCTTTGCTCGACGGCCTGAAGCAGGGCGAACAGCATCAGGTTCTGCTCGGCGTCACCGGCTCCGGAAAAACGTTCACGATGGCGAAGGTGATCGAACACACCGGCCGTCCGGCGTTGATCCTGGCGCACAATAAGACGCTTGCCGCCCAACTTTATCAGGAATTTTCGACTTTTTTTCCGTCCAACGCGGTCGAATATTTCGTCAGCTATTACGATTATTACCAGCCCGAAGCGTACATCCCGGCCGGCGACGTGTACATCGAAAAAGAAGCGACCATCAACCAGGACCTCGACAGGATGCGGCTCTCCGCGACGCGATCTTTGTTCGAGCGACGCGATTGCGTGATCGTCGCAAGCGTCAGCTGCATCTACGGTTTGGGCTCGCCCGAAGCGTATTACGGGATGCTGCTGATGCTCGAAAAAGGGCAGCGCATCGCGCGCGAGGAGATCACTTCGAAGCTGGTGAACATCCTTTATGAGCGCAACGACATCGATTTCAAGCGCGGCACGTTTCGCGTGCGGGGCGATGTGATTGAGCTGCATCCCACCTACGACGATTACGCGTATCGCATCAGTTTGTGGGGCGATGAGGTCGAGTCTCTGGAACAGATCGACCCTTTGACCGGACAAGTCAAGCAGACGTATCTGCGCCTTCCAATCTATCCGAAGTCGCATTATGTGATGCGGCCCGAAACCAAGGAAGACGCTCTCCGCAGCATCGAAAACGAACTGCACTGGTGGAAAGGCGAGCTCGATAAAGAAGGCAAGCGCATCGAAGCGCAGCGGCTGTGGCAGCGCACCATGTTCGATCTCGAAATGATCAAGCAGATCGGGTATTGCCACGGGATCGAAAATTATTCGCGGCACTTTTCGGGACGCCTGCCCGGACAGGCTCCGCCGACGCTGCTCGACTACTTGCCGCACGATGCGCTGATGTTCCTGGACGAAAGCCATCAGACCGTTCCGCAATTGCAGGGCATGTATCACGGCGATCGTTCGCGTAAAGAAAATCTGGTGAAGTACGGATTCCGCTTGCCTAGCGCACTGGATAATCGTCCCTTGACGTTCGAAGAGTTTGAGAATCGCGTGCATCAGGTGATGTACGTGTCTGCCACTCCCGGGCCGTACGAGCTGACGAAGACATCGGGCGTGGTGATCGAACAGATCATCCGTCCCACGGGTCTGGTGGATCCGCAGGTCGAGGTGCGGCCCATTCGCGGACAAGTGGACAATCTGCTGCATGAGATCCGCCTGCGCACCGAGAATAATGAACGCGTCCTGGTCACCACGCTCACCAAACGCATGTCTGAGGATCTCGCGGAGCACTACACCGAAGCCGGCGTGAAGTGCGCGTATCTGCATTCAGAGGTCTCGACGCTCGACCGCATCAAAATTCTTCGCGACCTCCGCCGCGGCGTCTACGACGCGCTGATCGGAGTCAACCTGCTGCGCGAAGGGCTGGACCTGCCGGAGGTTTCGCTCGTCGCCATTCTCGATGCCGATAAAGAAGGGTTTCTGCGCTCCGCCGGCTCGCTCATCCAGACCATGGGCCGCGCCGCCCGTCATTTGAATGGACGCGCGATCCTCTATGCTGACGTGATGACCGATTCGATGAAGCGCGCCATTGACGAAACCACCCGCCGCCGCACCATTCAATCGGCGTACAACGTGGCGAACGACATCACGCCGCAGTCGATCATCAAGCCCATCGACATGCTGCTCGTGGCCGTGGCCGAGGCGGATTACGTGACCGTCCCGCTCGAATCGGATGAAGAAACCGACGCGATTCCCGCGGATCAGATGGACAAATATCTGGCGGAGCTCGAAGAGCGCATGCGGGAAGCCGCGCGCAAATTCGATTTCAAAGAGGCTGCGGCCTTTCGCGACCGCATCAAAGAGCTGCGCGCCAAAGCCGTGTTGAGCGACACGGCGACATGAAGGGCGCCGCGGGGCCTGTAATGGGGATGATCGCGGCGGGCAGCGTCAACCGCTCCTTTGTTGCCCGGATGCCGGTGCTGCTCGGCAGCATGGGTCCGGTCAAGGCCGCGTCGTTTCGGGTAGCGCGACGCATTGCGAACACGCTAAGAGCAGGCCACGCAGTCTCGAATTACACGGCGTTCGAGCGCTGCGATTTGATCTGGTTCGCCGTGCCGGACGCCGGTATCGACCGCGTCTCGCGCGATCTTGCCGCCGCCACGCCTCTGACCGGCAAGATCGCCGTAATATGCGGTTCCACGCGGGATAGCTTCTGGCCCGGAGCGCTACTCGCCGGAGGCGCGCGTGTGGCAACTCTCAACAGCGTCGAGGAGTCGGGCGAACGGATGTTCGTCGCCGAAGGCGATCCCGAGGCCATGCGCATCTTGCGCCGCGCGATCGCGGCCGAAAAGCGAAAACTGATCGAGCTGCGCGCCGCCTCCAAGGCTCTCTATCTTTCCGGTGTCCACCTGGCCACCCATCTGCTGCTGCCGTGGATCGCCGCCTCGGTCGAGAGTTTGCGCGATGCCGGACTTTCTCGCGTCGAGGCCACGCATGTGGCGAACGCGCTGGGAAATCGCGCGTTGCGGGCGTACGCGAAAGCCGGTCCCAAAGCCTGGAGCCCGTCCGCCGCGGAGCGCCTGCGTCTTTCGATCACTCGCGATCTGGATACAATTCGCGAAGTGGATCCCAGGCTTGCGGCGCTCTACGCGGCAGGCGTGGAACAGGCGCTCCGCTACTTCGAGCCGCAAAAATAATTGTGTGGCGCGCGCCTCCAGGGGTGCCGTGTCGACGTTGTCTTCTAAAACGTCGTCAGCGGCTTGGTTTCGGTCCCCAGCCAGATCGGCGTCGAACCGAACTCCCAAGGCGGCACATTCAACAAGTGCGGACGCAGCACCAGCAGCACCTGGTCCGACCCCTTGTTGATATTGTTGGTGCGCAGCAGACGGCCGATCAGGGGGATGCTGGCCACTCCGAAAATTCCATTGACTGTCGTTCCGTCGGTGGTTCCCAGAAGGCCCGCGACGATTGCCGATTCGTCCATCTTTAACCGGACTTTGCCCTCGTATTTGCGGGTCGAAATGCTCGGATTCCCATTGGCGTCGGTCGCCCCCAGCACCTTAAACTCACTGCTGATATCGAGGGTGACTTCGCCTTGATCGTGCACCGAAGGAGTCACTTTCAGCACCAGCCCCAGGTCCTCGAAGTTGATTGTCGGCGGGGCGCTCAGCCCCGAAGCCAGTCCGGAGCCGATCTGGTTCGTGCTGCCTCCGGAATAAGTCGCCGTCACAATCGGATACCGCTCGCCCACATGCAGCGTCGCCGCCTGGCCGTCCAGCGTGACGATCTGCGATTTCAGGATGATGTCGGAATCCGATTTGCTGAAGGTCGCGAGCACGGCGGACGCCGCGATGCCGACGCCAAAAAAAGAGGCGCCCCCGCCGAAGGTCAAAAACTGGGATAGGCCGTTCATCGATGCCGGCACATTGTGCAGGAACGATCCGAAGTTCACGATGGCCGAGGAAGTGGGCAGCTGCAACCCGTAACCCAGCGCCGAGCTCTTGGTCACTTCGAGAAACTCGACGTCCACTTCCACCTGGGCCCGCAGCCGCGAAATCTCGTGGAACATCTCGCGCGCCGCGTTGATCTTCGAGACCTGGTCGCGCATAAAAACCACCTTCTTTATCGGATCCAGGCTGAACTTGCGAATCTCCAGCGTATTCGCAACCGCCGTCATCATTTCCGACGCTTCAGTGACAGAGATGCGCTCCGGAATCGGAATGGCGATGGCCATGGCCGGCGCGAGCTCCGTGCGCTTCTGGGCCGTATCCCGCACCACCAGCGCCAGGCGATCGTTCACCGGAACCAGGAATGAATTCGAGAGCGTCTCGAGGGCGCGCATTGCGTCTTCGAACCGCACGTCGTGCAGCCGGAAACGAAACGGCGGCGGGTTCTGATAGTCGCCTTCGAACACCACCATCAGGCCGTAGGCGTCCATCACTTTTTCGATCACGCTCTTCGGATCGCCGCTAAAATCGAAACTCTTCAAGCCCTCGGGTCCCTTCAGCCGGGGCGGAGCGCGCGCTATCCGGGCCTCGACGATCTCGCTATCGGTCAGCGGCTCGGCGGAAACATTATCGTGATCCACAGGAGGCGGCGCCAGGTCCATCTTCTCCGACATCGCGGCATCCGCCTGTAGCGCCGCTTTACGCATCGCGTACTCCTGGTTGGCGGGTTCGAGAGCCGCCGCGCGGGAATACAGCAGAAACGCGTGAAAAGTGTCTCCGGCTTTCTCCGCTTTTTGGCCGGACTTAAACAAACGGTCCGCGAAATCGTCGCCGAGGCACACTACGCCAGCCACGCACAAAAGGGCGAACGTCTGGAGAAACCGCACTACAAATAATGACGCCCGGCGCGGGGCATTCGTGCAGGTTTAAACTTCAGCGCGTTTCCATCCGATAGACCCTTGGGAAGGAACGTACCCCGACATCATGGCTATTCTCGCGCCCGTCCGCTCCGCCTTTACTCCTACCATCCCCCAGGATTTCAAGGAATTAGGGATCTCCGAATCGCTGGTCCTCGACCTGGTGCTGCGCCGCATGCTCATCGAGGGCTACTCGAGCATCGCCGGCCTGGGCCGTTCACTCAAGCTCTCGCACATGGTAGTCGACTCCATGTTCAAGCACATGCGAACCATGCAGTTGGTCGAGATCAAGGGCATGATCGGCAACGATTACAGCTTTACTCTGTCGGCGGCCGGCAAGCAGCTCGCCGGGGAGCGCTTCCAGATTTCGCAATACGCCGGAGCCTGCCCGGTTTCACTCAACGATTATCACAAGGCGAATAAAGTTCAGTCGGCGAAAGTTCACGTGGACCGCAAGACTCTGCGCGCCGCTTTTTCCGACCTGATCGTGACGGACCGCATGCTCGATCAGCTGGGGCCCGCCATTATTTCGCAGAACTCCATCTTCGTTTACGGGCCTACGGGCAACGGAAAAACCAGTCTCGCGGAACGCATGCTGCGTGTATATAAAGACGCCGTCCTGATTCCGTACGCGGTGGAGGTCGACAACCAGATCATCAGCTTGTACGATCCCGTGGTTCATCAACCCATTGAAGGGAGTGAGGACGAAGACGTGGATCCGAGGTGGCTGCTCTGCAAGCGTCCCTGCATTGTCGTTGGCGGCGAATTAATTCCCAGCATGCTGGAGCTGCGCCTGGACGAAGCATCCGGAATCTACGCCGCCCCTCTGCAAATGAAGGCCAACAACGGCATCCTGATCATCGACGATTTCGGCCGCCAGTTGATGTCGCCTCGCGACCTGCTGAATCGCTGGATCGTTCCCCTTGATCGCCATGTCGACTACCTCACTCTGCGCTACGGGGTAAAATTCCAAATTCCCTTTGAGCTGATGGTGGTGTTTTCGACCAACCTCGAGCCTTCAGACCTGGCCGACGAAGCGTTCCTCCGCCGCATCCATAACAAGATTTACGTCGAAGCCGTGGACGCCGGCAGTTTCGATCAGATCTTTACCCGTGTGGTCGCGTCGCGGAACATCCAGGCGGAGCCCGATAGCGCCGAATATTTGCGCAAGCTCTGTCTGCGGGAAGGGCGCACGGAGCTGCGCGCGTGTTATCCCGCCGATATCTGCAACATTCTCCTGTCGATCGGGCGCTATGAGGGTCGAGGCCCGATCATGACGAAATCGGAGATGGAACGGGCGGCATCCTTGTATTTCGCCAAGAGCTAGTGCGGCCGGTTGATTCCACTCGTAATCGCTTCCGATCTGCCGATAGAGAAACTGTCGCCAGATGAACGCTCCAACCGCACACAGCGCTTTGCCCCATCTGCTGCCTTCCTCGGGCCCGGCGGAGGTCCAGCTCTATGAAAGCGAGAAGCGGTTCCGGCAATTAGTCGAGGGCGCTCCGGAGGGTATTTACATCAATACCGGACTGCGTTTTCGATATTTGAATCCCGCGGCGCTGCGCTTGTTTGGAGCCACCTCGACGGACCAGCTTCTGGGCCAATCGGTCCTTGAGAGATACCATCCCTTTTTTCGCGCGATGGGAGCGGAACGGATGCGGATCCTGCTCGAAGAACGCAGACCGGTTCCGGTGGTGGAGCAGCAATGCATCCGGCTGGACGGTACCGTTTTCGATGTCGAAGTCTCCGCCGTGCCCTTTCATTTCGAAGGATGCGACGGCGCGGTGGTCTACATCCGCGACATAACCGCCCGTAAAAAAAGCGATCAGGATCGCATCGCTTTGTTGCAGCATGCCAAGGAGCTGGCGGAGGCCAACAGCCGGCACAAAACTGAGTTTCTGGCCAACATGAGCCATGAAATTCGTACGCCCATGAACGCCATCATCGGCATGACGCAGTTGACGCTCGACACGCCGCTCGACGTGGAGCAGCAGGATTTTCTGACTACGGTGAAGACCTCCGCCCAGTCGCTGCTGGGACTGCTGAACGACATTCTGGATTTCTCGAAAGTCGAAGCCGGCAAGCTGGAATTGCGTTTGTCCGGCTTCCCACTGCGGCAATGCATCGAAGACGTGGTCCGGACACTCGCGCCGGGTGCTGCCGAGCGCGGCGTCGAGCTCCACAGGAGGATCCATACGGATGTTCCCGGCTATCTCTTAGGGGACGAAATGCGGCTGCGACAGCTGCTGATGAATCTGGCCGGCAACGCCCTGAAATTCACCCAGAGCGGAAGGGTGCGGATCGAGGCATTTCTGGAATCTCAAGAGGCGAGGGCGGTGACTTTGCACCTGCTGGTGGCCGACACCGGCGTGGGCATTCCGAAGGACAAGCAGACCATTATCTTCGCGCCCTTCGAACAAGCCGACGGATCCACTACCCGCAAGTACGGCGGAACGGGTTTGGGACTCGCGATTTCCAGGATGCTCGCCCAACTTATGGATGGCGAGCTCCATGTGGAGAGTCCCTGGCGCGATCCCGAGACAGGCGAATTGACCAGCGGCAGCGCGTTCCATTTTACTGCGCAGTTTCCAGTGGCGGATGCTCCCGCGCCCACCGAGAGGCGGGATGCTGCCTTGAACCTTCGCAATCTTCGCATTCTGCTTGCCGAAGATAACGCCGTGAATCGCAAGCTCGCGCTGCGGCTGCTGGAAAGAAACGGCCATACCGTCTTCGTGGCGGCCAACGGCCATCAGGCTGTCGCCCTGTGGGACCGGGAAAAGGTCGATGTGGTGCTCATGGATCTCCAGATGCCGGAGATGGACGGCTTTCAGGCCACCGCAGCCTTGCGCGAGTCTGAACGAGTGCACGGAGGCCACGTCCCCATCGTCGCCCTCACCGCGCACGCCCTCACCGGCGACCGGGAACTCTGCCTGTCCAGCGGAATGGATGCGTACCTGGCGAAGCCCTACAGCATGGAAGAACTGGACCGGGTGCTGGTTGAAGTAATGCGCCCCTAAAACAAAAAGGAGACGGCCGAAGCCGTCCCCTGGGTTTACTTCTTTCAATTGCGCGGCGAATTAAGCGCGGCGCCTGATATAAAAGAGCGAACCGAACGCAAACAGACCCGCGCCAAGAAGGGCGAAGCTGCCCGGCTCGGGGGTCGCGAGGCCGACGATCCCGACGTCGTCGATTGCGCTATCGATGTCGTTCGAGGTCGACCCGGCCGACGCGAAGGTCAACGTCATACTGGTTCCACTAGCCACGACCGGTCCCGTAGTGTATAACACGAAGGCCGTCGAACCAGGCGTATATGTTCCCAGCACGGTGGATCCCAGTGTCACCGTGAAGGGGTCCGCTGAGTAACCAGGCCGTTCCGCAGCATAGAAAGACAACTCGTAGACGCTTCCGCTTGTGAGTCCGGTCACACTCTCTGAGAAGTTGTCGGCGCCGAGCGTGTCACCAGCAACATCCTGCAAAAATGCTGCCTGCACTCCGTCTGGAGCGGGACTCGAAAAAAACGGGCTCCCATTCGCTGCCTCGCCGGAGTTTCCGGCGAATACCCAGCTGGCTCCCGCAGGATTATAAACGTAGCCTCCGGGGCTGAGTGCGGGGGTCTCGAACGAAAAGTTGGCGATGGTCGCGGCTTGAGACAAGCCGGCGAGCACTCCTATCGCTAACAAAAATCTTACTTTCATGTTTTCTCCTTCGATGTCCCGGAGGGGTGCTCAGTCGACGCGTCCCTTCCGGACTCACCTAGTATACCCCGAATCATTTCTAATGATAGTTTTTTTGTTCTTTTTTTGTCCCGATCAGGCGAAACTGGGAGTTTTTTCCTTGTTGCGGATGGACCTTTCCCGGGTGATGCGCTCCAGATACCCACTTTGGCGGAAAGCGAGCATGGGATCCCCAGCCAAACCCTTTGAAATACGCCACTTCGCGACTGCGGGACGGACGTCGGTCGCGAATGCGCTCTTCAGGCACTCCTCGGCATCAATTAATTGCGCATGGTCCTGAAAATGCGCAAGTTTCTCGTGATCCACCAGTGCGGCTTTGGCACACAGCTCCTGCGCGGTCATGACCGATTGAATCATGGCTTCGATTTTCGGTTTCAGATTGTGGCTCTGGTCGATCATATAGGCGATGTCCGCGCGCGTCCCCGTTTCCCACTCAAAGTACTTGATTTCATGGAAGATGCGGAAAATCTGGTAGGGATCGATGGAACCCAGTGTCAGGTCGTCATCGGCGTACCGGCGGTCGTTGAAGTGAAATCCGCCGAGCATGCCCTCAGCCAGCAGCCAGGCGACGATCTGTTCAATATTCTGCGCCTGATAATGATGCCCGGTGTCCACCAACACGCGCGCCTGGGGGCCGGCTGCGCGGGCGAGCAACAAGGCCATGCCCCAATCGGCGATATCCGTCTGATAGAACGCCGGCTCAAAGGGTTTATATTCCAACAAGATACGCTGATCGTCGTCAAGTCGCCCGTGGATGGCTCGCAGGCCTTCTTCGAACCAGGCCCGCCGCTGACGGATGTTGACCGTGCCGGGATAGTTCGAGCCGTCGGCGAACCAGAGAGAAAGATCGCGGCTGCCGGTCATGCGCATAATCTCTACGGAATCGATCAGATGCTGCCAAGCCTCGACCCGCACCGCATGCTCCGGATTCGCGAGCGATCCATATTTATAGATCTGGTCCTCAAAAAGGTTGGGATTGATTGAACCGATCGAGACGCCGTACTTTGCGGCCAAGCCGTAGTCGAAGGGGAAATCCCACTTCACGTGCATGGCGACGGTCGGGCAGCAGCCGGTGAAGGCATGGACCTGTCCCGCATCCGCGAGCTTTTCTTCGGTCGAGCTTGCCGCCGCGTCCTGAATGAATTTTCCGAACCGGGTACCGGTATTCGCGAATCCCCAACTGGGCAGCTCGATGCGAAACTCGTCGAGAGCCTTAAAAACTACATTGTTTTCCATTGCTTGCCTTGAGACTCGGCGACCGCCTGATACACGATGTGACCTTCGTACGTATTCACACCTTCGCGGAGCGCCTTTGAAGCCCCTTTTATCCCTTTATTAGCGAGTTCGAGGAGATAGGGGAAGGTGGCGTTATTGAGGGCGAACGTGGAGGTATGGGGTACGGCGGCGGGCATGTTCGAGACGCAGTAGTGCAGAACACCGTCGACGAAATAGATCGGATCCGTATGCGTGGTGGCGTGAGAAGTTTCGAAGCAGCCGCCCTGGTCGATCGCGACATCGACCATCACCGCGCCTTTCTTCATCAGCGGCAGCATGTCGCGGCGAACCAGGCGGGGAGCGCTGGCGCCGGGAATCAGGACCGCCCCGATCACCAGATCGGCGTGGCGCAGGGATTCGCGGATGGTATAAATGTTCGATGCCAGGGTGACCACTTGGCTCGAATAAATATCGTCCAGCTCGCGCAGGCGGTTCAGATTTCTTTCGATGATCGTCACGTGTGCACCCAGGCCGACGGCCATTTTCGCGGCGTTATGCCCGACTACGCCTCCGCCGAGAATGACGACGTTCGCGGGAGCGACGCCGGGGACGCCTCCGAGGAGAATCCCGCGGCCGCCCATGGGGGCTTCCAGATATTGCGCGCCCACTTGTACCGCCATGCGTCCGGCGACTTCGCTCATCGGGGTCAGCAGAGGCAGGGAATTGTCCTGCTCCCGGATGGTTTCGTAGGCCACGGCAGTGACCCTGGCTTTCAGCAGCGCGTCGGTCAGATCGGGCAGCGGCGCTAAGTGCAGATAGGTGAAGAGGGTAAGGCCGGGGCGCAGGAACGGATATTCCGACGGCTGCGGCTCCTTCACTTTGACGACCAGGTCGCTGGCCGACCATAAAGCCTCGGCGGAGGGGACGATTTCGGCGCCTGCTTCGCGATATTCTTCATCGGGAAGCGAACTGCCGAGGCCGGCTCCGGCTTGGGCCAGCACTTTATGACCGGATTCGACCAGGGCTTTCGCGCCGCTGGGCAGGAGACCGACGCGGGCCTCATGGTCTTTCACTTCCTTAGGGACTCCAATGATCATGGTGTTTTCTGTTCAGTTTCCGCGATTTCCCGTTTGGGTCCGAGGCCCAGGGCGATGAGCGAGAGCGATCCGATTTTTCCGTCTTCGGTCAATTTTTGGTCGTGCTGGAAGCGCTTCAAAGCGTCGATCGAGGTTGCACCCCAATTGCCGTCGGGCTCCTTGTTAAAATAGCCGCGGTCGGCGAGCGCCTGTTGAATTTCCTTGTATCGATCCGGGGAGGGCTGCTGCGGACGGTGGACTACTGCGACGGGACGCTTCCTGGATGCCGTGCCCTGTTTTGCGGTCGAAGTGGCTTTGGCGCGATGGTTAGCGGTTTTACGAGTTGTCGTCGAAGATTGCGGAGAGCTAGCTCTTGCACCGAAGGCTAGGACCGCAAACAGGGCGATTGCGAAAGGCTGCAAGACTCCAGTTTACACAAGAAGAAGGAAACCAGTGGCGTGTCTTTGACTGCGTGGCCGGGGCGGAAAGCAGGGAAGCCCGCTCTGTCCACTGCGGCGTCGGCAAAATATCTTGCTTTGACGATCATGAGGGCGCCTTGGGACAGAGTAGGCAGTCCCCGCTTTCCGCGCTCCATTTTTCGTGGCCGGGGCGGAAAGTGGGGACAGCCCGCTCTGTCCACTGCGGCGTCGGCAAAATCTCTTGATTTGACGATCATGAGGGCGCCTCAAAAGCGTCGGGGATACACCACGTTGCCGCCCGATCCCCGCACTTACGTGACGGGTTGTAACCCCTGGCGTGAGCCTGGGATCGGTCACTAACAAAATGCTCAAAAAAAGGCCAGGAGATTTCTCTCCTGGCAGGGGATCAGATTGGATGGATCTACTCCGGCAGAGTTCCGGTGAGTAGCTGGACCTGCGTTGCCGGCGTTGTCCCGGCGTGGGTTCCGCGCACCATGCCACCGATGGGACGGACGACGCGGAAGACCACCGGATCGCCGGGCTTCAGCGTGGCCTGGATTTTCTTGACATCTTCAATCGAGTTGATCGGATGACGGTCAACCGAGGTGATGATGTCTTTTTCCTGCATGCCGATATCGGAGGCGAAGGAGTTGGGCTCCACGCGGGTGACCACCATGCCGTGCTTGTCGGTGGTCATGGCTCGCTCGTCATCGGTGAGGGCGCGTACGCCGATGCCGAACGTCACCAGCTTGCTGGCTTCCGGCTTATCTTCATCGGTGTTCGATGTGGGGATATTCTTGACTTCGCCGACTACGCGCGGGTCATCCCAGAAGACCTTCAAACGGTCCTGAACGACCAGCTTGAAGTTCATCTTCTTGCCGTCCCGATCGACGGTCATAACACAGGACGTGCCCACCGGCATGTCGGCAACGCGGCTCATCAGGTCATCGCCGTCTTTGAGCGGTTTGTCGTTGATGGCGAGCACGACGTCCTCAGGCTTGATGCCCGCTTTATCGGCGGGACCGTCCTTATGGACGTCCTCTATGATCACGCCGTGATCGAAGCCCATGGCTTTGAGCGCCTCGGGCTTGGTGTTCTGCCAGGTGATGCCGATGGAGCCGCGCGTGACGTGGCCGTCGCGGATGATGTCGTTATAAACGCGCACCACCATATTTACCGGAAGCGCGAAGCCGATTCCTTCATAACCGCCGCTGCGGGTAGCGATCATGGTGTTGATGCCGATCACTTCGCCGCGGATATTGAGCAGGGGTCCGCCGCTGTTGCCGGGGTTGATGGCGGCGTCGGTTTGAATGAAGCGCTGGAACTGTCCGTCGCCGATGTTGGCGCGGTTCATGGCGCTGACGATGCCGGCGGTCACGGTTTCCTGAAGCCCGAACGGAGAGCCGATGGCGATGGCCCAGTCGCCGACCTGCACGCCGTCGGAATTGGCGAGCGTGACGGGTTCGAGCGAATGGTGCGCATCGATTTTGAGCACAGCCACGTCGGTTTCGCGATCGAAGCCGATCAGCTTGGCGCGATACTCGGTGTCGTCGCCGTGCAGCTTCACTTTAATGTGGTCGACGGGATTGCCTTCTTCGTTCGAGACCACGTGTTTATTGGTGACGATGTATCCGTTCTTATCGACGATGAAGCCGGTGCCGGACTGCTCGCGCTTGGAGTTGTCCTGGGGCATGACCATCCCGGGTGCCTGATTGCCGAAGAAGCGGCGGAACAGATCGGTGGAGGGATCGTCGCCGTTACCATCCTGATCGTCCTGGTTAGGGCGCGCTCCGCGGCGGCGGCCCTGGGTTACCTGCATCTTGGGAGTGTAATCGGCGGTAATGCTGACCACGCTAGGCTTGAGTTTCATGGCCAGCTTGGCGAACTCGTTAGGAGTTTCCACCGCCTTGGGAACCACCAGGGGCGTGGCATCGGGAGCGACGTTCTGCGCCTTCGCCGCGTTTACGCCGGTATTGACCAGCGTTCCGATCACGATTCCGATGGAAAGCGTGAACAGCATCAGAGTTGTCGACAAAAGCTTCTGCTGTCTCATTCTATCTAGCAGCTTCATTGGATTTTTCTTGACCTCAAAGTTATCGAAGTTTGCGGGCACACCGCCGCCCTACTTCCATCCTAATAGATGTCCGCCAAGGGCGGGGGGTTTCAGGAAGGCCTGGCACCGCTTTGAAGATTTAGACGAGAGCCTCCAAAAAATGTCACCCGGAAACGATTTGTGATATTGTGGCCGGCCATGCGAATGCTGATGGAAATCAAGATACCGATGGAGCCGTTCAATACCGCGGTCCGCCAGGCAACGGTGGGACAGAAGATGCGAAAGATCCTGGAGGCAACCAAGCCCGAGGCTGCGTACTTTTCCGAGCACGAAGGGCATCGCGCGGGCATCCTGATCGTGGACATGAAGGAGCCTTCCGAAATCCCGCGGCGTTGCCGCCGGAGGATCTGGGGAAGGGTCTCGATGATTTGGGCAAGGCCTGGGGTTAGGAACCGGATTGCCGTTGGCGATGCCATCTGCCATCATAAAATGTCATGACGGTTAAAATCGATAAGGCGGGGCGGGTGGTTCTGCCGAAACCGGTGCGGGACCGGCTCGGATTGCGGGCGGGAAGCGATCTGGAAATTGAGGAGAACGCGCAAGGGATTGTGCTGAGACCGGTGGAGCGGCAACCTTCGCTGATCAAGAAGGGAAGTTTTTGGGTTCATACGGGAGAAGTGCCTCCGGGCTATGACATTGTCAAAGCCATTGAGGAGGATCGCGAGGAGCGTATGCGCAAGGCCTGGGGTCTTTGACCTGGTATTTTGACACCTCGGTGCTGGTGCCGGCGGCTGTAGCCAGGCACCCCTATAACGCCGCTTGCTCTGGCGGTGCTCGAAGAGCTGGTCAGGCGAGCACATCGGGGAGTGATTAGCGCTCACAGCCTCACAGAGGTTTATTCAGTGCTGACACGAACACCGTTTAAGCCCCCGCTCTATCCGAACGAGGCGCGGCGGATCATCGAGGAGATGATGCTGCCGCACATGGAAATGGTGGCTCTCACCTCGAAGGAGTATCGAGAGGTGGTCCTGCGTTGCGCGGCCAGCGGTTGGGCTGGAGGCAAGGTTCACGACTCTATTCATCTGCGATGTGCGCAGAAGGCGGAATGCGACCGCGTCTACACCGTCAACGTGAAAGATTTTCGCGCGCTCGCTCCCGAAGGATTCGCGGACAAAATCGCGGCGCCGTGACCTCGCGCTATCTGCTGCCGCGGAACCGGAGGCGCAAGGCTACCAGCGCCAATGCGGCGCCGGCCAGCAAAAGGGACGAGGGCTCCGGCGCGATTGTATCGAAGGACCAGCCGAAATCCGCGGTTGGATTTCCGCCAAAGAAAACCAGGCTTCCGGACGGGTTGTTGGCACCTTGCTGGCCAGGCGTGTTCCCGCCGAAAAATGCGTCCTGGCTGGAACCGACGGTCGGAGGCGCGAAGATGCCCTGTCCAAATTGGTTCAATTGAGCGGCGGTAATCGCGAGAGTGCCAAGATCGTTGCTAAAAGTAATCCCCGCCCAAAATGAGCTCGTTGCGACGAAAAGCGGCGTTCCGGGGTTGAACGTAAAAAGGTTAACTGAGCTGGCGCCTACGCTGATGGGGTTGAAAGCCGCTGAGTAAAGCAGCGTTCCAGGACCGCCGCTGGTACCATCACTGTTCCAGATGCTAATGGTCGGCTGGACAGAGAGCGTAAGCGAGTTGGGGTTCGCGATGGAGAAAGTGAAGGCGTCTACGCTCTGTCCGACGCCGCTCGCGACCGGCGAAATGTCATCCGCCACGGTGTTCGTGATGTCGTTTCCGCTGACCACCGTGGCGCCGCCGTTCGCATAAGCGCTGCCGGAAAAGGTGGTTGTATCGGAATAGATCACAACCGCCCCGGCGGGGACGGCTGTGCAGGCTATCGCCAGAAAGGTCGAAAATAAAGGGGTACGCATGTGGCTAAAAAGCGTACCACGAATCCAGACCAAAGGGGCAACGATTTTTTTTATTCGTTGCTCAGCAGCAGGCAGAGGGCCAGCAGAATCCTTCTGAGGCCCAGTTCACGGCCTTCCGGTTGATACCACTCCGCGGCGGTATGCGCGCCGCCGCCCTGGCCTCCGGTGCCGATCGAAATCGCGGGGATGCCGAGCGACAAGGGAATATTCGCGTCGGTCGAGGAGCAGTCGAGATGGCTGCGGATGCCCAGGTGCGCGTCGACGGCGCGAATATATTCGAGGATGGGCGCATCGGCGGCGAGTCCCCCGCCGGGGCGGGAGCCGATCTCCTTGATTTTCGCCGCGACGCGTCCCGTGGCTTTGCCGTTTTCGACGCCCGCCGCTTCGTCGACCGCGGTCACCAGCAGGGCGGCCATCTCATCGATACGTCCGGCGCTTTCCGATCTCAGGTCGACCTTGGCCCGCGCTTCGCTGGGTATGGAGTTGATGCTCGATCCGCCTTCAATCAATCCAAAATTGAATGACGAGCGCGGACCGGAGGAGGGCACGCGATCGGTGAACAGGGTGACTGCGCGAGCGAGCGCGTGGACCGGATTTCCGATGCCGTAATCGGACCAGGAGTGTCCGCCGGGTCCGGTGATGGAGACGTCGAAGCGGCGGCTCGCGAGTGCGCGGGTGGTGACGCGGTCCGTACCCGGGCCGTCGAGGACCAGGAACGATTTGATGCGCGAGGCGGATCCGGGGCGGCACAGGTACCTCATGCCGGAGAGATTTCCTTCGCCTTCCTCGCCCACGTTCGCGATCAGGACGGGCGCGAGAGGAGCATCGTCAAGAGGCTTGGCGGCCTGCCAGGCGGCGGCGATGGCGAGCAGGGCGGAAAGGCCGGCGGCGTTATCGGAGACGCCGGGACCGAACAATTTTCCGTCGGGGGAAAGCCGGATGTCCTCCGGAGTGCGCGGTGCAAGGACCGTATCGAGATGGGCGGTGACGGCGATGAGCGGAGAATCGCGACGCCGTTCGAGACTGGCGACCACGTTGCCGGCACGGTCGATTTTCGCGTCCCATTGGAGCTCGCGAAATTGTGCGGCCATCCACTCTGCCCGCTTTTGTTCAAAAAAAGTAGGGGCCGGGATGCGGCAAAGCTTGACGTGCTGCTCTTGGATCCACAGGCGCTCCCGGCGGAACCAATCGAGCGCGGCGCGCACGCCGGGCACGGTGAAGAGATCGGCGACGGATTGAGCGAGCGCGGTCAAGTCTCAGTGTACACTGCGGCCTAATTCGTGATGTCGTGAGTATGGCTCTCCTCGCGGATGGGCATGTACAGCTCGTACCACCACTTCTGCGCGGGGCTGTCGACGTATTTCTTCAGAGCCGCTTCGGATTCGAACTCCATCACGATCGCCTGGCTGTAGCCTTCCTGGCCCTGATATTTGACGTTTTTGGTCCATACCCGCTTGATTCCCGGGAATTTCGCGGGTAGCTGATGGACGGCGTCGACCGCCGCCTTGATCTGCTCGGGCGTGGCTTCGGTCTTCCATTTGACATTAATAATGTGCAGTACGGTGGTCGGGGACTGGGCCAGGGCAAGGCACGCGGTCAGCGCGAAAGCGAGCAAGATTTTCATAGCGATCTCGATTATCTCAGATGGAACCGCTCGCCAGGGATATGCGTAGTCTATCGCTGAGGAGCCCTTTATGCGCGCGCTGATTCTGCCCCTGGTAGCGGTTTTTCTGGCCGGTTGCGACGATATCGACCTCGGCAATATCGGCGGATCGGGCCGGTACCACGAGGATTTTCACTTCAGCTACCCGTTGAGCGCGGGGAGCAGCCTGCGTCTCGAGACGTTCAACGGCTCGGTCGAAATTTCGGGGTGGGATAAGAATACGATCGATATCGACGGGACGAAGTACGCGAATGCCGAGTATCGGTTAAAGGAGATGAAGCTGGATATCGCGCCGTCGGCGAACTCGGTCAGCATCCGGACGCTGCCTCCTCTGGATCATCGAGGTAATTCGGGCGCGCGGTTCACGATTCATGTGCCGCGGAAAGTCGAACTCTCGTCGATCGTGAGCTCCAATGGCAAAATCACCATCGAATCCATAGAAGGGCCGGCGCATCTGCGGACCTCAAACGGGTCGGTGCATGTGACCTCATTAGTGGGTCCGTTAGAAGTGCAGACTTCGAATGGCACGGTGGAGGTGACGGATGTGCAGGGGGATACCACGCTGCACACTTCGAACGGCACCATTCGCGCCGAGGTCCGCAAAGGCCGGTTCGGCGCGACCACGTCGAACGGCAGTATCAACGTGCGGTTGATGGAGGCGGATGCGAATCCCGTTCGACTGGAGAGTTCAAACGGTCATATCGAGTTGAGCATGGACGCGGCACGCGAGGTGAAGGCGACGACTTCGAATTCATCGATTACCGTGCGCCTGCCTGCCTCGGCGGGTGCCACGCTCGACGCGCACACGTCCAATTCGTCGATCACCTGCGACTTCGATGTGAGCGTCCACGGAGGGGAAATCTCCAAGCATCGCCTGGAAGGGAAGATCGGCAATGGGGGGCCGATGCTGGAGTTGGGGACTTCCAATGGGAGTATCCGGATACTGAAGATGTAAGCGTGCGTCGACACGAGTGTCGACGCCCGGGCACTCGAACGAGCTTGACCACTGATACTCCTCAGCTCTCGACGCCAGACCTGCTTTTACCGGATTGTTGTGAATATAGGCAGCAATCCGCAGACATTCCTGCTCATATGCGCACCCAATGGTCATAGGATTCCTTCTGCCAAAATGGATTGCCGGTTCGGCCGAGTAGCTGATTCGCTCGATGGGCCGTAAAGCCCTTCAGAGACTTCTTCAGCCTGCTGGCATCGACCTTGGGAAATAGCAGTGCATGAACGTGGTTCGGCATAATGACGAATGAACTTCGAGATCATAGTGGCCGAGTTCGACGCCGCGATGTATGATTCAACGACCACCGTCGCGACCGAATCCTGGCGCAAAAACAGGGGACCGGCGCGGGCTTTGTCTAACTCACGATCCATAAGAGGAAAGCTCTCCCGGCAGGCTCCTTTTGGGGAGGCGGGAAGTGCGCGGGCCGAAGAGCACCGTGGAGGTGCCAGGTGAGGAAGAGCCACCGGCCCTCCGGATAAATATGAGGAAGTCGGCGATGGCCATGCATGAATCAGAGTGCGGTTCCAAGATAAATATTCTCGCGGCGACAAAGAGTGCGTGCGCCACAAAGGAGCTGGAAATCTTGAAACGTGCCCAACTTTTGGGCCGTCATGTATACTAGAGTTAGCTGTCGAGCGAATGGAGTGGGCGAAAGCCCACTTTTTTATTGGGATTTACGAGACATGAGTCGCGAGGAAGTTACGGCAAAAGTGCTGGAAATAGCGGAAAGAGTCGGTTCAAGCGAAGGCCTTGAAATTGTCGAGGTTCAACTGCTTGGCGGCGGTGGAGCCAGGGTGCTGCGCATCTTTATCGACAAACCGGAAGGCGTCACTCACGCCGATTGCGAAATGATCTCGCAGAATGTCGGCACTATCCTCGATATTGAAGATGTTATTCCCGGCGCCCACTATACCCTCGAAGTCAGCTCCCCGGGAGTCGAGCGCAAGCTCACCAAGCCGCGGGACTTTGAGCGCTTTGTGGGACAGAAAGTGAAGGTCGCCCTGCGCGCGCCGGTCGAAAATCAGCGCTCCTGGACGGGTACTCTCACCAGCTTCGCCGACGGCGTTTTGACACTCGAGCCATCGCCCGGACGCAGCGTGCAGTTTGCGCTCGACCAGGTGGAAAAGGCGAATCTCAAGTTCGAGTGGTAGTTTGAATACCCGGAAAAACGAGACAGATTTTATGAGCATGGGAACGATTTATCAGTCCATCGAAATCCTCAGCAAAGAGAAGGGCATCGAGCCTAAAGTCATCCTGGACGCGGTGAAAGACGCGATGCTGGTGGCGGCCCGCAAGCACTTCCACACCACTGAGGACCTGGTGGCCGAGTTCGACGAAAAAACTGGAGCCATACAGATTTATGGCGTCCGCAAAGTAGTGCTCCGAAGTGTTGGACACGGACAAGGAAATTTCTCTTGACGCCGCGCGCCGCATCGATCCGGCTGCGCAGATCGATACCGAAATCCGCTTCGCCAAGCCTACTGAGGCTTTGGGCCGCATTTCGGCGCAAACCGCGAAACAGGTGATTTTGCAGAAGGTCCGGGAAGCGGAGCGGGAGAATATTTTTTCCGAATATTCGGGCCGCGTGGGTGAACTGGTCACCTGCGTCGTAAAACGCATCGAAGGGCAGGATCTGGTGGCAGACCTGGGCAAGACCGAGGCGCGCATTCCGAAGAAAGAGCAATCGAAGCTCGAAAGCTTCAGCGTGGGCGACCGCATTCGCTGCGTCATTAAGAGCGTCGAGAAGGCCGGCAAGAACGCGGGCGTGATCGTGTCGCGCGCCGCGCCCGAACTGGTCATGCGCCTGTTCGAGCAGGAAGTGCCGGAGATTTACGACAACACGGTGATCATCAAAGGCTGCGCGCGGGAGGCCGGTGAGCGGACCAAGATTGCGGTTTCGAGCCGGGACCGCGACGTGGATAGCGTGGGCGCCTGCGTCGGCATGAAGGGCATGCGCGTCCAATCGATCATCCGCGAGTTGCGCGGCGAGAAGATCGACATTATCGAGTTCAACGACGATGCCGTGAGCTTCGCGACGCACGCGTTGAGTCCGGCGAAAATTTCGCGCGTATCGATCATCGATTCGGTGGAAAAGCACATGGAAGTAATTGTCGACGACACGCAATTGTCGCTGGCGATCGGCAAAAAAGGCCAGAACGTTCGGCTCGCGGCGAAACTTCTGGGCTGGCGCATCGATATTAAGAGCGAGGAAGAGAAGAGGCAGGAAGTGGAATCGCAGATGGCGGCGCTGGTGGTTCCGGGTGCGCCGGTCGCGGTGCTGATGGATCACGGCCTGGTGCAGGAAGTCGCCGACAAGCTGGTGGCGGCGGGCGTCGCGACGGTCGAGAAGCTGGGCGCGATGACTCCGGAACAACTGGAGGAAATTCCAGGAATTGAGCAGGAAATGGTGGAAAATATCCAGACCGCGGTGGTGGGGTATTACGGCCAGTTTGAAGAGCAGACCGCGGTAGAGGCAGCCGGGGAAGCGGCGGAATCCGAAGCGCCTGTCGAAACAACCAACGAAAAAGCGATTGAAAACGAATCTGATAGGATAGAGAACACGGAAGTCCCGGCGGCCGCACTGGGGTCCGGAAAAGGAGAAGCCGAAATTTCGTGAAAATCCGTACGCTCAGGCATAACGTCTGAGACGCACGGAACGTTATCGTATGAGTAAAATTCGCATCAATGAGCTGGCCCGAGAGCTCGAAGTCAAACCCAACGTGATTCTCGAGACGTTGGCGGAGCTGGGTATTGCCGACAAGAAAACGCACTCCAGCTCGCTCGACGACGACGTGGCCTTGCAGGTACGCCAGAAGGTGACGGGAGACAGCGGCGGCTCGGCGCCCGCGGTGTCGCGTCGCGAAGGAAGCACCGAAAGCGCGGCCCACCCGGAACCTGTGCGCGAGCAAACCCCGGTAAAGCCGGCCGCTCTAAGACCGGAATCGCCTGCCGCGGAAGCCGGCGCCGCAACCGTAAAGGAAGCGCAGCTGCCGAAGCCGGTCGAGGAGGTCGCGGCGCATCCGGTACGCCTCGCGCCGCCCTTGCGTCCTCCTTTATCGACTGGCCAGTCGTTCTCGCCTCCGTCGATTCCGCTGCCGCACGCCGCGCCGCCGCGCGTTGCGCCCCAGATGCCCGCGCCGCCGCCACCGGCAGTTCCGGCCGCGCATTCGCCGGCGCCACCCGCAGCTCCGTCAATGCCCGCGCCGGGAAGCCCCGCGCCCGGTACGATGCCTGGAACCAGGGGATCCGCGATTCCGGCCAGACCACTGCCTGCTCCGAGGCCGGGGCAGATTTTATCGGGACCAAGGCAGCCCATGCCGGCCGGGATGGGCGATGCTCCCAGAACTGTTTCTTCGGTCCCAGGGGCAGGCGCAGCGCCCGGCGCGCCACGGCCTCCGGCTCCCAGCCTTCCGAGCGTTCCTTCACAGCCGCGTCCGCAGACCATGCGGCCCGGGGCGCCCACCCAGGCATCGCCTTCGCAGCCTTTACGTCCGCCGGCCAAGCCGAACCTGGCGGGTCAGCCGCAAGCCCGGCCCGTAGTGCCTCCGCGTCCTGATATGGTGGCGAGATTGAGTACGCGTCCGCCGACTCCGGGCGCGCCACCCGCTCCTCGTCCAGGGATGCCGACGCGTCCGGCGAGTCCGGTTCCCGGACGTCCGATTTATACCGGTCCGGTTCGTCCCGGCCAGCCGTTGATGCGTGGTCCCGGTGGACCTCCGGCCCAGGGCGGATACAACCAAGGCGGCGGATACAATCGCGGACCCGCTGGTCCTGGTGGATTTAATCGTGGGCCCGCAGGTCCAGGCGGTCCCGCGCAGCGCGGACGCCCGATGCATCCCACGTCGCCTTTGCGCGCCGAACCGGCGACTCTGCCGACAGATCCCGGACGCAGGCATGCAACGAAGCCGGGTACACGCACTCCCGCCGACCGCCGGCGCGATCAGGACGAAGGACGGATGCGCGGGCCGATCTCCCGCCGTGAGCAGTCCTTTGAGCCGCCGCCGATCGATCGCGAAGTGACCATCGCCGAAGGAATCACCGTCAAGGAGCTTTCTGAGAAGCTCGGGGTTAAAGGCAACCTGGTGGTCAAGAGGTTGTTCGACAAGAAAATCTCCGCGACCATCAATCAGACGCTGGACGTCAAAGTCGCCGAAGAGTTGGCGCGCGATTTCGGCGCGTCCACCAATAAAGTCAGCTACGAGCAGGAAACCACGCAGGAGATTGAGATCACGGAAGTGGATCTCGACCGCGAGCGCCGTCCTCCCGTCGTCACCATCATGGGCCACGTCGATCACGGCAAAACCAGCCTGCTCGATGCGATCCGGGAGGCGCATGTCGCCGATCATGAAGCGGGCGGCATCACCCAGCACATCGGCGCCTATCACGTCGAGAAAAACGGGCGCAAGATCGTATTCATCGATACGCCCGGCCATGAAGCGTTCACCCGCATGCGCGCCCGCGGGGCCAAAGTTACCGACATCGTGATTCTGGTGGTCGCCGCCGACGACGGCGTCATGCCGCAGACGCTCGAAGCGATCGATCACGCCAAAGCGGCGAAGGTTCCGATCATCGTCGCCATCAATAAAATCGACAAACCGGGAGCCACTCCGGAGCGCGTCAAGCAGCAGCTCTCCGACCGCGGGTTGCTCGCAGAAGATTGGGGCGGCGATACCGTCATGGTCGAGGTCTCGGCCAAAGCCAAAACCAATCTCGACCTGCTGCTCGAAATGATTCTGTTAGTCGCGGACATGCTGGATCTGAAAGCGAATCCCGCGCGTCCCGCGATGGGCACCGTGCTTGAAGCGAAACTCGATCGCGGCCGTGGACCCGTGGCCACCGTGCTGGTGCGAAACGGCACTCTCAAAGTCGGCGACTACATGATCTGCGGCTCGGTATTCGGGCGCGTGCGCGCCATGGTCGACGATCATGGCGAAAATACCCGCGAAGTGGGCCCGTCGATGCCCGCCGAAGTCCAGGGACTCGAATCGCTGCCCGACGTCGGAGATACCATGCAGGTGGTCACCGATACCGCGAAGGCCAAGCAAATCGTCATCTATCGCGAATCCAAAGCACGCGAAGTGGCGATGGCCAAGAACAAGCGCCTCACGCTCGATCAGTTCCACGATCAGCTTAAGGAAGGCGAGGTCAAGGATCTCAACATCATCCTTAAAACCGACGTCGGAGGCACGGCTGAAGTCCTGGCCGACACACTCACCCGTCTGTCGACCGACAAGGTACGCGTCCGCGTGATGCGCGCGGGTGTCGGCGCGATTACCGAAACCGACGTGCTGCTCGCCTCTGCTTCAAATGCGATCATCGTCGGCTTCAACGTACGGCCCGACCGCACCGCGCAAGCCGTCGCCGAGCAGGAAAAGGTCGACATCCGCCTGCACTCGATCATTTATGAGCTGGCGGACGAGATCAAGAAAGCCATGAGCGGCATGCTGGACCCGGTGTTCAAGCAGGTCTATAAGGGCCGCGCCGTGGTGCAGAATGTCTTCCGCATCTCCAAGGTCGGTGCTGTCGCCGGCTGCGTGGTGCAGGACGGCGTGATCACCCGCAACAGCGAGGTTCGCGTTCTGCGCGACAACGTGCTGGTCCACACCGGCAAGATCGAAGGACTGAAGCGCTTCAAGAACGACGCGAGCGAAGTGAAGGCGGGCTTCGAGTGCGGCATTTCGCTCGCCAACTTCAACGATCTCCAGGAAGGCGATGTTTTCGAATGCTTCGCCACCGAGCGCGTGGCTCAAGAAGCTCTCGTGTAGCGCAAGATGCTGAAAAAGTCTTTCGCAGGGCATTGCCCCGCGCCACGGTTATTGATTAAACATTGTGGGGCAGGGCCGTGCCCTGCCGCAGCCTGCTAAGAAATGCCGGCGGTCGGCGTCATCACCTTCGAACTGCGGCTCGATGATTCGCACTCGCTCAAAGACAAGCGGCACTTCGTCAAGAGCCTGAAAGACCGTCTGCGCGCGAAATTCAACGTCGCGGTCGCTGAGATCGACTATCAGGATCTGTGGCAGCGCGGCCTGATCGCCTGCGTCACCGTTTCGCCCGATCAAAGCCACGCCGAACTGGTCTTGCAATCGGTCGAACGGGAGGCGGCGTCCTTGTTGGGACCCCTTTTGGTCGGCGCCACGGTCGAATGGCTGGCTTAATTTTGAGCCAGCATGTATAATTGAGGTTTCTCTTTATATTCGCCCATTGAAGGAAGTGCAATGATCGACGAAAAAGAACGCTCCCGCGCCCTCGGCGCCACCCTGACCCAGATCGAGAAGCAGTTCGGAAAAGGCTCGATTATCCGGCTCGGCACGCAGGCCGTGCAGGCCGTTCCGTCGATCTCGAGCGGGTCGATCTCGATCGATTTCGCCCTCGGCATTGGAGGCTTCCCGCGCGGACGCATCACCGAGATTTTCGGCCCAGAATCTTCGGGTAAAACCACGGTGGCGCTCCAGGTGGTGGCGGAGGCGCAGAAAATCGGCGGTATGGCCGCGTTCATCGATGTCGAACACGCGCTCGACCCGGCCTACGCCCGCAAACTCGGCGTCGACGTCGACAATCTGCTGGTCTCGCAGCCCGATTACGGCGAGCAGGCGCTCGAGATCACCAATGCGTTGATCACTTCCGGTTCGATCGATGTCCTGGTGGTCGATTCGGTCGCCGCCCTGGTGCCGAAAGCGGAACTCGACGGAGAAATGGGTGACAGCTTTATGGGCGTCCATGCGCGGCTGATGTCGCAGGCCATGCGCAAGCTCACCGGCATCGTATCGAAATCCAACACCTGCCTGATTTTCATCAATCAGATTCGCGAAAAGATCGGCGTCATGTTCGGCAGCCCGGAGACCACCACCGGCGGACGCGCGTTGAAATTTTATTCGAGCGTCCGCGCCGATATCCGCCGCATCGCCGCCATCAAAGACGGCGAAGTGGTCACTGGAAACCGGACGAAAATAAAAGTCGTGAAAAATAAAATGGCTCCGCCCTTCCGGGAAGCCGAATTCGACATTATTTATGGCGAGGGAATTTCCAAGGAAGGCGACCTGCTGGACCTGGGAACGGCGCAGAATATTATCGAAAAAAGCGGCTCCTGGTACGGATATAAAGGCGAGCGCATCGGCCAGGGCCGCGAAAATGCCCGGCAATTTCTGAAGGACAATCCGGACGTGAAGAAAAAGATCGATACCGAGCTTCGCAAGCATCTGGGATTGACCAAAGACGCGGCTGTGGCTCCGGTTGCGCCACTTCCCGCCGCCGCTCCTCCCGCGGCTGCCGCGCGCGCCAAGGGATGAATTTCTTAGTACCTTGGTTAGTCCTTTTTCCTGAATTGAGCGTTAAAACCGTGTTTGACACAGAAATTCGCAAAAAACTAAAGAAAATGGCGCTATTATTCGATAGTAATGTGTGCACACGCCTGTTGAGCAACTCGAACGTTACGCGCTTGGGGAGTTATCGGAAAATGGTTCTGAGGCCGTTGAATCCCACTTGAGAACCTGCGTGGATTGCGGCGTCCAGTTCGAAGAATCCCGCGTCACTATCGGTAAATGGAGCGAAGAGCCGGTCTATTCCGGCCCCGAACAACGAAGAAGCACGCGCGTCCCGACCGACGATCCCGCCGTGATGACAGTGATCGGGCCGGAACGTTCCCCGCGGCTGGCGGTTAGAATCCTGGATGCATCGAAAGAAGGAATGAAGCTTCAAGTACCCGCCGCAATGTTGACCGGTACAATTATCCAGGTCCACGTGCGCGACCTTTTCGTGCTGGCGGAAGTTCGTTACTGCGTACCGGCCGATGCGGTGTTCCACGCCGGCATCCGGATCCATGACGTGTTCCCCGCCTGCGGCTGACAAAACGGAGCCCTCCCTCATCGCTGTATAACTGTTGATGTGAGGTGAACGATGTGGGTCAACCGCGGCTCGGCAGCCGCTGTGGTATCAGTGTTACTCGGGACCGTTAATCTGGCGGGACAGGCCGTCCGGCGTCCCGGGGGATTCGTTCCCGGGCAGGAGCGGCCGCCCGGCGATCCGGTGCAGATCGCTCATGGGAAGTCCCTCTACGGCATCGATTGCACGGGGTGCCACGGGGCGGACCTCCGCGGAGGCGATCTCGGCGGACCCAATCTGCTGCGTTCGCAAGTTGCGCTCAGCGATCAGGAGGGGGAATTGATTCTCCCTATTATTCAGGGCAGCAGGCAGAGCCAGGGCATGCCCGCCATCGAAATGAGCCGGGAGGACGGCTTGGCGGTCGCAGCCTATATTCGTAGCGTCATTGCCACCATTGGGCGCCAAGGTATGCCGCCCGGGGTCGGTCAGGAGCCTCCCAGCATACTCGTCGGCGACGCGCGCGCCGGTCAAGCCGACTTCGACGCGAAGTGCGCCGGGTGCCACTCCCCTTCGGGCGACCTCAAAGGCATCGCGGCCAGGATTTCGGATCCCAAGGCGCTCCAGAACAGATGGGTAGCCGGAGGCGGCGGGCGCCGCGGCGGTGGTCCTTCGGGCGCTCATCCTGTCACCGCGACGATCATTCAACCTTCGGGAGAAAAAGTCGACGGCCGCCTGGTTCATATCGACGATTTCCTGGTTTCCGTTGCCTTAGCCGATGGAACCGTTCACACGTTTCGCCGAGAAGGCGACGTTCCGCAGGTCGAGATCCACGATCCGATGAAGGCCCATCGCGATCTTCTGCCGGTGTTAACAGATCAGGAAATGCACGATATTACCGCCTACCTGGTGACCTTAAAATGACGACCAAAATCATTCTCATCGCCGCCCTGGCGCCCCTTTTCGTGAGAGGCCAGGGAAATGGCGTCTCTCCGGCTGAGCTGCTCAAGCCTCTCAAAGACTCTTGGCCCACCTACAACGGCGACTACAGCGGTAAGCGTTATAGCGCGCTGACCCAGCTCGATCAATCGAACGTAAAGCATCTCACGCTCGCATGGTCGACCCGGGTGACTGCCGGAACCGGCGGCGGACGAGGCGGCCGTGGCGGCGCCACCGCGAACGTGATCATTGGCGGCGAAGGCACCGGCGATCTGGCATCGAACGGCAGCATCAAGGCTTCCGTGCTGGAGGTCGATGGCACCCTTTACTTCACCATGCCCGACAACGGCTGGGCCGTCGATGCGCGCGATGGACGCGAACTGTGGATACGCAACCAGAGTCGAGCAGGCTACCAAAAGAA
>CAVOPN010000006.1:0-216946 GCA_963698105.1 Bryobacterales bacterium
TTTAGTGGTGGTGACCGCATCAACGATCAGAACGTGCGCGGTACCCGCAACTTCCTGGCGGAAGTCGGCGTACTCCGACCTCCAACTGATTCACTGTCAATACGAAACGCGGCGAAGGACCCGATTCCGCAATCCAACCGAAGCCCTACTTGCTTGTCGCTAGCCTCGTCCCTCCGGGAGAGATCGAGAGAAAGGAGGAAACATGAAATGTCTGGAGGACGAATTACAAAGGAAAGTTGACGTTAAGCTACCATATCATCCCGCGGTTGGCCCTGAAGGAGTCGATCTTCACCAGGGACTGTCGGAATGAGTACCTCGCGGTGGAGTATGAAAGGCTCTTGGGCAAACTTCTTGATATGGCGGACGATGGATACACTGCCGAATTCCCCGGAGGTATTTCAAGTCAGCACGAGCAGGTCCGGAGTTCCAACACAAGAGATAAGTCAAATGTTGCGGTCCGCCCCGCTGGATGGGTCGTTTTCCGGCCTTATCTGAAGTTACTCCTTTCGAGGATCAACATAACTGAAGTGACGAGCGACGGCGACTTCATCATGTGGGACCGCGTCTGCCGCATACTTTCGGGTGGGCAGTCGCCTTTTCGATTCGACGTAGCCAACGATTGGGCGAGCTTGTTGACTCATTGGACTCTGTATTCTACGGATCCCGAACTGTGCGAGTTGCGATTCCAGGCAGCCATGCGACATTATGCGTGGCTCCTTCAGCAAGACGGCACTTCGCCAGCTCAGAAGGCCATGGCACTGTACAACCGCGCCTACATTCACGTTGAACGGGGCGATCCCGAAAGGGCGATCGAGGACTGCGATGCATCATCCAGATGCCCGACGCTCCCGCCGACCAGAAGTTCCTAGCCCTGCTCGGTAGCGTTTGGGTGTATCTGTTCGTGGGTCGGGATGATAAGGCGATCACTGATAGTCGATCGGCCATTGCCGGTTCGCCCGAACGATCCACTCGCCCAAGGCAATCTTGCGATCTCGTTGCTCGCCCACGGAGACCTCGACAAGGCGCCATCGTTGCCTACGATGGCACCTGCAATTCGCCACGCTTGAGCAAGTAGAATTGATCAGCGCGTCTTCGGCAGGCGATCAAAGGCACGGCGCGATCTCGGGCGCCGATGAGGCTCTGGCTCGACTTGAGGCTCGACGCCAGGTCTTGAGTTAGCCGCAAACGAACCGTCATGCCCGCCGGCGGCACCCAACCCCATGAGAATCGCTGCTCGCCTGCGTGGGTGCTCTTGCCCGCCCGAATTTACAGAGGAACAGCCACGATAGTGCAGCGCCCAAAAACAAATATGGAGTAGACGAGAGCTCTATGCTCGCTCGGTCCTTCAATAGACGCTCCACCGCCTCGGCGGGGTGACCTCGAACTTGCCGGTGGGCGGGCTGAAGCGGACGCCGACCTGCCAGAGCAGGTCGGGCTGGTGCTTGGCCAGCAGGTATTTCATGACCACCTCGTCGGAGGGGGGCATGCCCGGGTCCTGGAAGACGACGCAGAGCCGGGCCACGGCCCGGTGCGTCTTGGCGTCCCAGACCTCGATCAGGCCGTGCGGGCGGCGGGGGATGCGGTAATACTTGTCGCCGTTCTGGACCGTCAGGCAGTCGAACTGGCAGAACTCGTGGAATTCCTTGGGCTCGACCACGTCGCGCACCAGCTCGGCGGCGACCAGCTCGGGCACGCCCTGCTGGTAGGCCGAGACGTCCAGGCTGCATCGGCTCGTCCTCGCGGGTCGGCTGGGGCGGCTCTTGCCCTCGATCACCCGGAAGATCTCCGCGGCCACCAGCCGGGCGTAGCCGGCCCGCAGGGCCGGGCTCGAGATGACCAGCTGCGGGAACGACGACGCCGTGCGCACCACCTCGTGGGCGAAGGCGCCGGCCTCGCGCTGGAGCTTCTCCATCCAGTAGCGCGGCATCTGCGTCCGGTCGCTCTCGGAGTAGCGGAACGGGCACGGCCCGACGTCGGGGATCCGCACGTCGGTCTCGCCGCCGTCGCGGTGCAGCGTCCGCAGCACCGAGTCGTACGCCGCCTCGCCCCGGACGAACCGCTCGGCCGCGTCGATGTGCCCCGTGCTCTTGACCCGCACGACCCGGTAGCTCGGCCTCGCGAGGAAGATCACCTCGCGCGCAGCCGGTCGTCGCGGCTCCGCTCGTCCTGGACCTCGATCTCCCAGCGCAGATATCCCGTGCGGATCATGTCGATCGCCGCGGACAGCCGGATCGGCATCCGGTCGCGAAGGCTCGCTCCTCGATCGGACGGATCGTGGATTGCCCGCCTCGGCGGACAGTCCGTAGACCGGAACCGGATGCGATCGCACTGCCGGCTCAGCCGCCCTGGATCGCCGGGACGATCAGGATCTCCGGCGCCGTCCGGTCGAACTGGCGGATCGGCGTCGTGCGCCCGGGCCCGTCGAGCCGGAACGCCAGCCGGCCCGCCGTGAAATTCTCGGCGAACGCCGTTTCCGCCGCCGTGACCGTCTCCGGCTGATCCTTGTCCCACTCGGCCAGGGTCAGGTCGCCATGTCCCGTCTTAAGAGCCGTAGCTTCGCCATGATGGAGCACTCCCTTCCACTCCGCCGCCGATCCGGCGGATCGCATCCGACGCGGGAAGGTCGAGCCCGCCCGCCATGCGGATGCCGATTCTAATCGAAGCCCCGCGCCGGGGCCACCGGATCCGGGCGGACCCGGCGGACTCCGCGCACCCGGCATGCGATCCGAGGCCGACCCGCCGCTCGGGATCCCGACGCTGGGTCCGCGGCGGCCGCAGCCGCTTCCTTGATCTTCTTCGCGGATCTTCTCCGGCTTGGGACGACGCTTGCCGAACGTCCCCCGGAAGATCTTGCCTCGCTTGGACCGCCGATCACCCTTGCCCATGAATCCGACTCCCCAATCGCACGATTCACCGATCGATTGTTCGCCAGACCTATTGAGTTTCCAATCCTATCCGATTAGGATGGCTGAGTCACTGACGTTTGTCGTTTCCGCAGCATGTCTGTCGTCTCGGCGGGAGGAGATCCGAAGATGCCCCGTCGTCGCTTGATCTTGCGGGCGGCCCTCGCCGCGGGCTTGGTGCTGGCCGCGGGCTGTCACGGCCGCGTCGATCCGGCGTGCCGCCGACGGCCCCGGTCCGCCGCCGACGCGAGCCCGATCCGGTCAGCCTCGAGCGGTCCCGCAGCAGGCCGCCGCACCGCCGCAGCCTGCCCGCGAAGCCGGCCGTGCGGATCTCGCCCGAGGCGTTCACGATAACGGCAGACGATCCCGGTTTGCAACTCCTGGCGGCCGACGAGGCGGAGCCGGCCCGCGATCGGACGGCCGAGGTGGCCGTGGACGGCCGAGCCGGCGGGCCTGGCCGCGATCGAGCCGGGGGGCTATCTCCGGCCGATCGGGCCGGGGGTCGTGACGGTCAAGGCCGCGCTGCCGGGGGCCAGCGACGCGCCGCCGGCCGAGGCGAAGGTCACGATCGAGCCGCGGTCGGCCCGGCCCTGGGATTTCGGCGAGGACATCGTGCCGATCCTGACCCGGCTGGGCTGCAACACGGGCGCCTGCCACGGCCGGCTGGAGGGGCAGAACGGCTTCCATCTCTCGCTCTTCGGCTACGACCCGGCCGGCGATTACCAGGCCGTGGCGCGCGACGCCGGCCAGCGCCGGCTGTCGCGGCTGGCGCCCGAGCGAGAGCCTCTTCCTCGTCAAGGCGACCGGGCGCGTCCCGCACGTCGGCGGGCGCCGGCTGGCGATCGGCTCCCCCGAATATCAGACCCTGCTGGCCTGGGTCCGCGACGGGGCCCCCGAGCATCGCGGCAAGATCGCATGGCGCCGTGGCGAGCGTCCGCGTCGAGCCCGAGGGCGCCGTCCGGCTCGGCGAGCCGGGCCGCGGCAGCTCCGCGTCGTCGCCCAATACGCCGACGGCCACTCCGCGACGTGACCCGGCTGGCGCTCGTTCAAGCTGAATGACGACTCGGCCGCCTCGGTGACCCCGCAGGGCCGCGTCACGCCTGCTCCGCCGCGCCGAGACCGACCTGATCGTCCGCTACGAGTCGCACGTCCTGAGCACGCGGCTCTCGACGGTCATCAATCCCGGCCTGGCCTTCGATTTCTCCAAGCTCAAGCGGCGCAACTTCATCGACGACGAGCTGTTCAAGCGGCTCGAGTCGCTCAAGGTGCCCCCGAGCCCGCCGGCCGGCGACGCCGCGTTCCTCCGCCGCGTCTCGCTCGACCTGACCGGCGAGCAGCCGTCGCCCGACGAGGTCCGCGCGCTTCCTCGCCGACAAGGACCCGGACAAGCGGATCAAGCTCATCGACCGGCTGCTCAAGAAGCAGCGAGTTCGTCCTGTTCTGGCGGATCAAGCTGGGCGACCTGCTCCAGATCAGCACGGCGCGGCAGGGGAACGGGGCCTACGCGCTACCAGGCCTGGATCGACCAGCTGCCTGGCCAAGAATCGGCCCTGGGACGAAGTCGTCCGGACGCTGCTGACCGCCGTGGGCGACCCGATCGACATCGATAACGGCGGGCCGGTCAACTACGCGATGGATGCCCCGCTGCCCAACGAGCAGGCCGAGCTGACGGCGCAGCGTTTCCTCGGGCCTGCGGATGCGATGCGCCCAGTGCCACGACCACCCGTTCGACGTCTGGACGCAGGACGCCTACTACGGCCTGGCCTCCTTCTTCGCCAAGGTCCAGCGCGGCGGCGGCGGCCCCGGCGCGATGATGGGCCGCGACGAGGATGACGATCAATCCCGAAGGGAAAGTCGTCCATCTGCGGACCAAGAAGCCGGTCGAGCCGCGGCTCGCTGGACGGCAAGCCCGTGAAGGTCGCCGCCAAGGACGATCCGCGCAAGGCCCTGGCCGACTGGATGACGGCCCCGGACAACCCGTATTTCGCCCGGGCCATGGCCAACTGGGTCTGGGCGCAGCTCTTCGGCAAGGGCCTGGTCGACCCGCCCGACGACATGAGCCGGGCCAACCCGCCGGTCCATCCTGAATTGCTCGACGCCCTGGCGCGGCATTTCGTCGAGCACAAGTACGACCTCCGCGACCTGATCCGGACCATCGCGAGCTCCGAGACCTACGGCCTGTCGTCGGCGCACGGTGCCGGGCAATGAGAAGGACACGCGGCTGTTCTCGCACCATCTGCCCCGCCCGCTCACGGCCCACCAGATGGCCGACGCGCTGGCCCAGGCGACCGACGTGCCCAATCTCTTCCCGAACGACGACCGCGGCAGGCGCCAGCGCGCGATCCAGATCCCCGACCCGACGACGGCCAGCTCGATCCTCGACACCTTCGGCCGATGCTCCGCGGACCGCCGCCTGCGCCGCCGGCCCGCGCCGGCCCTCGACCTCGGCCAGGCCCTGCTCCTGATCGGCGGCGACGTCATCGAGGGCAAGGTCTCCAGCCTGAACGGCTACCTGGCCAGCGCTCTGAAGCTCGAGCTCGAGCCCGAGGAGCTGGTCGAGAACCTCTATTTCCGCACCGTCTGCCGGCCGCCGACCGCCGAGGAGCTCTCGCGATGGTCGGCCGAGCTGAAGCAGGCCTCGTCGCGGCCGAGGCCGCCGAGGACCTGTTCTGGGCCTTGCTGAATTCGCGTGAGTTTGCGTTCAACCACTGATCGCCTGCATTCGCAGTCAGGCCGCCGAGCCGCCGACTCCGCCCGAGGCCTGGCCATCCTCTGCCCATCTTCGAGATAAGGGAGGTCGTCCGATGTCCCGGTCTCGAACGATCAGCCGTGTGCGCGGCCCGAGCCGTCGCGAGGTGCTTCGGGTGGGCTCGCTGGGATTCCTCGGGCTGGGCCTGGACGAGTGGTTCCGGCTCCGCGCCCGGCCGGGGCCAGAGCCGGGCGACAGCCGACGCCAAGGCGAAGAACTGCATCCTGATCTGGCTGGCCGGCGGGCCGTCGCACCTGGACACCTTCGACCCGAAGCCGAAGCGCGCCGGCCGACGTCCGGGGCGAATTCAAGCCGATCGCCACGTCGGTCCCGGGCCTGGAGATCAGCGAGGTGTTGCCGAACCTGGCCAAGGTGATGAACCGGGTGACGCTGATCCGCAGCATGACCTCGCCGGAGTCGGACCACGGCCGGGCCTCGCATCACCTGCTGACGGGCTATCGCCCGTCGCCGGCCATCGAATATCCCGGGATATGGCAGCGTCGTCTCCAAGGCGCGCGAGGCGAAGCGGGGGATGCTGCCGCCGTACGTCGCGGTCCCCGACGCCCCGATCGCCGGCCTGAGCGGCTACCTGACCCCGGCCTACGACCCGTTCGCCGCCTCGGGCGACCCCAACCAGCCGGGCTTCCGGGTCCAGAACCTGACGCCGCCCGACCGGGTGACGCTGGAGCGGCTGCTGCGGCGCCGCGACATGGTCAAGGCGCTCGACGAGTTCGCCCACGACGTCCCGGCGACGTCGCTGACGACCAGCCGCGACCAGTTCTCCGAGCAGGCGTACTCGCTGCTGACCTCCAGCGCCGCCCAGGCGGCGTTCCGGATGGACGAGGAGAAGGACGCGGTCCGCGACAAGTACGGGCGGACCACGGTCGGCCAGTCGTGCCTGCTGGCCCGCCGGCTGGTCGAGGCCGGCGTCTCGTTCGTCACGATCAACGACCGCGGCATGGGCCCGCTCGGCTGGGACACCCACGCCCAGAACTTCCCGACGATCAAGAACACCCTGGCGCCGCCGCTGGACAAGGGGGTCGCCGCGCTGGTCGAGGACCTCGCCGAGCGGGGCCTGCTCGACGACACGCTGGTCGTGATGATGGGCGAGTTCGGCCGGACGCCCAAGATCAACGGCAACGCCGGCCGCGACCATCACGGCCGGGCCAACAGCATCCTGATGTTCGGGGCGGGCACGCCCGCCGGGCTCGTCATCGGCCGGACCGACGCGAGCGGCGACGCCCCCGCCGATCGCCCGTCACGCCCGCCGACCTGGCCTGGGTCTCTATCACAAGCTGGGGATCGACCCGGAGACCACCGGTTCGAGGCGCCCGACGGCCGGCCCATCCGCCTGGTCGATGGCGCCAACCCGCCGCGGGAGCTGGTCTGATCGCCGGCGTATCGCCCCGCCCCGGAGAGGCTGGAAGGAAGTCGATCCAGGACCACGAATCCAGTAGAGCGAATCGGATTAAATCCCTTGACACCAATGAATTGCATCGATCCGCTCTGGGTCGTTCGTCATCTCAGCTTATCCTTTATTACCCGGGCAAAGAAGATCCTCACGTAGATCGGGCTTTCCAGCCCGGTTTTAAGACCTGTCGGGCTGGAAAGCCCGACCTACTTCCTTGCCGGCGTAATAGAATCATGCGAAAGGGTCGATCGAAAATCGAAGATTCAATATTCAATGATATCGCAAATCTATGTCGCTTCGCGGTTTACGATCCTTGAATCTTCAATCCGATGGGGATCGTCCCAAATTGCTCATTCGCGACTTGGCGCTTCTGACAGTGCGTCGCCGAGGGAGGTCGCCTCCTCCCCCGCCGGCCGGCGCGCACGCGGGCCCGTCCCCGGCGACCTTCGGCGTCTCGGGGGGGCGGGCGGCCCTGTCCGCCAGGCCGGGCGACTTCCCTCGGCTCCCTCGGTCAAGCCGCCAGCCGCTTCGTTCTGGCCTTCGCCTTGGCCTCGCCCAAGGCGATCATCATCTCACCCTCGAGCAGGTCCCAGGACCGATAGCTCGGCCGTTGCAGGCCCAGGTGCTCATACGGGCAACGGCCGCGGCGCTTCCCGCCACCGAAGACTCGCGTATTCCAGTACAGCCGCTTCAGGTCCAGCAGCCCCTGATTCAGCGTCCGATGCCGCGACTGGTGCATCCGCAACACGCCGTTCATCCCCTCCACCGCGCTGCTCGCGCGCACCGCCCGACTCAAACCGACGCCACCGCCGGTACGACTCCCGCCAATTCGGGTCGATCTTCTGACAGAGGATCTCCTGCACCAGCACAGCCGCCCGGCGATAGCCCCCCACCGCGGCCGGGTCCCCGTCCCGCCGCTGCCGACGCAGCCACCACAGCTCCACCAAGGCGACGCGCAACTCCTCCGAGACCGCGAGTCGGCCCAGCGCGTCGTGGAGCTGATCCAGGAACGTCAACGACTCCGTGCGCCTGCAGCAGCCCACGGACCTTGGACCACTCGGGCCCCGACAGCAAAGGCAAGGCCGAGGCGATCTGCTGCTCGCGCCCACGACCGATCGTTCAAGCGGCCGTCGGGACGGAACAGACTCAGGGCCGGCTCGGCCTGCTTCCAACCGGCCTCGGCCTGCTCGGCCCGGCGGAACGCCGCCTCCGCCTTGCACCAGGCCGCAAAGGCCGTCCGCGCCGGGCCCCGCGCAGTCGCGGCCCTGCCGTCGCTCTCGTTCCACCGCCCGGCGTGGCCGCCTCGGCCTGCTCCCAGAGCCGCTCCGCGCGGTTCCACATCGTCCTCGAGGGCGCGGCGGGCCTCCCGCTGGGTGTGGAAGACGTCCAGGCCCTTCTCCAGCGGGACGGGGTCGGTCTGGTTCACACGGCGGTGCTCTCGGAGCTGGGCGATCCCCGCTTGCAGCCCGGTACCCGCGTCGCAGACGACCCGGCGCAACGAGCTCCAGGACTTCAATTCCGCCGAACCAGGTCGAACCTTGGCGATTGTCGGCCTTCTTCCCCACGAACCACACCATGCTGTGCGGTTCGACGCCGACCAGGACCACGCGACGGTGGAAGAAGATCTCATCGAGGCAGCCGACCAGGATCAGCGCCCGGCAGGAACGATCGAGTGGCTGGAGGACCCGGCCGGCGGCGGTGGCGGCGGCCTGGCCCCAACGATGCACCGTCGAGCGACTCGGGGTCGGCCGGGCGCCCAGGAGGATGGAGAGCAAGGCGAGGATCTGGTTGAGGCTCAAGCCCATGGCCAGGGCGGTGACGGCGAACTCCATCTGCTTGGCCGGAGGGAACTCGATGGTCTGGGACAGCCAATCCCAGAGCTGGGCGTTCTCGCGGCGGAGGGCCTCGTTCTGCCGGATCAGTTCGTCTCGGCTGGGTCCGCCGTCATGCTGGGCCTCGACGGCGGCCAGGACCTTGCTGGGCATGGTCGTAGACGCACTGGCGGCTACAACCGGCCTGCTGGGCCTGCTCGGTGACGGCGCCGTGGAGGCCGGTGAAGCGGGCGGCGGCATTGGCGATCCAACGGACAAAGGATATGGTGCGCATGGGGATGGGTCCTCTTGGGTACGGGTCGGGTTAGCAACCGCACCCATGAGGTCCATCCCCCAAAGAATCAAGGGGGTACCGGTAGGATCTTGCCAGGTGTCAACTTGGAAATGGCGTTATGAGCTCCGTTTGGGACGATCCCGAAAAACTATGCGGAGCTCTTCGAGCGAAAATCTTGAGCCAGGGAGGACTTCCGGTGCGGACTCAACATAAGATTCTGCTGCATGGTTGGGCCTATGTTCAGCAGCTCATAGGCCTTACTTCCACCTGGTCTTCACCCTGCCCGATGCCCTCAACCCGCTGGCACTGGCCGAATCCCGGGGTCGTTTACGACCTGCTGTCTCGCTGGGCCGCCGAGACCGTGCTGGAGGTGGCCGCCAATCCCGAACGACTCGGCGCCCGCACCGGCGTGCTGGCAGTGCTCCACACCTGGGGCCAGACCCTGAAGTTCCATCCTCACGTCCATTGCGTGGTCACGGGAGGGGGACCGTCGCCCGATAACACGGGTCGAATCGCGGCCCCACTTATTCCTGCCGAAGAAGGTCCTCAGCCGGGTGTTCCGCGGCAAATTCCCGGCGGGCCTTCCGCGCCGCCTACTTCGGCGGGCACCCAGTCGCGGGCCGGCATCAACAAAGCGCCCATGGCGAATTTGAGCGCTTGGTGTCCTTGTCGGTCCAGACCGACTGGGTGGTGCACGTCAAACGCCCATTCGGTGGTCCCGAGGTGGTCTTGAAGTATCTGGCCCGCTACACCCATCGGGTGGCGATCAGCAACAACCGCTTGCTCGACTTCGAGGATGGTTTCATCCGCTTCCGTTACAAGGACTACGCCCATGGCAATCGGAAGCGAGTCCTGAGGCTGCGGCCTCGGAGTTTGTGCGGCGGCTCTTGCTGCATGTGCTGCCAACAGGGTTCGTACGGATTCGTTATTACGGCCTCCTGTCGAACCACCATCGGCAGGAGAATCTGGTGTTGTGCCGCGAGTTGCTCGGCGGCGACGCGGTGCCGAGGCGGGTCGCCCGAGCCAATCGAGCCGCCCGAGAGCCCCGTGCCGGTCACTCCGACGCGAGTGTGCCCGAAGTGTGGCGCAGGGCGGATGATCGTGATCGGGGAGTTCCCGCCACTGCGGTCGGAGAGGAAGTCACTGCGGGGGTCGACGTGTGCGTGGGCGTCGATATTCGTAACCCGGAGGTAGGAAGCGGCCCCGTTGGAGTCGGCAGACAACCGTCGTGAAAGGCGGAGCGGAGAATCCCCGTGCCGCGAGGTGAAAACTCGGGGTAACAGCGGTCGAAAGCCGGTGAACGGGAACACGGGGGGACCCGACCAAGGTGGACAGCGGCATCGGAGGCGTCGGTTCCGAGCGAGGGCAGCCAGGAACCGCTTGGGGGAACCGTCGGCGATCGAAACACCAAAGGGTGAATGCCCACCGCGAAGCGGCTCAGTTCAACGGGGTTGTATCCGGCAGGCCGGCATTGGCCTGGGGCCAGGCGGATACGCGCACCTCGGCCCACCGGATACAACCTTCTTCGTTTGGGCTCAGCTGCGTCCCCGTTTCGGCTCGCTGGTCGGGCCCGACCGCACGCCGGCCCCGGTCGGACGTCCGTTCGCCGTCCGGCCCCGCCGGGCCGCCGACCTTGCGATCCCTGCCCGCAGAATCCGGCCGGTCGCCATCTCGCGGATGGCGGGCGGTGGGCGATGGGTGGAGGGCTACGTTCGCCGCCCGGCAACGATCCGGATGGTCAACCATATCGACGGTGGCGGATGACGGGTGGAGGCTGACCTGGCCGGCGACCGCGACCGACGGACTCGCTCCTCTGTCAGGCGACACTAATTTTGACCCCCTCCGACCTGTACTGATCCCCACTCCCAGCATGCTTCCGTGTTATCGGTTCTTGCCGCCCTTTTCTGCCGCCTTCTCGTTCGTCTCCTCCGGCTCGCGATGGGGTCTCTCGGGGTCGGTGTTCGCCAACCTCGCTCGGATCAAGCCGCTCTTACGCTTCTCACGCAATCGGTAGCTTTCTCCCGTGATCATCAGTGTGTGGCTGTGATGGAGTAACCGATCCAAGATCGCCGTCGCCAGGACCTCGTCTCCGAAGACGATCCCCCATTCGGAAACCCGCTGGTTCGTCGTGACCAGCAGGCTCCCCTTCTCGTATCGGCGGTTCACCAACTGGAAGAACAGGTGCGCCGCCCGGCGCTCAAACGGCAAATAGCCCAGTTCGTCGATGATCAGCAACCGCGGCTTGCAGAACTCGGTCAACTTCTCCGAGAGTCCTCCTTCCGTTTCGGCTTTCCCCAAGCTCGCCAACAGCGCCGTGGCTGTCGTGAATCGGACCGTGTGACCCTGCTCCACGACCTTTCGGCCAAGGCCGATGGCCAGATGAGACTTTCCCACTCCGGGAGGTCCGAATATCAACACGTTCTCACCATGAGCGATGAAGGTGCCGGTTGACAGCTCCCGAATCAACCGCTCGTCGGCTGGGGGTTGGAACGCGAAATCGGACCCCTCGATGGTCCGGACACACGGGAAATGCGCGATCTGCATTCCCATGCGGATTCGCTTGCCCTGCTTGGCGTCCACCTCACGCCGCAGGATCTGATCGAGGAACTCCAGGTAAGTCCATTCCTCCTTGGCCGCCTGCGACAGGACCGCGGCGAGTGTCTCGCGCAAGTGAGTCAACTGAAGCCGCTTCAGGGCCGCGAGGATTCGCTCCTCTCGCGGATCAAGAGGGTCGATGAGCAAGCTCACCGGCGGCCTCCTTCCACCAGCTCGGCGTAGGTCGACAGCGGGCGACACACGGGGTTGGCAAGCGGCGACGCGGGTGCCGAGGCCGGCACGCCAGCCCCACGGCGAAACAGTCCCTCGAAGTGCGCCGGGTTGCGAACCAGGGTGTGGGGTTCGCGGCACCGCGCATGCTGGGCGATGCAGGTCCCACGCAGCCAGATCTCGACGTCTTCCTCCTTGACGACCGCTTCGACGGTCTCTCGAACACACCGGTACGGCACGCTGTATCGAATCGTATCGATGTCAACAAAGCAGTCGGCACTGACGCGACGTTTCAACCGACGAGTCCGGACGGGCAAAGGGCGTGTCGGCAGAGGCCGCAGGGCCACTCGCTCATCGCGCTCGAAGCGAACCGCGGGCCGTTCCCGGGTCGTGCCATGGATCCGCTGATCGGCGACCTCGAGCTGCCATGTGGCCAAGTGACGTTCCAGCTCGGCGAACGAATCGAACGATCGTCCGGCCGGAGCATTGTGCTTGACGTAGCCGACACCGCGTTCGATCTTTCCCTTGGTCCGCGCCCGGCGGGGACGGCACGCCTTGGCGGTCAGTCCGCGATCGCGGCAGAACGCCTCGAAGCCGGGATTCCAGACCACTTCACCGGTGTGGCGATCGTGGGAGACGACCAGGGGTGACGCGTTGTCGCAGAGGACCTGCTCGGTGAGGCCGCCGAAGTGCCGGAAGGCGCCGTCGAGGCCCTCGAGCCAATCGTCCTGCCGTTGCGCGAGGAAAGCCCGGCAATAGAGCCGGCGCGAGTACCCCAGAACGGCCGTCATCAAGTAGACCTTCAGAGGTCGATCGGCGATCCGCACGATCTTCTCGCCGAAGTCGATCTGCATCTGTTGACCCGGCAGGGTCTCGAACCGGACCGTGGCCAGGGCCTCGGCCCGTTCTTCCTGTCGAAGGGTCACGACGGCTCGTTGCAGAGTCCGCAACTTGACGTGAATCCCACGACGGGCCAGTTCCTGTTGAATGACGACGGCGTTCCCCTCGGCAAGGGTGCCGTAGAGACCGTGCACTTCGCGAAGGGTGTCGCCGTCGAGCCGGCGCGCGGCGGGACGTTCTTGAAAGCCGACCGTGGCTCCGGCGAGATAACGGCGGACCGAGTTGCGGGAGATCCCCAACTGTCGAGCGATCCGTTTGCTCCCGAGCCCTTGGCCGTACAGTTCGCGAATCCGATCCACGACCCCTGGTTTCAGCATCCTGGTGTCCTCCTGCGTGGCTCGCAGGTGGACACTTGTTACATCCGTTTGGCCCGCCTGCATGTCTTGCAGGTTGACCAAATCGGAGTCGAACTTGTCCACAGCCCCTCCTTGTCAGGTGTATAGGAGGGGGTCAGTTTTAGTGTCGCCTGGGGGGTCAGTTTTAGTGTCGCCTGACAAGGGCGGCCCGGCCGGTGCGGTCTGGGAGCGTTACCTGGGCTGGGCTGGGGCGTGCTGGCAGGGGCGAGTCGCCGCGGTGCTGGAGGAGTTGCGCGCGTGCAGGGGACGATGGCGGCACCGCCCGAGGGCCAAGCGGCCAAGCCGACCGACGCGTACGAGGTCATCCGCGTGACGATCGGCTACCTGGAGAACAACCGGAGCCGGATGGATTATCCGCGATACCGCCGGGCCGGCTTGCCGACCTGCTCGGCGTTGGTGGAGTCGTTGATCAAGCAGATCAACCGCCGGGTCAAAGGGACGGAGAAGTTCTGGAATCCGACGAACGCGGAGAAGATCCTCCAACTGCGAGCGGCCTACCTCAGCGAAGATGACCGATTGAACAAGCACCTGAAGACCAGGCCGATCAACGCGTTTCGCCGCTATCAAACTGAGAAGCGGGGAAAACTGGGTAACGCCCAAAAAACGAACCGCGTCTTACACCCCTCAATAACCCGCCCGCCCCGGGCCACGAGGTCCTCGTCCAACGCTATCGGCCGGCGGGCAGCGCAGTCGTTCCGATAATACCGGGCCATCCGTCCCGGCGGCCGACTCGTCCCAGCCCGGGGCGTAAGCGTCGGCCGGATCCGTGTTGATCGCGGAACCGCGGCTCGGGGAAGTGGACCTGCTTCTTCAGCTCGACGGGGCAGGGGATCCCAGCCGGCGGAGCATGTCCTGGGCCAGGCGGAGGGTGGAGCGGCTGGCTCTCGGCGTATCCGCTGGGGTTGACCCGGGCGAATCCCTGGGCCGGCACCGTGGCCGGCGAAGCGGGCATAGGCCGTGGCCAGCAGCGACACGTGGATGTTGTCCCGGACGTAGGCGGGGCTGGAGCAGTTGGGCGTGGCGCCGGCCAGCCAGTTCTTCATCAGGTAGGCGGTGAACCGCGGCTCCTCGTAAGGCCCGAACGGGTTGGGGATGACGAACTTGCCCAGCCCGACGCCGGCGCAGGCGGGGTCGAAGCGGAAGACCTGCACGGTGAGGGCCTTGGAGAGGCCATAGGGGGAGAAGTCGGGCAGGCCCTGCGAGCCGGCCCCCTCGCCCCCCTCGAAGACGCTGCCCGAGAGGAGCACCCCGCGTCCCCCCGGCGGGCCTTGAGCGCCGCGAGCACCGCCCGGCAGGTTGTGCGTGTTGTTCGCCAGCACCGCGACGGTGTCGAAGTCGGGGCTCTTGTAGTTGGTCACGTCGGCGGCGTGGTGGCAAAGCAGGTCCCAGCCCCCCTCGCCGATGAGGGCGAGGAACCGGTCATCTCCGAACGAGCAGCCGTGGACGGGCCGGCGAGACCTCGCGAATGGCCATCAGCCGCGCGGCGGCGCCGGACCGGGTAGGCGTATTCGTCGGCCGGCCGGCGGAAGACGGCCGTGACCTCGTGCCCCACGGCGGCCAGGCACGGATGAACCACATCCCCGTGAACGAGCTGCCGCCGGTGAACAGGACCTTCATCGAGGGACTCCTTTCAGGGCCGCCAGGCGTGGAATTGCTGGGTGGGGCCTCGAACGACTGCGGCTCCCAGGTGAACCCGGCATCGCGGAGGCGAGCAAGGGGTGCGGCCTCGAGGCCATCGCGGCCGATCCACTCCGTGTGGAGCCCCATGGCGATCTTGCGAATATTGTGGAAGTCGATGATCCGGATCAAGTCCTTCTCACTCCCTTCGATATCCATGACCAGGCAGGTCGGATTGATCCGGCGGATCTCGTCGTTGAGGCTCCGGGTGGGGACCCGGACATGGCGAGTGTCCGGCTCCCCAGGCCGGGTGGAGGAGATCCAGTACAGGTCATGGACGTAGAAATCGGCCTCGCCGTCCTCCTCGCCAAGGATGCAGATCGAGAGCGTCGGATGGAGGTGATTGAGCTCGTAATTGCGGCGGATCAGCGGCTCCAGGGCCGGGTTGGCCTCGAACGAGTAGACCCGGTCCGCGCCGACGCGGCGGGCGCGGACGCGAGCGAGACGAAGCCGATGCCCGTCCCGAGCTCCATGACCACGTCGCCTGGGCGCAGGAGGCGGCGGAGGGCCTTGATCTCGCTCCGTTCGTATTCGCCGGAGTAGAGGAACTCCCGGATCTCGGGGGGGATCCGCCGGTCGAAGGTCCAGGACGATGACGCAGGGCTGGAAGTCCTCTCGATTCTTCCAGTGGTTCACGATAAACTCGAGGGCATCTTCTCCATCGTTCAAACTTTCTACTTCGACACCGTTCTGCGCGGCGGCGCTCAACGCGCGGCGAAGCAGGAAAACTTCTGAAGGATTGTCCTCAATGACCAGAATTTTGGCAGCGCCCATTCCGTCTCCTCATTAAAATGGCAGTACAAATTGAGAGAAACGCCTTGCAATTTTTGGGCCTCTAACCGGGTATGCCGAGCGCGCTCGATCCGGTATACTTCGAGGAGCTGCGAGAGCAGTCGCAGCGCTGCCTGGTGGATTTCCTGAACGTGGAAATTAACCTTGCGTTTACCTTCGTCGATCGTGCGGCGGTGGAGCGTGACCAGGGTAACTTCGATCACTACCGGCACACCAAGGCGGAAGCGAGGAAAGCGGTGAACACTCTCCACCAGTTTGTGGATCGTGTTTCAAATCCGCAAGTACGCGCCGCCATCCGCGAACGGTCCGCCGAATTGGAGCGCGCCATCGCGGCTCTTTAGCTCCCAGTCTTTTTCTATACAATTAGGAGGAGGGTCAGCCTTCTGCCCACCAACCCCCAGCACCTCGAACCCAACGCACCGGCCCGTTTTCCAGTAGTGGGGATCGGCGCATCGGCGGGCGGACTGGAAGCTTGCCTGGCGTTTCTGGCGGCCTTACCTGTAAAGACGGGGATGGCTTTTATCCTGGTTCAGCATCTGGAACCCACTCATGAGAGCCATCTGCCCGAGATCCTGGCGCGTGGGACGACGATCCCAGTGGTTCAGGCACAGGATGGCGTTCGCGTGGAGAGCGACCATCTGTACGTCATCCCTCCCAACACCATGATGACGATCCAGCAGGGAATTTTGCATTTGTCCGCTCGTGCGGAAAGCGTCAGTCCGCATAATCCCATCGATCATTTTTTTCGTTCGCTCGCGGACGACCAGGGGAGTCATGCCATCGGCATCGTTCTGTCCGGCAGTGCGTCGGACGGCGCGCAGGGCCTGCTGGCAATCAAGTGTGCGGCCGGCACCACGTTCTGCCAGGATGAGGAATCGGCGAAATACGGAGGCATGCCGCACAGCGCCATCGCCACGGGCGCCGTCGATTTTGTGCTTTCCCCGCGCGCCATCGCGGAGGAATTAGCCCGAATCAGTGCCCATCCTTATCTCGCAAGCCCGGATTCAGCGACCCCGGGTACCGGCGGCGGCCCGCTTTCCGCGGAAGGCAAGGCGCTACAGCAGGACGCGGAGTATGTCGCCAAGATTCTAAACATATTAAGAAAGGCTACCGGCGTCGATTTCGCGCAGTATAAGGAAAGCACCATTCGCCGGCGCATTGCGCGCCGCATGCTGGTGAACAACTGCACCACGCTCGGAGAATATCTGGCTCGCCTGGGGCGCGATCCCTCCGAAGCCGACAATCTCTATCGCGATATTCTGATCAGCGTCACCCAGTTCTTCCGCGAGCCGGAGACCTTCGCATCGCTCGCCCGCAGCGTCGCCAGGTTGCTCGAAACCCGCGATCGGCATGCCCCTTTTCGCGTCTGGTGTGCCGGCTGCGCTACCGGCGAAGAGGCTTATTCGCTGGCGATCGTGGTCACGGAAGCCCTCGAAGCCGCGGGCCTCCAGACACCACTTCAGCTGTTCGGAACCGACGTCAGCGAGCAGGCGATCGATCGCGCCCGCGCCGGCGCCTATCCGGATTCCATTGTGGCCGACGTGCCGCCTGCGAGGCTCAATCGTTTTTTCACGAAAACCGAAACCGGATACTGCATCTCCAAAAGCATTCGGGAATGCTGCATCTTCGCCCGCCACGATTTGATCAAGGATCCTCCGTTTTCACAGCTCGACGTCGTCAGCTGCCGTAACGTCTTGATCTATCTCGATACCCCGGCGCAGCAGAGCATTTTCTCCGCGCTTCATTACAGCCTGAAATCCGATGGAATTCTGATCCTGGGCAGCGCGGAGAGTATCGGCGCGCGCGCGGACCTGTTTACTGCGATCGAAAATGAAAATAAGATCTTTTCCAAGAAACCGGGATCCGGACGTTTTGCGGTGACGCTGCCGGACCCGAAGGGATTCGACGCGGTCACGGTCGATTGGAAAACCAAAGAACCCCTGTCGGCGCCCGCGCTCTCCGATATCGACTCCCGCGCCGCGCGGCTGCTGCGCGACGTCTATGCGCCGCCGGGGGTCACGGTGAACGATGCGATGCAGATCGTTCACTTCCACGGCCGCACCAGTCCTTACCTGGAGCCCCCTACCGGCGAGGCGAGCCTGAATCTCCTGCGCATCGCGCACCAGAGTATTCTATTTTCCCTGCGCAAGGCGATCGACACAGCGGCGGAGCGGATGGAGCCGGTGGAGGAAACCGGCGTCCGCCTGGAGCGTGGAGGCGAGACTCGCGAAATCACCCTGCGCGTGCTTCCTATCGCCGAAGGCACCTTGCGCTTCTTCGTCGTTCTGTTCGAAGATAACGTGTCCACGCAGCCCTCTTCCCCCGGGCGGGTTCTGGACGAAGCGGAATCGAGCGTTTTAGAGTATCAACTCGCCCAGACGCGGAGGGAGTTGGACGAAACCCGGGAATATCTCCGCAAAATCGTCGAGCAGCATGAGGTCGCGATTGAGGAGCTGCGCGCCGCCCATGAAGAAGTTCAATCCTCCAATGAGGAGATGCAGAGCACGAACGAAGAGCTGCGCACTGCCAAGGAGGAGTTGCAATCCTCCAACGAGGAGCTGCGCACGGTCAACGACGAGCTCCAGAACCGCAACGACGCGCTGGGCGCCGCCAACAACGACCTGAGCAACGTGCTCTCCGCCGTCAGCATTCCCATTGTCATGGTCGGCATGGATTTCAGGATCCGGCGGTTTACGCCTGCCGCGTCCCGGCTGCTGAATACCGCGGCGACCGACCTGGGCCGCTCCATTTTCGATATTCAGTACCCCATCGAAGTACCTGCCCTGCGCTCGATGCTGACCGACGCGATTCAGACCTTGGCCGTTCAGCAGACCCGGATTCAGAATCGCGATGGCCGCTGGTTTTCGGTGCAAGTGCGCCCGTATCGCACCATCGACGATCGCATCGACGGCGCGGTGATTACTTTCCTGGACATCGACGACCTGACGCGGGCGCTTGAGGGCGCGGAGGCCGCGCGCGATTTTGCCGAGGGCATGGTCGAAACCGTACAGCACCCTCTGCTCGTGCTGGATCACGATTTCCGCATCCAGCGAGTCACCTCCGGCTTCTACAAAGACTTTCAAACGACGCCGAATGAGACGCTGGGGCAGTCCATTTTCAGCATCGGCAACAGCCAATGGAATTTCCCTGAGCTGCGAAAAAGCCTGCAAGACGCTCTGCATCGCGACATCTCGTTCCGCGACTTGAACGTCGAGCATGAATTTCCAAAAATCGGCCGCCGGACCATGCGCTTAAACGCCCAAAGGATCACCGGGCGGGACCGCAACTCCCACAGTTTACTGCTCGCCATTGAAGATGTGACGGAGCGGAAGGAGGCCGCCGAAATACAGTATCGCCGCCTGTTCGAATCCGCGAAGGACGGCCTCATCGTCATCGACGGCAATGGGCAGGTCATCGACGTCAATCCCTGTTTCCTTGAAATGACGCGGTATTCCCGCAACGATATCGTGGGCTTCGCGTTCTCGGAAATCCCGCCCTTTCAACAGGCGGAAGAAGGCCGCCGCATGTTGCCCGAAACCGTCGAAAATGAGGTGACGCAATTCGATACCGTCAATTTGCGGGCGCACGACGGCCGCCAACTGGTGGTGGCCATGATCGCGAACCGCTACCGCGTGAAAGAGCAGACGTTCATACAAGTCAACATCCGCGACGTCACCCAGCGCCGGCAGGCCGAAGACGATCTCCGGCGGTCCAACCTTGATTTACAACAATTTGCCTTCGCGGCTTCGCACGATCTTCAGGAGCCTCTTCGCACCGTGATCAACCAGGTCGAACTGCTGCAAAAGGAGTATCGCGGCAAGCTGGGGGCGGATGCGGACGAAATCATTCAGTTCATCACCGTCGCGACCGACCGGATGCGCCACATGATTCTCGATCTGCTCAATTACTCGCAGATCGCCCGCGCCTCCATCATCATTTCGCCTGTCAGCCTCGAGGGCGTTCTTGCAACAGCAATGTCAAATTTGCAGCTTGCCATTGCAAACTCCGACGCGCGGATTACATTCGATCCGCTTCCGACGGTCTGGATGGATCAGACCCAAGCGCTCCAGCTGCTGCAAAATCTGATCGGCAATGCCCTAAAATATCGCAGTCCGGAACGTCCGCGGATCCATTTATCGGCGCGCCAGGCAGGAAATGAATGGATCGTCAGCGTGCGGGATAACGGGCTGGGAATCGATCCTCGTTTTCACCAGCATATCTTTACCGTTTTCAAGAGGTTGCATGGAAGGGAGTACCCTGGAACCGGCATTGGCCTGGCTACCTGCAATCGAATCCTCGAACGTCACGGAGGGCGCATCTGGGTGGAATCGGAAGTCGGCCAGGGCTCGACGTTTTTCTTCACCCTACCCATACCGGATTAAAGGCATATGTCTAAATTGGCGCTGGGCGTGCTCACCAATTCAGCCCGCCTCCGTCATGGGGAAAAAGATTGTCATCGTCGAAGATAACCCGGCTGATGCCAAAACCCTGCGCGTGGCGCTCTCCCGCCGGGACCCTGAAATTGAAACCGTGGTGTTGGAGGATGGCGCCCGGGCCCTCGAATATTTTTCCGATACGGAAACCGAAACCCCCGAGCTGGTCCTGCTGGATCTGAATCTTCCCATCGTCAGCGGTTTTGAGGTGTTGGAGTTCCTAAAATCCGATCCTCAGTTGAAAAAACTGCCGGTTGTGGTGCTCTCAGGCTCCAGCACGCAGCAGGAAATCGAACGGTGTTACGCGGCGGGGGCCAATTCCTATATCTGCAAACCGACCGGGATTCAACAGGTTTTCGACATGGCGTCAGAGCTGGTGTCCTACTGGTTCGAGCACGCCAAGCTTCCCAAGCGGTTCGCAGCGACGACTCATCATTAGAAAATGGCGCGGACACCCGTGCCCGCGCCACCATCCGGCTAAGCTTCTTCCATTTCCTCTTCTTCTTCCTCCTGCCCGACCTGCGATGCGTTCTCAATCACCGGACCGGAGATTTCGGTCAGCTTCTCATCGGCTGCCTTCTCCTCACTGAGGGTTTCTTCGAGCAGATCGACGGCTTCCTGGTTACCCAGTTTCTCGGCCCAGGCAATAGCGGTCCCGTAGGCAGAGATCTCATAGTGCTCCACCTTCTGGGCCGCGGCGATGATCGCCAGATCGCTCAGCGAGCCTTCTTCGCTCGCCGCCTCGCTGCCTTCTTCGATCAGCCCGCGCATTGCCTTGCAGGCCTTGGCGCGCGGCTTCTGATTGAATTTTTCAAATACCTGCTCCAGGCGCTCGACATGCCCCTTGGTTTCTTCCAGATGCTCGCGAATGGCCTCGGCCAATTCCTCCGAATCGGCGGCCTTCGCCATTTTGGGGAGGGCGCGGACCAGAAGCTTTTCAGCGTCATAAAGATCCCGGAGATGATCTACGAGGACGTCTTCCAAAGTATTAAGTTTCACGGCGGACCTTCTTTCTTTATGTAATGATTTTGGGGCGTTCCCCCTGTATGGATCATGACGCGAAGGAAGTGTTACTCGGCGGTCTGGGGCTCAGAGACCACCGCTTCTTTGACCGCCGCCCGAATGGCGTGCTTCACTGCATCCTTTACGGCGTCTTCCACTTCTTCCGGATTCAGCGCCAGCTCCACTTCACCCTGCCCCAGCTCCTCAATCACGCTTTCGATCATGGGCGTGACCGAGGGCATGTCCTTGACCACCGCTTTGGCTACTTTCTTCGCCACTTTTGAGGTAGGACTTGCCTCTCCTTTGTTGAGCTTGGCGGTTTCAGCCGTCTTCCAGTCCTCTTGAAATGTGTTCAGCAGGCTCTTAAGGACTTCCTTGTCGTCGAAAATCATCCCCACTTCGCGCCGCCGGTCGAGTTCGACGGTTCTCAAGCTCTGGCTGCCCATGAACGCGTGGGTTCCGTCGCGGAGCATCATGCGGGTGTGCAGGCGCATACTGTGCAGCTTGCAGACTTGAATCACGTCGGAGTGGCGGGTCGAATGGCCCAGGATCTTAACCTCGACGCCGGCTTTGACGCGTTCGTCGATCACGCGCAGCATCGCCGGGTCGCTGACGCAGGGATCGTAGATGTGAAGCTGCTTTTTTGCCGCTTTTATGAATTCCGCCAGTTGCCTGCGGGCGTTGGCTGGGCTGACCACCAGCCAATCCAGAGCGGCGCTATAGGGCTGGCGCTTCATATCCATCTCGAACAGTTTCGACGCCTCCTCGACGGCGCTCTTGTTGGTGGTAATCAAGCCGAAGCTGCGGCTCTGTTCGATATCGAGATACGTGAAGTTAAACGCTAAAAGGAACAATTCGCGGTGGTCTACGATCATGTATTTCGCGTGATAGCGGACCAGGTCGTCCGCGGTGCGCGCGACCGTTACTCCAGCCGCCAGCAGCCTGGTTTCGAGCTCGCGCAGACGTTTTTCTCCTCCGCGGTTGGTGCAGGCAATCAAAGCACGCACTTGCACACCCCGGTTTACGGCGTTAATCAACGCCCGCTCGATCTCTTTCCGGTCGAAGCGGAAGATCGCGATATCCACGGTGCTCTTGGCGGAATTAATAGCATTGACGAGGGGATTCACGCCATCCCCGGGCTGCGTTAGTAGTCTCACGCCTGTTTCTATAGCAAGCCGATGACAAACGGCAACAAGCGTGCCTTTTGCAGGCTCAGTCGGGAATGCGCCGATCCAAGGAGCGCTGATGATATGCCTAGATATTCCAACAAGATAGCCTTAGCGGTACCGATCCTGGGGATGTCCATGTTCGTGGCCGCCGCGCCAGCCGACAAGGACAAAATTGCCGAATCCACGGTGAAAAGTGCGCAGGGTACGTTGTGGGCCGATCCTGGCGATATCCATGCGCGCAATCTGTTCTACGGGCCTGGAGGCAAAAAGCATCAGCCCTCCGGAACGACCTTTACCTTCGTCGACGAGGATACGAACGGGACCAATCCGAAGTACAACGTGAAAGATGACGATGGCGTGAAGTGGAAACTGAAAATGGGAGCAGAGGCGCGGCCGGAAACCGTGGCCACCCGCCTGGTCTGGGCGGTGGGATATTTCACGGACGAGGATTATTTCCTGCCGGACGTCCACGTCTCCGGTTTGCCGGCGCATCTGCATCGCGGCAGAAGCCTGATCGGCCCCGACGGCGACATGAAGAACGTGCGCCTGAAGAGACATCTGAAGGGCGCCGATAAAGTGGGCGAGTGGCATTGGCGCGATGATCCCTTCGCGCATACCCGCGAATGGAACGGCCTAAGAGTCATGATGGCCCTGATCAACAACTGGGATTTGAAGGACAACAACACCGAGATTTACGACGAGGACGGCCAGCGCTACTACATCGTCAAGGATCTGGGTGCGAGCTTCGGCACCACCGGATACAACCCTCAGCAGGAGATCTCCAAAGGAAATCTGAACGAGTACGAGCGATCCCATTTCATCACCAAGACGACCAGCGAATACGTCGATTTCGGCGTTCCGTCGCGGCCCGTGTTTTTTGTGTTTTTCAATCCCATGGAGTTTTTCCCTCGCATGCATATGCGCTGGATCGGCAAGCGAATCCCGCGTACGGACGCCCGCTGGATGGGTCAGATGCTGGCCAAGCTATCGCCTGAACAGATCCGGGATGCGTTCCGCGCCGCAGGCTACACGCCCACCGAAATCGAGGGCTACTCCACTGTAATCCAGAAGAGGATTGGACAGCTGGCGGCCCTATAAGGGCGTCGTAGTCTCCTGGGCGGCCTGGAACTGGATCTGGTGCAGCTCCGCGTAGAGCCCGTCACACTTCATCAGGTCCTCGTGAGTTCCGCTCTCGACGATGGTTCCGTCTTTGACCACGTAGATTTTGTGAGCCCGCTGGATGGTGGCCAGGCGGTGTGCGATTACGATCGAAGTCCTTCCCTCCATTAAACGATCCAAAGCTTCGAACACCAGCTGCTCAGACGCAGCGTCCAGACCGGAGCTGGGCTCATCCAGGATCAGGATGGGAGTATCCCGGATGATGGCGCGGGCGATGGCGATGCGCTGGCGCTGGCCGCCCGATAGGGTAACCCCGCGTTCCCCCACCATAGTGTCGTAGCCCTGGGGCATCTTTTCGATGAACTCATGGGCATTGGCCATTTGAGCTGCGCGCAGGATTTCCGCGCGGCTCGCGCCGGGCTTCCCGTAAGCGATGTTGCGCCAGATGGTGGAGTGGAACAAAACCGTGTCCTGAAGCACGAAGCTGACCTGATCGCGAACCGACTTTTGCTGCAGACGCCGCACGTCGATCCCATCGATTTTCACCGTTCCCGACTGGGGATCGTAAAACCTGGGAATCAGGCTGATAATCGTGCTCTTCCCCGCCCCCGTCGGCCCCACCAGCGCCGCCACATTGCCGGATTCGATCTTGAAGCTGATGTCTTTAAGGATGGGCTGATCTTTCTCATAACCGAAAGTGACGTGGTCGAACTCGACGTCGCCTTTCAGCTTGCCCACGCGCCGCGCGCCCGGCAGATCCTTGACTTCGTTCTGCGATTCGAGGACTTCCTGGATACGCTCATAGGCGACCGCGGCCTTGGCGTACGTGTCGGTCATCTTCGAAAGATCCTGCATCGGCTTGTACATCTTCCCCAGATACCAGATGAAGACGATCAGGGAGCCTGCGTCCAGCGCGCCCGCCAGCACCATGCGCGCGCCAAACCACAACACCAGGCTGGTGCCGACGCCCACAATAATCTCGACAAACGGAGCCAGCCGCGACTTCAAAGCGCGGGCGCGCAAAGCGATCTCCACGCTTTCGAGACTCTCTTCTTCGAGGCGCTTCTGTTCGTAATCCTCGCGGGCAAAAGCCTTCACGACGCGGATCGAGGTCAGCACCTCCTGTACGATGGAGACGATCTGCCCCTCCTTTTTCCGCACCTCCCGAGAGGATTTGCGGATCAGGCGGGTGTAGCGGAACACCACGGTAAACAGCACCGGCGCGATCGACAGCGCGATCAGAGTGAAGCGCCAGTTCATGAAGAACATGACCGTCACCATACCGACCAGGGTCATCACATCGACCAGCACGCTGAGCAGGCCGGAGGTCACAAAACTTTGAACGGTATCGATATCGCTGGTCACGCGGCTGATCAGGTCCCCGGTCTGGGTTTCATCGTGAAAGGACAAGGAAAGGCGCTGGATGTGGGCGTAGAGAGTCTTCCTCAGGTCGTGCATGACCCATTGCCCGACCGTAGTCGTGAAGGATTTTTCGAAGTACGAACACAGTGCGCCGAAAATCGCGATCACCAACGCGGAGATCGCCGCTACCTTCAGCATCATCAGCTTGTCGCTGCCGGCAAAGGACTCGACTGCCCGATTAAACCAGGTGTTATTGTTTTTCGGCTTCAGAATATCGTCGAAGACCAGTTTCAGAGGCCAGGGGCCGGCCAGATCCGCGATGCCCTCTCCAAGGGCGGCTACCAGAGCGAGTACCAGCAGACTCGAGTAGGGCCTCAACAGCTTCAGCAGCGTAAGACGGCGGCGATCCGACGGCTGCAAGTCACTTGAATGGGACTCCACATTGGAGAGAGTACGCATGCTAACTTTATGTTACGAAATCACAACTTAAAGGATCTATTGTAGTGCTGAATTCACTGATTGCGGCGTTTACCGGCGTGCTGGCGTTTGCGCAGCAGAATGTCAACCCGCAGACCGCGGCCTTGCAGGACTTCGAAAAACGGATCGACGATTATGTGAACCTGGAAAAGCGCGCGTCCAAGGGGATTCAGGTGAATAAGCCTACGGATCAACCGCACCTGATTCTGGAGCGTCAACGCCAACTGATGGGGAGAATTCGCGAGGCCCGGCGCGGCGCAAAGCAGGGTGCTATTTTCACCCCCGACATTTCCAGGGAGTTCAAGCGGCTTCTGGGAATCGCGATGGCCGGCCAAAACAATTCGGATATTAAAAAAAGCCTGGCGCGCGCCGAGCCGGTGCGGCCGGCCGTGCGTATCAACGAAGCCTATCCCACCGACGTGCCGCTGCAATCGACGCCGCCGACGATTCTGCTGAACCTCCCGCGTCTGCCGCAGGAGCTGGAATATCGAATCGTGGGCCACGCCCTGGTGCTGCGCGACACGTCCGCGAACCTGGTAGTCGATTTGATACCGGACGCGATTCCGTGACCGGACACTGCGTGAATAAACAATGAAACGATCCGTATTCTTACTTCTGCTGCTGCGCGGATTTGCCGCTGCCGCACGCGCCCTGCGGCCGGATAGCGGGCAACAAACCATAGGGTCCGCGATAAAGCTCCCTCTGAAGCCGGGCTCTGTCCGCTTCGCGATCATTGGCGACAGCGGAACCGGAGAACGCCCGCAGATCGAGGTCGCGCAACAAATGGTGACCTTCCGCCGGGACTTTCCCTTCGATTTCGTCTTGATGCTCGGCGACAACATTTACGGATCCAAGACGGATGAGGACTTCCGAAAAAAATTTGAACATCCCTACGCGGTGCTGAGGGACGCGGGCGTGAAGTTTTACGCGGCCCTGGGCAACCACGATCACACCTCGGAGCGGCTGTATGCGCCCTTCAATATGAACGGCCAGCGCTATTACACCATCCGGAACGGAAACGTCGAGTTCTTCGCGCTGGACAGCAACTACATGGATCCGGTGCAGATGGAATGGCTGGACCGGCAGCTATCCGGTTCAAACGCGACGTGGAAGATATGTTTTTTTCATCATCCCTTGTATTCGCACGGCAAATTTCACGGCTCCGATCTGGATCTTCGGGCGCGCCTGGAGCCGATGCTGGTGAGGAACAAGGTCGACGTGGTTCTGAACGGGCATGAGCACGTTTACGAACGCCTGAAACCGCAGCATGGTATTTACTATTTCGTACTGGGGAATTCCGGGGAGCTGCGGCCGCACAATCTGAATCCCTCGCCCGATACCGAAAAGGGCTTCGATACAGACCGGACCTTCGGATTGTTTGAAATCGCGGGAGATCAGCTCAACTTTCAGATTATTTCGAGGGCCGGCGCTACTGTGGATTCCGGAATGCTACAGAAGCCTTCGAAATGAAGCTTGAGAACTCAGACCCGGTAAAGGGCGAAGAGCCGCCCGTTCCGAAGAATAGAATCGAGCACTTTTTCGAGGATCTGGGTCCGGGACTGATCACCGGCTGCGCCGACGACGACCCGTCCGGGATCTCCACCTATTCAGTCACTGGCGCCGTCTTCGGCTACGGCCTGCTATGGACCGCGCTGCTATCTTTCCCCATGATGGTTTCCGTGCAGCTGATGTGCGGCAGGCTGGGCATGGTCACCGGGCGGGGTCTTTCCGGAGTGGTCCGGCGCCGCTATTCAAAATGGGTGCTGTGGGGCGCGTGCGCGCTGCTGGTGGTGGCCAATGTGATCAATATCGCCGCGGATCTGGGCGGGATGGCCAGTGCGACCCAAATGCTGACCGGGATCAGCTCGCTGGTGTGGAACCCCTTCTATACGGCGATGATTGTGGCGTTCCTGTTCTGGTCCTCCTACCGGACCATCGCGCGGATCTTCAAGTGGATCACGCTGGTGCTGCTGGCTTACGTGGCAACGGCGTTTTTCGCCGGCGTGGACTGGCATCAGGCTCTGCTGGCGACTCTGATTCCGCACTTCTCCTGGTCGCGGGATTATCTTTCGGTGCTGGTAGGGGTGCTCGGCACCACCATATCGCCTTATCTGTTCTACTGGCAGGCCTCGCAGGAGGTGGAAGAGGAGCGGGCGCAGGGCAAGACGCTGGTGCAACGAAAAGGCGCCAGCGACGAAGATCTGCGGCGGCTGAAGGTGGACGTGATCACAGGGATGTTCGCGTCGAACTTCGTAATGTACTTCATCATCCTGACCACGGCGGCGACGCTGCACGCCCACGGTGTGAAGGAGATCGCTACCGCCAAACAGGCTGCGGAGGCTCTGAGGCCGCTCGCGGGGAATGGAGCCTACCTCCTGTTCACCCTCGGATTGATCGGGACGGGGATGCTGGGAGTACCGGTACTGGCAGGTTCATGCGCGTATGCGATCTCGGAAGCGGCGGCTTGGCGCTGTTCCCTCGAGAGGAAGCCGCGGGGAGCCCGCAAGTTCTACGGAGTGCTGGCGGCGGCCATGGTCATCGGCTTGGCGATCAACTACGCGGGACTGGATGCCGTAAAAATGCTATTCTGGTCTGCAGTGGTCAATGGCGTGTTGGCGCCGCCGCTGATTCTGCTGGTCCTTCTGCTCACGAGCGATTCTGAGGTGATGGGCGATCGCGTGAGTTCTCCCTTCGAACGTACGCTGGGTTGGGTCACGTTCGCCGTGATGGGAGCGGCCGCCGCAGGGCTGCTTTTTACGTAATCGGACCGGTTTTGAGTGTGGACAAAATCCTGGGAGATAGATCAGCGCGGGGTTTCGTTACAAATTTTTTCTTTGAAAACAATGTCTTGAAAGACGATAGTTGGTGTGGTAGTACTGTATAGAGCTAATGACAAATAGCCGCTTATATACAACATTTTACAATCTTGTCTTCCCGGAGACTGGCAGGAAGAAAGTAATTCTCTTGAAATGAATTTGTGCGAAACTCCGTCTCGGAGATTCGTCCTTTTGGCTCCCAGTTCGACGCGGATTCCGGCCCTGTTTAGCCGCATGGAGGCTGATTGGACTCGTTATTGGAGCTTGCTGCACGAAATGCAGCGGCTTCGTGGCAAGGTATATGTTCAGGATGGCGCGATCGAGGCATCCAGCCTGGTAGATGGCCGGCACCACTGCGAAGCGGATTCGCAGAGCTGGCACCTGCTGGTGATGAATGCGCAGGATAGGATCTGCGGATGTTTGCGATTGCATGAACACCCCAAGCCGGTGGTGCTATCCGAACTCAATGTCGGCCATTGCGCTCTCGCGCGGAGTCCCGAGTGGGGCGACGCCCTGGCTGGTGCGTTGAAGGAAGAACTGTCATTTTCAAGAGATGGTAATCTGGCGTTCGCGGAACTCGGCGGATGGGCGCTGGACGAGGAAATTCGGGGAACCACCGAGGCCCTGCGCTTCGCATTGGCTACTTACGCGTTCTGGCAGATGCTGGGCGACGCGGTGTGCCTGACGACGGCCACCCTCCGGCACTGCTCCGCATCCATCTTACGGCGCATCGGCGGCCGGTCCTTGAATCACCACGGCGTGGACCTGCCTGTCTACTACGATCCTCAATATGATTGCAAGATGGAGATCCTGAAGTTCTATTCCTGGGCGCCGAATCCCCGCTACGCGGTATGGATCCGGCAGATGAGAGAAGAGCTCAGCCGGATTTCCGTGATTACCAGGCATCATGGCGATCAGGGATGGCTTTACGGCCAAGGGCTGACTGCGATGAACGCCCAAGCGCACGTGGCCTAAGGTGAGGCAAAATTTTCCATCGGTGTGCAATCTTAACACACTTAAGGCAACTTACTTACACCGGTAGCTCAGGCCACATGATGTGCGGAGGAGTATAGCCCTGGGGAAACCAGCGGGATTCGCCCACCGCGACTTGCACCATATATCCATAGCTATCCTGCTCACAGGAAACCACTTTTCCTGGGACGCCCTCACCGATCGATTCAAAAGAGATGGGGAGCCCGGCGGGAATCGGGACGCTGGTCTGCAATAAAGCTCCCTGGTCCCAGATCTCGAGAAGTATGGCGCAATCGTGAGCGGTACGGTTGCTCTCGGGAGAGAAAGCCACCTTAAGTACATCTAAACACTGAACATGTTCGCCAGCCTGCAAGGAATGCATGAAAAAGCCTTACTGGCAAGCTAAGTGGCAATTGGTCCTCCAAACTGAAAAAACGGCAGAGAACCCGGAAAATCCGGAGTCTCTGCCGTTGAACGCGGCCTATTGGAGGATCAAATGACTACCGGACCGAGCGGCGTCGCCGAGCCGTCAAAGCGAGTAACCCGGCTCCCACCAGCATCATGGCCATCGAGGAAGGCTCAGGAGTGCCGATAAAGGTGGCCGTGAAGCTGCCGGACTGCGAACTGGTAATGGCAGCGGTGCTGCTGCAAACGCCGCCCGGGCAGAAGTAATTCTGAATGTTGACAGGTGTCGGCGCCGCTCCGTTCGGAAGATTAGCGGTCAGGGTTTGCGAAAAACCGCCGATGTAGGGCGAAGCCGGGCTAGTCCCGTCGGAGGCCGCTCCGCTGACGCTAATGCTAACCAGTGTATCGCCGCCTGCGCAGCCGATCGCGCTGGAACCCTGGCAAGTGAGCAGCAGGGGAGACCCCGCGAAAACTACGCACGAACTCGGTCCGGAACCGCCAGCCGATACGCCTGCGCAATTGGTGTTCGAATAGGTCGAGATACCGGTCAGGCTGAACACCAGATTCGGGTCGTTAGAGAACGTCAGGAAATCGGGGTTCCCTACGCTGGCCGCAGTAATCGGGCTGGCTACGTCAATTCCCTCCTGCGTAGTGAGCGCCGGACCGTTCGAGAACGTGAGAGTGGTGCCGGCCGCGACGTCAGAATCGCAAACGGTTGCCGCTGGAGCGGCCGGACAAGCGAAATTCGTCCCGCCGATGGCGGCCGAGTCCCTGCCGAACGTGATCGAGTTGATGGTCGCTGTTACGTTTCCACTCGACCCCGTCAGAAGCGTCCCCGATACCGACGCCGAGGCAATCGACATAGTAGCTAGGGCCGCACAACTTACTGTCAAAAAAATCTTCACTTTGGTTTTCCTCCAACTTGTTTAATTAGAACTTTTGTGGTCTGGGACCACTTCCATGTTCATTCTGCAATTCCCTTATGAATGAGTGTGCTTGGAAGATGCCGAGCCGGACCCTAGCAAAATGCCGGTCTATGGTACTGGTAACCCTGTGGCGCCACCTTAGCACGGGAGTGCAGGGTTTGCACCCAGGTCGTAAGCAAAAACCTCTTCAAATGTTAGGTTCGCCCTTACTAAAGAGTGGGTTACATTGCGACGATCAGTACTTTAGTGACCAAAGACTGGTTGGAAGTCGTTGAGGGCGGAGATGCTTCAAGGGCTTCATATCGAAAGGGGGCACGGCCATGAATCTAGTTCCTTGCTCGGCTTCTATACAAGCGCATACCATTGTCCTCGCGCCCGGCGACGCATACATACCCAATACTTTCAGCCGAACCGTCCGTAATCATACCCGTCATGCCAATGTGTTGAGTGAGTTGCAGAAGCTTCGTGGAAAGGTATATCTGGAAGACGGGGCGATTGGACGCTCCGAATTGACCTCGGACGGACGGTTTATCCAGGCCATCGACGATCATGCGTGGCATTTGGTTCGAATCAACGAAAACGGCGACGTCTGTGGGTGCGCCCGCTATATGGCGTATCCCTCGGACTTGAGTTTCAGCGATACAGGGGTTTCGAAAAGCCCGCTAAGCCGGTCGCGCGAATGGGCGGGAAGCCTCAAAAGCGCACTGGATTCGGAAATCTCCCTCGCGCGCAGACTGCGGGTCGACTACGTCGAAGTGGGGGGATGGGCACTCGCTCCGGAGCTTCGCTGCACCAGTGAAGGGCTGAGAATTGCCCTTGGAACCTTCAGTTTGGCGCGCTTATTAGGAGGATGCATCGGCGTCACCACCGCGACCCAACGGCATTGTTCCGCCTCCATTTTGAAACGAATCGGCGGACAGCCATTAATGGCCCAGGGAGTCGAAATTCCCTCCTACTTTGACCCGCGGTTCGATTGCGAGATGGAAATTATCCGCTTCGATTCCAGCCGGCCTAATCCTCGTTTCGAACGCTGGATCGAGGAACTAAAGGGTTATCTATCCACGGTTCCGGTCATTCGAGGACGGGTGCTGAGCGACGTGAGCATGGAGCGGGAGTCCGAGATGACGGCGGCCTAGCTCTTTCCTGAGTGGCGGAAACGGTTTGTTTAGAGTATATTAGTTTCTTGGCAGTCGGGGGCCATTTGTAAGTTGGTCTCCGTTTGTTTCTAAAGGAGCCAACAGGTGGGTTGAGCTCCTATGTTGGATCAGTCGGTACTGCTCGCGTGGGAGCAGGTACTAGGTCGGGAACAAGTCGTAACGGCAGCTTCAAAGTTGAACGAAGCCGCCACCGCTACATTCTCTTCTCATCAAAAGATCCCCGCGATCCTCTATCCCCAGACGCGTGAGCAAGTTCAGGAATGCCTTCGAATCGCCTCCCGCTACGGAGTCCCGGTCTATCCGATAAGTACCGGCAAAAACTGGGGATATGGCTCCAGGGTTCCGTCGTCGACAGACTGCGTCCTCATCGCGCTAAGCCGCATGAACCGAATCCTGGACTTCGATGAGAGCCTTGCTTATGTAACCGTCGAACCCGGCGTCACGCAACAGCAGTTGTGGGACTATCTGCGCGGAAAACGGTCGAAACTGTGGCTCGATGCCACCGGGTCGACTCCCGATTCCAGCCTGATCGGAAACACCGTCGAGAGGGGGTTCGGCCACACTCCGTACGGCGACCACGCGGCGCATGTCTGCGGATTTGAAGTGGTTCTGCCAAATGGCGAGGTGATCGAAACCGGCTTCTCGCGTTTCCCGAATGCCACGGCGGCTCCTGTGTACCGGCCCGGATTAGGGCCCAGCCTGGACGGATTGTTCCTGCAATCCAATTTGGGCGTGATTACCCGGATGACCGTCTGGCTGATGCCCGCGCCCGAGTACTTCCAGGCGTTTTTCTTCAAGTGCGACCGCGAGAACGGTCTGCCCGGAATTATCGACGCCCTGCGTCCCCTCCGTTTGAACGGAACTTTGCGCAGCTCGGTTCATGTCGGCAATGACTATAAGGTTCTGAATGGGCTGCAGCAATATCCCTGGGAAATGACCGGTGGGGCCACTCCGCTCCCACCCTCCTTACTGCGTAAATTGCGCAAGGAAATGAACTTCGGCGCCTGGAACGGGTCCGGCGGGTTATACGGCACACGCGCCCAGGTTGCGGAAGCCCGCAGGCTCATCAAAAAATCGCTCAAGGGTAAGGTAAACCGGCTCCAGTTCCTGGATGCCGGCCGCCTGCAACTGGCTTCCCGTATGGCGGGACCTTTTCATGCCATCTCGCGTTGGGATTTGAGGCGGACGCTCGAACTGGTCAAGCCATTATTCGGTTTGATGCAGGGAGTCCCGACCGATCAGCCTTTAGCCAGCACGTATTGGCGGAAGCGGACGCTGCCGCCCGCGAAGATGGATCCCGATCGCGACGGCTGCGGTCTTATGTGGTTCTCGCCCGTGGCGCCGGCTGAGGGCGCACATGCCGCGGCGATCGCCGAGATATCTTCCTCCGTCCTTCTTCGGCACGCGTTCGAACCCATGCTGTCCATCACCTTGATTTCCGATCGTGCCATCATCTGCGTCATTTCCCTGACTTACGACCGGGAGGTTCCCGGCGAAGACGAACGTGCCCAGCGCTGCTGTAGCGAACTGGAAACGGAGCTGGCGGCGAAAGGATACTACCCCTACCGGCTGGGGATTCAATCCATGGAGCGGATGCAGGGCGGCGGCGCATTTCAAGGCGTCCTTTCCGCTATCAAGAAATTTGTAGATCCACAGAATATTCTGGCGCCGGGACGCTATCAGTCCACGAGCGCCGAGCACCAACCGCTGGAGCATGTGGCCAGGGGGAACAAGCGAGCTTGATCCGTCTGTCCAAAGTCTCAAAACATTACGAGGGAAAGCGCGGCGTCACCGCTTTACAGGCAGTCGATCTCGAAATCGAGCAGGGCGAGATGGTTTCGATCGTCGGTTCGTCGGGATCGGGGAAATCGACGCTCCTGAATCTGATCGGCACCCTGGACCGGCCCACCGCGGGCGTGGTCGAGATCGATGGAGAGCCGCTCGCGGGAGTGCCCGACGACCAGCTCACAAAAATCCGGCGGGACAAGATTGGCTTCATTTTCCAGTTCTTCAATCTTCTGCCGACGCTCACTGCGGAGGAAAACGTCTCTCTGCCTCTCCATCTGCGCGGCTGGAATAAAACTCAAGCCGAGGAGCGGGCGCGCGAATTGTTGCAACTGGTAAAGCTCGGTGCGCGCACCGGTCATTTGCCTGAGCAGTTGTCGGGAGGCGAGCGGCAAAGAGTCGCCATCGCCCGCGCCCTTTCGGTGTATCCTCCAATTTTACTGGCCGATGAGCCGACGGGTAATCTGGATACGCATACTTCCTGCGAGATTCTCGCGTTGATACGGGAACTGCACCGCCGTCTGGGCGCGACCGTTGTCATGGTGACCCACGACCCCTCCATCGCGGAAAGCTGTCCGCGGTCGATCAGAATTCGGGATGGCTCCATCGTCGAGGACCTGCGGCAATGATTCTTCTCCGGCTGCTCAGTTGGCAGTACGCGCGCAAACATCCGCTTCGCACTTTTCTGACCACCGCTGGAATCGTCCTGGGGACCGCGGTGTTTGTCGGGATGCACACCGCCAATCAGAGCGTGCTCGCGGCGTTCCATCAAACGGTGAATAAAATCGCCGGAGGAACGCAGCTTCAGGTTCTGGCCGGCGATTCCGGATTTGACGAATCCGTTCTGGACACAGTGCAGGCCGTCCCCGAAGTCAACATCGCGGTTCCGGTGATTGAAGCCTCCGCGAACACCGAGCTGAAGGGCCAGGGAAGCCTGCTGATCCTGGGCGTGGACATGACCGGGGACCGGACTCTGCGCGATTACAGCATGGACTCGGCCAACGACGAAATGATCGACGATCCGCTGGTGTTTCTCGCCCAGCCGGATTCGATTATCGTCACCGATGCGTTTGCGAAACATAACTCGCTCCACATCGACAGCAAGCTGGCCATGCGGACGATGGAAGGTGTGAAGCAGTTCACCATCCGTGGAATCATGAAATCCGGAGGCTTGGCCAGCGCCTTCGGAGGAAACCTGGCGGTGATGGATATTTACGCCGCGCAAAAGGTGTTCGGGCGCGGCCGGCGCTTCGACCGCATCGACATTTCCGTAAAAGACGGCGCGACAGTGGAAGAGGCGCAAAAGAAGCTGGAAGCGGCGCTCGGTCCGGGATTCCAGGTGGAATCGCCTTCGGCCAGAGGCGCCCAGTTCGATTCCCTGGCGCGGGTTTATTCGATCAGCGCCAATCTGACCAGCGCTTTTGCGTTGTTCATCGGACTGTTTATCATCTTCAATACATTTTCCATCGCGGTGGCGCAGAGGCGGCGGGAAATCGGCGTGCTGCGGATGCTGGGTTCGACGCAAGGCCAGATCCGCGCGCTGTATCTGGGGGAAAGCGTCGCCATCGGAATTATCGGGTCCTGCGTGGGAATCGCATTCGGATTGCTGATCGCACGGGGAATGGCCAGTTTCATCGGCTCCTATTTGGGCGAAGTGTACGGCGTCGCGCAAAGCACCGACGATATCTCTGCGAATCCCATGCTGTTGCTGCTGGCTCTGGGAATGGGCGTCGCGACCAGTCTGATCGCGGCCGTGATCCCCGCCAGGAATGCCGCGCGCGTGGATCCGGTGATGGCGCTCCAAAAAGGAAAAGCGCAGGTGATTTCCCAGACCGAGAACCTGGTGCGCCAAATGGTTGCGATCGTCTGCATGGTTGCCGCCGGGGTTTGTATTTTTCTCCGTCCCGTGCACCTCGCGATTTATATCGGATTCGCACTCACGATCGTCACCGCTTTGCTGCTGGCGCCCACATTTTCGCTGATCTTTACGAACCGGCTGCGGCCCCTGCTGGCCGCGCTGTTTCCGGTGGAAGGCGTGCTGGCGGCGGACAGTCTGACCCAGGCGCCCAGGCGCACATCGGGCGCGCTCTCCGCATTGATGCTTTCGCTCGCGTTGGTGATCGCCCTCGGAGGGCTGGCCCAGGCGAGCTTTCACGCGATCACGGATTGGCTGGATGTGGCGTTCAACTCCGATCTGTTCGTGACCACATCGGAGCAATTCACCTCGCGCAGCTTTCGCTTCCCGGCGTCGATGCAGGGTGAGCTGGCGGCGGTTCCGGGCGTGCAGGAGGTACAAAGCGTCCGTACGCCTCGCGTGGTGGTGCACGGAGTCTCCGTGATGATCATCGCGGTCGACGTCGAAGGCTCCGGGCGGAGGGTTCCGCTTCCGGTGGTGGCCGGGCAAAAAGAGGAAATGTACAAAGTCGCGGGTGCGGGGAAAGGCATCCTCGTTTCGGAAAATTTCGCGCTGCTTCAACATGTGAACATGGGCGATACGCTGGTCATTCCTTCGCCCGATGGCGATCTGCGACTGCCGGTGGTGGGGATCATTCGCGATTACTCCGATCAGCAGGGCAGCCTGTTAATGGACCGCTCGCTGTACATCAAGCACTGGCACGACGATACTGTCAACGTTTTTCGCGTGTATGTGACTAAGGGCGCCGACCCGGCAGCGGTGAAGGCCGCGATCCTGGCAAAATTAGGAGACCGGACTCGCCTTTTCGTACTGGAGAATCGGGAATTGCGCGCCTACATTTTGAAGATCGCGAGCCAGTGGTTTGGCATCGCGTACGTGCAGATCGCCGTCGCCGTGCTGGTGGCGATTCTGGGAATTGTGAATACCCTGACGGTATCGATCACGGACCGGCGCCGGGAGCTCGGCATCGTCCAGGCTATCGGCGGATTACGGGCACAGGTGAGAAAGATGATCTGGGTGGAGGCGGTATTGATCGGCGTCATCGGACTCGCGCTGGGGCTGCTGCTGGGCGCGGCGTCCTTATATTACGTGCGCGAAATCGGAGGCCGCGATGTTGCCGGCATCCGCCTCGCGTATGAGTATCCTTTTGGAATCGCGGCGCTGTTGGTCCCCGCGATTTTAGGCGCCGCGTTTGTTTCGGCGCTCGCTCCAGCCGAAGCCGCTGTGCGCGCCCGCCTGGTGGAGGCTCTCGAATATGAATAGGATCTGGCTGATGCTCTTCGCGGCGGCCGCCCTCTGGGGACAGAACGCGCTGGAGATTGCGCAGAAGGCGCAGGATCGGACGCGCTCGAAGTCGGAGCAGTATACCGGCACGCTCCAGGTGGTCGACGCTAGAAAGAAGATCACCGAGAAGCGTTGGACCTTCGATCGCATCGGCTCGCACGGCAACAGCAAATCGCTGCTCCGGTTCACCGCTCCCGCGGAAATCAAAGGCGTGGCTTTGCTGGTGATCAATCATCCGGACCGGGCGTCGGATCAATGGATGTGGACGCCCGCGCTCGAGCGCGACCGGCGCATCGCCCTGCAAGATCGCTCCGCGCGATTCTTCGGCACGGATTTCAGCTTCGAGGATCTGGAGGAGAGAGACGTCGATCAGTTCGACTATAAATTACTGGGTGAAGAGGCCTACGGGGGCGCGGACTGCTGGAAGCTCGAGTCCCGGCCGAAGCAGCGTAAGAGCTCCCAATACACGGTGTCGCAGTTGTGGATTCGCAAGGACAATTACGTGATCGTGCGGATCGATCATTACAAGAAGGACAAGATTATGCGCCGCATCGACTATAGCGACATCGAAAAAATACAAAATATCTGGACTCCGAAGACCCTCGAAGTCGTCGACATCCCGCGCAAGAGCCGCACCGTGATGCGCGTCGAGAACCTGAAATACAACACGCCGATGCAGGATTCCGAATTCACCATAGAGGCACTGAGGCATGCGCGCTGAAAAGTTACTCGGATGGCTGTTGCTCGGGGCCTGCGGTGCGTACAGCCAGACCTTTACGCAAAAAGGATTCTTCGAAGTCGATTCCTTCGTGTTTCCGCAGACGGCCCCGAATGACAGCGCCCATTACGTGGGCGACGCGCTGCTGCGCTGGGATGCCAGCTATCAGCCGGTCTCCTGGTTCACTTTGTCGGGAGGTCTCGAAGCGCAGACGGACACTCATGGGCAAACCGAAAAATCGTTTCGCTTCGACTTGACGGACCGCGGTTTACTGCGTCCGGCCTTCGCCCTTCGCAGCCTCAAGGCGACCCTTCATAAAGGACATTTCACAGCGGATCTGGGAAAACAATTTATACAATGGGGCAAGGCCGATATTCTGAATCCGACGGACCGCTTTGGTCCCCGCGACTATCTGAACGTCGTCGATAGCGGAGTCCTGGGCGTGTACGCGGCGCGCGTCAACGCCGAATACCAGGGCACGTCGATCGATCTGATCTGGACGCCGACGTTCACGCCGAGCCGCATCCCTCTGATTAATCAACGCTGGGCGCTGCTGCCTCCGGATCTCCCTCCCCGGATCGAAAACGCCGCCACCGTGTTTCCCGGAGGCGGGCAATACGGTGCGCGAGTCAATCACATCGGACACGGCTATGAAGTATCCGCCAGCATTTTTGAAGGATATAATCATCTTCCTTTGCTGGTTCCCATCGTCAATCCGGCAAATGAGACGCTCTACGTGCAGCGCTTCTACCCTAAGATTCGAACCTATGGGACAGACGCGGCGGTCCCGCTTCGCTACGTGACCCTCAAGACCGAGGCAGCATGGTTCAATTCCCGGGAAACCTCGCCCAATGCGCCTCGCTTGGATAGCTACGTGCTGTGGGTGACGCAACTCGAGCGGCAGGTTCGCCAATGGGTAATTGCCGGCGGATACGCGGGGCAAACGGTGTTTGACAACCGGTATCCTCTCTACTTCGATCCGGAGCGTGGGTTAACCAAGACTTTCCTCGCGAAAGCAGTCTATAATCTCGATGCACCCACCAGCTTCTCGATCCAGACCGCCACGCGGGTCAACGGCCGGGGCACCTGGACCACCGCCGAGTACTCGCGGCAGTTGGCCAACCACTGGCGGGTGATCGGAGGAATTACGGTAATTGCCGGAAACAACAATGATTTTCTAGGCGAATATCATCGCAATTCCTTCGGCGTTGTGCGCCTCCGGTATAGCTTTTAGGAAATAATCCCGTGGTCGATGGCGTATTTTGTCAGCGCTGCAGTGGTGTGCAGGTTCAGTTTCTCCATAATCGACGCCTTATGGAACTGCGCCGTCTTCACGGAAATATTTAAACTGCTGGCTATCTCCTTGGCCGACCGCCCTTCGGAAACCAGGCGCAGAACCTGCCTCTGACGGTCCGTCAGCGGAGCGGAGTGCGGCTGCAAGAACGTCGAAAGCACGTCGCTCGCAATCTGCAGGCTCACGTGAGAATTCCCTTTGAGAACTGTCCGCATGGCGTGCACCAGCTCCGACGCCGCCGATCGCTTTAACAGGTAGCCGCGCGCGCCAATCCCGAAAGCCTCGCGAACGAACTCCGGCGTCGCATGCACGCTGACAAAAATAACTTTGCACTTGGGAGCGATTTCAAGCAGCTTTCGCGCCGCTTCGAGGCCGGTCATTTCCGGCATCGATACGTCGATCAGCGCCACGTCTGGCGCCTTAATCGCCGCGGCCTTCAACAGCTCGCGGCCGTTTTCCACAATCCCGAGGACTTTGAACTCTTTTTCGATCAGGCTGCACAGTCCCTGCGCCACCAGCGTATGATCGTCCGCGATCAATACCGTGGGCCGGTCGCGCTGCACATCCGTCCCGATGGTGGAATCCATCATGAAGGGCTTGATCGGGCCCTCTGAGTTCTCGAAAGCGAACGCGTGTATATGGGATGTTGACATAGTTTTAAAATACAAAGGACCCCGAAGAGGCTAACCTTAGAAGGACAAGGTCGGGGACAATGTACTTACCTACAGCCAGCCTGATCGGAGTCCGCATGCTGACCTTATCGCCCCATCACGATCCGGGCAACTGGGAAAATGCCCAGTTGCAAATACGTTTAATCCACAAGAATAAATGTGTAAAAAACCGCTTTCACCTTGGTGCCCGCGCCCGCCGCGGAGGTGATGGAGATTTTCCCGCCGGCCTGTTTAACCCGCTCCGCAATAGAGGATAGTCCCAGGCCGCCGAGCCGCGTTGTCGCCGGATCGAAGCCCACTCCGTTATCCTCAATCACTACCTCCAGGCGCCCCGAATGACCGCGCAGCGATACCTTCGCCGATTTCGCCTTGGAGTGCTTCGATACGTTATGCAAAGCTTCCTGCACCACGCGATAGAGACACAGCGAAACCGGCTTGGCAATCGTCGCCGGACAATCCTCGTGCGAGAATTGAGCGCGCAGCCCGGATTGAGAAAACTCACGGCATAAGGACTCAAGAGCGATCGCCAGCCCCAGTTTTTCCAGTACCACTGGGTAAAGCTGGCAACAGATCCTGTGAACATCCTGGTCCATCTCCCTTACCCGGTCCCGGACCAGCCTTAATCCTTTCGCCGTTTCCTGACAGCCGCACTTCGCTTCCAATTGACTCAATTGGATTTCCAGCACCGCCAAACGCTGTCCGAAATCGTCATGTAACTCTTGTGAAATTCGTAATCGGTCTTGTTCCTGCCGTTCAAACACGCTTCCATGCAAAGCTCGCTGGCTCGATGGATTTGGTAGTGAAGGGCCCCGATCCTTTAATTCAACCGCCAAATTCGTCATAGCACCCCGCCTTGTTTCTCGAACGAGAAGACGGTTGCAAACGGAGTACCAATCCGGGAAAGCACCCTGGATTCGACCTAAACCCTTTACCTTAGGCTTCCCCTAGGGATTTACTAGGCACAGGTGTGGCACTTATTGCAGTCATGACGGAAAAATTTTCAACCGACGACCAGAAGCTAGTAGTACCATGACAAATTTATGAATTTGAAATTGAAACAATTTCGGTTCGCGCAGCCTCCAACACACTTCACCCGAGGCATGATTCATCTCCTGTCGCGCATGAAACAGCGCGCCTGAGCAGGGACTCCTTCCATCGACAATGTTAGTTCCTGAAACCAGCAACAGCAGCGGGTGTTATGAGTCATGGCGTAAACTTCGCGGGACAAATTCGAGCCGAATGGATCAATTGGAAACAAAGATTCGCCGCGCTTCGATCCATGCCTGCCGCGGCAAGGCTCATCTGGGACGCAAGCCCTAAGCTGGTTTTTTGCGATCTGGTTCTGCGCGTGGTGAGCGCCATCGTACCCGTGGCGTCGCTCTGGATCGCCAAGATGATCATCGATCGAGTGGCGGCCGCGAGCGGTCACTCCGGGCCGATGACCAGAACGCTCTGGTGGCTGGTCATCGCCGAATTTGTGTTGGCCACGCTAGTGACGATCTGTTCGAGAGGCATGGATTTCTGTGACGGACGGATCGCCGAAGAGTTCTCCCGCGAAGTAAGCCAAAAGGTGATCCGGCATGCCACCCAAATGGATTTGTGCCGCTTCGAAGACGCAGGCTTTCAGGATCTGCTGGAACGCGCCCGCCTCCAGGCCACCGATCGCGCCGACATGCTTAGCGACATGGGGCGCTTTATTCAACAAACTATCGCTCTTCTTTCCCTCAGCGCTGCCGCCGCGGTATTATCCCCCTGGTTATTTCTGCTGGTGGTGTGTTGCGTATTTCCCACCTTTCTTGCAGAAAGCCACTACGCGTTTGCAAATTTCACACTCGCCCATGAGCTGACGCCCCAACGCCGCAAGCTCGATTATCTTCGCCAGTTATGCACCAGCTCCGCCAGCATTAAGGAAGTGAAGCTATTCCAGTTAGCGGACTTTCTGGAGAAGCGTTTCATCCAGATTACACGAGGCATCATCCGCCGCAGCGCGAGGGTAGCCGGGCGGCGATTGGTGGCCGGCTCAGCTTTCGCCGTGGTCGGATCCATCGGATATTACGCGGCATATGCCATCTTAGTGTCGAAGGCTATGCGCGGTAGCATTACCGTAGGCACACTGACCTTTTTGACCGGAGCGCTGCTATCGTCGAGCGCCAGTATTCAGGTTTTGCTTTCGCTATCCTCGAAAATTGCCGACCAGTTTCTTTTCCTCAACGACTTGTTCGTTTTTCTCGACGTGAAACCCGCGGTCAGCGTCCATCAGCCTCCCAACTGCGAGCGCCGCGAGCCCGCGCCATCGGGCATTGAGTTCCGGGATGTGTCCTTCTCTTATCCGGGAACGGATCGCCCGATCCTGCGCAACGTGAGTTTCAAGATCGCCCCCAAAGAGCGTATCGCCCTGGTCGGCGCTAATGGACAGGGCAAAACCACGATGGTCAAACTCCTCGCCCGCCTCTATGAACCTACCGGCGGCGCCATTTATCTGGATGGAGTCGACCTTCGCGAATATAAGCTCGATGAGCTCTGGGAGCGCATCGGCGTCATCTTTCAGGATTTCGGAAGATATGAAATGACCGCCGCTGAGAATATCGCCATCGGACGCATCGCGGAGCGCGAAAATGTGGACCGCCTCCAGGAAGCGGCGCGTGCCAGCGGAGCCGATGAGACCCTGGCCAAGTTGCCGAATGGCTTCGATCAACTCCTGGGACGCCGTTTCGAAGGCGGCGTCGATCTTTCGGGCGGCGAATGGCAAAGGCTCGCCATCGCCCGTGCCTATTTGCGCAAAGCGGGAATTCTGGTCTTAGACGAGCCCACCGCGGCCCTGGATGCGAAGGCGGAACACGAGGTCTACACCCGTTTCGCGGACCTGGCGACGGATCACATCGTTCTTCTTATCTCTCATCGCTTCTCCACAGTGCGCATCGCCCACAGGATCCTGGTGCTGGACGACGGCGTGATCCGCGAAGAAGGCACCCACGACGATCTGATCGCACGCGGCGGCCTATACGCCGATATGTTTGAGTTACAAGCAGCGAATTACCGCTAGCTCCGGTGGCTCTGTCCCGGTCATTTTAGTTAGCACCTTGTAGCGCGCGCCTCCAGGCGTGCCGCGTCGACATTCGTGTCGACGTTCTTGAAGAGCCGCGACCATCGGAAGCGGTTACCGCCGACGTTTTTGAACGTTTTGGCATTCCCGCCCAAGCACCAGTAACGATATCACCGGGACAGCTTACTAGTGTCGATGCATCAACACTCCTCATATCGCCGGCCCCCATTCCATCGCTCCGCCATCGCGAGCTTGTGGCGACACCTGCCCTCTCCGCGACATGTATTCAAGATGAGCCATAATTTCAAACACGGCGAAGTTATGATGAAACGCCGAGAGCTTGCGGTTCCACATCGCCAGCACCAGTTCATGCGCAGTCATCGGCCGCTCGGTGACATGTTCGAGAATCGATCCGCAGCGCTCCTCATGGTGCTCCGCGGTCGCGCGAATCACGGCCCGATGATTCTCAAACCGCGTCCCATGCGACGGAATCACCACGTCGATCTCATAAGGCAGCAGCAAATGGAGCGACGCCAGATACTTCGCCAGCATGTCCTCTTGTGGATGCCACGCGATGTTCGGCGTGATTTGTTCGAGTACGTGATCGCCCGAAATCAAGGTGCGGTCCGAACGCGAATAGAGGCAGACGTGACCCGGAGTATGGCCCGGAGTCCAGATCACTTCGAAGGCGCCCCCGCGAACGTCGATTGTCTCGCCGCCCTCCAAAACCTGCTGTGGATGATGCGTCCGGAACGCAGGCCGGTTCCCTCGCAGCGCGCCTTCCATTCCAGCCGCCAGATCCACCGGAACGCCCCCCATGCGCATCACGTCCGCGTACCAGGGCACCCCGTTCACGCGCGCGAGTTCTTCCAAATACGCGACGTCCGCGCGATGCATGATCAACCGCGCGTTGCTCAAATCCAGGATTCTCCACGACAATCCGATGTGATCCGGATGATAATGCGTCAGCAGCAGAGTGCGTACGTCTTTCCAGGTCGCACCGCGCTCCGCGAGTCCTGCCTGTAGCACCTGAAAGCACTCTTCCGTGGCCACGCCCGAATCGATCAGCAGGAAGCCTTCGTCGAGCTCCACCAGATGAACGTTGACCGATTTCAGATCCCAGGGAACGGGCAGCGTAATAGTGTGAATCACATGCCAACCGCGTCCGCGGCATGATAAGAACTGCGCACCAGCGGACCGCTTTCAACATGGCGGAAACCCATCTCGTACCCTCGCCGCTTCAACTCCCTAAACTCATCCATGGTCGCGTAGCGGATGATCGGCAGATGCTTCGGCGAAGGCCGCAGGTACTGGCCCAGCGTCAGAATATCCACTTTGCTCTCCCGTAAATCGCGCATCACCGCCAGCACTTCGTCGATGGTCTCGCCGAGTCCCAGCATCAATCCGGATTTCGTCGGCGTCACCGGATTGACGCGTTTCACGTGGGCCAGCATGTCGAGCGAACGCTCATACCGCGCGCCCAACCGCACCTGCCGGTAGAGCCTCGGCACAGTCTCCGTATTGTGATTCAAAATATCCGGCGCCGCCTCAAGCACGATCTCCAGGGCCGCATGCGATCCCTGAAAATCGGGCACCAGCACCTCGACGCCGCAGCCTTCCACGCGCTCCCGAATGGCACGAATCACCAACGCGAACAGTTCCGCGCCCCCGTCTTTTCGATCGTCGCGATTCACGCTGGTGATCACCGCGAATTTCAGACCCAGCGCCGCGCAAGCTTCCGCCACCCTCCGCGGCTCGTCATAATCGACCGTCAGCGGAGCCCCCTTCTGCACCGCGCAGAACCCGCAGCGCCGCGTACAAACATTACCGAGGATCATAAACGTCGCCGTCCGCCGGTTCCAGCAATCCCCGATATTCGGACACGCCGCGCTTTCGCACACGGTATGCAGCTTCAGCGTCTCGACCAGATTTTTCAGATTGCGATAATTTTCGCCGACCGGCGCCGGAGCGCGCAGCCAGGCAGGCCTGGGAGCTTTTGGCTCAATGGTAACTAACACTCGATTTCATTTTAACAATTGTGCGATGCGAGTCTCCAAAATCCGCGACTCGTCGAAGTTTTCCGCACGTCCAAAAAACTCAGGAGCCTGATCGAAAGCGCGCCGCGGCACGAATCCGATCAACTGGCTGGACGCGACGCCCGCACCCAGCCGCCGGGCCTCGTCAACCACCGCATCCCAAACCTCTTCAAAAGGAGTTTGATCAAAATTGACAAAATTCATCGACACCTGAACGCAATCGCGTGAAGCAAGCGGCAGCCCGATCGCCTTCACGAACGGAAACCCTCCGGAAGATTCGCGTATTTTCCTCGCAACCGCCCGCGCAATCGACACATCGCGCGTCGCGAGATTAATGTTAAATGCGATCAGCAAATGCCTCGCCCCGATCACTGACGCCCCCGCCTTCCGATGCGCCGCCACATCGCCCACATCCGGCGGCAGCCCGTCGAACCCGGCTCTGCGCACCTTCTCCAACCGCCTGCGCCCCACCATCTTCGCCGCCGATTCGTAAAAATAAACCGGCACCTGGAATCGCTCCCAAATCTCCCGACCCGCTGAATGCGCGGCCTCGACGCACTCTTCCATCGTCCCGCCTTCGAGCGGAACAAAAGGAATCACGTCCGCCGCCCCTACCCGCGGATGGACCCCTTCATGACGGCTCAAATCAATCAACTCCGCCGCGCGCCCGGCCCCGCGGATCGCCCCTTCCACCACCGCATCGGGAGCACCGGCGAACGTCACCACGCTGCGATTATGATCGCGATCCATTTCCCACCCGAGCACCAGCACTCCGTCCGCGCCGCCGATCGCCTCGACAATCCGCCGGAGCACCCCTTCATCTCGGCCCTCGGAAAAATTAGGAACGCACTCAATCACGTGTGTACGATCATAAAGAGTGCTCGCGCGCAAAAACAACCCGGCCGGTCGTGTGCTGAAAACGCTCGACCGCGTCTTGTCGAGAGCCGGCATCGGCTCCCGCACCGACGCCCGCGGCTGGATCGGCGCCGGCCGCGTCGCCGTGAACGGGAAAACTATCCAGTCCCCCGACCTGTGGGTAGACGTGCAGCGCGACCGCGTGACGCTCGACGGCCGTCCTCTCGCCGCGCCCAAAAAACGTTATCTCCTCCTCTACAAACCCAAAGGCTACCTCACCACCTATAAAGATCCCGAAGGCCGCAAAACCGTCTACGACCTGCTGCCCGAAACCGGCGAGTGGATCTTTTCCGTAGGCCGCCTCGACCAGGACACAACCGGCCTGCTCATCATGACCAACGACACCAACTTTGCCGATTACATTATGAGTCCCGAATCCAAGGTCCCGAAAACATATCTCGTAAAGTCGTCCATCCCGCTCGCGGAGGATCAACTGGACCGCCTCCGCAACGGCATCGAACTCGCGGACGGCCCCACGCGCCCCGCTCTGGTGAAGCGTATCCGCGACTCCGCACGCTACACTTTCTTTGAAATTACGATTACTGAAGGCCGCAACCGGCAGGTGCGCCGCATGGTCGAAGCGCTCGACGCGAAGGTCCTCAAGCTGGTTCGCACCCAGATCGGACCCATCGAAATCGCCGGCCTCGAAATCGGCAAACATCGCGCGCTTCATGCCGAAGAGGTGAAAATGTTAATAGGCTCGAATGCTTCGTCCCGAAAGTCCTGAAGATCTCGCCGCGATCCTGCGTGAGTCCGCAAGCGCGCATCGCACCATTCGCCTGGGCGGCAATTTTTCGAAAGACCGGTTAGGCGGGCCGCCCGCCCCAGCCGACGTCACTATCTCGACATCGGCGATGAACCGCCTGCTCCAATATGAGCCGCGCGACCTCACCATCAGCGTCGAGGCGGGCATGCCGTTCCTCGAATTAGCCGGCCTCCTCTCCGCGAACAATCAAATGTTGCCGCTCGATCCACCCTGGCTCCGCGAATCCACCGTCGGCGGAGTAGTGGCCACAAATCTCAGCGGACCTCGCCGCCGCCTCCATGGCACCGCCCGCGATATGGTCATCGGCATGACCTTCGCCACTCTCGAAGGCAAGCTCATCAACAGCGGAGGCATGGTGGTGAAAAACGTCGCCGGCCTGGATATGGGTAAGCTCATGATCGGCTCGTACGGCACACTCGCCGCCATCGCTACCGTTAATTTCAAAGTGTTCCCCGCCCCCGTCGGCTCTCGAACCTTCCTGATGGAGTTTCCAACCGCCGCCGAAACCTTCGCCGAGCGCGACCGCATTTTGAGCAGCGTGCTCCAGCCCTCCGCCATCGATATCGTCAACTGGCCAGCGGATTTTCGCCTGCTGATCCGCGCCGCCGGCAATAACGCCGTACTGGATCGCTACGCCCGCGAACTCCCGCAAGCAAAAGTCGTGAGCGATGACGTCTGGGACGCGATCCATGAATTCCCGCGTGATTTCCTGGCCGCGAACCCCGCCGGCAAAATCGTCCCGAGGATGGTGCCTCTCTCAAAAATGTGCGCCGCAGCCGAAGCTCTAAATGTTCCGTTCATCGCAAGGGCCGGCTCCGGCGTTATCTATGTGCATTACCCGAACAACGCCCCCGACATCCCGCTCGCGAGCGATTTTGCGACCATGACAAAAGTGAAAGAAATGTTTGATCCTGAACGCCAGCTCAACCGGGGACGCCTCCATGCCCGTATCTGACGCGCCCCTGCGCCAGGATCTCGATAAGTGCGTCCACTGCGGATTGTGCCTGAACGCCTGCCCCACCTATCGCGAACTGGGCCTCGAAATGGATTCCCCCCGCGGCCGCATTTATCAAATGGTGCAAGTCGCGAACGGAGCCCCGATCACCGACGCTTATCAGGAACACATGGATCTCTGCCTCGCCTGCCGCGGCTGCGAAACCGCGTGCCCCTCGGGCGTCGAATACGGCCGCCTGATCGAAGCCGCCCGCGCGGATATCGAGCAGCGCACCACCCGCCCCTGGCTCGCCCGCACCACTCGCAAATTCGTATTCGATTATCTGCTGCCCAGCCGGACCTTATTAAAGCTCGCCGGCGCCGGCCTCTGGTTCTATCAACGCACCGGCCTCCAAAGCGTCGTCCGATCCTCAGGAATTCTGGGCAAGCTGGCCGAGGTGGAATCGCTAGCGCCCTCCGTAGAAACGCCATTCTTCTATCGCCACATGGGCCGCGTCTTCCCCGCGCAAGGCGAGCGTATATATCGCGTAGTGCTCCTCTCCGGCTGCATCGCGAACATCTGTTTCGCCCGCTTGAACGAAGCGACCGTTCGCGTCCTCCAAGCCAACGGATGCGAGGTCACCATTCACGACGGTCAAACCTGCTGTGGAGCTCTCCACGTTCACGCCGGCCTGCGCGACAGCGCCCGCAAACTGGCCCGCCAAAATATCGATGCGCTGGCCGACGCGGGCTTGGACGCGATTCTGACCAACGCCGGCGGCTGCGGTTCCACCCTCAAGGAATACGACGAGTTGCTGGAGCACGATCCCGCCTACGCAGCCCGCGCCCGCACGTTCGTCGGCCTCATGAAAGACGTGAACGAGTTCCTCGCGTCCATCGGCCTCAACCCGAAAATGGGCGCCGTCACCGGCGTCATCACCTACCAGGATTCCTGCCACCTCGCCCACGGCCAGAAAATCCGCTCCGCCCCGCGCGAGTTGCTGAAACAGATACCCGGCCTCATCCTCAAGGAAATGCCGATGTCCGATATCTGCTGCGGCAGCGCCGGAATTTATAACGTCCTGCACACCGATATGGCTCTGGCGCTGCTCGAAAAAAAGATGCGCTCCGTCAACTCGACCGGTGCCGGGCGCATCGTCACCGCGAACCCCGGCTGCATGTTGCAGCTCCGCGCCGGAGTCGAGCGCTACGGCCGCGGCCAGCGAGTCTCCCACGTAATCGAAGTTCTGGACGAGGCCTATCGCGCAGCCGTCTGATATTCTAAAACCAAATCGTGCGGATCCTTCAGCTCACCGCCGGCGCCGCTGGAATGTACTGCGGAACCTGCCTGCGCGATAATTCCCTGGCTGCCGCATTGATGAAACAGGGGCACGATGTCACGCTCCTCCCTCTCTACACGCCCACCCTCACCGACGAGGCGAACGTATCGAACGACAAAATTTTCTTCGGCGGCATCAGCGTCTACCTGGAACAAAATTACGCTCTGTTCCGCAAAACTCCCTGGCTACTCGACAAGCTGTGGGACTCCAAAGCCGCGTTGAAAATGGCGGCGAAAAGCACCATTCCCGTCGACCCTCATTTTCTGGGCGCGATGACCGTCTCCATGCTCCAGTTGGAGCACGGCCGTCTGAAAAAGGAACTTCAAAAGATGCTGAGCTGGCTCGAATCGGAGCCGCGTCCCGACATCGTAAATCTCCCCTACACGCTGCTGATCGGCCTCGCCGCGCCTCTCAAGAAATCCCTCCAAACCCCCATCTGCTGCACTCTCCAAGGCGAGGACCTGTTCTTGGAAGGCCTACAGGAGCCCTATAAAACCCGCGTCCTCAATCTCATCCGCGAAAACATTCCTCACATCGATTGTTTTTTAGCCGTGAGCGAGTACTACGCCGAATTCATGGCCCGCTACCTCGATATTCCTCCCCATAAAATCGAGATCGCGCCTCTAGGCGTCTCTACCGATGGCTATCGCGGCGGACCTTCACTAGAGATCCGAAAGCCCCGCATCGGCTACTTCGCGCGCGTCGCGCCAGAAAAAGGACTCCACATTCTCGCCGACGCCTACAAACTGGTCCGCGCAGCCGGCTTCGATTGTACTCTCGAAGCCGCCGGCTACATCGCCCCCGAGCAGAAGCCTTATCTCAAAGGCATCGAAACCCACCTCCGCGACGCCGGACTCGATTTCAAATATCGCGGCGCCCTCGATCGCCAGCAAAAAATCGCGTACCTCGAAAGCCTCGATGTCCTCTCCACGCCCGCCGTCTACGCCGATCCGAAAGGATTATTCGTCCTCGAAGCGATGGCCGCGGGCGTCCCCGTCGTCCAGCCGAATCATGGAGCCTTCCCCGAAATCATCCGCAAAACCGGCGGCGGAATTCTGGTCGATCCCGAAAATCCGCAAAGCCTTGCCGACGGCCTCCTCACTGTTCTTCAAAATCGCGAACTCCGCCGCGACCTCGCTCTGCGCGCCTATTCCGGCGTCCGCGAACATTATCGCGTCGACGCCATGGCTCTGCTGACCGCCGAAATCTTCGCCCGCCAAAAATCTCCCGTGTTTCAGGATGCCTGATTTGCTCGAAGCCAAAAATATTTCCAAATCCTATTCCACCCCGCGCGGCCCTCTGCCGATCCTCTCCGGCGTATCGCTCACGCTCGACGCCGGAGACGCAATTTCGATCATCGGTCCCTCCGGCACCGGTAAAAGCACTCTGCTCTATATCCTCGGCGCACTCGAGCCTCCCTCTTCCGGCGAAGTCACGCTCGATGGCCGCAATCCCTTCACGCTTTCCGAAAAAGATGTCTCCGAATTTCGAAACCGCCAGGTCGGTTTCGTATTTCAGGATCATTGCTTACTGCCGCAATGCACGGTACTGGAAAACGTCCTCCTTCCGACCATGGTTGCGAATGACAAATCCGATGTTCAGCAACACGCCAGGCAACTGCTCGATCAGGTCGGCCTCTCGCATCGCCTCGATCATCGGCCTTCTGAGTTGTCCGGCGGAGAAAAGCAGCGCGTAGCCATCGCCCGCGCCATGATCCACTCCCCCAAACTTCTGCTCTGCGACGAACCAACAGGAAACCTCGACCGCCACACCGCCGCGCAGGTCGCCGACGTTCTGGTCGAAATCAATCGCGCGTCAAAAAATATCCTGATCGTAGTCACCCACAGCGCCGAATTAGCCGGCCGTTTTCCCAAAGTGCTCGAACTGGTCGAAGGGCAGCTCGTTTCGAAATGAGCCTCGTCCGCCGCAGCCTTATATATTATTGGCGGACCAACCTCGCCGTAATCCTCGGCGTCGCCACCGCCGTTGCCGTGCTCTCCGGAGCCCTGCTAGTAGGCGATTCCGTCCGAGCCAGCCTCCGCGATCTCGCGCTCTCCCGCCTAGGCAAAACGGAAGCAGTCGTAAGCAGCCTTCAATTTTTCCGCGAACAACTTGCGAACGAAGTCCCCGGATCGGCCCCGCTGATCGTGCTGCAAGGCGTCGTCACCAACGAGAAAAATAATCGCCGCGAATCGAAAGTCGCCGTCTACGGCGTCGATGATCGCTTCTTCCAGTTCAACAGCTACCCCCAGCATCCTCCCTCAAACACCGACGCGCTGCTCACTCCCGTGCTAGCCCGCGACCTCGGCCTCGAAACCGGAGACACAGCTCTCCTGCGCATCGATAAACCCTCAGCAATCCCCCGCGAGTCTTTGCAAGGCCACAAGGAAGATTCCGGCCGGACTCTGCGTCTCACCACTACATCCGGCGCCCCCGAATTCGCCTTGCAACCCGCGCAGGGCGACGTTTCCGCCATCTACGTGTCTCTCCGCCGCCTCCAGCGCGAACTGGCCCAGCAAGCGCGCGTCAACACTCTATTACTCCCCTCCACGCAATTCCCGAAAGACAAAGTGACGCTCGACGATCTAGGCATCAAGATCCGAACTTTGCCCTCCGGCCTGTCCGTAGAAACCTCCAGCGCCGTGATGAACGACGCCCTCGTCTCGACCATTCAGAAGCTCGCCCCATCCGCGCAGCCCGTCTTCACGTACGTCGCCAACAGCATCCGCATCGGCAATCGCGAGGTACCCTACTCCATCGTCACCGGCCTCGGGACTGGCGATGGCATCGCGCTCGACGAATGGGCCGCCAAGGATCTCAACGCAAAACCAGGCGACCAGGTCGCGCTCGACTACTACTACTGGCAGCCCTCCGGCAGCCTCGTCACGCGCACCGCAAATTTCAAGTTAACGAAAATCCTCCCCATGACCGGCATCGCCGTCGATCGCGATCTGACGCCCGAATATCCCGGCATCACCGAAGCGCAAACCATCGGCGATTGGGACCCTCCCTTCCCCGTCGACCTCAAAAAAGTCCGTCCCCGCGATGAAGATTATTGGAAAAAATATCGAACCGCTCCCAAAGCCTTCCTCTCTCTCGAAACGGCGCAAAAACTCTGGGGCTCCCGCTTCGGTAAAGTAACCTCGGTCCGCGTCGAAGGCTCCGACGCAGCCGCATTCGCCAAAAAACTGCGCCGCGAAATCGATCCCCAGTCTCTAGGCATGGCCATCGTTCAACCCCGCGAGCAAGCGCTCAAACAATCCGCAGGCTCCACCGACTTCGGAGAATACTTCACCTATTTCAGCTTCTTCCTGGTAGTCTCCGCGCTCATGCTAACCGGCCTGTTTTTCCAACTAGGCATCGGCCAGCGCCTCCGCGAAATCGGCACCCTCCGCGCCGTCGGATTCCCCCGCTCGAAAATCCGCCGCCTCTTCGTCGCCGAAGGTCTAGCCCTGTCAATCGCCGGCGTCCTCGTCGGATCCTTAGGCGCCGTAGCCTACGCCGCCTTCCTCCTCTACGGCCTAAAAACCTGGTGGCGCGGCGCGGTAGGAACCAGCCTCCTCACCTTGCACATCTCCGCCGAGTCGCTCCTGTCCGGAGCCATCGCCGGAATACTGATCGCCCTCCTCTGCGTACTCGCAACACTACGCAGCCTCAAACGAAGCTCCCCGCGCGACTTACTCTCAGGCACCCGCGCCGCTGCTGAAAATCCGAAGCACGGCACCCGCTGGTTGCGAATCCTAGGCGCACTAGCGACGCTCTTCGCTCTGGCATTAGTAGCCGCCGCCTTCACCCACTCCATCCCCGATGCCGGAGCATTCTTCGGAGCCGGGACCCTCCTCCTCATCGGAGCCATCTTCTTCGAATGGGCCCGCCTCCGCGGCCTCCATGGCTTCGTCTCGACCGTAATGAAACTAGGCGTCCGCAACGCCAGCTACCGCCCCGGCCGCAGCGTACTCGTCATCGCCCTGATCTCCTCCGCCGTATTCCTAGTCGTCGCCCTCGATGCCTTTCGCCGCCCACCCGTCGCAGCCTCCGATCCCCACTCCGGCACCGGAGGATTCCCCTTCGCCGCCGAATCCCAGCTCCCGATTTTCTGGGATCTCAACACCCCTACCGGCCGCGAAAACCTCAACCTCGCCTCCATCAAGGACGCGAAATTCTACGCCTTCCGTCTCCGCCCCGGCGAGGACGCAAGCTGTCTCAATCTCTACGAACCCCGCACCCCCCGCATCCTCGGCGCAAGCTCCGGCTTCCTAAACCTGAACCGTTTCTCCTTCACCGAAACCATTTCCAAAACCGAAAATCCCTGGCAGCTTCTGAACGCCGACCCCCCGGACGGCGCCATCCCCGCCATCGCCGATGCCAACTCCATCACCTACGTCCTCCACCACAAAATCGGCGACACCTTCGACGCCGGCGGCATCAAACTGAAACTCGTGGCCGCCCTCGACGACAGCATCTTCCAAAGCGAGCTCATCGTCTCCGATAAGAACTTCACCCGCGCCTTTCCCGATCAACAAGGCTTCCAATACTTCCTGATCGACGCCCCGCCCTCGATCGTCGCCCCCCTCGAAGATTCCGATTACGGCTTCGACGTCATCTCCACCCCCGCCCGCCTCGCCGCCTATCACCGAGTCGAAAACACCTACCTGTCGACCTTCCAAGCCCTCGGCGGACTCGGCCTCCTACTCGGCACTCTCGGCCTCGGAGCAGTCCTCCTCCGCAACGTAATGGAGCGTCGAAAAGAGTTAGCTCTCCTCCGCGCCGTCGGCTACCGCCCCGAACATCTCCGCACCATGGTCATTGCGGAAAACGCTTACCTCCTCATCGCAGGAACCGTAATCGGCGCAGCTTCTGCCATAGTCGCGATCCTCCCCGCCTTCCTCGAGCGCGGTGGACATCTCCCAAATCCCTCCCTGGCTCTCCTCCTGTTAGCAGTCCCCGTAGCCGGAATCGCCGCCTCTCTGATCGCCGTAAAAATCGTCGCCCGCGCCCCTCTTCTCGAAACGCTGAGGGCAGAGTAGTATCCTTTTTTGATATGAAGCCTGCTGCCGCCCCCGCACTTCTACTCCTCTTCTTCGCAGCCGCCTCCGCGGAGAATTGGCCACAGTGGCGCGGACCCTCCGCCAACAGCGTCAGTACCGAGAAGGATCTCCCTGTCCACTGGACCGCCGACGAAAATATAGCCTGGAAGCTCCCCCTCCCCGCCTGGAGCGGTTCTACTCCCATCATCTGGGGCGATCACATTTTCATGAATGTCGCCGAAGCAGGCAGCCTCTACCTCTGGTCCATCGACCGCAAAACACCCAAGGTCGAATGGAAAAAACTTCTAGGCGATGGCGACCACAAGGAACGAAAACAGAACATGTCCTCGCCCTCCCCGGTCACCGACGGCAAGAACGTCTGGGTCCTCACCGGCACCGGCGTCCTCAAAGGATTCGACTTCGCCGGAAACGAAATCTGGGGCCGCGAAATTCAGAAGGAGTACGGCAAATTCGGCCTGAACTGGGGCTATGCGTCCAGCCCCGTGCTCTACGAAGACTCCCTTTACGTCCAAGTAATCCACGGCATGAAAACGCGCGACCCCAGCTACATCCTGCGCATCGACAAGAAGACGGGAAAGACCCTCTGGCGTATCGAGCGCCACACCCCCGCCATTCGCGAATCACCCGATTCCTATTCGACTCCCGTGATCGCCAAGACCCCCGAAGGCACGCAGTTGATCGTCCTCGGCGGCGACGTCGTCACCGGTCACGACCTCAAAACGGGCGAGGAAATCTGGCGCGTCACCGGCTTCAATCCGCAAAACCGCGAGGACTTCCGCACCATCGCCTCCGCCACCTATTTCGACGGAATCGTCTTCGCCCCCACCCGTGAGCGCCCTCTCCAGACCTTCAAAGTCGGCGGTAAAGGCGATATCACGGCCACCAACGTTCTCTGGAAATTCGAAAAAGGCCCCGACGTTCCCACTCCCGTCACCGACGGAAAGTATTTCTACTCCATCAACGATCGCGGCATCGTCTTCTGCCTCGACGCGAAAACCGGCCAGGAGTTTTACGGCGGCCAGCGCCTCAAGCCCGGCACCTATTCCGCCTCCCCGATCCTAGCTGACGGGAAAATCTATATCACCAACGAAGACGGCCTCACCATGGTCTTCAAAGCCGGCCCCCAGTTCGAAATTCTTGCCGAGAACAGCGTCAACGATTACTGCCTCAGCACCATCGCGATCTCCGACGGACAAATTTTCCTAAGGACCTCGCAGCACCTCTACGCCATCGGAAAGCGAAAATAAAATGAAAATCCTAATCGGATTCCTCCTCGCCTCCTGCCTCGTCCCCGCTCAGGAAGCCCCTCTTCGAGTCGCGATCGCCGGACTCGACCACGGCCACGTCGACGGATTCTTCCGTGCCCTCCAAAAACGCAAAGATGTCGAACTAGTCGCCGTCTTCGACCCCGACCCCTCTCTGCACCAGAAATACGGAGCCCGTTACGGCATCGCCGGCGATTTGTTCTTCACCGACCTGGCCGCCATGCTCGATAAAGTAAAACCCGAAGCCGTAGCGACCTTCACCAACACCTTCGATCACCCGATGGTCGTCGAAGCCTGCGCCCTTCGCAAAATTCCCGTGATGATGGAGAAGCCTCTGGCCGTCAGCATGGACCACGCCCGCGCCATCCAAAAAGCAGCCGCGTCCAGCGGCATCCCCGTCATCGTCAACTACGAAACCACCTGGTACCGCAGCCACGCCGAAATGCACAACATCATCAAGGAACAAAAAGCCATGGGCGACATCCGCAAAATGGTCGCCATGGACGGCCATCAGGGACCAAAAGAAATCAACGTCCCCCCGGAATTTTTCAACTGGCTCAGCGACCCCGTGAAGAACGGCGCCGGCGCCCTCTTCGACTTCGGCTGCTACGGCGCGAACCTCATGACCTGGATGATGGACAATCAGCGACCCATCCGCGTTACCGCGATGCTTCAGCAAATCAAGCCCGAAATCTACGCGCACGTCGACGATGAAGCAACCGTGCTGGTCGAATATCCCCACGCCCAAGGCATCATCCAAGGCTCCTGGAACTGGCCCTTCTCGCGCAAAGATTTCGAGGTCTACGCGCAACGCGGCTACGCTTACGCCATCGGAGGCAACACTCTGCGCGTCCGCCTGCCCGCACAGCAGGAAGAATCGCGCACGCCGTCCGAAATCGCCCCCGACGAGCGCGATTCCATATCCTATTTAATTGCCATCGCGAGAGGCCGAAAAAAACCGGAAGGCCTCTCGTCGCTCGAAAACAACATGATCGTCACCGAAATCTTGACCGCCGCGCGCGAATCCGCGCACAGTGGAAAAGCGGTGACGCTTCCAAAAAACTAGATGCTGGTCTTCGCCGTGTGGGCGACCTCGCCGGCTTCTTTCACCAGCTCTCTGCTCTCGATCTTGAGCTTCGGGGTGCTCAAATCGACCGGAACTTTATCCACCATGTTTCCCAGCTCGCGGCTTTGCCAGGCGATTTTCTGATAGTCCGCCTTGCTCTGATTGAGGGCCTGCTTTTCACTCGCCGACAGTGACGATTCCATCGCCTCCAGCCGCGCGATCTTCATGTGCATGGTTTCCACGGCAGGTTGGAGCTCGTTCCATTGCCGGTCGAACTGTTGCCAGGTGGCGTTCGAATCCTTAGTCAGCTTCTCCAGCTCCGTGGCGGCATTCTGGATCTGTCGCGCATCAGCCGCGACGCCCTTCAGCAACCGCGTGGCCTGATCGTTAGTAGGCGAAGGACCAGCGAACAACACCGGGGACAAGATCAAAATAGCGATATGAGCGGAATTGCAACGCATATCGATTACATCCTTTCACTTCAATGTTAAGCGCGAAAAATGCGTCGAACAATCACTTTCAGGCAGTATGTCTCTGGACAGCCCAGAGTAGCTCCGTCCACTGCAATTCTGTAGGGCAGTCCTGTGGGGCAGGCGGTTCCGCCTGCCGGGTGCCGCCCCCGGCCTACTACCTAGGCTCCGGCACACTAGGCACCTTATAAACCTTCTTCAACGACTCCCGATACTCATCGAACAACCCCCGAATCCCCTCAAACTCCCTCTCGACTGCCGCCCGATAATCCGCCCGCGTCAGAAAATCGTACAGCAGCGCCGTCATCGCCTGCGCGTCGACAACGAATCCCTTGTGACCCACATCGGTCGTCGCATCCGCCAACATCTCGTAAGTGTGATAAGTCCCGTTACTCGTATACGCGCTAAACCCAATCCCCGGCACCGCGCTCGACACGCTGCCCGTCTCATCGAACCCCTGCGGCTTCCCCGGAGCCTCCTCGACCTTCGTCGCCCCATAATGCTTCATATAAGCAAACGCCAACTCCCCGAGCGTAGCCGACGAAACCCCATCCCTCATCCGCCCATAGTTGTCGATCTTGACCTTCGTCCCCGTAGCCAGCGCCGCCGCCCGAGCCGCGTTGTCCGTAAACTCCCGCACCTGCGCCAGGTAAACCTCATCCGGATACCGCACGTAAAAATCCGCCGCCGTCCGATCCGGCACCACGTTCGGCGCCGCCCCTCCCTCCGTAATAATCCCCTGAATCCGCGCCTCCGGACGAATGCTGGCCCGCACCGCGTCGATATTCACGAACAGATGAATCACCGCCTCCAGCGCATTCCGCCCATCCCACGGAATCATCTGATGCGAAGGCGCCCCGCTGAACGTATACTTGACTCCGTCAATATTCAGGCAGCACGATCCGAACCCGGGCCCCGGCCTCTGCGTAGCCGTACTCGAATGGCTGCGCACGATCACGTCGATCCCCTTAAAAACCCCCGCCTCAAACATCTGCGTCTTCGCCACCGGAGGCATCATCTCCTCCCCCGGCGTCCCGAAAACAGTGATCGATCCCGGCGCATGCGTCCTCTCCATCAACTCAGCGATCGCCACCGCCGCCGCCAATCCCACCGGCCCCTGCGCGCTATGCTGATCCCCATGAAAGGCGCCCTTCGTCCCCCGCAGCGCGTCGTATTCAACAATCACACCCAGCGCCGGATGATCGTGGCTCCCCTTATACCGAGCCACAAACGCCGTCTTCAAATCGGCCACTCCCGGCGTAATCTCAAACCCATGCCGTTTCAAATACGCCGTCAAGATGTCCACCGAGCGCGTCTCCTGAAACCCGATCTCCGGATGCCGGGTGATGTCGTCCGCCATCGTCAGGAGTTCCTTCTCCATCAACTCCCGAGCCCGCGCCGCAGCCTGCTCCCGCGCCGGATTCGGAGCCGTCAACTTCGCGACCATCGCAGAAACATCCAGTGATTTCTCCAGCTCCCCCATCTTCCGGACCACATCATGAGCCGCCTCACGCTCAGTAGGCGTATCCTGTACCAAAGTAGTTGCTGCCAGCAGAAGATTCCAAAACATCATTTATAGATGATAAGTTGAAGACGATGCGATTTACAGTGACTCTCGATCCCGACGTCGATACGGGTCTTAGGAAGCTCATGTCGAAGGAAAACCTGAAGTTCAAAGACGCGGTGAATCTCACGCTCGGGCGCGGACTCAGAGTTCTGGACGCGGCGAAAAAAGCTGACCAACCGAAAACCACAAAAAGGAACGGACGATGAATCGCCGCAGATTCCTCGAAACCGCAGCCCTCGCTCCTTTAGCGCCACAGATCGCCAAATCCTCCCCCACGCCGCCCGGCCGGATGAAATGCGGCACCCAGCACAACTCCACCGACGAAGTCCTCACCATCTGCGCAGCCCTCGGAGTCAACCACATCTGCAGCACCCTCCCCTCCCCGAAATTCGACGCTGCCTGGTCCGTCGAAGGACTCACCAAGCTCCGCGAGCGCGTCGAATCCCACGGCATCGTGCTCGAAGCCGTGCCCCTCCCTCTCAGCTCCGCCTACATCACCAAGAGCGAAAATCCCAACATCATGCTCGGCAAAAGCCCGGAGCGCGATCGCGAAATCGAAAACATCCAGCAGATGATCCGCAACTCCGCGCGCGCCGGAATCCCCGAGCTCAAATACAACATGAGCATCCTCGGCGTCGTCAGAACCGGTACCACCCCAGGCCGCGGCGGCGCCAAGCTCAGCACCTTCGTCTACGCCGACGCCAAGCAGGACCCGCCCTTAACCGAAGCGGGCCCCGTCAGCGAGGACCAAGCCTGGGAACGCATCACCTATTTTCTGGACCGAGTCATCCCCGTCGCCGAAGAGTTCAAAGTCCGCATGGCCTGTCACCCGCACGACCCCGGCATGCCTCGCAAAGAGGGATGGCGCGGAGTCCACCGGGTCCTGGGCAGCGTCGACGGCCTGAAAAAATTCATCGCCATCAAGGAAAGCCCCTATCACGGCCTGAATTTCTGCCAAGGCACAGTTTCGGAGATGCTAAAAAATCCGAACGAAGAAATTCACGACGTAATCCGCTACTTCGGCCAGCGCAAGAAAATCTTCAACGTCCACTTCCGCAACATCAAAGGAGGCTTCCTCAACTTCCGAGAAACCTTCCCCGACGACGGCGACGTCAACATGATCCGCGCCATCAACACTTATAAGGAAGTCGGCTACGACGGTATGTTAATGCCCGACCACGTCCCCAAAATCGACGGCGACGACGCCGGCAAACAAGCCTTCGCCTTTGCATTCGGCTACATCCAAGCCCTGATCCAAATGGTCTACGCCTAACAGAGCCGCGACCACAGGGAGCGATCTCTTTTTAGTGGCGCGAGCTTCAGCTTGCAAAGACGGCTTCAGCCGCCGTCCTTACCCTCCGACGCTTATACGCCTACGACCTCAACCGCACCTTAGGCCGCTTCTCCAAATCCCCCGGCACCCCAAAATGCAGCAGCCGCGGACCCTTCAGCGACCCTCCCCGCCCATATCGATTCAACGAAGCCGCAGCAATATGCAGCAAAGCCGCCAAAGCAATCCAAACCTGCCAGTGTGAAAAAATCCCGGAGATCGCGAACTCCCCCGCCATCCCCAAATCCGAGGCGAGCCTCCAAAATCCCAGCACATACGCGAGCAGCACCCCCGGCATCAGCAGTGTGCCGATCGCCGACGCCACCTGGCGATTCTTCCCCTTCTTCTTCTGTATCGGAGGCCCCGTGCGCAGCTTGATCCGGACCATCATAAGGTGAGACGACCCAAAACAATACTACCAGGAAATGTACTGGCTATTTGAACGCCACCGCCTTGCCCGTCTTGATACTCTGCTTCGCCGCGTCGATAATCTCCACCACCTGGACATTGATATCCAGCCCGACCAATCCCTCCGGCGCATGATGATTCTCCACCACGTCCGCCATATAAGCCAGCGGACTCGCCTTCTCCTTCGCCAGCGGATCGATCTTCACCGCCTCCGCCGTCGCCCCGCGCCCGCCCTTCCGAACCTCGACCTTGTTATTCACCATCGTCATGCTAGCCGTCCGCCCAAACACCTCCAGGTCCTGCATGCTACGCGGTAAATCCCAGCTCCCTTCGAAAATCCCGACGCCATCCTTATACCCCAGCACCAGCGTCGCGTTATCTTCCACCTTGGGAAACCTCTCCGGCTGGATATGGTCCACCCGCGCATAAACCGTCTCCGGCTTGCCCATGTACCACAAACTCCACAGCGCGTTATAGCACCCGAAATCCATCAGCGCCCCCGCGCCGTTCTTCACCGGATCGGTCAGCCACTCAAAGAAGAACGAATTCCGAGCCCCCGCGGACCCCGGCCCTCCGTGCCCCACCACCCCTCGCAGCCTGTAGACTTTCCCCAGCCCTCCCGAATCCGCCACCTTCCGAGCCGTATAATTCGAAGCCCACCAAGCCATCTGATAATTGGTCATCACGTAAATCCCGCTCTTGTTGGCGATGTCGCGGATCGCCGCCGCATCCTTCCCCGTCGACGCCAGCGGCTTCTCGAATATCACCGAAATCTTCCGCCCCGCGCACGCCTTCACGATCTCCAGATGCCGGTTATTTTCCACAAAAGCCCACACGAAATCCGGCTTCACCTCGTCCAGCATCTTGTTGTAATCCGGATAAATCAGATTATCCGTAACCCCGGCCTTCTTAGCCTCTGCCACCAGTTCCGGATGCGATTCAGCCACTCCGACCAGGGTCACCACGTCGCCCCTAACCATATTCGGCAGCTGCGTCCACACATGCGAATGCAGCAGCCCAATCACAGCAATCTTAGGCGGCGCGGCCATCACCGGAACCGCCATCAATAAAGCCAAAAAGTTTTTCATAGTCCGCCCTAAAATCATACCCTCTTATTCTGACTCCTGACTTCTGACTCCTGACTCCTACTTCCTGAAATACTTTCCCCCCATCCGGCTCTCCACCCATATGCGATCCCGCACTTGTAAGATTCCTGTAAAAAGATTTTCTCTTCGCCCCTGCTTCGCACAGCCGGTAAGCTTCAGTGATAGAGTAGAAATCCAATGCCTTCCGAGCCCATCTCTCAAGGCTAGGGATTTAAGGAGACTGTAGCGATGCGGCTCTCTCGGGTTGTGGTAACTCTATGTTTCGCGGGAATGGGGATTTCCGCGCAAGACACCGCCGGCGAAATCTGGCAGATGGAAAGTAAAGGCGAGGCGCTGCAAGCGCAGGAGCGTCTTCGCACCGCCGCCGAAGCCTCGCCCCAAAACCCCGCCGCCCTCCGCGCCTACGCCGAATTTCTGGACCGCCATCGCGATCCCTCCGCCCGCGCCGTCTACGACAAACTCGAACACTCGCTCCCGCGCAATTCCCCCGAACGCGCCCCCGTCCTCCGCCGCATCATCATTCTCGATCTCCTAGTTGGCGATCGCGATGCCGCCTCCGCCCATCTCGCCGCTTATCGCGAAGCCGGCGGCTCCGGCCTCTCCCTTCCCGCCGGCCCCGCCCCCGACGTCACCCCCAAGGACAGCTTCATAGAAATCCCCGGCCCCCTCCGCTCCTTCTCCCGCATGGCCGCCCTGGCCCCCGAAATGCACCCCGAGGACCTGTTAACCGCCCTCGCCCGCAATGTAGTCACCAACGGTTATCAAGCCTCCGGCTCCAACGAAACCCTCGAGCAAACGGAATATCTGAAACTGGTAGTCCGCTACCTCTCCCAAGCGCGCGAACTCGAACGCCTCGCCGGCGACAAAAAAGTCATCCGCATCGAAACCTGCGAATCCACCGAAACCGGAGACATCCTCCGCGTCCTCGGCTACCGTATGCGCGGAGGCTGCGGCTCCGACGTCGTCCTCGAAACCGTCAACGCCACCCGAGCCTTCCTCACCATCGACTCCGGCTTCCCTCTATCCCAGCTCGAACAGGCGCTCCGCACGAACCGTCCCTTCGTGCTCGATTACCACCCCGCCCGCGTTCCCGTTCTCTACACCGTCGAATACTGGCGCTCCGCCAAGGACAAAACCACCGGCGACTTCATCGATTTCTTCCTGTCCGATCCCTCCCTCTGCCGCCTCTATCTCGGCCTCTCGAAACTCGACCCGGAAACCGCCGCCGATCTACGCGAAGCCATCCCCGCTCCGCGCCTGAAAATCTACTCCCACATCATCGACTTCTATGGAGCCATGTTCCAGATCCACGCCGGTAAAGCCATCGTCCCCGGCGGCGCCCGCTCTGAAAAAGCCTGGGGCGAACTAGCCGGCGCCCCTACCTCCACTGGCCCTGCCTTCTTCGAAAAACTAGTCGCCAAAGATGACGGATGGCTCGCCAGCTATTACGATGCCCTGGCCCGCGTCAACGGACCCGTCAAGGATTACCTCGCCGATCCCGACCGCATGAAGCGTTTTTACAACGCTATCCGCGGAAAAGTGACCAGCCCCGGCCCCGCCCGTCCCGTCTTCCGCGGCAACACCGACATGATGCTGCTCACCACCCGCCTCCGTCTGGACCCCTCCGGCAAACCCCATGTCCCCGGCAATCTCGACATCTGGAAAAATCTCTTCGTCAATCACCCCGCCGGTAAGTACGACGCGAAGCTCAGCAAAGCGGCCGGCAACTGGAAGGATTCTGACGACGTCTTAGAAGCCCTCTTCGGCCTCTCCCGCAAAGCCGTCGAAAATGAGCCTCTCAAAATCTTCATGGCCTTGAGCGATGTCGAGCGCAACCGCACCACTCCCCTTGATGTGAACACCATCGACCGCCTGGCCCGCGAATATCACACGCTTGCCGCGCAATATCCCCTGTTCGCCGAAGCGCCCGCCGTCTCCGACAAAACCATCATTGCGTATCTCGATGCCGTTCACGCCATCAACAAAATCGGCGACCAGGCCCTGCGTGCGGACGCCGCCGGAACCTTTCAGGCTCTCTCCAGCCTGTGGCAGATTTTCGTTCGCCAGGGCAGCATCCCCACCGCGCAGTCGGACCAGTCCCTCGCCCGCCTCGTCGACCCGTTCCAGAAAATTCAAAACGAGCGCGAAGTTTTCGACGGAGGCCGCAGCGGCGTTAAAGTCCTGCTAGAAGCCTCCAACTCGCCCAAGAACATCTCCGTCCAGGACCGCATGATCGACCTCCTGGCCGGCACCGGCTCCACCGAATCCTCCGACGCAAGACAGCAGTTAGCCGAGGACATGATCCGCGTCTTCGAAGCCCAGCGCCTGGTCTCTCTCACCACCATCTTCGACCTTGCCGATAACCTCGAAAGCGTCACCAAGGGCGAAAAGCTCAACACCGCGCTGGCCGGAAAATTAGCCGCCCGCATCTCCGATATCCAGCTCCCGCGCTCGAGCTTCACATCGGCCGAAAAGAACACACTCTCCTTCGGCTACTACTCTGAAAAACACATCGAGCAGCAGCGCAAGCTGAATCTTCGCCTGGCGATTGAAAAAGCCGCCGCCGATCCCAACAAGCTTAAGGATCTGCGCGGTACCCTCGCGCCTTTTCTTCGCGACACGCTCGTCGGGTACAACTATATTCACTACGCCCCGCCCGGCGCCCAGATCCTCCACACCAACGCCCTGTTCGTCCGCAACCACGACTTCATCGGCATTCAAGGCGCCGGCCAAACCTGGAAAAATACGGAGCTGTTCGGCACCGGCTGGCCCGCCAACGCCGGAGGACGCCTGGTCGGCTCGCTAGCTTCCCTGCCCTACGCCCTGGCCGAAGCCGAGCAAAATTTCCTGATCCCCTCGCGCGAACAAGCTCTCATCTGGGGCGATCTGGTTCCGCAAATGATCCTCAGCGCCGTCATTCCCCGGTGGTGGGATGTCACGCCTCTCCAGCTCCACTGGGTCGGCATTAATATGGCGTACGCCGAAACCTTGCTCGCCGAAAGCGCTCTCAATCCCGACCGCCGCACCCAGGTCCTGGCCACGCTGGACCGCTACGCCCCGCCCGCCCGCATCAAGAAGTTGGACCGCCTCCTCGCCTCGGGCGACGTAAAATCCGCCGAAGAAAATATCGTCCCCTCGGAAATGTACCTGCTAGCCACCGAGCTCGCCCCCATCGACCGCGACTCCCCTATAGCCGCCAATATCCGCGCTCTAGCCGCGCAAGCCCCCGATCAAGTCAGCGTCCACGCCATTTCGAGAGTCTTCGGCACCCCCAAGCCAACCCTAGCCAACTCCTATCAACCCGAACTCCTGAATCTCCGAACCTTCCCCACCCTAATGGGCTACTCCAGCCGCATCCTGGCCGAAAGCTGGGAATCGAACATCCTCTACTACGCCGCCCTGGCCGACGAGGTCCACGCCAGACCCGCGCAGCTAAACTTACTAATCCCCGTCTGGACCCAGCAAACCGTAGAACAGATCTTCGCCACCCATTTAGAAGATTGGCCCGCCCTATTACGCAGTTTGCGCCTAGTAGGCGACGAAGTCCGCCAAAAAGCCAGAAAACAATCCCAATCCGCGGCGGACAACGAATGACAGGGCAGGCCCCAATAGTGGGGCGGCGCCATGCGCCGCCAGCAGTCTCCAAGAACCGCGAAGGCAACCTAAACCGCTCATTCGATAAGGGTTTAAAGCAGCTGCTAAAACTCCGCTCGAAATTACCAAACGAACCCACGGAGCCGCGACCACAGGGAGCGGTCGTCCCCGCACGAGCCCCTCTCCCCGAATTACCAAACGAACCCAGAGTAGGGCAGGTCCCCGACCTCCCCAGCGCTTTAAAACGACAAATCATCACCGGACCAACCCAAACCCCAGGAGGACCCAGTTGATTCGCACTCTTAAAAAACCCCTAATCGTCCCTCTGCTAGCCACTCTCCTGCTAGCACAGGACCACCCTGTCTTCAAAGTGAAAGTCGACATGGTAGTCCTCAGCTTCCAGGTCACCGACAATAAAGGTCACTACATCAACGGCCTAAAACCCAAAGATTTCAAGGTCCTGGAAGACGGCATCCCGCAAAAATTCGTGACCTTCGCCGAAGGCAGCAAGCCCCCCGTCGAGATCACTCCCGAAGGGACCCTTAAACCCATCCCCATCTCGGCTGAAGGCATCGCCGAAGGCCGCTCCGACGCGTTCGTAGGCACCAACGTATTCGTCCTGTTCGACACCAGCAATTATATGTATCGCGGCTTCGTCTACGCCTCCGACGCCATCGCCGACTTCGTGCGCGGACTCGATCGCGCCGACTCCGTCGCCATCTACACCTACAGCCGCAACCTGTCCCGCGCCGCCGCCCTCACCAAGGAGCGCTCCGACGCCATCTTCGGCCTCCGCAAAGCCGTAGCCGGAGACGCCTCCGCCCTCTACAACTGCCTGCTATTAACCGTTCGCGACGCCGCCAAAGTCCCCGGCCGTAAAGTGATCATCGTCTTCTCGAACGGCCCCGACGATTCGAGCATGGTCGCCCCCAACGATGTCTCGACGGTAGCCGAAGACGAAGGCATCCCCATTTACGTCATCTCTACCAACGAAGTCAGCAAGGATCCCATCTCCTCCAGCGTCTTCCGCCGCATGTCCACCCGCACCGGAGGCAAATCCTACTTCGCGAAAACCTGGCAGAAGCAAGTCGAAGCCTTCGAAAACATCCGCGAAGATCTCGGCAACTCCTATACAGTGACCTACTACCCGCAGCCCAATCCCAACGAAGGCTTCCGCAAGCTGACGGTTGAAGTCCTCTCCGACACCGGCAAAAAATATCGAGTCCAATGCCGCCCCGGCTATCGACCCAGAGGCGGATTCAATTGAGATACGCCGTCTTCTGCCTGCTCCTGACCGCGTGCACAAAACCGCCGTCCGCCGATTACGCCAAAGAAATCCGCGATGCCGAAGCCGCCAGAATGAAAGCGACCGGAAGTAAAGACGTCGAAGCCTTTACCGCCTTCTACGCCGCCGACGCCTCGATCCTCAACCCCAATGAGCCCATCGTCACCGGCAAGCAGGCCATACACGACGCCCTGAAGCCAATGTTCGCCGACCCTCATTTTTCGCTCGCGTTAATGCCCACCCGCGTAGAAGTTTCAAAAAGCGGAGACATGGCCTACACCGAAGGCCCCTACAAATTCGCCTTCTCCGACATCCGCGGCAATAAATTCGAAGACGAAGGAAAGTTCCTAACCATCTGGCGCCGCCTCCCCGACGGCGCATGGAAAGTAGTAGAAGACACCATGAACTCCGACCTCCCCTTGCCCCCTCCCCCGAACTAAAACTCCGAAAAGCGGGGACTGCCAACTCTGTCCCAAGGCGTCCGCGATACCCAAGCAACCACCTACCCGCTACGCCGCCGCGGACAGAGCGGGCTGTCCCCACTTTTCCCGCATCGCAGGCGGAACCGCCTGCGCCACAGTTTTCAATGGCTCATCGAATACACAATGTAATTCACCCCAATCCGAATCCCCAACGCTGAAAACCTCTCCAGATAGTGCGGATCATCCGCCCACTCCCACGAATCGCCGATGTCGGAATTGAAGCTGGCCGCCACCATCACCCGGCCCGTATCGTCGTAAATCCCATACCAGCGCGCCGGACACCCTTCGCACTTCCAGGTCACTCCGGTCGAAATGTACCGCGCTCCCGGCACCTGATACCGGTCGTCCAGATCGTAGATGGTGTGAAAAATCGAGTCCCGATTATCCAACTCCACAATCGGCCGGTCGGGAAACACGCGGTGCATCCACTCTTCGAACACCGCCTGGTCCGCCGGACCCCAATAATCGTCGGTCATGAAGAATCCGCCGCGCAACAGATAGTCGCGCAGCTTCGCCGCCTGGTCGTCGGTCAGCCGGCCCCGCCCCGGCTGCACCGCATAAATGAATGGATAGTTGTAAACGTCGTCGCCGTCATCCAGATTCACCGGCTGCTCGACGGACCGTATCTGAATCCGCGTCAGCCTTCGAACCGCCTGGGCAAAATGGCGGTCCGCGCGCGGATAATCCTGCGTCCACATCGTCCCGCCTTCTCTCCAATCGGAACGATACCCGCGATAGCCCCGCACCCCCGGCGCCGGAGGATACATCATCCGCGCAAACACGAACTCCGACTTCTGGTTCCAGTCCGGAGGCAGCGGAAAGTCGTCATACTCCACGCCCGGATACTGCCGGAACGGCCTCTGAAACGCAAACAGAGCCCCGCAAACCACCAGCCCCGCCGCAACTCGCCGTACATGCATCCTGATCCTGCAATCACAGGCTGAAGCCTGTGCCACCATGTGCTGAGGTAGCACAGACTTTAGTCTGTATTTTGACTACCGGTGCCACCGGTGGCACAGACTTTAGTCTGTGTTAGTGACTACTCATGATCTTCTTGATCCGCACCCAAGCCTCTTCCCGAGCCTTCACATTCGGCGCCGTCGCATCCGGCTGCTCGCCCAGCCGCATGAATCCATGGCCCGCGCCTTCATAGGTCACGGGCTCATAAAACTTGCCCAACTCCTTCATGTTCGTGACCGCCGCAGGGATCATCGCGCCAATCCGGTTGTCCGTGCCCGCATAGAATCCATACACCGGAGCCTTGATCCGCGCCATCGCATCCTTATCCGGCGGAGGCCCATAAAACGACATCGCAGCCGCCAGATCCGGACGATTGGTCGCAAACCGGAACGCCTGCCCGCCGCCATAACAGAATCCGGTGACAAACAGTTTCCGAGTCGCCGAAGGCAGCTTCAGCGCGTAATCGGCCACCGCGTTCAGATCCGCCGTGATCTGATCCGGAGGCAGCTTGCCGATCGCCTGTCCGATCTCACTCTGCCCGTTGAAATCCTTGGTCCCTCCGCCCTTCGAGCCCATCCCCGAAAGCAGGTCCGGAGCAATGGCAATGTATCCGGCCGCCGCGAATTCGTCGGTCACTTCCTGCACCCAATCGCTCATGCCGAAGATCTCGTGGATCACCACGATCACCGGCCTGTTCGTGGTTGCCGCGGGATAGACGACAAACGCCTCCACCTTGCGCCCGTCATGCGTTACCGTGACCCACTCGCGATGGCGCGGCGATTTCTCAACCGCGGCCTTCGCCCAATCCTGCGCGGAAACCATGGCCGCGCACATCGCCATAACCAGCATGATTTTCTTCATGCCCATAGTTTACTGCTTCGGGCCCTTGTGGGGCGGGCAATTTTGGCGGCAGCCGCCATTCAGGCGGCTTTTGCTGACTATCTAAAAGCCTGCCCGGAGGCAGGCTGCCGCCAAAATTGGCCGCCCCACAAGCCTTAACTCAATGGCGAAGGACCACATAAATTACTACTCCCACAACCGCCATCCCCAACACCGGCACCCTGAATCGATCGGGCACGGCCGACCCGACCAGCAAGATTCCCGCGACCGCCGCGGTGGCCTTCAACACTCCGGCCGCGACGATATCCTGCTTCTCCCAGAACGCCGGCCCCTGCACCTGCTGCGGACGATCCGCCATGGGAGGAAACAGCATTCGCATCGCGAGCAGCAGCATCATGCTCATACCCGACCCGACCGCGAGCATCATCCCCGGCAGCAACGGACGAATCACGTGGACTAGAAAGACCGCAGCGAACGCGAGCGCCACGGCGAGAACCGGCCGCAGCACCGACTTCTTGCGAGGGTCCGCATACGCATCGGCAATCACCAGCACCACGAGCGCGATCGCCCCGGGAATCGCGAGTCGCAGCAAACCTTCGCGCGAAGAGATCATCGCCGGCTGAACTACAAACGCGACCGCCAGAAAGGACACATAGCAGCAAAACGCTTCCATCAGCAGAACCACGGAATCGGTGGTGCGCCGGACGCGGCTCACGATCACGAACGGAATGGTGCGCAGCGCATCGTAGATGAAGAGCTGCACGCCGTCGTTGCGTTCGCGCAGATCGCCGAGCACTTCCTCCCGCGAAGCAGGCGGAATGAAAATCCCCACGATCTTTTGGATCACGATTTGAGCCAGCCGCGCACGCGTCCCACTTCCTGCCAGACGCGCTTGGCCGTCACCGCCGACTCCCGCAACACCCGTTCGCCCAAGGCCTCGAGTCGATAGAAACGCTTCGCCCGTCCGCCCCGTTCAGGTGTCGGATCGGCCAGCCAGGACGCGAGATACCCTTTGTCTTCCAAACGGTCGAGGGTCACATAGACGGCGCCTAGAGAGATTGTCTTCGGCTTTGCCAACTCCGCGACTTTTGAGTGAATGGATACTCCATACGCGTCGTCGCGCAGGGACAGAATAGCGGTGAGGACCAGTTGTTCGAACTGACCGACGGATTCAGACTTCATTTATCCAACAGTGTAGGGAATATTGCGCGGCCGGTCAAGCGCTATGCATGAAGCGTCACCGCGGAACGTCGACACTCTCGAAACGTCGGCCACGGGGTTGAGTGGCCGGGCGAAAAGTGGGGACAGCCCGCTCTGTCCACAGCGGCGCAGCAGGTATGTGACGCGTTGCCGACTGCGGGCGCCTTGGGACAGAGTAGGCAGTCCCCATTTTTCGCAGTTTTCACAAAACACGAATGCCGACGCGGCACGCCTGGAGGCGCGCGCCACACATTCCCGGTTATAACCGGGGATCGTCGAAGGTGATCTCATCGCCGGGCATTGCCACTAGCGACAGAATGTTTCCGGCTCCATTCACGCGGATTGGAATCGGCTTTCCATGGAACATCCTGCGGACTGTTACATAGCGCGGCGGTGGAGCTCCCCTCACTAATCGCAGGCCGTTCGACGCCTCACTGAGCGCTTCCGCAACCTGGCCGCCTAGGCGCACGAACGCCGGCTTGCCGTTGACCTGCACGTAGAACCCGGCATTCATTCCCACTGTCACTGCGATCGACTGGCAGAAGATTCCGGCGCCTGGCTTCGCGCAGTAAGCGTCGGGGTCGGATAGAAACTGCGCGGTCGCATCGAGCAGCATGGCACGTTCGGGTACTCCCAGGATGGTGGTGCGGAAGTTGTGCGTCGCGCCGCCGGTCCAATAGAGATAGCGGAAGTATGCCGGCGTTGGCGGCACGCTGAGAGCCTGTGCGGAACCGGAGGCGAGCACGATTCGCACTGGGCCGTTTGCTGGTTCGACTTGGTAAAAGGAAACATCGGGGTCCGTGCGCGCGGGGCTCACCATCCTCAGCACAAAACCTGGAGTCAGGTCGATGAAGCCGGTGCGCGTGTAGGTGCCGAAGCGCAGGAATGCGGCGATCTTGGGAGGGAACGGAAATGTCTCCGTGATCGCTTGACGAAGATGCGCGGCTTCGTCGTCGCGGAAGCATCCGGCGTCCTCGCGGGTTGCAAGAGCCTGGCGGAAGGCTTCCAGCTCGGCCAGTGCGTCAACATAGATGCGTTCGCCACTGGCGGCTGTGCTCACTGTCGGGTCGGCGCCTTGCGATCGGGATTGGGCGGGCGCGGCGTAATAGGTTTCTGGTTTCGCTGCTAGCTTTGCCGTGTTTCCATGCCAGGTTACAGTGAAGGATTCCGCCTCGACATCGCATCCTTTCTTCTGTGTTGGATGTTTGCGGGCGGCTTTGATCTCGGGTTTCGATGCTGGGGGGGTGAGAATTTGGGTCAGAGTGTATGCTGGCGGGTTGTGGCGGCAGGCTCCTAGGATGCATGCGAGGCAGAAGAGCAGCGACGGGCGGAGGAGTGCGGGGGCGCTTGGATTGCCTGGGAAACCTCCGCTCCCTGTGGTCGCGGCTCTGTTGGGCGTTTTTGCCATGCTGGATTTTTAGCATAGCGCGAAATCGAAGCGGGTGCATAGCGCGAAATCGACGCTGGTCCGTGCTAGGTTTTCAGCATGGCGCGAATGGCTTCCGGATCGGCGTTGGCTACGCCGCGGGCGACCTCTGTTGCACGGTCGTCCAGTTCGAAGGCCGGAGCTACGTGGTGCACCAGGCCCCAGGCAAGGGCCTCCGGAGTAGAAAAGATTCGTCCGCTTAATCCCAGTTCCAGAGCCCTTCGCTCGCCGATGGCACGCGCTACCGCTCGAGCGATCGAGGCGCTCGACCGGCCTTCGCGAATATCGGTTAGCCCGAAACTGGTTCCCTGGGCGGCGATAACGACGTGCGCGTTGGCGGCGAGCGCGAGGCCTCCGGAGAGCACCACGCCCTGGACGGCCGCGATGATCGGCTTGGTAATATAGCGGCCGATCGACATCAGCTCCTCGTCCGGCTCGCAGCCTGCGCAGAAGATGGGTCCGTCGGCTTCGATGAGAATCGCGCCTACGTTCGGGTCGGCCGCGGCCGCGCGAATCTCGCGCAAGAGTTCGCGGCAGCCGGGGCCATCGATCACGTTGCGGGTTTCGGGCGACGAGAGGGCGATGCGGTAGAGGCGTCCGTCGTGCTCAGTGCGCAGCTTCATAGCGTTTCGAGGATAAGATGTTCGCGAGTGCCCTGCGCCGCTTCAAATGCAAACTGCAAGACGCGGCGGGTTTCGAGCGGATCGATCACGGCGTCGACATGGCCGCGCGCCGCGGCGAAGCGCGCGTCGAGCCAATGCTCATAATCGGCGCGGGTATTGGCGATGCGCGCTTCGAGCTCGGGCGGAACATTTTGTCCGGCCGCTTTTAATTTGGCGAGCTCAGGGCCATGGACGGCTTGCACGGCCGCGTCGCCTTCCATCACGCCGATGCGCGCGGTGGGCCATGCGAAGGTGAAATGCGGATCGAATCCCTGGCCGGCCATCGCGTAATACCCTGCGCCGCTTGCGTGATTCACGGTGAGCACGATCTTCGGGACCGTGGCGCATGCCATGGCTTCCACCATCTCCGCGCCCGCGCGAATGATGCCCGCGCTTTCGGCTTCGACGCCCACCATGAAGCCCGAGACATCCTGCAAATAGAGCAGGCTCAGACCTCTTCTGGACGCGTTTTCGACGAAGTAGGCGACTTTTTGTGCGGATTCGGTGTAGAGGATGCCGCCAATTCGCGGGCCTGAGGACGTTTTGAGGAAGCCGCGGCGGTTCGCGATGACTCCGATTTCGCGTCCGTGAAGACGCGCGTTGGCGCAGATCATTTCGGGAGCGTGCTGGGGTTGAAACTCCAGATAATCGCCCGAGTCGACGATGCGGGCGATCACTTCCTCCATGTCGTAGGGGAGCCGGTGATTGGCGGGCAGCAGATCGTACAATCCTTCTGCGGGCTTGGCGGGGGCGTGGCCTTTCAAGGGAGGCGGAGGCTCGGGAAGCTCGCGAATTTTCTGGCGGATGAGCAGCAGGCAATCCGCATCGTCCTTGGCGGCATAGTGAGCGACACCGCTGGTTCGGGTATGCAAAGTTGCGCCGCCCAAGGATTCCGCGTCGGTGACCTGGCCTACGGCGCCCTTGACCAGGTTGGGTCCGCCGAGGCCCATGAAGCTGGAGCCCTCGACCATAATAATGACGTCCGATAGCGCGGGCAGGTAGGCTCCGCCAGCGATGCACATTCCCATGACGGCGGCGATTTGCGGAATATGCAGGCGGCGGCGCATCAGCGAGTTGTAATAGAAGATGCGTGCGGCTCCGTATTGGCCGGGGAAAATACCATCCTGATAAGGAAGGTTGACGCCGGCGGAATCGACCAGATAGACAATCGGCAGGCGATTGCGCATGGCGATTTCCTGGGCGCGGAGAATCTTCGAAATGGTTTCGGGCCACCAGGCTCCGGCTTTTACGGTGGCATCGTTAGCGACGATGACGGAGGGGCGGCCTTCGATGCGGCCGACTCCGGTGATGACTCCGGCGGCGGGGGCTTGGCCTTCGTACTTGTCGAAGGCGATTAAGAGGCCGATTTCTAAAAACGCGGTGCCCGGGTCGATCAGTTTTGCGACGCGCTCACGGGCGGTGAGCTTGCCTTCGCGATGCTGCTTTTCTATTTTTGCGGGGCCGCCGCCCGCGCGAAGTTTATCTTCCAGCTCCTGGAATTCGGCGACCAGGGACCGCATGGTTGGTTGATCCACTATTGCTATAGTAGCGGTCTAGATGCTGGGAATCGACAAGCATGCGTTGAAAATCGCGTGGACGGTGTTTCTGTTCGCGCTGATCGCGATGCTGGTGTATGAGGTGCGCCGCACGCTGATGATTTTCATGCTGGCGCTGTTTTTCTCGCACCTGCTGGGACCGATCGTGTCGTTCTTCGAGCGCGTGGTTCCGGCGCGCGTGCCTCGCGTAGTGATTCTGGTGCTGGTTTATATCGCACTCGTAGTGGTCATCGTGGGGACCCTGTTTTCGGTGGGGTCCAGAATCGGATCGGAGGCGACGAGCCTGCTGGCGAAGCTTCCGCAGCTGGTGCACGATCAAAATCCGCTGAGCCGCGTGCCTTTGCCGGCGTATCTGGAATTCGCGCGTCCGACGCTTACGGAAATGGTGAAGCAGCGGCTGGGGGATCTGCAAAACGGGGTGCTGCCGATGCTTTCGAGCGCGGGGATGCAGATTTTCAACGGCATCGGCAATGTGCTGAGCGCGATTCTGGTGCCGATACTCAGCTTCTTCTTTCTTAAGGACGGGCCAGCGATCCGGCTGATGGTGATTGACAGTTTCTCGCGCGCGCATCAGCCGGTGGTGAACGAAATTTTCATGGACCTTCACTCGTTGCTGGCGCAGTATATTCGCGCGCTGGTGTTGCTCTCGATCGCGACGTTCGCGTTTTACACCGGAGTTCTATCGATCATGGGAGTGTCCTACGCAGTGCTGTTGGCGGGCATCGCGGCGATCCTGGAGTTTATTCCGGTGGTGGGACCGCTGACAGCATCGGCGGTGATCCTGTTGGTGTCGGCCTTCACTGGGTTTCCGCATTTGTTATGGATCCTGATCTTCCTGGTGATTTACCGGATTTTCCAAGATTACGCGCTGAGTCCTTATTTGATGAGCTCCGGGGTCGAGGTGGATCCGCTGCTGGTGTTGTTCGGGGTGCTGGCGGGGGAGCAGATCGCCGGAGTGCCGGGGATGTTTTTCTCCGTACCGGTGATTGCCGGGCTGAGGGTCCTCTACGTGCGGCTGCGGAGACAGAGGCGTGTGGCGGCGGAGTAGTCTGTTTCTCATCGCTGGGCCGATGTTGGCGCACGTGGTCAGCATGAGCACGGGCGAGCTGCGCATCGACGGACCGCTGGCGGATTACGAGCTGCGGATTCCCATGGTCGAGGTGGCGCAGATGGCGAATCCATCGTCGATTCTCGACTACATTCATTTCGAGGGCGGACATCGGACGTCGGCGAAATGCGCGGATGAGGATGGCACTTATGTGTGCCATGCGTCCTATGAATTTCCTTATTTGGTTCCTGACCGGTTAGGGGTCGAGTGCCGGTTTTTCGAGGCGACGGTGCCGAATCACGTCCATTGGCTGCACGCGGTAAGGGGCGCGAATAGCGACCAGGAGGTTTTCGATCAGGCGTTTCCCAACTCTGAGCTGCGGTTTCGTCCTCCTTCGCGGATCGAGACTTTTCTGCGGGAGTTTGGATTGGGGGTTTTGCGGGCAGGTCGAAATTGGATCGGCCTGCTGTTCCTTCTGGGGCTGGCGGTGGCCATTCCCGCTGGGGCGAAAATCGGGACAGCCCGCTCTGTCCACGCGGCGCGGAAGGGCGCGGACGCCTCGACAAGTGATGGCGCCTTGGGACAGAGTAGGCTGTCCCGGTTTTCGGTATTGCCGTTTGCTTTTTTTCTGATGGGGGAGGGATGCGCGATTTTGATTGGTCCACGGATTCCGTGGCCTTTGGCGCCGCGATTTCTGGAGGCGGCGATGGCGTTGACGGTGGCGTATCTGGCGGTTGAGATCCTTATGGCGGCGGAGGGTAAGTCTCTGGCGTGGGTGGTGTTGGTGCTGGGATTATTTCACGGGTTGAGCGTTTCGGGGTTTCCTTTGCCTTATAGTGTCGCGGCGGGGGTGTTGCAGATCGCGATTTTTTTGATTTGTGCTTGGGTGGTACGGTGGGTCGCGATTTCGTGGCGTCGGGGGATTGCTTGGGGATTGCTGGTTGTGGGATTGGGGGGATTTTTGTTTCGGATTGCAGTGCGATAACACCCGCGAAACACAGACTAAAGTCTGTGCCACCTTTTACAAGGAAGGTGGCACAGGCTTCAGCCTGTGAAATGGTTTTCTTACACGTGGACGTGGGCCAGGTAGTGTTGGCGTAATAAATCCTTGCCGTAGTCGTTGCCGTTGGGGGTTCGCACTACGCAGTGGATATGTTGGCGGGTGGGTAATTGGTCTTTGGCGAATTTCCTTAGGTTCGCGGGAGATTGGTGGTCGAATTCGATCAGGATCACGGGGCTGTGGATGCGGTAGTAGAAGACGCTATCGGGCTCTGAGCCGCCGATCCAGGCGAAGTGGGTGCGGTCGATGTATTTCTTTACTTCGTCCATCTTCACGCGGGCGTGGCCTTCGTCCATGTTGCCTACGTAGAGATCCACCAGGTCGAGAAGCTGGCTGCGGGTTGGCGGAGAAAAATCGGCGACGCGCGCGCCGGCGTAATCGAGGACCAGGTTGTCCTGCCAGGCTTCGGCCAGATTGTAGTTCTTAGTCTTGACGGGATTCAACACGGCTTTGGCGCGGAGGCTTTCGTCGAGAGCGAGGAGCATGTCCAGTCCGCGATTCTGTTCGTTCTGGAGAATGGAGATGCCTTTCGCGGTCACGGGTTCGGAGCCGGTGAAGTGCGGCGTCATGACTACCTGATCGCCGCGCACGAAATAGTTAATGATGTTGTGGTGGCCGTCGAGCTGGTAGCCCCACGGTTCGGTGGCCGAGGGCTTGCCCATCACTGTGAAATTGTAAAACCACTCGCCGAGAAATTCATGGTCGTCGGAAAGTTCGGCGAGGACCTCATTCAACTTCATGATGTCGCGGGTCAGCTTCATGCCGCGCGCGCTGAGCGATGCCGATAGAAGTCCAAGGGCGGCGGAACGCTGCTTCTCCGTCATTTCTTTGAGGCTCACGCCCTGGCGCACGTAGAAATGCTGGTTCATCCATTTGCGCCATTCCGGATCGTCGATGGCGAACATGGTGCGGTCGCGCTGCTCCTTGGTGAGGCTCGCAAGGAAGCGCTCGGCGGCTACGCGCACCGGCGCAGTGGATACGCCAGTCGAATGGAGACCGAAGAGGCCGGGCTCGACAGTGCCGTTGATGGTGATGCCTTTGAAGGGTTCGGCCAGGCCTTTCTTTTCGTATTCGGCGGACATCTGGCGAAAGCGCTCCGCCATGTCCGGCGAGCTTTGCGCGGAGATTTTGCCGGTGAGGATCGCGGCGGGAAGGATGGTGGACAAAATCGTACGGCGGGTGGGCTGGTGGTGGTGCGTACACATGATGGAGGCATTATACTCCCGCGCCGGCGCGGGCCAACCCAGAAATCCTAGACGAGTTGCGCAACACTTTTCCACAATCGCGGGTTCTATGAACTGAGGATCGAATGATGAAGTACTTTTCCCTGATCGCAGCATTCGCCGTCGTCTGCTGCGGGCAAACCACCACACCTCTCGTCACGGCCCGCGCCGCTGCGCGCTTCCTGGATCAAGCCACTTGGGGACCGACGCCGGCCGCGATCGCGCAGGTTCAATCCATGGGATTCAACGCGTGGCTGGAGGAGCAGTACGCGCTCAATACGTCGGACCTGCCGGACCAACCGATTCTCACCGCGGCCGGCAAGTCGAATAACAATGTAGGACCCGTGCAGGCCGCATTCTTCCAGAACGCGGTGGCGAATCAGGATCAACTGCGGCAGCGTGTGGCGTTCGTGTTGAGCCAGATCTGGGTGGTTTCGCAGCAATCGGGAGTTCCGCAGGCTTACGCGTATCCTCCTTACTGGCGTATGTTTCGAGACAACGCTTTCGGTAATTATAAGGACGTGATTCGGGCGATCACCTTAAGTCCGGCGATGGGCCGCTACCTTAATATGGCGAACAACAACAAGGCCGCGTCCGCCAGCGGCACGGAGCCGAATGAAAATTACGGCCGGGAGCTGATGCAGCTGTTCACGCTGGGGTTGAATCAGTTGAATCCCGACGGCAGCTTGTTGCTCGATTCGAATAACAACATCATGCCGACTTACACGCAGGCCGACGTTACCGGGATGTCCCTGGCGCTGACCGGCTGGACCTATCCCACGGTGCCGGGCGCCAAGGCGAAGAACAATAATCCGGCTTACTACACCGGCCAGATGTTCGCGGTCGACGCGGAGCATGACAAGACGGCGAAAACGATTTTCGGAAACATCACGATTCCCGCGGGACAGACGGCGGAGCAAGATCTGGACGCGGTGATCGCGGCTCTGATGGCGCAGCCGACCATGGCTCCGTTCATGAGCCAGCAGCTGATCCAGCATCTGGTGACGAGCAATCCGAGCCCCGGTTATGTGCGGCGCGTGTCGACGGTCTGGTCGAACGACGGCAACGGCGTTACAGGAAATTTGCAGGCGGTGATTACGGCGATCCTGACCGATGCCGAGGCGCGCGCGGGTGACGATCCCACTGACATTATGAGTCCTACGTACGGCCACATGCGCGAACCGATCCTCTTTTTTACCGACGTCCTGCGCGGCTTAAATGCCACCGTGGCCGCGAAGAGTACTATTTCGACCGATACGACGAATCTCGGCGAGGATTTGTTTAATGCCGGCAGCGTGTTCAGCTATTTTTCGCCGCAATCGAAGACCGAACATGGATTGTTCGGGCCGGAGTTTCAGATCTATTCGACGCAGACGGCGGCCGACCGCGTGAACTATGTCAACTCGATTCTGTACGGCACGGGGGCGACCGGGTTCAAGATCAATCTCGCGCCGTTCGTGGCGCAGGCCGGGGATACGGCGACGCTGCTGAATTACATCGGGTCGATTTTCCTCGATAGCGGGATGTCCTCCGGATTGCAGGCGGCAGCGGCCACGGCGGTGAATGCGGCGGCGACACCGACGGCGAAAGTCCAGGCCGCGCTGTACGTGGTGCTGACTTCCAGCGAGTACCAGATCATTCAATAAGGAATCAATATGTTTTCACGTAGAGGATTTATACGAGTGGGAGCCGCGACGGTCGGCTCGCTGGCTCTTCGTCCGTTCGGCATGCTGCCGGCGCTCGCGCAAAGCGGACCCGATTACCGGGCGCTGGTGTGCGTCTTTTTATACGGCGGCAACGATTCGAACAATACTGTGATTCCGATAGACGACGCGAATTACAAGGCGTACTCGTCGATCCGCGGAAGTCTGGCGTTGAGCGGCAGCAGCCTGACTCCTACGGTAAACAGCGTGAGCGGCGCGCCCTTCGCGTTTCACGCCAAGCTGGCGGAAGTGGCGAGCATGTTTTCGTCCAAGGAGTTGGCGGTGGTCGCAAACGTCGGGCCTCTGGTGCAGCCTCTGACGCGCGCGCAGTATCAGAGCGCGCAGGCCGCGCAGATTCCTTTAAACCTGTTCTCGCATTCCGATCAGCAGCTCGCGTGGCAGACCTCGATTGCGCAGGGCCACAGTCCGACGGGGTGGGCGGGGCGCGCGGCGGATTACATCGCGTCGGCGAATGTCAATACTTCGAGCTTTCCTCCATTCTTTTCGGTGGCGGGAAATTCGATTGAAGGAATCGGGACGCTGACGCAGCCGGTGGCGCTGGCTCCGGGATCGAACATGAGCTTGCAGGGACCGGCGTCGGGGATCGCGGCCATCAACAGCCTGCTGACTACGGAGAGCGGAGTCAACCTGGTGCAATCCGCCAACGACACATTGAATCACAGCATCAGCGACGCGGCGGCGCTGGCATCGGCGCTGGGAAAGTCGACGGCGCTGAAGACGGTGTTCCCCACCACGAGCATCGGGCAGCAGTTGCAGCAGGTCGCGCAGATCATTCAGGTGCAATCGTACCTGGGAATGCGCCGCCAGATTTTCTTCTGCTCGCTGGGAGGGTTCGACACGCATGCGGGCGAACTTGAGGCGCACAATACTTTGTATCCGCAGTTGAGCCCGGCACTGCTCGCGTTTTATAACGCGACGCAGGAGCTGGGGATGGCGCAGAACGTGACCACGTTTACGGAATCCGATTTCAGCCGGACGTTTCAGCCCACCACTACCGATGGCAGCGATCACGCGTGGGGCAGCCATCACCTGGTGCTGGGGGGCGCGGTCAAAGGCGGCCAGGTTTTCGGCCAGTTCCCGACGTTTGAACTCGGGGGTCCGAGCGATACGGATACCAGGGGGCGCTGGATTCCTACTACGTCGATCGACCAGTATGGGGCTACGCTGTGCAACTGGTTCGGCATTCCGTCTGGCGCGCTGGCGGCCGTTTTTCCGAACCTGGCGAATTTTCCGGTCGCGAATATTGGGTTTCTGGGGTAGAAGCAAACTTTCACGAAAACGGCCGCTCGGGCAGCCGGCTTTCGTCGCTATTGGTGCGCAGAACGTAAGACACGTCGATACGAATGTCGACACGGCACGACTGGAGGCGCGCGCCACACCCCAACTAAAGCGGTTTCGGCGCGACGCAGGCTTAGGGGACGGGGAAACTATAGATAAAGGGCAGTCACAATATAAACCGCGTCGTCACGGCCTTCGCACAAAGCCAGGACGGCGAATCCTAACGCGGCAATGGCCTTATTTATTGGCATAGGCGGCGATAGCTGTATAGGCTATAATGCGGGCGAACGCCGAATGAGACTGATCGCTTCACTTTTGCTCGCCCTGGCGGCCGCGGATCCCAATTATGTGCGCGACGTGGAGCAGTATCGGGCGCAGAGGGAAGCCGCGCTTAAACAGGACGACGGATGGCTCACGGTGGTGGGTCTGTTTCGATTGAAAGAGGGCGACAACCGGGTGGGCGCTGGGGAGCCGAACGAGATCGAGCTGCCTCCGCCGGCGCCGGCGCATGCGGGGAAAATCACTTTTTCGAAAGGTCAGGCGATCTATTACGCGGACGGGAAGAAGGGGACCGCGGTGAGACCCAATCTCGATGTGGTTTCCACGGGACAGATAAAGTTTTTGGTGATCCAGCGCGGGGAGGAGTATTTTATCCGCGTAAAGGATAATCACAGCAAAATACGCAGTGAATTTACGGGCCTGAAGTGGTTTTCAATCGACCCTTCCTGGAAGATCTCCGCGAAATTTACGGCGTACGATAAGCCGCGCACCATTCTGTTCGATAGTCAGAATGGGGTGAAGCAACCGATGCAGAGTCCAGGATACGCGACGTTCATGCGCGACGGGAAAGAGTATCGGCTGGAACCCGTTTGGGAAGATCGGCAGCTGTTTTTTATTTTTCGGGATGCGACCAGCAACAGGAGCACTTACGGCGCCGCGCGATTCCTATACGCGGAGCCGGCCAGGAACGGCACGGTGATGCTCGATTTCAATAAGGCGATCAATCCGCCGTGCGCGTTTACGGCTTATGCGACTTGTCCTCTGCCTCCGCCGCAGAATCGGCTGACGCTGGCGGTGACGGCGGGGGAGAAGAAATACTCGGACGCGCTGGAATAAAACACAGACTACAGTCTGTTCCACCAAACTGAACTATGCCAGCCAACCCAGGTAGCACAGGCTTTAGCCTGTGAATACCCAGCGATAGCGTTAAGATCAAGACATGCTGCGTGGACTATTCGTTGTCCTTTTCAGTTCCGCAATCGCGGCATCCGGCGGCGCGGTCGTACCTCTGCCTGCGCTGCCGAACGGAGCGATCGCGAACGCCGTGGAGGTCGACGCATCCGGGAACATCTACGTGGCCGGCGAGTACTTCCCGAACCTGCAAACTCCGAGCGCGCCCGGCCATGCCGTCGTCGGGAAGCTGACGCCGAACGGGCTGAACGTGATCTGGTGGACGGTGTTGGCCGGATCCAACAACGATCGAATCGTGGCCATGACGCTGGGCTCCGACAATTCCGTATACGTGACGGGCAACACGCTTTCCACGGACTTTCCTACAACACCAGGATCGATGCAGCAGGCGACGGTATCGCCCGGTGCGTTCGCGGCGAAACTCAGCCCGAACGGCGCGGTGGTTTACGCAACCTATCTCGGAGGATCGTCGGGAGGCAGCGGCGCCGGCATCGCCGTCGACGCCTCGGGGGACGCCTTCGTCACTGGATTGCTTTACAATCCATCAGGCTTCACGGCCAGTCCGGGCGCAGTCACCGGGGCAGTCGGCACGGGCTATAACTCGGCGTATATTATCGAACTCAATCCCGCGGGCAGCGCGGCGCTGGTGGCGATTCCTGGATTCGGCGGGAACGTTATTACTGTCGATCCGCAGGGCGATATTTATGCGGCCGGGGCTTTTCTCACCGCGGATGTGCCCACCACTGCCGGAGCTTTCGAGACCAGCGTATCCCCCACGATATGTTTCATCGGCGGCTTCCTCGGTAGGTCTCCCGTGCGCGTACCAGCACGTCGTGAAGATCAATCCCGCGGGAACTCAACTGATCTACGCAACCTATCTTGCCGGCGCATATGGAGCAACCCCAACCGGAATCGCGCTGGATTCCTCCGGCGACGTAATTCTGGCGGGAACCACCAATTCGCCCGATTATCCCACCACGCCCGGCGCATACCAGCCGGAGTATTTTGCGAATCCGCAGATTCAATTCGCCTTCCCGGCGGATAGCGACGCCCCGCCTGGGGCTGGATTCGTGACGAAACTGAACGCGTCGGGTACGGGCCTGCTCTGGTCTACGTTCCTAGGCGGTTCCGGTTTTTCAATACCGATGGTATTTTCACCGGAGGATACCATCGCCGGAATGGCGATCGATACCAGCGGAAATATTCTAGTCGCCGGCCTCGCCGGGTCGCATGATTTCCCCGGACTTACGATGACACCTGTCGCCGCGCGGCCGACCATTGGTTTTCCTCAGAATTTTGTGGCGCGCCTGAGCGCGGACGGCTCGACACTCTCGCCGGTTCAACTGTTGCAATCCAACACCGCGCTTGGCGGACTGGCTGTTCGGGCCGATGGAAGCGTGGTGTTCGGTTCGCCCATGGCGGTTGTGAATCTGTCTTCGGTGGGGCGCGTTGCCGCGATCTCGGATACGGCGGACAACGCGAAAATCGTTAGCGTCGCTCCCGGGCAGTTGTTGACGCTTTATGGAACAAACCTTGCGCCGGATGGGTCGTCGAACAATTTCCCGACTTCTCTGAACGGTGTGACTGTGACCTTCAATGGAATCGCGGCGCCGATTCTTTACACCTCCGGAATTCAGATTAATGTTCAAGTGCCTTACGAGATTGCGGGCGCCGAGCAGGTTACGATGCAGGTATCCAGCCAGTTCGTCTCGCCGCCTGTTGCGGAGACGTACCTTCTCGCAGTGGTCGAGCGGCAGCCGAGCGTCTTCCTTTCCGCGGCCGCCTTCAGCCAGCCTCTCTTCGACATCGCCATGTGCGCCGGTCAAAGCTTCGCCGGTTTGCAGCCTCTCGCACTGAACCCGGACGGGACTCAGAACAGTTGTGCCAATCCCGCGCCGTCCGGTTCGACCGTCACGATCTTTCTGAACGGGCTCGGTGTGAGCAGTCCGGCACAGTCTACAGGATTGATCAGCGAATCGCTGATGGCGATCAGTCCGGCAGCTACGTTCAATGACAGGGAATACCAGCTTCCGGCGGCGGCCGCATCAACCTTTCTCTCGACCTCCACGCTTCCCGGTTCCATCGCGAGCCTCGCGCAAGTGCAGATCCAGGTGTCCTCCACTTCACCTGGGCTCTATATTCCTGTCCAGGTGCAGCAGGCCGCCGAAGCTCCTTTCCTGGTGCGTGGGCCGGCTATTTTAATTTGGGTGAAAAGTGGGAACTAGAAAAGCGCCGAAATAATTGTAGAATGAAATGCAAGGGCCTTCTCGTGTATCTATCAGGTTGCTCGACAGGCTAGCCAGGTTGACAAGCCCACCGAGGTCCGGTATAGTTCTGAAGTACTGACGTTTCAACAGTTTGTCGGAGTTCTGGGCCATGGCCAGCAGCGCGGATGAACGAGCGATGGACGTAGACTTCCCCAGCGAGGAAGATTACGAACATCTCATCGAAGACTATAGTCACCTCGCGCCTCCCTCTGAAGGGGAGCTGTTGCAAGGCCACGTCGTAAAAATAACGCCTCAGGAAATCATCGTTGATTTCGGTTATAAACTCGAGGGTTTAGTACCCATCGAGCAGGTCCGTCAGCCGGATGGCAGTGTTCCTTTTAAGGCCGGCGATCCGATCGATGTGATGATCGACCGCTCCGGTCCGCAGCCGGAAGGCTACGTGCTGCTGTCGTTCTCAAAAGCAAGCAGGCTGCGTATTTGGGACAATCTGGAACGCGCGATGCGCGAGCAATTGCTGGTTTCAGGATTGGTGACCGAACGTACCAAGGGCGGCCTGATGGTCGACGTCGGTGTGCCCGCGTTCATGCCGGGCTCGCAGGTGGATTTAAGGCCAATTCACGACCTGGACCAATTTCTCGGCCAGGATATTCCGGTAAAGGTTTTAAAGATTAATCGTCGGCGCGGCAACGTTGTGGTATCGCGCAAGCTCGCGATCGAAGAGGAGCTGATCGCGCGAAAGCACACGGCCATCGAACTTCTGGCGGAAGGCGCTGTCGTCACAGGTACCGTGAAAAACCTGACGGAATATGGAGCTTTCGTCGATCTGGGCGGAATCGACGGGTTGCTGCACGTGAGCGATATGTCGCACGGACGCGTCAACCATCCGTCCGAAGTGGTGCACGTCGGCGACGAGATTACGGTAAAGATTCTTAAATTCGACCGCGAGAAAGAGCGCATTTCACTCGGCATCCGGCAATTGACGCCCGATCCCTGGGAAACTCTGCCGGCGCGCTGCCCGGCCGGAAGCCGCATCGTCGGACGGGTGATGAGCGTGACCGATTACGGTGCGTTTGTCGAGATCGAGCCGGGGGTCGAGGGGCTGATCCACATCTCCGAAATGACCTGGAGCCGGCGGATGAAGCATCCGAGCAAAGTGGTGAAGGCCGGGGACCAGGTGGAAGCCGTGGTACTCGAGGTGAAGGTCCGCGACCGGCGCGTTTCGTTGGGAATTAAGCAGCTGGAGGCGGATCCATGGACCACGGTGGGCGAGCGGTATTCTATCGGATCAGTGGTGGAGGGACGGGTTCGCAAGCTGACGGACTTCGGAGCGTTCCTTGAAATCGAGGACGGGGTCGACGGGCTGGTTCATGTTTCTGATCTATCCTGGACGAAGCATGTGAAGCATCCTTCGGAGCTGCTGAAAAAAGGGCAAATGATGCAGGCGGTTATTTTGAGTATCGATGCTCCCAGCCGCAGGCTCTCTTTAGGTGTGAAGCAATTGCAGCCCGATGCGTGGGAAGGATTTTTCCGGTCGCATGAAATCGGCGATATCGTTCGGGGCCGCGTATGCCGTACGGCGGCGTTCGGGATGTTCGTCGAACTGGCGCCGGGGGTTGAGGCGTTGTGCCACAAATCGGAGATCCCTCCGATGCCGGATAAGGGCGCGGGCGAGAATGCGCTGCCCATCGGGGATGAATACGACTTTAAGATTATCAAGATGAATGAATCGGAGAAGAAGATCGGTCTAAGCCTTCGTGCCGTAGCCGAAGACGAGGAGCGCACGCGCCTGGAAGATTATCAGAGACAGGCGGCGGCAGCGACCATGACCATCGAGGAAGCCATGAATATTCGAGGAAAAGGGGAAGGCCGGTAAACATGACCAAGGCTGAATTGATTGAAGAAGTATCGCGCGTTGTGGAAATGACGCGCAAGGATTCGGAAGTAATTGTCGAAGCGATTTTCGATAGCGTGGTGAAATCGCTGCGCACCGGCGATAAGATCGAGATCCGGGGCTTCGGCAGCTTCCGCACCCGCCAGCGCCAGCCGCGCGTGGGCCGCAATCCGAAAACGGGAGCGCGCGTGGAAGTTCCGGCCAAGCGGATTCCCTACTTTAAGCCTTCAAAAGAGCTCAAAGACCTGGTGAATGAAGACGGCCGGACCCCGGACGCGGTGATTCCCGACGGAACCCCGATGTAATGGATCGTTTGTGGAGCCCCTGGAGATATCGTTATGTATCCAAACAGGGGCTGGACGAGTGTATATTCTGCGTCAATAGCGCCTTAAAAGACGACAAAAGCACATATATTATTCATCGCGCGGAACGGAATTTCGTGCTGTTGAATTTATATCCTTATACGAGCGGTCATTTAATGATCGCCCCCTACGCGCATGTTCCGTCGCTTTCCGAATGCGAACCAGCCACGCTTCAAGAGATGATGCTGTTAGCGCAGAGGGCGGAGGCGGCGCTCAGGAAAGCGTATAACCCGTCGGGCTTCAATATGGGTCTCAACATCGGCGAAAGCGCGGGCGCGGGGATCGCAGGGCATATCCATATGCACGTGCTACCCCGATGGCCGGGTGACGCGAATTTCATGACCACGATCGGCGAGACTCGAGTACTGCCGGAGGATTTGGATGCGACTTACGCGAAATTGGTGGAGGCGTTTTGATGGCGCAGCTTTCGGAAGTGTAGTGAAGGGTGATCGGGGGATGCTACCCATAGTCGATGGTTCTTTTCAGCAAGGCGCTGAATCTCAACTGGCAATTCTGCAAGAAGACGCCAGAACTGCTTGGAGACCCGCGATGTCAAGGCCAACTCTTCGGAAACCCTTCCCGCTCGACCCATGGCTTCCTCGCGAAGGAAGTCCAATTGGCCGGATGCGGCATCGCGATCCATCTGATCGTCCCAGCGCTTTTGATCCTGTGCGAGGACCCAGCGGGCTATCTCGGAAAATTCGCTAGGGCTGAGCTGCTCGATCGCCCTTTCGATCTGTTCAACGCTACTTACAAACATAATCGTATCCAAAATTAGCAGCTCCCTGCTATTCTCAAAGCCGGCAGAGGAGAGACGAGAGACGAGATGAAAATGAAAACCATTGCAGGTTGGCTTCCCGTGTTAGCGGCAGCTTATCTGTTCGCGGCCGCTGCGCCGCCGGTGTACCCCGGGGCCAAGGCCGTGGACGAGTTGAACGATGCCGCCAAAACGACGGGTCAGAATACCATGAGCTACAACACCATGGATTCTTTCGAAAAGGTCTTCGATTTTTACAACAGCAAGGGCGCTGAAGTCCAACGAGCGCACCGGGACACGCCGAAGGAAAAATTCGCCATGTTCATGTTCCAGGACGCGGGCGCCAGGGTCGCCATCAGTTGGAAGAGTGACGCCAAGGACAAAGGAACCGTCATCCATATCAGTAAACGCTAAGCCGCGAGAGGAAGCTTTCGCCCACGACGATCTTCGCGTCGAAATTTTCTGCCACTGTTTGGCCGATGTCCGATAGCGAAGCTCGGGTGCCGAGATTGACTCCGTGCGCGACATTAGGTCCGTAGGCGAGCAAAGGAACGTATTCCCGGCTGTGATCGGTCGACGGAGTGGTTGGGTCGCAGCCGTGATCCGCAGTGAAAATCGCCAGGTCGTCTGGACGTAATTTCGCACTGAACCCGGGCAGCCAGCGGTCGACTTCTTCTAACGCCCGCGCGTAGCCTTCGACGTCGTTACGATGCCCGTATTGCTGATCGAAGTCGACTAAGTTGACGAAGATCATCCCGCGGTCGACTTCATTCATCGCCTCCAGCGTCTTTGCCAGGCCGTCCGCGTTGCTCTTCGTCTTCACGTATTCGCGAATGCCTCGGCCCAGAAAGACGTCGAAGATTTTGCCGATGCTATAGACGTCGATGCCGCGTTCGGCGAGTTGATCGAGGAGCATCCCTTTCGGCGGAGGCACCGCGTAATCGTGGCGATTCGTCGTCCGCGTGAAACTTCCCGGCTCCCCCGTGAACGGACGTGCGATGACGCGGCCCACTTCGTAAGGTCCGCGCAAAATTTCGCGGGCAGTTTCGCAGATTTTGTAGAGCTCGAATAGAGGAATCACTTCCTCATGCGCGGCAACTTGAAACACGCTGTCGGCTGACGTGTAGACAATCGGCGAACCGGTGCGGACGTGCTCTTCGCCGAGCTGTTTAATGATCTCGGTGCCGGACGCGGCTTTGTTGCCGATCGCGTGGCGGCCGATGCGGCTCTCGAATTTGGCCATGATTTCCGGCGGAAAACCGTGCGGGAATAGAGGGAACGGTTTTTCGAGATGAATGCCGACCATTTCCCAATGTCCTGTGGTCGTGTCCTTGCCAGGCGAGGCGAGAGCGCATTTTCCGTAAGCTCCGATTGGCTCCGCCACGGGCGCGAGGCCGGTCAGCGGCTTGATGTTCGCCAGACCGAGCTGGCAGAAATTCGGGAGGCGCAGCTGCCGCTCGCGCGCGATGTTGCCCAAGGTATCGCTGCCGGCATCGCCATACTTCGCCGCATCCGGCATCTCCCCGATGCCGACACTATCGAGCACGATCCAGATGACGCGGCGGAATTTCATTGCGCGAGCGCGCTCTCAATCCGCTCCGAAAGTTGTTCGACAAACTGGTCCGGCAGAAAACCATTCATGCGGCTGGAAATGCGTCCTTGCTTATCGAAGACCACGGTAGTGGGAATGTCGCCTACCTGTAGCAGCTTTTGTAAACCGTCCTCGAAATAGACGCGAGCCTTGGGCCACTTCTGCTGATCCAGAAATCCGGCGACGATCGAGTGATCCTCATCGGTGTCGATCGAGAGCAGGATCACGTCGCCGCGGTCTTTAAACCTCTCCTGCACCTTATCGTACATAGGATGCTGAATGCGGCACGGGCCGCACCAGGTGGCCCAAAAATCAAGGATCACCACCTTGCCCTTCAGGCTGCCGAGTTTCAATTTTTGGCCGTCGAGCCCGGTGATGGTGTAGCCCATTGGGTCGGTGACGCCCGAGTTAGGATCGATCGCGTTGAGCCGATTCTGGCGAGCCTCGACCAGGGCCGCGCAGCGATCGTAGGCCTCCAGAATCACGTCTCCCAAACCTTTTTCGGAAGGATGCTTCTTGCGGTAAATCTCCGACAGCCGTCGGCGATCGAGGGCACGATCGGAATCGAGCGCTCGAATGTCGGGGATCATCAAGGCATCTGCGAAGTGCATCAACGCCTGCTCGTCGTACCCCGCCGAGTCGAGTGCGGCGCCCCATTCGCGCGCCGATTCCTCGCAAGGATATTTCGAAAACGAGAGCGCCGATAGTTTCGCGGCCTCGTTAAAATCACCCATCGCGGATTTCGCGCGCGCCTGATAAAGGAGAGCCCGCGCGATGCCGCGGTCCCGTTCTTCGATTCGTTTCGCGGCGCCCAGACCCGCCGACTCCGGAAGCTTTTCGACGATCTCCTGAAACCGGTGCGCGTGCTCGAAGGCTCGCTGCGCATTTTCTTTTCCGCCTAACGCCAACTCCGCGCGGGCCGTGCGGTCGAGCACCAGCATGTCGTCCGGCGTCGAAGCCAGCACGCGTTCGCCGTACAACACGGTGCGCTGATCGTCCTTATTATCGATAGCGGCCTTGGCCAATGCGCGCTCAATATCCTTGAGCTGCGTCGCGTGCGGGTACTTTTTCAAAAACGCTTCCAGCACGCGTGTCAAATCGATGGAGCTCGCCCCGGCTTCGTTCACGGCGCGCTGCAAATCCTGTTGTTCCGGAGTGGGCAGTTGTGGAGGAGCCTGCGGCGGCGGGGGCGCCTGCGAAAAAGCGGTCGCACAGGCCAGCATGAACAACAACAACTTCATTGCGCCTTGGCCTTCGATGCCCGAATCGCTTCGCCCAGCATGGCCGCCCGCTGTCTGGCCATGTGCAGATAGATCTCATTCTGCGCGATCTGATCGAGCAGAGGCAGAAACTGATCGGCGCCCGCCAGCCGCCTGCGCTGCCATTCGCCTTCGATGTTGATCAGCGCGTCCAGCACGCCCAGTTTGTCGTGGCGCGCGGCGCGCTTCAACTCGGCGAACAGCCGCTCGGTTTCGGTGATGGCTTCAAACCAATCGTGCAGAGCCTTGGCGTTTTCATCGACCGAATAATTGAATTTCTGTTCGCTCGAAGCGTTGCCATCCTCCCATCGAAAAGTTTTGACGCCCATATTGGCGACTTTCAGGCCCGATTCGAGAGGATGCTTGAAATGATCCATCCGCGCGGCGAGGTCGAACATCACTTCCGTGTTTGCCTCTTCGAGTTGAAATTTTTCGGGATCGTCGTCGACGGCTTCCTTATAGGAAACGTCGCCGTTGCGCTCAACGGTAATCGAAACCCAAGCGGGCGAGGAGCCGGGAAACGATTTGGTGTAAACAATTCGGCCGGTGTCAATTGAGTACGCGGCTGGAGCCGCGATGCACAAAAACAGCAGCACAGTTTTCATTGCGCGGCTCCGATGGCGCGGTACGTGGTCGCGTGGCAAATCGCTACCGCCAGCGCGTCCGCCGCGTCTTCCGAGTCGATCGCCTCCCCCAGGCCGGTGATCGATCGGACCATCATCTGCACCTGCCGCTTTTCGGCGCGTCCATATCCAACGACGCTGATTTTCACCTCGAGCGGTGAATACTCGCCCAGAGTGATCCCGGCTTCGGCAATCGCCAGCAGCGCGACGCCTCGCACGTGTGCAAGCTTCAAAGCGGTCTTCACGTTCAATGAATAAAAAACTTCCTCGACAGCCGCGGCCTGCGGCGAATGTTGAGTCATCACCGCGCGCAGCCCGCAGGCGATTTCGGCCAGGCGCGTTTCGAACGGATCGCGAACGCGCAAACAAATGACGCCGTGCGCCACCACCGTGTGCCTGCGTCCATCGCTATCGATGACGCCCCAACCGGTGCGCTCCGTGCCGCAATCGATGCCCAGAACGCGCACATTCGTCCGTGGCGATTACGCCATGGCCTCCAGCTCTTTCTCGTCGATGTCGAAGTTGGAGTAGACGTTTTGCACGTCGTCGTTGTCTTCCAGCACCTCGGTGAGCTTCAGCATGCCGCTCGCGTTCTTGCCTTCCAGGCGCAGCAGATTTTTCGGAACCATGGCGATTTCGGCCGATTCCGGCGTGATTCCCGCCTTCTTCACCGCATCCAGCACCGCTTCATGCATATCCGGAGCCGAAAGAATCGCCCAGTTGCCGCCCTCATCCTTCAAATCGTCGGCGCCCAATTCGAGCACCAGGTTCATCAGGTCGTCTTCGGTGGCCTTGTCGCCGTCGATGATGATCTGGCTCTTGCGCTCGAACATCCAGGAGACGCTGCCCTGCTCGCCCAGATTGCCGCCCCACTTCGTGAACGCGTGGCGGATATCGCTGACAGTGCGATTGCGATTATCGGTGGCGACGTTGACCAGTACAGCCGCGCCGCCCGGCCCGTAGCCTTCAAACGTAATCTCATCGAGCTGGCCGCCTTCCAGCTCGCCCGTGCCGCGCATGATGGCCCGCTTGATATTTTCCGCGGGCATGCTGACCGCCTTCGCCGCGGTGATCGCCGTGCGCAGGCGAGGATTCATATCCGGATCGCCTCCATTGCGCGCCGCAATCATGATTTCCTTAATCAGACGGGTGAACGCCTTGCCGCGTTTAGCATCCGTTGCAGCTTTTTTGTGCTTGATGGTGGCCCATTTGGAGTGACCCGACATTGTCAATTCCTCTAATAATTAGCGAGATTTATGGGCGTTGTACCCAACTTTTGAGGATACCACGCGGTGTGCTTATTCCCAAGGCGGAGTCGCCGGCAGATCGTCCTAAAGAGCCGCGACCACCGGGAGCGGTCAGCGCCGATGTTTTGGGAGGGTGTTGACGTGTGGCGCATGGAATTAGATGGTGAACTCCTCGCACTTCGACCAGTCGTCAGCCTCCGACTCGGAGTCCGGTTGGGCCGCATATGCCGCGCGCGTATGCTCTTCTTCCGCTTCGTACAGCGCCCGACCGATAGCGTTACGAACGAATTCAGCCCGTGCGCGCCTTCCTGCCAAACCGTCGATGGCGCGACATGTCGCGTCTGTGAAGTGGATGCGCACAAATGGCATGGATCTAATTCAAGAATCGCACCGTTCCCCACTTCTCCGGCACATGCATATTCACCACCCCTTGCGGTGACCATACCCAGTTGTCTTCTTTCGTCCCTCGAACCTTTTCGTACTTCCCGTCGACGACGCCGACCTGCCATTCTACCCGGGAAAAATTCATTCGCCACGCGCCGCCCGCCTCCGGACGGCCTCCAAATGCCGGCCACGGCAGAGCCAGTTCGATCGACCATCCTTTATCCCGATCGTGCGGATCGTTCAGTGTCCCGTCGATCGCCACTGCTGATTTATAACCGGGCATCTCCCAGCTGTTATCGGCCTTGCCGCCCTTGTTGTACGGCTTGTCGAGGAACAGATCCCAGCCGGTATTAAGCGCGTTGATCTCGAACTCGAAGTATTTCAACCCGTCGCCCGTCGGATTGAGAAACACTTCGAAATCGTTGTCGTGAAAAATCACGGAATCATGCGCGGTGAGCGTCGCCCAAACATCGGGCTCCTCTAACTCCGCGCCAATGTACAGGTACTCGTCATCCCATAACATCTTCATCCGCGTCCGAAAACGAGGAGTTGCACCGCTCTCCCCGACGATATCGACGAATGCATCGGACCAGGCAGCCTTTTTCCACGCCACATCATCCAGACGCCCGTCGATTTTTATAGTCGAACCCGCGCGGTGACATTCATACTGCTTCGGCTGCGCGCCCAGTTCGCAGCACAGGAGGGCCGCCCAAAGGAGTTTCACTGCGCCAGTATACCGCTTACTTTCGAGCGTTCAGGAAACTTTTCAGGTCTCCTTCATTTACCGCAGGCTCGCCGGGAGCGACGTGATTCAGCTTGCCCTGCTTCATCCACTGCTCCAGTTGATTCACCAGGCTGAACAGATGGTCGAAGGAGTCGACGATGAATAGCAGCGGCTGGTAGTGGTCGATGTCGAAGCCCTGGTTGATCACCCATTCGAGCTGGATCGGATACCGCTGCACCTCCGGCGACTTGATAGCGTGCTCGATCTCGCCATGCGAGCTCAGCAGGCCGCTGCCGTAAACGCGCAGGCCCTGCTTCGAATTCATCAGGCCGAACTCGATGGTGAACCAGAAGAAGCGCGCCATGGCTCGAATAATGCTAGGGAGCACCTCCGCCGGCATCTGCGCCGCAGTGTGTGCGCAGTCGCCAAAACGAACCAAGGCCTCGGCGAACGCCGGGTCGGTATGCATCGGAACATGCCCGGCAATGTCGTGGAAGATATCGGGCTCCGGCAGATAATCGAGCTGGTCGGCGTGCCGGATGTTTACCGTCGTCGGAAACGCGCGCTGACGCAGGCAATCGAAGAACACGAACGCAGGGACGTATCCGCCCACGCCCTTCGCCTGAAATCCGGTAAGCGGCTTCAAGAATCGATTCACGTCTTCCAGCCGAGGCACCCGGTCCGAAGGCAACGCCAGCGAAGAGATGCCTTTTAAGAAGTGGTCATTCGCGTATCTTTCCCACTGCGGCTTCATGCGGGAATAGAGCAGCTTCCACGATTTATGATCTTCGGGCGTATACAGCTGGTAAGGCTGCTCTACAAAGGACGCTTCCACGCTTTGATGATACACCACAAAGCCCCACTGTGACGTGGTGCTTAGATATTTTTCCGCGCAGGATAAGGTATTTCGCCCCTATGCCTCCACAATTCTGGATGTTACGCTGCCAACTGAGGTCCTGTATGCACCGTGTTTTGTTGGTGATGCCCTTATTCGCGATCGCTCTAGCCCATGCTCAGACGATGACCGAAGTGGGCGCATCGGCTGCTGGCAGCGCAATCGGCAGCGCTGCCGGAAAAAAGGTCAGCGACGGAATCACATCAATTTTTGGCAAAGTCGACGCCACCACGACGAAGGCTGCGAAGAGCCCTCCGGTGGAGGACCCTTCGAAGGCGGCTCCGTTGCTCGAGGTCGGGCCCGGAGCGCTAAAGCCCCACGCCGCCCTAAAAGAGTCCGTCCCCCCTCCCCCGCCGGTTCGAAGGGCCAGTGCGGCTAGGTCTGCCTCTGTGGAAGCGATGCCCGAAATTCTGCCTCTGGCGCCGCCCCCTCCGCCGGCCCCTCCCCAGGTTACGGCCGCGGATCTAAAGAAAATCTCCAGCGGGATGAGGCGCGAGGATCTTCTCAAGTTGGGTACTCCGGTATCGCGCATTATCATGGCAGACGACGGCCACCTGCTCGAGACGTTCAGCTACGCGGAAAAGGAAGTTTCGCTGGGGCGTGTGAGGCTGACGGACGGAGTCGTGTCAAGCGTCGAGATCCGCCAAAATTAAGTGCCGCGGAACGTCTTCAGGTGCTTGTACACCAGCGCCAGCGGCAATCCCATTACGTTGAAATAGCAGCCTTCGATGCGATCGATGAATTTTGAGGCCAGGCCCTGAATGGCGTAGGCTCCGGCCTTATCCATGGGTTCGCCGGATGCGACGTAAGCCTCGATCTCCTGTTCGTCGAGAGCGACGAAGCTCACGCGGGTGGATTCGCAGTCGACGATTGTGCGGCCTCCATGTTTCAGGCAGATTCCGGTGAGAACGGCATGCTCCCGGCAGGAAAGCGCACGCAGCATCGCCTTGGCCGACGCCGCGTGATGCGGCTTTTCGAGCACGCGGTCGTCGAGAACCACGACGGTATCCGCGCCCAGCACAATCTCATCGGGATCTTCATACGCGGCTGCCGCTTTGGCCCGCGCCAGGCGGGTGACATAAGCGCGTGGATCTTCGCCCGCGGCACGTACTTCTTCGACGGGCCGCACACGGACTGAGAATTCGAATCCGGCGATCGTCAACAGCTCTCTGCGGCGCGGCGATTGGGAAGCGAGAATCAGATTAGGCACGTTTGATACAATCATGGCTTCCCCCGGCTAGGATTGCAAAATGGAACGCGCCGGACGACTCATCGGAAAATTGAAACTTAAGGTCGACGATCCTGAGGTGCGGGCCTGCGCGGCCTGGAAGGTGGCGGCCGGAAAGAAAATCGCGGAGCACACCAGGGCGACGCGGCTGGTGCGAACTTCGCTGGTGGTGGAAGTCGAGGATCAGGTCTGGCAGAAGCAGTTATCGACGCTCAGCCGGATTCTGATCTCGAATCTGGAGAAGGCGCTGGGAGAGATTTTGGTCACCGATATCGATTTCCGGCCGATGCCCAGGCGCCTGGCGCCGCAGAGGGCGGAAAGGGCCATCGGCCGGGACGATGTTCAGGACCCGGTGCTCGATCTGCTATACCGGCAAGCGCGAAAAAGAGGATGAAGATTACCGACCAGGAAGTCAGGCGCGTGGCGGAACTCGCGGCGCTGGCGTTGCGGGACGACGAAGTGGAGAAGATGGCAAAGGATCTGGACAATATCCTGAGCCATATGGATAAGTTGAACGAACTCGATACCTCTGGTGTGGAACCGATGGCGCAGGTTTTGTTCAATGCCGAAGAGACAGCCACGTTGCGCGAGGATCGCGAGAGGCCTTCGCTGACGAATGCCGAGGCGCTTCAGAATGCTCCTGTTTCCGGAAGCGGATATTTTAAAGTCCCCAGGGTGATCGAAAGGTGACAAACCACACGATTGTCTCTATCCGGGATGGTTTGCTCACAAAGAAATTCAGCGCGGAGGAGTTTACGCGCGAAGCCCTGGAGCACGCCGAGCGAGAAAACCCCAAAACCAACGCCTATCTGACATTTTCATCGGTGCGCGCGATGGCGGCCGCGGAAGCGGTGGACAGGAAAATCGCGGCAGGTGAGGATCCGGGTGCGCTGGCCGGCGTGCCTGTGGCCGTGAAAGACGTCATCGTCACCAGAGGCTTACGCACCACCTGCGCATCGAAACTGCTGGAGCATTACATTCCTCCCTACGATGCGACGGCGATCGTTCGCCTGGAGACGGCGGGTGCGGTGATCCTCGGCAAAACCAACTGCGACGAGTTCGCGATGGGGTCGTCGAATGAGAATTCCGCGTTCGGCCCCGTGAGAAATCCCTGCGCGCTCGACCGCGTTCCCGGCGGATCGAGCGGAGGTTCAGCGGCCGCGGTCGCGCAGGGAACGGCAGTGATCGCGCTGGGATCGGACACCGGCGGATCCGTGCGCCAGCCGGCTTCGTTTTGCGGAGTGGCTGGCGTCACGCCGACTTACGGCCGCGTATCCCGATACGGCCTGACGGCCTTTGCGAGTTCGCTCGATCATATCGGCCCCTTCGCCCGGAACACCTGCGATGCAGCAGCTCTGTTACAAGTCATCGCCGGACGCGATGAGATGGACGCGACGTCCGCATCCGCGCCCGTTCCCGATTACACGGCAGCTCTCAGCGGCGACGTGAAGGGATTGAAACTGGGGTTGCCGCGCGAATATTTCGAAGGACTCGAACCGGCGACGGGCGACCGGATCCACGCGGCAGTCGAGACCCTGAAGAGGCTCGGGTGCGAGATTCGCGACATTTCCCTGCCCCACACGCAGTACGCGATCGCCGCATACTACATCATCGCGACGGCCGAGGCGAGCGCGAATCTGGCTCGCTATGACGGGGTTCGGTATACGACGCGGGCGGCGAACGCGGCGACGTTGACGGACATGTATCGCGAGACGCGCGATGAGGGATTCGGCGCGGAGTGCAAACGACGCATCATGCTGGGCACCTATGTGCTAAGCGCCGGTTATTACGACGCGTACTATATTAAAGCGCAAAAAGTCCGGACGCTGATCGCCCGGGATTACGCCGAAGCCTTCCGCCAGGTGGACGCGATCGTAGCGCCTGTCTCTCCCTTCCCGGCGTTCAGAATCGGCGAAAAAGTGGACGATCCCGTGGCGATGTATTTATCGGATATTTACACCATCACGGGATCTTTAGCGGGAATCCCCTGCATGAGCGTCCCATGCGGGTTGACGCCGGACGGTTTACCGGTGGGTTTGCAGATTCTGACCAGTCATTTCGATGAAAGCACCATGTTTCGTGTAGCGGATGCCTACGAAAGAGCATCTACTTAAAAGGAGAAATCATGCCATTCACACTGCCCGCGCTGCCTTACGCTCCAGATGCCCTGGAGCCGAATATCGACAAGATGACGATGGAAATTCATCACGGCAAACATCACCAGGCTTATGTCACCAACTTGAATAAGGCTCTGGAGTCGGCGCCGGAGCTGGCGAATAAGACGATCGAAGAGCTGCTGGCGAACAACTGCGCGATTGTTCCCGACGCGATCAAGACCGCCGTTCGGAACAACGGCGGAGGACACATCAACCATTCGATGTTCTGGACGATCATCGGACCAAAGGCGGGAGGCATGCCGGAAGGCAGTCTGGCGTCGGCGCTCAACACCGCATTCGGCAGCTTCGACACATTCAAAGAAAAATTCGGCGCCGCCGCGACCACCCGTTTCGGCTCCGGCTGGGCTTGGCTGTTGAAAACCGCCTCGGGCGTCGAAATTACTTCGACAGCGAATCAGGATTCCCCGGTGATGGAAGGAAAATTCCCGGTAATCGGCTTGGACGTGTGGGAGCACGCGTACTATCTGAAGTATCAAAACCGCCGCCCCGAGTATATCGCCGCTTGGTGGAACGTAGTGAATTGGAAAGAAGCGGAGAAAAGGTTTAACGCCGGGAAGTAAACACAGAAGAAAGCCTGTGCACGAAGGTAGCACAGGCTTCAGCCTGTGGACTTAGTTTTAGCGACTGATCCCCAGGCTCACGCCAGGGGTTACAACCCCGTCACGTAAGTGCGGGGATCGAGCAGTAACAAAATGGCAATGTGGTAAGAGTTTTACTGTAGACGCTGAGGTCGCCACAGACCTCGGCGTCTCTGCGTGCGAGAATCGGGATATGGAAGTACACTTCTCAACTGAAGTCGAAACGCGGCTCCAGCAGCTCGCCTCCGCCAATGGCAAAGACGCCGAGCAACTGGTAAAAGACACGGTTACGCGTATGCTCGAAAATCAGTCCCGCTTCATCGCTGGCGTGCGAAGAGGCATCGAGCAGGCAGACCGCGGGGAGTTTGTAGAGCACAAGGACGTGCTTGACCGTATCGACCGCCTATTTCGCTCGTGAGGCTCATTCGCTGACAACCGAAGCGGCCGATCAACTTGAAGAAGCGGTTAAACACATCCAGCAAGACAGCCCGGGCGCGGCTCATAAGATCGCGCAGGCCCTTATCGAACGGATTGAGCGACTCGCAGCCTTCCCCAGCCTTGGCCGACCCGGAGAGGTGACAGGAACCCGCGAACTCGTGAGCCCGTCTTACGTCGTGGTGTACCGTTCGACTGAAGAGATTATCGAAATCCTGCATTTCTGGCACGGAGCGCAAGACTGGCGCTGAGGCAACTGTGGTTTCACGGTTTGTCTGCCTGCTTGCGCCGAGCGCCGAAGTCGCACACCAGACAGCGCTCTCTGTGCTTGCCCAACGCTATGATGAAGTACCGCTCGGTCAACCACGCAGTGGTTCTTAGGCACACATCTGGTACACTAACCCCTTGATACTTGGCCTCGATAGTAAATGCCTTTCTTCCCGTATCCGCGTTAAACACGTCGAAGAACACGCGATACACATATTTGTATGGGGATGTCGTGACGTTGGTCTCGCTCTGAAGAATCAGCCAAGCTGAGTCGGGGGAGAGCCGAGCGGGACTTATTGACCAATGCGCGCCGCTTCTCATAAACTGGAATCCATTGAATTTGATCGGATACTTGTCGTAAAAGTCAAAGGGAGGGACTGGCTTGTGGACAAAAGGCAAAGGGGTAGCGGCATCCCAATCTTGCTCCCTCGCGGCGAGAACGGGAGCCGCCGGGTCCGAGAGGTTTACCCTGTAGTGGTTGGCTGCACGACCCCAGGTTTGAAATGCTCCAACCAAGAACCATGTCTCCAAAGGGCCCTCCACCCGGAACTCAAAGTCAGAATTCGCGTTGTCGATCTCTATGCGACTCCCGTTGACGTCCACCCCTCTGATTCTCCAGCCGTTGGGAAAGCGTACGATGTGGCAGTCCTCGCGCATGGCCGGCGTCATCTTCAAGTCGATGAAATCGTAGTCAGCGAAGATGCCCGCCATTGCGAGACTGCAGGCAAGCAAGAGAGCAACCGGAACAAAGAGGACGGCTTTCGAAATCGAGACGAAGCGCGCAAAACAGCTCATGGGAGCTCAGCCGACAGGCCTTAGTACTTTGGCACGCTCGGATCCACCTGATCGCTCCACGCCAAAATCCCGCCCCTCATGTTGCGGAGCTTCTTGAATCCTGACTGCTTCAACAGATCGATCGCCTTCCCGCTACGCACTCCGCTCTTGCAATGCGCGACCAGTTCGACATTCGGGTCAAGCTCATTCAGCCGCTTCGGAAGATCGCCCAGAGGGATCAGCTTCGTCCCCGGAATACTGCAAATCTGATATTCGTTCGGCTCACGCACATCGATAAACTGAAATTTGTCCCCGCGGTCGAGGCGTTCCTTCACTTCTTTCGGAGTAATGTCGCCTTCGACGAACGAGGGCTCCGGAGCATGCTGCGGGATGCCGCAGAATTCCTGGTAGTCGATCAGTTTGGTGATCGTCGGATGATCGCCGCACACCGGGCATTCCGGATTGCGGCGCAGCTTCAGCTCGCGGAACTTCATCGCCAGCGCATCGTATAACAGCAGGCGGCCCTTCAAAGGCTCACCGATCCCCAGAATCAATTTCACAGCTTCCGTAGCTTGAATCAGGCCGATCGTTCCGGGCAGGATTCCCAGCACCCCGCCTTCAGCGCAGCTCGGGACCAACCCTGGAGGAGGAGGCTCCGGATAGAGGCACCGGTAGCACGGACCGCCTTCATAAGCGAACACCGTCGCCTGTCCTTCGAAGCGAAAAATCGAGCCGTACACGTTCGGCTTTTTCAAGATGACGCAGGCGTCGTTGACCAGGTAGCGAGTCGGGAAATTGTCGGTCCCGTCGACCACCATGTCGTAGCCGGATATGATTTCAAGAGCGTTCTCGCTCGAGAGCGCGACGTCATAGCCATCCACTTGGACGTTGGGGTTGATATCCCGCATGCTGTCGCGCGCCGAATCCAGTTTCTTGCGTCCCACGTCCTTGGTGCCGTGAATCACCTGCCTTTGCAAGTTGGTGAAATCGACCACATCGAAATCGACCACGCCGATCCGCCCTACGCCCGCCGCGGCCAGATACAAACCAAGAGGAGCGCCCAATCCTCCGGCGCCCACCAGCAGAACTTTGGCGTTCTTGAGTTTGATCTGCCCTTCCATGCCGACTTCGGGCATAATCAAGTGCCGCGAGTAGCGCAGAATTTCGTCCTTCGAAAGGGTGGTGACGGGCGGCTCCGCTACGCTGGTCGAGCCTCCTGCGATGCTCGGAACGATGGAGAGCGTGTCCGCGCCGGCAACCGGCGTCTGATCTTTTTTCAGATAGCGAATGTCTTCATCGTTCAAGTACACGTTGACGAAGCTGCGCAGTTTTCCCTGGTCGTTGAAAATCTGCCGGCCAAGCTCGGGATATTGCGCGGCGAGCGACGACAACACCTCGCCTACGGTCTCGCCTTGAAACTCCACCGAATCGTGCTTGTCGACATACTGGCGCAAGGGCGTCGGGATCAGGATTTTGGCCATATCAATTCTTCTTTCTCGGCGACGGTCTGGTCGGCGTTCGGCAGGAAACTGTTCGCATGGTCGAACTTTCCGCCCTTTATCGATAGTACGACGAACGAATACCATGGGCACGAATTTTCAAGATCGGTCTTGGAGAAATACGCGTCGCAGTTGGGATGCGAGTGGAAAATGCCGATCAATTCGAGTCCCTTCGCGCGTGCCTTCTTGTCGGCCGCCAGCAGATCCTCGGGACGAATCTCGTAGCGGTCTTCCTGCTTCCCTTTATAAGCGTTTTCTACGGCGACCGCCTCGGTGACGTCCTTCGCGGGGCCGTGCACTTTGCCGATCATGACCCCGCAGCACTCGTCAGGATACGTGGATTGCGCATGGGCGACCATGGTCTCCCAAGCTTCCGAATTAATCGTTATCATTCCAGAATGGCTCGCTCAGATATTTGGTCGCGCCATCGGCCAGGATGGTCACCACCAGGCCGCGGACGCCTTTTTGGACGATCTTTTTCGCCACCTGAGTGGCGGCGAATACATTGGCGCCCGAAGACATACCCACCAGCAGCCCTTCATTCCGCCCCAGCCAGCGCGTCATCCGATAAGCGTCCTCGGTCTCGATCCACAGGTTGTCGTCGGCAATCGATGGATCGTAAATGCCGGGAACGATGGCGCTCGGCATGTGCTTCAAACCTTCAAGTCCATGAAAACCCGAGGAAGGCTGCGCTGAGATGCACTGCACATCCGGCATATCCCGCTTCAGGCGCTTCGATGTTCCCATGAACGTTCCGCTGGTCCCCATGCAGGCCACAAAATGACTAATCGAACCCAAGGTCTGCTCCATGATCTCGACCGCCGTGCCGTCGAAATGGGCTTTCCAGTTGGCGGGGTTGTTGTACTGATCGGGATAAAAGTAGAGGTCTGGGTTCGTTTCGTAAATCTCCCGGCACAGCCGAATCGCCCCGTCGGAGCTCTCGGCCGGATCCGAAAAAACCATCTCTGCGCCGTAAGCCGTCAGGATCTGCTTGCGTTCATGGGAGGCGTTGGCGGGCAAACAGAGCTTTACTTTGTAGCCTTTAAGCGCGCCGATCATCGCGTAGGCGATGCCGGTGTTGCCGGAAGTCGCGTCGAGCAGGATCTTGTCGCGAGTCAGCCGCCCGGAGCGTTCTCCATCGAGGATCATGTTGTAGCCCGCACGGTCCTTCACGGACCCGCCAGGGTTGAAGAACTCAGCTTTGGCGTGGATCTCGACGCCATGAAACTCGGCATCGAGCTTTCTCAACCTGATCAAAGGCGTGTTGCCGATCTGGTCGAGCAGTGAAGAACCGATCGCAGCAACCGGTCTGGGGAGGACGGGGGCCATTTGAGACATATCAATTGTACCCAATCCCGGTCAACATCAGGCGGATTTTCGACATCTGATACTTAGACTCGCTTAAGGCGTTTTGGATGCAGCGCCAAGTTGATATAATCCTTGCCATTATGCAGGAAATTTCGCGCCGCGGGCTGCTGTTTGGAGGCGCCGCGCTGGCCCTTGGTAATGACGGGCCCACGGCCAGCCAGATTATCGACCGGATCAAACAGAATGTCGGCGTGCCGTGGCGCACCGAAACGGTGGACCGGTTCGTTGCCGGGGACGCCGAGCTCCCCGTCAAAGGCATCGCCACCACCATGATGGCGACGCTCGACGTGATTGAGCGCGCGGCCGCGGCCGGGAAGAATCTGGTGATCACGCATGAGCCGACTTTCTGGCTGCATCAGGATACGACGGCCGGCCTGGAGCAGAATGAGGTATACCGGTTCAAAGCGGATTTTATCCGTAAGAACGGCATGGCCGTATTCCGCTTCCACGATCACTGGCACGCCCACAAACCGGACGGAATCGCGGCAGGGATGGCTCGGGAACTGGGGTGGGAAAAGAATGCGGACCCGCAGAATATAAGAGCGTTCACATTTCCGGGGCCGAAACTGTCAAGCTTTGCGAAAGATATTCAGACGCGGCTGAATATCCGGACGATGCGGGTGGTGGGCGATCCGAACCTGACCGTAAAACGAGTGGCCGCCAGTTGGGGATACGCGAGCAGGGACCCGGGAATTCAACTGCTGACCAAGCCCGATGTCGACGCGGTCATCGTCGGCGAGGCGCGGGAGTGGGAGGTCGTCGAATACGCGCAGGACGCAATCGCGGCGGGTCAAAAGAAGGCGCTTCTGGTGCTGGGACACGTGGTTTCGGAGCAAGCGGGGATGAAATACTGCGCGGAATGGCTGCGGACGTTCGTGACCGATGTACCGGTAGAGTTCATCGCGGCGGCAGAGCCCTTCTGGAGCCCGGGGTATAGACAAATCCGACAGATATAGTCCGCTTTTCCGCCGCCTCGCCTCCGTTGGTAACCTCCGCGTTAACCAACGCCCAAGGACACAGTTGGTTTATTCGGACGTACAACGGGCAGCGCGTTGGTTCGCGAACTTACGGAGTTTACCATTGAGTGAGCGATATCCGAAGTCACCGCACTTGGCGCGAAGTTTCGGGATCAGGAGTTGACCCTCAATTATGAAAGAGCACGATCTGAAATTTTGTTGGTCTACTGACCTCACCTGGGATTGACGGGTATAACGCACGCTGGTTTTCTAAAGCAGCCCCGACCGCGCCATCTTCAGAACCGCGACCTACGGCAGCGGTCGGACGCAACGGTCTACAGCGGCCATCCCCGCCCTTACGGGACGGGTTATAACCCCTGGCGTAAGCCAGGGGATTGGGTACAAGCAACTAGTTCAGGCGGTCGATAATTTCCGGTGGCACGCGGCTTCGCAGTTGCGGGTGCGCCTCGATCAGCCGTTCGATATCGAGAAGGTCTTTGCGGCGCTTGCTTGCACGGCGTTCGGGATCTTGCGCGGCCCAAACTTTGCCGTTTAATACGTCTTCCATCGATGCGACGGGGAGGTGAAGCCCCAATACTTCCCGCTCGGCGGATCGAGCTGGAAAATCGAAATAACGGGGATCGGTCTGAATTTGGACACGAAGCTGCGAGCCGGGTTCCGAGACGTTGAGGCTGCCGAGTAGCCGGTCAACTTCTGCCCGCAACGACCAAATCCAGATCGAGACTGACCAGGGGCTCCGCGTAAGCGTTGACTCCCTGGCCGCCGATGACGCAATAGCGGATCTGGTGCTCCGCGAGCAGACCGATCAGGCTCTCCAGGAAGTTCGATTTATCCATGGCCACCGCTTTCCAAAAGGCGAGGGCCTTCATAAGCCCTATCGGGCCGCGAGAAGGGCTCGCAGGTGACGGGCTCGTTCGGGCGAGCGCAGCTGGCGCAGCGCTTTGGCTTCGATTTGTCGAATCCGCTCCCGCGTGACGTCGAATTCCTGGCCGATTTCTTCTAGCGTGTGTTCGCGCTCGCAGCCTATGCCGAAGCGCAGGCGGATGACCTTCTCCTCCTTGGGAGACAATGTTTTCAGTATGTTAGCGGTTTCATCGCGAACGTTCGTGTCGATCACCGCATCGACCGGCGAGCCTACCCAGCGGTCCTCGATCAGATCGCCCAAGGCCGATTCGCCATCCCGGCCGACCGGAGTTTCAAGCGACACAGGATCGCGGGAGATGGTTTTCAGCTTCTGGACCTTCTCGACAGGAATATCCATCCGGCGCGAGATTTCGTCGTTGGTTGGCGCTCGGCCCAGTTCCTTTTCGAGCTCTCGGGTGGCGCGCAGGAACTTGTTCATACTCTCGTTCATGTGAACCGGAATACGAATCGTCCTGGACTGGTCCGCTATCGCGCGGGTGATCGCCTGGCGAATCCACCAGGTCGCGTAGGTTGAAAATTTGTAGCCGCGGCGATATTCGAATTTGTCCGCGGCGCGCATCAGGCCGATGTTTCCTTCTTGAATAAGATCAAGAAGATGCAAGCCACGGTTCACGTACTTCTTTGCTACCGAAACAACCAGTCGAAGGTTGGCTTCGACCAGGTCTTTCTTGGCCCGCTCGGCTTCGATTTCGCCGTGGCGGATTACCGAAGTGGTATGGCGCAGATCCGGCAGGCTGGCTCCGGCCGTGACTTCCCGCTTGCGGATTTCGCGCTTCAGCTCCCGGGCTTTGGCTTGCGCCGTCTGGCTGGAACGACCCTCCAGCTTGCGGAGATCCTGGTCGAGGTGCGACATTTCGTCCACCACCCGCTCGATTTCCTTACCGAAGGACTTCCATTGCGAGTTGTAGAACGGGACGTTCCGGATCGCTTTCGATACTTCGACGCGCGACCGGGCGCACTTGCCGGCCCATTTACGGCGGAGCTTCTTATTGCTGGCCGGCACAGTTTCCATCCTGTCGATGTTCTGCACCATCTTTTTGTGCGCGTTGACAATTTCGGCCAGCTTGTTTTTTACTTCGTTGCGGCGCTTGGCGTACGCGGCGCTGTCTTCCTCGAGATCCGCTCCCAGGTCGACAAAGGCGTCCAAATCCTCTATTTCCTTACGGATCTGCTCACAAATCTCAACCGCGCGGAACTGCACCAATGCAGAACGGCTGATCGCCTTCTGCATCCGCAACTTACCGCGTTCCATGCGACGGGCAAGGTTCACTTCTCCTTCGCGCGTCAGCAACGGGACCGCGCCCATTTCGCGCAGGTAGACGCGAACCGGGTCATCGGTATAAATTGATTCCTCAGGCGCATGCGAAGCAGGAAACTCTTCGCTGTCATGGGTTTCCTCAGGATGGAAAAAATTTGCTTCCTCGTCGAAAGGAAGCCCCAAAGGCTCATGACTTTCGCCCGAAAATTGATCCTCTAGCTCGTCCACGGCATTCACCTTCCCCACTCTCATACCGCCCTTCTCTCCGTACTATGTGCTACCTTATACACGTGTAGCTCACAAAACGCCTGCGCTATCTGCTGCGTCGAAAAGAGAAAAACTAAGCTGGGGTTCTTCAAATAATTATCCGCCGACCTTCTTTGCTGCACAACCGCTCTGTTTACTTGGGCTTGGAAGTCATCCGCCGCGCACACTTCGTCCGCCCAGGCAGTCAGATTGGTACAATCGAGTATAACAGGCTTCTTTCGTTAAGTTAAGTCCCTATTTCAAAAGATGTTCGGAGAGCCGATCGGTTACACCATTTTCATGCCTGGCGCTGAAGAAGGTCCTTCAGTTCGGCAAGAAATGTCTCGACATCCTGAAAATCCCGATAAACCGAGGCAAACCGGAGGTATGCGATCTTGTCGAGCGCCAGCAGCCGCTTCATCAGCATTTCGCCGACTTCGGAGGTTTCCATTTCGCGGTCCGGCGTATCGGACAGCTGAGACTCCACTGCATCTACTATTTCCGCCAGCTTGGCCATGGGAACGGGCCGTTTCTCGCACGCTTTGAGCAGCCCCTCCAGCACTTTCTGGCGATCGAACTTTTCCCGCCTTCCACCTCTTTTGACGACCATGTAGGGTATTTCGTCACTTCGTTCATAGGTGGTGAAGCGGCGCTCGCATTTCAGGCATTCCCGGCGGCGGCGAATCACGTCTCCATCCTTCGATTCCCGGGAATCGATTACGCGGTCCTGGCGATGGCTGCAAAAAGGACAAGTCACGTCCCGGCTCCTCCAATAGCAGTCGGTTCGATGTGCCGTAGATTACGCCACTGGATGCCCTCCCGGAAGGCGAGCACCAAACCCAACGGGACAATGGCTACGAATGTGATGAACCAGAGGACCAAAGCGATGCCGCTGGCGGCTTCCAAAGTGACGCCGAAAAACTCGGTTAGTACCAGCACGGCCACCAGTTGCATGCCTCCGCCGACCCCTGGAATCTGTACGATACTGCCAAAACAGACAAATCCGAGCAAAATGACCACATCGGTGACTCCCAGATCGTGGGTTGCGGGGAAGGCTTTAAAGACGCAGCCGAACGAGGCCGCGATGATCGACCACTCGGCTACCGTGTAGAGGACCAACAAAGACGTCCGCCGGCCGCTGCGCATGGATTCCATGCCGTCCCCGAAGGAGCGTAGGGCCTTCCCGATCCGGCCGGCCAGCACGGCGGGTAAGAACGAGAGTGCGTCCATCAGCCGCTGCTGGACATTTCCGTGAAACTGCCTTAATCCGAGCAGAAGAGCCAGGCAGACGGCGCCGATGAATCCGGCGGTGTAGCCACCGGCTTCGAGGACGATCTTGACTCGCGGCCCATGCTGGATGGCGCTGCGCGAGATTTGCGAGAGAGCCACCCCGAAGATCAGCAGGATCATCAGTAAATCCAGTATCCGCTCCACTACCCAGGCGGCGACCTGGCTGGAGAACGTCACGCCCTCTTTCTTAGCGATGAGGTAGGGACGAACCGGCTCGCCCGCCCTGCCAAACAGGACGACGGCGGTGAATCCGATGGCAGTGGCGGAGAAGACCCTCCACAGGCTTGTATGTTTTTGTAAAGGGCGCAGCATCACTTCCCAGCGCATGGCGCGGCCGACGTAGGTGGCGAGAATCAGGGCGAGAGAGAGAGCCAGCCAGGACCAATCGACGTTCACCAGGGCCTTAGCGAACTCGTGCCACGAAAATCCCATGGTTCGCCAGCGGTAGCCGACAAAAACGACGATTGCCAGGGTGACTGCGATCCCCAGGCTGGCGCCGACGTATTTTTTGGTCAAAAGTTTCCCGCCAGCCCCGGAACGTGGAGACGTGGGCTAGAATGTAGATCGAACTTCTTGTAACCATTCTTCGTTCTCATTGCAGGGACGTAATATTCCCGGTCGCGAAACGAAGAAGCAATGGCAGCCATAGCCACAGTTGGACAGATTAGCACGATAGGCACCTTGCCGGGTTTGAAACAGAACCTGTGGCGGCCCGCTGGCCATGAGCACCGGGGAATATTTTTGGACGCGGATACCCAGTTAATCGAGCGGTGCCTGGCAGGTGAGGAGGCCGCGTGGGAGGATCTGGTAAAGGTCCATACCCGCCGTGTCTACGCGATTTGCTACCGCTTCGTGGGATCAGACCAGGAGGCGCAGGATCTGACGCAGGAGATTTTTCTGCGGGTATTCCGGTCGCTCAAAAGTTTTCGGGCGGGCGAAGGCTCGTTTACGGTGTGGCTGGCGAGATTGAGCCGCAATCTGCTGATCGACCATTACCGGAGGACCAAGCTCGACCGGTCCACGGATTCGATTGAGGAGCAGCTGCCGATGCTCGAAGAGAAGACCGCAATGTCGGCGCGCACAGACGGCCTGGTGGCCGGACGGGAAGCGAGCGAGCTATTACAGGCGGGTCTGCAAAAATTGTCGCCGGAATTGCGCGAAACTGTGATCTTGCGCGATCTTGAAGAGTTGGAGTACCGGGAAATCGCCCAGGTGTTAAATGTACCGGAGGGAACCGTAAAATCGAGATTGAACCGAGGCCGCGCGGAATTGGCCCGCGTCCTGCGGAGGCGGATGTGAAGAAGGCGCAAGGCGCCAGGCGCCGGGCGCCAGTAACACGGCGGGCCGAGGCTGCGTCTTTGTGTTTCCTGGCGCCCGGCGCGTGGCGCCTTGCGCCTCAGAGTGCTTTATGACCTGCGCCGACATCGAAATCCTGCTCGCCGACTACCAGGACGGCACGCTCGCCGCGGATGAGAAGTCCGCGGTCGAGGTGCATCTGTCCTCGTGCAGGGCTTGCGAGGAGCTGGCTCGCGATGTGGCAGGCGCGATGGCGTTCATGGAGCGCGCCTCCGAAGTGGCCGCGCCGCCGGAGCTGGTCACGCGCATTCTGTTCGAAATTTCGAGCGGCCCGAGCCACCAGGTGGTGAAGCCTTCCTGGTTCCGAAGAATCTTCGGAAGCCGCCTGGGCGGATTCATGGAGCCGGTGCTGCAACCCCGCTATGCGATGGGAATGGCGTTTACGCTGCTCTCCTTCGCGATGCTGGGAAGGTTCGCGGGCATCGAGGTGCGGGGCCTGTCGCGCGAGGATCTGGATCCGGTCAAGATTTGGACCACGGCCGAGGATCGGGTTACGCGAACCTGGCAGCGCGGCGTCAAGTATTACGAAAGTCTGCGGTTGGTCTACGAGATCGAATCGCGAGTGAAGGAGTGGCGCGACGACGGCAGCGACGAGGCGAATAACCAGCCTCCCGCAGCGCCGGCGCCGGCATCGAAATGACCCCCGATATTAACCCTGAAATTACTCCGGATCCGGAAATACCGGCTCCCAAAGTTGTCGGCTATTGCCGCGCTTGCGGTAAGGCGCTCGACCAAACCACTGTGCGAAACGCGCATGGAACCATTTATTGCGAGGAGCATGTACCTATGCAGCAGCAGACTGTTCCGCCCATTCCGATTCCTACGCCCGCGCCGGAATCTCCGTACACGTCGCCCTATACGGCGGCCATTCCGCCGCCGGTGATCCATCACGATGTATCGCCGGGCCTGGCGTTCATCCTGGGCCTGATTCCCGGCGTGGGCGCGATTTATAACGGCCAGTATGCGAAGGGACTGGTCCACGTCATCATCATCGGACTGACCATCAGCATCCTCAGCAACGACGCGGCGCGCGGATTCGAGCCTCTGCTCGGCCTGCTGCTCGCCGGCTTCTGGTTCTACATGGCCTTTGAGGCTTATCACACGGCGCGCCGCCGCCAACAGGGGTTGGTCGTGGACGAATTTTCCAGCCTGTTTCCGATGCGCGGGACCGACAAGTTTCCGGTCGCTCCAATCCTGCTGATCGTGCTGGGAGTGATTTTCCTGCTGAATAATCTCGACCTCTTTCAAGTCGAGCGGGTGATCCGTTACTGGCCCGTGCTGTTGATCGCGCTGGGCGTGTACATGCTCTATCTGCGCGTGTCCGGATCTTCCGAAACCAGCTCGACTGAAAAAGGAGGCCTGTCGTGACCCCCGGATTTCTATGCGCGATCCGCGGACCGATCATGCTGATCACTCTCGGTGTGCTGTTGTCGATCGACCACTTCGGGAGCGTCAGTTTCGGACGCACCTGGCCGGTTCTGTTGATCGTGTTCGGACTGTTCAAATTGATGGAGCGGTCCGGCCCCCGCACCACATCGTAAGGGAATTATGAAGCGTACTTCGGTTGTCGCGCCATTGCTGCTCATCGGATTCGGGGTCCTGTTCCTCGCCCGGAACATGTATCCGGACCTGGCGCTGATCGACTATTTCGCCCGCTACTGGCCCACTCTGCTGATCCTGTGGGGCGTGCTGCGCCTGGCGGAAATTCTGTTCTGGGCCGCCACTGAAAAAGAATTGCCCGCGCGCGGCATGACCGGAGGCGAGTGGATTCTCATCGTGCTGCTGTGCATGATCGGCATCAGCATCCACACGGTGCGCGGCTTTGAAAGCTGGTGGCCCCACAGCGGCATCACCATGGGCGGCATTGAAATGTTCGGGGAGAGCTTCGAGTATCCGATCAGCGGCGAAAAGGCGGCGTCCAAAAATCCTCGCGTGATTATTGAAAGCTTTCGCGGCAACGCTCGCATCACCGGATCCGATGCGTCCACAGTTAAGGTCACCGGCCGGAAAAACATCCGCAGCATGGAGCAGAGCGGAGCGGACCGGGCCAATCAGGATTCGCCGTTTGAGATTTCAGGCGACGCGAATGAAATCACCATCCGCACCAACCAGGATCACGTTTCGGGCAATCAGCGCATCACCGACGAGATGGAAATCTCCGTGCCCAGAGGCTCGACTATCGAAGCGCACGGGCGCCTGGGCGATTTCGATATCTCCGATATTGCGGGCAATGTCGAGATCGTGTCCGACAACGCGGGCGTGCGGCTCCAGAATATCGGCGGCGAAGTGAAAGTCGATCTGCGTAAGAGCGATATCATCCGCGCGGTCGGCGTCAAAGGTCCGGTGGATCTGAAAGGCCGAGGCGCGGACGTCGAGCTACAGGATATAGACGGCCAGGTCACGATCGCCGGCACCTATTCCGGAGTGATTCAGTTCCGGAACATTTCGAAGCCTCTGCGTTTCAACGGCCAGCAGACGAATCTCGACATCGAGAAGCTTCCCGGCGAGGTCCGCATGGCGCTGGGCGATTTTACCGCGACCAATTTAGTAGGACCCGTGCGCCTGACGACGCGCTCGCGCGACGTGCATATTAGCGACTTCACCAATTCGCTCGAAGTCTCGGTCGAGCGCGGCGATGTGGAGCTGCGGCCGGGAAAACTGCCGGTCGCAAAAATGGATGTCCACGTCCATTTCGGTGATATTGAGGTGAAGCTGCCTCCCGCGGCGAAATTCGATATGACCGCCGTCACGCTGCGCGGCGAAGTTTACACGGACTTTGGTGGTCCTCTGCATACGGAGCACAATGGCAACGGCGGAGCGATCCGCGGGTCGTCCGGAGGTCCGGTGATCAACCTGCAAACGGAGCGCGGCAAGATGAGCGTGCTGAAGGCCACCTCCGACGATAAGCCGTTTACGCCCGAAGTAGAGCCGCCCACTACCGGCGCCACGCCTCCGAAGCCTTTGCAAAAAGTGGAGCAGTAAAAAGCCTTTTGGGCCGCTGATGAACGCGGATTAACGCTGATAAGACCTTTTGTGATCCGCGTTCATCCGCGTTCATCCGCGGCTATTAAGGTTTTTGGTACATCTCGCGAGATCTTCGGCGGCGGCACTTCACCCTTGAGTATTGGATCGACGAAGGTTGGTACATCGGCCGACTCAAAGAGATCCCCGGCGTTTTCAGCCAGGGCGAGACGCTCTCCGAACTGGAGCAGAACATTCGGGACGCCTATCAACTGGTTCGCGAAGACGGGCGGGAACTTCACGCCACAGAGATCCAGACCAAGGAAATCGGCGTAGTGGTTTAAATTCCAAGTGGCCGCTGCAAGTGAGTTTTTCACGTCAGTATGCTGAGGGATGGTGCCTTCCGCCCATTACGCGGATTGAGCCAGTTGCCTTCTGGAATTGTTGTCGGAAAGCTGTCGGAGATCTGACAGGATCAAGCGGGCATTTCCTCAAAACAGAATCTCTCTATTCTGATCCAAGACGCATTCTCGTCACCCCACCAGCACCACCCGCACATCCATAACATTCGTCCCTGTCGGTCCGGTCTTAACCAGCCCGTGAATCTTCTCGAAAAAATGATAAGAGTCGTTGTTAGCGAGGAACGACGCGGCTTTCATTCCCAACACGTGTCCACGCGCAACGGTGGAGGAATCCGCCATCGCCCCCGCCGCATCCGTGGGACCGTCGGTGCCGTCCGTTCCCGCGCTCAGTACCGTCACTGGACCCGCACCCTCCAACGCAAGCGCCGCGGCCAGGACGAATTCCTGATTACGACCACCCAATCCCGCACCTCGTATCGTCACCGTAGTCTCGCCGCCTGAGAGTACACAAGCGGGCGTACGTAGGGGACGTCCCGTGGCCAGAATTTCTTTCGCGATCGCCGCGTGTACTCCCGCCACGTCGCGCGTTTCGCCCTCGATTCTGGTCGACAGCACCATCGTCCGGTATCCCAGAGCCTTGGCCTGTTTCGCGGCCGCGCCGATGGCCTGTTCGTTGCCGCCTACTACTATGTTCTGCACGCGCGCGAATGCAGGATCGCCCGGCTTCGGAGTCTCCCGAAATTTCACCTTCTGCGAAATGCCGTATTTCGCGAGCACTGCCCGGGCATCGTCGACCGTCGATCGATCCCCCACTGTTGGACCGGAGCCGATCACGTCCAGATCATCGCCGATCACATCCGATAGAATCAGCGCGATGGTGGTTGCCGGATACGCGAGTTTCGCGAGATGTCCACCCTTGAATGACGAGAGATGTTTGCGAACGGTGTTGATCTCATGAATCGTCGCCCCGGACGCCAGCAGACTCTTCGTCAGCTCCTGTTTCCCGGCAAGCGTCATCGAAACAGGAGCTGGGGTGAGAGCAGACGCGCCTCCGGAGATCAGGCAAATCAGCAGATCGCGTGGACCGGCTTCCCTGGCAATCTCAGCCATCTTGCGCGTGCCCTGGACTCCGCGTTCATCGGGAACCGGATGCCCGCACTCCTGTTGATGAATCCTTCTGAGGTGGGCGGTGTGGCCGTCCTTGACGTTGATCCATCCGTCCGCAATGCGGCGGCCCAGCAGCCTTTCGACTGCCCGAGCCATCGCCGCACTCGCCTTCCCCGCCCCGATGACCTGGATCCGATCGAATTTTTTAAGAGAGTATTTTCGCCGGCCCGCAGTGAGCGTGCGGCCATCGAACTTAAGATGCCGCAGGACCGCCTCCTGCGGATCGGAGGCGGCTAGCGCGGCGCGAAAAATTTGAAGCGCATGCTTTCTGTGATTCATTGTTGCTGAGTCCCCGCCCTTACGGGACGGGGCTATAACCACTGGCGTCAGCGAGGGGACCTAAAATAACGGCAGCTCCAGAATCCGGCGCACCGTCGCCATCGGTTCCTCCTCGGGAGCCTCCACGCGATAATGCGCCATGGCGTAGCGGGGGCATCGGATTTCGAACAAGGCACGCAATTTTTCGGGATCGCGCGCCAGAGGCCGATGCGACTCCGCGGCGATTCTTTTCTCGATCAACTCAAAAGGGGCATCCAGCCATACGACCACTCCATGATTTGAAACCAGATCGAAATTTTTGTCATTCATCAACGCTCCGCCGCCCAATGCGATCACCTGCGGACGGCCGGATTGAACATTCTTCACGCGTTTGGCGAGGGCGGCTGATTCAAGCTCACGAAAGACCGGTTCGCCCCGCACGTCGAAAATTTCGCTGATCGTCGACCCGGCGTCGCTTTCGATTTCGGTATCGATATCGAAAAAGCTCCAGCCGAGTTCGTCGGCGAGTGCCCGGCCGACCGTCGACTTGCCGCTTCCCATGAATCCCACGAGGTAGATTCCCGGCGTGCGTTTTAGCTTAAGAATCATGTTGTTCTGACAGCGCGTGCGCGCGAAAGTGATAATAGTAACATGCAGCCGGGCTTATTGCCTCTATTTCCGCTCCAAGTCGTGCTTCTGCCCGGCGCCGACCTCCCTTTGCACATCTTTGAGGATCGCTACAAAGAAATGATGGCCGAGGTGATTCGCGACCGCCAGGAATTCGGCGTAATCCTCGCGAATGAAAAAGGAATCGTCAATACCGGCTGCACCGCCATGATCGATAAAGTGCTGCGGGAATATCCCGACGGGCGCCTGGATATCCTGGCGCGCGGGCGCAGGCGCTTTGAAATTATGCGGCTCAACGATGAGCGTTCGTTTTTGCGCGGATCGGTCGAGTTTTTCGACGACGATGAAGAATCGCCCATTGCGCCGGAGATCCGGCAGCGCGCGATCGACGGGTTTAACGAGGTGTCTAAAGAATCGGTCGATTTGGACCTGCCGCAGTTGAGCTTCCGGCTGGCTCAGCCGGTGGCGGACCTGGGGTTCCGGCAATCGATTCTGATTTCGCGGAGCGAGGGCGACCGTCTGCGCCAACTCGCTGATTTCTTTCCGGTTCACAACCTTCGTCAAAAGCGGATTCAGCACGTAAAAGACGTCGCGCCGCGCAACGGGCACGGCCGCGGTGTCAGCGGCATCGAATGAATTTGATTTTCGACGCCGACGACACGCTGTGGGAGAATAACATCTATTTCGAGCGGGCTTTCGACGATTTTTGCCAGTTCCTGAATCATTCGCAACTCACACCCGCGCAGGTGCGGGATTTGCTTAATGAGATTGAACTTGTAAATGCGAAAGTCCACGGATACGGGTCCAAGAATTTCGGACTTAACTTACAGCAGGCCTACCGGAACTTAGCCGAACACGAGATTCAGAACAGCGATCTGGAGCACGTCATGTCGCTCGCGGAGCGCATTTTGGAGCAGCCTCTCGAAGTGATCGAGGGAGTTCCGGAGACGCTGGCGGAGCTTTCCGGGCGCCATGAACTGACGTTGTTCACTAAGGGCCATCCGGAAGAGCAGAGAATGAAGGTCGACCGCTCCGGACTGGGCGAGTTTTTCGCGCATACGGCGATCGTGAAAGAGAAAGATGCCCCAGCTTATCAACGACTTGTCGCGGAGCGTGGGTTCGTTCTGCAAAACACCTGGATGATCGGGAATTCGCCCAAGTCGGACATCAATCCGGCTCTCGAAGCCGGGCTGAATGCGGTGCTGGTGCCGCATCCGCATACCTGGGTGCTGGAGCATCAGGATCTTCGAGAAGGCGGCGACAAACTGCGGGTCGTATCCACTTTTAGTGAGTTGAAAGCTCTTTTCTAGCCGATAAGGGTCGCATGATCGACTTCAGCACCCCTCTTTCCGGCATGACGCAAGCCGATATGAGCGTCAATCAGATCGCGCAGAGGCTGGCCCAGCCGGCAACGGATACGGTTGATATCAGTACGGAAATGGCGTCACTGATGTCGGCCAAGGACAGCTTCGCCATGAATGTAAAGGTCGCGCAGACCGAGGATCAGATGATTAAGACCGAGCTGAGCATTCTGGCGTAGTGTGGCGCACGCGTCCACATAACATTCAGGATTTCCGACCCGACTCCATAGGCATCGAGAGAGTGTGGCGGATACTGATGCTCTCAAGCCCAGGATAACCATCTAACCCGGTCTCCATTTTCTCAAGCTCGACCGACGGGTGAGAGGCGTAGGTGCGGAAGAGGCGGTCCCACCAGGGGAAGATGGTTCCGAAGTTGCGATTCTGTTCCCCGATCAGGACCGAGTGGTGGATGCGGTGCATGTTGGGGCTGACCAGGAAGAGGCGCAGGATCCGGTCGAGGCGGGCGGGGACCTCGACGTTTGCGTGCTCAAAAATGTCCTGAAATAAAGTGACGGCTTCGGCCGCAAGGACAGCGAGGGGCGGAGGGCCCAGCAGGGCGATCAGCGCGAAATTACAGCTCTGCGTGAGCACGGCTTCGAAGGGGTGAAAACGGAAGCCAGTGGTGATGTCGAATTCCGGGTCGGTGTGATGCACGCGATGAATGCGCCACAAAAAGGGAACCCGATGGTAGATGTAATGAGACGTGTAATGCGAGAGGTCCACTGCGGCGAAGCCGATCAGGAAACGCAGCGCGTAGAAGCCTTCGAATCGATTCAAAAGGCCGTAACCTTTATGGGAGATCAGGATCGCGAAGACGATGGTGCCGCCGCGAAAAAGCACGACATTCAGGACCGTGTTGAGACTCAGAAGGACGCCGTGATTCAGCCATCGCCGGTGAGTAGCCAGCTTCGAGGCGCGTAAGGGCCGCACAGTTTCGATCGCAGCGAAAACAAATAAGGCACCCAAAAAAACATAGGACTCCAGCCGGCCTCCGGAAGAGAGCCAAGTGGAGTCCATAGAGGCATTACTTCTTTCTGGCCCGCAGATGGCGAACCACGAGGATCGCGCCGAGCCCTCCACCCATAAGAAGGATGGTGGTCGGTTCGGGAACCGCGGGTGTGATCCCGGCGAACGCTGGGACAGTGCCACAAAGCAGCGCGATTGCCAATGCTATCAGACCTCGGGAACGATTCGTCATGTGCTTGAAACTCCTTGGATCATTAAAGCACGTTTCGCCCGGAGCTCAAACGGTGCCCTATTTCTTCTTGGCACGCATGTGGCGGACCACCAGGATCGCGCCGAGACCTCCACCCATCAGAAGAATGGTGGTGGGTTCAGGAACAGCGGGTGCTCCGGCAAACGCCGGCACTGCACAGCACAGCAGGGCAATTGCGGTAGACATGAAACGTGCGGTTCGATTCGTCATGTGCTTAAAGCTCCTTGAATCATTAAAACACGTTTCGCCCAGAAAAACTCTCGAATATATGAAAAATCTAGAACAGATTTTTCTTAACTTATTTCAGGATCGTCCGGCTCGCATAATCAAGAACGCTGGACGGAAAAATGCCCAGAAACACCGTGCCTAACGCGGATGCGTAGATCGCGACACTCAATCCGGTACCGACCGCGGGCAAGTTCTCCGCGGATTCTGCTGGTTCCTTCATATACATTACGACCAGGACATACAGATAGTAATACGCGGCCACCGCGCTGTTCAGCAAGCCGAGCACTGTGAGCCACACCAATTTGGAATCGAGCGCGGCTTTGAAGATATAGAATTTGCCGAAGAATCCGCCGGTCAGAGGGACGCCGATCAGACTGAGCAGGAAGATGGTCATCATGGCGGCCATCATGGGCTGGCGCTGGGCGAGTCCCGAGAAATCGTCGATCAAGACGTACTGCTCGCCTTTACGGGCGAACCAGGTGACCACGGCGAAGGCTCCGATGTTGGTTAATGCGTAGGCGGCCAGGTAGAACATGGCGGCGGCGGCTCCGGTATCGGAGTGGGCCGCGACCGCGACCAGCACGTATCCGGCGTGGGCGATGGAGCTGTAGGCGAGCAATCGCTTGATATTGGTCTGCTTGATGGCCGCGAAGTTTCCAACGCACATGGTGGCGAGCGCGCAGCCCCAGACGATGGGGGTCCAGCGGTCGGAGATGGGTCCAAAGGCGGTCAGGAAAACACGCAGGAGAATCGCAAACGCGGCGGCTTTCGGACCGACGGAGAGAAACGCGGAAACCGGAGCGGGAGCGCCCTGATAAACGTCCGGAGCCCAAATTTGGAACGGCACGGCGGAAATTTTGAAGCCGAGTCCGACGAAGATCAGCGCGGCGGCGACACCAGCCAGCGCGAAGGAATCGAAGCCCGGGGTTTCAAGCGCGCGGCGGATGCCTTCGAGATTGGTTGTGGCGGTGATGCCATAAATCCAGGCGACGCCGTAGAGGAGGAATGCCGTGGCGAAGGAGCCGAGAAGAAAATATTTGAGGGCCGATTCGTTGTTGCGCTTATCATCTCTCAAATAGCCGGCCAGGATGTAGCTGGCAATGGAGGAAATTTCGAGACCGATGAAGATCATGATCAGCTCATTGGCGGTGACCATGACGCACTGGCCCATGACGCTGAACAGCACCAGGGCGTAGAACTCTCCGCCGGGCATGTTTTCGCGGCGCAGATATTCGGAACTCATCAGGACGGCCAGGATGCCCACGCCGATCACCAGGACACGGAAGAACGTGCCGAAGGGGTCGATGATGAGCATGTCGTGAAAGGCCGGCCCGGGATCGGCAATGGCGGCGGCGTAGAGGGCGGCGGCGAGGCCGGCGATCGAAATAGGAGCGAATACGTTAGTCTTGCTTTCACCGCTGGGAAGCACTGCTTCGAGGAACATCACGAGGATGCCGGTGAGGGTGAGAATGATTTCCGGGAGGAAGCGCAGGTACTCGGCGTTGGTCGGCATCATGCTAGCGGTCCCCCACGAGAAGGCGCCGCGCGCCGGGCGCCGGGCGCAAAGACAACACCAGCGGGGGAGAGGCTTTTTCTGCTGACGCCTGGCGCGCGGCGCCCTGCGCCTGTTCTAGGATTGCCGCGTTCTGCATGGTGATCGCGGGCATGAAGGTTTGGGTGAACGAACCCAGCCAGATCATCAACGCGAGCAGGGGAAGAATCGCGGCCCATTCGCGGCCGGTCAGATCGAAGATGTGATGAGTGACCGATTCGGATGCTTTTCCAAAAAAGACTCGCTGATAGAGCCACAGCATGTAGCAGGCGGACAGGATCGGGCCGGTGGCGGCGACGATCACCCAGTTGAAATTCGCTTGCGCCGCGCCCTGGAGGACCAGATATTCGCCGATGAAGTTGCTCAACATGGGAAGGCCGATGGAGGCTAGCGTGGTGATCAAAAAAACGGCGGCGAGATTGGGGGCGACGGTGGCAACACCTCCGTAGGCCGAGATTTCGAGCGAGTGGCGGCGCTCATAAAGATAGCCGACCAGCACGAAGAGAGCGCCCGTGGAAATGCCGTGCGCGAGCATTTGATAGACGGCTCCGTCGAGCCCTTGCTGGGTGAAGGAGAAGATTCCTAAGACGACGAAACCCAGGTGGCTGACCGAAGAGTACGCGACCAGCTTTTTCATGTTGGGCTGGACCAGGGCGACCAGGGCTCCGAAGACGATCCCGGTGATGGCCAGCGCGTTCACCCAGGCGGCGGATCGGTGCGCGGCGTTGGGGAAGAGCGGGACGCAGAAACGGAGGAGTCCGTAGGTGCCCATTTTCAGCATGACGGAGGCCAGCATCACGGACCCGGCGGTGGGCGCTTCGACGTGCGCGTCGGGCAGCCAGGTGTGCAGAGGGAACAGAGGGACTTTGACTGCGAAGGCGACGAAGAATGCCAGGAAGAGCAGCAGTTCTTCGCGCGTACCCAGTTGGAGATGTCCGCTGGATACCAGGTTGTGGAGGACGGCGTAGTCGAACGTGCCGGTCAGGTTGTAGAGATAAATAATCGCGCCCAGCATCAGCACCGATCCGGCCATGGTGTACAGGAAAAATTTGACGGTGGCGTAGATGCGGCGGTCGTGGCCCCAGATGCCGATCAGGAAGTACATGGGTACGAGCGCGATTTCCCAGAAGACATAGAACAGGAAAAGATCGATGGAGACGAAGACTCCGATCAAGCCGAATTCGAGGAGGATCAGAAACGCGAAGTATTCTTTCACGCGGTGATCGATGTACTTCCAGGAAACGGCGACGGCGATGGGCGTAAGAAACGTGGTTAGCAGGACCAGCCACAGGCTGAGTCCATCGAGTCCAACGTGATAATGGATCGGCGGAAAATTGATCCACGATTTGAAGGTCTGGAAGGTGTATCCGGTGGGATAGGCGAACCAGTAAGGCGCAAGCAGGCCGAGCGACGCAAGGAAGATCAGTATCGAGATCGCTAGCGCGGATTTGCGCGAAGTCTCCGGGCTCTCCCTGGGCACAAAAAGCAGCAGCAGGAAGCCGATAAGCGGCAGGAAGAGGACGATATCGAGAGTGCTCATCGGGTGACTCCGGTGAGTCCCATGACGAGCACGATGAGGATCGCTCCGGCGACCACCCATCCGGCGTAACTTCTTATATATCCCGATTGGGCGTGGCGCAGAAGATTGCCGACGTTGCGCGCGGTTTTGCCGACGCCGTTCACGGTGCCGTCGATGGCTCCGGCGTCGATGGTGCGCCACAGCAGGGAGCGGGATCCGTCGATGACCGGACTGACGACGGCCGAATCGTAGGCTTCGTCGATGAAGTACTTGTTATAGATCAAAGTGTAGACCGGGCGGAAGGCGTTGGCGATCGATTCGGGAAGGCCGGGGCGAACCACGTACATCAGGAATGCCAGCGCGATGCCGACGATGCCGACCGACAGCAGCGACCAGGAGGCGAGTGGCGGCAGCTTACTTTCCGCGGCGATGGGGAACAGAGGCTCAAGATATTTCGGGATGTTGATGAATCCACCGCCCAGGCTGAGCGCGGCGAGGATCGCCAGAGGTCCCCACATGACGAAGGGCGATTCGTGCGGATGATGCTCCTTGCCGCGATATTCGCCGAAGAAGGCCATGAAGAACGCGCGGAAGACGTAAAAGGCGGTCATTCCGGCGGTGAACAGGCCAACCCAGAACATCCAGGGCGCGTAATCGAAAGCCGATTCGAGGATGAGATCCTTGCTGAAATAGCCGGAGGTGAAAGGGAATCCGGCGATGGCGAGGCTCGCGCAGAGCAACACGGCGCAGGTGATGGGAACCTTTTTCGCGAGGCCGCCCATTTGGCGGAGATCCTGTTCGCCTGAAAGAGCGTGGATCACGCTGCCGGCTCCGAGGAAGAGCAGGGCCTTGAAAAAGGCGTGGGTCATGACGTGGAAGATTCCGGCGGAGAAGGCTCCGGTACCCAGGCCGAGGAACATGTAGCCGAGCTGCGAAACGGTGGAATAGGCGAAGACCTTCTTGATATCGTTTTGCACGACGCCGATGGTGGCGGCGAAGAATGCGGTGGCGAGTCCTATGACGGCGACGACGTTAAGCGCGACGGGCGAGTGCAGGAAAATCGACGAACTGCGCGCGATCATGTACACGCCGGCGGTGACCATGGTGGCGGCGTGGATCAGCGCGCTGACCGGAGTTGGGCCGGCCATCGCGTCCGGCAGCCAGACATAGAGAGGGATCTGCGCGGACTTGCCCGTGGCTCCGACCAGCAGGAGCAGCGCGATGGCCGTGATCCAGCCGGGCGACGTTTCAATGGGCAGAGCCTTCGCCTGTGAAAAGACGCTGCCGAAATCGAGGGTCCCGAAATGAATGGTGATGAGGAAGATCGCGAGCGAAAATCCGAAGTCGCCAATGCGATTTACGATGAACGCTTTATTGCCCGCGGTGGTCGCGAAGTTTTCGGTGAAATAGAAGCCGATCAGCAGATAGCTGCACAGTCCGACTCCTTCCCATCCTACGAACAGCAGCAGGAAGTTTTGGGCCAGCACCAGCGTCAGCATGAAAAACATGAACAGATTCATGTAGGCGAAGAAGCGATAGTAGCCTCCTTCGTGCGCCATGTAGCCGATCGCATATATATGGATAAGCATGCCGATGCCGGTGACGATCAGCAGCATGACGGCGGTAAGGCGGTCAACCGCGAAATCGACATTGATGTTCAAGACGCCGGATCGGATCCAGGTGAAATAGTGCTCGACGTGGGTCTGTTCGAGTCCGCCCGAAAAGGCTCCCAGAGCGCTGAGCGATTTGACGACCCACAGAAACGCAAGCAGCACGGATCCGACGGCGACGGTATTGATGACGGCTTTCGAGAAGCGGCGGCCGAAGAGGCCGTTGAGAGCGAAGCCCGCCAGAGGAAGTAAGGGAATGAGCCAGAGTTGCTGCATCGTTTAGTTCTTAAGCGAGCTGACCTCGTCGATTTCGAGTGTCTGGCGATTTTTGAAAATCGTCAGAATGATGGCGAGGCCGACGGCGGCTTCCGCGGCGGCTACGACCATCACGAAGAAACTGAATATGTGTCCGTCGACCTGTTTGAACTTATAGGAGAACGTCACGAAGCTGAGATTCACGGCGTTGAGCATCAGCTCAATGGACATGAAGACGGTGATGATGTTGCGGCGGAAGAGAAATCCGGCGACGCCGAGCGAGAAAAGAATCGCGCTGAGGATCAGATACCAGGTCAGAGGAACGCTCTGCGGCAGGGGGATCTGCGGCATTATTCGATCTCCTTGCTGGCGAGCACGACTGCGCCGAGGATCGCGATCAGGATCAGCACGCTGGTGACTTCGAAGGGCAGCAGGTAGGTCTGGAACAGGCTGCGTCCGATTTCGAGTGGATTGCCGTGGGTCATGGCGCCGAACTTCACGCCTTCGGTGACCGGCAGCATGCGATAAATTACAAATGCGACGATGGCGATGAATCCGGCGAGCAGAGGGACGCCGGCAAAGGTGACCCACAGGCGGCGCGGGAGCTTCCGCTCTTTTCCCGCATTGAGCAACATGATGACAAAGACGAACAGCACCATGATGGCGCCGGCGTAGACGATCAGTTGCGCGGCGGCGATGAACTCTCCGCCTAATAATAAATAAAGCGCCGCCAGCGATCCCATGACGCCGACCAGGGACAGAGCGCTCGAAATCGGGTGCGACTGCAAGACCAGGTTGAGGCCGCAGACTACGGCGATCGCGGCGAAGAGCAGAAAGAGAATCGCGTCCATAGTTATTTTGAGGTGAGGGCCACCGTGAGGGCTGTGATGAACAGGTTGACGATCGCGATGGGAAAAAGAACGGTCCACGCGAAGTTCATCAACTGATCGTAGCGGAAGCGCGGGAGCGTTCCGCGGATCCAGATATAGATAAAGAGGATGATTCCGACTTTGGCGAGGAACCAGAAGAGGGGCAGAAGAATGGTCGCGACAATGGGTATCAGGAAGATGGCCGCGATGCCCAGGAATATGACGCCGAAAACGGGAAGCGTGAACCGGTCGAAAGGCCGCGCGGGGTTCAGGCCGTGATAGAGGCAGATGAGTCCCGCGATCGCGAAGATCAACGTCGGCACGAATTGCGATCCGTATTCAGCTGGCCATAAAGGCTGCCATCCGCCCAGGAACAGCAGCGCGCCGACGCAGGATACGGTCACCATGTTGCAATATTCGGCCATGAAAAAGGCGGCGAATTTCATGCTGCCGTATTCGGTGTGGAATCCGGCGACCAGTTCGTTTTCGGCCTCCGGAAGGTCGAAGGGCACGCGATTCGTTTCGGCGAAGGCGGCGATGAGGAAAATCAGGAAGCTGATGATTTGCGGGAAGGGCCCTTGAAAAATGGACCAGCGCGGGATGAATCCGAAATAGAATCCGCCCTGGCCGTCGACCAGTTCCCGGAAGCTGAGGGAGTTGAGCATCAGCAAAGGCGCGGCGATCGCCATGGCCATCGGCAACTCATAACTGATCATCTGCGCGGAGCTGCGCAGTCCGCCGATCAGCGAATATTTATTATTCGACGCCCAGCCGGCGAGGGCGACGCCATAGACGCCGACGCCCGATAATCCGAGGATGAAGAGCACGCCAATGTTGAGATCGGTAAGCTGCATCGGCGTCGAGAAGGAGCCGATTTTCACCTCGGTTCCAAAGGGAATGACGGCGATCGAGATCAGCGCGAACATCACCGCAATGAAGGGCGCTAGAAAATAGAAGAATTTGTTGACATGCGACGGCAGCATGTCTTCTTTCGTAAGCAGCTTGATGACGTCGGCGAGGGGTTGGAGAAGTCCATGAGGTCCAACGCGGCGTGGGCCGATGCGAAGCTGGATGTGCGCGAGGACCTTGCGTTCGACCCATTGTATGTAGGCGAGCGCGGTGAGCAAGACAAAAGCCACGAGAGCAGATTTAATGAGGCTAATGACAAAAAAGTTCATAGGCAAGGCGCCGCGCGCCGGGCGCCGCGCGCCAGTTTAGGATGCGGTTGCATGTCGCTCCATCGAATTCATGAGTCCCACCACCATGCGGCCTGTTTGCGTGGATAAATCTATCAAGGTCTCGCGTGAGGTGGCCGAAAGATACCCAAGACGCTCCGTGATCAATACTTGTGTTTCCACTTCCGCGAGAGATCCAAGAGCAATTGAGAGAGCGTGCGCAAATTCGCGCCGTCCGCTCCGGCCGTAACCCTCCGCAATATTGGATGGTACCGAAACGGCTGCTCGTCTTAATTGGCTCGTCAATCCATACAGTTCAGATTTCGGAAATTCTCTAGAAGCCTGGGAGATGCCGGTAACCAAGTCCATAGCCCTTTGCCAAGCCACCAGATCACTGTATTTCTTCGCAATCCTCACGGCTCACCCGCGCTTCCTGGCGCGCGGCGCGCGGCGCCCGGCGCCTCGTAAAGGCCGCCCGGAGACTCCATGACCTCGTTGAGGATCTTGGAATATTTCGTTAGCGAACCGGATGTGAACAATGTATCGCCGGCCGACTGAATGACTCCGGGGAGCGCGGAGACGCGCCCGTTCAGAGGCGCAGTAGTCGCTGCCCCCAAATCCAGAACGCTCTTCGACACGTCGTAGCCATGTACATGCTTGCGAATTTCGTCCAATACTTTATCCGGCAGCCAGATTCCCAGGTCGAGCTTCATTTCCTTCGCGATCAGACCCATGATTTCGAGGTCGGTCTTGGTCCCCATCACTTTCAATGCCTGCTTGAGTCTCTGCGCTTCGCCGCAAACGTTGGTAACCGTGCCGTTCTTCTCATACGCGGACGCGGCGGGCAGCACCAGATCGGCTTGCTTCGCGGTCTCGGTCATGAACAGGTCCTGCACCACGACGAAAGACTTAGGGGACATGCTCGCGTTTTTCAGAGGGTTCGCTCCAACGACCCATAGGACGTCCAGGTCCGCGGTCAGCATCTGTTGGAGCGACAAGCCTCCGTTTTTAGGCACGACGCCCATGTCGAACGCGCCTCGGGAGTTGGAGTAATCCACCAGGCACACATATTTAACGGGAATGCCCAGCGAATCGCCGAACGAGACCAGCTTGCGCACGCCATCGCCCTGAATCGCATCGCCGAACACGATGACCAGGTCGCCCTCGCCTTTCAGTTTGTCGCCCAGCTGTTCGACACCCGCCAGTTCCCCGCCCTTTTCGACACGCACACTGGCCGCGGCCTGCTGGTCTTCGCGAACCGGACCTGTGGTAACCGCGTAGAGATGCGCCGAGTGATGACGGAAATTCGCGCGCGCCTGATACGCGAGGAAAGGATGCTGCTGCGAAAGATCCGCGCCGATAATCAGAACCGATTTCGCGTTATAAATATCCGCCGTGGTGGCGAGTGCGTCGTTTTTGCCGGACAGCGCATCGAACAGAGTCGCTAAATCGCCGGTCCGATGATGATCGATGTTCTCGGTCTTCAACCCCTGCCGCGCCATCTTTCCCAGAAAATAATTTTCTTCGTTGGTGGTGTGGTTGGATCCGATCACCCCAACCGATTTCGCGGCGCTGAATTTCTTCGCAGCCATTTCGAGCGCATGCGTCCAGGAAATCGGCTCGAACTGGTCGCCCGAACGAAGCATGGGCGATTGCAGCCGCTCCGAATGCTCAACAAAATCGAAGGCGTAGCGTCCCTTCACGCACAGGAATTCGCCGTTCACGCCCGAATGATCGCGATTGTTGCCGCGAATAATATGATCGTCGCGAACACCGAGCGTCGTCTTGCAACCATCCGCGCAATGTGTGCAAATGGTGCCGATATGGTTCATTTCCCACGGACGCGTCTTATAACGATACGTCCCGCTGGTGAGCGCGCCCACAGGGCAGATGTCGATGCATGCGCCGCACTCATCGCATTCGAGGTGGTCGGAAAAATTAGGCACGATTTCCGAGCTCGCTCCGCGGTTCGCCACGCCCAGCGCCTTAACGCCCATTCCTTCGTCGCAGGCGCGCACACAGCGGTAGCAGAGAATACAGCGCGGCCCGTCATAGAAAACCACCGGCGACCACTGCTGCTCCGGCGTGTGCATTTTTCGCTCCGTGAAGCGGCTCTCGCCAGCGCCGTAGGCGAACACCATGTCCTGAAGTTCGCATTCGCCGCCCTTATCGCACACCGGGCAATCCAGAGGATGATTGGTCAGCAGAAATTCGAGCGTGCCTTTGCGGGCGGCCTTGACTACGTCGGATTCCGTATGGACCACCATGCCTTCGGCAACGGGCAGCGTGCAACCGACTTGCAATTTCGGAGTCTTCTCAACTTCGACCAGACACATGCGGCACGCCGCTTGCAGCGTCAGGCCTTCGTAATAGCAGAACGAAGGAATCTCGATGCCGTTCTGCCGCGCGGCTTCGATCAACAGCGTCCCTTTCGGAGCCGTGATCTCCCGCCCGTTCATCGTCAACTTGACTAATTCAGCCATCGCTTAGACCGCCACCAATTCCCGCGACAAACGCTTCTCGAAATCTTCCGCGAACTTCTCCACAATAGAAATGGTCGGCATCGCCGCCGCATCGCCCAGCGCGCAGAAGGTGCGGCCGAGCATGTTTTTCGAGAGCTCGCCCAGCAGCGCGATGTCTTCCTGGCGGCCATGACCGGCGTCGAACCGCTCCAGAATCTTCTTGAGCCAGGTCGTCCCTTCGCGGCAAGGAATGCACCATCCGCAGCTCTCATGCGCGTAGAATTTCATGATGCGCAGAGCGAACTTCACCATGTCTGTGGTTTCATCCAGCACCACCATGCCGCCTGATCCCAACATGCTGCCGACCTTGGCGAGGCTGTCGTAATCCATCGAAATATCGCATTCGTCAGCTTTCAGCAAAGGGCAGGACGAGCCGCCGGGCACCACCGCCTTGAGTTTTTTCCCGTTCGGGATGCCGCCGGCGACCTCATTAATCGCCTTCATCATGTTGTATCCGAGCGGCAGCTCATACACGCCCGGCTTATTCACGTGGCCCGAAATGCAGACTAGCCGCGTGCCGCCCGCCTTCGGAATCCCGAGGTTCAGAAACGCCTGCCCCCCGTCGCGAATGATGGCCGGAACCGCGCTGAAGGTCTCAACATTATTAAGCAGGGTCGGCAAAGCCCAAGCCCCCGCCACCGCCGGGAACGGAGGTTTCATGCGCGGAATGCCGCGCTTGCCTTCGAGCGAATCGAGCAGCGCCGTCTCCTCGCCGCACTCATACGCGCCCGCGCCCGAGTGGGTGAACAGATCGAAATCCCAACCTGTGCCGGCGATATTTTTCCCTAAGTAACCCTTGGCGTAAGCCTCGGCTATCGCGCGATCGATCACCTCGATCAGATAGCGATATTCGCCGCGAATGTAAACGTAGCCGACGTGCGCGTCGACCACCAGGCTTGCAATCAGAATCCCCTCGATCATCTGGTGCGGATCGTATTCCATCAGCAGACGATCCTTGCAAGTGCCGGGCTCGCTCTCATCGGCATTGACCACGATGACGCGCGGCTTGGGCGATGTATGCGGCACGAAACTCCACTTGAGGCCGGTGGGGAATCCCGCGCCGCCACGCCCGCGGAGCGAGGAAAGTTTCACCTCGTCGATGATGGCCTCGCGCGTCATCCCCTTCGCTTTTTTGAACGCGACGAATCCGTCGTTTGCTAAATATGTATCCAGCGATTCGGAATTCTCGAGCCCGAAATTCTTGCTGACCACCCGCGTTTCGAGTGGACTCGGCTCATTGTAAAGTTTCTTCGGCATTACTGGGCTTTCCTGAGGTCGTCGATCAATTTATCCAACTGCGCGGGTGTGACGAAGTGATGAAAATCGTAATTAATCTCAACCGCAGGCGCCCAGGAACATGCGCCCATGCACTCCACTTCTTCGAGCGAAAACTGCCCATCGGCCGTTACTTCCCGGTGTCCGATTCCCAATTTTTTCTTCGCATGCTCGTACAGTTCCTCGCCGCCGACGAGAAGACAACTGATGTTGGTGCATACCTGGACGTGATACTTTCCCATCGGCTTGCGATGCAGCATGGAATAATAGCCGACCACCTCATCGACCTGGAGAGGCTCGACGCCGCAGCGCTTAGCGACCTCTTCAATCAACTCCGGCGTGATGGCGCCGGTCTCATCCTGCGCGTAAATCAGCATGGGAACGACAGCGCTGCGCTGCCGGCCCGGCGGATAGCATTTCAGCATCCTGGCGAATCGTTCTTCGAGCTGCGGCGAGAAAGTCAACGGTCCGTATCTCCCAAAACAAAATCCATGCTGCCCAGCGATGCGATCGAATCGGCAATCAACGTGTCTTTCAACATCACTGGCAGCGCCATCAGATTCGCGAAGCTCGGCGTGCGCATGTACACGCGATATGGCTTCGAAGTCCCGTCGCTCACGATGTAGTAACCGATTTCTCCGCGCGGCGATTCGATGCACTGGTAAACTTCGCCGGCGGGAACGCGGAAGCCTTCGGTGACAATCTTGAAATGATAGATCAACGCTTCCATCTGCGTCTTCATTTTTTCCCGGTCCGGTAAAACCACGTGCGGAGCGTCGGCCTGATAAGGACCCGACGGCATTCCTTCGAGAGCCTGCGTGATGATTTTCGCGCTCTCCCTCATCTCCTGTAAACGAACCCGATACCGCGCATAAACATCGTTGCCGGTCTGCGTCGCGACGTCAAAATTAAATTTGTCGTAGCTCGAATAAGGCGCGGTCTTGCGGCAATCGAGCGCGAGGCCCGCGCCGCGCAGCATTGGACCCGTGACGCCCAGATCGATCATGTCTTCGAGCGAAATATAGCCGACGCCCCTGGTCCGAATGCCCCAAATCGGATTCGAGTCGAGCAGATTTTCGTACTCATCGACCTTCGAAGGAAACCCGCGAATAAATTTTCCGACCGCTTTTTCCCATCCGCGCGGAGGCTCCAAAGCGATCCCGCCGATGCGAATGTAACTGGTCATCATACGCTGGCCGGAGAACATTTCGAGGATGCGCAGAATCTCCTCGCGTTCGCGGAAGCAGTAAAAGAAAATGCTCATCGCGCCGATATCCAGCGCATGCGTTCCCAGCCAAACCAGGTGGCTGTTGAGCCGCGAAAATTCCGTCATCATGACGCGCAGCCACTGCGCGCGCTCCGGAATTTCGATCTGCAACAATTTCTCGACCGTCAGGCAGTAAACCAGATTGTTCGATAGATTCGCCAGGTAATCCACGCGATCGGTCAGCGTCAGAGCCTTCGCCCAGTTCAGCGCTTCACACTGCTTTTCAATGCCGGTATGTAAAAAGCCGATGTCCGGCGCGGCCGAACGAATCGTCTCACCTTCGAGCTCCAGCACGATGCGCAGCACGCCGTGCGTCGAAGGATGTTGCGGACCCATGTTCAGCGTCATGCGCCGCGGCGCGGCGGGATTCGCAGGCTGCTCCTGATGCGCCTGAATGGTCGCGTAATTGTCTTCTAAAGACTTATTCATTGGGGTAGCTGTACTTGTAGCCGTGCACCGGATAATCTTTGCGCAAAGGATGTCCGTCCCAATCGATCGGCATCAGAATGCGCACCATGTTGGGGTGATTGCGAAACGTAATTCCGAACAGGTCGAACACTTCGCGCTCATGCCAGTCGGCCGCGCGCCAGACGCTATAAACGGAGTCGATTTCGGGATGATCCCCGTGCACCTTGCATTTAATCCGGATGCGTGTGTTCCGCTCGATCGAGTGCAGCAGATACACCACTTCAAAGCGAGGCTCCGAAGGATGCCAGTCGACCGCCGTCAGCCCGCTCAGGCGGATAAACTTCTCTTCGTCCTTGAAATACCGGCACAGCGCGACAATCTGTGCGGGATCCGCGATATGCGTCGTCTCACCGAACGCTTCTTTGGTTTCCAAAATCGCCGGATGGATCATTTCCTAAGCAGCCTCTTCCGCAAATCCTCGGGCAGCTCGCCCGACCAGTCGAGCACTCCTTTTTTGTAGACGTAAAAGAAGCCCACCAGCACCAGGGCCACGAATACCAGCATTTCGAAGAATCCGAACATCTTCAATTCGCGATACACCACGGCCCACGGATATAAGAAAACCGCCTCGATATCGAACAGGATGAAAATCATCCCGACCATGTAAAACTTGACACTGAACCGTTCGCGCGCCGACCCGGTAGGCGCCATTCCCGATTCATACGGAGTGTCCTTCAAAGGGCTGCGCGCATGCTTGCCCAGCGCGGCTGATGCGCCAATTAATCCCGCCGCGACGGCGATCGCAATGCCGATCTGCACCAGAACAGGGAAGTAGACTTGCTGAGCCGTGAGAGTTTCTGTCATGTCCTAAGGGGATGAGCTGTAACTATTGAATATAATGAGTGCGTAAACACGGTGTCAACGTGACGATCATTCTAAACGGCGAGCCGCGCCCGGTTCCGCAGGGTTTGAGCATCTCCGCGCTCCTCAAGTTTCTAGAAATCGACGGCGCCAAAGTAGCCGTAGAACTAAATCGCCAGATTATCCGCAAACCAGCGTGGGACACCGAACTCCAAGACGGAGCCGAAGTAGAAATAGTCTGGTTCGTAGGCGGCGGCTCCGATTGTAGGGCGTCGCCATGCGCTGCCGCGTTTTAAGGAGCCGCCGCTCCCCATCAGGCAGCATTCTCAATCGCAATTCTCATCCGCTTTCCCAGAACAGCAAAAGCCTGTTCGATTTGATCGAGCCGCGAATCGTGCCGTAGGTCCAGCAGGCGATCCACCTGCGGCTTATGCCAACCCAGCCTTCGTGCCAGCTCGGCCTTTCGCAGATCAGCCGCCACCATCTCCCGGTAAAGGGAGATCTTCGCCTCGGCCAGAGCTGGTAGAACGACGAAATCCATTCCTCGTTTGATCCGCGACGGTTCGGGAATGCTGGAACGATCCGACATCAACGCGATGAACGCAGTTTCGAGCGCTTCCAGCGCGTTTTCCAAGCATTCTTCCTTGCTCGCGCCAAAGGTGTGGGCAAACGGCACATCGGGGAAATGAGCGAGAAACATCGCGCCCTCCCTCGTAATCCGCACGGGATATCTAGTCATTCTTCATCCTCATCTAAGCCCCAGGTCTGCCTTGATTGCATTCACCGTTCCCGTTGGAATTTCCTTCTTGCCGTGGTCCGCGCGCCAGACGATTTTATGGCGTCCTTTCCCCTTCTCAAAGGTGCAGCCTTGCCTTTGAAGCCACCGTTTCAGCTCATTGCACGTCACCCATCAGCGTAAACACTTCTGTTGCTGAAGTCAACGCGTCGCAGAGCGGCCCCATCTGCTTTATTCACCTCCCTCTTGACACACCCCCCGAGTCGAGTACAATCGATAAGCAGTCTGATTTCGACCGAAACGGAAAACCCCCGTTATGTTTAAAGCCCGCAAGCCCCGCACCGCAGCGGCCTCGTCTTCGGACAAGGCGCAGGTTAAGACTCAGATTGAGGAACGGACCTACTCGTCCATTGAAGTGGCGGCGGTCGCGCAGGTCAGCCTGCGTCAGCTGCAATGGTGGGATGAACGCAAGGTCGTCTCGCCTCGCCATGAGGGACATCGCCGCGTTTACTACGCCGCCGAGGTGATCGAAATTACGGTAATTGCCGAACTCCGCCGCAAGGGATTCTCGCTCCAGAAAATCCGCCGCGTGCTGCGCTTCCTGCAAAAGGAAATGGGAAAGCGCCTGGCCGAGGTTCTGGCCTCGAACTCCGACCTGCACCTGGTCACCGACGGCAAATCGATCTACTTAGAGGACCAGCACGATCGCATTATCGACATCCTCAAAAACGCCCGCCAGCCCATGTTTCTGGTTTCGGTAAGCGATCAGGCCCGCCGCCTGACGGAAACAGAGCGGAAGCCAGCCCGCATGGAACCAGGCGTCGTCCGCCGCTCTGCCCGCGTGGGGTAGCAACAGCCCACTCCGCGAACTTTGTGCCCGCGGGCACCAACGTAAGTTTCTCCAGCGGTTGGACCTATTGCGAGTCCTTTGTGTATGGCTCTGAGCCATGCGCGTCAATCTCATCGGCTCGTCGACCTTAGACACTTTGCTTGTCACGGACACCCTCGGGGACACCGCCTCTTATACCTATCCGAACGGGACATTCCAAAATTATGGAGTGCACGTAAACGGTGGAACACTCAGCGTTACCCCCGACGCCATCCCCGAGCCTTCGAGTTCAGCACTCGCCCTGCTCGGACTCTGTTCTCTTTTAGGCTGCGGGATGGCCTACAAGGTCGGGAAAAGCTCGCAGTAGCACGGAGCTACGGTCAGCGCGAGCGGTCAGCCCGACGTTTTCACGGTCTGCAATGCTCAATTTCCGCTCGCCACGGCGGTTCTTCGATGGTGTAAGGCCTGCTGGATCCGATTTTTGCGGCTTTGGGTCCGCATAAAATCGTCGATCTCCGCTGCTGAAAAAACGAAGCCATCTTGGGAGGGATCGTATGTTTCTCCTTTGGCTTTATACATTTCGAGGATGTCGACAAGGCCCGAAAGCTCCTGCTCCTGCTGTTCGCGGCGGCATTTCTGGAGTTCGCGAAGCTGGACGAGGGTCCTTTCGAACTGGCGGGAGAGGCGCTGGCTGTGCATGCTCAGGTTGTTGAGAGCTTTGAACCGGGTTTCGAGAGCGGCGGCGATGGCGTCGGCATCTTCGCCGGTGCGGGACGCGGATGCGAGGAGGCTGCTTTCGAGAGCGACGACGCGATTCAGTCTCCAGGAGGCGTCGGCCAAGGCTTGGACCAGGTTGGATTCACTGGCACCCTTGGGTTGGTACTCATCCGTGAAGGATTTCAGATGACGTTCGTAAGTGGCCAAATCTTCAGAGGGCATTACCACGGTTTCCCCGGTCAGGCCGTGGCGGAGGGCGTTTAGGGAGGAACGCTGTTTGCCGGCTTCGGTGATGGGTCCGGTGGAGTGCTGCGCATTGGCTCTGTTGATTTCGATTCTGTTGGAAGCAGTCATTTATATACATCCTTCTGCCAAGGTTGTCGCATGGGTGCGTGGAGACTGGCGCGGGTGCAAACGGGAAGTTGCTGACGGGTGGCGGGTTATCTGTGGTTTCGAGGACTGTCCCCGAGCGGACATAAGAAGAGTTGGCAGCGCATGGCGCCGCCCCACACGGGAAACTGATTATTGCGAGACCGTTGATCTCTCTTCCGCGTCTATCAAATAGACGATATACTGAAATTGGAGGCCATCTTGAAGATGCCATCTAGCCGCCGCAGCTTTTTTGTAGTTCCAGCATTTATAGCTCTTTGTTCTCTTGCCGCCGGTCTGTTTTTGGGAGGCGCGCACGTTAAAGCCGCCACCACCACCGACGAGGATCAGCTCAAGCAGAGCCTCAAGGCTTTCACCAAGGTTTACGACGTGGTCGAAGCGAATTTCGCCGAACCTGTGAAGCCTGAAAAAGCGATATATAAGGGCGCGATCCCGGGCATGTTGCGCACGCTTGATCCGCACTCGAACTTCTTCGATCCAAAGGATTATAAAGAACAGCGCACGGATATGAGCGGCCACTATTCGGGCGTCGGAATGATGGTAGGTCCGCGCAACGATAAGACGATCGTCCTGGCTCCTTTCGCCGGTTACCCCGCTTATAAGGCCGGGCTCCGCGCAGGCGACATTCTCCTCGAAATCGACGACAAAAAGACCGACGGCCTCACGACCACGGAAATCGCGGAGCGCCTGAAAGGTCAGAAGGGCACGCAAGTCCAGATTAAGGTTCAGCGCGAAGGCAGCGATGTGCCGATCACCTTCAACATCAAACGCGCCGATATTGAGCGCTCCACCGTGCCCGATTGCTTCTTCATCAAGCCCGGCATCGCTTATATGGACATCACCCAGTTTGGCGAGAACACCAGCAAGGAAATGGAAGAAAAGCTCGCCAAATTGCCCGAAAAAGACGTGAAAGGTTTGATTCTCGATCTGCGCCAGAATCCCGGCGGCCTGTTGCCGGAGGCGGTTGACGTGGCCGGTCACTTCCTGAAACGCGGCGAAGTTGTGGTAAGCCATCACGGCCGCATGTCCCCCAACAAAAATCTAACGGTCCGCCATGAAGGCAAAGGGGTGGATTACCCGGTGGTGGTTCTGGTAAATCGTTATTCAGCATCGGCCGCCGAAATCGTCAGCGGCGCTCTCCAGGATCACGATCGCGCCTGGATCGTCGGCGAAAATACCTTCGGCAAGGGCCTGGTCCAAACCGTGTTCCAGTTGAGCGACAACACCGGTCTCGCGCTCACCACGATGCAATACTATACGCCCAGCGGACGCTTCATCCAGCGCCCGTACTCGAACATTTCGTTCCTCGATTACTACTATCACAACAATCTGGATCAGAAGAACACAGCCGACGTGAAGATGACCGATAGCGGCCGCACGGTATACGGCGGCGGTGGCATCACGCCCGACGAAAAGTACCAGCCGCCCAAGCTGAACAAGTTCCAGATTGAAGTGGTCTACCGCAAGTATGCGATCTTCAATTTCTCGTCGAAGTGGTTCAGCACGCACGACACCAAGCTGCCTGCCGGCTGGTCTCCCGACGATAAAATCGTCAGCGAGTTCCACGATTTCCTGCAAAAGAACAACGTGCAGTTCACCGAAGCCGAGTTCAATGAAAATCGCCAGTGGATCAAGGATCAGCTAAAGCGCGAAATGTACATCACCGCTTTCAGCTACGAGGAATCGCAGCGTGTAGCCATCGAACAGGATCCCGCCGTGCAAAAAGGCATCGAAGCGCTGCCCAAAGCGAAGGCTCTGCTCGAAAGCGCCAAAAAACAGATGGTGCAGCGGATGAACGGCCAGCAAGTAGCCGCACAAAGGTAAAAGTGGGGCAGGTTCCCGACCTGCCCTCCGCAAATTTGACACCGCAAGTAACAGTGTTAGACGCAGGCGGCCAGTATTGTCACCTGATTGCCCGAAAAGTGCGCGATCTGGGAATCTACGCCGAAGTAGCGCCCAGCGAAACCCCCGTTTCGCAGCTCCGCGCCCGTAAAGCCATCATCATCTCGGGCGGACCGGCCAGCGTTTACGATCCGTCCAGCCCCACCATCGACGCTGCTCTCCTGACCTCCGGAATCCCTGTCCTAGGCATCTGCTACGGCCAGCAGTTAATGGCGCATGCCCTGGGAGGCACCGTCAAAAAGGGCGACCGGGGCGAGTACGGACTGGCTCAACTCGACATCGTTCACACCGATACCATCCTCAACGGCATCGAAGGCCGGCAGCAGGTCTGGATGAGCCATCGCGATCTGGTTTCCGAGGTACCCGCGGATTTTGAAGTACTGGCCAGCACCGAAACGTGCGCCATCGCCGCCATGTCCTCCCCGGCGCGCCGCCTGTTCGCGGTGCAGTTTCACCCCGAGGTCGCGCACACCCCCTGCGGCCTCACGATTCTAAAAAATTTCCTGTTCGACGTCTGCAATTGCGAGCGCGATTGGGATCCGGTCGGCCAAATTCAGTCTCTCGAACAGCAGATCCGCAGTGCGGTTGGCGACCGCAATGTATTCTTCTTCGTCAGCGGAGGCGTCGACTCCACCGTCGCCTATACGCTCTGCTTGCAGTCACTCGGAGCGGATCGGGTCCACGGAACCTACGTGGATACCGGCTTGATGCGTGAAGGAGAAACCGAATTCGTTCGTGACAATTTCGCCGCGATCGGCGCCCGGTCCTTCGAAGTCGTCGACGCCAAGAAAGAGTTTCTAACAGCCCTCTCTCACGCCGTCGATCCGGAGCGCAAGCGCCACATCATCGGCGAACAATTCGTCGAAGTCCAGGAGCGCATTCTGGAGACTTTCGACGGTAAATGGATCCTCGGCCAAGGCACGATCTATCCGGACACCATCGAATCCGGGGGCAGCGCCAAAGCCGACCTGATCAAAACTCATCACAACCGCGTCGCCGGAATCCAGCGCCTGATCGCCGACGGACGCATTATAGAGCCGCTCTCCTCCTTCTATAAGGATGAAGTCCGAGCGATCGGCCGCCAACTAGGCCTTGCGCCGGAACTGCTCAACCGTCATCCCTTCCCCGGGCCTGGTCTAGCGATCCGCTGCCTGTGCTCAGAAACCTCAGCCGCCCCCGAAAAGACCGCCGACGGCTATATCATCCCGATCCGATCCGTGGGCGTGCAGGGCGATTCCCGCACTTACCGTTCTGTGCTGGCAGTCGAACGTTTCCCTGACGTGGAAGAAGTCGCGAGGCTGATCAATAAACTCGACCAGGTGAACCGGGTAGTGGCCGCCGTCTGGACGTCTGCTCCAATCGGGGAGATGCGTGTAGAACCCTCCACTCTTACCGAACATCGCCTCGACCTGCTGCGAAAAGCCGACAGAATCGTACGAGAATTGACGAAAAGCACGGGTTTTGACCCGTTTATATGGCAGAATCCGGTCATCTTAATACCCTTCGGTGGAAACTCGGTGGTTCTGCGCCCCATCGATTCGGTGGACGGGATGACGGCCAAGGCTGTCCGAATGCCCGAAAACGTTCTTGAGTCCATCGTTCAGGAGCTGCGAACGGTCAAGGGTATCGCCGGTGTTTTCTATGACTTAACGAATAAGCCGCCCGGCACGATCGAATGGGAGTAGCTACTTCTTCCAGCCGAGCGCGCTGAGCGAATCCTCGAGGTATTTGAGCCCCTCTTCAAGCGTTTTCCGGTGCCTCGCATTGCTGGACGACTCGATTTCGCGCATCACGCGAACTCTCTGGAGCAACAAACTGTCGCTTTTGCGCTCAATTTCCATCTGCTCAGCGGTACGGTGGGGCATTCGGACCTCTCTGGAATTTTGTCGCGCCTCGACCTGGGATTCAACTGACTTGCTTTCCCAACCGCGCGCCATACCTTAGATTATAGCTTATTGCTTCTCGCTCGATGGGGGTACGAGTCCTTTGATACGCAGATAGGTGATCAGGTTTCCGTAATGTTCGAAATCGTGCGCCACGTTGAAATTCAGAATGCCGCTCAAACTGCGTTCGCCGCGGCCGAATTTCATCATTGTGGGGCCCTTTTCGTCGGTTAGCGCATCGTAAGCCGAATCGCAATACGCGAACGCCTTCTTCAGCTCTTCGATGAGCGCAGCCTTGGTGGTGACTTCCTTTTCGATCTTCGTATCCTTCGTTTCGCCTTTGGCGGCGCTACAGAAGAAGTACTGATCGTCCGCCAGATGACCCAGGATCGCTCCGAAATTACGGACTTCCGGCGACGGTTTGAACGCGTAGTTCGACTCCGGCATCTTCTCGGCCGATTTCATGATGTAGCCCTTCACCGCCGTGTACAGGGCCCTTGGTTTCCTTGCTCATCGGGTTCTGAGCCTGGAGCATGCACACGGATGTCAATACCAGTAGAATTTTCATATCAGTAAAAGATAGCACTCGCGCGCCATCTCCCATTCCTCCTCTGCGTGGATTACCAGGATCTTGACGTTGAGGAATTGAAAACGTCTCTCGACAATTTCGCGCAGAGGCACACAATTCTCGCCGACGCCGCCGGTGAAGACGATGGCGTCGGCTCCGCCCAGGACTCCGGCCATGGCTCCGATCTCGCGGCACAGGCGATGGGCGTAAATTTCGAATGCCAGCCTGGCTCGCGGATCTTTGGAGGCGAGAATCTCGCGCATATCGCCCGAAATTCCCGAGACTCCGAGCAACCCTGATTTCTGATTGAGGATTTGGTCCAGTTGATCGGCGCGGTAGCCGCGGTGGCGGATCAGATAAATGAGAATCGCCGGATCGATGGAACCCGACCGCGTCCCCATCATCAAACCTTCGAGCGGCGTAAAGCCCATGGTGGTGTCGACGCTTTTTCCGTCGCGAATGGCACACAGCGATGCACCGTTACCCAGGTGGCAGACGATCAGACGCGGCGAGCCACCGAGGAGCTCCGCGGCGCGGCGCGATGAATATTGATGGCTGAGGCCATGGAAACCATAGCGCCGGATGCCCAGGTCCAACCATTCGTAAGGACCGGGATAGACGTACGCGGCTGGTTCGAGGGTTGCATGGAACGAAGTATCGAACGTCGCGACTTGCGGAACATCCGGGCCGAAAACTTTCTGGGCGATATCGATAGCGTGAAGCTCGAATTTGTTATGCGCGGGCGCAACCTCGGCTTCCTGGGCGATCGCGGCGCGGACGGTGGGAGTGATTCGCGTGGTCTCCCTCTGCTTGCCTCCGTGCACGATGCGGTGAACGACGGCGTCGACCGGGCGGGGGGCGGAACGGAGTGTGGATTCGAGTTGGTCGTGGCCTTCGATGTTGGCGTGCCAGAGAGGAGTGGGGGGAGTAGATTGCTCCGCCGCGATTTCATCCATGCGGCATTTCACACTGCTCGATCCGCCGTTGATTGCCAGGATTCTCATATTCACAGGCTAAAGCCTGTGCCACCTAAGGTTTGAGTTTGGGGTAGTAAGGGGCGTCTAGTTTTTGGAATTTTTCGAGCCACTTTTTGCCGGCCTGGTCGGGGGTGAAGCTCCAGTCCTGGCGATGATAATTCCAGTCGTCGGGGTTTAGGGCCTGGGCTTTGGACCAGTATTTTTGCGCGAGATCGCCGTTCCCCTTTTCGTGGAAATAGACGGCGAGTTTGAAGCTGGCGTCGGCTTCCATTTCGGCGGCGGACCTTGGTTTGACGCGGCGGGCGAACTCGTCGTCCGACAGGGCGAACTTGCTGTTATCGCCGTTGGCTACCCAGTCGCGGAGGGCGGTTAAGTACGCCGTTCCTTCGGTGACGATGCTTTTCGCACCGATTTTCAGGGTTGAATCCGTGGTCCAGGCAGGTTCAGCGGGGCGGACGACTCGTCCTTTTTCATCGACCCAGATGCCCATGGGGACGTTGATGAATTGATACGCGGTGCTGACGCTGTGTTTGGTGTCGATCAGAGTGGTGTAAGTGGCCTTGGCGGCGTCATACCATTTTCCGGCGGCCGCTTCTCCGCCGGTGTCCTGAGCGGCGGCGACGATTTCGAAATTCTTATCGCGAAGGTCCGCATAGAGTTTCTGCCAGCCTGGCAGATCCAGTCGGCAGCCTCACCAGGAGGCCCAGGTGATCACCAGGGTCTTTTTGCCGCGGAAATCGGAGAGGTGGACAATCTTTCCGCGGCGGTCCGGGACCGCGAAATCGGGGGCGATACGGGAGTTGTAGAAGCTTCCGCGAAGTACGGGAATTTCGCCGAAGCTATATACATTTTGATCCTCAACTACGGTCTCGCCGATTTTCTGGGCGAAGCCGGTCAGGTTGAACCAGTCTCCTGATTTAAGGGTTTTGGACAGAGGGATGCAAACATCGGCCCGGCAGGCGCCCTGGGGTTTGACTTCAAACTCGTTGATACGCGGGAGGTCTTTCTGGAGGACCCAGAGGTTCCCGGCTTGGACGCGGGTTTTGTCGAGGGCGACCGCGTTCTCACCGAACAGCACGGTGGCGGGGGTGGTAGCGGGGGCGGCCTGGGCCAACGACGCCGCGGCGGAAGTCAACAGAAAATCACGGCGATTCATAGAGATGTCCTACGTAACCGTAACACGCTGCGTAGCAGAACGTCGACACGAGTGTCGACGCGGGGCGAAAAAATTGGGGATAGCCTGCTCTGTCCACGCGGCGCCGACGGGAAGAGGGGTTTTCCCAAGCTCTGAGCGCGCCTTGGGACAGAGCAGGCTGTCCCCAATTTTTCGCAGGTCTGCTGTTTTTCGAGGGTGCGTGCGCCACAAAGGGCGGAGCTATAATTTAGGCAGATTATGGGCCAGGCAATCGAGTTTGAGGTCAATGGGGCGCGGCATCGGATTGATGCGGAGCCGGAGCGGACCTTGCTGACCGTGCTGCGCGATGAGCTGGATTTAACCGGCACTAAATATGGATGCGGCGAGGGGCAGTGCGGGGCTTGCACGGTATTGATCGATGGAGCGCCGGCGCGGTCATGCCAGACGGTGGCGGGTAAGATTGCGGGTCGTAAAATTACAACGATTGAGGGGCTCGAAGAGCGTGGGCGATTGCATCCTTTGCAGGAGGCATTTCTTGAAGTCGAGGCGATGCAGTGCGGTTACTGCACCGCAGGAATGATCCTGTCCGGAGTGGCGCTGCTGAACAAGAACAAGAATCCTGATGACGCGGCGATCGTGCAGGCGATGCAGGGGAATGTTTGCCGCTGCGGAACGTACCCGAGGATTGTTGCAGCCGTTCGTTTAGCAGCGAGGGTAAAAGCATGACGCCTCTCGAACCGGAACGCTACGAACTATTGGCGGGTCCCGCTTATAATTTCCCTCTCGACCGCCGCGGATTTTTCAAATCGCTCGGTGGAGGAATTGTTGTTGCGTCGTTAATCGCACACGCACAGGAATCGGGCGGCGGGCGGCGCGGGGGGCAGAGTGCTCCCGGAGAAATCAGCGCGTGGCTGCATATCGGCCACAATGGAGCGGTCACGGCTTACACCGGAAAAGTCGAGGTCGGGCAGAATGCGCGCACCTCGCTGACGCAGGCTGTCGCGGAGGAATTGGGTGCGCCGATGTCCGCGATCGAGATGGTGATGGGCGATACGGAGCGGACTCCCTTCGACATGGGAACGTTCGGCAGCATGACCACTCCACAGATGATTCCGCAACTGCGGAAAGCGGCCGCGGCGGCGCGCCAGTTGCTGCCCCAGGGCGACTGGAACTCCATCGATTTTTCGAAAATTGAGGAGTCGTTGAACGGGGTTTTGACGTCGGGCACGATCAAAGCAACAGCACAATGGACCGTGCTCGGAACATCGCCGCAAAAAGTCCATGGGCGCGATATCGTGACGGGGGCGCACAAATATACGTCGGACATGAAACTGCCGGAGATGTTGTACGGACGCATTCTACGGCCGGATCGGTTCAACGCGAAACTGGTCACGCTCGATGCGGACGCGGCGAAGGCGATGGCGGGTGTCACGGTAGTGCAGGACAAGGATTTCGCGGGCGTGGTTGCGCCTACGCCTGCGGCCGCGGCTAGCGCGCTGGCGGTTTTGAGGGCGGAATGGAAGGCTCCGGAGCAGACGTCATGGAAGGCGCTTTATTCCGACTTGAGAAATACGCGCGCGGCCGAAGGCGGAGGTCGAGGGGGGCGCGGCGGCGCGGAAACCGGGTCGGTCGACAAGGCGATGGCGGAAGCCGACAAGAAGCTGGAGCGGACTTACACCATTGCCTACATCGCGCATGCACCGCTGGAGCCGCGGGCGGCCGTGGCATCGTGGTCGGGCAACAAGCTGACGGTGTGGACCGGCACGCAGAGGCCTTTCGGGGTCCGCAGCGAACTGGCGCAGGTGTTCCACATGCCGGAGGATCATATTCGCGTGATCATGCCGGATACGGGTTCCGGATACGGCGGCAAACATACCGGCGAAGCGGCTGTCGAGGCCGCGCGACTCGCGAAATCGGCCGGCAAGCCCGTGAAACTGGTGTGGACGCGCGAAGAAGAGTTCACGTGGGCTTATTTTCGGCCCGCGGGCGTGATCGATGTGCGTAGCGCCGTGGATGCCAAGGGTCGGCTTACCGCGTGGGAGTTCCACAACTACAATTCGGGGACGTCGGCCATAAACACTCTGTACGACGTACCCAACAAGAAGATTGAATTTCATCCTGTCGACGCGCCGCTGCGATCGGGATCTTATCGGGGACTAGCGGGTACGGCGAATCACTTCGCGCGCGAATGTCATATGGACGAAATGGCGGAAATCGCAGGAGTCGAGCCGCTGGAGTTCCGGCTGCGCAACTTGAAGGACGATCGTTTGCGGGCGGTATTGCAAGCGGCGGCGGATAAATTCGGATGGGGCAAGAGTAAAGGCGCATTCGGAATCGCGGGTGGATTCGAAAAGGGCAGCTACGTGGCCACCTGCGCCGAAGTGCGCGTCGAGACCGGAAAGCCGGCGCGCGTGGTGAGAGTTGTGCAGGCATATGAATGCGGCGCGGTGGTGAATCCGGATCAACTGCGGAATCAGAATGAGGGCGCGGTGATCATGGGGCTGGGCGGAGCGTTATTCGAAGCCATCCAGTTTGAGAACGGCAAGATTCTGAATCCGCACTTTGCGCGTTATCGCGTGCCGCGTTTTCGCGACGCGCCGAAGATCGAGATCGTGCTATTGGATCGCAAGGATCTGCCGCCTGCGGGCGCGGGCGAGACTCCGATCATGACGCTGGCCCCCGCGATCGCGAATGCGATTTATCGAGCTAGCGGAGAGCGGCTGCGCTCCATGCCCCTTTATCCGGGTGCGGAGGCACAACCCGTGCAGGGCGGGTCGGCTGTACTTTAATTTCCGCCATGATTCGGGTGGCGCGAGATTCGGATCGGCAATCGCTGGCGGAGATGCGCGCGAGGTTGTGGCCGGACCAGTCGATTGAGGATCATCTCACCGAACCGGACCACATAACCGGGACGTTGCCGATGATCACGTTTGTAGCCGAAGACAACGGCACTCTCGTCGGATTTCTCGAGGCCGGGTTACGATCTCATGCCGATGGATGCGATTCCACGCGGCCCGTGGGTTTTGTCGAAGGATGGTTCGTCGAGGAGCGGTTCCGAAATCAAGGGCTGGGCGGAGCGCTCATGCGCGCGGCGGAGAATTGGGCGCGGGCGCAGGGTTGTGTCGAGATGGCGTCCGATACCTGGATCGACCACGATGTTTCGCAGCGGGCGCATGAGGCTTTGGGCTTTGAAGTCGTCGACCGGTGCGTGCATTATCGCAAGGGGCTGGCCTAATGGGATTCACGCCAAAATTCGACGCGCCTGCCGCGCATAATCCACGCTGCTGATCGCCAAGAACGCGAGCACGCACCACTTCCCGATCTCCGGCAGGATGACCGGCAGAAATCCACCCAGATGCCCAACCAGTGCGAGGATGTAGCAAATCTGTGCGACAGTACTCGATTTGCCCCACCACGACGGCGGAAACTCCGCCTTCTTTTTGGACCCTAACATCACGCCCGCGGCGAATAACAGGATCACCAGATCGCGGCCCAGCACGAGTACGGCCAGCCATACAGGGATGGCTCCATCCAGTGCCAGCACCAGAAAACTTCCGCTCAGCAGCAGCTTATCGCCGATTGGATCGAGCATTGCGCCGAGTCTCGACTGCGCGTTCCAGCGCCGCGCAATCCAGCCGTCGACACCGTCTGTAATCCCGCTCAACAGGAACCAGATCAGCACCGCGCCATACTCGCGCCGCCACATCAGCCAGAAAATATAGGGGGCCAGCAGCAGCCGCGCACCGCTTAATACATTCGGAAGGTATTTCAAGAAACGAGCGCATGCGCGACACGCGTCGCCAGTTGATCGAAGCTCAGAATTTCATAGAGCGTCGGATCCTGCATGATGCGATTCACCAGGGCGAAATGCATCGCATGGCCCGCCTTCTCTGCGATTACGTGCCCCAGCAAAGGCTTGCCGATCAGCGCTAAATCCCCGATCAGATCGAGCGCCTTATGCCGGCAGCACTCATCGCGATAGCGCAGGCCGCCAGGATTCAACACCGTTTCGCGATTGAAACACACCGCATTTTCGAGCGACGCTCCGCGAATCAAACCCATGTTGCGCATCTGGTCCAGCTCATACTCAAAACCGAACGTTCGCGCAGGCGCGATCTCCGCGGCATACCGCTCCGGGGTCACTTCAATATCCAGCACCTGGCGCCCCACCATCGGGTGCGGGAAAAAAACATCGCAAGTCAGCAGAAACCGGTCGGCAGGCAGGATGCTGATTTTCTTGTCCCCCAGCTCCACCGAAACCGGCCGCCGTATCCGGAAATAGCGCCGAAGTTTGCGCGAATACTTGATGCCCGCCGCGCGAATCAGTTCGACGAAAGGCTGGCCGCTGCCGTCCAGAATCGGCACTTCCAGATTGTCGATCTCGACGAACGCATTGTCCACGCTCATGCTGTAGAAAACGCTCAAAAGATGTTCGGTGGTCGAAATCAACACGCCCTGACGCATCAGGCTGGTGGCGTAACTGACCTTCTGAACGTGCCTCCAACTCGCGGGAATCGGGAAACCGTCCAGGTCCGTCCGAATGAAAACGATGCCGGTCGAGGGCGGAGCGGGCAGAATACGGATCCGCACCGGCACGCCGGAATGCAGACCCACTCCTACAGCCTCCACCGGACGTTGAACAGATGTTTCGAAGCGCAAGGTGTAGTGTAACAAGGTTGGGATCTTTTTTCTAGGTTTATGATTAAAAAAGACTTGTACCCGTTTCATTGTGTCTTTTTAGACACAGGCCTTCTCTAAGGTGTGGTGATTTTGCACTGGAGTTATACTTAAATTTAAGTGTCCCGCCTCTTCCTGATCGATTCGTTTGGCTTCATTTTTCGCGCCTATCACGCCCGCGCGCGATCCGGCGCACCGCCGATGCGAACCGGGTCGGGGACCTCCACTGAGGCGATTTTTATCTTTCACAATATGGTTCGGCGCCTGCTCGCCAAGGAGAAGCCGGAATATCTGGCGGCTATTTTCGAAAGCTCCGGCCCCACCTTTCGCGACGAAGCCTTTGCCGCCTACAAAGCCAATCGCACGGAGACCCCTCCCGATCTTCTCGAACAGATTCCCTGGATTCGAAAAACGCTGGAGGCGATGCGGATTCCCGTGCTCGAGTTTACCGGCTTCGAGGCTGACGATGTGATTGGCACGCTTTCGAAACGCGCGATCGAGCAGGGTGCCGACCAGGTGATCATCGTCTCGAGCGACAAGGACATGCTGCAACTGGTCAACGACCAGGTCCGCATGTTGAACCCCATGAAAGACGACATGATGTACGACGCGGCGGCGGTCGAGGCGTTCATGGGCGTCCGCCCGAATCAAGTCGCGGACCTGCTCGCGTTGAAGGGCGACACAATCGATAACATTCCGGGCGCTCCCGGAATCGGCGACAAAGGCGCGAAGGATCTGATCGTACGCTTCGGGTCGGTCGAAAACGCGATCGACCACGCGGCGGAAGTCGAACGACGCACCTATCGCGAAAGTTTACAGAACAATCGCGAACAAATTTTGCTGAGTAAGAAGCTGGCGACCATTCATTGCGATGTGCCGCTCGATTGGACCTTGGAATCGGTCGCGGTGCATGAGCCCGATGTGCCGTCGCTTCGCGAGCTCTACAAAACGCTCGAATTTTCGAGCCTCCTGCGCGAGCTGGCTCCTGCGGAAAAGGGCGCCGTAAATCTGGATTATGCCGCGCTCGATGATGAAGCCGGTCTCGACGCATGGCTAGCCTCGAACGAGGGCGAGCTGGCCATCGCCGTCGGCGATGTGATGGAGCAAGCCGTTTTCGGCCTCTGCGTGAGTTGTGGAACCGCGCGCTCCATTGCGCTCGAAGCCATCCACCCGCGCGCGACCATCGCTCACGATATCAAAAACCTTCTGCGCCGCTTCGACGATGTGCCCTCTCTGCGGCACGACGTGATGTTGTACGGCTTCCTCCTTTCGGCCGATCCCGGCGGCTCCTCGCTCTCTTCGCTCGCGGAAAAATATCTGGAACAAACCCTCGAAGCCGATCCTTCCAGCCACGCCGATGCGGTTCTCGCTCTCTACCGCAAGCTGCGCCCGGAAGTCGACGCGCTCGGTCTCGCCGAGCTATATGAGTCCATCGATCTCCCTCTCGTCCGCGTGCTCGCAAGGATGGAGGAGACCGGCATCCGCGTCGATCCCGATCAATTGAAGCTGCTCAGCGGCCGCATGGAAGAGGAGATCGCCACTCTATCGAGCGCTATTTATGAGCTCGCCGGCCATCCTTTCAACGTGAACTCGCCGCAACAATTGGGCAAGGTGCTGTTCGAAGAGATGAACCTGCCCGCCCCCGTTAAATACGGAAAAGGCAAAGTCATATCGACCGCTGCCGACGTGCTGGAGACGCTCGCGCTGGAGCATCCGATTGCACAAAAGGTTCTGGAATATCGGCAGCTCGCGAAGCTGAAGGGCACCTATGTCGACGCGCTTCCGTTGCTGATCGATCCCGCGAGCGAACGCCTCCACACCACGTTCAATCAAACAGGGGCGGCCACCGGACGCCTGTCCTCCTCGAATCCGAATCTGCAAAATATCCCGATCCGCACGGAACTGGGCCGTGAAATCCGCGCTGCCTTCGTCCCCCGCCGCGGCTGGAAACTGATCGTCGCGGACTATTCGCAGATCGAGCTCCGCTTGCTCGCGCACATGTCGCGCGACGCCGTGCTGCTGGACGCCTTTCGCAACGGCGAGGACATTCATACCCGTACCGCGGCCGAAGTTTTCGGCGTGCCTCCTTTGATGGTTACCGCCGATCACCGCCGCAACGCGAAAGCCGTGAACTTCGGCATCGTGTACGGACAAACCCCCTTCGGCCTGTCGCAGTCGCTGGGAATCGATCGCAAAGAAGCCGAGAAGTATATTTACGCCTACTTCGAACGCTACTCCGGCGTGCGCCGATGGCTCGATCAAACGATTGTCGATGTCCGCCGCTCCGGAGTTTCCGTAAATCTGTTCGGCCGCCGTCGTCCGATTCCTGACATGAACAGCCGTAATCCGAACGCCCGCAATTTCGCGGAGCGTATCGCCGTGAACACTCCTCTCCAAGGCGCGGCCGCGGACCTGATCAAGCTCGCCATGATTCGCATCGACGAGCAACTGCGCGGAATGCAGGCGAAAATGCTGCTCCAAGTCCACGATGAGCTGGTGCTCGAAGCGCCTCCCGAAGAAGTGGAAGAAGTATCGGCACTGGTCAAATCCGCGATGGAGGGCGTGAAGAAGCTAGAGGTCCCTCTGCTGGTCGACATCGGCGCCGGCGAAAACTGGCGCGACGCAAAATGATTCACAGGCTGAAGCAGTCGTTCCAAATCCTAACACTTTACGTGGCGCACGCAATCGCACCCAGACTGACGCCAGGAATTCCGGCGACACTGTAGAATGAAAGCTTCCATGTTCTCGTTTCGATCCCTCCTTCTGATTGCGGTCGTATTCACCGCAGCCTGCACCCGCACGACGCCCGCGAACGTCGCCGCGATGGTGAACGGCCGCGCCATTACTTACTCCGACGTCGAAAAACGCTTTCAATCCGAATTCGCCACGCCCACCGAACATCCCAGCGACGATCAGGTATCCATCCAGCGTCTCGAAATTCTTCGCACCTTGATCGATGAGGAAATTCTGGTGCAGCGCGCAGAGCGCATGGGCCTGATGGCCGTCGACTCCGACGTCGAAGCGAAATTCAGCGAGCTGAAGGCTCCCTACACCCAGGAAGAATTTCAGAAACAGCTCAACGCCCGCAAAATCACGGTGGAGGATCTGAAGACCAAGCTCCGCCGCGATCTCAGCGTCCAGAAATTGTTCCTTAAGGAGATCACTTCTCAGATCAGCATCACCGACAAAGATATTTCCGATTTTTACAACGCCAACAAGGCGAGTTTTAATCTCTCCGAGCCGCAGATTCACATGGCGCAAATCCTGGTCACCCCCGGCGCCGATCCGAATGTCCACAATCTGAAAAATGACAAGGCCACTGACGATGAGAGCGCCGTAAAGAAGATCGGCAGCATCCTGGCCCGCATCAAGGCCGGTGATGATTTCGCGATGCTCGCGCAGAACTATTCGGAAGATCCCAACTCCACGCAAAATGGAGGCGACCTCGGTTTCATCCCCGAATCCTCTCTAGAACGTGCCAACGCCGAGCTCAGAAAAACCGTGATCGCCCTCAGCCCCGGCCAAACCACCGGAGTTTTGCGCACGCCCGACGGCTACCGCATCTTAAAGGTGATCAGCAAGGAACCCGCGGGCCAGCGCGAATTGAGCGATCCGAAAGTGCAGCAGACCATTCGGGAGACGCTGATCAATCGCAAGGATCAGCTCTTGAAAGCGGCCTATTACGAAGTGGCGCGCAATGAAGCGAAGGTCACGAATTATTTCGCGAACCGCATCATCGGAAATCGCGAAAAGAAATAATCACTGCGCCGGAGTCTTATCGAGCTGCTGCCTGGCCCACACCCGCGCGGGATTCAACTCAATCGCCTTCTGAAACGCCTTGCGCGCCTCGGCATTCTTGTTTTCCTTGCGCAGGGCAAGTCCCATCCATAGCTGCGCCTCCGCCGAATGCGGATCCAGCTCCGCGGCCTTTTGGAAATCTTTGATCGCCAGCTCGATCCCTCCGCCCAAGCTCGACGGAAGATAGTAATTTCCTACACCGCGCGCCAGATAATTGACCGACGATTTCGGATCCATCTGCACCGCCTTGTTCACTTCATCCTGTGCGCAGTGCCCGTATTTCATGCCTTGCAGAACATTGGAGGAGATTGCCTGCCCGCACAGAGTTCCCAGCAGCCGGTGATATTCAGCGGAATTGCCGTTGATTGCGACCGCCTTCTTCGCCGCGTCGATTCCCGCTTCGGCCGCGTTGTGCGCCGCGTTCTTGTCGCGCACTTCGATCGCAACCTCCGCTACATACGACTCGGCCAGCGCCAATTTATATAGCGCCGCGGCATCGTTCGCCTTCGCTTGCGCCGCGCTTGAAAGCTGCGCGGTCATCCGCTCCAGCGCCGGACGATCCTGCGCGTCGCGCGCTTTTTCGAGCTCGGCCCCGCCTTGCGATGCGTAGAACAATAGGAGCAGTAAGAAACCAGACATCTGACCTTATTCTATCGCGGCGTGCACGCCAAGCTGTTCCAGATGGTGTTTCATGTGATCGACGTAATCGATCATCACGAATTCCAGCGTTACAGGCTCGCCGCCGCCGATGCGAATCACGGAATCCAGCCGGTCCGGCCGAACGTGGGACATCAGATGCAGCAAGTGCCGGTTATAGGACACCCAGAATTGCACCAGTTCTGGCCATTCGCGCTCATGGAAACGCTCAGTCTCCACCCACTCCCTTTGCGCGTAGTTGGGCGTCACCAATTCGCGATCCAGTTGTCCCCTCACGAAACGCTGATGATTATTGGCCGCCGAATCGATCAGATGGCCCAGGATTTCCTTCCGCGACCAATGACCGTCGGTGCGCGCGGCGGTATCGGTGAGCGCCGGTAATTGAGCCGCGGCGATCGCCAGCAGCTCCGCGAATTCCAGGGTTGCGGATTGTAGGGCGTCCATAATCTATTCTATTGTTTGATGCGCTTGGCGGTCGTCGGTCTCGGATTTATGGGCGGTGTGCACCTAAAGGCGATTCGTTCGCTGCCCGAAGTGCAATTGGCCGCGGTGGTCAGCCGGCGCGCGCCGGATTGGCCGGTGAAACACTATGCCGCGCTCGATGACGCGCTGGCCGACCCTGCGATTGACGCCGTGGATTTATGCCTGCCCACAGACATGCACGAATCGGCAGGCATCGCCGCCCTCCGCGCCGGAAAGCACGTATTGGTCGAGAAGCCGATGGCCCTCAACGTAGAATCCTGCCATCGGATGATCGCCGAAGCCGGGCGCGCCCAAAAGATCCTGATGGTCGCCCATGTGCTGCGCTTCTTTCCCGAATATCGCGTATTGCAGCGCGTGGTGGATAATCGCGAGCTTGGTTCGATCCGCTCGGCCGCTTTTCGCAGGCGCTGCGCGCAGCCCGGATGGTCCGATTGGATCACCGACAAAAACCGCAGTGGCGGAGGCGCGTTCGATCTTCTCATCCACGATGTCGACATGGCTCTGCGCCTGTTCGGTGCGCCCTCCTCGATTTCGGCCACCGGCTATGAGGACGCTTCCGCCGGCGTCGATGCGATCTCGGCGCGCCTTTTTCACGAAGGATTCGCAGTTGAAATCAGCGGCGGTTGGATGTTTCCGGGCTCGTTTCCGTTCGCCATGGAGTTCGCGGTGCTGGGCGAGCGCGGGGTTCTGGAATTTAATTCCGAGTCCAGGCCGCTGAAACGTTACGGCGGCGGCCAGGAGATTGCGCTCGAGCCTGCGGATGGCTACGCCGCGGAGATTTCATATTTTGCGGAATGCTGCCGTACCGGCGCTCCGCCTGATTTCTGCGCACCATCGGATTCAGCGGAGGCGGTACGGCTGGCGCTCGCCTTGTTTGAGGCGCGCGCAAAAAACGGGGAAAGGATTTCATGGAAATAGGTGTCATGTTTTGGGCCGGCCGCGATCGTCTGCCGGAGCTCCGTGCGATGGGCGTTCAATCCGGCCAACTGGGAGTCGGCGGAGAAATCCCTCTGACCTCCTCCGCGGCCGTTGAATGGAGGGAAGCCATCGGGGAAGCGAAATTTTCCGTCGCCACCGTGGTCTGCGCCTATTCCGGCGAGGATTACGCGGATATTCTCACGGTGCAGAAAACGGTCGGCTTCATTCCGCCCTTGACGCGCGAAGCCCGGGAACAACGAACCATCGAGGCCTGCGACTTCGCCGCCGCGCTGGGCGTGAAAAGTGTCGCTTGCCACATCGGGTTCGTCCCCGAACATCGTTCCGATCCCGATTACGTCGCCGTGCGCGGCATGGTGCGAAGGATTTGCGATGCCGCGGAAAAGCATGGGCAAACCTTCGCGCTCGAAACCGGCCAGGAATCGGCAGACACTCTACTCCGCTTTCTGGATGACGCCGAGTGTCCCAATCTCAAAGTAAATTTCGACCCCGCCAACATGATTCTCTACGGCACCGGCGATCCCATCGAAGCCTTCGAAAAGCTGGCCCCGCACGTGGTCTCCGTACACGCGAAAGACGGCGATTGGCCTGCCTCCGCAGGCGCCCTGGGCACCGAAAAACCTCTAGGCGAGGGAGCCGTCGGCATCCCCCGTTTTGTCGACGCCCTGAAGCGAGCCGGTTATAAAGGCTCCATCAATGTAGAGCGCGAAATCGAGGACCAGCCGCAAAGGCTGGCGGATATAAAGATGGCCGTCCAACTCCTGCGCAACCTGATATAGCGATGAACCATCGTCGCTCCGCTGTGTCCCAAGGCGCCTAAGCTTCACAGGCTGAAGCCTGTGCCACCTGGCTGTAGAAGCCACTGATTCACGAAGGGGCGTCGGCACGCCTGGAGGCGCGACTAATCGTACAGCACTACGTTGAGCAGGGAGCTATTCACTTCCACGCCGCCGTCGTACTTGATGAAGCCTAGCTTGCGGAATTTGTTCATGAAAAAATTGACCCGGGAGCGCGTGGTGCCCACCATTTCGGCCAGCGTTTCCTGGCTGATCTTCGCGATCCTCATGTCGGGTTGCGGATCTTGCCCATAATTCGCCAGCAGCAGCAGTACCCGCGCCAGTCTTTTCTCGCTGGAATTGAAGAGCTGGTCGATTAGATCCTCCTGAGTTCGAATGCTTCGTTCAAGTACGTAGGCGAGGAAGATCTCGGAGAAGGAAGGATCGTCGCGCAAAGCCTGGATCGCAACTCCCTTCTCAATCCGCACGACGCTGCAATTCGTGAGAGGAGCGGCGGTGCTGAGGCGCTTGGGCTGGCCTGCCATGCACTCTTCACCGAGAAAGTCGCCCGGACCAAGAATCGCGACCACGGCCTCCTTGCCGCGTTTGGAGACGACGGTCAATTTTATTTTTCCATTTTCGATGTAGAAAATCGAATCGCAGCTATCGCCCTGCCGAAAGATGGTCTTCTTGAGGTTAAAATTATGGTGCGTTTTGCCGCCGTCCACTTTGGACAGAAACGTTTGTCCGTTGAAACGATCTGCTGTCTTCATTCCATTACTCCACGCACGGCCCCAATTTTAATGATTCACGAACTTAAGAAGTGGTTTCGGCCTTTCTCAATTCTTTCGAAACATCGGGAGCTGCGGGAAGTCGGCGATCTGCGTTAGCCGGGATACGGAGATGGGAGGAGGGTCCGGCTTCAGCCGCTTCAATACCGCGATCTCGTCGCAGGCCTGAAACTTGGGGCAGCGCAGGCAGTCTTTCCAGGCTTTCAAGGGCAGTTCTCCGCGGTCCACTTCCTCGAATCCCAGCTTGGCGAAGAATCCCGGGACGTAGGTGAACGCGAAAATCGAGTACAACTCCTGCGCGCGGGCTTCTTCCTCCAGAGACTCCACCAGGGCGCGTCCGATACCCTTGGTTTTTACAGCGGGATCGACCGCCAAGCTGCGCACTTCGCCCGATGCCGCTGTATAGAAATGCAGCGCTCCACAGCCAACCAGGCGCCCGCTGTCGAACGCGACCAGGAAATCGCGGATATTTTCGGCCATCTCGAATTCGGTGCGCGGCAGCATGATTCCGTTCGCAGCGTAGGCGTTGATCAATTCAAGAAGCGCGGGGATATCGGTGAGCGAGGCTTTGCGAATTTCCAGCATGTTTAAACCACCATCCTGGTTCCGATCGGTTTACCGGCCAGAATATCCGCGATCGCGCCGGACTGCGCGCCGGGGGCGATGATTATCTCTTTGACGCCGGTATGAAGCGCCGAAACCGCGGCTTCCAGTTTGGCCTGCATGCCGCCGGTGGCCACGCCAGTTTGGATTAGAGTCGCTGCCTGGCGGGCCGTGAGCGATGGAAGCACGCGGCCTTCCGCGTCCTTCACGCCGTCGACGTCGGTCAAAAAAATCAGCTTTTCCGCCTCGAAGGAAGACGCGCACGCTACGGCCATCTGGTCGGCGTTGACGTTATAGACGGCGCCGCTCGCGTCCCCGGCCACGCATGCGATCACCGGCAGGTAGCCTTCCCGGGTGAGCAAATCGAGCAGCGCGGCATCGGAATGCACCGGCTTTCCCACAGCGCCCAGCTCGTTGGAGAGGGGCTCAGCATCCACCAGTCCCGCATCGAGACCGGTGAGTCCCACGGGACGCGCGCCCGCTTTACGAAACGAACCCACCAGTTCGGTATTCACTGTCCCTGCAACGACTTGGAGCACCGCATCCACCACTTCCGGCGTCGTGACGCGCAGGCCGTTCACGAAGCGGCTTTCGACGTTGCGGTCTGTCAGATACCGCGTCATCTGTTTGCCGCCTCCATGAACGACGACGGTCTGGTGATCGAGCCGGGCGATCTCCGCCGCGAGGCGCGCGCGCGATTCAGGCACATCGAGCAGCGTTCCACCGAGCTTGATGAGGAGCTTCACAACAGTCCAGAAGCTTCCGGAAATCCGAGCGCCAGGTTCATGTTCTGAACCGCCATCCCCGCCGCGCCTTTAACCAGGTTGTCGATCGCGACGACGACCACGGCCCGGCCGGTCGCTTCGTCCACACGAATTCCGATATCGCAATAGTTGGTTCGCTGAACGCTATGCAAGTCGGGGAATTCGCCGAAGGGGTAAATTCGCACAAACTGGTCATTTAAGTATTGTTTGGTGTACGCTTCTCGTATCTTTTTGTCGCTCTTCGTGCGGAAATAAATGGTTTCGAGAATGCCTCGTTCGACGGGGATGAGCTGGGCGGTAAAGCTCAATTCCCGCTCTTCGAGGCCGGAGGTGCGAAGAATTTCCGGCACGTGCCGGTGGTCGAGGACGGAATAGGCTGAGAAGTTCTCTGTAACCTCAACAAAACTCGTCTTCAAAGATGGTTTTCGCCCGGCGCCGCTCACTCCGGATTTCGCGTCGCAAACAACCCCGTATTCGCGATCGATCAGCCCGGCTTCGAGCAGTGGGCGGAGCGCCAGATTCGCGGCCGTCGGGTAGCATCCTGGGTTTGAAATCAACTGCTTACCGGGAATTGAGTCGCGATAAAACTCCGGCAATCCATAGACGGCTTGCGCCAGCAAGTCCGGCTGCGGATGGTCGGCTTTATACCATCTTTTATAATTTTCAACCGTGCCGAGACGAAAGGCTCCGCTCAAATCGATGACTTTCGCGCCCCGGCTCAGTAAACCAGGGGTCAATTCGAGCGATACTTCGGGTGGCGTCGCCAGAAACACCAGGGGCAAGTTCGTATCGAGGGGCATCCGGCGGAGTCCGGGAAGAGTCCGGTCGCCGGTCTCACGGTGCTCTAAAAGCACGGGTTCGACGTTGGGGTGGCGGGAAAGAATGGATACGAGCTCAGCTCCGCTATAGCCGCTGAACCCGACGATGCCGACGGGGGTCATTGATTAAGTATTCACTCTAGTGAATAATTATACCACGGAGATAAGTCAGCCATTCGTCCATTCCGGTGCCTTTCTTCGAAGAAAGCGTGATAGTTTTCATACCGGGACGGACTCGCTGGATGTTGGCTTCGGCGGCGGACAGATCGAATTCCACGGCTTCCGCCAAATCCATTTTAGTGATGATGGCTACGTCGGCGGTGTTGAAGATGGTCGGGTATTTGAGAGGCTTGTCTTCGCCTTCGGTTACGGAGAGCAGAACCAGGCGCAAATTTTCGCCCAGGTCGTAGGAGGATGGACACACGAGATTTCCTACGTTTTCGATGAACAGGAAGTCCAGCTCATCCAGGTTCCAATCTTCGAGGGAAGTCTGAATCATCGCAGCTTCCAGGTGACAGAGAGTTCCGGTGGTGATTTGTTTTACCGGAACCTGGGCGCGGGCCAGGCGGACGGCGTCGTTATCCGTTTCGAGGTCGCCTACAAGCGCGGCAACTTTGTAATTTGGGCGAAGAAGGGTTAGGGTTTTTTCCAGGAACGCGGTTTTGCCGGAGCCGGGGCTGGATGCGAGGCTGATTACGAATACGCCGCTGTCTTTGAAGCGCTGGCGGAGCTGACGGGCGAGAATATCGTTCTGCTTGAGGATCTTTTCACGGACTTCTAGGATCCTGGGCATAATTCCTCTATCTCAAGGGCGACGACTTCCAGCTCTCTGCCGTGGATTATATCGGACACGGGGGTTTCGCAGACGGGGCAGATGAACGATTGCATCGAGGGGAGGGTACGATCAGCGTTGCAGTGCTTGCAATGCGCGACTATCGGGACTTGTGCTATCAGGAGTTGCGCTGTTTCCAGAATCGTTCCTTCGCGGGCCAGGGTGAAGGCGTTTTCGAGGGCCACTTTTACTACACCGGAGAGGGGGCCTAGTTTTAGATGAACCGCAGTGATTCTTGCGTTGCCGTGCTGGGCGGATTGCTCCTCGGCCATTTCTACGATGCTCATTGCTATGGAAAGTTCGTGCATTTTATCGTCTAACCGCCACGGAAATCGCTCCCTGTGGTCGCGGCTCGGTAAGACGACGACTGAAGCCGTCGCTGCAAGCTGAAGCTCGCGCCACCATATTCATCATGATTCAGATGCGAGGGCGGCTTGGCCCAGGCTGATGCCTCCGTCGTTGGGGGGGACTTCGCGGTTGGTCCAGATGGGCAGGGGCAACAGGGATTTGATGTCGGATAGGAGGAGTTGATTTTGGAAGACTCCGCCGGATAGGACTACTGTGTGCGGGTTGTGAGTTTGGATTACTTCGCACAGTCCTTTTGCCACTCCGCGGTGGAAGGCTCTGGCGCATTGCGATATTTCGCGTCCGCGCAGGCGGTCTGCCGCCAAGCTCCAAAGCAAGGGGCGGAAATCCAAATTGGGGAATGGATAGGGGTCGGCGGTTGCTCGTCTGGCGATATGCTCCAGCCACATGGCGGCTTGTCCTTCGAAGGTCGATTCCCTGGTGAATCCCAGCAGAGCGGCGGCGGCGTCGAAGAGGCGGCCTACCGATGTGGTTTGGAATACGCGCGTATTTTTGCGGATCAGTTCCAGTGACTGTTGGTAGCGAGGAGGAAATAGAAAGGGCTCGGCGTTTAGATCGGGGAGATCTTCTATTTGAGAAAGGAATCCGGCGGAGGCCTGGACCGGGTAATGGGCGGCGGCGTCGCCTCCGGGAAGGGCGGCCGGGCGCAGATGGGCTACTCGTTTGAAGCCTTCGGTTATGCTGCCGGTGAAGAGTTCTCCGCCCCAGATGGTTTCGTCGTCGCCGTAGCCGGTGCCGTCGAAGCTGACTCCGAGCACCTGTTTATCCCATGCGCCGCGCTCGGCAAGGACGGAGGCGATGTGGGCTCTGTGGTGTTGGATTCGCCGGGTGTTGGATGAGAGTTCCAGGGCGTGGGTGGTGGATAGATATTGAGGATGCGCGTCATGGGCGATGATCAGGTCGTTCCAATCTACTTCGTACATCTTGGTCAGGTCCTGAATGGTTTGACGGAAGGATTCGAAGGACTGGCATTGGGCCAGGTCTCCGATGTGCTGGCTGACAAATGCCTGGCCGTTGATGACTAGCGTGATGCTGTTTTTGAGATCGGCGCCTAGAGCGAGGATGGGGTGCGTCGATGGGATGGACGCGACGGCCGAGGGCGCGTAGCCTCTGGAGCGGCGGAGAATTGTGGGGCCGAAGACGCCGGCCCGGGCTATGGAATCGTCTACCCGGCGCGCGATGGGGCGTTCGCCGATCAGGAAGGCGTCGGCGATTCCTTCGAGGCGGGTCAGGGCTTCTTCGTCTTGATAGGCGATCGGCTCGCTCGAGCGGTTGGCGCTGGTCATTACCAGGACGTCGGGGGCTCCGGCTGCGAACAGGAGATGGTGCAGGGGGGCGTAGGGGAGCATTACGCCGAGGTCGTCGTTTTGAGGGGAGATGGAGGGGGACAGGTCGGGGACCTGTCCTACTGCTGCGGCCAGAACTATGGGGCGGGGTGGGGAGAGCAGTAACGCTTCGGATTCTGCGGATAGATTGATCAGGGCGCGGGCAATGGCCAAATTTTTGGCCATTAGGGCGAAGGGGGTTTCCTTGCGGAATTTTCGTTCTCGCAGGGAGCGGACCGCTGTATCGTTTCGAGCATCACAGGCCAGGTGATAGCCTCCGAGTCCTTTTACTGCGAGGATGGCGCCTTGATTGAGCAGGTCCGCGGCTTTCGCGATGGCGTTTTCATCGATTCGTTCTGTGGTTTGAAGATAGTAATGCGGGCCGCAGTTCGGACAGGCTACAGGCTGGGCGTGGAAACGGCGGTCCATTGGATCGTGGTATTGATTTGCGCAGTACTCGTCGAGCGGCCAGCTTTTCATGGTGGTGTGGGCGCGATCGTAAGGGAGTTCTTCGATTACGGAATATCTTGGGCCGCAGTTGGTGCAGTTTATATAGGGATAGTTCGCGCGAGGGTCTTCGGGGTCGAAGAGTTCCTTCAGGCAATCCTGGCAGACGGGGAGGTCGGGGGAGATTCTGGTGGTGGGGGTGCCGGAGTGTTCGCTATTTCTGATTTTGAAGTCTTTGAGGCCGGTGGGATGGGAGGGATGGATTTGGATGGCGGCGATTTGCGCTGCGGCGGGAGCATCCGATCTTAGAGATTCTACGAATGCGTCCAGCGATTGATTCGGGCCTTCCAGATGGATTTCTACTCCGTCTTCATCGTTTAGGACCCAGCCGGAAAGAGTGTGGGCGGTTGCCAAGCGGAAAATGAAGGGGCGGAATCCTACGCCTTGCACGATGCCGCGGACTCGGATGTGGCGGGCGGTTAGCATGTTAGACATTGCGGGCTAAACAGGCTGAAGCCTGTGCCACCGTAAGGAATAAGGGTGGCGCAGACTTTATTCTGTGTTTTTTCGGTTATCACTTTATCCACTCATACTACGCAGCCTCGGCCCTGCCAGCCGATCTGGACTACGTCGCCATCTTCGGCAAGGATCGGGACGGTGCGCTGACCTCCGGAGATGGTGAGCATTCTGGCGCGGGCTTCGCTATCCTGCTCCACGTCGTATTCCTGGTATTCGTAACCTTTCCACTCCAGCCATTCGCGCATGTCCTGCGTATAGGGGCACGCTTTGGTCCCGAACAGTTCGAATTTAGGCATGGGCTAGCACCTCCAGAGTTTCGCGCAGCACGTGGTAGACGGACGCCTGCACTTCCTGAATACGCGGGATGTAATCGGAATGAACGACCAGGCTGTAATCGGCCAGGCCGCTGCGCAGAATTTCTCCGCCGTCGTAACCTAACAGGGCGACGGTGAGCAAGCCTTGTTTGCGGGCTTCTTCGAGCGCAAGGATGATGTTGCGGGAGCCTCCGCTGGTGGAGATTCCTACGGCGATATCGTTGGGCTTGGCGTGGGCGATCAACTGGCGCAGGAAGATTAGTTCGATGCCGACGTCGTTGGCAATAGCCGTTAGATTCGCGGGCTCCATACTCAAGGAAATAGCGGCGATAGGTTTATAACCGGCGGGCGGCAGGACGCAGTCGATGGCGAAATCGTTAGCGTCTGTGGCAGAGCCCCCGTTGCCGAAGGTGATGATCTTGCCGCCTTTTTCGAGGCGCTGATGGATGGCGCTCGCGGTCGATGCGATTTGTTCGGCTTGCTCGCGGGCTACTCGGGCGCGGAGTTGGGAGTCGTCGTGCGCCTTCGCTCTGATCGATGCGGCGACTTGATCGACTACGTCGGCGGAGGGCTCTTTCTGTTGACCGAGGAACGGATAAAGAAATGAGGACTCGCCGACATCGTGGCCGAGTTCATTGTGCTCGAAGAAGACGTGCACGGTTTCCCAGAGCGTGTGATAGAGGATTTCGACCAGCTCCTGGTGGATGAAAGGATGGAGAGGCGCCGCGCGCCGGGCGCCGGGCGCCAGGGTCATGGCTCCGCGGGCCTTCGCCAAGGCTAGAGCTTCGTCGATCTCCTGGTCGCCTTCCGGGGGACCGAAGCCCATTACTATATCTTCCGGATGAAGAATCGCCTCAAGCCAGGCGATCGGGAGAATCGATAAATCCAGAGCAGGAAGGGCGCGCTTGCCTACGATGATGGGATGGACGAACTCTACGGAAACGTGCTGCGCGTCCGTCGCATAGGGGCCGCGGCCGAAGGCGAGCAGGCGCCCTCCGCGGAGGAAGCGATCGGACATTTCACGGCAGGCCAGCGCGAGGCCATGGGACTCGCGGGCGAAAAAATCTTCGTATATGCCATTGCGTTCCAGAAGCTGGTCATGGACAGCGGTTGTCAAGTCGCATGTGTTGACCATGGGGGTCCTAACAGATTCTCGGAAGAGGATCTCCTACCAGCATATCGACGATCCGGGTGCCTCCGTAAAGCGTGGTGACGAGAACGGAGCCGGCAGGCTGTTCGGTGACTTCGCCGATCAATACGGCTGCTTCGCCGCCGGGCGTACTGTGCAAGGCTTCGAGTGCCGCTTCGAGACTTTCGGGAGCTACAACGGTGAGGAACTGTCCTTCATTCGCGATGTGCAAAGGATCGAGGCCGAGCAACTCACAGGCGCCGCGGACGGCGTCGTGGATGGGGATCAGGTCCTCGGAAATTTGCATGCCGAAGGCGCAATCGCGGGCTAGTTCGTTGAGCGAAGTGGCGACGCCGCCGCGGGTCGGATCGCGCATCCACCTTACGGCGCTGCCAACTTTCGTTGCCAGCTCTTCCACGAGTGGGAGTACGGAACGGGTGTCGGAGCGGAGGTCGGCTTCGATGTCGAGCTCTCCGCGGGCTAACAGGATGGTGATGCCGTGATCGCCAATGGGACCCGACAGAATTATTTTGTCGCCCGGCCGGACGGAGGCGGCGGAGAGCTGCAGGCCCGGAATCAGGCTGCCGATTCCGGCGGTGGTGATGTACATCTGATCGGCTTTCCCATGCTCGACTACTTTGGTGTCGCCGCCTGCGATGATCACGCCGGCTCGCTGCGCGGCTGCGGCCATGGCTCTTACTTCGGCTTCTAAAATATCCGACGGCAGGCCGGCTTCGAGCACGTAGCTGCAAACTAGCGCTACCGCGCGGGCGCCGGAGACGGCCAGATCGTTGACGGTTCCGTTTACTGCTAGCTCGCCGATGGAGCCTCCGGGGAAAGTTAGAGGACGCACAACGAAGGCGTCGGTGGTCATTGCGATTCTGGTGCCGCTGATGTCGATGTGCGCGGCGTCGCCTAAAGGTTCGGTGGACGCGCCGCAGAGGATGGGCGCGAAGAGTCCTTCGACTAAGCGGCGGCTCGCTTTTCCGCCCGCGCCGTGGGCCATGTCGACCTGCGGATCGCGAAAACGGATTTTCGGAGGGGCGGTGGTCATGCCATTTGAACCAGCTCCGGAGATTTTCGCATCGCGTAACTATAGTAGGCGGCGCAGGAGCCTTCAGACGATACCATCAGCGCTCCGATAGGATGTTCGGGAGTGCACTCTTTGCCGAACAATTTGCATTGGGCGGGTTTCAGAACGCCCTTGAGGACCTCGCCGCACTGCGCGGCTTTGGGATCCGTCACGCGGACGCCGGGGATGGAGAAGCGCTTTTCAGCGTCCCACTGCGCGTAGCTTTCTTTGAGGCGCAGGGCGGATTGGGATATGAAGCCGAGGCCTCTCCATTCGAAGTACGGGCGGATCTCGAAGACTTCACCGATGGCTTTGAGCGCGGCCTTATTGCCTTCCCAGGGGACTACGCGTTTGTAGTTATTCTCGACGATGGCTGTGCCGTTGTTGAGTTGACGGAGCAGCATGACGATCGATTGAAGAACGTCGAGAGGCTCGAAGCCGGAGACGGCGATGGGCTTGTTCTCATTGCTCGCGATCCAGCCGTAGGGGCGGCAGCCGATGACGGTGGACACGTGGCCCGGTCCGATGAACGCATCGATACGCATGTCGGGGGAATCGAGAATCGCGCGAATCGCGGGAATGATGGTTACGTGATTCGAGAAGACCGAGAAGTTGGGAATACCTTCGGCCTTGGCGCGCATCAGCGTGAGGGCGGTCGAAGGCGCGGTGGTTTCAAAGCCGATGGCGAAGAACATCACATGCTTATCGGGATGATTGCGCGCGAGCTTCAAAGCGTCGGAAGGGGAATAGACGATGCGGACGTCCATTCCGCGCGCCTTGTATTCGAGAGGGCTGCCGTGGGTGCCGGGGACGCGCATCATGTCTCCGAAGGCGGTGAAGATTACGTTGGGATCTTCGGCGATGGAGAGTCCATCGTCGATGCGGCCCATAGGGAGCACACAGACAGGGCAGCCGGGGCCATGGACGAGTTCGATGTTCGCAGGCAGTAAATCCATGAGGCCGAAGCGATAGATGGCGTGGGTGTGGCCTCCGCACACTTCCATGAAGCGGTAGTGGCGATCGGGATCGGCGAGACGGCGAATCTCTTCCGCGGTGCGGGTGATTAATTCGGGTTGGCGAAATTCATCGACAAAGCGCATGATGATTTTCCTTTAAGGTCCGGACAGGCCTTGCACTTCTTCGAGAGCGGACTCCTGCTCGCCGAGCTCGGTGAGCATGCGGAGCTGATCGAGGGCATCGACCTCGCTGATTTTACTCATGGCGAAGCCGACGTGAATGAGCACCCAATCGCCGGTGACGGGGGGATCGTCCGCGAGCAGGCCGAGGTCGATCCGGCGGCGGACGCCTAACACGTCGATGACGGCGGTGTCGCGATCTTCGTGAAAAAGCTCGACGATTTTACCGGGTATAGCAAGGCACATGTTTCAATCCTGCTTTCGCGCGACGATATCGAACGCGAATTTCAGCTCATCCTTCAGTTTTAATGTTCCACCGGCGACGCTGACCAAAGGGATTCCGAAATTGGTTTGGAGCAGCGTAAATTCACCTCCTGCGCGCAGCATATCACCCATGAGAGTTACCTGGGTGGGAATCGTGGCAGGGCGGGTGACGCCGTGCAGAGTGAGGTTCCCGTTGAGATCCGCCTGATAGCGATTCTCGCTCAGCCGGGCGGCGGAGACGCTGGTGGTATCGAAGGAAATGTCGGGAAATTTCGCGGTTTCGAGCACTTTCTGGTTCATGGTGCTCTCCATTTCCTGGCGGTCGGCGCGCTTGATGTCGTCCATCACTTCGAGCGAATCGGCGCGCGCGCGGACATGCAGGGAGGCTTGAGCCACGGCTTCGGGCGAGAACTCCATCTCTCCTTCAAAATTGCGGATAGCGAGGGTCGGGCTGTGGCCGAAGGACGCGAGCATGCCTGTTGCGAACGCGCGCACCGTAAACCTGCTCGAGCTGTTATCGATCAGATAAGTCACATAGACCTGAGTTTCAAGTACTTCTCAAAATCCGGCATGGCGGCGCTGATCAAGTTCCCGATGTTCGCTCCGCCCAGCATTTTGCGAACGGAAGGTGTCGACAGGATCAGGCCGGCGCCGAAAACGATGAAGGCGGCGCCTCCCAGCAGGAAGAGCGTGTCCCTGGTGTCATTCGCGTCATTGCCGTTGAGGTGTTCCAGTTCCATTGCCATTTATCGTTCTCCTTGTAAAATTGGCTCGCCTTCGAAGACCTTGGAGACGAGCGATTCGATCAGAGCAACGGCCTGATCCAGGGCCGCTTCGACGGGCGCGCTTAAGCCTAGCTTGCCATCGTTATCCGACCCCAGCTCCGCCGGCTCGCAGCCTACGATCAGGACGCGACCCGGCGTTCCTCCCAAGCTCTTCACCATACGGAGGACGTTCATCGGATTTAGTCCGTGAAGTTCGAGATTAGGCTGATTTTCGACGGGATCGGGCTCCAACACGAAGACGGTACCGGGCGCAAAACCGCGCGTGCAGGCGTCGACCAGAATGGTGAGGTCGAAGGGGTCCATCATGGCGTAGGCCAGATCGAAGCCGCGGATCCCGAAATCCTTGACAGTTACTCCGGGCGGCAGAGCGCGCTGCGCCAGGCGGCGTGCCATTTCGACGCCGAATCCATCGTCGCCCAAAAAGATATTTCCCACGCACGCAATCAGGATTTTCATACGGGTTCAATCTCCTCGACGTGAAAGAAGAAGCGGTGCCCGGGCTGTTTGAGGAATCCCAGATCGCGTCCGGGATCGTCTTCGAGCACCACCGCGATTTGAATCTGCCCTTCGTAATCCTGTTCGATCGATTCGACGATGGCGATTTTATCGGCCAGCGCGAGGTCCATCATGTCCGCGCCCTGCTTGGGATGCAGCCGCACGCGATCCTGGACTTTCACTTCGACGCCGCCAACCGTCACCGATGCAAGCGAAGGCTTGTCTTCGAGCAGCTGCCATTCCCACTCGTTCATTGGACCTCCTTGGGAAGGGCGCGCATGGCTCCATGGAGTTTTTGAAAATGCTCCGGAGGCAGGTTTTCTGTGCGTTCCAGAATGCGGCGGGCACGATCATCGCCGCTCCGCACCTCCTGCTTTTCTTCGTCGGTCAGCGTCAGAATGCGCAGCGCGAGAATCTCGTCGATCTCGCAGCCGTCGAAAAGATCGCCGTCGCTTTCGGGGGCAATCTGCGGATAGTCGTAGAGGATGATGGGCGAGGCCAGCATCATGTCGGCTTGCCCTTCTTCTCCCACCAGAACCGGCCAGCAGCCGATGTTTTTGCATCCGGTTGCAGCGTTCACAGCATCGTCAGGAGTATCGAGAAGGGAAACGAACCTCCCTCCCGCCACCTGCAGAATGCTGTGGACGGAGATGAGGGACCGCAGCAGGACTTCATCGCGTCCGATATCGTGTTTTATTGGCGCAGTATTCGTGACGCGCAGGGTAATGCGATGGAGGCCGGCCTCGACCTCGGTGGCGCCGAGCTCCAGTTCGCCTTGTGATTGCGAGGCATCCTCAACGCTGACCGCTCCCGAAGGTCGCGGCTCTTTAAAACGGAATTGCTGCCGCAGGGGCTCCTCCGCGAGAGAGCGCACTTCGCAGGCAGGTGTCGAAACACTGCGCTCGATCCCCTCCTGGCGTCCTTCGTGTTCCACCAACTGCAGGAAGCGGGTCTTGATTTCGATGCTCGCGGCGGCGCTGCCGCGGATCAGGCACTCCGTTTGCATTTCCCACGCATCCGAGCCGGGATTCTGCTCGCAGAACGCGCGCGGATAGAGCACTCCGAAATTAAATCGCTGCTGATTCTTGACGGCGGACGACCGATAAGGATAGAGCAGATATCCCTCATAGAGGACGGCGTTGGCGATCTTCTCCACCCTTCCCGCGTTCATACCTTGACCGTTTCTCCCGCCAGAATTGTCTCGATGGTCTGTTCCCACGTAGGGATGCCGTGGCGCACTTTATATTCGTGCAGCATTTCGAAAACGTCGCGGCGCAGGCCGAGCCACGCGATGTTGGGATAAAAAATATCCATCATGTCCTGCCAGGTTTTGAGCGGCAGACGGAAGCGGGTCTCGCAGTTCCATGAAATGGGCGCGACGCGCAGCGAGCCGTCGTCCGCCTGATAGAAAACCGTGCCGCTAAACATCAGGCACAAAGGAATATCTCCGTCGCCCAGGCCGTTGAAATATTTGGTGGCCGCGACGTTGAAATCGAAGGTGCATGGCACCGGCAGAGTGACCGTGGTACTGCCGGTGAATTGCGGCACCACCGCGCTCGCGTGGGTCCACAGCAGACTGCGCAGAGTCTGTCCCCAGCGTTCGGGCTCACCGAACAGGTCGCGCAGTTGTTCCTGATCCTCCGCGCTGTATTTCCGGCGCGCGACTTCAATTTGAATCTGGCAGCGCAGGACGACAGTATGAATGGTTTCGTCGGGATCGGCGTTTTTGACGTTCAGCTCAAAAGCGATCGAGGGCTCCGCGGCGAAGCGGACCGCCTCGGCCTTCGCGACCGTGATGGTAAGGTCAGGCATTCGCTTTCTCTGAAACCCTGTGCGGCGACCGGGCTTTCATTTGCGCGAAGAACTCGGCGATCTGCCTCCAGACTTCGGTGCCGCCGGCGAGACCGGACCAGTGGCTGCGAATCAATCCGACCAGCTTGTAGCATTCGTCGATGGGCACAATGTAATGTTCAGGATCCGTAAAGCCTCGGGAGTGGCCGATGCGGTTGACGAGCAGCGCTTCGACATCCAATTCCATATCGTCGAGCACCGGGTTGTTGGCTGCGATCTCGTCCCAGGTGTCAAGCGTGAGCAAGGATTCGGTGGCTCCCGCAGGACTGGGGTACATGGCGATGACGCGGCCTTCATGCGGCGTGCTGCGATAGAAAAACGCCATGTTGATAGGCATCATCAGGCTTGCCCATTGGCTTTCGGTCAACTGAAAATCGGGCAGAAACCGGATACGTCGGGGAATGCGCTTGTATTTGGTCTGCCCTTGCGAATTAAAGAGAATCGCGCATGCATCGCAGGAGCAGACAATCCTGCGGCCCACCGGTTCGAGCAGATGCTGATGCTCCGGCCGAAGCGCCAAGCTGCATAACTCACAACGCTCAGCCGGTTGTTGCGGCCGGCGCGTAAATTGGCGCAGGAAATCGAATGCCGCCGTCTGCTGAGGCTTCTCGATCATGATCCGGAGTTAGCCAACGCGTGGCCCAGAAGCATTTCGAGGGGGACGAATGCCTGCTTTTCTTCCCCTCCATCGATGACCAGCGAGGCGATGTCGGGCGCAGCCTGATAGACCGCGGCTTCCACCACTTCCTTGAGCGCGGGCCCGTTGCCATTGGCTTTAAGGTTGAGGTGGACCGCGCCATTCTCGATGCCGGCCAGTTCGACCGTGGCGTTCCGCGACCGCATTGTCCGGTTCGCCTTCTCAATCGCCTGATCGACGCGCTGCTCCAGGGTCAACGGATGAAGCCCGTAAAGCACCAGGATACTGGAGATGAGCTCGTCCCGGCCGAAGCTCCCGAGGATAGACTCGCCGGGCTCTCCATTGGCGCGCAGAATCTCAAGCATGCGCTCCATTCCGGTGCCGTGCAGCTCCATGACCAGTTGCACCAACTCTCGCGCGGCGGTGCGGACGTTAGGGTCGCCGGTGGCTTCGATTTGCTTTATGACGGATTCGATTGATTCAAGTCGCTGCTGAAATTCCGGAATAGAGTTCATAAGTTTTTCAAAAAGAGCCGCGACCATCGGGAGCGGTCAGCGACCGGTTTTACGACTCCAGCCCGAACATCGGCGAATGGCGCGTCTCCAGAATCTTACCCTGGCCGTCGAACATGTGAACGCCGCAAGGCAGACACGGGTCGAAGCTGCGGACTGCGCGCATGATATCGATGCCCTTGAACTTGTCGCGCCCGTTCTCTTCGAAAATCGGCGTGTTCTGCACGGCGTCCTCGTAGGGACCTGGTGTGCCGTAGGAATCGCGCGGATTGGCGTTCCAGGGCGTCGGCGGATAAGGATGGTAATTGGCGATCTTCCCTTCCTTGATTACCACGTGATGGGAGAGGACGCCGCGCACCGCTTCGTGGAATCCGCAGCCGATAGCTTCTTCCGGTACTTTGAAATCGGTGAAGGTCCGAGTGCGGCCGGCGTGCAGCTCCTTCATCGCCTGCTCCGCGAAGTATAGCGCGGCGCAAGCGGCGTAGACCTGGAAATAAGTTCGCGCGCGGTCGCGCTCAATCGCGTTGCTCCATTTGGGAATCTTCCACTCGAACTCCGCCTCGGGTTTGGTGGCAGTCTTCGGCAGATACATTTTCACGGAATGTCCGGTCGATTTGATGTAGCCGATGTCGACGATTCCGGCCAGCGCCGTCGCCCACAGCCGCGCGATCGGTCCGCCGCCGGTATCAAGCGCCAGGTGATCCCCGGTCCGTTTGTCGTACCAGCGCGGCGACATCACCCAGGTATATTTATCGTCGAAATTTCGCTTCTGCGGACGCGGGATCGTGGTCTGATTCCATGGATGCCTCTGATCCACCGGATTGCCGAGAGGATCGTGCGTCACGAACGTCCGGCTCTGCTGCCAGTCGTCGTAATAGGAGCTGCCAAGCAGAATACGGATGTTCAGATTGATGTCGACCAGGTCCGTAGTGACCAGCTCGCCATCGACGACGATACCGGGAGTCACGTACATCGCGCGGCCCCACTTGGTCATGTTTTTATATTGATAGTCGCAGACATTCGGATCCTGGAACGATCCCCAGCAGCCTAGAAGAATGCGGCGGCGGCCGACTTCCTCGTAACCCGGAAGGGCTTCGTACATGAAATTGAAAAGGTCGTCGTGGAAAGGCAGGACCTTTTTCATGAACTCGACGTACTTCATCAGGCGGACTAAGTAGTCGGTGAAGAGCTGCACGGTGGGCACGGTTCCCACGCCGCCCGGATAGAGCGTCGAAGGATGCACGTGGCGGCCTTCCATCAGGCAGAACATCTCGCGCGTCATGCGGCTCATCTGCAGCGCTTCGAGATAAAACGCGCCCGTGAACGGGTTCAGCGACTTCATGATGTCGCCGATGGTTTTGTAGCCGTGCTGTTCGGCGTGGGGCGCGGGAGTGTGCTCGGCTTTGGCCCACACGGAAGGATTGGTTTCCTTCACCATCTGCTCGCAGAAATCGACACCGACCAGGTTGTCCTGGAAGATGTTGTGGTCGAACATGTATTCGGCGGCCTCGCCCAGATTGACGATCCATTCGGCGATTGCCGGTGGATTGACGCCGAACGCCATGTTCTGCGCATAGGTCGCGCAGGTGGCGTGATTATCGCCGCAGATGCCGCAGATGCGGCTGGTGATGAAGTGGGCGTCGCGCGGATCTTTCCCCTTCATGAAAATGCTGTAGCCGCGGAAAATAGAAGAGGTGCTGTAGCACTCCGCCACGGTGCGGTTTTCAAAGTCGATTTTGGTGAAAATTCCCAGGCTGCCGACGATCCTGGTGATCGGATCCCAGTTCATCTCGACAAGCTTGCCCTTGTTGCTGGACGTTGTCACATTGGGTGCTGTAATGGTGCTCATGTCAGGGTTCCTTTCGACTTAGAAAGCGCTCGGACGATATCCGGTGGTCAGTTGAGGACGCGGATGCCGCCACTTGGGTTCCTTGTTGACGGTATCGTTGGTGAAGGAGCGCAGCGCCCGAATCGCTTTGCCGTACACCGAAACCGCGCCCGAAGACAGTTTGCCGCCCGGCGGCTCGTCCATAAAGGGCATGAATTTGTCGGGGAATCCAGGCATGGTACAGCCGATGCAGATTCCCCCGACGTTCGGGCATCCCCCGATGCCCGCCATCCAGCCGCGCTTGGGAACATTACAGTTCACCACCGGCCCCCAGCAGCCGAGTCGCACGATGCACTTCGGAGAGCCGTAGGCTTCGGCGAAATCGCCCTGCTCGTAGTATCCGGCACGATCGCAGCCTTCGTGAACGGTTTTACCGAACAGCCACAGGGGGCGCAGTTGATCGTCCAAAGGAATCATGGGTGCGAGGCCGGCCACCTGATAGAGCAGGTAGAGCAGCGTCTCCATGAAATTGTCCGGCTGCACAGGGCAGCCCGGGACGTTGACGATCGGCAGGCCGGCTTTCGACTTCCAATCCCATCCCAGATAGTCGGCGACGCCCATGGCGCCCGTGGGGTTGCCTTCCATCGCGTGAATCCCTCCGTACGCCGAGCAGGTTCCCGCCGTGACGATCGCCAGCGCTTTCGGCGCCAGACGATCCAGCCATTCGCACGTGGTGATCGGCTGTTTGGTATGCGGATCGGTTCCGAGCGCCGCCCAATACCCCTCCTTCTTGATTTTCTCGTTAGGAATCGACCCTTCCACGACGAGAACGAAGGGTTCCAGCTTGCCCTCCGCGGCCATGTGGAAATACTTGAGGAACTCATCGCCATTTTCGTAGGCGATCACGGGGTTATGGACGTGGACTTTCGGCAGACCGGGAATGGCGCCTAGAACCACGTCTTCAATGCTGGGCTGCATTGCGGCTGTGATCGACACGGAATCGCCGTCGCAGGATAGGCCGGCAGTGATCCATACCACATGGACCTCGGCTACCGGTGATGGCTTCTGGGTTTTACGGCCGTAAGGGACGGTCTCGGTGGGCATGGTGCTCATATCTCCTTCCGTCTGACGGAGTCGTTAGTTGAATGAGTCTACGTTTCTTTTTTCGTTTCGCTGGTTTTCTTAACTAGCGCTTCCATTAGACAGGAAAGGAGATTCTTCCTCAACGGGGGCCGACCTATATTCACCATCGGGGTTTACCCGATCGAAGAAAATATGCCGCGCGACCTATTGGGCTCTATTCCCAACGGTCCATTGAATCGCACGCTGCACTAATTCGCGTCCGTTCTTGAGCAGCAGCTTATCCTTGATGTGTGCTTGGTAGGACTCCACTGTCTTGATGCTGAGATGCAACTCATCGGCAATCTGCCGCGTGCCGTGTCCTTCTCCGATCAGCCGGAAAACTTCCAATTCCCGATCGGTCAGATCGGCGATCGGCGAACTCTGCGCCGCGGGCGAACCGCCGACGAAATGATGCAGCATCTTGTTCGCTATTCGTTCGCTGACGTAAACTTCGCCGCCCAAAATACGCCGGATGGCCACTAGGACCTGCTCCGTCGCCTGCTGCTTCATAATGTAGCCGTTGGCGCCAGCGCGCAGGCCGCGCTCGGCGTATAAAAGTTCGTCCATCATGGAGAGAATCAACACCGGCAGATGCGGGTCGCGCGCGCGAATGTTCTTGAGCAGATCCAGACCGTCGGGGCCGTTGAGTGAAATATCCAGGACCACCAGGTTGGGCTTCAGCTCCTCGATCCCGCACAAAGCGGACCTCGCTTCTTCAGCGTCTCCGCACACCGCCAGATCGGGTTCGCGATTGATCAGCAGCGCGAGCCCCTGCCGCACGATCGGATGATCGTCGACGATAAAAATCCTGTGCTTTTCAAACTGCATTGGGCGCCTCAGCCAGCGGAAAGGAACATCGCACCACCGTTCCGCCGTTTAATGTGGATTGTATACTGAGAGACCCGCCCATCATCTTGGCCCGATAGTTCATAATGCGCATGCCCAGTCCGTTCTTACTCTGAGACTCCACGTCGAAGCCGCATCCATCGTCGCGAACGGTCAGCACGCCGCCGCCCTTGACCATGGCGAGCCCGATGGTAATGCTCTTAGGCTGCGCATGCTTGATGGCATTGGTCACCGCCTCCTGCGCGAGGCGATGTAGATGATCCGCCACCGTTTCGTCCGCGACCCGCAGAGGCTCCCGGCATTCCACACGGCACGCGACGTGAAACAACTCCGTCACTTCGCCGGCATGGTGTTTGAGAGCCGAGATCAGGTCGCTAGCTTCCGATACGGCGGGCAACAGACCGCGGGCCAGCTCGCGCGTCATCCGGATCGATTCGTTCACCAGTTTTACGATCTTCGCCGCCTCCGCCGCATCCGCCGCCGACGTTTCCCGCAGACGGTCCTCCAGAACTTTTCCCATGAACGCGACACCTGTCAAGTGCTGGCCCAGCCCGTCATGCAAATCCTGCCCGATTCTGCGCCGCTCCGTCTCGCTGATCTCGAGAATGGTCTTCTCCAGCCTCTGCCGCTCGCTGATATCGCGAATGGCGCTCGAAACCAGCACGCCCTCTTCCGTCTCCAGAGGACTCAACGAAATTTCCACCGGAAATTCGTGGCCATCCTTGTGTAAGGCGTAAAGCTCCACTCCCACGCCCATCGGCCGGACTCGCGGTTCGGATATAAAGTGCCGGCGATGACCAGGATGTTTGCCGCGCAGACGGTCGGGTACTAGTTTCTCGATCTCTTGCCCCAGGATTTCCTGCCGCCGATAACCGAACAACTTCTCCACCTGGGCATTCACCAGCACAATTTTCCCGCTTTGATTCACCACCACTACGGCATCGGGCGCCGACTCCAGCAGTCCGCGGAATCTCTCCTCGGCGCGCCTCTGCTCCGTCACGTCGATCCCCGAAGCGATAATGTAAGTCGGCGTTTGCTTGGTTCCAGGCAGCACGGCGGCGGACCAAGCCAGGGTCTTTTGCTTCGCCTCCCGCGTGATCCATCGGCTTTCGTATTCGGTGCGCGCGGGGTTATCGCGAATCTGATAGAACAGGTTTCTGAACGGCTCCCCTTCTTCAGGAACGACAAACAGATCCCATACGAATTTCGATGCCGCTTCCTCCACCGAGTAACCCGTCATCTGTTCGCAGGCGCGATTGAAGCGGACGATGCGGCCTTCACGGTCCAGCACGATAATCAGCGCGCCCACGGTATTGAAAATCGCCGAGACGACATTACGCTCCTCCTGCAACGCTTCCTGCACCTGCTTGAGCTCCGTAATATCGAACCCGACTCCGTGAATGAACCACGGCTCCCCGTCAGCCCTGCGCACCAGCCGGGCTTCGCAATGAAACCAGACCACCCTTCCGTCGCGCGCCATCACCCGGTACGCCGATCTCAGCGGAGTCCCGGAGAAAAACATGTTCGCGGCTTCGGCGCTCCACCGGTCTTTATCGTCCGGATGAATCTGCCGGTACCAGCGCACCGGATCCTCCAGCCATTCCTGCTGTGAAAATCCGAGCGCGGCTTCGATCTGCGGACTCACATAAGCTTCGCCGATCCCCTGATCGAGGTAGGCCATGAATACCACCGCGGGAATCTGATCGAGCAGAACGCGATAGCGGGCCTCGAGCGTTGGCTCCGGATTCGCAGCGGAACTTTCCCCGCGCGGCGACGTTTGAAAAAACACGCCGGCGAGGCTCGCGAGCAGTTCTTCGGCCTCGCCTACACCCAGCGCTTCAAGTGTGGGAGGCACGTCCACGCCAGCTCGGCTCCTTGTTTAACGATGCCTGTGTAAATCGCCGCAGCGCGTGGATGGCTCGCCCATAGGTCATCACCGCCTTCGAAGAAAGCAGCGACCCCGGAGGCTGATTCATAAAGGGCATGAACTTGTCCGGAAATCCCGGCATAGTGCATCCGATGCAGATTCCGCCCACATTCGGACACCCCCCAATTCCCGACATCCATCCTCGCTTGCCCACGTTGCACTGCACCACCGGACCCCAGCAGCCCAGTTTCACGATGCAGGTCTTCGCTCCATACTCCTCGGCAAACTCCGCCTGTTCATAGTATCCGCCACGATCGCACCCTTCGTGCACCGTCTGGCCGAACAGCCAGGTGGGCCGCAGCGCGTTGTCCAAAGGAATCGTCGGCGCCCGGCCAGCCGCCATATGCAGCAGGTATAGCAGCGTCTCCATGAAATTATCCGGCTGCACCGGACATCCCGGAACGCACACCAGCGGAATGCCTTCCTTGGATTTCCACTTCCACCCCAGATAATCGGCCAGGCCCATCGCTCCCGTGGGATTTCCTTCCATCGCATGGATCCCGCCGTAGGTGGCGCAGGTGCCCACCGCGATCACGGCCCAGGCTTTGGGCGCTAGCCGGTCGATCCAGTCGCAGGTCAGAATCGGTTGGAGGGTTTCCTGGTCGGTGCCGAAGGTTGCCCAATAGCCTTCGGTTTTATTGGTTTCGTCGGGGATCGATCCTTCTACAACCAGAATGAAAGGAGCCCGTTCGCCCTTTGCCGCGCGATGGAAGGGGGCCATGAACTCCTCACCATTCTCGTAGGCCAAAAAAGCGTTGAGGAAGTTGATCTTGGGAATCCACGGGAGATTTCCGAGCACCAGATCTTCGATGCCGGGCTGAGTCGCCGCGGTCATCGCGATCGTGTCGCCATCACAACTCAAACCGGCGTTGATCCACAAGACATCGATCTCGGTCAAGTCCCCCCCTGATCGAGGAGATTCACTTAAACAGGGATTTCAAATATTCTCTCAGGTGCAAATGCGCCCCTGGACAGCGCGTCCACCCGTTGGGCGCGAAGCCCAGGATATTCGTGCTGCTCTCGACCCATAATCCGAAGGGATCGATTTTCGGAACGTCGATAGTGAAGATTACGCCGCTCCCGCACACGTCTTCATTCTCGATTGTCGCGCTTCCAGCATCTTTATATTGCCCTGCCGGTCCCCAATCCTCGTTAAATTTTTCCGGCGGATAGTACTTGCATGGAGTCTCCTGGGTGCAACCCCATAACTTGTAAGCGTCCTGATAATTCTGCGCCTTGAGATCGGTCAGGAATTGTTTCACGACCCGCTCCTGGCGCCAGTTTCGAAAAGTGAAAAACAAAGTCAGGCCAACGATGATGATGACAGCGCTCCACAGCGCGGTAAGCTTGATGCGCCGCGCGCGCCGCGCTTCATTGACACCATACGTAGGATCGAGGAATCCTGACATTGCCTACTTCGGCGGATACGCTTTATCGTAAGCCTTGACTGCGTCGGCGGTGATGTCGAGCGCGGGCTTGAACGAAATTACCGCCGTCGCCTCCACCACCAGGTCGAGCCCTTTTTCATCGGAAAGTTTCTTAACCACTTCCAACATGCGGGTTTGCGCCCGGCCCAGAACATCGGTGCGATCGCGTTCGACGTCGGCGCGTAAATCCTCGTCCAGGCGCTTTACTTCGCGCTCCTTGCGCTGCCCGCGCGCCGTCAGATCGGCTTCGCCGGCGGCGCTCAGCTTGCCTTGCGCCGATTGAAGCTGCGTCTGAATATCGTTGAGCTCACGCTGGGCTTTATCGAAGTCATCCTGCCGTTTCTTGTACTTCACGGCCATATCGGCTCCTGCTTTTTTGATCTCGGCCGTATCGAGAATCGCTTTCTGCAGGCTGACCACGCCGACCTTCACCTGCGCCATGGCAGACGGAACGGGAATAAGCCCGGCGGCACACACCGCGAGGGCGAGAGAACGGAACATGATTAAATCAAACTCCTTTTGTCCATTTATTTTAGCAGGCTATTTCAACAGCATTTCGTCCAACACGCGGCCGACGCTGCCGCTGGGGGTTTCGACGTCGAGCATGGTGGCGAGTGTGGGAGCGACGTCGTTCACCCTGATATTCGCATCGAAGCGGCCCGCGCGGATCCGCGGTCCCAGAAATAGAACGGGCACATGGCTATCGTAGTCGAACGGAGCTCCGTGAGTGGTGCCGCTGCGGCTGACCATCCAATACGGATCCAGTATGACGATTACGTTTCCGGAGCGCGCCTGATTGAATCCATTGCGCACACAGACGCCTACAGGGTCCTCTAAAATCCCGTTATTCATCAACTGGGTGCGCGTGTAGACGCGAAAAACGTGCGGCAATGCGCGGATCGCATCGGCCGCGACACGCTCCTCTTCCGCAGTGTCGACGTTCGCATTCGGCGCGAAAAACAAAGAGCCTTCGCCCGCGTAGGGAATCCACTTGCCGCCCGGCGCGGCGCCAAACCTGGCCGTGAGCGCCTTTTCCACGGTGTCGAGCTCCAGGCGGTCGTCAAATCTTCCCCCCGGCATTTTGCGCTTCTGATTCACCTCAGGCAAAGGCGATACGCCATGATCGGCGGTGAGCACCGCGAGCACGCGGCCCGCGCCGGCTTGCGCTTCGGCGGCGTGAATGAGCTCGCCGACGAGCTTGTCGACGCGCAGCGCCATATCGTGCACTTCTTCCGCGTCCGGACCGAGCGCGTGCCCTACGTAGTCGTTCGCTGAAAAGCTGACGGTCAGCAAATCGACCTTCGACCCCGCGCCGAGTTTCTCCGCGACGATGGCCTTCTCCGCGAACTGGAGAATCAGCTCATTGCCGAACGGAGTGGCGTCGAGCGCCGCATAAAATTTCGCGTCCGCGGTTGCGGCCATGGATTTTCCCATCCATGCTTTCCCGACATACTTATCGGCGGGGCGCGACGCGTTGAATTGCGCCACCCAGGGCGGCAGCTGATCGAAATAAAATGTGCTGCTGACGAAGTTTCCGGTCTTGCCGTCGAACCAGTAAGCTCCGTCGGCCATGTGGCCGGAGGGCAAAATCGCCGCGCGATCCTTGATCGAAACACCGATCACCTTGCCGCCCTTGCCGGACATCTTCATCTCATCGCCCAGCGTCGATTGCAGCATGCGATTGGGCGAAGACCCTTCGCCGGTTGATCCCACCAGCGTCGTCGTCTCATCGGAAACGCTGCTGACGCGCTTTTTCGATGCGCGATCCCACCATTCATTGCCGATAATGCCGCTCATCGCAGGCGTCGCGCCGCTCAGAAATGTCGAATGACCGACAGCGGTGACCGTGGGAACGTGCTCAAAGTGGGCGTTGGTGAAGACCGCTCCATGGTCGAAGAATCGCTTGAATCCACCGGTGTATTCGGAGTAGAAGCGAGTGAGGTAATCGTAGCGGAACTGATCGATAACGATGGCGATGACCAGTTTGGGCTGCGGGGGCTTGGGCGGCTGCGCGCCTAGGGGGATGGTGAGGAAGAGAGCGAGAATCCAGTTGCGCATGGATTCTACAGTCTAGCAAGTAGGAGAAGACGCGGAATTTTGTGGGGCGGCCAATTTTGGCGGCTGCCGCGTTTGACGCGGCTTCTTAATGACGGCCGCCCAGGTTATAACCCCTGGCGTCAGCCACGGGATGACGCTGCTAACTTTTGCTGCCCTCAGGGTAGATCAGGGCGCACGATGCGATCCACTATTTGTTCGGAGCGGATTCCTTCGCGAGGCGAACCTTGGCGCCTTCGAGCTTCGCCTTTACCTTCGCAACGTCACCGGGCTCGACATCGGCCGGCAGACTCTTTTCGAACTCCTGGAGCGAAAGCTGCCATTGCGCGATCGCCTCCTTTACCTTGGACTCGCGCAGCAGAACATCGCCCATATGATCGTGGACGGTAGCATCGCGCGGAGTCCGAACCAGCGCCTGGCGTAGATTTTCCTCCGCCTCCGGCAGACGGTTCATCTTGAAATAAACCCAGCCCAGGCTGTCCATGTAGGCTCCGCTGTTGGGGTCGATGTCCAGTGCCTTGGTGATCAACGCGAGTGCTTCCGGCAGCTTGATATTGCGGTCCGCCAGCATGTATCCGAGGTAATTCAGAGCCGGCGCGTTATCCGGGTTGACCTCCAGGATTTTTCGAAACTCCGCCTCCGCCAGGTCGGTCTTCTTCATCCGTTCGTACATGGCGCCGCGCTGGAACCACACGTCCTGCTTCTCTTCTTTCGTGGTCGAGAGTTTTTCAGCGGCGTCCAGGGCCTTGCCTTCCTCGTCGAACTTGCGGCCCCGGTCGTAAACCAACTGGGCGAGCTGGAGGTATATTTCGCGATCGCTCTTGCCGTCCAGCAGCTTTTTCATCTCGGCAGCCGCGGCGTCGGTCTGCCCCATATCGGCCAGCAGCGACGCATGGGTCGCGTGCAGCGTGCGATCATCGGGCCATTTTTTCAAAGCCGCATCCGCTTCTCGCTGCGCTTTAGGAAGATCCTTGCCCAGGCGATAGGTATCGATAATCTCCGCTTCAATCACGGCATCCTTATCGTGATCGAGCTCGCCCATCTGCCGCAGAGCCTCGACGGCGGCTTCGGTTTGATCGTTCACGCGGTTCAATCTCCACAGGCGGTCGAGAAGTTCCGCACGATTGGCCTTCTCTTCCTTGGTGTAGTTTTTCTTGGCCGTGGTGTCCAGGATTTCCTTCAGCCGGTCGACTGCCTGCTGAGTTTTCCCTTCGGCTTCGAGGATGGCGACTTCGTTATAGCGGACGTCCAGATTGTTCGGGTCAATGGCGCGGGCCTTATCTTCAGCCTCGCGCGCCTTCGCGAAGTTGCGCATCTGGGTATAGATGTTCGACATGCGCAGGTACGATTCCGCGTCGTTCGGCTCTTCCGTCACCAGGTCCTGATACACCTTTAACGCCGCGTCATACTGTTGCGCCCTTCTCAGGTCCATGGCCATGAAGCGCTTCAACTCGGCGGCATTCGGAGGATTCAGATCCAACGTGCGGCGCAGCGTTTCCGCGGCGAGCGCGTACTCGTGCATCTGCTCGTACGCCGCGGCCAGCGCCTGCAAACTGCGCGGCGTGGGATTCTTGGCAGCGAGCTTCTTCAGCAGATCGGCCGCCGCCGTCGAGTCCCCGAGATCGGCGTAAACCATGGCGAGACCGGTCAGCGCGTCTTCATTATCGGGATCGATTTCGAGCGCCTTTTTATAAGCATTCTGCGCTTCAACGGAGTTTTGCGCGACCTTCTGGAGTCTTCCCAGCATCAGCCAGGAATCCGTGTCTTTCGGATCCAGCTCGGTGATCTTTTTGTACTCTTCGATGGACCTTTTGAGCATCGATTCGTCGATGCGATGCTCCTGGGTGTCGCCGATCTGGCGGGTAAAGATCCGGCCCAGCATGCGGTGGGCGTTCACGTCGTTCGGATTCGCCTTCAGCGCCTCTTCGGCATCGCTCTGCGCCTCCCGCAAGCGCCCCGTCTGGATGTACAACTCCGAGAGCTCCTCGCTCAACATCGGCGTCTGCGGATCGTCCTTGATCGCGAGTTTATAATTCTCGATCGCCTTCCGGATGTACTCCGGACTGCCGTTGATGCTGGCAAGATCCGCATACATGTGGCCCAGCGAGTAATGATAATAAGCCGCCGCGTGGTCTACGGTCTGCCCTTGAGCGGCCGCTGTGGAAAGCGTCGAAGCTCCTCCGATGACGACTACCGTCCAGGTGCGGGCTGCCTTAATAATGCGCGATGCCTGAAGCATTCTTTTCTCTCTTCCCAACCTTAGTATATCGGCTTGTTTGGCTTCTCGGGGTACGATGGCGAATGAGTGGATTCCCCGCTGTTAGTCATCGCCGGCCCCACTGGAGCCGGCAAGAGTGCCCTCGCGCTGCGGGTCTGCGAGGAATTTTCAGGCGAGATCGTCAATTGCGATTCCCTCCAACTCTACCGCGGATTCCAGATCGGCACGGCAAAAACGCCGGAATCTGAGCGCCGCGGGATACCCCATCATCTTTTGGACGTGCTGGACCCCTCCGGCGGTTACTCGGCAGGTGAATACGCGCGCGTGGCCCGAAATGCAATCGCGGAAATTTCCGCACGTGCGCATTTGCCGGTAGTCGTTGGAGGTACGGGATTTTATCTTCGGGCCCTGCTCAATGGCTTGCCTGTTCTGCCCGAAAGCGATAGACGGACGCGCGAACGCCTCATGGATCGCGAGCGGAGAAAGCCCGGCAGCATGCGGAGGCTGCTCACGCGCCTCGATCCCGCCTCCGCCGCCAGGCTTCATCCGAATGACACACAGCGGCTGATGCGCGCGGTCGAAATTCGCCTGCTGAGCGGACGATCCTCGCACGACGCCGCATCCATGAAACGTCTTGCGGATTACAGTGTGTTAAAAATCGGTGTCGATCCGGACCGCGCTCTCCTTTATGAATCCTTGAATGCACGCGCGCATCTAATGTTTGCTAGTGGCTTGATAGAGGAAGTTCAATCCCTGCTCTCGCAGGGCTGCACCGGCAACGAAAAGCCGTTCGAATCGCTGGGCTATCGTCAAGCGTTATCCCATATACGGGGCGAAATAACTCTCCACCGGGCGGTTTACCTGACCCAGCTGGAAACGCGGCACTACGCCAAACGCCAGTGGACATGGTTCCGCCGCGACCCCGAAATTCAGTGGCTGTCCGGTTTCGGAAATTCGATTCCCGTGATCGAACAGTGCTTCGGAATCCTAAGACGTTTTTTATAAATTTTGTTTCAATGGGTAACGGAACCAAATCCGTCGACGCCCATCTAAGTGAATAGAGTGAGTACGCTCGCTCCACGAATCTTTGATTGGTTCCATAGAGGAACCGTCAACCAAGAGGAAATTACTTATGAAGAAACTAATGTTGTCCTTCGGCACTCTCGCCCTGGCAATTGCGAGCGCCGCCTCCACCTATCATTTCTCGATTTTCGAGCCGTCCTATGTCGCCGGCCAGGAATTGAAGCCGGGCGATTATAAGATCCAGTTGAATGGCGACAAGGCCATGATCAAAGCCGGCAAGCAGTCCGTCGAGGCCGCTGTGAAGGTGGAAAACGGGAACGAGAAGTTTTCGGAGACCTCGGTCCGCTACTCCACTGCCAACGGCAAGATGATGGTGCAGGAAATCCGGCTCGGCGGAACCCACACCAAGCTCGTGTTCAACAACTAATCACAGAACCCGCTGTCCCAAAATGGCCGGAAGGAATGCGCGAGCTTCCCTTCCGGCCATTATCGTTTTTACCTGTATCGATCCCATCATTTCTTTCTATCGAAGCGCCCGTAACGAAACCCCACCTCGCCGTCGTTCCTTATTTATGAAGTTAATCCGATTCACTTTTTCTTTCGCCTCGCTTGCCCTTTTGGCCAGTGCGGCACCGGTCTACAAGATCACCCTGACAGCGCCCGCCATGATCGCCGGCTCCGTCGCCAAAGCGGGTGATTACCGGATTGTGGTTAATGGAGACAAGGCAACACTGACCTCCGGCAAAACCAGCCTGGAAGTCCCCGTGACGGTGGAAACCGGATCGCAGAAGTTTCGGTACACCTCAGTTGAAACGCGTACGGAAGCGGGCAAGAGCGTGCTCGACGACATTCATGTCGGCGGCACCAGCACCACCCTCGTTTTCAAGCGCTAATTCGTCCGTCAGGCCGCGAATCGTGATCCACATTCGCGGCCTTTCTTTTTCTTGACCCCTGCTACAATCGATTTGAATGCAGCGATGGCTCGCCGTAGGTTTGTTCGGGTTGATCGCGCTCCCTCCTCTGGCCGCCGACACCGCCGTCCTTCCCTTTTTGAATAAGACCGCCCACGCTTCGAATCTCGACTGGATCGGCGAAAGCGCGGCGGAGACCGTGCGCGAGGCTCTCGGCATGACCGGAGTCGCCACGCTCGATCGCAATGAAGTTCTGGAAGCGTTTCGCCGCCTCAGCCTACGCCCGGGAATCGCTCTCACCGAAGCCTCCGTCATGAAGATCGGCGAAACACTGGATGCCGAGCAGATCGTGTATGGCTCCTACGAATTCACGCAGCCTGCGTCCGGAGCGATCACCACCGGCACGCTTCATATCACCGCCCGCGTGCTGGACCGCCGCCGCTTGCGCGCGAGTCCGGAGTTCAGTGAAACCGGATCGCTCGAAGATCTCGGCACCATCGAAGCTCATCTCGCCTGGCGCGCGCTCACGCTGATTGCGCCCGCCATGGCGCCGGCCGAGCCCGAGTTCCGCTCCCTGCGCACCCCGGTCCGCATCGATGCCGAAGAAAATTATATTCGCGGCCTGCTGGCGCCCACTTCAGAACAAAAAGAAAAATATTTCACGCAAGCCGCGAAATTAGACCCGCATTTCGCGCATGCTTGTTATCAGCTCGGCCAGATTTATTATCAGAGAAAGGATTATAAACAAGCCGTGGCGTGGCTCGATAAAGTCGGCTTGGGCGATATTCATTCACACGAGGCGGGTTTTTTACTGGGTCTTGCCCGTTACCGGTCCGGGGATTTCAAAGGCGCGCAGCAGACCTTTCAGATGATCGCCGCCGCCGTGCCTTTGAGCGAGGTGTTTAACAATCTGGGCGCCGCCGAGAGCCGCGCCAATCTGGCGCAGCCTTCGATCGACGATTTTCGCAAGGCGCTCGCGGGCGATCCCAATGACCCGGTGTACCGCTTCAATCTCGGCTACGCCTTATGGAAAAAGGGCGACTTCGCCGCGGCGTCTGAAGCATTTCGCGCCTTGCTCGATCAGGTTCCCGGCGATCCTACAGCGCCGCTGCTGCTCGCGCGCTGTCTCAAAAAGCAGGGCCCGCGCGCCAGCCAGGATCCCCGTCTTGATAATCTGGAACGCTTGAAGACCAATTTTGAAGAGCGCGCGTACATGCAGTTGAAGTCCCTGCTGGCTCCGTCGACGGCTCCGAAAACGGACCGCCCATGAAAGTGCGCATTCGCTGGGGCAGCCGCGCGCCCGGCGCGTTGCCGGATTCCGCGCCTCCGGCCGCCGATATTCCCGCACCCGGGATTACAGCGTTGCCGCCTCAGGAACCGGGTATAATCGGAAAGCTCATGATCGAAGCCTTCGGCGCGTCCAACGTGGGGTGCGTTCGCACAAATAATGAGGATTATTTCCTGGTCGCTCCCACCCTCGGCCAGTATGTTGTCGCCGACGGCATGGGCGGCGCGCAGGCCGGAGAGCACGCCTCCAAGCTCGCCGTGGAAACCGTCCATTCCCTGCTCCAGAACCTGGACCCTTCGCGCCGCGATAGCGATACGGTTTGCGATGCGATGGTCAGCGCCTTTGAGGAAGCCAACCGCCGCGTGATGGACGCCGCGTCTTCCGATCCCAACCTCGAAGGCATGGGAACCACTCTCATTGCGGCCATGGAGAGCAATGAAGGACTGATCGTGGCAAGCGTAGGCGACAGCCGCGTGTACGTATTCGAGAATGACAAATTGAAGCTCATCACCGAGGATCAGACCTGGGTAAATGAAGTCGGCCGCCGCCTGGGAATTGAAGAAGAGAGCCTCAAGACTCATCCCATGAGGCACGTTCTTACCATGGCCATCGGAGTCTCCGAACAGTTGCGCGTGCACACGTATCAGCTCCGCCTGACCCCGGGCGCCCAGGTACTTTTATGCAGCGACGGCCTGCACGGCGTGGCCCCTGAAGACGAAGTGGCGGCAATTCTCCATTCGAAGGATTCGCTTGAATCCAAATGCGGCCAGCTAATCGCCGCCGCGCGAGCCCACGGAGGTCCGGATAACGTGACCGCGGTACTTTTACAAGCTTTGTAACTGAGACCCGCTGCCCTCGGGATCTGACCGCTCTGCCGCGGTTTGCTTATGAAGCCGCGACCTTCGGGAGCGGTCAGATCCCGAGGACAGGTCATGAGTCCGACCTGGGTGGTGCCACGAAAATTATCCCGAGCTGTCAATCCCGAGGATCGATCCACCACCCCCGAAAGAGGTTCCGGAAACGCCTCCCATCACGGCGAGAATGTAGGCCTGAACTCAGCGTCCTTCATCGATTAGATCCCTAATAGCAAGCCCTCCCAGCGTCACCCCTTTGCGCAATTCCCGAATACGCGCGGCCGCGGCTTGGGCGCGGTCCTTATCGAACTTCGCCGGCAGATGCACCGCCTCTTCCAGCAGACTCGCGACATAGGCCTCGATAACACTCCCCCGAGCAGCGGCCTGACGGGCGAGCTCAGCCTGGACCTCGGGTCTGACGAACCTCATCCCCTGGCTGACGCCAGGGGTTATAACCCCGTCCCGTTAGGGCGGGGATTCAGCAACCATTGACGGTCGCGGTATTGTAAGGTAATACGCAATTATGGCTGCAACCTTGACGCAGACCCGTTCTGCAGAATTTCGCGAAGCGCTCGAAAACCGCGTCCTGGTGGCCGATGGAGCCATGGGGACCATGCTCTATCAAAAGGGCGTCTTCATCAACCGCTGCTACGATGAGTTGAATCTCTCCCTCCCCGCCCTGGTGCGCGACGTCCATCAGGAGTACGTCAAGGCCGGCTCCGAGATCCTCGAAACCAATACCTTCGGAGCCAACCGCAAGCGCCTGGCCGCCTATGGATTCGCCGAAAAGGTCCGCCTGATTAACCAGGCCGGCGTCCGCATCGCCCGCGAAGCGGCACGCGATCAGGCCTTCGTCGCCGGCACCGTGGGACCCCTCGGCATCCGCCTCGAACCCCTCGGACCCACCAGTTTCGAAGAAGCCCGGGCCATTTTCCGCGAGCAGATCGAAGCGCAAGTCGAAGCCGGAGTCGATCTGCTGATCCTCGAAACCTTTCGCGATACCAACGAGATTCGCGAAGCCATCTTCGCCGCGCGCGAAGCCGCCGGCGACGACATCGCCATCATCGCGCAAGTCAGCATCGAAGACGATTGCCGCCTCCGCGACGGCACTTCAACTGAGGATTTCACCCGTCGCCTCGACGAATGGCCCGTCGACGTGATCGGCCTCAACTGCTCCTCCGGCCCCAAGGTGATGCTCGAAGCTCTCGAAAAGATGCTCGCCTTTACCAAGAAGCCGCTCAGCGCGATGCCCAACGCCGGACTGCCCGCCACCGTCGAAGGCCGCAATATTTATCTTTGCTCGCCCGAATACATGGCCCAGTACGCGCGCCGTTTCCTGATGGCTGGCGTCCGCATCGTCGGCGGATGCTGCGGCACCACCGCCGCGCACATCAAGGAAATTCGCAGCGAAGCCCGTAGCCTCCAGCCCGGCCACCGCGCCCTCGACGTGAAGGTGCAGACGCCCGCCACGCACGCCAAGGCGCTCGAAAAAATTCCGATCCCGAATAAAAGCGTCCTCGGCGCGAAACTAGCCGCCGGAAAATTCGTGGCCTTCGTCGAAATCCTCCCCCCGCGCGGCATCGACGCCTCCAGGGAAATTGAAGGCGCGAAGCTTTGCAAAGCCGCCGGCATCGATTGCATCAACGTGCCCGACGGCCCCCGCGCCAGCGCCCGCATGAGCGCTCAAGTCACCTGCCAGTTGATTCAGCAGCACGCCGATATCGAGGCAGTGCTCCACTTCTGCTGCCGCGACCGCAATATTCTCAGCATCCAGAGCGAACTGCTGGGAGCCTACGCAGTGGGCGTGAAAAATCTGATCTGCATCACCGGGGATCCTCCCCGCATGGGAACTTATCCGGATGCGACCGCGGTGTTCGATGTCGATGCCATCGGCCTCACCAACATCGCCAATAATCTGAACCACGGCCTGGATCTCGGCGGCAATCCCATGGGTTCGCAAACCGCCCTGCTGATCGGCGTCGGCGCGAATCCGGGCGCCCTTAATATGGATGAGGAGCTCAAGCGCTTCGATTGGAAAGTCCGCGCGGGCGCCGAATACGTCGTCACCCAGCCAGTCTTCGACCTCGATCTCCTCGAAGCTTTTCTCAAGAAAACCGAGCACCACAAGCTCCCTCTGATCGCCGGTATCTGGCCGCTTACCAGCTTTAGGAACGCCGAGTTCATGGTGAACGAACTGCGCGTACCAGTACCCGATGAATATATGGAGCGCATGCGCCGCGCCGATTCCGCCGAGGCCGCCCGCGCCGAAGGCGTCGCCATCGCCCGCCAGATGGTAGAGCGTGTCCGGCCTCTGGTCCAAGGCGTGCAATTGAGCGCCCCCTTCAGCCGCTACCAAATGGCTATCGAAGTCGCCGAAGCCCTGGGAGCGCGCGGCTAACCGAAACCCGCTACACTGATTCGGTGGCAACCGATCTCATCGAGATTGACGCCGAGCGTCCTTCTGAAACCGCGATTGAACGCGCGGCCGCAGCCGTGCGCCGCGGCGATGTGGTCGCGATTCCCACCGATGCGCTGTATACCTTGGTCGCCGATCCCTTGAATTTGCACGCCGTCGGCCGCGTTTTCTCCGCCAAGGGACGCGACATCCACCGCGCACTGCCGCTGCTCGTGTCAGACGTCATCATGGCCGAAGAGCTGGCCAAGGAAATGTCCGCGCGCTTCCGCCTCCTGGCCCGCTACTTCTGGCCCGGCGCGCTGACCATTATCGCCCCCGCGTCCTCCCGCGTTCCACTCAAAGTCACCGGCAACACCGGCCGCATCGCCATGCGCCAATCGAAATCGAAGGTCGCCAATGCACTGCTCGAACGCCTCGCGCAGCCGCTAATCTCGACCAGCGCGAACCTGTCCGGCATGCCAACCTGTTCGAGCGGCATCGAATGTTTCGGCATGATGGACGGCCGGGTCGACCTCGTTCTCGACGGAGGCCCCGCCACCGGTACCGGCGCCACCACCGTGGATGTGACCGAACCTTACTGGCGCATCGTCAAAGAAGGCGCTATCCCCGAAAAAGAGATCGCCGAAGTCCTCAAAGGCACTTAGTGGCATGTCGCAGCAAGTTCGTTACTATAACCTTTTGTGGCGCGCGCCTCCAGGCGTGCCGCGTCGACATTCGTGTCGACGTGTCTTGGACGATGAAATCCGCGAAAAGTGGGGACTGCCTACTCTGTCCCAAGGCGACCCACAGCATCGTCAAAGCACATATTTTGCTGACGCCGCAGTGGACAGAGCGGGCTGCCCCCGCTTTTCGCCCCGGCCACTCAGCCACTGCCGGTGTTTTCGAGAGTGTCGACCTTGTTTCCCAGTCGACGCCACTAGTGGTCTGTAACATTGAAATCGTTACCTGTGCACTCGGGAAATCCCCATCCTGCCGGACGGCGTTATAACCCCTGGCGTCAGCCAGGGGACGTTTTGGTGATGAGTTGGCCGGTGCGTAGCGCTGGAAGAATTACTCTCGAATCAATTGTTACAGTCCACTAGTGGCATGTCTCAGCCGAATCGTTAGTATGTTGCTCACTCCGCGAATGCGTTTGGGGCGGCCAATTTTGGCGGCAGCCTGCCTTCCGGGCAGGCTTTTCTCTGTCAGCAGAAGCCGCCTCAGAGGGCGGCTGCCGCCAACATTGGCCGCCCCACAAAGAACGCGGATGCGGGGTCTTTACGGAAGATTGAACTCACTCCGCGTCGCGTCGACGTTCTTCAGCGCCTGCATCTGAAAATTGCTCTTAATCGTTCCGCATCTTCGCCAGAACTTGACCGCTTCCTGCGCCCGGCCCGGCTCCCGGTCCGCCAGCTTGTAATTCGACAAACCCAGGAAATAGTACACCGCGGCCTCCTGCGACACGTCTCCGGCCACATACGGCAGGCTGGCCCGAAGCATCTGGTCCGCCTTTCCGTATTGGCCGGACAGGCTGCAGGAAACTCCTCCCATATAGTGCGCGCTCCCTGTGATTTGTACCTTCTTTTTCTGCCATTCTTCGTCGCTCAAACTCGCCGGACGAGACTTTCTTTCCACCACATCGAGAATACGAACCGTATAAGAAACCACCTTCGGATGGTCTTCATGAGAGAAGTAATACTCCGTCACTCCCGTCAGTACGTCCAGATTGTCCGGATCCGCCGCCAGCGTCTGATTCGCCAGCGCCAGTGCTTTATCCATCTGGTTCAGCCTCTTGTATATCAAGAAGCATTCCGCCGGAATGTTCTCCGCATAGGGGCTCTTCGGATTCCGAGCCGCCAGGGCCAGCAGCAGTTCCGCCTTCGCCGCCGGATCCGCCGTTTGCTCCGCGATATTGTAGAGGTTCGATTCCGCGTACAACTTAGTCTGCTCCGCATCCTGCGCATTGCGGCCGCCCTTGGCCGCGATTTCCGCCGCAATCTTCCAGGTGCAATCGGCCCATTTGGAAATCTGTTCCGCGTCGGCCTTGTTCTCGGCCGCCTTCAGTGAAAGCTTCGCCGCGTCAAGATTTTCCGGCTCCAAACCGACCCGCTTCTCACCCACCCGCATCGCTTCATCCCAAGCCTTTTCCTTCATGTACGCCGGTTGCAGCAAATCGTAAACCCACGCGCTCGCCGGATGCGACGGGTATTGCACCACGAATTGCTCCATGAAATGGAGCTTCTCGGAAGGATCGGTTTCCTGCTGGATGTGCTCGATCAGCAGCCCTTCCTTGGTTTCCGGATCGTAGACCGGCTTCGGGCGTTGCGCAAACGCCAGCACCGCCAAGACGAATAACAGGGCGAGGACTTTTTTCACCGTTCTCTCCTTTTTGACATGGTGTAATATATAATCTCTTTCGGTTGATACACCATGAACCTTTAGTACGATACTCTTAGCGATGACGCGTATCTCCTTATGATTCTTCCCGCAACGACTCTTGCCAGCCTCCTTCTGCTGATCCTCACCTTAGTTTGCTGGGGCTCCTGGGCCAACACCCAAAAGCTGGTTTACAAATGGCGCTTCGAGCTCTATTACTACGACTTCGCGTTGGGCGTTGCCATCGCCGTCTTGATCGCCGTTTACGCCTTCGGATCGGCGAATCCGCAGGAATTAACCGTCTCCGATAATATGCTCATCGCCGGATATCGCAAAATGGCATACGCCCTCGCCGCCGGATTGGTGGTCAACCTGGCTACGATCATGCTGGTTGCCGCTATTTCCCTGTCCGGTATGACCGTCGCTTTTCCCCTATCGTTCGGCGTCGGACTCATCGTCATGTCGCTAACCAACTTTATCGGGAATTCCGCGTCGAATAATGCCGCGCTGTTGTTCGGCGGATTGGTGTTGATCCTCCTCGCCATCGTCGTCGATATCGTCGCCTACAGATCCTATCTGGATGAAATGGCGAACAAATCCGCCTCCGGTCCGATGCTCGATCCAGGAACCAAGCTGCCCGTCCGCTCTCCGAAAGCCAATTTGGGGATGATTATGAGCGTGTTGAGCGGCATCGCCTGGGGCTTCGTTTTTCCGCTCATCGATTCCAGCCGCTCCGGTGACAATGGCGTCGGTCCCTACGGCATCGCCGGACTGCTCGGCCTCGGAATGGTGGCTTCCACCCTCCTCTATGTTCCTTTTTTCGTGAATTTCCCCGTCCAGGGCGAACCCGTGCAGGTACGAAATTACTTCAAAGGTACGAAAAAGCAGCATTTTTGGGGTATCTTCGGAGGAATCATCTGGACCGTCGGCCTGGTCGCCGCCCTGGTCGAAGCCGCGGCGCCCGCTCCCGCGCGAACCTCCCCTGGTTTGGCTTCGTTTTTGATTCTCGCGGCTCCCATGCTCGCCGTGCTGTGGGGACTTCTGGTCTGGCGCGAATACAGAGCCGCTCCCCAAGGCGTGAAGATGCTTCAACTTGGGACGATCGTCCTGTTCCTGGCAGGCCTTGGTATGATCGCCCTCGCGCCGGTGTATTCGACCAAGTAAAACTGCACAATTGACCACTGGCGCGCGTCTCATATAACAGGTAAGTTGTGCCCCGAAGCCTCCTACTCGCGATCCTGGCTGTTTCTCCTGCATTTGCCGGCGAATATGCAGTCCTGTCCACAGGTTTTCGAATCCACGCCGAACGCCATGAGGTGGACGGCTCCCACATTCGCCTCTTTACTAAGGACGGCTTGATCGAGCTCCCTTCCGCGTCGGTGGCTTCGTTTGAGGACGAGGAGTACGTTGCTCCTCCGCCCCCCGCCCCTGTAGTTGCGGCCGCGCCCGCTCCGCCGGCTCCCAAATCGACAGATCCTAAAACGTTGGTCCAAGAAGCCGCAGTCCGCAATTCCCTGCCCCCGGCCTTCGTCGCGAGCGTCGCCAAAGTGGAATCTGCCATGAAGCAAAGCGCGGTCTCGCCCAAGGGCGCCATTGGAGTGATGCAGTTGATGCCCTCGACTGCCAAGGCCCTCGATGCCGATCCACACGACACCGAGCAGAACATCGATGCGGGAACCCGCCTCCTGAGAGAATTGCTGATCAAGTACGATGGCGATGTCGTAAAAGCTCTAGCCGCGTATAACGCCGGGCCCGGCGCGGTGGCGAAATATAACGGCTTGCCGCCCTATCGCGAAACGCAGGATTACGTAAATAGAGTTATCCGCGATTATCAGAAAAACAGCAGCCAGTAATTCTACTCCCCCTCTTCAAAAAAACTCAGCGAATTCTCCCCCTGCTTCACTACCCGGCTCTTTCTTAACCTCCCATAACGATCCTCCAACACAAACCTTGAAGAATGCTGCGCCACCGTCAACCCCGGAGCATCGTCCGCCAGCGCCGTGAGAGCCTTCTCATACTCACCTTCCAGCGGATAAGGCGGGTCTAGGAAAGCGACATCGACCCGCCCGATCTTCGCAATCGCATGACCAGCCCGCCCCTGCCAAACCCTGCCGCGATGTTCCAGGCCCAGCGACTTCAAATTGAGCCGGATCACCTCCAGCGCATCCCCATTGTTCTCGACGAAAATCGCCCGCTCCGCCCCCCGGCTCAGCGCCTCGATCCCCACCGCGCCGGTCCCCGCGTACAGGTCGACAAACACCGCGCCGCCGATCCGCGGAGTCAGGATGCTGAACAGAGCTTCCCGCAGACGGTCCGGCGTTGGACGGACGTCCATCCCGGGCAGACTCTTGAGCACCCGGCTTCGAAATTCACCTGCAATCACGCGCATCAGCCCACCAGCACCAGTCCATACCGCCTCTGCCAGTGGTCCCGAATGAACTGGACGCCCCTTCTCAGCTCCTCTTCCGACGGCGGATTCTTCACAAACGCCGCCGCCTCATTCCGCGCGATTTCGAGCACATTCGCGTCCCGCAGAATATTGCCGATATGAAACTCCGGCAGCCCCGATTGCCGGGTCCCGAAAAACTCCCCCGGACCCCTCAGCTTCATGTCCATCTCCGCGATGTAAAACCCGTCGTTCGAATCGACTAACGTACGAATCCTCTCCCTTCCCGTCTCGCTCATCTTACCCGTCACTAGAACACAGTAGCTCTGATCCCCGCCCCGCCCCACACGCCCCCGCAACTGGTGGAGCTGCGCCAGGCCGAACCTTTCCGCCTGCTCGATCACCATCACGGTAGCGTTCGGAACGTCCACGCCGACCTCGATCACCGTGGTCGAAACCAGGATTTGCGTCTCCCCCTTCTGGAACTTCTCCATCGCCGATTCCTTGGCCTCAGTCTTCAGTTTCCCGTGCAGCAGCCCCACCCTTAAAGTCGGAAACACGCTCTTCGACAGATGCTCATGCATCTTCTGAGCCGCCTTCATGGCCTGCGTTTCCGATTCCTCAATCACCGGATAGACGACATAGGCCTGATGCCCTAAATCAATTTGTTTCTTCAGGAAGCTATATACTTCTTCAACCCTCGCATCATCCACCTGCCGGGTGATAATCGGTTTCCGCCCCGGAGGCATCTCATCGATCACACTCACATCCAGGTCGCCGTAAATCGTCAACGCCAATGTCCGCGGAATCGGCGTCGCCGTCATTACCAGGACGTCCGGATGCGACCCCTTCTCCATCAGTTTCTGCCTCTGCTCGACCCCGAACCGGTGCTGCTCATCGACAATCGCGAGGCCAAGCCGCTTGAACTCCACACCTTCCTCGAGCAAAGCATGCGTCCCGCAAATGACATGAGCAAGCCCCGCCGCAGCCAGTTTCCGCAGCCCGGACTTCTCCTTTTGAGTATTCGAGCCGGTAAGTAAAATCGTAACGTAATCAATCTTTTCTAGCAGTTTCTTAAAGTAAAAGAAGTGCTGCGTCGCAAGGATCTCCGTCGGTGCCAGCACCGCCGCCTGATACCCGTTTTCGATAGCGATAATCGCCGCCTCCGCCGCCACCAGTGTTTTCCCGCTGCCCACATCGCCTTGCAGTAAACGATACATCGGACGCGGAGCAGCCATATCGTCCGCGATCTCCTTCAGCACGCGCTTTTGCGCCCTGGTCGGTTTAAAGGGCAGCATTTCTAGTATTTTAGACCGCACCCGTTCATTCAACGCAAACCCGATCCCAGGATCCAGCCGAGCCCTCGCCCTCTTCAATTCCAGTCCGACCTCGAGCCAGAAGAACTCCTCGAAAATCAAACGGAACTGCGCCGGCGACCGGAACGCATTCAGCAGCCTCAAATCGGAGTCCGCCGGAGGGAAATGCAACCCACGGATTGCCGTCCATAAATCCGGCAGCTTCAACTGGTTGACGATGGCATTTGGAAGTGGATCTTGAAGGGGCTCGACGCTCTTCAGAATGCGGTCGATCAGCGTCCGAAACACCCGCGTCGACACTTTTCCGACCGCAGTATAAATCGGAACGATCCGCCCGGTATGCAGCCCATCATCTTCCTCAGTGAGAATCTCAAACTCCGGGTGCATGATCGACAGGTTGCCGGAGTAGTTATCGAACTCGATTTTCCCGAACAGCGCGACCTTCTGCCCCGGCGCAAGCACATCGTTCAGGTACGCCCCATGGAACCACTTGGCCGAGAGCACCCCGCGGGACGAGTCGGTAAAAGTAGCCTGGAACAGGCCTAAATTGCGCCTCTGAAACCCGGCAACTTTGGTCGATCGCACCTCGGCCAGCACCGTCGCCATCTCGCCCGGAGCCAGCTGGCGGATGGTCTTCACATTGCTGCGATCCTCATAGCGAAAGGGCGCGTAAGTGAGCAGGTCCTCGACGATTTTGAGGTTCTTCGCCTCAAGCATCGCCGCCCGCGCCGGGCCGACGCCTTTGACGTACATGAGTGGGGTCGAAAGATCCAACCGTTAGTGTACAATGCCGTTCATCATGTTCTTCGCGTTGATGGTTTTCAAACTGGGCATTATCGGCACCGACACCTCGCACGCCACCGCCTTCGCCAAGCTGCTGACCGGTGACACAAAAATCGTCGCGGCCTACAAAGGCGGCAGCCCCGACATCGCATCGAGCCGCACCCGCGTCGACAACTACGCCGAAGAATTGCACACGAAATACGGCGTCGAAATTGTCAACGACATCCCCACGCTCGCGAGCAAAGTCGACGGGATTTTGTTGTTAAGCCTCGACGGCCGCAGGCACCTGCCGCAGTTTAAAGAAGTGCTGGCCGCGAAGAAACCGGTGTTCATCGACAAGCCCCTGGCATCGACGCTTGACGACGCACTCGAGATTTCGCGCCTGGCAAAAGAGGCCGGTGTATCCTGGTTCAGCGCGTCCAGCTTGCGCTACAGCGACATTGTTTCCTCGGTGGCAGGCCCCGGAATCCTGGGCGCGATGACCTGGGGCCCCGGTCCTTTTGAAGAGCATCACCAGCTCGATCTGTCCTGGTACGCGATCCATCCGATCGAGATTTTATACACGCTGATGGGTCCGGGATGTGAAGAGGTCACGCGCACTTCTGGCGCGGATGCGGATGAAATTACGGGTCGTTGGAAAGATGGAAGGCTCGGCACAGTCCGCGCGCTGCGTCCTTACGGCACCTATGGAGCAGTAGTGTTCCGCAAAGACGGAGTCCAAGTAAGTCCCACGAAGCCTCATACCGATTACGAAGGTCTGGTGCGCGAGATCGTAAAGTTCTTCGAGACCGGCAAGCCGCCGGTTGCGAACGCCGATACGCTGGAGATTATCGCGTTCATGGACGCAGCGCAAAGGAGCAAGGAGTCGGGCGGCAAGCCAATGCGGATGAAAGAAATTACCGGCCGCTGATCAGTTCCACTACCAGGTTAGACGTCTGAGGCCGCCTACAAAGTCGAAGTAGGAGTCGCGGCTCATGACGGGCATCGAATGTTGCCGGCTGAGCGCCGCGATCCACGCGTCGCATGCTGTCAAGATAAGCGGAGAGAGCGTCGGTGTCCAGAATCAATGAGAATCCTCAGGTTCGATTTGCTCGAATTCCTGGTCGATGACCTTTTGAATCCGTATGGTCTCCTTGTGGAGATGGGCAAGTTCGCCTGCGCACTCGAGCCAAGGCCTGCCCTTCGCCCGGCCGCCCACCGATAGCTTTTCTTCAACAGCTTGCGTAACGAACTCGCGCAACGGAATTCCCAGCGCGCTGGCAGTTGCCTTGGCCTTCCGAAACGTCGGGTCCGGTATCTCCAAGGTGGTCGTCATGAGGCCAGTATCCCATATTTACGGGAATTTTCGGCATGCGGCCGATGCGTTGAAAGAGATTATTGGCCGCTGATGAACGCGGATGAACGCCGATCTTGCAGGGTGGATCGGTGATGGTGGCAAGTTTACATAGGGCCGGATTGAACTAAGCCGCTACGCGGCGGTTGTGTGCAGGTCATAGAGTGGTCGTGGAGGAACTCCATGACCCCATTACGCAGGCGGATGCAGGAGGAACTGCAGCGCCGCAACTACTCTGACATCACTGCCGTTTGTTATCTTCGCCACGTCGCGGAGTTCGCCAGGCACTTCGGCCGCAGCCCGGATTTGTTGGGCGCCGAAGAGATCAAGCAGTTTCAGCTTCACCTCATCCGGAACCGGAAAGTCTCCTGGGCGACTTACAGCCAGGCGATGGCCGCTCTCCGTTTCCTGTACGTGAAGACGCTCGGTCTGACGTTCATGGCCGGGAAGATTCCGTATCCGAAGCGGCCTAAACTTCTACCCACGGTTCTCAGTCAGGAGGAAGTCACCCGTTTGTTGGACGGTACACGATCCCTCAAGCATCGGGCGCTACTAATGACACTTTACGGAGCCGGCCTGCGGGTGTCGGAGGCGTGCCGTCTCACGACTGCCGATATCGACAGCAGCCGCATGGTCATTCGCGTTCAACAAGCCAAAGGGCGCAAAGATCGGAATGTCATGCTTTCGCCGGTCCTACTCGATGCACTGCGGCAGTATTGGAAGCGCGGAAGGCCGAAGCCTTGGTTGTTCCCCGGATACGGCACCGGGAAACCGATCACCACCAAAGCCGTATTCCTGATGATTCGGAAAGCGGCAGCCAGAGCGAAGATCACCAAGACCGTTTCTCCCCACGTGCTCCGGCACAGCTTCGCCACACACCTGTTGGAATCCGGCACTGACCTCAGAACCATCCAGTTGTTGCTCGGACATCCGATGTTCGAACCACTATCATTTACCTGCACGTCTCGCAACAGTACCTGCAGAAGATCGTGAGCCCGCTGGACAGCCTCGGCGGTCAGACGGAGGCATGATGAACCGGCCGCCTTACGAGGTGGCCGATGTCATCCGTGAGTACGGAAAGCAGTTTGTACAAACCTATGGCAGACTGCTGGACCTGATCCATCTCCGAGTCCTTTATGCCATCGAAAACTGCCGAACGGCGGTTCTCGGCGGTCACATCGAAGAGTGCGATCAGTGCCGACATCGCGTCATCGCTTATAACTCCTGCCTGAACCGGCATTGCCCTAAATGCCAAGCGCCAGCTCGCGAGAAGTGGCTCGCCAACCGCACCGCCGACCTGCTGCCGGTGCCTTACTTCCACGTGGTGTTCACGCTGCCGCAACTGCTCGCGCCGCTGGCTCTGCAAAACAAGCGCGTGGTGTATGGAATCCTGTTCCGGGCCGCATCGGAGACTCTGCTCGAAGTCGCGGCCACCCCTAAACACCTGGGAGCCGAGACCGGTTTTCTCGCCGTGCTTCACACTTGGGGACAGAACCTGCAGCACCATCCCCATCTGCACTGCGTGGTGCCGGGCGGTGGGCTATCGCCGGATCATACCGAGTGGATTTCGACACCTAGCCACTTCCTGCTACCGGTGAAAGTGTTGAGCCGTTTGTTCCGCGGCAAGTTCCTCGCGTTGCTGCAAACGGCTTTTCGCAAAGGGCGACTCCAGTTCCATGGCAGCCTCGCCGCACTCCAGCCCAAGCCCGCCTTTCAAAGCCTGCTCTGCCGTGCCTACAGTTGCGAATGGGTGGTTTATACGAAGCCGCCCTTTGGAGGCCCCGAACAGGTACTACGCTATTTGTCCCGTTACACTCACCGCGTGGCCATCTCCAATCACCGCATCGTGAAAGTTGCCGACGGCAACGTCACCTTCCTTTGGAGGGATTCCGCTCACGGCAACAAGAAAAAGAAGATGACCCTTCCGGCGTGTGAGTTCCTGCGGCGCTTCTTTCTGCACGTGCTGCCCCAGGGATTCGTGCGCATCCGCCATTTTGGATTCCTGGCCAACCGGCATCGCAGGACCTTGCTGGAACTCTGCCGACGCCTGTTGCAGGTACGACCAACCGTCGCGGCGGGGGCCACTGTCGACCTCGATCTCCCCCCAGTGTCCGGCCTGCCGGGCCGGGCGGCTGCAAATCATCGAGCACATCCCATCCCAACTTCGGACTCTCGCCCAACCCGATTCCTCTCGTTCTCCACCAGAAAGCGATTCAAAACACATAGCGAGGTACGGCTCAGTTCAATGCCGCCTTATCTGAAGTGCTCGGGCGCCCCTTTTCCGTCTTCGCCGCAGCATCCTGCCGCCCGAGCACTCCAGATCAAAGCTATCGGATTATCGGAAGCGGCGACGGTCGTCACCGATCCCCCGCGCCGCGGCGGGCTTGCCAAATGTAAACTATGGACGGGAGCCCCTCATGAACAGAGCTGCCATATTGTGCATTTCCGCTGTAGCTGCTGTCGCGCAGATACCGCCCACCGTTCCCCAGCCCACTAACATCGACTTCAGCTCCGGCGCCATCGGCCAGATGCCGCCCGGATGGGACATGCCTCAATTTGTCCGCGCTGCCGGCTACAGCACGGAACTGCGCCGCGACGGCTGCGGCCGCTTTCCCGTCTGCGTCGCCTACGTCGCGCCCCCGGTGATCGACAAGGTGCGTGCGGCCGAGCTCACGCAGACCTTTCCCGCCGCCCCATATATCGGAAAATCGATCCGCTTCAGCGCATGGCTACGCCTCCAGCAGGGCAGCGAGGGCGGCTACATCCACATCCGTATGCGTGTGGATTACGGCAAGCGCAGCACCGGTCCGCTCGACAGCCGTCTCCCGCCCGTCGATGGGCCGGAATGGCAGCACCGCGAAGTCTTCGCTCACGTGGACCCCGGCGCCGCAACCGTCACCATCTGGGCTCGCTACGTTCCTTCAGGATTCGGCTGGGTAGCCTCGCCTTCCTTTGAAGTCGTCGACGACAACAAGGTTCCGTCGCCGCCCCCGTCCTTCGGCCTGGTCTCATCCGAGTTCCCGCTGAAGGACGCGCTCGGCAAAACGATTCGCTACGGCGCATGGATCAAGACCGTAAATGTGACCGACGGCTCCGCCACCTTATGGTGGCGTGTCGACGGCCAGCGTCAGGGCCAAGTCCTCTCCTTTGATAACGGAACTGCCCGCATGATTGACGGAAAACCCGCGCCAGGCGACGGCGCAGCGCGCGGCGTAACTGGGACCAGCGACTGGCATTGGCAGGAGATCGAACTGCCTGTGCCCGCCGAAGCGCGCAACATCAATTTTGGAATGGTCCTCGACGGCAACGGAACCGCATGGTTCGACGCCATCAAAATCGAGGTGAACGGCGAACCGTATCTTAATCCTAAATTCGATTTCGATTTCGAATCGCCAACCATCAAAGGATTCTCTGCCGGTGACAATCGCGGAACCGGCCGTTACAAAGCCGCGCTCGACCCCACCACGTCCTACACCGGCCGCCAAAGTCTCAAGATGCAATTCGCGGGAGACCGCACCCCGCCACCCCCGCCGGGAACTCTCACCGCGCTCGACCCCACGACCGTCGATGAGACATACCGCTCCAAAGAATACTCAACGCCGGTGCAGATCAAATTCACCAATAAAACCAGCGCGGCAGTTGACATTTACTGGATGGACTACCAGGGCAACCGCGTACTCAAGCGTCCAGCGCTCGCCCCCGGCGATGTCTGGCGTACCGGCACGTTCGTTACGCACCCCTGGCTAATAGTCGCCTCCGATACCGGCGGCACCAAGGAACACGGCACCGGCATCCGACTCGCGGGTTTTGAAGCATCCACTTCAGCTGGCGGCGAAGCGATCATTACCGATCGACGTTAACTCCCGGAAGGCTTGCTCCGGCGCGTTGCTTTTATTAGACGATAAAGAATGTTATCGCCTAATACCTTCGCAGAAGACTCACGGTGGCGAGACTAGGCGATACCGACAGCGAACCCGCGACTTACAATGACCGGATCGCAATCTGACTGGCTTCGGACACGATCGGGACTGGGGCTGGCGTGCTGTCAAGCGCTGGGGGGAAGTGGGACACGTCGACACGAATGTCGACGCTGCACGCCTGGACGCGCGCGCTACACGGCGGGGCATACGGGTAAAATAGGGGCTCATGCCTCAATTATTGGAAGGAAAAACTGCGCTGATTCTCGGCGTCGCGAATAAGTGGAGCCTCGCTTACGCGATCGCGCAGGCATTCAAAAGAGAAGGCGCAAACATTCTCCTCAGCTATCAGGGCGAGCGCCTCAAGCAGACCGTCGAGGAGCTCGGTGCCGAGCTGGGCGCTGCGCAGATCTTCGATTGCGATGTCACCAAGCCGGAGGATCTGGCCAAGCTCGGATCGCTCGGTCGTCTGGATGCCGTGGTGCACAGCATCGCGTTCGCGAATCGCGAAGATCTGAGCCGCCCGTTTGTCGAGACTTCCCGCGACGGATTCCTGTTGGCTCAGGAAGTCAGCGTGTATTCGCTGGTCGCAGTCGCGAAGGCTACCGCTCCTTCGATGACCGAAGGCGGAGCTTTGATGACGCTCACTTATTTAGGCTCCACGCGGGTGCTGACCAACTACAACGTGATGGGCGTCGCCAAGGCAGGCCTCGAAGCGGCCGTGCGCTATCTTGCCAGCGAGCTGGGCGAGAAGAAGATTCGCGTAAATGCGATCTCGGCCGGTCCGGTGAAAACGGCGTCGGCGCGCGGCATCAAGGATTTCTCGAAGATCCTGGAGCTGGTCTCCTCGAAAGCTCCTTTGCGGAGGAATACCGATCCGGCGGAGGTTGCCGATATGGCTGTGTTCCTCGCCAGCGATCTGGGTCGCGGCGTGACCGGTGACGTGCTGTTCGTCGACTCGGGGTTTCACATCATGGGGTTGTGAAACGATATCGGGCCGCCGATGAACACGGATGAACGCTGATAACAACCTTACGCAAACCAGCGCCGGAGTGTTCGCCAAGCCAGGTCCGTCGTGAATCCGTAGACGATGTGCGATGCCAGGGCTTCGATGTGCACGTCGACCGGGCTCTCGGTGGGCGGCTTCGATAATCCCAGCGCCGGTACGGCAACCTCGTCGGCGGCTAGCCAGACCGCGGTTCCGAAGGCAGTTCCCCGGCAAGCCGCAGTAGCGGGGATGGTCTCGGCCAAGGCTCCGTATACCGCTCCCGTTAGCGTTCCGAAGGCGTAATGCACGGCCGGGCCTGCCCACTTCTTCTCCGCCCGTGTCAGACTGTGATCGGCCACCGCCATCGAAACCGCTTTGGCTGTTTTTACGGTAGCGTCTTCGCCGCCGCGCGGTTTTGCGTCGCTCAGCGCGGCCCACAGTGACTGAAACTGAGTCATTACAAACGATGCCGCGAGTCCGCCGACGGCTCCGGCAAGCAGGCTCTTGCCAACACTCGAAGGATGATTCATGCCGGTCCTCCGGCAAATTAGAGCCGTGACCTTACAGCTCGTTTCCAGGTCAGATACCAGCTATTTTTCCAGAGTGGAGAGTGAGGCCAGCACCTGTTCGCTATGCCCTCCGGGACTTACGCCCAGCCAAACTTTAGCGATTTTGCCGCTAGGATCGATCAAAAACGTATTGCGCGAGGACCAGTGCACGATCATGGTCAACGAATCGTAGGCCTGCGAAACTTTCTTCTCCGTGTCCGCCAGCAGCTTGAAGTGCAGACCCTGTTTGGCGCAGAAATCTCTGTGGCTATCGGGGGAATCCACGCTGACGCCCACGATTTCGGCCTTCAACTGCTGGTATTTCGGAAGGTCGCGCTGGAAGTTGTGAGCTTCGAGCGTGCAGCCGCTGGTGCCGTCCTTGGGATAAAAATAGAGCACCACCCATTTGCCGCGAAAATCGTGAAGGCTAACCTGGGACCCGTCCTGCGAAGGCAGCGTGAAGTCCGGGGCGGTCTGGCCCACTTGCGGGGGTGTGGCGAAAAGGGTCGTGGCCAGAAAAATGAGGCTGCGCATCTTCTTTAATGATAGACGGCCTCAATCACCTGCCGCCGCTGAGCGCCAGCGCCGCCGCCCAACCCCCCGCGCGCTGGATCGAGGGAATGAAACAGGTGTCAATCCAATCCTGATCCGTGCCATGAAACAACGCAGGCACCGGCGCATCCAGCACGACCTTCTTCGGACTCACGCTCGCCGCCAAAGTACACCAGATCGCCGCCGTGCCGCGGCACGTCAGCTTGGTCGAATCCTGGTCCAGCCATTTGAGCGCGGTCAAAATATCCTGCACCCGCTCCGCATCGTCGGTCTTGTTGAACGTCAGAAACATCGGATGGCTGCGATCCCGCGGCGCCACAGCGGAGCCGGTTTGAAACACAGTGATCTTGAGGGACGCGCCCGCACCGCTACCGTCCGCATCTACCAGCAGCGTCGCCGGCCGCGCGCCCTCATGCCACACACCGGATACGCGGTCGCCCACTCCCGCTCGCGACAGCACCACATGATCCCCTGCGGTTGCCGACAGAACTTTCTCCGGCCAATCCGCCGCCAGCGCCAGCCGCATCCGCTCCCGATCCGGAGTGTTCTGCTTGCGCGCATTTCCGATCCAGTGCTCCACCAATTGCGCATAGGTCACCGCGTTGGCAGGCAGCGTCCGATTAAAAAGCGCCAGCAAATCCCCCGGCTTCTCCGGCGTAAACCCCTTCTCTGCGACCTCCATCGGGTCGCTTTTTAGGACCGTTTTCGCGAAAAAGCGATACACCGCTTCCCTGCTCTCGCGATTATAATTGTGCGGCGCGTCCACCTCATAGGTCTCGACATTCGCTTCCTTGTCGTACAAACGATACATCGCCTGCATTGCTGGAAACTCAACTCGCGGAGTGTTCTTCGTCCAATCCTGGGTCGTCGAAACCATCAGCATCGGCCGAGGAGCCATCAGCGCGCCGATCTCCATATTATTGGTGCCGATCCTTAACAGAGGCGCGTTTTCGCACGGCGACCCGCCCTGATAAATCGACGAAATCATGTTCACCGGCGACGAAAATTTGATCCGGTTATCGATCGCTTGTAGCATCAGAATCTGCGTCGCCCCTCCGCTCGCCCCAGTCGCTCCGATGCGGTCGCGATCCACGTAAGCTAGCGATTCGACAAAATCGACGGCGCGAATCGAGTCCCATAACTGCATGCCCAGCAGCCCGAATCCCCACAACTGTTCGCGCTTTCCGGTAGCGACGTGCTGCATCTGCACGGTATCGTCATAGCCGACCATATCGTAGGCAAACACCACGTATCCCTGTCGCGCCAAATTGATGCAGCGGCCCGGAACCGACGCGACATTGGAGTTTTCCAACCGCCCGTACGCCCAGTGCCCATGCGGCGAAAGGATCGCCGGGAAAGGTCCGTTGCGCCCCAGAGGCCGATATAAATTGCCTCCCAGATAAAAGCCCGGCATGGTTTCGAGCAGAACTTTTTCGACGCTGTAGCCTTTGCGCTCCACGCGTCCGAAAACTTCGGCGTGCACAGGCGGCTTTTCAGGCATCGGCAGCAGGCCGGCCGCGAACTGGATCTGCTTGCGCAACTGCGCCGCGCGCGTCTCCCATTCGGCGCGCGTATGGAACACCGGCGGCGCGAAATGCGTGTCCGACGTAATCACAGTCACGTTGCGCGAATCTTCGGCCGGAACCTGCGCGAACGCGGCGTAACTGAACGAGATCAGAAGAGTTGTTCGGATGCGCATGGGCTTTGGGATCAGTGTACCCGAGCCGGAATTACCACGGAGGGGTGTACGATCAGCCAACGCAATGCGCGCCCTGGCCGCCGTTTCTCTCGCCGTAGGAATCGGCTTGGCGGCAGCCCTCGCGGCCATTGTCGAAGCGATTCTGCTGCGTCCTTTGCCGGTCGCGCGGCCCTCGGAAATCGGACGCGTCTTCACCGCGTCTGAAACGCAGCCGCTGGGCTTCGTCTCCTATCCCGACTTCTTAGACTTCCAGAAAGCGCGCCCCATGATCGCCGAGTGCCTGATCCCTGTCAGTGCCGGCGATCCGCCGCGAATCCAGCTCGCGCTGGCCGTGAGCGCGGATTATTTTGAAATACTCGGAGTCCGTGCCCGGTTCGGCAGGATGCTCGCCGAATCGGACGGTACAGTCGCCGTTCTCGCGCATGGCAGCGCAGCCGATCTCGGCCGGACTCTGCGCGTGGGCGCTCAGTTGTACACCGTGATCGGCGTGGCGCCCGAACATTTCGGACTCGATAGGTTTCTGCACGCGGACCTGTTCATTCCCATTCGCTCCTATGGCGACGGCAAAATTCTGAAGGATCGCAGCCGGCGTTTTCTCACCGTGCACGTTCGCGGCATCGACTCCGGCGCGGAGCTTTCCGCGATCGCGGCGCGTCTGACCGAGCAGCATCCCGAAACCAACCGCGGCCGGCGAGCGGTGGTCCTCAGCGAAATTGAAGCGCGCATGCGCATGGATAAGATGATGGTCCCGCTGGCGAGTCTGCTAGGCGCCTTGGCCGCTCTGATCCTCGCCGTCGGTGGTGCGAATGCGTGTGGGGCCCTGCTGCTGCGCGCCGACGCGAGAAGGCGCGACACCGCCATAAAGATTGCCCTCGGTGCGACCCGTTTAAGACTGCTGCTCGAATCGTTGCGCGAGGCGAGCGCCATCTCTGTAATCAGCTGCGCGCTTGCGCTTCCTCTCGCGTGGATCATCATGGAGATTCTCCGCAAAGCGGTCGTGCTTCCCACCGACTTCGCGATCTCGGTCGACGCGCGCATCGATGGCCCGGTCATAGGACTCGCCGTCGCGGCGGCATTAGCCTCGACCATGATTTGCGGCATGGCGCCAGCGTTCATGAACGCCAAGAACAGCTTCCGAAACCTTCTCGCGATTGGCGAGATCGCTCTAGCCGCCGCGCTGGTTTCAACCGGAGGATCGTTATGGATCGGCCTCCGCGCCGCACAGAACGCCGACCTCGGCTATCGCGCGGACAGCATCGCCGTGATGACCTTCGACCCCGCGCAGGCCGGCTACTCCGAAACTCGCACCCGTGCTTTCTATCGCGATTTGCTGGACCGCGTGCGAGCGATTCCTGGAGTTACAGCCGCGTCGCTCGCGCAGAGTGTTCCCCTGGGAATGACCGGCGCACAGAGACAAATCCGCATCGGCGATCAGGAGGAGATGACGGTGTGGATGAACATCGTGACTCCGGAATACTTCGCGCAGATGCACATCGCCTTTCTGGCAGGCCGGACGTTCGATGACCGCGAAGGCGCGATCGTCAATGAGGAGCTGGCGCGCCGCATCGGCATCGGCGAGAGAATGAAGATCGGCGCGAAGAGCGTGGAAGTGATCGGCGTCGTCAAGACCGCGAAGTATATGCGCTGGGATGAGCCTCCACGGCCCTTTTTCTATCTGCCGTTTAAACACAATTACGCGTCTCGGATGACGCTTCACGTGGCATCGACCGAACGCGTCTTCGACGCCGTGCGCGTGCTCGCCCGGGACATTCCCATGAGCGATGCGCGGATGCTGCGCGAGTATTTCGATAACGGCGCCATGTTCGCCGTCAAGGCCGCGCTGCGCATCGCGGAGCTCGCGGGCACGGCCGGCTTGCTGCTGGCTCTCGCCGGATTGTACGGAGTGGTTGCGAGCTCGGTCGAACGGCGCAGGCGCGAGATCGGCATTCGAGTGGCCCTGGGCGCGACGCCTGGCACGGTGTTCCGGATGATCGTCAGGCAAGGGATGCAAGTCGCAGCGATCGGAACGGCCGTGGGCCTGATCGCCGCGCAATGCTGCTCCCATCTGCTGCCGGGGATTGCCGCTGGATCGACGGTGTACGCAGGCGCCTTCATCATGGCGGCGAGCCTGTTCGCGTGCGCGGTGCCGGCCCTGAAGGCGCTCGGCGTCGATCCGTCCAGTCTATTGCGTTGATAGAATAGAGACATCGCTCTCAGCAGTCCTGTTTGCCCATGCTAAATTCTGAATCACTCACTCTTAAATTTGGACTTTCGTTTGACGATTTGTATCGGCGCGAGGGAGTCGTTCGCGTTGACCGGGCGTTTTGCGAGCATTTGAAAGCTGTCGATCAATCGCTGTTTCAACGGCTGGTGGACGCGCGAAACTCGCAAGCCGAAGAGTCCGAGTTGCTGGTGGATCTGGCGCCGCATGTCGAGGATTTTATCGGGGAGTTGTTTGGGATTCCCGCTGAGGTCAGAGCATTGCAGGCGCGGCACGACCGCCTGGCTCCGATTTATGCGCTGAAGCGGAAGTTCATTCAGAAGAAAGCGATCAGCGGCATGACCGCGGAGAAGGCCGCCGCTATCAATGGACAGGCCGTCGAGCGGGAGCTGGAGGCTTGGTTCAATGAGCCTCTGACGGAGTCGAGCTTTGTCGAACATGTTTCGCGCTGGCTGGAGGATGAAGCCAATCACGCGACGGAGCTCGCGGCCGCGGCGCAGTATGGAGCGTGGGCGGCGCTGTCGCCCGCGGGTCGTCAAAAACATGAAGGCACTGTCTTGTTTAAAGTGCCTCATAAGCTGGATATGACCCACCTGATTCCTGTCGAGACACTGCTCGACGGGGGCGTCGCGCGGCTGGCCTTGCCGCAGCATGAGTGGAGGCATCGCGAAGGATTCAAGCTTACCGATCCGGGAATGACTCTCGAAGCCGCGCTCGATCAGGCGAACTATTGCATCAAGTGTCATCACCAGCATAAAGATTCGTGCTCGACCGGGCTCAAGGAAAAGACCGGCGAGTTCAAGAAGAGTTTCTTCGGAGTCACGCTCGCGGGTTGTCCTCTGGACGAGAAGATTTCGGAGATGAACCTGGTGAAGCAGCGCGGATTTTCGATTGGCGCGCTGGCGATTACGGCGGTCGATAATCCGATGTGCGCGGGCACGGGGCATCGCATTTGCAACGACTGTATGAAGTCCTGCATTTTCCAGAAGCAGGATCCGGTGGACATTCCGCAGGTGGAAACACGGGCGCTCAAAGATGTTTTGGAGCTGCCTTGGGGATTTGAGATCTATAGTTTGCTGACGCGCTGGAATCCTCTGAACTTCGCGCGGCCGGTGCCGAAGGAAGAGTCGGGATATAAGGTTCTGGTCGTCGGGTTGGGACCGGCGGGCTTCACTCTGTCGCATCATCTGATGAACGACGGGCACATGGTGGCCGGTGTCGACGGGTTGAAGATCGAGCCGCTGCCTTCCGATATTTCGGGTGTCACTCCTTACGGAGACCGGGTGCCGTTCCGTCCCATTCGCGATGTGAACGAGCTTTACGAATCGCTGGACGACCGGGTGATGGCGGGGTTCGGAGGCGTGGCGGAGTATGGGATCACGGTCCGATGGAATAAGAACTTTTTGAAGATTATCCGGCTGCTGCTGGAGAGGCGGGAGCAGTTCGGGATGTTCGGGGGCGTGCGCTTCGGGGGCACGATGACGGTCGAGAGCGCGTTTGAGCTGGGGTTCGATCACGTGGCTTTGTGCGCGGGCGCGGGCAGGCCGACGGTGATCCCGATGAAGAACGGACTCGCGCGCGGTGTGCGGCAGGCTTCCGATTTTCTGATGGCTTTGCAGTTGACGGGGGCGGCGAAGGAGAGCTCGGTCGCGAATCTGCAGGTGCGCATGCCGATCGTGGTGATCGGCGGAGGGTTGACGGCAATCGACACGGCTACGGAGTCGCTGGCCTATTACGTGGTCCAGGTGGAGAAGTTCCTTTCGCGATATGAGGCTCTGGTGGCAGACATCGGCGAGGTGGAAGTTCGCGCGCGCTGGACGGCGGAAGAGACGGAGACGGCGGCGGAGTTTATCGACCACGCGCGGGCTATCAGAAAAGAACGCACGGCCGCTGCGATTGAAGGCCGCGAGCCTAAATTGGTGGATGTTCTCAATCGCTGGGGCGGAGTCACGATTGCGTATCGCAGGCGGATGATCGATTCGCCCAGTTACACGCTGAATCACGAAGAGGTCGCGCTCGCGCTTGAAGAAGGGATTCGATTCGCGGAGTCGTTGACGCCCGAAGAAGTCGAGGTCGATCAGTACGGGCACGCGGCGGCGCTGATGGTGCGCTACGCGGCGGGCGATGTGGTGCGATTGCCCGCACGGTCGATATTGGTCGCGGCAGGAACGCAGCCGAATACGGTGTTGGGGCGCGAAGATCCGGATAACGTGTTTCTGGACGGCAAATGGTTCCGGGCCGTTGACGATTTGGGCTTGCCGGTGAAGCCGGAGAGGATCGCGAAGCCGAAGGACGCGCGCGTGTTGATGTCGATTCGTCCGGACGGGCGCGGGATTTCGTTCTTCGGAGACCTGCATCCTTCGTTCGCAGGCAACGTGGTGAAGGCGATGGCGAGCGCGAAGCAGGGGTATCCGGTGGTGTCGCGGCTGCTCGCGCGGAAGGCTCCCACTGGGCTGCTCCCTTCGAGTTTGTTGGGGCATTTGAACCAGGAGCTGCGCGCGGTGGTTCACAAAGTCGAACGGCTGACGCCGACGATTGTCGAGGTGGTGGTGAAGGCTCCGATGGCGGCTCGGGCGTTTCATCCGGGGCAGTTTTATAGGCTGCAAAATTTCGAGACGCTGGCGCCCAGAGCGGGCGGAACGACGCTCGCTATGGAAGGGCTCGCGCTTACTGGCGCAAAGGTCGATCGCGAACAGGGGCTGCTGTCGACGATTGTGCTCGAGATGGGCGGGTCTTCGGATTTGTGCGCGCTGCTCAAGCCGGGCGAGCCGGTGATTTTGATGGGTCCGACTGGTACGCCGACGGAGACTCCGGCGCAGGAGACGGTGTTGCTGATTGGAGGAGGGCTTGGGAACGCCGTGCTGTTCTCGATCGGGCAGGAGCTGCGCGCGAATGGGTCGCGGACGGTTTACTTCGCGGGGTACAAGAAGATCATCGATCGATACAAGGTCGAAGAGATCGAGAAGGCCGCGGACATCGTGATCTGGTGCTGCGATGAGGCTCCGGGATTCACGCCGGGGAGGGTGCAGGACAAGGCGTTTGTGGGCAATATCGTCGAGGCGATTCTGGCTTATGGGCGCGGCGATATGGACGATCCGGTGGCGACCGACAAGCTGGAGATTTCGCTGCACTCGGTGGACAGGCTGGTGGTGATCGGGTCGGATGCGATGATGGGCGCGGTGGCTCGGGCTCGGCACACGGTGCTGGCTCCTTATCTGAAGCCCGATCACAAGGCGATCGGGAGTATTAACTCTCCTATGCAGTGCATGATGAAGGAAATTTGCGCGCAGTGCCTGCAACAGCACAAAGATCCTGTCACGGGTGAGGAGACGGTGGTGTTCTCGTGTTTCAATCAGGATCAGGCGCTCGATTTGGTGGATTGGTCGAATCTGCGGACTCGTTTATCGCAAAACGGGGTGCAGGAGAAGTTGACCAAGCAGTGGGTGGACCGGTGTTTGAAGCAGATAGGGGCGAGGGAGCTGGTGGGAGCGGGGTAGGCTTGGGAGCGATCGCTTCCTGTGGTCGCGGCTCCCTGGGTTCGTTTGGTAATTTTGAGCGGAGTATGAGGAGTTGTTTTAAAGCTTTATCGAATGAGCGGTTTAGGTGGCCTTCGTAGCGGAGCAGGACGGTCAGGGTGCTGCTGTGGTCGGCGAATTTTTGGAAGACCCAGGCGGCGGATTTGTCGCGCTCCTGCATTTCTTCGTCGAACAGGCTGGCTTCGAAGGTGAGGAGGCGGCGGAGGCGCCAGCGGGAGATCGCCATTGTTTCTACCAAGTCGGTTTCGACCGGGGTTCTGGGGTGGAACTGGTCCATGTAGTCGGCTAGTAGTTGTTGGAAGTCTTCTTTCGATTCTCCAGGGAGGAGGATGGGGGCTGACGCCAGGCCGTGGCGGCGGGCGTTGGTGGAAGATCTCGCTTTTCCATCGGGGGTGATGGGGCCTTTGGATTTGGCTCCGTTGATGCGAGCGGTTTCGGATTTCAGGTTGGATGTCATGAGTGCTCTCCGGTGACAGGGTACGCGTTGGGTGGGTCGCGGAGAGTCCGTTGTGATCGGGATGTGGTGGGGGGGATTGGGGAAAAAGAGCGGCGGAACGTCGACACTTTCAAAAACATCGGGCATGGGGTTGAGTGGCCGGGCGAAAAGTGGGGACAGCCCGCTCTGTCCACTGCGGCGCAGCAGATATGTGACGCGTTGCCGACTGCGGGCGCCTTGGGACAGAGTAGGCAGTCCCCATTTTTCGCAGTTTTTTGGGGATGGGGTAGAGTGGCGGAATTACAATTTTTGCTTGGCTATATAACGGTTGCGGGCTTTCATGATGGATTCGTGGGCGGCTTGGGCGTCGCGCCAGCCTTGTAGTTTTACGTTTTTCCCTTCCAGCTCTTTGTAGATCTGGAAAAAATGTTCAATTTCCCGGAGCTGGTGGCCGCGGACGTCGCCGATGTTGTGGATTTCGTCGTAGCGCGGATTGCGCATGGGGACGGCCAGCACTTTGTAATCGGCCTCAGAGTTATCGACCATATCGAGGATGCCTACGGGGCGCACTTCGATCATGCAGCCGGTAAAACTTGGGTGTGTCATCAGGACTAAAATGTCGATGGGATCGCCGTCGTCGGCGATGGTGCCGGGGACGAAACCATAATCGCCGGGGTAGTGCATCGGCGAATAGAGGGCGCGATCGAGGCGGAAGACGCCGAGCTCGATATCGTATTCACATTTGTTGCTGCCGCCCTTCGCGATTTCGACGATCATGCGAACGGATTTGGGGGCGTACGGGCCGGGATCAATATCGGAGAGCTTCACTCTTGCGATGCTACCAGGAAAGATCGGGCTTGGTATCGCGCAGGATTTCTAGGACGGCGTGGCCGTCGGGGCGAGCTTGCAAGCGGCGGTAAATCGCGGACTTGGTTGAGGCCGGCAGGGCGTCGAAGGCGGGGGTGTAAATCATATAGCTGCACGGGTAGCGCATCAGGCGGGTGTGCAGATCGAATTGGCGGAGGGAGCGGCCGCAGCGATCGAAGGGGCCTAGGGCTTCGAATTTTTCGGTGAAGCCGGAGGTGCCTTTGATTGGCGAGGGCAACGGGGTTTCGTTGAGGAAGGCATCGACGAGTTCGTCGATGTTATCGGGGTGGGCGAGCAGGTTCATGATGCGGAGCTGCTGGGCGAAGACCATCAGGGCTACGATGTCGCTTTGGACGGGCGGGGTGAGGGCGCGTTTTTCGGAGTTGGCGAAGACGGTGTTGCCGGCGTGGACGGAGGGGAGCGAGGCGCCGGTGACGAACCAGCCTCCAAAGGGTTGATCGGATTCGCGCGAAGGGATTCCGTCGGGAGAGGGGATGACGCTGCGGAGGAGGGTGGTTCCGGATTTATGGCAGTTCACGCAATCCTGGCGATGGATCAGAGGCGAATCGGGGCGCTGCTGGAGGGTGTAGAACTGGAGGCCTTTTTCAGGGTCCTGGGAGGCGAGTTCGAGGAAGCCTCCGCGGACGGATCCGACGATTACGGAGTCGTTGAAGTAGAGCAGGCGCGGGTTGGAGGGTTCGATGCGCAGGGACTGGATGCTGGTTTTCGAGAACACGGCTAGCTGCGATTCGATGGGGATTTTGAGGGCTTGGAGGAGGGCGGGCAGGTAGCCGGAGGAGGGGTCGAAGGGGAGTTGGGTGGATTGGAGGGCGGCGGCGGGATCGGCAGCGAAGGCGAGGGCGGCGGATGCTAGGAGGGTTAAGAAGCGCATTTATTTGTCCATTGTGCGGACGTCACCGTGGGGTAACGTACGCTTCCTGCGGTCGCGGCTCGGTAGAGAGTGGCGGGGTTGCTATGGGAAGAGGGGGCGCGAGAGTGGCGGGGTTGCGATGGGAACATTTAGTTGCCGATGGCGAACAGGATGGCGTCGTTGATGGCGTAGACGGTGCCGTCGGGTCCGATGACGGTGGGCGTGTAGGCTTCGCCGCGGCCGGGGGTGAGGCGGAGGCTTTGGGAGAGAGTGTTGGTCGTGAAATCCCAGCGATAGGTCACGCCGTCTTCGCTATTGACGACGGCGGATTTGGTGAAGGGATCCACGGCGACGGTGTTGACGCACCACTCGCGCACGGCGTTGGGAAAGCCGGAGGAGGGATTGGGGGTGACTCCGTTCACGGTGAGCACCTCGTTCATGACGGTGACGGGCGGGGTGGAGTATTTATCCTGCATGGGGGCCAGGGGGTCGAGGATCGCGACCTGGTTGATGCCGTTGCCGGTCCCTGTGTCGGCATAGTTGTTGTACTTGGTGAGGATCAGGTAAGACGACGCGCCTTTATAGGAAGAGACGGCGGTGGAAGGCACGACCGATGCGGTATCGTCCCAGCCGAAGGAGCCGGGGATTTTGGATTGCGCGAGTGTGGAATCGAAGTGCAGCATCCAGCCGCGGGCGTTGTGGGAAGTGCAGCAGGGAGATTCGAGGATTCCATAATAGACGTCGCCATCGGGACCGATGAGAGGGGCGGCGGTGCTGTCGGCCGAAAGGGTGCCCATGGCTCCGCGGGGGTCCTTGAGCTCGACGTGGGCGATGGGCGCGAGGGTGTCCGCGTTGAAGGACGCGAGGTATCCGGCGCCGAAGGTAGCGCCGTTCGACGTGGCGATGTAGACGGCGCGCTGATCGTTGCTGAGCGCGGGCGCGCAATTGAGCGCGATCTGATTGGCGGAGCTGTCGCCGGTGAGCGACGCGGCGCTGGCCCAGGTCCCCTGGCCGTGGAAGGTGACGCGGGCGATGCCGCTGACGAGACCGGCGGGGTTCGATCCGGTGACGGTGAAGCCGAAAAACACGTTGCCGGCGCGATCGGCGGTGAGAGGCGTCGAGATCTGGACGGTGCTGTTGAAGGCGGCCTGATTATTGTTGTAAAGATCCAGGCCGTAGAAGGCGATGTGGCCGGAGGGTCCGGTGGAGGAATCGGGCTGGTCGCGATAGTAGATGGTGCCGCCGGCTCCGGCATAGTAGATGCGCGAGCCGAGGGAGAGGGCGGGCGAATAAGGCGGGATCCAGTCATGGGCGGGCAGGGTGTAATCGCTCGATAGAGTGTAGAGAGGGGCGCCCGTCGAGCCATTGAAGGCCTCCAGTTGAAAGCCGCCGGTGGAGCCGGTTTTGACGGGAACGATGATGGTGTTGGCGGCGGTGACGATGGGGGAGCCGTAGTGGATGAGCAGATCGCCCTGGCCTCCGCCGGGAGGATTGAGGTCGACCGCGGTCTGCCAGTGGATGGAGTGGAGGGCCTGGGCGGAGTGGGCGGATAGCGCGGTGTGCTGGGGGTCGTGGCCGTAGCCGGTCCATGGGAGATCGAGGGGGACGCAGCGGCTGGCGGTGTCGAGGAGGGGGACGATGCAGTGGGGAGGGCGGCGGGGTTGATCGGGGGATTGGGAATAGGCGATGACGGTCCACAGGGCCAGGAATTTGTTCATAAGATGGAGACTCCGGTGGCGAGGGATGCGTTGCGGATTAAAGGCAAGGTCGGAATAGGGATGAGTGGCTGGGGCGAAAGTGGGGACAGCCCGGTCTGTCCACGGCGGCGCACCATTTACGTGACGCGTTGCGCGAGTGTGGGCGCCTGGGGACAGAGTAGGCAGTCCCCATTTTTTCGCGGAATCAGGAGGGCGGCTGGAGGACCTTGGGCTACGCACCCGTTACCGCCCTCTGGGCTCTCCTTATTGTTGATGCCAACCGCGGAACGGATGGTCGTAATCGCTATAGGGGTGGTCACGATACTCCGCACGCATAACCAGCGGCTGATTCAGCCGGAAGGTCAGCACGGCATCGCGAGGGACGTCTACAGCCGGTCCGCGGACCTGCACGCCAACCGCGCCGGCTATCGCGCCCACGATACCGTGCATACGCTCGGATTGAATCCGATCCGGCTGCGTATCGACCGCGAATCGATCTCCATGAACTGTTACGGATTCCAGATCGAGTACCAGATCGTTGTCCCGCGCCACCCTCACCATCAGTTGTACGGGAGCGCCACGAGGGATCGCCAGCCTGCCGTTTTCGCCGTAGACGTCGGATTCCACCCGTCCTTGGTAAACCTGGTTGTTAAATTGATTCACGTCGATCCGTTCCAGAGTGCGGACGCTGATCTGCGTGCCTGGCTCGACCCGGGTCATTCTGCCACGGTCCTGATCCTGCGCGGAAGCAGGAATCGAGAATGCGGCAAGGAGAGCCGCGGCGCATACAAGCACCAGCGGTTTTGTTCGCTTTATGTCAAAGTTACGAATCATTGCTACTAGACCTCCTTACAATAGTTGTCTGTGCAGGAATATTGCCACAGTGCAACTTTCGCTTAATGAGGCATATGGACGGAATGGATGGCGGGGAGCCGATGCCGGCCTGTGAAAAATTTGCAGCCACCATCCCGGATTTCCCACAACGAGGTTTCTGGTGGACCTGGACGGGTTCGAACCGTCGACCTCTTCCATGCCATGGAAGCGCGCTCCCAACTGCGCCACAGGCCCACGCTTAAGTACAGATTCAGTTTAACATGTGTTTATGAACCGCCAACAGGCCTGGGAAATTGTGTGTGAATTTGTGAAATCGGAAAGTTTACGCAAGCATATGCTGGCGGTGGAGACTTGCGTGGCGGCTTATGCCCGGAAGTTTGGCGAGGATGAGGAGAAGTGGGCGGTCACGGGGCTGTTGCATGATTTCGATTGGGAGATTCATCCGAATTTGCCGGATCATCCGACTAAGGGCGAGGCGATTCTGATCGAGCGCGGGGTGAGTGAGGAGATTCGGCGGGCCATTCTTTCTCATGCGGATTTTACCGGGGTTCCGCGGGTATCGGCGCTTGAGAAGACTCTGTTCGCCTGCGATGAGCTGGCGGGATTTCTGACTGCCTGCGCTTATGTGAAGCCGGGGCGCAGCATTCAGGAGGTCGAGACGAAATCGGTGCGGAAAAAGTTAAAAGATAAGGCGTTTGCGCGGGCTGTGAATCGCGACGACATCGTGAATGGGGCGGCGGAGATGGGTGTCGATCTGGATGCGCACATCGAGTTTTGCATTCTGGCTATGCAGGCGCGGGCTGCGGAGTTGGGGTTGGCGGGGACTGCGGCTACTGCTTGATGCTTTTCACAGGCTAAAGCCTGTGCTACCTGAACTCGGCGATCAGGCCGTCTAGAGAACGGGCGGTGCCGGCCGGGGTCCAGTTGAATTCGGCTACCAGGAGTTTTGAGACTTCGTCTTTGCTTTTGCCTTCTCGAACCGCGGCGCCGACGCGGTCGCATAGTTTGGTCATTCCGTCTCGGAATTTGATCAGGTCGGCGCGCTTCTGGACGGGTCCGTGGCCGGGGATTACGGTGTCGAAATCCCACTTCAAGATTCCGTCGATGGTGCCGGCCCATTCCCGGGCGCTGGCGTGGGCGGAGTAATCGATGAAAGGGGCTCCGGTGACGAACAGGTCGCCGGTGTGGACGGTTCTGAGCGCGGGGAAATAAATGGCGGCGTCGCCGTTGGTGTGGCCGCGGCCGAAGTGTTTGGCGAGGACTTCCTTGCCGCCGAGATAGACGCCGGTCTGATCGCTATAGGTCACGCGCGGGACGCCGGGCATTTTGCCGGAGACCATGTTGGCGCGGGCGTTTTCGTGAATGATGATCTCGGCGATGGGCAGCAGCTTCTGATTCCCTCCGGTGTGATCGCCGTGCTGATGGGTGTTGAGCACGTACTTGACGGGCTTATCGGTGACGCTCTTGATTTTCGCTAGGATCTCGGCGACGTCGGCATCGAACTTATCGTCGACGACGATGACGCCTTCGTCGGTGATGTAGGCGGCGACGTTGCCTCCGTCATTGGAGATGACGTAGAGGTCGTCCTTCACTTTTTCGAGAGCCAGTTTCCCGGCTGGCGGGGTTTGCGTGTAGGCGGCCCAGACCCCGGCGAGACAGAGAATCGCGGCGGTCAGACGGACGATCAGAGTCTTCTGCATAACGGAAACGATAGCAGATTACGTAGCCTGCGTCCGGGACTTCTGTAGCGCGAGTTTGGCTTTCCAATCCTCCAGGATTCCGACGGTCGCGATGGTGCCGGCGCGGGTGCAGCCGGCCTCGCGGAGCGCCAGCATATCGGTGATGGTGCGGATGCCGCCGCTGGCCTTGATTTTTACCTGGCCGCCGAGCAGGCGCTTCATCAACAGGACGTCCGGAAGCGAGCAGGGCGCGGGGCCGAAGGGAGTCGAAGTGCGGGCGTAGTCGGCTCCGGCGCGCTTCACGATTTTGCAGGCGATGGTTTTGAGGTCTTCGGTGAGGTAGCCGTTTTCGAAGGCGACTTTGAGAATCGCTCCGCCTTCGTGACAGGCTTCGGCCATTTGCTGGAGCTCCATTTCGACATATTGGAACTGGCGGGAGATCATTTTTCCGAGATTGATGACGGTATCGATTTCGGTGATGCCGCGGCGGACCAGATCGCGGGTGGCGTAGAGCTTCACGGAGGTGGTGGCGGAGCCGTGGGGATAGCTGACGACGCTGCCGACGGCGACGCCGCTGCCGCGCATCCAAGACACGGCGAGATCGGCATCGGAGGGGCGCACGGTCACGGCGGCGACGCGATACTGGCGGGCGATCTCGCAGCCGGTATGCACTTCTTCTTCAGACAGCGCCGGCTGAAGCACGGGATGTTCGATCATCCCGGCGATGTCTTCGTAGGAGAGGAGGGGTTCGGCCGGGGCCGACATGGTTACTCCTTGTGTCGCGAACTGTCCATGCCCAGTTGGCGCAGATGTTCGTGAGCGTCTTTTACACGCGGGCTGTCGGGATAGTTCTCGATGAAGTTTCTGAACTCCTTGGCAGCGGCGGTTTTCTGTTTGTCGTCCATCAGGGCGCACGCCTTCATATATTGAGCTTCGGCGGTTTTGGGATTCTTGGGAAATTGCTCGAGCACGGCATCGAAGGCTTTGACAGCGTCCGGAAACTGGTGGTTGCGATAGTAAATCTGGCCGATGTAAAACTGTGCGTTGGGCGCGTTTTCGCTCTTGGGGGCATACTTCACGTACTGCGCGAATTCATCCATGGCCAAGTCGTCCTTCTTGCCCTGGTAATCGCGATACGCATTCTGATACGCGAGCTCCGCGGAGAAGCCGGCGGGGGGACCTTCGACGGCGGTTGCCTGGGGAACGGTTCCCGGCGCGCCGGTGGCTGGAGGCGGAGGCGCAGGGGGATTGGTTATGGCGCGGATGGCTTGGGAAATATCGCCGACCTTGGAGTCCATATCGTTCATGTGGCGGACCAGCTCGGCCACATTTTCGCGCACGGAGCGCAGGTCGCCGGACATTTCATCGACCTTGGTACCGAGAGTCGCGACCGGCGCGACCAGCTTGGTCTGCTGTTCGGCGAGCTTCTGATCCATATTGCGCTGCATGGCATCCATGGCTGCCGCCGTCTTGTTCGAAGCGTCGATCGATTGCTGGAGCAGAGCCGTCAGCGCCGTCGTTTTGTCCTCCAGCGATTTTTGGAGCTGCTTCACCCGGTCGGCCAGGTCGGCAACGTCGCGCTGGATGGAAAGGATGTCCTCCTTCTTTTGAGCCGGCAGCATCGCGGGCAAAAGAACCATCGACAGTAGAAGTAATCGTGAAGCTTTCATGAACCCCCTCCTGTTTTGTTTACTGCGCGGGCGCCAAGTGGCCGCGCCGGTTGCGTTGATAGCAAGCCTCATTTTCATCGGTGCAGACGGGACGCTCCTTGCCGAAGCTGATGGTTCTCAGACGGCCTTCGGGAACGCCCAACTGCACCAGATATTCTTTCACCGCGAGTGCGCGGCGATCGCCCAGAGCGAGATTATATTCTTCGGAGCCGCGTTCATCGCAGTGGCCTTCGACGACGATGGTAAAGCTCGGATCGGCTTCGAGAATGCGCTTGATCACGTCGGCGTCCTTAGTTAAAGTGTCGCGGCTGTCGGCGCGGATATCGTTCTTATCGTAGTCGAAGTATACGTCCTGCGCGTCGCGGGCCAGGGTCTCACTGCCGGTGAGTCTCGCGCCTTCGGTGCGGGTAGGCGGGGGCGGAACACTGCTGGATACTTCGATGGTGACGGAGCGAGTGTCCTGGTTGCCGCCGCCCCTGGCGGTCAAAGTGTAGGTGGTCGTTTGGCTGGGGAACACTTGGCGGCTACCGTTGGCGGATACCGCGCCGAGGCCCTGGTCAATGGAAATATCGGTGGAATTGCCGACGGACCAGCGCAGGGTGGCGGCCTGTCCTTTCTCGATGGAACGGGGCTCGCCCGAGAAGCTGTTGATGCGCACCGCGAGAGACGCGGGAGCAGTCGTATCGGCCGGCTGGTTGGAGGGCGCCGGTGGAGGAGGCGTGGTTGGAATCGGAGTCTTCTTCTTACATCCCGCGGCCGAGATTATTAAAGCCGCCGCGAACACCGCAGTTACGAGTGTTCTCGAGAGGTTACGCATTGTCATCCTTTCCCTGCTCATCAAGTTTTAGTTTATCGCGTTCGCCCAAACCGGCTGGGTGTTATTGCCCGCGGTGGTTAATTGCTGCGGATTCCTGCCATCCGCGAGCATGGTGTAGATCTGGGTGGAGCGTCCGTGGGTGGACTGGTAGACGAGATGCGCTCCATCGGGTGCCCACCAGGGATTCTCATTTTTGCCGTTATTAGAGGTCAGTTGGATGGGCTTCTTATCGGCTATATCCATGACGAAGATGTTATAGGAGCCGGGCTCAGGACCTTTGGTCCAGGCGAAGGCGATTAATTGGCCGTTCGGATTCCAAGCCGGATTGGCGACATAGCCTTGGCCGTTGGTGACCTCTTCGACGTCGGACCCATCGATGTTCATGCGCCACATCTGTTCGATGCCGCTGCGGCCGGAGATGAAGAGCACGTCGCGTCCGGTCTTCGGATTTACTTTGGGCGATACCTCGGCGGCGTGGACGTGCGACAGGCGCACCAGATTCGCGCCGTTGATATCGGTCATGCAGATTTGCAGCCATCCATCGACGGTGCCGGCGAACAGCATATGTTTTTCGTCGGGCGTGAATTCGGGGGTCTCGATGGTGGAGGTGACGAAGTTGTAAAACGGCAGTTTGCGGCCGGTTTCGGCGGAGTGCACCATGATCTGCCAGCCGGTTTTGACGAGCGTCTGGAAGGCGAACATCTTTCCGTCTTGCGAAACGGCGGGCTGCTTGGAGGTGCTTTTGTAATTGGTCATCTGCTTCTGATTGGAGCCGTCGTAATCCATGGACCAGATTTCCTTGTTGCCGGTGCGGTCGGAAACAAAGTAGATTTTGGAGCCGGCGAGGCTCTTCAGGCCGAACTGCTGGAGGATGTCGGCGGCGAAATCGCGGGCGACTTTCTTGGCGCCTTGGTCGTCGAGGGAGCCGAAGTAGAGCTTGCCGATCAGTTGCGCGCTGGCGACGTCGGGCTGGGTGACTTTGAAGAGGTATCCGCGCAGGAGCAGGCGGCCGTCCTGGACGGCGGTGTATCCGAACACCAGATAGCCGGCGTTGGTGGGTGGATTCGACCAATCGGTCAGCCAGGGACCGTTCTTGACGGTGCGGGGTGCTTCACCGCGGCGGAAGGGCGCGGCTGTCGTGGGCGGCCGGAAATCCGCCGGCTGCTGGGGAACGTCGAGGGGATAGAAACTCTTGCCGACCATTTCGAACGCGCCGGAGCTGTTCAACTCATCCCACAGAGTGGTGTTGAAGGTGGTCATGAGTTTCTGGGCCTCGCCTCCGCCGCGAAAGTCGATGACGGCAATCCTGGGTTTGCCGCCTTCTTTATAGATGTTGCCGCCGATGCGGTCTTGTCCGGCGAGGAAAATGGCTCCGGCGGCCAAGGCAGCCAACGACGCAAAGATTAGTTTGATTTTCATTTTCTCAGCTCGAATGTAAACTCACATTGCGCGGTGCTATGCGGAAAGCCGGGGGAAGCGGCGGCAGCGTCACGCCTTCAATCGCACGGCGCACGGAAAAATCGAGCGAGGTCACACCGCTGCCCTGCACGATTTTCAGATTGCGAATGCTTCCGTCTTTCATCAGGTCGAAGGAGGCGATGACCGGCGGGGCGGTCTGCACGGTCACGTCGCCGGTGCGCCAGTTGCGGGCGATCAGGTCCTGGATTTGGGCGGCGTAGGCCCCGAATTGGGTTCCGAGCGTGGTGTTCGCCCCTAATCCGACGCGTCCCGATCCGGCCATCTGACTGAACAGGGGGCTGGACACAGCTTGGGGGGTTTTGCTGGTCAGCTGGTTGCTTTCCAGTTGATCGAAGGGACGAAACCGGCGCTTGACGCTTTCTTCCTTGGCCTTCGGCTTCTTATCTTTTTCATGTAAATTGATTTTGACGGCATCAGGAGGAACTATTTCTTTCTGCGCTCTGTCGAGGGGTTTGGCGGGCGCCTGCGGGGCTTCGCTTTCGGTATTGGCGGCCAGAGGATTGGGGCGCCCGGAATGAGGCAGAGGAATTTTGTCGACGGTTTCGACGCCGATCGAGGCGCCACCGGCGTTGGGATCGCCGAACTTTTCACTGTTGGAGTGCAGCCAGGTGCTCAGCAGAAACGCGGCGACCAGGGAACCGTGGAGGGCCAGGGCGAAGGCGAACGAGCGCCCTTTGGGATCGGGCTGAATCAGCTCATGCGGGGTCATCGGCCCCCCGATTCGATCGGCTTGGTGACCATGCGGGGCGTGATCTGCGCGGCGTTGAGCTGCACCAGCACCTGCGCCATGATGTCCCAGCGGGTGGATGCGTCGGCTACTACGTACACACTCTTTTGACCCTTGAACCGGCGCGCGAGTTGCGCGGGAAGATCGTTAATGTTGACGGTGGCTCCGTTTAATTGGAGGCGCTGGCTGCGATCGAGGGTCAGGACCGGAAGAACGTCGTTATTTTCCTTGGTGATCTTGGTTTTGGGGACTTCGATTTCGAGGCCGTAATCCATGACGTGCGCGGTGAGCATGAAGATGATCAGCAGCACGAGGACGACGTCGACGAGGGGAACGACGTTGATTTCCGAGAGCGCTCCGTAGGAGCCGCCGAAGCGGCGGCGGCCCCGCAATCCGCCGTTCGATCCGCCTGAGGAGGAGAAGGCCATATAACTATTTTATTTCGGCTCCTCGAAATTCCTTTCCGTCATGTTGAGAAATTCGAGCGAAAAATCTTCCATGCGGGCGCCCATCTCCTTCACAGCGTTGCCGAAGTAGTTGTAAAAAATCGCGGCGGGAATGGCCGCGAACAGGCCTACGCCGGTGGTGATCAGCGCGGCGGCGATGCCGGGGGCGACGGTGCGCATGCTGGTGGAGCCTTCGACGGCGAGTTGTTGAAAGGCGTCGATAATTCCAAGCACGGTGCCGAACAGGCCGATAAAAGGCGAAACTGTGGCGATGGTGGCGAGCCAGTTCATGCTCTGTTCCAGGCGGCTGACTTCCTCGCTGATTCCGATCTGGAGGGTACGCTCGAGGGCGGGCTTATTGTTGATCATGCCGCGAGCGCCCATCTGGCGGCAGACTTCGCTATAGCCGAAATCGAAGACGACGACCAGGGGCGCGGCGCGAAACTGCTCCGCGGCAGCGGCGACGGCGTCGAGGCGCGTGGACTTGCGAAACGCGCGCAGGAATCGCAGATTCGCGTTGCGGGCGCGGCGGAAGACGCCCCATTTAGAAAAAATGATGGTCCAGGAGGCAAGTGAAAAAATCGCCAGGGTACCCAGTACTGCCCAGGTCACTGTTCCGGCGGTCTTCACCAGCTCCCAGAAGTTGACTTCCAGAAAGAGGCCGTTCAATCCCGTTTGCACCCAATTTCATTGTAATAGGAAACGCGTATCAAACAGAAGAGAAAAGAAATGTTTTATTGCACGCTTCGCTATAATCTGATCGAGGCCCTTCAGGTGATCGCCGAGCTCGCCGTCGAAAATTACGCCGTGATCGAGCGGGTCCGCGTCCGTTTTCACAGGGGTTTGAACCTGCTGACGGGGGAAACGGGCAGCGGCAAGTCGATCGTGGTGGACGCTTTGGGGCTACTTTTCGGGGGGCGCGCGTCCGCCGAGACGATCCGCGCGGGGGCGGACCGGGCTCGCGTATCGGGGATTTTCGAAGTGACTCCGGCGAAGGCTTTGAAGGATCTGCTGGACGGCGCGGGTATCGAAATTGAAGACAACGAGATTCTGGTCGAGCGCGAAATTCTGGCCAACGGGAAGTCGCGGGCGTTCGTCGCGAGCCGTCCGGTGACCGGTGCGCTGCTGCGGGAGCTGGCTCCGCATTTGGGAGATATCCACGGGCAGCACGATCAGCAGCAGCTTTTTAAATCAGAAGCCCAGAGGGAGATGCTGGACTCCTTCGCCGGCGCGGACGGGACCATTGCGGGTTTGTACGAAGGCTGGCGCAGGGCGGCGGCGGAGTTGGAGCAGTTGGAGCGGACGGCGCAGGAAAAACTTCGCCTGGCGGATCTGTGGAGCTTTCAGAGGAATGAAATCGAAGCTGTCGCGCCGCGTGCGAACGAGGATGCGGAACTGGAGAATGAGCGACGGGTGCTGCGCAATGTAGTGAAGATCGAGGAGTCGGCGAGCGCGGCTTACGCGGCTCTGTACGATGCGGAGACCAGCGCCACGGCGCAGCTGCAAATGGTTTTGAAGAGGCTGGATGAGCTGGCCCGGATCGACGAAGGGGTGGGAGCGATCGCGGCGGCGCTTAAACCCGCCGTGTTCGCGGTGGAGGAGGCGGCGGACGCTCTGCGGCACTACCTGGGAAAACTGGAGGCCGATCCGGCGCGGCTGGACGAAGTGGAATCGCGGATGGCGGCGCTCGAAAAACTGAAGCGGAAATACGGGTCGTCTCTGGACGAGGTTCTGGCGTTCCTGGAGGACGTGCGCAGGGAGTTGAGTGCGGTCGAAACGTCGAGCGACCGGCAGACGGCGCTGCGAAAAGAGGTCGCGGGTCTGGGCGCCGCTTACGAATCGGCGGCTAAGAAACTCACTGCGGTGAGGACCGCGGCGGCGAAGCGAATGTCCAAGGCGGTGGAGGCGGAGTTAGGGTCGCTCGCGATGGAGCGGACCAGGATTGAGATTCGGGTGTCGCCCGCGGCGTGGTCCGAGCATGGGGCGGATGCGATCGAATTCCTGATGTCGGCGAACGCCGGCGAAGAGCCTAAGGCACTGGACCGCATCGCGTCGGGCGGCGAACTGTCGCGAGTCGCATTGGCGCTGAAGACCTGCGCGTCGCGTCCGGGAAAGGGAGTGCCTCGCACGCTGGTGTTCGACGAAGTGGACGCTGGAGTGGGAGGGAGCGCGGCGGAGGCAGTGGGGCGGCGGCTCAAGAAATTATCGGCGTCCAGTCAGATCCTGTGCGTGACTCACTTGCCGCAAATCGCGGGCTTTGCCGACCATCATTATTATGTCGAGAAGCATGAAGAGCGCGGACGGACGCTCGCGACGATGGTAGAGCTATCCGCGGCCGAGCGCACCCGGGAGATCGGCAGGATGCTATCCGGCGAACGAGTGACGGCTGAAGCTTTGAAGCATGCGGAGCAGTTGATGAAGCTCGCGGCGGAGTAAATCGTACAAATCCAGAAATGAACCACGAAAACGCGTGGAGCGCGCGCTCTCTCGCTTGCCGCATCGACACTCGTGTCGATACCTTTAGTGGTTCGTGTCGAGACGAGTCTCGACACGGCACGCAAAGTGCGTGCGCCATATGGTGGACAGGATTTGCAACGACAAAACGTTACTATGGCAAAAAGGCTGCCAGCCACGATTTCATGTTCATGATCAGATGCCTGCGTACCAGGCGTAGCCGCCTTCGGGCGCGGCGGAGCCCAGACCTTTGCCGAAACCTTTGAGACTGTCAGTGACGGTGAGTCGAGTGATGAATTTTACGTTCTTATAGCCGAGCTGGCGGGGAACTCTAAGGCGAAGCGGTCCGCCGTTAGCTACGGAAGATCGCCGCCATTTATGCCGTAGGCGAGATAGGTCTGAGGATGCAGAGCCTCGGCCATGTCGACACTATCCCACCACTCGGGATCGATCGAGAAGTAGACGACATACCTGGCTT
>CAVOPN010000007.1:0-567315 GCA_963698105.1 Bryobacterales bacterium
TGCAGTTCGGGATCTTCTCGGTCAGCGACATCACCCGCGACCCGACGACTGACTACACGCCGAGCGAGGCCGAACGGATCGACGCGATCGTCAAGATCGCGCAGAAGACCGAGGAAGTCGGCATGGACGTGTTCGCGATCGGCGAGCACCACAACCCGCCGTTCTTCTCAAGCGCGCCGAGCACCCTGCTCGCCTACATCGCGGCGACCACCAAGCGGCTGACCGTCACCACGTCCACGACGCTGATCACGACCAACGACCCGGTGCGCATCGCCGAGGAGTACGCGATGCTACAGCACCTGTCCAAGGGCCGGATGGACCTGATGCTCGGCCGCGGCAACACCGCCCCGGTTTACCCGTGGTTCGGCCAGGACATCCGGCAGAGCCTGCCGCTTGCGCTGGAGAACTACAACCTGCTGCACCGGCTGTGGCGGGAGGACGTGGTGGACTGGAACGGCAAGTTCCGCGGTCCGCTGCAGGGCTTCACCTCGATCCCGCGCCCGCTTGACGACGTGCCGCCCTTCGTCTGGCACGGCTCGATCCGCACCCCGGAGATCGCCGAGCAGGCCGCCTACTACGGTGACGGCTTCTTCGCCAACAACATCTTCTGGCCGAAGGAGCACTACATGCGGCTGATCCGGTTCTACCGGCAGCGCTACGCGCACTACGGCCACGGCACAGAGAAGCAGGCCATCGTCGGACTCGGCGGCCAGGCCTACCTCGCCAAGAACTCCCAGGACGCCAAGAAGGAGTTCCGCCCGTACTTCAACGCCGCCCCGGTCTACGGCAACGGCCCGTCGATGGAGGACTTCGCCGAGATGACCCCGCTTACCGTGGGTTCACCGCAGGAGGTCATCGACAAGACGCTGACCTTCCGCGAGCACTTCGGCGACTACCAGCGGCAGCTGTTCCTGGTGGACCACGCCGGCCTGCCGCTGCAGACCGTGCTCAACCAGCTTGAGCTGCTTGGCGGTGAGGTCATCCCGGTGCTGCGCAGGGAGATCGAGGCCAGGCAGGACCCGGAGACCGCCCCCGCCCCGACCCACGAGCTCCTGGTCAAGGCCAAGTACGGCGACCAGCCGGCGCGGCAGCCGCGCCCCAACGCGAACCGCGGCGACAACGTGACCGGCGCGTCCCCCTACCAGGACACGACCGGTGACGTTAAGGCCGAGTACCCGTCGATGTTCTAGGAACGTCAAAATGGCCGATCGCAGACATCCCCGCCAACGACGCGTGGGAGGCGCTCCTCACCGCCCACAGCTCGCTGATCAGGCAGTTCAACGCGCAGGACGTCTGGGGGGACCTCTCCATGAAGGAGTACGACGTCCTCTACACGCTGTCCAAGTGCCCGAACCCGATCCGCCTGAGTGAGCTCAACCGCCACGTACTGCTCAGCCAGCCGGCCCTGTCCCGGATGGTCGACCGGCTGGCGGACCGGGGTCTCGTCAGCCGCGCGACGGACCCAAGGGACGGCCGTGGCGTCCGCCTGGCACTGACCGAGGAAGGCCTGGCCGTTCAGCGGCGCATCGGCCGGCTGCACGGCCGCTCGGTCGCGCAGGCGATGCTCACCGGGCTCACCCCGGCGGAGCTCCGCCAGCTGGAGGAGCTATGCGCGAAGCTGACGCAGGAAGAATCCTCTTCTTTTGATCGCGCCGCCAGGTGAAATCTTGCAGGTAGGCAAAAGAAGAGGATTCTTACCACAAGTCGTTCGGAATAAGGATTTTGAATAAGAGGAACCCAATGAGCGAGACATTCAACCTCGTCGTGGTCAGCGCTGGGACGTCTGACCCGTCCTCGACCAGGATGCTGGCCGACAGGACCGCGCAGCGAGTCGCCGCGCTTGCGGAGCGGCGCGGTGCCACGGTGCGCACCCGCGTGATCGACCTGCGCGAGCTCGCCACCGACATCACGACCGCGCTGACCAGCCAGCTCATGACGCCGAAGCTGCAGCAGGCGGTCGACGCGCTCGCCGTGGCCGACGGCCTCATCGCCGCCGCTCCCGTCTACAAGGCGGGGCCGAGCGGGCTGTTCACGTCGTTCTTCCACGTGCTCGACAACGACCTGCTGATCGGCACGCCGGTGGTGCTCGCGGCGACCGCGGGGACGGCGCGGCACGCGCTCGTCGTTGATGACCAGATGCGTTCGCTGTTCGCCTACCTGCGCACGCTGCCGGTGCCGACGTCGCTCTTCGCCGCACCGGAGGACTGGGGTGCGAGTACTGGAGAGCCCGTGGTGGTGAGCTCGGTGGCGGAGAGCAGAGCGCGCTGAACAAGCGCATCGACCGGGCCGCCTTCGAACTCGTGCTGCTCATGGAGTCCGGCTTCGCGCGCCAGGTGCGCGGCGAGTCGTGGCAGAGCTACCAGCACGAGTTCGGCTCCGCCGGGGGCAGGGAACTCGACATCGACACGGAGAGCGACCTCATGCGCCTGGCGACGGGCGGCAGTGCCCGCTGAAGATATTCAGCGTTCCCGCGCCAACAGGGGGGGCATTGCGCTCGGTATGCCCGGTGACGTATTAGGTTGCATACTGCGCCACGTCATACCACGTGGCACAGGCGATGGGGTACAGCATGAGCGTTCAAGGCAGACGGCTGGGTCACGGCCTGCAGCTCGCGCGGATAGCGCGCTGGGACATCCTCTGGGCGGTGTTCGTCGCGCTGAACCTGGCGGCGATGCGGCTGCTTCCGGAATGGCAGACCGTGCCGTTCCTGGCCATCTGGGTAAGCCTGACGCTGGCCTACGCGTTCCGGTTGTGGCGGCTGCAGCCCGCCCTGCTGACGCTGGCGGTGGTGACCCTGGCCACCGGCGGGATCATCGGGGCCCAGGTCATCGAGGGCCAGCAGGACGCGGACTACCTGGTCCTCGTCCCGCTGGTCGCGGTGATGTTCCTGGTGATGGTCTGGCACGGGCGGCGGCGGCTGGCCGCGCTTGAGGAGCGGTTGGCGGCGCTCGAGGAGGTGCAGCGCGTCTCCAGGGAGAACCTGCGCCTGCTTGAACAGCAGCGGCTGTTCCTGCTCGACGCGTCGCACGAGCTTGGCACGCCCATCACGGTGGCGCTCGGCCACGCCGAGCTGATCGAGCAGGCTTCCACCGATCAGGTCGCCGATGATGCCCGCGTGGTGGTCTCCGAGCTTGGCCGGCTGCGCAAGCAGGCCGGCCGCATGCTGCTGCTCGCCTCGGCGGGCGACCCGGGATTCCTCGAACTGGCGCCGTTCGCGCTGGACGAGCTGGTGATGGACGCGCTGGAGCGCTGGGGTTATACCCGGCGCCGGTGGCGCCTCGGTGAAGTCACCGAGGCATCGGTCACCGGCGACCGCGACCGCCTTGCCGCGGCACTGGACGCGCTGCTTGAGAACGCCGTCGCGCATACCGCGCCTGATGACCAGATTGAGCTGAGCGTCCGGCTGGCGGACGGGCAGGCCGTGTTCACGGTGTCGGACTCGGGCTGCGGGATACCAGGCGACGACCTGGAACGGATCTTCGACCGGTTCTCGCGCGGCCATCCGTCCCGTCGCAGGGAGTCCGGGGGCTTCGGCCTTGGCCTGCCGACCGTGCAGGCCATCGCGGAAGCGCACCAGGGCTCGGTCCGGGTCAGGAGCACGGTTGGCGCCGGGTCCACGTTCGAGCTCCTCGTGCCCGCCAGCATCGCAGCCACTTACCCGGCAGGCCATTGCGCCGCGGACTGACGCCGATGAGTTCGCTGCCGGCCGAGATCGTCACGGCGGTGGCGCTGTTCGCGGGGACCAACTTCGACGACGTAGTGGTCTTGTCGCTGCTTAGCGCGTCCTCCCGGGCGGGCGGGCGGCTACGGCACTGGGAGATCTGGGCCGGCCAGTACGCGGGCTTCGCGGTCCTGGTCGGGCTGTCGGTGGCGGCGGGCAGGGGCCTCGCCCTGGTGCCAGAGCGCTGGCTCTGGCTGCTTGCCCTTCTTCCGCTCGGCGTTGGCATCGTCAGCCTCGCGGCCGCGATCCGCTCGGTGCGCCGCGGCGAGCCGCCGCGGTCCCCGTCAGCCGGCGGCCTGCTTGGCGTCGCCGCGCTTACGATCGTGAACGGCGCGGACGACCTGGCCGCCTACACGCCTTTCTTCGCCGCGAGTAAGCCGGCGCAGGTCGTCGTTACGCTCGTGGTTTTCGCTGTCTGCGTCGCGCTCTGGTGCCTGGCGGGCGGCTTGCTCACCCGCCACGCCCGGGTGACCGCCGCCGTCGGCAGGTACAGCCACTGGATACTGCCCGTGGCATTCATCCTCATTGGCCTTTACGTCCTGCACGAGACGAACGCCCCGATCCGCCTGTGAGCTGCCGGCGGGCGCGCTAGCCGGGCGCGGCCAGAAGATTGAAATGATTTTCATTTTCATGTAAGGATGGGCGGGAGAGGTCAAACTCTGCCTGCCGGCAGGCGGCAGGCAGGCACAGAAGGGAAGTGGCTCATGTCGCTGACGGTCCCCGCGGACCTGCTTGAGCAGGCACGGCACGGTGAGGTCGATGACGCCGAGTTCCTCGACTGCGTCCGGACGTCGCTGCCCTACGCCTGGAGTGTGATCGGTGGCCTGATCACGGAACTGGGCGCGGGCGATGCGGATTTCGCGGACAACGAGGTACCCCCGCCTGATGAGGCGGCGCGCGGCCAGTTGCTGCGGCTCATGGCCAGCGACGCGATGCGCGCGGCCGTCGAGCGGCACTTCGGTGTCCGGCTGGCATTCCAGAACTGCCACCGCGCCGCCGTCTTCCGCCCCGGGGCGGCCGCGGCGCTCGCCGACTTCACGTCGGCCCGCGCGCAGCTGCTCAACCAGCGCCCCGACCTCGTCAACTGCTGACCAGGTCGAACCGCTGCCCGGCCCCCGGCCCGGCCCGACATCGCGGGCCGGGCCGGGGGCCGGCGCATTTCCGCACCGCGGGATCCGTGATTTCGCTAATGTCCCTGATCGGTTTCCTGAATACCCCGCCGGGGTTTATCCGATACCCTCTGGGGGTTTATCCGCACATCTGACGAGTCGAGTGATCAGCTGGTTTAGCTGCGAGTTCTAGGTATTGTTGGTATCTACATACTTTTCTTCTGAATTCTTGCGCTGGCAATAGGTGTCCTTCTATCGTTGACAGCGTTACTCGCCGTGCGGGACGAGCACCGGGGGAGAGTCGATGAGCGATGTCATCGTCGGCCGTACCGCGCTGCGGCGCAGGCAAGGCGGCGAGGCGCAGCCCGCCGTGGCGACGCTGGACCTGCCACGGGCGCTTCAGCTCGGACTTGCCGCCATGTGGCTGCTCGACGGCGTGCTCCAGTTCCAGCCGTTCATGTACACCAAGGCATTCACCCAGCTGCTGGCCTCGTCCGCGGCGGGCAATCCGGCCGTCATCGCCCGGCCGATCACCTGGGACGCGAGCCTCCTGCAGCACCACCTCGTGCCGCTGAACACGATCTTCGCGACGATCCAGCTGCTGCTCGGCTTGGCATCGCCCTCAGCCCGACGGTCCGGCCCGCGCTCGCGGCTTCCGTGGCGTGGTCGCTCGCCGTGTGGTGGCTTGGCGAAGGGTTCGGCGGGATCCTGAGCGGCACCGCGAGCCCGGTCGGCGGCGCGCCGGGCGCGGTGATCCTGTATGCGCTGCTCGCCGTCCTGCTGTGGCCGGGCGGCAGGCAAGGCGCGTCGCCGCCGTTCGTCGCCGCACGGGCGGTCGGGGAGCGCGCCGCCCGTGCTCTTTGGCTCGTGCTGTGGCTGAGCCTGGCGTACTTCGCCCTGACCCCGGCGAACCGGGCACCGGGGGCGCTGAGTGCCGCCCTCGCGGACGCGGCCGTCGGCGAGCCCGGCTGGCTCGCCGGACTGGACAAGAGCGCGGCCTCGCTTGTCGCCGGGCACGGGCTGGTCGTCTCGGTGATACTCGCCGTGGCCTTCGCGGCGATAGCGGCAGGCGTCTTCCTGCCGCGGCGGGCCGCCAGGGCGGCCATCGCTTTCGCGATCGTGGTCGCGGCGCTGATCTGGGTCATCGGGCAGGCGCTGGGGATGATCCTCGCCACCGGGGCGACGGACCCTAACTCCGGGCTGCCGCTTATCCTGCTCGCCCTCGCCTACTGGCCCGCCGCGATGCCGGCTCTCCAGGAGCAAGCGCCGTCCGCGTCGGCGCCCGGTGAGCCGGGACTGACCTTGGGCGGGGGAGCGGGGGTGCCGGGATGACCCCCGCCTGGCTGCTCGACGCCGTCGCCGCCCTCATGCTGGGGGTCGCGGTGGTGAGCGCGGCGCGACTGGGGGCGGCGCGCCCGTGGCGGCGCGGCGCCGTCGTTATCGACACCGACGTGGCGCACCTGCTGATGGCGATCGCCATGGCGGGCATGCTGGCGCCAAGCCTGCGCACCCTCCCCGATGTCCCGTGGGAGGTCATCTTCGGGCTGGTCGCTGCCTGGTTCGCGGTCCGGGTGGCACGCGATGCCCGGACGAACGGCGTGCGCGCCCTGGCCGGCGGGCACTGCGCACCGCACCTCGTGCACAGCTGCTCGATGCTCTACATGTTCCTGGCCATGACGGTCGCCGCGGCCGGCGCGGGCGGGATGAGCGGCATGGCCGGGACGGCGGGAGGGCCGGGATCGGCGATGACGCTGGCCTACCCAACGCTCGCGCTGCTCTTCGCGTTCACCTTGGTGGGGTACGGCATCTGGGACCTCGACCAGCTCTCCGGCCGCCGCTACAGCTTGGCGACCCCGCGCGTGTCCCTGGCCGGGGTGGCCGTGCCCGGCGCTCCTGTGCCGGGCCTCCCCCTGCTGGCCGGCGCTGACCCAGGATCGCTGGTACCGCCCAGTGCCGTGGCGCAGGGTGACTCAGGGACGCCGTGTGCATCAGGGGCGGCGGCCCTCCTGCTCTCGCCTGCCGTCACAATCGGCTGCCGCATCGGATGGGCACGCGATGGCCTTCATGCTGTTCATCGCGATCTGAACTAGCGCCACCAGGTGCTTTCCAGGGCGCGGTCGGTGCCGTGGGTCCGGTCGAGTGCGTCGAGGGCGGCCATGTCCTCGTCGGACAGGGTGAAGTCGAAGACCTGGCCGTTCTCTTCGATCCGCTCGCGATGGGTGGACTTGGGGATGATCGGGATGCCGTGCTGTATGCACCAGCGCAGCAGCACCTGCGCCGGGGTGCGGCCGACGCGGGCGGCGATCTCGGTCGCCAGCCGGTTGGTCAGGTGCCGCCCGGTGCCTAGCGGGCTGTAGGCCTCGGGGACGATGTCGTGACGGCGGCACGCGTCGACCAGGCCGCGCCGGTACTCCACCGCACTGAACTGGATCTGATCGACGGCCGGCGCGACGCTGCCCGCGGCGATCACCTGGTCGAGGTCGGCCGCACCGAAGTTCGACACGCCGATCGACCTGGTAAGACCGCGCTCCTGGGCCCGCTCCATGCCTGGCCAGGCCCGTACCGGCCCGCCCTGCGGCCAGTGCACCAGGTAGAGGTCCACCTGGTCGACGCCGAGCCGCCGCAGGCTCTTCTCTGCCTCGGCGACCGGGTCCTTGCGCCCCGGATGGAACTTGGTGGTGACGAACACCTCGTCCCTGGGCACGCCGCTGTCCCGCAGCGCCTTGCCGACGCTGGCCTCGTTCCCGTAGGCCTGGGCGGTGTCGATGTGCCGGTAGCCGAGCTCAAGCGCAAAGCGCACGGCGTTCTCGGTCGTCGCCCCGTCGGGAACCTGCCAGACACCGAGCCCGAGCATGGGCAACTGGTTGCCGTCGGCGAGCTTCACGAATTCCATGGTCTTCCCTTCAGGAGTCACCCCGCAGCTTTCGCACGGTCCAAGTTTGCGCGGTAACGGAGTTATAGGCCTGGCAGAGTAACCCCCCCGCAGCCTTTGGTCCGCGCGGGCGGCCCTGATACGATCGCGGTTTTTGCGATCAGGGCCGCCCGCGCGGACATCGGGGGTCCGGGGGTCGTCCCCCGGGCTAAAGCAGCGTCGCTTCCAAGGTGATCTCGGGGACGCCTGCTAGCGCGCGGCTCACCGGGCAGCCTGCCTTAGCGGCCTGAGCGTGCTCGGTGAACGTCGCCTGGTCGATGCCGGGCACCCGGCCGGTGGTGACGAGGGCGATCTTGGTGATCGTCGGGGTGCCGTCGACCAACCGCAGCGTCACCGTGGCGTCGGTGTGCACGGACTCGGCGGTGTGCCCGGCCTGGTCGAGCGCGTTGGAAAGGGCCATCGAGAAGCACGACGCGTGCGCCGCGGCGATCAGCTGCTCGGGATTGGAACCAGGACCGTCCTCAAAGCGGGACTTGAAGGTGTACCCGCCGCTGATCGAGTCCCCTGCGGTGAAGGTACCGGCGCCGCTGCGCAGGTCACCCTTCCATTCGGCAGTTCCCTTGGCGGCCATAAGGCCCTCCGTCCCTTGAGTCCAGTACCTAAGAGCCGAGCCTATCGCCCGCCATCCGCGGCTCCTGCCCGGTCCCCGCGACCCGTGCGGGCAAAGGACGTGGGATACAAAGGGCCCCGCGCGGGGGCCCTTTGTATCCCACATGATCGGATTCGCGATCGGGCTATTCGGCGGGGACGGCCATCACGTGGGTCTCCGTGAAGTCGTGCATGCCTTCCCGGCCGAGCTCGCGGCCGATGCCCGACTGAGCGAAGCCGCCGAACGGTGCGCGCTCGTCGACCGCGGTCGCGTTGTGGTTGTTGAAGAAGGTGACGCCGGTGCGGAGCTGGCGGGCAACCCGCATCGCGTGCTCGTTGTCACCGGACCACACCGAAGAGCACAGGCCGGACCAGGTGGCGTTGGCCAGCCGGATCGCCTGCTCCTCGTCGTCGTACGGCAGGACGGGCAGCGCCGGGCCGAACTGCTCCTCGGCCACGATCCCGAGCGCGGGCGATGGGTCGAGGACCAGCGACGGCAGCATGTAGTTGCCCGACGTCCTCATCCTTGCGTACTCGCCGTAGCTCTGCACCTCTGCCCCCGCCGCGCGCGCCTGCTCGAGCAGGCCGGTCACGTAGTCCCGCTGCCTGGCCGTGTTGAGCGGGCCCATCGTGATCTCCGGGTCGAGTCCGGGGCCCACCTTCTGGTTGACGAGGGTGGCGCCAAGCCCGTCGACGACCTCGTCGTAGCGGGAGCGCGGCACGTAGAGCCGCTTGAGCGCCATGCACACCTGGCCGGTGGTCATGAACGTCGCGCCGCTCATCTTCGCGAACGCCGCCTCGTCAAGTACGGCATCGGAAAGGACAAGCGCCGGGTCGTTGCCGCCAAGCTCAAGGGTCACGTTGGTGACGTTCGCGGCCGCCATCGCCATGATCCGCTTGCCGCCGCCGACCGAGCCGGTGAAGCAGACGTGGCGGATGCGGGGGTCGCCGACGACGACCGGCCCCACGACGGAGTCTTCGCCGGTGACGACGTTGAGCACACCAGGGGGCAAGGCGCGAACCAGGTGGCTGAGCGTCTGCACCGACGACAGCGGCGTGGTGGGCGGCGGCTTCACTATCACCGTGTTGCCCGACATCAGCGCGGCGGGCAGGGAAGCGGCGAGGATCGCCAGCGGCCAGTTGAACGGGTAGATGATGGTCACGACACCGCGGGACAGCTTGCTGATCGTGGTGTTGAACGGCGGGCCGGCTATGTGCTCGTCGACGTCGAGTTCAGGCGCGAACTCCGCCGCCTGGTGGAACCGGCCGGAGAAAACGGCGAGGTCGATGAAGGCCTCGAACCGGATCTTCCCGTTCTCCCTGGACAGGATGTCGGTGCGCGCGTCGCTGTCTGACCCGAGCCCCTCAAGCGCCTTGAGCACGATCGCGACGCGCTCGGTCGCGGACATCGCGGCCCAGGCGGGCCAGGCCGCCTCGGCGGCGGCGACGGCCGCCAGGGCGTCGCCGGCGGACGCCGCGGCGGCGTAGCCGATGATCGCCCCGGTCTGGGCGGGATCATAGACGGGGAACGTGCCGGCGCTGCCCGGCCGCTCCTCGCCCGCGATCAGCAGCGGCGTGCTGATCTCGTCTGCTGGCGTTGTCATATGTGCTGGTCCTCCTTGACTCTGGTGCGACTCTGGTGCGGTTCAGAGCTGTACGTCGCTGTACCGGGAGGTCGGGCCGTCGAGCAGCATGGCCTTCGACTCAAGGAACGGCAGCAGCCCGTCGAGAGGCCACGGGGACAATCCGGGCACAAGGGACGTAGTCTCAATGTGACTTCAAGCCTAAACGCGCTGTGAACAGGCCGCCTAGAGCGCCGCTGACAACCCGCCAGGCGGCGGACTTGGGGCATCCCACAAGGCCGCTCCCGCGGCGGTGCGCAGGCAGCGGTGCGCGGGCGGCCGTGGCTCGGCCGCGTGGGGCCATGGCGGCGCCGGGGCGGTTCCGTTAGCGTAACTTCCGTGGTCACACTGTGACTAGTCAACGGGAAGAGGCTGGGACAAATCATGACATTTCTCAAAGATGAGACCTGGAACGGGCAGGTGTACTCGGGCGGCTGGATCAGCTCCCAAGGCGGCACCGCGGCCGTCATCGAGCCGGCCACCGGCAACGAGCTTGGCCACATCGGCATCGCGACCAGGGCGGATGTCACCCGTGCCGTGCGGCAGGCAAGCGAGGCGCAGCGGGCCTGGGCCGCCACGCCGCACACCGAGCGCTCCGCGATCATGCGCCGGGCCGCGCTGCTGTGGGAGGAGAACGCCGCCGAGATCGAGGGCTGGGTGATCCGCGAGAGCGGCAAGATCGGTCCGGCCGCCCAGTTCGAGACGCACGTCTCGGTCCAGGAGATCTACGAGGCGGCCGCGCTCCCGTCCCGCCCCTACGGCGAGCTGCTGCCGAGCGAGAAGCCGAGGCTCAGCTTCGCCGAGCGGGTCCCGGTCGGCGTCGTCGGCGTGATCGCCCCGTTCAACTTCCCGCAGATCCTCGCGATCCGCTCGGTTGCCCCCGCGCTCGCGCTCGGCAACGCCGTCGTACTCAAGCCCGACCCGCGCACGAGCGTGTCCGGCGGCGTCGTCCTGGCCCGGGTATTCGAGGAAGCCGGCCTGCCCGACGGCCTGCTGCACGTCCTGCCGGGCGGCCCCGACGTCGGCGAGGAGCTAATCACCGACCCGCTCGTCCGGATCATCAGCTTCACCGGCTCGACCGCGGTCGGCCGTCGCGTCGGCGAACTCGCCGCGCGCCACCTCAAGCGGGCGCACCTGGAACTCGGCGGCAACTCCGCCCTGGTCATCCTCGACGACGCCGACGTGGCGGCCGCCGCCTCGGCCGGCGCGTGGGGCTCGTTCCTGCACCAAGGCCAGATCTGCATGACCACCGGCCGTCACCTTGTCGCCGACAAGGTCTACGACGACTACGTGGCGGCGCTGGCAGAGAAGGCGTCGCACCTCCCGGTCGGCGACCCCGCGACGGGCACGGTAGCGCTCGGCCCGATCATCGACGAGCGGCAGCGCGACAAGGTGCACGGCCTGGTCACCGCCTCCACGGAGCAGGGCGCGAGGCTGGCGGCGGGCGGCACCTACGAGGGCCTGTTCTACCAGCCCACCGTGCTCGCGGACGTCACCGCGGTAATGCCCGCCTACGCCAGCGAGGTGTTTGGCCCCGTCGCCCCGGTACTGCGGTTCAGCGACTTCGATGAGGCCGCCAGGATCGCGGCGGACACCGAGTACGGCCTCTCCCTCGGCATCCTCACCAAGGACGTGATGCGCGGCCTCGAGCTGGCCCGCCGCATCCCGACCGGCATCGTGCACATCAACGACCAGACCGTGGACGACGAGCCGAACATCCCCTTCGGCGGCATCTTCGACTCTGGCACCGGCACCCGCTTCGGCGGCGCCGCCAACCTGGAGGCGTTCACCGAGACCCGCTGGGTCACGATCCGCGCCGACATCGCCCCGTACCCCTTCTAAGGGCACAGCCCGTCCGGCTCGTTGGCGCTCGGAAACGCTAACGAGCCGGATCAAGGGCTGAGCTCGCAGCGCGACTGCGGGTCTGCCTGGGCCGGCAGCAAGAGTTATCCCGAACGGAAGCGTGTTTCACGCGCCGCGCCCGATTACTCCCTGACTCGTTGGCGCGCCAACGGCCCCGGCGGCCGCCCGTGTGTCGTTGGGCGGCTATAGCCGCCCAACGACACACGGGGACGGCTCGTGCTACAACTGCGCTGTTACTGCCTTGACCTCCGTGTAGGACTCCAGGACCTCGTGGCCCATCTCGCGGCCCCAGCCGGACTGCTTGTAGCCGCCGAACGGCAGCGACGCGTCGAAGACGTTGTAGCAGTTGATCCAGACGGTGCCTGCCCTGAGCTTCTTCGCCAGGGCGTGCGCCTTCGAGATGTCCTGCGTCCAGATGCCCGCGCCGAGGCCGTACTCGGAGTCGTTGGCGGCGGCGGCGATCTCGTCAAGCGACTGGAACGGCGCCGCGACCACGACCGGGCCGAAGATCTCCTCGCGGACGACCTTCATGTCCGGCCGGGTGTTGGTCAGCACGGTTGGCTCGACGAAGTAGCCGGTGTCCCCCCACCGGCCGCCGCCGGTCAGGGCCGTGGCGCCGTCTTCCCGGCCGGATTCCAGGTACCCGGTGACCCGGCGCAGCTGCTCGTCGGAGACCAGCGGGCCCATCTGGGTGTCCGCGTTCATGCCCGGGCCGAGCTTGATCGACTTGGCGATCTCGGACACGCCCTCGACGACCTCGTCGAACCGGCTCTGCTGCACGAACAGCCGGGAGCCGGCCACGCAGCACTGGCCGTGGTTGAAGAAGATCGCGTTCGCGGCGCCCGCCACGGCGTCAGGCGAGGCGTCGTCGAAGACGATGTTCGGCGACTTGCCGCCGAGCTCGAGTGAGACCTTCTTGAGGTTCCCCGCCGCCGCGTGCACGATCAGCCTGCCGACCTCGGTCGACCCGGTGAAGGCGACCTTGTCGACCAGCGGGTGGGCGGCGAGCGAGGCGCCGGCCGTCTCGCCGAAGCCGGTGACCACGTTCACCACGCCCTCGGGCACGCCCGCCTCGGCGATCAGGCCCGCGAGGCGGATCGCGGTGAGCGGTGTCTGCTCGGCGGGCTTGAGTATCACGGTGTTGCCGGTGGTCAGCGCCGGGCCGAGCTTCCACGCGGCCATCAGCAGCGGGAAGTTCCACGGGATGATCTGCCCGACGACGCCGACTGGCTCGCGCAGCGTGTAGGAGTGGAAGTTCGCGCCGGGCATGTAGGGCACCGAGATGTTGATCGAGTTGCCCTCGATCTTCGTCGCCCAGCCGGCCATGTAGTGGAACAGGTCCGCCGCGAGCGGCACGTCGGCCGCGAGGGCGACCGCGTAGGGCTTGCCGTTGTCCAGCGATTCGAGCTGGGCGAGTTCTTCGGCGTGCTCGAGGATCAGGTCGCCGATCCGCCAGATGATCCGGCCGCGCTCGGACGGCGTCATGCGGCTCCACGGGCCGTCGTCGAATGCCTTGCGGGCGGCCTGGACGGCCCGGTCGATGTCCTCAGCGTCGCCTTCCGCGACGTTCGCCAGCGTGGCGCCGGTCGCGGGGTTTGGGGTCTCGAAGGTCTTGCCCGAGGCCGCGTCGGTCCACTGGCCGTTGATGAAGAGCTGGCGGGGGGTGCCAGTGAACTGCTCTACGCTCTGGTCCACGGTCGCTGTCATGAACGCTCATCTCCTTGCCGCGCGGCAAGGCTGGCTACCCCGTTGCAGCCAGCCGAACGTTGCCACGCGCGGGCACCGATGCGTGACCGAGCCCGATCGGTAGGTAGTCACAATGAGACAACGACAAGGGCCGCCCGCGCAAGCAGCACCGGCCAGGGGCAAGTCTCAGTTGCAGTCACGTTCGCGAGGGCGGGCCTGATACGGTCGCGGTTTTGGCGATCAGGCCCGGCCTCGCGGACATCGGGGGGTACAGGGGGTCGCCCCCCGGGCGATAACTGGACAGCGACGATGACGTCCGACGCCTTGATGACGGCGGTGACCTTGCTGCCGGCGGCCAGCCCGAGGTCGCGGGCCGCCTCGATGGTGATCGAGGCGACGAGACGTACACCGCCGGCGTCCAGTTCGATGTTCGCGGTCGCTTCGCCCGCGGTGATGCCGGTCACCGTGGCCGGGATCTGATTGCGCGCGCTTAGTTTCATGAGTGTCACTCCCCGTGATAACAGATGATCGATGATTCTGCGGGCTCACGCTACTCCGGTCCGCTCCCGGCCTGGTGGTCACCGGGACAGACTCGGGCCAATACGCCTTGCGCAGGGCAAGCGGCGTTTGCATGATGGGGTCATGCCCACCGCCGGAGGATCCGCCAGCGAGCTATCACCGGCGCCAACCGACGACAGTAGCCGTCACCGGTGGGGCGGAGATGCTCGGCAGCCTGACGGAGCTCCTGCCCGCCCGGTCCCGTTGCGTGCTGGTCGACGGCCCGGCCGAGCAGGCGGAGCTCTTCGCCGCCCGGCTCGCGGGCCAACTGGCTGGGCAGCAGCGCACGCGCTACGTCCGGGTGACGCGGGACGCGGACGGGGCCTGGGACGTGGCGGTCTTCCTGCGGACCGCGCCGGGCGGCAGGCATTTCCCGGTGTACCGCAAAGACGGCAAGACGGTAAAGAACCGGGCGATCGTGGCAGCCGCGAGCGCGAGGAGCGCGCCGACATCGTTGATCGACCTGCACGACGTCCACTGGCCGGTGATCAGGCGGGTGGCCGCGCCGCTCGCGGCGCGACCGGGTACCTGACGGAGACCCGCGCGTTCTTCGCCTGCCGGGCCGCGACCTGGGACGCTAAGTTCGGCGACGACCTGCCCGCGTACTGCGCGGCGGTCGCCGAGGCGGGCATCAGGCGCGGCGGCGTGGTCATCGACATCGGGTGCGGCACCGGGCGCGCGCTGCCGCCGCTGCGCGAGGCGGTCGGCCCGGCCGGCACGGTCATCGCCCTGGACGTGACGCCGGAAATGCTCGACGCGGCACGCCCCGCGGCCAGGCTCGCGGCGGCCTCGGTGGTCATCGCCGACGCCCGCGTGCTGCCCTTCGCCGACGGCTCGGCCGACGCGATCTTCGCCGCCGGCCTGGTCAACCACCTGCCGGACACCGAGGCGGGGCTACGCGAGCTCGCCAGGGTGACCAGCCCCGGTGGCCTGCTCGTGCTCTTCCACCCGTCCGGCCGGGCGGCGCTAGCCGCCAGGCACGGCCATGCGCTTTCCCCCGACGAGCCCCTCTCCGAGGGCCCGCTGCGCCGGTTCACGGCGGCCACCGGCTGGGCGCTGACGGCCTACGACGACGCGCCCGACCGCTTCTTCGCGGTCGCCGAACGCCGCTAGCCGCTGATAGTGGACGTTTGAGCACCTCTGGGGTGCCCGAACATCCACTATGTCTGTCGGAACGAGAGCGGCTGACTGCGGTCGCCACCACGCGGCTACGAGTCGGGTGACGATACAGGGTGAAACACGCTTCCGTTCGGGATGACTCGGTACCTCGGGCGGGGAGGCGGGAAGGCGGCGCGGCTACGGGTGGCGGGACTCGGCGGGCGCGATCGTGTCGAGGAAGTCCAGGGCGGCGACCGCGGTCGCCCGGCGCCAGGCGAGCAGGGTCGCGTCGAAGCCGGCGCTGCGCGCGCGGCGCGACTCGATCGCCTCGACGATCGGTTCGAGTACCGCGCGCTGTGCCCGCAGCAGGTCGGCCGGGTTCTCGCCCGCGCGGTCGAGGAGGGCGAGCTTGAGCAGCAGCTCCGAGCGGATCTCCCTGACGTGCTCGACCGGCGCGTGCAGCCAGCGGTCGGCGGCCTCGCGGCCGTCGGCCGTCGCGCTGTAGACGGTGCGCTGCGGGCCGAGGCCGGGCTCGGTGCCCTCGGGGACGATGAGCCCCGCGTCGAGCAGGCGGCCGATCGAGCGGTAGACGACCGCCTTCTGGATCTGCCATACCCGGCCAAGGTCGCCGCCCGCCGCGGTCAGCTGCGCGACCGCGAAGCCGTGCGCCGGCTGCTGGCGGAGGATCGTGAGCACCAGCCATTCCGGCAGCGACATATCGGGAAGCGGAGCCGTCATGGGCACGAGGGTAGTCCTCTGTGGGCGGCGCACATCGACAGGTACGCCGGCGGCTGTCAGGCTTGAATCATGATGGATGTCTCCTTCGGCACGATCTGGGAGGCCATCGCCCGTGACCTGCCGGACGCCGTCGCGATCTCCGAGCCGGCGCGGGACTACACGTTCGCGGAATTCGACGACCGCGCGGCCCGGCTCGCCGCCGTCCTGGCTGCGGCCGGGGTCGGGCCAGGCGACAAGGTCGCGTGCTACCTGTACAACGGCGCGCCGTACCTGGAGACGGTGTTCGCCGCCTTCAAGCTCGGCGCGGTGCCAGTCAACGCCAATTACCGCTACACCAAGGACGAACTCACCGCGCTTCTCGCCGACGCCGACGCCGCCGCCCTGGTGTTCAGCGGCGGCCTCGCGGCCAACGTGGTCCACCCCGTCTCGGCCCTCTCGACGCTGCGCCTTCTTGTCCGCGTGGGCCCGGCACCGGACATCGCCCTTGCGGGGAGAAGGCGGCGCGCCGCGCGGTCCGCGACGCTCCCGAGCTCACCGACCTGTACGCCGCCACCGCGCCCCGCCCCAGGGAGCCGCGCCCGGGGTCTGACGAGCTGTTCATGTACACCGGCGGCACCACGGGCAAGCCGAAGGGCGTCATCTGGCACATGTCGCAGCTGCTCGGCTCCATGGGGCCCGGGCTGTTCAGCCGCCTCGGCGTGGCGCGCCGCCCGCCACACTCGACGAGCTGGTCGCGATCGCGCGATCGGTCAGGGACGCGGGCAGGTCCCCGGCCGTGCTGTCGGTCGTCCCGCTGATGCACGCGACCGGCCTGTTCAACAGCATGGGCACCCTCACCGTCGGTGGCCGGGTCGTCCTGACCAGGCCGGGCAGGCTCAACCCGCGGCACGTCTGGGAGACGGTGGCCGCGCAGCGCGTCCGCACGCTCCTCGTGGCGGGCAACGCCGTGTGCCAGCCGCTCGTCGACGAGCTGCTCGCGGCCGAGGCCGCCGGGCGGCCCCACGACCTCAGCGTCGCTGGAGTCCGTCACCAGCTCAGGGACGGTGCTGAGCGACCGGGTGAAGCGCGCACTGCACGAACGGGCCAACGTCACGATCAGCGACGCCCTCGCGTCGAGTGAGGGCGGGCCGTTCGCCCTCGCGGTCACCTCGTCGGTCGACGACCTGCCGTCGCGGTTCTACCCGGTGCCGGCGACGCGGGTGCTGACGGCGTCCGGCCGGCCGGTGGTGCCCGGCAGCGGCGAGGTCGGCACGCTCGCCTTCGGCGGCTCGATCCCTTCGGGCTATTACAAGGACGCGGCGAAGACGTCGTCGACGTTCCGTGTCGTCGGCGGCATCCGGTACACGATGCCTGGCGACCTCGCGACGGTCGAGGCGGACGGGGCGATCCGTTTCCTCGGCCGGGGCGCGGGCGTGATCAACACCGGCGGGGAGAAGGTCCACCCGCAGGAGGTCGAGGACATCCTGCTCGCCTGTCCAGGCGTAACCGACGCGTCGGTCGTCGGCGTGCCCGACGGCACCTGGGGCGAGCGCGTGGTGGCCGTGGTCGCGACCGCGAACCCGGCGCTGACCTCAGACGAACTGCGCGCCGCGGTCCGCCGCCGCCTGGCCGGCTACAAGGTCCCCGGGCGGTCATCCTGCTCCCCGCGCTGCCCCGCACCCCAACGGGCAAGCTCGAACTCGCCCGTGTCCGCGGCATCGCGGCCGATGCCGTTTCCGCGCCGGACGGCCCCGGCTGACCCGGCACGATTTGCTCCCGCGCACGGCGCGCGGCCCGCGGCGCGCGCCCGTGGCGTACGGCGGGGCAAAAGGTGCAATTGTTATCGAAATCAACTTACGTGGAGGTTCGCGGTGGCAAATGCCCCTGACCTGGATGAACTGGCAGCGCTTTACCGCGACCTGCACGCGCACCCGGAGCTCGCCTTCGCCGAGCACCGGACCGCGGGCATCGCCGCGGACCGGCTGCGCGATCTCGGCTACCAGGTCACGACCGGGGTGGGCGGCACCGGCGTGGTCGGCGTGCTTTCGAACGGGGCCGGCCCGACCGTGCTGCTGCGGGCCGACATGGACGGGCTGCCGGTGCTTGAGCAGACCGGCTTGCCGTACGCGAGCACCGGGCGCGCGACGAACTCCCGCGGCGCGGACGTGCCCGTGATGCACGCCTGCGGCCACGACATGCACGTCACCTGCCTGCTCGGCGCCGCCGCGGAGCTGGCCGCGGCGCGAGACGCCTGGCGCGGGACGCTGCTGCTGGTGTTCCAGCCCGCCGAGGAGGCCGGGAAGGGGGCGCAGGCCATGATCGACGACGGCCTGTATCGAGCGGTTCCCCGTGCCCGACATCGTGCTCGGCCAGCACGTCATGCCCCTGCCCGCGGGCGTGCTCGGCGTGCACGGCGGCGCCGCGATGGCCGGAGCCGACGCGCTCCGCGTCGTGCTGTACGGCCAGGGCGGGCACGGGTCGCGCCCGGAGACCACGGTCGACCCCGTCCTGATGGCCGCCGCCACCGTGCTCCGGCTTCAGGGGGTCGTCTCCCGCGAGGTGGCGGGGAGCGAGACCGCCGTCCTCACGGTCGGCGCGCTCCGTGCGGGCACCGCGGCGAACATCATCCCCGACCAGGCTGAGCTGCTGCTCTCGCTGCGCTCATTCAACGACAAGGTGCACGACAAGGCCCGGGCCGCGATCGACCGCATCATCCGCGCCGAGGCCGCGGCCTCCGGCGCGCCCAAGGAACCGGAGATCACTACCGAGGTCTCGTTCCCCGTCCTGGTCAACGACCCGGCCGCCTGCGCCAAGCTCACCGAGCGGTTCAACGCCGGGGTCGGCCTGACCCTCGACCCCGGCCCGGTGACCGGCAGCGAGGACGTCGGCCTGCTGGCGACCGCCGCGGGCGTGCCGTGCGTCTACTGGTTCCTCGGCGGCTCCGACCCGGCCTTGTTCTCCGGCGTCACGACGACAGAGGAGGCGAGGGTGATCGTGGACGGCCTGCCGTCCAACCACTCCCCGCTGTTCGCCCCGGTCGTCGAGCCAACGATCCGCACCGGCGTGGCCGCCCTGACCGCCGCCGCCCGCGCCTGGTTGGGGAACTAGCGGTCGCTCAGCCGGGAAAGCGGTCGCTCAGCCGGAAAGGCCTCGGCGAGCACCTGGCCGATCGGTCCGATCGCGGCCGGGTCCGCCGGGCCGACGATGATCATGCCGTCCGCGCCCGCGGCGGCCAGCGACCGCGCGGACGCCGCGAGCGCGGACCAGGTCCGAGGTGTCGAACGCGAACACCGTCCTGGTGATCTCCGCGGGGTCCCGTCCGATGCGCTCGCAGTGCTCGTCGAGCACGTCGAACTTGTGCCGCACGTCCGCGGGTGCGCCCGCGAACACGTTGCACACGTCCCCGTACCGCGCGACCAGGTCCAGCGTGCGCTTCTCGCCGCCACCGCCCACGAGGACCGGGATGGAACCCCGCACCGGCCGCGGCGAGTTGTAGGCGTCCTTGGTGGCGTAGAACTTCCCGGTGAAGGACGCCCGCTCGGTCGTGAACATCGCATGGCAGATGGCCAGCTCCTCGTCAAGACGGTCGCGGCGCCGGGCGTTACGGTTGCACGCAATCCGATTCCCGGATCGTCCGAAGAAGCCTGAAATGCGGCGGCCAGGACGGGCTGCTGCCTGGCCTGATCCGGCCTCTTGTCCGGCAGCGCGAAGTAACGCTGCTTCACAAGGACCTTCAGGCCCTTGCGTTCCGTGGTCACGCGGACTTTGTGAAATTTGGAGTCCCAGTTATCCGCCGAAGGGTCGTAGAAGATCGAGTAGGTATGGGCGCTGTCGCGATCGAGTTGGGTGAGCACGGAGCGGATTTCGTCGCCGAAATAAGTCTGTCCGCCGGTCACGCCGGCCAATTGTTCCAGGTCGCGGGTCACCGCCGGGTCCGGGCTGCTGGTGTAAGAAAGCGGATTCACCGCGACGTTGTCCGCCGCGAGGGTCACGGCCAGGTGCGGAACGTACAGGGCGCAATCCACCCAATCCCCGTTACAGGGAGTCTTGGTGTTCCATACATTGGGCATCGTGTTGGTAATCCACACGATGTCCCGCCGGCCGGGGAACACGACCATTTGATTGGCGAGGGTTTCGAGCGCGACGTAGGTCTTTTTCACCACCAGTTCTTCGTCGCTCATCTGCGTGGGCCGCGCGTGGCTCGCGGCCTTCATCGCTTTGTCGAGGTTCTTCTCGACCTGCTGAGTCCAAGTCTTATCGTCGCCGGCTTTGCCGCCGATTTCGTGGATCGGGATCAGGTTGCCTTCGAGAGCCAGCAAGTAAAGATAGAGGGAGTCGCCTGCCTGTAGCTGCTGCAGGGATCGCCCCAGTTTGTGCCACGCATCGAGCCGATCCGTCTGGTTCTGATTCAGCAGATCGAAGAGAATCACCGTGGTATGCGGAGGCGCTCCGGTCCGGTTCGAAAATTCGTGAGGTCCGGCGGCAACCGTTGCAGGGACCTGGCGCAGAAAAACGATCTTTTCCGGCTTGCCCTGATCGGTCACTTGAAAGTCGGCGGCCTTCAAATCATCGACGGGCGCGCCGCCGGCGTCGAGCGCGGTCACGTTGAGGCGGACCAGCCCCTGCGCGAACAGTGCGGAAGCGGCCAGGGTCAGGCTGCCAATGAGTCTTATCGTCATCGATCCTCCTCTAACGATTTGGTTCCGTAATTTCCATGATCCGGTCGGCAGGCACGTCATGCAGCACCTGCTTGCGGCCGCTGGGCCACAGGATTTCAATTTCCTTCGCCGTCCGCGAAGCGCCCAAGCCAAAATGGACTCGCGGGTCGCTGGAACTCGCGTAGCCGGTACTGGTGGTTGCATGATTATATTGCATCGACCCATCCTCCGACGTCACGCGAATCCGCGCGCCCAGCCCCATCCGGTTGCTCTTGACCCCGGTAAGCTTGAGCAACAGCCAGTGATTGTCGTTGCGAGTGGTATTGTGAAAAACTTTGGCTTTTCCGTTGAGTACGTTGACGACCAGGTCCATGCGGCCATCGTTATCGAGATCGCCGAACGCGGCGCCGCGATTTACCGACGGGAGTTGAAAAGCCGGGCCGGCGGTACTGGTCACGTCCTGAAATTTCCCGTTGCCGAGATTTCGGAACGCCGTGTTCGGCTCTCCATAAGGCCTTTGCGTGAACTGCGCCACGTTGTCGAGCACGTTGGAGCGCGCGACGTAGAGATCCTTCCAGCCGTCGTTGTCCAGATCGACGATGGCATCGGACCAGCCGGACATTTCCGCCGTGGCCAGTCCCAGCCCGGCCATCGCGGTCGACTCGGCGAACTGTCCGTGTCCTAGATTCTTGAATAGAGGGAAGGTCTGTTTCTCAATCGCAGTGATCCAGACATCGGGCAGTCCGCGGTTGAAGAGGTCGCGAAAATCGACGCCCATGCCGGAGATGACGTTGCCGCCCTCCGTCAACGAAACGCCCGATTCATCGGCGACTTCTTCAAAACTCTTGCCGCCCTCATTGTGAAAAAGCTGGTTGGGAAGATCGTCGTTGGCCACGAAAATATCGGGAAAGCCATCGCCGTCGAAATCGGCAACGGCAACGCCCATGCCGCGGCCGGGATGCGCGGCGATGCCGGTTTCCGCCGACACATCGGTGAAAGTACCGTCGCCGTTATTGCGATAAAGAGTGTTCGGCAGAGGCTTATACATGCGCGGATTGCAGAACACGCGGGTTCCGTTCAAGGCGCACGGCGTCTCATGATCCGGATCCCACTGGCAATAGTTCGCGACAAACAGATCCAGCAGTCCGTCATTGTTATAGTCGACCCAGGCGGCGCCCACCGACCACATTTTCCTGCCTAGAAACAGGCCGCCGGAAACGCCGGCTTTCGCGGTCACATCGGTAAACGTGCCGTCGCCGTTGTTGTGGAACAGCTTGTTTTCATTGACGCTGGTCACGAACAGATCGGGGCGCCCGTCGTTATCGAAATCGCCGACGGCCACGCCCATGCCATAGCCCGATCCGGCCACGCCGGCTTTATCGGTTACATCGGTGAAGGTGAGGTCATGGTTGTTGCGGAACAGGTGGTTCTTATACTGCGGACCCGTTTTTTCAAGCGAAGGCATGTCCGCGCCGTTGACGAAATACAGGTCGGCATAGCCATCGCCGTCGAAGTCGAAGATCGCGACGCCGCCTACCATCGCCTCCGGCTGATGTTTCTGCGGAGTGGGACTGCTGTCGCTTGAAAAATGCACACCGGCGCGATCGGCAATTTCGTCGAAGGTGATCGGCGCTGTCGCCGTGGCGGCCGCCAGAATGACGATCGGGATCGAGTAGAGAAGGCGCCGAGCAACCATGCTCTATTTCGCCGCGATCGAATATTTCAAGCTTTGCACCGAGGTCGAATTGCCTTGGATCGCCGTGATGCGCAGCTCGCAGTTGCCGGGCTTCGCCGCGGTATTGATCACCATCGGAATCGCGCCGGTCGAGTCAGGAGCGGGCAGATCGGCCACTTGCTTCGCCAGCACTTTTCCATCGATCAGGAATTCGGCCTGGATTTTAGGCTTATCGGCGATGGATTTGTCGGGATAGACGACGAAGAAAACGTAGGGGCTGACGTTCGCGCTGAGCGCTGTGTCGAGCTCCGGCACCACGCGCTTGCCCTGAGCGGGATCGGGCTGAAATTCGAGAGGATCGTGCCCGGCGACTTTTCCAGCCACAGGCTCCATATGTCCCACCAGCAGAATACTGCTCAAGCCGACGCCTTTCCGCTCCGGACTATCGAACGCGATGCTGCTGGTACTGGCGCGGTGCGCTTCGCGATCGAGCGCCGCAATCTCCACGCTGTAATGGCCGGCAGGAAGATTCATCGGATGCGTGAAGGTGATGGTGGTGGAGCGGGCCTTCGCCAGATTTTCCTCGGGCAGCTCGTACGGCGAATCCTGGCTGAATTTATCCACCACCTGGCCGCTCGAATCCTTGACCAACGCGAGCAGGGCCAGATGCAGGCGATCGCGCTTCAGAGCGGGCTCCGGCGTAGCTTGCAGGCTTGCGACCGGAATCTCAAAAATGATATCGCTCTGGGAACTCGCCGGCGCGGGCCGGAACTGGTAAGCGGCCGCTTTGAAATCGAAGGCATGCGGGGGCTGTTTCACATTCAGAGCCGCGAGGCCCGCCATTTCGTAAGGCGCCAGTTGTTTGGTTGCATCGAACGCGGGCAGCGCGAAGTATCCGGTACGGCTCTCGATGTTCAGGTCCGAGCGCGGACCTTTCACATCGATGGTGCGCAGGCGGCCGTCGTACTTATCGGAGCTAGGGTGATAAATCACCTCGTAATGCGTCTCCACGTCGTCCAGAAGGCGCTGAAAGGATTTACGCAGATCGTTGGTGCTGCCGATCAAAAATCCACCGGTTCCTTCGGATAAGGCCCGCAAGGCGGCCTGCGTGTCGGTGGTGCGCACCGCATCGGCGACGGTATCGCTCTCGCGCATCTTCACCATGGTTTGCGCGGCGCTGCTGCCGGTTCCGCTTTGAGAGGCGCTGACGCCCGCTGCGTATTTCAAAGCCGCGCTCGACGCCTGGCTCTGATCGACCGACGGATTCAGCCCGTTTACATCGATCGCGTAGACCGTCACGTCCGCTTTATTCGCTTTATCGAGCATGGCCTTGAACGAATCCGGATCGCCCACCGTGGCGAGCCCGGGACTCATCAACAGCACGGACTTGCGGCCGGGAAGCGTACTTAGCTGGCGAATCATGGCGAGGATCTGGTCCATTTCCCGCATCCCTTCAATGCCGCCGAATTGACGGCGCTGATCCGCCAAGTCTCCGCGCTGGCGATTCGCGGCGGCGCCGGTGGCCACGTCCGCTCCATTGACCACTTGCGGATTCAATCCGCCTCCGGAGACTTTCATCGTTGCGTTGACTGACCCACCGGCCGCCGGATTCCCGGTGGTGGTGACCTCAATCGAAGCTACGTTGGGAGAGGCGTTCAAAACCGCGGTGGCCACTTGCGCGAAATCGACGCCGGTGCCGGTGAACGCGCGATTAGCTGCGTTCATGACCTCATTGCGATCGGTGGTGAAGGGCTGGAGCGCGGTGAGCTGCGAATCCAGGTTGAAGACCGCGATCCAGGTATCGGGCTGGATCTGGCTCTTCAGAAAATCCTTCACGGCGTTGATCGCGTACGTCTTTGTAAAGGCATCCAGGTTCACGAACACGATGCAAATCAGATTCACAGACTTCAGAGGATTCGCCGGGGTAGCGGCATTCGCGGTCACCGTGGTCTGACCGGAGGCGGCTTTGCCCTTGCCCTCCCCGGGCGCCTGAATCAGCTTAAAGCTGCGAATTTCCTGGCGTACGCCGTCTTCGAAAATCTGAAGGTCGCCGGGTTTCAGGTTCTTTACGATGCGGCCATGCGCATCACGCACGGTCACTTCGAGCAGCACCTCCTGCACCGACTGACGGATGGTCAGTCCTGGATCCGCGGGAGCGGCCTCCTGCGCACGAAGGAGGGCCGCGGGAAGCAGCAAACTCACGAGGGAAAACCGGCCCAGGAGTCTTTTCATGGCTACTTAATTTTATCACCACCTTATATAATGCTGAGGTGTATTCATGAATGTTTTTCGAGCCAGTCTGGCGGTATGCACGCTCGTTCTACCGCCGATTTTCGCGCAATCTGAAGTGTGCGGCGCCTGCCATCCCAAAGAGACGGCGGCGTATCGGAAATCGCGAATGGGAAACTCCATCGCGGCGCCTTCGCGGCTTGACGGTGGGCGAGTTTCGAGGACGTCTCCGCGGGTGGAGATCTCGATCGGCGAGCGCGAAGGGCGCATGGTTCATACGCTCAAAGAGAACGGGCAGACCGCCGAGTATCCGGTTGCGTACCAGATCGGGGCGGGGAAGGTCGGGTACACGTACATTGTCCGAATCGGAGAATATCTGTTCGAGTCCCCGGCGTCGTGGTACCGGCAGCACGGCTGGGATTTTTCGCCCGGATATCAGCGCATGGCGGGGGTCGACTTTGACCGGTTGATCGATTCGAGTTGCCTGTTTTGCCACGCGGACAATGCGAAATTCACGGGCGGCGACGGGCGTCATTTTTCGGGAGCCGCGCTGAAGGCGATCGATTGCGACCGCTGCCATGGGCCGGGCGAAGCGCACGTGCGGGAGCCTTCGGCCAAGAACATCGTCAATCCCGCGAAGCTCGCACAGCGCGCCCGGAATAGCATCTGCGAGCAGTGTCATCTCGAAGGCGAGACTCGGCTCTTGAATCCCGGCAAGACCTGGCAGGATTATCATCCCGGCGAAGCTTTGGAGCAAACCGCGGTGACCTATCTGCTGACAGAAGATCATAAGGAGGTGAAGGCCGTGGCGCAGGCCGAGCAACTGGCGCTGAGCGCCTGCGTGCGCGCTAGCGGAGGCAAGCTGTGGTGCGCGACGTGCCACGATCCGCACGGAGAACCGGTGAACGTCCGCGAAGTGTGCCGGACGTGTCACGCGACTTTTTCCAATGCGGCTTTGAAGGACGTTCATAAGGCCGTGACGGAGTGCGTGAGCTGTCACATGCCGAGGCTGACGCCGGAAGACATCCCTCATACGGCTTCGACGGATCACCGGATTCTGCGGCGGCCGGCTCCGCTGCCGGACGGGGGCACGGGTGCGGCGGAGATCTCCGCGTGGCAGGATCCTCCGGCACAGTATCGTGCGCGAGATCTGGCGGTAGCGAGTTTGATTGTGGGTGGGACGCACGGCCTGGCGGCGCTTCGCAACACCGGAGTCCGGCTTCTGGAGGAGCTTCCTTTGCGGGAAGACGACCCGCAGGTGCTGTCGAGCTTGATTTCGGTGCGCTTAAAGAATCGCGAGGCGGAGCGCGCCAAGGAACTGGCGGTTCGCGCCGTCGAATTGCAGCCTGACAGCGGATTCGCGTCGCTGAACCTGGCGAACGCGCTGCGGGAGAGTGGAGATCCGGAGGGCGCCGAGCGGCAGCTGCTCAAAACCATCGAGCTGGATCCGACGCTGCAGCAGGCCTGGGTGGATCTGACCTTCCTTTATGAGAAACAAGGCCGGCAAGCGGAGCGGATCGCGATTCTGGATCGATATCTGAAGTGGAATCCGCAAAATATCTGGTTCCGGCAGTTGAAGGCTATTCTTGCGCAAAACTGAGCGAGGATGTGCCGGCATGGATTCCTGCTGACGAACGGGCTGCTAGGTTACAGTAGAGAACATGTCGCTCGGGTTCATCGACTATGTTGTCCTGGCGCTTTACTTCGCGTTCGTCCTCGGCATTGGATTTTTCATGCGGCGGAAGGTCGAGACGAGCGCTGACTTTCTTACCTCGCATCGTTCGGTTCCGGTGTGGATTACCAGTCTCGCGTTCATCGCGGCGAATCTGGGGGCGCAGGAAGTTGTGGGGATGTGCGCCTCAGGAGCCAAGTATGGATGGATGACGGCGCACTTTTACTGGGTGGGCGCGGTGCCGGCCATGTTGTTCATCGGCGTCTTCATGATGCCGTTTTATTACGGCAGCCGGGCGCGCAGCGTGCCGGAATATCTGAAGCTGCGGTTCGATGAAAAGACGCGGGCGCTGAATGCGGCGTCGTTCGCGGTGATGACGGTATTCTCGTCGGGGATTTCGATGTACGCGCTGGGGAAATTATTCCAGCTCGTCCTGGGATGGGATTTCACGGCCAGCGTGCTGCTTTCGGCGGCTATCGTTTTGGCTTACACGTTTCTCGGCGGACTCACGAGCGCGATTTACAACGAAGTGCTGCAGTTTTTTTTGATCGTCCTGGGGTTTGCTCCGTTGTCGATTTTGGCGGTGATGAAGGCAGGGGGATGGGCGGGGTTGCAGGCGCGTCTGGCTCCGGATCTGACGCACATGTGGCGATATCTGGGGCACGCGAATGAGAATCCCATGGGCGTGGAAGTTTTCGGGATGGTGGCGGGTTTGGGATTCGTACTGTCCTTCGGATATTGGTGCACGGATTTCTTGGTGGTGCAGAGGGCGATGGCGGCGGATTCGATGTCGGCGGCGCGGAGGACTCCTCTGATTGCGGCTTTTCCGAAGATGATCATGCCGTTTATCGTGATCCTGCCGGGGCTTGCGGCGCTCGCGTTGGGCCAGATGAATTCAGGGTACGCGTTTCCTTTAAAAGAGGGCGCGGGCGGGCCGGATTACGATTTGGCGCTGACCACTTTAATGGCGAAATTTTATCCTTCGGGATTGCTGGGTGTGGGATTGACGGCACTGATGGCTTCATTCATGAGCGGCATGGCGGGGAATGTGACGGCGTTCAATACCGTGTTTACTTATGACTTGTATCAAAGCTACATTCGGCGCGGGGCGCCGGATTCACATTATCTGCTGGTGGCTCGGGTGACGACCATCGGGGGCGTGGCGTTGTCGATCGCTACGGCTTATCTGGCGCGATTGTTTAACAACATCATGGATTTGTTGCAGCTGGTGTTTTCGTTTGTGAACGCGCCTCTGTTCGCTACATTTTTGTTAGGGATGTTCTGGAAGCGGACGACCGGGCACGGAGCGTTCACGGGCCTGCTGGCGGGGACGACGGCCGCGGCGGTTACGCATGGATTGACGGTGGCGGAGGGAAAAGGCGGGTGGATTGCGCCGGTTCACACCTTTCCATCGACGATGGCGCAAAACTTCTGGATGGCGATTTTCGCGTGGTCGGTGTGTTTCGTTGTAACGATCGTGGTGAGCCTGATGACCCCGGCGAAACCGGAACAGGAACTGAGGGGTCTAGTGTACGGATTGACCGATGTTCCGAGCGATGTGGGCGAACCGTGGTATCGGCGGCCTTTGGTGCTGGCGAGCATTGTGTGTGTGGTGCTGGTGGTTCTGAACGTCGTTTTCTGGTAAGAACATGAATGACCTGAGAAATCCGATCGGTCTTTTCTTCACATTGGTGGGGCTGATGCTGTGTTACGACTGGCATGAGACCGCTCCGCTCACCAGCGCACCGGTGAACCTGTACGTGGGCGCGACGATGGTTCTGTTTGGCGTGGTGATGGTGTGGCTGGCGCGTCGTCGATCGTAAAAAAATTTCAGCAGCGGTATCCGGCGGGGGGCGCGCCGCGAGTTTGGCGTGCGCCGGGGCGCGTCAATCTGATTGGCGAACATACGGATTACAACCTGGGTCTGGTGCTGCCGATGGCGATCGACATGGCTTGCTGGATCGGGGCGGCGGCTTCGGGAGACGGCTGCCTGCGGGTTTATTCGGAGCAACTGGGCGCCGGGTCGCAGTGGCGGGTTGCGGATATTCCGAATGCTTCGCCGATTGGGGATTGGACGGACCGGGTGGTCGGGATCGCCTGGGAGCTGGGGCGGCGGGGCGCGGCCATCGAAGGCGCGAATCTGCTGATCGATTCCGAGGTGCCTCTGGGGAGTGGATTGAGCTCGTCGGCGGCGCTGGGAGTATCGCTGGCGCTGGCGCTGGGAAGTTCGAGAGAGCCTTTAGAGTTGGCGAACATTGCGCGCTCGGCGGAGATGGATTTCGTGGGCGTGCCGTGCGGGATCATGGACCAATTCATTTCGGCGGCGGGCCAGAAGGGGTCGGCGATATTGCTCGACTGCCGGTCGCTCGAATGGCGCGCTGTAAAGCTGCCATCCGATGTCGCGGTGGTGTCGGCCAATACGATGGTGAAGCATGAACTGGGCGTTTCCGCGTATCGGACCAGGGTGGAGGAGTGCGCGGACGCGGCGCGCAGGCTGCGCGTATCCAGTTTGCGAGACGCAAGGTTAGAGAGCCTGGCGGCGCTCGACGGCGTCCTATTGAAACGCGCGCGGCATATCGTCACGGAGAATGGCCGGGTGGAGAGATTTGTAAAGGCGGCGGAGAATGGGGCGGCGGACGAGATGGGGCGAATCGTGACGGAATCGCACGCCAGCTTGCGCGACGATTACGAGGTGAGCTGTGAGGAGCTGGATTTTCTGGTGGACGTGGCGCTGCGAGTGGAGGGCGTGTTCGGGGCGCGGATGATCGGCGGGGGTTTTGGAGGTTCGACGGTCAATTTGGTGAGGCCGGAGGCGGTGGATGTTTTGAAGACGTCGCTGTTGCTCGAATACGAAGATCGTTACGGAATTAAGCCGGAAATTCACATTTGCGTGGCCTCCGAGGGAGCTTCTGAAGTAATTTCTTGAGAATATTTGTCTCCTAATTGCACTCATATCCATAGAAGCAACTATCCTCCGAACCGTGTAATAAGCGTCCCACCTGCCCACTCCGGCGGGACGCTTATTTTCAATCTGGATGAGATGGCGTACATTGAATTGTGCGCGTAAAAGAGATCGCCGACTGGCTGGAATCGCTATTGGAAGGTGACGGGGAAATAGAAATCCGCAGAGTGGCCCCGCTGGAGGAGGCGGGCCCTGAGGAGTTGTCCTTCGCCACGCGCGGCAAAGCCTTAAAACTCGCGGCCGGATCACACGCCGGCTGTCTGCTGGTCCCCACCGATTTTTCCAACGAAACGCACCGCACGATTATCCGTACCACCGATCCGCGGGCCGCGATGGCACGGGCCATCTTCAAACTGCATCCGCGAGTCGAAGTGCCGGAGGGTATTCACGAAACCGCTATTATTGGACCCGGCCTGACGGGCGGCGAAGGGGTTTCGATTGGACCGCTGGTGACCATCGGCGTTGGCGTCACTTTGGGCGCGGGCACGGTGATCGGCGCGGGAAGCATGATTGGAGACCACGTCCACATTGGAGCGCGGTGCACCATTCATCCGCGCGTCACGCTTTATCGGAACACGATTCTGGGCGATGACGTGGAACTGCATTCGGGGTGCGTGATCGGGGCGGACGGGTTCGGGTTCGTGCTTCAGGAAGGGGCGTACGAGAAATTTCCGCAGGTGGGGCGTGTCGAGATTGGCAGCGGTGTGGAGATCGGCGCGAATTCCTGCGTGGACCGCGCGGCGCTGGGCGTCACCTCGATCGGCGACGGAACCAAGATCGACAACTTAGTGCACATCGGCCACAACTGCCGCATCGGCCGGCATGTCGTGATCGCGGCCCAGACGGGATTTTCAGGCGGCGTGGTGGTGGAGGATTACGCGGTGATCGGCGGACAGGTCGGGATCGGCGATAAGGCGCGGATCGAATCCCGAGCTGTACTCGGATCCGGCAGCGGGGTGTTGACGTCGAAAGTCGTTCGGGCCGGCCAAGTGATGTGGGGAACACCGGCGAGGCCGTTGAAAGAATGTCTGGAGCAGATGGCAGTGCTTTCGAGGCTGGCGAAGAAAAAAAGGAGTCAGGAGTCAGGAGTCAGGAGTGAGAATGCGGACTTACCGTGACTCTTTCCATTCGACAGTCTGCGTCACGCTGACCCGGGCTTGCGGATAGACGATCAGGCGGAAGCGAACCGTTCCCGACGAGTTGGTGAACAGAATGCTGCCGTTGTTCAGCTGCGCGGTGTCTAAATCCACGGGCTTGGTATAGCCTCCGTCTTCGATTTCGAGTACGCCTTTTTGCGCGGCTCTTACGGCCGGTGCCTGGCGATCCCATTTCACGCTCAGGTTCGATCCCTCGCGTGTCACGGTTAACCCCAGCGAATAATCCCCTGGGCTGCCACCAGTCGCCCTGGGACCGATGGTCAGCGCGGCTTGAAACCCCAGCACCACACCCAGCAGCAGGAAGACGAACGACAAAGGGATCCAGACCCATCCGCTGCGGGCGCGCGATTTGGAGGGGGACGTGTATGCATACGCGGGTCCGGAAGCGGCCAGGATGGGATCGGGCGCTTCATCAACGCGCGACTCCTCGCTGAAAACCGGGCTGCTTACTTCCGCGCGGACTTCGCGGCGCCGCGGCATGCGCTCCAGCATCGAGCGGCGCGGAGGAGCTTCTTCACCGGTCAACTCGCGGCGGCGGAACGGAAATTCCAGCGGCGCGGCGGATGGAAATAATCCATCTTCGCGAAAGAAGAAGCTGGCGACGCTCACCTTGGTCGCGAACGGTTTGATGAGCAGCGCGACGTGCGAAGGCGAGGGGAAATAATGCTCCATCAGCTCGATATCTTCGGGCGCGAGCGACATGCCTTCGCGGGTATGGCTGCGAAAATATCCGATGGCGTAGGCGGGATGAGTCGAATCCGGCAGCCAGCGGGTGCAGGCGTCTTCGAACGCGGCTCCATCGTCGGCGGTGAAAAGATAGGAGGGACCGCGTTTGTAGTCGCACGCGACCGGCTCGAAATCCTCCACACGGACGATGGTTTGCGCGCCTTGTTCGATAGTGCCCAGCAGTACGCCGCCCACCTCCGCGCCGCGCTTCGGAACCGCGCCGAATCCACGCATCACTTCCGCTGAAAGACGGTCAATGATGGCGAGGTTTAAATGAACGACGATAGGTTCCCCCGGCAATTCCCATACGTAATAGCCGGGCGCGGCTTGTAAACTTGGGTCCATTTCAGGTACCGTTTCATCGTACTACGGTGAACAAAACGCTTTACATCGTCTCGACGCCGATCGGCAATCTGGAAGACATCACGATGCGCGCGCTGCGGGTGCTGCGGGAAGCCGATCTGATCGCGTGCGAGGATACGCGGCAGACCCGTAAGCTGCTGGATCATTATGGAATCGCGAAACCGGCGATCAGTTATCACGATCATAACGAGGCGGCGCGGACGGGAGAACTGATCGAGCGGCTGGAGCGCGGGGAGAATATCGCGCTGGTGTCGGATGCGGGCACGCCTCTGATTTCCGATCCAGGTTATCGATTAGTAGCGGCGGCGATCGCGGCCGGCATCGCCGTGGTGCCGATTCCCGGTCCCTCAGCGGTAACCAGCGCACTGGCGGCGGCCGGACTGGGCACGGATTCGTTCCGGTTCTGCGGATTTCTGCCTCCAAAATCGTCGCAGAGGCGCAAGACTTTTGAAGAATTGAAACACGAATCCTGCACGCTGGTGTTCTATGAGGCTCCGCATCGGATTTTAGAGACTTTGGGAGATATTGAAGCGGTGCTGCCCGCGCGTCCGGTGGTGATCGCTAGAGAACTAACGAAATTGCACGAGGAATTTTTGCGTGGGAGGGCGGCGGAGTTGCTTGCCACGCTTTCGGCGCGGGCTTCGGTTAAAGGAGAAATCACTCTGTTGATCGGAAAGGCGGAGCATGCGGAGGTGGACGACACTCCGATTGAAGAGGCGATTCGCGGGTTGGAAGCAAGCGGTGTTTCGCGGATGGATGCGATTAAACAGGTGGCGAAGGCTCGGGGATTGTCGAAGAGGGAGGTTTATAAGTTTACTTTGTAACTCGACGACGCGGCACGCGTGGATGCGTGCGCCACGTGTGAAACAGGGGAAGATAACATTTATGCATCCTTATCGCGCGCCGCTTGAGGCCGCTCACCGGCTCGCTCTGGAGTATCTTGAAAGCCTCGATCGACGGGCGGTTGGCGCGGTCTCTGAAGTACCGGGACTCACTCGGGATCTATCGGACGAAGGGATCGCGGCTGATCGGGTGGTTGCCGAGCTTGCTCGCGGCGCTGATCCGGGAATCATCGGCTCGGCTGGCGGACGATTTTTTGGATGGGTCATGGGAGGCGGGCTGCCATCGGCGCTGGCGGCCGACTGGCTCGCCGCGGCTTGGGATCAGAACGCCGCGCTCGCAGCCTGCGCTCCGGCGGCGGCGGTGGTTGAAGAGATTGCGGGCGGCTGGCTGAAGGAGCTTCTCGGCCTTCCCGTCCACGCGAGTTTCGCATTTGTCGGCGGATGTCAGATGGCCCACGCCACCTGCCTGGCGGCGGCGCGCCATGCGCTGCTCGAAAAGCGCGGATGGAACGTGGAGGAGCGTGGGTTGAACGGCGCTCCGCCAATCCGCATTTTATCGAGCGATCAGCGCCATGGAACTTTCGAGCGCGCCGTGCGGTTGCTCGGACTCGGCGCGGGCAACATCGAATATCTGGCGGCGGATTCTACGGCGCGGCTGCCACCGGACGCGCTGGCACGAGCGCTCGAAAAAGATTCTCGACCCGCGATCTTACTGCTGCAAGCGGGTGAGATCAATACCGGGGCTTACGATTCCTTCGTGGAGCTGATTCCCATCGCGCATCGCGCCGATGCGTGGGTGCATGTGGATGGAGCTTTTGGCCTGTGGGCCGCCGCCAGTCCTCGCTTCCGTCATTTCACTCAAGGCTTGGAACTTGCGGATTCCTGGGCCACCGATGGACACAAATGGCTGAACGTGCCCTACGATTCGGGCTACGCGTTCGTCGCGCATCCGGAGCCGCACCGCGCATCGATGACCCATCGCGCGGCGTACCTGACCCACGATTCCACGATGCGCGATCAGATGGACTGGAATCCAGACTGGTCGCGCCGGGCGCGCGGGTTTTCCACCTACGCGGCGCTGCGCGAATTAGGACGCAATGGAGTGGCCGCACTGGTCGAGCGGTGCTCGGATCATGCGCGCACCATTGTCGATGGGATCGGAAATTTGCGCGGCGCGGAGTTGCTGTGGCGGCCTGCGATTAATCAGGGGCTGGTGCGTTTTCTGGACCCGGATGGGTCGGAGCATGATCGCCGCACCGATGAAGTCATCGCTGCTGTTCAACAAGGCGGTGAAGCTTTTTTCACCGGGACCACGTGGCGCGGCATGCGGGCGATGCGCGTGAGCGTGTGCAATTGGCAGACCAGCGAGGATGATGTTCGGCGCACGATTGAGGCGGTGCGCAGGGTGGTCGAGATTTAGTTATCCATTGGATTTCGTGCATGTCGGCAACGACCGCTCCCTGTGTTCGCGGCTCGGCTAGCCCGTAACGATTGACTCGCGCTTGGAATGCCAATTCCAGGCAGTGCCGACAATGCTTTCGAGCGAGGAATAGCGCGGGGTCCAGTGAAGCAGCTTGACGGCATGACTGGCGTCCGCCACCAGCGCCGGGGCATCGCCTTCTCTGCGCGGACCGTAATGAGCCGGCACAGGCTTGCCCGAAACCTGTTCCACCATCTGCATCACCTGCCGGACGGAGTGGCCTTTGCCGGTTCCGCAATTGACCTGCGCGCTTTCTCCGCCGTCCTGCAAATGTTTCAGCGCCGCGATGTGCGCCGCGGCCAGATCCGTGACGTGGATATAGTCGCGAATGGCGGTTCCATCGGGAGTCGGATAATCCGTGCCGAACACGTTCAAAGGAGCGCGTCCCATCGCCGCGTAAATCGCCAGCGGAATCAGGTGCGTTTCCGGATCGTGGTGCTCACCCAGTTCTGCTTCCGGATCCGCGCCCGCCGCATTGAAATACCGCAGGCAGACCGATCGCAAGCCTTCGGCCGGGTCATAGGCTTTGAGGATCTGTTCCATAAACAGTTTGGTCTGCGCATAGGGACTCAGGGGGTTGGTGGAGGCGCTTTCGGAAATAGGGATTTTTTCCTGGATGCCGTAAATCGAGCAGCTCGAAGAAAATACCAGCTTACGGACTCCACAGTCGATCAAAGCGTCCAGAAACGCCAGCGCCGCAGCCACGTTGTTGTGATAATACTTGCGCGGATTGGTGGTCGATTCGCCTACATAGGCGTGCGCCGCGAACAGGATCGCGCTTTCGATGTGATGTTCCTCGATCGCTTTCCGGATTAAATCCCGGTCTTCGATGGAACCTTCAACAAACGGTCCGAAGCGCACCGCGAAGCGGTTTCCGGTGATCAGATTATCCACCACCACTGGATTCATTCCGGCCGCACGCAGCTGCTTGGCGGTGTGGCTGCCGATATATCCTGCTCCGCCGGCTACCAGCACCGCCTGACGGCCTCCATTTGAGCTCATATTCGCCATTGTCCCATGACGAAACTTTTTGGCCCGCGCCACGTGGCGCGTGCCGCGACAATCGTGTCGACGCCACCCTCCCCAATCCCCGGGCTGACGCCAGGGGTTATAACGTCGACTGGGAAACAGGTCGACCCTCGGTCCACTGCGGCGTCCGCAAATTATGTTGCTTTAACGATCCTGAGGACGCCTTGGGACAGAGCAGGCAGCCCCCACTTTCACGAGCGGAACGTCGACACGATTGTCGACGCGGCACGCCTGGAGGCGCGCGCCACAAAGGTTATCGTAATGAACTTTCTGTGACGGGCTACTAGGCAGCGCCTTCTGGCGTCCACAAGCGGCGAATCGCGGCGGCACGCTCCAGGTCGACAAAATGTTCGATCAACACACGGACGTGGCTGCCGGCTGGGTCCGTCCAGCCGGATTCGATTTCGCCCAGGTACAGGGTATTGGGGGTCTGAAACTGAACCAGAGAGCCGCGCGCGAACGAGACCTCGCTATCGAGAGACAACTCGGCGTATCGTCCTTCGATGGACGATAGACGTCCCGGGACAATCACCTCAGGATCGGCGATGGAGGCGAGCGAAATCCCTGTTCCGGGAAGCACAAGGAACATGGTAACAAACCACGCTTCAGCGGCTATGCACTAACTGTTCCTGATGAACCGTTTCGCTTTCGGTCGCCAGCGACTGCTGGAGACGGCCGAGATCGCCTAAATGTGCGAGTCCGGGCTCGGCCCGGACCTCCATCGGCGCCGGGGCCTGCCTCCAGATTTCACGCGGCTTACGCCATCCTTGTTTCTGATTTCTGCGGGCCATGAAAATCAAGCCGCTGATTAGCGCGGCGGCGGCGAGATAGGCGAGGGTTAGCTCCAACATGGAATCCTCATCGACCGCGAATCGGATTTGTGCGGTCTTTATTCGCGCGCACCTTGACTCTAGTGTCGAATGCGCTGAAAATAAAGGGTATTACTTGTAGCACGGAGAAGAAGTGAAAGAGTTGTTTTGGCTGGGGCTCAAGGCATTCCTCGCGTGCCTGGTGCTTACACCGATTTTTCGGGACATCTTTCGTTCCTACGGCATTGTCGATCAGCCGGACCGGCGGCGGAAGATTCACGCCCATCCGATTCCGCGCGTGGGCGGGATCCCGATTTTCATTTCCTACGCGATCGCCCTTTCTCCCTGGCCTCATCCCCCCGCCGCCCTCACTGAATACCTGCCATTGATTCAGAAGCTGGCTCCGGCCGCGACGGTGATCTTCGCCACCGGGCTGATCGACGATCTTATCGGATTGAAACCATGGCAGAAACTGATCGGTCAGTTTGGCGCGGCGGGTCTCGCGTATTGGGCTGGAGTGCGGGTGCTGGGCGTGGTAGGCGTGGGCGCGAACGAATGGTTGAGCTTCCCGATGACGTTTATCTGGCTCATCGCATGTACCAATGCCTTCAACCTGGTGGACGGATTGGACGGTCTGGCGGCGGGAGTCGGGCTGGTGGCGACGCTGACCCTGCTGGCGGCGGCGCTGCTGCGTGAAAATCCGGCGTTGGCTTCCGCTTCGGTGCCTCTGGTGGGCGCGCTCATCGCCTTCCTGTGCTACAACTTCAATCCCGCCACCGTCTTTTTAGGCGATTCCGGAGCTATGCTGATCGGATTCCTGCTCGGCTGCTTCGGCGCCGTGTGGACCGAGAAGAGCGACGCGTTGATTAGCTTGACGGTGCCTTTGCTGGCGCTTTCGATCCCTCTGCTCGATGTTTCGCTGGCTATTCTGCGCCGCTTTCTGCGCAATCAGCCGATCTTTTCGGCGGATCGGGGGCACATTCATCATCGCCTGATCGACCGTGGATTGACCCCCCGGCGCGCTGTGCTGGTTTTGTACCTGGTTTGCGCCATGGCAGCCGCCTTCGCGCTGCTGCTGACCATGCCTCACGCCGGCCGCTATTTCGGAGTGGTAATGGTGGCCGCCTGCGGAGTGGTCTGGCTGGGCATCCGCCAGCTGCGCTACGCCGAGTTCGGATTGGCCAGCCGACTGTTGTTCGGCGGTGACTTTCAGCGCACCCTCGGCGGACAATTGCGGCTCGAACAGCTGGTCATCGAGGTGAGTCAGGCTCCCGGAGAGGAGGAATGTTGGCGCTTGTTGGCGGCCGCCACGCGGGATTTTGGCTTCGATTCGCTACGCCTTTCTCTGCGTGGAGTGCTGCGAGAGCATATCAACTCCACCGGATCGGGCGAATGCTGGTCGATGCGGGTTCCTTTCGGCGATCAGGATTACTTTGAACTGACCCGGCGCTTTGAATCGACCGTGCTCCCCATGATGGTGGCTCCTTTTCTCGATACCGTGCGCCGCGCGCTCGAAAGCCGTCTCGAAGAGTGGAATCAACATCCGGCCAACTTGCGATAGTGCATGTTAGACTGCGGATTGCCGTCCGTTTCCAAGTCCAAAATTGAACCCAAGGTGCTGCTCATCGGCGACGTGATTGCCGTCGGCATCGGCTTCCTGGTAGCACCGTTTTTACTACCTTCCGGCGACTTTGCCGTCTCCTTCGTGGTGGATCCGGTCAGTGCCCTGGGATCGCTGTTCATCCCGGCGCTCTGCGTACTGGCATTCCTCGAATTCTCGCGCTTGGATTCGGACTATTCCGGGTATAACAGCACACAGCAGATTTTACGTGCTCTGGGCGCGGTTTTTCTACTGGAAGCGCTATTGAGTTATGTCGGCTTCCTGTGGCTGCCGGGACTCGCGGAGATGGTTGCCGGCAGCGTGCTGAGCGGCGTTCTTCTGGTGGTCTGGTTCTTCGTCTTCCGCCTCATCTTTCCAAATTTCCCGGGCCGGCAAAAGGTATTGTTTCTGGGATATGACGCCGCCTTTCCCGAACTGGAAGGCGCGCTGGCCGGCGCCGGCGGGTATAAGATGCTGGGGACGGTCCCGTTTCCCGAGAATCTGCGCGCCATGAACAGTGAATTGGCGCCCGATGAAATCGTGGTGGGTGAAATGAGTCCCGCCCAGGCGTTTCCCGCAAACTCGCTGCTCGACCTGCGTTTTCGCGGGGTCGAGATCGTGGGAGCGGCAGCCTTTTTCGAAGCCACGCTCCAGCGGATCTCCTGCCTGCATCTGGAACCTTCGCGTTTTCTATACGGCTCCCTTTCGCCCAAGCGGCAAAACCTGGCGTTACAGGCCATCTATGCGAACCTGCTGGGACTTGTGGCGCTGCTCCTCGCGTCGCCGGTGCTGTTATGCGCCGCCATCGCACTGAAAATCTCCGCGCCTTCCGAGCCGCTGCTCGAACCATACTGCGCGATTGGTTTGCAGGGGATTCCGTTCGAGCGTCTGCGCTTCCAATCCCGATCCGGACTTGGCCCGTGGTTTGCGCGCGTGCGCCTGCGCGGCCTGCCGCAGCTATTCAACGTGGTGCGCGGAGAGATGTCGCTGGTGGGTCCGCGCCCGTGCCGCGTCGAATTCGGGAGCGCGCTCGCCGGGCTGCTGCCTTACTATTCCCAGCGCGTCGCCGTGCGCCCTGGATTCACCGGGTGGGCCCAGATTCATGGAGCGAATCCCATGTTCGATGCTTTAACGGAGCTGGAATACGACCTTTATTACATCAAGCATGTATCGCCACGCTTCGATCTCGAGATCCTGATGGCCACAATTTTCTACCGTACGGCCAAGTAACGCATGGCGAGCCTGCTTCTGATTGGCGGTGCGGCAATCGCGCTGTACATTCTTCTTGGATATCCTCTGCTGCTGGCCGTCGTTCCCTTCAAGCGGGCGCCCGCGGTGCGGAAGGATTTGAACTACCAGACGACCGTATCCGTGATCATGGCGGTTTATAACGGCGCCCCGCATATGCGCGCGAAGCTGGAAACCATCCTGGGGCTGGATTATCCCCAACAGCTGCTGCAAATTATCGTGGTGTCCGACGGATCCACCGACGAAACCGAAGCACTGGTGCGGGAATATGCGGATCGAGGCGTCGAGTTGCTGGTTGCGCCGCACGGGGGCAAGGCTGCCGCATTGAATCTGGCTCTTCCACACGCCAAGGGCGACTTGCTGTTCTTCACCGATGTCCGTCAGGCCCTGGACCCCCTGGCTCTTCGCCACCTGGTAGCTAATTTCGCCGACCCTACCATAGGTGCCGTGACCGGCGAAATGCGCCTGCGCAAGGCCGAGCATGGAGAACAGGCCAATATGGACCTCTACTGGCGCTATGAGCTCTGGGCCCGCGACCGGCAAACCCGCATCGATTCGATTTTCAACACCACCGGGTGCATCTATGCCATGCGCCGCAGCCTGGCGACGCCTCTGCGTCCAGATACGTTGAGCGATGACGCTGCACTCCCGCTGACTGCTTTCTTCGCTGGATACCGGGTGATTTTCGACCCGCAGGCCATCGCCATCGACGATCCAGCTCTGCCCGGCACGGAGTTCCGCCGCCGCTTCCGCAACCTGGCCGGCCTGTGGCAGACGTTCGCCAGATTCCCGCAATTGTTCTCCTCCCAGGACCGTATGCGGTTCCATTTCCTGTCTCATAAATTCAGCCGGCTGGTTCTGCCGTGGGCCATATTGGCCGCCATTGTGGGAACCGTGCTGCTGCCGCCGTCGGCCATTCGCTGGACTCTGCTGGCCGCCGAGGCTCTCTTTTTCCTGCTGGCGCTCACTGACGGTTTCTTACCAAGACGATTCCCCTTGAAGCGTCTCAGCTCTCCCGCGCGAACTTTTTTGGAAATGAACCTGGCGTCCATGGCGGGCCTCGCGGTCTTCTTCCTGGAACCCACGCGCCTGTGGCTTCCTACCCGCGTCAAGTAATGCGCCTGCGCTAAAATAGGCCAAGTGAAATTGAGCGCGGCATTAGAAATCCTTCAAGGTGCCCGCCATCGTGAAAATCCCTTCTCCGTTACGCTCGCCTGCGGCTTTACCCCGCTTCATCTTCAAACGTTCCTGGCGGCCCATCTGCAAACCGCGCTTCCGGACCGGCGCGTAGAGATCAAAGGCGGCTTATACGGGGATCTTGCCGGAACCCTGGAGCGTGTGAGCGGCGCCGATGCTATCGCCATCGCGATAGAGTGGCCGGATCTCGACGCGCGCCTGGGATACCGCGCGCTGGGAAAGTGGGGACCTTCCGAGGAGAACGATATCATCCGCCAGGCGCGGGCATCGCTTGACCGCATCCGCATCGCGATCCAAGAAATCAACGGGGTTCCGATCGCGATCCTGCTGCCGACGCTGCCTCTGCGGCCCGCTTTTCACACCGCCGGATGGCAGGCCGGTCCCGCTGAGCTGGAACTAGACCATGCCATCGCCGGCTTCGCCGCAGCGGTAGTGAAGCGTCCTTTAACCTTCGTAGTAAACGCGCGCCGCTTGCTGGAAGATTCTCCCTTAGATCGCAGGCTGGATCTAAAAGCTGAGCTTTCGAGCGGCCTCCCGTACTCGATTGCACATGCCGATCGGGCAGGTCAGGCGCTGGCTCGCCTGCTGCAACCGCCGGCTCCTAAAAAAGGGTTGATCACCGATCTGGACGACACTCTGTGGAAAGGACTCGTCGGCGAAGTGGAGGCCGAAGGCGTGAGTTGGGATCTGGCCAGTCACAGCCAGGCGCACGGCCTCTACCAGCAGATGTTGCAATCGCTTGCCACTTCAGGCGTGCTGGTCGGCATCGCCAGCAAGAACGATCCCGCGGTGGTCGAGCGCGCGCTTTCCCGGCCCGATCTGCTGCTCTCCAAAGAAAATATCTTCCCGGTTGAAGTCCACTGGGAAGCCAAATCGAAATCCGCCGGAAGAATTCTAAAAGCCTGGAATATCGCGCCGGACAGTGTGGTCTTCATCGACGACAGTCCCATGGAGCTCGCGGAAGTAAAGGCCGCGTGGCCGGAGATGGAGTGTCTCCAGTTTCCGAAAGATATCGCCGAAGTCGATAAGCTGCTGCGCGCCTTGCGTGACCTGTTCGGGAAAAGCAATCTAAGTGTCGAGGATACCCTGCGCTTAGAAAGCCTCAGGCGCGCAGCCGAATTTCATGGCCACGCTGAAGAATCGGGCGGCGCTCCCGATCAGTTCCTGGCTGGCGCCGGCGCGACCATGACCGTAGAGCTCAATCCGCCCGCGACCGACACGCGCGTGCTGGAGTTGGTCAATAAAACCAACCAATTCAATTTGAACGGCAGGCGCTATACGGAAGCGGATTGGCGCAAGCAGCAAGATCTGCCCGGAGGGTTCTGCCTGGCTGTCTCCTACCAGGACAAGTTCGGACCGTTGGGAAAAATCGCTGTTTTGTCGGGCCGTCAGGAAGATGGTGTGGTCCAAATCAGCGCCTGGGTAATGAGCTGCCGGGCATTTTCGAGGAGGATCGAAGACCGCTGCCTGGAGCTACTGTTCGAAAAATTCGCCGCCCGCGAACTGCACTTTCAATTCGAGAAAACGTCAAAGAACGGCCCGACAGCGGAGTTGTTCGAGCGCTACGGGAGCGGCGCGCCGACGCTATCCAAAGCGCAATTTCAAGACCGCGCTCCAGCGCTGTATCACCGCGTGGAATGGATCGAGCATTAACCATTGATGCTATCCCGCAAGCACCGGTTCTACGGCCTTCTCCGCCATCGCCGGCTCCCAGTTCCGGAACCACAGCTCCAACATCAACAAAGCCCACAACGTACCGCTGTTATCGCGACGCCCGCTCTCATGCTCTTCGATCAGCTGCCGCACGAACACGGGTGACGCGATACCGCGCCCGGTGAACTTCCCGCTCAGCAGATGATCGCGCAGGAAATCGCGCAAAGGTCCGCGAAACCAGTGCGAAAGGGGTACGCCGAAGCCCATTTTCTTACGGGACCGCAAACTTGCCGGCAGACGATCGCCTAGCGCGTCCACTAGAATCGCCTTGCCCTGCCCATTGCGCATCTTCCACGCAGTCGGGATCGACGCTGCCAATTCCGCCAGCTCATGATCGAGCAGCGGACACCGCACTTCGAGTGACTGCGCCATGGACATCCGGTCCACCTTCACCAGCATGTCTCCGGTAAGCTTGGCCGTAGCCTCGAAATACAGCGCCTGCGAAAGCGGATCGGCTCCATTCTCCAGCAGACAATCTTCGAACGCGCGTTCCAGGAAGGCGGCGTCGGCTGGAAGCATCCACTCCGGATTCAGCAGCTCCCTACGCATCATGAACGGCGTATAGGTGTGCTCGAAATATCGCTCCAGCGCGGAGGGGCGGCTCATCACCCGCAGCCGGTTCTTGCCGTAGGTCGAATAGGGCAGCAGATCGGCGACCCCGGAAAGGGCTCGGCGGACAAACTGTGGAATTCGGTCGAAGGAGCTGAACTTTTCGACGTCGAAGAAGCTTTCATAACCCGCAAAAAGCTCGTCGCCGCCGTCGCCGGTCAGCACGACTTTTACATGCTGCACCGCGAACTCCGAAACCAGAAAGGTCGGAATGGCGGCGGTATCGGCGAACGGCTCGTCGAAGTGATGCGCGAGCCGCGAAATCAAACCCACCGAATCCGGCCGCACGATCAACTCGTGATGCTCGGTGTTGTACTGCTTCGCCACTTCGCGCGCATACGGCAGCTCATTGAACTCCGCTTCCTCGAAGCCGATCGAGAAAGTCTTCACCGGATCCGGCGATTGCAGCGCCATCGACGCGACAATCGAGCTTGAATCGATGCCGCCGCTCAGGAACGCGCCCAGAGGCACATCGGCGATCATGCGGATGCGCACGGATTCGTCGAAAACCTCCCGGATACGCTGGCGCATCCCGGCTTCGGTCATGCCTGACGCGGGTTCGGTAGCCGGAGCGGGCAGGCGCCAGTAACGCTCCTGCTCGACGGTACCGTCGGAATCGTAAGTCAGCCAACCGCCCGGAGGCAGTTTTCGAATCGCCAGAAAGGGACTCGCGGGGTCCGGAATATAGCCGAATTGAAAATAGAACTTGAGCGCTTCCTTGTCGATATCAAATGGAATATCCAGCCCGCGAAAGCACTTCAGCTCACTCGCAAAATAAATCCCCTGGGGCAGAACGGCGTAATATAAAGGCTTCTTTCCAAACCGGTCGCGCGCCAGGAACAAACGGCGCCGTCGCGCATCCCACAGAGCGATCGCGAACATCCCACGGAGCCGTGCGACTGCCGCCGGGCCTTCTTCTTCATACAGGTGAACGATGGTTTCCGTATCGCTATTGGTGGTGAAACGATGGCCGCGCGCGATCAGATCGGTGCGCAGATCCTGATAATTGTAAATCTCTCCATTAAAGACGATCCACACGGACTGGTCTTCATTCGCGATGGGCTGATGCCCGGAATGCAGGTCGATGATGCTGAGCCGGCGCATGCCGATCGCGCAGCCCCCATCTACATGAAAGCCATCGTCATCCGGGCCGCGGTGTCGTATGGCTCCGCACATCCGCTGGACGTCCGCGAGCTCAGCGTGCTTGCCGCGGAGGAAAAAACCGGCGATGCCGCACATGGACTCATTTTAGCGTCAATACGGATCCTGGGCGGCGTACAATGAAGAAACATGACCCAGCATGCGACGGAAATCGAGGCCGGTGAGCGCTTCACCTTTGGTGAGAACTGGACCGCTTTCCTGGCGCGCCTCGACGAATCGCGGATCCTGGCGGCGGAAAACTCCCTACGGCAAATGTTGGAAGTTGACAACTTAGAGGGAAAGACGTTCTTAGATATCGGTTCCGGCAGTGGTTTGTTCAGCTTGGCGGCTCGGCGCCTGGGTGCGAAGGTCCAGTCCTTCGATTATGATCCCGCGTCGGTCGCATGCACGCGAAAGCTAAAAACTCTGTATTTCCCACAGGATGACGACTGGACCGTCGGCACTGGCTCAGTACTCGATGCCGACTACATGAGTGGGCTTCCCAAGTTCGACATTGTCTATTCCTGGGGCGTTTTGCATCATACCGGGGAGATGTGGCTGGCCCTTGAAAATGCCGCGCCCCGAGTCAAAGAAGGCGGCCAGTTGTTCATCGCCATCTACAACGATCAGGGCGGGATCAGCCGGCGGTGGAGGTCGGTAAAGCGGACTTATAACCGCGCGCCGGCCATGCTGCGGCCGCCGATATTGTGGGCCGCATTCCTGCAAATTTATTGGCGCCGGATGCTTAAGGATGCGGTGCTGTTCCGCGGATTTAAGACCTTTCGTGAATATTCCGGGCTGCGCGGAATGTCGCCATGGCGCGACCTGGTGGACTGGGTGGGCGGGTATCCGTTCGAAGTGGCGAAACCGGACGTGATTTTCGATTTCTACCGGGCTCGCGGGTTTAGTTTGCAAAGAATGAAGACATGTAACGACATGGGTTGCAACGAGTTCGTCTTTCGCCGACTCCCATAATCTTTCAGAGCCGCGACCATCGGGAGCGGTCAACGCCGACGTTTTATAGAACTGACCGCTCCCGCTGGTCGCGGCTCCTTTCGCTACAATAGCTCGCGATAAAGCTCGACGATCGCTTCAATATTGGCGGAATTAGCGGAGGTCGGCACTGCATCCGGCCGCGGCTGCCGTAGGAGTCGCTCCGCCATTTTCCGGCACTCCTCGCGATTCGATACGGGAATCAGATTCACCCCGGGGGGGCGCATCCCATTATCGGTGGCGATCACCGGAGTACCGTAATGCAAGGCTTCCCGGACTGCGATCGAATCGCCGTCATAGAGCGTGGTCCGCAACAGAATGCGGCATTCCTGAATGACCCGCAGGGTTTCGGCGTGATCGACGTCGCCGCAGAGCAGCAAGTGGCTCGAATGCGGCTGCGAGTTTATCAGATCGCGAATTTCCCGCTCCAGGCTTCCCGCCCCAATGATCACCAGGCCGAGCTGGGGAAATTCCGGAAGCAGTTCGCCGGCTACAGCCACCTGCAAAGGGACGTCGTATTCCGGTTCCAAGCCTCCCACAGTGGCGAGCACCGGGTCGTGAGACTGAAAAAAATCGGCCATTTCCGGACGTAATCCCGCGGCAGTCGGCTGCAGAAAGGCGTGCGGAGGAATCAGGCGGATGCGGTCCGGAGAAACTCCAAAGCGGCGGAACATCGCGACCATCTCATCATTGACCGCGATGATGCGGTCCAGACGGCGAAAGATCAAACCGCGCAGCGTGGCGGCCCTGGCGGTCCGGCCTTCCTTCGACGAAGGATACCCTCCGGAGTGAAACGATAGCACCGTCTTTTTCCCAGGAATCAAAGTGCAAACCAGCCACAAGGCCAGCAGGCGGAGGGTTATATTTCCGCCGAAATGGATGTGGATGATGTCGTACTTTAAGCGCAGCAGGAGGGCGATCACCTGGAGGGGATTCCGCGGGTAATACACGTCGTCGTCATCCACGCGGCGGTAACGCGTCAGATTGACGACCGCGCAGTACATTCCCTGGCTCCGGAGGTACTGGCGAATGGCCACCAGATTACTTTGAACGCCACCGTGGGGCGGAGGGAATGGGCCTAATTGGAGAACCCTCATGAGGTAGGCAAAAACGTCCGTAGTTTAACACATGCTTCAAGATAGAGGGATATTGCTTGATGTATAATTCGAGTGCGATGTTCCCGTGCGCACGAAGCAATGCTTTTTGACTCGCCAGTTTATTTCCTGTTCCTGACACTGGTGGTCCTGGGCTATTGGCGGCTCGACCGCAAGAGGCAAAATTATTTCCTGTTAGCAGCCAGCTATCTGTTTTACGGCTGGTGGGACTGGCGATTTCTGCTGTTGATGATCGCTTCGACCGGGCTCGATTTTGCGATCGCGCGAAAAATCAGCTCAGTTACGAATCCACGGCAGCGCAAAATCCTCCTGATCCTGTCTCTTACCGTTAATTTCGGAGTTCTGGGAGTCTTCAAATACTTCAATTTTTTCGCAGCTTCGATGGTGCGTGCCGCCGCGCTTCTGGGAGCGGGCCCATCTACGATTCAGTTTTTCCACATCATCCTGCCTCCCGGTATTTCCTTTTATACCTTCCAGGAGGTCGCCTATATCGTCGATGTGTATCACCGGAAATTACCCGCGGCTGAATCGTTGATCGATTACGGGCTGTTCATCAGCCTCTTCCCGCATTTGATCGCCGGGCCGATTCAACGGCCCAGCCATCTTTTGCCGCAGGTGCAAAACGACCGGACGTTCCAGCCCGAGGCGTTCTTCGACGGCTGCATGTTGATCGTTTCCGGATTGTTCCGGAAATGCGTGATTGCGGATCAATCCGCGCTGATTGCGAATCTGTGTTTCGACGGACATCTGGGGCGCGGCATGGCGGTCACCATGCTGGGCGCCGTGGCGTTCGCACTGCAAATTTATGGCGATTTTAGCGGCTATAGCGACTTGGCGCGCGGCAGCGCTCAACTCTTAGGATTCCATTTCATGGTGAATTTCCGGCAGCCGTATCTGGCCTCGAGCCTCCAGGATTTCTGGCGGCGGTGGCACATCAGCCTGAGCACCTGGCTTCGCGATTATCTGTATATCCCTTTGGGCGGGAACCGGCATGGCTCTTTGCAGACGTATCGCAACCTGATGCTGACCATGCTGCTGGGCGGTTTGTGGCATGGCGCGAACTGGACTTTCGTGATCTGGGGCGGAATCCACGGGATTGGGTTAAGTGCGGAAAGGCTCACGGGTATCGAGTCCGGAGAGACGGCGGAGGGGATCCGGCTATGGGGCCGCCGGCTGGCGGTTTTCACCCTGGTGTGTTTGGCCTGGATCTTTTTCCGCGCACAATCGGTGAGCGCGGCGTTTCAACTGATCGGAGACCTGGCGCGGTGGACCTGGTCGCCCGAAATTGGAGTCGGAATGGCCGTCGTTGCCGTGATCGCAGCCCTCTGTTTATGCATGGACCTGCGCTTGGAGCGGCATCGGGAGGAATATGCGTTTCAATTTCGAGCCCTCAGTGGCGCGTAGCGTTTGCGAGCGGACTGCTGCTGATGGTATGCCTGTTCGGGGCGTCTAATCCAAATGCCTTCATCTACTTTCAATTCTGAAAGCAAGCATGCATCGGCCTCGCCGCGCCTGCAACGGGCGGCACTGGCACTACTGGTATGTGCGCTCCTTGTGTTTGTCGCGGTGGAAGGCGCCGCCCGGTTCGGTTTGCAGCGGGTCAGCAGAATTCACCGCCGGATTCTCCAGGAAGCGGCGGAGGCCCGCAATATCACTCAACCGGCGGATGGCGCTCGGAGCCGGGTTCTTTTCGTGGGGAACTCCTTGCTGCTCGAAGGCATGGACATGGATCGGCTCAAAGCGGGTCTGGACGCCAGGTACGAACCTCAGCGGTATGTTGTGGAATCGACTTACTATCTTGACTGGCTGTACGGCTTGCGGAAGCTGTTCCGGGAGGGGATGAGGCCCGCAGAAGTGGTACTGAGTCTCAACGCGGCCCAATTGACAGCCCGCACCATGCGCGGCGATTTTTCTTCGTACATGATGTTCGATGCTCAGGATATCTGGCCCGCGGCGCGGGATTCGGGAGCGGATCTCACCACCACCAGCGGGCTCTTCATGGCGCACTATAGCGAGTTTTACGCAGCGCGCGCAGAATTGAGGACCGTGCTCATGTTCCGGTTCGCACCGCCCGTGGTGGCTCTATGGCACGATGCGGTGGAGAAGCCGGGCGTGTTTCCGCCCGACGACCTGATGATTCCGGTGATGATGGAGAGGTACCGGAAATTAAATGAGCTGTGCGGCCGCTACGGATCGAAGTTCGTATTTCTGGTCCCGCCAACCAGGCAAGCGGGAGACACTGCGATGCTGCGGGCGGGGGAGCAATCGGGAATTCAGGTGCTGCGGCCGATCCCCAATTATTCTCTCTCTGCTGATTACTATCGGGACGGGGGACTTCATCTAAACGCAAAAGGCGCTGCATTATTTACGGCTGCAATCGTGGATGAATTGCGTTAATCCGGAGGAAAATCGAGCCTAAATTTCCTTCTTTTCCAGCAAGTTTGCACTTTCAGAGAGGCTGGCTGTCTTCTCAGGCGATGGACGATGCAGGCAGAAACGGGTAGTTGGTCTTGCATCTTGGAGGTAGGTTAGGATGAACAGAATGAAGCAATCTCGACGGTGGGGCACGTCGATGGTATTTTTCCTGGCGGCGATGCCGTTCGCATTCGGCCAGACGCAGGTGGATCTGGCGACTCAATCCAAGAACGTGGATTTTTCCCGGGCCCCTTCGACAAAGCCTGCACAGGTGGGTCCCCTGGTCCCGGGAATCTGTTCGACGGGTCAGATCTTTTTCGATTCCAGCGCCGCCGCCGGCCAGAACCTGTACGGATGCACCGCGACGAACGTATGGAGCCTGCTGGGTGGCACCGGAGGAGGGTCCGGGGGCAGCGCCGGGACGGCTTCGCAACTGGGGGACTTTATCGCTAACGACACGTCGGCCGCGGTGCAGACGCTGGGAGCGGGATGCAGCACCGCGACTCCGTGCCAGATTCGCATCGGAACGGCGTCGTTCGTGATGACGGCGCCCGTGACGGCGACTCTCAGCGGCACCAGCAACAACGCCACGGTGTTCTGGTATCTGTCGTCCTCTCAGATCCTGACCTTGGGTCATAACTCCGGGACGACCATTACCTGCTCGTCGGGATGCACGGTGGTGACCGGGATCACGACGTTCCCGCCGGATTCCGTTCCTCTGTGGCAAACCACATTTACCACCAACATATGGGATCCCATTAATTTCTCCACCATGGACAAGCGGGCGATTTATTCGAGAGACGTGATTGCCGTGGGCACGGGGATGTCGTCGATTTCCAATCCGAGTACGGGTGTGCAGACGCTTTCGACCGATCCGACACAGGTGCCGCGGTACTTCACCGGCTCCGGGGGGCCGATCGGGCCATGCTCCGCGGGACGGGATTTCTACACCGACACGACCGGCTTGAATCTGTACTTTTGCGATGCGGCGAATACCTGGAAGCAAGCGAATAGCGCAGGGGGCGGGACCGTAACGGACAGCTCCTACCGGTATATTCCAACCGCTTCCGGGTTTCCTAATTTCGGAAGCGGCAACGGTGTTGGGGGCGGCTGGGTATGGGACGGCACCGCTGTGGGTAGCGTAGGCAACGGTAGCGCAGGACTTCAAATCGCTCCATCCGGCGGCACGCATTACGCCTGGACCAGCTTCCCGGTTCCGGTAGGATGGACCGGCGCGGTCAATCTGCTGGCGAATTATATGTTAACCGTTAGTGCGTCCGGCACGGGAACCGGGACGCATTCCTACTCTCTGTCCTGTGTAATTCCCGGCACGACAAATATCTCCACCAGCCCGCCGGTCTTCTCCGCCACGACTACTGTGTCTTTTAACGTTACGACGGCCGGCGTCATCCAAGCGGATGCGCCGGTTTTCAGTTCGGTGCCCGCCTGCAATCCCGGCACGTTAACGGCTCCCACAGGCGCCCTTTTATTAATCAGAGTCGTCCGAGCGGCCACGGGGACGGCAACCGATCCCACCATCCTGCTTGGATTTAACGTCGCTCTTCCTCATACGGTGCAATAGATGAAACGCCTCATATTATTTTTATTTGCGTGTTCACTCGAGGCTGCGACGTATTACGTCGCGAGCGCTTCATCCTCCCCAGGGGGGAACAACGCCAACGGCGGTTCTCGAACGGCTCCTTGGCTTACTTTGCAGTATGCGGTCAATCATATGGCGTGCGGCGACACGCTGATGGTGGTCGCCGATGGAAATTACGTGGTGGGGGATGCCACACTGCCGTACTTTCCTTTCTGTGGGACGACGACAACGGTTCAATCTTCGGCGCTCGCTCAATTCGCCCAGCCCGGTTTCCGCACCAATCCTGCGAATGACGGTCCGAACTATGGGAAGCTCCAGTTCACGAATAACGGGATCGTCGCGCAACCCACCATCAGCAACTGGAACGCATATTTCAACTATTCCGGGGTTTCCATCGACACTTCGACGGGACAATTGACGGTTGTGCCAGGCAACGGTCTGGGGACGGCCGGCCTCCAGAACGGCTCTCAAGTGGAATTCGAGCCGCAGAGTGAGGGCAGCAGCAATGGGAATGGTACTTGGCCCACGATCAATGCTCCCGGACCCCTGACAATGCTCACCCAGTATTATGTCGTGGGATGCTCAACGAATCCCGCGTGTGGAGCGGTCAATTCGACGTTTTATCTGGCGGCGACACCCGGCGGTTCGCCTCTCGCCATCACCACCTGCGGCAACCTGTGCATCAACACAGTCACTACGGATCCGAATGGCCCCTGCACCTGGGGACCAATGCAATACAACGTCACGGATAGTACTCAGTTCTATTGTGGTCCCTCGAATACGTGGAGTGTTTCGAATGCCTCGTTCCTGGTTTTGGGGATCAGTCTGGGAGTGAATATCTCTAACAGCACGTTCACGCTGCCGCAGAACTGGTCCACTGGAACGCTGGCTAACGGAATACCGGTCGCGTTCTCTGCTGGAGGTCTGCAACTGATAGGCACGCTTCCCAGTCCTTTAAACGTGGATCAGGTTTATTACACCGTGAACGTGAGCGGCAACACTTTTCAGGTCGCCAATATTTTCGGCGGCGCCGCACTTACGATCGCGTCGGTAGGAACGGGGATGCTGACGGTGGCGAACACCAACCTCCCGAATCGCTGGGCGTTTCGCGGCCTGGAAGCGAAGCCGAGCGGAGGAAGCGCACCTTATATTTTCTTTGTCCTCGGGAATTCCGGCGCGACTTCGAAATATGGGATGCCGCATCATTTTGAGATCGATCGCTGTTACCTGCATGACAACCCGGGTGCGAATGGAATCGCCAGAGCCATTTTCGACAACGGACGCTTTATCGAGATCCATGACTCTTGGATTTCGAACGGATGGACCGGCGAGGGGCAAGCGATTTCCGGAACCATTAGTCTGGGCCCGACGACGATTACCAATAACTTCCTGTCGGCGGCGGGCGAAGTGTCGCTTTACGGAGGCGACTGGCCCGCTTATCCTTTCCCGAATGAGTACAAAAATTTTCAAGGGAACTACTTTTATAAGCCGCCGGTGTGGAAAACGAGCCAGGGGACCGTACCCGCGAGCGGTCCATGCCTGTACGATACGACCGATCCTGCAAACGCCGGCGGGGAGTGGTACCAGAACACCAGCACCGGACAGGTTTATCAGTGTAATTCCAGCGGAGTGTGGGCCACCAGTACAGGGTCGTTTCCCACCGCGAAAACGTTAAAGAACATGGCCGAACATAAGAGCGGCAGATACTTTTCGTACATTGGGAATCTTTTTAGCGGCTCTTACGCGGGCGGGCAATCCGGTGAAATTTGGAATAATTCGATGGAATATGGCGACGGACCGGCCTCGGCCAACGATCATATCACCCTCATGAATAATGCGGCCTATAATTCGATGCAATTTTCCACCAGGACTTCGCACTGCGGGCTGACGCCAAGCGCTGTTTGTCCGATCAATCCAGGAACGCATGTAGCGGTGAATAATCTACTGGTGGTGAATCCGCTGGCGGGTGGGCCGTCGTTTGCGTGGAATTTGTGCGGAACCTGCAACGGCATCCAGGCGAACCCGGGAGGCGCGGCGCCCTATTTCAATGGAGATTACTGGGACCACAATACAATCTGGATCCCAGACAACTTTCCCTATCACAACGTAACCCCGATGTATTCTCAAAGTCCAAACGGCAGTTGTCCGCCTTACGCTGTGGTGCCTTATAATCTGGTCACCTACACGAACAGCATTGTCCCAGGAGACTTTGCGGGGGATTGCGTGGGGGGCGGGACGCTGATCGCGGATTACTATTCCAATTCGACGTTCTCTAACAACGCGCTCAAGGGGGCAACCGGAAACTACAGCAATGTAGGGCCGTCGAATACCTGGTCCAACGCCAGCATGCCACCCAATAACGCAGCGATAGGATTCGTGAACGGGCTGGGGACAATGGCCGGGGATTACCACCTGGCGCCGACCAGCAACTTCAGCGCGGCGAACCCGTTCTTTACTCAACTCTCCATCGATGGCACCGACGTGGGAGCGGACATCGACCTGATCAATATGGTCACTTCCGGCGCTGCGTCTGGTACGCCGGCCTGGGATCAGCAAGCGGGACTACGAGTGGATGCCGGTTCGAGCCAGGTGGTGCTCCGGTACACGGCGCCGACGGCCGCTGCGTGCACGGCTACTGTATACGGTGCGCCGGCTCGAATCGCGGTCAACAACCGAGCCTCGGCGTCGGACAGCGCCGCCAGTTCGATCGCCAATGCGAGTACGAGGGAACTCTATATCTCCGGCGTCCAACCGTCGACCAAGTATTGGTACAAGCTGGTTTGCGGAGGCGGAGTAACCATGGTGGGAACCTTCTCGACGCGCGCCCCGGGGCGCCAACCGGTTCAGTTTGCCTTCGATTGGAACAGGCCGGTGGCGGTGCAATATTCTGCTGCGAAGAATATGTCGGGCGCGGTATCGCTGCCGGCGGCGACGCGCCAATTCGTCCCGGTGGCGCCCAATTCGCTGGTGTATGTACAGGAAGGCATCTCGGGTCCGATCACGATGTTGATCGCCCCATGACAACGGCGCAGGGAACCGAGCGGCTGCCCGCGCAACTGGCAAGCGGACTGAAGGAAACCCAACTGGCGGGGCTCGACGGACTGCGGGCCATCGCGGCCTTCATGGTGGTCTTTTACCACTTCGGGATCCCTTTCGTTTCCGGCGGCGCGGGCGTGCTGATGTTTTTCGTACTGAGCGGTTTTCTGATCACCTGGCTCCTGCTGCGCGAAAACGAGGAGACGGGAACAGTTTCGCTGAGCAAATTCTACATGCGCCGGTCGCTGCGCATCTTCCCCGCATTTTACTGTTATGCCGCAGTGGTGTTCGCACTAGTCTACCTGCGAGGGCACGCGAGGATCGTCTGGCCGCAGGCCTTGTCCGCCTTGTTTTATGTCACGAACTATTATCAGGCGATCAATGGAGATCCGAATACCGGATTCAGCCACACTTGGTCCCTGGCCATCGAGGAGCAGTTTTATTTGCTCTGGCCGCTGACCTTCCTCCTGCTCCGGGGAAATTACAAACGCATGGCCCGGTGTCTGGCAGGCGCTATTCTCGCGATCTGGATTTACCGGGCAATCCTGATTTTTGTATTCGATGTGCATGAAGGATACATCTACGAGGCGTTCGATACCCGCGCCGATCACCTGCTGATGGGCTGTCTGCTGGCGGTCGTGCTGCGGGCGGGGATGCTGCCGCGTTTCTGGAACTGGATCAGCGTGCGCTCCTGGGCGGCAGTGGCCGTCGCTGCTTTATTCGGAATCTCCAGCGTGGCGGAGTGGGTTTACGGACATTCGTACCGCGATCGCATCAGCTTCATCGTCAGTCCCGTGCTGATCGCAATCTGGATTACGCAATTGATCGCTCTGCGCGGCGCGGCGTTATGGCGTTGGACCAACTGGGAGTGGATCCGCTATCTGGGGCGGATTTCTTACTCCGTCTATCTGTATCAGCAACTGCTGGTGGAGGCGCCGAAGAGGCTGCTTCTTCACCAGCCTGTGGCATTGCAGCTGGTCGCCGCCATCGCCCTGGTCGTAGGCGTCGCAAGCGTGTCCCACTTCTTCATCGAGCGTCCATTTCTAAAATTAAAAGCGCGATTCAAGCGGACCGCCGCAGGAGCCGATTGATACCAGCGCCGGATTGGATACCATTGGGCGGGACCCTCTTCTCAGTGGTTGAGAACAAAGAAATAGCAGCGTCTCCCGGCTGCGAAGGCCATCTATAATGGAGAGATATTGTGGCATTGATCAGCGGAACTCGGGTGTTGTTGGCGACGGGCAATCGACTGGGGCTCGGTGCGCTCGACCGGCTGAAGTACGCGCTTTCGTGGTACGTAAGCAGATGTTATACCTGGCTTGCCGCCCTCGCGCCCGCACATTTTACACTAAAACTCCCAGGGAACTTGCGGCTTCCCATCCGGCCCAATGGAGTTGACTGCGGGACGCTAGCCGACATATTCGACCGCCAGTTATATGACCTGACCGCCAACGGCGTAACCCGGATTCTTGATTTGGGCGCTAATATCGGGGCGGCGACGCTATTTTTCGCATCACGATTCCCACAGGCGGAGTTCGCCTGTGTCGAGCCCTTTCCAGGTAATCTAATCGTGTTACGGGAAACCATCAGGGTCAACCGCATCCGGGCCACGGTGTTCGACGGAGTCGTTGGAATTGACGCCGGGGAGGCTGACTTAAATCTTGGCTGCAACCCCGATGCCTTCTCGCTAACGCCAGCTGAGGCTTCCTCGGAGACGTTGCGCGTGCGCCAGTTCTCGGTTCCGGAGCTGCTCGAGGCGCTTGGCTGGGATCGAATCGATCTGTTGAAGATCGACATTGAAGGCTATGAGAAGACGCTGTTCCACCGCAACAATGAGTGGCTGGGCCGTGTCCGGTTCATCATCGGAGAAGCGCATGGACACGTAGGTTACGAGATCGGAGACGTCCGGGCCGATCTCGCGCCTTTCGGCTTCGCGGTCATCGAGAAAAGTTATGACGCGGAGAACCTTCTGACGATCTTTGAGGCGAGGAACGGGTCCAAATCGCGAATTCCCGATATACTATGATCTCGGGCCTTGGAGTAACTAAAGGGACATTCCTGTTGATCATTGTCACTATCATCCGATCTATGCCGCCCCAAGACACCTTTCTAAAGATGCGGTTGATGGCCGGCTGCGAGTCATGGCGCGTCGCGAAATGAACAGGCTTACCGACCGGTCCTATTGGAACTCGGTGCACGGCGAGCCCGCGCCCATTGTGACGCCGCCTCCCAGGTCGCCGTTTCGTGGGTGGCTGCATCATGTGAGCCGCAGCTATGCCGCGGAACATTTCCTGAGCGCCTTGGGGCGCTCCGTCAAGCCCGGTCCCGCGAAAATCATCGAAATTGGAAGCGCTCCTGGGGCGTTTCTGAACGAATGTCACAGGCGGTTCGGTTTCGAACCGTACGGGGTCGAGTTCTCTCCGGTGGGAGCAAGCGTCAATCGTGAGAATTTCAAGTCCTGGGGACTGGATCCGAACCACGTGTTCGAGTCCGACTTCTTCGCGAACGATTTTCAGAGCGCGAATCGTGCGCAGTTCGACGTTGTGGTTTCGCGAGGTTTCATCGAGCATTTCACAGACCTGACGCCGGTGATCGATGCCCATGTTAATCTTCTGAAACCCGGGGGCATTCTGGTGATCTCCATTCCGAATTACTCGGGCCTTAACTATATACTTGGTTATTTGACGGTGCGACTCCTTTTTCCACTGCACAATTTTGGGCTGATGCGGAAAGACGTATTCGGCAGCCTTTTCGTGCGGCCCGATCTCGACGGCCTATTCTGCGGATACGGTGGCGGCGTTGACTTGGGGCTGCTGGAAGGCGGACCGCAGATTCTCAACAGGTGGGTCTTGAAGATTGCCCGCCGCGTGCAATGGGGCCTTAACATTGTTTTCAACTCAATATTCTTCGGTCATGTACCCGAAACGCGTTACACCAGTCCTTACCTGCTGTATATCGGCAGCAAGAAAGCCGTTTGACTTAACGGAAAGCGCCGCCACCCGGGCAGCGATGGGGTGAAGTTTGAGGCGCATGCTCTGCTTCGCTGTCGCGGCCGTTTCATTCGGGTACCTACGAAACCTTGTCTGCCGCCATAGCGGCGCTTCTTCGGGCGGATATCTTGGGATATTCCACAAACCAGAAGTAAACGAGGACTTCGAGTCCGTACTGCATGCCAGCTATGAATACTATCTCGACCAGCTCTCTCCATGATCGTCCTTGCATCCGAATGTCGAGGAGATGAACCGTCAACGCCATCGGAATCGTCAACAGAAACGGGTACGCGAAGCAATCCCATACGAAATCGCGGAGACGCAGTTGAAGAAGGCGGCAAAGATGGATCGGCAGGAAAAAAACACTGGTGCAAAAGAGCGGAATCGCAGTACCCACAGCGACTCCGTTGATCCCATACGGCCTCGCGAGGGCTATACTCCCGACGAGGTTCACGAGGGACTCGGCCAGCATCACCGCGGCGAGAGTCTTGTGTTGATGCATGCCATACAAAACTCTCACCGAGCTCGCCTGAGAAATCCAGAGCGTTGTGGGAACAATCAGGATCATCAGCACGGACTTGCTCGATACGTACGGAGCTCCCAGCCAGGCCTGGATGACCCGGCCGCCGATCAAGAAAAGTCCGGCAGCCAATGGGAAAGCGACAAACGCGCAGTAGCGATTCCCCACCACCAGCATGCGGCGCAGGCCGTCCGTACTCCCGGTCGCATGAAGAGCGCTGGTCATCGGCGCGAAGACCTGGGCCATCGCAGTGACTACCTCTATCGAGTAGGTTGCGAGCTTTCCTCCAGCAGCAAAGAACGTTACGGCGGGTACGGAAATGAAGGCAGCCACGACCATCGCGTCAACCTGGAAGCGCAGAACCTGGGAGATGCCCATCCAAAACGTGACAATTCCGAATCCGATCAGCGCGGAAAGCGTCGACCGGCTCATACCCCGCCAACTGACGAGCTTTGGCGGAAAGATGCGTAAAGCCTTGCCGGTCAAGACAACTGAGGTGATCAGATTGAGCGCCACGGTCACCCCACCGACGAATACGATTCCGTGACCAGCGGACAGACCGACAACGATCAGCGCGGCCCGCAGCACAACGGTAACTATCTGAACCGTCCCAATAAAAGCGAAGTGTTGGCAACCCTCTAGAACGCCCGAAAACACGGTGAGCGGCATTCCGATCGCCGTAGCGATTCCGACGATCAGCAGCAGAGGGTGCGCCACGGCAGTATCTTCCGGGCTGAGCTTGAACCAGGACTGCACATGGGCCGCGGTCACCAATGTGATCAAAATCGCCGCCACAGAAACGCATGTGTACGCAAAGAAACCGGTGCTGACCACTTTGGACAGCTCCTCGGTTTCATTCGTCGCCTGATAACGCGCCACATACTGCACGATGGCGCTCCGGATCCCCAGGTCCAGCAAGCCGTAATACCCTGTAAACGAAGTCATCAGCACCCATAAACCGAGTGCCGTATTCCCCAACCGGTGGAGGATGAAGGGAGTCAGGAGAAACCCGACTACCATGGTCGTGGCGAGTCCGAGCCAACTCATCCCCACGTTTTTCGCTGCTCTTAGAAACACTAACGTCCATTTTATCCGATACCGACGGGAGGAAGCCCCGATGGGCGTCCTAAGATTGCCCCGGTTCGAACGAGATTGGTATCCTCGGAGGCATGGATCCCACTACCGCGCGCCTGCGGACGTGCTTTTCGAGAGTATTTCCGGATTGGAGCGATGCGGAAATACTCCAGGCGAAGGCCGGAGAAACTCCGGAGTGGGATTCGCTCGCGACTGTAACTTTGCTGTCATTGATTGACGAGGAGTTTGGCGTCAGCCTGGACCTCGACGATTTTGAGGAACCGATGTCGTTTCAGAGCCTGCTGAAATGCGTGGAAGGGTCGCCGGCGGGCGCTTAAACGGGCTCCAGCCGCATGGTGACCTCCTCCACCGCCCCTTCTTGCGCGCCTCTTGCCGACGTCCGCGAATATATTCGCGCCGGTTGGAAGGAGCTCACCCGCTCCAACGCCTCGCTTGCGGAATCCGCCGTCGATTCCAAGGTCGCCCAGCGCGGACCCCTGGTCTTATGGGTCGCCCCCGATGAGGACGCCGCCCGCATTCAGCGCGAATTAAAGGTCGACGTGCGCCAACTGAGCGATGTGCCTCCGCAGGAGTCCGGACTCCTTTATCTTCCCTATCCCTACGTCGTCCCCGGCGGCCGCTTCAACGAAATGTATGGTTGGGATAGCTACTTCATCATGCAGGGAGTCCTGCGCGACGGCCAGCCGGAGCTTGCCAAATCGATGACCGACAACTTCCTCTATGAGGTCCGTCATTACGGCAAGGTGCTCAACGCCAACCGGACATATTATCTGACCCGCTCTCAGCCGCCCTTTCTGAGCCGCATGGTGCTCGACGTCTATCGCTACATCAGCGATCCGTCGTGGCTCGAGCAGGCGGTTCCCCAGCTCGAAAAATACTACGAATACTGGACCACCGGCTCCCACCTCACCTCCACCGGCCTGTCCCGCTACGATGGAGGCCTGGACCAGCCGGCCCCCGAAGTGGTGTACGGCGAGCGCGATGCGACCGGAACCAACCATTACGATCGCGTCCGCGAATACTATCGCACTCATGAGGTGACGGAGTATAATCTCGCCGCGTTCTATCATCAGTCGACCGACGAATTAACGCCTCTCTTCTATCGCGCCGACCGGGCCATGCGCGAATCCGGCTTCGATCCCTCCGCCCGCTACGGCCCCTTCAGCGTAGGCATCGTGAACTACGACAGCCTGGACCTGAACACGCTACTCTACCGCATGGAAATGGATGTTTCGGCGATCCACACGCTGCTCGACCAGCCGCGCCTGGCCGAGATCTGGTCCCAGCGTGCCGCTATCCGCGCCGCGAACATTCGACGCCTGATGTGGGACGCCGATAGCGGCCTGTTCACCGATTCTAATTTCGTCACCGGCCAGCGCCTGAACTACCCGTTCCTGACCACCTTCTATCCCCTGTGGGCGGGACTCGCCACCCCGGAAGAAGCCGCGTGCGTCGCGGGCAACCTGCCTCTGTTCGAAAAAGAAGGAGGCCTGCAAACCAGCACCAACATTTCGGGCAATCAGTGGGACGCGCCATATGGATGGGCTCCCTTGCAGATGATCGCCATCGAAGGGTTGCGCCGCTATGGATTCGAGGCGGAAGCGGACCGCCTAAGCTTCAAATTCCTGCAAATGATTCTGCGCGATTTCAACGAGCACCACATCATCAAGGAAAAATACGACGTAGTCACAGGCAAAAGCGATTTAGGCGAAGGCATAAAATTCGGCTACACGACAAACGAAATCGGCTTCGGCTGGACCAACGCCGCCTTCGTAGTGTTATGGCAGGAGCTTTCGGAGACGGGCAAGCGAACCCTGGAAGCCAAGTGCCTCAGCCCGTCCTGAAGAACAGGGGAGGCTGCGAAAAAATTGGGACTGCCTCCAGGGCGTTAAATTCGCAGGTCATAGTAGACAAAGCGAGCTGAGCCCAGTTTTTCTTCCTGCGGGGCATTTATCCTGCATCTTATGGCGGTGTTCACGGCGGTGTGAAACCGCTGTTGAGCTTGTTGTTACTAATAGATGCCAGATACGAATGAGATCGGAGGTAGGAGAATTGTGCAATCCTACGGTGAGATTCGGAGATGCCTAAGGGTTAAAGTGCCAAATGGACTAACCCTTCTTTGTTGACAGGTGCAATTATCTATCCGTACAATAAGCCGTACAGATGTACGGCTTATTGTACGCATAGATGGTTACGCCATGTAACCAAAAGGGAGTCGCCGGAATCCAATAGTTGCGGCGGAGATTTTTACGTAGTAAAGTACGTAATCGTAACGTCCGATAGTTAGTGGAGGCTATTATGGCGGCAAGTTCTACTCTTAATGGGTTCGGTGTGTTCGCAGACGAAGTGTATACATCAACCGATCTTAATCGGCGTTCGGGCGAAGTGTTGAATCATGCCCGAGAACGCCCCGTCACAATATCACGAAATAACGAACAGTTTGCGCTATTGAAGAGGGAACAGGCCGCCCGCCTTGTGCGCATGGCCGATAGGACTACCCGATTTTTAAATTTGCTATCGGAGCTCCATTTTGCAATTGCGGGGGACACCCCCTCACCTTCATACCATTGGCTTAAGGTTTTTGAAAAGGATGACCTGGAGAAAATGTGCGGGGAAATTCTTCAAGCTGTCCGAAAGAGCGTAATTGGCGGCGAGTGGGATGAGATTGAAGCCGTAATTCATGAATGGCATGAAAGCGCGTTGGTGGCTATTGGTGGCGCTCTAGACTCCGCCATGTTCCATGACGAAAAGGACGAATCCCCCCTACCTCATCCGAATTCTTTGTCTGTAAGTGAAGAACTTGCGGGCGACAGATGTGTGACGGAGTAGACGATCCGCAACCGTCTTTCGAATTGACGCCTCCTCCAGGGGCGGGCGTCGGTGAACCTCCCTGGAGCCTGACAGCGCACAGTAAAAAGGTGATTAAAGGCTGGGCTAAACTATGCGCGGAGCTTCCTGGAAATGCCGTTCGATGCTACGAATCCCTGAGGGCAGATCCTTCCCGTAGGGTACCGGGACGTTGCTATCCCCTACGCCACAAACATTATGAAGGATGTTGGGGGTACGAGATCGGTTCGGGACAACGTATCTATTATAAGATTCGGACGGATAAAAGCGATGTGTTGATCTACTATGCAGGCCCTCATCCAACGAAGATTCCCTACCCTCCGTAGGAATAACCTCCCTAGCTCACGGCGCATTTTTGGCATCGCGGATCGTCACGGGAATATTCTTGGCCTCACGGCTTTCGGGTCGATTTGCCAGTCGCGCTCACTGGCTTGCAGATCAAACACCCTTAGGAATAGCCGATCGACCCAATCTGCTATCATCGGATTTACCCCTGAATGACCACTTCCGCTGTGACCGAAATCGTCTGTGCGCATAGCCCGGATTCCGATGACGCATACATGTTTTACGCGCTTGCCACGCGTAAAATCCGCTCGAACCTGGTGCAGTTTCGCCATGTCCTCGACGATATTCAGACCTTGAATCAGAAAGCCCGCGTTGGCGAATATGAGCTCACCGCCGTCTCCTATCACGCCTATCCGTTCATCGCCGACAAATATAAACTGATGGCCTCCGGGTCGAGCGTCGGCGACGGCTATGGACCCATGGTGGTCTCCCTTCACCCCATGGAAATGGCGGATCTGAAGGGCAAGCGCATCGCGATCCCCGGCAAGCTCACCACTGCCTATCTGACCCTGCGCCTGATGGAGCCCGATTTTCACCCCGTCGAAGTGCCCTTCGATAAGATCCTCGACGCCGTGCAGGAAGGGCGCGCCGATGCCGGCCTGGTGATTCACGAAGCGCAGTTGACATTTTCAAAAAGCGGCTTCCATAATATTGTCGATCTGGGCAGATGGTGGAAGAATAAATACAACCTGCCTTTGCCGCTGGGCGCGAACGTGTTGCGGCGCGACCTGGCGCCTGAAATCGGCACGGAGTGCTGCCGCCTGATGCGTGAAAGTATTCAGTACGCTCTCGATCATCGCGAAGAAGCATTGGTCTACGCGATGCAGTTCGCCCGCGATATGGAACCGGCGCTGGCCGAGAAATTCGTGGGCATGTATGTCAACCACTACACCGTGGATTGCGGAGAACTGGTACCGGTCGCGGCGCAGAAGCTGCTCGACATGGGTTTTGAAGTCGGTATCATCCCGCACCGCGTTACGGTCGAGTTTGTCCGGTGAAACTTACCATAACATTCGCACTTCTCGCCGCACTCGCGTTCTCTCAGGATGCCAAACAGAGGGCACGCGCGGCTCACGATCTCGGCAAACAGGGGGAGGACGCGATCCCGAAATTGCTGCCTTACGTCAACGATAACGATATCGCGGTGCGCCTCGAAGCCGTCAAAGCCTTAGACGACATCGGCGGCCCTAAAACCATTGAGCCTCTGGTGCGCCTGGTGAACGATCCCGATCCTGAAATCGACATCCGCGCGACCGACGGCCTGGTCAACGTCTACCTGCCCGGATATCTGAAAACCGGCATCAGCGGAACCTTGCAGCACGTCGGAACTTCTATCAAGGCGAAGTTTAGCGACACCAACGATCAGGTGATCGACTCCTACATCGAAGTTCGTCCCGAAGTGATCTCCGCGCTCGGCACGCTGGTCAATCACGGCGAAGGCGTCACTGCTCGAGCCAACGCTGCGCGCGCCCTGGGAATCCTGCGCGGACGCGCGGCTATTCCTCAGTTGGTCGAGGCGGTGCATTCTAAGGACGATTCGGTGATGTACGAAGCTCTCACCGCTCTCGAAAAGATTCGCGATCCCTCGGCCGCGCCCCTGATCGCTTTTCGATTACGCGATCTCGAAGAGAAAATTCAGATTGCCGCGCTTTCCACCACCGGAATCCTGCTGAATCGCGACGCCGAGCCTGACGTGCGCGACGCTTTGCAGCACGCCCGCGACGGCAAGGTCCGCAAAGCGGCGCTGACCGCGCTTGCGATGCTCGGAACTCCGGCCGACCATGCGATTTTCCTTCAGTATTTATCGGATAAGGATGAAAACCTGCGCTCGGCAGCCGCCGAGGGGCTGGGGCGCATCAAGAATCCGTCGGATCGGACCACGCTTGAAACCGATTTCAAGAACGAGCACAAAATGGCCCCCCGCCTGGCTCTGGCCTTCGCGCTCGTCTCTCTGGGAAGCCTCGACACCAGTGAGTTCAGTCCTTTACGCTATCTGGTGAATACGCTGAACGTTAAGTCTTACCAGGGGTTCGCAGTCGCATACTTGACGGAGCTCGCGCGTGAATTGAACGTGCGCCTGGCAATTTACCCCATGCTGCCGCGCGCCACCAAGGACGAGAAGATCCAGTTGTGCACGGTATTTGCCCGGTCAGGCGACAAAGATACGCTGCCGTATCTCGAAACATTGTCTACCGATCCGGATAAAGATGTGGCGGCCGAAGCCATCCGCAGCCTGCGCACACTTCGGGCGCGGCTGCCGTAATTACTTCGCTTTCTTCTGTTTCTGTTGGCCGACACGAACCTTGAACTGCTTCGCCTGCGCTTCCTGGTAGCCTTTCCAGTCGAAACGAGCTGCAGCTTCAGATAGATAGGTATTCACGTCGACGCTTTTGGGCAGGACCGCCATCAGGCTCGCGGTGGTGGAACCATCGGGGCTGGTGATGCGATACCGCTTGACGTTGGGGATACTCATGACAAAATCAGGATACCACAACCGTGTGGCGCACGCGTCCACGCGTGCCGCGTGGACATTCGTGTCGACGTCCGTGAGCCCGGAAAGACACATCGACACGATTGTCGATGCGGCACGCCTGGGGGCGTGCGCCACATAACATTCCTACCGCCGGTCCGCGAGCAGGCCTTGCACCTTGGCTTCGAATTCTTCTTTGGCTTGCGTGTATAGCTCTCCGCTTCCGGAACTCGGAAATCCGGCGTGAGCGCCTCGTACGAGCCCGTCGCGTCCTACGAAAAAGGTGGTCGGCCAGGCGTTCCAATTGGCGGCCTGCGGCAGCTTGGAGGGAGCCTCAGAAGGTTCGCCGCCCACTAATACGGTGTATTCGATGCCGTACTTTTTGATGAACGCGCGCAGCCGCTCAGTATCTTTCAACTGATCCGCTTCTTCAAACGAAAGGGCGACGATTTCGAGTCCCTCCGGTCGGTATTTTTTGTACAACGCAGCCAGGAATGGAGCTTCATCGTGGCAATTCGGGCACCAGCTCCCGGTGATGTTGATCAGCACGACTTTTCCACGGAATCGTGCGTCATCGTTAGTGACAGGGTCGCCGTTGAGGTCCTTTAGCGCGAAGGTGAACGGCCTGGTGGGATCCTTGACGCTGGTATGTTTTGAAGGATCGGCCGGCTCCGGCAGCCCTTTGGCTTTCGCTTCCGCGGAACGGGTCGCGGTCAGTTTCGTCGAGCCGTTTTGCAGAATGTCGAGTGAACCGTCAGGAAGCGGTTTCACTTCGAAAACCGACGGCCGCGCACCCGAAAAATGGCTCAAAAAGAACTTCCCGTCCTTGTAAGTGCCCTGTAATGCGCCAGTATCGCCATCGATGCGCAGCACTGCGGCGGTGACTTCGGGACCCGACTGCCGGACAATGAACTGCCACGCCGATTCGCCTTTATCACTCTTGGTGGGAATTACCCACAGCCCGGCGATCGAAGGAACCTCCGCGGTGCTGAGCGGCGAGGGCACGAACCGTTCTGCGTGAAACCGGTAAACGGTTTTCGCGTCACGTCCCGCGCGATAAAAATTTCCATCGATGACGCCGTCGTGGACCGTTGCCTCGAGCCTTGACGCGGTGTAATCCCATTTGATCACCAGCGAGCCGCCGGCGTAGTTTCCACTGGAGGAAACAAACTTTGCGTCGCCGTTGAAGAACGTTCCGGCGACCTGCGATCCGTCGCCCGAGATTTCGAAGCGGAAAGGAACCTGAAGATTGTTGACCTGGACCGTCGCGTCCCACAATCCAGCCAGGGATTGGGCAAATAGCACGGGAGTTAGAGCAAAAGCGGCGTAAAGCTTCATACCTATCTCGATGGGAATTGTAGCATATTAGGTGCAGATTTCTGTGCCCTCATCGTGTCACCGTGACACACTTTAGCAAGAAACCCAATGATTTAAAAGAGGATCTTGCGGCAACTGACGTGCCTGCGCAATTCACGTGCGGGTGCTTTTCTTTATAGCGTTGCTGTGTCAAGTGTCCTTTGGGTTCGTTTTGGCAGTTAGCTATAGCGAATGGCTGGACCCTTCTTTCAATGTTTTGGCCATATCGACGGACAGCGCCGGGGCCGTTTATCTCCTGTCGAGCGCTTCCGGACCTTCGTCGACAGTGATAAAACTGTCGGCCGACGGGAAGACGATGTTCTGGCAGAACCAGCTCGGATTCACGGCGGCTGCGATGGCGGTGGATCCGAATGGAGGAGTTTATGTGGCTCCAGAGACAACGCCGGCGGACAGCTCGGTTTATGTGGCAAAATTGGCCGCCTCCGGGAGCGGCCTTGCCTGGAAGCTGCCAGCGGGGTTCACGGCGCTATCGCAGCCCGTTTTGACTGTCGATGCGCAAGGCCGCGCGTATGTGGCGGCGCAACACAGCACTAATAACTTCATCACGCAAACGGCCGACGTGGCTCGATTGAACGCGGCCGGCACCGCGGTGGACTATACGGCGCAGGTGATGGGCATTCCTTCGTCGATCGCGGTGGATCAAACGGGTGCGGCTTATATCGCGGGGACGGAAACCAACGCGCAGGGCGTCGATACCGGTTTTCTGGCCAGGATCGCACCGGATGGCTCGGCTGGATTTTACTCCCTTGTTCCTCTGGGTCAGGGACAGACGGTCGCGGTGGATGCGAGCGGGAATATCGTGACGCTGGGCAATGGCTTGCTCCAGCGCGTGAATTCTTCGGGGGCGGTGACTCTTTCGACACCGGTTGAATCCGCCAGCTGGTATTTTGCGCTGGACGCGGCCGGCAACGCGTATATCACCGGGACCACCAACCGTTTGCAGGCGGTAAAAAACAGCCTGACGCCCTGCGGCCTGGGACCGGCTTCCACGCAGTTCCTGACGGTGGTTGCTCCGGACGGGTCCACGCTCCAGACGACATACCTTCCCGGAGGCGATCATTCGAGCGGGTACCCTGTGGTAGCCACAGGACCCAGCTCCACAGTGTTCGTGGCGGGCACGGCCGGCGCGTCATTTACCCCGACGCAAGCGGGTCCATTCGGTGTCGGGACCGCAGGGGGCGGTTTCTTGACCGCCTTGTCCCCAAATGCGAAGGCGCAAATAGATTCGCTGGCATGCATGGGCAGTGCGGCGAGCCTGAATGTGGGCGCGATCGCGCCGGGCGAGTTGATCGCTCTATTTGGAAGCGGATTGGGCCCACAGCAGGGGGTGCAAACGCAAGCGACGCTAAACAGTGCGTTTCCTGTGCAGGCGGCGGGTGTCGAAGTTTACTTCGATGGGCTGGCCGCGCCTTTGCTGTGGGTACAGGATGGACAGATCAATGCGGTGGCGCCGTGGTCGCTGACGCCGGGGCGGAACACGCAGGTCTGCGTTTCGTATAACGCTTCGAACACGAACTGCCTGAGTTGGCCGGTGGTCGCGGCGGCTCCGGCGGTGTTCACCGTGGATGGGACTCACGCTGCGGCACTGAACCAGGATGGGACCCTGAACTCGGCGAAGAATCCGGCGGCACCGGGTTCGATCGTTTCGGTGTTTGCGACGGGGCTGGGTGCGATCACGCCACCGCAGGCCGACGGCACTCTGGTGGGATTTCCGCTGCCGACCGATGTTCTGCCGGTGAGTGTCGAGGCCAGTTACGAGATCGGGATTCCCTTCGGCGTGCCGGTGAACGTGCCTTTCAAAGTGGAATATGCGGGTCCGGCACCGTACGAGGTGGCGGGGGTCAGCCAGATCAATTTTCAGGTACAAAACTTTGTTTCTTATGGGGCGATTTATTTGAGTGTGGGGTCGACTGAGAGTCCCGGGTTTGAGGTTTATATTGCCGGGCAGTGAGACGGAGATCGCTTCCTGCGGTCGCGGCTCGGTTAGCAAGAGATCTGGCAGCGAGCTGGTGCGTGGCTAGACGGCAAGTTCGCCGTGATACAGCATGTCTTTGAGATAAAACTTGGTTTTCACCGGAATCTGTCCAAACTGCGTGGTGAACCCGACTTCTCTATCCTCAGGCCGCAGGATGACGATATCCTTGGCGAAGCCGAAGTAGACATTCCCATAGCCCGCCGGTTGCTGGACCACCAGCGCGGGCTGCAGATAGCGCTTGTCCTTGGGCTCCAGCAGCGCCGCGCCTCTCATCCGGTCGAGAAGCTTCTGATCCGATTCGGCGCTGTCGTCCTGCGGTTGCTGAGGCGGGTATTGAGACGGGTATCGGGATGGATACTGGGATGTGGTTTGTGAGCGGCTCCCCGCATTCAGCGGAATGCCGCCGACGCTGATCACGTACATATTCTCGAACCCTTCGGGAAGAGGTTCCTTTAACGCATCGCGAACCGGCCGCGCGCTTTCCCAGCGGATGACGCCTTTGTAGGTTTGCCCAACCGGTCCTCGAGGGGGGTAACCAGTGGGGTAACCAGGAGGATAGCCCGGGTATGGCATTCCGATGGCGCGACTCATGCTGCCGTAGGGTGAACTGGAAACCGTAATTTCTTTGGCCCACGGCGATTTATTGGTGAGCTGGTCTTTCTCCGCGCCGGTCCAATCCGCCGGGTCCTTCTTGTTCCAGAAATCGGAACTGGAAGCGTACAAGCTGGTTAAGCCCACGCCACTGAGCACCAGGAAATTGCGCCTATGCATAACCTCTCCTTTTAGAGGAGACGCGGCTGGGTGGACTTCGGGTTGCATTGGAGCGCTTTGCGATGGGAAGTAACTCTGTAGTAAGCTGGAGGTTCTGAGATTCTTCAGAGAATCCACTAGAGGGAACTGGTATGTACGCAGTTATTGAAACGGGCGGGAAGCAGTATCGCGCCACTCCGGGCGAATTTCTGGAGATTGAGTCCGTAGCCGGCGATGTCGGCTCGGAGATTGAGTTTAGCAGAGTGCTGGCGGTGTTTGACGGCGAGTCCGTGAAGGCCGGGTCAGACGTGGGCGGGGCGCTTGTGAAGGGCACAATTGTTGCGAATGGGCGCGGTGCGAAGACCATCGTTTTCAAGTTCAAGCGCAAAAAGCAGTACAAGCGGACCATCGGGCACCGGCAGAATTTCACTCGGATTAAAATAGGCGAGATCGCGTAATGGCACACAAAAAAGGTTTAGGCAGTTCTAAAAACGGGCGCGACTCTAATGCGCAAAGGCTGGGCGTGAAGGCTTTCGGCGGCCAATTGGTGCCCGGAGGGTCGATTATTGTCAGGCAGCGCGGAACCAAGATCAAGCCGGGAGTGAATGTCGGCTTGGGCAAGGACGACACGTTGTTTGCGAAGATCACGGGCGTGATTGAGTTTCGCGATCGCGGGCGGATGGGGAAGTTCGTGAACGTGCATCCTCATGTCGCGGATGCTCCTCCGGTAGCCTAGTAGAGCTACGGCAGCCGCAGATCGGCGAAATGAATCACAGACTAAAGTCTGTGCCACCTGATTTCAATCACATCCAGTACGTGGTGGCACAGGCTTCAGCCTGTGGGGAATCATGTTTATCGATGAAGTAAAGATTCTGGTGAAGGCCGGGGACGGGGGCAATGGATGCCTCGCGTTTCGACGGGAGAAGTTTGTCCCGCGCGGAGGGCCTTCGGGCGGCGATGGCGGCCGCGGGGGCGACGTGGTTCTGGTGGCGAGTCCGCACCACAATACGCTGCTGCATTTTCGCTTCAATCCGGAACATAAAGCCGAGCGTGGCCGGCACGGCGAGGGCAGCAATCGCAAGGGGCGCGACGGCGAGTCAGTGGACGTCCCGACACCGATTGGGACCGTCGTTTATGACGCCGATACGGGCGAGGTCCTGCACGATTTCACGACGGCGGGCGACCGGTTCATTGTGGCTCACGGAGGGCGCGGCGGAAAAGGGAACGCGCGGTTTGCGACGTCGACGCATCAGGCTCCGACAGAGCATGAAGATGGCAAGCCGGGCGACGAGCTGCGGCTTCGGCTCGAATTGAAGCTGCTGGCCGATGTGGGGTTGGTAGGTTTTCCGAACGCGGGGAAATCGACGCTGATTTCGAGGATCTCGGCGGCGCGGCCTAAGATTGCGGATTATCCTTTCACCACGCTCGAGCCGAATTTGGGCGTGGTCAGCATGAGCGACGATCTTTCTACGCCCGCTACGTTCGTGGTGGCGGATATTCCGGGGTTGATCGAAGGCGCGCACGAAGGGCACGGGCTGGGGATTCAATTTCTCAGGCATGTCGAGAGGACGCGGCTGCTGGTGCACCTGGTCGATGTGTCGGAGGGGTCGGGGCGCGATCCGGTGTCGGATTTCGAGATCGTGATGGGGGAGCTGAAGAGTTTTTCGGATGCAATGGCCGAGAAGCCGATGATCGTGGTGGCTACGAAGATGGACGCGGCGCAGGATCCTGCGCGCGTTAAGGCGCTCGAAAAGTCTGCGAAGAAGCGGAAGCTGCCGTTCATGAAGATCTCGAGCGTGACGGGCGAGGGGATCGACAAGTTGAAGAAGGCCATGTGGGACGCGGTTCAGGCGGCCAACGCTGCGGACAAAGAGAATGAGCCGCTGATGAACGCGGATGAACGCGGATCTCAAAATACAGACTGAAATCTGTGCCATCCAAAACACAGACTAAAGTCTGTGCTACCTCACAGACTAAATTCGGTGCTACTTCAAACAAGGCCGTGCCACCTGACACAGACTGAGGCCTAGATGGTGGCACAGGCTTTAGCCTGTGAAACTTGACGGCTGCGATAGACTGCGGGTATGTCTATTCGACCGGTAAAAAGACTCGTTAAATCCAAGCCGACTCTGGAGGGCGCGGGGGTGCATTTGCGACGCGCCTTTGGGTTTGGCAATACTTCCGACTTCGATCCCTTTCTCCTGCTGGACGATTTCCGCAATGATGTGCCGGAGGATTATCTGGCGGGGTTTCCGTGGCATCCGCACAGGGGAATCGAGACCATTACCTATGTTCTGGCAGGGACCGTCGAGCATGGGGACAGTTTGGGAAATCGCGGGGCGATCTCTCCCGGGGATGTCCAATGGATGACGGCGGGCAGCGGCATTATTCATCAGGAGATGCCCAAGGGCGACGACGCGGGGCGGATGCACGGGTTCCAGTTGTGGGGGAATTTGCCCTCGTCGCTGAAGATGACGGCGCCTCGGTATCAGGAGGTCAAGGCGGCGGAGATTCCTCAGATTACCGACGACGATGGGACGCACGTTCGGGTTGTCGCGGGGGATTTTTGGGGCAAAAAAGGTCCCGTGGACGGAGTGGCGGCGGAGCCGGTTTATCTGGATGTTTCCGTGGCTCCGGGGCGGAGGAAAAAGCTGGCGGTCGAGACGACGCGCCATGCGTTCGCCTACGTATTTGCCGGCGGAGGGAAGTTTTGCAACGCTTCCGGTCCACTAGCGGTGCCGACCGAAGGGGTGGGATGGCTGGATACGGATCCTCCGGCGGATGCCGAGAACCGGTCGCTGGTGGTGTTCGATCGGGGCGATGAGGTGGAAGTGCAGGCCGGGCCAGAGGGTATCCGGTTTCTGCTGGTTTCAGGAAAGCCTCTGGGAGAGCCGGTAGCGTGGTATGGACCGATCGTGATGAATACGCAACAGGAGTTGAAGGAAGCATTCGACGAGCTGGAGCGGGGGACGTTTTTGAAGAAGTAGTGGCTTGTAACACTGACCCCGCCTTTACGGGACGGGGTTATAACCCTGGCAACTAAGCTGTCCCGGTGATGCCTGGAAGCGTTCAAAACGTCGGCGCTGACCGCTCCCGATGGTCGCGGCTCTTCAAGAACGTCGACACGGCACGCCTGGAGGCGCGCGCTACAAGCTGCTAACGATATGGTTCAGGTGACGCGGGCGGGGGCTCCGGCGACGTTCAATTCGGTGCCGGGTTCGGCGTTGGACGTCCGCACGTAAGCCATAGCGACGACTTTGCCGAGGGCGGGCGACAGGACGGCGGAGACAATCTCACCGGCATCGAACTTGGTACCGGTGGGGGGGACGTCGGTCGAATCGATTTCGAGTCGCCGCAAGATGCGGTGGATCTGGGCGCGGCTGCGGACCCTTTCGACGATCTCCTGGCCCAGATAGCAGCCTTTATGGAAACTGACCGCTTGCAGCTGGCCGGTTTCCTGGACCAGAAAACGTTCGGTGATTTCCTCGCCATACCGCGGGCGTCCATTTTCCAGGCGGGCGACGGTGGCTTCTTCGAAGGTGGCGGGGATGGCGCCCGCGTGTTCGAGCTCGCGGATGAGGTGGGGTTTGTCGGTTGAAGGGGTGAAGATGAAAAACCCGCCGGCGCCAGTGGAATCGACGCGGGCGATGGTACGGTCTCCGTAGGTCACGGTCGAGAATGGCGTTTCGGGCAAAGGAGTGAAAAGTCTGGCGAGCACCGAACGGGCCTCGGGACCTTCGACTGCGATGGTCGCCATGTGATCCGTCTGATCGAGCAGCGTGACATCGTCGGCGATGATATAGCGGTCCAGATGGTCGTACAGTTTGTGCCGGGTTTCCGGCTCGGTATCGAGCAGAAAGTGGTCTTCGAAGCAAAATAGATTCACGTCGCCAAGGATGCGTCCCTGAGCATTGAGGAAAAGGGCGTAACAGCCGTCGCCCGGTTTCAACTGCTGGACATGATTGGTGGTCATGGCATGGAGCAGGCGGGCGCGGTCTTCTCCGGTTACGAGGATCTTTCCGCGGGCGGACAGGTCGAGCATTGCGGCGTGCGTATGCAGCGCCTGATATCCCTGACTGAGGGCCGTGATACTCATGCGAGCGACAGCCAGCGCAGCCATCCGGAGATCGCGATGACGATCGCCCCCGAGATTACGATTCCAGTTAAAGTCCGGACTTTTCCACGGTAGAGAATGGTCGCGGCGAAAATATGGAGTGCTAAAAGTATCTTGATTCCAATCCACATATGATAGTGCGGTGGGAACGCCTGCTTGCTCAAAAAATTATACGTTCCGGAGATGAGGATTCCGCCGATAGCGGCATAGGCCATCGGCTTAAATCCGGGGGCTAAGCCGCCGGCGGCGAAGCGGGCGTAAAAGACGCCTCCTAATAGTACGACGACCGATGCCAGGTGCAGCCAGCGCATGCCCAGGTGGAGGAAAGCGTCCATACTCCGAGTATATTTGAAGTGTGATTCACGAAATTTTGCCGGTGGGGATGTTGCAGTGCAATTGTTCGATTTTCGGCGACGAGCAATCGAAGGAAGCGATCGTCATCGACCCGGGCGACAACATCGACGACATACTGAAAATCGTCGCGAAGCACGGGCTCACGGTGAAGGCGATTGTGATCACGCACGCCCATATCGACCATATAGGTGGCGCTGCGAAGCTGAAGGCCGCAACCGGTGCTCCGGTGCACATGAACGCGAACGATCAGGAATTGTACGACAGTCTCGACCAGCAGGCGGGATGGCTGGGGATGAAGGCTCCGGATAAAACTTCGATCGACGCCCAGGTCAGGGACGGCGACACTCTGCATTTGGGCGGCGCGCCGTTTCACGTCCTCGATACGCCGGGACACACCCAGGGCAGTATTTCGCTATGGATACCGACCGAGAATAAACTGATTGCCGGCGATACTCTGTTTCGCGACAGCATCGGGCGCACCGATCTGCCGGGCGGCGACGGGCGCCAGATTTTACGGTCCATTCGAGACCGTCTTCTCACTTTGCCTGAAGACGCGGTAGTGGTGCCGGGGCATGGAGCGTCGACCACCATCGGCCGGGAGAAGGAACGAAATCCTTTTTTACACGGCCTTTGATTGTTTTTTGAGCTCGGTCATCACACTCGCGATCAGCTCTTTGGCGTCGATGACGCATTTGCTGATGATCTGAATGTCCATGGCGGGTTTTCCCGGCTGGCGAGCGCTTTGGCAATAGACTCCGTGCTGACCCACCAGCACCAATGCATCGGTGAGCAGGTCGAGCGTGACGGCCAGGCGCCCGCGTTCAAGGCCCATGCGAAATTCCTGTTGTTCAAGAGCCTCTTTGCGATCCTGATAAACCGACATAATTCAATTCTCTCATCCGGAGACGCGCTTTCCAGGCGAGGAAAGGCGATTCGAAAAATTTCCAGGAGAGGGAGGCCACCAGGAAACTGGAGGCGAAGGTGATCGGAACCGAAAGGGCGGAATGACTTTCCACGTTGCCGATGAGTTTGCGGGCGATCCAGGACGCCGGTTCATGCAGCAGATAGAGACCGTAGGCAATCTGGCCTGTGTAAACCAGTGGACCGAGGCGCAGCAGGCGGTTCATGCGGCTTGAGGGAGATACGAGAATCCAACAAAGCAGAGAGGCGCATGCGAAATCGACCACGGAATACCCGACGGAGCGCATCCAGGGATCGTAGGCCGTGCTGCTCGGTGCGTGCGCCAGGGCTACCGCGAATATTCCCAGAGCGATGGCTGCGGCGATACCGAAGGAGAGACGCGCGTGCGAAGCGCGGGGACGTTCCCCCGTGAGGAGGATCGCCAGGATTCCGCCCATGGCGAGCGAGTCCATGCGGCAAGGCATCAGCACATAACCGGCAACCGTATTATGAGGATCGAAAAGCACCAGCGCCGAACGGAGCATGGGAGCGGCCAGGGCGCATCCGATCAGCAGACGCAACAGGTTTTTCTTCGAAAGGAAAATGACAACGAAGGGGAACAGGACATAGAACTGCTCCTCGACCTGTAGCGACCACAGAGTGGCAAAGGAGAGAACCGGGGGAAGGCTGCCAGTCCAGGCGGCGCGCATGTTCCCCAGATAAACTACAAACCAACTCACGCCTCCCCAGGCTTTCATGGCGTCCCACGATGCCTGGTCCGATCTGGTTACGGCCGCGACGACGAATAACGCCAGGCAAAGATAATAGAGAGGGAAAATGCGCAGGGCCCGGCGGGCCAGGAAGTTCCGGTAGCCGTTTTTCTCGCCTGCGGTCTTTAACAATATGCCGGTGATGAGATAGCCGCTCAAGACGAAAAACAGATCGACGCCCATCCATCCGGCCTCACCTACGAACTTCGTCCATCCTTGGGTGGGCCAAGAGTGGTGAAGCATCACCGGGATGATCGCCAGGGCGCGAAGACCATCGAGTTCCGCTATTCGCTTCCACCGGACATCGGGTGTCAACACGATTCCGATTGCCGGCGCCGCACTCATGGCACAGTCCAGCTTCCTACATAAACGAAGCCGGAATTGGTGCTGGGCTCGTTGGCTTGAAGATAAGTGCTCTTTGCGCCGGCGAAGTTGGTGGTGTTGAACACCAGCTGAATCGAAAACTGGAAGGAATTGCCGGAAATAACGTTGGCTGTGGAGCCGACGGCGCATTGGCTGTTCTGGAGAGCCGCCGACGAGCCGATGCCCTTGGTGGAGAGTGTGGTATTGCCGGTGTCGTCCCACAAACCGATGGTTGTTAAGGCGCTGTTGACGTTGTAACTGAACACCACGTAGCAGGCGTTGGCGATGTCGATTGGCGCCCCGGAGGTAACCAGGATACTCAGTCCCGCCAGGTTGGTTCCGGAGGATGAATCGCTGACCGTGAACACGAATGTAGAGGACGAGCCCGAGCCCGCGACGGGGGAGACGGAAACGACCGTGGGCGCTCCTCCGGTGACGGTCCAGGTCCCGACCGTGGTCCATCCCGAGTTGCCCCTGAGTTCGGCGGCGTACAGATAGATATTCTTGGGGCCGAAGAACGTCGAATTAAAGGTCAGATCGAGAGTGATGGTCACCTGCGTCGCGCCCACGCTCACGGTACTGTTGGCGGCATTCATCGTACATTGCTGATTGGTCGCGATTCCCTGCGCGCCCGGGGCGAAGGCCGTTTGGCCGTTGGCCGGATTATTGTAGGTCAACGAAAGAGTGTTGCGGGTCCCGTCCCAGATCATATAGCAGGCGTTGACCAGATTGAACGAGGAAGCAAACAGGATCGCCGCGCCGTTCAAGAAGCCGGCCCCTCCGGGGTCTGAAATCGTGAAGCTGAAACGCTCCGCGGGACCGGAGCCTGAACCGGGAACAGCCGAAACCGCCGCCGGCTGCCCTCCGCTCGCGACGTTATATGTCCCCATGGCGATAAAGCCGGTATTGGCGCTGCTGATCGCGGCGTTCAGGTAAACATTCTTCAGCCCGTTGAACGTTCCATTGAAGGTAATGGCTGCCGTAAAGGTGACCGAACTGGAATTCACGATGGCGGAGGTCACGCCGATGGAGCACTGGCTGTTCTGGAGCCCGGCGCTGGCCCCTATCGGCGTGGAAGAGGAACTCAACCCGCTATCGGTCAACAACGCTACGGAGTTTGTTGCGATCGTATACACCAGGTAACAGGCGTTCGCGGCATTGGCCGAGGTGTTGATGACCAGCGCCACGGCGGTGAGATTCTGGGCGGTTACGGAATCGGAATAGACGGCGGTGAAAACCTGCGCCGCGCCGCTGCCGGAAGTGGGGAAGACCGAAATCACTTGCGGAGTTCCCGGCAGAACGTTGACCGTGAAGCTGCCTTTTGCCACCCAGCCGGTATTCGAGTTCTGGTCGACCGCCTCCAGATACACGGTCTTGGAACCGGAGAAGGCGGGCAGAAACGTCATCGAAAACACCACCGTGAGATTGGTGCCCGAAACAGTAGCGGAACTTCCTGCTCCGTTGAGCACACACTGATCGTTCTGGGCGCTGCTGCCGCCTGGAGCGACGGTGGCAAGCAGCGTCGTGCCGGAATCCGAGTAGATCGAAAAAAGATTCATGGCCGGGTTGTAGCTGACGTAACAGGCGGACGCCACCGACCCGCTGGTGTTCACCAGCAGGCCCGCCGAGGTGATGACGGAGGCTCCGCCGGTATCGCTATATTGCGCGGTGAAGGTCACTGCGTTCGAAGTGCCGGAGGTGGGCGAGACCGACGTGACCGACGCCGTGGTGGACGCCAGGGCAGTGACGCCCAGACGCAGCACCCAGCCCGCGTTCGAGGCCGTGAGACTCGACTGAATCGGCGTAGCCAGGGTAAGATTCGTGGAACTGGTCTCTCCGCCGACGAAAATATTGGCGTTGGCATCGAGGGCGATCGCATTCGCCGTGTCCAGGCCCGAGCCTCCATAATAGGTGGAAAAAACCAGAGCGCTACCGGTAAAATTCAGCTCCGTGACAAACGCGTCATAAAGGCCGTTGAAGGCCGCCTGCACGGCGCCCATTTGCGGAAAGTCGACCGATGAGGTCGCCCCGGTTACATAAGCGTTGCCGGCGGCGCTGACGGCGATCCCGTAGGCCCAGTCGTAGGTCGATCCTCCCAGATAAGTGCTGTAAGCCAAGGCGCCCGTGCTGGTCATTTTGGTGACGAACGCATTCTGAAGGCCGGGAAGCGCGGTCTGGAACGCACCGGAGGTGATCGGAAAATTAGTGGAGCTGGTGACGCCGGCAGCGTAGGCATTTCCCGCCGTATCGACGGCAATCGAGCTGGCCTGCTGGGGGATGCCTCCGCTGCCTCCCAGATAGGTGCTGAAGGTCACTGCGCCGGCATAGCTGATCTTGGTTACAAAGGCGTCCTGAGAGCCGCTGAGGGCGGGCTGCGAAGCCGCCACCACCGGGAAATTCGCGGAAGAGGTCCCCCCGGCGATGAAGATATCGCCCACCGTATCGATCGCGATGCCCCCGGCGGACTCATTCCCGGATCCTCCCAAAAAAGTGCTGAAAGTGATTGCGCCCGCGGCGCTGAGCCTGGTAATGAAGACGTCGGTTCCGCCGCCGAGCGAGGGTTGAGTGGCATTCAGGACCGGGAAATTCGAAGATTGCGTCGTACCCGCGATATAGGCATTGAAACTCGAATCGACCGCGATGGCCGCGCCTTGATCGGAAACCGTCCCGCCCAGATATCCGCTGTAAAGCAGCGTATTTCCCGCCGCGTTCAGCTTCAGCACAAAGGCCGTGCTGGTGCCTCCGATGCCGGACCGGATCGGAAGCACCAGGGGAAAGTTGGAGGACGAGGTCACCCCGGTTACATAGGCCTGCCCCAGGCTGTCGACCGCAATGGCCGTGGCCTGATCGTTGGCGCGTCCTCCTATATAGGTCGCGTACACCAGCCCAGTGCCGCTCGCGTTCAATTTTGCGATGATGATGTCGTCGCCGCCTTGATTGGACGCCTGCACCGCGCCGAAGATGGGGAAATTAAGCGCCGCCGTCCATCCGGTGACATATAGATTGGCGCTCGAATCGACAGCCACGCCGGTAATCGAGGTCACCGCGCTGCCTCCCAGGTAGGTGCAATAAGAGATGGTGGGATCGACGATCAGAGGAGCGGCGGCGTCATAGGCGCCGATCTCAAATCCCACGGTATAGGCATCGAGCATGCGGTACCGCCCGTCGATTTTCACCCGCTCTCCATTCGCTTCCTGATAAATTTCCGGGGCGGCCTCGCGGAAATCGGCGCCCGCCGAGAGGTTGCCCTGAGCGTCGATCGAAACGGGTTCTGAATACTCCAGCCGGATCTGGCGGGGATCGCCGCCGGGGGCGATCCGGAACTCGGACTTCAACTCCCGGCCGGTGCCCCCGTAGATCATATCGATACCCGGATAGAGACCGCGGTAGACGATCTTCGCGTAAGCGGGAACGTCCGTTTTCCAGTCCGAACGCCCCAGGAAAAAGTTGATTTTCGCCTCCAAAGGCTCCGCGCCGGCGATCGCAACATCCGGATCCGCGCCCGCGAATCGCACGCGGATCTGCTGCTCGCGCACCGTCAAAATGACGCGGTCCGCGCGGAATCGCGCCGACAGGTCCGGAGTTTGCACAATATATCGCACCGCCGAATCGGTTACACCGGCGTTCGGAAAGAAAAAAAGCGGCATCGGCGCCGCGGAAAATCCGGTCGCCGCAGTTAGGAAGAGTCCAATGAAAAAACGCATCGAGTGTACTAGAAAGAAGTCAGAACAGAGGCCAATAATTCTTACAGCAGTTCCGTTTTAAACAGGTATGCGGGACGTCCCGTTTTGATTCGTCGATGAAGGATCTGCGGTTTGGCGGACGTTCCTTTTTTAAGAATCCCGGATTCTCCCTGGTTGCTATCTTGGCTTTAGCGCTAGGGATCGGGGCGAATTCTGCCTGTTCAGCGATTCTACTAAACCCTCCCTTATGCCGAACCGGAACGGCGGGTGTGGGTGACTCAGAATATTCCTATATTTCACGAGCATCAAGACGGTGGGTTCGTTCGTTAGGTTAAGCGGCTGGCGAATGATAGAATAGAGCGAATTTTCTCAGGAGTTATACGTACGTCATTGCAACGCCAGTGGCGGGCGGGGGCAGCTGTTCTTTTCTGCATCGCCGGCACCGCCTCCCTCCACGCAACTGACGACGCTGTTTTGAATCCTTCGTCCGAAGGCTACGTGAACCCCAAGCTTTGTTTCGGCTGCCATGCCGCGATCTTCAAGACTTATCGCGAAACCGGCATGGCCAAGTCGTTCGCCCACCCTAAGCCCGAGAACACGGTCGAAGATTACACCAACAAAAATAGCTTCTATCACGCGCCTTCGAAAACCTATTTCGAGATGATCCGGCGCGGCTCGGATTACTTTCAGGTCCGCTACCAGATGGGGTATGAGGGCCGGCGCACAAATGTAGAGGAGACGAAAATCGATTACTTCCTGGGGTCGGCGATCCATGCGCGCGCGTATCTGCATCGCTCGGCCGACGGACGTCTGCTGCAACTGCCGGTGACCTGGTATTCCGAAAAGGGCGGCTATTGGTGGATGGCTCCGGGTTATGATACCGCCGATCAGATTTATGGCCAGCGCGCCATCACCTACGACTGCATTTTCTGTCACAACGGTTATGAAGTGATTCCGGCGACCCACACCAAGCTTGGCGATGAGCCCGTTTATTCGGGCGAGCTCCCGGAAGGGGTCGATTGCCAGCGCTGCCATGGGCCAGGCCAAAACCACGTGCTGGCCGCTTCGAAACCGGGTGCGAAAGTGGAAGCGATCAGTGCGGCGATCGTCAATCCATCGAAGCTGGCGCCGGATCGCGAAGCCGAAGTTTGCCTCCAGTGCCACCTTCAGACCACTGAGTTTTCTCTGCCTCATGTGGTCAAGCGCTACGATCGCGGAGATTTTTCCTACAGGCCGGGTCAGCCGCTGGGCGCATTCGAACTGGCTTTTGATTACACGCCCGGTACGGAGCGCGACAACTGGTTTCAGAATGTGAGCACGGCGTCGCGGATGCGCATGTCGCAATGCTTTCTCAAGAGCAATGGCGCGCTAAAATGCACCACCTGCCACGATCCGCATAGCATCCGGCATGGGGAAGATTCGGCGGATCACTATAACGCCGTCTGCCGGCAATGCCACGCCGCGCCGTTTAATAAACTGGTCGCGCAGAAGAAACATACCGCCCAACCCGGGTGCATCGGCTGTCATATGCCCCAGCGGAGGCCGGTCGAAGTGGTCCACATCGTCAAGACCGATCATTACATTCAGCGGACGAAGCTTTCCGCCGATTTGCTGGCCGATATTGCGGAGCGTCACGAAACGCAAGCCAACAGCTATCGCGGCAAGGTTCAGCTTTACTATCCACCGACGCTGCCGTCCACTGCGGAAAATGAGATGTATCTGGCAGTCGCGCAGATTCGCGATCGCAGTAATCTGGCTGAAGGACTCCCGAGATTGGCCGCCGTGCTCGACGCCGTGCATCCGAAAACGCCCGAGCCTTATTTCGAGCTCGCATCGGGATACCAGGCCGCGGGGCAGTTGGATCGCGCGCTGGCGGCATATCGGGAGGCGCTGAGCGTGGATCCGCAATATCCGGCGGCGCTGCTGGGATTGGGCACCGCGCTGCGGCAATCCGGGCAGTTGGCGGCCGCCGCGGATGCGTTCGAGCGGGCGACGCGTGCGGCTCCCGACAATCCCAAGACGTGGAACGAACTAGGACAGGTGGATCTCGATTTGGGCCGCGCTCCGCAGGCGTTGGAGGCTTTGAAGAAATCGATTACGGTAGCGCCGGAAGCTCCACAGCCCCACAATGGATTGGGTATTCTACTCGCCCAAAGTGGCAATTTTTCCGGCGCCGAAGCAGAGTTTCGGGAGGCGATCCGCATCCTGCCGAACTACAGCGAAGCGCACGGCAACCTGGCGGGGGTGCTCGATTTCGAGCACGATTTGAAACAGGCTCTTTATGAATTCGACCTTGCCGTGAGTCTCGCGCCTGAAGACTCGAACACTCATTTTAATTACGGCGCCGTGCTCAGCCGCGAGAAGCGCTTCGATGAAGCTTGCACGCAGATGCAGGCCGCGGTGCACGCGAATCCCAACTTCGCGGAAGCGCATGAGATGCTGGGTCGTCTTTATGAGCAAAAAGGGCAGACCGATGATGCGCTCGGTGAGTATGAAGCCGCGGTTCGCGTCCGTCCCGACATGAGTCAGGCGCAGCTCGATCTGGGCGCGGTGCTGGCAAAAAAAGGAGACATTGCGGGCGCGGCCGTCCATTTGAAACTCGCTTCTGAGGCGGCGGATCCCAGGCTGCGTCAGATCGCGCTCGATCTGCTGCGGCAGCTAACCGCCAAGCCATGAAACTTTTCTCCCATCGAAATGTGGCGCGCGCCTCCAGGCGTGCCGCGTCGACAATCGTGTCGACGTTCAGCGTGCTCATCCTCCTGACCCTACCCGCCTCCGCGCAATACGCCAATCCGAAACTATGCGCGGGATGTCACCCGGCCATTGCCAAAACCTGGCGCCAAAACGGTATGGCGCGTTCCTTCTCGCCCCCGCGCCCCGAAATTCTGATCGAGGATTTCACGAAAAACAACAGTTATTATCATCCGGCGTCGGCGACTTACTATCAGATGCTGAACCGCAACGGCGTGCTCATCCAACGCCGCTACCAGCGCGGGTTTGAAGGCAAGGAAACCAACGTCGACGAGAAGCAGATCGATTACATCGTCGGCTCCGGCAATCACATGCGCACTTATGTTCATCGCAACGCCGACGGCACTTTGCTCGAGCTGCCGCTCGCCTGGTATGCGGAAAAGGGAGGCTACTGGGCGATGAATCCCGGCTATGACGCGGCCGATTATCCGTACGCGCGGCGGCAGATCGCCTACGATTGCATGTTCTGCCACAACGCGTATCCGAAAACGCCGCCGGGGCACGACCGGATGGGAGATCGACCTGTGTATTTGGGCAATTTGCCCGAAGGGATCGATTGCCAACGCTGCCACGGTCCGGGGCAGAGGCACGTCGATGTCGCGTCCACGCCCGGCGCAAAACCGGCGGCGATTCGGGCAGCGATCGTGAATCCCGCGCGGCTGGACAACGACCGGCAGCTCGACGTCTGCGCGCAATGCCATCTGAAAACCACCGAATTTCGCCTGCCTCACGCGATCAAACGCTACCAGAGATCCGACTTCAGTTACCGCCCCGGAGAGCCTCTCTCCTCCTTCGTGCTGACCTTCGACGAAGCGCCCGGTCCGCAAAAAAATACTCGCTTCGAAACCGCCAGCGCGGTGTCGCGCATGCGTGCTTCACAATGCTTTCTCAAAAGCAACGGCGCGCTCAAATGCACTACCTGCCACGATCCGCACGATATCCGCCACGGCAGCGAAGCTACTCAAAGTTATAACTCTGTGTGCCGCCAGTGCCATGCCGCACTCCCCTCGCGCCACACGGCCGCGGCGAATTGCATCGATTGCCATATGCCCAAGCGGCGCACCGACGATATCGTGCATATGTCGGTCACCGATCACCTGATCCAGCGCAACAGACCGGCTGGAGATTTGCTGGCGGATATCGCGGAACGGCACGAGGACTCCGCGAATTCCTATCGCGGGCAGGTGGTTCCCTTTTATCCCGATCGTTTATCCGCTTCGATTGAGAACCGTTATTATCTGGCGCTGGCGCAGGTGCGCGATGGGGCGAATCTCGCGAAGGGGCTTCCGGTTTTCGAGAAGGCATTGGAAACGCTGCAATCGCCCCGGCCCGAACCCTATCTGGAGTTAGCCCAAGCTCTTCGCCTGGCGGGCCAGCCGGCAAAGGCTCTGATCGCGTTTCAGGATTCGCTCCGCCGCGATCCGGCCTACGTTCCCGCGCTGCTCGAATACGCGGCCGCTCTTAAGGAGGCTTCGCAACCTGCGCAAGCTGCGGCCATCGCGAAGCGCGCCACCGCGAGCGCGCCTGCCGATCCACGCGCCTGGAACGCGCTGGGGCAAGCGCAGCTCGACCTCGCTGATTTCCGAGGCGCTCTCACTTCGTTTAAACAAGCTCTGACCCTCGACCCCGAAATGCCGGAGTCTCACAACGGCACAGGCATTGCGCTCGCGCAGCTAGGCGATCCCGCGGCGGGTGAAGGCGAGTTTCGTGAGGCGGTCCGCATTCTGCCGAATTATGGAGAGGCGCACGGCAATCTTGCGAACCTGCTCGCCTGGAAGCAGGATTTCCGGCAGGCCGCCTACGAGTTCGACCAGGCCATTCGCTTCGGCCCTGCGGATGTCGCCGCGCGATTCAACTACGGATCGATGCTCAACTCCCTGCGCCAGTTCGCCGAAGCCGAGGTGCAAATCGAAGCTGCGCTTCATCTAAATCCGAATCTGGCGGAGGCTCACGACGTTCTCGGAACGCTGTTCGAGCGGAAAGGCCAAGTGGACGCGGCGCTGCGCGAATACTCCGAGGCCGTACGCCTGCGCCCCGAGTTGAGCCACGCGCAACTGGACCTGGGCGGCGCGCTCGCCAACAAAGGCGAGAAGGCCGCGGCCGCTGAGCATCTGCGGCTGGCCGCGAAAAGCGCCGATCCCCGTCTTCGCGATCTCGCCGAGCGCCTGTTGAAGGAGTTGGAAAAGTAACCTACCAGAAATGAGTCGCCAGTACTCGCGGTGGTCCCGGGATGCCGGAGATCACTTTCACGGATAAGACCACCTGCATGTTCTTCCGGTACCAATCCCGGGGAGCGCCCCGGAGCGCCTCCGCGAAATATTCCTCGTTGGTCAGAAATTCGCCGGCTGCGTAGGTCCCAAACCCGCTGGCACCGGCGACGCTCACCACGGTTTGTTCGATCGTCGGATTGAAAGCTCGGGTAACGATCCCGTAATCGGCAGTCAGATCAGCCGGCGCGGGCCACCCGCGCGGACCTGCCCAGTCCTTCCGGCTGGCGTCCTGACGGTCCCGAATCACGCCGTAGTCGTTGGTCGGTCCCAGTTCGAAGTGAAAGCGCAAATCCGTGGTCAGGCGCAAAGTCCAATCGTTGTTGAACGCGCCGACGAAAATGCAGGCCTTGCCGCGCAGATCGGCCAGCGAACTTACTCGCGCGCCCCGGATCTCCACCTTTTTTCCCTTCCGGCTCAAAAGCTGCGAGAGAGGCAGCATCGCCTGGGCATCCACCAAAGCGATGTCTCGATCCCACACTGGGAAGATATCCGATGCCTCAATGGAGTGCCGCACAGAGGATTTGTCGCTATTGGAGCCATTCTTGGCCCAGGTCTCCATCTCCTGCACCGCACTCGATGTAAGCCGGTACGCTCTCGGCTGCCCCACGACGATCACCACCGGCGCGGACGGTTCGACGAGGGGACCCCAGAATCGATCCAGATCCGTTTTCCGCGTGAAAGCAAAAACTGTCACCGAGAGTATCGCGACGACCGCCGCCCCTGTGACGGCCATCCACCGCCGCCAGCGCTTCCTCGGAACTACTTGGATAGGCATCACCGGAGGCAGAAATCTTTCCGGTGACGGATGAATTTCCGGACTATAAGAGCCCGGCGGCAGGCTGATTCGAATCTCGTCCCGATGTCCAGCTTCGAGGTAGTATTGCGCCAGCCTCTTGCGAACCTCGCCCGCCGTGCTGCGCACCACCGGATCCTGATTAGTATCGTATTTGGGGTCCCGGCCGAAGACTTCGACTCCGAGCGAACGCTCCTTGAGAGAATCGATCCGGTTTTCGGTGGCGTGCTCGACGATATGCCGCAGAAAAATCGAACATCGTTTGCTGGATCGGAACTGCAGGCTGTCGAGAATCTTGCTCAGTTGATCGAGCGCGGTCTCACGAGACACTTCCGCCCAGCCTGTCGCCAACGAAGCGACCTTGCCATCGTCCTTATGATAGACGCCCACTTGGTATCTCGGCATTCTACCACGAGTTGGGAAGGTGTCAAAGGGGGTACAGTACGTTGTTTACAAAATGTTAACGGTTCGGTAAATTATTCATAAAAAAGAACATCCAGAAATTGTGGGGGTGATGTACCGTAAAACACCTGACGGAGGGTGCGCAAAAAGCGCGTAATGCTCAAAAGGTCCATTGGAGCGTAGCTGTCGACACATGCCCGTTCACAATGCGTACCCAGGGGTAGCTATAAGGAGTCTTACGTATGCGAAAAGTATCTCCGGCGATACTTGCATCATTGTGGATGCTGACCGTTCCCATGTATGCGCAGAACATCACCGGATCCATGTCAGGCCGTGTGGTGGACCAACAGGGCGCTGTAGTCGCGAACGCCACTGTGACCGCCACTGAACGCTCCAAACAGATTAATACTGTGACCAAGACCAACGACGCCGGCGAGTTCACGCTGGCCGGTCTGCCTCCAGGCAATTACGCGGTGGATGTGACGGCGACGGGATTCAAGAAGCTGGATCGGGTCGATATTCCGCTGAATGCCCAGGACAAACTGGCGCTGGGCGATTTAACCATGACGGTCGGTGCCCTCACCGAATCGGTCGAGGTGTCAGCGAGCGCCGTCCTGCTTCAGACCGAGAGCGTGGAGCGTTCCGAAGCCATCGTCGGCAAGCAAATCGACAATATTGAAGTTAACGGACGCAATCCTCTGGATATGGCGAAGCTGATTCCGGGAGTGTTCAGTGTCGCGAACGTGTCGGTCGGCGGTGTCGGCGGGCTCAGCAGCGTATATGTGAACGGCAACCGGGGAACGATGAACCAGCTCACCATCAACGGTATCGGCGATATCGACACCGGCGCCGATGGCAGCCAGAACGTCTCTGTCAGCACGGATTCCATTGCTGAGTTCAAAGTCCTCGCCGGCCAGTACCAGGCGGAATATGGACGAAACGCCGGCGGACAAATCGCCATGGTGACCAAGAGCGGCACCGACCAGTTGCATGGAACCGGATACTTTTATCATCGCAATGACAGCTTGAACGCCGATACGTTCATTAACAACGCGCGCGGCCTCCAGCGCACGCTGTACCGGTATAACGATCCTGGCTACACCGTCGGCGGTCCAGTCATCATTCCGAAATTGCTGAAGAACAGGAACAAGTTATTCTTCTTCTGGAGTGAGGAATGGCAGCTCCAACTGGCTCCCACGGCGGCGAAAAACATCACCGTGCCAACCGCGCTCGAACGCCAAGGTAATTTCTCACAGAGCGTCGACAACAACGGCAAGCCGCTCACGATTCGCGACCCGAATACACAGTTGCCGGTGCCCGGTAATATCATCCCCGCGAATCAAATCTACGGGCCTGGGCAGAAGCTGGCGGAGCTGCTTCCGCTGCCGAACACCTCCGGCGTCGGCTACAATTACACCTCGCAGGTATCCGCCCAGACGCCTCGTCGCGAAGATCTCTTGCGCCTGGATTACAACGTGACGCAGAATCTGCGCGTTTTCGGCCATTGGATCAACAACACCCAACCGGTCACGAACGTATATGGTGCGTTTGTACTTGGCGAGACCGTTCCTCTCGACCAGGTCCATGTCGATACGCCAGGTTACAGTTTCGCTGGTGGAGCGACTTACATCATCAATCCGACCATGACCGACGAGTTGAACATCGGCATGACCAAGAACTCGATCAACATCTACGAAACCGGCAACACGCTGACTTCCGCCGGTTCGGGAGTGAATCTCCCGCTGCTCTATCCCAACGCCGTACAGGACGGCTACATCCCGCAGATCGGGGTTAACGGATCGCACCTCGCCAATGGCCCTTCGTTCGGCACCGCCGATGCTCCCTTCGTCAACTACAACACCACTATCGATATCAGTAACAACCTGACCAAGGTGTGGGGCAAGCATACCGTCAAGGGCGGCATTTACATCCAGCGCAGCCGCAAGAACCAGACTTCGTTCAACGATAACAACGGCAACTACAACTGGGGCGATACCACGGCCAACCCGATCGATACCGGATACGGCTATTCGAACATGCTGTACGGCGTTTATCAAACGTTCGATCAGGCGAGCGGTTATATCAACGGCCAGTATCGCTACTGGAATATCGAAGAGTTTATCCAGGATACCTGGAAGGTCACGCCTCACCTTACTTTCGATTACGGTTTCCGCGCTTCGTGGTATCAACCGCAGTACGACGCATCGCTTCAGGCATCCACCTTCGTTCTGGCGAACTACAATCCGGCGCAGGCGCCGAAGCTCTTCCAACCCGCCATCAATCCGGCAAACGGCCAGCGCAATGCTTTCAACCCGCTGAACGGACAATACTATCCGGTTTACGATATCGGGTTGGAAATTCCCGGCAGCGGCAATCCCTATGACGGAATTTGCCAGGCCGGGAAGGGCGGCTGCAACCAATACTTAACGAAAAACCGCGGCCCGCAATGGGGTCCGCGATTCGGCATCGCATGGGACCCGTTGGGAAATGGGCGGATGGTCATTCGCACCGGCGGCGGCATTTACTACGACCGCGTCCAGGGCAATCTCGTTTTCAACAATGTGAATAACCCTCCCGAGAGCGTTCAGCCGACTCTGTCCTATGGATTCGCACAGCAGATCAACCCGGCGAACGCGTTCCTCGCGCCCCCGAACGTGGTCTTAAGCGATCCTCAGGGTAAGATTCCGACTACCTACAGCTATCAATTCTCGATTCAGACCCGGCTACCTTGGGCCATGGTTCTGGATACAGCTTATGTGGGAACGCAGGGGCGCCACCTCCACGACTACCGGAACATCAATGGGATCCCATACGGTACGGACTTCCTCCCGCAGAATCAGGACCCGACGCTCGTCGCCGCCAATCCCACGGCTCTGCTCGGCAATAACGCCCTGAAACAGGCGTTCCTTGAGCCTTATCAGGGTTACGGCAGCATCACCGATTACGAAGCGGCGGCCACGTCCAATTACAATGCCTTGCAGGTAGCGCTCAATCGTCGGACCGCTAACGGCCTGTTCGTAGGTGCAAGCTACACCTACAGCAAGGTATTGACCACGGCGTCGAGCGACACCACTTTCGTCCGCATCGATCAGTTCACGAAGGAAGCGGATTACGGTCCGGCGAGCTTCGACGTTACACAGAACTTCGCTCTCAACTATGTCTATCTGATCCCGAGTATGAGAAGCGGGAATTATCTGAGCAGGCTCGCTACGAAAGGGTGGCAGGTTTCGGGCGTGACTTCGATGCGCACGGGCCAGCCCTTTACGCCCGGCTTCAGCGTATCCGGCGCCGGCAATGTCAACATCACGGGGTCGAACACAGAGGGCGCGCGGATCGGCGTAGTGGCCGGGTGCAATCCCTACACCGGCTCGAGCGATCCTTTCAACCGTCTGAACGCGGCGTGCTTCTACGCGCCTCCGGTCGGCAGCACGGGCCTCGATTCGGGTGTCTACTGGCTCCGCTATCCCGGTCTGATCAACTTCGACGTGTCCATGCAGAAGGACATCTATATCAAGGAGCGCGCCCGGATTCAACTACGCGCCGACGCGTTCAACGTGTTCAACCATGCGAATTTCACCAGCATGAACACGACGCTGAACTTCAACGCGTATCCCACCACCAACGGCATCGTGACCGGCTCGCCGACCATCACTTCCACGGCTCTCGGCCGCAACGCCAACGGTTCATTCAACGTAACCGGCTTCGGCACCGTAACATCGCCTGCGGCGGGCGCGCCCGGCGGCCCTCGAGTGCTGCAATTAGTCGTTAAGTTCATTTTCTAACCGGTAGGGCAGGTCCCCGACCTGCCCTTCTCATACAACCTCTGCGCCCGGGGAATGCTGATAAACTCCACTCATGCGGGCCGGGCGATTTTTTGAATTGTTTGCCGCGGTCTGCATCGGTTGCACACCGCTTCAAGCTCAGTGCGCCACCTGCCATCCGGTCATCGCGGCGAGCTTTGCGAAGACCGGCATGGCGCGCTCTTTCTACAAGACTCCGCCTCTTGAGCCGGCTCGCTTCTATCACAAATCGTCCGACACCTGGTACCAGATCCTGGCGCGCGACGGCTCCTACTATCAGCGGCGCTGGCGCGTCGGATATGCCGGTAACGAGACGGAGGTTCAGGAATCGCGCATCGATTACGTGATGGGCTCCGGCAACCACGTCCGCACATATCTGCATCGCACGGACCGCGGCGCGCTGATCGAACTGCCGCTCGCCTGGTACTCGGAAAACGGAGGCCGGTGGGCCATGAATCCCGGCCACGATCGCGATTATGCACTGCCGCAGCGCGCGGTCGCCTACGAGTGCATGTTCTGCCACAACGCGTACCCGAAAATTCCCGCCGGCCACAACGAGCCCGGAAGCGAACCGCTTTTCGAGGGCGTCCTTCCCGAAGGCATCGGTTGCGAGCGCTGCCACGGCAACGGAGCCGATCATGTGCGCGCAGCTCAAACCAAGGGCGCAAAGGTCGAAGATATCCGCAAGGCCATCGTAAATCCCGCGCGGTTGAGCAAGGATCGTCAGATGGAAGTATGCTTGCAATGCCATCTCGAAACCACCAGCCTCCAGCTTCCGCATTCGATCGTGAAGTACGGGCGTGGTCCCTTCTCCTATCAGCCGGGCGAGCCTCTCGGGAATTTCATGATCTTCTTCGATCATCCGCCAGGCAGTCCTTATCGCGACGATTTCGAGATCGCGCATTCCGCGTACCGGCTGAGAAAGTCCCGCTGTTTTCTGGAAAGCAAAATGACCTGCACGACGTGTCACAACCCGCACGACATTCCTCGCGGCGAGGATGCGGCGCTGCATTACAACGGCGTGTGCCGCCAGTGCCATCAGTCGCTGCCCGCGCAGCACACCCAGGCGTCGAACTGCATCGACTGCCACATGCCGAAACGCCGCACCGAGGATGTGATTCATGCCGTCATGACGGACCATTACATCCAGAAACAGCCGCCTCGAAATTTGCTAGCGCCGCTCACCGAACGCTCGGAGTTCGATGCGAAGCAGTATCGCGGACCCGTCGTGCCCTATTATCCAAACCCGTTTCCGAGGACTCTGGAGAATGTGCTGTACGAAGCGGTGGCGCAGGTCGCCCAGCAGAGCAATTTGAAACAGGGGCTACCGCAATTAGCCGCCCAGATCGCGAAACAGCAGCCCGCGCGCCCGGAGTTTTACGTCGAATTGGGCGAAGCCTGGATCAATGCGGGCAAGCCGCGCAGCGCCGTGCCCGTGTTCGAACAGGCTCTGAAGCGCGCGCCCCATTCCTCAGTGGCTCTGCTCGATCTGGCCGGCGCGTTGACGCAATCCGGACAGAATACGCGCGCCGCCGAAGTGTTGAAGCGCGGACTCGCGGCGGGACTTTCCGATCCTCTCCTGTGGTATCAGTTGGGGCTCGCGGCGCACGATGCGAGCGCTTTTGAAAAGGCGCTGGCCCTCGATCCCGGCATCGCGGACGCCCATAACGCGCTCGGTGAACTGCTGGCTGAATCGGGAGATGTCAAGCGCGCTGAGAGCGAGTTTCGCGAAGCATTGCGCATCGAGCCCGATATGCCCGCGGCCCAGGCGAATCTGGGCCACGCTCTAGCCGCCCGTGGCAATCTGCCGGAGGCTGCGTGGTATTTCGAACGCGCCGTCCGCCGCAGTCCCAACGATGCGGACGCGCGCGTCAATTTTGCCGCCACGCTCACCGCGCTGAACCGCCCAGACGACGCACTCCGGGAAATCCAGGCGGCACTAAAACTGCGTCCGAATTTTGGACTCGCTCACCTGAATGCCGCCGCGATTCTGGCGGCGCGGGGCGATACGGCAGGAGCCAGGGCCCATCTGCTCGAAGCGGAGAAAGATCCCGATCCGGACATCCGCCGCAGGGCGCGGGAGCGGTTGAAGTAACGGAAGCCCGCGCGCCGGGTCTAACCCTGTGCTGCTATGAAGCAGATCGCCCTCAAAGTAAACGGCCGGCGTCATACCGTGAACGTGGATCCGGAAACTCCGCTGTTATTCGTTCTCAATGACGACCTGGCTCTGCGCGGACCTCGATTCGGCTGCGGCATGGCCCAGTGCGGAGCCTGCACGGTGATCCTGCGCGGCCAAGTGGTCCGCTCCTGCGTGATGCCCCTAAGCGCGGTGGGTCCGGATGAGATCACCACCCTCGAAGGCCTGGGCACTCCCGAGAAGCCGCACCCGCTACAGCAGGCTTTTATCGATGAGGGAGGGGCGCAATGCGGGTTCTGCCTCAGCGGCGTGATCCTCACCGCGAAGGCCGTTCTGGACGGCAAGCCCACCGCCTCCGACGAAGAGATTCGTATCGCGCTCGGCGGCGTTTTGTGCCGCTGTTTCACTCACACTCGCATGCTGCGAGCGATTCGAAAGTATGCCCATGCACTCCCGGCGTGAACTGCTCAAAGCCGGCGGCGCTCTGATCGTCAGTTTCAAGGCGCTCGCCGCGCAAGGACAGTTCGACACTCATCCCTCCCACATCGACCCCAAGAAACTCGATTCCTGGCTGGCCGTGGGCGCCGACGGCGTAATCACCGCGCACTCCGGCAAGTGCGACTTCGGACAAGGTATCTTCACCGCGCAGACGCAGTTAGTCGCCGAAGAATTGTGCGTGCCCGTCTCCCGCGTGAAATTGATTCAGTGCGACACCGGCGTCACGCCGGACCAGGGAACCACATCCGGCAGCCAGTCGACTCCCACTAATTTCAATGCGCAGAATCTCGCGCTGGCGGCAGCCACTGCGCGGGAAGCTCTTCTTAATTTGGCCTCGCAGAAGCTGGGCGTGCCGGTCGATCACCTGACCGCGGCCAATGGAGCGATCACCGGCCCGTCCGGTCAACGCGTCACCTATCGGCAAATTATCGGCGGCAGGCATTTTAATCTTGCGCTGAACCCCGCCGCGAAGCGTCGATCTCCTCAACAGTGGACGGTGTTGGGGCAACCGGTTCCTTCGCTCGACCGGCACATGTTAATGACCGGACGCTTTGAGTTCGTCCACTCCGTCCGCGTTCCCGGGATGCTGCATGGACGAGTAGTCCGTCCCCCGGAAATGGGAGCGACGCTCGCTTCAGTCGACAAGAGCTCGGTTGCACGCATCCCCGGTGTAAAGGTCGTGGTTCGCAAGGATTTTGTCGGCGTCGTCGCGGAAACGCAGCACCAGGCGGCAATGGCTGCCCGCCAGTTGGCGGTCCGATGGAACCCTGGACCCGGGCTTCCAGAGCAAGCGAGCTTTTTCGATCATCTCCAGCATCAGCCATCGCGCGACACTCTCAGTGTAGATTCGGGCGATATCGAAAAAGCCGTGGCCGGCAGGGTATTCCGAGCCACGTATACGTACCCTTATCAAATGCACGGTTCGGTGGGGGCATCGTGCGCCGTGGCCGACGTCAGGGCGGACCGCGCGACAGTATGGTCCGCCACTCAGTCCGCATATCCGACGCGAAGTATTGTCGCGAAGCTCGTCAATCTTGCGCCCGACAGCGTGCGAGTGATTTATGTGCGCGGATCAGGCTGTTATGGATTGAATGGCGCCGACGCCGTTTCCTTCGACGCGGCCGTGCTGTCGCACGCAGTCCAAAGGCCGGTACGCTTACAGTTCTCGCGCCAGGATGAAATGATGTGGGAGAACCTGGGGGCCGCCTGCGTCATCGAACATCGCGCCGCCTTAACATCGGACGGGATCATTGCCGCCTGGGATCGGGAAAACTGGGTGGCTGCGTTTGGAAACCGGCCCGGCTACGATCGCCCCGGAAACGTGATCAGCGGGATGTTGCTCGGATACGAGCCGGAGCCTCTGAAGCCTGGTCCGGCCAAACCCCCCACCGGCAAACTCAGAAATCAGAGTAATACCGTCCCCTGCTACTTCGCCGGATGCATCGAAGGAACCTGCGGCGGCGGAGGCACCATTTCGAGCGAACGCGCCCTCACCCATACCGTGCGCTCGCCGTTCTTCACCGGACCCTTGCGTTCTCCTTTGCGGATTCAGAACACCTTTGCCAATGAGTGCTTCATGGATGAGCTATGCGCGCAAGCGAAGGCGGATCCAGTGGCTTTCCGGCTCCAGCATCTGAAAGACGCCCGCATTATCGGCGTGCTCAACGCGGCTGCGAACGCCGCGCATTGGGAGCCTCGCGCCTCACCGGTTCTCCAAAAATCCGGCGAGGTTCACGGGCGCGGCGTCGCCTGCGTGGATTATGAAGGAGGCAACGGGTACGCCGCGCTGGTGGCCGAAGTGACCGTCAATCTCGAAACCGGAGTGGTCCGCCCCACTCGCTTTGTTGTCGCCCTCGATTGCGGGCCGGTCTCGAATCCCGACGGTTTGAGGAATCAGATCGAGGGCGGTCTCCTGTCCGGCATGAGCCGCGCCCTGGTCGAGGAGGTGACCTGGGACGGCCGGCGCATTACTTCTACCGATTGGGAAACCTACCACAGCCTGTATCTCGATTACGAGGTCCCGGCCATCGAGAGCGTATTCGTGACGCCACCCGGCGTCCCCGCGACCGGTGCCGGAGAGACTGCGATCACTGTCGCTCCGGCCGCCATCGGCAACGCTATTTTCGACGCCACCGGCGCGCGACTGCGTGATGTACCGTTCACTCCCCAACGCGTCATCGCCGCGCTGAAGGCGAGGGCGTAAACATGCGCAACGTGCTGTACGCCCTGCTGGCTTTTCTGCCTCTCGCTTCCGGACAAACGGTCAGCGATCAAGGAGCCTCCGATTTCGAGGCGATCGTTCCCGCGTTGCGCCATCCGCGCTGCATGAATTGCCACTCCACCGGAGATTTTCCTCGTCAGGGAGATGACAATCATCCGCATATCATGCAAATTCGCCGTGGACCCGATGGGCACGGATTGAACGCGGTGAAATGCAGCACCTGTCATCAGGATCGTAACATTGTGGGTATCCATACTCCGCCCGGAGCGCCGGATTGGCATCTTCCGCCTCCCGAAACTCCGATGATTTGGGAAGGACTCAGCGCCCGCCAGCTCTGCGAGTTGCTGAAGGACCCCGCACAGAATGGACATCGCAGCGTAGAACAGATTGTCGAGCACATGTCGACGCCGCTAGTATTGTGGGCCTGGCATCCCGGCGAAGGCCGTGCGGCGATTGCGATGCCCCAGAATGAGTTCCTCGCGCGAGTGAAGAATTGGGCGGCAAAGGGGGCGGCCTGTCCGGGCGAAAGGTAGGGATTGGCCCGTCCCTTGCTGGTTTTAGAGATATGCATCAATTACATAGAGAAGCAGCCGAGCAGCACGAACTGGCATTTCGAGCGAGCCTTGGAATATTCCAACCGCCGCTTATGAAATCGCTAAGAAAGCCGGGCAGATTGTGAGTCTATAACATATGTCGACACGCTATAACGATGGATCGCACTACGAGAATCACCAGCGCGCCGCGGAGTTGCACGATGAGGCGGCACACGCGCATCGCAGCGCCGAGGATCATAAAGGGAAGCAGGATCACCTCACCGGGCAGGAGCTTTCGCGGCAGGCTTTAGAGCATTCCCCAAAGGCCCACCAGCAATCTACAGAAAGTCATGCGGCGGCGGGACATGGTGTCGTCACCTTCGGACATGCCGAAATCGCCGCTCTGGCTCATGAATTGTGGGTGGCCAGAGGATGCCCCACCGACGGATCGTCGGAGGTCGATTGGTTCAAGGCAGCGGAAATGTTGCGATCCCGCTTGACTCCGTGACCAAATATCGTCACCAGCCTTGTAGCGCGCGCCTCCAGGCGTGCCGCGTCGACATTCGTGTCGACGTGTCTTGGCTTCCCGATGAAGACCGCGGAAAGCGGGGACTGCCTACTCTGTCCCAAGGCGACCTCAGGATCGTCAATGCAACATATTTTGCTGACGCCGCAGTGGACAGAGCGGGGTCCCCGCTTTCCGCCCCGATGACGACGGGGCGAAGCAGAAGGTCACGGAAATTCTGAAAGACTTCGGGTGGCCCACGATCGACATTGGCGGGATTGAGGCTTCCAGGCTGCTGGAGCCTATGTCTGTGTCCTCTGGGTCGGATACGCGTTCCGGACGAAAAGTCAGAATCACGCGTTCAAATTGCTGCGCAAGTAATGAAGTCCGAAAACGGCTAGTGTTCGGCGCGCCGCTGCCGCATAATCTAGGCAGTGGAACTTACTCGAACAGTTTGCGACCGGGCACGCCTTGCGCGCGATCCCCGGTTTGACGGGAGATTCTTTATCGCCGTGACGTCGACGCGGATTTATTGCCGGCCGATTTGTCCTGCGATCTCTCCAAAACCATCCAACATCATTTATTATCCATCCGCGGCGGCTGCGGCTGAGGCGGGATTTCGTCCTTGCCTAAGATGCCGTCCGGAGACTTCGCCGGGTACGCCGGCTTGGCTGGGAACTTCGGTCAGCGTGTCGCGGGGATTGAAATTAATTTCTGAAGGCGCGCTGGATGAGAACAGCGTCGATGAGTTGGCGGAGCGGCTGGGGTTGGGGTCGCGGCACTTGCGACGGATGTTTTTGCAGCACCTGGGAGCGACTCCGGTGGCCGTGGCGCAGACCAGGCGCGTACATTTCGCGAAAAAGCTGATCGATGAGACGGAATTGCCGATGACGGAGGTCGCGATGGCATCGGGATTCGGCAGCATCCGGCGGTTCAACGCCACTTTCCAGAAATTATATGGACGCACGCCGGGGGATTTGCGGAGGGCGACGGCGCGGGAACGGAAGGATGGCGAGGCGGGAGTTTACACATTTCGCCTGGGATATCGGCCGCCTTACAACTGGGCTTCGATCATTGGATTCTTGGCGCCGCGTGCGATTCCGGGGGTCGAGAAGATTACGCTCGATGAGTATCGGCGGAACATTTTAATGGATGGGAAGGCGGGATCGATCTCGGTGCGGCCGGTGTTCGCGAAACATTATCTGGAACTGCGGATCGAGTTTCCGGAACCGGCGGCGTTGTTCCGGATTGTCGAACGGGTCCGCAATATTTTCGATTTGCGGGCGGATCCGGCGGATGTCGATGAACATTTGCGGAGGGATGGCCGATTAGCCCCGATGGTGCGCGATCGGGCGGGCATGCGCGTGCCGGGATGCTGGGATGGATTTGAGATCGGGGTGCGCGCGATTCTCGGGCAGCAGGTCAGCGTGAAGGGCGCGACTACGATGGCGGGGCGGCTGGTGGCGGAGTTTGGACGGGACAACTTTCCCACGGCGGAGGCGCTGGCGGACGCGGATCTGGGGCGAATCGGATTGACGAAGCAGCGCGCGCATTCTATCCGGCAACTGGCATCGGCGGTGGCGCTGGGCGAGGTTTCCTTCGATGCTTCGCGTGGTCTCGAAGCATTCGAAGAGGGCATGAAAAAGCTGCCGGGGATCGGACCGTGGACGGCGCAATATATCGCGATGCGGATCGGAGAGCCGGACGCGTTTCCATCCGGCGATCTTTATTTGAAGAAGTTCGGGAAAGAATCGGACGCGTGGCGGCCGTGGCGCGCTTACGCGGCGATGTACATATGGAGCGTCTTATGAATTATGCATATCTTGAGACACCGATTGGGACGCTGTTAATTGCGGGGGATGACGAGGCTGTGCGGCGGATCGATTTTCCTCGAGATGGGAAGGCGAGGGAGCCTGGGGAGGGGTGGAGTCCATCTGTTAAAGGACCCATCGGCGCGGCGGTTCAGCAGCTGAAAGAATATTTTGCGGGACGACGCGCGGAGTTCGATTTGCCTCTGGCGCCGGAGGGGACGGAATTTCAGCGGACTGTTTGGCGAAGTTTGCGGGACATTCCTTACGGGCAGACCATTTCGTATGGGGAGTTGGCGAAGAGGGTCGGGAATCCGAAAGCATCGAGGGCGGTGGGGGCGGCAAATGGACAGAATCCGATTCCGATTGTGATTCCGTGTCATAGGGTGATCGGGGCGAATGGGAAGTTGACGGGGTTTGGAGGGGGGTTGCCTACTAAGGAGGCTTTGCTTGAGTTGGAGGCGAGGCAGTTGAGGTTGGGGTGACCGCTCCCGCTGGTCGCGGTTCTGAAGCGCAAGAGGGCAGGTCGGGGGCCTGCCCTACTTAGCTGGCGAAAACGAACGTCGACGCGGCACGCGTGGACGCGTGCGCTACAGTTTTTCGGCTATGGATTTGGCTTGGAGGAACTGGAGGAGGTAGTCGGGGCCGCCGGCTTTGGAGTCGGTGCCGGACATGTTGAAGCCTCCGAAGGGGTGGGCTCCTACCATGGCTCCGGTGCATTTGCGATTTAGGTACAAATTGCCGACGAAGAAGTGTTCGCGTGCTTTGCGGAGTTTGTCCGGATTTTTCGAATAGGCGGCGCCGGTCAGGCCGTATTCGCTATCGTTGGCTAGCTGCAGGGCGTGGTCGAAGTCGCGGGCTTTGGTCACGGCTAACACGGGTCCGAAAACTTCTTCTTGGAAGAGGCGGGCTTTGGAGTCGATGTCGGCGATTACGGTGGGTTGGATGAAATAACCGTCACCATCGGCGGGGCCTCCGCCGGCGATCAGGCGGCCCTCTTTTTTACCAACCTCAATATATTCGAGGATGGATTTGCGGGCGCTTGCGTTGATGACGGGACCCATGAAGTTCGCGGGATCGTGAGATGGGCCGACAGTCAGCTCGGCTACTTTGGTTTTGATTTTTTCCAGGAACTCATCGTACACGGCTTCGTCGACGATGGCGCGGGAGCAGGCGGAACATTTCTGTCCCTGATATCCGTACGCGGATTGCACGACGCCGGTGGCGGCGCTTTCAAGGTCCGCTTCGCGATCGACGATGATGGCGTCCTTGCCTCCCATTTCGGCGACGACGCGCTTGATCCAGATCTGGCCTTTATGGGGCTTGGCGGCGAGTTCGTTGATGCGCAGGCCGACGTCGCGGGAGCCGGTGAAGGAGACGAAACGGGTCTTGGGATGTTCGACGAGAAGATCGCCGATGGAGGATCCGCTGCCGGTGCATAACGAGAAGCTGCGCAGAGGGAATCCAGCTTCGCCCAGGACTTCGGCGAATTTCTGGGCGATGGTCGGAGTTTCGCTCGAGGGTTTGATGACTACGGTGTTGCCTGCAACCAGGGCTGCCAGGGTCATGCCGGTCATAATCGCCAAAGGGAAGTTCCAGGGCGGAATAATAATTCCGGCGCCGAGTGGCAGATAGATCATCTCATCGTGTTCGCCAGGCATTTGGACGGTGGGCTCGGGCGAGGCAAATTTCTGCATCTGGCGCGCGTAATATTCAGCGAAATCGATGGCTTCACTGACGTCGCCATCGGCTTCGGGCCAGGTTTTGCCAGCCTCGAGCACCAGCCAGGCGTCGAAATCGAGCTTGCGCTTACGGATGATAGAAGCGGCGCGGACCACCATTTCGACGCGGCGTTCAGCGGAGACGCGGCTCCATTCAGGGAAGTAGGCGTGGGCGTCTTCGATGGCGCGCGTGGCTAGCTCAGGCGTGGCTTTATGATGCTTGCCGATGATTTCCGAAGTTTTGGAAGGATTGACGCTGCTTAGAAGGTCGCCGGTTTTGTGCGCGGTCCCGGCGATCCACAGCTCATAATCGCGGCCCAACTCCGACCGGATACGGGCGAGCGCGGCATCGGCAGCGGCGCGGTTGGCCGGATTCGAGAAGTCAGTTACCGGCTCATTCGTGAAGGCAGAGAGCCGCCCGGTTACAGCAGGGGTGGACATAAATAGGTCTGTTATCCTTCTATAATTTTGCGGCCGCGCTCAAACAAGTCGGCGGCCTGATCAGCCAACTGGCGGCCTTGTTCGAACAATTCCCTGGCTTTGCCGGCAAGGTCGCCGCCGGCTTCCGTCAGCACTTCGCGGCCGTGGCGGGTTTTCTTGCCCAGGTAGCGCCGGGTGTCTTTCCCCGCTTGCGGCGCGTAGAGAAGAGCGATGGTGGCGCCGATCGCCGCCCCCGCCGTGAACCAAACTAAAGCACTGCCGTTATCTTGAGCCATACCTATATTCTATCCTCGAATTTGGATCTGGACCATATAAAGTCGTAAGCTCAAGATATATGGATGAGCGGGAAGAATCGCACGAACTGGATTTGGTGACGGTGTTTCAATCGGCGGGTACGACGTCAGAGATGGAGGCGCTGTCGGTGCAGTCGCTGCTTGAGGCGTCGGGCATCGCGGCGGTCATCGTCGGCACCCAGAGTTTCCCAAATTTGCCGGAAGAGGTTCGTGTGGCGAAAGAACACGAGACCGAGGCCAAACGGATTATCGCGGATGCTTTGCAGGCCGGCGAGGCGGGCGCGCTGGAGGCTGAGAGGGAGACGGAGTAGGTTGGGCGGGATGAGAAACGCCGGGGCTGACCGCTCGCGATGGTCGCGGCTCTTTGACGACGCACAGGGTTTTATTTGGTGCCGGTAAGCAGTGTGTGGCGGGATGCGGCGCTGAAGCGTGAACCGAGGGATATTTCAAGGACTTGAAGATCTCCGGTAAGCGACGGTCACCCTAGCGCCACCACGAATCGCGCATGGCTTTTCCACGAGTCGCTTGGCGTTTCTCACTCTTGAGCAGGCGGACAATTTCGCGGAAGTGGCCGCCGCGGCCGAGGTGCGTATCGATCGGCTGATGGTCGTCCAGATCCTTGCGGTCGAACATCGCAGCGGTGTCCAATTCGAGGATCGCGCTCGGTATGTTGGCTGGCGAGGGCCGTATCGCGATTAACACTCGGCTCGTCGGGAATGCGCATGAGCAGAGTCGCACGGCGCAGGTCGCTGCGGGCGTGAAGATAAGCCGGGTGGCGTTCCGCGGAAGCCTGCATTGCGAACGCGGTGAGCATCGTCAATACGGGAGCTGCTTGAACATTTTCATCATCCTAATTGTTGAGAACACGGGTACTATCGCGATGTTTCCATTAAAAGTTACTCTTGAAGAGAGATGCGCGCGCCGTCGATTGCGAGCCCTGCGGAGCTCGATTCTATTCCCGATGTTCCGGCCGTGTTTCTGTTATGGGCGAGCGAGGGCAAGCCTTATCTGGCGCGGACGGCGCTGCTACGGCGTCGGCTGAACCGTCTGATTTCGGATCGGGACCGGGTATCGAGGCTGTTGAACTTGCGAGGCATTGCGGAGCGTATCGAGTATTGGCCCACCGGCTCGCGCCTGGAATCCTCGCTGCTGCATCTGGAACTCGCCCAGAAGTACTATCCCGAAGATTGGACTAGGGTCACGCGGCTGCGCCCGCCGGTGTTCGTGCGGCTAACCATTGACAATCCGTTTCCGCGGACCATGATCACGACCAGGCTGGGGCGAGGCTTGTTCTACGGCCCTTTTCAAAGCCGCGCCGCGGCGGAGCGATTCGACGGAGAATTGCTGGACCTGTTTCAGATCCGGCGCTGCGAGGAAAACCTGGCGCCATCGCCAGAACATCCTGGTTGCATTTACGGCGAGATGGCGCGCTGTTTGCGGCCCTGTCAGCAGGCTGTTTCCGTAGAGGAGTATCGCAGCGAATCCACGCGAGTCGAACAGTTTTTTCGGACGGGCGGATTATCCCTGCTCGAAACGGCGGAGGCGGCGCGGGACCGGACGAGCGCGGAGATGCAGTTCGAAGCCGCGGCAAGACTCCATCAGCGAGTGGAGAAAATCGCCGAGGTGCGGGGCTTGAGCGGAGAACTGGCGACGTCGATTGACAAGCTGAATGGAATCGCGGTGGTGAGAGCTCCGGCGATCGACGCGGTGGATTTATTATTCCTCTTGGGAGGGCGATGGCAGGAGCCGGTGCGGTTCGCGCCGGGGACGAAGATGGAAGCTGGCGAATCGATGGATCGCCGATTGCGGGAATTGGCGGCCGCGCTGCCGGCCGGAGGTCCTCCGAACATGGAACATCTGGCGATATTGACGCGGTGGCATGGGTCCAGCTGGCGGGATGGAGAATGGCTGGGGTTCGAGGCGGTTGACAAAATTCCGTATCGTAAATTGGTGAATGCGATTGGAAGGATTCACGGGTTGAAAGCGTGATCAAGTCTCTTCATGACTCGTGGCTGCCGCGGGCGTGGCGGAAATTTCGCGCGATGTGGACACAAGGTTTGCGCCAGCAGGTGACGGGCACCGGCATCGCCTATACCGCGGCGCTGGCGGTGGTGGGAACGGGCGCGTTCATTTCGGCCAACAATCTGCTGTTTTTGATTTTTGCCGCCATGCTGTCGACGCTGCTGGTATCGGGCTTTATCAGCCGTCTCGGTATTGCGGGACTCGAAATTAACCTGATGGTGCCGGAGCATATTTCGGCGCGGAGGAAAGTGCGCGCAGGGATTCGCATCCGCAATTTGAAGCGCGTGATTCCTTCGTTCAGCATTCATCTGGCGGGATCAAAGGAGAGTGGGTTTGAGGTCGCGCTGTACTTTCCGGTGGTTCCGGGAGGCACGATGCTGGAGGAGCCGGTGGAGTTATATTTTCCAAAGCGCGGGACGCAGAAAGAAAGGACGTTCCAATTTTCGACGCGGTTTCCGTTTGGATTCTCCGAGCGCAGGGAGATGGTGACGGCACAGCAGGACATCCTGGTTTATCCGTGCGTGGATGCGCAGCCGGGATTCGAATCCCTGCTGCAAGGCGTACGCGGCGAGATGGAGGCGCAGCAGCGGGGGCGCGGCCACGATTTTTACCGCATCCGTCCTTACGAGGCGTTGGAGAGCGCACGGCACGTGGATTGGAAGGCGACGGCGCATACGGGCGATTTACAGGTGCGGGAGTTCGCGCGGGAGCAAGATAATCACGTGGTGATTTATTTCGACCTCGATACGGACGCGGAGGGATGGTTCGAATCGGCGGTGGATTGCGCGGCATATCTGGCGTTTGGTTTGGCGGAACGAGGGGCGCAGGTTCGGTTTCTGACCCAGGAATTCGATGTGAGCTTTCCTGACGAGGGAGATATTTATTCGATCCTCAAATATCTGGCGCTGGTGTCACCGATGCGGGGTAGGGCTCCTGGGGGGCCGGACGATCCTACGAGTTTTCAGATCGTCTTCAGCTCGAATCCGCAAAGGATGTCGGCGCTCGGGTGGGGAGCGGGAGAAGGACGCGGAATCAGGATGATCGGGCTCGATGCGTTTACCGCTACTTCGACACAGTGAAGGTCGTGAAGGGGTGCGAATCCAGATCGCGGAGCTCGGATTTTTCCCATGCGAATTCGGGATGGGCTTTCAGGTGCTTCGCGGCTTTAAAATCGATGCCGCAGGAGTGGCCCATCGACGCGCTGAAGGACAGGGCGGCGGCCATGGTCGCATCGGCGACCTTGTTTTGCACCGCCCCAGCCGTACCAAAGGGCGGCTGCCAGGGTTTGGAGCCCCGCGAGGAAAGCTCGATGTGGCCGCACAGGGTGCGCTCGTTAGGCTCGATCTTTTTGGCGAAGGTATCATAATGGTCGCCGAGGAACTTCTGGCCTAAGGCGACGTCGATGCGGCCTTTATTTTCGGTCAGCAGATTGTCCCACCGGATGTGGCGGGCATTCGCGCTGAGACTCGGATCGTTGAGATTGAAATCGGTTTCATCGCGGGCAAGGGCCGGATCGATGGGATAATTCGAGCCCGCGAAATAGCCGTCTTTGGTGCGCCAGAGGTTGACATGTTTGAGGCCAAGCTCGAGGCTCGCGATTTCGCCGGTATTGCGATCGGCTATCAGCCAATCGTTCGCGTAGCCTCCATTATTACCTTCCTTCATGATGCGCGCGAAGTCGTCGATGGAGCCAGAATACTGCATGGCCTTGCGGGCGCGGACGAATTCGGGAATCCCGTTGGGATCGAAGCCGCTGAAACCGGTGATGGTGGTTTCGGTGATCATGATGCCAGCCGCGTTGATGCCGAAATCATCGCCTGAATGGATCAGGCCCGGCATTCCGTCCATGATGAAGCGCTGGCCGTGCTGAGGGGTGATATCGAAAATGATGTTCCAACGAGAGCCGGTCATGTAATCGGTCCAGTTATTGTGGGCGATTACGGGTTTGCCGTCCTTGGTATAGCTGCCGGTGGCAACGAAGGCGCTGCAATGCTCCGCGGTGGATCTGGCGGAATTTTTCTCGGCCCACTTCACATAATAAGGATCAAGCTCCAGCCAGGCGTTGGTGGCCACCAGGTCCCAGATGTCGAGCTTTACATTCCTGACGGCGAGGCCGGCGACGATGCCGGTGAGTTCATCGCGATATTCCCGTTCGACATGCGGCCATAGGACTCTTTCCGCGACATTACGGAAGTAGTTCCAATCCTTCGAATCGTGGGTGAGGGCGAGTTTGATGGCCTTGTGTGCGTCAAGGATTTCGGGGGCGAGAAGGAATCCGTGCTGGAATCCGATCTCGGAGGGCTTACCTTCGAGGTGAACAAAAATCCAGCCGGCTTGTGCGGGTTTGCGAAAGGACCTATTCAATCGAGCATCGGCGGAGCGGCCCGGCGCGGCCGCGGCCAGGGAAGCGAGAAGAAAAATGAGGGCGGCACGTTTCATCAAATCCATCATAGTTGAAAATTCAGATGAAACGTCACCACGTTTACCAGGGGCCCGTCTTCTTGCCGAACCACCACACCAGGCCGAGCCCGGTAGTGGTCTGCTGTTTGCTTAGCGAGCCGAGCGCAGCGGTATAAAAGAACGGCTGATTCGAGAAGTCGCGTCGCCACTCCAGACGGGCGACGAATCCGGCCGCGACCTTCCACTCCGTGGTGAGAGTCACTTCCTTCAACGCCTGCGTAGTGCCGCTGTACAATCCTCCGCGATCAGAGATGTACTCCGTGCGTCCCGCCAACGCAAAGCTCGGAGTCAATTGATAGCGAGTGTAAAACGCGCCGCCATCCACATGGACCGGCGCGGATGTGGTTAAATTTCTCTCGATCACATAATCGCCTTCCAGTGCGATGGTCAGCTTCGGCGTCGACTGCCACGTGATATAGCTATCGAAGATATGGGTTTTTCCAGTCGGCGGATTGGAGATGGGCTGGAAGGATACGCCTTGTTGGGTGGGCAAACCGGACGGATTGGAGCTCTGGAAGAAGATCACGTCGGGATGTTCCTGCCCCAGATAATAATTCGTGGTCCACGAAATATTCTTCCGCGGAGCCGCGGCGAAACCGAAAAGTTGATCTTTGAAACCGTTAAAAGCTTCGGTCTGCTGTGTGCCATTGTCGATCCAATAGTTCAGAGTAACTCCATCGTTCACCTTGTAAGCCACCCGGGCGCCCATGTGATAAAACGGCAAAAAATCGAACAGGAAAGACCGCGAATAGTTGATCTGATCCTGCGTGTAGTTGCCCTCCAGCCCTATGGAGCTCGACCATTTTCCAAAATCCACAGTCAGATGCGTGGTGGGCGCGATGGTACCGTAGGCCTGAAAGACATTTCTGTAAATATCGGGCCTGGGCTCGTTCGCGGGATTGCCTTGAAGAGTAGACGTAGCTTGGCCGAACTGAAGATCCAGGCGCGCTCCCCAATGCTTTCCAGCGGAGGCATCCGCGGCGTTCTCGATCACGACATCGGCTTGGTTGAGACTGAAGCTGTTACTGCTGACGTCATAGGCGCGGAGCAGATTGGCGCGGCCGATCGGCGAATTAAAATTGTATTCGTAATAGCCGTCGAACAGGAAATTCATCGTGGTATTTTCAAGCGCACCGGGAGGCCCGGCCGGCGCCGAGACAGCAGCCGCCGCCTCTTTGGGGGTGGGGCTGGCGGGGGCCACCGTCCGCGCGGCGGGAACGGATTTTTTTTCGAGGTCGTCGATCCTCGTCTGTAATTTCAAAACCAACTCGCGCAGCTCCGCAACCTGACGATTTAGATCGGCCGTCGCGTCCTGTGCGTTCAGCGCGGCTGACAGCATTGTTAAAAAAACCAACTTGCCCATGGGCTCAGGATAGCCCCCGCGATATTCTAGACGCATGAGAGTTTCACGCTTCGCGTTCGCGCTCCTGCTGGGTGCGGGCGCGATTGCCGCCACCAAGCCGGCCGGAAAAACGAAAAAAACGCCGCTGACGCCGGAGCAGCGCGCGGCGCAATCCATCATGAAATCGATGAGCCTGCGCGATCGCGTCGGGCAGCTCATCATCGGCACCTGCTTTGGAGACGCGCCGGCCATGAAATCGGCGGAGTATCAGAAGTATCGCCATTGGGTTCACGATCTGCGCATCGGCGGATTCATCGTGGCCAATCATGTGGATCATGGGGCCGTCCGCAACGCCGAGCCGCATGCGATGGCTCTGTTCCTGAATCAAATGCAGAAAATGTCCAAGACGCCTCTGCTGATCGCCGCCGATTTCGAGCGCGGCGCATCGATGCGGGTTACCGGGGGCGCGCAATTTCCGTACAACATGGCGTACGGCGCGGGCCGGGATCTGGATGCCGCGCGTTACGAAGGGCTCGCCACGGCGCGCCAGGCGCGGGCGATCGGCGTCCATTGGATCTTTGCTCCGGTCGCCGACGTCAATAATAATCCCGAAAATCCGGTCATCAACATTCGCAGCTACGGAGAAAATGCCGACGATGTGGCGCAGAACGTGGCGGCCTATATCGACGGCGCGCACTCCGACCCGAAGAATCGCGTGCTGGTAACCGCGAAACATTTTCCCGGCCACGGCGACACCGATACCGATAGCCACATGGCGCTTGCCAGAGTGACCGCGAGCAAGGAGCGCCTCGAGACGCTGGAGTTCGCGCCCTTTCGCGCGGCCATCGCGCACGGCGTCGATTCCATCATGACCGCGCACCTTTCGGTGCCCGCGCTGGAGCCTGACGAAATCCCCGCCACTGTCTCGGCGAAGGTGCTGACCGGCGTGCTGCGCGACGAAATGAAGTTCCAAAACATCATCGTCACCGATGCGATGGATATGCAAGGGCTCGCGCAAATGTTCAATCAGGGTGAAGCGGCGGTGCGGGCGATCGAAGCCGGGGCGGATGTGCTTCTGATGCCTCTGAATCCGGAGACGGTCATTCACGCGGTAATCGCCGCTGTCGAAAACGGCAGGCTCAAGAAGACCCGTATCGAAGAGAGCGTGATGCGCGTGCTCGAGGCCAAAGTGCGCGTGGGTGTGAACAAAAAGAAGCTGGTGGATCTGGAGGAAATTAGCGACACCTTCGATTCGCAGGAGGATTCGGCGCGCGCGCAGCAGGCTTCGGACCGGGCGGTCACGCTGGTGCGAAATGAACATGACGTGCTGCCGCTGGCTGCTTCCGCGCAATCGTGCCTTGTAGTGGTAACGGAGCGGCGCACATCGACCTCAGGCACGCGCATGATCGACGCGTATCGCAAGTTCGCACCGAAGTCGCAGATTGCAATTGTGGATGCGTCGATGAACGCCGCTGCGCTGGCGGCCACGGTTGGCGATACTTCAAAATGTTCGACGATTGTAGTTGCGGCGTTCGCCACAGTGGCGGCCTATCGAGGCGGCGTCGGCCTCGGCGGCGAGCTCACGCCGTTCGTCGCGAAGCTGACGGAAGGTTCGACGCCCGTCGCGCTTCTTGCGATGGGCAATCCTTACTTGCTGAGCGCCTTTCCAAAAACGGCGGCCTACCTGGCGACGTTCAGCAGCACGCCTCCATCGGAGATGTCGGCCGTTAAGGCTCTTTTCGGAGAGATTCCTGTTAGCGGGAAGCTGCCGGTGACGATCCCTGGTTTCGCGAAGTATGGCGATGGGATCCAGTTGCCGGGGCGATCACGGTGAGAAAAGACCAATTCAAGTCTGTGAAAGTGAAGCTGTAAAATTTAACTATGGTTGAGATTACGTGGCTCGGTCACGGAACATATCAGTTCCGTCTTGAAAGCGGTGAAATAATTCTGGTCGATCCGTGGATTGAAGGCAATCCTAAATATCCAGAAGGACATAAAATCGACCGTCTCGACGTGATTCTGGTTTCGCACGGTCATTTCGATCATATTCACGACGTCCTACCGCTGGCCGCGAAATTTTCGCCGCAGATCGTCGCGATTTACGAGACCGCTCACTGGCTGGAATCGAAAGGCGCGAAGAATACGGTCGGGATGAATAAAGGAGGCACGACGGCGGTGGGTCCTATCTCGGTGACCATGACCACTGCGGTGCATAGCTGCGGGATTCTCGACGATGGAAAAATAATCTACGGAGGCGAGGCGGCGGGATATGTCGTTCGACTGCCGGACCGGCGTGTCATGTACTGCGCGGGCGATACCAACGTATTCTCAGACATGCAGCTCATTCAGCGCCTGTATCATCCCGAGCTGGCGTTTCTTCCGATTGGCGATTTTTATACCATGGGGCCCCGCGAGGCTGCGCTGGCCTGCCGGATGCTGGACGTGAAACGCGTGATCCCCCTACATTTTGGGACTTTTCCACCTCTCGTGGGGCGTCCGGAGCAATTGGCCGATCTGATTCGCGACTTGCCAGGCACTGAGGTGTGGACGCTGAAACCCGGCGTTCCGGTCGAGTGGTAAAACAGGCGCTGGCGATTATCGCGCTGGTGCTGGCGCTGCGTCTGCCCTTTCTTCATCAGGCGATTCAGGGCGACGACCTCTATTACTTATATGGGGCTCAGCACGCGCAGATCGAGCCTCTGCATCCCGACCACGCGAAGTATTTGTTCGACGGCGATCTGGTGGAAATGCGAGGCCACTCGCACCCGCCGCTCAATTCCTGGATTCTCGGCGCACTATTATTTGCCTGTGGAGATGTGCGCGAAGTGCCGTTTCACCTGGCCTATTCGTTGTTCTCGATTATCGCGGCCCTGGCCATGTTTTCGCTCGCGAGGCGCTTCTGCGAACGGCCGTTTTTAGCGACTCTTCTGTTTATTGCCGTGCCCGCGTTCGTCGTGAATGGAAACTCGCTCGAATCCGACCTGCCATTCCTCGCGTTCTGGATGCTGGCGATCGCGTGGTTCGTGAAGGGCGTGGAGGAAAGCTCGCCAGTCGCGCTGGTTGGATCCGCGTTCGCGGCCGGCTTCGCGGCGCTGGACGCATATCAAGCCGTTTTCGTCGTCCCGATTCTGGCCTTCTATCTGTGGCAGAAAAAGACTCGAAGCGCCTTCGCATGGTGTGTGATTTTCGCTGCGCCGCTGGCGATTGGAACGTGGCAGATCTACGGACGAATCTCCGGCGGCGCGATGCCGGCCGCGATGCTTTGGGATTACATGCGGAAGTATGGGTGGCAGGTCTTTACGCAAAAAGTGAAAAACGCCGCCGCGTTGACCGATCACTCCGCGTGGATGGTTTCTCCACTGCTGATTCGCGGGAATCGCTGGAATTGGATCCTGGGCGCGGTTGCCGCGCTCGCCAGCGCGTTTTACGATCCGAATCCAATGTTCTGGGCCTCGTTCGGACTGGGCGTGGTAGTTTTAACCTCCTGCTTTCGCCGCGGATTCCTTGAAGCATGGATTTTAGTTTTTTTTGCCGGCGCGCTGGTCGTGTTTTTTGCGGGCTCTGTGCGATACCTGTTGCCGATTGCGGCGCCGCTGGCGATTCTGGCCGCGAATCGCTGCTCGACGCCGATGATCTATGTTGGATTTGTGCTCGAAATGGCGCTGTCGCTCGGTCTCACTATCGTAAATTATCAGACCTGGGGCGCGTACCGGCAATTCGCAATCTCGCTTGCGCCGGAAGCATCAGAGAGAAGAATGTGGGTGGATCACGATTGGGGATTGCGCTTCTATCTGGAGTCCGAAGGCGCCCTGGCGGTGCCCCGGGGTCAAGTTTTTTCACCCGGCGACATTGTTGTATCGAGAGACCCGCATCCCGAAGGCCAGCGGCTCGCGTCGCTGGAAATCCGCCCGTTCATTCCATTGCGATTATTTTCGATGAATGGAAAATCGGCGTACTCGCTGGCATCCACCGGTCTCTGGCCGTTCGAAATTTCGAACGCCCCGGTGGATCGCGTGGGCGCGTATTTGATTGGGGAACGAAAGGCCGAGCTTTCGTGGGTCACGCCGCGCGACCAGCAGCAAATCCTCCGTGGTCTCGACCCCGACGGCTGGTCGTCCGCGGAGGCGACTGTGCTGGTGAAGAACGCCGATCGGCCGCTAACCGCCGAGTTCACGATTCACCCTCAATCGACAGCCCGCAACATCCGATTGCTGGTGGATGGGCGTCGAGTTGCAGAGGAAACCTTCCCGGGTCCGGGCTCCTACGCGCTGTCCGTTCCCGCGCCTGGAGGCGGCGCGAGCATCACCGTGACGCTGGCCGTCGATAAAACGTTTTCCGTTCCTGGCGACGGTCGTCAACTAGGCGTCGTGGTAGCCGGAATCGGATTCAGGCCATGAGCGCTCACTAGATCGCTTCGAGTTCCTCTTCGAGCAACTGCTTCTCGTACAAATCCGCGTAGTAACCGCCGCGCTCCAGCAGTTCCGCGTGCGAGCCCTCGGCGACCATTTCGCCGTGCTCAATGACGAAGATACGATCCGCGTTCCGGATGGTCGAAACCCGATGGGAAATCAGGATCGTAGTGCGGCCGTGCATCACGCTCGACAATTCGTTCAAAATACGCTCTTCCGTAGCCGTGTCGACGCTGGCCAGCGCATCGTCCAGAATCAGAATGCGCGGATCACGCAGCACCGCGCGCGCAATGGCCGCCCTCTGTTTCTGGCCGCCCGATAACGTGATGCCGCGTTCGCCTACGATGGTCCCGAGCCCGGCGGGAAATCCGTCGATATCCGGCCCTAATCCCGCGATTTCCGCCGCGCGCCGAATCTGCGCCTCAGTCGCCTCCTTGACTCCAAACGCGATATTCCCGGCGAGGGTCGCACTGAACAGAAACGTTTCCTGCGGCACATATCCAATCTGCCGCCGCAATTCTTCCGGAGAAAACTCCCGCAAGTCGATGCCGTCGAGAGTCACCGTGCCGCGCGTCGGATCCAGCAATCGGGGAACCAGGTGCGCCAGCGTGCTTTTTCCGCTTCCGGTATGGCCGACGATCGCCACCGTCATGCCGGCTTGAATGCGGATGGTGACATTTTCAAGCGCCGCCCGGCCGCCGTAGTGAACGCTGGCGTCCCTGAACTCGATCTCACCGCGCAACGGGACTGGAATCGGACGCGGCTTCGCAGGCGAAGCGATTTTCGGACGCTCTTCGAGCAATCCCCTCACGCGCCCGAGTGATGCTCGTCCGCGCTCCATCAGGTTGGCCACCCAGCCCATGGCGATCAGAGGCCAGACTAAGGTGCCCATATACGTGTTGAACATCACGAAGCTGCCCAGGGAAATCTTGTGTGCGGCCAGCCGCACTCCCCCAAACCACAAGACTAATAGGAATGAAAATCCCACTAGTGTGGTCAACAGAGGATTAAACAATCCCGAAATCTTCGCCAGGCGGAGATTCTCGCCGATGTAGGCCTGATTTAAAGTCTCGAAATGTTCGAGCTCCGATTTTTCCTGCACATAAGCGCGCACCACGCGGACCCCCGAAAGATTCTCCTGCACCCGGCTGCTGATGTCGGAGAACATGGTCTGAATCGCTTCGAAGCGGTCGTGAATCCGCCGCCCAAACACCAGCACAGCGATGCTGACGAAAGGCGCGGGGATCAAGGCCACCAGCGTGAGGGGCCAATCTACCCACAGCATCACGCTTACCGAAAGCACCAGTGTGATCGACGTCTCGAACCAGTACATGACGCCCGGTCCCAGCATCATGCGTACGGCGTTCATGTCGTTGGTCGCGCGTGCCAGAATGTCGCCGGTGCGCATGCGGCCATAAAACCCTGCATCCAGCGTGACCAGGCGCGCAAACAGATCATTCCGCAGATCGTACTCGATATCGCGGGAGATGCCGATCAGAATGACCCGCATCCAATATTGAAAAATACCTTTCGCGACCGAAATGCCCACCAGCAGGCCGCAAAATTCGAACAGCAGGCGCAACGAGCGATCCGCGGTAAGCGCGTCCACCGCCGCGCGCAAAGTCAACGGCAGCGCCGCTCCCAAAATATCCTTCGCCGCCAGCGCCCCGAAGCCCAGTGCATACGCACGCCGGTAATGCCGGAGATGCGGCCACAGAAATTGAATCCCGCTCCGCATTAATGCACCCAATCCGCGATGCTTTTCATCGACTCGTACAGAAAAATCTTTGACGCCTCCCGATTCTTCCACCAGCGGTCGGGATCGTAAAATTCGTCCGGCGCCGCGACCACAAAAAAAGTAATCTCCGGTGCAGTGCGATGAAAGATCGATCCGGAGCGGCGCGTGTGATAATTGCTGGTTACCAGGATGACCCGTTTCACCCCCATCTCCCGCAGCTTTTTAACGATGACCTTCGCTTCCTCAGCCGTCGAGCGCGCATGGTGTTCGAAATGCAGAAAGTCAGCTTCAGGATCCCCGGCCTTCACCGCAAACGGAATAGCCAAATCGCATTCGTAGCGGCCATAGGACCCATCGGGGCCGCTAATCAGCGCCTGGGGGGCATAGCCTTCCTTGATTAATTCGCCGGCCTTTAGAATCCGGTGCCCGAAGCCGTCGCCAGCCAACACGACAATGACGTCGGCTTTCTGCGGGGGACCCGCCTTCACCAGGAAATTGCCGAGCGCCGCCAGAATCGCCGTGTGAAACGCGATCGCGAGAGCTGCTGCCAGAATCAGGGCAAGCGCCGTCGCGCGCAATATCCGTTTCACTGAACCCGGTTAGTCACTTCTCGTCCGAGCTCCGCCCGTCGATTCGACCTACCGATTTCAACTTCTGGAACATCTTCTCCACTTCGTCCTCATCCTCCGGGCGCAGCAAAGGATAGCGCGGCGCGGGAGTCACCTGCTTGCGCTCACTGGCCGCCTCGCCCCAAAACTGACGATACGGAACCCCGTCCAGCAGAGCTTCCCGCGAGTAGCGCCGCAGGTGCCGCAGCAGACTGGTCGAGGAATCCAGGTCGCCCGGATAAAGAATCAGGAAACGATGGCCGTCAGCCAGGGTTAAATACACCGCCAGAGGCGCGTTCCATCCGGTCTGATCCAGCCTGCGAATATCGGTCCAGGCGACCGCTTTGCTGCCCACCGACAAGTGAGTCTCAAAAATCTCGATCGCCGGCCGCAGGGCCAATACCAGAATCGCGCCGGTGGTGAGCGCGAAGGCCCCGGCGGCGATCCATGCCGGCGCCCACCGCGCGGCGGTCCACCCTCCAAGCAAGGCTCCTCCAATGGCGATGAGCGCCAGAGAATAGTAGCGGCGGGAAGGAGTGTAACGGGCAACCGGACGGCTCACTCCTTCAGCCTACCATCGAGTCGGTCAAAGTGGGAACCCGCCGGTGCCGGACTTGTTCAGGGCGTTATCCCGAGGTAGGAAAGGTCTTCGAAATATGGTCGTGCCAGGTCAAATTTTCCTCATCCACCAAGGCCCATACCAAGCCGAGACCGGCGGAGAGGAAGCTTAACAGGCTCGATACTTGTCGAAAAGCTCGCTGATCACGGTCCGGCGTGCGGCCGTCGAAATTCACCGTGCGCAGTCCGGCAAAGCGCATACCCGGAGTTTCGCCGTTACCCAGCACCCACAAGAACCGGTAGAACATTCCCATCAGAACAGCCACGGAAATCAAAAACGGGGCGTTCTGTTTCGAAAGCATCAGCATGCCCCCAGAGAGGAAAAACACTCCCAGGAACAGGCCCACCGCTATCAGGACCATGCTCGCATCGAAGGCCGCCGCGATCATGCGGTGCGCGGGTAAAGCCACGGGCGCGTCGCAATAGATGACGGCATGAACTTCGGTGCCCAACGCGGAGGCCGCCGCGTCGTAGAATTCCAGCGATTGCTGCGACTTCGGATCCCGGCGGGGAATCCGCGCCGCCGCCGGGCGCGCCCTGCGCGAAGGAACTTCCGTTCGCGCCGGTGGCCTCGACGGCGTCAGCATAGGAATAGGAATCACCTTCGGACCCGCAACGCTATCGCGGTACGCCGCGTCACGGAATAGCGATGGCTGATAATTTACTCGCTCGGCAGGGGCAGCAGCCAGGGGCTGGCCGCCAGGGATGCTTTCGAATGCCAAAGCCGTCGCGGCTCCGCTGCTGGAGTAACTTTCATTTGAGTACACTTCAGGAGAGTACACTTCAGCGGCTGACCGCGCAGACGACAGATGCAAACGCCTTCCGCAGCGGACGCAGCGCCGCTCGTCTTCCTCATTCCAGTTCTGGCAGTACCTGCACTGCATCGCGCTTCTCCCACACCTTGACTCGCCCAATGCCGCTCTGTTACGGTGCTCCTTTGAGCCCTTCCTTTGAGCGCTCCAGCCGGACGATCAATTTCGCACTGAACCTTAGTACCATATTCGGTTCGATTTGTCACGAACTTTATGTAGTACCCTTAGCCCTCTGCTTTATGCTGATGTTCAACTTAGAGGCTCAAGTCTTCACTCCCGCCTTACCTCCTCCGCCTCCTTTGCCGCCCAACCAGGTTAGCCCCGATCCTAATAAGAGGGTGCTGCCCATCCGCCCGGACGCTCCTCAGGATCCTAAGAATGTCTTCATTGGCGAGCCGGGCGAACAGGAAACCGTTGGAGAGTGGCGCCATCTCCGCGGCAAAGTTCGCATTGAGACGTCCGACATGCAAATCCTGGCTGACGAGCTGGATTATAATACTGAAACGCAATATGTCGAGGCGCGCGGACATGTCCATTTTGAATATTATGCGCGCGGCGAGAAACTCGACTGCGATAAAGCCCAATATTATCTGAATGATGATAACGGCGACTTTTATAATGTCAAAGGGTCCGCGGCGTCTACCATCCAGGCCCGTCCGGGTCTGAACACCACCACCAACCCGTTCTATTTTGAGGGCCAATGGCTGGAAAGGAAAGACGATACCTATATAGTGCACAATGGGTTTCTCACCGATTGCACGGTCCCCAACCCCTGGTGGATCTTCAAGGGCCCCACCTTTACGGTGGTTCCCGGCGTATCCGCGGTTGCTCATAATTCCTGGTTCTATTTAAAGAAAATACCTCTATTATATACCCCTTATTTTTATAAAGACTTAAAAAAACAGCCGCGCCGCAGCGGACTATTGTTACCCGGTTTCGGCACCAGCTCTTCCCACGGATACACCGGTGCTTTTGGATATTATTGGGTCATCAATCGCAGCTACGATCTGGCGTACAACGGCACTTACTATACCGGCGCCGGCCTGGCGAATTACGTGGAGTTCCGCGGCCGCATCGACCCTCAATCGGACTTCGACTTTCAGCTATTCGGCCTCAAAACGAACGCCACAACCGGAGGAACCTCCGATCAGGGTCTTCACGTCACCTTGAGAGCCAAATATGTGCTGCCCGACGGCTGGGAGGCGCACGGCCAAGTGGATTATTTGTCCTCTCTGGTTTTTCTCCAGCAATTCACCGAATCCTATAACGAAGCGGTTTATGGCGAAACCCGCTCCATCGGGTACCTTACTAAGCACTGGGGCGATTTCGGCGTTGAATTCATCGCCCAGCGCAACTTCGATTTCCTCACCGCCGTGCCTCAGACCAGCATCGAAATCCGCAAGCTGCCCGAAGTTGATTTTTCAGAGCGCGAGCACGAAGTGAAGGCGTTCAACTGGCCTTTCTGGGTTTCGTTCGATTCCAGCGCCGGTCTGCTGCAGCGCAGCCAGGCCGAATTCCAGACCCGCAATTTCGTCCCACGTCTGGACGTCGGTCCCCAAATTACAACCGCGTTTCACTGGGGCGATATTCAGATCGTTCCTACCTTCGGAATTCGTGAAACATTCTATGGAGCGAGCCTGGAGCAGAATCAACCCTATACTTCACCCATCGTCTTCCGTCAAAACATCCTGAGAAGCTCGCGCAGCATCTCGGTCGACCTGATCCTGCCATCGCTCGAACGGATTTTCGATTCGCCCAAATGGATGGGTGAAAAAGTGAAGCATGTCATCGAGCCGCGCGTCACTTATAAGGATGTGAGCGGCATCGATAATTTCAGCCGCATTGTCCGCTTCGACGAGACCGATCTGCTCTCGAACACCAATCAGGTAGAGTTTTCGCTCACCAACCGTCTGCTTGCGAAGGATAAAAGCGGGACTATCAAGGAGTTGCTGTCCTGGCAGCTTTGGTATGACCGCTACTTCGATCCGACCTTCGGTGGAGCGATTCTACCCAACGTAAGAAATGTAGTGGCCAGCGAGATCGATCTTACCGGATTCGCGTTCCTGGACGGCTACCGCCACGATTCGCCCGTCGTCAGCGACCTGCGCCTGCAATCGAAAGTCAATTTTGAGTGGCGCACCGATTACGATGTGGAACGCCATCAGATCGTCAACAGCAGCGTCTCGGTCGACGGCCGCATCGACCAATTTTTCTGGACCATCGGTCACACGGATATCAACACGAATCCGATTCTTTTCCCGACCTCGGATCAGATTAACGCCGGCATCCGCTACGGCCGCTCGAACCGCCGGGGTTGGAACTACGGCGGCAACGTCGCCTATGATTTCGGGCGTCATCAGGCCACCTATTGGCAGGTGCAGGCAACCAAGAACACCGACTGCTGCGGTTTCAGCGTTCGCTACCTGCGCCTGGCGTTCGGCACCACGGACCGCAGCGAGATCCAGTTCGCCTTCTCCGTATCGAACATAGGAACGGTAGGGACTCTAAAGAAACAGGACCGGATTTTTTAGGCTGTCCTTGTGGGGCGGCGCCATGCGCTGCCGTAGTAACGCCTTCATGAAGGACCGCTCCCTATGGTCGCGGCTCTTTAATCCGATTTCGTAGTAACTGCTGGTTTGGAGGATTCCGTCTTCGTCTCGCTCTTCGACGTCTCGCTCTTCGAATCCGAAGTAGACTCGGTCTTGCTTTCAGAAGGCTTCGACTCCGTCGCCCCGTCCTGCTTCCCTTCGCTTTTCGCCTGCGGAGGCGGAGTGCCGGAGCCCTTGGCGTAGTCGGTCTGGTACCAGCCGCTGCCCTTCAACTGGAACGCGGAATGAGAAATCAACTTCTCGACCGCACCTCCATCCTCTTCATGAACCGTCAGCGGAGCGTCTGAAAATCGCTGGAGAACCTCGAAAACTTTTCCACACTTCGCACACCGGTATTCGTAGATTGGCATTACTTCTTGATGATCTCGTAAGTCTTCATCAGCATCTGATCGCCACCGGTGATAGGATCCTTTTTCCCGGCACCCGCCGGAGTCGTATCGGCATCGTCGTCATCTTCGGTCGCGGCCGTGGTATCCAGGTCGGACTGCAGATGATTTGGCGTAACGCCTTTATCCTGGATAGAATTGCCGCTCGGAGAATAATACTTGGCTACCGACAGAATCACCGCGCTGCCGTCGTCCATCTGAATCGCCTTGCGGATAGAAGCGTCGCCGTAGGTCTTTTCGCCCACCAGTTCGGCGCGTTTCGAATCGAGCAGAGCCGCCGCCGCGATCTCCGCCGCACCCGCCGTCCCCCGGTTCACGATTACCGCCAAAGGCAGCTTAGTGATGGCCTTCGTGGGCGACGCCTGGAAGTCCTGCCGCGACGTTTTCTGGCCCTGGGTATACGTAATCAAGCCCTTGTCGATAAAAAGATTCGCCAGCGCAACGCCGTCCTCGTCAGAGCCCGTGGCGCAGTGCCGCAGATCCAGCACCAGCTTCTTGGCGCCCTGTTTTTGCAGCTCCTCGATCTTCGCTGCGATCTCCTTCACCCGTCCCGCAACCAGTGTGGACGTCTGAATCAGCCCGATCGGATCCGGTCCCTGATCCGTCACCAGCTTCGCGGTCAATGGAGGATAAACCAGCACCGCGCGCGTCAATTCCACCTTCTGCGCTTCGGATTTCCGCGCCCGCAGAACGCTCATTTCGATGGTCGTTCCGGGATCGCCCTGGAACATCAGCTCGGCGAATGCGAGCGGCATGTCGCGGGTCGAAATATTGCTGATCGACTCGATCACGTCGCCCGTAGCCAGCCCCGCCTTCGCGGCCGGCGACCCGGGCAGTGAATCCACCACACCCATGTAGCCAAACCTCTTCGACAAAATCAAGCCAATGCCGCCCTTCTTGGTGTCCTTGGTTTTGACGTACTGCTTGTACTGATCGGCATTCAGATAGCTGGCATAAGGGTCGATCGATTCCAGCATCCCGTTGATCGCGCCCAGCGTAACGGCCTTCATATCCGGCTCTTCGACGTATTCGAGTTTGATCTTCGACAAAACTTCGCTATAAACGCCAAGATTGTTATAAGGATTGTCGGTCGAAGCGCTGCGCCCGCGTACCGCCCCGAACAACAAAAGGCCGACTACGCAGGAAGATACAGCGACCACGGAGAACTGAAAACGTCGATTCATAGGCGAAAGCCCTCGTTTATAGGATAGCAGAAGGACAGCTTCTTACTGAATTAGACGTGCCACGCCGGGAAAATACTCAATTTTTATGGCTCTCGCCAGGCCCGCCCCGCCACCAGCCAGGCGCCTGCCGGGATCAGCATCGCGACGCCCGTGGCGACGGCCACCATTCGAACGTCAATTCCGCGATCCACGGCCTGCCCCGCCGCGAAGCTCGAAATCGACACCATCAGCATGCTGAAGGCGAACTCAGCCGAGAAGACCCGGCCTCGAAACCGGTCGTCGGTCTGTTTCTGGAGCAAAGTGCTCGATGCCGTCCAGCACGCCGATCCCCCGATATGCGCGAGCACCAGCGTCAAAGCCGCAAATGCCAACGATCCGGCCGCGCCCAATGCGACGTAGCCCACCGCCGTCATAGTGAATCCTGCGAGGATCGTCCATCGGAGCCGCGCGTGATGGGTCCCCGCGAAATTTCCACCGAGAAACGATCCCCCAATCGCCCCCAATCCGCGCGAGGCAAGCAGTGTGCTCATCCCCAACGCCCCCGCCTGCGATTCGCTGAGCCCCTTCATCTGGACCCGAAAAACCCTCTCGCCGAGTACCGGAAGAATCACCCAGTTCGCTCCCACGAATCCGACGCCTCCCTTCACGAAAATGGTCGCCAACAGCTTAGGATCGCGCCGAACGTAGCGTACTCCCTCGGCGATCGGAGAAAAATCGATCAGATCCCGAGCCAGTAAAGGCGTCAGATTTTCGGTGTGGGGCTCGGCGAATCTCATTCCGCGAATCAGCAAAGCAGAAGCCACGAAGGACAGCGAATTGACGATGAACACCGCCTCGCGCCCGAACGTCACCAGCGCCAGTCCGCCCAGTCCCGCGCCCAAGGCGAAGTTGACCGACCAGGTCGCCGATTGCAACGCGTTCGCGATGGGAATCTCCCGCCTTCCGTAATATTCGGAATTACCGCGCGTTGCGCCGGCTCGAACAACGCCCAACAAATCGTCTCGAGCAGCAGCAGAACAAACAGCAGCGGCAGCATCGCCCGCGTGCGCACCGCCATCATCGCGAGCACGATACCGGCGCGCGCCCAATCGGCAAAAATCATGACTTTGCGGCGGCTGAGCCTATCGTTCATCACCCCCGCCGTAGGAGCCATGAAACACTGCGGCAGCACCTGCATCAGGAACGCGAACGCCACCATCTGAGCGCTGCCGGTCAGCTCCAGCAGGAAACTGTAAATGGCGATGGAATAAAACCAATCGCCCATCTCACTGACGATCTGCGCCAGCCACAGCAGCCGCAAATTCCGGTTCCCGCGCAGCAGATGCCAGTACGCCGATAGTGTCACGGAGTGTACAAACCCATCGCGCGCTTCACTTTTTCCACGGTGTCATTCGCGATCGGCCGGACCTTCTCCGCGCCGTCTTCGAGAACCCGCGCGATGTAGCCTTTCTCGGCGACGATTTCGCTATAGCGCTTCTGAACGGGCTCGAGCGCGGCGATCACCGCCTCGGCGACAGTCTTCTTCAGATCCCCGTAGCGCATCCCGCTGAACTGAGTCAGCAGCGCGTCATCCGTTGCTTCTGTGAACGCCTGATAAATCGCCAGCAGATTCCGAACTCCCGGCCCCGCAGTTTCAAAATCCACCGCCGGATTCGAATCCGTGGTCGCCCGCAAAATCTTTTTGCGAATCACCTCCGGAGGATCCAGCAAGCTGACCGCGTGTCCACTGCCCACCGCGGATTTACTCATCTTCTTCTCCGGATCGTCGAGGCCCATGATCCGCGCGCCCACCGCCGGCAGACGCGTCTCGGGAACCACGAATGTTTCTCCGTACAACGAGTTGAACCTCTGCGCGATGTCCCGAGTCAGTTCCAGATGCTGCGACTGATCGTCGCCCACCGGCACGATCGCCGCCTGATAGAGAAGGATGTCCGCGGCCATCAGCACCGGATACTGCATCAGTCCGTCGCCGATGGTTTCCTGCGCGGCGGCCTTGGCCTTGAATTGCGTCATCCTTTCGAGCCAGCCCACCGGAGTGACGCAGGTCAGCATCCAGGCGAGCTCGGCATGCGCCGCCACCGACGATTGCACGATCAGCGCGGAATGCGTGGGATCGATTCCGATCGCGAGCAGCATCCCCGCCAGCTCCTCGATCTTCGCGCGCAGTTCCTTGGGCTCCTGATAAACCGTGACCGCATGCAGGTCGACAATGCAGTAGATGCTATCGTAGTCGTACTGGATCCTGGCCCAATTTTTCAGCGCGCCCAGATAGTTGCCGATGTGCGGACTGCCGGTTGGCTGAATGCCTGATAATACGCGTGGTCTCATTTTATATTGTTGGGGGAAACTTCCATCCTAAACGAAGTTACGACTGAAATTACGATTGACAAGTGGGTTTATGGAGGCGACTCCATGGCCCGCATCGACGGCCGCGTCGTCTTCGTGCCGTTCGTTTTGCCCGGCGAAGTCGCCAAAGTGCAGTTGAAAGACGGCGACATGCACGCCGCGTTATCCGAAATTACGCAACCAGCGCCGGAGCGCATCGAGCCCGCGTGTCCTTTATTTACCCGCTGCGGCGGCTGCCACTATCAACACGCGCCCTACGAATTTCAACTCGCCCGCAAAGTGGATATTTTGCGCGAACAACTCCGGCGCGTAGGAAAAATCAAGTGGGAAGGTGAAATTGCGACCATCAGCGGCCCTCCTTTGGGTTATCGCAATCGCGCGCAGTTCCACATCGCCAATGGAAAGATCGGCTATCTCGCCGCGGGATCGCACGACCTGGTGCCTGTCGAAGGCGAGTGCCCCATCTCCTCGCCGCGCCTCAACCAAGCCCTGGCCGAAATGCGCGATCGCATGACCGACCGTCGCTTCCCGAACTTCGTCCACTCCCTCGAACTATTCACCGACGAGACCAAAGTGCAGGTCAACATCCTCGAAACCGATCGCCCCGTCGCCAAATCGTTTTACGAATGGTGTCAGTCGACCGTCGCGCTTGAGTACGCCACCGCATTCGGCAAATTCCGCGTGAGCCCGCGCTCTTTCTTCCAAGTGAATCGCTTTTTAGTCGATCAACTTGTCGAAGCCGCCATCGGCGACGCCGCGGGCGAAACCGCGATCGACCTCTACGCCGGCGTCGGCCTTTTCGCCTTGCCTCTGGCGAAAACATTTAAGAAAGTAGCCGCCGTGGAGGCAGGCGTAACCGCCGCGCGCGATCTCGAAGTGAACGCTCAAAACGCCGGCCTGGTAATTCAACACCTGCAAGGCCGTGTCGAGGATCATCTGGCACGTATAACCGCCGCCCCCGATTTCGTCGTAGCCGACCCCCCGCGCGCGGGCCTGGGTAAAACAGTAGTGTCCCACTTGGCCCGTCTAAAACCGCCGAAGCTGACCATCGTCTCCTGCGACCCAGCGACGCTGGCGCGGGACGTTGCGGCGCTTACGGATTATAAGATCGACAAACTCACACTGATCGACTTGTTCCCGCAAACGTACCACTTGGAAACCGTCGCGCTTCTGTCGCCGCGCTAGATTTCACAGGCTAAAGCCTGTGCCACCATGCAAGGCGCCACAGACTCAGTCTGTGAAGGTAGCACAGACTTCAGTCTGTGATGCAAAGGTGCCACAGACGTCAGCTTGTCACGCAAAGGTGGCACAGACTTCAGTCTGTGAGCCGCGAACTGCTGATAAACTGGGAGCGGCCAAATGCTTACCAGCACAACAACTCAAAGCGATCTCAGCGCACTCCCCACCAGGCTCGGGCGCGACGAGCGGATCCAGGCTTTTCGTATCATGTATCTCTCCCGCCGCATCGACGACCGGGAGATTCTTCTCAAGCGCCAGAACAAGATTTATTTCCAGATCAGCGGCGCGGGCCACGAAGCCATCGGAGCCGCCACCGGCCTCGCAATGCGTCCCGGGCATGACTGGTTTTACACGTATTATCGCGACCGCGCGCTGAGCCTCACGCTCGGCGTCACCTCCGAAGAAATGCTGCTGCAAGCCGTGGGAGCCGATGCCGACCCTGCCTCTGGGGGCCGGCAGATGCCTTCCCACTGGGGCTCGCCGCGTCTGCACCTGGTTGCGGGATCGTCTCCCACCGGCACGCAATTTGTGCAAGCTGCCGGATGCGCCGACGCCTGCCGCAAACTCGATCCGCAGTCCGATGCCATCACGCTGGTCACCACCGGCGACGGAGCCACCAGCGAAGGCGAGTTCTGGGAAGCGCTCAACATCGCGTGCATCGGGAAGCTCGCAATCCTTTTTCTGGTTGAAGACAACGGCTACGCCATTTCTACTCCGGTCGAATGCCAAACCCCTGGCGGCGACGTATCAAAGGTAGTCAGCGGTTTTCCGAATCTGAAAATCTTCAACTGCGATGGCACGGACTTTGACGCGACTTACGAGACCATGACCGAAGCCGTCGCCCACTGCCGCCGCGAGCAGTCGCCCGTGCTGGTTCGCGCCACCTGCACGCGTCCCTATTCGCACTCCCTTTCAGACGACGAGAAGCTTTATAAGACCAAATCCGAGCGTGCCGCGGAAGCCCAGCGCGATCCTATCATCACGTTTCCGGAGCGGTTGATCGCGGAAGGCGTGCTCGATCGCTACGGCCTGGAATTGCTGACCCACGAGGTCGACCTCGAAGTGCAGGAGGTCACCGACCGCGTTCTCAAAGCCGCTCCGCCGCCCAAAGGCTCGGCGCTCCGCCATCTCTATTCCGACCGCATCGATCCCACATCGTCGGAGTTCGATGTCGCCCCGAAATTCGCGGGCGACCCGCGCACCATGGTCGACGAAATCAATCTGACGCAACACGAAGAGATGCGCCGCAACGCGCGCATGGTCGTGTTCGGCGAGGACGTCGCCGATGCCAGCCGCGAGTCGAGCCTGGTCGAGGTCAAAGGCAAAGGCGGCGTCTTCAGCGCTACCAAGGGACTTCAAATCGCATTCGGCGCGAGTCGCTGCTTCAATACGCCAATCGCCGAAGCCGGCATCGTCGGCCGCGCCATCGGCATGGCCACCCGTGGCATGAAGCCGGTCATCGAGATTCAGTTTTTCGATTACATCTGGCCCGCGATGATGCAGATTCGCGATGAGCTCGCGACCATGCGCTGGCGCTCCAACAACGCATTTTCGGCGCCCGTTGTGATTCGCGTAGCCATCGGCGGATATTTGAACGGAGGCGCGATCTATCACAGCCAGTCGGGCGAAAGCACTTTCACCCACATTCCCGGCTTGCGCGTGGTGTTCCCCTCGAACGCGCTCGACGCCTGCGGCCTGCTGCGCACCGCGATCCGCTGCGACGACCCGGTGATGTTTTTGGAGCACAAGCGCCTCTATCGCGAACCGTACAACCGGTCTCCGCATCCCGGTCCCGACTATACCATCCCCTTCGGCAAAGCAAAAATCGCCAAAACAGGCTCAAATCTGACGATAATCACCTACGGCGCGTTGGTTCAAAAATCCATGCAAGCAGTGCTTCAAGTGGAGCAGCGCAATCCCGGCAAGACGATTGAGGTGATCGATCTCCGCTCGCTCTCTCCTTATGATTGGGAATCGATCCGAGCGTCTGTCGAAAAAACCAGCCGCGTAATGATCGTCCACGAAGACTGTCTTTCCTTCGGCTACGGCGCGGAAATCTCCGCCCGCATCGCGAGCGAGCTATTCAGTTCGCTCGACGCCCCCATCGGTCGAGTGGCGGCATTAGACACCTGGGTCGGCTATCACCCGCAACTAGAAAGCGAAATCCTTCCGCAAGTGGAGAATATTGTCCAGGAAGCGGATCGGATTTTGGGGTATTAGCTAAAAGTCTTCTGGTTCTGGAGTCGGATCCCCTCGAGCGACGTATGACCGAAGGATGCAGTACTTGCAATTACTTCTGGACCGTCCCGGGTCTCACAGAGAAGGCATTCATAAGCTTCCCCAACGCATCAGTTGACGTTGGGATCGGACCGGTGATATACGTTCCAAAAGGTCTCGCGAAGACGCCTATCATCTGTCTGTACTCGAACCACTGATTGGCTCAACTGTTCCATGAGACGGAAATACCCTTTTCGCTTATGCTGAAGCACGTACCGCATTTGGTTTGCCGAAAATGCGGTGCAAAAGAAGAACAACATCGGAAAGAGAGGAGGTTGCCATGAGGCCGACTGGTACGCCGAATCTGTAATCCACCAATCTACTCAGCGGATGGACGTCTTGGAAGATTCTTAACCGCTGCTCAGCATCGCCAAAGAAGATCACGGGCTTCCCTTGCGACAATGCCATCCCGGCTTCGACGTCCTAGCCGTAGCTATCCACCGCCCCAACCATGTAGATTAGGACCTTAGCGCACTTCACCATAAGGCATTCGATCAGGCCCTTGTCCTCGTGTCCTCTGGCAGCCGAGAGCGTCGGATCAAAATACCGCAAGTTGTAAAGCTTAAGCGAGGGATCACCGAAATTGCTATCGCAAATTGTGGCCATGGAGCGAAATTGTTCCCTATTTCTCATGCTCGTTGCAACATAGACGTCCAGGTCCTCGACCATGGAAAGGTACAGTTCCGTGTTCCCCAGTGCTGCCGGCCGGGTGTGGTCAAACCTACCTTTTACGGAATCATATTTCTGTTTCAGTTGTTCTTCGTTCTCGATGACCTCTTCGATCAACTCCTCAGAAATAAACGTCAACTCCATCTGTCGGGAAGAAAAGGCGGGATTGAGGCGTGCGCTGTCAAGGAGGTCTTTGTAGAGGACGCGTCCGCCCTTTTTATCGCGATGCTCTAGCCACGCCCCATATAGCGCGAACCACGCATCCTTATCCTCGTCCGACGGGTCGAACGATTTGCATGCAAGTTCACCTATAAGGTACCGGTCGTCCCTTGGGATTTGCAGCGGGGACATCGCTTCTCCGCGTGCAACCAAAGCGTCGGTATCATACATCTTCTCCTTGAAAAAATGGGAGAGCTCATCACTGCTTTTTCCGCGAAGGGCGTGAAAGCCGTGCCTTATCGTTCCGAAGTAGAGAAGGGAATCCACATAGATCCTGTATAGTCCCCATCGGAGGTGCTCGACGGATACGATTCGATCGAAGCTGACGTAGCTCGGATGATAGTCAGGTATATCTTCAACCCTATACGGATGCGTAGCGCCGAGCACCAGTAGTAATCGAAGAATGCCCGCGAGACCGCCGGCTGCTGCGACAAAGCCAGGAGCTGATTCAGTAGCGCGTAGCTCAACGGCTCGCCCGGCATCTTTTCGAGGCGCTGAGATATTTGTGAGGCATTGTCTCCGGTCAACCAGCTGTCAATGCCGCCCGTGTCGCCTGTGAAGAGTTCTAGACGCGAGTCAACCATAAGGCAGGTTCTTGTATTTTCTCTAACTCCCATCCTGCCGTGGGGGATTCTACGCCAAGCCAAGTTCTTTCTTCGCTTGATCCCACGGGATAAGCTGCTTCTCGCCGTTGCGACCGATAGCGGCATCGAGTTCCTTTGCGTCCTCTAGATCCTCGACGCGCTCGCGCAGTCGCGCCACCTCAGCAGCAAGCTGCTGAACCGCTGAAAGCAACTCTCGCACCTGCGTCTCACTCATACGCGTTCTTCCTCTGCTTCACAGCATACACCTCGATTACATCCGCGTTCATCCGGAACAGGACTCGGTGTCCACCGATCCGCAGCCGGTAATGGTTACGCGAGCCTTCGAGCTTCTTGATGTCTCCGGCGAACTGCTCTTCGAGCAGGTCTAAGGCGATGACCGATATTCCTCCGAACTTCCTCGGGAAGTGCGCGAAGCTGCCCGCGAGCTTCATCAGAGATCAGCAGTCGATAGGGCACGAATCAGTTTACGATTTCCGGGCACGTGAAACTATGCGCGCGCGGCGTCCTCCAACGCACTACACTAACAAAATGGAGCAAGACAACCGCCGCACTTTTCTGAAGACCACGGGAGCCGCCCTCGCCGCCGGATTCCCGGCGCTGATTCGCGGGCAGAGCAACAATGCAATTAAGGTCGGCCTGGTCGGATGCGGAGGCCGCGGCACCGGAGCCGCCTCCCAGGCCATGAAGGCCGACGATTACGCGGAAGTCACCGCCGTCGCTGACGTCTATCAGGAACGCGTCGACACATGTCTCGAAACGCTTGGCAAAATCAACGGCGCCAAAATCAAGGTCGAGCCGAAGAACGTGTTTCTCGGCCTCGACGCCTATCAAAAACTCATCGACAGCGGAGTCGACGTCGTCATTCTCGCCACTCCGCCCGGCTTCCGACCCACGCATCTGCGCGCCTGCATCGAAGCCGGAAAACACGTGTTCTGCGAAAAACCGATCGCGGTCGATGCCTTTGGCGTCCGCGACGTACTCGAAACGGCGAAGCTTGCCAAGCAGAAAAATGTCGCGCTCGTCTCGGGCTTCTGCTGGCGCTATAGCAACTACATCGTCGCGACGTTCGATCAGATCCATTCGGGCGCCATCGGCGATATCGTCGCTTATTACGCCACCTATTACACCGGCCCCGTGAAGCCCATGCCTCCCGCAAGCGACCGGCCGGCCGGCATGAGCGACGTCGAATGGCAGATAAAAAACTGGTACAACTTCCAATGGCTCTGCGGCGATAGCCTGGTCGAGCAGGCCGTGCACAGCGCCGATAAAATCGCCTGGTCGCAGAATGATAAACCGCCCATCAGCTGCGTCGCAGTCGGCGGCCGCCAGATCCCTGCCGAAGGCGGCAACATCTACGATCACTTCGAAGTGAATTACCTGTATCCCAATAATGTGCGCGCCGTCCTCGGCTCCCGCCAAATCGAGAATTGCTGGAACGAAAACGCGGACTACATCCTGGGCACCAAAGGCGCGTGCACCATCGGACGCTCGCCGATGCCCAAAATAACCGGCGCCAAGGATTGGACGTTTGAAGGCCAAAAGTACGACATGTATCAGTACGAGCACGACATGATGTTCCAATCCATCCGCAAAGGCCAGCCCATCAATAACGGGGAGCGCATGGCCACCAGTACTCTGCTCGCCATGATGGGCCGCATGTCCGCCTATACGGGCCGCGAAGTGACCTGGGATCAAGCTCTCAACTCGCAGGAACGGATTTTCCCTGAAAAATTAGATTGGAACGGTTCCATGCCCGTCCGTCCTCTGCCGCGCCCGGGTGTCAACAAATTGATCTGATGTTTTTCCCGTTCTTGTTCTTAATGGCGGGAGTAAACTTCGAGGACAAGATCGCGCCGGTCCTCATTGAGCGCTGCCTGCCCTGTCATAGCAGTGCCAAAGTGATGGGCGCGGTTCGCCTGACCACCAACGTTTCGGTCATGAGAGTGGTAACTCCGGGCCACCCTGAAAAGAGTCCTCTTTATACCAGCGTCGAATCCGGCGCGATGCCACCCGATGGACCCAAACTCACCAAGGATCAACGCGAAGCCATTCGCGACTGGATTAAAGAAGGCGCGAAATGGCCGTACGGCATCACGCTTGAAGGGATGCGCCTGCCCGCCGTGGAGCGGGCCTTCGTCAACCGTTTGCGCGAAAAAATAGCAGCCAATAAAGCGCCTCCGTCAACGAACATGGTTTCGATACCGGAAGGTGATTTTGTCATGGGATCGACTCGTAATAAGGATGAACAGCCGCCCCACAAAATTCATATCGATGCCTTCTGGATGGACAAATATGAAACCACGTGGGACTTGTATCGCCAGTACATGTTCGCGAAAGAAGAAGGCGTGGACGCCGTCAGCCGTCCTACGCGGCCATATGTCGAGATGTCTTTCGGCATGGGAATTGAAGGCTACCCAGCCATCAGCATGACCCAGCACGCCGCGAATAAATACGCGGAGTGGCTGAGCCAGAAGACCGGCCAGTTCTATCGCCTGCCGACGGAGGCGGAGTGGGAATACGCCTGCCGCGCCGGCTCGACCACTGCATATTCGTTCGGCGACGACCCGAAGCAGCTCCCGAACTACGCGTATTTTGCCCAAAACAGCGGCGGTAAATACCAGAAGGTCGGCACTAAGCTCCCGAATCCCTGGGGCCTTTACGATATGCACGGCAACGTGACGGAATGGACTCTCGATCAATATTCCACCGATTTTTACGCGCATTCGCCCGCCTCGAATCCCTGGAATCAGGCAACGAAACCTTATCCGCACGCCGTGCGCGGAGGCTCCTGGCAGGATCCGGCGCCATTGCTGACGTGCAGTGCTCGTGTCGCTTCCGATCCCGGATGGAAGGAGCAGGATCCACAGCTGCCGAAAAGCATCTGGTATGAAACGGACGCTCAAGGGCTCGGTTTCCGCTTGGTGCATCCCTTGAAACTTCCCAGTGCGGAAGAGATGTACAAGTATTGGAACAGCGGAGTTGAGAAAGATAACTAGAATCCCCACGCTTACGCCAGGGGTTATCACCCCGGCCGTCAGGGCGGGGATTTTTGGATTTGCAATCCTAGCCGGCATCTCTCGCGGGGAGCGATTCGAAGCTGTCGAACCTCACATGGGCACGCTGGTCCGCATCGCCATTTACGCGCCCGCCGCCTCCCCGATGGATGCAGCCTTCGCCCGCATCGCCGACCTCGATGAAAAGCTTTCAGATTACAAACCCGACAGCGAATTGAATCTTCTGTGTCGCACCCACGATCAAGCCATGCCCGTCAGTGAAGACCTTTTCCGCGTACTAGAAGCGGCGCAGCGACTTTCCGCGCTCACCGGGGGAGCCTTCGATGTAACCATCGGCCCGGTCACTCATCTGTGGCGAGTCGGAAAACTTCCGGATGCTGACGCCATGAGCCGCGTCGGCTGGCGAAATGTTGTGCTTGATAAAACACATCGCACAGTGGAGCTGAAACTCGAGGGGATGCAACTCGACCTCGGAGCAATCGCGAAGGGCTACGCCGCCGATGAAGCTCTCAAGACTCTCCGCAAGCTTGGAATAAAAAGCGCCCTGATCGCAGTCAGTGGCGACATCGCCGCCGGCAACGCTCCCCCTGGAACCAAGGGATGGCGTATTGGCCTGGAACCTGCCGGCGGTGAAATCCTTCTCCGCAATGCCGCCGTCTCTACCTCCGGGGACTCTGAACAGTTCCGCGAAATCGGAGGCGTGCGATATTCCCACATCATCGACCCGAAAACCGGACGAGGTTTAACCTCGGCCATCGCAGTCACAGTGGTCGCTCATAGAGGCCTCGAAGCAGACCCCATAGCGACCGCGGTCAGTGTGATGGGCGAACAAAAAGGCCGTCAAGTATTTCAGAAAAGAGTCCAGAAACTCCTGATCGTCCGTCTCGACTAAGCTGTTGTGTATGGCGCGCGCGTCCACGCGTGCCGCGTCGACATTCGTGTCGACGTTTCTTTTCCGTTGCGGCGCAAGCATCCTAAAAGAGCCGCGACCACCGGGAGCGGTCAGCGTCGATGTCTTCGAGAGTACCGACGTTCTTCCCCGCCCTTCCGGGACGGGGCTATAACCCCTGGCGTCCGCCAGGGGATTCGAGCCGTCACGGTCCCGTCACCGGAGCCACAATAATCGGCGTCGACGTCGGCGCCGATGAGCCGGTTTCAGGCTCCAGCGTGACCGCGACCGCCCCCAATGCCCCTACATCTAAAGGACCGGATAGGATGTGCATCGCCGTCCCACCCTGCGATTGGAATAAGCCCGCAGGCCGCGGCGCGCCTCCCTTGGGAATCACCCACATCTCATAAATTTTCCCCGCCTGCGCCGGCGGCAGATTCGCGGCAATCAATAGGACCCCAAGCTTCGAATGCACGAATACGTTCCCATGCGGAGGCGCCGGCTGCCCCTTGCCGAAGCTCACCGGAATCGTCGCCGGATCGTCCAGAAAACTCAGCGCCTGCATCAGCCGGTCGCGTTGGGCGCTCACTTCGATCAAGTTATGCCGCGCCTGGGCCAACTCCGCCGAGCGCGACCGTTCCTGGACGCTGAGCCACAACGCGATCATCAACATGCACGATGCTGCCAGCGCCGCGAGCCACCCCCAGCTCATCGGCCGCACACCGACGCCCGCCAGCACGCGCCTTTTCAGCCGCGCCGGAGGAACCACATCCGGAGCCATGCTCATCACAATCGCGTTGGTGGCCAGTGCATTTTTCAAAGCGGCGCCGCAGGTGGAGCAGCCGGTCGCTAGATGGGCGTCCATCGCCTCCTTTTCCGCCGGATCCAGCAGCCCCAACGCGTACCATTCGAAATCGTGGAGGAAATCATCGCAAGGCTTCATGCGGTCGCCTCCCCGGAGATATCGTCGCGCATGGCCTTCAACGCACTGCGCACCCATGTTTTCACCGTACCCAGCGGCTGTTTCATCCGTTCCGCCATCTCGGTTTGCGACAGGCCCTCGAAATAGGCGAGTTCGATCACCTGTTTCTGCGTCGGCGTCAATTTTTCAAACGCGGTCTTAAGAGTGCGTGCGCGGTCGAGCGACAGCGCGGCGTCTTCGAAGTTCGAAAACAGGGGAGGCGTTTCCAGCCGATCCAGTTCCATCGCGCCCGCCGACATTTTCCCGTCCACCGACCGCAGGTAATCGATGGCCCGGTTCCGCGCGACGGTCAGGACCCAGGGCCCCAGCGCGCCACGCGTCCGATCGAAGGATTGTACCCGGTTCCACACCCGCAGAAAAGTCTCCTGAACTAAATCTTCGGCCGCACCGGTGTTACGCACCACGCGGTAAATCAGGGAGTACGCGATTCTGCCGTAGCGATCGTAAAGATCGGACATCGCGCGCGGATCGCGGTCTTGCAATCGCTTCGCCAAGTCGCCATCGTCCTTAAATCGCAACGTTACTTGCAGCAGGATGTACGATAGCCCCGCCGGTACCAGTTTCCAAAGCATAAGCGGCGCTCAAGGCGCCTCAAATAGTTTATACGCAAAGGGGTGCGTGGCGGATTGCCAACCACGATCGTAGCCCAGGGCCCATTCGTGATGTTATAGTGCGGTTTGAAAGTGCTGGCGTTAATTTTCGCGTCTATGATGGCGAGCGCCGCGAGCTTCGAGCAACTCGCCGCACAAGCTTCCGCGGCACGGGAGGCTAACCAGACTGCCCAGGCCATGAATCTCTACCGGCAGGCACTTCAACTGAAGCCCTCCTGGAAAGAAGGCTGGTGGTTCCTGGGCACGCTAGCTTATGACGTCGATCAATATAAGACCGCCGCGGATGCCTTCGGAGAGTTCGTCAAACTCGAGGACAAAGCGGCGTCCGGATGGGCTTTTCTGGGACTCTGCGAGTTCGAAACCGGCGAGTATGCGCATGCGCTGGAACATAGCCGCCGCGGGCTGGAAATTGGCGCTGGACTTGATGCGCCGGTGGAGCAAGTGCTACGGTTCCATGAAGCTCTGCTGCTGACCAAGCTGGGGCTGTTCGATCAGGCTATGCCGAAGTTCGCACAGTTCGTGCGACGGGGAATTATGGATCCGGCACTGGTCTTGGGTGTCGGATTGACGGCGCTCCGCAGAGCTTTGTTACCCACGGAAATACCCTCCGGGCAACAGGCCTTGATTACAGCCGCGGGTCAGACCGCCTGCTTCTGGATGACTGGAGACTCGAAGACTGCCGAAGCGTTTTCGGCATTGATCAAGACCTACCCCACTGCGGCGGGTGTTCATGCTTTCTATGCCAGTTACCTGCTTTCAACGCGACCCGCGGAGGAGGCCATGGAAGAGTTGAAACGCGAGCTGGAAGTAGATCCCAAGGCCGCCGACGCGCGGGCTATGATTGCGCTCTTAATGGTACGGGCTGGCGCTCCCGGAGCCGCGCTGCCCTATGCCAGGCAGGCCGTCGCGGATGGACCTACGAGCGCTATGGCACAGTACACCTACGGATTGATACTCAGCTCGATGGGTGACCTGACTCAAGCGATCGCGCATCTGGAAGCTGCGGAGAGACTGGATCCGGGGGGCATCGAATATCACATTGGACTGGCAGGCGCCTATTCTAAAGCGGGCCGTCACGAAGACGCGCGGCGCGAACGGAATCGATCTATTGCGATCGCGAGGGAGAGTGAATCGAGTGGTCCGCGCTAGGGGTTTCAACACAGCATGTCTGGGAACGCTGCTTGCCGCAATTCTGTGCGTGACGTGCCTTGCGGCCGACAAGGATACCTGCGTCACCTGTCACAGCGCAGAAGCGCGAACGCAGCCCCACACGGCGATGGGGATCGGGATCCAACTGCCCGGCGATCAGGACCTTTTGAGCAAGCACGTCAGGATGACGCTAGAGGCTAACGGATACACCTACAGCGTCGAAAATAAAAACGGCGTGAACACTTACACTGTAAGCGACAGCGCCGGCGCGCTGTCATTGCCGATTCGTTATGCGTTCGGCATTGGAGAATCCGGTCAGACATTCGTCTTTGAGTATCATGGCCGGTTTTATGAAAGCATGGTGAGCTACTACACCAGCCTGAATGGCTTGGCGATCACGGTGGGAAGCGAACGGTTGAAGCCTCATAACCTGGTGGAAGCGATGGGTCGCGAGACGTCCGATGATGAGATCCTACGGTGTTTCGACTGTCACAGCTCCGGTGGAGTGAGTCTCGGCAAGTTGACACTCGAGTCCATGAGACCGGGTCTGGACTGTGAGCACTGTCATGCCGGCGCAGGCGCTCATGAGGAGGCTATGCGGCAAGGACAATCTGGAGTGACGCCTAAGAAGCTGGGTGCCATGGGATCAGAAGATATGTCCGAATTCTGCGGCGCCTGTCATCGTAGCTGGACCACGGTGGTGCGGATGAGGGCCTGGGGTGAAGTCAACGTGAGGTTCCAGCCCTACCGGCTGGCGAACAGCAAGTGCTTCCTGGGCAATGATAAGAGAATCAGCTGCACCGCCTGCCATAATCCACATGCCGCGCTGGTGCGCGACGAAGCGAGCTACGATCACAACTGCCTGGCGTGCCACGCGAAGACGTCGTCTATGAAATCGTGCACTGTTTCAAATCATAATTGCGTGAGCTGCCACATGCCCAAGGTGGAGTTGCCGGGAAGCCACAGCATTTTCACCGATCACCAGATACGGGTGGTTCATGCGGGTGAGCGCTACCCGAATTAAAGAAGGCATAATAAGACTAGGCAAAGGAGGCGCCATGGATTTCCGATGGTCCGGCATTGCCGCCCTGATGCTGACCGCGCTCGCCGCGGGTCAACCTGCGCCCGCGATGCGCAACAGCGAACAGCAAGCAGTATTTTTTTCGGGCGAGGTAACACTTCAGGATGGCTCCGCGCCGAGCGAGGCAGTTCGCATACAGCGAGTGTGCAAGGGCGTGGCCCGCGATGAGGCTTGGACGGACTCCAAAGGACGGTTCAGCTTCAAGGTCTCCGGGGAGGGCAGTGATCCCACCACTTCCGATCCCTCCCAGGCGGGACGCACTCAGGATTTGAGCAGACCTATCGGCAATTCGACGTATTACTCAAACCCGCTTACTACCGCGCTGAGAGACTGTGAGGTACAGGCGGTACTCGCAGGATACTGGTCGGAGCGTGTGAGTATAGCTTTGAAGAACACGCTAGACGACACTCGCATCGGTCGGATTATTCTGCATCCGGTTTCCGGCAGTCAAGCTCTCGCCGTGAGTGCGACTACGCTCGCGGCTCCAGGGAACGCCACGAAGGCCTACGAAAAAAGTATGTTGGCCATCCGAGACCAGAAATGGGACGCGGCGCAGAAGGAACTGATAAAAGCTGTGACGATTTATCCGAAATTCGCAATTGCCTGGTTCGAGTTGGGAATGTTACGCCAGCAGCGCAGCGATCTTCGGGGCGCGGCGGAAGCATGGATGGAAGCCTTAAGGAGCGATGCCAGATATGTCAAGCCTTACGAAGTATTGGCGGCGCTGGCGGAAAGACAACAGAATTGGGTGGATGCGGAGAAGTACTCCAGGGCCTGGATCGCGCTGGATTCCGAGGATTTTCCAGCGGCCTATCTTTACAATGCGATCGCAAACGCGAGATTGAATAAGGTGGATCAGGCAGAGGCGTCCGCGCGCAAGGGACTACTGATCGACAAGGAGCGAAAGATTCCGAGACTCAGCTATGTACTGGGCCTGATTCTGATTGAGAAGCATGAGTTCCTTGAGTCCGCCCAGTATTTGCGAACTTATCTTCAGCTGGCGCCTAACGCAAAGGATGCCGCGATTGTCAATGCAGAACTCGCTAAGATTGAGGCGGCAGCAGCGCGGCCTCAGTAAGCTCAGGCGGGGAGCTTTTCCGCTGTCGGGTATCCATGTTGCTTGCGCCCTTCCGCGCCGTCATACTTAGTCGTCGTTTTGAATAATTCCAATCGACCATCGGCGGCATCCGGCCGGCAGCGCTCACGAAGAGCTTTCAATTGGGAATCGGAAAGCGGTTTGAAATTTCCAGCAATCTCCAGGTTCTGGCGAAGCACTTCCATTGAGTCGATACCGCTTATAGTGGTCGCAACCGGCAGACTCATCGCGTATCGAAGCGCCTCCTCCGGAGTGACTCCACCGGCTTTAATCATTTCACCGCTGCCGCCCATGCTTTTCATTCCGAGTACGGCGATACCGCGGCGGTTAGCCTCCGGCAGCACGTTAGTTTCAAAACTTCTAAAGGTGGCGTCAAAGCAATTGAGAGGCATCTGGATGGTATCGAAAGGATAGTTATGCGAGAGCATTTTGAGATGAATCTCAGGATCCTTGTGTCCTGTGAAACCGACGAATCGCGCTTTACCGTCTTTCTTTGCCTGTGCCAACGCCTCCGCAGCGCCATCCGGCGCAAAGATCAAGTCGGGATCGTTCCAATACACCACCTCATGAATCTGCCAGACATCGAGATAATCCGTACGCAAACGCCGCAGCGATTCCTCTAACATCCGCATGGCGACCTTCTTGTCGCGACCATGAGTACATACTTTGGTCATCAGCACTACTTTTTTTCGCTGCCCGTCGAGGGCGGTGCCCATGCGCTCCTCGGAGAGTCCATCGTGGTATTCCCAGCAATTGTCGAAGAAATTGATACCAGCATCAAGAGCATTCCTCACGAGAGCGTTTGCCTCGGCTTGATCCTTCGTCGAGCCCAAATGGAAGCCGCCGATTCCCAATGCGGACACCTCGAGCCCCGTTAGGCCAAGCTTTCGACGAGGTACCGTACCGGTCTGTCCGCTCATGGATGCCGCGGCAAGAGTCGTTGCGCCGAGAAAAACGCGACGGGAGACAGAGGTATCAATTCGCATCGTATCCTCACGGCTTTGGAAATGGTTTACCGGTATTTAAAGTTGACTTCATCATTTCTTTTACCTCATCTGACTGATCGTCAAGAGGGAATTGATGAGCCAACCGAGCCTCCGGGTTATCGAATTTTAGAGACACTTTATATAACTCGAATCTTCCGTCGGCGGCATAGGACCGGCACCTGGTTTCCAGAGCGCGCATTTCGTCAGCAGTCATAGGACTGAATCCCTGGGCTACCTTCAGATTGTGCCTAACGATGTCCATCCGTTCCATTCCGGTGATCGTAGTTGTGACGGGAAGGCTCATGGCGTAGCGAAGGGCTTCCTCCGCAGTCAATACACCTTTTTCCACTGCTTCGCCGTGGCCATTGATCGGCTTCATTCCCAACACTGCCATCCCGTGTTTCTTAAGTTCCGGAACCACCTGAGTTTGAAAACTGAGAAACGTGGCGTCAAATACATTCAAAGGCATCTGGGCCGAGTTAAACTTGAAGCCGGTCGCCAGCATCTTCAAATGAATCGCCGGACTCTTGTGGCCGGTGAATCCTACAAAGCGGACTTTACCCTCGCGCCGAGCCTGGTCCAAGGCCTCGGCGGCGCCATTCGGACGGATGAACAGATCCGGGTCGTTGTCGAAAGTGACACCGTGGATCTGCCACAGATCCAGGTACTCGGTCTGAAGGCGGCGGAGAGACTCTTCCAGCATTCTCATGGCAAGAGCTTTATCCCGGCCGTGAGTGCAAACTTTGGTCATCAGGAAGACCTTGTCGCGCTTACCTTTCAAAGCATTTCCCATCCAGACCTCGGTTTTGCCACGATGGTATTCCCAGCAGTTATCAAAGAACGTCACTCCGCCATCGATGGCTTCCGAAATAAGGCGGGTAGCCTCTTCCTGATTATCGGCAGCGCCAAGGTGATGCCCTCCGAATCCCAGCGCCGACACACTCACGCCGGTGTTGCCAAACGGGCGTCTGGGTATAGCTTGGTCCGCCAAAGTGGGTCCTCTTACCATGGAGCCTCGAAGGTACATTTTGTTTCTGCCTGTTGTTGTGGCTTACAGGTTGCTTGAGAATGCTGTTATGAGCAGTCACCCCAGTACCTTTTCAGGGAAAGTCAGAACTGGGAAGCCACGGAGGGAAGCGGTGGAAATCCCTGTGGATCAACCCGCTGCGGAAATTGACATCGGTTCACGACCGGTATCTCTGACGAACCTGCGCAAAGTATTCTGGCCAGAAAATAACATCACCAAGCGGGATCTGCTTCAATACTATGCAGATATTTCGCCTTTTCTGCTTCCGTATCTGGTAAATCGGGCTATGGTGATGAAGCGATATCCGGATGGAGCATATGGAAAGTTCTTTTTTCAGAAACGTGCGCCGGAACCACGCCCGCAGTGGATTCCAATTTGCTCTATTCAACATCCCTCGGCTAACGTGGTTGACTTTCCAGTGATTCAAGACCTAGCTGGCCTGTTGTGGGTGGTCAATTTGGGGTGCATCGATCTGAATCCGTGGTACGCGCGATGCGATGATGTGGACCGTCCGGATTATATGCACTTCGATCTGGATCCTACACCAGGCGCGGATTTTAAGCACGTCCTAGACGCGGCCCTGGTGGTGCGCGACGCTCTGGATGGCTTGAAGATTCCGAGTTACCCCAAGACCACCGGCTCACGTGGTGTGCACGTGTACGTGCCCATTGTTCGAGGACCTCTTCAGAAGCAGGTTTGGACCTTCGCGAAGGCGCTGGCGCAGACCTTAGCGGAGCGCCATCCCGCGCTGATCACCGCCGAGTATCGCGTCGCGAAAAGGCCTGCCGGCCGCGTGCTGGTCGATTACAACCAGAATGCGTGGGGACGGACACTGGCTTCGGTTTACTCCGTGCGGCCGAGACCCCATGCTACTGTGTCCGCACCCGTCACCTGGGAGGAGCTCGCGAAAGGTGTTCAGATCGAGGACTTCCGCCTGGACAACATACGAGAGCGCGTCCTCCGCGTGGGCGATCTGTTCCGGCCCCTGCTGCTCGAGCAAAATAAAGTGAAACTTGACCGGTTCCTATGAAGCTTCCCATAACGATTCCGTTTTTGCCGATGGAGGCTAAAATCGCATCCGCGATTCCATCTGGGAAAGAATGGCAATATGAGCCCAAATGGGACGGTTTCCGCTGCATCGCCTTTCGTGACGGGAAGGAGGTGGAATTACAATCTAAAGCCGGGCAGACGTTGACACGTTATTTCCCTGAGCTGGCCGCCGCTATTCTGGCTGTTAAAGCGCCGACATTTGTCCTGGACGGCGAGATTATCGTGCCGGTGAATGGCCTACTATCCTTCGACGATCTGTTGCAGCGGATTCATCCCGCAGCATCCCGTGTAGAGATGTTGTCACATAAGACTCCTGCACAACTAGTTGTATTCGATTTGCTTGTGAATGCTAAGGGCTCAGCGTTGACGGATTTATCTTTGAAGGAACGGCGCGCTGAATTAGAGACATTTCACTCTAAATACCTGCTGAAGCATGCCAGTATAGACCTATCGTGTGCCACACGCGACATCGGGGTCGCGCAAGCCTGGCTGAAGAGCATGCGTGGCCAACTCGATGGGATCATCGCGAAAAGGGTCGACCAGCCTTATATGTCCGGTGAGCGGGCGATGCTCAAGATTAAGACCCTCCGCTCGGCCGACTGTGTAGTGGGCGGATTTCGCTACGGGTCCGGGAAGCGTACTGTGGGGTCACTATTGCTGGGCTTGTATGACCGGAACGGCCTCCTTAACCACGTGGGTTTCACTTCCTCTATTTCCGGATCCGATCGAAAGGAAGTGACAGAGAGGCTGGAACAATTGATCGAACCTCCGGGTTTTACCGGACAGGCACCCGGGGGACCGAGCCGTTGGAGCACGGACCGCTCGGCGGAATGGAAGCCGTTAAGGCCGGAGCTAGTGGTTGAGGTTCAATACGATCATTTCACGGGGGCGCGCTTCCGACACGGCACAAAGTTACTTCGCTGGCGGCCCGATAAGCCTCCTCGCCAGTGTACCAGCGCACAGGTCGAATTCGAAAGCTCCGTGCCGTTCACAAGGCTAATAGCATAGCCTTGACTTTTCTTAAATCCTCAACAAAACGACGATATTCGTCATGACGCTGCTCCTCATCTGGAGTTCGGAGGATCGCCGAGGGATGGACCGTGGACGTCGCCTTCGGCGCCCACGGATGCTCTACGAATATTCCACGCTCCCGGGTTAACCGATAGGTTGATCCAAAGATAGATTGGGCCGCGGTCGCGCCGAGACAGACGATTACCTTGGGGCGGATCGCGGCTAACTCCGCTTCGAGCCATGGCTGGCACGCTCTGGTTTCCCCCACGCTCGGTTTCTTGTGAATGCGCCGCTTGCCCCGTTCCTCGAACTTGAAATGTTTCACTGCGTTCGTTACAAAGACGGTGGCCCGGTCAATCCCAGCCTCCACTAAGGCGCGATCGAAAAGGCGCCCGGCGGGACCGACGAAGGGACGTCCTTGCCGATCTTCTTCGTCCCCAGGCTGTTCGCCAATGAAAACTAGACCTGCGGACCGCGGCCCTTCGCCCCCGACGGCTTGCGTCGCATGCTTATAGAGGTCGCACCCGCGGCAGCTCTGCTCTGCCTCGCGCAACACTCGAAGAGACTGCGTTTGGGGAACGAAGTGAGCTGCCGAATTTGTCTCGGAGCGGGTCAAGCGACCTTGCGGCGCCGGCTGGGCTGGTGTTTGGCTTTGGAAGCTTTGGCTGGTGTTCCTGAAGACTGGATGCTCTTCTTCAGAGCTTCCATCAGGTCGATCACCGGCGCGCGTTTCGGCTTGGGCTCGGCAGTAACCTTTTGACCCTTTTTCTTCTGTTCGATCAACTTTTCCACGTTCGCGCTGTAGGTGTCGTGAAATTCGGCGGGCTTGAAGGGACTTGCCAGTTGTTTGATCAGTTGGGTGGCGAGAGAGATTTCCTTAGCCGTTGCCGTTGTCTTAGCCGAAGCGCGTTGTCTGTTGGCCTGATGTAGTTCGTTCTGATAGAACAGGGTATGCAGCATAAGGCCGTCCTGTGCCGCACGAATTAGAACTACGTGTTCCCGGCCATGCATCGTGACCTTTGCGATCGCGCTGTACTCGCTTTCTTCCATCGCCTTTGAAAACACGGCGTACGGCTTCGTCAGTTCCTCACCGGGAGCGACGTAGTACGATTGTTCAAAATAAATTGGATCCACCTCGCCGCTATGGACAAATTGGAGAACCTCCATGGTGTTCGCCGTGGCGGGCGCTATATTCTTCAACTCCTCATCTTCAACGACGACATATTCTCCTTTACTGGTTTCGTAACCTTTCACGATATCCGCTCGTTCAATGGGTTTGTTCTCTTCGGCGCAATACCAGACTTCTTTAACTCGGGACAGGTCCTTACGATGCAGCATGTGAAAGTGGACACTTTCCGCTCTGGCCGCAGCAAAGAGGCGCACAGGAAATGAAACCAGCCCGAAGCTTATATAGCCTTTCCAAACAATTGCTGCCATGTCTCTTGATCCTTATTCAGGGTCGCTCTCAGCGGCTTTCGCCACGTCACCGCCGTACGCGGCCGCGATGCCCGCCATGGAACGCCGCGAAAGTACCGAACGTGATTTGGTCGCCGTGATGTCCTGATCGGAGGCATATTTGTCTTTGTGTTTGATTAACAGCCACGCGGATCTGAGGGACCGTCCGCTTCCCTTGGTGCGGACCAGCACCCAGGAACCTTTCAACTTCGATCCATGCAGCAGAAACTTTAGCTCCCCCTTTTGAAATGACGCGTCGACGTCGCCATTTTCCGGCTCCCAGGTACCGCGATCCCACACCATTACGGTCCCGCCCCCATATTGACCCTCCGGGATAATTCCCTCAAAGCCTCCATAGTCCAAGGGATGGTCTTCCACCGCCATTGCCAACCTCTTCACGGATGGATCGAGCGACGGTCCTTTAGGAATCGCCCAGGAAACGAGGACTCCCTGCCACTCTAAACGGAAATCATAGTGAAGGTGACTCGCCTGGTGTTTTTGAATCACAAAAGACAACTGACGCGCCGTTTTCCGCCCACGCGAGCCCCTCGGCTCCGGCGTGAGCGTAAAGTCTCTCTTGGCTTTATATTCAGCGAGGGCCATGAGGATGAGAAGCTCTGACATCCCGGCGCTGCTTCAAATAAACAGTGCGCCTTTTCACCAACAGTGATCGATAAGCGGGCGAATCGCACCCGCACATGCGAACTTTTCAAAGCTGGGCAAATTTTACACGCGGCTAGAGCCGGTAATTAAGAACCTGAGTCCAAAGCCCCGCCGCCTTTAACACCCAAACGCAAACCGCTATAACAACCACCAGGTTAAGAATGGCTTTAATGCTTCCGGCCATTGGAATGTAAGCGTTGATTAACCACAGTGCCATCCCCACCACAATCAATACCATGACAATGTAAATCAAAGGCATAACCCTCTCCTCGCCCAGGCAGGTGTGCAATTCGATTGCCACAACTCAAGCCGAAGCTATTCCTGAACCGAGCCACCTTTTTCATGAGCAATCTGGGTCAAGCGGCGGGATAGGGCAGCGTCATGCAACTCGCGCTCCGCTTCCAACCAATCTCCTTCGTGGGTGCCCTCGGGACGGCCCTTTTCGAGCCACTTATGGTAAGCCCGCTCTGCGATTTCAGACTCCCCTGGAAGCGCTGGTTCCTCGGGCGCTTCATGTGCTTCCGCGGTAACAGGCGGATAATGAACATCGTCGACCGCGGAGGCAGTCGTGGACTTCCCATCCTGATCACTGAAGTGCGGCATCGCTGATTCCTGCATAATCCGAGGGTTAGAGCGGAACAACGATGGAATGTTTCCTGCTTTCGCGCATAGCGAGCCTCATCCCACTCGCTCCTGAACGTCCTTACTTTTTCCTCAGTTGCCTGCTCATCCTATCGCAGGGACCGACTGTAACAACCTGACTATCAAAGGCTCTACTCTGCATGAGGGGTGATATGCCCGAACGGAGGCAGACGAATTCCACCCGATGAAAGACGCTTTTATCCCGCATGACAACCGGAATCGAGATGTCGGCGCTATCGTCGCGGCTCGGCGCTGCGCTTATTTACCTTCTTGTGTTTTCGCGTTCAACACTGCTGAGCGGGCAGTCTCAGCAATCCGCCGCTGGGCAGCGGAATAGCGGTTCGTCGGCCGTACAGCTACCCTTGTCAGGTAAGGGCAACCAAGCGGGAACAGTAGCGACGAATCAGTCCACCACGAACACGGGTGGTGGAAGTAGCGTCAACCTGCTGAACAGTTCCGTTAATACACAAGGCCAATATTCCGGCAGTGTTCCTACGGGTTTGAATTCCGGCACCGTGCTTCCGCTCCGTCTGGATTACGCGCTGACTCTCGCACTGCGCTACAACCTGGGAGCCATCAGTCAGAGCAACGCCGTGTTACAAGCCGAGGGGGCTCGCCGTGTGGCGCGTAGCGCGCTGCTACCCAACGTCGAATCCGTTGTCTCCGAGAATGTACAGCAGATAAATCTGCGGACGTTAGGTGTCGAGACGGCCAGCTTTCCAGCCGTGGTGGGACCATTCAACTACTTTGACGCTCGAGCAGCGCGTCTTAACCAGGCTGTTCTGGATTTCGTGCGACTGGGTAATCTGAGGAGCGCAAGCGAGAATCACGCGGCCGCACGACACGCCGCTCAAGATGCGCGCGACCTGATCGTGCTCGCCGTGGGAGGCGCATATCTACAGCTGATTGCGGCCAACTCCCGGATCGAAGCGGCCAAGGCGCAGGTGGACTCATCGCGTGCGGTGTATCAGCAGGCAGCGGACCGGCTTCAGGCCGGCGTAGCCGCGCGCATCGACGTGACGCGCACACAGGTCCAACTTCAAACGGATCAGCAGCGTCTTCGCTCGCTGTTGGGCGATCGCGATCGTCAGATGCTGGCTCTCTCCCGCGTGATTGGCCTGCCGCTGGGACAATCGTTCAGCATCGCCGACGAATTTCCGTACGCCCCTTTAACGGGTCTTACTCTGGATCAAGCTTTAGAACAAGCGAATCGGGACCGCTCAGATCTCCAGTCTGCGCAAGCAAGTCTTCGGGCGGCCGATGCGACCCTTAAAGCAGCCCATGCTGAGCGTCTTCCGAACTTGAGTCTTTATGCCGACTACGGCGCGGCGGGACTTCGTCCCACGACGGACGCGCATGGTACCTTCACGGTTTCCGGGACACTGACGATTCCTCTTTACCAGGGCGGACGAATACGCGGCGACATTGAACAGGCGCAAGCCGCTGCCCATCAGCGACAGGCAGAACTGGATGACCTTCGCGGCCAAGTAGATCAGGATGTCCGGCAAGCTTTCATCGATATGGGGGTGGCCGCGGACCAGGTGTCCGTCGCGGCAAGCAACGTCGAACTGGCGCATGACACACTGCGGCAAGCGCGCGACCGGTTTGGATCGGGAGTCGCCGATACGGTGGAAGTGGTCCAGGCACAACAAATCGTTGTCCAGGCAGAGAATGACTACATCAATGCGGTATTCGAACATAACCTCGCCAAGGTGTCTCTCGCGCGCGCATTAGGGAAGGCCGACGACGGAATCCGTCGCTTTCTGGTCAGGAAATAGTCATGGCAGACGACAGTCACGTTCACGATGATAGCCGCCCGATACTGCTCGGCGACGCCGCTTATAACGATCACACCGAGATACATCTGCTGGTAGAAGAGTACGCCCGCCTTCGCGAAGAAGTCACCCGATTACGGGAAGAACAGAAAACACTCAAAGAGCAGCAGGAAAAAAAGAAGAGCGATAAAGATAGCGAAAAGAATAACGAAAAGGACAAAGAGGGAGACGAAGAAAAAGACAAGGATAAACATAAGGACGATAAGGACCCAGAAAAAGGTAAAGACAAGCAGGAAAAAGAGAAACCTAAAGAACCTTTACTGACACGAGTATCGGGCTGGGTTAAAGCTCATCCTCTAGCAGTCCTGTTCATGATCATAGGACTCGTGATTCTGGTCATCGCCGGGATCCTTCTGTGGAAATATCTGGAGAGTTACGAATCCACTGACGACGCTGAAGTGGATGGACACATCAACCAGATCGGCAGCCGGGTAAGTGGTACCGTTGTGGGTGTTTACATCGAGGACTCGCAGATCGTAAGAAAGGGCCAAGTCCTGGTCGACCTGGATCCAAATGACTACCAGGTGTCCCTGGCTCAATCGAAGGCTAACCTGGCGCAGGCCCAGGCGACAGTCGAGACTCAAAACCCTAATGTGCCAATTACCGCAACCAGCCAAGCTACTCAAGTCGCCAGCGCGGAGCAGAGCGTAGTCAGCGCCGAAGCCGCCGTAGTTTCTGCACAGCGAATGTACGAATCGTCGGAAGCGGACCTTCGTCAAGCGGAGGCAGATGCCGCGAATGCCGCGGTGGAAGAACTCCGGTATCGCGAGTTAGCCGACAAGCAGGAAGTTTCCCGTGAAGCTTACGATCAGAGGGCGACCGCGGCGCGCGCGCAGCAGGCGCTGGTTTCCTCGCGGCGCGCGGCTGCCGAGGCAAGTCTCAAAGTGGTTGATCAACGACGGGCCGACTTAAACCAGGCACGCCAGCGCGCTGAAGAAGCCCGCCAAAATCAGCCTCGGCAAGTGGCCATTCAGAAGGCGAGTGTCGAGAGCCGTCAAGCTGCGGCGCAGGCAGCAAAAGCCCAGCTGCAGCAGGCGATGTTGAACCTCAGCTATACGAAAATCATCGCTCCGGTGGATGGTATTGTCGGCGACAAAACCGTGGAAGTGGGCATGCAAATCGCGCCGGGCCAGGAGCTATTCGCGATTACTCAGCTTGACGATATCTGGGTGACTGCTAATTTCAAAGAAACTCAGGTTCGCAAAATGCGCGCCCATCAGGCGGTCACGATTCATGTCGATACGCTAGCGCAAGATTTCGATGGCTACCTTGAAAACCTGCCGGGCGCTACCGGAGCTAAATATAGCATCCTCCCTCCCGAGAATGCGACGGGAAATTATGTGAAGGTGGTTCAGCGGTTGCCCGTTCGTATCCGCTTCAAGCAGGGTCAAAGGAATGAAGAACGGCTGCGGCCCGGCATGTCCGTTGAACCCAAGGTCTGGGTACAGTAGCCGCCATGTCCCAGGAGAGTAAATCCAAGAACACTGAGTGGAAGCCATCGTTTAATCCCTGGCTGATCGCGGTAGCGGTGATGCTGGCGACCTTTATGGAAGTGATCGACACCAGCATTGCGAGTGTCGCCATACCTTACATAGCGGGAAGCTTGTCGGCCACTAATGATGAAGCTACCTGGGTACTGACTTCTTACCTGGTGGCGAACGCTGTGTTTCTCCCGTCGAGTACTTGGCTTTCGCAGAAGTTCGGACGGAAGCGGTTCTTAATTGGGTCCGTAATCTTATTTACCGTCGCCTCGTTCGCCTGCGGGATCGCTCCCAGCCTGGGTTTCATCCTCGTTTCCCGAGCCGTCCAGGGAATGGGCGGGGGCGCGCTTCAGCCGCTATCGCAGGCCATCTTGCTGGAGAGCTTTCCTCCACAAAAGCAAGGTCAGGCACTGGGGTTGTACGCCTTGGGGGTGGTAGTTGCGCCGGTGCTGGGACCTACTCTGGGAGGTTATCTTACGGATCGAATTTCCTGGCGGTGGGCTTTTTATATCAACATACCCATAGGTCTTCTGGCTGTGCTGCTACAGAGCAAATTGTTGGAGGACCCGCCTTATATCAAAGACGCTCACCCGGGCCGCTTCGATAAGTGGGGCTTCGGTCTACTCGCCATCTGGTCAGCTAGTTTGCAGTTTATCTGCGACAAAGGGCAGGAGGAAGACTGGTTTGGTAGTAATTATATTCGCTGGGCGGCCGTGTTGTTTGTTGTGGCCTTCACCGCATTTCTTTTTCGTGAGCTGTTGCATCGTAAACCTCTCGTAGATCTAAAATTGTTGTGCAATCGAAATTTTGCCGTCGGCTGCCTGTTGATTTTCCTGTTCGGGATGGGAATCTATGGCCTTACCGCGATTCTGCCGCTGTTCTATCAGACGCTGATGGGATATAGCGCCACTGCGGCCGGTTTCGCAGTTAGTCCCCGCGGACTGGGATCGATTGTCAGCGCTTTGATCGTCGGCATGATCGCCAACAAAGTGGATTCCCGAAAGCTGGTCGCGCTCGGCTACGCCTTATTTGCGGCGATGAGTTTTTGGACCAGTTTTCTGACCTTGGACCTTTCCCCTCGTTCCTTGTTCTGGCCCGTGGCGCTGAGCGGCGCCGCGCTACCCCTCGTTTTCATCTCGCTTTCCGGCGTCGCGGTCGGCACTTTGAAGAAAGAACAGATTGGAGGCGCCAGTGGATTATTCAATCTGCTGCGGAACATCGGCGGGAGTATCGGAATCGCTGCCGCGAATACCGTGGCCGCGCGCCACCTGCAGACTCATCGCGGCGAACTGGTCCGGTCCCTGACTGGCGCGAATGTTATGCTTCATCGCGAAGTCATACAACTAACATCACGAATGCAGTTGCATGCCGGACCCGGACTGGCTACGCGCCGGGCTTTCTCATTGCTTCAGCGAGACCTCGATCAACAGTCGCGGCTGCTGGCCTATATCGATGACTTCCGCTACCTGGCAATCATTTGCGTGTGTTGTGTGCCGTTCGTATTCTTGATGAAGAGGGCTAAGGCTAAAGGCGCTGAGGCCTGACAGGAGAGAGGTGAGACTATGACTCATTCCAGTGAGATGCCAACCCGCATTCTGGGTAAAACGGGAGAGCGGGTATCCATACTAGGTTTGGGAGGCTCCCATATTGGCACTTCGGACCTGAGCCGGCGCGAGGCGATTCGCCTGATCCGCTCAGCTTTGGACCGCGGTATGAACTTTATGGATAACTCCTGGGACTATAACGATGGCGAGAGTGAGATTCGGCTTGGGAAGGCGCTGAAGGATGGATACCGCGACAAGGCTTTCGTTATGACCAAGGTCGATGGACGGACCAAGAAGGAAGCTGTTCGGCAGATCAATGAATCGCTAAAGCGACTCGGCGTCGACCATTTGGATCTGCTGCAACACCATGAGGTGATTCGGTTCGACGATGCCGACAGGATTTTCTCGGAAGCGGGTGCCATGGAGGCCTTCCTGGACGCCCGGAAGGCGGGCAAGATCCGCTATATCGGTTTTACCGGACATAAAGATCCGCACGTCCACTTATACATGCTCGAAAAGGCGCGGCAGCACGACTTCCATTTCGATACCGTCCAAATGCCGCTTAACGTGATGGACGCCCATTTCCGCAGCTTTGAAGCTAACGTTCTGCCCGTCCTGGTGAAGCAGAAAATCGGAGTGCTGGGCATGAAGAGCATGGGCAGCGGTGTGCTTCTGAAGAGCCGGGTAGTGAAGCCTATCGAGTGTCTGCATTATGCGCTGAGCTTGCCGACGTCGGTGGTGATCACGGGCATCGACAGCGGCAAGATACTGGAACAGGCGTTACGCGCCGCGCGGACGTTCCAGCCGTTCACGCGCGCTGAAGTTACGGCGTTGCTTGCTAGAACAGCGCATGCGGCCAGCCGGGGCGAGTATGAGCTGTTCAAGACCAGCCAGTATTTCGACTCGACCGCTCAGAATCCGGAATGGCTGGGAAAGGACTCCGCGCGAGTCAAAGCTCTTGCCGAGTGATGTGCAAACCGCGGGCGCGCCGCGTAGGCGAATCCGGTTCCTTCAACAGATCGCCCAGACGGTGTACTAAGCCTTGTACATGTACTTGATATTAGACTTGAAAATCAGGAGATTCGGATCGCCGTCGCGATTCACCTTCAGGCACGACTTGTCGTACCACTCGATGACGCCTTTGATGATTTCGCCATCTTTCAGCACGATGGTCATCTGCGTCTTGGACTGCATCTGCTTCAGATAGTAGAAATTTTCCGCGTTGGTCTGATCCGGCGGAGTCGTTTTCTTGGCGCTGCGCGGGTCCTTCATTTCTGTTAACGACGGACGAATCAGTTTGCGGTTACTGGGCTCCACAGGGCTCCTTGCTTCTATTTAGTTGATAACATGTCTACCGCCCAGGCGTCCAGGGCGATGGATTTCTGGATATTTCGGCGCACCAGTTCGACCAGCTCATCCACCTTTTCGACGGCCCGCCGCAGCCATTCGAACGACACGCGGGCGGCCACTTCTTTGAGGTCTTCAGCGACATCGGCATTGGCGGCGGCGGGTACGCCTTCGGTGATGCGCAGCACGTCGCCGAGCAGTAAATAGAGCACTTCCAGATACGAATCGAACTTCTCGGTGCGGCGCGCCGCGATCGACTCCGAGTGCTTCAGCCACGCTCCGAAAGTATCGGCGCCACTGGCCGCTTTGAGCAATGCGAGCATCGCGGTCCGGCGGCGATCGTAGCTTTCGAGGTCGATCGAGACGGCCAAGCCGGGCGCGCCGGCGGCGAGTTTTTCACGGCGCTCCCGATGATCCAGGCCGCGCATCGCTATGAACCCGCGCATGGCATCGGCATCCAGACGCGAAAGGCGGAACGGCACGGAACGGGAGCGGATAGTGGTCAACAGGTCGTAAGGATTACGCGCGGTCATGATAAGAATCAGGTGCGGTGGAGGCTCCTCTAATGTCTTTAGGAGAGAGTTCGCCGCCTGTTCATTGGCGCGGTCTATCGAATCGATCAGAAACACCCTCCACGATCCTTTGAGAGGCTTGAGCTGAGCGCGCTCCTTCAACAGGCGCATCTGCTGGATGGTGAGCTGGCGCAAAGGACCATCGGGCGCGAAGGTCAGAAAATCGGGGTGCGAGGAGAACACCAGCGGATCTTCATTACGCTTGTCGGAAGTCCATTTTTCGCGCTCCGTAATCAGGTCGACGTTCGATTCCAGGCTTAGATCGTCCAACTCAATTTTGTGAGGATCGCCCAGCAGCCGGGCAGCGAAACGGCGGGCGAGTGTGGCCTTCCCCACCCCTTCAGGACCGGAAAAAAGCAGAGTTTGCGTAATGCGCTGGCCCCGGATCATCTGCTCCAGGGTTTCCACCACGTCGGCATTGCCGTGGAAGTCTTCCAAAAACTAAGCTAACACGGACGGATGCAGGCAATTAAGACCAGCAGCCCTTTTGTGGGGCGGCCAATTTTGGCGGCAGCCGCCATTCAGGTGGCTTCTTGCTGTCAGTCTAAAAGACCGCCCTACAAAATTCGCGCACCGGCGGCCGACGAACGATTTCCCGCTAGTAGTATTTTGGCAGCGCTTTCACCGCGCTCACCAATACCTGCTCGCCTTGTCCCGTGCGGATCGCGGCCGATGCGGCAGCTTTATCCCGCCACTTCTGCGCCTCCTCCGGATGGTTCAGCAGATCCTCGACGTCCGCCATGGTTTCGAGAGCGAACTCCAGCCGCTCGTCGTTCTTGCGCAGTACGCCAATCGAATGGATCAATAATTCGCGCGCGGCGGAGGTTCGCCCGGCACGCATGTAAATCGCCGCCAAGTGGGCTTGCGTCACCGCTGTCTGTTCCCGGTTCCCGCCCACCTGCCGTTCCGCTACGGCCAGCGTCTTTTCGTATTGCGAAGCGGCCCCTTCGAGATCGCCCGATTCCTCAAGCGACGCTGCCAGATGAAACAGGTCCTCCGTGGCGGCCTGAGAATCGACGCCAGAGGTCTTGCGATGAATTTCAAGCGCGCGCCGCAGACAGCGCTGCGCCTCGGTATGATTGCCGGTTTCGCGATAGCGCGCCCCCAGTTCCGTGAGCGCGTTCCCGGTTTCGACATGATCGGGGCCGTAACTCTTTTCAGCGAGGTGGTTGGCCCGCTCGAACGCCTTCATCGCCTCTTCGGCGCGTCCACTGTTGAGCAGGGCCGTCCCTAATTTGCGTGCCGCTGAAGCCAACCGCTTAAAATCGGGCGCCGGCAAGGACTTTTCCAGCGTTTCGATCTTGGCGATGGTCGTCTCCATCTCGCTGTATTTCTTCTGATCGAGCTGGATGTCGACCAATCCGTCCAGCGCCCGGGATTGCAGCACTTTATTTTTCGACGATGCGGCCAGCGCGATGGCCGTCTCCGAAGTTTTCTCAGCCTCGGCAGACTTGCCTTGCTTGCGCTGCGCTTCAGTCAAACCCAACAGCAGATCCAGGCGGCGCTTGCTCGGATGGCGGCGTTCCGCCAGCGCAAGGGTCAGATGTTTTTCGGCTTCGCTCCAGTTGCGGGCGGTCAGATGTCGTTCGCCTTCCACGCGATTTTCATGGCGTTTACGATGCCATTCCTTCACATGCGGTGTCGCCCAAGCGGCCAAACGGACGCCCAGACGCAGAATTCGCGTGACACTGATCATATCTTTCCATCGGTGCGGATCGGCCGGGACTTTAGGTCGGGTAGAATATGCAGCAGTGGCTCTGCTCGTCAATCCCGCGGCTTCCCGTCTTGGCGTTGAGAATGCAGTGTTGTGGGGACGCGGTAACCGCGAGTACTACGTTCAGGATTTTCCGGGACCCTTATCAATTAAGGCAGTGCTCAGAGGGTCCGCCGAATGGCGCGCCGGTAAATCCCGATTCGAAGTTGACGCGAGCTGTTTCGTGCTTCTGAACGACCGGCAGTCCTATTCGATGACCATCGAACCCGGTCCGCCAGTCGAGACTTTTTGTGTCTTTTTCGAGCGTGGATTCGTGGAAGACGCCTGGCGATCCTGCGTTTCTCCCGACGCCACGCTGCTCGACGATCCGGAGCGCGCCGCTGTGCTCGGATTTGAGGAACGCCTGCGGCCGAAAAACGGGCGCATTGATCGCGCGCTGCGGCGGATGCGCGAGAATGCGGCAGCGGGCGGCGACGCCGACTGCGACTTTTACGACCTGGCGCTCGGTTTGATCGAACTGCGCACGGAGCATGCGCTCGAAATCGCCCGCGTCCCCAGCGCGCGCGCCTCCACGCGCCAGGAATTACACTCGCGCGTGCAAAAAGGCAGACAGGCGATGGATGAGATGCTCACCGAAAATCTGCCGTTAAAGAACATCGCGAGGCTGGCCCAACTTTCCCCGTTCCACTTCCATCGTGCCTTCCGCGCAATTTTCGGTGAAACTCCGCACGCTTACCGGACCAGGAGAAGGCTCGAACGCGCGGCCCGCTTGCTCGCGGAAACCGATTGTCCGGTCATCGATGTCTGCCTCGACACTGGATTTGAAAGCGCCGGCAGCTTTTCCACCCTGTTCCGCCGCCGCTATGGAGCCAGCCCCACGGAGTTTCGGAGGCGAAAATGACGCCCGAATTCGAAGAAGTATTCGCTGCGTTAAAAACTGTGATGAAGAAACACGAACGAACTTTGAGGGTTCTGAAGGATGAGCCCCAGGAGTATACGCTGGTCACCAAATCGAACAGCAACCGTGGCCAGCCCATGTGGTTCGGATCGGTGCGCGCGGGCAAGGCCTACGTGAGCTACCACCTGATGCCTCTTTATTACAATCCGGTGATGAAAGCGCGGGTCCCTCCGGCGCTTGAGAAACGCATGCAGGGGAAGACGTGCTTCAACTTCAAGACCGTTGATAAAGAGCTGTTCGCCGAGTTGAAGATCCTGACGCAAGCCGGCGTCGACAGTTACCGGAAAAGGGAGTTGCTCTGAAGTGGCCAAATACGTCGCCTTCCTGAAAGCGATCAACGTCGGCGGACACGTCGTAAAGATGGAGACGTTACGCGAGTTGTTTTCCGCTCTGAAATTTTCCAGCGTCGACACCTTCATCGCCAGCGGCAACGTGATCTTCGACACAAAATCGATGCCCGACCGGAAGCTGGAGCAGAAAATCGAAAAGCACCTGGAACAGGCTTTGGGATATGAAGTAGGCGCCTTCGTCAGATCGATCGACGAGATTCAGGCGATCAGTGAGTATCAGCCGTTTTCGAATGAACTGTTAAAAGAGGCCCGCGCCGTCCACGTAGGACTGATGCGTAGCCAGCTCAGCCCAAGCGCCATCGAGCAGGCGAAATCCTGCGTGAGCGAGTGCGACGATTTCATCGTTTCCAGCCGCGAAGTGTACTGGCTCTGCCGTATTCCGACCCACGAGTCGAAGTTCACCGCGAAGTTCGCGAAGATCGCCGGCCCCGATGTGACTTACCGGAATATGAATACCATGGCGCGGCTCGCCAAAAAGTATAGCCATTGACAATATATCCACTGTGGGTATAATAGAGGCATGGAGCCCGATTCCTTCCTTCCGCTTCCCCCCGCAACTTTTCACATCCTGATGGCCCTCGCCGACGAGGATCGTCACGGCTATGGAATTATTCAGGACGTCTCAGCGAGCACAAAGGGGGAACTGAAGCTGAGCGCCGGCACGCTCTACCGCTCCATTCAAAGAATGCTGGAACAGGGTTTGCTCGTAGAAACCAGGGACCGCCCCGCTCCCGAGAACGACGATGAGCGACGCCGCTATTACCGCATCACGCCCTTCGGCAGAGCCGTGGCCAAGGCCGAGGCGAACCGGTTGACACACCTGGTCAGGCTGGCTCGAAAAAGCGGCTTCGCCACTGGAAGGGCATAAAGATGTACCGCGCATTGCTGCACCTCTATCCGAAATCCTTTCGCGGTGAGTATGAAGGCGAAATGTGCTCCGTCTTCTCGCAGCGGCTGCGGGACGCGTCCGGATTTGAACTGGTCCTTTTATGGATCGAAACGTTCTTCGACGTGCTCTTCAACGCGATCCGCGTGCACCTCGACATCCTCCGCCAGGATCTTAACTATATCGGCCGCACCTTCCGTCAGTCGCCGGGCTATGCCTTGACGGTGGTCGGAATCGCGGGACTCGGAATCGGCGCCACCACGGCCGCATTCTCCATCACCAACCACGTGCTGATCCGTCCTCTTCCTTTCCCCGCTGCGGACCGTCTGGTGACCGTTTGGGAGAAGGAGCCGAACTACTCGCGCTTGGAACTGTCCCCCCCGAATTATCTGGATTGGAAGGCGCGCAGTAAATCTTTCGAAGCATTTGGAGCCTATGCGGACCTCTCCGCGAATCTCGCGGGCGAAGGCGAACCGCAGCGGCTGACAGGTTCTGTCGTAACGGCGGAGGTGTTCCCCCTGCTCGGCGTGGCGCCCATCCTCGGCCGCTGGTTCACAGCCGAAGAAGACCGGCGCGGCGCTCTCGGCACCGTCATCCTGAGCTACTCGTTATGGCAGGCGCGCTTCGGAGCCAGCCCCGCGGTCATCGGCAAGAAAGTCCTGCTCGACGGCGAGCCCTGCACCATCATCGGAGTCATGCCGCCCAGCTTCGCGTTTCCCAGGCGCGAAGACGAAATCTGGCTTCCTCTCCGCTTTTTCGGCATGTACGCCGAAGGGTTTGAGGACAAGGATCGAACCAACACCTATCTCACCGGCATCGGAAGACTGCGCCCCGGGGTCTCGCTCGAACAAGTGAATGCGGAGTTGCGCCTGATCGCCGCTCAGATCTCAAGCCAGTACCCGAAGGAGCTCAAAGATATCAGCGCGGGAGTTTACGATTTGCATGACTCCGTTTCCCCCCAATCGAAAACCATGCTGGCCGCACTGCTCGCGGCCTCGCTCTGCGTGCTGCTGATCGCTTGTACGAATCTGGCGAATTTGTTGCTGGCAAGGGCTCTCGCGCGCCGCAAAGAACTGGCGGTACGCGCCGCGATGGGAGCCGGCCGCGAAAGACTCGTCCGCCAATTATTGACCGAAAGCCTTCTGCTCGCGTTCACCGGAGGAGCGCTGGGATTGCTGATTGCCATTCAAGGCACCCCTTTGTTCTCGGCTCTCGTGCCGACCTACCTTCCTATCGTCGCTCTGCCTTCCGCCGATTGGCGCGTCTTGTCCTTCGGAGCGCTCGCGACACTGTTTACCGGCCTCGCCTTCGGCATTCTGCCCGCATTGAAGGCCACCGGCGCAGCCGATCTGCGCGAAGGATCCCGCTCCGGCGTCGGCGGAAAAAAAGAGCGATTGCGCGGAACGCTGGTGATCGCGGAGATCGCCGCATCCGTCGTACTGCTGGTCACCTCCGGCCTGCTGATCCGCGCCATGCTGCGGATTCAAAACACCGACCCGGGATTCCGCGCCGATCGAGTCTTGACGCTCCACACTCCCGTCACCGGGCCGCGTTACCAGAAAACACTGGCTCGCGTCGCCTTCTATAAACGTGTCCTGACCGAAGTGCGCGCGTTGCCCGGAGTGGAAAGCGCCGCCTACATTACCTCTTTGCCGATGGTATGGCGCGGCGGGATCTGGACCATCACCGCGACCGGTCAGCAGCCTGTCGACCCCGGCTCCCAAAAGGCCAGTCTCCGCTTCGTTACGCCGGATTTTTATAAAACGCTCTCTATCCCTATCCTTCTGGGACGCGATGTAGCGGAATCCGACGTACTCACTTCCCCGCCGGTCGCCGTCGTGAGCGAATCTTTCGCCAGGCAACACTGGCCCGGCGAAAATCCCCTGGGAAAGCACTTCACCAATCAGTTTGAAGACTGGATGGTGGTGGGCGTAGTGGGCAATATACGCGTCCGGGGCCTGGAGCGGTATAGCGAGCCACAGATTTATCTCCCCTATCAGCAGGTGAAGGATGGTTGGTATCCTCCCTACGTCCCCCAGGACCTGGCGATTCGGACCGCGCAAAGTGACCCCGTCCCGTTGGCCCCCACCGTGCGGAGAATCATCGCCGCTGCGGAGCCGGATCTGCCGGTAACCAACGTCCGCCCGCTCACCGAAATCGTTGCCGCGGAGACCGCGTCACGCCGGGCACAACTGGTGGTGTTAGGAGGATTCGCGGGGATCGCATTCCTTCTGGCCGCGATCGGAATCCACGGACTGCTGGCCTACGCGGTCTCGCAGCGAACTCAGGAGATCGGAGTCAGAATGGCCCTGGGCGCAACCCGCGGAAACATTCTCCGATTGATCGCGGGCGACGCCATCATACTGGCGATCATCGGAATTTTGGTAGGCACGGCAGTAGCCTATGCCGCCGGCGTGGGCCTTCAGTCGGTGCTCGCAGGCCTCAGTCCCAGGGATCTGGAAGCATTTTCAGCCGGCATCATTCTATCGCTGGTAATGACGCTCGCCGGAAGTTTCCTGCCGGCTCTAAGAGCAATCCGCGTAGATCCCGCAACAGCCTTGCGCGCCGAGTAACTTCAAAACACAGTCTAGATCCGTGCTACCGCAGAGCAAAGGTAGCACAGGCTTTAGCATGTGGACAAAACTATTTAGAAGCCGCGCGAGCCTTCGGACGTCGAGCTTCCACGACCGGGGGCGCCGGCGCAGCAGGCTGGACCGGATAATGCTGTCCCAGCCACTTTTCAATCATTTCCTTTTGTGTGGCTAATACCACACGTTGCCATTTGACCGTGCCGGTACGTTCGCTGTACTCGGCCATGACATACGAACCCTCATTCAGCACCTTGATGATGCCCTGAGTCTTAGTCCTTTGAAAGTGATACGAAGAGAGAGCCGCGTGATGTTTTTGCATCTCATATATATCATAGCAGGTGGCCAAAATTTCGGCTATTTTTAAGGAATTCGCTTACCATCAAGATATGGCCCCTGCGCCGGATGTTCCGGCAAACTCCTTATCGAACCAAGCACTTGCGTGGACCTCCTTATGGCGTACGTTGACCCGGCTGGAACGCGACAAAGTCGTCATGGGCCGCGCGGTCAGGAACGCCATCGGTGTCGCCCTTCCTTTGGCTGCTGGATATTGGTTCGGATCCCTATCCGTAGGCCTGCTCATCAGCTCCGGAGCTTTGAACGTCTGCTTCACCGATGGCGACGATCCTTATCGCCAGCGCGCGCGGCGCATGTTGTTGGGAACATTCCTCGTTGGCATGGCAGTCCTAACCGGGACGCTCACCGGCGCAGTTGCCCCCCTCGCCATCTGTGTCGCCGGAATCTGGGCATTCGCCGCCGGAATGATGGTGGCCATCAGTCAATCCGCCACCGATATGGGAGTGGTCACGCTAGTCACATTGATCGTTTTTACCGCCCAGCCCATGGACCCGCACCGCGCCGTTTCCGCCGGATTGCTGGCCGCCGCCGGTGGATTATTTCAAACTCTTCTCGCCCTCGTCCTCTGGCCGGTCCAGCGCTTTGAACCGGAGCGCCGCGCGCTGGCGAATCTGTTCGAAGAACTGGCTCGAGCCGCCGCATCGCCGGCCGACGCCTCCGAAGCTCCCTCCGCGAGCGCTCAAGCGACGGATGCCCACAACACCCTCGCCGCTCTCGGGCCGATTCACACGGTGGAGGCCGACCGGTATCGCTCCTTGCTCAATCAAGCAGAACGAATGCGCCTCAGCTTGCTCACGCTCGCCCGCTTGCGGGTCCGCATCAGTCGCGAATCCGAAGCCGGCGAGAAACCCTCCGCCCTCGATCGTTTCTTCGAGCTGACCTCCAGCCTCCTCGCCACCATCGGCCGTTCGCTTCGTTCGAACGTCTCCCTGGACCCGCGTCCGGACGCCCTCGACCAGATCGACGCATTGACGGAAGCGATCCGCGCGAGTCCCGCCCCGACCCCGATGATTTCCGCGTTGCTCGGCGACGCCTTGCATCAGATGGATGCTCTGGCCGGACAGCTGCGGTCCTCGGTCGAACTGGCGTCTCACGCCACGCCCCAGGGCCTCGCCGAATTCGAAGAGAGCCAATCGCGCGCCCCCTGGACCCTGCGGCTGCGAGGCAGCATGGCCACTCTGCGCGCCAACCTCACGTTAGAATCCGCTGTATTCCGCCACGCCATCCGCCTGGCTGGCTGCGTGGCCCTGGCCGCTGGAATCGGACGCGCCGTAAGCTGGCATCGGACCTACTGGCTGCCCATGACCGTCGCCATTGTGCTGAAACCGGATTTCTCAGCCACCTTCAGCCGCGGCGTGCTGCGCATGGCCGGAACCCTCGCCGGACTCGGCTTCGCAACCCTGCTGTTCCATCTCTTTTCGACCACTGTGCTGACCCAAATCGTGCTCATCGGCCTGCTGACGTTTGTTCTCCGCTCCTACGGAGCCGCGAATTACGGCATTCTCACCGCCGCGGTCAGCGCGCTCGTCGTGCTGCTGATCGGCCTCACCGGCGTTTCCGCCAAGGACGTGATTGCCGCCCGCGCCCTGAATTCGCTCGCCGGAGGAACCCTCGCGCTAGTCGCCTACTGGCTCTGGCCCACCTGGGAACGCTATCGCATCAATGAAAACATCGCCCGCCTGCTGGACGCCTATCGCGACTATTTCCACGCGATTTCAGAAGCCTATCTGAAACCCGACGCCCCCCCGCCTGCCCTGGATGCAGCGCGCCAGGCCGGCCGTCTGGCACGGTCGAACCTCGAAGCCTCAGCCGACCGCCTGAGCGCCGAGCCGTATCCTTCGCAGATAAACGCGCTCAACGATATGCTGGCCAGCTCCCATCGCCTGGTCCATTCTCTGATGGCCCTCGAAGCGGGCCTCTATGAGAGCAAATTCGTCCCTCCGCGCGACGCCTTCCGCACCTTCAGCCACGATGTAGAGCGAACGCTCTATTTCCTGGCGGCATCGCTAAGAGGCTCCCCCATCCACCCCGGCGACCTACCCGATCTCCGGGAAGATCACCACGCCCTGGTCCGTTCCGGCGATTCAAACACTGAGCGCTACGCACTGGTAAACATCGAAACCGACCGTGTAACCAACAGCCTGAACACTCTGCGCGAGCAGATCACCGCTTGGCCCACATAGCGGGCTAAGCCGTAGCATTTGAAACACAGACTAAAGTCTATGCCACCTAATTTCAGCGGTGGCACAGGCTTCAGCCTGTGAAAGAGCCGCGACCACCGGGAGCAGTCGCCGTCGACGTGTCCTAACGCTTTATACCTTCCTTACGCACAAACCGCTACCATTTTGTAGAGCTTCATGCGCGTTCGTCCAACCGTGTTTATCTTGCGCGTGGCCGCGAGCCTTCTCCTAATCGCCGCCATCACCTTTATGTGTAGGCGCGTGATTCCAGTGAACGCCACCACCGCCGGATTCGCTTTCCTGCTCGGCGTACTCGCCATCGCCGCCACCTGGGGCTTAATCGAATCGACCTTCGCCTCCGTCGCCGCGATGCTGTGCTTCAACTACTATTTCCTGCCTCCCATTGGGATGTTCACCATCGCCGACCCTCAGAACTGGGTCGCGCTATTCACGTTTCTCGCCACTGCGCTGGTCGCCAGCCATCTCTCCGACCGCGAAAAGAAGCAGGCCGCCGACGCCCAGCGCCGCCAGCGTGAAACCGAGCAGCTTTACGCCCTCAGCCGCGCCATCCTGCTCACCGATCCTTCCCAATCCGTCGGCTCGCAAGCCGCGCGCCACATCTCCGAAATCTTCGAAACCCAGGGCGTCGCACTGTATCACGCCAAAAGCGCGGAAATATTTCGTGGCGGCGCCGACGACATGCCCGATATTGAAGGAAAACTTAAACAGGTGGCCGTCCAGGGAAACAATATCGCCGCCCCCCCTTTGTTCGTCGCGGCAATTCTGCTGGGCGGCCAGCCCATGGGCAGCCTCGCGCTTAAAGGCTCGTCTCTCTCAGACGGCGCGCTTCAGGCACTCCTGAATCTCGTCGCCATCGCTCTCGAACGCGTCCGCATGGAGGAAGCCGCCACTCGCGCCGACGCCGCCCGCCAGAGCGAGGAGTTCAAATCCACACTGCTCGACGCCATCGCCCACGAATTCAAGACTCCCCTCACCTCCATCAAAGCCGCCTCCACGTCGATGCTCGCTGAGTCTCTCACGCCGCAATTCCGGGAACTCGCCGCTATCATCGATGAAGAGACCGACCGCATGAATCAACTGGTCACCGAAGCCGTCCGCATGTCCCAGATCGACGCCGGGAAAATTCGCCTGGAGCGTGAATCCGTAGACGTGCCCGAACTGCTCGCCAAGGTCCTGGATCTGTTCGAATCGCAAGCCGCCGGCCGCTCGCTGCATCTCGATACTACCCCCACCCTGCCGCGGATCTACGCCGACCCGGAGCTGCTCTCGCTCGCCCTGCGCCAGTTGATCGATAATGCGCTCAAATACTCGCCCCCCGGCTCGCCCGTCGAAATCTTCGCCGCCCTTGAAGGGGACCGCGTCGTCATCCGCATCCACGATCGCGGCCCCGGCATTCCGGAGCGCGAGCGCGACCGCATCTTCGATAAGTTCTACCGCCGCTCGGGCGCCAAGGACCGTGTTCCCGGCTCCGGCCTGGGCCTCTATATCGCGCGGGAAATTCTCCGCACCCACTCGGGCGACGTGTGGATCGAATCCGAGCCCGGCGAAGGATCCGAGTTCTGCGCCGCCCTGCCTCTGCCCAAGGAGCCGCGCATAAAATGAGCACCGGCCGCATCCTGGTTGTCGACGACGAGCCGCAAATCCGCCGCGTGCTGCGCGCGACGCTCACCGGCCACGGCTATGAATTTTACGAAGCCCGCACCGGCGAAGAAGCGCTCGAAGCCATTCGCGCGAATCGCTTCGACCTGATTTTGCTCGACATGAACATGCCCGGCATGGGTGGCATCGAAACCTGCCGCGCCATCCGCAGCGGCTCCGAGGTCGCCATCATCATGCTCACCGTGCGCGATTCCGAGCACGATAAAGTGGCCGCCCTTGACGCGGGTGCCGACGATTACGTCACGAAACCCTTCAGCACTCCGGAACTGCTCGCGCGCGTCCGCGCCGCCTTGCGCCGCATGCCGACATCTCCCGAAGGCGGTCCCCAATCGGTGCACCTGGACGATATCGAGATCAACCTCGCTACTCGCCGCGTGGTTTCGAACGGACGCGAAGTTCGCCTCACGCCCAAGGAATTCGGCCTGCTCCAGTACCTGCTTGCAAATCCCAACGTGCCCATCCCGCACGGACGTTTACTGCAGGCCGTCTGGGGACCAGATTACGGCGACCAGGTGGAATATCTGCGCGTGTTCATGAATCAGCTCAGAAAAAAAATCGAACCCGACCCCGCGCATCCCAAGTACCTGCTAACCGAGCCCTGGGTTGGCTATCGCTTCGCGCTCCCCGACAAACCCTAACTTTGGGGCGGCGCCATGCGCTGCCGCCGATAACGATGAAAAACTGCGAAAAGTCGGGACTGCCTACTCTCTCCCAAGGCGCCCCGAAATCCTCCCCCACTTTTCGCGCCTGCCAGCCATCTCGACGGCTCGATTTTTGATACCGGAGGTTTTCATCGCTACTGATTGCCGACTGAGCCGCGACCGTAAGGAAGCGGGTAGTGGCGCACGCGTCCACGCGTGCCTCGTCGACACTCGTGTCGACGTTCCGCCCATGAGCGCACCGATAGCAACGAAAACTGCGAAAAGCGGGGACTGCCTACTCTGTCCCAAAGCGCCCGAAATCCGCACATGCACGTGGACAGAGCGGACTGTCCCCACTTTTCGCCTCGGCCAGCCATCTCGACGGATTTTTGATTTCAAGGAACATAGTTCTTCGAGGCTGACCGCTTCCGCTGGTCGCGGCTCTTTTAGGATGACGGCTGAAGCCGAGGTTTTCCTCGCAATTGATTGCCGACTGAGCCGCGACCCGCATGCTGACGCATGGCGGCTCCGTGCCGATCCTGAGCATGCATGTGGGGCGGCGCCATGCGCTGCCGACCGATCACTTCCCCAACGACTCCTTAACCTTCCCCACCAGCGCCCCCAGCGTAAACGGCTTCTGCAAGAACTTCGACCCCGGAGGAATCGCTCCCGACCGCACCGCGTCATCGTCCGTGTAGCCCGAAATATACAGCACCCTGAGGTCCTGCCTCGATTCTCTGATGCTCTCCGCCAGGTCTCTGCCCGAAGCTTCCGGCAGCATCACGTCCGTGACCAGAAGATCGATTCGCCCCTCCGCGGCCGACGCCATTGCCAGCGCTTCCTCCGCGCTCCCCGCCTCGATGACATTGTAATTTTCGCGGCGCAGGATTTTTCGCACCAGCGCTCGAATCCCCGGCTCGTCCTCTACCAGCAGAATCGTTTCGCGCACCGGCGCCGCTGGAGCCTCGGGAGCCACAGGCGCGGCCGCCGCCTCTCGAACCGCCTCAGCCGGAGCCGCGCAATGCGGCAGGTACACCAGGAACGCCGACCCGCGAAAAGGCTCGCTGAAAAACGCAATGTCTCCGCCCCACTCGCGCACGATCGCGTACGCCCGCGCCAATGCCGGTCCCGCGCTTTTCTCGTCCTGCTTCGCTAGAAATCCTTCAAATACCGCGTCACTTTGGGCCGCTTCGAGGCCCCGTCCGTCATCGTGAATCGTCAGCCGCGCGTAGGTGCCCGACGGCAGCGCCGTACCCGGCACGTGCTCCGTGATGGTGTCCGTCTCGCAGCCGATCGAGATATGGCTTCGCTCCTTCGCGTCTTCCCGGTCGTAAGCGACCAGCGCCAAAATAATTTCTTCCAGCTGCCCGTCCTCGGCCAGCGCCCAAACCGCTTCTCCCGGTGCGACATGGACTGCGCAGCCCGCGCCCGCCGCCTGCGCGATCTTATCTCCCATGCGCGCCACAATCTCTGTCACGTTGACCGGCGACGACGCCTGCGCGTGCCGCCGCGTGTAGTTCAACAGCTGCGCCGTGATATTCGAAATGCGATCGGTCGCCCCCAGGATCTGTTCCACGTCCGCGCGCATCGGATCGCCTTCCGGCAGGCCGTTCCGCAGCTCCTCGGCGTACCCGGTGACGATCATCAGAGGATTATTCAGATCGTGCGCCAGCCTGCTTGAAACCGCTTGCAGAGCCTCCGTCCGCCCGGCGCGCAGCAGCTGATCCTCTACCTGCTTGCGGCGCTCTATCGAAGTCATCACTCCGGCCAGTGACCCGTTGTTGACGCGGATGGTTTCCCGCACCCAAACCGTGCCGCCCGATACCGTCACCGCGCGAAATTCGGCGCTCGCGTCCCCGGCCCCGCGTTCGATCGCCGCCATATAAAATTCCACCGTCGACTTGCGATCTTCCGGATGGATCCGCTCTTCAAAAAATTGCGCGGTGCCTGTCCAATGCTCCGCCTTATACCCCAGCAGTCTCTCCATGTCTCCGCGCACGGACCGGAACCTGAGTGAGCGGGAATCCGCCTCCCACACAATCGCCGGAATCTCGCCCGGAAACTCGACCGGAGCCTTCTCCGCGGTGGAAGCGTCCTGCACCATCAGCAGCGTTTCCACTTCGCTCTCATCGTCCCAGTTGCGGATCGGTACGATCCCTACCCGCAGATGCCGCCCTTCATGCTCCAGCGGAAACGCCTTCTCCGCAACGCCGGTGACATGAACGTCCCGGATTTTCTCAACCAGACGATCGGAGGGCAGGATCTGGTCGATCGTTTTTCCCCGCAGATCTTTGGTTTTGAGGTTGAAGGTCTGTCGAAACGCGCGATTGGCTGACGATATGCCGCGATCCTCCGCAAGCACCACCAGCGCCACCGGCAGCGTCGCCACCATTTCCTGGTAATAACGCCGCTCCGTCTCCACCAACGCCAGCAACCTCGCTACTTCTTTCGCCTTCCACTGCTCTAGTTCGGTACGCTCCATTAATGGGACAATTCCTTGCCCTGAGTCTGCTGTATAGCCCGGAGCGCAACAAGGTACCTGCCGGTTAAGTAGTCCTGGTACTCGATAAGTACTAGCATCGGCCGGCGATCAAATATCGCGGAAAGTGGGGACTGCCTAATCTGTCCCAAGGCGCCCGCAATTGGCAAATGCAACATATCCTTACTGCGCCGCCGTGGATAGAGCGGGCTGTCCCCACTTTTCGCCCCGGCCACCGATCTCGGGTCGATCTCTCAAACGGTGTATCATTTCAAAAAACCCATGCGCATTCCCGTGCTGCTTCTTTTTCCCTTGCTCATGCAGGCTTTTGCCGCCGATGCGGGCGATTGGCCCCGTTGGCGCGGACCCGATAACGACGGCATGGCGCGCGGCGACGCACCTTTGCATTGGAGCGATACCGAACATATTAAATGGAAGGTGGAAATTCCAGGACGCGGCCATTCCTCGCCGGTGATTTGGGGAGATAAAGTCTTCGTGACGACCGCCGTTCCTACTGGCGCCGCACCCGCAAACGACCCTGCACCCGTTGGACGCGCCGGACGCGGTTTCGGTAACAACCGGGGTCCGCAGCCGGAGCAGAAACTCATGCTGCTTGCGCTCGATCGCCAAACCGGCAAGCTGCTCTGGCAGCAAGTTGCAAAAGTTGCCACGCCCCACGAAGGCTACCACCCCACCTATGGAAGTTTCGCCTCGAATTCGCCCGTCACCGACGGGAAATACGTCGTCGCGTTCTTTGGATCCCGCGGCGTCTACTGCTACGATCTGAACGGAAAAAAAATCTGGGACAAGGATTTCGGCATCCAGCTGAAAATGTTCAACACCTTCGGGGAAGGCGCGTGGCCGTTCATCGAAGGTTCAAAACTGCTGCTGCTATTCGATAACGAGGCCGATTCGTTCCTGGTCGCCCTCGATCTCGCCACCGGCAGGGAACTGTGGCGCACCCCCCGCCCCGATGGCAACACCAACTGGAGCGGCCCGGTCGTCATCACCTACGAAGGGAAGAAGCAGGTCATCGTCTCCGCCAGCAAGAAAGTCCACAGCTACGATCTCGAAACCGGCAAGCCCATCTGGGAAGTCGGAGGCCTGGGACAGAACACCATCCCTGCTCCGGTCGCGGGCGACGGCATGGTCTTCGTGATGAGCGGATTTCGCAATCCGAATCTGATGGCCGTCAAACTCGGCCGCGAAGGGGACCTGACCGGGACCGACGCCATCGTCTGGCAAAACCAGCGCGGCAACTCCTACACCGCATCGCCCGTCCTGCATGACGGAAAGCTTTACGTGGTGACCGACAGCGGCATGCTGTCCTGCTTCGACGCAAAAACCGGCAAGGCCTTCTATCAGCAGCAGCGTCTCCCGAAACCTTATAACTTCAAAGCATCGCCGGTCGGCGTCAACGGCAAACTTTATCTGGCGACCGAAGAAGGCGACGTGGTCGTCGTGAAAATGGGGGAGACCTACGAAGTTCTCGCCACCAACACGCTCGAAGGCCAGATGTTCATCGGAACCCCAGCCATAGCCGGCGGCGAAATCTACTTGCGCGGACAAAACACTCTTTTTTGCATCAAATAACCGCTCGTTTTCTAGGATTTGCCGTTTTCAACCACCCCGGCGGTGGAACCTGTCTTCTACCATAAGTCAAGAATCCAGGGGTATCCCAGTGGACACCTGGGGCGCGATCCGTCAAGTACTCGAGTCACTTTCGGAATCGTCCATGCAAATTGGGTGGAACCGCGACCATGAGAGCGGAGTTTGGGTACCCAGCCCGGCGGATCGCCTTAAAAAAGCGGTCCCTCGGGATTACAATTTTTTGACATAAACAGCGCGAAAACGGCGCACCGGAGGCGATTCGGCATCGAAAAAATCTTCAAAAGACTCTTCGCGAAGCCCTAACGCGGTGAACCCCTCCAGTTCGCGCCGCGTGAGCGGCCAAGGCATCAGACCTTCCGGGTCAGTCTCCTGCCTTCCCCGCGCGATCGACAGGATCTTTCCGTCTCTTCTTAAGAACCCCGCCAGACTGCGCATCGCGAGCGGACGCAATTCCGCCGGCAACACCTGAAGTGTGTAAACTTCCAGAACGAAATCGAACCGCCCCAGGAAATCCGCGGGCGGATGAAGAACGTCTGCTGTCACGTAATCCACAGGACTATTCGGAAATCTTCGTTCGCAAGCCCGGATCGCGGACGGAGAAATATCGAACCCAGTGGTTTCAAATCCCCAAGCCGCCAGTTGTTCCGCATCATCGCCGAACCCGCATCCGACCGCGAGAGCCCTCTTTCCCGCCCCTTCGAGCTTCAAGAGATTTGGGTTCGTTCCGCAATCCGCCCACGGCACGACTTTCTGTCCTTGCTCGTGCTCTTTGTAAAGCGCTTCAAACCACCCAGTGGGATCTCCCGCCTGGTTGAAGCGGGCAGCTAATTCTCGTGCGCGGGTTCGATTAGGTTCCGGCATGTCCCGATAATTTCATTATGTGGCGCACGCACTTTTGCGTGCCGCGTCGACACTCGTGTCGACGTGCATCTCATTAGAATATACGTATATCTCCCCATTCAGGCGGCATCACAGCACGCCGAACGGCTCGCCCACAATTTAGGGCCGGAGTTCTCAGGCATCCGCCGGTGAAAACGCTAAGTTATTCTTTCGGCGCGATTCCCAACGCTTTCATCTTGCGATATAGGTGGCTTCGTTCCAGCCCCAACAGCTCCGCCGTGCGCGTGACGTTGCCTTTGGCTTCTTCCAGCTTCTTCAGGATGTAGTCGCGCTCGGCAGCTTCGCGAACCTCCTGCAAGCTGCCGAACCGGTCCATGGGCCGATCGAAAACCGCGCGGCGCGCACGATCCAAAGGGATGTGGCGCGCGTCGACCCGGACCTGCGGATTCATAATGACAATCCGCTCCATCAGATTGCGCAGCTCGCGAACATTGCCGGGCCAGGGATACTCTTCGAGCACCCGCAGCGCTTCTTCGGTCAACTCCTTCGGCTTGCGTCCGTAGGCGGTCGTAAACTCCTTCAAAAAATAGTCGGCCAGCAGGCGCACGTCCTCGATGCGCTCGCGCAAAGGCGGAACATGGAAGGGGATGACGTTGAGGCGATAGAAAAGATCCTCTCGAAAGTTGCCGCGCTCGATCTCCTCTTCGAGATTCTTGTTCGTCGACGCGACCACTCGGACGTCTACCTGAATGAATTCGGCAGCGCCGACCGGCTCGAATCGTTGCTCGTCCAATGCACGCAAAACCTTCGCCTGCGTTTTCAGCGACATGTCGCCGACTTCGTCCAAAAACAGAGTGCCACCGTGAGCTTTTTCGAGCTTGCCGATTTTATCTTCGCCCGCGCCGGCGAAGCTGCCTTTGCGATGGCCGAAGAGCTCGCTTTCGATCAGCTCCTCGGGAATCGCCGCGCAGTTCACCTCGACGAAGGCTTCCGTCGCGCGCGCGCTGGCGGCGTGGATGGCGTGCGCCACCACCTCTTTTCCCGTTCCGCTCTCGCCATAAATCAAGACGCGCCCATTGGTTGCGGCCATCAAGCCCAGCTGCTGGCGCAGAGCCTTCATCGGCACGCTTTCGCCAATGATATTGGACTTGGCGGCGCCCGAATCCTTGAGGTTAGCGAGCTCCACTTCCAGGCGCCTCTGCTGGACCGCGTTATTGAGAACCACGGTTACCTTTTCGATGGTCAACGGTTTTTCCAGGAAATCGAACGCGCCAAGTTTCGTTGCTTTCACCGCGGTTTCTATGGTGCCGTGGCCGGAAATGATGACGACCTCGGGCCGCTCAGCGAACGGAATCTCCTGAATACGCGCGAGCGTCTCCATGCCGTCGATGCCGGGGAGCCAGACATCGAGCAGCACCGCGTCATAGGTCTGGCGAGCGAGCTCCTCCAGGCACTGTTCGCCGGATTCTACCGCAACGCAGAGGAAGGCCTCGTCTTCGAGGACACCCAGCAGGGATTCGCGGATGCCAGGTTCGTCGTCGACAATCAGGATGCGGGCGTTTTTCATTGAATTTGGCAGGCGGAACCGCCTGCCTCACATCCATCCCACCATGTCATTGGTCTTTCATTGTGACTCACGCGCGGACCTCAGTCTCCACGATTACTGTGGTAAGGACTTCGACGTAGAATCTCGCGCCGGTTGGGCGATTATCCTCCACCCGGATGCGGGCGTGGTGCTCGGAGAGAATGTGATTCACGATCGCCAGTCCCAGGCCCGTGCCGCGGCCTTTGGTCGAGAAGTACGGCAGGAAAAGCTTCTCCTTATCGCCGGCGGAGATGCCGCAGCCGGTGTCGGCGACCACCAGTTCCACGGTATCGGGGGCGGTCAGCTGCGTGGCGATGAACAGGCGCTTGACCAGCGAATCGCGCATGGCTTCGGCGGCGTTATCCACCAGGTTGACGATGACGCGCTTGAATTGCTCGGGGTCCACATCGACGGTGGGCAGGTTCGGCACCAGCTCGACCCGAAGATCGATGCCCACCAGACGGTCGGCGAAAACGTCCAGGGCATTACGCACGATTTCGTTGAGGTCGCACGCCACCGGCTGCGCGGCGGGGAATCTGGAGAATTGTGAAAACTCGTCGGCGAGATTTTTTACCGACTCCACTTCGCGCGAAATCGTGGTGGCGCAATCGCGGATGATGCGCTGCGTGTCAGCCGTCAGGTTGCCGCGGTCGAGCAACCGGGCGATGCGTTCCGCCGAAAGAGCGATGGGTGTGAGCGGATTCTTCAGCTCATGCGCGATCCGGCGCGCGACTTCATGCCACGCGGCCGCTTTCTGGGCCCGCAGCAGCTCACTGGTATCTTCGAGCAGAACGACGAATCCGGTGGTCGCGGGCGGGCGGGCGGGCAACGCGGAAACGGTGACAGCAAGATGAAACACCTGGCGCGGCGACAGGACATCGATCTGACTCGCGGCGAGGCCGGTGCGGCGCGCGCGCTTCATCAGGTACTCGATTTCAGTGACATCCTCAGGCGGAAAAAGATCGGCCAGCCGCACGGCGCGCTCAATCTGGGTGTCCGTGAATAGACCGTGCAGCGCGCGATTGACGCGCTGGATGCGGCCATCGGGGGATAGCGAGATTACGCCGGTAGGGATGCTTTCAAGAATCGCTTCGGTGAAGCGGCGGCGGCTTTCAAGCTCGCGCGCATTGGCTTCGAGCTCATGCATCATCTCATTGAAACCGCGCACCAGGGTGGCCAGTTCATCCATGGCCTTCACTTCGACGCGGTAGGACAGATTGCCTCTGCGCACTTCGCCCGCCGCGCCCAGCAGGGCCGTGATGGGCACGCTGATCTCGCGCGCGAGAATCAGCGCGATCCAGGTGGAGACGAAAAGAATGAACAGAGCGATCAGCAGGATGAACAACAGGTAAAGTTTCTGAATATTCTTTTTGTTGGACGCGAGCTGATAATACTGCTGAACGTAGCCTTCAATCTCCGCTTTCTTATTTTGAATATCGAGCAGAGGATGAACGCGCACCACCACCGACGCTCCGTCGCCCAGTGCCGCGCGCGCGGTGAGCAACTGGGCCCGATCCTCCTTGCTGTCGCAAACCGTGCGTGTGCCGGCGGGGGATTCGATACGCAGCTCGGCGATGCGATTCTCAATGCACAGCCTGGAAAAATCGGTTTCTTCAGATCCCACGCCGGGCATCAGCGCGATCCAGTTGGCGAGGGCCTGGGCGCGATTCTGCACCTCCTCGCCTAACGCAACGGAGGTATCGATGAGCTCGAACTTGATCCCCTCGGCGGGGCGGGTAAACCATTTATCGACGGTCCTGTTTAAAACTCCGTAGCTGAACGAGACCAGAAACGCTACGGGCAGCAGGCTAAGTGCGAGGGCTCCGAGCACCAGTTTCGTCCTGATGCGTGAGCCCTCTCGATCGCGCTGGCGATCGAAATAAAGTTTCACGCCGGTGCGGAAAAGTCTGAAGCCCAGGGTGACGGTGAGTAGGAAAATCAGGGTGGAAACGGCCCAGAAAATGTAGGTCTGGGCGGAATTGGCGGGTCCGTATTCGCCGAAATCGAACGAAACCTGCCATTCGACGAGCGCAAGCAGCATGACCAGCAGCACCAGGCCGGCGGCGAAAAGGTAGCGCTTGCGCATATTTTGATTATAAGTAGCGCGCGCGTCCACGCGTGCCGCGTCGACGTTTTACGGATCATCGACACTGTCGAGGAAGCGCGGCTCAGCCGTCGAGCTGAATGGCAGGGGCGTAAAGTGGGGACAGCCCGCTCTGTCCACGGCGGCGTAGCGAGTATGTGATTCTTGGTGCATCGCGGACGCCTTGGGACAGGGTTGGCAGTCACCATCGGTGTGGCGATGGGAACATCGACACGAATGTCGATGCGGCACGCCTGGAGGCGCGCGCTACCTTAATAGAGTGAGACAAAGGATAGCGGCATGGTGGACCCGGGTACGCCAGAACGAGGCGCAGCTTTCGCTGGCGCTCAGCCTGGTGATTGGCGCGGTGGTGGGATTGGTGGTGGTGGCGTTTATCGTCCTTACCGGGCGATTGGCGGTGCGCATGTATCCGCCGGGGGGCGCGGGGTGGAGGCGCGTGCTGGTGCCGACTCTGGGATCGCTGGTCACCGGGTTCCTGCTGTTCCGTTATTTCCCGTTTGCGCGCGGCAGCGGGATTCCGCAAGCGAAGTACGCGTTGTTCGTGGAGGACGGGCGCATCACCATGCGCACCGTGGTCGGCAAATTTCTATGCTGCTGCACCGCGCTTGCGAGCGGCGTTTCCCTGGGGCGTGAAGGACCTTCGGTACAAGTGGGCGCGGGAATCGCGTCGGTAATTTCGCGGCGTCTGGGGGTGACCCGGTCGCTGGTGAAATCGCAACTGGTGGCGGGAAGCGCGGCGGCGCTGGCGGCGGCGTTCAATACTCCGATTGCCGCGGTACTGTTCGCGCTCGAAGAAATTACCGGCGATTTGCACGCGCCGGTGTTGGGATCGGTGGTGGTCGCCTCGGCCACGGCGTGGATGGTGCTGCATCTTTTCCTGGGCGATGAGCCGCTGTTCCACGTCTCGGGATATCAACTGGTGCATCCCGTCGAGTTTGCGTTATACGCGGCGCTGGGGGTGGCGGGAGGCCTGGCGTCGGTCGCGTTCGTGAAGCTGTTGTTGTGGCTGCGCCTCAAGTTCCGGCTGTGGCCGAGATGGACGGTCTGGTTCCAGCCCGCGGTAGGAGGATTAACTACCGGGCTGATCGGCTGGTTCTATCCGGAGGTGATGGGCGCGGGCTATCACTATATAGACGGCGTGTTGAATGGCGACCTGATTGTGAAGACGCTGTTCATCCTGGCGGCGCTGAAAATCATCGCCACGGCGGTATGTTATTCGTCGGGCAACGCGGGAGGAATTTTTGGACCGAGCCTGTTCATCGGCTCGATGGTCGGGGGCGCGTTCGGCGGCGTGGTGCATCACTGGTTTCCCGCGTACACGGCTGGTCCTGGAGCCTACGCGCTGGTGGGAATGGGGGTGGCGTTCGCGGGAATCGTGCGCACGCCGCTGACTTCGGTGATCATGATTTTCGAGATGACCCGCGACTACACGATCATCGTGCCGCTGATGATTTCGAACCTGATCGCATTTTTCATTTCCTATAGTTTGCAGCATGAGCCGATTTACGAAGCGCTGGCCAGCCAGGACGGAGTGCATCTGCCGACGGCGGAGGCCAGGGCGCAGCTGCTCCGGCTGCGGGTCAGCGACGCCATGATTTCACCGACCGGCGTTTTTCCGCCCCATACGCCGATCGCGGAGGCGGCACAGCAGAACGGGCCGCTGATCGTGGCGGATGAGACCGGGTTATGGGGGGTGGTCGATCCTGCGAAGATCCGGGATGCATCGGGCACGCTGGCGGATGTTTTCCATGGCAGACCTCACGAGGATGTGCCGCATTTGCATACGGATCACAGCCTGGCGATCGCGCTGGACCGGATGGGGTCCAGCAAGTTGCGGGTTTTGCCGGTGGTCAGCCGGGCCAATGTGCGTCAATTGGTGGGAATTGTGACGCTGGAAGCGGTTTTGAATGCTTACGGGTTCAATGCGCCGGGTGGGGACGGGTCGTCGGGTTGAGCGTCCGGGGTTTTTGCATTATGGAGACGGTGCCGTAGTAGTATAAATACAGTCGTTCGGAAGTTCGTTCTTACGGAGAAGGCGAAGCTCCGAAGTTATGTCGATGAAGGGAGGCGATCCGCATGTGGAACCGCCGAAAAGATGAAGAATTCGCGCTCAAGCCGGCGTCGGGCGCACCGACGACATCCGCGCTTGCAAAGGAGGGAATCCCTATGTCTACACTTCCAGGACGTATTAACGAACCCCATTTCGATACCCGGGGCGGATCGGCCGTGCTCGGGAAATCGGTGATCGTAAAGGGCCAGATTTTCAGCCGCGAGGATCTCACGATCGACGGCGAGGTGGAGGGCACGGTCGAGCTTCAGGAGCATCGCTTGACGGTGGGTCCGAACGGGAAGGTGCTGGCCGGCATCAAGGCGCGGGAGATCGTGGTATTGGGCACGATCCACGGCAACGTCGAGACCACCGACAAGATCGATATCCGCAAGGATGCGAAGCTGGTGGGGGACATCAAGACCGCCCGCGTGGTGATCGAGGATGGAGCATATTTCAAAGGCAATATCGACATTGTGCGCGCGGAAGTGCCGAAGCCGCAGCCGGCTCCAAAGCCGCAGCCGGTAGCATCGGCAACGGCCAGCCCGGTGACCGGGAACCAGAATATTGCCGCCGCCGCGGGAGGCGGAGATCTCAAACGTTAGCTCGTTGAATTTGGAGAATCGACACAGCCACGGACTGGATCAGTTCTGCGCCTCGCTCGAAGAACGCCCCGGTTTATCCATCCTCGATCTGGCGGGCGCCAGCCAGTCCACTGTGAGTTTCGTCACCAATTACGGGCACCGGCTCTATTCCGACGATTTCGTGCATCAACTGGATGCGTGCTTCGGCGAGGGCGATTTTTACGAAAATCAGAGCAATCCGCGCAAGGTGGAGCAGTTTCTCGCGAATTCGCTGACCTTTGAGGACGGGTCCTTCGACGGCGCGCTGGTGTGGGACACGCTGCAGTTTCTTTCAGCGCCTCTTTTACAGATCGTGGTGGAGCGGCTGCATCGCATTTTGCGGCCAGGCTCCTGCCTGCTGGCGTTCTTTCATTCGGAAGAGAAGACGGAAACGATCCCGACTTATTCCTACCGCATCTCCGATCATCGCAATATCATGCTGGTCGAGCGCGGCAGGCGCCGGCCTGCGCAGTTCTTCAACAATCGCAGCCTGGAAAAACTGTTTCAGGAATTTCAGTCAGTCAAATTTTTTTTGACGCGCGACCATCTGCGTGAAGTGATCGTGCGGCGCTAATTTTATGTCTCTTGAAGACGATTTGTTCGACCAGCGCATGAAGCGCACGGCCGAGATCGAAGCGCTGGGTTTCCGCGCCTACGGGCAGCGCTTCGACTTGACGCACACCATCCCCGAGATTCTGCGGGAGTACGGTTCGAAGACCGCGGAGGAACTGGCGCATAAGCCGCGGGTTAAGATCGCGGGGCGCATGCAGACTCCGCGGCGGATGGGGAAGGCGGGATTTATTCCGCTGATGCAGTTGGGCGAGAAGCTGCAACTCTACGTGCGTAAAGACGCCGTTTCTGAGAACGAATACAAGCTTTACGAAATTCTGGACACCGGCGATATCATCGGCGTCGAGGGCTACTTGTTTCGCACCCGCACGAACGAGCTCAGCGTGCACGTGGAGAAGCTGACCTTTCTATCGAAGATTCTGCTGGCGCTGCCGGAGAAATTTCATGGGTTGGAAGATGTTGAGATTCGCTATCGCCAGCGCTATCTCGACCTGATCGCGAATCCGGAGTCGCAGAAGATTTTCGTGACGCGCGCGAAAATTATCGCGTCGCTGCGGAGGCAGTTGGAGCAGCACGGCTTCATCGAAGTGGAGACGCCGATGATGCAGCCTCTTTATGGAGGCGCCACGGCCAGGCCGTTCGTGACCCATCACAACACTCTGGACATGGACCTGTTTCTACGTATCGCGCCGGAGCTTTATTTGAAGCGGCTGATCGTGGGCGGCATGGACCGGGTTTACGAAATCAACAAGAACTTCCGGAATGAGGGGATTTCGACGCATCACAATCCGGAGTTCACGATGCTCGAGTTCTATCAGGCGTATACGGATTATCAGGGCTTGATGGATCTGTCGGCGGAGTTGCTGAAGCAGACGGCGATCGATGCGACGGGATCGGCGGTGGTCGAATATCAGGGCGAAACGCTCGATTTTTCGAACGTGCGGCGAATGTCGATGCAGGAGGCCGTCGGCGATTCTTCGTTGAAGGGCCACTCGCTGATGGAGAAATTCGAGCGCGAAGTAGAGTCGACGCTGATCCAGCCGACGTTTATTTACGACTATCCGGTCGAGGTGTCCCCGCTTTCGAAAAATAAGCCGAGCGATCCGGCGTTTGTGGAGCGCTTCGAAATTTACGCGGCGGGGATGGAGATCGGCAACGCGTACACCGAATTGAACGATCCGCACGAGCAGCGCCGCCGTTTCGAGATGCAGGTCCGCGACCGGGAAGCGGGGGACGAAGAAGCGCATCAGATGGATGAAGACTACATCAGGGCGATGTCCTACGGAATGCCGCCGACGGGCGGCGAAGGAATCGGCATCGATCGGTTGGCGATGATTTTCACTAATTCGAAGTCGATACGGGACGTGATTTTGTTTCCGCTAATGAGAAAGAAGGAGTCAGGAGTCAGGAGTCAGGAGTCAGAATGACACCCAGACCGGCGGCGAGGACGTTTCAGGATCTGCTGGTCTGGCAGAAGGCACATCAGTTTGTGATGGGCGTATATCGATACTCCGCGGATTTTCCGAAGTCCGAAGTGTACGGATTAGCGTCTCAGTTCCGTAGGGCTGCCGTCTCGGCTCCAGCCAATATCGCGGAAGTTTTCGTAAATCCGGTCGCCAAGACAAAGTGCGGTTCATGAATATCGCGCAAGGGTCTTTCGAGGACTGTCGCTATTATTTGATCCTGGCGGGGGATCTTCAATATGGTGAAAATAGTGTGCTCATGCCTCTTCTTGAGGAAGTGAGCCGAATACTCGACGCGTACGCGAAGGCTATTCTGACTCCTGACTCCTGACTCCTTCTTCTTATGTTTGAACTCTTCATCGCCCGCCGCTATTTGCGCGCTAAGCGTAAGCAGGTGGTGATCTCCGTCATCACATTTATTTCCGTGGCCGGAGTCGCCGCGGGGGTGATGGCGCTGGTGATTGCGCTGGCCGTGGAGAATGGTTTCAAAACCACGCTGGAGCGCAATTTGCTGGGCGCCACGGCGCATGTTTCGATTCTTGAGCGGCAACCGGGCGCGGGAATTGAGGATTGGGAACAGCTTGCCCGGAAACTGGCGAAGCTTCCTCATGTGGTGAGCGCGACTCCAGGGCTTTATGAGAGTGCGTATCTGAGTGGGCCCGTACAGGGAGAAGGCGCCGAGATTAAGGGCGTCAATGTTGCGCCCGGCTCGGCGATTCCCGATGCGCTGAAGCATCTGAAAGCGGGATCGATTGACGGGCTGCGCCAGGAGGAAAGCGATTTGCCGGGGATCATCCTGGGTTCGCGCCTGGCCCAGACGCTGGGTGCGGAGACTGGCAAAACGGTGCGGATTATGGTCGTCGAATTTGCCGGATTCGACCTCCAGCCGCGCTTCAAGACGGTCCGCGTCGCCGGAACTTTCGAACTGGGCTTCTACGATATCGACAGCCACTGGGCCTATATGAATCTTCCGGCCGAACAGAAAATGTTCGGCCTGACTAACGTGGTGAGCAGCATCGACCTGATGCTCGACGATATTTACGCCGCCGATCAGGTGCAGAAAGAGTGTGAGCCTTTGATCGGCCCCAAGCTGGGCGCGAGCACGTGGAAGGAGCAGTATCGCCAGATTCTGGGCGCGCTAAAAATGGAGAGGATTGCGACGGCGATCACTATCGGCTTGATCCAGTTCGTCGCGGGTCTGAACATTCTGATCACGCTGGTAATGATGGTGATGGAGAAGCATCGGGACATTTCGATTCTGATGTCGATGGGCGCGCGCGCTTCGCAGATCCGCAATATTTTCGTCTTCGAAGGGGCGCTGATCGGAGCGGCGGGGACGATCATTGGGCTGATTGCGGGTTATACGCTGTGCTATTTTCTCGATCACTACAAGCTGATTCCATTGGATGAACAGGTCTACGCGCTGCCTTATGTTCCGTTCAATCCGCAGGCGTTCGACGGACTGTGGATCGCGGGGGCGGCCATGGCGGTGAGCCTGCTGGCGACGCTTTATCCCGCCCGCAATGCGACGCGGATCGCGCCGGTGGAAGCGCTACGATACGAATAGTGCCCCGATTGATTCAAACTCCTACACGCATTCCCGTTCCGCAGGGAAAGATTCTCGATGAGTATATCGGCCGCGTAAATTCAGGCGATTCGCACGCGAGTGTCGCGCATATGCGCAGTCCCGCGGGATGGTCCGAGCCGGGGCAGCGTCCGGAATTTGAGGAGTTTACTTTGGTGCTTGCAGGAGAAATGGTGGTCGAGCATGAAGGCGGCCAGACTATCGCGAAAGCCGGCCAGGCGATCGTCTCGAAGCCGGGCGAGTGGGTCCGCTACAGCACGCCGAAGGGCGCGGAATACGTGGCGATCTGCCTGCCCGCGTTTTCGATCGACACGGTTCACAGGGATGCATAAATGAAACTTCGACTACATGCCGGATCGCTACGGCTGCGATTGAGCCGGTCCGATGTCGCGCGGCTCGGAGAGGAGGGAGTGGTCGAAGAATCCATCGAATTTTCCTCGGGGAGTAAGCTTCGCTACGCGCTTGAAGCGAGTCCCGTGCCATCGATCTCCGCGATTCTGGATCAAGGGAATATCCGCGTCATCGTGCCGCACTTGATCGCGAAACGGTGGGTGGAGAGTGATGAGACCGGCATCGAGGCATCGACGGGTACGCTCAAGGTGCTGATCGAGAAAGATTTTCAGTGTTTGCATCGGGAGCAGGAGGCGGGGGAAGATTCGTTTCCGAATCCGCTGGCGGCTGGTTAAGCTGAAGTACCGATCGCTATCGGTGCCAGGCTCGCGCGGGCTCGTCGCATTTCCTGTGAAACTCTGACGCCCAGTCGCAGGGCATGGCCCCGCGCCGTAATGACACCTTTCCCTGATTCAGCGTATCGAAAAGGTTAATTCCCACGTCTAACAATTGTCTGCCAATGACTTTATAAATACCTGCGTCACCGCCAAAAGTCATGGTTCCGAGGCAGAGCCGGCAACACAAAAACCCCGGTATGTGTGTATTTTACAGTCTCGACGCGATTGACACTCCGCGCCCGGGCCTTCTATCATGATGTTCTACGCTCACAAAGAGCTTTCTTGCTCGTCCTGAGTTATATATATGATCAAAGTCGAAGGGCTTACCAAGCGATACGCTCGCAATATCGCGGTCGACCACATCTCATTTGAGGTGGAGAAAGGTCAGATCGTGGGATTTCTGGGTCCTAACGGAGCTGGAAAAACCACGACCATGCGCGTGCTGACCTGCTTCATGCCGCCCACTTCCGGGACCGCTAGCGTGGCCGGATTTGACGTGCAGCAGAATCCGATGGAGGTGAAGCGCCGCATCGGTTATTTGCCCGAAACTCCGCCGCTCTATCCCGATATGGAAGTGGTCGAGTATCTCGATTTCGTCGGCCGCATCAAGGGAATCTCGACCGCGGATCTGCCCCGGCGCATCAACGAAGTGACCGAAAAGTGCGCCATCGGCGACGTCCGCAAGAAACTGATCGGCAAGCTTTCAAAGGGCTACCGGCAGCGCGTCGGACTCGCGCAGGCGATCATCCACAACCCCGACGTGCTGATTCTCGACGAGCCTACCTCCGGCCTCGATCCCCATCAGATTATCGAAACCCGCGACCTTATTAAAGGCCTCGCCGGCGACCATACCATCATTCTTTCGACGCACATCCTACCCGAAGTCGAGCAGATCTGCGAGAAGGTCATCATCATCGCCAAGGGTAAGGTGGTCGCGACCGATTCGGTCGAAAACCTCACCAGCCGCCTGCGTGGATCGGAAAGCGTCGCGATTGAAGTGATCGCTCCGGAGGGCGCGGGGGTGCAAACGCGCCTGGAACAAGTGGCCGGCGTCAGCCGCGTGATCCACAAGGAATCGAAGGACGGGCGCCTGCACTTCACTGTCGAAAGTCTCGAAGGACGCCACATTCGCCCGGCCCTGGCGCGCTCCGTCATCGAAGCAGGCTGGAACCTGAACGAGCTGCACGGCATGGCGCTCAGCCTGGAAGAAATTTTCCTGGAGCTGACCGGCTCCCACAAAGAACCCGTAACTGCTGCGCTAGAAGAAGTCGTCAAGGAAGACGCCGCCGAAGCCGCCGAGGAAGAATCGAAATGAACACATTCACTATCTGCAACAAGGAGCTGCAAAGTTATTTCCGCTCGCCGATCGCTTACACCGTCATCGCGTTGTGGGCCCTGATCGGAGGCTTCTTCTTTTACTTCGGCACCGCCTTCTTCGTGCAGCGCAGCATGGAAAGCGCGATGACCGGGCAGGCCTTCCCCATGGACATCAACGAATGGATCGTGCGGCCTCTGCTCTCAAACGTCAATGTGGTTGCCCTGTTCCTGATTCCGATGATCACCATGCGCCTGTTCGCTGAAGAAAAACGCAGCGGCACGATCGAGCTGCTGATGACCTCGCCGATCAACGATATCGAGATCGTGCTGGGAAAATGGCTGGCGGCTGTCGGGCTTTACAGCATCATGCTGCTGGTCTCAGTGCTGCACATGGCGATCCTGTTCCGCTACGGTTCGCCCGATTGGCGCCCGCTGGTCGTCGGCTATTTGGGCCTGCTGCTCCAAGGCGGATGCCTGCTCGCCATCGGAACTTTCATCTCCACCTGCACCAGCAACCAGATTGTCGCCGGAGCCATCGGCTTCGCCGTCTCCCTGCTGCTGTTCGTGCTCAACTGGGTCTCCGAATTCGGCAGCTCCATCACCGATAAAGTGATCGGCTACTTCTCAGTGCAGGCGCATTTCGAATCGTTTTCCAAAGGCGTCCTTGATTCCAAGGACATCATCTTTTACGTCACCATGATTATTCTGGGCTTGTTCCTAACCTCGCGCTCGCTCGAATCGGTTCGGTGGAGGGCATAATGGCAGCGACCACCAACACCCGTAGAAATTCGGCCCTCGGCCAGGGCTTGTTGTACACCGTGATCGTCATCGCGATTCTGGTGATCATCAACTTCTTCGCCAACCGGTATAACAAGAGCTACGATTCGACGTCCAACAAACAGTTCACCCTTTCCGATCAGACCGTCAAGGTCGTGAAGAACCTGCCGCAGCCGCTGACCATTACTTATTGGGATCAGCCGACGAAATTCAAAGCCGCGGCGGATCTTCTCGATCGCTACAAGAATCTTTCGCCCAAAGTGGACGTCGAATATATGGATGCCGATAAGAACCGCACCAAGGCCATCGCCGCGGGCGTGAAAACGCTGGGCACCATTTTCGTCAACTACGGCTCCAAGCAGCAGGAGGCGAAAAGCCTCACCGAGGAGGAAGTCACGGGAGCCATCGTCCGCGCGATGAAAGGCGGGGAGCGGCTGGCCTGCTTCGTTCTGGGCTCCGGTGAGCATTCGATCGACAGCAATGAGCGCAGCGGATATTCCGGCGCCAAGGATCTGCTCGAAAAGAACAACTACAAAACGCAGACCCTCAAGATGCTCGAGAAAACGGAGATTCCGAAGGACTGTACGATCGTCACCGTGGCTGGTCCCAAGCGCGATTACATTCAGCCTGAAGTCGACGCGTTGAAGGCCTATGTAGAAAACGGGGGCCACGCACTGTTCATGCTGGATCCTCCTCTGAAGTTCGCTAAAGAAGAGGTCGACGACAACGCGGCATTGACGGGAGTCCTTGCCACTTGGGGCGTCACCGTCGACAAGGACCTGGTGCTCGACACCAGCGGCGTCGGACAGATTTTTGGACTGGGGCCTGAGTTCCCCCTGGTCACGAGCTATGAATCGCATCCCATCGTGAGCACCATGAAGGAAACGCCCACCGGGTTCCCGATCGCGCGATCGCTCGAAGTGAAGAACGGCGATCATACTACGGTTGAAAAACTCTTCTCGACCACCGAAAACAGTTTCGCCACCACCAACCTCGCATCGTCGGACATCAAACAATCCGCTAACGATAAGAAAGGTCCTCTGGTGCTCGGCGCGGCCGGGACTTATAACGGAACGGGAGAAGCCAAGGGGCGGTTTGTGGTCGTCGGTTCCTCCAACTGGTGCTCGAATTCGTTCCTGCGCTTTAATGGCAATCGCGATCTGTTCCTGAATATTTACAACTGGCTGAGCTCGGATGAGGACCTCATCTCGATCCGGCCGAAGGAACCGACGGACCGCCGGTTGAACATGAACGCGCGCCAGGTATCGATGGTCTTCTACGTCACCGTTGTCCTGATCCCCTTGTTCATCATCCTTGCCGGAGTCAGCGTATGGTGGAAGCGCCGGGTTTCGTAATGATGAACGCCATCGCTGTGGGGCCGAGCCGCGACCACAGGGAGCGATCTCTTCGCGTAGGACAACTCCAATGAAGCTCAGCCGTCTAATCATTGCCTTAGCAGTATTGCTGGGACTCTCAGCCGCCGTCTGGTATTCGAACAAGAAGGAAGACGAAAAGGCCGCCAAGCCGCCTGAAGATAAGACCACAAAGATTACCGCGTTGAATGAAGGCACCATCTCCGGCATTGAAATTAAAAAGCGCGGCGGCGAAGATACCGTCCTGACAAAGAACGATTCGGGCGTATGGTCCATCACCGCGCCCAAACCTTTACCCGCCGATCAATCCGCGGTCGCCAGCATCACCAGCGCTGCCAGCAACCTTGCGGCGGACCGCACGATTGACGACAATGTGACCGACCTCGCCTCCTATGGCCTTGCTCCCCCCGCCGACGAAGTCATCTTCAAATTGAAAGACGGCAAAACCAAGACCTTGCTGATCGGCGATTCCAACCCAACCGGCAACGACGTTTACGCCAAGGTCGCCGACGATCCGCATCTCTACACTATGGGATCGTCTTCGAAAACGACTTTCGATAAGGAATCGAAAGACCTGCGCGACAAACGCCTGCTGACCTTCGATCAGGAAAAGGCCACCCGCGTCGAGCTCACGGCGAAAAAGGAATCGATCGAGTTTGGCCGTATCAATCAAACCGACTGGCAGATTCTGAAACCGAAGCCTCTGCGCGCTGACGGCTTCGCGGTCGAAGAACTGGTTCGCAAATTGAAAGAAGCGAACATGGACACCAGCATGTCTGCCGAGGACGCCAAGAAAGCCCTGGCCGCATGGGCGACGGCGACGCCGGTAGCCACCGTGAAAGTCACCGATCCGGGCGGCACGCAGACTCTCGAAGTCCGCAAAGTGAAGACCAAAGACGCCGAAGATTACTACGCGAAATCGAGCGTCGTCGACGGCGTGTATAAAGTGTCGAAGGACCTGGGAACAGGCGTCGACAAAAGTCTCGACGACTTCCGCAATAAGAAAGTGTTCGACTTCGGCTTCAGCGATCCCACCAGGATCGATTTCAAAGACGGCACCCGCACCGCAAGCTATCAGAAGTCCGGCGACAAGTGGACCTCCAACGGTAAAACCATGGATTCAACCACCGTCCAGGCGTTGGTCGACAAACTACGGGACCTGGCCGCCACCAAGTTCGTAGACACCGGATTCGGCGTTGCGCAAGTAGAAATCGCCGTAATCTCAAACGACGGCAAGCGCACCGAACGAGTCTACATCGCCCCTGGGACCGACGGAAAATTCATCGCCAAGCGCGAGGGCGAAGCCGCCATGTATGAACTGGACGGCAACACAGTAGCGGAGCTACGCGGAGTAGCAGCCGACGTAAAACAAGAAGCGTCAAAACCGGCGGACAAGAAGAAATAGGCATTCACAGACTAAAGTCTGTGCCACCTTCCCGAAATGCCGCCAGGCCTCTCCACCACCAAAATTCGCCCACAAAACCTGAAAGGTGGCACAGGCTTTAGCCTGTGAAATCTCGAAATGCCCCTAGGCCTCTCCACCGACCTCTACCAGCTCACCATGGCCGCCGGGTATTTCGAAGCCGGCAAACTCGAAGAGCGAGCCATCTTCGAGCTCTTCGTCCGCCGCCTTCCGCATAACAGAAACTTCATTCTAGCCGCAGGCCTCGCGCAAGCCGTGGAGTATCTCCAAAACCTCCGCTACACGACAGACGAAATCGAATATCTCCGCACCCTCCCCCACTTCGCACACTCCAGTCCCGCCTTCTTCGATTACCTCGCGACCCTCCGATTCACCGGCGATCTCTTCGCCGTCCCCGAAGGCACGCCTCTGTTCCCCAACGAGCCCTTCTTAACGTTGCGCGCCCCACTGGTAGAAGCGCAAATCCCCGAAACGTATCTGCTGGCGACCATCGGTTTCCAGTCGATGATCGCGACCAAAGCCTCGCGAGTTGTGAAAGCCGCGCTCGGCCGCAGCGTGGTGGAATTCGGCACCCGCCGGGCCCACTCTCCCGAAGCCGGAGTCTTAGCAGGCCGCGCAGCCTATATCGGAGGTTGCGGAGGCACCAGCAATACGGAAGCCGGCATGCGCTACGGGATCCCCGTCTTTGGCACCGCCGCGCATTCCTGGGTGATGTCCTTCCCCGACGAGTCCCTCGCGTTCAAACAGCTACAGAAGCTGCTGGGCGAGAGCACCGTTTATCTGATCGACAGCTACGACACACTCGAAGGCGCGCGCCGCGCCGCCGCGTTAGGACGTCCCCTGTGGGGCGTGCGTCTCGATAGCGGCAATCTGGTCACGCTCGCCCCCGCGGTCCGCAAGATTCTCGACGACGCCGGTTTGCCCGAAACTAAAATTATGGCCACCGGGGATTTGAACGAATACAAAATTCACGAGCTCGTAGCCGCCCGCGCCCCCATCGACGTCTTCGGCGTCGGCACTGAGTTGTCGACCTCCGCCGACGCGCCGACGCTGGGCGTGGTGTACAAAATGGTCGAGCTCGAACACTCCGGTGAACGCCGCTACACCGCGAAACTGAGCGAGGACAAGCACACGCTGCCAGGATCGAAACAGGTCTTCCGTTATCAAAAACACGATCTTCTTGCCCGCTCGAACGAGTGCCCGTCCTGCCCGGAAGGATCGCAGCCATCGGAAGCGTTGCTGCGGCCCGTGATGCTCGGCGGACATTTAATCGAGCCCCTTCCTACCGCGGAAGACGCCCGCACACATGCAGCGGAATGTCTGTCGCGCCTTCCTGCCGCGTGTCATAGTTTATTCGAGCGCCCCGATGCATGGCGCGTCGAATTGAGTCCCGAGCTCGAAGCGCTGAGCGAAAAGGTGCGCAAAGGAATCGAGAAATGAAAACCGTTTTCTTCGACATCGATACGCAGATCGATTTCATGTTCCCCGCGGGCGCGCTTTATGCACCGGGCGCCGAAAAGATTCTCACTACAGTCGCGAGATTAAATCATCACGCCGCGAAACACCACATTCCGGTAGTCTCCACCATGGACGCGCACAGCGAAGACGACCCGGAGTTTAAGGATTGGCCGCATCACTGCGTAGCCGGAACTTGGGGGCAGCAAAAACCAGCTTCGACGCTGCTCGAAAAGCGCGTAATCGTGCCCAATGTGCACTCGAAAGTCGAGTTAAGTCCGCAATTCCTCCTCGAAAAACAAACCTTCAGCGCGCTAACCAACGTCAACTTCACTGCTCTGCTCAAGCTTTTGGCGGCGGATCGGTACGTGGTTTATGGCGTCGTAACCGAAGTCTGCGTAAAATTCGCCGCCTTCGGCCTGCTCGAAACCGGCAAGCCAGTCGAAATCGTCACCGACGCAATTTGCGCATTCAATCACGCAGACGGCGAAAAAACTCTGGCCGAGTTCACGGCCCGCGGCGGTCATCTGACCCACGCCGGCATGATATACGCGTAGAAGACCACCACCAGTCCGGTGACCACGGCAAGTAAAATACTGTGCCGCAGAGTGAATCGGAACAACTTACTTTCCTCACTTTGCGGCATCCCCGTCGCGGCCGCGGCCACGCAGATGCTTTGCAGGCTGATCATTTTTCCCATTACCCCACCGCTCGAATTCGCCGCCGCCATCAACGCCGGATTCAGTCCCAGGTGATTCGCCGTCACCACTTGCAGATTTCCGAACAAAGCGTTGGCGGATGTATCGCTGCCGGTGAGGAAGACTCCCACCCAACCGAGCAGCGCGCTGAAGAACGGAAACATCGCGCCAGTCGCTGAAAATGCCAGACCCAATGTTGCTGTTTCCCCCGAATAGTTCATTAAAAACGCGAGCGCGAGCACGGTGGAAATGGTAAACAGAGGCAGCGCCATTTGCCGCGTAGTCGCCCAGGTCATCGCGGCGAGTCTGGCGGGTGAGACGCGCAGCACTGCGGCCGACGCGAACACTGCCAACAGGCACGACGTTCCCGATGCCGCCAGCCAGTTGAACGCAAAGGTCGCTGCATAGGGCGACGGTTTCGCGGTCACCGGAGGCATGCGCGTCACCAGGTTATGCAGGCCGGGCCACGCAAAGGTGATGGTGGCCCGGTTGACCCATGCTTTTACAGGCAGCGCGTCCAGTCCCCAGAGCAATACGAAGACAACCAGCAGCGCATAGGGGGACCATGCCAGCAGAATTTCGCTAGTCCGGCGGCCATGCGCTTTGGCTTGCTCGGCCCCTTTCGGATGCCAGAATTGAAGCAGCAGGATTAGCGATCCCATGGCTGCGACCGAGCCTAAAATATCGGTTAAGTGCGGGCCGATATAGCTGGACACCAGGAACTGCGCGGATGCGAACGCGATTCCGCAAACCGCCGCGGCCGGGGCGACTGCGCGGAGAGCGCCGAAGCCTCCCATCACCAGCACCAGATACGCGGGAACGAATAACGATACGGGCGCGCAGATGCGGCCGACGTCCGCGGATAGAACGTTCAGCGGCAAGCCGGTGACGGTCGTGAGCATGATGAGCGGCGTTCCGATGGAGCCGAACGCAACCGGCGAAGTATTCGCCAGCAGGCACAGGCTCGCTGCATAGAACGGCTCGAACCCCAACCCGGCGAGCATTGCCGCGGCGACGGCGACGGGCGTTCCGAATCCGCACGCGCCTTCAATGAACGCCGCGAATGCGAAGGCGATCAGCAGAGCCTGCAAACGGCGGTCGCTGGTGAGGCTGCCGATCGAATCCTTGATGATTTCGAATTTTCCGGTTTCGACAGTTAATCGATAAAGCAGGAGAGCGGTGAAAACAATCCACCCGATGGGCAGGATTCCGTAGGCGGCTCCGTAGAGGCAGGAACTGGCGAGTAGCGATACCGGCATGCGATACACCAGCAGTGCGACGGCGGCGGCGATGCCCAACCCGGAGAGCGCCGCGATCCACGCGGGTTTTCTGAGGATGCCGAGCAGAACCAGCACCACGAATACGGGAAGGGCCGCTACCAACGCCGATAGAGGAAGGTTTTCAGAGAGCGGAGTATAGATTTGCGCCCACATGGGTTGAGTGATCCATCTTATTACGTCGACACTATCCAAAAGGGCGGGGCGCGCAATGACGTATCCTGACACTTTGCTCATGGCGTCCGACAATCCCTCCTCCTACGACTGGAAGCGAACTGCGCGAGGCATGGCTGCGCTGGCTGCGGTTTATTGCGCCGTCGTCTATCTGATCCCGAAACCCGATACGGTAGCGCCTGCCGGATGGCGGCTTACCGGAATTTTCATCGCGACTATCGCGGGGTCTATTCTTCAGCCGATCCCTGGCGGGGCTCTGGTGTTGCTGGCGGTCACGCTCGCATCGATTTTTGGCGGACTGACGCTAGAACAAGCCCTGGCCGGATACGCGGACAAAACCGTCTGGCTGGTGATGGCGGCGTTTTTTATATCGAGAGCGCTGATCAACACCGGCCTCGCGCGCAGGATCGCATTGTTTTTCGTTCGCCTGTTCGGCAAAAGCTCACTCGGAGTTTCCTATGCGCTAGCCATGTCGGACCTGGTGCTCGCGGGAGTGATTCCCTCGAACGGAGCCCGCTCCGGCGGAGTGATTCTGCCCATCGTGCGGTCGATCTCAGAGTTGTATGGATCGACGCCGGGCGCGACCGCCGGATTGCTGGGGTCGTTCTTAATGCCGGCCGTGTATCAAAGCGTGTGCGTCACCTCGGCGATGTTTTATACCGGTCAGGCCAGCAACCCTCTTGCCGCGCGTATCGCCGCCGGCTTCGGCTATCAGGTCACCTGGGCGAGCTGGATTGAAGCGGCGATTCTGCCGGGGATGATCTCGCTGCTCGTAGTACCGTGGCTGGTCATGAAAATCAATCCGCCCGCTGTGCTGCATACGCCCGAGGCGTCGGCGTTCGCCGCGCGCGAGCTCCGCGATATGGGACCTCTCAAACATGGCGAGAAAATTCTGGCTGTCGTGTTTATCCTGGTCTGCGGATTCTGGGTCACTTCCTCGTGGACCAAAATCGACGTCACGGTGACGGCGCTGATCGGAGGCATCGTCCTGATCGTAACGGGGGTTCTGAGTTGGGAGGACGTAAAGGGCGAGCGCACCGGCTGGGATATTTTCGTATGGTACGGAGGCCTGCTGCGGCTCGGCACCGCGCTGAACGAAGCGGGCGTGACCAAGGCGCTGGCGGAGGGCGTGGGCCACATCTTCGGACGCTATGGGTGGATGGGCCTGTTCGCCATCGCACTGCTGATTTATTTTTACGCGCACTATGCGTTCGCCAGCATCACCACGCATTTGCTGGCAATGTTTCCGGCATTTTTAGCGGTGCTGCTCGCGAAAGGAGGTCCGCCGGGACTGATGGTTTACGCATTTGCGTGCTTCGCGAATCTGTCCGCGGGCCTGACCACTTACGGAACCACGCCCGCGCCCATGTTTTTCGCGCAGGATTACATATCGCTCAAAAAGTGGTGGCAGATCGGGCTAGCAGTCAGCGTGGCGAACGTCGTGATCTGGTCGATATTCGGCTTCACCTGGTGGAAATTATTGAAAATCTGGTAATGTGGCGCGTCGACATTCGTGTTTGTGGGGCGGCGCCATGCGCTGCCATCGACAGCGATGAAAACTGCGAAAAACGGGGGCTGCCTACTCTGTCCCAAGGCCCACTCCATCCGCGAAAGAACGCAGCCTGCCGCGCCGCCGTGGACAGAGCGGGCCGTCCCCACTTTTCGCCCCTGCCACTCAGACTAATGCCCCATGTTTTCGAGAGTGTCGACGCGTCCTACGATTCATTCAACGCCGCCAACACCTGTTCCGCGTGCCCCTCCGGCTTCACCTTTGAAAAAATCTTCGCGATTTTTCCATCCGCCCCCACCACAAAAGTGCTGCGTTCAATGCCCATGTACTTCTTGCCGTACATACTCTTTTCCTTCCACACCCCGTACGCCTCGGCGACAGAGTGATCCGGATCGGCCGCGAAAGTATACGGCAGTCCGTACTTGTTCGCGAACTTCTGCTGCGCCTCCGGCTTATCGGGCGACAGCCCGACAATCACCGTATCTTCTTTATCGAACTTCTTCGACAGGTCGCGAAACTCGCACGCCTCCTTGGTGCATCCCGGCGTATCCGACTTGGGATAAAAGAACAGCACCACGCGCTTGCCTTTCAATTTCGAAAGCTGGAACGCGCCGGATTTTATTTCCGGCGCCCGATCGCCGATTTGGAGAGCCATATGCCGAGATTGTAGACTAGAAGGTATGAAAAAGGGAATCATCGCGACAAGCTGCTTCGGAGTTGTTTTGCTGGTGGGTTCACGGATGTTCGCGGCCGCGCCCGCGGGCGACGCCGAGAAGGGCAAGGCCGTGTTCGAGGACAATTGCGCGGTGTGCCACAACGCCGATAGCGATGAGAAGAAGATGGGTCCCGGCCTGAAAGGGCTGTTCAAACACGAGAAGCTGAAGAACGGCAAGAAGCCGACCGATGCGAACGTGAAGGCCATCATCAACGCGGGCGGCAACGGGATGCCCGCCTATTCCGACATGCTGAGCGACGAAGAACGCGACAACGTACTCGCGTATTTGAAGACGCTGTAGTTTACACTGGTAATAACGTCCTCATCGTCTAGTCGGCCTAGGACATCGCCCTTTCACGGCGGTAACGGGGGTTCGAATCCCCCTGGGGACGCCAATTCATCAGGCGCATGTATCAACAGCGTGGAACTCTTGAAGAAGAAAGGGTGCTGCGCGGTTCCAAATCCATCAGCAGACACCGTCAGGCCGTTCGGGAACAAAGCTTGCTGAAGACGCAACTTGTTGGTCAATTCGGCTGCGCTCCAAATACCGGGGACTCGCTCCAGCAGCCATTCCGAGAACTCCAAAAGGCGTTCGAGGTCCGCTTCAGCGATTAATTTTGAGTCGATCTGCCGTTCGATCTCCAGCATCTCGGTTCCAACCTGCATCATTTGGTTCTCGTAGTCGGGCTTCTGGAGCGTGCGGTCCACCAGCAGCTCGATGAGCCTTTGGCGTCGCGCTTCGAGCCTTGCTTTGCGTTCGATTGCAAGGTCGCGCTCACGTTCCCGTTCCGCATGTCGCTTTAGCCAAACGCCTTTCACAACAGCCTGAAAACGGTCCATTAGGGCTTCCCTGGGAAAGAGCTGGTAGAGGAATTCGACAAACATTCTGTGGAGGACATCGCGGCGGAAGCTCGCCGTCTTACATCCAGCGGTGCGGCACGAGTAATATGCGTAACGCTTGCCCCTCCCGCCAGTGGTGGAGCTGCCCGTCAGAGGAACACCGCAGACCGCACACCGGAGGAAAACTCGTAACGGAAAATCAACGCTGTGTTTTGATCTGACTTGGCGCTCTCCGAGCCCTCCCGATAGTCGCTCAGCGATTCGCCGGAAACGCTGCTCATCGACAATTGGCGCAAAATCTCCTCGCACTTCGATGTCCCAACCATTGGAGGTGATCCAGCCGCAATAAAGCGGGTTGCGGAGCAACTTATCCAAAGTCTGAGCACTTATCGGTCGGCCGCTCTTTGGCATCGTGAGACCGGCAGTCCGCACCTTGGCCAGTACTTCGGCCTTCGTGAACCCGCTATCGAAGAGCTCGAACGCCTTCTTCACCATTTCGACCCGAGTGGGATCCACCCGAAGTCCGCTGGGAGAATCGCGATCATTGAGATATCCGAGCGGCGCTTTATGGCACCACTGGCCGTGGCGGGCAGCCGTGGTCATCCCCGCCGTCGTTCGTTCTGAACGGACTTCGTTGTCCCACTGAGCCATCAGGCCCAGCATCCCCTCAACCAAAAAACCGGAGGAGCCATCGCCCAGCTGCTCTGTCGCACTATGCAGTTGAATGTTAAGCAACTTTAGGGAAGCGCGTACAGCGAGGTGATCTGCCGCATTACGAGAGAATCTAGTGATCGAGTAGACGACAACCGCACCAAGCCCGCCTTCATTTTTGCGGCAAAATTCTAACATTGACTGAAATTCGGGACGTTCTGTGGTTTTCGCACTCGCAGATTCCTGGAACTCCGCAACTAGCCTGAAGCCGTTCCTCTCGCAGTATTCGGCGCACGCGTATCTCTGTGTGTCGATGCTCAAGTTTTGCAATTGCTCTTTCGTGGATACCCTGTAGTACCCGACCGCGCCAAGCTTCGTCGCTTTCGCCTTGGGACGGACAAGTCGATCTTTCCGTATACCAAGGAACTGCGTGGTACTCACGACCAGTTCTCCTCATCGAGCCCAGTCAACTTGTCTGGCTCCAACCGGTCGATTATTGTGCCCTGTGGTGAAAAAAGGCTCTGATCCACGGTCCCAAGCGACTCGAACGCATCGACAATCAATTCAGCCAACGAGAGCAACTCGTGGTCAAGTCCAGCTAGGTGCTCTTCAACAGCCGGATCTTCTCCCGTGGTCTCAGGGGTTGGTGTCACGAGCTTCGTTTCCTTTCGGGGTGGGTTGTTCTGCCGAACCAAAGCTTATCAGGAATGGCAAGCCTGTTGTAGTTGCATGTTTCTGAGCTTTCGCGTGCGATTACGCCGGTTATTGCCCCATGAGCGGAGGTCGGTCCAGTGCTGACAGATTGTAAGTTATTGATACCACAGTCATTGATCCACTAACATCGAACTACGAATGCAAAGAAGGCTGCGTAAAAACCGCCCAGTTTCACGGAAAACTTCCGCGCAACCCGCGCAGTCGAGCCTCTTGGACTTCCGCCCCACCATCACTCAATCGAAAGGAGTAAGTCTCTTGTTTTCAATATCAAGTACTTATCTACAGAATTGTACTTGATTTCTAAGCTCCCCCGAGCGCACACTGTGCGCATGACCAATGCGTTCGGATACTTGAGAGTCAGCAGCAAGGGACAGGTGGAAGGTGATGGATTCGCCCGTCAGCTGGAAGCGATACGATCCTATGCTAAGGGTGCTGGGTGTCGTCTAGTGAAGGTGTTTCGGGAGGAAGGAGTCTCAGGTACCACCGATTTGGAGAATCGCCCTGCGCTCATGGAACTGTTCGAGGCGCTGGCTGCGAACGGGACACGACTAATACTCATTGAGAAGCTCGACCGTCTTGCCAGAGACTTAATGGTTCAGGAGACGATCATCGGCGATTTGCGAAAGCGCGGGTTCGAGCTTATAAGCGTAACCGAGCCAGATCTACTCCGGCGCGATCCGACCCGCATTCTCATGCGCCAGATCTTCGGAGCAATCGCGCAATACGAAAAGGCCATGATCGTGGCGAAGCTCAGAGGCGCACGCCAACGAGTGAAGGCAACACACGGCCGGTGCGAAGGTCGGAAACCGTATGGCTACTATTCCGACGAACGCCCCATTCTTGATCGTATGCGGAAATTAAGGGCGGGTGGAACGGGATTTGATCGGATTGCGGATTCTCTAAACTCGGAAGGGCTGAAACCACGGTCCGGCTTGCGCTGGTGGGGCAAAACAATCAACAAAATCCTGACATCTCCGAACGCAGGCATATCCTCGTCATTTTCGATGGCGTCCTTCTCCAAATGATGTAAACTGAACAAAATTCGTATGGCGTCAACCGATATAAAGATATTGAAAAACGTCTTCCCAGTCGATGATCTGCGATCTCTTGCCAGGCGGAAGGGCAACGGGACGGAATTCAAGAGCGTTCCAAATGGCCTAGCGCAGAAGGCCAACGATGAGGGCTGGCAAGTTTTTCGAGAGGGTGCGTCAACCACCCGAATGGTTCGAGAAAAGACTCGTTGTGTGCTTTTGGAAGATCGAGTCTGGTCCCTCCTCTACAAGCTTGGGTTCACGCACCTATCCGGTGACGGTGGGGCAGAGCTGTTACTCGATCCGAAAAACCATGATGGCGCATACAACCAGATTGACGTAGTGGGGTTGGACCCAGAGGTTGCGCTGGGAATTGAGTGTAAATCGTCGGAAAGCCCAAGAAGGTACACTGAATTTCAAAAGGACCTTGGCAAGCATGCGCTGATCAGGCAGAGATTTGCCACCTCCGCATCGAGTGAGTTCCCAGCTCCCCATAAGCGCGTAGCTATCGTCGTGCTGTTCACATGGGACTTGATCCTCAGCGAGAACGATCTTCAGCGTGCCAAAAACGAGAACGTGGTGTTGCTGAATGAAAAGGACTTAGACTACTACGAGGCTTTGGCTGCACATCTTGGAACGGCTGCAAAATATCAGTTTTTTGCCGACATGCTACCGGGGAAACGCATACACGGACTGGAAATCAAAATTCCCGCCCTGCAGAGCAAATTGGGGAAATATTCGTGCTACACCTTCTCAATTTCGCCAGAATATTTACTGAAGATCGCATACGTGGCTCACAGGGCGAAGGGAAAAGCCACCGATGTTGATACCTACCAGCGGATGATCAAAAAGAGTCGACTCAAGAAAATCCGTGAATACATCGACGGGAATGGGATTTTCCCGACGAATATCGTTATCAGCCTTGAAGGGAAAAAGCACATACATTTCGAGCCTTGGAAGCAAATGGACGGTCCCGAAGGAGTGAAGCACGGTTCTTTGGTCCTGACGCCCTCCTACCGTTGTGCCTGGATCATCGATGGGCAACACAGGTTATTTGCATATTCCGGACTTGAGAAAGCCAAGACGGCGCACCTAAACGTTCTAGCCTTCGAGGGTCTCCCGGCGAGCAAGCAGGCGCAGCTGTTCATTGACATTAACTATGAGCAGAAGAGCGTTAAGCGGAGCCTTCTGCAGGAACTCTACGCGGAGTTGAACTGGGACGCTGAAGATGACGAAAAGAAGGTAAGCGCGATTATCTCCAAGGCTGTGCAGGCTCTGAATGACGACAAAGAGTCCCCTCTATACCAGCGCATTTTACTGGCAGACGAGACCCGGACGGAGGCTCGGTGCATCACGCTTGAAAGCCTGTTTCGCGCTCTGAACCAGCCAGGCCTATTTGTCTTGAAAAAGGACGTCGAATATGGGCCACTCTGGACAGGCGACAACAGTGGCACGCTCAAAAGGATCGTTGACGTTGTCAACGGATGGCTTGGGTTTATCTGTGCCACCAATGGAGAATGGTGGGAGCGCGGAGCTGCAGAGGGTGGCGGGCTGGCGATGAATGACGGCGTCACCGTATGCATGACGATCCTCAGAAGCATCTTTCAATACCTGTCAGAGAAGAAACATCTCAAGCTTATACAGTTGGACAATTCCGAGCTTGTGCACGTCCTGCAGCCATATGCAGAAGCTCTGGCGTACCATCTCGCCAGTTACTCGGCCGCCCAGCGACAGGATTTTCGCGCTGGCGCGAGAGGCAACCAGGGTCAGGCCGCTACCAGGAGAAAGTGCGAAAAGGCCCTCAATGAGAAGTTTCCTGATTTTGAGCCTCCGGGGCTACTTGAGGCCCTTAGAGCGCAGGAGGCGCAAACCAATGAACAAGCCTACAGTCTGATTACAGAGATGGAGAAGAAACTGCACAAGTTCGTGATTGATACGCTAAAGTTCGAGTTCGGTGATGATCACGAGGCTGAGCCCTGGTGGTACAACGGTGTGACCGAGAGCGTACGCAAAAAGGCGACGCTCCGACTGGAGGAAGAGAAGGGAAAGGGGAAGAAGGAAAACTATCTCGACTTAATTGATCTCCGGGCAATTGCGCTTAACAACTGGACTCTTTTCCAAGACTCGCTCGCCTTTGGAAAATCTGGCAACAAAGAGGTGCGGACCGACTGGATCCACAAGCTGAACGAATCGAGAAAAGTCGTGATGCACGGAGCAAAGCAGCAGACAATTAGCTTCGAGCAACTGGCGCAATTACGTGAGTATGAAAAGGCGTTGAATGAGAAGCTGAACCATCGACAGGGAGACGCAGAAGATGAGTAGCGTCCCTGTCCAGCAACGGCGGATCAGTGTGAAGCCGTTCCTCAAATGGCCCGGCGGAAAACGATGGCTTGCCAGTTACGCAGCAACCCTAATTAAAAGCAGCAAATTTAGCAATTATTTTGAGCCATTTCTCGGAGGCGGGGCCTTATTCTTCGCGCTGGCCCCTCAAAGGGCTCGGCTGTCTGATATCAATAGCGATCTCATCAACACGTATATTCAAGTCAAAAATAGACCCCACCAGTTGATTCGGTTGTTGAAAGAATTGCCGGTAGATGACGCTGCCTACTTGAAGCTTCGAGCCGATGCCCCAGCATCTCTGGTGAAACGAGCGGTGCGCTTTCTCTATCTGAATCGCACTGCCTTCGGTGGAATGTATCGCCTTAACCAGCAGGGTTGCTTCAACGTTCCGTTCGGCGGCGGTCAGCGCACGCCGGAAATCCTTTGGAACGACAATCTCGTTGTTAGCGCGTCGACGATCCTAAAGGGGGCAGGACTTCAGGCGTGCGACTTCGAGGATGCGCTCTCGGTTGCTTCTGCCCACGACTTGGTGTATTGCGACCCGACCTACACCGTTGCCCACAACAACAACGGATTTATACGATACAACGAACGCAATTTTAGTTGGCATGACCAGAAACGTCTGGCTGCGACTTGTCGACGATTGGCGCGACTAGGAGCCACTGTGCTAGTTAGCAATGCCGATCACGACGATATCGTCAAACTATATCGGGGTGCGGAAATTCATCGACTGGATCGCGTGAGCGTGCTTTGTCCCGACACGCAGAAGCGCAGACCGACGACAGAGTTGCTCTTTCACTTCAGACCGAAGGGCTGATGCTTTCGCTGCTCGCTCATCGTACCCGTCGTGGTCCTCACAGGCCATTGGGGTTGAGTTGAGCCTAGAAATGCCTCCGTTCCTACACGGAGCGCACACTGTGCCTTTGCTGGGTTCCATACGGGGTTGGGATTAGGAAGTGTCAAACGTAAGCGTTACGGCCCGCTAGTTTAGGCTCGATGTTAACCGAATTGCGCCAAATCCTTTAAGGATTCAATAGCTCTAAGACGATCTATCAGCGGGTTCCAACTCCCCGCTATTAGGGACGCCAATATTTTTGGCTTTTACGCCACCCGCTCGTCGATCTTCCTGGTCTGATCCCTCTGCCCCGCCAGCGTCTCAATCAACTCCACACCCTTCAACGTAATCGAATGCCGCCCGCTATCCGTCCGCAGTAAATACCCGCCTTCTTTCAGATACCACAGGCTAAATTCAAGCTGCTCCCTCGGGATCCCTAAACGATCCAGCATATCCCGCAGCCCCATCCCCGGCTGATCCGGCTGCGCCAGCCGTTTGCTATAGAGGATCGTCAGGATTTCATGCCGCTTGCGATGCTCATCCGCCAGCGTCGCGGCTGGATTCACTGTCTGCGGACGCGCACCCCGATGGATCGCATCGTAATCCGCCCGTTTTTGAGGATCGCTCAGCACCTGGTAGGCGTCTGAGATCAAGCGGAACGCCCCCGCGTCCCCCGTCTCCTGATTATCCGGATGGAAGCGCTGCGCTTGCACTCGATACACGCGGTGGACGGTTTCCTGATCGGCGTTGGGACTGATCTGAAGCGCCTCGTAATAGTCAACGAACACTAGGCTTAGTATCGGCCAAAAATCGCGGTCCGTATATAAGGTGTTTTACTGAGTCGCCAAACGCTATCCTGGTGCATTGGAGCCGTTGTGCGCGGTAAGGGATTCATCTTCCTGGCATTTTCGTGTGCGCTCCCCCTGTGCGCCCAGATTGCTCTGCGTGGACGCGTGGTCGACGAAAACGATGCGCCGGTGCCCTCCGCCCGCGTGCACGTCGATCTTCCCGTTCCCGCCAAGCCCGTGGACGTTCTGACCGATCCCACCGGAGCTTTCTCGCTTGCCCTGCCCGTGCCCGGTGATTTTCTTATCACCGTCACCCGCGAAGGCTACTATGCACTGAAGGATCGCCTGATCCACGTCGAAGGCGCGCAGGAAATCACGCTCGCCCTCAACACCGTCCGCGAAGTTTTTCAATCGGAGAACGTGCATGAGGAAACTTCTCCCGTCGACGTCGGCCAGGCGCAGAATCAGGAGCGGCTCACCGGCACCGAAGTCAACGACATGCCGTATGCGAACAGCCACAGCCTGCGTAATTCGCTTCAGTTGATGCCGGATATTATTCAGGACGCCTCCGGCATCCTGCATGTCAGCGGATCGTCCGAAAACCAGGTCCTTTATCTGCTCAACGGCTTCAATATCACGAACCCCATCACCGGCCAGTTTCAAACTCTGCTCGCCGTCGAAGGCGTCCGCTCGGTGGACCTTTCTTCGGGACGCACTTCGCCCGCTTTCGGTAAAGGCTCCGCCGGTGTGCTGGCCGTCAACACTGAAAGCGGCACCGACAAGCTGCACTACACCTCCACCGATTTTATTCCCGGCCTCAATATCCAACAGGGATTGCACCTGGGCAACTGGTATCCGCGCTTCGGCGTCTCCGGACCCATCGTTCGCGGACGCGCCTGGTTCTCCGATACCATTGAATCCGAATACAGCGAATCCGTCGTGACCGCGCTGCCCAAGGGTCAAAATACGCGCAGCGGATGGGCCGGCAGCAATCTGCTGCATTCGCAGGTAAACTTGACTCCGTCAAATATTCTGTTCGCCGATTTTCTGGTCAACGTCGATAATGAAGGCCGCGTCGGCTTGGGCGCGCTCAACCCCGTCTCGACCACGTCCAGTCTGCATACCCACGAATACTTCGCGAGCGTCAAGGACCAGAAATATTTCGGCCACGGCGCGCTCCTCGAATTTGGCTACGCGCACAACGATTTCTTCGACGCGCAAAGCCCGCAGGGTTCGAATCTCTACGTGATCTCAACCACCGGCAACACCGGCAATAATTTTCTGCGCTCCACGCAAGCCGCCACGCGCGATCAGGGCTTGATCCAGGCTTATCTTCCAAAGTTCACTCTACTCGGCTCCCATCAAATCGAAATTGGAACCGATGCCGACTGGCTGCATTACAATGCCGATTTCAACCGCACCGGATATGAAGTTCTGGGCCTCTCCGGTCAGCTGATTTCACAGACCCTATTCCCCTCGCCCGCGAAATCTCAGCTCACCGATACGGAAATGTCCGCCTATATTCTCGACACCTGGCGCCTCTCGAAACGCCTGCAACTCAACCTGGGGATTCGCGAGGATTGGGATCGTCAGCATTCCCTCCATCGCCTGGTCGCCCCGCGCCGCATTTTCGTGGTCTCCCTTCGCCTCCGCCCGCACAAGGATCGCCGGAGGTTATGCCATCACCCACGACGCCGTCACGCTCGGAATGCTCGGCGCCCCTTACGATCAGTCCGCCGTCACAACCGTCTACAATTCCGAAGGTCCGCCCGCGATCACCACCTTCGCGATCCCGAACTCCGGCCTGGTCCTCCCGCGCGCCTCGAACTGGACTCTCGATGTGGATCATCACCTCTTCGCGCACGTCTACGTTAAAGCGAAATATCTGCGCCGCCGCGGCACCGATGGCTTCGCGTTCGTCAACGCTCTGGCGCCCGATGCTCCTCCGTCGCTGCTCCCCTTGCCGGGAACCGACGCCGCCGGAACTTACCAGCTCACCAATCTCCGCCGCGACGATTATGATTCCGTCGCCGTCTCCGTCCGCCAGACTTTGTCCGGGCAGTTCGAATGGATGGCGTCTTATATTCATTCCCGCGCGCTCTCCAACGGCGTGCTCGATCCGAACACGGCGCAGCCTTTGCAGGTGCTCCCCTACTTCGCGCCGATGCCCTGGGACGTTCCCAATCGCATCCTCGCCTGGGCCTACCTGCCTCTGCCTTGGAAGAACTGGGTCATCTCCGCGCTCGCCAACATGCGCACCGGATTTCCATTCTCCGTCCGCGATCAGACCGGAGTGGTCATCGGGCCCTTCGACTCCTATCGGTACCCCATCAATTTCGATCTGAACATCGCCATTGAGCGCATGATCACACTCCGCGGCTACCGTTTCGCCCTCCGCGGCGGCATGGACAACGTCACCAATCAGTCCAATCCGACCGCGGTCAATAACGTCACCGGAGCCCCTCAATTTCTTCAATTCCTAGGCGACGAGGGCCGCCATTTTGTAGTGCGCATCCGCTTCTTCGGACGCGCGGGAGGTAAGTAATATGAAATTTATACTCGCTGTTCTTTTCGCCGCCTCGGCGTTCGCGCAGGATCGTTTCGAGATCGGCGCCAACATCGGCTATGGGATTTACAATGACGGCACGATTTTCTCCGCCGCCGGAACCGCCGACGCAGGCATCAGAAATCGCTTCGCCGCCGGCATCGTTCTGGGCGAGGACGTCTCCAACTACGTCTCCGGCGAGTTCCGCTATCTCTATCACGACGGCCATCCTTTCCTCGAAGCGCCCGGCGTGAAGACCGACATTCAAGGCAACTCGCACGCCCTCACCTATGCGCTGTTATTTCACTTCAAGCCGCGCGAACATCGCATCCGGCCTTTCCTCGCCGGAGGCGTGGGCGCGAAAGATTACGTCATCGCCGGTCCTGCTCCATTTCCGCAGCCGATTTTCCAAATCGCCAGCCTGACCACCAACGACGTGTGGAAAGTGGCTTTCGATGTCGGCGGAGGCGTCAAGATCCGCCTGATCCCGCACCTGTTGCTGCGCGCCGAATTTCGCGACTACATCACTACTTTCCCCCGCCAGCAGATCGTTCCCGCTCCGCACAACACCGCGCGCGGGATTTTCGAGCAGTTCACGCCCCTGTTCGGCCTCAGCTACACCTTCTAATGTGCGCTTTGTTAGTCGCTGGTCCCCTGGCAGGGTCATAGCCCCGTCACGTAAGTGCGGGGATCTGGCGACCAACGCGGTCAAATTCCACGAACCGTGCAGCACGACTTTCGGTAATTTCACATCCTTTCGAGTCCAATCTTTCAACCACATCGCACTTTCACGTAATTCGATCCACAGAAATCGCGCATAGATTATAGGCAAGGAGTCCAAGTGCTCTGCCAACGGAGGACGGGATCGGCCAGGAGGGGGAATGCTAGCCTCTTCTTCTGAGGGCCTGCGTGCGTTGGATGTCGATCGGTACATGACCGAGGCTTGGCCGTTGCGGCGCTGTATCAAACGGATCTTCGTGCTGGACGAAGTCAAACACCGGCTAAAGGGCGCTCCCGGGAGCGTCCGATAAATTTTGTTCTTTGACAATTGAGATACTGATCCGTAATGCCCGTCTCTCTGAAAAGCCAGACTGTGCTCGTGGTCGGAGCCTCCAGTGGAATCGGCCGTTCGATCGCCATCCACTTCGCGCGCGATGGAGCCACCGTGATGGCCTCCGCGCGCCGTCAGGACCGTTTACAGGATCTACAGGACGAACTCGCCCTCGAAAATATAGATATCGGCATCTCCGCCGCCGACGCAACCAACGCGGCGGCCATGGAGGAATTGGCCGCGCGCACCGTCGAGCAGTTCGAAAAAATCGACATCTTGGTCTACGCGAGCGGCACCAACACGCCGGATCGCGCCATGGCCCGCCTCGCCGTCAAATCCTGGGAGGAAGTGATCACCGTCAATTTGAATGGAGCCTACTACGCCACCCGCGCCGTGCTCCCCGCCATGCGCGAACGTAAAAGCGGTCATCTGATTTACATTGGGTCCATATCCGGCTTGGTCCCGGATCTTTCGGGCGCCGCCTACCAGGCCTCGAAGCGCGGAATGCTGGGCATGGCCCACGCCATTCGCGTCGAAGAAAAAGAAAACAACATCCGCACCTGCGTAATCTGCCCCGGGTTGGTGGATACTGAAATTCTGGAAAAACGCCCGGTCAAACCCTCGCCCGAAACACTAGCGAAAGCGCTCCAAGCCGATGACGTAGCCGAAGCCGTGCTCTTCGCCGCCAAACTCCCCGCCCGCGCCGCCGTCCCCGAAATCCAGCTCCTGCCCACGACGTTGTAAGGCACCAGAGCGCGGAAAGTGGGGACTGCCTACCCCGTCCCAAGGCGCCCGCACTCGGCGCGGACAGAGCGGGCTGTCCCCATTTTCGCCCCGGCCACTCAGCCCATTCTTCTTCGCCCCTAAAGTCCGGAAAGTGGGGACTGCCTACTCTGTCCCAAGGCGCCCGCACTCGGCGCGGACAGAGCGGGCTGTCCCCATTTTCGCCCCGGCCACTCAGCGCCGTTCTTCTTCGCCCCTAAAGTGCGGAAAGTGGGGACTGCCTACTCTGTCCCAAGGCGCCCGCACTCGGCAAGGCGTCACATATCTCCTGCGCCGCCGTGGACAGAGCGGGCTGTCCCATTTTTCGCCCCGGCCACTCAGCCCTCTAATACTTCACCTCCTCCAAAAACAACCCCGCCGCCGGCGCCGTCCACGATGCGACGTCCAGCTTCGCATCTTTCTTCCCCGCCAGCAGACTCTGAAACTGCTCCATCGTAATCTCTCCCAGCCCCACCTTTACCAACGTTCCCGCCAGCCTCCGCACCATCTTCCACAAAAAATGCGACGCCTCGATGCGGAATACCACCATGTGCCCGTCGACGCCTACCTCGGCGGTATTCACCACCACCGTCGTAGGCTCCCCCGGCCGCGATGGATCCGGCGCGCAGAAGCGCACGAAATTATGCCGGCCCACGATCGACGCCGCAGCCGTCTGCATGGCCTGGACGTCCAAAGGAGCCTTGATCCACCACGCGAATTTCTTCGACAGCGCGGCCTTACGCGTCGAAATCTGGTAAAAATACGCGCGCGCCGACGCATCGTGGCGGGCATGGAACGTCTGCGGAGCGGCTGCGCATTCCACCACCGCGATCGATGAAGGCAGCTTTTCGTTCAACTCCATCATCAGGTGCGGCGCCGTATATTTCCGGCGCGCATCCCGGACCTTTATATGCGCAACCTGTCCTAAAGCGTGAACACCCGCGTCTGTGCGACCGGCCCCCTGCACATCGACGGCTGTTCCGAACAGCTCGTCCGCGGCTTTTTGCAGTTCTCCGTGCACCGTTCGCGCGTTATTCTGCACCTGCCAGCCGGAGAATTTCGATCCATCGTATTCCAGAGTCAATTTAAAGGTCATGATTGCGAATTTTGCACACGACAGAAGTAGTTTATGCAGTAAACCAGGCTCGAAACCTCGCATTTATAAGGGTTTCCCGAATGGCACTCCATCTGCAATAGTACTGGCGTTGGATTCTGGAAAGGAGAAATTAACATGTTAAACTGGGCGATAACCTTCTTTATCATCGCGTTGATCGCGGCGGTCCTCGGCTTCACCGGTGTTGCGGTGGCCGCGGCCGGAGTCGCCAAGATTCTGTTCGTCGTATTCCTGGTGTTGTTCCTTGTGTCTCTCATCGCGCATACTACGCGAAGAGTGTAGAAAATTGGGCGCACAGGCGGGACGCGGAGGGTCAGCTTGTGCGCCCAAAATCTATAAATCCCTTCTGAGCGTCCGTCGAAAGCAGTTTCACTCCCACCTCGTCCCCCACGTCCACTCCTGCTTCCCCTTTGACTAGCAGTCCTTCCGCAGGCGGATTGAATATCCGAACGAATGTCCCTTTGGGCGTCACCCCTGTAATCACGCCGTGAAACACTTGTCCGATCCGGCTGCGTAGCGCCACGGCCGCGATGCGCTTGGTCATGACCCGCTCCACTTTTCGAGCCATGTCCTCCCGCAAAGTACAGTTGCGGGCGACGACGTCCAGTTCATCGGGGGTATACGAATCTGCGGCCTTGATCAACCTCTGCGTCACCAGGTCCGCGTATCGGCGATTGGGCGCCGTGGCATGCGTGTAATCGTGCACCGCGAGGCCGAAGTGGCCTAGCGGAGCGTCGCCGGGACGTTCGACGACGTATTCGCCCGGCCCCATCAGTTTCACGATTGCCAGCGAGAGATCGGGCGCATGCACCGGATCCACTGCTTTGCGCTTCATCAGGAAATTATTGAGCGCGGCCGAATCCGGCGTATCCGGCAGTTTTTCGCCAAAGGTCGCGGCGAGTTGAACGATGCGCGGCCAGCGTTCCGGCGTCTTCACCACGCGCCGGATGGAGGCGGCCCCATTGGAGGAGAGCAATCGCGCGATCACTTCATTCGCGGCGATCATGAAATCCTCAATCAATTCCGTGGCCCGGTTTTTGAACATCGTTTGCAAACCAGTGACCTGACCATTCACCATCGTCGGCGTGGTTTCGATACTGTCGATGGCCAGCGCGCCGCTTTGGAATCGCTTGGCGCGCAGCTTCTGCGCCGCCTCATCCTGAATTTTCAGCTGATTCGCTAAATCCGCCGAGGCCGCGATTTTTGGAGGCGCAGCCGCTTTCTGCTCCAGCCACGGACCGACCCCGTTGTAGGTGAGCTGCGCGCGATTCCGAACCAGCGCGCGGTACGATTGTCCGGACTGAATCATCCCGTCGGCGGTAACGGAAATATCGATCACCATGGCGGCCCGGTCCACATTTTCATTCAGAGAGGTCAGATCGGTGGATAGCTCCTCCGGCAGCATCGGAAAAGTTTCCACGCCCGTATAGACGCTGACGCACTCCCCGGCGGCGTGCAGATCGAGGGGCGACCCTTTCGGCACGGACCCATCGACGTCGGCGATAGCGATCAGAATCCGCGTGCCTCCGTCCGGCAGCTTTTCCGCGTATTCGATTTGATCGAGATCGCGCGAAGAATCATTATCGATCGAGGACCACAGAAAGTTGCGCAGATCTTTAACGGCCGGCCCGGGAACAGGCTGTCTTGCGCTGCGAATGGAGGCTAACTGGGATTGAGTTTCAGGCGGAAAATCAGGATGAAAGCCGTGCGCGAGCATTTCCTCGTGCGCGGCCGCTTGCAGGTTTTGAGGATTCATGTGCCAGAGACATTAGCGTAACATCCTCAAGCCGCGCGAGGACGGGAGGCTTTCTCGTCCTCGCGCACGATACTACCTAGCGTCGAGTGCCGGCCGCATGCGGCTCCCGCTTCACGTCATCGTGACGATGACCGTAGGCGGTTTCCTCATCGGAGTATTTATAGGATTTCAACCACTCATCGGCTCGCTTTTGAGCCTCTTCCTTGGCCATACCGTAGCGCTCCTGGAGCTTGCCGACTAAGCTGTCGCGTTTGCCGTCGATCACCTGCAGGTCATCGTCGGTAAGTTTGCCCCACTGCTGCTTCACAGCGCCTTTCATTTGTTTCCATTTTCCGGCCATTTGATCGTTATTCATAAGGACTTAACTCCTTTTCCAAGTTCGGGAGGCTGCCTTCAGCCTGCCCAGTACTATCTTTAGCAGTCGGTTTGCCAGTCTATTTCCCTCATCTACTTAGAGGAAAGTCGCCCATAAATACCGGAACATATTGCCGGATTGGAGCAAGTTTTGCCGTAACGGAGTTTACAGCCCAGCGATCTAAACGGAGGGCGAGAATGAAATCCTTACTCATGATCTGTGTGTTAGCCGCGAGCGTCAAAACCGGCTACGATCGCGCCGCGGACTTCACTCAATACCGGACTTATTCATGGATCGGTTCGAAGCTTGCGGGCAATCCCTGGGCGGCGCGGATCGTGCATGACGTGGACGCGCAACTGGCGTCCAAGGGATGGACGAAAATTCAAAACGGCGGCGATCTGGTGGTCTCCGCATTTGGGCGCACCCGCGACAAGGAGACGCTCGAATCGTTTTATACCGACGTCGACGGCGGCTGGAAATGGCACGGGTTCGGAGATGCGGAGAAGGCCGAAGAGATGCCGGTAGGAACGCTGCTGGTGGATGTGTTCGATGGAAAATCGAAGAAGCTGATCTGGAGGGGATCGTCGACGGAGACACTGACGTCCGCCCCCGATAAAGGGCAGTTGGAGGAGGCGGTCGAGTACATGTTCAGGGATTTTCCGAAGATGACGAATAACGGGCTGGGGAGTGGGCGAAAATAGCTAACTAATCACAGGCTGAAGCCTGTGCCACCAGGTAGCACAGACTTTAGTCTGTGAGAGGTGGCACAGACTTTAGTCTGTGGTCAGACCGCCCCCACCCACACCTTGGCCGCCGCAGCGCTCGCTAGCTGGACCGCTTTGCCCGAGACTTTCAAGCTCAGCGTATCGTCGTAATTCCGCGTGACCATTTCCAGCTCCGCTGCCGGCCGGATGCCCAGGCCATCCAGATATTCGAGCAAGGAACGGTCGCGCTCGAATACGCTCATTACCCGGGCGGTCGCGCCGGCCCGCATTTCATCTAACGGCTGCCAGCCGCGCTCCCGCCGCGCTTCCGGACGATCCACGCCCGATTGATTCCCATGCGGGCAGGCTTCGCTTTGACCCAGCTTCTCCACCAGGCGGCGTTCGAAATCGGAGGACACGGCGTGTTCCAACTGTTCCGCTTCGTCATGGACCTTGTACCATTCCATGCCGAAGATTTCGGTGAGCATGCGTTCGATCAAATGATGGCGCTGCAAAACGCGATCCGCGATTTCGCGCCCCTGTTTCTTGAGCGTGATTTCGCCCGCGGGGCTGACGTGGATCAGACCGTCGCGCTTCAGCCGGCGGATCGCCATGGTCACGGCCGGGGCGGATACTTTCAGCCAGCGTGCGAGCGTTGCGGCGATCACCGTCTCGCCTTCCCCCTCGGCTTCGGCGATGGCCTTCAGGTAATTCTCTTTAGAGATGGTGATTCGCACGCTCTACCGAATTGTAATATGCCCTACCCTCCGGAAATGGCTACGGCCAGTTGCCGCAGTTTCTGGTGGAAGGTTTCGACTTCGGAGCCGGGGCTCCGCTCCAGGACTCCGGCGGTGATCTGCACGATCAGGGTCTGAGACAAGCCGTTTTCCTGAACGGCGTAGCCTCCGGAGAGTTTACGATCGACTTCGGCGGCGAGCGAAGTTGCCTGACCGGGCGCCAGATCCATCACCGCGATGAACTGCTCCTCAGACCAGCGCGCCACAACGGCATCGTCTCCGGCGAGGACGGCAAAGCGGCTGACCAGAGCCTTGAGCGCGCCTTCGACGACGGTGCAGGAGTAGCGGTTGTTAAGGCGCATCAGATTTCGCACCGACACCAGCAGTACGCACATGGGCTGGTTCTGGCGCAGAAGATTAGCGAGATGGATATCCACCTTCTGGCGGTTCCAGGCGCCGGAAGCGCGGTCCGTGAACAGCACCTTGCGCTCCTGATCCATTTCCAGGTGAAGCACGCGAATCTCATCCTGTAGCTGGGCGATCACCAGTTGATTGCCGCGCTGGATGTGTTCAACGCTGGCCTGGATCCCGGACACAGCCGTGTCGATACCGTCGCGAATTTCAGACAGCGTCTGGCTGCGGCCGATCAATTCAAGTTTTTGAAGGCGTCCCCGAACCTCCATCTCGTGATTGTCTCCATTGGAGGCGACAGTTTCAGCGAAGATGGTCATGGCGGCGCCGGCGTTTTCGACGTCTTTACGCAGCTTCTGGAGCTGCGCGTTCGATTTATCGCGATACTGGCGAATCTCGCCGCGGAAGGAAGCTTGGACGGAGCGCAACTGGTCCGGCGACGTGACGGCGCGGCTCCTCTCCTCGAGCGCCTGGAGATTGTGGCGCAGCTCCATCGCAAGACCCTCATCCACCTCTACCGCATAGCGCGCCGAGTTGTAAATCGTGCGAGCGAAGCACTCGCGGATTACCTCCGACAGCCCCTCGCGCTTTTCGAGTTCTTCGAGCCGGGTCAAATCGTCGACGGATTTGCGGAGTGAAATCACAGAGATCCTCAAAAACCTCATCGGCCAAGGCCGCGTCAGCTTGAATGAAAACTCATGCCGGCGAAGCTGACCACGCTCTGCTCGTCGATATTCCACTGCTGATAGCGCCGCAGATTTCCCCGCGCCTGGGGAACTGCCTTTAGAAACGTATAGATGGGAGCCGACCCGCACCACTTCAGGTCGTCCTGGTTTTGCTGGACCAGATCCCAGAAGCCGCGCGCGTCGCCGGCCTCCATGCGGCCGATCCGCGCATGGTCGCGCAGGGCGACCTCCTCCATTTCGCCCTGTTCGGCGGCGGCTGAAAAAGGATCGCCATAGCGGCGGCCCTGGTGCGCCATATCGACGCCCAGCACCCATAAAAGGCGATCGCCTTCCCGGGCGGCGATTTCGCCCAGCGTGCCTAACATTCGATTCACATGTTCATTCGCTTCGGGCGCGCCTCCGCGGTAAATGCTGGTGGCATAGGAGCCGCACAGAATCGGCACAATGCGGATCTGCGGTCCGAACAGGTGCTGAAGAAACACAACTTGAAATTCGATGGAGTGCTCAATCGCGTGGCAGTAATCCTCCATCGCGGCGGCGTCTCCGGATTTGGCTTGAATTTCATCGATGAGGCGCAGGTCGGGGACGGTTTCGCCATAGGGCGTGACGAACGGCTTGCGGGTGAGGCCGAGGCGATCGGGCTGGCCGTAATGGGAGGTTCCGAGGATGACGAAAGTGCGCTCGGCATCGGAGGGCGAGAGGGCGGAATAGGCGGCGCGATAGGAGTCGACGCCTCCGAAAGGGCTGACGTGGGGGGCGGCGATGGCCAGGAGCTTTTCGCTCTTGCCAGATTCTCCGCGTAGGTATTCATCGAACGTGCGGGTCAGCTCGGATTTTTCATCGGGATAGCCGGAGCCGGCATGGGCGGGCTCGCGCACCGGGGCCTCGGCAAAGGCTTGCTCGGCTGCGTGTTTCCGTTCGAGGAAAATTTCGTCTTCGAGAAATCCGGCGGTGCTGAGCGCGTCCGAGAGGTGCTGCTCAATCTCGCTGACGTCGAGCTCGCCGGTTTCACGAACGAGGTACGCGCGCAGATCCAGGCTGCTGTGCTCGCCGTCGAAATAGCCGAGACAAGCGATCAGGCCGGGGGGAACGATGAGCGTCGCCTCCGAATATTGATAAGGATCGCGGATGACCAGGCCCGGCCGCTCAGGAACCGGCGACGGCAGGAAATCGAGATTGGTTCGCAGGCGGGGGAGCACGGCGCTTCCAGTTTAGCGTGCGGCGCGTCGAAAACATCAGAGTCGCGGAGGGCAGGTCGGGAACCTGTCCTACCCGTTTCCAAAACACGAATGTCGACGATCAGAAGCCAGCAGGTGGTTTCGACTGTCAGTAGACTGAAGTGTGTCCCCAGTTGAAGATTATCGGGCGCGGTTGAGCGCTTGGAGCGAAAGGCTGGCGCGCGCCGAGCGGCAGTATAGCCGGTTTGGAAACGCGCGCCTCGCGACCGGCATCGCGGCGGTCATCGTGACGGGATTCTCTATCGGCACGTCGACCATCTCCGCGTGGTGGCTGGTGGTTCCGGTGGTGATTTTCGTGGTGCTGTGGGTCGCGCTCGAAAAGCTGGACCGGGAAAGGCAGGCGGCGACGCGCGGAGTCGCGTATTATGAGCGCGCGATCGGGCGGATGGAGGACCGGTGGATGGGAACCGGCAGCCAGGGCGAGCGGTTTCGCGATTCCAAACATGTTTACGCCGACGACCTGGATTTGTTCGGGCGCGGGTCCTTATTTGAATTGCTGTCGACGGCGCGGACCGGGGCGGGCGAGCGCACTTTAGCGGAATGGCTGCTGGCGCCGGGCGCTCGCGAAGAGGTGATCGAGAGGCAGGCCGCGGTCGAGGAACTTCGTCCACGAATCGATCTCCGGGAACAGATCGCACTGATGGGTGAGGATATTCGCGCGGCAGTGGATGCTCGGGGACTGGCAAAATGGGGCGCCGCGCCGTCGGTCCGTTTTTTCGCGGGGGCACGATTGATCGCGCCGGTGCTGGCTGTGGCGGCGGTCGCGACGCTGGGTGGATTTTTCGCGCAGAAGTTTTCGGCGATGCCGTTTTTGATAGTCGTTCTGGCGGAGATGGGGTTCAGCTTCGCATTGCGGCCGTCGGTGGGCCAGGTGATGGGGTCGGCGTCGGCGCCCGCGCACGAGTTGCGGATGCTGGCGCTGTTGCTCGAACGACTGGAGAAGGAGCGCTTCGCGTCGGCGAGGATGACGCGGCTGTTGGGCGAGCTGAAGGTCGAGGGATCGACGGCGTCGCGGCGGATTCAGAGGCTGACCCGGTTGATCGAGTTGCTGGATTCGTCGGAAAACATGTTCTTCCGGCCGGTTGCGCACATGCTGCTGTGGAACGCGCAGTTCGCGATGGCTGTCGAGGCGTGGCGGACGGCGAACGGTCCTCGGATCGGAAAATGGATCGAGGCGGCGGGGGAGTTTGAGGCGCTGTGCTCGCTATCGACTTATGCGTTCGAGCGGCCGGATGCTACGTTTCCAAGGCTCGAACCGGACGGTCCATTGTTCGAGGCGCAGACGCTGCGGCATCCTTTGATTCCGGCGGCAGTCGCGGTGGCGAACGACGTATCGTTGGGGAAAGCGGCGAGGCTGTGGATCGTCAGCGGGTCGAATATGAGCGGGAAGAGCACGCTGATGCGGGCGGTCGGATTGAACACGGTGCTGGCGTGGGCGGGTGCGCCGGTGGCTTGCGCTCGTCTCCGGATTTCGGAGCTGAACATTGGTGCTTCGATGAGTACCCACGATTCGCTGGCGGATAACAGGTCGCGATTTTATGCGGAGATCAGCCGGGTGCGCGATGTGGTGGAGCTGGCGCGGAGTGGCCATCCTACGCTGTTCCTGCTCGATGAATTATTGAGTGGGACGAATTCGCATGACCGCCGGATTGGCGCGGAGGCCGTCGTCCGGGGATTGGTGGATCGCGGGGCAATCGGCCTGGTATCGACGCATGACCTGGCGTTGGCGGAGATCGTGTCGGACTTGGGCGCGCTCGCGGCGAATGTTCATTTCGAGGATCATTTGGAGGATGGGCAAATTCGTTTCGATTATCGATTGCGGGAGGGTGTGGTGACTCGAAGCAATGCTCTTGAATTGATGAGGGCGGTGGGGTTGGATGTGTAATTCGAACACAGACTAAAGTCTGTGCCACCATGCGATGGCCTGTGAGAATAGAGCAATGATGACTGGAAGCAGCGATTCGGAACATGCAAGCGGTGGCACAGGCTTCAGCCTGTGAGAATGGATCACGATGAGTGTTCTAATAACTGGCGCTAGCGGCGGACTGGGGACTGCGGTTTGCGAGGCGTTTCAGGCCTCGGGCGCGACCGTGATCGGCGCGGCGAATCAATGGCGTGACGCGGTTCCGTTTATCACTCTGTCCGTAGATCTGACCACGGCTGAAGGCTGCGATTCGATGGTGGAACAGGCGCTCAAACATGGCCCGATCGAGGCGCTGGTGCATCTTTTGGGAGGATTCGGCGGAGGCGAGCCGGTCGCAGCGACCAGCGACAAAACGTGGGACGGCATGATGACGTTGAATCTGCGTGCGGCGTTTTGCTCCATGCGGGCCGTGTTGAAACCGATGACGGCCGCGAAGTATGGGCGCATCGTGGCGGTCGGTTCGCGCGCCGCGGTGGAGGCGATGCCGAATTATGCGGCTTACTCGGTGTCGAAAGCCGGCCTCGTCGCGCTGGTGAAGAATGTCGCAGCCGAAAATAGAGATTTGGGAATCACAGCGAACGTAGTGCTGCCCAGTACCATCGACACGCCCCTGAATCGCAAGGCGATGCCGAACGCCGATTTTTCGCGCTGGGTGCGGCCGGAGTCGATTGCGAGGAGCCTGCTATGGCTCGCGTCGAAAGAGGCCGGCGATGTGAGCGGCGCGGTGATTCCGATTTATGGGAGGGCATGATGAAGAAGCTCGACGATGCTGACGTAAAGACGATGGTGGCGAAGATGCCCGGATGGTCCGTCAAGGATGCGAAGCTGCATCGCGAATACAAGTTCGCGGATTTTCCGCATGCCTTCGGAATGATGGCGACCGCCGCGCCGGCCATCGAGAAGATGAATCATCATCCGGAGTGGTCGAACGTGTACAATCGCGTGACGGTAGATCTGACCACGCATGATGCGGGCGGAATTACGCAGAAAGATTTCGACCTGGCGGCGCTGCTCGAAGGGATTGCTAAAAAACTAGCATGAAGACATGGTTATTCATCGCGTGCGCGGGACTCGCCCTGGCGCAGGAGACGTTTTCGGGATCGGCCGCGCTCGATTCGGCCGTCGATCAGGCGGTCGAGGATGGCCTGATCCCCGGCGCGGTGCTGATCGTGGGGCACGACGGGAAGATTCTGCATCGCAAGGCTTACGGCAGCCGGGCTCTGGTTCCGGAGCGTGAGCCGATGACGCTCGATACTATTTTCGATCTGGCTTCGTTGACCAAAGTGATCGCGACCACTTCGGGCGCGATGAAGATTTTCGAGGACGGGAAGCTGCGGCTGGCGGAAAAAGTCACAGCTTATCTGCCGGAGTTTCAGGGCGGCAAGAGCGACATCACCATCCGCGATCTGATGACGCATTTTTCTGGGTTCAAGCCGGATTTCGATCTGAATCCTCCGTTCAGCGGATACGACGAGGGGATTCATCGGGCGTTGATTGAGAAGCCGCAGAATCCGCCGGGGGTGCGCTTCGTTTATAGCGATACGAATTTCATTCTGCTGGGCGAAATCGTGCATCGCAAGAGCGGAGAGATGCTGGATCAGTTTACGCAGGAGGAAATTTTCAAGCCTTTGGGAATGACGGATACGCAGTTCAATCCGCCGGCATCGCTGCGCGGAAGGATCGCGCCGACCGAGATCGATCCAGCGACGGGCGTCCCTTTTCGTGGCGTGGTTCACGATCCGCGCGCGCGGTTGATGGGTGGAGTGGCGGGGCATGCGGGGCTATTTTCCACAGCGGGAGATCTTTCTCGTTTCGCCGAAATGATGTTAGGCATGGGGACCCGCGACGGCGTGCGCGTGTTTTCTCCTTTGACGATTCAGAAATTCACTTCGCCCGAGACTCCTCCGGATCAGCCGGTGCTGCGCGGGCTCGGCTGGGATATCGATTCCTCTTATTCGTCGAATCGAGGCGAGTTGTTTCCCATCGGCTCCTATGGACACACGGGCTTCACGGGGACCTCCGTGTGGATCGATCCGACGACCAATTCGTACGTCATCTTACTAACCAATTTCGTTCATCCGAAAGCGGGGAAAAGTCTCACCGCACTGCGCTCCCGCGTGGCGACGATTGCGGCCGCGGCCATCGGCGCGGATGCTCCGGGCGTCAGCGTGGTCGGATACAACGAGGCGATGGAGGGTCCGGGGATACGGCGGATGATCGTGCCGAATCATCATGTGCTGACCGGGCTCGACGTATGGGAGCAGGAAAAGTTCGCGGCGTTGAAGGGCAAAAAGGTCGGGCTGATTACGAATCATACGGGGCTTGATCAGAACGGGCGGCGCAACGTGGATGCGATGCGCGACGCGGGCGTGCAGGTGACCGCGCTGTTTTCGCCGGAGCACGGTCTCACAGGTAATGAGGACCGGCAGGACGTCGCGGATACAAAGGATGAGGCGACCGGGCTGCCGGTCTGGAGCCTGCATTTCAAGGGGCGCTACCGGATGACGCCTCAAATGTTGCGCGGCGTGGATACGCTGGTCTTCGATATTCAGGATGTCGGAGCGCGGTTCTATACCTATTCGTGCACCATGCTTTATGCGCTGGAGGAGGCGTCGAAAACCGGGTTGCCGTTTTACATTCTTGACCGGCCGAATCCGGTGACGGGCGCGCATGTCGAGGGGCCTCTGCTCGACGACGATCTGAAAAGCTTCGTCGGCTGCTACGCCATGCCGATCCGCCATGGGTTGACGCTGGGCGAACTGGCAACGATGGCGAATGGCGAGCGCAAGTGGAACGCGGACCTGCATGTCATTAAGATGAAGAACTGGTCGCGCGGGGATTGGTTCGATTCGACCGGGCAGACCTGGATCGACCTTTCGCCGAATATGCGCAGCCTGAATGCGGCCACCCTTTATTTCGGGTTGGCGATGCTGGAGTATGCCAAGGGCTATTCGGTGGGGCGCGGCACGGATGCTCCGTTCGAGCAGATTGGCGCGGAATGGATTCGCGGAGCGGAACTGGCGCGCTTCCTGAATGAGCGGTCAATTCCAGGGGTGCGCGCGTATCCGACCCGGTTTACGCCCACCGGGCCGCCATTAAAGGATAAGCCGCTCTCTGGGGTTCGTTTCGTAGTTTTGAATCGCGAGCAATTTTCCTCCGTGCGGCTGGGCCTGGAAGTCGCTTATGCACTAGGGAAGCTGTATCCGGGGAAGCTTGATCTGGAGAGCTGCGCGAAGCTGATTGGTAACAGAAAGGTAATGGAATCGCTAAAAGCCGGTGAGGATCCACGTGCGATCGAGCAGCGCATGGAGGAAGATTTGAGACTTTTTGAAGAACGGCGCCGCCCGTTTTTGCTCTATTAGATTTCAAGAACTATGATAAGCAAATTAACGCTGTTATCATCGTAAACGGTTGTCATTTCAAGAACATCCGTACGAAGGCTCTTGACACCGCAACGGGCCTTGAGTCACAATTGCCTAGTTTTGCTTTGCGACACACGACTGCCTTGATTTGCAGAAGGGGATTTTAACCATGAGACGTGTAATGCAACTCTGTCTGTTGCTCGGCGTGGTCCTATTGACAGCTTTTTCGATCAGCCGCCCGGCGTTCGCGCAGGCTCCCGTGGGGACGATCTCGGGAGTGGTTGCCGATGAAAGCGGAGCTATCATCCCGAATGCGGCCGTGAAGATTCGCAACAAGCAAACGGGGGCGGAGAGGGATCTGACGTCCAACGCGGAAGGTGCTTACAGCGCCCCTTCACTTCCGGCCGGTATTTACGAAGTGCGCGTGGAGCTAAAGGGGTTCCGGACGGTGGTTCGCGAGGCGACAGTGGAAACCGGGCTCACCACGACGGCGGATATAAGGTTGCCGATCGGGCAGACTTCTGAAGTGGTCAACGTAGAAGCGGCCACGGCGCAAGTGGAATACGAAAAGCACGCGATCGATGGAGTTGTCGAGCGGCAGCAGATCCAGGATCTTCCGCTGAACGGACGAAGCTATCTGCAATTGGCGTCGATCGAACCGGGCGTTACGGTGGGGGCCGGAACCACTTCGCAATACAATTCGTTGTCGAACGTATCCATATTAGGCGGCGACATCGGCAAGACGGCCATTAGCGTGGATGGCGGAGCGATTCGCGACGTGATTGAAGGATCCGGTTCGTCGATGAATTTCTCGCAGGAAGTGGTGCAGGAGTTCCAGGTTTCGTCGGTTAATTTCGATTTATCGACGGACACGACCAGCGTAGGGTCGGTCAACGTGGTGACGCGCACGGGCTCTAATCAATTTCACGGAGCGGGATACTTTTATTTCAGGGATCACAACATGGCGGCGTATCCGAATCTGGTACGCGTCCCAACGAACTTGAATCCATTTTTCGCGCGGCGCAACCCCGGATTCTGGGTAGGCGGGCCGGTGAAAAAGGACAAGCTGTTCTTCTTCTTCAACTATGAGTACATGAACCAGGTGCAAAGCTATAGCGTAGTGCCGAACCTGCCATCGGCGGCGGCGCTGGGCGGCAACTTCGGGAGTCCCTATGTAGGCAAGACGCTTAGCTTGCGGCTGGATTACCGGTTAAGCGCGAATACCAGCTTATTTGCGCGCTACTCGCATGACGGCAACGGCGGATTCGGTCCGAGCGGGGCGGCCACGGAACCCTCCAACTGGCTGCGGAACACCAACTGGAGCGACCAGAGCATCCTGGGAGCCACCACGACCTTCAAGCCTACGGTCGTGAACGATTTCCGGTTCAGCTATGCTTTTTGGAGCAACCGCAACCTGTTCCCGACGCCTGCCGATTGCGGTAATTGTGTCGGCGTGGATGGTCCGCAGATCACTTATTACGGCGCGGGCAGCAATGTGGTGTTAGGCGACACGTCGAACGCGACGCAGGGCCGCGATCTGCGCAGATTCACCTGGCAGGACAACGTCACTTGGCAGAAGGGCAGCCACCGGATGAAGATCGGCGGCTTGTTCGAATATGCGCCTGGCACTGGCTTTTGGGGCTATTGCGACCCGGCCTGCGATGCGGTGTTCGATCCTGAGTATCTGGCCGCAACCTTGGGACCCTATGTCGGGCTTTTCTTCCCCAACCTGCCGAAAGTCATTACCAGCAATGCTGATCTGTTGAACCTGCCGTTCCTTTCGGCCGGTGTCGTCGGCATCGGAGACCCCTCGCAGCCGCCGCCCTACAATATCAACAAAGCGAAGGTAAATGACCGGACCCGCGCGTACTTCCAGGACACCTGGAAGATAACGTCGAGTTTCACTTTCAATTATGGGTTGGCCTACGAGTATGAGAGTAATCTGTTCAACGAGGATTTGCCGAAGCCTGCGTATCTGGCCCCTATTTACGGGTCTAATCTGAGTCCCACGAAACCGAATTATGGGAATTTCTCACCGCTGATCGGATTTGCGTGGAAGGTGGGCCATGATAATAAGACCGTGATTCGCGGCGGCGCGGGCAAGTATTATGACACGCAGTATTTGTATCAACGCTTGCAGGAGCGCTCCGAGATAGGTCCGGTGGGCAATGGACGCGTCCAGTATCCGGCGACTGCCTATAAGAACATTTTCCCGGGGATCATTAACGTCGGTGTGACGGCGGCGACCGGCAAAACGACGCTGGTCAATGTCGGCGATTCGCTTCCCGCGAACGCTATCACGACCCTGACCCTGGGCCAGTTCGAGCAGATCCAGGCGCAGCAGACTCCGGGCATCGCGGCGAGCCTGGGGACTCCGATTCCAGGTGAGACTCCGATTCAGATCGCCAAATCCGGCGCGGACCTGTATCCGCTGCATTCGCCGGTGCAGGATTCGTATCACATGTCGATCGGCATCCAGAGGGAGCTGCGGAGGGATATGGTCCTGAGCGCGGATTTCGTGCGCCGCGTATTCCTGAACCTGCAGTACAACGGCAACAGCTCCGCTGTCGATCTGAATCACTACAATCACTATGTAAACGGTGTGCAATCGCCGGTGATCCCTGTCTGCAAGGGGACCCAGGCCAGTGATCCGAACGCGGAGTGTTCCACGGGTCAGATCACGTTTTGGGAGGCGGGCGCGCGTGGTACTTATACGGCCTTGTTGGTCAAGGTGGACAAGCGCTTCGCCAAGCGCTACCAGTTCACGGCTTCCTATGCGCTGCAAAGCCAGATGGGGCTGAACGGCATCGAGGACGAGTTCAATTACGATTCGACGTGGGGGCCGCAGGCTCCGCGGCAGATCTTCCACGTGGTGGGTACGGTGCAGCTGCCGTGGGGATTGTCGCTCGGCCTGGTGTCGGCGACGTCCAGCAAAGGGCCGGTGCAGCCGGTGGTATCGGGGATCGACATCAGCGGTAGTGGAGCAGGCTCGACGCCTCTGCCTCTGCCATCCTACAATTGCTTGAACATCAGCTGTGGAGTGGGCGCGCTTACTACCGCGGTGGCGAACTGGAATGCCACCTACGCGGGCAAAACCGATGGGACCGGGCAGCACACGATTCCCAAGCTGACGCTCCCCGCGAATTTCAGCCTGGGTCGTCCTTTCAATTCCCAGGACATCCGGCTGACCAAGAGTTTCACTTATCACGAACATTACAGGCTGAACATATTTGCCGAAATGTTCAACGTTTTCAACTACGCCAACTTTAGCGGGTATAGCTACGACCCGAGCAATTCAACCGGTTTCGGACTCCCGACGCAGCGTGTTACGCAGGTTTTCGGATCGGGTGGACCGCGGGCGCTGCAGGTGGGTGGGCGGTTTACTTTCTAGAAGACGCAGGCGGAACATGGTTGGTAGCACAGGCTTCAGCCTGTGAAGTGGGTTCGTAGCATAGGTACCCAATGTGCACCGGGTTTACTTTCTAGAAGACGCAGGCGGAACCGCCTGCGCCACATGGGTTGGTAGCACAGGCTTCAGCCTGTGAAGTGGGTTGGCAGCATAGGTACCCACTGTGCACGGGGTTTACTTTCTAGAAGACGCAGGCGGAACCGCCTGCGCCACATGGTTGGTAGCACAGGCTTCAGCCTGTGAAGTGGGTTGGCAGCATAGGTACAATGTGCACCGGGTTTACTTTCTAGAAGACGCAGGCGGAACCGCCTGCGCCACATGGGTTGGTAGCACAGGCTTCAGCCTGTGAAGTGTTCGTAGAAGAGGAACCCTCTGCTACTTCACGATCTGCATTCGCTTGGCTACGCGCGTCAGGATCTCGATGGCGCGTTCCAGAAGCTCACGGGAATGCGTGGCGGTGACGATGGTTCGCACGCGGGCTTTTCCTTCCGGCACTGTGGGGAATCCGATGCCGGTCGCGAACAGGCCTTCATCGAATAAGGCTCGGGAAAAGGCGTGGGCGGTCGATGCTTCACCGACCATGATGGGCGTGATGGGAGTCTCACTCGCACCGGTTGAAAATCCATTGGCGCGCAGGCCCTCTTGAAAGAACCGGGTGTTGGTCCACAGTTGTTCGATCCTTTCAGGCTCCTGTTCCATTATGTCGAACGCCGCGAGGCACGCCGCCGGAACCGCGGGCGGATGGGATGTCGAGAAGAGAAACGGCCGCGCGCGGTGATGCAGGAAGTCGATCAGGTCGCGGCTTCCGCAAACGTATCCGCCCAGAACACCGACGGCTTTCGAAAGCGTGCCGACCTGCACGTCGACCCTGCCGTGCAGATTGAAGTGATCGACGGTGCCGCGCCCGTTTCGCCCTAAAACTCCGGAGGAGTGCGCGTCGTCGACCATCATGATCGCGCCGTGCGCCTCGGCGAGCGCGGTCAGCTCATCGAGCGGACCGATGTCTCCGTCCATCGAAAACACTCCGTCGGTGATCAGCAGTTTGCGGCCGGACGCGCCGTCGAGCGCCGCGAGCTTTTCCCGGGCGTGCGCGACGTCGCGATGGCGGAAGACGTGAATCTTGGCGCGCGACAGGCGGCAGCCGTCGATAATGCTCGCATGGTTCAGCTCATCGGAGACGATGTGATCCTCGGGGCCGAGAATCGCGGAGACGGTTCCGGCGTTGGCGGCGAATCCGGATTGAAAAACGACGCAGGCTTCGACGTTCTTGAAGGCCGCGATGCGGCTTTCGAGCTCGACGTGCAGGGTCATGGTGCCGGAGATGGTTCGGACAGCGCCGGAGCCCGCGCCGTAGCGCCTGGTTGCGTCGATCGCGGCTTCGACCAGTTTCGGATGATTCGCCAGGCCCAGATAATTATTCGACGCGAGATTGATGACTTCCTTGCCATCGAAACGGGCGACAGGCTCGCAGGGCGATTCGAGCTCGCGGAGGTGCTGAAAGGTTCCCGCCTCGCGCCAGGCGGCGAGCTGTTCGGTGAGGTAGTGGAGTGCGTTCGGCATGATGGAAAATTCAGGATAAAGCATTAAGATGACAGAATGGATGGAATCCGAATTATCCGGGCCGGGGAACTGGACACGAATACTCCGCAGACGCCGGGGATGACGCGGGCGGCGGCGATTACGCACGCCTCCGCCGGGGCCTCGAAGCTGTGGGCCGGCACCGTTGTCGTCGAACCAAACGTCAAGACGTCGGCCCATCATCACGGCGAACTGGAAACGGTGCTCTACATCGTCAAGGGGCGCGCGCGATTCAGGTGGGGGGAGCGGTTGGAATTCGTGGAAGAAGCAGGGCCGGGAGATTTCGTCTACGTTCCTCCGTTCGTGCCGCATCAGGAGATCAACGCGCGCCCGGATGAGCCGGTGGAGGCGGTGGTGGTCAGAAGCGGGCAGGATCCGATCGTGGTGAATTTAGATATCGAGAGTCCCGAAGCCGCCGCGGGGCCGTCCCCTTCGTTTCATCCGGCGAAGTAGTTACTGAGTGGGCGCGAAGTATCCGTGGCGGTATTGAGTCCGCAGCCGGGGCATGCCCGGAGGGGGATCGAGATTCAACTTGATGGTGCGATACTTGCCGTCGCGCTCCAGATTGGCGGGCGAATATCCCAGCACATATTGATTGCGAAGCTCCAGGCCGATGAGCTCGCTGATGCGCGGCAGATCGTTCAGATCGTCAATGGGATAGTGCCGCCCACCGCTTAATTCCGCGAGCTCACTGAGCAGGCCGGGACCTTTCACTTCCTCCGCGGGGCGCTTTTTCGGCGAATCGTCGGGATCGAAGATGCCCATCGCATAGATCTGCACGTCGGATTCGAGCAGGGCGTTGCGGATCTGTCCGAAGGAGTAGCGGCTACAGTTGTCGCCTCCATCCGATACGATGACCAGCGCTTTGCGCGAATTGCTGGCCTTCTTCATTTGAACAATCGCCATATGGATGGCATCGAGCAAAGAAGTACGGCCCATGGTCCGGGCGTGCACAATATGGTTATATAACTCGTCCGAATCGGAGGTGAAGGGAACGACCAGGCGAGGCCGTTCATTGAACTCGACCATGAAAAACTCGTCTTGGGGATTGGCAGTTTTAAAAAACGCAGCAGCCGCTTCCGAGGACTTGTGCAGCTTGTTGCGCATACTGCCGCTCGCGTCGAACAGCAGGCCGATGGAGAGGGGCGCGTCGTCTTTGGCAAAGTGGGTTATCGTTTGCTCTACGTTATCTTCGAAAAGTTGAAAATTGGATTTATTCAGGTCCGTGACCGACCCGCCGAGCGGGGTGGTTACCTGGACAGGGACCAGAACCAGAGAGGTATCGACGCGTAAATGAGCGAGTGGCAGCTCCGTAGACGGTTTGGCAGCGACGCGCGTCGCGATCGTCACCCGCGGGTCGTCGAAATGAGTTTGAAAGGCAACTCCGACGGAACAGGAAAACAGGAACGTGCAAGCGATGTTGAGAGAGTTGAGAAAAGTACGCGCCATTCACCAATCTCCAGAGAGTGAGCCAGTATATCACCTGGAGAGGATGCGTGGAGCCCAGGACTTAATGAGGAGAAAGGAGAATCGCTATGTCAGAACCGAGACCAAAACTGCCGCCATCAGATCCCCAGCCTAAGGATCCTTATCCGGATCCAAATCCTTTCGGTCCGGAGCCGGATGAGCCGGACCCGGATGTAATCGATCCGATGCAGGATCCATTGCCTGCATAAAATAAAAAAGAGGCGGGAGCCATCTCCCGCCTCAAATCCTCCGTGTTGCTGTCGATTTAGTTTTTGGAACTTGTTTACGCCTTTACGCGGCTGGCGCGCACGGCGAAGAACGCAAGCAGCGACATTAATCCGACCAGTCCGATCATAGGAACCGGAGAAGCCGTTCTGGGCAGCTGCGAATTATCCGTGGGAGTCGGCGTAGGGGCGGCCTGATCCTGCATCGCCGGCGTCGGGGTCGGCTCAGGGGTCGGAGTCGGCGTTACTTCAGCTACGGTCTGCTGCGTGGCTTCCGGGGTCTGAGTCTGCGCGGCCTGAGACTGAGTATAAGTATTGGTGTCCAGGCTCGAAGAAGCTCCGGTTTCGTTGGTCGCAGTGATCGGAGCGGATTTGTATTCTTCCGCCGTCTGAGCGGTGGTCGTAGGCACGGCGGTCTTCGACGCGGCAGCGATCTGCGAGGACATATTCTTCGGATAGACGAACTCCTGTCCGAAATTATCACCGGGGTAGAACCATGCACGAAGCGCCGGCGCTTGTCCCGCGGGAACTTCCCAGAAGGAGAACTTGCTCTTGCCCGTGGGTTGGAGACGATAGTTCGGCACCGCCAGAATGGTGGTGATCAGATGCTTTTCGTCCTTGTCGAACACCTGCACGATGTGCCGGTCCGACTGCGAATCGAGGAGCTTCAGCGTATAGGTGCCGGGCTGCAGGGTGGCGTTCGGGAGTTGAATCGCCTCATTCACAGTCAGCGTGGTTTGCTTGTTCCATTCATCGGCCTTGGCCAGCGGGGCCATGCTTACCAGCGCGGCCACCGACGTAAGAGCTATTAATCGGAATGAATTTGTCATTGTGGGTCCTTTTTCCTCCGCCCTTGACTAGGCATATTCGTTGCCAAAACGCTAAGTCTTTTGAGTTGTGTGCGCCGGTGACAGAGGACGACCCCGATGTGGAAATAGTTTCCGTGAGTGTGCAAACATCGCTACTGGCAGTTTTGTAACATTCTTCGCCATTTGGGCTCTAACGGATTAGCCATGAGTAGATTCGCTCGAACGTTTCCCGCGGTTCTCATGTGTTTGACATTTGTTCGCGGTCAATCGGAGAACGAAAAAGAGTTCACGCTCACCGCGCGCGCGGAGCTGGTTTTATTGGACGTGAGTGTCAAAGACGCCCAGGGCGGCTTCGTTTCTACGCTCAAAAAAGAAAATTTCCGAGTGTATGAGAACGGTAAGCTCCAGACCATCACGCAGTTCGGAAAAGAAGACACCCCGATTACCGTGGGTCTGGTCATCGACGACAGTCATAGCATGAGGCCCAAGCGCGGCGAGGTGACCAATGCGGCGCTGTCTTTTATAGATTCCAGCAATCCTTTGGACGAGATGTTCGTCACTCATTTCAACGATCGGGTACGCAGCGGGATGCCGCCGGACACTCCCTTTACCGACGACGCAGAAATACTGCGCAAAGCTTTGTGGAGCAATCCGGCGGAGGGCAGAACGGCGCTTTACGACGGCATCCTGGACGCCCTGCACCAGTTGAGTCTCGGCAGGCAGGATAAAAAGGCCTTGGTAGTCATCACCGACGGAGGGGACAACGCGAGTACTCACGACTTCAAAGATGTGGTGAAGGCCGTGCAGCAGACTCGCGCTACCATCTATACGGTGGGAGTTTTCGATACAGATGATCCGGATCGCAATCCAGGGCTGCTGCGGCGCCTGGCGTCGATCAGCGGAGGAGTGGCGTATCTTCCGGAGAACCTGGAGCAGCTGCCGGAGATTTGCCGCGGAATCGCCAAAGACATCCGGAATCGCTACGCCATTGGATATGTACCCGTGAGAGTGGACGATAAGAGCGCGCTGCGCACCATTAAAGTGATGGTCGCCGACGCGGGCAATCAGAAGTTCGTGATCCACGCCCGCACCAGTTATTTGCTTCCCGCGCGCCAGTGAAGGTCAGGATACACATGCGCGAAACTCGGGGCCGCCGCGTGGCTCAACTGGTGCTGCTGGTCGTCGGGATCATCGGTGTCGGCTTTTATTGCGAGGCGTGGCTGTATCGCACCGCCTATCAGATCTACGAAAATTGGGAGTTCGATCATGAGCCGGATACGCCCGCTGCGCCGGAACCGGCCGCGACACCGGCGGCAAGGCCGGCGCGGCCGGTGGTGCTTCCCGATCCGGATCGAGGCTCGCCGCCGTCCGCGGTCGACCGGATGGGCGGGATTGTCGGCCGTATTTCCATCCCCCGCCTGAAGATCTCCGCCATTGTCGAAGAAGGAGTGGATGAGGCAACACTGTCGCGCGCGGTGGGTCATATACCCGGCACCGCGATGCCGGGTGAGGACGGGAATATGGGGATCGCCGGACATCGCGATACGTTTTTTCGGGAATTGAAGAACCTTAAGCCCAACGACAAGATCGATTTCATTACCCACTCGGGAAGTTATCACTACACCGTGCAATCGCTTACTGTCGTCGAGCCCAGCGATGTGGGAGTGCTAGAGCCGACGGGCGGGAAAATCCTCACCATCGTGACCTGTTTCCCGTTCCATTACATTGGCAGCGCGCCGCGGCGCTTTATCGTTCACGCGGTCGCGGACTAAACGTTACGTAATCAGCGTGGGGCCATCCAGCCCGAAGCGTTTTTTGATCTCCAATAAATCGTGCGCGACCTGCGATAAGGGGCTGAGGGCGAGCCCCAGGTCGTCGTCGATTAAGTCTTTTTGGAAGCGCTCCAGATACAGGCGCAAAGTGGCTCCTTCGGTGCCGGTGCCCGACAGGCGGAACACGATTCGGGACCCGTCGGTGAACACGAGCCGTATGCCGCTGTGCGCGGTATCGCTTTGATCCACTGGATCGTGGTAGCCGTAATCGTCCGCCACAGCCACGTGCATTCCGGAGAGCGTCCGGTTTCCGAGACCGGGCAGTTTGGCGCGCAGCTCCTCGATCATGTTATCGGCGGCCTGCTGATCCAGGCGCTCATAATCGTGCCTCTGAAAATAGCTGCGGCCGAATTGACGCCAATGGGCGTGCGCGACATCGGACACGGATTTTTTGGTGTGCGCGAGGATCGACAGCCAGCATAACGCGGCCCACAACCCATCCTTTTCGCGGACGTGCATGGAACCGGTGCCGAAACTTTCTTCGCCGCATAAAGTGCACAGCCCGGCATCGAGAAGATTGCCGAAATATTTCCAGCCGGTGGGGGTCTGATAGCACTTGACGCCGGCCTCGGCGGCCACCCGGTCGACCGCGGTTGAAGTCGGCAGGGAACGCGCTACACCGGCCAGGCCCGCTTTATAACCCGGAATACAAATCGGCGCGTACTGCGCGATGATGGCGAGAGAATCGCCGGGAGTCACGAAAAAATCGCGGCCCAGAATCATGTTGCGATCGCCGTCGGCGTCGCAGGCCGCTCCGAAATCCGGGCCGTCGGGCGTGTTGAGCCGGGCCACGAAATCCGCCGCGTACACCAGGTTCGGATCGGGATGGCCACCGCCAAAATCTTCCAGCGGATTGCCGCGCATTACGATCGAGGAATCCTCCTGGCCCAGCACCCGCTCGAAAATGTGGTGCGCATAAGGACCGGTCGAGCCGTGCATGGCGTCGAAAATCATGCGGAACCCGGTCTTGAGATAGGCGCTCAGCGCATCGAAGTCGAACAGGGACTGCATCAACGCGGTGTAATCCTCGAGCGGATCGAAGATGACGATTTTCGCGTCTCCGAGAGTGGCCGTGCCTTCGTGATCGAGATCGACGTCGGGATGATCGACGGTGAGATAACGATCGATTTTGAGAGTCCGCTGGTAGATTTTTTCAGTGAGCGATTCGGGCGCCGGTCCGCCGTTGTGCGTGTTGTACTTGATGCCGAAATCGCCATCGGCGCCGCCGGGATTATGGCTGGCTGAAAGGATCAGGCCGCCGAGCGCGGATCTTTTTCGGATCACGGCGGACATGGCGGGAGTCGAGAGGATACCTCCGCAGGCCGCCATGATGGTGCCGAATCCGTTGGCGGCGGCGATGCGCAGAATGGTTTGAATGGCCGTGCGATTGTAGTAGCGGCCGTCGCCGCCCACCACCAGGATTTTCTCGCTCAGGTCCTTGGCGATCTCCTCACGCAGCACATCGAAAATCGATTGAACGAAATTCTCCACATACCGGGGCTGTGAAAACTCGCGCGTCTTCTTTCTGAGGCCCGATGTTCCGGGCCGTTGATCCTGAAAGGGCGTGGTCGGGATAACGCTCATAAGGGAATGTTACCAATCGCGGGTCGAAACACTCCCGGTACCATAGCGCTTGACTATTTCCATATTTCTGCTATCGTCGAAATATGGCTGGCGCTAAAAAGTCTCCGGAACAGATCGCTAAATACGCGGACATGTTTACCGCCATGGGAACGGAGCCTCGTCTGCGCATCATGCAGCTGTTGCTCTCCGCCCATCCCGATGGTCTGGTGGCCGGCGAAATTCAGACCGAGCTGGGCATCCCCAATTCCACGCTGTCGCATCACCTCGACAAGCTCAAGAGCGAAGACCTGGTCAAAGTCCGGCGCGAGAGCACTTTTCTCTGGTATAGCGCCAATACCGGCGCGCTCGAGGAGCTGCTCGGGTTCCTCTACGCGGAGTGCTGTACGCGCAATAAAGCTGTGAAACCCGAGGCGATCGTCACTATCTGCAAATAGGAGAATCATGGAAATCAAAGAGATCGTGAAAGAGAAGTATGGGCAGGCCGCGCTGCGCGCCGGCGCCGGCGGAAGCAGTTGTTGCGGCGCCAGTGCGAGGCTCGATTGCTGTAGCGTCGATCCGATTACGGCCAACTTGTACGACGAAAATCAGACCGGGCAGATACCGGAGCAAGCCGTCCTCGCGTCGCTCGGCTGCGGCAATCCCACGGCTCTTGCGGAGTTGAATCCGGGCGAGACGGTGCTCGATCTGGGTTCCGGAGGCGGCATCGATGTGCTGCTTTCCGCGAAGCGCGTGGGTCCAACCGGTAAAGCGTACGGCCTGGATATGACCGACGAAATGCTGGCCCTGGCGCGCGAAAATCAGCATCGGGCCGGTGTCGCGAACGTCGAGTTTCTGAGGGGCGAGATTGAAAATATTCCTCTACCCGATGGTTCCGTCGACGTGGTCATTTCCAACTGCGTGATCAATCTGTCCGCCGATAAAGACCAGGTGCTGCGGGAGGCCTTCCGGGTACTCAAGCCGGGCGGACGCTTCGCCGTTTCAGACGTCGTGGTCCGCGGCGAGGTGCCGGCCGAGGTGCGGCGCAGCATGGAAATGTGGGTCGGCTGCATCGCCGGTGCGCTGCGCGACGACGAATACATTGCCAAGCTCGCTCAAGCCGGATTTGGAGCAATCGATATCGAGCCGACGCGCGTTTACAGCATCGAGGACGCGCGCCAATTCCTCGCCGCCGACGGCATCGACGTGGACGCGATCGCGCCGCTGGTGGAGAACAAATTCATGAGCGCGTTTATCCGCGCGGTGAAACCGGCCGCGAAGGAATGCTGTGGTCCGGCGTGCTGTAGCTGAGGCGCTGGGTACGGCGTTCCTGCTGGCCGCGGTAATCGGCTCCGGAATCATGGGCGATCGCCTCGCGGGCGGAAATGCCGCCATTGCTCTGCTTGCCAACACGCTCGCTACCGGAGCCATGCTGGTCGCTCTGATCCTGACTTTCGGTCCGATCTCCGGCGCGCATTTCAATCCGGCCGTAACCATCGCCGACGCGTCTCAGGGCGGATTAGCGTGGCGGGAAGTCCCTGTTTATATCGCTGCCCAGATCGCAGGAGCTTTCTTGGGCGTCGCGGTTGCCCATCTGATGTTCGGCGAGCCTTTGTTTTTCGCGTCGCGCCATGTCCGGTCGGGCGGCGCTCAGTTGTTCAGCGAATTTATCGCGACCTTCGGGCTGCTCGCGATCATCTGGGGCTCGGTCAGGCTGCGCTCATCGGCCGTGCCGTTCGCCGTGGGCGCCTACATTACCGGCGCGTACTGGTTTACCTCCTCGACTTCATTCGCGAACCCGGCGGTCACGCTGGCCCGTGCGGCATCGGATACCTTCGCGGGCATCCGTCCCGCGGATGCTCCGGGATTTATCGCGGCTCAATTTGCCGGGGCGATGGCTGCGACGCTGCTGTTCCGGTGGCTCGTTCCAACGCTTCCTCAGGAGGCGGCGGCCGTCGTGATTGCTCATCCTCAGAAAGAATCCACGCATGGAAGCTAAGAAGACCATTCTCATCCTCTGCACTGGAAACTCGGCCCGCAGCCAGATGGCGGAAGGCCTGTTGCGCCACGATGCCGGCGACCGCTTCGAGGTCGCCAGCGCGGGCACCCAGCCGAGCCGCGTGCGACCCGAGGCGATCGCGGTGATGCGCGAAGTGGGCATCGATATTTCCAGTCACCGTTCGAAGAACGTCGATGAATTTTCCGGCCAACACTTCGACTACGTGCTGACGGTCTGCGATCATGCGAAGGAGAACTGCCCGATTTTTCCAGGCGGCACAGTAGCCATCCATCGCAATTTTGAAGATCCCGCAGCCTGCGAGGGCTCCGAAGCGGAGCGGCTCGCGGCCTTCCGCCGGGTCCGCGATCAGCTCCGAAACTATCTCCAGGAACTTACTTCAAATAAATCGGTATCCCCGCCGCGGAGCTGACTCCGCCCGCTGTAATCACCACTGGAACCGAGCCTGTTCCAGCGCCCGCGGGAACTACCAGTTCCACCTGCTGCACGCCGGCGATCTGTCCCGGAGCCGAGCCCGCGTAAATCACCTGGGCCGCTTGTCCTCCGACGCTCGCGGTCACCGGCAAAACCGTTTCCGCCAGCACCAGGGAGCCGTTCCTCACGCCGTCCTGTCCCGGAGGATCGGTTTGCCCCAATCCAGTCGCGTACAGCACCACCACCGATCCGGCTGCCGCCGGGTTCGACGTGGAATTCAGCGTGCCATCCTGATTGAACCCGAGCGCGCCACTCGAAGTGAACAAGCCCGGCGCAGCCGCGGCGAGCGGCACTTGCAGAGTTTGACTCACCGTGGTGCCGCTGGTCACGACGATGTTAGCCGTGGTGCCCGTTACTCCGAACGGAACCACGATGTCAGTGAGATCGGCGGACGTATACAGGATGGGAGCGGGCGTGCCGTTCACGGTCACCGAGGTTCCGCCCAGGGTCACGCCCAGGCTGCCCGCGTTCAGACCGGGCGACGTCACGGCCGGCCTTGGACCGATGCCGATGCCCGATAGAGACACCACCTCACCCGGGGCAACCGATCCCCGCAGCGCGCTCGCCGAGTTCTGCGCGATCGTGATTTGCGCCGGTGGAGCGATACTTCCTAACAACCCGGCCGCCACGCCGTTATTGAAAATCCCCGCGGTGAAATACAGATAGTTGACATCGCCTCCGCTTCCTCCGTTGCCGAATTCGATGGCCCACAAGCCTTGAATCGCGATGGGCGCGCCGGTCGCATCCTGCAAGGTTCCTTTGAGCGCGCCGGTGGCCGGATCGAACGCGTTGATGCGCCCGTCGCCGAAATTTCCGACCAGAATCGAGTTTGAAAACGCGCCCCAGTTTCCGCCGGACCGCGCGACCCCCCAAGGGGAATTCAGAGGGCCTCCGGAGGTCAGCCTCTGCACGAAATTCCCGTTGAAGTCGAATATATCGACGACGCCGTTGCCGACTCCCGCCTGATCGCTGGTCTTGGCCCCGTTCTGCTTCGCGTAGGTTACGAACAACTGGCCGTTCACGGGCCAGACGTTGAACGGCGCATACCCGGCCGGCAGCGTCGGATCGACGAAGCCGCCCGGCACGGTGGTGAGCTTGAAATTAGTATCCAGAACGTCGATCTTGCCGTAGCTGAGATTCGCCAGGTACAGCAGAGGCGCGCCCGAGGCCGAGCTGATCGCCATCCCTTTATAGACCGTACCTACCGTCGAGTAATCCAGCATCAGCGTGGCGGCCGTTCCTCCATTCCAGGCCGAAACCGTGCCGTCCTCGGTGCAGAAAATGAAGGAGGCCTTGGTCCCGTTCGCGAGCAGAAATCCAGTAGTGCTGTTCTGTACCTGGCCGGTGGGAACCGAAGGAGTCGGCCCCGCGGATCCGGTCGGGATGGCGACTACCGTGGAATTGATCGTGATCCCGGTCGTGGTCGACGAATTCGTGTAGACCGTCGTGTTTCCCTTGCCGTGATTCGACACCCAGAATGGAGACGTGGCGCTAAACGACATTCCCCACGGGTCGATCAGATTCGGATCGGTGACGTCCGCAAGGCCGGGGACGCTCGAAACGAGATTGTGTTGTACGTACACGTTCGCGACCGTTTGCGCACTGGCCGCGGCGATCGAAAACAGGGAAAGCAGTGTGAGTCGAATCATCGAGATCCCTCCTAAGCGATCCCGATTATATATGACCTTACTTAAGCGCGTCCCAAATCATGCACGAATTTTTACAAAGGTTTCACAATAGAGCGGGAATAAAGACGTGAGTGCGTACCATTCGCGATTCCCCCTGTTTCCTGCTCAGCCGATATCCATCTCCACGAAAGTGCCTGAGCCATCAATTACCAAACGAACCCAACGCCCCCATTTGCCGTCAGCGTCAATGCCAATACCCCCATAATATTCCCAACGCCAGCCACCACTTGGCGTTTCCACTCACCTCCAACGCGAAAAACCCCAAGGTACCGTAAGTTCAGAAAGGAGTCTTCTAATCCCGGAGACATCAGAACTAAAATTACCGAACGAACCTAGAGCGGACCTGTTGGGTTCGTTTGGTAATTGATGGCTCGGGCACTTTCGTGCAGATGGATATCACAGGCTGAAGCCTGTGCCACCGGCTGAGCCCGGGACAGGGAGAATCGCGAATGGTACGCAGGCGGCCGGCCGCGCTGGGTTCGTTCTCGTGTTAGGCGCTGAGTACGGGACAGGGGGAATCGCGGATGATCGCGTAGGTGTTGGTTCGCAGGCGGCCGAAGGTTGCGTGGAGCTTTCCCCGCCCTAAAACCACCAGGTCCGCGCCCGCTTCGATCGCGGCGTCGCGGACCACTTGAGAGGCGTTTCCGGCTGCCACTCGCACCGGAAGCTCCGTTCCGGCGGACCGTTGAAACTCCGCGATCTCCTCTTCGCTCGAGGCCACCAGGGCGCCTCGAAATTCGCTTTCCAGGTACTTTTCGGGCCGCACCTCGTCGACAGGAACGGCATGAGCCAGGCTCAGCTTCGCATCCCAGGCCTCAGCTAACTCCCGGGCGGCTTGCATCAATTCCACGGTCTCCCCGCCCAACTCGATGGCGCACAAAATATGATGGACCTCGGTATGCGCTTCGAGCGCGATGGCCTCGAGATGCGCGCTGGTCCACACGGGACAATGTGCATCGTGCAGCACTTTGGCAGCGACCGAGCCCAGCAGCAGGCTGCGGAATTTCCCGTAGCCGTGCGTCGGCATCATGATCAGGTCGACTCCATTTTTCTCCGCGTATTGAACAATTTCAAAGGCCGGATCGCCCATCGTCGAAATGCGCATGACGTCCGGAACGTCCATCTCTAATTGGTCCAGGCGGGCCTTGGCGGTGGCTTCGATCGACGGGATGTCGACGACGATCGGGTAGCCGTCCGCGCCTCCATAAGAACTGATGGGGATTTGAATGGTGTGCAACAGCGTGACTTTTGCGTGAAAACGCCGCGCCCAGGCTTGAACCACTGGCCGCGTGGCTTCACAGCGCGCAGAAAGGTCGACTGGGAACAGGATATGACGAAAGGTCCGCATATCTTACTTTATGCTGATTTTCTCTGAAAGATCTTGTTTCCTGGTGATCAATCGTGCACCGCGGTCGAAGCTCAGGTATTGGAATCCCCAGCGGATGAAAACGATGACGCGGTTGCGGAACTGAACCAGAAACATCAGGTGCACGAAAAGCCACAGCAGCCAGGCGATGGCGCCGTGAAATCGGAGGAACCCGAAATCGGCCACGCCCGCGCGTCGTCCGATGACAGCGAGGCTTCCTTTATTGAAATAGTGAAAGGGGGCATCGGCGCGGCCCCATATTCGGCGCGCGGCGTATTTCCCTTGCTGCATGGCCACCGGAGCGACTCCGGGAAGCGCTTTGCCTTTGTCGACCACGACAGCCAGGTCTCCGATCACGAAGATTTCGGGATGCGCGGGGATGGTCAGATAAGGATCGACCATAACATGCCCCTGTTTATCGAGCGTCGCGCCGGCGCGCCGCGCGAGCACCTTCCCGAAATCCGAAGGAGCGACGCCCGCGGCCCAGAGCACGTTTTTCGTCTCAATTCGCTCCTCTCCGCTGGGCGTCTTGAGCGTCACCCCGCCGGTATCGATCGAGGTAACGGACACGCCGTTTCGCGGACGCACTCCGAGCTTGATCAGCGACCGTTCGGCTGCGATCGAGAGGCTTTGAGGATAGGAGGAAAGAACATGAGAAGCGCTGTCGAGCAGCAGGATGCGGGACTCTTCGGGATGAATCGATCTGAAATCGTGGCGCAGAGTATCGTGGGCGATTTCGGCCAGGGCGCCGGCAAGTTCGACGCCGGTGGGTCCGGCGCCGACGATGACAAAGGTCAGCCAGGCGCGGCGAATCGCCGGGTCCGGTTCGCGCTCGGCGGCTTCAAATGCGAACAGAACTTTATTGCGGATGGCGGTGGCGTCCTCGATGGATTTAAGTCCGGGTGCGATCTGGCTCCATTCCTCATGTCCGAAGAAGTAGTTCTGCGCGCCGGTGGCCACGATCAGAGAATCGTAGGGAAGCTTGCCATCGGCCAGCAGGAGACGGCGATTTTGGGCATCGAGATCGACCGCGTCGCCGAGCAGGACGCGCGCGTTCTTCTGATTGCGGAGAACGGCGCGCAGCGGTTCCGCGATCTCACCGGGCGAGAGAGATCCGGTGGCGACCTGATAAAGAAGCGGCTGGAACAGATGAAAATTGCGGCGATCGACCAGGGTCACGTCCATGGGCGCGCGGCGCAGGGCCTGGGCTGCGTAAAGGCCTCCGAATCCGCCGCCGAGGATCACGACGCGATGCATTCATCTCGATGTTACAACGTCCTCTGTTGGGAGCCGCTTGATGCGTGGAATTCGATCGTGAGGGGTAGCAGATCGGAGCGAGCCCGGGAAACGATCGCTCCCTGTGGTCGCGGCTCGGTAGAGGTCTGGATGGCGATAGGGCGTAGCACGATTCGGGGCGCGGCACGATACGGGGGCGGGACACGGGGGGCGGGGTTTCAGGACGCCATGATTCGGCGATACCGGGGCTGCCACATGGCGTCTTGGATCTGGGCGACGATGTCATCGAACTTCACTTGCGCGAGGCCCTCCTCGGTGGCGGCTTCGGCGACCGCCGCGGCCACCGTGACTGCGACGCTGCGCAGGTCGTCGACATGGGGCAATAGGGATGCGCCGGATTGCTTTACAGTCACCATGCTCGACACGGCGTTCGAGGCCGCGAGAAACATGCCGTTAGAGATCCGGCTGGCCCGCGACACAATGGCGCCGAGAGCCAGGCCCGGATAGATCTTGGCGTTGTTCGCCTGTCCGATTACGTGCGTGACTCCGCGATGCGTCACGGGCGGAAAAGGACTTCCCGTGGCGATCAGCGCGCGCCCATCGGTCCACGCGATTAGATCGGCAGGGTTCGCCTCGGCGCACCTGGGAGGATCGGAAAGCACGATGAAGATCGGGCGCTCCGCATGTGCGGCCATGTCCTTGACGATAGCCTCCGTAAAACTGCCCGCGGCAGCCGAGGCACCGATCAGCATGGTGGGATGGATTCTGTGAATCACTTCGGCCAGGCCGATGCCGGGTCCCGTCCCATTCTGTTTCCAGTTTCTGGTTTCGGCGGAGGATCGCGCGAATGCCGTTTGATAGTCGTGCAGAGGCTCCCGCATTCCGGTGGTCAGCAGCCCTTGCCGGTCTACGCACCAGAATCGCTTCACGGCGTCTTCTTTGGAAAGACTGTCCCGAACCATCGCGTCGCAGATCCGGTCGGCTACGCCGATCCCCGCCGTGCCGGAGCCGAAAATGACCACTCGCTGGTTGCGTAAAGACGTTCCGCAGACGCGCGCCGCGGAAATCGCCGCCGCCAGCGCGATGGCGCCCGTGCCCTGCATATCGTCGCTGAAGGTGCAAATCCTGTCGCGATATTTTTCAAGAATACGCCGCCCATTCCCGGGAGCGAAATCCTCCCACTGCAACAGCGCATTCGGGAACATCCTGGTAACGGCACAGACATATTCTTCGATGAAGGCGTCATAACGGTCGCCGTGGATGCGGGGATGCCGGTTGCCGATATACATCGTGTCGCTGAGCAGGCTGTCCCGATTGGTGCCCACGTCGAGCATCACCGGAATCGCGCGGGTCGGATCGATCCCCCCGGCCGCGGTGTAAATCGCCAGTTTGCCGATCGACACCTCGATCCCTCCGACACCCCAATCGCCGATTCCCAGGATTTGTTCGGCGTCGGTGGCGATAATCAGGTCGATATCGTCGGGACCGACGCCGAGATTGCGAAACGATTCCTCAATGGTTCCCGGATGGTCGATCGACAGGTAGACGCCCCGCGGACGCCGGCATTCATGGTGGTAATGTTCCACCGCCAAGCCCACCGTATGGTCGTTGACGATGGGGATCATTTCGCGCAGGTGCTCGGAAAAAACCTTATAAAACAGCACCTCATTGCGGTCGTGCAGGGCGGTCAGAAAAATGTTCTTGCTGAGCGCGTCCGTCAACCGCTCATATTGGAAATAGGCACGCTTTAGTTGAACCTCGAGGCTGCTTATTTCGGGAGGCAGCAAGCCCGTCAGACCGAGTTCTGTGCGTTCCTCTGAGGTGAATGCGGTTCCTTTGTTCAGCCGGGGCGAGCTTAGGACCGCTAATCCGCGCGCCTTGGTTTCGTAAAATCCATTCCGGCGCTTCTTCAGCGCCGCCAGTGAGGGTATTCGCACGCGTTTACCTGCTCCTGGAATGACTACGGGCGGCCACTTGACCAGATGCGGTCATTGCCTTCGACTCAACATCCGGCTGGCGAGTGGTCATAATAGCTCACAATTGGCATTTTTTAATCCGGGACTCGGATCTTTAGAGGCAATCGTTAACCCAATTGTTCAGGCGATTTGCTCATCGGCGGACACTGCCGTGTCCTCATCTTCCCAGGCGGCCACTGTGAAGTAGAAGGTCGACCCGGCCCCGGGCGTCGATTCGATCCAAATGGTACCGTGGAATCCGTCCACGATCTTTTTGCACACCGCAAGGCCCAGGCCCGTACCGGGGATATCGCGCTCCACCAGCCTTACGAAGGGCATGAATACGCGATCCTGGTTTTCCTGGGCGATGCCGACACCGTTATCCTTGACGGCGATCACCCAGCCGGACGGTTTCTGCTCCGCGGAAACCTGAATATCGGGAGGCTGATCTCCTCGATATTTCAGCGCGTTGCCAATCAGGTTTTGAAACAGCCGCACCAGGTCAGTTTCGTTGCCCGGCACCACCGGCAGCGGATTGACGGTGATGTTCGCTCCATTGATCTTCATCTCCCACTCCAGGTTCTGCTTAGCCTGGGCCACCGCGTCTTCCAGGTCGACGGCGCGGGGAGGATTGTACATACCGGAGGTCGCAAAAGACAACAGATCGTCGATTAACCTGGACATGCGCGCCGCGCCGTCGATAATAAACTTGGCCATCTGCTTGGCGTTTGCGTCCATTTCCACTTCTTCGACCAGCAGTTCCGTATAGGCGGAAATGGCGCGCAGCGGTTCGCGCAGATCGTGCGCCGCGGTGTAGGCGAACTCCTCCAGGCGCTCATTCGAGCGAGCCATCTCCTCGGTCTCCGCCTGCCTTTTCAAATCCTCAGAGCGGTGGGACTGAATATCCCTCTGATGCATCACAATGGCGCGCACATCGGATTCGAAGGTGAGATTTGAAACCGTGCTTTCCACCCAGCAGTAATTGCCGTCCTTTTGAAGGACGCGGGCGTTCCATTGGAGCGGACCCAAGGTGGAGAGCACTTTTTCGAGAGCCAGGCTCGAATGAGCGCGGTCTTCGGGATGAATCAAATCGAGGCAGTTCCGCCCGACAATCTCACCCGGTTCGTAGCCGAAGATTTTGGTGATGGACGCGCTCCCGTAGAGTATTTCTCCTTGAGGGTCGATCACCGAAATTGCATCGGGACTCTCTTGGATCAGGGACTGAAAAGCCTGAAGGGACTGTGTCATACCGGGGGAGTGTTCAATGCAATTCATACTCCGAAACGAACCCAGGAGAAATGAATCTATCTTAAGCACCGGTCGGTCTAATGCTTAAACCTGGGAGTAAGTAGATCAAATCCCAATCCGGGAAAAAACGTGACCGCATACGGTCATAATAATTGTTTGCGAATCGCCATTCAGTGGTAGGATTAGGTTCCGGCATTTTCGGCCTCCTCCTACTCCCTGGGCACGCTCTCTAGTGTGCTCTTCTGAGCGTTGGCACTCCCGGATCGACGGGCGCAAGGGGAATCAAATACGGCATCTCAGCCACAAAATTCGACTTGGCTGATGTCAAACGGCCCGCAGGAGCTGGAGCTGTTGTTTCGCGCGGTGGTATTCCATCCTGCTGTGCCCATTCTGCTTACCGACGACCAGCGGCAATATAAGGATGCGAGCGCGGGCGCGACCAAACTGCTGGGGCTTCCGCGCGACAAAATTATCGGCCGCCGGATCGATGACTTCGCCGCATCCGATTTTAAGCCGGTCATTGCGGAGAGGTGGAACGATTTTCTGAAGGATGGTCATCAGGAAGGAACCATTCCCCTGGTGGCTCCGGACGGAATTGCGCGCGAAGTGGAGTATCTGGCCAACGGAAACGTGCTGCCGGTACGCCATGTGCTGGTGTTGCGCAATAAGAGCGCGGCCGCACCCGACACCGTACCCGCGTGGGTACAGGATTATGCTCTCTTCCTGCTCGACGTGGACGGACGCGTGGCGGCTTGGTATGCGGGCGCCGAGCGGATTTTCGGATACACCAGCGGGGAGGTTCTGGGACTGCACGTGTCGCTGGTGGAACAGGACGAGGATACCAGCCCGACGATCCGGGAGGACCTGAAGCGCTGCGCCGCCGAAGGTCATTTCGGCCGGGAAAGCTGGAAGACGAGGAAGGATGGCTCGCGCTTCTGGGCCAACGCCATCACCATGGCTTTAAACGACGAGCATGGCGTGCTACAAGGCTTCGCCCGCATGGTTCGGGATTTTAGCGATCGGCATGAGCGCGATGAAAAGCTGGCACGCGAACGCGCGCGGCGGCGGCCTTTGCCGGCCGAATGGGCGGTCACGGGGATTATTTCCGGGGAGTTCGACCGCATTGAGGCCAACGATGCGTTTCTCGACATGGTCGGCTACACCCGCGAGGACCTGCTCGGCGGGCGTCTCAATTGGCCGGACCTCACTCCTCCGGAGTATGCCGCCATGGACGAACTGGCGCACGAGGAAGGCCTGCGGTTCGGCGCGTGCACGCCGTTTGAGAAGGAGTTCATTCGCAAAGATGGAACCAGGGTGCCGGTTTTGGTGGCAACCGCGGTATTGAAAATCTCGCCGTTCCGATGGATCGCCTTTGTCCAGGACTTGCGAGAACGCGACCGTTTAGAGGATCTGGACAGCGATGAAGTCGAGATTAAACAAGGATTTGAAGAAATCGTAGGCACCAGCGCCGCTCTACGCCGGGTGGAGCGGCAGGTTCAAGTGGTGGCTCCCACCGATGCCACGGTCCTGATACTGGGGGAAACCGGCACGGGAAAGGAAATGGTGGCGCGGGCCATCCACAAAATGAGTCCGCGGCGGAATCTTCCTTTTGTCACTCTGAATTGCGCCGCCATCCCTACGGGACTACTCGAAAGCGAGCTGTTCGGCTATGAGCGCGGAGCGTTCACCGGCGCCTTATCGCAAAAGATCGGACGCTTTGAGATGGCGCATCGGGGCACGCTGTTTCTGGATGAAGTGGGCGATATTCCTCTGGAGGTGCAGCCTAAGCTGCTGCGGGCTCTACAGGAAAAGTCATTTGAAAGACTGGGCGGCACGAGAACGATTCCCATCGATGTACGGCTGCTCGCGGCCACCAATCGCAATCTCACCCAGATGATGGGCGAAAAGCTGTTTCGCAGCGATCTCTATTACCGGCTAAAAGTTTTTCCGATTATCACACCGCCTTTAAGGGATCATCCCGAGGATATTCCGCTGCTGGCGCGACATTTCACCAAGAAGTATTCCGATAAGATGAACCGCAAGATCGAAAACATTCCAGCGGAGACGATGCGCGCGCTGGTCCACTGGCAGTGGCCCGGAAATGTACGCGAGCTGGAGAACTTTATCGAGCGATGCGTGATCCTTTCAAGCGGTTCGAGTCTCCGCGCTCCCCTGGCGGAACTGCGGGCCAGCGCGAGCTTTCCCGCCGACGATTCCACGCTCGAGCAAATGGAGAGGAGTTACATTTTGCGGGTTTTCCGCGAAACCGGAGGCGTGGTCAGCATGACGGCCGCGCGCCTGGGGATGCCGCGTACAACCTTGAACGCGATGATGAAGAGACTGGGCATCTCGCGCGGGGATCTCTAAACCGGAATTGCGTTGGCCATTGGCTTGCTGGGATCGGTCCCGATAGCGTGCGGACTAGGAGATCACTCTGTTATGACCTCTGATCAAATGGACGCGTGGCGAAGCTACTTCGCCGGGAAACTACATGATCAATATGGAATAGGGGACAAAGAAGCTAAGAGCATGGCTGCACGGTGGATTGGTTCACTGAAATACAGCTGTGACGTCCCCACGGTTCTGAAAGTGCGGCATCAGCGAAACCTGATGCGTCAGCAGATTGCAGACCGGGGCCGTGCGGCACGGGCGTAGACTGGCGGCCTGTCTTCGATACGGTGATCGCGGCCACGTCGACACTCTCGAAAACACCGTGGCTCCGTGGCCGGGCCAAAAAGTGGGGACAGCCCGCTCTGTCCACGACGGCGCAGCGGGTATGTTACACCCCGGATCGTGGCGCCTTGGGACAGAGTTGGCAGTCCCCACTTTTTGCGGTCTTGATCGCTGTCGGTGCGCCGTAACATTACTCTGAGTGGCCTTGCCGCAAATGAACATGTCCGGAGGCCCGCCCGGAAAATCAGGCTTGAACATATGCGCATGACCGACGATATTAAATGCCTTGACCACGTGCGCCTCAGGAATCAACCTCTGAACCGTCTCGCCCGCGGAATCCGTAAACCCGATCGCCAGCGAGGGCCCCGGGTTAAACACCAGAGGATTGATGGTATCGATCACTACTTTGCCCGCGAAATTCTCCGGCCCGGCCAACTGGATCGCATGTTCCCACAACAGCGAAAGGACCACCACGTCGCCGAACTTCGCAGCCTCTGCAAATGTGCCGGTAGACGCATCGATGCCGGAAGTCGAGGCCCACGCGGCTGCTTTCTTATTGCCCGGGTCGCGTGAGCCCGACGAACGCACTTGCGAGCGTCCGCCCGACATCGCCGGTGCCCAGAATTCCGATCTTCATTGAGCTACTATGCCGCGATCGCCGGCCGGTAAGCCAACGTCGGGAGCATCACGCGCAACACATCTTCCACGCGATCGGCGAACACAAACTCCATCTCCTTGCGGACCTCTTCCGGCAAGTCGCGCAGGTCTTTCTGATTGCCGCGAGGAATAATGACCCGCTTCAATCCCGCCCGGCGCGCCGCCAGCACTTTTTCTTTCAACCCGCCGATCGGCAGAACTAAACCGGTCAGCGTAATCTCGCCGGTCATCGCTGTATCCTGCCGCGCCGGAACGCCGGAGTAAATGGACGCGAGCGCCGTAGTCATCGTCACGCCCGCCGACGGACCATCCTTGGGAATTGCCCCCGCCGGCACGTGAATATGCAGCCCGGAGTTCAAGAACAATTCAGGATTGATGCCCAGTTCCGCCGCATGCGCCCACACAAAACTGCGCGCCGTTTTCGCGGATTCCTGCATCACCGCGCCCAGTTGACCCGTAATCGTCAGCTCCTTGCCGTTCGGTTGCAGCGACGCTTCGATGTACAGAACATCGCCGCCTGTTTCCGTCCAGGCTAGCCCGGTCGCCACGCCCGCCGGTAGCTCGCGCCGAGCCATTTCCGGAGTAATCGGCTCCGGCCCCAGCATCTCGACCACGTCCTCCGCCTTCACCGTGACGGAATCCGTCACGTTCTCGGCGAACTTCAGAGCCACCTTGCGAATCACTCGTCCCAGCGTCTGCTCCAACCGCCGCACGCCAGCTTCTCGCGTGTACGAACCGATGATCTTCAGCAGAGCCTCTTCCGTAATATTGCACTGCTCCGCCGTCAACCCCGCATGAGCCAACTGCCGAGGCAGCAAATACCGCCGGGCGATCTGCGCCTTCTCCTCTTCGCTATAACCCGATAGCCGGATAATTTCCATGCGATCCAGCAGCGGAGCCGGAATCGTATCCAGCGAATTCGCCGTGGTAACGAACAACACCTTCGACAAATCGAACGGCAGATCCAGATAATTATCGCGGAACGATTTATTCTGCTCTGGATCCAGCACTTCAAGCAATGCCGCCGCCGGATCGCCCCGGAAATCACGCCCCAGCTTGTCGATCTCATCCAGCATCAACACCGGATTATTCGCGCCGGCGCGGCGCATCGCCTGAATCAGGCGCCCCGGCATGGCACCGATATAAGTGCGCCGATGGCCCCTTAATTCAGCCTCGTCGTGCAGACCGCCCAGGCTCATCCGCTCAAATTTGCGTCCGATCGCCCGTGCGATGGATTGCCCCAGTGACGTTTTTCCTACGCCGGGAGCACCCACGAAACAGAGTATCGGAGCCTTCGCCTCCGGATTCAGCTTCAACACCGCAAGCTGCTCCAGAATACGTTCTTTCACCTTAGTGATTCCGAAGTGATCTTCGTCCAGCACCTGCCGCGCCCGCGCGATATCGAGATTATCCTCGCTGCGAGTCTTCCAAGGCAGCTCGATCACATACTCGAGCCAAGTGCGAATCACGTTATGCTCCGGCTGCTGCGGATTCATTTTTTCGAGCCGCCCGAGCTCCCGCTCCGCTTCCTTGCGAACATCGTCCGGCAGATCGGCCTTGTTCAGCTTCTCTCGCAGCTCCTGCGCCTCCGCCTGCTCGTTCTTCTCGCCCAGCTCATTCTCGATGGCCCGCTTCTGTTGTCGCAGAATATAATCGCGCTGCTCCTTCGACATCTCGCCGCGCGCATCTTCCGTAATCTTGTTGCGGAGATTCAAAACCTCCACTTCATGCGACAACCATCCATGGACCAGCCGCAAAGCTTCCACTCTGGTGGGCGCCTCCAGCAACGACTGCTCGCGCGTCCCCTCCAGATTCATGATCGAAGCGACCATGTAAGCCAGCCGCAATGGATCTTCGTGTGTCGTAAACATCCGCGCCAGTTCCTGCGCGGAATGCCGCTCATTCTGAATGAGCCCCACGAACTTCGACCCCATTTCGACGATGGCCAGTGTCAGCGCTTCGGTCTCCCGGCTCGAATCGTCGGGCATCGGCAGCGCACGCACGCGGGCGGTCATGAAGCCCTCCGCCGAGTCGACTTTCACGATCACCACGCGCTCCATGCCCAGCACCAGCACGTCGATCTGAGCGGAATTGGGCCGCGCGACCTTCTTAATCACCGCCCGCGTTCCCAGCGTGAACAGATCCTCCGCGCCCGGTGAATCGAGCGACGCATCGCGCTGCGCGACCACAACAATTTCTTTGTCCTCCGTCGAGAGCGCCTTTTCCACAGCGCCCAACGAAGCTTCGCGGCCCACCGACAAAGGCATCATCAGGCCCGGAAACAGCACCGAATTTTTCAGCGGCAGCAAAGGCAGTGTGCGAAGATTATTTTCCATTCCGATCCTCATTCCTTATTACTTAGATGCTTCGGCAGAGACTGCCGATTCGACCCCAATCACCATCTCCCGATCGCGTTCATCCACAACGACCTTGTGGCCATCCCGAATCTCACCCGCCACCAGTTTCCGGGCCAGAGGCGTCTCAATCTCCTTCTGTATCGCGCGCTTCAAAGGCCTCGCCCCATAAGCCGGATCGTAGCCGACCTTCACCAGCCTCTCCCGCGCCGCATCGGTCAAAACCAGCTCGATATGCCGCTCCGCCAACCGATGCCGCAACCCGACCAGCTGTATGTCGACAATTTTCTTTAGCTCCGCTTCCGTCAATCTATGGAACGTGATAATCTCGTCGACTCGGTTCAAGAACTCCGGACGGAACAACTGATTCAACGCGTCCTTAGGCGCATTCGAAGTCATCACCACGATGGTATTTTTGAAATCCACCGTGCGCCCCTGCCCGTCCGTCAAACGCCCGTCGTCCAGCACCTGCAACAGGACATGAAACACGTCGCTATGCGCCTTCTCGATCTCATCGAGCAGCACCACCGAATAAGGACGCCTGCGGACTGCCTCAGTCAGCTGTCCTCCCTCGTCGTAACCGACATATCCCGGAGGCGCTCCGACCAATCGAGAAACCGAATGCTTCTCCTGATACTCCGACATGTCGATCCGGATCAGCGCCCGCTCATCATCGAATAAATATTGCGCCAGCGCGCGCGCCAACTCCGTTTTCCCCACGCCCGTCGGACCCAGGAACAGAAAACTGCCGATCGGCCGCTTCGGATCTTTCAACCCTCCACGAGCCCTCATCACCGCATCCGCCACCGCGTCGACCGCCTCATCCTGCCCGATGACACGCTTATGGAGCTCCTCGGAAAGATGCAGCAGCTTCTGGATCTCGCCTTCCAGCAGCTTCGACAGAGGAATCCCCGTCCACCGGCTTACCACCTGCGCGATGTCCTCTTCGGTAACCTCTTCTTTGAGCAGCGTGGTTTCGTTCTTTGCCGTTTCCAGCTGCTTTTCGAGGCCGGTCAACCGCCCGTACTTCAATTCCGCTGCTTTATTCAGATCGTAAGCACGCTCTGCCTGCTCGATCTCCTGTTTCACCTGGTCGATCTGCGCCCGCAGGTCGCGCTGCTTGCGCAGCACTTCCTGATCCGCCGTCCACTGAGCCTTCAGAGCCGCGGAGCCAGTCTTGATCTCCGCCAGCTCTTTCTCAATTTTCTTCAACCGGTCTCTCGACGACGCGTCCGATTCCTTCTTCAGCGCCTCGCGTTCGATCTCGAGCTGCATCTGCCGACGCAAGGTCTCATCGAGCTCCGCCGGCATCGAATCGATCTCCGTCCGCAGCTTCGCCGCCGCCTCATCCACCAGGTCGATCGCTTTATCCGGCAAAAACCGGTCCTGGATATACCTCTGGCTCAGTACGGCAGCCGCCACCAGAGCCGAATCCTTGATCCTCACGCCGTGATGCACTTCATAGCGTTCCCGCAGCCCGCGCAAAATCGAAATCGTGTCTTCGACCGTAGGCTGATCCACCAGCACGGTCTGGAACCGCCTCTCGAGCGCGGCATCCTTCTCGATATATTTCCGATACTCGTCAAGGGTCGTCGCCCCAATGCAGTGCAGTTCTCCGCGCGCAAGCATCGGCTTCAACAAATTCCCCGCGTCCATCGAGCCTTCTGAAGCGCCGGCTCCGACGACTGTGTGCAGCTCGTCTATAAAGAGGATGATTCCCCCCTCCGCTGACTGCACTTCCTTCAGAACGGCCTTCAACCGCTCCTCAAACTCGCCGCGAAACTTCGCCCCCGCAATCAGCGCCCCCATATCCAGCGAAACGACTTTTTTGTCCTTCAACCCCTCCGGCACATCCCCGCGAACAATTCTCTGGGCCAGCCCCTCGACGATCGCCGTCTTGCCGACGCCCGGCTCCCCGATCAACACCGGATTATTCTTCGTCCTCCGCGAGAGCACCGTGATCACGCGCCGGATCTCGTCATCCCGTCCGATCACCGGGTCCAGCTTGCCCGCAGCCGCCAGCTTCGTCAGATCGCGCCCATATTTTTCGAGCGCCTCGTACGTCGCCTCCGGATTCTGATTCGTAACCCGCTGGCTCCCCCGGACCTCCTGCAGAACCTTCATGAGCCGTTCCCGGGTCAGCCCAAGGTCTTTAAAGGATTTTTCCTCAGTAGCCGCCAGGAGAATATGCTCCACCGAAACGTACTCGTCTTTTAGCCGCTTGGCTTCGTTTTCCGCGTGGTTCAAAAGCGTCTGGAGCCGCGCCGTGACATAGATCTGATCAATGCCGGTGGCCGTGCCGGAAACGCGTGGGAGCTTATCCAGATCCTGCACCAGCCGTCGATGGAGAATCTCCGGATTGACTTCTGCTTTCAATAGGATGGAGGGGGCCAAGCCGCCCGGCTGTTCCAGCAAAGCCAGCAGAAGATGGTCCACGTCCAGTTGCTGCTGCCCGCGTTTGCTAGCGATGGATTGAGCTGAACGCACAGCCTCTTGGAGTTTTTCAGTAAAGCGATTGAAGTCCATAAGTGCGACCTACTCGACTATAGCACGTTAGCGTATGATAGTCCAATAATATGAGCGATGCTTTGTCATATTCTAAGATGCATCTTCGCCCAGTTGGATTCAATCTGCCATTGAAATGTTGCTGCTCTTGGCCCAGAATGGAAACTGGCACTATGCCTACGCCCTCCACATCGCGCCCTTCCTTGTTTGGCTCGGATTAAGCACCCCCTCCCTCGGCCGTACCCCTCAATCGCAATCAACAAGGAGTCTCTTATGGTCCGTCCGGATGTTCCGAACCTTATTACAGCTCTGCCCGGCCCCCAGGCAAAAGCCATCATCGATCGCGATAACGCTGTTCTATCGCCCTCTTATACCCGCTGCTATCCCCTGGTGATCAAGCGCGGCGAAGGCGCGATGATCGAAGACGTTGACGGCAACCGCTTTCTGGATTGCAACGCCGGCATCGCCGTAGTGGCCTCGGGCCATTGCCACCCCAAAGTCGTCGAAGCCATCCGCGATCAGGCCGGCAAGCTGATTCACATGTCCGGCACTGATTTCTACTATGAAAACATGGTGCAACTCGCCGAAAAACTAGCCGCGCTCGTTCCTGGCGGACCGAACCGTGTCTATTTCGGCAACTCCGGCACCGAAGCGGTAGAAGCCGCGCTCAAATTGGCCCGCTACCACACCGGTAAAGGCCAGTTCGTAGCCTTTTTCGGCGCATTTCACGGCCGAACCATGGGTTCGTTGGCGCTCACGGGCTCGAAAAGCATCCAAAAGAAGGGATTTTTCCCCGTCATGCAAGGCGCACATCACGTCCCCTACGCCTATTGCTATCGCTGCCCCTACGGAAAAACGCCGGATTCCTGCGCGGTCGAATGCGTAAAGGCGATCGAGGACACCTTATTCCGCCACACCCTCCCCGCCGAGGAAGTTGCGGCTATCGTCGTGGAGCCGATCCAAGGCGAAGGCGGCTACGTTGTTCCTCCCAAGAAGTTCCTCGAAGAACTCCGCCGCGTTGCCGACAAATACGGCATCCTGCTGATTTTCGATGAGATCCAATCGGGAATGGGCCGTACTGGCAAGATGTTCGCCGCGGAGCATTTCGGAGTAACCCCCGACATCATGACGCTCGCCAAAGGCATCGCCAGCGGGATGCCTTTAGGAGCCATGGTCGCCCGCGCTGAAGTAATGAACTGGCCGCCCGGCGCCCATGCCTCGACCTTCGGCGGAAATCCCGTATGCGTAGCGGCCGCCCTCGCGACCATCGAACTCCTGGAGCAGGAACTGATCGACAACGCAGCGAAGGTCGGAGCCCATATGAAGTCCCGCCTCGACGATCTCCCCAGCCGTTTCCCCATAGTAGGCGATGTCCGCGGCCTCGGCCTGATGATCGGCATCGAAATGGTCCGCGACCAGTCAACGAAGGAGCGCGCCCCCGATCTAAGAGACCGCCTGGAACAAATGTGCTTCGAGCGCGGAGTGCTGGTCCTAGGCGCAGGCCCCAACACGTTACGCATCTGCCCGCCCCTGGTCATAACAAAAGACCAAGCCGATTTCGCAGTAGATACGATCGAGTCCTGTTTGCGCGAAATGACGAAGTGAGCGCTCTACCGAGCCGCGATCACAGGGAGCGATCCGCCGCGAACGCAAGCCGTCACCCGGTGAAATGATAAAGTAAAGCTATGAGAAGGCCCGCCATCGTCGATACCCCATATCCGACCGTTTGGGAAACAGCGAAGAGAATGGGTGTTTCGAAAAAACGGACGCTGGAGCTCATCAAGATAGCGGATGACATTTACGACCGCCACCAGCAGAAGCTAAAACTCGAACAAGAGGCCTCGCGGAAGAGGCGCCTCAAGACCGCGTGAGATGCCTGACGCCGAACGTTTTGGTGCGTTCTTAAACATTCCTTACGACCCCGCCTATGAACAGCACTTTCTCGCGTATATCGCCGGCGTATCCGCCTTCGGGCTGGATCCTCGCGCCACTCTGGAGTTAACCAGCGGCGCACGAAGGCTGGATCGGATTCTCCAGTTAATTTCGGCCTGCAAATATTCCTTTCATGATCTGTCCCTTGTAACTCTGGACGGAACCCTCCCGGCGACACCACGATTCAATATGCCATTCGAGCTGGGGTTAGTAGTCGGATGGCAGCATGCAGCGCCCTCCGGCCACGATTGGTTTGTTTTCGAATCGTCCGCCCACCGGCTCCAGAAATCCTTGAGTGATCTCAATGGCACAGACCCCTTCATTTATGGAGCCGGTCCCGACGGAGTCCTCCGCGAGATTCGCAACGCGCTGGCACGGCATGACGTGCAGCCCGGTGCTGGCCAAATGCGATCAATTTTCGATGAGCTGAAGGAGTACGCATCGACGTTGACTTTTGAAAAAGTGGGAGCCTCCTCTGTTTTTGAAGCTCGAGCCTTTGCAGACCTGGTCATCTTGGCCCGAAGATTCGCCGAACGCTGGATTCCCGGCCTACTACAATCCTGACATGCGCACTCTCGACGTCGGCTGCGGCATCAACAAACTTCCGGGCTCGATCGGCATCGACCGTAACCGCTTCACCCGCGCCGACGTGATTTGCGACCTGGACTGCTACCCCTACCCCTTTCGCGATTCGTCCTTCGATGCCCTCCAAGCCGTGCACGTGATCGAACACGTAGGCGACGTCATGAAAACGATGGAAGAGTTCCACCGCCTCGTGCGCCCCGGAGGCGAAGTGTTCATCGTCACCCCGCACTATACCGACTTCAGCTCCTTTTGCGACCCAACCCATCGCTGGCATCTCAACAGCTTCTCGCTGCGCTATTTCGGCCAGGACAATGCGGGCTATGGATATTATTCCAAGGTCCGATTTGAGGAGATTTCCGTCCGTGTGAAGCTACTAGCTTTATGGAGGTGGCTCGGGTTTGAGTTTCTCGTAAACACATTTCCCCGTTACCGGCGGTTCTGGGAGCACTACCTGTGCTATGTCGTGCGTGGGAAAGTAATCGAGTGGCGGCTTCGAGCGATCAAGTGATATTCGAATTTTCAGATTGGCTCCGCCATGCGGCTCGACTCAGAAAGTGGACGCCCGCCCACGCTCTCGGACGCCGCGGAGAGGATCTCGCGCATCGTCATTTGCGCCAGCTCGGATTTATTATCGTGGCGCGCAACTACCGGTTGTCGTCCGGCGACGGCGAGGCGGATCTGATCGCGTGGGAAGGCGAGAACCTGGTTTTCATCGAGGTAAAATCGCGCCAGAGCGCTGATTTCGGCCCTCCGGAGCGTGCCATCGGCGAGCAGAAGCGAGCGCACCTGCTGCGCATCGCGCGCGAATATACCCGGAAGACCGAGACGCCATGGGACCGGGTCCGCTTCGACGTGGTCAGCGTAGTCCTCGCCGAACTACCCATCATCGAGCATTATCGCAACGCCTTGCCCACGAGGGGATAATAAGATCTTGGACTCTGAAAAAACACGCCTGCTGGAGGCTTCCCGCCGCGCGCAGCACTGGCGTCGATGGGGCCCTTTTCTTTCGGACCGCGAGTGGGGAACCGTGCGGGAGGACTATAGCGCCGAAGGCACCGCGTGGGAATATTTTCCATTCGAACATGCCCATCTGCGGGCCTACCGGTGGGGCGAAGACGGCATCGCCGGAATTTGCGATAACCATCAGCGGCTCTGTTTCGCGCCTGCATTCTGGAATGGCCGCGACTCCATTCTAAAAGAGCGCTTGTACGGCCTGACCGGCAATCAGGGGAATCACGGCGAGGACGTCAAGGAAATTTATTATTACCTCGATTCCACTCCGACGCATTCCTATATGAAGTGCCTGTATAAATATCCGCAGGCCGAATTTCCTTATGCCCGCCTCTATGGCGAGAACCGCCGGCGCACGCGCGCGGATCCTGAGTATGAATTGATCGACACCGGCGTTTTCGACCAGGACCGTTATTTCGATATTGAGATCGAGTACGCCAAGGCCAGTGTCGACGACATCCTGATCCGGATCACGGTGACGAATCGAGGGCCGGAGCGCAGCTGCCTCCATCTGCTGCCGTCCATCTGGTTCCGCAATACCTGGTCCTGGAACTTCAACGCGCCCCGGCCGGTGATGAGGCGGTCGGGCGATCGGGCCATCTCCATCGAGGAAAGCTCGATCGGGTCCTACGAACTAACTCTCGATACTCCGCGGCCCCTGCTGTTCACGGAAAACGAAACCAATGCCATGGCGTTGTGGGGGCTCGAGAACCGGCAGCCGTACGTAAAAGACGCCTTCCACCGGCGCCTTATTCACAACGACGTCGACGCAGTGAACCCGGCGGAGACTGGAACCAAGGCGTGCGCCTGGTATCAGCTCGATGTGGGCCCCGGCGAGAGTCAGATTATACGGATGAGACTCGCGGACCGCTCCCAGCCGTCCACCCTGGTTCATGATATTGACGGGATCTTCGCACGGCGTATCGCGGAGGCCGATGAGTTTTACTCTTTTTGTCCCTCGACCCTGTCGGACGATGCGAAACGGGTTCAGAGACAGGCCTTTGCCGGCCTGCTCTGGTCCAAACAGTATTATCACTTCGTCGTCAACGACTGGCTGAAGGGCGACCCGACGCAGCCCACTCCGCCCCGCGAACGCCTGAAGGGACGCGACTCGCAGTGGATCCATTTGTTCAACGAAGACGTCCTTTCGATGCCGGATAACTGGGAATATCCGTGGTATGCGGCATGGGATTTATCGTTCCACATGATCGCCATGGCGCTCGTCGATCCCGATAGTGCCAAGAGCCAATTAAAACTGTTCTTGCGCGAATGGTACATGCATCCCAATGGGCAGATTCCCGCCTACGAATGGGCCTTTGGCGATGTAAATCCGCCGGTGCACGCGTGGGCGTGCTGGCGGGTTTTTCAAATCGACCGGAAGCTGGCCGGACGCGCGGATTACGCTTTTCTAGAAACCTGCTTCCATAAACTGCTGCTGAATTTTACCTGGTGGGTGAATCGAAAGGACTCCGAAGGCAGCAACATCTTTGAGGGGGGATTTCTAGGTCTGGATAACATCGGCGTGTTCGACAGGTCCGCGCCGTTGCCCACCGGCGGCCATATCGAACAATCCGACGGCACCAGTTGGATGGCGATGTACTGCCTCAACATGATGAAGATCGCGATCGAACTCGCGACTCGCGTCGATCCTCTTTATGAAGACGTCGCCAGCAAATTTTTTGAGCATTTTCTGTACATCGCGCACGCGATGAATGCCATGGGTGACGGCGGGTTGTGGGACGAGACGGATGGGTTTTACTACGATTCCCTGCATCTGCCGGACGGAACCATGATGCGCATGCGAGTGCGGTCCATGGTCGGCCTGATCCCTCTTTTCGCGGTCGATACGATGGAGCAGGAGATGATCGACAAGCTGCCGGGGTTCAAGCGGCGCATGGACTGGTTCACCACTCACCGGCCGGATCTGTGCGGAAATCTGGCATCGCTTTCCCGGCAGGGAGTCGATGAGAGGCGCCTGCTCAGCGTAGTGACGCAGCCGCGCCTGATTCGCATCGTCGAACGGATGCTCTCCGAGGCGGAGTTTCTCTCGCCCTACGGCCTCCGCTCCTTGTCCAAATTCCACGAAGCCAATCCTTATATGTTGAATGTCGACGGACATCAATATCGCGTGGATTATGAGCCGGCCGAATCGCGCACGGGTTTGTTCGGTGGAAATTCCAACTGGCGCGGGCCGGTGTGGTTTCCCCTGAATTTTCTGTTAATCGAAAGCTTGCAGCGATTCCATTATTACTTCGGCGACGATCTGAAGGTCGAATTTCCCACCGGCTCCGGCAACCGCCTGAATTTGAGCGACGTCGCCCAACAGCTTTCCAGGCGTCTCTCGCACCTGTTCCTGCGCGACCGGGACGGCCGGCGCCCGGTATTCGGCGGCGCCGAGAAATTTCAAACCGATCCGCATTTCAAAGATCACATCCTGTTCTACGAGTATTTTCATGGCGACAACGGAGCCGGGATTGGCGCGAATCATCAGACCGGATGGACCGCGCTGGTGGCGAAATTGCTGCAGCAGAGCGGCGAGTAAAGGTATTCTGATAGCTTGATTCCACCTGTAGAACAGCCGTCCACTCCAGAGCAGAAAAGGCGCTCCGTCATTCTGATTCTCCTGTTCACCTTCCTGGCCGCGACTGCACAGGTGCTGTGGAAATTCGCGACCATTCAACTGGGCGAGCATCCTACGCCTCTGGCTCTGATCACGAATGTGCCCCTGATCGCCGGCCTCGCGCTATACGGAATGGGCTCCGTGCTGATGATCGTGGCGCTGCAGCATGGCGAGTTATCGGTTTTATATCCGCTCATTTCGCTCAATTACGTGTGGGTAGCCATTGTGGCGGTGCTGCTGTTTAACGAGGCAATGAACCCGGCGAAACTTGCTGGAATCTGCGTGATCATGGCCGGCGTGGCGATCCTCGGTAAGGGAGCCCACCGGTGAATACCCCGATTTCTTCCATGATCTGGGTTTCCGTCGGAGCGATCATCGGCAGTCTGGGAGCGGTGGGTTTAAAGGCCGGCGCGAACCACCTTAAATTCACCGTGCATGGGCTGTTGACGAACTGGAAGCTGGCCGTGGGGCTGGGGCTCTATTTGCTCTCGACGGCGTTTTACGTGAAGGGAATCTCGCGCGGAGAAATCAGCGTGCTGTTTCCGCTGGTGTCACTCGGATATGTTTGGACCGCGATCTGGTCCAAGGTTTTCTTCGGAGAATCCATGACGCGCGCGAAGTACGCCGGATTGGGCTTGATTGTCGTGGGCTGCCTGCTACTCGGGCTTGGCAAGCGTTAACGCATCCAGCCGCACCAGATCCTCCACCGACATATTGCCGCCGCAGAAAACCAGCACCACGTGCTGTTCGGAGGTGAATTTCATGTGCAGACGGTCGGCCGCGGCGAGTGTGCAGGCCGCCGCCGGCTCGGTCATCACCTTCAACCGTTCGAGAATGAAGCGCAGCGAATCCATCGCCTCGGCATCGGAGACCACCGTGACGCTCTCGAACAATTCCCGCGCCATCGCGAACGTAGCTTCACTCGGAGCCGGTGCGCCTAACGTTCGCGCGATGGACGTGATCGCATCCAAGGTCACAATGCGGCCCTCGGCCAAGGACTGCGACATGCAATCCGCGCCCTCCGTTTCGACGCCCCAGATGCGCACACCGGGCTTCAACGATTTGATCGCGGTCGCCACGCCCGCCGCGAATCCTCCTCCGCCCACGCTGATGACGACGTCGGTGACCTGGGGGACGTCCTCTAAAATTTCGAGGCCGACGGTCCCCTGTCCGGCCATCACCAGAGGATCGTCAAAAGGATGAACGTAAGCCCATCCTTCGTCCTGAAACGCCGCGACTTCGGAGAAGGCCGCGGCGGCCGTGGCGGCGAACTTCACTTCTGCGCCGTAGCCGCGCGTGGCTTCCACGTAATTGCGCGGCGTCGTTTCTGGCATCAGTACTAACGCCCGCAATCCCAGCGACCGCGCCACATAGGCGACGGCTTGCGCGTGATTCCCTCCGCTCACCGCCACGATCCCGCGTCCGCGCTCCTCCGGTTTCAGGCTCAGCGTTTTGTTGAAAGCGCCGCGAACTTTGAAGGACCCGGTCTTCTGGAATAGTTCCAGCTTCACGTAGATGTTCGATTTGAGCCGCTCGCTCAAGGTGACGCTGGTGGTCAGAGGGGTCCTGCGGATGCAGGGAGCGATGCGCCTTCTCGCTGTTTGAATATCCGATAAGGAAAGCATTTCGGCCATGAACTAACAGTGTAGAACGAGTCCGTGCAAGTACCATGGAGGAATGAAAGATACCAAGGCCACCGTCCGTTTTGCGGGCGACGATTTCTTCGTCGCGGTCCCACCCAGTGGACACGCGCTCACGCTGGACATCAGAGGAGAACGGTCCAGCGCCCCAAGTCCGGCGGAACTTCTCCTGGTCGCCCTGGGAGGTTGCACGGGAGCGGACGTTATCGACATCCTGCGCAAGAAACGCGAACAGGTTACCGAGTATCGCGTCGAAGTGCACGGCGAGCGCAGGGAGGAACATCCGCGAAGTTTTCGGCGCATGGAGGTCCGTCATATTCTGTACGGACGGGGCTTGAGCGACAAATCGGTCGCCCACGCGATCCAGTTATCGGACGAGAAATATTGCGGGGTGGCGGCCACGCTGCGGCCAACCGTGGAGATTGTCACAAGTTTCGAGATTCACGAGGCGTGATTGGGCTGCCCTATTAGAACGCCACTTTAACCGAAAATTGCAACGACCGCGCCGGCAACTGATTCGTAATGCCCACTAATGGCGCTCCAAAACCGGCCCCCGGAGTCGACCCATTTCCATAAGTCCCGCTAAATCCGACCACATTCGGATGATTCAAGACATTAAACGCTTCCGCCCGCAAATTGAGCACGACGCGCTCACCGATTTTGAAGGGCCTCTCGAGGAACGGAGCCAGATCGTAAATCGGCTTCCCTCGTCCGATATTCCGTCCAACCACCACGCCGTTGACCACCGGACGATCGGTAGTCGCGCCGGTGTCGCCGCTGTTAACGGTCCCCGTCACCCAGTTGTAAGGAAGTCCGGTTGCCAGCGTCATCACGCCTCCGAAGTTGATCTTGAACGGCAGTATGTATACGCCGCTTAATACGAACCGATGTCTCTGATCGAAGATCGCGTTGCCCTTTTCCGCGCCGCCTGTGAAATTCGGATCGTTCGGATTCTGACTCGGCAAATCGGGATCGACATTATCGATGGTATGCGACCAGGTGTAACTCCCCAGCATCGCTAAGCGGTTCCCAAACCGATGCGTCAGGTTCACGTCCAGAGCGTCGTAGAAAACATATCCATCGTTCACGTCGCTCTGGATCACCGAATAAGGAGGCTGTGGATTCGTCGCCGTAACAGGGTTGCAAGCAAGACCATTCTGCGCGTACCACTGAATCCAATAAGGACGCGTGCAATTCGCGGCCTGCGCGGTGCGAATCTGATTCGGCGCGGTGCGGATGAACGGCGTCGGCGGATCGACGTCCAGAGGCCGATTGATCTTCAGCGTGTGCGAGCCCAGGTAATCCACGCTCAGCACCCATTTGGGCGCAATCTGCCGCTCGATGCCGAAGGTCCACTGCTCTGAATACGGATTGTACAAACCTTTCTGATATCCGATCAGCGCCCCGGCAGGAAACAGATTCTCACCCGGACGAATATAGAGGCTCCGCAAAGGCGCCTGCGCGCCGGCAGGGAACGCCGGCAAAGGCGCCGCAGCAATGCTGGACGGAAAACCGATCTGCCCGGGCGTCGCGACGTAATTGAAGACTCCGCTCGGGCCCGTCAGCGCGTAATTCGCCTCCGAATTATCGACAATCTGCGAATAATAAATACCGAAGCTTCCGCGAATCACCGTGTTTTTCCAGTTGTAAGCAAACCCCGCGCGCGGCGCGAAATCCTTGTTCGAATTAGTGAACGTCTGCCTTTCATACCGCAAGCCGAGGTTCACGGTCAGATTCGGCCGGATCCTCCAATCGTCCTGAACGAAGATCGCCCACAGCCAATCGTTCACCGTATAACTCGCGTTGCCGTAGCTCTGCGTATAGCTCTTCACATTGGCGATATTGCCCAGATACGCCTGGCTCTCGCACACGAAAACCGTCTGCGTACAAGTGTTGTAAATAAATTCTCCGTCGTAAATCGGACCTCCGAACTCCTTGCTGTCGCCTCCTGTATGCGCCAGAATACCGGAGCCGCCGAACTTCACCTGATGGTGGCCCCACACCGCCGATAATGTGTCGCTGATCTCGTATTGGCGGTTCATTAGCAGAGCCGATTGCGATGTGCCGCTCGTGAACGTTCCTCCCGTCGAAATGGGAACTGAAAACTCCGTCCCATAAATCACCGGGTCGAATTCCGTAATCGGCGACGCCAGTTGGAACTGCAATCGAACGCTGTTCAGAAGCGTCGGACTGAGGATCGCCGTTTCCGCGATTTCGTTCTCATAAGTACGTCGATGGAAAATGCGATCGACGTTCGGCAGACTGTTGCCGCCAACAATTCCGTTAGGATTCGTATCGGTAAACATATCCGCGTCAAACCGGTAAGATACGCTATTCTTCGCGTTGATTTGATGATCCAGCCGCAGGAAAGCCAGCCAGCCGTGGTATGCGCCCTCAAAAACCGTCGGATCGAGAGGCGAAATTATTGGCGACCCTTTCGTCTCGCGGCTATTCTCGCCCGCAACGAAGAAGTGCGTCTTCGATCCGAGCGGCCCCGATAGAGACAGCGCGCTCTGCCCCAGCGAATCGTTGATGATATCGTTTCCGCTGGCGCCGTTCGCGGCTGAAAATCCGGAGAGCGCGGCGGCCGTCCCGTTCGGCCTCCATAACTCCAATGCTTCACCATGAAACCGATTGCCGCCGGACTTAGTGACGATGTTCACCGCGCTGCCGGTGCTGGCGCCGTATTCGGCCGAAAAGCCGTTGTTCAGAATCGTCATTTCCTGAATCGCCGACAAAGGGATGTTGCTGAAGATTGTCTGCCGCCCCCAACTGTCGTTGCTATTCGCGCCGTCTACCTCAAACCAGGTCTGCCGCCGGCCCGCGCCATTCGTCGTGAACATGTCTTCGTTCATGAAAACATCGCCCTGATTGATCGCCTGCCGGTTGGCCGCATTCAACAGCGGCAGGTACGTCATCCGCCGGTTCAGCAGAGGAGTCTCCTCCATCTGCCGCGCGTCCAGACGATCGCCCAGCTGCGGACCATCGGTCCGGACCTCGCCCACTGCACCGGTGACCGTAACCTGCGTCTGTCCTCCCGCGGCGTTAAGCTGCAACTCGACATCGGCCGTCGTCCCGCCCGCAAGCGTGACTTCTACCGGCTTCATTTCCGCGAATCCCTGCTTCGCGGCGGCCACATCGTAGGTGCCGATCGGCAAACCGGCGACGGAAAAATTGCCGGATTCATCCGTCTGCGCCGTGCGCTTCACAACCGCGCTGGTTACCGTCAAACGCACCAGGGGAACGGCCGCATGCGTCTGATCCAGAACCCTTCCGCGAAGTGTCGCCGTATCGGGGGTCTGCAAAAAGACACACGTCACCAAGACAAGAGTGAACATGATCTTACAGGCTAGAAGAAAGGGTATATCTACTACCAGAGATCGTAGTTCATCAGAGCAGCCGCTCCAGGAAGCGATGCACGGTCTGCATCGAATTCAGGGCAATCGTGAAAAGCGCCAGGGCCGCGCTCCACACCAGTATCCGCGCTCCGCGGGACTCCTCTTTCTGAAGGGGAGCCGCGGCCAGCAAGCGATCGACGCGCTCTGAAAAATCCTCGTCTGCTTCGACCAGCGACGCCATTAAAGGAGGCAACGGCACGCCCGCTGGCAGCCGGGCAATCTTTACCAGTGCAGCCGCTAAATCCAAGGATCGGCGAGCATCCCCTTCTGCTGCCTGATCGTCGGCCGCCCACTCGGCGCATTTTACCCACGCGTTTTCGAGCGCTCCGAGTCCCGGAATTAAGGAAGGCGCCAGCAGCAGCAAAAGACGCTTGAAATTGTCCCTCGATGCCTGGTGCGCGCGTTCGTGGCGCAATGCCGCCGTCAACTGCTCGCGCGAAAGGAACTTCATCGCGTCCTCCGAAACCAGGAGCCGCGGAGTCAGAATGCCCGCCAGCGCCAGACCCGTGTGGTGCTTCACGACCCACACCGTCCCGCCGTCGAGCCGCACTTCAAAACCCGCTGCCCGATGAACGAAAAGCGCCGTGCGAATCAGCGCCCCGGCGGTTCTCGTAATGGCCACCGCCAAAAGGATCGCGCCCAGAAAAGCCGCGGAGGCGCATAGCAAACCCGCTTGCTCCTCGGCCACTCCAGGCTCGAAGCGAAGATAGCTCGGCACGCACAACGCGATTACTGCGATTGCCGGTAAGGCGCAGGGCAGCAGCCTCAGCGTCAAAAGAAATCTTGCGGCCCGTTGTGGTCGCATGGTCCGCGCGCGACGCATCGCCACCGGCGCGATCACCAAAATTACGGCTAAAACCACCAGGTGCCCGATGAAAAAAGTCGCGCTCGAAAGCACCAGCAAGCGGACGAGATAACTCACGCCTTCCTCCTGTCCAGTTCCTTGCGCTTGATCTTAATCTTCCGCTCCAGTTCATCCAGCAATGCCGTGTCCCGCCCCACTTTGTCCAGGAAACACGAGATCAGCAATTGACCCGAGGCCGCAGGACCGGCCAGAAATCCGGCCATCATCTCGCCCGCGCGCTCCCGCTCCCAATCCGCCCGCGACAATCGCGGCGCATAGAGAAATGCGCGCTCCGATTTGCGCCGTTCGAGCAAGCCCTTCTTGTAGAGTCGATCGAGCGTGGTCATCACCGTGGTATAGGCCAGAGGCCGGTCCAGCTTTTCGGCTACCTCTCTGACGTTGCTTTCGCCGCGCGACCACACTATATCCATCACGCGGGATTCCAGCCGGCCCAGAACAGCTCCTTTGACGAAACGCATCGTGATCTACACACATTAGCGCAAAATCGTCTGCCGCGCGCGGCGGATCGGTGCCGCTCGCGGCTGTTATCCTGGGCGATTAGTCCCACGATGCTTCGCTACGCCGCAGTCGATATTGGAAGCAACTCCACACGCATGATTGCGGCCGAGGTTCCTCCGGGCGAGCAGCCTCGCGTTCTGCTCTCGGAACGCGTGGTGACGCGCCTCGGAGAAAGCGTTTTTCGCGACGGCCGCATCAGCGCCCAGGCCATGGAGGAAGTGGAGCGCGTGCTGGCGCGCATGGCGGAGGCGTACAAGAAGCTTGATATTGCCGGCGTTCGCGCGGTCGCCACCAGCGCTGTGCGCGATGCCTCCAATCAGTTGGAATTCCTGGCCCGCGCATCGGCCGCGCTGGGGACCACGGTCGAAATTGTTTCCGGCCGCGAAGAAGCCCGCCTGATTCATCGAGGCGTCGAGAGCCGCTGGCCGCAAGCCGGCAAGCGCGTCCTCATTATCGATATCGGCGGAGGCAGCGCCGAGATCATCGCCGGCCAGGACGACCGCATGGTGGATGCGATTTCAAAGCCCTTGGGCGCCGTCCGCCTGCAACAGATTTTCCTGCGCGCCGATCCGCCTTCGCCCCGTGAATTGAATCAAATGGCGGAGTTCGTGGATCAAAAACTGGCCGCCGCGGTGGAAAAAATGGGCACCAAATGGGACCGCGTGATCGTCACTTCCGCCACCGCGGCCGCCGTAGTGTGCGCGGTGAATCGCGTGGCGCGCAGCCGCCGCGATCAGGCCGACCGCTTGCGCGCCTCGACCGCGCAGATCCGCAAACTTTTTCGCAAACTCTCTGAATCGGACCTCGCCGGCCGGCGGAAAATCGCCGGCATCGGACCCCGGCGCGCCGAAATTATCGTCGCCGGCGCCGGTACTCTGCTCCGCATCCTGGAACGTTTTCACGCCAGCTCCGTTTACTATTGCTCCGCCGGCGTGCGCGATGGAATCCTGGCGGACATGGCCGCGCGCGGCGTCGGCGGCGAGCTCGCGCGACTCGGAAGGGAACAGCGTAAGGAGGTGGAGCGCGTCGCTTCGCGTTTCGGCGTGGTCCTGCCGCACGCCCGCAAAGTGGCCGGATTTTCGCAGACTTTGTTTTCCCGATTGGAGCCTCTGCACCAGTTGCCGCTGGCCTATAGCCGGCTGCTCGAGGCCGCCGGTTATTTTTGCGATACCGGCCATCACATCAACGATTCCGGGCATCATAAACACGCCTACTACATCGTTTCCAATGTCGATTTCAGCGGCTTCACCAATCGCGAGCGCATCTTCATCGCGACCTTGTGCCGCTACCATCGCAAAGCCATGCCCTCCGTGGCGCATCCCGAATATCAGATCCTCGCGCCGGACGATAAGCGGGCGTTGCTGCTGCTGATTCCCGTGCTTCGCCTGGCCGATAATCTGGACCGCAGCCGTGATCAGGAAGTCGAAGTGGCATCCTGCGATATCTCTCCCACTGAGGTCACTCTCAAGCTCACCTCCCCGCGCGAGCCCGATCTGGCGGAGTGGGCCGCCGCCCGGGTCTCTGACACCTTTCGGCAGGTTTACGGGCGCAGCCTTGAAGTCAGTTACGAGAAGCCCCGATGATTCGCCCGGCCGTCCCTACCGACCTCGATGATATCCGCGCCATGCTGCGCGAATACGCGGCCTGGCTCCAGGTGGATCTATGTTTTCAGAATTTCGAGCAGGAGCTGGCCGCATTGCCCGGCGAATATTCTCCGCCCTCCGGACGGCTCTTGATCGCGGAGAGCGCCGGGTGCGTGGCACTGCGCCCTATCGATGACCGGATTTGTGAAATGAAGCGGCTCTACGTGCGCCCCGATCATCGGGGATCGGGACTCGGCCGCCATCTCGTCGAGGCGATTATTTCCGAGGCGCGCTCGATCGGCTACCGCGCTATGCGGCTCGATACGATGCCGAAAATGGATCGCGCGCAAGGCCTGTACGCGGCTCTAGGGTTTCACGAAATCCCCGCCTATCGTTATAATCCCGAGCCCGGCGCGCGTTTTTTGGAGCTGGATCTTTAGCCCCGTTACCCGTTGCTCGCCTCTTGTGGGGCGGCCAATTTTGCGGCAGCCTGCCTTTAAGCAGGCTTTCGACAACAAGCCGCCTGAAAACGCGGCTGCCGCCAAATTGGCCGCCCCACAAGCAAAGGCCGGATACTCCTACTTGGTCCTCTCAAACGTCAACATGTACTGAGTCTTCGGAATATGCTCGCGCTTATCCAGCAGATGAAACCCGTTGCGCTCGATCTCCGCCGTCACTTCGTCGCTCTCCAAACGGATGTGCCCCGGGCTGGGGCTCGCCGACTTGTAAAAATCGACGATCACCAGATGCGCCCCCGGTTTGAGGGCGCTTCGAATTGCCGCCAGCATCTTGTCGGGATAGTCGAAGTGATGATAAACGTCCAGCACCAGCGCCACGTCGATAGAATTCCGCGGCAGCTTAGGATCGGTCGTCGTGCCGAGAATCAACTCCGTATTCGGCACATCCTTCGCCCTCGCCCGATCCAGAAAATCGGATTGAATATCTTCGCCGTAAACTTTACCCGAGGGCCCCACGGCGCGGCTCAGAAACGGCAGCATGTATCCGGTACCCGTGCCGATGTCGGCCACCGTCATCCCCGGCTTGATATGCATGGCCGCCACCAGCTCCGCCGGTTTTTGCCTTCCGTCGCGATGCGGATCGTCCAAGGTCGCGGCGACCTTATCGCGCCCTTCCTTCGTCTTGTAGCCCTTGTTGGCGTCGTCGGCCACCTGCGCCCACGCACCGAATGTCAGAATCAGAACGGCAAAAAGTTTCATAGAGGCAGCTCCATCGGCATCGCCAGAGGCGGCTCGATCAGGAAATTCAATTCCAACATACGCTGAATCGCCGCGCGAATGGATTGCTCCGTCGCCGGTTCCACTGTGATTACGAACGGCAGATCGCGCCAATCCGCCTTGGGCAACTGCAAAACCGCGTCGATCGAAATGCCTTCAGCCGCCAGCGCCGTAGCCAGTTGAGCAATAATTCCCGGCCGGTCATCCACGCGGAATCGCAGATAATACGCCGACTTACTCAGCGTAATCGGAACCGGTTTGTACTCGCCCAGGCTCGCGTGGGCGAATGGCGAAACGCGTTCGGGACTCCCGCAGCGGATCTCCCGCGCCACCCGCATCAGGTCGCTGACCACCGCGACCCCCGTCGGATGCGGACCCGCGCCGCGCCCGTAATAAAACGTATCCGCGCCATATTTTCCGCTCACCCAAACCGCGTTATAAGCGCCGCGCACGCTCGCCAAAATCGTCGACTGCGGAATCAGCGACGGACGCACCGATAGAATCAGACCCTCAGGCGCCTGCCGCGCCGCCGCGATCAGCCGGATCGTATGGTGCAGCTGATGCGAATATTCGAAATCGACAGGCGTGATGCGCCGGATCCCTTCGGTATAAATATCCGCGGGAATAATTCTCTCGCCGAACGCCAGCGCGGTTAAGATCGCCAGCTTCGATCGTGCGTCGAATCCGTCGACGTCCGCCGATGGATCGGCCTCCGCATAACCGGCGCGCTGCGCCTCCGCCAGAACTTCGTCGAACGACGCGCCACGCGTCTCAATCTCGGTAAGGATGAAATTGCAGGTACCGTTCAAAATCCCGTACAGCGTACTGATGCGGTCGCCCGAAATTCCTTCGCGCAGCACCGCGTGAATCGGGATGCCTCCCGCCACGCTCGCTTCCATCGCCAGGTTGATGCGCGCGGCGATCGCCCGATCCCATAGCTCAGCGCCCGCCAGTGCCATCAGTTCCTTGTTCGCGGTCACCACAGACTTTCTGTTCGCGATCGCGGCTTCGATAATCTCCCGCGCCGCGCCGGTGCCCCCGATCAGCTCGACGACCACGTCCACATCCGGACGATTTACCACCTCCCGCCAGTCGGCCGTTCGAAAAACCGGCAGATCGATGCGCTTCTTCGCGATGCCTCGACTGCACAGAGCGGCGACGCGTAGCGGAAAACCCAGCTTCGCCTCGATATGCGCCGCGTTTTCCGTGAGGATGGTCAACGTGCCTTCGCCTACGTTGCCAAGTCCGATGATGCCGATATTGACGGGATCCATGTAATCTTTCACTTTACGACGAGGCGAAAGTCGATCACCAGCACCAGCGCGTCCTCGGTCACGCGAACCTCCTGTAAAGTGAACGATGCCATCTCCGCCTTGTACGCCGCGCCGTCCCTCGCCTGCTCAAGAATTTTTCGCGCCTGCTCCTTCACATCGATCTTCACATCCCTCGCGAACGCCTCTCTCAGCGCCTCGCGGACCCGTCGGATGTAGTACGAATCCTTCGTCGTCAAAACCTTCACGTCCTTGAACCCGATCGCTCCATTGCGCACCACCGGCGCCGCGGCAATCGTCAGGTCGAAGGAATCCCCCAACCCGATGCAGCCTCCGAAAACGTCGAAGGCGGTGCGTCCGCTGAAGCGCGCGCTGACCCGCAGTAACCCGTTCTCGACGCCGATCCGTGGCGCTTCCAGATACGCGAACTGGCATTTCGTAGCGGGTGTTCCGCGCACGTATTTCCGGCCGTCCTGCGTAAACACCTGCTCCGCGATGATCCGGTCCAGCGTGTTGAATCGCAGCTCGATTTCGGCCCCGGACAGGGGCGCTGCCGCCAGGAGCAACGATAAAATCGCGATGGCCTCTGCTCGCATCGGCGTCTGTATCATTGTAGGTGATGCCACGCAATTTCCTGGTTTTGTTCTTCGCTCTCGCACTGTCTGGACAGCAGCCGCCGCTAGTGCCGGCCGCGCCCGACGTGCAGTTTCCCAACGGAAAATCGCAGCACGAAGAAATCCTCAAAATGGAGCACAAGAAAAATCTCGAAGACGCCGCCGCCATGGCAAAATTGGCCGAAGAAGTCAGTGAGGATCTCGAAAAGGACGATCGCTACGTCATGTCCTTAAAGACGCTCAAGAAGCTCGATGAGATCGAAAGACTGGCCAAAACGGTGCGCGGCAGGCTGAAAAAATACTGACTGTGTTACCCTCAAAACGTTTACCCGCCATGCCCGCCACACGCGAAAAATCACAACTCATGAGCGCCTCTGAAATCGACCGCACCCTGGTCCGCCTGGCGCATGAAATCCTGGAACGAACCTCCGATCTGGATAAGCTGGCCTTCATCGGAATCCGCCGCCGAGGAGTCCCTCTCGCGCAGAGACTGGCGAAAAACATCGAGTCTTTGGAACATCGTAAAGTCCCCGTCGGCATCCTCGATATCAATCTCTATCGCGACGATCTGTCCACCGTCTCCCATCAGCCCGTCCTCAACTCGACTGACATTCCCTTCGATGTGACCGGCAAGGACATCATTCTGATGGACGACGTGCTCTACACCGGCCGCACCATTCGCGCCGCCCTCGATGCCTTGTTCGATCAGGGGCGGGCCGCGCGCGTCCGCCTGCTCGTCTTGATCGATCGCGGCCACCGTGAAATTCCCATTGAAGCCCAGTTTACCGGCCGCATGGTGCAAACCACCGGCAACGAAATTATCGAAGTAAAGTTTCAGGAAATCGACAGCATCGAAAAAGTGCTACTGGTGGAGAAAACCGAGTAAATGCGCGCTGGTCTGCTGGGCATTGACGATCTGACGCGGGAACAGATTCAGTCCATCCTCGATCGCGCGCGCGATTTTCAGCCCAAGCCAGGTCAAGGCTTCCGCAAGCTCGATCTGCTGCGCGGACGCATGGTGGTGAACCTGTTCTTCGAAGCCTCCACGCGCACCCGCACCAGTTTCGAAATCGCCGCCAAGTGCCTCGGCGCGGACTCCGTATCGATCACCGCCCAGGCCTCCAGCGTCTCCAAAGGCGAGTCCCTGGTCGACACTCTGAATACCCTCGCCGCCATGCGCCCGGACGCGATTATCATGCGCCACTCCGCCTCTGGGGCGCCCCACTTCTTGCAGCGCCACATGGAAACTCCCATCGTCAACGCCGGCGACGGGACGCATGAACATCCCACGCAAGCTCTGCTCGACGCGCGCACGATTCTGGATCGCGGCGCATCGCTCGAAGGCCTGCGCGTAGCCATCATTGGCGATATCGCGCACAGCCGCGTCGCCCGTTCGAATGCCTATCTGCTCTCGAAATATCGGAGCCGAAATCATCCTCTGCGGCCCCGCCTCGCTGCTGCCTCCGGAGCTCAAGCAAATCGCCCCCGGCGTAACTTTAACCACGCGTATGAAGGAAGCCATCCGCGACGCCGACGTTATCATGATGCTGCGAGTGCAGCTCGAACGTCAGCATGAATCGGCGTTTCCCGCCAGCGAGTATTTTCAATTCTACGGCCTCCGCCTGGAGCATCTGCGGCTCGCCAAACCCGAAGCAATCGTGATGCATCCTGGACCCATCAACCGCGGCCGCGAAATTTCGTCCGAGGTCGCGGACTCCCAGCGCTCCGTGATTTTGAACCAGGTGGAAAATGGAATCGCAGTGCGCATGGCCGTGCTCGAAAGGGTGCTGAGTGGCGCTGTTAATTAAGAACGGACGCGTGATTGACCCCGCATCTGGTCACGACGCGATCACCGACGTGTGGCTCGAAGAAGGCCTGATAAAAGGCATCGGCAAAGACCTCGCGCCCGATCATGGATCCGAAGTCTTCGACGCCTCGGGCTTAATCGTCGCGCCAGGCTTCATCGACATGCACGTGCATCTGCGTGAGCCCGGATTCGAGCACGCGGAAACCATCGAATCCGGTTCCCGCGCAGCCGCCGCCGGAGGATTCACGTCCATCGCCCCAATGCCCAACACCGCGCCCGTGAACGACAGCGCGACGGTCACCAGCTACATCGTCGAGAAGGCGCGCCGCCACGCGATCGTCAATGTCTGGCCCATCGGAGCCATCACCAAAGGCAGCGCGGGCGAGGAACTCGCCGCCATCGGATCCATGGTCAACGCCGGCGTCGTCGCGATTTCGGACGACGGCCGTCCCGTCATGAACGCGCGAGTGATGCGCCGCGCCATGGAGTTCGCGCGCAGCTTCTCCATCCCCGTCATCGATCATTGCGAGGACCTCCATCTCAGCGCCGGCGGCGACATGCACGAGGGCTTCGAATCCGTCCGCCTCGGCTTGCGCGGCATCCCCGGCTGCTCTGAAGATGTGATGGTCGCGCGCGATATTCTGCTCGCCGAAGTCACCGGCGCGCGCTATCACGTCGCGCATATTTCGTCGAAACATTCTGTGGCCATGGTCGCGTTCGCGAAATCGAAAGGCCTCGCGGTCACCGCCGAAACCACCCCGCACCATTTCGCCATCGCCGATTCCGACATGCTGCCTTATGACAGCAACTTTAAAATGAAGCCGCCCCTGCGCTCTCATGGAGACCTCGATGCCGTGATCGAAGGCGTGGTCAACGGCGCGATTGACGCCATCGCCACCGATCACGCCCCTCACCCCGGCAGCGAAAAAATGCAGGAGTTCGAAAAATGCCCCTTCGGTATTTTAGGCCTCGAAACCGCCCTCGGCGTGTCCTTCGAACACCTTCTTCATCCCCATAAAATCGGTTTAATGCGCCTGGTAGAGCTGTTAACGACCGGCCCCGCGCGAATCCTGAACATCCCAAGGGGAACCCTAGCCGCCGGCGCCCCCGCGGACGTAACGATTTTTTCCCTGGATCGCGAATGGACCTACGACGTAAATAAATCCTTCTCGAAAAGCAGAAATTCCCCCTTCGACGGCAGGAAATTTCGCGGCGGCCCCATCGCCACCATAGTCAACGGCAAAATTGTGTGGCAAGTCTAGCGCCCTGACTCTCATACTTCATGCGCCGCCGTGGACAGAGTGGGCTGTACCCACTTTTCGCACCGGCCACTCAGCGGAAAGCCCGATGTCTTTCACAAAATCGCCTGCACGACTCCTCCATCCACCCTCAGCGCCGCCCCATTGGTCGCCGACGACAAAGGACTCGCCACGTACGCCACCATCGCCGCCACCTCCTCCGTCCGCGCGAACCGCCGCAGCAGCGACGAAGGCCGCACGCTATTAAAAAATTCCTTCTCTACCGCCGCCGCATCGGTCTTCCTCGTCGCCGCCATGCTCTTCACAAAATCGCCCACGCCTTCCGAAGCCGTCGGCCCCGGCAGCACCGAATTCACCGTCACATTTGTGCCCTTCGTCGTCTCCGCCAAACCCCGCGCCACCGCGATCTGCGCCGTCTTGGTCATGCCGTAATGGATCATCTCCGCCGGAATCTGCACCGCCGATTCGCTGGAGATAAAGATGATCCGCCCCCAGTCGCGCTGCTTCATCCCCGGCAGATACTGGCGGCTCATGCGCACGCCGCTCAACACATTCACCTCGAAAAATCGACGCCAGTCGTCATCGGAAATCTGTTCGAACGGCTTCGGTTCAAAGATCCCCAGATTGTTGATCAGAATATCCACCTCCGGATATCGCTTCGCCACTTCCGCCGCACCCTCCGCGGTCCCCAGATCCGCCGCGATCCCTTGGGCATTTCCCTTCAGCTTCGCTAGCGCCTCATCTACGCGTTTCTGGGTCCGCCCATTTACGATCACCACCGCGCCTTCGGCCGCCAGCGCGTCGGCAATCGCAAATCCGATGCCCGCGGTCGACCCCGTCACCAGCGCCCTTTTTCCGTCCAGCTGTAAGTTCATAAATGTTGCGGCTTGCCGCCCGCGACGCGAACCGTCGAGCCCGTCGCCAGCGAATCCGGCGGATTCACAATCACCAGGTCGCTCTCCGACAGTCCGGAAACCACTTCCACCTCGGTCCCGTAATCCTTGCCGATCGCGATCGGAATCAACTGTACTTTCCCGCCCTCGCGCACCACCCCCGCCTGCATCCCCTCCGCTCGAAACAGCAGCGAATTCACCGGCAGCAGCAGCGATACAGCTTTTGAAGCCAGCGTTAAATGGACCTGAGCGAACGCGCCGGGCAACAACTCGCCGCCCCCGTTTTCCACATCCACTTCGGTCAACAGAGTCCTCATCGAAGGGTCCAGCGCATCCGCGTTGCGCGCGATCTTTCCGTAAAACCGCCGCCCCGGATACTCCGCCAGCGTCAACTGCGCACCCACGCCCGCCTGCGCCGATCTGGAATGTATCTGCGGCACGTTCACGAACACGCGCACCGTGCTCGTCGCCGCCAGTGTGAATAGTTGCTGCGCCGATCCGCCGTTTCCCGCATTAATCAGCGCACCAATGTCGGTATTGCGCGCAGTAATCACTCCCGCGAAAGGAGCATAGACTTTTTCGAACGAAACCAGGTCTTCCAGGCGCTTCACATTGGCGCGGCCGGATTCCACCATCGCCTTTTTCGCCTGGTAATCGCCGATTTTATCTTCGGTTTCCTGCTTTGCCACCGCGTCTCGTTTGAGCAGATCCTGCCAACGGGCCATCGTCGTTTGCGAAAGGCTCAAATTTGCCTCGGCCGTCGCCAGGTCCGCGCGCGCCTGATCGAGCTGCTTATCCACCTCCGGCGCCTCGATCTCGGCCAGCAGCTGCCCCTCTTTCACGCGGCCGCCGATATCGACATACCACTTTTTCAAATAGCCGCTGATGCGGGCATAGATTGGTGAAATGATGAACGCCTGGATATTCCCCGGCAGCACGATTTCATCGGTCATCGCTCCCCGTCTCGGATGCACTACCGAAACCGTCGGCACCGACATGTCGACCGTCTCCTGCTTCACGTTCGCCGCCGCCTTGATCCGCGTGTTGATGCCGCGCAACACTCCGAACACCAGCAGCGACAACACCGCCACTACCGCGATGATCTTGACGACCCTTCCCAGCACCTTCTTATTCTCACTCATGCGTTTTTCTTTCGCCGTCCGTGCAGCACGCTGAATACCGCGGGCACGAAAAACAGCGTCGCCACCGTCGCGAGCGATAATCCTCCGATCACCGCGCGCCCTAGAGGAGCGTTCTGCTCGCCGCCTTCGCCCGCCCCCAACGCCATCGGCACCATGCCGATAATCATTGCCAGCGCGGTCATGATCACGGGACGAAAACGCGTGTACCCCGCGTCCAGCGCGGCCTTCCTCGCGTCGCCCTCCTCCGCTAGGCGCTCTTTCGCGAAATTCACCACCAGAATGCTGTTCGCCGTCGCCACCCCGACGCACATGATCGCCCCCATCAGCGCCGGAACGCTGATCGTCGTGTGAGTGAAAAACAGAGCCAGCACAATCCCCGCCATCGCCGCCGGCAGCGCCGTGATGATGATGAACGGGTCCAGCCAGCTCTGAAAATTGACCACGATGAGCAGATAAACCAATATGATGGCCAGGACCAATCCGCCCGCCAGGCCGTTGAACGAAGAGCGCATCGTCTCGATCTGTCCGCGTAACGCCACCTGCGCCCCGCGCGGCAGCGTCTTCCGGCTTCGGTCGATAATCCGGTTGATGTCCGCCGCCACGCTGCCTAAATCGCGATCCTGCACCGCGCCGAACAGATCAATGGTGCGCTGAATGTTGTAGTGCGACACCACCGCCATCCCCGCGCCCCTGACCGTCGACGCCACGTCGCCTAGAATCTCCGGCTGCGCCCACGTCGACCCGGTGATCGGAATATTTTCGATATCCCCAATCGAGCGAATCGAATACTGCGGAGCCTGCGCAATCAGGCTGTAATTCACGCCGTTCTTCCAGTTCAGCCAGAACGACGGCGTGGTTTGAAAACTCCCGCTCAGCGCCACCACCATGCTGTTGGCGACGTCCTTCTCGGTAAACCCACTCTCCGCCGCCTTGGTCCGGTCGACGTTGATATGCAGCTTCGGCTGATCGAACAACTGGTGAATATGCAAATCCACCAGCCCCGGCACGTCCCTGAGCTGGTCCAGGAGCTTCACCGCGTACACGTGATTGGCGTCGATATCGAGCCCGATCACCTGCACATCGATTGGCGCCGGCAGCCCGAAATTCAAAATCTGGCTGATAATATCCGCCGGCAGAAATTCGAACATCACTCCCGGAAATTCCTCCGGCAAGACCTTGCGCATCTGGCGAACATAATCCGCCGTCGGATGATGATCCTCATTCAAGGACACCAGTACATCCGCATCCATCGTACCGATGGGAGCCGAAGTGCTGTACGACAAATTGATGCTCGAGTACGGCAGCCCGATGTTGTCGATAATGCTCGAAACCTCCGCCTGCGGGATCGTGCGCCGGATCGCCGCCTCGATCTGATCGCAGACGTTCGCGGTTTCCTCGATACGCATCGCGGTCTTCGTGCGTATATGCAATTTGATCTGCCCCGCGTCGGTCGTTGGAAAGAAATCCTGTCCCAGCCATGGGAACAGCGCGAACACCGCCGCGCACGAAAGAAGAAATAGCGGCAGGAACAGCCATGGAATCCCCACCAGGCCGGTCAACAACCGATGATAGGCGTCGCGTGTGTTGTTGAAGGACCTCTCGAACCACAATTGAAATCGCGCCCCGATATTCCACGCCGACGGTTTCCCTTTACTGCCGTGCGCCCTCAATAAATACATCGCAAGCGTAGGCACCAGCGTTCTGGACAATACATAAGACGCGAGCATCGCGAACACCACAGCTTCCGCCAGAGGAATGAACAGATAGCGCGCGACGCCGGTCAAAAAAAACATCGGGATGAACACGATGCAGATGCACAAGGTCGATACCAGCGCCGGTACCGCGATCTGCGCCGCGCCGTCGCGGATACCGTCGATCAGGTCCTTGCCCTCTTCAAAATTGCGCTCGATATTTTCGATGGTCACCGTCGCATCGTCCACCAGGATGCCCACCGCGAGCGCGAGCCCGCCCAGCGTCATGATATTGATCGTTTCCCCCAGCGCGCTCAGGCAGACAATCGACGTCAGAATCGACAGCGGAATGGAAATCGCGATAATCAACGTGCTGCGCCAGCTCCCCAGAAACAGCAGGATCATCATGGCCGTGAGGCACGCTGCGATCACCGCTTCGCGAATCACTCCGTTGACCGCCGCGCGTACGAATAAAGATTGGTCGGCAATCGGCTCTATCCGCAGCTCCGGAGGAAGCGCCGCTCGGATCGCCGGCAGAGCGTCCTTCACCCTCTGCACGATATCCAGCGTCGATGTCGCGCCCACTTTCTGCACCGTCAGCAGCGACCCGCGCATCCCGTCGCGCCGCACCACGTTGGTCTGCGGAGAAAATCCGTCGCGCACATGCCCGATGTCGCGAATGTAAATCGTGTTCCCGTTCGTCGCCTTCACCGGCAGGTTGTTCAGCTCCTCCACAGTCCTCGGACTCGCGTTCAAATCCACGTCGTATTCGAACAACCCGATCTTCGACGTGCCCGCCGGAAGAATCAGGTTCTGTGTGCTCACCGCATTCACGATGTCGCTTGGAGAAAGTCCCTGCGCCTGCATCTCCGCCGGTTTCAGATCGATCATGATCTGCCTCTGCTTGCCCCCGTAAGGCCACGGCACCGCCGCCCCCGGCACCGTCGCCAGCGATTGCCGGATGAAATTCGTTCCGAAATCATTCAACTGCTGTTCCGACAATCCTTGCCCCGAAAGAGCCAATTGCAGAATCGGCACGCTCGACGCGCTATAGCTGATCACCAGTGGAGGCGTGATCCCCGGAGGCATCTGCCGGATGGCCGGCTGCGATGACGCCGTCAACTGCGCCACCGCCGCCGAAACCTGCACCCCCGGTTGGAAAAAAACCTTCACCACGCCAATTCCGTTCAGCGACTGCGACTCGATATGCTCAATGTCGTTCACCGTAGTCGTCAGAATTCGCTCATAAACAGAAGTAATGCGCTGCTCCATCTCCTCCGCGCCCAGTCCGGAGTAGTTGAACAAAATGCTAACCACCGGAATATTTATGTTGGGAAAAATGTCGGTCGGCGTGCGCAGAATCACCAGCGGACTGATCAACAAAATCAGCAGCGCTAATACAATGAATGTGTACGGACGTTTTAGCGCGACGTTGACAATCCACACAGGAAAATACTACTCCTTTAGAGTATTTAGATACCATCCGCCGCGAACGGTTGCGAAAAACCAATCTTTAATTTATGACCGCGTGTTATGTGGCGCGCGCCTCCAAGCGTGCCGCGTCGACATTAGTGTCGACGTTTCCGTTGTCTTAAATCCCCGGCCACGGAGAGCGGTCTGCGCTACCTCCCGCGCAGCTCTTCTTCCACCGCGCGCGCTCTTTCATCCTTCCCCAAATCGCGATAAATTCCCAGCGCCTTCCTCAGCTTCGCCCCCGCCTCCGCGCGAGCCCCGTTCAGCAGCAGCACCTCGCCCACTTGCGCATTCGCATCCGCCACCGCGAGGCGAGTCTCCGCGCTTGCATTCGCCCCTTCCGCCGCGGCCAGCCCCTCCGCGATCCGCAGGGCACGGCTGAAATTCGAAAGCGCCGCCAGAAGATTCCCCCGCTCGAGCTCAATCCCGCCGATCTTCAACGCGACCGCTTCCAACGCCTTCTCCGAGCCCGGATCGTGGTCCAGCCGGGTCAGCGCCTCCCCATAATACTTCGCCGCCGCATTTCGATCCGCCGCCGCGTCGCCCATTCGCAGCGCCGCCTCCGCCGCGTCCCTCCGCGATTCCATCTGTTCCGGATGCACCAGCCAAATCTCATTCGCGAGCGTGTACGCTTCCCGAACTCTGTCCGGAGTCCCGATTTCCAGGTCCGCCCGCAGCAACTGCCGCTTCAGCGCGACCGACGCCTCTTCGTACCGCTGCTGATCTTCGCTCTGGCGATGCGCGAAAAAAATCGTGCTTGCCGCGAGTATCGCCACCAGAAAAATCGCCGCCCCCACCCCGGCCGCGTTTCTCTGCACGAACTTCGTCACCCGGTACCCGCGCGAGTCGACTCTCGCTCTCACCGGTCGCCCGTCCAGATACCGCCGGATGTCCTCCGAAAATTGCTCCACCGACAAGTACCGCTTCTGCGGCTCCTTGCGCAGCGCCTTCAAAATGATCGTGTCCAGATCCCCGCTTAGTTTCTTCTTCAGCCGTTTTCGCGCGATCGGCCGCGTCTCCGCCCGCGCCACTTCCAGCTTCTGTGTCGCCTGCGGAATCGCGTGCGTATCGTCCGCCAGAATCACCGCGCTCGGTCTCCGCGGTTCCGTCTCGAGAATCGCTCTCCGGATGTCGTCTGGCGACCTGGTAGTCAACCCGTAAGGCATCCTCCCCGTCAGCAGTTTGTATAACAATACCCCCAGCGAATACACGTCCGTCGACGTCGTGATCGCCTCTCCGCGCACCTGCTCCGGACTCGCGTAATCCAGCGTCATCGGCCGCAAGTCCGGCCGCGTCTGCGCCATTTCGATCGTGGAAAGGTCCGTCCGCAACAGCTTCGCGATTCCGAAATCCAGCAGCTTCACCACCCCCGTCTGCGTCACCAGGATGTTCGCCGTCTTGATATCCCGGTGCACCACCAGGTTCTGATGCGCGAATTGCACCGCCGCGCAAACGTCCAGAAAAAGTTTCAACCGCTCCGTAATCGCGCTCGCCCGCGCCTCGCAAAACTGATCGATGGGCGTGCCCTCCACGTACTCCATCGCCAGATAAGGCATGCCCTCCGGCGTCGATCCTCCGTCGATCAGCCGCGCGATGTTCGGATGATTCAGGCTCGCGAGCACCTGCCTCTCCATCCGGAAGCGCCGCAGGATTTCGGACGTGTCCATCCCCCGCTTCACCAGCTTGACCGCCACTCTCACGCTGTTTTGGGAGGAAGAAGCCAGCCATACCGAGCCCATTCCGCCCCGCCCGATGCGCTTCTCGAGTTGATAAGGACCCGCCCGAAATCCCGCCGGATATTCGACCGATTCTTCGCCGGAATAATGCAGCGTATGTCCCAGGTCCGCCGCCGCGTTGGCCAGAAAACCGCTCGCGTCGTCGTGACTCTGGAGCAGGCTCTCCACTTCCCGCCGCGTCTGGTCGTCGCCCGCGCACACCACACGAAGATACGCCGCCCGATCCTTCGGCGCGCGATCTATCGCGCCGTCAAAGATCTGCCGGATCTGCGCCCATCGCTCCGGCGTCACTCTGGCCTCCCGTCATCTCGCGATGCAGAAACGCACGCGCCGAGCTCCAGCTCCGCTTGACCGTCGCCGGCGAAACCCCCATCACCTCTGCCGTCTCCTCCACCGAAAGCCCTCCGAAAAATCGCAGCTCCACCAGCTTCGCCTGCTCCGGATCCAGCGCCGAAAGCTCGGTCAGCGCCGTATCCAGGCCGATCATATCCAGCGGCGTCTGCTCCGCAATCGCCATGGTGTCTTCGAGCAGAACTTTTTGCCCGCCCCCTCCGCGCCGCTCCGCCCGGTGCTTGCGCGCGTAATCCAACAGAATCCTCCGCATCTGCGTCGCCGCCACCGCCAGAAAATGGCCCCGCGTGCGCATCGGCGCTTTTTGATCCACCATGCGAATGTACGCCTCATTCACCAGCGCCGTCGGCTGCAAAGTGTGCTCGCCCCGCTCCCTCCGGAAATAGGACCGCGCCAGCCGGTGCAGCTCGTCGTAGACCAGCGGCAAGAGCTGGTTCATCGCCTCCTTCTTGCCGCTCCCGATCTCTCCCAGCAGCCGAGTTACTTCGCCTGAGTCGCTCATTAGAATAGGATCGTTTCGGATTATATCGCGCCGCGCGCCTAAAAATCGGAAGGGCGCGGCTCGTTCGGTCTATAATTTGCAAATGAAGATTTGCCTGGTATTGCTTGCGTGTTACGCTTCAGCCGCGGATGTCACGGTAGGCACGGCGACAGCCGGGGCGGGGCGGAGGGCTACCGGATTTATTCAAGTCCCTGCCGGCGTCGATCCAGGCACGAATATTCCGGTCATCGTGATCCACGGCGCGAAGAGCGGTCCGACGCTCGCGATCGTCGCCGGCGCGCACGGCACGGAGTACGCGTCGATCATCGCCCTCGAAAAGCTGGCCATCGATCCCGCCGGACTTTCAGGAACCCTGATCGTCCTGCCCCTCATTAACCTTGCCTCGTTCGCGCAGAAAGTCCCGCATTTAAATCCGGTCGATGGCAAGAACATGAACCGCATGTATCCCGGCAAGCCCGATGGGACCCAAACGGAGCGAGCGTCGTGGGCCATCGCGAAGCAGGTGGTCGATCAGTGCGATTATCTGATCGACCTGCACGGAGGCGACCTGGACGAGAATCTGCGCCGCTATGCATACTGGCCGCAGACCGGCAGGGAGCCGCTCGATGCAACCACCAAAGCGATGGCCATCGCCTTCGGTCTGGACCATATCATCATTCAGAACGCGCGCACTCCAGCGTCGCCAGGCGCAACCAGCGTCTCGCGCCTCGCGATCGACCGCGGCAAGCCGACCATCATCGCCGAGGCCGGTCATGCCGGCACCACCGATGCAGCCGATATCGAGGCCCTGGTTCGCGGATGCGAAAACGTCATGCGCCATTTGAAGATGCTCCCGGGAGAAACGCTTCCGCCGCGGAATGTCTTGTGGCTTCGGAATCTCAACACCGTCAAGAGCGAGCAGGACGGTATCTTTTATCCGCTGGCGCTCCCGGAAGCCTACGTCCAGAAGGGCATGATCGTAGGCTATGTCACGGATTACTTCGGCAACAACTTAGCGGACGTGAGATCTCCGATAGACGGAGTGATCACCTACATTTGCTCGGTGCCGTCAATGAAGAAGGGCGATACCGTGGCAAACATCGCTGAAGTGTATTGAAGGGATGTTCCATGCCACCTAGGTGGCACAGGCTTCAGCTGTGTTTAAAACCTGACCGCCCCCCCGCGCCCAGGCGTCACCGCCGCAGCCGGCGCCGGCGGCAGAAACTTCGGATCCAAAATCTTCGCGATCTGATCCTTCGCCCCTTCCAAATGCGCTCGGGTGTCATGATCCGTAGCCTTAGCGATCGCCCCCGTCAACGACGCACTCAACGCCCGCAGCTCCGCCCGGAAGAACGGCTTCTCATCCTCGCTGACTGCCGCAGCAGCGCCGCCCCGTCCACCCCCGCCGCCTCCGCGTCCCGCCGCTGCCACTGCGCGAGAGCCGTTCAACTTCCCGTCAATCAGCTCCAGATACGAGTTCTGCAAATTCCGCCGGTAAGCGTCGATCTTGATCTGCGACCCGTCGAGCTCCTTCCACACCCCTTTGCGAACCGTGGCCAGCAGCTCAGCAGCCGTGTACGCGGCATTCCCATCCACAGTTTGTTGCTCGATCAGCCGCGCGAACCGCTGATCGTTCAACAGCGTATTAAGCACGCTCCGCTGGGCCGCCGCGATGCGTTGCAGCACGCCTGTCGGCTCGATACGCCGCAGGATATCCGGATCCACCATCCAGATCGGAGTCGCGAACGCATTGTCCACCAGGAACTTCACCGCCTCCTCCTGCCGGATTTTCGGGACCAGCGTAAAGATGCGCCCTTCCTGGCCCACCACTTTTTCCTGGCTGTTGAATCCGCCCACCACCTGCGCCACGTGATTCATTTCCGTCTGCCACTGGCTCAGCACGCGCCCGTACAATTCGCTCAAATCCTCGTAAGTCTCGCCCTCTTTCCACGCCGTCGCGGACATCAGCATCTTCGCCACGCGCTGCAGATTCTTCATCCCCATCGCGGTCGACTTAACCGCATCCGCATCGCCCACCGCCTCGGTCTCCTCCCCCGGATCGGACCCCGCGGAATTCGCCGTCGAGAACCGGTACTCCGGATGCTGATCCTGCTCTCGCGCCATCTTATCGAGGATCGGTTTTTCTTCCTGCGGAGTCGAAGCTTTGATCGGCATGTAGCCCCACTTGGTGGCCCACACATCGTAAGGACCGATGCGCGGAATCAGATCCTCGACCGCGATCTTATCCTCCGGCTGCGCCACATAATTGAAGCGCGAATAATCCATGATGGACGGCGTGTGCCCCATCTTGTGCACGAACTCGCGGTCCCGGATTTTATCGGCCGGATACATCGAGCTGGCCTTCATATTGTGCTGGAATCCCAGCGTATGGCCCACCTCGTGGCAAACCACATATTCGAGCAGCCGCCCCATCAAATCGTCCGGCAAAGGAAGCTTCGAAGCCCGCGGATCGAGCGGACCCACCTGCACGAAATACCAGTCCCGCGCCAGGTTCATCACGTTGTTATAGAACTGAATGTCGGCGTTCAGAATCTCCCCCGTGCGCGGGTCGGAAATGTGCGGGCCGCTGGCATTTTCGACCGTCGAAGGCAGCCACCGAATGACGGAATGGCGGATATCCTCCGGACTCCACGTAGGATCTTCCTCCGCAGTCGGAGCCGGCTTCGCGATGATCGCGTTCTTAAATCCCGCCGCCGCGAAGGCCTCATTCCAATCCTCCACGCCCTTCTTGAGCCACGGAATCCATTTCTTCGGCGTCGCCGAATCCAGGTAATAAATGATCGGCTTCACCGGCTCGGAAATAGCAGCCGATGGGTCCTTCTTTTCCAGGCGCCACCGCGCGATGTAGCGCACCGTGCGCCCCCGATACTCGTCCGCCGAGTAATCCATCTGCGCCGTCGTGAAGTACCCCACACGATCGTCGTAGAGCCGCGGCATCATCGGTTTTTCAGGCAGCCGCACCATGCTGTGATGCAGCACGATGGTCGCGCTGTTGCCCCGCATCGCTCCGCCGCCGAGCCCTCCGCCGCGCCCGCCCCCGGCCGCAGCCGCGGCGTTTCCAGTTCGCGTATAAGTCACGGTAGCTTCGGCCTCAATGTTATCCGGGAAGGGAGAAATGTGATCGATGAACGAACGCGACGCATCGAACGCGGTAGCGCCCAGCTGCTGGCGCGCGCTCATCTCCGGAACATCGGTGTTATACAGCCGGCCGACGTCGATCACCGGATCCCCGTCGTGATACGCCGCCACATTGAACGACATAATGATGGTCGCGTTGTTCGAAGCCTTCACCGCTTCGGCGATCGGCTCGTCAGGTTTCGCCGTCACGCTGAAATTAATGTCGCGCAGATAGACGCGGTTATTATGCAGCTCCCAGGAGATCACCCGGTTAGTGACTTGCCCCCCTCCGTAGCCCACGCCCACGGTCGTTTTCGCGATCTGCGTGTTCCATAGAAACTGCGTGTTCAGCTCCGTCTTAGGAATCTCGTAATAGAAGCGCTCACCCACCTGGTAGACGGTGAAAAGCCCCTTCTTAGCCTTCGCGTCTTTGGTGATGACGCGGTCGAACGGCTGAGGATTGGGGGCGGCCAGCGCCGCGTTCCCCGCTCCACGTCCACCGCCGGCACCGCCGGTCGTTTGCGGAGGTTCATCCTGGGCGAGGATCGGAAGAGTGAACAGGACAGCGGTAAGAATACGAATCATCGAAAGGTCCCTTCTGGTTGTTCCGTTATGTTACCAGACGCGTCCACGGTTGGGCGCCATCCGCTGCCACCGATAGCGACGAAAACTGCGGAAAGTGGGGACTGCCTACTCTGTCCCAAGGCGTCCACAACCCGCAACACGCTGCAGCTGCCACTGCGCCGCGTGGACAGAGCAGGGTGTCCCCACTTTTCGCCCCGGCCACTCAGCCCCGGTATTTTCGAGAGTGTTTACGGCGAAGTGAGAAACTTCATCAGCGCCGGATAGAAAACCTCCGGAGCCTCCAGATGCGGCACATGGCCCAGATTCGGCAGCAGCACCAGCTCCCCATGCGGAATCGTATCGGCTATATGTTTGGCGCGCTCCGGAAAATCGGCGGTATCTTTATCGCCCCCGATCACCAGCGTCCGCATCTTGATTTTCGGCCAATCGTAATCCACCGGATCGAGATACACAATCTGCTGATAGATCGCGCGGACCATCGCCAGGCGCGGCCAGTCGCTCGACAGCGTAGGCGCATAAAGGATGCGGACGTACTGCTCATACTCGGGCTTCCACGCACCCGGCGTCGGAAAATAGCGTCTGATATTCGCGTAAAACGCCTGCCAGCGCTGGTCGTTGGTCTGCGCCATGGTCCGTTTATAGGCGTCGTCCGCGCTGGTCCAGGGTCGATCGTAGCGGGGATCCTTCAGCCCGATAGGATTGTAAATCACCGCCCGTTCCACCGTGTCCGGAAAAGAAGCCGCGAACCGCGCCGAGAGCATGCCTCCCATGGAGTGCCCGATAATCGTGACCCGTGCGACGCCCAAACTTTGAAGCAGCTTGCGCGAGTTCAGCGCCATATCGTGAAAGTTATAAGGGATGATCGCTTTGGAGCTGCGTCCGAACCCGATCTGATCCGGCACCACCACGCGGAACCCCTGGTCGCGCAGGACTTCAATGAGTCCCGCGAAATAGAACCCTCCGAAGTTCATCCCGTGAAACAGCATCACCGTGCGCCCGTTCGGAGTTCCCGCCGCGGGAACATCCATATACGCCATGCGCACATCCTGCCCATAAAGTGTGAGCGGCATGTATTGGACCGGATACGGATACGCGACCTCTTCGTAGGTAATGCTGCCAGGCTTAATATCGGTGGGAGCTTGCGCGCATAAAATCGAAGCGGCGAAAGTGAGACAAACTGCTTTCATGATTTATCCTCGCAGTTGCGGATTGCGCCCTTCCAGCATCCCGTCGAAGCGCCCTCGAATCGCGGCATCGAACTCGGGATGCGTGAGGATCCAGAATCGGTTCGCCCGAATCGCCTCGAAAACTTTGTCCGCGATCGACTCCGGAGAGACTCCCTGCTCCACCAGTCCGCGCACCATGGCTGCGAACTCCTCGGAGCCCCCGGTTGATGGCGGCGCGACGGGCCGGTTGCGTCCGCTTTCCGCAATTCTGGTCTTCACGAAGGCGGGGCACAGCACCGACGCACTGACCGCCGACTTCAACATCTGAAGCTCCAAATAGAGAGACTCCGACAGGCCGACGACAGCGTGCTTGGTCGCATAATAGGGCGACATCATCGGTCCGCTGTGAAGACCAGCCACCGACGCGGTATTAACAATGTGCCCCTCCTCACCCGCGGCCACCATGCGCGGCACGAAGCTCCGCAGACCGTGAATCACCCCGTAAAGATTCACGTCGATCACCCATTTCCAGGTCTCGAGCGTCTGTGCCCAGACCATTTTTCCATCGGGTGCGACTCCCGCATTATTGAATAGCAGATGCACCGCGCCGAACTCTTTGTAGACGGCCTCCGCCATCGCATCCATCGCGGCGGCATCGCTCACATCCACGCGATAAGGCGTCGAGCCCTTCATCGACCCCGCGGCCTCGTGGAGCGCGCCCTCCTCGACATCGGCGAGCACCACGCGCATCCCTTCGGCAATCGAGCGCTCCGCGATCGCGCGACCAATTCCGCTGGCTCCTCCGGTCACCACCGCCACTTTATTTTTAAAGTCCTTCATTTATCGAACCTTTCCAAACTGATAATCGTGCGCCGATGCGGAGCGCGTTCGCCGCCGGTATTCGACCACCGAACCCGGCCACACCACGGGACTTTCGCCGGTCCTCTGATCCTGATACCAGCTCTTGCATCCGCCCGCCTGCCAGACCGTCTTCGCGAGCTTCCGCCGTATTCTCTCTACAAATTGTTGTTGACTCGTTTCCCGTACTTCCATCACCGGCCCGCGGCGCCCCATCATGCCGAGACAGCTCATCACGTAGCGTACCTGCGCCTCAATCATCAACACCACGGAGTTATGACCAAGGCCCGTATTCGGCCCCAGCAGCAGGAAGAAATTCGGGAAACCCGAGACCGTAATTCCCAGAAAAGCGTTGATCCGTTCTCTCCATACATCGTGAATTTCGAGGCCGCCGCGCCCCAGGATGCGCGTGCCCAACAGCATATCGGTGACGCGAAATCCGGTGCCGTAAACCAGCACGTCGATCTGCCGTTCCACACCGTCCGAGGTCACAATCGAATGGGCGCGGACCTCTTTAATAGCCTCCGTGATCAGCTCGACATTGGGCCGCGCGAGCGTAGGATAGAAGTCACTGGAAATGAGTACGCGCTTGCAGCCGAACTCGTAATTCGGGGTCAGCCTGGCCCGCAGCGCCGTGTCCTGCACCTGCGTTTCGAGATGAGCCCGAGCCTGTTTCGCGCCCTGCTCGCGCAGCCAGCCCTTTTTCAAGAACCCGAATACGCGGACTTCAAGCAGCCAGAAAAGAAACGTCCGGTACATCCTCATCAAGCCCGGAACCCGCTCGAAGCGCCGCGCCCAGCGGTCCTCGATCGGATGGTCCGGCTTCGGCAAAATCCACGGCGCCGTTCTTTGAAACAGGCTCAGCTTCGCCGCCAGAGGCGCGATCTGCGGCACGAACTGAATGGCGCTCGCCCCGGTGCCGATCACCGCGATATTCTTCCCCGTCAGATCGACGCTAGAATCCCAGTTGGCCGAATGAAACGCAGGCCCTTCAAAATGTTCGATGCCTTCGATCTCCGGATAATGAGGCACGTGCAGAGCGCCCATACCGGAGACCAGCACGCGCGCGTCGATCACGGTCCCGTCGGCCATGGTCGCGTGCCACAGTCCGGCATTTTCGTCCCACGCCGCTTCGCGCAGCGCGGTCTTGAAACGAATGCGCTCGCGAATCCCGTGACGCGCGGACGCCTCAACCAGGTACTGCTGAATCTCCTCGCGCCCCGCGAACATGCGGCTCCACTTCGCATTCAAGTCGAAGGAGAACGAGTACAAATGCGAAGGGATGTCGCAGGCGCAGCCGGGATAGCGATTCTCCCACCACGTGCCTCCGATGCCTTCGCTCTTCTCGATCACCAGAAAGGAATCCATGCCCGCCTGCCGCAGCTTGATGGCCATGCAGAGCCCGGAGAATCCCGCGCCGATTATCAGCGTGTCGACCGTCATGGGAGCAGGAACTTTGCTGCTTCCCGCAGCGATTGTCGAGCCTCCGGCATCGAGGGCATCAACTGCCAGTCGTGCGGAACCACCGGCCAGATTTTCAGCTCGACCTTGACGCCCGCCGCGCGCGCCTTCTCCGCGAGCCGCTTCGAATCGTCCAGCAAAACTTCATTCTGGCCCACGTGAATCAGCATCGGCGGCAACTGCGATAGATCGGCATAAAGCGGCGACGCTAAAGGATTCCTCGGATCGGCGTCACCCAGGTAAGAGCGCGCCCCCTTTTGGATATTGGCCCCGTAAAACAACGCGCAGCGCCGGTTATTCGAAACCAGAGATTCACCGGTGGCAGCCAGATCGGTCCAGGGAGAGAATAGAGCGACAGCCGAAGGAAGCGGCTCGCCCGCATCCCGTAGCGATACCAACATCGCGAGCGCGAGTCCTCCGCCCGCTGAATCGCCCGCCACCACGATCTTCCCGGTGAGCGCGCGATAAACCGCGAGCGCATCGTCCACCGCGGCGGGGAACGGATGTTCCGGCGCCATTCGATAATCGGGGGCGAAAACGCGCAGCCCGTTTTGCGCGAACCCCACGGTAATCGGCCGATGCGTTTCCGCCGAACACGCCACGTATCCTCCGCCGTGCAGATAGAGCAGCGTTACATCTGGCTTTCCGGCCTCCACCCACTCGCCGGGTACGCCCGCGATCTTATCGGCAGTGATGCGAACGTCCGCGGGCACTTTCATCGGTTCCGGACGCAGCAGCCTGCGGACTTCCAGTGCGGTCGTGGCGCGCGCCAGCCTGGGCTTCAGTCTCCGTTTCAAAATCCAGGACGTAACGTGGGCCTGCAGGCTCGCCATAACCTGAGCAGTGTACCTTAATATGAGCCATGAAAATCGCCATTGCTTTCGCCCTTATCCTAAGCGCGCTTCCCGCCCAGAACCTGGTCGGCGCGACCCAGCGCTATTTCACCTCCGTCCGCCGCAACCTGGAATCGAGCGCCGACGCCATGCCCGCGGACAAATATAACTACCGCCTCACGGAAGGCCAGATGACCTTCGGCGAATGGCTAGTCCATTCCGTGCAAAGAAACTACGCCGATTGCGCGGCGCTCAAGTCGGAGACGGCGCCCGCGGTTGCCAGTCTCAAGACGAAAGACGAGATCGTCAAAGCCCTGAAAGATTCGTTCGCCTACTGCGCCTCGGCGCTCGAGCACGCCGACGAACAGAAGATCCTGGCCTCGCCGCAGATGAGTTATTCGCTCTTGCATATCGTGGTGCACAACAACGAAATCTATGGGAACATCGTGGGCTATCTGCGGTCGAGCGGCATAGTGCCTCCATCGACCGCGGGGCGGGGAAAGTAGGCCGATATTTTCCTGCCATCTCGTGGGGCGGCCAATTTTGGCGGCAGCCTGCCTTCAGGCGGGCTTTCGACTGTCTTCACAAGCCGCTTGTAAAAGCGGCTGCATCTAGAGAAGATGGAAGGTCACCTGGATCATCGCGTAGACCGCTACCGGCCTTCCATCTTTCATGGCAGGTTTGAACAGCCACTGCTGGACGGCTTCGATCGCTTTCTGATCCAGTCCTAAACCCAGCGATTGTGCGACCTTGATATCGCGCGGATGCCCGGACTCATCGACGATGACCGCCAGTTGAACGGTGCCCTGCCACTTCGCTTTCCTCGCCTCCTCCGAATATTCAGGTTCGACTTTATGAATGATGGAGGGCGAGGTGACGCCTCCGCCGATTCTGTAGACTCCGCCACCAGAACCTAGGCCTGCTGCCAACGCCGACTCCCGATCCTACGCCGCCGCTATTTCCGGATCCGATTCCGCCTCCGAAACCCGGACCATTGGAAGCAGGTCCGATTTTGCCTAACGGGTCGCCATAGTTGGTCGCATTGATATTGGGAACCTCGCCCAGGATGGTGGGGACCATGGGCAGCTTCGAATCCGTCGGATCGACGCGCGGGGGCGTGAACTGGCGCGGCGCGGATTTGGGCAGCTTGCCTTTGCTCGCTTCGATCGGCGAACGGCCTCCGCCGCCTCCGCCTGTCGAATGCGCGGCTTCATAGGGCTTCAGATTTGGCGCGATGAGGGTCACAGTCGAGCGCATCATCTGCTGCACCGGCTTGAGCGTCCCCAGCAGCAGAATCATGGCCACCACACCGCCGTGAATCAGCAGCGAGGTGAAGCCCGCCATGGTCTCGTTTCCGGAATACATTCGGGTCATGGTTTTTGTCTCCTTCAAATTGCGAACCGAGCTGCGAAAGTGCGAGAGCGACGATTCGAGGCGCGCCAATCGGGCTCCGCACTCGGAACAAACGTGGGCGTGAACTTCCTCGTCCGGCGTCAAATCGCCGACCAGGTATTGCGAAATCTGCTCTGATGACAGATGCCGGCTCATCCTTTTTCCTCCACCGCCGCGCGCACCGCTTCTAGGGCTCTGAACAGGTGCGTCTTCACCGTGCCGAGCTTCAGTCCGGTCACGTCGGCGATTTCGAGAAGACTCAAGTCTTCGACGAACCGCAGCAGCAGCACCGTCCTCTGCCGTTCCGGCAGTCTGGCCGCGGCCCGCCAGATCGCCTCCACTTCCTGCTTTACGGAAAGCAGCGATTCCGGATTTAATTCCCGGTCCGGAACCACGTCCATCACGTCCGTCAGATCCGATCGCAGGGCGCGACGCCAGAACTTCAGGCGTCCGCTCGATTCGTGATCGCGCACCAGGTTGGCCGCTATTTGCAGCAGCCAGGTCGGGATACTGGCTGCGCCGCGAAACTGCTCGCGGGCTTGATACGCCTTGACGAAACACTCCTGCGTCAGATTTTCCGCGGATTCCCGGTTCCGAAGCGACGCCAGGATAAAGCGAAAGATGCGAGGCCGATATTGCTCGACCAGCGCATCGAAATCCGAGATCACTTCGGATGAAAGAGCTCTTTCCATCCGCACGTGTAGACCGGTTTGGGGGTCAATAAGTTTACTTGCGGGGGAAATTAACTATGTCTGCCCGCATGCTGAAGAGTGGCAGGCGGAACCGCCTGCCCCACCCGGACGAGTGTTGATCTGTCTTGTGGCGCAGGCGGTTTCGCCTGCGATAGTGAATAAGTTTACTTGGGGGAGAAATTAACTGTGGCGCAGGCGGTTTCGCCTGCGGGTTGCTGCATGGTCATGCAGTGGAGGGTGCCCAGGCCGAGCACGAGATCGCGGCTGTAGATCCCGATGATTTTTCGATCGGGGAACAGCCGCGCCAGGGTGTTTAAGGCGACGCGGTCGTTGGGATCTCCGAAAACGGGGACCAGCACCAGCCGGTTCGCGATGTAGAAATTCGCGTAGCTGGCGGGCAGGCGCTGGCCGGCGAACCAGATCGGCTCCGGCATGGGAAGTGTGGCGATGCGAAAATCTCCGCGAGCGCGCAGGCGGGACAGATTTTCTTTGAGCGGTTCGTGATTGGGGTCGGACTTATCGGGCTCAGAGGCGATCACGATGGTATCGCGGGATGTGAAACGCGCGAGGTCGTCGACGTGCCCGTGCGTATCGTCGCCCGAGATGCCTTGGCCGAGCCAAATGACCTCATCGATGCCGAGGGTTTTCTTTATGAGGCGCTCGATGTCGCGCTTCGACAAGTTCGGATTGCGGGCCTGCACGTCGGAGAGCAGACATTCTTCGGTGGTGAGCAGCTTTGCCTGCTCCATTCACATCGATACTGCCGCCTTCGAGGACTGCATCGATAGACGAATATTTCAGGCCGAGGGTTTCGGCGATGAATTTCGGGATCTGCGCGTCCTGCTGGTAGTTGTCGTACTTGGCCCATCCGTTGAAGCGCCAATGGGTGACGGCGACTTCGGATTTGCTCTTGACGAACAGAGGGCAGTAGTCGCGGGTCCAGCTGCGGTTGGTGGGGTGAGCGGTAGAAATCGACAGAGGCGAGGTCGGCGTGGCAGGCTTTTAGAATTTTTTGGCGGCGTGTTCAGCGGATTCATCCTTTATAAGGATGCGGACTAGTTCGACGCGGGCGAGGTGGCGCACGATTTCGCCGTAGAGCCAGGGGATGGGCGCGAATTTGCCGGGCCAGTCGGATTTTTCGTGGGGCCAGGCGAGCCAAGTGGCTTCGTGCGGCTCCCATTCGGCGGGAAGTCTCATTTTCCGAGCCAGCGATTGACAATGGGCCCGTAGGCGTCGATGCGGCGGTCGCGGAGGAAGGGCCAGTTGCGGCGGACTTCATCGGAGCGGCGCGGGTCGCATTCGACGACCAGGATTTCTTCCTGATCGGTGGAGGCTTCGTCGATCAGTTGACCGAACGGATCGGCGACGAAAGACGAGCCCCAGAATTCGAGGCCATGATCGGGCGGACCTTCATAGCCGACGCGGTTCACGGCCGCGACATAGATGCCGTTGGCGATGGCGTGCGAGCGCTGGATGGTGCGCCAGGCGTCGAGCTGCGCGGCTCCGTAATGCGCTTTCTCGCTGGGATGCCAGCCGATGGCGGTGGGGTAGAACAGAATATTCGCGCCGCCGAGCGCGGAGATGCGCGCGCCTTCCGGATACCACTGGTCCCAGCAGACCAGCACGCCGAGGCGTCCGAAGGGGGTGTCGAAATTGGAGAATCCGAGATCGCCGGGGGTGAAGTAATACTTTTCGAAATACAGGGGGTCGTCGGGGATATGCATCTTGCGATACAGCCCTTCGATTTTTCCATCGGTACCGATGATGGCCGCGGTGTTGTGGTACAGGCCGTGGGCGCGCTTTTCGAACAGCGAGGCGATGATGACGATGCGCAGCTCGCTCGCGAGCTTGCCTAAGGCAACGGTCGACGGGCCGGGGATTGGTTCGGCCAGGGCGAAGAGGTCGGCATTTTCCTCGCGGCAGAAATATTGGGAGCGGAACAATTCCGGGAGGGAAACGATTTGCGCGCCCCGGGCGGCGGCTTCGCGGATTTTCCATTCGGCTTTGGCGAAGTTTTCATTGGGATCGAGGGCGCAGCTCATCTGCACCAAGCCTATTTGGAATTTTTGATCGGGCATGAAAGTCTATTGTCGTATAGGACGGCGGAACCCGGTGCGGCACATGCCGCCACTCTCGACGGGGCGAAAAGTGGGGACAGCCCGCTCTGTCCGCGAGGCGGGGGAGGGGACTTTCCGCATACGTCAGGCTGAGTGGGTGGGGCGAAAAGTGGGGACAGTCCGCTCTGTCCACGCGGCGGGGGAGGGATGGGGTTCGTTGTGCATTGCGGCGCCTTGGGACAGAGTGGGCAGTCCCCATTTTTCGCACATTTTTTCATGGCTAGGCGGCGTTTTTGTGGATGTAGGCTTTGAGGATCTGATGTTTGCGGGTGCGGGCTTGGAAGGCGGAGCGGATTTGGGGTTCTGTAAAAACGAAGCCATCGGCGGAGGGGTTGTAGGTTTGTCCTTTGGCTTTATACATTTCGAGGACGTCGAGGAGGTCGTCGAGGTCGTGGCTTTCCTGGTCGTGGCGGATTTTTTGGAGTTCGCGGAGCTGGATCTGGGTGCGCTCGAATTGACGGGACAGGCGCTGGCTGTGCATGCTCAGGTTGGCCAGGGCTTTGGAGCGGGATTCGATGGCGGCGGCGATGGTCAGGGCGGTTTCGATGGGGGATTCGGGGTCGGCGACGGCCAGGCAGAGGACGTTGGTTTCGAGCGCGGCGACCCGGTTGAGGCGCCAGGAGGTGTCGGCCAGGGCTTGGACGAGGTCGGCTTCGAGAGGGCCTTGGGGGGCGAAGGCGTCGGTGTAGGATTTGAGGTGGCGCTGGTAGGCGGCGAGGTCCTCGGAGGGCATGACCACGATTTGGCCGGTGAGGCCGTGGCGGAGGGCGTTGAGGGAAGAGCGGTGTTTGCCTTCGGGGGTGATGGGTCCGGTGGAGTGCTGGGAGTTGGCGCGGTTGATTTCGGGTCGGGAGGGAGTGGTCATATTTATTTGTCCTTCTGGGGGGAAGGTAGCAGGAGCGGTGATAATGCGAAGGTGGGTGCAAACGGGAGGTGGTTGAAAAGGCTGGAGAATCCCCGCCCTGACGAGAGGGGTTGAAGCTTACTTGATCATTTCGGGCATCGGATAGCGATATTGCGCCGCGAAGATTTCTGAGAACACGGTGAGCATTGGCTGATGGATGGTGGAATTGTCGGCCAGCATGTGGCGGCCGCGGAGGTCGAAGGGGCCTCCGTGCATATCGCTCGCGGTTCCGCCGGCTTCGCGCACCATCAGGACACCGGCGGCCATGTCCCAGGGGTTCAGGCCAAACTCCCAGAAGGCATCGAGGCGCCCGCAGGCGACGTAGGCGAGATCGAGGGCGGCGGCGCCGGCGCGCCTGACTCCGTGGGACATCATGGCGAGCTGATAGTAAAAATGCACGTTCACATTTTCGTGGCGCTTGCGCGAGGGGAAACCGGTGGCTACCAGGGCGTCGTCGATGCGCGCGACCTTCGAAACGTGGATGCGGCGGTTGTTGAGATACGCGCCCCCGCCCTTCTCAGCCGTGAACATCTCGTCGTGGATGGGATGATAAATCACGCCCGCGATGAGCTCGCCCGCGCGCTCCAGCGCCAAGGTGACGTTGAACATGGGGAAGCCATGCGCGAAATTCGTGGTGCCATCGAGAGGATCGACGTACCAGCGGTATTCGGACGTGCCTTCCTGCCCGCCGCCTTCTTCGGCGACCACCGAATGGGTGGGAAAATGATTGCGCAGACGCTCGACAATCAATCGCTCACTGGCGCGATCGGCTTCGGTGACGAGGTCGTAATCGCCCTTTAGTTCAAATCCGATGCCCTTGGAATGATAGCTTGCGATTAAGGCGCCAGCCTCGCGCGCGATACTGGCTGCGGTTTCGAGGAATTCGGCCATTAGCTCAATTCGTACAGGTATTTGATGTCGTGCTTGAACAGGAAAAGATTCGGCTCGCCGGTGCGCGTGATGCGGATGAAGGTGGCGTCGTAGAACTCGACCACTCCGTCCACTTCCTGGTTGTCGCTCAAGCGTACCCGCACGGGAACACGATCCTCGATCAGATGCCGAAGATATTTCACTTCTTCAAAGGTCTGATCGGGAGCTTTTGCTTGGCTGATTTTTCCGGGCACTTGGAAATGGCTTAGGGAGCTACAACACTATAATAGCCGCTCCGCGTAGAAGGCAGCAAATCCGGACGCTTCACGGTTACCTTCACGGGGTGAAACAGCTTCGCGTCATGGGGAAGGTCTTTCGGATAATAGCCGAGCAGATATTGAGTGCGCAGGTCCAGCAGAATTTCGCCGAAGGCTTTGTCGAGGTCCGCGAAGGTGGGATAGAAGACGCGTCCGCCGGTGTTCTGTCCGAACTGGACGAGGGTATGCTCGCCGCCTATGTTTCGTCCGGCGTCGTTGGAGATCGGCACCACGATGATTCCGTAAACCACGGCGTCGGCCTTTTGCGCGGCTTCGAGTGCGTCGTGATATTTGTAGTGGCTGGTGGTGTCGCCTCCATCGCTGACGATCACCATGACGTGGCGGCCTTCGCGGCCTTGGAGGTCGTGACCTGCGAAGTGCACTGCATCATATAAGGATGTTCCGGCCGTGGGTTTGATCCGGGCCAGTTGTCCCACCAGGTGATTCAAATCGCGCGTGAAAACATGCAAGCGGGTCACGTCGTAGTTGAACGAATAGAGCGCGGCCATATCCTGCGGGTTGCCTTCTTTGATGAGGGCTTTGAAAAACTTTCCGATGGACGTGGTTTCATAGCGGACGTCTTTGAGGGTCGAGCCGCTGGCGTCGATCAGGACGGAGACGGACAGGGGCTGGGCGGTCTGGCGGTCGAAGACGGAGACGGTTTGTTTAACTCCGCAGTCGAAGACTTCGAAATCATCCTGGGTGAGGGAGCCGATTACTTCGCCGGCTTGGTTTTTTACGCTTACCAGTAGGCGGACCAGGGTTACGTCATGGCGGAAGGTGGATTGGGCGGATAGGGTTAGGGCGAGAAAAAAAAGTGCCGCTGATATCGGGATTCGCGGGGCGTTGATCGCTCCCTGCGGTCGCGGCTCGGTAAGACGTTGAGAGGACAGTTGGAGGGTCGAGCCGCGTCGACAATCGTGTCGACGTTTCATGCGCCGGCCCTCACGACGCTGTCGTCCCACTCGCCATCGACCCAGACTTCGCCGTCGGCGAAGAATTCTTTTTTCCACACCGGGACCAGCCGCTTCAGGCGGTTGATTCCTTCTAGCGCGGCTTCAAACGCTGGTCTGCGGTGGGGGGCGGTGGCGATCACTACGACGCTGGTTTCGCCGATCTCTACACGGCCGAGGCGGTGGACCATGGCGATACGGCTGATCGCGAAGGAACTGGCGATCTCCTCGCCGATTTCGGCCATGGTTTTCAGAGCCATCGGCTCATAGCATTCGTATTCGAGGTAGCGCGTCGGCCTGCCTTTGGTGTTGTTGCGGGTGACGCCTTCGAAGGTAACGATGGCTCCGTCTTCGCCTTTGAGAAGTTGGCGGGCGAGCGACGCCGCGTCGATGGGATCGCGGGTGAGGGCGAAAATGTGCTGGTCCGACCCTCCGCTGACGGGGGGTAGAAACGCGAGCTCGTCTCCATCGGCTAAAGGGGCGGAGGGAGCGCAGAATTTCTGATTCACGGCCAGCACGATGCTGTGGGACATCTCCGCCAGGCGGGGAAATTTGGAGGAATAATATTCAAAAACGCTTGCCGCGAGGCCGCCGTCGGGGATGTCGATCGCATCCTCGCGGAGGCCAGTCACGTCTCGAAGAACACCAAAAAAAAGGACACGGATTCGCACTTGCTGTCATACTAACAGACCGATTCGATTCCACCTGGGTTTCCTCAGTTTCTTGACAAGGTCCTTAAGCAAGGTTCATAATAATGTAGGACTAAAAAGGTCTGGAATGCTGAAGCTGACGAAAAAAGCGGACTACGGACTGATTGCGCTGCGCCACCTGGCTACGCGCAAGGGCGGGTGCGCGTCGACCAAGGAGATCGCGGACTGCTATCACATTCCTCTGCCATTGCTGTCTAAAGTACTGCAAAAATTGGTGCATTCCGGATTGTTGACGTCGGAGCAGGGGACCAACGGCGGCTACCGGCTTTCGCGCCCGGCCCAGGAAATCACTACGCTTGAAGCGATTCGCGCCATCGACGGGCCGATCATTTTGACACACTGTTTTACCGAACATACGGATTGCGACCAGAGCAGTTTATGCCCGGTTCGCGAGCCTTTACGGAAAGTCCACGAAGGAATTCTGCGACTTCTTTCCGGCATCACCATCTCAGATTTATCGCACGATGAAATGCCGATTCCTGGAATCCTGACCATTCAACCTACGATAGGAAGTCACACCCGATGAAACTGCCAATTTACATGGATAATCATGCCACCACGCCGATGGATCCACGCGTGTTGAAGGCGATGATGCCGTATTTTACCGAGATTTTCGGCAATGCGGCGAGCCGGAATCATAGCTTCGGATGGGAAGCGGAAGAGGCGGTCGAGAAGGCTCGCAAGCAGGTGGCGGAGCTGATCGGCGCGACCGCGAAAGAGATCGTATTCACGAGCGGCGCTACGGAATCGAATAATTTGGCGCTCAAAGGCGTGGCCGATATGTACGCCGAAAAGGGCAACCATATCATCACGGCGGCGACCGAACATAAGGCGATTCTCGACACCTGCAAACGTCTGGAGCATGAAGGCCTGCGGGTGACTTATCTGCCGGTGCAGCAGAATGGCCTTGTGGATCTGGAGCAGCTTAAAGAAGCGATCACGGACAAGACGATTCTGGTCAGCATCATGTATGCGCAGAACGAGATTGGCGTGATCCAGCCGATTGCGGAGATCGGCAAGATCGCGAAAGAGCGCGGGGTTCTGGTGCACACCGACGGCACGCAGGCGGCGGGCAAGATTCCGGTGAACGTGATTAAGGACAACATCGATTTGATGTCCTTGAGCGCGCATAAAATGTACGGGCCTAAGGGTGTCGGCGCGTTGTATGTCCGCCGCCGCAATCCTCGCGTGCAGTTGACGGCCCAAATGGACGGCGGGGGGCACGAGCGCGGGATGCGTTCGGGGACTTTGAACGTCGCGTCGATCGTCGGATTCGGCGAGGCTTGCGCGATCGCCAAGGCGGAGATGGCGGAAGAATCGAAGCGCCTCGAATACCTGCGCGATAAGATGAAGGACCGGCTGCTGGCTTCGCTCGACGAAGTTTATATCAACGGGACGATGGAGCATCGCCTGCCGAACAATTTGAACATCAGCTTCGCGTATGTCGAAGGCGAATCGCTGCTGATGGGGATTAATGACATCGCGGTTTCGAGCGGGTCGGCGTGCACGTCGGCGACGCTCGAGCCATCTTACGTACTGAAGGCGTTGGGCGCGGGCGACGATCTGGCGCACTCGTCTATTCGTTTCGGGCTGGGGCGGTTCAATACGGAAGAAGAAGTGGATTACGTGACGGCGAAAGTGGTCGACGTGGTGAAGAAGCTGCGTGAACTGTCGCCGCTTTACGAAATGTTCAAGGAAGGTATCGACCTTTCGAAGGTTCAGTGGACGGCTCACTAGCTCACAGGCTAAAGCCTGTGCCACCAAGAGGAGAAAAACAATGGCATATTCAGAGAAAGTTATCGATCATTACGCGAATCCGCGGAACGTGGGTTCGATGGATAAATCGGATCCGAACGTCGGCACCGGGATGGTGGGCGCGCCGGAGTGCGGCGATGTGATGAAGCTGCAGGTGAAGGTGAATCCCTCGACGGGAATTATCGAAGACGCGAAGTTCAAGACCTTCGGGTGCGGCAGCGCGATTGCCAGTTCTTCGCTGGCGACGGAATGGCTGCGCGGCAAGACGGTCGACGAAGCACTGGCGATCAAGAATACCGACATCGTGAATGAGCTGAGTTTGCCGCCGGTGAAGATCCATTGTTCAGTGCTGGCCGAGGATGCGATCAAAGCGGCGATCAGCGATTACAAGCAAAAATCGGGCAAATAGCAGGTTTTTATGGTGCAAGTGACCCCCAAGGCGGTCCAGAAGATCCGCGAGGCGTTCCAGCGTGAAAAAGTCACGGGAGGGCTGCGCCTGGGCGTGCTGGGCGGAGGCTGCTCCGGGTTGAGCTATCAGTTCAAGTTCGATCCGAAGCCGCGGCCGACCGACAAGGTGCTGAATTTCGAAGATGTGAACGTGTACATCGATCCGAAGAGCTTCGTGTTCCTGGACGGCATGACGCTCGATTGGAAGGATTCGCTGATTCAATCCGGCTTCGTTTTTGAAAATCCCAACGCCAAGAAAAGCTGCGGCTGCGGAACGTCGTTTTCGGCGTAATTGGCAGCGCATGGCGCCGCCCCACAAGAAACCCCATGAGATTCTATGAGGCGTTCGATTTGGAGCCTGCGTTGTCTCTGGACGCGGAGGATTTGAAGCGGCGGTTCTATGAGCGGAGCAGGCAGTGGCATCCGGACAAGTTTTCTCGCGCTTCGGCGGCGGAGCAGGACAAGGCATTGGAGATGACGGCGGTTCTGAACGACGCGTTTCGCACTTTGCGCGATCCGGTCGCGAGAGCCGAATATTTCCTCAAGGAAAAAGGGTTTGAGCTTTCTAAAGAGGCTCCTCCGGAACTGCTCGAAGAAGTTTTCGAATTGAACATGGCGCTGGAAGAATTGCGCGAGGGCGACGATTCGGCGCGGCCGCAGTTGATAGAAGCCCGGAATCGCTTTGTGGCCATGCGCGATTCGATCGACGCATCGCTGGCTGAGGCGGGCGATCGCGGAGATCTGGAACAAGTGCGCGCTCTGCTCAACCGCCGCCGCTATGTCAGAAACCTGATCAGAGAAGTGGAACATGTCCTTCCAAATTGATTTCGGAACAGAAAAATCTCCCATCGTCGGCATCGACTTGGGCACCACGAACAGCCTGGTCGCCGTGATGGAGCTGACCGGTCCGCGCATCCTTTCAGGGATCGTGCCCAGCGTGGTTTCGGTGACCGAAGCGGGCGAAGTTATCGCCGGCGCGGAGGCGCGCGAGATGCTGTTGACGCATCCGGACCGCACCGTTTATTCGGTCAAGCGGCTGATGGGGCGCGGCGTCGACGATATTCAGCAGGAGCTGAAGCTGTTCCCGTTCCACATCGCCGAGGGCAGCGAATCTACCATCAAATTGAAGCTCGGCGATAAAACATTTACGCCGCCGGAAGTTTCGGCGCACATCCTAAGGAAGTTAAAGCTCGACGCGGAAGCGGAGCTGGGCGTGCAGATCACGCAGGCCGTGATTACCGTGCCTGCGTATTTCAACGACGCGCAGAGGCAGGCGACCAAGGACGCTGGGCGCATTGCCGGACTGGAAGTTCTGCGCCTGGTGAATGAGCCGACCGCCGCGGCGCTCGCCTATGGGCTTGATAAGCGCAAGGAAGGAATCGTCGCCGTCTACGATTTCGGGGGGGGCACGTTCGACATTTCCATCCTCCGCCTGCATGACGGAATTTTCGAGGTCCTCGCTACCAACGGCGACACCCACCTGGGCGGCGACGACATCGACAATCTGTTGCTTCAGATCGCGCTTGAAGATATTCAATCGGAGTGGGGCTTCGACGTTTCGACGCGCAGCGATGCCGTGCAACTGCTGCGCCGCGCGGTGATCTCGGCGAAAGAGCAACTGTCTTTCGTGCCAGCCGCGACCATCGATCTCGCGTACGAAGGGAAAACTTATCAGCGCGAGATTACGCGGGAGTTATTCGACAAACTGATCAAGCCGGTTGTCGATCGGACTCTCGGCCCGTGCCGCGACTGCATTGAGGATGCCCGCGTTTCCGTAGCGGAGATCAATGAAGTGGTGATGGTCGGTGGGTCGACGCGTATCCCTTTGGTGCGCGGAGCGGTCGAGGCGCTGTTTCGAAAACGGCCGCATACCGAACTGAATCCGGATGAAGTGGTGGCGCTCGGCGCGGCGGTGCAGGCGGGGATTTTATCGGGGGACGTCGAAGACAAACTGCTGCTCGACGTCACGCCTCTATCGCTGGGCATCGAGACCATGGGCGGCCTGGTTTCGAAATTGATTCATCGTAACTCGACCATTCCGGCGTCGGCGACCGAGCAGTTCACGACCGCCATCGACGGCCAGCGCAATGTGCTGATTCACGTGGTGCAGGGCGAGCGCGAACTGGTGAAAGACTGCCGCAGCCTGGCACGCTTCGATTTGAAAGAGATCGCGCCAATGCCCGCGGGCTTCGCGCGCATCGAGGTGCGCTTCCTGATCGACGCGAATGGAATTTTGAGCGTCACGGCTCGGGATCAAAGATCGGGCAAGGAGCAGAGCGTCGAAATTAAGCCCTCCTATGGACTGACCGACGACCAGGTGGAGGCGATGATTCTCGAGTCGTTCGACAAAGCCGAGGAGGATTTTAACGAGCGGCAGTTGCGCGAGGCTCGGGTAGAAGCGGATGCGATTCTCGCGGCCACCGACAAAGCCAAGCAGAATGACGCCTACTTTGAATTGACGGAAGCGGATCGTGCCGCGATCGATCGGGCGGCCAACGAACTACTGCTGGTGTATCATGGCGGCGATCATTTGCTGGTGCGCGCGAAGATCGAGCAGCTCAATGAGGCCACGCAGACGCTGGCGGAGAACATGATGAATACCGCGGTGCGAGGCGCGCTGAAAGGGACCAACGTGAATGGCTAAGCTGACCTGGGACAGAACGGACGATATCGCGTTCGCGCTTTATGAAACGTACCCGGAGATCGATCCGACGCATATCCGGTTCACGGATTTGCATAAGTGGATAACGGAGCTCGATGGGTTTGACGACGATCCCTTGAAGTCGAATGAGTCGAAGCTGGAAGCGATTCAGATGGCGTGGCTGGAGGAGTGGCAGGAGAACGCGGACTGACCGGTGTCCAAGGCACGTCGACACGAATATCGACGCGGCACGCCTGGAGGCGCGCGCCACACTGGGAGTTGTCCACTGGGTGGGCAGTTTCCCCGGCTCCTGGGATACGATTGAGGGATGTCTCAAGGGCTTTCAGGGGCGGAATATGCCGTTCTCGTCGAGCAGGCGCCGATTATGATCTGGCGCTCCAATATTGCGGCTGAATGCGATTATTTTAACGATCGCTGGCTGCTATTCCGGGGGCGAACCATGGAACAGGAAATCGGCAACCAATGGGCTGAGGGCGTTCACCCGGAAGACCTGGACGGCTGCCTCAAGACCTACCTCAGTGCGTTCGAGCGCCGCGAAATTTTCGAAATGCACTACCGGCTTAAGCGCGGCGACGGCGCGTACCGCTGGATTTTCGACCGCGGTGTTCCCTTTTACGAAGACGAAACGTTTCGCGGGTACATCGGCAGCTGCATCGATGTGACGGAACGGGTTGAAGCGCAGCGCTCCGCCGATGAAGCGCGCGAACGTGAACTGGCCAAACTCCGGGGGCTGCTTCGTATTTGCAGCACCTGCAAGAAAATCCACAATGCGGTGGGCGATTGGGAGCAGCTCGAAACTTACCTCGCTAAACATTCTGAGACGGACTTCACACACGGCATGTGTCCCGATTGTGCGCGGGTTCTGGTTCGCGGAGGGGCTGCAGTTTGAAGTCCGACAATAACCCGACGATATTGCTGCTTGACGATGACAGCAATACGCTGCTTGCCCTGCACTCCCTCCTCGAAAGAACGGAGGCGCGAGTGATCGAGTGCGAGGACGAACCCTGCGCGGTCCGGCAGTGCACAGCGCTGCTGAGCAGCATCGATCTGCTGGTCGCCGATGTCGTTCTGCGGGACAGTAACGGACCCGCGGTCGTTCAGAAAATAAAACCCCTGCAGCCACTCATGCGGCTTCTTTATATCAGCGGCTACAGCCTGCCTGAGTTACAGCGCCGGGGGCTACTCTCCGTTTCCGATATGGCCCCGGGCTCGATTGAATTTCTTCAAAAGCCGTTTTCCTCACAGGAGTTTCTGGAGAGCGTCCAAAGATTGCTGTTGAATTAAGGCTACTCCAGCACCTTCAAAAACTTTGCGCGGAGAACCTCGGCGGTTTGGGCATCGGGGGCGACCACCAAAATGGTGTCGTCGCCGGCGATGGTTCCGGTCACCTCCGGCCAATTGGCCTGATCGAGCGCCACGGCGACGGAATTCGCGTGTCCTGCGGGTGTACGAAGCACCAGCAGGTTCTGCGCTACGCGAATATCCTGCACGAATTCGCGCGCGAGAGTGATCACATCCGGGCCACTCGATTCGGACGCTCCACGCGCGTAACCGTCGGCGGTTTTCACCAATCCCAGCTCGCGAATATCGCGTGAAAGGGTCACCTGCGTGGCGGGAATACCGATCGCGCGCAGAGCTTTCGCCAGATCCTCCTGCGTATGCGGATGATGCGAATGGATCAATTTAAGAATCTGTCCCTGGCGGTAACTTTTGTTCACTTTGCCATCTCAATCAGGCGGGTGCCCGCGTCCGCCAAAGCCTGCGCGACTGCCTTGGGGCCGGTCCCGCCCGGCAGTTCGCGGGTTTCGATTCCTTCGGAGGGCCGCAGATAGCGAGCCATATCGGAAGTAAACGCGGGATCGAACGCGGCCAGTTTTTCCGCTGTCCAGTCGGCCGGCTTTTTTTGATCGCGCACGCTTTCGAGCACCAGCCGTCCCACCATTTTGTGAGCCTGATGAAACGGGACTCCGCTGCGCGCCAGCGCGTCGGCCAAGTCGGTCGCGACGGCCCAGCTATCTTCCACCGCGGCCAAGGGAGGACCGGGTTTCAGGCGCGTGGTCTCGACCACTACCCGAGCCATTTCGAGCGAGCCGCGCAGCTGATCGGCGGCATCGAAAATGCGAGGCTTGTCCTCCTGCATGTCGCGATTGTAGGTCATCGGCAGGCCCTTCATGGTCAGGAACAGGGCCGTGTAATCTCCGAAGACTCCGCCGCATTTGCCGCGAATCAGCTCCAACGAATCGGGATTTTTCTTTTGCGGCATGATGCTGGATCCGCTGGTCACTCCGTCGCCCAGATCGAGCCAGCCGTACTCTTCGCCGGAATAGAGAATCCAATCCTCGGCCAGGCGGCTGAGGTGGAGCATGGTCAGGTTCGCGGCGTGAAGAAAGTCCAGGGCGAAATCGCGATCGGCGGAAACATCCATGGAATTGTTGGTGATCGCGGCGAAATTCAGATCCTTTGCAATCGCTTCGCGGTCGAAAGGAAATCCGGAGCCGGCCATCGCTCCGCTGCCGAGAGGCATCACGTCCACGCGGGTGCGCGTTTCTTTGAATCGCTCCAAGTCGCGCGCGAACATTTCGAAATAAGCCAATAAATAGTGGGGCCATAGGACCGGCTGGGCGCGCCGGGTGTGGGTGTAGCCGGGGACGATCGCTTTGGGATCGCGATTCGCCATGTCTAAGATAGCGGACATCAGGGCTAGCAGATCTTTCAACGCCGCGTCGATTTCGTCGCGCAGCCAGAGCCGCACGTCGAGCGAAACCTGATCGTTGCGGCTGCGGCCGGTGTGAATTTTATCCGCCAGTTCGCCGGCGCGCTCCTTTAATTTACGGATGACGAGGGTGTGGACATCTTCGTCGGCTGCGTCCTGCCAGAACGCGGCGTCCTGCGAATCTTTCTGTATCGCGGCGAACGCGGCCGCTAATTCGTCGCGTTCGGCCGCGGTGAGAATGCCGACGCGCTCCAGCGCGCTCGCGTAGGCGATCGAACCGCGAAGGTCGGCGTCGAGCAATCGCTTATCGAAGTGGAGGGAGCCGGAGAAGCGCTCGAAAACCTCCGATGGTCCCGCTTCGAAACGCCCACCCCACAGCTTCATACCGTCTTCTTGTGAGCTTTGTTGAGGGAAGCGCGCACCTGAATCGGCAGGCCGATCAGATTGATGAAGCCGCGCGCGTCGCGCTGGTCGTATTCGGCGCCCATGGTGAAGCTGGCGATGTTGAGCGAGTACAGCGAATACGGCGATTTCCGGCTCACCGGCTCGATGCCGCCCTTGTACAGGCGCAGAGTAATTTCGCCGGTGGTGGTCTCCGCCGCTTTCTCGAAAAATGCGTCCAGCGATTCGCGCAGAGGGGTGAACCACAGGCCGTTGTAAACCATCTCCGCGTAGTCGAGCGCGAGCTTTTCCTTGTAGTGCGCCATGCCTTTATCGAGAGTGAGCGATTCGAGTTCGTGATGGGCGACCATGATCAGGGTGCCACCTGGCGTCTCATAACAGCCTCGCGATTTCATGCCGACGAAGCGGTTTTCGACCAGATCGATGCGTCCGATTCCAGCGGCCGCGCCGATGGCGTTCAGCTCTTCGAGCAGCATTACGGCCGACAAGGCTCGCTTGCCGTTCACCGAAACGGGACGCTCTTTTCGAATCCGATGGTCACGTCGACAGCTTTATCCGGAGCTTCCTTGGGGCTCTTGGTCAGCATCCAGATGCCGTCCGGCGCGGGGTTGGCGGGATCTTCGAGTTCGCCGCCTTCGTGCGAAATGTGCCAGATATTGCGGTCGCGGCTGTAGATCTTGGTGGTGGTTTGCGATATCGGCACGTGATGCTTGGCGGCGTACTCGATGCAATCTTCGCGCGAAACCAGGTTCCATTCGCGCCAGGGCGCGATCACCGGCAGCTGCGGCGCGAGCGCCTTATAGGTCAGCTCAAAGCGAACCTGATCGTTGCCTTTTCCGGTGCATCCATGAGCGAGCGCATCGCAGCCGGTTTGGAGCGCGACTTCGACCTGGCGCTTGGCGAGCAGGGGACGCGCGATCGAAGTGCCCAGCAGATATTTATGCTCATACTCGCCGCCGGCGCGGACCAGCTTCCATAAATAATCGGCGACGAACTCCTCGCGCATGTCGGCCACGTATACTTCCGATGCGCCGGTTTTGCGGGCCTTCTCTTCGAGGCCGGTTAATTCATCGCCGCCCTGCCCGATGTCGCCGCACACGGCCACCACTTCGCATCCGTAATTTTCCTTCAGCCATGGAATGATGATGGAGGTATCGAGTCCGCCCGAATAGGCGAGCGCTACTTTTTTAGGTTTACTCATTGTTTTGATTTTACCTTTCGTGCAGATCGCTTCCTGCGGCCGCGGCTCGGAATCGGCACCTACTTCAACAGCATCATCAGAAGAGCTTTTTGGGCGTGCAGGCGATTTTCCGCCTGATCGAAGATCGCCGAGCAGGGGGCTTCCATCACGGCGTCGGTCGCTTCCAGTCCGCGCTTGGCCGGCAGGCAGTGCAGAAAAACCGCGTCGGGCCGAGCGCGCGCCATCAGTTTTTCGTTGACCTGGTAAGGGGCGAAAATTCTTTCCCGCTCAGCCGCTTCCTGTTCCTGACCCATGCTGGCCCAGACGTCGGTATAGATTGCGTGCGCGCCTTCGACGGCTTGTGCCGGATCGCTGGTGATGGTAATTTTCGCGAACTTCGACGCCTGGGCGACGATGTTTTTATCGGGCTGATAATTTTGCGGAGCGGCCACGGCGACGTGCATCCCGAGGCGTCCGGCGGTCAGCATGAGGGAGTGCGCGACATTATTTCCATCGCCCACGAATGCGAGCTTCAGGCCGTCGAGCTTGCCGAATCGCTCCTCTAAAGTCTGGACGTCGGCCAGCACCTGGCAGGGATGATAGAGATCGCTGAGCGCGTTGATCACGGGGACCTTCGACCACGCTGCCAGTTCTTCGATGGTGGCGTGGGAAAAGACGCGGGCGACGATTCCATGGGTCCATCGATCGAGATTGCGCGCGACGTCTTTCACGGGTTCGCGTGCGCCGACGGGGCCGATGCTCGTGACGGCGTCGCCGCCCAGTTGCTTGATCGCCAGCTCAAACGTCAGACGAGTGCGCAGCGAGGGTTTTTCGAATAATAGGGTTAAGTAACGCCCTTCCAGTGTCTTAGCGAAGCGCGCCGGGGTTCTTTTGAGGTCGTGGGCCAGATCCAGAACCGCTCGCAAAGCCTCGGGAGTTAAATCGAGATCCGATCGTAAGTGTTTTGCAAACTGGATGGGCATGGCCGCGGTCATGAATATTTATTCTCTCTCTTGAATAATAATACCATTTTTGGGGCGGCCGTTAACCTCCCCGATAGGTGGTATATCCGAAAGCGCTCAGCAGCAGAGGGATGTGATAGCTGTCGTTGTGGTCGCGCACTTCGAAGGTGATGGAGATGGTGGGAAAAAACGCCTCGGGAAGGTATACGCCGACGTCGAACATCATGCGATAGATTCCTTCCGCCGGCGTTTCGCCGAAATCGAGAACGCGGCCATCCGTGTTGGTGACTCCGCGTCCGACGTCGCGCCAGCCGTGGCCGGAGATGAAAATGTCGAGCTCGACGGGGATGAGCGGGGCGGGCTGGCCGGTCGAGGTGTCGAGGACCTGGGTGGTGATCATCATGGGATCCAATTTTTCCTTCAAACGGGAAGCTTGCGCCACTTACTTTTTTTCGACCAGGTCTGCGGTGACGCCGTCCATTTCTTCGACGTGGAGATGGATCGCTTTGCGGTCTTCGGCTTGCGCTTCGGGGATTTCGAAGCGGGCTCCGACCATGCGGTCGAGGCGTTGATGGGGCTCGATGCGATCTTTGATTCCCAGGACGTCGTTGAATTTCGGGCCCAGGATGGGATTGTATTTGAAGACGTTTTCGATATCGGATTTGGAGACCGTCATGCCATCGAGCATCTCTCCAGTGGCGGTTTCGAGGGTCAGGCTCGCGCTTTTCATGACGAACGGAATATCGGTCGGATCGGTGACTCTGAAATCGACCACTGCGAGCGACGCTACATCGGAAAGAGGCAGCAGGCGGACTTTCAGGATGGTGCCGTCGAGCTCCAGGTGATTGCCTTTGGTGCCGATCCACATAAACGCGATTCCGACGCCGACTACGGCCAGGCCGACCAGCAGGAACATCCAGAACTGTTTACTCACTCAATCACCGAGCAGCTTTCCGTAGGCTTCGAAACTGCCAACGTTATCACAAACCGCTTTGATCGCGGCGGTAAGGGGGATCGCGAGGATCAGTCCGATGCCTCCCCAGAGCATGCCCCAGAACATCAGAGCCAGCGTCACCACTAGAGGATTGAGGTGCACGCGCGCGCCTACGAATTTCGGATAGAGCAGATTTAGGGCGAACAAATGCAGCAGGGCGACGCTCGCGGTCAGGAATAAATAGAGCTGGGGACCGGTCGACATCGGCAGGGCGGCGATCAGAGGCGGGAGCAAGGCGAGAGGCAGGCCGATGTAGGGGATCAGGCTGAGGAATCCGCTGAGAGGTCCGGCGACCAGCCAGTAGGGGAGTTTCACGCTGGCGAAGAGCAGCGAGCTGGCGACGCTCAACAGCACGCCGAGCAGAAAATTTCCGACCACGTAGGCGCGGACCATTTCGGCGACGCTGGCGAGCGCGCGTCCGGCCACGTGGCGATCCGGACCGTCGAAAAGATAGAGCACGCGGGTGCGCAGGTGATCGCCCCAGCTCAATTGAAAATAGACCAGGAAAGGCACGAAGCTGGCCATCAACAGAACGCTGTAGAAGGACTGCAGATAAACATAAATATAATTGACCAGAGGCGTGGGTTCCGGATGGACGCGCACTTCCTGAATGGTGGGCGGGGCGGGAACAACGGGGGTTTTTTTCTTAGTGGTGTTCGCGCGGGCGGCCGCGTCCTTTTCCGCTTGCTGCTCCTCTTGAAAACGCTTGGGCATCAGCGAACGGTACATGCTTTTTTCCATGTTGTCCATGCGTCCGGTGGCGCCGTCGACCAGGGCGTTGATGCGTTCGCCGTACGCCGGCAGGTCGTTCAGCATAGCCACGCCCTCGGTGTAAACTCCTAGCCCGGCTAAGTAGAGAAACATAAGGCCCAGGCTGCACACCACGAAGCTGGCGAGGCCGCGCGGCATTTTCAGTTTCATGAAAAACAGAACGGCCGGATCCAGCAGGAAGGAGATGATGGCGGCGATTATAACGGTGATGAAAAAAATCCGGCCATAATAGAGCAGCGCGACTACGACGCCGAGCGCGAGGATTCCTACGCCGCGAGGGGCGGGTTTACGAACGCTCGAAATTACGGGAGTCAGCAAAAGTGGACCTTTCTATCACTATAATTGGACAGACGCGTGGCGGACCAGAAAAATACAGGGAAAGGGCGGATTTTAGCGCTCGATTTAGGCAAAAAGCGCATTGGATTGGCGCTCAGCGACCCTCTGGGCATCACCGCGCAGGGGCTTGCGACCCTCCAAAGGACCAATATCCGGCAGGATATGTGCTCAATTGCACACATCATTTTAGAGCGGGGCGTAACGCTTTTATTGATGGGGAATCCTCTTCATATGAGCGGCCACGAGGGTCGCCAGACGGCCTACGTGCACGAGTTCGGGGAGCGGTTGGCGAGGGAAACCGGAATCCCGCTCAAATATTGGGATGAGCGGCTAACCACGGTGGAGGCGCACCGCGTGCTTCGATCGAGCGGGATTGGGATTGAGAAAAGGGCGCGGGCCATCGACAAATTGTCGGCTGTAATTTTGCTGGAGAGTTATCTGGATTCCGGTGTGGATTGGTGAGTGGGTTTGTTGGCAGGCGGAGCCGCCTGCCCCACAGACTGGGGCAGGCGCTTTCGCCTGCCAAAAACGTTTTTGAATGAGATCTATTTTTCGCGTCGCGCTGCTTTTGTTTGCCGCCTGCCTCATCGCGGGTGGGGCGGCGGTGTGGACGCTGGGTCAGCCTTATAAGGCCGCGCCGGGCGATACTTTCGTGCGCATCGAGCACGGCTCCAATATCGCCACGACACTCAAGAATGCAGGGGTGGTTCATTACGAATGGCAGATCTGGATGGCCCGCCTGTTGAATCCTTCCGCCCGTTTGCAAGCCGGCGAATATCGCTTCGGGCAGCCGGCAAGCGCGCTTACGGTGTTCGACCGGATTCGCCGAGGCGATACTTATTTCTTCGAGTTTACTGTTCCTGAGGGCAGTAATCGTTTCGACATCGCGCGCTTAATCGCGAATAACGGAACCATTGCCGCCGACGATTTCATCAAAGCTTCGGGCGATCCGGCGTCCATTCGCGATCTGGCTCCGGGCGCGCCGTCGCTCGAAGGTTTTCTGTTCCCTTCCACTTATCGGCTGTCGCATTCCACCACGGCCGCGGATTTATGCCGGGTCATGACGGCTGAGTTTCGACGCCAGTGGAAGAAACTCAAGCCCGGTACATCCACCGATGTGATCAAGACCGTCACCATCGCGTCTCTGGTGGAAAAAGAGACGGGCGTTCCGGAAGAACGCAAGATCGTGGCGGGCGTGTTCGAGAATCGCATTGCGCGCGACATGCGCCTGGATTGCGATCCCACCACGATTTACGCCGCGCTGCTGGATAACCGCTACACCGGCGTGATTCACAAATCCGACCTGTTGAACCCGAATCCGTACAACACTTATCAGAAAGTCGGCCTGCCCCCGGGGCCGATCGCGAATCCGGGAGCCGCGTCTCTACAGGCCGCGCTCCAACCCGCTCAAACAGAATTCCTGTTCTTCGTGGCTAAGGGCGACGGGGCAGGCCACGTTTTTTCGGTAACTCGCGCCGCGCATGAAAAGGCGGTCATGGCCTATCGTCATGCAAGGCACAAAGCGGGGTAAGCTGGCCGAGTGGATCGACCGGCATAAGCCTTCGATCGTCGGCCCCAAGGAGTTCGAACAGTTGGAGGAGGAGCTGCGCCCGATTTCGGAAAGCTACCTCAGGCAGCTGCTGCGCGAATCCGGAGTACCTTTGGCGCCGATGGTTGAAGGAGTGCGGCAGTCGAACCTGGGCGCGCTCGAATTGAGCCTGCTGGCGCTGCTGGCCGAATACGAAGCGGGGGATCTAACCCATAAGCAAGCCGTGCGAAAGCTGGTGATCACAGCTAAGGATCACGCCCGGTGGACGCATAAGGACGAGCATGTGCTGTGGCTGATGACGTGGCTCGAAAACCCTCCGATGTTTCCCACCTGGGCGCGCTTGCGAAAAGAGCTGACGGCGGACGGCCCCTCCATGGGCGGCGAGCAGACGGAAGAATAGCGCGGCGTCCTGACAAAATCGGAGGCGGTGGCATATCATTTATGAATGATTGCTCCGTTATTAGCCGTTTTCCTCGCGCAGCAGACGCAAGGCCAAGCTCGACCAGCCCAGACTCCCGCCGCGCAGACGCAGACCACGCCCCCGGCACCCGCTCCGCAAGCGCCTCCGCAAGGCCGCGGCGGACGAGGAGGCATTAGCGGTCCGGGGCCGGCGATCGGCGGCGACATCGATGAGACCCCGGTGGTGACGCACCACTCCGTTACAGTTCGCGGTAAGACTCTGAACTACACGGCGACGGTGGCGCAGATGCCGCTCAAGAACGCATCGGGCGATACCGAGGCGCATATTTTCTACACGGCCTATACGCTCGACGGCCAGAGCGACATCACCCGGCGCCCTCTGACTTTCTGTTTCAACGGCGGACCGGGATCGTCATCTATGTGGGTGCATATGGGCGGCATGGGTCCGCGCAGTCCCAAGCTGATGCCCAACGGCAGCATGCCTCCGCCGCCGTATCACATGATCGATAACCAGGACACCTGGCTCGATCAGACGGATCTCGTTTTCATCGATCCGGTGGGCACTGGGTATAGCCGCGCTAAGACTATCGAAGTCGCGCGGCGCTTGAACGGCGTGCAGGGCGATATTCAATCGGTGGGCGAATTTATGCGCATGTACATTATGCGCAACAGCCGCGAGCTGTCACCCCTGTTCATCGCCGGGGAGAGCTATGGGACGTTCCGCACGGCCGGCCTCGCAGGCTACCTGATCGAGCGCGGCATCGCGTTCAACGGAGTGGTGCTGATCGGCACGACGCTGAACCTGGAAACCATCTGGAGCCGCAGCGACGACCTGGTTTATCAATTGGAGCTGCCGACTTATGCCGCGGACGCCTGGTATCACAAAAAAGTGTCGCCGGACTTGCAGAAGAAAAATCTACAGGCGTTTCTGAAAGACGCGGAAACGTTCGCGCAGGGAGAATACGCCGCGGCGCTGGCCAAGGGCGACGAGCTTTCGCCCGCGGAGCGGAAGACGATTATCGACAAGCTGACCAGGTACACAGGCCTGGACGCGAAATATCTGGATGAAACAAATCTGCGCTGGGATGTTTCGCATTTCACGCGCCAGCTGCTGCGCAACGAGCATGAGACCATCGGCCGCTACGATGGGCGCTTGCATGGACCGTCGGCGCTGAATACGGGCGAAACCAGCGAGTACGATCCGTCGAGCAGCCTGATCACTCCGCCGTTCGTGGCGATTTTCGACCACTATATGCGCGATGAGCTGAACTATAAAACGGACATGTATTACTACACCAGCGGAGGCATTCAGCCTTGGGATTACGGCACGGGCAACAGCTTCGGCGATACCACCAGCCTGCTGCGCAATGCGATGGTGAAGAATCCGTACATGAAGGTGATGGTCGCGGCGGGATACTACGATCTGGCGACGCCGTATTATGCGGTGGAATATACGTTCAATCACATGGGCCTGAGTCCGGAGATGCACAAGCAGATCACGTGGGACTTTTATCAATCGGGACACATGCTGTACATCGATTCCGATTCGCATGCGAAGCTGAAGCACGACATCGGGGAGTTTATATCGAGCTCCATGCCTAAGGGCGATTTGCAATAAGAATTGGAATGGCCATCCCGTCCTCAAACGCAGGCGGAACCGCCTGCGCCACTCATGGGCAATTTAGGAATGCTGTGGGGCAGGCGGTTTCGCCTGCCAACATGTTTTTCCGACTTCTGCTAGTCGGGATTCTTTTTCAGCCGGCGAACAAAGCCTGGCAGCCGCTGGACGACCATCTCCTAGATCCTTTCTCACCCGGCTGGATGCTCGCCGACACCAACGGCGACGGCATCGTCGACTTCGTTCCCGGAAAAGTCGTGGTCCCAGCGAATCCAACCGCGGCGGAGAACGCGGCGGCAGCGGACATTGCAGCGAGATTGGGATTCGCATCCACAGGGCTGACGCTGCCGGTGGTGATCAACGAAGAAGATCAGGGAAAGGGTCCGCGAATTGTGGTCGGCGGAAGGCCGCCGGCTGGGTACCAATTGGGACCGGAAGAAGGCGGAGTTTTCGCAGTCGGAGGGAATCTCGTGGTCGTCGGGCGCGACGACGCGGGGTTGCTGGCAGCCGCGGAAGCGCTGGCGTCGCGGTCGCCGTACTTGTGGAAAGTTCCCGGCGAAAAATTGACGGCGCTCACCGACGCGGTGAAAGCGAAACTCGTGGGATTGACGTATCTCAAAGGCAAAGCCGGGATCGCCCGCGCGATTTTCGAAGGGTCCGCAACCACTGATGAGCTGGCGGCCGCGCTCAAATCGCCGAAGCTTGCCAACGTTCATGAATTGGTCGTCTCCGGCGTTTCCGCGGTGAGCGAAAAGCCGATGGCTGCCGAAGTGTCGGCGGCTCCAGCAGGCGCCGCGCCGGGGGCCGATGCGGAGGCGGGCCCGCAGCATCTGGATCTTGCGACCTTATACACGATGCGCGGATTATTTCGCGGGACGCCCAGAATGCCGATTCCCTCGAATCTGGATGCTCAGCTTTATGTGCCGTCGGGCGCGGCGGGAATCGCGATGGCGAATCTGGCGGCGCGCATGGGACTTGAAACCACAGGGATTACGCTGCCTTTAGCGACACCCGACGCCGGCATCGCGCCCAAGGATGTGCGGACCAAGTCGGTGATCGCCGAAGGGTCCGACGTGGCGAAGGAAGCCGCGCGCAAACTCGCCCAAGAAGACGCGGCGGCGAAAGGGCCGCTCGCCCAGGGCGAAGGAGAATTGCGCATCGTCGATAAAGCCTTCGGACGGCAGAGTGCGGTGCTGGTCACGGGCGATCGCGCGGCCGCTCTGGGTCTGCTCTCTGAACATTTCCCGAATCTTTGGGAAACCGGGAAACCATATTTATCGTTAGAAGAAATCCGCTACGATCTGCATCGCTTCTTTTCGCTGCGCTCCGCCGCGGGGCAGGCGAGCGTCGCGCTGTACAGGCTCGACAAATGGATGGAGGAAATTTCCGGGCCGGTGCACGACGTCGAGGCCAGCGTCTATGTCGACGTGGCCGGCGCGGGTCTGAAAGACGTAATTGAGAAGGACCTTTCGGCGAAATTGAAGACCGCTGTGAAGGTCGAGACCGGCAGCCTGCACGCGGGCACGCAATGCTGCGAACATAATCCGGCGCTGCATTATCAGGCTCCCGGGTACACTTTTCGCCAGGCCGCGCCGACGTTTCAGGAGGACCTCACGATTCCCTGGGAAGGGACGCGTTTGCTGACGGCGGTTCGGAACGCGCTGCCGAAATTGAAGGGTCAATCGTCTGTGAAGCTGCTGGCGCGCGTGAGTGAAGGGCCGGAGCAGCGGCAGAAACTCACGCGGCAGATCGCCGCCATGCTCCATCAAAACGGCGTGAAGTCGAGCCAGGTGGAAATCCTCTGCGCTTACAAACAGGGCTTCAGCTGGCTCATGGACGAGGTGGCCCCGGCGCTGAAGGGCAAAGCCGTCGCGTCCATAAAAATCGGGTTCAAGAAGAACGAAGACCCGACCGGCATGCGCGTCATGTATTCGCCCGCGCGCTGGGTTCATGAGCTGTATCCGGTGGACGAAGCGCTGGCGAAGGAGTTGAATGTTCCTCTTGAAAAAATTCGTTTGGAAGAATTCGACGGCGGACCGACGTATCGTGTCCACGCGTACGACGCGGCGGGCAGGGAATTACTCGGACGCGAGTTCACGGTCTCGACCGCGATGCAGCCCTATAACGGCGTGATTCAGCCTTATGAACAGGTCGAGGTCGATACCGGGTGGGTGCGGATCGAATCCGGCTCGACGGTGATCTTAGATCAGCGGATCAGGACCGATATCGAGGAATTCTGGGATCACTATCAAAACCAAACGCTGCCGAAAATTTTCCGCCACGTGATGTCGCAATCGCACGGGGAGCTGCGCCCCGAGTTCGCTCCGATCTTCGACACTCTCAAAATCGACATCCACATGAGCGAGCCGGATTTCCTGCTGGGCATCGATAAGGAACATATTTCGTCGCTCGAAGCCTTGCAGGAAGATACTTTTTACTCCACCGAAAATTTCGCCAACATGATGGGTGATATGGAGGCGGGCCGCGCCGTCACCTATGTGGGCCGCATCATTCCCATCGTCCATGCGCCGGACGACGGCAAGGACGGACACGTACACATTGAGTTTTACGCCAAGCCCGCGGCGAATCCGATGGTCGTGCTGCGCTGGACCGATGCGCAGGGAAAACGGCATGAGCGCAAGCGCAATCTGTACGCGCTGGCGGGTGCGATGCAGCCGCGCTTGATCGAAGCCCGCGCGACCGCGGAGGGTCCGCGCAGCCTCACCTGGCAGCTGCCCGCGGACTTCAAAGACGATCGGTATAACGATTGGGTGCTGCTAGAAGGCACCGCGCAGATCGAACGCGGCGTGTTTCCCGCCGAGCAGGCCAAAGGACAAGTGAAGTGGCTCGCCGCGCTGCAATCCGCCGGCTTATATAAGGATGAGCTGACCTATCCGCATCTGCGCGAAATGGCCGTCGAGTTTGAGCTGCCGTTGCCGCTGGCGGCGAAAATCGACAGTCCGGCGCCGCGCGAAATCGCTTCTTGGCACGTCGCCGCACCCATCGCGAAACGTCCCATGATCGCCGACTTCCGCGATCCGAAACGGAACAACGTCCAATGGGACGAGCCGATTTCTCCCAACGAAAACGCGGCCATTCTCGCCAAGCTGAGCGAGTCTCCCGGCGTCACCGCGTATTGGATGGGCCGCAGCTATCTGGGCCAGAACCTGTGGGCCGCCGATGTGATGCTGCCTTCGCCCGCGCGCCTGCGTTCCTGGGCAAAGGAAACCACTCTTAAGGCGTCCATCCTTTATAGCGGACGCCAGCACGCCAACGAAGTTTCAAGCACCAGCCACATCGACAAGCTGGGCGAGCAACTGGTCACCGACGAAGCGACGCGCGCGCTGCTCAAACAAGTCAATGTGGTGCTGCATCCCATCACCAATAGCGATGGCGCGGATCTTTCCGTGCAGCTCGCGGAAATCACGCCCGACAACATGCTGCATCCCGGCTATCACGGCTCGCTCGCCGCGGACGTGGCCGCGGGGCAGGCTGAAACGGATCCGGTTTATCCCGAATCGCGCACGCGCAAACAGCTGCTGGACGCGTGGCTCCCCGATGCATTCTTGAATCCTCACGGCTATCCGTCGCATGAATGGGTCCAGCCTTTTTCCGAATATTCGGCGTGGGTCACGACGCGCCAGGGCGCGAACAGCGGACGCACCTGGTGGATCCCTCGCGGCTGGTTCACCAGCCTCACCTACCTGCGGGACGAAACGCATTTATACAGCGAGAAAATCGCCTACGAAATTCGCGATCGCATCGTGGAGGCGGAACGCGGCGTCCCCGGCCTGCTGGATCTCGAGAATCGGATGAACGCCCGCTATCAGCGCTTCGGCCAGCGCTGGCAGCCGGAGGACATGCAGCAGCCGATCGTCAACGGCATCCGGATTTACATGGCGCTCAAAGGCTCGGCGGGCCGCGGCGGCACGGGCGCGGGAGCAGGTGGGGCCACGGGCGGCGTCTTCCCCGATGTCACCTGGGATTCGGGGTACACCGAAGCTCCCGACGAGACCGCGCACGGCGATTACATGAAGCTGATGGCCTCGGCCGGCCTCGCCTTCGACCGCGTGCATCTGAACTATCTGGCTCACGCGAAGCTGCGCATCCATCGCTCGGAACGGGAGCAGGGAAATAAAGTCACCTGGCGCATCGAGCGCCTGCGCCCCAACCTGCCCGGTACCGAACCGGAACCCCCACGCACGCCCGACACCCGTTAAGGCTTTTACCCGAGCCGTGGATCGATTCCAAATGCCGATAACCTCATTGGGAAACTATGAGCTCAACTTCCGAAACACCGAATGCAGAACAAACCGCGCTAGCCTGCTATCTCAGCACCGTTGTCGCGATCGGAAATTGCATGGCCGAAGTTTGTCCGGCGGTGGGCACCATGTACCGCGACCGTCTGCTGAAACTTCCCCGCCGGCTTGGTTTCAACGCCACGCCGCAGGCTCTCGAACAGAGCCGCAATGCCGTCGCAACGGATTTGATCGAGTATTCCAGAGCCGCGTCGGAATGGGCCAGCTCCGGCTCGCATCGCGCCGCGCTGTTGCTGAGCCACCTGGAGGCGATGGAGGAGACGCTGGTGGCCTCGGCCGACCTGCAGAGCGCCTTTCTCGACGATCTGTCCGACCACATTTCCACCTCCGCTGAGTTGGATGAGGAAGCGCAGCTGCGGATATCGCTGAAGCGTTATGCCGCCGGCCTGGCCGCCTACGCGCGCAAAGCCAGAACCGAGAAACTTCTGGCGGTGGACGATCTGCGCAGGCGTCGCGCCGAAATCGAAGGGTGGCTGGGCTCCGCCACTACCTCGAAATTTATCGATCAGAACACAGGTCTCCTCAATCGCGAGGCGGCGGAGCTGCGCATCGGAACGGAGATCGCAAAGAGTGAGCCGTTCTGCGTCATCGTGGTGGGGGCGCCCGCGGAAGCCTCGGACGAGTCGATGAAGGATCTGGCGGAGCGCCTGGCCTCCACCATCCGCCCCTACGATATGATTTTCCGCTGGGCGGGGGATCGCCTGGTGACTATCTTTGAAGCCACGGGAGCCGATATCGCCGCGCGCGTTCAGCAGATTCGCGGCTGGCTCGGGGACGGCACCCCGATCTCCGTAGTGGAGCATTCTTCCCTTGAGGGTGCCGCTCCGCTGATTGCGAGGATCGAATCCGAAATGCGTCAGGAAGTAGTAGCCGGCTAGTGTAATGACCGGAGGGTGGTCGCCGCTCGCCGCCGCATGCGGCTATGCTTCCTCTCAGCAAGCGCATCCCCAGGCTGACGCCAGGGGTTATAACCCCGTCCGTCAGCGACTGTGTGAAAAGTCAAGCGGGAACTGGCGTATTTGCCGGCCGCCAGGGCTGGCGGGTCCGCATCATTTCATTGAGGGCGAGCAGTAGTTTGCGCGCGACCGCGATCAGGGCCAGCTGTCTCGGTTTGCCTGCGGCCACCAGGCGCCGGTAGAAGCTTTGTAGCGCCCCTGCCGTTCGTACGGCGGTCCAACTGGCGAGGTAGAGAATGGCGCGCACCCCCGCGCGGCCTCCGCGAATCGAGCGCCTGCCGCGCCACTTCCCGCTGTCGGAGGCAAACGGAGCCAAGCCCACCAAGGCCGCGATCTGGCGGCGGTTCACTTGGCCCAGTTCCGGCAACTGGGCCAACAATCGCAGCGCGGTTTTGGGACCCACGCCCGGCGCGGTGCGCAACAACGCCTCTTGCTCCTTCCACGTCTCCGATGCGGCCACCCACGCCGCCAACTGTTTTTCCAGCCGCGCGATTTCTTTTCCCAAGAAGGCAATCACGCGTTCCACGCTCTTGCGCAACGCCGGTTCCGACGCCTGTTTCAGACGCGTGCGCTCGGTGGCTCGCTCGACGGTGAGCTGCTGCTGACGCGCCACCCAGGCCGCCAACTGCTGGCGTTCGGCCTCAGGCCAGGCCCGCAACTGAGGCCTCATCCGCGTTCCGAACAACGCCAATGCGTACGCGTCGAGCGCGTCGGTCTTGGCTAGCAATCCATGGGCGCCGGCAAAATCGCGCACCCGTTTCGGATTCATCCGCATCACCGCCAACCCCGCTCCGGCCAGCGCCGCGATGACTGCGCCCTCCAATCCTCCGGTGGCTTCCAGCACGATTCCCTGCGGGCAGTAGGAAAGCAATGTTTCCGCCAACCCGGCCAGCGCGCCGGCCGATCTCTCACAACGGAGCTGTTCGACTTTGTTCTCTTCCACCAACACGACGACGTCGATCCAATCCTTGGAAACGTCGATTCCTACCCAGCAGTTTGCGTTAGAATTTATTTGCACGGTCGGGATACCCATCCTTGTAAATGCGGGCTCGGCTCATCACCGGCCCATGCGACTGTTCGGGCTCGACCGGAGAAGGCGGCGCAGATCCAGCTGACGGGCGGTCTCAACTACCGACCCAGGGCGGGGACGATCTTGCGCAACCCGCAGAGCCCCGTCAGCCAACGGGGCTCTGCTAACTCCGTATGACTAACATACAAGGGCGGGGATTTCGGGAAACGGCAGCGCATGACGCAGCCGCAGGGCTATGCTTCCGTCCCGTCAGCGACTGTGTGAAAAGTCAAGCGGGAACTGGCGTATTTGCCGGCCGCCAGGGCTGGCGGGTCCGCATCATTTCATTGAGGGCGAGCAGTAGTTTGCGCGCGACCGCGATCAGGGCCAGCTGTCTCGGTTTGCCTGCGGCCACCAGGCGCCGGTAGAAGCTTTGTAGCGCCCCTGCCGTTCGTACGGCGGTCCAACTGGCGAGGTAGAGAATGGCGCGCACCCCCGCGCGGCCTCCGCGAATCGAGCGCCTGCCGCGCCACTTCCCGCTGTCGGAGGCAAACGGAGCCAAGCCCACCAAGGCCGCGATCTGGCGGCGGTTCACTTGGCCCAGTTCCGGCAACTGGGCCAACAATCGCAGCGCGGTTTTGGGACCCACGCCCGGCGCGGTGCGCAACAACGCCTCTTGCTCCTTCCACGTCTCCGATGCGGCCACCCACGCCGCCAACTGTTTTTCCAGCCGCGCGATTTCTTTTCCCAAGAAGGCAATCACGCGTTCCACGCTCTTGCGCAACGCCGGTTCCGACGCCTGTTTCAGACGCGTGCGCTCGGTGGCTCGCTCGACGGTGAGCTGCTGCTGACGCGCCACCCAGGCCGCCAACTGCTGGCGTTCGGCCTCAGGCCAGGCCCGCAACTGAGGCCTCATCCGCGTTCCGAACAACGCCAATGCGTACGCGTCGAGCGCGTCGGTCTTGGCTAGCAATCCATGGGCGCCGGCAAAATCGCGCACCCGTTTCGGATTCATCCGCATCACCGCCAACCCCGCTCCGGCCAGCGCCGCGATGACTGCGCCCTCCAATCCTCCGGTGGCTTCCAGCACGATTCCCTGCGGGCAGTAGGAAAGCAATGTTTCCGCCAACCCGGCCAGCGCGCCGGCCGATCTCTCACAACGGAGCTGTTCGACTTTGTTCTCTTCCACCAACACGACGACGTCGATCCAATCCTTGGAAACGTCGATTCCTACCCAGCAGTTTGCGTTAGAATTTATTTGCACGGTCGGGATACCCATCCTTGTAAATGCGGGCTCGGCTCATCACCGGCCCATGCGACTGTTCGGGCTCGACCGGAGAAGGCGGCGCAGATCCAGCTGACGGGCGGTCTCAACTACCGACCCAGGGCGGGGACGATCTTGCGCAACCCGCAGAGCCCCGTCAGCCAACGGGGCTCTGCTAACTCCGTATGACTAACATACAAGGGCGGGGATTCCGGGATACGGCAGCGCATCGCGCCGCCCCACACACTACCGCAGGAAGTATCCGCGAGCCAGTTCCGGCTTCTTCTCGAGTGCCGAAACCCAGCAGGATATCGCTTCCTCCTGCTTGCCCGTCGACTCCAGCAGCTGGCAGAGATTTGAAAGCGCTTCCTGAAAATCGAAACGCAGTTCCAGTGCGGACCGGTACAAGCCGATGGCCTGTTCCGGCTGCTGGAGCTGCTCCGACAGCAGGCCGGCATTATAGTAAATCTCCGGCGCCTTCTCGCCCGCATCGACCAGAGCCAGGTGATAACTCAGCGCCTTCTCCCGATCCCCTCGTTCGAGCGCCGCCACGGCCAGGCCGTTCAATGCTTCCGTCGATTTTGGATCCCTTTCGAGCAGCGCGCCCAGCACCGCCTCGGCCTGATCGTATTGCTCGCAGCGCGTATGCGCCAAGCCCAGATTCAGCTCCGCCTCCGGCCACTCCGGACGGAGCTTGAGGCAGGCCTCGAACGCGGGAACGCTGTTGGTGTAATCTCCGCGCTTTAGCCGCAGATAACCCAGCCGGAACCACGCGTTTTCCAGATTCGGGCTGGTCTTTAGCAGCGTCGCGTACATCGATTCGGCCTGTTCCAGCAATCCCTGCCGCTCGATAATCGCGGCCAGCTCCAGCTTCAAATCCGCCCGCTCCGGCGCCGCCTGCACCGCGCACTCGAATGCGGACCTCGCGCCGGCCGAGTCTCCCGATTCCCGATAAACCACACCCAGGTTGATATGCGCGAAGGTTACTTCGGGCCGGATCTCGCCCGCCTTCTGATAGGCGCTCGCCGCCGGGGCAAGCTGGTCCAGTTTTTGCAGAGCGACTCCCAGGTTGAACCAGTGATCGTAGGAATCCGGTGCCAGGTCAGTGAGCCGCGTGGTGTATTTCACCGCGTCTTCGAAATCTCCGCTTGCAAATGCCGCGCCCGCCAGGCCCACCAGGGCCGCCATCGCGTCCGGTCTCATTGCCAGCAGCTGTTGGCTCCAGCGGCTGACCGCGCTGTAATCTTTTTGCTGAAGGCTCAGGCTGATCAGGTTCGCGAGTGAATCCTCCACATGGGAATTCTCCGCCAGCATCCGCTCATAAAGCGCGGTGGCCTCCTCGAACTCCCACAGCAGTTGCAGGCCCACCGCTTTGCCGAACAGAGCTTCCCCGGAATCCGGAGCCTCCGCCAGCACGACGTCGAAAACCTCCACCGCCGCTTTCCCGTCGTTCAACCGTAGATGACACGCGCCCGCGGCCAGCCTGGTTTTCACATCGCGATCGCCCAGCGAAATCGCCGCTCGAAAGTTTTCGAGGGCCTCCGCGTAGCGGCCCAGATGCTGGAGGCACAGTCCCAGTTTGTAGCGCGTCGGAGCGTCGTTCGGCAGCAGGTCCTTCAGCTCCGCGAAGCTTCGAGCGGCCGCATCGAAGCGGCCCAGCTCGGAATTGATGTGTCCGCGGGCCGCGTGGATTTCCGCCAGGTCGGCCGCGCTTGCATACTCTTCGGCGCGCTCCAGCTCTCTCAGCGCGTCTTCCTGCGCGCCTTTCAAATGCAGTGAAACCGCCAATGCCAAGGACCGCAATGACGCGTCGCTATTGGGCGCTTCGACCGTCGAGACGCCGCCCTTGTTGGTCTGTGTTATTTCCATAGCTCCTCTACGTAGACCGGATCTATTGAGTTCTACTTAGTGATCGGCATAGAGGTGTAAGGTCTTCATAGCCGGTAGTAAATTTATAAAGGCACGGCCCGCAGCGTGGGCCAGTTCTCCGTGGCCGGCAGTACTATGCCGTTTCGCGCCGGCAGGAATTTCGCCGGTGCATGGTTCTGAAGCCGCGCGGCCCGCGCGTCCCACCGTAGCGCCGCACTGTCTGCGTTGGCTCTGAACCCGCCCGCTGCAATCCCCGCCGCCTGCGGCAATATCGTCGAGCCGTTGAGAATCAACGTGCGCTCCGCGGGCACGTTCGTGTACCCCGAATCGACCTCCGGCCACGCCGTCGAGTGAAGCCGGCCGGTCGCGACGTACGGGGGCGGCAGCCTCAGAGTTTCGGCGCCTTGCATCGTGAAACATTCGCTCGCGCAGGCCATCGGCGGCAGCTCAGCCGCGCGCGCTTCAGACCCGCTCGCGATCGTATCGGACATCGCGAGATAAGCGTCCCGATGCTGCCACACCAAGGTTTGTTCGATCCATGCGGAGGACGCCGGCAGGCTGGCCGTCCATCGCGCTGCCATCGCGCCCGCGGGCGAATCGATAAAAATGGACGCCTGCCCCAGGGGAGGCGTATCGAGAACGTCCTTAAATAACGGCGCCGCATCCGTTCCCAACGCTTTTTGGGGGTCCACCTTACGAACATCCTGCGAATCCGGACGAACCAGCAGAGTCCCCGGTCTTTGTAAAACAAAATCCACCGGCCGGGTCGATGTCCCGCCGGCTTCGACTGCCGTCCTCTTTATGTCCAGCGTTCGGCTCGAAGGACGCCATGCTTCTACGCGGCCCGGCTTGGGCGCTCCGGGAGCAACCACGTCGGCCGCTGCCGGAAATTCGACTGCGCTTCCCATCGGCTGCGCGGTTGAATCCTCCGGACCCAGCGCCGCATCCGCGAATTTCCCCGGTGGCGGAGTCCCGGGAACCACCGGCCCGGGGCCACAAAGAACCGGCCCCAGCGGCATTTCTATGGAGTTGGCCGCGGCGCTCACGAAAGCCGCCGTTCCGCTCCGCTCTAGAAAAGAAGGAGCCGTCAGGAAGGGCGTCGGCTTCTTCGCGGGCGGACCCTTTTCGATCGCCGCGGTCTGCTCTATTTCCGTCGAGTCCGGCGGAAAATCGATCGCCGGCTGCTGGATCGCAAGCTGAAAATACTCCGGCGTCACAATCAGGTATCGCGGCGACGTCCAGCCCTTCGGTTCCGATCCCAAGAGGCTTAATCGCAGGTACAGGTTGAGGATGCACACCGTCACGTCCACGTCGTGAACGGGAAACGCCACGGCCGGCATCGCGTCCAGTGGTTCGGTGCTTTCCGGACCGTTCGCAACCGGCAGAGTCGCATTCAGCGAATAAGCGGGCAGACGGGAAGCCGCGTAGGCCGCCAGCGGAGGGACGGTGATCTCATCCGGCGCTTTTTCCTTCGGGATGATCAAAGGAGTCTTCGGAAGATCCTCGTCCGGCACGCTCATCAAGCGGTCGATGGCATCCTTCGAGAGCTGTAGCTGATAGGAGTCGAAATGCTCCGCGGAGCAGAAACTGTCTCCCTTCGCCAGCTTCAGCAGACTCAATTTTTTGTTGCAGTAAAGGCAACGCATGGGAATTCGTCACCCTTCTTATCGGCCGATGCGCCGGTTTACTTCAGGTAGCGGTCGAAAAACGCCATCATCCGCCTGTCCGCGCGCTCCGCGTCCGCGCCTTTGAAGCCGTGGTCCGCGCCGTCGATGGTTTCGAGCTCCGCTTCGACTCCCGCCCCCAGCAGACGATCGATGATCCACACGGACTGCTCGTAGTTCACATAGCGGTCCTTCGTTCCCTGAATCGCGAGGGTCGGCGCCGCGTCCGGCGTCACCCAGTTCAGAGGACTCGCGCGCAGATGCATCGCCCGCGCATGAGCCAGGTCGCCTCCCAGGAACAGCGGCAGCACCTCCGCCGCGTCCACGCTGCGCCCGTAGGATTTCGTGAAATCGGAAGGCCCGTAATAATCGACCACCGCCTGCACCCGCGAGGATTGTTCCCGATTCGGCCCGTCGCCTTCAAACTCGGGAACATTGCCGGTCACGCCCAAAAACAAAGCCAGGTGCCCGCCAGCCGACCCTCCCATCACCCCGATTTTCGCCGGATCGACGCCCAGGTCCGCAGCGTGTGCCCGCAGATACCGCACCGCCGCCTTCACATCGTAAACGGCGGCAGGAAAAGGAGCCGCCGGTGCCAGCCGGTAATCCGCCGTCGCGCAAACATACCCATGCTCGGCGAGCGTCGCACAGGTCGCCTTGTATCCTTTTCGCGACCCCGCCCGGAATCCTCCTCCATGGATCGCCAGCACCGCCGGATGCTTGCCCGTCTGCTTAGGGCGAACAATATCCATAGCCTGCTGCGGATCGGCAGTGGCGTAAGCCACGGTCTGCGCCTGGATCGCGCCCGTCAAAACCAACAGAACGACCAATTTCATGACTCTATCTCCCGCAGCATCTATTAGATCGCACTTTCACGGGATTCGGCCCTAATACTTTCCGTGTACTTTGTAGGCAGGTTCATGTGCTCGTCTAACGGAGAGCGGAATCGGCCAGACGGCGGAATACTAGTACAACTGCCGGAAGGTCTGAGTGCGTTAGATTGCCGCCGGTCAACGACTGGTCCTTCCGCTGTGGAAGGTAAAACTAACAGCTAAAGGGGGCGCCCCCGATACCAAGTTCTTTGAAAACTGAACGTGGCGCACGCGGCCACGCGTGCCACGTCGACATTCGTGTCGACGTTCCGCTTCTGATACCGGTAAAAACTGCGAAAAATGGGGACTGGCGACTCTGTCCCAAGGCGCAGGCGATGCCCGGCCAGTTGGCCAGCCGGCTGCGCCGCAGTGGACAGAGCGGACTGTCCCCGGTTTTCGCCCCGTTCGCTCTACTCGACGGCTCGAACATTCAACTCGCTCTACCGCCCCACCCTGCTAAAATGAGTCGTGGCATACCCAGAACATTTTATTGCTCCCATGCGAGCCGAGCTCACCCGCTTCGGCGTGGAAGAAACACGCACGCCAGCCGATGTCGACCGCCTGCTCGCCGCTCCCGGCACCGTCATGATGGTGGTCAACTCGATTTGCGGATGCGCCGCGGGACGCGCCCGCCCGGCCGTTGGACTCGCGCTCCAGCACTCCGTCCGTCCCTCGAAATCGGCTACCGTATTCGCCGGCGGTGACGAAGCCGCCGTTGCCCACGTCCGCGCGCTGCTCAAGGATTATCCTCCGTCGTCGCCCTCCATCGCCCTGTTTCAGGACGGCAAGCCCGTCCACATGATTCATCGCCACGAAATCGAGCGCCGCGATGCCGCGCAGATCGCCGCCCTGCTCACCGAAGCCTTCGACAAATTCTGCGTGCCCGCCGTTCAGTAAACCGATGCGCAACCGGCCAGTCGTCATAGCGGTTCTCGCCGCGCTGGCTCTCCTCATCTGCTACGCCTCCACTCTGCGTGGAATGTTCAATCAATGGTGGACCGATGAGGACATGTCCCACGGTTTCGCCGTTCCTCTGGTCATCGCCTGGATCGTGTGGCGGGAACGCGCACGCTGGCAGCGCTTCCCCTCAAGCCAACGTGGTGGGGATTCCCTCTCCTCGCCGCCGCCGCCGCCATGCAAGTGGTTTCCTCTCTTGGATTAGGCCTCTTCGCCAGCTCCGTCGCGTTTCTCATTTCGGTCGTCGGAGCCATCCTGTGCCTGGGTGGCTTCGTTTTTCTACGCGTCTGGGCCTTTCCTTTGGTCCTTTCGTTATTCATGCTGCCCAAGCTCGCCATCGTCTACAACAAAACGACGTTGCCGATGCAACTGCTCGCCAGCCGCCTGGCCACCGGAGCACTTTCGACCGCGGGATTCCGCGTGGTGCGCGAAGGCGTGATTTTGGACGTCGCCGGCCATCGCGTCTCGGTCGTAGAGGCGTGCAGCGGCGTGCGCTATCTGCTGTCGCTGGCGTTCATCGCGGTGGTATTCGCCTATCTCGCCGATGTGAAACCGTGGATGCGCGGCGCGCTGTTACTTGCCGCGGTGCCCATCGCGATCGTGGCCAACGCCGTCCGCGTCGCCGTATCGGCCGCGGTGCCGGCGCTCGATTCCGGGACTCCCCATGAAGCCGCCGGATGGGCCGTTTTCGTGCTCTGCCTGTTCCTGATTATCGCGGTTCACTGGACCTTCAATTCCCTCTACACGTGGCGCCATGACCGAGCTTAAAACCATCCTTGTGCCCATTTTCCTGGCCTCCCAGGCGCTGTTGGTGCATTATACGGGAGCCTTCGAACGTCCTCCCGCAAAGCTCGATTTTTCGAAATTCCCCACTGAAATCGGCTCCTGGGAGCGCATTCGCGAAGAGCCCGTGGACCTGGCCACCGAAGCGCAGCTCGGAGCCGACAGCCTGTTGAGCCGGACTTATGGCCAGCGATCGAGCCCACGTGTCGCGAGCGTCTTCGTGGCCTGGTTTCAATCCCAACGCGCGGGAACCAGCCAGCCCCATTCCCCGCAGGTATGTCTTCCCGCGGCCGGTTGGGCGCCGGATATGACTGGCCTGATCACTGTCGGGGAAATCACCGTCAACCGCTATGTGATCTCCAAAGGCAACGATCGCGCCGTGGTTCTCTACTGGTATCAAACCCCCCGCCGCGTAATCGCCGGCGAGTGGGCCGCGAAATTCTGGCTGATGGCGGACGCCCTCCGCGACCATCGCACCGATACGTCCCTGGTGCGGGTGATCACCTGGGTCGACAAAGATACGGACGTATCCGCCGCAACCGAAGTGGCAGTGCAATTTTCCGCGCAGCTCTATCCGGTGTTGAAGGGCACGTTTTCCCACTAGAGTTCTGCAAGTGGGGCAGGTTCCCGACCTGCCCTCTGCCATAATGCAACCGAACGTCAACTCCGGACCCCCGGATACGTCTTACCAGTTTCCGCCGTGCGACATTGTTTACTTACGATTTTCCTGGCAGTGCCAGTGCTGGCGGCGACCAGGCAGAGCGGTTCCGTTCGCGCGGCCGATCAGTTTATCCCTGGAGCCTCCATCACCGCCGTTCAGGGCGAAACGAAAATAACCACCTTTACTGATGACTCGGGCCGCTATACTCTCGATCTGACGCCAGGCATTTGGGACATTGAAGTGCAAGTGTTCGGCTTCACTCCGGTTCACCAGCAGATCACGATCGGCTCGGAACCGTCGTTCAAAGAGTGGACTGTGGAAATGCCGCGCATCGCCGGAGTCCCCGCGGCCGCCGCGCCGGTAGCTCAAACCAGAAATCGCGGGCAGGGTCGAGGAGGATATGGCAGAGGCGGCCCGCCTCAAACCCAGCGTCAGGGATTTCAAAACGCCACGGTAACCGCAACACAGGACGGCCAGCAGGCTTTATCCGATGCGGCGACTGCCGGAGCAGCCAGTGATTTAAACGCCAGCGACGCCGACGAGGCTTTTCTCGTCAACGGAAGCACCAGCGGAGGGCTCGCGCAAGCGAGCGACGATGAGGCGCGCCGCCAAAGAATGCTGGGCCGCGGCGGCGGTCCTCCCGGCGGCGGTTTACAGAACGAACCCACGGGATTCTCGACCACTCTCGGTCTGCCTCCCGGCATGTCCGCACCGGAAGGCGATACTCTGGGCCTCGGAGGTTTGGGCGCCAGCGCGATCGCCGGGGGATTCGCGGTCGGCCCCGGACAAGGCGGACCGGGCTTCGGAGGCGGAGGTCCCGGTGGTGGCGGTCGCGGCGGCGGTGGACGCGGGGGTGGAGGGGGCGGGCGAGGAGGAAATCAGAATCGCCGCGGTCCTTATAACGGACAGTTCGCCAGCTTCGGCAACCGCCGGCGTCAACAGCCCGCCTACACCGGGTCAGTATTTATCACTCTGCAGAACTCGGCCTTGAACGCCGCTCCGTTTTCGCTCAACGGACAGGCGCAGCCCAAGCCTTCTTCGGACAACGCGAGATTCGGCGTCAATATTGGTGGACCCATGGTGATCCCCAAAATCCTCCACTGGCAGCGCGCCAGCTTTTACTTCACGTATCAAGGCACGTTGAGCCGTAATCCTTATAGCAGCGTCGCGACTGTCCCCACGCCGGCGGAGCGTATGGGCGACTTCTCGGCGATCCCGAACATCATCTACGATCCTCTCACCGGCTCTCCATTTCCGGGCAACATCATTCCTGTCTCGCGATTCAATCCGGCTGCCCTTGGATTGCTCCAGTATTTCCCGCAGCCCAGCTACACGGGAGTAGTGCAGAACTATCGCAACGTCACCTCGACCCCGAACAACAACAACAATATCGGCGTGCGCTTGAACGCGCCTCTCACCAATAAGGACCGGCTCACCTTCAACGTCCAATATCAAAATCGCGATTCCGCGTCCGAGCAGCTTTTCGGTTATCGCGATTCGACCACCGGCTACGGCATCAGCGCCGCCGCCGGATGGAGCCACAGCTTCGGCCGCCGCTTCAATAACAGCGCGAATCTCACTTTCAGCAGGAATATCAGCATCACCGATCCTTACTTCGCGTACTCAAACGATGTCGCCGCCGAGCTCGGTATTGGAGGCACCTCGCAACTGCCCATCAATTACGGGCCTCCGAATCTTTCGTTCACAAATTTCGGGAGCCTCACCGATAGCGCCGCGACCTCCACTCACAACCAAACCTACAATCTCACCGACAACATCACCTACGTGCTGAAGAGAAAACATAATCTGACCTTCGGCTACCTTTTCCGCCGCCTGGATCAAAACAGTCTCAGCGATCAGAACGCGCGCGGATCGTTCAGCTTCAGCGGCCTCCTGACCAGCGAATTGAACGCCAATGACCAGCCGGTTCAAGGCACGGGCTACGATTTCGCGGATTTCCTGCTCGGCCTGCCGCAATCGAGTTCGGTGCGCTTCGGAACCAATCCCATCTATCTGCGCAGCTGGTCGACCGCGGCATTCGCGCAGGACGACTATCGCATTTCGCGCGGGCTCTCCTTCAACGTCGGCTTGCGCTACGAATATTTTGCGCCCTACACGGAGCTGTACAACCACCTCGCGAACCTGCTGCTTAATCCGGAGATGACTTCGGTGACTGTCGCGCTCGCTGGTCAAAGCGGATTGCCCACCAGTCTTGTTCGTCCCGAAAAAGCCAATTTTTCCCCGCGATTCGGCTATTCCTACCGGCCTTTCGCCAAGCGCAGCCTGATCTTTCGCGGGGGCTACAGCATTTTTTTCAGCGGCTCGCCGTACGGAACTATCGCCAGCAGCATGGCCGCGCAGCCTCCGTTTGCGACCACTGCGACGCTCTCGACCAGCGTGACGAATCCGTTGACGCTAGAGAACGGATTCGCGGCATCGCCATCGCAAACCATCACCAATACCTACGCGATCAATCCGAACTACAAGCTGGGCTACGCGCAGACCTGGTCCTTCGCGATCCAGAACACTCTGCCGCACGCGGTCGTCGTCGAGCTTGAATACATCGGGACCAAGGGGACGGATTTGGGAGTGGTCGAAGCACCTAACGAAGCCGTCAACTCCTCGGTCGCGACGGCGCAACAGAATCTGAAAATCAGCGACGCCACCGGATTCACGTATCAGACTTACGGAGCCAATTCGATTTTCAACGCCGGGCAAACGCGCATCACCCGCAGGTTTCAACGCGGCATGTCGGCGGTGGCTCTGTACACGTTTTCTAAATCGATCGACGATGCATCGAGCTTCACCGGCACCGGGGGCAACGTCGCGCAGTTCATCAACAACTGGAACCTGGAGCGCGGCCTGTCGAGCTTCGATCAGCGCCACAATCTCTCGACCACGTTCCTGTTCTCCTCGCCCGTGGGCATTCACGGCATGATGCGCAACGGCGGATGGAAGACCGCCGCGCTTGCGGGCTGGATGTTGAACGGAACATTTTCGGCGACCTCCGGCACGCCGATGACGGCGCAGATCGGCGGCAATCTGTCGAATACCGGAGGCAACGGCGCGCTCAGCAATCCGCGCGCCGAAGCTACGGGCCTGCCGATCGAAGGCTCACCGTACTTCAACGTGGCCGCGTTCACGACGCCTCCACCCGGCCAATTCGGCAACGCAGGGGTCGACACAATTCCGGGCTTGTTTCACACGTCGCTAAACGCGTCGATCAATCGAGCCTTCCGCTTTGGCGACACGCGCCGTCAGCTGCAATTCCGTTTGAGTGCGACCAATGCGTTGAATCACGTGGTGATCACCAATATCGGAACGACAGTAAATTCCAATATGTACGGCCTGCCAACAGGCGCGTCGGCTACCAGGGCTGTGACTTTGCTGCTGAGGTTCAGCTTCTGATGAAACTACTGAAACACAGACTAAAGTCTGTGCCACCTGCACTCTTGGTAGCACAGGCTTTAGCCTGTGTGCTTGCACTCTCCGCGCAACCGCCGACATTTTCAACCCGCCGAGATTTGGTCATCGTCGACGTCAATGTAAAAGACAAAGCCGGCAAGACCATCGAAGGCCTGACGCAAAAAGATTTTGCCGTGTTCGAAGACGGCAAGCAGCAGCAGATCACTGTGTTCGAATATCAGAAGCTCGCCATGGATCCCGAGCCTCCTCCAACGCTTTCTCTTTCCGATCAGCTGGTGCTGCCGCAGTCGCCCAAGACGGTGATCACCGCGGAGAAGCCCGGCGAGATCACCTATCACGACAAACGGCTGCTGGTATTTTTCCTCGATTTTTCCTCCATGGGCATCCCCGAGCAGCTGCGCGCGCAGGACGCTTCGCTCGAATATCTGGACAAGCACATCACCAAAGACGACATGGTCGCGATCCTGCTTTACACCAGCCAGATTTACGTGAAGACCGATTTCACGGCCGATCGCGAGGTCCTGACGCAGATCATCAAGGATCTGCCGATCGGGGAGATGTCGGAGATGGCGGGCCTGGCTGATACGGGTGACGCGAATAACGAAGACACCGGCGCGGCATTCGTCGCCGATGAAACCGAGTTCAACATTTTCAACACCGACCAGAAGCTGGCCGCGATCGAGCAGGCCGCTCGCATGTTGTCGCCTCTGCCGGAGAAGAAGGCGCTCATTTACTTCGCGGCCGGTGTGAGCAAGACGGGCGTCGATAATCAGGCGCAGCTCGAGGCGTCGATCAACGCGGCGGTGAAGGCCAACATGGCGATTTATCCGATCGATACGCGCGGCCTGATGGCCGATCCCCCGGGCGGAGGCGCCAGTAAAGCCGCGTCGCGAGGCACAGGGATTTTCAACGGCTCGGCCTACAATTCGCAGCGCGCCACCATCAACAATTCGCAGGAAACTTTATCGACGCTGGCTGCGGAGACTGGGGGCAAAGCCTTTCTCGATAGCAACGATATTACGGCCGGCATCACGCAGGCGCAGCAGGCCATGCGCAGCTATTACATTTTGGGATATTACACGACGAACAACGCCGAGAACGGAAAATATCGGCGCATTCAGGTGAAGCTGACCAACGGCATGAACGCGAAGCTGGAGCATCGCCCCGGATATTACGGCCCCAAATCGTGGGGCAAGTTGAACGGGCAGGATAAGAATCAGCAGCTGAAAGAAGCGATGGCCGCGGGCGATCCGATCACCGACATTCCGCTCGCGCTGCAAGTGGATTATTTCCGCGTCTCGGCGCTCAGCTATTTCGTTCCGGTGTCGGTGAAGATCCCCGGCTCCGTGATCGCCCTGGCGTCGAAGGGCGGCGCTAGTGTGACACAGTTCGATTTCGTGGGCCAGATTCAGGACGAGCAGCGCAACGTGGTGGGCAACGTGACGGACTACATCAAGGTCAATCTGGACCCGAAGTCCAATCGAAAGAATTTCCAATACACAGCAGGGTACACGCTCGGTCCGGGCGAGTATCACATGAAATTTCTGGTGCGCGAGAATATCACCGGCAAGATGGGCACCTTCGAGACGCGCTTCGCGATCCCCGATCTGAGCGCGGAGACCTCGGGTCTGAAATTAAGCACGGTGGTCTGGAGCGCACAGAAGGAGCCGCTCAAAACCGCGGTTGGCGTGGCTGAGAAGGTGACGAAGAAGGAAGTCTTGGCGGACCCTTTAATCGACGGCGATGAAAAAATGGTGCCGAACATCACGCACGTGTTCCGCCGCAATCAGACTCTGTACGTGACTTTCGATGTTTACGATGCTTGGCCCGATCCGGCCAATGCGAAAGCGCGACGAGTGAAAGTCAGCATGAGCCTGTTCAATCAAAAAGGCGCGAAAGCTTTTGAGATCGGGCCACTGGCGGAATCGCAATTGGCGGCTACGCGGCCGGAGGCGGTGCCGGTGAAGTTTCAAATCCCTCTGAAGGATCTGGCGCCGGGGCGCTATGTTTGCCAGATCAACGTGGTGGATGAGGTGGGACGTAAGTTCGCATTTCCGCGGGCGCCTCTGGTGGTGGTGCCGTGAGATCCCCTTGCTGACGCCAGGGGTTATAACCCCGTCCCGTGAAGGCGGGGATTAATAGCAGCAGGCGGGCGTCACTAAGTCCGAGCGCGACGATCGCAGCGCATGCGCAGGCCGCTGAAATCCAGGCAGCCGTAGTGGGATAAAATAAAAGGCACCCTAAAGCTCGGGTCTTACGTCTTTAAACATTGCGTCCGAATATTTCACTGTTTTTTCCCTTCCTGCTGACGTTGCTCGCGAGCGCGGCGCCTCCGCCTGTCGCGCCCACGTTTAATAAGGATATCCTGCCCATCATTGAAAGCCGCTGCCAGACGTGTCACCGGCCGGGCGAAATCGGGCCCATGCCTCTGATTACTTATGAGCAGACCAAGCCGTGGGCCAAGGCGATCGCGGAGGCGGTCAAGACTCGCAAAATGCCTCCCTGGTTCGCCGATCAGTGCTGCGGACAATTTTCGACCAACCCTTCGCTGCGCCCCGAAGAGATCGCTCTAATCGATGCGTGGGTCGCGGCCGGAGCCCCCGAAGGGAAGAAAAAAGATATACGCCCGCTGCTGCGCTGGACCAATAACTGGAGGATCGACGGACCCAGCGTCGTCGTCAGCTTGCCGCGCGCGTTCGAGGTTCCGGCCAATTCGAAAATCGATTATCAATATGTCATTTTGCCTATCGATCTGCCGGAGGACCGGTGGGCCAGCGCGGTCGAGATTCATCCCAGCGACCGCAGCATCGTGCATCATGCGGTGGTGTATGTGCGGACCAAAGAATCGAAGTGGCTGCGCAATATTCCTCCGCTGACGATGTATGCGCCGCCGCCCGGATCGAGGTCGCCAGAGGATATGGCGGGCGAAGCGGCGTCCGATATTCTGGCGGTTTACACGCCGGGAAGTCCGGCGGCGGTGTGGCCTTCGGGAATGGGAAAAAAATTGCCCGTCCATGCCGACCTGGTGCTCCAGATCCACTACACGTCGAAGAAAACCGCGGCGTCGGACCGGACTTCGGTAGGCATCAATTTTCTGAAGGAGCCGCCCAAGCAGCGCGTGCTGACCTTGCAGATGCAGAATCGCGATATCGATATTCCTCCGGGCGCGCCCGATTATCACGCGTCGGTTTCCGGAGTGATGCCGCGTGACGCGACGCTGATCAGTATGTTCCCGCACATGCACCTGCGCGGCAGCGCGTTCGAATATCAGATCGTGCACGGGGACGGCAAAATCGAAACGCTGCTGCGCGTCAAGCCCTACGACTTTTTCTGGCAGATGAGCTATCCGCTGAAATCTCCGCGCTTGCTGCCCAAGGGCACGAAGCTGCTGTGGACCGGCTATTTCGACAACTCGGCGAATAATCCGCGCAACCCGGATCCGAAGGCCGAAGTGAAGTGGGGCGAGCAGAGCTGGGAAGAAATGATGGTCGGCTTTTTCGACGTCGCGGTAGATGCGAGCGTGGATAAAGTGAGCTTCTTCACTTCGTCGAATCCCTAACGGTACGGCCGCACTTCCATAGTGAAAATCGCGCTTTTCGGCCACTGCGCGTCGCTGATTACGATTTTCGCGCGGCTCGCATCCGCGATGCCCATCGTCCGCAGAGGGATGCGCACCTCGAAGAAATGGTCTCCGGCTTGAACCAGCGGATCGGGATCCAGGCCCGCGTTGGTCTGGAAAATCATCTGGCCGTTGCGCTCCAGCATAAGCCAATACGACACGTAATGGTGATGACTGTTGGCGTGTCCACTCTTATCGAACGTCGCTTGATCTCCAATGTTGGCGTTGGCGTGCAAGACGAATTCGCCTACGCCCGAAACACCGATTTTCATCACCGGCCATCCGGTGGGCGGCGGTTGCTCCGCCGGGGCGCCGGGCGCAGGGGTCGGCGTTGACGACTCGAACCGAAGGTATAAGAACGACTCATCGTGCGTTGCCCGCACCTGCCAGCCCTGCCGGGCGGCAGCCGCCGTATCGAATCCCGGCGTGATATTTCGCCACGGCGCGCCCGCGCGCTCGAAAGCTCCAGCGGCGGGCAGGAGCATGGCGTAGACGGAATCTGGGTGGTACGGGTTATTGCTAAAGATCTGATCTTTGATCTTCCAGCGCCCGTCTTCCGTCACGAAACGCATGCTCAGGAATTCCTCCTTGCCATATTGCCCGAGCAACACGGCCTCGTCTCCCTGCACGAAAACCTTTGACGATGTGTAATGCAAATCCGGCCGCGAGTGTATATAGGGCCGCATACTTTCCGCTTTCGACGCTGCTTCGCGGGACCACAATCCGACCCAGGTGTCCGCGTCGCCGCGTTGCATGGCCTGTTCCATCTGTTTGTATACGGCGAGGATCTGGTCCTCAGGCCGCTGCGCCCTGCATCCGATCGCGCCGATTAACAAGCAGACAAAAAGCCGCATCTGCTGGATGTATCGGCGGGATCAGCGGCGCGCTTTACCCTGTGGCGCACGCACTCATGCGTGCCGCATCGACGCTCGTGTCGATGCTAGGGGATCGGTGTCGAGACGAGTCTCACACGGCACGCATGAGTGCGTGCGCCACTTTAGCTAATAGAATTTCTGATGCACACTCGCCGCTCTGACGGCTTGGGGGCCTTGGCGGTAACGGTCCGCTACTCCCTCTTAAAAAAATCGATGGGAGCGATCGAGGTGATCTTCCATTTCTTGCCTTGCTTCTCGATGGTGCACTTGATGACCGCGCGTTTCGGGCGCCGGCCTTCGCATTCGAGCAGCCAATCGAGATCGAGAGTCATCTTGCGGCTGTCGCCTTCGGAGTTTACGAAATCGATGTTGGTGGAAACTTCGCCCGCACCCAGCATGTCTTCGATGTGAGAACGGAACTCCGCATATCCGGGCATCGATTTATCGAAGTGTTCAAGGAACTGTGTGGCCTTTCGCGGCTGGGCGATTCTGGCTTCGCTGGCGTCCCGATCGGCATCGACTAGCGTCGAGGCGACGGAGCGGAAAAAATCGATTACGTCCGCCGGGGGATCGTTGAAGGCGAGCGCAAACAGCAGCAAAGGGGCGAACATATCAGGTCCGGTAACTGCCGTTGATGCGGATGTATTCTTCGGTGAAATCGCAGCTCCAGAAGCGGGCTTTCCCACGCCCACGACCGAGGATCGTGAATTTCACGGAGCATTCCGGCTGGTCCAGTTTTTCCTTTAAGGCGGTCTCAGAGAAATCCGCCGCCAGGCCGCCGCGGCACACGGCGACGCCTTGCAGATCGATATCGACGCGGCGCGGATCGAAGGCGATACCTGCGTTGCCCGCCGCCGAAAGGATTCGGCCCCAGTTGGGATCGGAGCCTCCGATCGCGGTCTTCACCAGCGGAGAGTTTGCGATGCAGCGTGCGATTCGTTCCGCCGAACGCTCGCTGGTGGCGCCTTCGATATCGATGGTGATCAGTTTTTTCGCGCCTTCGCCGTCTTTGACAATCTGCCGCGCCAGCGATTCCAGCACTTCGGTCAAGGCATCTTGAAATGCGGTTACGCGCGGGCGCACGCCGGACGCGCCGTTGGCGAGCACGGCCAGCGTATCGTTGGTCGAGGTATCGCCGTCCACGGAAATCCGGTTGAACGTCTTCTCGCAAGCGCGTTTCAGCGCGGTGCGGAGCGCGTCCGGAGCCATGACGGCATCGGTGGTGACGAACGCGAGCGTGGTCGCCATGCGCGGATGAATCATGCCGGAGCCTTTCGCCATGCCCGCGATCCTCGCGCTTTTCACCTGCGCGTAGGCGGTCTTCATCGCGAGGTCGGTGGTCATGATGGCGCGCGCGGCGTCTTCGAAGCGATCGGCGCTCAATCCCGCGACCAGTGTGGGCAGCGCGTCGATGATCAGACGCGCGTCGAGCTCTACGCCAATTACTCCGGTCGAAGCGGGGAGCACTTCTTCGGACTTTGCGCCGATGGCTTTCGCCGCCGCGCGAGAGGTTTCAATGGCCACGCGCTCACTGGTTTTCGTGGCACAATTCGCATTGCCCGCGTTGACCAGGATGCCCCGCATTCGGCCGCGCGCGGCTCGAACATTTTTGCGCGCTACCTGCACTGGGCCCGCCACCACACGGTTCTGCGTGAACACCGCCGCCGCGACGGCGCGCGTGTCCGAAACGATCAGCGCCAGATCGTCCTTCATCACCTTGCGAATGCCGGCGAAGGTGGCGGAGTAGCGATAGCCGAGCGGCAAATTCATGCGAGGACCTCGCCGGCCGCAGCCGGAAAGCCGTTCAAAAACGCTGACGCCGACATTCGTTTTTTGCCTTCCAACTGGACCTCCAGCAGTTCGATCGCGCCGCCGCCGCAGCCGGCGAATATACGCTTCCCGTCGGCGGATAATTTTCCCGGTGCAAGCTGACGGTCCGCGATTGCGCCGCGCCAGACGTGAAATCGCTGGCCTTTCAGGAATCCGTAGGCTCCGGGCCAGGGCTGAAATCCTCGGGCGCGATTCAAAATCTCCCGCGGAGGGAGCGTCCAATCGATATGTCCGTCTTCACGTTTCAAAATCGGCGCGAGCGTAGCTTGCGAATTGTCCTGCGGCTGGGGCACGATGTTCGATAGATTCGCGAGCGTTCGGACGAGAAGGTCCGCACCCGCGATTGCAAGCCTGGCGCCGAGCTCGATGGCAGTTTCCTCCGCGCCGATTTGAGTCTCCCATTTCAGCAGCATTGCGCCGGTATCGAGGCCCGCATCGATCTTCATGGTGGTTACGCCAGTGGACGGTTCGCCGCGCGCGATGGCCCACTGAATAGGGGCCGCGCCCCGATATTTCGGCAGCAGAGAGGCGTGCACGTTGATGATCCCCCGCGGAGGAATATCGAGAATCGACTGCGGAATAATTTGTCCGTACCCCACCACTACCATCGCATCGGGAGCCATTCCCCGGAGCAGCTCCACTGCTTCCGGCCGACGAACTCGCTCGGGCTGATGCACCGCAATTCGCAGACGCAGCGCGGTTTCTTTTACCGGCGACATCGTATCTTTCTGGCCGCGTCCCTTGGGCCGATCCGGCTGCGTGAACACCGCGGCCACGTCGTGGCCTGCCTGTGCGATCCGCTCCAAAGAAGGCACCGCGAACGAGGGAGTGCCCAGGTAGACCAGCCTCATCCCCACTCGCCGGCTTTTTGTAATTTGCGAATCTTGCGGCGGATCAGATCGCGCTTCAAAGGACTCACATGGCTGATATACAGAGTGCCGTTCAGATGATCTGTTTCATGCTGAAATGCGCGCGCGAGCAGATCCTCGCCGGTCATCTCGAACTCTTTTCCGGAGGCATCCTTGGCGCGCACGGTGACTTTTTGCGCGCGAGTGACGGGCTCGCGAAAGGTCGGAATACTGAGGCAGCCCTCCTCGCTGGTCTGCGAACCTTCTTTGGCGACGATCTCCGGATTGATAAGCACGATTTTCTGCGCGGGGTCTTCACCGGTGGTCAGGTCGATGACGGCGACTCTCTTGGCGATGCCGATTTGAGGAGCGGCGAGGCCCACGCCGCGGGCGGCGTACATGGAATCGAACATGTCGTCGACCAGCTTATGGAGGTCCGGCGTATCGAACTCGGTAATCGCTTCGGCGTGCTGCTCCAACACCGGCTGGCCATACTTCGTGATGGGATGAGTCATCAGAAAATTTACTCGTTTGTCGATGTTTAGGGGTATAAAATCTATCCGAACCAACAGGATAGCGGACTTCGGAACTGGTAATCAATGCGGAGCTGCAATGTTACTGGAATGGTTATTCTTGCCCCTGTGGCGCGCGCGTCCACGCGTGCCGCGTCGACATTCGTGTCGACGTTCGGCCTTTGTTCCGTTGAGCTGGAAAGACACATCGACACGAATGTCGATGCGGCACGCCTAGGGGCGCGCGCCACATAGCATTCAGGATTTTCGACGTCCCGGTCATTTTGTTACGCCCGATCCCCGCACTTACGTGACGGGGTTGTAACGCGATCCGGAGGGAGTTCCCGAATCTTCGGAATGTCGGAGAAATCAATCTTTTTTGTCGGGAAGTTTTGCGAGCGTCCGAAGGGTCTTTCTTTTTAGTCATCAGAAATTCTTGACCTGTTCCAGATACCCGTCGAAATTCCGCTTCATTTCCTTCAGCGAATCGCCGCCGAATTTTTCTAGGGCGGCGCCGGCCAGCACGATCGCTACCATCGCTTCGCCGATCACGCCGGCGGCGGGAACTACTGCCACGTCGCTGCGTTCGTATGCTGCGAGCGCTGGTTCGCGGGTGGTCAAGTCTACGCTTTCCAGCGGACGGCGCAGGGTTGAGATTGGTTTTAGAAGGCCGCGCACGACGATATCCTGGCCGTTGGTCATACCGCCTTCGAGGCCGCCCGCGCGATTCGCGCCGCGGGTGAATTTACGGCCGGTCTTATCATAGTGAATCGTATCCTGCACCTTCGATCCGAACGATGCCGCACCGTCGGCGGCGAAGCCCACCTCGACTCCTTTGACGGCTTGCATAGACACGATGGCCTGCGCGAGTTTTCCATCGAGGCGGGTGTCCCAGGCTATGTGCGATCCGAGGCCGGCGGGGCAGCCGCGTGCGACCACTTCGAAGACTCCGCCAACGGTGTCTCCGGTGCGATAGGCTTCGTCGACCACGTGTTTCATGCGCTGCTCCGCTTCGGGGTCGACGCAGGCTAGCAGCACTTCGTCGCGCTGGCTTAACTCGACTAATTCTTCCCATTGCGCCGGGCGATCGAGGCGCTCGCCGCCGACCGCGATCACGTGGCTTAATACTTGAATCCCTAACTCGGCCAGCAGAGCTTTCGCCAGGGCGCCGACGGCGACGCGGGCTGTGGTTTCGCGGGCGCTGGCACGTTCGAGAACGTAACGGGCGTCCTGAAAATCGTATTTAATCGCGCCGGCCAGATCGGCGTGACCGGGGCGAGGACGGGTCACGGTTTTGCGCTCGGCTCCGTTCTCTTCGACGGGCAGAGCTTCGGTCCAGTTCTTCCAATCCTTATTTTCGATAATGACGGCGATGGGGGAGCCGATGGTTTTCGAATGACGGACGCCGCTGACGATGTGGGCGCGGTCGGTTTCGATTTTCATGCGGCCTCCGCGGCCGAATCCCTGCTGGCGGCGCCATAGTTCGCGATCGATGGCGGCGAGGGAGATCGGAATTCCGGCGGGCATGCCGGTGACCGTGGCCACCAGGCATTCTCCGTGAGACTCGCCGGCTGTTTCGAACCTGAACATGAAAGACAAGTCTAACAAGAGAGTAGCCAGTAGCCAGTAGCCAGTATCTTGTACACTATTTCCATGTCGACCTACAAACTCCGTACGTTTAGCATTCTGGCTACTGGCTGCTGGCTACTGGCTACTTCTTTCGCCGCTTCCAAACCTGTTACCGTCCAGTTGAAAGACGCGAAGGGACAAAGCGTTGGGACTGCTGTGATTTCAGAGGTAAGGGGCGGCTCCGGCGTCAACATCAGGCTGAACTTGATGAACCTGCCGGCGGGCGACCACGCGCTGCACATCCATCAGAACGGCACCTGCGAGGCTCCGTTCACGTCGGCCGGTCCGCATTTCAATCCCGATAACAAGAAACACGGCCTGGACAATCCGCAGGGGCCGCATGCGGGCGACATGCCCAACTTCACGGTCGATGCGAACGGGAAAGTGAAGAACAAGACGATTAACGATCCGCGCGTGAATATGGACGATAACGATCACTCAGTGTTCGGCCATGCGCTGGTGATTCATGCCAAAGCGGACGATCTGAAAACCGATCCCTCTGGCAACGCCGGAGACCGCATCGCTTGCGGCGTGATCTCGAAATAGGTTGTCCTTTTTCAAAATGAAGCAGCTATCTGTACTGGCGCTGTGTCTGCTCGCGCTCACTGCCTGCAACCGCGATAAGAAGAGGGTCATCGCCGTGATTCCGAAAGGAAACGCGCACCTGTTCTGGCAATCGGTGCATGCGGGAGCGGTTTCGACCAGCCGTGAAACCGGCGTCGACATCATCTGGGACGGACCGGCCTCAGAGACCGATTACACCGGTCAGTTGAAGGTCGTCGACGCCATGATCAACCGGCGCGTGGATGCGATTTGCCTCGCGCCGATCGACAGCAAAGCGATGGTCGGCGTGGTGGAGCGGGCGGCGGCCGAGGGGATTCCGGTGATTATTTTCGATTCGGGCATCGATACCGACAAATTCGTGGCGCAGGTGGCGACGGACAACTATCATGCCGGCGAGATGGGGGCGGAGCGGCTGGCGAAATTGCTGGGCGGAAAAGGAAAGATCGCGATGCTGGCGAATATGCCGGGATCGGCGTCCACGGTGGCCCGCGAAACGGGCTTTGAAGATTACATGAAGAAGAACGATCCGGGCATTGAAATTGTCGAGAAGCAGTTCGGCAATGCCGAAGTCGCGACCTCGCTGACCAAGGCCGAGAACATTCTCACGGGCCATCCGAATCTCGACGGGATTTTCGCCTCCAACGAATCCAGCTCCATGGGATTCGCGCAGGCGCTGCGCGATCGTAAGACGAAAATTAAAATGGTGGGATTCGACTGGAGTCCCAGCCTGCTAGACGATGTGAAAAACGGCGTGATCGATTCGCTTGTGGTTCAGAATCCATTCAAGATGGGCGCCGAAGCTGTGCGTCTGGCGGTGGATAAGCTGGACAACAAGCCGGTGACGAAGATGAATGCGCTGGCGCCTAAATTGATCGACAGGGAAAATCTGGAAACTCCAGAAGTACAAGCGCAGGTGAATCCCGACCTGAAAAAGTATCTCCAGTAGAGTCAGCTGGCGTTGTAGCTCGAAATAATTTTCGAAAAAATCGTGCTGACCGCGGGCATGAGCGTGGTAGGAAGAAATCCGGCTACGGTTACTGCAATCGCAGCAGCCAGCAGCGCGTATTCGATCATATCCTGGCCCCTGCCGTCCCTCCAGATTCGAAGCGCTCCGTAATAGAGTTTTGCCATGGGACTCGCCCTTTCTCCTTCTATAGTGCAGGAACTTATCTCTTCGAACAAGAACAATTTAGCCGTAGAGTCTTAAGCAGGGGAATACCCGACGTACTACGTCGACCGACGTACTAAGCAAAAGACTCTACCGCTGCTTAGGGATTTACTTGAGCGGGGTAGCGAATCACAGTGAAACTACTTAGAGAGAGGGAATCACTGCCCGAGGCGGACATTTGTCCGGAGAAGACGATGGTGACACTGAGCGCGGTGTTGGCGCTGGTCGAACCGACGGTGGGGGTGAAGGCCAGAAGGCTGCCCCAGCTTTGACCGCTCCAGGGCTGCGTCGAGGTGTTGATCGCGAAGTCCATATTTCCGGCCAGTGTTGTCTCGGCCGCGGAAGCGGTCCTCGATAGCACCGGCGATCCCGCCCAGGATATGGCGGGGGTGAATCCCACAGCGGTTCCGGCATGTGAAAACAGGTAGCGTATTTCGATGCGATCGCCGCTGCCGAGCAATCCAGCGGGTAGGGTGCACGTACCGAGAGTGGAGGAAGCGGAATCCGACGTAGAGCTTCCGACGGAGCTGCAAACCACCTGCGGTGTGGTGAGGGACCCCAGCATATTGGTCGGATTTCCGTAGCGGTAGCTGGCGAGCAGAATATCCCCGAATTGCGGCTCCGAGGCCGCGATGAAGGTGATGGCGGAGCCGCTGATGGTGTAATCGATCCCTTGATCCATGTGCAGACCGTTGAGATACAACTGAACGCTGCTGGTGGGCGACGGTGTAAACGCGAGCGTGAAGGTGGTATTGACTCCGTTAATCGCACCCGAGGGTGTTTCGCCGTCGGCGAATTGGGGCAGAACGCCGCCGCCGCCGCAAGGCCCCGAACTGCCATCGACGTGCACGCAATCGCCCAGATTTCCGGAGGCTCCGGTGAGTTGTCCCGAGGAATTGATCACGGCGGTGAGGCCGGGCGCGTATCCGGCGCCTTCCATGGCGAGTACGGCCAGCGCGCTGGTCAAGCCGGTAACCTGGGCAATGGTGACGCTACCGGTAAGGCCGCCCGCGCCTCCTCCGCCGCCCCCGACCACGGTTCCAGTGGATACGAGAACGGCCGAAACCTTCAAGGGAATCGAGCTCGGCGGCACCGCCCACACCTGGCTGAATTGAAACTGGCCCTGGCTGTTATAGGTGACCTGATAATTTGCGCCGGCCGACGCGGTGGTGGTGGGAACGAGCTCCACCTTGAGTACGCCGTTCACGATGGGAAGTTTCACTTGGGCGGTAGCGATGTTCGACGTATCGCCCGCCTGAAACGCGTTCCAACTGATAAAAATTTCTCCGTTAAAGCGCGTGCCGTCCGCGCGATAAAGAATATCCTCGATGGTGGTCAAGGCGGGCTGCGCCTCGATCATCGTTACCGCCGTTACCAATAGCATCGCCGATCGTTTAAAACTGAGCATCCGCCTAGGCCTCCCAAGCAAGCCCAGGATAGACAGCAAGTTTGAAGTTTCCGCGCGGCTGAAAACTTCAAGAGGCAGATTTTAAATGAGAACGAGTCACGGCGCGAGTCGTTTTGACGCTTTATCGCTTCAGCAAACCGAGCCGCACCAGGCTTTCTCCGGTGGCTGCCAGGGATTCTTCATTCGAGCGGGGCGACCAACCCAGCATCCGCCGGGCCTTTTCGTTGGTGGCGTTCTTCTTTTTGCCCAATTCCGGCAGGATCTGCTTAATCGCCGCGTCGCGCAAGGATGCCAGGCGCACCAGCCAATCCGGCAGCTGCCGGGTGGGTACGCGTTTCGCGCCCGCGCCCAGACGGTGCTTCAGAGCTTTGGCAATATCGAGCATGGACATGAAATCTCCGGCAACCGCGAGGAAGCGTTCTCCATTGGCTGCGGGATCGGTCATGGCGCGGAGATGCAGATCGGCGACGTCGCGGACATCGACCGCGCCGAAATACATGCGCGGGCAGCCGGGCAGATCGCCGTCCATCATGCGCTGGACAATTAAGATCGAGGTCGAGAAGTCGGGTCCCAGGACGGGGCCGAATATGCCTACGGGATTGACGACGGAAAGCTCCAGGCCGCCGCCTTCGTTAGCGATGAAATCCCACGCGGCGCGTTCGGCGAGCGTCTTCGATTTCACGTAGGCGAGAACGTCCGGGCCGTTGGGGTCCGTCCAATCTTTTTCGGTAAAGGGCGTGTCGCGGGGCGGATGGCCGTAGCCGATCGCGGCGAAGGAAGAGGTCAGCACCACCCGCTGGACATGGGCCTCGCGTGCGGCGCGAAGTACGCGCAGGGCTCCTTCGCGGGCCGGCACGATGAGCTCATCCTCGCTTTTGGGAACGGTAGAGGGGAACGGGGACGCGACGTGCAGAATATATTTGCAACCGGCGGCGGCTTCGGGCCATCCCGCGTCCTTTTCTAAATCGGCAGCGACGAAGGATAGCCGGTCACCGCCTTTGACCATGGCTCGCACATCGGCTTCACGCGCGAGCGAGCGGACGGTGGTTCGCACCTGATAGCCGGCGTCCAGAAGCTGGACGATGCAGTGCGCACCCACGAATCCAGAGCCGCCAGTGACCAATACTAATTCGTCATTCATGTCGTGACCATCTTACTCCGGCCTTTATAATCAAGTGGTGCGCGTGTTTGTTCTGTTGTCGATGTCGTTTAGTCTGGCGGGCGCGCCGTCCTTTTATAAAGACGTGCTGCCGGTGTTTCAGGAGCACTGTCAGAGCTGCCATCGGGCGGGTGAAGCGGCTCCCATGGCTCTGGTGGATTATGCGACGGTGCGTCCGTGGGCGAAGGCGATTAAGGCGGCGGTGGTGGAGCGTAAGATGCCTCCATGGTTCGCCGATCCGCACGTGGGGAAATTTTCTAACGATGCGCGGTTGACGGATTCGGAGATCGGGACGATTTCATCTTGGGTCGACGGAGGTGCGCCGGAGGGCGATCCGAAGGATGCGCCGAAGCCGGTGGCATGGGTCGATGGATGGAATATCGGCGCGCCGGACGTGGTGTTTGAGATGCCGCGGGAGGTGGAAATTCCGGCCTCGGGGACGCTGGGGTATCGCTATGTGAGCGTGCCCACGAATTTCAAGGAAGATACCTGGGTGAGGCTCGCCGAGGTGCGCGCGGGGGATCGCGAGCATACGCATCATATTGTGGTCAGCGTGCGGGAGCCGGGGTCGACCGAGGAGGTCGGCGAGTTTTTGGCGGGCTACGGGCCGGGGTCGATGCCGGAGACGCTGCAGCCGGGGCAGGCGAAGCTGATCAAGGCGGGAAGCGAGATCGTGTTCCAGTTGCACTATACGACCGACGGGAAGCCGGGGCGGGACCGGAGCCGGGTGGGGCTGGTTCTGGCTCGGGAGAAGCCTCGGGAGCGGGTAATGATGCTGGCGGCGGCGAATGTACGGTTCGCGGTGCCGGCGGGGGATCCGGATTATCGCGTGGATGCGCGGGTGACGCTCTATGAGGAGGCGACGCTGGTGTCACTGCTGCCGCATATGCACTTGCGCGGGAAAGCGTTCGAGTTTCGGGTGGTGTATCCGGATGGGCGGAAGGAGACGCTGCTAGTAGTGCCCCATTATTCGTACGATTGGCAGCTTTCCTATTATCTGGATCGTCCGCTGCGGCTGCCGAGGGGGGCGGTGATTGAGTGTACGGGGTGGTTCGATAATTCCGCGAATAATTTGAGGAATCCGGATGCGGGGAAGGTCGTGAGGTTTGGGGCGCAGAGTTGGGATGAGATGATGATCGGGTATTTCGAGGTGGCGGTGGTACCGGGGGTGGGGATGAGGGATTTATTGGTGCCGAAGCACGGGAGCGATTGGTAGCGCCGACAGTCAGGCAAATTGTCCCGTAATTCGCCTTGCATTCGCCCACCAATGGATCTAACCTTTTCTTATGATTCGAATCAGAATCTCATTAGTTTTTGTCTTCTCACTTTCCGCCGCCACTCAAGCAGCATTGCTTCCTCCCTCCTTTATTAATTCAGTGGTTGCGCTCGGGCGCAGCCAGCCGAATCCTGTTGGACCGCCAACATGGATAACCGAAGCATCAGGTTTTTTGTATGGATACCTTGTCAAGGACGACCCCGACGAAAAAAAACGTCTGTATGACATTTATTTAATAACCAATCGGCACGTGATCGAGAACCACTCAACGATTTTCGTTCGTTTGAATCCGAAGCAGACGTCGGATCAAGGCCGCGTTTTCGAAATGCCGATTCACGACACAAATGGGGTTCCCAACTGGTTTACGCACAGGGACGCAAACGTGGATATCGCTGCTGCGCGAGTGATGTGGAAGGTGGTGCAGGATCAAAAGCTAGACGACAACTTCATTACAAGTGATGTCAATTCGGCAGACGTTAAAAAAATGGATGAGATTGGCGTATCGGCGGGTGATGCCGTTTTCGCAATTGGTTTTCCCATGAACCTTGGTGGGCAGCAAAGAAATTATGCGATCGTACGTCCTGGGTCGATCGCCAGAATAGTGGATCTCATTCAATCGGCGGCAACGATGTTCCTAATAGATTCCCATGTTTTCCCCGGCAACAGCGGCGGGCCGGTAATTCTGGAACCAAACGTTGTGTCCATAGAGGGAACAAAGAGCAATAATCGTGCATATTTGATAGGCGTGGTGCGAGGGTACATTCCGTACACCGATGTTGCGGTTAGTCCTCAAACAGGACACGCACGCGTTACATTTGAGGAAAACTCCGGATTGGCGGAGGTCATCCCGGTGGATAGGATCAACGAGGCAATTAAAGCATGGCGCGATGCTTTACCTGCGTCCGCCCCACCAGCTCCCCTGAAGCCTGCGCCTTCGAAGCCGTGAGTTTTACTTGGTAGGCGCGGCAGGACTCGAACCTGCGACCCTCAGCTTAGAAGGCTGATGCTCTATCCACCTGAGCTACGCGCCCGCATGTCCATCTTAACAATCCACGCGGGCGCTATACTCTAAACAGCGAATGGACAAGACTGCAATCATCGTCGCCGCGCTTGCCAATGTGCCGACGGTTATTACCGTGCTGATCGGGATCTTACTCAATAATAGCCGCCTGAGCGACATGAACTCCCGGATGGGCGATATGAACTCCCGGCTTGGCGATATGAACTCGCGGATGGGTTCCCTCGAGAATCGCATGGGTCTGATGGAGAGCCGGCTCGCGAATCTCGATCATAAGGTTGACACCCGCTTCGACATGCTGCTCGGCAAGGTCGTCGAGATCGATAATCGGCTGACCCGCATGGAAGCGCAGCGCCGTTAGCCGCTTCCTTCGCGACCCTGTTATTATGAACTTTCGAGTTTCTATCAGGGAGCGAATACAGAAAACAAATGGCAGTTACAGGGGCGGGTCTTGAAGGGATTATTGCTGCCGAGTCGCAGATCTGTTTCATAGACGGCGACGCGGGCATCCTTAGTTATCGCGGGTTTAATATACACACGCTGGCGGAAAAGGCCACGTTTGAAGAGGTCATTTTCCTGCTGTGGCGCGGCGTGCTGCCCAAGCAGGCTGAGCTGGACGAACTGAAGAAGGAATTGGTCGCGCATCGCGAGATTCCTCCGGAGGTCACGGCGTTTTTGAAGCAGACGGGGAAGTCGGCCCCCATGGACGTGCTGCGCACCGCCGTTTCCATGCTGTCCTTGTACGATCCGCAGGCGAAGGATATGTCGCCCGAGGCCAATGCGGCAAAGGCGGTCAAGCTGATGTCGCAGACCGCGACGATCGTGACCACGTTCGACCGGCTGCGCAACGGCAAGGAAGTGGTTCCGGGCGATCCCAGTCTGGGATTTGCGGCCAATTTCCTGTACACGCTGACCGGCAAGAAGCCGAATGAAGTGATGGAGCGTGCTTTCGATATCGCGCTCACGCTGCATGCCGATCATGAGTTGAACGCGTCGACGTTCGCGGCGCGCGTGGTGGCCGCGACGCTGTCCGATATTTATTCCGCGGTGACGGCGGGGATCGCGGCGCTGAAAGGTCCTCTGCACGGCGGCGCGAATGAAGACGTGATTAAAATGCTGCTCGAAGCTGGGTCCGCAGCCAAGGCGATCGAGCACGTGAAGTATCGGCTGGCCAACAAAATCAAGATTCCCGGGTTCGGCCATCGGGTTTATAAGACCACCGATCCGCGGGCCACGCACTTAGCGGAGCTTTCCGAAGAAGTGGGAAGAAGAACGGGCCATGTGGATCTGTATGAGACGTCCGCGCAGATTGAAAAATATATTAAGGAAGCCAAGGGGCTGAATGCGAACGTGGATTTTTATTCGGCTTCTACTTATTACTCCTTGGGCATCCCCATCGATATTTTCACGCCGATTTTCGCGGTGAGCCGCATGTCCGGCTGGACGGCGCATGTGCTGGAGCAGTATCACAATAATCGGCTGATTCGTCCGCGCGCCGAGTACACCGGACTGCCTGTTGGCCAGGCTTGGGTGGATATCTCGAAGCGGTAAATCACAGGCTGAAGCCTGTGCCACCTTTTACTGAATGCACGATCTCTCAACCTTTCGCACCAATCTCGATGCTATTGCTCTGCGCCTGGCCGACCGGCCGTTCACGCTGGATGTGGACGCTTTTCGGGCGTTGGATGAACAGCGCCGCGCGGCGTTAACGCAATCGGAACAGCTAAAAGCGCAGCGTAACACTGAAACACAGGAGATCGGGAAGCTGCGCAAATCGGGCGAGGATACTTCCGCGCGGCAGGCAGCCGTTCGCGAAATGGCGGAAAAGATTTCGGCGCTGGAGGACCAGGCCAAGCAGCTTGACGATCAGTTTCGGGAGCTGCTGGCGGGGGTTCCGAACATCCCTCACGAATCGGTGCCGGTTGGCAGGTCCGCGGCGGATAATCTGGAGGTGCGGCGCGTCGGCACGCCTCCGCAGTTCGATTTTACTCCCAAGCCGCATTGGGATCTGGGCCCGGAATTGGGCATTCTCGATTTTGAGCGGGCCGCGAAAATCACCGGGGCGCGGTTCGCGGTGTACTGGGGCCAAGGCGCGAAACTCGAACGCGCGTTGATCAATTTCATGCTCGACGTGCATACCGGGAAGCATGGGTATACCGAAGTTCTGCCGCCGTTCATGATCAATTCGGCGAGCCTCTACGGCACCGGCCAGCTGCCGAAATTCGAGGCCGACCTGTTCAAGATCCAGGGCACTGATTACTATTTGGCGCCGACCGCAGAAGTGCCGGTCACCAATCTTTATCGCGACGAAACGCTGGAGTGGGACAAACTTCCGATCAAGCTCTGCGCGTACACGCCGTGTTTCCGTAGCGAGGCCGGATCCTATGGTCGAGATGTTCGCGGCATCATCCGGCAGCATCAATTCCAAAAGGTCGAACTGGTAAAATTCGCGCGGCCGGAGTCGAGTTATGAAGAGCTGGATGCGCTGACCAACGACGCCGAGGATGTTCTGGTCCGCCTCGGTCTGCCGTTTCGAACTGTAGTTCTGTGCACCGGCGATATGGGTGCGAGTCCGGCCAAAACGTTCGACATCGAAGTGTGGCTGCCGGGGCTCAACGAGTATAAGGAAATCTCTTCGTGCTCGAATTTCGAGGCCTACCAGTCGCGGCGCGCGGGAATCCGCATGAAGGGCGGCGCGAAAAAATCCGATTACGTGCACACCTTGAACGGCAGCGGCCTCGCGGTGGGACGCACGTGGCTCGCGATCATCGAAAATTATCAGCAGAAAGACGGCAGCGTAGTGGTCCCAGAAGCTCTGCGGCCGTACCTGGGCGCTGAAGTGATCCACAAAAGGGCATAGAATATCGAAGATGCGAATCCTACAGTTTTTCCTCGTTGCCGGGTTGATCTTCGCGCAGGGGCGCGGAGGCGGCGCGGACCTGACCAAAGTCCGCGAAACTCGCAACTCGACCGAAGCGGAGCTCGAATCCATCGCGATTATCGACCGAAAAGTGATGGTGACCATGCGCGACGGCAAGCACATGGCGGCCGATATTTATCGTCCCAAGGACACATCGAAGAAGTACGGGACGATTTTCGTGCGCACTCCCTACAACTTCAATTATTGGGATGTTCGCACCGGCGCGCCACGCAACATGGCAGCCGAACTGGAGGCTGTGAAGCGCGGCTACGTGTATGTCGAGATGAATGAGCGGGGCCACTTTTTCTCTGAGGGAAATTACGACATTCTGGGACCTCCGCTCACCGATGGCGTCGACGAATTTAACTGGATGTCGTCGCAGTCGTGGTCGAACGGAAAGGTCGGCACCATCGGCTGTTCGTCCACCGCGGAATGGCAGATGGGAGTGGCCGGCATGGGCGTTCCTTCTTACGCCGCGATGATCCCGCAGGGCTTCGGAGCGGGCGTGGGCAAAGTCGGCCCTTATTATGAGCAGGGCAACTGGTATCGCGGCGGAGCCGTGCAGATGCTGTTTATCGCCTGGATTTACGGCGAGCAGAATCAGGTGCGTCCGATGTTTCCTCCCAATACTTCGCAGGAGGATTTGATTCGCGCGTCGAAGGCGTTCGACCTGGCGCAGCAGCTGCCTCCGGTCGATTGGGCGAAGGCTCTGCGCTATCTGCCGGAGATGGATATTATCAAAGCGGTCGACGGTCCGCATGGAATTTTCGCGGACAAGATGCCGGTGGATACCGGAGGCGCGATGATCAAGCGGACTCCCAACGATCCGGCCTGGTACAAAGGCGGATTGTGGCATGAAGACCATCCGATCAACGTGCCGGGATTCTGGTTCATGTCCTGGTACGACGTGTCGATCGGGCCGAATCTGGCGGCGTACAATTCGACGCGGAAAAATGCACGGCCGGAGATTGGGAAGCAGCAATACGCGGTGATCGCGCCGACGCTGCATTGTTCTTACACGCGCGCGACCGAGGATACCAAGGTCGGGGAGCGCAGCATGGGCGATGCGCGCCTCGATTATTCGGCGATGCAGTACGGGTGGTTCGATCACTTTTTGAAGGGCGAGGATAACCATATCCTCGAAAACATGCCCAAAGTGAAGTATTTCGTGATGGGCGCGAATAAGTGGGAGACGTCCGATACCTGGCCTCCGAAGGGCGCGACGCCGCTGACGTTTTATCTTTCGAGCGCGGGGAAAGCGAATACTTTGAACGGCGATGGGACGCTGGCGAGCGGTCCTCCGAATGTCGATAAGGCGGACGCGTTTATTTACGATCCGCGCGAGCCTGTTTCCTCCTATGGAGGCAACGTCTGCTGCACCGGTAATGCCGTGCAGGGCGGCGCGTTCGATCAACGGAAAATGGAGGAGCGAGCCGATATTCTGGTGTACACAACCGAGCCTTTCAAGGAAGGCACGGAAGTTTCGGGGCCAATCGATGTGACGCTTTATGTCTCATCCGATGCGAAGGACACGGATTTCACGGTGAAGCTGATTGACGTGGGTCCGAACGGTCCAGCCTACAACCTGGACGAGACGATTCAGCGCGTGCGGTATCGCAACGGGTACGACAAGCCGATTGCGTTCATGGAAAAGGGCAAGGTCTATAAAGTGACCCTTCAGCCGATGACCACTTCGAATTATTTCGCGGCGGGGCATAGCATCCGGATTGAGGTATCGAGCAGTAATTTTCCGCGGTTCGACCGGAACATGAACACCGGAGGGAATAATTACGATGAGACCGAAGGAGTCGTCGCGCATAATGAAATCCATCATTCGCGGCAGTATCCTTCGTCGGTGACGGTCAGCGTGGTGAAGAAGTAGGAACGCCCGCCCCGGAAACGATAAAATACCCTTACAGGCGCTTACTCGATTGGCTGATACGACCAATTTGCGGAGATATGCGGTCGCGGTGTGCTCCGTTGCCGTGGGACTTCTGGTACGGGTTGCGTTCGGAGGGATTCTGGGCTCCTCCGTTCCCTACATCACCTTGTATCCGGCGGTTGCGTTTTCGGCCGTGTATGGCGGCCTGGGACCGGGGTTGGTGGCGACTTTCCTCAGTCTCGGCTCGATGTTCTATTTCATCTTGCCGGCGCTCCATCATGAAGCGGATATGGTGCGCGCGGGGCTGTTCTTCGGGTTCTGCCTGATTTTCTCTCTCTTCAGCGAGGCGCTGGCCCGGTCTCGCGCCCGCAGCGCACGGGACCGGGATCTGTTGAGCGTCACTCTCTCGAGTATCGGCGATGCGGTTATTTCCACCGATGCCGGCGGCAACATCGCGTTCCTGAATACGGTGGCCGAGCAACTGACGGGTTGGAGCCAGGCGGACGCGGCGGGCAAGCCCATCTCCGAAGTGTTTGTCATCAGCAACGAAAAAACGGGCCTGCCGACGGAGATTCCAGTGGACAAGGTCCTGCGCGACGGCGCGGTGGTGAATCTCGCCAACCATACGGTGCTGCGCAGCCGCGATGGCCGCGCGACACCGATTGAAGACAGCGCGGCTCCGATTTACGGCGAAGGGCGGCGCGTGCTGGGAGTGGTGCTGGTATTTCGCGATGTGACCGAGCGTCGAAAATCGGAGCTGGCCGTTCAGCGCAGCGAAGAGCGATTAAAGCTGGCGCTCGACGCGGGCAAAATCGGCGTGTGGGATTGGGATATAGCGGCTGACCGGGTGGCATGGTCCGACCAGGTTTACGACATTCTCGGCGTCGGCCGCCCAACCTTCGCCGGAACCCTCGACGATTTCCTGAACCTGGTGCATCGCGAGGACCGGGACGGAATCCGGGAAGCGGTTCGGGCCGCGCTCGAAGACGGCGCGCCTTACATGCCTGAGTTTCGCGCGATACATCCGGAGAAGGGCGTGAGGTGGCTCGCTTGTTCGGGCGAGGTGCATCGCAACGAGCAGGGCGAGCCGGTGCGCATGATCGGTTCGCTGAGCGACATCACCGAACGCAAGCAGGCGGAGGAGCAGCTGCGGCGGCAGTATCATACCTTCGATACCGCTCTGTCGAATACTCCGGATTTTAACTACGTCTTCGACCTTCAGGGACGTTTCGCCTACGCGAACCGCGCGCGCCTCGTGGTCTTTCAAAAAACACGCGAAGAGGTACTGGGGAAAAACTTTCATGACCTGGGGTATCCCAAGCATCTGGCGGAGCGCTTCCTGAGCGAAATCCAGCAGGTGATCGATACCCGGCAGCCGTTCCGCGGGGAATCGCCGATGACCTGGCAGAACGGCGTCACGCGGCAGTACGAATACATTTTTGTCCCTGTACTCTCCGCCGAAGGCGAGGTAGAGGCCGTGGCGGGAACCACGCACGACATCACGGAACTCAAGGAGGTGGAGGAAAGATTGCGCACCAGCGAGGAGCGGCTCAGCCTCGCGCTCGATGCCGGCGGAGGCGTGGGCGCCTGGGATTGGGATGTTCCGAACGACCGCGTGTACGCCAATCGCCGGTTCGCCCTGCTTTACTCGGTGGACCCGGATCGCGCCGCGAAGGGTGTGCCTCTCGGGGAGCTTATGGAGGCGCTGCACCCGGAGGACGTCGAGCGCGCGGCCAAGAGCGTTCAAACCGCTCTCGATACGGGCGGAGATTTCGAAGGTGAATTTCGCGTCGTTCAGAAGAACGGGCCGGTTTGCTGGCTCTACGCACGCGGCCGCTGCCATGTGGATGCGGATGGAAAACCTACCCGCTTCCCGGGCGTGGCGTTCGACATCACCGGCCGCAAGCGGGCGGAGCAAGCCCTGCGGGCCAGCCAGGATCAGCTGCGGGCGATTTATGGCGCGATGTATGAATACATCGGCGTACTTTCGCGGGACGGAAAGGTGCTGGATTGCAACCCCGCCTCCTTGAAATTCGCGAACAACAGGATCGAGGACGTGTTGGGCAAGCCCTTCTGGGAGACGCCATGGTTCACCTCGACGCCCGGGATGCCGGATGTCGTGAAAGGCGCGGTCGCGCAGGTGGCCAGAGGAGAGTTCGTGCGGACGGAGATGACTTTGTTGCGTCCCTCGGGGGAAGCGCGCATCTTCGATTTTTCGATGTATCCCATTCGCAATGAGACGGGCGAAGTGGTATCGATGGTTCCCGAGGGCCGGGATATCACCGATCTGAAGCGCGCCGAAGAGGAGCTGCAAAGGTCCAACGATGAGCTGACGCGCGTGAATCGCGAGCTGGAAGAGTTCGCCTATGTGGCCAGCCACGATTTTCAGGAGCCTTTGCGAATGGTCAACATTTATACCGAGCTCATCATGAACGACCTGGACCGCGGAGGGACCTCCGTGCGCGAATACGCCGCTTTCGTACGCCAGGGAGTGAAGCGGATGGAAGGGCTGATTCAGGATCTGCTGACGTTTTCCCGCGCGGTCCACAGCGATCGGCTGCCGGTGGGTGCGGCGGACCTTTCGGCTTCCTTAAGCGAGGCCCTCTTGGTACTCAAAAATCGTATTGAAGAGAGCAGCTGCCGGATCACGGCGGAGCCCTTGCCGACGGTGCGCGGAGATGTTTCGCAGCTGGCGCATGTGTTTCAGAATCTGCTGTCAAACGCGCTGAAATACTGCCAGCGGGGAGCAGCGCCGGCGATAGAGATCCGCGCGCAGCGAGACGGCGTCAATTGGATTATTTCGATCCGGGATCACGGGATCGGTTTCGAGCAGCAGTATGCGGAGAGGATTTTCGGACTGTTCAAGAGGCTTCATAAGGACGAGTATCCGGGCACCGGACTAGGTCTCGCGATTTGCAAGCGAATCGTGGAGCGCTACGGAGGAAAGATCTGGGCCGAAGGAAAGCCCGGCGAGGGCGCCACATTTTATTTTTCGCTGCCGCAATAGCAGCAACATGCTTCAGCCCGTGAAACGAGTAGACTGTCCCGCGGTGGTCGCGGCTCCATAAGCGAACCACGGCAAATTCTACGTTTTTGGAGCCGCGACCTTCGGGAGCGGTCAGCGCAGACGCTGTATGAATCGGCGTGACAGGCCACTAGGCAGGTAGCACAGGCTTCAGCCTGTGAAGCGATTGTCAGAACAAAAAATATAAAATCTTGCCGTTTGTGGGCCACTTGACCTGCCCCCGGTAAACTCCTCCAGCCATAATTAGAGTTCTCCAGTTTAGAAAGGAGAACGGAGTATGAAGAAAAGTCGGCACAGCGAGGAGAAGAGAATCGCGGCGGTGAGGCAGATGGAAGGTGGCCGCAAGACCGCCGAGGTGGCTCGGGAACTGGGCGTCAGCGCGGCGACGTTATACGCCTGGAAGAGCAAGTATGCCGGGATGCAGGTCAGTGACGCCAGGCGTCTCAAGCAACTGGAGGATGAAAACCGACGCCTGAAACACATGGTGGCCGACCTCAGCCTGGACAAGGAAGTGATGAAAGCGGTGATCGCAAAAAACGGGTGGGGCTCGTAGGCGTGCGGCAAAACGTGGCGTTCGCGATGGAGAAGTGCGAAGTGAGCGAACGCCGCGCCTGCGAGCTGAACGACATGGACCGCAGCAGCTATCGCTATCAGCCGATGCCGGATCGCAATGCGGATCTGCGTAAGAAACTGACGGCGTGGCTCGGGAGAAACCGCGCTGGGGCTACCGGCGGCTCGGCGTGCTGCTGGAACAGAAGGGTGAAACGGTAAACCCGAAGCGGTTGTTTCGCGTCTATCAGCAAGCCGGGTTGGGAGTGCGGCGGCGCGAACGCAAGCGGCTGGAGCGGGGCGCGGCCACGATGCCGCTGTTTGTGCGGCCCAATCAGGAGTGGTCCATGGACTTCGTTTCCGACGCGCTGGCCAATGGCCGCGCACTGCGGGCGCTGACGCTGGTGGACAACTTCACGAAAGAGGTTCCCGCGATTGAGGTCGATTGTTCGCTGTCGGCCCCGCGGGTGACGCGCGTGTTGGATGCTGTGATTGCGGGCCGTGGGACGGGTCCGGAAAGTATCCGTGTCGACAACGGACCGGAGTTCACCAGCCGTTGCTTTCTCGCGTGGGCCGAACAGCGCGGCATCCGGCTGGTCCACATTCAGCCCGGTAAGCCGACGCAGAACAGTTTCATCGAAAGCTTCAACGGCCGCTTTCGAGACGAGTGCCTGAATGCGAACTGGTTTGAGAACCTGGCCGACGCAAGGCGCAAGATCGAGGCTTGGCGCGAGGACTACAATCAGCGCCGACCGCATAGCAGCTTGGCGTACCGGACGCCAGCCGAGTTTGCCCGGCGGTGGTCCCCTTCACCCTCGACCACCGTCGTAGAGCAGACCGGGGAGCCTGTCAAGGATTCCCTGGCGGCGCGCAAAACCGGCGCGTCCTTGACAGGCTCCCCGGTCCGCTCAAAGGCTTCTGATACGAGGATGAAAGGGAAGTCCGAAGGAGTTATGATTTAGCCGAGAACTCTGGTTTCGTTTGGTAGAGAAAATGGGGGCAGGTCACACTCTTTTCAGGAAGTTGCCGTTTCCACTCGCGTCCACCCCAACAAAACGTGGAGTAATTTTATATCAGGCAGTTGGTTCTTTGAAAACTGAAGTACGAAGCGTATGGCGGAGCCTCCGGCGTTAAAATAACGCCAATCTAACGCCGCAGGTTTTTCGCGGGGCCGGAGGCAGTAACGTGTTTTCTTGAGGTTGCCAATTTTCTTAGAGCCGCGTCTACGGCGTTAAAATTGGGCGATCAGGAAAATCGGATAGAGTGGAAGGCATGATGATTAGCAGAAGAGCCTTCGGGAAACTCGCGTTGGCGCTGCCCGCCACTTTGCTTGCTAAGCCGGATTCGAAGTGGGGCGGCGTCCAGATCGGAATCAACGTTCCGTACAGCTATAGAGGGCTGCCCGGAGATGCCGATCATATTCTGGAGTACACCACCGGCCTGGGCCTGAGCGCGATAGAGCTGCGGTCGCAGCCGGTCGAGGCTTATTTCGGCGCGCCCCATTCATCGCGCATCGGAACGCCGCGCGCGAAGACCGATGAAGAGAAGTCGGCGCAGGCGGCGGGAGCCGCGGCGCTCGAAAAATGGCGGTTAGCCGCGCCGATCGACAAGTTTAAAGAGTTCCGCAAGAAATATGAAGATGCGGGCGTCGCGATTCAGATCGTGAAGTTCGACGGTGTCGACAAGATGGCGGACGCGGTGGTGGACTACGCCTTCGAGGTCGCCAAAGCGCTGGGCGCGCATGCCTTGTCGTGCGAAATTCCACTCAGCAAAACGGAGTGGCTGGGCAAATTCGCCACCAGGCATAAGCTGATGGTCGGGTATCACGGACACACCAATATCACCAGTCCGGAGGCGTTCGCGAAACCGGAAAGCTGGGAGAAGGCGATGTCCTATTCCAAATACAACGGGATCAATCTCGATCTGGGGCACTTTACGGCGGCGAATAATACATCGCCGATACCGTTCATGATGAAGTACGCGGATCGCATCACGCACGTGCATATCAAGGATCGAAAGATGCACGACGGTCCCAATGTCCCGTTCGGCGAAGGGGACACGCCGATCAAAGAAGCGCTCGAAACGATGAAGAAGAATCACTACAAGTTTCAGGGCACCATCGAATATGAGTATCCTTTGCCGGAGGGATCGACGGTGCTGAAAGAAATCGCAAAATGCGTGGAATATTGCAAAAATTGTCTGACATAGGAGGTCGACGATGAGTACAGCGGGAAGTGCGCACGGCCCCAATCCGGGGCTTATTTTTGAGACGATGAACGCGTATCAGCGGTCGGCTGCGTTGAAGGCGGCGATCGAGCTCGACGTGTTCAGCCAGATTGCGAAGGGCCATCAGACGGCGGATGCGATCGCCACGGCGATCGGCGCGTCGAAGGATAAAAAGTCGCGCGCTGTGCGGATCCTTTGCGATTTCCTGACCATCATGGGACTGCTCACCAAACAGGGTGAGGAGTATTCGCTTGGTCTCGAAGCGCGCCTGTTTCTGGACCGTGGTTCACCGGCTTTTTTCGGAAGCGCGGCGCAGTTCATTCTGGATCCGAACCTGATGGCCCCGTTTATGAACTTGGCGGAGATTGTCAAGAACGGAAGAACCACGCTGCCCGATGAGGGGACGGTGAGCCACGATAATCCCATCTGGGTGGAGTTCGCCGAGGCGATGGCGCCCATGCAGTTTATGGTGTCGCACGAAATTGCGGGAATGGTCGCGGGCGATGGGGAAATGAAGGTTCTGGATATCGCGGCGGGACACGGATTGTTCGGGATTGCGATTGCCCAGAAGAATCCCCAGGCTCGGGTGACGGCGCTCGATTGGAAAAATGTGCTGGCGGTCGCGCAGCGGAATGCGCAGAAGATGGGCGTAGCGGACCGGGTGACGCTGCTTCCCGGCGATGCCTTCAAGGAGGCTTTCGGCGGCCCGTACGATTTAATTCTGGTCACGAATTTCTTTCATCATTTCGATGTGCCCACCTGCCAGGGGCTGATCCGAAAGATTTATGCGGCGCTGAAGCCCGGCGGGAAGTGTCTGACGCTCGATTTCGTGCCCAACGACGATCGGGTCACGCCACCGCCGGCGGCCAGCTTCGCGATGATGATGCTCGGTTCGACCGCCGATGGGGATGCGTACACGCTCTCGGAATACCGGCAGATGTTCGGGAAAGCGGGATTCGCATCGACTGAGGCGCATCCACTCGAGAAGTCGCCGGGGACTTTGATGATCAGCACAAAAACTTAGGAAAAGGGCAGGCCGGGAACCTGCCCCACTGACTACTGAATTGCGACCTGCACCGTGTTCGCGGCGATGCCCGAAGCCGTGACCTGGACGGCCACCGTTCCCGCACCCGTCAGCGATGCCGGCAACAGCACGTTAATCTGGTCGACGCCGGCGTAGCCTGCGCTGCCGGCATATACCACCGGTGCGTTGACTCCGTTCACGGTTACCGTGACATTGGCGAGTCCCGCCGCTTGTACGCCCGTCGCGTAAATCGTCAGGTAGACCTTATCCGTCGACGAGCCCATGTTAATCGGCGCTGCCGAAAACGATCCTTGCGCGTTCACGGCGTAAGCCGGCTCCACGGTTTGCGTCCCGGTCGAGGAAATGCGGGTCGCAAAGCCCCCGATCAGGCCGTTCCCGTTCACGGTGAACACCGCGGGCGCGACCGGCGCGATCACCACGTTGCTGGCCGCCTGGGTAGATCCTGGCGACGTCACCGTCACGGTAGCCGTACCGGCGGCGACGCTCGCAGGAACCTCAAAGGTCACTTGGTTGGGAGAGACGAAGAACAGCGGAGCGCTGGTGACGTTTCCCTTGGCATCCTCGATCGAAACCGAAGTGCTATCGAAGGTGTTGGGCGCGGCCCCCAGGATTTCGCCGCCTTCGGGCGCCAGATTCTGTCCCATGGCGAAGGCCAGTCCGCCCGGTGCAATCGTGTCCACGCTGGGACTTGCGGCGGAGAGGATTAAAGGAACATTGGCGATAGAGGCGCTGGGCGCAAACGCGATGCCGCGCAGCACCTCGCCGGCCGCGGCGGTGCGCAACGTCGAGAAGGTTTCAGACGTCGCGCCGGCGGCGGTGGTGTTGGCAATCGTATCCGTAATGGACACCAGCTTATTGGGGTCGGCGCCCGCGTCGCCATTGGCGCTTACCGTCGAAGTGGTGGCGTAGATGGTCGCGGTTCCGTTGGAGTTCACGATGCCGGTGATGTTGCGCAGACCGGCGGTGGCGGGGGTGATGGAAGCCGGATAATTCGTGATCGAGTAGGACTGGCCGAGGTTCAGGCCGTTCTGAAGCACGTAGGCCATCTTCCAGGTACCGCCCGTCAGGATCCATTTCTGCAAGCCGGCGGTGGTGCTGCCGGCGGCGTCGGCGACCACGCCATCGCCCTCATCGGCGACATAGAGCGTGGTCGCATTGGCGAACCAGATCCCGAACGGATAATCGTTAGTGGGGCCGGCGGTTTTGGCGGAGGCGGTGGGAAATCCCGGCAGGACCGTGATGGGCGCCGTGGCCGCGGTGGCGAGCGTCGGCAGCGTGCCCGCGTTCCCCACCTGATAAACCGTATCGATACCGTTGCTCCCGCTTCCCTTGGTGACGTACAGCGTGTTGTTGAAGATGGTCATTCCACGGAAATTATTATCTTTGCCCAGCTTGTCCGCGGCGTACGGCGTCCCGGTGGCGGGATTGGTCACCTGAGCGATGCTGAAATTTCCGATCTCCGTCGGCGCCGTGTTTGCCGCCTGCCCGGGCTTGGCGATTTCGACACCGGTGGCGGCAATGACGTTGGCCGGCGTCGCGGTTCCGTTGTTGGCGTTGCCGACCATATAGAAAAGTCCGTTGGCGAGAATCGCCGCGCGGCCGTTGTTGCCGCTGTAGGCGTTGGTTGGCGTAACTTCGATCGCTCCATTGGCGCCCACCTCGGCGACAGCCCGGAAATAACTGCCTCCGGAAGGATTGGTCGGATCGTAGACCACGGGAGTGTTGGAATTGGAAACATCCACTGTGTCAGGCGCGGCCACGTAACCCATGAAGGTGAGGACGCTTCCGTCCGTCGACAAATTCAGCCCCAGCTCGGATTTGGAGCTGAAGCTGGTGACGATCATGTTGCTCGGCACCGCGAAACTGTTGACCGTGGCGCCGGCCGGAGTCAGCTGGTCGAGATAGATGGGCGAAGTGATTCCGAAGCTTGCGTCAACCGAGTCGTTGTTCCACACGTTGTTGGTTGTGCTGCTGGTAGGATACAGTCCGCTGTTCGTGGCCTTTGAGCCGCAGGCCCCGGCCGACGCGGCGTTGGCGCTTGCCGGACACACCGGCGGCAATACCGAGCCGACAGCCACGGTGCTCGCATCGCCTGTATAGACGCTGCGCGAGAGCACCAGATTGCCCGGCGTGAAGCCGGTAAACGTACTCTGACCGGAAATCACGACGTTGTCGAACCTCCAGTTGCCGGAGTTGTTATTCAACGCGGTTCCCGAAGCGCTGATATCGTCGGCGCCGGTAGAAGCGTTTACTATCTGAACGGCGAACTTGGGATTGTTGGCCGCTGCCGGATCGCTGATGTTCGCGGTCAACCCGGTGAACCAATCCTGGCCGGCGCCCGCGGTGATAGTGACGTACGATCCCTTCACGGTATTGGCGGAGGTGGTATTGTTCATGACCGCCAGACCGGCGTCGGATCCGGAAAGGGTCAGCGGCACATTCTTCCAGGTGGTGCCATCGGTGGTGTACAGCAGCTGCAGGTTCGCCTCACCCTGATTGGTCGCGTACCAGTCGAAGCTGACCGTGATGTTGGTGTAACCCACCGTGCTTGCGGCGAACATGACGCCCTGCGTCCCGATCGGCGCCAGGCTCGACCAGCCATTCGCTGCCCCGGCACTGCCGGCCTGCGCACGGATGCGCCAGATTTGGGAGGTGTTGGTATTACCGTTCACGCCGGTGTCCGACGTAGAACCCGCAACGATGTCGTCGGCTGTGACTCCGATATTCGGCGTGGCGTAGGTGGCCATTCCAATCGAGCTGGCGGTACCCGAACCGGCGGAAGGAGCGGGGTTGTTGTTAACCGCTGCGGCATTGTTCTCGAACGTCCAGGCGGCGATGACGTCGCCCCGCGCAACGGACAGGGATGCAACAAGCACACCGAGCGAGAGCGCTGCGTGTGTCCAACGTAGGTTTGTTCTTGACATTAGCACCTAATCTATAAGGTGAATGTGACGGTCCAACTACGGAAACATTACAATTCCTTAAATGTGCAAAGCTCGAATCCGCCTGTTAGAATGTACGTGTACTGGCTTTCTCCTGCCGAAGTTCACCCGCGCGCGGCAATGAGGAATCGTTGTGCAGATTCTCATTCTTAGGACGCATTCCATGAAGTCTTTTTTCCTAATGTTAGGTTCCCTCGGCCTCGCCGCCGCGCAACCTTACGCCTGCTCCACCACTTCCGCCACCACCATCGTTCGGGTGGAGAGTTTGACGGAGCGAATCGGCGATATCGTTTATAACTGCACTGGCGTGCCCAGCACCACCATCACCGTAAACCTTTCGGTTCAGATGAACACCAGTGTCACCAATCGAATCTCGACCGGAAATATCGTTACCGGAACCATTCTGACGGTCGATAACGGCTCCGGACCGCAGGCGGTCCCGGTGCAGCCCCTGTTGCTTTCCCCGAGCAACATCGTGTGGAACAACGTTCCTCTGACCTATTCGGCCCAAGGCGCATTAACCATCCGCATTGCCGATCTTCGGGTAAACGCGAACGGGGTGGGAGCGAATCAGGAGATCATCGCCACGCTGGGATCCAGCGGGTCGATCCTGATCACGCAGAGTCAACTGGTAGTAGGCGTGGCTCAGCCCAGCCTGTACGCGGGATTTTCGGGGGATCTGATTTGCGCGCAAACCGGGTCCTCTCTGCCGGGAAATCCTGTAGGTTTCGGAACCCTGGTCATGAATGGAACGGCGTTTACCAGCACCCGCGTCACGGAAGGATTTGCGGGCGCGTTCAGTCCTAAATCCCAGCCTCCGAATCTGAATGCGGATACCGGCACGCGTTTCATCGTGCGCTATTACGGCTTCCCACAGGCGGCGCAGCTCTATGTGCCGAACGTGATTGCCGGCTCGGATGCGCTCCAGCCGACCGCCGGAGGCGACTTCGGGCTGCCTGCTTCAGGCGGATCCTACGCGCCATCTTCTAACGGATCGCTGCTGCTCGCTTTAGTGTCCGGCGCGGATTCGACGGGCGCCGGCGGGACGGTGGTTTATTCTCCCGGCGCAGTCGGATCGGGAACCGCCAACTTCGACGCGGTCACGCCGCTGTCGATCTCCGGAGGCTCGGCCTACGCGGTGTATGAAGTGGTCGATTCGAACCAGTTCCGCATCGAAAGCGCGCAATTTCCCTCGTTCTTAGGATTGGCCGCGAACGCGGTTCAGACTGCGGTTCAAACCGGAGAAAGTGTAACGTATGCGCCGGTATCCACGGTTTACACGGCGTCCACCACCGCTCCGATTCCTCGATTCCTGGCCATTACGCCCCGGACCGATTGCAACATTATTGGGGATTGCAGCGCCTCCTATTATCCGCAGTTGAACGTGAATGCGAATCCTCTGCAATTCACTTTGCCGGCCGGATCGCCGAACCAGGTGCAAGGCCTGCCGGTGTTGAACGCCGGGTCGGGCGTGCTGTACTGGTCGGCTTCGGTCGCCTATCTCAGCGGCAGCGGATGGTTGACCATTTCCCCGGCCTCGGGAATGAATAACGGCTCGATCAGCGTGTACGCGAATCCCGGAAATCTGCCGGTGGGAACGTATCAGGCCACCATCACCATCGATGGAGGCGCGGCCGGCAAACAGGTGCTGCCGGTGACGCTCAATATCACTCAGGCCACGGCTCCCGGCCCGTCGATCACCAGCGTGGTGAACGCGGCGAGCTTCGCGCAGGCCCCCGTGGTTCCCGGATCGCTCGCCACCGTGATGGGCTCGGCCTTGACCGGCAAGAGCGTGTCGGCCTCATTTAATGGACTCCCTGCCATGGTTTCCTTCAGCAACGCGACGCAAATCAACCTGCTGGTGCCGGCGGCGCTGGGATCGGTTAGCTCCGCTCAGTTATCGGTCACGGTCGACGGAAAAACCAGCTTACCAATGACGGTTCCCGTGGCGGCCTTCGAACCTGGGATCTTCAGCGGCGCGGTCTTAAACCAGGATTCCACGGTCAATGCGATCAGCAATGGAGCGGCCTCGGGCAGCGAAATTTATTTCTACGCCACAGGCTTGTCGGGTACGGGAACGATTACGGCCCGCCTGGGGAGCACGGAGATTACGAGTCTCTACTATGCTGGTCCGGCTCCGGGATACCCTGGCGTCCAGCAGATTAACCTGGCGGTTCCGGCCGGAATGAGCGGAATGACCACGGAACTGTACGCTTGCGGAACCAGCAACGGAACCGAAGTGTGCAGTCTTCCGGTGCCGATTACGCTGAAGTAGCGCACGTACTTATGCGTGCCGCATCGACACTCGTGTCGATGCCTGTCGACTGTTTAATGACATCTCATGGCATGTCGCAGCTGAATCGTTAGTATGTTGCTGGGTTGTGGGGCGGCCAATATTGGCCGCCCCACAAAGAACGCTTTCGCTGACACGGGCCGCTAGTTCAGAAAATACGTGCGGTACAGCGTATCCCGCTGCTTCGGAACGAACCCAGCGTCGCGAATCAAGCGGCGCAGTTCTTCTTCCGAGGCGCGGTGATGCGCGCCGGCCGCGCTCACGACGTTTTCTTCAATCATGATGCTGCCCACGTCGTTTCCGCCGAATCTCAAACCTAATTGACAGGTTTTCAGTCCCGGAGTCACCCAGGAAGACTGGATATTCAGGATATTATCGAGGTAAATCCTCGATAATGCCAGCATTTTCAAATATTCGACGGCGGTGGCTTCCTCTTTGACGAAGCGTCCCAGAGAAGTGTTTTCACGCTGGAAGCTCCAGGGGATGAACGCGGTGAACATTCCGCTCTCTTCCTGCATCCGGCGCACGATGTCGAAATGGTTCATCCGCTCTTCGATGGTTTCGCCGGTCCCAAACATCATGGTCGCCGTCGAATAGATGCCCAGCTCATGGCAGGTGCGATGGACGTCGATCCAGTCGTTTACGCTTGATTTTAAGCGGCTTATACGATGCCGAACGCCGTCGTCCAGGATTTCCGCGCCTCCCCCGGGCAGGGAATCAAGACCGGCATCCCGGAGCCGCGCGAGCGTGTCGCGAATCGATATGCCGCTGACTTTCGAGATGTTCACAATCTCCGGAGCGGAGAAACAATGGCACCAGATATTGAAATTCGCCTTAATCGAGCGAAGAAGGTCCTCATACCACTCGATTTTGAGCTCCGGATGCAAACCGCCCTGCATCAGAATGCCGGTCCCGCCCAGGTCCAGCGTCTCCTTTATCTTGCTGAAAATGACATCTTGGGGATGTAAATATCCTTCTTTATGACCTAAAGGGCGGTAAAATGCACAGAAACTACAGTATTCCGTGCACGTATTCGTGTAATTAATGTTGCGATCGATGATGTAGCTGACCACGCCTTCGGGGTGCAGTTTGCGGCGCACCGCGTCGGCCTCCATGCCGATGCCGATCAGGTCGTTCGAATTGTACATGTCGATGGCTTCAGCGCGCGTAATCATAGCGATGCTCCTCCAATTGGGCGGCGTGTTTCAGGTACAGATCCAGGCCCGCATGATCGCGGTCGTTCAGTTCGAATACGATGTGACGGGTCAGGTATTCGCGGGCCAGTTGCGGAGTAATGCCGCGAATAACGGATTGTTCAATCACGATCTCATCCAGATGGGTCAGGCCCGCGCGGCAGGAATCGAGAAAGGCCTGCTCATAGCGTGGCTGCATGATCTCTTTTCTGCCGGACCACAGGGCGAAGATCATCGGCAGCCCCGTGAGCTCGATCCATTCGGACCCGAGATCCAGCGTTTCAAATGGAAGTGTCGCGGGATCGAGGTGCAGGGCGGGGTCTCCGATGACCAGCGCCGCATCAGCCTCGCCGAGCATCGGCGCTAATTCGGCGCGCCGCGAAATCAGAACCGGCAGCACACCATATTTCTCAGCCAGAATGATGCGCGCGAGCATCACCGACGTTCGCGACCCATTATCTGTCGCCAAGGTCTTGATTTCGCGAATGGGGACTTTGGAGACCAACAAAATGCTGCGAACCGGGCCGCGGCAGGCGATGCCGGTACTGCGGAAATAGTCCAGCTTCTGGCGCGCGATTTCAATGACCGGCACGATACCGATATCGGCGTCGCCGGAGGCCAACCGGTCGGCGCATTCGGACGGCAGCGCGTAACTCATTTCGAAAATGTCCCGCTGGGCTCCGTGTTCGATGCCCCAGACCAGCGGAACAGTATTCAGGTAGCTGACCGCGCAGACCCGCGGTTTGTGGATGGAGGACAACTTTCAGTCTATCATTTGGCATTGAAGAGCCACGCTGAGTAAGAATAAAATTCATGGACCCCGTCACGCTCGAAGGCCGCCACGTCCGCTTGGAGCCCCTCTCCGAATCGCACCTCGACGCGCTTTGCCAAATCGGCCTTGATCCGGAGCTCTGGAAGCTAATCCCTTTTCAGGTCCTCACTCGCGATCAAATGGCCGCCTACATCGGTACTGCGATCTCTGACCGTCAGAAAGGAGTTTCCCTTCCGTTCGCCACCGTCGACCGTGCCTCTCAAAGAGTAGTGGGTTCCACCAGGTTCATGAACATCGACCTGCCTAATAAGCGGGTCGAAATCGGCAGCACCTGGATCGCGAAGCCCTGGCAGCGGACGGCGATTAACACCGAAGCGAAATATCTGATGATGCGCCATGCTTTCGAAACCGCCGGATGCAACCGCGTAGAATGGAAGACTGATGCGCTTAATACTCAGTCCCGCGATGCGATTCTGCGCCTGGGGGCGCAGCAGGAAGGAATCTTCCGCCAGCACGTCGTCACCTGGAGCGGCCGCCTGCGCGACTCCGTCTTTTTCAGTGTGATCGCGCCCGAATGGCCAGCTGTGAAAAAGAACCTGGAAACGAAATTAGCTAAGGCACAATAGAATATGCCGACGTTCCGCGTCCAGACTCCCGAGCGCGCCTACGACGCCATCGTCGAGCGCGGCTCAGTCCGTCGCATCCCCGAATTTCTTCCCGCGAAGCACGGCAGGATCTTCGTCGTCACCACCAGGGACGTGTGGGACCTTCACGGCGCGAAATTCCCGCAAATCCCTCATAATGTCATCTTCTTCCCCGGTGGAGAAACAAAAAAACGCCTCTCCGAGGTCGAAGCGATGGCCGAACAGATGCTCGCCGCGGGCGCCGACCGTTCCAGCGTCGTGATCGCGTTCGGAGGCGGTATCGTCAACGATACGGGTGGTTTCCTGGCCGCGATTTTCATGCGCGGCATCCCTGTGATTCAGGTTCCCACCACACTGCTCGCGCAAGTCGACGCGGCGGTCGGCGGGAAAACCGGCGTCAATCTGATCTCCGGAAAAAATCTGCTGGGCAGCTTCCATCAGCCCCTAGCCGTGCTGATCGATCCGGATTTTCTGGCCACTTTGCCGCAGCGCGAGTATCGCGCGGGACTCTACGAAGTGATCAAATGCGGCGTGATCCGCGATGCCAACCTATTCCGCGTTTTGGACGAAGGAATCGCCGGCGTCCTCGCTCAGGAACCCTCGGTGGTCGAGCGCATCATCGCCGATGCGGTGCGCATCAAAGCCGAAGTCGTGTCCGCCGATGAGCGCGAAGGAGGACTCCGGCGCATCCTGAATTTCGGCCACACCGTCGGCCACGCGTTAGAAGCGGAGACTGAATATTCGCGCTTCCTTCACGGCGAAGCCGTCGCCTTCGGAATGCGCGTGGCCACGGTTTTAGCGGAGCGCGTCACCGACCTCGAGGACGGCGCGGATATTGACCGCGTCATCGTGAATTATGGCCCCATCCCATCGTTAAAAGGCATCCGCGCCGGCAATTTGGCGAAGCGGCTGGTTAGCGACAAGAAGACCATCCAGGGCCATGTTCATTTTGTTTTACCCACCAAAATCGGCGCAGTGACGGTCGTTTCCGATGTCGACGATCGCGTGGTGCTGGAGTCGATCGAGGCGGTTCTCGGTGGAGGATAAAGCCCGCTGGGTGCAAGCCATGTTCGGCCGCATCGCCGGCCGTTACGACCTCTTAAATCACCTGCTTTCCTTCAATCTCGACAAGCGCTGGCGCGCGCGAACCGTGGAACGGGTATCACCGATCCTAGCCCGAAAAAGCGCTAGAGTCCTCGACCTCTGCTGCGGAACCGGCGATCTCCTGTTGGGCCTGCACGGAGGTTTTGGCAGCGACTTCAGCCATCCCATGCTCCTGAAAGCCCAGCAAAAGAGTCCCAATTCGCCATTATTTGAGGCTGACGCGTTGGCGCTTCCCCTGCGAAGCAATTCGCTCGACCTGATCACCTGCGCGTTCGGATTTCGCAATCTGGCAAATTACGACAAGGGCCTGGAAGAAATGCTGCGAGTGTTGAAGCCGGGAGGAGTGGCGGCAATTCTGGAATTTTCGCAGCCTACAAATCGAGCGTTTGGCGCGTTCTATCAGTTCTTTTCTACGCAAGTGCTTCCGAAAGTCGGCGGCCTGATCTCCGGCTCCAAAGATGCTTATTCATACCTCCCGGATTCAATCAAAAAATTCCCCGGCGCAGAGGATCTAGCTTCAAAGATGAGCTCCGCCGGCTTCGCGCGCGTGGACTTCGAGCGAATGACCGGAGGGGCAGTAGCTCTGCACCTGGGATACAAATAACGCTAAACGCGATGGATTCGGATGGAGCCCGGGACAGCGGTCAAAATCGGCATCGAAGCTGAGGATAGATCGAATTCCGTGGCGCTCCATGATTGCGATGTGAAGGGAATCTCGAGCCGAGAGCCTAGTCCGATTCCGTGCGATTTCGGCGGCGCGAAATACATCTGCTTTTTCGATCGAAATCACCTCATCGATAATCTCAGCGGTGACGTTAAATGCCGGGGAGATAGCTTCCCTCTTGCCGATCGCCGCGTAGCGGTGCATGATTTCCTGAAAGACTTCGGCGTCAGTGACCAGTCGTTCTCCGGCCGCGATCAAGCGTTCCAGAATGATCTGCGCTTCGGTCTTGTCGGGATGGGGAGCGCCAACCAGATACATCGGAATATTGGCATCGACAAAGATTAACTCTAATAGCTTTGTTCGATCTCGCGGAGCATATGCTTCATGTCGGCTGTGGGAAAACAGTGCTTAACTGCGCCCCGGAGTTCGGTCAGCTTGGTTTCAGGTATGCGTCGAACCCACTCTCAAACGCTCAAGCGTTCGCGCTGGGCGAGACGCTGAATATCCAGCATTTCCCGCTCGGGCAATAAAACTTGAAGGCGTTTACTCATATTGTGAGTATATTGCACTCACCCATGAGTTCAGATCACATCGTGCTGATGCGAATGTAACGTTTAATATCCTTCAGGTTCATCAGAATCCCGATTGCAGTCAGTGTCAGTGCGATATAGCCCCAGGGTTTCATACTGCTCCTCGGAGATTAGATTCGCTTTCGAGACCTCCGTTTCAGGAATGTTATGGTCTTATGGAAGGACTGATGCTCCACCTGGCGAACCTGCTATTGATCTGTCTTCTGTTAGTCAATCTGGCCGGATTGTCGGTGGTCGCTTATACCTTCTGCCGCTCCTGGCTGCTGGCGCGCGCGGCCTCGCCCCTGCTGATCGCCCTCCCTTTTTTTGTCGAACACTTTTTCGGACTCGGATCTCTCCGGTGGCTCTGGCCCCTGACCACCGCTCTCTCCGTCGCTTTGATTCTTTCTCACTGGCGGCTCTTGAAATTCCACTGGCGAATCGAGGCCGTGTATCACGGGGCTTTCGCTTATGCCCTGGCTTGGCGCTATGCGATTCCCGACCTCTACGCGTCCTCGGAAAAAATCTGCGACCTGACCTTCGTCGCGAATTATATTCACGGCGACAGGCTGCCGCCGGTCGATCGCTGGCTGCCTCCTTCTCCGTTCGACATGTATTACTCGCTGCAACATTACGCGGCCGCGCTGCTGGGGCGGATTCTCGAAACGCCGCCCGGTACCGCTTACAATCTGGCGATTTGCGTAATCGTTGCCTCGGTCGCGACCGCCGCCGCCGGGACCGCCTGGTTGATGGTGCGCCGCGAAGGACCAGCGCTGCTACTGACCATCGCCCTGGTCTTCGGAGGGACCGGCGTATCGCCGTTCATCCGCCTGGTCATGCCGCACCCGCAGTTGTATAGCAGCATCCGCTTCATGGGCAGCAGCCTTTCGGAGAAAAACGCCACGGGTCCGTTGGGAAAATGGCTGCTCCATCACGAGAAGGGCTCCGATCAGAATTCGCTCGATCTGCCGGTGGAGCTGTTCTCCTATCTCATCGGACTGGGCGATTATCATCCGCCTTTAAGCGGCTACCTGCTGCTGATGACCGCGCTGCTGGCGATGGCGATGATCCAGGCAGCGGAAGCGGCGCGCGCGGCGTACGCCATTCTAGGCGCAACCGTTCCACTGACCATCGCCTCGAACGCCTGGGATGTTCCGATGCAAACGCTGCTGGTCGCAGGCTATCTGCTCTATCGCCTGTGGTCGCGGAGATGGATCGATTGGAAGATGCTCGCCGGCGGCGCAGCCTCCGCGGGCGTCCTCCTGTACCCGTTTATCGCCCGTTTCGCGCCGCACGCCGACGCCTTGCACAACGCGCTCCGCCTGGTTCCGCGCGCATTGCATACGCCCACGGCCGCCGGACTTCTGGTGTTTTATCCTCTGCTGGCAGTGCTCGCGCTCAACGCGTTTTTTGGCGAACGCTCTAAAGAATCGTCGGCCTTCTGCATGATCTGGCTGACGCTCATGGCCATCTCCGAATTCGTGTTCATCGACGATTTGTATGGAGGCAAATTTGAGCGCTTCAACACCGCTCTGAAATGGTGGGCATGGATTTATTCGGGCACTCTGCTGACCGTTGGCGCTATCAATCTGCGCTCGGCCTCCCGCGTCTGCCGATGGGGAACCGCCGGCGTGATGGTGCTGATCTCGGCCTATAGCCTGGATCTTTACGCCAACCTTATATACATTCCCAAGCCGCACCTGGGCCAACTGGACGGCGCGGGATGGATCCGCGATGAGGCTCCGCAGCGGGCGATCCTGGATTTTCTGAAAGCGCAGCCGCAGAGCGTCGTGCTTCAGAGATTGGCCGATCGCGCCTACATCCCCGCGCCCGCACTGATTATTTTCTCCGGCCAGACCGCGCTGCTCGGTTGGGCAAATCATGAAGACACCTGGCGCGGCTACCGCGTCGATATCGACCATCGCTTGGATTCTATCAATCGCTTTTATAGAGGAGACCTCCCGGACGCGGAGCAGTGGCTGGAGCAGAATCACGTCCAATATGTTTTATGGTTGAAGGATGAAAATGACGCCCCTGAGGGTACGTTTGAAAAGATCGACTCCCAGATCCGCAGCCGTTATTTTTGGACCGACTATTCCACCCAAAGCACCGTGCGCGTCGGTTTGTGGACCAGAAACTAATGATCTGTGGCGCACGCGTCCACGCGTGCCGTGTCGACGGGTTCGGACCGGGGACATAGTATCCATATCGTACCGGGCACATGGTAAACACTTTGTGGCATTCCCAAAGGATGCCCTGGAAGGAAACCGATGTGACCGAACAACGATTGCTTTTCATCAAGGAATGGCAGTCCGAAACCTGCTCGATGGCCGAATTGTGCGAGTGGTTCGGAGTGACCCGGAAGACCGGCTACAAGTGGGTCGAGCGCTACCAGGCCGCCGGCCTGGAGGGATTGCGCGATCAGAGTCGAGCTCCGCTCGCTCACCCCAACGCTACGGCTGCGGAAATGGAGAGCCGCATTGTGGAACTGCGCGGCGCACACCCGTATTGGGGAGCGCGCAAAATCCGCGCCTGGCTGCTGCGCCAGGATCCGCCGGAAGCTCCGCCGGCGCACAGCACCATCGGCTCGATTTTGAAAGCCAACGGATTGACGGTGGCGCCGAAGCGGCGGCCGAAGGCCCGGCCCACACAACCGCTGGCGCATGCCACCGCATCGAACACCGTGTGGTGCGCCGATTTCAAAGGATGGTTTCGCACGCGCGACCAGCAACGCATCGATCCGCTGACCATCACCGACGCCCATAGCCGCTACCTGCTGCGGTGCCAGACGGTGCTGGCCGCCGACACCGTGCACAGCCAGCCGGTCTTTGAAGCGGCGTTTCGCGAGTTCGGATTGCCCGAACGCATGCGCACCGATAACGGCGCGCCGTTCGCCAGTAATTCGGAAAGCGGATTGAGCCGGCTGTCGGTGTGGTGGATCAAGCTGGGCATCCAGCCGGAGCGCATCCGTCCCGGCCAGCCGCAACAGAACGGACGGCATGAACGCATGCATCGAACCTTGAAGCAGGCCACCGCGCGTCCGCCCGCGGCCAACCGGAGCGCGCAACAGCGCCGCTTCGACGCGTTCCGGCGCGAGTACAACCAGGATCGTCCGCACCAGGCGTTGGATCAGGCCACGCCGGCCTCGCGCTATCAGCCCTCGCCGCGCGAGTATCCGCGGCGGCTGGCTCGGATCGAATATCCCGAAACCTGGCACGTGCGCAAGGTCGCCGGCGGCGGCCAGATTCGCTGGCAAGGGGAAATGATTTTTCTCGCGCATGCGCTGGCCTATGAACCGGTGGGGCTGGAGCAGATCGAGGACCGCGTCTGGCGCGTGTGGTTTCGCGATTACCTGGTCGGGATGGTGGACGAGGGCGGCCGGCTGAAGCGTCCCCCTTCGCCCTGACCATCGTGAGATACAGCCGGCGAGGACCGCCGTCAAGGCTCTGCGATGAACTCGCTGCGCTCGGCCTTGACGGCAATCCTCGCCGGCTGAACGACCCATAGATCAGGGCGAAGGGGGCCTGAGAAGTGAGCATGAGACAATGTATTTTTCGTGAGAAAGTGTTTACGATGTGCCCGGTACGAAGTGTTTACTATGTGCCGGTCCGCTCAGACGTTTGGCTCTTGTTACCGTGGGCCTGAAAAGACACATCGACACGAATGTCGATGCAGCACGCCTGGGGCATGCGCCACACTACACTATATGCGCATGATCATATTTGCGCTCCTCCTCTCGGCCCTCTGCCACGCGCAAAACGCCGCGGAAACCGGCCGTTTGACCTTTCGAGTTCTCTGCGCGCCCTGTCACGGAATCCGCGCTGAAGGTGGCCGCGGTCCCGATCTCACTTTGGGCTCCTATGCGACCGGCGACCATGATGACGACCTTTTTGACGTCATCTCCAGGGGTGTGCCGGGAACCGAGATGGCCGCCTACGCCGGGCGCATGTCCGCCGATGAGATCCGCAGCGTGGTGGCATATATAAGGTCCGTTTCCCGCGGGTCCGAAAAATCGGCGGTTCCTGGCGACGCCTCGACGGGGGAAACGATTTTCTGGAATAAAGGCGCGTGCGGCGCCTGTCATCGCGTGGGAATCAAAGGAAGCAGCGTCGGGCCCGACCTGACCCGCGTCGGCCGTCAGCGCAGCTTTGAGTATTTGAAAACCTCGCTGCTGAAACCCAATGCCGATGTGACCTCCGGATACGCGACCGTGACTGTCGAGACGCGCGATGGCCGGAAAATCGTCGGAGTGGAGCGCGGCTACGATAATTTCTCCGCCCAGTTCGTCGACCTCTCCGGCAAATACTATTCCTTTGAGCGCGACGACGTCGTTTCCATGAAGCGCGAGCCGCGCTCGCTAATGCCTGCGACGTATGCACAGCTTTTTACGCAGGCCGAAATTGTCGATCTGCTGGCCTACCTGAGCAGCCTGCGAGGTGTGCGATGAAATTGTGGATCATGCTCGCCGCTTCGACGGCGCTCGCGCAGGATTGGACCAGTTACGGCAACAATCCTCAAGGCTGGCGCTACAGCGGGCTCGCCCAAATCGATGCGAAAAACGTCGCCCACCTGACGCCGCAATGGATGTATCAGACCAACGTGCCGGGCAAGAATGAAACCACTCCGCTGGTGTTCGGCGGCATGATGTACGTGACGGGCCCTTCGAATACCGCGTGGGCGTTGGACGCCTTGACCGGCCGCCCGATCTGGTCCTATAGGAAATCCGCGCCTCCCAATGTGAACCTGTGCTGCGGCCAGGTGAATCGAGGATTCGCCGCTCGCGGCAGCACGCTCTTCAAAGTCGATCTTCAAGGCACGCTGGTCGCCCTCGATGCGAAATCCGGAACCGTGCTGTGGGAATCGACGCTCGAAGATTATAAGAAAGGATACTCCGCAACCTCCGCGCCTCTGGTCGTCAAAAACCTGGTGGTCAGCGGCATGGCCGGCGCGGAGTACGGCACGCGCGGATTCATCGACGCCTACGATGCCGATACCGGCAAGCGCGCCTGGCGCGTCTACACGGTTGCCGAAGAAGGCTGGCCCGGCGATTCGTGGAAGCGCGGCGGCGGATCGACGTGGATCACCGGCACCTACGATCCTTCGCTGAACCTGATTTATTGGGGCACCGGAAATCCGGGTCCGGACATGGATGGCGAGGGTCGCCGCGGCGACAATCTGTACACCTGTAGCCTGCTCGCAATCGACGCGGACACCGGAAAAATTAAGTGGCACTTTCAATTCACTCCGCACGACCTGCACGATTGGGACGCCATCGGCGATCCCGTGCTGGCCGACCTGGTCCTCGGCGGACGCCCCGTAAAAGCCGTGATTCAAGCCAATCGCAACGGATTCTTCTACGCGCTCGATCGCGCGACCGGCAAGGTGCTGCTCTCGAAAGCGTACACGCGCGTCACTTGGGCGGACAGCATCGATCCTGGAGGCCTGCCGGTCCTGATCGCCGGCCAGGAGCCCACCGAAGAAGGCAAGCGTACCTGCCCCGGCATGGGCGGAGGCCACAACTGGCAGGCCACCGCGTACAGTCCGCAAACCGGATTGTATTATTTCACCTCCACCGAACGATGCATGCTGTTCTACAAAACCAAGCAGCAGTTTGTCGAAGGCCAGTGGTATCAAGCCAGCACCGTCGGCCGCGACGAGCCCGGCAACGGACGCATCGACGCCATCGATCCCACGACCGGCAAGCTGGCCTGGTACTTCGAAACCGTGAGCAGCCCCAGCGGAGGCATGCTCGCAACCGCCGGCGGATTGGTCTTCGCCGGCGACGCCGAAGGATATTTAATCGCCCTCGATGCGCGCACCGGCAAGCCCGTCTGGAAATTTCAGACCGGAGGCGCCATCATCGCGCCGCCTATCAGCTACCTTCTGAACGGCCGTCAATACATCGCCGTCGCGGCCGGCCAAACCATGATCGCTTTCAGCTTGCCGAAATTCTGACGTACACTAAATATCCAGTAACCGGAAGTATCCCATGACCAAAACTCTTCTCGCCTCGTTGACTTTCATTACCTGCGTCGCCGCCGCCACCGGACCCTCCACGCGACTGCTGCGCACGCCCACCGTCAGCGCCACGCAGATCGCCTTCGCGTATGCGAACAATATCTGGATTGTCGAACGCTCCGGCGGCGCCGCCCGCCGTCTCACCAGTTTTCAGGGACCCACGGGCAATCCGCACTTTTCGCCCGATGGGAAATGGGTGGCCTTCAGCGGCGATTACGCGGGCAATACCGACGTTTACATCGTCCCCTCCGAAGGCGGCGAGCCCAAGCGCCTCACCTGGCATCCCGGAGCCGATACTGTCGAAGGCTGGACGCCCGACGGCAAGTCCATCCTGTTCACATCCGCCAGAGCCACGTCCGCGCCCAACGCCACACCGCGCTTCTGGACCGTCCCCATCGAAGGCGGAATCGAGCAGCCCCTGCCGCTTCCGCGCGCCTACCAGGGAAAATTTTCGCCCGACGGCAGCCATATCGCGTACCGCATGAACACCTCCTGGGATGAGGAGCGCCGCAATTATCGCGGAGGCCAGAATCGCCCCATCTGGATCGTCGACATGAAAACTTACGACCTGGTGTCTCCTCCCTGGACCGATTCGAAAGACATGGATCCCGCCTGGATCGGCGACACGGTCTTCTTCATCTCCGATCGCGACAGCGTCGCCAACATCTGGTCCTATGACACCAAGTCAAAGAAACTCGCGCAGATCACGAAATTCACCGACTTTGACGTAAAAACCCTCGACTCAGGCGCGGGCGCAATCGTGTTCGAACAGGCCGGCTATGTTCACGAGCTCGATCCGAAGAGCGGTAAAACTCACATCGTGAACATCACCGCGACCGGCGATTTTCCGTGGATGATGCCCAAATGGGAAGACGTGTCGAGCCGCATTACGAACCTCGCTCTGTCCCCCACCGGAGCCCGCGTGCTGGTCGAAGCCCGCGGCGAAATCTTCACGATTCCCGCCGAAAAAGGCGATGTTCGCAACCTCAGCCGCTCCAGCGGTTCCGCCGAGCGCGACCCTTCCTGGTCGCCCGACGGCAAGTGGATCTCCTACTTCAGCGATAAATCCGGCGAGTACAAAGTGGTCATCGAATCGCAAGATGGAGTCACGCCCGCGCGCACCATCGCTCTGCCGCACCCCACTCATTACTACACCTCTTCCTGGTCGCCCGATTCGAAAAAACTGCTCTACACCGATACGAACCTCAAAGTCTGGGTGCTCGATATCGCGTCCGGTCAAGCCAAGGCGATCGGCAACGACCCGTGGATGGTGCCGACGCGCACTGTGAATCCGGTGTGGTCGCCCGATTCGAAATGGGTTGCATACTCCAGCCACTTGAAGTCGCTCTATCACGCCATCTTCATCAGCAACGTGGAGACCGGAGAATCCAAGCAGGTCACCGACGGACTGGCCGATTCCGTCTGGCCCGCCTGGGATGCCAGCGGCAAGTATCTATGGTTTTTCGCGTCCACCGATTTCGGTTTGAAGTCGCAGTGGCTGGACATGACCTCCTACGATCACGATGAAAACTTCGGTCTGTATTTAGCGGTCCTCAAGAAAGGCGAGCCGAGTCCCGTCCTTCCTGAGAGCGACGAAGATAAGGGCGTCGGCAGCGCGTCTCCCCCAGGTCGAGGCGGTCGCGGCGGCGAAGGCGATGCCGCACCGGCCCGCACTCCGCGGACGCCCGTAACCGTGCAAATCGATTTCGACGGCTTGCAAAATCGGATCCTCGCCGTCCCCGGCGTCGCCGAGCATCAATATTCTCAGCTTCGCGCCGGCGTCGCTGGAACCGTTTATTTCCTGGAGAGCAACGCACGCGCGAACGGTGGCGGAGGACGCGGCGCAGGCGGCGCAGGCAGTTCTTTAATCCGCTACCGGCTCAGTGAAAAGCGGACCACTCCCTTCGCGACCGGAGTGCAGGAATATAACGTCAGCGCTGACGGACACAAACTCGTCTATCGCGCCGCCGTAGCCGGTGGTGGTGGCCGAGGCCGCGGCGGAGCAGCCGGCGTACCAGCAACCCCGTCCCTCTTCTTAGTCGACGCCGACCGCGTAATCCCCACCGCCGGCCAAGGCCGCCTGAACGCGACCCTGCGCATGTACCTCGAACCCAAAGAGGAGTTCAAGCAAATCTTCTACGAAGGCTGGCGCAATCAGCGCGACTACCTCTACGTCCCCAACATGCACGGCGCCGACTGGCCGCGCATGAAGGAAGTCTACGGCCAGATGCTGCCCTACGTCATGCATCGCGCCGACCTGAATTATCTGCTCGACATGATGGGCTCGGAAATCGCCATCGGCCACAGCTTCGTCCGCGGAGGCGACATGCCTTCCGTCCCCAATTCGCGCGCGGGCCTGCTGGGCGCCGACTTCACCATTGAAAACGGCCGCTATAAAATCGCCAAGATTTACGACAACGAGAGTTGGAATCCGGACCTCCACGCGCCTCTCGCGACGCCCGGAGTCGAAGTCTCCCCCGGAGATTACATCGTCGCCATCAACGGTGAAGAGCTGAAAGCGCCGGATAGCATCTATCGCCTGCTCGACGGCACAGCGAATCTGCAAACCGTGCTCAGCGTCAACACGCGCCCCGATCTGGAGGGCGCCCGTCAGGTCACGGTCGTCCCCATCGCCAATGAACAGACGCTCCGCACGCGAGCCTGGGTGGAGGGAAATCGCCGCCTGGTCGATAAATTATCCGGCGGCAAGATCGCCTACGTGTACATCCCTTCCACTGGCCAACCCGGCTATGCGAGTTTCAATCGCTACTTCTTCGCGCAGCAGGACAAACTGGGCGTGGTCGTCGATGAGCGCTACAACAGTGGAGGCTCCGCGGCCGACTACATTATCGACGTGTTGCAGCGTCAGTTCGACGGTTATTTCAACAACGTCGCCGGCGACCGCACTCCCTTCACCAGTCCCGAAGCCGGCATCTGGGGACCGAAGGTAATGGTGATCAACGAAATGGCCGGCTCCGGCGGAGACCTGATGCCGTGGATGTTCAAACATCGCAAAGTGGGTGAGCTGGTAGGCAAGCGAACTTGGGGCGGCCTGGTCCACACCGCCGACACGCCTCTGTTCATCGACGGCGGATCTATGATCGCGCCGCGCGGCGGCTTCTTCACCACGGAAGGAAAATGGGCCGTCGAAAATGAAGGAACTTCCCCCGACATCGACGTCGAAAACTGGCCCAAAGACGTGATCGCCGGCCACGACCCGCAGCTGGAGCGCGCCGTTCAAGAAGCTCTGCGCATGCTCAAAGAAAAGCCGGTCACGCGCCTGACCAAGGAGCCGGATGCGCCCACCTGGGGCCAAAGGAAAACGCCAATGCGCCCCGCCGTCACAAACACCGGCAGTCCTCAGCAACAGTAGCGCCGATTTTCCGTTGCTCGACAGCGATGAAAACCGCGAAAAGTGGGGACTGCCCACTCTGTCCCAAGGCGCCCGCAATGCAAAAGGAAGCGCACATACCTGCTACGCCGCGTGGACAGAGCGGACTGTCCCCACTTTTCGCCCCGGCCACTCAGCCCAATGCCACTCCACGTGCATCGACGGACGGGTTACAACCCCTCGCGTCAGCCAGGGGAATTTCTAACTCTCCACCACCACTTTCGCCCGCAAATTCGCCACCCCCGCCGTGTACCTCTCGTCGGTCACCGTGAACGCGACAGCATCCTCCAGCCAGTCGTGCGCTGTTCCATCCGGATCGTGCGACGCCACAGTCAGCGTATAAGGATGCGGACACAAATCGCATAAGAACGAAATGGTCAGCGTCACCGTATCGCCCGCCGCGCGCGGCCCGATCTTCACGCCTTCCAGCTGCGTGTTGGTCCCGTAAACCTCAAACCCGATCTGCGTGCGAATCAAAACGCCCAGCACCGGGTCCTGCACGGCTTCATGGAATCTGACGCTGGTCTTGATGCTCACCATCTCGCCGCTTTTCCAAACGATGGTCGGCTTCCCGTCCGTGCCCAGAGTTTCAAGCGAGATCACCTCCGCGCGTCCATCGCCTCGGCGATAGGAAGGCGCGAGCCTCGGAGGAATCGTCTCCCCCCAGCTCCGGATTTTTTCCGAAACCGCGCGCTTGTACTTGCGCAAAATCTCTCGCGGATCGCCCTTCGCCGCGAGCGTACCGGACTCCAGCCACCACACCTCATCGCACAAAGTTTCGAGCAGACGGTCTTCGTGCGATGCCAGCAGCACGGTCGTTCCCGCGCGCCGCAGACGGTCGAGCCCGGTCAAAGTCCGCGCCCGCACGATCGCATCCTGCGTGGCCAGCGCCTGGTCCAGCGCCACCACCGCCGCCGGCGCCAGATTCAACGTTTCGCCCAGCGCGACGAAGCGCCTCTCGGCCGCGGCCACCACCTCGCCTTCGCGCGGCTGCAAAACTCCGCACGCGAGCTTCAGCAATTCCGTGACGCCCGAACCCTTTTCGCCGATCACGCCGATGATGGCGCCCGACGGCGCAACCGCCCGGAATCCGTTTAAAGGAGCTGCCGAGACATTCTTAAACTCGATAGACATTCAGAATCAGCATACTTCACCGCCGCAGGCGCGCGTGCTACTGCTTGAACGTGGTCTTCAGGTGAATCTCCACGGCGGCCAGCGCTTTCGATAAGGGGCAGCCCGCCTTCGCTCCCGCGGCAGCCGCTTCAAAGGCAGCCGCGTCGATGCCCGGAACCTCGCCCGTGGTCTCCAGCTCGATCTTGGTAATCGCGAATCCGCCCTCAACCGGATCGATATGCACCGCAGCGGTCGTGTGGATGCTCTTCGGAGGATGCCCGTCCTTCGTCAGCACGCCCGAAAGCGCCATCGAAAAACATGCCGCATGCGCCGCCCCCAGCAGCTCCTCCGGATTCGTCTCGCCGCCTCCGACGAAGCGCGACTTAAAACTGTATGGGCTGTCGAGCGCGCCCGTCTCCACTTTCACGTGTCCGGTGCCTTCTTTAATTGAGCCGTTCCATTGTGCTTCCGCGTGACGAATCATCTGTTATTCTCCTGCCTACAGTCTACTGGTTTCGTCTAACATCGGGAATATGGCGAAACCGACCTTTGACCCGGGGCTGACCCAGCAATACACTGGCGTTCTGCGCCGCGCCATCAATCAGGATGGCACGTTCAACGTCGCGCGCCGGGGCACCAACTGGCGCGATATTCATCCGTACCTGCATATGATCAGTATGCCGTGGCCCGGATTTTTAGGGTTGGTATTTGCGACCTACCTGGCGGTGAACACTCTGTTCGCGTCCATTTATTATTCCCTGGGACCAGGCCATCTGGTGGGCGGCGACGCTCCTCATAAACTCGATCGCTTTCTCAACGCGTTTTTCTTCAGCGCGCATACGCTCACCACGGTGGGTTATGGAAACATCGCACCGGGCTCGATCTCGGCGAACGCTGTCGCGGCCATTGAAGCGCTGATCGGGCTCTTGGGATTCGCGCTTGCCACCGGCATTCTGTTCGGCCGTTTTTCGCGTCCGTCGGCGCGCATCGGCTTCAGCGAACGCGCGCTGATCGCACCTTATGAAGGGCGCACCAGTCTGCAATTTCGCGTGGTCAACCGCCGTCCCAACGCGCTGATGGAAATGGAGGCGACGGTCATCCTGATGTTCGTCGAAGGCGAGCCCGGCAAGCAGAAACGCACCTTCCAAAGTTTGACCCTGGAACGGGATACGATCGATTTCCTGGCGTTGACCTGGACCGTGGTTCATCCCATCGATGAATCCAGCCCCCTGTACGCGAAGACCGGGGAGGATCTGGCGCAGAAACAGCTGGAGGTAATCGTTCTGCTCAAAGCCTTCGATGAAACCTTCGCTCAGAGCGTGCGCGCGCGCTATTCCTACCGCTTCGACGAAATCGCCTGGAACGCCAAGTTCACTCCGGCATTCGATTTCGATCAGAGCGGGACCATGGTGCTGAATATCGACAAAGTAGGCAGCTACGCGGAGCTAGGGCAACCCACAGGCTGAAGCCTGTGCCACCAGGAAGCACAGACTTTAGTCTGTGTTGAAGCTAAGCTGAGGGAACCAGGTGGCACAGGAAGTGGTCTCACACCCGTCAGCCCGTGTTTCCACCATCACCTCACCACCACCTTCGCGAGCCCCGCATTCCCCGCCGCATCAAACACCCGGATCACGATCAAATGCTCCCCCGCTGAAACTCTATCGAGCCGGATCAAGAACCGCTCCCGCGCCGAATCCGTCACCCCATCCTCGGCCTCCACCGGCATCCATAATCCCGCGTCGACGGAGTACTCACATCGCCGCAGCACAGACCCGCGATCCTCCGCATCCACAACGATTTCGACCATCGCGCCATTGCGCCGCGCCGCACTTGCGGTTACCACCGGAGGCGTACTGTCGATCAGAATGGGAGCGCTCACCAGCTCCGCTTCCCTCGCCAGATTGGCCGGATTTGAAGGCGAATCCGACGCGACGACTCGAAAATAGTAGCGCCCGTCGGCGAACACATCCGCCTCCAGAAGATACGTATTCTCGGTCATATTGGCCCGAATCAGCTTCCAGCGCGTCTCGTCTTCCCCGCGGAAATAAAGGTTGTAAATCAGACGGTCGCCATCCGGATCGTCCGCCTGCCAATAAATCTGCACCTGCTGCCCCGGGATGCGCGATAGCGTCTGTGAGGGGGTCCCGGCCGAGGCTGGAGCCTCGCCCGAATCCGTGACTGTGATCGAATAACTGGCGGTTGCCGCCGCCGTCGCCGCCGGTCCCGTTTTCGAGGATCCGCTCACCGCGCTCACATTGATGCTGCGAACATTCGGAGGCGTGTTCTGCGGCAGATACGCGATGGTCACGCTATCGAGCGAAGGCGCGGCGGCTCCGGAAAATTCCGCGCGCCATTGAATGTAGCGCGCATTGGGACTGGTGATTGCGGCATGCTCCGGATCGGTCAGAGGCGCGGACCAGTCGCTCCACGTTGCATCCGGCCGCAGCGAATTTCCGCTGCGCGTCTTGAACACGATGCCCTTCGCATCGCCGCGCCATGACAATCTTCCCCAGCGCGCGACGGTCGAAGAATCATGGACCGGCGACTCGAACCAACCGCTCGGAACCGTTCCATTGTCGAGGCGTAGAATTTTGCCGAGATTCCCGGTGGCCGCGAGCAGCGCTCCCCGCGATTCCAACAGCCGGGTGGCCTCGCCTTCGTTCGACTGCGCCACGAGCGTGGCTTTCCGGTCCCGGTCCAGACTATACAGGCGCCCTTGCACATCCGTGACGAACATCAAGGATGAATGGAACATCGCCACGTCGTAAATATTTTCTTCCTTCGAGCTCCACAGCGTTTCCACGGTGTTGTCGGGGTGAATCACGTACAGCGCGGATTTATCGACCCCCGCCAGTTCAACTGTCCCTGTCGGGACCGTGGTGATCGCGGGCTGCACGGAGACCGAAGTCTTCACCGCCTCCGGCTTCGGGGGCGCGAGCCCGGCCTGCTGATCGGTCACCGTGACACTGGCGATCACCGGCGCAATGGCCGCCGCGCCGGCTCCGTTGGCTCCGCCGTTCACCGCTCCGATCCGGCGCGCGACGCTGCCGCCGAGTGCCGCGACATACAAATTCCCGTCGGCCGCCGGCACAATCGCGCGAATCTCCGGAAGGCTCGCATCGTACAACACGAACGCTTTGTTGGGCGCCGTGATGCGATAGAGAATCCCGTTCGGTTCGCTGCCCGCGAGCAGCACGCCCTTCGAATCCAGCTCCAGACAGGTGACGTGGGATTGGCCGGTTTCGTAATAAACCTCGCCCCTTTGCGGGGCCGTCACGCGAAAGACTTTTCCCTGGTCGCCGGTGCCGACGAATAACGATCCATCGAGCGCGATTTTCAATGCCCAGATATAGCGCGCGGCGGGCGAAAAGTATTCCGTCGCGTGGCCGTTCTCGATGCGATACACTTTGCCGTCGGGCGATGTGCCGGCGTACACCACGCCCTTCGCGTCGACGGCTACCGCGAAGATTTCCGATTGGTCCGCCGTCCAGACCAGCGAACTCTTGCCAGCCGCATCCAATTTATAGAGACGGCCGCGATGTCCTGTGCCCAGGTAGAGCGATCCATCGGGGGCCTGCGCCACGCTCCAGATTTCCGGCTGGCCGGAGTCGAAAATAGGGTCGAGCTTCGAACCGAGCATCAAGCGTCCATCGCGCGTCAGTGCCAGCCCGTTCATGCGGCCGCGCAGGAAATCCTGATAGCCGGTCATCTCCCACGTAGTCGTCGTCGCCGCGAAGGAACAGGAAGCGAGCGCGAGGAGTGCCGGCCACTTCATTGTTCTTTCACCTCGACCTGCACGGTCTTCGACCCGGTCACGACGTTGTCGCCCGCGGGAATCTCGATCTCCGCGAGCTTCGATCCGTGCAGATTCGGCAGGTTCGCCGCCTGCGCCTGCGCCCTGTTCAAAATCATCGCGACCGATGGCGGAGGGCTCGGAAGATCGCGGCCGTCGATGGTATAAGCGGCTTCGTTTCTCCAGACGCGGATGTAGGCTTTGGTGTTGCTGCGCAGCCCGTTCAGAAATTGAAAGACCTGTCCGGGCGAATGATATTGCAGGCCGATCGAGGAGCCGAACTCCAGCATATTCATGGACGCCGCATCGGCCGCGGTGAAGTTGAGCGGACCTAGAGGCGCGCCGATGGGTACCCTGTACAGCACCTTACGCTGGGATTCGACTCCGTTTTCACCGGTCAGAGTGACGATCAGTTCGACGTCCTGGCCCGGCCGGACGCTGCGCGGCGCCGCGATGTCCGCGATCTGGAACTGGCTCTTTCTATCGACGACGTCGACCGCCAGCGTGACGCCCTTCAATTTAAACGAATCGAACCCACTGGCCATCGCGAAGTTCAACGAGGTTCCAACGCCCAGCGCGGCCAGCGCGGGGACCGCGACATCGCCGCTGTAGACGTTGTCGACGCGTACGCTGCCGCCTTCGAAATCCAAATGGCCGCGGATCGAGAAGGTCGAACCGCCCTGAGCGCGTTCGGTGGCATCGATCGCGGAAAACAAAGCCATCTGTATGACCAAGGGCGTCATCACGCGATCCTGAATCGACTGCATGTGGTAGGAATTCTTGCCCACGCGAATATTCACCGGGGCCATGGCCGCGCGCTTTCCCACTAATCCTGAGACCGCGGTGCTGCGATCGTCGGTGAGCGTGCCCATCCATTCCCGCGCCGCCGAAATCTTGAAGGAGCTGGAAACATTGGGCAGCAGCGCGAGCACTTCCGCGCGCGCGAAGGGAATATCGCTCGGACCCGCGTCGAGGAAGCGATGGCCGAAGGCATAGACACGATCGCCGACGATGCAGGTGATGGTCCCATCGGCGCTGATGCTGTAATCGCCCGATAGAAGCTGGGCGCTGATCATAGACCCGGGCTCGAGCATTTTCGGATCGCCCATGCGGTCGCCCGGACGGCCTCCACCTGATACGCCCTGGAGCGGGTCCATTCCCATTTCGCGAAGCTGCGCGCCGAAATGTTCGAGCGTCGCCGACGTGAATCCGGAAAAGGAAACCGGCGTGGCGATTTCTTCGAGCCGGGTATCTTTAGAGATGAAGCGCTGGCGCGCCATCATCCGCGGACCATCGGGCTCCACGCGCAGCATGTCTTCAATGGGGCGAATGCCGGCGATGGCATCCTTTGAATAAGGAAAACTCAACGCCACGGCACCGGCCAGTTTGCCGTCGATGTACACAGGCGATCCGCTCATCCCCTGCAAGACGCCGGTGTTGGCCAGGGGCCCACCCTTCAACCGGCCCAGGATGATCGACTCTTTGGGACCCAGATTTTCAAGGACCCCTAGAATCTCTACGTCGAATTCCTCAATATGCGAGCCTGAGAATACGGTTCGTCCGATGCCGTGCTGGCCGGCGCGAATGTCCTTCAGTGGAAAAATCGCAGGTGCGGCGTGGAGCGTGGCGAGAAGAGCGAGGCCGCCGAAAAAACGGAGCGGTAGCACGACTTTATTGTAGTTGTAATGGGAATGGGCAGGCCGGGCACACTTCGGCTGTGCGAATACCATTCCAACGCATAGCCGAGCCCGCCACGACCCGGCCATACGCTGGTCTCAACCAACCGTCTTTTTAGAACGATCCGCTGAGCTGGGCGCCCATCCGCGTTTTCAAGTCCCACGGCGGACCCCCAATTTACATGGACGATTCCGCCAGAATCTCGAGAACTTGACGGATCGCGAACCAGGCGTCTACTGAGATACCCCTGGCTTCTTGACTGTATGGTAGGGCACGTTTTCTCCGGCCGATTGCAGTGAAATACGTAAAACATTGGCTACAATGAAGTTTGCGACTCATTTGGGCCGGAATTGGCGTGGCGACGGGCATTGTGCTCGCGACGTTATTTTTCACCATCGATAGGAGCGCAGTGCCGATCCGGACGCTGGATGCACCCGCGATGGTCCGCGAAATTCAGGGGCTTAGCGAATTGGTTTCCGTGAAATACACGGTGCAGAAAGTGGTTGGGCTGGAGGAGAAGAAGACTCCGGTGGGCTCCGAGAAATTGTTGTTGATCGTGCAGGCGGAAGTGCTGGCCGGAGTCGATCTTTCCCAATTGACGCCGGGCAGCGTCAAAATTCTTCCGCGGGATGAAATTAAACTCGCGCTGCCGCCGGCACAGATTTTTCACATCGTCATCGACGATAAACAGACCAAAGTATGGGACCGCCAGATCACCTGGTGGACGCCGTGGGTGTCGCCCGATCCGGATCTGGAGCGGCAGGCTCGGATGGCCGCGATTGCGTCGGTTAAGCAGGCGGCGCTCGATATGGGCATTCTCGATCAGGCCAAGCGCAATGCGGAAACGGTGATCCGGAATCTGCTACAGACCCTGGGCGCGAAGTCGGTCACGGTCGGCGTCACTTAGGTTTTTCCAAAGCATGCGAACGATTTCCCGCTCATATTGAATCTTGTCGGTGATTCCTTTGTGCTTTACCCGAACAATTCCCATTCCGTCGATCAAAAGGCTCTCGGGCAGTGACCCAACGCCGCCATATTTCTTGGCCAGCGCGTCGTCTCCGATCGCGACCCGATAATTGATCTTCTGCGCATCGATCACCGGACGCACCGCCTTCCAACCGGTCTCATCCATGGAGATGCCGACCACCGCGAATCCGTCTTTTCCATACTGGCGCTGGAACTCGACCAGCCAGGGAATTTCCTTCTTGCAAGGCTCACACCAGGAGGCCCAAAAATTGAGCAGAACAACTTTGCCCGCGTAGTCCGACAACTCGAAACTAGCGCCGTTCACGTCGGTCGCCTTGAAATTGGGCGCGGTCAGGCCCATCCAGCTATGGAAGGTCCAGATCATTTGGTGGAGCTCGTCATGGAAATCCACTTGGCCGAGCACCAGGCTCTCGCAGGCCTCGACGCAAGGGGTGAGGATGCGCTGCGCGAACACTCTTGGCTGCGGGAATGTCAGCAGGCAGACTGCAACCACGATCGCCACTGCCAGCGTGCGAGGCCAGCGGAAGGATTTTTCCTCGGTGCGCAAGCGTTCTAAGCGCGCGAAAGCTTTCGCCGGCTGCGGCTGCCACTCGGCCTCCGGATTCAGTTTATGAAGGCTATCCTCTACCCACTTATTCTGGTCCATAGCGTTTTATATATTCCTTTCGAAATGCGTCTTCGGCGCGCCGCAGCAACGTTCCTATCGATGCGGGATTCAGCTCCAGAGCCATGGCCAGCTCTTCGTAACTCAGGCCGTGGCTTCTCAGCAGCAGCAACTCCGCGTGCCGCGACCCGAGCGCCGCCAGCACCAGGCGAACCCGTTCCTGCTCCTCCGCCGCGCCGCGAACATCTTCCGGAGTCGGCACTTTCGGACTCGCGCCCAGCAGCTTTTCATAGCGTGTCCTACGGGTGCGATGCCGCAGTTCATCGAGCCCTTTGCGCACCGCCACGCGATACAACCATCCCTCGGCGTTTCCGCCCTGGGCGCGCGAGTCCTTCCACAACCTGAGAAACACTTCGACCGCCAGTTCTTCGGCGCGCGCACGGTCCTTCACCACGCGCGCAATCACCCGCGCCACGCGGTCGTACTGAGCGCGAAATAGAGCTTCGAAATCGAACGCCTGGTCCTCTGCGGCCACGTTACTCTGTGCGTTCACAATGTAACAACGTCTGCCGGCTGGGAATTGTGACAAGTTTTTTCTAAGGACTCGCGGTGGGACTACGCCATCGCGATTTTATACTGAGACACCAGGGACGGCGCGAAAGTTCCGCTAATATAGTTGAGGATCAGCGTGACGGCGCCACAGGACCTCACTCAGCTTCTCATCGACTGGCGCAACGGCGATAAAGCGGCCCTTGACCAGATGACGCCCGCTTTGTACGAAGAGCTGCGCCGCCTGGCCCGATTCTTCCTCGCGAATGAGCGGCGCGATCACACGCTTCAGCCCACCGCCCTGGTGCACGAAGCTTATATCCGGCTGATCCGCCAGCACGCCGTCGATTGGCGCAATCGCGCGCATTTTCTGGGTGTCGCGGCCACCATGATGCGGCGCATTCTCATCAATCACGCGCAGGCGCGGCTCGCCGCGAAGCGCCAGGGGCAGGCGCAAGCCGTCGCGCTCGACGACGCGCTGGGAGTTTTCACCACTTCGTCGATCGACGTGCTCGAACTCAACCAGGTCCTCGAACAGCTAACCGTGCTCGATCCGCAACAGGGGCGCGTGGTCGAGCTCCGCTACTTCGGAGGCCTGACCATCGAGGAAACGGCGGAGGTTCTCGGCATCTCTCCCGCGACCGTCAAACGCGAGTGGAGCACGGCACGTCTCTGGCTGCTCGAAAAAATCGAGGGCAAGCCATGACGCCGACGCGCTGGAGCGAGGTGAAGTCCGTGCTGTCGGGGGTCCTCGACGCCGACCCTTCGGAGCGTCCTCAGATCCTGGACCGCCTCTGTAGCGGCGATGCCGAGCTGCGCAACACTGTCGAATCTCTGCTCGCGATGGAGAGTAAAGCCGATCGGCTGGATACGGCGGTGCTGCCCGGCGCGCTGCTGTGGGCGGACCCCGTTGAACAGCCCCCCGCGCAGATCGGCCCTTACAACATTATTAAAGAGATCGGCCGCGGAGGCATGGGCGTCGTCTATCTGGCCGACCGCGCCGATGGAGAGTACGACAAGCGCGTCGCGATTAAACTGATCACCGGCGCGAGGCCGGATGCGAATCTCGACCAGCGTTTCCGCCGGGAGCGCCAGATTCTGGCGCAGCTCGAACATCCCAATATCGCGCGCCTTCTCGATGGAGGAGCCACGCCCTCCGGCCAGCCTTACCTGGTCATGGAATATGTGGAGGGCCCGCCTCTGCTCGCCTGGTGCGAGGAATACGCGCTTCCCATCCCCCAGCGCCTGTCGCTGTTCCTTTCGGTATGCCAGGCCGTGGCCTACGCGCATCAGAAGCTGATCGTCCATCGCGATTTGAAGCCCGGCAACATTCTGGTTACGCCCGCGGGCGATCCTAAACTTCTCGATTTCGGTCTGGCGCGGGTGCTCGATTCCGACACCGATTCTGAGATTACCCAAGCGGGACCCGCGCCCATGACCGTCGCCTACGCGAGCCCCGAACAGATTCGCGGCGAGCGCCAGACGGTGGCGTCGGATGTATATTCGCTGGGCGTAATTCTCTACGAACTGCTGACCGCGCATCGCCCTTATGCCGCGGGATCCGCGTCCTACGCCGAAGCGATCCGCATCGCCTGCGAGCAGGAACCCATCCCGCCCGCTCAATGGAATCGCCGGCTCGCTGGCGATCTCGAAACCATTCTGCTGAAGGCTCTGGCGAAAGATCCGCGCCTGCGCTATCCCACCGTCGACGAGTTTGCGGCCGACCTGCGCCGCTATCTGGACGGCCAGCCGATCCACGCGCGTCCCGCAACGTTTGCTTATCGTGCCGGGAAATTTCTGCGCCGCCACCGCATCGCCGTCCCCGCCGCCGCGCTCGCCGCAGCACTGATCCTTGCTTTCGGATCTCTGTCCTGGGTGGAATCGCGCCGCGCCCAGCGCCGCTTCAACGACGTCGAAAAACTGGCGCACTCCGTCATGTTCGAATTTCATGACGCGATCGAAAAACTGCCCGGCTCGACATCCGCCCGCGAATTGCTGGTCCGGCGCGCTCTGGAATATCTCGAAAATTTATCCCATGAATCCGCCGGAGATCCACGCCTCGCTCGCGAAATCGCGCTCGGGTATCTGCGCATCGGCGACGTGCAGGGACTCTCCGGATCGTCGAACCTCGGCCAGGTGCCGGCGGCCCTCGAAAGCTATCGCAAAGCCCACGACATCCTGGAGCGCCTGTTGGCCCGTTCCCCTTCCGACGATTCTCTGCGTCTGGATTATCTGCATGCCTCGGACGCGCTCGCCGCGGCTTACAGCGCCTCAGGCGACGTGCCGCGCGCCAATGCCCTCTCCGACCAAACCCTAGCCTCAGCCACCGCCGCCTTACGCGCGCATCCCGGCAACCTGGATTTTCTCCGCGCGATGGCCGGTGCTCAATCCATTCGCGCCACCCTGCTGACCAACGCGCAAAAATATCAGGAAGCGATTCCCATCCGCGAAAACATTCTCGCGCTTCAGCAGCGCATTGTCGACGCCCGCCCCGGCGACACCTCCTCGCAAGCGAATCTAGGTTTGGCCCACAAACGATTGGGCGCGCTTTACGGAGTTCTGAAACGCTACGAAGAAGGACGCAGCCAGTATGAAGAGGCCCGCGCGATCGACGAAGAGTATGTGAAAAATGTCGGAGGTCCCCGCGCCCAGTTGGACCTTTCCTACGATTACAGCGACCTTGGCTGGGTCACCGTCCGTCTGGGCGATCAGTCCGCCGCGCTCGCCTTCTACCGGAAAGCGCAGGCCCTTCGCCAATCCGCCGCCGCGGCCGACCCCAACGATTACCGGGCCGCGGTTGCCCTGGCCAGCATCACCGGCCGTGTGTCTCTTCAGCTTCGCCGCTCCCACGATCTGCCCGCCGCGCTTCAGGAATCGGAGCGCGCCATCGCTTTGTGGAAGGCGCTGACGGAACGCCCCGGCGCGGCGTGGAACATCACCTCCGAACTGGCCGACGCGCACGAGGAGCGGGCGGAAATCTATATCGACATGAAAAACTTTCCGCGCGCCGCTGGCGAATATGAAGAAGCCATCCGGCTCTACTCTGCGCTGCGCGATCGAGGAGTTTTGCCGCAAGCTTCCTACGCTCACATCGACGAATTAAAAGCTCAAGCCGAAAAATACCGGCATTCCATAAAGTGAAATAATGCCTGCTGACCCATCCATTCTGACCACCACCGTTGGATCCTATCCGGTTCCCGATTGGCTCGCCGCGCTGCCCAGTGAGCAGGCTCGCCTCGATGCCACGCGCGTGGTGTTCGATATTCAGAGGCAGGCGGGAATCGATCTGCCTACCGACGGAGAATTGTACCGGTTCGACGTGAATCATCCCGATACCAACGGCATGATCGAGTATTTCATCCGCCCCATGCGGGGCATCCGCGCGCGAGTGGGCCGCAGCGATCATGAGGCATTCGCGCGCGTCAACGGGATGAAATTCCGGCGCAAGGCTGCGGGTGTGGTCGAGGAGCCTCTGGGCGAAGGCCGCTCAACCTGATGGCGGATTGCGAGCTTGCCGCGGGCGTCGCGGGTGGTCCGTTCAAGTTCACCGTGACCAGTCCTTACATGCTGGCGCGCACTCTGCTCGACCGGCATTACGGCGGATTTGAGGAGTTGCTGATGGCGCTCGCCGGTGTCCTGGCGCAGCAGGTGGCGGGGCTTCCCTGCGCGTGCCTGCAAGTGGATGAAGCGAACATCCCGGGCAATCCCGCGGACGGTCCGATGGCTGCGGCCGCGATGAATAAGGTCCTCGACGGCTTCACCGGCACGCGCGCCGTTCATCTCTGCTTCGGAAATTACGGAGGCCAGACCATTCAGAAGGGCGAGTGGAAAGCGCTGACGGACTTTTTGAACCGCCTGCATGTGGATCACCTGGTACTCGAAACCGCGCATCGTCCGCCGGAGGATCTGGAAGCGCTGAAAGACGTCGACGCGCGTATTCGCCTCGGCCTCGGCGTGGTCGACGTAAAGATTAACCGTGTCGAGACCGCGGAGGAGATCGCGAAAACGCTGGACCGCGCCGAACAGGTTCTAGGCCGCGGCCGCGTCGGTTGGATTCATCCCGACTGCGGTTTCTGGATGCTCAAACGTTCCGTTGCCGACCGCAAAATCGAGGCCTTGGCCAAGGGCCGCGACTTGTACCTGGGACGCAAATGATTTCCTATCGCGATCGCGCGACCGGCGCCCGCGTGTGGCAGGTGACCGAAGGGCCGGCCATCAACCATCCGTCGTATTTTCTGCAAAGCTCATTTTTTCCGGGCGGGCGGGAAATGTTTTTCACTTCTTACCGCACGGGGGCGGCCCAGTTGTTCGAAGCTTCGCTCGATTCGGGCGACGCGAGGCAGATCACTAGCGGCCAGCCGATCCACCCTTTTTCCGCCGCTCTGCATCCCGATGGCAACACCCTGGTCTTCACTCGCGGCGGAGGATTGTGGGCCATCGATCGCGATACCTTAATCGAGCGCTCCATTGCGGACCATCCAGGCGCGCAGTTAGGCGAATGCTCCATCGGCAGGGACGGCGAATGGCTCACCGCCGCGTTCAAATCCGGGGCCGAATGCGGGCTGGTCGTGGGGCGATTCGACGGCTCCGGCTGGCACATTATCCCTTTTCCGCGCACCGTCATCCATCCGCAGTTCCATCCTCTCGAACCGGAATGGATCGAGTTCGCGGGCGATCCCGCTCCGCGCATGCATCGCGTGCGGCGCGATGGAACGGGCCTCGAATGCCTGTATCAGCACGATAACGACGAGTTCCTGGTTCACGAAACGTTTCTCGGTAGCACCGGCGATCTGGTGTTCACCATCTGGCCGCGAGCCTTGTGCCGCATGGATTGGACCACTCGTGAAATTCGCCCGATCGTCGAATATAACGCGTGGCACATTGCGCCCGATCGCGCGGGGCGGCGCGTGCTATGCGACACCAATCATCCGGATGAGGGTCTGCAAATCATCGATGTCGCAACGGGCGCGAGGAAACAGCTCTGCTTGAGCGAGTCCTCCAACCAGGGCACGCAGTGGCGCACCTCGCGCTATGCGCTGGCCGAAGATTTCGCGCGCGCGCGAAATGAATTGAGCTGGATGGAAGCTGCCGCGGACACCGTGTACGGTCCGCAGTGGACTCATCCGCATCCTTCCTGGTCGACCGATGAACGCAAAGTGGCCTTTGCCAGTGACCGCACCGGAACCGCGCAAGTCTACGTGGTGGAGCTAGACCCATAAAATCTGGCGGGCTTCCCTGTACGGTGAGCGACGATGCAAATAACGTGTTAACAAATAGTTACGTCACTTAGCCTGAATTATACAAATGTTGTTAACCTCAATTAAGATGCGGACAACACTATTGCTGCTAATTTCGTGCGCCGGTTTGTGGGCTCAACCGCCCGCTCAGCCCGATCCGAACGCGCCGCCGCCGGAGCCGGAGCGCTGGAATCTCTTCTATCAGGCCACCTCGATCGGCCAATATCACGGCACGTTCCGTTCGCCTTATTCGGGGCCTTACAGCCTGCAAGACTATCCGGAAAAGGATGTGTCGCTCACCACCACGCTCTTCTTCGCGCTGCGCCTCGAACAGAACACGTTTCTCTACTTCGATCCCGAAATCGCGGGCGGGCGCGGATTCAGCGGCGTCGACGGGCTGGCCAACTCTTCGAACGGCGAGCTGCCGCGCGTGGCATCCGCTACCCCGAAACCTTATCTCGCACGGCTCTATCTCTCGCACGATTTTGGATTCGGCTCGGAGATGGAGCCATCGCAAGCCGATGAGAACCAGCTGGCCGGCCAGCGCCCGATGAATCGCTATACGATTAACGTCGGGCGTTTCACGGTCACGGATTTCTTCGACAACAATAAGTATTCGAATGATCCGCGCTCGCAGTTCATGGGCTGGGCAGTAATGTTCAACGGCGCGTGGGATTATCCGGCCGACGTTCGCGGTTACACCTGGGGCTGGGTGCATGAGGTGCACCTGAAAAACTGGTCGTTTCGATATGGAAGCGCGGGCATGCCCAAGGTCGCGAACGGATCGCAGATGGATCGCAGAATTCTGGTCAACCGCGGCGACGTATTCGAGGTCGAGCGCCGCTACAAGATCCGCAAACACGACGGAGCCATCCGTGCCATGCCCTACGTGAACCACGGATTCATGGGCAACTATGCCGCGTCCATCCGGCTGGCCCAGCAAACCGGCGGAGTCCCCGATATCACCGCAACGCGCCATAACGGGACGCTGAAATACGGCTTCGGTTTGAATATGGAGCAGGAGATCGTCAAAGACGTCGGCATCTTTTCGCGCCTCGGATGGAATAATGGAAAGACGGAAAGCTTCGCGTTCACGGCCATCGATCGCCTGGCGACCGGCGGCGTTTCCGTCACCGGCACGCGCTGGCACAGGCCCTTCGATACGGTCGCCACCGAGCTCACCGCCAGCGGAATTTCAGGCGTTCATGCCGAGTATCTGGCGCTAGGAGGCCACGATTTTCTGATCGGCGACGGACGCCTCGAGTACGGCCCAGAATGTATCTGGGAATCGTACTATAGCGCGCGCCTGTTCCCCAGCTTTTTCGCGAGCGTCGATCTCCAGCACGTGTCTAACCCCGCCTACAACCAGCAGCGCGGCCCAGTGTGGATCCCATCCGTCCGCCTCCACTTCGAAGTAGGCAAGAACACCTTCAAACACTAACCCTCATCTCCCAGGCGTGCCGCGTCGACAATCGTGTCGACGCCCCCACGCTCCCGCAATCACCCCGTCATCTTGGCCGGATCCAAAATCTCCCGCAGCTCCTCCTCCGTCAGCGAAGTCTTCTCCCGCGCCACATCCATGACACTGCGCCCGCTTCGAACCACTTCCTGTGCGATCGCGGCGCTCACATCGTAGCCGACCTTAGGCGCCAAAGCCGTCGCCAGAATCGGATTCTTCAGCGCCAGTTCCCGCAGCCGGTTCTCATGGACGACGAACCCCGCGACCGCTTTGGATCCCAGCTCCTCCACCGCCCCGCTCAACAGATGAATGCTGCTCAGCAGGTTCCAGGCAATCACGGGCAGCATCGTATTCAGTTGGAATGCGCCGGACTGTGCGCCGATCAGAATCGCGGCGTCGTTGCCGATCACCTGCGCGCAGATCATCGCCACGGCTTCCGGAATCACCGGATTCACTTTTCCAGGCATGATGCTGCTGCCGGGTTGTAATGGGACCAGTGAAATTTCGGCCAGCCCGGAGACCGGTCCACTATTCATCCACCGCAGATCGTTGGCGATTTTTAGAAGGGAAACCGCCAGTCCGCGCAGCTGGGCGCTTAATTCCAAGGACCCATCCTGACTGCTGATCGCCGCGAACAGATTGGGGCTGCGCGTAAACGGAAGGCCGGAGCTTTTCGCGATTCGCTCGACGATCAGCGGACCGAAACGCGGGTCGGCGTTCAAGCCCGTTCCGATCGCGGTGCCGCCCAGCGGTAGCTCAAACACCCGCGCCAATGCCGATTCGATGCGAGCCGCCGCTGCGCGAAGCTGGGCTTCCCAGCCTCCCATCTCCTGGCTCATCCGCATGGGAACGGCGTCCATCAGGTGCGTGCGCCCGGTCTTGACCACGTGATCCACGGCCCGCGCCTTTTGAGCGATGGCGCCGGCTAATTTAGAGATTCCCGGCAGCAGGCGATGCGTCACCTGTTGCGCCGCGCTGACGTGGATCGCCGCAGGAATCACGTCGTTGCTGCTCTGCCCCAGGTTGACCTGATCGTTGGGGTGAATCTTCCTGCCTGAGGTCCGGCTCGCGAGAGTGGCGATCACCTCGTTGGCGTTCATGTTGGTGCTGGTGCCCGATCCGGTTTGAAAAATATCCAAAGGGAACTGCGCGTCGTGCAATCCCTGCTCCACCTGCCCAGCCGCCTGGGCAATCGCCGCGGCGGTCTCCGGGTCGAGCAGACCTAGCTCGCCGTTGACCTCAGCCGCGGACTTCTTGATCAGCCCCAGCGCGCCCAGAAAGGGCCGGGGAAATCGAAAATCGCTGAAGGTAAAGTTCTCGATCGCCCTTTGGGTCTGAGGGCCATAAAGAGCGTCGGAGGGTACCCGGACGTCGCCCAAACTATCGTGCAATAAGACATCGCCCATAAGGATCTACTCGCAGGTTAATTGGTTTCGACCAAGGCACGTCGACACGAATGTCGACGCGGCACGCCTGGAGGCGCGCGCCACACGACTCGGGTTACTTTGGGAGCTTCAGATTCGCCGACGAGCTGTCGTGCGTGTACTCAAGCTCCAGCGCGCCTTTGCTTCTTTTCGCCGACACTGGAAAATACAAATAGCCTGCTACGGGAGACGTGGTTTTACCTTCGGGCAGCGACCACTTATCGAGCTGGGCTTCCATGCGATCCGCATTGTCATTAGAGGAGCGCGACGCGGGCGCGGAGCCTGCCGTGGGATAGTTGCTTACTCCGACGCCTTCATACGTGCCGACGCCGTTGGTCCTGCGGCCGGTGTTTGGATCGGTGCCGCTTTGCATGATCACCCCGGTTTCGGTGGTGACATGAACCTTCCCGCCCAAGGGATCGGGATGCGGACCATTGGTGTGCGGACGCCACAAACCGGCGACCTCCTCGGCTGTGTCGGGGTGGCTTTCTCCATCCGCCAGCTTGAGCACGAAATCCATTTGGACGACGTCGACGGTCGCTCCGTCTTTGGGGTAAATCGCCACTTCGAGCACGACATACCGCTTGCTGAAATCGGCTGGGAGGGTCTTGTTCAACTGCTCCGGGGACACTCGAACGGCGGCGATGGTCGCCGAGCCCGCGTCCTGGTGAACCGGATAATCGGAGCTGGAAGAACGAGGCGTTCTGCCATCGCCTCCCCACGCGAGAGCGGCAATCAACAGATTGCCGTAGAGGATTCGGCGCATCACGCCCTCCTTATTAATGGTCAGTATAGCCAATTCGTACGTTTTACCTCGCCGCTACCGGCGGCGGCATCGTTTCCTTGGTGAACCTGGGGATCATCTGGTCGCGGTTCGCCACCTGCCACACCGCCGCGGCGATGATTGCTGCGGCCTTCTCCACATCGTCTGGGATGATGCGCTCATAGGTGTCGAGATTGGTGTGGTGGGTCATGCTGCCGTATTCGATGGGATCCTGCTGCATCCCGATCCCGGGCAGGCCCGCGTTGTTGAACGACGTGCTGTCGGTTCCGCCGGTCTGCCGGCTATTGGTGTTGCTCACTCCGCCTACGCCCCAGTCGGCGAACAGTCCGAAGACTCCACGCAGCGCCGCGGCCGCTTCGGGCGGACCGAACACGCTGCCTCCGCGCGGACGGCCTGTACCGGAATCGATATTGAAATACGCGTCCAGCTTGAACCACTCGGGCTTGGGATCCTCGGCCGTCCCGAAGTGTTGTTTCACGTAGGCCAGTGAACCGAGCAATCCTTCTTCCTCACCCGACCACAGCGCCACGCGAACCGTGCGACGCGGCTTCAGCTGGAGGGCCTCGATCAAGCGCGCCGCTTCCATCATGATGGAGCAGCCGATCGCATTGTCAGTCGCGCCCGTGCCTCCATGCCAGGAGTCCAGATGTCCGCCGAGCATCACGATCTCATCGGCTTTATCGGTTCCCGGAATTTCCGCGATCGCGTTGTAGCTGGTCTTGCCTTCGGGATAAATGTGGTTGACGATGTTAAATTGCAGCTTCACATCGTCGCCGTCGGCGAGCAATCTTTCGACGCGCCCGTAATCGTCGTTGCGCAGGATGACGGTGGGAACGGTTTTCGTAATATCGTAGGCGCGATGCTGCTGGGCGACGATAATTCCTTCGCCCCGGGCGGCGTCGTTGATGCGCAGCAGCGCTCCGCCTGCCAGCAGCATCTGATCGATCTGTTCGCCGGCCTGCACGGGAGTCAGGCGGTTCGGATCGGTCTCCCCTCGTCCACGGCCGCCACCTCCGCGCCCGCCGCGGCCTCCACCGGTGCCGTCGTATTGCGCGCGAACCTGCTCATCGGTGCGGCGCTTCGCGGGCGGATCGAAATTCACGGGAATCACCGCGGCCTTGCCCACCAGCACGATTTTTCCGCGCACCTTATCTTTGGTCGCGGCGATCCACTGTTCCATCTCCTCTTTGGTGGGACCGAGCCGCGCCGGAGCGCCGCCGCGGCCTCCGCGCCCGCCTGCATTGGCGCCTTCCGCTGCCGGAGGGAGAGGGCCTTGCGGCGGAACGATCTCAACGGCCGACGCGTTGACGGTTCCCTGGGTCGAGGGCGTCCACGCCAGCACTTCGAACTTGACGTTCTCACGCACCGGAGCGGTAATCGCGCCCGTCGCACTCTCATTGAGCCAGCCGGGATGGCCGAACTCCCACGGTTCCAGGTGGGCATTCTTCATGCCCCAGGAAGTCATCTCCGCGATCGCCCACTTGGCCGCCGCTTCGTGATTGGGCGTGCCGGTGACGCGCGGGCCGTAGCGATCGGTCAGCATATGCAGGGTATGCATGATCTTGGAATGCTCCAGTTCCTCGCTGCGCATTCTGGCGGCGGTGGATTCATCGACCTTCTCCTGGGCGAGGAGAACCACGGAGACGGTGAGCGCGAAGATGAACTTTTTCATAATCGCTCAGCATAGCAAGTGGCGGGGCGGGCGATTTGTCCATTCACGGGGGGCAGGCCGGGGACCTGCCCTACTTAGGCGGGTTTGTTGGTGTACAGGTAGGCGGATCCGGTGAGGATTTCGCGTTTGCGGGCTAGTACGCCGGCGGCGATCTGGGTGCTGGAAAAAACGAAGCCATCGCGGGTTGGATCGTAGGTTTCTCCTTTGGATTTATACATGGCCATGACGTTGAGAACCTGGTTCAGGTCGCGCGTTTCCTGTTCGCGGCGGGTTTTTTGGAGGTCGCGGAGGCGGACCAGGGCGGCATCGAATTGGCGGAAGAGCCGCTGGCTGTGCATGCCGAGGTTGGCGACGGATTTGGCGTGACTTTCGAGGGCGGCGGCCACGGCGATGGCGTCGCGGACTTCGTTGGGGGCGCCACCGAGTTCAGGCGGGACGAGAGGCAGCAGGTTGGTTTCCAGGGCCGCCACTCGATTGAGGCGCCAGGAGGCGTTGGCCAGCACCAGGACCAGTTGGGTTTCGGATGCGCCTTCGGGGCGATACTCGTCGGTGAAGGATTTCAGGTGGCGCTTGTAGGAGGCTAAGTCTTCAGAGGGCATGACTACGACCTGGGCGGTGAGTCCGTGGCGGAGCGCGTTTTGGGAAGAGCGTTGTTTGCCGGCATCTGTTACGGGTCCGGTGGAGTGTTGGGAGTTGGCTTGATTGATTTCGGTTCTTGTCATGATAGTCTCCTGCTGGAGTGAGTTATAGCAGGGGCGGCTGGGGATTGCGGCGGGTGAAAGTGCGAAGGGGTTGAAAAGGCTGGAAATGATGACGCGGTCTGGGTCGAACGAACTGTTCACATCACTGTAACGCCATCGTCACTTGCAATCGCTACGCTGCAAAGAATGCAAACGAATCGAAGTGTACTCGCGATCAGTGTATTGGCTCTTCTCCTGCTCAGTTCGCTCGAAGCGCAACAGAGCGGAACGATCACCGGGACGGTAACGGACCAGGTGGGAAAGCCGGTGGTCAACGCCAGCGTGGAAGTGAGGAACGAATCCACGGGCGCGTCGCGAACCACGGTCACCGACAACGATGGGAAGTTCGGCGTGCAGGATCTTGCCACCGGTACTTACACCATTGTCGCTTCGTCCCCGGGTTTTGCCGTGACCACCCGCTCCGGTGGAAAAGTGACTTCCGGCGCGACACTGGACGTGCCAATGTCCATGTCGGTTGAGACGCTTTCGAGCTCCATCACCGTGAACGAGACTATATCGATGGCGGCGGCGACGGCTCCTTCGGGAAACACTTTGGAGGCGGTCTCCGCCAAAACGGAGGTGAGCGGGGAGTTCATCAGAAACTTCATGTCGCCTCTCGCGGATTACGCGGAATACGTCAACCTGGCGCCGGGGACGTTCAGTTTGAATCCGAACGGCATCGGACTCGGGCAGGGCAAGACTTTCTTCCGTGGTTTTTCGGACGGCGAATATACGATGACCTTCGACGGCATTCCGTTTGAAGACACCAACTCGCCTACACATCATTCCTGGGCGAACTTTCCGAGCGGCTGGACCGACGCTGTCGACTTCGACCGCAGCCCTGGACTGTCTTCCAACTTTGGTCCCACTAACTTCGGCGGCTCAATCAACCTGCAATCGCCGCAACTGTTCCCGGACCCAAATATTCGCGCCTCAGTAGTCTACGGCTCCTGGAACACGCGCGTGCTGCAACTGGATGCGGACAGCGGCTTTTTCGGTCCCGGCAGCAAGAACAGCTTTCTGATGAACATTCAACAGCTGCTATCGGACGGGTATCAGACTTACAATCGACAGAAGAGAGTGGCCGGCTATGGTAAGTATCAATACCGGTTGAACAGTCACAGTTCGCTGACGCTCTACGGAGGCCTGGTCGACATTTGGACTAACACTCCGAACACTACGAATCCGACGCGCGCGCAGGTGGCTCAGTTCGGAGATAACTTTCTGTTGGATGGAACTCCTCTGTTGGCGAACGGCACTCCGGACCCTTACTATTACGGTTACAACTTCTACCATGTGCAAACCGATTTTGAGTACGCCAGCTTTCACTCGGATCTGAGCGACGGCTGGAAGCTCGATACCAAGCTGTACACCACTCGTTATTGGAATAAACAGTTCTATCAGAATGGAGCTACGGTCAGTCTCAGCGCGGCCAAACCCAGCGGAGTGGACAAGTTGAACGGGTACAGGCACGCGGGCGACACCTTGATCTTAAGCAAGGAGTCCAAGTGGGGTATCTTCCGAACGGGACTTTGGTATGACTGGGCGTATACGGATCGCTACCAGGTTCCGTCGAACATCATCACTGAGGTCGACACGCCTTTGGGGAATTTCCATGAACACTTCATCACTCAATCCTTTCAGCCATTCGCCGAATTCGAATGGCACCCGATGGCCAAGGTCGTGATCGTGGCGGGAGTCAAGGATGCCAACTACGAGATGACGCTGAATCAATACCAGGACAACGGCAAAACGGTGGGGTGCCTGGGAGGCGTGGCGTCGACCCAGCCTGGAACGGGCGCGCCGATCTGCGTGGGCGGCGCTGCGTTTACCAACCACAGTATCGACTATAACAACTGGCTGCCGAATATCGCCGCGCGTTACTACGTCAGGAGCAACTGGTCCGCTTACGCGCAGTTTGCGGAGGGCAGCGTGATTCCGCCGAGCAACGTCTTCGACGTTCCGAACGGGCAGGTGCTGGTTCCACCCAAGCCGACACTGGCGAAGACCTATCAGATCGGCAACGTGCTGAAGTTCAACCGCTGGACTCTCGATGCGGACGCTTACTACGTCCACTTCCAGAACGGCTACGACCAATATATAGATCCGACCTCCAACGAGCCGGTGTTCGTCGCGACGGGTCCTTCGAATACGAAGGGTATCGAGGCCGAGAGTAATATCGTGATCGGATGGGGATTATCACTCTATTTAAACGGGACCATCGGCTCGGCGAAATATCAGGAGGGCCATAACTTCCCGAATGGCGGTTTGTGGGTGGCCAACACTCCTAAGAATGTCGAGTCTCTCGCCTTACTGTGGCGTCATAAGAACTGGGATGTAGGACTGGTAGAGAAGCGCGTGGGGACTCTTTATAACGACAACGGGTCTTTAACCTATCTGATCAATGGAGCAAAGATTCCTTATCCGGTGGACGAGGCGATCACGATTAATCCATTTAACGTGGTGAATGTGTTCGTGAATTACTCCATCAAGAATCAGTCCTGGCTGCGGGGAAGTAAGATTGGGCTGGCGGTGAATAATCTCGCTGACAGTCACAACATTGTGGGAGTCACTCCGTTCACGGCGGCGACGTCCACGGTCGCATTCGCGCCGAATCCGGGGGACCAGTTGAATCTGCTGCCGGGGAGGAGCGTGATGGTGACATTCACGATGGGGTACGCGCCGAGAAGATAATTAACTCTTGCAATATTACGTCGACGCGCTCAAAAGACGGCAGCGTTCGCGCATTACCAAATAGGCGCCCATCTCCAACGCGGCGATGGCATGACTTTCGATCATTTATTCGATAGAATCAGTAGACCTATATGACGGGGATAGCGCGCACTCTCTTTGTACTTAGCGGGGCACTTTTGCTGGCGTCCCGTTTTGCCGCCGCAAACGCGGTGTCATTCGAAGGTTATCTCTTCTCCAGCCTCTATGGTCCGGAAAATCTGATGCTGAGCAGCGGCAATCTTCTTGTTCCGACGACCAGCAGCGATTATGGCGGTGCGATCACTTCGCTTCCCAGCCAAGCCGCCACGGTCACTGCTTCGTTTCTGGATTCCGGATTTACCACCGGTCCGGCGGCGGAGCTGTGGGTGCAGGATTTCACCAACCCGCTGTCCTATGAGGCCGCGGTCGGAGCGTTCACTGGCCTTGCGGATTATTACGTTCTTTATCGCGTCGACGGGGTCAGCTCAGCGTTCCTCGATACGCACATAGCGCGGACTCCGGGCACGCACACCGCCTCGATTGAAGAACTGGCGGACGGCACTGTCGACTTCTTTCTGGATAACGCGCTCGCCGGTTCGGCAAGTGCCGCCCAATTCGGCATCCCTATTTTGGGGGACACTGTCCTGACTGCGAATGGCGACGCCGCGTTAGAGCAAGCGACGTTCACCGCCTTTTCGGTAACGACGCCGGAGCCGTCGTCGTTTCTCTTGATGGCTGGCGTCTTGGCGATGTTTGTGTATTCTCAGGTCCGCACTTCGAAGCGAAACCGGAGATCTTCGCCGAACCACTGAATGTAATTGGTGCCCCAGGCGTTGTTGAACAGGCTGAAGTGGAGACCTTTAGCCAGGTCCGGCTGTTCTTTGGAGAAGTAGATCGGGGATCTTTCGCCTAGGGCGACCACGGGAGCATCCAGTGAGTCGATGGTCAAGTCGTCGAAGGTGATTTTTCCGGAGATGGCGTGCATGTGGCGGTTGCCTCCGGGGACGACTTGTTTCGGGTCGATGGAATAGTCGCTTTTTTCCATGGTGACGTTGCCGGTGGAAGGGAATGTCAGCCACATCGCCTCCGGCAGGCGGTTGGCGACTTTATCGAAACAGTAGAAACGGATTTCCATGACCGGCTCATTTTTTGGGAACAATAATTCGAGATACATTTTCTGGGGCCACGCTACTACGCCGGATTTTTCGGCGGCGGGGTCGTCGATTTTCAGGCGGGCTAACAGGCGGTCTTCGCCGGCCCAACAGTTCACGAGAGTCGGGGTCCAGGTGCGGCTGCGGGCTCCGAAGTGTTCGATGTTTGGTTTGCCGAAATCCTGGGGAGCCCAGTCGGCTTTGCTGGTCACGTAGCTCGCCATGAACTTTGCGTAGTCGTCGGCGGAGAGGGTTTGATAGCTGAAGAGCGCGAGGGAGTTCCATTCGCGGCCTTTTGCGCGGAGCTTGCGGATCGCTCCGGTTTTTTCATCCAGGCTGACCGTGAAGTGCTCGGTTTCGAAATCTTTCGCGGGTTTGAATATATTTAAACCTTCGGTCGAGGGCTGGACTGGCTTGAGTTTTGAGAGGCGGGCTACGGCTTGGGCTTTCATGGGGGCGGGGAGAGTCGCGACGGCATCGTCGATGTTGCGGCGCTTTTCGGCCCAACTGGTGATCATTTTCTGATAGCCGGATTTTTCTAGCACGTCTTCGAGGTCGGCGGGCTTGTAGTGATCGTGATCCAGATAGGTTTTGGTGTCGGTGCCCCAGGTGTGCTCGGCTGACAAGGCAAATCTGCGGAGAAAGGCGAGGTCCGTGGCGTCGGCGATCGCGAGTTGGCCGGCGGCGATCCACTCGTTTCTGAGGCGAGCTAGTTCGCGATAGCGGGCGACCTTTATTGGATCGCTGGGGACGCCGTGAATCCAGGTGTCGCCGATTTCCTGGGTTACTACGGGGAAGTGGGCTCGATAGGGATCGACGGCGTTTGCGATGTCGCTTAAGTTAGATGACGTGATCTGCGCGCCGGGGAACTGATGGCGCAGGTCGGCGTAGATTTTATGGATCTCGTCGAGCGAATGGGGGCCGGCGTTGTCGTCGGCCATTTCGATGGCGATGGCCAGGTCGGATCCGGGGATGCGCACCACGCCTCCGTAGCCTTTGTGCTGATACATCACGATCAGCGTGGCGCCGGTGCGGTCCTTCCAGACGAATAAATCGGGGACGTCGGGGGGCGTGCTGGCTGAGTTTACTCCGATATGCAGGAACTTGACGCCTTGTTCGGCTAGAGGCGCGACCAGGCCGACGGTGTGGCCGGGGACGTCGGTCATTTTCGCGCCGGTGGTTTTGCGGCCGAATCGTTTATCGAGGGATTGAGAAAAGCCCAGCGCGCCGGTGATCATGGAGCGGTCTATAAATTCGGTTTGCCAACTGAAGGGGAGCGCGTGCCACGCGATATCGCCGGCGGCGACGGCTTCCTCCATGCGCTTACGGGCTTCGGTGGAGGCTTGCTCCAGGTATTCGTAGAGCAGCCAGGAGCCGGTGGTCCAGGTGTATTTATCCTTGCCTTCTGCTCGCAGCTGCTGGGCGCGCTTCATGGCGGCCGGATAGTAGACGTCGAAATATTTTTTCATGACGCCGGCTTGCGTGTCGGTGAAGCCGACGTCGAGGTGGCATTTGAACATCACCAGGACTCGTTTCACGTCCGCAGCCTGCGCGAGCATGGCGGTGCCGGCGAAGGCCAGGGTTTTGAGTACGTCTCGACGATTTGAGCATGTCTAATCAATCTTAGAATGACGCTAAAATGCACAACAGTGCCAGCCAACGGTAACTATCTCATTTTTCTGACGGCCGTTTCGATTGCCCTGCTGCTGGTCCTGATCCTGGTGGTGAAGCTGCACGCGTTTCTGGCGCTGCTGCTGACCAGCATGGCTCTGGGGCTTGCGGCGCACATGCCTCCGGAGAAGGTTTTGAAGTCGATTCAGACGGGGTTTGGAGACGCGCTGGGGTTCATCGTGGTCGTGGTGGGATTGGGGGCGATGATCGGACGGTTCCTGGAACATTCGGGAGGCGCGCAGGTTCTGGCGGACTGGCTGGTGGAAAAATTCGGGAAGGATCGGGCGGCGTGGGCTCTTCTCGTTGCATCGTTTTTGGTGGGTTTGCCGATTTTCTTTGAGGTGGGGTTCGTGATCCTCGCGCCTTTGGTGTGGAACCTGGCGCGGGAAACAAAACGGTCGCTTTTGTTTTATGGGATGCCGATGGCGGCGGCGTTGACGATTACGCATTCGCTGGTGCCTCCGCACCCGGCTCCGGCGGCGGCTTCGCAGTTGTTGGGAGGGGACCTGGGGACTACTATCCTTTATGGGATTGCGGTTTCTATTCCCGTCGCGATTTTCGGAGGGATGATTTACGGGCATTGGATCGCTAAGAAGATTTATGTTGAGGTACCGGCGATTGCGGCGACTACGCAGCGGCACGATACCGAGCACGCGCCTCCGGTGGCGGTGGTGATCCTGCTGTTGCTGCTGCCCATCGCTTTAATTTTCGGGGCGACCGTCGCGAGTTTGCGCAATGTACCGTTTCGAGGGGCGGCGGTGTTTCTGGGGCATCCGTTTACTGCGCTCGCTATTACTGCGCTGGTGGCTCTTTATTTTTTTGGAATCCGAAGAGGCGTGTCGCGGGAGGGGGCCATGAAATTGGCGGCGGAATCGCTGGCTCCGATGGGGGCGCTGTTGTGCATTATGGGCGGAGGGGGCGCGTTTAAGCAGATCATTGTCGATACGGGGGTGGGATCGTACATGGGGAAGCTGCTGGCGGCTTCGCCGATCTCTCCATTGGTGGTGGTGTTTATCGTGGCGGCGGTGATGCGGTTGGCACAGGGGTCGGCTACGGTGGCGATTATTACGGCGGCGGGGATTGTGGCTCCGATCGTGAAAGGGTTGCCTGGTTACAAGGCGGATCTGATTGTGTTGGCGCTGTGCTGTGGAGGGTCGGGATTTTCGCATGTCAGCGATTCGGGATTTTGGCTGGTGAATCAGTATTTCGGGATGAGCGTGGGGGAGACGTTGAAGTCGTGGACGGCGATGAAGGTGTTGTCGTCGTTTTTGGGATTGGGGATTGTGCTGTTGATGCAGGCTTTTTTGTAGGCGGCGAAAATAACGGACTGAGCATACGTCGAGCTGAGTGGCCGGGGCGAAAATGGGTACAGCCCACTCTGTCCGCGGCGGCGCAGAGGTATCCGCTGGCGTTGGAATTGCGGACGCCTTGGGACAGAGCAGGCAGTCCCCATTTTTCGTCGAGCTGAGTGGGCGGGGTGGCGGGGGTTTTCATCGCTATCGACACGTCGACACGAATGTCGACGCGGCACGCCTGGAGGCGCGCGCCACGTTTGGGATAGACTGTGTCGATGCGGATTTTGATTGGCGGGTTATTGCTCGCGGCGGTGATGAGCGCCCAGGACAAGAAGGCTGAGCATTATGACTTTCATCCTTTGATGCGGCAGATTTGGGAGGCTTGGGGGACGCTTGATCCGGCCAATGCGGCGCGCTTTTATTCGAAGGACGCGGAGCGGGTTTTTTTCGATGTGGCTCCGCTCAAGTACAACGGGTGGGGCGAATATGCCGCGGGGGTGAAAAAAGTGTTTGCGGATTATTCGTCGGCGAAGTTTACCTTGTCAGGAACATCGCGCGTTTTTCAGCGGCCGAATTGGGCCTGGGCGGCGGCGACGGGGCATGGCACGTTTGTGAAGAAGGCGGGAGGCAAGGACGATCTGGATTTTCGCTGGACCGTGCTGTGGGAAAAACAGGGGACGGACTGGCTGATTGTTCACGAACATGTTTCGGTGCCGATGGGGGCGCCGCCGGCTACTATGAAGCCCGCGACTGCGCCGAAGAAATAGCTATAGCTCCAGGCTGCCGCGGTACATCATGTCGCGCAGAGTGAACTTGCACTTCACGTCGATGGGGCCGAGTTTGGTGGAGAAGGTCGCTTGCTTATCCTCCTTGCGCAGGGCCAGACCGCGCGAAAAGTAGAAGAGCGTCCCGGCCAGTGACAAATCGTTTTTGGGGGAAACCGCCACCCGGCTTAGCAGAATCTCATCGCCTTTATGTTCGAGCTTGGTGACCTGCTTGAGCGCTGAGAATCCGTCCGGGGTCGCGCCCACGCTGGGAACATCGCCCACCATATTCAGGATGTAGAATTTCTCGACGTCGGGCGAGGGAGGCGCCTTGAGAGCCAGGCGAACCGGGAGGGCGGATTCCCAGCGGATGACGGCTTTCCATGCGGCGGGGGACGTGGCGGAGGGAGACGTGCCACTGGAGGCAGTGCGCGGGGTGCGGCTGCGTTCGCCCGGGAGAGAGTTGCTCAACGGACCGTTTTGTCCGCCGTAATAGGAGATCGCGGCGTCCTTGGCCCAGGGCGATTTGTTGAGCAGCAGGTCGATTTCTTCGGCGGTCCAGTCGGAGGGGTTCTTGTCGTTCCAGAATTCCCGGGTGGGGGCGGAGTGGAGTACGCCGGTCAAGCCGAGCAGGAGTGCGGTGCGCCGGGTCATCAGGATTTATCGACGCTGACGGGGGGGTTGGAGTTACACTTGACGTCCCCGCCCTTACGGGACGGGGTTATAAGCCAGGCCGGGGTCTGCGACGTGCGGGGAAGAGATCGCTCCCTGTGGTCGCGGCTCGGGCGGGTAGCGGACGGGTACCTCCCTGTGATCGCGGGTCGGTCGAGATTCGCGGGGGAGGGTTAGAGGGGTGGTTTATATTAGTACAGAGTGCCGCGCCACACGATACTTCTGGCTTCGATCGCTGTCGCTTTCGCGGCTGACGAGGCTTGGAAAAACAAGCGGGTGGCGGATTGGACGGATCAGGAAACCAAGGAAGTGCTCACCAATTCCCCGTGGGCGGTGATGACTGTGCCTACGGTTAAGAAAGAGGAGAAAAAAGGCCGTGGAGGGATGAACGTGGGCATTCCGGGTATGGGGCGGCATCGATCCAACCCGGATCCGGAGCAGGATTCTTCTAGTGCGCCATCGCCGGATTCGACTTTTTCTTTGAATTTGCGGTGGGAGAGCGCGCTTCCCATTCGCGAGGCGGAGCTGAAGGCGCGCGAAACCAATGCGCCGGTGGTGGAGGAAAATTACTACGGGATCGCGGTTTATGGTCTGCCGAGCAAGTTGGGGAAGGACCCGAAGGGCGAGGGCGACCGGCTGAAGGGGCAGGCGGCGATCAAGCGGGAGGGGCAGAAGGATCTCAAGCCTGCACGGGTCGAAGTGATCCAGCGCGACGACGGAGTGGTGGTGGTTTACCTGTTTCCGCGGACGAAGGAAATTACGGCCAAGGACGCGCGGGTGGAGTTTGACGCTCTGATCGGGCAGTATCAAATCGCGCAGGCGTTTCATGTCGACGAGATGATTTATCAGGGTAAGCTTGAGCTGTAAAACACCTGGGCGGAGTGGACGGGGCGAAAAGTGGGTACAGCCCACTCTGTCCACGGCGGCGCAGTGGTATCTGCTGGCGGTGGGATTGCGGGCGCCTTGGGACAGAGTCGGCAGTCCCCATTTTTCGCATTTTCTGGCGGGGCACGCCTGGAGGCGTGCGGCACGCGGATGAGGGCGGCTCGGACTTATTCGGTGTTGGCGTTGTTTATCGCGCTGAAGGCGGTGGGGAACCTGTCGCTCGCGTGGGGCATGAAGCATCTGCCGGCGGCGGGGGCGAATCCGTGGTCCTATATTCGGGCGATGCTCGATCCGTTTGTCGCGCTCGGCGTCGTGGCGCTGATTGTCGCGCTGCTTACTCGGATGGTGCTGTTGAGCCTTGCGGATTTGAGTTTCGTTTTGCCGGTCACCGCGGTCGGATACGTGATCGCGGCATTTCTGGGGAAATCGGTTTTGCACGAGGTGGTGACGAATCAGCGCTGGCTGGGGACGGTGCTGATTTTTATCGGCGCGGCGCTGGTTAGCTCGACGGGGGAGAAGTCGAAATGAAGTGGGTGCTGGTGACGCTGATGGTGGTCGCGACGGTGCTCAGCGATTTGCTGCAAAGCTATGAGATGAAGCGGGTGGGGGAACAATCGGTAGGCGCGCGAGGGATGCTCAGATTGCTGGGGATCATTGCGCGGCGGCGATTCCTGATCCTGGCTATCGCGTGCATGGCGGTTTCGTTTTTCTCCTTCATGGCGCTGGTGCAGACAGAGCCTTTGAGCTTCGCGGTGCCGGCGTCGGCGGCGAGTTTCATCCTGGAAACGGTGCTCGCGAAGTTCGTATTAAAGGAGCACGTCGGGGTGAAGCGGGCGGCGGGGGCTTTGATCGTGTTGGCGGGCGTAATAATGCTGGGGGAATAAGCTACTGGCTTCTGGCGACTTCTTTCGCCACCAACTGGCCCTCTCGAATATAGTAATCCGCTCCACGCCAGCGGATGCTGCTGCGGAGGAAGCTTAGCAGCCAGATGGAAAATGCTACCGCGTCCCAGACGGGGATCAGAAGCATCTCACTCCACAACTGGCGCTGATGCAAGCCATGGATTCCGATGATCCAGGTCATCGCCGCGCGGAGAGCGAAGTAGGTTCCCAGATAGGCCGCGGCGACGGGCAGAGTGGGGTGCAGGGCGACCGCCAACAGCGACCATGGCAGGCCTTGCGTCAATAGCAAGCCCAAGTGGCCCCAGGGGCGCATATGGCGCATCACGACGATCCAGCGCATGCGCTTCTGGAGGAGGTCGTTCATCGACGCGTAGTCCGAGACGGTCAGGACGGTGTAGCGGAGGAGCTTCACTTCGTAGCCTTGCTCGGCGATCAGGCGGCCGACTAGAAGATCGTCGCCGGGAGAATTTTCTATGGCCGCATAGCCTCCGAAGCCGGCGAGGCGGGCGCGGGTGGTGGCGATCGACGGGCCTAGCGCGAACTTGATTCCTTCCAACTGCCAGGCGACTAAGATGCCGGCGTAGAAATCCGACATCATGCCGGCGGTTTGCAGGCGGTCGGCGAAGGTCTTGAGGTCCGTGTGGACATAGAAGCAGGTGGACGCGCCCACGCGCGGATCGCGCAGAGGAGCGGTCATCGCGCGCAGATAATCGGGGCGCACGCGCACGTCGCTGTCGCTGATGACCACGGTTTCGTAGCGCGCTTCGGCGGCCATGCGCTCGAGCTTGGCGACCTTGTCGTTGGAGGCGATGCGGCCGGAGCCGTAGAGGACGCGAATCTCGTGCCGCGGAAAATCCTTTTGCAGCTTTTCGACTACGGGGCGCACGGAAGCGTCATCGGGGTCGACGCAGAAAATCATTTCGTATTCCGGATAATCCTGGCGGCAGAAACTCGCGAGGTTTTCATAGGCGTCTGGGTCGACGCCGCGGAATGGTTTCAGGATGCTGACGGGAGGCGTGTAGCTGCCATCCGGTGCGCTCGCGGGCTGGCGGAAAAATCTCCAGGAACTGAAAATTGCCAGCAAATAGTAGATAAAGGGGATCGCTGCGATCCCCAACAATAGGAGCACAGCTTACAGGCTACTAGACTGGAGCGGCAGATTGGTGAGGATGAGTTTGCCTCCGCTTTCGGCCAGTACGTTCAGCTTATCGGCGCCGACCAGCTTTTCGAGGCGGGGGCGCGCGGATTGACTGAGGACGATATAGCAGCGCTGGGGCTGAAGCCACATGGTTCGCCATTGGGCATCGTCGATGAAGATGTCGGGAGCATCGGGGGCGTAGGAGCCGTAGACCAGGTTGTTGAAGCGTCCGTTGAGCAGGAGCGCAGTTCGATTGGTGTAGAAAAATATCGAGGAGAAGGTGTAGTAATGATGGTCGACGATCAGCTTTCCTTGGGGGGCGCGGAGGAGGGCTTCAGCTAGAGGACGTGAGGAGAGATAGGGATCGAAGACTACGAGAGCCATGCGAGCGGCTTGGAAAAAGAGGACCATCGATACGGCGGTCACTAGAAATGTTCGCCTGAAGATGCTGCCGATGGCGCCGATTGAGAACGCGATTGCGGCGGCGAGGAGGGGGGTGCGGAGATAGGCGAAGGAGTTCAGGTTCAGGTCCTCGATGTGGCCGAGCGAGAGCGTGTAGGCGTTGGGATTCTGGCTCAGCGCGGAGGAGATGTCGCCTGGGGTGGGCAGTCCTCGGGTGAGGAAAAATAGAGTGCCGGCGGCGATCGCGCAGCAGGCTAGAATGACGGCGAGAAACCTGGTTCCCCATTTGATCCAGGCTCCGCCGGCGGCCATGGCGGAGCCTAATAACAGGGCCAGGGCGGGATAGCAGGGCATCGAATAATATTCCTGGGTGGTGGAGAAGGTGAAGAAGACGAGAATGAATCCGGTCCAGCAGAGGGCGAGGAGGCGGGTTTTTCCGGCGCGGTCGACGGGGCGGAAAGTGAGCTTGAGAACGGCGGGAAAGTAGACGCTCCACGGGAATAGCCAGATCAGGTGGAAGAGCCAGAACCATACGCGGGGCACGGTGTTGTAATCGCGCGGATAGCGGAGGTTCAGGAAGCGTAGCACCTGTTCGTTCATTACGAAGAACCATAGGAATCCGTGATATTCGCCGGGGGCGCTGTGGAGGGTTAGATCGAAATACGGAGGGTTACGAAGAGTCGCAAGGATGTGCCAGGGGGCGGCGATGAGCAGGATGATCAGGAGGCCGGTCAGAGGGCGCAATCGGCGCCAGAGATGAAACTGGCGGGTTATCGCTAGATAGATTACGCAGGCGGCTACTGGAAACACTACTCCGATCAGGCTTTTTAGCAGGAGGCTGGTGCCGAGGGTCGCCGCGAAGATCAGGGCCCAGGATCGCGGGTTGTGCTCGTCATCGTCGATGGCGCGCAGGAAGGACCACATGGAGAGCGTCATCGCTAAGGCGACCATCACGTCGGGGATTTGGATCCTTGTGAACAGGAAGAGGCCCACCGAGGTCGAGATACAGAGGCCTGCGTAGAATCCGGCTCGCTTGCCGAAGGCCCACATGCCGAAGGCGGCTGTGCTCCACGCGAGGGCGATGCTCGAGAGGACTACAGGAATGCGGGCGGACCAGTCGTGGACGCCGAAGATCTTGTAGCTTAGCGCCATTGCCCAGTAGATTAATGGGGCCTTTTCCAGGTATTGGACGCCGTCGAGGCGGGCTGTTACCCAGTCGCCGGAAGTTAGCATGTTGTGGGCGATTTGGGCTTGGACGGCGTCGACGTCGTCCATCAGCGAGGGCGGGGAAATCATGCAGCCGATATAAACGGCGGCGGCGAAGAAGATGGAGGCGGTAGCCAGTAGCCAGGAGCGGGGGGCACGTCCGCCCCGGTCATCGAACAGAATTGCGGCTAGGTGGCGCATGGGAAGAAGTAATCAGGGAAAGGCTGGAACTTCCATTATGGCCGAGATTGTTAATTGGTTACTGGCTCTTCAGAAAACCCCAGGGCGGAGTGGCCGGGGCGAAAAGTGGGGGAGCCCACTCTGTCCACGGCGGCGCAGTGATATCCTCTGCCGCTGGAGTTGCGGGCGCCTTGGGACAGAGTCGACAGTCCCCATTTTTCGCGGTTTTCATCGCTGTCGGTACGCCAAGATACAACACACGGGTGCCTAGTCGCCCGACATGGTTAGGGCCGCGGCGGGTTTACGGGTGCGCTGGTTTCTGGAGTTGCGCCAGTTTACCTGAGGCCGGAAGAGGGAGCGGTCTACGCGGTCCTGATACTTCATCGCGATATTCATTAGCGAATCTAACAGCGAATCGGAGAGGAAATGGGGGCGCAGGCCGAGGTCCACCAGCTTCGAATGCTTGGCGTTGTAGTAGTGCTGCTGAGCTTCTACGCGCGGGGTGGGCATGTGCTCAATCTCGACCGGCAGACCCATTTCGCCCGCCGCCGTCCTCACCATGTTGGCGAGGTCGAGCACGGAAAACTGCTCCGTGAACTGGTTGTAGACCCGGCATTCGCCTGGCGCCGCCGGATTGTGACAGGCGATTTCGATGCAGCGCACGGTATCGCGAATATCTAAGAAACCACGCGTCTGGCCGCCGGTTCCGTACACCGTCAGGGGATGTCCTACGGCCGCCTGGATGCAGAAGCGGTTCAGCACGGTGCCGAAAATCTCGTCGTAGTCGAAGCGATTGATCAGCGCTTCATGCATGTTGGTTTCGTCGGTAATGGTGCCGTACACGACGCCCTGATTCAGATCCGTGGCGCGCAGCCCCCAGATCTTGCACGCGAACATCATGTTGTGGCTGTCATGCACCTTCGACAGGTGATAAAACGAGCCCGGCTGCTTCGGAAACGGCAGCACATCGCTGCGTCCGTTGTGCTCGATCTTCAGGTACCCTTCTTCGATGTCGATATTCGGTGTCCCGTACTCGCCCATGGTGCCCAGCTTGATGATGTGGCAATCCGGCGCGAGCTCATGAATCGCGAACAGCAGATTCAGCGTGCCCACCACGTTGTTTACCTGGGTGAACACCGCGTGCTTGCGGTCGATCATGGAATAGGGCGCGGCGCGCTGCTCGGCGAAGTGAACCACTGCCTGGGGGCGGACCGTCTCAATCACCTGGGCCAGAAAATCATGATCCGTCACGTCGCCCGCGAACGATTCGATCACGTTGCCGGTCAGCTCCTGCCATACGCGGAGGCGGTCGGCCAACGGTTGAATCGGCGTCAACGTCTGGATCCCTAATTCGTGGTCCCATTGACGCCGCAGAAAATTGTCGACAATGGAAACCTCATGGCCCTTCCTCGACAAATAGAGAGCCGTAGCCCAACCGCAGTAGCCGTCCCCGCCTAACACGCAAATCCGCATTTAATTTAGAGCTCCTTTTTACCGGCCGGCGACTAGCCACACGTCGGCTATAGCCGATAACCCCCAGCAAACATAAAAGATGCGGTTTTCTAAATTAGGGTTACAAGAAAGCCCCAGAAACCATCTTAAGTATGCCAAATGGCAGACATTTTTGCGATATTTATCGCGTTCCTAACAAGCCCCGGCGCCAAACATAAAAGCCGAGGAAAGCCAGAGCCGTCAATACCAGAATCGACGATGGCGGCGCAGGCGTGCTGGGCGGAGCCGTCGGCGTAGGCGTCGCAATAGGAGTTGGTGTGGGCGTCGGAGTTGGTGTGGGAGTTGGAGTTGGAGTCGGTGTGGGAGTCGGCGTCGGTGTGGGGGTCGGCGTCGGTGTGGGCGTAGGCGTAGGCGTCGGCGTTGGACCCGCGACCGCGATGGTCAAAGAGCAGATGGCTGTAGCCGAGGCGGTCGTCGAATCCACCACTTTCCCTGTGTAAACAGATAATCCGTTGGTGGTCGGAGTTCCGGTGACCAGGCCGGTGGCGGTATTCAGAGACAAACCCGCAGGCAGACCGCCGAGTGAGATCGAGAACGCGTATGGCGGCAAGCCTCCCGTCGCGAGAAATGCGGAAGAGTAGGGCTGCCCCACCTGTCCATTCGCAGCCGGGCAGGTGAGTGAGAGAGTCGCCGGCGTCCCCGACGGACCGGGATTTGCGACCGCATTGCCCGCCAGCGTCACCGCGCCTGTCCGTGCCAATGCTCTGCCGTTCAAAACGGCGCCGGTATTCAGAGTAATGCTCGCCTGGGCCAGAATGGTTCCGTTAAACACCGTGTTGGTTCCCAAGGTGGCGGAGCTGCCCACCTGCCAGAAAACGTTGGCCGCCTGCGCGCCGTTAATCAGGGCTACTGTACTATTCATGGCTGCCGTGGTCAGCGTGCTGCCGATCTGAAATATGAAAACCGCGCTGGAATTGCCATTGCCGTTCAGAGTGACTGTTCCGGTGATGCCGAGCGACGATGCCGTGGTATAAACTCCGGGCATGATCGTGGTTCCGCCAATGTCTCCCGGCAGGACGCCATTCGAGGGTCTGCCCGCGGCGTTCACGTAGGCCGTGGTCAAATCGTTCTCAGCTGTGCCCGCTACCGCATCGGCTACGTGAAACACACCATTGACGAGGACGCCGGGGGGAAATCCGGTGATCGAACTACCTGGCGAAACGCCCACATTCCCGTTGATCACCGTGTTACCCGTATTGGTAACCGTCGAGCCGGCCAGCACGGCGAAATTGCCCGATGTTCCCAGCGGAACCGGAGTTTGCGCCTGCACGCAGATGGTATATGTGAAACCCAGGAGCAGCGATCCGGACAGAATTTTCATGAGTGGTTACCTTTCGTGGGAAATTGGGTGGAGTTGGCTTGTGCCCAAACCCCGCTCTTTTCGGCCTTCCCCTCAGTTGAATCTTACGGCTTGGAGAGAGTGTACCACCCAAAGGCCTCTGATTGAAAGAGTTTTAATAGCGCTGTCCGGCGCCGCATTTCTCTCTCCCAGGCGAATTTTCACCTTGACTCAAACCACCGCAGTGATAATATCTCCTTAAGTCGCTTTCGAGTAAACCTCGGATAATGCTGGAGATATTAACGTGAATGTAACCAGAAGGACATTTATTCGTTGCTCTACGGGAGCAATTGTTGCCTCCACGCTCGGCTTCGATATGCGCCGCGCCTACGCGCAATCCCAGGAACTGAAGATTTCGAAGACCACTGAAACGCGGTCTACCTGTCCTTACTGTTCGGTCAGCTGCGGGGTGATTATTCACACCCTGGGCGATAAAGCGAAGAACGTGACGGCGCAGGTGGTCCACGTCGAAGGCGATCCCGACCATCCAATCAATCGCGGCACGCTGTGCCCCAAGGGATCGTCGCTCTATCACGATATTTTGAACGACCGCCGTCTTTTGATTCCGGAGGTCCGGCGTCCTGGTTCCGATAAGTGGGAGCCCATCGCCTGGGACCAGGCGTTCGAGGAGATCGGACGTCACATTAAAACCGTTCGCGACCAGACATTTATCTCGACCGACCCGCAGGGCCGCACCGTGAATCGCCTGGAAAGCATCGCCTGGAACGGAGGCTGCACCGATACCAACGAGTTCAACTATCTGGTGGTCAAAACCATGCGCAGCATGGGGCTGACCTATATAGAAAATCAGGCCAGGGTTTGACACGGTCCCACGGTCTCCAGTTTGGGGCCCACGTTTGGACGCGGTGCAATGACCAATGGCTGGGTCGACATCAAGAATACCGACATGATGTTGATCATGGGCGGCAATCCGGCTGAAAACCATCCCTGCGGCTTCAAATGGGCGATTGAGGCCAAGCGTAACCGCAACGCGAAGATGATCGTGGTGGACCCGCGCTTCACGCGCACCGCCGCGACCGCCGACCTGTTCGTGCAGATCCGCGCCGGGGCCGACATCGCGTTCCTCGGCGGCGTCATCAACTACGCGATTCAGAATCAGCGCATCGCCAAAGAGTACCTGGTGAATTTCACCAACGCGCCGTTCCTGATCAAGGAGGGTTTCAAACTCCCCGACGACGGGCTTTATTCGGGGTTCGACGAACAATCGAATACCTATGACCGGTCGAGTTGGAACTACGACGGCACCGGTAGTCCAGGAGGTCCCAACCAGGGCCATCTCGGGCAGGGAGCGGTTCCTACCACTGGCGGACAAGGGCCCGCGGCGGCGCTTCCTCCTCTGCCTACGAACGTGTTCGCCGATATGACGCTCGAGAATCCGCGCTGCGTGTATCAATTACTGAAGCAGCAGTATTCGCGCTACACGCCCGAGATGGTGGAGCGCATCACCGGCATTCCCAAGGACCAGTTTTTAAAAGCCGCCGACCTGTTCACCTCCATCCGCAAGGATGGCGACATGAAAAAGGCGGCGACGATTATTTATGCGGTCGGGTGGACGCAGCATTCCTTCGGCACGCAGATTATCCGCACGGCGGCGATGCTGCAAATGATCCTCGGCAACGTCGGACGCGCGGGCGGAGGCGTGAACGCCCTGCGAGGCCACTCCAATATTCAGGGGGCCACCGATGTCGCTGGGATTTTCGATAATCTTCCTGGATACTTAAAAGTTCCGGCCATCGCCGACACGGATTTCGCTGCTTGGATGAAGCGGATTACGCCTACGCCGTCGAATCCCAAGGAATGGCAGTCCTTCAATTACTGGTCGAATACGCCGAAATTCGCTGTTTCGTACTTGAAGGCCGTGTACGGCGCGGCGGCGACCAAGGACAATCAGTGGGCCTACAACTATCTTCCAAAAGTGGATCGCGAATATTCGTGGACCCACATCTGGGATGACATGTATAACGGCAAGGTCCAGGGTCTGCTCGCGTTCGGTATGAACGGCGTTGCCATCGGACCTAATTCGCAAAAAAATATCGATGCGCTGAAGAAGGCGAAATTCCTGGCGGTCTGCGATATTTATCCGGAAGAAACCAGCGATTTCTGGCGGGCTCCGGGGATTTCTTTGGAGGAGACCAAGAAAATTCAGACGGAAGTTTATCGCCTGCCGGGAGCGGGGTTCGCGGAAAAGGACGGAACGTTCGTTAATTCCGCGCGCTGGCTGCAATGGAAATGGGCCGCGGTGCCGCCGCCGGGTAACGCCAAGCTCGATCAGGAAATCCTCGCGCGCATTTTCTTAAAAGTTCGCGAGCTGTACCAGAAAGAAGGGGGCGCGTTCCCGGATCCGATTCTCAATTTGACCTGGAACTATACGGTTCCTGCGAATCCGTCTCTGTCCGAAGTCGCCAAGGAATTGAATGGCCGGGATCTATCGACTGGCCAGCAGCTTCCGGGGTTTGCCGCATTGAAGGACGACGGCACCACGTCCTGCGGCAACTGGATCTGGAGCGGTTCCTGGACCGAAGCCGGGCCGCTGATGCAGCGCCGCGACAATGCCGATCCTTCCGGGATGGGCGTTCATCCAAACTGGGGATGGTCCTGGCCGATGAATCGCCGCGTGCTGTACAATCGCGCATCGTGCGATGTTTCGGGGAAGCCCTGGGATCCATCGCGCGCGCAAATCTGGTGGAATGAAGCGCAGCAGAAATGGGTCGGCAACGACGTGCCGGATTTCAAAGCGGATTCGCCGCCCAAGGATCATATGGGTCCGTTCATCATGAATGCGGAGGGCGTGGGCCGCATCTTCGGGCCGCTGGGAGCTTTCGCCGACGGGCCTTTTCCCGAGTTTTACGAGCCTATCGAAAGTCCGGTCGAAAATGCGCTGCATCCGAAGCGGTCGACTAGTCCGGTAGTGAAGCGCTATAAAACGGCGATGGATAAATACGGCACGCCCGCCGAAGGCTTCAACATCATCTGCACCACGTATCGCTTGACCGAGCACTATCATTACTGGACCAAGAACAACCCGATGAACGTGCAGCTGGTGCCGGAGCCGTTCGTCGAAATTCCCATGGAACTGGCCGCCGACCTGGGCATCAAAGGCGGCGACAAAGTAAAAGTGACCAGCGCGCGAGCCAGTTATCAGGCCAAAGCGATGGTCACGCATCGCATCAAGCCCATGACGATTGATGGAAAGAAAATCTACCAGATCGGCATTCCGATTCACTATGGCTATCGAGGCATTCAGGAGGATGCCGGACGGACCGCGCGGTCCTTGACGAATTCGCTGTCGCCGACAGTAACGGATCCTAATGCTTATACGCCGGAATTCAAGGGCTTCTTAGTGAAACTGGAGAAAGCATGACGGTTCCGGTTGGAGCCACACAGACTAAAGTCTATGCCACCCAGCGAATGGTAGCACAGGCTTTAGCCTGTGAAGGGGATCTTTCACCCTCAGTCCTGAGGCACGCCAATGTCTAACGGACCTTTAGAAATCAAAGCCATCTCCGGACACGCCGGACCCGTCCCCGGCCGCGATACTTCGCGCGATTACCAAGTCGCCAAGCTGATCGACGTCACCACCTGCATCGGCTGCAAGGCCTGCGAGGTCGCCTGCCTGGAATGGAACGGCTACCCGTTCCGTGAAACCGTGTTCGACAACACCTACCAGACCATGCCGGATCTGGAATGGAATTATTACAACCTGATCCGGTTTAACGAACACGTCGCCGCCGACGGCACGTTGAGCTGGCTCATGCGCAAGGACGGCTGCCTGCACTGCGCCGACCCGGGCTGCCTGCGCGCCTGTCCCGCCGACGGGGCGATCGTCCAATATACCAACGGCATCGTCGATTTTCACCAGGAAAATTGCATCGGCTGCCAGTACTGCGTAACCGGCTGTCCTTTCAATATTCCGAAATTCAATTCGGAGACGAAGAAGGTTCATAAGTGCACTTTATGCTCGGACCGGGTGGGCGCCGGCCTCGAACCCGCGTGCATCAAAGCGTGCCCCACCGGCTGCCTGCACTTCGGCACCAAAGACGACATGAAGCAGTTGGGTGAGATGCGGGCCGCGCAGCTTCGCGAACATACAACTCATACCAACGCCGGTGTTTACGATCCCCCCGGCGTCAGCGGCACCCACGTCATGTATGTGCTCCACGACATCGAGCATCCCGAACTTTACGGGGGCCTTCCTAAAGATCCCCACGTCCCCCTGCTGGTCCGCATCTGGAAAGGACCTTTGAAGTGGATCGGCAACCTGGCCATGGTGGGCGGAATCATCGGCGTCGCACTGCACTATATGCGCTTCGGCCCCAAGCATGAGGACCATACATGATCGAACGCTACACCTTGCACGAGCGTATCTGCCACTGGCTCACCGGTTTCGCGTATACCTACTGCCTCGCCACCGGACTCGCCTTCTACACTCCTTATATGTACTGGCTCGCGATCGTGCTGGGCGGAGGACCCACCTCGCGCTTCTGGCATCCGATCATCGGCGTTGGGTTCGTTTTGGCGCAAATCTGGATGCACGCCATCTGGAAAGAGGACGTCGAGATCAAGGATATCGATAAAGAATGGCTCGACAAATCCAAATATTACGTGGAGAATCAAGATGATAAGCTCCCTCCACAGGAGAAATTCAACGGCGGACAGAAGGTCTTTTATTGGGTAATGTTCATCGGAGCATTTATCTTACTTATATCCGGTTTCTTCATGTGGATCCCGGAATATATTCCGAGAGCGGTCCGCCCGTGGATGGTTATCGTCCACGAAGGCGCCGCGCTGATCACCATTGGAGCCTTTATCATCCACGTTTATATGGGAGTTTTCATGGTTCCCGGCAGCGTCCGGGCGATGGTGCTTGGGTTCGTTTCGCAGAATTGGGCCAGGGCCCATCACCGTTTATGGTTTCACGAGAAGACCGGCGAGTAAGAGCAAAATTGCTCACCCGCAGGTTCCCGGAGAGCGCGGAGCTCCTCGAGTTGTATATCCAAATTATTGAATTACAAGACGATATCGCCGCGGACGTCAAGGAACCCTCTGCCTGGTTCCCTCGCCTATCGGCCCTTGTCCCCCACATCCCTTTCCCGCCCACTGGCGAAGCCGAGCAGTTCTTCCGGCGCGTCGTCACTCAGCCCTATGCCGAATCCTCCAGAAAACCGGTTGGGGGCGGGGGATCAACCTGCCCCTCGTGCGGATCGAAACCAGTGGTGGGAATCCTCCGAGCCGAAGGGGACGGCGCTAAAAGGAGCTTATTGTGCTCATTATGTTCGCACGAGTGGCCATTTAGACGAGTCATTTGCGTGAATTGCGGGGAGGAAGACAAGGAAAAACTCCCCGTTTATATCGCCGGCGGCCTTGATTATGTCCGCGTCGAGGCTTGTGAGAGCTGCCACGCGTATTTGAAATCGGTGGACTTGACCAAGGACGGGTTTGCCGTGCCTGTAGTGGATGAGATCGCCACAGTCGCGCTCAATTTGTGGGCGGATGAGCATGGGTATGTGAAGATCGAGACGAATCTGTTGGGGATGTGAAGGGGACAGGGCGGGGACCTGTCCTACTGTTGGGCCTTCAGGAATTGCAGTTCGGCGCGGGCTTTTTCTGGAGCGTTGGAGTTTCCGTAGAACTCCAGGATGTTGGCGCGCAGAGCGGGGCTGACTTGGGATTTGGATTTTTCGAGATGCTCCAGCAGCTCCGCGTATGTTTCATCGGCCATGCGGTAATCGCCCAGTTTGGTGGGCTTGCCGGTATCGAAGTTATCGTTCACCAGGTGCAGGTGGTTTTCTTTGACTTCGATCAGCAGCGCGTGATAGCGCTTCATTGTGTCATCGAAACTCGCTTCGAACAGCTTTTCGGTTTCGGGCGTAGGTACTTTGAAACCCAGCGCTTTTAAGGGACCCACTTTGGGAATCAGGCGGAATATGAGGGCCAGAAAACGGGCGCCGAAGCCGGGTTTCTTATATTGCTCATTCCATTCCTTGTGATACGCGGCACTGTTCATGCGATAGACGAATTTACGGCGGGTCATGCCGGCTTCGAGCTTTTGAATATCCGCCTTCTTGGTGGACCAGGCGGCGGCGGTCATTTCGGGGATGGCCTGGGCGACGGTGTAGCGATAGGTCCCGAGGGCCAGGTCGATACTATGAAACTGGTCCTTTAATTCGATGGAATAGGTGTCGGAGAAGGCCTTTTCTAGCAAGGGCTTGGACACTTTGAAACCGATAAAGTCGTGGTAGCTCTCAGACTTGTACTTGCCTCTGGCCACTTCGACGATATCGAACGCGAATTCGGTTTTGAGGTGCGCGGAGGGGTTATCTTCGTAGGTGATGTTGTCGCCGATTTTGGCGCGCAGTTTCGGATAAAGCAGAGGGACCGCGCGATTCACCGCCTGGGGATGGCCGTCGTTATCCGCGGCATAGTGGGCTAAAGCGCCCAGGGCGAAGGCGTAATCGTCCAGGTTCTGCGCATCGTGAAGAAGGGCGGCGACGAAATCTCCGCTGCGGGTGTAATGGGCGAGGTTGCTGAAAAATTTGCTGCCAAAGGGATAATAGCCCATGTCCTGAATGATGGCTCCGCCATAGGCATAGGCGCGGGCTTCCTTCAACTGCTCCTCGGTCGAGCCCGGGTAGCGGGAGAGAAGAAGCGGCTTGATTTCCCGCTCCCAGCTTCGATCGATGAGGGCTTCGTGGGTCAGGACTGAGTAAGCGGCGGCGGGAAAAGAAAGAGCCAGCAGGCACGTGAGGCGGCGCACGCTTCCGAGAATATCACGCGGTGATAGAATGCACTCCATCATGAAGATGGTACTGCTCACAGCGTTGCTGCCGGTTCTGGGTTGGAGCCAGGGCTCTCCTGCACAAGGAGGCGCGAATCAGCCTTACACGGTCGAGTATTATTACAAGGTCCAGTGGGGGCATCAGCAGGAGTTTCTGCAACTGTTTCTGAAGAACCACTATCCGCTGCTGCGGAAGATGGTGGAAAGCGGGCGCATGACGTCGGTGAAGATCGAGACGCCGGCTTATCATACGACCGAAGATGGGCGCTGGGATTATCGGGTGACCATCCGGTTCAAGAACTCGACGCTTGCGACCACGGCGAATCCGGATGAGGAGAGGCTGATCAAGGAGTTGTGGCCGGATCAGAAGACGTATCAGCGGGAGGAGCAGAGGCGGTTTGAGATTCTAGTGAGTCATTGGGATTTGCCGGTTACGGATATTACTCCGGGGCGTTAGCCGGCGGGGATTCCCGCACTTACGTGACGGGGCTGTCGAGTTGGGTGGACGGGGCGAAAAGTGGGGACAGCCCGCTCTGTCCACGGCGGCGCAGAGGCTATGTGACGCCGTGCAGATTGCTGGCGCCTGGGGGCAGAGTAGGCAGTCCCACTTTTCGCGCTTTCAACGGCCGCGGCCGAATAGGAGCCAGATTATCAGGATCAGGAGGACGAGTCCGCCGATTCCTCCTCCTACGTAGGGGCCGCCGTAGTAGTAGCCACCACCGCCTCCGAACAGGAGAAGAAGGATCAGGATAATGAGAATCAGGTTCATTTGAGCCAAATGATATCATAGCCAGACGTGCCAACCACCGATCTGCTTTACGACGTCGCCGATGGCATCGCCACTTTGACGCTGAACCGTCCGGACAAGCTCAATGCGTGGACCGGCGAAATGGGCAGTGCGGTTCGCGAGGCGATGGAAGCGGCTGAGGCAGACGAGAATGTCCGCGTCATTATTCTCACCGGCGCCGGGCGCGGATTCTGCGCGGGCGCGGACATGTCGCTGCTGAATGAATTGGCGTCGAACGGAGGGTCGGGTGCGGCGGCGAGGGTGTTGGGGCATCAGAGGCAATCGCGATTTGGAGAAGACACGCGGGCGGATTATCTGGGCACGTATTCCTATTTTCCATCGATCAAGAAGCCGGTGATCGCCGCGATTAACGGGCATGCGGTAGGGCTCGGTTTTATTCTGACGCTGTATTGCGATTTGCGATTCGCGTCGGACCAGGCTAAATTCGGCACCGCGTTTTCCCGGCGGGGTTTGATTGCGGAATACGGGGTCGCGTGGATCCTGCCCCGATTGATCGGGCCGGCGAATGCGCTGGATTTACTGCTCTCGGCGCGCGTGATCGATGCGGCGGAGGCGGCGCACATGGGTCTGGTGAACCGGGTGTTTCCGTCGGCCTCGTTCATGGAAAATGTTCGGGCGTACGCGATGGAGCTGGTGAAATCGGTCTCGCCCCGGTCGATGGCGGTGATCAAGAGGCAGGTCTATCACGGCCTGCTGGAATCGCTCGAGGAAGCTGCGGCGAGCGCGGAAAAGGAGATCCTGGAGAGCCTGCGCTCAGAGGACTTTAAAGAGGGCGTGGCGCATTTCGTGGAGAAGCGGGCGCCTCGTTTTACGGGGCGTTAATCCCCGATACGGACAGTTTGTAGCGAAAGCGGACAGTGAAGGCGGGGACGCCGGCTGAAGTCGACGCTGCAAGCTGAAGCTTGCGCCACGATAATAGAATGGAACCGCAATTGCACTCTGGTCGTAAACATTGTTTAAACAAATGAATTGCATCCGACGTGTTTTCTCACTGCTGTTATTTGGTTTGACGGCATTCGCGCAATCGTCCGAGGTGACGATTTCCAACCCCACGCCTCCGCGTTTCGTGGGGCCGATCCTGAAGCCCTTCCATATTGAGAGGCGCATTTTCTCGCCCGCGAATCTGACCAATACGCCGCGACTGGAGTCGCTGGTGCGGGGCGGGAATTTATATCTATCGGTGCGCGATGTGATCGCGTTGACGCTCGAAAATAATCTGGATATCGCGATTCAGCGTTTCGGTCCGTTTATGGCTCGCGAAGTTCTAAGGCGCGCCGAGGGCGGAGGGCTGTTGAGGAGCGATATCAACACCGATATCATTGCGGGACCGCAGAGCGTTTCGACCACAGGCGTATCGAGCAACGGCAGCGGCCTTGCGACGGGCGCGGGCGTCGGCGGCACGGCGGGATTCGTGATTGGATATGGACCGAATCCTCCGAACCTGGATCCGGCGATCAGCGCGCAGCTGCTGTTTGCGCATTACACTACGCCGGAGACGAATCCCACGGTGGTCGATACCACGGCGCTGGTGCAGCAGCTGCGGCAATACCAGGTCAACTATTCGCAACAGTTTATTTACGGGACGTCGCTGGGGGCGTCGTTCGTGAGCACGCGCAGCGATTACAACAGTCCGGCGTTCATTTTGAATCCATCGACGGCGGGGCAGGCGGATATCAATATCAGTCAGCCGCTGTTACAAGGATTCGGCAGGGCGGTGAACAATCGCAACATTCGCGTGGCGAAGAACAACATGAAGGTGATGGACCTGACGGTAAAACTTCAGGTGATCACCACGATTTCCGCGGTGCTGAATCTTTACTGGGACCTGGTGAGCTTCAATGAAGACCTGCGCATCAAGCGGCAGGCCCTGGCGCTCGCGCAGCAGTTATACGAGGACAATCAGCAGCAGGTGAAGCTGGGAACTTTGCCTCCGATTGAAGTGACGCGCGCGGCGGCCGAGGTTTCGGCACGAAAAGAAGATTTGCTGATTTCCGAAACCAACCTGGCGCAGCAGGAGACGGTTTTGAAAAACGCCCTGAGCCGGAATGGAGTGGAGAGCGTGTGGCTGGACCAGGTGCACATCATTCCCCTGGACAGTTTCGAGATTCCGAAGACCGACGATCTGAAGCCGACGGCGGATCTGGTAGCGGAGGCGCTCGAAAACCGTCCGGAGATTACCCAGACCAAAATCAACCTGGAGAGCAGCAAGATCAACGTACAGGGCACCAAGAACAATTTACTTCCGACGTTGAGCGCGTTCGCAGACATGAACAACCAGGGCTTGACGGGGCTGCCGAATCCGAACTATCCGTTCGGAGTGGCGCTGCCTTACTTCGTCGGAGGCTATGGAAACATGCTGGGGCAGATCGCGCGGCGCGATTTCCCGAACTATTCGGCGGGATTCTCTTTCAGCATTCCTCTGCGCAACCGGCAGGCGCAGGCCGATTACGCGATGGATCAACTGACGATTCGTCAAAAAGAGCTGCAAATGCAGAGGTCGGTGAATCAGATTCGCGTGGATGTGCGCAATGCGGTAATCGGGTTGCAGCAGGCGCGGGCGCGCTTCGATACCGCGGTGGCGACGAGGGTGCTGGCGGAGCAGAGCTTGAAAGCGGAACAGGACAAGTTCAAATACGGGGCGACCGGCACGGATGTCACCACGGTGATTCAGGCGCAGAAAGACCTGGTGGCGGATCAGACGCTGGAAGCGCAGGCGATGGCGAATTACACGCACGCCAAGATCAACTTCGATCAATCGGTGGGGCGGACGCTGAGCGTGAACAACGTTTCGATGGATGAAGCGATGTCCGGGCGTGTGAACCGGGAATCGATACTGCCGGCGACGCTGCCTCCGGCGACGGTGCCTCCGGGGAAGGACAAGCAATGAAGCGCTCGAATTTTCTCCGCCAGTTTATAGCGTTCGGGTGCGCCTGCGGCCTGCTGCACGCGCAGGGTCCGGAGATCGACAAGCCGCGGAGTTTTATTCTGTGGCGTCCGTATCTGCCGCCGGTGATTCATCCCACGCGAATGACCAATACGGAGCGCATCCACAGCCTGATGCGCGCGGGGAAACTGTATCTCACATTACAGGACGCGATCGCGCTGGCGATCGAGAACGATCTGAATATTGAAGTGGCGCGCAACGGTCCGCTGAACGCGGAATGGGCTTTGGAGCGCGCGCAATCGGGCGCGGCGCCGCGCGGCGTGGCGAGCTCACAGTCGCAAATCGGCGGGGCGAACGCGGGTCTGGGCGCGCTGGGCAACGCATCGGCCGCGGGCGTCAGCATCGGCGGCACGGGAAACAGCGGCTCCGGTGGAAACGGCGGCGTCACCACATCGCAGATCGGAACTACGGCGCAGCCCCTGGATCCGACTTTGCAAAATCAGTCGAGTTTCACGCACATCTCACTGCCGCAGGCCACGCAGGCGCTGACCGGAGTACCGGAGTACGTGGCGGGGCAGCGCATCTATAACACGACGCTGACACAGGGTTTCCCGACAGGAGGCTTCGTACAGCTGCGCAGCTACGAGCAGCATTTGAATGAGAACTCACCTGGAGACAACTATAATCCCGCATCGGGCGCGTATATGCAGTTGTCGGCGCAGGTTCCGGTGTTTCAGGGGCGGGGAATCGCGGTGAATGCGCGCCAGGTCAAGGTGGCTTTGAATAACAGGACGTCGGCACGGGACCAGTTCCGGGCGCAGCTGGAAACTCTGGTGGCGACGGTGGTGACGCAATATTGGGATCTGGTGAGCGCCCAGGATACGCGGAAGGCCAGACAGGACGCGACGGATATCGCGGCGAAATTCTACGAAGATACGAAGGGTCAAATTAATCTGGGCACGCTGGCTCCGGTGGAACTGCCGAGGGCGGCGGCGGAACTGGAGGCGCGGAAGCAGGACCTGAGCATCGCGGAATCGACCGTGCGGCAGCAGGAGGCATCCTTCAAAGATCAACTGACGCGCATTCCGGATCCGGCGATCGAGGCGGCGGAGATCGTGACGCTGGACCGGATCGAGGTGCCGGCCGATGAGACGTTGCCGGGTTTGCGGGAACTTTACGCTCGTGCGATGGCGCACCGGCCGGACATGGCGCTATCGAAGATCAGGGATGAGAATGCGGACATCGCGAGCATCGGTACCAAGGATGCCTTGTTGCCCAACGGAATTTTCTACGGCACCTACAGGGACCGCGGGGCGGCCGGTACGCCCCGGATCATTCCGTTCGAGCCGACCAGTCCGTTTTTTTCGGGAGGATATGGGAAGGCGCTGGGGCAGGTGTTTCGGAACGATTTTCCTAATGTATCCGGGGGATTTTATTTTTCCACGCCGATCGGGAATCATCAGGCGCAGGCCGATTATGGGGTCGAGCAGTTGCAGCTCAAACAGGGAGACGTCAGCAGCCAGCGGGACAAGAATGCGATTTTAGTCGATATTTCGAATGAGATGCTGGCGCTGCGGCAGGCGCGGTCCCGGTACGCGGTGGCGTCCGATGCGCTGACGTTACAGCAGCAGTTGCTGGACGCGGAGAAGAATCGGTTCCAGTACGGAACGGGCACGACCAGCGCCGTAGTGGTCGCGCAGAGGGCGGTGGTGGCAGCGCAGACGACGCTGATCAACAGCGTGTCGGCGTACGCGCATGCACGGGCGAGTTTGGAAAAGGCGCTGGGTGAGACGCTCGACGTGAATCACGTTTCGCTCGATGAGGGGTTGGAGGGACGGGTGACGAAGGAGTCGAAGGCTCCTTAACAATCACAGGCTGAAGCCTGTGCCACCTGCGTACGCGCATGCAAGGCGCTGTTACACTCACAGGCTGAAGCCTGTGCCACCTGTCCTACTGCGCTAGAATGATCCAGTGCAGCCGGATACCGCATTACAACTTGCTACTTCTCAATTGAACCGGGTTCGTTCCGAGATCGGAAAAATTATTGTCGGGCAGCAGGATGTGGTCGATGGAGTTTTGATTTGTCTGCTGGCGGGCGGGCATGTGCTGCTCGAGGGCGTGCCCGGACTGGGGAAGACTACTCTGTTGCGCACGCTTTCTCGAGTGCTGCATTTGAAGTATTCTCGGATTCAGTTCACGCCGGATCTGATGCCGGGGGATATTGTCGGCAGCATGATTATCGACAGCGAGAGCGGCGCGAGGGCGCTGCGGTTTCAGCCGGGGCCGATTTTTACTCACCTTTGTTTGGCGGATGAGATCAACCGGGCGACTCCGAAGACGCAGTCGGCGCTGCTCGAAGCGATGCAGGAGCACACCGTCACGATCGGGACTACGACGCATGCACTGGAGGCTCCATTTCTGGTGATGGCTACGCAGAATCCGATTGAGATGGAGGGGACGTATCCACTGCCAGAGGCGCAGCTGGACCGGTTTTTGATGAAGATCCTGGTGCGGTATCCTTCGCGGAGCGATTTGAGCACGATTGTCGAGAGGACGATTCAGAAGGACGAGGTCGAGCTCGATAACGTGCTGGATCGGGATGCGATTTTGGGATTGCGGGATGTTTGCCACACGGTGCTGGTGGCTCCCCATGTGCAGTCGTATGCGATCGATCTGGTGATGGCTACGCAGCCTACGGCGGATCAGTCGCATGAATTGGCTAAGAAGTTTATTCGCTATGGGAGCTCGCCGCGCGGGGCGCAGGCTTTGGTTGAGTGCGGAAGAGTGCTCGCGCTGATGCACGGAAGGTTGCATCTTTCTACTGAAGACATCGAGGCGGTTGCGCCGGCGGTGCTTCGGCATCGGATTATTTTAAACTTCGACGCGCATGCCGAAGGGGAGACACCGGAGACGATCCTCAGTCGCATCATTCCTAGTGTGGGTGCGGCGCTGCATAAGTAACAGGGGGTCTTGTGGTGGTGGTGGGAATATTCGGGGTTGACCGCTCCCGGTGGTCGCGGCTCTGTAAGAAGGCTGACGTTCGGATTGAGTGGACGGGGCGAAAAAATGGGGACAGCCTGCTCTGTCCACGCGGCGTCGAAGGTTGGCGCGTTTTTCGCGAGGGGGCGTGCGCCTTGGGACAGAGTAGGCAGTCCCCAATTTTCGCGGGTTTCATCGCTATGCGGAACGTCGACACGAATGTCGACGCGGCACGCCGGGAGGCGCGCGCCACATAATGCCTACGCCGCTTATTGATCGGGAATTGCTGGAGAAGCTGGAGAGGCTTACTATTCATTGGCAGAAGTCGCTGCCGGGGCTTGTGGGCGGACATAATACTTCGCGCTTTGCGGGGGCGGGGCAGGAGTTTCTCGATCATCGGCACTTTCATCAGGGGGATGATTTACGGGCCGTTAATTGGCGGGCTTATTTGCGGCTGGAGAAATTGTTCCTGAAGATGTTTCAATTGGAGCCGCGGATTCCGGTGCGGATTTTATTGGACGTTAGTAAGTCGATGGTGACGGGTTCGGTTTCTAAGTTTGATTATGCACGTAAGCTGGCGGCGGCTATGTGTTATGTGGGGCTCGTTCGGCTCGATTCGATTTGTTTGCAGCCGTTTTCTGGTGGACTTGGCGATGCGTTTCTGGCTAGCGGGGGGCGGCATCGGTTTCAGCAGGCGGCTACCTTTTTATCTCGGCTTGAGTGCGGAGGGGTGACGAATTTCTTTGGGGCGGCTCGGGATTTTATATCGAAGTATCCGCAGAGGGGGCTGGTGATCGTCGTTTCGGATTTTCTGGACGATGCGGATTGCGAGAAGCCTTTGCAGTACTTGAGCGACTTCGGGCATGAGCTGATTTTGACGCAGGTTTATGCGGCGGAGGATCGGGAGCCTCCGTGGGATGGGGAGCTGGAGCTCGAAGATGCCGAGACGGGCATGCATGTCGAGCTGGCGTTCGATTCCGATGCGCGGGCGCAGTATACGGCGGCGTTCGATGAGTATGCGCAGCATTTGCGGAGGGTGGCTTTGCGCAATCAAGGGCGTTACGTAGCGATACCGACCAACGTCCCAATAGAAGACGCCCTTTTCGGACCCATGGTGCGCAGCGGAGCTATCGAGTAGTGAATTTCTTAAATCTCAGCATCGGCGAACTGCTTGGAGTGGCGGGGGCGATTTCGGCTGGGGTGGTCGCGCTGTATCTACTGGATCGGTCGAAGCGGCGGCAGGTGGTGGCGACCTTGCGATTCTGGGCTCCGGCGGATTCCCGGACGGAGATGAAGCATCGGAAGCGGATCCAGCAGCCTTGGAGTTTACTGCTTCAGTTAATCAGTTTGCTGTTTTTGGTGATTGCGCTGGCGGGGCCGCGGTTGGGGTCTGATGAATCGGGGCGGGACCACGTGTTGATTATCGACACGTCGGCTTGGATGGGGGCTCGGGTGGGAAGGACTTCGTTGATGGATGAGGCTCGGGTCGCGGCGAGGGCTTATGTGAAGGCGCTGCCTTTTAGAGATCGGGTAATGGTGGTTAGGGCGGATGCGCTGGCTACTCCGGTGACGGCGTTTGAATCGGACCGGCAGATTTTGGAAGAGGCGATACGATCGTCGCAGGCGGGGGCTTCGGCGTTGAATCTTTCGCAGGCGATCGGGTTCGCGGAGAGGGCGCAGAAGCTGCAGGCTCAGCATGCGGGGGAGATCGTGTATGCGGGGGCGGGTCGGGTGCCGGAGGATGAGGCTTCGTTCGCTGCGGTTCCTTCTAATCTGAGGGTTTTGAACGTCGAGGGCGCGCCGGAGAATGTCGGGTTGCGGAAGATTGGGCTTCGACGGTCTAGTACGGCTCCGGATACTTGGGATATTTTTGTATCGGTCAAGAATTATGGGTTGAAGGCTCGCGATGTCGGGATGGAGCTGCAGTTCGGCGGGGCTGCTGTCGGGTCGCGGAGTTTTTCGTTGAAGGCGGGGGAGGAGCAGCAGGCTTCGTTCGCTTATAAGACTCGGGCGGCGGGGTATCTGGAGGCTCGGCTGAATTCCCGGGATGCGTTTCCGCAGGATGATCGGGCGGTGGTGGAGCTGCCGGCGGAGAAGCCTTTGCGGGTGGTGGTTTATTCGAATGAGCCGGCGCTGCTGAAGCCGCTTCTTGCCGTAAATAGTCAGGTTGAGGCGGTGTTTGAGCCGGTTGCTAAATATGATGCATCGGTCAAGGCGGATATTGTGATTTTGGATCGGTTTGCTCCGGCTTCGCGGCCCAAAGTTAGTTCGATATGGATTGAGCCTCCGGCGGCGGGGTCTCCTGTTGTCGTTAAGGGGACGCGGTCGGGGGTGAAGTTGGATTCTTGGAGGACGGATACTCCTCTGGGGGCGGGGTTGCGGACTAAGGATGTTCGGCTCGCGTCGGCGGAGGTGTTTACTTTGGCGCCGGGGGATATCGATGTGGCGGAGTCTTCGGAGGGTCCTCTGATTGTGGCTCGGCCGGGGGTGCCGAAGATTGTGGCGATGGGGTTTCAACCGGTGAAATCGTCGATGAAGTATGAGCTGGCTACTCCTCTGTTGATCGCGAATGTTTTGCGATGGATGGCTCCGGATGTATTTCGGAGTCGCGAGGTGATGGCGGGGACGGTGGGAACGGTTACTGTTCCGGTTGATCGGGGGACATCGCCGGAAGCAGTGAAGGTGGTGACGGAAGATGGGCGGGCGTTGCCGTTTACTGTTGAGGATAATTTATTGCGGTTTTTTTGTGGGGCTCCGGGGACGGTTCGGGTGTTGACGGGGGCTCGAGAGTTGGTTTATTCGCTTACTTTGCCGGATGTGGGGGAGAGTTTGTGGAAGGCTCCTGCTTCGGTACATCGGGGAGTGCCTCGTGGGGTTTCGGGGGGAGTTATTTCGACTGATATTTGGCCTTGGTTTGCTGTTTTGGGGGCGCTCGGGTTGTTGGTGGATTGGTTGTTATTTGGGAGGAGTCGGGCGTTTCGGTTGAGGGCTTCGCGGGCGGCGGTGGGGGGGATTTGGAGGAAGGCTTCGTGAGGGGGATGAGGTACGAAAGCCGCCTCAATAGGCGCCTGCCGCCAGAATTGGCCGCCTCACCCGGAGGGCAGGTCGGGTACTTGCCCTACTTGGAGTGGGCTCCGGGAGCGTGCTTGGAGCTGAGTGGACGGGGCGAAAAATTGGGGACAGCCCGCTCTGTCCACGCGGCGACTAAAGTGGGCGCGATTGTCGAAACCGCGCCGCCTTGGGACAGAGTAGGCAGTCCCCAATTTTTCGCGGGTTGGCGGAACGTCGACACGAATGTCGACGCGGCACGCCTGGAGGCGCGCGCCACATTTGCATTCGGCACGCCGGACGGATTGCGGGGGTGGGCGTGACTTTTGATCGGGAGTGGGTGCTCGCTATTTCTTGGCTGCCGCTGGCTTGGGGGATTTTTGAGTGGAGGCGGACTCAGAGGCATTTGGCGCTGGTTTTGAAGGCGCTTTCGTTTGTTGCGGTGCTCGTTGCGTTGGCGGGGCCGCATTTGGCTACTACTGAGACTAAAGTTGCGCTGGCGGTGTTGGTGGATACTTCGGCTAGCGTATCCTCGGCGGATTTGGATCGGGCTTCGGGGCTCGCTAAGGCTATTAATGAGGAGAAGGGTAGGCATTGGGTTCGGGTGATTCCGTTTGCTCGGTCGACTGAGACGCTTGAGGGGAATTTGCGGTTGACGTCCGGCGAGGCGGGGCGGGCTACTGATCTCGAGGCGGCGGTTCGGGAGGCTGTGGCTTCGCTGCCGGCGGGGATGGTGCCGCGGGTCGCTTTGATTTCAGATGGGATGGAGAACAAGGGCAGCATTGCTCGGGCGGCTTGGCAGGCGCAGCAGTTGGGGATTCCGATCGACACGTTCGCGTTGAAGGGGCGGCCGCGGCCGGCGCTGCGGTTGGAATCGATTTCGCTGCCTTCGCTCGCGTTCACGGGGGAACAGTTTCCGATCGACCTGATGGTTTCTGCTCCTCGGGCGGAGACCGCTGAAGTGGAGATGGCGGCGGAGGGGCATGCGCTGGGGAAAACTACCGTCGCGCTACAGGCGGGGGAGAATCCGGTTCGGCTGCATGCGGCGTTGAATACACCGGGGGCGTTGGATTTGTCGATTGCCATTCGCAGTGGGGGCGAGAGCGAGGTTCGGTACGACCAGGCGGTGATGCTGCGGCGGCCTAAGGTTTTGTATGTATCGCAGGATGCGGGGACGGTGGATTCGCACTTGACGGCCACGCTGGCCGCGGCGCAGTTCGATGTGGACCGGGTGCCGGATTTTACCAGTGGGGATTTGAGTCCTTATCAATTGATCGTTTTCAATAACTGGGATCTGGAAGCGATTTTGCCGGGGCGGAAAGAGGAGCTGGAGAAATATGTCCAGCAGGGCGGCGGCCTGCTGATTATTGGGGGCGAGCGGAACGTTTACGCGGAGGGCAAGAAGGAAGAGGACGCGCTCGATCGGGCGCTGCCGGCGAAGCTGGCTCCTCCGCGATCGCCGGAAGGGACGGCGGTGATTTTGATCATCGATAAATCGTCCTCGATGGAGGGGCGGAAGATTGAGCTGGCTCGACTGGCGGCGATCGGGGTGGTGGATAATCTGCGGCCGATCGATTTGGTGGGCGTGTTGATTTTCGATAATTCATTTCAGTGGGCGGTGCCTTTGCGGAGGGCGGAGGATCGTCCGCTGATAAAGAGATTGATTTCGGGGATTACGCCTGATGGCGGGACGCAGATTTCGCCGGCGCTGAATGAGGCGTTCCGGAGGATTCAACCTGCCAATGCCACGTTCAAGCACATTGTGCTGTTGACGGACGGAATTTCTGAAGAGGGCGATAGTTTGGATCTTTCTCGCGAGGCGCTGCTGAAGAAAGTCACGATTTCTACCGTAGGGCTGGGGCAGGATGTGAATCGCGCGTATTTAGAGAAGGTCGCGCAGTATGCGGGGGGAAAATCTTATTTCCTGAATGAGCCGGCGGGGCTGGAGCAGATTTTGTTGCGAGATGTCATGGAGCATACGGGGTCGACGGCCGTGGAGAAGCCGCTCGTGCCGGAGGTTTCGCAGAAGGCGGAGATTTTGGATGGGACGGGGATCGAGACGGCTCCGGCATTGAAGGGGTATGTGAAGTTTATTGCGAAGCCTACGGCGGAGACTATTCTTACGATTGATAAAAAAGATCCGCTGTTGTCGCGATGGCAGTATGGGTTGGGAAGGTCGGCGGTGTTCGCTTCGGATGCAAAGGCTCGGTGGGCGGCGGATTGGATTACCTGGAAGGGGTACGACAAGTTTTGGACTAATTTGAGTCGCGATCTTTTGCCGCATGCGCAGGCGGGGGAGGCTTCGATTGATTTCGATAGTGCTAATGGGGATTTAGTGGTGCAGTATCGATTGGGGCGGGACGTGCCGGAGCCGTCGCCGATTCCGGGGGTATTTGTGTTTGGGCCGGATGGGTTTCAACAGCCGGTGGCGATTAAGAAGGTCGCTGCGGGGGTGTTTGAGGGGCGGGTTCAAATAGGCTCTAAGCAGGGATTGTTTCGGGTGCGGCCGCTAGTGGAGTCGCGCGCGTTTCCAGAGGCTGGATTGTATCGGCCGGAGGCGGAGTTGGCGGATTATGGGTCCAATGTGGGGCTGCTGAAGCAAGTCGCGGAGTTTACGGGGGGGCGGTTTGAACCGAGTCCAAAGGCGATGTTCGATCCGGGGAAGAAGCAGATTGCTTCGAGTGTGAGTTTGTGGCCTGGGTTGCTGGGGTTGGCGATTGCGTTGAATCTCGCGGAGTTGATTTTGAGGAAGTGGAAGGGTGTGGTGGGGCAGGGGTGAGGCTTCCGAAAGACATTATTGGCCGCGGATGAACGCGGATGAACGCTGATAAAAGCAAAACATGATTCGCCGATGGAAGAAGCAAACCTTGTTAGAATGTCGGCGGACGAGTCGAAGGGGTGGAGCGAAGCACATGCGTGACTGTACACGCGGCTGGTCGGGTGCTGATGCTTTGCGTAGCGAGAAAACGCAGGCGGAACCGCCTGCGCCACAAAGAAAGCTGCAACAAGTAGTGGTCTGGGTCGGAGATCCTGGTGAGCTACCCTCTTGAAATATGGGTAGCGCATTACACTGATAAGCAGAATGCTGTTGATTGCGGCGCAGGTTATTTTGTTGGGGACGGGGACGCCTAATGCTGAGCCGGATCGGGCGGGGGCGGCGGTGGCGGTGGTGGCTGGCGGGGCTCCTTACCTGGTCGATTTTGGGGCGGGGGTGGTTAGGAGAGCGGTTGCGGCGGGGATTAAACCTGCGGATTTGAAGATTGCGTTTGCTACTCATCTGCACTCGGACCATACGGTCGGGCTGGCGGATTTGATTCTTACTCCTTGGACTTTGGAGCGGGCTGTGCCGCTTGAACTTTATGGTCCGCGGGGGATTCGGTGGATGGCGCGGCATGTAGCCGAGGCTTATCGGGAGGATGTCCGGATTCGGATTTATGGAGGCGAGCCTTCTAATAAGACGGGCTACAAAGTTCATGCGCATCAGATCAAGGGTGGGGTGGTTTATCGGGATGCGAATGTTACGGTGACTGCGTTTCGGGTGCCGCATGGGGAGTGGCCGGAGGCGTTTGGGTACCGGTTCGATACCGCGGATGGCCGGAGCATCGTGATTTCGGGGGATACGGGGCCTACCGATGTGGTCGCGAAGGCTTGCCATGGGTGCGATGTGCTGGTGCATGAGGTTTATTCGACCGCCGGGTTTGCGCGGAGGCCGGTGGAGTGGCAGAAGTATCATGCTCGGTATCACACTTCTTCGGAGGAGTTGGCGCGGGTGGCGACTCAGGCTCGGCCGGGGGTGTTGGTGTTGACGCATCAGTTGTTGTGGGGGAGTTCGGTGGAGGAGTTGTTGAGCGAGGTTCGGCGGGGGTATTCGGGGAGGGTGGTTAATGGTCGGGATTTGGATGTGTTTTAAGAGGCGCGCAGGGGGCTATGGGGACGCGGCGAAGAAGCTTCCACTGGTTGTTTTCCCATAGGAGATAGTAGTCTTCGAAACGAGGGGTTTGGGCGGAGGCGGTCCACGCGGCAATTAGCGCGATTAAGATTCGGAGGGGCACGGTTCGCATTTTATCGCGGACACGACGACACTAAACACCAAGGCTTGGTGGCCGGGGGAAAAGTGGGGACAGCCCGCTCTGTCCACGGCGGCGCGGCAGGTTGTGTGCAAGCTGACGAGGGGAGGTCTGCGCCTTGGGACAGAGTAGGCAGTCCCCACTTTCCGCAGCTTGTCATCGCTTTCGGAACGTCGACACGACTGTCGACGCGGCACGCCTGGAGGCGCGCGCGACACAACACATATGCAGATGGCAGATGAAGAGTGGTTAGGCCAGGCCGGCGCGTTCTAAGAGGGCGTTGGGGTCGGGGTCGCGGCCCATGAAGTTTCTGTAGAGGTCAGAGGGGTCCTGGCTGTCTCCTTTGGATAGGATGTTTTCGCGGAAGTCGCGGCCGGCGGCGGCGCTGAAGATTCCTTCCTTTTTAAAACGGGTGAAGGCGTCGGCGTCGAGGACTTCGGCCCACTTATAGGAATAGTATCCGGCGCCGTAGGCAACGGGGCTGGCGAATAGGTGGGTGAAGCCGGTGATCATGGCGTAGTTATCGGGCAATTTCGCGGCGGCGAATTGCTGGAGGACGGGGCGCGACCAATCGACTGGATCGCCTTTCGAAGCGTCCCATTGACGGTGGAGAGCGAGGTCGACAAATCCGAACCCTAGCTGGCGCATTTGGGCGTTGGCGGCGCGGAAGGTTTTGGCACGCTTCATTTTTTGAAAGAGATCGTCGGGGATCAGCTCGCCGGTTTCGTAGTGGCGGGCGAAGAGGTCGAGCGATTCGCGCTCCCAGCACCAGTTTTCCATGATCTGCGAAGGGAGCTCGACGAAATCCCAGGCTACGGCGGTGCCGGAAAGGCTGCGGACTTCGACGCGGCTTAACAGGTGATGCATCAGGTGGCCGAATTCGTGGAAGATGGTTTCCACTTCGCGATGAGTCAGGAGGGCGGGTTTGCCGTCGACGGGCGGGGTGAGGTTGCCGCAGATCAGGCCGAGTTTGGGGAGGAGGGCATCCATCCAGGCTCCGCCGCGCTTGTTTTCTCTGGGGTACCAATCGGCGTAGAAGGAGCCGGAGTCTTCGATCGCGTAGGTTTTTACGGAGGGGTCCCAGACGGGGACGCCTTGCTCTTCCTGGACGACGATGCCGAAGACGCGGCGGAAAATTTCGAACATGCCGGCGACTACGCGGTCTAAAGAAAAATAGGGGCGCAAGGCTTCTTCGTCGAAATCGTAGAGGGCAAGGCGCTGTTTTTCCGCGTAGTAGGCAACGTCCCAGGGTTCGATTTTACGGCCGGCGAAGGATTCCAGTTCCTGGTTTTCTTCGCGGAAACGCTTTTCGGTTTTTTTGCGGAGGTCGTCCAGGAACGTTTGGGCGCGCTCGCCTTTGTGGGCCATGCGGTCGTCGAGGACGAGGTCGGCGAAGTCGGGGAAGCCCAGCAGGTTGGCCTTTTCGCGGCGGAGCCCGAGGATTTTCGCGATGAGAGTGCGGTTGTTATACGGGTCGGCAGCGCCGCGGAGGTTGAAGGCTCGCCACATTTGTTCGCGGACTTTCCCGTCGTCGAGATAGGTCATTACGGCGAGGTAGCTGGGGCCCTGGAGGGTGAAGCGCCAGCCTTCGACGCCCTTGGATTCGGCAGAGGCTTTGGCGGCGGCTACGGCGGAGGGCGGGAGGCCGGCCAGGCGGGTTTCGTCGCTGAGGATCAGTTCCCAGGCGTTGGTCGCGTCCAGAACATTTTCGGAGAATTTCGTGGTGACTTCGGTAAGGGCTACGTCGATTTCCTGGAGGCGGGTTTTGCCGGCGGGGTCGAGGTCGGCTCCGTGACGTTTGAAGGAGGCAACGGTTTTGGTGAGGTAGCGGTGCAGGGTGCCGGTGAGCGGATTGGCCGGGCTGGTGGCGGCGTAGGTTTTTATGGCGTTCCAGAGGGCGGGGTTGAGGACGAGTCCGGAATAGAAGGCGGTGACTTTGGGCTGGACGGCGTTGTAGGCGGCGCGGAGGTCAGGGGTGGTGGCGACGGCTTCGAGGTGACGGATGACGGCCATGGCGTAGTCGAGATTCTCGGTCATGGTATCGAGGGCGAGCAGGGGGTCTTTGCTGGCGATGGTGTTGTCGAGGCTTTTTTGGGCGCGGATCAGGAGCTCGTCGATGGCGGGTTCGACGTCGGAGGCTTGGATTTTATCGAAGGGGACGCGGAAGGAGATTTCTAGGAGCGGGTTCATGAAAATTACAGGGTAGCAGGGAATGTCGATATTGAAAAACATGATTGGCCGCTGATGAACGCGGATGAACGCGGATAGAAAACAACTGAAGGGGGCGTGCGATACTTATTGTAAGGTGGACGAACTCTCTCCCGTTACTCAACTTCTCAAAAAAGCCCGGCGGCGCGCGATGCTCGATCTCGTCCTCGATCAATCGGCGCTGGCGATTTCTATTGCCATGGGCGGGGCGGTCCTGCTCCTGATTACCGGCACTTCGCTGCTCGAATGGTATTGGATCGCCGTGCTCGCGATCGCGAGTTTAGGCATCGGGTTGTATCGGATGCGCGGGCGCGTTCCTACGGAATATCGGCTGGCGCAAAAGATCGACTGGAAGATGAACCTGGCTGATGCGCTGTCGACGGCCACTTATTTCGCTGATGAGGACAAGGCGATTTGCGCGCAGCAAAGGCGGGCGGCGGAAGAGGTTGCGCGGACTATTGACGCGCGGGTGGCGGTTCCTTTTACGCGGTCGCGATTCGCGTGGCCGGCGGCGGGGCTCGCGCTGGTGGCTTGCGGACTTTTTGCGGTTCGGTACGCGGTGACCGGGACCATGAGCATGGAACCGTCGCTGGTGAAGATGGCTTACGACACGTTCTTTGGAACGACGCCGCAGCAGGCTAAGAATAATATTCGGAAGCAGGCGGTTGATCCGAATAATCCTTTGGACCCGGGGAATCCGGATGCGCCGACTACACAGAACGATCAGACGCCGGATTCGCAATTGCAGACCGTCGAGACGCCGGATGTGAATAATTCGGCGGCGGCGGATCAATCGAAAGAGGCGGCGAAGGGGGAGAAATCGTCGCCCGACGACACGCAGGGGGATAACGGCGAGAAGGGCGAAAAGGGCGAGCAGTCGGCGAATCAGGACGACAAGGGGAATCAGGATAAGAAGGACGGGGCAAAGGGCGACAAGTCGAAAGAGGGCAAGCAGGACGCGAAGAATCAGAACGCGAATAGCGAGAATTCAAGCATGCTCGACAAGCTGAAAGACGCGATGGCGAACATGCTGAATAAGATGAAGAGCGCTCCGCCGAAGGAGGCGCAATCGGCGCAGAATTCGCAGGATTCGAAGTCGGGGAGCCAGGAGAAGGGGCAGAAGAGCGCGCAGAATCAGAAGGGATCGCAGAGCGAGTCCCAGGATGCGGATGCGCAGAGCGATCAGCAGCAGCAACAGGGCGACAAGAGCGAACAGAAGCAGAGCGCGAATGCTAAATCCGGGGATAAATCGCAGGATAAAAACAACTCTCCGGATGCGAAGAGCGGGATCGGGTCGTCGGATGGGGACAAGGCGGCGCGAGAGGCCGAGCAGCTGAAGGCGATGGGGAAGATCAGCGAGATTCTGGGGAAGCGGGCGCAGAATGTCACGGGCGAGGTGATGGTCGAAGTGGGGTCGACCAAGCAGCAGCTGAAGACTCCGTGGGCGCAGAAGGAAGCTACGCACGTCGAGGCGGGGAGCGAGATACATCGCGATGAAGTGCCGCTGATGTATCAGCAGTTCGTGCAGCAGTATTTCGAGGCGATTCGCAAGGGGACGGACCCGAAGGCGGGGAGTGGGAAGGTCGCGGATGGGAAGGCGACGGTGAAGGCTCCTAGTCCTTGAGCGAGGTGGTGATTGAAGAGCGGGATCGGTTTTGGTTGAAGCGCAGGCGGTGGCTTCTGAAGCGGCACCCTTCTATGTCGATTTTCTGGATTAACAATCTTGCGTGGTGCAAGATCGTCGAGCCGGGGAGCCGGCCGAAAGATAAGAGAATGATTCGATACTTGCGGAGGCGGCGGCGGAGAGTTTATTTGTCGCGATTTGGGTAGTAGACCGCTCCCGGTGGTCGCGGTTCTAAAAGGCACGGAGGGCAGACGGGTATTATAGTAACGAATGAACGTTCCTATCTACCAGGTGGATGCCTTTTCCAGCAGGCTTTTTGGGGGGAATCCGGCGGCGGTTTGTCCGCTTAAAGAGTGGCTGCCGGACGCTACGCTGCAGGCTATCGCTGCTGAAAATAATCTGGCGGAGACGGCTTATTATGTGCCGGAGAACTCGGGTTACCGCCTGCGGTGGTTTACTCCTGGGGTGGAGGTCGACCTGTGCGGTCATGCTACGCTGGCGACGGCGCACGTCATTATGGATATCCGGCGCGAGGTGCCTGATGGACGGGTGGCGTTTGGATCCCGCAGCGGGGAGTTGATTGTTAATCGCGATGGGGATCTTTATGCGCTGGACTTCCCTGCCCGGCCTCCGGCGGAGTGCAAGATCGATGACACGCTTTACGAGGCGCTGGGCGCGCGGCCGAAGATTGTGCTGGGCTCGCGGGATGTGTTTTGCGTTTTCGATACCGAGGCCGAGGTGCGCGGGTTGAAGCCGAATATGGAGAAGCTGGCGGCGCTTGATTATTTCGCTACCATCGTGACGGCGCCGGGGACGGATTGCGATTTCGTGTCGCGATTTTTTGCGCCTGCAAGAGGGATACCGGAGGATCCGGTGACGGGATCGGCGCATTGCAGCCTGATTCCTTATTGGTCGGCGCGGCTGGGGAAGAAGAAGATGTTCGCGCGGCAGGTTTCGCGGCGGGGAGGCGAGTTGTGGTGTGAGGATCGCGGGGAGCGGGTCAGTATCGCGGGGCGCGCGGTTACTTATCTTCAAGGGACGATCGTTGTAGGCTGAGAGGTCGCTGGGACGGGGCGAGGCCGGTTGAAAAAGACCAAAAATAAAAATCGGGTCTGTGGACGGGGCGAAAAAATGGGGACAGCCCGCTCTGTCCACGGGCGGCTTGGTGGGCAGCGTTACGGGAAGACTTTGTCGCCGGGACAGAGTAGGCGGTCCCCATTTTTTCGCGATTTCTCGCGGCTTGGAGTTTGATGGTTCGGGTTTCTCTTTTTGTTACTTGCGTGGTGGATCAGGTGTTTCCGCGCGTCGGCATCGCTATGGCGGAGGTGCTGGAACGGGCGGGGTGCGAGGTGGAATTTCGCGAGGCGCAGACTTGTTGCGGGCAGCCGGCGTTTAACAGCGGGTACCGGAAGGAAGCGCGCGAGGTGGCCGAACATTTTTTGCGGACGTTCGAAGGGGCAGAAAATATTGTCGTGCCTTCGGGGTCCTGCTGCTCCATGATCTCGCATCATTATGCGGAGCTGTTTCCGGGGGACCCAAGGATCGAGCGGCTACGGGTGTTTGAGTTTTCGCAGTTTCTCGTGGATGTGTTGAAGGTGGAGGATACCGGCGCGCGGTTCGAGGGGCTGGTTACTTATCACGATTCTTGTCACGCGCTGCGGGAATTGAAGATCAAGGAGGGGCCCCGGCGGCTGCTTCAGAATGTTCGCGGGCTGCGGCTGGTGGAAATGGATACGGCGGAGGAGTGCTGCGGGTTTGGCGGGACGTTCTCCGTTAAGTTTCCGGAGATTTCCGGGGGGATGGCGCGGACGAAGATCGATTCGATCGAGCGCACGGGCGCGTCTACCGTGGTTTCGATCGATTCGAGCTGCCTGATGCAGATTCAGGGAGCCTTGAGCCGCGCCGGGTCCTCGATTCGCACGATGCATCTGGCGGAAGTGCTGGCTTCGCGATGAAGGGGCCGAATATGGCCGCGGCGCTGGGCGATCGGAAGCTGCAACTCGCCATCTATTCCGCCACCGGGCGGCTGGCAGAGCGGCGGCGCGAAAATCTGACGCTCGATTATCAGGATCTGCGGCAGCACGCGCACGATATCAAGAAGCACACGCTCGATCATCTGGATTTTTATCTGGAGCAGATGGAGAGGAACGTCGAGGCGCGCGGCGGGAAAGTGATTTGGGCGCGGGACGGCGAAGAGGCGTGCGCTTTTATTCAGAAGCTGGCGCGGGATCGCGGCGTGAAGGTCATCGTCAAATCGAAATCGATGACCACCGAGGAGATTCATCTCAACGAGCATCTGGAAGGCGACAACATTGAAGCGGTCGAGACGGACCTCGGCGAATACATCCTGCAACTGTGCCGTGAAAAACCGTTCCACATTATTGCTCCGGCGCTGCATAAGACGATTGGGGATGTTTCGGAGATCTTCGAGAAGCATCTGAAGTCGCAGCCGGAGACAACGCCCGAGGCGCTGACCAAAATCGCGCGGATCGCGCTGCGGGAGAAATTTCTCGAAGCGGGGATGGGAATTAGTGGAGCGAATTTCCTGGTGGCCGATTCGGGGGCGATTGTCCTGGTCGAAAATGAGGGCAATGCACGGCTGACCAGTTCGGCTCCGAAGATCCACGTGGCGATTTCGGGGATCGAGAAATTGATTCCCCGGGCGCAAGATCTCGGCGTGTTTTTGAAGCTGCTGGGACGCAGCGCGACGGGGCAGCCTTTGAGCGTTTATACTTCGTTTCTGGCGGGTCCGAAACGGGCGGGAGAACCGGATGGGCCGGAGGAATTTTACCTGGTTCTGCTGGATAATGGGCGCACGAAAGTATTGGCGGATGAATCGAAAAGACAGTCGCTTTATTGCATCCGCTGCGGGGCTTGTTTAAATCATTGTCCGGTTTATCGAAAAATAGGTGGATATAACTATCCGTGGGTGTATTCCGGGCCGATCGGGAAGATTTTGACCCCGCAGTTCATGGGGATCGAGAAGGATCCGTGGCTGCCTTTTGCATCGAGTTTGTGCGGAGCCTGCGGCGAAGTATGTCCGGTGAAGATCGAAATTCCGCGAATATTATTGGAATTGCGGGCGGATAAAGTAGCGGCGGGCGGCGACGCCGCGGAATCATGGTCTTTTAAGATATGGGCGTGGGTCATGCGGCATCCGAAAATCTATGCGCGGCTGGCGGGGGCGGCTTTGGCTGCGGCGCCCACTGATAAGAATTCGATTTTCGCGGTGGGTCCGCTGAAGAACTGGTTAAGCCAGCGCGATTTACCGCCTGCGCCCGAGAAGAGTTTTCGCGAGTTATGGAAGGAGCGGGCGCATTGACGTCCCGCGAACAGATTTTGGCCGGCGTGCGCGCAGGGCTGAAGCGGAAGGCGGGCGATTCTGTGCCGCCTCCTCCTCCAGTGCTGCTGGCGGAAGCGCCCAGGGACCGATTGGTGGAGCAATTCGGGGGAGCGCTGGAGGCTCTGGCAGGCAATGTTGTCGTGGTGAAGACGGCGGAAGAAGCTCAGGCTGCCGTCAAAGAGGCTCTGCGGGGAAGGACATTTATTCAAGCGACGAATCCGTTTTCGCGGGAAGCGGTCGCACAGATTGAAGTGGGAATTACTTCGGCCGATTACGCGCTGGCGGACACGGGCTCACTGGTGATGTTCACGGAGTCGCACGAGTCGCGACTATTGTCGCTCCTGCCGCCGTGTCATATCGCGGTCATTGAGAGTTCGAAAATTGTCCCCAGTTTGGACGACGTGCTGCGGCTGCGGCCTCTGCCGGGCGCGGATTCGAGCGCGATGGTGATCATTACCGGTCCCAGCCGGACTGCGGATATCGAGATGCGCCTCGTAAGGGGCGTACACGGACCGGGAGAAATACACGTCATCATCGTTGAGGATGATGTAACGCATTCTGATGAAAAGGCATCACACAACGTATGAAACTATCTTTAGCCATTGTGGCTTTGGCATTCTCGGGGGCTGCGTTTGCCCAATCCGGTGAATTTTGGTTTAGCGCCGGAGAATCGCTTCTCGAGAATAATGGGATTGGCTCCCCGGACCCGGTGCTGGGAACGTCGAACGATTATTCACTCGGGAATGGATTCCGCTTTGGATTTCTTTTCGATCTGGACACGCGCGATCACCTGGGCTATGAATTGAGTTATTTTTATAGCCGTTCCTCGCTGAATTATAATGTTTCACCGTATCAGAGCTCAGAGGGAATGGCGATGCACACGGTATCGGGGGATGTGTTGTGGCACTTGATCAAGCGCGATTCCAGGGTGCGTCCGTTTGTGATGGGCGGACTGGGTTTCACGAACTTCGTGCCTCCGGGGTCGTCTGCGGCGTCGGGCGGCGGGTCCAATGAGTTTCAGGTGAATTACGGGGCCGGAGTGAAGGTCAAAGTGGGTTCGAAGTGGGGAAAGGACTGGGGCATTCGCGCGGATATTCGCCAGTTCCAGTATTTTTCCAAGCCCTTCGGGTTATATATGCAGAGTGGATTTTTGCAGCAGACGGCGGCTACCGTGGGATTTGGGTTGCTGTTTTAGTGCGCCATCGGATTGGACCGCTTCCGATGGTCGCGGCTCTGTCGGACCTATAATCAAAATACAGCATGAATCTGCGGTTTGGCATTTTGGTTCTCGCCGCAATGCCGGTCTTCGGCCTGGATCCGAACCGGACGCTGACGCAATACGCGCATCGCATCTGGCAGACACAACAGGGTCTGCCGCAGGGAACCATTTATTCCATCCTGCAAACGCATGACGGATATTTGTGGCTGGGCTCGCAGACCGGACTGATCCGGTTCGACGGGGTTCGATTCGAGCCGGCGGGTCCTGCTAATGCCTGGGTGCGGAGCGCGCTCGAAGATTCCCATCACGCGCTATGGATCGCCACGGCCGAGTCCGGCATTTTCCGGATAGAAGGCGAATCCACCACCCGGTATGGGTCGGGAAACGTCAACTGCCTGGCGCTGGCGAAAAACGGGGACGTCTGGGCCTGCACGGATGCGGGATTGACGCGGATCAGCTCCGGCAAGTTGACGGTGTTTCCGGCCGTGAACACGACGCGGACGGCGTGCGAGGCGGGCGATGGAACCATATGGGCGGCGGGCGACGGGGCCAGCCTGAGCTCCTTTGACGGGTCCAGGTTTGTCGCGCGCGCGATTGCGAAACTGCCTGCGGATGCGTCCATTCGGGCCTTGGAGTGTTCGGGCGATACATTGTGGGCGGGGACGACCGCGGGACTGATCGGGATCGGCAAGAGCGGGACCACGTTTTTGACCTCGAAGGACGGGTTGGCGGATAGCCGGATTCTGTGCCTTGCGGCCAGCCGCGAAGGCGATCTATGGATCGGCACGCGCAACGGATTCAGCCGCCTGCGCAACGGAGAAATCGACAGCTACCGCCCGCAGGAGGGGCTTTCGCAGAGCACGGTTTATTCGCTGTTCGAAGATGTGGAAGGCAGCCTGTGGGTGGGCACGAAAAACGGATTGAATCAGTTCATCAGCGGGCGGGCGCTGCCGTACACGGTGAACGAAGGGCTTCCGAGCAACGACACGGGACCTATATTGCAGGACCGCGCGGGCAATATCTGGGTGGGTACGCTGGGCGCGGGACTGGCTCGATTCGACGGGAAGAGATTTCAGGTGACGACCAGCAAGCAGGGGCTGGCGTCGAACACAATTTACGCGCTGGCGGCGGGTGCGGGCGGGGAGTTATGGGCGGGCACCACATCCGGAATCAGCCGGCTGAGGAACGGGAAGATCGACGGCAGTTATTCCACCGCGCAGGGGCTGCCGTCGGCCAATGTCCGGGCGTTGTTTATCGATCACACGGGGACGCTTTGGGCGGGCACCGAAAAGGGCCCGGCGATGCTTACTGGCGGAGCGTTCTCGACCCCGAAAAATATTCCTAGCGAATTGAGGGGGGAAATTGCCGCGATCGATGAAGATCGCGAGGGAAATATCTATCTGGCTACGGAACATAACGGCTTGTACGCATACCAGAATGGCGAAGCTCACGAGGTGTTGCAGAAGGGAGCGCCGATTCGCGAAGTGGACGCGCTCTATAGCGACCCGGAGGGGTTGCTGTGGATCGGAACCGAGAGCGGTGGCCTGCGGCTGCTGGATCATGGGAAAGTCACCACCTTTTTGATTCGCGACGGGATGTTCGACAACGAGATTTACAGCATCGTGCGGGACAATTCGGACCGCCTGTGGATGGCGTGCAGCAAAGGGGTCTTTTCGGTGAACCGGACGGAGCTGCTGGAGTTCGCCGCGGGAACGCGAAAGAAAATCGTAAGCAGTCCGTTTAGTCCGACGGATGCGCAGAGAACCATCGAGTGCCGTTCCGGCGTGCAGCCGGGGTCGGCGCGGATGAAAGACGGACGGGTGTGGTTTTCGACGATTCGAGGGCTGTATGTTTTCGATCCGAATCACCTGACGCTGAAGATTCCTCCGCCTCCGGTGGTGATCGAAGGGATCACGGTGAACGGCGAACGAGTGGAACCGGCGCAGATCGCGGGGATTGCTCCGGGGTTAAAAAACCTGGAGTTTACTTACAGTGGCCTGACGTTCCTGCAGCCGACCCGGATCACGTTCCGGTATATTCTGGAGCCCTTCGACAAGAAATGGATTTCCGCGGGCACACGGCGCGAGGCTTCCTATACCAATCTGCCGCCGGGGCAGTATCGCTTCCGCCTGATCGGATGCAATGCGGACGGGGTGTGCAATGAGGGCGCGTCCACTTCCTTTTCGCTGGCGCCCCATTTTTATCAGCGGGCGTGGTTCTGGCCTGTATGCGCCGCGGCGCTGGCGCTGGCCGGTGCGACCATTTACCGGCTGCGGGTGCGGCAACTGAAGACGCGGCTGCGCGACCAATTTAACCTGATTCTTACGGAGCGGAGCCGCATTGCGAGAGAGCTGCACGACACGCTGATTCAGGGGTTGAGCGGGATCACGATGGAGATGCAGGCGCTGGCGGGGCGTTTGAGGTCGCCTGAAGAACGCGCGACGCTCGAGGATATCGTGCGGGATGCGGGCACCTGTTTACGCGAGACTCGCCGGTCCGTGGCGGGATTGCGCAGCAGCGCGCAGGGCCCGGATTCCGGATTGGCGCCGGCCATCGCGCGGGCCGCCCGGCAAATTACCGAGGCCAAGGGGGTCAAGCTGAAACTGAAGCTCGACAAGCAGCCCAACGATATGTCGCCGGAGGTGCAGTACAATTTGCTCCGCATCGCGTCTGAAGCAGTGAATAACTCCGTAAAACACGCGGACGCGGAAGTGATTGAGGTCGTGCTGGAGCATACGCCGGAAGGCTTGCGGATTTCGGTAAAAGACGATGGGGCGGGCTTTTCTCGCGAAAATGGTAACGTGCGGCCGGGGCATTACGGTCTTATCGGTATGAGAGAACGCGCGGCGCAAATCGGCGCGGAGCTGGATGTCGCAAGCGAGCCTGGGCGCGGAACCATGGTTTCCGTGCTGCTTCCGGCAAAGGTATCGGCACCCAAGCACCCAGTCGGAGTACACACACATGTTGACTGAATCTGAAAATAAGCTGAATGACACAGACAGCACCGGAACCATTCGCGTGCTGTGCGTGGACGATCATCCGCTGGTGCGCAAAGGCATCGCATCGATCCTGGCGAACGAAGCGGACATGGAGCTGGTGGGAGAAGCCAATAACGGCCGTGAGGCGGTGAGCCTGTTCAAGGAATTCAAACCCGATGTGGTGTTGATGGACCTGCGGATGCCGGAGATCGACGGCACGGCGGCGACGCGCATGATCCGGCAAGAAGCTCCGGACGCTAAGATTATCGCGCTGACCAGCTATGACGGCGATCAGGATATCTACCGGGCGCTGGAAGCGGGCGTGCGCGGGTACATTTTAAAAGAGATGGTCCACACCGAGGTGGTGCGCGCCATTCGGACGGTGCACTCCGGCAAACGGCTGATGCCGCAGGAAGTGGCGGAGCGGCTCAGCGAATATTTTCCGCAGGTGGCGCTGACGCCCCGGGAAGTGGAAGTACTGGGCTGCGTGGCGAAGGGCATGGCGAATAAAGAGATCGCCACGAAGCTGGGTACGGCGAGTGGAACGGTGAAGATGCATATCCAGAATATTCTGGCTAAGTTGGGCGCGTCGGACCGGACGCATGCGGTTACGATTGCGATGGAGCGGGGGATTCTGCATCTGAGCTGACGCTCAGAGGAAGTAGCCAGTAGCCAGATTGAGAGGAGTTGTGGGTTTACGCCACTATTAATTGTGGCTCGGGCTCGCACTTTTCGGTATTTGTTGATTTGGCAGAAGGCTCACCAGTTCGTCCTCTGTGTTTACCGGGAGACGGAAAGATTTCCGCGGGATGAGCGATTTGGATTGACCAGTCAGCTGCGGCGGTGAGCCGTTTCTATTGCGGCTAATATTGCTGAGGGGTTTGTCAACGAGGCGTTGCGGATAAGCTCCGCTTTCTGAATATTGCTCAAGGGTCGCTGGAAGAAAGCCTTTATTATCTGATTCTTGCATCCGACTTGGGTCTTGCGGATCTAGCCGCGACCGAGCACCTCGTGGAAGAGTGCAGTCGCATGATAGAAGCATTCTCACAGGCTTTGCGAAGCTCCGCGGCTTGATGTTAGTCTGGCTACTGGCTACTGGGCTACTTCTTCTATGCCTTTCGGCATATCAACTTTTTGCCTCCTGACAGTCGCTGCGCGCTTCGTTGATCCGCGATACTATTTAATAATTCCGTCTCCAGTATGAATCCAGAGAATCCACGGCAGCACGTCGCGGTGGCGACGCCTCCTCCTCCTGTTATTGCGCCTGCTCGCGCTCCAACGAAAAGCTACTGGTGGGTTTGGCTGCTGGTGCTGTGTCTGGCGGGCGGCGCGGCTTACCGATGGTATCCGCGTACGGCCGAAGGGCAGGGGGCGGGCGCGAAAGGCGCCGACAAAGGCGGCGGTCGCACCGTGCCGGTGGTGGCGACGACTTCGCGCAAGGGCGATATGCCGGTGTACCTGCCGGGGCTTGGCAGCGTTACGGCGTTTAACACCGTAACCGTTCGCTCACGCGTCGACGGACAGATCGTCAAGATCGCCTTCACCGAAGGGCAAACGGTCAAGGAAGGCGATCTTCTCGTCGAGATCGATCCGCGGCCCTTTCAGGTGATGCTCGAACAGGCGGAGGGACAGAAGGCCCGCGATCAGGCTTTGCTCGAGAACGCGCTGGTGGATCAGGAGCGGTATAAAGTCCTGTTCAAGCAGGAGGCGATTCCGAAGCAGCAACTGGATACGCAGTTGGCCACCGTCGCGCAGTATCAGGCGACCATTAAGAGCGATCAGGCGGCGATCGACAATGCGAAGCTGCAACTGGCTTATTGCAAGATTGCGTCGCCTCTGACCGGCCGGATTGGGCTGCGCCTGGTCGATCAGGGCAACATTATTCACGCCACCGATACCAACGGGCTGGTGGTGATCACGCAATTGCAGCCGATCGCGGTGATTTTCAATATCGCCGAGGACAGCCTGCCTGCGGTGCGCAAAAAGATGCAGACCGAGACACTGCGCATCGACGCCTACGATCGCGATCTGAAGAAGAAGCTGGCGCAGGGCAAACTGCTGACTATCGACAATCAGATCGACCAATCGACGGGTACGGTGCGTTTCAAGGGCGAGTTCGCGAATGAGGATAATGCGCTGTTCCCGAATCAGTTCGTGAACGCGCGGATGCTGCTCGATACCCGGCGCAACGCAGTGATCATCCCTACGGCGGCGATTCAGCACAGCGCGCAATCGACGTTCGTTTACGTAGTGAAGCCGGACAATACGGCCGAGGTTCGCCCCATCGTCAGCACCCTGACGGAAGGCGACGAGGCGGCGGTCGACAGCGGCCTCGAGCCCGGCGAGATCGTAGTGATCGACGGCGTCGACAAGCTGCAACAAGGAACGAAGGTTTCGGTGCGCATGACCGGAGCCCGGGTGACGCGCGGTTAGCGAATGAGGCATTCCCGATGAGTCCGTCCCGCCCGTTTATTCTGCGGCCGGTGGCCACGGCCTTACTGATGGCTGGATTGCTGCTGGTAGGCGGGGTCGCTTACAAGCAACTGCCGGTTTCGGCGCTGCCCCAGGTGGATTACCCCACCATCCAGGTGATTACGTTTTATCCGGGCAGCAGTCCGGATGTGATGGCGTCGTCGGTGACGGCTCCGCTCGAAAGGCAATTCGGGCAGGTGCCGGGATTGAACCAGATGACGTCCACTTCGTCGTCAGGCAGTTCGGTGATCACGCTGCAATTCGCGCTCGAATTGAATATCGACGTGGCGGAGCAACAGGTGCAGGCGGCGATCAACGCGGCTTCGAGTTTCCTGCCGGTGGATCTGCCGAATCCTCCGATTTACAGCAAAACGAACCCAGCGGATACGCCGATTCTGACGCTGGGGCTGACTTCGAAGACCATGGCGCTCTCGAAAGTGGAGGATTACGCCGACACTCGCCTGGCACAGAAAATTTCGCAGCTGCCGGGCGTGGGACTGGTCAGTATTTCGGGCGGCCAGAAGCCTTCGATTCGGATTCAAGCGAATCCGATGGCGCTTTCGTCTTATAAATTGAACCTCGAAGATCTGCGCGCAGCCCTGGTCGCGGCCAACGTGAACCAAGCCAAGGGCAGCTTCGACGGCCCGCACAATGCGTACACCATCGGCGCGAACGATCAGATTCTGACCAGCGCGGATTATAAGACGCTGGTGATCGCGTATCGCAATGGAGCCCCGGTGACGCTTTCCGATGTCGCCGACGTGGTGGACGACGCGGAGAATGTGAAGCTCGCGGCATGGATGAACGAGACTCCGGCGGTGATCGTCAATATTCAGAGGCAGCCGGGCGCGAATATTATCGACGTGGTGGATCGCGTGAAAAGGCTGCTGCCGACCTTGCGCGCGTCGCTGCCGAGCGCAATTGAGACCACGATTCTCACGGACCGGACGACCACCATCCGAGCATCGGTCGCCGACGTGCAGTTCGAGCTGATGCTGACCATCGCGCTGGTCGTCATGGTGATCTTCCTGTTCCTGAGGACGCTGGCGGCGACGATTATTCCCAGCGTGGCGGTGCCGCTGTCGCTGGTGGGAACCTTCGGCGCGATGTACCTGCTGGGGTACAGCCTCAACAATCTCACTCTGATGGCGCTGACCATTTCGACCGGCTTCGTGGTGGACGACGCGATCGTGATGATCGAGAATATCGCGCGCTACATCGAGGAGGGTGAGCCTCCCATGCAGGCCGCGCTCAAGGGCGCGGAGCAGATCGGCTTCACCATTCTTTCACTGACCGTGTCGCTGATCGCGGTGCTGATTCCTTTGTTGTTCATGGGCGATATCGTGGGTCGCCTGTTCCGCGAATTCGCCATCACGCTGAGCGTGACGATTTTGATCTCCGCGGCGGTTTCGCTTTCGCTGACGCCGATGATGTGCGCGCGCCTCTTGAAGCACAAGCCGGAATCGGAGCAAGGCGCCTTCTATCGAATCTCCGAGCGCGCCTTCGTCGCCATCATCGCGTTTTATGGACGCACTTTGCAAGTGATTCTGCGGCACCAGTTCTTCACTCTGATGGTAGCGGCCGGGACGCTGGCTGGAACCGTGATCCTATTCATTTTAATCCCCAAAGGATTTTTCCCGGTGCAGGATACCGGCGTGATTCTCGGTGTTTCCGAGGCCGCGCAGACCGTATCGTTCCCGGCCATGTCGAAGGCGCAGCAGGAACTCGCGAGGATCATTTTGAAAGATCCCGCCGTCGACAGTCTCTCTTCCTTCATCGGCGTCGATGGCACCAACACCACGATTAACAGCGGACGCATCCAGATCAACTTGAAGCCCATCGAGGAGCGGCGTATCTCCGCGAGCGACATCATCCGCCGCCTGCAGCCCGAGCTGGCCTCGGTCGAAGGCATCACTCTGTACATGCAGCCGGTGCAGGATCTGACGGTGGAGGATCGGGTGAGCCGCACGCAGTATCAATACAGCCTGGAAGATCCGGACGCGAAAGAACTGGCCGTCTGGGTGCCGAAATTCATTTCGAAGATGCAGACCCTGCCGATGCTGCGCGACGTCGCGAGCGATCAGCAGAATGGAGGCCTGCAAGCCATGCTGGTGATCGATCGCAGCACCGCCTCTCGCTTCGGCATCACTCCGGCGATGGTCGATAACACTCTTTACGACGCCTTCGGACAGAGGCAGGTGTCGATCATGTTCACGCAGTTGAATCAGTATCGCGTGGTGCTCGAAATTAAGCCGGACCTGCAACAGGATCCGCAGGAGCTGCGAAACATCTATATCCGCACCACGCAGAATAGCGTGGTTCCGCCCAGTTCCAGCCAGACCGGCGCAGCGCAGAGCGCGTCCACCGCGGGCGGATCGGCGTCGACCGCGGCGGTGGTTTCGACTTCCGGCGGACAGGTGCCTCTAAGCGCGTTCACGCATTTCGAACCGGGCACGACTCCCCTGGTTGTCAACCATCAGGGACAGTTCCCGGTGGTGACGTTATCCTTCAATCTGGCTCCGGGCGCATCGATCGGAAACGCGGTCGACGCCATCAACGAAGCGAAAAAAGAACTGGAACTGCCGGCCAGTATTCAGGCGACATTCCAGGGAACTGCGGCTGCGTTTCAAGCTTCGCTCGCAAACGAGTGGATCCTGATTCTGGCGGCCCTGGTGACCGTGTACATCGTCCTCGGCGTGCTGTATGAAAGCTACATCCATCCGCTGACCATTCTTTCGACGCTGCCTTCCGCCGGGGTCGGCGCGCTGCTGGCATTGATGCTGTGCCACGAAGATTTCAGCGTGATCGCGCTTATCGGCATCATCCTTTTAATCGGCATCGTCGAGAAGAATGCGATCATGATGATCGATTTCGCTCTCGAAGCGGAGCGCAAGGAAGGCAAGGAGCCGCTCGAAGCGATCTATCAGGCCTGCCTGCTGCGCTTCCGTCCGATTATCATGACCACGCTCGCGGCGATGCTGGGCGGCGTGCCGCTCGCGCTCGGCACCGGCACCGGAGCGGAGCTGCGGCGTCCTCTGGGCATCGCGATCGTCGGAGGGTTGATCTTCAGCCAGCTTTTAACCCTCTACACGACGCCGGTTATTTATCTGTTCTTCGATCGCGCGGCGCGGCGCGTCACTGGACGCAGCGGCGCTGGAGTAAGCGCGGCGCCCAGCCACACTGGCCCAACACCGGAGCTAGCATGAACATTTCCCAACCGTTCATTCATCGTCCCGTCGCGACCACGCTGCTGACCCTCGCGCTGGGACTCGCGGGCGGCATCGCGTACTTCTATTTGCCGGTCGCGCCGCTGCCGGAAGTCGAATTTCCCACACTGATGGTAAACGCCTCGCTGCCGGGGGCGAGTCCGGAGACGATGGCATCCTCGGTGGCGACGCCTCTCGAACGGCAGTTCGGACGCATCGCGGGTCTGAATGAGATGACCTCGTCGAGCTCGCTCGGCAGCTGCGCGATCACCATGCAGTTCGATTTGAGCCGCAATATCGACGCCTCGGCTCGCGACGTGCAAGCGGCGATCAATGCGGCGCGCGGCCAATTGCCTGCCAACCTGCCGCAGAATCCGAACTGGCGAAAAATTAATCCCGCGGATTCACCGATTCTGATGATCGGCCTTACCTCGGAGACGATGCCTCCGGGCAGGATTTACGACGTCGCGGCGTCCATCCTCCAACAAAAACTGGCGCAGATGAAAGGCGTCGGGCAGGTCAGCGTCGGCGGGGGCGCGCTGCCGGGGGTTCGCGTGGACGTGAATCCCACGCTGCTGAATAAATTCGGGCTCGGCCTCGAAGATATCCGAACCATGCTCGGCACCGCGAATGCGAATCGTCCCAAGGGCGATTTTCACGATATCAATCGCGTCTGGTCGATCAGCACCACTGATCAGCTTCGTCTCGCCGCCCAATATGAGCCGCTGGTAGTTACTTATAAGAACGGCGCCGCCGTCAAGCTTTCAGACGTCGCGAATGTCACCGATTCGGTGGAGGATATTCGCAACATCGGATATGTCGACACGCATCAGGCGATGATGCTGGTCATCTTCCGGCAGCCGGGCGCCAATATTATCCAGACCGTCGATCGCGTACTGGCGGCGATGCCGCAACTCCAAGCCGAGATACCCGCGGCCATGCACATGAAGGTCATTCTGGACCGCACCACCACCATTCGCGGGTCCGTGAAAGACGTCGAGCTATCGATGGGCATCTCTATCATCCTGGTCATCATGGTGGTGTTCCTGTTTCTGCGCAGCGTGCGCACCACTTTGATTCCCAGCGTCGCCGTCCCGATCTCGCTGGTCGGAACATTCGGGGGCCTCTACCTGTTCGGATATTCCGTCGACAACTTGTCTCTCATGGCGCTCACCATCGCCACCGGATTCGTGGTCGACGACGCGATCGTGGTCATCGAAAACATCACCCGCTATCTGGAACAGGGCATGGAACCGATGCAAGCGGCGCTCAAGGGCGCGGCGGAAATCGGTTTCACGGTGCTCTCCATCAGCGTCTCGCTGATCGCGGTTTTCCTTCCGATTCTGATGATGGGCGGCATCGTCGGGCGCCTGTTCCGCGAGTTCGCCGTGACCCTTTCGATGGCCATTATTATTTCGCTGGTGATCTCGCTCACCACTACACCGATGATGTGCGCGCGGCTGCTTCGCTCTCATGAGTCGGAGCGAAAGCACGGCTGGCTCTATAACCTCAGCGAGAACGGCTTCAACGCCGTACATAGGGGTTACGATCGATCTCTGAGCTGGGTGCTGCGGCATCAGCCCTTGACCTTGGTGGTGATGCTGTCGACACTCGCACTCACCGTCCATCTGTACATCGCGATTCCGAAGGGATTTTTCCCGCAGCAGGACACGGGGCGTTTAAGCGGATCCATGCAGGCCGATCAGGCCACCTCGTTCCAGGCCATGAAAGACCGGATGATGCAAGTTCTTAAGGTGGTGATGGCGGACCCGGCTGTCCAGACACTCAACGCGTCGACCGGCGCCGGAGGTTGGGGCGGCGGAGGCACCAATGCAGCGCGCATGTTCATCGTCCTCAAGCCTCTTGAAGAGCGCAAGCTCAGCGCCGATCAGGTAATCGCACGGCTGCGCCCCAATCTCGCGAAAATCCCCGGCATCAGCCTATTTTTGCAGTCGACCCAGGATCTGCGCATCGGCGGACGTTCCAGCAGCGCGCAATATCAGTACACCCTGCAAAGCGACAACGTCCATGATTTGAACGAATGGGCCCCCCAGGTTTACCACAAACTGAAAACGCTCACCGAGATCGCCGACGTCAATACCGACCAGCAGGATAAAGGACTCGAATCCAGCCTGGTTGTCGATCGCCAGACGGCCGCGCGTTTCGGAATTACGCAGAAGAATATCGACGACACGTTATACGACGCCTTCGGACAGAGGCAAGTCTCGACCATGTATACGCAGTTGAACCAGTATCACGTGGTGCTCGAAGTGGATCGCCAGTTCTGGCAGAATCCGGACGGGCTGCGCTACATTTACGTCGAGGGACCCAACGGCCAGCAGGTCCCGCTCTCTGCCGTCACGCACTACGTGAGCGAGACTACCCCTCTGTCGATCAACCACCAGGGCCAATTCCCTTCGGTGACACTCTCCTTCAATATTCCCGTGGGTCTGGCGCTGGGCGACGCGGTTCCGGCCATCGAGAAGGCGGAACGCGACATCGGACTGCCGGCCAACGTCAAAGGCAGTTTTCAGGGCACCGCGCAGGCCTATCAGGAGTCGCTCTCGAATGAGCCGATTTTGATCATGGCGGCGCTGCTGACGGTTTATATCGTTCTTGGAGTGCTGTATGAAAGCCTGATTCATCCCATCACGATCCTTTCGACTCTTCCCTCCGCGGGCGTGGGCGCGCTGCTGGCACTGCGCGCTACCGGCAATGAGCTGAACGTGATCTCGCTCATCGGTATCATCCTGCTAATCGGCATCGTGAAGAAAAACGCCATCATGATGATCGATTTCGCGATCGGCGCGGAGCGCAGAGACGCAAAATCGCCCGAAGAGGCGATCTACCAGGCCTGCCTGCTACGCTTCCGCCCCATCACCATGACGACCATGGCCGCACTGCTTGGAGGGATGCCGCTCGCGCTCGGTACCGGCGTGGGCAGCGAAATGCGGCGGCCTTTAGGAATCGCCATTGTCGGAGGATTGTTATTCAGTCAATTGCTCACGCTCTATACGACGCCCGTAGTTTATCTTTATCTCGACCGGATGCAGTTGCGGTGGCACCGCTGGAAGAATCGCGCGCGCGGCACTTCACCCGCTCCCGCCCAAGTTTGATTTGGAGGCAGAATTCATGCTAAAAATCGATATCAAATTCGAAACGGATGGAGATACGACGCTGACGCTCGCGGGAAAATGCAACGGCACTGCCCTGGGAGAACTGCGCCGTGCGATCGACCGCGCCCGCCGGTCTCACAAACGTGTGGTGATCGACCTGAGCGAGGTAACCTTGTTAGACCGTCCGAGTTTACAGTTTCTAGCCGCACAGACGCGAGAGGACGTCCATTTGACTAATTGTCCGGAATACATTCAGCCGTGGATTTATCGAGAGAGTTCGCAATGAAATGGTTCGCAGCCGCCGTTCTGACGCTGTTATCGACTTCCTGCATGGTGGGGCCGAAATACGTCCGGCCCTCCTCTCCCGCGTCTCCGGGATTCAAGGAACCCGTTCCCGATTCGTATAAGGAAATGACGGGATGGAAAACCGGCGAGCCTCGGGACACCGTGGCGCGCGGAAAATGGTGGGAGATTTTTGGCGATCCGGATTTGAACGCCCTCGAAGAACAGATCGACGTCAATAACCAGAACATCGCGCAGGACGAGGCCAATTATCGCGGCGCCCGGGCGGCGGTCAGAGTCGCTCGCGCGGGACTTTTCCCGACCCTCACCACCGCTCCCGTGGTGACCGGCATCCAAAGCTCTGGAAACTCTTCGGCCGCCAGCACTGGATTCAAGCCCAGCGCTTTTGCTACCGCTCAGATTCCTTTCGATGCCAGTTGGGACGCCGATATCTGGGGCCGCATTCGCCGAACCATCGAATCGAACATTGAAACGGCGCAAGCCACCGCGGGCGATCTCGAAACCATGCGCCTCAGCCTCCAGTCCGAGCTGGCGCTCGATTATTTCCAGCTCCACGGACTCGACGCGCAGAAGCAACTTCTGAACGATACCGTCACCGCCTATCAGAAAGCCCTGGATCTGACCGTGAATCGCTACAACCAGGGCGTCGCCTCGCAGATCGACGTGGTGCAGGCGCGCACTCAGCTGGAGCAGACCCGCGCGCAATCCACCGATACGATGGTGCAGAGGAATCAATATGAGCACGCTATCGCGATCATTGTCGGCAAGCCTCCTTCAGCGCTCAGCATCCCTTTTAAAGTAATGAGCACGCCGCCTCCGCCGATCCCCGTAGGCGTGCCGTCCCAACTCCTTGAGAGGCGGCCCGACATCGCCGCCAATGAACGGCGCGTGGCCTCCGCGAACGCGCAGATCGGCGTGGCGCAGTCCGCTTTTTACCCCGACATCACCATCGGAGCCGCCGGTGGACTTACCGGAACCAGTATCGTCAACCTGTTTAGCTGGCCCAGCCGCTTCTGGTCTTTAGGACCCACCGTCTCCTACACTTTGCTCGATTTCGGAAAACGCCAGGGCACTCTCGAACAAGTGCAGGCATCCTACGATGCCTCTGTTGCCGTCTATCGGGAGAGCGTTCTCACCGCCTTCCAGAATGTCGAGGATAATCTGTCCACCCTGCGCGTCCTCGAGCAGGAAGCCAAGGAACAGTCGGCGGCCGTGACCGCTGCCGAACGATCGCTCGAACTAGCCACCAATCAATACCAGGGCGGCATCACCAACTATCTTCAAGTGATCACGGCGCAAGCGATCGCGCTGCAAAATGAGGAAACCGCCGTTCAACTCCTCACCCGGCGGATGGTCGCGTGCGTATCCTTAATACAAGCCATCGGCGGAGATTTCAACGTCTCCGGGCTGCCCACGCCTCAGGAAGTTGCCCCTTGGAAGGGCGTGCAAGGCCTGGACAAGAGGATCCCCAGCGCGACTCCCTAAGCGTTATTGCGCCTGGAACGTATCGCACGACGAGACTTTGCCGCCGTCCAATCCCTTCTCGAACCATGCCATCCGCTGCGCTGACGTACCGTGAGTGAACGTCTCCGGGCTGATATGGCCGGTGGCCATCTTCTGAAGCCGGTCGTCCCCCACCGCCGCGGCAGCGTTCAAAGCCGCCTGGATGTCGCCCTGTTCGATCATGTCTGTCTGATCGGTGCGCTTCGCCCAAACTCCGGCGAAGCAATCCGCCTGTAATTCGATCTTTACGGAAATCGCGTTGGCATTGGGACCCTGTTCGAGCCTGCGCGCCTGTTGTTCGATTCCCAAAATTTTCTGCACGTGATGCCCCAGCTCATGCGCGATCACGTAAGCCTGCGCAAACTGCCCCGGCGCCCCAAAGCGGCTCTTCAACTCATCGAAAAAGCCGAGGTCGAGATAGACCTTTTCATCGTCCGGACAATAGAACGGCCCCGTCGCCGACCGCGCCTGTCCGCAAGCCGAAGGCGTCGAATCGCGAAACAAGACCAGCTTCGCATGGCGATAATCCGGCAGCAGCTTTGTCCAGGTTTTCTGCACGTCGTCGAGCACGAAGGAAACAAACTGGACCTCGGTATTTTCGCTGGCATCGCGTGCAGTATCCGGCGCGGATTGCGTCACCGGCGCCGCGGCCGGTCCACCGGAAAACAAGGAAAACAGGTTTGTCCTGAAAATCACGCTTAGGATAAAGACGATCACCGTCCCGCCGATCCCCAGATGGATCCCCCCGAATCCCATCCCTCCGCCGCCCCCACCCTCATCGCGGCGATCCTCAATATCTTCACTTTCTCCACCCGGTGTCCAGCGCATAGTCCCCCTCGGTGCTTTAGACCCTTACAGGACCTGTTTCATTTCCGTCACCTGTGCCACCAACGATTTTGTTATCGGCTCCCCGCACTACCGTGAGGGGGTTCGTTAGCACGCGGCTTGTAGCGCGCGCCTCCAGGCGTGCCGCGTCGACATTCGTGTCGACATTACGGAGCCGCGACCACCGGGAGCGGTCGTTTTCCGATGTTGGCTCACTCCCCCACCACCAGCACCGGCGCCTTCGCCTCATGCCGAACCCCATTAATCGTATTCCCGAAAATCAAATCCTTCAACCCCCGATGCCCGTGCGCCCCCATCACGATCAGATCCGGATGAATCTCGCGCGCCGCCCGCACAATCTCGTCTTTCGGATTGCGTCCGTGCGCCACCGTCAGCTCCGCTTGAATCCCTTCGCCCGCCAGAGCCTCCATGATGCCCCGGAAATAATCCTCGCCTTCGTGAATCTCCGCGTCCGAAGCCTGGGACCCGAATAGAGCGCTGGTCGCCCCCTCCTCCACATGCAGTAAATACATAATGGACCCGTGCACCCGCGCCAAGGCCGCCGAATGCGCAATCGCCGCGCGATCCCGCGACGAATGATCGAGCGGCACCAGAATTCTGCGATACACCGGAGCCGGCAGATCCGCGGCCACCCTGATTCCTTCGCTCTTGCTGTCGCGCGCGCTCATTTTTTCTCCCGCGAACGTGATCCAGCCCAGCAGACCGAGAATCGCGGCAATCGCCGGCCCCGCGAGCAGTCCGTGCCACAGCGCCTCGCGCATCCAGGGGATCAACACCCCGCCCGCATACCAGAAGTTTAGCCCCAGAATCACCACAGCCACGCTCCACGCGAGCGCCTTCACCCACATGCGATTCGCGAATTCGCCCATGCGTCCCTTGTCGCTCGTAAAACGAATCAGAGGAATGACCGCGAACGGAAGCTGCATGCTGAGGATCACCTGGCTCAAGATGATCAACTGCAGAGTGCCGTGCGGACCCCAGAAATAAACCGTAATCACCGCCGGGATAATCGCCAGGAAGCGTGTGATCATCCGCCGCAGCCACGGCCGCAGGCGCAGATTGAGAAATCCCTCCATCACGATCTGCCCCGCGAACGTTCCCGTCAATGTCGACGATTGTCCGCTCGCGAGCAGCGCGATCGCGAACAGTCCGCTCGCAAGCGCGGTCCCCAGCAAAGGAGTCAGCAATTCGTGCGCCTGCTCGATTTCAGTCACGATCACGTGCCGCTTGAAAAACACCGCGGCCGCCATAATCAGGATCGCCGCGTTCACGATCAGCGCCCCGTTCAGCGCGATCACCGAATCGGCCAGATTGTACCGGCAGGCCTCGCGCTTCTCGGCGATCGTGCGTCCGATCCGCCGGGTCTGCACCAGCGCCGAATGGAGGTACAGATTATGCGGCATCACCGTCGCTCCCAGGATACCGATGGCGATATACAAGCTCTGCCCATTCAGCCGCGGCACCAGCCCCGAGACCATTTCGCCCCACACCGGCTTCGCAAATGCCAGCTCCACTCCGAAACACGCCGTCATCACCGCGATCAGCAGCAGGATCAGCGCCTCGATCAGCCGGATCCCGTAGCGCGAGAACCACAACACCAGCACCGTGTCGAGCGCCGTTAAGGACACACCGATCACCAGCGGTATCCCGAACAACAGGTGCAGCCCGATGGCCGCACCCAACACCTCCGCCAAGTCGCACGCCGCGATCGCGATTTCGCACAGCACCCATAGCGCGTCGCAAATCGCTTTGGGATACGCTTCGCGGCAGGCTTGCGCTAAATCCCGCCCCGCGACGATTCCCAGCCGCGCCGCCAAAGTTTGCAGCAGAATCGCCATCAGGTTCGACAGCACCAGCACCCACAACAATGCGTATCCGAACCGCGCCCCGCCTTCGAGGTCGGTCGCCCAGTTGCCCGGGTCCATATATCCGACGCTCACTAGGTAAGCCGGTCCTCCGAACGCCAGCATCCGGCGCAGCACGGTCGACCGTTCGGTAAAGACGGTGCCGTGTACCTCGGGAAGCGAACCGGATGGCGATAGCTGTGGTTTCAGCAAAACAGTTAACACTAGTTTAGAACACTTCGCGATGTAATATCCGGGAACCTCCCGCGTCTTTACTCGTAGAATGGAGTAGGTTCCCGATGAATAAAATGTACTCGATGGTTTTTTCCCTGACGATTCTTGCTGGTACGGCCACCGCCGCCGTCTCGCCGGCCCTGTTGAATCTGGTGATGCCGGACGCGAGCGTGGTCTCGGGCATGGATGTTGCCCGGAGCATTAACTCCCCGTTCGGGCAGTATATTCTGTCCCAGATGCAATCGAACGATGCGGGATTCCTGCAATTTATCTCCGCCACTGGGTTCGATCCGCGAAAAGACCTGCTCGAAATCGTCGCGGCGACGCCGTCGACGGCATCTTCGACGACGCATTCGGGATTGCTCCTCGGCCGCGGAGTCTTCCAGCCCGCGATGATCATCGGAGCCGCGACCGAGCAAGGCGGCAGCGTTACGAACTACCGCGGATTCAGTCTGATCTCGCATACAGGCGATAGCGTCGCGCTGACGTTCTTAGACGGCTCGACCGTCGCCATCGGCGACGTGACATCGGTAAAGAGCGCGGTCGACCGCAAGCTTTCGGGCGCGACATTTTCGGGAACGCTGGCGCAAACCGCCGTCGCCGTCAGCTCCTCCAACAGCGCCTGGTTCGCCACCACCACTCCGCTTTCCGATTTCATGAGCAGCAAGCAGGCCGGCAATCTCGGCCCGGTGGCCCAGAGCCCTCTGCTCCAATCGATCGTGCAGGCGAGCGGCGGGGTGCAGTTCAGCTCCTCGGGCGTGACTCTCTCGGCCGACGCCGTGACGGCTTCTCCGCAAAACGCGCAGGCCCTGGTCGACGTGCTGAAGTTCTTTGTCGGGATGATCGCCGGCAACGCGAACGCCCCGGCCAACGTAACGTCCATCGCGTCCTCCGCGCAATTCAACGTGAATGGCTCTACCGCTCATATCAGCCTGATGCTGGCGGAAAATCAAGCGGAACAGCTGTTGATGCCGCAAGCCGGGATGAAGCGCGGTCTTCGTCAGCGGTAACCGGCGCACCCGAAACTCTATTTGCCGGGCATTCAAGCATTTGCGTACTTAATTCTACGCAGGCAGAACGAACGACCCCTAACATACGGTCAAGAAGCCAGTGGGTCTCCCGATAGACGGCTGGTTCGCGACCCTCCAATTCCGCGCGGTTCTGTAGGGCTCGTCTGGTAAATCGGGATTTTGGGGCGCCCCGCCCGTTCGAATCGTTGTAAAAGACGGTTTTTCGGGTAGGTCGTGCGGCCGGGCCTTGCGAACCCGGCCGTGCGGCAAAATCCGTATGGGACAAGTGTGAGTAGGACAGGTCCCCGACCTGTCCTTTCGTGTCTGCGATATTCTGGCTGTGTGGACCACATCACCCTCTCCAAAACCGGCCTGAAAGTCTCCCGCCTGTGCTTCGGCACCATGACCTTCGGCGGCCAAACCGACGAGCCAACCGCCATCCAAATGGTGGAACGCTGCCTCGACGCGGATATCAATTTTTTCGACACCGCCAACGTCTACACCGGAGGAGCGTCGGAAACCATTCTCGGCCGCGCCCTCAAAGGCCGCCGTCACCAGGTCGTGCTGGCCAGCAAAGTGTCGAATAAAGTGGGCGACGCGCCGGACCAGAAGGGACTATCCCGCGCCGCCATCCGCCGCGCCATCGACGAAAGCCTCACCCGTCTGGACACCGACTATCTCGACCTCTATTACATGCATCTCCCGGACTACTCTACGCCCATCGAAGAGTCCCTTGATGCTATGAACGAGCTGGTCAAGGAAGGCAAGATCCGCCACGTCGCGCAATCGAACTACGCCGCCTGGCAAGTGGTCGAAATGCAGTGGATCTGCGCCGATAAAGAGTATCAACCTGTAAGCGTTTCGCAGCCCATGTACAATCTTTTAGCCCGCGGAATCGAGCAGGAATTCCTGCCCATGTCCAAGGCTTTTTCGATCGCGAACGTGGTTTACAACCCGCTCGCAGGCGGCCTGCTGACCGGCAAACACAAGGTTGAGGAGCCGATCCAAGGCTCGCGCTTCGACAAAAACAAAATGTATCTGGACCGCTACTGGCACGAAGACGACTTCAACGCGGTAGAGACCGTTCGCAAAATCGCCGAAAAAGCCGGCCGGTCCATGGTCAGCGTAGCGCTCTGCTGGCTGCTGAACCATACGCCCATCGAATGCGTGATCCTGGGCGCGTCGAAACTGGACCACCTGGATCAAAACGTGCGCGCCGCCGAAGAAGGCCCCCTCGATCCCGAAACAATCGAGTCACTAGACGAAGTATGGCGCCACCTCCGCGGCGTAACCCCCAAATACAACCGCTAAGACGCATTCCGTGATAACAGCTAAAAGCCTGCGTGAACGCAGGCTGCCGCCAAAATCGGCCGCCCCACAACAGAGCCGCGACCATCGGGAGCGGTCAGTGTCGATGTATATTTAAGTAATCCGAGTGAAGCACTCTATCGCACTCCTGTTCACCGCGATCGCCCTCGCCGACACCGCACCCGTAGCCGACGAATCTATCCGCCTGTCCACGCTCCGAGCCATCTTCCCCGGCATGCAGATATCCCTGCTCGAAGGCAAGCACATCGACGACTCCTGGCCCCGGCAGCCCAAGGCGGCCGAGCTCGATTCCCCCGACGCGCTCGCCCAGGAAACCGTCTATCGCGTGACCGGCAAAGCCATGAACGAAGCCGAAAAGCAGGCGGCGTCTCAATTGATAACGGGCACGCCGTCCTCCACACGTCTCATCCGCTTCCAGATTTTCCCCTGGCCCAACAGCACCGGCCTGCTGGCCGTCCTGCAATATAAATTCGAGGACGCGGTCCCGTCCATGGCCTGCCCTTCGCTCGGACTCCTGGTCCACCTCGCGAATGTCGACGGTAAATGGGAAGTTCGCGATCGATACCTGCTCGACACCATGCATCACTTCTCGCTAAAGACCGTCCGCATGTGGACCGTTGATCAAATGATCATCGAATCCGATTTCGGCGGCGCGGAAACCTGGGGCACGAATTTCCTGGTCTTCAACCTCGGCCCTAAGCTGGAGCGGGTGTTCGAAACCACCTCGCAGATCTCGTATCAGACCAGCGACCGTTTCACCCAGGAATTCGACGTCCAGGAAACCATCGATCGCGGCGGCGAAGAATTCTGCTTCACCAAGACCACCATGTTCGAAGACGGCATCCTCTATAAACCGGCTCGCGTGTCCAAGGTCTGCTACCGGCCGGCGGACGGTCAGGACCCGGAATCAGAACAACGCAATAAGATGCTGGCTCCGCTCGCCAAGCCGTGAAATCCAGATAGCGAGTCCCCGCCCTCACGGGACGGGGTTATCACCCCAGGCGTCAGCCTGGGGATGTAGGAGCGAGTCACCGCTCGCTCTATTTATTTCTTCCCGGCCGGATGACCGCCTCCTTTATTTCCTCCGCCGGAAGGAGCTCGGCTCGCACCCGCGTTATGACTCGGCGCGCCGCCCGCGTTATGATTCCCACTGGGCGCGCTGCGCTCCGCCGCTCTCGGAGCTCCGTGATTCGCTCCACTCGCTCCCGCATGATTCGCACTCGCTCCCGCTGCACGCGGACGGCTCATCGCCGTATTCGCCGGACGCCCATGATTTAGCGATGCCAGGTTTCCTCGATCCCGGCTCGCCATTTCATGATGAGAATTCTGCGCCGCCGTCGGACCCACGTGATGCTCGCTCATCGCGCTCCGCTCCGACGCGCTGGGCGTCGCGCGAATACCGCCCGCTCCTCCGTTGAAGCTGGTGTGAACATTATTCATCGCCACGTTCTCGCGATAAGAATGGAATCCCGCGCCCACATTCATGACCGCCGAGTTGTAGGCGAAACGGCCGCCTTCCCAGCGTCCCCCGACGAATCCGACACCGCCATATCCAAAGCCGTAATTCACGCCGCCGTAGAAACCCACATGCGGACCCCAATAGCCCGCGTTCCAGGCGTAAACACCACTGCGCCAACCCCAGTATCCCGGCGTCCACAGCAATCCGACGCTGGGCGGACGCATCCACACTCCCGGAACCCAGAAATATCCCGCGTCGCCATAAGCCCAATATCCGGGGGTCCACAGCAACCCGACCTCGGGACACACCGGCTGCACATAAACCGGCAGAATGGGCGGCGCCACCGTGATCGATACCATCACGCCGGCCTGCGCAAAACTCGCGGCCAATCCTAGTACAACTGCTGCTGAAACCAGTCTCATAAGATCTCTCCTCGTACACCCGTCGCCATAAAGAACCCCTTGTCGCCTGCAATGTCGTGAACTATGGCTGAAAATTAATGATTCAACGAGGGGTTACTTAGCGCCCTGCCGGGTCTGCATGATCTGCACGGTGCGCTGGAGCTGCTGGATTTTCTCTTCCTGATCGCGGTTCCGCCGCTCGAGCCGGTCCACCTCCGCTTGCAGGTCGTCGCGCTGCTTCTGTAAGTCGCTTACCGCGTTGGCATCGATTTTGACCGGCGCCGGACCGAGGAAACGCGACGCCTCCTGCACCTTGGTGCCCTCCGAATCCTCTACCGACATGCGCACCTCGACGTCGCCCGTCTTGCGCTCATACATATAGTTACCGGTGGTAAGCTCGCGGGGGGAAAGCGCGAAAGTTTGGGTGTTGCTGCCGTCGTTGATCACGAGCGTGCCGTGCACCGCCGCCGTCACCGGCCTCGCCGCATGATTCCACTCGATGCGCAGTTGTCCGTCGTGTTCCACCACACCGAGCGAAATCGGCTCCTGCGCGGGCCTTAGCATCCAATAGCGCAGCCCGAACAGCGCCGCCAGAATCACTAAGACCGCCCAACCCAGCAGCCACGGCCACTTCTTTCGCGGAGGAGGCGAGGGCAGATACACGGGCTGGCCGAAAGTTGGCGGAGCCACTTCTCTCGCCGGCGCAGCCTCGCGGCGGGCCGCCGCCACCGCGCCCACTGAGCTTTGAAATGCTTCCGACCGCGGCATCACATTCAGCCGCCGCTCACCCGGAACTCGTTCCGGCCGCGATGATGGCGCCCGATCCAGCACGCCCGCCAGCCGGTCCGGAAAATTGAACTCCAGGTAACTGCTCTCGCTCTTTACCGTGCCGTCGGCCTCGCGCACGAAAAATCCAGCGCGCATGGCTCCCGCCCGTCCCGGCCGCACCACCATGGTCACCTGCCAGGGCGCGGGGAAGAAGATTGAATACAACTCCAAATCCGAATCGCTAAGCGTGATCTCGCTCCGCGTATGGGAGAGAAACCAACCCACCGCAATCAAGCCCTCGAGGTGCGGATCCTCGGCGTCGGCGGTGAGTTGCTGATTCAGGACCATGCGATCTTTATCGGATAAAAGGAACGCCGGCCCGCGCGCGTGCTCACAGGCAATCAGCCGCATCGCCAGGATCCGCACCGTCCGCCCGTCGCGCGCCCCGTACAGGATCCCTCCCACCTCGATACCGCCGCGGGAGAGCCTCTGGAATCCTTCGGCGACGGCATGCCGGATCTCCTCAATCACGATCAGTGAATACTCGATCGTGATCGGGCTTTCGGCCACCGTCCAGGCTGCGAATTTCGTCTCGCTCATCGCAACTGCTCCGGTTGAACATTATAAAGGAGAGTGAGCGAATCGTCATCCGCGCCCGCCGGCTGATCGTCGTTCTCATGCAAATGATAGTAGTAAGTGGTGCTGCCCATGCCCGCGGCCAGCAGTAGCCCCAGTACCAGGCACGCGACCGTTTTGGCATTCCATGCCCGATCGTGGGCCATTGCGGACATGGTTCCCATCACCACCACCAGCGACAATCCCAACGCAAAACCGAGCTTGGCGTACCACGGCATCAGGTCCAGATGGCCCTGCCCGCCCACCATGCTCCAGGTTTCGAAAATGGCCACCAGAGCCACCAGGAATTCGATCGTAAATGCGAGCCGCAATATGTTGGGAGCCATGGATCGTATCGCAGCCGCGTACTATGGGCCGCGCATATAAAGAACATACCATTGTACGGAAGATGGATGACCTTTTTGCGATGCGCACCGCGTGTGGCGCGGGGATGCGACCGATTCGGTTCGCCTGGTCCCCTCCAATCGCAGGCGAAACCGCCTGCGCCACGGGTTCCTAATGGACTTCAGCGGCGATATCTTGTTAGCCTGAGTTCTCTCATGCTCCTTTTGCGCCGGCATCTTGTCGCGCTGCTGATTCTTGCCGCGCTCATGATGGCCCAGGGATTCTACGCCACCAGGCAGAACGCCGACTTTTATAAGCAGCACGTGCCATTTTTCGATTCGTCCTCCTACACCAAGCAGCTCGCGATCATCACCTATGAAACGCGAAGACTGGGCTTCGCAACCGGCATCCGGCACAGTCTTTCCGGCAATGTGGCTCTGCCTTTTCTGGAAGCCACTCTGATTGCAAAGTTCGTGAAGCCGAGCCGGTCGATGGGAGTTTGGCTCCAGGATGTGTGGCTGATCGCGCTGGGGCTTTCTCTCTACTGGTATTTCGCGCACTACCGGAAGATGGATCGATGGCTGGCGATCCTGCTGGCCCTGCCGTTCGTCTCCTTCGCGCGCATTTACGACTGGAACGGCGGGCTACAGGATTTTCGCATGGACCTTTCGCTGTACATTTTCACGTCGTTGACAGCGGTGTGGTACCTGGGCACCTATGAGACGGAATCGCGCCTTCCGTGGCTTCTGGCCGGCATTTCAGCCATGCTCGCGTGTCTGGCGCGCGCCACTGCCCCTATTTATCTGGTGCTGATGATCGGACCGTTATTCCTGGTGCGTCTCGTGACCGCATCGGGCAAGCGAAAAGCGATGCTCCTAAACAGCCTGTGGATGTTGTTGCCGGTGGTGATTTCGGCGGCAGTATTCCTGGTGTACAACTTCAAGTTTCTCTATTTTTACTATGTAACGTGGAACCCCGATGCCAATCGTCATCTGCCGTGGAGCGAGAGTTCCATGCATTTCAAGCTGGCGCAATCCCATGTCGGCGACGTGCTCATCTGGTGCGCCTTGGCGGCGGTGGCAATCAATGTCCTGTGTATCCGAAAGCTGGTGCGGCCGGACTGGAAGCCGATCTGGCTGGCGGCGATCGTTCCTTTCTTCCTGGCGTATCGCGGCGCGGGGTTAAATCCGTTTGTATCGATGCCCGCGGTTTTCGGTTTCCTCCTGTTCGCGTGCGTTCCTTTCGAGGATGTCCAGCCAGCGGCTCGATTTTTATGGGCTCGGATCGCGGTGGGGCTGGTGCTGGCGGGCGGAGCCATTTTTTGCCTGACGCAGCCGCCCCTGAGCGGCCTCAACACGACGAGCATGCAAGGGGTGCGTGCCTTGATCGACCGCGCGACTCAAGACGCGCGGTCCAAGGGGTTCCGTAGGATTGAATTCATAGAGCCCGAGCTCGGGGATTGCAATTCGTTCACCATCACCAATATCCTTATCTACGAATACGGCGCGGTTCCGATTTTCGGCAAGGCCCTGCGCGTGCCAGCAGGGTTGACGTATCACTTTCCAGAGGAACTCACCTTCACCGCTTCCGACGAACTGTTCTGGAAAATGAGAGTGCCCGGCGACTCTAACGAGGAGCGATTGAGGAATGTCGTGAGCCTGATGAATGCGGAGGATCCGGTCTATTTATTGCTGCCGGATGAAAAGACATTGCAGTGGCTGGAGCGGTCCAGGTCCTATAACTTTATCAATGGCCAGACTCGCGAGTTGATGACGCAGTTGCTGGCGACGAACAAATTCGTGAGCGTGGGCGATGCGGTCGCCATCAGCGCCAATGAGAAGATCGAGGTTTTCGCGCCGCGCGCCAGTCAGTGAGCCTGCCGCTGGGCGAGAGCTTCGAGGCGGGTTTTCCCGAGGATGTAGTAGGGCGCGTCGCGCTGCGCGATGAAACCCGGCGAACTCCGGCGGCCCGCGATCAGGAACGCGAAGAGCATCGCGAAGGCCAGCAGTTGCAGAGCCAGTCCAATGATCCATCCGGTGATGTAACCATTCCATCCGGGGATCACTTTTCCGAGCAGAGGGCTGCACAAAGCGATGACGGAGAAGAATGCCGCGGCGGTGACCAGGCGAGCGCTGACCTGTTCGCTATGGACACAGATGGCGGAAAGACCATGCATCAGCAGGCTGACGAAATTCATTTTGGAGTGACCGCTGAGACGCGGCCCACGCGCCAAAGGCAGCAAAGCCTTCGGTAATCCGGCGCGATACACCGATGCCGAGTAGTGATTCCACAAATCGGGCGACGCCATCAGCCGCGCGAGAGTGGGGCGCCCCATCACGCTGAAATTTCCGACGCGAACCTCAACTCCGGTGAGCGCGCGATGCACTACCTGATACGCACGGTAGAACGACTGGAACGCGAGGCTCTCCATGCGCCGCGTCCGGGCCGCGAAAATCACCTTGCGGCCGCCCTGACGTTCGTACTCGTCGAGAAGAGCGGGAATATCCTGCGGGCGATCCTCTCCGTCTCCATCCATGACCAGCACCACATCGGCGGAGGTGAATTCGTGGACGTGATACAAGCCGAGAGCAATCGCGCGCTGATGGCCGAGGTTGCAGCGAAGGTGCAGAATATCGATGGAATCGAACGCAGTGAAATCGCAGCCGGGGAAACTGCGCGGCATAGGATCGGTAGCGGCATCGTCGACGATCAGAATGGACGCGCGGCGGTCCTCCCCCGCGAGTGACCGGTCGATCTGGGGAAGAAGCAGGCTCAGCGCCTCCCAGTCGTTAAACGCGGGAATGAGGATCGTCAAAGAATCCATGTGTTGTAAAAATTATCTCACCACATCTGGGTGACTCATTTGGAATCCTTGTCCAAGCGGATTTCGCCGGTGAAATCGGCCCCGTCGGTGGAAGGAATCACGCTCTTGCCGAGCAGCACGTCCCGGGCGCCCCAGGGATGGAGCCACGCCAGGTCCCAGAGCACTTTCTGGCCGTCCAAGGTGACGGTGAACTCCGAATTCAAGCGGTCCGCATCGATCTGGAGATGATATTCACGACCAGGCTGAATCTCCATCGTGGGTCCGCATGTGCCACCGTGGTGCCAATGATCGGAGCAGAAGGAGATTCGCGTGGGGCTTGCGTAGACGACCGAAACCGCATCGCTGGCATCGAGATGACCGGCGCACCATAACGCCATTCGCTGGCTGGCCTGGGCCGCCGGAAATTTGACCAGCAGGCGGAACTGGTGGAGGGGGACGCCGGAGACGAAATTCCATCTCCGGCCATCGTACCGGTAAGTGGCGGGAGGGTCGGTCACGGTGATGACGTCTCCATTGCGAACATATTCCGGAGTGGATCCGGTGGGAATGACCGACTCCACAAATCGGCGCATTCGGAAATAAGCGGCTTGTGGCGCCGGCTGAGGCCAGAAATCTTCCCTCTGCCATCGCAGCGTCATCGCGAAACTTGCGGCGATCGACCAGATTCCCGCGAGAGCGATGAGAACTGTCGCAGTCAGACGGACGGATTTGCTGGAGATCGAGTGCGCGGCTCCCGCGCCTAAAATCGAGCAAACGACAAGAAATGGATAGTAGTCGTGAACGTATCGATAGGCAACAAAGCCATTAATGAGGATGAGGCATCCCGCCGCGAACGCCGCCGCCGCGACGGGCAGCGCTCTTCGCAAATGGCTGCGCTTGACCGCGAAGAAGAGGCCCAGGACCGAGAGGATCGCCAGTGCCGGCATCGCGGCAGGGATGGAAGAATGCTCGTCTATTAGATCTATCTTCCCGGCGCTTACAGGCGGGCCCTTCGTTAAATTGAACCACGGGAAGCTGCTCTCGAATTGCATCCGGCCGGGGCCAAAGTATGCGCCGAGAGTAATTGGAATCATCGAAAGGTGATTGATGCTTCCCCCCATTCGCGACAATCGGGCGGCGTCGTACTGGATATGAAATTGGTACGGAGCAGGGTTTAGCCACGTGCCGAACTTAGCATGGTTTACCGACACGTACGTCACGATGGTGATTCCGAGCCACAGGGCGGCGAACATTCCATGTTTGATCGCGTCCGCCGGGGAGGGGAATTTCAACCAGTCGAGGAGCGCCCCCGCGCGGCGGAGGTGAGCAAAGCCTCGAATCAACAGAGCGACGCATAGGAAAGACAAGGCAATCTGCGGCCCGGCCCCAACCGTGAGGCGCGAGAAGAATGCAAGAAACGAAAGCACGCAAAACGAAGCCAACCATCCGAATCGGGGTTGCCGCCAGTAGCGGCAGAAAAACAGGTAGGCCCATAACGCCAGGGCGGCGCCCGTCATGATCGCCTCATGGTAGACCACGGCATGCGAGCACAAGAACAATAAGGTTGACCCTAAGATCAGGATGGCGAGCAGAAACGGGCTGGAACGGACTCCGAACTCGTCCATGAACGCCACGATAACCGAGATCACCGAAGCGATCCACAGCAGCATGAGCAGGCGGCTCCAACGGCCGTATTCAGAAGAAAAGAACAGGTTCAGAAGAATCCGAGGGAGGGCGGGCGTAAAACCAAAGTAACCGTAATATTTGCCATGAACCACGAAAGCTTCGCCCGAAATGGCGTCGGCGGAGACGTCCCAGTGGCCATGCATCATACTATTCGCCTGGGAGTCGTAGAAGGTATCGAATCCTTGATGAACCAACAACTCGCCGGTGCCTTCGGTGATCATCCAGAAGCAAATGACCAGGCAAACGACGCCCATACCAAGAGTCAGGGCATGGCGGCCCAGGAAACGAGCGGCGGAAGCCAGGAATTCACGAATCCACGGCCGCGCCTCGGGATCCGTGTTTTGGCCGGGCGGCCGGGCGGCAGGGTGGGTGTGGCGGATCGTCCGCTTCGCTTCCTTAGACCGTCCGGGCATGCATTCAGAATACAAGAGCGAGGCGAGTGGTTTGGAAGCGAACGGGCGGTTGCCGCGGTATAAACCTCCCGCCGTCGGCGGATAAATGCAGGAACATCGGTCGCGGCGGGCACGACGTCAATCTTTTCAATCCGAACCTGCGAAAACGTGGGTATTGCCCAGTGAAGCGTTCCGACGACCAGCTTCGCGTCAAGGTAAGAAGTTACCTATTTCCTGCTACTTAAAGAGTAACGGGTACCACCGGTACCAGCAGAATGTTGAGCATCCAGACTCCGTCCGCTCTCTAGGGCCTTACACCACTATATATTGTGTCCGTAGCCCTTTAGTACCATTTGGAGCAGGTAAAAAAAGGAGTACGAAAGGACTTTTCACCGCAGTATTTCTGTGCTAAACTTAATTAAGTTTCGGTTATTCGCCGGTAGTTTAGGCATGACTGGTACTGGAATTAATTCTAGCGAAGAAGAGTCGGGGGAGTGAAAACTATGAAAAAACTTTTGCTGTTATCAGCGGCGCTGGTCGCGCTGAGCGGGAGTATCTTTGCCGATACGATTAATGTCGGCTCCACGAGCACGGGTGTGCTCGTTCCGGTTCCAGCTACGGCCTCGTTCCAGGCCACGATGACGCCTTACACGGGAGGGCCCGTGAATGTGACGAACACACAGGTGCCGTTTTGGAACAATCCGTCGGCTGACACCGGTGGTTCCATCATTGTCCCCCACCTTGCAAACGTAGGAGATGTTCTGTCCGGTCTCGCGACCGGCACCAGCCCTGTACCGGCAGATGTATCAGGTGGCAACATTAACGGATCGTATTATGCTTCCGCAGCCGGCAATGGCGATCCTGTCAGCACCGTCGCTCCGGGAGCCGTCGCTGGTCTTCCGGGAACGGACAGCGTTGTTCCGGCGTTGGAGTTCAATTTCTTGAGCTCCCAGACTGCTATGGCAATATCGCTTCTGTTCGCGGACAGCAGTCAAGATACGGGTACCGCGCCGATGGGCACTACTTTCGGAACTTACATCGTTCCCGGTGGTGGCAGCATTCAGACCTACCAGGTCGGCGGTCCGATCGCGGATACGATGACGCCGACGGCGTTTGCGAACCTCTCCTCCACTTACTTCAACGCCACCACAGTGTATGGATTCTATGCCACGGTTTGCTATCACTCTACTGCCGGCGTTTGCGACAATTCAGTGACTTATACGACCGGCGCCGGGAACTACAGCACCAATATCCCGTCTGGCAGCGGCTATCTCGGCGGTTTGGGGTGGAATCACTTCGCGTTCTTTGAACTCGCGGACGGAGAGTGGGCCCTCGGATTCTCAGACTCACCCTGGGCGCTCGGCACGCCGAATTCGGTTGATGCCCTCGGCGACTACAATGACGCCATCTTCGGAATCACGGGCAACGCGCCCTTTTCCGCGGCTCCCGAGCCGGGCACCGTCGCGATCATGGGTCTGGGCCTCGCGGGCCTCGGTATGATCGGCCGGCGCCGCTTCGCGAAGAAGTAGCTTTTTCCTCCTTTCGACACTCTTACGGCCAGTCACCACTCCGGTGACTGGCCGTTTTTGTTTTTATGCTGAAGCCGCGGTGCCACCGACCAGCTGCTTGGCCGCCGCGAGCGCTGCCTCATAATCCGGATGGGTTCCCACCTCTTTGACATATTCGACATGCCGCAGGGTGTCGTCCTTATCCAGCACAAAAATCGCCCGGCTGTGGATATGCAGTTCCTTAATCAGCGTTCCGTAATTCTCACCGAAGGAGCCGGTGCGGTGATCCGAAATCATCTTCACGTGATCCACTCCATAGGCGCCGCACCAGCGTTTCTGCGCAAAGGGGAGATCCATGCTGAAGGTGTAAATGCTCAGCTCCGGCAGTTTCGACGCTTCTTCGTTGAACCGCTTGGTCTGCGCATCGCACACCGGCGTATCGAGCGAGGGCACGACGCTGAAAATCCGCACGCCGTGACCCGTGCTTTCCAGGTTCGCCGGTTTCAGCCCGTCATCAATCGCTTGAAAATCGGGCGCCTTTTGGCCGGCTTTCAGTTCAGGACCGAGGACAGTGAGAGGATTCCCTTTTAAAGTTGTTGCTCCAGGTCTTTCAATTGGCGTTTGCATATACGGTTATTCTAGCAACTCATTCAGCTGATTCACGCCGGTCACCGGCAGATTGCACGCGAAATCGGAACACACATACACGGTCGGCCTGCCGTCAAGCGGCGGCATCGGAACAGCAGCCTCGCTGGCGCGCGCTACCACGGCGTTTGGAAGAAACCTGCGCCGGATCGCAGCCAGAAGCGAGTTATCCTGGGGACCCGCGAGCACAATCTCCATCGGCTTGCTGCGGGACATTTCGAGCGCGGCCAGCATCTGCGGCACGCCCGCGCCGCCCGAGACCATGCGCGTGGAAAATGCCTCCAGGGTTCGTTCCGCCGCGCGCCTGAAATCCTCCCGCCCGGTTATCCGCCCGAGGCGCAGCAGCGCGAGGGTCATCATGGAATTGCCGGAAGGCTCGGCTCCGTCGTAATCGTCTTTTAGCCGCAAAACGAGACTCTCTCCGTCCGCGGAAGCGGAGAAAAAGCCGCCGTTTTCACGGTCCTCGAACAGTTCGAGCGCGCGTTCCGCCAGCCGCACGGCGAACTCGAAATCCGCCGGCTCGAAGCTGGCCTCATAAAGGTCCAGAAAAGCGAGAATGGAAAACGCGTAATCGTCGAGGAATCCGTCGATGGCCGATTCACCGTCCCGGAAACGCCTCCGCAGAATCGCACGCGAGGGATCCCATAGACGATCCCGCAGGAACTTCGCCGCTCCCCGCGCCGCATCCGCGTAGCGATCCTCGCCCAGAACCTGCGCGCCTTTGGCGAATGCCGAAATCATCAGTCCGTTCCAGGCCGCTAATATCTTGTCGTCCAGATGAGGGCGCGGACGCCTTGCCCGCAAATCCAGAAGTTTGACTCCGGCATTGCGCAAAACGGCGCGGGCATCGTCCACGCTCGAACCGTGTCTAGCCGCGGTTTCCTCGATAGAACGCGCCTGATACAAAATGTTTTGGCCTCGAAATTCCCCATGCGGATCTTCTTCCACATTGCCTCCGACCTCGACGCCATACCGGTGGCGGAAAATATCGGAATCCGGTGGACCGAGCGTGGCCTCAATCTCCGCGCTGGTCCAGACATAAAAAGCACCCTCGCGTTTTTCCCGCGGCTTGGCCGGATCGGCTGCGCTATCGGCGTCCTCCGCCGAGAAAAAGCCTCCGTCGCGGTGCGTCAGGTCGCGCTGTACATACGAAAAGATGTCCCGCGCAGCTGCCGCGTACTGACCGTCGCGCGTGATCTGAAATGCTTCGAGGTAGGAGATCGCGAGCTGCGCCTGGTCGTACAACATCTTTTCGAAATGCGGCACGAACCAGCGCTCATCCACCGAATAGCGATGAAATCCTCCGCCCAACTGATCGTTCATGCCGCCCTTGGCCATCTCCCGCAGCGTGAGCAGCACCATCTCCAGAGCTTCTTCATTCCTGGTCGACGCGTAATAACGGAGCAGGAAATTGTGGACGCTGGGCCGCGGAAATTTCGGGGCGCCGCCGAATCCCCCGAGGCGCGGATCGAACATTCTTCGAAATCCGTAAAAAGCCGAATCGAGGGCGCCTTGGCCCGCCTCGCTCCGCCCTTCGCCTTGGGCGGCGTACTCCTTCAACTGCTCGATCACCTTCGAGCCTGATTCCTCAACGCGCGCCCGATCGTCCGTCCATGCGCGCGCCAGATTTTCCAAAATCGCCCGAAATCCCGGCCTTCCGTAGCGATTGTCCGGCGGAAAATAAGTGCCGCCGAAAAACGGTTTCCGCTCCGGCGTCAGCCATACGGACATCGGCCATCCGCCGCTGCCGGTGGAAGCCTGCACGAACAGCATGTACACCCGATCCACATCCGGCCGCTCTTCGCGATCCACTTTCACCGGCACAAAATATTGATTGAGAATCCGCGCGATGGTCTCATCCTCGAAGGACTCGTGCTCCATGACGTGGCACCAGTGGCAGGTCGAATAGCCGATCGACAAAAAAATCGGCTTGTTCTCCCGCGCCGCTTTTTCGAACGCTTCCTCGCCCCACGGATACCAATCGACAGGATTATTCGCGTGCTGCAAAAGGTACGGACTTTTTTCCTTACCGAGTCTGTTCATAGCAGGAACAATTCATATCCGATTTTGTCAATTTGCGCCCACACGATCTCGCTCACGTGCCCCTGCCTCGAAAATACTTCCCGCACTAATTCGCAGACGCTCTCGTGACCGCGTTCGTAAAATACCAGAATCGACGGGCCGGCGCCGCTCAGCGCGCATCCCAGCAAGCCTGGGGCGCGAATTCTCGTCGCTTCTTCGAGACCCGGCACCAGCGCGAATCGATACGGCTGATGCAGACGATCCTCCAAGGCTTCCGGAAACGCACCGGTGGATCCGCTGGTGAGCGCGGCAATCAGCAGCGCGCTCCTCTGCACGTTGAACACCGCATCCGCGCGCGTGTACGACATGGGGAGCACGCTGCGCGCCTCCGCGGTTGGCAGCAAAAAATCCGGCACCACGATCGCGACGCCGTAGTGCGAGTCGATCTCCATACGCACTGCGCGCGCGATCCCTTCTCTATCGAGAGCGCTCGCGACAATCGACCCCAGCACGCAGGCCGCGACGTTGTCCGGATGCCCTTCGATGCGCGCGGCCTCGTCCAACACCTTCGCGCGCGACCATCCCAGATTCAGCACCTCCGCTGCGATCACCACCCCCGCCGTCAACGCCGCCGCGCTCGACCCAAGTCCCTTGCCGATGGGAATATCGTTCGCGATTTCGAGCTCGATCGCCGGCAGCTGCGAGCCTACGTCGCTCGCCACTTTCAATGCCGTCTGCCAGATCAGATTATCTTCGCCCGCCGAAATAAATTCGGTATCGCGTCCGCTCGATCGAATTATCAGCCGTTCCGCTCGTCGAAACCGGCAGTCCAGATAAATGTCCAATGCCAGGCCCAGCGCATCGAAGCCCGGTCCGAGGTTGGCGCTCGACGCCGGCACGCGGACTTTCATCCACTTGGCTGGCCGAGGCGGATCAGGCACTCAACACAACCTTCGCGCCTTCGCGGCACGACCGGTAAATCGCCTCGACTACTTCGAGCGCGCGATAGCCATCCTCGCCCGATACCAGCGGCTTGCGGCCTTCCCGAATCGCTTCGCCGAAATCCAGAAACTGACGCTCGAACGGAGACAGCGAAATCGCCATCGGATCGGACGCGCCGGATTTTACGTCACGCTCAATCGGCGCCTGGTCGTCCGATTCTCCCTCGACATCCCACGTGGTGAGCTTATCGCCCGAAATAATCGCGGTGCCCTTGGTCCCGTGAATTTCCACCCGTTCGGTGTATCCGGGCCAGAACGCAGTCGACGCCTGGATCACTCCGGTCGCCCCGTTTTCATAGCGCAGCACCGACGAAACAACGTCTTCACTTTCGATCTTGTGCAATGCGCCAAGCTGCCATTCGCCGTACACGCTGTGGACGCGTCCGATCAGCCACAACAGCAGATCCACCTGATGCACGGCCTGGTTGATCAGCGCGCCGCCGCCCTCGCCTTTCCAGCTCCCTTTGATCGGACGCGAATAATAGTCGGCCGTGCGAAACCATTTCACGTATGCGTCTGCCTGAAGAATGTTTCCCAGTCGCCCTTCGCCAATCGCGCGTTTCAAGAACCGGCTGGAGTCGTCGAAGCGGTGCTGGCTCACCACGTTCAATAAAATTCCACCTCGCTCCGCTCGCACGATCATCGCCTTGGCCGTGTCCAGATTCGTAGCGATGGGTTTTTGCACCTGGACGTGTTTTTTCGTAATAGCGCAAAGCTCAACCGGCTCCAGCCGAAAATCGGGAAACGTGCAGACGTCCACGAAATCGACGCGCGGATGACGGCAGACGTCCTGCCACGTTGGAACCGGATCGCCTCCATACTCGGCGCAAAACTGTTCGGCGCGTCCCGGAGCCACGTCGCACGCGGCGGCGATTTCATAGCCGATATTGCGATACGCCTGAGCGTGCTTGTGCGAAATCGCGCCGGTTCCGATCATGCCTACTCGAAGCGCGTGGCTTACGTGCATAATTCCTCCTCCGTCACTCCACAAATTGCGACCTCAATGCCTAGTTCGTCGAAGGCCGCCGCCTTGGCTGCCAGAGCTTTTTTGGCCCCCGCCTCATCCGGCGCGTAAGCCACCTGAATATGATTCGCCTTGTGCCGCGCCATCATCTGATCGCGCGAGACACCTCGCGTCACCGCATGCATCATCGGCCACTGCGGCGTAGTGATGTGCCACCGGCGCTCCGTCTCCTCAGGAGGAAGTTCGATCGCGTCGGCGAGCCCGATATCGGCTTTCAATTTCCCGTCCACGTAAATCCGCGACCACACCACCGCGCCCGGCTTGCTGATGCCTTTCACCGTGCCTCCACCCAGTCGAAAATACATAGGCGGCTGACGCTCACTCACCGCGCCCGCATAGCCGTCGATAAAATGCGCGGGTGGAACCGCGCCCGAAATTTCGAAGACCCACACAAACTGGTCGCCATAATTTTCTCCGTAACGCAGATCGTGCAGAGTATTTTCCGGCGCAAAACCCATTTTCTTCCACACACGATTGGTAACCAGGCCATCGAGCCCGGCGCATTCGTCCACTTCGTTAAAATGCGGCAAAGCCTCGCCCGCATAAAGTTCGCGGCCATCGAGCAGCACCGGAGGGCGGTCCACATTGTTCAGCAAACCCTCCGCCAGATCCGACGCGGGCGCCAGATCCTTCAAGCCCTGCTGATACTGGATGCCGATTGTATCGCAGCCAAACCGGTCCGCGATTCTCAGCGCGGCGATGTACATCTTACATTGTCCGATCACCTGCGCTTCGGTCAGATCCGTCTCCGGATCGGGTCCGAATTTGAATTTCATGCCCTTGGCCAGAAGCCAGTCGTAAACCGCGCCTGCCTCGGTGTCCGATACTTCGCCCATCGCGGCATACAGTGCCGACTGGCTCAACCGCTCCTTAAAGACACCGGTCGGATGCAGCAGCTCATCGGGAATCATGGCGTTGTACATACCCATACAGCCTTCGTCGAACACGCCCATGATCGCCTTCTTCGTGCGCAGCTCGCGCGCCACTTCGCGCCCCGGGTTCGGCGGTAATTTGAACGCGGACAAGGGGCGCGCATGAGAAGTGTCGTGCACCAGCATTTCGCCGCTCAGCCATCTTCGCAAGCCACCGCGGAAAAATTCGTCGGTAAAATCGACGCTCCACAAGGTTGAATATTTCACTCCGGCCTTGGTGAGCGAGCCGTTCAAATTCAGCATCCCGACGAGGCCGGGCCACTCTCCGCTCCAGTTCGCGACCGTCAGAATTGGACCGCGATGGGTATACAAACCGTGCAGCACGTGATGGCTGTATTGCCAGACCGCCTCCGCCACAATCAGAGGCGCGTCAGGATGAATCGAGCGAAAAACTTCCATGCCTTCTTTTTGGCTCGCAATAAATCCATCGGCATGACCGCGGCGGATTTCAGAACCTTCTGCCCGGACGGCGGCCATGACTTCCTGTTCCATTTTTTGCTGCGCCGGCCAGCATTTCTTATTCGCAGAAGCCCGCAGGTCGCCACTCGCGATCAGCACGACAGGTTCACCCATAAGCTAACTATTCTGACACGCAGCACTTTTGCGTACAGTGGGGCAGGTTGCCGACCTGCCCTCTTGAGAATTTCGAGCGTTACACACCACTTCTAGTTATGAGCTTTTATCGACGAAGACTCCCACATTGGCAACCTGAGGGCATGCCAATCCTCGTAACCTGGCGTCTCCATGGATCACTACTTAGGCAGGGCCGGGAAGTCGTTGGCATAAGCGAAGGCCAGCGCTTCGTCCATTTGGATCGTCAACTGGACACCGCGATTTCGGGCCCAATGTTCCTCAAGGATCCCAATGTAGCCGCCGCCGTCGTCGATACTTTCTTCACAGCCAGCAATGAGTGGAAGCGGTTTGAGCTCTTCGCCTGGGTCGTGATGTCAAATCATGTGCACCTCCTGCTTCAGCCGAACAAGTCATTATCAGACGTCACCAGAGCGGTTAAGAAGACTAGCGCCACGCGCGCTAACCTCATCCTGGGGCGATCCGGATTGCCGTTCTGGCAGGATGAATCTTTCGATCACTGGGTTCGAGACGGGAAACAGTTCGACCGGATCGTGAGTTATATCGAAGAGAATCCGGTCAAGGCAGGACTAGTGGAACATTCAGACATGTGGCCATGGTCGAGCGTGGGCAGGTCGGGAACCTGCCCCACTAAGATGAAAGAGTGCGGCTTTTTCTAATCCTGCAAATCCCCATTCTGCTGCTGGTTGCCACGTTCTACTTCCTCTTTCTGTGGCCGCTTCACGATCCGCATCCCAAAATCATTTTTCCAGAAGGAGCGCTGGCCATTCGCGATGTGCGCATCTACATTACTCCGGATTCCGATCCTATCGAGCACGGAACTGTTCTCGCGCGTACCGGCATCATCGTGGCCGCGGGACAGAATATCACCATCCCTCAGGACACCAATATCGTCGAGTGCCCCAACTGCACCGTCACGGCCGGATTCTGGAACTCGCATATACATTTCATTGAGTCGAAGTGGAAGCTCTCCGCCTTCCAATCCGCGGCCACTTTGGACGCGCAGCTTTCCGACATGCTCTCGAGCCGCGGCTTTACTACCGTGGTCGATCTTTCCTCCGATCTGCGCGAAACCATCTCTCTTCGCCGGCGCATTGAAACCGGGAATCTGAAAGGACCCGCAATCTACACGGCCGGAATGGGCCTGTTTCCTCCGCACGGCATCCCTTACTATCTTGCCGGCCTGCCGTTTTACGTTCGCTGGATCATGCCGCAGCCGGAGACGCCCGATGAGTCCGCCAGGATTGAAGAGCGCAATATCCGCATGGGAGCCGACGTGTTGAAGCTGTTCACCGGCTCGATCGTCACGCCGAAAAGCGTGCTGCCCATGCCGCTCGACATCGCCACCGCCGCGGTCGACGTCGCCCATCGGCACGGCCAACTCGCCTTTGCGCATCCTACCAACCTGGCCGGAACTACCGTCGCCCTCGATAGCGGAGTGGACGTGCTCGGACACGCGCCGAGTTCTCCCGCAGGCATCGACACCGCCTTTATCAAATCGATCGTCGACCGCCATCGCGCGATGATTCCAACTCTGAAGATGTTCGCGACCACCGTCACCACGGATCCCGCGTTTCTCCAACCTATTTATGCGATCGTGCGCCAGTTTCACGCGCTGGGTGGCGATTTTATGTTCGGCACCGACGTGGGCTACATGACCGATTATTCGACGGACGGCGAATTCAAAGCACTCGCCGAATCGGGTCTGAATTATCGCGATATGCTGCGCATGCTCACCGTCGCACCGGCCGCGCGTTTCGGCGTTTCAGCGTTAAAGGGAACCATCACACCGGGGAAAATGGCGGATCTCGTGGTTCTTGATGGCGATCCCGCCGCCGACATCGGCGCCTTCTCGCGTGTCCACTACACGGTCCGCAGCGGACGCTTGATTTACGAGCGCAGCAAGTAGAAAACGTCCGTCCGCCGACGGGAGGGATCGTCCTCATGGTGCCCGTAGATTTCCCAATTGGTCCCCTCGAGCGCGTGTCCATTCGCAGCGCACCATTCGCGGACCGCACCGTGCGCCTGGCCAAGAAGCTCATAAGGACCCATGTGAATCGTCATTGCCGCGCGGCCTGACGGAGTCGCCACGCATCCGATTTCGCCTTTCCTTTCGAAACTCTCATACACTCCCGGACCCACGATAATTCTCACTTGATCTCCATGGCATTGATAGATCGCGACGTTCATCCCGTCGGTCTTCAGGCCTGAAGGTTTGATGAAGCCCCAGGCTTTACCAAGAGCTGCGAGCATCGCGGCCGATATCGCGCCCGGCTTCGCAATTGCAGAGGCTCCCGCGATCCACCGTGGCGCAACGTCCAGAACTGTGACCGAATAGGCCATAATCCGCTAGAATATCGGATATGGCCACCACCACGGCGATGCCGTTTGCGGTTCCGATGCCTGCCTGGAAAACAACTGTCAGCCACATCGCCGCTTTTGCCGTAGCGCTCCTGTTTCTCACCGCGGGCATCTGGAAAATGACCGACCCGTTCACGTGGGCCCGCATGGTAGAGGATCTGCGCGTCCCCTACCAGCTCAGTATGTACGCGACACTCGCGCTGGCCGTTTCCGAGACTCTGGCGGGCGTGTTGATCCTGATTCCGAAATTCCGCCGCTGGGGCTCCGCGCTGGCAGCGCTTCTGTTGGTGGTGTTCATGATCTATATCGGGGTCAATTATTCCGCGCTGCTGGGCAAGGAATGCAGTTGTTTTCCCTGGGTGAAGCGCACCATCGGCCCCGGATTTTTCGCCGGCGACGCGGCCATGCTGCTTGCGGCATTGATTGCCGGCTGGTGGTCGCGGCCGCCCTCTGGATTCCGCAACGCCGCCATTATTTTCGCAGTGGTCGCGGCGGCAACGGCCACCAGTTTCGGCTTTGCTACCACGCGGCTCAGCGGCACCAAGGCTCCCGACGTGATCACTGTCGACGGCAAGCCTTTCTCGCTGCAAAAGGGCCGCATTTTCCTGTTTTTCTACGACCCCCAATGCGGCCACTGCGAAGAGGCCGCACGGCACATGGCCAAATATCACTGGAAGGACGACGTCACGGTGATTGGCATCCCGACCAACCAACCTCAGTGGGCTGCTTCGTTTCTAACCGATACCGGGTTGAAGGCAAAGACTTCTCTGGATCTCGCCCTGCTCAAAAAGACCTTTCCGTACGGCGATCCTCCGTACGGGGTCCTGATCGAGAACGGCCATGAGCGCGCGCCCGTCCCCCATTACGACGAGCCGGAACCTGCGGACACTCTGAGAAAACTCGGCGTTATCGAATAGTTTTATCCTTGTCCCAGAAGACCGCGCAGTCGCCCATGGTGACCTTCTGTTTGTAGATCGAGGGCAGGTTCTGGTCATTCATCTTGTCGTCGTCCTCGCAGGTCGCCACGGTGTCGTAAAGTCCGGCCTTCACCCGCGCGGTCAAATCGTCTTTAGAAAAAATGTGAAGTTCCGCTTCCAGGTTCTTCGACAGATGAAGCTTATGGGTGTCAGCGTACTCCATTCCCGAGGGCGGTTGACGGCGAGTGATGAAGTAAACCGCTTCATCCGCGTAAATCAAACCGCCCGGCCGCGTGACTTCATTGACCTTGGCGGCGAGTTTTTCCCAGTCCTTCCAGCGATAATCGCCCTTGCCGCCATTGATGGTTTTCGCGAGACCTAACGACATAATCACGAGCATAAGAGCCATGGCCCACCGCGGCTTTTCAGGACGCCCGATATGGGTGCCGGCGTAGTAGAAACCGATGGTCGAGATAATCGCAACAAAGGGAACAATAAACAGGTAATAACGATCAAAGGTTGGACGCACATACAGCAGATAGGCGCCTTCTGCCGCGGATAGCCAAAGGCATAAGTGAAGCTCATCTCTGAGGGCTGTGGGAATCCGCGTGCGGGTCATAAAAATCAAACCCAACAGAACCAACAGACCCATAATCATGGCATGAGGAGATTCCAGCCAATCCGTCGCGACGTCGATATTTTGTTTTCCGGATTCCGACCAATCCACCGTGCGGTAGAAAAGATGGAATTTCACGGCTCCGAAAAACACCACCCTTGGAGATTTTGCGAATAATCGTAGGAGAGGAAGGAAGGGAATCAGCGCGCCAACCAGGAAAGCCAGCGTTCTTTTGAGTCTGGCTCCTGGGGTTTGAAGCATCCACAGAAGTAGAACGGGACCCATGGGCGCGGTCAGCAGGGAGGATGCGGCGGCGGCGCCCGCGCAGAAACCGGCGCCCATGGCGAAACGAGCATCGTCCCGCTTCACGTTCGCCACCGCAAACCGGAAGGCGCCCACGATGGCCAGCAAACACAGCCCATAAGCCTGTCCAATGGTTCCGAATTGAACGATTTGGGAGTTCAAGCCGGTGAGCAGCACCGCACCAAGAGTCATGGGCACGCGCCAGTTTTTTCTCCAAATGCCGCCGTCGAACCGATCGAAGACGTAGGAGCCGATCAGCCATAAAGAGAGGGTGGTGCACACCGCCGACACGACGTGCGCGGTGCGCCATGTATCGCCGAAAATACGCATCCAAAACGCGTTCCAATACGCATAAAGAGGCGTCTGAGCGTGGAAAAAGTCCAGGTAAGGGCGCATTCCGCGCAGGATCAATTGAGCCGCCAGCAGGTGAAATCCTTCGTCCCAAGCGAAAGCAAAGGTCTGCGAGTAGAGCAGCAGGCCCGCGCCTAAGATAAGGACGAGGACTAATAGGTACGTTCTGTCGCGCGTCAAACGTACATTTTCGCACGCTTAACCGTGTTCGAACGGCTAAAATGGTGGGTATGACGACCTGGCTTAAACGGCATTTGCGGATGTTGGCGATACTCGCGCTCGGCGTGGCGACTCTCCCCACTTATTTGAGGGCCTTCAAATTGACTACGCCTTCCATGGCTCCGTCCATTAACATCGGCGACTCCTTCCTGGTGAACAAAGCCTCCTACATGGTGAGTTCGCCGAAGCGAGGCGACATGGTTCAACTGGTGCTGCCCGGAAAAGCTTTCCGCGTCATTAAAAGAGTCATGGGCCTGCCCGGCGAGACCATCGAGTTTCGGGATAATCGCGTGCTTATCAACGGCCGCGTCTTACCTCTGGAGCGCTTGAACCGGACGGACTTCGATTGGGTCGCGCCAGTCAACAACATCGGCTCGGACGTTTATAACGAGGACGGTCATTGGATTACGTTCACTCCAGGCCAAGGGGAAATCCGCAATCACGCGCCGGTCAGCCTGGGTGCGCACGAATTCTACCTGGTCGGCGACAATCGCGATGGCAGTCTCGATTCGCGCATCTGGGGACCTGTTTCGGGAAACCGGATATTGGGAAAGGTCGTCGTGACCTACGCGAGAGCGAAGTGAGCGTGAACGGGCAGCAGTCCTCCGACGCGCTGGTGTTTTTCGGGGCCACCGGCGATCTGGCCTTCAAACAAATTTTCCCCGCGCTGCTGGCGCTGGTCGAACAGCACGGCCTGAATATCCCGATCGTGGGAGTGGCGAAGGCCGGCTGGGGATTGGACCAATTCCGGCAGAGAGCCGAGGATAGCCTCAAAGCGCATGGGTCCTTCAACGAAGCATCCTACGGGAAGCTGCTGCCGCTTTTGAAATACGTGGACGGGGATTATCGCGATCCAAAGACGTTCGAGAATCTGCGGACGACGCTCGACGGGGCGAAAAGGGCTCTGCATTACCTGGCGATTCCTCCGGCTTTTTTTGAGACGGTGGTGGAGGGCCTGGCGAAATCGGAGTGCGCGAAGAACGCGCGCGTGGTGGTGGAAAAGCCATTTGGCCGCGATCTGGCCTCGGCGAAAGAGCTGAACGGAATTCTGGAGAACGCGTTCCCGGAATCCGGCATTTTTCGCATCGACCATTTTCTGGGCAAGGAGCCGGTGCAGAACATTCTGTATACGCGCTTCGCGAATTTTATTTTCGAGCCGGTGTGGAACCGCAATTATATTCGCGCCATGCAGATCACCATGGCGGAGAATTTCGGCGTGGCCGGCCGCGGCGCATTTTACGAAGAGGCGGGCTGCATTCGCGACGTGGTGCAGAATCACCTGCTGCAGGTCCTGGCGTGCCTGACCATGGACGCTCCGCGCATGCAGGTGACGGACTCGATTCGGGAAGAAAAATCGCGAGTGCTGAGGGCGGTGCGGCCGTTGTCATCGAATGATATCGTGCGCGGCCAGTTCAAGGGATACAAGAAGGAAAAGGGCGTGGCCTGCGATTCGGACGTCGAAACCTACGCGGCCCTGCGCCTATATATCGATACCTGGCGCTGGGCCGATGTGCCGTTCTACATTCGAGCCGGCAAAAACCTGCCGGTGACGGTGACGGAGGTGATTGTTGATTTCAAAAGGCCGCCCACGGAAACTTTCGGCGAAAAAGTCAGCGGCTTAGGAGACCACCTGCGCCTGCGGCTGAGCCCGGAAGTTCTGATCGCCTTGGGAATGCGCGTGAAGCTGCCAGGCGAGCAGATGAAGGGCGAGGATGTGGAGCTCGTCGCGACGCACCAGAGCGGCAGCGATATGGCTCCCTATGAGCGGCTTTTGGGTGATGCGTTGAGAGGCGACCAGTCTTTATTCGCGACCGAGGAAACGGTGGAAGCGCAGTGGAGGATCGTGGATCCGGTGCTGAGCAATCCGACTCCGAGCATCGTTTATGAGCCGGGTACATGGGGTCCGGCGGAGGCGGACCGGCTGACGGCGGATCACGATGGGTGGTTGAATCCTAAGGCGAGCGCGAAGTAGACCCCGCAGCCGATGGTATAACGGTTATATACCTGTGCGGTTCGATTATGACAGGAATAAAAGTAAGGACACCAGGAAAAAACACGGCGTTGGACTGGATCAGGCGCAAGAAGTTTTTGATCAGATCTATATCGTCGATAAGCGAAGTGACTACCCGGAGCAATTTCGTGCCATCGGATGGAGCCGCGGTCGGTTGTGTTCCGTGATTTTCGAGATAAGGCATGACGTGAAAGGCGAATACTACCACTTGGGGACAGCCTGGAAGGCCACCACAGAAGAGGAACAAAGCTATGCGAAAAACGTCTAGGCGAATACCGAGTGCGGAGCAGATCGCCGAAAAGGCCACGCGAGGGGAGGACGTTTCCGCACATTTCACGAACAACTTTACGGTGGTGAGACCGGTTCGTCGAGTAAATGTTGACCTGACGGAAGGCCTGCTGCGGGAGCTCGATCATAGGGCCGCTCGCCTCAATATCAGCCGTCAGGCGGTTATAAAAACCTTGCTATGGCGGGCGCTTAGTGAAGAGGGCTCAACTCAAAGGAAGTAATGTGGCGAACGGCGAATCTTCCGCTAACGGTAAATCCGTGCTGGTTACTCTGGCGCTGGTATTCCTGGCGATCGCCGCTCTGTCGGCGGCAGACACGTTTCTGGCGCGAACGGAGCGCTCAGAAAATCGCGCGGAGGCGGAGCGCCTGGCCGCCGCTGGCCGCGCGGCGAATCCTGTCGAAGCGGTCGCGGACTTTAAATCCGCCATCGCCATTGAGCGCGAAAATCCCGATTACCGGCTGGCTTTAGGGGAAGCGCAACTGGCGGCGGGCGAATTGGCGGACGCGGAAGGAACGCTCAACGAATTACTGAGCCGCGATTCCACTTCCGGTCGCGCGAATCTGGCGCTGGCCCGGGTGCTGGCGAAAGAAGGGCGGATTCCAGAGGCGGTTTCCGCCTACCATCGCGCGATTTATGGGCATTGGGATCGGGATCCACAGGCCAACCGCGTAAAGGTTCGACTCGAGCTGGTGAAACTGCTCGCGCAACAGAGCTCGAAGGAGGAGTTGTTGGCGGAGCTGTTGCCACTGCTCGACGTGGCTCCGGACGATCTCGATCTGCGCAAGGAGCTTGGTAATTTATTTTTGGCGGCCGGATCGGCGCCTCGGGCGGCCGAAATTTTTCGCGAGATTCTGCGCACCCACCCGCAGGATCCGGACGCGTATGCGGGCTTGGGCGAAGCGGAGTTTGCGAGCGGAAACTATCAGACGGCGCGCGGCGATTTTCAGATCGCGTCCGACCTGCGGCCGATGGACCTGGCGATTCAGCGCCGCCTGGAACTATGCAAGGCGGTGCTGGCGCTGGATCCCATGCGTCGCGGGTTGGGACCGGAGGAGCAATACCGGCGCAGTTTGAAAATGCTGGACCTGGCGACGGCGGCGATTGAGCGATGCAGCCTGACTTCAGACGCGGTCGAGGACGCGCGCAAGGCGATGGATAATCACCCGGGCCCGGCCCGGCTCAGCGAGGCGCTGGAGAGCAATCTGAACCTGGCGGAGCAGCTGTGGAAGATTCGCGAGCAGGAGTGCAAACAGGGTCCAACACCGGAAGAAGAGCCTTTAAGACTGGTGCTGGCGAAGATCGCGCAGTAAGCGCGGACGTCCATCAGCCGGAATGAATTCCTATTCCTTCCCGCTGCTCGCTCAACACCCGAGCCTCCGATTCCAGCATTTCCCGCCATCGCACGTCGACCTGTTCGCGCGGCGCGACCCGGTAGGCGAGCTTTAAAAATACGCGGTAGTGGCCGCGCTCTGAGGCGAACAATCCTGTATATAAAGCCCCTAATTCAGCATCCCGCGAAACCATCGCCAGCAGCCCGAACCGTTCACACGACCGGAGTTCGATCAATGCGGCGACCAGCAGGCGGTCGACGATCTCACCGCCGCCTCCCTTGCGCACGAGCAAGCGGAGGGCGTTCGCATAGGGATTTTTGTGGACGCGGCTCAGCCTGCCTCCGCGCTTCATCAACAGGCGAGTCACCTGCGCCAGGTGCGCCGCTTCATCGCGCGCGATCGCGGCCATGGTCTCGACCCACCCCGGCGTCCAATCATCGGGCCAGCGCGTCATCATCTCCATGGCGTTGTTCGCGGCCTTCTTTTCGAGAAACGCGTGATCGATGAGCAGCGTTATTGGGTCGGCGAGCACTCGCTCAGCCCATTTTACGGGCGTGTGCGAATGTAATGGCAGCGCATCGATAGCGTCACTGATATTCATCGCTGGTGAATCATGTGGCGCACGCACTTATGCGTGCCGTGTCGAGACTCGCCTCGACACCTGTCCTTTGGTGATGATAACCCTACCGGCCATCGACACGAGTGTCGATGCGGCACGCACGAGTGCGCGCGCCACGGGAGAAATTGCAATGCCACCAGTAAGCTGTCCCACCGATTTTGTTAGTGGCCGGTCCCCTGGCTCACGCCAGGGTTTTAACCCCGTCACGTAAGTGCGGGATCTGGCGACCAAGGAGCCGATAACAAAATCGCTGGGATAGCTTACTAGGTCAATGTAAGATTCGCTTGCGCGCGTAAATCGTATCCCGCGAATTCGCCGCGCAGCAACTTGGGAAACGCGGCGGCGGCGATCATCGCTGCATTATCGGTGGCGAGACCGGGGGTTGGAAAATAGATCGGGCACGGGAGGCGGCGCCGTTTTGCCGCCGCTTGCAGGCCGGCGTTGCAGGCGACGCCGCCGGAAATGATGATGCTCAATGCGTCCATCTCCTCGGCCGAGCGCGCTGTGTGCCGCAACAATTCTTCGATGACTGTATGTTGAAACGACGCCAGCAGATCGAGCGTGGCGCGCGGCGTGACTGCCAGCCATTGCTCGACGGTAATCGCGCCGCTCGCGCGTCTTGCATCGATTTCGGCGCTCATATCGCGCGCTTCCACCCACCGTAAAACGGCGGTCTTAATGCCGCTGAAGCTGAAGTCGAGAGTGTTTCCTTTCATCTTGGGCGTGGTGAATTTCACCGCGTCCGGATTGCCGTAAGGCGCCAATTTATCGATCACGGGTCCACCAGGATAGCCGAATCCAAGCAGCTTTCCGACCTTATCGAAAGCCTCGCCGGCCGCATCGTCGCGGGTTTTGCCCAACAGCCGGTAGCGATGCTCGGCGTTCACTTCATAAAGATGGGTGTGTCCCCCGCTGACGATGAGGGCAAGCGCTGGAAGCTCCACTGCGTTCTGGCTCTCGACCGCGTAGATGTGCCCTTCAATGTGATTCACCGCGATGAGAGGAATCGCGCGCGCCATGGAGAGCGCCTTGGCGTAAGTAATGCCGACCAGCAGCGATCCGATGAGCCCGGGCCCTTGGGTCACTGCGATCGCATCCAGCCTGGTGTTCGCCGCCTGTTCCAGAGCGAGCCGAACGGTGGGCACGATGGCTCTCAAATGTTCGCGCGAAGCGAGCTCCGGCACCACGCCTCCGTATTTCGCGTGCGTGTCCATCTGAGATGCGACCACGCTCGAAAGGATTTTCGAACCGTCCTCGACCACCGCGGCCGCAGTCTCGTCGCACGAAGATTCGATGCCGAGGATTAGTCTGGAAGAGTGCGTGTCGATGATTTCGATTATAGTCTGCCCGAAGAACTGATCGCCCAGCAGCCGCTCCCCGACCGCGACGGCGCCCGCATGCTGGTGGTCGACCGCGCCAGCGGCACCTGGGAGGATCGCATGTTTCGCGATTTTCCATCCTATGTAAGTGAAGATGACTGCCTAGTGCTCAACGACTCCCGCGTTTTCCCTTCTCGACTCTATGGCCTCCGCGAGCACGGCACCGGCCGCGTCGAAATTTTTCTGACCCGCCAGATTTTCGGCAATACCTGGGATGCGCTGGTTCGCCCGGGCAAGAAAATGCGCACCGGCGAACGCGTTCTTATCTCTGAAGACCTGACCGCCGAAGTTCTGGGCCGGGGCGAGTTCGGTGAGCGCGTGGTGCGCCTCGACCCGCGCGGCGATTTGTTCGAAGTGCTGGAGCGCGTGGGCCACATGCCTCTGCCACCGTACATCCGCCGCGCGGATTCGCCGGATGATCGCGCGCGCTATCAAACGGTCTTCGCGCAAGAACGAGGCTCGGTCGCGGCCCCTACAGCGGGGCTGCATTTTACGCCCGAAATTCTCGCGCAGTGCCGTTGTGAGATCGCCCGGGTGACGCTGCATGTCGGGCTCGGGACATTTCAGCCTTTGCATGGCGATGTGGTCGAGAACATCACTCTGCATGAGGAATCGTTCGTCATTCCGCCGGCCGCGGTCCAGGCGATGGACCGGGCGAGGCGGGTGGTCGCCGTGGGCACGACCAGTGTCCGGGCGATCGAATCCGATCCAGCGCTGCCGACGACGCGGTTGTTCCTCTATCCGGGCGCGAAATTTCGCCGCACCGGTGCGATGCTGACCAATTTTCATCTTCCGAGATCGAGCCTGCTCATTCTGGTCTGCGCCTTTGCCGGCACGGAGCTGGCGATGGCGGCTTACCGGCACGCGGTGCAGGAAAAGTATCGCTTTTTTTCCTACGGGGACTGCATGTTTATCACTTGACAGGTTTGCTATTACGCCGTACGATATACTACGTGATACGTAATAACGATCCGACCTTGCTGGTCCTCGCGAGCCTCGCCGAAGGCGATAAACACGGCTACGCCATGATGGAGGATATCGAGCGGTTTTCTTCCATAAAACTCGGCCCGGGAACACTGTACGGTGCGATCACCAGGCTGGAGGAAAGCGGGTGGATCGCGCCCGTTGCAAGCGACGACCGGAGGCAGCCTTATACGCTGACTCAGCTCGGTCGAAAATCACTCAAGATCGAGCTGGAGACACTCGAAAGCGTGCTGAAAACCGCGACGAAGCGACTAAAACACGCATGAAACACGCTATCAGAGCGCTCATTTCGATGTATCCGAAGGTTTGGAGGGATCGCTATCGAAGGGAGTTCGAGGCGCTGCTGGACGATGTTTCGCCTCGCTGGAGCACGTTATTCGATGTTTTCGGAGGAGCGGTGAAGATGCAGGTCAAAATCTGGAGTGCGTGGAAAATCGTGGCGGCGTTTGCAGTGGCAGGAGTGGTCGGGTCGGCGGCGTTCACGATGACGATTCCGAAGCGGTATGTCTCGACGGCGGTGGTCCGCACGGGGGATACGACGGAGCAGGAATTGAGCCGGTTGGAGAGCCGGGAACGCCTGGTTCAACTTATCAATCAGCAAGACCTCTACAGGGCCGAGCGAGCACGTCTGCCGATCGAAGACATTATCGAGGAGATGAGGCGAAAGGACATCAACATCAGGGAGCTACCGGGAACCGGTCCGAAGTCATTCGCTGTTTCCTTCGCTTCGACCGACGCCGGTCAGGCGCAGAGGACCGCGGAGCGGTTGGCGGCGCAGATCGTCGAGGTACACATGGGAACGATCGTCGATCCTGCACGGCTCCCGGTGACGGCGAACGGTCCGCGGCTTTCCCGGAATATCGCGATGGGGCTGATTCTGGGCGTCGTGCTGGGTTCGCTGTTCGCCTTTTTCGCAGGGCTGAGGGTCTGGAAGCTGGCGGCGGGGCTGGGCCTGGCCGGCGCACTGGCGGGTGCCGCAGTCGCATATGCGCTACCGGATCGTTTTGTTTCAACGGCGGTGGTCCGATTCACGGGATCGGATCAGGCGGCGATGAGGGCTCGTGTGCAAAGGCTGGTGGGGGCGATTACCAGTGATGAGAGTCTTAGGCTGGTGGTTCAGAAACTCAACCTTTATTCGAACGAGCCCGATAGGGAGCGGCGGATGCGGGAACACCTGCATATTAATTTTGACGGAGATGGGCGGGCGATCCTGATTCAGTTCAACGACCGGAATCGGAATACGGCGCAGGTGGTGACCGGGCACATGGTTTCGCTGTTGTTGGATCAGGCGATTCGCGACCGTGCTCAGGGTGCGGCGCTCGTGAGGATGACGCTCGAGTTGCTGGATCCGCCGACCCTGCCGATCAACCCATATTTTCCTAATCGTCCGGTGGCGGCGGGGACCGGGGTGCTGGTGGGTTTCGCAGCTGCGATGATGCTGGGATTTTGGCGGCGCTATAAGGGGTCGGTTCCCGCGGCCGCTGCTCTGTGAAATGCAAGAGGGCAGGTTTTCAGTCTATAGGTTGCGCTTCAAGAAATTGCAGATGTGGTAGCCGTCCATGAATTTGAAAGGAGTTTCACCCATCGTATAGTGGCCGCAGGGCAGCACCACGACTTTGTGATCGAAGCCCAGCTCGCGGGCGCGTTCAATCACTTGTTCGGAAAAACGGACAGGAAACGTGGTGTCGTATTTGGCGTAGATGAACAGCGTCTTTTTCTGGAGCGTGGCGTAGCGGTCGATATAATACGGCGGACTGACCGCTTTCCAAGCGTCGCGCAACTGATCGAGGGTCACGCTCGATTCCAGGCTTTGGCGGATGTGCTGCGTCGACAAGCCTTCCCAAACTACGTCGGCAAAATGAGTGGAGCAGTGGTTATAGACGTTGACCTTCAGACGCGGGTCATGCGTGCTGGCTAAAAAGGCGTAGCAGGAGCCCAGGCTGGTGCCGCAGATGCCGATGCTTTCGTAGCCCTGGGTTTCGAGCCAATCGATGGAGCTGCGGACATCGATAACGGCTTGCCGGGTGGCGTCGATGGTGCGGGCTACGTTCGCGGAGACGGCGTAATCCGCGCGCTGAAGCTCGGCCGGCATGCGGTAATCGTGATACGGCAGGCTGACGCGCAACGCGGAAATGCCGAGCTTGGCCATGCCCGCGCACAGCGCTCCATGCTGGCCCGCGGAGGCGTTCCAATGGGGCAGAACCAGGGCTGCGACCTTCCTTTTCCCCGGCTTGTGAACGGCCGGATACCACTGGCCGTGGACGATGTTGTTCTGGGGATACGGCGTTTTTATGGGACTGGTGAAGCGCAGTATTTTTCCGTCGAGCTCAAAATCGGACGGGGGAGAATAGGCGAAAAATTCGTCGCTGGACTGGAGTACCGCTTCATTCAGGACGCGCAAATATTCCGCGGGCGTGTGGCCGTTGCGGGGATTTTTTTGAGCCGGAGGCCAATTGCGGGTCCATTCAAGGCCCCAGTCGAATGGCCTAACTACGCGGTTGGTGGCGCGGAAACAGAGGCGGTTCTCCCAATCCTTCATCCATCTTGCATACAGATTTTCCATCGTTCACTACCAGGGTAACAAGCGAAGGAGAGCGCGCGCCGGAACGATGCTCTTGGAAGAGCCCCGGCGCGCACAAGGAATGGACCAAAACCTTAATTGACCAGCCGTATAGAGGGCGGCGCCCCGGCGGGGTTGGAGGATTGAGTGCGGAATTCATACTGCTGAATTTCGATCGCTGCGCGTCCTCCTTCAAACCGGACAACCCGGCCGCGCGCCACCAGCTTGAGCGCGGTCTTATTATTCAGCTGCGCGGGCCAGCTTATGGCCAGCTCCATGCGGCGTCCCGGCAACAGCATATGCGCGGCGGTGAATAGCACACCTGAGCTCGATATGTTGATGGTTTTGCCGTCTCCGACTTCTTCATTGCTGCGCTTGTTCAAGACTCGATACCGCACTTCACGCTCGATCGGAAAGCGATCCGAATGGCGCCGGTCGGCTTGCGCGTTGTCGTTTGAATTCATTTGTCTCCCTATGCGTGCCGTGAGCGGCCTCGCCCTTCCGACTCTTAGAGTCTGCCCTTTCAGAAATGTATCCGCAATAGGGTACGAGGCCTATTTGAGTACGGTACCAGGGCCTGCCGGGAGCCACCCGAGTTTCCTAGCTGCGATATCATTTTTCAATGAAAAAACAATTTCCGATGTTCGCGGCTTTCGTACTGGTACTGACGCTGCTCGGGCTATCGTACGGGGCTTCGGTAAAGAAAAAAGTGGTGACGCCCAAGGACTTTCCCGCAGGAAGGCCGTTCAGCGCGGGCTTACAGGCAGGTGACACGCTCTATGTTTCCGGTTCCACCGGGGCGGATCTGAAGACCGGAAAAGTACCAGAAAAGTTCGAGGACGAAGTGCAGTTATGCTTCGATAACATCGGCGCAATTCTGAAAGCCGGCGGGTATGACTTCGGCGATGCGGTCTCCGTGCAGGTTTATTTGACGGACATGACGCTGTTTCCGCGGATGAATGCGGTGTACGTCAAGAACTTTCCGGAACCGAGGCCGACCAGGACCACGGTCGGCGTGACGGCCCTGGCGGGGACGGCTCATATGGAGGTTACGGTGACGGCGAGGAAGTAGCACGCCGTTCCATTTGCCTATTCATACTGGCCGGCCTGGACCAAAATTACCTGACTCGCAGTATTACGTTCTCGCCGGAGCCCGATTAGGCTTAAGTACATCCGCGCGGAGGTGCGTTCATGGGAGTCAGGATCTCAGTATTTCTCCTCGCTTGCGCAGCGATCCACGGAGATGACTCCTCGCCTGCGAGGCTCTTAAATCTCAACGTCGTCGCACTGGACGAGCATAAGCAGCCGGTGACTGACCTGATGGCGGATGATTTCCAGATCACGGATGCCGGAAAATCGCAAAAAATCGTTTTCTTCCGGCGCCGGGATGAATCGCGCTGGGAGTCCCCTCATCTGGCGCCGAAGGAGTTTTCAAACCGGACCAGCGCGGGAATTCCGCACGCCACAGTGATCCTGTTCGACCTGTTGAACGAGAGCTTCTCGACTCGCGGCTACGCCACCAACCAGATTATTCACGCTCTCGAAAACCTCCAGAACGCGGACTATCTCTATCTCTACATTCTCGATGTTCAAGGCCGCTTGTTCGGCGTCCACGGGCTGCCCTTCGGAGAGGAAGACGCGGAGCCTGGATCCGAGCCGTGGACCAAAAAGATCAAGCCGCTTCTCGATCGTGCGCGCCGTGACACTCTGATTAACCGCCCGGTCGACGTCGATGTGGCGGTCCGCGTCCAAGTGACGTTTGCCGGCCTCGCCGCGCTGACCGTTCAATTATCGAGGGTGCCGGGCCGCAAGAGCGTCGTCTGGATCACCGATGGAGTGCCCGCTGCTCTCGGGCCAGTCCGCTCCGACACCGGCGAGGTGGTGGACTTCACGCCGCAAATGCGAGCGCTGGGCCAAGCGATGGAGCGCTCCGGCGTGGCGCTCTATCCAGTTCGCGAACTGCTTCCCGGAGCGCCTGACGGTATCGGCGCAACCTCCGGAGGTGCCGGCGCCACCGGAGGCGCGGGAACCGGCTTACAGAGCATCGAAACGCTAAATGAATTCGCGGACGTCACCGGCGGCCGCCGAACCGCTGGAAGAGATATTGGCAGCGCGTTAGCGCAGGCCATGGAGGATGCGCGCACCAGCTATCAGATCGGATATTACGCGCCGCCCCACAACTGGGACGGCAAGTTTCACAAGATCCGAGTCGTCTGCAAAAGGAAAGGGGTGCGCATTCAGGCCAAGAGCGGTTATTATGCGTGGCCCAGCCCTCCGGGCGTGGAATCGGAGCAGGCGATGGCGCCGATCGTCGCAGCGCAGTTCGACGCCGCCGAAATTGGCCTGCGAGGAACTCTGGAGCGTGATCCGAAAGACAAGACGAGCGGGCAGCTCCACGCCTATATTGACGCGCACGACATCGCCTTCGTCAAAAACGGAAATTACTACGACGGTCAGCTAAGAATTTCAATAACCGGTTACACGGCCGACAGTCAGGTGGACAGATCGAAGGTTTTGCCATTCTCTCTTCACCTGACCGTCGAGGAATATCAAAAAGCTTTGAACGGCGGCATCGCAGTCTCGAAGAATTTCCCGATCGCGCAATTCGTCAAAATCCGCTTGATAGTCTTCGACCGCGGCTCCAATGCGATTGGGTCTATCACTTTTCCGGTAGAGCGTCCGGACTGATAACCGCGCGGACCATTTGGGTGTGACTTTGCGCATCCATCATTGACGGATTGCCTGGGCCAGCAAGAGCACGCCCGCGCAGGCCAGGCCCAAGTGAACCCAGGCTGTATCCTATACAACGACGATGACGGCGATCGTGATCGAGAGAAGAACGGGGACAGGAGTGGCAATCTCAACCGGAATCGTGAGCGCGCCGCTTCAGCCGCGCCGCGCCGCTTCGATGGCTGCGATGTCGATTTTCTTCATCCTCATCATCGCATCGAAAGCGCGCTTTGCCTCACCGCCGCCAGCCGCCAGCGCATCGATTAGCGCGCGGGGGGTGATCTGCCAGGAGAGGCCCCAGCGGTCCTTGCACCAGCCGCACTGGCTCTCTGTGCCGCCATTGCCGACGATCGCGTTCCAGTAACGGTCCGTCTCTTCCTGATTTTCCGTGGCGATCTGGAAGGAAAAGGCCTCCGTGTGGCGAAACGCCGGGCCGCCGTTGAGGCCGAGACAGGGAAGCCCCACGACGGTGAACTCGACCGTCAGCACATCGCCCTTCTTGCCGCCCGGATAGTCACCGGGAGACTGGTGAACTGCGGTTACTTTACTATCCGGAAAGGTGGCGGAGTAGAAGCGCGCCGCCTCATGCGCGTCTTTGTCGAACCACAGGCAGATGGTGTTTTTTGGCTTCATGTCTGCTCTTTGTGCTCAATCAGGGCAACCGCCGCGGTCCTGCTGCGGTAGGAGAAGATCGGGGCGCCGACGCGCAAATTTGTGCGCTAGCGCCGCGGCGCTCCCATCGATTACCGCGGCACCGGCTCTACTTCCGATTGTGATCCGATTCAGAATCGCGCGCGCGATTCTTGCGATTACGCTTTCTGGCCAGTGCGGCCTTGACCCGCATCTTCTGACCCGGTTTTAAATAGAAAGCGTGACTCTTGATGTCCTTGATGATTTCTTCTTGAAGGACTTTTCGCTTAAACCGTTTGAGCGCGCTTTCCACGCTCTCGCCGTTAATAACCTGCACTTCAGCCAACGGAACTCACCTCAGTTTCTTAAATTGCTCTGATACTTCAGCGTAGCAGCTTCCGCAGGATGATCGCGAACCCCAGTGCAGGCCGAAGTCTCTAACGTCTCAACAACGCCCAGGGACGTCATTTACTGCCGTCATCTCCTAATCCTCGCTTCGCTCGCAACTCTGCGAGCCTTTGCGCGATTCTCTGTTCCGTCCCCCGGTCTGTTGGTTGGTAAAACGTGGTTCCGCGAAGCGATTCCGGCAGGCACTCCATCCTATTGATCGCGTCCTCAAATTGATGCGCGTGCTGATAACCTGCGCTATAACCCCACTGCTTCATCAGGCGGGTGGGCGCATTGCGGAGCTGCATCGGGACGGGCTCGGCGGGGGATTTTTCGATGGTTTCCATGGCGGCGTTCAGGGCTTTGTACGATGCGTCCGATTTGGGGGCGACTGCCAGGTAAATCGCGACCTGCCCCAGCGCCAGGTCGCCCTCCGGGATGCCTAAAAAGTGCGCGGCTTGCTGCGCGGCCATCGCTTGTTCCAAAGCTCGCGGATCGGCGAGGCCGATGTCTTCGACCGCCATGCGGACCAGGCGGCGCGCGATGTAGAGGCGATCCTCGCCTGCTTCGAGCATGCGCGCCAGCCAGTACAACGCGGCGTCGGGATCGGAAGAACGGATGCTTTTATGGAGCGCGGAAATCAAGTTGAAATGCTCTTCGCCGGACTTGTCGTAGAGCAGGACTTTGCGCTCGATCACGGATTCGACGGCTTCCTGTTCGACCACTCCATCGCACGCCACGGCCGAGGCGAGCTCCAGAATGTTATACGCGGTCCGCGCATCGCCGTTGGCGTAGATGGCGATTTGTTCCAGCAGCTCGCGGCTGGCCGAGAGATTAAGCGTTTTCAGAGCCATTTCAAGGAGACTGACGATCTCATCCATCGAGAGCGCGCGCAACGCGTAAACCTTGGCGCGCGAGAGCAGCGCGGAGTTTACTTCGAACGACGGGTTTTCCGTGGTCGCGCCGATCAGGATGATGTCGCCGCGTTCGACGTAGGGAAGAAACGCGTCCTGCTGGGCTTTATTGAAGCGATGAATTTCGTCGACGAAGACCACGGTGCGGCGGCCCATCTTGCGGGCGCGCTCGGCATCGGCCATGACGGCTTTGATCTCTTTGATGCCCGCCAGAACGGCGCTGAAGGGAATGAAATCGGCGCGGGTGAGGCGGGCAATCAGACGCGCCAGCGTGGTTTTACCGACTCCGGGAGGCCCCCACAGGATCAGCGATTGCAATTGATCGCGCTCGATTTGGACGCGCAGAGGTTTTCCGGGCGCGAGGATGTGCTGCTGGCCGACGAAGCCTTCCCAGCTATCGGGACGCATGCGTTCGGCGAGCGGACGCTTGCTTTTGTCCTCCAGCGATTCGAGCGGCGCGGAATCGAACAGGCTCATGGCGCGTTCCTCTGGCGGCGGGCCTCATAGAATAAGATCCCGGCGGCCACCGCGGCGTTCAAGGATTCGACGCCGGTAGTGGGAATGCGCAGCGGTGTTGCCATGTCCGCCAGATGCTGGCTGACGCCGCGGCCTTCGCTGCCGATGACGATGGCGCAATTGGTCTTGAAATTGGCGTCCGAAACCTGGATCGCGGCGCGGGGCATGGCCGCATACAAAACGCCTCTTTTTTTAGCCAGCGCGGCTAACAGCAAGGATTCATCGAGTGCGGAAGCGATCGGCAAGCGGAAGACTGAGCCGGCGGAGGCTCGCATACATTTGGGATTGTAGGGGCATACCGAGCCCTTTAGAAACGCTGCCCCGGTGGCTCCGAACGCTTCAGCCGCACGTAAGATGGCGCCCGCATTGCCTGGATCCTGAATGCCGTCGAGCACGGCGACCAGCGCACGGCCACGCACCAGTTGCTCAAGCGTCCATGCGAGCGGTTTCACCAGCGCCATCACGCCCTGAGGAGTTTCGGTCGAGGCCAGATTGGCGAAATCGGCGTCCCGCACGGTGGATACCCGCAGCTTCAATCCTTTGACATGCGCTTCAATGGCGCCCCTGACCGACTGCGCGACGATCACAGCCCCGATTTCGGCATGACTTTTCAGGGCTTCTTCGAGCAGGTGAAACCCTTCGGCGACGGCGAACCCGTCGTCGGTGAGCGAGCCTTTTTGCACCGCGCGACGCACTTGTTTGAGCAGTGGATTCTTATCGCTTAAAAGTACTTCCATGGGTCGCTTACAATTACAATGTCAGCTTAGCGTACATGAAACAGAGCTTTATTCGCGGGGCTGCGGGATTGCTTCTGCTCGGTGTCATCGGACTGAGCGTGAAACTTTTCGCGGTGGCCACCGATATCCGGCGGCAGTCGGATGTGGAGGAGGCTCGTCCGGCGGACGTGATTCTGGTGCTGGGCGCGGCCGAATATCGCGGCAGGCCTTCGCCGATTCTCGAAGCGCGGCTGAATCACGCTCTTTTTCTGTACCGGCAGGGGCTCGCCCCGCGCATTATTACAACCGGCGGCAAGGGCGGAGATCCCACGTTTACCGAAGGCGAAGTGGGCCGCGCTTATCTTAGCCGCCACGGGATTCCTTCGGAGGCGATTATCGTCGAATCGGAGGGCGAAACGACGGTGCACAGCACGGCAGCCGCGGCCGAAATCATGCGCCGCATGGACCTGCATTCGTGCATCGTCGTAAGCGACGGCTATCATATTTATCGCGTAAAGCGGATGCTGCAATTCGAGGGAATTAATGTATATGGATCGCCGCGGCCGGCCGAGCCTCATCACGGCTGGCGGCAGGAGTGGATTTATCTGAAGCAGGCGATCGCCTTTGGTTTGTGGCGGATTGGGATTCCGGTATAATCGGGCTGTGAAGTTAGGGGTTTCCATCGCGCTGCTCGTGCTGCTGTTGGGAATGCCCGTGGGCTGCGTCCTTGCCGGGTTCGATCCTGGGCATCCTTGCTGCCCGCGCACGGGGGCGAGCGTCAAGTGCCCTTACGATACCCTCGATAACGCGAAAATTTCGAGCCCCGGCGCGGTCGCGGATGTTCCGACGGGCGTGGTGACTCTGCTTGTTCCCACCGGCTCGCCTACTCTGCGCGACTTTCTTCCGGAGGTGGTGGAAGCACACCCGGATTTGTATGTCTTGAATCGAATTCTCCGGATTTAGATGTGTCTCAGCGGTTTCATCAACACATTTAAATTTTAGATGAAGGAGAATATCATGACCAGATTGTTTAGCTGGGCGCTGGCCCTATCGATGATTGCAGGAACCGTGGCATACGCCGCGGATTGCTGTGGCGATCCGGCGTGCTGTGCGGCAGGTTGCTGCCATCACTGCACCCACTTGAAGTAGTTACCAAAAAAGGAGGGGGCGAAACGCCCTCTCCTTCAATACTTTCGCAGAACCGCGAGCACTTTACCCTGGATCTGCACAGAAGCCCGGGCCACAAAAATCGGCTGCATGGAAGCGTTGGCGGGCTGCAAACGCACGCGGTCGCCCGGCTCGAGATAAAACCGCTTAAGAGTGGTTTCCAGGCCGTCGACCAGCGCGACCACGATATCGCCGTCGCGTGCTTCCCCGGCGTGTTCGACCAACACATAATCGCCGTCGCAAATATGGTCGTCGATCATGGATTCGCCGCGAACCTGCAAGGCGTAAGTGCCCGGATCACCGGTGAAATCGGAAAAATTCAGAGTATCGCGGCCCGCGATGGCCTCCACCGGCGCGCCGGCGGCGATGCGCCCCAGTAGAGGAATCTCAAAAGTGGCGGGTTGCTGCCGGTGTTGCTTCTGCTCTTCGTAATACTTCGGCGCGATTTCGAGGGACCGGCTCTGGTTGAATCCGCGCGTCACGTAGTGCTTGGTCTCGAGCGCCATGATGTGCTTGTGCACCGTCGCCAGCGACGCGAGACTGAGCCCTTCCGCGATTTCTTCATAACTCGGGCTGTAGCCCCGTTTCTCCAGGAAGCCCGAGAGGAAGTCGAGAAATTCTTTTTGGCGTTTGGTAAGAGCCATAGGTTCATTATGGGCGAAGAAAAAGAGAATTTCAAGTATTAACTTTCGAATTCCGGAAAACGAACCCGGAGGATTCGTTCACGCGTCTGCTCCTCGGTAAGGGTCCGGACGCGGCCGCCCAACAGGTCTTCGAGCGAAATCATGCCCACCAGTTTGTAGCCATCCTCAGAATCCAAAACGGGCATGCGGGTGAACTGTTTTTCGGCCATGCGATAGGCGACCGCGCTTAAAGGCTCGTTAGCATAGGCTACGGCGGGGGTGGGATGAGCCAGGCTGGCGATGGTCGCCTCTGACTGCAACTCCTCACTCAGAATCTTTTCGAGATCCCTGCGCGTGACCACACCCACGATTTTCCGGTCGACGTCCAGAACCGGGTAAAGATGCTGGCCTCGAGGCGAAAGCTCCGTCTGGAACCACTGGGCGAAATCCTTCAGCGTTTCATTCTCGCGCAGCGCCAGAAAATGGGTGCGCATGACTTCCCGGACAAAAAGAGCTTCCAGAGGATCGGTGGAATATTCGCGGGTCAGGTGAAAACCCCTGCGGCTGAGCTTTTCGGTCAGGATGGATCGTTTCAACAGCAGCACCGTCACGCCGTAGGCGAAGAAACTGGCGATCATCAGCGGCAGCAGGGCGTTGAAATCGTGGGTTAATTCGAGCGCGAAGACGATGCCGGTGAAGGGAGACCGCATGGTTCCACCGAGAATCGCTCCCATGCTGATCAGAGGCCAGAAACCGACTCCGTGCGCCGGTAGGAACATCGCCTCCACTCCTCCGAGCGCGCCTCCCAACATCAATAGCGGAGCCAGCACGCCGCCCGACGTGCCCGATCCGAGAGCGACGGCCCAGATCACCAGTTTTACTATCAGAATTCCGGCTAGCGTCGCTCTCGAAAGGTCCCCCTTGAGCAAGGACCCGATGGTTTCATACCCGACGCCGAGCGCTTCCGGAAAGAGCAGGCCGCCCAAGCCGACAACCAGGCCGCCGATAGCAGGCCACCACATCCAGTGGATCGGCAGTTTCTGAAACGTGTCTTCTGACGCATACACGGCCTTGGTCAGCAGCGCCGAGAACAACCCGGCGAGCAGGCCCGCGATGGCGCATCCGGCGAGTCCCGTGGGACCAATGAAGGCGTCATGGAAGGGAACCGGAAACAGAGGTCCCATTCCCAGGACATAGCGGCGCGCCGCTCCCGCCACCACGCTCGCCAGGGCCACGGGAAATACGCTGCGCGGCTTCCATTCAAAGAGCAGCAACTCCACCGCCAGCAGGACCGACGCGAGAGGAGCGGCGAACGTGGCGGACATCCCTGCGGCCGCACCCGCAACCAGCAAGGTTTTTCGCTCCGCTCCGCTGAGATGAAAGAACTGGCCAATCAAAGAACCAAATGCTCCGCCGGTCATGATGATCGGACCTTCAGCGCCAAAAGGGCCTCCGGAGCCGATGGAGATGGCCGAGGAGAGAGGTTTCAGGACGGCAAGCCGGGGCTGAACCCGGCTGCCGTTCAGCAGAATCGATTCGATCGCCTCGGGAATGCCGTGGCCCCGGATTCGCTCCGACCCATATCTGGCCATCAGGCCGATGATCAGTGCGCCCGCGATCGGAACAAGGACCGCATAGTAACCGAGGTGATTCGTGGCCGGCGATACGAGCGTTGTGCTCCACCGGCCAAAATAGAACAAATTCGTGAACAAGGCGATGAGACGCAATAAAGCCCATGCGACGAAGGTGCTCAGCAGTCCGATGATCGCGGCAAGAAGCGAAATCGGAAGGATGCGGAGAGATGCCGAGAAGTCTCCGAGCTCTTCCCGTCCGCGAGTTGCGTGGGGTTTGACCTTTTCAATATTCATTTTCGAATGACGGCCCGGAGCGCGCGCGCCAAGGCAGGCGCAGTCTCCTTTAATTCCTGGCGATGCGTCAGAGAGAGGCGCTTCAAAATACCTTCGCCATGTCGTGTAAGACTCACGAACACCTGGCGTCCATCCCCGGGCCCGTGCGAGCGAACCACCAGGTTTCGCAGAACGAGGCGATCCACCAGGCCAACGGTACTTTGATGCTGAAGAAACAATCGTTCCGCGAGCTTTCCGATGGTGCAGGGCTCCTTGGCCGGCATGGCTTTGATGGCCAGCAGCGCCTGATGCTGCCGGGGTTCGATACCCTCCTCGAAGGCGGCGCTTTCACTGAAATGAAGGAAGCGGCGGATCTGGTAGCGAAGCTCGGCGAGTTCCTGATAATTGGCGCTCGAAAGCTCGGCCAGCACAATTACATCGTAATACGATATAACTCGCGCGCGCAAACGGACAAGTCCGAATCACCTATTTCGACATCGTCCAGGCATCGACGCGAGTGTCGATGCGGCACGAGTGCGTGCGCCACACAAAACTGCGAAAAATGGGGACTGCCTACTCTGTCCCAAGGCGCCCGCAGTCCGGCAACGCGTCACATACTGCGCCGCCGTGGACAGAGCGGGCTGTCCACACTTTTCGCCCCGGCCACTCAGTCCAATGCCCTAGGTTTTCGAGACTGTCGACGGGAAAGGCTCTACACTCCGATTTCTTCGATCTCCGCTTGGCTGAGCCGGAAGTCTGCTGCTCCGATAACTCCTGAGATCTGGCTCGCATTGCGCAGGCCGACGATGGCCGCGGTTACCTCGGGACGGCGTAGCGTCCAGGCGATCGCGACCTCGCCCGGCGTCCTGCCGTGGCGCGCGCCGATTGCGCGCAACTTTTCGACCAGCGCCAGGTTTTTACTGAGATTCGGTTCCTGGAAAGCCGGCATCCGGCGGCGAATATCGTCCTCCGGAAGGTTGGCGACGCGCTCCCTTGTCATCGTGCCGCTCAGCAGGCCGTTGCGCATCGGCGAGTAGACGATCACGCCGATGTTGTGGGCCGCGCAGTAAGGCAGAATCGATTCTTCGATGTCCGGCGTCACCAGCGAATAAGGAGGTTGCAGGGACGCCGGCACTGCGATCTTCGAGATTCGCGCGAGTTGCGACGTGTTGCAATTCGACACGCCGATGTTGCGGACCTTGCCGGCTTCCCTGAGGCGGACCATCGCCTCCCAGCCCTCTTCCAGATCCTCATCGGGCTCCGGCCAATGCATTTGATAAAGGTCGATGGTGTCGACATTCAGGCGCTTCAGGCTCGCTTCGCATTCGCGCTGGATCGAATCTTTTTTGAGGCTCTTTACGATGTTCCCGCCGGCATCCCAAGTCCGCTCGCATTTGGTGAAGACGTAGGGTTTCGGAGAAACGCCCGAGATGGCGCGTCCCACCACTTCCTCGGAATGGCCGAGCCCGTAAACGGCTGCGGTATCGATCCAGTTGAGGCCCGCTTCGAAGCCCGCGCGCGTGGCCGCGATGGAATCGTTGTCGTCCTGCGGTCCCCAGGAAAAGGCCCAGCCCGCCCCGCCCATCGCCCAGGCGCCGATGCCTAGAGGAGTAATCATCAGATCGCTATTCCCGAGTTTTCTGGTTTGCATGCTCATCCAAAATAGCAAGTTGTTATTCTTGATTCATGCAGGTTCGACATTCCGTCTGCGCCCTCGACTGTCCGGACGCTTGTTCACTGCTGGTCAACGTGGAGGATAATGCCGGCAGCAAGCTGCGCGGCAATCCCGATCATCCGGTCACGCGAGGATTTTTATGCGGCAAAGTCGCCAAGTATCTGGACCGCGAATATTCGCCGGACAGGCTGCTCTATCCGCAGAAACGCGTCGGTGCGAAGGGCGAGGGCCGGTTTGCGCGCATCGATTGGGAGGAAGCGCTCGACACCATCGCGAGCAACCTGGCTGCGATCGCCGGCGAGTTCGGGCCCGAGTCGATCCTTCCTTACAGTTACGCGGGCACGATGGGGCTGCTCAATTTCGGCGGGATGGACCGGAGGTTTTTCCATCGGCTTGGTGCCTCGCGGCTCGATCGGACCATTTGTTCGGCAGCATCCGCGGCCGCGCTGACTGCTACGCTCGGTAATCGCTGGGGGACTGAGCCGGAGCAGTTTCCGCACGCGAAGTTGATCGTCGCGTGGGGCGCGAATATCCACGGCACGAACGTCCATCTGTGGCCTTTTATCGTGGAGGCCCGGCGCAAGGGCGCGAAGCTGATCGTCATCGATCCGGTGCGGACCCGTACGGCCGCGCTCGCGGACTGGCATCTGCGCGTGAATCCCGGCAGCGATCTCGCTCTGGCTCTCGGGCTGATGCACGTGATCATCGGCGAGAAACTGCACGACGCCGATTACGTCGCGAAATTCACCAATGGATTCGACGCGCTGGCCGAGCAGGTGCGCGGGTACGATCCGGAGCGCGTCGCGGCTCTGACCGGTATTGCGAAGGACGATGTTATCCAACTGGCTCGCGAGTACGCGACCACGCGTCCGGCGGTGATTCGCGCGAATCTAGGCGTGCAGCGCAGTGAGCGTGGAGGCAACGCGGTGCGCGCGATCGCGGCCCTGCCCGCGCTGATCGGGTCGTGGAAAGAAGTGGGCGGCGGCATGATGTTCTCCACCTCGCACGCGTTTCAGTTCAACCGCAAGGATCTGGAGATGCCGGAATTAGGACCGGCCGCCCGCACCGTGAACATGAGCCAACTGGGCTCGGCGCTGACGACGCTTGAAGATCCGCCAGTGAAGGCCATTGTGGTTTATAACTCGAACCCGGCGGCGGTTGCGCCGGACCAGAATCGGGTGCTCAAAGGATTCCGCCGCAGCGATCTGTTCACGGTAGTGCTGGAACAGTTTCAAACCGACACGGCCGATTATGCCGACATTTTGTTGCCGGCGACGACGTTTCTGGAACATACCGACTTGTATCTGGCCTACGGTCATTACTATTTGCAGTTGGCGAGACCGGCTCTCCCCGCGCCGGGCGAGGCTCGCTCAAATGTCCAGGTGTTTCGCGAGCTGGCGCTGCGGATGGGATTTGAGGATCGGTGTTTCCCCGATTCCGAAGACGATATGATCCGGACACTGCTCAGTTCGGGGCACCCTTTTCTCGAAGGGATTACGCTGGAACAGTTGGACCGCGAACATTCCGTACGGCTAAACGTTTCTCCCGCGAATACGCCTTTTCTGCCGTTCGCTGAAGGGAAGTTCGGGACTCCCTCTGGCAAGTGCGAGCTGGACGTGATGGATTATACGCCGCCCATCGAATCGCGCTTCGGCGATGCGGCGCTGCGCGGGAAATATCCTCTGGAGATGGTTTCGTCGAAGAACGACGACAGCATGAACTCCACATTCGGCAATCGCGATTCCGTGGATAAACAGACCGCGGTGCTGCACATCGCGACCGGCGACGCCGCGCCGCGAGGCATTCGCACGGGCGACCTGGTACGCGCGTTCAACGATCGCGGCAGCCTGATTCTGACCGCGGCGGTGGATGGGGTGGTAGGCGCAGGCATGGTCCGCGTGCCTTCGGTTCGCTGGGCGAAACGCGCGCGGGACGGGCGCAGCGCGAACGCGCTGACCTCAGAGCGGTTGACCGATATGGGCGGCGGGCCAACGTTTTACAGTTGCTTAATCGAGGTGGAAAAGTGCGGAGATTAACCGCAGCCGTCGCGCTGCTGGTGTTCGTGGCGATGGTGCCGGCCGGGTGCCGCAGGAAGAAAAAAGGCAGGACCAGGGAGGACGGTCTCGCCAGCGTCATCAACGTCGCCGATCCCTCCGATTCGGCCCAGCTGGTGCGCGGATTTTCGGCCGTCGAGGCCGATGCGTGGCGCTGGAGCGCCTCGAAATTTTCGGTGGTGCTGCGTCCTCCCGCGGGAGCCGCGCAAAATGGTGCGAACCTGGAACTACGTTTCACTCTGCACGAAGCGGTGGTGAATAAACTGGGTCCGGTCACCGTCAGCGCCAAGGTGAACGGGACTCCCGTGGCGTCGGAGACATTTTCGCAGCCGGGCGACCAGGTATATTCGCACGAAGTTCCAGCATCGGCCTTGGGCTCGGACGTGGTGACCGTGGAGTTTTCGACCGACAAGGCTCTGGAGCCTACCGACAAAGACAAACGCGAACTCGCACTCATCGTGAAAACCATCGGGCTGGTTCCGAAGCCTTAAATAATGTAGATTTTGCCTGCCCGCGCGCCATGCTTCTCGCTAATTAGCAGATTTTAAAAGCATCGCAAAAGGTCTTCCTGTTGCTCACTCCTTAAGGTGCCGATCATCGCGACCTTAGAGGGACATCCCATCGAAACGATTGCCCTTCAAACGCTGTTGATCCTGCTCGTCACGATTCTGGTGGTCCGCTGGAGCCTGCGGGCGCCGATCAGGCGCATGGCCCACTGGATGGAGGATTTGCGCGCCGGAAAAACTCCGGTCGAGAGCGGGCTTCCTAAGGATGCCCTGTTCCAGCCGGTGGCCGAGGAAGTGAGCAGGCTGGCGACTACTCTCAAAGCCGCCCGCGCCGCCGCCAATGAGGAAGCCCATCTGCGCAGTACCGCGCAGGCTCTATGGACCCCGGAGCGGCTGCGTATTTTCGTCCAGAATAAGCTCAACGGCAGCCGCCTGTTCGCGCTTTCGAACCGCGAACCTTATATCCACAGCAACCGCGGAGGCTCCATCGAATGGTCGGTTCCGGCCAGCGGGCTGGTGACCGCGATCGAGCCGGTATTGCAGGCCTGCGACGGTACTTGGATCGCGCAGGCCACGGGCGACGCCGACCGCGCCGCTTCCGATGATCACGGCCGCGTGCGCGTTCCTCCGGATCATCCGCAATATACGCTGCGCCGCGTGTGGCTCACCAAGGAAGAGGATCAGGGTTTCTATTTCGGATTTTCCAATGAAGGGCTGTGGCCCCTATGCCATATCGCACACACGCGCCCGATCTTCCGGGCGGAGGATTGGTCCGCTTATAAGCTTGTCAATCAAAGATTCGCCGACGCCTTACTAGAGGAGATTGAAGGCGAACGCAGCCCTGTGATCCTGATGCAGGATTATCATTTCGCCCTGCTTCCGCAGATGGTCAAGAAGGAACGGCGCGACGCCCGCATTGCCATCTTCTGGCACATCCCCTGGCCGAATCCCGAAGCGTTTAGCATCTGCCCCTGGCAAAGAGAGCTGCTCAAAGGGATGCTGGGGGCGGACCTGATCGGCTTCCATCTACAGGCGCATTGCAACAACTTTCTGGAGACGGTGGACCGGGCGCTTGAATCGCGAATCGATTGGGAAAGCTTCGCCGTGAACCGCCGCGATCATGAGACGGTAGTGCGTCCATTTCCGATCAGTGTCGCGTTTTCAGGCGCGAACGAAAATCCACTGGCAGAGGGACAATCGGAGGCGGAGCGCGCGGCCCTGTTTAGCGAACTTAAGGTGGAAGCGTCGCTCATGGGCGTAGGAGTCGACCGCATCGATTACACCAAGGGATTGCTGGAGCGTTTTGGCGCCGTCGAGTCCTTCCTCGATCGATACCCTGCTTATCAAGGGCGCCTCACGTTCGTTCAAATCGGCGCGCCCAGCCGCACGCCGATCAAGCGCTATCACGACCTGATGCAGGAGGTGCTGGCCGAGGCCGCGCGCATCAACCAGCGCTTTCAAAAGGGCGATTGGAAGCCCATTGTTCTGCTGGCTCGCCAGCACAGCCACCAGGAGATTGCGCGTTACTATCGAGCGGCGAATTTCTGCCTGGTGACGTCGCTGCACGATGGCATGAATCTGGTTTCGAAGGAGTATGTCGCGGCGCGCCCGGACCTGGACGGAGTGCTGATTCTCAGCCGCTTCGCCGGCTCGGCCGCGGAACTCCAGGATGCCCTCATAGTCAATCCGTATGACACGGAGGAAGTGGCCGAAGCCATTCATTCGGCTCTCGAAATGTCCGCCGAAGAAAAGGCCGCCCGGATGCAGCAGATGCGCAACCAGGTGCGCGAGCACAATATCTATCGCTGGGCGGGCGACCTGATCGGCGAGCTGACCGCGATCCGCATCGCACATTCGGATAATTTAAAATCCTTCCCAAAACTCCCCCCTCAGGAAACCGCGGCTATACATCGGCGAAGAAGATGAAGCGGCTTTTCGAGCATTGGCCGGAGATATCGGCGCGCATTCGCTCGGCTGGATCTATTGCAGTGTTTCTCGATTTCGACGGCACGCTGGCTCCGATCCAAACCACTCCGGCGGAGGTACGCTTGAGTGCTCCCATGCGCCTCGCGATTGGCCGCCTGGCCGCTAATAAGCGCACGCGTGTCTGGATCATCAGCGGGCGCAAACGGGACGATGTGCGCGAGAAAACCGGATTGCATCGCATCCGCTATCTGGGAGTGCACGGATGGGAAACCGGTTTCCCAGTTGCGCTCGATCCGGAAATACAGCGTCAATTGGATTCCGCGAGGCGCGGACTCGAAACCGGTATTGAGAATCTGCCCGGCGTTTGGATTGAGGATAAGGGACCGGCACTGGCGATCCATTATCGGCAGGCCGGCGAATCCGATTCGGCCATAGCACGCGCTTTAGTGCGCGAACAAATGGTCCATTTGAACGGGGCATTTCGTCTGATGAGCGGCAAGAAAGTATGGGAGATTTTGTCGCGCGAAGTGGGCGATAAGGGCTCCGCGATACGCCGGGAACTCGGGCGTCGCGATCACCGCGCTTTAGCCGTCTATGTGGGCGACGATTCGACGGATGAGCAGGCGTTCGCCGCCCTTCCCGACGGTGTTACGGTACGCGTGGGACGCGGGAGCGCATTGACGCGTGCGCAATTTCAGGTGCGAAATCCCGCCGATGTCCGCCTTTTTCTCGAAAAATTGAGTGCCGAGATTTCCTGAGGGTGGCGCGCCGACAATGCGCCCGTCGGTGGCGCAAGCTTTAGCTTGCAGCGACGGCTTCAGCCGGCGTCCTAAAAGAACCGCGACCACCGGGGAGCGGTCAGCCCCATATTTGCGATACCGTCGACGTGCCGCGCAAAATGCTGCTGCGCAGCCGTGGACAGAGCGGGCCGCCCCCACTTTTCGCCCGGTCACGATGTTTTCGTGAGTGTCGACGTTGCCGACATTATAGAGATGTTGGCGGACAGGACACGTCGACACGATTGTCGACGCGGCACGCAAAGTGCGTGCGCCACAAGCTGCATGCGGTAGTAAGAGCTCCCGGTCATTGCGATCACTCCGGCAGGTGCCACGGCATGTTGATCACCACGGTCCGATGGTTGGCGCTGAAAGACAGCAGCGCTTTCAGAACCTGCGAACGGTTGTTATGCAGCAGCACATAATACCAGCGGCTTTCGACCAATTCCGGCACGATGACCGCGATGGTCCGATCGGGATTCGAGTTTTCCAGGTCCTGGGTGTAATTCAGAATCGGCCGCACGATAAAGCGGAAGGGCGACTTCAGCAACACCAGCTCCGGGACCGGCAGATGCGCAGCCCTGGCCGGCGATTCGATGAACTCCGCATATTTGCGGCACAAAATGTCGGTTTCTTCGCCGCACTCGACGTGCGCGATGCGGATGTCGGCTGAAATCTGCCAGGCGAAGCGCAGGGCGTTTTCCGCGACGAGGCTCCAATGCTCGACCGGAATCACCACGATCGGATCGCCCAGTTTTGAGGTTTCGATGGGACCTTTGGCGGCCGTTTGGCGCTCCACCCGATCGTAATGGCGCCGGACCGCGTGCATGGTCAGAATTATCAGGGGAATCAGCGCCACCACCACCCACGCGCCTTCGACGAACTTCGCGACCAGCACCACGCCCACGGTGATGGCGGTCGCCACCGCGCCCAACCCGTTGATGAACATGTTGCGGCGCGCCCCCGCGCCCCCCGCCTTGCGCCAGTGGATAACCATCCCCGCTTGCGATAACGTGAAAGCCAGAAACGCGCCGACCGCATAAAGAGGAATCAGGCGGTCCGTCACGCCGCCGAATAGGGTCAATAGCAATCCCGCCAGAATCGCCAGTGTGTACACGCCTTGCGAAAAGACCAGGCGGCGTCCTCGCAGAGTGAGCGCGTGCGGAAGGAAACCGTTGCGCGCAATCAGGTGCGCCAGGCGAGGAAAATCCGCGAACGCGGTGTTCGCCGAAAGCGACAGCACCAGCAGGATCGAGCCGATTGCGACCCAGTAAAATGCCCCTTTTCCAGCGATCGCGCCCAGCAGCTGCGAAAGGACGCTCTGGTAGCCAGCCGCATCCGGATTGGTTGCCGCAACCCCATAAACAGGGCACAGATACGCAATCCCGATCACCATGATCATCAGAATTCCGACAATGATGGTGAGGGTTTTCTGGGCGTATTTATAGGTAGGATCGCGGAATGCCATCACGCCGTTGCTCACCGCTTCTACCCCAGTCATGGCCGTGCAGCCGCTCGAGAAGGCGCGCAGCATCAGCCACACTCCCACCGCCTCAGTCGCCGGTCCCAGCTTGGGAGGCGCTACTACCGGCACCGGATGCCCGCCCGCCAGCAGAGCTTTGACCACACCCATTCCGACCATACCCAGCAGGCAGGCGATGAACAGATACGTAGGAATCATGAAGATTCCGCCGGTTTCACGAAGTCCCCGAAGGTTGACGATGGTCAGCAGCAGCAAAATTCCCAGGCAGATCGCCAGCGTGTGCGGTTGCAGCGACTGAACCGCGGAAACCAGCGCCCCCACCCCCGCCGAAATTCCCACCGCCACCGTCAATACGTAATCGATCATCAATGCCGCGGCGGCAAGCAAACCTGCGCCTACGCCCAGATTTTCGCTGGCCACCGTGTAGGATCCGCCGCCATAAGGGTACGCCTGCATGGTCTGCCGGTAGGAAAAATATACGATCGTGAGCAGGACCACAATCGCCCCGGTGATGGGCAGGATGTAAGCTACGCCCGCCATACCTAAGGGCATTAGGAGAGTGAGCGCGGCCTCCGGTCCATAGGCGGCGGAGCTGAGCGCATCGAGTCCGAAAATCGGAATCCCCTTGACCGCGCCGATTCGTTCCGCCTGCTCATCTTCGGTAGCCAGCGGCTTGCCCAACAGCAGATCGACGATATCCATTATTTATGAACGCTCATCCCATTTTTTCTGAATTTCCGCAATCGCATCGTCCGGATGCGTCGTGTACAGCCAGAATACCTGGATCGCATGGGTTCCGCGCACCTGCATTTTGAGGCCCCCGCTGACCGCGCTGAACTTGAGATGCTCTTTGCCCGTCTTAATGGGCGTGATGACGCCCAGGGCGATTTTCGTGACGTGCTGGGAATCGCGGGCAGCCTCGACGGCCGGGATTGCACTGGGAATCACGGTCGAATGCCGGCCGTTGAACTTGGGTCCCCGCAGCAGTCCTTTAATATGACTCATGCACGCCGGAGGAGGAGGGCTACGGTTCCCATGGGTTCAAAACCGGCACGTCGGCGCCAGCGAAATCGTCGATATTGCGCGAGACCACGGTCAGATTGTGATGCATAGCGGTCGCTGCCAGGAGACCGTCGATAACCGCGAGGGGCTTCCCTTTGCGCTTTCCGGTTTCCGTCAGCAGGCCCCACCGGTCGGCGACCCCGGCGTCTACGGTCAATATTCTGCCTTGAAATCTCAACTTGAGGTCCACCTCAAGCCACGTCTCCAGCTTCGCGCGTCGGGTGCCCTGCGCGAGCGCCGCCAGCCCCTTTCTAATTTCGCCCAGCGTCAGAACGCTCAAATAGAGAGTAGCCTCATTGGCGGCATCCATCCACTCGATCACGTGTCGGTCAGGACGCGGACGCACCAGTTCTGAAACGCAATTGGTATCCAGCAGAAAGCCGCTCATCGCTCAGAAATCGACGTCGCGCCCAGGATCTTTGTCGCGCTTCAGATTGAGTTTCACGCCCACCAGCGGCGACTCCCGAAAGAATTGCACCAGACTCTTGGGTTGACGCGCCTTGCCGGTCAGGTGCTCAAATTGTTCCACCGGGATCATCACCACGCCCTCCTTGCCCTGTTTGGTAATGATTTGCGGACCCTCAGCGCGGGCGAGACGGAATAGCTCGCTAAAACGAGCTTTGGCGGTTTGTACCTGCCAGGTGTGCGGGAATTGGGAGGATTTCTTGCGCATAGTCAATCTAGTCAGACTAGTCATATCGTAGTGCGGTTCTCCGGCAACTGTCAATTCCTTGCCCGCAGGGAGCGATTACGGACTCTGCTTCGGACTGGAGGATTTCCGGACTTCACGCCACACAAGTTCTGGTCTTGCTTTGCGAAAAAAACTGGGGCGCAGAATCCCCATAACCGCGCAATCGGCAGGGTTCAAATTGCGGACCCAAATACGACGGGCGTTTTCGAGCGGGTGGGATGCTAGCACGTAGCGGTCGTTGATGCAATCGGTGCTAGTCGCATCATCATTCATCTATTGCGCGAACGTCATCTCATACAGCGACGGTATTTGTCTGGCGGAGAGGGGGGGATTCGAACCCCCGGTAGACTTTAAAGGCCTACGACGGTTTAGCAAACCGCTGCTTTCGACCACTCAGCCACCTCTCCGTGAGGTTTAGAGCGCTTCAGGAGCATGGTAACACAGGAAGGTCACTTCAGGCGCATGGGACTGTCCTGGGGCGCGAAATGGCCCTTCAAACGTAAAATGCCCACCGGTGAGGGTGAGCATTTACGAACCCTGATCTTTCGCAGGGTGATGTACATGGGAGAATCAGATTCAAACGGCATCGCAACCGTCAAAACCTGTGTGATTGGATATTAGGGCGTGCGGGAAATGATGTCAAGGGAAAAACTCCCGCGCTTTTCGTAGCTATTAACTCATTCCATAACAATAGTTTAGCGGGATCGTCCCAATCGTAACAGTTGTGGAAAAGGTGTGCCAAAGCCTCCAAACGCGCCCCTGTTTCCAGTCTAAGGGCCAGAACTGCCAAGGCTTATCGAACCCCTATTTGCCGTCGAGTCCCAGGGTGATCATCGCGTCCGGATCCACTCTCCGGCCCATCTTACGGGCCAAGATTCTGAATCCTCCAAAGGCGACACCCGCCACCAGGCACATCCCCAAAATGATCCCGGCCAACACAAAAATATTGAGCAGAGTGCGCGCGAACCCTTTGACTTCATTGACCGGAACCTTCTGGCTCCAAGTTAGGTTCGTTTCGTATTTTACCTGGGCCAGGAGTCTTTCGGCGGAATCCAGGTCTGGAGGGTCGATGGTCACGGCCACCAACGGGCCTGCCCGTTTCACCATTGCACCTGGAATCTTCTGAAACTCCAGCAATCGCTCCCGCGCCATATTCGGAGTCGTGTAATTGAAGATCGCCAAATTGAGTGGACCCTTAGGACTCTTATACTTAGCGAGCTGTCCTTCAGCTCCTAAGTGAAAGGCGGCCACCGAAGGCGGGATCCGAGGTTCGAATCGCTCGAGCGAAACGGGTCCGAGTACGTAGCGTTCCGAATTGGGAATCAGTCCCGCGGAAGGCAAAAAACTCACCAAGGCCGGCAGTGGCGATTGTTCGAGCTTGGGCAGCTGGGGGTAGATCGGCGCCAGATCGGCTGCGGGGGGCACCGCTCCCGTAAACTGAAAAACATAGTTTCCATACGCGAAAAGCGTGCCGTCGGGGGTCGACGCCGTCAGCTTTAGAACAGGTGCCGGTGTGGCCCCCGATGCCCGGTGCGCCTCAAAGAATGCCAGGGCCCCGGTCGCGTCGTGAAAACGCCACGCCGTCGCGGTAAAGTGCTTTGAATCGGACTTATAATCCGCTTGCTCGGTCGCCTCCAGTCCAAATTCGTCGAACAGGGCGCGGTCCGGCATGGTAAGGGCCTTGGGTGGGCCTTTATCGAAATTCCCGATATGATCGGGAAAAATGGCTGCCTGCGCGAGGAGCGGCAGAAACAACAAATACTTCAGGGTTTGTTGCAGCATTTCTTATATTTTTTCCCGCTCCCGCACGGGCAGGGATCGTTCGGACCCACTTTTTTGGCGGCGAGCACCGGTTGCTTGGGCTTTGAGGACGATTCGCCGCCGATGAACTGCAGCGCGGCCAGCTCTTTTTCCTTCTTCTTTTCGATCTTGCGAGTGAAATCCAGCACCGAATTCTGCGCGGCTTTTTGCGCTGCGGTCTGACGGTCGCCATTCCCCAGCGGATCGGCCGCGACTGCCACCGGCTCTCCGCCTTCCTCGTCCGGTTCCTCGGCCCAGACTTCCGGGTAGGGAACGCTCGCGCCGGGATCTTCGACGCGCTGAAGGAAGAACAGGTAGCGGATGGTTTCGTCTTCAATCCGGTCCATCATATCCCGGAACAGATCGAAGCCCTCCTTCTTATATTCGATGCAGAGGATCCTTCTGCCCGTAGCTGCGGAGGTTGATTCCTTCCTTTAAATGGTCCATCGACAGCAGGTGGTCTTTCCACTGGTTGTCGATGACGTTCAGCATGATCATGCGCTCGGTTTCGCGCAGTAATTCGGGTCCGATCAGGCTTTCTTTTTCTTTGTATTTCTTGATGAGCTGGTCGTTGATGGTGTCTTCGAGCTCGCGCCGGTCCAGTCTTTCCAGCTCCTCGATGCGGATCTTCACGCCGAATTGCGTCAGCACGTCGGTTTCGAGGCCGACCAGATCCCACTGGCTCGAGTGGCTTTTTTCCGGGACGCGGCGGTCGATAAAAGCTCCCAGAATGCCGGCGATGATGTCGTTGATGCGCTCCTTCTGATCGGCGCCTTCGAGCAGCGCGCGGCGCATGCCGTAGACGGCCTGGCGCTGCTTGTTCATCACGTCGTCGTATTCGAGAATATGTTTGCGGGCGGCGAAGTTCTGCGCTTCGACCGCTTCCTGCGCGGCCTGAATGCGTTTCGAGATCATCTTGCTCTCGATCGGCACGTCTTCTTCCATGCCCAGGCGCAGCATCAGATTCTGCATCCTCTGGCCGCCGAAGATACGCATCAGGTCGTCTTGAAGAGACAGATAAAAACGCGCGCTTCCCGGATCGCCCTGCCGTCCGGCGCGGCCGCGGAGCTGATTGTCGATGCGCCTGGATTCGTGACGCTCCGTGCCGACGATCTGCAAGCCGCCGAGCGCGACCACTTCGTCGTGCTCCTTATCGATCTGCTCCTTCACCAAGCTATAGACACCGTCCCACTCGGCTTTAGGCACCTGATCGGGATCTTTATTTTCCTTACGCAGACGCTCGCGGGTTAAGAAGTCGGGATTGCCGCCCAGCAGAATGTCGGTACCGCGGCCGGCCATGTTGGTCGATACGACAACGGCGCCTTTGCGGCCTGCCTGGGCGACGATCGACGCTTCGCGCTCATGATTTTTGGCGTTTAGAACTTCGTGGCGAACGCCCATCCTCTTTAATATGCCTGACAGTTTCTCCGATTTTTCGACTGAGACGGTACCCACCAGAACGGGCTGACCTTTTTCGTGCAGCTCCTTGATTTCCTTCGCTGCGTTGCGGAATTTTTCCTCTTCCGTCCGGTACACGACATCGTGAAATTCCTTGCGCAGCAGAGGCTTGTTGGTCGGAATCTGGGTGACTTCGAGCTTGTAAATTTTCTCGAACTCCGCCGCTTCTGTGTCCGCCGTACCGGTCATGCCAGCCAGCTTTTTATACATACGGAAGTAGTTCTGGAAGGTGATGGTCGCAAGCGTCTGATTCTCGCGCTGGATCTTGACGCCTTCTTTCGCTTCGACCGATTGATGCAGGCCGTCGGACCAGCGGCGGCCCGGCATCAGGCGGCCGGTATGCTCATCGACGATGATGACTTCGTCGTCCTTGACCACGTAATCCCGATCGCGCTGGAACAGGACATGCGCTTTGAGAGCCGTCTGCACGTGGTGATTGGTTTCGAAATTCACCGCGTCGAACATATTGCTCAACCCCAGAAGTTTTTCGACTTTCAGCACGCCTTCTTCGGTCAGTCCGACGGCCTTGTGCTTTTCGTCGACAGTGTAATCGCCCGTGGTCCACTTCTGCCCGGGCTCCTTACCTTCGATCACTTCACCGCGGGTCAGGAACGGAATGATGCGGTTGATTTTGTAGTACTTGTCGGTCGATTCCTCGCTAGGGCCGGAAATAATCAGAGGGGTGCGCGCTTCGTCGATCAGGATCGAATCCACTTCGTCGACGATGGCGAAAAAATGTTCGCGCTGCACGCAATCGCTGATGCGGAACTTCATGTTGTCGCGCAGATAATCGAAGCCGAATTCGTTATTGGTGCCGTAGGTGATGTCGCAGGCGTAGGCGGCTTGCCGCTCCATATCGTCCAGGTCGTGGACGATCACGCCGACCGTCATGCCCAGAAATTTATAGATCCGGCCCATCCATTCCGAATCGCGCTGGGCCAGGTAATCGTTCACGGTAATGACGTGGACGCCTTTTCCGGCCAGGGCGTTTAGATATACGGGCAAGGTCGCGACCAGCGTCTTTCCTTCGCCGGTCTTCATCTCCGCGATCTTGCCGCGATGGAGCACGGTGCCCCCGATGAGCTGGACATCGAAGTGGCGCATATTCAGGACGCGGCGTCCCACTTCGCGCACCGCGGCGAACGCGGGAATCAGCAGGTCGTCCAGGGTGGCGCCTTGCGCGAACTGCTGACGAAAGATGGCGGTCTGGCCGGCCAGCTCCTCATCGGACAACTCCTGCATGCGGGGTTCCAGGTCGTTAATGGCGGCGATGATAGGCCGCATCGCCTTCACGTCGCGTTCGTGTTTAGTGCCAAAAACCTTGGCCAGAAGCTCGGTTACTGTCATATTTCCTCCACTGGGTTTTACAAACGGACTGCCAGATTACGGACGCGAGAAGGCCCGGTTAGCAGCGGAGGAATTCGCGTTGGTGCCGGCGTTCCATCCGGTCGACAGCGGACTGGCTCGACACCAGGCAAAGGGAGCGGCGAAACGGAGTGGCGGTCAGAGCGAAAGTGGATTGGGGCGCGGGAGAAAAGTCAAGCGCCGGCAAGGCATGTCCGGCAGGCGCAAGCACCAATGACGACCCCAGGCACAGCAGCCGCGGACGCAGCATGCGCGCCGACGAATCGTGGGCGGCATGCGATACCGGCGAGCCGGAAACTGCCAGGAGGCTGGCCGCAAGCGCGGATAAACTGAATATAATTCGCGCGGTCAAGAAAATTTGCCTTGTCCTTATTTTAGCATCATGACGCTCGCCCCCGCGCAACCGAAAACAGCTTTCGATTGCTTTTGGATCAAGCAGCCAGAGGCCCAACCAAGCCAGATTTCGTCAATAAATTCGCGGAGTCTTTAGAGACTGCCCGGATGGACTTAAAGATTTCGCGGTGATACGCTAGAGGCCGTATGGCACTTGCACTAACCATTGCCGTGGTTGTCGTGCTGCTGGCGTTGCGGCTTTTGTCTCCGCCCGTCCCAGGGCTCCTTAAAATTGGTCGGGAACGGTGGGGCAAGTGGACCACGATTACACTTTGTGCAATCTCGCTTATCGGGGCAGTTCTGGCGATCTTCATTTCAAGACGCTAACTTTAAATTTCAGGCACTACCGCGCAACGAGAGCCGTCGTCGAACATCCTTCGCGCGAGGAACGACCACTCCCTGTGGTCGCGGCTCGGTAGTTGCGCCGATTCGTGTCGCTTCCCCATCGACGTTGCCAACACCTTGTTAAGCTTTGACCCTTTCTTGCCGATAGATCGAGAGTGGAAGGACTAAATGGCTACAGTGCCACCCTAGCCCCGCATAAGGCTACTCAGATTCGTTTTGAGGTGAAAAGCCTATTCACATTTCGAGTGGAGCGTCCGTAACATGAATTCAGATATCTGGAGGCAAACGTAATGCTGGCCCGCGCTAGAGTCTCAGAGCGGAGGCGACGAACATCGAGTGGATCCCAATGGCTGGAACTGGCCTTTGTTCTGTTGCCGTTTTTCGCTCTGGTTACCGCCTTTTTCGATATCGCTTTCGTGCTGTTCAGCTGGAGCACCATCCAGAACGCGGTGCGCGAAGGCTGCCGCTACGCGATCACTTTCCAGACCACTGCTCCCGCCGGCATGACCTGGACCTGCACCGCTCATCAGGATAACTGCATTCAGCAGGATGTCGCTTACTATTCCATGGGATTGGTGACCCAGGCAGGGGGCCTGATTCACGTGAATTATTACACTCAGGCAGCGCCCACCACGGCCATTGCTTCGCCGAACGGAAATGTGCCGGGCAATATCGTAGCGGTCTCTATTCAGTCCTATCCATTGAACTGGATGATCCCTCTCAGTGGAACCGGCGGAGGAGGCATGTTGAACACCTCGTCCTCTCCTTACCGCTCCACCTCGCCGACCAACGTCAACGTTTACTCTTACGACGTGCTGGGCTCTTACCCGGCGGGCGTCAGCTCGGTGACGCGATGAGAGTACGAAACATCTCTCGCCGCCGTCTGAAGAGCCAGCGCGGAAACGAAATCGTGGAATTCGCTTTGATGGGCGTGTTTCTAGTGCCCCTGCTGTTGTGGATGTTCGTCAACGGCATGAACCTGATCCGCATTATTCAGGCCACCCAGATCTGCCGCGATATCGGAAATCAGTACATCCACGGCTTGGATTTTTCCACCTATGCCGCTCAGACGCTGGCATCCAATCTGGCCACCGGCTATGGACTGACGGTGAGCGCGTTCAGCGGGGACTCTTCGGGTAACGAACAGTCCAACACGTCCAATACCGGAAACGGACTGGTCATCGTCTCGGAAATCATGTACGTGGGTACCAGCGCGTGCGCCGCATTGCCCTCCGGCACGTCCTGCACCAACAATGGAAAATACGTATTCATCCAGCGGATTCCCTTCGGCAACGGCAGCTTGCAGTTCAACGGAGTTACGGTGGCAAGCGCACTTGGGTCCGCTTCGGGCGCCACCATCAGCGATTCAGGCAACGTGCAGAATTACCTGACGGACACGCATGCCGTATCCGCCAGCGCGGGCAATCTGATCACGCTTAGCGATTCCCAGGTGGCGTACGTTTCCGAAACTTTCTTCGCTACCCCGTCTCTTGATTTTTCCGCCATTCCAGGCGGCGGCGTTTACAGCAGGGTTTTCTTTTAGGAGTTGGCTATGCGCAATCGTAATGAAAAGGGCGTCACGCTCATCCTGGGCACCATTTCGATGCTGCTCATCGTCCCCATGGTCGGCCTGGCGGTCGACGTCGGATTTCTGTATGCCATCAAATCGAAGATGCAGGCAGCGGTAGACGGTGCGGCGCTCGCCTCGGCGCGCTCCTTGAATGATGGCTCCACTGCATCCGCCCAGCAGGCCGCCGCGAAGACGCAGGCCGTGACTTGGTTCAACGCGAACTTCCCCAGCACCTTTTTGGGCGTGAGAAGCGTGAACATGACCACCAACAGCGTTACCTACTCTACGGCCAACAATATTCAGACCATCGCGATTACTGCCAGCGCGCAGGCGGACACTTTTTTCATGAAGTGGCTGGGCTTTGACACCAGCACAGTTTCGGCCAGTGGAACCGCGTCCCGCAGGGATCTGGTGATCATGATGGTGCTCGACCGATCCTTCTCAATTCAGATTGAAGGTGCTTGCTCATCGATGATTGCGGCCGCGAAGGCCTTCACAGGCCAGTTTGCGGAGGGCCGTGACTATATCGGCATGGTGTCATTTTCCGATGACGTTCTGATGCAGCTGGCGCCGACGCAAACTTTCCAGACCACACTAGGGTATAGCAACGCCAATGGCAGCGGAACGGGCCTGATCGACAACATCCACTGCCAGGGCAATACCAATACTGCGCAGGCGATCTCGGTGGCCTATAACCAGCTGTGGAGAACCAATCTGCCGCTGGCGATGAATGTGTTATTCATCGAAACGGATGGCTTCCCGAATACGCTTACCCTGAATTTCTGGGATTCAGCACACACGGTGTCGGGGCTTTCGAGCACCAGCAGTTGCGTGGACCTGAATAACAAAACGAAGAGCGCCGGGGGGTTCGGATCGACGGCAGCAATTATTAACGGGAGCAGTGTAGTCCAGTGGACTCCGCAAGTTCCTATTGGCTCCACGAGTTATTTACCCAGCTCCATGACCTACACCAGTGGAGGGACTGTTTACACGCCGCAGGGCATTGTCGGCGTGATCGGAAGCAGCGACCCGGCGGATGGCTCCGAATCGTTCATTTTTATGCAGGTCCCGTGGAACTCATTCGGCATGATGCCGGCTCCCAGTTGTAGTAGTGTCTCCTGTTTCGAAAGTACGTGGGCCGTCACAGGCACCAGCACGACCAAACAGGCGTATGGGTGCGGCTTTGCGAACACCACCACCCAGGGATCGGGGCCGTCCGCTATCAGCGCCAACAACTACAGCACGACCACGATGTCCGATTTCAACTGGTGGCCGGCCACCGACGTTTACGGCAACTATCTGAATCCCGCAAGTACGGTGTGTACGGGCGGCACCGGCAGCGGAACATGCGCTTATCGATCAGTGGTCAACTATACCGACGCGATACACGTGGCCGCCAATCCCTCGTCCTCGCCATCGTACTGTCCAGCAGGCACGGCTTCCTACTGTAATTTCCACAACGCAGCGGAGAATGCGGCTGATAACGCAGCCTACAACGCCCGCGTCGGCGTGGCGTTTCCCTCGCCTAACAGCAGCAGCACTTTGCAAGCCACGATTTATGTAGTAGGGTTAGGCTACGGTTCGGCGGGTGCGCCGGCGCCAGATCCCGTTCTGATGCAGCGCGTCGCGAACGACTCAAACGGTGATCAAATTAATTCAACACCCCTGTACTCCTCCTGTTCGACGGAGAGCGGCTGTGTTACTTATTCGGCCCAACCACAGGGCGAGTTTATTTACTCGTCGAGTCCGTCGGCGTGGGGGGCAGCGTTTTTGCAGATCGCCTCGCAGATCCTGAGGCTGAGCAAGTGACGATGGTATCCTCAGAGTAGATTGTTCCCTAAGATATTTTCCATCGGCACGTTTTATCTGCCGACCTATGGCGTCCTGGTTGCGCTGGGATTCCTGGCGGGCCTGTGGATCACGGTAAAGCTGGCGCGGAGTAGCGGTTTAGATCCCGAAAAAGTCACGAATCTCGCGGTTTATGTCGCTTTAGCGGGATTGATCGGCGCGAAGCTGCTGATGATCGTGTTCGATTGGCCGGATATTCAAATCTTTTCGCTCGCCACTCTGCAAGCCGCCGGAGTATTCCAGGGCGGCCTGATTCTGGCGCTGATCACGGCGTTTTTCTACATTAGACACAGCCACTTACCGGTGTTGCAGGTGTCCGATGCATTCGCCCCCGGCATCGCGATTGGCCACGCCATCGGAAGATTGGGATGTTTCGCGGCCGGCTGCTGCTGGGGCAAGGAATGCCACCTGCCATGGGCCGTAACGTTTAAAAATCCCGACGCTTCGGCGTTAACCGGTGTTCCGCTCGACGTGCCTTTGCATCCCGCGCAATTATACGAATCGTTCACGGAAGCTCTTTTGTTTGCTTTTCTTTACTGGCGGTATCGGAAAGCGCACCCACCCGGGCAGATCATCGGACTTTACCTGCTGATCAGTTCTATCGTTCGATTTTTCATAGAGTTCGAGCGTTTTCACGAACAGGCTCTGCCTTTCGGTCTGCCGCTTTCGATCACCCAGTGGATCGCGATCGGACTGGCAATTGTCGGCGCGATGTTATTGACTCCTAAAGCTCAGCCTCTAATCAGCCGTTCAGTATAGAGTGACTCGAAATAGACCGCAGGCGGAACCGCCTGCGCCACAGCAAAAGTGGGGCAGGCGGTTTCGCCTGCCAATTCGCGGCAACCGAAATAGACGAGGCTTCGTACTGATCGCCATGTCCATCACCATGCTGCTGTTGCTGGCCATGATGGGACTGGCGTTCGATGTCGGCCGGATTTATATTGCGCGGAACGAAGCGCAGGTATTTACCGACGCTGCGGCCATGGCGGCGGCTTCGAAGCTTAACGGGACCAAGGCGGGTCTAGACAGCGCGCGTGCAGCGGTCGCCAATGTGCCGATGCGCTGGAATCTGGGGACGCAGGAATTTAAGGGCGTCGTGGTCGAGTTCAGCGCGGATGGATCTGCGTGGGAAAAAGATCCGAAGGACGCCGCGAGTGTGACCGAGGCACGGGTGACGGCTCCCGATAACAGCGTGGAGATTACGTTTCTGCGCGCCGTGGGCGGGCCGCCCTCTTTCACGGTGCCGGCACACGCGGCCGCGGCCGCGAATCCGGTGAGGCTGACGCAATGAAGCAGCAGCGCGGCCATGCGATGATCGAGCTCGCGGTGTGCGCCGGGGTGATGGTTTCCTGCCTCGCCGGGACCTTTCAGTTCGGATACACGTTTTATATCTACAACCAGCTGGTGACCGCGGTCGGCAACGGCGGACGCTACGCGGCCATGCGCACGTATCGCGGCGCGAGCGATGCGGATCTGGAAAAAGCCCGCGCCGCGATTCGCAATCTGGTGGTGTATGGAGACGCCCGCCCGACGGACCTGTCGCCGGTGGTGATGAATCTGCGGCCGGATCAGGTCGAGGTCGAGTGGGTGAAGGACAAGACCGGCGCGCCCACCGCGGTGCACGTGGCAATTCGCAATTATCCTGTGAATGCGGTGTTCAAGACCATCGCTCTCGAAGGGCGGCCCGGTGTCGAGTTTCCCTTTGTCGGCCGCTATGCCCCCGGGGAGCGCGAGCCATGAGACGCGAAAAGGGACAGGGGCTGGTCGAGGCGACGTTCGTACTGCTCACGTTTTTCGCACTGCTGCTAGGCGTGATCGATTGCGCGCAGGTTTTGTTCGCGCACCAGGCTTTGGTGGAGCGCGTAAGGTCGTCGGTGCGGTGGGGCGTGGTTCATGAGTGGGAGGGCCCCGACCGCATCACGAACCTGATCCTTTACGGGGAGCAGGAAGCGCCGCGCGTCGCCGGGCCGGGGTTTCTAGGATTGAAGCCCGAGAATGTGCGGATTCAGTATCGGGAAGCGACCGCGGAGCGCCCCGACGATGAGACGCTCACTGTAGAGATTATAAATTTCGAGTGCCACTTTTTTTCGCCTTTGATCGGCAAGACGCTGGTGAATCCGCGTCCGGTGCGGATTAGCGCTCCGGTGTCGTTCAAGAAGTAAATGGTGGGGCAGCGCATGGCGCCGCCCCACATACAGCTGGCTGATATCCTTGGTAATTGGCCAACGTAAAACCTTTTCAACCCTTTCGCTATTCAGCGAAGGCCGGGGATCCGGCGAATCTGCTCACTCAGCCTTACGACAAGATTAGTCCGCAGATGCAGGCGCGGTATTTTGCGGCCAGCCCTTATAACCTGGTGCGGATTATTTTGCCGGACCACGATTACGAACGGGCTGCTAAGTATTTAGACGACTGGACTCGCGAGGGCGTTCTCGTCCAGGATTCCGCGGCCGGATTCTATGCGTACTCACAGGAATTCGAGGTCCCGGATTCGGGCGAGAGGCTGACGCGGCAGGGATTTATCGGGCTCGGCAAGCTGGAGGATTATTCGGCGAACGTGGTGTACCGGCATGAACAGACGCTGACGGGTCCGAAGAAGGACCGGCGCGAGTTGCTGGACCACACCCGGGCGCATTTCGGGCAGCTCTTTATGCTGTATTCCGATCCGGCGCGGGAGGTGGACGCGATTTTGACGGAGGCGTCGAAGGACGCGCCGATCCTGGATGTTCTCGATGAGTATCAGGCCCGGCATCGGGTGTGGGCGATCACGGATGCGGCTCAGATCGCCATGATTCAGTCCTTGATGGGCAACAAAAAACTGCTTATCGCCGACGGGCATCATCGGTATGAGACGGCGCTGGGGTATGCGCAGGATCATCCGGACGATGCGGCTGCGCAATACGTGATGATGACGTTCGTCAACATGCATGCACCTGGATTGAAGATCCTGGCGACCCATCGCGTGCTGCGCGGGGTCGATCCGACGGGGTTTCATGACAAGGCGAGGCAGCACTGGACGGCCACGCCTTTGCATTCGATCGAGGAACTGAAAAAGGCGCTGGAGGTGCCGAGTCCGTCGACGGTGCGGATCGGAATCGTGACTAGTGTCGGCCAGCATTTGCTGGAACGGCCTCGGGCCGGCGGGGAACTGGATGTTCCGGTGCTGCATAAGGACGTGCTAGGAGGGCTGCTCGGGATAAGTGAAGAGGACGTGCGCGAGGAGAAGCACATTAAATATGTGCGCGGCATAGACACGGCAGTGGCGGACGTGCGCGAGGGAGATGCGGAGGTCGCGTTTATATTGGAGCCGACGCCGATAGACGATATGGCCCGAATCGCGTTCGCGGGTGGAGTGATGCCGCAGAAGTCGACGGATTTTTATCCGAAGTTGTTGAGTGGGGTGGCGATCTATAAGTTGGTTAGATGAGCGGAGAGTAGTCACGCATCATGCCGCTGACCAAGAACGCTCTCAATCGTCGGCATGGTCTGGTGGGCTGTTGCAAGTCCGGAATCCCCGCCCTGACGGACGGGGCTATCGAAATGAGTGAAGATTGCTAATTGTGGTTCATACTGATAAAGAGAGCGAATTAGTGCCGTGACACAGCATGAAAAAGAAAATATGAAGAAGCCTTCCACAAGGCGCCGCACCAGTGACATGAAAGCAGAGTACGATTCTTCCAACGGAGTTCGAGGGAAATACGTCACTCGATATAACAGCGGCACAAACGTCGCCTCGGTCGATCCGGAGCTGGTCGCGGCATTTCCTGATTCGAAGGCCTGAATGATGCGCTGCGAGCCTTGGTCAAGATTGCGGAGCGCACCGAGACACGCAGGCGAGCCTGAAATGTGCGCAAAAGCAGCCCTAAACGCGACGCCAATGATGGTTGATGGGCCGCCCCAAGGACCAGGGAAAGCATCACATGGCAGTCGCCGTGCTGCGCGATTCGTATGAAATCCAGGTTGATCGATAGAGGCACTTACATACTGATCTTTGAAACCGGGGATGAGGTTGCTTCCTTGCTCAAAAAGTTTGCGGAGGAGAATCATCTTGCGGGAAGCAGTTTTAAGGCTATCGGAGCGCTCTCACACGCCAAGGTCGGATGGTTTAATTGGGAAACTAAGAAGTACGAAGTTGCCTCGGAGTTTGATGAGCAGGTTGAGGTGTTATCGTTGATCGGCGACGTTGCCTTGCAAGAGGGGAAGCCGGTGGTACACGCGCATCTCATCATCGGCAGGAAAGATGGAACGGCGCACGGGGGCCATCTCATGGAGGCCCGCGTGCGCCCTACTTTAGAGGTTGTTCTTACCGAGTCCTCACAGGCTCTGCGTAAGACTCTTGATCCCGCTTCTGGGATTGCGCTGATTCGAACAGATTGATCATCGCTTTGTTGAACGCCGGAATGTCGTCGGGTTTGCGGCTGGTTACCAGGTTGCCGTCGACGGCTGCTTCCTGGTCCACCCACTGCGCGCCGGCGTTTTTCAGGTCGGTTTTGAGCGACGGCCAGGACGTCATGTGGCGGCCGTGGGCGGCTCCGGCTTCGAGAATGGTCCAGGGCCCGTGGCAGATGGCGGCTACCGGTTTGCCCGCGTCGAAAAACGATTTGACGAACTTCACGGCTGTGGGGTCCATGCGCAGCTTGTCCGGGCTCATGACTCCTCCGGGCAACAGCAGGGCGTCGAATTGATCGGCACGGGCTTGGTTGAGCGCCATGTCGACCGGGTAATCTTTTCCCCACTCGGTCATTTGCCAGGAGCGGACCCGGTCACTTTTGGGCGACACGACGGTAGTTTTTGCACCGGCCTGGTCCAATGCCTGACGCGGTTTTACCAGTTCCACTTCTTCGAAACCATCGGTGACAAGAATAGCTACTTTGATTCCTTTAAGGTTTTGCATAAAACTGCTCTCCTATGCCGGTGGAGTGAGCAGTTGGTTGACCAAAAATGGTTAATATAGCCGTATGCGAAAAATCAGAACCGCGATGTTCGGCACCGGCTTTATGGGCAAGGTGCATACCGAGGCGATACGCCGTTTGGGCAATGTGGAGGTGGTCGCAGTGGCGGGCGTAGATCAGGCGGACGCCGAGAAATTCGCCGCCGCGTTTGGCGTGCCCCGGGCCGCCGGATGGGAAGAATTGCTGAAGGATAAAGAGATCGACGCGGTGCATATCTGCACGCCGAATTATCTGCATTACGGGATGGCAAAGGCGGCACTCCAGGCGGGGAAGAATGTTCTGTGCGAGAAGCCTTTGACCATGACGTACGCGGAGGCGAAGGAACTGGCGGAACTGGGCAAGTCGAAGAATCTGGCGAATTGCGTGAATCACAATTTGCGCTGTTATCCGCTGGTGCAGCAGGTTCGGCGGATGATCGAATCGGGCGAGCTGGGCGATGTGCTGATCGTCAACGGCACTTATTTCCAAGACTGGCTGTTATATGACACGGACTGGAACTGGCGCGCGCAGGCGGCGGAAAATGGAGCGCTGCGGGCGATGGGCGATATCGGGTCCCACTGGATGGACCAGATCCAGCATGTGACTGGGTTAAAGATCACGTCGCTGTGCGCGGATTTGCAGACCTTTCACCATACTCGTAAGAAGCCGAAGCAGGCGGTGGAGACGTTCACGGGGAAGAAGCTGTCGCCCTCCGATTACGATACGGCGGAGATTACGACCGACGATTTCGGAGCGGTGCTGGTGCGGCTGGGCGAGCGGGCGCGCGGATCGTTCGCGGTGAGCCAGATGTCGGCGGGGCGGAAGAACCGGTTTAATTTTGAGGTTTATGGGACCAAGTGCGGGGTGGCTTGGAATCAGGAGCGTCCGGATGAATTGTGGATCGGGCAGAGGAATACGCCGAATCAGCTCATGATTAAAGATGGGTCGCTGATGGATCCTCGGGCGGCGGCGTTTGCGGATCTGCCGGGGGGGCATAGCGAGGGCTATGACGATTCGCACAAGCAGAATTTTCGGAGATTTTATAAACGTGTCGCGGATCCGGCGGCGGAGGTCGAATATCCGACGTTTGCGGATGGGGCGCATGGAATGGGGCTGCTCGAGAAGGTGCTGGAGAGTTCGAAGACGCGGGCGTGGGTGGATTGCTAACACCCGCCCCACGCTTCGGCTTTACTGATTTTCATCCGCCTCAGCTGGTAGCGTAATTTTGGAACTTAATCAGGCGCGCGATACAAGTATCTTCAGAGTCAAGAAATGTCAAGTTCAGGCACTTTTTACTCAACTTGACGTCTATACGAGAAATCGAGGGTATTTATGGGTCGCAGGACTGTTGCTGTTGGCGGTGGGTGGGTTCGTTTTGCGGGGACAGGAATTTGAGGCGGCTTCGATTAAGCCGAGCGCTCCGATGGAGGCGGGCATGGTGCGCGTGGGCGTGCAGATCCTGCCCGGCGGGCGAATTTCCATGGCGGGGGTGACGGTGAAAAATCTGATCCAGCAGGCGTATGGAGTGAGGGAGTTTCAGATCGCGGGCGGACCTTCGTGGCTGGGGTCGGAACGCTACGACATTACCGCGAAGCCGGAAGGAGCGTCGACGCCTGACCAAGTGAAGGTGATGATTCAGGCTCTGCTGGCGGACCGCTTTAAGTTGCAGTTTCATCGCGAGACCAAGGAGCTGCCGACGTACTCGCTCGTGGTAGGGAAGGGTGGCCCGAAATTTCACGAGTCGGAGGCGGTGGCCGAGGAGCGGAAAGGTCCGCGAATGAGGATGGAGAGGGGGCGGTTCAATTTAGAAGGAGCTCCGGTTGCGGCGCTGGCGAACCAACTGGGGCAGGTGCTGGGACGGACCGTGATCGATAAGACGGGGTTGACCGGAAATTACGATTTCAAGTTGGAATGGACGCCGGATCAGCGTCCGATGGAGGGTCCACCGGCGGGGGATGCGACAGGCCCTTCGATTTTCACAGCGTTACAGGACCAGCTGGGTTTGAAACTGGAATCGACGAAGGGGCCGGTGGAGATTCTGGTGATCGAGCGGGCACAGAAGGCTTCGGAAAATTAGCGCGGTTGACATGGCAGAGATATAGTACTAATAATTTAGTAATGAGGGCGCTGGTTATTTTTGCAACGCTAACGTGCTGCGTGGCCGAGTCGCCGGCTTTTGAAGTTGCGTCGGTGAAAATGAACCGGTCCGGCAACCAGGGGGGGAAGGGTTCGCCGGGACCCCGGGCGGCTGGACATCACCAACATGACGTTGCGAGCGATGATGCGCTATGCGTACGACGTTCGGGATATGCAGATCACGCGTGTGCATAGTATGAATATCGTACGAATCATCGCTTACGCATATTACATCCAGGCGCAGGCGCCGGCGTTCGATGTCGCTACCGTCAAGATGGGCGGGCCGGTGGAGGCGAACGGGAATATTAACATCAATACCGGCAAGATCCTCAACGGAGTTGTAACGCTTTCCAATGCGACGTTGAGCGATTGCCTCAAATTCGCGTATTCGCTGACCACGGATGCGCAGCTTGCCGGTCCCGATTGGATCAACCAGAAGATGGTCCGCTATGAGGTTACCGGGAAGGCTCCGCCGCAGACTCCCGACGATCAACTTCGGTCGATGCTGCAAACGCTGCTCAAGGACAGGTTCCAAATAGTTCTGCACACGGAGCAGCGGGAAATCACCCATTACGAATTGGTTATCGGGAAGAACGGGCCGAAGCTAAAGGAGTCGACGGTTGGGCCGGGCGAGGCTACGGGAGCGGCGCGGCTCGATGGAATTCGGTCGAACCGGATGCAGATGAACAAGCTCGCGATGCTGCTTTCGCGGATGACGCGAATGCCCGTGATCGATAAGACAGGCCTCACGGCTTTTTATCAGTTCGATTTGAAATATGCGAATGAGGTTTCGCCTACCCCTGATGATGCCTTGCGTCCATCGGTCTTTACGGCAGTTCAGGAACAGCTGGGTTTGAAGCTGGAGTCGAAGAAGGGGCCGGTGGACGTGCTCGTGGTGGATCGGGCCGAAAAAATACCTATCGAGAATTGAGGGGGGTTGTCTTTTTACATTGAACACTTTGAGCGTTGGCGTCGTCTGTCTAATCAATACGTTGGATCGCGCGGGCAACAGGCGTGCCTCTGTAGCCACAACTCCGCGTCGGTTGATGACGGGCAACAATAGCCTAAGTTCTTGGTTCGATGGGCCCATCGCGTGCAAGTTGGCAATTTCATCGAGCGGCGGAGGGGGTAATTTCTGAAAACGAAAGGTCTGATTTTGTGGCTCCTGGCCGCTTCCATCCTGACTGCGTCGGAGCATCACGGGCAGGTCAAATTCGGGGGTCTGCCGATTCCGGGCGTGACCGTCACGGCGTCTCAGGGGGACAAGAAACTGGTGACGGTTTCCGATTCCCAGGGCATGTATTCATTTCCGGATCTGCCGGAGGGTGCGTGGACCTTTGAAATCGAAATGTTATGTTTCGCCCCTATTAAACAGGACGTGACGGTGGGTCCGGACGCCGCGATTCCGGATTGGGAATTGAAGCTGCTGCCGCTTGAAGAGATCAAAGCGCAGGCGGGTCCGCAGCAGGCTCCGGCGCCTGTATCGGTGGCGATAAACGGACCCCCGGCCCCGGAATCGGCGGAACCGGCCAAGCCGGCGAAGAAATCAAAGAAGACAGTGATTCCTCCGGCGAATACTCCCGGGGGATTTCAGCGCGCGGACGTGAACGCGTCTAACTCCGACGCCGCGAAACAGTCCAATGCGACGGCGGCGGCCGCCGGCGATAATACGGCGGGCAACGAGGATTTGAGCAAGCGCGCAGCGGATGGGTTCCTGGTGAACGGGACGGCGAATAACGGCGCCAGCTCGCCGTTCGCGACCAATCCCGCGTTCGGAAATAATCGCACCGGGCTGCGGTCGCTTTATAACGGAAGCCTGGGATTCACGCTCGACAATTCGGCGCTCGACGCGCGTTCTTTTTCAATCACGGGGCAGGATACGCCCAAGCCGGCGACCAACCGTTTTACGGGGATGGCGCAGTTTGGAGGGCCTTTGCGGATTCCGCATCTGATCCGCAACGGTCCGAATTTTGTTCTGCTGTATCAATGGGTCCGCAACCGGACTTCCAACTCTACGCCAGGACTGGTGCCGACCGTAGCAGAGCGCTCCGGCGATTTATCGCAGACCGGTTCGCCGATTATCGACCCGCTTACTGGGCTCGCGTTTCCGGGCAACATGATTCCGCAGAATCGGATCAGCCCGCAGGCGCTTAGCTTGCTGAATCTTTATCCATTGCCGAATTTTGCGGGCAAGTACAATTATCAGCTTGCTCTGATCACGCCTACCCATCAGGACAACATGCAGGCGAATCTGAACAAGAATCTTAATCGGAAGAACAACGTGTTCGGGCGGTTCGGGTTTCAGAGCACGCGCACGGATAGTCCAAACCTGCTGGGTTTTCTGGACACTACGAATTCGCTGGGAATCACCGGCAATGCGAACTGGCGGCATTCTTTCACCAATCGTTTTTGGACCACCGTGGGCGGCACGTTCAGCCGGTACTCGATGAAGCAGACCTCGAATTTCGCGAATAAAGAAAACATTTCCGGAATCGCGGGGATTGAAGGGAATAATCAGCAGCCGCAGAACTGGGGTCCGCCGAGCCTCAATTTTTCGAGCGGTATTTATGGGCTGAGCGATGGGAACCAGTATGTATTCCACAACCAGACGGGCGCGGTTTCGGACACGAACTACTGGAACCGAGGGCGTCACAACGTCCAGTTCGGGGCGGATTTCAAGAAGCAGCAGTTCAATACCATCGGGCAGCAGAATCCGAGAGGCGGTTTCGGATTTACGGGCGCGGCGACCGGCAACGATTTCGCGGACTTTTTGCTGGGAGTTCCCGACACCAGCTCCATCGCGTTTGGAAATGCCGACAAATATCTGCGGTCGAATGTCTACGACGCTTTCGTGCAGGACGATGTGCGCCTCAATCCGAGCCTCACCATCAACGCGGGTCTGCGTTGGGATTACTGGTCGCCGATTACGGAGTTATATGGACGCCTGGTGAATCTCGACGTGGTGCCGGGCTTCTCCAACGCGGCTCCCGTGGTGGCGAACAATCCCATCGGTCCTTTGACCGGCGATAAATATCCGGCTTCTCTGGTGCATCCGGATAAGCATGGATTTGAACCGATCATCGGCCTTGCGTGGCGTCCTTTGCCGGCATCGTCCATGGTGATTCGCGCGGGCTATAGCTTGTACTACAACACTTCGGTGTATCAAACCATCGCGCAGCAAATGGACCAGCAGGCGCCGCTATCGAAAAGTTTCACGGTGCAGAACAGTCCCAGCGATCCGCTCACCCTCGCCAACGGATTTAATCCTTCTTCGACGACGATTCCCACTACTTTCGGAATCGACCCGAATTTTCGCGTAGGGTACGCGCAGAACTGGAATGCGTCGCTGCAAAGAGATCTGCCGGGATCGCTGCAAATGACGGCGACCTATCTGGGAATCAAAGGGACGCGCGGGACGCAGGAGTTTTATCCCAATACGTATCCGATTGGCGCAGCAAACCCGTGTCCGGCATGTTTGCCCGGCTATACCTATATGACCTCGAACGGTAACTCCACACGCGAAGCCGGACAGTTGCAGGTGCGGCGGAGATTGCATAACGGAGTGACCGCCAGCGTTCTGTACATCTATTCGAAATCGATTGACGATGCCGCGCTGGGCGGGCGCGGACAGGGAAATTTATTTGTCGCGCAAAATTGGCTGAACCTGAGTGGAGACCGCGGCCTCTCGCCATTCGATCAGCGCCACCAGGTGACGGTAAGCGGGCAATATACCTCGGGAATGGGCCTGCACGGCGGGACGCTGCTCAGCGGCTGGCGAGGCGCAACGTTTAAGGAATGGACCATCACCGCCACGGTCATCGCCGGAACCGGATCGCCGCTGACGCCTGTTTATCCGGTGGCGGTGCCGGGCACCGGGTTCATTGGCACCTATCGGCCGGATTATACGGGCGCGCCCATTTATTCGGCTCCCGCGGGGCTGTTCCTGAATCCGGCCGCGTTTACCGCGCCATTGCAGGGGCAATGGGGAACGGCGGGCCGCGACTCCATCACGGGTCCGGCGCAGTTTTCGATGACCGCATCGTTGGGCCGCGTCTTCCGCCTGACCGACAAGCTGAACCTGGAGGTGCGCCTGGATGCGAACAACCCCATCAATCATGTGGTGTTCGGCAGCTACGTGACGACATTGAATCCGCAGTTCGGTTTGCCGCAAGCTCCTAATGCGATGCGAAGTATTCTCACCACAGTCCGCCTGAGGTTCTGAAGATGATGCGATATTTGATTCCCTTTGCGATCGCGCTGACCCATGGGCAACAGGTCGGCGAGAACAAGACCGGTAACGACACGCCGACTTTTTCCGTGACGCGGCAATTGAAGATTGAGACCGTTCTGGTGAAGGATAAGAACGGCAATCCCGTGGAAAATCTTACCCTCAAGGATTTTTCGGTGACGGAAGACGGCGTGGCGCAGGAGATAAAATTTTTCGAATATCAACGGCTGGAAGAGATCGCCAAAGACGCCGAGCCTCTGCCGCCCATCGGCGCGCCGAAATATTTCCAAAAGCTGCCGCACACGCAGATCGCGGGCGAGGTTCCGGGCCAGACCTCCTACAAAGATCATCGGCTGCTGGTGCTGTATTTCGATATGACGTCCATGCCTCCGCAGGACCAGTTGCGCGCGCTCGATGCGGCGCAGAAGTTCATCCGCAAGCAGATGACGCCGGTCGACCTGGTCGCGATCATTCAATTCGCGGGCAGCGGCGTCCAGGTGACCACGGATTTCACCAGCGATCGCGAAAAGCTGCTGGGGATCCTGCAAACCATGATCGTGGGCGAGGGCGAGGGTTTCGACGAGACCACAAGTGACGCGAGCACCTCCGATACGGGAGCGGCGTTTGGGCAGGACGACAGCGAGTTCAACATTTTCAATACGGATCGCCAATTGGCTGCCTTGCAAACCGCCGCGAAGATGCTGGGGCATCTCAATGAGAAAAAAGCTCTGCTCTATTTCGCCAGCGGTTTGCAGTTGAACGGAATCGACAACCAGGCGCAGCTGCACGCGACCATCAACGCCGCGATTCGCGCCGGGGTCTCCTTCTGGCCGATCGACGCGAGAGGCCTGGTGGCATCGGGTCCTCTGGGCGACGCAACCAAGGGTCCGCCGGGCGGGATCGGCATGTACACCGGTGCCTCCGCGATGGCGTCGGCTGGGAATTTTGCCAAGTCGCAGGATAATTTGTGGACCATCGCAGCGGACACCGGCGGCAAGGCTTTGCTCGATAATAACGACCTGGCCGCCGGCATCGTGAGGGCGCAGAAATCGGTTTCGAGCTACTACATCCTCGGTTATTACCCGACTAACGAGGCTCTGAACGGCAAGTTCCGGCGCATCAAGATTTCACTCAACAACGGTTTGTCCGCGAGCGTGGATTATAGCCAGGGCTACTACGCCGGCAAAGTGTTCGCGAAGTTCACCGCAGCCGATAAAGAACGCCAGCTCGAAGATGCGCTGATGCTGGGGGATCCGATCACGGAGCTGACCATCGCGCTCGAAGTCGACTACTTCCAGTTGAATCGCGCCGAGTATTTCGTGCCGATCATGGTGAAAATTCCGGGCAGCGAACTCGCGCTGGCGCGTAAAGGCGGCGCCGAACGTACGCTGCTCGATTTCATCACCGAGGTGAAGGATGACTTCGGAACGACGATTCAAAACGTGCGCGACAAGGCAGACATCAAGCTGAGCGACACGACCGCCGCGGAACTGGCGAAGCGCCGTATCGAATATCCTACCGGCTTCACTCTACTGCCAGGAAAATACACCGTGAAATTTCTCGCGCGCGACGCGGAGACGGGCCGCATCGGGACCTATCAGACCAAGTTCCTGATTCCGAACCTGAATAAAGAGGAGAAGCGCGTCCCAATCAGTTCCGTCGTTCTGAGCAGCCAGCGCGTCGACATGAAGGAAGCGATTTACAACGCGTCCAAGGAAAAAGATAAGAGCGAAATCGCCAACCCTCTGGTTCAGGACGGCCAGAAGTTGATTCCCAGCGTGACGCGGGTGTTCAGCAAGGCGAAGGACATGTACGTCTATTTACAAGCCTACGAGCCCACAGCAACCACCGTTCAACCCTTAGTGGCGTTCGTGACTTTTTATCGGGGGCAGACCAAAGTTTTTGAGACGGCGCCGCTGACGGTGAGCGACGGCCTCAACAATAAACTCAAGACTGTTCCGCTCAAATTCAGTCTGTCGCTTGCCAAGCTACAGCCGGGAGAGTACAACTGTCAGGTCACAGTACTGGATCCGACCGGTCAAAAAGCGGCCTTCTGGCAGGCGCCGATTATGCTGATCCCGTAGCAAAAGATGCAAACCTTCGCAAATTCTACGCGGTTCGCGATCCTCTAAACAGGTGCAGGACCAGCGAAATTATCGCCAAAATCAGCAGAATATGGATAAATCCGCCCGCGACGTGGAACGCTAACCACGATACGCCCCAAATTCCGAGGAACATCAAAAACAGTACCAGAAAAATAAAATCTCGTATCATGATCGTTGCTCCTTAGTCGCGCCGCGACACTAATCGGATAGCATTCTGACTGCCACATGCGCGACCGCATCCCCTGCGACAATCTTAAAAAACTAGATTGAGAAGCGACACCGCTTGGCGCGGCAGTGTAATCTCCAACTTCGCCTCGCCGCCGTTCACCACGATCCATCGCGGCGAATCGAGCTCCTGCAACTGCCCCGCCGCCTCCAACGCCCGATACTCGTCGGCCGTTGGATGCTGAGGAGATCCCATCGCTTTCCAGGCCGTCCACGCGTTGCTATGGCGTTCGTCGATCCGGTAATGCCTCAGTAAAACGCGTCCGTTCCGCAGGCCGCTAATTTCGATCGAAACCCGCGCGTCCGGCCCCGGCACATCGTCGTCATGATAGTTCCACGCCAGCACCGAGACGTCGTGATCGGACCGCACGGCCAGCGCGTCCACCTCCGGTTTTCCGCGAACTCCATCCGCGATCATGGCCTTCACATCCACGCCCGCGCTGCTTTCGCACCTCACCCGGTCGCCGACGCATCATTCCCGCCATGCGAAAAACATTCAGCACCGGCTTATCGATTCCATTCGTCGCCAGCGTCCGGAATCCGTCGAAGTACGGCTGATCCTCAAACTCGAAAGCCCACGTCAGCATCCCCGCGATGTTGGTCCTCGCCCGATCCGCCAGCTCCAAAATATTCTTCATCATCACCGCTTCGTATAGCGGCATAGAGCGGCCCATTCCGATATGCATTCTGCGGATAAACCCGCGCCGAGCACGCCGCGCACCCCTCCGGATCGGACTCGCTCAACACAATCGGCAGATTTCGAAACTTGGGAAACTCGCTGACGATCTCGAAAGCCCTTGCGTCCACATCTTCCGCATTCTTTGAAATTCCCATCCGCACATGCCCATCCACGACCGCCGGCCGGCCCTTGGCATGATAAGTAATAAAATCCAGTGGCACATTCTTTGCCGCGCAGTGCTCCAGGAACTGCCGCAAAAAGGTCGCCGCCTTCGCGTTTGCAGGACCTGTCGACGCCGGCCCTCCCACGCTCGCCCCAGGCAACGCCCGCTTCACCGCAGCGGCCGTATCGTCGTAAAGCTTGTCGTACTCCTCCGGCGTGCCGTGCCAATATCCGATGTCCGGTTCGTTCCAGACTTCCCAATACCAGGACTCCACCTCGCCGCTCCCATACTTCTCGACAGCGTGTCGAACCCACCGATAGACCAGCTCCGCCCACTTCGCATAATCCTTCGGCGGATACGCCCAGCCCAGATAATATTGATTGAAATTCGAGCCCGGCGAACCAATCCGGCCGGTAGGGTTCCGGATTTGTAGACAGAGCCTGCGGCATGAACCCGATCTCTATAAATGGCTTCGCTCCCGCTTTCAAATACGTATCGATAATCCGATCCGTAATCATCCAGTCGTAAACCGGTTTTCCTGTCGCATCTTCGGTATACGCATTGGTCGACCCCAACTTGAATCCCGCCGTCCCATCTCCGCTCGCCAGCATGAAATGCGTGCGGATATACACGGGAGTGCCGCTCAACGCCGCAAGCTCGCCCACCAGTTTCTGGCCGTTTTTGGTGTAAGTGAAGTTCGGCTCGTCGTATCCGAAGTAGCCATAAATTGGGTGGAACACCCCGATCTTCTCATCGGCGTGGACGCGAATACTCACCTCCTGCCCATTGAGAAAAATCGCCGCCGCCAGCAATCCGGAAATCAGTCGCATCTGTTGAAAGTTTACTCGACCGAGGCCGAATCCACTACAATCACTTATATGCCGAAGAAAAAAGACGCCGCCGCAGACGCCCCCAAACCAGCGGAAGCCGCGGCGCCGCCCGCCGAGCCACAAAAGTCGAAAAAGATCCCTAAGCTTGCAAAAAAGGACAAGCATCGCCTGCCTAGGAAAGAGAAAAAAGCTCAGAAAAAGGCCGCGCTCAAGGCCTGACCGCGGCGCCATGCCGAAGCCCGCACGCAAAAGCACCACTACACTTCTCTTAATCGCGCTGTTTAAATTGGCGAAAGGTGTTTTGTTGGTAATTGTGGGGATCGGTGCTCTGAAATTACTGCACCGGGATATTGCGGAAACGATTACCCGCTGGGTCGACCTCCTCCGCGTCGACCCAGACAACCGTTTTATCCACCGTCTGTTGATGCGCGCCTTCGCGGTCACTCCCGCTCAATTGAAGGCGGCCAGCGCCGGCACATTTATATATGCGGCCCTCCTGCTCACGGAAGGTACCGGCTTGCTTCTCCACAAACGGTGGGCGGAGTACTTCACGATCATTACCACCGCGGGTCTAATCCCTCTCGAGATTTACGAGATCGTCCATCGCGTCAGCGCCGCCAAAATCGGCGTACTGGTCGTCAATGTCGCGATCGTCGTCTATCTCGTCGCCCACGTGCGGCAACACCGGCGGCGTCAGTAATGCAGGCCGCCGAGCAGGTAAACCACCAGCAGAACTATCAAAATCGTTCCGAGTCCGATGCCCGCGCCGCCACCCGCGCCCCAACGGCCATATCCGTAGTAACCGCCGCCGCCGGCGAATAGGATCAACAAGATGATAAGTAAGATAAGCATGATGGTTGTCCGATCCTATTTCTCGAAAACTTTCTCGACTTGGCCGACCTTCTTCTGAATCTTGCCGGCCAGCTTTTCGTCCTGCCCGCGTCCCACGAGGTCGGGGTTATTGGTCATTTTTCCCGTTTCTTCTTTGATTTTGCCCTTCACCTCATGAACCTTGCCGCCTACTTGATCTTTGGTGCTGTCCTTCATGTTGTTCACCTCGTGAACTGCGGTTTGCAAGCCACTTGCCAAAGCGCAAAAACCCAGTTTTATGGGGTTTTTTCGACGGTCCAGGCGGAACGCCCGAAAGCTTTCGCGTTCATTTACGGATATGGATGCAAATTTTGCGGCCCGTGCTACTCGTCCCGTAGCGCGACCATCGGGTCCACCCTCATCGCCCTTCGCGCCGGAATCCAAGCGCCGGCCAGCGCCACCACCAGCAGCATCCCCGCCGCCGCCGTGAATGATTCCGGGTCGCCCGCGCGAATTCCGTATAACTCGCTTGCAAGCATTCGTCCGCCGAGTCCCGCCGCCACCGCGCCCACCGCCGCGCCCGCGACCGCCAATCGCATCGCCTCGCCGATCACCATTCGCAACACTTGCCCCGGCTGTGCTCCCAGCGCCATCCGCAATCCCATCTCGCGATTCCTCTGGGTCACCGAATACGACACCACTCCGTACAATCCCACCGCCGCCAGCGCCAATGCCAGCCCTCCGAACAGCGAAATCAACAGTACCGAAAATTTCCGCCCGGCGAGCGATTTGTCGACAATCTCCTCCATCGTCCGCACCTCGCTTACCGGAGCCTGCCGGTCGAGCGCAGCCACTTCGTGCCGCAACACTCCGGCCAGCGCCATCGGGTCGCCGGCCGTCCGCATCAGCACCAGCTCCGATCGTCCGTAACCGGCATAGCTCGCAAAATACATGGTCGGGCCGGCCGGTTTATTCAGCACCTGCTCGCGTGTATCCGCGACGACGCCGACAATAGGATGCCGCGAAGGATTCGGTCCCAGTACGCCTAGAATCAAGTTCCGACCCACCGCGTCTCCCTGGTAAAACCGCCGCGCCAGCGCCTCATTCACGATCACCGGCGTCGCATCGTCCGTCCTCACATCGTGCTCGGTAAACGCTCGCCCAGCCACCAGCGGGATGCCCATCAACTCGAAATAATTCGGCGTTTCTCCCACCGCGTCCGCCACCGGAAATCGTCCCGCCTCGGGCGTTGGCGCGCCATCCACGGCAAACCGGGTGCTGCCGTATGTTTCTGAGAGCGGCAGTGCATCCGCCCCCGCCGCACCCTTGACACCAGGCGCCGCCGCCATCCGCGCCAGCAAAGACCTATAGAAACCCACGATCTGTTCCGGAGTCTTGTAATCCTCCGGCAACGCCACCCGCGCCGTCAAAAGATGGTCCACGCGAAATCCCGGATCGACACCTGTCAGCCGCATCAGGCTCCTCGTCAATAACGCCGCGCCCACCAGCACCAGCATCGCAAGCGCCACCTGTCCCGACACTAACGCCGCTCTCAATCGTCCATGAAGAGTCCCGCCGGATCCTCTTCCCCCCGATCGCAAATCCGCACTTTGATCCGCCCGTGTAGCCGCCAGCGCCGACGCGAGTCCAAATAAAATCCCCGCCCCGAGCGCGACCACGACGGCGAACACCAACACCCGGGCATCAACAGCAATCTCCGACGCCCTCGCGATTCGTCCTTCCGCCAATACTCGCAGCCAAGGCGTCGCCGCAACCGCGAGCAGCACGCCAACGATTCCTCCTGCTCCCGCCAGCACCAGGCTCTCCGTCAATAATTGCCGTAGCAGTTGCGCGCGCCCCGCGCCCAATGCGATCCGAATCGCAATCTCTTTCCGCCGGCCCGCCGCTCTCGCCAGCAACAAATTCGCGACGTTTGCGGTAGCGATCAGCAGCACCAGACCCACCACCGCCAGCAGCACTAATAAAGGAGTCCCCGAATCGCCCTGAATCTCCCGCGCCATCGGCACCAGCGCCGCGCCGATGATTTTATTGGTCGCTGGATAATCGTGCTCCAGCCGCGCTGAGATCCCCCGAATTTCGGCCGACGCCTGTTCAAGCGTTACTCCAGCCCTCAATCGGCCCACCACGCGAACCACGTGATGCAGCCGGTTGGTCCGGTTGAAATCCGAAATCATGTTCCCAAACGGCGTCAAAAGATCCACGTCCGCCGGCAGAATCTGTGGACCCGGCAAAATCCCCACCACCACGAAACTCGAGCCGTTCATTCGGATGCTGCGTCCGACAATCCGCGGATCTGCATTGAACTTCCGTCGCCACAACGCGTCGCCTAACAGCACCGCCTGCGTCTCGCCTGCCGCAAATCCCCGCCTGAGAGCCGGCCTCAATCCCACCGTCGAAAGAAAATTATCGGAGACGATGCCGCCGTTCAACAGTTCCGGCTCCCCCACTCCGGTAAGCTGGAAACCCTCGTAACCCCAAGCCGCGATCTGATCGAAGGACTTCGCTTGCGTCTGCCAATCGATGTAATCCGGAAACGCAACCGCGAGGTGCGCAAAGCTCGGATGCGTCTCCCAGATCTGCACCAGCCGTTCTGAATGATCGAGTGCCAGCGGCCGCAGCAGCGCCGCATCCACCGCGCTAAAAATCGCAGTGTTCGCCCCAATCCCGAGCCCCAGCGTAACCACCGCAGCCGCCGCAAATCCCGGGGATCTCAGCAGCGTCCTGATCGCATAGCGCATAAATTTGGTGTGATATGGCAGGCGTGTGGGGCAGGCGGTTCCGCCTGCCATTCCTCAGCGCTGCCAGGCCTCTAAACTAGTCACAATGACACATTTCTCAGCGGACGAAAAGCGAGGCCTCTACCGAGCCATCTATGAACGCCGCGACGTCCGCTCGAACTTCCTCCCCGACCCGGTTCCGGACCAACTATTAGAAAGGATTCTCGACGCAGCCCACCACGCCCCTTCCGTAGGTTTCATGCAGCCCTGGGACTTCATCGTCATCCGCGACCCGTCCATCCGCAGCCAAATCCGCGAAAATTTCGAAAAGGCGAACCGTCAAGCCGCTGCCATCTACCACGGAGAAAAACGAGCTCTCTACGACACCCTGAAACTAGCCGCCATTATCGAAGCGCCTCTGAACCTCTGTATCACCTGCGACCACCAGCGCACCAAGGGCGCAGGCCTCGGCCGCCAATCGAATCCCGAAACCGACGTCTACTCCACCGTCTGCGCCGTACAGAATCTCTGGCTCGCCGCGCGCGCCGAGTCCCTGGGCGTAGGCTGGGTGAGTATCCTCGACACAGAGGCCCTCAAAGCGACCCTGCAAATCCCGACCCACGTAACCCCCATCGCCTATCTATGCCTCGGCTATGTCTCCGAATTCGCATCCCACCCCGAGCTCGAACAAAAAGGCTGGGAGCATCGCGAGCCTCTCGCCCACCTGATCCATCACGATCATTGGACCTGACGTGTTACACCTTCTTCGTCTGCCACAACCCCAGCGCCGCGCCCGTAGGGTCGATAATAATGCTCAACCAGCCCATCTCCGCCACCGGCGTGACATCCCGGATAATAGAAGCGCCCAGTGCTTTCGCCTTCGTCGTCGCTGCCGTTATATCGTCGACATTGACGTAGGATAACCAGTAAGAAGGCGCTCCCGGCACCGGATGTTTCATAATCCCTCCAGCGGTTCCCGAGCCCACCCCGATGGTCGTATACGTACCCATCACGCCCATCGGAACATCCTCCAGCTTCCAGTCGAATAAACTCCCGTAAAATTCCTTCGCCTTCTTTACATCTTGCGTATTCAGCTCCACATGCACGAACGAGTTGGCCATGTTTGTCCCTCAGGTCTTAGACTGTATGCGGAGACATTTGGTAGTTCGCCCTGCTATCTTGTTTCCGTGTCCGAATCCATACTCGACGAGTTCCGCAAAACCGGCGCCTACCTCAAAGGTCACTTCCGCCTCACCAGCGGACTCCATTCGAACGAATACATGCAATGCGCGCTGGTCCTCCAGCATCCGCTGATCGCCGAAAAATTCGGCCGCGAACTCGCCTCGCACTTTTCGAAAGTGGACCTCGTAGTCTCCCCCGCCATAGGAGGCCTCATCATCGGCCACGAAGTCGCCCGCGCCTTGGGCGCAAGATTCCTGTTCACCGAACGCGATCCATCGACCGGCAAAATGATCCTCCGCCGAGGGTTCACCGTCCGCCCCGGCGAAACCGCCGTCGTGATTGAAGACGTCGTCACCACCGGAGGCAGCACCCGCGACGTAATCGAAACCCTTCAATCCGCCGCCGTAACCGTCGAAGGAGCCGGCTCCATCATCGACCGCAGCGGAGGCCGAGCCGACCTGGGCGTCCCCCAAGTAGCTCTGGCCACTCTCGAAGTAACCGCCTGGCCCTCCGACTTCTGCCCCCTCTGCCAAGAAGGCGTCCCCATTGAAAAACCCGGTTCCCGCCCTCAGTAAGAACGCCGCAAATCGCGCAAAATGGGGACTGCCTTCTCTGTCCCAAGGCGCCCATCATTCTGCGCAAAAGAAGCGCGAGCCGCTCCGCCGCCGTGGACAGAGCGGGCTGTCCCCATTTTTCGCCCCATGAGACGCATCCGCATCACCCTAAGCTACGACGGCACCGACTACTATGGCTGGCAAGTCCAACCCGGCCTGCCGACGATTCAAGGCGTCCTCGAATCCGTCCTGTTCGAAATAGAAAAAGCCGAAGTAAAAGTGGAAGGCTCCGGACGCACCGACGCAGGCGTCCACGCCCTGGCCCAAGTCGCGGCCTTCTCTCTCGAAAACCCCATCCCCACCGCGAATCTCGAAAAGGCAATGAACCGCCTTCTCCCCCGCGACATCCGCGTGCTCTCCGCCGTCGAGACGCACGAAAATTTCCATCCCCGCTTCGATGCCGTCGCCAAGACCTACGAGTACCGCATCGAGCGCGCTGCGATCTGCTCCCCCTTCGAGCGCCGCTACGTCCACCACCACCCCTACCCCTTAAATGAAGGAAAAATCTTCGAGCTGGCGAAAGCCCTCGAAGGTGAGCACGACTTCACCTCCTTCGCCGCCGCCGACGATACCGATAATTTAGGCCGCTCCAAAATTCGAACTATTTTTTCTTCGACCGCTTCCCGCGAAAACGATCTTCTGATCTACCGCGTCCGGGGCAGCGGATTTTTAAAGCACATGGTGCGCAATATCGTCGGCGTTCTGCTAGAAGCCGGTAAGGGAAATATCCAGAATCTCGATGAGCATCTAAAAGGTGAAATCCCTCCGGGCCCCACCGCCCCGGCCCGTGGACTATTTCTGGTCAGCGTCGAATACGACCCACGCATCCCACCGGTTGCCCTTTAGAAATCGGTGGCGTCGCCACGATATACAGGACCACTCCCGCGAACGGAGCCTTCACATCCGCGATCTTCTTGCCAAAGAAATCGGTAATGTGCGCCAGCACCGCGCCCTTGTTCACCATTGCGTTTGGTTCAACATGCGGATAAAGAATGCCAGTCGCCGGACTGCTCAGTACTTCTGCCGGGTCCAGGTAAACCAGCTTCTTCCTGGCCGGCTTGCCCTCGATCATCTTCAAATACCGCATCACGTTCTCGACGCCCCTGACGATCAGAGCCGTCGACCTTTCATCCGGCACGCCCAGAAACCCGCTCTCCACAGTCATCGCCGGCTTGCCCCGCGTAATCGCGGTGTTCGAGCAATACATTGAAGCCGCCGGATCTTTCGGCCGGCCCCGATCGATCACCACATGATCGATCCCGAAGCTCTCTACCAACCCGGCGATTCTTTTATCGAAAGCGTCATCCCCGGTGACCGTCTGATACACGTAAGGACGCAGCGATTCGTTCCCATCCCCGCAGTGCAGGTCGAGCAGGTAGTCGCACTTCTCGATCACATTCGTAGTGATCGCATAGGCGATCCGCTCCGATTCCGTCCCGTTTTCACGCCCCGGAAAAACGCGATTGAGGTTCTTCCCGTCCAAAGGACTGAAGTACACCGTGCGTCCCAAAAACGACGGCATATTCGCGATGTGCACGATAATCAGTGTGCCCGCCAGCTTCTTCACTTCGAGCCGCTGCAGCGCCAGAATCGGCGGATATTCATACCCGTGAATCCCCGCCGTCAGAGCCAGCACCGGTCCCGGCTTCGATCCCTTGATCATCGTAATGGGGATGGTCGTAAAACCTAAATCAATGGTTTGATCGCTTCGCATAGGCGCTCCAAATCACCGTCATCGTTATAAAAGTGAGGCGAAACTCTGAGAAAGCCGTGCCTCGCGGCCACGTTCACATTGCTCTTCTTCAGCTCGCGAGCCAGCTGCGACGGGTCCACTCCGGGAAACCTCGCCGCCACGATCTGCGATCCGTTCTCAGCCACTTCCGAGCCCAAATCGCGCAGCCGGTTTCTCGCCGATCCCGCCAGTTGCATCACCCTCTGCTCGATCGTGGCGGGCCCGATCTCGAGCATCATTTCGACCGCCTGCGCCATCGCATACAACAGCGCAAAGGGCAGCCCGCCGCCTTCATATTTTTCCGCCGAGTCTTTGAACTCGGGCACGCCGTGGTGCAGATTATCGACCTCGCGCCAGGTTTTATGGCTCCTCCAACCCACGTTGATTGGCCTTAAAGTTCTTCGAAAGGGCTCCAAAACGGCCATAAATCCAATCCCCGGCGGACTGATCATCCACTTGTATCCATGAACCGCGTAAATATCGACCTTCAATTTGCGAAGGTCAATCGTCAACGCGCCCAGGCTTTGCGTGCCGTCGACGAAGAGCGTGATCCCGCGTTCCCGCGTAAACTTCGAAATCTCCTCGAGCGGCGGACGAAAGCCTGTGGAGTAATTCACCTCGCTAATCGCCACCAGCCGCGTGTTGCCGTCGATCGATTCGTAGAACCGCTCCCAAGGCACTTCGCGCATTTGTGGCAGATACAGATAATTCGGGAACTCGTCTTGCAGCGTCACGATATTGTCGTGAGGCTTCAGATCGAGACCCGCCAGCACCATTCCCAGTGCGCCGCTCGCACTGCTCACAAAAGCGATATCGTCCGCGGTCGCGCCAACCAGTTTTGCGATCGACCGCCGCAAGCGATCGGCGTCGTCGTACCAGTTAAGAAAATCCGTGCAGGCCAACTCGTCGCGATGCCGCCAGTGTTTCGCTACGGCTTCGGTCGCGCGCCTAGGCAATTGGCCAAAGGTCGCGGTATTCAGGTAGGCGCGATTTTCAAGTGCGGGAAATTCGCGGCGAACCGAAGCGAAGTCGGCCATCTAGTTGCCTGTACCGGTCATATCGTTACCACCCAATCCCCTGGCTGACTCCAGGGGTTATAACCCCGTCCCGTAAGGGCGGGGATTCAGACCCACGGTGCGCCGTATCGATATCGCTGTTACAGGCCATCTATGGATACACCGGCCGGACGGCCATCCCCTCTTTGAGAGGCTTCTCCGTGGGCAGCGCGATGCTGTCGCCTTCACTCACGCCTTCCACCTGCGCCCGCGTCGTGTTACCAATGCCCATCGAAACTTTCTTCCACATTACCCGATCACCCGAAAGGACGAACACCCCGGCTTGCCCCAGTTCGCGGCGGATCGCCTCGCGAGGGATGGTCAATGCATCGCGCACCGACTCCGCGCGGATGTCCGCCGTGACATTGGTCCCTGGTAGCAGATCGCGATTGGGATTTTCGATCACGCAAATCACTTGACCCACCTGGCGGGAGCCCAGCGTCTCCACCTGCGTCGGGGTCTTATCGACCACTCCTTTCCATGTCCGGCCGGGCAGAGCGTCCCACGTAATCGACACCGGCAGACCGTAGGTCACGCGCCCCAGGTCCGGCTCATCCACATAAACGTTGACCCGCATGCGGTCCAGTTTACCGATGGTGGCGACCACATCGCCCGCGTTCAGATACGCTCCAGGCTTGAGATCGAACTGGTAAACCACGCCCGCGATCGGCGCGCGGACCACGCTTTGCCTGATGCGCTGCTCCGCGAGTTGCGCCGCGGACTCGGCATCGTGCAGACGCGCGAGCGCCGCGGATTTGTCTGGACCCGCAACCAGCGCCTTGCGCTTTTCTTCATACGAGCGAATCTGCAACTTTGCGATTTCGACGCGCTGCTTCGCACTAGCCACCGATTCGCTGGTCGCCGCGCCCTTGGCTTGCAATCGGGTGTTGATATCGAAATCCTTCTGCGCGGCTTGAAGGTCCAGTTTGGCTTTTTCAATGCCGCTCGAAATGTCGGCCAAGTCGGCGGTGCGGCCTCCGCGCTCGAACATCGCGAGGTCGGCGTTGCTCTGCTGGATGCGGGCTTGCGCGGAAGCCAGATCGGCTTTCGAATCGGAGGCGTCGATCTCGACCAGAGGGGCGTCCAGAGCCACGCGCTTCCCCCGCTCTACGAGAATCTTAACCACCGGCCCCGAGCGGTCCGCGCGCGCCGCTGCCCATTCATAGGGCTCGACCTTGCCGTTGGTCGAAACCGAGCTGACGATGGTCTCGCGCACCACCTTCGTGAACGGGACTTCCGGAGGCTGTCTGCGCCAACTCACCAGGGACCAGATCAGCCCGCCAACAATGACGAGGGCCAATCCCCAGATAATGACGCGCGGCTTCACTCCGATAGCCTAGCGCAATAGTCGAACAAAATCTGCCACTCGGCGCGCTGGATTTCCATGGCCGCGCGCATTTGCGCGGACCCCGGCTGTTTGCGCGCCCGGTCGCAGAACGCGGCGAAGGCGAACGGATCCCAGCGGCCGGTGCGGAACTCGGCGTCGCGGATGCGATGGAGGATCTTCACGGCGGCCTTCGCAAGCTGCGAATATATAGGATGCGGACCGGCTTTGCGGAACCAATACGCGGCATTGCCCGAATCCGGCTCCAGGCGGTGGAGGATCGCATGCCACAACTCGCCTTCCGGCGTTTCACAGTATTCGAGCAGCCCGTGCGCCTCTTCAAAGCATGAAAAATAAAGGAATAAACCCGCCATCGGCGCCTCTGGTTCCTCCTGATTGGGAAACAGATCGCGAGGTTTGAATGTCTTTAGCAATTGGCGCGCTTCCGGGCTTGAGCAGGCGGTCGGCTGCAGAGGCATTAGCCGGTCGCCGTTGCAATCCAAAGCCAGAATCCGAGCCACGTCAGGTCCATATTGAGTGGGATCGAAAGCCATGGGGATTACATCTCCATTGTATGAGAGTCTGGATAAAATCGCTCACATTTCGATGAAACGGGCCCTGGTTTTTTCCGGTGGAGGAATGTTCGGAGCGTGGCAAGCCGGGGTGTGGAGAGGTTTGGCTCCGCTCCTCGAATCCTGGACGCCGGACCTCATTGTGGGCGCCTCAGTCGGATCCCTGAACGGGTATGCGATTGCCGGCGGAGCGGCGCCCGATGAGTTGTGCGGATTCTGGAGAGAGCCCGCGGTCGGCCGCTTTCGCGATTTGCCCGAAACCATCCGCCAATTGATGGAGCGCTATCCGGCGCGCATCGAATACGCGCTCACGCTGACCGATCTCGCGCGGATGAAACCGAAAATCGTGGTGGGGAAAGACGTGACCTGGAAGCATCTGGCGGCGTCCTGTGCGATTCCCGGCGTGCTTCCGCAGCAAAGGATCGGCGGACGCTGGTATTCCGATGGAGGGCTGCTGAATCCTCTGCCGGTGTGGGCGGCGGTAGAGCTGGGCGCAACCAAGATCATCGCGGTGCACGCGCTGCCGGAGATTCCTTCTTCGGTGCTGAAACCCTTCGTCAAAGGTTTTCGCCGTGTCTTCGGTCACCATCCCTTGCCGCCCGCGGACGTTCGTCTGACCATCATCGAGCCTGCGTCCATGCTGGGCTCGGTGCGCGACGCGCTGGTCTGGAAAAGGGAAAATATCGAGCGCTGGATCGAATCCGGGGAGCAGGCTGCTAAAAACATTTCCATTCTAAATTGTTTCGAGCGATAATGAGAGTCGACTATGCCTTCTTTTCGGATTCACCGCCTGAAAGATCATCTTCGCCCGAACTTCCGTTTCGCGCCGCACCTGTCAGGTATGGCCAGCGTGAAGCCGCGGGATTACGACGAATCGGACGCTGTGGTCGAAGCGTCCACGCCCTATGCGGCCTTCTTCGCGTTGCGGGAGGCTCCCAAGCCCATTCAGGTGGGGGATCTGCTCGAGTGCGAGGACGGCAGCTTGCGGATTTTCAAGTTCGTTGGCATTGAAGAGGCGCAATGGGTGGTTCCGGATGTGAAGCCGGTTGTGGAAGTAATGCACGAAGCGGCCTCAGCCTAGGCGGCCGCGTTACAATAAAGTTAGTGATGAATGGCCGTAACGGGGCGGGGAATGCTATCCATCCCTTTGCCCTGATTTCTTATCTGCCCGAACCGTTGGGCGGTTTCCTGAATACGCTACGCTGTGAGCTTGTGCCGCGGTGCCAAGCCAAGAGCCACATCACAGTTTTGCCGCCCCGGCCGTTGGCCTACGGGTCCCCCGACGCGGCTTGGCGCGAGCTGAGCGATTTGCTCGACAACTTCCCTCCGTTTCGCTTAGAGCTGAACTCCATCGAAGTCTTTGAAGGAACCAACGTCATTTACCTGTCCGTGGGGGCCGGGTATCGAGAACTGAAAGAAATGCATGCCGCGCTAAACCGGGGCCCGCTTCAGTTTGACGAGCCCTTCAAATATCATCCGCACGTGACCCTGGCCCAGGAATTATCGCCCGAACAGGTGGAAGCAGCGGCGGCCCACGCCCGCGCCCGGTGGCGGGAATTTCCCTCCTCCCACAGCTTCATGCTCGACCGCCTGACGTTCGTCGAAAACACCGCCGATAACTGCTGGGTCGACCTGGCGGGCCGGGAGCTGCCGGTCCGGGTGGCCAGCTAGAACATCTCGAGCTGCTCTTCGTCGGTGGTCTTCTTTGCCGGGCGCCGTTTCAGAGGACTCCCGATCACCCCCAGCACCTGTACCTCGCGCAAGGCGTTCCGGGGAACGAAGATTCTCTGGTTCTGGAAGGTTGGGTCGGGTGGGATGATGCTGAAACCGGAAGGCTCGACCAGCATCAGGTTGTTGGGGACCATTCCTTCGAGCGAATCCCCGTCCCGGAACAGCAAACGAACCCAGATCCCGGGCATTTTGGGGCGCGTTAGGAAGGTCCGGTGCTCGCGCCAGACCTCGCCGGCATCGAAATCTCTAACAAAACAAAGGGCTTTTGTATCTTCGATCGGGACCGTGATTAGGGTACCCGATGGGGTCAGCACTTCGATAAATTGCGAAACGAACCCAGCGGAGGTGTGTACGAAGCCTTCCACGGGTTCGCGGTCGAAGCGCGCCAAAAGCACCTTTTTGTTGGTCGATTGAGCCACTTAACCGCCCTAAGTGCGAGGATTTCCTTTCAAACAATTTCGCAAGTATTGTATCATTGGCTCAATGCAGGCGATGCCGCCTAAAAGTCCCCTTTGTGGGCATGCTCAATCATTTCTCGATTTCTGCCGTGTGGAAAAGGGCTTGGCATCTAACTCATTGAGCGCGTATCAGATTGACTTACAGCGGTTTAGTGACGGGATCCGGCCTTTGACGCCGCGCGACGCGACGGCCGAGGATCTGCGGCTTTATATCGAGTCGTTATACGGCGCGGGGTTGTCGGCGAGGTCGATTGCGCGGCACATGACCACCCTGCGCAACTTTTATACCTTTTTGCATCGGGAAGGCGCAGTGCAAAACGAACCCACCGAGTTTCTGGCGCCTCCGCGGCAGTGGTCGAATTTACCGAAGTATTTGAATCGGCAGGAGATCGAAGAATTGATCGCTGCCCCCGACGCAGAGAAGCCGACGGGCCTCCGGGATCGGGCGATGCTGGAGCTGCTTTATGCGACAGGGTTGCGGGTCACGGAGCTGTGCCGTTTGGAACTAAGCAATGTCGAGAGGGATTCGGGTGTACTGCGAGTGACGGGCAAGGGAAACAAGCAGCGGCTGGTGCCGTTCGGCGAGGCGGCGGGGGACGCGGTGGGGAAATATCTCGAGGAATCGCGTCCAGCTCTGCTGAAGGGGCGGGCTTGCCGGTTTCTGTTCGTGACCGCGCAAGGCGGCGCGATGACCCGGCAAGGATTCTGGAAGCTGCTGGGCGGATATGGAAAGAAGGCGGGGATTTTTCGAAATTTGACCCCGCACGTAATACGGCACAGTTTCGCCACACATCTGGTGGAAGGCGGCGCGGACTTGCGCAGTGTGCAGGTCATGCTGGGTCACGCCGACATTTCCACCACTCAGGTCTATACGCACGTCGCGCGGCGGCGTTTGCGGGAGACCGTGGATCAACATCACCCGCGCGCATGACGCCGCGGCGGTCGGAAGGCAGGTACGGATGAGCGATTACATGTTCAAGCTGGAAAGCCACCTGAGCACGGACCAGTTCCGTGTGGTGGGCCAGATGCAGGCAGTCGCGGCGGCGTCGGGGGTCAATTTATTTCTGACCGGCGGAGCCATGCGCGACATGCTGGGCGGCTTTCCAGTGCGCGACCTGGATTTCACGGTGGAAGGCGCGGCGCTGAAGCTATCGAAGATTCTCACGCAGAAATACGGCGCGACCGTGGTTTCGACCGATGAGCTGCGCAAATGCGTGGAGATGCGCTTTCCGGGCGCGGTGCGGGTGGAGCTGGCGATGGCGAGGGCGGAGAAATTCGCGAAATCCGGCGGAAAACCGCAAGTGAGTCCGGCGACGATTCATGAGGATTTGCGGGGGCGGGATTTCACCGTAAACGCGATCGCGCTATCGCTGAATAAGGCCTCCATGGGGCTGCCGATCGATCCTACCAACGGGGTGGGGGACATCGAGAGGAAAGAGCTGCGGACCATCCACAACTATTCGTTTTACGACGATCCGGTGCGGATGCTCCGGCTGATGCGATTCAAAGTCCGGCTGGGGTATGCGATCGATGAGCGGACTCGCATGCAGTACGACAATGCCCGGGAAGCGGAGATGCTGACGCGGATTACCCCGGAGGCGCTGGGCGCGGAGCTGCGGCATATGGCGAGCGAGCCTTTATCGGCGGACCTGATGCGGACGCTCGACGAGGAGAAGCTGACTGCTCTCTACTCACCGGCGCTGACGGGCGCGAAGCTGAATCTGGGGAATTTCACGAAGCTGCAAAAGGCCCGGCAGCTGGTTCCGTTCGGTACGGATCTGAAGATGAATAGCATGCCGTTGTTCCTGAGCGTGCTGATGGAGAATCTGAACGCGAAGGAAAGGACGGCGCTGATCAAGAACGCGGCGATCGATCGCGCCGAGGTGACCGCGTGGCAGAAGCTGGAGGGCGCAGCCAAGAAGCTGGAGCGGGATTTGAAGGCGGACAAGCTGAAGAAGGCGTCGCAGCTTTACCAGGTGCTGATCAAGGCTCCGGGCGAGCAGGTGCTGTGGCTGATGGTGTATTCGACGCAGAGGCTGGTGCAGGACCGGATCCGGAACTACTTCGAGAAGTACCTGCCGGCATCGCAGGAGGTCACCGATGAGATGGTGGCGCTCACCGGCTTGGTACCAGGGACTCCGAAATTCCAGAGGGCGAAGGAAGAGATGATCCTGAAGCATCTGGATGCGCGGCCGAAGAAAGTGGAGCCTCCGCCGGAGCCGCCTCCGCCTCCGCCGATGTCGAGTTTTGCCAGGGGGCCGGGGGTGAGGCACGCTAGGTAGTGGCGATGCTTCAGTTGGTCCGCGTGCGGGATGGGCGGATGGGTTCGGCCCGGTGGCCGATAGAGACGATGGATCGCTCGATCCTGAGCTGCCGACTGATTGGGACGAATCCGTGGGTTGGTTTCGAGTAGGGTGAGCTAGGACATTACGGAGGGTAGGTCGGGAACCTGGCCCACTTGCTGAAAGAGGACAGGTCGGGGACCTGTCCTACTGCAGTGTTTTTTGACGTCGACAACTCTCGAAAAGATCGACCCAGACCGCTCCCTGTGGTCGCGGCTCGGTAGAGATTGCCGGTTGTCGGTGGATTTTCATCGCCATCGGTGCGCCGTGCTACTTTTGCTGGTCCTGGGTGGTCTTTTTGCCTTTATCCTGGCCTTGCACCTGGGTGATTTCCGTGGAGATTTCTTCGATCAGAAGGTAGGCGGGGAGCTCCAACAGTTTGGGATCTTCGTCTTTCCTAGGCTTCATGAGCATCAGCAGCTGCATGCGTCCCTTGGCGAAAGGGGGCACGCGGAACTTGATCATTTTGCTGTTCTGTTCGAGGACCTTGACCTTCATATCGAACTTATGGTCGCTCAAATAGACTTCGTCCACGCGATCATCGCCGAGGGAAACGCCCGTCACCACCACTGTGTCTCCGGGCTTGGTGACGCGGGGAGAAACGGTGCTGATCTGGGGCGCCAATTCGTCGGTGGCGGCGAAGCAGCACGAGGCGAGCAACAGAGCCGGCGCGATGAGTCTCATGGATATGACACCTCTCAACTAACACTAGGAGATATTGGCACCTTATTCAATACGGCGAACTGCTCAAGTTCGTAGGCGAACCCCCTTAGGACGAATTCTAGGGTTGGGTCTATTGTGGTCTGAAACGCTCCATCTCCGGTATTCTGAACATGAGTGTTTCGGGGACATCACCGCAAAGTTCGCATCCTGTTCGGATTGGCCGACGTTCTAATTATCGCGCTGGCTTTTCAGCTCGCTTATTGGACGCGTATGCGGCTCGCGCTGGAGCACGAGTTTTTTTTAACACCGCTCGTAAGGGTCGTATTATTAAGCTGGTCCGCAATCGTTTGGGTTGTGCTGGGCCTCTGGTGGGAGGTGTATGACCGCATCGACGCGGCGCATGTCCGAGTGATTTTGCGCGACGCTTTCCGGCAATGCCTGGTGGGGGCAGCCTCCATCATCCTGGTGGAATACCTAGGGCGGCTGGACCTTAGCCGTGCGTTCGTAGGCCTGTTCGCATTATGGTCCTGGGTGCTACTGAGCTTGTTCCGGCTGAACGCGGGGCGGACTCTACGCGCGATCTTGCGGGAGTTCGGGTCCACGCACTATGTGATGGTGGTGGGCGAAGGGGCGGCAGCGCTCAAGCTGGGCCGGCAGATTGAGGATGCCCAAGGGTATGGGGTTCGTCTGTCGGGATTCCTATCGGACAACGATTCTATGGGCGTGGTGGAGCTGGGCGAGGCGTACCCGGTGCGTCCTTTGGCGAAGCTGCCGGATCTGCTGCGGGAACACATCATAGACGAGATTATTTTCGCGGTCGATAGCAGGCGGCTGGCGGAACTGGAGGAGATTTTCCTGCTGTGCGATGAGGAGGGCGTGAAAACCCGGGTCGCGGTGGATTTTTTTCCTCACGTGAATAGCCAGGTTTCACTGGATCGTCTGGGCACGTCGCCTCTGCTGACCTTTTCGGCGACGCCTCACGACGAGATCCGGCTGCTGGTCAAGCGGCTTACGGATTTGATGCTGGCCGGGGCAGCGGCAGTGTTTTTGTGTCCGCTGATGCTGGTGATCGCGCTGCTGATCCGGCTGACATCACCTGGGCCGGCGATTTTCCGGCAAGTCCGCTGCGGGTTGAACGGGCGGCGATTCGTGTTCTACAAATTTCGCTCCATGTGCCAGAATGCGGAGGCCATGCGCGCCGAAGTCGAGCATCTAAGCGAGCGCAAATTAGCGATGAAGATTCCGAACGATCCGCGGCTGACGGGCGTGGGCCGGTGGCTGCGCAAATTTTCTATCGATGAATGGCCGCAGTTGTGGAACGTGCTGAAGGGCGACATGTCGCTGGTGGGTCCGCGGCCCGCGCTGCCGGATGAAGTGGAACAATATAAGCGGTGGCAGCGAAGAAGGCTGCGCATGCGTCCGGGGATCACCAGCCTGTGGGCCGTGAGCGGGCGCGACGCGGTGGATTTCGAAACTTGGATGAAGCTGGATATGCAGTACATCGATCAGTGGTCGCTGGGGCTCGACTGGAAAATTCTGCTGCGAACCATTCCGCATGTTTTGAGCGGCAAAGGCGCTCACTAAACAAACCAACAATTTATGCAACTTGTGCCTACTCATGATGAAGTCGTCGCCCTGCTCCGTCGCACCGGCGGTCTGCGCGAAGGACATTTCGAATACACCAACGGCTTGCACGCCGATGAATATTTGCAGGTGGCGCTCACGATGCGCTACTACCAGGCGGCTAAGATTCTCAGCGTCGGGCTGAGCCGGTTGCTGCGCGCGCATTCCGACATCCGCGCGATGATTCCCGAGCTTTCCGTGGTGGCGCCAGCCACGGGCGGGCTTCCGGTCGCGTACGGAGTTTGTGAGGCGTTGCGAGCGCACCAGGTCTATTGGGCGGAGCGTGAGAATCTGAATGAGCCTCAAAGATTCCGTCAATATCTGGAGCTGAAGCCGGGAGAGAAAGTGCTGCTGGTCGACGATATTCTGCGGTCGGGGCAAAAGCTGGCGGAGTTGAAAAGCCTGGTGGAGTCGAAGGGCGGGGAAGTGGTCGGGTTGGCGGTCATGATCTATCAGCCGAATCCAAAAACGATTACGTTCGATCCGCTGCCGTTTTACTATCTGGCGAAGCTGGACGCGACCTATTATAAGGATGCGGCGTCGTGCGATTTGTGTAAGCGCGGAGTGCCGGTGGATAAGGTGATGATCTAAAGATTCACGTCCACCACTTCATCGAAAATCTGCGGGGGCACTTCGATGCCGTTCATTTTGAGGCGCGCCAGGATCTGCGGGGTTTCGCCAGAGCTGCGGAAGCGACCCTTTACCTTTCCTGCGTCGGTCAGGCCGAGGCGATCGAAGACAAAGATGTCCTGGACGTCGATGCGGTCTTCTTTTACTCCCCGAACTTCGGCGATGCTGATAATTTTTCTTGAGCCGTCTTGGAGGCGGGACACTTGCACGACCAGTTTGATGGCGCTGGCGAGTTGTTGAAGAATAACCTTGGACGGGATTTCGACGTCGGACATCAGGACCATTGCTTCGAGACGTGAAAATGCGTCGCGAGGGGAGTTGGCGTGGACCGTGCTCATGGAGCCTTCGACACCGGTGTTCATCGCTTGCAGCATGTCCAGCGCTTCTGCGCCGCGGCACTCGCCGACGATGATTCGGTCGGGGCGCATGCGGAGAGCGGTGTGGACCAACTGGCGCTGGCTGATGCCTCCTTCTTTGTTCAGATTCGGGGGGCGGGTTTCGAATTTTACGACGTGGCGCTGTTGCAGCTGGAGCTCCGCGGTGTCCTCGATGGTGATGATGCGCTCCTCTTCAGGGACGAAGCGGGAGAGCGCGTTCAGCGTGGTGGTTTTGCCGGAGCCGGTGCCCCCGGAAATTAGAATCGTCGTTTTGGCCTGCACGCACGCTGCTAGAAATCGAAGCATCCCCTGAGTCAGAGTTTTGTTATGCAGCATCTCCTCCGAGGTGATGACGTGGCGGCCGAACCTTCTGATGGAGAGAGACGGGCCGTCGAGCGCGAGCGGAGGGATGATCGCATTCACACGCGAGCCGTCGAGCAGGCGTGCGTCGACGATCGGCTGTGCTTCGTCGATGCGGCGTCCGACCTGGGAGACGATCTTTTCGATGATGTGCAGCAGGTGCGCGTTGTCCTTGAAGCGCACCGAGGTGAGCGATAGTTTTCCGGCGCGCTCAATGTAGACCTTGTCAAAACGGTTGACCAAGATGTCGGAGATGGACGGTTCCTTGAGGAGCGGTTCGAGGGGGCCCAGACCGAGTACTTCGTCGAGAACCTCCTCGATCATACGGTTCTGCTCGGCAGTGGTCATGGGCGTGCGCTCATCTTCGAGAAGGCGCTCGACCACGCGGCCAATTTCGGCGCGCAGGCGATCTTTGGGGATGGAAGAAACGCGTTCCAGGTTCAGCACGCCTATCAGCTTGCGGTGAATCTCGCTCTTCAACTCAAAGGTGCGATCCGTAGCGCGCACCGCGGCCGCGCTGGGGGCGGGGCGCGGCGCGGGAGGACGGAAGTTGGTTCCCAAGTCCTTTATTATAGGTGCTTGATCGATCGTCGAACATTTCTCGCGATGCCTGTGGCGCTGGCGTGCGCCGCGGATCGGGCGCCGAACCTTTTATTGATTATTGCGAGCGGCTGGCGGGGGCAGGCTACGCCTTGGGATCGCGATCCGGACCTGATCGCGCCGAATTTAGAGAAGTTCGGGCAGCAGAGCGTGGTATTTTCGCGCACTTATTGCGCGTGTCCAACACCTGATTTGGCGCAGATCGCGCTGCTGACTTCTAAGTTTCCCCACGCAGCGAAGAAGGGCGATGCGGAGATCGCGCCGATGAGGATGCTGACACCGGATGCAGCGATCCAAGCGTTCGAAAAAACTCCGTTCGCGCTGCGGATTACGTTTTCGGAGCCGCAGGAAGTTCGCGAGCCTGCCGTTGCGCGCCTGCACATGCGCGGGAACATTCCATCAGTGGACGAGCTGGCGGCGCGACAGGAGCTGGCCAAGTTTTATGGGCGATGCGGCGCGATCGACGACGATCTGGGCCGTATATTCGCGGCGTTGGACAAGCGGGCGCCCAACACCGTCGTCGTGTTCACATCCGATTGCGGCAAGCAATTCGGCTCCCACGGCCTCGATGGCGACGGCGTACCGTTTGAAGAATCCGTGCGCATTCCTCTTGCGATTCGCTATCCCGAGAAGTTGAAACCCGGCGCGCGCGATCTGGCATCGCAGGTGGATATCATGCCAACGGTGCTGGCGCTTTGCGGCCGGGAAATTCCAGAAGGCGTGCAAGGGCAGGATCTGTTCGGCAAATCTCCCTCGGAGGTGGCATTTGCCGAAGGCAAATCTCAAGGTGACTGGCGCATGATCGTGCGTGGATTCGACAAGCTGATCGCGACGCCCAAAGGCGACGTTACGCACCTTTTCAATCTGGCTGAGGATCCTTATGAGATGAACAATCTGGCTCGGGATCCCTCTCAGAAATTGAAACTCGCGTCTCTGAAGGCGCAGTTGGCGGCGCAAATGCAGAAACTGGGCGACGGGATGGATCCTTCAGGGTTGCGGAAGCGGTAGCCTGACTGTATGCGTTTTGTTCTCGCTCTCAGCCTTAGTGTTTTCTCGTTCGCCGGGCCGCTGCGGTTTGAAATTACCCTCGATCCAGCGATCGCGCCGCATGGATCCTCAGGCCGCCTGCTGGTGTTTCTGGCCGATGCAACCAAGCCGCGCGAGGTTCTCTCCGGAGGCTTTGTGCCGGGTGAAACCTGGATCGCCGCGAAGGAGGTCGAGTTTTTTGCCGCCGGTTCAACCATCAATTTCGACGCCGACAATATCGCGTATCCGAAGCCGTTTTCCGAGGCTGCTCCGGGCGACTACGAGTTCATGGCGCTGCTCGATCCGGACCACAGTTACGCGCGCAACGCCCAGGATGGAGGCGACCTTTATAGCGCCGTGGTCACCGTGCACGGCATCAATCCGGCGGATACGGCGCCCGTGAAATTGACGATCACGAAGCTGACGCCTATGCGCGCCAAGCCTGCCGACACGGAAAACGTCAAGCTGGTGGAGTTCGTGAGTCCGATGCTGAGCAAGTTCTGGGGGCGTCCGATCACCATGCGCGCCGGCGTCGTGCTGCCGCCCGATTATGCGAGCAACGCATCCAAAAAATATCCGACGGTTTATAACATTCATGGCTTCGGAGGCGACCACACAGGCGCGTGGCGGGCGGCTCCGACGCTGACAAAGGAAATCACGGAGGGAAAGCGGTTTCCGATGGTCCACATCTACCTCGACGCGTCTTTTTCCACCGGCCATCACGTGTTCGCCGATTCGGTGAACAACGGGCCTTGGGGGCGCGCGCTGACCGAGGAATTCATTCCTCACCTGGAACAACGCTTCCGCCTGATTCCGAAAACGGCGGCGCGATTCCTCACCGGCCACTCCTCCGGCGGCTGGAGCACGATGTGGCTCGAAGTAAATTATCCCGACGTGTTCGGAGGCACGTGGTCCACTTCACCCGATCCTGTCGACCTGCACAGCTTCACCGGCATCGACGTAACGCCGGGCTCGAAGCAAAACGCGTATCGCAACAAGTCCGGCGGTCCTTTGAACCTGGTGCGCATGAACGGAAAAGAAGTCGCGAGCTTCGAGCAGTTTGCCAAAGCCGAAGAAGTGCAGGGCGAATACGGAGGCCAGATCGCATCCTTCGAATGGGTGTGGAGTCCTAAAGGTCCAGGCGGACGGCCTATGAAATTGTTCAATCGCGTAACGGGCGAACAGGACCCGTTCGTCCAGCAGGCGTGGCAGAAGTACGATATTCGAAGAATCGTCGAGAGCAATTGGGATACGCTGGGGCCGAAACTGCTCGGCAAACTGCACCTGGTGGTGGGCTCAGAAGATACGTTTCATCTGGAGGAAGCCGCCATCATGTTCTGCGATTTTCTGAAATCGAAAGGCCGCGAGGATGTGTGTGAAGTGGTTCCCGGCCGCGATCACATGAATCTTTATCGCACCTACACTACGTATCCCGACGGCTTGGCGATCCGCATCGATCATGAGATGCGCGCGTCGTTTGAAAAGAACGGCGGCAAATAGCTGCGCCACCGAAACACGACGCAGGGTCTCGGGCTCTACAGCAAGAGGAGAACTATGCGAAATTTGCTTGCGAAGTCTTATTTGGGACCGCGCTGCTGGCTCCCGTCGCCCTGAAGGCGTATCAGCCGCCCCCGAGGTATCATGACAAGGTACATAACGACGATCATGTGTGGAACGACGCCGAAGATAAGGCTTATCGCGGCTGGCTGAAGACCAAACACTACACCTATAAGACGTTCGATAAGCTTGACGCGAAGCGCCAGGAAGAGTATTGGAAGTGGCGCCACGATCATCCGGATCACAGCTAGTGGTCACGCAGAGTCGACATATTTTGCAACATTGAATTTCTTCGGTGGCGCACGCGCTCGCGTGCCGCATCGGCACTCGTGTCGATGCCTGGGAACGGACCGTGTCGAGACGAGTCTCGACACGGCACGCATGAGTGCGCGCGCCACGTAACTGCCCACTCCTAAAGCATCAGGCGCGGGCGCGCTCAAAGGCGTTCTCGCGCTTTACATCCGCCACTTCGATCCGATAGGACGCGTACCATTTCGAACGCCCCAGGTTCTGCGCGACGCGGTGGCGGGGATGCGCGCGCCACGCGGCCATCGTTTCGTGATCCTGCCAGTAGACGAGTGAAACGCGCTCGCCGTCGTCAGCCTTGAAAGATTTAAATTCGACGAATCCCGGCATTTCTTTCGCTGTCGCCAGCATCTCCGCCGCCATCTCTGAATAATCCTCGCCGGCCTCGGCGTTCAATCGGGAACGAAACACGACCACAACCATGATTTATTATGCCGTGCGCGCCAACGCCGCCGCCGTCTCGCGCCTGGCGATATCGCCCGCAATCGTTCGCGATCCCATATAAAGCACCAGCGCGAGCAGCACGCTGAGCACGGGCACAATGAGAATGGCCTGCTGCAATCCAATGGCGCGCGCCGCGTCGGTAATCGCGGCGGACCCCGCCGCATCCGCGGCCTGACGCGCGAAATGATCGCTCAAACGGCCTGTCAACAGGGGTCCGAACGATGCTCCGCACAAATACATGGCCATGAAATAAAGGGCCATGGTGGCTCCGCGCTGCGCCGGCGCAACGATATCCTGAATGGACGAATAGACCAGGCCGTAGTAGCTGTTCAGCGATCCATAGGAGACCGTCCACAAGGCCACCGCGGCGATCACCGCGCCCTTCGGCTGCATGGCTCCGAAATATGCGAACGGGGCTCCCGCGAGCGAAATTGCCGCCGCCGCCAACAGGCGCCCATCCTGCCGCTTGTGGATAATACGATCCCCGATCCATCCCGCGAGCAGCCCTCCGGCGAGACCGCCGGCCATGTAAAGAACGCCGGTGGCGATTCCCGACGGTCCCACTTTCAATCCATGAATGCGGCCCAGCAGGGCGGGCATGAAGGTCCCGATGGCGTACATATTGAAGTTGATCAGCGCGCCCGATGCGATAATCCACCACAGCGTGGGAATACGCAGCACGCTGAACATGGACGTGCGCGCTTCCACGTACGGATGAGTTTCCGATGCGCCACGACGCGGCTCATCGAGGAACAGCAGCACTGGCAGCAGCAGAAATGCCGGGATCGCCGCGATCACCATGGCGGTCCGCCATCCGTAAGCCTGCGCGATCGGCCCGCTAAAAAAATAACTGAGCGCGCCGCCCACGGGCACGCCCAGCATGAACAGAGCCAGTGCACGGGCGCGCTTTGCGGGCGCCACAAGATCTCCGATCCAGCTAGTCGCCGTGGGCGCGCAGGCCGCTTCGCCCACTCCTACTCCGAGACGCGAGATCATCAGGCCGCCGAAACTGGTCACCACCGCCGCGAGCGCGGTCAGGATGCCCCAGATCAGCATGCCTCCGGCCAGCAGCCGTTTGCGGCTCCACAAATCCGCGACGCGACCTAGGGGCACGCCGATGATGGCGTAAAGAACCGTGAAAGCCGTTCCCAACAGGCCCACCTGCGTATCGTTGAGGTGAAACTCCTTGCGCATGGGCTCGACGAGCGCGCCCGCGACGTTGCGATCGTAAAAATTGAGGATGTTAATCAGGAACAGAATGACGATGGCGAACGATGCGCCTCTGCGACTTGGCATTCGAGCGCAGCTTATCACATCGGCCCGGTTAGTCCTGTCGCAGAGCGAGTGTCGGATCGATGCGCGCGGCCCTGCGCGCCGGCAGCCAGCACGCCGCCATCATCACCAGCGCGAGAATAACCGGAACACTCAAAAAAATCGCCGGATCACGCGGGCTCACGCCCACCACGAAACCAGCAACCACTTGGCTCGCGAAGAAGGCCAGACCTAGTCCGGCACCCACTCCGATCGCGGTGAACACCATGCCCTGCCCCAGGATCATGCGCAGTACGTCGCCTGGATTTGCCCCAATTGCCATGCGAATGCCAATTTCTCGCGTCCTGCGACTCACTGCGTACGTGACTACGCCGTAGAGTCCGATGATCGCGAGCAGCAACCCCATCAGCCCTGTCGCCGTCACCAGCTGCATGGTGATGCGCGGGCCGAGCATCGCTCTCTGATCATAGAACGCTTCCATGGACCGCACGCTGAACACCGGCATATCCGGATCTATCGCGCGTACCGTATCGCGAATCGCGCCTGACATTGCTGTCGGATCACCCTCAGTGCGAACTTGCAGGGTCACTAGAGAATTGTAATCCTGCGAAAACGGCATCCACAGAAACGGCTCCGGAGGCTCCGCCCAATAGAGATATTTTCCCGTCTTGGCGATGCCCACGATCTCAACGGTGGGTCCAGTCGCGCTGTCCAGCCGCATCCGCACGCCCAGTGGATCGCGATTGGGAAATAGTTTCTTCGCGACCGTATCGTTGATAATCGCAACCCGTGGCGACGAAGCGGTATCGCGCGAATCGAAGTTGCGGCCGCGCAGCAGTTTGATTTCCGTCATAGGAAAATACCGCTCGTCCACCAGGTTGAAGAACGCGTAGGGCTTCTCTTCTCCGGCGCGCGGCTGATAGCCATCGACCGTCAAGCTCCTGGTCCCCACGCTGTTTCCGAACGGGTAATTGTGGGCGAGCGTCGCATCGGTCACGCCCGGAAGCTCCCGCACGCGATCGATCAACGCCTTGTAAAAGCGGCGCGATTTTGCTTCATCATAGCGGATCAGACTCGCGTTGAAGGATACCAGCAGCGTGTGGTCCATGCGGAAGCCAGGATCCATTTTCCGCGCCGCCGTGAAGCCTCGAACAAATAGCCCTGACGCCACCAGCAGCACCACCGCGAGAGATAGCTGCACGCTCACCAGAACGTTGCGGCCGCTCAGGCGTCCTCGCCAAAAACCCGGTTTCCCAGGCCCTTGATCGCTGGCTTTGATCGTGGTGTTCAAGTCCATCCGGGTGGCGCGCAGGGCCGGCAGCAGACCGAAAATAATTCCGGTCGCGAGAGACAGCACCAGGCTGAAAACCAGCAGCCGCGAATCCATCCGTATGCCTAAATCCAAAGGAATGTCCGCCGGGAGTTTCACCGATTGGAAGAAACGAACACCGGCGTATCCCACTCCCACGCCCGCCACGCCGCCCAGCAGCGCGAGCAGCATGCTCTCGGTCAGCAACTGGCGCAGCAGCCTGCCGCGGCCCGCGCCGATTGCGATGCGAATCGCTATTTCCTTCACCCTGGCCGTTCCGCGGGCCAGCAATAAGTTCGCCACGTTCGCGCAGGCGATCAACAGCACCATTCCGGTGATTCCTAACAGAGTGAGGCTGAGGATGGCGTCGACTTTATCCTGCTCGAAACGATCATCGAAATAGCTCAGAATCGTGAAGGTTCGGTCACGATTGGTGTCCGGGTACTGTGCCTGAAGCGCTCGCGCGATCGTCGTGAGCTCTGCCTGCGCGCTCTTGATCGTTGCGCCAGGCTTCAGCCGCGCCAATAAACTCAGAGGCTTTGTCTTGCGCGAGATGAGAGGATCTTCGCCCGTCGCCATCGGCGCAGCCGCGTGATAGGAGTTTGTGGGCACGTAAAAGTCGGCCTGCACATACGCTTCCGGGCCGCTGAAATCGGACGCCGTGACGCCGATGACGGTGAACTCCGCTCCATTCACGCGCAGCGTGCGGCCCACCACATTCGGATCAGAATTGAAATACCGTTCAAACAAGGAGTGGCTGATCACCGTCACCTGATTCTGCGCACCCTGGCGATCCTCCTCCGCGCGAAAGCCGCGGCCGATCGGCACGTCAATTCCTAGCCCGGAAAAGAAATTCCCCGTCACCAGATAGCCCAGCGTCATCTGCGGCAGCGCTTCACGGCTCGCGCTGATCCCCGCCGTCAGCCCCTGATACGCCGCGACGCTCTGAAGCTGGGTCGTGCGATCCCGCAGATCGATGTAATCGGGGTAGGAAACGTTATCGAGCGGCGCACCCGGAGCGGTGCTATGCAGAGCGACAATGGCGCCTGCGTTGTGGACCGGTAAAGGCCGGAATAAGACCGCATCCACAAAGCTGAACATTGCCGTGTTCGCGCCCACTCCCAGCGCGATCGAGAGTATGGCCACCAGCGCGAAACCCGGACTCTTCCGCAGAGTCCGCAGGGCGTAGCGAAGATCTCCAAAAAGCGTGCGCATAAGCAACTATACGCGCGCTCCGGTTTAAAGGTTCCCGCGCAGGCCTTGTTCCCGCTCAATCGCCTCAAACAGCGCCCGAAAATTGCCTTTTCCGAAGCTTCGGCTGCCCTTTCGCTGGATCACTTCGTAAAATAGAGTGGGACGATCCTCCACCGGACGGGTGAAGATTTGCAGCATGTAGCCTTCGTCGTCGCGGTCTACAAGAATGCCCAGATCTTCCAATTGATCCAGAGGCTCGTCGATCTTGCCGACGCGGGACGTCAGCTCGCGATAGTAAGAGCTCGGCACCTTCAGAAAATCCACGCCTTGATGGCGCAATTGCGTCACGGTTTCGATGATGTTCCCGGTCCCCAGAGCGATGTGCTGGACGCCCGGCCCGCCATAAAAGTCCAGATATTCTTCGATCTGCGACTTCTTCCGCCCCTCGGCCGGCTCATTAATCGGAAACTTGATGCGCCCATTGCCATTGGCCATAACTTTCGACATCAGCGCCGAATATTCGGTCGAAATATCCTTGTCGTCGAAGGTCTGATAGAGCTTGAATCCCATCACGTCTTCGTAAAAATGGACCCATGCGTTCATCTGATTCCAGCCAACGTTGCCGACCATGTGGTCGATGTATTTCAAGCCGGTCGGCCGCGCGACCGTGTCGGGTCCGTTCACCGCGACGAAGCCTGGAAGGAACGGTCCCTTATAATCGCGCCTCTCGACAAAAGTGTGCAGAGTATCCCCGTAAGCGGCAATCGACGCCATGCGAACTTCGCCGAAATCGTCGCGTACGGTGTAAGGGGCAAGCACTCCATGCGCCCCTCGCTTGGTGGTTTCGAGATACGCGGAATCGGCATTCTCCACCAGCATCGCGATATCGCGCACGCCATCCCCGTGAACTCTCACGTGATTCGAGATTTCATGATCGGCGCGCAGAGCGGTAGTCAACACAAAACGAATCTGTCCCTGTTCGAGAACGTAGCTCGCGCGATCACGGACACCGGTTTCCGGTCCACAGTATCCCGTCAGCTTCATGCCGAACGCCGAGCGGTAATAATGCGCCGCCTGCCGCGCGTTGCCAACATAAAACTCGACAAAGTCCATGCCTTTCAGCGGCAGGAAATCCTGCGCGATCTGGTTTACTTGCTCGTGGCTAATGGCTGCCGGCATACGCTTGCACTCCTTCCATCGTGTCGATCAACAGATGATTGTCTTCGTCGGTTCCGGTCGAGATCCGCACGCAATGCGGAAGCCCGAAAGCTCCCAGAGGCCGCACAATCACGCCTTTGCGCAGCAGTTCCTCAGTCAGCGATTTCGCCGCATCCCCGCTCTCGAGCGGCACCATCACGAAATTCGCTTCCGAAGAGACGACCTCGAATCCCATCGCGCGCAGCGAATCGGAGATCAGCCGCAGCCCGCGGGCATTCAATTCAAGCGCGCGATGCACGAACTCTTTATCGTCAAGGGCGGCGATCCCCGCAATCTGCGCCGGTCCGCTGGGCTCGAAGGGCAGCTTGACCTTCAGCAGGTTCGCGATCAGCTCCTCATGCGCGAAGCCGTAACCGATGCGCAGCCCGGCAAGTCCATAAATCTTCGAAAACGTCCGCAAGGTGATCACGTTGTCGTAGCGGTAATGCATCGAATCCGGATACCTCGGATTGTCTTTGGCGTATTCAAAATACGCTTCGTCGAGGATGATCAGCACCCTCTCCGGCACGTGCTTATAAAACTCATCAAATTCGTGCCGCGAAAAAATGGTCCCGGTGGGATTGTTCGGATTCGCGAGATAGATAATCTTGGTCTTCGCGGTAATCGCGGCGGCGAGCGCCGTCAAATCGTAATGCCAGTCGCGATAGGGAACCGTGCGATAGGTAACTCCGCGAGATCGCGCCAGAACCTGAAACCCGATAAACGCCGCCTCGGTGGTCAGCACCTCGTCGTCGTCGCAAAGGAACGCGCGAATGATGCCCGACATGATCGAATCGGACCCGCTGCCGGCAATCACGTTCCCGACCTTGAGATCGAATTCTTCCGCCAGCCGTGTGCGCAGATCGAGCCCGCCGTTCGGATAATAATTCAGCGAGCCAAGATTCCTGGCCAGCGCTTCGATCGCCCGGGGCGAAGGGCCCAGAGGATTCTCATTGGAAGCCAGCTTGGCAACCCGAGTAAGCCCATAAGCCCGCCGCACATCCTCGATGCTGCGCCCAGGCTCGTAGGGGCGCAAATTCTCGATATAAGGAGGGACCAGCGGCATCGACTCCATAATAGCACCACCAAAAGGTGGTGATCTTTTAATGATTCAGATACTTCTTCGGAATCTTCAACGCCATGGACCCCGCCACTGTCACCACATCGTACTTCCCCACGGCGCCGATCAATTGATGCGCCGCCCATGGCTCCAGTTGATAATCCGCCACCAGCCATCGAACCATATCGGTAGTCGCCAGTTGCAGCGCGCGATCGAGCGAGCTCACAAATTCCGGCTGCGAGCCGACGCTGATCAAATAATCCGCCGTCTCCAGGCGCGGCCCGGTCACCTGGGCGTTCTTTCGAACTTCCACTGAAAACTCGACGTCCATTGAAGTTTCGACGCCGGTTCCCGTCGGCTCGCCGTCCGCCATCAGCGCGTGTCCGTCGCCCATATACAGCAGCGCGCCTGGGTGAAACACCGGCAGGATCACGGTCGCCCCTTCGCCCACCTCGTTGTAATCCATGTTGCCTCCGTAGTTTCCCGCCGGACCCGAAGTTGGCGCAAAATCCCCGGGCGCGGCCACTCCAATGCATCCCAGCATGGGGCGCGCCGGGAACTCGAGCTTCACTCTCGCGCTCGCCGGCTCGCGCAGCCGCACCATGTTATGTTCAACATCCAGCTGCCACCGAATGGTTCTGGGTTCGTTTCGATAAACGCTCTCGACGTAATCCGGGGTCACGGAATAGAGTCCCAGCCGGTACGCTGTCGACCCCCAATCGCGATTGAGCCGCACCTTGCGCAGCTTTACCAGAATCGCGTCTCCCGGCTCCGCTCCCTCGATATAGAAAGGACCCGTCAGCGGATTCCCGCCCGCCGAAGTCTGTTCTCCTTTAAAATTCCTCCCGCCCGAGTCCAGCGTTTTGATCGACACCACCTCGCCGGTTTTGATACGCGAAAACACCGGATTCCCATGCGAAAAGGTCCGGTAATAGGGCTGCCCGAACGCGGCAGCGGCAAAGACGAACAGAAGCAAAAGGCGCATGCTCCATCTTGCCACGCTTATAGTAGTGGAGATGGTTTCGCTAACAGGCAATGATCTGACAATCGAGCAAGTGTGCGCGGTGGCGGGCGGGAGTGAGAAGGCGGAAATTTCAGGTTCCGCGATCGCGGCGATGGAGCACTCCCGCGCCGTCGTCGAAAAACTGGCCGCGGGCGACGCTCCGGTCTATGCGGTGAACACCGGTGTAGGCTTGCTGGCCGACGTTCGCGTTCCCGCGGCCGACCTGGCGGCGTTGCAGCGAAACGTGGTCCGCTCCCATGCCGCCGGCGTCGGAGTTCCGCTACGAACCGCTGAAGTTCGCGCCATGATGTTGATCCGCGCCAACGTTCTCGCCAAAGGATTTTCAGGTATTCGAAGCGTCGTGGCTCAGCGGCTGTGCGACCTTCTCAACGGCGGCGTCACGCCGATCGTTCCTTCGCGCGGCAGCGTGGGCGCAAGCGGCGATCTCGCGCCTCTCGCGCACATGGCCCTGGTGCTGATGGGCGAGGGCGAAGCCGAATATCGCGGCCAGCGGATCGGCGGCGCGAGCGCGCTTCGCCAAGCCGGCATCGCGCCCATCGAGCTTGATTCGAAGGAAGGGATTTCTCTGTTGAACGGCACGCAAGCGATGCTCGCCGTCGGGTGTCTCGAACTCGAACAGGCGGAAATGCTGGCCGAATCGGCCGACGTGGTTACCGCCATGACGCTCGACGGATTGAAAGGAACTCCCCGCGCCTTCGATTCGCGCATTCACGAAATTCGCCCCCATCCCGGCCAACGCGCCTGCGCGGCGCATCTCGAAAAATTGATGGAGGGCAGTGAGATTCGCGAATCACACGTCGGCTGCCGCAAGGTGCAAGACGCGTACTCCCTCCGCTGCGCACCCCAGGTCCACGGAGCGGTGCGCGACACGCTGACAGAAGCTCGCCGCGTCTTCGAAATTGAGTTGAACTCCGTCACCGACAATCCGCTCGTGATCGGCGACGAAATTATTTCGGGAGGCAATTTTCACGGCCAGCCGCTGGCCTTCGCGCTCGATTATCTGGCGATCGCGATGTCCGCTCTGGCCGGCATTTCAGAACGCCGCATCGACCGGCTGGTAAATCCCGCGCTCAACGAAGGTTTGCCGCCATTTTTAGCCGCGCACGCCGGCCTCGAATCCGGATTCATGATGGTACAAGTGACCGCCGCATCCCTGGTCGCAGAGAACCGCGTGCTGGCAACCCCCGCGTCCCCTGGAACCATCACCACCAGCGGCAACAAAGAAGATTTCGTAAGCATGGGCATGACCGCGGCCCTGAAGCTGCGCGATATCGTTGCCAATACGCGCCTGGTATTAGCGATAGAGGTCCTGGCCGCAGCCCGCGCCCTGGATTATCTGGCGCCCTTAAAATCCAGCCCCGCGATTGAAAGAGTGCGGTCAAACTTGCGCAAAGTAGTCCCCGCCTGGGAAGGCGATCAAGTATTTTCCGAACGAATCCGCCAAGTCGATGAATGGATCGCGATTGGAGGACTAATGTAACGCGAGTGTGTCCGGTTCTTGTGGCGCACGCAGAGTGCGTGCGCCACATCACTGACGGGATTTGGCTGAAGCTTGATCTTGCTAAGCTCGCCCCTTTTTTCCCAAAGCCGCCCGATACGCCCCCTTCAATAAATCCCTTAGCGCCTCCTCCGACACCTTAGACAGCCGCACCAGCACATACTCATATTTCAAATAATGATCGGTGATGTAATACGTCTCCGGCTCCTCCGCCATCAACGCCTCTCGCTGTTCGAATGGCATGCCGATGACCAGCGAATCCCCATCTTCCTTCAGCCGCACGAAAAACTTCTTCTTCACCTTCAATGCCGCGGTGCCGTAGGAAGTTCCATCCTCCACATGAGGAAACTTCAATGCGATTCTCCGCACGTCCTCAAATGTCATGCCCGATAAAATTCCCGCAGCGCTGGATAGAGCGATCTGTAAATTTCATATTTAGCCGCATAACGCGCGGCATCTTTCGGTTCCACCGATTCCACTTCGCGGATCACTCGTTTGCAGGTTTCCTCGACCGCCCCCGGCATCGCCAGCAAAGCCGCCCCGTATGCGGACCCTTCCTGCGTCTGAAGCGACACCACTCGCTTATCGAAAATATCAGCCAGCATCTGCCGCCAGAAGGCGCTCTTCGCTCCGCCGCCCGATACGCGTACCGATTCGATCTGAACGCCGAGTCCGGCGACCAGCTCCAGGCAATCTTTCAAACTGAAGCTCACGCCCTCAATCAGCGCCCGAATTAAATCCGCGCGCGTGTGCTTCGCCGTGACTCCGTTCCATCCCCCACGCGCCATCGCATCCAGATGGGGCGTCCTTTCGCCCATCAAATAAGGAAGCCAGAACAGCCCTTCCGCATCCGCGCCCGCAGCCTCCCAGGTAAGATCGTCGTAATTCGCACCGGGCGCAAATTGATTGCGGAACCACTGCAAGCTGAGCCCCGCGCCCTGGGTCACGCCCATGGTGTGCCAGGCGTCTGGAACCGCGTGGCAGAACGTATGCACGCGGCCCTCGGGATCATACGCGGGCTCCTTCAAATGCCCGAACACCACACCCGACGTGCCGATGGTGCATGATACGATTCCCGGCTCGACGATGCCGTTACCCACCGCGCTCGCCGCCTGGTCACCCGCTCCGCCCACCACTGGCGTACCTTCTTTGAGCCCCGTGGCCGCCGCCGCGCGCGCATGGATCAACCCCGTAGTCGCGCCTGATTCGAACACCGGCGGCAGGAAGTCGCGTGCCACGCCCACGCGGTCCGCCAGTTCATACGACCAGCGCCGATTCACCACATCGAACAGTCCGGTACCCGAAGCATCGGAAACATCGCTCGCATACTCACCGGTCAGCTCGAAGCGAATATAATCCTTGGGCAGCAGGAGCTTTTTCACCCGTTCAAAATTCGCAGGCTCGTGATCGCGCACCCACAGGAGCTTCGGCAGAGTGAACCCGGTCAGCATCGGATTCGCGGTCGACTTTACTACGAACTCCACGCCCGCATGCTCATTGATCCAATTCACCTGCGGCTGGCTGCGTTGATCGCACCAGATCAGCGCAGGCCGCACCACGCGGTTATTCGCATCGAGCAAAGTCAGCCCATGCATCTGCCCCGAAAGTCCCACCGCCCGAACGTCGGCCCCGGTAAGCCCGCTCCCGCGGAGCACGCCTTGAATCGCCGCCTGTGCCGCCTCCCACCAATTTTGAGGACGCTGCTCCGCCCACATTGGATGCTCCATGCGCATATCTTCATGAGGCGCCGTAAACGCATGGCGCACGCGTCCATGCTCATCCACCAGCAGCGCACGGCTGCCTCCCGTGCCGATGTCGAGTCCCAAATAGTAGCTCATGAATGTATGAACGGCAGATAGGCCGCGCCGAACAGTCCCGCTTCATTCCCCAAAGTAGCCTTCTCAATCCGCGTGGGCGCGTGCCGATAGGTGAACGACCTCCGGGTGACCTCCTCGATCATGGCGGGCGCGAAAAAATCCCAGGCCGGCAGGGGCCCTCCGCTCAAAAGATACAGCGGAAAATTGAAAATATTGATGAGGTTCGCGAGCGCGACGCCCAGCGCTTCGCCCATCGACCGGAAGACGGTCTTCGCCCGATCGTTTCCCTCGACTGCCAACTTATATACGTCCTCCGACGTCAAATCATGACCCAGGCCGATTAACCGCGCCATGGCCGCAATCGCCGTAGCCGATGCGTGTTTTTCGACACACCCGCGATTGCCGCACCCGCAAGGATTCCCGTTCGCGACCACCGTCAAGTGCCCCAACTCACCGGCCATCCCCAGATGCCCGTGCAGCACGCGCCCGTCGACGATAATCCCTCCGCCGATTCCGGTACCGAGGGTGAGTAGTACTAGATCGTCTACTTCGCGACCCGCTCCCATCCATTTTTCGCCCAGGGCCGCCGCATTCGCGTCGTTTTCGAGAATCACTTTAGCGCCCAGCCGTTTCTCGATCTCATCACGCACCGGATAATTTTCGAACTCCGGCATATTATTCGAGCCGACGATAATCCCTTTGTCCATCAAAATAAAACCTGGCAGGCCGATGCCAACGCCGCGCAGATTATGCTCCCCGAGGCGCGCCCGAAGCGCCTCAATCGACTGCACCATGTCGTCAATCACCACATCGCGACCGGCCTGCAAATCAGTCGACCCGGCAATCTTATCCAGCATCTTGCCCTGCGCGTCGATCGCCGCGGCCCGTAAATTAGTGCCGCCCAAATCGACGCCGATAGAATATTCACTCATGCGGTGGCATCATAGCAAACTCGTGGGGCGGCGCCATGCGCTGCCGTTCCAATCGCTAGCCGGCTGGCCGTCCCACTTTTCCTGTTTTCAGAGCCGCGACTACCGGGAGCGGTCAGCACCCGGCCGCGCAACGTTCTAAAATATTTTCCTATGAGCCCCCGAAAATCCGCCCGCGAGAAAATGGAAACCGCTCATGAAGCCAAATTAGTACCCATCCCCCCGAAAATGCAAAAACGCCTCGGCCACGGAAAATTACTCATCCCCAGACCCCTCGATGTCGACGCCGTGATCCGAAAAGTCCCCCGCGGCCGCGTCCTCACTCTCTCTCAGCTCCGTCAAAATCTGGCGAAAGCCGCTGGCGCCGACGCCACCTGCCCTCTGGTCTCCGGCATGCACGTTCGCATCGTCGCCGAAGCCGCGGCGGAGGATATGAAGGCCGGCAAATCACGCGTCGCACCCTATTGGCGAGTGGTCCGCGACGACGGACGCCTGCTCGAAAAACTTCCCGGAGGCCCCGTCGCCCAAGCCGAGCGTCTGGAAGACGAAGGACACGAGATCCAATATTCAGCTAAACTACGCGTAATATTCTGAAGCAATCGTAATTCCATGTCGTGTAACGGACGCCCCGGGTACAGCGTCCATTCAGTGACGGACTAAGTATTTCCGCCCAGTTGCCGATCTTATAAGAAGGTGAGGGTGATATGGAAATCCTAGGCGATAAAAGATTCGTCGAAGTGCCCGGCTCAAGAACGCATGAGCTGCCGCCTCTTCTGGTGCGCATGGCGCCTGCCGTCCGCCGTCTGGACCGGGTCATGGAAATGGCCAACGATCTCATCCAGCAGGAGGACATGCTGCCTCCCGGCAGCGAGGCCGCGCAGATGGATCTGGCCATCAATTTAATCGAACAATACATGGGTTTCGTGCAGCACTGGCAGTGGGGCGATAGCATCCTCGAATGGATCCGCCAGTGCGAAACCACGTTCGGCGCGCGCATCGATCTGCGCAATCTTCTGAACGCCGACCTATGGCCGCACGCCGGCCGCTCCAGCTTCGTCATTTTGCTCGAAGACAAGTCGGTCGACACCCACGGCGTCGGCATCGAGAAAGCCGTCGGGCTGCGTTTGACCTTCCGCCAACCCCCGCCCCTCAAATGTTTCTCAGACCAGTTTCTGCTCTATTTGAACTCGCAAGTGGGCAACATGGCGTATCAAACCTGGGCCGGAATGACCCCCAATCCCATCAGCGCTCTGCCTCCGGAACGCTTCACTTTCGATGTAGTGAACATGAGCATTCAGTAGACGACGGCGATTCAATCAAACAGTTCGGTTCTTATCCAACGGCATCGCAAGTATGAGCGAGCCGTCGGACTGCCTTGTCATCAGCCGATGCCAGGATTGGCCATGAGTCGCGCACTCTTCGTTTACGAGTATCAGCGCGTTGGAATCGAGGGCGCTGTTGTTGTCACACTTACAGCAGACGTGAACCAAACTCGCCCCGTACTCGCGCTCTAACTGTTCCAGGAACGCTTTTGTTAATTGGCGTGGCAAGGCGGTTAACGCCCCCCGCATACGTGGAGGATCGACACTGTTCAATTCTATACATTCTGAAGCGCAGCCTCACGATCCGAACGCAAGAAATTCGCCGCCATGCGCTGCTCCCGAAGGACGACACAAGGATGCGGAGCACTAGTTTAAGCGGCACCGGTGATAGGGTCTATGTATGCGGTATTTTCCAGTCAGGGTAATGTGCTGCCTGCTGATGGTTGCCGGAGGCGCGCGTTCTCAGGAGGACAGCGCTGCGAGGTTTCGCCTCACCGTGAATCAGATTGTGGTTCCCGTCGTGGTGACGAATGCCAAGGGGCATCGTGTGACAGGTTTGAAGGCGGAAGATTTCGAGCTCCTCGAAGATGGCGCGCCGCAGAAAATCCTGTCATTTTCCACGGGAGGAGAAGGGTCGACGCCCGCAACCGCTCCGAGTGGTGCAACCGGATCCGCACACCCTGCAACTCCCGATTCAGCGGGGAGCGAGACCACCCGCCCCGCCGATACACCCTCGACGCTTCGAACTTATGCCATCTGCGTGGATACCCTGCACTCCGCGTTCGCCAACTTCCCGCCGGTCCGCACCGCCTTAGAGAGGTTCTTCGAAAAAGAAACCCGAACCGATTCGCAATATTGGCTGATCAGCTTAGGCAAAAAGCCTGAGGTGCTGCAATATCCGACTTCGGACCCGCGGGCCTTGCTCGCCGTACTGCGGGATAAGAAGTTTCTGGCCACGATCCAAAACAGCGAGGCCTCGGCTCTCGGGGCGCAGATCGCCGGGCTAAGGCAGCAACTGGACACCTACTGTCGCGGTTGTCCCTGCGGGCGCGATCTCCGGCCGGCGCCGGGGGAGTGCATCGGTCCGCGGCAATCCGTTATCGGTCTGGTGACTACTTCGGCCGATCGGACGCGGATTTACACGGAATTCTTCCTCAAGGAACTCCGAGCGGTGGTGGACGATCTTTCGCGGATGCCTGGAAATCGGGTGATGATTTTGATTTCCGACGGCTTCAACCTGGTGCCGGGACGCGAGCTTTACGGCGTGATGCGGGCCTATTTCCCGAACGACGACCGGTGGCAGATGAACGACCGGGACACAAGCTCCCAACTTGAACCCATTTTACGCGCGGCTGCGGCTAACAACATCATTGTGTATGGGCTCAATTCGAGCGGACTTGGCTTCGCCGGCGGTACGGCCAGCGCTTATCAGGCCAGCAGCGGCGGCGGCACCAGCCGGCAGGGTGTGGGTCAGATCATTCTGCCGGAACTGAACCGGCAGGCAACCCAGGCAAGCTTTGAGAGCGGAACCACGCTGGCCGCGATGGCCAAGGCTACGGGCGGCGAGTTCATTGAGAATAGTAACGATCTGCTGTCAGGGGTGAAACGCGCCTTTGACGAGACACGCAATTATTATGTTCTCGGCTACATGTCTTCGAACCCCACGATGGATGGAAAATACCGGGCCATTGAAGTTCGGGTGAAAAATCCAAAATTCGTGGTCCGGGCTAGAACAGGGTACTGGCCGCAGTAGGTTCGTGTTGGTTGCCGTCCGGGAGCGTTCAGGGGACCCTGACAGTCCCGACGGCCTGCCAACCGGAATTGGGCCGGCGCCATCGTAGTGCGGGTAGAAGACGTTCTTAAACCGAAAACAGAACGACGCATCCACGACAAGCAGCGGCAACATTGGTGGAGATGTCGGGTTGGCGTGGCTAAGTCTTCCTCTGAAGCCGCCCTCGATTTCACACTGATTTTCGGGCCGCACGAATTCCCGGTAGCCGGCATTCTTTTCTGACCAACCTGCGTGGCTGCTGCCCGGCGTGCCATCCAGAGACCATGCCGTACGTAAACTCCGGTCCAGTTCAAAATACGGCTGGCGGGTTTCGACATAGACTTACAAGATGGCAAGCAATGCGGAGGTGGGCGCCCCCGGCGAAGCAGAGCAGCGGCGGCAGTTGCGCCGCGCGGTTCTGGCCGGCGCGATCGGGACGGCGATTGAATGGTACGACTTCTTCCTGTACAGCACCATCACCGGGTTAGTCTTTGCCAAGCTCTATTTTCCGAGGGCCGATCCGTTAGTCGGCACCCTGGAGGCTTTTGGTGTGTACGCCGTCGGTTTTCTTGCCAGGCCGATTGGCGCTGCGATCTTTGGGCACTATGGCGATCGTCTCGGGCGAAAGGCCGCCTTGATCGCGACGCTGTTGCTGATGGGGATTGCCACGTTTCTTGTGGCGTTCGTCCCTGGCTATGAGCATATCGGGATTTGGGGTGCGATCATCCTGACATTTCTGCGCTTCATGCAGGGGATTGGAGTCGGCGGTGAATGGGGCGGCTCGGTGCTTCTTTCTATGGAATGGGCGCAATCGAACCAGCATCGCGGCTTCATCGCCTCCTGGCCGCAGTTCGGTGTTCCAGCCGGGCTTTTCCTTGCGAATCTCGCCGTCCTCGGGGTCAGCGCGGTGTCAGGCGACCAGTTTCTGACGTGGGGTTGGCGCGTGCCATTCCTGCTCAGTATCATCCTGATAGCCGTGGGCTTGTACATCCGGCTGGGTATCTTAGAGACGCCGGTATTCCGCCGCTTGGTCAGGGAGCGCAGAATTGAGAGGGCGCCAGTCCTCGCAGTACTCCGGCAGCACCCCCGCGAAATTATCTTGACGGCTTTGTGCCGCATGGCCGAGCAAGCGCCGTTCTATCTGTTCACTGCATTTGTGTTCGCTTATGGCACCGGCATATTGCATCTCAATCGCGACTTTCTTCTGGTCGCAGTGCTGGGCGCCGCGATGCTCTCGTTCATCTCCATTCCACTGTTCGGGCACTTGTCCGACCGCTTTGGCCGCAGGCGGGTGTACATGCTAGGGGCGGCTCTCACCGGGGTTTACGGCTTCGCGTACTTCGCGTTGCTTGACACGAAAATAGCGGCGCTGGCGGCGCTCGCGATCATACTGTCGCTGGTACCGCACGATATGATGTACGGCCCCCAGGCGGCTCTCATTGCGGAATCCTTTCCAGGACGTCTACGCTACAGCGGTGCGTCGCTAGGCTATCAACTGTCGTCGTTAATCGCGGGTGGTCCCGCTCCCCTCATTGCATCGTCACTGGTGAGCCGCTATCGATCGGCCACGCCGATCGCCATATTCATCCTCGCCTGTGCGATTGTTTCCCTGATTTCGACAGCGATGCTCAAGGACAACACTAATAAGGATATATCGGATGACTGAAGCCTCCCTCGCGGCGTGCAAATCCGGACTCCACGACTCGAAGCCCGGCGAAGGTCTATCCTTTCCCGTCCCGGCCTGCCTCAACACCAGCGGCTTACTGCTGCTCAAGGCTCGTCGCGCTCTCCCTTAACGAAGAAGGGCTCCATCTCTTTGTACTCCAGGATCTTTACGATCGCGTCCGTATTGCCCTGCGCCATCGCAAGGAACGCCTGCTCGGACTGCGCCACGATCGCACGCGCGAGGTCGTTCTTGTGGATCGAGTGGTACCTGGACGGTATCACCCAGTGCAGCAACGGCATGACATAGCCAAGGAGGCCCGGCGTGTTGGAGTTGCCGAGAATGACGGCGGGACGGTACAACCCAAGGAATTCGAACTTGACGGACTCGACAGCCTTCTCCTTCTCGCCGATGATCGTCGCGTACTTCGTCCCGGCCCCGGGGTCCGCGCCCGCTGCGGTCATGACCCCGCACACACGTGCGCCTCCAGCCCTGGCGGCTCGGCAAAAGGCCAGCGGGTAGGCGATTTCGATCTTGCGCACCTCCTGCTCGGGCATCTTCGCACTGCCCTTTCCGACGCCGAACGCGGCCAGCGCGACGTCGACTCCCTGGGCGTGCGGCGCAACCTCCTGCTCGAGCCGGTCCATGTTGACAACCACCTCGGAGATCTTAGGGTCGGCGAAGGCGTCCGTCTGGCGGCGCGTCACCACGACCACCTTCTTGCACAGGGGGTTCCTGATCAGAAGCTGTACGATGCGTCCGCCTACGTTCCCCGTCGCGCCCAGCACGATCGCCGAGTACTGCGTCATCGCCCCTCCCATGGTCCGAAGCACCGCGATTCACAGGTCGGATGCCCTCCCTACTGCTCGATAACCAATATCGCGAAGGACCCGGCAATCACCGGCCCTCTTCTGCCGCCCGGAGGCACCGGTCCGAACTTCGCCGAAGCGACATACAGGCGATGGTTCGTCGGATCGAGACTCATATTGCGCGACCCCTTCGGAGTAGCCACCGTCTGAGCGATTCGGTACCTATCCGGCGAATCCTGATGAATGACCGTCAGCGTTCCATCGGCATTGGAGGCGAACGCATTCCCGGTCGCCGGATCGTATCCTGCCCCGTCCACGCCAGTACCGATCGGCAGCGTCGCCACCACTCGTCCGGCCTGATAATCGGAGATCGCCATCACGCCGCTTCGGCAGCCGCTGAACAGGCGGTGATGCGCCGTGTCGATTGCCATCGATACCGGCTGCTTGCAGGCTGCCGTGGACCAGCGGCGCGTGACTTTTGCCGCTTTCGAATCGATTTCGACGATCTCGCTCGTGTCCGTGAGGTTAGCGTAGAGCTTGCCGTCTGCGGCTGAGGCGCCGTACTCCGGCTTGCCCCCAAGCGGGATATTTGTCACCAGATTGCCGCTCGAATCGATGACAGTCGAGGAGTGCGCGTCGCCGTTAAGCGTGAACACGCGATCCGAAGGTGCGTCGTAAACAATTGCGTCGGCGTCCTCCGCCGCCGGAATGCGCTTGAGGTTCTTGAAGGTCTTCGCGTCGAACATGATCACAGCCTGATCGTTGCCTGCGGTGGCGAAGCCGTGCCCTGAAGCGCCGGCCAGCGCGGTGCCGTGCGCTCCATTGATCCCGGTGATCTCGCCCAGCAATGTTCCATTGTCCTCGTTGACGACCATCACACGGTTCTGACGTGCGATGAACACCCGGTGATTTGGCGGATCGGGAACCAGGTAGTCCCAGCTTCCTTCACCCCCGAGAGTGTAAGTGTGACTGACATGATAAGAAGCCGGGGACTGCGCAAGCAGCAAAACAGCGATCAGCGGAATCAGAAACGTGGACAGGGGTTTCATATCACCTTTCTTCCCAGCAGCCGGAGCAGCGCACGACCAGCGTCAGCAGATAAAGCAGTCTCACTGTGTTGCCCAATGTCTCTCATTATGCTGATCGATTCTGAAGAAATCCTGAATCACTCTTTCTCAAAAAGACTAACCGGATTGTCAAGCGTCGCTGAACTGATCGTGAGCTGCCGATGACCCCGCCTAAGGTTGCCTTCTGTGATTCGGCATTCGCATTCCTAAAGAGAGGCTGCAGTTCTCAGGGTTTAGTGCTACCCGCGCATATGGAACCTGCCGTGGAACCTCCGGCGCCGCTTTCCGGTGCTCTTGAAACAGCTCGGGGTGACAGGGACTTGGCCGAGAACGGCTCACCGGCCATCGCCGCCGCCTCGCGAAATCGCTACGGCCTGATCTTATGGATGTGCGCATGCCGGAAGACATGGCTTAGCCGCCACGAGGGAAATCCTACCGTCTGAGTCTATGGGTTAACTGCCCACGCAACCACCGCGTACCGCGACGTTTGTTTGAATGCAGGGATGGACGGATACTTGACGAAGCCTTTAGACCGCGACAAACTGCGCGACGTGATTGAAGCTGTGTCGGCTCGATTTTATCCGCACCTCGAGACAGCGTCGCTCTAATAAGCCGGAGTGATCCAAACTGCCTCAAGGCAAATTGGCTCCGGAAACCTCGGTTTCCAACTACCTCCCCTGCGTAGCCGGCTGGTAGATAATCGGGCGCCAACACGCTATACGGACCGGCCCGATAACCCAAAGTAGGCAGCGGCTCCGAGCATATGACGATCGCCCGTCCAGACCTCGCGTACGCCCGCTTCGTGTGCCGTAGTGAGATGCACGGCGTCGCCGGTTCGCAGGAACAGATCCTCGGGAGCGGACAGGATCAAGATGCTTGCTCTCCGAAGCACGCCCTCATTAGCGGGAATGAGGTTCCATAAGCCCTGGTCTATGTGCGCGGAGAAACGCAAGGACAGATCGCGCGCGACGGCCGGTGAAAACGAACCTTCCCGCACTTGGCGCTGAAGAACCACATGAAACTCGGCAAACGCCCAAAACGACGAATAGAGCGCATCCGCTTTCCGGACCAGCTCCCGAATGCGCGAGGATTCGGGCTCATTCAGATAGAATTTTGCGATGTAGCACGTGTCGAAGTACACGATGGCTACCGGCTCCGATCGTCTTCAATGATCTTCGTGCTGTCGGCGGCGGCCGGCATTCTGGCCCAAACCCTCTTCATGGAGGCGAAGATCCCGGCTTTCTTGGCCGCATTCATGCGCGGTGGGGCGGTCACGGGGCGCAACTCGGCGACTGGCTCGCCACGCCGCTCGATCACGATGACGCCACCTTCTGCCGCCTCGCGTATCAGCTTTGAAGTGTGGATGTGAAGCTCCCGGACCGACGTCTTCCTCATATGCTACATTGTGGCATATGGATGCTTGAGAGGCACACCTGTCCATGTCTTGGAGGAGGTTGAAACACCAAGGGAACCGGCCCAGCGCGATCAAGCCGCTTTTATCGCAGGTCGCGACCGATCCGGCCGATCGGCGAGCAACTCATCGACCTGTTCATCGGCAACAGCACCGACCGATATACGAGTTACGAGGCGATCCGTTCGTTCGACGTGAGCAGCCCCTTGTATCAGGCCGGCCCGGACGGGGTTTCGGAACGCGCGATCGGCTCTTTCCTGAAAGCGTGGATAAAGCTGGAGCGCCTCGTGGGCCGGCTTACCGGCAACAGCCAAGGGTCTGTGGTTCCGCGGGCAAATTCCCGGCGTGTCTCACAGCCTGATGAAGGAGATCATGTCGTTCCGGCAGTTGCGCAATGAAACGGTGCACGGCATCCAGTTGCCGCTCCCGGAGACCCTCATATCCGCTGCCGGACGCTTGGGGGAAATCGTCCGCGACTTAGAGCCCCCTAAGTCCCAGCCTTCGAAGCGCAGATCACGCAGACGATCGGCCTCTTGAGGTCCGGTGCGAATCACGCGATTTTCAGCGCGACTTTTGACCGTGTAGCGGCACGCTGTCTTAACGGCTGCCCAAGACGTGTGACGCGGTACTCGTACATTGATTTAGCCTATAGCGTGGTCCGCACACAAACCATGATAGATTCTTCCCGTCAAACTTCGTTCCGGGAATGTCGCCGATAATCCTTGACATCAGGCTTCTCGAGGCAGGCGATATGCGTGAGGATGCGGCGGCCGCAAGCCCACCTCTGGGTACTAATCCGAAGCTGTCCCTTTCGCGGATTGACGACTGCGCGTTAAAGGCTGCGTCCTGATCGAATCGAATCAAAACTCCATTCGTGCCTGAAACGCAATCATCCGCGGTGAACTGTCGCCGCCGAGTCCGACACCAAGCAATCCGGTCGGCGGCGCGGTGGTATAGGTAAGGGCTCCGAATCCTGTTTGGGTCGAAGGTCTTCCGGGAATACCTGCGTACACGACTGTTGGTAGCGCGAAGTTTGGATGATTGAAAAGGTTGAATACTTGTGCTTCAAGGCGAAGCTTTACATGTTCGCGCAGAGTAAACCACTTCGTCAGATAAAAGTCGCCCCATGCGAAATCGGGACCGCGCAGAGCGTTCCGTCCGAGATTGCCGAACTGGCAATGCTGCGCGTTATCTCCGCCGCTGCAAGCTCCTGTGCTCGGATCCACCGCCGAGACGAACGCATTCGGATTGAGCCACTGCACGGTACCCGCCGGGGTAACACCTGCAATTGGCTGATGGTCATAAAGAGGAACGTCCGCGACCACGCTCGCAAATTGCGGTCCGCTCCCTTGCAAAATGCCGTCGCCGTTCGCCGAATACGGCGTGCTCAACACCGAAAACGGCGCACCGCTGTGCCAGAACGCGGTCCCCGACACCTGCCATCCATTGACTACTGCTCCGAGCGCTCTGCGCCGCGCTTTGAACGGCAACTGATAGACGTATTGCGCAGTGAAATTGCCCCGGACGTCGTAATCGCAGGGACCGTATTGCCGCCCCAGCTCTCCCGGCAGCGGCGTGAGGATTCCCCCAGCCGAAAACGGCAGGAATCCGCCGTTCGAGACCGTGTCCATACAACGGCTCCAGGTGTAATTCGCCAGCACCTGCAGCCCGTGCGTTAGCCGCTTATCGGCGGTCAGTTGCAGTCCGTTGTAATGACCGTTCGCGCCCGTGCTTAGCTGCGTCACTGCGCCGAACCTCGGGTCCGATGGCTTGCCGTACGGAAACGGAGCAAAGCAGCCCTGGCACACGGTCTGATACCCATTCACCTGCGTTTCGTAGGGCTGATTCACAGCGCGCGTGCCGACGTACTGCGCGCGCAGGTTCATCGTCGTCCCGATCTGCTGTTCCAGCGCGAAGCTCCATTGCATGAAGTAGGGCGCGTGCACCTTGCCGTCCGGAACCGCCGTGATCGCCACCGGCTGTAAGCACGCCGCCGGATTCGACAGGGCCGAGGCGCACGATAACTGCCCTTGAGCGAACCCGGAGGTGAACGTCTGGTTGGCCGCGACAGTCGCGGAAATCGCAGTGTCGATGTTCGATCCGCCGGCCGTGCCCAGCAGCCCTCCTAGAAATGTCTTTGAGTACGGCGGGTTGATCCCCACTAGATCCACCACGCTCCCCGGCAGAATGTCGCTGAATAAACCGAACCCGGTTCGCAGCACGGTCTTCGAAGCAACTTGCCAGGCGATCGCCGTTCGAGGTTGCATAATCGCTACCGGCGTCGATGCGAAAATGTTCCCGAGCTTTGTCTCGATCAGCGCATCGAGCGGTTGATTGACGTTGTGCGAAATCGCGTCCCACGATCCCGGCAGCCGCGCCACCGCATAGTGCGGATTCACTGGGTTCGAATTATGCGTCGCGCGGAGACCGAAGGTCCAGGTCAGCGTTTTCGTGATTTTCCAGGTGTCCTGCGCGTAAACATCCAGGTTGAGAAAGTTGTAAGGCTGCGAATCCGCCTGCGGAAAGGTCTCCGACGCGGTCGACGCTATGCCGTAGATAAACTGCGGCAGAGTGGCATAGCTCACCGTCGGCACCACTCCCTCGCCGAAGTCATAGTCGTTGAGCCGGAAAATCCGAATGTTGGTCCCGAACCTAAGCTCATGCCCGCCAAGCGTCCACGCCAGATTATCGTTCAAGAACAACCGCGAAGCTCGCCTGCCTTGAACCCACGTGTTGTCGAGCCCTCCGATCGTTGTAAACGGACTTCCTTGGAGCACGATCGGCCACGCCGCCAGCGTCTTCGACAAGTCCGCTGGACCGAACAAGCTTTCGTACCAGGAGAACGCGGGATTGAAATAGTTCACCAAGTTCTGCGAAAACACGTGCGTATATCCGGTTGCGAATGAATACAGAGGCTGCGGAGAGGCGGCGTTGAACGCGGGGTTGATCGGGTCCGTGTACGCCGCTTGCAGGCCGGTGTCCGCCTGAAAACGAAACCACGTCATATTTCTCTCATTCACGTTGTAGTCGATGCGCGCCGTCTGCACCTGCTCGCTGTCGTCGCTCGAATGCGAAATACTCTGCCGATTCGCGCACCCATTACCGTTTGGAGGGTTTCCCACCGCCGCCGTTCCACCACTATTGAACGGGCATCCCAATACCGCGAGCGGCGCGCCCGCTGTACTTCGATAGAGGGCGAACAGCTTTTGATAGAGCGGCACCAGCTGCGGCGCCTGTTGATAGACCGATCCTGTGATGGTATCCGTTCCTCCACGCGGAAGCTGGGACAAGACGTAATTTTGAAATGCGGGCGTTGGGACTGTCGTCGCCGAAACGATGGGAAGCGCGATCCGGACCCATTCCGAATCGAAAAAGAAGAATAGCTTGTTGCGGCGGATGGGCCCGCCGAGGCTGCCTCCAAAATGGTTGACCGTCGAACGCGGCTTCTGATTCCCCGGTGTTGAGTTAGTGAAAAAATCCGCCGCATTGAACCTTGATCCATTCCACAGCTCGTACAGGTTGGCGTGAAATTGATTACCGCCGGACTTGGTTACGTAGTTGACCTGCGCCGCGCCATATCGCCCCTGGTCCACAGCGTAAGAGAGCGTGTTCACGGTCACCTCCGCAATCGAATTCAGTCCAAGAACAAGGTTCGTGGAGAGCCCGCTGTTCAGATTCGTCAGCGGATCGTTCGTTTCGAGACCATCCACGATGTAGCCGTTCGATAGCGACGGCAGACCGTTAAATTGGACATTGCCATAGCCGTTCGTGCCGCCGACGAAATCGTTCCCGCTGCCCGCCGTATTGATCAGTGCCCCGGCGGCGAACTGAAGCGGGTAAGTCAGATCGCCCCCGGGATTCGGAAGATCTTCGAGCGCGCGGGAGTTCAGCGTCGTGGAGGTATTGGCGTTTTGCGGATTGACGAGGGGCGCCCCCTCGCTCACCGTGATCGTCTGGTTCGACGCCGCGATCTTCAATGTGAAGTCCACCGTTTGCCTTTGACCCAGCCCCGCAATTACAGAACGGTTTTCCTGCGCCTCGAACTGATCCGCCTCGACCTTCACCGAATATGGACCGGGCTTGAGCTGTGGGAAATTGAATCGTCCGTTGGCGTCGACCTTCGCCGTCCGTTTCATCCCGCTATCGATGCTGCGGAGCGTCACCGTCGCCGCGGGAATCGCCGCGCCTGTAGCATCCGTGACCGAGCCTCCGATTGCGCTGGTGGTCTCGCCTTGGCCCCAAAGCGGAACGGTCAAGAAGGCAGCAAGCACCGTTGCCTGATATTTAGGCACTCCTAAATATACAACATTCCGCATCCTCTATACTTTCTTTTAGTGACTGCGAAATCCACGGAGGCCGTCGACGACTACCTCAAAGCTATTCTGGAACTGAGTGGTTCCTCAGGCGAACGGGTCACCAGCAACGCTCTGGCGGCCCACTTAGAGGTGCGAGCGGCCTCGGTTACCGGAATGCTCCAGAAACTCGCCGGCGATCGGCCATCGTTTGTGAAATACGAGAAACACCATGGAGTCGTCCTGACAGAGCTGGGTAAGCGGCGGGCTTTGGAGATTCAGCGCCACCACCGCCTGCTCGAACGATTCCTGCACGATATTCTCGATTTTTCCTGGGATGAAGTGCACGACGAAGCGGAGCGTTTGGAACACTATATCTCCGAACGCCTAGAAGATCGGATCGCAGCGAAATTAGGCGATCCTGAAACCGATCCGCACGGCCACATCATTCCGGAAAAAGACGGACTCGTTGTAGAACGCCAAGAAGTGGCACTTTCGAAATGGCCCTGCGGAGTGCCTGCGGTAATCAGCAGCGTTTCAGACCGTGATCCACAAGCTCTTCGCGAGATGAAGAAGATGGGATTGATGCCCGGGGCCAGCGTGTCCGTTGAGCCTGGAACGCGCCACGCTTCGCTGGTCGTGCGCATAGGAGGAAAAGAACGTCTACGACTCCGATGCGACCTTGCTTCTGAAATAAGGGTTACTTAACGATCACAGAACCATGGAGAGTTCATAACGCCCAACCGCCGATCTGATCGGCGGACGTACCACGGCAGGCGTTAGTAACGGCCGTACACTCGGCTGCCCAGAAGGTACGGTGAGGCCGGCTGCGGATTTCGTCGACTTCGCCCACAGGGCTAGTTGCCGATAACACCACGCATCAGGCAAGTTGGACCCACCGATAGTATCCCGGAGCCTGTCCCAGGTTGGACCGTCATAAACAGTCAGCGAGGTTCGGCCCAGTTTTTTGCGTTATTTTCGGCAGTTTTCTGTGACGCAGAGTCGAAACAGCAAGTTGTAATCACCGGGTGTCAAGGGCGGTCCACAAGGCCCTATTGAGGACAGCGTCGAACTGAGCTGAACTGAAAACACAATTACTTAAACCCAAATGAACTCAAATAGACTCCCACCCAACGGGTTCGATTCCCGTTAGCGCTACCATGTTTTCATAGACTTACGGTCTTCAGGTCAGCACAGGTCAGCACGCGCAAGGCTCCAAAACAGAAAAACGGGCTCTGGCCCTCAGGGATCAGGCCAGGTTTGCGCATCCCCGCTGCCGGGTAGCCGCAGCCCATGTCTGCACGGGCCGAGATCGGTGGTCGCCAGATGGTTTCCGTTGGCCGGATTCCAGGTGATACTCATTGGCCGGTTTTTCAGGCGACGACCGAGGCTACGGGCTCTAAATCTACGGCTCCAGTGAAATTCCCACCCCGATCGGCTCCTCCATCACCCGCATAATTGGGGCCCTACGCCAAAAAATCTCGCATAATCTCCTAATCTGGCCAGGTGCGCCGCGAACGCCATATACTGAAGCGACAGCTTCTGAGTGAGAAATCTTAATGGATCGGGTGCGAGCAGCAAGGATGGCAGAGGAGCTCTTGGGCTCGAAGGTTGGCTCGTGGACGCCAGTGCGCCTTATCGACTCCGGGAAGTCCGCCGTTGTATTCGAGGCAGAAAGCGATTCTACAAGGTGCGCCCTGAAAATTTTCGACCCGGAACTAGTGGAGAGATTCGGGACCGATGTTCAGTCAGCCAGAGTTGAGCGAGAACTCGCCCTCCGAGGTAAAGAGCACCCGCATCTCGTGCGTATTCTAGACGGTGGGCAGTGCCCTAAGACTAAATATTTCTTCATCGCGATGGAACTCCTGGCTGGCCAGCCGTTGTCCAAGGTTCTGCAGATGCTTCCAAGAGAGAAGATCTGGCCCATCATGGCGCAGGTGGCGAGTGCGGCAAGGTTCCTGGAGCAATTGAACTTGGTTCACCGGGACATTAAACCCGACAACATCGTCGTGGATGACGATTTTCACATCGCACGACTTTTAGACTTAGGCATCATCCGGCCAATTGGCGAACCTGGAATCACCGACGGCGACGACCGCACGTTCATCGGAACCCTCCAGTACAGCTCTCCGGAGTTCCTTTTTCGAACCGAAAACGATACTCCCGACGGCTGGCGTGCGTTAACATTCTACCAACTCGGGGCATTGCTCCATGATCTAATCATGCCAAAGAATTTTTGCCGCCCAGTGCTCTCCTTACGCAGCCCTAGTCGAGGCGGTCAAAAGCCTCGATCCGCAGGTCGAGGCCGAGGATGTTCCTCAAGACCTGATTTTGCTCGCGAAATCTTGCCTGTGCAAGGAGCCAGAGTTGCGACTGAGACTGGTGCGCTGGGATCAATTCGACCCACCTTCGCAACAATCTCCATCTCTGACAGTCGTGGAAGAGCGGATCCGAAGGAGGCAGGCGCTCGCCCGCGGCGCGGCCGCTGCGGACCGGCTCGGCGAGATGCGGGCGCAAGCTGTGCGTAAGACAATCGAATTTGTCCGCGAAAAAATACAAGCGCTTGTGCGAATGGAATGTGTTGGTAGCGAATTGTTTCCGCCCATTCAGGTTATCGACAATGAGCCGCCGGCTGAGGCTGAAATACGCTTCGTGGTTCGGTTCGATGCTGCCGTCGAGTATGCTCTGCGGGGATGCCTGCAGGTGTGGTTCCAGGTCTGCCTCATCTCGCAGCCGGCCATCTTAATCACTGTTTCGGCGTCCAGTTCTCTGAGCGATACACCCGTTCCCCCCAATACAGAGATCTCCCAGCTCCATCTACTTTTCGAAGGCCCTCTTGACGAAGGCGTTCTTGGATCGAGAATCAAACGGTTCCTGCTTTCGATGCTTGACCGAGCGCAATCCGTTTCGCAATCATCCGGCGGAGCAATTCAATGGTTGCCACAAGGGGAGGGAGAGACCGAATGAAGGACGCTTGGTGGGTCAACGCAAAGGAGCTAAACGGAGAACAACGTGATGTCATCACGCTGCCGCGAGACGGAAGCTACCTTATAACCGGTCCTCCGGGGTGTGGCAAGACAAATTTATTGGTGCTGCGCGCGAACTATCTTGCCATGAGCGCCAAGGCTAACATTCTGATACTCGTATTTACCAGAACTCTACAAGAGTTTATTCGTACAGGCGCTCAGCAGTATGCGTTCCCGGCCTCAAGCGTGATCACTTCTTTTTCCTGGGGACGGACCTTGCTAAAAGAGCACGGTGGGACCGCCGACATCCAAGGCGATTTCTCCAAGCAGCGAATAGAAATGCTTTCTCGCATTAATGACATGGTGAATAGTCAGAAACTGGGACAGCTCTATGACGCGATCTTCCTTGATGAGGCTCAGGACTATCTCAAAGGGGAAATTGAATTGTTTCGAAAGCTAACGCCTCGCCTGTTTGCAGTGGCGGACTCGCGGCAACGAATATACGACGTCGAAGATCCAATCGAAGCGCTTAAGCAATCAACAGACATGTATTGTTCACTAAAATACCACTACCGATGTGGCCGCAAGATTTGCCTTGCCGCGGACTCGTTAAGGAAGGGAGACTACACGTACGATCCGCTGGAGGAGACATTCCAATACGACGAGGCGAAACGCCCTTCGACCGTTTGAC
>CAVOPN010000008.1:0-511297 GCA_963698105.1 Bryobacterales bacterium
GTTTATGATTGGCGGCGAGATTCTTCCGGGCTTCCGCGACGACGCCCTTCGAATCGGGCAGCGAGTAAAACTTGACTCCCAGCTTCGAGGTCACCTCCAGCTTCTGAGCGGGGAGCAGGCTGGGTGCTGCGAGAAAACAGACAACGAGAGCGGTCTTCATAGCTCTGGCGATTATAGCTGGATAGAATGGTCCCATGGAATTCGGCACAGTCGAAGGCGCAAATGGGATTCTGACCATTCGTGGAGGCGGGAACGTGCGGGGATGGAACGGCATCCGCTACAAGTCTGGTCTTTCGGCGAAGAATGTCGGGTCGAAGAAATTATCGATGAACGTGGCGACGATTCCACCGGGCGGGGTGGCGTATGCGCACATCCATGTCGATTTCGAGGTGATGCTGTATATTCTCGCGGGGCGCGTACGGCATGAGTACGGACCGGCGCTGGAACATACGCTCGAGAATGAAGCGGGGGATTTTATATTCATCGAGCCGGGGGTGCCGCATGAAGTGTTCAACGTGAGCGACACTGAGCCGGTGGTCGCCGTGGTGGCGAGGTCGGATGCCAGCGAGTGGGAGAATATTGTGAGTTTTACACGGTAAAATCTCACAGGCTAAAGCCTGTGCCACCTCTGTGTTTTTTATTATCTTGCAGAATCGGGCAAGTTTCCTCACCCGATCCGCGGCCCCTCGCCGTGCCGGACCCAGCCAACGTTGGTCAGAATCCGGTTCTGACTGGATTCTAGGGGAGCCGGTCCGATATCGGGCGGCCTGAATATGGCAAGTCCATGGCAATAAAGACGAAAAGAATTGACGAATCGCTGTTTTTCAAAGATTCCGATGCGAGGAATCGCCTTAAGTCATGTAGAATTTGAGAACAGATGAATCCGGAACGTATCGGGGGATACGAAATACTAGGCGAGCTGGGCCGCGGGGCGATGGGGGTGGTGTATCACGCCCGCGATGCCGCGATCGGCCGGCCGGTCGCGATTAAAGTGATCCGCATCGACGCCGGGGTTTCGGCCGCGGAGAGCGCGCTGCTGCGCCAACGCCTGATTCGCGAAGCGAGCGTGGCCGGGAAAATCTCTCACCCCGGGATCGTCACCGTTTACCAGCTTGGCGAAGAGGGCGACAACGTTTTCATCGTGATGGAATTTGTCGATGGATCGTCGCTCGAGAGCCTGCTGACGCACAACCCGGCGCTCGACCGCGGCTGGGCTCTGGACATTCTGGCGCAGATCGCGGTGGCGCTCGATTACGCGCATAAAGCGGGGGTGGTGCATCGCGATATAAAACCGGCGAACATCCTGGTGCGCTCCGATGGACGGGTGAAGATCGCGGATTTCGGCATTGCGAAAATAACGGCCAGCGCGACGGTGGGAATGACCGGTACGGGCGTCAGCGTGGGATCTCCCGCTTACATGTCGCCCGAACAGATTCAGGCAGCGGAGCTGGACGGCCGCTCCGATCAGTTCGCCCTGGCGACCATCGCGTTTCAAATGTTCGCGCGGCGAATGCCTTTTAAAGGGGCGACCGCGCACACCTTGATGTTTCAAATCGTCACGGCGGATCCGTTCGAGCCGCAGCCCGGCGACCTTCCGCTCACGCCCGAGGTGCGCGCGGTGCTGGGCCGCGCCCTGGGGAAGAAACCATCGGATCGTTTCCCGGACTGTATCTCGTTCATACAAGAGCTGGGTGTCGCCGACGCCCGCCCCGCCCAGGTTACGGCCGCGTCCACACACATTCTTCCGTTGCCAAAGAAAGCAGACAGGAGCTGGATGGTTTTGCCCATTCTCGGCGGCATCCTGACGCTGGGGCTCATGGGGGCGGGGATTTATTATTATCTGCGCTGGCACTGTTGTTCTCCCGCGCCAGAGCCCGCGCCAGTGGCGATCGCCGCAGCCGCGCCCAGTCCGACGCCGGCGCCCGAACCGGTCCCTACGCCGACACCCTCGCTGGTTACCGCACCGCGTGCGAAGAATCGGCCCGCGCCGGTCCTGACGATTCATGCCGCTGTCGCCGCCGGCAAAATCGACGTCGTGAAATCGTTACTTGCGAACGGCGCGAACGTCAACGAAAGGGATGCGGACGGCAGCACGCCGCTGATGATCGCGTCCGAAAATAGTCTGCCGCTCGTGCAGCTGCTGATCGATGCGCGCGCCAGCCTGGAGGCCCGCGATTCCCGAGGCCGCACGTCGCTGCATCGCGCGGCGGCGGCGGGGAAAACCAACGTGGCCGGCCTGCTGCTCGATAGCGGGGCGCTGGTCAATCCGAAAGCGAATGACGGTGCGACGCCGCTGCTCTACGCCGTCCAATCCGGCAGGCTTCCGATGGTCGAGCTGCTGCTCGCCCACCGCGCCCAGGTGGATCTGGCCGACTCTTCCGGCACCACGCCACTGATGCTCGCGAGCGTCCATGAAAGCCTTCCGATAGTGGAGGCGCTGTTGACCGCCGGCGCGAAGGTGGACATCTTAGATGCGCAGAGACGGACGGCTCTCTATCGCGCGTCGGCCGAGGCAAGACCGGAAGCCGTGCGCCTGCTGCTGGAGCATCAAGCGAAGCCGAATGTGCGCGCGGGCGACGGTTCGACGCCGCTGATTCAGGCCATCACTTTCGGGAGACCCGCTGTCGCGCAGGCGCTGGTGAATCACGGAGCAGACGTGAATCTGGCCGATGCAAGCGGCGCGACACCGCTGATCGTCGCTGTGCAGAAGCCTTACGCGAAGGATCCTGGCGTGTTCATAAAACTGCTGCTGGAGCATGGAGCGAAGCGCGGGTTGAAGGATTCCAAGGGCCGCACGGCCCTCGAATGCGCGACGGAAAATCAGAATGCGGCGGCGCTGGCGCTGCTGAAATAGTTCCCGGCTTATACTGTGAGCATGGAATTGATCTTCGAGGTCCGCGACGCGGAAGAAGGGGCTTTTACGCACGAGCGTTGGGCCATTCAATTTTCACGCAAGGCGAAACCTGGGAAGACCTCCGTGCGAATGTGCTCGAGGCGACCTCCCTTCATTTTGAAGAAGCCGTGCAGCCGTGGCTGATCTATTACGCTAATTCTCCGTCGGAGACTTATCGATGTGGTCGATGACCAGCATCTCCAGGGGCGCCTTGCGATTTTCCAGTTTCAACCCCAGCCGTTCGAGCGCATTTACCAGCGAATCGCCGGAGGAGCCCGACAACATCCGCAACGCCTCCGGAGGCATGGTGATTCCGGCGGCGATCGCCGACCGGATCAGCATCGCCAGGTAATCCTCCGGCGTAAATGTGAGATCGAAATCGTAGTTTCCCGTGAGCCCGGTCCTGTCCACCACCGGCTTATCGTTGAACCTACCCAGCACCTCCGCGAAACTGGTCATGGGCAGCTTTCGGGCGATGAACTTGTTGTCCGCCATGGTGAAGAATGAGCCGTGTCCGTACTCGATATGGACGCCGCCGCGGCCTCCGCTGCCGCTGACGTTGGTGGCCGGCGGTTTCGCCTTCTCCTCCGGATCGCGGGTATCGTTGGGATCGACCGGCGACTCCTTCATCTTCAGACCGCCCTTGGCGACCACCAGGGCATACACCGGATAATCCTTCGTCTCCATGTGCGCCTTCATGTGGAAACGGTCGGCCAGCAGGGCTTTGAGCATATCGGGCACTTGCGACTCGGTGGCGCCCGCAGGCAGCTTCGCGTTGATGTCGAAGCGTTCGCCTCCAATGAAATCCGGACCCTCGATCTGGTAAATTTTCAGCTTGTAAGCGGCGCTGATGTAGTCCTTCAAGGAAAGCGAGGTGCAACTGACGCGGGCTCCATCGATGTGAACGCCGACATCCATGTGATCGCCGCCCATCGGCGCGGAAGGACGGATCGAGGCGACCTCAAAGCTCTGAGCGACGAGTGCGAGCGGCAGAAAAGCGTAAACCAACTTCATACTCGGATCATACCGCGGGCTCGGAAAGTTGCTATTTATAATCGGCGAACTCAAGCTAAGAACCGGCGAGTGACAGCACCCGATTGTGGCGCGAGCTTCAGCTTGCAGCGACGGCTTCAGCCGCCGGTCGCTCACGGCAGCGCATGGCGCCGCCGCACAAATACTTACTCCCAGCGCAGGGCGCGGATGGGATCGACTCTGGTGGCGCGCCGAGCGGGAACGTATCCCGCGGCGAGCGCCACGCACGCGATACCGATGGTCGCGAGCACGATGGTCGTCAGGTCGTTGGGCTGAATCCCGTAAAGCTGTTTCTGCACGTACCGGGTCAGCCCCCAGGATGCCCCTAATCCCAGCACGATCCCGATGCCCACCAGCACCAGAACTTCTTTCATGACCAGCCAGACTACGTTGCCGGTCGCGGCGCCGAGCGCCATCCGAATTCCGATCTCACGGGTGCGCCGAGCCACGGTGTAGGCCATCACTCCGTATAATCCGACGGACGCCAGCAAGGTGGCGAGCAGGCCGAAGGCGCTCGATAGAGTGGCTACCAGGCGTTCCGTGACCAGCGAATTATCCACTTGTTTTTCGAGCGTCTTCATGTCGACGACCGGCAGCGTCGCATCGATCTGCTGCACCGCGTGGCGGGCGGCTGAAAACATCTGTTCCGGCTCGCGCACCGTGCGGATATAGACGTTCACACCCAGCGTGAAGTCCATTTGCTCATAGGGACGAATCATCTCGATGGGAACCTCGTCCTTCAGGCCTTCATACCTCATGTCGCCGAATACGCCGACGATTTCCATGTCCAGCTTGGTTCCCGGATCGCTGCCCATGCCCACGCGATGACCCACGGCCAGGCCACCGGGGAAATATTTCTTCGCGAATTTCTCGTTGATCATGCACACCTTCGGCGCGTCCTTCCCCATATCCGACGGCCGGAAATCGCGGCCTTGCAAAATGGGCACGTCCATGGTTTTGAAGTAGCCCGGCGAAACGAAGTTCATATGCGGGTCGAGCCCTTCGTTCGGCTTGGCCTTGAACGCATCGACGGTGACGGAGCTATCCCATTCATTGCCTTCGAGCACCGACATAATCGCAAGACTGGCCGAATCGACGCCCGGCAGCGCATTCAGGCTCGCGTAAAGCTGGCGGTAAATATCGCGGCTGCGCTCCGGCTTATAGCCGTTTAGAGGAGCATCGATCGAGAACGTCAGCAGGTTTCGCGTCTTGAACCCGGGGTCTACGCCTTTCAGATTTTTCAGACTGCGGATGAACAATCCCGCGCCGATCAGCAGCAGCAGAGAGAGGGTGACCTGCGCGACGACCAGCGTTTTTCGCAATCCGATGGAAGCCGTGCTGGTGATGGCGCCGACTTCGTCTTTCAGCGTCGGCGCCAGATCCGGCCGCGTGGCCTGCAGCGCGGGCACCAGTCCGAAAATAATCCCGGTGGCAAGCGAAACGCTCAGGGTGAAGATCAGAATCCTCCAATCCGGCATCGCCGAAACGGCCAGCGAACTGGTGGCGCCCGTGGGCAGGAAATTCACCAGCGTCTCATCGATCCACACGGCGAGCAGCAATCCCGCGGCGCCGCCGGCGAGAGAAAGCATGAGGCTCTCCACCAGCAATTGCGAAATAATCTGTCCCCGTCCAGCGCCCAGCGCGAGGCGGACGGCGATTTCCTTCTGCCGGGCCGTCGCGCGCGCGATCAGCAGGTTCGCCACGTTCGCGCAGGCGATTAGCAGCACCAGGCCGACAATCGCCATCAGGACAAGTAGCGAATTCGAAAATTGGTCGCGTATAAAGGAGCGTCCCTTAGAGGCCGGCAGCAGATCCAGCCACATTTTCAAGAATGCCTGCTTGGTTTCCGGCGCCGCGTGCGCGAAATCTTTCTCCTGCACCTCCATATTGAGCATCTGATGCATCAGAGGCTGCAATCCCGCTTTGGCCTGCTCCATCGTAACGCCGGGTTTCAGGCGTCCATACACGTTGACCCAGCGCGCGCGGCGCTTTTTCAAATCGTAAAAGCCGAGCTGGTCCACTTGCATCTTCATCACTACAGGGATGCGGACCTGTGGCGACTGGGTCGGGTCGGTCCCATCGAACCCCGCCTGGCTGACCCCGACTACGGTGAACGGATAGCCGTTCAGCACCAGCTTCTTGCCGATCACATTCCGGTCGCCCGCGAAGCGCGACATCCAGTAGCGATAACTCAACACGGCGTACGGCTCGCCGCCCTCCTGCTGATCGTCGGTGGGATTAAAGACGCGTCCCAGCGCGGGTCCCACGCCCAGGACCGGAAAATAAGTGCCCGAAACCAGTTCGCCTGAAATGCGCTCGGTCTTCCCCTCGAAATTGAGGCTGAAGTCCATTCCATTGCGGCAAAACATCCCGCTGAAGACCTGGTTCTTATCCCGGAAATCCTCATACATAGGATAGGAGAGCTTGTTCGGTCCATTATTACTGCCGTAATGCGACCCGCGTCCCCACAACAAAACCAGCTGTTGTGGATCCTTTACCGGCAGCAGGCGCAGCAGAATCTGGTCGATCAGCGTGAAAATCGCGGTATTCGCGCCTATACCCAATGCCAGCGAAAGTGCGGCAACGGCAACGAAAACCGGAGATTTACGAAAGGTGCGAAGCGCGTAGCGAACGTCGTTAAGGAAGTGGCCCACGTAAGGAATACCGTCCTCTACTTAATACGTTACATGGGGACGCGAGTTTGCAAATTAATCTCAGGCGCTGGACAGGTCGGGGACCTGTCCTACTCTTCCTCTTCTTCTTCACCGGCGCGAGCAGCTTTGGCGGCGGCGATGATTTTTTCGGCTTGCAATCCCGGCACGAAATCGTAATGGTCGAACTCCATCGCAAACGACCCGCGGCCCTGCGTCATGGACGTCAGAACGTTTAGATAGTCCAGCATCTCCGCCATCGGGACCTGCGCTTTGATGATCTGCGTGCCGCCCTTGGTGTCCATGCCGGAAATGCGTCCGCGCCGGCTGTTCATGTCGCCCATCAGGTCGCCCGCGAACTCCACCGGCGCCTGGACCTCCACGTTCATGATCGGTTCCAGCAGCGATGGCTTGGCCGCTTCCATTCCTGCGCGGAACGCTTTCCTCGCGGCTAATTTGAAGGACATTTCCGAGGAATCGACATCGTGATAGGAACCGTCGTACACCACGACCTTGAAATCGACCACCGGAAATCCCGCCAGATAGCCGCGCTCGGCAGTCTCGAGAATACCTTTCTCAATCGCGGGAATGAAGTTCTTCGGAATCGCGCCGCCGAAAACTTCGTTGGCGAATTCGAATTTTCCGCCTCGTTGGAGAGGCTCCATGCGAATCCAGCAATCGCCGAATTGGCCGTGGCCTCCGGTTTGTTTCTTGTGCCGGCCTTGCACCTCCGCGCGGCCGCGGATGGTTTCGCGATAGGGAATCTTGGGCGCGTGCAGAGCGACTTCCACACCGTAGCGTTTCTTCAAACGGCTGACGATAATCTCGATATGCTGCTGCCCGCATCCGGCGAGCAGAAACTCCTTGGTCTGCGGATCGCGATAGAAGCGCAAGGACCGGTCTTCTTCGAGAATCTTGTGGATCGCGTTGCCCATGCGATCTTCATCGTTGCGGGTTTTGGCGGCAATCGCGTAGGCGATCGAAGGCTCCGGCAGACGGACCTCGGGATACTCGATCATGGCCGCTTTATCGGCCAGCGTGTCGCCGGTCAGAGTGTCGCGCAGCTTCGCGACCGCTCCGATATCGCCCGCGTGCAGCTCATTGAGCGGTTGAATGGTCTTCCCGAAAATCGCGCCGACGTGCGCCAGCCGCTCATCCGCGCCGGAGCGTGAATTGATCAGGTGCGCATCGTTCTTTAGCACGCCGGAGATCACCTTGAAATAGGAAACACGTCCCGCGAATGCGTCCGCAACGGTTTTGAAAACGAACGCGGATACCGGCCCGGAATCTTTAATCCCGCGCTCGACTTCCTTGCCGTTGGTCTTCCCTTTCCAGGATCCGCATTCGAGCGGACTGGGAAAATGTTCATTGATGAAGGACAAAATCAGATCGCTACCAATGTTGCCCGTCGCCGATGCGCACAGCACCGGAAACAGCCTGCGCACGCGCACCGCCTCACGCAGTCCGTCGAGAATATGATCCACCGGCAGCGTGCCTTCATTGAAAAATTCTTCGAGCAGCGCGTCGTTGCCCTCCGCGACCATCTCGACCAGCGCTTCATGCGCGGTCTTCGCGGCATCGGCCAGATCGGCGGGAATATCGCCTTCCTTGCCGCCTACGTACGATTTCATGCGCACCAGATCGACGACGCCCTTGAAATCCTTCTCCGCGCCGATCGGCAGATGAATCGGAATCGCCGTGCGCCCGAATGCCGCTTGCACATTTTCGAGCGTGCGATCGAAGCTGGACCGCTCACGATCCAGTTTATTGATCACCACCGCGCGCGGCAGCACGAACTCATCGGCGAAGGTCCAGACTTTCTCGGTTTGCACTTCGACGCCCGACACGCCGTCGACCACCACCAGCGCCGAGTCCGCGGCAATCAGAGTGCCTCGCGTATCGTTGATGAAAATGTTGAAGCCCGGCGTGTCGATGAGGTTGATCTTCTTCCCCCTCCACTCACAGGCGGCGACGGCGGAGGAGATGGTGATCTTGCGCGCAATCTCCTCGTCGTCAAAATCCGTGATGTTTTCCAGGCGCGGCGTAGCGCCCGAAGCCAACAGAAGGGCCGAAGTAAGGGCCGTCTTGCCGGAGTTCCCATGGCCGACCAGGGCCACGTTCCGGATATCGCTCGTTTCGTAAACTTTCATCGGAGAAAGATTCCTTGAACAAGTTGTAAAACGAGGATATTATCACAAACCGGTGAATTCGTTAGAACCGCTGCTGGTATCGCGCGCTGATCCTCGACAGAGCAGCGGCATAATCCAGTCTAGTCTCGCCGTAATGCACCCACTCGAATCCATACGGCGGCGCGTTCATCGCCTTGAATCGAAGGACAAGGAACTCGTCGAAGTCGGGAGCGGCGTCGAGGCGCAGCCGCCGCTCGGCCTCGGAAGCTTCCTGGAACGGGTGGAGGAAGCCCTGCTTTCCGGTAGTTGGAAACTGCCGATCTCCTTCGTAGCCGACTGTGCTTTCCGCCTGGTTAATCCCGATTACGGCAACGCAGATCGGCTGCCCGCCACCGCGCTTGAACTGAACGACCTGATTGCGGAGATCGTTGATGACCCGATCAATCTGCTTAATCATCGCTTTCGCCAGCACCTTTACCTCAATGCCGATTTCGACCGTTGCTATCGGCCCTCGCGATACAAGGTAACCCGGGTCCGCGATGGGTATTTCACCAGGAATGATTTCGCCGAAAGTTCCATCCCCGCGCCGTGCCGCGATACCGCGGCGCCTGTTCTGGGCGTTAAGTACGCGATCTTTTCGACCGATTGCGGCCTCAATTAACTTGGGTGAGCGATTAATCGCGATGAGGTCCTCAATTAAGTGCATCGCCACGAAGTCGCCCTGGTTCGATGCCCGATGAAGGTAAGGTTTTCCCTCAAATAGTCGCCGAAACTCCGTGAGGAGCCGGTATTCGAGTTGTGCGGGCATCTCTGTCAAAGATTACCTCGGCCTCAGTCGCGCCAACGGCGCGAAGCTGCCACGCAACTTTCACCATTCGCTGTCGTGCAATTTCGACATACGAAGTTTCAATTTCGTTAGCTATTGAATTTCTGCCTGACATAATAGCAGCCTGTGAGGTCGATCCGGTTCCCGCGAATGGATCTAAGATGGTGTCGCCCGCAAAAGAGAACATTTTAATGAGACGCTCCGCAATCGCCACCGGATACGGAGCGGGATGCCCGTCACGGGTAGAAGCACCCGGGATGTCGCTCCAAATCGATCGGAACCAGATTTTCATTTCTTCCTTCGTCAGCATGGAAAGCGCCTTTTGGAGGGTGGGAGTGCTGCGGTACTCGCCCCCCTTCCTGAGAAACAGGATGTATTCAATATCGTTCTTGATTATTCCTCCGGGCTGATATGGCTTCCCATAGAATCCCGCCCCATTCCCCTCCGCCTCCGTTGCGCCATTGGCTATCTTATTCCAGAGGACTGGCTGTAGGCAGTCGAGACCCACCTTACGAGCACGTACTTGGATGTCAGAGTGGAGTGGAACCAGGTAATGGCGGCCACCCCTTTTTCGTGGAATACAGACATCACCGACGATACAGCAAACCCTTCCGCCGCCCACGAGGACCCGCTTACATTCGGTCCAAACCCGATCCAACTCTGTGAGGAACCGTTCATAATCGGTGAAATGCCCCATTTGCGCGTCGTTGCCGCGTGCGTATTCTTTTAGTGTCCAATAAGGAGGCGAGGTCACCACCAAGTGAACCGAGGCGTCGGGGATCCAACTTAGGTCCCGAGCATCTCCCAGGTGTAGGCGATGCGAAGTGCGGTCATACGGTTCTGGCCATGGGTTCTTGCGGTAGTGACGATTCGCTTCGAGAAGCGCCTTTAGGCCTTCTGGTGTGTTGTCCTCCAGGGGAAGAGGGGGTGGGACACGGCCTATTTTTCGGGACAGGCCATTTGTGAGGTGGCGCTCCTCATCCGGGTGCCCGGTGATCTTAGCTTTTCTCAATTACCTCCTGGCCGGCTAACCCAATTGTACCGTGGCGTGCGGGAGCGCGGAAGCGTTTCGACCGCCGAAGTCTCAAGCAGCATCGGACAGCGCGACAACAATCCGTTTTCCAAGAACAGCCAAAGCTGCCTGCAGCTTTTCAGACTTCGTTGCGTGATTCGGGTCGAGCATCCGGCGCACCACCGTTTCCCGAACCCCCAGGCGGCGGGCCAACTCGCTATTGGTGATTTTTTGCTTTCGCATGGTGAGATAGAGGGCGAGCTTCCCGGCGACCCACAGCGGCACTGGCACAAGCTTCCAGCCCCGCTTGATTGGAGACGGCTCGGGGATTTCCCCCTTCTCCGCGATATGAGCGGCGATCACGCTGCCCAGGCAGTCAGTCGCTTCTTCAAATGCTTCCTCCATGTTTTTGCCGTCGGTGTGGGCGCGGGGAAAGTCCGGGAAGCTGACGACAGGGCGTCCGTTTTCGTCGGGTCGGAAGGCGGCGGGGTAGACGAATGAAAACATCATGGGCTCCTTTCACAGGTCCTGTGGTCTTATGCCGAGGTCGTTGCACATCGCGCGCAAGAGGCCTATCCCTAGCTCCTTCCGCCGGTCCTTCAGCACCGTCGACGCGGCACCGAAAAAGACAGTTCCATGACTACCTTTGCCTCTTGCCGCTTCGAATCGGAGTTCCACTCCATTTCTGCGGGCGAGAACGCGCAGCTTGCGCAGAAACTCGCTACCTCTCACGAAGCGAGTTTCGCACATTTGTGTGCGTGGCGCAAGCAGACAAGAAACAATGAGCTGAAGCCGCCCACCCTGTCGGCCGCGATGAAGATCCATCTACTTGACCACCCGAATCACCCAAAAATCGCTGGCCAAATCGCTGTTTGTCAGATAGGCGTAAGGAATCGTGAAGTACCCGCCGACTCCCCATTTACTCCCCCAGGAATTCCGCACCAGAAATCTTTGGACCGAATCGTTATATCCCACCGCAATCACCGCATGGCCGCCCACCTCGGTTTCGAAGGCCCCCGGCATCGGCACCATTCCGGATTTCGCCACTGCGTCCCCTTCAAAGCTCTCGTATACCGAAAACCCGAAAACAAACGGATACCCCGCCGCGAGGCACCCCTTCAGCTGGCCCGCATCTTGTGGCACCCGCTCATATTGCACCGCCGGATGCAGCTTCGCACATTGATAACAGGCCGTCCCCGGACGCACCGAAAAGCTGGACTCGATGTATGGCCACATGGTCTCCGGACACGCACCCTCCGCCGCCACGGTCTTGATCCCGTCCCGAATCTGCGCCCCGCTATCGGAATCCACCGTCCCTTCAATCGCCCTTTCGTTGTAATAGATGAACAGGCGCGAAGGGGTCGACGCCGCCAGCTTCTGCTTCATCTGATCGAACTCCATTGCCGCGCCTATTGCATTCGCGGTGCAGCTACCCAGATTTCCCTGGTCATAGACAGGCGGACATCCCCTCCTCAAGTCGGCCGAAGGCGGCAGAGCAGCCACCCTTCTGGGCAATTGGCAAATACGGTCGCGAGCGTCGGGATTATCCCGAATCCAGCCATAAGTTCGTGGCATAAGTCCTCAGCCACACCCTAGGGCAACCCCGGCAAACTTCCCTACGACTGAAAGTCGTACTCATATGAGAAAACTGGGGCTAATCCGCCACTAACCATCCGTGACACTCACCATGGCAAGCTCCAGGTCGATATGGCCGGTAATGAGCCGTTTCGCACGCCTTCAAAGCGGACCTGTCCGCACGTGGGCTCCACCGGAGAGTCCCTTTCGGATCGAATATTCCCCTGCGTTGCTGAGGGAGGTGCGAATATCCAGCGGAAGCGTCGACGCGTTTGGAGTCCTCTACGGGGTCCGCAACGGGGAGACGATACGTCTGGTCGCAACCCGGGGCCGGGCGGGCCTGGAACCGTTAGGCATTTTCGCGTCCCGTGTGCGCGGCCAGGTTTTTCTCACGGAAGACGATCTGGAGCGTTTCGAGAAAGCGGACGCGTGCGTGGCGATGGTCGTCTCGGATGAAATAGGCGGCTTTTTCGTTCGCAATGCGGAAGGGTCGATCGAAACCGTTCGCAGCTATGAAGAGTTCTCGATCAGCGGACAAGCGGTGGCCCGGGCGGCCGTGAAAAGAGAACGCCGATGGCCCTGGGCCCTGTGTTTATTGGCGATTCCTCTGTTCCTCTATCGGCCCTCGCATCCGCAACTGGCGTTGACGCTGCATGAAATGGATGGCCAAGTCAGGATTTCATGGAACCTGCCTACGACGGAAACGCTGACCATCCTCGATGGAGGCGAACGAACTTATATACCGATCAGGCCCGGCCAATCGACCGCCACTTACGCGCGGAGGACGGGCGATATCACGATCGGGATCGGGTCGACGCAAACGCGATTCGTGGGACCGGCGCCGCCGCCTACGCAAATGGAGAAAGCGCGCGCCAGGATCGACGACCTTCATAAAGAGGTCCTGGAACTGAAGGCGGCGCACAAAGCCGGAGACGCGAGAATCGCAGCGCTTCAGAGACGTTTACAATGAAACGTCAGCATGGAAATCGATCCGTCCCGAATCGCGAAGGAGCTCTACGGACTGGAAGTCACGGCCACTCGCCTCAATGGCGAATTTGACGACAATTTTCATCTGCGGGGATCATCGGATTACATCCTGAAGGTGATGCGCGAGGGCTGCGACCGCGCGTTCGTTGAGATGCAAATCGCCGCGATTGAGCATCTTGGCGAAAAACGGGTGGTGGACGGGATTCGCGAATACCACGGCCGGCTGGTGTGGATGCTGCACTATATTCCCGGCAAACTGCTGGCGGATATCAAGTATCATTCCCCGCATTTATTGCGCAATATCGGTATTTATTTAGCAAAGTTAGACGAACAATTGTCGACCTTCGGTCATTTAAGCGTCCATAGAGAGCTTAAATGGGACCTGAAGCGCGCGTCATGGATCCGCAAATATCTGCATTTGACGGCCGACCCGGCTTTGATCGAGCGGGTTCTCGGCATGGCTCCGGAGCTCGACGGGCTGCGGCACAGCGTGATTCACGGCGATGCCAACGATCACAACATTCTCGCGCATGGAGACGAGGTAACGCTGATCGATTTCGGGGATCTGCACTATACGGCGACGGTCTGCGAGGTTGCCATTGCGGGGGCCTATATTGCTCTGAATAAGAAAGATCCGCTGGAAGCGCTCGGCCATTTGGTGGCGGGATATCGAACACTGGAGCCGGGTGAACTCGAAGCATTGTTCCCGCTGATCCTGCTGCGGCTGGCGGTGAGCGTGGTCAATTCCGCCCAGCGCAAGACTTTAACCAGCGACCCTTATGTAACTGTCACTGAAACAGCAGCTTGGGAAGCTCTGCGGGCGCTGTCGAAAATCCCTCCGCGACTGGCAAACTATGTTTTCAGGCAAGCCTGCGGGCTGAAGGTGATGGACGAATGGGTCCCACCAGTGGCTGCGCCGGTTATGCGTGGCTTTGATTCGGCGGAAGTTTTGGATTTGAGTGTCGGTTGCGCCACGGAGATGCCGACGCCTCAGGGGCTCGCGATCGGACGCTATAACGAGGCGAGGCTGTTTTATACCGAGCAGATGTTTAAGGGGCGGACGATCCACCTGGGGCTCGACCTGTTCGCTCCGCCGCGCACACCCGTCTTTGCGCCTTTCGACGGCGTCGTTTACGCGATTGCAAATAACAAAAATCGGCTCGATTACGGGCCGGTGATGATTTTAGAGCATGACGGATTCTTCACGCTCTATGGGCACTTAAGCGACACCCTGGCTGTGGGGACGGGAGTTAAGGCGGGTCAGGAGATTGCTCGAATCGGCGAGCGGACGGTCAACGGAGATTGGCCTCCGCACCTGCATTTTCAAGTGATTCGCGATTTGCTGGACCTCGGGTGCGATTTCCCGGGGGTCGCGGCGCCTTGGCTGCGCGAGGTTTTTACCGCTCTTTCGCCGGAGCCTGGGTTCGTTCGGCAGATTCCGAAGGAGCGGACTAAAGAGGATACGCTGGCCGGGCGGCATCGGCACCTGGGAGGGAATCTCAGCATCAGCTACGACAAGCCGCTTAAGATCGTTCGCGGATGGAAGCAGTATCTGTATGACGATGAAGGGCGCCAGTATCTCGACGTCTATAATAATGTTCCCCTGGTCGGCCATTCTCATCCGCGGGTGGTGGACGCGGTGCAAAAGCAGATCGCGGTACTCAACACAAACACCCGCTATTTGCATGACAACATTGTCGATTATGCGGAAAGGCTGACCGCGAAGCTGCCTGCGCCGCTGACGATTTGTTACTTTCTCAATTCGGCTAGCGAGGCGAATGAGCTGGCTCTGCGCCTCGCGCGGGCACATACGGGTCGCGAGGACGTTATCGTTCTGGATCACGCGTATCACGGGAATACTACGACGCTGATCGATATCAGTCCTTATAAATGCAATGGTCCAGGCGGTAAAGGGAAGAAATCCTGGGTGCATATCGCGCCGATTCCGGATGATTATCGAGGCGCTTATAAGCGCTCCGATCCGGCGAGGGGGTTGAAGTACGCCGCGCATGTCGCGGAGATTCTGGAACGCGTGAAGCCGGGGGCGTTCATTGCGGAGAGTCTGCCTAGCGTGGGCGGACAGATTGTGCTGCCTCCAGGGTATTTGAGCGAGGTTTATCAATACGTTCGCGCGGCGGGCGGAGTCTGCATCGCGGATGAAGTTCAGGTCGGGTTCGGGCGGTTGGGTTCGCGTTTTTGGGGATTTGAGGCCACTCCCGATATTGTTGTTCTTGGGAAGCCGATTGGGAATGGGTTTCCTCTTGCGGCGGTGATTACTACTCGGGAGATTGCGGCTTCCTTTGACAATGGGATGGAATTTTTCTCGACTTTTGGGGGGAATCCCGTGGCCTGCGCGGCGGGGCTGGCGGTTCTGGATGTGTTGGAAGAAGAAGGGTTAGAGGAGAATGCCCGCGTGGTGGGGGACCATTTGTTGCGAGGGCTTCGGTCGATTGACCATGAGTTGATCGGCGATGTGCGGGGGTTGGGTTTGTTTTTGGGAGTTGAGCTGGTGCGGGACCGGGAGACGCTGGAGCCGGCAACGACGGAAGCGTCGCGGGTGGTCAATCGGCTGCGGGAGCGAGGGATTCTTGCCGGCACCGATGGGCCTCATCACAACGTGATCAAGCTGAGGCCTCCGTTGTGTTTTACGAGGGAGGATGCGGAGCGAGTGGTTGCGGTATTGGATGAGACGTTATGAAGATTTCCGCTATGCGCGGGTGGAGGATGCTAGGTTCTACTAAGATCGCAGGCGGAACCGCCTGCGCCACAAGCCACAAGCCACAAGCATACAAGCCACACAAGCCACAAAGAGGGAATAGCGGTACTTTGTGGGGCAGGCGGTTCCGCCTGCCGGATTGTGGCACACTATGGATGTCATGCTGGTTGCAACATTTTTAGGCGGAATTGTTTTGGGGGTCCTTCTCGCGGCACTTTATTTTCGGCGGCGGACGGATGTTCCTATGGCCGCTACGTTGGAACGGCTCGAAACTCAGCTGCGAGAGCTGGAATCGCAACGTCAGCAGATGCATGGAGGACTGAATCAGCAGCTTACTTCGCTTTCGCGGGAGACGGTCGCGCTTTCGCAGGCGTTGCGGGCTCCGAATTCGCGGGGGCGGTGGGGGGAGCTTACGCTGCGGCGGGTGGCGGAGCTTTCGGGGATGGCCGCGCAGTGCGATTTCTTCGAGCAGAATTCCGCGGATGGGCAGAGACCGGATATGATCGTGAAACTTCCTGGAGGGCGCACGCTGGCCGTCGATGCGAAGGTTCCTTTGTCGGCTTATCTGGACGCGGAGGCGGCGCTGGACGATCCTTCGCGGCGCGCGGCGCTCGACCGGCATTCGCAGCAGGTGATGCGGCACGTGATGCAGCTGAGCGGGCGCGAATATTGGGCGCGGCTTCAGCCTTCCCCTGAAATGGTGGTGCTGTTCATGGCGGGCGATCACTTTCTGGCCGCGGCGCTGGAGAGGGATCCGGAGCTGCTTGAAAGAGCGCTGGCTAAAAAAGTTCTTCTCGCCACGCCGGTTACGCTGGTCAGCGTGTTGAAGGGCGTCGCTTATACGTGGAGGCAGGAAAAGCTGGCGCAGAATGCGGGCGAGCTGCGGAAGCTTGGCGCGGAGCTGTACGACCGGGTGCGCGTCTTCGCCGACTCCTATTCCGACGCGGGACGCAATCTAGCGAAGGCCGTGGACGCTTATAACCGCTCGGCGGCATCCTATGAGACGCGGTTGATGCCGTCGCTCAAACGAATGCGAGAATTAGGTGTCGGAGGCAACGATGAGGCTCCGCAACCGCTTCGGCTTGAGGCGGTGGTCCGGGAAACGCAAGGAGCCGATAGACCTACATGATGCGCCAACTCTTCCTGTTTCTTTCCACGCAGAAAGGAATGCGGAAGTGGATGGAGACGTCGCCGGTTGCGCAGAAACTCACTCGCCGATTTGTCGCCGGGGAGACGCTTGAAGATGAGCTGGGGGTGTGTGCGCGGCTTGCGGACAACAAGACATTCACCACGCTCGACCATCTGGGAGAGAATGTCACTTCGCTCGCCGAGGCTGAGGCTTCGCGCGATGCTTACCTGGCGGCGCTTGAGGAGATTGCGCGGCGCAAGCTGCCCTCCACGGTTTCGATCAAGCTGACGCAGTTCGGGCTGGACTTATCTGCGGAGGCTTGTCTTCAAAACGTGCTGCGCTTGTCGAATCGCGCGACGGAGATCGGCAGCCGCATCGAGATCGACATGGAGTCAAGCGAGTATACCGAGCGGACTCTCGCGGTGGTCGAAAAAATCGGCACGGCGCGCGCGGTGATTCAGGCGTATCTTTACCGGAGCGCGGGCGATATTGAGCACTTGAACTCGCTCTCCATTCCGGTGAGGCTGTGCAAGGGCGCCTACAATGAGCCGGCGTCGGCGGCGTTTCCGGCGAAGCGCGATGTGGATCAGAATTACTTGAAGCTGATGAAAGTTTTGCTGGATAAGGGTGCTTATCCGGCAATCGCATCGCACGATGAGACGATTCTGGGTGAGGCGTTTCGCTATGCGCGGGAGCGAAAAATTCCACCGGAGAGCTTCGAATTTCAGATGCTGTACGGCATCCGCACGGACTTGCAGCAGAGGATTATCGACTTGGGATACCGGCTGCGGGTTTATGTGCCTTATGGAGTCGCGTGGTATCCGTATTTTATGCGCCGGCTGGCGGAAAGGCCGGCCAATGCGCTGTTCATCGCGAAGAATCTTTTTAAGACTTAGCGATGGGGATCTGCTCGACGATCTCGATTCCGAAGGCGTCGAGGCCCAGAACTTTGCGTGGATGGTTGGTCAATAAACGGATGGTCGAGAGTCCGAGGTCGGACAGGATCTGGGCGCCGATGCCGGATTCGTGCTGGGTCTGGGTGTGCTGGTGATGATGGCGGTTTCCGAATCCGGTCTGGTGCAGATAGACGAAGACTCCGGCGCCTTCTTCGGCGATTCTTTCGAGGGAGAGGTCGATCATTTCGCGGCAATCGCACTTGGTAGATCCGAACACGTCTCCGAGAGAGCAGCGCGAGTGCATGCGGACCAGCACGTCTTTTTTGTGCGCGACATCGCCGTGAATTAGCGCAAGGTGGCCCTGATTATCGATGGTGCTGACGTATTGAATGGTTTTAAAAACGCCGGCTCTCGTTTCGAGGCAGCCTTCGGCGCGGCGCTCGACGAAGTGCTCGGTTTCGAGACGATAGCGGATCAGCTCGGCTACCGAGATCATTTTCAAACCGTGGAGGGCGCAGAATTCCGTGAGATGAGGGACGCGGGCCATGGAGCCGTCGGCGTTCATGATTTCGCAGATGACTCCGCCGGGTTGGAGATCGCACATACGGGCGAGGTCGACGGCGGCTTCGGTTTGGCCGGCGCGAACTAAGACGCCGCCTTCGCGGGCGCGCAGAGGAAAAATATGGCCGGGGCGGGCGAGGTCGCGGGCGGTGGTTTTGGGGTCGATGGCGACGCGAATGGAATGGGAGCGGTCGGCGGCGGAAATGCCGGTGGTGATTCCTTCAAGGGCGTCGATGGATTCGGTGAAGGCGGTGCCGAAGCGCGAAGTATTTTGCGCGGACATGAGAGGGAGATGCAGGGCATCGCAGCGGTCGGCGGAGAGGGCGAGGCAGATGAGCCCGCGGCCGTAGGTGGCCATGAAGTTGATGGCTTCCGGAGTAACGAGCTCGGCGGCCATGGTGAGGTCGCCTTCATTTTCGCGGTCTTCGTCGTCGACCACTACTAACATTTTGCCGGCGCGGAAATCGACCAGGGCTTCCGGGATGGTGGCAAAGTTCATTTATTTAAGGATAACTCTATGGGTGTGGGAATCTTCGAACACGTGGGCGCTGACCGCTCCCGGTGGTCGCGGTTCTTTTAGGAAGTCTGTGAGCGTCGCGGTCGACACGCTTGAAAACACCGTATCGGCTGATTGGCCGGGGCGAAAAATGGGGACAGCCCGCTCTGTCCACGGCGGCGAAGGGGTGTGTCGCTTTCGCGCGGAGGGTGCGGACGCCTTGGGACAGAGTAGGCAGTCCCCATTTTCGCAGGCTTTAGTCTGGGTTTTATAAGCCGAGGCGTTTATCCAGGTCGGCGGTGATCTGCTCCAGCTTACTGGGGTTGTTGACCAGGTTGCGGATGCCGTAGGCGGCGTAGTTTTCGTAGAACATCTCGACGGCGGCGAGCGATAAAGCATAGGCCGCTAACGCGTGCGCGGTGTCGAGGCGGGACCAGTCCTGGCGCAGATTTTCGAGCTTGGGAAGTTTTCCCTCCTTGGCCATTTTGTCGAGCTTGGCGCGCATGGCGGGGGCGAGCGTATCGCCGGACATTTTCTGGGCGAGTCCTTCCTGGAACCAGGCGGGCCAATGACCCATCATCGACAAGCAGGCGTGGGTGGTTTCATGCGCGAAGATGCGCAGCAGGTTGTCGTCCATGCCCTGGCCTCCGGCGACGGGAACGCGGATGCGGCCGTCGAACTGGCCTCCGTTCCATTCGGCTGCGTCGGTGGTTTTGTGATAGGCGTCGCGGCTCTGGACGATCGCGACCAGCCGCTCCTCCGCGGAGCAGCCCAAAGTGTCGGAGATGCGCAGCAGTTCGCTATCGAGGGCGCTGACCATCTGGCGCGCGGTTTCGACCGGAACGAAGGCCGCATCATAGCGCAGCAGCACGCGCAGGCCGTAAAGTTTCGCGGTGCTCTGATCTCCGGCGGTTTCTTTTTCAACGCGCCGGTACAGCCGTTCGAGATCGGAGTTGGGCTGGAGCTCCAGGGAATTTTTCCAATAGACGAGGGCGCGCTGGGGGTCGTCGGACCGCCAGGCGGCGACGCCCGCGAGGGCCAGAGTCGTGGGATCGGTTTTCTGGCGTAATTCGTTTTCGAGCAGTTCGAGAGCTTTGGCGGGCTGGCTGGATTCGAGCAGGGCGGCGGCCTGGCTGTTGGCGAGGGTCGCTCCGCCAAGAGAAGGCATTTGCTGGGCGGCGGCTTTGATGGATCCGAGGACTTTTTCGGGGTCCGGCCAGGAGGCGTCGCGCAGACCTTTTTCGAATTCGTCGAGGCCGGCGATGGCGGCAGCGGGGAGGAAACCGTCTAAGGTTTTACCTCCGGTTTCGACGGTAACCTTATAACAGGGAACCGCTTCTCCGGCTAGCGCGTAGCCTATTTTTACGGGTGCGCCGGCGCTTAGAGTAGCGATGACATCGGAATCGGGGGAGCATCCGCCGCGCAGAGGGGTGGAGGGTTGTTTGACAGCCGTAATCATCAGAACGAGCGAGAGCAGAGCCGTCATGAAAACGAGCGTAAGGCTTTTGGACCTCAAAGTCCCTCAGGTAAACGCCCTAAGCGTATTCCATCAACAACATGAATCCATAATCCATATGCATCTGTTGATGGCAATGGAATAGCGTCTTGCCGGGGTTATCGGCTGTGAAATCGGCTTCCAGCGAGGATTTTGCGGGAACTACAACGACGTCCTTATAGATGCCAGTGCCGGCCAGTTCGAATTTGTGGCGATGCAGATGGACGGGGTGAGGCTCGTCGCTGCGATTATCGAAGACCAGGCGGTAGCGTTCGCCTTGCTTCACGCGGATTGGGTCGGTTTTCGGCCAGGACTTGCCGTTGATGGTCCATTTATCGACCCAGCGGCTGCCGGCGAACTTTTTCTCGATGACCAGAGGGATTTTTGGCACGTCGCCGGGCATGGAGGCGCGGCCGAAAATGTTGTAATTCCAGAGGTCTTTCGAGGGAGGGGTCCATTGCGGCGGGCCGGTTTTACCGGAGTATTCGAAGACGATTCCGAGGCCGGCTTTGCGGTCGCGATCGTCGGTTGCGCCGAGAATCCAGACGCCTGGCTGATTCATTTCGACGATGGCGTCGACTCTTTCCGCGGGGCCGAGTTCCAAGATGTTGACCGCTCGGGGCGAAGGAACGGGGTTTCCGTCCAGGGCGACCACCGTAAAGGAGTGACCGGCAAAGGCGATGCGTCTTTTCAAAGTGGCGCTGGCGTTCAGAATCCGCAGCATCACGCGCTGGCTTCGTTTTACGCGAATTGGATCGCCGGAGCCCAGGGCTTGGCTGTTGATGGAGCAATATTTATAGGCCACGTCCATGGAATCCTCGGCCATGCTGAAGTAGGGGTCCCATTCGCGGAGGGCGAGAAAGACTTCCTGGTCGAAGGCGCCGGGGTCGTTTGTAGGCTCTATGTATATGAATCCAAACTGGCCGGTGTAGGTGCCGCGGCTGAGATTGCGCATGGCCATGACATGGGTGTGATACCAGCGGGTTCCCGCTGGGGAGGGCGTGAAGGTGTAGAGGGCGCTCGAATGGGGCGCGATCAGGGGAGTTCCTTCTTCGACTGAGCCATCGACATCGGAGGGGATGTGGAGGCCGTGCCAGTGGACGATTTCGGGCTCGGCGGTCTTGTTTATGACTTCGATGGTGACAGGTCGGCCTTCCTTCATTCGCAACAATGGACCGGGAACGGAGCCGTTGTAGCCGATGGTTCTTATGGCGACTTTGGGGGTGATTTGGAGGGCGAGATGGTCGATCGTCAGGCGGAAATCGACGTTTCTTTGGGCTTTGAGGGTGCTTAAGCCCGCTACAGCCAGTACCTGGCGGCGAGTCATCATGCGTGAGAGGCCGGGTGATGGCTTCGTTTGACGGGGGGATCGGGACAGAGAATCATTCCCTCAAGTGTAATAATCGAGGCAGCTTTCTGTCTTGAAGGTAGATGCTCGCTCAAATGACGATGCCGCTCGACCAAATTTATGAAGCGCATCACGGCATGGTGTTTCGCACCGCGTACCGGATTACGGGCAATGCGGCGGATGCCGAGGATGTGCTGCAAACTGTCTTTTTGCGCGTGGTTCGGGGCCAGCCGGAGATGGATAATCCGGAAAGTTATCTGCGCCGTTCCGCGGTGAATGCGGCGCTCGATGTGGTCCGGGCGCGGCATGACAGTGACACGCTGGAGCCGGAAAGAATGGCGGCGAGCGGATCCTGCACGGAACTGCGCGAGCTGCGCGATCAGTTGCGGAGGGCGCTTGCGAAACTGCCTCCACGAACCGCGGAGATGTTCGCGATGCGGGTTTTTGAGGGGTACACGAACCCGGAGATCGCGAAGCTGCTGGGAATTTCTCAAGTTGTGGTAGCGGTGACGCTGCATCGGACGCGGCGGAAGCTCGAAAAGGAAATGCGATGAGCAAACAAGACTTCGAACGGGTATTGAATTCGATTCGCGAGGAAGATCCGGGAGCCGAAGTGGTGGAAGCGGCCGCGGAAAGGGTGCGGGCCAAACTCGCGATGCGCACCCTGGACCTGGGCGGACGCTTGAATTCGTGCGAGGATTTTCGGGCGCTGGCGGACGGTTACCGGGAAAGAACGTTGACGGAGGCGCGGCAGATGCTGGTGGAGGATCATCTGCATTCGTGCGTCGAGTGCCGTCGATTCTTTCGCGGCGAGCAGAAGAAATTGGTGACGATGCCGGCGAAACGCTCGATGGTAGGCGTGGCGCTACCGTGGGCGATTGCGGCGGCGGTGCTGCTGGTCGCGGGCATTACTTTGCCGGAATACTTCAATGTGCTGCTGGCACCGAAGGGTCCCCGGGCGACGGTGGCATCGGTGGATGGGGAGCTATATCAAGTTGCGGCGGGACGGCTGTTGAATGTGGGCGCGCTGATTTCAGAAAACGAAGAGGTGCGGACGGCGAAGGGGTCGCGCGCGGTTTTGAGATTGCGCGACGGATCGCTGGTGGAAGTGGCGGAGCGGAGCGATTTGCGGGTCAGCGAGCGGTGGAGCGGGAAGACGGTCGCACTCGAGCGCGGGAGTGTGATGGTGGAGGCGGCGAAGCAGCGTAGAGGCAGGCTGGAAATTGCAACTCCGGATTGCATGGTGTCGGTAAAAGGGACGATTTTCGAGGTGAGCCGAGGGCTGAAGGGGTCGCGCGTTTCGGTGGTCGAGGGCGAGGTGAAGGTCGACAAGGCTACCGGGACGGAACTGCTGCATCGCGGGGATCAGACGGCTACCAATCCGACGATGGCGTTGACGGGTGTGGGGCGTGATATTGCGTGGAGCGAGAAATCCGCGAAATATCTCGCGCTGTTGGGGGACATGTCGGCGATTTCTAAAAAGCTGGACGCGATCGAGGGGCCGGGGATGCGGTATGGCTCGAAGCTGACTTCGAGTTTGCCTGCAAACACGGCGATTTTTGTTTCCATGCCGAATTTGTCCACTACGCTCGCCGAGGCTAATTCGATTTTTGAGGAGAGGGCGAAGCAGAGTCCGGTGTTAAAGGAGTGGTGGGATGCGGAGGGGGCTCGCAATGTTCGGAAGATCGTCGATCAGGTGCGGGCGGTTAGCGATTATCTGGGGGATGAGATTGTGTTGGCGGTTCCGGCGACGGGCGGGAAGCTGGGGAATCCTGTCGTGGTGGCGGAGCAGAAGAAGGCGGGGTTGAAGGAGTATTTGAGCGGCTACGCGTCGGGATGTCCCCTCCCTGACGGGAGGGGCGATGGCCATGGCTGTGGTGTTGCTGTGGTGGAGAGGGGGAATCTGGTGGCGATGGGTGGGGATTTGGGATCGGGATTTGAGGGGACGGAGTTTGGGAAGAGGGTCGCGGAGAGTTATGCATCGGGGGTGGGGTGGCTTTTTGCGGCCGACATGGAACAAATTCTGCCGGGGAGCGTAAGAAACGATATCCGGTACCTGATGCTGGAGCGGCGGCAAAATTTAGGGCGGACCGAGAATTCGGCGATGGTGAGTTTCCGCGGGACCCGGAGTGGCATTGCGAGTTGGATCGCGGCTCCGGCGCCGATGGGGTCGTTGGATTTTATTTCTCCGGATGCGACGTTCGCGGCATCGTTCGTGGTGAACAAGCCGCAAGCGTTATTGGAGCAGTTGACGGCGATGAAGATGATCACGGGGATTCAGAATATTTCGGGAGTGGACGTGAGCAACGATATTGCGGCCACGCTGGGCGGAGAGATGACGATTGCGGTGGACGGGCCGCTGCTGCCTTCGCCGAGCTGGAAGGTCGCGGTGGAAGTGAACGATCCTTCGCGCCTGGAGTGGTCGATCGAGCAGATGGTGAAGGCCGCCGAGCAGGCTCAGCCCGATGCTCAGATTCAGTTCACGCACGAGGTTTTGAACGGGCTTACGTATTACACGCTGAGCTCGGCGAAGAGTCCGATTGCGGTGAACTATGTGTTCACGGATGGGTATTTATTGATCGCGCCGAATCATGGGCTGCTGGCGACGTCGATTCAGAATCGGACGGCGGGGAATACGCTTGCCAGTTCGACCACGTTTCGCGCGCAGCTGCCGCAGAATGGGCAGATGAATTTTTCGGCTCTGGTGTATTACAACGCGAGCGCGGCGATTGCTCCCATGGCGGATCAGTTGAAGCAGACGAAATTTTTGACGGAGGAGCAGAACAAGGCGCTGGCGATGTTGACGGCGGATCGGGCTCCTACCTTGATTTATGCGTATGCGGAGCCGGACCGGATCGTGGCGGCTACACGGGGGAGTTTTTTCGGGTTGGGGCTGGATACGCTGGTAGGATTGAATGGGGCTCAGGCTGGGGATTTGATTTCCAGATTGATGGGGCCGGCGTTGGGCAGGCGGTGATGAAGATACGTCGACACTCTCGAAAACACCGGCGTTGGCTGAGTGGCCAGGGCGAAAAGTGGGGACAGCCCGCTCTGTCCACGGCGGCGCCGGCAAAATATGTTGCTTTGACGATCCTGAGGACGCCTTGGGACAGAGTAGGCAGTCCCCGCTTTCCGCGGTTTTCATCGCTACCGGTGCGCCGATGGGCGCAGCAGAAACACGAATGTCGACGCGGCAGGCACGAGTGCGCGCCACATGTGCTGATGGATGCTGAGAAATCGGGAGAATATGCAGCCGGTGATTGAGCTCGAGGGATTGGGCGTACGATTTGGGAAGCGGGAGATTTTGAAAGACTTGCGGGTTTCGCTCTCCGGGCGCACCATCGGGCTGCTGGGACCCAACGGCGCGGGGAAATCGACGCTGATTCAATCGCTGCTGGGGTTTTGTCCTTTGACGGCGGGGACGGCTCGGATCTTCGGGCACGATATACGGCGCGAGCAGAAACAGATTCGCACAGTGGTGGGGTACATGCCGGAGAACGATTCGTTCATCGCGAACATGACCGCCGTGTCGTTCATTCGGATGATGGGGGAGTTGAGCGGGCTGCCTCCGGACGCGGCTCTGGAGCGGGCGCATGAGGTCTTATTTTACGTCGGGCTGGGCGAGGCCCGGTATCGGCCGCTGGGAACGTATTCATTGGGGATGAAGCAATTGGCGAAGCTCGCGCAAGCGATTGTGCATGGGCCGAAACTCGTGATTCTGGATGAGCCGACCAATGGCCTGGATCCGCCGGCGAGGATCCGGATGATCAAGCTGATTAGCGAGATGAAGGCGGTCAGCGACATGCATATCGTGTTGTGCTCCCACCTGCTGAGGGATGTGGAAGAGACTTGCGAAGAAGTGTTGATCATGAAGGCGGGCCGCATTGTTCACTACTCGAATCTGGAAGAGGAGAGGAGGGCGAACAAGCGGTTCGTGGAGTTGGAGACGCGGGGGAACGACGCGGGATTCGCGGATGCCCTGGAAGGTCTGGGATGTGAGACGTCGACGAGCGGGTATGGCAGATTCAAGATGGTGTGTCCGGTAGGGTTTGAACTGAGAGAGATTTACCGGCTGGCGGCCGAAAGGGATTTGCAACTGCGCAGATTGAATTATCGAAGGGACACGCTGGAAGATATTTTCTTGAAGGCGATGGAGAATTAGGCAAGACATTTTTGGCCGCCGATGAACGCGGATGAACGCCGATGAAGAAAGATAACGATGGGCGAAAACATGGGGACAGGCCGCTCTGTCCACTGGCGACGAAATTGGACGGCACCTTCACGAAGATGGCGGAGCCTTGGGACAGAGTAGCCTGTCCCCATGTTTTCGCAGGTTAAAGAAAGTGATGCATGGCGGTTTATAAACGGACTTATAAAGGATACGAAGGCGGACTGACGGCTCAGTGGTCGCGGTTTATGGTTTTGCCGCGGTATAGTTTTGCGCGGCTGTTTCAATCGAAGTTCTTATTGATGTTTCTGGCGCTGTGCGCGCTTTATCCGATTGGGGCGGCGGGGTTCATTTATATCGCGCATAACGTATCGTTCCTGAAGGCGTTCAATCCGGCGGCGGGGAATTTATTGGAGGTCAACGAACGGTTCTTTGTGTTCTTCTGCAATTTTCAGGCGACCATGGCTTTTCTATTGACCGCGATTGTGGGGCCGAGCCTGGTGTCTCCGGATGTGACTAATAATGCGATGCCTTTGTATTTGTGCCGGCCGTTTACGCGGAGCGAATACGTGCTGGGGCGGATGGCCGTGCTGCTCTATCTGCTGGCGTTCATCACCTGGATTCCGGGATTGATTCTGTTTGGAATTCAAGCGGACATGGCGGGTTGGGAGTGGACCAGGACGCATCTGTGGATCGCGTGGGGATTGTTTGCGGGGCTATTCGTGTGGACGGTGGTGCTGTCGCTGATCGCGCTGGCGATTTCGGCTTGGGTACGCTGGAAGATCGCAGCGGGAGGCATCATTTTAGGAATCGTGTTCGTGGGGGCAGGATTTAGCCTGGTGATCAACAACGTGATGCGAACCAAGAACGGATACCTCACCGACATCATGGAGATGATGAAGGTGGTGTGGGCGCAACTGTTCCGCTATGACTTGGGCGATGGGATATCGGCGACGCAGGCATGGACGGTGCTGACCGGAGTTTCGATTGCGAGTTTGTGGCTGTTGTCGAGGAAAGTTCGGGCGTTCGAGGTGGTGAAGTGATCGCTCAGGCGCCAGCGGCCAGCGGCCAGGGGCCAGTTGCTCCACCTCCTATTGAGGAGAGCCTCGTAGTCTTCGAAAACGTCTCGCGATTTTATGGCGAGGTGTTGGGAGTGAATCGGGTTACTTTGACGATTCCTCCGGGAATTACCAGTTTGGTGGGGCCCAATGGGTCGGGCAAGACTACGCTGATGAATTTGATGACCGGGTTGGTGCGGCCCACTCGCGGTTCCATTCGAGTGCTGGGGACCGCAACGGACGATCCGGAGAGGCTGTTCAAGCTGGTGGGATATTCCACGCAGTTCGATTCGTTTCCGAAGGGACTGACGGGGTTTGAATTTGTTTACTCGTTTTTGAGATTGTTTGGCGATTCGCATGCGGATTGTGAGGCGCGGGCGTGGAAGGCGATTGAGCGGGTGAACCTTGTCGAGCCGGCGAAACGGAAGGTCGCGGGGTACAGCAAAGGGATGCGGCAGAGGATCAAGCTGGCGCAGTCGATTGCGCACGATCCTCGGGTGCTGGTGCTGGATGAGCCTTTGAACGGACTGGATCCCCTGGTGCGGGCGGAGACGATTGCGCTGTTTCGCGAGCTTGCGGCCAAGGGGCGGCACGTGATTATGTCGACGCATATCCTGCATGAGGTCGACATGATTTCGGACCAGGTGATTCTGCTGGCGAATGGATATGTGGTCGCCGAGGGCGAGATCAGCGGGGTGCGGAGCGAGATCCGGGAGCAGCCGATTCAGGTACAGATCCGGTGCGACCGTCCATCGGCGATGGCTTCGCGGGTGTTCGAGACGGATCATGTCGTCGAGGTGAAGCTCCATGTGGACGGCGGTGGGCTGCTGATCAAGACTCGGGATGCGGACAAGTTTTATCGTCTGCTGAATCATATTGCGCTCGAAGGGATCCAGATTGAGAGCGTGACGCCGGCGGACGATAACGCGAATTCGATTTACGAGTATCTGATCGGCGGCGAGGAGACCTCCAAATGAATTGGGGATTGTGGTGGTCGCAGATTCGCGCGGTGATCCGGTTGGAGATGCGGAAAACGTTCTTCTCCAAGCGCGGGATTTGGGTTTATTTATTGGCGCTGGCTCCGGCGGCTTTGTTTTTCGCGGATTCGATTGCGGTGATTCACGATCGGGACCGGCGAGCGGAGGAGGGGTCGACGCATCAAGTTTCGAGGGAAGCGCTGGCGGGGATCAAGATGGGGATGTCGCGGGACGAGGTAGAAGCCAAGCTGGGCGAGCCTTACGCGCGGCGGGTCTTCGACTTTGGTCCGCGGAGAGACCGGCATGAAGCGGCTATTTATCGCTATACGGACGGGGAGAATGACTACCTGCTGCGATTCCAGGACGGTGAGTTAGAACAGAGGCAGACCAATGAACTGCGGAGTATTCCGAAAGATTCGCTGATCTTCGCTACGGTGTTTCAATTTTTTTATTTACGGCTGGCGATTTTCTTTGGCTGCGTCGGAATTTTTACCAACCTGTTTCGTGGGGAGTTGCTCGACAGGAGTCTGCACTTTTATTTACTGGCTCCGATTCGGAGAGAAGTGCTGCTGGTGGGGAAATACCTGGCGGGGCTGATCGCCACAGTGGTGATTTTCACGACCAGCACGGCGCTTCAGCTGCTGGCGATGGGGTGGCATTTGTCGGGTCCGGCGATGACGGAGTTTTTAAGAGGCCCGGGATGGGGACAGATCGGGGCGTATTTAGGCGTGACGGCGCTCGCGTGTCTGGGATATGGGAGCGTGTTTCTGGCGGCAGGGCTATTGTTCAAGAATCCGATCATTCCGGCGGCGGTGGTGCTGCTGTGGGAGAGCGCGAATCCGTTTCTGCCGGCTACGCTCAAGAAGATCAGCGTGATTTTCTATTTGCAATCGATGTGTCCGGTGGTGGCGCGGCCGAACGACATGCCGGCACTGGCGGCGCTGCTGCTATCGTCGGCGGAGGCTACTCCGGCGGTGTGGGCGGCTTGCGGACTGGTGGTCGTTACGCTCGCGGTGCTGGCCGTGGCGGCGAGGCAGGCTCGCAAGTTAGAGATTAATTACTCGGCGGATTAAGGGTAACGTCGGCACTCTCGAAAACACCGGCATTGGCCGAGTGGCCGGGGCGGAAAGTGGGGACGCTCTGTCCACGGCGGCGCGGTTGGTTATTTCTGCTGCCGACGATTTCGGGCGCCTTGGGACAGAGTAGGCAGTTCCCGCTTTCCGCCGGTTTCATCGCGCTACGCGGTGGCCGGGACTGCCAGGGACTGGGCCAGAGCGCCGCAGAGGAGTTCTACATTCTGGTCTGTTGCTAATGGGCCCATTAATCCTATGCGGAAGATTTTTCCTGCCAGGGGGCCGAAGCCGCCGGAGATTTCTATATCGTAATCGGCGAGCAGACGTTTGCGGACTTGCGCGTCGTCGACGCGGGAGGGGACGCGAACCGTGTTGAGGGTCGCAATGCGGCTTCCTTTTGCGACGTGCATCGAGAGGCCCATGGATTCGATGCGGCGGACGAAATCCTCATGGCAGCGCTGGTGGCGGGCGAAGCGCTGGGCGGCTCCTTCGTCCATGATCGCGGCCAAGCCTTCACGCAGGGCGTAAAAGGTCGAGATGGGCGCGGTGTGGTGATACTTATGCGCGTTGAAATAATCGGCGATGAGTTTCAGATCGAGATACCAGACCGGGTTGGCTTGCAGATGTTCGACGGCGCGAGGCGATGCGGTGAACGGGGAGAGGCCGGGAGGACAGCTCAATCCTTTTTGAGAACAGCTATAGGCGATGTCGATGCCCGAGGAATCGACGTCAATGGGCACGCCTCCGAGTGAAGTAACGCAGTCGGCGATGACCAGGGCTCCGATGGCGTGGGCGGGTTTCGTGATCGCGGGAGGCGGCTGAAGGGCACCGGTGGAGGTTTCGGCGTGGACGAAGGCGACCACCTGGGGACGTTCGCGGGTCAGAAATTCGGTGGCTTCCGCTTCTGTGAAGGTTTCGCCCCACGGCTTTTCGCAGCGGACAACGGTGGCTCCATGGCGACGGCCCATTTCGGCGATGCGGTCGCCAAAATAGCCTGAAACAAAGACGGCGAATTTTGTTCCAGGGCCGGTGAAGTTGGAGACGGCGGTTTCCATACCCGCGCTGCCGGTCCCGGAGATGGGAAAAGTCATCGGATTGGCGGTCCCGAAAAGAGTGCGGAGATCGCGGCGGATTTCCTCGACGACTTCGAAGAAGAACGGGTCGAGGTAGCCCACGATGGGTTTAGACATGGCATCGTAGACGCGCGGTTCGACCTGGGTGGGTCCGGGTCCGAACAGGAGGCGGCGCGGAGGAGCAAGAGAGGACATGTATAAAGTTTAGCGAACCGGAAGCGGCGTGATATATTGGAGGTCGAACCGGGCTCGTAGCTCAGTTGGTTAGAGCGCCTGCTTGACACGCAGGAGGTCACAGATTCGAGTTCTGTCGAGCCCACCACCACTCTCATTGATTTCAAACGAGTTGTTTGAGCTAAGTCTCATCGCTTTCGCCTATCCTTTACGTCAACTGTGCCAAAACTGTGTCAAAACCCCTTCAGTTTGGCTTGTCTGTGCCAAAACCAGGTCCACCTTCGTTGGCTTGGCGGTTTAGTTTTGCCAGCGCTTCTCGCTTCATCTGCAACTTCATCTGCGAGTATTTCTTAAACACCTTCGCATCGCCCTGACGAAGCAACTGGGTGACCCACTCGTCCGCAACGCCGCCCGCGCTGAGCCGGGTAGCGTACGTTGAGCGGAGATCGTAGATGCGAAAATATCGAACACCCACCCGCCGCAGCGTGAGGCGCCAGACCGTCTTGAAAGACTTCTGATGGACTTCCGGCCTTTCGTCGCTGGGGAACAGGTAAGGGCTTGGCCCTGGGGTCGCAAGCTGACTTTGAAATGCTCCAGCTGCGATGTTCGTGAGCGGAACTTCCGCTACCCCATTCGGGGTTTTCGAGTCGGGTATCCACACCACCAAATTTTCCAGATCCACTTGATCATTCCTCATCGGAATGAGTTCCTTGTAGACCCGGAGTCCGGTCTCTGTGATGATCCGGATCACGTTGCGCAGGTACTCCGGCGCACTGAACTCGATCTTCTGCTGCTCAGACCAAGTGATATAGTGCGGTCGGAACAGGCCGTTGACCCTCGCCGGGAACTCAACGCCTGCACATGGATTCGCGAATAGAATTTCTTGCGCACCGCCACATTCAACATGCGACGCAGCACTCGCAATTCCTGGTGTACCGTCGTTGCCTTGAGTACACCCTTTTCCACGAAACCATCCTTTGCTTTCACTCGTACTCGGTCGCGCATTTTCATCTATCCGCGGGAAATCCAGGGAGCATGGAAGCGTTAAAGCAGCAGGTGCTGAAGGTGTCCAAGCTGCGGGACACGAAAATTATGGAGATCAGCGCCACGCTGCGCGAGCCCGAACTCGCGCAGCAACTGGTGAATTACGTGGCTGGGGAGACCGTGAAGTTAAGCCGCGGCGAGAGTGCGGCCGCCGACCGCGAGGTGACGGGCGAAGCAGAGCGGCAGGCCGTCGAAGCGCAGCAGAGGCTGGATCTTGCGCAGAAAAGCTGCGGCAGTCGGCCATCGAAGCACGCAGCGACATCGCGGAATATGAGCAGAAATCGGACTACGCGAAGGAGATGCCGGGGTTGCGCGCGAAGGCCGGCGAGCTGGAACGGCGAGCCGCCGATCTCGAAAAACGTATCGGGCAGAACAGCCTGTTGGCGTCGAAAAGAGGCGCGGAGCGTCAGACCCTGGACGCGAATTTCAAGATGGCGCAGACTGCCAGCGAAAACTCGGCGGCGCGCCTTCGCGATCTCCGTGCCACCGCGGGAACACGAGGGGAGAGGCTGCGCGTGATCGATCCGGGAGTGGTGCCGCAGCGGCCCAGTTCGCCGAACGTGGCGTTGAATGTGTTGGCGGCGATGCCGTTGACGCTGATGGCGCTGCTGGCGTATTTGACGATTTCTTTTTCCTACCGCAGGCGCGTTCGATGATGTTCGCCCCGGCGCGGGAACGCGCTCCTATTGCCGCCGGAATACTGATGGGATCGTGCGCGGCGCCGATCGCAGTCATGCCGGGAATCGCGATCAAAGCCGCTCTGTGCGCGGTTCTCATGATGATTCTGCTGTTCTGGTGGATGCTGCTCGAACCCTCACGATGGCTGGTTTTGTTCTTTGTATCGGCGCTGCTGCTGCCGCCTTTGCCGGTGAATATCGGCGATGCGGGTCCGCACGTGGCACTCGTATTCGCGGGATGCGGAGTCCTGATCGGACTGATTCATGCCGTCCCATTGCGCCTCAATCGCTTGGGCGTGGCGCTACTCGCGTTATTTGCTGCCATTGCCGCGAGCGTCGCGATGGCGGCGATCTACTCGGGATTTGCTATCGCTTCGGCGAGCTTCGCGCGCGTGCTGCTGTTTGGAATTTCGATGTACGTATTTTTCTTCACGCAGGCGAAGGCGGTGCCGTTCCGCATGGTGCGGGTGATGTGGTGGGCGGCGGTCGGCTCCGCGGTGTTCGCCTGCCTGGACTTTTACTTCCAGTTTCCAGCGCCCGGCGGATATGGGCCGCAGTTCATCTGGCTCGAATCGGGCGTTTTCAGGCGCGCGCAGGGAGTATTTTATGAAGCCAGCACGCTGGGGAACCTGTGCGCCTTCTTTCTGCAGATGATTGCGGTGGCTCTGTTTCGCCCTCGCGCGGAGAGGCCGGTTTCGCTGATGGCGATGCTCGGCGGAGGCGTCGCGCTGGCGTCGGCGCTGGTATTGTCGTACTCGCGCGCGTCCTTACTGAATCTCGCGGTGGGGTTGACGGTTTTGTTATGGCTGGAGAGAAAACGCGTGCGGCCGGGGCGAGTGATCGGGGCTGCGGGCGTTTTGGGGGGCGCCGCGTTCGCGCTGCTGTTCGGATTCTTTCCGGCCTTCACTTGGGCTTACTGGCAGCGAATTTCTCAATCGTTCTGGTATTTTTTCGAATCGCCGAATGCGATTCTTTTCGGACGCATCTATAGCTGGACCGTGCTCGCTCAGTTCTTGCTGGCGCATCCCTGGCACGCGATTTTCGGCATCGGTTATAAGACCCTTCCTTATTCGGATTTCATCGGCCAAACGGCGATTGCCGACAACACTTACCTGAGTATGCTGATCGAAACGGGCATGGGCGGACTGGCCGCGCTAATTGTCTGGAACACTGCCGTTCGTGCAGATGTTTTCCGCGGATTTGATCACCTACTGGCGCGTTCTACCGGTCTATATGTGTGTGTTGGCGCTGGCGGCGCGGCGCGCCATGAACGTTCTTTTTCTGGACCAGTTCAGCGTGCTGGGCGGGGCGCAGCGTTGTCTACTCGATCTGCTTCCCGCGATTCAGGAGCGCGGGTGGACCGCGCGGGCCGCGCTGCCAGCGGGTCCGTTGGCGGATATTTTCCGCGCGCGGGGCATGACGGTGGATGAGATTCTCTGCGGTCCTTTATCGATGCGGGCGCAAGTCTGCGCGGGACGTTTTCCACTTCGCCGCCGACGTTCCCCGACAAACCGCCGCGATCCGTCTCGAGGGAATCGATCTCATCTACGTGAACGGGCCGCGCCTGTTGACCGCGGCCGCTCTAGCGGCGAAGGGACGTGTCCCCGTGTTATTTCACGCGCATCACCGCGTGGAACAAGGGATCGCCCGTTATCTGGAGGGTTGGGCTTTGCGACGTTCTCAGGCGATCATCGGCGCATGGTGCTACGCGGTGGGTCAGTCGTTGAGAAATTCAGTGCCCCCGGAGCGCATCCACGTGGTTCCGAATGGGACGGCGGATCTCGGGTTTCGCGACCGCAGTTTCGACGGAGGGCGGATCGGGGTGATTGGCCGCATCGCGCCTGAAAAGGGGCAAGTAGAATTTCTTCGCGCGGCAGCCGGGATTCCGAGCGCTCGATTTGTGAATTGCGGCGCGCCGTTATTTGGGGATTGTTCGTATTATGATTCGGTGCTGCGGCTGGCCTCGGGTTTGCCGGTGGAATTTATTGATTGGCAGAACGACGTGAGCGAAATCATGCGCGATCTGGATCTTCTGGTGATCCCTTCGAAGCAGGAAGCGATGCCGCGAGTTGTGTTGGAAGCATTCTCCGCCGGTCTTCCCGTGGTTGCATTTCCGGTGGGCGGGATACCGGAAGTGATCGAGGAGGGAGTCACAGGTTTTCTCGCACGGGACCTGACGGCGGACCTGCGGCGGATTCTCAACTTCGATCCGCAAACGCTGCGCGGCGTAGCGCGGAACGCGCGTCGGGAATGGGAACGTCTTTACACCGTGGCAATGTATCGGCGGCAAATCACGGACCTAATGGCGCGATGCGTTCCGCGCGCAGCCCTCGAAACAGAAGCGCCGCCGCGCAGCAAATCAGCGCCGCGGCCGTCAGCACCGGCGGATATCCGAAGCGTGTAATCAGCACTCCCGCGGCCCCGGCCGCCGAGGCCTGCGTCGCGAAAATCACCATCATGTTGAGTGCGGAAACGGCCGCCCGCTCGGCCGGCGGCACGCTGTTCATGAGCAGTGCGAAGACTCCGGGCTCGCTCATGTATTGAAAAGTCACGTAGGCGCCATAGGCGAGCGATACTTGCGCGGAGCCCGTCCAAATCGCTAATCCGGCAAGCGAAAACGCGGTTGCGAATTGCATGATGGAGATGCCGCGCGCGAGGCCCAGCCGGTGAATCGCAATCGGAGCCGCCAGCATCGCGAACGCCTGCGCCAGGTGGACGCTGGAAAACAGAGCGCCGATGCGCTCCGTCGAAAAACGTAGATGCACGAAGAAGGCGCTGAAGAACGGATTGAAGGCGCCGGTGCCTGCGTTCCACACTACCATCGCGGCGAAAAATCGGATCAGCGCGCGGCTGGGGCGGCGGAAAACCGGTTCCCGCGCGGGCGCGGCATCGATCTTCAATCGCGAAAGTGGCAACAGAGCGAGCAGCGCCATGCCGCAGCCGAATAGCAGAGACGCACGATATCCCGCGACGTTCGACGACAGGAGTCTGGCAAAGTTTCTGGGCAGGTGGCCGCCGCTGAATCCCCCCAATACTCCGATCGCGACGCCGGAGGACATGATCAAACTGAAGCCCAGCGAGCGATTGCGTTCCGTGGTCAGTTGCGCGACCGCTGGAGAAAGGGCGACGCCCCAAGTGGACGCCACGAATCCTCCGGCGAACGCGAGCCCGACCAGCGCGGGCGCCAAGGGAATCACGGCCCGCAAAGTCGAGATGCACGCAATCGCGAGGAAGGCTGCGAACAATGTCGGCCGGATTCCGAATCGACGGATGGCCGCCGCGGCGGGAAGGCATCCCGCGAGGCTGCCCGCGGTCATCGCCCCCGAAACCAATCCCAGGAAATCCTCGCGAAAGCCCAATTGCAGCAGGTAGAGGTTATAGAGAAAGAAAAAAACGAACAATCCGAAGTTGAAGAACGCCGCGGTGAGGAAGAAAATCCAGTACTGACGAGTTAATCCCGTGAACCACTCTATGGCGCCGATCGCCACGCGGGGAACAGCCGCCGCGTGATGTGCCACGCGCGATGCTGCGTAGCCCGCGTATCGCCATTTACGGCGTAAATCGATGTGCCACGTGATGTCGCTATCGGGCAAATGGACGGCGTCCAACGGACCCTGCGGCATCCGCGAAACCATCCGTCGATACAGCATGGACCAGCGCGCGCGGCGCGAATCGATCAAGCTCCAGTGCAGCCATAGTTCATCCTTGTTCGGCCGTTCGGCATTCAGCAGGGGCGAGAAGGGGCTCCACTCCAGCCACCGCTTGATGTCGGGATGAAGCAATTCGATCTGTTCCGATACGGCAAGGTGCAAGCGGCAATCGAACCATCGCTCGGCCAGGCTCAGGCAAATGGCTTCGAGTTCGCGCAGGGACGGATCGTGCCATTCCTGCCATTGCCCCCAGAAAGCATCGCACGCGGACGTTCGGTGAAGCAAAGCAGCCAGTTCATAAACGTGAAACGGCTTCACATCGCCGCGCAGCATGTGACGCAGCAGATGCAGGCACGCGTAACCAACGGCATCCACCGGATGGAGCGCGGTGAAGGAAAGACCTTCCAGCTGGCGGCGTTCGCGGCGCTCCCAAAACTGATCGAGGCCGCTGGGCGCGAACTGCTCCGTCCCCCGGTCCCACAGCTGGAAATGCAATTCCACGGCCACCGGAATTTCGGGATCGAAAAGATCGCCGTGCCATTGCCATCCGGTCTTGCGAATCATCGTGGGCAAATGATCCACACGGCCGTTCGATGCCCGCAGAGGTTCATAACCCAGCCACTTCGCGACGTCGCGGGCACACAGCAGCTGCTCCTTTCGAACCAGCAGGTCGAGGTCGTATTGCGGACGCCACCGCGGATTGTTCATGAAACCCGGGCAGTGCGAGAAGCCCCCCAGGACGACGGCTTCGATTCCCGCGCGCTCAAAAGGATCCGCCAATTGCAAGTAGGCATTCTGGATGCGCTCCCAGCGTTCCGCGTTGCCTGCAAGATTTTGATCGGTGCGGGCGCGAACTGCTTTAGGCAGCGAATCGCGTCGCCGCATCTCCAAAGGCAGCGTGAGTTGCGATCGATCGCAAAAGCGCAGCGTGCGCGCCCATTCCCGTTCGGTCAATTCCGCCAGCAAACCGCAGTCGGCCTGCGAGAATTGGAGCGCGGCGAGCGGCGCTCTCACATGCCGGGGAAGCTCGATGGCCGAACGTATCAGAAGTCGTATCTCAGCGCGAACTGCATGCGTCGCGGCGCGCCTGCCGAAAACGCCTTGCCATAAAACGGCCCGAAATCCGGATACGGACCCGGAATTCCGATATTCGGATGATTCAGCGAATTGAACGCCTCCGCGCGCGCCTCGATCGTTCGATGTTCCGACAAATAGAAGCGCCGGTGAACCGCCAGATCCACCACTTCATTTCCCGGGCCGGGCAGAATGTCGCGGCCCGCATTGCCGAACGCATACGGCGCGGGTGCGGAGATCGCCGCCGGATTGTAATAGTGATCCGCCGTCGGATTCGCGTTGAGAAGACGCTGTCCGGCGATGATATTCGGACGATTCGGCGTTCCAGAATTTGCGTAGTCGGCCGCAAAATAGACCGGATTCAAGGGCGTCCCGGTTTGCAGCGTAATGTTCCCACTCAGCTGCCAGCCCCTCAGCAAGGGTCGCAGCGCGCCCGCGGCGGGAAGGGAATAAACGAGTCCCGTGCTGAAGCGATAGCGGACGTCGAAGAAAGAAAGCCCGCGCTCTAAACGAAGATTGCGCTCATCCTGCGCCCCCCAGCTTTCGTACTGCCCCTGAATAATGTCATCCGCGTTATCGATCGACTTGGCCCATACAAAGCTGGTCAAGAACGCCAGATTGTTCGACATCCTCTTCTCCCCTTTGAGTTGCAGCGAGTGATAAATAGAGTTGGCAAGATGCTCACGCTGAAAGATCGTTCCCAGCTGCGGGAACGCCACCAGCGATTGATAGTCGCCCGGCCGCGGCGCCAGGTCCGCCCCGGTCTCCACCTGAGCGGGCGTGTTGAAACGGCGGAAGCGGCCCAAATCCGTTCCCTTCGTACCCGCGTAGCCGAGCTCCATCAAAATGTGCCCCGGCCCTTCGTGTTGCAGGCTCGCCGACCACTGCTGCACATACGGCGTCCTGGCATTTTGATCGAGGCCGAAATAACTGGGCAGTCCGGTCGAACCGGTTTGTGGAAACCCGTTCTCGAGCGTCAGTAAAGGCTTCAGTCCGCCCGGCTGGTTGATCTCGTTCAGCACCCCGTTGCGCAGCAAATCGTAGGTTTCAATCGACGTTTCGTCGCTATAAGAGATGCCGTACCCGGCACGAAATACCGTGTTTTTTATCAACCTTGCAGCCAGGCCGATACGCGGCGCGAAGTCCAAATACCGCGGATTCACGCCGGTTTTCACGGCTTGCAATTGCGGAGCCGCCGGCAGACCGGAGTAGTTCAGATTCAGCAGCGTCCCGTGATCGTCTGAGAAAGGCGCGTTGTATTCGTACCTCAAACCCAGCGTCAAACTGATGCGCGAGGTGGCCCGCCACTCATCCTGCACGAACGCCGCGTAGCCGTTCTGCCGCAGATAGGCCTGAGTGGTTCCCACGTCGCGCGTGGTTTTCGAAGCATCGCTCAGCAAAAAGTCCGCGAACGGATCGCCCGTCCCCGCAGGATTCGACGGATCGCTGGTATAGCTTCCATTGAACTCATATTGCCCGCGCACGAATTGGCTTTGGAGATAGGCCATCGTGAAGTGGGTGAATTGAATTCCCGCCTTCCAGGTGTGCCGCCCCGCGGTGCGTGAAACACTGCTGCCAAGGTAAGTGATGTTGTCGCGCTGCGTCTGCGGCAGCGTATCGGAATCCTGCACCATGTCGTAATCGGTCACTACCAGCGAAGGCAGACCGAAGGTATAAGGATTCGTGGACGCGTCCAGAATCCCCAGGCTCGCCTGTACATTGGTGCCGAACGCGCTCTCCGGCAGGTCGAACACGCGCAGCCTGGTGAACGAAAAGTGAGTCTCCCCGATCCAGCCGGCTCCGGCATATGTATGTCCGATGGCGAACTGCTGCGCGCGCGTAGTCTCAGACGTCGGCAATTCCGGAAACGACCCCGCCAGTAATCCCCTCTCGTCGTTAATCGTGTACCGAGCGAACAGCCTGTTGCGCTCCCCCCACGCGTGATCCAAGCGGAGCGATCCATTGTCCGCATGATCGCGATTCGGAGTCGCATCGTTATAATCGTCCCCCGGATTTGCCGGATTATTCGGCAGAGGCTCATACGTGGCGAGATACTTCTGCACGTTGGGATCCAGCCGCGTAAGCGGAATCATGTTGTTCGCGAACGGCATCCGCAGCCCCGCCGCGTTCAGCGTCAATGGATCGAATATCTGCGCGCCCCCCGAAAAGTTCCCGGAGCGGACCGCCGCCGTGGGCACCGAATGTTGCGTCGGACTCGCCGATTTTCCGCGCAGCCCTTCATAGGAAGCGAAGAAAAACGTCTTCTTCGACCGCACCGGACCGCCCAGCGTAGCCCCATATTGATTCTGGCGGACTATCCCCACAGGCAATCCCGGCACGGCGAAAAATCCCTGCGCGTCCGTCGCCTCATTCTGAAAATATTCGAAGGCGTTGCCGTGAAACTCATGGCTACCGGACTTCGTGGCCACGTCCACCACCGCGCCCCCTCCCTGCGAAAATTCAGCCGGCGCCAGCGACGTCAGAATGCGAAACTCCTGCACGCTCTCAAGCGGCGGCAGCACCCCCACCGCGAACGTATTGCGATCCGTGTTGTCCGCGCCGTCGAGGATATAGCGATTGCCATAGGACCGCGCCCCGTTCACCGGCGGATTCAACGGCACCGCGCCGCGGTTGGCCTGCTTGTCGTTGATGATGTCGTGCGTGAATCCGCCCAGTTGCCGCGGAATCGCGCCCGGACCCAGCGTCACCAGCTGGATAATGTTGCGGCTCGATAATGGCAGGGCGTCAATCACGCCGCTGCCCGGTTGATATCCTTCCGATGCGTCGTCCGTCTGCACCGGCGATGAATTGCCCTCGACCACCACCGCGTCCGTCTTCGGCCCCGCGCGCATCTCAAAATCGAGCCGCGTGTTGCGATCCAGCTCCACCCGGATCGGGGACACCGCCACCTGCCGGAACCCCGCGTGTTGCGCGATCACCGTATATTCGCCGGGCAGCAGATCTTCGATGCGATAGCCGCCGCGACTGTCCGTTACCGCCGATCTGGAAAACCCTGTCGCGCTATGCCGCACCGTGATGGAGATGTTCGAAAGCTCTCGCCCGCCGTCATCGGCAACATCGCCGATTAAGCCTCCGGTGGACGCTTGGCTAAAGCAGCACGCTGCGAAACTAAAGGACAGCAGAAGCACCTTCATCGGATTGCTCCCAACTGATCCAGCGCCTGGACCGCGCCCGCGACATCGGAATAATGCAGCTCCCAGATGCCCGCGTCCAGCAGCGTTTTATACGCTTGCCTCTGCGATTCCTTTACCTCCGGTGACCCGAAGCGCGTAGCTCGATCCAGCCAGCGAAGGGCCTCCCGGCCGTCAAATTTCTCGAGCTCGGCCGCCCCGCGCGGGACCGCCGCAGAAATACCAAATGATCGATGGAGCAACCCTGCGCCGTCGTCATCGGAAGTTCCCGCGTTCTCGCTTCGATTCCCAGCGCGCCATTGTGGCGCCGCGCCACTTTGAAACTTCGCAGTTCGGGAAACAGCGCCGGCGCATCGTCTCGAAAACGCATGCTGAAGGGGTTCCCCACCGCATAACGCGCCGCCCCTCTGCGCAGCAGAAAAGTCGCGTCGTCGGAAATGAAGGTCCAGCCGCTGCGCGCACAGGCGTAAGCGAGCGTGCTCTTTCCCGCGAAGGATTCGCCGCACAGCGCGATTCCCACCCCCCGGCGCGCCACCAGGGCACCGTGTATGGGCGCCAGGTGCGCGGCCACCAGCAGCGTCGAGACCGAGGACTCCAGGAAATGGAGCCTCAGAAATCCCGCGCTCTCCGCGACTCGCTGCGTGATCCAGCCGGTGGCGAATCCTTCATTGAAATCGCAAATCACCTGGTTGTGTGCGTCGGAAACGATCGACATCAGGTGCCGGTTCGTGCGAAATTTCGGCCGCGCCGGTAGAGGCCCTTCGTGCCAGGTTACCGCCAGCCGCAAGCTGACCGGAGTCTCCGGGAATAGCGCCGGAAACGCTCCCCAGCTCTCCCGCGCCGCCCGCATCACCGTCTCTGAATTGGTCGAAATCTCCAGCGGAAATCCCAGCGGAAACAGCGTTGTTCGGATCGCTAAAGGGACTTCCTCGAGGAATATATCGTCCACGGTTTCGGGGGTCTGTAATTCAGCGGGCATAAGTGCGGCTTCGATGCCAGAGTAAGTCATCGACGCGCGTGAATCCAGATTTTGGCGCGGATTTTACAGCAAAAATACAAGCTCTGCACAAGACCTTCGATTGTGCGCGGGATCATGCAAATATGAGAGCGGCGATTATTCACTACTGGCTGCTCAACATGCGCGGCGGCGAAAAGGTGCTGGAGGCTTTATGCCGCCTGCTGCCAAGCGCCGATATTTTCACCCTGTTCTACAACCCCGAAAAGGCATCGCCCGCCCTGCGCGCGCATCGCGTGACCACGTCGTTTCTGCAGCCTCTTCGACGCCACTACCGGTCGCTGCTCCCGTTGATGCCGATGGCGCTAGAGAATTTCGATCTGCGCGGCTATGATCTCATCGTAAGCAGCGAATCCGGTCCAGCCAAGGGCATCGTCGTTCCCTACGGTGCACGCCACGTATGTTATTGCCACACCCGATGCGCTATCTGTGGGACCTTTATCCCGCATATCGAAATGAGTGGACCCGCTCGCGAATGAAGCGCGCGCTCATGACGCCTCTCACGCATTATCTGCGCCTGTGGGACTACGCGTCCTCGGCGCGCGTCGATGAATTTATCGCCAACAGTGAGAATGTGCGCCGGCGAATTCTGAAAACCTATCGGCGCGAAGCCTCCGTGATTTACCCACCTGTCGCCGTCGAGACGTTTTATTCCAAGCCATCGGACGACTACTATTTAATCGTTTCGGAACTGGTTGCCTACAAGTGCATCGATCGAGCGGTGCGCGTCTTCGCCCGCTCCGGCAGAAAGTTGAAGATCGCGGGCGACGGACCGGAGTTCGCCCGGCTCCGGCGCCTGGCCACTCTAAATATCGAATTCTGCGGACGCGTCAACGACCAGGAGCTTCGCGAGCTCTTCGCGCGCTGCCGCGCCTTCCTCATGCCCGGACGAGGAAGATTTCGGTATCGCCGCGGTGGAAGCGCTGGCCAGCGGCAAACCGGTGATCGCCCTGGCGCGCGGCGGCGCCCTCGAAACCGTTCCTCCTTTCGGCGGAATTCTCTATCGCGACCTCTCCGACGAAGCTCTTCATTCTGCCATTCATCAATGGGACGATCGGGAGGCAAATCTCAGCACGGCCGGCCTACAGACCTGGGCAGCGCAATTTTCTGAAACTCAATTCGCCGCGAAGATGCGACCGATATTGCACGGATCAGCACGATCCGCATTCTCGCAGAAAGCGTCAAAGCCGGCGTAAGAGATCGTTGTATGAAGCGATCTCTACTTAAGTTCCTGGCACATAAAATGGGACCTATCGGCCGCCTCCCGCAGGGTGAAATCACCGGGTATTACAGTCCCGCCGTGACTGGAGGACCTCGCGCCGCGTACAACGATTCTGACATTTCCTCTGAAACGGCCTTTGTTATCCATGGTCCCGCGACACATTGCCTCCTTCGAGGTGGTAATGATTTTGTCTCTGCGTTGCATGCAGCGTACTAGGCACAAGAATTTCATCTTCATTCGGCGACGCGCCACGGTGAACGGTCCGCCCAAGTGTTTAGCGCAGCGGCCGCCCATCCCGCGGATTTGTCCGCGTGACAGACATTACACGCGTTTGGGATCTTTAGAGCGTCGGTCATCGCCGGAGTGATGAAGCGAAACGTGTGGCTGCTCACGTTGACATCCGCAATCGTCTGCTGAATCTTCGGCATGTGGCACGCAACGCATTCACTGCCCGGGCTGCCGCCTTTGTGATGGGTATGCGCCTCGATACTAGGCGCGCGGGGTCCGTTCGGCGAGTTCGGCCCATGACAATCGAGGCAGAGGACATTTGCCGGTCTTCTTAGCATCGCATTGTTGCCGGTGCCGTGCGCATCGTGACATGTAAAACAGGAGACACCATTTGTGTACATAAGACTGGTGACGAAGTCGTTCCCTTGCATCCGGTTCTTATGGCCCGTTCCGTCGGCAAAATGCGTAAACCTGGTGTCGCCCAACTTGTGTTCTTCGAGCTTCCAAAATTTATCCAGGCGTTCGCCCATCTGGAACCCAACCGGCCAGTTGTAGGCTTTCCCAGGACTAGTGCTGCGACCGCGTAAAGAGAGTGGATAATAACCTTGGCTTGCGGAGCCTTTTGGCGCATACTTGGGTATGTCACGCCGTGCTATCCGCTTGGAACTTTCTGCTGGGGACCAGAGGGAGCTCAAACAGCTTCTATCGGGCGGAGTGCAGCAGGTTCGAGTAACGCTCCGCGCGCTCGCGCTGTTGCGAATCGGACAAGGATTCACCGCTCCGCAAGTGGCGCAGATGGTCCAGCTTACCGATCAGGCCGTGAGGCAGATCGTGCGCCGCTACCGGGAAGGCGGCCTGGAGCGCGCGCTTTATGAAGGACCGCGGCCCGGCAAAGGCCGCGTATTAGATCAAACACAGCGTCAAAAAATCGTGGCGATGGTGTGCGGCGCGCCACCCGCGGGTCAGGCTCGCTGGACTGTGCGGCTGATCGTGGAGCAAGCGCAGAAGAAGAAGTTGGTGCCGCGCGTGGGACGGGAGACGATCCGCATGTTGCTCCAAGACCACGACCTCAAGCCGTGGCGGGAAAAAAATGTGGTGCGTGCCGGAAGTGAATGAGGCCTACATCCGACAGATGGAAGATGTGCTGAAACTGTACGAAAAGCCCCATAATCCGCAGGAACCCGTCGTTTGCCTGGATGAAAAGCCGGTGCCGCTGCATGCCGACGTCCGCCCGCCGGCCGCAGCCCAACCCGGTCAGCCCGCCAAACAGGACAGCGAGTACAAACGCTTAGGTACCGCTAATGTGTTCTGCGCGGTCGAGCCGCTGGCCGGACGCCACTTCACCTTTCCGACCCCGAATCGAAGCGGACCGCAGTTCGCGCAGGTGCTTCAGCGCGTGGCCCTGCAATATCCTTTGGCTCGCACCATTCATCTGGTGGTCGACAACTTGAGCACGCATTCGCGGAAGATCCTGATCGATCATCTCGGCGCGGAGCACGGTGCCGCCTTGTGGCAGCGCTTCACGGTTCACTACACGCCGAAGCACGCCAGTTGGCTCAACCAGGCGGAAATTGAGATCAGCCTACTCGCCCGCCAATGTCTGGGGAAGAGGCGGATTCCAAGCCTGAAGTTCCTCAAGGCAGAATGCCATGCCTGGAACCGACGAATCAATCGCGATCGAATCACCATACATTGGAAATTCACTCGGCGCGACGCCCACCGGGCCTTCCACTATCAACCCAATCTCTTTACGCGGTCAAAGCACTAGTGGGTCGTTTCAGTGAGATCGTAACCAAATAGCAATGTAGGTCGCCTGTTCTTTATGGCAAGCTATCAGGCGGTGATTACGTTAAGCGCGGAGGAGCGGAAAGAACTGGTTGGCTGGTCGAAGTCGCGCACCTTGCCGGCGGGAGACGTTTTCAAAGCTCGCTTGATTCTGGCACTGGCGGACGGCAAGAGCTACAGTGCCGTGGAGGTAGAGTTGAGCACGTCACGGCCGACGATTGCGCGCTGGCGGGCTCGATTTGAACAGGCTCGAATCGAGGGGCTCGAAGGCCAGTATCGGGGCAGCCGTCCTCGCAAAGCGAGGCCTTCAATGCAAGCGCGGATTTTAACAAAGACGCAGCAGAAGCCCGCCGACGGCAGCACGCATTGGTCCTGCCGCAAGATGGCCGCCGCGGTCGGCGTGAGCCCGGCGACGGTTCACCGGATTTGGGCGAAGGCGGGGCTGAAGCCGCACCGGCTGGATCGTTACATGGCAGCAACGATCCGGCGTTCGAGGAAAAGGCGGCGGACATCGGGCTGTACATGAATCCGCCGCAGCATGCCGTGGTGTTTTGCGTTGACGAAAAGACAGCGATTCAAGCGCTGGATCGCCTGGACCCGGTGTTGCCGCTGTCGCCGGGACGAGCCGAAACGCATGGGTTTGAATACTACCGGCACGGCACCCTGTCGCTCTACGCGGCGCTGGACGTGAAGACCGGTAAGGTCCATGGCAAAACCGGCCGCCGTCACACCAGCACTGACTTCATCGGCTTTCTCGCCGACATCGTGGAGCGGAGCCCGGCTGGCAAGGAAATTCATATCGTGCTCGACAACTTGTCGGCTCACAAACTGCGGCGGTGCAGGAGTTTCTCGACAACCATCCGCAGGTCCGATTTCACTTTACCCCCACGTATTCGTCGTGGCTAAACCAAGTCGAGATCCGGTTCGCGAAAATAGAGCGCGACGTGATCGCCCGAGGCGTCTTCACCTCGGTCGCCGATCTCTCCCGCAAGCTGATGAACTACATCCGCGCCTATGCCAAGACGGCAAAACCGTCTTCCTGGAAGTATACGGATCAATCTTCGCCGAAGAATAGTTACGAAATGAGTGAAACAGTCCACCTAGGAGTGATTGCAACAGGCTGGCCTTGAGAATGGCATTGAATACAGGTGTCGGCGGCGTCGACATAATTGAGTCGCGAGGGGTTGACGATGTTCGTCGAAGAAGACTTCTTCACGTGCTCACTTCCTGGGCCATGACACTTCTCACACCCGACGTTCCACTCCGTCACCTTCTTGGTGTTCACATCGTAGTTGACGGAGTGGCAGCCATCGCAGGTAGGCCCGGTTGGACGTCCCATGTTGTCCGCGGGATAGTATGGAGTCCACCAGTCGGTTCCGGGTTTGACGTTATAAGCACGCCAGATCTTATGGGTAATGTCCCACTGGGCAGGCAGAGGAAAATAGTCGTCACCGATTTTCTTGAAATACCGCTGCTTCCACTTCGATCCATGACGAAGGCTATGTCGTCGTTGCTAAATGTGAGTAATGGATCGGGCTTTGACAGGTCAGGGATGATAGCTTCGGGATGTTCTTTGGGATCCACGACCACATTCGCCATCAACGTTTTTTGCCAGCGTTCGTAGATCTGGCTGTGACAGGTTTTGCACGAAGTCGAGACAACAAAGGAGACGCCAGTGAGCGAAATCGGGGACGCGGTCGCGGTTGAGGCAGACGGGGAGGCAACATTCGGCAAATTCCGGATGAATACTGCCAGATATCCTGATCCGGTAGGTCCCAGCCAGGCATGGCGGTGTTTCGTATTCCATTCTTTATGAAATAGAACACTTCTCCATCCGTGGCTTGCCTTACCGGGCCAGCGAGATCGAGGGGAGGAGAATAAGCGCCGCTACCGGCTTCGGGGTGCCCGCTGCCGTCGTAGCCGTGACAGGATTCACAGTGCTGCTTGTATAAGTCCCGACCGGCCGACACCTGGACGCTGGACTCGGCGCTGAGTGGGTTCTTCAGCATTTTCGAAGATTGGGGAACACTCGCGTGAACCAAACCATCCGGCAATTAATGTCTCGGCATGGGACGGCTTCTTCCGGGCAATCAAACCACCGGAGCGGATGTACGCAACAACAGCGCAGATGGCCACCAAGAAGAGGAAGATCGTAATCGCGGCAACTCGCTTACTGAGAAACATTTTCACCTCACTTTTTGTCATAAATCGTACCCAAAGCAGGCGGCGAAAGAAGGCTCGCCATTCGCGAGTAGGCACCACGCTTCGTCCAACCATCAACAAACAATAAATGCGGTACGCAATTTAGAACGAGCCCCGATACCCACGGTCTTCGAGTTAGGTTTCTTGTGATCATTTCTCGGCCACATCCCGGCGCAATTCATCGAGTTCAAAGGAGGTATTCAACGCCTCAGCCGCATCGCCGATGCCATATCCTCCACTAAAAGTGTCAGTTCGGCAGAGAACACCGTAAGGGCCGACGCCTGACAACGAGTTCTCGCCGACCAGAATCTCTGGCCAATAGGCGGCCCCCCATTTCACGAACAGGTTTCGCCACTGGAGAGGAAGCCATCAACGAAGACCAATGCAGCCCCATTCTTGGACAAGGTTAATCCAGAGCCCTCTTTTTTCGGGTTTTGGGTCACCGATCCTCCTCATCATTGAAGTTCCGTCCCATAATCGGGCGCAGACGCAGAACATCGAGGTAATGTTCCGAGATGCGTGCTGCCAGGAGATACTGAACATGGGATCCGGACTGGAGATAGGCCCCGTTTGTACGCAGGTTCGATAACGACGGCAACAGGGCTGCACATGATCGCGCATCAATTCCCACTGTTCGCCATCCACGTTCCTTCGAATGTCGGAGGATTCGGCTCCGGTGGTTCGCGCAAACAGCGTCCCGATGCGGTCCGGTTGGGCGTATGGAGGGTCCTTGAGCAGGAGCGCATCGACAATCGAAAAGATTGCGGTGTTGGCGCCGGTCGAGAAAGCCAATGTGACTGCCACAGTCACGGCGAAAGCGGGGCTGCGTTTGAGTTGGCGGACGGCAAATTTGAGGGATTGCATAATTGTGCCTGATACGAATACTGAATTGCCTGGCAGAGGTTACCACATCCGGAAAGACTAACAACGCCAGCGATCGATCCACAAAAGAGGAAATCTTCGAAAGCTAACTCTGACACCGGGGAGGGACTCGGACGAAAGCACAAAGCGCGAGTGGAAAGTGAATCCGGTTGCCAGACGCCGCAGTCCCGACCTCTTCAAGTGATGACCACTCATCGCCGATCAGGGCGCAGCAACCCTCTGGCTTGCTCCCTTGTCCCGAGCCAGACTGATGGGGCTCGATTGGTAGCTTGCGGATGAAAAGGTATGCAGCGATTCCCGTACTCTTATTCTAAGAGGGCACCTAACCCGCAGCCTTCGCCGACGTCTGAACGTCAATTGGAGATTTGCATGTTTGACGCCTTATTGCAGGATCTTCGCTATGCGCTTCGAGCCCTCCGCTCCAGTCCCGGCTTCGCCGCCGTCGCGATTTTGTCGCTTGCTCTCGGCATCGGAGCCAACACGGCGATCTTCAGCTTGGTCAATGCCGTGATCTTGAAATATCTGCCCGTCGATCATCCGGAGCAGCTTGTGCAAGTGGTGGATGCGGGCAAGGATGGGGAGTACACCAATCCCATCTGGGAACAGGTACGCGACCGTCAGGACGTCTTCAGCGGCGTGTTTGCCTATTCCTCGGACCGCTTCAATCTCGCGAAGGGCGGAGAAGCGCGCTATGCCCGCGGCAACTTGGTCAGTGGAGATTATTTCGCGACGCTGGGCCCCCACGCGATCCTCGGCCGCACTCTCGCGGTTTCAGACGACAAGCGCGGATGCGCGCCGACAGCCGTTTTGAGCCATGACTTCTGGCTAAGGGAACGCGCCGCGTCGCCCGATGTGCTCCGCCAGGCCATCTCTCTTGACGGCCATCCGTTTGAGGTTCTCGGCGTCCTCCAGCCAGGCTTCAGCGGAATCGAAGTCGGCCGCGGCGTCGACGTGTACATCCCCATTTGCGCAGATCCCATTATTCATCCCGATTACGCCCGGCTCGACGGGCGGAGTTGGTGGTGGCTCAGCATCATCGCTCGCCCGAAGCCAGGCATCTCTACCGAACAAATTCACGCTCGCCTCAGGGTCCTCGCGCCGCTCGTCTATGCCGCCACCGTTCCTCCGAATTTCGCCGCCTCCGACCAGGCCGAATATCTAAAGACGGCGCTGATGACGGAGCCGGCCGGCAACGGACTCTCTTCGATCCGCACCCAATATCAAAGGGCCCTATGGACCCTGATGGTCGTGGCCGGCGTGGTCCTGCTGATCGCCTGCGCGAACGTCGCGAACCTTTTGCTGGCGCGTGCGGCGATGCGGCAGAAAGAGATTGCCCTCCGCATGGCCGTCGGTGCGAGCCGCGCGCGTTTGATCCGCCAGTTGCTTACCGAAAGCCTGGTGCTATCGTTCGCGGGCGCGGGCCTGGGGATTCTTTTCGCGCAGTGGGGAGCGCGCGTGCTGGTCCGGTTATTATCGACCACCAGCCCCGTTTCGCTCGATCTCGCCATCAATCTGCGCGTCCTTGGATTCACCATCGCCGCGGCGATACTGACGGGCGTATTGTTCGGAATGGCTCCGGCGTGGAAGGGAGCCAGGGTCGATCCGCAAGTGGCGATGAAAGCCAACGCGCGTGGCATCGTAGATGCGCAGACTCATTTCGGACTCGGCAAATCGCTGGTTGTCGTTCAAGTGGCCTTGTCGACGGTGCTAGTCGGAGGCGCGGGATTGCTGCTGAACACTTTCTTGAAGCTGACGACGATCGACGCGGGCTTTGCCGCCGATCATATTCTCCTGGTGAACGTCGACCTGCGCAACGCCAACTACCCGAAGGAGCGCCGCACAGCGGTCTTTGACGAAATGCTGTACCACCTGCGTGCTGTTCCCGGCGTGCGGAGCGCCGCGGCCTCTAACCTGACTCCGGTCAGCGGTCAGGGCTGGAACACCCTGGTCGAAGCCGATGGATTCGCGGCCAAATCCCGCCGCGACGCAATCTCCTGGATGAATCGTGTCAGTCCCGGATACTTCGAAACGCTGGGCACGCGCTTCCTCAGCGGTCGTGATTTCAACAGTCACGACGCGCTTGGCTCGCCGGTCGTCGCGATTGTCGACGAGGCGATGGCGAAGAAGTTCCTGGGCGGCGTGGAGAAAGCCGTCGGAAAAAAGATCACTACGGCCTTCGGTCCCAATCGAACCACCCTTGAAGTGGTCGGCGTGGTCAAGAACACCAAGTACCGCAACCTGCGGGACGACAACGTGCCGATCATCTACGTCGCCCAATCGCAGGACCCCTCACCCGGCGTCACAAAATCATTCGAGCTTCGCGTGGCCGGTCCGGCCACTTCCGTGGTCTCGGCGGTGAAAGAATCTCTGGCGCTAGTCAATCTCGACATCATGCTCAACTTCCGTACGCTCACCACGCAAGTCGAAGAAACCCTGACGCGGGAGCGCCTGCTTGCGACACTCTCCGGATTCTTCGGCGGGTTCGCCTTGCTGCTTGCCACCATCGGACTCTATGGCGTCATGTCGTATAACGCTGCCCGCCGTCGCGGCGAAATCGGCATCCGCATGGCCCTCGGAGCACAGCAATCCCGAGTCCTCCGCATGGTCCTCAAGGAAGTCGCCATCCTTATAATGATTGGCCTCGCCGTTGGCCTCGGAGCCGCACTCGCGACCACGCGTTTCGTCGCGTCGTTCCTCTACGGAGTGAAGCCGAACGATCCCTGGGCGCTCTCTTTCGCCGCAGCAGTGTTAGCGTTGGTGGCCGCGCTGGCCGGATTTCTCCCGGCGCGTCGCGCCTCAAATCTGGACCCGATGGCCGCTCTTCGCGAAGAATAGAACTGATCGAGCAACTGGAGTCGTTGGCGAAAGCTACTCGGCCGATAATGACGCGTAACGCAGAACGCGTTTCGCGCAATACAATAGTTCCGGATGGCCGCGGACCGTCGAAGGCTCGGTGCCGGTGCGGAATCGTTGCGCTCGACCCGTCCGTGTAGGGCCATGGCCCATAGATCGTCGATCCAAGCTAAACTCTGCGTATGATCGCGTCTATCTGGCAGGATCTCCGTTATGCGGCCCGTGTTCTCGGCCGAAACCGCCTCTTCGCCGCCGCTTCGATCGGCACCCTCGCGGTCGCGATCGGGGCCAATACCGCTATTTTTTCACTCATTGATGCCGCCTTCCTGCATCCTCTGCCCTATCCCGAGCCCAACCGCCTGGTCTTTCTTTGTGAAGGCCAGCCCAGTGTAACCTACTCGTTCTCTTATCCCCGCTACGAGATGCTGCGGGACCAGGCGAACACCTTTCAAGGAATCGCCGCTTATGATGACGAAAGCATCACCGCATCCGCGTCCGGCGAGCCGGAGCGCATTGAAGGCGGCCGCGTCTCCGCGAGTTTCTTTTCCGTTCTCCGAGTCCAGCCAATCCTTGGCCGGACGTTTACTCCTGACGAGGATAGCGCCGCCGGACCTCCTCTGGTCATTCTGAGCCATCACTATTGGGAAAGCCACTTCAATTCCGACGTCAACATAGTCGACCGCACCCTGCGTATCGATGGCATCGCCCATTCGGTCATCGGCGTACTCCCCGCGGGCTTCCAATTTCTGGGCGAACCAGTCGAGGTATGGCGGACTCGCATGACCGACACTGGAACATTTTTCCCCTCCAGCGTGCGCCGCGGCGCCCGATACCTCACCGTCATCGGCCGCCTCAAGCAAGGCGCCGGCATCAACCAGGCTCGGGCGTCTCTCGCGGTGCTCGACGCACGTTATCGGCGCGACTATCCCGGAAACGACGATCTCGACGTCTCCGTTTACGCCACACCCCTTCAGCAGCAGTTGGTCTCCGGCAGCCTTCGTCTGAATCTTTTTGTCGCCTGGGGCGCCGTCAGTTGCCTTCTCCTGATTGCCGCCGCCAACATCGCGAATCTCCTGCTGTCGCGCGCCGCCGCCCGACGAAGAGAAATCAGCGTCCGACTGGCGATCGGCGCTAGCCGCTGGCGCGTCGCGCGCCAGCTCCTCACCGAAAGCGCGCTGATCGCGCTGTGCGGCGGCGCGCTCGGACTGCTTCTCGCACAATGGGGCGTCAAACTCCTCTCCGTGAGCATCCGCCAGACCTCTCATCAGATGCCGGAGGCGAGCATCGATGGCACCGTGGCCGCTTTCACACTGGCAGTGTCGCTCTTCGTCGGGCTTATTTTCGGACTCGCTCCCATGGCCGCCGCCCTTCGCGCGCAGCTTAACGACGGCATCCGTTCCATGAAGCGCATTCACCTTCCCAGCTTTCTCGTGACGGCGGAGGTCGCGCTATCTCTGGTTCTCCTCGCCGCTGCTGGTTTGCTGATGCAAAGTTTCCTCCGCATGCGTGGCACGGCCACGGGCATTCAATCCGACCAGGTTTCCGTGCTTTGGCTAATTCTGAATCCCCATCATTATGAAAATTTCGCCGCCCGATCCGCCTTCTATGACGAAACGCTGCGCCGCGTCCGCGTCCTTCCCGGTGTGCGTGCCGCCGCTATCGCGTCCCGAGTTGATGTGTTGCAGCGAGCCGACATGACCATTCAGGGCGCAAATGAACCGCTGGCCGGCTCCCGCGGTCGCAGCATTAGCCCGGGTTATCTGCTTCTGATGAGAATCCCCCTGCTTGCCGGCCGCGACTTCAACGGCCACGACACCACCACGTCACCCAAGGTCATGCTTGTCAACCAGACGTTCGCGCGTCGCTTCTACGCTGATCGAAATCCCGTCGGCCAGCGCGCCGTTTATGGTGACAACGACTGCGAGATTGTCGGCGTCGTGGGCGACGTCCGTGGGCATCTCCAACACGAGGGTGCGAACGCAGAATTTTATATACCTCTTGCGCAGGGTCCGCGCGGCACGGCCAGGCTTCTAGTACGCTCCAATACTCCTCTCTCCGCTGTGCGCCACGAAGTGGAAGCCGTCGATCCGGACCAGGCAGTCGCCGAAATGCGCCCGCTGAACGACGCGCTGGACGATACGCTCAGTCAGCCGCGAAGCACCATGTCGATCCTCATCGCCTTCGCCTCGGCCGCGCTGCTGCTCGCCGTCTTCGGAGTTTACGGTGTCATGGCCTACGGCGTCGCGCAACGCACGAGAGAGATCGCAATCCGAATGGCACTCGGCGCAAAGACAACGGACGTGCGAAACCTGATTCTCGGCCAGAGCCTCCGTCTCGTGTTGGCGGGCATCGCCATAGGCCTGCCCCTTGCGATCGCTGCCGGCGGCCTTTATTCGACCCTGCTCTTCAGTGTGCAACCGGCCGATCTGCGGACAATGGCCGGCGTGATAACGCTACTGTTGCTCGCCGCGCTGGCCGCAGCTTATATCCCGGCGCGCCGCGCCGCGCGAGTCGACCCCGCAGCTGCGCTCCGCTCGGATTGACTCGGCCGGCAACTCCTCCAGTCGGGCGCTCCAGCCGACTTTTTTCAAAAGGTAAGTGCGGATCGAACACCAACAGTGTTCGCCCTGATCGTTTTTAGCACTTATATTAGACGACGATAAAAGATAAAATCGTCTAATAAATCAGCGGCTTTGGTTCCTGGCGTGAGGTTGCGACCGCGGGCGCTCGGGCCGAACTGGATACCATCAAAGGAGTGCTGAAATCGCCTGCGTTGCGGTCTCTGTTTTTTTTTTGCGTTGCATTTCTCGGGGTGATCATTGTGTTGACAACCGCCGCCGCGCAGAAAGGCATGTGCGGAGACGGAGACCGTCGCCCGCCATGTGGCGGGTTCGCGTTCGGCATGGCGCTTTATAGTGCGCTCGCGATCGGGGCCATCACAGCTTTGGTAGTGCTGGGCGGGATCGTTTTTAAGCGTAGAGTTTCATCATTGTTGAAGACAAGCGCAATCCTTTATGCCAGCGCGCTCCTGACGTTCAGTTTGCCCGTGGTGGCGGCGGGTAATAAGTTAGCTGGTGCCATCGTTGTGATGATCGTTCTACCTATCAGCGTTGTGCTGTTGGGCGGGGCTTTGATTTGCATTGTGTCCTTCCGGCAAGCCTGCGTAAGGCTGTTGTGAATCAGGATTTCTTTTTGACCAGGAGGCGGCGGACCGAGGTTCGGCCTATCTCAAGCCTGCGGGCGATTTCGGATTTGCTGCTGCCTTGCTGGTGCAGCTTTTGGGCTTCGGCAGCTTTGTGGGCCACCGATGGCGGGCGCCCGAGGCGCTTGCCTTGTTGTCGGGCATGAGCTAAGCCGGCACAGACACGCTCGCGAAGGATCTCCCTTTCGAACTCGGCGAACACGGAAAGCAGTCCGGCCATGGCGCGGCCTGCGGGCGTGGTCAGATCGAGTGCTTCGGTCAGGGACACGAAGGCCACACGGAGATGCTGCAGTTCCTGGAGCGACGAAACCAGATCCGCCACAGACCGGCCCCAGCGATCCAATCGCCAAACCAGAACCACATCGATTTCACGGCGGCGTGCGGCAGCGATCAGAGTTGCGCGTCGTTCTCGTTGCGCCGCGCCGGAGCCGACCTCTTTGATCTGCACAGCGATGGTCCAGTTCCGCTTGGCTGCGTATTCGCGCATGGCGCGGATCTGCAGGGGCAGCGTCCGTTGATCGTGCGTGGAAACGCGCGCGTAAAGGCCCACCCGTTGGGGGTGGCCAAAAAGCTTGTTCGATGGCGCTTTGGGAAAAGCCTGTTTTCTGGGCATTTCCGGAGTGTGGCATCAATAAAAGGAAGCTGGCCAGAAACTAATGAATAGGGCCGGGCTGAGTTTGTTCCAGATAGTTCCAGGGCATCCACGCCGACGGGTTGTCCGCCAGTTCGCTGGAGTGCCTCTGTAACTGAGTGAGGTAGTCGAACGGATTGGCGCCGGCGAGTTGGCAGGTGTGAATCAGGCTCATGAATAGATCCCCGGCTTCGGCGCCGTGCAGGGTGCGATAGAACAGTGCATTCTTGCGATGCAGCACGGCGCGTTTCAGCGCGCGTTCGCAGAGGTTGTTGTCGAGTGGTGCGCCGGCTTCCCGCAGAAACGCGGTCAGCCCTTTCCAGTGACGTAATAAATAGGTGATGGCTTTGCCGAGACCCGAGTTGGGCTCGACTTGCTTCAGTGCGAACTGCGCTTCCAGCCACTGGTGTAGCTCCATCACCGGCCCGCTGTGCTGCTGATGAAACTGGAGGCGCTCGGCTGGCGATAGATGGCGCTCGCGCGCTTCCGCATCATATTTATATACGTCGCCCAGCGTCTCCAGAACAAAACGGCAGGGTCCTGGGAAGTTCGGGGCCACGTCCACAAACTGCCTGCGACCATGAGCCAGACAGTTAGCGAGCAGGATCTCCGCGCCGTCGCTCAGTTTCGGGGTATTGCGCGACAGCGCATCACACATCTGCAGAGGCGGGGCGAGATTCGCGGTGCGGTGTTGGAGCACATCGCGCAGATTTTCGCCGGCGTGCTGGCGTCCGGTGAAGTACAACGCGATCCGACGTCCTTGTTGTGTGGAGACGATGCCGGTGGTGAACACACCGGTGCGCTCGTCGGATGGCTCGCGCGCCATCCGCAGCACCCGCATGCCGGTATCGTCGTTATGCAGCACTTCATCTTGCGCGGCTTGCCGGATCAGTTCGTCGCGCGCCGCTTGGATGAGCTCCGCCTGGTCTTCCACAATCTCCCACTGCGTCGAGGCGGGCAGAGGGATGCCCAGCGCCTGTTCCAGCTTTTCCAAACGATAAAACGGCATTCCGCTGCCGTACTTGAGCAAAGCGATCATGGCGGCGGTAGTCTCGTCGTATTTTTCGGGACCGATGCCTTCAGGTTCCGGCGCGGTGAACACCTCGCCACACAGGTTGCAGCGCAGACGATCCAACTCATATACGGTAGCCGTCAGCGGCGCTTGTCCCACGATGCGCACCAGTGTCCGAGGTTCTTTCTGGGGATAGACTTTGCCTTTTTCGCAGCCCGGGCAGGGATCGCCCGCGTGTAGTTGCGGATGCGGGACGGTGACTTTCTGGGCGCCGGTGTAGGAGGAAGCTCCGTTGCGCCCGTGCCCTTTTGCCGGCTCTGGCTCATTTTCAGGAGCCGGTGCCGGGGACTGTTCTAAAACGTTCCTGGTCTTTTCCGTCGTGCGTGGTTGCGGCAGCATTCCGGCCAACGCATGCAGCACGCTCTTAAGCTTTTCGTAATTCGGCTCGCTCAGCGGCGCTTCTCGCGCTTGATCCAGCACGCGGTCCAGTTCTTCCAGATTCACATCCATGCGAGGGCGCTTCATCGGCTGAGCATCTCCCGGAACCTGCAATGCAAAGGCAGGCCCAGCATCTGCTTCACCGAACGCGTTTGCTCGAATGTCGGTGCGCGATGCCCGCGCCCTGCCGTCGTGCCGATCACCTGCCAGTTGGCCGCGCGATAACAGGTCCCGCGAAAACGCGAAGTATCGACGAAGGTTTCCAGCCAGTAAATCGGATGCGCGTAGAGCCGCTTCCAGTCTTGCGGGACCAGCTTCGCTATGCGGCCCAGAAGGTGCGAGGCCAAGTGCTCGATTTGAACCCACGGCAGAATCAGAAAGCGCGAGTTATACGCCAGCAAGTGCACGTTGCGTTTGCGCGCTTCGTCGCTCCATGCCAGGTATCGGTCGCGCACCTTTATATGTCGCGGCGCACTTTGCCAGGCCACGCATGCGATCACCTGACCGTCGGCTTTCACCAGATACTTAAGATGCTCGCCCACCGGCTGCTCATAGCCCAGATAGTGATACTGCTCCATCAGGCTGTTGAACAAAAGCTCTTCCCGCGTGCGCCACACTTGTGTAAACTCCAGCGGAGTGATGCTCGCCAGCGGTCCGCGTACCGGACGAGTGTCGGGGACTACCGGCTCGGGCTTTTGCCGCTCCGCGATGCGATTGCGCACGACGCGCTTTACCGGAGGCAACTCGATCTCGCCGGCACGGTGAAGCATCAATAGCAATCCCCGGCAAACCCGGAGATTCCCGTGACCATCACCGGCGATCTCTGGACATTAGGAGACCGCTTGCTAGCGGGCGACGCAACGATCGCCTTGGATGTCGAGAGACTAATGGCCGGGGAATTAGCGGAATGGTGTTTACAGATTTACCACACAACATTGATTATAAAGGGCATACTGAGGATACACTCACGATCCAAGGCGACTGCAGAGTCGTAGGGAATTCGAAAAATTCCTGAAGGTGCTTGGGGGGACTTCGAGGACCAGGCAGCATAGTGACAGCAGCGCAGCCGCTTCATCAACACGGCCGTCCAACACAACGTGGCGAACCGCAGCGTCGAAGCTCTCAAGGCGCAATTGGAGCGCGCCGCCGTTAAGGGACCGAGACCTGGACCACGAAGCCACTGACTGGTCTGCCGTGGATCACGAAACATGGAAAAAACTCGACACAGCTTCCAACCGCATCGTCGCGTGAAGGTTATCTGTTAGGTCGCTGGAATCTCGCGCTCGGTCGGCCCAGCGACTCCACGAGAGAGAAGAGTCACCCCCTCGCTGGTGGCTGCCCCCTTCAGGTCATCGCCGAGCGTGGCAAGAGGTAATCCCTCCCGTTGCGCCAACTCCAAAAATGGCGGCGTCGTACACTGACAGCCGTTGGGTCCGGGCCAAGCGCAGAACGGCGCCTTCGTCTGGAGCCCGGTCGATCCGGATTCGGAGCCGCGGAAGGTTCACCAGGAAGGCAGCGGTATCTGATTCCGCGATGCGTCTACGGCGTTCCTTCACCACCAGGATGTTTCTCACCTCGAACCACCACAGGCACGGCACAACAGCCTCTTCGGAGCGCATCTGGGTTAGAGCAAGATCGGCATCGGGGTGATCTTCATCCTGAAAGCCCAGCACGCCGTGGTTGATGCATCGAGAACAAAGGCCATCAGAACTTGCGTCCCTCATCCCGTGCCGAGAAGAGTTCCCCTCGCGTGATCTTACCAATGCGCTTGCGAAGTTCGTGGATCCCGGCGAGAGCCGCATCGATCTCCTGCTGACGCCGGTCCACCTCGGGCACAATCCGAGCGATGCGACGCCCGTGGCGCGTAATAATTAGCGTTTCGCCTCGCTCCACATCATCTAGGAGTTGAGGAAAATGAACTTTTGCCTCTGACGCTTGAATCTCACGCATAAAATAAACTGGTTGTTTCAACCAGTCTTATTTTAGCCAAAGTGCGAGCGCAAAGGGGCGCTGCCTTAAGCTGCCTGGTCCCTCCAAGTCCCCCCAGGCATCGTTGGCTGTTCTCTTTCCTTTCTTTGGTACCACTGACCTGCCCCCATTTTCTCTACCAAACGAAACTAGAATTCTCGGCTAAATCATAACTCCTTCAGACTTCCCCTTCACCCTCGTATCAGAGGCCTTTGAGCAGGCCGGGGAGTCTGTCAAGGACGCGCGGGGTTTGCGCGCCGCCAGGGAATCCTTGACAGACTCCCCGGTCTGCTCTACGACGGTGGTTGAGGGTGAAGGGGACCACACGCGGGCAAACTCGGCCGGCGTGCGGTACGCCAGACTGCTGTGCGGCCGGCGTTGGTTGTAGTCCTCGCGCCAAGACTCGATCTTGCGCTTCGCGTCGGCCAGGTTTTCAAACCAGTTCGCATTCAGGCACTCGTCGCGGAAGCGGCCGTTGAAGCTTTCGATGAAACTGTTCTGCGTTGGCTTGCCCGGCTGGATGTGGACCAACCGGATGCCGCGCTGCTCGGCCCACGCGAGAAAGCAGCGGCTGGTGAACTCCGGTCCGTTGTCGATGCGGATCGTCTCAGGAGCCGTCCCACGGCCCGCGATCACTCGATCCAACACGCGCGTCACCCGCGGAGCCGACAACGAACAATCGACCTCAATCGCGGGAACCTCCTTGGTGAAGTTGTCCACCAGCGTCAGCGCCCGCAGTGCGCGACCATTGGCCAGCGCGTCGGAAACGAAGTCCATCGACCACTCCTGATTGGGCCGCACGAACAGCGGCATGGTGGCCGAGCCACGCGCTAGCCGCTTGCGTTCGCGCCGCCGCACTCCCAACCCGGCTTGCTGATAGACGCGAAACAACCGCTTCGGGTTTACCGTTTCGCCCTTCTGCTCCAGCAGCACTCCGAGCCGCCGGTAGCCCCAGCGCGGCTTCTCGCGAGCCAGAGCTGTCAGTTTCTTGCGCAGTTCCGCGTTGCGGTCCGGCTTCGGCTGATAGCGATAGCTGCTGCGGTCCAAGTGGTTCAGCTCGCAGGCGCGGCGTTCGCTCACCTCGAACTTGTCGATGGCGAACGCCACGTCTTGGCGGACGCCTACGAGCTCCACCCGTTTTTTGCGATGACCGCTTTCATCACTTCTTTGTCCAGGCTCAGGTCCGCCACCATGTGTTTCAGGCGGCGGTTTTCATCTTCCAGTTGCTTGAGACGCCTGGCGTCACTGACCTGCATCCCAGCATACTTGCTCTTCCAGGCGTATAGCGTCGCCGCGCTAACACCCAGCTCGCGAGCCACCTCGGCGGTCTTGCGTCCGCCCTCCATCTGCCTCACCGCCGCGATCCTCTTCTCCTCGCTGTGCCGGCTTTTCTTCATCTTCGTTCTCCTTTCTAAACTGGAGAACTCTAATTATGATTGGTGGAGTTTATCGGGGGCAGGTCACCACGATATTATCGACCGCCTGGATCTTCTGCTTCGAGGGTATTTCTTCCGGCCTCTCCTAAACAATGCGATCGACCGTACCCTCTTAGTAACAGCTCCGTTAAAGTTCTTGGGCGCGAGATGCCTTTGAGGGATTGACCCAAAAGGTACCCGTTTCTGACACCGGTCGGCCACTGCTTTGGCGCTTGCCTGCGCCGCCGCCCGCCAGGGGATTTCAGCGGACGATTTTCGCACGCGTGCCGCGGTCGACCTCACCAGCCTTGCGTCGTGGCCAGCGTTGGGTCTGACTGAATCGCCGCTCTCAACATTCTTTGGCCAAGATCCCGGTCACCGGATTTCAGATAAGCCATGCCGAGATGGTATTTGCGCAGGGGAGTGGCGTCTTTATCCACCGCGTTTTTCAGATAGCCGATCGCCGATTTATAAATTCCCTTACGGCAGTACACCCAGCCAAGCGTATCCTGAACGGCAGGGTTGTCCGGCGCCAGTTCTCCAGCCTGCTGCGCGAATTTCAACGCCTCATCTGGGCTGTCTTTCGAGAGCAGGACAGCTAGGTCGTTCAATGCCACGACGCTGTTGTGGTCGAGGTCGACAACGGCCCGATACTCGGCAATGGCGCCGGTCCAATCGCCGGTCTTTTTGTCGATCTTACCGAGCAACACGCGGGCGGTGGTGTTCCGCGGCTGCGCGGCCAGAACCGCCTCCAGGTGCTGCCGCGCCGGTTCCATGCTGCCTTGATTGAGGTCCAACTGCGCCAGAGCCATGTCTGCTGCGGCGGATTTTGGGTCGGCCTTTCGCGCAGCTTCGAACGCGGTCCTTGCGTCGGTCGTCCTGCCCGCATCGACCAGCCAGGCACCAAGCAGCAACTGCAGGCCGCTGGATTGGGGCCGTTCTAGGGCTGCCTTCTGCAGACGCTCAATGGCCTTCTGCGGTTGTTTCTGAGCCGCATATGCGCCACCGAGAAATTGCCAGGCCGGGACAGAGTCCGGGAGGAGTTTCAAAGCCTCCTCGAACGAGAACTGGGCGCCAGCGGGGTCCTTTCCGGTGAGCTTAAGTACTCCATCCTGCAACAGCAGTTCCGGCGCGCGCGCCCGTGCCAGCCCTGCGTCGATTCCCTGTCGCGCCGCGGTATTATCACCTACATCCAGCAGCGCCCAGTTACGCGCCGCGATCGCCGGTATGGTTTTGCGCTGCGCCTCCGGTGTGTCGCTGGCAACTTGCAGCGCTGCGCCGGAGTCCTTTGAAGCGATCAGTAACTGCACTAGTTCGACGCGCGCAGCCAGAAGGTTGGGATTGAATCGTAAGGCTTCTGTGAGCTCCCGCCGCTGATTCATACGGGCTCCGCTGGCTTGATGGACTTTTGAGAAGTAATAGTGGGCCTCGGCGGAATCGGGCTGGAAATGCAGCACTTGGCGCAAGTCGTTTTCCGCGTCGGCGTATTTCCCGGAGACCGTGTCCAGCCGGCTTCTCTGCATCAGGGCTTCGGTGTCCTTAGGATTCTTTTGCAAGGCCGCGTTGATAGCACGCGCGGCGTCGGCGGTTTTTCCGGCAGTGGAATAAGCGGCGACCAGACGGGTGCGGGCCGCGCGATCATCGGGCGCTTGCCTGGCAAGCTCCTCGAATTCCGAGATTGCTGCCTGGCGTTGGCCCGTGTGGAAGAGAAAGGCCGCATGCATCGGTTTGTAGTTCTGGTCCGGCAATGTGGAGATTTCGCGATAGGTGCGCTCGGCCTCATTCAAGCGCCCCGAATTGAACAGCATTCCCGCTAGAGTCAGCAGCGCGGGCCCATTCTTCGATTCGATCTGCAAAGAACGGCGTATTTCGGTTTCACCTTCCTGTGGCCTGCCTGAAAAAAGGTACAAGCGGCCCAGCGCGAGAGCAGCGGGCGCCGATTGCGGGTCCGCTTTGACGGCGCTCTGCAGCACTTCGAGCGCGCCCGCCAAATCCTTGCGCGCCAGTTTGATCTTTGCCAGATTCACAGAGGACTGCAGGTGGCCGGGGAGCTTCGCAAGGGCTTGCTCCAACTCCTCTTCGGCTTCCTCCGGCTTTCCCAGCCTGAACTGGGTCAGCGCCAAGACGTCCAAAATATCGGGGTTATTCGGCGCCAGGTCTAGAGCGGCACCCAGCCGCTTCTGCGCCTCGCCAACCGCTCTGAGGTCCGGGCTGGCTGCCATTAGCGTGGAGAGCATCAATTGTGCGTCCACATGTTTCGGATTTAGCGCGGTCGCCTTCAGCAAAGCGTAAGCACTCTGTTGCGGGTTGCCCGCCGCCAAATATGCTCCGCCGAACTGGTAATAGGCTTCGGCGTCTTGCGGCATGACTTGGACTGCGTTCTGAAATTCCAGCGAAGCGCGGCCGTAGTCCTTCCTGCCCATGGCCTCCTTGCCACGGCTGAGGAAGCGCGCTTCCTTGGCCTGAGGGGAGCGGGCGCAATTGCTGACGCAAAGGCATACGAGCGCGAGCAGGGCGGATACAACCGCCTTACGGTTGATTTTTTCTAGCATACAAAGCGGGACCGGAACGAAAAGCAGCTTGGTTAACGGCCGACGGGTTTCTTCCGGTTCAACCAAAGTGCGGAAAGTAGTACAGTCGCGAAGAGCAAAACGCTGGTCGGTTCCGGAACCGGACCGTCAGGTCCGACCAAGCCCTGATACATGGTACCGCTGCTGTTACCGGGGGAGAACCAATCAATGGTGCTCACGGCGGCGGTTTTCAGACTTGTGGTACCATTCCAGCCAAGCGCTGTGAGGTCCGCTGTGTATTGAGTGTAGTAACCTTGGGTCGAATCTCCGGTGATCATAGGCAGTGCAAAGTTGCTGCCAGCTAGGCCGTTGTACTCGACAGTCCAGATGGCCGCCTGTAGAGCTTGCTCCTTTATTGTATTCCCCAGAGAATCCATAGCGTAGGTATCTAACAACCAGGCGATTGCTCCATCATTGTTCACATACGCGCCGTTCACATAGCCGTTGTTCGTTACGATTGTGTCCGGATAATCGTCCGGCACATACACGTCGGTAAAAAATCCAACGCAATAGACATATGCCAACTGAGTTCCGTCCAAGTAACTTATCGTAATAGGGCCTCCACCCACATTTGTCAGGCCGGGAGTCGAACCGCCGGTTTCATCGACCGAAACCGGTACGTAGTTGCCTCCCAAGTTCAAGTCGTCCGCGAAAGCGGCCCCGCCGCCTAACATCACTGCGAAGGCTAAAGTGGATAAACGAAGGAGCTTCATGAGTCTCTTAATGGATCCCCTTTCTGAGGAAATCAGAATGGAGCAATTCACTCTCCATCTTTCGGACGCATTTATACCGTGGGTGAAGGCTGCCGTTGCCGTTTTTCAGAACCTGAAATACTGCCATGTTTCTAATGCGTTACGATGCCGTCCTTGGCAACAACTTCGGAGTCCGCCTGTCGTTTTAAAAATGGGAGGCATCTCCGTATAAGCTGTTCGGCTAATCGGAAGTTTGCCCGAATTATCGGTGAATTTGGGAATAAGTCACTTCTCGCTATAAGCTCCTCGACGCCGTTAAGTACCTGTAGTCCTAGGACTTATGGTTGACCCCCGTGTAAGCGAGACCTGTGAAATAACGGGGAGGCCTGACGACGGTATTCGAGACCTCAGCCAATTCCACCCCGTGCCGATGAACCTGACAATCCGACGCTGCTTCGAACTCGGAACCGGAGACACTCAAATCGAGCGGGAACTCGCCATTTCAGGCGAAACGGCGGTGAGGCCCGAAACTGGCGTGAAATAGGGGGAGAGAGAGTTCGAATAACACTGAGTGGCTCCCCGGGGATAGATTCGAAACTCGATTCACAGCAAATTGGAGACATCAAGAGGCGACGCTGGCAGCCGAGTCCGATTTGGCGGCTTCCTGCGGACTAGCCAGAGAAGGTATGAATGTGTGCAGCACCGGCAGGGGCGCCTCGAGGTGGGCGAGGCCGCAAACCAACCTGCACTGAAGTTGGAATGTGGATCAACCAGACAGCCGATTGGTGATCGCGCCACAGCGAAGTCCTCGCGATCACGGGACGCCTGCCTTTTCTGCTGTGTCAAAACTGTGTCCGAACGCCTATCATTGAGAATGCCTGGGTTACTGTCGAGCGAAGAGCAGATTCCCCAGGTTATTGTAAATGTTAGGAATTGGCAAAAAACGGTGGAGACCTTGGAGTCGATTATCCTCCTTGACACGCAGGAGGTCACAGATTCGAGTTCTGTCGAGCCCACCAATCACTTCTTCAGTACCTCTCCGGTCACCCAATCGGTGGCTAGCGCCGAGTGCGCGGAGGAGCGCAAGGGCGCGCCATCCAGAACCGCTTCTACGAAATTGTGAATGCAGGGATAATGCGGATTTTCGACGGGCGGAATAAATTCGCGGCCGCCGGGGAATATCAGCGAATCTCCGTTGAGCGGAGATAGATCGATCTCGCCATCGGTGCCGCGAATCCTAAATTCGTCGCGAGCGATTCGGGAGTGCCAGCGAACGTCTACGAAGCCTCGCACACCGTTTTCATAATCGATCAGGACGGACGCGTTGTCCTCAACGGCGACCGGTTGGACTAGCGTGGATAGAAATCCGGTGGCGCGGACGGGGTTGCCAAAGAGGTAGTTCATCAGGTCGATGCGATGGGAGGCGACGTCAAACAGAGGACCTCCGCCCGAGAGTTTCGGGTCGGCGAGCCACGCGCGAGGGCTATCGAAAAGATCGAACCAGTCGTGGGAAGTCGCTTCAGCGAAGACCGGGCGGCCGATGGCACCGGCGGCGAGCACTTCTTTCGCGCGATTCACTTTCGGATTGAGACGGCGATAGTAGGCGATGCCGAGAATGCGACCGGATGCGCGCGCGGCCTGCTCCATGGAACAGGCTTGGGGATAATTCATGGCCATGGGTTTTTCGCACAGCACGTGGCGGGCGGCGCGCAGCGACAGAATCGATTGCGGAGCGTGGAGGGCGACTGGCGTGGCCACATACACGGCGTGCGCTGCGGATTGGCCTAGCGCAGTCTCGAGATTGGGCCAGCACGATACGCCGTAGGGTTCGGCTTTGTGAGGATTTCTGGTCACGATTCCGGCAAGAGAGCTGCGAGGCTCGGCCAGGATTGCGGGTAGGACGCGCCGTGTCGCGATGTCGCCAACGCCAATTACGAGCCAGTTGAGCATAGTCGATGCTACCGGAACTGGCGTTTGTAGAAGAAGTCTACGCCGAAGATTCCATTTATGTCGCGCGTGGCTACGGCGCTGAAACGGCGGCTCAGGGTCCATTCGACACGGACCAGCACAGAATTGGATTGCGAATAATCCTGAGTATAAGTAAAGGTCACGTTGTTGGCGACTCTTTGCTGTACTGTCAAGGCTGCGGTCGGAAGCGCGGAGCCACTCGAAAAGGTGGGATCGATTTTGAGTTCGGTAACTCCGAAGACGCGCTCCAGGCGGCTGGACACGGGCGTGGCGATGGCTTGGCCGACGATCGCCGTTTCACCCAACTCACCTACCGATTGCTGGGGCGGAGGCGCTTCATTGGCCACGATTGTCGGGTCAGAGGAAGGGCGGCGGCCGGTAGCCAGCAGGCTGACAACTTCATCGAATTGCAGAGGCGGATCGGAGCGGTAGGAGAGTTTCAGATTATCGATCGGTCCGGTGACGGTGAGAACCACGTCGACGCTTTTCACCGTTGTTTCCAGGCTTACGTTAAGCTGCGGGTCGATTTTCAAGGGATTGTAGAAGGCGATGACGCCGCGGTTTACGGTGTATTCGTTGCCGAAGAAGATGAGATCGCCTTCGGTGACCAGCATGCGGCCGGTCATGCCGGGATTGCTGAGGGTGCCAACCAGATTCAGGTCCGCTTCGGCTTGCAGCTCCTGCGCCATGGTGGATTGGAAACGCACATCGGGCGCGGTGCGGATGCGCACGTCGAGGCGGGTATTAGAGAGAAAGGGGAGACTTGTTCGCTTGCGGCCTGGTCGGCGGCGGTCGCAGTGAGGATCGAACCCAGGTCGCTTTGCGGATTGATGCCCACACTGACCACGGTCACGGTTCCGGAGATCACGCCTTGTTCTGTAGTTCCGCTGAGCGTGAGCGCGGCGTTGTTGACGATGCTTACACCCTGCTGGCGGGTGCGGACCCGATTCGCGTTCACGCGCAGCGAGTACCGCATAGGATTGCTTGCGAAGGCGGCGAAACCGGTGACGGTGATTTTGCCTCCACCGGATTCGCCGGTGAGATTGCGAATCGTCGCGTTCGAGCCATTCAGAACGATGGTGCCGTTCGCGTTTGAAATTCCGTTGGAGAAGCCGGCCATGTTGACGGAAGCATTCTTGAGTTGCACGGACCCAGTGGCTTGCGGGGCGGAGAACGATCCGCGCAGGGACGCGTCGAGAGAGACTGCGCCGGAGGAGTAGAAGTCGCGATCGATGTCCTGGAGAAGGCCGAGATCGGCATTGGCTTTGACGGTCAGGTTGAGAGGGGTTTTGCCGGCGAAGCCGACGGTGCCGGTTACAGCGATATCGGTGCCGCGGGCGCCGGTGACGTGCGCGGAACGGATGGTGAGCACGGATCGATCGAGCTGGGCTTCGATGGGACCTTCATTATGTAAGGCGAGTGAAACGGATTGCGCGGAGTGTCCGCGGGGACGCGCGCTGGCTTCGAGGCGGGAAATTTTCAAGTCGCCCTTGAGCTGGTCGGGATTTTTCGCGGAGCCGGAGATGGTGCCGTCGAGGTCCGCTACAGCGTCGAAGTCCTGGGTGATCGATTCGACGTTGAGGAAGGGCTTGAGATTCGAATAGCGGATTTCATGGGCGGATAATTGGGCGGTTACGGGATAGTCCGCGGTGAGCTTCATGTCGCCTTGGGCGTGGATCGAGGCGTGGGCGATATCGGAATCGAGCGCGAAGGTAACTGCGCCTCCGGTGGTCTTCGCGGTCAGTTTGGCCGCTCCGGCGGGGTGGCCGTTATAGTTGAGGCCGGTGACGGAGGCGGTGGCGTCGACGCGCGAAGGCGTGATTTCGCGCTCTCCTTTGATGGTCTTCAAATCTCCGGCGAGATCGGCGGTGAGTTTGAGCGCGCCTGTGAAACCGGGTCTTGCGGTTTGGAGCGTGTGGATACGATCGAGGCGCAGATCGCCGCTTGCGACGTGAACCTGCATGGTCCCGGAAGTGAACTCGTTGGAGGGATGAGCGAAGGAGCCGTTCAAGGTCGCGGTGCCGGCGGGCGCGGTGATTTCGAGAGACGGGATTTCTACGAGCTGTGGGGTGTAGCGAGCGGAGGCTTGAAGCTTGTCGATGGGCTCATCGTCAAGCGATCCTTTAAGGAGGGTTAGTTGCGCGGTGGCGGTGGGATTTTCCAGTGTGCCTTGCGCGTGGGCGGTGATCCCTACGGTTCCTTTCGCGGGGATGGGCAGGTCGACGGGCAGATTTTCGATGACGAGATTTTGAACCGATAAATCGGCGGAGGTGGGGTAATCCCTGGCTAGCGCGGTTTGGCCGGTAAGATGAATCGAGGAACCGGAGAGGTTGGAATCCGCGCGGAAGATGACGTTTGAGCCGCTGGTATCGGCGTGCGCGGACAGATTGCCAAAATTCTTTTTCTCATCGTGGATATTGTCGGCGCGGATGTCTCCGCGAAGGTTCGTGAGAAGAAATTGGGTCTGATCTTTTACCGGATGGACGCTGCCGGCGGCGTCGAGATTCAGTTGCATGGTTCCGTCGAGGCCGGCGTGTGGTTTGGTGAGATTCGTGACGGCGTTGAGGCGCACCTGATTGCTGGCGGCGTGCAACTGAACGTCGCCGGCGAGCAGGGTATCGCGAGAATGGGTGTAAGTTCCTGTGGCCTGAATCGCTCCGGCGGGGCCGATCCAATCTGCGCGGGTGAGGCGGATCAGGCGGTCGGTCATAGAGGCCTGGAGGTCGAGAGTCTGGTAGGTCTCGCCGTAGACGCTTCCGTCTTTCGCGGTAGCGGAAATATTTCCGAGAGGGTTGCCGACGGTTCCCGAAGCGTCGACGGACGCTTCGAGTTTGCCGGTGGCGGGGATGGCCGATTCACCGGCCAGGGCGAGCAGATCGGGAAGTTCGGCGTTGTGGAGCCGGGCGGACGCTTGGAGAGGCTGATCGTTCGAGAGCGTCCAGTTGCGGAGGCCGACCGATCCGGAAAAGCTGGCGACGAGAGTTCCTCTGGTGAGAGATCCGTTCGAGACGGAGGCTCCTTTAGCCGAGGCGGCGACGTCGGCGTTGAGATGATCGAAGGCGCGTTTTTCGTAGATGAAACGGTCGGCGGTTAGCTGGGCGGCGATCGAGGGAGAAGCGAGAGGGCCGTCGGCGCGGGCGTGGAGCTGAAGCTTTCCGCCGGACAACGTAAGAGGCGTCTGGGGCGGAGGAGATTTCATGGCCATGACGATGCCGGGATAGAGGTCGGCGGTGTCGGTGGAGGAGAAGTCGGCGTTCAGGCGGATGCCGAGAGTTCCGTTCAACGTCAGCAGCGAGTGCGGGAGGGCGATAGACGCGCGCGCGATTTTTATGTTCTTAGTCGCGCCGTCGAAATCGGCATCGATGCGGCCTTTGAGAGGGACGCCGTGCGCGGCTGGGACGATGTAGATATTGGCGCGCGCGCGGATGCCCGAAGTTCCCGGCGCGGACAGATCGCCCGATGCGTCGACGGCTGCGGCGAGGGCTCCATCGTATCCCGGCTTTGAGAGGAAGCGGCGTTCAAGATCGGCGAGCTGGAAGCCTCCGATGGTGCCTTTAAGCTGGAAGGTTTTATAGTTGGCGATAGAGCCATCGACGGTGCCGTGACCGCCCAGGGCTTCGATGTGCATGGCTTGAACGTCGATGCGGTCGGGTTCGGATTTGACGCGGCCTTCGAGTTGGACGTCGCCTATGGAGTCACCGGGGAAATCGAAAACGGCGCCGATTTCCTTCATCGCGAGGCTGGCTTCAAGGTAAACGGATTGGCGATCTCCGGAGGCATTCAGGCGGGATGCGCCCATGGTGACGGCGGCCTTCGAGAGCGCGAATTTCTGTTCATCGACATGCGCCTGGATATCGGCGTCGGCGAAACAGGGGCGCCCTTTCTGGCACGCGCCGGGCGCTATGCCGGTGGCCCGATGAATTTCAGCCAGCGAAACATGGGCCACGGCGTGGGCTTCGACGACCGGGTGTTGAAGGTTCGCTAGCGAGCCGGTAATGGTGAGCGAGGATGCGGCGGTCGAGATGGTTGCGTTGTTCAGGTCGACGCGATCCTTGGCGATCGAGACTGGGAGCTTGACAGAGGCTTCGATTGGCGGACGGCCGGGTTGAAAGAGCTGAACGGTGGCGAAACTGACGTCTCCTTTATATGTGGAGCTGACGGTGTTGAAGAGAAGCTGCGCGCGCAAGTCGCGGCCGTGGGCGGCGAGCGGAATTTTCTGGTCGGCGAACATTACGGAGCCTTGATTGAGGTCGAAGCGGCGGATGGCGAGATCGACAATGGTTTCGAGAGCGGACTTGTTGGATTTCGAAGGGACCTTGGGCTGCGGAACGTTGGTGGTGCCGTCGGGGAAGACGATGACGTTCGCGGCTGGTTTTTCCAGGCCGAGATATTCGAGGTCCACGGTTTTTTTGAAAGACGGCAGGAGCTTGAGGCGGAGGTCGACGACGTCGATTCGCAACAGGGGGGCGGCTGTGGAGGGTTCGGTTCCATGAAGGACGAATCCGGTGGCACGGGCGTGGAGATGCCGCCAATCGAAGGCGAAGGTGGCGAGTTCGGCGCGGCCTCCGGTAGATTCCTCAGTGATGGAAATTATTTTTCCGCGGACGTAGTTAGCGAACCAGGCGGTGCGGATGACGGCGATTCCGGCTACGAGAACCAGTACGATGAGCAACGAGAAGGATCCTGCGATCCACGCCAGGATTTTGCGCCGGCGGCTCATTTGAGATTGTCCTCCAGATAGCGGATGCTGGTTTTCTTGCGGCGCCGGTCCAGCCAGTCGTAGAACGCCTGGTTGGTGCGCTCGCCCGCCAGGGTGTCTTCGATTTTTTCGCGGGACGTGTCCAGGCCCGCTGGAAATTGCTGTTGGTGCGCGTCGTAATATTGACGGATCTCCTGATCGGTGACGTTGGCGGAGGAGCGAAAGCGCGCATCGATGAAGCGGAGCACAGTCAATTGCCAGAGCAGCCGCGCCGTGAGATCGTCTTCAGAGATCCCGTAGGTTGCCAGCGCGTTCTTAAACGCTGCCGGGGTGCGATAGCGCGACTTAATCAGGCCATTCAAAGTCTGCTGCATCTCCTCCACCGAGGCTTGCGAATAGTTGCCTGCTTCCATCTCATCGCGAATGAAACCCTGCTCCAGAAGGCGGTTGGCGGCCTTTTTTCGAGCCGTCGTGGTGAAGGAAAGCGGCTCCTGATTCAGGAAAGCCGTGAGTTTGAGGTCGCTCGAAATGTCGCTATCCTTGATAATTTTGTTGTCGGCGACGATGGCAATGCGGTCGACGATCACCGCAGGGGCAAGTGAGCTGAACAAAATAAGGGCGGCGATGGATCGGCCCAGCATCAGAACGTTTGTCCAATCGAAAAGAAGAATTGGAAATGACTGAGGCGTTGTTCCACGGGCGTGCAATAGCTGGGAAGCTGGCTGGCCGGCAAATTCGGATTGCAGGTCAGCAGTTGATCGATGGTGCCGGAGAAGCCGATGAAGCGCGGGGGATTGATGCTGTAGGCGAAGTCGGCGCGCACGGGTCCGATGGGGGTCTTGTAACGGATTCCGAATCCCACGGCCTGAACAGCATAGTTAAAATCCTGATCGTTTTTTTGCGTGAAGCGAAGGGACATGGAACCGATGTTGCTATAGATGTTTCCCATGTCATGGAAAAAGACTCCTCCGATGTTGTCGCCGAGGAGGGGGAAGCGAAGTTCGGTGCTGTGAAAAAAAAGCGCGTTTCCACCCAGAGGGAATCCGGTGGGCTGGGTGGCGGGGGCGTCGGCCCCGGCGGGCGTACCGATGTCGCGCGGCCCCGCCTGATTTTCGCCGAAGCCGCGCATGGTTAAATTTCCTCCGCCGAAGAACCGCTCCGGCAATGGGATGGCATCGGTGGCGCTGAGGTTCGACGGGAGCTTGAATGGTTGAATGATGCCGAAGGTGAGCTGGCGCGCGATCACCCATTTGTTGGGAAGCTCATAATAAGTAGCGTTGCGCCCCAGCGCCCTGCCGAAAGTTCTCTGCGAGCCGAGGAAGCTCGAAGCCACGCCGACGTCGAGAGTATTGTAGATGCCGTGATGCGCATCCGCCGGATTATCGCGGCGATCCTGAACCAGATTACCGGAGATAATTCCGATGCGAACGGGCTGCGCCAGCTGAGGAATCAACAAATCTGGAATGGCGATGTCGGCGACACTGACGCGCCGATACGCGTAGCGGAAGGAAATGGTGGTGGGCTTCGATAACTTCTGCGAAAGCTGGATCGATGCCTCTTCGCGCTTGGAAGTGAACGTCCGAACGTCGGAAGCATAATCGTACAGGGTCGAGAAAGTGAGCGTTCGCTTTTTCGAATTGAGGAAGCCGGGAATGGTGTAGGTAATAGCGGCGCGCTGTTCGAGGTTGGAAATCCGGCCATCGAAATTGATGGTGTGATCCAGTCCCAGAAAATCGATCCGGCTGACGTTCAGCAGGAAGCGTGGGCTGAAGCCGGTTCCTCCCACCGGCGCGCTGAGGTTAGTGGAGGCGGGACCGATCTGCGCTATTTCGGCGCCGACGCCCAAGCGCATGGTATAGCGATGGGCCTCTTCCACATCGTAAATAACATACTTGTCGCGGGCCTCGCCTTTTTGATCGAGGATGACGCTGTCGACGCGCGCGAACACGCCCAGGTCGTCCAGTCTCTGCTGTGTGGAATTCACCGCGATCTGCGAAAGAGGGTCACCGGCGTGGAATTGAATCGCTTTGTCGACCAGGTTTTGGCGGGTGCGCGTAACCCCCAGAACCTGAACGCCGCGGATGAATTCCTGGCGGCCTTTCACGATCGTGTAGGTGAGATCCACATGATGAGGCTCCGCGGAATTGACTGCCTGGTATTGAAAGGTCGCGTTCGGATAACCGCGCCGGTAGAGACTCCGAAGCACCAGGTTGCGATCGGCGTCCACGTTCAGATAGGCGAACGGCTCTCCCGTGCTCGACGCAAGTTGGGGCAGCAGCGGCTTCTGCTCCTCCGGATCGAGTCCTTCGATACGGAAGGTTCCGACCACCCACATGGCGCCTTCCTTGACGCGATACAGAACGGCGATGCGATTTTCCTTGCCCTGGTAATCTCCCTCAATCGCGGAGGTCACGGAGACGTCGCGAAAACCATTGGCCCGATACAGACTCGATATGGCTTCTTCATCGCGCTTCCGAAATCCTTCGCTGTAGCGGCCATGCCAGAAGCGCAGCGAAACGGGCATCAGGAAAATTCGTTCGCGCAAGACCGAAGTACTGAAAAAGGAATTGCCTTCAATTCCCACGCGGACCAGTTTTTTGCGGGTGCCGCGCGCGATGATGTATTCGATCGTCTGGGTATCGTTCTCAACAGGCGATTTGCGAAAAGTCACTTCGACGTCGGGATAGCCGCTGTTTTCAAAATAATCGCGAAGATTGCGGGCGCCTTCGACGAGAAGATCATTATCGGTGCCGCCTTCCTCATAGATGGGCACGTACCGCTTGAGGCGGCCTTTTCGAATCTTTGCGTCCACGGCCTTAAGTTCGATTTTCGGACCCGCAGCGATGGCGAGCGTGGCCTTGGCGCGTCCATTTTCGGGATCGCGTTCGATTGTTTCCAGGTCGACGGTAGCCGAAAGACGGTCCTTTTTCTGATATCTTTTCTTGACGCCGGTGACTCCGGTATCGGTCAGAGCCTGCGTAACGTGCTTCCATCGGCGGATCAGAATCACGCGCCAACCCGTGGCGCGCACGATCGTCGACTCCGGAAGCTTGAGCTCGCCGCGAAGGTCCGGCATCTCGAAGCGGGCGCGTTTGCCGGTCTTTACCTGGATGTTGATGGACACCAGATTCGACTTCGGATCCGTCTCCTTATTCACATGGACATCGGCGTCGTAGAAGCCGTTCTTGACAAAAAGGTCCTTAAGTTTCTGGTCCGCTTCCGGCAGCGCCGCTTCATCGAAGGTGTCTCCCAAAGAAAAGCCGGCGGTGCTGAGCAGGGAGCTTTTATTAGGCGGTGTGCTCAGTTTGCCCTTCACGCCAACGTGGCCGACGAACAGAGTGGGCGTGGTGATATAGGTGATCGCAACGCCGTTCGCGGCTGGCTCGGCATCGACCCGGATATCGGAATACACGCCGGTCTTAAACATGCTGTCGATGGTTTCGGCGACTGAGGCGCTGGAGTACGGGGATCCGGCGGATACTTTCTGCACGCGGTCGAGGTCGGCGGTGGAAAGAGGTTGGACGGCGGGATCGTAGCGAATTGAAACCACCTTCTTCCCTTCGAAAAGGTCACCAGGTGGACGGGACTGCGGGCAAACGCTCTGAATCGCCATGAAAGAGATCCAAGTCGATAAAAAACGCACCTTCATGGAGCACAAGAAACCATCCGCAACACCCTTCAGATCCGGAAATCGCACGGTGCGTTTCACGGCAATCGAAATGATCGGCGGTGACGGTGGCTCCAATCCTCGTGAACCAGCGCAGCTTTGTCTCAATTTTGAAGGAAACCTTTACGATGTGGGATGTTCATTCGATTCCACGGCTGGCGGCGGCGCTGGCGTTTTACGCCGTCCTTTCGCTGGCTCCGTTTCTGATTCTGATGGTAGGCGCGTCGGCGGTTCTGTTTGGGGAAAAGATCACGCATGAGGACACGGTGCGCGACCTCCAGGAAATCGTCGGCTCGGAGGCGACGGTACTGATTGGCAGCGTCATTTCGGGAGCGAAGCAATCGCATTCGACGCTGGTTTCGGGCATTACCGCGTTTCTTCTTTTACTCTTCGGAGCGTCCGGGGCATTCGTCGAATTGCGGTCCGCGCTGAATTATATCTGGGGACTGCCGGAACCATCGACCGGGTTCACGGGGTTCCTGAAAGACCGTCTGTTCGCGTTCGCAATGACTAGCGCGCTGGGCATATTGTTGCTCGCCTGTTTGGCGGCAGGTATAGCGATTAAGGCTGTAGAGCCTTTCCTGGCCAAGCGGTTCCAACTTTCGTCGCTGTTTGTCCCGATGGGCACTTTCGTGGTCTCTTTCATCGTGACCGGCCTTGTTTTTACTCTGATTTTCCGCTACGTTCCGGTGCAGCCGATCCAGTGGAAAAGCGCGTGGTTCGGAGGATCGATTACTGCCGCGGCATTTAGTCTGGCACGCATTCCCCTGGATCTGTATCTGGCGCACGGATCCGTCGGATCGGGTTATGGAGCGGCGGCGTCGGTAGTGGTTTTCCTGATGTGGGTGTACGTGGCGGCGCAGATTTTCTACATAGGCGGGGAATTCGCCCGGCTCCACGCGGCTCCGCGAAACGCGCCCGAGGCCATTGGAGTCACATCGTAAGCATGAGCAAAGACTCCGAAAGGCCGGACCGGCGGGATTTACTGGGAGCCGGAGCCGCAGCGCTGGTGGCGGCTCTTACCGCGAACGCACAGGATATTCAGAAGATCCGGGAGGCGGAACGCGGTTCCAGCGCTACCAATCCGGGTCCGGAAAATACGGCAATTCGCGACGTGAACCCCAACGCGTTTCTGCCGCCGGCGACGGATCATGGCGAAGTGCAAACGTTCTGGAACTCCTTTTCCGCGGCGCATCGAAGAGTACAAGAAGGCGGATGGTCGCGGCAGGTTACGGTCGAGGATTTTCCAATTTCGAAGGATATCGCCGGCGTGAACATGCGACTTACCGCCGGCGGCATCCGGGAACTGCACTGGCACAATGCCGCGGAGTGGGCTCTGATGCTCACCGGCAAGGCTCGCATCACCGCGATCGATAACGATGGAAGAAGTTTCGTAAAGGATGTCGGCGTGGACGATTTGTGGTTTTTCCCTACCGGGATTCCGCATTCGATCCAGGGGTTGGAGCCGGAGGGCTGCGAATTTCTGCTGGTATTCGACGACGGAAAATTCTCAGAGGGGAACACCACATTGATTTCCGATTGGGCGCGGCATACGCCTCGCGAGGTGTTGGCTAAAAACTGGGGCGTGCCCGAAGCAGCGCTCGACGGCGTGTATAAGGCTCCGCAAGATGGGCGCTACATTTTTCAAGCTCCGGTTCCGGGATCACTGGCGGACGATCAACGCGCCGCCGCGGGAGCGAAGGGTCCGTCGCCGATAGCTTTCGATTTCGCGCTGCACTCCATGATTCCGACTTATAAGACAAAATCCGGCGAGGTGCGAATTATCGACTCGCGGAATTTCCCGGTGTCGACGACCATCGCCGCGGCCCACGTGATCGTCCATCCGGGCGGATTGCGGGAGTTGCACTGGCATCAGAACGCGGACGAATGGCAATATTTCATCAAGGGCAAGGGCCGAATGACGGTGTTTTTCAACGGCGGCAAAGCGCGCACCGCGGACTTTAACGCCGGCGACGTGGGCTACGTGCCGAAGACTTTCGGCCACTATATCGAAAATACCGGCGATACCGACCTGGTGTTTCTTGAGATGTTCAAAGCGAGCCAATTTCAGGATTTGTCGCTATCGGAATGGGTGACGCACACGCCTCCGGGGCTGGTGATCGAGCACTTGCAGATTACGAAAGAAACGCTCGATCGAATTCCGAAAACGAAGACGCCTACGGTGCCGGCATAAGGGACCCCGATCCATCCTCTGAGGATGGAGTGGGTTTGTATTCTCAATACATGCCCGGCCCTTCCAAGAAAAGAAACCGCAAAGAGTTAATAGCGTGCGCAGGGTTATTCCCAAGATGAGTTGATTCTCTCCGATCCCATGGCCCGGGAATTCGTCGCCAATGCAAAGCCGCTCCATTGGAATGTGGTGGCGGAGCGACACTCAGGCTCGGAAAACTGGGCCGTACTCCACAGGACTTTATAGAGCGCAATTTCCCCGCGCTATCAGTGCGAAGCTGGGTTTGCCGGATGGTGGAGGAAGAATCGTGCTCGTCGATTTCTCCCTCCGCGTGATATCATTCCCTCGATACCATTTAGCATGCCTCCGCGCCCGTCCAGGATCGCCACTTCACTTGACGCCCTCTACGCTCAGGCGGCCCAGGTGGCGCGAAACGGGTCTTACGGATTTTCCTTCGCCACCCGCTTTTTCCCCATCGACTTGCGCCGGGCCGCGCACGCCGTTTATTGGTTCTGTTACTACACTCGCAGGCTGGCCAGTCAGGCCGAAAGTCCGGAACAGGCGCGGTCCGATCTGGACGCATGGGCCTGGATGACGGCGGCCGGGCTGCGGGGAGAATTGGCCCGCCATCCAGTGCTGGATATTTTCTTCGATACCGTCGACAACCGGGCGATTCCGCACGAGCTGCCTCTTCAAATGATCGAGGGCGTGCGCGTGGATATCGACCAGGTGCGCTATACCAGTTTTTCACAGCTTCGCAATCACGCCCATCGCGTGACCGGTACCGTGGCCTTAATGATGACCCACGTGGTAGGTTTCCGTGGTCCTGCCCTGGATTACATGGCGGACCTCGGACTCGCGATCGAGTTAACCGCGATCCTAAGGGACGTGGGCGAACAACTGGCTCGCGGCCGTGTTTATCTGCCCCACGAAGAAATGGACGAGTTCGGTTATTCGGAAGCTGATCTCACTGCCCACCTGCGGAACGACGCCTTCCGGAAACTGATGCAATTCCAGGCCGGGCGCGCGCGCGAGCATTATCTAAAAGCCGAGCCAGGCCTCGCCTTGCTGGACACGCGCGGACGTTTCGCCATGAAGACCGCCTTCGATATTTATCGCAAGACGCTGCGTCACATCGAAGCTTCGGATTTCGACGTATTTCATCGCCGTCCAGCCGTTCCGGCGGTGGAGCGCGCCTGGATCACGGCCCGCTCCATGGCCGGACCGATCACCCGCAGCCTGTGGAGGGTCATGAGTGCTTAGCGAGCTGGACCAGGGCATCAGCCTATGGGTCGCGCTGGGAGTTTCTGTCCTCTTCATTGCAATTTTCGTGAAATCCCGCCTGAATTTCTTGGGAATCCCGAAGCTGGCGGCAGCCAAATCGTCGCCGGCATTGGCGCCCGATTGCATGGTCGTCGTGCCGGCGCGGAACGAGGAAGCGATCGTCGCGCGCGTGGTAAAAAGCCTGCCCGCGGACACCGTGATCGTGGTCGACGATCACTCCGAAGACGGTACAGCGGAGGCGGCTCGCCAGGCGGGCGCGGGCGTCCTGCCGGCGCCGGAGTTGGGACCGCAATCGTTCGGCAAATCCAACGCCTGCGCCGCCGGAGCTCGCGTTCTGCGCTCCCGCTGGGTGTTGTTTGCCGACGCCGATACCTGGTTCGAAGAAGGATTTCTGGATTCCGCCGTGGCGTGCGCCGAGGCGAACCAGCTTTCCTTCCTTTCACTTTACCTGGAGCCGGAGTTCGAAACGTTTTCAGAAAGTGTGCTGGTGCCGTGTGCCGTGGCGTTGTATTTCGTGGGCGTGACGCCTCGCGGCGCGGCTATGGAAGTGGTGAACGGCCAGTGTATTCTCGTGCGGCGCGACGCCTACGACTTTGTCGGCGGGCATTCGGCCGTAATCACCAGCATGATCGATGACGTCAAGCTCGCCCAGCTCGCGAACCGGCATCGCCTGAACTTCGCCGTCGCCAGGACCAAGCTGGGGCACGTTCGTTTTCATCCCGACGGCCTGTGGAGAGGATTTGAGCGCAACGCCTACCGGTTTGTCATGATCCGCCCCTGGGTCGGCAGCGCGATTTTCACGGCTTCCTTCGTGGCCGCGCTGTGGCTGCCGGTCATGATCTGGCTGGCGCTCGATGAACAATGGATCGCTCTGATCGCCTTCGGGCTGCTCCCATCGGCCGTGCTCGGCGTATGGTATCGGAACCCTTTGCGTGCGCTGCTGGCTCCTCTGGGGATTTACGCCATGTTCTTCGTCGTAGCGAATGGAATGCTCGCCGCTATTACCGGACGCGAGCTCGAATGGAAAGGCCGCGAGCTCTAGTAGATTGGAACGGCGCTAAAGAGCCGCGACCACCGGGAGCGGTCCGCTTCGATCCAGACCACGAAAGCAACCGCCTGAGCTACCATAATTGCGTGGCCGATATCGCCGTACTTGACGACGATGTTGATTTTCGAAATTACCTCGAAGATCTGCTCAAAGACGAGGGCGGCTTCACTGTGCGCGCCTTCGCCCACCCGCAAGAATTTTTCGCCGCCTGCGAGGAGCAATTGCCGGAAATCGTATTGTTAGACATGAAAATGGGCGACGTCGGCGGCGACCGCGTGCTCGAACAGCTGCTGACTCGCTGGCCCGGCTTGTGCGTCATCATCATCACCGGCCATCCCTCGCTTGAAGACATGCGCGCGACTTTCAAGCTGAAGGTGTTCGATTACCTGGCCAAGCCCTTCACCCTCGTTCAGCTCCGCCAGGTGCTGAAAAACGCCTCCGAAGCCTTCGGTCTCGGCCGCTCCCCCCAGGACCGTCTGCGCGAGCGCCTGGGCCACAGCATCAAAATGTTGCGGGTGGAGCGCGACTGGTCCCTAAAGGATCTGGCGCAACAGACGAAGTTAAGTGTGTCTCAGATCAGCGCGATCGAGCGCGGCACTAATATGCCCAGCATGGAAAGTTTTCTCGCAATCGCGAAAGCATTTGATCGCAAACCCTCCGAAATTCTCGCGGGAATTGACTTCTGATGACGCGGCTGGTACAAATCGCAAATCCATCCTTCGGCCGCCGCGTCGCGCTGGTCGACAATTCCACGCTGCACCTGCTTGGAACGCATCGCTCTATTTACGCCTTCGCGCTCGCAGCCATCGAGACCGGCCGGGGACTTGAAGAACTGATCCTGAGCGATCTCTCCGACCTCTCGCTCAATTACGACGAAGTATACTCCCTCACCTCCGGCTGGAGCTTTCTTCCTTCCTTCGATCATCCCGAAGAACCCGGCCGCTGCCTGGTTTCCGGCACCGGCCTAACGCATCTCGCGAGCGCCGCCAATCGCGACGCGATGCATGCCGCCGCGTCCATTACCGACAGCATGCGAATGTACCAGCTCGGTGTCGAGCAAGGCCGTCCCGCGTCGGGGAAAAGCGGCGCCGCTCCCGAGTGGTTCTATAAAGGAAACTGTTCTATTCTCCGCGGACACGGCGCGGCGCTGACCATCCCGAATTTCGCCGCGGACGGCGGTGAAGAGCCGGAGCTCGCCTCCATTTACGTCATCGACCACCACGGCACACCGCGCCGCGTGGGCATGACCCCAGCCAATGAGTTCTCAGATCATCAAATCGAAAAACAAAACTATTTATACCTGGCGCATTCCAAACTCCGGCCCTGCGCGATCGGTCCGGAGCTGATCCTCAACCCCGACTTTTCGCTGGTTACCGGCACCGTAACCATCGAGCGCGGCGGTGCGATTCTCTGGACCAGGGAAATCTCCACCGGCGACCAATGCATGTGCCATTCGCTCGCGAACATCGAGCATCACCATTTCAAATACGACCCCCATCGCCGCCCCGGCGACGCCCACGTCCATTTTCTAGGAGCCGGCGCCTTCAGCTTCGGCGAAGGGATCACGCTTGAAGACGGCGATGAAATGATCATTTCCTGGACCGGCTATGGCCGCCCTCTGCGCAATCCAATCGCAAAAGAAAAGTCCGAAGAAAAAGCGATCCAGGTCGCCGCACTGTAGCGCGCGCCTCCAGGCGTGCCGCGTCGACAATCGTGTCGACGTCTCTTCTAACCCCTCAGCGCGTTCACCACCGCTCCCACCAGCGCCACATCGTCGCTCTTCGGCACAATCTCGAACACGTACCCTTGCAGCGAACTCATCTTCACCATCTCCTGCACGCACCGGTTCAGAATCCCGACGTTGACGAACCGCGCATTCAGCCCCGAAATATAAAACTTCCCCGGACCGCTCATATGGATGCTCGACGCCGTCGCCGCCGCCAATGCTCGATGCCACAATAGAGCGAACTCCACGCACCGCGGATCTTCCGCCGTCTTCGCCAGCGCGAAAACCTCCTCCGGCTCCATGTCCAGGAAGCGCAGCCGCATCGCCCGATGCCCCATGATTCCTTCCAGATGTCCCAGCCCTCCGCAGCCGCAAAATTTTTCATTGGGATCCAGGGTCACCACGATATGTCCGCCCTCCCACACGCCGTCCGCCACCGGATATCTCCCGAATCCGATCCCATTGCCGAGCGTCCACACCCGCACCAGTTGATCCAGCTTCCCGTGTTTCGCCGCGATCCCTGCCGCCACCACGTCCGCGTCGTTCGATACGCCCACCTTCGCGCAGTCGATTTTCCGCTCCGCCAGCGCGTTGCACATCACCTGTGCCATCGGCACACCCTTCAACTGATGCAGATTCGGAGACTCCTCGATCGATCCATTGCGCACGATTCCAGGAAATGCCAGGCCCAGCGCCGCGATCGGCTCTCCTTCGGCCAGTGCCTTCACCTCATTAGCGATTCTTCCCACCAGTTCATCGGTAGGCATCGCGTTCAGCAGATCGGCTCCGCTGCCCTGCGCCGGATAGGAGACGATGTCGCCCACCACGGAATCGCCATCGACAATTCCCCACGCGATGTGCTCGCTGACGACAACCCCAATGCTTCGTGGCATATTTCCTTAAAACCTCGCCAGCTTATTAATCCCGTTGAACGCCGCCGCTTTATAACACTCCGCCAGCGTCGGATAATTGAACACCGTATCGACGAAATAATCGATCTTGCCCTTCAAGGTAAGCACCGCCTGCCCGATGTGCACCAGTTCGCTGGCCCCTTCGCCGATGATATGAATCCCCAACAACTCTCGTGTTTCGCGATGGAAAATGATTTTCAACCGCCCCGTGGTGTCCCCGCGAATCTGTCCGCGCGCGATTTCCCGGTAATAAGCGACTCCCACTTCGTAAGGAACATCCTCGTCCGTCAACTGCTCCTCGGTCTTGCCGATGAACGAAATTTCCGGAATGGTGTAGATCCCGTAAGGATAAGTCGCCGGATTCGAATGCGCCGCAATCCCGCACGCATTGGCCGCCGCGATCCGGCCCTGTTCCATGGAAACCGACGCCAGACTGGGAAACCCGATCACGTCGCCCACCGCATAAATGTGCGGCACCCTGGTCACAAAATTTTCATCCACCGGAATCCGCCCGCGCTCATCCGCCACTATGCCAGCCGCGTCCAGATTCAACCCGTCCACGTTGCCCTGCCGCCCCACCGCGTACAGCAGCGCATCGCCCGAAAGCTTCTTCTTACTCTCCAGATTCGCCACCACGGACCCGTCTGGAGCCGCCTCCACGCTCGACACGCCCTCGTTCAACCGCAGCGTCACGCGCCGGTCCCGTAAGTGATACGACAGCGCCTCCACAATCTCCGCATCTGCGAATTCCAGCAAGCGCGGACGCTTTTCAACCAGGATCACGCGCACGCCGAGAATGCAGAACATGCAGGTGTACTCGACGCCGATCACGCCGCCGCCTACCACGATCAGCGTCTTCGGGATCTCCTGCATCTGCAAAATCTGGTCGCTATTCACGATCCGGCGTCCGTCGATCGGAACCTTGGCCGACCCCGCCGGCTTGGTCCCGGTCGCGATCACGATCTTCGCCGCCTGATAATCCACCGACCCTCGCGAATTGGTGACGCGCAGCGTATTGGGATCCACGAAGCTCGCCGTGCCGAACAGCACTTCGATGTTGTTGCGCGAAAGCTGCGCCTGCGTCACGTCGATTTCGGTCTTGATCACGTGCTGCACGCGGAACGCAAGATCGGCCATGGTGATCTTATCTTTTACGCGATAATTGGAGCCGTAAATATCCTGATAGTTGTACCCGGAAAGATGCAGCACCGCCTCACGCATGGTTTTGCTGGGAATCGTCCCGGTATTGACCGACGTGCCGCCCACCACCTCCGCTCTCTCGATCAAAGCGACATGCCTGCCGGACTTGGCAGCCTGAATCGCAGCCCTTTGCCCGGCCGGCCCCGAGCCAATCACAATCATGTCGAAGGTTTGCATGCCTACGAAGTCAGTATAAAGAGATTCCAGGCATACCCGCCGTACTGGTGTGCATTTTCTCTACTGAGCCGCGACCACAGGGAGCGATCTTTCCGGGAGCCCATATGCTTTTGTGCGAATATGTATTTATGCGCACCACCATCGAATATTCCCGACCGGCTCTACCGCACGGCAAAAGCCACCGCCGCCTTGCGTGGATCAACCATGAAGGAACTCATCGTCCAGGCCATCGAGCGCGAGATCGGAAATAGCGCTTCGGCGAAGAAGTCAGCGCCGCGTGTGACTCTGCCGATCCATCTGAAGAGTGGCCGCAAGCTGGACTTCAGCAATTTGGATTTCGATGATCTCCCTGCCTGACGTCAACGTATGGATCGCCTTGGCGATCGAAAAACATGGGTCGAATTGGTGGACCGATACCTATCTCGCCGCCTTCGCCTCGGCCGCCGGTTTCACCCTGGTAACTTTCGACGCTCAACTTGCCGCCCGCAAGAACGTCAGCGCGCACCTCCTGAAATAACCATGCCCTCCCGCCGCGATTTCCTCTACGCAGCCGCCGCCCTCACCGCGGCGCGAGCCTCCGCCGAAACGCCCAACCTCGAAGAAGCCACTCTCGCCGATCTCGAATCCGGACTCACCGCCGGCCGCTTCACTTCAGTCGCCCTGGTCGAGCAATATCTGGCACGCATCGCCGACCTCGACAAGAAGATCAACTCCGTCATCGAACTGAATCCCGACGCGCACTCGATCGCATCCGCCCTCGACCGCGAGCGCAAGGAAAAAGGTCCGCGCAGCCCCCTCCACGGCATCCCGATCCTCATCAAGGACAACATCGACACCGCGGATAAAATGATGACTACCGCCGGATCGCTCGCACTCGCGGGCCCGCCGGCCCCTGACGACGCCGCGCTCGTCACCCGCCTGCGCGAAGCTGGAGCCGTCCTGCTGGGTAAAACGAATTTGAGCGAATGGGCCAACTATCGATCCAGCCATTCCACCAGCGGGTGGAGCGGACGGGGAGGCCAGACCCGCAATCCTTATATACTCGACCGCAACCCTTCCGGATCGAGCTCCGGCTCCGGAGCCGCGGTCGCCGCCAGCCTCTGTGCCGCCGCCGTGGGCACTGAAACCGATGGCAGCGTAGTCTCGCCTTCGTCCATGTGCGGCATCGTCGGCATTAAACCAACCGTAGGATTGATTCCCGGCGCGGGCATCGTTCCCATTTCGCACCGCCAGGATACCGCCGGCCCCATGGCGCGAACCGTCACCGATGCGGCCCTGCTGCTTGGCGCGCTCACCCGCGCCGGCTATGGCCCTGCGCTCGATCCCAAAGGACTCAGAGGCGCCCGCATCGGCGTGGCCCGCCAACTTTTCGGCTTCAACGATCACGTGGACAAGATGATGGAAGATGTTTTACAGGTCCTGTCCGATCTGGGCGCGCAGCTCGTCGATCCCGTGCATTTAGCGACCTATTCCAAGCTCAGCGACATGGAAAACGAAGCCATGTCTTATGAATTCAAGAACGATATAAACGCCTACCTCGCGGCCCGCGGCGGCCCTCTGCGATCACTCGCCGATCTTATCGTCTTCAACGAAAAAAATCGTCCCCGCGAGATGCCGTACTTCGATCAGGACCAATTCATCAAAGCCGAAGCCCGCGGTCCTCTTTCGAGCCGGGCCTATCGCGACCTCGAAACCAAACTCAGCCGCGCCGCCAAAGGCGACGGCATCGACCGCGCGATGACCGAACATAAACTGGACGCCCTGGTCGCGCCCACCGACTCGCCCGCATGGCCCACCGATTACATTCTGGGCGACCACTCCCTCTCCACCACCCCCACACCCGCGGCGGTCGCCGGATATCCCCATATAACCGTCCCCGCCGGTCAGATAAACGGATTGCCGGTAGGCCTGTCCTTCTTCGGCTCGCCGCGCACCGAAGTAAAACTGATCCGCTACGCCTACGCCTTCGAGCAAGGAACCAACGCCCGCAAACCCCCGCAATACCGCTCGACAATTAAAGTTTGAAACCGACCTATATCCGTTTCGTAACCCGGCGCGTCGACCCTGACTCCCAACGCGAAGAGGGTGTATTTCAGGCCGCGCACCGGCTCTGCCGAGAGGGAAATCTATCTGACCTCGAATCCGCCCGTCTGACAGAACTGCTCGACTGGTTCAAAGTGAACCTGAAGGCCCCAACCCGGCTTACTTCCGCAAAGCCCCCTCACCATAACAAAAAGAACCGGGCAATCTGCTGGTTCAAAGGGGACGCCATCCTCTACCTTTCCAACATCTGGGAAATTGTGAGGCTGCTCGAACACCACGGACTCTTCGTCCAAATGATTAAGACCAACCGTCCCGGATACATCGTCTACGAAGACGATTACCAGATCGCAGCTGAACCATTCGCCGACTCCTTGTAGCGCGCGCCTCCAGGCGTGCCGCGTCGACATTCGTGTCGACGTTCCGTTTCTGCGTCAACCCAACAACATCTCCATATAAACATTCGCGCGTGCATACGGCGAAGGATGCACCTGCTCCGGCGCCAGATGCCGGAACCCCAACGACTCATAAACGTGAATCGCATTCTGCAGTTTGCTGTTCGTCTCCAGATAAAGCCGCGACGCCCCCATCGCTCGCGCACGCTCAATCACATGAGCCAGCAATTGCCGCCCAATTCCCTGCCCCCGATATTGCTCCGCCACAGTCATCTTCGCGACCTCGAACACTCCCTCCCCCATCGCCACCAAAGCGCAGGTCCCGATCACGACTCCCTCTTGTGCAGCTATGAAAATTGCTCCCCCGGGCTGAAGGATGCGGCCCACCGGATCGTTCAGCACCTCCCAGTCCTTTTCTTCCACCACAAAATTACCCGCAATCCAAGCTTCATTCAGCTTCCGAAAAGCGGACGCGTCACCAGGCTGGAAGGGCCGGAACTCAACTGGTGATAGCACTGTCATGGATCCAATCAAGACAAATTTGATCAGAACGTCCAATATATTGTTTATAAGGATCAGGATGATTCCGATATGAATCCCAACATCGATCTGCGCCACCTTCGTTATTTCCTAGCGGTCGCCGAGGAGCTGCACTTCGGCCGCGCCGCCGGGCGGCTCCACATCGCGCAGCCGCCTTTATCGCAGCAGATCCGCCGCCCGGAGCAGGAAATCGGATATCCCCTCTTTCTCCGCTCCTCGCGCTCCGTAAAGCTCACGCCCGCCGGCCGGGCCCTGATGGATCGCGCCCGCCGTACCTTGCACAAAGTCGACGATGATCTCGAAGCCGTTCGCAGTGTCGCCCGCGGCGAAGTGGGAGTCCTCAAAGTAGGCTTCGTCGGTTCGGCGATGCTTACTCGCTTGCCTCGAATTTTGGACAGGTACCGGCGCATGTACCCGCGCGTGCAGCTCCATTTGAATGAGTTTCACACCAGTCAGCTGATCGAGGCTTTGCGCGAAGGCTCCGCCGACGTGGCGCTCGCCCGCGATGCCGGCGCGGAACAGGATCTACATGTGGAACACGCTTTCCTGGAATCCTTCGTCGCGGTCGTTCCCAAGCGGCATCGCTTGGCGAAGCTGCGGTCGATCCCCGTCGCCCGATTGAGAAATGAGCAGTTCGTTTTCTTCCCGCGCTCCGCCGGAAATTATGCCTGGGAAAACACCATCAAGGCTCTGGGGTTTCATCCGAACATCGTGCAGGAAGCCCCGCAATGGCTCACCGTGATTCGCCTTGTGGGCGCAGGCCTCGGGGTCACCGTCGCGCCTTCGTCAGTGGAACAAATCGTATCGTCCGACGTGGTCTGCCGCAAGCTGTCTCCGTCGGCGGGCTCAACCAGCATCGACCTGGTCTATCGATCGAAGGATACCAGCCCCCTGGTCGCGACTTTTTGCGACGTTTTCAGGTCGTCGCGTAATAGCCTTCGCGCGCCTGCACCACCAGCCCCTTACCCTTCGCGGTCACTTTGATTTTCCGGAATCCCGAGCCCGCGTCCGATTTGTCGGGCGTGTATCCCAGGTTGTACTGGCTGCGAAGATCGTCTTCGATCAGTTGATAAATCTGATCGAGCGACTGCTTCTTAGTGACTTCAAAAAACTGCCCCCCGGTCTCCTTCGAAATGCGCTGCAAAATCTTCTTCCCGTCTCCCCGCGTCATCTGCTGCCTCTGCCGTCCACCTCCGCCGCCCATTCCACCGCGCCGCCCCATCCCCGGACCGCCAAACCCAGGGTTGAAATTCGACTGCTCCTGATCCGCGAAGTAAATCGAGTACACCATGGTATCGGCGCGCTGCGCGGATTCGATGCATTCTGAAAGTGAAGTTCTGCTTCCATGATCGTCGCCATCAGTAAGTAAGATCATGGCCTTGCGGCCTTGGAGCTTCTTCATTTCTTCGTTGGACGCCAGCAAAATCGCGTCGTATAAAATGGTGCCCCCGCGTTGGTTTCCTCCGCCGCCGGACGGGTAGCTGTTCGGATCATTGCGACGCTGCAGTTGGCGAGGCGACGCACCTTCAACGTCGTTTAAGGCGGATTGCAGCTTCTTCTTCGACGACGTAAGTTCCTGCATCTCCTCGGCTTCAGAGTCGAATTTAATGAGAAATGCCTTGTCTTTGTCCTCTCGCAGAACCTGCGAGATAAACTCCGACGTCGCGCTTTTCTCCTTATCCAGCACCCGGCGCTGGCTGCCGCTCGTGTCGACCATCAAACCGATGGTCAGAGGCAGGTCCGTCTCACGAGCAAAGTATTTTATCACCTGAGGACGTCCATCTTCCTCAATCGCAAAGTCTTCTTGCTTGAGGTCCTTCACGATTTCATTCTTGCTGTTATGCACGGTAGCGAAAACGTTGACCACTTTGACACCGCCCGCGAAAGTGGTGTCGGTCTTTTCCTGCCCCCGAAGCGGGAGCAGCGCGGCGGCCGAAATCAACAGATCGCGACGGGAGACAAGCATACCTAATCCGACGTACGATATGCCATCCGGTGTACAGTCGAAGTTAGTGAAACTTTGGCTCTTACTGCTGTTCGCGCATCGGTATCCGGTGGAAGGAATCGTTATTGAAACCAAGCCGGAAGCCCGCCAGATGGTGGTGGCGCACAAGCCGATCGATCACTACATGCCGGCTATGACCATGCCGTTCAATGTAGGACCTGAAGTCGACCTCGAAAAGCTAGCCCCGGGAACGCGAGTGCGGTTCCAATTGAACGTCGGAAAGCACGTTTCGAGAGCTCAAAACCTGAAGTTTGAACAGTCTGACGACATTAAGGCCGTACAAAAATCGGCCAGCGCCGGTGTTCCTATGGGGGTCACTATACCTGATTTCGCATTGACCGACCAATTCGGACGGCCTGTCAGCCTCTCCAATTTTCGCGGCAAAGTGGTCGTCGTCGATTTTATCTACACCCGCTGCCCTCTTCCCGATGTATGTCCGCGCCTGTCGGCGAACTTCGCGGCGGTTTCCAAGAAGCTGCGCGATGTGGAATTTCTCTCGATCACCATCGACCCGCAATACGACACGCCGGCCGTGCTGGCCGAGTACGCGAGGCGCTGGGGAGCGGGTGAATCCTGGAGATTCCTGACCGGTAGCGAGCAGCAGATCCAGTTCGCCGCCGGATTGTTTGGATTGGTGTACTGGCCCGAAGAAGGATCGATCACCCACACCGTGGCCACCGCTGTGATCGCGCGCGATGGAACCCTAGCCGCAAAAATCGATGGCGCGAAGTATCGGCCGGACCAGTTGATCGCTCTGATTGAAACCGTGAAATAACCTTAACTAAGTGGCGCGCGCCTGCAGGCGTGCCGCGTCGACATTCGTGTCGACGTGTCTTTTGAAGTGTGTGTAACTGCGAAAAGTGGGGACTGCCTACTCTCTCCCAAGGCGCCCGCAGTCGGCAACGCGTCACATACCTGCTGCGCCGCCCGTGGACAGAGCGGGCTGTCCCCACTTTTCGCCCGGCCACTCAACCCCATGCCCGATGCTTTCGATAGTGTCGACGTGTCCTCGACGTGTGTGTAAAATGAACTCATGCTGAAATTTGCAGCTGCGGTGGTCCTTTGTTCGGCGGCGTGGGCGCAGACGAAACCGGTGGCGGATCTTTGCGTGCCTCCCCCGTCCGGATCGGCCCCGGCGTTGCCGGCGCACATCATGACCGGACAGGGGAAGGTGCACCTGGCGATCACGACGTCCAATCCCAAGGCGCAGGAGTTTTTCGATCAAGGCCTCGCGCAGCTGCATTCGTTCTGGGCGGTGGAAGCGGAGCGAAGCTTCCTGCAAGCGGCCGAACTGGATCCGGACGCGCCCATGCCCTGGTGGGGCGTGGCCATGATCTCGGCCGGCGATTACCGTCCCCGGTTTCAGATTGATGGCCGTGCGATCGCTTACGGAGGCGATTCGCGATCCACCGCCACGCGCGCCAAGGCAGCGGCTGAAAGAGCGGTGGCGCTCAGCGGGAAGGCCACCGATCTCGAAAAGATGTACATCGCGGCCATCGCCGCGCGCCGGATCCCGAGCTCGATCGACGCGAACGACGGATACATCTCCAGCCTGCGCGCCATCGTCGCCAAATATCCGCAGGAAGTGGAGGCGCGTCTCTTTCTTTCGCTGCACCTGATGCGCGGCTACGAGCTGCCCTCCCACACGCCGCGCGACGGGACGATGGAAGCCGTGGGAATCTTACGCGCACTCTTGAAAGATGCGCCGGAGCATCCCGGCGTCCATCACTACGTGATCCACGCATTCGAAGGCTCGACCTTCGCCAAGGATGCATGGCCCAGCTGCGAAAAGTACGCTCTCCTCGTGCCGAATATTCCGCACGCTCTGCATATGCCGGGGCACATCTATTCGCAAACCGGCAAATTCGCTGAAGCCGAGAAAGCCTTCGGCGATGCGGCGGTGAATGAACTGGGATACATCCACGCCGACGCTCTCTACGGCACGGGACATCACGGGCACAACGTGCATTATCTATCGACCGCGTACGCCTTCGACGGTCAATACGAAAAAGCCAAGGACGCGGCCCGGTCCTTGCTCGAATTTAAAGAAAATCCGCGAGAGCTGGCCGAGGTCGACGGCAATTTCTCCGCACACCGCCAGGGATGGTTCGCCCTGATGCGCGCGATGGTCCTCTCGGAAAATTGGGATGAGATTCTCGACGGACATTCGCTGCCGGTTTACGATCGCCCTCGTGAACAGGCATGGAGGCACTGGGCGATGGGATTGGCATTTGCCTCGAAAGGTAATGCCGCGGCCGCGAATGAAGAAGCCCGGTTGATGGATGCGTCGCTGCGTCAGTATGAAGAGATCGTCAAGCGAAAACCTCCGCTCGAGTTGACAGTGGCCCGGGAGGAGCTGGCAGGTCACATAGAAGCGGCAGACGGAAAGGTCGCAAAAGGACTTAAAACACTCGAAAATGCGTCGAAAATGCAGCGGAAACTGCGGTACTCAGAGCCTGCTTATTATCCGCGGCCCGTGGCCGAAGCCCTCGGCGAGGTCGCGCTGCGCCACGGAAAGCGAGCCATCGCCGAGGCGGCATTCCGGACGTGTTTAGAGGATCTGCCCGGTAGCGTCAGGTCAGTGAATGGACTGAGAGACGCACAGAAGACCGGCCAGACCGGCGCCCTTTAGCTAATCTGCGTTGTGGCGCACGCACTCAGCGTGCTGTGTCGAGACTCGTCTCGACATAAAAAAGCCGGTGAGTACTCGGAGGAAGATACTCACCGGCCGGCTCACCACTACCGCGAGGTCGTAGCGCGCCGAACTGTTGGGCGAGTTACCGGGCAGTCGGCAATCGTCACCCTAGAGAAAGAGACGCTATGAAACTTGTGAAGGTTTCATAACTGGACAATTTCATCGTACCACCGCACTTCCCGTCTGTACAGCAATTTTACAGTCCCTTTACTGGGAATCCAGCGTGGGTTTTGCGCGCCACACAATGGGTTCGATTCTCCCGATCACAAAGAGGTACGACAGCGCTCCTAGTCCCAGCACCACGCTGACCACCGCAAATGCATAAACAAAATGACCCGTGTCGCGGACAATGCGTCCCGTAAGCCACGGAGCTATAACTCCGGCCAGGTTTCCTATGGCGTTCTGCATTCCGCTCCAACGTCCTGCCGCCGCGGGACCGGCCAACGTCTGTGCGATGAGCCAGGGGTGCGAGCTATAACAACCAAAGGAGATGCAAGCGAAAATGAGAACCGCGAGCGAAGCCGTTTGGCTTTCAAGGAGAGGCACTGCGAGGATCACGATAGCCCCTGTAAGCCCTCCGGCAGCGAACATCTTGCGAACAAACGTGGGCGACCCTCCATACTGCACCAGCCGGTCCGAAATCCACCCGCTGAGCAGCGACGCCAGCCCCACCGCCCAGAACGCCATGGACCCGAAACGGCCCATCGCCGCTTCCGAATAATGACGCTCGCGGACCAGGTACCAAGGCAGCCACGTTAACAGGAAATACCACACATAATTCCCACAAAATAAGCAGATAAATGTTCCCCACGCGGACCGCTCGTGAGCAATTTCGACCAGTCCCGGCCCCGCCTCATGTCCGGTGAGCGCCACCGAATCCCCCGAAGGACGCGTGGCGCGGCGCGCGACCCAGGCCCACGGAATCAGCCATAACATACTGATCAGGCCCATCCCGATAAACAATGGCCGCCACCCGTAGCGGCTGATGACGATGCCTCCGATCAACAGGCCGAGCGCGGGTCCGGCTTTGCAACCCGCGTCGATCAGGCCGTTGGCGAGTCCGCGATGCTCCTCCGTAAATCCCTGCGCGATGATTTTCGAATACGCGGGATAGGCGACCGATTCGCCCACGCCGAGCAGCAGGCGCAACGCGAAAATGGTGATGAATCCTTGGGCGAGACCCGTGACCGCCGTGGCCGCGGACCAGATGAAAAATCCGCCCGCGAAAATCCAATAAACCGAGAAGCGATCGATCAGCCAGCCGGAGACGATCTGCATCGCCGCGTACGTCCAGAAAAAGGAGGAAAGAAGCAGGCCGATCTTTTCGGGGTCGATCTGCAACTCGCTCGAAAGGCGGCTGGCGGCGATCGAAAGATTCCCGCGGTCGATGTAATTGATGGTTACCGAGATGACCAGCAGGGACAGAAGAATCCACTGGCCGCGCGCGCGGGCGGTCATTTGAACTTTTCGTTCAGCACCGCGGCGAGCCGGTATCCGGCAATCGCGATGCGCTGCTCGGCGACCTTGGCCGCGTTGGCTTTATAACCGTCTGGAAGGGTGATGGGATGCTCATGAGTACCAGTTTCAAGTCCGAACGTGTAGACCTCGGCGACGGCTACTTCAAAGCCTTCATGAATCCACAGGGCGGGGTTCTTTTCTTCGAGGTGGTGCGGAGCGGGATGTGCGGCCGTTGCCTCCGCCATGTATTTCGCAATGTAGGCTTCACTATCGTCGCGCCCGGCAGCGCCGTCCCAAAGCGAGTGGAGATTTCTGTACGGTCCGGTTAAGTACACGTAGTTTCCCCCCGCGTCGCCCTGCGGCATCGATTTCAAAAAACGGCTGATGCAGTGCAGAGGCTGGTGGACATCGCCCGTAAGGTGCTCGAGCCACGGCAGGAGATAAACCGGATTGGAAGGGCTGCTCGAAGATACGTCTTCCCTGGCGATGATGGGAATGATGCGATCCAGCTCCGACAGTGCGTTAGGCGTCTTCGGAGGCTCCGGTTCCGCGCCGTCCGGGGCGTACGGCGTGTCGTAATAATGCCAAATGGAGTGGCGCGCCATGTCCGGAAAACCGGGCAGCAAAGGCGTCGGCGCAGCGTCAGGGCGGGTTTCGTCGTAAAACCTCGGATCCCCTTTAATCTGGTCCGGCCAGACAGAGGCCGCGATAAAGGCAGCGCGTGCGCGTGCCAGTGGGTCAGAGGGCGCGTCCTGGAGAAACAATTTTTCGTAATCGGGATGTTGGCGGATCAACGCGTCGACGCGAGCGCGGGTTTTCGGGTTCAGTCGATCGTAAGCGATGGCGGCGATCAGGCGATGCCCGGTAGAGTTCCACGCGGCAGCGGGCGGAGCCAGATTGAAGAGGAGGGAAACCAGCGCGGCAAGCAGACGGAGATGGCGCATAACGGACTTTCCAGCATAAAGCATTTCCAGCCGATGCGCTCAGCTCCAGACGATCAGTATGTGGCGCGCGCCTCCAGGCGTGCCGCGTCGACATTCGTGTCGACGTGTCTGGACCCATAACTCTAAGCCGAGCCGCTAGCTGCTGGAAATCCGCAAGCAACAAAACCGCTTCCCGACCGTCTAAGATTCCAACATGCGTAAGGATCTGTTGCACGCCGCTCGAGGACTGTGGCAAAGCCCGGTCTTCGCCCTCACAGCAATCGTAACCATCGCTCTGGGACTCGCCGCCAGCACCGCGATTTTCAGCGTCACCCACGCCGTGCTCCTCCGGCCACTTCCCTACAAAGATCCGGAGCGCCTGGTGCTCCCGTGGGTCGAGATGCGGGCGCGCCACATCACGGACGGGACGTTCTCCGCCGACGGAATGTTCGATCTGCGTAAAACCGCCACCGCCTTCGAACAGATCGCCGCACTGACCACCTTTCGAGGCCCGTTTGCAGCCGAAGACGGCACACCCGAACAAGTGAGCTTCGGCTTCGTCACGCCGAACTTTTTCCGGACCCTCGGTGCGGGCATCGCCATGGGTCGGGATTTTACGGAAGCCGACGGCCTGCCGCAAGCGCCCGCAGACCCGGCGGCACGAGCCGCAGCGCAAACTCCCGCGAAGCTGCCCGCGATCTCTATTCTGAGCTACGAATATTGGCAGAGGCGTTATGGACGCGATCCGAAGGTGATCGGCCGCACCATCAATGGATCGCTGATCGTGGGCGTCCTCGCGCCGGGTTTCGAGCTGCTCTATCCTCCCAGCGCGAATCTGGAACACAGGCCGGATATCTGGACCGCGATGCGGCTTCGTTACGACCAGAGCCAGCGGCTCAGCATCGGTTTTCGATTGGTCGGGCGGTTGAAGCCGGGGGCGACGATCGAGCAGGCGCAGTCGCAGGCCGAAATTATGGCCGCCGATGAGAGAAACATCAATCTGATTGAAAAGAGCGCCGATTATCACGTCCGTCTGGATCCCATGCATAAGGATCTGGTGGCGGAGGTGAGGCCGGCGATTATCGCGCTGATGGGCGCGGTGATTTTCCTGCTGCTCATCGCGTGCGCGAATGTCGCGAATCTGCTGATGGTCCGGTCGTCGTTAAGAGAGCGTGAGCTTTCCGTGCGCACGGCCCTCGGCGCCAGCCGCTGGAGGTTGATGCGCCAAATGCTGGCCGAGAGCATCGTGATCGCGGCCTGCGGAACGGCCGTAGGATTGGGGCTCGCCGAGCTGGGGATTCACCAGCTGATCGTCATGGGGCCCACGAATTTGCCGCGCTTGGGGTCGATCACGATCGATCCGGTGGTGCTCGCGTTTTCCGTCGCGGCGGGATTAGTGGCGGCCGCGATTTTCGGGTTGGTGCCGGCGCTGCGAGCATCGCGTCCCGACGTGATGCAGGTGCTCCGCGGAAGTGGACGCACCGCAAGCCTCGGTGGAGGACGAATACTGCGCAACGCGGCGGTGGTGATCGAAGTCGCGTTGTCATTCGTGCTGCTGATCGGATCCGGATTGATGTTCCGCAGCTTCCTCGCGCTCCAACATATCGATCGCGGCTACGATTCCCAGGGGCTGCTGACGTTCCTCGTGCAGGGCGCCCGCGGAAATACGCCGGAGCAGCGCGCGGCGTTCGTTCACGATCTGCACAGCCGCCTCGCGGGGATGGCCGGCGTCCTGAGCGTCAGCGCGGCGAATCCGTTTCCTCTCGATGGGCGCTTTAATCCGCTGCGCTGGGGCAAGGAAGACGCGCAAGCGGATCCTAGCAAATTTCAAGCCGCCGATTGCGAGCTGGTTCTGCCGGGCTATTTCGAGACCATGAAAACGCGCCTGATCGAAGGCCGCACCTTCACCGAAGCCGATAATTCTCCGATGCGAAACGTAGTGGTGATCGATGAACTGTTAGCGAAGAAGGCGTTCCCGCACGAATCCCCGATCGGCAAACGAATCCTGATTCGTCTGAGGACGCCCGAAGCGGAGTTTGTCGAAATCATCGGAGTCGTCGCCCATCAGCGCCAGTCCTCGCTCGCACAGGAAGGCCGTGAGCAATACTATTTGACTGACGGCTTCGCGGGCCACGGCACAGCGAATCGATGGGTGATCCGCACGGCGGGCGATCCCGGACATTTCGTGGGAGCTGTCCGCGCAGAGATCGCGAAGCTCGATGCGCACTTGCCCGTCTTCGAAGTGCAGCCGATGGAAGTGTTCGTCGAGAAAGCGCAAGCGGGAACCAAATTCCAACTGATGCTCATCGGAGTATTCGCCGCCATCGCAGTGCTGCTCGCAGGCGTCGGACTCTACGGAGTGCTCTCGACCATGGTCCGCCAGCGGACCTCCGAAATCGGCGTCCGCATGGCGCTCGGCGCGGGCCCGTCGCGAATCTTCAATTTAGTAATCGGCCATGGCCTGCGCTTAAGCGCGGCAGGAATCGCATTGGGAATCTTAGCAGCCCTGGGGCTAACCCGCGTCATGGCCACCATGCTGGTGGGCATCAAAGCATCCGACCCGGTCACCTATCTGGCCATGGCAGCCCTGTTTTTCGCGATCACGGCAATCGCCTGCTGGATGCCGGGCCGCAGAGCGGCAGGCCTCGATCCACTCGTAGCGCTCCGCGACGAATAGCAAACCTTGCGCGACGCCGGCGCATGACAGAATAAATCAGAATGATGGGGGGAGAATTTTGATTTTTGCCACGTCGAAACTTCCGTTGTAGCGCGCGCCTCCAGGGCTTCCGCCGCACCATAACCATGAAAACTCTGCTGTAGTGTGGCGCAAGCTTTAGCTTGCAGCGACGGCTTCAGCCGTCGTCCGAACAGAGCCGCGACCACCGGAGTGGTCAGCGCCGATGCTTTCGAGAGTGTCGACGTTCCGCCTGCATCGCCAAAACCGTCCACTAGAATAAAAGAATGCTTCACGTCCCCATCCTCCGCAAAGGCGTCCCTTATAAGAGCCTCGATGCAATCAAAACTCCCCACCACCGCACCAAGCAGCCGTTTGTCGAGCTCAGCCAGGCCAACGTAGGATTGATCCGTCGCGACCTTCTCGATCAGAAGACCCCGCGCGAGGCTCTCGCAAAATATTCGACCTCCGAGCTAATCGCCATCAGCCAACGCGCCGCGGATATTTTTCTGAATGACACGCTGCCAATCGGCGACGCGTCGCAGACGCCCGAAGAATACGTCACGCAGCTTTCAGCGACCACCGGCATGCCCTTCACTTTGGTCCGCCGCAACATGAAAAAGATTCACGCCGCGCTGGCGGAAATGGAACAAGTGATCGCCGGCTTGACCCGAAAAATCCCCTACGACGTGCTCGACCGCGGCTTCGGCGCGGGCTTGAGTTTCTTCCCCAGGACGGAATCGCTGGGAATTGTGCTGCCCAGCAACTCTCCGGGCGTGCATTCGTTATGGACCCCGGCGTTCGCCCTGAAAATTCCGCTGGTGCTGAAGCCCGGCAGCGCGGAGCCGTGGACTCCCTATCGCTTGATTCAAGCCCTGATTCGCGCCGGCGCCCCTCCGGCCGCGTTCAGCTACTATCCGGCGGATCACGCGGGCGGCGCCGAGATCCTGCGCCAGTGCGGACGCGGCATGGTTTTCGGAGATGTCGGATCGACCAAAATGTGGGCCGACGATCCACGCGTCGAAGTCCACGGCCCGGGTTTCAGCAAAGTGGTCCTCGGCAAGGACTGCGCGGAGGACTGGGAAAAATATCTCGACGTGATGGTAACGTCGATCGCCGCCAATTCCGGCCGGTCCTGCGTCAACGCCTCCAGCATCTGGACGCCCCGGCACGCAAAAGAAATCGCCGAAGCCCTGGCCGTGCGGCTGGCAAAAATTATTCCGAGGGCAGCCGATGATCCCGAAGCGGAACTGTCTCCCTTCGCCGACGGAGGCGTCGCCTCGCGCATTTCAAAGATGATCGATGGCGATTTGTACACCCCCGGGGCGCGCGACGTTTCCGCTTCTTACCGGGATAAAGACCGATGCGTAGTGCGCGACGGGTCCACCTACTTGCTGCCCACGATTGTCGAGTGCTCTGTCGACCACCCTCTAGCCAATCGCGAATACTTATTCCCGTTCGCCAGCGTCGTTGAGATTCCCGAGGAGGCTTTGCCTGAGGCGTTAGGCCAATCGCTGGTAGTGACGGCCATCACGAATGACGCGTCCCTGCGCCACCGCCTATTGAATTCGAACCTGGTAGGACGCTTAAATTTCGGCCCGATTCCGACTGGTCAAATCAGTTGGGATCAGCCGCACGAAGGCAACCTGTTCGACCATCTGTACGCCCGCCGAGCCTTTCAAGCCGCATAATGCTTGTGTGGCGCACGCCTCCAGGCGTGCCGCGTAGACATTCGTGTCGACGTTGTTTTCGTCAGTACTCAACCCGATCACTCTTCTCCATCCACACCCGGAAGCATTCGAGCGATTCCTCGCGCATCATTTCTATAAAAGGGATTTTCCGCTCGCCTTTCGGCAAAGCAATCTGTTTATAAATGAACTCGTCGTCGAAGCCCGCGGCGCCCGCATCCGACGCGCGTGCCGCACAGTAAACCCGCGCCGGACGAGCCCAGTAAATCGCGCCCAGGCACATCGGACATGGCTCGCACGTCGTATACAATTCGCACCCTTCCAGTTGAAACGTATGGAGGACCGCACACGCCGCGCGTATCGCCACGATCTCCGCGTGCGCCGTCGGATCGTTCGCGGATGTGACGCGATTGGTGCCCTCACCGGCCACGCGCCCGTCCTTCACGACCAGCGCGGCGAAGGGCCCTCCGAGCCCCGAGCGCACGTTCCGCACCGCAAGCTCGATCGCCCGCTGCATGTAAGGATTGGCCACCGCTCACCAGTCTAGAACAGGAATTTGAGAGCCAATTGCAGCCGCCGCGGATCCTGCGCCGAAGTAATCTGCCCGAACGTGGGCGAGCCCAGAAAATTATCCGGCAGATTGAAATTCGTATGGTTCAGAAGATTGAAAAATTCCGCGCGGAACTGCACGTTCAGCCGCTCCGCGACCCGAGTATTCTTAACGATGGAAAAGTCGATCGTCTCAAGGCCCGGCCCGCTCAGAATATTGCGGCCCGCATTGCCGAAGGTGCCGTAGGGCGCCACCGCGAACGCGCTGGTGTTGAACCATTCCTGCACGCCGGGATTTGAAAGATGAGGATTGCCCACCACGTTCGGCCGGTTGTTCGCGCCATACCCAAGATTGCTGAATCCGGTATTCGAGTTGTCGTTATCCTGGAGCAGCATGACCGTAAAAGGCTGCCCCGTCTGGAAGGTCAGCACGCCGAAACTCTGCCATCCTCCCAGCCATCGATGCCCCTTCGCGATCGGCAGATCGTAGGCGTAGCTCAGCGTCAGCCTCTGCCGGACATCGAAATCCGAACGGCCTCGCTCCGCGCTCAGATCGTAGCTGTTCTGCGGAAAGTTCGGATCCCCGGTGGTGGTGAAAAATCCCGAGGCATCGTCGATCGATTTCGAATATGTATAGGAAGCCAGCGCGGAGAGCCCTCCCGCAAGCCTCTGCTCAAACCGCGCCTGCAGGCTGTGATAAATCGAGTTCGCATTGGACTCGATAATATCGACGTCGGAAAAATATGGATTCGGCCGCAGATTCTCCGGATTGGTCGACGGATGCCCCTGGTTGATGTCCCGCGAATCGATCAGCCGCGTGCCCTTCGACCCTACATAATCAATCTCGGCGACGCGCGATTTCCCCAGCGATTTTTGAATCCCGAAGTTCCATTGCTGAATATAAGGAGTGCGCAGATTCCTTTCGAACGCCGTTGCCGACGCCGGGTACGGATATGGGAAATTGCTGGGAAACGGATTCGAGAGCGATAAGTTATACAGCCCTTCAATCGGATAATAGACGTTCAGATTGTAGTAAGGCGCGCTGAAATACAAGCCCTCGGAAATCGCCAGCGCAGCCTGATCGTAATGGATTCCATACGCCGCGCGAATCACCGTGGTCCCGCGTCCACCTGGCGACCACGCCAATCCTAGCTGCGGAGCGAAGTTGTTGTAATCGGCATTGTAGGCGCCGCGCGGAAATCCGTTCATCCCCACCGCCGTCAGCCTGCCCGTCGCCGGATTATAAACATTCGCGCGGTTCTGCGCGTCCACTCCCGGCGAATTATATTCGTACCGCAGCCCCAGCGTCATGGTCAGATCCGGCCGGATTCGCCAGGTGTCGTTGACGAAAAAATTGTAACTGTGCGTGCGCAGATGCTCCGGATTATTCATCGTCGCGCCGCCCGATTCGGTGGGTGCGCCCAACAGCAACTCCTCTAAAGCGTTGCCGAGCAGCAGCCCCGTGAAATCGATGAACCCGCGCGATTGCACGTCCCGATAGGCGTTCTGCTGAAGAATGCGCGAATCGAATCCGAACTTGACCAGGTGCCGCCCGTGGCTCCAGGTCGCGTTGTCATTGATCTGATAGGTATTGGTCGTGCCGTGCTCCGGACTCGTATACTCGTCGCCCAGCGGCGAATATCCGTTCACCGAAATCAGGCTCAATCCCCAGTCGCGCGAATTCGTCGACAGCTCCGGCAGACCAACTTTATGATTGATGCTCACGCCCTGGTTCTGCTGATAATCGCCATTGGAAACACGGTTAAACCCGATGCGCACTTCGTTCAGCAGTGACGGCGTGAAGGTGTGCGTTTCGGCCAGCGTCGTGTTTTGCGAGCGGCTCGGAATCGTCAGCCCATAATTCGGAACCGCCGAATAGCCCGCGCCGCCGAACGGATCGAAGAACCGGTCGTCCACGAAGCTGTAGCGGAAAAAAAGATTGTCGGAGTGGCCGATCACGTGGTCGATGCGCGCATCGAAATGGTTCTGATTGTCGAACTGCGAAGGCGACGATACGTAATTCGCGCCCGGCACATTGCGATTCGGCAGAGGATAGAGCGCCGCGATCGCCACGCCAATCGGATTCAAGTAATAGCTGGGCAGTACGCCGCCCTGAAGCAGCCCCCCCGTGGTCGGATCGATGGCCGGCGTCGACGATTGTGAAAAATTCCCTACACGTTCAAGCGCCGTCGGAACGTTGGTCACCAGAGGTTCGCCTGCCGCGAGCCGCGTTCCCTCATAATCCGCGAAGAAGAACGTGCGATTCTTCTTGATCGGACCGCCGATCACTCCTCCGAACTGATTGCGCTGATACTTCGGCGCAGGCTGCCCCGCCGGTGCGAAAAAGTCGCTCGCGCCCATCGCGCCGTTGCGGAAAAATTCGTACAGCGTGCCGTGAACCTGATTGCCACCGCTGCGCGTCACGACGTTGATCTGTCCCCCTGCATTGCGCCCGAAGCTGGTGTCGTACGTCGAGGTCGCCACTTCAAACTCGCGAATCGCGTCCACCGGCGACACCACGCTCACTCCGTTCAACTTCGGATCGCCGTTATATGCGCCGTCCAAAAGAAAATTATTACTATCCTCGCGCGCGCCGTTCACATTCACCGTAAACGCTCCGCGCACCGATCCCGCCGAACCCTGCGCCGGAGGAGCCACGCCCGGCAGCAGCAGGCTCAGCTCGTAAAAATTCCGCCCATCGAGAGGCAGCCCGACAATCAGCCGATTCTCGATCACGCCGCCCAGCGCCGAAGAATCCTGGCGAACCAGAACCGGCGCCTCCGTCACGTCCACGGAGTCTCCTCCAGGACTCAAGCCGACTTCCAGCCGAATCTCCTGATCCACTTCCAGCGTCAGAATGTTGCCATACTTGCGGAAACCTTTGGCGTCGATCTCCACTCGATACCTGCCCGGCAGGAGTCCAGCGACGGCGAACTCGCCGCGCGAATCCGTCATCGCCGGCCGCTTCCCTCCAGTCTCCTGATTCACCACGCTCACGCCGACCGATGCGACCGCCGCCTTCGCCGGATCCGTCACCCTTCCACTGATCACTCCACGCACGGTTTGCCCCTGCGCGACAAAAATAATTGCGGATAAAGCTATAGCGAGCTTAATTTTCACGAGAGACCTCAGCCCTTGGGATAACCTCTAATATAGCGTGATCGACATGTGGGGCAGGTTCCGCCTGCCAACGAAGAAGCGCGCTACAATATCTCTAGAGCAATTCTACCCACTATGGAAAGATTCTGGCTACACCGTTACGCGATCGTGCTCGCGGTGTGCACATTATTCCTGGTAGTTGCCGGCGCGTCGGTGACCAGCAAGGAAGCCGGCCTCTCCGTCCCAGACTGGCCTTTGTCTTACGGCCAAGTGATGCCCCAGATGACCGGAGGCGTGTTTTTCGAACACGGCCATCGCATGGTGGCGACCGCTGTTGGTTTCATGACCATCATTCTGTGCATCTGGCTCGCGCTCGTTGAAACCAGAAAATGGATGAAAACGCTGGGCATCGTGGCTCTCGGCGCGGTAATCTTCCAAGGACTGCTCGGGGGATTAACCGTAAAGTTAATGCTCCCCCCTGCCGTCAGCATCGCCCATGCGTGCCTGGCGCAATTATTCTTCTCGACCACGGTGGCCATCGCGCTGTTCACGTCGAAAAGCTGGCTGAACGGTCCTGAAATCGTCGAGGATCACGGCTGGCCCTCGCTCCGCAGCCTGGCAATCGTGACCCCGGTCATGGTCCTCGCGCAGATCGCGTTGGGCGCCGCGTTCCGCCACCGTGCCGTCGGAGTGCTGCCGCATGTTCTATTCTCGATGGTGGTGACACTCGCCGCGCTATTCATCGCGACATTTGTAATGCATCAATTCCCGGACCACCGCGCGCTCTCGACCGCCGCGAAAGCGCTGCTCGGCATCACGTTCTTTCAGGTAATGCTGGGTGTGGCAGCCTACTACACCCGCTTGCAAGCCGCGCAAAAACCGCTCGCGATGGTACTCACCACCGTCGCCCACGTCGCCACCGGAGGACTTACTCTCGCATCCAGCGTTATCCTGTCCATCCAAATTTTGCGTAACGTCCGCGCCCATGGAACACTCCATGCACATGAGGCGGTGACATCCTGATGGCTCGTTATCTCGAATTGACGAAGCCTCGCATTACCTGCTTCATCCTCATGAGCACCGCCATCGGCTTCGTGTGCGGGATGAACGCCGGAACCGCCGGTGTCATGTGGACCTGGGTCACTCTCGCTCCACACCCTCCTCGGCACCGCGCTGATCGCCAGCGGAACCGCGGCCCTCAATCAATGGTATGAGCGCGAAGCCGATGCGAAAATGAACCGCACCATGGCGCGTCCCATCCCTTCCGGACGCGTCACCGGCCCTCACGCCCTACTCTTCGGAATCCTCCTCTCCATCGCTGGATTCCTCGATCTGTGGTTCGGAGCGAATCCGCTCACCGCGATGCTCGGCCTGTTTACCTTAGCCAGCTACTTGTTCCTTTATACGCCGATGAAGCAGCGGTCGCAGCACTCGACCACCCTCGGAGCCATCCCCGGCGCCATGCCGCCTTTGATCGGATTCGCCGCCGCGAGCGGCACTCTCAATTGGGACGCCTGGATCCTCTACGCCATCCTCTTTCTTTGGCAGTTCCCCCACTTTTACGCCATCGCCTGGATGTACCGAGCCGACTACGCCCGCGCCGGCATCCTCATGCTTCCCGTGGTCGAGCCCGACGGAGAATCAACCTCCCGCCGCATGTTGTGGTTCTCGCTCGCTCTGCTCCCGATCAGCGTGCTGCCGAAAGTTTTCGCCATGGCGGGGAATTTCTATCTAGCCGGAGCCGTCGTGTTAGGACTCATTTATGCTTACGCGAGCCTCCGCTCGGTGTTCGATTGTTCGGTAATCCGGGCACGCCAGGTGCTGCTCGCCAGTGTCCTTTATTTACCCTTCCTCTATGGCCTTCTGGTCCTGGACCGCGTTCACTCTTAGCGTGATCGGGCTCGCCGGATGCACCGCATCCGCCGGCCTGCCCTCCTATGGAATCGTGCCCGATTTCACGCTCACCGACCAATCCAATCAGCCGTTCGTGAGCCAAAACATCCTCCAGGGAAAAGTCTGGATCGCCGATTTCATCTTCACCAACTGCGCCGGCCCCTGCCCCCGGATGAGCGCGCAAATGCGCCAGGTGGAACAAGCGCTGCTGCCCGCAATTAAGGATCTGCGCCTGGTCTCCTTCACCGTCGACCCCGCCCGCGACACGCCTGCAGTCCTGGCGAAATACGCCGACCGCTATCAAGCGCCGGCCGGTGTCTGGTATTTCCTCACCGGCCCTCAAGCGACCCTCCACAATCTGGCGAGGAACGTCTTCCTGCTAGGCGACGTCAATGGCGACCTTCAGCATTCGACGCGCTTCGTGCTCATCGACCGGCAGTCCCGCGTCCGCGGCTACTATCTCACCTCCGATGACGACGCCATCCCCCACCTGATCGCCGACGCCAAGCGCGTTGCTAAATGACCATCCACGATCTGCCCACTCTCAACGCCATTCTGAACGGCACCGCGGCCATTCTGCTGGCCATCGGCCTGGCTCTGATCCTCAACGGAAAACGCGACGCGCACCACAAAGTCATGATCGCCGCCTTCTGCACCTCGATCGCGTTCCTGATCTCCTACCTGATTTATCACGCGCACATCGGATCAAAACACTACACCGGCCCGGTCCCGAAACTGTACTACACCATCCTGATCTCCCACACGCTTCTAGCCGTCACAGTACCTTTTCTAGCGATTATCACCCTCCGCCGAGCCCTAAAAAGCCAATTCGCCCGCCACCGCAAAATCGCCAAGTGGACGTGGCCAATCTGGATGTACGTCAGCATAACCGGAGTAATCGTCTACCTGATGCTCTACCAAATGTAATGAAAACCGGCCAATGTAACGCGCGCGTCCACGCGTGCCGCGTCGACATTCGTGTCGACGTATTCCTTGCAACGCCCGCTCCTATAAAACCGTCTATAATCTGTTAGGAGCTTCCCATGCGAATCTTCCTATTGATCGCCTTCTTAGCGGCTTCGACCTTCGCCCAACGCCGCGGCGGCGCCCCGGCTCCGGGACGCGTGAGCGCTCCCCGGCCCCTCAGCCCTCGACCGTCAGCCCCAGCCCATCCGTCTCCTGTTCGGAATCCATCTCCGGTCCGTCCTTATTATCCGCGCACCATCGCCGTTCCCTACCCAGTCTTCATCGGCGGAGGATATTACGCCTCGCCCTCCGATTACGGCTACGCCAATCCCGCCCCCATCGCGGTCGTCAACCAGGATTTTCAGACCGATTCGGTAAACCCTTCGATCATCGATTTTTCCAACGTTCCGCAGGCCGCTCCGGTATCCGATACCGATGAGAACGGGCTTCGCGACGATCAGCCGACCATCTTCCTGATCGCTTTGACCGACCACACCGTGGTAGCCGCCATCGCCTACTGGGTCGACGGCGACACGCTCAATTGGGTCAGCCGCGACGCCAACGTGAACCATATGTCTCTTTCGCTCGTCGACCGCGCCTTCTCGAAGCAGCTAAACGACGAACGGCACGTGGAGTTCAAGCTCCCGGCAGACCAATAACCGTCGATCTTGGGTTCGTTCGGTAAAAACCGAACCGCAGCCGGATAAGTTACGTAAGGTGTAGGCATGGACCGTCTATTGCAGGACCTGATCGTCTCTTTCCGCCGTCTGCGCTCCAGCCCCGGCTTCACCATCGCGGCGATTTTGACTCTGGCCCTGGGCATCGGCGCCAACACCACCATCTTTTCGCTGGTGAACGCCGTCGTGTTCCGCCCCTTCGGCGTCGAACGGCAGAATGAGCTGGCGTTCTTCAACATGCATCTCACTAAGGCGGAGTTTCCCTCGCTCTCCTACCTCGATTACAAGGATTACCGGGACCGCAACACGGTCCTGAGCGGCCTGGCGCTCTATCGCATCATCCCTTTGAACATCAGCCGCGGTGCCGGCGAAAACTCCCGGCTGTGGGGCTATGAAGTCTCTGGAAATTACTTCGACATGCTCGGAGTCAAGCCCCTCCGCGGACGCGTCCTCTCCCCCGCGGACGATGTTAATAAAGGAGGCCATCCCGTTGCCGTCATCACCTATAACTGCTGGCAGCGCCGGTTCGCCGGGGATCCCGATATCGCCGGCAAACGGGTAAAAGTGAATGGCCTCGATTACACCATTCTGGGCGTGACGCCGAAAAATTTCGTCGGCACGGAACTTATCTTCACGCCCGAAATTTTTGTCCCCGTCGCCCAGGCCACGCAGCTTGAGGGCTACGATTGGGTGGCTCACCGCAGCGACGGCAACGCCATGGTCCTCGGCCGCTTGAAGCCCGGTGTTTCGATGAAGAGTGCGGAAGCCTCCATCAACATCATCGCTAAACAGCTTGCTCAGGAATATCCGAAAGATGACGGAGGCATTTCGATCGTGCTCTCGCCTCCCGGCATGGCCGGAACGTTTCTGCGCGGAGCCATCACCGGATTCTCCGCCGTGCTGATGGTCGTCGCCGGAATGGTCCTGTTGATCGCCTGCGTCAATCTCGCGAGCCTCCTGCTCGCCCGCGCCGCCGACCGCAGAAAGGACACCGCGATTCGACTTGCCTTGGGAGCCAGCCGCGGCAACCTGGTGCGTCAGCTTCTCACCGAAAGCATGGTGCTCTCGATCGCCGGCGGCGCCGCCGGTATCATGCTTGCCTTGTGGCTCACCGGCCTGGTCAACGCCTGGTCTCCGCCGATCGATGTCCCGGTGATTCCTCACGTCGAGATGGACATCCGCGTTCTCCTGTTCGCGGCCGCCGCTTCTCTCATCACCGGCCTGCTTTTCGGATTGGTCCCGGCGCTTCAATCCACCCGCGCGACTCTTGCCGGAGCCATGCGCAACGACGCGCCATCGGATAAGCTGCGCCGCGTGAACCTCCGCGATCTGCTCGTCACGGCCCAAGTGGCATTATCTGTGGTGCTGCTGGTCGGCAGCGTTCTGGTCGTCCGCAGTTTGCAGCACGCCCTCAGCCTGCGCCTGGGATTCGAGCCTCAACACGCCGCGGTCGTCGCCTTCGACGTCGGCTTGCAAGGCTATAACGAGGAGCGCGGCCGCGAATTTCAACGCCGCCTGCTCGAAAAGGTCCGCTCCACTCCCGGTATCGAAGCCGCCGGGCTCATCGACGGACTGCCACTGACGTTGAATATCTCCAACAGCGGTATCCATGTCGAAGGCAAGCCCGAGCCGCGCCCCGGCGACGCCCCCATCGCCAACTGGTATGTGATCACGCCTGGATACATCCAGGCCATGCAGACCCGGCTTATCGCCGGCCGCGATCTGGACGCGCGCGACAAGAAGGATGCGCCCCTCGTCGCGCTGGTGAATGAAGCCTTCGCGCGCCAGATTCTGCCGGGCGAAGACCCGGTGGGCAAGCGATTCCGCCAGGGAACCGGCGGAAAGTGGATCCAGATCGCCGGCGTGGTCGAGGACGGTAAGTATCGCTCCCTGGGCGAAAAACCATCGCCCACGGTGTTTCAAAATATGGAGCAGAGCTGGCGCAGCAACACTACTCTGGTCGCCAGATCGCCTTTGCCCGAAGCGCAAACCACCCGCATCCTGCGCCGCGCGGTCGCCGAACTCGACCCCTCGCTCACCATCTATGAATCCGGCAGCCTGACCAGCCAGCTGGCTCTCGCTCTGTTCCCGGCGCGGTTAGTCGCGGTCATTCTCGCGTCCTTCGGATTGCTGGCCGTTGTGCTGGCCGCGACCGGAGTTTACGGAATCATGGCCTACGCGGTTTCGAGACGGACCCGCGAAATCGGCATCCGCATGGCGCTCGGCGCGGCTCCCGCACAGGTATTGCGGGTCGTGCTGAACCGCACCGCCGTGCTGGTCGGCATCGGAACAATCCTCGGTCTCGCGATCTCGCTCGCCGCCGGGAAATTCTTCGGCCAGATCCTCTACGGAGTCAGCGCGCGCGACCCGTTCACCTACGCGGCCGCCATCTCGCTAATGGCCGCCGTCGCCTTCGTAGCCTGCTGGGTGCCCGCGCGCCGGGCCATCAGAGTCGACCCTCTGACGGCGCTGCGCATGGAATAATCAAACATGACCCACGACCTGGTAACCACAGCCTTCGCTTTCGACGGCTACAGAATCGCGCGCAACCTGGGAATGGTGCGCGGCATCATCGTGCGTTCGCGCTCCATCTTCGGCACCATCGGCGCAGGCTTCCAAACCATAGTAGGCGGCAACATCACGCTGCTATCCCAGCTGTGCGAGAAAACGCGCGGCGATGCCTACGAACTGATGATCCAGCACGCGACCGAAATGGGAGCGAACGCCGTCATCGGCTGCCGCTATGACGCGACCGAAGTGATGCAGGGAGTCACGGAAGTGCTGTGCTATGGGACGGCCGTAATAGTCGAGAAGATCGTCTGACGAGGTGGCACAGACTTTAGTCTGTGGTCTCAACTTCATCACAGGCTAAAGCATGTGTACAGGTAGCACAGACTTTAGTCTGTGGTCTCAACCTCTTCACAGGCTAAAACCTGTGTACAGGTGCCACAGACTTTAGTCTGTGGTCTCACTCTCATCACAGGCTAAAGCCTGTGCTACCATGTGTGCCCTTTCGACGTTCTTTCTTCAGGCAATAAAGCCCCGCTAACGCCCCCAGCATCAGCATGACCGTCCCCGGCTCCGGAACACTACTCGCTGTCACCGTTACACTCGCAGCAGCGCTCAACACCAGACCTGTCGTAATCGATGTCGGGCTGTCGCTCGGATCCACGTCGGTCAAGGTGTAGATCAGTACGATCTCTCCCTGGTCGCCGACCGTCGCTCCGGGGTCGATCGCAAAGCTCCCGACGCCGGTCAACAAGCCGGGGTCGAAATCCTGAGACACCGTCGACGGATCGTCGGTCGCCCCCGGCGGACCTACGATGATGTCGTTGTCAGTACTGATAAAGTCGCTATACGTCCCCACCTCCGACGGATCGCATACCGGATACTGAAACGGATCCGCGCAGTAATAGGAGTTGGTGATCTCGATGTACCCCGAGTCGTTCTGGATGGTAAATCCCCACCCCACAGTCGAGCCGGGTAGCCCGCTGATATCGCCCGAAGGTGTCAACGTAAACGACGGCGAAGCCGACAGCGAAACCGCGAATATCAGCCCCAGAGCCAATCGGAAATTCATGTTCACTCCTACATCCTCACGTTGTTGCGAACCATCGTCGTGCTGCTCGCTCCGCCATTGGCCGTCACCGTCAGCTTAATACTAAACTTCGCAGTGCTGCCGCATCCCGTGAAGTTGATGAGTATGTTGCCGGTCGCGCTGGCCGCGGGCGCGATATTGCCGAGCGAAAGCGGAAAAGTCCCCGGCGCAATCACCGGAGTGCATGCCGCGCCGGCGCTTTGGGTCAGCGTCAGGCCCGTTATCGCCGTATTGTTCGCCGGTCCGATTCCCGTATTGTAAACCTGAAACGCCCAATCGCGGCTCGCCGTCAGACCCGTAGTCGAGGTCATGTTGGCGGTCAGAGCCGTGGCGGCGCTCTGAATGGCGTACACATGCCGGGAAATTCCGGCGAATGTGTCCGAGAACGAGCCCGCGCCGGCGGTGATCGTGCGATTTTCGTAAAGTACCGCGATCTGCTGCCCGGCCGCCAGACCTTGCACCTGGAAATTTCCCTGGACTGTCTGCGTGGTGCTGTTCGCCGACAGAATATAGGCCGTGCCCGCCGCCGGATCGAAGCGGGACATGGTCGCGATCCCCGCGGGCGCGATCACCAGCGAGTCGATTTTATCCCCGAAAATCGCGCTGTTCAGTCCTTTCAGCTCGCTGAATACCTGCTCCGCCGCCGCTAAACCAGCAGGACTGGCTTGGAACTGGCCCCAGGTGAAGTACAGTATCCCCGTCGCCCCCGCGATAATTGCCCAATAGGCTTTGGGAACAATTCTGGTGGTATCGTTCAGCAGATCCTGAGCCAGCCAGATGGGCCGGGTTTGTATCGCGTTGAACAGGTTTACGGCGTTATTGATGCCGACAAAATCGTCGTCCCCGTACGGCTCCGAAAACCAGATGTCCGTGGACCCGTTATAGGGCGCAATCTGGCTCACCGGTCCATAGAACGCATGTTCAAAATCCGCGATGACCGGCAGGGACGTTTGGGTCTTGAGGGCGCTCGATTCCGCCAGAAACGCGGCCGGTGGAACGTAGGTCCACGGTACCTCGATCAAGTCCGGCTCATCGGCCAGATACCAGCCGATGTTCGCCAGGTGCGGCGCGAAGGTTTGCGCTACCGCCGGAAATACGGCCGCGGTCTGAGTCCGCGCCGTGGCGGTCGAATCGGGCAGGAAGTTCAGCCCCAGGTCATACGCCTGATCCAGATAGCTCTCTTGCCCGGTGTTGAAACAATCGCTCGAATTCATATCCTCGTATCCGTTAATGGTGTTCGCGCCGGTGGCCGCGACCCGCGCCAGATCGTAATAGCCCACGTCATAAAACCCCAGCGCGAGATAAGGGGCTCCATCGACCATCACGTTCTGACCGGAAATGCTCACGTTGCGGACCCCGGCATGACGCGTCGACGATACCGGCACGGTTCCATCGCCATAGGTCAGCACCAGGTCGTCCACCTGGACGGTCGAAACTCCGTAAGCGAAGACGTAATAATACATATAACCGGCCGCGGGAGGGGTGGTGAAGGAGATCTGGTTCGGGCTCCATGCGCTGGTGCAGGCGAGTGGGGTCGAAACGTCGCCGTTCACCATGCCGGGGACATAAATCGCCGCTTGCGCGCCCGGCGTGCACTTCGAATAGAGGCTCAGCGTATAGCTCTGGCTGGCGGGCACCGGAATGAAATTGGAGATGTACCACGCCTTGGTGCAATTCGTCCCGGGACAGGCGATTTCCGCGGAATAATTTCCGGAGTGGGAGTCCGTGGACAGTAGAAACTGATAATCCCCCGTGCCCGCATTCTGATACTCGGCGTAGCACATCAGGCCGGTTTCGAAGCCGCCGTTCTTAAGGATGTTGTTCTGCGCCGCCGCCGTAAGAGCAACCAAAGTGAAGACCAGAATTTGCCGCATAGAAACCTGGAATCGACAGGAAGGCCTTAGTACTTTAGGTTTTAAGTACCCCCCTTCATCGAGGGTTGGTGCGTGAAAGCGTCAACATCGTGATAAAGTGGCACATAAAGGAGCGATTTAGATGGCTCTCACCACTCGACGCGATTTCTTGATTACCGGCGTAGCGGCCACGGCGGCGCTTTCGGCCGCACCCACCAAACGGCTGGCCAGCGATTGGGTCACTCTCGGCAAATCGAACGTGAAAGTCACGCGGCTTGCCTTCGGTACCGGAACCAGCAGCGGACGCTTGCAGCGCGAACTGGGGCAGGAGGAGTTTACCCGCCTGGTTCGCCATGCCTACGACCGCGGAATTCGATTCTTCGAAACCGCCGAATCGTATCACGGGATGGCGGAGATGCTGGCCATTGCACTGAAGGGTTTGCCGCGCGACAGCTATCGTCTGATGACGAAATACAGCACTCCGCCCACCGGAGATCCGGCTGCGAAGATCGATTTATTCCGCCAGCAGCTGGGTACGGAGTACATCGACATTCTGCTGCTGCACTGCCTGCGGCCGCCGACTTGGGCCACCGATTATAAGGGCCTCCAGGACGGCATGGCGGAAGCGAAGAGCAAGAAAGTGATCCTGTGCCACGGCGCGTCCATCCATGGATTGCCCGCGCTGCGGACAATCCCCGGTAATGAGTTTCTGGATATCGCCATGATCCGGATGAATCACAAGGGGTCCCATATGGATACGCCGGAGATGAGAGACGTCAATATCCCCGGCAACGTCGACGAAGTGGTGGCGCATACCAAGCAAGTTCACGCGCAGGGCATGGGCGTGATCAGCATGAAACTCTGCGGAGAGGGCAGTTTCACGAGCGCAGAGGATCGGGACGCGGCGATGAAGTTCGCCATGAACCTGGGGTGCGTAGACGCGGTAACCATTGGATTTAAAAACACTTCGGAAATCGATGAAGCCATCGAGCGGATGAACCGCGTGATGAACACCTGAGGCTTGCCCTAGGTATTTTCTCCTATTGTTCCTGCAAAACGGCGGGTTATTCTAAGGGCGCCGGAAGGCGGCCGTCCCCTACGTGGTCCACCGTGTTGACCGAGTGTGCCCGTATCGACCGCGCTTCCGGTTAATAGTACCCCCAGGCTATCTTGTGCAACGATAGGGTATTGGGGTTCACAACGTCACTCGGAGGGCGCTTTTGGTGCCTGATCGCTGCCACTTTTCTCGGATTCCTGGGGTTCGGCGCGGTGTTACCCGCCCTCGCGCCTCATGTTCACAGTGAGCTCGGCGCATCGGATCGCACGGTTGGGTTCGTTATTGGGACCTTTTCCTTCGTGGCGCTGTGCAGCCGGCCCTTTGTCGGGAGACTCGCGGATCGAAAGGGCCGCAAGCGGGCTTTCCTCACCGGGTTGGGCAGTTGCACGCTCGCCGGCGCGGCTTACCTGCTGCCGTGGGGCATCCACGCCATGTATGTCGGACGCGCATTGCAGGGCTTCGGGGAGGCCTGCTTATACACCGGCGCAGCCACCTGGGCCGTTGAAATGGCTGGAGTTCATCGCAGCGCCCGCGCGTTGGGATACGTGAGCAGCGGCATTTGGGGAGGCATCGCGGCGGGTCCCCTGGTGGGCACCTTCCTGGGTTCGTTTCGTCACGCGGCGGAGTTCCAAGTGATCGCCGCACTCGCGTCCGGCGCGTTACTAACCCAAGTCATGGAGGACTATCAGCCCGCATCGCACCACGAGCGTCGAAGCTGGTTCAACCGGTCGCTCCTGTGGCCGGGGCTGGCCGTTGGGTTCGTTAACGTGTTTTATCCGGTCATCAGCGGATTTCTGATTCTGCACCTGGCGCGGCGCAGCCATGCCGGACCCGTCGCATTCTCGGTGTACGCTGGGTTCGTTTTGTTGTCCCGCTTCTTCCTCGGTGGATTGCCTGACCGCCTCCATCCGCGAACTACCTTCTACCTGGGGATCTCGTGCATGGCGGTTGGACTGGGCATTCTCGCCATTGGACCGAGTTGGGGATGGGCGGTGAGCGCTGCCGCGCTGCTCGGGTTCGGATACTCGTTTCCCTGGGCGTCGATCGCGTCGACGGTGCTGCGCCGCGCCCACGAAAGCGAACGGGGAGCTTCGGTCAGCGTCCTGAGCGCGTTCTATGACGTGTTCGTCGGCGCGAGCTCTGTGATGGCGGGATTTCTGGCCAACTCATTCGGCTATGGCGCTGCTTTCATCATGGCAATCGCGGCATTGGCGGTCGCGGCGGTCGCGGGCCGGGTGGTGTTCGCTGCGAACGATGCGACGGCGCATGAGTACGCGACTTCGCAGTTTGAAACCATCAGCCATCTATAATTGCCGTAACCCTCCAGCCGCGCGCGGGTATTACTGACGAGCCATGCAACAGATTCATGCCTTGATCAGTAATGTGCGCTATGCAGTTCGCCGGCTTCGGATGTCGCCGGTATTTACGGCGGCGGCGGTGCTCACGCTGGCTCTTGGAATCGGCGGGACGACGGCTATCTTTACGCTGGTCGATGCCGTGATGCTGCGTTCTTTACCGGTGTCCGATCCCAGCCGCCTGTACCGGGTCGGCGACGGCGACGATTGCTGCGTGGAGGGAGGGCCGCAGGATCAGTGGGGAATGTTCTCATTTCCGCTCTTTCAGCGGCTGCGAGGCCAAGCGCCGGAGTTCGAAGAACTGGCCGCGTTCCAAGCCGGAGGCGGCCGCCTAAGCGTGCGGCGAGCGCACAGCCAGGAAGCCGCCAGACCTCTGCGCGCCGAGTACGTCACAGGAAATTATTTTTCCACTTTCGGCGTGCGTTCCTTCGCGGGCAGGCTGTTTTCGGCCGAGGACGATAAGCCGGGCGCGGCGGGCGCGGTGGTGCTCAGTCATCATGCGTGGGAAACGAACTACGGCTCGGACCCGTCGGTCGTCGGCGGTTCGTTCTTCATCGAAGCGCAGCCGTTCACTGTGATTGGAATCGCTCCGCCAGGGTTTTTCGGGGAGACGCTGCGCAGCGATCCTCCCGATTTGTGGATCCCCCTGCAACAGGAACCGGCGATTGCCACCAGCGGCTCCTTGCTGCTGCAAGCGCCGGCGGCGTGGCTGCGCGCGATAGGACGTTTGCGCCCTGGAGCGACCACCGCCGGAATCGCTCCGCGGCTCACGGGCGTACTGCGGCAATGGATGCAAAATGAATCGCAATATCCTTCGAACTGGATGCCCGATGTTATTCACGGACTGCCAAAACAGGTGATCAATATCGTGCCGGCGGGGGCCGGCGTTGCGGAGATGAAAGAATCGTATGGACGCAGCCTCCAGATCCTCTTCGCGGTGTGCGGATTGGTGCTGCTGATCGCATGCGCCAACGTCGCCAACCTGCTGCTTGCCCGATCCGTATCCGAGCGCGGCCAAACCGCTGTTCGAATGGCGATCGGAGCCAGCCGCGGACAAATCGTCATGCAGGCGCTGACGGAAAGCATCGTCCTGGCTATCGGCGGAAGCATCGCTGGCCTGCTGGTCGCTAGCGGCGCCGCGCGATTGCTCCTCGCGCTGGCCTTCCGCAGCGCGCATTTTCTCCCGGTCGATGTTACACCGTCTCCGCTGGTGCTCGGCTTTGCATTGGGACTCGCGCTGATCACGGGTGTCGTATTTGGAGCGGCCCCGGCGTGGCTCGCGACCCGAACCTCCGCCGCTGAGGCTCTGCGCGGATCGGGCCGCAGCACGGCGGGCCGCTCCTCTTTGGCGACTAGAAGCCTGCTGGTTCTACAGGCCGCTCTTTCGGTGGTGCTGGTGGCGGGCGCAACCATGCTGGGACGAAGCTTGAACAATCTGGAGCATCAGGATTTCGGCTTTCGGACGGAAGGAAGGGTGCTGGTACAGCTGCGGATGCCGCATTCGGATTATACGGTTCCCAGACTGACCGCACTCTATCGCGACCTCGAGGGCAGGATGAAAGCCCTGCCCGGCGTCCAGGGTGGGGGACTCGCTCTCTACAACCCGCTCACCGATAATTGGGGCGAACTGGTGTTCGTCGCTGGACATCCTCCGGCGAGGATGAACGGCGAATCCGGTTCGTCATGGGATCGCGTCAGCAGCGATTATTTGCAGAACCTGGGAATGGTGATGCAGCGCGGCCGAAGTTTCACTGAAGCCGATAACGAAAAAACCGCGCCCGTGGCCATCGTCAATCAAACCTTCGTGAAGCGCTTCTTCAAGGATGGCGAGGAGCCGATCGACCAGCACTTCGGACTGGACCTGCCGGAGAATGCGTCGACCTTCCGAATCATTGGCGTGGTTCACGACGCCAAGTTCGCGGGCTTCGCGCTGAGCCGGCCGGCGCGCCCCATGTTTTTCGTTCCGCTCGCGCAGAATGTCGATTATAAAGACGACCTGATGCGTCCGGTCGAGCTGCGCAGCCATTTCATTAGTGGAATGATGCTCAAGACCGGCATGTCGCCGGGCGCACTGGAGCCGGTATTGAAAAAGATGCTGAGCGATCTGGACCTGAATATCACCATCATCAATGTTCGCGCGCTACAGGACCAGGTTTCCCTATCCTTTTCGCAGCAGCAGGCGGTGGCCAGTATTGCCGGGCTGTTCGGCATTGTCGCCCTGCTGCTCGCAGCGGTCGGCCTTTATGGAGTGACGGCTTACTCGGTTGCGCAGCGCACCAATGAGATTGGAATTCGGATGGCGCTGGGAGCGAGCCGTCCCAACGTGGTCCGCCTGGTGCTGCGAGGCGCTTCGGTCAGAGTTCTGTTGGGGCTGGCGTTCGGAATCCCTCTCGCAATCGGCGCCGGGCGCCTGATCTCGGCTCAACTTTACGGGGTTTCGAGCTGGGATCCATTGGCGTTATCGGTGGCCGCGGCGACTCTCGCATTGTCGGCATTCTTCGCCGCGGTCATCCCGGCTCGCCGCGCGGCGTCGATTTCACCGATGGACGCGTTGAGAAACGAATAGCAGCCGGTTGAATCTACCGGCTATGCCTCCTCCCGAGAAGCCTCCGGTGCCTAACGAAGAGCCGCCTGAAACCAAACCTCCTGTTACAGATCCTCCGCCGGATCCGAAAACGGACCCGCAAGCGGTCGATCCTGACGACGCGCAGATTGAGCCTCCGAAGGATGATGTATTTAAGAAGAAGTAGATCCCCTGGCTTACGCCAGGGGTTATAGCCTCGTTATGTGGCGCGCGCCCCTAGGCGTGGACGCGTGCGCCACACTCTAGTGGAGGGGGATGCGGAAGAGGTTACCTACGAAGTCGGATTTGGCGAAGGCGTAGGTATCCGGGTCGGGACCGGGGGCTACGCCGGCTTGGCGGATTACGCGGATGCCGGGTGGGGCGTCGCTGTTCGTGTCTATTCCCGCGGCTGACAGGTCGGGGGCTCCCATGCCGTGGGGGATGGGGAAGACCAGCGTCGTTCCGGCCGATATTGTGGGGTCGAATTGGGTTGTGACATACAGCCAGGCACCGTCGCGGGACCAGTTGGAGATGCAGCCGCCCCGGCAGATGGGTTTGTGGATTTTGGTCTTTAAAGAAACTGCAAAGGTCGAAGAATGGGATGCCACGGCCCACGCGCCGTCCGGGGATACGCCGTTTTTATCGAGGATGGTCTCGTCAAGAATGCGCTCGAATCCCTGGCCGTCCGTCTTAATACGGGCGAGATAACTGGCGCGCGGTCCCAACTGGCGGAACACCAGTTCGCCGGGAGCTCCAAAGCTGACCATGTCTCCTCCGGTAAAGATCTGGCGCGGCGGGGCGCTGCCGTCGAGGGGGGCGAGGAAGATCTGTTTTTGGGAGCCGGTGAACGCCACCTGTTGTCCGTCGGAGGAGATATCGAAGTCGACCATGGAAACGCCGGCAAGCGAGGGGTTGGAGCGTCCGGTGGCACGATCGGCGAACCAGAGTTCAGTGGTGCTGGAGCCGGTTTTTCGCAGCAGATAGTAGACGCGCTTGTAATCGGCGGAGAAGCGGGGGCTGGACGCGGAGCCTTCGGCGGAGAGAGGACGCTCGCCGGAGGCGTCGTGCATCCAGACGGATATTTTGCGGATGCCGACGGAGGCGATGAGCGATTGGCCGTCGGGGACGATGGCGAGGCCCTGCTCTTCAGAAGGGCCGTGAGTGATCTGCTCCGGGACTCCATCGGGAAATTTCTGGCGCCAGAGGTGCGACTGTCCGTTGACGGAGGAGTTGAGGTACATCCACTTGCCGTCGGGGGACCAGGCGGCGGCGATACAGGCTCCCTCGGGGCCGATTTGACGGGTGGGGGAATTACCGTCCATGGGGAGCAGGCGGCAGCGCTGCCAGGCTGCCGAGCCGTCCATTTCGACGGCCAGGGCGGATTTATGGTCGGGCGAAATGAAGGAATAGTGGGCCATGGCGCGCTCATGATCGGGAAAATAAATGCGGCGCTCATTGGCGCGGCTTTCGAGCGCTGTCACAACGCCCATATGCAGCTGACTGCCGGGCATAACTTCGGAGAACAGGAGCTCGCCATTGCCGATCCAGGACAGGCCGACGGCGTTGCGCATCAGGAGGGAAGGGGCGCCTCCGGTGGTGGGGACCGTCCAAGTGTTCCAGGTATCCGCGGGACGGGTTATGGCGGAGTAGGCGACCCGGGAGCCGTCGGGGGTAAAGGCGAGGCCGTACTTGGCGTTGGCATCGTCGGTGAGCAGGGTGGATTCGCCCGAGGGAAGCGGCTTCACGTAAATCTGGGCGGGAGTGAGGAACCAGCTGCCTCCGCGGAAGAAGGCGACCATGCGTCCATCGGAGGAGATGGCGGGGGCGGTGGCGGAATCGCTGAAATCGGTAAGCTGGACGTATTCAGAGGGCGAGGTGACGGGGCGGCTGCGGCCGAAATACCAGACGGCGCCGGCGATGAGGAGCAGCGCGAGGGCTCCCAGCATCGCGTACGGGAACTTGGCGGCGGGGGGCGGCGCGCTTTTCGCTTCAAGCAGGCGCTTGGCGCGCAGCAGGTCGGCGCGCATGTCGGCGGCGCTTTGATAGCGGGCTTCAGGATCCTTTTCGAGAGCGCGATCGATGACGCGTTCGATTTCGGGGGAGAGGTCGCGGGTGAGCTCGCGCGGAGGGCGGGGGGTGTGGTTGAGGACGGCTTCGAGGGTTCCGGTCCAGCCTTCGCCTGAGAAGGGGAGGGTCCGGGTGGCCATGAGATAGAGGACGACGCCGCAGGCAAACAGGTCAGAACGGGCGTCGACATTGGTGCCGCGGACCTGTTCGGGGGACATGTAGGAGATGGTCCCCATGGTGGCTCCGGGGGCGGTCAAGGTATGGGAGGCATCGCCGCGCGCGGTGGATTTCGCGAGGCCGAAGTCGAGGATCTTAACGGGGCCCTGGCGGCAGATGAAAATATTGGCGGGCTTGATATCGCGATGGATGATTCCGACGGCGTGCGCGGCATCGAGCGCGTCGAGAATCGGGATCATCATAGAGAGAAGCTGGTCGTTCGAAAAGGGGGCGGCGGCGATGCGCTCCTTGAGGGTCTGGCCTTCCATCAACTCCATCACGAGGTAGGGGCGGCCGTCCTGTTCGCCGATGTCGTAGACGGTGCAGACGTTGGGATGGTTGAGTGTCGAGATGGCTTGCGCCTCGCGGCGGAACCGCTCGAGTCCGGTGCGATCGGTCACGATGGGACCGGAGAGGAATTTTACGGCGACGAGGCGGCCGAGGCGGGTATCGCGGGCGCGGTAGACGATGCCCATGCCTCCTTTGCCGAGATTGCCTTCGATCTTATAGGGTCCGACGGAGGTGCCGGGCTGGAGAAAGAGCTCAGTGGATTCGAGGGCGGCGGATTGGGTGAGGGTGTTACAGAGCCTCTCGAAATTCCAGTCTTGAACCTCGGCGGTATCGAGAGGGCCGGGACCTTGGGCGTCGAGGAGGGATTGGAGTGCGCGGCGGAGTTCGGAGTTGCTGCCGCAGTGGTCGGCTACGAAGGCATCGCGGTCGCTGGAGGGCAACTCGGCGGCTGCGTGGAAGAGGTCCTCGAGTTGAACCCAGTGTTCGCGGTCCATGAAGTCGGTTCTTTAGGTCGACTAATTATAGTGCGGTGGGGACGGGGAACGTTGCACAGGTCTTGGCAGCGCATGGCGCCGCCCCACATTTGGAGAGTAAGGGCAGGTGGCGGACCTGCCCCTAGTTGACCTACTTATCCTTGAACCGGTCGAGGTAGATGGTTTCCCGGCGCTCCCTTTGAGCGGCGGTCAGGGGCGGCGTGGGAAAGGTGAGGCCGGTGCCGGTGCCGGACCAGAGGGTCGCGAGCGTGCAGCCTTCCTCGGCCGCACATTGGAAGATCAGGCGCGGGCGGTCGTCGCTCTTCTGGGTGGTGGGAGCCTTGGATGAGATGAAGATCGACTTGCCTGTCTCCATGTTGCGCAACTGCATCGTGCCTGAAGTGTGCAGACCCTGGGACGCGGGGGCGACTTCATAGCGGCCCGCGGGAAGGTCCGATCCGGCGACGCGGAAGGCGAAGGGAATCTTCGCGGTCAGGTTGTTTTGTGCATAGGCCGCGGTGGCGAGTACGGTCAACATCGCTGCGGTCGTCAGGGTGCGTTTCAAATTTTTCTGTTTCATAACTGCCTCCACTGAAGTAGGCGCAGACGGGATTCGAAAACGCTCATCCGGCGGCGGTATAATTCCACCGAGACACAAATGGCGGGCGATGTCAGCACTCTGCTACGGGCCTGGAGCGACGGGAACCAGGCGGCGCTCGAACAGATCACGCCCATCGTTTACCAGGAGCTGCACCGGCTGGCGCAGCGCCACATGAGGCGGGAACGCGCGGGGCACAGCCTGCAAACCACGGCGCTGGTGAACGAAGCGTACGTCCGGCTGGTGGATTATAAAAAGATGCAGTGGCAGGACCGGGCGCATTTTTTCGCGGTGTCCAGCCAGTTGATGCGGAGGATTCTGGTGGAGCATGCGCGGCGGCACAACTTGAAGCGGGGCGGCGGTGTAGAGCACGTATCGTTAGAGGAAGCGTCGGTGGTGGTCGGGACACGCACGGGGGACCTGGTCGCGCTCGACGACGCGATGAATGATTTGGCGAAGATCGATATACGCAAGGTAAAGGTCGTGGAGATGCGGTTCTTCGGGGGCTTGAGCGTGGAAGAGACGGCGGAGGTGCTGAAAATATCGCCGGTGACCGTGAGGCGGGATTGGGATTTCGCGAGGGCGTGGCTCTATCGACAGTTGGGGTGCGGAGAATAAGCAGCCGCGTACGGCGGGGATCGGCTTTCGGGGCCCTCAGCAACCCATCCCCTGGCTAACGCCAGGGGTTATACCCCGGCCGGTTACGGCGGGGGTTGCGATGCGTACGATCTCGTTGATTCCCTCGCCCTCGTTCCTATAAGGTTGTGGTGGAGGCGCGCCTGGAGGTTTATCTGGTCGACGGAACCTACGAATTGTTCCGCCACTTCTACGCGCTGCCGTCTGCTCGCGATCCGGAAGGCCGCGAGGTTGCCGCCGTGCGAGGCGTTCTTACCTCCGTATTGCGAATGATCCAGAAGGGCGCTACTCACATCGCCGTCGCGACCGATCAGGTCATCGAGTCCTTCCGCAACGAGCTGTGGCCCGGCTATAAGACCGGCGCAGGGATCGACCCTGCTCTTCTCGCGCAATTCCCTCTGCTCGAAGAGACGCTGGCCGCCTCCGGCGTCGTGGTCTGGCCGATGGTGGAGTTCGAGGCGGACGATGCGCTTGCGTCCGGGGCCGCCGCGGCGGCGCTCGACCCGCGAGTCGAGCGCGTGATCATTTGCACTCCGGATAAGGATCTCGCGCAGTGTGTGCGCGGCAGCCGGGTGGTTCAGTTGAATCGCCGGACCGGCGTCACCTACGACGAGGCCGGCGTTATCAAGAAGTTCGGTGTGCCGCCGCCGTCGATCCCCGACTATCTCGCACTGGTCGGCGATGCGGCCGACGGCTATCCGGGTCTGCCCGGGTGGGGCGCGAAATCGACCGCGGCTGTGCTCGCTAAATTCGGCCATCTGGAATCGATCCCCGCGGACTGGCGGGAATGGCGCGTCGATGCGGCGAAGGCCAGCGTGCTTGCGGCCACTCTGTCGCTGGAACGCGAACGGGCGCTGCTCTACCGGACCCTGGCCACGCTGCGCACGGACGTCCCGCTGTTCGATGACGTGGACCAGCTGCGTTGGAATGGCCCGACTCCCGGATTCGATAAGCTCGGGCCGGGCCTGGACGCGAGTGCCTGAAGCGTTACGGTTGAAAGAACTCTTTTGGCAACGGGGCCGGATCCCCTGAAAGAATTACCGGTGCCCATTGCAGGACGCTTGCCGTCGGCGGATTCCTCAACAACTGGAGCTGAGCGATGCGCAGCGCCTCCGCACGGCCCTTTCCGGCACTGAGCTCCTGATAGAACCGGTCCATGAGGGCCTGCTGGGTGGAGTCGGCGATTTTCCAGAGGGGCGCGACGAACGTTTTGACGCCGGCAATCGCCGCTGCCCGGCGCATTCCGAATACGCCCTCTCCCGACGAAGGGACTCCGTCGGCCATCCGGCATTGGGAGAGAATCAGCATCTCCGTGCCTTGCAGATCGAGGGTTTGGAGTTCGAGGGCGGTCAGAAGACCGTCCTGGCGGGACTCGCCGCCGCGTCCGTACGCTTCTTCGAGTACGATCGCCGATAAACTCATAACGCGAGCCGCCGGATCGATGCCCGCCAGTTGGCACGCGGGACTCACCGAGCCGGCCTGGCAGTCTTCATTGCCGCGGACAATCCCGTGTCCGACGATGTGCAGCAGCGCGGGGCGATGCAGTTGTTTAATGCGCTGCTCCGTGGCTTGCCCCTCCCCCAACAGCCGCGCCTTTGGAATCCATTTCTGGATGTCGCGTGCTTCGACCTCCGCGCCTTCGAGCCGGTCGAGCTTATCGGCCCGGAAAGCGCCGGTTACGTGGGTTCCTCCGCCTGGACTCAACGCGATGATCATGGGGCCAGCGGCTGGACTCGAACTGGAAGGCGCTGCCAGATCGCGGCTGGCGGAAATGTAGCCGATCGCGAAGCGCTCGATCAGGAATCGTCCGCGGCCGTCGGTAAGCGCGCCGAACGGAAGCAGGTTGAGCATCCCATCGGACGCGATGCGCAGGCGATGGACGTCCTTCCTCGATCCGAGCGCCGCCATCACCGGCTTCATCCTTACTGACAGCAGGCGTAAAGCCTCCTGCGCGGTCTGCTCGGCCGAGGCTGCCGACCGCTTTTCGTTCAGCGTCAAGGACAGGCTCCAATCGTTGGCGGCGGCGATGAGATCCCGGACCGACTGATCGATCGGGCTCGAAGCCCCCAGATCAATCCATTGGAGGCTGCCCGTATGCCCGAGGAGAAATGCGCCGTAGCGCGGCCGGGCGCCGCGGTCGGAGTGAACGACGAATTCGACCAGAACTTCGTCCCGCTCAAGCCGCGCCCGGATATCTTCCAACCTCACGGGCCGGATGGCGGAAGCGAATTGAGGAACCTCGCGGCTCAAGGCGGCTTCGAGAGTATCGATGCGCTGCTTGAGATTGTCGACGGCCTGGAGGGCTTGGCGGCTGGAAGCAGCGGTCCAGTTGGTTCTGAGGTCGTGCAGCAGACGCTCATAGCGGCCTTCGAGTTCGGTGCCGGGAAGAGCGCAGGTTCCGACGAGCGAAGGCTTCAGATCCCTATAGCCCAGCGCGATGGTCAGCGACGCCTGGCATTCGAGCATCGCTTCCCTCTGATTGAACCGGTTGCGGATGGAGGCGTCGGGATTCTCGCGCAGGCTTTGACCCCAGTCGTGCAGCTGGTCGAGGACCCGGCCTTTACGGCGGGCGACGGCCTCAAATGCGAGCTCGCGAGCGGCGGGAAGCCGATCGCCCGCGCGCCCCTGGAAGGAGAGAAGCATTGGAACCGGATCCTCCAGATTGGCGGCCGCGGCTTTATTCCTTTCCGACCCGATGGTCAGCATGTCCGCCAGATCTTTGTCGGAGATATCGAGGCTGCGGCGGTAGAGCGGCTCGGCCGCGCGGTAATCTCCGGCCTGGTCGTAGACGGCGGCCAGCCGCTCGAAGTATTGCGCGAGATCCGGATGAAACTCTCCCTGCGTATCCTTGACGATGGCAATGGCCTGCTCGAACAACCGCTCCGCTTCGGTATACTGCCGCTGCGATTGATGAACCAGCGCAAGTTCGCTCAACACGGCGGCATAGAGTGGATGCTTTACGCCCAGCCCCGCGATGGTTACATCGGAGGCGCGTTGCAGGGTCTCTCCGGCTGCGGCCAGATCGCCCCGCTTGCGCTGGGCTTCCGCTAATCCGAGCAGAGCGCTCGAATAATCGAAAGGAGGCGCTTTAGAACTCCTGGCATAGAGATCGACCGCTTCCTGGAACAGCTTCTCGCCCTCTTTCGGGTTTCGCGCGGATACCAGACGCGCAAGATTCCGGAGTGAGGAGCCAATGGTGAGCGCGTCGGCGCCGTAGATTTTTCGTTTTAACTCCAGTGCTTTTCGGTAATCGGATTCCGCCAGCGTCACGTTGCCCAGGGCTGCGTAAAGTGCTGCGCGATTGTTGAGATAGGCAGTGTAAACGGGGTGCTGTTCGCCCAGTTGCTCCCGCAGCAAAACTCCGCTCTCGTTATAGAGCTTCTCCGCAGTGGAATAATGACCTAAATCGGCTTGCAGATAGGCGAAGGCCACCAGGCTCGCCGAATACGCGGGATGATTGATCCCCGGCTTCCTGCGCAGCACATCCAATCCTTTTTGAAAAGCAGCCTCGGAGTTCGCGTATTTGCCGACGCGCTGATAGGTGCCCGCGAGGTTGATGCACAACGTTCCGTACTCCTCGCTAAAATCCTTCGGATCGGTTTGCGATTCGTGGATCGCGAGGGCTTTCTCGAACTGGGCGATGGCCAGATCGTACTCGCCGGCGAGGGCGAGAATACTGCCGAGAGTGTTCAGGCTTTCGGCGACGCGCAAATGGCGCGGGCCCAGCAGGCGGGACTGGATGTCAACAGCTTGTTCGGCAAGGGCTCGGGCCTCCCCGAACTTGCCGATGTCGCGGCAGAAGAGAGCCAGGTCGTTCGCGCTTTCCGCGTAATCGGGGGTATCGACTCCTAACTTGGTCTTGCGAAGCTCGAGAGCCTGCCGCAGGAAAGACTCGCCGTCCTTCAGATTTCCGGCGGTGTACTCGAAGAACCCGGCGCGGTCCATGCTGCGCGCCGCCTGTTTCGGGCTGGAAGATACGTCAACGGCGAGCCTTGCGACTCTGATCGCCTCCTTCAGGTCGCCTTTCGTATACAGCTCCTCGGCTTGGCGGTCGAGCGACGCCCAGTCCTGGCTGCGGGAGTCTTGAGCGAGTACGGTTCCAAGCAGGAGCCCGATTCCGCTCGCCACCTGGATACATCGGAGCACGTTTTATCGGGCGCTCCTCACGCGCGCCAAATTGGTTTCGAGGGCGGGTTCGGGCGTCGCGGACGCCCGCAAAGCTTGCGTGTAAAGATCCTTCGCCTTTTGGCGCTGTCCACGCAGCTCGGCGAGTACGCCGAGGTTGTTCAGACTTTGCACGTAGGGAATATCCGTCCTGGGTGCGGTCGAGGCCACGCGGTTTAGCGATGCCTCGGCGCCGTCGTAATCGCCGCGCAACATACTCAGCACTGCGAGATTATTCGCCGCCGCCAAAGAAGCTGGAGTGCTGAGCGCCATTCGATAATGCTTCTCCGCATCCTCAAGCGAACCGGCTCGATATTCGAGGCCGGCCAACTTTTCCAAAGCCTTCCCTTTTTGGACGGGCGAAACATTTGCGCTTTCCGACCATTCGACCGCTTTTTCCGCGATCTTTCGAGCGCCGTCCAGATCGCCGCGTCCGGAGCCGGCATCGACCTGCTGGAGGAGCGCGTCGAGATAAAGATCGGCCGGCGGCTGGACCTGATCGTGGATTTTAATATTCGATCCGGAGAGAATCCGCGCCCGCGCTCGATCCCGGAAAATCGTGGCGGCTGCCAGATGGCCGACGGATTGGCCGCTGCGAAAAACCTGCAAGTCCGTCCCCTCCGCCAGGCCATCGAGCGAACCAAGATCTATCGTGGCCATGCCGTCGGCGATCGAGACGATCGATCCCGCGGGTCGCGGCGCGCGGCTGTCCGGCTCCGCGCTTCGAAAGACCTGCGACGCATCTCGCTCCGGTTCAAGTCCACTGGCGAGAAGAATCGGCTGGCCGGGCTTCGCTGAAGCAGCGAGTGCCGGCCGGATCGCCGAGGGAGGGCGGTTCATTCTTACCAAATAGAACGACACGGCGGCCACTGCCGCGGCTGCGGCTACACCGGCGGCGATGAACCGGCGTCGTGGAAAGCGGACCACCTTCGAATCCGAACGAGTCGAGGCGACCGCCGCCATGGCGAGCGCGGAAGCGGTCAGATCCTCAAACAGCTCAGGATCGGCGAGGGATTTCTGAGCTAAGTCCCTGGCTTCCTGAGGCGCCAGCTCGCGGCGTGTGTAGCGATCTATCTGATCAGTCATGAGGAGCCCGATCGGTTCGTTTGCGTACGCAATGAGCCAATTCCCTGGTGGCACGGCTCACCCACGTGGCTACCGTGTTTTCATTGGTGCCGAGGCGGCTGGCGATTTCACCGTATTTCAATCCGTCAGCGCGCATTTGGAGGACCCTTCTGTATTCGAGTCCCAGCATAGCCAAGCAATCCGTCACAATGCCCTGGACCTCCTTTTGAATGAGAATTTCGATCTGGCCCGGCGAGGGATCGGCAGGGTCCGGACGAGAGTCGATGGGCGGCACTTCGCGCTGGCTGCCGGCGCGGTGGTGTTCTTCCCGAATGATGTAATAGAGCACGCCGTGCAGCCAGGCGAAAAGCTGGTCGAGCGGCCATTCGGGCGGCTTCGTTCCGGCCGGCAAATCCTGACTGAAATAGTACTCGATCGCCGGTTGCGAGCCAGGATTTTCGAGTGAGCGTTTCAGAGCTTCCTGGGCCGCGCCTTCCGGATCTCGCGATCCCAGACGTCGTGCCCGCGAGGTGAGCGCGCCTAATAGCCGGCGGTAATCGCTCGCGGCATCCGTAGGGGACCTGGATCGTCGCGCCCCCTCGACGGGTTGACCGCTTGGAGAGGTCATACGGTGAATACATTGTCGCCTATGCCTCTCGCGGTTGCAAAGCAGCATTGCGCCGATATAACGGCGCCGCCCTTATTTGATAGTCGCGGCTACGGAATACTCGATCACTGCGCTTATCCCGCCGAGATCGAGACCCGTCGCCGAAAACGATGCGTCGGTGTCATGCTGTTGGATCGAAGCTCCTCCGCTGCCGGCCGGCATGCCCAGCAGAATATAGGAAGGGACTGTGAACTGGCCCGCTTCGATAGCTACTTTACACGAAAAGCCCGCCGTCACTCCCGAGCCCGTCGAGGTTCCGCCGAGCAGGACGAAGGTCCCCGGCAGGCCGCCAGTCCAGGTATACAGTAATCCCTGGGTCCGGTCTATCGTGGCCGCGCTGGGATTGGTCCATTTGAAATTGGGATTCGCGATCGTCAGAGTCGCACTAAACGGACCCACGTCCGCGCCGCCCTGGCCCGTGAATGTAAAGGTTCCGCCTGCCTGAATCACGCCGGCCGCTAAAGTCGCGCCGTCCTCACCCTTGATGCCCAACTGTGTAGGCAGCGGTATCGGGGGACCCGTGGGCGGGGTGAGAGTAACCGGACCCGCGTCCAGACCCACCTCCGTGAGGGGGCCACCCACGATAAGCGGGTACACCCCGCATGAGCCCGGCGAAAGATTATCCCCCCGGCCCGTAGCTCCGGCGAGGAGTCCACTGGATTTGAAAAAGCTCGCGCCCGCGCTGCTCGTGACCGTAACAGCGCCTTTGGCGTCTGTAGCATTCGTCTGAAGGATGGTCAGGCCCCCGGCCCTGAGCGTATCTTGCGTGTCCTTCAGGATCTGGTCGCCGGTGATGGTGGCACCAGCGGTCCCCTGCTTGACGCATGTGCCGCCGCCCTGGTGGATCGGCAACACCACGACATTGCTGATGACCTTTCCAGTCACCGCCACCAGGGGGACCTGGCAATCCGGGGTAACCGACGCCGGGATCGTCAGGTTGATCTGATTGACGCCGGGGTATCCAGCCGACCCCTGATAAAGGATGTTCGCCAAAACTCCGCCAATGTAAATCTGAAGGGGAGTGTTCACGCTATGAGGCGTCGAAGCGAAGGTGGTATCGCTGTCGGCGGGATCGGCGCCCAGACCGGTTGTCCAGAGCACGATGATCTGCCCGGGCGAAGCCGAGTTGGTAAAGGAGAACAGAGCGCCGGTAACGGCGTCGGTTGCGACCCCCAGATCGACATTCGTGTTGAGCACGCCCAGAGGAATGGGGATCTGGTTATATTCGTTGATCCCTATGGCGCTCGCCACTACCTGGATGGGAGCGGGTGCGCTGTTCGCGCCTCGATAGTTCACTGTAAGGACTCCAGTTCCGGAAGGAGTCGCTGCGGGCAGAACCGCGGCCAGTTGAGTGGGACTGGTGTAGTAGAGCGCGGGATGAGTCGTCACGCCGCCCACGACCACCGTGATGCTGGCTCCGTTGAGCGTCAAAGGCAGACCCGCCGAGCTGTCCTGGAGCACGGGATTCCCGGGATCTGCCAGGCCGCTTCCCTTTACGACGAAAATACTGCTCGGCGCGATGCCGTAATTCGGCATGCCCACCGGAGTCAGGCTGGAGTTGTTCAGAATTTGCGAGACCGCGGGCGCAGTCGAGGCCACTGCTCCGAAGGTGGTGAATTGAAGCGTGATAGCGCCGCCACCGTTGGCGACGACCAGAGCTTTGGCGATTTTCCCGCTATTGGTGATTGCTACGAACACATCCCCGACGACCAGCAGGTTGGCTGCGATCGATGTCGCGCTGGCGCCCCCCGCGACACTCTCCCAATAGGATTCGGGCAAACCGTTGAAATTAGTCGCGCCGGCAACGCCGCCATTCCGCAGCGTCGCGCTGCCCAGCCGGGTAATGGTGCTTCCATTCCACAGAATGTCGCCGCCGGAACCGGCGACCGCACCGGTATCCAGGTTCAGGGTCGAACCACTCTGTAGAATCGTCGTTTCACTCAGGTCGGCACGCATCGCGACAGGAAAGGCGCAGGCCAGAATCGCTACAGCAATCATCCGCGTCGATAAAATTGGGTTCATAAATGAAGTCCTCGCGATCTATTTCATATTGAGGACGACGCCTTTTTGAGTCGTCTGGCCGTTATAGGTGGCCGTGACCGGCTGGTTGCCGGAAAGTCCCGTGGGAAGCACGATGTTGAACTGAAATGTGCCCGGCGAAACCAGACCCGCGAACGTCACCTTCACCTGAACACCGCCTATCGTGATCACCGGCAGTGGGTTCAAGGATCCGGACTGCGTCACAATCCCACTAACGACGGGCGACGAAGTCGGTCCAAACCCGTTGGCATAAACAATCACCTGCTCACCGGAGGTTCCTGGTGTACTGTAGCCGGGATAGAGAGTCGTGGATCCCAGCAGAGAGCCGTCCAGGTGGGTCGCCGTGATATTCGTGCCGTCGAAGACGAAAAATGATGGCGCAATCGGCGCCGCCGGGACGGTCAGAATATTGCTCATGACACCTCCACTCGTCACCTGTATCTGCACGTTCGAAGGCAGAGCGTCCGGTGGCGTAAGGATGTTGAGCTGCGTCGGGCTGATGTAGTAAATATACGCGGACTTGCCGTTCACCGTCGCGCTGACCCCGTCGAGAGTGGTCGGCATCAGACCGGTTCCGAAATCGGCTTGCCCCCAGATGCGTGTGTCGGGCGCCAGCGCTCCGCCCTTGATCTCGACCCAGGTATTGGGAGCTAGCAGCGGCGTTTCGCCGAACGCATTCGCGGCCAGAGAGATGGTCGGCGGAGCAATGCCCGACATCTTGACCAGGTACACCCCGTTTCCGCCGGAGGATGTCTGCCCCGGAAAGCTTCCATTTCCCGAACCGACGACGTATCCTCCGGTGGAGTCGATGGACATGCCATAGGCCCAATCCGCGCCGTTTTCTCCGAATTGTTTGGTCCATTGGAGATTGCCGCTGGGATCGTATTTTCGAACGTAAGCGTCGGTGCTGCCGGCATTTACCTGCCCCGGAAAGGCCCGGTCCGTCTCTCCAAACACGTATGCGCCGGTGCCGTCCGTAGCCACTCCCCACGCATCGTCGACGTTGCCATTTCCCCACTCCGCATCCCATAGCTTGGTGCCGCTGAAATCGAACTTAATAACAAACCCGTCATAATTCAGGTCGATTTTGGTCTGGTCCGGCAGCTTCGTCTGCGCCGATCCGGCGACATACACGCCCGTCGTATCCACGGCGACGCCTCTCGAGAAATCTTCGAGATAGCCGCCAAAAAGCCGCGTCCATATTGCGTTTCCGCTGGCGTCGTACTTGCGCAGGAACTGACTGCCGGTTTGTCCGGCGATGGTGCCTCCGCCGCTCCCCGTGACGTAGACGCCCGTCGAGTTCACGGCGATCGACGTCGCCTGACCGCCTCCGAACTGGCTGGTCCACATCTCATTGCCGCTGAGATCGTACTTGCGGACAAAAACATCCCGGCCGGCGCCCGACGATTTCTGTCCCGGAAGCGTGCCGGCCGTTAAGCCGGCCATGTAGATGCCCTCCGCATCCACGGCGACCGCCGTGGCCCAGGTATCGCCGAACGCCTCCTGGGCGGTGAACAAACGCGTCCATATTACATTTCCATTTGGATCGTACTTGCTGATGAAAGCGCCGTTATTGAAGATCTGCGGCTGCCCTGGAATCGCGTTGGCGGATCCTACAATGTAGGCGCCAGTGGCATCGGCGGCGACTCCGAAGCCGCTGCCGATCCCGTTTGTGACCACGGCCCGCTTCCAAATCTGGTTCCCGCTCTGGTCGTACTTCCACAGTACGGGTCCGCTGGTAGAAGTGGCCACGTAGACCGAGCCGCTAATGGCCGCCACCGAGTACCCGTGGTCCCCCATGAACTGGCGGTACCAGTCGATATTCTGCGGCCAAGCCGTCGCGCAAAACGCGCTGAAAAATAGCAAAGAACGTCCCATGCAACGTTAATGTTGGTCGCACCGGATTTCTTTCAAATTATTAAAATTCACGACAAAACTTTTTGAAAGTAATTGCCTGCTTCGCACCATTCTTCTTTGGGGACTCCTCATGTTGGGCATCCCAAGGAGAATTCAGTGTTGAAAAGAACGCTCATTTTATGCCTACTCGGCTGCGGAATCGCGGCGCAGGCGGCAACGACAACGACTTTCTGGGCGGGCACGAACGCGGGTCTCCTCAAGAGCATCGACGGAGGCGCGACCTGGCAACCCGTCCCTGTCACCACCGGCAATTCCCTGCTGCAAGGCACCTTTAACATTCCAGCCGTCGCGGTGGATCCGCAGCAGCCTTCCAGCATCTACTTTCTGGGCTTCAACAGCGCGGTGGGGTTTTTCCGGTCCAATGACGCCGGCAAGACGTGGACCGGGATATCACTGATCGGAGCCACTGCGTCTCCAGGAGACGCCTTTTTAGCGGTCGATCCCGTTTTCACGAACATCATTTACCTTGGCACAGGCGGCGTATTGCGCAAGAGCACCGATTTCGGCACCACGTGGAGCGTGGTCACCCTGCCCAATCTTCCGGCGCAAAATGGAGGCTCGCCCATCCGGGTGGACGGCCTCAGCGTCGATCCGAGCGCGGCCGGTACGCTGTACGTATCTTATGAAGTCTTCATGTATAAGAGCACTGATTTCGGAAACACTTGGACCATACTCGGTCGCATCCCCGGGACTCTTGCGTCCTTTAGCGTCGGGACCGTCATTGTCGATCCGAGGAACAGCCACACTCTTTACGTTGCGGACCAATTTCCATTCTCAAGCGGCTCTTGCAACAACGTTGAATGTGGATTATTCAGGAGCGCCGACGGCGGCCAGAGTTGGACCAACGTCGCGCCTGCCGGTGTCTACACCGAGGTCGCCTTCGACCCGCGGAACGGCAATCTCTACGTCGGCGGCCAAATAGTTGGAGTCGGCAACGGCGTTCTGAAAAGTACCGATGGAGGCAACACCTGGAATCCGGTGAACAACACAGGTAGCCGAAATCAATTGATTGCCGACCCCGGGGCGGCGGGCACTCTCCTGGCATTCGACCCGTATGGCGCGGAGGCGAGCGTCTTCAGGTCCAGCGACGCCGGCGCGACTTGGGCTACTGTCAATTTGAAATCCGTACCTATAGGCAGCAGTTTTCAATTCCCGGAAGTCTACGCGATCGCGGTCGCGAAGCCTTTCGGAAACGTGTCCGCGGCGAGCTTTCAGGGCGGACCCGTGACTGCGGAATCGATCGTCACCGCGCTGGGCTTCGATCTGGCCACCGCCTCGGCTCAGTCCACGCCTCAGCCAGTGACCAGTCTCGGCGGGACCACGGTAACGGTGGTCGATTCCACGGGAACCTCCCGGCTGGCGCCTCTGTTTTATGTGTCTCCCAATCAGGTGAACTACGAAATCCCGGCGGGGACCGCTCCCGGCGTGGCCATTGTTACCGTGAAAAGCGGAGACGGTGTTCTGTCAGTCGCTCCCCTGGACATTGCCGCAGTCGCGCCTGGCATATTCACATTGAACGCAACCGGACTTGCCGCGGCTTACGCGTTTCGTATTTCCGGCGGGAACCAGACTTACGAAAACGTCTATCAGGTGGACTCGACGAATTCCGTAGTGCCGCGACCCATCGACTTGGGACCCTCGGGAGACCAGGTTTACCTTCTCTTATATGGCACAGGTCTGCGTGCAGCGGCCAATGTATCCGTGACCATTGGAGGTGTCACTGTGCCGGTGATTTTCTCCGGCTCACAAGGACAGTTTCCAGGTGAAGATCAGGTCAACGCCGGCCCCATTCCGCGAAGTCTCACGGGCAGCGGGAACGTTACGGTCGTTCTGACGGCCGACGGGCACGTGGCGAATTCCGTCGCCGTGACCATCAAGTGAGTCGAGGCGTTTAGTGCTGCACGGATAATAAAACGCTGCTGGGTGACGAGACCCCTCCGGCCGTTGCCACAATCGGCCATTCTCCATCGGCCAGCGAAGCCGGGACCTGGATCGCCACCTGATACAGGCCTCCATATCCGGACGCGAGCGCCGCTCCGTACACCGTGGCCTGTACATTGTCGATGGTAACCGTGGGCGCCGAGGCGGCCGAGTATATCTGGTTGCCCGGAACCGGTACGCCGATGGGAGTCGCTGGATTCGTGGGACCAAAGCCGGTGCCCCACAGGATCAAAATGTCGCCAGGCTTGGCCGAAACCGTGGTCAGCCCGGAGAAGGTGCCGGGCAATACCGCGTAGCTGTAATCCTGCCTGGTAGCGACGGCCTGATTGCCGGGCCACACGAAGAATGCGGGTCCGACCAGGCTGGATGGCGAATTGAACAGGCCCGTCGGGGTGATTCCATTGTTGGACACGACCACCGAGACGCCGCCCGCGCTGATATCGGGAACCAGAACATTGATCTGCGTCGGACTGATGTAGGTGAGATACCCCGGCTTTCCGCTGAACAGCACGGTGACTCCATCGAGCGACGTGGGCAATTGTCCGGCGGCCAGCGAGGCGTTCCAGTTGTCGGTGACCGGGGCGAGATTCGTTCCTTTAATGGTGGCCAGGGCATTGGCCGTCACGCCCGGTTGGAAACTCGCCCCGTTTAGGGCGGAGGTGATGACGGGCCTCGCCGGGGGCGTGCTAACCACGTTAAATGTGATGGGAATCGTCACCACCGGAAGATCGGGGGCGTTGGGCGTCAGCGTCACTGTTCCTTTGTAAGTTCCCGCGGGCAGAGTAAGAGCGGTGGACACAGTGATGATGGCCGGGGTGTTCGCGGTGGTGGTGGGGACGTTCAGCCAGTTGCCGCCTGACGACGTCGAGGTGGTCACTTTGAATCCCAAAGGCACGGAGCCGGTGGTATAGACGGTGACCAACTGCGCGTCAGGAGTATTCCCGGTGGACGCCGCAGCCGAAAAGTAGAGCGAATTCGCGGTGACCGATAATCCCGGAACGCTGGCGCCCACCGTGACTTTGCGGATCAGGTTATGGCCCCAGTCGGCTATGTAATAATTTCCAGCGCTATCGAACGCCACGTCGGCGGGCAGCACATTCGCGCTGGTGGGCGGACCTCCATCGCCATTATTTGGCGCATTGGAGCCGTTTCCCGCGACAGTGGTCACAACGCCCGAAGCAGCATCGACCCTTCGCACGCGATGGTTCCCGTAATCCGCCAGGTAGAGATTCCCCGCGCTATCTACCGTTACGCTGCGAAGATCGCTGAACTGGGCGTTGACGGCGGGTCCGCCATCGCCCGAAAAGCCGACGGTGCCATTGCCCGCGACCGTGTGGATGATGCCCGACGGATCGATCTTACGGACTACATTGGCGGACCCTCGATCGGCCACGTATATATTTCCCACCGCGTCCAGCGCCACGGCTGTCGGCTCAGTGAAGGAGGCGCTGATGGCGGGTCCTCCGTCACCTGTATAAGCGATGGCGCCAGTGCCGGCGATCGTGCTGATGATGCCGGACGTATCCACCTTGCGGATACGGAAGTTGTTGGTGTCGGCGATGTAGATATTTCCCGCCGGATCGACGGCCACGCCGGTGGGGCGATAGAGCGAAGTCTTCGTAGCCGCGACGCCATCGCCCGAGTAGTTCAGAGACCCGTTCCCCGCCACGGTAGTTATGATCCCTTTCGTATCCACCTTGCGGATGCGGTGATGGCCGTCGTCGGCGATATAGAGATTCCCTGCGCGATCGACGGCGAGGCCGTTGTGCATCCCGGCGATATACACCGTCGAGGCAGTGGCCTGACCGCCGTCGCCGGCGAACTGCGTGCCCCCGTTGCCGGCGATTGTGGTGATGATTCCGCTCGAGTCGATCTTACGGATGCGGTTGTTGTTCTGGTCCGCGATGTAGATATTCCCAGCGCTATCCAGAATCAATCCATCGGGATGGAAGGAGGCGCTGAGCGCCGCACCTCCGTCGCCTGAACTGGTGCTTCCGCCGTTACCGGCAATGGTGCTGATCACGCCCTGTCCGCAACATAGCATCGCCGCGGCGCCGATCGTCATCAAAAACGTCCTCATTTTTCTGCTCCTGCACTCCTTTGCTTAACATTGCGAAAAGGGGAAGAAAAAACAGTCATGCAGGGTGAGCTTTTTTGGTCACAGACATGCTGCATTTGAAGGGGTAATGCTGGTAAACCCGCTGTTTCGGGATCGTGTTCAAGCAGGGCAAGCCCTCGCGAAGAACATGAAAAGCCTCGTGTTCGAAGCCAACCCTCTGGTGCTAGCGCTTCCCCGAGGCGGCGTGCCTGTCGCATTCCAGATCGCGCAGGAGCTAGCCGCCGATCTGGATATTTTCCTGGTCCGCAAAATCGGCGTGCCGGGCCAGGAGGAACTTGCCATGGGTGCCATTGCCAGCGGCGGAACACGAGTCCTGAATCAGTCCCTTATAACGGATTTAGGAATTTCGCAGGCTGGTCTGGAGCAGGCAACGGCCAGGGAACAGACGGAAATCGAACGCCGGGAGCTTCTTTACCGCGAAGGCCGTCCGGCTTTACCTATTAAAGGACGTACGGCGATTCTGGTGGACGATGGACTGGCGACCGGCGCATCGATGATGGCAGCAGTTCAGGGGGTGCGGACCCGGCAACCCAGGCGCGTGATGGTGGCTGTGCCTGTTGCCTCGCGCGAAGCATGCCGCGAGTTCCGACGGCATGTGGACGACGTGATTTGTATTGCCACGCCGGAGCCTTTTTATTCGGTGGGTGTCTGGTATGAGGATTTCTCGCAGACCTCCGATGCCGAGGTTCGCGAATTGCTCGAACGCGCCTCACACAACCGAGCCGCGACCACAGGGAGCGATCGTTCCCTCTGGAACGATCTAAAACGCCGGCGCTGACCGCTCCCGATGGTCGCGGCTCTTCAAAACGGATGTTCACAATGCGAGCCATCTCCGCAGCCACCACGCTCGAAGCTTCGACCGGTGCCGGTCCCGGTACGCATTGCACGCCATCTTGATTGCTGCCGCCTGCGTGGGATATGGAAAACTTACGTTCGCCAGTTTCCGAAGTCCGACTCCTGCCGACATCGCGAGCGAAATCACGCCGATCAACTCGCCCGCGTGGCGCGCGACCACGGTCGCACCCAGAATCCGGTCCGTACCTTCCTTGATGTGAATCTTTACAAAGCCTTCTTCTTCCGCATCGGCCATGGCGCGATCCACATCGTGCATGGGCACGGTCACCGTCTTCACCGGAATATCTTTTTCACGCGCCTCCCGCACGGACAGTCCGGCGTGCGCTATTTCCGGATCGGTATAGGTGCACCACGGAATGGTCAAGGCGCTCAATCGCAAGCGCCCCAAAAACAGCGCGTTTTGGGTCACGATATGCGCCGACGCCCCTTCGATATGCGCGAATTTATGTTCCAGACACACATCTCCCGCCGCGTAAATTCGCGGATTCGAGGTCTGAAGAAAATCGTTAATCTGAATTCCAGACTCGGCCGAATAATCAACGTCAGCCGCTTCCAGATTCATCCCCTGAACGTTCGGTGCGCGCCCGGCCGCGAGCAGGATCGCGTCTGCCATCGCCGTGCTCCTGTTGCCGTCGCTGAGTAAATCCACCAGCTTACGCGTACCTTCCGTTCGAACTCCGACCGTCTCCGTATTGAGATGGATATCGATACCGTCCCGCGCCAGCGCTTCCGATAGAATCTGCGCGGCATCCCTTTCTTCCTGGCCCAAAAACAGAGGCTCGTCCTGCACCAGGCTGACATGCGATCCGAGCCGGCAAAACGCCTGCGCCAGCTCGCAGCCTAAGGGACCTCCGCCAATCACCACCAGGCTCCGCGGACAGTCGTTCAACTCGAACACCGTTTCGTTGGTCAGGTATCCCGCCTCTTCGAGGCCGGGAATCGAGGGGATCGCGGGGCGGGCGCCCGCGGCAATCAGGGCGCGCTTGAAACGCAGAGTCTCTCCATTGACCGTAACCGCACTCGGGCCGGTAAAACGCGCTTCGCCAAAGAACACGTCGACGCCACTGGCTTTCAGTTCGCGTGCCGACGTTCGCCGGCTCACGCGCGACCGGACCCGCCTCATCCGCTCCATCACTTGGGCGAAATCGACGCGGATGTTGTCGGGCCTTTGGCCGCCATAGCGTCCGGCATTCCTCATTTCCGCATATAGCCGCGACGTGCGGATCATCGCTTTCGAAGAGATGCACCCGGCATTCAGGCAAACCCCGCCCAACAGATTGCGCTCGACTAACGCGACCTTCGCGCCGGCCCTCGCCGCCTCCCGCGCGGTCAGAATTCCGGCGTATCCGCCGCCCACCACCACCAGATTGTATTGGGGCGCCGGACGGGGATTGATCCAGGCCTCCGGATGTACATTGTTCAACAAATTCCGGTTGTCCGCGTGTTCCGCGAGCACCGGTGGGGACAGCATTTCAATGGGCATCGGATAACCATCCTCCCGCGAAGCCGGCCCGTTCCAATCCAGTCCGGATATAGGGGCAATTTCGCATCAGGCTCCAAACGAACTCCGACCGGTAATTTTCAATCATCAATACCATCAGGCCTTGATCCAGGCCGAAATAACCTTCGGACATCCAACCGGGTTGATCTTCCGCACCCGCGGTGGGATTCAAGCCGCTGGGCACGCGGCAGCTCTCCGCGATTCTCGGGTCCTTTTCGCAAATATTTCGAATTGCGGATAGGGCAATCTCCGGCTCGAAGGGCAGCGATCCAAACGCCGCCGACGGCGAGATGGTCCCGTCATCCGGCCCCCACGGCGCGCCCCGCGCGGCGTAACTGAAAAATTCCCGACCCGGCCGGGAAGTGGTGGGCGTGCCGTGTCCGGGTCCATCGCAGGCCGTGAAACCCCAGTAATCCTCACCGTATCCTTTATACTCGCGTGGATTCCGCTTCGCGTAGTCCCTCTGAATCAACGTAGCTTGCCGGCTGTTCTCAAAATAATCGCTCTTCTTTTCGCGCATGAATCGATCCCGCAATTTCCTAAAGTCGATCCACAGGTGGCTGAATTGATGAATGAACAGAGGTCCGGCGTACAGCACATCGTGACCATAAATGTTTTCCCATTGGTACGTGGAGGTCCAGCCATGATAGGCATCCGCCGCCAGGGCGTAGGTGGGCGAAGCCAGGCCCAGCACGTACAAAATGGTCGCCTCGCTGTATCCTTCCCAGCCATAGTGGAGGAACCCGAACTCAGGCTTCCATCCCTGGCAAACCGTCTCCCGGCCGTTTTGAGCCCAGCGCCAATCCGTGCGCCGGTAAAGCGCCTCGGCCAGATCGTGGATCTCCGCTTCGGGGAAGTAGGCTTCGGCCGCCATGAATCCCGCCAGTAGAATGGCGCTGTCGATCATGGACAATTCTGAATTCCACGTTCGTTTGCCGGTATCGAGGTCCAGGAAGTGATAGTAAAAACCTTTGTAACCGGTGGAGATCACGTCCTCGCTTTGGGAACTGTTCCAGAAGAAGCGCAGCGTGGTGAGGGTCCGCTCCACCGCCTCGGCGCGATTCATCCAGCCCCTCTCGACCGCGACCGGATAGCAGGACAGCGCGAATCCCACCACGGCGATACTCGACGGGGAACCCTCCCTGGTGGTGTCGGCCACAAGCCCGTTCGCCGGATTCACGTTTTCGAGAAAGTAGCGGAACGCGCAAAACGCGAAACGTTCCAGCATCGCCTCATCTTTTTGCTGCGGAGCCATCACTACCGTTATAACTTGGCTACCTGCTTGTAGTGATATGCGTTACTTCGATGCCATCACTCCAGGAACGGCCGGAATGATTTGGGCGAGCAGGGTATTCAACAGCCGCGCGAGATCGGATTCGCCGATCAGGACGCGTACAATTTCGATGCCGGTGCGAAACGCCGGCTCCTCGTCCGAGTAAGTCACGTGGCCGAACAGTGCGCAGTCGTCAATCTGCACCTTGACGATCGCGCCCGGTGCCAGGCGCATCGAAAGATGGGCGCACGCGCCGGATTCGGAGAAGTTGATAATCCGGCCGCAAGCGACGCGATCCGGAAACGCAATATCCGTCACGGTTACGGCGAGGTTTGTGTGGTAGCGTTCATCCAACCGGCGGTCCATACCGCTTTTATCGGCAGATTAGGGGAACTGCTTGAGGGCCACCCACATTACTCCGGGCGCGGAATGTTGCGTTAAGCTTGTGGAGGATTTCGATAAAAGGAGTTTCGAATGTTTCGTTTTCTCACCCTGGCTGTTACCGTTGGCTTGGTAATCGGTTCCGCGCAACGCCCCCCACGTCCGACGCCTCCGACGCGCGATCCGCATACGGCGGGATACGTGAATGCCAAAGAATTGCCCGACGGCGCGAATGCTCCCGCGAATGAGGATGGGAATTTCATACTGGGTCCTACCCACAATCCGGCGCCCGAGACGCTGGTCCAGGAAGGCGTGCCTCGGGGCGAAATCATCAACTTCACGATGGAGTCGACGGATAGTAAGATCTATCCCGGAATCGCCCGCGAGCCGAATACGTTTGGCGCAGTGGATCCCAAGGACCCCGCCAAGCTGGACGTCACCACCAGCCACGCGGCTCCGTACCACCGCAACGTCGCCGTGTACGTTCCGAAACAATACGTCGCCGGCACGACGGCTCCGTTTATCGTCGGAGCCGATGGACCGGACAAACTGCTGTTCACGACTCTCGATAATCTGATTGCAGAGCGCAAAGTGCCGGTGATGATCGCCATCTCGATCAGCAACGGATCGGGCGACGCACAAGGCAGCCAGCGCGGCATGGAGTACGACACGATGTCCGGCCTGTACGCGGAGTTTGTGGAGAAGGAAGTGCTTCCGCTAGTCGAAAAGAACGCGCACGTGAAGCTCACCAAAGATCCCGAGGCCCGCGCCACCATGGGCGGCAGCTCCGGCGGATCGTGCGCGCTGATCATGGCCTGGTATCATCCCGAGCTTTACCATCGCGTCCTCACCTATTCCGGCACCTATGTGAATCAGCAGTGGCCTTCGAATCCCGAGACTCCGCATGGAGCCTGGGAGTTTCATGAGCATCTGATCCCGAACAGCCCGAAAAAGCCGATCCGGCTGTGGATGGAGGTCGGCGATCGCGATCTGTTCAATCCGAATGTGATGCGTGACAATATGCACGATTGGGTAGTGGCCAATGAGGAGATGGCGAAAGTACTGGCGGCCAAAGGCTATCACTATCAATTCGTATTCGCGCGAAATGCCGGACACACCGATCGCACGGTGAAACAGCAGACGCTGCCGGAGGCTTTGGAATATCTATGGCAGGGGTACCCGAAGTAACGTAAGAACACGTCGACACGAATGTCGACGCGGCACGCCTGGAGGCGCGCGCCACACTAATCCGACCGGGCTCTCACTTTTTGCTGGAAATTTTGAATGGCGGTATCGAAGGAGACGCCGAAATATTCCGGGAACGCCGCGCGCGCCTGATCCGGGTCCTGCATTACGTATAACAAGTAGTCCTGGAATCGCTCCCGGCTGCGAAGGTGCATCAGGTAATCGACAAAATCCCGCCATGCAATGTAATTGAATCGCATGTCGGAGTTGTTTCCGTTGAACACCGGCGCCAGCGGCTCAGTCTGCGCTTTGGCTCGAAATTCTGCTTCCGTCAAATAGGATTTCTGCTGCCCGAAATCGACTGCGAGCCCTTCATATAACCACGGCTCGCGACTCATTTTCCGGCCGCGCCATAGCGTCATGTTCTGGTCGATAATGGCGTGCGACAGTTCATGCTTCAGGAATTCGGCAGGATCGAAATGTTTCTCGGCCAGCTTCGGAGTGATGAAAATCACAGTGCCGGTTTGTAGTGTGAGCGCGCCAACGGGTCCTTTTTGCCACGGTGCCTGCAAATGAAAGTCGGTCCAGGTGCGCGGGGCGATTACCGTGACCCGGTCGGGCATTTTCAGGCGATGAAACGCTTCCGCTGCGGCGATATAGGAATCGACCTTTTGATACGCATCGTCGAGCCTAGTGCCGGTGGGATAAAAAACATCGGCGCGATGCAGCCTGAAATGCGTGTAGCCAGGCTTAACCGGCGACCAGGGAAATAACGGTCCGAAAAGGAACGCGAAGGCGAGCACTGCGAGGAAGACCGCGAGGGCCGTCCACAGTGCCCATTTACGCATTCACCGTTTCCAGCGTCGCGTACGTCCGGTGCACATAAGCGTTCAGAATATCGATGAATTCGGCCACGATGCGGTCGCCACGAAGCGTGCATTTCAACTTGCCGTCGACATAAACCGGAGCCACCGGTTCCTCAAACGTTCCGGGCAGGGAGATCCCGAGATTCGCGTGTTTCGATTCGCCGGGCCCATTGACGATGCAGCCCATCACTGCGACCTTCATCTCTTCGACGCCCGTATATCGAGCCTTCCAGACGGGCATCTGCTCGCGCAGGTAAGTCTGTATCTGATCCGCCATGTCCTGGAAAAAAGTGCTGGTGGTGCGTCCGCAGCCGGGGCAGGCGGTGACTTGCGGCGTGAAACTGCGCAGTTCGAGCGACTGGAGAATCTGCTGGCTGACGATTACTTCCTCAGTCCGATCGCCATTGGGAAGCGGGGTGAGCGAGGCGCGAATCGTATCGCCGATGCCTTCCTGGAGAAGCACTCCTAAAGCCGCGGTCGTGGCGACAATACCCTTCGCGCCCAGTCCGGCTTCGGTCAATCCGAGGTGCAGCGCGTAATCGCACTCCGCGGCCAGCATCCTGTATACAGCGATCAGATCCTGGACGCCGCTGACTTTCGCGCTTAGAATAATTCGGTTGCGCGCGAGGCCGTAAGTCTCCGCAGCTTTGGCCGATTCAATCGCGCTCACGACGATCGCGCGCAGCGTGACCATCTTCGCGTCCAAAGGATCGGGCAGACGGCTGTTCTCATCCATCATGCGAGTCAGCAGAGCCTGGTCGAGCGATCCCCAGTTCACGCCGATGCGCACGGGACGCTCGTACTCGACCGCCGCTTCAATCATGGTCCGGAAATTATCGTCGTGCTTCTTGCCGATATTGACGTTTCCTGGATTGATGCGATACTTCGCGAGCGCCCGCGCCATGGCCGGATACTTCTTCAGCAGCAGATGTCCGTTGTAATGGAAATCGCCGATGATCGGCACCCGCACGCCGAATTTGTCAAGGGTATCGACAATCTTCGGCACCGCCGCCGCGGCTTCTTCCGTGTTGACCGTGACGCGCACCAGCTCCGAGCCGGCATTGGCCAGCGCCATGACCTGATTGACGGTGGACGCGACGTCAGCGGTATCGGTATTGGTCATCGACTGCACGACAATCGGATTCGGTCCGCCCACTTCCACCGAACCGATACGAACGGCGACGGAGCGGCGCCGCGGATTTGCTGCCATATTTAATTATTGTAACGTGCGGCACGGCTTCGCCACACTGGAGTTCAATTGTCAAAGACCAATTTATCGGGCGCGCCCTTTAGCCGGCATTTTACTTCGACCGACGCGAAGACCAGTTATGTACCGGCGGACATCCAACGCACCAAGGCCCTCAGAGGAGAGGCTAGCATCCCCCTCCTGGCCGGTCCCGCCCTCCGTTGATGAGCGCATGAACTCCTTGACCATAAATTAACCGGAGTTTTTGCGGGGCGATTTGGGTGAAAATGCGATGTCCTTGAAAAGAGGGCGATTCAAGCATCCTCCGGAGGTGATTCGGCTTCCGCTTCGGCGATGAGTTCTTCATCGGAGATCTGGGAGGCGAGAATTTCCCGCGCTTGGGACACGTATTGCTCCGGTACGAATAAGACCGAGCCCGCCGCCACTGGAGGGTAGTTTTCAGACGGAGGAGACTTCATATTGTTCGGAATGCCCTGGGCGTCCAGAAGCGCGCGCACGAGGTCCATCTCTTCGCCGGTGAAAGTATCGAGAGGGACCCATCCTTCTTCTTCCATCAAAGGATCGGGCTCGGGTGGAAGATTTTCCCGGATGGTAGGAGAGGTCAGACCGCGTGTTCGGAGCTCCTCCTCATAGCTCGCGCGCGCGACATCGGTGAGGTCGGCGGGATCGATCTCGCGCAGGCCTTCTTCTGAGAGGCTCGCATAGTGTTGACGGAATTCGTCGGCTGGCACGCTATCATTATCATCAATGCAGCCGGGCAGACAAAACGTTGCTATGGCAAATTCGATGGGGAAGCGCACCCGGCGAAGACACGTCGACACGAATGTCGACGCGGCACGTCTGGAGACGCGCGCCACACAGGCCCATCGTGACTGAGCATGACCTGAAGCGGGAACTCGGACTGTGGGACCTGGTTTTCACGCAAATCCTCTTCGTCGTCGGACTCGGATGGGTCGGAGCGGCGGCTAAGCTCGGATCTTCGCACGTCGCTTTCTGGCTGCTCGCCGTGGCTCTGTTCTACATTCCTTCGGCGATCGTGGTGATTCATCTCAGCCGCAGGATGCCCTTTGAAGGAGGCCTCTATGAATGGGCCAAGCTGGGCTTCAACGACCGCCTGGGATTCCTGGTGGGCTGGAATCTGTGGCTCTACGCGATGGTGCTGATGTCCGAAGTCGGCGTGCAGACCGCCACTAACCTTTCTTATGCCACCGGCGTCGAGTGGATCGCCGAGAGCAAATGGTCCATCGCACTCGCCAGCCTGATTATTCTGGGCGGACTCACCGCCCTCTCGACAGTGGGGCTCAGTGCCGGAAAATGGCTGCACAGCGCCGGAGGAGTCACCATGGTGCTGATTCTTTCCGCCATGATCGCGCTGCCGGCCGTTGCCTGGGCGCGCGGCGTCAAACCCGTGACGGCTCCCTTCGAATTGAGAATGCCCGATATAACGCTGTTCAATTTGAACATCCTGGGAAAAATGGGTTTCGCCGCGCTGGGAGGTTTCGAATACGTAGCGATCTTCGCAGGCGAATCCAGAGATCCCGCGAAAATCATCGGCCGCAGCATCCTAATCTCGGCTCCGATCATCGCGCTGCTGTTCATCCTCGGCACCGGATCGGTTTTGTTCTATGTACCGGTCGATTCCGTCGACCTGGTGTCGCCCGTGCCGCAGGTGCTGGCGATCGCGGCCCGGCCGTTCGGCGTCGGCGTGCAGATCGCGGGCGCGGTGATCATGGCGGTGCTGGGAATGCGCGTCGCGCAAGCCAGCCTCAACTTTTCAGCGACCGCGCGCCTGCCGATGGTGGCCGGTTGGGATCGCCTGCTGCCGCGCTGGTTCACCCGGCTGCATCCAAGATACAAAACGCCGGTCAATTCGATTTTATTCGTCGGCGCGGCGACTTTGACATGCAGCCTGGTCGGGATGACCGGAGTCGCCCGTCAGGAAGCCTATCAGCTGTTCAACAACGCTTCGGGAATTTTCTACGCGCTCACGTATCTGGCGATGTTCGCGTTGCCGTTCGTGCTGAAGAACGTGCCGGCATGGGTGCGGATCGCCTCCGCGTCAGGATTCCTCATGACGTTGCTGTATGTCGCTTTGTCGATTTTTCCGATCGTCGACGTGGGCAGCCGGGCGCTGTTCACGGCCAAGATCTGCGGCGTCATCGTGCTGGGGAACCTGGTGGGAGGCGCGATTTTCGAGCTGGCGCGGCGCGCGGAAAAACCGGTATGGGCCGCCGATGAACGCGGATGAAGGGCGCGTACCAGTACCAAACCCATTCCCGATCTACCCGGAATTAAACCCCGATTCCTTGTCCCCCGCATCGATCCCGGCGAAACTGGCTCATGAGAATCGCGACACTCCTTATATTCTGCTCCGCGGCCCTTTCCGCGCAGACCATCTCGGTCGCCGAGCTCAATTTGTGGGCCGATGAGCCCGGCCAGTCGCTCGCTCAACTTTGGAACGCCGCAGCGCAGAACCCGAAATCCGCCGCCGCGCGCGCCGATATCAGTTATGCACTGCTCTCTGAGAATCGCTTGCAGCAGGCCGAATGGACCGCCCGCGAATCCGTGAAGCTCGATCCGGCCAACGCCCAGGCGCGCCTCATCCTTGGCTGGACGCTCGCGCGCGAACATCGCTACACCGCCGAGGCCCTCGATTGCCTGCGCAGCGCCGCCAACACGTATCCCGTCGCACACCTGGGCGCAGCCGACGTGCTGGCCCACCAAGGCTCCCTTCTCGAAGCGCGCGCCGAACTTCAGGCGTATCTGGCCTCCGGCGACAAGGATTACCGAACACCAGCCGGCAATTGGCTAAAGTCGCTATCCGATTAAGGTGGCACAGGCTTCAGCCTGTGTTTTGCAGTAAACTAAATCTTCTCACTGCCCGAAAAGAGAGGATCCACCATGCGCCGTATTTTCGCTCTGCTCCCCCTCGCCGCTCTTGCGCTCGCCCCCATCTACGCGGACGAAGTTCTCTATCAAAAACCTAAGAAGGAAGTCCTCGAGATTCTGAACGCCCCCGCTACGCCGGCTCTCAGCGTCAATCCGACCAAAACTTACGCCTCGCTATCGCAAGCCGCGCGAAACCCCTCCATAGCCGAAGTCGCCGAGCCCATGCTGCGCCTCGCCGGTATGCGCATCGATCCTCACACCAACGGCCTGCACCTGGCTCCCCACAGCCTGTCGATCGAATTGGTGAAGCTTCCGGAAGGAACCAAGCTGAAGGTCGACCTGCCTCCTAACGCGCAAGCGGGTCCGCTGCGCTGGTCGCCCGATGGAAAACAGTTCGCCTTCTCGAACACCATCTCCAATGGAATCGAGCTCTGGATCGGCGATCCCGCAACCGGCAAGACCCACAAAATTGCGGGCGTCAAGTTGAACGGAGTCCTCGGCGATCCGATCGACTGGATGCCCGATAACAGGACCATCATCGTCAAGACCGTTCCCGCCGGTCGCCCCCCCGCCCCCGCCGAACCGCGTGTTCCCAAAGGTCCCCACGTCCAGGAAAGCGACGGCGCAGCCGGAGGCGTCGCCACTTATGAGGATCTTCTCCAGAACCCCCACGATGAGGAGCTCTACGAATACTACGCCACCGCGCAGCTCGCCTCGATCGACGTAAGCAGCGGCAAGATCACCCTTCTCGGCAAGCCTGGAATTTTCGAAGGAGTCGACCTCTCGACAGACGGCAAGTACATGCTGATCACCCGCGAGCATCGCCCCTTCTCCTATCTGCATCCCGCCCGGGAATTTCCCAAGGAAGTGGAAATCTGGAGCCGGTCCGGCGTCATGGTGCACAAAGTCGCCAGCGTCCCCACCCCCAAAATCGCCTCGCGCGGCGGCGGAGTGCAGCCCGGACCCCGCCAGTTCCGCTGGATGCCGAATGAACCTGCCTCGCTCCTCTGGATCGAAGCCCTCGACGGCGGCAACCCGCGCGAAAAAGTTCCCCATCGCGATCGCGTCCTCGCCCTCCGCGCCCCCTTCACCGGCGAGCCCTCCGAAATCGTCAAGACCCAGGAACGCTTCTCCGGCATCCAGTTCGGCAAGGATTTCGCCCTGGTCGAGGATAGCGCCCGCATCACCCGCATTGTCCGCACCTTCAAAATCGACCCCAAAAATCCCGCGCGCCGAAGCCAAGTTAATCTGGAGCCGCAATTCGCAGGATCGTTATAAGGATCCCGGCCGGCCCCTCGCCGTCAACACCGGCGGCGGTGGACGCGGAGGAGCAGGCGGTGGTGGACGCGGAGGCGGCGGCGGAGGCAAGCTGGTTCAATCCGGCGAGTCGATCCTGCTCGAAGGCGAAGGCGCATCGCCCACCGGCGACCATCCCTTCCTCGACCGCTTCAACCTCGATACGCTCAAATCCGAGCGCATCTTCCAGTCCTCTCCCGACGTCTACGAAGTCGTCGACGCCGTCCTCGACGATACCGGCACGAAGTTTATCACCCGCCGCGAAAGCCCGACCGAGCCTCCGAATTATTACTTGCACAATGGCTCGAAAGTCACCGCTCTGACCGCGTTCAAGGACCCCGCTCCGCAGCTCCGCCGCATCACCAAGCAACTGGTCACCTACAAGCGCGCCGACGGCGTCCCGCTGTCGATGGATCTCTATCTGCCGCCCGATTACAAACCCGGCACGAGACTGCCCGCTGTAATGTGGGCCTATCCCAGAGAGTTTAATGACGCCGATACAGCGGGCCAGATCCAAGGCTCGACCAAGCGCTTTACGACGTTCGCGCCTTATGACGAACTGTACTTCCTGCTCGACGGCTACGCCGTGATGAAGAACGCGGCCATGCCCGTCGTCGGCACCATCGACGTCGTCAACAATACCTACGTCGAACAGATCGTCGCCGACGCGAAAGCCGCCATCGACAAGGCCGCCGAAATGGGCGTCATCGATCCCAACCGCGTAGGCGTCGGCGGACACAGCTATGGAGCCTTCATGACCGCCAACCTGCTCGCCCACTGCAATCTCTTCCGCGCCGGAATCGCCGAAAGCGGAGCCTACAACCGCACCCTCACGCCCTTCGGCTTCCAGTCCGAAGAGCGAACCATCTGGGAAGCGCGCGACACCTACCTCAACATGTCTCCCTTCCTGTTCGCCGACAAAATCAAGGACCCGATCCTGCTGATCCACGGCGAAGCCGACGACAACTCCGGCACTTTCCCGATCCAAAGCGACCGCATGTATCAGGCCATTCGCGGCAATAAAGGCATCGTCCGCCTGGTCTTCCTGCCCGATGAAGCGCACGGCTATCGCGCCAAGGAAACCATCGAACATCTGCTATGGGAGAAGTTCCAGTGGTTCGATAAATACGTGAAAAACGCGACCGTTCCCAAGGCCGCGCAAAAAGTAGGCGCCGTCGAATAGATGCTTCGCTTCGCTCCGCTGCTGCTGGTCCTCGCTATCGCCGAGGCGCAGGAAAAACCGCTCAACGCTCTGCGTCAGACGGCCGAGAAAACCGCATCCGATTGGGATGCGCTCGCCCGGGGCCTGGAACAAAAGATCTCGACTTTGTTGCCCTGCGATCCTCGCTCGCGCGCCGCCGTCGAAGAAGTCAGCCGAGCCTCGGAAGCCCGCCTGTCGGCTTTATCCGCGTATTTGAAAGCGTCCGCCGCCAAAGCCCGCGCGGATACCGACGCAGCCAAGCGCGTGCTCGCCGTCCAGGCCGCGCTCTCCGGAGGCTGGAATACGGAACGCGCCGAAGCCGACCTCGAACGTTCCACGATCCAAGCCCAGCTGGCCGATTTGAAGGAGAGCATGCGCAAGCGCGGCTCGCTCGCGGGTGCCGAACAGGTGCTCACCGAAATCGCGAACATGGTCAAGGAGCGCGCCGCCAAGGCCGACGAACAGGCCGGCCGCCGCGAGACCATTGAAGACCTGCTCGGCGATCTGGTGGTTTCCTCGCAGGACCGCCAGAAGGCCGTGGAAGTCGAGTCCGCTCTTCTGGACGCCGAAATATACAAGTGGAATGCGTACTACGCCGCCCGTGTCGCGCGCGCCGTCACGGAGTGCACCATCGTCAATCCGGGAACGCCTCCCAGAAAGAAGCTCCCGTGAAGCGGGCCGGCCTGTTCGCGCTCGTGACCGTGCTGTCGCTCGCCCAGCGCTCGCGCGACGAATATCGCGCGGCCTATCAAACCTGGCGCCAGACCGATCCCCATCTGGAGCGCGACGCCGCCGCCGGAGGAGATCCCATCGCCCACCGCGCCGACCGCATGGCCGCCGAAGCCCAAAAATCCGCGGCCGCCCGCAAGATTTTTCTCGAAGGCCTCGCGAAGGATGAGGAGCAACAGGTCGCGTGGCTTGAAAACGCGGCTCCCTCCCCGCAGTCCTCCGCCGCCTCGACCCTTCCCGATGCGAAATTTATCGCCTCGGAAATCGCGCTGGTCACCCGCACCAGCGACACCTTCGCCAGCGATCCGGACCGCGGCATCCAGCCCTTGCGGCTGGCGCTGGCCCGCGAAAAAGCCGCGCTCGAAGCCCTGGCCCCCGCGATCGCCCAGCGGAAAAAGTCCGCCGACGCCGAGATCGCAGCATCCGCCGGCATGGAGCAGGCGCGCGCCAAAGTGCTCGCCCCGTCCCGCCAAATGCTCGACGGATTAAAGGATGCCGCCGCCGATGCCGGCCGAGAAGCCGCCGCCTGGGCCGAATATTATCGAAAAATCGGCGAAGGAGCCCAGGGAGTGGCGACGCCCATCACCGTGGTCCCTCCCGGAGTGACGCCCGCCGTGGTCAACAATCCCGTGCCCGCGCCGCCAGGCATCACGCCCGTTCCTCTTGCGCGCTACACCGGCGCCTGGACCTTCCCCGCCACTAATGGCCTGTTCCACGGCGCTCAGCCCGAATTTTTCGACATTCTGGTGCACGAAGAAAACGGCCGCGCCACCGGAACCGCATTCGCCAGATTCAAAGTCTCGACCGGAGACCCGATCCTGCGCTTCGACTTCTCCGGAAACTTCCAATCCACCCAGCGGCAAGTGTTCAACCTGGTCACCACCGACGGCGCCAAAGGAACCATCGAACTAATCCCCGGCCCCGCCTTCAATCTCCTGGAAGTAAATTTTCAGACCGAAGCGAAGCCCGGAAAAATCCGCCAAGCCGACGTCCTTTTAGTAAAGAAGTAGCGCACACCTCCAGGTGTGCCGCGTCGTTTAAAAGATGGTGGGGCAGGTTCCCGACCTGCCCTCCGCAATCCAGGTAGGACAGGTCCCCGACCTATCCGCTCTCACCCTGCTCCTCTTTTCCCAAGTGCGACTCGCAGCGGGACAGAACAAACGGGACCAGATCGAGGAGCTTCTAGAAGTAACCCACATCAATCTGCTTCAAGACCAGTTCATTCGTCAAATGGCAGCCCGGAACAACCCGGCCGTACCCCCGTAACCCGCCCCGCTAACTTTCCAATTACTTCGCTGCTCCACGCTCGCGTTTAAAAGCCTCGGATACCACGTCAGAGGAACAATAATAGCGCGCCCATCCAATAAATCGACGGCCAGCGTGTCCTCAGTAAGATGCACGTCCCGCACCCGTTCTCCTGAATTAAGCTGGGAAGCGCTCATTTCATTCCTCCAATAAGAGCCTGCGGTTTTCCATCACAAGCCTCAACCCCAAACTTATTATCCGCGTTCATCGGCGTTCATCCGCGGCCATTTGTTCTTCGACCACACCGGACCAGCGCGACACACAGAACCAACGCACCTTACTTCCGGGAAGGCGTCTCTTCCCGAACGCTGTCCCCCGCCACCACCCCCATCAACCCGAAAAAATAAGCCGCCAGCGCCGCCCTCTGCTCGAACGGATAATCGACCATCGCATGCACCAGCACCGCCATCACTCCTATCCCCCATAACGACCTCACCGCTGCCGGAGCCAGCATCGCAGCCACTGCCAGCATCGCCAGAAACAGAGGCACCCCTCCCTCGACAGCCCACTGCGCCCAATCGTCGTGAGCCTGATTGACGAACGTCCCGTCGTCATACAAAGCATACTTCGGATACACTGACGACCACGTCCCCAACCCGAACCCAGCCACCGGCCGATCCTTCACCATCGCCCACGACGACCGGTTCAAATCCGCGCGCAGTGAATAAGGATGCGGCTCCTCGAACCGCTCCCAGATCGTCTGCCACCCCACCACTGCCACTAAGACACACGCCATCGCGACACCCAGAATCATCACCCGGGCGAGCATCCGCCCCGAAATCCCCCCTCGAACATATGCGAAAACCGGCAGCGCGATCAACAGCGCCACGCAAATAGCCGACCCCGTTCGCGACCCTCCCGCCACCACGGCCGCGAACAGCGCCGCCGCGACCGCCGCCCATATAATCGACCTCGCGCGATCCCGAATCGCCATCACAATCGCGAGCGCGAGGAAAGGTTCCAGGAACGCCGCGAACTGATTCCGATATACAAACGGACCCAGCGTTCCCCACGCAAACATCCACACCACCGCCCCAATCGCCACCACCAGCGCGAAAATCACATTGGCCGTCAGGAATTTCCGCCGCACCGCGCGCTCCGAACTCAGCCGCAACGCCATGCAAAATGCCGCACAATTCGCTGTCCACTGGAGCGATGCTTCGAGCGTCCGCCCCGCATCCACCGTGACCCCCGCAGCCACCTGCATCACCCCCCATAAAACAACGCCTGCAAGAATCGCCCCTATCGGATGCACCCGAATCGCCAACCGCTGTCTCGCGATCAGCGCCGCCGCCAGCGTGAACAGAGCCGCCTCAAACCCCGTCACCGCCCATCGCGATTCCACGCGCATAGTCAGGATCCCCGCCCATAAAATCCCCGCAAAGATCCAAATCACGGAGCCTCAACCACCCAAACCCGCCGCAGCTCGACATTGCCTTCCGCCCGAGCCTCACCCACCGGCCGCTTATACGCGAGTTCCAGCATCGGGAACCGGTCGGCCGCCTGAAACGTCATCGACCCCTCCGTCCAATCCACACCAGGCGTAATCCCCCCGCGCTCCCCCGCGATCCTCCACTCCAGACCCGAAGGCGCCCGCGACTCCCATTGCAGCCGGTACCGCTTCCCCGCCCCCACGCTCAATGTCTGTTCGAGCAAAGTGCATTCCTCCGCCTGCCGCCCGCTAAGCGAGATGCGATTCCCTACGTCCGTAACCCCCGGCGCCTCGATCACCCGCCAATCAAACCCATGATTCAGCGGCGCGGTAGCAAAATCCCCATTAAAAACCCCCGCCGGCTGCCCCAGCCCCGCCAAAGTCCAAACCTCCAAAGCCGCGGGATCCCGCCCCTTAATCAACCGATCACAAGCCCCCAGCAACAACCCCAAATCCGCCGCCTCATGATAAGCCGCAACCCGCCGCACAACCTCCACCACCGCCTCTTGTGGGGCGGCCAATTTTGGCGGCAGCCGGCTTTGAGCCGGCTTGTTATTCAACACAAATCTCAAGTACGCCCCCACCACCTCATGCCGCTCCGGAATCGCCTTCTTCAAAATCTCATCCCCATCCCCACTCGCCCTCCAGCACAACTCGAACGCCGGAGTCCGATCCCCATACGACACCTCCAGCGCCGCGCGCATCCATTTCCAAAATTCCTCCCATCTCTCCGCCCGAAAATAAAAATTTGTCAGCGTCCACCGCGCCTCGAACTGATGATCCACGCGCGCCGCATCCAGCAGCCAGCGCTCCGCCAGCGCCGGATCTCCCGCCATCTCCGCCGCCAGCCCCAGCCGTATCCGCGGAGCCGACGCATAAGGATTCAAGTCCGCAATTCTTTCCCATACCGCCCGGGAATCCCCGCCCTCATAATCAACTTCGAGAGCCCGCGTCGCCAGATACTCCGTATTGCGCGGAGCAATCTCCGCCGCCCTCTCCACCGTCTCCGGCGTCCCCTCCCGAAAATAAAAATCCGCCCGCGCCAGCACGATCGCAAACCACACCGCGACCCCCAGCCCCGCCAGCGCGGCGCCTCCGAAAATGCGAGAAACGTAATACATCTGAACTACGACAATTCCTCTTGCCCGCCCCTATTCACCGACCCTATACTGTTCACAGTGATTCTGAAAACGCTGATTTTATCCGTCATCATTTCCGCCCTTGCCATCGCCGCCGCACCTCCCATCGGAATCGTAACGGCCAGCGGTCATTTTACCCTGGACCACTCGCAGGTCTGGGGCAACGCCACTGTTTTTGATGGCTCCGTCGTCTCCACCGGGGCCGCGTCTTCGGAAGTGTCCCTGCGCAGCGGCGCGAAACTGCTGCTCGCCAAAGATTCGCGCGCCCGCCTCCTTTCCGATCGCGTCGTGCTCGAAAAAGGAGCCGCTCAGATCTCCGCTCCCCAATCCTTCGAAGTCAACGCGGAGAATCTGCGCATCCACACCGACGGCCGCCTCCGCGTAAACGTCGCGAGTGGAGTCCTCATCGCCTCGCTCTCCGGAACCACGCGCGTCTCCAGCGCTTCCGGAATGCTGCTCGCCTCCATCCCCTCCGGCCACGCGATGAATTTTTCGCCCCAGGCCGCCGACGGCGCCGTGACCCGCACCGGCTGCCTGATGTTCAAGGACAACCACTACATCATCCAGGATGAAAACACCCGCGAGATCGTGGAATTGTCCGGAGGCCAGAATCTCAGCTCGCAACTCGGCAATCGCGTGGAAATCACCGGCACCGCCTCGAGCGCGAAACCCGCCGTGACCATCGCCACGCTGGTAGTCAGCGTAGCCTCCGCCACTACGAAATCCGTCGGCGGATGTTTGAGCGTGGCCGCTAATCTGGGCGCGCAAACCGAATTGACCGCGCCGTCCACCGCCGCCGAGCCTGCCGCGCAACCCACCACCTCCGGAGGCGGCCTGTCCACCGGCGCAAAAGTAGCCATCATCGGAGCCATAGCCGGCGGCGGAGCCGTAGCCGCCATAGTCCTGGCCACCAGCAAAAAAAGCTCCACCAGCCCGTAATGTCTGAGACTTCAATAGCTCGGTGCTTCTATCTTCAAAAAATACAGACTAAAGTCTGTGCTACCGAGGTGGCACAGGCTTCAGCCTGTGAGAAGATAGATTCGAGGAGAGCGCGAAAGCGAGGCTTGATACTCAGCGGCCTTCGAGAAACGTCGATTCGTACTGTCTTCACCCTATAATGAAACTGTGTCCCCCTCCACCACTGCCTACGTAGAGCAGAACAAAGATCGCATCCTCACCGAACTCTTCGAATTCCTAAGAATCCCCAGCATCAGCACCCTCCCCGAAAATAAACCCGACGTCGAACGCGCCGCCAAATTCGTCGCCAACAGCCTCACCGACGCCGGCCTCGAAAACGTAGAAATCATCCCCACCTCCAAGCACCCGTTAGTCTACGCCGACTGGCTCCACGCCCCCGGCAAACCGACCGTCCTCTGCTACGGCCACTACGACGTCCAGCCCCCCGATCCCCTGGAACTCTGGGAAAGTCCTCCCTTCGAGCCCGAACTGCGCGACGGAAATATCTACGCCCGCGGTTCCGCCGACGATAAAGGGCAGATGTACATGCACATAAAAGCCGTCGAGGCCCTCCGCGCACTCACCGGCACCCTCCCCGTCAACTTGAAATTCCTCATCGAAGGAGAGGAGGAAATCGGAGGAGAATCGGTCGCCAAATACGTCGCCGAAAACCCCTCCAAACTCAAAGCCGACGTAGCTCTCGTCTCCGACACCTCCCTCTACGCCGAAGGCATCCCGACCCTCTGCATCGGCCTCCGCGGCCTCGTCTATACCGAAATCGAAGCCAAAGGTCCCTCCCGCGATCTCCACTCCGGCGTCTATGGAGGCGCCGCCCCCAACGCCGTCTTCGGCCTCGTCGAGCTCCTCGCAAAACTGAAAGATTCAAACGGAGTCATAAAAATCCCCGGCATGTACGACGACGTCGAGCCCCCGTCGCCCGCCGAAAAAAAGAGCTGGGAATCTCTGCCCTTCGACGAAGCCGACTTTCTGAAAACTGAAGTAGGATCCACCCGTCTCACCGGCGAGCCCAACTACACCGTCTTAGAAAAAGTGTGGGCTCGCCCCACCCTAGAAGTCCACGGCATCGCCGGAGGATTTACCGCCGCCGGCGCGAAAACCGTGATCCCCTCCACCGCGACCGCCAAGGTCAGCATGCGGCTGGTCCCCAAACAGAACGCCGAAAAAATCATCGCGGCCTATAAAAAATTCGTCCAGGAAAACGCCCCCGCCGGCATCCAGGTCGAGGTCCGGATTCTCAGCGCCGGCGAAGCCATCATGGTGAACCCCGATCATCCCGCCATCGACGTAGCGGCCCGCGCTTTTCAGGACGTGCTCGGACGCGAAACCGTCTTCGTCCGCAGCGGCGGCTCCATTCCCATCGTCGGAGATTTCGCCCGCCACCTCCACATCCCCACCATCCTCATGGGCTTTGGTTTGCCCGACGACGGACTCCATTCGCCCAACGAAAAATATAAACTATCGAACTACTACGCTGGAATTGTAACGATTGCCCATTTCTTTGAACAATACGGACGCTAAGCCCGCGCGCACCGCGCAGGAGAGCGTAGTCCGCTCCGCCGGCATCGTCTCGCTCGCCGTGTTCATGAGCCGCATGACCGGCCTGTTCCGCGAAATGGTGATGGCCCGCCTGTTTGGAGCCGGCCTCATTCAGGACGCCTTCAACTTGGGCTTCCGCATCCCCAACCTGACCCGCGACCTGTTCGCCGAAGGAGCTTTATCCAGCGCCTTCGTCCCCACTTTCACCGATTATCTTTCGACGCGCACCCACGAAGAAGCCGCGCGTTTAGCGAACCTGGTCGCCACCGCCCTGCTCTTGGTCGTCGGAACCTTCTGCGCCGCCGGAATCATCTTCGCGCCGCAGTTAGTCTCGCTCCTCGCCCCCGGCTACGCCGCCGTCCCCGGAAAATTCGAGCTGGCCGTATCGATGACGCGCATCATGTTCCCCTTCCTGCTCATGGTCGCCCTCGCCGCCCAAGCCATGGGGATGCTCAACGCGTCCAATAAATTCGGCGTCCCCGCGCTCGCCTCGACCTTCTTCAACATCGGCTCCGTCGGATTCGGCGTCGCCATCGGAATATGGTTCGGACCACGATTGCACGTCTCCCGAATCGCCGGCATGGCCATCGGAGTCGTGCTCGGCGGCGCGCTCCAATTGTGCTGGCAGCTTCCCAGCCTCTATAAACTCGGCTATCGATTTAACGCCGCCTTCGAATGGAACCACCCCGGCCTCCAGCGCATTCTGCGTATGATGGCGCCCGCGATTCTCGGCAACGCGGCAGTCCTGATCAACGTCGCCGTCAGCACCAATCTCGCCTCCGCCATCTCCGACCCCGTTCGCGGATTCGACGGCCCAGTAAGCTGGCTCGGCTACGCCTTCCGTTTCATGCAGCTCCCCCTGGGACTCTTCGGCGTGGCCATCGGCTCCGCCACGCTTCCCTCCATCTCCCGCAGCGCCGCCGCTGGAAATATGGACGAATTTCGCCGGACATTCTCCAAGTCGCTGGGCATGGTCTTCCTGTTGACCCTCCCCTCTTCCGTGGGACTCGTCGTCCTCGGCCGCTCCATCATCGGATCGATCTACCAGGGCGGAAAATTCCAGGTTTACGACACCCAGCAGACCGCCACAGCCCTATCCTGCTACGCCATCGGACTCGTCGGCTACGCGGCATTGAAAGTCCTCAACCCCGCCTTCTACGCATTGAACGACGCCCGCACGCCCATGATCGTCAGCGTAATTTCCATCCTGATTAACTACGGAGTCGCCGTAACTCTGATCCGCGTTGCCGGATTCGGACACGCCGGCCTCGCCCTCGCGACCTCGGTAGTCGCCATCTTCGGATTCGTAGTGCTGTTCATCATTCTCCGCGCGAGACTAGGCGGCGTCTACGGGCGCGAGCTCGCCTCCGGCTTCGGGAAAGTAGCAGCAGCCTCAGCCGCAATGGGCGGAATGGTATTCTTCATTTCGCGAGAAATGGAACACTGGCTGGGAGTAACGCAAATGGCCCGCCGCGCCGACCTCGCCATCTCGATCCCCTCCGGACTCGCGGTATTCTACATCGCCTGCCGCGCCATGGGCGTCACCGATCTGGACATGGCCTTCCGCGCCGTAACCGCCCCCATCAGGAGGCGCCTGCGCCGCGGTAGCTTGACATAACCCCAGGCGTCAGCGTGGCGCAGGCGGTTTCGCCTGCGATCGGCGTGCCCGCAAGTCAACGCCGCGAATAAAATACAGCAATTCGATCCCTCTCTACCTCCTCCCGAGCCTCGAGCCACGGTTCCTCCGCCACCGTCATCGTACATGGTCCATACGTGCATACCCGAATCTGGCGACTCTCAGCCTCCCTCCGCAGCAAATCCAACACCGCCCGCAGAATCGTGCCGGTAAAAGGCGTGTAGAGATAGAACACCGTCCCCGCCGATAAATCCGCCGCCCGCGCGTCCTGTTCCACAAACTTCACGTTGCTTAGATTCAGCCCCGCCGCGCTCCGCCGCGCGCACTCGACGTATGCCGGCTCCAGTTCAATCCCGATGCAGCGAGCCTTGGTGCAGATCGCCGCCATCAGCGCGACATGGCCCAGCCCGGACCCCAGATCCATCAGCACATCGCCCGCGCCCAGCTCCACCCGCCCCAACAGATCGAAAATATGGCGCGCCGGAGTAGGTTGATAAGGAACCATCTCCGCCCTCCTCGGCCCCTCCTCGCCCGGCTCATCGAACTGAAGGACCCCGAGGATCAGCTCGTCCAGATAGTCATACCCGTCGCCCCGCGCGACACCGCCCAGTTTGAAAATTTCCGCTCCATCGTTCAAGATCTCCGCTCGAATGGACTCAAACAGTTCGATATTAGCCGCCTCCATCCGCTCCAGTGCCGCAACCCGCGCCCGAAACGCCTCTAAATCCCGCATCAGCTCCAGTGTAGTAGGACAGGTCCCCGACCTGTCCTTTTGTAAGTGGGGCAGGTTCCCGACCTGCCCTTTTGTGAGCTGGGGTGGGTCCGGACTGTACTACAGCGGAAAAAGGGCAGGTCGGGAACCTGCCCCACTTTACTCACATATGACCTCTTTGAGCCTGGATGAGGCGTGGATTTCGGTATCCGACCTGTCTTTTTTCCTAAAGCTTTTAAGGGATTCCACCGATTGATTGCGGAGCATAATTAACTATGACGTCTTCCATTTGCCTTCTCCTCGCGCTGGCGATGGCGCCCGATCCTCAAAAAGCGCAGCGCGAGTTTCAACGCGGGATCGGCCTCGAACAGGCCGGACGCTGGCAGGACGCCCGCGACGCATTTTCGGCATCGCTTTCCGCCGCGCCCGGAGCGCCCGCGTATCTGCATCGGGCCAAAACAGAGATCGCGCTCAATCTGCCGCAAAACGCCGTCGACGACCTCACCGAAACCATCCGTCTCGAACCCAATAATCAGGACGCCCTCCGCTCGCGCAGCGAGCTCTATCTGAAGCTCGGCAACGATCGCGGCGCCATCAGCGATTTGACCGTCCTGTTCGACCTGGGCACGGAAACGTCGGCGCTCTATTCGCTCCGCGGCGCCGCGCATCAGCATCTCGGCCAGTATCAGCCGGCCGCAGACGATTATTCGAAAGCCATCCGCCTGCGCCTGGACGATCCCGAGCCGTGGAAAGGCCGCGCCAAAGCCTATGCCTCGCTCGGAAATTTTCGCGACGCCATCGACGACCTTACCCAGGCCGCATCGATAAAACCGGACGACGCCTCCGCGTTTCTGGAGCGCGGCTTCGCCTACGGCCAACTCGGCGAATTTCCCCGCGCCGTCGAAGATTGCGACCGCGCCCTCAAGCTGGATCCCAATAACATGCGCGCCTTCACGCTGCGCGGAGCGGCCTATGCGCGTCTGGGTTTTTATCAGAAAGCCGAGAGCGATTTCGATGCAGCGCTCGCCCTGACCCCTCAGGACGCGTCCTTGTTATTAGCCCGGTCGAGCGTCTATGCCGCTTCGGGCGAGCATCAGAAAGCGCTCGCGGACCGGATCGAAGCCGTGCGGCTGAAACCGGATTCGGCGGAGGCTCTCGTCGCGCGCGGAGGTTCCTACCACGCCGTGGGTAACCATCAGCAGGGCCTCGCCGATCGCACCGAGGCCATCCGACTAAAGCCGGACATGCCCGAAGCATGGTGCGCGCGCGGAAGCGCATATTTCCTGCTGGGCCGCTACCAGGAAGCCCAGGACGATCTGAATCACGCTCTGCGTCTCAAGCCCGATTATCGGGAAGCGCGTACCGTACTGGCGAAAACCAATGAAGCGATCGCCAAAGCCGACGCAGCCGCCAAATCGCCTGCCGTGGCAGTGGTCGCAGCCAAGGCAGCTCCCGCGGCAGAACCCTTGGCCCCGAAGGTCGAGCCCGTAAAAATTGTCAAAGTGCCCACCAAGTCAGCCGCGCAGCACAATCAAGCGGGACGCGAACTTTTGAAGCAAGGCAAATATCGCGAGGCCGTCGAGGAGCTCACCGCGGCCATCCAGGAGAAACCGGACTTCGCCCTGGCCCTAAACGCCCGCGGCTTCGCCTATCACCTTCTAAAGGACGAACCGCACGCGCTAGCCGATCTGGATGAAGCCATCCGTCTAAATCCGAAGTATCTGAACGCCTACCAGAATCGCGCCCGTGCCCGAAAAGCCGCAGGCGACGCAGCCGGCAGCGCCGCCGACGAGCAAAAGGTCCGCGAGCTAAACTGATCGGTTCCACCCACGTGAACCTAACCGAGCCGCGACCGCAGGGAGTCGATCCATTCCGAAGCGACCTCTCTGTGCCCCCCCGTGAACGCAGTCGACCTACTTCGAAGCCACCTGACGATCCAGCAACATCTGCTCCGCAGCCGCCAGCTGCGCCTCCGTTCCCCTTACAGCCAGCGCACGAGATTCATTGTAAGTAAACACACGCCGCATCTTAGTCTCCGTCCGAACCTGCGTCGCGATCTGCTGGAAAGCAGCCACCGTAGGCGTGTCTTTCACGTAAAAGATGCGGACGATGGTTTGTCCGTCATGACTAGTCGGGATAGGTGTATTTTCGCGACGCGGTCCCGGCGGTGACCGGTTTTGCCAGCTCCTCGACTGAACCAGCCGGCCAGGGCAACCTGATCGGGCGAGCCTCGAACGATCAGGGCTCGGGTCGCGTTATACGTGAACACGCGTCGAATCTCCGCGATGGTGCGGACCATCGTGGCCACCTCCTGAAACTGCTGCACCGTAGCGGCGTAAGGCAGGTAGAACACGCGCACCTCGGGTTCGGGAAACTTGGAAGTGTCGATCATCTGGTAGGGTCGCGAGTTCACTCTCTTGGCGTCCGCCGGTTGATCCAGCTCGTGAACCAGAAAATCGCTAGCCGCGATCTGATCGGCTGTTCCGCGCACCGCAAGCGCCCTGGTCCCATATAAAGTGAACACGCGCCGAATATCGGCCACCGTGCGGATGGTCGTGGCGATCTCCTGAAACTGCTGCACGGTCGCGGTATTCGGCGCGAAGAACAGCCGCACCACGTCGTCGGCGGTACCCGACACCCGGAACTCCTGCGTCACCGAATCGGGCACGGTCGTCCGGTCCAGCTCCGTGAACAAAAACTCAGCGATAGAAATCTGGCTGGGATTTCCACGCACCGACACCGTTTTCTGCGCCGCATCGGTCGATAGCTGCGGTACTTCCGAAATCGTCCGCACCAGTGTCGCGAAATCCCTCAGATCCTCCGCGGAATCCATGTGGTGCAAATGAAAAACCCGCGCCGTATCCTGCCCGAACGCCAGACCGGCGGCGAAAAGAATCGCAAACACTCGCATACTTTCCCTCCTTGTCATCCTATGACGCTGGCTTTCCCCCAGGCGTGCACTCAGACTTCGAGCAGCGATCCGATCTGCCCGCCCGCCACGCGCCGCCCGATATAGAACGTCCCGAACAGGGCGTAAACAGCGCTCACTTCGTCGAAACGCATCTCGTAAATCAGCTTTCTTGAAGATGAGCGGATCGTCGGCAAACAGGTCGACACCCCACTCCCAATCGTCGAACCCGATCGACCCGGAGATGATCTGCTTCACCTTGCCCGCATACCGCCGCCCGATTTCGCCGTGGTCCTGCATCTGCCGCTGCCGCTCCGGCATCGGGACCCGATACCAGTTCTTATGCTCCCCCCGCAGCCGGTCCATGGGATAAAAACAGATGAAAGGAGCCTGCGGAATCTCCGGGAACAGGCGCGGATGCATCGCCGTCCTCTGGCGGACCAGCGTCTCCTCAATCCCTGCGTTCCATTCCGGGGTATACGGCGCGATTCCCCGCTCCGCGAGCGAGCTGTACACCTTCTCGGACGACTCATAAAGCCCCAGCTCGACCACCGACAGATAGGACGTGGTCTGTTCCAGGTAATCCCACAATTTGAGCTTCACCAGAGCCAGCTCCACCTGGTTCAGCGCCGTAAAATCCTTGCGGAAATGCACCAGCATGATGTCGCCTTTGTGCCCGATCAATGAGAATGCGGCCGTCCCATCGGCCTCCATCGCGGATAGCGCCGCGCATGCGGCTGTGAGGATTTCCGCGCGTTCCTCGGCCGCCAAAGCGCGCCACGCGGGCCATTTTACGCGCAGCATCTGGTGCAACATGCTGGAGCCCTCGATGGTCAACGGCATCGCGGGCAGGTTTTCAAAAGAGTACATAGTCGGCTTCTCCTAATGTACCGTGGTAGAATCGTTAATCAATGCACCCAGATACTCATCTGGTGATTCAGCTCCAATCGCTAGACCAAAAAATCACGGCGCTTGAAAAAGAAGTCGCCGCTCTGCCCAAACATATCGCGACAATCGAAAAGGCGCTCGAATCCCACAATCGCAAGCTCGAAGCCGACCGGGCCGCCCTCGCCGCCAATCAGAAGGACCGGAAAAGGCTCGAAGGAGAGATCCAGGTTCACGAGCAGAAGATTTCGAAGCTGAAGGAACAGATGCTCGGCGCCAAAACCAACGAGCAATACAAAGCCTTTCAGCACGAAATCGAGTACATCCAGAAGGAGATTCGCAAGGCCGAGGATCGCATTCTGGAGCTGATGTCGGAATCCGAGCCTCTGGACGCGAACGTCAAGAAAGCCGAAGTCTCGCTCAAGGAAGAGAAGGTCGTGGTCGAGGAAGAGAAGGGACGCGCGCGCAAACGCACCGCCGAAAATCAGGGATTTCTCGATCAGCACCGCACCCATCGCGCCGAAATCGTGAGTAAGTTGCCCAAGGAAACCGTCACCATTTACGACCGCGTCCGCGCAAAATCGGGCGGCGTGGCGATTGCCGAGGTGGTCAATTCGCGCTGCCAGGCATGCCAGATCACGATTCGTCCGCAGTATTTGCAGGACCTGCGCAAAGGCACGGAGCTGATGCGCTGCGAGCAGTGCGGCCGGTTCCTCTACATCAACAATCCAGTGAGCTTCGAAGATGTAGCCGCAAAAGTCGGCTAGGCTGATCGTTCTCAGCGTCGTTTCCCCGGCGGCCGCTTCTATATTTCGTAGCGCGCGCGACTACACCCACCCGCCGCTAAATCGAGAGAGTGTCCTCGACCTCTACCGAGCCGCGACCACAGGGAGCGATCGTTTCCCCAGCAGCCCATCCCCAGATGCCAGCGGTAATCCCGCCCTCCGCCTTGCATGCACCCCGCTTCTAAGTTAGTGTGGTACTTCAGGATCCCGCCCACAAGGAGACCGAAATTAAGACTGCCCTCACCACCTGGATCGTTTGCGCTACAACGGCATTTTCCCAAGCCCCGTTGGTAAAGAAATATTGCTCCGGCTGCCATAACGACAGCGTCCTTGCGGGCGGCATGACGCTCAACAAGCTCGATCTGGCGCATCCCTGGCAGAACACCGAACTGGCGGAGAAAACCATTCGCAAAGTTCGCGCCGGGATGATGCCGCCCGCCGGTCTGCCCCGCCCCGCCGAGGCCGAGATGAAAAACTTCGCCGCATCACTCGAAAACTCGATCGATGCCTGGGCCCGCGCGCATCCCAATCCAGGCCGTCCGTCGCTCCACCGGCTCAACCGCACTGAATACGCCAACTCCATCCACGATCTGCTGAATCTCGATATCGACCCCGCCGCGCTCCTTCCGGTCGACGACATGACCCACGGCTTCGACAATATGTCCGATGTGCTGACCGTGACCCCATCCTTAATGGATGGCTATATCCGCGCGGCCGGAAAAATCAGCCGCCAAGCCGTGGGCGACGCGCACGCGAGCCCGGCGATGGTCACCTATCGAATCCCGCGCGTGATTTCGCAGATGCGCCATGTGGAAGGCACTCCCTTCGGAACGCGCGGAGGAATCTCGGTGGTTCATAATTTCCCCGCCGACGGCGAGTACAGCTTCAAACTGATTTTCTACGCGTCGCTCGATGGCCCTCTCTTCGGCCGTAATCAAGGCAAGGGCCAGCAGATCGAAATTTCGGTGAACCGCGAGCGCGTCGCCCTGCTGGACATCGACCCCAACTTGAAATCGACCGAGGACCTGCGCACGCCTCCCATCAAGATCAAAGCCGGCCCCCAGCGCGTAGCCGCCGCCTTCATCCAGAAGTTCGACGGACCCCTCGAAGACGACGTAATGCCGATCGAGCTCAGCCTCGCCGACCTCAATAATGCGGCCTTCCCCGGCGTCACCTCGCTGCCGCACTTGAGCGACTTCAGCATCAGTGGTCCGTTCCATCCCACCGGCGTTTCCGATACGCCCAGCCGCGAAAAGATCTTCATCTGCCGCCCGTCCGCTGGCCCGGAGGAATTCCCCTGCGCGCGCAAGATTATCGGCAAGCTCGCCCGCCAGGCTTACCGCCGCCCCGTAAAGGAAACCGACCTCGAAGATTTGCTGGGCTTCTATCAGCGCGGCCGCAATAAGGGCGATTTTGAATCCGGCATCTCGACGGCTCTACAGGCGATCATTTCCAGCCCCGAATTTGTGTTTCGCTTTGAGCGCGTGCCTCCCGGGACCCCGCCAGGCGCGAATTATCGAGTCAGCGACATCGAGCTCGCGTCGCGTCTTTCCTATTTTCTATGGAGCACCGCCCCCGACGACCAGTTGATCACGGTCGCAAGCGAAGGAAAGCTCGGCACGCCGCTGGTGCTCGAAAAGCAGGTTCGCAGGATGCTGAAGGATCCCCGCTCGGAAGCTCTGGCGACCAACTTCGCGTTTCAATGGCTCCATCTCCAGAATCTGCGCGCCGTGCAGCCGGACGCGTTTGTGTATCCGAATTTCGACAAGAACCTGGCGCTCTCCATGCAGCGCGAAACGCAGCTGCTGTTCGATAGCATCATGCGTGAAGACCGCAATGTGCTGGACCTGCTCACCGCGAAGTATACCTATGTAGATGAGCTGCTCGCCAAGCACTACGGGATTCCGAACGTCCTCGGCAGCCGCTTCCGTCGCGTCGAAATCACCGACGAAAATCGCGTGGGACTGCTGGGACACGCCAGCATTCTGACCATGACCTCGATCTCCAATCGCACCTCGCCTGTCGCGCGCGGCAAGTATGTGATGGAAGTCCTGCTGGGCACGCCCCCTCCGTCTCCACCCCCGAATACGCCTCCACTCAAGGAAGCCGCGGAATTCACGAAGGTCATGTCCGTCCGCCAGAAGATGGAAGAGCATCGCTCGAACGCCGTCTGCGCCGCCTGTCATAAGATGATGGACCCCATCGGCTTCGCGCTCGAAAATTACGACGGCGTGGGCGTCTGGCGCACCAAGGATAACGGCTTGCCGATCGATTCCTCCGGAAAAATGTTCGACGGAGCCAAGCTCGACGGTCCAGCCAGTTTGCGGCGTGCGATCCTGAATCATAGCGATGCGTTTCTGGGAACGTTCTCCGAAAATCTTCTTACTTACGCGGTCGGCCGCGTGCTCGAACCGTCCGACATGCCGGCGGTCCGCTTCATCGAACGGCAAGCCGCGCGCAGCAACGATAAGTTTTCGTCCTTCATCATGGCCGTGGTTCAGAGCGGACCCTTCCGCATGCGGCGCGCGGGAGAGCCAGTGAAAACCAGCCCTAAAGTGACGGAGTCGGAGGCCAATGTACATCACTAGAAAACACCTTTCCCGGCGTACCATGCTGCGCGGCCTGGGCGTTTCGGTCGCCTTGCCGTTCCTCGATTCGATGGTGCCCGCGCAGACTCCTTTGAGTAAGACCGCCGCTGTTTCTCCCTCACGACTCGCCTGCATTGAAATCGTTCACGGCGCCGCAGGCAGCACGGTCGACGGCTCGAACAAGCACTACTGGTCGCCCGAAAAAGTGGGCGCCGATTTCGAATTTACCCAAACGCTCAAACCTTTCGAGCCGTTTCGCGATTACGTGACCGTCGTCACCGGCACTGACCTGATTCCCGCCACCTCGCACTCGCCCAAGGAAGAAGGCGCCGACCATTTCCGATCGAGCGCCGCGTACCTCACCGCCGCTCATCCCGAAGATGACCGAGGGCGCGGATATTTACTGCGGCACTTCCATCGACCAGATTTACGCGCAGAAGTTCGGACAGGACACGCCCATCCCTTCGATTCAGCTTTGCATCGAAAGTCTGGATGGCTCGGGAGCCTGCGATTACGGCTATGCCTGCGTCTACGCGGACACCATCAGCTGGGCATCTCCGACGGCTCCTTTGCCGATGACGCTCGATCCGCGCATGGTGTTCGAAATGCTCTTCGGCGATGGAGGAACGGCCGCCGAGCGTCAGCAGCGCGAGGAAACCAGCGGCAGCATTCTCGATTGGATTTCGCACAGCGTCACGCGGCTTCAGAAGGGCCTGGGGCCCGGCGATCGCGCGCGCCTCGCGAACTATCTTAGAGAATGTTCGCGAAATCGAGCGCCGCATCCAGCGAATCGAGAAATATAATTCGAGCGGCGCCGCCCGCGCGTTGCCGGCCGCCCCCATCGGCGTCCCCGACTCTTATGACGAGCACGTCAAGCTCATGTTCGACCTTCAGGCGCTGGCCTTCATGACCAACATGACTCGTGTCTCCGCGTTCAAGATGAGCCGCGACGTGAATCAGCGCGTGTATCCGGAAAGCGGCGTGAAGACTCCGTTCCACTCCTGTTCGCACCACGCCGAAAGTCCCGCGCGCATCGCCGAATTCGCCAAGATCAATCTCTATCACGCAAGCCTGGTTCCGTATTTCCTCGAGAAACTGCGCGACACGCCGGATGGCGATGGCAATCTGCTGGACCACACCATGGTGCTGTACGGAAGTCCCATCGGCGATTCGAACGCGCACAATCACAAACGCCTGCCGATTCTGCTGGCCGGCAAGGCGAACGGGCGGCTTCAAGGAAATATGCACGTCAAACCCGACGACGGAACGCCGCTCGCGAACGTGCTGTTGGGCATGATGCACAAGCTGGGAGTCGAAATCGATCAGATCGGCGACAGCACCGGCGTCGTCGCGATCTAAGAGGTCCATCTATGGCGTGGCGCATCTCTATCTCGCTCTTCTTCATCGCGCTCGTAGCCGCAATCTTCGCCGTCGCCGCATCCTCCGGCTCACGTCTCGCCGACGCCGTTCAAAGTGGAGACAGTGCGGCCGCGCGCCTCCTGCTCAAGCAGAAAGTCGACGTCAACGCCGCCCAGGGCGACGGCACCACGGCTCTGCACTGGGCCGCGTTCAACGACGATCTTCCCATCGCGAAGCTGCTGCTCGCCGCGGGCGCGAACGTGAAAGCAGCGACGCGCGTCGGTGCGATCACGCCACTTTTACTGGCCGCCAAGAACGGCAGCCCCGCCATGATCGAGCTGTTACTAACCGCCGGCGCGGACGCGAACTCCGCCTCCTCCACCGGCTCGACGGCGTTGATGATGGCCGCCTCGGCCGGCAATCCCGAGGCGTTAAAAATCCTGATCGCTCACGGAGCCGGCGTGAACGCCCGTGACCAGGCGCACGGCCAGACCGCCCTCATTTTCGCCGCTGCATTAAATCGCGCCGAAGCGATCAAAGTCTTGATCGCGAGCGGAGCCGACGCTTCCATCACCTCCAAAGTGACCAAGACCGAGCGCGTCCGCTTCAACGCCGACGGAGTTCCCGCACCCGACGACCCCTCCGCCGCTCCCAAGGAAAATGCCAAAGCCCCCGCGCAGCAAAAACAAGGTCGCGGCGACCGAGGAGCCGCAACCATGGGCGGCCAGACCGCGCTCCTCTATGCCGCGCGCGATGGACAAATCGACGCGGCGCGCGCCCTCGTCGAAGGCGGCGCGAACGTGAATCAAGGCAATTCAGAAGAGAAGACCACGCCCCTCGTAATGGCCATCATCAACGGCCATTTCGACCTCGGGAAAATGCTGCTCGATCATGGAGCCGACCCCAACCTCGCGAACATCTGGGGCCTCGCCCCACTCTACGCAACCATCGATGTCCAGTGGGCGCCCTACGCCTGGTTTCCCCAACCCATCGTTTCGCAGGAAAAAATCACACACCTCGATCTGATGAAGGCGCTGATCGCCAAGGGCGCCGACGTGAACGCGAAGCTCGGCAAGAAAATCTGGGTCCGCTCATTCGGCGACCGCTCCTGGGCCGACCCCGTCGGAGCCACTCCGTTCTGGCGCGCCGCGCAATCGGACGACGTCGCCGCCATGAAACTCCTGGTCGCCTCCGGCGCCGATCCGAAAATCGCGACAGCCGGCGGAGACACAGCGCTGATGGTAGCCGCGGGCCTGGGCTGGGCTCCGAACAACACCACCGTGGTGCCCGATTCCTGGAAGGCCGCGGTGGAATATTGCATCGAGCTCGGACTCGACGTCAACGCCGTCGACGCTCGTGGATATACGGCCCTGCACGGCGTCGCATTCCGCGGCGACAACGATCTGGTCAAATTTCTAGTCGCGAAAGGCGCGAAGACCGACGTGAAAACCAAGACCGGAGACACCATCGCGGACATGGCCAACGGACCCATCCCGCACTCCATTCCCCATCCCGATACCGTCGCTTTGCTCGAAACTTTGGGCTCGGCCAATTCCCATAACTGCCGGTCGGATCAATGCCTGGTCGCGCCGCAGGCCGATAATGGCCGGGGACGTGGACGCGGCGCGGACGTGAAACCCGCGCCTACGCCGATTCCTCACTGAAGGTGATGTGGCGCGCGCCTCCAGGCGTGCAGCATCGACATTCGTGTCGATGTGCTTTTAATACGGCACGGAGAAAACTTGCAGATGAAACGGTGGATTCTAGCCTCGCTGCTGCTGATTGCAGTGAAAGCGCAATCTCTTGCGAACGCCGCGATGGACGACGATGCCGCCGCCGTCCGCCGGCTTCTCAAACAAGGCGTCGACGTCAACAGCGCCCAGGGCGACGGCGCCACGGCCCTCCATTGGGCGGCCATCCGCAACGATCTCGAAATCGGCCGCCTGCTCATCCACGCCGGCGCGAACGTAAACGCCTCGACCCGCATCGGAGCCCTCACGCCCCTTTTTCTAGCCGCGGCCGCCGGCAACGCCGCCATGATCTCTGAGCTCCTAGAATCAGGCGCGAGCGCCAACGCCGCCAACTCCGTGAACGGAACCACCGCGCTGATGAAGGCCGCCGCGTCCGGCAGCGCGGAATCCGTCCGTCTCCTGCTCGATCACCGTGCCGATACGAACGCCAGGGAATCGGGCTTGGGCCAGACCGCCGTGATGTTCGCCGCAGCCGCCAATCGCGCCGATGTCGTAACGCTTCTCGCCGCGCGCGGAGCAGACCTCAAAGTCACATCGAAAGTGACGCATATTCCACCCCAAAAAGACCCCGACAGCGACGATTTTCCCCTGGACGCCGACCTCATCCTGCACGCGAATCTTCCCCCCGGAAAGGACGCCGCACCCGCTCTGGCAGGCCGCCGCGCCTCGCCCTCCGTCTCTGGCGGGATGACCGCGCTGTTGCTTGCCGCGCGCGATGGACGTCTCGCCGCGGTCCGTGCACTGCTCGATGCAGGCGCACCCGTGAATCAGCCGAGCGCCGGCGACCTCAGCACCCCTCTGATCATGTCCATCATCAACGGCCATTTCGACATCGCGAAGCTCCTCCTCGATCGCGGTGCCGATCCCAACGCCGTCAATCAGGATGGGCTCGCGCCTCTCTACGCCGCCATCGACGCGCAGTGGGCGCCCGCGGCCGGCGGACCCGTTCCGCTCACCGCACATGAAAACATCACCTACCTCGATCTGATGAACGCCCTCCTCGATCGCGGCGCAAATCCCAACGCCAGGCTCGGCCGAAAATTGTGGTTCCGTCCCGCCTTCCACGATCAGCTGTGGATCGGCACGCCCGGGTCGACCGCCTTCTGGCGCGCAGCCCAAGCCGCCGATCTTGCCGCCATGCGCCTGCTCATCGGCCACGCGGCGGATCCAAAAATTCCGTCCAACGAAGGCGACACCCCTCTGATGCTGGCGGCAGGCGTCGGCTGGGCCGGAAATTTTACGCGCACCGCCCCAACCACCGCGTTCGAAGCCGTCGAGTACTGCCTCGAGCTCGGCCTCGACGTGAACGCGCAGGACGTCACCGGATACACCGCGTTGATGGGCGCGGCATGGCGCGGCGACAACGAACTCGTAAGGCTGCTCGTCGCTCGCGGCGCGAAGCTCGACGCCCGAACCCATCGCGGATGGTCCGCCTCCGACATGGCCACCGGCCCCTATCTGCGCACCACCGGCGGAACTCCGCATCCCGATACCGTAGCGCTCCTGCTGAAGCTCGGCGCGCCGCCATTGACTCCGCATCCCCACGAGGATATCCTCGGACTGTCGACCCCCGTTGTAACCAAATGATCCGCTCGATATGCCTAAGCCTTCTGCTGACCGCCTCCTGCCGCGCCCAGATCTATCTCGATAATCTTCCCGCGAATCATCCGTCCATCGGATATTTCGACGCGCAGCCCAACGACCCCGCCGCCAAACTAGCCGCCGGTAATATCCATCTCGACCAGCGACCTGACGGCACCGGCTACCTCGCCGCCCTGCTCGATTATTTCGGCATCAATCCCGACTCGCAAGGTCTCGTCTTCTCAAAATCCAGCGCCCAAGCGCCGAAAATCTCCCCCCGCAACCCGCGCGCGATTTATTTCAACGATGAAGTCGCCGTCGGATACGTGCGCGGCAGCCCGACGATGGAGGTCGCCTCCATCGATCCCGTGCGCGGACCCATCTTCTACATTTTTTCGGCCGGCCCGCAGGGTAAACCCACCCTCAAGCGCGGCGAAATTTGCCTGCACTGCCATCAGGGCGCATCCACGCTAGGCGTCCCCGGCATTTTTATCGGATCGGTCTTCCCCAACTCGGAAGGCATGCCCGCGCGCGCCGGAGCCATCATCACCGATCACCGCACCCCTTTCGCCGACCGTTGGGGCGGCTGGTACATCAACGCCCTGCACGGCGAGCAGCCCGACCGCGCCAACGCCGTCGCCCCCGATCCCGCGTCCCCCCAGGATCTTCAAAAACTGACGATGAAGTTCAGTCCCGCCGGATATTTGTCGACGACCAGCGACATCGTCGCGCTGATGACCTTTGAGCATCAGACGCAGATGACCAATTTCATCACCCGCCTCGGCTGGAAGGCTCGCATGGGCGACGCACTCGATTCCGATCTCGAAGCCCTCGTGCGCTACATGCTCTTCACCGGCGAAGCTCCCCTGCGCGAACCTATCGAGGGCGCGTCCAGCTTTACGAAAACCTTTCCCCAGCGCGGCCCCCGCGACCATCAGGGCCGCTCCCTGCGCGATTTCGATTTACAGACGCGCCTGTTCCGCTACCCGCTCAGCTATATGATCTACAGCCGAGCCTTCGACGCTCTCCCCGATGCGATTCGCACACGCATCTACCATCGCCTCAAGGAAGAGTTAACCGCGCACAACCGCCCGGATATCATCTCCATCGTCCGCGAAACGAAAAAGGGCTTACCTGACTTCTGGTAATCACACCTGCCAACAAATCCTGATTCACCTGAACTTTTCAGGCCTCCTCGCTCCATCCTAAGATTTCTAGTAAATCAAAAACTGGGTGCTGTCTGTTCCTGTTCTGTTCTGTGGGGCAGGCGGTTCCGCCTGCCAATGTTAGCCTATAGAGTTAAACCCAATGACCTCCAGCGGAACTTTCTTGGACTCCCTGCGGCCCTCCATCCGCACCCTCCCCGCCTACAATTCAGGCCTCTCCGCCGAACATGTCCGCGCACGCTACCGCGTTTCCGAAGTCGCGAAACTCGGCAGTAATGAGAATCCCTGGGGCGCCAGTCCGCGCGTCGAAGCCGCCTTGTCCGCCGCTTTTCACGACGCCGCGCTTTATCCCGACCCCGGCTCCCACACTTTACGCCACCTCCTCGCCGCCAAGCTGGGAGTCGCTCCAACCCGCCTCGCCTTCGGAAATGGATCCGAGGATCTCATCTCCGTCTGCGCCCATTCCTTCCTCTCGCCGGGCGAGCAAATGATCTCCATTCTGCCCTCCTTCGGATTCCACGCCATCTATTCGCAAGCCATCGGCGCCGATGTCCACTTGGTCCCCTCTCTGCCCGATTATCGAATCGATGTTCCAGGAATCATCGCCGCATTAACGCCCCGCACCAGAATGGTGATGTTCAGCGCCCCCTCGAACCCGTTAGGAACAACGATCACCGCCCGCGAACTCGAAAGTCTTCTGAACGCCCTGTCCGGCGATACCCTGCTGATTTTCGATGAAGCCTATTTCGAGTACGCCGCAGCCGAAGAATCGTATCCCGGTTTCCTCGCCATCCTCGAACGCTCCCACCAACCCTGGATTCTGCTCCGCACCTTCTCCAAAGCCTACGGCCTCGCCGGTCTGCGCGTCGGCTACGCCATCGCCTCCGACTCCGCCCTGGTCGACGTAATCGACCGCGCCCGCACTCCGTTCAACGTCAACCGCTTCGCCCAAATCGCCGCCGCCGCCGCTCTCGAAGATCCGGCCCACGTCGAAAAATGCGTCGCGCTCACCATCGCCGAACGGGATCGCGTCCGCGCCGCACTCTCCGCTCTCGGTTATAAAACCTCGCCCTCCGTAGCAAATTTTCTCTTCTTCGATGCCCGCGAAAACGCCTCCGCGCTGGCCGAAAAACTGCTCGCCCACGGAGTCATCGTCAAGCCCTGGCGCGAGCCCGGATATCTGCACCACGTCCGCGTTTCGATCGGCCTCCCGCACGCAAACGATTTATTCCTCGCCGCTCTCGCCAAGGAGTCCTCTCATGCCTGAAACCCTCGCGGATCCACGCCTCGCTCCCGGCAGCGTCGTGCGCGCTCCCCGCGGCCCGCAGATCGCCTGCCGAAGCTGGCTCACCGAAGCCGCCTACCGCATGATCCAGAACAATCTCGATCCCGAAGTTGCGGAGAATCCCGAAGCACTTGTAGTCTACGGAGGCATCGGCCGCGCCGCCCGCAACTGGGAATGCTTCGACGAAATCCTCGCGCAGTTAAAAAAACTCGCCGGCGATGAAACGCTTCTCATCCAATCCGGAAAACCGGTGGGCGTGTTCCGCACCCATGAGGACGCGCCGCGCGTTCTAATCGCCAATTCAAACCTGGTTCCCGCCTGGGCCACCTGGGAAAAATTCCACGAGCTCGATCGCAAGGGCCTCATGATGTACGGCCAAATGACCGCCGGCAGCTGGATTTATATCGGCTCGCAGGGCATCATTCAAGGCACCTACGAAACCTTCGCCGAAGCCGGCCGCAAACACTACGGAGGCGACCTCGCCGGCCGCTGGATTCTCTCGGCCGGCCTCGGCGGTATGGGCGGCGCCCAGCCTCTGGCCGCAACCTTCGCGGGCGCCGCCTCGCTGATCGTCGAATGCCAGCAGTCCCGCATCGATTTCCGCCTGCGCACCCGCTACCTGGATCATCAAGCCTCGAATCTCGACGATGCCATCGCCCGTATCGAACATCATTGCGCCCGCCGCGAAGCCGTTTCGATCGGCCTGCTAGGCAATGCGGCTGAGGTCCTGCCGGAGCTCGCCCGCCGTGGCGTCCGTCCCGACCTCGTCACCGATCAGACCTCCGCGCACGACCTGATCAACGGCTATCTTCCCATTGGCTGGACCGTCGAAGAATGGAAACGCGCGAGCGTGGATCCGGCCCGCCACGCGGAATTGCGCGAGGCCGCCGCAGAATCCTGCGCCGCGCATGTTCGCGCCATGCTCCAGTTCCACCGCATGGGCGTCCCGACAGTTGACTATGGCAACAATATCCGCCAGGTCGCCCTCGAACACGGCGTCCGCGACGCGTTCGATTTTCCAGGATTCGTCCCCGCCTACATCCGTCCTCTTTTCTGCGAAGGAAAAGGACCCTTCCGCTGGGTCGCGCTCTCGGGCGATCCCGATGACATCTATAAAACCGACGCGAAAATCAAGGAACTCTTCCCCGAAAATCATAAACTCCACCACTGGCTCGATATGGCGCGCGAGCGAATCGCGTTTCAAGGATTACCCGCGCGCATCTGCTGGCTGGGCCTCGGCGAGCGCCATCGCGCCGGCCTCGCCTTCAACGAAATGGTGCGCACCGGCGAGCTCAAAGCGCCCATCGTGATCGGCCGCGATCATCTCGATACCGGCTCCGTCGCCAGTCCCAATCGCGAAACCGAATCCATGAAGGACGGCTCCGATGCGGTCTCCGATTGGCCTCTTCTGAATGCTCTCCTCAACACCGCCGGCGGCGCCACCTGGGTCAGCTTCCATCACGGCGGCGGAGTCGGCATGGGATTTTCGCAGCATGCCGGAGTCGTCATCGTCTGCGACGGAACCAGCGCCGCCGCTAAGCGCATTGAACGAGTTCTGTTCAACGATCCCGCCACCGGCGTAATGCGCCATGCCGATGCCGGCTACCAACAAGCAATCGACACCGCCCGCCGCGAACATCTCAACCTGCCCCTCCTAAAAAACCGATGACCGAGTGGCGCAGGCGGTTCCGCCTGCGATGCGACCAATACCACCGCACAGTCACGCGCTGATCGAGCGCACTCATGAAATACACTTCGTGCCACAGACCGCCGATGCGATGATGATCGCAGTGCTGGATAATACAATGGGAAACCTCATGACGAAAACAATACTTGCAGCGCTGACCATCGCCTCAGCACTCGCCCAACCACCCGCCGGCCGCAGCCGCGCGCCGCGACAGGACATGTCCACCGTTCAGCGGCCCATCGACATGCACGACACCGTGTGGATCGAAGACATGACCCAGCTCGAAGTTCGCGATTCCCTCAAAGCCGGAAAAACCACCGCACTGGTCTTCGCCGGAGGCATGGAAGATAACGGCCCGTACATCACCGTCAGCCAGCATAATCTGATCGTCCATGCCATGTGCGACTCCATCGCGCGCAAATTAGGCAACGCCCTGTGCGCGCCCATCGTCGGCATGTCGCCCGGCTCTCCGGATCGCCAGAAAAATCCCGGCAGCGTCGTCCTGTCTCAGGAAACCTTCAAAGCCGTAGCCGCCGACATCGCCACCAGCCTCAAAACCGAAGGCTTCCTCAACATCATCTTCATGGTCGACCACGGTGCCGACGCCGCCCCCATGCAAGCCGCTGCCAAAGACCTTTCCGAAAAATGGACCGGCTCAGGCGCCGCCGTCTACTACGTCCCCGAATACTACAACTACAACGACGTTGAGAAATTCGAACATGACGTCCTCGGCGTCACCGAAAAACGCGAAGGCTTCCATGACGACTACTACACCGCCTCCATCTCCGTCGCCATCGATCCCGTCGAAGCCCGCATGAAGGAACGCATCAAAGCCGGCAAGACCACCATCAACGGCGTGGACCTCGCCGCGCCCAAAGCCGTCGAAGACGGCAAACGAATCATGGCCATGCGCGAAGAAGCCGCCGTAACCGCAATCCGGAAACTGCTAGGGATAGAGCGTTAACTTCTGCACCCTCCAATTCGTCAGCTCCCCGGCATACAGCACATTCGGATTCCGGCAGTCGATCTCATTCACCGTGCCGAACTCCTTCGCCAGTTTTCCCGCCGTCCCGAACCTGCCCAAAATCTTCCCGTCCAGCTCCATCTTGTAAATCTCTCCGCCCTCCATCGAATCCGGCCGATTCGAATTTGAGCTGTAAAGATACTGGTGCGCTGCCGGAGAAATACACACCGCCCACGGCGCTCCCACGTCCCCGATCTGCCGCTTGAAATTCCCGTCGTTGTCGAAAACCTGGATCCGTTTATTCCCCAGGTCCGCCACGTAAACATTCCCCCGCGCGTCCACCGCAATCGAATTCGGCATCTCGAACTGCCCCTCCGCCGCCCCCTTCGATCCCCACGCCTTGATAAATTTTCCAAACTTGTCCATCTTCACCACGCGCGCATTCGTGTATCCGTCGGATACAAAAATATTCCCCGCCGCATCCCACGCCACATCCGTCGGACGATTGAAATTGTCCCCGGCGATCGCCCCCCGTCCCCCGCCGCGCCCGCTCGGCCCCCCCGGATTAATCGACTCCGGCTTCCGCCCGAACGTCGTCAGCACATGCCCCTCTGCATCGAATTTAATCACCACATCCGCGCCCCGGTCCACCGTCCAGATATTGTCCTGGGCATCGATCCGCACCGACTGCGCAAACAGGAATCCATAAACTCCCACGCCGATCTCGCGAATATATTTCCCCGTACCATCGAACTCGAACAGCCTCGACCCTCCGTGCGTAAAAAATCGCGAGCCGCCCATCGTCCCGTCCTCACTCCCCGTTCGCGTGTAGACGAAAATGTTCCCCTTCGAATCCGTCGCCACCCCCGCCGCCTCACCCAAATAAATGTTCGCCGGAGTTTTCAAAAAATTCGCAGCCGCATCGAACCGTATCTCAGGAACCTGCGCGGCCATCACGGCGCCCCATAAAATCGCCAGCGCGGCCGCCCTCATTTCCCGCTCCCATGCAGAATGATTTTCTGCACCCGCCACAACTGGATCTCCGAAATATACAACTCATTCGGATTGCGGCAATCGATCTCATGCAGCCCGCTGAACTCGCCCAGCCGCTTCCCCGCCTTCCCGAACTTGCCCACAATCGTGCCATCCAGCTCCATCTTGTAAATCTCGCCCGAGACCCCCGCGAGAGTAGAATCGTTCGAATCCGGAAACGAGTTCGACGAGTACAAATACTGATGCGGACCCGGCGAAACGCACACCTCCCACGGCGCGCCGACCTTATCGTATATAGTCTTAAACTTCAGATCGTCGTCAAATACCTGGATCCGCCGGTTGCTCCGGTCCCCCACATAAACGTCGCCCTTCGCATCCACCGCGAGCGTATGCGGCAAATTAAACTCTCCGGGCTTCGACCCTTTCGAACCCACCGAAGTAATGTATCTCCCATTCTTGTCGTACTTCACGACCCGCGAATTCCCATATCCATCGGACACAAATATGTTCCCCGCCTGGTCCCACCCCACATCGGTCGGCCGGTCGAAACTATATTTCCCGGGCTCCGCCGCGGGCCCCGTTGGAAGCGCCACCGCCGCCGCATCCACCGGCTCCGGCCGCCTCCCCAGCGTCATCACCACCCGGCCCTCCGGATTAAATTTGATGACCATGTTCGAGCCTTCGTCCACCGCCCAAATATTGTCCGCCGAGTCGACCCGCACCGCGTGCGCGAACACGAACCCGTACAAACCCACGCCGATCTCGCGAATATAATTCCCCTTCGCATCGAACTCGAACAGCCGCGTCCTCTGGCTCCGCGTGTAAACGAAGATGTGACCCTTCGAATTCGTCGCGACCCCGATCCCCTCCCCCATATACAAATTGGGAGGAAATTTCAGCAGGTTCGGCACCGACTCGTACGAAATCTCTGGAACATTCTGAGCCGCCATCGGCCACGCGCACAACATCGCGGAAAGAAGTATCTTCATAAGCTCACGGTAGGGTAGGTCCCCGACCTGCCCTCTCTTTTCCGGCCGCGTCATCGGCCCTTGTGGCAGCACCTTAGTTCTTTATCAACTCAATCTCGAGCAATATCCGAACCTCGTCGCTGACCACCACGCCCCCCGATTCGAGCATCGGATTATACAGAATCCCAAACTGCTTCCGGCTGATTCGAGTCTCCCCGCTGATCCCGATCTTCTGCCGCCCCTGCGTATCCCGGACTTCAGGACTCGGCCCCTCCAGATCGAGCACCACCTCGCGCGTCACCGCATTGATGGTCAAATCGCCGGTCATTTTCAACTTCCCTTCCCCCGCCACTTCCGTTTTCTTCGATTTGAACGTCATCACCGGATACTTCTTCACGTCGAAAAATTCCGCGGTCTTCAAATCCGCGTCCCTCTTCGGCTCCCCCGTGTTCACGGTCGAGCAATCGATAGTCGCGTTCACCACCGTAGCCGCCGGATTCTTAGGATCGTAAACAACAGTGCCCTTTACGCCGCCGAATTGCCCGCGCACCGTCGAAATCATCATGTGCTTCACGCTGAACTGCGCGCTGCTATGCAAGGTATCGATGCGCCAGCTAACCGCCTGCGCAAACACCCCCCGCGCCACAATCAACAAAATAATAATGTGGATGTAGCGCGCGCCTCCAGGCGTGCCGCGTCGACATTCGTGTCGACGTTCCGTAAAATTCCCCACAACCCCTAGTTACTCCCGCCGCGCCCACCCCGCCCCGCCGCAGGAGTCGGCGCAGGCAGATCGTTCCGCGGCAGCTTCTCCGCCCGCGTCGCCGCGTTATACACGAACACCGCCTCGATGATCGCCATCTGCTCCATGTCCGCCTGCTGAATCCGATCGTAAACGTCCATGTTCGAATGGTGCGTCCTCGTATCGTAATCCATCGGATCCTGCACAAACTGGAATCCCGGCAATCCCACGCGGTCGAACGACTGGTGATCGGTCCCGCCCGTATTCCGAATCGTAACCACGCCCGGCGTCAGGTCCTTCAACGCCGCGAACCACTGCTCGAAAATCGGCCGGACCATCTCGTTTTCCTGCAAATAAATTCCCCGAATCCGCCCCGTGCCGTTGTCGATATTGAAATATCCCGCGAACCCCTGGTGCTCTTTCGTGGTCTTCATCGTCGCCGGATCGGCGAAATGTTCCTTCACATAGGCGGCCGATCCCAGCAGCCCTTCCTCTTCCCCGCCCCACAGTCCTAGCCGCACCGTGCGATCCATCTTCAGATTCAGAGTCTTCAGCAGCCGCATTACCTCCATCGCCACCGCACTGCCCGCCGCGTTATCGGTCGCGCCCGTGCCCATGTGCCAGGAATCGAAATGTCCGCCCACCATCACGATCTCGTCCGGCTTCGTCGTGCCCGGAATATCCGCGATCACGTTGAACGAATCCGTGTTGCTGGTATCGAAGCTCACTTTTATATCGAAGGAGAGTTTCACCGGAACATTGTGCTCCAGCAATCTGACGATGCGGTTGTAATTCTCCGCCGTGATCGCCACCGATGGCAGGTTCTTCGTCGGATCCCCCGTGCGAGGCGACCCGTTGCTCGCAAACACCGTCCCACTCTGCCCGCGCGAATTTGCCGTGATCGTCATCAGCGCGCCTTCTTCCGTGAAGAAATTGCGCTGCTTCTCCTGGAACGCCATGCGCTCCTCCGGAGTCATCGCCGCCAGCGCCGCATTCTGCCCTCCGCGTCCCCCGCGCCCGCCCGCGCCGCTCGGAATTACTTCCGGCTCCAGTTCCTTCAGCTCCTCATCGGTGTAGCGGCGCCCCAGCGGCGTCGTCGGAAACGCCAGTTCCTGCAAAGGAACCGTCAGCACGATCTTGCCTCTCAGCTTCCCTTTCCATTTTTCGAGATCCGCCGGAGTCTGAATCGACGCCATGATCGCATCCCCCGTGATCGGACCATTCGTGCCGCCGCTCCACGCCTGCGGATAGCCGATAATCGGCATGTACGTCGGCTCCACCATCGCGCCCGTGTAGCCGGTGATCTCCCAGCTCGGAATCGCCCCTCCGCGTCCGCCCGCCGTCGACCATTTTTCCAGGTGCGCGTCCGCGATGCCCCAGCTCTTCAGCTCGCTCACCGCCCATTCGCCCGCGCGCTTGAACTGCGGCGAATTCACCAGCCTCGGCCCGAACCGGTCCGTCAGGTTATACATAATGTCCATCACCTGCGAACCCCCGCGCCCTCCGCCCCCGCGCCCGCCCCGGCCGCCCCCTCCAAGCTCAGCCGTCTTGATCTTATGAATCACATTGAGGTCGATCTTCTCGGTCATCTGCTGAGCGACAATCAGCAGCGGAACCAGCGATAAGACGAGTGTTTTTCGAGACAGAACCATCACTAGAGCATATCAAACGTACGCCGATACCTCTCCGTCCCCCCACTCCCAACTTTTTTTCCCCAATCCCTCCCATAACTTCCCGCACCCCCCGACCCGGATTGCCCAACCGCCGCCCTATCCTCACATCGGAGTAACCAAATGCCATCCAACCTGAAATCCGAAACCGCCCGAATCAACGGAGCCAAATCCAAAGGCCCCGTCACCCCCGAAGGAAAAGCGAGATCTTCCACCAACGCCCGCCGCCACGGCCTGGCCTCCGCCCCGATCCTCCTACCCGGAGAATCGAAAGAAGATTTCCAGCAACTCCTAGCCGACTACATGGACCAGTTCCACCCGAGAACCCCCGTAGAAACCGACTTGGTAGAAACAATGGCCATCTCCCGCTGGCGCCTCCGCCGCGTGCTGACCTTCGAAGCGAGCCTGTTCGACGAAGAAATGCAGGAGCGCGACAAATCCGCCGCCTGGGTCTTCCAAAAATTCGCCAACTACAGCACCACCCTGACCGTCCTGCTCCGCTACGAAGGCCACCTAAACCGCTCATTCGACAAGGCCCTGAATCAGCTCCTCCTCTTGTCAAAAATGCCAGTGGGGCAGGTTCCCGACCTGCCCTCCGAATTACCAAACGAACCCAAAGTAGGACAGGTCCCCGACCTGTCCCCCGCCGAAATACGGCAGTCCACCCCCAGACTCCACCTCCCTACCCCTTCTCCGCACCCCTCCGAACCCTCTCCATCAACAACCCCCACCCATGCGAAACCCGCGCCACTACCTCCTCCGGCAAATACCCCACCGCCGCATGCCTGAATTGGATCAACGTGCCTCCGCTCTTCTCGCTCAACCGGTACTGCACGTTCGAAATCAGAGGATGCGACGCGAACAATGGGCCACAAATTTCGATCAGCGTCGGACGCTTGATCGCCTGCACATGTCCCCAGAAATGTCCGTTATTTCCACCCAGATCCCGATACCACCGCCCGCCCGGCCACGCCTCGATCTTCATCGGCATCGCGGAGCCGTCGCCCGTCTCATTCTGCGGACCCATCTGCTCCAGCAGCGACTCGAACGTCGACTCCAAAGTCGCCCGCACAAAAATCTCCTGCGTAATATTCACCGTCAGCTTCTCTTCCGTCATGGTCATTTGCTTTTCTCCTCAGCGCGTTCTTTCACGCGTGTTAATTGGTGTTTCCAGTACCGTTCGAAGGTGCTGGTCCATTCATGCAGAGGCCGGATCGCATCCGCGTTGGTGCGGTACAGCTTCTGCCGCCCGTCCCTCCGCACATGCACCAGGCCCACGTCCCTCAGCACGCGCAGGTGTTTCGAAATCGACGGCTGCTCCACGCCCAGCCTCTCGACGATGTCCCCTACCGGCCGTTCCTTGAGAGCGAGATAGTTCAAAATTTCCCGCCGGCAAGGCTCGGCCACCGCATTGAACGCATCCGATGTGGTAGCTGCGCGTGCCATTGATTTGATAATACATTCCGATATGGGAATGTGTCAACAAGTTTTTTACTTTATCCTAAAAGCAGAGAGCGGATGACATCTTCAACCACCGGAATCGCGCCGCGATTCTGGGACTCAACCATAGGCAAAAAAGCCGTCATGGCCGTTACAGGAGCCGTTCTGGCTGCCTTCGTCGTAGGCCATCTTCTCGGTAACCTGCAAATCTTCTTAGGCCCCGATCGCTTCAACGGCTACGCCCGAACTCTGCGCTCCCTGCCCGAGCTTCTATGGACCGTCCGCATAACCTTGATCGTCAGCGTAGCTCTGCACATCTGGAGCTCGATTCAACTAGCCGTGGTCAAGAGCGAAGCCCGCCCCCTCGGCTACGTCCGCACCAAGTCGATCGCGTCGAGCTACGCCTCGCGCACCATGTACATGAGCGGACCGATCATCGCCCTGTTCGTCATCTACCACCTGCTGCAATTCACCTTCGGCGTAGGCGGCACGCCGTACATGGAAACCGACCCCTACGGCAACGTCATCAACGGATTCCGCGTCCCCGCCGTTTCTCTCTTCTACATCCTCGCGATGCTCCTCCTCTGCCTGCACCTCCGCCACGGATTATCGAGCATGATGCAAACCCTCGGCCTCCGCTACACCCCCGCCATAAAAGCCTGGTCCATAATCGTCGCCACGCTAATCTTCTTCGGATTCGTCTCCATCCCCATAGCCGTAATGACCGGCCTTATCCCGACAATCCTGTGACAACCATGACCCGCCCATTCGTCAAAAACCTCCATCCCCCGCAAATCTCTACGGAGCCGCGACCACAGGGAGCGGTCAGGTTGCCATGCGAGACGCACGCAGCCCACCTGCGATAGGGGCTAATCCCATGACGAAAACGAATCCCCCATCCCCCCCAAACCTCTACCGAGCCGCGACCACAGGGAGCGATCTTTTCGAGCGTGTCGACGTATCCGCAGAACGGCAACCGCCTCGCAACAGTCCCCTAAACCCCCACATCCCCACCGGCCCCATCGAAAAAGCCTGGGAGAAGTCCTGCTTCGAAATGAAGCTAGTCAACCCCGCCAACAAGCGCAAGTACGAAATCATCGTAGTAGGCTCCGGCCTAGCCGGCGGATTCCGCCGCCGCCACCCTCGGCGAACTCGGCTACAACGTAAAGTGCTTCTGCTTCCAGGATTCCCCCCGCCGCGCCCATTCGATCGCCGCTCAAGGCGGCATCAACGCCGCCAAGAACTATCAGAACGACGGCGACAGCATCTACCGCCTCTTCTACGACACCGTCAAAGGGGGCGACTTCCGAGCCCGCGAAGCCAATGTCTATCGCCTCGCCGAGAACAGCGTCAAAATCATCGATCAGTGCGTAGCCCAAGGCGTCCCCTTCGCCCGCGAATACGGAGGCACCCTGGCCAACCGCAGCTTCGGCGGCGCGCAGGTCTCCCGAACCTTCTACGCTCGCGGCCAAACCGGCCAACAACTTCTCCTCGGAGCCTACCAGGCCCTCGAACGCCAGGTCAGCTCGGGCCAGGTGACGATGTTCCCTCGCACCGAAATGCTCGACCTGGTAGTGATCGACGGACGCGCCCGCGGCATCGTCACCCGCGATCTGGTCACCGGAAAAATCGAATCGCACATCGCCGACGCCGTCGTCCTCGGCACCGGAGGCTACGGCAACGTCTACTATCTCTCGACCAACGCCAAGGGGTCCAACTGCACCGCCATCTGGCGAGCCTATAAGCGCGGCGCGATGTTCGCCAATCCCTGCTTCACCCAAATTCATCCCACCTGCATCCCCGTCTCCGGTCACTATCAATCGAAGCTGACGCTGATGAGTGAATCGCTCCGCAACGACGGACGCATCTGGGTTCCTTTAGAGAAAGGCGATAAGCGCAAGCCCAACGAGATTCCGGAATCCGAGCGCGATTACTACCTAGAACGCCGCTATCCCAGCTTCGGCAACCTCGTTCCCCGCGACGTCGCGTCTCGAAACGCGAAGGCAGTGTGCGACGAAGGCCGCGGCGTAGGCGAGCATGGACTCGGCGTCTATCTCGATTTCAGCGACGCCATCAAGCGCCTGGGCGTCGCCAAAATTCGCGAACGCTACGGCAACCTGTTCGAGATGTATGAGCGCATCACCGATGAAGATCCCTACAAAGTGCCGATGCGCATCTACCCGGCGATTCATTACACCATGGGCGGCCTGTGGGTGGATTACCAGTTGATGTCGACCATCCCCGGCCTGTTCGTCATCGGCGAAGCGAACTTCTCCGACCACGGAGCCAATCGCCTGGGCGCCAGCGCGCTGATGCAAGGCCTCGCCGACGGCTACTTTGTGATCCCCTACACGCTCGGCAACTATCTCGCGAGCTCCAAATTTGAATCTGTCGACGCGTCCCATCCCGAGTTCTTAAGCGCACAGGAAGCCGTCGCCGCGAAGACCCGCGCGCTGCTCGACGCCAAAGGCACACGCACCGTGGACTCCTTCCACCGCGAGTTAGGCAAGATCGTATGGGACGAGTGCGGGATGTCGCGCACCGCCCACGGCCTCGAATCGGCGGTCGAACAAATACGTGAGCTTCGCGCCCAATATTGGAGCGATGTGCGCGTGCTGGGAAGCGGCGAGGAGATCAATCAGTCTCTAGAAAAAGCCGGACGCGTAGCGGACTTCTTCGAGCTCGCGGAGCTGATGTGTCTAGACGCGCTGCACCGCAACGAATCCTGCGGAGCCCATTTTCGCGAGGAATATCAAACCCCGGACGGCGAAGCCCTCCGCAACGACGACCAGTTCAGCTACGTCGCCGCCTGGGAATACACCGGCCCCGATCAACTACCGGAGCTTCACAAAGAACCTCTGACATTTGAATACGTCCACCCCAGCCAGCGGAGCTACAAATGATCCCCGCCCAAGCCTGCCCGATAGTGGTCCAGCGCCACAACCACTGGTGTCAGCCAGGGGACTCTTTATGAAACTCACGTTCCACATCTGGCGCCAAAAGGACCGCACCGCACGCGGCCGCATGGAGAAGTTTCAGTCGGACAACATGACCCGCGATATGTCCATGCTCGAAGCCCTGGACGTGTTGAACGAGGAGCTGATCCTGCGCGGTGAAGAACCCATCGCGTTCGAGCACGATTGTCGCGAAGGAATCTGCGGCTCCTGCGGCTTCATGATCAACGGCGTCGCTCACGGACCGCTCGAAAAGACCACCGTCTGCCAATTATCCCTCCGCCATTTTCGCGATGGCGAAGACTTGTACCTCGAGCCCTGGCGCGCCCGCGCCTTCCCCGTGCTGCGCGATCTAATGGTGGACCGCAGTCCTTTCGACCGCATCGTGGCCGCGGGCGGATACATTTCCGTTCCCGCCGGCAGCGCTCCCGACGGCAACACCATCGCGGTTTCCAAACAGGACGCCGAGCGCTCGATGGACGCCGCCGCCTGCATCGGCTGCGGAGCCTGTGTCGCCGCCTGCCCCAACGCCTCCGCGTCACTATTCACCGGCGCAAAGATCTCCCATCTAGGTTTGCTCCCGCAAGGCCAGCCGGAGAGAGATTCAAGAGTCCTGCGCATGGTCCGCCAGATGAACTCGGAATCCTTCGGCCAGTGCACAAATATCGGAGAGTGCGAAGCAGTGTGCCCCAAAGGAATCTCACTAGAAGTCATCAACCGTATGAACGGAGACTTCATTCGGGCAAACTGGAAAAAGTGATCCCCGCCCTTGTATGTTAGTCATACGGAGTTAGCAGAGCCCCGTTGGCTGACGGGGCTCTGCGGGTTGCGCAAGATCGTCCCCGCCCTGGGTCGGTAGTTGAGACCGCCCGTCAGCTGGATCTGCGCCGCCTTCTCCGGTCGAGCCCGAACAGTCGCATGGGCCGGTGATGAGCCGAGCCCGCATTTACAAGGATGGGTATCCCGACCGTGCAAATAAATTCTAACGCAAACTGCTGGGTAGGAATCGACGTTTCCAAGGATTGGATCGACGTCGTCGTGTTGGTGGAAGAGAACAAAGTCGAACAGCTCCGTTGTGAGAGATCGGCCGGCGCGCTGGCCGGGTTGGCGGAAACATTGCTTTCCTACTGCCCGCAGGGAATCGTGCTGGAAGCCACCGGAGGATTGGAGGGCGCAGTCATCGCGGCGCTGGCCGGAGCGGGGTTGGCGGTGATGCGGATGAATCCGAAACGGGTGCGCGATTTTGCCGGCGCCCATGGATTGCTAGCCAAGACCGACGCGCTCGACGCGTACGCATTGGCGTTGTTCGGAACGCGGATGAGGCCTCAGTTGCGGGCCTGGCCTGAGGCCGAACGCCAGCAGTTGGCGGCCTGGGTGGCGCGTCAGCAGCAGCTCACCGTCGAGCGAGCCACCGAGCGCACGCGTCTGACAGGCGTCGGAACCGGCGTTGCGCAAGAGCGTGGAACGCGTGATTGCCTTCTTGGGAAAAGAAATCGCGCGGCTGGAAAAACAGTTGGCGGCGTGGGTGGCCGCATCGGAGACGTGGAAGGAGCAAGAGGCGTTGTTGCGCACCGCGCCGGGCGTGGGTCCCAAAACCGCGCTGCGATTGTTGGCCCAGTTGCCGGAACTGGGCCAAGTGAACCGCCGCCAGATCGCGGCCTTGGTGGGCTTGGCTCCGTTTGCCTCCGACAGCGGGAAGTGGCGCGGCAGGCGCTCGATTCGCGGAGGCCGCGCGGGGGTGCGCGCCATTCTCTACCTCGCCAGTTGGACCGCCGTACGAACGGCAGGGGCGCTACAAAGCTTCTACCGGCGCCTGGTGGCCGCAGGCAAACCGAGACAGCTGGCCCTGATCGCGGTCGCGCGCAAACTACTGCTCGCCCTCAATGAAATGATGCGGACCCGCCAGCCCTGGCGGCCGGCAAATACGCCAGTTCCCGCTTGACTTTTCACACAGTCGCTAACGGGACGGGGCTATAGCCCCAGGCGTAAGCCTGGGGATGCAGCTTGCTCGAGTGCCCGCACGGCCATCTCACGAGTGAAAGACGGAAATTGGCGCACGAACTCACTCAAGGGATGGCCGCCTTCAAGATAATCGATAAGATTCTTAAAGGGAACTCTGGTGCCGCGAAAACAGGGTGTTCCACTCATGATCTCCGGATCGACAATGATGATTTGCTCAGCCCCACTCCGAAAACCAGAATGCATGCGGCGTTGCTCCGTGGGCTTGATAGTGCTCCAGCCGCTCACGACCTTCGAGAATGGTTGGCACATGTCCTACAGCTACCCACCACAGACAGTAGTGCGGAAGGTCCATCTTCTCGAACCATTTCTGCCGGTCCTTAAACACGCCTAAATGACTCGACTTGTAAACATAAGCCTTCAACGCTTCGAGCGATTCCCACACCGACATGTTCAACATGATCGTCGGGTCCGCCTCGTTATACAGAAGGTCGGTCGCGTTGCCCGATCCCGATTGAAGGCGCCACACGAAGCCCGGACTTTCGTCCGCCAGCTTATTCAGAGGCTCCAACTGATCGACGAATCCCTTGATGCGGGGATCGTCGATCGAAGCAATCAGGCGCCCTATATTTATTTGAGCGAGATGCATAGGGATCGCAGTAATTTTACCAGCGTATCTCGCACTCTCGCGCCGGTGGCGAGCACCTCTTCGTGCACCAGCTTCTGAGCCAGAATGCCCGCGGCGGCATTGGTCACGCAAGAGATTGCGAGCACTTTCATTCCCATGTGATTCGCCACAATGGTCTCGGGCACAGTCGACATCCCTACCAGGTCCGCGCCGATGATGCGCATGTAGCGGATCTCCGCCGGAGTCTCGTAACTCGGCCCCGGCACCGCGACATACACGCCTTCTTCGAGGACAATGCCGAGTTCGTGACCCGCGCGTTTCGCGATTTCGCGATACTCGCGCGAATAGGCTTCGGTCATATCTGGAAACCGTGGACCGATCAGATCGTCATTGGGACCCGTCAACGGATTCGTCCCCAGTAAGTTGATGTGATCGGAGATCAGCACCAGGTCGCCGGGGCGGTATTTCTCATTGATGCCTCCGGCTGCGTTGGTCAGTATCAGGCTGGTCACGCCTCTGCGAGCCAGCTCGCGAATGCCGAAGGTCACCTGCTGCGCGGAGTAGCCTTCGTACAAATGCGCGCGGCCCGCGAGCGCGATCACTTTCGTATCGCCGATGCGGCCTTCGACCAGCTTGCCCGCGTGGCCCACGGCGGTCGACGCCGGCCATCCGGCGATCTCGGAATACGGCGTCTCGACCTTGTCTTCGAGGGTATCGGCGAACGCGCCCAACCCGCTGCCGAGGACGACGCCGATCACACCAGCATCCCCGCAATGCACGCCGACATGAAGTTCGCCATGGTGCCGCACGCCACCGCTTTCATACCCAGCCGAGCTAAATCCGACTTGCGCGAGGGAGCCAGCGCCCCGATGCCGCCCACCTGAATTGCCACCGAGCTTAGATTCGCGAAGCCGCACAAAGCGTAGGTCGCGATGATGAACGATCGCGGGTCCAGAGTCGCGCGAATCGCGCCGAGGTTGATGAAGGCAACGAATTCATTGAGGATCAGCCGCGTCCCCAACAGGTTGCCGATCGAAGCGCAATCCTGATACTTCACTCCCAGCAGCCACGCGATCGGCGAAAACACGTGGCCTAGAATATCCTGCGCGGAGGCCGGCACCCACGCCATGTGATGCATGCCGTGAACACCTTTGAGGATTCCGTTCACCATCGCGATCAGCCCTATAAACGCGATGAGCATCGCGCCTACATTCAGGGCCAGATGCAGACCATCGGAGGCTCCGCGCGAAGCCGCGTCGATGATGTTGACGCCCGGTTTCTCCACTTCCACTTTGATGGTGCCCAATGTTTCCGGCACCTGCGTTTCGGGAATGAGTATCTTCGCCAGCATTAAAGTCGCGGGCGCGGTCATGATCACGGCGGTCAGCAAATGCCTGATCTCGACGCCTGCGATCAGGACGTAGGCCGCCATGGTCGCGCCCGAAACGTGGGCCATGCCGCTGGCCATCACGGTGAACAGTTCGCTCTGCGTCAGGCTTGCGAGAAACGGGCGGATGGTCAGAGGAGCTTCCGTTTGTCCCATAAAGATGCTGGCCGCGACGTTGGTCGATTCCGCCCCGCTGGTCGCGAACACTCGCTGCATCATCACGGCCATGCCGCGCACGAAAATCTGCATGATGCCGAGGTAGTAAAGGATCGCGAAGAAGGACGCGATGAAGATGATGATGGGCAGGACTTGGAACGCGAAGATGACTCCGAACTGATCGTTCTTGACGCCCAGCTTATCGCCGAACAGAAACTTGCTGCCTTCGACCGCGTATTCGAGCATGTGATTCACACCGTTGCTGGCGGCCTGGAAGAGGTAGCCCACGTTGGTCCGCAGCACCAGGAAGGCGAATCCGAACTGGAGGCCGAGGCCCCAAAATAGCACCCGGGGTTTAATGGCGCTGCGGTTGGTCGAGAACAAGTAGGCGACGGCGACGATAGCGATCAGGCCCAGGAGGCCTGTGAATCTTTCCATCGGGCGAGTGTAGCAGATTTGCTTCCGGGCATCGACACTCTCTGGCCGGGCGGAAAGTGGGGACAGCCCGCTCTGTCCACTGCGGCGAAGGGGCCATGAGCTGCTTTTCGGGATCGCGGGCGCCTTGGGACAGAGTAGGCAGTCCCCACTTTCCGCGGGCGTGAGCTAGCCGACAACTTCCAGGATCAACTCCCGCTCTTCGGGGGCTGTGCCGGAAATGCGGAACGCGTCTTCGACCAACTGCGCGGCATCTTCGACTCGCTCATCGCCCGTGTAGTAGAGGCGGCAGAGCACTCCGTTCGCGTCGATCTTCTGGCCGACCTTCACCTCTAAAATCACGCCGACCGCGGGGTCGATCGAATCTTCCTTCATATCGCGGCCCGCGCCGATCATCGAGGAGGCCTGGCCGATCAGCTCCGCATCGATCGCCGTTACATAGCCCGCGCGCGGCGAGGAGATCTCGCGCGCGCCGGTCGCGTTCGGCAGCAGCTCAAAGCGATCCAGCACCTGCGGATTGCCGCCCTGCGCCTGGATAACATCCTTTAACTTGCGGTAGCCCGAGCCGTCGAGCAGTTTCTTGGTGGCCAGTTCGCGCGCTTCGTCGAGCGTCGGGACAACCTTGCCCAGGAAGATCATGCGGGCGGCCAGTTCGAGAGACAGGCGCGTCAAATCCGTGGGGCCGACATTCTGGAGGGTCTGCGAAACCTCCATCACTTCGAGCGCGTTGCCGATGGCGTAACCGAGCGGCTGATTCATGTCCGTAATCAGAGCCTGCACGCGCTTATCGAGGCGGCGTCCGATGCCGACCATCATCTGCGCGAGGCGGCGCGCGTCGACCTGCCGCTTCATGAAGGCACCGGAGCCGACCTTAACGTCGAGCACCAAGGCGTCGAGACCGGCGGCCATTTTCTTCGACATGATCGACGACGCGATCAGAGGAATGGATTCGACGGTCGCCGTCGCATCGCGGAGCGAGTAAAGCTTGCCATCGGCCGGCGCCACCTGCGGCGTCTGCCCGATAAACGCCAGGCCGGTTTGCGCGAGCTGCGCCTGAAACTCCTCGATCGTCAGGTTGGTACGAAAACCGGGAATCGATTCGAGCTTGTCGAGAGTGCCTCCGGTATGGCCCAGAGCGCGGCCGGAAACCATGGGCACGATCACGCCCGCCGCGGCCGCGAGCGGCGCCGCGATCAGGCTGGTTTTATCGCCCACGCCCCCGGTCGAATGCTTGTCCACCTTCATCCCCGGTATCGACGACAGGTCGATGTGCTCCCCCGAGCCGATCATGCGATCGGTCAGCGCACTTACCTCGCGGTCGGTCATGCCCGAAAAGAACGTGGCCATCAGGAACGCGGACATCTGATAGTCGGGAATGGCTCCGCTGGTATAACCGTCAACTAAAAAAGCGATTTCTTGCACAGACAGCTCTTCGCCGTCCCTCTTGCGATGGATCAGGTCGACAGTTCGCATTAAGACCTGAGGGTACCACCATATTTAGCTGAAAGTAAAGGAAGTAATGATATCGGCTTCGGCCCTAGTTGCCTTTACTGAGTTTGCGGAAATACTCTTCGACGGCGGAGGAGAATCCGGGCGGAACCTTGTCGGTGGATCCGCTCTTGACTTGTCCGCCGCCCTGTTCTTCGACCTGGCGGCGCAGCTTGATTTCGAGGGCCTGGAGGTTGGGAAGAACTTCGCGGTTGAGGCGCTGCTGCAATTCCGGCGTGGCGATGTCGCCTATGGTCAGTTTTTGCAGCTCATGCTCGACGTCGGTGATTTGCTTCTGGACGTCGGGGTTGTCCTTGAATAACTGCCGCATGTCGTTGAGGTCGCGCATGGCGAGCCTGGCGGCTTCATTGGGGTCGGCCGGACGATCGAGGGGATTGTCGTAAATTCCTTCGGGGCCGAAGCGTCCGAAGCCCGCGCCATATTGGCGGTTGCCTCCGCGCGGTCCGAAGGCGTTGCCGTAGCCTCCGCCGGGCTGTCCGCCGCCTTGCTGGCCTCCACCTTGTTGGCTGGAGCCTGGCTGCTGACCGCCGGCCTGTTGACCGGAACCTTGTCCTTGGCCCTGGCCCTTGCCTTGGCCCTGTTGTTGACCAGCCTGTTGACCAGACTGTTGACCAGACTGTTGACCGGATTGCTGGCCGCCCATGCGTTCGAGGTTGCTGCGCATCCGCTCGACTCGGGCGAGGGACCGTTCGAGATCGTTGGTGGCTGGGCCCTGGCCTCCATTTTTGAGGGCGCTTTGAGCCTGCTTCAGATCGTCGGTCACCTTATCGAGGGCCTGAGTGATGGGAGCTTCGCGCGGAACCATCAACGGTCCCTGGCCGCGGCGCAGCCACCCGGCGGACGCGGTCATGCGGGCCTTGGCCTCGTTCTGCTGGATTTCCGAAAGGCCATCGCGCACGCGGGCCGACGCGTCGGGCTGGGACTGCGCGAGATCGCGCGCGGACTTCTTCATGTCCGATTCCAGACGATCGAGTTGGGCGGCCATCTTCTCTTTTTCCGTGGCCATCTGCTCGGCTGTCTGACGCGACGGAGGCGGCGCGGAGCGGTCGCCCATGGCCTGGGCTCCGAACTCCTTACGCATCCGATTTTCGAGGTCACGCTGCTCCGCGGCAAGCTGCTCGGCACGCTGTTCGAGGTCGCCCAATTGGGAGGAGGATTCCTGGCGGCGCATTCCGCCGAGCAGCGACTTCGCGTCGTTCAGAGCTTCGGCGGCGCGCCGGGCATTGGCTTCGGCTTGTCCAGCCTGATTGTCTCCCTGCATCTGTCCCTGCTGTCCGGACTTCTGCTGCTGAGGGGATCCGCCCTGCTGCTGGCCCTGTCCTCCGGATTGCTGGCCCTGCTGCTGAGCGGCTCTCTGCGCCTGGCGCATGGCCTCTTCGGCCTGGGTTACGCGGTCCAGAGCCTGTTGCAGGCGCTGATCGTTGGTGCCGTTGCGCTGGCCGAGGCTCCTCTGCATCTGCTGTTGCTGACTGCGGGCGTTTTGCTGCTGGTTCTTGCCGGATTGCTGCGAGTTGCCTTGCCCGCTTTGCTGCGCCTGGCTCGAAGACTGCTGGCCGCCCTGGCTCGATTGTCCCTGGCCTCCGGAATTTGGCTGACCTTGCTGCTGGCCCTGCTGTTGGCTCGCGGACTGTTGGGAGCCGTCGCGCGAGAGCTGCTCCATCTGTTTTTTCAGTTCTTCGGCGTCGCGGCGGAGCATTTCCTGCTGCCAGCGCTGCTCGAAAGTCTGCTGCTTGGTTTTGGCCTGCTGATCGGCGAGCTGTTTCTGCCTTTGGGCTAGCTCTTCGAGTTTCTGGAGCGCTTCGTCGACTGCCTTCTCCTTAGCCTGCTGGCTGGAGGAGGACTGCTGGCCGGTTTCGTACTGGTTTTTCTCGGTGTCGAGTTCGAGGTCGAACAGGTTGGCGAGGTCGCGGCCGGCGTTCTGTCCACCGCCGCCTCCACGGCCTCCGCCACCGAAGGCGACTTGAATATCGCGGAAGGTCTGTTCGGCTCTGAGGAGATATTGGAGGGCCTTTTGTTCGGGCTCTAGAGCATCTTTCCAGGACTGCGCGCCGAGCTTCGACGAGGCCGGGTCCATCTGCTTGGCGGCTTCGTCGAGATCCTTCACGAAGGCTTGGAATTCCTGGTTGGCTCCGGCAAGCTCACGGCTGCGGGCGCGATCGGCTAGCGACTTGGCCTGCTCTTTCAGTTTGGTTTGGATGCCGGCGAGGAACCTGGCGTTTTCCGCGGAGTTGACTTTGTTCTTCGCGCCGCCGCGAATTTCGTTCCAGGTGGCGGCGATGATTTCTTTCTGACGTCTGGAAATTTCGGTCTGGTCCTGGCCGTCGGACTGCATACCGGGCATACCGCCGGACTGCTGGGATTGGGTGTAGTTCTTTTCGAAGGGCTGGGTTTCGATGAAGGCGATATCGGTGCGGGCGGTGTTGCGCGCGTCGCGGGCGGTGGCGTAGATGCTGACCACATCACCGGCTTCGAGTTTATAATCCTCGAGCGAGATCATGGTTTTGCCGCTGGCTTCCTTGACGCCTTTATTCTGGAGCAGGGAGACGGTTTTTTCGGGGGCGCCGTTGACGGAGTAGTGGAGCTCCATGGATTCGAGCGCGAAGTCGTCGGCGGCTTCGACCGAGACGGTGACCTCCTCAATTGGACTCACTTTGGCGTCGCCGCGCGGGGTGACGATTTTCACGGTGGGCGGCTGGTCCTGGCGGGCTTCGATGAAATAGTCCTCGCTCAGGCGGACACCTTCGCCGCGGTCGGTGGCGGCGAAGTGATACATGCCGTCCTTTTCGACGGGGACTTTCGCGGTGAGGAAGTTGCCGGCTTTTGAGTCCAGAGCGATTTTCGATCCATCGTCCATGAGGATCTCGCCGGTTTTGAGCGGCCGGTCGGTTTCGATGGTCAGTTCGGCGACGGTTCCGGCGACGGCGCGGAGGTCTCCGCCGGGATCTTCAACGGCGTCCTTCATGCCGAGCCAGGACGGGTAGTGATAGGTCACCTTGATATTTTTGATGCCGGGAAGGTCGGCGACGTCGAGCTTGTAGGTTTTCGATTTGACGCCCGCGGCTTCGGCGTAGTATTCGACCGGCTCCGGCAGCGAGGCGAACAGAAATTCGTAGGCGGTGCCGCTGGCGCGGGGGACCATGGCGGCTTCTTCCCACTTCGAAGAGCTCTTATAGCGAGCGAACAGGCGGACCTGCGGAGCCTGGAATCCGGTGAGCGTGGCGGTGACCATCTGGTCGGCTTTGCGGCGCACCAGTTTGTTGCCTGGATCGATGACGATGTCGTAGAAATTTACGCCGTTGATGCCTTTGGGCAGGCCGGCCCAGAGCAGCGAAGCTCCGTAGCCGAGGAATCCGGGGCCGGCGAGGATCATCCACAACAGGGCTGCCCCGGCGAAGCCTCCGGCGGTGGCGAAGGCGAAAATGTTCTTACGGGGCGCGACTTTTTCGGGCTCGGTTTTATTCGCGACCGAGTAGGCGTCGAGGGCCAGCAGGTCCAGCATGGGGTCGCGGGCCTCGCCGCGCTCGATGTAAGTGAGCAGGCGCTGGTTGAATTCGGGGAACGTGGATTCGGCCCGCTTGACGGTTTTATGTTGATTGAGGCGCAGCAGGGGCAGGACGAGCGCGAATCCCAGGGCGGCGGCGAGAGCGAGGAACAGGACGACGCGCGCGATGGTGATGCTGGTGTTTGAAAACGCCAGCGCGTTGGTGAACCAAACCATGGCGAGCGTCGCGCCGAGCGCTACTCCCAGGGCGATGGCGATGCCCTTCGACACAGTCAGCCAGCGCAGCCTGGATTCGAGGCCGCGCAGGTAGTGATTCAACTGATCGCGCGTGTTCATGCCGCTTCCTTCCTTCGAGTCTCCGGATTTTCGGCCGCGGGGCGAAGATACCGGTCCGCCACGAACGATTCGGCCATCGCTACTATCAACAATAGCAACAAGAGCCACGGCCATAGAGGCCACGGCTTCTTATCGCGTTCATTCCCTGGACCAGACGCGCCTGCGGCGGTTTGGTCACTGCCGGTTGCGCGCCAGAGCGCCAGCGTTTCTTCCGGGATGACGTTGAGGTCGGATTCCCGGCGATCGGCGTGGACGGCCAGCAGGGTGTGTCTGCCGCTGGCGGTTTTGAGCTCGAAGAATCCTTCTTTATTGACCGCGAAATTTCGCGCGGTGGTGGCTTCTTCAAGCGACAGGAGGCGCTTGCCGTCGGGGTCCAGCACTTCGGCGGCGGCTGCTTTGTTGGCGGCGGCGCGGAGCTCGACATAGGAATCGACCACCAGGTTGACGGGCTGGTCCGCGCCGCTGCCGGCGAGATAGGCGGCGGACCTTTCGACGAACGGGACCCAGGAGGCATGGAGGGGCAGATCGTTGGTGGAGTTGTCGATCACCGCGGTGAAGACCAGCACTTTGCCTTCGCCTAGTTGACGCTCGAGCAGCAGAGGCGTCTGATCGTTGAGGCGGGCGAGGACTCGCGATTTGGCGGGGGTGACGTGAATGGCCTGGTAGAATTTGACTCCCGTAAAGCGTTCGACATTGCGCAGCGCGGGGTGGCCGGCGTCGATTTCGGAGACGTTGAGGAAACGGTCGGTTTCACGTCCGGCGTAGGCGGCGGCTTCAATGGTTTCGTCAACGAGCGGGACTTTGGGCTGCGCGGCGGAAGCGGGTCCGAGGACGATCAGCACGGAGCCTCCGGCGTTGACGTATTTTTTTAGCGAGGATTCGAGGGTGTCAGAGACAGTGCCGACGTCATTGAGAACGACATATGCGTAGTGTGAGAAATCCTGGTTGGAGGCGACATCGGGACGCACGACTTCGATCTGAAACGCGGAATCGCCGGAGGCATCGAGCGCGTCGCGATAATAGAGGAGACCGCGGGGATGGCGGCCATCGTCGACGAACAGGACCTTGCGCGGGTCGGTGCGCTCGACCGCGAAGTAGAAGCGATCGTCGGCGGGCAGAGTATCACTGGCTTCGACGCGCACTTCGCCGCGGCTGAATCCATAGGGTGCGTCGAGCGAGAGAAACTCGACCTGGGCGCGGCCTCCGGTGGGAAGATCGACGGTTTTAGTTTGGAGGACCTTGTTGTTGAGGACGAGGGAGACGTTCTTCTTGGACGTTTCACTTTTTTCGTCGGGCGCCGGAAAACTGGCGATGGTGGCCAGTACGCGGACCTTTTTAGGATCGAAGATGCGCGAGGGCGCGACCACATTTTCGACGGCGACGTTGGTCGCGGGCGTTCCGATCTGGTGAAAGACGAGCGTGGTCGAGGGATCGAGGCGCAGGTCGGCGAAGCCCGGGGGCAGCGCGGTTTTTTGTAGATCACTGACCAGGTGGACTTCGAGCGCGAGGTGCGTGGATTCGGAAAGCGTCCTTATATAACGGGCGAGCTCACCGAAGAAGCTCGGCTGTCGCTGGGTTGGATGGATTGGACGGCTACACGAAGCTCGTTGGGATCGGAGACGATTTGGGTGAGCGCCTGGACCTGGCTTCCGAGCGCGAGCACCTCCGCCTGGTCGCCTGGTTTAAGGCCGGAGATGAGGGATAAAGCCTGGTCCTTGGCTTTGGCGAAATGGTCGGCGGCGCGCATGCTGAAGGAGCGGTCGACGGCGATGACCAGGATCTTCTTGCCTGCGATCGAGGCGGGGTCGCGCTTGATGAAGGGATTCGCGAACAGCAGCGCGAGCAGGATCAGCATCAGGGCGCGGAGAGAGAACAGCAGAATGTGTTCGAGGCGGCGATGCTTGACCGAACTCATCTCGCGCTTTTCGAAAAACATCAGCGAGGGGAAGAGGCGCGGATCGGTTTTATGGCGCTTGAGAAGATGGATCCAGATGGGCAGGCCGACGGCGGCGACTCCGGCGAGGAACCAGGGGGCGAGGAAACCCATTTACAGTTTTCCTTTCCGGATGGCCAGATATTCGCGGAGCGCGTCATCCAAAGGACGGCTGGTGTCGATCAGGAAATAATCGATTCCGGCGGCTTGCGCGCGGGTTTTTATGTCTTCGAGATGGGCTTGGATTTTTGCGGGATATTCATGGGCGACATAGTCGGGCGAGACTTCGAGGGTGTCGCCGGTTTCGAGATCTTCGAGCAGCACGGGTCCTTTGAGCTTGGGGCGGAGCTCTTCGGGATCGAGGAGGTGAAACAGAATCAGCTCGGTGCCGCGGAAACGCAGGGGCGCGACGGTCTGGATGATTTTTTCGGGCGACTCCCAGAAATCGGAGATGGCGGCGACGATGCCGCGGCGGCGATGAAATTCAAGCACGTGGCGGAAGGGATGGGCGAAGTCCGTACGGGTGCCGATTTTGCCGCTATCGATGGCGTGAAGGATACGCGCGAGCTGTCCCTGGCGCGTCGACGGAGGCACGAAGTTGCGCACATCGTCGTCGAAGATCACGATGCCCGCGGCGTCCCTTTGACTATGCGCGAGGTAGGCGATGCAGGCGGCGAGGAAACGCGCGTATTCGATTTTTTCGGTGGCGTGGGAGCCGAACTTCATGGAGCGGCTCATGTCGAGAAGGATGGTGACCTGGCAGTTGGTCTCGCCGCGATAGCGCTTGAGAAACATCTTCTCGGTGCGCGCGTAGACGTTCCAATCGACGTGGCGAAGGTCGTCGCCGGGCGTGTAGGCGCGGTATTCGGCGAACTCCTGGCTGAATCCGAAATCGGGGGAGCGGTGGAGACCGGCGATGAAGCCGTCGACCACGGTTTTGGCGACCAGGTCTAGGCCGGAGATGCCTCCGAGGATTTTCGGATCTAGAAATCGCTGGAGCATCTTACGCCTTAGGCGCGGGCATGGCCTCCAGCAGTTTGAGCAGCAGATCGTCGGTCGAGAGGCGATCGGATTCCGCCTGGAAATTCAGCAGCACGCGGTGGCGGAGGATGGGGCGCATCAGCGTGGCGATATCCTCGTAGGTCACGTGATAGCGCTTATGGACCAGCGCGCGGGCCTTGGCGGCTAAGACGAGGAACTGGGCCGCGCGGACGCTGGCGCCGAAGTTGATGTACTTTTTCGCGAACTCGGGCGCCGAAGGATCGGTGGGGCGCGTGGCGCGCACCAGGTTGACGGCGTAGCGCGCGACGGAATCGGCGATGGGCACCATGCGGACCACCTGCTGGAAATCGATGATCTCTTCGGCGTTGGTGACCGCGACCACTTTGGCGAGATGCGTGGTGGTGGTGAGGTCGAGCACCTTCAATTCGTCGTTGGCGGTGAGGTAATCGAGCAGCGTATTAAAGATGAAGCGGTCGAGCTGGGCTTCGGGCAGAGGATACGTTCCTTCGAGCTCGATGGGATTCTGCGTGGCGAGCACGAAGAACGGCGGAGAGATCGTATGCTGACTGCCGCGCACGGTGCAGGAACGCTCCTGCATGGCTTCGAGCAGCGCCGATTGCGTCTTCGGCGGCGTGCGATTAATTTCGTCGGCGAGCAGCACGTTCGCGAAAATCGGGCCGGGCACAAAGGTCCAGCTGCGATGTCCGGTGATGGAGTCTTCTTCAATAATGTCGGTGCCGGTGATATCGGAGGGCATCAGGTCGGGGGTGAACTGGATGCGGCGGAAATTCAAGCCGAGGGCGTCTGAAAGCGTGCGCACCAGCAGGGTTTTCGCGGTGCCGGGGAGGCCGGTGATCAGGCAATGGCCGCCGACGAAGAGCGCGATTAAAACCTGCTCGATCACTTCTTCCTGGCCGACGATTACTTTGCGAACTTCCGCGACGATATCGGCATGCACCTTTTGAAAACGGTCGATGCGACCTTGCAGTTCCGCGGAATCGGGAGAGGTAACTGGAATGGTTGACATGAGTGAATTTTCTATTGTTTCACGTTCAGTTCGAGCAGTAGTTTTTGGGCCGGCTTGAAATCGGGCGCGGTTTCGAGGGCGGACAAAACTTCGTCCTTGGCTTCCTCGGTGCGATTGGCGAGCTTCAACGCGCGCGCCAATTCGTAGTGCGCGCCGGCCACATCGATGGGCGGCATGGCGACCAACGCCTGGAATTCGCGGACGGCCGCCGCGGGATTATTCAGATCCAGATAGAGCGCGCCCAGGCGCTTATGCAGATCCTCATCCTTGGGATAAATCAGGTTGAGGCGTTCGAGCGTGGCGGCGGCTTCCTTTTTCTGTCCGGCGGCGGATTGAAGGGCTGCGAGCTGTTTTAGCGTAATCGGATTCCTGCCGCCGATGCGGCTGTAGCGAGCGAGCTCCGCCATTTCGTTAGCTTTGTCGCCCTTGGCTTCATACGCGTCGGCTAGAAATTCGTAGACGCTGGCGGCGTCGACGTAATCGGGATACAGATCGCGGATGCGCACGCCTTCGCGGATCACGTCGTCCCATTTTTTGGCCTTGGCATCTTCGGCGACGGTCTTGATGCTCTTCTTCCAGTCGTCGAAGCCGTCGACGGTGCGCTTGGTCTGCGCTTCGAGCCAGGTGAGGAACTGGCGGTCGAACTCCTCCGGCTTCATTTTGAATTCGAGCTCGATCACTTGGGGCGTGGTCTTGAGGGCGGCGTAATCGTGGACCATGTCGATCAGTTTGTCGTAGCCCCACTTCTGCTGGATAAAATTGCAGATTTTCCCCGCCTGGTAGTACGACACGATCACCTGCGCCGGATAGGTGGGATGAATAAATCCGCGGTCGATATCGGAAATGGGGAGGAGTTTTTTGTTCTTGATGGCTTCGATGGCATCGGGGTCCAGGCGATCGCCCCAATCGGGCGATGCCGCGGTTTCCTCATAGACGGCGAGCCCTTCGGTGAACCAGCGGGGCACGCGGCTCTTGGTCATGTTCAGCACGAAGACGTGGCTCAGCTCATGCCACATCGTGCTATCCCAGTGAAAGGTTCCGGGCTTGCGGGAATCGGGAGAATCCATCGCGATGACGGAGTCGAAGGTCACGCCGAGGGCGCCCAGGCCGGGCATACCCATGGTGCGGACTTCGAAATCCGGATGATTGGGATAGACCTCGACCTGCACGGGGCCGGGCAATTTGTATTTATACTTTTTCTCGTAAGTGGCGATGGCGCGATCGAGCTCCGCTTGAAAATAGGGGCGCAGGAGCGCGGATTCTTTCTTGCCGAGCTTCAACACCGTGGTGGGAGTACGAAACGTATCGTAATCCTTATATTTGTCCATCAGCATCAGCGTGTTCTTGGTTTCCGTGGGCTGATAGCCGGCGTTCCAGGATTGTTCGAGCTGCTTGCGGGCCTCATCTTCACGGCCCAGGCGCATCAGGTTTAAGCCGAGCGCGGCGCGAGCTTTTTGCAGCTGCGGATCGAGTTCGAGGGCCAGGCGGTAAAGGACGATCCCTTCTTCGTAGCGGCGATTCATGACGAAGTAGTGACCGGCGATGTCGTAGGCCTCGCCGTATCGGGGATTGACTTTAAAAATCCTGCCCAGCCAGGGCGAATCTTTCTTGTCGTTCAAACGGTCGATGGTAAAGAGGATGGCCATCGCGTCCAGGGCGTCGGGCGAGAGGTCGACGGCTTTTTTGGCTTCTTCCGTGGCTTTCGCTTCGTTGTTATCTTCGAGGGCGACGCGGGCCAGCACTTCCTCGGCTTGATACGCTTTGGGGTCGAGCTCGAGGGCGTGTTTCGCGAATTCGACGGCGCGTGAGGAGTATCCGTCGGCGGCGAGCTCGGCGAGACCGATCAACGCGGGGGCGTACTTGTCGTTGATTTCGAGCGCTTCCTGAAACAGATCGCCCGCCATATCGGGCTGCCAGTGATCGGCATAGAGTTGGCCCCAGCGGACGCGCAGCGCGGGATCTTTGGGATGGGCTTTGACGGCATCGCGAAACTGATCGTTGGCGCTTCTATAATTGCGGATGCCCCAATATCCTTCGGCGGAGACGGCCAGGTCCGGCGAGTGGGTGAGTTTCTCGTAGCAGGCCGCTGCGCCTGCGTCGCCATGAAGGCGCATCGCGGCGCATGGTTTCACGGCGTCAGGCAATTGGGCGGCGAGCGGTAGAGCGAGTGCCGCAAGGCTCAAAGCACGTAACACTATTTATCCAGCGCCTCCTGCGTCTGCGCCAGTTGGATCAGCAACTGCTGCAATTGCCCGCGGTATTCCTGCACGGCCATGGACGCTTTGCGATACTTCAGATCGTCGATCTGCGCTTCCAGGTCCTCTTTTTGCTTGAGCAGAGCGAGCTTGGCGGGGTCGCGGCTCTGCGCCGCGGTCGAGCCCAGATGAAGGACAGCGAAACGGTTGGCGGTCAATCCTTCGCCGTTTTCGGCGGAGGGAACTTTGACGCCCTCGCCTTTTCCAGCGTCTTCGATTAAAGGATGTTCGGTCGAAAGGCGCTTCTGGGTTTCGTAAAATTTCGCGGTCTTCTCTTCGGCGTAGCGGAAGGCTTCGAGCGCGGTTACGATATCGTTCTTATCGGAGTCGGCCGCGGGATCGCGGAGGCCTTCGATCCAGTAGCGGGGGAAGACGGTGGCGTTTTTCTCCGTGCCTGCCTTGGTCGCGGTGATGACCACGCGCTTCGGCTTTTCAAGCGCGGCGATCGATCCGCCGCTGGCGCTGGTCATGTTGACCACCAGCTCATGGGCGGGAATCTTGTCGAGCAGATTCGCGAGCTCGGTGGCCGAAAGGTCGGGGCCCGGCAGGTTGAACTTGTAATCGAACTCGTCGTAGGATCCGTGGCCGATCAGCATGAGCACCAGTGAGTCGTCGGACTTAGCTTGTTTGGCCAGGTCTTTCAAGTACGCTTCGACGTTGGAGCGCGTGGCGTCAGGACCGTAGAGAGTTTTGATCTTCGCCTGCGGCTCGATTTGATGCAGCAGCTTGTCCAGATCCTTGGCCCAGCCGCTGAAGCGGGCATCGTATTCGGGTTCGCCGCCCAGGCCGGCCACGGTGAAATAAAAAGTCTCGGCGTGCAGACACGCACAGGCAGCCGCGAGCAACAGCGCGCGTTTCAAATCACACCCCACTTACGCCGCAGCAGCCATTCGCCGGAGCGGAGCATCAGCAGCAGCAGAAAAATTACCGGCATGTCCCACAGGTCGCGGGTTTCGCGGACGGTGATTCCGGCTTCGGAATAATTGATGTCTTTGCCCAGTTTGTTCGCGTCCTCAGGCTTGTAATACTTGCCTCCGGTTTCGGCAGACAATTTTTCCAGCAGCTCACGATTTTGTTCGACGTGAAAATTCTCGGCCACGCCGTCGCTTCTTCTGAACGTGATCACGTCGTGTCCCAGATCCTCCACGCCGCGCCTGGCAGATACTTCGACTACATACGATCCGGCTTTCGGAATGGTCCAATCCGCGGTGTACACGCCGGCGTCGAGCGAATCCGGACGCATGGCGACCGTTTCTGAAACGCCGTCGCCTAATATATGAGCCTCGACCGAGGCGTCGGCGGCGGGCAAATAAGCTTTATCGCGGACGTCGGCGCGCAGCTTCACCAGAGATTCGTCGTTCAACATTTGCTTGGGCGTCGAAACCATCAGACGGCGGGGAGTATCGTTGACCAGCCAGCGCAGCAGCTGGGTATAGAACATCTGGTGACTCTTGTCGGCGACGGGCATCAGCATGCGCCAGCGCCAACTGCCGGCTGTGGCGAACACCGCGGTCCTGCCGCGGCCATAATTCTGAATGGTCAGCAGAGGCAACAGGCCGACCGAGGTCGGTTTGGCGTCGAGCAGCACGACTGCACCGGGCTTGGGCTGGCCGGCATCCTGGAAATTCATCAGATAGGGAAGCTTTTTCCAGTGCTCGATATTTTTCTGGGGGTCTTCTTCGAGACGCGTGATCAGGCTGTCGCGGCCTTGCGCGGTCAGCTCCGCTGTCGCCGGATCACGAACGAAGGTGTTTTTTCGATCGGGCAGTTTCACGGGCAGCACGTCGTTCAGCACGCTGCGGGCGTAGCCTCCGTCGGCGAGAGCGTCGCGGCCGCCCAGGAAAAGCAGTCCTCCGCCACGGCGGTCGACGAAATCCTTGATCATCTGCTGCTGCGTGGTCGTAAAATACGGCGCGTCGACGCTGCCTAGAATCAGTCCGTCGAATTCGAACAGATCCTCAACGCGGGTCGGAAAACCGTCCTTGATGACTTTTGGCGCGTCGCCATGGTCGTCCTGCACGTAAATTTTGTTCTGAGTGGTGCGCAGGATGGTCGCGAGGTGGATGCTCTTGTCGTCCTCCACGGCGCGGCGCAGAAATTTGAACTCCCAGCGCGGCTCGCCTTCCATATAAAGGATGCGGGGAGTACGGTTATCGACGTTCACCAGGCGCGTCAGCTTGTTGTTACGTTGATTTTCTTCGCCGGGCAAGGGATCGATGGAGACGTCGATGGCCTTGACGCCCTTCGGTCCTGCGTTAAAGAGGATGTTCTCGATCTGCTCCACGCCGTCGCCTTTAAAGGTGATCTCGTGGACGGCCAGAACCTTTCCTCCATCGCGAATGAAGATTTTCGCTTTTCCGCCGGAGTATCCGTGCTGGTGAAATGAAACGGTAGCGGCGAGCCGCGAATCGGGCAGCGCGCGGGCGGACGTCTCGACGCCGGTGAGTTCGACGTCGTGGGCCATCTTTTCGCGCCCGAAGCCGATGGTGTGGACGGGAATCCTTTGGCGGCGCACTTCGGAAATGGTTTCGAGATCGATACCACCGGAGTTATCCGCTCCATCGCTGAGCAGCACCACGGCGCCGATAGGAAGGCTCGCGGCATCGGCGACCACTTGTTTCAAACTGTCGCCGATATGCGTCGCGGTTCCCATTGCGGTCAACTTATTGAGTCCGCCCTTGTCGTAGGCGTCCAGACGCTCCAAATGATCGCTCAGCCGGTACAGCCGGACTTGAAACCGCTCCTGTAATTGTTTGACGAGTCCGCTATTGAGTACGTTTACAGCGGCGTTTTTGCGGGACCCGCTGCCGGCATCGTCGACCGCCATGCTGGAGGAGTCGTCGACCACCACGGCTACGATGTTTTGTTGCGGACGCAAAGTCGCGACGCTGAGCGCGGGGTGCCACAACAACAGCAGCAGAATCGAGGCGAGCAGGGTTTGCAATAGCCACACGACTGCCGAACGGCCGCCCTTCACACGCGCCGAGCGTTCTGAATTTCGACGGACGAAATACGCGAGGCCGAGGCCCGCAGCGACGATCGCGATTCCCAGCAGCCATAAAGGCCAGCCGCCGGCGAACACGAAGGTGCCCTTGGAAAACACCGAAGCCGGATATTTGAAGAGGAATTCGAACATTTAGTGCGTCAAATCGTAAATAAAATAGTTCATCGCGATTCTATAGGCGAGGGAGGAGAACCGCTCCGGATAGGCCGGATCGTCCGAGTTTTCCCAGGCATCGCCCAGGTCCATATTGTGACAGATCGCCACCATCACGCGGCCTTTATCGTCGTAGATCCCTTCCCACCGGGGAACGTAGCCGTCGTATTCGTATAAATGATGCGGCGCGTACACCACATATTGCATTCCCGGAACCTGAAAACGATTCTCCAGATCATATAAGACGTGAAAGATGGGATCTTTGTTATCCAAATCTACAACCGGACGGTCGGGAAACACTTTTTTCATGCCGGCCATGAAGTTTTCCCATTCGACGGTGCCGTGGAAGTCGTCGCACATGAAGAATCCGCCGCGCAGCAGATATTCGCGGAGCTGCTTGGCCTCGGCATCGGAAAGATTCCAGTAGCCGACCTCGACGGCGTACATAATGGGCCAGTTGTAGACATCGTCCTCGCCATCGAGGTCGACCGGCTGCTCGACGGATCTGGTATCGATCCTGGTCAAACGGCGGACGCCCGAGAGCAGATGGCGGTCGGAGCGCGGATAATCGACGGTCCAGCGGTTGTAGCCGTCGGGTACGCCATGGACGTTGATAAAAGAGGAATAGTGCAGGCGGGCCCGGGTCCACTCATGCTTGTCGAGATAGTCGTCAGGGATGGGGAAGTTGTTGTATTCGTAGCCCGGATATTCGCGGAAGGGGCGCGGCAGGTTGAAGGGCAGCTGCGCGCGCAGGACTTCCCAGGTGGTCAGAAGAGCCAGCAGCAACGCTACGCTTGATGCTTTGGTTTTCATCAGTGCGTCAAATCGTAAACAAAATAGTTCAACCCCACCCGGTAGGCCAAAGTGGACCACTTTTCCGCATATTTCGGATCGTCCGAATTCTCCCAGCCGTCGCCCAGGTCCATGTTGTGGCAGATGGCGACCATTACACGTCCTTTATCGTCGCGAATACAGCGCCAGTGGGGTACCTTGCCGGTCTCACCGGCTTCATAGGTGAGCCCGGTTTCCCACACGTTCGCCGACCCCGGCACCTGGAAGCGATCCTGAAGATCGAACAGGGTGTGAAAAATGGGGTCGCGGTCGGAGATGTCCTCGATGATACGGTCCGGGAACACTTTGTTCATGCTGGCTACGAAGATCTGCCACTCACCGGGGTAGGCGTCATGATAGGGGACTTCGCCGTGAAAATCGTCGACCATCAGGAAGCCTCCGCGGAGGAGAAAATCGCGAAGCTGCGCGGCTTCCGCGTCCTTGAGGCGCCAATGCCCCACTTCGACGGCGTAGAGCATCGGCCAGTTATAGACGTCGTCGGAGCCGTCGAGGGTGACCACCTGCTCCACTGATTTGGTGTCGATCCGCGTCAATCGGCGCACGCCTTGCAGCAGATGGCGATCGGAGCGGGGGAAATCCATGGTCCAATAGCCGGGAAACGCGCGCCCGCCGTAATTGAGCAGGCGGTCGGGATAGCCGAAAATGTCGCTGTATCGAAGCCGGGCACGGGTCCATTCGTGCTTGTCGGCGTAATCTGACGGGAGCGGAAAATCGGAGTATTCGATGGCCGGCCATTCTTTAAACGGCTTCTGTGCGCGAAGCACGCCCCAGACGGCCAATCCTAAAAATGCCACGGATAAAACTGTGCGGAGGCGCATCGGGCGAGTTCTGTCTTCAGAGTATCAGACTCGGCCCGCGGGAATGAGTTTGACTATTCTTCCGGCGCGATAGTGCCCGTGGGCTTGCTCCATCCGCTCGAGTTGCGGGTGGTTTTCCACATATCGTCGCCCCACCAATCGCTGCCGGGTTTGGTGGCGGGCGATGCTTTGGAGCCGCGATCGTGCGGATCGATGATGGGTTTGCCCGAGGCGATCGACCTTTGCGATCCCGCGACCTCGGTTCGACCTGTATGTTCTTGAATTATCGACAGGGCCGACGCCGCGGAGCCTTGCGCCAGTTCGAGCGTCATGGTCTTGTTCGCGCCCTCTTCATTCTTGAATTCCACGGTCAGAAACTGCGTCTCAGTCTTCTTCTGATGGCGCATCCACGCCTTGTACCTGGGACCGTCATGCGCGGTTTCGCGAACCTCGCCCAACTCCGATTTGGTCACTGCCGTGTAGGGAACCGTGATGGTGGCGAGTCCGGTGCGGAAAACCAGCGTTTTCTCGTCGGAAAACAGCAGAGTTCCGCCGGTGTTGGGGGAGACTCCCGCCAGGTTGCCGTCCACATAGGTAGTGGTTTCAGCCCGGGAAGCGGCGAAAGCCGTCATCGAAGCCAGAACCGTCCATGCCGCAAAAGAGGATATACGCGTCATGAAGGAGAGATCGACGGGGGGTACGAAAAGCTTTAGGGTACCGTCACAGCGTGTATAAAACGTACTTCAGAGTCCACTTATAGGTGGCTTTGGGCGCGACGGCGATGTGGATATACGGTTCCGGGCAGGCTACGGTGCGAATCGACCAGAAGTACAGCTTGGTGAGCGGCTGCTTGCTGGTAATCCGAACACCTGCATGGCTTTTCCGGTTCTCAATGCTGAAGTCGAAGGGGCCGAATCCGGACAGATCGGCCGCCACAGTCTGGCCGGTCTCAAGCGGATGCTGGTAGTGGATCTCGTCGCCGACGATCTCGCCTCCATTTTGAAAAGGCTTGTCGGGTTTTGGCGTCCAGGCGAAATGTACGTCGACATCGGGGCCGACGACTTCGCGGTCGATCACGAAGAAATTGTGATTGTAGACCAGAGTATCGATGGGCTTCTGGCCGGTGTTTTTCAGGGCATGCTCAATGGTGAATCCGGCGTTGTTGAGGCGGATGGTTTTGCGATAGTCGTACGCGTATCCGCCGGCGGCCACCTGGTGGCCGAACTCGACCCAGTTTCTTCCTTTGAGGAGGGTGCGCTTGCCGGGGTCCACGATCTCGTAGGTTTCAAAGCGGCGGTAGGCTTTTTCGTCCGGCTTGCGGACCGCGCCTACACCGATGCGGATGAACGGCTCCCCGACCTTGGCTTCCGCGTAGCCCAGTCCGGCGTCGTTCGATAGAAATTCCTCGACGGGACCGGTGATGGCGTCGTGAATTTTGGGATCGTGCTTGGGATACCACTGGCCGAAATATTCGTGTCCTTTATAGCTGAGGCTCGCAATGATGCCGGACCAATCGAAGCGGGTGCCGCGGTAGGAGCCTATATCGGGATCGGGCAGCATGAGATCCGCGCTGATGGCGCCATTATTGATGACCAGGTGGGGATAGTCCGCGGCCAAGGCAAGGAACAGAAGCGCGGAGATCATCCGTGGATCCTCTTAAAATTGGCGAGGCACTTCTGGGCCGTTTCCATGGGCGGGAACGCGCTGCCTTCCTGCTCGATCAGATAGTATTCGATGCCTCCGGTCTTTTCAGCGGCGGCGAACACGCGCTTCCAGGGGACGGAGCCTTCGCCGAACAGGACCTTGTATCCTTTGTCGGGGCCGGGCGCCCAATCCTTACAGTGCATGGAGCGGATGCGGCCGGGGTTCTTGTCGATCCACGCGACGGGGTCGGAGCCGGCGTCGACGCAGGTGCCTACGTCGAACTGGAGGACGACATCCTTATGCGTGTTGGCGGCGATCACGTCGATGGGGCGCTCGCGGTCGCTATCGAGGGTGCCGGCCATGAACTCGGTTTGATGGTTGTGATAGCCGGGATGAAGGCTAGCGGATTTCCAGGCATCGTCGGCGCGGTTGAGAGTTTCGGCGACGGCGGTCCAGCCGGCGACTCCCTGGGGACGTCCGGCGCTGGCCATGACGACGTATTTCGCGCCCAGGATTTTATTCATGTCGGCGGTTTTGGCGAGATTATCGGGCTGGAAATTTTTGGCGTCGTTGTGGGTGGAGAGGCATTTGATACCGAGGTCGTCGAGAAGCTTACGGGTGTCCTTGGTCTGCTGTTCGGTCCAGGCATAGTAGGGGGCGAAAAACTCGACGACTTCGTAGCCCATTTTGGCGACGGCGCGGACGGTGCCGTTGAGGTCCTGTTTGAGTTCGTTGCGGACGGAGTAGAGTTCCAGTCCTACGGGGATTTTTTGGGCTCCGAAAGCGAGAGGGGAAGAGGCGGCCATGGCTAGTAGGGATCGTCGACTTAGAGTATCCATTTGGATCGATGGTAGCGCAAGACACGTCGACACGAGTGTCGACGCGGCACGCGTGGACGCGCGCGCCACATCAAAGCACAACACACAGACTACAGCTAAATACAAAAAAGCTTTCGCACGATACCTGTTTCAGTTGGTAGCACAGGCTTCAGCCTGTGAAGGGAATCTAGTCGGCTTCTATGGTGCTGGCTTCCGGCATCGGAAGTTTGTCGTGGTCGCCGGCGATCCAGACGTAAAGGGCGGGCAGAAGATACACGCTCATTACCAGGGCGCCCATCAGGCCGCCTACGATGACGATGGCGAAGGGGCGCTGGGAATCGGAGCCGATGCCGTGCGATGTCGCCGCGGGAAGCAGGCCCAGCGAGGCTACCAGCATGGTCATCAGGATAGGGCGCAGACGCTCGATCGCGCCTCTTTGCGCTGCATCGAGCGGAGTGAGTCCACGGGCGCGCAATTGGTTGATGTACTCCACCATGATGACGCCGGTTTGGACGGACACGCCGAATAACGCCAGGAATCCTACGCCGGAGGAGACGCTGAAATTCACTCCCGAAAGATACAGCGCGGCGACGCCGCCAACCGGGGCCATCGCGACGTTGGCGAGCACCAGCAGGGACCACTTCATGGACGCGAACATCAGGTACAGGATGAAAAAAATCAGCAGGAGCGTGAGGGGAATGATGATCGCCAGGCGGCGTTGGGCGCGCTGGGCGCTTTCGTATTCTCCAGCCCAGGTAAGGCTGTAGCCGACCGGGAGTTTAACGTCGCGCTCCACCGTTTTGATGGCCTGCTCGACCGCGCCGCCCAAATCGCGGCCGCGAACACGATACTTGATGGCGACGTAGCGCGAACTGCCTTCGCGATAAATTTGCGAGGCGCCGTCCTGGACTTCGACACTGCAAAGCTGTGCGAGCGACACGCGCTCACCTGAAGGGGCCAGCAGGCGGATGTTCTCAATCGCCTCCTTGGTATCGCGATAAGGCTCCAGATAACGGATGACCAGGTCGTAGCGCTGGTCGCCTTGCAACACCTGTCCGACGGCGTTTCCGCCCACCGCGGTTTGCACGGCATCCTGCACATCGGCGACGTTGATCTGGTAACGGGCGGCTTTTTTCCGGTCGACCACAAGATTCAGATTGGGCTGGCCCAGCACGCGGAACATACCCACATCCTGGACGCCGGGAATGGTGCGCATGACGTCGACGATCTTATCGCCGCGTTCTTCGAGGATCTTCAAATCATCGCCGTAGATTTTGATGGCGAGTTCGCCCTTTACGCCGCTGACCGCCTCCTCCATGTTGTCGGCGATGGGCTGCGAGAAGTTCCAGATCACACCGGGGATCTTATCGAGCTCGCGGCCCATGGCGGCGATCAACTCCTCTTTATCCTGATGAAACACGGGACGCCACTGCTCCCTGGGTTTCAAATCGACGAAGTATTCCGTGTTCGAAAAGCCGGTGGTGTCGGTACCGTCGTCGGGACGGCCCACCTGGCTGGTGGCGACCGTCACTTCGGGAAACGAAGCGAGAATCACGCGGACCTGGTTGGCGAGACGCATGCCTTCGGTGGGTCCGGTACTGGGCGCGAGCGTTCCTCGAACCCATACCGCGCCTTCATCGAGGTGAGGAAGAAATTCGCTGCCGACGTGGCTGGCAAGCCAGAGAGTACCGCCCAGACAGAGCAGTCCGATAGCAACCGTGACGTACCGCCAGCGAATGGCCACGCCGAGCGTATACGTGTAAAAACGCGTGATGACGGACATCAGAGGGTTGTGCCACTCTTTGGTCCCCCTGGGATAGAGAAAACTGGCCAGCACGGGCGCCAGCAGCATCGAGAAAAGCAGGCCGCCCGCCAGCGCAAAGGCGACAGTCCAGGCCATGGGTTTGAACAGGCGTCCCTCGACCCTCTGCAAAGTGAAGATGGGGATGTACGCGGTGATAATAATACCGATCGAATAAAAAACCGGCCGCTGGACCTCGTGCGCGGCTTCCGAAATCTGCTGCCGCGGAGGTTTGCCCGCCTCCGCGCGACGGCCCAGGTGGCGGATGATATTTTCCACCATCACCACCGCGCCTTCGACCACCATGCCGAAATCCAGCGCGCCGAGTGAAAGAAGATTCGCGGGAATGCCTTTGAGCTTGAGGCAGGTGGCGGCGAACAACAGCGCGAACGGGATGGTCAGAGAGACGATAAAGGCTCCACGAAGATTGCCGAGGAAGACGAAGAGCACAATCGCGACCAGAATGATTCCCTCGGTCAGGTTGTGCATGACCGTATGCGTGGTGAGATGAACCAGGTCGCTGCGATCGAGAAAAGGCACGATGGTCACGCCGGGCGGCAGCAGCCCTGGATGGCCGTCCGATCCATTAAGCTGCTTTACCTTTTCATGAATCGCTTCGAGGGTCGAGTCGCCTTCAGCCCCCTTTTTGAGCAGCACAATGCCTTCAATGACGTCGCCATTGTCGAGGATGTGTCCATCCAGTTTATGAATGGCCTTCCCATTGCGGCCCAGGCGGATTTTCGGACCCTGCGCCACCACCGCGATGTCCGAGATGTGAATCGGCGTGCCGCCTTTGGCGGTAACCACGGTGTCCTCGATGTCGCTCACGGTTTTCACCAGGCCGACCGCGCGAACATTGACCTGCTGCAATCCCGACTCGATAAAACTGCCGCCGGCGTTGACGTTGTTATTGGTGAGCGATTGTTCCACCTGCGCGAGCGTGAGGCCGTACCGGATCAGCTTGTTGGGATCGACGCGGACCTGATATTCACGGGTAATTCCGCCGAGGCTCGAAACGTCGACGACGTTGGGAACGGATTTGAACTGTTTCTCGATGAACCAGTCTTCGAGAGACTTGAGATCCATCACGTCGTACTTGGGATTGGTGCTGTGCAGGGTGTAGAAATAAATCTGGCCCACCGGACTCCAGTCCGTGCCCATCTGCGGCTGGACCCCTTGCGGAAGGGTGACCTGGGCGAGGCGCTCCAGCACTTTGGCGCGATTCCAGTCGTTTTCGGATTCGTCGTCGAAGACCATGGTGACGCTCGACAGGCCGAACAGCGAGGTGGAGCGGAGGGACGCCAGGTGAGGAATGCCGTTCATCACGATTTCGAGCGGAACGGTGACCTGTTGCTCTACTTCTTCGGCGGCACGGCCGGGCCACTGCGTGATGACCTGCACATAGTTATTGGCGACGTCGGGATATGCTTCGACGGGCAGGCTCTTGAAGGAAATGATGCCCCAGATGAACAGGAGCACTGCCATGGCCAGGATCAATACCCGGTTATTGAGAGCAAATTCGACGAGGGCGTTAATCATTCAGCGACGCAGCGATGGGATCAGGAAATTTCTGCCCTCGGAGACGGCGAGAGATGCTTGGTTTTTTCACCAAAATCGATGGTAGCGCAATTGGGCGTTACCCACGGAATTAGACGCGATGCGAACCAGACGGTTTCTGCGAAGGATGTCGAAAACCCAAGTAAGTGCGGGGATCTGGCGGCCAGGGAGCTTATTAGTGGCCTGTGTCAGATAAAACATTACTCTGGTAACGTCGACTGGGAAACAGGTGGACACTCTCGAAAACACCGGCAGTGGCTGAGTGGCCAAGGCGAAAAGTGGGGACCGCTCTGTCCACTGAGGCGTCAGCAAAATATGTTGCTTTGACGATCCTGAGGTCGCCTTGGGACAGAGTAGGCAGTCCCCACTTTTCGCGGGTTTCATCGGGAAGCCAAGACACTTCGACACGAATGTCGACGCGGCACGCCTGGAGGCGCGCGCCACAAAAGGTTATAGTAACGAACTTGCTGCTACAGGCCACTAGTCGGTTTCTACGAAGTCGACTTCGGGCATGGGGAGCACATCGTGATCTCCTGCGATCCATACATAGAGGGTGGGCAGAATATAGATGCTCATGCACAACGCGCCCAGCAGGCCACCGACGATTACGATGGCGAACGGGCGCTGGGAATCCGATCCGATTCCGTGGGAGGTGGCGGCCGGGAGCAGGCCCAGCGTAGCGACCAGCATGGTCATCATGATGGGACGCAAGCGCAGGATTGCTCCCTGCTCCGCGGCGTCGACTACGGAGTGGCCGCGGGCTCGCAATTGATTGATGTACTCCACCATGATGACACCGGTCTGAACGGAGACTCCGAACAAGGCCAGAAAACCGACGCCCGAGGAGACGCTGAAATTCACACCGGCCAGGTACAGCGCGAGAATGCCTCCAATGGGCGCGACGGCCACGTTCGCGAAAATCAGCAGCGACCATTTCATGGATGAAAACATGGTGTAGAGGATCATGAAGATCAGCAGCAAGGTCAGAGGAATGATGATCATCAGGCGGCGCTGGGCGCGGACCTGGCTCTCATATTCGCCGGCCCAATCGATGTGATAGCCGGTAGGCAGTTTCACCTTTTCGTCGACCTTCTTCATGGCCTCCTGCACGGCGCCGCCCAGATCGCGTCCGCGGACGCTGTACTTGATGGCGATGAAGCGTGAATTTTCCTCGCGGGAGATCTGTGACGCGCCATCGGCGATCTCGATATTGCACAGCTGCGCGAGCGACACGCGTTCGCCGGAGGGAGCCAGCAGGCGGATGTTCTCAATGGCGTCCTTGGTGTCGCGATAGGGAGCGAGATAGCGCAGCGTCAGGTCATAACGCTGCTCGCCGTCGAGGACCTGGGTAAGCGCGTTGCCGCCGACCGCTGTCTGGATGGCATCCTGCACGTCGGCGACGTTGATCTGGTAGCGTGCCGCCTTATCGCGATCGACAGTCAGATTCAGATTGGGCTGTCCCAGAACGCGAAACAGGCCCAGATCCTGGATGCCTTTGATGCGCCGCATCACATCGACGATCTGTTCGCCCTTGTCTTCGAGAATCTTCAGATCGTTGCCGAATAGTTTGATCGCGAGTTCGCCTTTGACGCCTGAAACCGCTTCCTCCATGTTGTCGGAGATGGGTTGCGAGAAATTCCAGATCACGCCGGGAATTTTTTCGAGCTGATGGCTCATGGCGCCGATGAGTTTTTCCTTATCCTGGCCGAAGACCGGCCGCCACGCTTCCTTCTGCTTCAGATCGACGAAATACTCGGTGTTGAAAAAGCCGGTGGTATCGGTGCCATCGTCGGGACGGCCCACCTGGCTGGTGGCGACCGTCACTTCGGGAAACGAGGCGAGGATGACGCGCGCCTGATTCGCGAGGCGCATGCCTTCCGTAGGACCGGTCGACGGAGCGAGTGTACCGCGCACCCATATCGCGCCTTCGTCCAGGTGCGGCAGAAATTCGCTGCCGATCCGCGAAGCCAGCAGCAGCGCGCCGGCGAAAGCCATCAGCGCAATGCCAACCGTAAGATAGCGCCAGCGAATCGCTTTATCGAGCGTAAAGCGGTATACCCGGGTAAAGAAAATCATGATCGGGTTGTGCCACTCTTTGGCGCCCTTCGGGAACAGGAAGCTAGCCAGCACCGGCGCCAGCAGCATCGAAAACATCAAGGCGCCGGCTAGCGCGAAAGCCACGGTCCAGGCCATGGGTTTGAATAGTCGGCCTTCGACCCGCTGCAACGTGAAGATCGGAATATACGCGGTGATGATGATGCCGATGGCGTAAAACACCGGCCGCTGGACCTCATGAGTCGCTTCGGCGATCTGCTGACGCGGAGGTTTCCCTGCGCCTTCGCGGCGTCCCAGGTGGCGCAGAATATTTTCGACCATCACCACCGCTCCATCGACCACCATGCCGAAATCGAGCGCGCCGAGCGAAAGAAGATTGGCTGGAATGCCCTTCAAGTTAAGGCAGGTCGACGCAAACAGCAGTGCGAACGGGATGGTCATCGCTACGATCAGCGCGCCCCGAATATTGCCGAGGAACGCGAACAGAACGACCGCGACCAGAATAATTCCTTCGGTCAGATTCTGGAGCACGGTGTGCGTGGTGAAGTGCACCAGTTCGCTGCGATCGAGAAAAGGGACCACGGTGACGCCGGGAGGCAGCAGGCCGGGATGGCCGGGCGTGCCGTTAAGCTCGGCAACCTTCTGGTGGATTCCGACCAGGGTCGAATCCGCGTCCGCGCCCTTGCGGAGCAGGACGATTCCTTCGACGACGTCATCGTTATCGAGAATTTCGCCGTCGACTTTGTGAATCGCCTTGCCGTTCCGGCCCAGACGGATTTTGGGGCCTTGGGCGACGACGGCGAGGTCCTTCACTTTAATCGGCGTTCCGCCTTTGGTCGAAATAACGGTGTTCTCAATATCGTGGACCGTCTTCACCAATCCCACGGCGCGGACGTTAACCTGCTGCAATCCGGCCTCGATGAAACTGCCTCCGGCATTCACGTTGTTGTTGGTGAGCTGCTGTTCGACCTGCGCGATGCTCAGCCCGTACGCGATCAACTTATTCGGGTCGAGACGGACCTGGTACTCCTTGGTGATGCCTCCCAGGCTCGACACATCTACGACGTTGGGAACGGACTTTAGCTGTTTTTCGACGAACCAGTCCTCGATGGATTTCAGGTCCATGATGTCGAACTGTGGATTGGTGCTATGCAGAGTGAAGAAGTAGACCTGCCCCACAGGGCTCCAATCCGTGCCCATCTGCGGTTGGAGGCCCGTCGGCAAAGTGACCTGCGACAGACGCTCCAGCACTTTCGAGCGGTTCCAGTCGTTCTCCGATTCATCGTCGAAAACCATGGTCAGCGACGATAATCCGAACAGCGATGTGGAGCGCAGCGAGGTGAGATGGGGAATCCCGTTCATCACGATTTCAAGCGGCACGGTGACTTGCTGCTCCACTTCCTCCGCCGCGCGTCCGGGCCACTGCGTGATCACCTGCACGTAATTATTGGCGACGTCCGGGTAGGCTTCGACCGGCAGATTGCGGAAGGAAATGATGCCCCAGATAAACAGCAGCAGCGCCAGCGCCAGAATGAGGACGCGATTGTTAAGCGCGAAATCGACCAGCCCGCGAATCATTTACTGCTGCTCCACGGCATTCTGAAGCACCAGGGCGTTGGTAACCACTTGATCTCCCGGTTTCAAACCCGACACGATCTCCTGCAATTTACCCGGCAGCATCGCGCCGCCGACCACGGCCAGACGGCGGAAGCGGCCGCTGCCATCGGGAACGTAGACCCAGTCGCGATCGTGAAGATGCAGTACGGCGTCGGCCGGCACGGTCGCGCGCACTTCGGACGACTGTCCATGAAAGGTCGCGGTGACGAACATGCCGACGCGCAGCATGCCTGGATTGGCCACCTCGAGACGCACCTTGGCAGTGCGGAGCTGGGGATCGAGCACTGGTCCGATGTCGCTGATGCGACCTTTCAGAACGCGATTGGGATAGGCGGTGAGATGAATATCGGCGTACTCGCCCATGTGGACCATCGGCAGATCGTTTTCATACACGTCGCAGACGATCCAGACGCTCGAAAGGTCGGCGATGGTAAACAGGTTGGGAGAATTGTCCAGCGTTTTGACGCCGCCGGCGACGCTGATGTTCTGCTCAATGATGACGCCCGAAATCGGCGCCAGGACGTCGACGACGCCGGTGGGGCGCGCGGTATCGGTGCCCAGTACTTTGAGGCGCTCGGTGGTGGTTTCCACATCGACCAGAGCGCTGTTCTCCGCGCTTTCTGCAACCTCCAGGTCTTTTTGCGCGATGGCTCCTTTGTCGTACAGAATCTTTGCGCGGTCGCGCTGCGCCTTGGCGAGCGCTTCGGCGACCTTGGCTTTGCGATAGTCCGAAAACGCGCCCGAAATATCGGAGCTTTGGACCTTCAAGAGTAACTGGCCCTTCTTCACCACGTCGCCGATGCGGCCGTCGATTTCGACCACGCGGCCGGAGGCGAGGGAAATAACCGGCACCGTGCGCGCCACATCGGCCTGCACCACTCCGGTGGCATTCAATTCCGGCGCCGCGTTGTGCTGTCCGGCGGTCGTGACCGGAAACTGCTCGGGATGATCGACCTTGACCAGGTTCGCATCGCCCTCCTGCTCCACTTTGGCCGGCGGAGGCGCTTCGGCTTTGGCGTCCGCCGCCTCCTCTTTCTTTCCGCAGGCAGCGAGAAGGAGCAGAAAAACGCTCAGCGCCGCGACTTCCCGTCTCATTGAAGCACCTCTTTCCCCACGGCGAGATTCAGCTGGCTGGCGGAAGTCAGGAACGAACCCACTAGATTCAGATAGTTCAGTTGGATACTCCGGTAATCGCTTTGCGCTTGCAGAAAATCGAGCAGCGACGCCTGCCCGTGCTGGTAGGAAAACGAAATGGTGTCGCGAATTTTGCCCGCCCGGGTCAGATAAGTGGTTTTATAAGACAGCAGCAGATTGAGATTGCCCATCAGCGTCACATAGGCGGAATCGACGTCGCTGAAAACCTGGGCTTGCGATGCGTCGCGCAGATGCTCGGTGCGCGTGATATCAAGTTTCGTGCGCAGTTTCTCGCCCTGGTTGCGGTCGAAGATGCGCAGAGGAAACCCGACGCTGAATCCCACGTAGGTGGGGTCGCCGTTCTGGCGGCCGAAGTCGATGCCGAACGTCGGATCGGTGGATCCGTTGGCTTCCGCTAGCTTGTAATCGGTTTTAGCCTTCTCCACGGTTTCAATCGCCTCGCGCAGATCGGGACGGTTGGCGAGGGCGATGGTATGCAGATTGTCCAAGGTGTCGATTTTGTCGGTAAAGTCGTAAGAGCCGGTGACGTCGAAGCTGTCTACCGGGGCGCGGTCGTTCAACATCTGGAGCAGCGTTATTTTCGCGCTGCGCAGGCTGACGGTGGCGTTTTGAATGTCGGAGAGGTACTGAATCCGCTGCTCCTCCAGGCGATCCATGTCCACTTCGGCGATGTCACCGGCTTTGAAGCGCACGCGATTCACGTCCAGCAGCTTGTCGTAATATTCGAGATTCTCATGCGCGAGCGCCAGAACCGCCTTGGCCTGCAAGGTCTGCACGAACGCGTTACGCAGCGTGTAAGTCAAAGTGCGGCGCAGATCCTCCTGCGTCGAAGTCGCGATGGTGGTGGCTTTCTCGGCGCTCTCCTTACGCAGGTCCCGCTTGTGCATCCGCTCATAGAGGTAACTGACGCCGACTCCGGGCTGTAGATAAGAAAACGGACGATAAGGATGAGTGCTGAAAGGATTGATCTGGTCCAGGCTCAGATTCATGTCCGGATTGGGGCGCAGGAACGCGGTGATCTCCTGGGCTTTCGCCTCGTCGATGTTGAGCTGCCCGGCGCGCAGCGTGGGGTTCGCCGCGTCGAACTTCTGCTGGACCTGTTCCCACGTCAGTGGAGCCTGTTGTCCGCGCGCGCTTCCTCCCAGCAGACAGAGAAGTCCCGCCAGCGCGATCGAATTATTAAAAAATCGATGGATCATGATTGCGAACGAGGGCTCTACGAGGGCGCCGAACGCCAGGGTTCCCTATAATGTTAGACCACCCGCCGTGAGTAAAGTATTAAAAAGCCATCAGATTTTCGAAAGACGCCAGGAGATATCTTTCGATCCTATCTTTCGGTCAGTACACGTTTGTTAAAATGATCTTCAGAGCCCCATTCCCACGTGCTGAGCTATTTATTCCAAGGCAAGCCGAAGGCTATGCTGATTCGGGCGCTGTTTCTGACCGCCCTGATCGCGGCCATCGACTGGCGCGTCGAAACCAACGTCTCGCTGGGATTCCTGTACCTGTTCCCGATGCTGATGGTGGGCGTGTCGCTGAACCGCTGGCAGATCGGCATCGCCGCGGGCCTGTGTACGTTTCTGGTGGAAGCTTTCGATCCGTTTCCATTCATCCCGGCGGAAAGCATTCCACGGAACATCCTGGTGTTCGCGGCCTTTTTCGGCGCCGGACTGTTTGTCTTCGAGTCGAATAAGAACCGCGCCCTGACCCAGAAACACGTGGCCGATCTGGAGAACGAAATGGACCTGCGCCGCGACGCCGAGGAGCAACTGCGCGTCCTGGTCGAAAGCAGCCCCGCCGCGATCTTCACCCTGGACGCAAAAGGGACCGTGCTGATGGCCAATGAATCGGCGCATCACCTGCTCGATGTCCAACCGGCAACTCTTCCCGGCGAGCGCATTGAAAAATATCTGCCCGCGCTCGCCAGCGTTCCGCCGTTTTCCTCCGGCACGCAGTTGTTCCGAACCGAAATGGAGTGCCCCGGGCATCGCCACAACGGCGAAGTATTTCTCGCCAACATCTGGTTTTCGACCTATCGAACCCGCTCCGGTCCTCGACTGGCGGCGGTGGTGGTCGACGTATCGGAGGACCTGCGCATCCGCGAAGAATCGAGCCTCGAACAGTTCATGGCCGGATCCCGCATCGTCGTCGCGAGCGTGTGCCATGAGATTCGCAACCTGTGCGGAGCCATCGCCGTGGTGAACGCGAACCTGGGCCGGAACGCCGCGCTCGCCGCGAGCGAGGATTATCGTGCGCTTGCGACCCTGGTATCGGGCCTGGAGCGAATCGCATCGCTCGAATTACGCCAGACGGCGACGGCGGCCGTGGACGGTATCGACGTTCTCGCGCTCATGGCCGAATTGCGGATCGTAATCGAGCCTCCTCTGCGCGACGCCGGCATCGAGCTGCGTTGGGACCTGCCGTCTTCCCTGCCCTTGGTGTGGGCGGATCGTCACACGCTATTGCAGGTTTTTCTTAATCTGACGAAGAACAGCACTCGCGCCATGGAAACGTCGAAGTCGAAGATTCTCACTGTCCGGGCGTCGCTCGAACCCGGCCGCGTGCTGGTCCGCGTGGACGATACCGGCATCGGCATCGCCGCGCCGGAAAGGCTGTTCCAGCCCTTTCAGCCGGGCGCGGAATCGACTGGCCTGGGGCTCTATGTTTCGCGCGCCCTGGTGCGGGGATTCCGCGGGGATCTGCTGTACGTGCCGTGCGCCTCCGGCTGCTGTTTTACAATCTCGTTGATGGCCGTCGCCGAAGCGGACGAGCAAACCGATCATGTCGAACATACGCCTGTTGCTGCTGGACGACCACACCCTGTTCCGGGAGAGCTTGAGCCGGCTGCTGGACGCGGAGCCTGATTTCGAGATGGTGGCCGACTGCTCTTCTGTAGAGCAGGCCATTGAAGTCCTGCAAACCCGCACTGTGGATCTGGTGCTGCTCGATTACGATCTGGGCCAGCAGAGGGCTCCCGATTTCCTGACTCGCGCCCACGCGCTCGGCCTGACTCCGCGAGTCTTGATGGTAACGGCCGGGATCAGCCCGTCGGAATCCGTGCAAATTTTAAATGAGGGAGCTTCGGGATTATTTCTGAAGCACAGCTCACCCGCGCTGCTTGCCGAAGCCATCCGCAAAGTCCACGGCGGCGAGACCTGGGTGGACCAGCGCTGTCTGCGCGATATCGTTCACGTAGCCTCGCAGCCGGAGGGACGTCCGGCGAGCAAGGACTTCACCGAACGCGAGCGCTCCGTTCTGCGCGGGGTGTTCGAAGGCCTGAGCAACAAAGAGATCGGCGGGCGGCTCGAAATATCGGAGAGCTCCGTCAAAGCGGCGCTGCAACAGCTGTTTCACAAAACCGGAGTGAGGACGCGCAGCCAGTTAGTGCGGATCGCTCTCGAACAATTTGCCGGACAGTGGAGCAAGTAGATCAGTAATGACCATGGCAGGCCTGCCCCACGCTTACTCCCACAGTTCTCAGTGTGGCGCAGGCGGTTCCACCTGTGTTTTTTACCTACAGGTTTCAGCCTGCGAATGCTTGATACAATCCGGGATTGACGACTCGCGGCGCGATTATTTTCATCCTTGCCGTCGTCCTTGCATTCCCTGCAGCGGCGCAAAAGGGCAAAAAAAAGACCGATCAGGACCCGGTCACCCAGACGTTACCGGTATTAAAAGATCCTCCTAGCGCGATTTCCGCGGAAACCGCTCGCTTGGTGTTTCACGTTTCCCCGCTCTCAAATAAAGGATTGCTCTCCCAGCAGGTTCACGACGCGCTCAAAGCGTTGCTGCGCGATACGCACGGCGCGGCCATCGTGAAATTACGAGCGTTCGTCGCCGGATCGGGCGATATGCGGCGAGTTCCTACCATCGTGAGCGAAACGTTCAGCGAGCATAAACTCGCGCTGCCGGCAGTCTCGACCATCGAGGTCGGCGCTCTGCCGCTCGAAGGCGCGCAGGTTGTCATCGAGAGCATTGCCGTCGAAAAGAAGACCGTGAATCCGAACGGCTTGGCATTTTACTCCGCTCAGCCGATAAAACAATTGCGCCAGACACCGGGAACTTTGCGCGCTACCTGTTTCCTGAGTTCGCTCGACGACCTGCCCAAAGTGAAGGCGATCACAATGACCGCGTTCACGGGTGCGGTCGTGAATTTCGTGCAGTCGCAGAGATTGGGAATCGAGACGCTCGACGTGTGCGAAGCCGTCGCCAGGCTCGACCAACCACCCGCGCAGCCGGTGGTTATGGAGAAAAACGCCGCGCTCGTGAACACCCCGAAAATCGTATTGACGGGCGCGCAAATGGCCTTCCGCGATTCCGACGCCGACCTGCGTCTGGCGTTCGAAAGACTGCTAAAGGCTCTGGAGTCGCTGGGAGTCAGATATAACGATGTCTTCTGGTCGAGCGCGTATCCGTTGACTCGCCCGGTGGAGGAAAAAGTACGCGCGATGCAGCAGGAATTCTTCGATAAATCCAAGCCTCCCGCGGGCACCATGCTGTTGTTCGAAGGATTGCCGTCGCTCGACGCAACCACGGCCCTCGACGTAATCGCAGCCGCGAAGTGATGCTAAAATGTATCACATGAAGCGAGCCAGCGTCCGTGATTTGCGTTACGACTTCCCCAAAGTGGAGCGAATGCTCGCCGAGGGAGAGCCGATCGAGATCACAAAGAGAAACCAGGTGATTGGGACGCTCAGCCCGGCCAACGTCTCAAGGAAAATTGAGCTTCCGGATTTCGCGTCTCGACGAAAGAGAATCTTCGGAAACAAAGTACTCAAAGTCTCCGGCGCGGAGTTGATTCGCTGGGACCGAGACCGCTAGCATGGGCGAGTATGCTGACACGAGCATTCTCGTGTCTCTTTACAGCGAGGATTCAAATTCGACCCAGGCAACAGAGTTATTTGGCGAGCTCCGAGGCCCGGTATTTGTCACCGCGTTTGGGGAATTGGAGTTTGCGAACGCGATTGAGTTGCGTGTCTACCGTAAAGAAATCACGTCTTCTGAAGCAGAACGAATCTTGCGCGATTTCAACGGGGATCTTGACCAGGGTTCGTTCTTCTTGCGCCGCGCCCTCCCGTCCGGCACATATGAACGCGCCCACCTCCTGTCACGCCATTACACCCGCCAAATCGGGTGCAGGGGTATGGACACCATTCATGTAGCGATCTCCATCGAGCTCAGTGCCGAACTGTTTCTCACCTTCGATAAAAATCAGGCCAACCTCGCCAAACGCGCCGGCCTCACCGTCCGCCCCCGCCGCTGATTCCTCCCGATTTGATAGACTCAATTTTTCAAGTTAGAAAGGAAGGGTCGCGCAGTGAAGACTCCAAAAGACAAACGCAAAAGCGCATTTTCCCGGCGCGGATTCTTGCAGGGACTCGGCGCGGGTACCGGCGTTCTCTCGACAGGCATTCTGGTCGAAGAAACCGCACAGGCAGCGGCCCGGGTCACTGGACCCGACGCCGTCGCGATCACGCTCGACATCAACGGCAGGAATTACAAAGCCACGGTCGAGCCCCGCACCACCCTGCTCGATACGCTGCGCAATCAGCTCGATCTGACCGGCGCGAAACGCGTCTGCGACCGGGGCACCTGCGGAGCCTGCACCGTGATCGTCGACAAGAAAGTGATGTATAGCTGCACGATTCTCGCCGTCGATGCGCAGGGCCGGAAAATCGAAACCATCGAAGGACTCGCGCCGGAGGGCAAGCTGCATCCGGTGTCACAAGCCTTCTGGGATAACGACGCGCAGCAGTGCGGCTACTGCACGCCGGGCTTCGTCATGGCATCCAAAGGATTCCTGGACCGCAATCCGAATCCGACCTATGAACAGGTGAAGGCCGGACTCGGAGGCAATCTGTGCCGCTGCGGAACTTATGTAGGCGTGCGCAAAGCAGTGCTTCAAGCCGCGAAAGTGATGGGAGGCAAAAATGCCTAATTATAGTTGGCCGCCGATGGATAAACGCCGCCTGATGGGTCAGCCCATTAAGCGCCTGGATGGACCCGTAAAGGCCAGCGGCCGCGCGAAATATAATTCCGACGTGCATCCGCAGGGGATGCTGTGGGCCACGCTTGTCACTTCGCCGCATGCCCACGCACGCGTCGTCAGCATCGATCTTTCGCCCGCCGAGAAAATGAAAGGCGTCACCGCCGTCCGCTCGATCAAGAAGGCTGGCGACGAAGTGCAGTGGGCCGGAACCGAGATCGCCTCCATCGCCGCGATCAATGAGGAAATCGCGCGTGACGCCGCCCGCGCCGTGATCGTGAAGTACGAAGTCCTGCCGCACCTCGTGCAGGAGCATGATCTGGCGAAAGCCGGCACGCGCGCCAAGGCCGCGGGCGAGCAGGTTTCGGGCGATCCCGACCAGGCGTTCAAGGACGCCGACGTCGTGGTCGAAGGCGAATACGGCGCCCCCGTAATCACTCACTGCTGCCTCGAAACTCACGGGACCATTGTTGCCTGGTCCGGCGACCACGTCGAGGTTTGGCCGTCGACCCAGAACGTTTCAGGCATCGCCGGCGAACTGGGCAAGGCGATCAAAGTTCCCGCGACCTCGATTCACGTGCACATGGACCACGTCGGCGGAGGCTTCGGCAGCAAGTTCCCCATCGACCTGTGGGACGTAGAAGCCGCGCATCTCTCCAAGGCGAGCAACGGCAAACCCGTAAAAATGTTCCTCGATCGCGAGACCGAGTTGACCATCGCGGGCGTCCGTCCCTCCGCCTTCGCCCGCGTAAAACTCGGCGCGAAAAAGGATGGCACGTTCACCGTTTGGGAGTCGAAAACCTGGGGCTCCGGTGGATTCCAGGCCGCAAATCTCAACGCCGACCTTTTCCCGTACGTCTATCGCAAGGTTCCGAATCGCCGCGTGAATCACATGGGCGTGTCGCTCAACGCCGGCACTGCACGCGCCTGGCGCGCGCCAAATCATCCGCAAATTTCGCTAATTTCCTGCTCCGCGCTGGACGATCTGGCAGCGAAGTGCGGCATGGACTCGCTGCAATTTTTCCTCAAGAATGCCGACCTCACGCCCAAGCCCGACGTTTATAAAGCGCAGCTCAACAAAGCCGCCGAGATGATCGAGTGGTCGAAATACGGCCACCCGCGACCCGATACGACCGCCGGTACGATCAAGCGCGGCCTCGGAATCGGCGTAAACACCTGGGGCGGACTTGGCCACGACAGCAAGTGCCGCGTGACCATTCAATCCGATGGCAGCGTCTCCGTCGATCTCGGCAGCCAGGACCTCGGCACCGCGACCCGCACCATGATCGCCATGGTCGCCGCTGAAACCTTCGGCCTCGAAATGGGCCAGGTTTCGATCGGCCTCGGCGATACGAATTTTCCTCCGTCTGGAGGCTCCGGCGGATCCACCACCATCGGCGGCGTCTCCGTATCGACCCGCAAAGCCTCCGTCAACGCGCTGAGCAAGATTTTCGATTTGCTGTCGCCCGTGCTCGGCGTCCCCGCCGATCAACTGGAAGCCGTCGATGGACGCATCCGGCAAATCGGAAATCCCGAAAAAGGCATGAGCTGGAAACAGGCCTGCGCCAAGCTCGGCACGCAGACCATCTCTGAGGAAGGCGAGAACCTCTCGCGCAACGCCCCGAAAGAAGGACTCATCAATCAAGGAGTCTCCGGCGTCCAGATGGCCGACGTCAGCGTCGACACTGAAACCGGGCAGGTGAAAATGAATCGCATGGTCGCCGTGCAGGACTGCGGATTGATCGTAAATCCGCGCACCGCCGAAAGCCAGGTGCTGGGCGCCTGCATCATGACCACCTGCGCCGCTTTGTTCGAAGAGCGCATCATGGATCAGCAAACCGGCCGCGTGCTCAACGCCGACATGGAGTTCTATAAACTCTCCGGCATCGGCGACATCGGTGAAATTCTCGTTCATATGGACATCACGCCCGAGCATGACGCCCGAGGCATCATCGGACTCGGCGAGCCTCCAGCGATCGGCGGCATGGCCGCAATTTCGAACGCAGTAGCGAACGCGATCGGTGTACGCGTCGGCACTCTGCCGCTGACGCCCGCCCGCGTGTTGGCCGCTCTTGGCACAGGAAGGAACGCATAAATGGAACGCTTCGAATACGCCAGCCCATCGACGGTTAAGGACGCGACCGCGCTCCTCGGCCCCACTTGGAACGACGCGCAGATTCTCGCCGGCGGCACGGACCTCATCAGCATGATGAAGGATTTCGTCGCCAGCCCGAAACGCGTCGTCAACATCAAGGGCATTTCCGAACTCCGCGGCATCTCGAAAACCGCGACCGGCATCCGCATCGGCGCCGCCGTCACCCTCGACGACCTCTCCTCTCATCAACTGATCCGCACCGAATTCCCTTCCCTGATCACCGCCGCGCTCGGCGTCTCCAGCCCGCAAATCCGCAACATGGGAACCGTCGGCGGCGATCTCTGCCAGCGCCCCCGCTGCTGGTACTTTCGTGGAGGCCACGGCTTGTTCGCCATCGAAGACGGCAAGAGCCTGGTACCCAACGGCGAAAATAAATATCACGCAATTTTCGGCGCGAACCCCGCCTATTTCGTTAGCGCCTCCAGCCTCGGACCCGCGCTCGCCGCGCTAGGCGCGCATGTCAAAATCGCGTCCCCCACCGGCACACGCACCGTCGCCGTCGAGAAATTTTTTCTGATCCCCAAGACCGCCAGCGACCGCGAAATCGATCTGCATCCCAACGAACTGGTCACCGAAATCCTGATCCCCTCCGCTCTCGTAAAAAACGCGACCTACGAAATCCGCGAAAAACAGGCGCTCGATTGGCCGCTTGCGACCGCGTCGGTCGCGCTAAAGATGAGTGGCAGCAAAGTGGCCAGCGCCCGCATCGTAATGGGCCACGTCGCACCGATCCCGTGGATCGCCACGGCCGCCGAGCATTCGCTAACCGGCAAGTCCATCGATGAAGCCTCGGCACAAGCCGCCGCCGAACAAGCCGTTCAAGGCGCCCAGCCGTTAAGCCAGAACGGATACAAAGTACAACTCGCAAAGGTCGCCGTAAAACGCGCGCTGCTGGCGGCAGCCGAGAAGGCGTAAATGCAACCGGACGAAGATCGCTGCCAGTCCCTCCGTTGGAAAGGACTCTTCGTACTCTCCGAAAGCTCAACGCAGCACTCAAACGATCGCCTCTTCTGGTGCCATAAGACCCACCAGTGCATCGGCCCCGACGCGAAAATCGCCGACGATTACGAATGCAATGAGACTCGCGGTTGTTATGAGGCTCTATGAGCCTCGCATCTTAAAGAGCCGCGACCGTCGGGAGTGGTCAGCGCCGACATCAATGTGAAGCCCCGTCCCGAGTTCGTACTTCTCATGTTGTCTTTAACCTGTCGTGCCCAATCCCGCCTGGAAGCCGATATGCTCTCCGCTCACAACGCCGAGCGCGCCGCTCTCAACCTCCGCCCTCTGATCTGGTCCGACAAGCTAGCCGCCGAAGCCCACCGCTGGGCCGAACACCTATTGGCGCATGGCCAATTCGCGCACAACCCGCATCCGCAGCACGGGGAAAATCTGTACGAAATCGTAGGCGCGCGCGCCTCGCCCGAACAAGTAATAGAAGCCTGGGCCTCAGAGTCCCGCGATTACGACTACGCATCCAACAAATGCCGCAAAGTCTGCGGACACTACACCCAGCTCGTCTGGTCCGCCACCAAAGAGGTGGGCTGCGGAGTCGCCCGCAACTTCCGCCGCGAAATCTGGGTCTGCAACTACGATCCTCCCGGCAACTACGTAGGCCGCCGCCCCTACTAAACCGTGTTGTGTGGCGCGCGCGTCCACGCGTGCCGCGTCGACATTCGTGTCGACGTTCCGTGGGGACTGCCTACTCTGTCCCAAGTCATAAACGGTCCCCGCCAACTGGACATGCCTACCCCGCCGCGTGGACAGAGCGCGCTGTCCCCACTTTTCGCCCAGGTCATTCAACTCGACCGCTTGTTTTCAAGAGCGTCGACGTATCTTTTGCGTTATTCTGAGAAATCCCAAGAGGTACTCATGCTAACCCGCAACCTTCTCCTCATCGCAACCACCACAACTCTTCTCTCCGCCGCCGACACCGATCCCGTCCTAACCCACGTCGCCGCGCACGCCGACCGCTTTGGCGTCATCTCCCGCCAGATCTGGGAAGCCGCCGAACTGGGTTTTCATGAAACCAAAAGTTCCGCCCTTCTCCAGCAGGAGCTCAAAGCCAACGGCTTCGAAGTGCAAGCAGGTGTGGCGCAAATGCCCACCGCCTTCACCGCGACCTTCGGCAGCGGGAAACCCGTCATCGTCATCATGGGAGAATTCGACGCGCTCCCCGGCCTCTCTCAAAAAGACGTCCCGGCTCTGACGCCGCTAAAAGCCGGCGCCCCCGGCCACGGCTGCGGCCATAACCTGCTAGGCTCCGCGTCCGCTCTCGCCGCCGTCGCGATTAAAGAGGAGATGCAGGTCAAAGGACTCAAAGGAACTCTGCGCTACTACGGAACGCCGGCCGAGGAAGGCGGCGGTGGCAAGATCTACATGATCCACGCCGGACTCTTCAAGGACGTCGACGCCGTGCTCGCCTGGCACCCCGGCGATTCCAACCGCGTCAACATGAGTTCCCTGCTCGCCAACAACGGTGGACGCTTCAAGTTTTACGGAGTCGCCTCTCACGCCGCCGCCGCGCCCGATCGCGGACGCTCCGCGCTCGATGGCGTCATGATCTTTCTCAATGCCGTCGAATTTCTGCGCGAGCACGTTCCCCAGGAAACGCGAATCCACTACATCATCACCAATGGGGGCAGCGCCCCGAACATCGTCCCCGCCTTCGCGGAAGCGAACCTGATCGCCAGAAATCCTGACGCCCAAGTCCTCGCCGGCATCTGGGACCGCATCATGGATTGCGCCCGCGCGGGCGCTCTCGCCTCTGGCACGCGCATGGAGTTTGAACAAGGGACCAACTACTCGAACGTGGTTCCCAACGATGCTCTCACTGAGGTTCTCGGCCGCGCCATGCGCAAAGCCGGAGGCTACGAATACACGCCCGATGAGAAAACCTTCGCGGTCGAATTGCAAAAAACTCTGACCGGCCCCGTACGATCCCCTGGACCGGAGAAGCTGACCACCGATATGTCCGAAGGCGTCGGCTCCGCTTCAAGCGACGCGGGCGATGTGAGCTGGGTCGTCCCCACCGCGCAATTCACTGCCGCGACGTTCGTACCCGGAGTTTCCGCGCACACCTGGCAGGCCGCGGCTTGCGCCGGAACCAGCATCGGGAGAAAAGGAATGGTGGTCGCCGCCCGCACTCTGGCCATCGCCGGCGTCGAATTATTCCAGAATCCCGCCGAATTGAAAGCAGCCCGCGCCGCTTTCGAAAAGCGTCTGGACGGCAGAAAATGGGCCACCCGAATTCCCGCGGACGGCAAGCCTCCCATGGATTACGCCACCAAATGAGTTATTGCCAGAATTGCGCCGCGGTTCTTAGTCCCGGGTTGATGATGTGTCCCCGCTGCGGACTCGCGGTCACCCCTGCGCCGCCGCTGGTTCAGGCCCATCAGCCGGCCGTCGTTCGCAATGCACTCATCCTGCTGCTGATCGCCTGGGCGATCCCTCTGCTGATGATCGCGCGAGTCTTGATTCTAGTGGGAACAAATATCGGAGTCATGGCGCAAAGCCTCGCAGGCGCCGCCCTCTGGCTGCTTTTGATTGCGCTCTTATGGAAGCGCCAGGGTTGGGCGCGATTCGGCGTGCTTTTATTGCTGCTTTATGGACTCAGCGGCTTGGCGTTCAGCATGCTGCGCTTCAGCGGCGCAATCGGCCGGGCATGGATTCCCGCTCTAGCGACGGACATCCTGCGGATCTGCGCCGCCTTTCTTCTATTCCGTCCCGAGAGCAACGCCTGGTACTCGCGCCGCTAGTGTGTGTGGCGCACGCCTGGAGGCGTGCGCCACACCGCTAGCTCGCCTCCCGGCTGCGTTTAAACTCCGCAACCCCGGCTTTTTTCGCCTGGTTGAAGGATCGGTGCAGAGTTCCCGCCACCGTCCCCACCGTCTTTGAAGCTCCTTCTACCTTGGACGCCAGACCGTCCGCGCCCTTTTCGATCACTCGCGTGGTCCACGCGAACACCGCCGGCACGATCAGCGCACAGCCCACGATTCCCAGCCCGATGCCGGCTACCACTAAGCCGGATCCGGCGATCGCCATTTTCTGATTGCTTTCCATAGTCGCGTTCTCCCTACTTCCATTGAACCACCGAAACCGCCTCCCCGGTTTCCGCGCCGATTTCGTTGAGCAGCGCGGTCGCGTGGTAAATTTTCCGCAATGCCTCGACAATCCCCTGCGCCGCCACATGGACGGCGCGCGCCCCCTCGCTGGTATAGAGATAAGTATCCGGCAGACTTTCAAGATTCCCGTCGAACGTCACACCCACCAGCTCGCCCGCCCGGTTCACCACCGGACTTCCGTAATCGCCGCTGCCGATATCGCAGGTGCTGACGAAATCGAGAGGCGTCACCACGTTCAGCGCCGCGCGCCCGTCCACCCATCGCTTCGGCACCGCGTACGGACCCGTGTCGTTCACCCGGTAATACAGCCCGCTGAACGTCGCCGCGTACGGCGCTGGCACTCCGGCGCGATCTACATACCCCTTCAGGGTGCCGAATTCCACGCGTGGAGTGGACGTCGCATCGGGATATTCCGCCGCTCCGAATAAACGGAATCGATACTGCGCAATCTTCTCCGCCGCCGACGTTTCGAGCGACCCGATCATCTCGTCGTGTTTTTTCTTGAGCTTCTTCGCCGCCGGTTCGATCAGCGCCGCCAGATCCTCGACCGTGCCGGACTTCACGTACTCTTCCGCCGCCTGCTTCGCCGTCTTTCCTTCGAGGATTTTCTTGGGCTCGCCTAATTTCTGCAATTCCTCCAGATAACTGGTCAGCATCAGAATCTCGACCGGCTCGTTAATCTGAACGTTTTGATCCACCGGCTCCGACCGGAGTTTTTGACGCGCAATGCGAAATAGCGTCGATCCTGGCGCGGGCGCTGCCTCCAGAATCTGGTACGGTTTTTCAAACGGCGCCCAATTTTTATACGCGGTTGCGACTTCATCCCATACTTTTCCGCCGTTCATTCCGAGCGCCGGATCTCTCTCTACCGTGTGGCGAATCTTGTTCTCGAAAATCGTTTTGCGCGCCACCAGGCGGTCGTCGCGTAACCCAATCAATTTTCCGGCGGCAATTTTGTACTCGGCAAGCAGAGCAGTTCGCGCGGGACCTTCAGGCAGCATCTGAATGCGCGGCATCAGCCGGTTCAGAGTCAACGGCAGCGCAGTATCGCGATAAAACGTCAGTTGCGCGGCAGTGGTCGAGCGCGCCGTGGGTGCCGGATTTCCCGACGCGAAAACGAAATCGCCCTCCTTGACGCCGTCAGGGCTCCACTTCAAAAAATGAGGAGTCGCCGCCGGCTTGCCGTTTTCGTAAGCCCGCAGAAACGCGGCGTCCAGGCCGTAGCGAAGATAAGTGATGCTGTCGCGCTCGCGTCCGAAAAATGCAACCTGCTGCTCGGGCGCGAACACCAGGCGGATGTCGGAGTACGTCTTATAGTGATAAAGATCGTAACGCCCGCCCGCAAACAACTTCACCACGGAGCATTTATCGGAGCAGGCTTTTTCAATCCTCGCGATGGACGCGGCCCGCTCCGCTAGCTTGCCTTTCACTTGCGCCGAAACATCCTCGATGCTCACTAAAACATCCGCCGCTAATCCGGGGCACTTGAGCTCGCCCGAAAACCCGTCTTTCAAGCGGTCGCCGAGGCAACCGGTGACCAGATGCTGATTGGTCAGAATCAAGCCATTCGCTGAAACAAACGAACCCGATCCGCCGCCGATCCGCACCGATGACAGCCGCAGATGATCGAGGAATTCAGTAGTCACTCCTGCCTTTTCACGGGGAAACTGATTGTAGGGCCACATCCCTTCGTCCGCCAGCAGGCACATCAGCAAAAGGATCAACATATTTCAGGCGAGCAGGTGGTGCAGCACGTTGCCCGAGACGTCGGTGAGTCGAAAATCACGGCAGCTGTAGCGATAAGTGAGTTTGGTGTGATCGATACCGAACAAATAGAGAATCGTCGCGTGGATATCGTGAACATGAATCGGCTTCTCGATCGCCTTGAATCCGAAGTCGTCGGTCGCCGCGGGACATAGTGCGACATATCCGGGCAGATCTTGGTTTTCAGTGCCCAGGCCGTAAGTCAGCCACGCGCCCATCGAAGGGCGGCCGGCTTGATTGGCTCCGGTGTTCATCATCGGGCGGGAGGGTTGATGATTCGGGATGTCCGTAAATACCGAACGAACCCAACAGATATCGTCGGCGACCTCGCCAAGGTGCGGCCCCAGCTCGCTGACATCCATGCCGCACTTCCCGAACTTATTGAATTTAAATGGCGACTTCATGAGTTCGCCCGTTCTTTGCTCAGGGAAAATGCCGCGCTTAATACGCTGCGGATAATCCAGAACCGGCGCAGTGCCGGCGTTTAGTGAACGGCCTAGCATTCCCGCAAAAGCCATCACTCCGAAGCCGTTGCCGAGGCCCCGCAAAGCTTCCCGGCGAGTGGTTGGGTTGTTCGCCATAATGGCTAGTTCATAAATACGAATTCGCTCGAACTTAACAATACCTTAATGTACCGGCCCCAGGGCGATGGGACGATTTCCAGGATTGACGCGAAGACCAACAAATTGGTGGTGAACATCGAAGCAGGCATCCGGTCCCCATCCCGGAGGTCGACCCCGGGAAGAACGCAGTGGTAAGACAATGGTTCGGCCCCGGAGGCGATTCCATCCGCGTGGGTCACGGATCGGTGTGGCTCACCAATCTGCGCGATCAAAACGTGTGGAGACTTCCGGTGGGTCAACGGTAGTGTGGTGAGAATTTCCACTCGCGGATCACCAGAGGTATGGGATATAGCGAGACGTCACGCGTCGATAATTCTGGAACGTTTCGCTGAACTGCGACGCCAGGAGTTGTTCCTCGACCCGGACTCTGATTTCAGTACCGATGATGAATACGACAATCGCCAGCAGTAGCAGGCGGAGCGGCGCGGTGAGCGTACCGGTCCCCAGAATCACGCATAACATCGATGTATAAATGGGATGCCGCACCAAGCTGTAAGGGCCGGTGCGGATCAGTTCATGATCAGCGCCCACCGCGGCATCCAGCCGCAGTTGTGGACCCAGAGCAGCTGTGGCGGACCACGACAGCAGATTTGCCAGTGCCAGGAAAACGAGCGATACGGCAACCTGCCACGGCTGGGGCGAGCGCGTCCAGAAGCTGCCCTGCCATGGCAGCGCGAAGGCAATCAGTTCGAGGAGAATGCCCCAACGGGCGCGCCGATCCGTCGTCTTAGCGGCCTTGAAGTTGAATCTTGGGACGAATGGAATAAACCACAGAACCGTTCCGCCCATAATCAGCGCATACGCGTAGACGGGCATCGGGCGCCGGCTTTATTGAACCTCGAAACTGGCCGTTCGCTCGGCCTTGCTGTTGGCATTATCCACCGCGACGATGCTTACTTTATACGATCCAGGCTCGAGATTCGCTACTGGAACTTGCGCCGCCCACGGAATCGCCGGATTGCCGCCCTTCTCCGGAACCGGGATGCGAAAGCCGCCCGAATCGAACTTCACGGCTCCCTTATCGTCGAACACGCGAATCTGCAAACCCACCGCAGTGTCCTTCGGCGGCTGCTCGGCCAGCAGCGCGGGCTCATAAATCTCGAAATACATTGCCGCATGATCGGTCTTCTTGAATGTCGCCGACCCTGACGGCGTCACCTGAAATCCCTGCGCGATTAAAGGCGTCCGGTCTTCGAGCAGAGCGACCTCCAGGCCTTGGTCGACCTCGGCCGTCTTGCGGAAAAGCCTGCTCAGCGCGATCCCGCTGATGCCGAACTTCTTCGCGTCGTAGGAATCGATCGCCAGAGGCAGCTCCAGCTTGCCGAAATTGTCGCCGCCGGTGCTGAACACCACTTTCAGATTGTACTGCCCGGAGGCGACGTCGAACTGATTTTCGTAGTGATACAGGCCCTGTTGAAATGCCTCGACCTCTTTCTCATTTTCGAGGTCGATCTTGGCCACATCGCTGAAGCGCGCGCCCACCGCACCCTCGGCCTTCGACGCGATGCCCAGCACGTTGAGCGTCGCATGGTATTTGCCTTTATCCTTGGCGAACTTGATCGATTGCGCGGGAATATCCATTGCCACGTTGACCCGCGCCACGTTCGGCGCGGTGAAAAAATACGGAGCCTGCATGGATGCCTTGATATTTCCCGCCTGGGCCGCGGCAGCCTGCGCCTCCAGCGTTTTTTCGGTGGGCGTTTGCGCCAGCACGTCCTTCGGCTTGGCGTTGCAATAGCCGGTGCGCGCGCGAACCGTATTGCCGCCTTTATCCACCTTCACGCGAATCGTATGGCACATCTCCTTGCCCTCTTCAAGCGTCGGAGGGGTGTAGCCGAGCAGATAAAACTCGTTCATCTCCTTGGCGATTTTCTGCATCCCGCCCAGCAGGTCGTTGGTGTTCACGATCACGAATCCGCCGGTGCCGTCGGCCAGCATATACATCACCTGCTGATTGGTCGTGGCACTCTCGGGAATTTTCGGCATGATCATGCGCGCCGCTGTTGTCGGCGGGACTGGCGTGACGCCCGTGGTGCCGGTTCTTCCCGAATTCACTCCGGTATTCCCAGTCGGGCGCGCACCCGAACCGCTGCGGCCACCGCTCGATCCGCTGCCTGCGCCCGGCGAAGAAGGAGCTCCACGTCCGCCGCCGGCGCTTCCACCCGTGCTGCCTCCAGTCGAGCCTCCGCCGGTGGTGCCCCCTCCGCGACCCTGCGGGCTATAGGATACATTTCTAAAAGCCGACGGGTTCATCGGTATCGGCTGAAGCGACGCCTGGCCCGCTACCAAGCCGCGCACATCGATCGGATAGATTGCCACGTTGGACCGGTTGCAGACGTCGATGGTCGCGGTTACGTCGGTGAGCAGCTCCTGGCTCACCCGGAATCCGGCGGTCAGCAGCACCAGGGACTTGCGGCCCGGAATGGTCGATAGATTCTTCGCGAGATCGCGAATCGCCAGCACCACGTTGCGGGCGCCGAAATTCGCGGCAGCGCGGCCCAGGCTCCCGCCGCTCCTGTCGTTGGGCGACGGACCGGCGGCAATTTTGGTTCCTTCCACAATCGCTTTCAGCCGCTCCACATCGCTGGTGAAATTCTGCGCGATCTGCAAGGATCCGCTGTAGTTGACGATCGCCATCTGACGGTTCGGCCCGGCATTGCCGTCGATGAAACTCGCCGCCGCTTTGCGCGCCTGCGCCTGCTCGCCGAAATTCATGGTGGAGTTGTCGAAGAAAAGCACGAGGTACCGCGGCTGATTATTCAAAGGCGACGCGGGGTCGGCTTCGAAGGAAAAACTCTTGATCTGCTGTTCCTTGTTGTCTTCCCAGACCTTGAAATCCTTCTGCTTCAGGTCGCGGACATAATTGCCCTTCTTATCGGTCACCACCGCGTCCACCAGCACGACGTTGGTTTCCACCTTCAGCACATTATTCGGGTCGGCAGGCAAAGGAGTGGTTTGTTGCGCGATGCCGAACGCAGCCAATAAAAAAATGCCGCTCAAAATCTTCATATGCGATCCCTCCCTAAGGAATCTCGACAACGCCGTTTCGCGCCGCCATGGTCTGCCCTTCACTATCCCGAACCACCAACCGGACCACATAGCTGCCCGGCGCCACGTCGAAGCTGGTCTTCATCGCGACCCCGTTCGCAATTCTCGCACTGAAGGTTGCATCCTTCAACCGCATTTCCACGTCTTTCTGAATCGCGCCCACCAGCACCCCGTTGCGGTCGAACACCGCGGAAACGATGCTCAGCACGTTGCGATTCCGGCCGTCGACTTTCTTGAAATGCAGATGCCGCAGGTCTACGTGGGCGAGCACGGCGAGCTTCGCATTGGAATCCGTAGGCTTGAAAAACTGGGTATGCAGCTCGACAGGAATATCCGACATTTCCTCGCGCGAAAACAGAGCCACGCGAATCTCTTCTTTCGCATCCTCGGCCGGATCGCTCGCGTGTCTGGGCGCGTAATATCCATGGCGCGCCTGCAAGGAAACTCCTTTCGTCTCCTTCGCCGTCACCTTCAACGAATGATAAGTTCCGTCGAACTTCAGATTCTGCGGCGAGAATCCCAGAATGTACATGAACTCCGGCGTGGCTCCCGTCTGCCGGAATCCTTCCGTCAAGTCATTGTTGTTGTGAAAAAACGTTCCGCCGGTGCCGTCGGCCAGCTCGCCCAGCACCTCGCCCTCGGCGAGCGCGGCCTCGGATTGATAACGGGCCCGATTCGCCGCTCCGACAACGCTGGTCGAAGGCTGGCTGGCATCGCCGCCCGGCACGATGACGTAGAGTCCCCGCGCGTCGAGTGTACTGATGGTTACATTGGCGCGAATCGCTCGGTCGATCAGCTCCACTTCCTGCTGCCGGTAGTTGATGGTCACCAAAAATCCCGACGATACCAGCACCACGGTGCGCTGGCCGGGCATCGCGGCCATCCTTTGCACTGCCGCTTTCATGGTTGCGAGTGTAACCTGCGTATCCGCCTCGGCCACCCCCAACACCTGGCTCGCCATCCCTTGCGCAAGCGAAGCACCCATGCTCGTGGTGCTGGCCGCGCCGCAGGCCACCGCTTCCCTGGCAGCCGCGGCCAGCGCCGTCGGATCATTCTTGTTCTGAATCAAGTCCGCCATATAAGGCGAAATATCCGGACACTGCGCGAGTCCCGTAGTCAGCCGCGACCGCGGAATAATCTTGTTCATCGTCTCCTGAAGCTTGTCGCGGTCGTCGGTGAAATCGAGCGCGGTCTGCCCGGAGGTGGTATAAACCGCCGCCCGGTCGGCGCCCTTTAGCGTCTCCGCCAGATGCTTCACCGCCGCGGCCCGCGCCTGCGCCAGATCCCCGAAGCTGGTATGCATGTCGTCGAAAACATAGGCGACAAAGCGGTTCGCGAGCACCAATCCTTCCACCGGCTTCTTCTCGTCCAAGTCCGGCTCCGCGGTTACCGCTACCGCGCGTCCATCCGCCTTTTCGATCGTAAACTTCGAAATAACCTGCGGCTTGCCCTTGTCGAAAAGCTGAAAATCCTCTTTCTTTAGCGTCCCGATCGCATGGCCTCGACCATCGCGAACCACCACCGGAACCATCACCAGGTTTACTTTGGAGCTGAACGTGGAAGGAGTATCGCGAGAAGCAATTTCCGGCTGCCCGGAAGCGGTAATGGACAAAAACAACAATAACGCGCCGGTGCGTGCGTGAAACATGCCTTGTCTATTCTACTCTGTCAACATAGACTAAAGTCTGTGCTACCAAGTGAGGTGGCACAGGCTTTAGCCTGTGAGCCCCTCACCTCTGCCCCACTACAAACAAAATCAAAATTAGGATCAAAATCCCCAAGACCAGCAGTGTAATCTTCATCGCGCTGTACGGACGCTCCCCTTGAACCTCTCCCGTCCGCGCATTCACCACCACCTGAAAAACCTTCCCCTGAAACCGATACGCGCCGATCCATACCGGCAGCAGCAGATGACGGAACGTTTCATTCGACGTAGCCGTATTCACCTGCTCAATCCTCTGCTCATCCCCCCCAATGTCCCTCCGGATATCCTGGGTGATGACGCCCTCCATCACGTGCTTCGCTTTCTCGAATCCCGACGGCAAATCAACCTGATAACGCTGCGCCTTGAATCCAGCCAGATATTCCGGATCGTAAGCGCATAGCTGCGGCAAATCCCACGGCTCAAGAGCATTCAACCGGACTTCATTCACCGATTTGGTGGCCGGAACCAGCACGTCATCGAACCGCCTTGCTACCTGGCCCGCAGCCGGAGACCACGCCGTCCGCATCACCTGCCTCGACGCCTGCACCTGGCGTCCCTCGCTATCGGTCGTGGTGAAATATTCCGTCTCGAAATAATGCACGCCACGCTCTCCCCGATATTGACTCTGGGTGTCGGCCGCATAAGTCCAGAACGGAAGATAGACGCCCGCGATTCCCTCCTGCTGCGCCATCTTCTGGAGCGCATTCGGAGCAAACCAGCGCGTCGAGATCCATTCTCGGACCTCTTTTTGCGCCGCGTCCTTGGTAACCTTCACGGGCAGCACGGCATCGGGCGCAATCATCGGATCAGCCGCCCTGGGCTCGGCGACGATCATTGCTCCGCAAAACGAGCACGCACCCGCGACCTCCGGTGGCTCGAACACCACGGCGCTGCCGCACCCGTCGCAATTCACTTCGAGCGCCTCCGCGCTCAACGGCGTCACATGCTGCAGCGCATCTTCCAAAGGATGCCACTCGACTCCCGTGGTCGGCGCGGCAATCGCCACCGTATTCCCGCAGCTTTGGCACTTCATCATCCCCGTCTGCGGATCAAAATCCAATTCGCCCGAGCACCCAGGGCAGCGAAAATGTGCGAACTTAGGCGTATCTGGCATCGTCAGTCCAATTGATAATTATGTGCTACATTGACCCCAGATTATGCTCAGTCGCCGAATCCTGATCGCTTGGTCCGCGTTCTCCCTCTGCTTCGCCGCAGCTCCCGATGGCGCCGCGCTGTACAAATCCCGCTGCGGGATTTGCCACGACGGGAAGCCGCAGTTGCACATGCCTTCGCACGACGATCTGGTTTCAAAAACGCCTGAAGCAGTGGTCAAGGCGATGTTTGAAGGCGTCATGGTCCCGCAAGCCGCCGGCCTGAGCGAAGAAGAGGGCCGAGCCATCGCGAAATTCATCACTGCCAAGGAATTCTCGACCGCCGCCGCGGGAGCCATGGCCGGCCAATGCACCGCTCCCGCGAAACCCATGACCATCGCCTCCACCGATTGGAACGGTTGGGGTCAGGACCTGGGCAACTCGCGCTATCAGCCCAATCCCGGCTTGTCCGCCTCCGACGTTCCGAAACTCAAAGTGAAATGGGCCTTCGGATTCCCGGGCGATACTTCCGTTCAGAGCCAGCCAACCGTTGTCGGAGGACGCGTCTTCGTAGGCAGCGTCAGCGGCACTCTTTATTCTCTCGACGCTTCCACAGGCTGCGTTTACTGGACCTATAAAACCGGCGCGACCATCCGTACAGCGCCGGTCATCGGGAAAATCGGGGGGCGTTTCATAGCCTATTTCGGCGACATCAAAGCCACCGCGCACGCTGTCGACGCCGAGACCGGGAAGCCTCTTTGGAAAGTGAAACTCGATGACCATCCTGTCGCCCGCATCGTCGGCGCGCCGACGTTTTACGATGGACGCCTCTACGTTCCCATGTCCTCGATCGAAGAAGCCTCCGCCATGGGTCCGTCATATGAGTGCTGCAAGTTCCGCGGCAGCGTCTCCGCGCTCGATGGGGAAACGGGCAAAGTAATCTGGAAATCCTTCACCGTCGTCGATCCTCCCAAGGCGTATCGGACCAGCACCAGCTCCGCGCAACTCTGGGGACCCGCGGGCGCGGCCGTCTGGTCGTCGCCCACCATCGATCCGAAACGAAAATTAGTGTACGCCTCGACGGGCGATTCCTACACCGACGTCGACATCAACACGAGCGACGCCGTTCTCGCCTTCGATCTCGATACCGGCAAGCTGGTCTGGTCCAGCCAGGTGCTGGCCAAGGATAATTTCACCATGGCCTGCGGACAGTCCGCCGCCGGCAAGGCGAATTGCCCCGAAACCCGCGGCCCCGATTACGATTTCGGCACGTCGCCCGCGCTGCGTTCCATCGGCGGAGGCAAGCAGCTTCTGGTCATCGGACAAAAGTCCGGCATCCTCTGGGCTCTCGATCCCGACGATAAAGGAAAGGTCGTCTGGCAGGCGCGCGTGGGCAAAGGCGGAGCGTTGGGCGGCATCGAGTGGGGCCACGCAGCCGACGACATCGCAGCCTATGCTGCAATTTCGGATCGTGGAAAAGGACCCGGCCTGGTCGCCGCCGTCAATTTGAAAACCGGCGACGTGCTATGGTCGAAACTCACTCCCGCGACCGGTGGTCGCCAAACCGCGATGTCCGCCGCGATCTCCGTTATTCCCGGCATCGTTTTCGCGGGCGGCGTCGATGGACATTTCCGCGCCTACGATTCAAAAACCGGCGATATCGTCTGGGATTACGACGCGATTCATCCCTTCGAGACCGTCAACGGCGTCCCCGCTAAAGGAGGCTCCTTCGACGCGCCGGGGCCTGTGGTCGCGAACGGCATGCTGTTCACCCCTTCGGGCTACGGGATGTGGGGCGGCGCTGCCGGCAACGTTCTGCTGGCCTTCTCGGTCGACGGCAAATGACGCTCGACCATCTGCGTGAGAAGGTCGGCCAGGAAATCGGCGTCAGCGAATGGCGGGTAATTACGCAACAGCAGATCGACCAGTTCGCCGATGCAACCGGCGACCATCAGTGGATTCATGTCGACCCTGTTCGAGCCGCGCGCGAATCGCCCTACGGCACGACTATCGCCCACGGATTCCTGACTGTCTCTCTACTCTCCGAACTCATCAATGAAGCCGTGGTGATCGAAGGCGATTTCAAATTGCGCATCAACTACGGCTTCAACCGCCTGCGCTTCACCGGAGCCGTCCCTTCCGGCGCCAGAATTCGCGGAAAATTTGTTCTGCAATCGATTAAAGAAATCGCCGGAGGTGTCGAAATGACGTGGCTCTCTACCGTCGAAGTCGAAGGCCGCGAAAAACCTGCCCTGGTAGCCGAATGGCTGGGCCGCACCTATTATTGATCGCCGCCGCTCCGATAAGATTTTCGTGAGCAGATTCGCAGAGCAAGCGACGAACATCCTCGAAGCCGCCGAATCCGCCGGATCTTGCTCCAACATGACCATCCTAATCGGCCAGGAAGGCGCGATCCACATGATCGCCGATTCCGATTGGCCTCTCGATTCCCTCACGTGGCACCACGGCGCGAAAACAGCCTATCGGGTCAGCGAACAATCCGGATCCGTGCGAGTAGAAGGCCGCGAAGGCATGCGCACGTGCGTTCTAGAATCCGCCAAGCCGATGCAGATCGCGCGCTTCCTATTGGGCTAGCAAACCGTCCGGTTATTCCTTTATCTCCCGACAGCTTGTGGCGCACGCGACCACGCGTGCCGCGTTGACATTCGTGTCGACGTAGGGCCGGGGTCGAAATCGCCGGGACACCTCGCTAGCTTAGCGCCTGCTCGATCAGCCCGGTAATCCCGCTCAGCGGCTTCAAGTCCATTTGAAAACGCTCTTCCAAATACTCCGGCGCGTTGTAGCTCAGCCAAACGTTGCCTTCGCGATCCTCCCAAGCCAGCGCTTTTAATGGAAGATCGATCCCGATGGTCGGCTCGGCGATGATCAGCGGCGTGCCCGCTTTCGGATTCCCAAAAATTAGAAGCTCCATCGCCGCCATTTTGAGTCCGACGCCTTCCGCCGCCGCCCGCTGGTCGATGCGCGCAAAAATGTGAATCTTTTTCTCGCGCAGCACCGCTTCGAGGCGATCGATCGTCTCCTCCACCGAATGTGCGCTCGACTTGCTCACAACTCCCTTGCCGGAAGCCATTTGCTAGCATCATCTCACATGACGTCAAAGTAATCGTCGAAGCTCATCGATGGTCAGCCCCGCCATCTGAATCGCCTCACCCATGGTGTACGCGTTGACCGGATTTTCTCTCGGAATCGTAAGAATTCGTACGCCATCCGACATGACTACGTGCTTGCTCTTGCCGCACGATTTTAAATTCAGCCTTCTCAAATGCGCGAATGGCTTTCAGAAGCGGACCCGGCAAGCTTACCCACGGAATCAGACGGTCACTTCTTCAAGCTGGACGCCGAGCTCAGAGAAAATCTCATCGCGAACTTCTAAATACTCCTGAATCGCCGATCGGATATTTTCCAGAGCCTCTTCCTTCGTTCGCCCCTGCGACAAACACCCCGGCAAACCCGGCGCGGATACGCTGAACCCTTCTTCCGACTTGAGTGGCGCCACTCGATACGTCATCCCTCCACCATGCCTCTACTCCGTCCGATAAACCTTCTCCACTCTCTTCTCGCCAGTCTCTTTATCCACGCCCACCATCTCTCCGAACTCCGGAAAACTCAACACCAGAGTCTTCCGCATCTGGATGAAAATTTTCTCGACCCACGACACTCGCCCGCCGATCACCGCCTCGGCGCGCACCGTCGCCCCATCGCGAAACACGTGAATCTCTTTATTAGGATGGCTTACCACCCACAGCCTGTAGGAATCCAGCCCCTCCTGCCGCAGCGTAAACCCGTACGCCTTGGCCCGCTCCAGAAGATTCAATTCCTGCCGCCGCCCGTTCTCGGCCGCCATGATCCAATACGCCACCACCGGTTGATGGGGATCGATATGCCCATCGGCCGTCAGCCGAGCCTCGTACTGCACCCGGTTCGCGTTCGAGCTCTTCTCGATTGTAAACAAAGGAACGGTCCGGACCTGCGCCACTGCCAGCCCTGCCGCCGCCAAAAACAGTACCCAACGACCCATCAAACTTTCGCCGCCCTCACGCTCCTGGTAGGGAGGCACCACAGAAATCCGTGCGACGACACCTGCACATCCTGTGCTCCCGCCTCGCGCAGCACCGATTCATACTCGCCCACGTGTAGAACATCCAAAATCAACAGACGGCCGCCCGGTTTGAGCACCCTCCACATCTCACGCACAATCTTCTTCCGATCCTCTAGATCCCGAAAATTATGGATCACCAAGAAGGACATCGCCACGTCGTAACTCTTCTCCGGATACACCAGCTTGCGAATATCGCCGGTCTCAAACCGCACCTTGTCCGCGACGCCTTCCATTTTCGCGTTGGCCTTGGCCGCATCCGACGAATTGCCCGACAGCACGGCCGGATCCCACACGTCGACGCCCGTGGCCTTCGCCATTTTCAGGCGCTTCGCGGCCCCGATGGTCATCAACCCGCGACCGCACCCCGCGTCCAGAACTTTTTCCTCGCCTTTCAATTCGAGAGAATCCAGCAGCTGGTCGCGAAGCTGTAATTTCCCCGTGCGGCTCGACCAGATCATCCACCCGCCCACCGCCAGAAATCCCGCGCCAATCAGGCAAAACACCACCAGCAGCGTTACCGCCGTACTTGGATACTCATTTCTGTTGATCAGAAATACCGCGACTCCGATCGCAGTGGTCCACGCCGCGCGCGTGAACATCCTCTTGACCAGCAGCGGCGCGTCTAACCCGTAATCGGGTTTTGAGGGAGCCTCCGCCGCCATTAAACCGTGGCCTCGACCGGAGCCGCCACCTCGAGAGGCTTCTTGAACTTGCACTCGTCATTCGGGCATTGCGCGAACGCACCGGCCTTCAGATACTTCTCGATCATATAGCTGCCGCCACATTGCGGACACTTCTCCGCAATCGGCTTGCCCCACGCCACGAAATCGCAGTCCGGGTACCGGTTGCACCCATAAAAAGTCTTCCCGCGCTTCGAACGCCGCTCCACCACCTCACCCTCGCTGCAATTCGGACACTTCACGCCGATCGTCTTCTGCTTCACGAATTTGCAGGTCGGATAGTTGCTGCATGCCACGAACTCGCCGTAGCGACCGAATTTCTTGATCAGATGATTCCCGCAGTTCGGGCACTTTTCTTCGAGCGGCACGTCCTTCTGCTGCTGCGCCGCGCCCAACTGCTTGGTGGTCTTACACTCCGGATATCCGCTGCAAGCCAGAAACTGCCCGAATCGCCCCTTTTTGAGCACCATCGGACGCCCGCAGTTGTCGCACATCTCCGCTTCGTCCTGCTCCGATACTTCGCCCGATTCAGCCGCCGGAAGCTCCCGCGTATTGGTGCACTCCGGATATCCCGTGCAGGCGATAAACTTCCCGTGCCGCCCCCACTTGATCACCATCGGTTTGCCGCACTTTTCGCAGATCTGGTCGGTCGGCTCCTCCATCCTCTTGATGTCGGTCATGTGCAGCGCCGCGTGATCCAGGTCCTTGGTGAACCGCTCGTAAAACTCGCTCATCGCCACACGCCAGTCGATCTTGCCGTCTTCGATCTCGTCCAGCTCGGCTTCTAAACGCGCGGTATACGTCACATCGAACAGATCGCTGAAGCTCTCGAGCAATAGGTCCGTCACCACCTCCCCCAATTCGGTCGGCGCGAACTTGCCTCCGTCTTTGCGGACGTACTCGCGCTCCTGGATCGTAGACAGGATCGATGCGTAGGTCGAAGGCCGTCCCACCCCGTCCGACTCCAGCTCCTTCACGAGCGTCGCTTCCGTAAACCGCGGCGGAGGCTCCGTAAAATGCTGCTCCGGATCGATCGACTTGAACTTCAGAGTCTCGCCCGCCGTGACCACCGGCAGCTTCTGCTTCTCTTCCGCATCGTCCTCGTCCTTGGCGTCTTTTCCTTCCACGTAAACCGTGAGGAACCCTTTGAACTTTTCGACGCTCCCGGTCGCCCGGAACAGGTAGGCCGCCTTGTCCTTGCCGGTCGCCTCCACATCGATCGTCGTCTGGTCGAAGATCGCCGGCGTCATTTGCGACGCCACAAATCGCTTCCAGATCAGCCCGTACAGCTTCAGCAAATCCTCGTCCAGAACCTTCGCCAGGCTCTCCGGGGTCCGCAATGAGGAAGTGGGGCGAACTGCTTCGTGCGCATCCTGCGCGTCCTTTTTGCCTTTATAAACGTTCGGCTTCTCCGGCAGATAATCCGCGCCGTAATCCTTGCCGATCATCTCCCGCACTTCATCGACCGCCTCGTTTGAAACGCGCACGGAATCGGTACGCATGTAGCTGATCAAGCCAACCGAGCCTTCTTCTCCGCCCAGTTCCACGCCCTCATACAGCCTCTGCGCCAGCATCATCGTGCGCTTGACGCTGAACCGCAGCTTCCGCGCCGCCTCCTGCTGCAAAGTCGAAGTGATAAACGGAGGCACCGGGTGCCGCCGCTTCTCCTTATTGACCACGGATTTGACGACATAAGCCGCGCCATCCAAATTATCGACAATCGACTTCGCGCCGGCCTCATCCGCGATCTCAATGTTTTCTCCATCGCGCTTGGCCAGGTGTGCCGAAAGCGTAGGAGGCTTCTTCGCCGTCAGATTAACGTCGATGGTCCAGTATTCGCGCTTCTGAAACGCGCGAATCTCGCGCTCCCGGTCCACAATCAGCCGCAGAGCGACCGTTTGCACGCGCCCCGCCGACAAGCCCCTCCGCACTTTATCCCATAACAGAGGCGAAATTTTATAACCTACCAGCCGGTCGAGGATGCGCCGCGCCTGCTGCGCGTCCACCAGATGCAAGTTCACCGAGAGGGGCTTCTCAAACGCCTTCTGAATCGCGTTCTTGGTGATCTCGTTAAACATCACCCGGAAGAATTTAGGACCGTCCTTCTTTTGCAGCTCCTCCTGCAAGTGGAAACAAATCGCCTCTCCCTCGCGGTCCGGATCGGCCGCCAGATAGACGTTATCCACGCCCTTCGCCGCCGTCCTGAGCTCTCCAATCAGCTTCTTCTTGCCTTCAATGACCTCATAGACCGGCTTGAAGTCGTTGTCGACGTCCACCGACAGATTCTTTTTCGGCAGATCCTTCACATGTCCGAGCGAGGCTTTCACTACGAACTGCTTGCCGAGATACTTACCGATCGTTTTCGCCTTCGCCGGCGATTCGACGATGACGAGACTCTTTTCCATAGAATTACAATTAGCTTTCTGGGTTATTAGGGGGAAACAACCGAAATCTTACCACACCCTCTTGTTGTTGCTTGTTTGTGGCGCGGCGCCATGCGCTGCCATCGACTGGGGAAGCAGTCACTCCCCCCAAACCTTAATATAGCTCTTACCCGGCAACTGGCGCACCATGCCCCCCAATTCGAGCTCGAACAGTGTCGCAATGATGTCCGAAGTATCCACCCCCTCAAGCGAATCGATCAGAAAATCGAGGGCCACCGGCGCATCATGTTTCAGGGCCTTCAAAATCGCCCGAGCGTTGACGTTTATCTCAGATGCAACAGCCGGTCCTGGAGACTCATCAACGTTTTTATCCTCTAAATTCAATCGGTTACGACACCCCTCCACCAGCCGCCGGCGATCCTCCGGCTTCAACTCCGTCACCACGTCGTTCCATTCCTGGACCAGTTTCGCCCCCTGTTTGATCAGCAGATTCGGCCCCCAGCTCATCTTGCTGGTCACGTTTCCCGGCACCGCGAACATCTCCCGATTCTGCTCGGAAGCCAGCTTCGCCGTGATCGTCGACCCCGAATACTCGCCTCCCTCGACCACCAGCACCCCCACGCTCATCCCGCTGATAATCCGGTTCCGAACCGGAAAATTCTGCGGATAAGGCGGCGCACCCATCGGAAACTCGGAAAGCACCAAACCCTTCACAGCCAGGGTCTCGGAAAGCTTGCGATTCTCCGCCGGATAAACCTCGTCGACACCGCACCCGAACACCGCGATCGTATCTCCCCCAGACTCCAAAACCGCCCGATGCGCCGCCGTATCGATTCCCCGAGCCATGCCGCTCGCGATGGTTAACCCCGCCTCGCTCAGATCTTTAGCGAGCCGCCCCGCCACTTGCATCCCGTAAGCCGTGGGCCGCCTGGTCCCCACCACCCCCAGCATCAAATTCCCCAGCAATTCCACCCGACCCCGCGCATACAGCAAGGGAGGAGGATCGAAAATCTCCCGCAGCCGCACCGGATACCGAGGATCGTTGATCGGCACCAGTTCCACCCCCATCCTCTCGACCTTCTGGTGCTGTTCCGCCGCATCTTCAAACGCGCATCCGCTGGCGATACTCTGGGCAACCGCAGCCGACAACCCCGCCGCCTCCAACTCCGACCGCGAAGCCCGAAAAATCGCCTGCGGGGTTCTGAAGATTTCCACCAGGCGCCCGGCCTTGCGAGTCCCCACCCCCGCCGCCATCCGTAAAGCCAGCCAATGCAGCGATTCATCCGCACTCAGCGCAGGTTGCATGATTGTAGTGGTGCAGGAACGCGTCTAGAATTCTCAGTGTCGCTTCTTGATACGCTGAAAACCATATGGCCAAAGCAACCTACGACGATGTGAACCTGATACTGCGCCTCTACGACATGCGGCGCGAGGAAAAGCTAAGGACCGCCCGCGCCTGGTTCGTGACCAACTTCAAACCGAAAAATATGGAAGATGTGAACAAACTGGCGGCTCCCGGTTCCGATGCCAACGCCCAATTCCGCCAGGCCATTTCCTATTGGGACATGGTCGCGAGCTTCGTCACCGCCGGAGTCTTGAACGAGGAGCTCTTCTTCCAAAGCAACCGCGAGCTCCTCCTATTCTGGCTGCGCATGAAACCTATCGTGAACGAAGTGCGCGCCGCATATAAAGATCCCAACGCCTGGAGGAACCTCGAAACCGTCGCCGAAGCGTACGCCAAGTACCTGGGTCCGGAGGTTTACGAAGCGTTCGCCGCGCGCGTAACCGCCTGAAATGGAAGACGAGTTTGTCCTGGTATATATCGCCAAGCGCCTGAAAGAAGCACTGGCAATCGAAAAGGTGTTCACCGATGCCGGGCTCGAATACATAGTCGAGCCCGACACCTACACGGGCGGTATCATCTTTAGAGCCGAGCGCACCGGCGCCTTCTTTTATGTGGGTCCCGAAAACGAAGCCATCGCCCGCGATTTGCTAATCCGCAACAAGTTTCTTACCGGCTAATCCCCAGGCTCACGCCAGGGACTATAACCCCGTCACGTTAGTGCGGGGGATCGGGCGGTAAAATAGGACACTACACGCCCCTAGATCCCGTCTTCTAGAAAAGTCCCGATCGAAGTCTCCACCGCTGCTGTTACCGGCTAACCCAGGCTCACGCCAGGGGCTATAACCCCGTCACGTCAGTGCGAGGACCGGGCGGTAAAATATGACATTACACGCCCCTAAGCTGAGCCGCCGCGTCTTCCGGAACCACGTCCTCCAGAAAAGTCCCCATCGAAGTCTCCACCGCTGCCAGGTACTTTAACTTGGTCTTAGAACGCTGTAAGGGCAGAAACTCGACGTAAAAATGGACATTCTGATGCAACACCATCATCAAAGGCATCGGGAATCCGAACAAAGCGTCGTACTTCTTACGCATCTGGCTCAGAATCCCGGCAAAGTCAGCCTTTTCTTCAGGAGTCAAACCAGTCAGACTGCCGACATGCCGCTTGGCGTAGATGCAAGTCTCATACGGAAACCGGGCAAAATAAGGACAGAAAGCATCAAAGTACCTGCTCTTGATCACCATTCTGACGTCGTTTTCCACCTCTTTAGCGCGAATAATGCAGTATAAACACTCCTCCGACGCGGCGACCGATGCCAGTTCTTTCTCGATACGGGGCGGCACGAACGGAAACGCATAGATCTGCCCATGCGGATGCGGCATGGTCACACCCACGGCCGCCCCCGTGTTTTCAAAGATCATGATGTGCTTAACAGTGGCGTCCGCTTCGAGTTCCGCTGTTCGCCTGGTCCACAACTCGACAATTTTTTCCCACTGCTCCACCGGAAGCTGCGACGGCAGCTTATCATGCTCATGGCTATACAAAACGACGTCGCAGTAACCCTCAAATGCCGGAAAATCATTAGGATACAGATAAACGTCGTAAGGCGGCAGCGCGCAGAAGGGGCACCAGCGGACGGGCATTTGCGGACGGTCCTGACGATTCGCCGTCACCACCACCCACTGCTCCAGCAGCGGATGCCACCTCAGTTCGGACATGTTTATATGTTACGACTTGCCGGCCTCCCAGAACTTCATTTCATCCGCCGACGGCCCGTACATTCCCGGAATCGCGACTTCGTTCAGCCGCAGATAAACACCCAACTGCGCGCGATGGTGGATCAAATGATTCATCACTACGCTGCGCACCACCGCCGCGCGAGGCATGGACATCACGGTTTTCCCGTCATATTTAAAGGTCCAGGTGACCTGCCAGTCGGCATCGGTGGCCGCCGTGATCTTCTCGCGCGCCTCAGCAACGCCTTTATCGAAGATCTCGAGCAACTCCGCTTGCGTCCCGGCGATCGTCGGCTTGAAGTCCGGACCCATCTCAAGCACCTCCGTCGTCAGGGTCATGGTGGACCATGAGGGGAGTTCCGCGATGTGAGTCGCCAGACGTCCCAGCTCCATCGACTTTGGATGCGGTTTGTAGCCGAACTTGCCGTCCGGCACGCATTCCAGAATCTTGCGCGTATTCTTCATCTCTTCATCAAATTCGGGTAAAAGTGTTTGGCTGATCATAGAAAGACACTACCAGCAATTGAGGACAGCTTTAGTCCGCAATCCGTGCGACACTCAAAAATATGTTGGAGACTTCTGCCCGCCTCCTGCGCCTCCTCTCGATGTTCCAGGCGCGGCGATACTGGTCGGGCGAGGATCTGTCCCGCCGCTTGGAAATAACGTCCCGCACGCTCCGCCGCGACGTCGACAAACTGCGCAGCCTCGGTTATCCAGTCAACTCCACCTGCGGAGTCGAAGGAGGATACCAGTTGGGCGCGGGCGCGACGCTCCCTCCCCTGCTGCTCGACGACGAAGAAGCGGTTGCAGTGGCCGTCGGCTTAAGGACGGCCGCCAGCGGCACCGTCTCCGGAATTGAGGAAGCCTCCGTTCGCGCACTTGCGAAGCTCCAGCAAGTCCTGCCCGCCCGTCTGCGAAAACGAGTCACAGCGTTGCACTCGTTTATCGTTCCGCTGACCAACGCCGGTCCCATGGTCGACGCGGAGCGCCTCTCTCTGCTGGCAGGCGCCTGCCGCGATTACGAAAAAATTCAGTTCACTTATCGCAGCAAAGAAAAAATAACGAGCGCGCGCGAAGTGGAGCCTCACCGCCTGGTTCATACCGGCCGCCGCTGGTATTTAGCGGCCTGGGATCTGGAACGCAACGACTGGAGAACGTTCCGCGTCGATCGCATGGAGCCGAAAATCTCGACCGGAGCGCGCTTCACTCCGCGCCAACCCCCCGATGGAGGATTCGCAGCTTTCGCGGCCCGCAGCGTGGTCTACACGCCTACGGTGTATCCGGCCAAAATTCGTTTCCACGTGAATGTGGAAGCGGCTTGGGAGAGATTGCCTCCAGGAGCGGGCCTGCTCGAAGCGGACGGCGACCATGCCTGCGTATTCCAAACCGCCGCCGGCTCCCTCGATGCGCTGGCGGTTTATATTGCGCTGGTGGCCTACGATTTCGAAATCATAAATCCGCCGGAGCTCGTTGACCGCATCCGCTGGATGGTGGAGAGGTTTACGAAAGCTTTGGCATTTTCAGAAACCACAGACTAAAGTCTGTGCCACCTTCAGAGCCGCGACCACAGTTAGCGATCAGTTCGTTGCGCCTCGTCACTCCTCCCTGAGCGCCGTCATCGGTTCCAGACGCGCCGCCCGCCGGGCAGGCAGGTACCCGGCAATCAGCGCGACCGCTGCCAGCAATATGACCGCGGATCCGATGGTCTTTGGATCATTGGGAGTCAAATCATAAAGGAAGCTCGAAACAAAACGCGTAGTCGCCAAGGTGAACGCCATTCCCACGGCTAGGCCAACGAAAATTAGCGTCGCGACCTCGCGCAGCACCATGCCCAGCACCCTCGATTGCTCGGCTCCCAGCGCCATGCGGATGCCGATTTCGTTGCGGCGGCGCGCTACGTTATAGGACATGACGCCATAAAGCCCGATCGTCGCAAGCACCAATGCCAGCGCGCCGAAAAATCCGGAAAGCGTCGCCAGCAGTTTTTCCCGTGTGAGCGATTCCCCCACTTGCGTGGACAGGGTGTTGAATTGCAGCGTAATATCGCGATTGATTTCTTCCATCGCCGATTTGACGGCGGGAATCAGGTTCGCGTTGGTGCGAATTTCGATCACCGCGAACAGACGAGGCTTTTCCTGGCTCTCCGCTCGATAAACGGTGGGCGGAACGGGCTCCCGCAAGGAGTAATATTTCGCGTCCTTCACCACGCCGACGATCTCAATGGGGCCGCTGACCGGCTTCCAGAGATAAGTGCGGCCGATGGGATTCGCATTGCCGAAGTATTTCTTGACCAGCGTCTCGTTGACGATGGCAACGGAGGGTGCCTGCGGCGTGTCGTATTTATTGAAATCGCGCCCTAAAATCATCGGCGTCCCCATGGTTTCGAAATAGCCCGAACTCACCGAATTAAACGCGACGTTCGCCGGTCTGTCGCCATCGATGAGAATGGATTCCGTCCAGCTCCTCTGGCTGATCGGCGTCATGCCGGAGATGCTGGCGGAGCGCACTCCCGGAATCGCGCGGACGCGGTTCAGCATCTCACGGTACGCGGATGCGCGGCGGTCTTCCGGATAATTCGCGTTGCGGATATCCACCTGGACCAGCAGAACGTTGCGGCGGTCGAACCCGGTATCGAGCGAGTTCAATTTCCAGAACGTCGAAAGCATCAGGCCGGCACCCACCACTAACATCAACGAAAGAGCCACCTGCGCCATCACCAGCGCTTTGCCCAGGCCGAACCTGGACCCCTCGATCACTCCGCGCGCGTTTGCCTTCATCGCGGTCTGCGGATCGACGCGTGTCCCTCGCCACGCGGGCGCGAGACCGAACAGCAGCCCGGTGAGTATCGCGACCGCAGCCGTGAAGGCCAGCATGCGGCCATCGATCGAGAGATCGAGAAAAACGGAGCTGCGCGATGTCGTGAGGTAGCTCACCAGAAGCCGCGTGCCCCATTGGGCGAACACCACGCCAAGCGCCGCGCCGCCGAGCGAGAGCACCAGGCTTTCGGTGAGCAGCTGGCGGATCAAGCGCGCGCGTCCAGAACCGAGCGCCAGGCGGATCGCGATTTCCTTCTGGCGGGCCGCGCCGCGTGCGAGCAGCAGATTGGCGACGTTGGCGCAGGCGATCAGCAGCACCACTCCGACCACCACCATCAGCGTCAGCAGCGCCAGGCGATACTGCGAGCGCAGGTTCGAAAGACCCGAGCCGGCCGGCTTCGTCTCAAACGTGTTCGCCAGAAATTTAGCGTTGCGGTCGGGAGGCTGGTTGGGAGGCAGAGTGGCTTTAAAAATCTCAGGAGCCAATGTTTTCAGGCGCGCCGTTGCCTGGGTAGGCGAAATACCGGGCTTGGGCCGGGCGATGACGTTCAGATACCAGTCGCCACGCTTGTCGAGCGAATTATTTTCGGGCATCACGATAGCGTCCGTGCACAGAGGCACGAAAACGTCGACGCCGCGGCCGACCTGGATGCCGGAAAATCCCGGCTGAGTGATCCCGACAACCTCAAAAGGATGGCCGTCGAGCGAAACCGGCTTGCCCAGAATGTCATCGCGCCCGCCGTAAGCGCGCTGCCAGAAATCATAGCTGAGGACCGCCGTGCCCGCGCATCCCCGCTTGTCGTCCTGCGCGGTAAAAGTGCGTCCCAGGATGCTGCGAACGCCGAGGGTGTCGAAAAATTGTCCGCTGACTTTATTGCCCTCGACAAAACGCGCCTCCCCGCCGGAGGCGATATTGTAACGGGTAAAGCTATAGGCAAAGATGCCCGAGAAAACGTCCTGGCGGTCGCGAAGCTGTTCCCAGATAGGATTGGTGAGCGCGCCCTCATAGAACGGGGTTACGATTTGCAGCAGTTGCTCGGGATGCTGAACGGGCAGAGTCTTGAGCAGCACCGAATCGATCAGGCTGAAAATAGCAGTGTTAGCTCCAATACCCAGGGCAAGCGAAAGAATCGCGACGGCCGTGAAGCCGGGGGTGGAGCGGAGCGCTCGAAGAGCATAGCGGAGGTCTTGCATAAGCAACCTTACCGAGCCGCGACCGCAGGGAGTCGATCTCTTCCTTTCATTCCTCTCTAAGCGCCGCCATAGGATCCACCCGCGATGCCCTGCGCGCTGGGAGATATCCCGCAATGGCGGCCACGAGAGCTAGTACCGCCGCAGCGGCGAAAAGTGTCACCGGATCGGTAGATTTTATTCCGTAGAGAAAGCTCTCCAGCATCCGGGTAGTGGCGAGCGACGCGGCGAGGCCCATCGCGAGCCCGATGCCGATCAGCAGCGCCACCTCCCGAAGCACCATGCCGAGCACGCGTCGCTGTTCCGCTCCCAGAGCCATGCGGATCCCGATTTCATTGCGTCTTCGTGCCACGTTATAAGACATAACGCCGTAAAGCCCGATGGTCGCGAGCAGCAGCGCGAGGGCTCCGAAGAATCCGGAAAGCGTGGCCAGCAGGCGTTCGCGAGTGAGCGATTCGTCAACTTGCGTAGCCAGCGTCGTGAATTGGAGGGAGACGTTAGGGTTGATTTCGGCAATGGCGGATTTTACTCCCGGGATCAGAACGGTGGGTGCACCGTCGGCTACGCGAAGCTCAAAGTTCGCCGTTTGAAAATCGAAGGCGCCCTGGCTCGCTGAGATGTACGCGGTGGGAGGGACTTCAGCGCGTAGAGAGCCGTACTTCGCATCCTGCACGATGCCGACGATCTCGATGGGATCGCTCAGCTTGTTGCCGTCTTCCATGCGATAGCGCTTGCCGAGGGGGTTTTGGCCGGCGAAAAACTTCTTCGCCAGAGTCTCATTCACGATCGCAACCTGGGACGAATGGGGCGTATCGTGAACGTTGAAATCGCGGCCCGCCAAGAGGCCGGTTCCCAGCGTTTCGAAAAACCGGTCACTCACGCGGTTAAAGTAAACGGTGGTGTCCCCGCGGGATTTGGAGGTGTACCCTTCGATCAGCAAATCCTGGTCCCAGCCGTAGCCGCTGATCGGCGTCATCACCGAAGCGCTGGCGGAGCGAACTCCGGGAAGCACGCGCAGACGGTCCAGCATTTCCTGAAAGACCGCGCTTTCCCGTGCCGGCGGATAGTGTCCGTTGCGGAGGTCGACCTGGGCGAGAAGAATGTGCTCGCGCTCGAAACCGGGATTGACGGTTTCGAGTTTGAAAAATGTCGTCAACATCAGGCCTGCACCGACCACCAGTAACAGCGACAGAGCCACCTGCGCGACAACCAGCGCATTACCGAGTCCAAATCTGGAGCCTGGTTTATTCAATGAGACGATGCCACGTGCGTTGGCTTTCATGGCGGATTGCGGATCCACGCGAGTGCCCCTCCACGCGGGCGCGAGTCCGAACAGAAGGCCCGTCACAATCGCGATCCCGGCCGTGAACGCCAGCACGCGCGAATCGATGGTGAGATCGAGGAACACACGGTTGTTGGTTCGACAAAGGAAATGGACGAGAAGTTCTGCGCCCCAACGCGCAAACAGGATTCCGACGGCGGCTCCGGTGAGAGAGAGCACCAGACTTTCGGTGAGCAATTGGCGCATCAGGCGTCCGCGGCGCAGGCCGAGCGCCATCCGGATGGCGATTTCGCGCTGCCGGCCCGCGCTCCGCGCCAGCAGGAGATTGGCGACATTGGCGCAGGCGATCAGCAGCACCAAGCCGGTGATGGCCATCAGAATGGTAAGGGCGCGCTGATAATTATTGCGTAGATCGGAAGTGCCCGCGGCGACGGGAAAAGTCTCGAAAGTGTTCTTGAGATAACGTGCCTTACCTTCCGCCTTCCAGTTCGGCGGCAGCGTAGCTTTATAAATTTCCGGCGCCAGCGTTTTGAGGCGTGCCGTCACCTGTGCGGGGGAAATGCCGGGCTTCGGGCGGCCGATCATCTGCATCCACCAGGCGCTGCGCTCATCTAGGAAACTGTTTTCGCCCCGGATGATTTTTTCGCTGCAAAGCGGAACGTAAAGATCCATAGCGCTGCCGACTTCGACACCGGTGAATCCGGGCTCAATCACGCCCACAATTTCGAAGGGGTGGTTGTCGAGCGAGATCGACTTGCCGATTACGTCGGATCGCCCGCCGTACTCCTTTTGCCAGAAAGCGTAGCTCAGGACAGCGGTCCCCGCGCAGCCTCGCTTATCGTCGGCCGTCGACAAGGTGCGGCCGATCACCGGATGCAAGCCCAGCGTTTCGAAGAACTGACCGGAGACGTAATAACCATCGGTGTATCGCGCTTCACCTCCGGAGGACAGGTTAAACCGAGCGCCTCCATATGCGAAGATTCCCGAGAAAACGTCCTGCCGATCGCGAACCTGTTCCCAGATGGGATTCGTATAGTAATGCTGCTTACCCATCGTCACCTGGAGCAGCTCCTCCGGATGGCTGACGGGCAGAGTTTTCAGGATCAGCGAATTAATCAGGCTGAAGATCGCAGTGTTCGCGCCGATGCCGAGGGCTAGCGACAGAATCGCGACAGCGGCAAATCCTGGGGTCGAGCGGAGAGCTCGAAGGGCGTAGCGGAGGTCCTGGAGCATATCGATATTATGACTCCGGATCCGTTTTAACCTTTAATACTGCGCGACCCGGCGTCGAACGTGACAGGACCCCTTCGGAAATAGGACTCGTTCGCCATATGACAAGCCAACGCCGCGTGGTTCCCGAACACGGCGTCCTCCAAAACGGGTTTGCGCGATTTGACTGATTGGAAAAAATTTCCCAGATGCCGCACATCGTCGCTTTCGCCGTCGCTGCGAAACACGGTGTCGCCCGGGATGGCTCCATGAGGCAACTCGGCATCGTGGATCTGGTGCCATTGCGCGACATACTCGGCACGCATCTTGCGCGGAAAGGAGCTCGAATAATAGCTGGGACGCATATCGATCCCCAATTGCGGCGACACCCGAACCTCGGAGCCGCTCACGGTCAGCACGCCTTTAGGACCCATGAACCGGGTGATCTCAGCAGTCTCGGTCCCCAGCGTCAAGCGGACATACACAGGGACGCCGTGATAATCGAACAGCACAGCGTGCAGGTCCGGCATATTGCGCCCGTCCTTCCACCGCACAATTCCTCCCAGCGCGGACGCCGAGCGCGGCGCCTCATTCCAGCCCAGCGTGTACAACATCCCGGTAATCAGGTGGACCATCAAATCTCCGCCGACGCCGGTCCCGTACTCCTTCCAGCAGCGCCAGCGAGCGAAGCGCTCGGCGTTAAAAGCAATCTTCGGCGCATCATTCAGCCACGTATCCCAGTCCAGATTCTGCGGCGAAAGATCGGGCGGCGGAGGGTATTCCCAGGCTCCCGTAGGATCGTTGCGGCCCAGCGTCAGCTCCACCATGCTTACGTCGCCGATGGCTCCGCCCATGTACAGCTCGTGAGCCTTACCAAACACGACTCCGCTGGGCCTCTGCGAGCCGATCTGCACGATTCGATTGTTTTTCTGCGCCGCGGCCACCATCTCGAACCCTTCCTCCGCGGTATGCGACATGGGTTTCTCGCAATAGATGTCCTTGCCGGCATTGCAGGCGTCGATCACCACTCGCTTATGCCAGTGATCCGGCACCGCGGCAACGATGCAGTCGATATCTTTCCGATCGAGCAGCTCCTGATACCGTCGAGTGACGGGCAAGCTCGCATTCCCCGTGATCTCCCGCGCCAGCGTATGCCGTCCGTCATAGAGGTCCGCCGCCGCCGCGCATTCGATTCCAGGAAGCGCGATGGAGGTCGCGAGCAAACCCGACCCCTGCATCCCAATCCCGACCATGCCGAACCGGACCCGGTCGCTGGCCGCGGTTTGCTGAGCTTCGAGCAGAGTATTCGCGGCCACAAGACCCGCGGTGCTTTGGAGAAATCTTCGTCGGGTGTTCATTTTTTTATAGGCTCAATAGCCACTTCCTTGAAGAACACTATATCGTTGTCGCTATGATTTTGCAGACCTATATAGCCGAAGTTGGGGCGCAACCCGCGCTTCGGCTCGAAGGTGAATTGCTGGGCGGGCACAGGCGCGCCTTCCGTATAGTCAGTAACTTTGACCCCGTTGAGCGTGACGATGGTGCGCGGACCGTCGACGGTAATGTCCATGGTGTTCCACTCGGGGCCCGGCTTCCAGGCCTTCGCCAGCGGCTTGGTCAGCGAGTAAAGCATGCCGGTCGAATGCGTGTCATCCTCCGGCGGATTGGACCGCTCCGGATGATTATCGATCTGTACTTCGTAGCCGTAATGAACGGGCATCCACTCTTCACGCGGCTCAATGGGGATGCGGATGAAAACTCCGGAGTTGTCGTTTTCATCGCGCATCCGGTAGACCACGTGGATGCGGCAGTTGCCCACCGGCCCGCCGGTCCAGTAGAGCAGTCCCATGCCTCCATGGGTGTGGATCAATCCCTCCTCGACAGTCATATTGCCGGGACCGACGTGCTTCCAGCCGTCGAGATCCTTGCCGTTGAAAATCTGAGTCCAATGAGAGGGGTCGCCCTTGCAGGCGTTTTCGGGATCTCCCGCGAGGCATACAAAGCTGGATAAAAAGATGACTAGGAAGGGGAGCGTACAGCGCATGAAAATATCCATCGATGGGTTAGTTTACACTGATCTGAATATGAGACGCGCAGCGATAGCCTTGGTGTACGCTTCGATCGTGCTGGCACAGCAGCCTGCCGCGCCGGATCCGATTTCAGTAATGGTAGGCCGGCTGGATCTGGAACGATATAAAGCGACCATTAAGGGCCTAACCCAGTTCGGGGACCGGCGGCAGGGCACGGACCGCAATCGCGCGGCGCTCGATTGGATTGAGGCGCAGCTCAAGAGCTACGGCTGCACCAATACGGAGCGCATTCATTACGATTATCAGCCACCCGCGGGTCGCGGCGGAGGAGGCCGCGGACGTGGCAACCAGGATCCGAATTTCGGACCCGGAGGGGCGCGCCGTCGAGGCGTGCGAATGCCCGAAGGCGTCAATAACGATCCTATGAAACAACCCGATGAGAAGCTGCGCGCCTTAAATTCACAGCCCTCGACGCCGGGCGCTCGAGAGGAAGTATTCTGCACCAAAATCGGAACCACGCATCCCGAAGAGATGTACATTGTCGCCGGCCACATGGACGGCATCGGCTATGGCGAGGCCGCGAATGACGATGGATCGGGCACCGCTCTCGTGATGGAGTTGGCGCGGATCTTCTCGAGTCCCGATGTGCAGACGGAAAGGTCCATTCGCTTCGCGCTGTGGAATAACGAAGAAACCGGGACCAACGGCGCCCGCGCTTATGTGGCGCAGCGCAAGGATCTGCAAGGCATCGAATCGCCGGCGGGTTCCGGCAAGTATCCCGAACCCAAATGGCTGGGCATGATCCAGCACGACATGATGATGTTCGACCACGGCATGCCCCGCCCGGATGGTTCGATGAGTCCCGTGCAGAGGCCGGAGGCGGACGTCAATATCGAGTATCAGGTCACCTCGAAGTTCGCGGACCAGGCCATGCTGCTGGCGCACAAATTTCAATTCGCGAATGAAAAGTACGCGACCGATTATCCGGCGGCGATCGGCGCGCATATGTCCAACACGGATTCAGGTCCGTTCATGGATCTGACGCCATCGATCAGCCTGCGCGAGCTCGAACGAGGCTCGCAGATCGGCAATGGTTGGGACCCCAATCATCATCAGCCGACCGATGTCTATTCGCACTACAGCGACGACGATTTCAGGCTCGGGCTGAATGCCGCGCAGACCACGCTTGCGGCGGTGGCGCAATTGACAGGGGCAAGGATGCCGGCCGCGACTACGGCCGGAGGAAATCAATAGGAGCTTCAATTATGTGGGGCGGCCAATTTCGGCGGCAGCCTGCTTTCAGCCAGCTTTTCAGAGGAAGTCATGTCAATTAATCGACGCGAGTTTTTGTTGAGTGCCGCGGTTGCGCTGGCTGCTCCCCAGCCAGCCCCGTGGTTCGACCGGCCGATGCGCTGGGCGCAGTTAACTCTGGTCGAGGACGATCCCGGCAAGTACGATCCAGGTTTCTGGTTGAACTATTTTAAGCGCACTCATTCCGATGCCGCGTGCCTCAGCGCAGGCGGATGCGTGGCGTATTATCCGACCAAGATCCCTCTGCACTATCGCAGCAAGTGGCTCGGTAATTCCGATGCGTTCGGCGAGCTCGTATTGGGCTGCCGCCAACTGAACATGAACGTGATCGCGCGCACCGATCCGCACGCGGCGCATCAGGATGTGTTCGACGCCCATCCGGATTGGATCGCCGTCAATGCGGAGGGCGCGAAGCGCAGGCATCCGGTGATGCCGGAGCTGTGGATCACCTGCGCCCTGGGTCCTTACAACTTCGAGTTCATGACCGAGGTGACCAAGGAAATCGTGTCGCTGTACAAAGTCGACGGCGTCTTCAGCAATCGCTGGGCAGGCTCCGGCATGTGTTACTGCGAGCACTGCCAGACTAATTTCAAGACCGCGAGCGGCATGGATCTGCCGCGCACGCTCAATCCGCAGGACCCCTCCCGCCGCGCTTATATGGGTTGGCGGCAGCAGAGATTATTCGAACTGTGGCGGCTGTGGGACGGCGAAATTCAGAAGATCAATCCGGCCGCGCGATACATTCCCAACAGCGGCGGCGGTGCCACCAGCGATCTGGACATGAAGACGGTGGGCGCGCTGGCTCCGATTCTTTTCGCCGACCGCCAGGCCCGCAGCGGGCTCACCCCTCCGTGGGCGAACGGGAAAAATGGCAAGGAGTATCGGTCCACGATGGGGCGCAAGCCGATCGGCGGGATCTTCAGCGTCGGCACCGAGGAGCCGTATCGCTGGAAAGATTCCGTGCAGAGCGGACCCGAGATCCGCCTGTGGGTGCTCGACGGAATTGCCAACGGTCTGCGCCCGTGGTTCACGAAATTCGGAGGCACACTTTATGACCGCCGCTGGCTGCCGGTGGTGGAGGATATTTACGCCTGGCACTACAAGAACGAGCGCTATCTTCGCAACGAAGAATCGCTGGCGCGCGTCGGGATGGTTTATTCGCAGCAGACCTCGCATTTTTACGGTGGAGAGAAAGCGCGCGCTAAAGTCGAGGATCACACGCTGGGTTATTACCAGGCTCTGATCGAATCGCGCATTCCCTTCGAGATGGTTCACGACGGACTGCTCGATGCCGCGCACGTCGACCAGTTTAAAGTCCTGATTTTTCCGAATATCGCGGCGCTTTCCAACGCGCAGTGCGAACAGATTCGGAGTTACGTTCAGCGTGGAGGCAGCATCGTCGCGACCTATGAGACTTCGCTCTACGACGAATGGGGCGTGCGGCGCGAGGACTTCGGACTTGCCGATCTGTTCGGAACATCCTTCGCAGGAAGCGTGGACGCGCGGATGCAAAACTCGTATCTGCGGTTGCAGGATGCGCCGCGCCATCCGCTTCTTGCCGGGCTCGAAGACGCGCAGCGCATCATCAACGGAGTGTCGCGCGTCCATACCAAAGGCTCGGACCCCAACGCTCCACTGACGCTGATTCCTTCGTATCCGGATCTGCCAATGGAAGAGGTTTTTCCGCGCGAGCCGAAGACCGACATTCCCGAAGTGTACGTGCGCGAAATCGGCAAGGGCCGCGTGGTGTATTTTCCCTGGGACATCGATCGCACGTTCTGGGAAGTGCTCTCCGTCGATCATCTGAAACTGCTCCGCAACGCGGTAGATTGGGCGACGAATGAGCCTCGGCCGGTGATGGTGACCGGCGTGGGCACGCTCGATGTAACGGTGTGGAAGCAGAAGGATTCTCTTACGGTACATCTTGTCAACCTGACGAATCCGATGATGATGAAGGGACCGATTCGCGAATTCATTCCGACGCCTCCGCAGCAGGTGAGCGTACGGCTGCCGTCGAAAGCGAAAAAAGTCCGGCTGCTGGTGAGTGGGACCGCGCCGAGAGTGCGAGAGACCAGCGACGGCGTCAGCCTTACGATTCCGTCGATCCTCGATCATGAAGTGGTAGCGATTGATTTGTAAGCGAAATTACGAATCGCCGATTCCGAGCCGCGACCGCAGGGAGTCGATCTCTTGATACACTGCCTGTTCGTGCGTTCGCTCCTCGCCTGCGTCGTCGCTCTGCTCGCCGCCTGCTCCCGTCCGAGTGAAAAAGTGCTGACCATCGCCGTCAACGCCGGCGTCGAGGGCAGCGCTCTCAAAGCCGCCGCGCAGGAATGGGGCGACCTACGGAAGACCCGCATTGAAGTGCTCGAGCTGCCCTACGCCAACCTGTTCGAAAAAGAATCGCTCGATTTGCAGAGCCGCACCGGCGCCTACGACGTCATCATGATGGACGATCCGTGGTTTCCAAAGCTCGCAGGCGACGGCGGGCTGACGCCTTTGCCGCGCAAGCCCGACGCGGATTTTCTGGACAGCACGCTCGCCGTCTGCCGCCAGGATCTGACTTTTTTCGCACTCCCCTACGTCGGCAATTCGCAGCTCTTTTTCTATCGCAAGGATCTGTTCGATAAGTACAAGCTGGGTGCGCCGGATCGCTGGGAAAAAGTGTTGACCGATGCGAAGACCATCGGCGCGGGCGAGAAAATGTTTGGCTATGTGATGCGCGCCGCCCCAGGCAACTCCGCCGTCACCGATTTCATGCCGCTGCTATGGGCTTTCGGCGGCGATATTTTCGACCTCACCAAACCCGAGGCGGTGGACGCTCTGAAATTCATGCTGGAACTGGGCAAATATTCGCCGCCGGGCTACGCGGGGTTCAACGCCGCCGAAGTCTCTGCGCAGCTGCTGCAAGGCACCGCTGCGATGAGCATCAATTGGCCCGCCTGGATCGCCGCGATGGACGACCCATCGAAATCGAAGGTGGTTGGGAAAATCGAGTTCGCGCCCATGCCGGCGGCGCGCAAACCCGGTGTCGCCGAACTGGGCGCGTGGCTGCTCGCGGTTTCCGCCGGATCCGCGCATCGCGAAGCGGCCTTCGATTTTATTTACTGGGCCACCGATCCGGTGCAGATGACCGAAGCCGCGTTGCGCGGCAATCCTCCAACGCGACGCAGCGTGTTTCAATCGCCCGATCTGATCGCGAAATTCCGCGCATTTCCGGCGCAGCTGGCCGTGCTTCAGGCCGCGCGTCCCCGGCCGCGCACCACGCAGTGGAACGAAATCGAGAATGCGTTCGGCGTCGCGTTATCGCAGGCCAACTCCGGCGCAGCGACCGCTGAGGCGGCCATGCAGCAGGCCCATCGCGAGATTGCCGCGATCCTTGAAAGAAGCAAATGACGCGCCGAATTCCGGGCGGCCTGATCTGGGTCGCGCCCGCGCTGCTGGTGCTGGGTACCCTCTCAATTTATCCGCTGCTGTACCTCATTAAAGTCAGCGTGACAGACGCGCATGGACTTACCGTCGCCCACTACGCACGTTTGTTCCAGGACCATTTATTCCACGTCGCAGCGGCTCAGACGCTATTGTTCGCCGCCTTCGCTCTCGCGCTCGAATTTGTTCTCGGGCTCGCGCTGGCACTGCTGGTCGATTCGCTCGTCCACGGACGCGCTTTGATTCGCGTCGGACTTCTGGCGCCCATGCTATTGCCGCCGGTGGTCGCCGCCGTGATCTGGCGGCTGATTTATAACCCCGAGTTCGGTGTGCTCAACGGCATGCTGCGCCAGCTCGGAGTCAACACGGCAAATCTGACCTGGACCAGCGGCCGCACCACCGCGATGCTCTCCGTGATCCTGGTCGACGTGTGGGAGTGGACGCCGTTTCTTTTTCTACTGCTCACCGCGGGCTTGCAGGCGATCCCCGCCGAGCCTCTCGAAGCTGCTCGCGTCGATGGCGCGGGATACTGGCGGACGCTGCGCGACGTGGTTCTCCCTCTGTTGAAGCCCGTGATCCTGCTGGCGCTGCTGCTGCGCTCCATGGATTTGCTGCGGATCTTCGATCAGATATTTCTTCTGACGCAAGGCGGCCCGGGATCCGCCACCGAAACCGTGAGCCTGTACATTTACCGCACCGCGTTTCGATTTTCGAATTTCGGATACGCGGCGGCCATGTCGTTCGTCGGCCTGATGGTTACCATCCTGGCGGCGCGCGGCTTGATGCGGTTGATGAAAGTTCAATGAAAACCCTCGCGAAATATACCGCCGCGTCGCTGGCGCTGGCCATCGCCCTCGCGCCGATCTACTGGCTGATCACCATTTCTCTCAAGCGCGAGATTGATCAGTTCGCGTCGCCACCCCTGTGGTTCACCTTCACGCCGACGTTTCGCCACTACTCGGCGATTTTCGCGCACGATGCTTTTGGGCGATACTTTCTAAACTCTCTCATCGTCTCTACGGTCTCGACATTGATCGCCCTGGTCGTCGGACTGCCCGCCGCTTATGGACTGGTCCGATTTCCATGGCCCCGCGACTGGTCGCGCAGCATCAGCTTCTGGATTCTGTCGAACCGCATGCTGCCGCCGATCGTCACCATCATTCCTTTATTCCTGATGCTGCGCCAGATCCATCTGCTCAATTCGCTCATCGGACTCATCCTCGTCGACGTCGCGTTGAACCTGCCGTTCGTGGTTTGGATGATGCGCGGATTTATCGAAGAGCTGCCGCGCGAAATGGAGGAAGCGGCGATGCTCGACGGCGAATCCCGCATGGGCGTCCTGCTGCGCATCGTGCTGCCGCTGGTTCGTCCCGGGCTCGCCGCAACCGCGGTGTTCTGCCTCATCGTCGCTTGGAACGAATTTCTATTCGCGCTGATTCTTTCGCAAACGGAATCGGCTATGACTCTGCCGGTCGGCCTCGCCGCGCACGTCACGCAGTACGAAATTCAATGGGGCGCGATGAGCGCCGCCGGCGTGGTGGCGATGCTCCCGGTCTTATTCTTCGCCGCCGCCGCGCAGCGATACTTCGTGCGCGGACTTTCGATGGGGGCGATCAAGGGCTGATATGATCGATCGTCTGCCGAGCCGCGACCACGGGGAGCGATCTTCCGGGATTTCCTCATGAGCCTGCGGGTCGAAAACATCAGCAAACGATTCGGCGTGAAACACGCCCTCCGCAGCGTCACCCTCGAAGCCGCCGACGGAGAATTTGTTGTCCTGCTCGGCCCCTCCGGCTGCGGCAAATCCACGCTCCTGCGCATCATCGCCGGATTGGAGGAGCCCGACCAAGGCTCCGTCCTGCTGGCTGGCCGCGACATCACCGGGCTCGAACCGCGCAGCCGCGATGTCGCGATGGTTTTTCAAGGCTACGCGCTCTATCCCCACATGACGGTCGCCCGGAATATCGGCTTCCCTCTTCGCGCCCGCAAGCGTCCCGCAGCCGAAATTTCCGCCGAAGTGGAGCGTGTCGCCGCGCGTCTGGGCCTGGCGCACCTGCTGACGAATCTTCCCAAGCAGCTGTCCGGAGGCGAACGCCAGCGCGTCGCCCTGGCCCGTGCCATCATCCGCCATCCGCAGGCATTCCTCATGGATGAGCCCCTGTCGAATCTCGATTCCCGTCTGCGCATCGATATGCGCGCGGAGCTGAAGCACCTTCAGCACGAGCTCGCGGTGGTCACTATATATGTGACGCACGACCAGGTGGAGGCCATGACGCTAGCGAGCCGCATCGCGGTACTCAAGGACGGCATTTTGCAGCAGTACGACACGCCCTCTGAAATTTATCGGCATCCTGCAAACTTGTTCGTGGCCGGATTTGTCGGCAGCCCTTCGATGAATCTGCTCACCGGCATAGTCGAGGATGAAATCTTTCGCTCCCGTGGGGCGGCCAATTTTGGCGGCTTCTCCCTCGATCTCACTCGCGATCAACTGGCCGTCGTCGCAGAAAATCATGAGGTCACACTAGGCATCCGGCCCGAGGACATCGACTTCTCCCCCACCCCGCAGCCCGGTTGGACCGAAGCTCGCGTCTGGGTCACTGAGGATCTGGGCAACGAGACTCTCATTCGCTTGGCTTTGAACGGCACGCACCTCACTTTGCGAGCCCCCGCTGGTACTCGCGCAAGCTTCGACACGCCGGCGTGGTTTCAAATTCGCAAGGACAAAATTCATTGGTTCGATTCCACCACCACCGAGGCTATCCGATGAAAACTGCGCATCGGATTTGCCGCCGCCGGATACGCAGGCGAGATGCATGCCGGAGTGTTGCTCCGAGATCCCCGCGCCGAAGTCCCGACGCAAACTGGTTTTCCCGTACGCGACCATCGAAACGGCCGAGATCGAGTCTGGAATCGGCAACCATCCCCGAAGATTTCTCGCAGATCCCGATCGCAAAAAGTTCGGTTTCGAAGAAGAAGACCGGCTTTTTGTCGACGCCGCCCTGGCCGGCGGCGCACCCCCAGTCACCGCGTTCGATGGATATCGCGCCGTCGAACTGGTAGCCGCCTGCTATCGCAGCGCATCGGAAAATCAGCGAGTTACGATTTAAACTAACGTACGCCTTGCATAAAGCCGATAATGCGGTTTATACTGCCTTTTTTGTGGAGCGCGCGATGGCTTTCCAGGAAGAGATCGATCCGCTAGCGCCGCAGCGCGAAGCGGCTCTGTTTTACGGGCTATTCCTGCGCGGCCATTCCGCCGAAACTTTGCGCCGCGATATCGACGTTCCCCGCAAGCTGCTCGACAAAATGATGAAACGCCACCGCAATGAGATGCAGGTGCGCGAAAAATTCCATAAGGTCTACCATTACCGCAAACAGGTCCTGGCGATTTTCGACGAATTGGTTGACCGCGAACGCACCGGCAAACGGATGCAGGAACGCGTCAATTAGTAAGCTGTCTACCGCATGCTTAAAAAGGCTTTCACAGGCTGAAGCCTGTGCCACCATTCTTCGCATCTACCTGAAATCAGGTGGCACAGACTTTAGTCTGTGTTCATGCGTCAGCATGCGGGAACACAACCGCGCACCGGGCGTCTTGAATCCCGCCCTTATGGGACGGGGTTATAACCTCTGGCGTGAGCCAGGGGATGCAGCTGTACCGGTCATTTCCACTGTTTACCCGCATGCGTCAGCATGCGGGTGATTCGCTGGTCTACTGCACCTGAACGGTCACAGTCGACGTGCTGGTGTTCCCTCCCACCGTAAGCACGAGGGTTGCGGCGCCGGAAGGCACCGAATTCGGGACCACAACATTCACTTGCAGCACCCCCGCCACCAGGCTTGGCGCTTCGCCGCCGTACTGGATTGTGGCCGGGATGGAAGTGATGGTTCCTCCTGGGCCGGGCACCTGGAATGAGGTAGCCACATTTCCCGCCGGCATCGCGAACGGCGGCACACCGGGGGTCACCGATCCCGTAACCCCCGCAGGATTGGTCTGCCCTTCCCCCGTACCGTAAATCGAAATCACGCTCCCCCGCGCCGCCGGATTCGACGCGCTATTCACGGTTCCATTCTGATTCAAAGCCGCGGCCTGGCCGGAGCCGTTTTGAGTAACCGTGAAGATAGCCGGTGAACTGGATACCACCAGCAGCGTCAGCCCGCTCGACGGTATCCCGTTCGACGTAACGGTCATGGTCGTCTGCGCGCTGCCGGCGATCTCATAAGGGACGATGGCGTTGATCTGCGTCGCCGAAACGTACAGCAGCGGCGCGGCGGTGCCGTTGAAAAATACCTGCGTGGTTCCGATGGTCGTGGGCACCTTTCCCGCCGAGGTGAGCTGGAAGCTGGCGGGGGTCGAAGGTCCCAGATTCGTCCCAAAGATCGAAACGATCTCGCCGGGAGCAACCGCGCCGGCGATGAGCGACGCCGCATTCTCGATCGACGTCACGGCGGGATTCGTTTGAGACTGCGCGGTCACGTTCACGGTCACGGGGATGATAAGCGGAGCGCCAGTCGCCGGCGTTAACGTGACGGTGCCGGTGTAACTCCCCACTGTGAGTCCGCTGGCAACGCCGACCGAAATTGTGCCTGGAGTCGTCCCGCTGCTGGGAGTGACCGTAATATTTGAGCTTGCCGAAGCTGTGAACGCCACCGCTCCGCCGCTGTTCAAGACCTGAACATTCTGACCCGGAGCACCGCTGGTTCCTGCGGCATAAGTGAATGTTAAGCTGCTGGGGGACGCACTCAACGGGCTCGTCCCGCCGATAATCAGATTCACAGGAATCGTAAGCGGCGACGTACCACCCCCAGCGCTCAATGTCACCGCTCCTATGTAGGAACCCGCTGGGAGGGCGTTGGAATTCACGCTGACCGTCAGCGTCCCTGGCGTGGCGCCGCTGGTGGGGGTGACGCTAAGCCAGTTGCCGCCGCTCGAAGTCGTGGCCGAGGCGGAGAAGCTCACGCCTGTGGCCTCGCCGAGAACCAAACCAACGGTTGTGACGGGCGAAGTAATTTGAACCGTCTGGCTCGGCGGCGCCGTCCCAGCAGCCGGCTGCGTGAAGGTCAGCGAGGGCGGATCCGCACTGAGTTGGTTTCCGATAATCAGCGTCACCGGAATCGCCTGAATAGGAACCGGCGAATTCGCCCGGTTATCGACAACCGTGACCACCCCTGTATACGTTCCCACCGCTAGCCCGGTCGGATTCAACTGCACGCTGATGCTGCCCGGCGTGGACCCTGCGTTCGAACCGGAAATCGATAGCCATGACTGCCCCGCGGGGACCGTCAAAGGAGTGGACGCGTAGGGAATAACAGTAGTGTTATCGCTGCTAGCGACCGGCACAGTCACAATGATCGGAGTCGTCCATCCGGGCGGAGCATTCTGCGTGATGTTCGTTGAACCAACATTGATCGCCGCCTGGTTCACCACGTTAACGATCACGTCAAACACTGCGGGCGTGGCGGCGCTCGGCTGCGTCAGCACCACTTGCCCCACACATGTAGTGGGACTTGTGACGCCGGTCACGTTGGCGCTGACGGTAATCGATGTCCCGATCTGCGGTGCGAAAGTACTCTGAACGCCGGTCCGAATGACCGAGAGAAAGTTCCCGCAGTTCGCCGACGTGGCTGTCGCACTAAACGTCAGCGGAGCGCCCGTGCTCGAAACCGTGACCGTTTGCGACGCAGGCTGCGGCTGGCCGATCTGGTAATTCATGATCAACTGGCCCGGATTCGTGATCAACGTCGCCGCGTTCGCCACATTCAGCGTCACCGGTATACTGATCGAGTTCCCAGTCGAGTCGGTGAACACAAGATTACTCGTGTAGGTGCCCAGACCAAGTCCAGCCACGACAGAGGGGTTGAGCTCCGCGACGGCGACTCCGGGCGTCCCCGAACTCGTCTGAGCGATGCTAAGGAAGTTTGTGCCGCTAGCGCCGGAGTTCGCCGTCGATGTGAAAGACAACTGCGTAGTCCCCGGACTGGAACTGATCAACGTGAACGGCCACGGTCCCGGCAGCGCGCCGCCCGGCTGATAGTTGATCGTCAATGACGACGGCGAAACCTGAAGTACTGGATTCGGGCTCACCAGCAGCGTAAACGGAATGCTGGTGTTGGCATTCGTCGCCCCCGGAGCACTCACCTGAATGGTGCCGGAGCAGGTGGTGGGAGCCACAGTCGCGATGGGAGACAGCGCCGACGTGTTCACCGAAACGGTAAGGGGAACGGGCGTCGCGCTGGTGGTAGTCCCGCCGACGGTCAACCACCCCGAGCCGCAGCTTGCGTACTGGGTCGATATCGTCACCGGGGTCGAAATACCGGTCGTGGTCACCGCCGCGATCTGCGGCACGGGCGGCGCAGTGCCCACCTGCCAGGCGAAATTAAGCTGACTCGGAGTGACCGAAACCGTCGGAACCCCGCTGGTAGTCACCGTCACCGGAATCGTCAACACCGTTGATCCGCCTTGCGTGACGACAATGGTTCCGGTATAGGTCTGGCTCGGTGCCAGGCCCACTGGATTCACGGTCACCACCGTCGTCAGCGTCGAATTCGTCAAAGGCCCGCTCTGCGGATTCACGTTCAGCCACTGGTATCCGCCATTGTTGACCGACGCGGTGACCTGCACCACGGCGTTGTTCGGTCCGGTGATGGTCAAACCCTGATCCGTGAGCGTCGACGAGAACCCGTTCACGCTGAACGTCAAAGGATTCGGAGTGTAGTTGTAGGTGCCGGGCGGGACAATCGCCGAAACCGGGATGGTCACGAAATTGGCAGTGCCGTTCTCTGTCACGCTCACCGATCCGCTGGTCGTACCGACAGGCAGGTTCGAGGGATCTACGGTCACTGTAAACGTTGCCGGTGGAGGTCCCGAAGGCTGCGTGACGCTAATCCATCCAAACGGACCCCCGCCCGAATTTGCGCTCGCGGTGATGATTGCGTTGGATGGTCCGGTAATCGTGACCCCCACCTGCTGCGAAATCGGACCCGTGAAATTCAGAGTGATCGAAGGCGGGGAGGCAATGAGCACTCCGTTGCCGCTCGCAGTCAACGTGAAGCTCACCGGCACGATCACCGTATTGCTGGTGCCGTTTTGGAGGAACGTAATCGTCCCCGTAATCCCCGACGGAAGATTGGTCGAAGGTATGGAGACATTCACCGTCTGACCCGACGTCAATGTGACCGGTGAGACGCTGAACCATCCCGCGGGATTACTGCTTCCGTAATCGGACGTGGCGGTGAACGTGGACCCCGTGGGTCCGTTGATCATCACCGCGATCGGCGGCACGGTGCCCCCCAGAGGAGCTTGAAAATTGACCGCCGAAGGCGTTGCCGTCGGCTGCGCAACCGCTGTACTCAGGAAGACACAAAGAACAACCAGGGGAGACCACAGGAATTTTCTCACCGCCGCTCCAATGAAGGTATTCTATAACGCTTCAGGCAGCTTTAGTTGAGCCTTATTCAGCGCCTTCTCGAGCATATCCACGGCTTCCGCTTCATTCAAGCCGCGGGACGTCGAAAATTCGGTGATCAGCATGTGCCGGGAGCGGTCCAGCATCTTCTTCTCGCGGAAGGACAGAGGCTTTTCGAGCTGTAGCAGCAGCAGACCCTTCATCACCTCGGCGACCGCCAGCAGACTCCCGTTCTGCATCTTTTCGCTGTTCTCTTTGAACCGGTCTTTCCAGTCCTGCTTACGCTGGCAGCGCCCTTCTGAAAGGAATCCGATCACCCGCGATACTTCAGTGTTGCGCGTGACCTTACGCAGGCCCAGGTCTTCGACATGCGAAAACGGGACCATCACGGTCATGCTGGTATAGGTGAGCTTGAGCAGGTAGAAGCGCTCAAAATGTCCGGCGAACGCCCGGCTGCTGATATTCTCAATCGTCGCCACCCCATGATTGGGATAAACGACCTTTTCTCCAACGTGGAAGGTCAAACTCGGATGCACCACGCACTCCTTAGGACCCGCTGGTCTCCGCGCCATTCCTCCTCAATCAATCAGAGGAGTAGGGAAAGAGCATCTTAATTTAAACTTAATGTCCTGTCAACAAGAAAGTGCATCTTTCGATCTCACAATGCAGATGATTGATTTCATTGGAATCAGTTACGATGAATAATCACCCGATGCCTTACGACGACCTGAAAAAGACCGTACATCTTCCGCGCACCGATTTTCCCATGAAGGCGAATCTCGGCACGCTGGAGCCCAAACTGCTCGCTCAATGGAAGGATTCTAATCTCTACCAGCGCATTCGCGAGGACCGAAAGGGCCGTCCGATGTACGTGCTTCACGACGGCCCTCCCTACGCCAACGGCGAAATCCATCTCGGCACCGCGTTCAACAAAATCCTCAAGGACTTCGTCGTCAAGCTGAAGACAATGGAGGGTTACGATTCCCCCTACGTCCCCGGCTGGGACTGCCACGGCCTGCCCATCGAACATAAAATCGACAACGAGCTCGGCTCCAAGAAAGCGAGCATGACCCCGGCGCAGATCCGCGCCGCCTGCCGGAAATATGCTCAAAAATACGTCGACCTCCAGCGCCGCGATTTCATCCGCCTGGGCGTCCTCGGCCGCTGGGAAGCGCCGTATCTGACTATGAGCGCCGAGTACGAAGCCGTCATCGCCCAGGCTTTCGTCGATTTCCTGGACCAGGGATTCGTATATAAAGGACTAAAACCCGTCAACTGGTGCATCAACGACCGTACCGCCCTGGCCGAAGCCGAGGTCGAATATGAGAACCATTCTAGCCCCTCCATCTGGGTAAAATTCCCGCTCGTTTCTGATCCCGCGAAGATCGATCCGGCATTGGCGGGCAAACGGGTCTTCGGCCTGATCTGGACCACCACCCCGTGGACCATCCCGGCCAATCTGGCCATCGCGTATCACCCGAAGTTTTCCTACTCAGCCATTGATAACAATGGAGATGTTTATATCGTCGCGGACGATTTAATCAACGCCACCGCCGAGGCCTGCGACTGGCAAACTCCGAAGGTAATCGCGACGTTCCCCGGCGATAAAATGGACAAAACGGTCTTCCGCCACCCGTTTCTAGACCGCGATTCCCTCGGCATCCTCGGCGACCACGTCACCCTCGAACAAGGCACCGGAGCCGTCCACACCGCCCCCGGCCACGGCGCCGAGGATTACGTGATCGGCCGAGCCTACGGCTTGCCCGTCTATTGCCCCGTCGACGCCGCCGGAAAATTCTTCCAAGCCGAAGGCGCCCCCGGCGAAATCCCCGCGGCACTGATCGGCAAAACCGTCTGGCAAGGCAACCCGATCGTCATCGAAATCCTCAAAAACGCCGGAGCCCTCGCCTCGACCCGCGACATCAGCCACAGCTATCCCCATTGCTGGCGCTGCCACAAGCCGACCATCTTCCGCGCCACCGAACAATGGTTCGTCGGCATGGACAATAACAATCTCCGCGCCAACGCCCTCGCCGCCGTGAAAACTGTATCCTGGACACCAAGTTCCGGCCAGGAGCGAATGCATAACATGATCGCCACGCGCCCCGATTGGTGCATCTCCCGCCAGCGCGTCTGGGGCGTCCCGATCACCGTGTTTTATTGCGAGGCCTGCAGCGAACCCCTCACCGACAAGAAAATCCTCGACCGCGTGGTCGAGCTGTTCCGCATCCACACCGCCGACGTCTGGTACTCCTACACCGCCCAGGAGCTGATCGGCCCCGGCGTGACCTGCTCCAAGTGCAACTGCGCGTCGTTCCGGAAGGAAACCGACATCTTAGATGTCTGGTTCGATTCCGGCGCCAGCCACCTTGCAGTCTTAACTCCCGAGAACAATCTCCCCTGGCCCTCCGACATGTATCTCGAAGGAGGCGACCAATACCGCGGCTGGTTCCAAAGCTCGCTCCTGATCGCCGTGGCCCTCAAAGGCGCGTCCCCTTATCGAGCCTCCGCCACCGCCGGATGGACCCTCGATGGCGACGGCCACGCCATGCACAAGTCCAAAGGCAACGCCGTCGAGCCCGAAATTTTCATCAAGCAGCACGGCGCCGATCTGCTGCGCCTATGGACTGCATCGGTCGACTTCACGGAGGACGTGCGCCTCTCGCAAACCATCATCGATCGCCTGGTCGAGGCCTATCGCAAGCTCCGCAACACGTTTAAGTACGCGCTCGGCAATCTCTACGACTTCGACCCCGCGGTCGATTCCGTCCCTCCCTCCGAAATGCTGGAACTCGACCGCTGGATCCTGGCCCGCGCCGAAGACTTGGTCCGCAAATGCCGCGTGCATTATGACGCGCTCGAGTTCCACAAAGTCTACCGGGCCGTCTACGATTTCGCCGCCGCCGACCTAAGCTCTATCTACTTCGAAATCGTCCGCGACCGCCTGTACACCGCGGCCACGCAGAGCGCCGCCCGCCGCAGCGGCCAAACCGCAATCTACAAAATCCACTATGCGCTGACCCGCCTTCTCGCCCCCCTGCTGTCCTTCACCGCCGAGGAAGTCTGGGCGCTGACGCCGAAACCGATAGGCGCCCCCGATAGCGTCCACATGGCTCATCTCCCCGATCCCCAAGAACTGGCCGGAGGCCTAGACCAAGCCGCGCTAGAAAAATGGGACGCGCTAATGGCCGTCCGCGAACGCGTATTAAAAATGCTCGAAACCGCGCGTCAGGAGAAACTGATCGGCTCCCCTCTCGAAGCAAAAGTCACCCTTGTATCGGAACCCCTGCTCGAAGAATATTTCGGAGCGTTACCCGCCCTCTTCGTGGTCTCCGCCGTAGAGTTCGACCCTTGCGACTCAGTCGTGAAAGCCACCGGACAGAAATGCGAGCGCTGCTGGAAATACATCGCCGCCGAAGGCGCGCAGGTATGCGAGCCCTGCCGCGCCGTCCTCACCGAAATGGGCATCGTCGAAAAATGAAGTCCCTTGGGATTATTTTTGGGGTCGTGATCGTCGACCGCATCACCAAACTCTACATCCAGCGAAACTTCTCGCCCTGGGATACCAAGCCGGTGATCGCAGGATTCTTCAACATCGTCCACGCCGAAAATCCCGGTGCCGCCTTCGGATTCCTATCGAACTCCCACAGCGAATGGCGCTCCATCTTCTTAGTAGGAGTCTCGCTAGCCGTCATGGCCATCATCGGAACCATGCTGTTCCGTCCGTCCGTCAAGAAGACGCCCTTGCTGGAAATCGCGCTCGCCCTGGTCTTCGGAGGCGCAGCCGGAAACATGTGGGACCGCCTGTTCCGCGGCACCGTCACCGATTTCCTGCAATTCTTCTTCGGTTCCTACGAATTCCCCAGCTTCAACGCCGCCGACAGCGCCATCACCATAGGCGCCTGCCTGCTCCTCTTAGACCTCTGGAAAAACCGCACCAAAACCCCCTAAAAACTGCGCAAAGTGGGGACTGCCAACTCTGTCCCAAGGCGTCCTCGCTGCTCGTCCAACCTCATATTCTCCTACGCCGCAGTGGACAGAGCGGGCTGTCCCCACTTTGCGCCCCAGCCACTCCGTCCATTGCCCAACGTTTAGGCGAGTATCGACGTGCCTTCGCGGCCTAAGTACTGCTAATCCCCGCGCTCGCCAGTGTGCTCGCAATAATCGACACCGGATTCAACGCTTCATTCGTTGTGGATCCCGACTGCAAAGCCGCCTGCAGCTGGCCCAGAGGACTAGCCGCCGCCGTGCTGCTCGAACTGCTGGAGCTGCTCGACTCTCCCCCTCCCCCATGGTGATGGTGATGATGTCCGCCTCCACCCATCGCCTTCGCGACACTCTGCATATTCAGCGGCTGCCCGCTCGTTGACGCGTTCGTAAAAACCGTGGCCAGCGCGTTCAATTGATTCGCCGCCGAAGTATTCCCGTCCGCCGCCGCGGTCTTCGCAGCCGTTTCGAAGCTGCTCGCGATCTGCGCCGTCACTTGCTTAAACTCCGCGGGATTCGACTGCTGCATCTGCTGCAAGGTATTCATCATCTGCGAGAAAGGCGAAAGCTGGCTCTTGTCGGATGTAGTCGCGATCGAGCCGCCGCTCACCGCTACAGGCGCTGGCTGAACCGGTGGATTCAACAGCGACTGTACATAGCTGCTGGCCAGATTGCTGATGGCATTTGTACTCATAAAGCGCTTATCGGCCGGATTCGTCCTCTTTCTCAACATGATGAAAATAACCGCCCCCGCCGCTCGTCCTTCGATTTTCGCCATCCGCCGATATCCCCTGAGCTGCCCCGCCCCTCTGACGTAACCTATAAAGGAAAATGAAACAAGTCCTAGCCTCCTTCTGCGTCTTATTGATCGCCAACCAGGCCTTCGCCCAAGACCACTGGTTCAATTCCGTCGCCCGACCCTATGAGCCCAAGCCTGTCGCGCCCATTAACACCTCCAATTCCGGCCGCATCGAAGCTCTGCTGCGCGACGGCAAGCTTTATCTATCCTTAGAGGACGCCATCGCTCTCGCCCTCGAAAACAACATCGATATTGAGGTCGAACGCTACGTGTTCCCTCTCGCCCAGGCCGATCTGCTGCGTGCCCAATCCGGCAATTCCACGCAGGGCATTCCCACCAACACATCTGCCGGAGCCACCGGTCTCAACGCCGCTTCCGCCCAGAGTTTCTTTCAGATCCTGGCCCAGAACAGCGTCACCACCAGCCTGGCTTCGGGTGTCTTCACCAGCGTCAATCCAAATGGATACGATCCCACAATCAATGGAACGGTCGAATGGGGTCACGTCACCACTCCGATGCAAAATACCGTCACCACCGGCACCACCGCCCTGGTCACCACCAGCACCCTCGCCAATTTCAACGTGCAGGAAAATTTCCCCACCGGAGCCTCCGCCACGCTCAGCTACAACAACTCCTTCTCCGATCAGAATTCCTATCTCAACCTCTTTAATCCCGTCACCAGCGCTTTCTTAGACCTCACCGTTTCGCAGCCTCTGCTGCAAGGCTTCGGCCTGGCGGTCAACAACCGGCCCATCCGGGTTGCGAAAAACAATCTGCGCGCGGCGGACATCGTTTTCAAACAGCAGGTGATCGTCACCGTCCAAACGGTGGTGCAGGCTTACTGGCTGCTGGTCAGTGCCAATGAGGATGTCGAGGTGAAGCGCCAAGCGCTGGCTCTTTCACAAAAACTATACAGCGATAATCAGAAGCAGGTCGACGTCGGCAGCCTCGCTCCCATCGAAATTGTTCGCGCCGAAGCCGAAGTGGCCGCCGATCAGCAGGCGCTGGTCAGCTCCCAAACCACCGTGCTACAGCAGGAAACCATCCTCAAAAACGCACTCAGCCGAAACGGGCTCGCAAATCCCGCCGTCGCCGCCGCGCACATTGTTCCCACCGACCACATCCGCATCCCCTCCGTCGAGAACCTCGATCCGATTGAAACTCTGTTCTCGAGCGCCCTCCAAAATCGTCCCGAGCTTCAGCAGAGCCGCATCCAGCTTGAGAACCAGAAAATCCTGTTGACCGGCACGCGTAACCTGATGCTCCCCACTCTGAGCGCGTTCGGGGACCTGCGCAATACCGGACTCGCCGGCGATGCCAACGCGCTAGCGGCGACCGCCAGCGGCCAAAACCCCTTCTTCCTCGGCGGCTATGGGACCGTTCTAGGCCAGGTCTTCGCGCGCAATTTTCCGAACTACTCAGTGGGTCTCCAGTTGAGCATTCCTCTGCGCAACCGCAACGCGCAAGCCAATTACGCCACCGCCGCCGTCAATCTGCGCCAGAACGAACTCAGCGTGCAGAGGCTGATGAATCAGATCCACGTCGATGTTCAGAACGCGTTGATCACGGTCGAGCAGGCGCGCGCCCAATATGCCGCGGCCGTGAAGAGCCGCATTCTCCAGCAGCAGACCCTCGACGCGGAACAGAAGAAATACGCCGTCGGCGCCTCGACGCCGTTTCTCGTCATCCAGGCGCAGCGCGATCTGGCCACCGCCGGCGGAGCCGAAGTGGTCGCGGAAGCAACCTACGTGCAAGCGCGCCTGCAACTCGACGTAGCCGCCGGCCGTGCCCTGGATGTCTACAACATCGAGATCGATGAAGCGAAGAAAGGCCGCGTTTCCAAATCCCCCACCCCCCTCCCACCCCAGTAGGACAGGCCCGTGGCCTGTCCATTTGCGGCGACCGGCACGATTCGCACAGTCCGGTAACTCTTTCCAACAGTTCTTACACGCCGAAATCAGAAAATCAATCACTTGCAGGCTTGGAACCGGGATTGCTCTAGTTGTGGGCGTGATTAACAAGATGAGTGCTCAAGGAACCGCGGTTGCTCCTCTCAAAAACTCTTCCCAGTTTTTCCCCACCCTTACCCTCTATTAAAGACCCCTGTTTCCTGCCCAACCTGGTTCCTTGAGCTCTCTAAGGGCAAAAGTACTACTAGCCTCCAATTGATTCTTGACACGTACTGAATCTCTGGCGATACTCGAAGAGTTTACCACCACGTTAGAAGGGGGGATTTAGTATCGAATGAAGAATAACCTAATGAAGGTTGCAGGAATAACCCTGCTATGTATCGGAGCGTCAAGCACGGCTTTTGCAGTGGGTGTGCCGGAGATCGATCCGGCCTCCGGTGCGAACGCCATCGCGTTGCTTGCAGGGGCTTTGTTAATGATTCGCGGACGCCGTCGCCGCTAGGAACCACTTTTACCAAACGAACCCAGGCCGCTTTACGGCGGTCTGGGTTTTACTGTTTTTAACCCCCCCAGTGCAAGCGAACCCAATTACCGTCGGGCCTCCCGCCTTTGTCCTGCGGCTTCCCGGCCGGCTCGCGATCCTGGGAACTCTTTTCGTACTGGAGCTTCTGCTCATCTCCCTCTCGCTCGACGCCGAGTTGCTGAACGGCCGCGGCGTTCTCGCAAATCTGGTTCACGACTGGGGCGCTTGGACGGTCCGTCTGGGCGTGGCCCTGGTTCTGGGGTCCGTGGTATTCGCCGAGTCCCGAGCCCAAAGCAGTCTTCAAAGGATTTCTTCGGAATGCGCGGCCCGGGGAATCGCGTGGCCTCTACTCGCGTCCCATGGCGCCTTGATGATTCTCTTCGCGTGGCTATCGTCCAGGCTGTTCGAGCATAGCGGTGCGCTGAGTAACTGGCTCGTCCTCGCTTGGGGTTTTGTGGGAGCCGCATCGCTGACCCTGGCCGCTTTCGCTCTGATACCACCCATCGTATGGAGGGATATCTTCCGCAGCACCGGCGACGCGTGGATCTATGGACTTGCCGGGGCACTGGTGGCTTGCGCGCTCGGCGTGCTGGCTCAAAAGTTGTGGCTGCCGCTCAGTCACTTGACTCTCGGCATGGTGGCCGCCATGCTGCGGCCCTTCGTAGCGGTACTGCTAGTGGATCCGTCGATCATGTCCATCGGCACGCCGGCGTTTCATGTCGAAATAGCTCCGGAATGCTCTGGTTACGAAGGCATGGGACTGATGCTGGCGTTTAGTTCGGCATGGTTATGGTTTTTCCGCCGCCAATGGCGTTTCCCGCAGGCTCTGCTATTGATCCCGGCCGGCGTGGCTCTGATCTGGATCGCGAACGGCGTTCGCATTGCGAGCCTGATTCTGATCGGCAACGCCGGCGCGCAGCAAATCGCCCTCGGAGGATTCCATTCCCAGGCAGGCTGGATCGCCTTCAATGCCGTCGCCATCGGCACCTGCGTTTTGGCCCGGCGGATCCCCGCCCTGGTTTATCCAAACGAACCCACCGTCGAAACCGCCAACCCGACGGTTCCCTATCTGCTGCCTTTTCTAGCAATTCTCACCGCAGCCATGATTTCGCGCGCCGTCTCCGGCGAGTTTGAATGGTTCTATTCCTTGCGTGTCGCCGCGGCCGCAGGTGCTTTGTTCTACTTCCGCCGCAGTTACCGGGATCTGGACTGGCGCTTCGGTTGGATGGGAGCCGCTGCGGGCGCGCTGGTTTTCGCCATCTGGATCGGACTTTCCCCGCGCATCTACTCGGCCGCTCCTTCGGCGCTGCTCTCGGCGTCCGCCGCGGCCCGATGCTCCTGGATCGCGATTCGCATCATTGGCGCCGTCATCGTGGTGCCGATCGCCGAGGAGCTGGCATTTCGCGGATTCCTGCTGCGTCGTCTTGCCTCCGCCGATTTTGAAGCGGTGGGATGGCGGGCATTTTCGTGGGCGCCCTTCCTGATCTCCTCGGTCGCCTTCGGCGTCCTGCACGGAGAACGCTGGCTGGTGGGTTCGATTGCCGGTGCGATCTTCGCCTTCGTCCAACTCCGCCGGGGAAGAATTGGAGAAGCCATCGCGGCTCACGCCGTCGCCAACGCGCTGGTTGCCGCCTGGGTGCTTTCGACCGGAGCCTGGCAATTCTGGTAAGGCGTTTCCCCGATAAAAAGGGGACTATGCGCCTATCGACGGTGCTCGCGGCACCCGATATAAATGAGTATGCACTCCGTTCCCGAGATTCAGTTTCAGATCAGCCTCCTGAACATCGCGTCGCTCGGCCAGGCTTTTGAGCAGACCCACGAACTCGAAAAATTGCTCCAGGAACAGACCCCGGTCGAAAAGCGCTAACGCTATATTAGGGAGGTGCGAATCGTCTCCCTCATCGCGAGCGCAACGGAGATGGTCGACGCCCTGGGGCTCAGGGAATTCCAAGTCGGGCGCTCTCATGAGTGCGACTATCCTTCGAGTGTTCTAGCACTTCCCGTTTGCACTCGACCCGTGTTCGATATCCACGGCGATAGCCTCGAAATCGACCGGCGCGTGAAGGAAACACTCGCGACCGCGGAGAGCGTCTACCAGGTCTTCGATGAGACGCTCGAGCGTCTCCAACCCACCCACATCGTCACCCAGACGCAGTGTAAAGTGTGTGCCGTGAGCCTGATGGATGTCGAACGCGCGCTGAGCGCGAGGTTTTCGACGCGTCCTGAAGTGGTTGCTCTGGAGCCGAATTCGCTGGAGGACATTTACCGCGACATCTCACGGCTAGCGCACTCCTGCGGCGTCGAAGAGCGAGGCGCGCGGCTCATCGAGAACATTCAGAACGAGATGAATGAGATCGCTTCCGTGGCGAGGTCGACGGGACGTAGGCCGCGCGTCATCAACGTGGAGTGGCAGGAGCCTCTGATGGCCGCCGGCAACTGGATTCCGGAGCTGGTTTCGATGCTCGGCGCGGAGAATCTTTTTGGCAGCGCCGGCTCGCATTCGCCGTGGATGCAGTGGGATGAGATGATCGCGAGCCGTCCCGACGCGGTGATCTGCATGCCTTGCGGCTACGATTTAAAACGAACCCGCGCGGAGATGCACTGGCACGACTGGAGCCAGCTTCACGCGCCCATTTTTTTGGCGGACGGCAACCAATATCTGAACCGGCCGGGGCCGCGCGTCGCCAAGTCCTTGAGGATTTTGGCGGAAATTTTATATCCTGATTCGTTTGCGCCGACGCTCGAAGGCATCGGCTGGGAGAAATTCTGATGGTCGTATGTTTCGGAGAGATTATGCTGCGCCTGACGCCGCCCAGACTGGAACGGTTCTTCCAATCGCCTGAACTGGTTGCCACTTTCGGAGGAGGCGAAGCGAACGTCGCGGTCGCTGTCGCCGGATTCGGGCTGCCTTCGCGATTCGTGACCGTGCTGCCCGAAAAGCATCCGGGCGGGGATGCGTCTATCCGGGAGCTGCGCGGGCTGGGCGTCGATACTTCGCAAATCGTCCGCGGTGCCGGGCGCATGGGGCTTTACTACCTGGAGCCCGGCGCGAACCAGAGACCGTCCACAGTGATCTACGATCGCGACGGGTCGGCGATCGCGATTGCGAAGTCGATGGACTGGGAGAGCGCATTCGAAGGCGCGAAGTGGTTCCACATTACCGGTATCACGCCTGCCATCAGCGAATCCTCGGCCGAGCTATCGATCGAGGGCGTGAAGGCCGCGAAGGCGCGGGGATTGACGGTGAGCTGCGATCTGAATTACCGGAAGAATTTGTGGAAGTGGGGCAAGAAGGCTCACGAGGTGATGCCGGAGCTGTTTCAGTCGGTCGACGTGGGAATTGCGAATGAAGAAGACGTGCAGTTGGCTCTGGGGATTCGTGGGGAGGCCGATGTCGAGAGCGGTCATCTGGACCGGAGCGCGTATCAGAAGCTGGCGGAAACGGTGCTCGACAAGTTCCCTGCTCTGAAGATCATCGCGATTACGCTGAGGGAGTCGAAGAGCGCTTCGCACAATAATTGGTCGGCGTGTTTGCATGACCGGGAGAAGTTCCATTTGAGCCGGCGTTATGAGATCACCGATATCGTGGACCGTGTGGGGTCGGGGGATTCGTTTGCTGGAGGGTTGGTTTTTGGGCTGCAGGCTTTGGGGTCGCATCAGGAGGCTTTGGAGTTCGCGGTGGCGGCGTCTTGTTTGAAGCATTCGATTCCGGGGGATTATTGTCGGCTGACTCGTTCGGAGGTAGAGGATTTGGTTAAGGGCGGGGGGTCGGGAAGAGTTAAGAGGTGACGCTGAAGAGATCGCTCCCTGTGGTCGCGGCTCTTTTAGGACGACGGGTGAAGCGGTCGCTGCAAGCCACAATACACGGAGTTTTCATCGCTCTCGGTGCGCCGGTGGGCGCATCCAAAACACGAATGTCGCGCGGTCGCCTGAAGGTGGGGACGTTTCGGTTGAGACTTGGAGAGTGATGGCGGGGGTGGCGGCTTGAAGAAGAGGTATGAGGGTCAAAAGAATCCACGGGGTGTGACGGAGGGGAGCAGTTATAGGCGGTGGATTGCGGGTATTGTTGGGGGGCCGGAGTGGGCAGGTCGGGAACCTGCCCCACTGGGCAGGTTGGGGACCTGTCCTGCTGAACTTACTTGAAACTTTTTTGGTAGTTGGCGATCTATTCGATGAGGTGCTGCAGGCAGCCCCGGGCCAGTTTGTCTATCTGTCGTCCCAACGTTGCTCGGCGAGCTGAAAGGGCGACGATGCATGGCCGATGAGAAAAAAGACGTCAATCTGACGGATGGCGAAATTCCGTCCGAACCCCATAAAGAAGAGGATAAACACGAAGGCGCGCCCGAAGAACCTCCTAAGAAACACCCCAGGAGGAAGTGGTTCTGGGCAGCGGCGTTTGTCCTATTACTCATAGTTCTTTTAGTCGTCCACCATATTCGCAGCAAAGAGGCGGAGGCGAAAAAGGCCGCCGCGGCGAAACCGCAGGGAGCTTCGATTACTGTCGGCCAGGCCAAGACCGGGGACATCAATATATATGTCGACGCGCTGGGCACGGTAACTCCTCTGGCTACGGTCACAGTATATAGCCAGATTACCGGCAAAGTGATGGCGGTTCACTATACCGAAGGGCAGATCGTCAAGAAGGGCGATGCTCTGGTGGACATCGATCCGCAGCCCTATGAGGCCACGCTCAAGCAGGCGCAGGGCAACCTGGAACACGATCAGGGTCTGCTCGACCAGGCGCGCATGGATCTGCAACGCTACCGCGACGCGTTTGCGCGGAACGCCATCGCCCGGCAGCAGATGGAAGATCAGGAGCACACGGTTCGTCAATACGAAGGGACCGTCAAGGCGGACCAGGGCACGGTGGATTACGACCAGGTGCAACTGGCATATTGCCATATCTACGCGCCGATCAGCGGCAAGGTCGGTTTGCGATTGGTCGATCCGGGGAACACGGTGTTCGCGGGCAACAGCTCCACGCTGGTGGTGATCACCGAGCTACAGCCGATCACGGTTGTGTTCAATGTTTCAGAGGACGATCTGCCGTCGGTGCAAGCGCAATTGAAGGGCGGACGCGCGCTGACGGTAGACGCCTACGATCGAGCGAACTCCACCAAGATCGAGAGCGGGAAGTTGACGTCGCTGGACAATCAGATCGACACGACCACCGGTACGGTCAAGTTTCGCGCGACGTTTCCGAACAAGAATTTGACGCTGTTTCCCAACCAGTTCGTGAATGCGCGGCTGCTGCTGAAGACCTTGCGCAAAGTGGTGCTGGTTCCCTCGGGGGCGGTGCAGCATAACGGGACCAACGCGTTCGTCTATGTCGTTCAGCAGAACAATACGGTTAGCGTTCAGCAGATCACCACGCTGACCAGCAATGAGCAGGTCACCGCGGTTCAGGGAGTCAATGCGGGAGCGACGCTCGCCACCAGCGGATTCGATCGTCTGGAAAATGGGGCGCTGGTGGCGGTACGCGGGCAGAGTCCAGGGGAGGGCCAGGCTGGGGGCACGCAGACGAATGGGAGGGGCTCGAAGCAATGAATCCGTCGCGGCCATTTATTCTGCGGCCGGTGGCGACCTCGTTGCTGATGGCCGCGATGTTCCTTGCGGGAGGAGTGGCGTACTTTCAGCTTCCGGTGTCGGCGCTGCCGGAGGTGGATTATCCGACGATTCAGGTGCTGACGTTTTATCCGGGCGCGAGTCCGGATGTGGTGGCGTCGGCGGTGACGGCTCCGCTCGAAAGGCAGTTCGGGCAGGTGGCGGGGCTGAGCCAGATGACCTCGACCAGCGCGGGCGGAGTGTCGGTGATCGTGATGCAGTTCCAACTCAGCCTGAATATCGATGTGGCGGAGCAGGAGGTGCAGGCGGCGATCAACGCGGGGCAGAGCTTCCTGCCGGCGAATCTGCCGACGCCTCCGATCTACAGCAAGTCGAATCCGGCGGATGCTCCGGTGTTGACGCTGGCGTTGACTTCGAATGAAATGGCTCTGTCGCAGGTGGAGGATCTGGCGGATACGCGGCTCGCGCCGAAGATCTCGCAGATCACAGGCGTCGGGCTGGTCAGCATTTCAGGTGGGCAGAAGCCCGCGGTGCGCATCCAGGCGAATCCCACGGCGCTGGCTTCCTACGGCATCAATCTGGAGGATCTGCGCAATGCGCTGACCGGCAATAGCCTGAATTCCGCGAAGGGAAGTTTCGACGGGCCGGCGCAGGATTACACGATCAACGCGAACGATCAGTTGTTGAGCAGCAGCGATTATAGATCGGTGGTGGTGGCGTATCGCAACGGCGCGCCGGTGATGCTGACGCAGGTCGCGCGCGTGGTCGACGGCGTCGAGAACGCGAAACTCGCGGCGTGGGTAAATTACACGCCGGCGGTAATTCTGAATATCCAGAGGCAGCCGGGAGCGAACACCATTCAGGTGGTCGATAGCATCGAGAAGCTGCTGCCCACGCTTGAGAGCACTCTGCCGAAAGTGGTCCACGTGCAAATTGTCACGGATCGCACGACGGCCATTCGCGCGTCGGTGAAAGACGTGGAATTCGAACTGATGCTCACCATCGCGCTGGTGGTGATGGTGATTTTTCTGTTCCTGCGCAGCTTGTCGGCGACCGTGATTCCCAGTATCGCGGTGCCCCTGTCACTGGTGGGGACGTTCGGCGTGATGTATCTGGCGGGGTACAGCCTGAACAACCTGACCATGATGGCGCTGACCATTTCGACCGGGTTCGTGGTGGATGACGCGATCGTGATGATCGAGAATATTTCGCGCTACATCGAAGAAGGAGAAAAGCCGATGGAGGCGGCGCTGAAAGGGGCGGAGCAAATCGGGTTCACGATTTTGTCGTTGACCGTGTCGTTGATTGCGGTGCTGATTCCGCTGCTGTTCATGGGCGACGTGGCCGGACGATTGTTCCGGGAATTCGCGGTGACGCTGGCGGTGACCATCGTCCTCTCGGCGTTCGTTTCGCTGACGTTGACGCCGATGATGTCGGCGCGGCTGCTGAAATATACGGCGCCTGAAAACCAGGGACGCTTCTATCGCGCATCCGAACGGATGTTCGAAAGGATCATCGCTTTTTACGGACGCACGTTGAAGTTCGTGCTGCGGTTTCAGACCATCACTCTGCTGGTAGCGGTGGTGACACTGGTGCTGACGGTGGTGCTCTACATTTACATCCCCAAGGGATTTTTCCCGACACAGGACACGGGAATCATCCAGGGAATTTCGCAGGCCTCGCCGTCCACGTCCTTCACGGCGATGACGGAGCAGCAGCAGGCGCTCGCAAAGGTGCTGCTGGCGGACCCGGCGGTGGACAGCATTTCATCGTTCATCGGCGCGGATGGCACCAATACGACTCTGAACAGCGGACGGATTCAGATCAACCTGAAAGCGCTGGCCCAGCGCAAGATCAACGCGGTCGCGGTCATCAACCGGCTGGGTCCGAAGCTGGCACAGGTTTCGGGAGTCAAGTTGTATATGCAGCCGGTGCAGGATCTGACGGTTGACGACCGGGTGAGCAGAACGGAGTTTCAGTACACTCTCGAAGATCCCAATCAGAGCGAACTGGATAGCGTGACGCACGATTTCATCGCGAAATTGAAAGATCTGCCGGAGCTGTCAGACGTGGTAACCGACCAGCAATTGGGCGGCGTGGCGGAGTCACTGGTGATCGACCGCGCCACGGCCTCGCGCTTCGGCGTTACGCCCGCGACCATCGACAACACTCTCTACGATGCGTTCGGGCAGAGACAGATCAACACCATGTACACGCAGTTGAATCAGTATCACGTGATTCTCGAGACCGATCCGAAATTTCAGACCAATCCGCGCAAGCTGAACGATATTTATATTCAGGCTTCGTCGGTGAGCGCGGCTCCGGCGACTATCGCGTCGAATACCGCGGGATCGTCATCGGGAGCGGGATCGGGCGCGGCGTCGAGCTCCGGGAACGCGCTGCTCAGCGCGGCCAACAGCACTTCGCTTAACGCGCCCGCTTCATCGACCGGAGCCCTTTCGTCGTCGAGCGTGAGCGTGAACTCGACGACGCTGAACAGCAACCAGACCTCCGCGGTGTCGCCGTCAAGCTCGACTTCGAATGCGACCGTACTGGGGAATACCAGCACCTCGACCGGCACTTCTTCGAACGCGACCACGTCGTTGAACGGAACGACGCGGGCCGGGTCGAACTCCGGCACGCAGTCCGCTTCAGGCGGAGGCGGAGGTGGAGGAGGCGGCAGCTCGCAGTCGCTGACGGTCGCGAATCCGGTGCCGCTTAGTGCGTTCACGCATTTCGAAACGCAGAGCGAGGCGCTATCGATCAACCATCAGGGCCAGTTTCCGGCAGTGACGATCTCCTTCAATCTGGGCGACGGATATTCGCTCGGGCAGGCTCTCGATGCGATGGACAAAGTAGTGAAGAAGGCAGGTTTTCCGCCTGGAATTATCGCCAATTATCAAGGAACGGCGTCGGCGTTCGAGGGATCGCTCTCAAATGAAGGACTGCTGATTCTCGCCGCCCTGGTTACGGTGTACATCGTTTTGGGCGTGCTTTATGAGAGCTTCATTCATCCCATCACGATTCTTTCGACGCTGCCGTCGGCGGGCGTAGGAGCGCTGCTCGCCTTGCTGCTGTTCGGCTTGGATTTGGATATCGTCGCCATCATCGGCATCATCCTGCTGATCGGCATCGTGAAGAAAAACGGCATCATGATGGTGGATTTCGCTCTCGAAGCGGAGCGCAAGGAAAACAAAAGCGCGACCGACGCAATTTATCAGGCTTCGCTGCTGCGCTTCCGTCCGATCATGATGACCACCATGGCGGCGCTGCTGAGCGGACTGCCTCTGGCCTTCGGCGGCGGGATAGGCTCGGAGCTGCGCAAGCCTCTCGGCGTCGCGATGGTGGGCGGCCTGATTTTCAGCCAGGTGCTGACGCTTTACACCACGCCCGTAATCTACATTTTCTTCGACAACCTCGGGGACCGGTTCTCGCATAAGCGCAAGAATGAGGAGGAGAAGCCGGCATGAACCCGTCCGCGCTCTTCATCGCACGCCCGGTGGCGACCACGCTGCTTACCGTAGCGATCGCCATCGCGGGGGCCATTGCGTTCGTGGTGCTGCCGGTGTCTCCTTTGCCGCAAGTGGATTTTCCCACCATCACGGTGGCTTCCTCTTTACCTGGCGCGAGTCCGGATATCATGGCGTCTTCAATTGCCACGCCCCTCGAACGCCAGTTCGGACACATTGCCGGCGTAACGGAGATGACGTCGACCAGCAGTCTGGGGTCGACCGGCATCACCTTGCAATTCGATTTGAGCCGCGACATTAACGGCGCCGCGCGCGACGTGCAAGCGGGCATCAACGCAGCGCGCACGTATCTGCCCGCGAATCTGCCGGCGAATCCCAGCTACCGCAAAGTGAATCCCGCGGATTCGCCGATTCTCGTGCTGGGCCTTCAGTCGGATGTGTACGATATTCCCACGCTGTACGATAAGGCCTCCACGGTCATCGCGCAGCGCATCTCGCAGATTTCGGGCGTTGGTCAGGTCACCGTGGTCGGCGCATCGCTGCCCGCGGTGCGCATCGAATTGAATCCCAATCAGCTGGCGAGTTACGGCATCAGCATGCCGCAGGTGCAGAAAATCGTGGCCGGTCAAAACTCGAATCTGGCGAAAGGGCAGCTCGCCGACGGCAACAAAACCGCGGACATTCTGGCCAACGATCAGATTTCTAAGGCGGTGGATTACAAGCCTCTGGTGGTGGGTTATCACAACGGAGGCGTGATCCGTCTGCAAGATGTGGCCGATGTGATCGATTCCCAACAGACGGTGCGGCAGGCGGGCTTTCTGAACGGCAAGCCATCGGTGAATATGCTGATTTTCCGCCAACCGGGCGCGAATATCATCACTACCGTGGACGCCGTCCAAGCGGCGATGCCGTCGCTACAGGCCACCATTCCTTTAGGCGAACACCTGGTCACGATTCTCGACCGGACCTTGACCATTCGCGCTTCGGTCTCCGATATCGAACGCACGCTGATCATCTCCGTAATGCTGGTGATCCTGGTAGTATTCCTGTTCTTGAGAAACCTGCGCGCTACCTTGATTCCGGCGGTGGCCGTTCCAGTCTCGCTGATCGGAACTTGCGCGGTGATGTATCTGTGCGACTATTCGCTGGATAATTTGTCGTTAATGGCGCTGGCCATCGCGAGCGGCTTCGTGGTGGACGACGCGATCGTGGTGATGGAAAACATTACCAGGCATTTGGAAGAAGGGATGACGCCGATGGCCGCGGCGCTGCAAGGAGCCAGGGAGATCGGCTTCACGGTCTTCTCCATCAGCGTCTCGCTGATCGCCGTATTCATTCCGCTGCTATTGATGGGCGGCATTATCGGACGGCTGTTCCGTGAATTCGCGATCACACTTTCGGCGGCGATCATGGTGTCGATGGTCATTTCGCTCACTACAACGCCGATGATGTGCTCCCGCGTTCTGGTCCCCGATAAGGACATCAAGCACGGCAGGCTGTACAACTGGAGTGAGCGTGGTTTTCAAAGAGTGCTCAGTGGATACAAAAGCAGTTTGGGTTGGGTGCTGGATCATCCTGCGCTGCTGCTGCTGGTGTTTGTGGGCACGCTCGCGCTGAATGTTTATCTGATCGCCAAGGTTCCCAAGGGATTTTTCCCCCAGCAGGATACCGGCGCCATGTCCGGAGGCATGCAAGGCCCGCAGGATACTTCCTTCTATGCCATGCGGACCGCTGTCCAGGAGTCGGTGAGCATCATCAAATCCGATCCCGCCGTTCAGAATGTGATGGGATTCACCGGAGGCCAGGGCGCAACCAACAGCGGCTTCACCTTCATCGCGCTGAAGCCCCTGAATGAGCGCAAGGTGAGCGCCGAGGAAGTGATCAACCGCTTGCGGCCCAAGCTCGCGCACGTCGCGGGCGCGGCCACTTTCCTTCAGCCCGTGCAGGATATCCGCATCGGCGGACGCCAGTCGAGCGCCCAGTATCAGTACACGCTACAGGCGGAAACCACGGCGGATCTCATGAAATACGGCCCTCTGCTGCTGGCCGAGTTAAAAAAAGCGCCGGGCTTCCAGGACGTGAATACCGACCAGCAAAATCACGGACTACAGGCGCTGCTCGATTACGACCGGCCGACGGCGGCGCGCCTGGGAATCACGCCGCAACTGCTCGACAGTACGCTCTACGATGCGTTCGGACAGGCCGAAGTCTCCACCATCTATACCGAGCTGAACCAATATTACGTGGTGATGGAGGTGGCTCCGAAATACTGGGCTTCACCCGAAGGATTGAAGGACACCTACGTGATTCCGAATTCCGGCGGAGGCGCGATCCCTCTGAACACTGTGGTGAAATACGCGCCTTCCACGTCGCCCCTCTCGGTGAATCACACCGGATTGTTTCCCTCCGTCACGGTTTCTTTCAATCTTGCGCCCGGAGTATCGCTGGGTCAGGCGACCCAACAAATTCAGCAGATCCAGCAAAAGCTGGGCATGCCGCAGTCGATCCATGGACAGTACTCCGGCACGCTTGAGGCGTTCAACGAATCGCTCGCGTCGGAACCTTATTTGATACTGACGGCCATTCTTTCGGTGTACGTCGTATTGGGGATCCTCTATGAGAGCCTGATCCATCCGATCACCATTCTTTCGACGCTTCCTTCGGCGAGCCTGGGCGCCATGCTTGCGCTGCTGATCACCGCGACGGAGCTGGACGTCATGTCCATCATCGGAATCATTCTGCTGATCGGCATCGTCAAAAAGAACGCCATCATGATGATCGATTTCGCACTCAACGCCGAGCGCAATGAGGGCAAGAATACTCGCGATTCGATTTTTGAAGCGTCGATGCTGCGCTTCCGTCCGATTCTGATGACCACCATGGCGGCGCTGTTTGGAGCCGTTCCGCTGGCGCTCGGTACCGGCATGGGATCGGAGCTGCGCCGTCCGCTGGGAATTTCCATCATCGGCGGATTGATGGTCAGCCAGGTGCTTACTCTCTATACGACGCCGGTAATTTATTTATTCATGGATAATTTGCGCCTGAAGCTGCAAGGGGACAAGCGCGCCAGACTGTTCACAAAGCAGGCCACAACTTAGTATGAATATTCACAAGATCTCCGCCGCGATCTTCGCGATGCTTTTTCTTGCCGGGTGCAATGTGGGTCCACGATATGTAAAACCTGCGGCCCCATCGGCGCCGGCTTTCAAGGAAGCGGCACCGGCCAATTATAGTGGCGCGCCGCCGGGCACGTGGCAGCCCGCCCAGCCACAGGACGCCAAATTGAAAGGGAAATGGTGGGAGATCTTCAATGAGCCGGAGTTGAACGCGCTCGAAGAACAACTGCTGATCGATAACCAGACCATTAAACAGTATTTCGAGAATTTCATGGCCGCGCGAGCTCAGGTAAGGGAAGCGCGCGCGAGTCTGTTCCCTACCCTGACGGCCAATCCCGGCATGGGCGTATCGGGGACCGGAAACGGAGCCGTCGGCACATCCGCGACCCTGCCGCTCGAGGCTAGCTGGGCGCCCGATCTATGGGGTCGCGTCCGCAACACGATTCACGAATTTCAATACGCGGCACAGATCAGTGCCGCCGACCTTGAAAATGAGAAATTGACGGAGCAGGCGCAACTCGCTCAATACTATTTCGAGCTGCGCGGGCAAGATGAACTGCAAACTATTTATAACCAGGTGGTGGCCGCGTATCGGGAACAGTTGAAGCTTACGCAGGCGCTGGTCGACACCGGAATCGATAGTCCGCAGGTGATTCCCCAATTACAGGAGAGCGTCGAAGCGGCGGAATCGGCTGCCATCGGCGTGGGCGCGAACCGCGCGATTTATGAGCACGCCATCGCCACGCTGATCGGCAAGCCCGCCTCCAGTTTCTCGATGCCTGTGAAAGGATTGACCACGCCCGTTCCAGAGATCCCCGTCGGCGTCCCTTCGCAGCTGCTCGAGCGCCGCCCGGATATCGCCGCGTCAGAGCGCACCATGGCGGAGGCCAACGCCGTCATCGGAATCGGGAAAGCGGCTTTCTATCCCACGCTGACGCTGACCGGCGGGGGTGGCCTGCAATCCTCCGCCATAAGTAAACTGTTCTCGCTGCCGTCGATTTTCTGGTCGCTCGGCGCGTCGGCCGCGCAAACGCTGTTCGACGCCGGCCTGCGCAATGCGGCGGTGCAGCAGTATACAGCCACCTATAACGCCGATGTGGCGTCCTATCGCCAGACTGTGCTGGTAGCATTTCAGCAGGTGGAGGATAACATTTCGACCCTTCGCATTTCTTCCCGGCAAATGGAGCGGCAGAATGCGGCCGTCCATTCAGGACAACAAAATGTCGAAATCGAAACTGCCCGGTATCAGACGGGCCTAGATCCCTATATCAGTCTGATCACGGCGCAGCTTACCTTATTGAACGATCAACTCACGCAGACCACTCTGCACGTGAACGAGATGATTTCGGCGGTACAGTTAATCCAGGCGCTCGGTGGAGGGTGGGATACGTCGCAGCTTCCCACGCCCGGACAGGTGACATCGAAGGCGACATCGCCGTAGTCAAATCCAAGGAGGCTATATGAAAGCTCTCGAAACCGCTCTCACGAGTTTTCTGATCGGCGCGAGCCTGGGAACTCTGATTGCGCTGGTATTCGGACCCCTAGCGGAGGCGGAGCCGGAGGAGTCTCTCCGCGACATCGTGGACATAGCTTCCGAAGAATCGTTTCCAGCCAGCGATCCACCCGCATATTAGGCTTGTGTGGCGCGCGCCTCAAGGCGTGCCGCGTCGACATTCGTGTCGACGTATCTTGGATCGCCCCCTAGTGTCCGGTCTCAGAAGTCGTTTTAGTAGGTTAATTTGGCGGCAGCTCAGCAAGAGCCGCCTGGAACGCGGCTGCCGCCCCACAAGCTGATAGAGAAACAATCACCGGGCCCGGCGATCTTATTTGGTGCGGAATAAAATTCTGATCGCCATCGGCGTGATTCTTGTTCTCGCGATCGGTTCGTGGATTATTTTTGCTCCCGTGCTCGCGCGCGTGGTGAAGGCGCGCACCATCTCCGCTCTGGAACAAAATTTCGCGTGCAAGGTCGAAGTGAAGGACCTCCAAGTGTCCGTGTTTCCGCATGTCGCAATCGCCGGCGAGGGCATTGTGTTCCGCCTCACCGCGCGCCCTGAAATGCCACCGCTGTTCACCATTCGCAAGTTCACCGCGGGCGCGAATCCTCTGGGTTTGCTCGCGAGGCATGTCAGTACGGTGCGGCTCGAGGGCCTGGAGATCCACATTCCTCCCCGCGCAGACAATCCGGCGCACGAGGAGAAACGACCGCCGCGCTTCGTCGTCGACGAGATTATAGCGGATGGAACCACTCTGACCACGATCCCGAAAGACCGGGGCAAACAGCCCTTGGAGTTCGATATCCGGCGCTTGCGGCTCTATGGAGGCGGCCCGGAAGACGCCATGAAATTCGAGGCCGACCTGACCAACGCGAAACCTCCCGGCGAGATCCATAGCACCGGAACGTTCGGCCCTTGGGATCGGGAGGAGCCCGCAGGCACTCCGGTTTACGGCAAATATACCTTCCGCGACGCAGATTTATCGGTCTTCAAGGGCATCGCTGGAAAACTGTCATCGGACGGCGATTATCGTGGCGCGCTCGGGCACATTGAAGCATCCGGGACCACCGATGTTCCGGACTTCCGTCTGGTGACTGCGGGAAATCCCGTCCATTTGACCACCCGTTATCAGGCCGTGATCGATGGAACCGACGGCAATACGTATTTGCAGCCGGTAGTCGGCCAGTTCGGGCACACGTCAGTGACCGCTCAGGGGTCGGTCGATGGGAAACCCGGCGACCCGGGCAAGACGGTGACTCTCGATATCGTCGTCGAGCAGGGGCGCCTGGAAGATATGTTGCTGCTCGCGATGAAGGGCAAGCCGATGATGCGCGGCGCGGTTCGCTTCCGCGCGAAACTGATCGTTCCTCCGGGGGATGTCGACGTGGTTCAGAAGATCAACCTGGACGGCGCGCTCACCATGGACTCTGCCACCTTTTCGAAACTCAATGTGCAGGAGAAGGTCAACGAGCTGAGCCATCGCGGCGAGGGCAAGCCTGAGGAGTCCGACCAGGATTCGGTTGCGTCCCAGCTGAAGGGCGCGTTTAAGGTAGCCAAAGGAGTGATCACGCTCACCAGATTTTCCTTCGAGGTGCCGGGCGTCACCGTGGACCTACATGGAACCTATAGCCTGCTCAATAGTGAAATGAATTTTCAGGGAACCGCGAAGCTGGTGGCGAAAGTGTCTGAGACCACCACCGGCTGGAAATCCGTCTTGCTGAAGGCAGTGGACCCGATATTCAAACGCAAAAACGTGGGCGCGGAGATACCCTTGCGCATTTCCGGCACGCCCGATAAGCCCCGGTTCGGCCTCTAAAACACAAAAAAACGGCCCTGCGTTTCCGCAAGGCCGCTATCAGGAATCAGGAACAATTATCCACGCGAGGGCGGGAATTTCTTGAACATATCCGCTACAGTGTGCTCCAGCTTTTTCTCGTTCTTATCGGGCTTCTCAGACAGCGTCTCGGTCGCCGTCGCGCGCCAAATCAGCTTCTTCGAACTGGAATCGAACACGTCCACCGTCAACGAACCGACCGGCGTGTTTTCGACCGAGGTCCACGATTGCCCGAATCCGCCGCCCCAGCGCCAGCCTCCGCCCATCCCGTCATAGAACGTGTTCAACGTCTGTTCGTTCTTGGTGCGCCCGAAAGCCGAAACCGTCGCGTCCCCGCCGGATTCCACCTTCGACCAGCCCTTCGCCTGTAGTTGCTGGTCGACATCCTGCATGATCCGGCCGGACCACAGATCGTTCGATCCCCTGGCCGAAATCCAGGAATAAGTATGGTATTTGCTGAAATCAGTTTGGTGATCGTAGTCGGACTTAATGGTTGCGAACAATAATCCAACGCCCGCCAGCATTGGAATTGCTATTTGAAGTGCTTGTCTTTTCATACTACCCCCTTCTTTTCCGGACGCGGACAAACCGCGCCCACCCATTCGATCTTCAAGGGGGATACGACGTTACATGGTGGCAATCCCGGTCTTGTCCCGCGTGAATTTGCACGCACTTAGCGCAGAAATTGCCGTCTTAGGTTTAGACCTTAGTTGCTAAACATATGTTTCTTTAAAGTTTGGGTTTGGCATTCAACGGGCAATGGCCACATCGATGGCAACATCGGTAAGCACGCCGGCACCCCAAATCCGCCCCGGCGACGACGGGCCGGATTTCGTCACGGCGACCCTCGAATGGTTTGGCGAACTGGGGGCATTTTCATGGAATGTCGGAAAAGCGATGTTCTCGCTGCCCTTCGAATGGTCTGAATTCCTGCATCAAGTAGACGCGGCGGGGTCCAAATCACTGCCTTTAGTCGCACTGGCCGGAGCAGCGACCGGCGTGGTCATGTCCTTGCAATCGCGCGCCAGCCTGGTACGCTTCGGCGCGAAATCGATGCTGCCCACGGTGCTGGTCTTCTCGATTATCAAGGAAATGGGGCCGATTATTACTGCATTAGTCGCGAGCGGCCGCATTGGCGCGGGAATCGGCGCCGAGCTCGGGTCGATGAAAGTGACCGAGCAGATCGATGCCATGGAGGCGTCGGCCGTGAATCCCTACAAGTACCTGGCCGCCACCCGGATTCTGGCCTGCATCGTGGTTCTCCCCCTGCTGACGCTGGCTGCCGATGCCGCAGGGTTTCTCATGGGATGGGTTGCCAATACCTTGACCGAGCCCATCTCCCTGCAACTTTTTGTGAACTCGGGAATGAACGGCGTCACGTTTAGTGATTTCCTGCCTCCCACTCTGAAAACCGCCGTTTTCGGGCTGATTATCGGCACAGTTTCCTGCTTTCAGGGAATGCGGACCAAGGGCGGCACGGAGGGCGTGGGGAGATCCGCCACCAGCTCCGTGGTGCTTTCCTCGCTGTTTATTATCTTGGCGGACGTGCTGCTGGTGCGACTCATCCTGGTATTTTTCCCCGGTTAAAACTATGGATCCTCAACCCGTCGTCGTCAAAGGATTACGCAAATCGTTCGGCCCGCAGCAGGTGCTGAAGGGCATCGACCTGGAAGCCAATAAGGGCGAAATTCTGGCGGTGTTGGGCAAGAGCGGTACCGGAAAAAGCGTACTGCTACGGCTGTTGATCGGCCTTACCAAACCCGACGCGGGCTCGATCTGCATCCGCGGGCAGGAAACCACCAATCTCGAAATGGAGCAGCTCAACGAGATGCGCCTGAAAATCGGATTCCTGTTTCAGGAAGGCGCTCTCTACGACTCGATGACGCTGGGTGAAAACGTGGCGTTCCCTCTGCGGAGGCACACCAAAATGTCGGACGCGGAACGCGCGGAAAAGGTCCGCTCCCTGCTTGCGAGCGTGGGCCTCGAAAAAGACATTCAAAAGATGCCGGGGAATATTTCCGGCGGCATGCGCAAGCGGGCGGGGTTGGCGCGCGCCCTGGCGATGGACCCTGAAATCCTGTTGTTCGATGAGCCCACAGCCGGTTTGGATCCCATCACCGCCGCGGAAATCGGCAAGCTGATCCAAACCCAGCGCGAGGAGCGCAATGTCACCTCGATTGTCGTCACTCACGATATGCACGCGGCGCATCATTTTTCCGATCGCCTGGTGATGCTGAAAGACGGCAATATTCTATTGACCGGCTCCTTTGAAGATTTCCAGAAAAGTAAGGACCCATTCGTCGCCCAGTTTTTAAGCGACGCGGCTTGAGGCTAACTATGTCACAGAACTTTCGAGTTGGGATATTTATCGTCATCACGCTCGCGGTGCTGGCCACCGGCGTTTTTTTGATCGGCAGCCGCGAGTCCATGTTCCGGTCCAGCTATAAAGTGAGAGCCGACTTCGACAACGTCGCCGGACTGAATGAAGGCGCCGATGTGCGCGTCGGCGGCATTCGCAAAGGCTCCGTGAAGAGCATCCATCTGCCGAAGCATCCCAATGAAAAAGTGGTGGTGCTGATGGAACTGGATAAAGATACGCAAAGCATCGTGAAGATGGACTCCGTCGCGGCCATCAAATCGGAGGGCATGCTGGGGGATAAATACGTCGAGATCACGTTCGGGTCGGTGGACGCCGCGGCGCTGAAGGGCGGTGAAACCATCGGCACGCAGCCTCCTCTCGACATCTCCGACCTGTTCGCAAAAACGAATCAGATTTTAGATTCGGCGCAGGGAGCGATGACCAATGTGATCAGTTTAACGTCTAACATCAATGACATTTCGAACAAAATCAATCATGGCCAGGGAACCGTGGGCGCGTTGATCAACGACAAAACCATTTACAACCAAGCCGCCGCCACCGTTACGTCCATGCACGAGGACGTCGACGCGCTCAAACACAACTTCCTGCTGAAGGGCTTCTTCAATAAACGAGGATACGTGGACGCCGATGAGCTGAAGAAGCACGAAATCGCCAAGCTCCCCGCCGGATCGCCGGAGCGGACGTTCACGTACAGCGCCAAGCAGGTGTTCGACAAACCGGACGCTGCCAAGCTGAAAGATAAAAAGGTACTGAATGAAGTCGGAGAATACCTGCAAAGCAAGAAGTTCGGCGAAGTGGTCATCTCGGCCGCAGCCAGCATGAAGGGCGACTCCGACAAGGATCGGACCACGACGCAAGCGCAGGCGATGGTGATCCGCAACTACCTGGTGCAGAATTTCCGGCTGGAGGATACGCGCATCAAGACGATGGGTTTGGGCAAGACTCCCGAGGGCGGTGAGGACGGGAAAATTCAGATCGTCGTCTATCCCGCCGATGTCAACGCCGCGGCAGCCGCACACAAGTAACGACTGCGTGTGGTTCGCGCGCCCTACCGACCCGCGACTTGCGGACCGGGCAGTTTTGGAAGCAGCCTGCATCGCGTAGGCTTTGGACGATAGCAAACAAGCCGCGTCAAAACGCGGCTGCCGCCAAAATTGGCCGCCCCACAAGACGAGTCGGGTAACATGCCTACCGAGCCGCGACCATCGGAAGCGGTCGTTTCACCCTCGACTAAATCGCATCGGATATCGACGTCAAAGGGAAATCTGAAGCGACGATCGCCGGCGCGACCATCATGCCGCCTTCGAGGCCCCGCACGCGCGCAGTCTGGCCCACGATCTTCGTATTCTTCAACAAACGCACCGGACTTTCGTTGAAGCGGAAATTCATGATCGGCGTAGTGATCTTGCCGTTTTCAATGAGGAACAAGCCGTCGCGGGTCAGCCCCGTATTTTGCAGCGTCTGCTGATTCACGCCGCGGATGTACCAGAAGTGCGTGACCAGCAAGCCTCGCTCGACCGAGGCGATCAGTTTTTCGAGCGGCGCTTCGGTGCCTTCCATAATCAGGCTGCCCGCTGCGCCGCCAAAGCCGCCTCCACCACCGCCGCGGCCGCCTCCGCCGCCTCCGCCATTGGGTTTCTTGCCGGTTTTTTCCGCCCAATAGCGGTCGTAACCGAGATTCGCAATCACGCCCTTATCGATATAAGTGAGCGCGCTCGCGGGCAGCCAATCGCCCGTCCAAGGAGATGACGGTTGGCGCGGATCGAAAGGATCGGTGCGCAGAGTGATGAACTCGGGAAACACTTTTTCGCCCAGCAGAGTCCCTCCCCCGCGCTTCGAGAGAAACGTGCGCCCTTCCTCAGTCGAGCGGGCCGAGAACGCCCCGACCATCAGGCGAACCAGGTCGCCGCAAGCGGTCGGCTCGAGCACCACCGTATAATTCCCGGGCACGAGCTTTTGAGGATTCTTCCATCGCCTGCACTTCTCGATCGCCGTAGCCGCAAGCCCGGCGCTATCGATCGAGGCCAGCTTCACCGACGGTTGACCCGCCCATCCCGAACTCGACCCATCGGCCATGCGAATGGTCGTCGTCAACTGCGAGTCGCTGGAATTGTGAAATCCGAACAGTCCAGTGTTATTCGCAATGGCCGTCACTCTGTGAGAACGCTCGATGAGTCCGGCCGCAACGAGCTTCTGCTTGATCGACGCATCGATGATAGTCTTCACGTGCGGAATCATTTCAGGCGAGCGGGCATTGGCGGTCTGTTCATCGTAGTCGAACGTTTTCGGAAACTGCTGCGGGCCGACCGGGCTGAGGCGCTCGGAATTAGGAGGCGTTAGGGCAGCCAGTTCCTCCGCTTTCTTGACGGCCGCGCGTAGCGAATCGTCATCCAGATCGTTGGTCGCATAGGATCCGGTGCGCGCGTCGCGCGTGGTCACGATCGACAGGTTGTGGCGCAGCGCGAACGAGGCCGTGGTGATCCCGTTGTTGGCGAACCGGGTGTACGCCTGCTCCTGCGCGGTGATGGTGACCTGGCATTCCGGGAAGGTCGACATCCCGAGGACCTTTTTCGCGAGTTTCTGTGCTTCGTCTTGAGTGAGCATGATTTTAATCCGTGAGAATGACGTCGATATTGCGGAAGCGCGTGGGGGAGCAGCCGTGGCTGATGGAATTGATCTGGGTGGGCTCGCCTTTCGCGTCGCCGGTGGTTCCAAACTGGCGCCAGTAAGCGGGTCCGGCGGTGCCGTCGCAGGCCTGCCAGAAATCCGGAGTGCGTGCCTGATAGGACACGCGCGAAATCATGTTGCCCTTCTTGCCGCCCTTGATTTCCCAGAACGCATCGCCGCCGAACTGGAAGTTGTAGCGCTGCTGATCGATCGAATAACTGCCGCGGCCGTCGATCAAAACTCCGTCATCGATGCCGGCGATCAGGTCCTCCATCGTGGTCTCTTTCGGACCCGGCTTCAGCCACACATTCGGCATGCGCTGGAATGGCACGGTGGCCCACGAATCGGCCTGGCAGCAGCCGTGCGATTCTTTATCGCCTACTAGATGCGCCTGCTCGCGCGTGGTCTGATAATTGCGGAAAATCCCTTTGTCGATGATGGTGAATTCGCTGGTCTTCACGCCATCGTCGTCGTAGCCACAGGTGCCCAAGCCGCGGGCCTGCGTACGATCTCCGATGAAGGTGCAGTGTTCGCTCGCGATGCGCTTGCCGATTTTATCGGGCGTGATATAGCTGGTGCCCGCGTAGTTCGCTTCGTATCCCAGCGCGCGATCGAGCTCCGTCGGATGCGCGACGCTTTCGTGAATGGTCAGCATCAGATGATTGGGCATCAGCAGCAGGTCTTTCTTACCCGGCTTGACGGCGGGCGCGTTCAGATGCTCGATCACTTCCTCACGCAGCCGCATCGCATTCTCTTCCAGGTTCATTTCCGGAACATATTCCCATCCGGCGGAGGCTTGCGTGGGGGAGTAATTTCGGGTAGCCGATGTGCCGGCCTGACGGTCGACCGCAGTAGCCGAAGCGGAGCCGTAAATCTGAATCAGCAACTGCTGGATGGAGGAGCCTTCGGACGACGCGAAGTACTTGTCTTCGGTGCGGAAATTGATATTGGCGGTGCCGCTCTGGACGCGCTGGTTTTTCTTGATCTCGTTGCAGACGCGCTGCAACAGATCGATTTTTTCCTGCATCGAGACGCTGAACGGGTCCTTTTCATGCGGCGTAACCCAGACGTCGCGAAAGGCCTTTACGGGCGCAAGCTGCACCGGCTTCGGCTGGATGCTCGCATTCGCCTTGGCGACGATCACGGCTTCGCCGGTGATGCGCGCGATCTCTTCAGGGGTAACGATGGGCGAGGAAGCAAATCCCCAAGCTCCATTCACGATGACGCGAACGCCGAATCCAAACGTCGAATCCTCGCCGACGTTGGGAACCGAAATCGCCCCTCCACCGCCGCGCCCGGATTGAACGCGAATCCCGATGCGCTGATCGCGCAAGCGCACAATACGGATGTCGCAATAAGTGGCTTTATACTTCTTGCCTTCGCGCAGCGCGACAGCGCCCAATTTTTCCAGCTCCGGCGGAGGAACTTTCGAGTCCTTAGGAGCTCCAAATAGGTTCGCGGCAAAGGCCGCCGTCGAACTAGCGAGGAAGTGCCTGCGGGTGAGCATAATAGTGGTTAGTTTACTAATGGTGCTCGGGAGCGGCGAAAGGTTACGTCGGTTCCGGCGTTCTAAGGTGAACGACTTGTCCGGGGGAAACGCTTCCAACCGCCTCTGCCATCAACGAAGGAGGGATTGAAAGTCAACCAGTCGATTCGACCGCATGTGCAGGATGACAAAACCGAGACGGAAAACGGCGAAATCGTGTTCACGTTCCATTTTTTGGTCGATTGTCACAAAGACGTCGAAGCTGCCCTCGGCGAATTTCAACAGGGGTCCGCTCCGCCAACCGGCCTCCGGGACTGTCTTCACCACGTGCCCCGGAAGCGCGCTCTTCAGGCGAGCAGGAAGACATTCGTCTAAGAGGACACGCACTCGAGAATTCGATCTTTAGCGATTTCGATGAAGCTCAACACCTGGGCGCGACTTACTGTTGGAAAATCTTCCAGAAACTCTTCAATGGCGGAGCCGCCCTCCCAATGTCGATCAGCGTTTGGATTGGCACGCGGGTTCCGCGGAAGCACGGTGTGCCACTCATGCGGTCACGATCCACCCAGATCACTTCCTCGAGCGCGACTTTTTGCTCGGGCGTCATATACATTACTTTACCCCAACGAATTATGCCGCGGTTACTTCCACTTCTCCGATCTCGTGCAACGGTTCGGGAACGGCGATACCACAATCGCGCAGCGCTTCCAGATGGGCCTCGATGGCTTCCCTGATCAGGGCTTCGGCTTCCTGGCGAGTCGCGCCCACCGCAATGCAACCCGGCAGATCCGGCACCGATGCGCCCCATGACGAAGGACCTTTCTCATAAATCACGGAATATCGAATGCTCATTTCATCTCCAATCCCGAGTCCTTCAAGATTGTCTTCAACGTTCCCGTCGGGACGTCATCGCCGGTTTTACCCGCCACCGTTACTAGTTTCGGTTTGACCGGATGCTTAAAAATCCGATGGCTGCCGGCGGTCCGTATATGCTCCCACCCCCCTGATTCTAGCAAGTGCATCAAATCGCGGACTTTCACACAGACGCCTTCAACAACTCCTCCGCATACCCCGCCCCCGCCGGAGTATCTTCGTGCTTGAAAAACACGTACACCTCCCGTCCTTCGCCGCGCAGACGTTGGACCCTCGACGCAATCTCCGCCCGCTCCTCAGGCGAATAATCGTCCTTTCGCAAGCGGACGTAAACGAACTTCGCGGTGATCACTTCCGGCACTTCGAATTTTTCCGACTCGGCCAGGCACAGCGCCACCCCTCTCTGCTCCAGCAGGCGGTTCACCTCGTCCGTCAGCCAGGTCTTATTGCGAAATTCAAAGGCATAACGAATATCCTCCGGAAGCTTTTCGAGAAACGAAGCCAGCAGCGGAGGATCGGCTTTGAAGTTCGGAGGTAATTGAAACAGCACCGGCCCCAGCCGACGCGTAGCTCGCAGCGGATCGATGGCCCGGAAGAATACGTCCGTGAATTCCGATTCCTTCAACCGCAGCAGATGCGTGATCCGCATATGTGCTTTGCAGGCGAACAAAAAACCCTCGGGCGTCGCGGAAACCCAGTTTTCGAGCGTCGATGCTCTGGGCAGCTGGCGGAAGGTGTAGTTGATCTCCACCGCATTCAGCCGCCCGGCATAGTGCTTCAGGAAATCTTTCGCCGCTAATTTCTGCGGATAAAAGTCGGGCTTCCAACTCGGATACGCGAATCCCGATGTACCTGCGTATAGTTGACTCATACGAGCCACTGTACACTGAAATAATCGTGGCGGAAAAAATAGAAAAACCCAAGCGCAGCCAGTCTGAGCGATTCCGCGAGCTATGGCCGGATATCCGCGAAATGATTCAGCCGAGGCGCGGCATCCTGGCGGCCGGATTCGTGCTGATGATCATTAACCGGTTCGCCGGCATGGTGCTCCCTTTATCGACCAAGCCGCTGGTGGATAAGGTCATGAACGGAAATCAGCCCCAGTTGTTGACGCCCATCGTACTGGGCGTAATCGCGGCCACTCTCATCCAGGGCGTCACTTCCTTCGGACTGACGCAGTTGTTGTCCAAGGCGGCGCAACGTCTGATCTCAGAGCTGCGCCGGAAAGTCCAGCAGCATATCGGGCGGCTATCGGTATCCTATTACGACGCGAATAAGAGCGGAGCCATGGTGTCGCGCATCATGAGCGACGTCGAAGGCGTGCGTAACCTGATCGGCACCGGCCTCATCGATTTCGTCGGCGGCTTGATGACGGCCTTGATCGCGCTGGTATTCCTGATGCGGATCAGCGCCTTGATGACCGGATTGACCGTCGCGTTTCTGCTGGTGTTCGGACTGGTGCTGACGAAGGCCTTCGGTAAGATCCGGCCAATTTTCCGGGAGCGCGGCAAGATCAACGCGGAGGTGACCGGGCGGCTCACCGAATCGCTGGGCGGCGTGCGCGTGATCAAGGGCTATCATGCCGAAGAGCGTGAAGCCTCGGTATTCGCGGGAGGCGTGCAAAGACTTCTCGACAACGTGATTAAGTCTCTGACCGCCATGTCCCTGATGGGCCTCTCGGCCACCGTGCTGATGGGAATCGTAGGAGCCATCGTCATGTTCGTAAGCGCCCGCGAGATCGCCGCCCACGAAATGACGTTGGGAGATTTCACGCGCTACACGGCCCTGCTCGCGTTCCTGATCGCGCCTGTAGTGCAGATCGTCAGCATCGGCACCCAGTTGACGGAAGCGTTCGCCGGCCTCGAACGGACGCGCGAAGTGCTGCGCGAACGACCGGAGGATATGGATCCGCGAAGAACCGTCGCGCTGGGTCCCGTGAACGGCGAAGTGGAATTCGACCACGTCGGATTCTCCTACGACAAAGACAAGCAGGTGCTGTTCGACGTGAGTTTTCGCTCCGACCCCGGCACCGTGACCGCGCTGGTCGGCTCGTCCGGATCCGGAAAGTCGACCATCATTTCCCTGATCGCCGCGTTTCATGTTCCTGAGGAGGGCCGCGTCACCGTAGACGGCGTGGACCTTTCTACAGTGCGTCTGTCGTCGTATCGCACGCAGTTGGGTGTGGTTTTACAGGACACGTTTTTGTTCGACGGAAGCATTGAAGAGAACATCGCCTTCGCCCGCCCCAATGCGACCAAGGAGCAGATTCTCGAGGCCTGCCGCATCGCGCGCGTGGACGAATTCGCGGAACATTTCGAAAAAGGATACGACACCATCGTCGGCGAGCGCGGCGTCAAGCTCTCGGGCGGCCAGCGCCAGCGTGTTTCGATCGCGCGCGCCATCCTGGCCGATCCCCGCATCCTGATTCTCGACGAAGCCACCTCCAGTCTCGACTCCGAGTCCGAAGCGCTGATTCAAGAAGGCCTGAAATACCTCATGAAAGGCCGGACGACGTTCGTAATCGCGCATCGCCTCTCGACCATTCGCCGCGCCGATCAGATTCTGGTCGTCGAATCCGGAAGAATCGTCGAGCGCGGCACCCACGAAATCCTGTTCGATCTGCACGGCCGCTATTGGGACCTCTACACTCGGCAGCACGGCCTGGAAGCCAATCTATTCCTTGCCCCCGGCGAAGGCGACACAGTGGAAGAAACCGGTCCGTCCAAAGAAGCGAAAGACGCCGGAATCGCCGAAGCGATGCGCATGCTCCGCTAGCCTGGTCCTTTGTGCGGCGCCCGCCCGCGCTTCCCAGCGTGATCTATCGAAGCTGGTTGCCGCCCTCGCCAGAACCCCTCCAGTTGCGCGTCCGCGCTCCTAGTAAGTTTCAATCGCCGGCTCCGCGCGGGTGTTGGACCGGATCCGGAAGTGATAGACCAGCGCGCCGGTGCCCACCGTAATCACTGCCGCCAGTGAGACGTAAGGCTTCAGTTGCACTCCCTGCACCGTCATCCACAGCCCTACCAGGATGAACAGCACCGGAAACAGCGGATAACAGAAACTCACCACTCGGAGCTTTCTCCAACCCGGTTGCCGTCGAAGATAAATCAGCGACGCAACGCTCATCACCGCGAAGAAATTCAATAGGAATCCGATGTAAATCACCAGTTGTGGAAACGGCGTCAGCGTCATCGCCATGGTGCAGATCCCCTGCGCGATGATCGCCAGCACCGGCGTGTGCCATCGCGGATCCACCTTGGCCGCCGATGCCAGGAACGCGCCGTTTTTCGCCATCGCGTAATAGACGCGTGGACCGATCGTCACCATCGCGTTCACCGTCGCCATCAGCGACAGAGCCATCAGCGCGCTGAATAATCCCGCAATCTCCGGCCCGAATAATCGCGAAGCCGCCAGCGCTCCCACTGCCACCTGCCCCTTCAAGTTCTCCAGAGGAGCCGCATAAATGAACACTACGTTTAGCAAAAGATAAAGCGCCGCCACCAGAGCCGTTCCGATTCCCAGCGCTGCCGGCAAAGTTTTCGATGGATGGCGCAACTCTTCCGCTACATACGTCGCCGCGTTCCATCCGCTGTATGCCACGTAAATCCAAAACAGACTTAGAAAGAACTGTTCCGGAATCCTGGTCGACGCCGTGCGCGTGGCGCTCATCGAAAGATTCGCCCACGAGCCATGTCCCATCGTGAATGCCAGCACGATGAATCCCACCAGTGTGAGTACCTTCGCCGCTGTCAGCACATTCTGGATCTGCGCCACCCGCCGCACCCCGATGCAGTTCAGCAGCGTAAACACCAGCACCAGCGCGCACGCCACCAGCTGCGCGCCGCCAAAATGAAGCGTCCACTCGCCGGACCCCGCCAGCACATGCGCGTTTTCCTGTTTCACAGAGGGGAAAAAATATCCCACGTAATCGGAAAACGCGAGCGCCGCCAGCGCGATGGGACCGGAAAATCCCGCGAAAAACGAAACCCACCCGGTCATGAATCCCCACGTGGGACCGAACGCCCGCGTCAGGTACACGTACTCGCCGCCGCTCGAAGGCAGATTCACGCCCAGTTCTGAATAGCAGATCGCGCCCAGAAACGCGCACACCGCACCCACCACCCAGATCGAAAGCACCAGCCTGGGAGTTCCCAGATCGCCCGCCAGAAATCCCGTGGTGGTGAAAATCATGGTGCCGATCATGTTCGACACCACAAGCGCGGTTGCGCTGACTACTCCAAGCTGTCTGAGAAGAGAGGGCCTGCCGGCAGCCGCCACCCTGTTATTCTACCGCGCTTACTGCGTCTGGCCGCCCGCCAGAATCAAAGTCTGTCCCGTCGCCCAGCCCGAATCTCCGGACGCGAAGAACACCGCCGCCGTCGCGATCTCTTCCGGCTGCCCGATGCGCCCCCCCAGCGGCGTCAGCGACTCGATCGTCTTGCGAAAATCGCTCTCTGCAAATCCAGCCGTGTGAACCCCCTCCGTTTCGATCATCCCCGGATTCAGCGAATTCACCCGGATCTTCCGGGGACCGAGTTCCTTCGACAACGCGACCGTAATCGAATCCACCGCCGCTTTCGTTGAGCTGTATACTGAGCCGCCTGGAACCGGCATCTTTCCCGCAAGTGAACTGATGTTGATAATCGATCCGCCCTCCGGCCCGATCAGTTTCACCGCCTCCTGCGTCGTCAGCAGCAGCCCCAGCACGTTCAAATCGAATTGCTTGTGAAAGTGCTCGGCCGTGATGGATTCGAGCGGCGAGAATTCATAAACTCCCGCGTTGTTCACCAGAATGTCCAGCTTCCCGTAAACGGACTTCGTTTCCGCGAACAGCCGGGTAATGTCTTTCGCTTTCGAAACGTCGCCCTGCACGGCGATCGCCTTCCCGCCCTTTTCCGTAATGCGCTTCACCACAGAATCCGCACCGGACTTGCTCGAAGCGTAATTTACGACGACGGAAGCGCCTTCCGCTCCAAGATATTCAGCGATCGACGCGCCGATTCCCTTGGACGCACCAGTCACCACCGCTACCTTGCCCTTCAATTTACTCATGATCGTCACTCCTTCTGACAGTTTGACAACTGTCTAACTGATGAGGGATCAATCGGCCGGGATTCAGATCTTCGTAAGTTCTTTCAGGTAGGCGTCCCACACCGCGCGCCGGAAAGTAACATCGATAAACTTTCCCCGCCGGGCCGTCTCCACCAGCCCGCAGGATTCCAGTTCCTTCAAATGATGCGAAAGAGTAGCCGCCGTGATGGGAAACTCCTCCCGAAGTTCAGCGCAAGCCGCACCGTTCCGCAAAGCAATCCTCTTAAGGATCTCAAACCGCCGGGGATCCGCAAGCACTCGGGAAACCGCTTCCACGTCACGGCGCTTCATTTCCCGCAGCACTTCTTAAACTTCTTGCCGCTCCCGCAAGGACAAGGATCGTTCCGCCCGATTTTTTGTGAAGCTCCGACCGCGGCCGAGTCTTCCGGGTCTTCACTGGCTACTGGCTCCTGGCTACTGGCTACTTCCAGAAACACCGGCTCCAGCCCATGCAGGCGCAGCCGCTCGTCGAGCGCGAACATCACCAGGTCCGTCTCCGTCGCATCCAGATCCGCCAGCGCATCCACTTTCCGCAGCATCCCGCGAATCCGCCCGCGCGTGGTTTCGCCCGGCATCGCCAGCGCGTACGCGAACAACGCATCGTCGCGCAGCGTCGCTAAATCCCCTTCGCGATCGAAGTACGAGGCGATTTTTTCCGCGTATTTCGTCAGCCGGAAATATCCCGCGCCGCGCAGCGCCTGCCGCAGGATCGCGATGTCTTCCGTCTCCTCCAGATGCGGCGGGAAATACTTCGCGTATGGATCCCATAACGACCGCCACATCGCCTCCAGAGCCTTCGCCCGCCCGTGTCCGCCCAGTTCGTAGAGAGCCTCGATGCCGCGCCGCGCCGCATCTTTATCCGCGAACGCATAAAGCCCCACCGCAGCCGCGCCCCGCTCCTCCACCGGCTTCGATTCATCGTTTAGCGTAGCGATCAACGCATTCTGAATCGCAGCCTGTTCCGAAGCCCCCGAAAGCGTCTCCCAAGCCTGGACCCGTACCTTCAATTCCGGATCGCCCTTCGCCAGCGCGAGCAACTTGTCGCGCGTCTCCGGATTCAAATCCTCATTGAAGAAACTGTGCGCCGCGCCCGCGCGAATCAGTGCGTCGTCCGACCCCAGCATCTCGATCCGCTCTTTGTCCGGCAGCAAATCGAAGGCCGGCAGCTCGGTTTTCGGATACTCTTTTAAAATATCGAAGGGCTCAGGAACATATTGCGGTTCCGGCGAATCCAGCAACTCGATCGACCGCTCGATCTCCAGCCTTAATTCCGGATCGTCCGCCGGAATCTCCGCCAGCATTTTTTCGAGCGCCGGCAGAGCCGCCTTGTCCCCATACAACCCCAGGAGGAACGCTCCATCGCCGGCGTCGAATTCCAAGCGATCGAGCAGTATCTCCAGCACCCGCGGATCGCGCACCCTCAACCCCGCCAGCAGAAACGCGACATCGCCCCCCTGCTCCTCGCCCAGCTCTTTATATAAAGAAAGCAGCGGCTCGCCCGCCCTTTCACCGAACGGAAGAAATGCCTGGATGAGATCGTCGCCGATCTCTTCCGGCTGCCTGCGCACCGCATCGATATAGAAATCGAGCGCTTCATCGGTCTTCCAGTAGCGGAACAGATCCACCAGCAAAGGATCCAGGTCCAGCCGCTGCCCTTCCCGCGGCTCCCTGGAAAATTCGAGCGCCTCAGCCGCCGCATCCGACTGATCGAGAATCGATTGGACCAACCGCCGGTCGACCCCCACCCGCCCCGAAGCCGCCGCCCGCAACAACTCCAACACAGTAGCCAAAATATTATTCCTCGCTTAAAGCAAAAAACACAGCCCGAAGATCATGCCATCACCATGGTGGCACAGCCTTCAGCCTGTGTTTATTGTCTTCCCGCCGCCCGGCGCACGCGGAGACTGCGAAAAATTGGGGACTGCCTACTCTGTCCCAAGGCGCGCTCAAGCCGGCGCAAAAAACGCTCTCCTGTTCAGCGCCGAAGTGGACAGAGCGGGCTGTCCCCAATTATTCGCCCGGCCACAATGCGAACTCCCAGCGCGTTCGCCGCCTACTCTTCTTTAACCACGTGAACTGGAATCTCCACCGAAACCTCCCGGTGCAGACGGACCGTAGCCTTGTAATCCCCGAGCTTCTTAATCGGCTCTTCCAGATTCACCTTGCGCCGATCGATCGTGTATCCCTGCTTCTCGAGCGCCGCCGCGATATCCTGCGCCGTCACCGACCCGAACAGCTGATCGTTCTCGCCCGCCTTGTGCGCGATGGTCACTTCCACCGCCGCCATCAGCTTCGCCAGATCCGTCGCCTCCGCCGATTCCTTCGCTTCGCGCTTCAGATGCGACTGCCGCTCCTGCTCAACGATCTTCTTGTTCGATTCCGTCGCCGCCACGGCCATCTTCTTCGGCAGCAGGAAATTCCGCGCGTACCCCGGAGCCACCTTCACCACCGACCCGCGCGTCCCCAGGCTCTCGATATCTTCTCTGAGAATGACTTCCATATGATGTCCTTAAATCGAAGTTGAAAATGGAATCAGCGCGATATTCCGCGCCTGCTTGATCGCCTCGGCGAGGCGGCGCTGGTGCGGCGCGCACACCCCCGAAATGCGCCGCGGTGTAATCTTCCCGCGCTCGGAAATGAACGACAACAGCAGCCGCACTTCCTTGTAATTGATATCGTCGATTTTATCGACGCAGAACCGGCACATCTTCTTGCGCCGGAAATATTGTTTCTTTCCCGCAATCGCCTTATCGCCGCCAGTGGGACGCTGCGAGCCGCTGATAGGTCTTCCGCCCTTGGTTTCTGCCATGATTATCCCTTCGTCTCTTCCGCAGCAGCCACAGGTTCAGCCGGAGCCGCGTGTTCAGGGGCAACTGCCGGTTTGGGTGCATCCGGCGTAGCCGGTGCAGGATGCGCCGCCGCTGGGGCACCAGGCAATCCCGGTGCAGCCGCGTGTTCCGCCGGAGCTCCCGGAGCGGCCGGTGCCGCAACCTGCGGAGCCGGACGTCTCGCCGCACGCTTCTCCCGAGCTTTCTTCCTCTTGTCGATCTTCTTCTGCTTTTCGTCGATCCGGACAGTGATGAACTTGATCACCATGTCCGCCACGCGCAGACGACGCTCGATCTCCCTCACAGACTCGGGATTCGAGCTGAACTGAATCAGGATGTAATGCCCTTCGGCGTATTTCGACACCCGATAAGCGAGCTTCCGTGTGCCCCAGTTATCGACTTTATCGATAGTTCCCTTGCCGTTAGTGATCAGCGTCTTCAGTTGGTCGACGAATCCGTTGACCTCCTCTTCCGGCGCATCCGGCTTCACGATAAACAACTCTTCGTAGACTCTCATTCTTCCTCTTGTTTTAAGCCTCCGGCGCGACGATTAAACATCGTCATGGACTTTTCGACGCCATCAGCGATTATGGATTCAATCGCCGCGCACCCTTGCGCGACCATCTCGTCCACTTCCTGCATCTGTGCTTTTTTAAACGGCGAAAGCACAAATTTCGCACCATCCCCCATCGGATGATCGGGTCTGATGCCTAACCGCACTCTGGGAAACTCGTTCGTTCCCAAACTTGCGATCACGCTTTTTACTCCGTTATGTCCCGCATCCGACCCCTTCGGCCGGACCCGAATCTCTTTGAACGGAAGCGCGAGCTCGTCGTACACCAAAATCAAGCGGCCGGGTGTTAATTCGTACCGCTCGAGCAGGCCCTTGACCGATGGCCCACTCAAATTCATGAACGTCTGCGGCTTGGCCAGAACCACGGGATGTTCCCGAATCGTCCCGTGCCCGACGTACGCCATATTCTCTTTGCGCCCGAGCCTGATCCCAAAATGATCTACGACTCGAAACCCCAGATTATGCGGCGAATTCTCGTACTCCGCCCCAGGATTGCCGAGCCCGACAATGAGAAAATCCACCGCCTACTTTTTCTTCTTCTTGTCGTCCGCCGGAGCCGCCTCCTCTTCCTTCTTGCCCTTCTTGGCGACTTCGGGCTCCGCCGCGGCAGGCGCAGCCGCAACCGCATCCGGCGCCGCGACAACCTCTTCCGCCTTCATAGATACCACGTGCGAAATCACCGCCTCGGGATTGCTCAACAGCTTCATCGATCCCGTCATAGGAATCTGGCTGGCGCGCAAATTCTCGCCGATCGACAACTCGGACGCATCCAGAATAAACTGCTCCGGAATATCGTCCGGCAGGCACTCGATTTCCACTTCGCGAGTGATCAGCTCGTGCAATCCGCCCTGGAGCTTCACGCCCTTCGGCTCACCCGAAGTGTGCACCGGCACCTTGACCCGCAGCCGCAGCGTCAAGTCGATTCTCTTCAAATCGACGTGGAGCAGGTTGTCCTTAATAGGATCGTTCAGCCAATCCACGACCATCACCGGCACCGTCTCGCCGCCGGTAACACTCAGCGTGAAAATCGTGTTGTGACCCGTGTTGCTGTGCAGGATCTTATTGATCTCTTTCGGCACAATCGCCACCGGAACAGCTTCCCCGCCCGCCCCGTACAGAACCCCCGGAGCCTGCCCCGCCACGCGCAGCCGCCGTGCTTCATTCTTCCCGCGTGAGGACCGCGGTTCCGCCACAATCGTAATATCTTTTCTCATAATCGACCTTAATTACACAAATAAAGTGCTGACCGAGCCGTCTTCGTGAATCGACTGAATCGCCTTCGCCAGCATCGGCGCCACCGACAGCTGTTTGATTCTCCGGCAATTATCCGCCGCTCCCTTGAGCGGAATCGAGTTGGTCACGATCACTTCTTTAATATCCGAGGCCTCGATCCTTTCAACAGCGGGCCCCGATAAAACCGCATGAGTCGCGCACGCCCGCACGCTCGCAGCGCCCTGGTTTAATAGAGCCTCCGTGGCCTTGACCAGCGTGCCCGCCGTGTCGATTAAATCGTCCACGATCAGGCAGTGCTGCCCTTCCACATCGCCGATGATATGCATCACCTCAGCCACATTCACTTCCGTCCGCCGTTTATCGATAATCGCCAGCGGCGCATCCAGTCTTTTCGCGAACGCACGCGCGCGCTCCACGCCCCCCGCATCGGGCGAAACCACGGTCATACTCTCTCCACGCATCTCGTCGAAGTAGTCGATCATCACCGGCATTCCAAATAAATGGTCCACCGGGACATCGAAAAACCCCTGAATCTGTGCTGCGTGCAGATCAAGAGCTAGAATGCGGTTGGCTCCGGCACGTTCTAAGAGGCTCGCCACCAGACGCGCCGAAATCGGCATGCGAGGCCGGTCCTTGCGGTCCTGCCTTGCATACCCATAATAGGGTAACACTGCCGTGATGCGCTCCGCTGAGGCCCGTTTCAGCGCGTCCATCATCAGCAGTAATTCCATCAAATGCCGGTCCACCGGAGTGCACGTCGGCTGCACCACGAAAACATCCGCCCCGCGCACATTTTCCTGGATTTGCAGATGCACTTCCCCGTCTGAAAATTCGCGCACCCGCACCGCCGCCAGCTGACAGCCCAGTTCATAGCAGATCTCCCCGGCCAAGGTAGGATTGGCGTTACCGGAGAACACCTTGAAGTGATTGAACCTCATCGCGCGTACCGGCTTCGGGGCGGCCATAATTCTTCTTTAGAAGGCACCAGATGTTCTTTAAGCTGCCTGCGCCAGAGCCGCTGATAGCCCCGCCGGCTGACCAATTCCGCTTTCATGACCCGGCATCCTTTGAATGCCCGGTCCTTCGCTGCCAATTCAAGCTCCTCGACCGATTCAAACAGCGCGAATACAGTCGATCCGCTTCCGCTCATTCTCACGGCCGGACTCCACGTCCGCAATCGTGCCGCGACCTTCCTGATCTGGGGATATAACCTGAAAACTACCGTTTCAAAATCGTTCGCGCTCAGGGCACTTGCCGCCACCACATCGCGCCCCTCGACCAACGCGCGAACGAAGGCCTGGAAATTATTAATACTACTTGACGAATCGATGAAAGTCAAACCTCGCCCGAGCGCCGCGTAAGCAGGCCCGGTGGCCACGGGAACATCGGGCGTAACCAACAGAATCGGCTTGGGTTTCACATCGCCTTGAGGATAAAGCTCCCCCCCTCGTCCCACCCCCAGTTGCGTCCCCCCGTGGAGGAAAAACGGAACGTCGCTCCCGAACTCGCCAGCCATTTCAAGCAGCCGCTTTATCGGAACGATTTTCCCGGCGAGAACCGGTAAAGCCAGCAGCGCCGCCGCCGCATTGCTCGACCCCCCGCCCAGCCCTCCGCCCATCGGAATCCGCTTCTCCAGCTGGAACCGAACCCGCGCGTGGATCTTCATCTCGTCGAGCACGGCATGCGCCGCCCGCAGAATCAAATTGTCCGGAATCCCCAGCGCATCCTCAATGGCAATTTCTCTTCGCCGGGCCGTCTCAAACTCAATCCCAATCTCATCAGCCAGGGAGACAGTCTGAAACACCGTCCGCAAATCATGAAACCCATCCGCCCGCTTAGCCAGAACCCGCAAATCCAGATTAATCTTCGCGACCGACTTGATGCGAGCCGTCCGTATCATCGTTGCTCAACCGCTCATCCATCTTGTGCCGCAAATCTCTACCGAGCCGCGACCACAGGGAGCGATCTCTTTTTGGCCCACCGTGATGTTTTCAAGAGCGTCGAGGCGGTTTGTGGGGCGGCCAATTTTGGCGGCAGCCGGCCTTCGGGCAGGCTTTTGACTGTCAGCAAAAAGCCGCCTGAAACGCGGCTGCCGCCAAAATTGGCCGCCCCACAGGTTCCGTGCCCCAGGCTGGCGCCATGGCCTATAACCCCGTCCCGTCAGGGCGGGGATTCGGCCACTAATAATGCAGCAGCGCATTCACACTATGCCCCGGCAACTTATCGCGCCCCTTCAGAAAATCCAGCTCGATCACGAAACTCAACCCCACCAGATTCCCGCCCAGCTTCTCGATAAGATGCGCCACCGCCTTGGCCGTACCCCCCGTAGCAAGAACATCGTCGACAATCAGCACCTTCTGCCCCGGCTCGATCGCGTCCTTATGAATCTCCAAAATATCCGTCCCATATTCGAGCTCATATTCGACCCGTTCCGTCAGAGCCGGCAGCTTCTTCGGCTTGCGCACCGGAACGAACCCAGCATTCAGCGCATAAGCGACCGCGGGAGCGAAAATGAACCCGCGCGCTTCAATACCGGCGACGATTTCAATTCCCTTCCCTTTATAAGCCGCGCCCAAATCGTCGATCACCGCGCGCAGACCGGACGCGTCCTTCAGCAGCGTGGTAATGTCGTAAAAATTGATGCCGGGCTTGGGAAAATCCGGCACTTCTCGGATCAGAGATTTAAGGTTCATTCGTTAGCGGATGTGGAAACCCTTCAATTCTAACACCGGCGCCTCGCTCGCCTCGACCGAACGAACCTCCGCGAACCGCGGCCCCACGCGCAGCCGCCCTTCGAAATCGTCGAGCTGCGCCTCGGTCCCGTTAGCGTAAACCTCCACCCGCCCGTCATCCAGATTCCGAACCCAGCCCGTGACCCCCGTCTCCCGCGCCGCCTGCGTCGCGAAATAACGGTACCCCACGCCCTGTACGCGCCCCGAAATCAAGAAACGTCTCGCCATGTATTCTTAATTATTACGTGCTGAATCTGAATCCGGAACTCGCTCTCATCTTCGACCTTGACGGCGTCGTCGTCGACTCCATGCCCATCCACACCCTCGCCTGGGAACGTTACCTCGAAAACCATGGCATCGATCCATCCAACGTCGAAACCCGCATGCACGGAAAGCGCAACGACGATCTGGTTCGCGATCTGTTCGGCGCCGACCTCTCAGACGCCGACGTCTTCGAACACGGTGCTGCCAAAGAGCGCCTCTTTCGCGAATTGATCGGCGCGACCCTGGAACAAAAACTAGTCCCTGGAGTCCGCGAATTTCTAGCCGAGGCTTCAAAAACAGTGCCGCTCGCCGTAGGAACCAACGCCGAACCCGCCAATGTCGATTTCACGTTAAACGGCGCCCAAATCCGCCAATACTTCCGAGCCATCGTCGACGGATCGCAGGTCGCCCGCGCCAAACCGGCCCCCGACGTCTACCTACGCGCCGCGGAACTCCTCAAAGTAAACCCCTCCAACTGCATCGTGTTCGAAGATTCGCCTGTAGGAATTGAGGCCGCCCGCGCCGCTCAAATGAGAGTCGTAGGACTGCTAACCCACGCGCCGGCGCTCGAGAATGTCGACCTGGCCATCCGCGATTTCCTTCAGCCCGCCCTCCGCTCATGGCTTTCCGCGCAACTGTCGATATCGGAGGTGACGCCGAAAAAGCCATGACCAGCAACGTCTTCAGAACCGCGACCACCGGGAGCGGTCAGCGCACCAGGCTCGCCCTACTTCTCCTTCTAGCAACCGTCCCAGCCTCCGCCCAGGAAACCGTCACTCTCGAACAAGCCTCCTCCCGCACCGGTCCCGATTTCGCCCCCGTTTACGAGGGCCGATCCGTCACGGTTCGCGCCCAGGTGGCATCCTTGCCGATATGGGCCTTCGGGATGTACTATCTCCCGCTGCGGGACTCCACCAACCACGGGCTGATTCTGCGCGGCGAGCATGACCGCTTCACAAGCTATGAGCCGGGCGACTGGATTGAAGCTCGCGGCAAAATCGAGAGCCGCGCGGGATTGCCTCTGCTGGCTCCCGACTCCATCGAAAGGATCCGGCAAGGGCCGCCCCCTTCGGCCATCTCTCTTTCACTTCCCGACGCCGCGAATCTTCGTTATGTGGGCCTGCTGGTCGATACCCACGGCACCGTAAACAGGATCGGCGAAAATGCGGGCGGTACGATCGTGCAAGTCTCCGACCTGGGCTCGACCACCCTGTTGTTTTTGCCCCGCCCCCCCGGCGCGGCGAATGATACTCCCAACGAACTGCTCACCCGCATCCACCCGGGCGACCGCGTCAGCGCCACTGGACTCGTGACCGAGTACGCTCCCCGGCCGCCTTTTAACGGCGATTTTCAAATTATGCTCGCCGCGCCCGGAGACGTGAAGGTATCCGGCTCCGGTTCGCCTTTGGGACTGTTGTTGATGGTGGCCGTGCTCACCGCGGCGGTGGTTCTGGGCTTATGGTGGCTGCGCGACCGGCGGCTGACGGAACAACACGTGGCCATGCGTACGTTCCACGCGCTTTGCGAACAGATCATCGCCGCTCCCTCGCCTTCTGAAATCGCCGAAAAGCTGATGGCCGTCCTGCCCTCCATCACCCAGGCCACCGGAGCCTGGCTCTACATATATAACCGGCGCACCAAATCACTGGAACGCGTGCCCACCGCCGCCGATCCCGATCCCATGCTGGTGCCGGTCGAAATGCCGGCGGATGAGGATTTGGCCAACGGCGCGACGGCCTGCTTTGAGAGCCGCAAACAGTTGAACATTCCGGATGTCCGCCGCAGCCAGTATGTAAACACCCGCACCCGGCAGACCGCGCCCCGCTCCGCCGTAATGGTGCCGCTAGCCACGCAGGGCGATGTGTTGGGCGTGCTCGAAGCGGGCAACGCCAACCGGGTGGGATATTTCACCATAGAGGAGCAGGCTTCCATTCAGCACCTCGCCAACCAGGTGGCGGCCGCTCTCAAGCTCCAGGAGCAGCGCGCCATTCGCGAACAGCTTTTCCGCAGCGAAAAACTCGCTGCCACAGGCCAGCTTATCTCCGGAGTCGCCAATGAGCTGCGCGCGCCTCTCGAAGTGATTCTGCACTTGTCCGTGCAACTGGCGGCTATGCTCGCGAGTCCTTCCCGCGAACCCGATGCCGACCGCAATCTCCGCCTGCTGGCCGCCGAGTCCAGACGAGCGTCGGAAATTGTATCCCGCCTGGTCTCCTTCGCGCGGCCCGAAGATTCCGAAGCCCAGCGCTTCGACGTGAATGCCCTGCTGGCCGGGCTGATCCAGTTTCGCGAACCGGAGTGGAAGGCCCAGCAGCTGCGTCTGCAAAATCGATTGGCCCCGCAGCCCGCGTTCATCCTGGGCGCGCAGGGCCAGATCGAACAGGTTTTCTTGAACCTTCTAGTGCATGCGGAGCAATGCGCGGCGGAAATGCCCGCGAAAACCGTCAGTGTTTCCACCAGCGTCATTGGAGGCCGCGTCCTGATCGAGATCGGCTATTCCGCCAAGGCTGCCGCCGAAGAAACCGATACACCCGGAGCAAGCGGCGCAGCCGACGCGTTATCCCTCGGCGTGTGCCGCAGTATCGTGGGGAATCACGGCGGAGGAATGCGTTTCAGCGCGCGCGGCGGCCTCTCCTATTTTGAAGTGGAGCTGCCGGTAGTCCGCATCGAAACGCCTTTGGACCAGAACGGCGCCGGAAAGTCGGAGCGTCCGCTCACCATCATGCTGGTCGATCCGGATCCCGGCCCGCAGCGCCAGCTTCTGGGTCTTTTAAGCGTGCGCGGACATCGCGTGGTGCCCGCCCAGGAAGAGGAGGCGGCAGACCTGGCGCAGCGCATGCGCTTCGACGCCGTGCTGTGGGCAAGCAGTTCCAGGTGGAGCGAGTTCCAGGAGCGCGCCCGTCAATCGATCGCGACCTTTGTTCTGGTGAGCGAAGGCTACGACGCGGAGCTGGCGCGCAGCATCGAGGAGAACGGAAATTTCCTGCTCGGCCGCCCGATTCAAGAGCACGAACTGGATCGCATCCTAAGGCAGATCGACACCCGCGCCCGCTCCCCCCTACGCCGCTAAGTCCAACTGCCGCAAAAGTACTGCGAAAAATGGGGACTGCCTACTCTGTCCCAAGGCGCCCGCATTCGGCAAGGCGTCACATACCTTACGGCGCCGCCGTGGACAGAGCGGGCTGTCCCCACTTTTCGCCCGGCCACTCAGCCCCATGCCCGATGTTTTCGAGACTTTCGACGTGCCTTAATACCTCACCGCCCCGCCAACTGCCGCAAAACGTAAGGAAGAATCCCCCCGCTGCGATAGTATTCCGACTCCTGCGGCGTATCGATCCGCACTACCGCTTCAAAGTTCTTCGTGCAGCCGTCATGAGTCGCAATCACCCGCGCTCGACTCTTGCCGCTAGAGTCCACCGCTTCCCGGATCCCCTCGATCGCAAACGTTTCAAACCCCGTCAACCCCAGCGATGCCCTGTTCTCGCCATCGCGAAATTGCAGGGGCAAAACGCCCATCCCCACCAGGTTCGACCGGTGAATTCGCTCAAAGCTCTCCGCCAGCACCACGCGCACGCCCAGCAGCAGCACACCCTTCGCCGCCCAATCGCGCGAAGATCCGGCGCCATATTCCTTGCCCGCGATAATCAATAGAGGGACCCCGGCCTGTTGATATTTGACCGATGCGTCGTAGATGAACTTCTTCTCGCCCGAAGGAACGTAAGTGGTCCAGCAGCCTTCCGTGCCCGGCGCCATCTGGTTGCGCAGCCGGATATTGGCCAGCGTTCCCCGCACCATCACTTCATGATTGCCCCGGCGCGAGCCGTAGGAATTGAAGTCCGCCGGCTTCACGCCCAGCGAGATAAGATACTGTCCCGCCGGACTATCCACGGCGATATTTCCAGCCGGAGAAATATGGTCGGTAGTGACCGAATCGCCCAACACCGCCAGCGCCCGGACTCCCGAAAAATCCTTCACGTGCGTCTTAGGATCCACCATGTCGTCGAAGTACGGCGCTCGCTTGATGTACGTCGACCGCTCGTCCCACGCGTACAGATCGCCAATCGGAACCTTGATCGAATTCCACGTGGCATCGCCCGCAAAAACTTCGGAATATTGCTTGGCGAACATCTCCTGGCGTACGGATTTTTTCACCGCCTCCTGCACCTCTTCCGCCGTCGGCCAGATGTCGCGCAGATAGACGTCCGCTCCCTGCTTATCTTTCCCGATAGGCTCGTTCGCGATGTCGAGGTCCACTCGTCCCGCCAGCGCATAAGCCACCACCAGCGGCGGCGACGCCAGATAATTCGCGCGCACCAGCGGATTCACGCGCCCCTCGAAATTGCGGTTCCCGGACAGCACGCTCGCCACCGTCAGTTTTTCTTTTTGAACGGCCGCCGCGACATCATCCGGCAGCGGACCACTATTGCCGATGCAGGTAGTGCATCCATAACCCACCAGGTTGAACTTCAGCTCTTCCAGATACGGCACCAACCCCGCATCGGTCAGGTAATCCATCACCACTTTCGAGCCCGGTGCGAGGCTGGTCTTCACCCACGGCTTAGATTTGAGCCCGCGCTCCACCGCTTTTTTCGCCACCAGGCCAGCCGCGACCATCACCGATGGATTCGACGTATTCGTGCAACTGGTAATCGCGGCGATTACCACGCTGCCATCGCCGACGATGCCGTTCGTTTTCGGGGGCGCGCCTAGCGTGCTCAGAAAATTGTGCTTCACATCCGGCAGGTTGATCCGGTCCTGCGGACGCTTCGGACCCGCCATCGACGGCACCACCGACGCCAGATCGAGAGTCAACGTGTCCGAATATAAAGGCTCCGGCGCACCGTTGACCCGGAACAGCCCCTGCGCCTTCGCGTAGGCTTCCACCAGCTCGACCAACTCCGGTGGACGATTCGTCATGCGCAGATAATCGAGCGTCGCGTGATCGATCGGGAACACGCCGATGGTCGCGCCATACTCCGGAGCCATGTTCGCGATCGTCGCGCGATCCGCCACGCTCAGCGCGCTCAGCCCGTCGCCGTAAAACTCGACGAACTTTCCGACCACGCCCTTTTTCCGCAGCATCTGCGTGACGAACAACACCAGGTCGGTGGCCGTCGCGCCTTGTGGTAGTTTTCCTTCTAATCTAAATCCCACCACCGCCGGAAGCAGCATCGTGGCCGGCTGGCCCAGCATGCACGCCTCCGCCTCAATGCCGCCGACTCCCCATCCCACCACGCCCAGCCCGTTGATCATCGTGGTATGCGAATCGGTGCCCACCACCGTATCCGGATACGCCTGCCCATTGGCGCTGAATACCACCGGCGCCAGATATTCGAGATTCACCTGGTGCACGATCCCTGTATCGGGCGGCACCGCCCGAAAGTTCTCAAAGGAAGTCTGCCCCCAGCGCAGAAACTCATAGCGCTCGCGATTGCGTTGAAATTCAAGCAGCGCATTTGCCGCGAACGCGCCCTTGGTGCCGAACTCATCCACCTGCACGGAATGGTCGATCACCAGGTCGACGGGGATCAGAGGATTCGCCTTCTTCGGATCCGCGCCCATTTTCGCGAGCGCGTCCCGCATCGCCGCCAGATCCACCACGCAGGGCACGCCGGTAAAATCCTGGAGCAGCACGCGCGCCGGCCGGAAATTAATGTCCCGCGGAGCCGCCTTCGGATCCCACTTCGCGACATATTCGATGTCGCCCTTCTTCACCGTCGCTCCATCTTCGAAGCGAAGCATATTTTCGAGCAGGATCTTGATCGAATAAGGAATCCGCGATAGCTTTGCGACCCCCGCCTCCTCCAGCGCACTCAGGCGAAAAATCTCGTAAGTGCGGCCGCCGGCGTGAAGCTCGCCCGCGGAGTGGAAGGAGTTTAAACTTTTCATCGCGTTCCCATCTTATCGCGCCGCCCTCTTTTTTTTCGCGTACGCTAAGGTGGTAAACAATGCGCCGGTGCTTGGGCGCGAACCTCATGAGTACCGGCAAGCCCAGTCCCGATTGGAAAGAAGTCGAGACCGTGATGGCCGCGTTTCTCGAACTGCCGGAGACGGAGCGGTCCGCCTATCTGGCACGGCAGCCCGCGCCGGTCCGCTCCGAAGTGGAGTCGCTGCTGGCGGCATATCACGGGGCGGGAACGTTTCTTGGGGGTGAAATCGATCAACCGGGTGGCGCAACCGCTCTGCTAGACCAAATGAAGCGCATGCTCGCGGAGAATCGCACGCGCCTCTATTCGGAGAGTCACGCAGGCGGCGAGGTTGAAGTACGCCCCGGCACCCAACTGGGGCCGTATCGGATTGAGTCGATCCTGGGGAAAGGCGGGATGGGCGTGGTTTATCGCGCCCTCGATACCAGGCTGAATCGCCCGGTCGCGGTCAAGTTCCTGTTCGAAGGCTTGGCCGACCAGGCGGCCCGCCATCGATTCCAGCGCGAGGCCCAAATGGCCTCCTCGCTCAATCATCCGCACATTCTCACCGTTTACGAAGCTGGCGATTTCGAAGGCCGCCAGTACCTGGTTACGGAATTCATTGACGGCGGCACGCTCAGAAACTGGGCTCGCGCGGAGCGGCGCAACTGGCGGGAAATCGTCGCTCTCCTGGTGGGCGTCGCCGACGGTCTCGCCGCCGCGCACGCCGCGGGCATCCTCCATCGCGACATTAAACCGGACAACATCCTGATCGGCAAAAACGGCTATGCCAAGCTGTGCGATTTTGGACTCGCGAAACTGGACCGCCGCATCGGCCCGGAAGAAGGCACCCAGTCGCTGAGCATGACCGGACCCGGCATGATCCTGGGCACGTTCGCTTACATGTCGCCCGAACAAGCTGCCGGGCGGCAGGCGGATGCGCGCAGCGATATCTTCTCCTTCGGCATTCTGCTCTACGAGCTGCTGGCCGGACAGAGGCCGTTCACGGGCACGACCGATCGGGAACTGTTGCAGAACGTCATAGGAGGCTCCGCGCCGCCTCTGCGCGCCGACGTTCCTTTCGGACTGCGAGCGGTGGTCGAAAAAGCTCTCGAAAACGCCCCCGAGGACCGCTACCAATCGACTCGGGACCTGGTGGTCGATTTGCGCCGGGTGAGGCGTCAGAGCGCGGAAACGTCCGCGACGCCCGAGCCGCGCCTCGTTAAGCGAGGATGGACCAGGGCGGCGATTATTGTGCTCGCGATCCTCGCCGTGCTGCTCGGCGCGTTGGCCGCTCTTGAGCGCTTTCGATCGCCAGCCGTCCAGGCGCCGCGGCGCGTGCTGCAATTCGATATCGCTCCGCCGCCGGGAGCCATCTATACTCCCTCCGTATCGCGTCAGCCTTTCGCGATCTCCCCCGATGGCAAGCGCCTCGCCTTCGATGCAACCGACGCAAGCGGCGCGAACATCTGGATCCGGGATCTGGCGTCGCTCGATTCGCGCATCGTGCCCGGCACCGAAGGCGCGTGGTCGGTTTTCTGGGGACCGGATAACCGTTCTCTCTTTTACTGCGTGAAACGGACCCTCAAAGAGGCCGACCTCGAAAGCGGTTCAGGCCGCACACTGGCTGAGCTGCCGGAAATTGCGTCCATCGGAACATGGCGCTCCAACAGCGATTTATTGCTGTACCTGGGACCGGGAGATAGTTATGAACTTCGCCTGAACGACGGCAACCTGAGCAAGGGGCCTGCGCTTGGCGGGATGCGCTGGCCGCAATTCCTGCCAGGGGGCGATCGCCTGGTTTACGTTGTGTTTGATAAGCAGCTCCAGCAGAGCCGCGCGATGGCCTCGGATTACGCGGGCCGCGCCCCGGTCTTCCTTATGGAGACGGATTCCCGCGTCGAATACGCGCCTCCGCAGCGCACCGGGGAGCCTGGCTATCTCCTATTTATCCGCGGCGCAAGTCTGCTCGCGCAGCAGTTCGATGCGGATCGCCTCCAACTGGCCGGCCAGCCGTTTCCGATTGCCCGAAACGTGATCTATTACGGTCCGAATTTTTCCAGCAGCTTCTCGGTTTCCGACAACGGCGTCCTGGTCTATCAAGCGGAGTTTCCCAAGGCCCAGTTGAAATGGTACAGCCGCACCGGCGCTGAAGTGGGCGAGGTCGGACGCGCGGCTTCCTACTGGGGGAACGTCCGTATTTCCCCCGACGGACGACGAGTGGCGTCCGCGATCTGGACTCCCGAAAATGGAGCTCCCGGCGTCTGGATCTTCTCCGCAAACGGCCCGGAAACCCGGCGGGTTACGTTTCCCCCGGAAGTTCATCGCCGGCCTGTGTGGTCTCCGGATGGAACCCAACTCGCGTTTGGAAGGTCCCGAGCGGTCGGCGGTCCGCAGCTCGCGACGCAGGACGTGACCGCGGGCGGCAAACCCGTCGAGTATTCCGTTTCCACCGGCGAACGAACCAACACCGTGCCCACCGATTGGTCCCGTGATGGACGCTTCATCGTGTCCGATGACGGGGTGGGCCAGGAACAACATGTAGTCTGGATCGCGGACGTGGCAAGCCAAACTCTCATGCCGTTTTTGAAGGACAGTTTCCAACAATGGGGAGTTGCGTTTTCACCCGACAGCAAACGCATCGCCTTCGTATCCACGGAATCGGGACGCCCGGAGGTGTATGTTCAGGCATTCGAACCGGCTCCCAAGCCGCACGTGACGGGAGAAAGGCGGATGGTTTCGAGAGACGGCGCATGGCTGGTGCGATGGCGCGGCGACGGCCGCGAGCTTTTTTTCCTGGGCTTGGATAATTTACTGATGGCCGTACCCGTAACGGGTCCTCTGCAATTCGGCGAGCCCAAAGCACTGTTTCGAATCGCGGGACCGCCGCAATATAGCACCGCCAGAGACTTTCAATTCGACGTGTCGCCCGATGGTCAGCGCTTCATCCTGCCCACCACAGGCTCCCTGCCCCCGCCGCCCTTCACCGTGATCGAAAACTGGCAGGACAAATTCCGCCCCTGACCAGGCCATGTGGCGCACGCACTTTGCGTGCCGCGTCGACACTCGTGTCTTGGATGCGCCCATCGGCACACCGATAGCGATGAAACCTGCGAAAAATGGGGACTGCCTACTCTGTCCCAAGGCTCCCGCAGTCGGCAACGCGTCACATACCTGCTGCGCCGCCGTGGACAGAGCGGGCTGTCCCCACTTTTCGCCCCGGCCACTCAGCCAAGGCCGTCTTTTCGAGAGTGTCGACGTGTCTTGTCGCAAATTACAACTGCTCCCGAGCCGCCCGCGTTGCCAGCTCATCGCACCGGTTATTGTCCCCATGGTCGGCATGACCCTTGGTCCAGGTCCAATGCATCTGGTGCTTGGCCACCACTTCGTCCAGAATCATCCACAGATCCTGATTCACCACCGGCTTCTTGGCCGCTGTCTTCCAGCCATTGCGTTTCCAGCCTTTGATCCACGTGGTGATGCCGTTTTTCAGATATTCGGAATCGGTGACCACCTCCACAACGCACGGTTCGCGAAGCGCGCGCAGACCCTCGATGGCCGCCGTAATCTCCATGCGGTTGTTCGTGGTATGGGGCTCGGACCCGAACAGCTCCTTCTTCTTCTCGCCGGAGCGCAGGATACACGCCCATCCCCCCGGCCCGGGATTGCCGATGCAGGCGCCGTCGGTAATCAGTTGCACGCGTTTCATCATCTTCTATGATAAAGATTGTGCCCGATCCCGAACCGAGTTCTCCTCGTGACGAGCAGCCGCTGGTACTCGTCCCGGTAAGCGCGGAAGATTTTTCGCGCCGCAGAACGCGCATCGGATTGACGGCGGCAGTCGTGTTTCTCGCGATCCTCGCCGGCGCCGGCTATCTGTATAAGCGCTATACGGATCCCATGCACGCCCGCGAATCCTTCGACGCCGGCACCCGTTTGTTCAAGATCGCGCGCTACAACCAGGCCACCCTTTCCTTCGATCGCGCCATTGCCTTGAAACCCGACATGGTGGACGCCTATTTGATGCGCGGCAGAGCGTACGTGCAGCAGTCCGATCCCGAAAAGGCCCTGCGCGATTTTTCGAAGGTGATCGAACTTCGTCCCGGCGATTCCGCCGGCTGGATCGCCCGCGGCGACGCCTATTTCGATCTCAACAATTTTCAAGCCGCCATCGCCGACGCTACCCAGGCGATCGCAGTGAACCCGAAGGAGCCCGAAGCGTACGCCCTGCGCGGGTCCGCATTTCGAAAAAGCGGCGATCCGAAAAAAGCCGTCGAGGATTTCAATCGCGCCATCGCCCTCGATCCCAGCGCCAAAAACTTTTTTGAACGCGGCACAACCTATCAGCTATTGGGCGAACACCGCTTGGCGGTCGCCGATTTCGATCATGTCATCGAAATGATTCCGGACCTGGCCAGCGCCTTTTTCGCCCGCGCCGAATCCCGCCGCTTGAGTGGAGATCTGAAAGGCGCCCAGCAGGATCACCTCCAAGGCCGCATTTTAGACGGACGCTAGTGGCCTGTCGCAGCAAGTTCGTTCGTGTCGACTTGTCTTGGCTTCCCGATGAAGACCGCGGAAAGCGGGGACTCCTACTCTGTCCCAAGGCGACCTCAGGATCGTCAATGCATCATATTTTGCTGACGCCGCAGTGGACAGAGCGGGCTGTCCCCGCTTTTCGCCCTGGCCACTCAGCCACTGCCGGTGTTTTCGAGAATGTCCACCTGTTTCCCAGTCGACGTTACCATAGTAATGTTTTATCTGAGACAGGCCACTAGTTCGCGGTGGTGGCGCGCGCCTCCAGGCGTGCCGCGTCGACATTCGTGTCGACGTGTCTTACCCCGTCGACGTTGCCATATCCCGTGCCAGCTCCCGCTCGAAAAATGCGTCCACCATCCCCAAAATCTGCCGTGCTTCCGTCGCCTTATAAATCTCCACCCGCAAGTGCGACCCATTGCGCACCCCGTGCGTGAAATACGTGGCGAACTGCTTCATCTTGCCCACCGCGTCCGGAGCCTGATGATCGCACAGCATGGTGTAATACCGGCGCATGATCTCATACCGGTCCCGTTCGGTAGGCGTTTCGTAACGGCCCGTGCGCGCGTAATCCTGAATCTGCCGGAAAATCCAAGGATTGGAGGACGCCGCGCGTCCAATCATCACCGCGTCGCAACCCGTTTCCCGAACCATTCTCACCGCGTCTTCAGGCGTCAGGATATCGCCGTTTCCAATCACCGGAATTTTCACGGCATCCTTCACTTCGGCAATGCGCGTCCAATCCGCGTGGCCGCTGTAGCCCTGCTCGCGCGTGCGCGGATGCAGAGCGACGGCCTGCAACCCGCAATCCTCCGCCAGTTGCGCCATGCGGACGTTGACCAGTTCCCGGTCATTCCAGCCGGCCCGGAATTTCATGGTCAAAGGGATCGTAATGGCCGCGCGCACCGCCGTCAACAACCGCTCCACCAGCGGAAGATCGCGCAACAGACCGGAGCCTCCGTTGCAGGTCACCACTTTCTTAACCGGGCAGCCGAAATTAATATCGACAATATCGAAGCCGCGATCCTGGCAATGCCGCGCCGCATCCGCCATCACCTGCGGATCGGACCCGAAGAGTTGCGCCGAAATCGGATGTTCATCCGGGTCGAAGTACAGATAGCGAAATGTCCGCCCCGGCCGCGCGCTCCCCTTGGCGATCGCGACGATGCCGTGCGAGCTGGTGAACTCCGTCATAATCAGTCCACAGCCGCCCTGCGCGCGAATCAGCCGGCGGAAAACCGTGTCCGTAACTCCGGCCATGGGCGCCAGAACCGTCGCCGGCGCAAGCTCGATCGGACCGATACGGAAACTGTGGGGAACCATTGCTAAATCCATCTTAACTTGCGATCGAAAAGAAGTGGCATTCTATAAATTCGATATGAGACAGCTCCAACTTGAACAACCCTTCATGACCGGCGCCGACGTCGCCGACTGGCAGCGGTTCCTGACCATCAAAGGAGTCTTTCACGAGGATGCCGACGGCGTCTTTGGACCTGCCACCGTCCAGGCCACGCGCGATTATCAAAGCACTTCTGGACTTCAAGTCGACGGCGTGGTCGGCTCGGTGACGTTTGCGCTGGCGGCTTCAGAAGGTCTCGCTGTCACCGTCGACATGAGCATCGCTGGTATGGATGCCAGTGTGAACTGCGCGCCGTTCGCAGAACAGATCGCCGCCGCCGGTATGAAATTCGTCGGACGCTACTACTCCGATTCCCCGTCGAAAACGTTGACTCTCGCGGAAGCCCATGCGCTCTCAGGCGCGGGCCTCAACATCATAGCGGTCTTCGAAGACGTGAACAACGTCATCGATAAGTTTTCGCAGGCCAGCGGACAAAGTAACGCCCGGAAAGCGCTGCAACTTGCCCAGACCATCGGACAGCCCGCCTCCACGGCGATCTATTTCGCGGTGGACTTCGATCCCACCGCCGCGGAAGTCGCTGGCCCCGTCACCCAATATTTTCAGGCCATCCAGCAAGTATTCACCGCCGCTCCGGTCGCCTATTTCATCGGCGTCTACGGCTCCGGCTTGACCTGCCGCGTCATTCGAGACGCGGGTCTTGCCAAATTCACGTGGCTCTCCTGCTCCACCGGTTTCGCCGAGTCGGCAACCTTCCGCTCCCAGGCCGACATTATTCAATCCCCTTCCCGCACCATCCTCGGAGGCGAATTGAATATCGACGACGATGTAGCGCAAAGCGCGGACTTCGGCGCCTTTTCAGTTGACGGAGAGAGTTCCCAAAGTGTGAGCTAGAACGTCGGCGAAATTCGCGCCGCTTTCAGACCACAGCGTGCGCCGCTCGGGCTTCATCACCCGGTCGATTTCCTCGACCAGGTGCAGCAGGCTGCGAATGTTCGACTGCCCCAGCCGCAACGCTCCTTCCACTCCGGGCTGCGGCAGAAATCGGGCATCCAGGCCGAAGTCGACGCGCAGCTGATCGGCAAGCTCGTTATCGAAGCGCGGGCCGAAGCAGAACAGCGTGACGCCCACAGGCGAAAGCTTCCATTCGGTGCCGTCGTAATCCCATAAATCCCACGCCGCGTCGACCTCGGTAGTGCAGTCGTCGAGCATGAACTCGCGCGCCGATTCGAGTAGATCTTTAGCGTCGGCTCCCGGCACAAACTCGCGTTCGAACAAAGGAGGCTCAGTATGTTCGAGAGCGTAAACACGCACGACGGGTCCACGTTTCGCGAGCTTCGAGTAAGGGAATAACGACAGCAGCCGCCCGAAGTGGCGCAGCATGTTCGATTCGTTAAACCCAGGGATCCAGCAGGAAAGATAGAGTCGGTCAGGCATGGCGGGTCCTTACGGAGATTGTAGCGCGAGCCTGGTAGCAGGAACAATCTGCATTGACAAGTGACAAGATGCACTTTACGGTGTAATCTAGTGATCAGGAGTATCAAGCATCGAGGGTTGAAGCGGCTCTTTGAGGATGGCGATGGGAGGGGCATTCGACCCGACTTGGTCGAAACGGTGGAGCGGATTCTTACTGTTCTCGACGAGGCGGCCGCACCGCAGGCTTTGAGCCTTCCGCGATATCGCTTGCATCCGCTGAAAGGCGAACTGAAAGGTTTATGGTCCGTTATCGTGCGCTCAAACTGGCGCATCGTTTTCCGTTTTGAACGCACACACGCGTTCGATGTTGAGCTGGTGGACTACCACTAGGAGGATTAGCATGGCCATGAAAAACCCTGTGCATCCAGGCCGGATCGTTCGGCACGATTGCCTTGAACCCTTAGAATTGTCCGTAACCGAGGGAGCGAAAATTCTCGGCGTCAGCCGCCAGGCGCTCAATAACATCGTCAATTGCAAGGCAGGTATCAGCGCCGAGATGGCCATTCGCTTGACCAAGGCCTTCGGCAGTACCCCCGATACATGGCTGCGCATGCAGACCGCCTACGATCTCGCGCAGGCCATGAAGCATGAGAGCAAAATAAAGGTGCAGCGTCAGCACGTGCCGGCGGAATTGCGCACCCAGTAAGCCCTCGTATAAGCCTTGTGGCGCACGCACTCGTGCGCCACACGAGCGAAAATTGACGCGATGATGGTAAGGTGATCACTGATTTGGTGCAGATCCGGCGCTTGGGCGAAAAGAAGCGCGACGAGAATCTGCAGTTCCGCAAATATCTAAAGACTCACGATTGGGTGGAGCGCCAGTTCCGTCACGCCGCCGATGAGGTGCAGGACGCCATCGATTGCCGCCAGTGCGCCGAGTGCTGCCGCGTCACCGAGGTCCAATTAGCCGAACGCGACATCGAGCACCTCGCGAAATTCCTGCGCATCAAAGAAGCAAAATTCGTCGAGCAGTACACGATGACCGGCGACAGAGGCGAGATGATTCTCAAGCGGTCGAAAGAATCGGGCTGCGTCTTCCTGGTGGGAAATGAATGCTCGGTTTACGAGGCCCGGCCGGGAAACTGCGAGCGTTTCCCGCACTTGCTGCGCGGCGCAGGGTCGATGGTCAGCCGGATGTGGGAGATGGTGGACCGGGCGACCTACTGCCCGATCGTTTACAACTGGATGGAAGCAGTAAAGGAATTGACAAAGTTCAAAAAACCGGGGACGTGGTGAGCGTCCCCGGAATTCACAAGGTTTATTACTGATTCCGCCGAGCCGGAGGAGGACCGCCCGGTCCGCGTCCGCCAGGACCGCCGCCGCCCATTAACATCTCGATGTGGTCGCCGACCTGCGTCTTCTGATCGTCGGTGAGGGTCGCGTAGATCTTAGCCGCCGCTTTGGCCTGGCTGGCGAGCTGCTGCTGGTGCAGCGTCCCGATGCTGGCGGTCACCGAATTGATCTGGTCGGTGTTGCCGGCCTTGATCGCAGCGTGAAGCTGGGTATTCAGAGTGTGCATCTGGTCGGCGAGACCGGACGTGGCGACGCGATGCTCCTGCAAGGCAGTATGGACAGCGTTCTGCTGGGTTGCGTTCAGATTAAGCGTCTTGGTGAGGCGCGCTTCGGTATCCGGTCCACCGGGTCCGCCGCCGAATCGACCGCGAGGACCTTGTGCGAACACCAGCCCGGTCGCAGCGATGGTGATTAAGAGAAGATTGGTTTTCATGTAACTCCTTCATGCGCTAAGACGAACCCGTTTTCAGGCGGATTACAAGCGCGCCGATAATTTTTCCAACGCCGGACCTATTTCCTGCGTCGAATCTAGAACGGGGGCGAATAAATCGCCCACGCGGTCGAAGCGAGCTAAGGCATTCCGAATATTGAACTGATCGGGCCTGAGGCGCGGCGTCACTTCACGCCAGGCCAAAGGGGTGGCCACGGGCGCTCCCGGATAGGCTCGCAAAACATAAGGCGCCGAAATTGTTTTGCCGCGCGCGATCTGCTGCCAGTCGAAGTAAACTTTCCCCTTGTCGCGCTTGGCGACCGCGCGAGGAGTGGTAAAGAGGTCGGGACGTTCGGCGGCGACCAAGTGCGAGAGAAGCTCCGCCAGTGTGCGAACCTGATCGTAGGTAAAGACCGGTGCCAGAGGGACGAAAATGTGCATGCCGTCGCCGCCGGTGGTTTTCGGGTAGCACTCAAGTTCGGCCAGATCCAGTTTAGACTTCACGACATACGCCGCTTCGACGATCTTTTCGTAGCCACACTCCTGCGGGTCCAAGTCGATCAGCATGTAATCGGGATTCTCCAAAGAATCGATCCGGCTCATCCACGGGTTATGGTCAATGCACCCCAGGTTGACCAAGAACAGCAGCGTCGCGCGATCGTTGCCGATCACATACTCGATGCCGTCGGCGTCGGCGGTATGGAGCCATTTCGGGAAGCTCTCGGCAATCGCTTTCTGGAAGAAATACTCCGACTCGATGCCATTCGGGTACCGCTTGAGAGAAAGCGGGCGATCCTTCAGATGAGGAAGGAGTAATCCCGACACTGCATCGTAATAATTGAGCAGATCCCGCTTGGCGACATTATCCTTTGGATAGTAAAGCTTATTGAGATTCGTGAACTTGAGACGGTGCCCGTCAACCGTCAACGTCTCCTCGGATTTGGACGGATCAAGCAGCGTTTTGCGCTCCGCGGGCGCTTCGTCCCGGGTGCATTCCTGTGGATCGATATCGGGGCGCAGGCCCATCCAGACGGGGGCGCGAAGGCGGCCTTCATCGGTCCAATTCGAGAAGCGGACTTCGCAGACCACCTCCGGCCGGACCCAGGTCACTCCTTTCTTGGGCAGATCCTTGTTGGGTTCGATTGGGCATTTGTCGGTCGCGAGAGGAGCCAGGCGGGCGTAGATCGCGTCCATCTTCTTGCGATCGAAGCCGGTGCCGACGTTGCCGGCCCATTTCAATTTGCCGTGCTCGTAAATGCCCAAGGCCAAAGCTCCAAACGGCTCGCGCTCGCCTTTGATCATGCCGCAGAGGACGAATTCGTCGGTCGAAACGAGTTTGAATTTGAGCCAGCAATCGCTGCGGCGGGATTCATAAACGCTGGAAGCGCGCTTCGCGACGATGCCTTCGAGTCCCTGAGCTTTCGCGGCTTCGAGAAGGTCGGTGCCCGTTCCCGAGAAATGTTCGGAATAGTGTACGGTTTCATTGGGTTGAAGGATTTCCTTCAAGCGGCGCTTTCGCTCCGTGAGCGGCTCGCCGCGCAGATCGCGGCCGTCGAGATAGAGCAGGTCGAACAGAAAAATGACCACCGGCATGTTGCGGGAAAGCGTCGCGACCGAGCTGGCATCGGCCACGTTGATGCGGCTTTGCAGACGCTCAAAACTCGGAAGCCCGCGGGGGTCGAGCGCGGCAATTTCACCGTCCAGAATCACTGTCGACGCTTTAATGTGATGCGGGAGAACGGAAAGCTCGGGATACTGGCGCTCCATCGAATTGCCGTTGCGGGAAATCATGCGGAGACGGCCGTTTTGAATGTAGCAGATAGCGCGGACGCCGTCCCACTTTATTTCGTAGAGCCAATCGGGGCCGGTGGGCGGACTGCCCTTCCCGATCTCGGCGAGCATGGGTGAAATACTCGGCAGTTCGGCGTCCTTGGAGGGTTTCGGAGGCGGCTCCAGGCCGTGCGCAATCTCTTCTTGGGTTCGTCCGGTAAGAACGCTATAGCCGAACTCTTCCACATTCCAGCCGGGTTGGGCAAAGGAATCTTTCTTTTTGAGCAGCAGCCATTCGTTGCCCTTGCCGCGCTTCATGCGGACGATGGCGAACTCGCCGTTTAGCTTTTCGCCGGTGAGGCGAAACTTGAAGTCGCCCTTGGCGAGCTGTTCCTGCGGGGTCAAATCGCCGAGAATTTCGTAGGTGCCGCGATCCCAGAGCATGACGCTGCCGGCGCCGTAATTTCCTTTGGGAATGATGCCTTCAAAGCCCCCGTAGGCGATCGGATGATCCTCCACCATCATGGCGAGCCGCTTTTCGGCAGGGTCCAAAGTAGGTCCTTTGGGCACGGCCCACGATTTGAGGGCGCCATCGAGCTCCAGTCGGAAATCGTAATGCAGGTTGGTAGCGTGATGGCGCTGAATGCAGAACGTCAGCGGATGCGGTCCACTGTTAGATGGTAACGATGGAGCAGGCTCCGGGGTCTTATCGAAAGAGCGCTTCTCGCGATACTTGGTGAGCGACACAATTCCCTTAAAATGTTTTGAGTTATAGTATATAGCGATAGTAACGGATGAGGTGCGGATATGGCTTCCACGGTCTGGAAAGGGCATCTGACATTTGGGCTGGTTTCCTTCCCTGTCAGATTGTACAGCGCGGCGCGGAGTGAGAGCATCAGCTTCAACCAGCTCCACAAAGCGGATGGCTCGCGCGTGAAACAGGTGTTGTTTTGCCAGGCGGAGGATAAGCCCATCCCTCGCAGCGAGATCGTCAAGGGGTACGAATACGAGAAGGACCGCTACGTCGTGATCGAGGACGAAGAGGTCAAGAAGGTGGCTCCGCAGACGGCCAAGGTGATGGAGATTCTGGAGTTCGTGCCGACGGACCAGGTGGATCCGATTTATCTCGAAACGTCCTATTATCTGGCTCCGGACGAGGCGGGTGAGAAGCCGTATGCGCTGCTGTTCGATGCGTTGAAGCGCAGCGGGAAGGTCGGCGTCGCGAAGATCGCGATGCATAATCGCGAGCACATCGTGATCCTCCGGCCCGGAAAAAACGGCGTACTGATGCACACGATGTTTTACACCCACGAAATCCGAAAAGTGGACGAGTTTCGTACCGATTTAAGTCTGGTGAAGGATAAAGAGCTGGCGCTGGCGAGCAGCTTAATTGAGGCGCTGGCGGGGGATTTTGAGCCGGAGAAATATAAGGATAACTACCGCGAGAACCTGCTTCAAATGATCGAAGCGAAGAAGCAGGGTGCTGAGGTCGTGGCAACTCCGGAACCGCAGCAGGCCAAGGTGGTCGATATTATGGAGGCGTTGAAGGCGAGTCTGGCAATGGCCAAGAAGCCGGCAGCGTCAGCCACCAGAGCGGAGCCTGCTGCGGCGGAGGAAGTGAGGCCGGTTAGGAAGAGGGCGCGGGGGTAGCTAGTAATGACCTTCAGCGAGCTCGTTCGAAGGCTGGAGGATGCGAAATTCCGGATCGAGCCCGGGTGGTCTCAGCTCATCCGCGTCGACTAGCATGGTCGCAAGGAGGTTCCTAAAGGGACCTGCCACGCGATCCTGAAGGCTGCTGGTCTGAGGACGTCATTCTATGATTGATCTGAAATACGATCTTGCTATCGATGCCGCGGACGACCCGACTTTTTTTAGTTTTTACTCTACTGAGCTGCAAGGTTTCACGGGAGTCGGGCACTCGGTCGAGGACTGTCTTTACCAAGCGAAGTGGGGCATGATCGAACACGTGAGTTTGCTCGAAGAACAGGGATTGCCAGTTCCTCAAGTGAATCCAAATTCGCGCGTCGTTATTGAGAATACGTCGGGCGTGAGCGCGTAAGGGCGAAGAACGACCGCTCCCTATGGTCACGGCTCGGTAGAGCTACGGAACGGCTGGGTAGTGAACTTGGGTGCCTTCGAGCTTTGCGAAGGGGGTTATTTTGTGGGGTTGGGCCCGGGTTAGGCTGGATATTTCGAGCACTTCCACGCCTCGCGCGACGAGCGCGTCGGCTATTAGCGAGCGGTGGCAGCGCCAGGGGACGGCTTCGGCGCACATGATCGCGGCTCGATGTTTGCTCGCCTTTTCCATCAGGTCGGCCAGGCCTTTTTGGAACTCTGGCGTTTGCATGTAGTCGGCATACCCGCGGAAAGACAGGTTGCGCCAGGCGAGATTCGTGGAATCTTTGCGGGCATGGCGGAGGCCTCCGAGTTCGGGCATGTGGGCGTAGGCGATATGCGCGCTTTGGAGCGAATCGGGCAGTGTGTCGCGGTTGAATTGGGGGTTGTGGCGGGATCGGGGGACAGTTCTGACGTCGACTAGAAGTTGAATTTCGTGGGCTTTCAGGAGCGCGATGAAGTCTTCTATGGGACGCGTCGAATGGCCGACGGTGAAGATCGGGCTCATAAGGGAATAGACGCAATTCCGGCGAGGAGGATTTGTGCGAATTTCACCTCCTCAGTTTACAATCTCAGACCGGACTCCTTAACCGGTTCCCAACACTCGACCGCCACGACAACCATTGGGTTGGGGCCCCTGTCCGCGAAATCAAGTCCCACGGCGGACTCCGGCTGGAAAGACGCCGGCCCTCCCGATACAATAGCGACCTACCCAGAGGCTCGAGCACTGTGGCAGACCGCGAACCAGGCGTCCATCGGGAAACCCCTGGCTTAATTACACAGTAGGGGAAGTTTTTCTGGAGCGGGGTGAGTGAAAGCGGGAAGTTTAAGAATCCGTGGGAGGTTGAGTTGAAATTTGGCCGAGATTAGATTTTCATGGAGCTTCCCAGTCTACGGCGTGAGAACGGACAGCTCAGAGAATGGACTAAAGTCGTGAATGTTGAAAGTGTAAATTCGCGGGGCGTCCGCGTCCATTGCATAGACTAAGACATTCGCATCGACGAGGCCTCGCTCAATCGACATTGTCGTAGATATCGACCCGACGCAGAGAGCCCACCTCTCCGAGGTGGCACACAGGCAATTCGGGGAACAGATTTGAGCGGCTCCGCAACTGTCAGACGTTCGGTTACAAGCCGTTCGAGGAGCGTTTCGACAGATATTTCCCTGCTTCCGAGCCTCCTCGATCAACCGGGCTTCGACATTTTGCGAAATTTCGATGGTTATGGTTAGCGTGCGATTTGGGTTAGATCTTGTGACAAGATAGCATCCGCGTCGGCTTCGGTGAACTCCTGGGTTTTTACGGAGTGGTTCATCGAGCAGAATTTGGGGCCGCACATCGAACAGAAGGCGGCGTCTTTGAAACCTTCTTCCGGTAACGTCTCGTCATGGTAGGCTTGCGCGGTTTCTGGGTCGATCGATAACTCGAATTGCTTTTTCCAGTCGAAAGCGAAGCGGGCTCTGGATAGTTCGTCGTCGCGGTCTCTTGCGCCGGGGCGATGTCTTGCGATGTCGGCGGCGTGGGCGGCGATTTTGTAGGCAATTAGGCCTTGCTTCACATCCTCTTTATTAGGAAGGCCTAGGTGCTCCTTGGGGGTTACGTAGCAGAGCATGGACGCGCCGTGCCACCCGATCATCGCGGCTCCGATGGCGCTGGTGATGTGGTCGTAGCCGGGGGCGAAGTCGGTGACCAGGGGGCCTAGCGTGTAAAAAGGCGCCTCCTGGCAGATGGCGACTTCCTTTTCCACTTGCAGCTTGATCTGGTCCATGGGGATGTGGCCGGGGCCTTCGATCATGGTTTGGACGTCGTATTTCCAGGCGATTTTGGTTAGCTCGCCTAGCGTTTCCAGTTCGGCGAACTGGGCTTTGTCGCTTGCATCGGCTAGAGAGCCGGGACGCAGGCCGTCACCTAGGGAGAAGCTGACGTCGTGCTTCTGGAAGATTTTGCAGATGTCTTCGAAATGTTCGTAGAGGAGGTTCTGGCGATGATTTTTGACCATCCACTCGGCTAGGATGGCTCCGCCGCGGCTGACGATTCCGGTGACGCGGCGGGTGGTCAGGGGGATGTACTGGACCAGAACGCCGGCGTGGATGGTCATGTAATCGACGCCCTGCTCCGCTTGCTCCTCGATCACTTCGAGCATCACGTTGATGTTCAGATCCTCGACGCGGCGGACTCTGGAGAGCGCCTCGTAAATCGGCACGGTGCCGATGGGCACGGGGCTTGCGTCGATGATGGCTTTACGGATTCGCGGGATGTCGCCGCCGGTCGAGAGATCCATTACAGTGTCGGCGCCGAATTTCACCGCGTAGTTGAGCTTCTCGACTTCGCCGTCGATGTTGGAGGTGGTCGAGGAGTTGCCGATATTGGCGTTCACCTTGCAGAGCGAGTTGACGCCGATGCACATCGGTTCCAGATTGGTGTGATGGATGTTCGCTGGAATGATCATGCGGCCGCGGGCCACTTCGTCGCGGACGAAGTCGGGGGCGATGCGTTCGCGAGTGGCGACGTAGTGCATTTCCTCCGTAATTTGGCCCTGGCGGGCGTAGTGCATCTGAGTCCGGATGCGGTCGCCGGAGCGCCGCGCTACCCATTCGTTTCGCATACTGACTTGATTATACTCATGGCAACTTGAAGGCGTGTTCAACCTGGTAAGACATGTCGACACCCAAAACCGTGGGCGCTGACCGCTCCCGGTGGTCGCGGTTCTTTTGGGACGACGGCTGAAGCCGTCGCTGCAAGCTAAAGCTTGCGCCACGATTATTTCGAAAGATAGTAGCCGGTGTAGGATTCCTTCGACTTCGCCACCTGCTCAGGCGTGCCTTCTGCCACGATGCGGCCGCCGCCGCTGCCGCCTTCCGGACCCAGGTCGATCACCCAGTCGGCGTGGCGAATCACTTCCATATTGTGTTCGATGATCAGAATACTGCCTCCACTGCGGAGCAGGCGCTCGAACGCGTCCAGCAATTTGGCGATGTCGTCGAAGTGCAAGCCGGTGGTGGGTTCATCGAAAATGTACAGGGTTCCCTCGCTCGAGCTCTGCGCCAGGTGCGCGGCCAGTTTCACCCTCTGCGCCTCACCGCCCGAAAGCGTCGTCGCCGATTGACCCAGCCGCAGGTAGCCCAATCCCACATCGTTAAGGACTTTCAATTTCTGGACGAGGCGAGGAGTCCCGGAGAAGAACGTCGCGGCCTCCTTCACCGTCAACTGCAAAACCTCGTGGATATTCAGGCCCTGGTAGCGGACATCCAGCACGCCTTGTTTGAAGCGGGTTCCCTTGCAGTCCTCGCACACCAGCTCCACGTCGGCCAGGAACTGCATTTCGACGGTGACAGTCCCGTCGCCCTGGCAGGTCTCGCAGCGGCCTCCTGGAATATTGAACGAAAAATGTCCAGCGGTATAGCCTCGACGGTCGGCCTCAGTGGTGGAGGCGAACAGCTCGCGAATGATGTCGAAGGCCTTGATGTACGTGACTGGATTCGAGCGCGGCGTCCGCCCGATCGGCGATTGGTCCACCAAGACTACCTGCGTCAGCAGCTCCGCTTTTTCCACTTTGCGGCAAGTCAATTTTTCGGGCGCGATGCCCCAAGCCTCGGCTTCATCGGCCGGCTGCGGAGCTTGCCGGTCCATTCTTTTCGCGAGCGACTTATAAATTACGTCATGCACCAGCGTCGATTTGCCGGACCCCGAAACGCCGGTGATGGCCACCATCATGTTCAAAGGAATGGAGACGTCGATAGCCTTCAAATTGTTGGCTTGCGCGCCGATGAAGCGGATCACGCGCTTGGGATTCACCTTGCGCCGCTCAGTGAAATGTGAAGTTTTCAGATCGCCGCGCAGGTAGCGAGAGGTCAAAGACATCTCGCCATCGCGCATGAGTTTGTCGAACGATCCTTCGAAAATTACGCGTCCGCCGGTCTCGCCAGCGCCCGGCCCCATGTCCACTATGTGATCGGCCGCGTGCATCACTTCGGGATCGTGCTCGACGACCACGATGGTGTTGCCCAGGTCGCGCAGCTCCTTCAGAATTCCGATGAGCCGGCCGGTATCGCGGCTATGCAGGCCGATTGACGGCTCATCGAGAACGTAACACGCGCCGACCAATCGCGAACCGAGGCAGGTGGCGAGCTGGATACGCTGCGCTTCCCCGCCCGACAGCGTGGCCGACATCCGGTCCAGCGTGAGATATTCGAGGCCGACATCGTTCAGAAATTTCAAGCGCTGCTGAATCTCGACCAGAACCTTCTCCGCTATTTGCGTTTCTTCGGGCGATAAGCGCAGCTCGTCAAAAAAAGTTTTGGCCTCGGCTATATTCATCTTCACCAGGTCAGCCAGATTTTTATCGCCGACGCGGATATACAGAGCCTCCGGCCGGAGCCTTGAGCCGCCGCAATCCGGACACGTCGTATAGCCGCGATAACGGCTCATGAAGACACGCACGTGGACTTTGTACTTCTTCTTTTCGACGGCGCGGAAAAAGCGGCGGACATGGTCGTAAACTATAGTCCGCTCCGCTTGCGTCAACTCCAGAAACGGAACATTGGTGCGGACTTTTGTTTTCGCCGCCAGCTTGAAATCGGCGAGCGACCCGGAGTAGTTGGCTTTGGTCCAGGGGTCTATCGCGCCCTGCTGAATCGAGATGGATTTGTCGGGAATCACCAGGTCCAAGTCGTAATCGATGGTGTTTCCAAAGCCCTGGCAGCGGCGGCACGCGCCGTAGGGATTATTGAAACTGAACAGGCTCGGCTCGGGGGTCAGAAATTCCAGGCCGCAGCGCTTGCACGCGAATTTTTCGTTGAACTTGATTGTTTCGCCCCCGCCGGCGGGCTCGAAAATCACTTCGCCGGCTTCGCGATAGCAGATCTCGACCGTGTCTACCAGCCTCTGCCGCATGTCCGGCGAAATCGCCAGACGGTCGACGAGCGCGAACACGGGCTTCGCGAAATTCACATCGAGGAGCGACTCAGGCGTTGAAAATTCGTAAACGCGCCCTTCCTGATACAGGCGATTAAAACCCTTCCTGCGCAGCTCGAACAGGCGGTCGCGCAGCAGATCGTTATTTTTCTCCTGGGCGATGGGGAACAGCGCGTACCAGCGCGAACCTTCGGGCAGCGCGAGCATCTTCGCCGCGACCTGATCCACGGTATCGCGCTCGACGAAGATGCCGCAGTTCGGACAATAGGTGCGGCCGGCGCGGGCCCACAGGAGCCGCAGAAAATCGTACAGCTCGGTCGACGTGGCCACGGTCGAGCGCGGATTGCGCGTGGTATTTTTCTGCCGGATCGCCACCGGAGGAGCGATGCCGTCGATCTCATCGACGTCGGGCTTCTCCATGCGTTCCAAAAACTGCCGCGCGTAAGCCGACAGCGATTCCACGTAGCGCCTCTGTCCCTCGGCGTAAATGGTGTCGAACGCCAGCGACGATTTTCCGGACCCGGATACACCTGTCACCACTGTTAATCGCTCATGGGGGATATCGAGCGAAATATTTTTCAGGTTATGGACGCGTGCGCCTCTAATCTTAATTGCGTCGTTCAAGGGGGGCTTTCTTCTATTATAAAGGGTTGAACCAAGCCCTCATTCGGCGCGCGCTGGGCCGCTGGTATGACCGGAATAAGCGGTCCCTGCCGTGGCGCGAGAACTCCGACGCTTACGCGATCTGGATTTCGGAAATCATGCTGCAGCAGACGCGGGTGGCGGCGGCCATCCCTTATTACCAGCGTTTTTTGCAGCGATTTCCGGACCCCGCTGCGTTGGCCTCGGCGCCGGAGGAGGAAGTGCTCAAGTTGTGGAGCGGGCTCGGCTACTATTCGCGAGCCCGAAATTTGCAAGCCGCGGCGCGACAGATTGTCGAGCGCGGGGGCTTTCCTAAAACGTTTGAGGATCTTCGCGAGCTTGCGGGCGTGGGGGATTATACGGCCTCCGCTGTTGCGAGCATCGCTTTCGGGTTACCGCATGCCGCGGTGGATGGAAATGTGCGGCGGGTGGTTTCGCGGCTTACTAATGGGAAAGGTGATACGCAGCAGATCGCCGATCTGCTGCTCGACCGCGGGAATCCATCGCGATGGAATCAGGCCATAATGGAGCTTGGAGCGGTGGTGTGCCGGCCGCGCGATCCGTATTGCGAGGAATGTCCGATCGCGAAGCACTGTGAGGCGCGAATATCAGGGACGCAAAACGAGCTGCCCGCGAAACGCGTCAAACCCGGGACGATTCATTTGAAACGCGAGTTGCTGGTGATCCATCAAAAGGGAAGGATCCTGTTGGTTCCCAGCTCCCGCGTCCAGGGCTTCTGGGACTTGCCTGAACCTTTTGAAGGTGTGCAGGTTGGTGTAAGGCTAGGCGAGTTCAGGCATTCGATTACCCATCGCAATTACCGGTTTACGGTTTATGAGGGGGTCATTCACAGGCTAAAGCCTGTGCTACCTTTGCAGCCTGCATTGCCAAAGGGGTTTCGCTGGTTCGATTGTAAAAAGATCGATGAAATTGCGTTAAGCACCACAGCAAAAAAAGGATTGCGGTGTTCAATAGATGTATGAGTAACCGGGTAAGAACAAGAAGCTGGATAACGGTCGGCGTGTTTTCGGTGTTGGTGCCGCTGGCGCTGCTGGCGTATGAATATGGTCCGGACCCTCGTTATACGGGCGCGCCTGGGGACAACCAACTTGCGTGCGCGTCCTCGGGCTGCCACACGGGACTAGCCGGGGGAGGGCCCATTAATAAGGGGGGTGGCGGAGTCACTGCTACATTTTCAAGCGGGACCACTTACACGCCGGGGGGCGCGCCCATCACGATTACCGTAACGGTGACCGATCCCGTGAACATTCATTACGGTTTTCAGATGACGGCGCGGCCGGAAAGCAATCTGAGCCAGGGGCAGGCCGGCGATTTCACCGCGGGTACGCATGAACTGGTGGTTTGCGACGACGGCAGCGTGAAGGGTTCAAAGGGTTGTCCATCGAGGACGCCTGTCGAGTTTATCGAACATGACTATCCTCCTGGATCTCAAGTCAGCACGACTCCGTATACATTCACGTGGACTCCTCCGGCAACGAACATCGGCAATGTTCATTTCTATGTTGCGGGCAACGCGGTGAACGGAAATCTGGCAGCGGACTCGGGCGATCACGTTTACACCAATAGCTATGTGCTGACGCCCGCCGCGGCAGGCTTCACCTGTACGAACACGACGCCGCCGGTGATTACTTCGGTCGATTCCGCGAGCGCTTATGGAGCTTACAATTATTTCGCATCCGGCACGTGGCTTGAAATTAAAGGCTCTAATCTCGCGGATGCATCCGACCCGCGGCTGACGGCCGCTACGAATCCCGGGCAGTGGACTTCGGCGGATTTCACGGGGTCGAATGCGCCTACTACGCTCGACGGGATCAGCGTCAGTATTGCCGGGAAGCCGGCTTACGTATGGTATTTGTCCACCGGACAGATCAACGTGCAGGCGCCGGAGGACAGCACTACCGGTCCCGTGGCAATCACGGTGACGAACTGCAAGGCCACCAGTAATCCGATCACGTTTGCGCGGCAGGCGCTCGCTCCCGGATTTCTGGCTCCCTCGAATTACACCGCGAACGGTACTCAGTATGCGGTCGCGACTTTTCAAACCGACGGGGCTTATGTATTAAACATTGGGGCGATATCGGGACTGAACAGCAGGCCCGCGAAACCGGGCGATGGAATTGTTCTGTATGGCATCGGTTTCGGCGACGTCACGCCAACGATCCTTCCCGGCACGATTGCGGGCGCGAGTAACACGCTGGTCAATCCTGTAACCATTTCCTTCGGATCCACCAAAGCGAATATTGCTTATCAAGGCCTGGCCGGAGGATTCGTCGGGCTTTACGAATTCTACGTCACGGTCCCGACGGGTCTCGCGAACGGGGATTATCAGATTAACGTGACGCAGAATGGGACGACGGTGCCGCAGACGATGTCGCTTACCGTTCACAACTAGCGCAAGAGATCGCTTCCTGCGGTCGCGGCTCGGTAACAAGAGTTGTTAAGAATTGCCGATACCGAGCCGCGACCGTCGCTCGCGCTTGCATACTTCGACGATCCATTGCGCACGCTCATAGATTGTCTCGACGGAAGCTCCTTCCGCCATCAGCATCACGCCGGCGGATCCTCTTCCGACGACACTGTTGATACTCATATTCAGCCTTGAGCTTCTTCGGCACTTCCGGCTGATAGCGCAGAATGGGACTAACGCAGGCGGAACCGCCTGCGCCACAGCATCCATATTCATGTCCATGTCCATGTCCATGTCATGTGGGGCAGGCGGTTCCGCCTGCCATCAAACACCCCTCTTATCGCCCCATAGATCGATATGGAGGCGGGGGCTGTAGCGGAAGCGCTCGCGCTTGCACACTTCGACGATCCATTGCGCACGCTCATAGATTGTCTCGACGGAAGTTCCTTCCGCCATCAGCATCACGCGGGCGCGATCGGCGCCGGTCTCTTCGACGATCTTTTCAATTTCCGGCAGATCCTCTTCCGACGACACTACGAATTTCAGTTGATACTCATATTCAGCCATGAGCTTCTTCAGCACTTCCGGCTGATAGCGCAGACGTTCATGCTGGGCCGCCCATTTCCCTCCCTCGCGCCGGTGCGGAGTCGAATTGGCAAGCTTGGGACTGATGCTCATCAAGTCGCAGGTGACCGGTTGATACACGGTGCCCGCGGTTTCGATGGTGATGTGCTGGTCAAGCTCCTTCAATCTGCGCGTGAGCGTTTCGATCATGGGGGAGATCATCGGCTCGCCTCCGGTGACGACTACGTGCGTGGCCCAACGGCCGCGCACATCGGCGAGAACGGAGCCGAGCATCAGGTCGTCGCCTTCGGGTTCCCATGACGCATAGGGCGTATCGCACCACTTGCAGCGGAGATTACAGCCGCTCAGGCGCACGAATACGCTGGGAACTCCTGCCAGCATTCCTTCGCCTTGCACCGAGTAGAATATCTCGGCGACCTTCAGCGTCGATACTCGATGGGGTCCGGAATCCCCGCCTCCGAAAAACCCTTCCGGCGCAGAAGACAGGAGTCGCATTCGCCGCATGATCGTCCTCCCTCCTCTGGATCATAACAACTGTGGGTCAACGCGAAGTCCACGCCGACTTCCGCGCCCAGGCTCACGATGGCCGCTTTATTCAGATGCGCGAGAGGCGTGTGGATCCGCAGGCGGGTGCGTCCTTCGACGCCCGCCTTGGTGGCGAGATTCGCCATCCGCTCGAACGCCGCGATAAATTCCGGACGGCAGTCGGGGTAGCCGGAATAATCGATCGCGTTCACGCCGATAAACAGGTCGGCGGATTCGAGCACCTCCGCCCACGCCATCGCGAACGATAGAAAAATCGTGTTGCGCGCGGGCACGTAGGTGATGGGGATGCCGGCGCCGATTTCTTCCACCGTATGATGCTTCGGGACCGTCAAATCCGCGGTCAGAGCGCTGGCGCCGAACACTCGCAGATCGATTTTCGCGATTCTGTGTTCGGCGGCGTGAAAATATCCGGCGACGCGGGCGGCCGCGGCCAGTTCTACGAGATGGCGCTGGCCGTAGTCGAATGACAGCGCGTAGCACTCGAAACCATCGCGCCTGGCGACCCCGAGACAGGTGGCGGAATCCAATCCGCCGCTGAGCAGGCAAACGGCTTTCTTCATTTCTTCGGCAGCGCGAGGGTGAGGAAGAATCCGATCAGCGGAAACACGGTGAGCGCGCTCATGGTGGTCTGCATGGAAAACCGGTCCGCCAGAAATCCGATCAGGGGGATGAAAATTATTCCGGCGATGCCCCACGCGAATCCCTGCATGAGGGAGCTGACGGTCCCTGCGTGCTTGGGCGCGAGGTCCTGCGCCATCACGACATTTACCGGAATGGTGAACAGCAGGATCAGACCGCTGAGCGCGAGTCCGACCATGGAAGCGGGTCCGTGTCCGAAGAAAAAGAGCGCGAGAAAGGGTACGCAGCCGATCATGGAGATGAGGATCACGCGGCGACCTCCGAACTTGTCGGAGAAGTGGCCGCCCGCGAAGCCACCGGCCGCGCCCGCGACTTGAAACATGGTTAAGGCCGACGCTGCCTGGATGAGCGAGAATCCACGTTCACGATACAGGTAGAGGGGCAGCAGCTGTCCGAACACGATCTGCACGGCGGATCGAAGGACGACTAACAGGTGCAAAACGATCAGCGGTTTTCGCACGGCGCGCAACGCGCTGAAGTCCAGCTTTCCGCGCGCGGCTCCCGCCAGGTGGGCGGGCTGGCGCAAGAACGCGATGAGCACGAGGGTGACGATGACGCCGGGAATCGCGGCCAGGTAGCTGCGATTGGAGCCGAACCATTGAAACACCGTGGCGAAAAAAGTCGGGCCGATCGCGAGGCCTAAAGTTCCGGCGCTGATAAAGACCGCCATCCACTTGCCGCGGTTGGTGGACAGTCCGAGGGTCGCCCAGGCCGAGGCTTGCGGATGAAACGACGCGATGCCCGCTCCGCCCAGAAATACCAGCACCGCGGCGCTGGCGAAATTCCAGGACAGACCGAGCATGGAGATGAAGATACCCGCGACCGCCGGCGCGAGTACGGAAAACATTCTGGAGTGGAAACGATCGGATAGCAATCCATAGGCGGGCTGCACGAGGGATCCGCAAAATACCGCCATGCCGCCCAGGAGGCCGGCCTTGGTCAGCGTCATCCCCAGCTTATCGACCAGCAGGGGTTGAAACGCGCCGATGGCGCCGGAGTACATATCGATGGCGAAATGCCCGATCGAAAACAGCAGCAGCGTGAGCATTCCCGGCCGCAGCAGCGAGGTGACGCGCGATGCGGGAAGCTGTAGGACGCTGGGCTCGGCGCTCATGTCGGGGAAGTTCCATTGTACGTGCAACGATCGACTCCCTGCGGTCGCGGCCCGGAGTCGGCGATTTGTAACGGCAGGGAGTCGATCTTTTCGCTGAGATGATATGATCGTCCGGTTAACCTTTATATGGCCTCTCAACATCGCCCCTTCGTCCCCGAAAACGTGAAGATGAAGGAGCTGACGCTGCGCGCGGTCCTGCTGGGACTGGTCATGACCGTGGTGCTGGGAGCGGCCAACGCGTACCTGGGCCTGCACGCCGGAATGACCATCGCCGCGACGTATCCGGCGGCGGTGATCGGCATGGCGGTGCTGCGTGGATTCAAGGGAACCATCCTCGAAGAAAATATCGCGCGCACAGCGGGATCGATCGGCGAATCGGTGGCCGCGGGCGCGATCTTTACGCTGCCCGCGTTCGTGATGGCGGGGTCCTGGACGTCGTTCGATCCGGCGCACGCCTACTGGAAATCTACCGCGCTGATGATGATCGGCAGCGTGCTGGGCGTGTTGTTTGTTTCGCTGGTGCGGCGCGCTTTGGTGGAAGATCCGGAGCTTCCGTTCCCGGAATCGGTGGCCGCCGCGGAGATTCACAAAGCCGGACGACGCGGAGCCGATGCCGCACGCTACCTTTTTTGGAGCATGGGACTGGGCACGCTGGTGCAGGCCCTGGGCGAGCTGAAATTGTACGCCGTCGACAAGGATTTCATCGTCCGCATCGGCGAGTTGGGCCGCAGCGTGGTGCGCCTGGGGCCGATCGGAAGCAACCGGTTGCTGCACACCGGAGCCATCTCGACCATCGCCGCGCCTACGGTGAGCCCGGCTTATCTGGGCGTCGGATACGTCATTGGACCGGAGCTCGCGGCGCTGAATTTTTCGGGCAGCGTGCTCGCCTGGGGACTGCTGGTTCCTCTGTTCATGTATTTTCTGGGGCCGCAATTGCAGAGTTTTATTCCCGCCGAAGCCGGAACGGACGGGTGGGCCGCGCAGGCCGCCGCCGTGTGGCGATACATTGTGCGTCCCATCGCGGTGGGCGGAATGATGGTAGGCGCGGCGTTCACGCTTTTCAAGATGCGCAAGAATCTGACGTCAAGCCTGGGGCGCGCGCTGGCTGAGGTGCGGCACGGCTCGCCTCCGCTTGAAACCATGGCGCGCACGGAGCGCTACATGTCGTCGAAAACGGTGTTCGGGCTGATCGCCGTCGTGTTTGCGTTGATGATCGCGCTGTACATTTATGTCTCGGGACTGGTGATGGCGGGGATCGTCGCCGCCATCGTGATGTTGATCGTTGGCTTCTTCTTCGCGACCGTGTCGGGAAACCTGGTGGGAGTGATCGGGTCGTCGAACAATCCGATTTCGGGGCTAACTTTGTCGACGTTGATCATCGCGGCGGTGCTGATGGTCGCGCTGGGCGTCGGCGGACCCGGAGGCGTTGCGGTGGTGCTCGCGGTGGCCGCGGTGGTGTGCGTTTCCTCGGCTGTCGCGGGAGAGTTATTGCAGGATTTCAAGGCCGGCTATTTGTTGGGAGGCACGCCGCGATCGATTCAGATTGTCGAGTTGATCGCGGTGGTGGTGGCGAGCGCGGTGATGTATTATCCGCTCTACGTGCTGCAAATCGCGAATATCAAGAGCGGCGGCACGGGATTCGGCGATCCCAAGCTGGCCGCGCCGCAGGCGGGATTGATGGCCGCGCTCGCGCAAGGAATCGTGGGCGGAGATATGGCGTGGCCCCTGGTCATTGCCGGAATGATGTTCGGTGTGTCGCTGATCATGTTCAAAGTCCGCAGTCCGATGCTGGTGGCGGTGGGCATGTATCTGCCGTTCCCGACGACGTTCGCGATTTTTGTGGGAGGCATCCTGCGCTGGATCACGGACCAGTTGAGCATCCGCGCGGGGCACAATGAAGCGCAGAGGATTCGCGTCGAGAGCGTCGGAATCCTGGCGGCCAGCGGCCTGATCGCGGGTGAAGCGCTCACTGGATTGCTGTTCGCGTGGTTCAAATATAAGGACGTGCCGGTGTGTCCGGCGGCCACCTTCAATTTTCGATGCGAGCCGCAATTTTTCGCCGATCCCTCATATCTCGCGGGGTTCGTGGTGCTGCTGATTCTGTCGTTCATCATGGTGCGGCTGCCGCTGGCGAAAGCCGGACGTCCCGAGGATGCTGCGCCACCAGCCGCCATGATGTGATTCCTTCGGCGCTGACCGCTCCCGATGGTCGCGGCTCTTCAGGTTCGTTATAAAGCCCAAGTCCGGGACTGCTAAAGTAAAGAATTGTCGCGGATCAGCTCGTCATCGCCTTCTCATACAACGGATAATGTACGCTGGACGCAGCTTTATCTCGGGCTGGGATTTACTACGCTCGCGACGCTCATTCTGGAGCTGTCGCTTACCCGGATTTTCTCCGTTGTTTTTTATTATCACCTCGCGTTCCTGGCGATTTCGATAGCGCTATTCGGACTGGGGGCGGGCGGACTTTTCTCCTACGTAGTTTCCGCGCGGCCTGGAAACCTCTACGAGAAACTGGGCGGCCTGGCGATCATTAATAGCATCTCGGTGGTGGCCTGCTTATGGTTCCTGGTTTCGCGCTCCGCAACCTCCGGAGCATTCACGCTCGCGGCGGTGTATTTCGCCAGCGCGCTGCCTTTTTTTCTCGCCGGAACCGTGGTCTCGATCGCCATTTCCGAAGCGATCGATCGGGTGGACCGCGCTTATTTTTTCGACCTGGCCGGCGCCGCCACCGGCTGTCTTCTGCTGGTTCCTTTTCTCGAACTGTTCGGAGGACCGAATACGCTGATTGCCGCAGGCGTACTGTTCGCCGTCTCCGGCGCCATCTGGTTTAATCAAGCGGGCGCATTTCGGCGACGCGCGATGGCCGTGCTGGTTTCGCTGTTGCTGGTGGGGCTGATGGTGGTCAACGGGAGGCGCGGGCGCGTGCTCGATATACGGGTTGCGAAGGGGATGGAGCTGCCGAAGGAGCGTTTCGTCGCCTGGAATGGAATCTCCCGGATTGGAGTCTCTCAAAAAGATGGAGGGTGGAGCATCGTAATCGACGCGGATGCCGCTACCGGAATTCCTTCGTTCGATTGGGACCATCTAGCCGACAAGGATCGCGCGCAGCTGCTGCGCCAGGGCATGGGCCTTCCTTATTCCATACGCCCCGGCGCGAAAACGCTGGTGATCGGACCCGGCGGCGGCTACGATGTCGCGCGCGCGCTGGCCTCGGGCAGCCGCGATATCACGGCGGTCGAGATCAATCCGATCATCGCAAACGATGTGATGCGCGATAAGTTCGCGCGCGAAAGCAACTATATTTATACGCGTCCCGGCGTGAGTGTTTATATCGAGGATGGAAGATCCTTTGTGCGGCGCAGCACCGATAAATATCAGGTGCTGCAAGCCACGCTGGTCGATACCTGGGCATCGACGGCGGCGGGCGCGTTCGCGCTCAGCGAAAATAATCTGTACACGACAGACGCGTTCGTCGATTATCTGTCGCACCTTACCGACGATGGAATGCTGGCGTTTACGCGCTGGGGCTTCGATCCTCCGCGCGAATCTCTGCGGCTGATTTCGCTGGCCATGGCCGCGCTGCCGCGGGTGGGCGAATCGGATCCCGCGCGGCACGTGATCGTGGTGCGCGAGGACACGGCGAAGCTCCAAGGCTGGGGCGCGCTCGATACGGTGCTGGTTTCGCGCAAGCCTTTTTCCGAGATCGATGTCGCGCATGCCCGCGAAATTATCGCGCGCAATCACATGGATGAGATTTACCTGCCGGGGGACGCGCCGAAAAATGCCTTTGGCCGGCTGCTGACGGCTCCGGATCCCAAGGAGTTCTGGCGCGATTATCCATTCGACGTTTCGCCGGTGAGCGACGATCGGCCGTTCTTCTTTTACACGGTGCAGCCGCGCGATCTGTGGCGCTACATCACGACCGCGAACGAGAGCAGCGCCGATTTCAAAGTTCAGAAAGCGGTGCCGCTGCTGTTCGGCCTGATGGCCGTGAGCCTGATCGCGACCGCGCTGATTCTGGTGCTGCCTGGCTTTCTTCCCGGCACGAGTTTGCCGAAACAAAAGGGTATGGTTACGTTTTTGTGGTATTTCATCTGCTTAGGCGCCGGATATATTCTTATTCAGGTGGCTCTGATCCAGAAATTCGTGCTGCTGCTGGGCCACCCTACTTACGCGCTGGTGGTCATCGTTTTTTCGATGCTGGTATCGAGCGGGATCGGCAGCTTCTTCAGCCGGCGTGTGATCGACGATGACGATGGACGGCTCGCGCGCGTGCTGGTCGCGATTGCCGTGCTGATCGGGGTGCTCGCGTTCATCGCGCGTCCTCTCACGCAGACCGCAGCGGTGTGGCCGATCCAGGCGAAAATGCTGATCACGGTGCTGGCCATCGCGCCTGCCGCGTTTCTGATGGGGATGCCTTTTCCCAGTGGTCTGCGGAGGCTGGAATTTCGTCATCCGCCTGCCATACGGTGGGCCTGGTCGCTGAACGCCGCGGCCAGCGTGCTGGGCTCCGCGGGGGCAATTTTTCTCGCGATTTACATCGGGCTGCGCGCGACATTGCTGGTGGGCGGCGCGATGTATCTTTGCGCGATGGCGGTGATTCTCGCGACCAAAAAAGAAAAAGCCCCGAGCCGGGATTGAACCAGCGACATCCAGTTTACAAAACTGGCGCTCTACCAACTGAGCTATCGGGGCGTACACTGTCAGTTTACAATGTCACTGGCCCCGCTTGCGGTCTCTATCAGAATCCAGCATCGCCTGAAATAGAGCTTCGCTAGCCCGGAAGTTCGGCAATCGGGCGTGTGCGCCCTGGTGAGTTATCCAAAACAGCGGGGGGAATGGAAACTCGCCCATATAAAGCAGGAAGAACTGGAGCCGCTTCGATCAGAAGTAAGTACCGGAGCGGACCGGCATCCGCTACGACAATCACTTGGGGACAGCGCGATCTCTTTCGAGATCATCGACAGAATAGTCCAGCCATACCTCGTGCTGCTTAAGAAATCCGTCCAAATCATAACGACTTAGACCTAGCAAAGTGGACGCCTGATGCTCGGACAAACTGTGCGACCCGATCGCCTCCAGAACAACAGCCTCAAGAGCTGCCCGAGCGACATCGCGATCAGGGGCGATCTGCCGCGCCATCTCATCAGGCAATTCCAAGGTAATTCGCATGGGGCCCTCACTCCACTCTGTCTCTATCCCAACTTCTTTTCCAACTCCGCCCAGCGCTCATACAATTCATCGACTGCCAGCTGCCTCTTCTCGAGCTCCGCCATGGCTGCTTCAAGTTCTTTTCCGCCGGCGGAGGCGGCGTGCTGCACGGCGTCGTGTTGAGCTTCCAGAGCCAGCTCCGCTCCCGTTACGCGATGCTCGATGGTTTCGTAATCCCGCGCTTCCAGATAGGACAACTTCTTCTTAACAGCGGCGGCCTTGGGCGTGGTTATTGGGGCGGTCCCCGACCGGTCCTTTTTCTTCTCCACCTGCCATAAATTCCACTGCGAATAATCGGCGAACCGCTCCGCTCCGCCCTTGCCGTCGAGTCCCAACACCACCGTCGCCACCCGGTCCAGCAGATAACGATCGTGGGTTACCAGAACCATCGCTCCCGGAAAATCCAATAAGCTCTCTTCCAGTATTTCCAGAGTCGGAATATCCAGATCGTTGGTGGGCTCGTCGAGCAACAGCAGATCCGCGGGCTCCAGCATCAATTTCGCGATCAGCACACGGGCGCGTTCTCCACCGGAGAGCCGGCGCACGGGCTGATTCAACTGCTCGCTGGTGAACAGAAATTTCGCCGCCCAGGAAGCCACGTGAGTCACCCGGTCGCGATAGATCACCGAATCGCTGTCCGGCGCGAGCGCCCTGCGCAGCGTCAGATTCTGATCGATCTCACGGATCTGATCGAAGGACACAATCCGCAGATTGTCGGCGCGCTGAATCTCGCCGCGCATTGGCGCCATCTCGCCTTTCAACAGGCGTAGCAGCGTGGTTTTCCCGCTGCCGTTCGCGCCGACCAGGCCGACGCGCATGCCGGCGGTGATCGTGAAACTGGTTCCGTCGAACAGCACGTTGTTTCCGAAGCCGTGCGACAGTCCTTCGAGATGCACCAGCCGTTTGGTCTTCCGATCGGTGGCCGAAAAATCGATGTCGGTCAGCTCCACGCGCGTCCGGATTTTGAGATCCTTCAACTCGCCAATCATTTCCTGCGCCTTATCGATCCGCGCCTTCGACTTCGTCGCGCGCGCCTTGGGACCGCGGCGCAGCCACTCCATCTCCGTCTTCACGCGGTTTTCAAGCGCGTCCTGATGCTTGGCTTGGGCGTGCAGAAACTCGCCCTTCTTTTCGAGAAATGCGCTGTAATTTCCGCTGACGTAAAATGTCCCGTTGGGAAACGCGGGATTCAATTCCACCATCGCTGTCGCCACGTTTTCCAGAAAATAGCGGTCGTGGCTGACCACCACGCAAGCAAAGGATGCGTTGTTGAGCAGCTCTTCGAGCCAGGCGATACCGGCCAGATCGAGATGATTGGTCGGCTCGTCGAGCATTACGATGTCCGGCGATTGGACCAGAGCCTCGGCAATCGCGAGGCGCTTGCGCCAGCCCCCCGATAAGGCGGAGGCCTGCTGGTCGAACTTTTCGAAACCCGCGCGGCCCAGAGTTTCGGCTTCGAGCGCAAGCTTCTCCTCGTCGGCGATGCGAGCTTCCGCCATCGCGGAATGGACCACCTGACGCACGGTGAGGCCTTCGGGAAATTGCGAATCCTGCGTTACATAAGCCAGGCGCGTGGCTTTTTTTAGCGCGACATTTCCGGTGTCAGGCTCTCTCTGTCCCGTCAGGATTTCGAGCAGAGTGGACTTCCCCGCCCCGTTCGGACCGATCAGGCCCAGGCGGTCCCCTTCAGAGATGTTGAGCGTAATATTTTCAAAAAGCGGAGCGGTTCCGAACGTCTTCGAGATGCCCGAAACGTTGATTAACGATGCCATTATGTCGGGAAAAGCCGGTTATTGGACCGCTACAGTGGCGTTCGCCTGGCTTTGAACACCCGACGGACCGTTGATGGTAACCAGGATCGGGAGCGCGCTTCCAGTGACGCCCGAGGGCACCTGGATGTTGAACTGAACCACTCCGGTGACGTACCCGGGGGCCGCTCCGGCGAATGTAACCGCGGCGGGTTTACCGCCGATCGTCGCGGTGACATATTGCTGCAAAACGAGCGGGAGCAAGCTGAGGGTGGGACTCACTTCGCCGTCCGTGCTGGCGGGCGTGGTCTGACCGGCTCCGGTCGCGTACACCGAAATATAGGAACCCTGGGGTACGGGCGTGGCGGGAGTATTGTATGTATAGTTTTGATTGACAACGGCCGCCTGTCCGCTGCCAGTCGCGTTATCGGTGAAGAGTCCCAACGCTGCCGCCGCCACCGGCTGAGTGATCGGCGACGATTGAGCTCCGGAATAATAGACCACGATTGAAGCTGTCGCACTGCCCGCAACCTCATAGGGAACCGTCACGTTGATTTGCGTCGACGATACATAAAGCAGCGTTCCTGAGTAGCCATTGAAGGTCACCTGCACGCCCGCGAGGGTCGGACTCGAGAGGGAGTTCACGGTAAACGAAACCGGAGTTCCCGGTCCCAGACCGGATCCTTTAATCGTGATAATTTCGCCGGGGGAAAGCTGGCTGCCCACACCGCTCGCCGCATTGCTGATGATAAACGGCTGGGGCGTCGTGCTGGCCGAAATAAACAGCGCCACGGTGACGGTAGTCGGCGGCACGTTCGGAGATGTCAAAGTGAACGATCCGTTGTAGGAGCCCGGTTGGAGACTTTGCGGATTGACCGCGACCGTGAGGGTCGCCGGAGTGTTCCCGTTGGGCGGAGAAACGGTGAACCAATTGTCGCTCACCGATGCGACGGTGTACGGAATGGAAGCGGAGGCCGGGTTCGTGAGCGAGATGGTTTGTGACGCCGGTATCGCTCCACCCGCCTGATAGCTGAATGAGACTGCGGAAGGCGTCGCGGTCAGCGCCGTGGCCGGACCGCCGACCGTCAAGCTTACGGGAATAATAATCTGCGGTATCGAGGGGCTTTGGAAGGTGATCACGGCTTCCGCCGAGTAAACGCCCTGGCCCAGAGTATTGGGCGCGACGCTTAAGCTCACCGATGCGGATGAGGTGGTCGGCGTCGGAGTGAGGGCTCCATTTTGAGGACTGATTTGGAGCCACGCGCCTCCGCTTTGCTGGATGACCGAAGTGGTAAAGGTCGCGCTTTGCGCGGCGGCTCCGGTGAGAGTCAGAGTAATCGGCGCGGGCAGCGAACCGCCTTGCAGTTCGGCAAAAGCCTCAGAGCCCGAGGGGCTGACCGACACCGAACTGGGCGACGTAATCGTCAGGGTAATCGGGATCGTGGTGGTGTTATTCAAAAGGCCCGCTGAATTGATGGTGATCGAGCCCTGATAAGTTCCCGGCTGTAGCGCGGTGCCCGGGGTGATCTGCACGTCGATATTCGCCGGAGTCGTGCCCGAGTTAGGTGAAACCGACAGCCAATTGTTGTTGGCAGAGCTGGTGGACAGAGTGAAATTCACTTGCGTGGTGGGATCGGAGCTGGTCAGCGTTAACGGATTCCCGCTGGTGGGACCGAATTGTATCGGCCGGCCTCCCTGTTGAGCGGTTACCGATTGCAAACCGGTGGGAATCGACACGTTGAGCAAGGCTCCACTGCTGACAAACAGAGTGACGCCGACCGATTGCGTGGTGGTGCCGTTGGTAGTCGTATTGGAAGTCAGCGTAATGTTGCCGGTGCAACTTCCCGGGGTGAGTCCGGTGGGCACGATGCTTACCGTCAAGGCAGCTGGAGTGGTGTTCGACGATAGCGTCGCTTGCAGCCATCCCGCGGGGCAATTGCCGGTGGGAGCGGTGGTAATGCTGAAGGAGATCGGCAGAGGGATGCCTCCACTGGCGATTTGCGAAGTCTGCGGAGGCGGCGCAGTCTGATGAACCTCGTAGGCGAAGGAAAGCTGCTGAGGAGTGGCAGTGAGGATATTACTGGTAGTTCCGGAACCGGTTACGGTGAGCGAGACGGCGATGGTAGCGGGCGTCCCTCCGCCGTTGGGAGTAAGCGTGATGGTGCCGGTGTAATTTCCATTCGGAAGCGAGTTTGAGTTGATTTGCACGGTCAGCGAATCCGGCGCGGTTCCCGTCAGAGTGCCTCCGAAACCGTTGGATGCTCCGGCAGATAACCAGGAACCGGCGGGTTGCAGCGTAATGTTATAAATCACGTTGCCCCCGGTGCTGGCAACCGATACGGTCTGGGTACTTGCGGGACTGCTGCCTTGCGCGGTGGTGAACGACAGGCTGGTGCTGCTCACCGTGAGACTTTGCGCCTGTGCCGTGTCAAAACGACCCACTCCGAGAAAGCACATCATCATGGCGAAGGACGTAAAGCGAATAGGCGCTAGGCGAAACAGGGTCAGCATCACTCCTATTGAAGCACTTTAGAGTCCAACGTCATAATGGTTCCGTGGGATTTGGACTGTGGATTGATCGGGAAAAAGGGCTCGCGTGGGCGCAGGGGACGCACGAGTATCGGCCGATGGGCGCGGCGGTTATTTCATCCACCGACCAGTTCCGGCACCGAGATTTCCGGCAGGCGCGGACGCGGCCGAGAGCGCTGCAGAATTCCTTCGCGGGATTTTTTGGATCGCTTGAGGAAGTGAACGTGAAGCTCCGCACGGGGAAATGGAAAACCCGCGCGACGCCAGCGCATTTGTTGTGATGCGTTGAAACTTTTGTGCCCGAGCCGCGAGTCTCAACGGGCATGATTGCAGCACTTTTCGTAGCTATCTTTTTCGCTCTGGCCCAAACCGACCACGCGCGGCTTTCCTTTGAGGTCGCCTCCGTTAAACCGGACAAATCGGAGACGGGCATCGACCGGATCAAGATCTCGAAGGGCAGTCTGATCATCGAGAATCTATCCCTGAAGCGCTGCATCGGGATGGCGCTCGGCATCGCTGAAGGCCGAAACTATTTGTTGTCCGGACCGGATTGGCTGGACTCAGAAAGATTCGATATCGCCGCCAAGTTCCCTCCGGAAACTGCGGAGAGCGATGTTCATGTCATGCTCCAGAATCTATTGGTCGACCGCCTCAACCTGGCTTTTCATCGCGAGACGCGGCTGTTCTCAGCTTACGCGCTGATGACTGGAAAAGGCGGCCCGAAACTTCACCCCTCCGCGGCGCCCGAGAGCAGTTACAAATTCAGGATGCAGGCGGGGCATGCCGCGGGGTCTTCGATTTCCATGGCGATGTTCGCCGACCGGCTCTCCCGCCCGGATTTTCAACTGGGCCGGCAAGTGGTCGACTTTACCGGATTGAAAGGCACCTTCGACATCACTCTGGAGTGGGACGACGAGTCGATTTTTACCGCGCTCGAGGAGCAGCTCGGCCTGCGATTGGAACCTAGAAAAGTTCCTCTAAATGTCCTGGTAGTGGATCACTTGAACAGAGTCCCCACGGCAAACTAGATCGCTTACTTCCGCATTCGATTTTTGCGCACCAACACAGTCAAGCCCAAGGCACAGAGGGTTATCGTCGCGGGCTCCGGCACGGATGAGCCGGCGGTGAAAAGGCCGTCCGTGCGAACGTCGAAACCAAGCTGTGCTTCATTGCTCGCGCCTGGACTCGGGATCGAAAGCCGGTTGGAAAAATCGATTTCGTAATCGTACTGGTCACCGGGCGTGAAGGTGCCCGCGGGGATGGTGACGCTGGTCGTCGATGGGGAAAGGAAGCCATCATTAAAGACCGTCGTGCTGGTTGTCTCGTTGTAAACGGACACAAAAATGAACGAATTTGAGGTATTGAATCCCGTGAACGGATTGAAGTGCAGCGTGAAGGCGGCGGCCGGATTCACTCCTTGCAAGCTCGAATAATCCGTGCCCGTCAAGTACGGAAGAGAGGTCGCATAGTCGTCGGAGGTGTAGTCATAGCTGGCCACGTCTGGCGGCCCGCCGGTTGCGCCCGTGAACGTATACGTCCCGAAAGGGAAGTCGGCATCCATCGTCGCCTTCGAAAGTAAGCCGGTCTGGTAGTGATAATTCGTGGTCGTAGCTTGAGGGATGTTCAGGGGCGACCCGGGCCCGGGATAGGTCATCGTGACCGAAGTGTAAGAGTTCGGGACTGTAGTGTTCAGGTCCGCCGAATAAAAGGCACCATTGAAAGTCAGAGAGTTACCGTTGCCGGTTTGTTCATTAGTGAGGTTTTTGAAGCTGTCCAGAAATGCAATATCAGCGCGGGCAGTGGCAGCTCCGAAAACCAGTAATGTGGATGTAACGGCGAGGAACAGTCCTCGTCCGCGGTTCTTGACAGATCGCGTGACCCTCATGCTCATAGCAAAAGTATGATCGATGGTGAGGATCATTTACAAGCTTTTTTTTGCTCGACGGACTTGTAACAGTAGAGTGAACGCCGGCCCTACTTCACGTGCCATTCTTCGACGCCCGCGGACCAGCTGGGCTGCATGGTTACTTCCAGTTTCAAGGCGGTAGTGGTTACTGGATTGAAAGTGAGGCGGTTATATTTATCTTTTTCATTAGACGATGTGATTTGGACCGGCTTCCAGGTTTCGCCATCCTTATATAAGACGCGCCACTCGGCGGGGATGCGGACTTCGCCGCGGCCGGTGTCGTCGAACCAGTAGACTTCCGACGACGAGACGGTGGCGGGATTATCGAAGGAGTATTCGATCCACTCGGTGGTTCCTTTTTTCGGCCACCAGTCGAAGGTTGTGGACTCATCGCCGTCGTTAACGGTTAGAGGGCTTCTTCGCGACGGGGAGGCGGTGACCTTGGGATTCAGGAAAGGCGCGGGCTTGGCTGCTGCCTCGGTTTCCGGGATCCAGACGATCATCTGTCCGCGTCCGCGATTGGCCCAGGCATAATAAGGAATCGCCGTGAAGGACTGCTGTTTTTTTAGCAGGTTTCCCTGGGCGTCATAGGACAACGATTCCGCGCGGCCTTCGATCACCTCGACGCCTTTCAATAATTGCGGTTTATATTCGGCGGTCAATTGGGAGTCACGGGGAAGCACCAGGTTGCGCACTTTTCCGTTAGGACTATCGGCGGCTTCGAGTGCGAATAAAATTGGTCCGCGCTCCAGGGCGACGCGTCCGCGATCGGCTGCCACCTGATCGTTCGCGACTACGCGGCGAACGGGCATGGGGAGGCTCAATTCGATGGTCGACCCGGGCCTCCAGACGCGGTCGATGACGGCGTAGCCTTTGTCGAGTCTCATCACGATCGGTCTGCCATTTACTTTTATCGAGACGGGCGCGCTGGCCGAATCGACGTAGCTGTAAAGGTCGCTGGGCACGGGCTGATTACGAGCCCATCCGGGGATGCGGACCTTCATTCGAAACGGTGCGGGCTGGTCCGGCGTCAGGGTGATTTTGACTGCGCCGCTCCACGGATAATGCGTTTCCTGCTCGATTTTAACGGTGCGGCCGTTATCCATTTTTACCTCGGCGCTGCTGGCGACAAAGAGATTTACGTACAGCTCAGAGGCGCGGTTCGCGTATACATAGCCGGGCATGGAGGCGACGAATCTCGTAATGTTCGAAGGGCAGCACGCGGTGCCGAACCAGGGGCTGCGCTCATGCTGGCCATTCGATTCGAGAGGATTCGGATAGAAAAACGTCTTGCCGTCGAGCGAGACGCCGGAGATGAGTCCGTTGTAGAGAGTGCGCTCCATCACATCGATGTACTTCGAATCGGCGTGCAGCAAAAAGAGTCGATGGTTCCAGAAATCGTTGCCGACCGCGGCGCAGGTTTCGTTGTACGCGGTCATGTTGGGAAGCTCATAGTTCTTGCCGAAGGCCTCGCCGGATGCGGTTGCGCCGATGCCTCCGGTGATGTACAGCTTCTTGCTCGCGACGTTGTCCCAGATTTTATCGATGGCGTGGACGTAGGCTTCATCGCCCGTGAGCGCGGCGACGTCGGCCATGCCGGAGTACATATACGTCGCACGAACCGCGTGTCCGACGGCTTCGGTTTGATCGACGACGCGCATATGAGATTGGTTGTATTCGCGGCCGGAACCTTTCATGCCATCGGGTCCGCGGGCGTCGAGCATGAATTTCGCGAGGTTCAAATAATGCGCGTTGCCGGTGACCAGGAACATTTTCGCGAGGCCGATTTCGACCACCTGGTGGCCCGGCCAGATGGACATTTTTCCGGGTCCGAAAGTTTGATCGAGCAGGTCGGCGGAGCGCAGCGCGACATCGAGCAGCGTGCGCTTTCCAGTGGCCTGATAGTGCGCCACGGCGGCTTCGTAAAGATGGCCGAGGTTATAAAGCTCATGACTGAGCTCCCGGTCGAGCATCCAGCGCTCCGGGCCAGCCCAGGGATGAGGATGCAGAGGATCGATGGTGCGGGCGGTGTAGAGATAGCCGTCCTTTTCCTGCGCGGCGGCGATGCGCGCAATGAGCCGGTCGAGAAACGCGTCGAGCTCGGGATCGGGCTGGGAGCGCAGCGCGTAGGAAGCTCCTTCGATGACTTTGAAAACGTCGCTATCGTCGTAAGGATTTTTGGGCGCGGTTTTGTTCGAGAGAGGCTCGCCTCTCAGCACGATTGCGGCGCGATCGAAATTATCGAAGTCCCCGGCTTTTTCGAGCTGAACGAACGCGGCGGGAATGGTCGCCTTGCGATTCAGTTCGATGCGAGGAGCCCAGAAATCGTCGTGAAAATGGACGGCCGTGAAAGGGACGGGCTTCACAGGGTAGGTCGCGTTCTGGGCGAGGGCCAAGCTTGCCGTCAGAAAAAACAGACGCATGAATGCAGTTTGTCACAGGTGACGGACTAATTCCCGGATGGCTTTTCTGCGTGATCGACAACCAGGACGTCGATCATCGCCTTTTGCGGCTCCAGCTTGAGGCCTAGCTGTTCCTGAATCGCTTCGAATACGCTGATATCCGCTGGATCGGGATTGTTGTTGATCCTGAAGGAGGGCGTTGCTTCCATGCGGACGTCGTAGGACCCGGTGAGCCCTGTCTTATCGAGCACGGGACGGCCGGTATAGACCGTCAGACTCTGTACCACGTCCTCCATCGTGACCTTCGTCAGCGTCATGATCTGATTGCGGCCATTCATTGTGTGACGGCCGCTCGACTGAGTATCGGGCGCGCTTTCCTTGAACTTCGGGCCGTTTTTGCCGACCACCAACGCGAACACCTGGACTTCGCGCATTTCATGGTGGATTTTGAGTTTGAAACGGTCCGCTAGCAGCGTCTGTAGCATCTGGCGGAACGCTTCTTTAGTAGGAGCCGCGTCGCCCTCGGCTTTCGCAACGATATCGAAATACACATCGTCGAAAGCGAACTTCGGTGAGGCGAAGGCGAGTTGGTAGCGTTCGATGTTATACGCGTACATCACCAGCCCGCCGAGCATCTCCGCTTCGGCTCTGAATTGCGGACCGGACGTGGTGAAACGGATAATACTGGGCGCTTCCGGATGAACTTTGACGGAGGCGACCTCGAACACTTGTCCGTAAGCGGCGACGCGCAGCAACGCGATCAGTGCCACCGTCCTAAATGCACCACTCATAATGAATATAATTTCCCCCAGTGTGGCGCGCGCGTCCACGCGTGGGGGCGTGCGCCACATAAATTGAAGCAGACCATTAGCTGTTGACTCCCGACGCCAGGAATCCTCCGTCGACGACGATGCATTGACCGGTGATGAAGCTAGCCGCGTCCGATGCGAGCAGGACTGCGGCGCCATTGAGCTCGCCAGTCTGGCCAAAGCGCTTCATCGGTGTACGCAGCAGCAGCTCCTTGCCGCGATCGGTGGAGTCGAGAAGGTTTTTATTAAGGTCCGTGCGGAAGACGCCGGGGGCGATCGCGTTGACGTTGATTCCTTCGGCCGACCATTCGACGGCGAGGCTGCGGGTCAGCGCAAGGAGTGCCGATTTCGACGCCGCATAGGCCGCGACTTCACGCAAACTCACATAGGAGTTGAGAGAAACGATGTTGATGATGCGGCCGTGGCCGGACGCTTTGAGGGGCTCGTAAAATGCCTGGCAGGCGCGCAGAGCGCCGGTGACATTGACGTTGAAGGTCTCATCCCATTCGGCTTCGGGAAAAGTCGCGGTGGGCTTGCGGCCGATTTTTCCAGCGGCGTTCAGTAGGACGTCGACGTGTCCGAAGTGCTTCATGACGGCGTCGCGAAGCGCATCGACAGAGGCGCGGGTGAGCACGTCGACTGAGGCGGCCAGGGATTTTCGCCCCTTCGCTTCGATCTGGGCGGCAATTTCCTGGACCAGATTTTCGCGGCGTCCGGTGGCTACGACGTCGGCGCCGGCATCGGCCAATCCCAAGGCTAAAGTGCGTCCGATTCCCGAGGTTCCTCCAATGACCACGGCCACGCGGCCGGTCAAATCCAGCGATTTGAGCATAGTTCTCTACTGTATCCTGAAAGATTACGGCCATGAGCAACCCGGTTCTTCTCCCCAAATATACTTTCGGCGTGGGCGACCGTTTCGCGCATCAAGCCGAGGCGCAACTGAAGGCTTGCATGATGGCGGCCGAGCTTGGGGTCGACGTGATTCCGGTGTGGAACAAGTCCAACCGCGAGCACACCATAATCGGCTCGAGCCCGATGAGCGTACGACATGCGGCCGATGCGGCGGTCGGCAAGCTCGGATGGCGCAAGCCTTATTTTTGCGACGCGGACCACATTAATTTCGATACGGTGGCCGGGTTCATAGAGGCGTGCGATTTTTATACCATCGACGTGGCGGATTGGATTGGGCGTCCCGCGGATTCTACTTCGTTCGCGGCTAAACATCCGGAGTTGGCGCAACACGCGTCCGTGGCCGCGAAATATCTGACCGCGGTGAAGGAGGCGGGGCGGATCTATCGCAAAATTGAGGCCGCGAAAGGCGCGGGGAAATTCATCACCGAAGTTTCAATGGATGAGACGGATTCGCCGCAGACACCCGACGAGCTGCTGATTATTCTGGTGGCGATCGCCGATGAGGGGATTCCCATTCAGACCATCGCACCCAAGTTTACGGGCCGTTTTAACAAAGGTGTCGACTATGTGGGCGATGTCGCGAAGTTCACGCAGGAGTTTTCAGATGACATCGCGGCGATCGCGCTCGCGGTGAAAGACTACGGGCTGCCCTCGACCTTGAAGCTAAGCATCCATTCAGGCAGCGACAAATTTTCTCTTTACGGCCCCATCAAGGCGACGCTTGAGAAATTCGACGCCGGGGTCCATGTGAAGACGGCAGGAACCAACTGGCTCGAAGAGCTGATCGGACTCGCGGAAGGCGGCGGTGAGGGGCTGATAATGGCGAAGGAAATTTACGCCGAGGCGTACGAGCATCAGGCGGAGTTATGCAAGCCGTACGCCACGGTGATCGACATCGATCCGTCAAAGCTCCCCGCGCCCGCAGTGGTGAATAAGTGGTCGTCCGAGCAATACGTAAACGCGCTGCGGCACGACCAATCGTGCCCCGAGTTCAACCCCAGCCTGCGGCAGTTACTGCACGTAGGTTTCAAGATCGCGGCAAAGAAGGGGAATAGTTATTTGGATTTGCTGGATGAATATAAGGTCGAGATCGCGAGGAACGTCACGACGAATTTGTTCGAGCGCCATATAAAGCCGCTCTTCCTGTGAACTCGGATTTGTGTTACAAGTACTGTCAGGTGAGCACGACCATCCACAATCTAGACGAGCAAGCCTACCAGGCCTTGTTGCGGCGCGCCGTTGTCGAAGAGAGGGAAGTTGGAGAACTCCTCAACGAAGCGATGCGCGCGTATCTTGCGCGGCCAGCTAAGTCTCGCCGACGGTCGACGTTACGAGACCTTCGCCCCGAGCCATTTCCTGAAGGCAACGAGCATCTCAGCGATGAGATCGATTCGATCGTGTATAACGACCTGCGCCCGTGATCGTACTCGATTCGAGTTTTATTATTGGGTTCTACAACGAACGCGATGCCCATCACACGGCCTCTCTGGAGCTAATGGAGCAGTTACTCGGAGGTATGTGGGGTGATGGCCTTCTGCTTGAGTACGTTTTTTCTCGAAGTGGTGACGGTATTGCTACTACGGCGCGACCTTGCGGTTGCGAACAAGGTGGCAAAAATTTACTCGAAGCGAAGGAGCGGGAACTCGTGCCTTGTTCCGACCTGTTCGTGGCGACGATAAAGAATTTCTCGAGGCAGTCTAAAACACTCCTCAGCTTTACTGACATTGCGATTATGAATGTAGCTCTTAACAGAGCTGACGGGCATATACTCACCTTCGACACGGAGTTTGGAAAGATCCCCGGACTGAGAATGAATCAGCTTCTGTGAAGAACGGATCACTACACGCCCCAGCAATAGTCCTCGACCGCCCTATCGATCTGCGGATCTTTCTCACTAATCCGCATCAGCTCCAGCCGTAGCGCATCGACCAGCGCGAACCAGCTCGCCTCAACCACATTTTCCGACACCCCCACCGTCGACCAGCTTCGCCGGTGATCCGACCATTCGACTAACACTCGCACCCGTGCCGCCGTTCCTTTTTTAAAATCGAGCACGCGAACTTTATAGTCTGTGAGTTTTACATCAGCGATCGAAGGATACAGCGTCGCGAGGCATTGACGCAGGCACAGGTCAAGCGCATTGACCGGCCCGTTACCGGTTGCCGTAGCCGAGTGGACTCCATCTTGAGCTTTCAAAGTTACCGTCGCAGTCGAACCGGTGGAGCGGGTGGTCACTTCGTAACTGACCACTTCGAACAGTTGCAGACCGGGACGAAGCGCCTCTCGTACCAGAAGCTCGAACGTCCCTTCGGCGGCCTCGAGTTCGTAGCCTTGATATTCCATCTGCTTGATGCGGTCGAGTAGTTCGCGGCGCGCGGCGTCGTCGAGGCGCTCTTCGAGGCCATGCTGCTTCAGCTTATATAGGATGCTTCCTTTCCCCGAAAGATCGCTCAGCAGGACGCGTTGGCGATTGCCGATCACTTTGGGGTTGATGTGTTCGTAAGTCGCGGCGTCTTTCAACACCGCCGCAACGTGGACGCCGCCTTTGTGCGCGAACGCGCTGTTGCCTACAAAAGCCTGGTCGCTGCGGAGCGGAAGATTCGCCAGCTCCGCGATGAAACGCGCGGTCGACGTGAGCTGACCCAGGTTCTCGCGGCCGATCGTCGTATGTCCCATCTTCAATTCCAGATTCGCGATGATGGACGTCAGGTTCGCGTTGCCGCAGCGCTCGCCGTAACCGTTCATGCAGCCTTGCACATGAGCGAAACCCTGCTCGATCGCGGCCAGCGAGTTGGCCACGGCCACGTCGGAATCGTTATGCGTATGGATGCCCAGCACGCCGTCGAAGCTCTTGCGCACCTCGGCGCAGATTTGCGTCAGCCGGCTCGTGACCGTGCCTCCATTGGTGTCGCACAGGACTAGAACATCGGCCCCGGCTTTCTTCGCGGCCTCAAGCGTACGCAGCGCAAAGTCGCGGCTGGCCGCGTAGCCATCGAAAAAATGTTCCGCGTCGTAGACCACTTCTTTGCCGTGATCCTTCAGATAGCGAACCGTATCAGCGATGAGTTTCAGATTTTCTTCTTCGGTGATGCCCAGAGCGCGATGCACATGCAGATCCCAGCTCTTGCCGAAGATCGATACCACCGGCGTGCCGGATTCGATCAGCGCGTTGACGCTCGCGTCATCCTCCACCGCGTTTCGAGCGAAGCGAGTGGCCCCAAAGGCGACCAGGCGCGCATGTTTCAGCGTCATATCGCGAGCGCGAAGAAAAAATTCCTTGTCCTTCGGATTCGATCCCGGCCAGCCGCCCTCAATGTAGTCAATGCCCAGGTCGTCCAGCTTGTGGGCGATGAGGACCTTATCGTCGGCGGAGAAACTGACGTTCTCGCCCTGGGTGCCATCGCGCAGCGTCGTATCGAAGGTAAAAACTCGCATAAAGTTATGTTGCGGCCGGTACTCCGACCTCTTTCTTCTTTTTCAAGAACGGCATCATCTTCCGCAGCTCAGCGCCCACTTGTTCGATCGGCTGATCCTCCTGGCCCTTGCGCATGGCCAGGAACTTCGCGCGCCCCGCTTTGTTTTCGCCCAGCCATTGTTTGGCGAATTCGCCGGATTGAATCTCCGCGAGAATCTTCTTCATTTCCGCGCGCGTCTGCTCGTTCACGATTCTTGGACCGCGCGTGTAATCGCCGTACTCCGCCGTGTCCGAAACCGAATAGCGCATGTAGCTGAGCCCGCCCTCATAAATAAGATCGACAATCAGCTTCAATTCGTGTAGGCACTCGAAATAGGCAATTTCGGGGGCGTACCCAGCCTCGACCAGCGTTTCGAACCCGGCGCGAATCAGCTCCGCCGCGCCTCCGCAGAGGACGGCCTGTTCGCCGAACAAATCGCTCTCGGTTTCCTCGCGAAATGTCGTTTCGATCACGCCGGCTTTGAGGCAGCCGAGGCCGAGGGCATACGCCAGCGCCTGTTCCCGAGCCTTACCCGATGCGTCCTGATGCACCGCGACCAGTGCGGGGACGCCGACGCCTTCGGTAAACAATTCGCGCACCCGATGCCCCGGAGCCTTGGGCGCGATCATCGAAACGTCGACTCCGGCAGGCGGAGTGATCGCTTTGAAGTGGATGTTAAATCCATGCGCGAACATGAGGGTTTTGCCGGGCGTGAGATTCGGCTCGATGTCCGATTTATAAAGGTCGCCCTGGATATGGTCGGGAACCAGAACCATCAGAACGTCGGCGGCTTTCGTGGCCTCGGCAGGCGTCATCACGGTCAGACCGGCCGCTTCCGCCTTGGCTTTGCTCTTGCTCGACGCAGGCAGGCCGACAATCACATCGAGGCCTGAGTCGCGCAGATTCAGAGCGTGCGCGTGACCCTGGCTTCCATATCCAATAATCGCGATTTTCTTGCCTTTCAGCAAAGAAAGATCGCCGTCTTTTTCATAAAAGCGCGTGGCTTTCATTTCCATTATTTGAGAACTCCATCCGTAGTTTCTAATTCCGATTCTCTCGTGACCGGCGGCGCGAGCTTCAGCTTCTTGGCTTCCAAAGCGCACGGCGACCAGACCGGACCGCGTCACCTCAATTTCGCCGTAACTGCGCATAACATCCATAAATTCGTCGAGTTTCTCCGAATCTCCGGTGGCTTCCAGCACGAAGCCTTCGACCGAGGAGTCGACAGCACGAGCGCCGAAAATCTCGGCTTCCTTGAGAATCGAAGTCCGGTTTTGCATCGTCGACCGCACCCTTACCAGCGCTAATTCCCGCCTTACCGCTGGAGATTCCGTTAAATCCGACGCTTGCAGGACGTTAATCAGCTTGTTGATTTGCTTGATTAACTGTAATCTCTGTTTGTCACCGGCTTCGCCCGGCTCGATATCCACCACGATGCTCATCCGAGAAAGCTCGGGGTCGACGGTGCGCGCGACGGTCAGACTTTCGATGTTATATCCGCGCGCGGTCAGCAAGCCGGTCACGCGCATCAGGGCCCCCGGCTTGTTCTCCATCAGGATGGAAATGATTTGCAGCATCTATGCCTCCACCGTCTGCGGCGCGCCCAGCACCATTTCGTTGATCGCCCCTCCGGCCGGAACCATCGGATAAACATTTTCAAAGGGAGTCACCCGAACGTTCAGCAGGTACGGACCCGGCTCGCGGACAGCGGATTCGAGCGCGCTGCGCAGCTCCCGCGGACTCTCGACCGTGCGTCCTTTAAATCCGTAAGCCCCGGCCAGCTTTTCAGGATCCGGGAATCCGTCCAGCTGCACCGACGACAGACGATTGTTATAAAACAGCTCCTGCCACTGGCGGACCATCCCCAGGTAGCCATTGTTCATGACGATAATTTTCACCGGCAGCGCGTGATTGGCGATGGTCGCAAGTTCAGGAATCGACATTTGGAATCCGCCGTCGCCCACAATCGCGAAAACTAATTTGTCGGGTCGGGCGAACTGCGCTCCGATGGCCGAAGGCAATCCGAATCCCATGGAGCCGAGGCCGCCCGAATTGATCCACAGCCGCGGATGATTGAAGCGGATGAACTGCGCGCCCCACATCTGATGCTGGCCTACGTCGCTTGAGACGATGGCTTCGCCTCCCGACAGGCGGTCGATTTCCGCCATCAGGTGCTGCGGTTTAATTTCATCGGTCGACGAATCGGCGTGTAAAGGATGCTCGCGCTGCCACTCTTTAATTTGTCCCCACCACGCGGCGCGCGAAGTCGCATTTTTTCCGCGCAACTCGCCGGACGTCTCTTCGAGCGCCGCAGTCAGCTTTTTCAAGACGCGCTTCACATCGCCGACGATGGGGATTTCGGGCGTCCGGATCTTGCCGATCTCCGCCGGATCGATGTCGACGTGAATCACTTTCGCGTGCGGCGCGAACGCGGCCAGCCGTCCGGTCACGCGATCGTCGAAACGGACGCCCAAAGCGATCAGAACATCGGTCTCGGTCATCCCCATATTCGCGGCGTAACTGCCGTGCATGCCGGGCATGCTCACGAAATTCGGATGCGTGCCGGGCAAGCCTCCCAGGCCCATCAACGTGCAAACGGCCGGCGCGTCGATCAGCTCGACCAGCGCGCGCAGCTCCTCGCTCGCATCCGAGGCGATGATGCCTCCACCGGCGTAAACGAAAGGACGCTTGGCTTCCCAAATCATCTGCGCGGCGCGCCGGATCTGCCCGGCGTGGCCCTCGGTATAAACTTTGTATCCCGGCAAGTGAATGGTCGACACCGGAGCATAATGCGCCTGCCCCTGAAACACATCCTTAGTGATATCGACCAGCACCGGCCCCGGCCGCCCGGTCGAGGCGATGTGAAACGCCTCATGCATGGCCTGCGGAAGGTCCGCCAGATTCTTTACCAGAAAATTGTGCTTCGTCGCCGAACGGGTGATGCCAAAGGTATCCGCTTCCTGAAACGCATCGCTGCCGATCAGCTTGCTGGTCACCTGGCCGGTCAGCGCCACGATTGGAATCGAGTCCATCATGGCGTCGACCAAACCGGTTACCAGGTTCGTCGCGCCCGGGCCGGAGGTCGCGCAGCACACGCCGACTTTGCCCGTCGCGCGCGCATAACCTTGCGCCGCGAACGCCGCGTTCTGCTCATGTCTCACCAGCACGTGCTTGATCGGCGAATCGTACATCGCGTCATAAAGAGGAAGCGTGACGCCGCCGGGGTAGCCGAAAATGATCTCGACTTTCTCCCTCTGCAGGCATTCTAAAACGATCTTCGCGCCGGTGGTCAAACTCGACATTAAAGGTTCTCCCCTAAAACAAAAAGCCACTGCCGGGAGGTTTTTCCCCCGCCAGTGGCCAAGATTCGTTGTGTCTACGAAATCGGGCCGTTCAGGCGGGGCCGGCGATAATGCCGACCCCAATAATAAGAACGTTTCCCGATACTGGTAAGAATGCGGTGGAGACCGCGATGTTGGTGCGGAGAGCCTGGTTGGGGTCCGTTGGTGTCATCGTTATCTCTCGTAAGTCAGAATACAGCAGAAGAGAGACAAATGCAATACCCGTTTTAGATAATAAATATTTATCTGGCGATTTTGCGATTCAACACCCGGCAAAGTTGATCCCGTAAAGCGCCAATCGCGGCGAGCGCCGGCGCGTCGAAAGCCTTCGGCTCATGGCGGTCAAAATACAAGCATGCAGTGGGTTTTCCGCCGACCACCAGAGGCAGCAGTCCGTACACCGGCTCTCCCACCACCTGGCTGAATCTGGTCCCCTCAAAGCGACGGTCCCTGGGGCCCGATACGAACACGTCCGTCGTCTTCAGGATCGCGGTTGCCAGGGGTTCAACCGCCGCCGTCACAGCGAAGTTGAAATTCTTGATAACTTTGTCGATCGATTCCCCGAATCCGGTGATAGCCGTCAGCCGGTGGCCGTTTTCGTCCATCAACGCAAACAGTACATGGTCGAACGGACCACCGCGGTAAATGGCCTCCATCACCATCATGGTGATCGCGCCCAGGTCGTCCGTGGAACTGCGATCTACCTGCGAGGTGACATCGCGCAGCAGGATCGCTAAAGTCTCGGTTTCAGCATCGCCGCCCAGCGCGGTGGACTGCTCTTCGTTCTCGACGATCTGTTCGAGCGCGGCCTCGGTTTGCCGTTTCAGGCGCAGATGATCCATCGGCACACCCATCGCTTGAAAAACATCGCTGGTTTCCCGCAGCGCGCTTTCAACAATGGACTTGATGTCTTCATGGGCCAGGCCGAGCACCGGACCCAGACTCTGCAGCAGCAGATTCACGCTGGCTCGGGCGCCATTGGCTTCGCGGCGGTAGATAGCGGTGGTCAGTTTGTGCGCGAAATGGGTGATCGTTTCCAGCCGCTCCGACTCCGTCGCAGGGGCGCGGCGCAAACGCACTACGCGATCGGTCATGCACTCCTGCACACTTTCCGGAATGGTCCATTGGGCGGCCATTGCCCTGCCGGCGCTGTCATAATCGAACCCCAGTAGCTCGAAGCACGCTTGCGCGGCCGGAATCCGGTCCTCCTGCATCCGCAGCAGCACCGCCGCATACCCGCGGGGATGGTAGCAAGCTACCAGAACTTCGCCCAGATTCCGGAACATTCCGCAGAGATATGCTTCTTCGCGCTTGGGATATCCGACGCGAGCCGCGATTTCGCGGGCATGGTTCGCGGTGAGCAGCGAGAGAAGAATCAGCTCCTTCAATCCGGGCGAACTGGCGCGAAAATGCTCCAGCATTACCGCCCCGGCGGCCATCTCGCGCAAGGCTTCCACCCCGAGCAGCGTAACCGCATGCGAGATGGAACGAATCTGTTTACCGCTGCGATTGATCAGCGCCGAATTAGCTGTCCTCAGGATGCGAAGCGTAAGGCTGTAATCCTTTAGGATCACATTGGTAATGTGTTGAACCGACGCCTCTTCATCGACTTTTAGAAGGACTTGTTCGATGGAGCGGGAGAACGCTGGAAACTCCGGCATGGCGGCGATCTCCGCCAGGAATTCCCTGAGCTTGTCGTTGATTTTGGTCACTTCTCCCATGGGAGCCTTATCGGCACCTAGGGAAGAAGATTGACTACTCTACGCCTTTAGCGCCCGTCGACACAGATTCCGGAGCGGGGACGACATAGGTAAACCATCCGATCATCATCTCTTCCCAGGTCTGATCGCCCCATTTCACGTCCTTGGTGGGGTCCGGATTGTAGCGATTGTTGGCGGAATTGTCGAAGTGCGCCACGCAATCGATCCGCGTTCCGACCGGCAGAGTAATGTGCTTCGAGAACTCATAGCTGAGCTGCCAGTTAAAGTCATACTTCGGAACATTGAGGATAACTTCCTGATGGCCGTCAGGGTACACGATCGTATACTTGAAGTCTTTCCCGCGAACATGCATGTGTGGCATCAGTTCGATCAACTGAACGTCCTTTTTCGCCGTCCAGCTGGACTTCACTTCGTAGTTCGGGTCGCCCGCCGGAATCTTGAAGTTAAACTGGAGAGCGTTGGCCGTCATCGCTTGGAATTTAACGGGTTCCTTGGCGAAGGTTAATCCGACGTAAGACCGGTCTTTATAGGCGGTCCCGTTGGGTGTATAGTGCAGTTGGAAACGCAAGCTCGAACCTGCCTTGATCAGCTTCGCAGTCCCCGGTTCCATCTTCATCGGCTGCTCGCCCGGCGCATAACCCGCCAAGAGCGCATCTCCATCACCCCTGGTCGGAGACGTCTTGCCCGGATCGATCACCGTCACGATAATATGATGCACCGCGCCGCGATTCCCCGGATGAATCTCCGCCATGCTGATCCACTTGTCTTCCGTGAAATTCGTAGGAACCGTGAAGTACTTGTAAGCGACCGTTCCGTCCGCCGGCACATCGTAATCCGTCCCGATGTCAAAAACCTGGTCCGGCTTGCCCAGCGTCCAACCGGTTTCGAACTTCGGCAGCGCGGGCATGTCTTTTTCTTTGCCCTCCGGCGCACCGGTATCCACCCAGTTCACGATGGTGTCGATTTCGTCTTGAGACAAGCGGCGGTCATTGCGGAAATTTCCGAAATGCGGGTCCGCGAGCCACACAGGCATCGCGCGCGCCACCACCCGTTCCTTAATCGCCTTGGCCCAGGGACGGACTTCCTTGTAATTAGTAAACGCCATCGGAGCGACTTCGCCCGCCCGGTGGCACTCCACGCAGCGATTGAAAATAATCGGCGCGACGTCCTTAGTAAACGTAGGTTTCGTGCTGGCGGCAAAAGCGGCAACGGAGCCAAAAGCCATCAAGGCAAAGCACAGCCTCATGAGAGTATCCCTCGGATATATTATGCACCGTTACGCGGCAACCGCAAGGTAACAAGTTGTAAAGATCCGAATTACCGCTCCAGATGCTTCAAGCGCGCGTCCATAACCTCTTCCACCCGCCGGAGGTCGGCGCGCGAAGTTTCCCGCATGTCATCGAACCGGTTATCCATGTGGGACCGCAGCTCGGAAATACGCATATTCGTATCCCCTAAACGTGCATTGTTGATCAGAATCCCGACGAGCACGGCAACCACGGACAGCACCGACGGCAGCGCAAGTATTAGGACCTGGGTATCCGTCATCTCTTATATCAGTATAGTCTGTTAATCCGGAGTTTCCTCTCACTACTTCATAATCGAATCCCACCGCGCTCCCGCCTTCGCCTCCACCTTATCGACATCCTCTTTCAACAGGAACCCCGTCGACGTCAGCGCCACGGCCGCTTCCTTCACCTGCCGCAAATAATCTTCCTTATCCTTATAACGCTCCTCGATCGACAACCGAGGATCCCCCGCTGCCTCCCGCTCCACCTTCGTCTTCGCAAAGGGAATAAACGACCCCACCATGTTATAAATGACATCCGGGGCGCCAATTTTCGGATCCCTCAAATTCCATCCCGTGTAGGTCGCGACCGGCACCATCTGCTCCGGCAAGCGGATCCCGGCCGTTTCATTCCCATCCGAATTCACTTGAGGCACCAGCACCGGAAACGCCGCCCCCACCTTCGGAGGATCGTACGCGACAATCCCCTTCGACCGGAAATCCGGCCCGAAATCGAGATGCCACGCCAGATAAGGCTCCTTCGGCAGCGCGATTCCCGGCACCTTCGGGAAATTCAGCGCGCCCGGCGCCACCAGCTCGTCCTTACCTATCCGGGGAATCTTCGAATCCGGAGGCGCCGTTCCATTGGTTACCCAGGAATTCAAATCGATCAACAGAGCCCGCATCGCGAACCGATAATCCTCAGGATTGGCGCGATTCTGCGTGACCGTCTTCACCGGCTGCGCGTTGGCCCCATGCTGCGCCCCGGCGATAAAGTACACCCGAGTCTCGGGCGCAGGCGCGACGTCCTTCTTCCCGTCCGGACTAATGTGAATCAGCGACGCCGCGCGCCCCCAATACTCATAAGCGCCGTTCGAATAGAAAATCTTCGGCACCACGCCATCCTTACGCGCCTTCGCCAAAATCGAATCCGTGATCCCGCCGTCGGTCTCCGGCTCATCGGTGAACGGAAAAATATCCGAGGGATAAAAAAGGTTCAACAATGGATGCCCGTCGCGCGAGGGCTGCGCAAAGCGATGATCGAAACTTCCCCGCCCCGCTCCCGCGACATGCGCCCACACTCCGTCGAACACGCGCTTGCCCTGCTCATCGGCATTGAACCCGTAATAAAGGAAGGTGCGCAAAAACCGTCCGCTCTGCGAGACTCCAAACCCGATGGCTCGCGCCACTTCGCCCTGCTGCTTGATATACGACACATAATCGCGCACCGCGGCCGGCCCCAGGCCCACGACCACCGGATCCTTCGCCGTATAAACGACCTCATAAATCCGCCCTGGCTCAAACGTATATTCGGCCCGCGTCAGGTCCGCCGAAAATTTCCACTGCCCGCGCGCGATAGCCGACCGCTTGCCGTTCACCCCATCGCGCACCGTCAGCGTCGCCGAATCCGGATCCGCCACCGCGTAAGGAACCTGCGCCCGATCCCCCAACGATTCGGACGTCGACCGCTTGTCCACCGTAATCTCCGAGCGCACTGGCCCCGTGATCCCCTTGATCGCGGGAGCGTACAACTTCAGCAGCCCGTCGCGATTCGGAATATCCCACTCCCATCCGATCCACACCAGCGTGAACCCCTGGTCGAACAGCAGCGAATCGCCCGGGGCGCCGCGCCCCGCGAGATCGAACATGTTGACCATGCCCTTCCCCCCGCGATTCGAAATCTCGACCAGCGCCGTCCCGTTCCCCTTGCCCTTGGGCCGCAGCACTTCAAGGTCGGCCGAAAACTCAACCAGCCCCTTCTCATTGCGCGGAGCCAGCGCGATATCGGTGATAATCTGATTCGCCGCCAACTTAGGATCGACCGCAAAGTAAACCTTCCCCGTGATGCGCTCGTAATTTGCGTTAGGCAGATCGGCGCGAGAAGCAATCTCGACGCGAGTAACCCCAGCGCTCGCCAGCGCGAACGAAATCAGAAACAGACGAAGCATCCCTAGATTGTAAACCGCCCAGTAGGACAGGTCCCCGACCTGTCCCCCGACAGTTCTTCTGCCAGAACAAAAATCTGCTGTTATGTGCCGCAGGCGGTTCCGCCTGCGATCCGCGTTAAGAAAAAGGACAGTTCGGGAACCTGTCCTACTGGGTCTTAGCCTTCTTCAAATCCCTTTGATGATCCAGATAGCTTTCGCCTTCCGTGATCCACGGCTGCGCCGGCTCATCTTTTAAGTAGTGCCCGAACCACGCCAGAATGCGATGCTGATAGTCCACTTGGTCTGCCTTCTTACGCAGCCCATGGTCCTCGCCCTGATAAACCAGCAGCACGACGTTCTTCCTGGCCCGTCGAGCGATGTTATACAGTTCGACCCCTTGGTGATAGAAGACCGTTCCATCCGCGTCGCCCACTTCAATCATCAGCGGCGTAGTCATCGTCGACACGGCGAACACGGCGGAGTTGCGAATATACGCGTTCAGATCTTCGTACAGAGGCACACCCATGCGCTGCTGGCCGGTTTCGATATGATCCGTCTCCGCGATCCCGCTGCTCCAGTGGTGATTGCCGTAGTTGCTCACCAGGTCGGTAATCGGCGCGCCCGCCACGGCGGCGGCGAACACATGAGTGTGCGTCGCTAAGAACGCCGCATCGAATCCGCCCCACGAATGCCCCACTACGCCGACCTTATGTTCGTCGACCACCCCTTTTTCGACCACCTTCTTCACCGCCGCCGTCACGCAGTCCGCCACCGACAGGCCGGGATCGCCGCGCTGAAACACGATGTCAGGCTGCAACAGGAAATAGCCGTGCGTAGTGAACGCGCTGGTCGAATAATACGTCCGCTCCGAAGGAGCATTGTAGTGATGCAACCCGTCCGACAACTTCTCGTACATGTAGACGACCATCGGGTACTTCTTGCCAGGCTCGTATCCCGCCGGATAGTACAGCGAGCCTTGCAGACGCGTCCCGTGCGAATCCTTATAGTCGATCAACTCCGAATGCCCCCACGCGTATTTCGATTGAAACGCGTTGGTGTCGCTCATCCGCTTCGCATCCTTCAGATCAGGCCCCGCGACGAACACGTTGGGCGACTCCTCATAAGTCTCCGAAACATATTCAAACACCGGAGCATCCGATGCCTTCGCCAGCCGCTCGATACTCTTGTCGGCCCAGATCAACTTCTCGGGCGCGGAGGCGCCGGGCCGCAGCACCGCGTACCCGGATTTCTTCGACCAGATTCCGAACGCGCTCAAATACACAGGCTTTTGTAAGTCGATCGACTCTTCCTCCGGATCCAGCCGGACATAGCGGTAACGAACCTCATCGGCCGCTCCGTTAGTGAGGCGGGTCGCATGCGCGCCGTCAGGCGAAATCTTCCACAGATCGAACTTGTCATAGAGGATCACGTCCGCGTCATTTTTAGTCCACCCCGCAACTCCAAACGGAGGCTTCACCGGCGCCGTGGAATCGGACTCCTGATTCACGAACGACGTCTTGATGTTCTTCGTGATGTTGACGGTTGCCTTGGTATTGACATCGAAAACATAGTATTGATCGTGATCCAGGTATAGAAGATATCGTCCCCCCGGACTCTCCTCCATGTAACGATCCTCGCTCAGCTTGTCGTGGATTTTGGTCCGCTGCCCGCTGTTCAGATCGACCAGGTAAATATCGGCGAACGGCCGGCCGATGCTGCGCTCCAGAGCATAATCTTTCCATTCCGCCGCGTAAGCCAGGTTGTGGTGCTTCAAAGGAGTCACCTGCTCCGTAATTTCGTGGCCCAACTGAGTAAGAGTTCCGGAATCGACATGCAGCGCCGCCAGCATGTTTCGACGCCCTTCCTGACCGGCATTCTTCGACTGATAGGCCATCACCTCGATGTCCTTCCAGTGCCAGACGTCGACCGTAGGCTGTTCCTCCGCATCGTCCGCGGAATCGGCGTTCGCTCCACGCCCGCGTCGACCAGCAGGAGCCGCCGAAGCCGGTTTCGGATACCACTCCGCCAATCCGACGAAGAGAATCGCCCCATCGTCCGACCAGGACGGCCGCCTGTAAGCTACAGTGCGCAGCCCGGCCGGGAACTTCTGGTCCGCCGTGGGATCGTAGGCCCGAGCCGCCTCCGACGAAGCCCCCAAATTTTTCCACGACAGAACAATGTAAGTCGCGCCGTCCTTCTTATCGTCCGATTTGGATTTCAATGCCGCCAGATCGGCGCTGTCTTTTCTCCAAGCGAAATTGCTATACGTCGACGATCCAGAGTCGAGCACGCGCAGCGACCCGCTCTGCGAATCGAACAATTGAATGCCATTGCCGGTCTTATCCGGAGTCGAGATCGCCATCGCCAGCAGCTTGCCCGAATGCTTCTGGTTCTGCCATGCATACTCCGAAATATTTCCGAACGTAGTATCGCGTCCGGTCGCCAGCTGGCGGACGATCAGCGTCGCTCCAGGCGTGTTGTCATCGGCCCCATTATTTGCGCCGCCCCCGCGCCCACCGCGCCCGCCACCGCGTCCAGCCGCTGCCGCCCCCCGGCCTCCACCAGCCGCCGTCTCCGAAGGATAGTGGCGCATCGTCAAATATTGCCCGTCCGGACTGAAGGAAAACGATTGAATCGCATCGATAACCGTCTGGTCGCCCGTCGTCAGATTCATCAACCCCAGCTTGTTCTGAACCGGCTTGTCGTCTTTCCGCAGACGGTCCGCCTGAGATTCCGAATAGCCGATGCTGAACGCCAGCCATTTCGAATCGGAGGAGAACGCAGGCTGAGTCCCGAAGGCCGTAGTCTTCGTGGTACCCGCCGCGATGTTCGTGACCCTCAAATCGTCATTGCCGTTCGACCGGTTGATTCCATAAACCAACCACTTGCCATCGGGAGACAAGCCGCTCGCGCCGCCACCTCCCCGCCCTCCGCCACCCGGCTCGATCAGCGTTTCCCACTGGCCGTATTCCGCCGAGGTGGGAGGGACTTTCGTTTGCGCGATCAGGCTGGACGACAAGGCTAGCCAAGTGAGGGTTGAGAAAAACGTCTTGGGCATGGGAATAAAGGTATCACAAGAGGGTCGTTTCCTTTCGTATATCATCGAAATAGCAGCAGGAGATTCTAAATATGCGTATATCGCGACGCCACATGTTCCTCGCGCTCGCCTCGTCCACGAGTCTGCTTCCCAAACTTCAAGCCGCGTCGGTCCGCATCGTGGAATTCGATAGCGCCGGCAACTCCAAAGGCCCCCAAACCGTCGAGAAGATCGTCAAGTCCAACGCCGAATGGAAAAAACAGCTCAATGCAGAGCAGTTCGACGTTACCCGCCGCGAAGGCACCGAACCCGCCTTCACCGGCAAGTACGCCAGGAATCACGACGCCGGCGTGTACCGCTGCATTTGCTGCGCGACCGCCCTGTTCAGCTCCGATACCAAGTTCGAATCCGGCACCGGCTGGCCCAGTTTCTGGGCGCCCATCGCCAAGGAAAACATCACCACTCATACCGACCGCAGCTTCGGCATGGAGCGCACTGAGGTCAAATGTACCCGCTGCGACGCGCATCTGGGCCACGTCTTCGACGATGGTCCGAAACCCACCGGTCTGCGCTACTGCATGAACTCCGCGGCTTTAAATTTCGAACCGAAAGCAAAGGGATAATCCATGAAACTTCTCACCGCACTCCTCAGCGCCGCCTGCCTGATGTCCGCCGGCGGCAAACTTCCCACCCCCGCCACCGACGTAAAAGCTCCCTCTCAGAAATCCGCCACGGCGGTATTCGCCGGAGGCTGTTTCTGGGGCGTCGAAGGAGTCTTCGAAAAATTGAAAGGCGTCTCGAACGCCGTCTCCGGATTCGCCGGAGGCAAGAAGGCGCCAGCCGGAGGCTATGAGGAAGTCAGCACCGGCCGCACTGGCCACGCCGAGTCCGTCGAAGTCACCTACGATCCGTCGGTCATCTCCTACGGCCAGCTCTTGCAGGTCTTCTTCTCCGTCGCCCACGATCCGACTGAGCTCAATCGCCAGGGACCCGATGAAGGCACCCAATACCGCTCCGCGATCTTCTACGCGAATGACGAACAAAAGCGAGTGGCCGAAGCCTACATCCAGCAGCTAACCGACGCGAAAGTCTTCCGCCACAAAATCGTAACGCAAGTAGCGCCGCTGACCGGCTTCTACCCCGCCGGAGCCGAGCACCAGCACTTCCTCGAAAGGAATCCGACCTATCCCTACATCGTCTATAACGACCTTCCGAAGATCAGGGAGCTCCAAAAACAGTTCCCGGAATTGGTCGCGAAATAGTTATAATCGGTGTGGAGCGCGGGAGTAACTCAGTGGTAGAGTCACAGCCTTCCAAGCTGTTGGTCGCGGGTCCGATTCCCGTCTCCCGCTCCATTCTTCAACCATCGCTTTCCACTTATAGCAACCAGGATCCCTACGCAAACGCAGGGCAGACTTGACGGTTCCGGTGTCGCGGTGATCGTCGGTGTTGAAATGCGCAAGGATAAGCTGGAAACGAAGAGCCAGGAGGTGCCGCACCCACAGGACGTCGCGTAGAAAGCGCCAGCCGCGGTGCCTGCGTCGCTTTCGCAGTAATAGTTCGGTATGGAACCAGTCGGGTCGCTGAGACAGAAATTCACTTGGACTGAGGCGCTCACAGGGTAAACCCCAGGCCCCGTAATCGTCGGCGCCCCATACGAATAAACGCTATACGACACGCTGTCTGCGTATGGCAACCCCGTCGGGACATTCATGAAAAGCGGCGTATAGTAGGTGCCATTGTAGGTGACACTTGAGCCGTATCCTGAACTCCCATAGCCCCCTCCGAATGTACCGTTCGGCATGGAAGGGGTGAACGGAGCAAAGCCGCCATCCGGCCCCGGATCACTGTCGAAATCGCTGATAGAAGTCTGGAAATCTACCCCTTGAAAGGACGCAGAGGTCCCATAATCGCCAAATGACAGGTTCGCCGACGTGATCGCGCCGCCCTGGGCAACTTCACACACAACGAATAGTACTCCCGCGAAAGATCGCATCTTTCACTCTTTCCGCGGGAATGGCACCCGCTGGAAGAGGATATCGAATTAGTACTATAAATACAAGCTCCAAAGTTACTAGGCCCGTAGCCGGCTGTACCCAGTACAATCTCCCCGCGAACATCCCTTGCCGATCAAGCCTCGGTCGTCAAGGCCCTTCGTGAACAAGGAGCTCTTCGCGCCCGCATCCCACGGATAGGAGCCTTTGAAGTACCGCCAGATCCCCATCGCGATGGCGCAGGCGAATCCCACGGAAATTCCTGCTGCTGCCTCCTCCAGCGGATCGGGGAAAATCGGATCGGCAGGGAGCGTGGCGGGGTCTAACACTTCGACTTTGACGCCTGAGTCGCTCCTCTTTGAATTTTCGATCAATGCCCCCATCACCTGCATAACAACCTTTTGCGCCGCCTTAGGATCGGAATCGACAAATGAAATCGCAACTGCCTTCGCATCCGGTTCCTCCGTCGGCTGGACGCGAAGATGTTTCCCTAGTTCACCCGGTTTGCCGGCGTAAACGCCCGAATTGAGAGCGATCACCGCCAGGCTCTCCTCGCGCGTGGCCGCGCTGAACACCTCGCGCATTCCGGACCAGCCATCCGGCCCGTCAAAACGCACCAGGGCCGTCGACATGATTCGAGAGTGTCGACATCCGACTCTAATTCTTCAAATACCTGGCCAAAAACGCATAAATCTCTTCTCTCGACTCCCTCGCCAGCTTCGTGTCCAACCGGTTAAACATATGCCCTCCCGGAGCATTCTCATACACCTTCGACTCGAACTTCTTCCCCTCCGCTTTCAGAGCCATGATCATCCTCTGCACCTCCAGCACATTCACGTCCTCATCGTTGGTGTTGGTATGAATCAGCAGCGGCGTCTGGAGCTTCGCGGCATACGTGATGGGCGACCTCTTTTCGTACTCTTTAATATCGTCCCGAACCGACTTCCCGATGTGATACGCCGCCGAATATTGCGCCTGGTATGCCGGACCCTCATAGCCCATCCGCAGCACCAGGTCGCTGACCGGCACTCCCGCATACGCCACCGCGTACGCCTCCGGATGCAGCAGGATCTGCATCAGCGTGATCAACCCTCCGTGGCTCCAGCCGATCGCGCCCACCCGTTTCGGATCCAGAAAACTATACTTCTCAAGCATCCAGTCGCGCCCCGCGAGCACATCGTCCACCTCGCGGCCGCCGTAGTCGATCTGATTGAAGAATCCCTGGCCGTAACCGGTGCTGCCCCTGTAATCCGGCGCGATCACCGCGTACCCCTGCTCCATCATTTCGCGAATCACATGCGCCAGCTCCACCGACGACACGTTGCCGTGCAGCCCCTGATGCGCCAGCACCAGCAGAGGCTGCTTCTTGGTCCGATCCATCTTTTTCGGAATGAACGTATACGCCCGGATGATCAGAGGATTCCCCGCCCCCGGTCCCGTCTTATTGAGAACGTGCACCGGAGGCAGACTCGTATACGCCACCTTGTCGACGTCCGCGATATCGCTCAGCTTCTGCACCCACATGATGTCGTCGAGCGCTTTCAACACCGTGTCGTTGGGATTAACCTGTCCCCCAGGCGCAGCCGGAGCAGCCGGGGTAGCAGCCACGGCACCGCGTCCCCCACCGCCCGCGGGCGCAGCCGGCGGAGGAGCGTCCTGAGCGAACAGGGAAACAGCAAGGAACAGGAAAATCAGATTCCGCATCAAATCAGTCTAACTGAGAATCGGCTGCCGTCATTCGCCTGCCAGCCTCAGCGCCCGCGTCGCGAACTCCCGGCAGAGTCTTCACTCCGTATCCCGTTGTGGGCATCGCCAGTTTGAATCTGCGTTTCGGAGGCGCGGACGCGGGCGGCGGTTCGTCGCGCTCAGCCGTGTCGACGTTCGGCCATTGTTTCCGGTCGCTGGAGAATCACATCGACACGAATGTCGATGCGGCACGCCTAGGGGCGCGCGCCACATAACATTCAGGATTTCGACGCAGACCACTAGAAGAGACTTGCGTTGACCGAGAGGAGTTCTCAAACACCTTGAGCTGCGACTCGTTTGGTAGGGCGGCCAATTTTGGCGGCAGCCTGCCTCAGGGCAGGCTTTTGGGATCTGCCAGCAAAAGCCTCCTCAAAAGGAGGCTACCGCCAAAATTGGCCGCCCCACAAGACGAATCGGATGTCTCGATCACCTTACGTTGATCGAGGACTGTAACCCCTCCGGCCGAGCCTTCAAAAAACCCAAAAACTCCGCCGCATCCGTAGTCCGATGATCGAACGAAGCGACCACCTTTTCATCCGGTTCGATCAGCGCATAGTAAGGAATCGCCACCGTCGAGAACTTCTGATCCTGCACTTCCTGGTTCTCTTTCGATGCCTGATCGGTCCCGTCCGTGTACAACTCCACCAGCACCAGGTCTTTCAAGGCCGACGCAATCTCCGGCCGCGGGAACATGTTGGCCTTCATCCAGTGGCAGTTCGTGCACGCGTAGCCGGTAAAGCTCACCAGGACGAGTTTGTTCTCCTGCTTCGCCCGCGCGAGCGCCTCGCGATACTGATTCTTCAGCCACTCCGGACCGGCATTCGCCGTCGCGGCCCCTCCGAACCCGCCCACCGTGGTCGCAGCCGGTACGAATGCATCCAACTCTCCTAGAGGAGCCCCGAACATTCCCGGCAGCAAACTGAACGCGAAGATCAGGATTACGCTCGCGAACAACAATCGAGCGATGCCCAGCGTTTCGCCCTCTTCCACGCCTTCGAGCTTCAGCAGGCCCAATAAATAAAGCCCCGCCATCGTGAACAGCACGAACCACGCGGCCAGGAATCGCTCCCGAGTCAGCCAGTTCAACTGCAACACCTGGTCGATGTTGGCGGCATACTTCAACATGATCGCCAGCAGCGCGAACCCCATCACGGTTTTCACGCGCGCCAGCCATCCTCCGCTGCGCGGCAGCTTTTTCAGATAGCCTGGGAACGCGGCCAGAAAGAAAAATGGGAATGCGAGTCCGGTAGCGAAGCTGGCCATTCCCAGCACCGGCTGCGCGCCCTTCAACTGCACCGACGCGGCGAGAAGGCTTCCCACAAAAGGACCCACGCACGCGAACGAAGTAAGCGAGAAGGTCAGCCCCATCAGCAGCGTTCCCAGATACCCGCCGCGACGCGAGGCAGCGTCCAGCTTGGTCAGCAAGTTCGATGGCAAAGTGATCTCGAACGCCCCGAGCAAGCTCAGCGCGAAGGCCGCGAACACGATCGCGATAAATCCATTCACCCACGGATTCGACGCCAATTGCACCACGCCGAACGGTCCCACCGCCGCCGTGACACCCAATCCCAGCGCGCAAAATAGAACGATAATCCCCAGTGAAAATACGATCGCCTGCCGGATTCCTCCGCGGTCGTTCAGGAAGAACGAAACCGTAATCGGGATCATCGGAAACACGCACGGGGTGAAAATCGATGCCAGACCCAGCCCAAAGGCCGTGAGCAAAAACGCCGCCATCCCCTCAGAAGTCTGAGACGGAGCCGAGGTCTTCACCGGCGCGGCCGTATCGATATATCCCGCAGGAGCCGCAAAAGCGGCCGTCGCAGCCGATGGGTCCACGTTAACCGTAAACGCGACGTGCTTGGTCTTGGGAGGCAAACATCGCTTGGCGTCGCAAACGGCGTAGCGAACGGTTGCCGTAATCTCGAGCGGCCCAGCCGCGTCTTTCTTCACTTCATACGGAAAGACAAACGCCGCTTCTTTCTCATAGAAGTCGACATTCTCCCCCAGAACATCGTCGAACTTCCGCTCCGGCTTGGGCTGATAAACATGAACCGGCGAATCGCCGAGGGTGATCTTGACATCCCGCGGAGGAGGCGTAGTGGCGGAGTAAATATGCCACCCGTCATCGATCCGGGCGGTCAACTTTAGCGGAATTGTAGCGCCAGCCGCGGCCTTAGAAACATCAGAGCTCAGCGTCCACGACACGGGGTCCAATGCTCCAAAACAGGAAGTAGCCGCCAGAAAAATCAGTGGCGCGATACTGGCTGCTTTCTTCATGTGGCTACTACTTTACTCGATGCCGCGCGATCCAGTTCCGCTTCAATTTTCTCATTAATCAGCCCATCGGCGAACTCCGCCGCTACCCGGATCGCATTCTTGATTGCCGTGGGATTGGACCGGCCGTGGCATATTATATTGACGCCCTTCACGCCTAAAAGTGGCGCTCCGCCGTATTCGGAATAATCGACGCGCTTGCGGAAGTCGGCGAATGCGTTCTGGGCCAGCTTGGCTCCGATCTTGCGGGTCAGGGAGGCCGTCAGCGCTTCTTTAAGCATGGTGCGGATCATCTCGACCAGCCCCTCGCTGACCTTCAGCGCCACATTGCCGATGAATCCGTCGCACACCACCACATCGGCAATTCCGGAGTAAATGTCGCGGCCTTCCACATTGCCGATGAAGTTCAAAGGCAGCGCCTTCAATAAAGGAGTGACCGCGCGGGTCAGCTCATTGCCTTTATGCTCTTCTTCGCCGATCGACAACAGGCCCACGCGGGGATTGGAATTGTGAAAAATGATGCGCGAGTAAATCTCGCCCATCACCGCGAATTGCGCCAGCATTTCAGGCGTGCAATCGACGTTTGCTCCCACGTCGATCACCACCACAGGCGATCCTTTCACAGTAGGAAACGCTCCGGCGAGCGCCGGGCGGTCGACGCCGCGGACCATCCCCTGGACGGTTTTCGCGGTAACCATGGCCGCCCCGGTGTTGCCCGCCGAGACCACGCCGTGGACCTGGCCCGCGCGCAGTAGTTTCGCCGCGACGCGTAAGGACGAATCGCGCTTGGTGCGGACGGCCTTCGCCGAATCCTCCATGGTGATGACTTCGCTCGCGTGTTGAATGCGGATGGGCAGCGACGCCGCTTCCGGATGCAGGTTGAGCTGCTTCCGCACCACGTCCTCGACACCCACCAGAATCACGCCGATGTTGAGCTCCCGGGCGGCAAGGATCGCGCCTTCAACCTCGGATTTGGGAGCGTAATCGCCCCCCATGGCATCAACGGCGATGGTCAGCATGGAGGTGAAGGAGGGTTACTGCTCCACCACCTCGATAATTTCGCGCCCCTTGTATTTTCCGCAGTGCGGGCATACGCGATGCGGCAATTTCGGCTCATGGCAATTCGGGCACTGCGACAACCCCGGCTTTTTCAGCGAGTCGTGCGCGCGCCGGGTAGAGGTCCGCTGCTTGGAATGTCGTCGTTTAGGATTCGGCATCCTGTCTCCTTCTTCTAATTCAAATGTTTCAGCGCCGCCCACCGATCATCGGCCGCGGCCCCGAGGCAAGCGCATTGCTTCTGATTCCGGTTCTGCCCGCACTCCGGACAGATCCCTTTGCAATCTTCACTGCATACCCTCTGCATGGGCAGAGTCAGCAGAATAAACTCCCGCAGAACGTCGTTGAGCTCCACGCCGTCACCTTCGTAAAAGCCCATTTCCGCTTCTCCGGCGTCGATCGCTTTTTCCTCGCCGTACCCTTCCGTCACCGGACGATAGTACAGCTCAAAATCGGCATCGACCGGGTATTTCGCCGGCTCCAGACAGCGGTCGCAATCCGCCTCCATCTGGACCTTCAAATGACCTTTCACCCGAATCTCACCCAACAGATCGATCACCAGCTCCGCACTTCCCGAAGCCCGCAGCGGACCGGTCTGCCGCAGCTTAGGATCGAGAAACTCAATGACCCCAGGCTCCAGCGTCACATCAAATGTACGCGCCTTAAGCTCTAGCTCACGAATATGAAAGAACAAGGCACTCCTCCGAGGTTTCCCGGGTGAAAATCCAGTATATCAAGGACGGCGGCTGTTTGTTACAGTGAGTAAGACATGATGGTCGAGATTGACGGCGTAGCCCTGCATCTGGCTCATCCCGATGAACTTTCGGTCGCCTGGGTGGGACAGGAAGAAGTCATGCGCCAGCTACTGGCCGCCTGGCTGGTGGTAGATCCGCAGGATATCCCCATGAATCCGCGGCTTTTGGGCAAACCTGGCGTGGGCAAAACCACGCTCGCCTACGCCGCCGCCAAACGCCTGGGCCGTGAGGTGTATATCCTGCAATCGACGGTCGATACGCGTCCTGAAGATTTGCTGGTCACGCCGGTGATCGAGGGTGAATCGAAGCTGCGGTACGTCGCGTCGCCTTTGGTAACGGCGATGCTGCGCGGGGGCATCGTGATCCTCGATGAAGGCAACCGGATGAGCGAGAAAAGCTGGGCCAGTCTCGCGCCTTTGCTCGACAACCGCCGCTATGTGGAGTCGATTGTCGCGGGTATCAAGATTAAAGCTCATCCTCTGTTCCGTTTAGTGGCGACGATGAACGACGACGCGTCCACTTTTGACCTGCCGGAATATATTCATTCCCGGCTCCAGCCGCAAATACTCATCGATTTTCCGGAAAGACATGAAGAGTTTGCCATATTAAAAGAAAATCTCCCTTTCGGCGACGATCAGATCCTGAACTATGTCACTGATTTCCTGCAACAGGCGCATTCGGCCGACGAGCGATACACGGCGCGCGACGGGATCAACATCGCCCGCTTTGCCATGAAGATGGCGCAGCAGGCCGGAAGCGCGGTCGACTCGGGAATCCTGCGAACATCGATCACGCAAACCCTCGGCGAAGAGGCCCTGCGGTATGTCTCTCGACTCTGAAATCCGCAGCCTTCAGAGGGGCCGCTACCGGTACTTTCCGGTAGTTCCGGGCCGCATCGAATTCGCGGTGGAGCTGCGCAAGCTGCTGTTTGCCGAAAAACCTCCTATTATCGCGGTGGAATTGCCGGGATTTCTGGAGGAATCCTATAAACGGGCGCTCCAGCGGCTGCCGGAATTGTCGGTCATTCTTTATATTCCGGAGACAAATGACGACGATAATCCGGCGCTTTATGTCCCGATTGAACCGGCCGATCCTTTTGTAGAAGCGCTGCGCTCCGCGCAGGAGCTGGGCTGCGAAGTTCTGTTTCTGGAGCCCGATTCGGCGGACCGGCCGCATCTGCCCGACACCTATCCCGATACTTATGCGATCCGGCGGATCGGGCTCGAAAAATACATCGAGGCGTATAGGGTGTGGCCGCAGCCGCGCAACGACGATGTCACCGACCACGCCAACGCCATGGCCTGGAAGCTGCAAGGCGCCGACCCTTCGAAGAATGTCGTGGTGGTGGTGTCTCTCAATCTGCTCGATCCTCTGCTCGATGCGATGGAAACTCCGCAGGACGCTCCGCGGCGGCATCCCAAACATTTCGATGTTCAATTGTTGAATCCACATCCCGATTGCCTGGCGGAAATCACGATCGAATATCCTTACTTGCAGGAGCGCTACGAGTTTTCGCGGCTGGACCTTGCCGATGAAAACCGGCTGGATCGTCCCAAAGTTCAACTGGCGCTGATGCGCGAGGCCGAAGGCAAGTACACCGAATCGACGGGCGAAAAAGTCGCGCACTGGCAGCGCCGGCTGATTGCGAGGTACACTCGCAACCTCGCCCATTTGTCCGGGGATCTGGTGGCGAACGTTTATGATCTGGCGGTCGCCGCGCGATCGATCGTCGACGATAACTATGGCTGGGAAGTGTGGCAGATGGCGAACCGCTATCTGGCGCAGCACGAACATTCGGACTTTGAAACCGTGCGGCTCAGCGCGTCCGAAATCTGGATCAACACCAAGCGCCTGAGAATCCGGCGGCGGCTTCCGCGCCCCAAACAGCGCCTGAAACCGGCCGGGATTAAGCCGCGGAAGCGCGAAAAGACTCCTGGCGAATGGGCCAAGCAGACTACCGGCGACGCGATCTGCTCCTATCCTCCGGAAGATATTCTGATCGAAGAATATGGGCGTTTCCTCAAGAAAAAGGCCAAAGCGCTGCTCTCTGAAGAAAGGGTTCGCGTGGAGCCGTTCACTACTTCGCTGCTCGACGGCATCGATCTGCGGGAAACCATCCGCAACTGGCACCACAAGAAAATCTATGTGCGGCAGGCCGACCGGCTGGCGGGAGAAGTGGGAGCCGTGGTGCTGATTTTCGACGAGGACCGCGACGACCGCTATCAATACCTGACCACCTGGCTGGGCGAGCATCAGAATGAATCGGACATGGCGTTCTATTCCACGTTCCCGTTCGACAACATTGTGGGGCCGGGCATCGGACGCGCGGAATACGGGGGGCTGCTGATGACTCTGCCGCCGAGGCGGCTCTATGACGTGTGGTCCGACGACGATTACCAGTTCGCCGAATCGAAGCCAGAGCGCCTGCTGATGGCGGCGCTCGATTATTCGGTCGAACGGTTCGTCGTTTATGTCGCGGCGAAGCCTCCGCGGAGTATTTTCCGGTCCATTGCGAGTCATCTGAACCGAAAGATCCTGTACGTGCCGATCGGGGCGTTGTCGCCGACAAAAGTCAAACGCCTGCGAGTGGTGCATGTGCTCGACAGCTACGAGCGGAGAGCCGAGGCCAAGGATTATTTGTGGTGAGAGCAGAGCGTTAGAGCGGCGATTTTTCACTGCGGAAGGCTTTCATGAAGAGGTTTTCCCGGCGGCGGGCGAGGACGCCGTCATCGATTTGGGCTGGTGAAAAAACGAAGCCAACTTCGGAAGGGAGCCAGGGTTCTTCTTTGAATTTGTACATTTCCATGATGTCGAGAAGGTGCTTCATCTCCAGTTCTTCCTGGGACTGACGGGTCTTCTGGAGGTCGCGGAGCTGGGTTACGGTGCGTTCGAACTGACGGGAGAGGCGCTGGCTGTGCATGCTGAGGTTGGCCAGGGCTTTCGAATGGGTATCGAGGGCGGCGGTTGGCGTGGCGTCCTCGAGCGGAGCGGGAGTTGCGAAGGCTAGAGTCAGAAGGTTGGTTTCCAAGGCGGCAAGGCGGTTCAGGCGCCAGCTTGCATCGGCCAGGGATTGGACGAGGTGGGATTCGGTGGCGCCTTGGGGATGGTACTCATCGGTGAAGGATTTGAGATGCCGCTGGTAGGCTTCGAGGTCCTCAGAAGGCATGACTACGATCTGGGCGGTGAGTCCGTGACGGAGGGAGTTTAGGGATGATCGATTTTTGCCGGCCGGGGTGTTGGGGCCGGTGGATTTTTTAGCATTCATGCGGTTCGAAATGGTTTTTATGGGTGTCATAGGAGTGTCCTCGGGACCGGTATAGCATCGAGGGGCTTGGGGGGCGTGTGGGTGGAAGTGGGAAGTGGTTGATGGGAGGGGAGTTTCAGACGTTTGAAATCGAAGACACGTCGACACTTCCAAAACATCGGGCTGGGTGGCCGGGGCGAAAAGTGGGGACAGCCCGCTCTGTCCACGCGGCGCGGTGGTTTGTGACGCCTGGCTGACTGCGGGCGCCTTGGGACAGAGTTGGCAGTCCCCATTTTTCGCAGGTTTCATCGCTATCGGTGCGGAGCCGGGGTACAGGCGGCCGGTTCTGGTGGTACAGTCGGACTTTCTCAATCAGAGCCGCACTCAAACGGCAATCGTTGTGGCGATCACGAGCAATGTGGAATTGGCTGGCGCTCCAGGGAATGTGCTGCTGCCGGCGCGGCCGGCGGACTGCCACGAGACTCGGTTGTGAATCTGTCGCAACTTTGACGCTCGACCGAAGTTTTCTGACGGAACATGTGGGCACGCTGCCTGCACGGTTACAGAAATCGGTGGACGCATGGTGCTGGAACTTTAGGGGGAAACATCGCGGCCGGGGCGACGGAACGTCGACACGAATGTCGACGCGGCACGCCTGGAGGCGCGCGCTACAGTCGCCATTTCCAGTTTTTGATTTCGGGCATGTCGTCGCCGTATTCCGAGATGTAGATTTTGTGGTCGATTAGTTTGTTGCGCAGGACTTGCTTCAGGTGGCCGGAGGCGGTTTGGAAACGGGGGACTCGGTCGATTACGTCGCCGGCTAAATGGAAACGGTCGATGTCGTTCATTACAGTCATGTCGAATGGCGTCGTGGTCGTGCCCTCCTCTTTATAGCCGCGGACGTGGAGGTTGTCGTGATTTTTTCTGCGGTAGGTGAGGCGGTGGATCAGATAGGGGTAGGCGTGGAATGCGAAGACGATGGGCTTATCTGTGGTGAAGAGGGCGTCGAAATCGGCGTCGCTGATGCCGTGGGGGTGCTCGCTTTGGGGCTGGAGGGTCATCAGGTCGACTACGTTCACTACTCGGATTTTGATGTCGGGGAGGTTTTGGCGCAGGAAGTCTACGGCGGCCAGGGTTTCTAGCGTCGGGATGTCGCCGCAGCAGGCCATTACTACGTCGGGGTCGCCTCCGTTGTCGGTTGACGCCCACTCCCAGATGCCTAGGCCGGTGGTGCAATGCTTGACGGCGGCGTCCATATCCAGATACTGGAGCGCGGGCTGTTTGCCGGCTACGATCACGTTGATGTAGTTGCGGCTGCGCAGGCAGTGATCGGCTACGGAGAGCAGGCAGTTGGCGTCGGGCGGGAAATAGACGCGGACTATGCTCGCCTTTTTGTTCACAACGACGTCTACGAAGCCGGGGTCCTGGTGGCTGAAGCCGTTATGATCCTGACGCCAGACGTGGGAGGTCAGCAGGTAGTTCAGGGACGCGATGGGGCGGCGCCAGGGGACTGTCGCCGACTCCTTCAGCCACTTGGCGTGCTGGTTGAACATGGAATCGATGATGTGGATGAAGGCTTCATAGCAGCTGAAGAATCCGTGGCGGCCGGTTAAGAGGTAGCCTTCTAGCCAGCCTTCGCACATGTGCTCGCTGAGGACTTCGAGGACGCGTCCGGTGGCGGAGACGTGATCGTCGAAGGGGAAGGTTTGGGCTACGGAATCGCGGTCGGTGACTTCGAAGAGCGCTTGCAAACGGTTGGACGCGGTTTCATCGGGGCCGAAGACGCGGAAATTTTTGGCGTCGGCGTTTTTACTCATTACATCGCGGAGCAGGTCGCCCAGGACGCGGGTTGCTTCGGCGGTGTCGGCGCCGGGGTGTTTGACTTCGACCGCGTAATTTTGAAATCGGGCATCTGGAGGTCCTTCAACAGGAGGCCTCCGTTGGCGTGGGGGTTGGCGCCCATTCTGCGGTAGCCGGTGGGAGCTAGCGCGGCGAGTCCGGGAGGAAGCAGCCGCGGTCGTCGAAAAGTTCTTCGGGGTGGTAGCTTTTGAGCCACTGTTCGAGGAGCTTCAAGTGTTCGGGGTTGGTGCGCACTGCTTCCAAGGGAACCTGGTGCGCGCGGAAGGTGCCTTCGATCTGAACGCCGTCGACGACCTTCGGTCCGGTCCAGCCTTTGGGACTGATCATGACGATCATGGGCCAGGTGGGGCGCTGTTTGAAACCGTTTTCGCGGGCGTCCTTTTGGATGGTCTTGATTTCGGCCAGGCAGGTGTCCAGGGTCTCCGCCATCGCCTGGTGCATGGGGGCGGGGTCGTGGCCTTCGATGAAATAGGGGCGATAGCCGTAGCCTTTTAGGAGCTCGGTTAGTTCTTCGCGGGGGATGCGGGCGAGGACCGTCGGACCGGCGATTTTGTAACCGTTCAGATGGAGGATGGGGAGGACGGCGCCATCGCGCGCGGGGTTCAGGAATTTGTTCGAGTGCCAGCTGGTGGCTAGGGCTCCGGTTTCGGCTTCGCCGTCGCCGATGACGCAGGCGGCGATGAGGTCGGGGGTGTCGAAGACGGCTCCATAGGCGTGGAGGAGGGAGTAGCCGAGTTCCCCGCCCTCGTTGATAGAGCCGGGGGTTTGGGAGGCGGCGTGGCTGGGGATGCCTCCGGGAAAAGAGAATTGCTTGAACAGGCGCTTCATTCCTTCGGCATCGCGGGTGATGTTGGGGAAGAATTCGCTGTAGGTTCCTTCGAGATAGGTGTTGGCGACCATGCCGGGGCCGCCGTGGCCGGGGCCGCAGATGTAGATCATGTTCAGATCGTCGCGTTTGATTACGCGGTTGAGGTGGGCGTAGACGAAGTTGAGTCCGGGAGTGGTGCCCCAGTGGCCTAGCAGGCGGGGCTTGATGTGCTCGGGTTTAAGAGGCTCGGCGAGGAGGGGGTTGTCGAACAAATAAATCTGTCCGATGGAGAGGTAATTTGCGGCGCGCCAGTAGGCGTCGATTTTACGAAGCTCGGCGGGCTCAAGGGGCATGCCTCAATGTTATCGTCCTTCGGCGGAGGGGGCGGGATTTTTTGGGGGCGGATGGACATGGAAATGTAACCTGAGTCTGGAAAATATGGAGGGGACCGCTCCCGCTGGTCGCGGTTCTGTTTGGATCGGGGGGCGGAAGGTGGGTACGCGGCGGGGCGGCAGGTGTTTCTTTCGCGGAAGGTAGTCCCATTTTCCGGCGGTTTGTGGCCGGGGCGGAAAATGGGGTACAGCCCGCTCTGTCCACGGCGGGGCGGCAGGCTGTGTTTCTTCGGCGGAAGGAGTGGGCCTTGGGACAGAGTAGGCAGTCCCCATTTTCCGCAGTTTTCATCGTTATCGGGGCAGAAGGCGAGACATCCAAAACACGAGCGACAGAGGACTCGCTGCGATATGCTGGGTGTTTACGATGCGTTGGTTCCTCATGCTGTGGCTCGCTACGTCGGCGGCATCGGCTTGTTCTTGCATCCAGGGTGAGATTGGGCAGGAGTTCGCTGCGTCGACCGTGGTGTTTCGGGGCGTGGTGAAGAATGTGACGCAGCTCTCCTCGCGGGTGGACATGCAGCGGGCGCGGTATGCGGTGACGTTCTCGGTTTCCGAATATTGGAAGGCCAATTTGGGGCGGCACATCACTTTATATGTGATGGATCCGGGGACGGATTGCATGGGGGCGCACTTCGATGCGCGGGTGGAGTACGTAGTATTTGCGAAGACGCAGAAGGCGGATGATTTTCGGACGGTCAACGCGTTCTGGTATGGGTGGCTGGATTTATTGCAGAAGGGGCAGGAGTTTTTGACGGTGAACGCGTGTAGTCCGACGGGTCCGGTGAAGCATGCGGGGAATATTTTGCGGGCGTTGGGGAATGGGAAGAGGCCCGGGGATTAGGGATGTTGGGAGGGCAGGTCGGGAACCTGCCCCACGTGGTCGGTCTGGCAGCGCATGGCGCCGCGCCACTATGGCCAACGATTTTATCGCGAGCCAAACGCGCTGTCGATGGTTTTTAGGTTTTGGCGGGCGTATTTGGCTTCTTCCAGATTGGGGTTGAGGTCGAGCATGGTGCGGAAGTGGATTTGGGCGCTGGATAGGATTTCTAAACTGTTGGCCTGTTGCGCCTGGTGCATGTAGCAGAGGGCCAGGGCGTAGTGGGTGTAGGGATCCTTGGGGTCGTAGGCCAGGGATTTTTGGCAGTAGGCGATGGCGGGGTCGTAGTGTTGTTGCTTGCGCTCCGCATCGCAGAGGCCGAAGTAGGCTAGGCTGCGGAGGTCGCGCCAGGTGTCGGTTTGGGCGGCTCGCTTCTTTTTGCCGATGCCGGCGATGTAGCCTAACACGTAGTAGTTCAGGCGGCCGGCTAGTTTGCTGTCGAAGTCGCTGAGTTTCAGGTAGCTCACGTACTCGGCTGTCGATTCCTGCAAGGCTCCGCTCATGCGGAGGCTATCGGCTAGCCATAGGTGGGCTTCGGCATTGGCGGGGGTTAGCTTGATGGCGGTTCTCGCGGCTTCGATGGCTTGGGGGTAGGACTCCTTTAATCTGTAGGCTTCGGCTTCCAGATAGAAGGCCATGGCGTTCGAGGCGTCGCGCTGGGTCACGGTGTTTAGCTGGCGGATGGCTTCGTCTACGGCGCCGGTATCTAAGAGGGCGCCGGCTAGGCTGACGCGGGCTTCCAGATAATCTGGGTCGATCTCGATGGCCTTGCGGAACGCGGCCTGGGATTTTTCTTCGTCGAACAGGGAGTTGTTGGCGCGGCCTATGTAGAGATACGCCTGGCTGAATTTGGGATCGGATTCGAGGGCTTTCTCGAAATGGGCGATGGCTTTTTTGTAGTTGTCGGCGAATCCTTTGTTGTAGAACTCGATGCCGCGGTTCAGTTCGTCGAGGGCGGCTTTGGGGCGGCGGCGGGCAATCAGGATTTTGATCGAGACTGTGGAATCGCGGCCGGGATAGACGATCTCTTCGCGGGGGCCGTCGGGTTCGTAACCCATTTTCACGCCTTGCACGGTGTGGTTGCCGGGCTTGATGCCGGGGAGGCGCAGAGGGGTTCCTTTGTTGATGACGCCTTGGGAGATGCCGTCGACGAAGATTTCCACGGCGTCCATGTTGGATTCGAAGATCAGCGTGCCGTTTTTGGGGGCGGGAGCTTTGGCGGCGCGGAGGGCTCCGGGGATGTAGGCGAGGATCATGTTGGGGTCGAAGCTGCCTCGGTCCGAGGTGGGGTTTTGCTGGCCGCTGGTGGCTTCGCGGACGTTGCGGCGGACGTACTCGGCTAGTTCGTCGGCGGTGACGATGCCGTCGCCGGATTCGTCGGCTTCGCCTTCCAGTCCTTTGACGACGTAGTAGGTGAAGATGCCGTGGCCTTCGCCCCAGTTTTTACTTTCGAAGGAACGTTCGCGGTCGCGGCTGGCGGTTAGAGAGAAGATGGAGCGGGAGAGGTCTAGGAGGCTGCGGTTGACTTGGGCCAAGTCGGAATCGGGGGAGATTGCGCCGGAATGGCAGGAATCGGTTAGCAGGACTTTTGATTTGGCTTTGATTTTCGAGGCGGCGACCGCGCCTAGAGTGTCCATGGGGTAGGCGGTCGAGGCTATGTTCGAAGGGTCGATGTCGTGGGGGGCTAGGTAGGCTCGGGAGGCGCTGATGAATCCGTGGCCGGCGAAGTAGATTACTACGCGGTCGGTTTCTTTGGCTACGGAGGGGAGCCAGACTTCTAGCTCCTGTTTCAGATTTGCTAGCGTCGCTTTGGGGCCTATGAGGCGGTGGACGTTTTCGGCGCGGAAGTTGCCGCCTTCGGGGTTGATTAGGACGGAGTAGATGGATTCGGCGTCGCGCTCGGCGTAGTCTAGCTGGGCTTTGGGGGGGAGATTTTTATATTTCGCTATGCCGACTATTAGGGCGTAGCCTCTTGGGATGGTTACTGGGGGTTGGGTGGGGCGGTCTTCTTCGTATTTTAGGTCGCGGGGTTTTTGTTGGGCTGCGCAGGTCCATGCGGAGAAGAGAAACACACACAGGCTGAAGCCTGTGCTACCTTTGAAGGTCATAAATTACGGGTCCTGATGACACGGAGGGACAGGTCGGGGACCTGTCCTACTTCAGCGGTGGGCGAGGCGAAGTTCATAGACTACGGGTCCTGTTAGAGGCGCGGGGGATGAGACTATGGTCGCGCCTTTTTCCTGAATAAAGAGTAACTCTCTGGGCGTCGGCTCGGCTAGGCCGTTTAAATTTTTTGGAACTGCCTCGCCTGGTTTTAGGGGCTTCACGCCCGCCGAGGTGTCGACGCAATCGCCTCGGGATTTGAAAATCGTATCGTCGCAGCGGGGCTTGAAACTCAGAGGCAATCCTGGATTGGGGAGAGGACGCACTTCGTTGCTGAGTTTGATCGGACTGATCACCCAGTACACGATGTCATGTCCCGGCGGGCCGGTAACTTTGAACCATCCCTGCGCGGCCGGAACCACGTACTCTTTTCCCGCGGCGATGCTGTTGTCGGCGCCCGTGTCCGAACGCGGGAAGAGCAGTTCATACGCGCCCGAGGTGCCCTGGTTCATCACGTACAGATATCCCGCGAAGGTCGACGACAGGCGGAACCGCAGCTTATCGCCGGCCGCGAACACGAGCGAGGATTCCACTGGTTTCCAGCCGGAGGCGTCCTGCCGGTCGACGGTCAGCTTGATTCTCTGGACGTCATCTGCCCGCAGCAGGACAGCCATCGCGAAAATAACGAAGATTCTCATTTGCCGTGTTTCAGCGCCACGTCGACCACCAGCCTTGCGTCGCCGCTATGGCTGGGATTCACGACGTAGGTAGCTTTCTCTGTTTTGACGTCGTTGGTGCCGTCGTATTTCAGACTCATCTCGTCGACTTTTTCGAACACCAGGTCGCGGGATTTGACCTCGTCCCGCAGACGGCTCACCACGTCGGCGCCGATCCTCGCGCCGGCGATCAGCCTCCGGTCGCCCTCCGATGAAGTACCGGTGATGGAATAAATCAGCTTATCCAGATCCGTTTCCGGCTGCCTGGAGAGCACCAGGAACAATTTCTCGGTCCCCGATTGCTCATCGAAAGCGAACTGCCCTTTATCGCCCGGAGGAATCTGCTGGGTTATGCCCTTTTCAATCCGATTGTTGCCGCCGTCGACGTCAGCCGAAGGGAACAGCAGCCGCCAGTTGCCGCTCGATCCCTGCATCACTACATATAGATACCCAGTGGTGTTGGTGTCGACTGTCAGGCGGATCCGGTCGCCGGAACGGAACGTCGCATCCTGATCCACCTCGACGAATTTTCCTGTCGCGTCGCGCTTCATCACGCTGTAGCGGAGGCCTAAAGGTACGTTGGCGGCATTCACGGCCGGCACTGCGGGCTGCTGCGTCCTTTTTGAGGGAGCCTTTAGCGGCGCCGATTTCTTCACCGGCGTCGTCACATCCGCCGCAGGAGGCGTATAGAAAAGTTCTCTCGCCTTCAGCCCGGAATCCTGCGCGCACGCCAGCACGGGGAGTGCGATAGCAATCAGAGCCTTCATAGATCACCTCTATCTTCAGTCTATTCCGCGCGGATCGACTCAGTTCGGGCTCAGGATATATCCGGGCCGGGCGTAGGTTTTAGCGCCTGGAACGAGAACCTCTACCGAAATGGTGTGCCGGCCGGGATCTTCGGAGCTGGGATAGTAGCTCAACAGGTACGCGCTGCGCAGTTCGACGCCCAAGGTGCCAATTGCGTCTTCCAACTCCTTCTGACCGTGAAAATGGAGCCCGGTTCCGCCCGTTTCGGCGATCAGAAGCGACAAAGGGTCGGCTTTATCCTGATGCCCCAGCTTGGACATCAGCCAGCCGAGGTCGGGATTTCCTGAGGAGTCTGCCGCGTCGGCCGGACCAGCGGAATTCAGCGCATAAACCGAAACGTTCTCGCGGGCCGCTTCCTCTTTGAGCGCCTCCCAACGTGCGTCGCTGCCGCGATCGGTTCCTTGACCTATATAGAGGAGTACCCGAGCCTCAGTGTGCTTGCGCTCCTTCAACAGCTCGATGGCCCGCAGGCCCGCGTCTATCATCCTCGCCTTGCTGCCTTTAGCGGAAATACCGCGAAAGGCCAAGCCGACATCGCCCGATCCGAACGGCTTCAGGATCGTCACGTCGGAGCCATAAGCGAGAACTGCCGCACGTCCGGTGGCGCCTACGAGGTGGGCCTCCATCACGTGTCCCACTTTCGCGATATAAGGAACGGACCCGTGGACGTCCTGATTCGTCTGAATGGCTATGACTACGGAGACTGGGGTGTAGTCCATATTTAGATGGATATTCTGCGGAGTGCCGTTGTCTAAGATTCGAAAATCGGATTTCTTGAGGCCGGGGATCAGATGGTTGTCTTTGGAAAATACCAGAGTGGGAACGGCTACCATGCGGACCGGGACGCGGATTAGTGGGGGTTCTTGAGCGAGCAGAACGAGCATGGTAAGTGCCAGCACGAGTCTATTGGAACACGTTGGCAGGCGGAACCGCCTGCCCCACACGGCTGCAAAGTGCGAAGTATGAGGTAAGTGGATGGTCCCGGACTGAGCAGGTCGGGAACCTGCTCCACTGCAAACACGGAGGACAGGTCGGGGACCTGTCCTACTGGGGCTTAGGGGAAAATCCTACCGGGCCTGTTGGTCGGCTGGCCACTCAACTGCTCCTGTCAGGGCATCATGCTGGAAGCACTGACAGGAAATCTCGAAAAGTACCTGGATCTGCTGAGCGCCCGCCAAAAACTTGCCGCCTCTAACATCGCAAATGCCGATACGCCGGGGTATCAGACTAAAGATATCGACTTTCAACAGGAGTTTATGAGCATGGTCAAGGGCGAGCAGCCGCAGACCATCACGGCGCAGGGACTCCCGGATAAACCCGATGGGAATAACGTCAACGTCGATCGGGAAGCGCGGATGCTGGCGGAAAACGCGATGCGATTCAACGTCGCGTCGGTTCTGCTGCGCGGCACCATCAACCAGGTCAAGGAAGCGATTACCGGAGGCACCAGCTAATGAGTTTATTTGCCGCACTACAGGTCAGCGCGTCGGGCATGCAGGCGCAGCGAACGCGCGCCGAGGCGCTGGTCGAGAATATGGCCAATTCCGAAACCACCCGCACTCCGGAAGGCGGCCCGTATAAGCGAAAGGACGTGGTTTTTTCGAGCGAATTACAGGAATCGCCTTTCTCGGCGGTGTTCCAGAACGAGCTCGCCACGGGCGTGACGGTGTCCGATATCACGATCGATCCGAGTTCGCCCGAAATGCGGTATCTTCCGAACCATCCCGACGCTAACAGCGAAGGCTATGTCGCCTTCCCCAAAATGAATCCGGCTGAGGATATGGCGGATCTGCTGAACACCACCCGGTCGTATCAGGCCAATATCGCCGCCATGACCGCGGTGAAGGACATGATTACGCACTCGATCGATCTTCTCAGGTAATCTATGGCTCCCATTATTCCGACAACTATTTCGATACCTTCGATGCCTTCACTGGGGGGGATTGCGTCCCCGGGCTCGAGCGGGGGCCCGGCGTTTCAATCCGTTCTGACGGATGCGATTTCGAAAGTGCAAAATTTCCAGAATGACGCTACCAATTCGGTAAACAATTTTCTTTCGGGCGAAGGCGAGGAGCTGCACAAGGTCGCGCTCGCCACTCAACAAGCCGATTTGTCTCTCCAGTTGTTCATGCAGGTCCGCAACAAAGTAGTCACAGCATATAACCAAGTCATGCAGATGCAAGTATGACGACTTTGAAATTCGCGTAGCCCATGAATCAACTTAAACAAATATACGAGCGTCTTACCTGGTCCCAGCGGATTTGTATCGTGATCGCAGTGGCCGCTGTTGCCGGTGGACTGGTGTGGATGAACCATTGGAACGAGGAGAGGGATTTCAAACCTCTGTTTACGGGCCTGGCCGATGAGGACGCCGGGGCGCTGGTCGCGAAGCTGCATGAAGGCGGCTTCGAGTATCGCCTGGCGAGCGGGGGGTCGACGATTCTGGTGGCGTCCGATAAGGTGGCGGAGGCGCGGCTGCAAATGGCGTCCGCCGGCCTGCCGAAATCCGGGCGCATCGGATTTGAACTGTTCGATAAGGCCAACTTCGGCGCGAGCGAGTTTACCGAACAGGTGAATTATCATCGGGCGATTGAAGGGGAGCTCGAACGGTCCGTCATGTCCATCCGGGAGGTGGAAACGGCGCGGGTACATTTGACGCTGGCTAAGGATTCTTTATATTCAGAAGCCCGGCAGCCTGCGAAAGCCAGCGTGCTGGTGAAGCTGCGCCATGCCGCGGCGCTTTCCCCGCAAAATATCGCGGCGATTTGCCAGCTTACCGCGAGCGCGGTTCCGGGACTCTCGGCCGACCAGGTTTCGCTGGTGGATACGAGCGGCAATTTATTGAACCGTCCGCGCGCGGCGTCGACGGAAGGAGCGGAGGGATCTGAAGCGTCGCTCGATTACCGGAAGTCGATCGAGCTGGGCATTCAGAATAAGGTCGCCTCCACGCTCGAGCCTCTATTGGGGCCGGAGCATTTCCGGATCGGCGTTTCGGCGGACATCGATTTGACGAGCGGCGAGCAGAGCGAGGAAGTTTTCGATCCTACCAAGTCGGTGATGGTTACGTCGCAGCGCACCGAGGATGGGCCGGCCATCGCAGCGGCGTCGGGCATTCCGGGAGTCGCGTCCAACCTGCCGCGCCCGATTTCGAAGCCGACCACCGGGTCCAGTAACTATTCGCGCCATACGGAGAATATCAGCTATCAGACGAGCCGGCTGGTGAAGCATACGCGGCTGCCGCAGGGCGGGCTGAAAAAATTGTCGCTATCCATTCTGGTGGATCATACGGTGCGTTGGGATGGCTTGAAACGAATTGTGGAAGCGCCGTCGGCTGAGAAGCTGAAAGTGATTCACGATCTGGTCGCGGCGGCCACAGGCCTGGATCCGGCGCGCGGCGATCAACTGGTGGTCGATTCCTTTCCGTTCGAATCGACGCTGAACGCGGAACCGGCGGGCGGCTTGCCCGGGGCGGCTCCGGTGGCCGTGAGTCCACTGCCGCTGCGGCTTCAGAAGCTGACGAACCAGAAAAATTTCGCCATCATCGCGGGAATCGGCGCGGCGGCGATGCTGGCGCTGGTCGGGGGGGTGCTGTTTATGGTTTCGAAGAAGCGCAATAAAACGCAGGCGGCGCTGCTCGCTTCGCTCGAGGCCAACAAGGCCACGGAAGCCGGGTCGACGGTCGGCGACGCACAGAAGAATCTGGAGGCTCGGATGGCCAATCAGATCGGGGAACAGGCACGCAAGGACGCCGAGGCCATGCTACAGCTGAAGCTGCCTCCGGTTCAGACCAAGAAGACGGAAGTGATCAAGAAACATATCGCCGCCGAAGCCAAAAAGGATCCCACCGCAATGGCCCAGGTAGTAAGGACGTGGCTCAATGGTGAATACCAGCGCTAACGACCCGGAAAAACTACCAGGGCTGCGCAAAATCGCGATTCTGATGGTGATGATCGGCGAGGAGGCTTCGAGCATCATTCTTCGGCAGCTGGACGAAGATGAAGTGCAGCAGATCAGCCACGAAATCGCGCGCGTGGGCTCGCTTACTTCAGAGGAAGCGGAGAGCGTTCTTGAAGAGTTTTACCAGATGGCCGTGGCCCACGATTACGTGGTCAAGGGCGGCATCGACTACGCCAAGAAGATCCTGGTGGCGGCGTTTGGACCGGAGACCGCGAAGAAAATGCTGGACCGGCTGGTTAAGACGCTGGGCAACGAGACGCTGAGTTTCGACGCGCTGCAAAAAACGGATCCGAGCCAGCTGGCGAAGTTCATTCATAGCGAGCATCCCCAGACCATCGCCCTGGTGCTTTCGCACTTGAACCCATCGCAGGCCGCGGCGCTGCTGTTTTCGCTGCCGGCGGAGATGAGATCGGATATCGCGCTGCGCATGGCCAGCCTGGATCAGATCTCTCCCGAAATTATTTCGAAGATCGCCACGGTGATTGGATCGAAGCTGAAATCCCTGGGCTCGGTGAGCCGCGAATCGACTGGAGGCGTGCACGCGGTGGCGGAGATGTTCAATCGCCTGGACTCGACCAGCGCCAAGGAGATTCTGGAAAACATCGAAGCGGTGAATCCGAACCTGGTGGAGAGTATCCGCCATCTGATGTTCGTGTTCGAGGATCTGCTGTTGCTGGACGTCAACTCAGTGAAGGAAGTGCTTGGGAAAGTGGATCGTAAGATTCTGACCATGGCGCTGAAGGGAACCAGCGAACAGATGAAAAATCACATGCTACAGGCGATGAGCCAGCGCGGCGCGGAGATGCTGCGCGAGGATATGGACGCTCTGGGTCCGATCAAGATCAAGGAAGTGGAGAGCTCGCAGCAGCAGATCATTGCGGTGGTCCGGCAGCTGGAAACCGAAGGAGTCATCAGTCTGAAGGGCACCGCCGGGGAGCAATATGTCCTCTAGCAGGATTATGCGGTCAGACGGCGGCGGGGATAGTCCGGCGATCGCGTGGCGCATCGCGGGAACACTGCCGGTGCCGACGCGGGAAGTTGCGAAATCAGCATCCCCTGAATCGCGCCCAGCGGATCGTCAGGAGGAGAACGATGCGCTTACGCGCGCCGCGTACAACCAGGGGATGGCCGCGGGGGAAGCTTCCGCGCGGGAGCGGGCGCAGCAAAAACTCGATCCGGTGTTGAACGGTCTGAACAGTATGATTGCGGAGCTGGCGGCGTCGCGTAAACGGGTTCGCGCGGAAGCCGAGGATGACGCCGTAAAGCTGGCCATCGCCATCGCGCGCCGGGTGCTGTATCGCGAAATCGCGACTGATCCCGAGGCGATTCTCGGCCTGGTGAAGGCCGCGTTCAGTAAATTGAACGCCCGCGAAACGCATCGGCTGCGGGTTTCTCCGGCCGATGCCGCGATGGTCCAGGAACATCGCGCGAAATTGCAGCTTCCGCCGGCTCTTGAGATTTACCCGGACGGATCGCTGAGCAGCGGCAGCGCGATTTTCGAAACTTCCCGCGGGGAGCTCGATGCATCGGTGGATACGCAGCTTTCAGAGATCGAACGGGGCCTGACAGATACGCTGAAGCGACGAAAATAATCCATGTTATTAAACGACCTTATCTCGACACTATCCGACATGGAGACGCTACAATGGGCGGGCCGGGTGTCGGAAATCGTAGGCCTTTTGATCGCCTCCGACGGTCCCGCGACGGCGCTGGGCGATTTCTGCGAGATCCGCAGCGCCCAAGGGCGGACAGTGCGGGCGCAAGTTGTCGGATTCAGGAACGGCAAAGTGCTGCTGATGCCGCTCGAAGAAACCGGAGGCCTGCAACTGGGCGACACGGTCATCGCGCGGCCGGAAGCGGCGCGGGTGGAAGTGGGTCCTCAACTCCTGGGGCGGGTGCTGGATGGGTTCGGCAAACCGATGGACGGAGGGCCTTCGATCGATCCGGTCGCGCTCTATGACCTGTATGCGACGCCTCCGGGTCCGCTCGAAAGGGAGCATATCACGGAGCCGCTGGTAACCGGGGTTCGCGCGATCGATAGTCTGCTGCCGTTCGGGAAAGGGCAGCGCATCGGCATTTTCGGGGGGTCGGGGGTTGGAAAGAGCACGCTACTGGGTGCGATGGCGAGGCAGAACTCGGCTGATGTCAGCGTGATCGCGCTGATCGGCGAACGAAATCGCGAGGTTCGCGAATTTATTGAAAAAGAGCTGGGAGCGGAGGGGATGAAGAGGAGCGTGGTCATCTGCGCGACTTCAGACATGCCGGCTCCGCTGCGCATTCGCGCGAGTTTCGTGGCGCTGGCGGTGGCCGAATATTTTCGGGATTGCGGGAAGAGTGTGTTACTGGTGATGGATTCCGTGACCAGGCTGGCCATGGCTCAGAGGGAGATAGGATTAGCCGCCGGGGAGCCGCCTAGTCAGAAAGGCTATACGCCTAGCGTGTTCAATCTGTTGCCGAAGATTTTCGAGCGGGCGGGCAACTTTCCTAAGGGTTCGATTACAGGATTTTTCACGGTGCTGGTGGAGGGAGACGACTTCAATGAACCGATCTGCGACGCGGTGCGTGCGATTCTCGATGGGCACATTATTTTGTCGCGCGAACTGGGGGCGATGGGGCACTATCCGGCGATCGATATTCTGAACTCCGTCAGCCGGTTGGCGAGTAAGGTGGCGACGCCGGAACAGAGAGAAGCGGCTAGAAAAATCCGCGAGGCGCTGGCTTCGTATCATCAATCGGAAGATCTGATCAACCTGGGGGCGTATGCCGCCGGGTCAAATAAGGGCCTGGATACAGCGATACGTCTGCGGCCGAATTTGATGCAGTTCCTGAGGCAGCCTCCGGAGATATCCGCGCCCATGGATGATACCTTGAAACAGCTTTATGCTTTGGCGTCCAATACGTGAAAAAGTTTGACTTTCCGCTCGATCAAGTCATGCATTTTCGTGAAATGCAGGCGCGCCTGGAGGAAGCCAAATTGGAAACTCTATACGCAGGCTTGCGGTCGATCAATTCACGGGAGGCTGCGTTAAACAAGCAGGCGGTGGAGGCGGAGAAATTGAAGTCCGCAAGAACGGTGACCGGCGGCGATTTGCAGTTGTTCAGCTCCTATCAGTTCGGGATGAAGGAAGAACAGAAGCGGATCGATAAAGTGCGAACCGAATGCAAGCTGCGGATTGAGGCGCAGCTGGCGGCGGTGACGGGGAAACGGCGCGAGGTTAAATTGCTTGAAAAGCTGAAAAAGCAGAAGTTTGAGAAGTGGGAAAAAGAAATGTTCAAAGAGATTGACCAGCAGGCGGAGGAGGCTTACTTGTCGAAGTGGAATCGGTGATTGCAGTCTGGTGACTCTACTGAGAGCCGTCATGGCGAAACGTTCGTCGAGCTGGGTGGCCGGGGCGGAAAGCGGGGACAGCCCGCTCTGTCCACGGCGGCGCAGGGGTATTTTGGCGCTCTTGCGGGTTGCGGGCGCCTGGGGACAGAGTAGGCTGTCCCCACTTTCCGCGCTCCTGAGAAGTGGGAAAAAGAGATGTTCAAAGAGATTGACCAGCAGGTCGAAGTGGAATCGGTGATTGCAGTCTGCTGACTCTACTGGGGCGGAAAGCGGGACAGCCCGCTCTGTCCACGGCGGCGCAGGGGTATTTTGGTGCTCTTGCGGGTTGCGAGCGCCTGGGGACAGAGTAGGCTGTCCCCACTTTCCGCGCTCCTGAGAAGTGGGAAAAAGAGATGTTCAAAGAGATTGACCAGCAGGTCGAAGTGGAATCGGTGATTGCAGTCTGCTGACTCTACTGGGGGGAAAGCGGGGACAGCCCGCTCTGTCCACGGCGGCGCAGGGGTATTTTGGCGCTCTTGCGGGTTGCGGGCGCCTGGGGCCAGAGTAGGCAGTCCCCACTTTCCGCGCTCCTGAGAAGTGGGAAAAAGAGATGTTCAAAGAGATTGACCAGCAGGTCGAAGTGGAATCGGTGATTGCTCTGTCCACGGCGGCGCAGGGGTATTTTGGCGCTCTTGCGGGTTGCGAGCGCCTGGGGACAGAGTAGGCTGTCCCCCCTTTCCGCGCTCCTCACTTTCCGAGCCCACTCGGTAAGAAGTACGGCTAATGGTATAAACGTGCAGATTTACTGGCGCCGGTCCGGCGGTGTATGGCCCTTCTGATAGCCGGCTTCGTAAGCTTTCTGGTCCTCGTCTTTGGTGAAATGACGTTTCTTGCTGTGGTCCTTATTGTGCGTCTGATCAACCTTTCCTTCGCGCACACCTTGCTGGTATTGCTTGGTTTTGGAGTAATCCTTGTTATCGTCAGCCTGGAGAGTGACTCCACCGATGCCGATTGCGAGCGCCGCTGCGAGAGCCAGCCGGGTTAGATTCATTTTGATAGTCATGTGTTTCCTTCGCTCAAAAGAGAGGCACGCACATGGCCTTTGTTCCGCGCGCCGCCGCGGTTGGAGATAGAATGGAGTTATCAGACCTCCCATGGTTGCTATTGATTCCCTGGTCGATGAAATTTCGGAGCTGAAAGTTTCCCGCAAGGCGGTGATTCTCGCGCATCATTATCAGGATGCCGAGATTCAGGATCTGGCGGATGCGGTGGGCGATAGTCTGGAGCTGGCCCGGAAGGCGCAGCAGTTTTCGGGTGAGGTGATTGCGTTCTGCGGCGTGTGGTTCATGGCCGAGACGGCCAAGGTTCTGAACCCGGAGCGGATCGTTGTGGTTCCGGATCGCGACGCGGGGTGCAGCCTGGTCGATAGCTGCCCGGTTGAACAGGTGCGCGCGTTTAAGCACGCTCATCCGGAGTACGCGATTGTTTCCTACATTAATACGTCGGTTGAGGTGAAGGCGGAGAGCGATATTCTGTGCACTTCGCGCAATGCGGTCAAAATTGTCAATTCAATTCCCGCGGACCGGCCGGTGCTGTTTTTGCCGGACATTAATTTAGGGAATTATGTTCGGGAGCAGACCGGACGAACGAACATGAAGATCTGGCAAGGGGCCTGTATCGTTCATGCGACGTTCGCGGCGCGGAAGCTGGCCGTCGCTAGGGTGGAGCATCCATCGGCTCTGGTGGCGGCGCATCCGGAGTGCCCGAAAGACGTGCTGCTGATGGCGGATTTTATCGGGTCGACGTCGGCGATTATCGATTGGTGCACGCATCAGGACGCTCCGGAATTTATCGTCATGACGGAGAGCGGCGTGGGGCATTCCCTGCAAAAGCTGGCGCCCGAGAAGAAGTTTTATTTCCTGCCGAATGAAAACTGCAATTGCAGCGAGTGTCCTTACATGCGGCGGAATACACTTCAGAAATTGCGCGATGCGCTGAAGAATCTTGCGCCGCGCGTGGAGCTGCCGCAGGAGATCATCGACCGCGCGCGGCTGCCGATCGAGCGCATGCTGGCTGTGAAGTGACGCAATTAATCGATACCTTCGGGCGGATTCACGACAACCTGCGGGTGAGCGTGACGGACCGCTGCAATATCCGCTGCTTTTACTGCATGCCCGAAACTCCCGTCAAGTTCGAGGCGCGGGAAAAGCTGCTCACTTTTGAAGAGATCGAGCGGTTTGTTACCATCGCGGCGAAGCTGGGCGTGCACAAGGTTCGGGTGACGGGCGGAGAGCCTCTGGTGCGGAAGAATCTTTCGACGCTGATCCGGAAGTTGTCGGCGATTGAGGGCATCGAAGACCTGGCGCTGACCACCAACGGCGTGCTGCTGGCGGATCAGGCCGAGGAGCTTTACGACGCGGGGCTCAGGCGCATCAACGTGCATCTGGACACGCTCGACCGGGAGCGGTTCCAGAAGATTACGCGGAGAGACGATTTCGAGCGCGTGATCGAGGGGATTGAGACCTGCCGGAGGCTGGGCTACGGGCCGATCAAGATCAACGTGGTCGCGGTGAAGAACCTGATCGAGCCGGATATCGCTCCCATGGCCCGGTTCGGGCGCGAGCGGGGGATCGAGATCCGGTACATCGAGTTTATGCCGCTCGATGCGCAGGGCCTGTGGGATCGAAGCCGGGTGCTGCTGGCGGACGACATGATCGCGATTTTGGAAAAAGAGATCGGGCCGCTCGAAGAGATTCCGGATGGGGACCCGAGGGCTCCGGCGACGGAGTACCGGTTCGCGGACGGGGTTGGACGCGTGGGATTTATCGCGTCGGTGAGCCGGCCGTTCTGCCTGAACTGCAACCGGCTGCGGATTACCGCCGATGGGCATATGCGGTACTGCCTATTCGCGGTGGAGGAGACCGATATCCGGGCGCTGCTTCGCGGGAATGCGAGCGAGGAAGAGATCGCCCGGGCCATGGCCGGGTGCGTGCGCGGCAAGTGGCTGGGGCATGAGATCAATTCCACGCAATTCGTAGCGCCTCCGAGGCCGATGTACTCTATTGGCGGATGAGGCACCCGCCGATCATTCTGGTAGGATGAATCGCGAGTTCAAACGTTTCTTAGTATTCCTGTTTTCAATTGTGACCGGGCAAATTCTGTCCGCACAGGGTCTTACTCCGCTGGCGAAGCTGGCTCCGGATCAGCCGGGATGCGTGGACTCCAAATTTTTCCCTAAAATCGCGGCGTGCCGGATCGACAATTGCGAGAAGAAAGAGTCCGATCACCGCGACATTCCGGTGGGAGAAGACGAGCGGGGCGACGCGGTGAGCGCGGCGATGGACGGAAACAGCCGGGCGGTGATGTACGAATGCTGGATGGGCACGACCCCGGGATCGATCGTGGACAAGGCGGAGGCGGCGCTGAGAGCCGCGGGGTTCGATGTTCCCTACCGGTTTTCGGACGTGGAGGCGTCGCTGACGGCGCATCGCGACGACCTGTGGATCACGGTGGAAGCGGCTTCGCGGTTTTATACGGTTACGGAGATCGACGCGGTGGGACCGGATTTCGACTCCGCCATCGATGCCGATTCCATGGCGGAGATGCTGGAACGCTACGGGCACGTGCCGGTGAACGGAATCCGCTTCGTGCCGGGCCGGGCGGAACTGGTGCCCAGCTCGACGACCATCCTCGATGAAGTGGTCCAGTTGATGAAAGATCATCCCGGTTGGCGGCTGCAGATCGAGGGGCACACCGACAACGTGGGATCGAAGACGGCGAACCTGAACTTATCGTTCTTTCGCGCGTCGTCAGTGCTGAACTGGCTGGCGGCGAACGGGATCAAGCGGGCTCGCCTGGAGCCCAAAGGGATGGGAGACACGCGGCCGGTGGGGGACAATACGACGGAGGCCGGCCGGCTGAAGAACCGGCGTATTGAGCTGGTCAAGATCGCCGGTTCTGCCGGTTCCGGCGGGCAATAAACCCGGGCGCTGCTAAAATCGAAGGTTGATCGACATTCACAGTCACGTGCTGTACGGGCTGGACGACGGAGCGCGGACCATCGAAGATTCGGTAGCCATGGTGCGCATGGCGGCCGAACACGGCACCACCGACCTGGTGGCCACTCCGCACGCCAATCCGAATTTCCGGTTCGATCCACAGGTGGTCCAGGAACGCCTGGCAGAGGTGGAGGCGGCGGCGGACCACGTGCTGCGCCTGCATTCGGGCTGCGATTTTCATCTCAGCTATGAGAATATCCAGGACGCGATCGCGAACCCCAGGAAGTACACCATTAATCAGCAGCGCTACCTGATGGTGGAGTTTTCGGACCTGCTGATTTTCAACAACACTCCGGAGATTTTCTCGCGCCTGGAGGAAGCCGGGATGACTCCGGTCATTACTCATCCGGAGCGCAACGGCCTGCTGCGGCAGAGGGTGCAGGAGATCGAGAAGTGGGTGGCCGAGGGCGCTTTGGTCCAGGTGACCGGGCAGAGCCTGCTGGGGGATTTCGGGCGGCGCGCGGTGGAATTTTCGCGCACTCTGCTGGACCGCCGGCTGGTGCATTTTGTGGCGAGCGACGCCCACGATTGCGAGCATCGTCCGCCGCGGCTGGATCTGGCGTATGCATGGATGAAGGACAAATACGGCGAGGAGTGGGCGGAGGCGCTGTGCGTTACCAACCCTAAGGCTACGCTTACAGGGGACTCCTTAGAACCGGTCGAAGTGGGCGGTATTTCCGGGCGGCGCAAGTGGTATCAGATTTGGCGCTAAAAATCCCCATGCTGACGCATGGGGTTATATCCATGTGAGACGAATCCATCCGGTTTCGCACAACGTTTCGTGCATGCTTTACCCTTTCTAATCTCCCTTCTGCTACAGGCTACGCCCGAGGTGGGGAATCTTCCCGCGCAGAAGATCGGGGCCAACGATCTTTTATCCATTTCGGTTTATGGGGCTCCGGAACTTACCAGGACCGTGCGGGTGAGCGCCGAAGGATTTCTGCGGCTGCCCATGTTGAAGCAAAAGATAGAAGCCAAGGGACTGATGCCGTCGGATCTGGAGGAAAAGATCGCGGACGCGCTCGATGCGGAGAAGATCCTGGTGGAGCCGGTGGTCACCGTGACGATCGCGGAATATCACAGCCGTCCGATCAGCGTGGCGGGCGCGGTGAAGGTGCCGCTGACGTTTCAGGCGCTGGGACAAACCACTCTGCTGGAGGCTTTGACGCGCGCGCAAGGTCTTTCAGGTGAAGCGGGGACGGAAATTCTGGTCACCAGGCCGCCTCTGGTTGCGGGAGGGGTGCCGAGGGTGGAAAGAATTCCGGTGAAGGGACTGATCGATGCGGCGGATCCCAGTTTGAACGTGACGCTCGAAGGCGGCGAAGAGGTTCGGGTGCCGCAGATCGGGCGGATTTTCGTGGTCGGTAACGTTAAGCATCCGGGGGCCTTCAAAATCGAAGACGGATTCGGACTGACGCTGCTGAAAGCTCTGGCGATGGCCGAGGGACTGATGCCTTACGCGACGAAGCAGGCGTTCATTTACCGGCACGGCGATGCGGCGTCGCCCATGGCGCAGCAGGAAGTGCCGATTGATCTCAGAAAAATCCTGGACCGCAAGCTGCCGGATGTTGCTCTGTCGGCGAATGACATTTTATATATTCCGGACAACCGAAGCGCTCGATTAACGATGATGACCATCGATCGCGCCATTGGATTCGCGTCTTCGACGGCGTCGGGAATCCTGGTTTACAGCCATCCGTAGTCTTAAGGAGATCCATGCAGGAGCAGGAGCGGTTGCCGATGTTGGTGGAGATGGGACGGGTGCCGGCGTACGCTCCGCCGGTTTATCAGCCAGCCGAGCAGGAGCCGGAGGAAGGCAAGCTGCCTCTTTCGCAGTACCTGTGGATTCTGAAACGGTATCGCTGGCGCATCGGAGGATTTATTACGGCGGCGGTGATCGCCACGGTGATCATTTCTTCCCGGTTGACGCCGATTTATGAATCGACGGCGACGGTGGATGTAGACCGGCAGACGCCGGCGGGGGTGGTGGGCCAGGATTCGGCGCGCATGGTGCTGAACGATTCCGATCAATACCTGGCGACGCAGATCAAGCTGGTCCAGTCCGATTCAGTGCTGCGGCCGGTCGACCAGCGGTTCAAGCTGCGGGAGCTGGAGCATCAGCCTGAAACGACGTCGACGCTCGCGCGGGCGGCAGACGCTCCGGTGTCTTTGAAGCGATTGAAGGTGACGCGGCCACCGAACACGTATCTGCTGTTGATCAGCTATCGTTCGGACGATCCGCAGCTGGCGGCCGACGCGGCCAATGCCATCGCGCAGTCGTATCTGGAACATACCTACAACATTCGCATCCGCAGCTCGGCGTCGATGGCTACCTTCATGGAGAAGCAGATCGACGAACTGCGCGCCAAAATGGAACGGTCGAGCGAGGCGCTGTTGGGATTCGAGCGTGTCCTGAACGTCATCAATCCGGAGGAAAAGACCAATATTCTGTCGGCTCGCCTGTTGCAGCTGAACACCGAATATACCAACGCGCAGGGCGAGCGGTTGAAAAAAGAGGCAGCCAACGATTCGGTGAAGGGAGGGTCGATGGAGGCGGCGCTCGCGGCGGCGCAGGGCGACGGCTTAAGGCGATTGGTCGAGCATCTGAACGAAGCGCGGGAGCATTTCGTGGAGGTGAAGACGCACTTTGGCGCGAATCATCCGGAGTATAAGAAGGCCGAGGCGAAGCTGCTCGAAGTGGAATCGGCGATCGAAGCCGCGAGCAAGGATGTGGCGCAGAGGGTCGAGATTGAGTTCGAGGAGAGTCAGCGCCGGGAGGCGTCGGTGAAGCAGGCGGTGGCCGATGCGAAGGCGGATTTCGACCATATGAACGCGCGGTCCTTTGAATATCAGGCGCTCAAGCGGGAGGCGGACGCGGACAAGCATCTTTATGAGGAGCTGGTCCGAAAAATCAAGGAAGCGGGGATTAATGCGGGGTTTCAAAATAGCGCGATACGGATCGCCGATCCGGCGCGTCCGGCTCTGAAGGCGGTATTTCCCGACATCAAGCTGAACGCGCTGCTGGCGCTGCTATTTTCGGCGCTGATCGCGATCGGGGCGGCGGTGTTGAGCGACCTGCTCGACAAGACCATCCGCGATCCGGAACAGGTATCAAGGACGCTGCGCACGGAAGTGATCGGCAGCCTGCCTTTGATGAAGAATCGGCACTCCGCGAGTTCGCCGAATTTCAAAGCCGGCTTCAAAAATGGAATGGCCATCGAGGGCGAGCAGGATATGTCGGGATTTCACGAGTCGATCCGGACGCTCAGGAACTCGATTCTGCTGGGAAGCTTCGACCATCAGTACCGGTCCCTGCTGATTACCAGCGCAGCGCCGGGCGAAGGGAAAACCACCACGGCCGCGAACCTGGCGACCGCGCATGCCGAGCAGGGCAAGAGGACTTTACTGATCGACGGCGATCTGCGGCGGCCGAGCGTCCATCGCAACTTCAACCTTCCGAGCGTGGTGGGCTTGTCCAACGTGCTGCTGGGGGAAATTCCGTGGCGCGAAGCGATCGTGAAGGTGGAGGGACTGGAGGAACTTCATATTCTGGCGGCCGGTCCGCCTTCGCGCAGGGCGTCGGATCTGATCGGCAGGGGGTTGGTCGAACTGCTCGAAGAGGCGTCGTCGGATTACGACCTGGTGGTGCTCGACGCGCCACCTCTTTTGGGATTCGCCGAGCCTTTGCAAATGGCGACGGCGGTCGACGGAGTGATCGTGGTGGCGCGCGCGGGCCAGACCAGCCGCAAAGCCGTGGCCAGCGTGCTCGCGACTTTGAACCGGCTGCGCGCGAAAGTGGTGGGACTGGTGCTCAATGAGGTCCACAAGGAGTTGAGCGACAGCTACTACTATTACGGCTACTATCGCTCCTATTACGCGCCTAAGGAAGAGGCGCGCACGTGAGAATCAGGCAATCATGAGAATCCTGGTCACGGGCGCGGCGGGATTCATCGGCTTTCACGTTGCCGCGAGAATGCTCGGCGATGGCGCGCGGGTACTGGGCATCGATAATCTGAACGGCTATTACGATCCGCGGCTGAAGCAGGCGCGGCTCGCGCGGCTGGAACATCCCGGCTTTGAGTTTGCGCACCTCGACATCGCGGACCGGGCAGGGATGGAGGCTTTGTTCGAGCGCGAGGAATTCTCACTGGTCATCCATCTGGCGGCGCAGGCCGGCGTGCGGCATTCAATTGAGCGTCCGCACGAGTACATCGATTCGAACATCAGCGGATTTTTGAATGTCCTCGAAGGGTGCCGGCGGGCGCGGATCGCGCATCTGATCTATGCGTCGTCCAGCTCCGTATATGGAGGCAATTCGAAGCTTCCGTTCGCGATTGAAGATCCTGTGGATCGTCCGGTTTCGCTGTACGCCGCGACCAAAAAGGCCAATGAGCTGATGGCTCATTCCTATGCGCATCTGTTCCACATTCCGATGACCGGGCTGCGTTTTTTTACGGTCTACGGACCGTGGGGGCGGCCGGATATGGCTCCCTATAAATTCGCGTGGGCAATCGAGCGCGGGGAGACCATCGACATTTTTAACTACGGCCGCATGGAGCGCGACTTCACTTATATCGACGACATCGTCGAGGGGGTGGCGAGGCTGGCCCGCCAGGCTCCGGACGGCTATCGTCTTTTTAACATCGGGGGCAGCGCGCCGGTGGGGCTGATGGAGTTCGTGCATACGCTCGAGGGCGCTTTGGGGAGACGGACGCGGAAATGCTTCCGGCCGCTTGAGCCGGGCGATGTGGTTCGCACGCATGCCGACGTATCGGCGCTCGAACGCGCCACCGGGTTTCGGCCTTCGACGACGCTTGAGGACGGAGTTCGCAGATTCGCGGAGTGGTTTCTGGCGTACCACAAGGAGGAGCTGTATGAGCACCGGCCGCGCCACGCGGACGATTCGCGAAAATTCCGCACCGCACTTCACGCATCCTGACGCGCGCGTCGAGACCGATGCCATCGGACCCCGGACGCGCATCTGGGCCTTCGCGCACGTGCTCCAGGGAGCGAAGATCGGCGCCGATTGCAATATCTGCGACCACACGTTTATCGAAGGGGGCGCACAGATCGGGGACCGGGTGACGGTCAAATGCGGGGTCCAGCTGTGGGATGGGGTGACGCTCGAAGACGACGTTTTCGTGGGTCCGAATGCCACCTTTACCAACGATCCCCTGCCGCGCAGCGGCCGGCAGCCTGCCTCCTATGCGCGGACGCGCGTGCGGCAGGGCGCGTCGATCGGCGCGAACGCCACTATTCTGCCCGGCATCACCATCGGATCCGAGGCCATGATCGGCGCGGGAGCGGTGGTGACCCGCGACGTTCCGGCGCGCGCGATCGTCATCGGAAATCCGGGTTATGTGACCGGCTACATGGATTATGAGGATGCGCTCGTCCAGGCGGTCCGCGAGCAGAAGACTTCGCCTCTGGTCGGCGGAGCGATGCTCTATCATCTTCCCCGGATCGCCGATCATCGAGGCGAGCTTTCCTTCGCCGAGCTGAACCAGTCCCTGCCCTTTCCGGTGTCGCGCTACTTCCTGGTCTTCGGGGTTCCCAGCCGGGAAATCCGCGGAGAACATGCGCACCGGACCCTCCATCAATATCTGGTGGCGGTGCATGGCAGCTGCGCGGTGCGGCTCTTTGACGGAAAACGCAGCGAGGAGATCGTCCTCGATCGTCCGGAGTGCGCTTTGCACGTGCCGCCGATGATATGGACCACGCAGTACAAATACTCGCTCGACGCGGTGCTGCTGGTGCTGGCGTCGGAGGTGTACCGGGAAGCGGATTATATTCGCGATTTCGACGAGTATCAGGCGAGCGTGGCCCAATGACCACCGCAGTCCAGCCGGCGCGAGTCGAGGCTCCTCTATGGGGTCCGATGGTCGCGGCTATGGGGAAGACCGGAGGAGCTTCGATCGTGAGCGGGCTGTTGGGTGCGCTGGGAACGAAAATCGTCGCCGCCATGCTGGGTCCGGGGTCGCTTGCACTGCTCGCGACTTTGCAGCAGCTACGGGATGCAGCGCTTACGGCTGCGACGGCCAATGGCAAAACGGCACTCGTGCAGGGAGCCAGCGCGTTTGAAGGCGTCGAGCGGCGCGAATTCGTACGCACCGTGATGCTGTTGTTCAGCGGCGGAACCGTGGCGGTGGCCGCGGTGCTGTTGATGGCGCCCGCGCAGGTCGCCCGCTCGAGCAGGCTGCCCGAGTCGAGCTTCGCGCTGCTGGCATGGGTCGCCCTCACGGCCGCGCTGCTGAGCATTTTTGTATTTCTGACGGCGATCCTCAATGCGTTGCGGGAGATCGGGAAGCTCGCGGTGCTGCAAGTTGCGTCGCCTCTGGTAGCGGCGCTCGCGGCGTGGCCCGTGGCGGTCGCAGTACGCGGAAGACATCCGCAGGCGCTGGAGTTATTGCTGGCGATTCCAGCGGCTGCGGCGGCGGGCGCGGCGGCCCTTGCCCTCTTTAGCAGGCGCGATCAAGTCAGCGAATGGTTTCTCGGAGCGGGCCGCTGGTGGAGCGTTTCCGCGGCGCGCGGATTCCTGGCGATTTCCGGAGCCATGCTCGCGAGCGGACTGGCCGCGACCACGGTGCTGCTGGCGGTGCGCGCATCGATTACCAGCCATCAGGGACTGGCCATGACCGGACAGTTCGACGCCGCGTGGAATATCAGTATGAGTCAGGTCACGCTGCTGCTGGGCTCGATTCAGGTGTACTATCTGCCCGCGCTCGCCGCGGCCCGGACGGCCGGCGAAAGGGGGAGGCAGATCCGCCACATGCTGATGGCGTCGACGCTTGGCGCGGTGCCCATCATTGTCGGTCTCGCTTGCTTAAAACCGCTGGTCATCCATATGCTTTACTCCGCTCAATTTGTATCCTCGCCGGGTTTCCTGCGCTGGACTCTGGCCGGGGACTATTTGAAGATCAGCTCGTGGGTGCTGGCAACGCCTCTGCTCGCGACCCGCGAAGTGGGTGTGTTTTTGGGGTCCGATCTGGCGGCCCACGCGGTATTTTTCGGCTCGGCCATGTTTCTGGGGCGGATCGTCAAGCCGGCGGAGGGAGCGGCCATCGGATTTCTGCTCTCCTATGCTGTTTACTTCGCGTTCTGCTGCGGGTACGCGCGGGTCCGGCACGGATTCCGCTTTGGCGTGGATGGCCTGTTGCTGTGGCTCACCGGCCTGGCGCTCGTGGTGGGAGCGTCCGCGCATTGCTGGTCCGATAGCACCGTCGATCCGGTCAAGAGCGCGTTTTGGATGGTTCTCGCGGGTGCATTCTCAACCGGATTTGCGCTCTATCTGCGAAGGCAGGCGGCATGACCATTTCGGTTGCCATCGCTACCTACAACCGCTCCGCTATGGTGCGGGAGGCGGTGCTCGCGGCCCTCCGGCAATCGCGGACGCCGCTTGAAATCGTGGTGTCCGACGATGCGTCGACCGATGACACGGTTTCGGTGATCCGTAAGCTAGGTGTTCGCCTGATCCGGCAAACGCGCAATTCCGGAGGCGTCGCCAACTGGAACGCGGCCATCGAAGCGACTCGCGGCGAGCTCATTGCATGGTGCTCCGATGACGATCGCTTTCTTCCGGGACATCTCGAAGCATCGGCGGCTTATCTCGACGCTCATCCTGAAATCGGACTGGTGCATTCGGGTTTTTTCGATTCCTTCGAAACCGGGAATGGCGAGCGGCAGGAGGCCCGTCCTTTGCGCCCGGCAGCGGTGCTCGGAAAGGGCGGCCTGATTCCCTACCTGATCCGCTATTACGACTGGCCTTTCCATCCTTCGACCATGGTCATGCGGCGCGCCGTCTGGCAGCAGGTGGGGCCGTTTAACGCGGCGTATCAATTCTCAGATACGGACTGGTTTATACGCGCGGTCGAACGGTTCCCGGTAGCGTCGCTCGCCAGGCACGGAGTCATCAATCGAAGGCATCCCGGAAACTGGAGCAACCGGCTGGGGAGCGCTCATTTGCAAAGGGAAGTTTTCGAAATTGTCGACGGCGCGATCGCGCGCCAGTTCACGGGGCCGCGCCGCACCTTCTGGAGAACTCTGTGGAGGGCCAACGTTCGAGCGCGGCTCGCGCTGACGCTGCGCGCCCGACTCCGAAGCGGTCATGCCGAGGCAGCTTCGGCGGCGTGGCATGGATTGATCGATCACACAGGTCTCCGGACGCCCGCCTGGGTGGGACGCGCCGGCGACTCCATCGTTCACAGATTGTGTGCGGGGCGCGAACCGGAGTTCCGGGACCGGCGCCAAAGCGTGAGCCCTCTTTAATATGTGCGGAATCGCTGGAGTGATGGGAGATCGAAACGGGGCCGAGAGGGTGCGCGGCATGGTGGAGGCGCAGCGTCACCGGGGGCCGGACGGGGAGGGATTTTTTTCAAGCGAAGGGATCGCTCTGGGTCATCGGCGTTTGGCGATTCTCGATTTGAGCTCCGCCGGGCGGCAGCCGATGACGTCTGAAGACGGCCGCTGGACCATCGTCCTCAATGGAGAGATCTTCAATTACGTGGAGCTGCGCAAGCAGCTGCACGGTTCCTTCGCATCGCACACCGACACCGAGGTGCTGCTGCGCGCCTGCTCGGAGTGGGGGGTCGAGACAGCGCTGGGCCGCGCCAATGGCATGTTTGCGTTCGCCTTATGGGACGCTCGCGAGCAGGAGCTTACGCTCGCGCGGGACCGAGTGGGGGAAAAGCCCCTGGTTTACTTTCATCACGGGCAGACCTTCGCGTTTTCGAGCGAGCTGAAAGCGCTGGCGCCTTTTCACGGACGGCTGCTCGATTCTCAAGCGATGGACGCGTATCTGGCGCTCGGCTACGTGCCCGCGCCGCTGGCCATTTTTCGCGGCTGCCGGAAACTGGAGCCCGGCCACCTGCTGCGGTTCAAAGACGGTCAAGCGGAGATCCGCCGCTGGTGGAATCCTGAACTCTGCGCCCCGGCTCCGGAAACGTCCCGTGAGGAGCGCGTCGAACGCCTGCGGACCATGGTTGCCGATGCCGTCGGCCTTCGCCTGCGCGCGGACGTGCCGGTGGCTATTTTTCTGAGCGGGGGCGTCGATTCCTCGGTGATCGCCGCCGAATGCGTCCGCCGGGGAGCGCGACTGGACGCCTTCACGGCGGATTTCGGCGCGGGTCATCCGGACCTCGCGCATGCCCTCCGAGTGAGCGCGCATCTGGGCCTCCCGCACCAGGCGCTCAAGATCGATGCAACCCAAGCCGCGGCGGATTTTCACGAGCTTTTATGGCATTATGACGAGCCTTTTGCCGACAGCTCCGCCATTCCTTCTTTCGCCCTGGGCCGGGCCCTGAAGGGCCGCTACAAAGTGGTTTTGAACGGCGATGGAGGCGACGAAGCGTTCGGAGGCTATCGGCATTATGAACACATCGCCGCCAAACAAGCGCTCAAGGCCACAGCCGCCGCGGTGGGACTCGCCGATGGCGCGACCAACGTCTATGTAGAGTCCAAAACTACCTTCGGGCAGCGCGACCGGGCACGTCTTTTGAACGGCAGTTTTTCAGGAAATTCGCTTTCCTGGCTGCTCCGCCGAGAAGCGTACCAGGCGCCCGCCGGCACCGCTTTGAAACGCGCCATGTGGTTGGACCGCCAGCTCTATCTGCCCAATAACCTTACCTACAAAATGGATATTGCCCTGGCCGGGAATGCGATCGAAGGACGCGCTCCGTTTCTCGATCACCGCCTGCTCGAATGGGCGCAATCTCTGCCTCCCGGGGATCTGGTTCAGGGGCGCGAAAAGAAAGTTCTGCTGCGGGCCGCCTATCAAAAAGACCTGCCCCCGGACGTGCTCGGCAGACCGAAACAGGGATTCGGCGCACCGATCGGGGCCTGGCTGGCCGGACCTTTGCGGGAGCTCGCGCGGGAGGTTTTCCCGTGTCCTCTGCTCGATCGGGCCCGGCAGCAGCGTCTCCAAGGGCAGAAGCTATGGACCATGGTGGCCTTCGCGTTATGGGCGCGGGACTGGAGGGCTTCGTGGTAACGCCCTCGATCAGCGTGGTGATGCCGGTGTACGACACGCCGCCCGAACTGCTTGACATCGCGATTGAATCGATTCTGGCACAGACTTTTCGCGATTTTGAATTTCTGATTCTCAATGACGGGAGCCGGCTCCGCGCCACAAACATCTGTCTCGAGGGCTGGGCTTCGCGCGACGCGCGACTGCGAATTTTCGACGGGCCGCATCGCGGATTGACGCCCAGCCTCAATCGCGGCCTGTTACTCGCGCGCGCGGAATTCATCGCCCGCCAGGACGCGGACGATTGGAGCGAGCCCGATCGCCTCCGCCAGCAAATTGAGCATCTTCGTGCGAACGCCGGTTTGGCGCTGAGCGGAACAGACGCGCAACTGCATCGCGCCGACGGCCGATCTTTGTGGCGTGTGCGTCTGCCTCGCACCACACCCGAAATTTCGCAGGCCTTCGCAGACGGCAATCCATTCGTACACGGCTCGACCATGTTTCCCCGCGAACTGGCGCTCCGGATCGGAGGCTACCGCGAGGAATTTCCGTGTTCCCAGGATTATGATTTCTTCTGGCGGCTCTCAGAAGCGGGCGGAGCGGCGAATCTGGACACTGTCCTTTATCACTACCGCTATACCAATGGGTCGGTCAGCGCCGCGAAAGCGTCCGAACAGGCGCGGGCGCACCGGGCCGCGCGGATTCTGGCGGACGCGCGGCGGCGAGGGGAAATCGAGGACGTCGGGGCGGCGCTCGCCGCGGCCGAGGAGACGGATTCCGAGGCCCTCCGCGCCGCGCTGAAGCAAGCCGACCACGTGATGCTGGCCGGCGATTTTGCGGGCGCGCGACGAGCCTATTCGCGCCTGCTGCGATCTCATCCGGGGAGCGGACTCGCGTGGGCGAAGATGGTTCGCCTGGCGGTGTTCGCGGCCCTGCCGGCGGTGCGCGAGGTGTCCTTCCGATGACCGCCCCCGCGCCGCGCCTCGATTCCGAGCCGTTCGAAAAGAGTCCGCGCGTGTTGTTTGTGGTTCCCGGCGACGGCCAGGGCAGCTCCATGATCTTCGTCCGCAGGCAGGCGCAAAGCATGGTGGCCGAGGGTGTGGAAGTGGAACTTTTTTATCTGGCTTCCCGCACCTCGCCGCGCCGGGTGCTGCTCGAATTCAGGCGTTTTCGCGCGGAGCTCGCGCGGCTGCGGCCGGCGGTGATTCACGCGCATTTTGGCACGGTGACGGCTTTGTTCTCGGCCTTGGGAACGGGATCGCTGCCGCTGGTCATCACCTATCGCGGCAGCGACCTCAACCCCGCGCCCCGGTCCTATTGCCCAAAGGCCAAAGTGCGTGCGGCGTTCGGCCGCTTCTTCTCGCAGCTGGCGGCGCTCAGGGCCCAACGAATTATCTGCGTCAGCCGCCAGCTGCGGAAGCGCCTGTGGTGGAAGCGCGGCGCGGTGACCGTTCTTCCGAGCGGCGTCGACTCCGCGGTGTTTTGTCCGCAGCCGCGCGCGCTCGCCCGCCACCGCCTGGGATGGACGGACCTGGAGCGGGTGGCGCTGTTCAACGCCGGCCGCGACGTTCTCGTCAAGCGGCTCGATCTGGCGATGGAGGCCGTCGAGAGGGCCCGTCGGCAGGTGCCGTCGCTGCGTCTCGAAGTGCTCGACGGGAGTGTCGAGCCCGGCTTGCTTCCGGACCTGATGAACGCCGCCGACTGTCTGCTCGTGACCAGTGTCTCGGAGGGTTCGCCCACGGTGGTGCAGGAGGCGCTCGCCTGCGACCTCCCGATTGTCAGCGTCGCGGTCGGCGATATCGCGGAGCGTTTGGAGGGCGTGCGGCACTCGACGCTTGCGTCCTCAGACGCCGCGGCGCTGGGTTTCGCTCTGGCCGCGATCGTCGAGCCGCCCAAACGCAGCAACGGCCGCCTCAAAGTGGATGAGTTCTCGTCGAAAACCATCGCGCGAAGCCTCAAAAAAATCTATCGCGAATTGGCGGCCGGCTGATGGAGTTCTTTTCCCTGCTGGGCGTGGCCACGGCGGTAATCGCCGTCCTCACCCTTGCTTTGTACCGGAAACGCAAGGACGTCGGAATCCTGGTGGGCATGGGCGCGCTCTATTACTGGACCCTCTACGGAGCCTGGTACATCGTGATCGACAAAACCGGAGGGTTTTCCGGAAAAAACTACCATTATCTGGAATATAAGCTGTTCCCGGTTTCGCTCGACGGCGATTACATGCTGACGCTCGCGCTCTACTCCGGCTTCATCATTTTGGTGCAGATCACTTTGCTGCTGACCTTGCGGCGCGACCGCGGGGTGGAGATTCCGCGTCTGGTCATGCGTCACGAGCCGATTTTGATCATCGCGGTGGTGGCCGCGCTCGCGAGTCTGTACATCATCAACGACAAGCTGAGCGAGGCTTGGGCGCTGAACACCTCGGCCTATGTTTACACCCGCCAGCAGACCGGCGAGTTGTTCACGCTTCACCAGGTGCTGAACCGGGTTGCGCTGCTGCCTCCCGCCATCGGATTTGCAACGCTGCTTGCCGGGGACCGTTCGCGCTTTTTCGTAAGTGTCGTCCGCCGCTACACCTGGCCCGCGTACCTGGCGCTGTTTATCGGCATGGGCGCGTTCACGTTCGTGCTGGGCAATAAGAACGAGGTTTTCGAGTCGTTAATCGCGGGGCTGCTGTGCTATCTCGCCTCGGTGCGCCGTCCCAGCTTCTTTAAGGCCGGTGTACTGCTGATGGGAGGGATGTGGTTCCTTTACGCCATCGACTTTTTCCGCGGTACGCCGCTCTCGGAAATGCGGGAAGTGGTCAATCAGCGCATCGACGAGGTCACCGAAGTGGCATCCTTCGTCACCTCCAGCAACGAAGCCTACGCTGCGCATTTTTCGCTGTACGGTGTCCTTTCGACCGGCGCCGAGCCGCGCTTCGGCTACAGTCTCTATTCGCTGGCCTGTTCGGCCATCCCGCGCGTGCTGTGGCCGGACCGTCCGGCCGACATTTACAACTACTACGCCGACAGTGTCGGGGCGATTCAGAACCAGGGCTATTCAATCCACCACGCCACCGGCTGGTATCTGAATTTCGGTTACACGGGCGTGGCCATTGGAGCCATCGTGATGGGCCTGGTATGGGCCTATTGCTCCAACGTGCACCAGAGAATCGTTCCGAAATCGGGGCTGGTCTTCCGTCTGTTCGCGGCCGTCTCGCCCTGGCTTTTTGTGGCCTGCCTGCCTCCTCTTATCCGCGCCGGCCCGGAAGGATATAAAGGATTCCTGGTCGAAGGCCTCATGATCCCCATGATCACCTTGGCCTTCGCCTGCCGCCCGGCTAAGGCCGCCAAACCGCGGCTCTCCTGGGACGTGCGCACGGGCTGGACCATAACGGAGGCGCGATGAAACCATTCCTGTCCGTCATTGTTCCCTGCTTCAATGAAGTCCGCTTTATCGAGCGCTCGCTGGCTTCGATTCTCGGGAACGATTATCCGGAAGCCCGCATGGAAGTGATTGTCTCGGACGGGGGGAGCGGCGACGGCACTCGCCGGATTCTTCAGGCACTCGCCGCGCGCGAGCCGCGCCTCCTGGTGATCGATAATGCCGAGCGGATCACGCCCGTCGCTCTTAACCGTGCCATCGACGTTTCACGAGGCGAAATTATTGTCCGCTTCGACGCCCACGCCGTCATGCCTCCGGATTATCTCCGCCGCCTGGTCGATCTGCTCGAGTCCTCGGGCGCCGACAACGTGGGAGGATCCATTCGCACCGTCGCCAGATCCCAGGGGCCGTTCTCAGGCCCGATTGCCGCCGTCCTCGGAAGCCGCTTCGGGGTAGGCAACTCCGGCTTCCGTACCCTCGCGGGTGAATCCGGCCCGCGCCTGGCCGACACTGTTTTCGGGGGCTGCTGGAAACGCGAGCTATTCGCGCGCATCGGCGGCTTCAATGAGCGGCTTACCCGCAGCCAGGACCTGGAGTTCAATCTGCGGATCGCCCGCGCCGGCGGAAAAATTCTGCTGGACCCGCAGATCGTCTGCGATTACTACGCGCGCGCGGACTTCAAGTCTTTCTGGCTCCATAATTTCTCGAATGGGATTTGGGCGGTGCTGCCCTTCGCCTTCAGCAGCGTGATCCCGGTTCGCCCCCGGCATCTGATCCCACTCGCCTTTGTGATCCTGCTGGCTGCTTCGGCGATCCTGCCATTCCCCTGGTCGGTCCTACTACTGGCGCTGTACGCCACTATGTGTTTGACGGTCGCGGCCGCGACCGCGGTGCAACAACGCCGCCTCGCTTATCTCCCGCTGATGCCGATCGCCTTGTCGAGCCTCCACTTCGCCTACGGACTCGGCAGCGTAGCCGGCTGCTTCCAACTGGCTTTTCTAAAACTCCGCGCACTTCGAGGAACCATTCGAGCCCATGCAACCCGCATTGAGAACTGATTTTTCGACCATCACCGAGCAGCCGAATCAAGGCGCAACCCGCCTCCAACTGGCCATGCTTTCAACCCGCTACGCGTGGGCAGCCGGCCTCGCCCAAGGCAAGGACGTCGCCGAGATCGCCTGCGGAGCCGGTCTTGGACTCGGGTGGCTCGCGCGCGTGGCGCGTTCAGTCGAAGCCGGCGATCTGGACCTCGCCAACTGCCGCGTCGCGCTTGAAACCTACGCCTCCAGGGAGAACATCCGGGTGCGCCCCATGGACGCTCTTCATCCGCCCTTTCCCGATTCCTCGCTCGACCTGGTGCTGCTGTTCGAGGCCATCTATTATCTCTCCGATGCCGAGGTGTTCTTCGGCGAAGCGCGCCGCATGCTTCGCCCCGGAGGCATGCTGCTGCTAGCCACGGTCAACCGGGAATGGTCCGGCTTCAATCCCAGTCCGTTTCATACCCGCTATTTAACCGCTGTCGAGTTGCACGATACGCTCGCGCGGGCCGGTTTCGCATCGAATTTCAAGGCCGGATTCGCCGCCAGCTCCGGCCTCGCCGACCGTTTGCCGGGACCAACCGGACGGGCGGCCGCCCTCGCCGGAGCCATTCCACTGAAGCGCCTGTTCTACGGACCTCTGGAGCGCATCCCGCGCGAGCTCGAGCCGGACGTGTACCCTACCGGAGTACTCTCGCCCATCGCTCCGGGCATGAACCTCACGAGCTACCGGACCCTATACGTTGAGGCGACCAAAATTCCATGATCGCCACTGAACGCCGCTCTATTCCTTTTTTTGATTATCCCCGGCTGTTCGCGGATGAAGAGGAGATGCTGATCGCGATCGTCCGCGAGGTGGGGCGCCGCGGCGCGTTTATCCTGCAACGCGATCTTACCCAATTTGAAGAAAACCTGGCGCGATTTCTGGGCGCGCGCCACGCGGTCGGGGTCGCGAGCGCAACCGACGGATTGATCCTCGCTTTGCGCGCCGCGGGCATCCGTAAGGGCGACGAGGTGATTTTCAGCTCTCATACCATGGTCGCGACCGCCGCGGCCATTCATTTCGCGCAAGCGATTCCCGTCCCCGTCGAATGCGGACCGGACCATCTGATCGACCCTTCGGCGGTGGCCCGGGCCATCACGCCGCGCACCCGCGCCATCCTGCCCACTCAACTCAACGGGCGCACCGCCGATATGACTGCGCTTCAGGCGATCGCCAACCGCAACGGGCTGATCATCGTCGAGGACGCCGCCCAGGCTCTGGGCTCTCAATTCCGGGGCCAATGCGCGGGAACCTTCGGAGCCGCGTCCGCCATCAGCTTTTTTCCCGCCAAAGTGCTCGGCTGCCTGGGCGATGGAGGAGCGGTAGTCACCGGCAACGATACCATCCACGGACGCCTGCTCGAACTGCGCGATCACGGGCGCCGGACGGACGGGGAGATCGTCAGCTGGGGGCTCAACTCGCGCCTCGATAACCTGCAAGCCGCGATTCTGGACGCGCGGCTCAAAAAGTATCACGCGGTTATCGACCGCCGCCGGGCGATCGCGCGTCTTTATAAGTCCCGTCTTTCAAGTCTCGGCGAGCTCCGGCTGCCCCCGGGCCCCGACGGCGATACCGATCATTTCGATATTTACCAAAATTACGAAATCGAAGCCGTGCGGAGGGATGCGCTCCGCGAGCATCTTCAAGCGTGCGGAATTGGAACGATCATCCAGTGGGGGGGTAAGGCAGTTCATCAATGGGATAAGCTCGGGTTCACGGAAAAGCTGCCGTTCACTGAGAAATTGTTCGAGCAAATGGTACTGCTTCCTTTGAATATGTCGCTGGCAGACGACGATGTCCACCAGATCTGCGACGCCATTCATCACTTTTACCGATGAACCAATATCCCCAACGCGATACTCGCTGGCTGCTTCGCCAATGGGCCACCATGCTTCGGATCCGGCGCGCGGAAGAAGCAGTTGCTCAAATGATCGAATCGGGAGAAGCGCGGTGCCCCTGTCATCTTTATATCGGTCAGGAAGCGATCGCCGCCGGAGTGTGCGCCGCGCTCCAACCGTCGGACACCGTGTGGGGAGGCCATCGCTCTCACGGCCACTATCTGGCGAAAGGCGGGTCGCTCGAAGCGATGTTTGCGGAAATACTGGGCAAAATTACCGGCTGCTCCGGAGGCCGCGGCGGCTCCATGCATTTGCTGGCTCCCGAACAAGGAATTTTAGGTACCGTCCCCATCGTCGCCGGGACCGTTCCGCTCTCGACCGGCGCGGCCATGGCCTACAAACTACGGAACGAACCCAAGGTCGCCGTGGCTTTCTTTGGCGATGGAACCCTCGAGGAAGGGCATGTCCATGAATCCATGAATCTTGCAGCTCTTTACCGGCTGCCGGTCATTTTCATCTGCGAGAACAATCTTTATTCAAGCCATATGCACTGGAGTGAGCGCAGGGTCGCGGACAATATGGACCGGGCGGGGGAATTTCATTCGGTCCCCGGAGGCCGGGTCGACGGCAACGATGTCGAAGCCGTTTTTGATGCCACGACAGCCGCCGTAGAGAGAGCGCGCAGCGGCCACGGCCCCTCCTTTCTCGAATGCCGGACGTTCCGCTGGAGGGGGCACGTCGGCGCCAGTTCCGATATCGATGTTGGCGTGAAGCGGCGCGGAGAATTAAAGGAATGGCTCGACCGGGACCCCATCGCGCGGATCGAAGCGCGGCTTCGCGAGCGGGGCGTGGCCCGTCCCGATGAGGGTGACATCGCCGAGGAAATTCAGAACGCGCTCGAACACGCCCGCGCCGCGCATGATCCCGCGGCCGAACGGGTCTTCGAGCACGTGTTCGCCGAGGCTCCATGCGCATCCTGAATTACGCCCAAGCCATCCGTGAAGCGCACGCGCAGATCCTGGCGTCGGACCCCCGCGCCTTCGTGATCGGGCAGGGATTATGGAGTCCCTGGTATGCCGGAGCCAGTCTCGAAGGCCTGGACCGCGAGTTTTCCCGCGACCGGGTCGTGGATTCCCCCGTTTCTGAGAACGCGATCACCGGCCTCGCCGTCGGCGCCGCGCTCGCGGGGATGCGTCCCATCGTGTTTCATCCGCGCATGGATTTCATGCTGCTCGCGATCGATCCCATCGTCAACCAGGCCGCCAACTGGAGCTATCTGTTTCAAGGCCGCATTTCCGTACCTCTGGTGATCCGCGCCGTCATCAATCGCGGAGGCGAGCAAGGCGCTCAGCACTCCCAGGCCATGCACGCCCTGTTCATGCATGTTCCCGGCTTGAAAGTGGTGATGCCTTCGACTGCCTACGACGCCAAAGGCCTGCTGATTGCCGCGCTCGAAGATCCCAACCCCGTCCTTTATATAGATGACCGCTGCCTGTACGCCGCCGCGGACCCGGTCCCGGAGGAAATGTACCGGGTCCCCATCGGCTCAGCCGCACTCCGCCGCACGGGGCGCGATGTCACCCTCATCGGCATCTCATCGATGGCCGCGGAGTGCGTCCGCGCCGCCGCGCGTCTCACAGAAGAAAATATCGACGCAGAGGTGATCGACCTCCGAAGCCTGACGCCATGGGATTCCGAAACCGTTCTTGAAAGCGTTCGCAAAACCGGCCACGCCATCGTCGCCGACCCGGGCTGGCGAACGGCCGGCGCTTCCGCCGAGATCGCGGCAACCATTTCTGAAGAGGCCTTCCACGATCTCAAACAACCGGTAGCCCGTGTCACTCTGCCGGACTGCCCCGCCCCCTCGAGCCGTGTGGAGGAATCCGCCTACTATCCGGGAGCCGCAGAAATCCGCGCCGCCGTCCACCGCACGCTACGCCTGAAGACCAAGGAGGCAGCCGCATGAAGTTATCCACGTTCACCGGCGTTCAGCGGCGTTCATCAGCTCCGGACCAGAACTCATGAAGAGACTCTTCGATTTCCTCACCGCTCTGATCGCGCTCGTTCTCCTCGCGCCCGCGCTCGCCGCCATCGCCCTTGCCATCTGGCTCGATGACCGGCGATCCCCTTTCTTCCTGGCCCTTCGCGTCGCCCGTGGAGGAGGCGATTTCCGCATGGTGAAGTTCCGCACCATGGTTCCCGACGCCTGGAAATCAGGCGTCAATTCGACTGCCTCGGGCGACGCCCGCATCACCCGCATCGGAAAATTTCTGCGGAGATTCAAGCTCGACGAACTGCCCCAGCTGGTGAACGTCCTCGCGGGAGACATGAGCCTGGTCGGTCCCCGCCCGCAGGTGCGCGCCGATGTGAACCTCTATACCATCGTCGAAGCGTGCATGCTCGAAGCACGGCCGGGCATCACCGACCTGGCCTCGATTGTATTCGCCGATGAAGGAGAAATTCTGTCCGGCTCGGCCGATCCCGATCTGCTTTACAACCAGATCATTCGCCCCTGGAAGAGCCGGCTCGCCCTGCTGTATCTCGAAAATCAGACATTTTTCCGGGATCTGCAGATTGTCTGGATCACCATGCTGGCTCTTTTTTCCCGCGCCCGCGCGCTGCGCACGCTCCATGTGCTGGTCGACTCTTTGGGGGCCGGCGAGCAATTGAAGGCGGTCGCCGGGCGCCGAATGCCTCTCGAACCGTGGCCTCCGCCCGGAGCCTTCGCCATCGTGACCGATTACCCTGCCGGCTTAAAGCGGGCGGCGGCGCACGCATGAGGAACCGGCGCGCCATTTCCGAAGCCGCACAAATGGCGCTCGCCGCGGGCGCCCTCACCGCCGCGTTTTTACTGCGCTTCGAGTTCACCCTGGACGCGTTTTACTCCGGCATGCTGGCTCATTCCCTGCCCCTGGTGCTGCTCGCGAAGTTCTGCACGTTCCGGGTATTCGGATTGCGCGACCTTACCTGGCGCTATCTGGGCTTTCAGGATTTGGTGCGGATCGCCCAGGCAAACGCCGCGGCGTCCGTGGTCTCGACGATTGTTTTGCGCCTGGTCATCGGCTCCGGCTTCCCGCGGTCGATTCACATCGTCGACCTGCTGTTGTGCCTGACCTTCATGGTCGCGGCACGGGTGCTGGCGCGGGCGATTCTCGAAACCCCTTCTCCGGCCGAGCGTCCCCGCACGCGTCTGTTGATTTATGGCGCGGGGAAAGCGGGCGTCACGGTGCTCTCTGAAATCCGGGCCAATTCGCAACTGGGCTACGAAATCGCCGGATTTCTGGACGACGATCCGCAGAAGCGCCATCTGCGTCTCAATGGGGCTCGGGTCCTGGGAGGAATCGAATCGCTGGCCGAAGTGGTCCGCAAACAGCGGGTCACGGAAGTCCTGATCGCGTTGCCCAACGCCACCGGCGCGCGGATCAAAGAGATTCTCGAACATTGCCGCGCCGCCTCGGTCGGAGCCAAGCGCATTCCCGCACTGGCCGCGCTGATGAATCACCAGGTGCTGGTCGAGCAGATCCGCGACGTGCGTCTCGAGGACTTGCTGGGCCGCAAGCCGGTGGTTCTCGATAGCGATCTGATCGGACGGAAGCTCGGAGGGCGCGTGATTCTGGTCACCGGCGCCGGAGGATCGATCGGCAGCGAGCTATGCCGCCAGATCGCCCGCTACAAACCCCGCGCCTTAGTCGGTTTCGACAACGCGGAGACCGCGCTCTATCAAATCGACCGGGAACTGCGTGAACAATTTCCGGAGGTTGCGTTTTACCCCGAAATCGGCAGCATCCAAAACCGCCGCCGCATGGATGAAGTTTTCCGCGATCATCGTCCCGCCGCGGTCTATCACGCCGCCGCCTATAAGCATGTGCCCATGATGGAAGCGCACCTGTTTGAAGCGGTCGAGAATAACGTGTTCGGCACGCGCAATGTGGTGCGGGCCGCCGTCGCCGCGGGGGTCGAAGACTTTGTTCTCGTGAGCTCCGATAAAGCGGTGCGCTCGACCAACGTCATGGGCGCGACCAAACGCCTGGCCGAATTGATCTGCTGCTCGGCCGGTCCCCGCTTTCGCGCCGTGCGGTTCGGCAATGTTCTCGGGTCGAGCGGCAGCGTAATTCCCCTGTTTCAACGCCAGATTGCCGCGGGCGGACCCGTCACGGTCACTCACCCGGAGATCCGCAGGTTTTTCATGACCATCCCGGAAGCAGCGGAATTAGTGTTGCAGTCCGCGTCCATGGGTCAAGGCGGAGAAATCTTCGTACTGGACATGGGCGAACCGGTGCGGATTCAGGATTTGGCGCGTCACCTCATCTTACTCAGCGGCTTCGACCCGGATGTCGATATCCGCATCGAATTCTCGGGACTCCGCCCGGGGGAAAAGCTTTATGAGGAATTAAGCGGGCTTGAAGAGGATACCGTCCCCACCAGCCATTCACAAATACGGGTTTTTACCGGTCGCGGCGCCAGCCAGGACACGCTCTGGCGATGCCTCGAAGAACTTCGCCGCTCGACGGAAGCTCGCGATGCTGAAAGCGCGCTGCTCTCGCTCAAAGAATTGGTACCGGATTATAATCCCAGCACTTATCTGCTGAAGCGAACGCTGAAAGCGCGGGTTGTCGTGGCCTAAAATGCCTGTAAAGTTATTTGATCGCGTAGTTGTGAACCGCGAAGCCGGCGGTAACGATGCCGGTGGTCCAGTTCAGCCTCGAAATTACCCGCGCCGAACGGGGGTATTTCCGAACCACCAGGTATTCGGCGCCCACCAAAGCTCCGGTAACGCCGAGTTTAATCGCGGCGGCCTTCATTTCAAAACCTCCATTCGGGCTGGCGAGCAGAGGATTCAGCTCTCTCATTCCATAGGAGCTGGAGGCATCGAGCGCCTGGCTTGCGACCAGCGGCACGAGGCTTATTTTCCAGGACTTGAGCTGAGCGGTGCGCGCCGTCTGCTCCATCGATTCATGGGCGGCGGGCAGATCCGCTGCGGCGGCCAGGAGGGCGGACATCAGGAGGACGGGAAAAAATCTCATGAGGAATTTCCTTTATCACCAGGACTAGAGGCCTACGGATGAGCTTAAGGCTTTCAACCGAGCCAATCAATGGATTGGTGGTACGGATAATTAGCCGCGACGTACGGATTAACCCTTACTCCCGTGTGGTGTTATTTCTGGCTGCGATGATCGCGACACTGGACATCGGATTCCGCGATGCGCGAGCCGACTACCTCTATGAAGTCATCATTTTTGCTTTGGCCGCGGGGTGGTGCTGGGTCGCGCCGAACCGCGGTATGAATCTGATGCCGGGGGGGCCCCTGATCCTGCTGTTAGCCTGGGGATTCTTTCAACTGCTTGTGGGGTCTACGGTTTACCGCTATGCGACGCTCCAGGGCTCGCTGCGCTCGGCAGCTTTGGCGGCGACCGCCTGGTGCGCCTTTCATGCCCTTCAGCCGCGCGACGTGCGCGTGCGATTCCTGAGGGCCTTCGCATGGTTTGGAACGGCCGTCGCGGTGATTTCCGTGCTGGCTTATTTTACCTCGCCGGGAAAGATTCTTTGGACGTTCGATGCTCCGTATCCGGACGTCTGGGGATCCTTTCTCAGCCGCAACAACTTCGCCCAGTTCCTGGAACTCGCTATGCCCGTGGCGTTATGGTTCGGTTTCAGGGAGCCCGGTGGAGACATGCTCTACACCTTGTTCGCAGCCGTGATGGTGGCTGCGGGCCTGGCGTCGGCGTCGCGTGCGGGCTCGGTGATCCTGATGGTCGAGGCGTGCGTCATTTTGTGGATTCGCCGCCGGTCGCGGGTGGTTCGAAGGATGGCCCCGGGCTTCGTGCTGGCCACGATCATCCTCGCGGCTCTGCCTGGCATTGGACATCTCGCAGGCCGCCTTACCGCCCTCGATCCCTACGAAGGCCGGCGGGACATCTCGCGTTCCACATTGGAAATGATTGCAGCCCGCCCCTGGAGCGGTTTCGGATTGGGAACGTTTCCCACAGTCTATCCGGCCTATGCAGCGCTCGACATGGGGCAGACGGTGGGTCATGCGCACAATGACTGGCTGGAATGGGCGGCCGAAGGCGGGATCTTTTATGCCTCAATATGGTTGGTTCTCGCGATTTTCTGCGCTCGGAGGACGGTTCAGAACCTGTGGGGACTCGGTGTTTTGGGATGCTTCGTGCACGCAGCGGTGGATTTTCCCTTCGCGCGTTTCGGGATTTCCGGATGGGTATTTATCTTAATAGGATTATTGGCAGCCGAGCAAACCGGACTGAGAGAAGTGCGGGAGCGGGTCCACTAACCAATTGGAGTGCTTCTTGAAACTAAAAAGGGTTGAATCGGTGGTGGCCGCGGCGATGGCGCTGATCATGCCGGCTTCTGGGGCGGTTCCGGTGATTGGGACAGTGGCCGCGAAAGGCGCATTCCGGCTGGACAACGCGACCGTCATGGGCAACGCAACGCTGTTTGAAGGGGTGACGATCGAAACCAGCAGCGCCGCGCCGCGCATGGAGCTCGCGAGCGGAGCGAGGATCTCGCTCGGCAACGATTCCAAGGCGAAATTCTATGGCGACCACATGATTCTCGAAAAAGGGGTGGGACGCCTCGAAAAAGCGGAGGGGTTTCGGCTCGAAGCGCACGGGCTGATCATCCAGCCGGAAACCGGGAACGCATCGGCGCGGGTAGCGCTTGGGGGCGGTGCGCGCGTGGAGCTCGCCGCGCTTACCGGATCCTTCCGGGTGCTCAATTCGCGCGGGACTCTGGTGGCCAACCTGGCCTCCGGCCATGCGCTCGTGCTGGAGCCGCAGACGGTCGAAACTCTCACCAAGGTGACCGGGACCTTACATAAGGTCGGCGAGCATTATCTGTTGACCGACGAAACCACCAACGTGACGGTGGAATTATCCGGGACGGGCTTGTCGAAAGAACTGGGCAGCCGTATCGAAATCACCGGACAGATGGACCCGACGGCGACGCCGGTTACCGACGCTTCGCAGCTCATCCGGGTAACCTCGATTCAACATCTGGGCAAGGGGGCAGCCGGAAATTCTGGTGCCGCAGCAGCCGGGAAAGGCGGAGCCGCAGGGGCTGGAGCCGGGGCGGCGCACGGGATTGCGTTATCGGCGACCACCATCGCCATTATCGGAGGAGTCGCGGCGGCGGCGACTCTGGGCGGGTTGGCGGCGGCGGGCAAATTACCGGGACAAGGTTCTTCCCCGGTCAGCAGGTGAGCCGCTGTGAAAATCGCCCGGCTGATGGCGGCAATGTTTTTCGGATGCGCAGCCCTGGCGGCCATCCGGCTGGCGGTCGCCGACACGATTTCCCGTCGAGGCACGCCCGAATCGGTCACTTCGGCCATCGGTTGGACCTGGCCGACCCCGGCGGCGGAGCTCGAACAAATGCTGGCAGAGGCGGATCCTGCCCGCGCAACAGAAGCGTATCAACGCGCGGTCGGCGTGAATCCGCGAGCGAGCGCGGCTTGGATAGACCTGGGATTACTGGAGGAGCGGGACGGCCATCTGCCCTCCGCCGAGCAAGCGCTGCGGCAAGCAGCCATCGTTGACCATCAGCTTCTCCCCGCATGGACGCTGGCCAATTTCTATTTCCGGCGAGCGGATCAACGGCAATTCTGGCAGTGGGCGGACCGTTCGGCCGCCCTTACGTACGACGATTTCCGGCCTCTGCTCGGCCTGTGCGACCAGTTTGAGACGGACCCCGCGCGGATGCTCGCCCATTTTCAGGATCCCCGGCGCCTGCGTCAACACTATCTCGATTTCCTGATCGGCGAAAAGCGGCTGGACGCGGCTCAGCAAGTGGCGCGCGGCATGTCCGGGGAACGCACGAACGATCCGCTTCTAATCGATCTGGCCGATCGCCAGCTACGTGCCGGTAACGCTCGTTCCGCCATCGAGATGTGGAACGCGTCATCCGGATTTAGTCCCATCGAGCCATCCGACGGCCGGATCCTCACCAACGGAGATCTGGCTCGCGCCCCGTTGAATCTGGGTTTCGACTGGCGGCTGGGGCAGGTGCCGGGAATTGCACAGACCTGGAGACCCTCAGAGCTCACCTTCACGTTGTCCGGTTCCCAGCCGGAAGCCTGCGTGCTGCTCGAACAGGCTATTTATCTGGTCCGGCGCCCTTTCCGGCTGCGCTTCGATTACACGACGGGCCGTACCTCTCCAACTGGAATCCATTGGGCGCTCGACAATGTCGAAGGGCCGCCGATCGATGCGAGCTCCCAGTGGCGACCGGGGTCCTTCACACTTCCGCGCGCCGACGGCCTTAAGAGCCTCAAACTGTTTTACCGCCGCGATCCCGGAACCACGCGTACCCAAGGACGCCTCGAGATTCGGAATCTTCGCCTGGAGGCACCCTCATCACCGCTAGAACCTTAGCCGCCGAAAAACACTGCCCTAAATGTGAATCGCTCCGAGTTCACCGGTCGCATCGCAGAGGCGCGTTCGAACAGGTGCTGTGCGGCATCGGCGCCGAAATCCGGCGCTGTCATGACTGCCGGAGCCGGCAGGCCTGGTTTTATTCCATCCGTTTTGTTCTACCGACAGAGTGTTCGACCGGCGAAAGGCTCAAGACCATCGCCTTGCTGGTATCGATATTCATTGTTTGCATCCTTTTTATCTGGTGGGTCATTTCAAGGTTCACTGAACTAGCGGGATAATCCTAAGCCTCAACCTCTCGGAATTAGTCGATGGATTTACTAAGAGGACTGCTTAACGGTCCTCTTCGCCTGAATCCATCCGGGCGACCGATTAGAGAGGCCTTTTGTTCGAATTCACTCTTCCTAGGGAGAACGCACCGCAAGCGCCGCGTTGGCTGGCGGCGAGCGTCGCGGCTCATTCGCTGGCCATTGTTCTCCTGTTCGCCATTCGATTTTCAGGCGTCGTTTCCAGCTTTCCCCGAGTTCCGCCTCACTTTATCCTGCTCGCGCCGTCACCGGAAACACGTATCGCGCGTCCGATGATCGCAGCAGCGCCTCGCGTCTTTCATCCGCTGCCGCCAACACCGGTCCATGTGGAGCGCCCCTCTTTGCGCATACTGCCAGCCCCCGCCATCGAAATTCCCAAGCCGGTGCTGCCGGATCTTCCTCGCGCAACAGTTCCGCTTGCAGTTGCCATCCCGGTTATCAAGCCCGCGGCCTTTGCCGAAGTGAAACCCGTTGTGCCCGTGCCGGCCCCGAAACTGGTGGTGAAAGCCGCCGGTTTCGAGAGCAGTGAAACCTCAGCCGCGGGCCCCGCTCGCGGCGCTCCGGCTAATTTGGGATCGTTCGACTCCGCGCATACCGCGGAAAGAGCACCGGCGCGAGCTGCAATCGGCGGTCAGGGCGCATTCTCCGATGCCTCCTCCTCTGCCAGCGGAACTCTACCTCGCCGCACGATCACCGGCGCGGCATTCGGAGACACCACAATCGAGAAAGGATCGGCCGCTCCCCGCCAAACAGCGGCCGCCGCGCGCATGACCGCGGTCGAGATCCTCTCCAAACCGAAACCGGCATACACGGCGGAGGCACGGGCGAAAAACATCGAAGGCGAAGTGCTGCTCGAAGTGCAATTCAACGTCGCCGGAGACTTGCACATCCTGCGTATGGTGCGCGGCCTCGGTTACGGCCTGGACGAAAGCGCGCTGGCCGCCGCGCAAGGGATTCGGTTCCGTCCCGCGATGCGCGATGGCTCTGCGGTGGACTCCACAGCACTGGTGCATATCGTTTTTCAGCTTGCTAACTGAAGGGTTCTCATTATGAAGAAATTTATCATCGCCAATCTGCTGGTTTTGCCGCTGTTCGGACAAACACCGAATGCGGTGGTCGACCGTCTGCTCGACCGCATCGTCGAACGGGAGAAGACTTTTCTCGACTCCGCGAAGAAGCGGACCCCGATCATAGAAACCTACATTCAGGAGGCGCCCGAGTCTTCCACCGATGAGCGCCCCACCAAGGATCACTATTTCCTGGGCCGCTTCCATCTGGGAGCTTCGCTCGGCTACGAAACTCTAATCGAACGTTCCGATGCGCCCGCGCCAAAAAGCAGCGGCTGGCACTTTTCGCAAAAAACCCTTCCGTTGTTGTTCCTGCCGCGCGGATTCGCGCAGATGGCGATCATCGATTTGCAGGATTTCAACCGCCAGACTTATAACTTCGAATATGTGCGCCGCGAATTTCTAGGCGACGTGCGCTGCCTGGTGTTCGATGTCGAGCCGCGGAATCGCGCGCAACCGGGAAAATTCGTAGGCCGCATCTGGGTGGAAGATCACGACGATTCGATCGTCCGGTTCAACGGCACCTATGTGCCGGCCCTTGCGCAAAAAGGGACCACGCCTGAGCGCTATTTCCACTTCGACAGCTGGCGCGTCAACGTCGGCAACGCGATGTGGGTGCCCGCGCAGATTTATGTGGAGGAGGAGGGTTCCGCTAGTGAAGGAAACAAGGCGGGGATGCCGCGCTTCAAGGCCCAGACACGCATCTGGGATTATGCGTCCGCGCCTCTGAACAAAATCGATGAGCTGACCAGCATTCTGATTGAGAGCGGAACGGCGGTAAAGGATCAGGAAGCCTCCAAAGACTCTTCGCCCCTTGAAAGTCAGCGCTCATGGGAGCGGCAGGCGGAAGAAAATCTACTCGCGCGCCTGGAAAAAGGGGGCCTGCTGGCTCCGCCCGGACCGGTGGACGAAGTGTTGAACACCGTGGTCAACAATCTGATCGTGTCCGCCAATTTAAATGTCGAAGCGCATTGCCGCGTGATGCTGACCACTCCGATTGAGACCTTTTCGATCGGCCACACGATCGTAATCAGCCGCGGATTGATCGACGTGCTGCCGGACGAAGCGAGTCTCGCCATGGTGATCGCCGATGAGCTGTCGCACATCGCGCTCGGCCATCATACGCAGACGCAGTTCGCGTTTAACAATCAGACCATGCTCAGCGACGCGGAGCTGCTACAGAAATTTCATTTCCAGAGGACGCCCGAAGAAATGATCAGCGCGGGCCAAAAAACCATCGAGATCATGAAAGCGTCGCCCTATCAGAAGATGGCCAACGCGGGATTGTTCCTAAAGGAGCTGGCGAGCCGCGGGTCCACTCTGCCCCGCCTGCTGCAAGCCAATCTGGGCAACCAGTTCGCGAATTCCGACGCGCTGAATCGCCTGGCCACGTTCGCCGCCTCCGCGCCCGCGCTTGAGGAAAACAAAATCGAGCAGATCGCGGCGCTGCCCCTGGGGTCGCGCGTGAAAGTGAATCCCTGGAATAACCAGATCGTGCTGGTCAAAACGCGTCCCATCTCGCTGCTCTCCGCGCGGGAGAAGATGCCGTTTGAGATCACGCCCTTCGCGCTTTATCTGACCCGCATCGAACCAGCGGCGCCCGTAGGCGGATTAGAATCGGCGCACACCGCGAAGTAAGCAGCGCAGCCCGACCTGCCTCCTCTACTTCAACTGCAACTCCGCTAACTGCTCGCCGGTCTCCTTCTCCACGTCCGCATGCAAGCTGTTGCCGTGCGCATCCATGGTCACAATCGCCACGAAATTATTCACCCGCAGATGCCACATCGCCTCCGGCAGCCCAAACTCCAGCAGGTTCACACCGAGCACTTTCTCGATCGATCGCGCGTAATATTGCGCGGCGCCGCCGATGCCATTGAGATAAACCGCGCCCGATTCCTCGAGTGCCGCCAGCGTCTTTTTGCCCATGCCGCCCTTGCCGATCACCGCGCGCACCCCGTATTCGCGAATCACGTGCGCCTCATACGGCTCCTCGCGGATGCTGGTCGTGGGACCCGCGGCTTTCACCGTCCACTCGTCGCCTTCTTTCAGCATCACCGGACCGCAATGATAGAGCACCGCGCCATGCAGATCGACCGGCGGAGGATTTTTCATCAGGTACGCATGCACCGCGTCGCGTCCGGTGTAAACGTCGCCGCTGATCAGTACCACGTCGCCCACCTTCAACATGCGCACCTTATCCTCAGTCAGCGGCGCGCGCAAGACAACTTCGCGCCCGCTGAGAGGAAAACCCTCGCCCTGCGCCATTTTTTCGACCGTTCGCGCAGGGTCGCGATAGAGCCACTTTGTGATCGCGCCCGACTCCGCATCCACCCGAATACCCAGTCTCCGATACGCCCAGCAATCGTAAGCGACCGAGACGAAGAAGCTCGCGGGCAGACGATTCGCCGCCATAATCTTGCACCCGATCAACGACGCCTTCCCGCCGAATCCCATCGCGCCCACGCCCAGGCGATTCGCCTCGTCCATCACTTCCGCTTCCAGCTTCGCCAGCTCCGGCACCGGATTGGTATCGTCCAGCGTGCGGAATAATTGGCCCTTCGCGAGGTCGTATCCATGCGCGCGATCGCTGCCGATGCACACGCCCAGCGCTCCGGGAGCGCATCCCTGCCCCTGCGCCTGCCACACCGCGTGTAACAGGCACTTGCGAACGCCTTCCAGATTGCGATCCGCGCGCCCCAAATGTTCCAGCTCCGCCGGCAGCGAATATTGGATGTTCTTGTTCTCGCACCCGCCGCCCTTAAGGATCAGCTTCACCTCGATTTCGTCTTCCTCCCATTGCTCGAAGTGAATCACGGGCGTTTCCGTACCCAGGTTATTCCCGCTATTTTTTCCGGTCAGCGAGTCCACGGAATTAGGCCGCAGCTTCCCGCGCTTGGTCGCCTCCGCGACCGCGTTGCGAATCGCCTTCTTCACCGCGATCTGATTCACGCCCACCGGCGTGTGAACCACGAACGTGGGCATGCCGGTGTCCTGGCAAATCGGACCTTCGTCCTCCTGCGCCATGTCGATATTCGACGCGATAATGTTCAGCGCCTGCGATGACTGCGTGCCCGGAGTCTCCCCTCCGATCGCGATTCCCATCGCCTGCCGCACGTCCGGAGGCAGATTGGTCGAAGTCTGGGTAATGAGCTCAATCAAGCTCTCTTCAAGAAATTGCATGTTGGTCCTTAAAACACAATTCTAACTTGGGCGGCCTCTCCCAGCTTCGTAGCCGGCGCCGCGGCCGTGAACCAGACGACAACTTCCTGCCCGCGAACTTCATGAACTTCACCCGGCAGCTCAGCTTCCGCGAAACGAACAAATGCGTGCTGACCCCCATGTATACGCGCCAATACCGCAGCATCTGGTGTCAGCGAAACCGCCAGTTTCGTCAGCTCCGTGGCGATTTTCATCACCGCGTCCTTGGCCTCCACCTTGTCGCCCTGATGAACGTCGCGAGTCAGCACCAAGCCATCCGCCGGAGAATGCAAGTCGCAGTCGGCGACCGCCTCCTTCGCCTTTTCAAGCGCGGAAGTCTGCTGCGCAACCGCCCGCTTCGCTTCTTCCGAACCACGATCCAGGGCCGCCGCCTTATCCTGCGCGTCTTTCGACGCCGCATCCCGGCTCGCCGCCTCCGTCTGCGCCGATTTGTAATCCGCCTCGGTCTTCTCGAACGTCAGCCGCGGCAGCGCGCCAACATCGAACAAGTTTTTGTAGCGCTCGTAGACTTTTTCGATCCGGTCCAGCTCATTATGGGCGCGAACCTTGTCAGCATCCGTCCTCGACAACTCCAACTTCGCGCTCGCGATCTGCGCGTCGATCTCCGCGACCCGCATTTCGGCGCGATCGACAGCGGCTTGCGCTTTCTCAAGCGCGTTGTCCAGATCCGCATTGCGAATCCGGCCGACCAGCTGGTCCTCATAAACCTCGGCGCCCCCGTCGACAAACCAGGTGTCGAGAATCCCCGCGATGGGCGCGTCCACCGGCTCGATGACTTGCGCCTGAAGGGGTCCGGTGAGCGTAGCCTCCGTCGCAGCGACCGCGGCCGCAGGCACCGGCACAACCTTCGGCCGATGCCTCACCCTCCATCCGACCGCAATGATCGCGATAATCGCAACAAGGGCGATCAGCCCACTCTTCCGCACAATCTGATCATACTTGTGGCGCGCGCCTCCATGCCGCGTCGACGTGTCTTGGATCACTCCCGAACCGCGACCCGCGGGAGCGGTCGTTTTCCCGTCCATCCGTGGCACAGCTTCAGCCTGTGAGGCCCGCATCACCTGGCCGGATAATTCGCGTTCCCCTGGACTTCTTTAATCTGCTCCGTGCGCCTCGCCGTATGCGTCGCCATCAACACCAGGAATTGATAAGCGTCCATCAATCCGGCCGGACCTTCCATCACATGCGTGCGCAGTGGATCCGAGCTCGTCGAATTGCGCTGCGCCGTGAACCCCATGGCCGCGCCCGCGGGCGTCAGATCGGACGCTCTCCCCGCCGGATCGATCGGCGCCGTGGCTTTGTGGCTCGGGTCCTGCACCCCGATCGCGAGCTGATGAACTCCGAGTCGATTTCGCCGGCCCCGGCACTTCGGGTGTCTTCAAAATATTCTGCGCGGTGTCGAAAAGGAATTTCTCCGAAAGCGAAATAGCCCTCGTTTGTTCATAAATCTCTGTCTTTCACGGTTTGTCCTTGAGCGTACTACGCTGCCCATCCCGCGGAAGTTCCCGCACTTGCGACGGATGATTTTCCGTGAGAAAATAACCAAAGTTTTGATCGCACATCCGTGCGCTTGACTGGCGCCGCACGTGTGAAAACAGTTGAACAGGAGAACCTAAGCAGTGAGAGAAAAGGGTGTTGTGAAATGGTTTAACGCCGCCAAAGGCTATGGATTTATCCAGCGTTCCAGCGGTGAAGATGTGTTTGTCCACTTCTCGGCCATCGAAATGTCCGGCTACCGGACTCTCGAGGAAGGCACGGAGGTCGAGTTTGAAGTGAAACGGGGGCCGAAAGGTCTGCAAGCGGAAAGCGTAAATCGTCCGTAGCGCGCAATCGACGATATTTCAGATACAAAGGCCGTCCCCCACGGGCGGCCTTTTTTGTTTCTCCCCGCGATTCGCCGTAAAGTAATAACAGAGCCGGTCCAATCTGAATGAAATATCTATTTCTAACACTCGTGGTCACCCTGACCACCCTCCAAGCCGCCGACCCCACGCCCCGCGTCCCTGTGCTCGCCGAGCTCTTCACCTCCGAAGGCTGCTCCAGTTGTCCCCCCGCCGACGCTCTGCTCATCAAGCTCGATCAGATGCAGCCCGTCGCCAACGCGCGCATCATCGTCCTCAGTGAGCACGTCGATTACTGGAACTCCCTCGGTTGGAAGGATCCTTTCTCATCCGCCCAGTTCACCGAACGGCAGGAAATGTACGCCCACGCGATGGTGACCGAAAAATACACGCCTCAATTGGTAATCGACGGCCGCTGGCAAGTCCTGGGCAGCGATGCGAAAGCCATCGTATCCGCAGTCGAGCGCGCCGCGGCCAAGCCGAAATCCGCAGTCCACATCGTCGCCGCGACCCGCGCCGGCAATCAAGCCGCAATCACTATCTCCGCCGACCCGCTCGCCTCCGGCAAGAAAGACGTATGGGTCGCCATCGCCGACGATCGCGATGAAACCGCCGTCCGTAAAGGAGAAAACGCAGGCCGCACCATCCAGCACGTCTCCGTCGTCCGAGCCCTGACCAAAGCCGGAACAGTAACCAAATCCGCCCCCTTCGAAAAAACCGTCCGAGTCCCCATGCCCTCCTCTACCTCCGACATGCGCGTAGTAGTTTTCATAGCCGACTTAGGCGGCCCCATACTCGCCCTAACCACCGACCGCCTCCAATGATTCACTGAAAACTGTGGCGGCACACACTCGTGTCGACGTGTCCGGCCTTCTGCTCACCGATAGCGATGAAAACCGCGCGGAACGTGGGGGCGTCCGCGATGCAAATAACCGGCCACTTGCCGCTATTCTGACTGCCCCAAACACCTCGCAGTATTGGCCTGAATCGTCACCGTATCCTCCACCCTCCTCGCATACCCCCCGGCCAGAGTCACACAAACAGGAATCCTACGCCGCCGCGCCATCCCGAACACCAGCCGGTCCCTCTCCATCAGCCCGTCGATCGTCAGCGCCAACCCGCCCAACTGATCTTCTTTATACGGATCCGCCCCCGCCACATACATCAGCAACTGCGGATCGAACCCAGCGAGAGCCTTCTCCACCGCCTGCTTCAGGAACTGCAAATACTCCTCATCCTCCACCCCATCCTCCAGATTCACATCGAGATCCGACGGAGGCTTGAACTGCGGATAATTATTCAACTGGTGAATCGACAGCGTGAACACCGTTTCGTCATTCGCGAAAATCGCGGCCGTCCCGTTCCCTTGATGGACGTCCACGTCCACCACCAACACTCGTTCAACTAACTTCTCCCGTTGCAGCTTGCGAATCGCCACCGCCACATCGTGGATCGCGCAAAACCCCTCGCCGTGATTCGGAAAAGCATGATGAAACCCTCCGCCGACGTTGAACGCCGCCCCGTCCTCCAGCGCCAATCTCGCGGCCAAAGTAGTCCCGCCCGCCGCCAGCGAAAACGCGTCCGCCATCTTTTGCGACCAGGGAATCTCCAGCCGCATCAGTTCCGCTTCGTGCAGAGTCCCCTGTCTCAGCCGCGTAATCCATCCGCGCCCGTGCACCAGCAGCAGGTCATCATCCGCCGCCGGCTCCGGTACGATAAATTCGTAGCCCTCGCCCGCCAGCCGGTCGCGAATCAACCGGTATTTCTGCGAAGGGAAAACATGCGCGCCCAGGTTCAGATCGTAGCCGTCGTGGTAAATCAGTTTCATTCCGCTTGCAGCGCCGTAATGATCGCCGTGCCGTAAATATCGTCCTCGGTCGATCCCCGCGACAAATCGTTCATCGGTTTCGCGAGGCCTTGCAGCACCGGTCCGAACGCCTCGGCGCCCCCCAGCCTCTCGACTAATTTATAGCCGATGTTCGCACTCGCCAGATCGGGAAAAATCAACGTGTTCGCCCGTCCCGCCACCGCCGATCCCGGAGCTTTCGACGCGCCCACCCCGGGAACCAGTGCCGCGTCCGCCTGCAATTCCCCGTCGACGGCAAGCTCCGGCGCGCGCTCCCTCAAAATCCGCAGCGCCTCCACCATCTTTTCCGCATGCGAGTGTTTCGCACTGCCCTTGGTAGAAAACGATAGCAGCGCAACCCGCGGCTCCGCGCCAACAATAGAGCGCATCGAATGCGCCGTCGCCATCGCGATCTCCGCCACTTCCACCGCGCATGGATCCACCACCAGCGCGCAGTCGGCGAACGCGAGCACTCCATCGTGACCCTGATTCCGGTCCGCCACGCACACGAAAAACACCCCCGAAATCGTGCGCACTCCCGCTCGCGGACCGATGCATTGAAGCGCTGCGCGCACCGTTTCGGCCGTGGTATTCACCGCGCCCCCGACAGCCCCGTCCGCGTCCCCCGCCGCCACCATCAGCGCCGCGCGATACAGAGGAGCCGCCGCTATCTTCTCCGCTTCCAGCTCCGTGATCCCTTTGGACCGCCTCCGCGAGTAGTAAATATCCGCATACTTCTTGCTCTCAACGCTCTTGTCGAGCAAAATAGCGTCAATTAAGCCCTCTTTTTTAAGCCTGGACGCGGCGTTTTTCACCCGAGGATCGCCTCCCTCAGGAAAAACAATGCGTTTTCGCGGCATCCGCCGCAGCCGCTCGATCTGCCGTCCCAGGAAAAGCCTTGCGGATTCCTGCATCGCCATTCATCATAACCTATTGACAATTGATTAGGTCAAACGTATGATTGAAACGAACGTATGACAGATACGAAGGTACGGATTCTCGATGCCGCCGCTAAACTCTTCAGCGAGAAGGGATTCGACGCCACCTCGTTGCGCGACATCACTACCGAAGCAGATGTGAATCTGGCGGCCGTAAATTACCATTTCCAATCGAAGGACACTCTGGTCGAAGCCACCATCACGCGCTGCTCCGCTCCCGTCAATGAAAAACGCCTGGCGATGCTCGACGCCGCCGGACCGAAACCGACCGTGGAACAGATCCTCGAAGCCTTCGTCGGCCCCGTTCTGGAACAGGATTTTGAGCCCATGGCGCCGCTGATGGCCCGCGTGCTCGCCTCGCCCGAAACCATGCAGCGCGTTTTCAAAAATCATATGGAGTCGCTCAGCCGCCGCTTCGCCGACGCCATCGGAGTCGCCCTTCCCGATCTCTCGCCGGCCGAGCGCATGTGGCGCCTTCACTTCGTCGCCGGCTCCATGGCTCATACCGTGACGCGCGCCCCGCTTTTGCGCGATCTGTTCGGAGGCGTGCTGGATTTCAAAGATCGCAAGCTGCTGATCGCGCGGTTGGTGAAGTTCGCCGCCGCGGGATTTCGCGCGCCGGAGGTGCATTGATGCGTTGGATTCTTTTCTTATTGGCGGCCTCGGCCTTCGCGCAGGATACTCTGCCGTTGAGTCTGAAACGCGCCGTCGAAATCGCGCTCGCCCCCGAAGGAAGTCCGCGCGTCGCGCTCGCGGAGGAGTCGATCCGTCAATCCCAAACCGGCATCGCGCAAGCTCGCGCGGCATTCCTCCCCGACATCGAAGCTTCCGTCACGGACCAGAACGAGACGGTCAACTTGCGCACCTTCGGTCTGAATTTCCAGCTGCCACTGGGTCTCACGTTCCCCTCGCTGGTGGGTCCGTTCTCAGTTTTCGATGCGCGCGCGACGGCCAACCAGACCGTCTTCGATTTCAGCTCCATCCGCAAATATCAGTCCTCGAAGGCCACCGTCGAGGCCAGCAAAGCCGATGCCGACACCACTCGCAACCAAGTGAGCGACGCAGTCGCGCGAGCATACTTAGCCTGCCTTCGCGCCGACGCGACGGTCGAAACACAGAAGGCCAACGTCGATTTATCGGACGCGTTGTTGCAGCTCTCGAATCGTCAGAAGACCGCCGGAACCGGCCTCGCCATCGAAGTGACCCGCGCACAAGTGCAGCTCGCCAACGATCGCCAAAATCTGACGGTCGCCGAAAACGACCGCCGCAAAGCCATCCTCCAACTGATGCGCGCCATGGGCCTGAATCTGGACGCCCGCATCGAACTTACCGACAAACTGGCCTATAAACCGGTGGACGTCGGATCGATGGAAGCAGCGCTCGAAAAAGCCCGCAAGGAGCGCGCCGAGCTGAAAGCGCAAGCCAAACGCGAGGAGGTCGCGAAGCTGAACTACGGATCGGTCAAAGCGGAAAGGCTGCCCTCGATCAGCGCCTTCGGAAACTACGGATCCATCGGCCCCGAAATCATCGGCGCCCTGCCGACCCGCGCGGTCGGCGTCACATTGAAAGTCCCCATCTTCGACGGAGGCCGCAGGGACGCCCGCCGCGCGGAAAGTCTTTCGCAGTTGCGGCAGGAAGAGATCCGCTCGCGCGACGTCAAGCAGCAGGTGGAGCTTGATGTCCGCCTCGCTCTCGACAGCATCAAATCCGCGGCCAGCCAGGTGGAGACCGCGCGTGAAGGATTGACGCTCGCCGAAAATGAGCTCGCCCAAGCGCGCAGAAGATATGAAGGCGGCGTCGCAAACTCCATCGAAGTGACCGACGCGCAGACCCGCCTCGACCGCGCCCGGGACAATCAGGTGGCCGCGCTATACAACTACAATCTGGCTCGCCTGGACTTGGCGACGGCCACAGGAAGCATCTCGGAGTACTTAAATCAATGAAGAAAATACTTCCCATCATCATCGTGCTCGCGGCCATCGGCGGAGGTTACTGGTGGTGGCGCGACTCGCACTCGACCGATCCGAATCGCATCCTGGTTTCGGGAAATCTGGAATTGACGCTGGTCGACCTGTCCTTCAAAATCGCTGGACGCCTGGCGGTTCTGAATGTGAAAGAGGGCGACTGGGTGACCAAAGGCGAGCTCATCGCGAGTCTCGATCCGATGCAGGCGCAGCAAACCCGTTTGCGCGATCAGGCGGCGGTGATCAGCGCCGAATCGAATTACCGCCAGATGCAGACCTCGATCGCATTTCAAAAGGCGACTCTCGAAAGCGACGTAGCGGCTCGCCGCGCCGAAGTGAATGAGGCGCAGGCCAAGCTCGACGAGCTGTTGAACGGCAGCCGCAAGGAAGATATTCAGCAGGCGGAATCGGCCGTGAATGACGCGCGCGCGCAGCTCGAATTCGCGCGCTCGGACTGGGCCCGCATGCAGGCCCTTTTCAAGAACGAAGACATTACCAGGCAGCAGTACGATCAATCGCGCATGAAGTTCGATAGCGCCACCGCGCAGTTGCATCAAGCCGAAGACAAGCTCTCACTGGTCAAAGCGGGTCCGCGGCCGGAGGAAATTGCCGCCGCGCGCGCGGCTGTCGCGAGGACGCAAGCATCGTTGAAAACGTCGGAAGCGAACCGCCTGGAGTTGCAGCGCAAGGAGCAGGAACTGCTGCAACGTGACGCCGAGATCGAGCGTTCGAAGGCCCAGGAGGGAATCTCGCAATCGCAACTGGACGACACCGTGATCTACTCGCCGATTCAAGGAGTGGTCCTGGTGAAATCCGCCGAAGCCGGAGAGGTGCTGGCCGCGGGAACAACGATCGCAACCATCGGCGACCTGGATCATCCGTGGCTGCGCGCGTATATCAACGAAACGGATTTGGGCCGCGTGAAACTTGGACAGAAAGTGAAGCTGACCACGGATTCCTACAAAGGAAAAGTGTATTGGGGCAAGGTTTCCTACATCGCGTCCGAGGCGGAATTTACACCCAAGCAGATCCAGACCAAAGAGGAGCGCGTCAAGCTGGTCTATCGCATCAAAGTGGACGTGGATAATTCGAGCCACGACCTGAAAAACAACATGCCGGTGGACGCGGAGATCCTCTTATGAGCATCATCCGCACTGAAAATCTCACCCGCAAATTCGGCGCGCTGACGGCGGTCGATCACATGAATCTGGAGATCGCCGAAGGAGAGATTTTCGCGCTGGTGGGCCCCGATGGCGCGGGCAAAACCACCACCATGCGGATGTTGTGCGGCCTGATGAATCCGACGGAGGGCAAGGCGATTGTAGCCGGCCACGATGTCGCGCTGGAGCTCGAATCGGTGAAAGACCAGATCGGATATATGGCCCAGCGCTTCGGCCTGTATAGCGATTTGACGGTTGCCGAAAATATGGAGTTCTACTCCGATCTGTTCGGCGTGCTGGGGCGGGAGCGCGATGAGCTGACCGCCAGACTGCTGCGCATGACGCGCATGGAGCCGTTTCAAAAGCGGGCGGCGGGGAAGCTTTCAGGAGGCATGAAACAGAAGCTGGCGCTGATGTGCACTCTGTTGCATAAGCCTCGGATTCTGTTTCTTGATGAGCCGACCAATGGCGTCGACCCGGTATCACGCCGGGATTTCTGGGCGATTCTTTATGGCTTGGTGCGCGAAGGTCTGACGGTATTTGTGAGCACGGCATATCTGGATGAGGCGGAGCGAGCCAATCGCGTGGCGTTTCTGGATCATGGACGAATCATCCGCTGCGACACGCCAGCCGCGCTGCGAAGAAGTCTGGCCGAGACTTGTTACCAGATTCGATCGAGCGATAATCGAGCGCTGCGGCAGAGGTTGAGTCAGGAACCGGGCGTGCTGACGGCGGAGCCTTCGGGAGCGTACCTGCATTTATTCTTGGATTCTAAAAATACGTCGGTCGAAGCGCTGGCGGCGAAAGAGCATTTCGAGTTTGAGCAAATACTGCCGTCACTCGAAGACGTGTTCATTGCCTTGATCCGCAAAGAGGAGGCCGCCCGTGCAGCGTAATGCACGTGTTTGTGGGGGGGCGCCATGCGCTGCCACCGATGGCGATGAAAACTGCGAAAAGCGGGGACAGAGTAGGCAGCCCCCATTTTTCGCAGTTTGTAGCGCTGAGGGGAAAAACCACGGCACGTTAGGGCGTTTCAGGTGAATAACGCGGCGGTGGTGATTGACGATCTGTCGAAGCGGTTTGGCGATTTTATCGCGGTGGATCATGTGTCGATCGAGGTCCGGCAGGGGGAGATTTTTGGATTTTTGGGACCGAATGGCGCGGGCAAATCTACGACCATTCGAATTTTGTGCGGGCTGATGGCGCCTACTTCGGGCAAAGCCACGGTAGCGGGCTTCGATGTTGCGACGCAATCGGAAGAGATCAAGAAGAACATCGGCTACATGTCGCAGAAGTTTTCGCTGTACGACGATTTGACGGTGGAAGAAAATATCGAATTCTTTGGCGGCGTCTATGGAGTGACGCCGGAGAAACTGGCGGAGCGCGAGGAGTACGTTCTTAAAATGGCCGGCCTCGAAGAGCAGCGAAAAATGATGACCCGGCAACTGGCGGGGGGCTGGAAACAGAGGCTCGCACTGGGATGCGCGATTTTACACGAGCCTCCGATTTTGTTCTTAGACGAGCCGACGTCAGGCGTCGACCCGATCGCGCGCCGCAGTTTTTGGGAGCTGATCTATCAGCTTTCAGAAGCCGGGCATACCATTTTCGTGACCACGCATTATATGGATGAGGCCGAGTATTGTCATCGCATCGCGCTGATGTACGGAGGCCGCGTGATTGCGCTGGGCTCGCCCGCGGAGTTGAAGAAATCGCTGGGCGTGGGACACCTGTTGAATCTGGAAACATCCGATCTGCTGCGCAGCATGACCACGCTCGAGGGTCAGCCGGGGCTGGTGGATATCGCCGTATTCGGCGGCGGATTACACGTGAAGGTAGAAGATGACCAGGCCGCGATTCCGGTGATTCGAAGAGCGCTCGATCAAGCCGGCATTCAGATCGTGAAGCTGGAGCCGATTACTCCTTCGATGGAAGATGTTTTCGTGAGCCTGATTGAAGCTCAGGAGAAAGCAGCATGAATTTTCGACGCACGCGCGCGATGGCTCGTAAGGAAGTGCTGCACATTCTGCGTGATCCGCGCAGCCTGGCGGCCGCGATTGTGACTCCTCTGACCATGTTGTTGATTTTCGGCTACGCGCTGAGCCTGGACATCGATCATATTCCGACCATCATTTACGATCTGGACCATTCGACGCAAAGCCAGGACCTGATCCGCGAATTTCGCGGGTCGCGCTACTTCGACATCATCGAGGAATCCAGCAGCTACAAACCGATCGAGCGGGAAATCGATGCGCGGAAGGCGCTGCTGGGCGTGGTGATTCCCGACGATTATTCGCGCAATCTCGCGCAGGGAAAAGAAGCGCAGGTGCAGCTGCTATTAGACGGCAGCGATTCCAATACGGCAACGACGGCGCTCGGATACGCGGAAGGATTGATCGCGGCGTACTCGCAGCGTGTCCAGCAGAATGCGCAGAGGCAGCGCTCGGGCTCGGCCATTCAGGGCGGAGTGGAGGCGCGGATTCGCGTGTGGTACAACCCGGACCTGGTATCGAGAAATTACATCGTGCCGGGATTGATTGCGGTGATTCTCATGATCATCGTGGCGAACCTGAGTTCACTGACGATTGCGAGGGAGTGGGAGAACGGCACCATGGAGCAGTTGTTGTCGACTCCGGTGCGGCCGGCCGAAATGGCGCTGGGAAAGTTGTCAGCCTACTTCATGCTGGGGATGCTGGACCTGTTGATCTGCCTGTTTGTGGGCATCTTTATTTTCGACGTGCCGTTCAAAGGGAATATCGTCACGCTGATGGTTTCGAGCTGCGTGTTTTTATTCGGCGGACTGGCATGCGGAATTTTGATATCGGCGGCGAACCGCACGCAGCTGATGGCATACCAGATGGGATCGCTCACGTCGTTCCTCCCGGCTTTTTTGCTCTCGGGATTCATTTATCCGATCGCGAATATGCCGCGGATCATTCAGGCGATCGCGCTGTTCGTGCCGGCGCGATACTTCATCAACATTCTGAACGGGCTGTTTTTAAAGGGCGTGGCGTTCTCCATGATCTGGTTCGATTTCTTATTGCTGGTGGGTTATGGGGCGCTGATGTTCTTCTACGCGACGCGCAAGCTGCGCGAGAAGGTGGCGTAAGATGTGGCAGCGATTGCGAAGAATCATTCGTAAAGAATTTATTCAAGTGGCGCGAGATCCGAGGATGCGGGCGATGCTGTTCATGCCTCCTCTGATTCAATTGCTGATTTTTGGATACGCCGCGAACCTGGACGTGAACACGGCGAAAATCGCGTGGATGGATCAGGACCACAGCACGGAGAGCCGTGAGCTGCTCTCGGAATTTCAAGGGTCGGGGCGGTTCATCATCGTTGCGGAGCCGGACAGCGAGGCGCAGATGCAAAGGCTGCTGGACCGGGCAACGGTGGATGCCGTTGTTCGCGTGATGCCGGGGTTCGCGCGCGACGTAGAGAGAGGCCGGACGACCAGCGTGCAGGTGCTGATGGACGGGACCAATTCGAATACCGCGTCGATTGTTTCGAATTACGCGGCGCTGACGATCGCGCGCTATTCGAACGAGGTGATGATGCGGCTGGCGCGGTCGAAAATGGTGGCGGGAACCATGGAAGCGGGCGGCGCGGTGAAGCCGGCGGTGCCGCAGATCGTCGCGCGCAGCCGGGTGTGGTTCAACCCGGATTTGAGGAGCCGCAATTATTTTATTCCGGGCGTGGTGGTGAACATCATTACGCTGGTCACGCTGATGCTGACGGCGATGGCGATCGTGCGGGAGAAGGAAATCGGAACCATGGAACAGTTGATGGTGACGCCGATCCGGCCGATGGAATTGATCCTCGGAAAGACTCTGCCGTTCGTCCTGGTGGGCTTGTGGGACATGATTCTGGTAGTGACGGCGTCGCTGTTGGTTTTCCATATTCCGTTCGCGGGGAATTTCGCGCTGCTGGTCGCATGCACGCTGTTGTTCCTGTTGACCAGCCTGGGCGCTGGGCTGTTCATATCCACCGTTTCGCGCACCCAGCAGCAGGCGATGATGACTACGGGATTGTTCTTTCAACCGTTTTTCATGCTGAGCGGATTTTCGTTTCCGATTCGCAACATGCCGGTGTCGATGCAGGCGCTGACGTATGTGAATCCGGTGCGGTACTTCATGGAGATCGTGCGGGGAATTTTTTTGCAGGGGACGGGGATCACAACGCTGTGGCCGCAGATGATGGCGCTGGCGATTTTCGGGGTGACGATTTTGTGGCTAAGCGTGATGCGGTTTCATAAGCAGCTGGAGTAAAGAAGACGCATTGCGGCTGTACGGAATATATCGCGTGACAGGCCGGGGACCTGTCCTACCCGAAAAATCGCGAGCGACCCGACCGAAGCCGGGCCGCTAGTGGATTGGATGGTCTCTCACGATGCCCCAACCTCTGAAATCCGGAACTTCCCGGATGGAATAGGATCGATCCTAAAGTCTTCCGTCGAAACGGAAGCTCAGTTCCACCGAAATGCGACATTTGCCGGCCGACAAAAAGCTGTCGAAGAAGCTTGGTGAAGACTCCTTCTACGCTGAGGGTACACGGCAGAAAATCACCGCGGGTGACCAACTTGCGGCAAGTTGCGCAAAAGAAACGAAATATAAATATCAGTACGGACGATACCAGCCTGGGCCTACGCGCAGATGGCGGCTGATGGAATCGGGGACGGCTAGGAAAAGGAGGAATCCGATGATGGCGTGGGCGATTCCCAGCAGGTATAGATTGTGGGTGCGGCGATAAATCAGGGTCGAGACCCAGCCTAAGGGAAAAGTCACGGCCATGAGAAATAGATTCGGCGTGTGCGCGAGGCAGAACAGGAGCGCGGCTAATAAGGATACGGCGCGGACGGGCAGAGCGGAATCGAGGCGATTCAGAAAATAGCCGTTCAGGATGTATTGCTGGACGAGTCCCCAGGGTAAATAGGGAGCGAGGGCGAAGAGGGCTCCGCGCAATCCGATGGGGCGGAGGGTGTGGAAGAAGGCCGCGGCGGAGAGGATGGCGGCGGCGATCAGGAGCACAGGGATCGTGATTTTTTTGAGGAGGCCCAAGAGGCCGCGCAGCTGGAAGCCCAGGGCGCTGGGGGTTTCATGGTGGAGGAGGTGCGAGAGGATCAGCAGCACGGGGAAGACGATCCAGAGGTTGGGATGGAGGGCGCGGAGCTTCCAGATGTACACCATGATGAGCGTGAACATGAATGCGGGTTCCAGCATTTAGAAAAAGAAGTGCTTGGTCCAATCGACCAGCATGTGCAGAGTGGCGGAAGAGAGGACGGTCGACGATTTACGAAAAACGAACCCATAGGCGATGCCGGCGATGGTGGCGAGAATCATGTAGCGCCAGTTGGGCAGAGGTTGGGGTCCGTTATCGAGATGGGCGCAGCCGAAGATAAATGCCGCGATGAGTAGGGTTTGGGTGGACCCGCCGAAGCGCAGAGTAATGAAGTTCTGAATCAGCGAGCGAAAGAGGATCTCCTCAGGCAGAGCAGTGCCGGCGAAGATGATCGCGACTGCGGAAATCATGCGAAGGGGGGATTGGGTGGGGAGATGCGGAGGCGGAATGAATCCTATCGCGATGCCGGTGAGGGCGAGGATCGGCGCGACGATCGCGAAGGCGGCTAGAGGGAGCCAGCAGTTTCGGGCGGTGCGGGGCGGGTTGAATTTCAGGCCGGGGAGAGCGCGGTATCCGAGGAAGATGACCAGCGCTAGAAGGATCGCGATTCCGTAGGCTACGCTGTGCAGAAATCCCTGTGCCTGGCGGGGGATGAGACTCGCGCCGGCGGCAAATTCGAGTGGGAGCCAGAGTAGGAGAATCGTGATAAAGTCCAGCGCTGAGGGTTTTGTTGCGGGGCCCGGGCCCTGGGCGTCGGCGCAGAGGACGGGGGCAGTGGTATAGGCGAGGACCATCAAGGTGAGTTGAGGGCTCCAGGCATGCGCGAAGGCGGAGGCTAGGGCGAAGATTGCGGTGGAGAGGAGAGGGAATAGGAAGATCGAGCGCGGGGTGCGATGCAGGAGGGTGTGTAGGGAGTGCTGGATGGCGGGGGCGAGGAGAGAGAGGATGGCGATTAGCAGGAGGACTAGAATCGCTGATTGCTCCATAGTTTAGTGATAGCACTGCTTGTGGATTTCGAAAGGCAAGACACGTCGGCACGAATGTCGACACGGCACGCCCGGAGGCGCGCGCCACCACCCGGGGGTCAGGGTACCGACTGACCGCATTTGCGGGTATCTGGTGATGCCGGTACTATATCCCGGTAAATCGCTTTACTACCTTGGCTAAGGCCTTCGTCGAATGGCTCATATGCCGGCTAACCCCAACAATAGATCGTATGAGCTTTCGATCGATATTTTTATGCCTGGCGGCTCTGACCTTCGCGCAGGCGACTATGAACGCATCCACGAGTTACTCATTTGGCGCGACCACGCAGGTGTCGTTCGCAACGAATGCTTACGCGGAGGGTGTGTGGGCGGAGGTTCAGAACCCATCCATCACCACCGAACAGATCGTATGCGTGGTCGGCCTTACGGTGGCGGATGAATCGAATACGTGCGGGAACCCTGGCCCGGGCAGTTCCCAACACATCGGCATTACCACCGGGGGACAGCCGGCGAACGCTCCGGGGACCTTTTCGAACTATGTGGAGGTGGACGGAGATTATCAATGGGGAGCGCCGGTGTGGACGGCAATGAGCCTGACCCCCGGGGATGAGTATCAGATTTCGTTCTATCAGGCGTCCAACGAAGAAGACGGGAACAAGAAAATATACAACGATAGCTGGCAGATGTACATTATTCCCGGCGCGACGCAGGGCGTTTACATTTGTCCGGTGTGCACCACTCCAGTAAATCCTCTGCCTGCCGATTTGGCGTTCACGTCGGACGTCATGTATAACGCGGGTGGGGTATCCACACCGTGGGAGCTGGAGACGTACGCATTCATCGCGACGAGCACGTCGGAGGTGCTGGAATTCGTGACCGACGCGATGGCTACCACCAGCGGAGCTTTCCAGCCGCCATTCCTGGATCTGGCTGGGGTAACGACAACGCAAATTACTCCGGAGCCCGCCACCTGGGTGATGGCGGTACTCGGAGTGGGACTGGTGTTTGCGGGGACCAGACTGCGGCGGCTACCGGCGGCTGCGTATCGGCGGCGTGTCGGCAGTGGCGATTAGTGGTCCGCGACGTCGACACTCTCGAAAAGGCCGGGTATTGGGCGGGGCGAAAAGCGGGTACCGCGCGCTCGGTCAACGGCGATGACTTGCGGCTGATGGCAGCGCATGGCGCCGCCCCACATGGGACAGAGCAGGCAGTCCCCATTTTTCGCAAGTTCCTGGGGACTCTAGCAATAACCGAAACCGCCCCACTAGTGATTTTTTCCTGGTCCGCCGATAGGGTTTTATGGGCCATCTGATTTCCTTCGCCAGGGAACTGGTGGGACTTTCGATCTGGCTGGTGCTGCTGCTGATTGTATTCGTGCCGCTCGAGAGGATTTTTGGGAATCACTTCCAGAAAGTTTTTCGCAGGTCGTTTGGCGCGGACCTCTTTTATTATTTTCTCAACGGCATCCTGCCCAAATTGCTGCTAATTGTTCCGCTCACCGTGCTTTCTGCGGGGATGCACCGGGTGGTTCCGCTGCAATTTTATTCTTCCGTGGCGGCGATTCCTCTGTGGCTGCGGCTTTCTGCCGCGCTCGTGGTAAATGAGATCGGAGGCTATTGGGGACACCGCTGGTCGCACGAGATTCCGTTCCTCTGGCGCTTTCACGCGATTCATCACAGCGCCGAGGAGATCGACTGGCTGGTCACTTCCAAGGCTCATCCGATCGATATGTTCTTCACGCGCTTTTGCGCGCTGGTTCCTTTGTATGTCCTGGGGCTCGCGCAGCCGCTCGCGAACCGGGTGGATTTCGTTCCTCTCGCGGTCACTGCGGCAACCACTTACTGGGCATATTTTCTGCACGCCAACGTCACCTGGCGATTCGGCTGGCTGGAGTGGTTGATATCGACCCCCGGGTTCCACCATTGGCATCACACCAACGACGGGCCTGCGGTGATCAACAAGAATTACGCCGCGATGCTGCCGTGGGTGGATAAATGTTTCGGGACGCTTTATCTGCCGCGGGAATGGCCGGCGAAATATGGATCGGACACGCCGGTCGCGTCCGATGTGCCGGCGCAGCTTCTGGATCCGGTATCTCCCGGTTAAGACCAGCTAAGCCTTCCAGAGTTTACGCATCCGCCGTACAAAATCGGACGGCTTTTCTTCGTGAATCGTCTGGCCCAGGGATTCCGCTTCGTGGCGAAGCTCCTTCTGATACCTAACGATCATGTGCCGCACCGAAGCTGCTCCGCTCGAATCCGCCAGCCGGTCATGAAGCAGCGTCAGGTTATGATCGTCGCCTAGGCACCTTTCGATATCTTCCAGACTTTTTTCGTAGCCGCGCAGGACATCGGTCCACAAATTCTCGATCAGGCGGATATGGTACCAGTGATCTTTGATACGCTTCCGCCATTCGTGATAATTTTCAGGCCGGCGGAGCTTTTGGGCTTCCCCGAACGCTTTGCGGGACGCCCGAAGAGACTTCTTAAATCCGGGCTCGATGGCTTGAAACCCGTCTTCGGCGATATGCCACTTCTTCACCCGCTTTCGCACCGCCTCCACCGAGTTCGCGATTTCGCTCAGGACGCCGGGCACGCCGGCGTGACGATCCGCCTCTTTTTTAGCGTCCACCAGCGTGCGCCGGAGAGCGGCGATCTTGCTTCCCAGCATTTGATCCGGATACCTCTTCTTCAGCGCGTCGAAGATTTCGATCACCGCGCCGGTATCGCGCAGCTCCGATAGATTGCGTCCCGCGTCCCGCAGCACACGGCTCTCCCGGCGATACCGCGCGCCCAGTTGAGGCTCAATCAGCCGCAGCAGCGCGCGCGTTTTCTTGACGCTCTTGCGCGCCTCATGAATTGCCAGGTCGCGATTCCGGTTTTGACGAAGCTGATTGACGATCTCGTTCAGCTCCTCTCGGGCGATGCGCTGAGCGGCTTCAGAAATCGATTCGTTTTTCTTAAACTGATATGCCATCTAATTTTCCTATCGCCGGAATAATCCTTCAAGGATGTCCCAGGGCAGACAATTCAGCACGGACGCTTTATCGAGCCCGGCGCGCCGCGCCTGATCGATGCCGTAGCGCACTGTCTCAAACTCGCCGGTGCCGTGCGCATCGGTCGTAACAGCGATCCGGACCCCGGCCGCATGCGCCAGCCGGGCATTTTCCGCCGACAGATCCAGCCGGTCCGGACTCGAATTAATTTCGAAGAAACAGCCATTCGATTTGGCGTGGTCGACGATGCGCTCGATATCGATCTCGTACCCGGGACGCTTCAGCAGCAGGCGGCCGGTGGCGTGACCCAGGATCGTGAAATAGCGATTGTCCATCGCCCGCAGGATCCTCTCGGTCTGCTGCATCTTTCCAAATCCGAAGCGCGAGTGGATGGAGCAGACCGTATAATCCAGCTCCTTCAGCAACTCGTCCGGATAATCGAGCGCGCCATCGGCCAGAATATCCACCTCCGCCGACTTCAGTATGCGGACGTGCCCTCCGTTCATCTTATCGATCGCGCGGATCTGCTTCCATAAATCGTCGACGCTCACTCCGCCCGCGATTTTCAAACTCTGAGAATGGTCCGTGATGCCGATGTATTCGTAACCCAGCTCTCTGGCCGCCCGCGCCATTTCCTCGATCGTGTTGGAGCCGTCGCTCGCCACCGTGTGCGCGTGAAGCTCGCCGCGAATATCTTTTCTTGTCACCAGAACCGGCAGAGCGCCGCGCGCCGCCAGTTCCACTTCATCGTGGCCTTCGCGAAGCTCCGGCGGGATGAACTGCAATCCCAGGGTTCGATAGACATCCTGCTCGGTCGAGCCTTTCAGGCGTGTCGAACTTCCGAGCTTTTTCACATGGGACGGGCTGCCAGTACACCGAACTAGAGAGCCGCCCCAATTTTCCACTGCCGCCGCGTGAATCTTTAAAAGGATCCCCGATGATAAGGCGAAGACGGCGCTGTCCTTTGTCGAACTGAGCAGGGGCGTGCGCCCTCCATAGCGCTGTAAAGTGGATAATACGTGCGCAAAGTCGTTAGTCTCGATCACAAACGCCAACTCGTCGATCACGTCGACGCGCCGGCGGTAATCGCCGGCCGCGTGGACCCTCCGCACTCCGCAGCGCTTCAGTAAGAAGTCCTCCACGGCGGCGCAGAGGGCATCCGCCCTATAAATGAGCATCTCATGGGTTTCCATCAACCCCTGGCGGACGTGCTGTGCCATCCGCAGCCCCAGCGTCCTTTCGATGTCCCCATTTTCAAGAGCCGCGCGCAGGTCGTCTACCGTGGAAATCCTAAGTTTTTTGTAAACCCTTAGTACCCTTTTGGGATCCAGGCGCGGATAGTCGCTGATACTGGCAAGCTCCGGGGTCGCCTGGGAGCGCAATTTCTCGAGCTTCCCCAAAGTCCCGGTTTCGACGATTTCGCGGATCGCGCCGCCGATCGCCTCCCCGATTCCCGCATAACCGGTGAGGTCCGACCCCTCCCGAACCAGATCGTCTATGCTTTCCGACAAGGTTCGTATCTTCGCCGCAGCCCGTTGATAAGCCTTGATCTTCCAGGGATTTTCCTTTTTCGCCGACAGTAACTGCGCGAGGCTGGCTAGCCGGTCCGCGATATCCGCATTGCTCAAAATCATGTCCGCGCATCATAGATTACGCAGTGTGCAAAAGAGTACACTCTAGTGCGAATCTTGCCGGGCCCCGCGATCCCTAACTACAGCAAAATGTTTCGCGAAAAATGGTACTAAGGTTGCTACACCGGAGGGCATGCAACGCGTTATTGAATTCCCGAAACAAAATCCCCCGGAAGTAGCCGAATTTCCGCACCCTACCAGCTCCAAGAAGATCATCAACATCGCAGACTGGGTTTCGAGGCATATTGTGCACCCCTCGGGCGATGATAATTGGCCTTATTGCGCGGCGTAACTCGAACCTTTCCATGCTCCTGCGCATCCCAACGTTAGATGCGTCCAAATGAGCGGGGTTCGATTCTCGACGGGTTTCACCCTGCTGTCCGAGCCTGGTTCGAGGCGGTATTTCCTGCCGCGACCCGGCCCCAGGTCCTGGGGTGGACCGCCATCGCGGAGCGGGAATCGACTCTCCTTTGTGCCCCGACCGGCTCCGGAAAAACGCTAGCGGCCTTTCTCTGGTGCCTCGACCGTTTGATGTTCAGTGAGCCTCCCGCGGCCGCTGATCGCTGCCGTGTCCTTTATATTTCGCCGATCAAAGCTCTGGCTATCGACGTCGAGCGGAATCTGCGCGCTCCTCTCATCGGGATCGCGAATGAGGCGAAGAAACAGGGCATACCGGTGCACGAGCCCAGAATCGCCATCCGCACGGGAGATACAACTCCTGCCGAACGGGCGAGATTCTCACGTCATCCCGCCGATATTCTGATCACGACGCCGGAGTCGCTCTACCTGCTGCTCACGTCGAACGCGCGAGAAGCGTTGCGGTCCATTGATACCGTGATCGTCGACGAAATTCACGCCCTGGTCGGTACGAAGCGAGGCGCGCACCTGGCGGTTTCACTGGAACGTCTGGAACACATTTGCGGACGGCCCTTGCAGCGCATTGGATTGTCGGCTACCCAGCGGCCGCTCGCGGAAGTCGCGAAGTTTCTGGCTGGGCCGGCCCGACCGGTCACGATCGTCGACGCGAGCGAGCCGAAGCGGTTCGACCTATGCGTCGAAGTTCCTATCGACGACATGACGCGGCTCGACGAATTGAACCATTTGCCCAGCGGACCCGCCGCGCAAGGACCGGTACGGCCGTCCATCTGGAGCGCTATTCATCCTAAATTGCTGGAACTGGTGCGGGCCCACCGATCGACGATTATTTTCGTCAACAGCCGCCGTTTGGCGGAGCGTGTGTCGGGTGCGGTCAACGATCTGGCCGGTGAAACGCTGGTCCGCGCCCATCACGGCAGCGTGGCCGCGGCACAACGCGCCGAAATCGAGGATCGGCTGAAACTGGGCACGCTGCGCGGCATCGTGGCGACGTCTTCACTCGAACTCGGCATCGATATGGGAGCCGTCGATCTGGTGGTGCAGATCGAAGCGCCGTCCTCCGTCGCGAGCGGCATGCAGCGTGTCGGCCGGGCAAATCACAACGTGGGCGGCGTCAGCTCCGCCGTCATTTACCCCAAGTACCGAGGCGACCTGACCGCCTGCGCCGCCATCACCAAGGCGATGCATGAGGGCCAGGTCGAGTCCGTGCAGTATCCGCGCAATCCTTTGGATGTTCTGTCGCAGCAGATCGTGGCGATGGTCGCGATGGATCCTTGGGATGAAGAAAAATTGTTTGAGGTCCTGGGTCGCAGCGCGCCCTACGCGGAGCTGCCGCGCAGCGTGTTCGAGAGCGTCCTCGATATGCTCTCCGGCCGCTATCCTTCGGACGAATTTGTCGAATTGCGGCCGCGCGTGACATGGGATCGCGTGGGTCATAAATTGACTGCCCGCGAAGGCGCGCGATCGATCGCGGTCGTCAACGGAGGAACCATCCCCGATCGAGGACTCTTCGGAGTCTTCCTCGCCGGAGCGACCCGAGGCGCGCGCGTGGGAGAGCTCGACGAAGAAATGGTTTTCGAGAGCCGCACCGGCGACACCGTGATTCTGGGCGCGAGCACCTGGCGGATCGAACAGATCGACCACAACCGCGTGCTGGTATCCCCTGCCCCGGGCGAGCCTGGCAAAATGCCATTCTGGCATGGCGATCGCGCCGGACGGCCGGCCGAGTTCGGCCAGAAAATCGGCGAAATGACGCGCGAGCTGCTGGCGATGCCTCGTCCCGTCGCCTATACGAAGTTGATCGAGGATCATTCACTCGACGCGCCGGCCGCGGAAAATCTGCTGAATTATCTCGAAGACCAGCAAGCCGCGACCACCAACGTTCCTAGCGATCGCGAAATTCTGATCGAGCGGTGCCGCGACGAATTGGGAGACTGGCGCATCTGCGTCCTTACTCCGTTCGGAACCCGGGTGCACGCTCCGTGGTGCATGGCCGTCTCCGCGAAGATCCGCGATGCGACCGGGGTCATTGCGGATTCCATGTGGTCCGACGACGGGTTCGTGATCCGCTTGCCGGAAAATGAGGAGGACCTGGATTCCTCTTTGTTCCTGCCTACGGCGCCTGAAATGCGCGAGCTCGTGCTGCGTCAACTGGGAAGCACATCGTTGTTCGCGGCTAAATTTCGGGAAGCCGCGGGGCGCGCGCTGCTGCTGCCGAAACGCCGCGCGGGTATGCGGGCGCCTCTGTGGCAGCAGCGAAAACGGTCGGCCGATCTGATGACGGTGGCGGCGCGCTATCCTTCGTTTCCCATCCTGATGGAGACTTATCGCGAGTGTATGAGCGATGTCTTCGATCTCGCGGCGACCTCCGACATCCTGCGCCAGATCGAGCGCGGTTTTATTCGCGTCACCAATATCAGCTCACTGAAGCCGTCGCCGTTTGCGTCGTCGCTGTTGTTCAATTACATTGCGAATTATATTTACGATGGTGATGCGCCTCTCGCAGAGCGCCGCGCGCAAGCCCTGTCGATCGATCAATCGCAGCTGGAAGAAATTCTGGGCAGCGTCGACTTCCGAGAGCTTCTGGATCGGGCGGCGCTCGAAGAAGTCGAGTCGCAGCTGCAATCGCTCGACCCCGATTATCACGCGAGGCACGCCGACGGCGTCCACGATCTGCTGCTGAAGCTGGGCGATCTTTCCGAGGCCGAAGTAGCGGCCCGCAGCGCGACGCCCGAAGCCGCATCGTCGATAAAAGAGCTGCTACAAGCGCGCCGCGTGCTTCAGATACAGATCGCCGGCGAACCACGCTACGTCCCGGTCGAATACGCCGCGACCTATCGCGATGCCCTCGGCGTCCCTCTGCCGCCCGGCCTCGCGAGCGCATTTCTAAAACCCATTGAAGATCCCATAGGCGAGCTGGCAAGAAGATTCGCAAGAACCCACGGCCCCTTCACAAGCAGCCAGATCGCTGCCCGATATGGTCACAATGTGGACCATGTGGGGCAGGCGGTTCCGCCTGCCAACCCATTCGGCCCCGCCCTTCGCTCGATGCACACAGCAGGAAAACTTTTAGAAGGCGAATTTCGACCTGGAGGCGAGCATCGCGAATGGTGCGACCCCGGAGTGCTTCAGCAAATTCGCCGCAAGACGTTGGCACGGCTGCGCAAGGAAGTCGTTCCGGCGGAGCAGGAAGTTTTCGCGCGATTCCTGGGAAGATGGCACGGAGTCACGACACGACGCCGCGGTCAGGATGCATTAATCAGCGCGATCGAAGTGCTGCAAGGCGCGGAACTGATCGTGTCGGAGCTGGAGCGGGAGATCCTGCCGGCGCGCGTGTTCGAATATCGTCCGCAGGATTTAGATGAGCTGCTGGCTTCGGGAGAGATCGTATGGGTCGGCAAAGGGCGGTTGGGAGAAAAGGACGGGCGGGTGTCGTTCTATGTCGCGGATTCGCTGGCGCTGCTGTTGCTGCCGCAAATCGACGCACCCGAGCTTTCGCCGCGTGCGCAATCGATCCGGGATTTCCTCAAACAGCAAGGAGCCTCGTTCCTCGCCGCCATCCACGCGGCGGCTGGCGGAGGATTCCTGGGCGACACGGTCGAGGCATTGTGGGAGCTGGTGTGGACCGGTCTGATTACGAATGACACCTTTCTTCCGGTCAGAACATATGCTGCGCCACCGGACCGGCGGCACGCAAGAGTCGAAGCAGGCGGCCCGCGGCCGGGGTCGGTGGATTTTCTGCGGCGGCAAAGGTCGAGAACCGGAGGACATCCGTCCGCGCAAGGCCGCTGGTCGCTGGTCGAGCAGAGAATCCATCAATCGCCGACGCCGACTGAGATGAGCGCCGCTGTTACGCAGCAATTGCTGCTTCGCAACGGCATCGTCACCAGGGAAACCGCCATCGCCGAAAATATTCCCGGTGGCTATCCTTCCATCTATCCGACGTTGCGGACCATGGAAGAAAGCGGAATGGTGCGGCGCGGGATGTTCGTGGCGGGATTGGGCGCGGCGCAGTTCGCGATGCCGTCGGCGGTCGACCTGCTAAGAAGTCTGCGCAAGGACAGCGTGAAGACGGACACCGTGCATCTGGCCGCGTCCGATCCGGCGAACCCTTACGGCAGCCTGCTGGCCTGGAGCGAAGAGACGCATTCGATGTCGCGCACTTCAGGCGCGAGCGTCATCCTGGTGAACGGACGCTTGTCCGCATTTTTCCGGCGGCGCAATCCGTCGGTAAAAATTTTCCTCCCAGAAGACGAGCCGGAGCGCAGCCAAGTGGCGCGGGAATTGGCTAGAAAGTTCGCCGAAGTAGCGATAGCTCGTCAAAGCCGGCGCGGAGGACTGCTGATCGCGGACATCAACGATCATGCGGCGCGGGAACATTTTTTGAAGCCTTTCTTAGAGGATGCGGGATTTGTCGATACCGCCGCGGGGTTTCAAATGCGCCGCGCGCGCGTGGAGGTTATCGAAGAAGAAGGAGAATCCGAGGATACCTGACAGACCGGGGTATAACCGCTGGCGTCAGCCAGGGGATTGTGGTGACCAGATTCAATGCCAGAAGGCGACACCATCTTCCGCGCTGCGGCCACGCTCCACCGGGCGCTTGCGGGCGCGACCGTCACGGCGTTCGAGACTCAGCTGCCGGCACTGGCGCGGATGGAGGTAATCGGCCGAACGGTAGAATTCGCGCGCGCCGATGGGAAGTGGCTCCACATTGGATTCTCCGGCGACTTGATCCTCCTGACGCACATGCTTATGAGCGGAAGCTGGCACATCTACCGCCCCGGAGAGCGTTGGCAAAAAAGCCGGTACCACATGCGAATCGCGATCGCGACACCGTCGATCGTCGCAGTTGCGTTCAACGTCCAGGTCGCCGAATTCCACAGCGCAAAGAGCCTGGCGCGGCGGTATCAGCTTGGCCCTGACGTGCTCTCCGCGAACTTCAACGAAGCCGAAGCTGTATCAAGTCTGGAGGCTCACCCGGACCTCGAAATCGGAGTCGCGTTGTTAACTCAATCCATCATCGCGGGGATCGGCAACGTCTATAAGTCTGAAACGTGTTTCCAAACTGGAGTAAACCCGTTCACCCGGATCGCTGACTTGTCGCGCGATCAGCTAGGGTCAATGGTGTCGACCGCCCGAAAGCTGATGTCCGTGCCCAGGGTGATTCGGGTTTATCGGCGCACCGGCGACCCGTGTCCAAACTGCGGTACGCCGATCCTCTCCCGCAAGCAGGGAGAGGACGCACGCACGACGTTCTGGTGTCCCACCTGCCAGCCGTGAATTACGGGCGGGTCTCAACGCTATACATGGGTTCCCGTTCCCAAACCTTCCCATTTCTCGCGAAATCGAGGAACGACTTGATCTCCTTGGGAGATTTCAACTCGACGATTCCCGGCCCTTGCGCCCCCGCTTTCGCGGTCAGCCCTGGAACACCCGATAATCCGATGGCCTTCAGATGACGGCAGGCGTCCATCAGGAAGCCCACAGCATCCGGATTGGACGTTAGCGCTTTATCTCCCTCAGCTCCGGCGAGAATTACTACGGCGTCAAACACTACCGAAGGCGATCCGCGTAGCGCCATGGATCCTTCAATTTCGCCGACCCGTGGAGCGATGATCGCGGCCGTGGCTCCCTCTTTTTCGATGGATTTGACGACCGCCTGCATGAGCGTCGAGTCGTGGCCGGAGGCTGCGAGCACCCCCACTTTTCGCCCTTCAAGCGTAGGTTTATATTTACCGTACAAACGAAGGGCAGGACTGGGCTCGAGATCGATGGGCATGGCCGCCGGTTGAGCTTTAATGGCTTTCCCGGTCATGCCCAGTTCGTCGGCCACCTTGGCCCCGAGTTTTGGATCGATCACCTCCAGGTGTCCCAGCATTCTACGCCGGATATCGGGGATGTCCACTTTGCTCAGCTCAAAGGTCAGCGCCTGGGCGATGTGCCTTTGTTCCTGGGGAGTTACGGAGCGATAGAACAGTCGCGCCTGGGAATAGTGATCGCGGAAGGACTCGGCGCGCAAACGCACTTTGGCTCCTTCGGTAGGAATCTCGGCAGTATGGAATCCGCGCTGGAGAGATTCCCTGGGACCTTTTGGCTCTAAAGAGTTAGGCTCATAATTGGCTCGGCCCTGCGGCACCATCATTTGCATTTTTCCGTCGCGCTGGAGGTTGGCGAAGGGGCATTTGGGACGGTTGATCGGGATCTCGTGAAAATTCGGAGAGCCTAAGCGAAGCAGCTGTGTGTCCAGGTAGGAAAAGAGACGGCCCTGAAGCAGCGGATCTTCGCTGAAATCGATGCCGGGGACCACGTGACTGGGGCAAAAAGCCACTTGCTCGGTTTCGGCGAAGAAGTTGTCCGGGTTCCGGTCCAGCGTCATTTTGCCGACCATTTCGAGGGGAACCAGTTCTTCCGGAACCAGTTTCGTCGCGTCCAGAACATCGAAAGGAAGGCTGTCGGCCACTTTTTGGCTGATGACCTGGAAACCTAATTCCCACTCCGGGAAATTCCCGCTGGCGATCGCTTCAAAAAGGTCGCGCCGGTGGAAATCGGAGTCGGCTCCGCAGATTTTCACGGCTTCGTCCCACAGGACCGCGGCGGTTCCCAGCAGCGGGCGCCAGTGAAACTTGACGAAGTTGGTTTGTCCCGAGGCGTTGACCAGGCGGAAGGTGTTCACGCCGAAACCTTCGATCATGCGCAGGGAGCGAGGAATCGCGCGGTCGGACATGGCCCACATGACCATGTGCAACGATTCGGGCATCAGGGTAATGAAATCCCAGAAAGTATCGTGGGCGGTGGCCGCCTGGGGGTAGCCGCGGTCTGCTTCCATTTTCACGGCGTGAATCAGGTCGGGGAATTTAATGGCGTCCTGGATAAAAAACACCGGGATGTTATTTCCCACCAGATCGAAGTTGCCTTCCTGGGTGTAGAATTTGACGGCGAATCCGCGCACATCGCGCGGCAGGTCGACGGAGCCGGGTCCGCCGGCCACGGTGGAAAATCGCGTGAACACCGGGGTTTTCACCTTGGGATCGGCCAGAAACGCGGCCTTGGTGACGTGCTTCATGGATTTATAAGGCTGGAAGAATCCATGCGCGGCGGAGCCTCTGGCGTGGACGATCCGCTCCGGGATGCGCTCATGATCGAAGTGGGTGATCTTCTCGCGCAGGATGAAATCTTCAAGCAGCGTGGGACCGCGGCCTCCTGCCTTCAGCGAATTCTGGTTATCGCGGATCGGGACACCTTGGTTGGTCGTCAGTAGCGTATCGGCGGCGGTTTGGTGGGTTTCGCCGCCCGTAGTGGTTTTCTTCTTCAAGTTCGTTTCCTCGGGAATACGGAAATGAGAGGCGCAAAAAGGGAATAAGTTTCCGCCCAATGGTGGCAATTTGATTGCTATCAAAAAGCTCGCAAAACCCAAGGAGCGTGACTGTGTACGATGAAGAGGAAATTTCGGACTTGGCTTATTCTTACTGGCTGCAGCGCGGGTGTCCCGAGGGATCCCCGGAGGAAGACTGGCATCGCGCGGAGCGGGAAGTAGCATTGCGAAACGGCAGCAGTGACGAAGATTAAGGAGGGGCTGCCGCATCCGATTGGAGCGCTTTGGGACGGATCGGGGACTAATTTCGCGCTGTTCTCCGCGCACGCGACCAAGGTGGAACTATGCATATTTGACGGCGATGGCGGGCAAGAATTGCAGAGAATCGCGCTGCCCGAATATACGAATCAAATCTGGCATGGGTATCTGCCGGATATAAAACCGGGAACTCCCTATGGATACCGGGTGCATGGACCCTACGAGCCCGAGAATGGACATCGTTTCAATCCCAACAAGCTGCTGCTCGATCCTTACGCGGGGGCGCAGATCGGAGAGTTGACCTGGAATCCGGCGCTGTTCGGTTACCAGATGGAATCGGGCGACGATCTGACGTTCGACGAAAGGGACAGCGCTCCGTTCATGCCGAAATGCACCGTGGTGGATCCGCAGTTCGACTGGACGGGATCGCGCGCCAGGAAAAATGTTCCGTGGGACGACACCATCATTTACGAACTGCATGTGAAGGGGTACACCAAGTGCCATCCAACGGTGCCACAGGAGACTCGCGGGACGTATAAAGGACTGGCCACCAAGGAAGTGCTGAGCTACATCCGGTCATTGGGCGTGACCACGGTGGAGCTGCTGCCGATTCATAAATTCATCAGCGACAGTCATCTGCTCGAAAAGGGATTGACGAATTATTGGGGCTACAACAGCCTCAGCTTCTTCGCGCCGGATCCTCGCTATGCAGCCAATCCCGCCGACAGTCTGCGCGAATTCAAGGAAATGGTGGCGAGTTTTCATGACGCTGGGCTTGAAGTGATTCTGGATGTGGTTTACAATCACACGGCGGAAGGCAATGAGAAGGGGCCGACGCTTTCCTACAAAGGAATCGACAATTGCGCCTATTACCGGCTGCTTCCAGACCAGCCGCGCTATTACATCAACGATACGGGGACGGGAAACACGGTCAACCTGAGCCATCCGCGCGTGATTCAAATGGTGACCGACAGTTTAAGATACTGGGTGCAACAGACCCATATCGACGGGTTCCGATTCGACCTGGGAACGATTCTGGCGCGCGAATACGGGGGCTTCGATAAGCACAGCGGGTTTCTCAAAGCGTGCCTTCAGGACCCTTTGCTGGGTACGGTCAAAATGATCGCCGAGCCGTGGGATTGCGGTCCGGGTGGGTACCAGGTGGGCGAGTTTCCTCCGGGATGGGCGGAGTGGAACGACAAGTTTCGCGACGACGTTCGGGATTTCTGGCGGGGCGAGGCGAACATGAGCACGCTGGCGGACCGGATGTCCGCGTCGGCCGGCGTATTTAATCACTGGGGGCGAAGACCGTGGGCCAGCGTGAACTTTGTAACCGCGCATGACGGGTTCACGTTGAACGACCTGGTGACCTATAACGACAAGCATAACGAAGCGAATCAGGAGCAAAATCAGGACGGGAGCTCCAACAACCGTTCCTGGAACTGCGGCGTGGAAGGTCCGACGGACGATCCGGGCGTGCAGGCTTACAGAGAGCGGCAAATGCGCAACATGCTGGCGACGCTGCTGCTGGCGCAGGGAACGCCGATGATGGTCGCGGGGGACGAATTCGAGCGCACGCAGCAGGGGAACAACAACGCCTACTGCCAGGACGATGACATTAGCTGGGTGGATTGGTCGCTGCTCGACAAGAATGTTCAGCTGATGAGGTTCGTCAGGAAGTTGTGCGCGCTGCGGCATCAGTATCCGATTTTGCGGCGGAACCTGTTTTTGAATGGCGAGCATATCGAGGAGCTGGACGTAAGGGATGTGACGTGGATCAACCCGCGGGGAACGCCGATGGACAATGGGGATTGGGATAATCCGGTGCGGTGTTTCGGAATGCTGTTGGATGGAAGAGCGCAAACTACGGGAATCCGGCAGAGGGGCAAAGAGGCGACGATGCTGATCGTCATCAATGGACATCATGAGCCGGTGGAATTTACGCTTCCGGATAGCGCCGGGGCGTCGACATGGTCGGTTTTGATAGATACGAACCTGCCGGACTTTGAGCCTTCAAAAGAGGATGCGGCCTTGGCGGTGGGGTCAAATTATACAGTTACAGGACGAGCATTGGCGTTGTTTGTCATGCGAGGTGAGGGATGAGGTGTGGCGCGCGCCTCCTGGCGTGCCGCGTCGACAGTCGTGTCGACGTTCCTTGCGGAGGGCAGGTCGGGCGATGATACCCCGCGCCCTGTACCGGATCCAGTTTAATGGGGGATTTCGGTTTAAAGATGCCGCGCTTGTTGCTCCCTATTTAGCGCGGCTGGGTGTGAGCCACGTTTACGCATCTCCGTGGCTGAAGGCCCGGGCGGGTAGTTCGCATGGGTATGACATCGTCGATCATTGCGCTCTGAATCCGGATTTGGGGAGCCGTGAAGATTTTGACGCCATGGTCCGGGCGTTCCATGCGAATGGCCTCGGGCAGATCATGGACTTTGTTCCGAACCACATGGGTGTTGGGGGCGCGGACAATCCTTTGTGGCTCGACGTGCTCGAGTGGGGTCCGGAATCGGCGTATGCAGGGTGGTTCGATATCGAGTGGAGGTCGGATCGGGACTATTTGAGGGACAAGATACTGGTTCCGTTTCTGGGGGATCAATATGGCGTGGAGTTGTACAGCGGCAAGCTGCGGCTGAAGTTCGATGAGGTGGAGGGCTCGTTCGCAGTGTGGGCTTACGACGCCCATAAGCTGCCGATTTGTCCTTTGCACTATGGGAGGATCCTGGGCGACGCGCTCCCCGATCTCGAAAGACTGGGAGACTCGTTCGCGAACCTCGCGGATTGGAAGCCGCAAGTGGCTCGGCGGGCGCTGGAGTTGAAGGCGGAACTGGCGGCGCTGGCGCGGGAGCGGGAAGATATCCGGCTGGAAATCGAGGGCGCGCTCGCGAAGTTTCAGGACTCAAAACAGCTGGACGCGCTGATTCGCGATCAATACTGGCGGGCGGCCGACTATCGAGTGGCGGCGGATGATATCAATTACCGGCGGTTTTTCAACGTCAACGGGCTTGCGGGGATACGCATGGAGCTTCCGGACGTTTTCGAGCATACACATCAGGTAGTTTTTCAACTCGTCGCCCAAGGCGCGGTGGACGGGTTGCGGATCGATCATGTGGACGGCCTGCTGAATCCCAAAGAATATTTATGCAGGCTCAAGGCCCGTCTGCCCGCCGGACGCGATTACGTGGTGGTGGAAAAAATCCTGGCCCATCATGAAGCTCTGCGCGAGGATTGGCCGATCGATGGAACCACCGGCTACGAGTTTACAAACCTGGTGCTGGGCGTGTTGATCGACCCCGCAGGCGAGGAAGCGTTCACGAAATTTTATTCCGATTGGACGGGAGAGAAGGCTTGGTTTCGGGAGATCGTGCGCGATTCGAAGCTGCGGATCATGCGAAATGAGATGGCCAGCGAGCTGGATGTACTGGCGAGGGAGGCGGCCCGGGTGGCTCGCGAGAATCCGCGTACGGCGGATTTTACGCACAATGTTTTGCGGCGCGCGATTCGGGAAGTGGTTGCGTGTTTCCCCGTGTATCGAACCTATGTCGATTCCGAGAGACGGGCGACCAAGGACGACCGCAGGGATCTGGATTGGGCGGTGAAGCAGGCTCGGGGGAATGAAAGAGTTCTGGATCCCAGCGTGTTCGATTTCGTGCAGGCTCTGTTTTCAGGGGATCTGCTGGGCGAAGGACGCAGCGGATTCAGCCGCGAGGCGGTGCTGCGCTGCGCGATGAAGCTGCAGCAGTTCAGCGGTCCGGTGATGGCGAAAGGGCTAGAGGACACGGCGTTTTATCGCTACAACCGGTTTACGGCGCTGAATGAAGTGGGAGGGGAGCCGGATCAATTTGGGGTCACGCTCGCGGGGTTTCATCGCGCGAATGAGCAGAGAGCGAAGCGCTGGCCGCATTCGCTGCTGACGACGTCGACGCACGATACCAAACGCGGCGAGGACGCTCGGGCGCGTCTCGCGGTGTTGAGCGAAATTCCGGAGGAGTGGGCGGCGCAGGTGGAGACCTGGAGCCGGATTTTGCGCGCTCGGCGCGGAGAGATCGGAACGGGTGCCGCTCCGGATCGAAATGACGAGTATCTGTTTTATCAGCTGCTGGTGGGGAGTTGGCCGGTGGACGTTGGACCCGAGTATTTCGAGCGGATGAAGGGCGCGATGACCAAGAGCTTGCGCGAGGCGAAGGTCCATTCGACATGGCAGGCTCCGAACAAGGAGTATGAGGACGCGGCGCTGTCATTGATCGATGAGGTCGCCGGGGCGGAGAAAACGGGGGCGTTTTATTCGGCGTTTTTACCTTTTGAGGAGAAGGTGGCGCGGCTGGGCGTGCAGAATAGCTTAGTGCAACTCGCGTTGAAGATGACTGCGCCCGGAGTGCCGGACTTCTATCAAGGGACGGAGCTGTGGGATCTGAGCATGGTGGATCCGGATAACCGGCGTCCCGTGGATTACGAGCGGAGGGTTCGGATGCTGTCGGAGGTCGAGGGGACTCGGCCCGCCGAGTTGCTTGAGAATTGGAAGGACGGTCGGATCAAGATGTTCGTGACGACTCGACTGCTTCAGCTACGCACCGAAAACGCGGAATTATTTTCGTGCGGGAAGTACGAGGCTTTGACGGCTACGGGGGACAAGGCGGATTTTATTTGCGGGTTCGAGAGGTATCTGGACGATCAGAGCGTGTTGGTGTTGACGGCCCGATTCCCGGCGCGGAGGGAGAGCGAACCGGAGTGGGGAGATACTTCGATTCCTGTTCCAGAGAGGCTGCGCCGAAAGAAGCTGCGCGAGGTATTGACGGGTCGTGAGATTCAGGATTCGTTTGTAGCGGCGGAACTTTTCAGCGCGCTGCCTGTTGCGGTGATTGCATGAGACGGTATCCAGTTGGGGCGGAGATTACAGAGGGCGGCGTGGATTTTCGCGTGTGGGCTCCATCTCGGAAGCGGGTCGAGGTGGTGTTCGAGGACGCGGCTTACGCATTGGATGCGGAGGGCGATGGGTATTTCTCGGGGATCGCGCCGGCGGGCGACGGATCGAAATACCGGTTCCGGTTGGGGTCTGAGGCCTACCCGGATCCAGCTTCGCGGTTCCAGCCGGAGGGTCCTTTCGGATGGTCGCAAGTGGTGGATCCTTCCTTTCGGTGGACCGATGAGAAGTGGCCCGGCGTGAAGCTCGAAGGGCAGATTATTTATGAGATGCACATCGGAACGTTCACTCCGAAGGGTACCTGGCGAGCCGCGGAAGAACAGCTCCCGGAACTGGCGGATACCGGGATCACTCTGCTGGAGGTGATGCCCGTCGCCGATTTCGCGGGCTCGTTCGGATGGGGATATGACGGGGTGAACTTCTTCGCTCCGTACCGGATTTATGGGCGTCCTGAAGACTTTCGGAGTTTCGTGAATCGGGCGCACGAGCTGGGGATGGGCGTGATACTGGACGTGGTTTATAACCATGCCGGAGCGGCCGGCAATTTCCTGGGTTCGTTTTCAAAAAACTATTTCACGGATCGCTATTCGACGGATTGGGGCGAGGCGATCAATTTCGACGGCGACGATTCGGGGCCGGTGCGGGAATTTTTTCTCGCCAACGCGGCGTATTGGATCGACGAATATCATCTCGATGGGCTGAGGCTGGACGCGACGCAGAATATTTACGATGCGGGGCCGGTGCACATATTGAAAGAGATCGGCGGCGCGGTGCGCAAGAGCGCGCGGGGGCGCGACACGATCGTGGTGGCGGAGAATGAGCCGCAGGACACGACGCTGATCCGGTCCTACGGGCTCGACGGGATGTGGAACGACGATTTTCACCATAGCGCGATGGTGGCATTGACGGGCCGGAATGAGGCTTACTACACCGACTATTCGGGTCGCGCGCAGGAATTTTTGTCGGCGTTCAAATATGGTTTTTTGTACCAGGGCCAGTGGTATGCCTGGCAAGAAAAAGGGCGAGGGACATCGAGTTACGATCTGGATGCCTGGCGGTTTGTGGTTTTTTTAGAGAATCACGATCAGATTGCGAATTCGATGCGAGGATATCGGGTCGACCGGTTGACGAGTCCCGGAAAATTTCGTGCCATGACGGCTTTGTTGTTGCTAGCGCCAGGGACTCCGATGCTGTTTCAGGGGCAGGAGTTCGGGGCCTCGGCGCCTTTTTTGTACTTTGGCGATCTGGGTCCGGACCTGGCGGAGCTGGTCTCGAATGGGCGGGCGGAATTTATGGCGCAGTTCCGGAGTTATGGGAAAGCGCATGCCAGGGTTACGCTGGCGGATCCGGGAGATCCTAAGACCTTCGAGCAATGCAAGCTGGATTTTTCAGAGCGGGACCGGCATCGCGAAATTTACGCGCTGCATAAGGATCTGATCCAGCTTCGCAAGAGTTTTGGCGGCCGGGTCGACGGCGCGGTGCTGGGGGATCGTACGCTGATGATTCGCTATTTTGCCGGCGATCGGCAGGATCGAGTTCTGCTGGTGAACCTGGATATGGATCTGCATTTGCGAAGCATTCCTGAGCCTCAGCTGGCGCCTCCTGCGGGAAGCCGGTGGGAGGTGCTGTTTTCAACTGAGGATCCGAAATATGGGGGTTCGGGAATCTACCTTCCGGATAAGGAGGGCGAATGGAACATCCCGGCCGAATCGGCGATGGTCCTTTCTCCAATTTAGCGATGGAACGAACGGTACGTATATTTAATCGCCAGACGCTCAAAGAGGACTGGCCGCACAGGGATATCCGGCGCGAATGGCTGGTCACCAACGGGCTGGGCGGTTATGCGTCGGGAACGCTCGATGGCGTCTTTACGCGCCGATATCACGGGCTGTTGATCGCCACGATGCCGGTCGGGCGCACGATGATCCTGAATGGACTCGCGGAGCGGCTGCGTTTTCCCGATCGCTCCATCGGCTACCTGGGCGCGGAGGAGCTTACCGGAGTTACTTCGGAAAATGTTTTTCCCGTGTCCGAGTTTCGACTGGAAAACGGGCTGCCGGTATGGATCTATGAAATGAAGGGATATCGCCTCGAAAAGAGGCTGGTCATCCCGTACCGCCAAAATACGGTGCACGTGATTTACAAGCTGGTGGCGGGCGAGGGATCGCTGCGGCTGGGAGTGCGGCCGGCGGTGAATTTCCGATCGCACGATGCCCCCGTGAGCACGCCTTTGCGCTCCGGCTACACGGTGAAGATGTTGGATGACCGGTGCGAAATTTCGATCGATCCGGAGCCTCCCGTTCTGCGCATTTACTTCCAGGGCGCGAACTCCGCGTTCACGTTCGACCGCAAGGTGATGGGTGAGATTCTGTATCCGCTCGAAGAGGAGCGTGGTTATGAATCGAGCGGAAGGACGTGGAGTCCGGGCTATTACCGCGCGGATTTGACGGCTGGCAACCAGGCTAGTTTCGTGGCGTCGATCGAAAGCTGGGATGCGATCCTGGCCATGAGCTCAGAGCTGGCATTGGAAACGGAATGCCGGCGCCGGGATAGCTTGCTGACGACCGCGCCCGCGGCGGCGCTGAGCGGGTTCGGACAGGAACTGGTGTTGGCCGCGGACCAGTTTCTGGTGAGTCCGGATACCAGGCTGAAAGACCTGGCGATTGCGCGCGCGGAGGGCGAAGAAGCCTGGACGGTGATCGCCGGCTATCACTGGTTTACCGATTGGGGCCGGGATACCATGATCAGCCTGGAGGGTCTGACACTGGCTACGGGCCGTCACAAAGAGGCGCGCTGGATTCTGCATACGTTCGCGCGCTACATCCGGGATGGCTTGATTCCGAATCTGTTTCCGGAAGGCGCGGACGAGGGACTGTATCATACGGCGGACGCGACCATGTGGTTTTTCCATGCCATCGACCGGTATGTGAAGACCACCGGCGACAAGGAGACGCTCACTCTGCTGCTGCCGAATCTGCTGGATATTGTGGACCATCATGTTCAAGGCACCCGGTTCGGCATCCATGTCGATCCAGCGGACGGTCTGCTGAGCCAGGGCGCCGAAGGCTATCAACTTACCTGGATGGACGCGAAAGTCGGCGATTGGGTGGTCACGCCGCGCAGGGGAAAGGCGGTCGAGATTAACGCCCTCTGGTACAACGCGATATCGCTGCTCGCCGGGTGGCTTACGGAGGCGGGCGATGGCCGGGCTGCCGGGATTCGCGATCTTGCGGAGCGCGCCCGTTCCTCCTTCAATCGCAGATTCTGGTCGGATGAGCTGGGTCATCTTTACGATATTGTCGACGGGCCGAACGGGGACGATGCCGCCTGCCGTCCCAATCAGATTTTTTCATTTTCGCTGGAGCATCCGGTGTTGGATCGGGAAAAATGGTCCGCTGTGTTGGGCGTGGTTGAAAAGAAGTTGCTCACTCCCTTCGGGCTGCGGTCATTATCGCCCGATCATCCCGATTACAAAGCGGTCTATTTCGGAGACCTGCGATCCAGAGACGCGGCCTATCATCAGGGTACGGTTTGGGCCTGGTTGATCGGTCCATTTATCAATGCGTGGCTGAGGGTAAATACAGCGGATCGGCACGGCGCCAGAAAATTGCTGGAAGGTTTCGATAAACACCTTAACGAGGCGTGCGTGGGTTCGATCAGCGAAATTTTCGACGGGAACGCGCCGTTTACTCCGCGCGGATGTATCGCTCAAGCCTGGAGCGTGGCGGAAGTTCTGCGCTGTTGGATTTTTACCGATCCCGGCTCGTAAACGCGCTCAATGGTACCCCAAATCAGTAAGATAGGACTTCCAACCACCGTCATCGTCCGTAGTTCCACCTATCATCAGTCCAGTGAAGCAGCCAACGCATTCCGGAGAACCCGGCGTTAAAATAACGCCAATCTAACGCGCGGAGCTTTTCGCAGATTGGGGACTTTGTGTGTTTTCTTAGACTTAGCAGAATTCGGCAGTATGGTTATTTTAGATCGAGCGCTATGATATCCCTGCGGTCGCGCAGATACAAGTGTGTTCCGGCGAGTGTCGGAGGAGTCCAGGCGATGTTCCGGAGCAGCGACACTTTGGACAGGACTTCGAACTTCTGGGGACTCGCGCGGCATAGTGCCAGCATGCCGTCTTCGTCGGCGAGGATAATTTTTCCGTCGGCCCACAGAAGCTGCGCTTTGGCGAACCCGCGCTGGCGCCAGGCGATCCTGCCGGTCTTGAGCTCGACGGCGCTCATGAGCACAGGGCCGTTGTAGCCGCTCGAAATATAAACATACCCGTCGCGCTGAATCGCGGTTCCAAAGTGCAGCTCGAGATGCGGATCGTACCACAGTTGCTTGACGGAGGTTTTCCCACCGGACTGATGCAACTCGAGGGTCCGCGCGCCCACTCCGTACGCGGAGGCGACGAACAATAAATTACCTGGCGCCCATACGGGCGTGCTGATGGCGATGCCGTAAGGCGTGTCATGAGGATGGCTCCAGAGGAGTGCGCCGTTGTCGGGGTTGAATCCAAAAACGGTTTTGGCGGCCATAAAAGCGACCTGCGGCTGACCGTCGACGTTGATCAGCAGGGGCGAGGAGTAGGAGTTCGTAAATTGAAGCGACTTCCAGACGACGGCCCCGTCGTTCTGGCGGAAGGCGATGGCGCCGTCGCCCGAGCCGCCAGCCATGAAAATCAACGTGTTCTTATAAGGGAGGGCATGGCTGGAGTAGCCGTAGACCAGATGAGTGCCGTGAAACTCGGTAAACAGATCATGGGACCAAACGGGCTTTCCCGTCTTCTTATTGAGCGAGAAAATTTTTCCGGTGGCACCGGCGGCAATGACCCGGTCGCCCACTACCTGCGGCATCGCGTAGGGACCGGGGCCGACCTTTTCCGAAAAATCGTTGACGAAGCTGTTCGCGTATGGATATTCCCAAATCGTTTTGCCAGTGGCGGCATCGAGCGCTGTGATCACGCCGTTTGAGCCGCGGTGAAACGCCGCGTACAAGACGCCGCCTTCTTCAGCGATGGCTGAGTAACCGTCGCCCAAGGGACGGGTCCACAGTTTTTTGGGACCGGATACCGGCCAGGAATCGGCAAGACCGGACGCCGTCGCGATAAAATCGCGATTCTTTCCGCCCCAGACAGGCCAATCCTCCCCGGCCGCCTTGGCGAGGAGGACGAGAAAACAGAGCAACACTTTGAGAGGCGCCATTTTTTCTTGGACGGGAGCTACGGAGAAATGTTCCGAACGGCAGCGACGAAACAGAGTCCCATGCTGAATGCTCTGATTAATGTTCGGACATAGCGGATTTGCAGTACCGACCGTTATGGCGAAGCTCTGTTCCGGTAAGCAGTAAAATGGCTACAGCAACCTCTGAGGAGCGCCTGACCAAGCTGTGGGAAACACCCGCGGGGGTTCGCGGATGGTTCGCAACTGTCGACCACAAAGAGCTGGGAATCCGCTACCTGGTCACCGCGTTTATCTTCTTACTAGTGGGTGGACTGGAAGCGCTCTTGTTGCGCATTCAGCTTACGCGAGCCGATCAGACGTTCCTGGCTCCAGAGACCTATGACCAGGTCTTCTCGATGCATGGCATCACCATGATTTTCTGGTACGCATCGCCGATCCTCTCAGGATTTGCAGTCTACCTGGTACCGCTCATGATCGGTGCGCGTGACATGGCGTTCCCGCGACTGAATGCATTTACCTACTGGTCATACCTTCTTTCCGGAATCTTCTTGTATATCGCACCATTGATGGGGCAGAGTCCGCATGCCGGATGGTTCTCCTACATGCCGTACACGAACATTCACTACTCGCCAAGTCATGGAATGGATTTTTACGCACTGGCGCTCATATTCCTTACCATTTCGACGACCGGCGGAGCGGTCAATTTCATTGTCACCATTCTTTGGCTGCGCGCACCAGGCATGGCTATCAGCCGGATGCCTTTGTTCCTTTACAGCACACTGACAGTATCGTTCGTCACGTTGTTCGCGCTGCCTGCATTGACAGTCGCGTGCACGTTCCTGGAACTGGATCGCCGGTGGGGAACTCATTTTTTCAGTGTCGCGGCCGGCGGAAATCCGATCCTATGGCAGCAACTGTTTTGGTTCTTCGGGCATCCCTGGGTCTATATTATCTTTCTGCCGGCGACGGGGATGCTGTCACTGATTGTCCCGGTGTTTTCACGGCGGCCTGTTGTGGGGTATCCCTATATAGCTTTCTCGACCATTTTAACCGGGGTCGTCGGCTTCAGTGTATGGCTGCACCACATGTTCACGGTGGGCATGTCCGACCTGGCGATGAGCTTCTTCAGTGCCGGCAGCATGACTATCTCGATATTCACTACGGTGCAGGTCTTTGCGTGGGTGGCAACAGTGTGGAAAGGACGGCCGGTACCTACCGCGTCGATGTATTATGCCCTCGGCTCGATCGCGCTATTAGTGATAGGAGGTTTGAGCGGGATCTTTACAGGTATCATTCCGGTCGACTGGCAGGCTCATAACACCTATTACGTGGTGGCGCATATTCACTATGTGTTGATCGGGTCCAATGTTTTTCCAGTCTTCGCGGCTTTCTACTATTGGCTGCCTAAAATGACAGGCCGGATGATGAACGAGCGGATGGGCAAGTGGAGCTTCTGGATTATGTTCATCGGCTTTAACCTGGGATTTTTCCCGATGCATATCGTGGGGCTGCAAGGGATGCCGCGGCGCATTTATACCTATACGCAGGGGCAAGGACTCGACTCAATGAATGAACTGATGACCGTAGGGGCGTTCATTCTCGGCCTCGGGATACTGATCAGTCTCATAAACCTGCTTGTGAGCTTGAAATCAGGCGCCGTTGCCGGCAGGAATCCCTGGAATTCAGACGGATTGGAGTGGGAGACGGATTCGCCTCCGAAGCCTTACGCCACGGTACACATTCCCACAGTAGTTACACGCCATCCTCTATGGGATGACCACGAAGAAGAGTACGATCCGAATAACGATCGGCTGCTGGATGAGGCTCGATTGACACTCTCGACCACTCTTCTGGATGCCAATCCTTTCTCGGTTTCGACCATGCCCAGCGACACGCTCTTGCCGTTGTTCGCCTCTATAGGCCTGTTTGCATTGTTTTTGGCTCTTGCATTTCAGATAATGTGGGCCGCATTAGTGGCCTTCAGTGTGACTTTTGTGCTCTGCGGGATGTGGATGTGGCCAATGCCTCTTAAGGGAGACTTATGAGTTCGACGGTTTACGTGCCGACACATGAGGGAGCGCCACCGGGTGCGCTATGGCCACTTAACCGCGACCGCGGCGTTTACGGGATGTATGCGGTGATCGCTACGGAATTATCCCTGTTTATCTGCTTATTCGCCAGCTATTATTTCCTGGGGAACAGTGAAGACCGGTGGAGGGTGGACCGGCCGCCGGAAATTACATACGCGGTCATTTTGCTAGTGGTCTTACTCATCAGCAGCTTGGTCCTGCATTGGGGCGATCGGCAGGTTAAAGCCAAGAGGTATGGCGCCGCAAGGGTCGCGATTTGGCTAACCGTGCTTCTGGGGTTAGCGTTTCTGGCGCTTCAGTGTTTTGAATATGCACATCATTGGAAGACACTGACGCCGTTCAGCGATGCCTATGGGTCCGTTTTCTATGCCATCACCAGCTTTCATGCGGCGCACGTGATCATGGGCGTTTTGCTGCTGGCGTACGTGGGAGTGCTGCCGGGATATGCGCCTTCGCTCACACCTCCGTACCGGGCCTATCGTGTCGCGGCGATATATTGGCATTTCGTGGATGTGGTGTGGATTTTCGTGGTGACGCTGCTTTACCTAATACCCCACTTTGAGTTCGCCCGGCCATGACTATCAATGACACCAGTCGCGAGCGGGATCGAGCCGGGAAGCTCTGGCTTGGCATGGGAGTCTCACCCATTGCATGGTTTGCCGTAGGGTTGGCCGACATGTTTATAACCTGGAGAGCTTGCCGGTTGGAGGCTCCTTATGGAGCAGCCGGGTCGCATCCTGGGGCGCACCTGCTCTACTTCATCGTGACTTTTCTCCTTCTAGGGGTAGCGGCGGTGGCGGCGGTCTGGTCTTACCGGAACTGGAACAGACTTTCAGGTTTGAGCCGGCTGTCTCAGGCGGAAGGATTAGATCGCGAAGAGTTCATGGCCTTGGCCGGCCTCTTTATCAGCTTTACTTTGGGCGTAGGGATTGCATGGCTGTGTCTTCCCCTATTCCTGATTGAGACATGCTTGAGGGCGCGATAATGACTCGAGGCGCCGCGGGGAGCATCATTCTGGTTCTTTCACTATTTTCAAGCGCCTGTTATGACGTCGAAGCCTCAGGCGATTACCGGGTCAGAATGTATGGGAACCCCCAGCGGGGGAAAGAGTTGATTCGAAGTTATGACTGTGGTTCCTGCCACACGATTCCGGGAATCTATACGGCACGTGGGATGGTGGGTCCGCCACTGTTTTTTTTCGGACGGCGAACGATGATCGCGGGAGAGCTTCCGAATTCGCCTGACAACCTGGTGCGATGGATCCAGAATCCAAAGGCGATTGAGCCCGGAACCGCTATGCCTGACTTGGGGATCTCAAGCGATCAGGCGCACGATATGGCCGCGTATTTACTGACACTGCGATGACGGGGGTACTGATGAACAATCGATCGAATCGAGCGGGCGGCTGGCTGGTTGCACTCAGCTTACTATCTGGAGTTTCTACCCACGCACAGAGCCGCGCCCAGAACGACGTACCTGGCTCCTTGCCGGATATCCATTTGGTCTCCCCTGCCGCAAACGGTCAATGGACGATGCCTGCCGGCGACTACGGAAACACCAGATTTAGCCCATTGGACAAGATCGACACTCATAACGTGCAGAACCTGCGGGTGGTCGCAATGGCATCGACCGGCATCCCTCACGGCCATGAGGGACAGCCTTTGATGGTGAACAATACCCTTTATATCGTCACACCGTTTCCGAACAACTTAATCGCGCTGGACATTACCAAGCCCGGGTTTCCACAGAAATGGATCTTTCATCCCTATCCAGATAGCAGGGCCGTGGGAATCGCGTGCTGCGACATAGTCAATCGCGGGGCAAGCTTTGCTGACGGCAAGATTATATTTAATACGCTCGATGACCAGACATTCGCCGTGGACGCGAACACGGGACAGAAGGTGTGGGCGACGAGCGTCGGCGACATCAAGGTTGGTGAGACTACGACAATGGCTCCCGTCGTGGTTCGCAATATGGTTTTCGCGGGTATCAGCGGCGGGGAAATGGGTATTCGCGGCCGCTTGGTTGCGATGGACCTCAAGAGCGGGAAGATTTTGTGGAAGGCCTATAACAATGGGTCGGATGCGGATGCGCTGATCGGACCGGGATTCAAACCGTTTTATGCTAAGGACCAGGGTAAAGATCTCGGCATTAGCACTTGGAATCCAGGGCAGTGGAAGATGGGCGGCGGACCCGTGTGGGGTTGGATCTCCTATGACCCGGAGTTGAACCTGATTTACTACGGCACTGGAAATCCAGGTGTGTGGAATGCAGACATGAGACCCGGAGCTAACAAGTGGTCCATCACTATTTGGGCGCGCGATCCGGATACGGGAAACGCCAAATGGGCCTACCAAGTGGTGGAGCACGACGCCTGGGATTATGACGAGATCATGGAGAACATTCTGATCGACATGCCCTGGCAGGGCCGCATGCGCAAGCTTCTGCTTCATCCAGGACGCACCGGTTTCATGTTCGTGATGGACCGGGAGACGGGAGAAGTGTTGTCTGCCGAGAAATTCGTGCCCGTCAACTGGGCCAACAGTTACAACCTGAAAACTGGTCTGCCGGACGTTAACCCAGCTAAGCGTACTCACTTCGGGCAGTATGCCAGCCAGATTTGTCCGTCGTCGACAGGAGGCAAGGATTACATACCTTCGGCCTTTTCACCGCGAACCGGCTTGCTATACATTCCCGCGCATAACACTTGCATGGATTACGAAGGCACCGCGGTTAACTATATTGCCGGGACGCCATACCTGGGGGCAAGCGTGCGGATGTATCCAGGACCGGGCGGCTATCAAGGCGAACTGGTTGCTTGGGATGTCGCACATGCCAAGCGAGTCTGGAGCGTGAAGGACGTTGACCTTCCCGTATACAGCGGTGTTCTTGCCACCGGAGGAGATGTGGTGTTTTACGGAACCATGTCAGGTTGGTTCCGCGCCGTGGATGCGCACTCCGGCAAAGTGTTATGGGAATTCAAGACGGCATCGGGGATCATCGGTGACCCTATTACCTTCTCGGGGCCAGATGGGAAGCAGTATGTCGCGGTGTATTCCGGAATCGGAGGGTGGATGGGCGCAACAGCGCTGCCGGATGTTTCGATTGACGATCCTTACGCGACGCTGGGCGCGGTCGGAACCATGAAAAAGATCAAGAACATGACTCAGCCGGGAGATTTGTTGTATGTATTCGGCTATTAGATCTACAGTGCTGCTGCTTTTGAGTGGGAGCTTGTGGGCAGAGGCCCCAACCTTGCGCATTTGTGCGGATCCTAACAATCTGCCGTTTTCGAACGACCAGCAGCAGGGATTTGAGAATGGCCTGGCGCGTATGATCGCGGACGATCTGGGAATGCAGATCGCCTACACCTGGTTTCCTCAGCGCGGCGCGTTTTTCCGCAAGACTGTGGGCGCGGGCCAATGCGACGTAGTGATGGGCGTTCCGGAGGAGATGAAAAATCTGGAAATGACCAAGCCTTACTACCGATCGAGTTATGTGTTCGTAGCTCGTAAGGATCGCGGACTCATCATCCATTCGCTCGATGATCCTCGTCTCGACAAATTGCGCATCGGGGTGCAAGTTCTGGGCGATAGCGATCGTGGCTCGCCGCCGGCGCAAGCTTTGATCCAGCGGGGGATTGTGGACAATCTAGTGGCTTTCAATATTTTCGGGAATCTGAACGACACGAACGCGCCGGCAAACCTGATTAAAGCCGTCGACGATGGCATCGTGGATATCGCCGTAGCATGGGGTCCCATGGCGGGTTACTTCGCACGCCGAGCGAAACATCCGCTGGAAGTCACGAGCATCGATTCCGGGGGATCCGCGATCCCTCTTGCTTTCGATATTGCCATTGGCGTCCGGAGGGGCGATGCAGCGCTGAAGCAACAACTCGAGTTGGAACTCGCCAAGCGCCAAGCGCAGATCGACGATCTACTGAGAAACTACGACGTCCCGTTAGGCGAATTAAAGGAGCACTGAAATGCGATGGACTCTCGTCATCGTCCTATTGTGTGCCGGGGGTTGCCGCACGACCCCGTCGGTTGCCGGGTCGGAGGCTCCACTCGCGACTGCGGTAGGGCCTGTGCCGGGTCCCGCTTCGGCGGTGAGAGAAGCGGCCAATCCCTATGAGAACGATCCGGTGGCTCTGCAAAACGGGCAGAGACTGTTCAACTGGTTTAACTGTTCGGGCTGCCACGGAGGGCACGCGGGAGGAGGGATGGGGCCCAGTCTGCGCGACGAAACCTGGATTTATGGAAGCCGGCCCGATCAGATTTTCGACACCATCGCACAAGGGCGCGCCCACGGCATGCCGGCTTGGGGATCGAAGATTCCAGAAGACCAGATTTGGCAACTGGTGGCTTACATAAAGTCTCTGCGAACCGCGCAAGAGCCTGATGCGCCCGTGATTCCGAAGGATGAGGATGTGCTTTCGCCGGACTTTAAGAGTCCGGTCAAAACGGATTCGCCCCCGGTGTACTGATATGCGCCGCCTGTTACTCGCCATTCCGATATTTGTGCTGATGAATGGGTGTACCACCGTCCAATCGACCTTTGACGCGCATGGGCCGGCTGCGGAGCGGATCGCTTTCCTTTCATGGTTGATGACCGTATTGTTCATCGTGGTGACCGTCGTGATGTGGATTCTACTCGGCCTGGGATTCATCAACCGGCGCGGCACGCTGGCGGAGCACGCGCCCATCAAGGAAGGCGGCGGACAGGCGTGGATCGCGATCGGCGGCTTGGCGATTCCTTTAATTGTCTTGACGATTATCTTTGTGCTCGGCTTGCGGCTGCTGGCGGCTTTTCCCATTCACGGGATGCACGGTGGGATGGACCACGGGATGGAAGAGGCGATGAAACCTTCGATTCTTATCGTGGGTCACCAGTGGTGGTGGGAGATTCACTATCTGGACGACGACCCTTCCCAAGGTTTCACCACCGCTAACGAGATTCATATTCCCGCGGGCCGCGACGTGAATATAGAATTGCAATCGCGCGATGTGATGCACTCGTTTTGGATACCCAGTTTGCACGGCAAGGTCGATTTGATCCCCGGACATCCCAACTTTCTAAGGATTGAGGCGAGCACTCCGGGTGAATATCAGGGCCAGTGCGCGGAGTATTGCGGCGCACAGCACGCGCGAATGAGGTTGTTCGTGGTGGCGCAGAATCCGGACGAATATGAGGAGTGGAGGCAGCACCAGCTGCAAAGCGCTGCCAATCCAAGTTCGCCCGACAGTATCGCCGGACAGCAAGTATTCCTGGCGGGTCCGTGCGCGATGTGCCATCAAATACGCGGCACAGCGGCAGGAGGCTCGGTGGCGCCTGATTTGACGCACATCGCGAGCCGCCGCTACATCGCGGCAAATTCATTCTTGAACGACGACGCGAATCTGGAAGCGTGGTCCACACACGCGCAATCTCTGAAGCCGGGGGCTCAGATGCCTGACCTGACGATGTTCAGCGGCGAACAGCTTCGGCAACTAGTGGCTTATCTGCGACAGCTTCAATAGCGGGGGATACTTATGTCTACTTCTAGTCGAAGGTTGAATTTACTGGCGATGGTTGCGATCAGCCTGCCGGGTTTCGCGCAATCGAAACCGGATTGTTCGGAGCTGCCGGATGCGATGCGGCTCAAAACCATCGTGCAATCGGTAGTGCGGGAAGGGAGCGGAAAAAACGGAGGGATGGGAAATCAGGAATGGGCAACAGTAGTGAACCGCGACGGCATCGTTTGCGCGGTGGTGTTCAGCGGGCAGACGCGGTCCGATCAGTGGCCCGGAAGCCGCGTGATTTCGGCTGAGAAAGCGAACACGGCGAATGGCCTGAGCAGCAACGACTACGCGCTTTCGACCGCGAATGTATACGCAGCCGCGCAGCCCGGACAGAGTCTGTATAGCCTGGCGACCAGCGCGCCGCCCAATCCGAACGCGGTGTTCGGCGATCCGGCGACGTTCGGCACGCCGAGCGATCCGATGGTTGGAAAAGCGGCCGGCGGAATCATTGTGTTCGCAGGAGGGCTTCCGCTCTATAGCAGCCGCGGCAGAATTGTCGGGGGACTGGGCTTGAGCGGCGACACTTCGTGTACCGATCACATCATCGCCTGGAAGGTAAGGCATGAGTTGCATCTAGACGCAGTCACCATGGGTCCCAGCCCGGATCATAACGACAATATGATTCTTGATTGGCAGAACAACGTCAGCGTGAGTGGGTTTGGACATCCATCCTGCAAGGGAGGAAATACTCCTGATGCCATTATTCACGAGCTTTCAAAGCAGTATCCTTCGGGGCCAGGCAGGAAATGAACAGCTAACAGCCAGAGCATCCAGATTGCGGCTCTCATCTTCAGGCGGGGATGGTGAAGCGGAAAATTGAGCCGCGTCCGGGTTCTGATTCGACCCAGATTCGTCCGTGATAGCGCTCCACGATGCGTTGACAGATGGCCAATCCAATACCCGTTCCGGAATATTCATCGGGTGTGTGCAGCCGCTTGAAAAGCCCGAAGATTCTCTCTTTGTACTCTGGGTCAATGCCGATTCCGTTATCTCTGACTGAAAAAATCCACTGTCCATTCTGACCGCCTTCAGCCGATACCTTCACAACCGGCCTCCGGTCAGGACTTCGATATTTTATGGCGTTGCCGATGAGATTTTGAAATAACTGCTGTAAATGCGTGGCATGGACCTTAATCGAAGGTAGCGGATCGGAGGTAACCGTGGCGCCGCTTTCCGCAATCGCTTCCGCCAAGTTCGCGAGGGTAATTGCCAGCACCTGGCCGGCATCGGCCTCCTCATCGGGATTATCGAATTTCGCTATCTGCGTATAGGCGAGAAGGTCCCGCACCAGCATCTCCATTCGTGTTGCTCCGCTGCGCAGGTAAGCCAGATACTCGAGGGCTTGACCGTCCAGCTTCCCGGCACAGGTATCCGTCACCAGCTCGCTATAAATCTTGACACTGCGCAGAGGTTCCTGAAGGTCATGACTGGCGGAGAATGCGAACTGCTCCAGGTCTTCATTGGCGCGGCGGAGATCGTCCTCGACCCGCTTCTGGTCGCTGATATCGATACAGGAGCCGAACCATTTCACAATAGTTCCGCTGTTATCCCGCACCGGAAGGGCGCGGCCCAGAAACCAATGCCATCGCTGGGCGCGGCGATCCCACAGCCGGTGCTCGATGTTATAAGCAGTTCCCGATTCGACCGCGTTTTGCCACGCCGAGCGCCAACGTTCGAGATCCTCGGAATGGAGAATCGGCTCCCAACTTGTCGGTCCAGTTTCTTCGCGACTGAAACCGGTGAATTCATACCAGCGTTCATTGTAATAATCGATATAACCATCGGGCCGTGCCGTCCAGACAATCTGCGGCATGGAATCCGCGAGCTGGCGGAACCGAGCCTCGCTTGCCAGGAGCGCCTCCTGCGCTCGTTTGCGCTCCGTGATATCGCGGGCAATCTTGGATACGCCGACGATCTTTCCCTGACGGTCCCTGACCGGGGAAATCGTCAGCGAGATATCCAACAGGGTGCCGTCTTTGCGCTTCCGTATGGTTTCAAAATGGTCAATGCGCTCGCCGCGTTTCAGCCGGCTAAGAATTTGCGGCTCCTCATTCTGGCGATCGGACGGGATAAGAATCGTGATGGACTTCCCGATGACTTCGTCGGAGGTGTAGCCAAAAAGCCGCTCTGCGCTCACGTTCCAACTGGTGATGATGCCGTTGAGATCCTTGCTGATAATGGCGTCGTCGGAGGAATTGACGATGGCACTCAACAATAGCGCCGCGCGTTCGGATAGCTTACGCTCCGTGACATCGCGAGTGACCGCCAGATGGACGAACTGTCCGCCGGAATGCTGGAATGGAGCGGCATGCGTCTCCATGTGTTTCCGCCCCCCATTCAATCCAATGATGTCGAATTCGAGCGAGCCCTTTTCGCCCTGGCAAATCCTCTCATTGAAACCGCGGAACATCTCCCGATCCTCCGGAGCGATCAGGTCATAGACATTCTTGCCGAGCACCTCATGAGAGGAGGCGCCTACCATGGCGAGACCGACGGAATTCATGTGCAACAGCGTTCCGTCCGGAGCCACGATCTTGACACATTCGGGAGTGGTTTCGAAGATCGCCTGAAACTGCTCTTTGGCTTCAGTCTCCGCTGCTTTGCGGCCGGTGATATCCACCAGCAAATTGACGCCGCCGCTGATGTGCCCTTCGGCATCCCGCAGAACGGCCGGATATGGCGTAAACCATATACGGGAACCATCAGGCCGCTCAGCCATGCATTCTATGGCGCCTGCCAGAGGATTTCCTTTGAGCGCGAGCGCCATCGGACATTGATCGTGCGGCAAAGGAGTTCCGTCCGCGCGATAAAGCTTCCAGGTGATGGACCACTGATCCGAACCTATCTGAGGCACTCGCCCCGAAAGGCGCACTGCGGCTTCATTGTAATAGATGAGCCTTCCCTCAGCATCCGTAGCATATATCGCGACTGGTAATGCCTCCACCAGGTCACGAAATATTCTGTTTTCGAGGTTCCCGCGGGTCACAAAATCCGTCAAAGCGTTGACTCCGCTCGCCGTCACATCAATTACCTCCTGCTTTGTTCCCAATGCGGTCCTCTCACCTTTCATTCTATCGTTGAAAGGCTGCCGGAGGTGGGGTGCAGGGATGCAGGTCTGGACCGGAAGCGTGGCGGAGAAATCCTCCCAGAGCCGGCGAATCGCTAGAATCGGATTAATGCTCCGTGTAGTTTTTTCGATTCTCTTTTTTCGAGCCGTGCTTCAGGCGCAGCTGGATGTGGGACGTGTAATTCCTCCGGACCGGCCGATCCGTGTTGTTGCCTTCGGCGATTTCGGCACCGGCGACGAACATCAGAAGGCGGTCGCCAGCGCCCTAGCGAAACGAAATTCACAGCGGCCCTTCGATATGGGCATCACCATGGGCGACAACTTTTATCTGTGCGGCATCCGCAATGTCAGGGATTCTAAATGGAAGAAGCGCTGGGAAGATCTGTATACACCGCTGGGCTTCCCTTTTTATGCCGCGCTGGGCAATCACGATTATGGTAACCCTCCTATCATCTGCCCCGCGCAGCGTGGCTCGCCAGATAGCGAGGTAGCCTACACCGGCCACAGTAAGAGCTGGAAAATGCCTTCCCGCTACTACACCTATAAAGCCGGGCCTGTTCAATTTATCGCGATCGATACGGAAGGATGGTCCGATGCGCAACTCGAATGGGTGAAACAGACGCTCGCCGCCTCCGCTACCGATCCGGACGTCAAATGGAGAATCGTGTATGGACATCACCCGATCTACACCTCCGGCGTTCACCTGAACGAACGAAGAATTGGCGAGTTAAGATCGAACCTTCTGCCGGTACTGAAAGCCGCACACGTGGACCTATACATCGCCGGCCACGATCATGACTTGGAACATCTACGTTCGGACGGCATCGAATTCCTGATCTGCGGGGGAGGAGGCGCTAAACTCCGCGGCTTCTGGCATAAAGACCCACGCTCCATATTCACTTATTCAACTCATGCTTTCCTGGACATTACTATCGACTCTCATAGAGTCACGGCACAGTTCTTTGACATCAACCTCCAGTCATTGGAAGATCCGGTGATGACTGTCAGCAAGTAAGCTAGCGGCCTGTCTTAGATAAAACATTACTATGGTAATGTCGACTGGGAAACAGGTCGACACTCTCGAAAAGACCGGCATTGGCTGAGTGGCCAGGGCGAAAAGTGGGGACAGTCCGCTCTGTCCACTGCGGCGTCAGCAAAGTATGTTGCTTTGACGATCCTGAGGACGCCTTGAGACAGAGTAGGCAGTTCCCCGCTTTCCCCGGTCTTCATCGCTGTCGGTGCGCGTTCATTAATTCTTCAATCAGAGGACCGGGGTATCCCGTGCTTCCATGGTGCGGCAATCGATCCATGAGAGCAAGCAGCGTCGGCACCAGACTGAGACTATCGTAAGGCTTCTCAATCGCGAGACCCGCTGGAATCCCGGCGCCCGCAGCCATGAGTACGGAGTGGGTCGAGATCCTGAAGAACGATCCGTGATTGCCACCAGGATTAAATCCGCGGACGTTAAAATTCCAATGGTCCGAGGCGAGGATCAGGAGATCGGCTTCCGTGAGTGTTCGCGATCTCGCCGCAAACCGGCGCAGGACCGGCCAGTCGACTTTGTCGGCGATTTGAAGCGGGAGAGGCATCTCCGCCGGCTGCCAGCGCTGAAACATTTCATGGAGGCCAATCACACCGTTCGAATATCGCGTGCGGTGAACTGCTTCGAACCACTCACGCTCCGTGTGCCACTGATTCAACCAGGATGGGCGACCGCCTTTCACCTGCAAGTCGGGATCTTCGAATAAGTGGAGCGGCACTCCTTCGGCCCAAGGCGCAGGGGAGAAGTGAATCTCGCCCCTGGAATCCTCCGCCAGTTCGCGAACCGGCAGATACCTGAGCCAGAGAGTCCCCTCGCGGACTTGCGAGAGTAGGAGCGCCTCATGCTGGTCATCACCATAAACGAAGACGGCATCGCTATCGGGTCGATCGGCCGGATCGAGCTGCGAAGCCAGCGTATCGCGGCGTGCGCGCACCGCGACGAAATCGATGGGAGCAACTCCCAGCTCGCGCTGCACCAGATTCCTCACGCGGATATGGGTGAGCGCGCGGAAGTAGTTCACCCGGCTGAAGCTCTGCTCAAGGTCAAGTGTTCCATCCGCGCCAAGGACTAATCCGTGTCCCGATAAGCCGACCACATAGTTCTGTAACTGGGCGAGTGAATTCGGATCTCCCATCACGCTCCTGGGCACCAGATTCTCCACATGGATGCGTCCCGGTTCCAGATCCGATTCTTTCAAATCCAGCAAGCGCTGGAGCGCAAGCACATAGTCTTTATAGCCCCGTTCACTGGTCTGCCAAGTGGCGAGTGTCACCAAGTGTCTGAGATTGGTTTGTTCCGGCTTGGGCCAAGTCTTTGGATCGGCGGCGATAATCGCCTGTTGACGCTCAATGGCCTTCAACAGAGCCCGGAGTTCCTCATTAAGCTCCGCTACCGTCGACGTCCAGCGGGGGCGATTTTTGTCGACAAACTGGAGGACTGCCCTCTTGGCCGCGGCTCGCTGATTCGGAGCCAGGTCCTTTCGCTTTAGCTGAAGCAGCAGAATATGGATTGCATTCAAGTCACTGTTTCGCAATTGAACGGAAGCCCGTTCGTTGCCGTCAGGATCGAGTAGCGCCGTAGGATAGTCGTTCTGATTGCGAAGGTAGGTAGAGTCGGAACTGGGTGTGACAACCCAAGAGACAAATGGGTCCAGGCCACTGAGCTTATATTCCGTCAACGGATGACGAACGGTGACAACGTGATGACCACCACCCGCGGCACTGTTAAAAAACTTCACCAGGTTATATCCCTGGCTGTAAATCCCCTGGCTCGAATTCATGCCGTGGTCCGACACTAGCGCAAGAAGGGTCTGACTGGCCATGGAACTCTCCTGAATCGCCTTCCATAGGTGTCCCAGCCGCGTATCCAAATGCTTGATCACCGCCAACTGACTCGCGTCGTCGTTAGTGAGATGAGCTGTGTGGTCATAATCACCCAAGTAATAGTCCAGGTATTGAACCTTAGGATCGGCTAATGCACCGATCAGTTCCTTCTCTTCCTCGCGGTCGATGCCGGATGCCATATCCAGACCGGTCTCCCACTCATTCACAAGTTCGCGCGCGGGACGCGTCACCTGGTTCTTGAGGCTGTCCTTCAACGTGGTCCATCGCACGCCTCGCTGAAACAACTGCATACTTTCACGGCGTGCTTCCGGCGGAAACTGGTCGAGGAGTAGCGGAACACCGAACTGGTCCAAAACCTCGACGCCAGGCATATCGGCGCGGTGCAGCCGGGCATAGCCCACGTAGTAAGGGAAAAAGTTCAAATAGTCGTATACACGGGGCATGAAGCGATCAAATTCGGCATTGCCGCGGATGACCATATGCTGGCCGGTGTCCAGCATGGACCATGAAGGCGCCGATAAACTGATGCCGCGCACATAAAAGTTTTCGAGCCACGCGCCGTGCTCGAGGAAAATATAGTGCATCCAGGGAAGTACACTGCGGCCGGTTTCCGGATCGGTCTGCTGAATCAGCCGCTCGATACGATCGGCGGGCAGGCCGTCGACCTTGACCAGGACCAACCTTCTCGCTTGCCCATTGAGAATCGCGGCGCTGAAGACTATCGCCAGTAAAATCCTGGCGGGAATCATTGCACCAGGCCTGCTTTGGCAGGGAGCGGGGAACGATTCTCATGCGCTAACACGGCGTCATGATCGGGCGGCAAAAATCCGGGCTGGAGTTTTAGCCATGCGCTGCGCCTCTGCTGATCGAGCTTCGCCATCAATGAATCGTCAACCTTCTCATGGTGACGATAAAGTCCCAGAGTACCGATGGAAGCCACGTCCAGGAGGATTCGCGTGCCTGTTCTATGGACGGTTTTCCTCATCTCATCACCGCGGGATTTCGCGATCTCTTGCGCGAGCCCGGTCTTCTGAGCGTAGGCAATTAGCGCATCGTACTGCTTTCTCGCGTCTCGAATTTCCTGATCCCAGGAGCGTTCTATCGGATTTACGTCGACTTTCTCGATACGGCCCAATAGTTCTTTGCGCAGACCAGGATCCATGTTGGAATCGACTCCGATGGCATGCCGCTCGAAAACGAACGCGCGGCGCCGCGCCCCGCGATTGGTGGCGCCTCCGTGGCGGGCATGGACAAACATCAACGAAGACTTCGCCGCGAGAAAACCTATATTTCCGACTCCCGTAAAGGCGAAGACTCCGGTGGTGACGTCCTCTGCGAGTTTGAGCCCGATCTCGCGGCGCGGGGGGTGACCGGATCCACGGAAGTCGACCAGCAACAGCGGAGTCTTGGGATGATCGAGACCGTACATCGCCAAAGGAATCATCTTCGCTCGCCGGGCATCCCCGGCATCGGAAGACACAACAACTCCCTGCCCGTCCAGATACCAGATTTCCGAATATCCTTCCCAGTGCCGCAAACGGGCATCGGTGAAAGGATTCGAAATGTTGAGAAACTGCCCGTCGAAGCTACGCCCGGCGCCGTCTTCCAGATCCGCCTGGGAAACCCACAAAATGGCCGACGAAGCGGGCGCCTTTCCCGATTCGACGGGGTCGATGTATAAACCAGCCTCCTCCGCCCGCTGCCGCAACAGTTCCCAGTTGTGACCGCGAGTCTCGGTTTCTTCAGTTCTCTGTTTATCGTGATCCCGAACCAGATATTCGTCGGCGACCAGTCCCCCCAGGGGACGGCCGGTCAGTTCAAGCCTTTCCTCCAGGGCCGCGATTTCCCCTTCTGTGAGACCGGAGTTGAGGGCGGTGGAAAGCTGGGGCGTCAGTGCATCGGCCGCCTCCCAGATGTGGGTCTTGCGGTATTCTCCATAGTTGCCGAAAAAGGAATGCGTCGTCAGACGCGCCAAAGACCCGATGGGGTTCAACACTTCGTTCTGAACGCCGGTGAACGCCAAGCCGGCCCACATCCCGCGCGAGGGATCGCCCAGGTCCATGACTGGCCGTGGGGGCTTGTTCCCGGGACTGCGGTCCAGACCGGCGCGATGGTAAAAGAAGGGGACGCCGCCTGCGATACGCTGCCAGACCGACGGTTGGGAGTAGGTGAAAACCCAGACTTGACGAATCCGGTCATTGCTGGGATCGGAGTCGTTTAGAGTATCTTTAAGTACTGCTATCAGTGGAAGTTCCTGATGTCCCGGCAGACCTTCGAACAGCGTGATCAACTCCGCTCCGGAGGCCAGGTAGAGACGTTCGGCCCTCAAGGACGTATCCTGACGCACGGGCAGAATCATGTCGTTGGCATGCAGGCGGCTTCCGCAAGATAAAACGACAAAAAATGCGAATCCTCGAATGAATCGAGTCATTTCGATAGCACCGAGGCGGATTCCATACCTTGCGTTAACCCCGCAGCACCGTAAAGAGCATTTCTCCGGCCAGTTCTGGCTAGCTTTCAGATGCGGCACCATTACCAGTGGTTTCAAAGGCATAGGGTTATGAGCACGCGGTCCGACCGGTAAGGCTATCGTCTATAAGGAAGTTAAGCGTGCAAAAAAGTCGATAATGCGGGACGTTGGGGCGGCACCGGGTCAGTCCTGAAGGTCCTGAATCGCGCAATTTGGAAAGTTCTAATCCTGCTGGATACTCACGTTAAGATTGGAATGAACGGCTATCGGTTGAGTGAAATCAGCCGTAAACTGATTGGCCAGCGCCTGCGAAATCCCCCACATTGCAAGCTGCGGATACAGGGCATAGCCGGCGATGATATTGCCTTGAACCGTTCCTCCATTCACATTTCCGATCCACAGAGCGGAGCGTCCCGAGTTGGAGAGGTAATTGTTAGTAATGGTTATGTTCGTTGAAGTAGGCGTCGGCAGCGGCACAAAGTTCGCATCCGTGGACAGAACGAAAATGGATCCTAACGCGGCGATCGTGCCTGTTCCAACCGCTGCGGGGCCGATCGCCTGATCGACTGTGTTCCCCAGCACCTGGATATTCTGATTCGCCGCCGTCGGATATGCGGCGAGGTCGTGATGCAGTACGATTCCACCGCAGTTCGTCCGTCGAACAACGTTTTTTTGAACCGTCACTCCGGTGACGCCGCCTAAAAAAATTCCGCGTGCGAACAGGATATCTTCCACCACATTGCTTTGAATAACAGACGACAACCCGCGGTTGACCGCGTCCGCGTAGACGAGTCCGAAACCACTCTGCACCGGCGGAAGATCCTGATCGAAAGTATAGGTCGCGGACTGCCCGAAGGCGGAGCTCTGAGCGATCAGAATATAGCGGCCAAAGGTTTGCCCGGTATTAGGGTTCAAGAAGGAAACCGCCGTGCCGTTCGGCACCCTGGTTTGAAAATTGCGTGAGATCGTAAGAGTGCGCGTTCCGCTCACTGCACTTACGAACGCGAGAAACGGAGAGTTCAAAGAGATACCGTCGTCCATGGTTCGGTTTACATAGCAAGACTGGACCTGATTGTTGTTTTGAATGTAGCTTAATTGGATTCCGTCCGCATTGGTGCTGATCAGACGATCCGTTCCGGGCCGCGGAAGCACACGAACGTTCGTGACTGTCGAGTTGCTGGTCGAATCGAGTTGCAAGCCGAGCGTACCGGAAGCATAAATATCCACTCCGCTCACGACCATACCATCCCCGCCCTCAATTTCGATGGCGGCTTCTCCGTAGCGCAAAGTCACGACGATCACGTCTCCCGGCTGGTAGGTGCTGAGAATCGCCGGCTGCGTCCAGGTCATCGTGCCCGGAATAAGTTGCAAGGTGTTGGCCGAGGCTGGTTGCGCCAGAGGCAGCCTTCCCGTAGCAGGGATGGGAAATCCTCCTCTGAGTACGATCGCCCAATAGTCGCCGGCGCTTAAGGGGGCTCGCAGATTCACGGGCGAGGGCCAGCCGGGCATAGTTTGATATATAAGACTTCCCGTCTCTGGCGTTACCGCCGTCAGCCGGACTTGGGTAAACGGCAGGTTGACGTAGTCGATGGTGAAATGGGCCAGCGTCACTCCCTGACATCCCGTCAAGAGGATCCCGGTCAGGAAGCTGTTTGCCAAGTAAATATCGGAACCCTGCAAATCGATGGTCAACCCGGATACTTGATTCAGGACTAGGTAATTACCCGCTTCTTGCGGAGTTAGAAACCAGTACGCTCCAGGATCGGCGACGATCCGCTGGATTCCATTCGCGACGGCATATTGGATTGCTGCCTGAAACAGGGGGCGTGAATCCACGCCCGGATTTCCAGGCACCGCGTTCTGCGCGGCGATTCCCAACGAAACCAGGTCCTGCGAAACGTCGATCTGCGCGGGCTGCGCTACGGCGAACGCGGCCGCCATCGCCAGAATAGGAAGGCTAATAAGCGCCCTTCGACAAAAGCACGACGGCGATCGTCCGGAATAAGATGCAGCAGTCCAGCCAGACGGACCAGTTGCGCACGTAGAATTGATCATAGTAAACCCTGTCTTCGTAGGACACGTCGTTGCGGCCTGAGACCTGCCACAAACCGGTAATGCCGCCGTTGACTTTCTTGTAAATCTCGAAGGCTACGCCGTATTTCTCGACCTCTTTATCGGTGATCGGGCGCGGACCCACCAGGCTCATCTCCCCGCACAGTACGTTCCACAATTGCGGCAGTTCATCCAGGCTGGTGCGCCTAAGAAACCGGCCCACTCGCGTGACACGCGGGTCCTTCTTGAGCTTATGGTCTCGCGTCCACTCTTCGCGCAGTTCGGGATGCTGTGCCAGATGGGTTTCGAGCATCCGATCCGCGTCCATCATCATGGACCGGAACTTCCACGCTTTAAATCTGCGCCCGTGCCGCCCTATTCTGGCCTGACCGTAGAAAATGGGACCCGGTGAGTCCAGCCGAATCCAGCACATGATCACCACCATCATTGGCAGCGCAAGAATGCCTCCCACTACAGTTAACAACACATCGACAAAGCCTTTAATAAGCCCGTAATCCGGCAGCAGCACCTGTTGGCGTAACTCCAACCCGACCATGCCGCCCACGTTTTTGGAATCGACCCACAGGCTCGAAAATCCGTCCAGCTCGGGAACCACCAGAATGTGGGAAAAATTGCGGCCATAGCGATCGATCATCGACATCAACCGATGCTGTGGCACGTCCGGCATCGCGAAAACCGCGTAACCGGGACGTCCGTCGAACAACAGCGGCGCGAGGCCGGCCGGTCCCAGCACGGGCACACCCAGAATATTTCTACAAGATTCCGCATCGTCGATTACGGCAACCGGCTTCAGCCCCAGTCCCGGGTCGTCGAGCAGCGCGCGTACAACATTCTTGCCGGCTTGCCCAGCCCCGAAAATGACCGCCGGAACGCCCCACCACGCGGCACGCGAACAGATTTGGCGGACCAGGGCCCGTGCCAGGGGCACCAGAGCCACGCTGAGCATTAAGGCGACGAACAGGGTCCATGTCAGGTAATGGTTTGCCCCGCGCAGCGACATGGTCGAGACCGCCAAAATCAGAAACAGAACCGTGGAGCACAGGGTAGCGCGGCGCAGTTCCGCCGGCGCGCCGATGCCGACTCCCGAATATAGTCCCGATGCCAGGTATGCGAGCAGGAATACAAACAGAAACGGCCATAAGTGAAGGTACGAGCCGATTTCAATGTGACCCCGTGCAACTGCTTTGATAGCGACCCCCACCGCTACCGAGAGCAGCAGCGCAGCGCTGTCCGATAGCACCAGAGCAATCGTGGTAAAGGGCAGCCGTATGGCGGACAGTTTAATAGGAGGCGATTCGTTAGTGCAGTGGTTCGGCGTCGTCGCCCCTTCGGACTGGATCGAAGATGGTTTAGTTTCTGCGACTGCGTTCATATTTTTCCTAATTCGAGCGCGGACGCAGTTGCGCGATCCGCGAATTGGCGGCCGGAATAATGGAATGCCCGGAGTTCTGCGCCTCGCTTTCGAGGCAGCCTTCAAGGCGACGGGCCAGCATGCCGATATGGGGCTCCTGCAAAATCGTGTCGTGATCGCCGCTCACTTCCTGGATGTACAGGCACCCTCCGATCAGGCCTTCCCACCCGAGCTTCGGTTCCGGATAATCGGAGCCGTCGCCCGCGCGGAACAGTGTGGCGCTCCCCGGATAAGGACGCGGCACGTAGCGCCTCAACGCCAGAAGAAATCCCTCTTCTGCCGTCAGCTTTGACGGCTGGACATCGAGGCCCAGCCGCTCCCGGATCTCCCACAGCAGCAGCTTGCTGCGCATCTTGAAATTACTGGACTTGCGCAGCAGAAACTCCGCTGGACGCATGCGCCAGGCGTAGCGCAGGTTCATCTTTACCGTGCGCATCCAACGTCGCGCCCGCGCTGTAACGGAGCCTTCCGACCGTCGCAGGGTCAGGACCTCCGTATCGAACAGCGCCAGCGTCGCAACCTCCTGCCCGGCGGCCCGGAGTTGCTGAGCCATTTCAAACGCGACCACGCCTCCAGCCGAAAAGCCACCGATGGAATACGGTCCGTCCGGCTGGACGCTGCGGATGCTGCGAATATAGTCCGACGCCATTTCCCTGATAAACGTGTGGGGCGTTTCCTCCCCGTTCAGTCCCCGCGCCTGGAGCCCATAGATGGGGCGATCCGGTCCAAAATGTTCGCAGAATCCCGCGAAGGTCAGCACGTTTCCGCCGATGGGGTGTACGAAAAAGAAGGGCGGCTTGGTGCCCGCCGGACGTATGGCGACCAGCGAGGACCACAATGGCTTCCAGTCGGATTTGCGGATCACCTTGGCCAGTTTCTCGACCGTCGGCGCCTGGAATAGCGTGGCCAAAGGGAGTGCCGTGCCCAGCGATCTTTCCATGCGCGCGAAAACTTTGGCCGCCAATACGGAATGGCCTCCCAGGTCGAAAAAGTTCTGCGTGCGGCCGATCGGCCGGACTCCGAGTACCGATTCCCAAATTCCGATCAGGGTCGCCTCCAGGCGATCCCTCACCGGTTCAGGGGTCTTGGCCGCCTCGACATCCGGAATGGTCAGGGCGTTGCGGTCGATCTTTCCGTTCGGGGTCAGCGGCAACGCTTTCATCGCCACCAGGAATGTCGGCACCATATATTCCGGAACCCGGCTCGCGAGCCAACTTCGGATCGCGGAAACATCGGTCTCCTCCGAAGTCTCCGGCACGAAGTAACCGGCCAGCACGGTTTCGCCGGACTGCGGCGTGCGCACCACTACGGCAGCAGAACGAACGTGCGGACAAGCCGCCAGCGCTTCCTCGACGTCGCCCAGTTCGATACGGAATCCGCGCACCTTCACCTGCCCGTCATTGCGTCCTATAAATTCGAGCCGCCCATCCGGCTGGTAGCGGACGATGTCGCCGGTTCGATAGAGACGACCCGCCCCAAACGGGTTGGAGATGAAACGTTCGGCGTTCAGCTGCGGCCGGTTGAGATACCCGTGGGCCACACCATCTCCTCCGATGTACAATTCACCCGCGGCGCCCTGCGGAATCAACTGCTGGTTGGCATCCAGAACATAAAGAGAGGTATTCGCCAAAGGGCGTCCGATTGTAACCGGCTGACCGTCGCGTTCCAGGCGGCAGATGGTGGACCAGATCGTGGTTTCCGTAGGACCATAGCAATTCCACACGGCGCCGGCGCGGTCGAGCAGCGTATCGGCCAGCTCGCGCGTAACCCTCTCGCCTCCCACCAGGATCTTCAAATCCGGGGAGCCGTTCCATCCCACGTCGATCAACAAGCGCCAGGTCGACGGAGTGGCCTGCATCAAGGATGGCTTCGTTTTCTGGTATAGATCGCGCAGCGCCAGCGGATCCGAGATCTGTTCCCGAGATCCGAGCACGATGCGCGAACCAGTCATCAGCGGCAGCAGCAATTCGAGGGCGGCGATATCGAATGAGAGCGTGGTGACCGCGAGTAAAGAATCCTGGGGTCGCAATTGGAGATGGGCCTGCGCGCCGAATAGCAGGTTCACTACCGAGGAGTGACGCACCGGGACGCCCTTAGGCTGACCTGTCGAACCCGATGTGTACAGGACGTAAGCCACCGATTCAGGGTCCGAGTCGCGGCCTAAAGCCGTCGCCGGCAATTTGTCGATTTCCAATCGCTCTTCGTCCAGCAGTACCCTGGCCGTATTCGCCTTTAGCTTTTCCCGCAGAGCTTTGGATGTGATCAGAACTGCGATTCCGGCGTCCTCCGCCATAAATTCGAGACGCGATGCGGGGAACGCAGGGTCCAGCGGCAGATAGGCGGCGCCGGTTTTCAGAACCGCCAGCAGAGCCGCGATCATCTCGATGGAACGATCTAACAGGATGCCGGCGACGGCGCCCGGGCCAACACCTTTTCTCTCCAGATGCCGTGCCAATTGGTTCGCGCGCGCGTCGAGCTGCGCATAGGAAAGAGTCTGCTCTCCAAAAACGACCGCAATCGAGCAGGGCGCTTGCGCGGCGCTCCTCTCGAGCAAATGAGGAATCGAAAGCTCCCGCGGATACTTAACCGAAGTCGCATTCCATTCGACCAGCAAACGCTCGCGCTCATCTTCAGACAGGAACGAGAATTCGGACAATTTGTAGAGCGGGTGCAGCAGGATATCTTCAAGCAGTGCCTGGAAGTGTTGCAGCAGACGCTGGACGGTATCGGTGCGGAAGAGCCGTCCGTCGAACTCGCAGATTAATTGAATACCGTCGCCAAGCTGCGCCAGGAAGACCTCGACGTCCCCGAAATTGAAATGAAGCGGCAGCTCGGAATTCCGGATCTGTGGCAGAAGGTCTCTAAACTGCGGATCCCCGCTCAAGTCGAGACTCACAACCTGGCCGCCGATGCCGACCGCTATGACGGTTTCGCCGCTATAGCGCGAGAGCAAAGTTGCCAGCGCACCCAGGTATAGGGCGCCCGGCGTTGAACCCGCCTGGTTGACGAAGGCGTCGACGCGCGCGGTAAAGCCCTTCGCCAGGAAACGGCACTCTACTGATTTTTTTCCAGCAGATCGCGAGGAGCGGCTGAAGTCAGGCAGGAGCGGGAACCAGGGATCGTGGATGACGGTTTCAGCTGTCATAGTCAATTCCTAAACAGAAACCTTGCCGGCGAGTCTTTGGTATTCCTGCATATTTTTAGTAGGCTTCTGCGCCCACACCGCGCGATAAACGGCCGCGGTTTTTTCGAGCATCGCTGGAACCGTGTAATTCAGTTCGTAGCGAGCCCTGGCCGCCGCTCCCATTCGAACGCGCAACTCCGCATTCGTTAGAAGAGCGTTTAGCGCGCCCCGAAAACCGGCGACGTCGCCGGGCGCAATCAGCCGTCCGCACGATTTGGGTAAAGCCTCGCGCACGCCGCCGACGTCGGAAACCACGGAAGGCAGCCCCGCGCGCATCGCTTCGAGCATCGTGATCGGAAATCCCTCCCAATGCGTGGACAGCGCGAAGATGTCGGAGGAAGCAAGCAATTCCGGCACATCCAGCCGCTGCCCGAGAAAAACAACGCGATCCGCTAGACCAGCCCGGTCGACTTGTTGTTGCACCTCGCCGCGCGTCGGTCCGTCGCCGACGAAAAGCAGTTCAAAGGGTGTCCTTAACCCCTCCACCGCCTGGACCAGCAGTGATTGCGCCTTCTGCGGCACAAAGCGCGCCAGCATAATGATTCTCGGAATACGACCCGACTCCGGACGCGCACGCAAAGGATGATCTCCAATGCCGTTATGAATGGTCACGTGCTTGGAAGGCTTACCAACACCCTTACTTACCGCCAGATGGCGATTCGCGTCGGAAACATTGATGATCCGTCCGCACCATCCGCCCGCTAGCCGCTCCAGGGGCGTACCGATCAGTTTCCATTTCCACGAAGTTCCCTCCGTGAAACACCAGGTGTGCGCCGTGAATACGCTGGGTATGCTCGAAACCTTAGCGGCCGCCCGTCCCAAGAGGCCTGCCTTCGATGTGTGAGCATGCACCAGATCTGGCTGGATGTTCCGAATCAACCGGCGGCACTGCTGGAAGGCCGCTATATCCTTAAATAGATCAAAGGGCTGAACGAGCGCGGGAAGAATGTGAGTGGGAATCCCCAGCCCCTGGGCCACCTCTGTCAGATAGCCTCGCTCCCCCGTTCCCAGGTGAAGATCGAATTCACCGCGCAAACCTGTGAGCAGATCGGCGACGTGGGTTTGTCCTCCGCCTAATTCCGCGCGCGTGATCAACAACAGAACTCTTGGACGCCTAAGCATGACAGCAGGCCTCCAGAACCTTCCGGGTCTCAGCCGCCGACCGGTCCCAGGTCAGCTTTGACACGTGGGCAAGCGACCTGGCACTCATGGTCCGCCGCAAGTGCTCATCGCCAAGCAAGCGCAGAATCGCCTCCCCGATGGCATCTTCATTCAGAGGATCGATCAGCAGGGCCGCGCCTCCCGTAATCTCCGGCAGCGACGTGGTGTTCGACGCGATCACCGGAGTTCCGCACGCCATCGCCTCAAGCGGCGGCAAACCGAAGCCTTCGTAAAGGGACGGATACACCAGTGCGACCGCTCCGGAATAGAGCGCCGGCAAATGTTCCTGCCGCGCGTAGCCTGTAAAATGCACGCCTTCTGGAAGCTCCTTAATCGAAGCATCCCGAAACACTTGCGGTGAGCCCTTGGCGCCTACGACTACGAGGCTGATCTCTTCACCCGAGAGCCTCAGCCTTCCCCAGGAACGGAGCAGCCGCGCTAAATTCTTGCGAGGCTCCAAGGAACCGAGAGACAACAGGTACCTGGGGCTGCGAATCCCCAACGCCTCGCGCACCTCGGCAATTTCGGCGGCGCTCCTGGGCCGGAACTGCGCATCCACGCCGTTCCAGACCACCGTGATCTTTTCAGGACGAATGCCGAACCGTTCCACCAGCCGCTGTTTCGTAAATTCGGAAACAGCAATCAGGTGCTGCACCCGGCGAGTCAACCTCGGCAGCAGCCATTGATACCAAGCCGAAAATCGAGCGCTGAACCACTCCGGATGTTCGACAGGGATTATGTCGTGCATCGTACACACCTGCCTCGCCAGCGCCAGCGGACCGGTGTTGTTCGGACTCCACAACAACCGATTGCCGGCCGCGGAGGGCAGCCACGCCTGCTCCCAAAGATGCCCAGACGCACCGCGCAATGATCCCGATGGGCGCACCACGTCCAGCACATCGGCCAAGCGGTTAGCCATCTCGATTCCGTAGCGCTGCATGCCAGTCGGTTTGTGAGCGTAAAACCGGGCGTTTAGTGCGATTGAAGCCATATAATCCTTTGTTGGGCTCGCCGCGTCCGGCGCATCGAAACGGAGCACAACCAAACCACCGGCAGCAGGATCACGTACGCGATCACAATCCGTCCCTCGCCCCAATACTGAATGCGGGTGGTTTCGGTAATGCCTGTGAACAGCAGCGGATAAAAAAACAAACCCGAAATTTTGCCGTCTCGAAACCACCGATAGAGCAATCCGCACAGCAGACCCGCGGCCAGCCAGTAGAGCAGCGCTCCGGGAATTCCGAAGTCCACGACGGGCGGGAACAGGCCGCTGGAATTGTTGAACTCCGGATTCGCCTCGCGGCTCAAAATCTGCATGTAAGGATCGAAGTCAGCATTGTCGAGCTTGAGATTCGGATAGAGCGCCGTCATAAATGAATTGAAGGGGGGAAAGCGCCACAGGAAATGCAGCGTCGCAAACGGCGCTCCCACCGGATCGATGCGCGCGACCATCAGCGCTCCGTTATTCAGCGCGGTGGTGTAATATCCCAGCAGCCGGACTGAGGCGAACTCCCAGAAGCTCATGTCCCCGCCCGCGTAGTAAGTGGACCAGGACCGGAAATATTCGTAAACGCCAAACACCGGTACAAACAGGGCCCCCGCTAGCGCTGGTAGGAATCTGATTCCTGTCCGAATCCGGCCGCCATACACCGGCGATTCGAGGACAACCAAGCGCATCCCCAGCACCACCGCCGGTATCGCCAGTTCGAGAATCGCCAGGCGCTCGCTATTAAAGAGAGCTCGCACCACCGCCAGCACAAACACGATGGCCATCGGTACGCGAACCTTGTTCCACCCCTGGGCCGCGCCGATCATCACGCCGCAAACAATGGCAACCAGGCCGAGCTGGGTCAAGGTAGTGACCCCGCTGATGGTCACCAGATAAACGCCCTTCATGACCTCGGCCGCGCCTTTTTCGCCGCTCATCACGCCGATGGCCAGGGCAAGATTGGCGCCCCGCGAAACCGCCGCCGCGGCCCAGATCAGGTAACCAGTCAAGGTTCCCCAAAAGCAGATCCAGAAGCATCGCGTGATCAGATGCCAGGGCAGATCTTCGCTCCAGCTGCCTCTCGCCGGACCTTTTCCCGATCCCATCCCAGCCGCTGCGCCCAGAACAAAAATCGCGGTCAGGCTGAGCGACAACAACAGGAAGTGGCCGTCGAAATACTTCGGAGTCCGCCAAAAAGCCTGGTACATCCGCTCAGGAATCTCGTAGGCGCCGACCGATACAATCAGGCCCATTAAGCCCGCGACCCACGCCGGATTCAACCACCACAACTGGCGCGAGTTGGTCATCTACAGCAACTCTCCTGTCTGGATGGGCGAACTCGCGGGCCGACCGCCCCAGTTGGCCCAAACAATCGTCACCATGCTGACCGCGACAAACGCTTCGGACGCCACCACGGCGCAGGCCATTCCGATGTGTAAAAACGGCCGTGCGAGCAGGCACGATAAAGTGATGTTCAGCAGTCCCGCCGCCAGGATCACTTGATTGATCAACCCGTCTTTCCCGAACGGCAGCAGCCACTGAAACCCAACTGAATACGTAATCGAAAGCAGAAGCGGCAGAGCTGCCAGAATACGTAATGCATCGATCGCGGGAGCGAACTCGCCTCCTAATAGCAACCTGGTCGCGAGCGGAGCGCCAAAGAAAAGCCCGGCGCCGAGAACCGCTCCTCCGCTGATCATGACGGCGGCGCCCATCTTCGCCAAAGAGCCAGCGGCTTCTTCTCCGCCTCGCGCGGCCAAGTGGCTCAGCCGCGGAAAAATTGCTTCCCGAATCGGGTTCAGCAGCCCAAACGCAGCCTTGGCAATCTTCTCCGCGGCCGCGAAATACCCCACGATTTCAGGGCTCGCGAACAAGCCCAGCAGAAATACGTTTCCAACTCCGTACAGGCTCTCCGCGCTGCGGAACACGAACATCGGCGCGCCCATTTTCAGCGCGCCGCGCACCGAACTAACCGACGGCCGCTCCACGGGCATCGTCCGATACACCAACACGAGCCCCACCGCCGTCGACAGCGCCGGCGCCACGGCGGTCAGCGCCAAGACCTTCCAATCGTCGGCTGGTCCATGCACGAAAACGAACAATCCCACCAGCGCGACGACCTTTCCCGACAGTTCCAACGCCGCGGCAAGATGCATCTGCTCCAGCCCTTGGAAGAACCACAGCGGCGCAAAACCCTGCGCGACGGCATAGACCAATCCGGCAGCCAAAAGCTCCGGACGTTCTACGGCTACCGGCAGGAATCTGGATGCCACGAAGGCCAGAACAATCCCCGCGGCGGCGAGACAGGCCTGCGCGCCCAGCACTCCGCCCATCACTTTCGCGCAGGCGCCTGGATTATCGCGATGCCTCGCAACTTCTCTCGTCGCTGAGATGTTGAACCCGAATTCAATGCAAATCACCAGCAATTCCGCCATGGCCGCGATAAACGCCACAGTGCCCCAGCCGGCCGGTCCCAGCACGCGAGCCAGATAGGGAATGCTGATCAGAGGGATCAGCTTCCGCCCCACCTGCACTCCATAGAGTGCGAGCACGTTCTCAGAAATGCTTCGGGACGCCCTCATGGATGGTTTACAGAAACCTCGAGGCGAGAGGGTACAACCCCGCTTCCGATAACCGCACGTAGGGTTCGATTTTGCTCACCGCGTTGCGCGGAACTACTAACATGTCGCCGGATTCGATGGTCACGTCTTCCGCAATCCCCGAGGCCGACATCAGTTTTCTCAAGTCGTAAACTTTGACTCGCGCTATGTCCGGAGCCGATTTACGCAGCAGCAGCACTTGGGTTCTGCGCGCGCTGTCTTTAAATCCGCCGCTGAGCGCGATCGCTTCGACCAGCGTCACCTGTCCATGCAATTCCACGCGCCCGGGTTTCGCAACTTCGCCCGCCACGGTGAAAAACGGCTTGACGTACTCTTTGAGCAGCACCATCACTTCCGGATCCTTCAGTCTTCGACCCGCGATCAGACGGATGGCCTGGGCGGCTTGCTCCAGCGTCAATCCCGCCAGCTTCACTTCCCCGATCAGGGGCATAGACACGTAGCCGTCCGGCTGCACCGATGCCTGCGTGTTGTATTCCGGCGTGTAGCGATACTGCACTTCGATCTTGTCTTCCGCTTGCAGACGGTAATGCGGATCGCGCTCGGAAAATCCCGCCGGTTGCGCCAGCAATCCGACGGACACACCCAAAAATAAAAAGATGGCTCTCATAAAAGTTTGTAGAGGAGTTCCGGAACCGGATAGCTGCGGCGATTCAAGATAATTCCTTCCAGGCGGCTGGTGCTGGTCTTGAGCAGCCTTTGCGCTTCCTCGATCTGATTCACGTGGGTGAGTCCGGCCGCAACCACCAGGAACACTCCATCCGCCGAATGGGTCCATCGCAGCGCCTGCGGTTCCCCCAACAGCGCCGGGCAATCCACCAAAGTGAAGTCGAAATCCCTGACCGTGGGTCTGATCCAAACCTTTTCGAGCTCGCAATCGGCCATGCGCTGAAGCTCAGTTTGCGCGGCCGCCGCGTACACCCCCGGCGATCGTTCGACGAAGCTTTGCGAGATGTGCGCGGGCTGGCTTTCCTTGAGCGCCGATCTCGGCATCACCGCTACCCGGCATCGATAACGGTGCGCCAGCTCCTCGGCCACCAGGTTCACGACGTGCGTCGTCCCTGCCCGCCAGTGCGGAGCGGCGAACGCGAACATTCGAGCGCCATGCTCGGTGTGAAGCTGCACCATGGTGTCGACCACGCCATCCAGCCATGCGCGCGTCCTTCGTTTCCTGCCCGGGAATTCGGACCTCAGCGCAACTGCGTTCGCCAGCGCGCTCATGCCCGCCTCGGTGTGAATGAATGGACCGGCACTGTCCCGAGAACCGGTATCGAGGAAATCTCCTCCAGCCCCCACGGAGTGTCGACGGTTTGTTTCATCCTCGAAACCAGCGCCACCGCGATGGTGCTCAACAGCAGCAAAAGTATGTAAGTCACCACAATCTGCACTCCTCGCGACTTCGGAAACACTGGAAAACCGGGCCCTTCAGCCAGCACGACATTCGCGATCTTCTGCTGATCCATGCGCTGAGAGATCCGCGCTTCTTCGCGCTTTTTCGCGTACAGCAGATAGTTGCTCTCCGCGACCTTCATCTGCCGTTGATACTCCAGTTCGAGAGGACCCAACGTTTCCAGCTTTTCCAACTCCCTCACATAGGACCCGTTCTGCGCGCGCATCACCTGAATCCGCCCAGCGAGTCCCGCTTCCGTCGCCACGGCTTGCTCGAGCTCCGTCTCCAGGCTCTGGCGCAAGGGATTCACGTCGCTCACCTCTTCGGTAGCCACACTGGATTCGGCCGTTTGCAGCGCCTTCTTTGTATCGGCGATCTGTTGATCGAGCTGAGTGACGATCCTCTCGCCGGGCAAGTACTTCGACACCAGTTCCGTGCGCCGGTTCTGAAGCTCCGTGAGCATGGTGTTCATGCGCTCCACCGAATACTGATTGGGCAGGCGCCTGGTCTGCGTGGCAACCCGGCGCGACATCGCTTCCAAGCGCGGCTTGATCGAGTCGATGCGCTTCGAGGCATCTTTCAACTCCGCTTCGGCTTGATGCAGCGTCACCTGGAGCTCGATCTGACGGGCCAGCAGCATTTGCTTCTGCTCCGCCGCGTTCACCACACCCGAAGTCTGCTGAAATTCCAGCAGTTTATTTTCGGCATCCTTGAGTTTCTTCTGAGCTTCCGAAGCCTGCTCGTCGAAAAAGCCCATCTCTCCAGGATTCCCGTGCAGTTGAAGATGCTCCTCCGGATAAGCTTTGGCCAAAGTTTCAAGTACGCTCTTCACCTGGTTCGGATCCGCTGCGGAATAGCGGACCCGGATCATATTGGCCTTCAGCACCGGCGCAATCTGAAGATGTTTCTGTAGCTGCGCGAGCGCTCTCTCCCGGTCCATCTCGCTGCCGCCTTTGAATCCGGCAGCCTCCAACGCTTTGCCCGCGAGTTCGCGGCTCGAAAGGATTTGCACCTCGGTCGCCATCTGTTGGTCGCTAATGTCACCCGGGCGCGCCGCGTAGGCGTTTCCCTCAGAGTTGGACTGCGAATCGGCGCGATTGTTGTTGACCAGGAAGGTCATCTCGCTTTCGTACTCGCGCGGGGTCAACAGCGCGTAGGCGGCAACCGCCATCGTTGCTAATGCCCATGCCGCGACAGTCCAGCGCCAGTTGCGAAACAACGTGTCAGCCGCCTTTCGCCGCAGTGTCTGCTCGCGATACACCGCCGGCTTCGTAAATCGAGGACTGGGTAGAGCGCGAAGCACCAGGTCCTCTGAGTGCTTCATCGAAGACTGTGATTTTGTGAATTGCAAACGATCCTCTCTGGCTGAGAATGATCGTAGCTGCGATTCTTGGAAGGGACAGCACCCTCAATTACCATTTCTGGTGACCTTGTGGTGCTAGTACTAAACGCGAAAGGTTTAAATAGGACGGTAAGTATCTGAGGAGAGGACTAATTCAAAGCGGCAACAGCGGCTGTAGCTCCGGCCACGCTCGGCTTATAGCTGGTGATATAGTGCATCAAAGCTCGCTGAAAAATGCTCATGCCGTCGGATTTCGCTTCGCTGAGCGCCTTCAGATTTGCCCAACCATCGTGCGCCACCCGGTAGATCGCGATCATCGTGCCCGTACGATCGGCACCGCGTTTGCAATGGACAAAAACCGGCCCGCTCGAAGCATCGTTCAACAGCCCTAGAACGGCCGCGACCTGTTCCTCTTTAGGTGTCGCCATCTCCCGCATGGGAATACTGACATAGCGCATTCCCAGGCTGCTGACGATTTTCTGCTCGTCGGCCTGGGAATGCTCGCCAATGTCTCGCAGGTCGACAATTGTCTTGATCCCCAGCTTCGCCAGTTCCTGGAACCCGCTATCGGTGGGTTGAGCTCCCCTGTAGACATGATCGTCCACCTTCAGAAAATTCCGAAGGTTCTCAGAACCGGCCCACGCCGAAGTCGTGGTCAAACCGCAGGTGAAAAGTATAATAGCGCCACGGAGTTGCATATAATAGCCCTTACTGATCTCGATTTATTGGATGCATCCCGCCGCCCCCGGTTTCCGGTCTGAACAGTTCTTAATGGCGGGCGGCTATCATGGAACTTTCATGAAACTTTTCTTAATCAGCATGTTGGCGCTGACCGTCCCCGCCGCGACCCTGGACGAAGCCACCCGCCGCCTGGCGCATGACATCTTTCAGCAACTTATTGAAATCAATACCACTGATTCTTCGGGCAGTACCACCGCCGCCGCCGACGCCATGTCGCACCGTCTTCTCAATGCCGGGTTTCCCGCTGAAGACGTCAAAGTCCTGGGTCCAAACGACCGGAAAGGGAACCTGGTGGCTCGTATTCACGGCACCGGCCGGCGCAAGCCGATCCTGATCATCGGGCACCTTGACGTGGTCGAAGCGCGCCCGGAAGACTGGACCACCGACCCTTTCAAGTTCGTCGAAAAGGACGGCTATTTCTACGGCCGCGGCACTCAAGACATGAAGGTTGACGACGCCATCCTGATCACCACCTTCATCCGCTTCCGTCGCGAAGGCTACCGTCCCGACCGAGACTTGATCCTCGCCCTGACCGCCGACGAAGAAGGCGGCAAGTCGAACGGCGTCGACTGGCTGCTTAAGAATCATCGCGACCTGATCGACGCCCAATATGTTCTGAACGCCGACGCCGGCGGCGTGACCACCGTGAACGGCAAGCCCGTGAACGTCGACGTCGAGGCCAGCGAAAAACTGTACGCCGATTTTCAGGTGCGCGCCACCAACTCCGGCGGCCACAGTTCCCTGCCCGTTCCCGACAACGCGATCTATCACGTAGCCGACGCCCTCGCCAAACTCGAGCGATCGCCATTTCCGTTCGAGCTGAACCCCGTCACGCGAGCCTATTTCGAACGCCGCGCCCAGCTCGAAAAAGGCCAGACCGCCGCCGATATGAAAGCCATTCTCCAGACGCCGCCGGACCCAGCGGCTCTTGTCCGCATGTCCGCCGATGCCCGCTATAACTCCACCCTGCGGACCACCTGCGTCGCCACCATGATGACCGCCGGTCATGCCCCCAACGCCCTGCCGCAACTGGCGCAGGCCAATGTCAACTGCCGCATATTGCCCGGCCACTCCGCCGAAGAGATCCGCCGTCAGCTGGTTAAAATTTTCGCCGATCCGAAAATTCAGGTTCGTTACGTCGACAACGCACGCAACGTCTACGATCAGACCCCCGACATAAAAGCCTTCCCTCCCGTCCTTCCTCCCGACGAAGTCCTGAGACCCCTCAAGCGCATCGCCGACCAGATGTGGAATGGAGTTCCCGTAATCCCCGACATGGAAACCGGAGCCTCCGACAGCATCTACACCATCGCCGCCGGTTTGCCCAGTTACGGCATCAACGGAGTTGCCATCGATCAGGACGACGTTCGCGCCCATGGAAGAGATGAACGCGTACGCGTCACCTCGTATTACGATGGAGTCGAGTTTTATTACCGTTATCTCAAGGCTCTCTCATCGCCGTAGCGCGCGCCTCCAGGCGTGCCGCGTCGACAATCGTGTCGACGTCTCTTCTTAGCGATGTGGCCCTGCTCTTTCACAGGCTGAAGCCTGTGCCACCAGGTGGCACAGACTTTAGTCTGTGTTGCAAAAATCGTCCCGGCGAGGATCATCGCTACCCTATGGTAACGTTTTCTCTTAGACATGCTACTCGTCGGAACCATTGCCGCCTTCACCCTGATTCTCCAAGACCGGAACTGGCCCGCCTACGGAGGCGGCCCCTCTGAAACCCGCTATTCCGACCTCAAACAAATCAACCGCTCCAATGTCTCAAAGCTCCAAGTAGCCTGGACCTATGACACCGCCGACGGCAGTGGCGATCCTCAAACCCAGCCCATCATGGTCGACGGAGTTCTCTTCGGCCTGACCCCAAAACACAAAACCGTGGCCCTCGACGCCTCGACCGGCAAGCTTCTCTGGCGCTTCGATTCCGGAGTCCTGGGGCGGGGCGCAAACCGCTCCGTAGTGTACTGGTCTTCCGGCGAAGAGCGCAGACTCTTCACCGCCGTTCAGAGTTTCATCTACGCCCTCGACGCCCGTACCGGTAAGCCGATTCCGACCTTCGGCAAAGAAGGCCGCATCGACCTGCGCGACGACCTCGGCCGCGATCCCTCCAAACAATCGATGGTAGAGACCAGCCCCGGGATCATATACAAGGATCTGCTGATCGTCGGCGGCCGCACCCCCGAAGAGTTACCCGCTCCCCCCGGAGACATCCGCGCCTACGACGTCCGCACCGGCAAACTGCGCTGGATCTTTCACACCATTCCTCATCCCGGCGAGCCTGGTTACGAAACCTGGCCGAAAGATGCCTGGACCTACACCGGCGCAGCCAACAACTGGACCAGCATGGCCCTCGATGAGCAACGGGGCATCGTCTACGTCCCCACCGGCTCCGCTGCCAGCGATTTTTACGGCGCCGACCGCGCGGGCGACGATCTATACGCCAACTGCCTGCTGGCCCTCGACGCCGAAACCGGCCGCCGCATCTGGCACTTTCAGGCCGTCAAACACGACATCTGGGATCGCGACTTCCCTTCCCCTCCAACCCTCGTTACCGTAAAACGCGACGGCAAAACGGTCGACGCCGTAGCCCAAACCACCAAACAGGGATGGGTTTTCCTGTTTGACCGCACCACCGGCAAACCACTCTTCCCCATCGAATCCAAGAAGTATCCTCCAAGCACCGTCCCCGGCGAAGTAGCTTCTGAAGCCCAATTGCTCCCCACCAGACCCGCTCCCTACGCACGCCAGTTCCTGACCGAAGACCTGCTAACCAACCGCACTCCGGCGGCCCACCAATGGGCGCTCGAGAAATTCCGAACTTTCCGCAGCGAAGGCCAGTTCGTCCCCTTTAGCGTAGGCCGCGAAACCGTCATCTTCCCCGGCTATGACGGAGGAGCGGAATGGGGCGGCTCCGCCTTCGATCCCGAAACCGGCCTGCTCTATGTGAACGCGAACGATGTAGCCTGGACTGGCGCTCTGGCCGAAAATGAAGAAGGAATTTCCGGCCGTCAGCTCTACTTGAGCCACTGCGCCAGCTGCCATCGCGACAATCTCAAAGGCGCTCCGCCCCAATTCCCCGCCCTAGACGACCTTCCGGGCAAACGCACCCCCGAACAGATCGCGGCCATCGTGAGGCAAGGCGGAGGCCGCATGCCATCATTCCCGAACCTAACCAAGAAGTCCGTAGACTCGATCGCTAAATTCATACTGACCGGCGAAACCAAGGAATCGGCCGCCCCCGCATCTCCTGGACCCAAATACCGCTTCACCGGTTATCACAAATTCCTCGACCCCGAAGGATATCCCGCCGTCGCCCCGCCCTGGGGAACGCTAAACGCCATCAACCTCAACACCGGCGACTACGCCTGGAAAATTCCCCTGGGCGAATATCCGGACCTGGCGCAAAAAAACACCGGCACCGAAAATTACGGAGGCCCCATCGTCACCGCCGGCGGCTTAGTCTTCATCGCCGCCACCAACTTCGACCGCAAGTTCCGAGCCTTCGATAAACTCTCGGGCAAGCTTCTATGGGAAATCACTTTGCCCTTCAGCGGCAACGCGACCCCCATCACCTACCAGCTCGCCGGCAAACAATACATCGTAATCTTCGCAACCGGCGGAAAGTCGGGCCACCCCGAATCAGCCGGCGGAATCTATGTCGCATTCTCTCTTCCGGATAAATAAAGAGCCGCGACCACCGGAAGTGGTCGCCACTCGGGCGGCCTCGCTGTCGCGTTTCACGCTAGCCTCCCTGGCTTGGATAGCCGTCTGTCACGCCCAGGACGGCCAAGTACTCTTCGCCTCGCGCTGCGCCGGATGTCACGGAGCCGACGCCGCCGGGGGCGAACACGCTCCCTCCATCGTCGAAACCCGCGCCCGCCGCGATCTGCGAATCACTATCAAGACCGGCATCAAGGAAGCCGGAATGCCCGCCTTCAATTTCACCGACGCCGAATTGAACGCGCTCGTGACCCACATCGCAGCCCTCCGCGCCCCAGCCATCGACCATCCGTCGGCAGGCGACGCTCAAGCGGGACAAACATTCTTCCTCGGCGCCGGAAATTGCACGACCTGCCACATGATTAAAGGCCACGGAGGACTCCTCGGCCCGGACCTCACGAATATCGCCCGCGAACGCAGACTAGCCCAGATCGAGCAGGCCTTAATACATCCTGAAACTCTAAATACTCCCGGCTATCGTCCCGTCACCGTCCATCTCAAAGATGGAACCACTCTAAACGGCATCGCGAAAAATGAAAGCAATTACGATCTTCAGTTCCAGGGAATCGACGGCTCTCTGCACATGTTTTCGAAATCACAAATCGCCAGCATCACGCACGAGCCCAACTCTCTAATGCCCGTGGTCAACACGACGAAAGTTCGCGACCTGCTAGCGTTCCTCTCCCGCCTGACTCCCGAAACCGCGCCGTCTCTACATATCAAAACCTCCTCCACCGGCATTTCCTTCGAACAAATCGTAAATCCGAATCCCGGCGACTGGCCTACCTATCACGGCCGCCTCAATGGAAACCGCCACAGCGCCTTGCATCAGATCGACACCTCGAACGTCGAGCACCTGGCTCCCGCCTGGATGTTCCCCATCGCCCGCGCGCAACGCCTGGAAGGCACACCCATAGTGGTCGACGGCATCATGTACGTCACCACCGCCAACGAATGTTACGCCCTCGACGCGAAAAACGGACGCCAGATCTGGCACTACCAGCGCCCCCTCACCAAAGGACTCATCGGAGATGCCTCATCGGCCATCAATCGCGGCGTGGCCGTCCTGGGCGACAAGATCTTCATGGTCACCGACCATGCCCACATCATCGCTCTCCACCGCGTGACCGGCCAGCTCCTTTGGGATACCCAAATGGCCGACTACCATCAGCACTACGGAGCCACCGGAGCCCCTCTCGTCGTCGGCAACCTGGTGCTCTCCGGAACTTCAGGCGGCGACGAAGGCGCACCCGGATTCATCGCCGCTTTTAACGTCGACACCGGCGCCGAAGCCTGGCGATTCTCCACCATCGAAGGACCTAAAACCTGGATCGGCCGCGCCATCGAGCACGGCTGCGTCGACGCCTGGTTTACCGGAACCTACGACCCCGCGGCGGACCTCATTTATTGGCCCACCGGCAATCCCTGCCCCGACTACAACGGCGACCAACGAAAGGGCGATAATCTGTACGCCAACTCCGCGGTCGCGCTTGAGCCCTCGACCGGCAAACTCCGCTGGTATTATCAGTTCACGCCGCATGACCTGCACGATTGGGACGCGGTCGCGCCCCTGCTCGCAATCGACGCGCCCTTCCACGGCCGCGCCCGCCACTTGCTTCTCCAGGCGAATCGCAACGGCTTCTTCTATGTGCTCGACCGAATCACCGGCGAGTTTCTGCTAGGCCGGCCCTTTGTCGAGAAAATGGATTGGGCCGACGGCATCGACGAGAAAGGCCGTCCGCAAGTTCGCCCCGCTTCGACCCCGACCCCTGAAGGAACGAAGGCCTGTCCCAATGTAGTCGGCGCCACCAACTGGTTCTCGAGCGCCTACAATCCGTCCACCGGATTGTTCTACGTCATGGCCCTCGAATCCTGCGGGATCTACACCAAATCCGATGCCGGGTGGGAGCCCGGAAAGTCCTTTTACGGAGGCGGCACGCGGCGCGTCCCCGGCGAAACTCCGGAGCGCTTCCTCCGCGCCCTGGATATTCAAACCGGCAAGGTTGTGTGGCAAATCCGCCAAATCGGCGAAGCCGGCGGCTGGGGCGGAGTGCTCTCGACGGCCGGCGGATTAGTCTTCTTCTGCGACGAAAGCGGAGCCTTGGCCGCAGCGGACGCCAAGTCGGGCGGATTGCTCTGGCACTTCCACACCAACCAGCAGTGGCACGCCTCGCCGATGACCTACGCCGTAGACGGCCAGCAGTTCGTGGCCGTAGCGGCCGGCTCCAATATCGTGTCCTTCACCCTGCCCTAAGTTTTCGGCTTCCCAATTGCCTCCGCTCGAAGCATGCCTTTAGTAAATATAGTGATCGTGTTGATCGTAGTTGGAGTGGTATTGGGTCTGATCAACCGGTATATTCCTATGGCCAGTGGCATAAAAACGATTCTGAATGTGGTGATCGTCGTCGCTGTGGCGGTGTGGGTGTTGCAGGCCACAGGACTCTGGGGACCGATCAGCAGCTATAAACTTTCCCGCTGAGTGCGACCTCATTTGGTCATATGACCGCCCGCGGACATAATCGCTCGATAGAAACCGGCGCGCTTGGGTTCGTTCTGTGAAACGGCCACCGGCTTGCCTCAGTTAATCAAGCTTAATCGCCCAAAGGAAAACATGACATTTTTGAAAGCAGCACCGACAGTACTATGCCTGGCAGTTCTGGGGACCGCATTTACGCCCAGCGCGAAGGCCGACGAATGGGATCGAAAGACCATCATCAATTTCAGCGGACCCGTTGAGATCCCGGGCGTCCATCTGCAAGGCTACGCGGTTCTGCCGGCCGGGACGTATGTATTTAAGATTCTGGACTCCAGGTCCGACCGCCACATCGTCCAGATTTTCAGCAAGGACGAAAAGACGGTTTATGCCACCATCCTCGCGATTCCGAACTACCGCCTGAAGGCCACCGATAAGACAGTAATGACCTTCCGCGAACGTCCCGCCGGCGAACCGGAAGCTCTGCGCGCCTGGTTCTATCCGGGCCGCGAGTGGGGCGAGGAGTTTGTTTATCCCAAGGCCAGAGCAGTGGAACTGGCGAAGGAAACCAATACTCCTGTATTGTTTATGCCTGCGGAAATTGCTCCGGAAGTCCTGGTAGCGATCAAGACGCCCGCCGAGCCCGTTGTCGTCGCGCTGGTTGCGGCTCCCGTAATGGCCATCGCACCCTCGGGGGATGAAGTTCAACTGGAACAGGTGGTCACTCCTCCACCCGCCGTGGCGGTCGTCGCGCAGGCGGCCCCGGCTCCGGTACTTCCTTCCACGGGAAGCTCCATGCCGCTGGTGGGTTTGCTGGGAATGCTGGCGCTGGCCGGTTCATTCACGCTCGCGCTGAAACGCAGCTAGAGCAATCGCCGCTGACGGGCGAGTCTCGAAAGTGACAATGAGATCTATTTCCCTGCTCGTTTTCATATTCGAAGGGCTCGCCCGGGCGCAAGATCAACCTGCCTTCCACATTTCGGTGGACGTAAATTGGGTGGTCTTACAGGCCACCGTACAGGATCGCAGCGGTCATACCGTCGACAAGCTCGTCCAGCAGGATTTTGACGTTTTCGAGGATGGGAAGCGGCAGCAGATCCGATTGTTCCGGCACGAAGACACACCCGTCACAGCCGGCCTGATCATCGACCATAGCGGCAGTATGCGCCAGAAACTGGCGGACGTTACCACCGGCGCCCAGGCGTTCGTTCGGTCCAGCAATTCCAACGATCAGATGTTCGTGGTGAATTTCAATGAGCGGGTATCGCTGGGTCTGCCGGTCGGAATGCACTTCAGCGACAGCGTGCAGCAACTGGGAGACGCAATTTGGGCCGCGAACGCGGCGGGCACTACGGCTCTTTACGACGCCGTCATCGAAGGACTGCGAAGACTACAGACCGGTGCGAGCGACAAGAAAGTCCTGCTGGTCATCAGCGACGGCGGCGACAATGCCAGCAAGGCGCGCCTGGAAGTGGTTCTAAAGCTGGCGGAACAGTCCAATGCCACCATCTACACCATTGGCATTTTTGAAGCCGAGGACGCCGACAAAAATCCGCGGGTGCTGAGTCGCCTCGCCAAGGAAACCGGCGGCGAATCCTTCTTTCCCCACGAGTTAGGCGAGACGGTGGAGATCTGCGAGCGCATCGCACGTGATATCCGGGGGCAATACACGATCGGATATTTGTCCTCAAAGAATAAAGATGGCGCCTATCACCGGATTCGGCTTGCTGCGAGGCCGCAACAGGCTGAAAAACTGTCGGTGCGCACCCGGGCGGGCTATAGCATGTCGGCCAAATGAACCTAGATCAACCCTAAAAGGTAAGCGACCAGCAGGATCAGCAAAATGGTTCCCAACCCGATTCCGGCTCCGCCGCCGTAGCCCCAGCGGCTATGACCGTAATACCCTCCGCCTCCGCCCAAAAGCAGCACTAGAATAATGATGAGTATCAGCATGTCGCTTCTTCCAATGCAGGCCGGGGGCCATCTTCCCAAAAGCGTCATCGGAAGCCCTGGCGTGCGACCGAATGAAGTCAAGTGACCGGATATGGTTATTCGCTCCCTTGTGGGGCGGCCAATCTTGGCGGCAGCCTGCCTTTGGGCAGGCTTTTAGAATCTCAGATAAAAGGACGGCTGAGCCAAAATTGACCACGCTGCACGCGGCTGGTCCGATTTGCGCGCTGTAACCATATACGGCCATCCACGTGCCTCTTTCCCATTGAAAGACGAAGGGATTCTATCTATGAAAATGAGCTTCAAAAGCAGTATCTGGGTGCTGGCGATTGCCGGATGCGCGAATACCGTGGGGTACGCCGCGGACCGGGCAATTAAAGTGGACGACCGTTTGGACGCCTCGGCCGAGACCTTGACCGCCATGATGGGAGCATCGGATAAGGGTATTCCCCACGATCTGCTCGAAAAGGCGCGGTGCGTAGTGGTCATCCCGGGCATGAAGAAGGCGGGGTTCATCTTTGGCGCTGAGGAAGGCCGGGGATTTGCCGTATGCCGCAAGCATGGCGGAGTGGGCTGGAGCGCGCCGGCCGCGATGCGCGTCGAAGGCGGAAGCGTGGGGTTCCAGATCGGCGCCTCTGAAAGCGACGTGGTGTTACTGGTGATGAACGAAGGCGGGATGAAACATCTGTTATCCGATAAGTTCACGGTCGGTGCGGATGCATCCGGGGCAGCCGGTCCCGTTGGCCGCGACGTCAGCGCCCGCACGGACGCGATGATGAACGCCGAGATCCTGTCGTACTCCCGTTCACGCGGACTCTTCGCCGGTATTTCGCTTGCTGGCGCGACGCTTCGCCCGGACGGCGAAACGAATCATGTTCTGTACGGCCGGGACGCAACCAATCGCGAGATTCTCACCGGCGATTTCAAGACTCCCGAGTCAGCGCGCAAATTTGAACGGGCGCTGCGCCGGGATTCGCCCATGCACAATCAGTAAGCGCGGTTTTGTCGGTCTACGGGCTCACCTTCTGGCTTCAAAAGCGGGAGGGTTGAGCCCGTAGTGGTTTTACCGAGCCCCGCATTCCTCTCTTCCGAATAACCCACCGACCCGGCGTTTTACGCTTGCCTGTGCGGCCTGCTCGGGACCGCCGCCGCCGCAGTCCGACACCATCGATCCTATGATCGTGCTACGTGAGGAGTAGAGGCATCAGCGATCGTGAACGACCCTGGCGTGCGCTCCTCTGAATGCTTAGGCTCCACCACGACCAAGCCGCTAATCGTTACCTGCGTACCGTTGGTCAGCATGATGTACATCACCTCGGAATCGACTAGCACGTCCTGAATCCGCTGTCCCCGGAGCATCTCAACCATCAGACTCATGCCAATATATCGGCGGCTTGCGTCGGAATCGTTAGGTTTACAGTGGAGGCGACGGGTATCGAATTCCGTCGTACACTGCGGGCATGCTACTGATCCGGGTAGTCGAGACCTCCGAGCGGATGAGCGAGACCAGCAAACGCCTGGAAAAAATCTCGCTATTGAGCTCGCTGCTGCGGGAATTGACCGGCGATGAAATCGAGATCGTCACGGCCATGCTGTCGGGTCGCATCCGGCAAGGGCGAATCGGGCTGGGACACCGGACGATTCAGGAAGCCGCGGCGCAGCCTGCGGCCGAGCCGTCCCTGACGCTGCTCGATCTGGACCGTGCCTTCAATGCGATCGCCCAAGCCTCGGGAAGTGGGTCGGAACGGCGTCGGCGGGAACTGCTTCACGAACTGCTTCGCCGTGCCGCCGCGGCGGAGCAGCGGTTCATCGCGGAGATTCTACTTGGCGGATTGCGCCAGGGGGCGCTCGAGGGCATCATGCTCGAAGCGCTGGCCAAAGCCGCCGGCGTTGATGTCGATCGCGTGCGGCTGGCGGCGATGGTCGCGGGCGACGTCACAAAGGTCGCGCGGGCGCTTCTCGAACGTGGGCAGGCTGGCCTCGACGAATACTCCATCCGGCTGTTCCAACCGGTGCAGCCGATGCTCGCGCAGACGTCTGAGGATGTGGTCGAAGCGCTGGATGAGCTGGGCGAAGCGTCGCTCGAATACAAGCTCGACGGCGCGCGCATTCAGGCGCACAAATCGGGGGATGAAGTGCGAGTCTTCTCGCGCGCCTTAAACGATGTGACCGTCGCGGTGCCGGAGGTGGTCGAAGCCGTGCGTGCCCTGCCCGCCAACAATATGATTCTCGACGGCGAAGCGCTTAGCCTGAAACCTGATGGTAGACCCCACCCCTTCCAGATCACCATGCGCCGATTCGGCCGCAAGCTCGATGTGGAGAAGATGCGCGCCGACCTTCCCATCGCTCCATTCTGGTTCGACGTGCTGTACCTCGACGGAGGAGATCTGCTGGCGGAGAGTCAGCGGCGGCGATTCCAGTTGTTGAAAGAGCTCGCGCGATCCTCTGTAGTTCCGAACCTGTCCACTGCGGAACCGGGCGAAGGGCACCGCTTCCTCGAAGATGCGCTCACGCAAGGTCACGAAGGCATCATGGCCAAGTCGCCCGATTCCCGCTACCTGATCGGCGCGCGCGGCGGCGCATGGCTGAAGATCAAGCATGTAAAGACGCTCGACCTGGTCATCCTGGCCGCGGAATGGGGCAGCGGACGGCGCAAAGGCTGGCTCAGCAACTTGCACCTGGGCGCACGCGATGTGGAGAAAGGCGGCTTCGCGATGCTGGGAAAAACGTTCAAGGGATTGACCGACGAAATGCTCGCCTGGCAGACTGCGGAGCTTCAGAAGATCGAGATCGGCCGCGATAGTTACACGGTGCATGTCGAGCCCAAGATCGTGGTCGAGATTGCGTTCAACGATCTGCAAGTGAGTCCGCGCTACCCCAGCGGCCTGGCGCTCCGCTTCGCGCGCGTGAAGCGCTATCGAACCGATAAGACCGCGGAACAGTCGGATACGTTCCAAACGGTGAAGCGTATCGCGGAGACCGGGTAGTGGAGTTGAATTCCCGTGGCGCGCGCGCACTCATGCGCGCCGTGTCGAGGTTCGGCTCGACACAGTCCTCTGATGGCATCGACACGAGTGTCGATGCGGCACGCATGAGTGCGCGCGCCACATAAGTGATAGGAATTGTGACGCGCACTGCGTAGGATAATCTGGGGGAATGATGCGTCTCAGAATCTTGCTGGCTGCGATTTGTGCGACGGCCGCGTGCACTACCAGACAACCGGCGCAGAATGCGGGCATCGATCTGGCTGGAATGGACAAGTCAGTTGCGCCCGGTGACGACTTCAACGCCTACACCAACGGAGGCTGGATCAAAGCGACGCCGATTCCCGCCGATAAATCCGGTTACGGCCTCGACGCGATCCTCGCCGATGAAACGCGCAAACGCACGCTTGGATTGATCGAGGACGCCGAAAAGCCCGGCGCCACGGCCAGCCCGGACGTCCACAAGGTCGGCGATTTCTACTCGACCTTCATGGATGAAGCCGCCATTGAGGCCAAGGGAATCGCGCGTCTCAAGCCGAAACTCGATGGGTTCGCCGCCATCGCCGATCGTCATGCATTGGCGCGCGCCATGGGCAGCCAACTGCGCGCCGACGTCGACGCGCTCAACGCCACGAACTTCGAGACCGGCAATCTGTTCGGCATCTGGGTGACGCAGGGCCTCACCGATCCGGCGCACACGTATCCATACCTGTTGCAAGGCGGGTTGGGCATGCCGGACCGCGATTACTACATCTCCACCTCTCCGCAAATGGCGGAGCTGCGGAAGAAGTATCTCGCGCATGTGGAAGCCATGTTCAAGCTCGCCGGATTTTCCGATGCGTCCGCTCGCGCCGCGCGCGTTTTTGCGCTCGAAACGGAAATGGCCAAGGTCCACGCCACGCGCGTCGAATCGGAGGATGTGCATTCGGCGGTCTCGTGGAATCGGGCGGATCTCCCTTCGAAGGCGCCCGGCCTCGACTGGACCGCGCTACTCGAAGCCGCGGGTTTGAATGACGCCCCGGTGCTGATCGTGTGGCAGCCCAAAGCGGTCACAGGCTTATCGGCGCTGAGCGCGAAAGCGCCGCTCGATTCGTGGAAGGACTGGCTCGCGTTTCATGCGATCGAGGACGACGCGCCTTATCTGCCCAAAGCTTTCGTTGAGGAGCGATTCAATTTCTTTGGCAAATCGATGTCCGGTGTTCCCGAGCTGCGTCCGCGGTGGCAGCGCGGCATCGATGTTACCAGCCTCGCTCTGGGCGACGCCGTGGGCAAGATGTATGCCGACCGTTATTTCCCCGCGGAAACCAAAGCCAAGGCACAGGCGATGGTGGCTGACCTGATCAAAGCCTTCGGCAAGCGCATCGACGCGCTCACCTGGATGTCGCCCGAGACCAAGGTTAAAGCCAAGCAAAAGCTGGAAACGCTGAAAGTCGGCGTCGGCTATCCCGACCAGTGGCGCGACTACAGCGGCCTGGAAATCGTCAAGGGCGATGCGCTAGGCAATGCGGAGCGCGCCGAGTTGTTCGAGTATCACCACCAGCTCGCCAAACTGCATCAGCCGATCGATCGCGGCGAATGGTGGATGACGCCGCAAACCGTCAACGCGGTGAATCTGCCTCTGCAAAACGCGCTGAACTTCCCGGCGGCGATCGTACAGCCTCCGTATTTCGACGCCAACGCCGACGCGGCGCACAACTACGGATCGATGGGCGCGGTCATCGGCCATGAGATCAGCCATAGCTTCGACGATCAAGGCAGCCAGTTCGATGCCGAGGGACGCATGGCCAACTGGTGGACCAAGGCGGATTTTGAGCACTTCACCGCCGCGGGAGCGGCACTGGCGGCGCAGTTCGATGCCTACCGCCCGTTTCCGGATCTGGCGGTGAACGGCAAGCAGACTCTCAGCGAGAATATCGCCGACGTGGCGGGACTGCTCGCCGCATACGATGCATACCACCTGTCGCTCGGCGGCAAAACGGATGCCGTCAAGGACGGTTTCACAGGCGATCAGCGCTTCTTCATCAGTTTCGGGCAGAGCTGGCGCTCGAAGGTGCGCGACGCCGAATTACGCAAAGAGATCGCGACCGACGGCCACGCCCCAGAGCAGTACCGCGCCGATACGGTCCGCAATCTGGACGGCTGGTACGATGCGTTCTCGGTGAAGCCTTCGCAGAAACTGTATCTTCCGCCGGACAAGCGCGTGCGCGTGTGGTAGCCAAAACATGTACATTACGGCAAATTGAACCACGGAAAATTGATCGGGCCGCCCTGCGGGATTTGCGGAAGGATTGCGGTTCCTTCGAGCGTCACCCAGTCAGGCTGCGCGGATCGATGTTCCTCCACACTCATTTCCAACACAATCTGGTAACGTATGCACTGAGGGATTCGCCTTAACACTCTATGCGCCGACTTATTATTAGTGGGTTTCTGATGTTCGCCGTGGTGGTGGCTGCGCAGAACAAGCCGAAGATGACCAAGGTCAAGACCGCTCCCGCGGTCACTTACGGGAACTCCGATTCGATCACGGAGTTCGAGATGAAGGTCTACGATTACTTCCTCGCTTCCGATCAATTGGAAGGGCGTAATCTGCCTTCGCGCGGGTACGACATCGCAGCGTTATATGTCGCGAGCCACCTGGCCGAGTGGGGGTTGAAACCGGGAGGGAGTTTGACCAAGACCGATGGTCCTTTGCAGCCTTACCTGATGCCGTTTGAGCTGGTGACCAAGGCGGTGATTCCGGGCGAGAGCAAGGCGTCGCTGACCGGAGGGCGCGGAGGGCGCGGCGGTGGTCGGGGAGGGCGCGGCGGGAACACTGGACCGCGTACAACGGAGTTCGAGTATGGGAAAGATTGGTCGATTGTGGCGGGCGGGCGCGGCGCGCCTCCTCTCGAGGCTCTGGAGGTGAGCGGGAACCTGGCTTTTGCGGGCAACGGCTACATCGTCAACAAGACCCATATCGATCCGTTTCAAGGGCTCGATGTAAAGGGCAAGATCGTGGTGGTGGCGGGACTGCCTCCGGAAATCGCGGCGCAGCAGGCGGCGAATGGCGGACGAGGCGGCGGCCGCGGCGCTCCTAATCCTTTGGGCGAGCCGTGCACAGATTTCATGACGCCTGCGGAAGCGGCGGCGAAGAATGGCGCGATCGCTGTTGTCACGCTCGAGAGTTTTCAGCAACTGGCGGGCGGGAATGGCGGCGGATTCGGGGGCGGACGCGGAGGTGGTTTGAACGGTCCGAACTACACGGTTCCGAAGTTTGCAGCGACGCCGGCGTGTCCGGTGGTGCCTGCGATTTCGGCAGGGCTCGCGATGACCAGCGATATTTTCCAAGGCGAGAAAAAGAGTGGCGCTGAGATTTTTTATGGTGCGGGTTCCAACGCCAAAGAGGAGTCGTTTGAGCTGAGCTCGGCAAAGAAGCTGAGCTTGAAAGTTGCCGTGAAGAGCGAGCCCGGACATGCCGAGAACGTGGTCGGAATTATCGAAGGCAGCGATCCGGTGAAGAAGAACGAATACGTGGTGATCAGCGCGCACCTGGATCATATTGGGCTGAGCGCGCCGATGGAGAACGGCCACAACGTGAATAACGGAGCGGACGACGACGGGTCAGGCTCGACGGCGCTGCTGGCGATTGCCAGGGCTTATTCCGACGGTCTGGCGAAGGGCATCCGTCCGGAGCGGTCCATCATATTCTTGTGGAACGCAGGCGAGGAGAAGGGCCTGTGGGGCTCACAATACTTCAACGAGTTTCCATTTATCGATTTGAGCAAGGTGGTGGCGAATCTCAATATCGATATGATCGGACGAACCAAAGGGCCGGGATATACGGACACCGATAAGACGCACGTTCTGGTCGACCAGGGCGAGATCATGCTGGTAGGTCCGAACATCAGCTCCGACGATCTGGAGAAGACGATCGAGACCGTCAACGACGGGTATCAGAAGCTGAAGCTGAACCATTTCTACGACGCGACGAAGCCGGATAAGGAGCATGACAATCTGGGTCCGGAGCCGAATGGGCAGAGGATTTTCTATCGCAGCGACCACTATAATTTCGCGAAGATGGGGATCCCGATTGTGTTCTTCACGACAGGCCTTCATCCCGACTACCATCGTCCAACAGACACCCCGGACAAGATCGATTACAAAGAGATGCTGATCGTGACGAAGACGGTGTCGGCCGTTGGCTGGGTGCTGGCGAATCAAGAGGGGCGTCCGGCGTTGAATAAGACGCTGCCGGAGCAGTTGATGAAAGACATGAAGTCGGCGAAGGATCAGGGGTGGGGGAAGATGACTCCGGTGATTCCGCCGCTGCCGGGGGAGCCGTTTTAGGAACACGAATTGGCCGCGGATAAACGCTGATGAACGCGGATCGAAGACGCGTAAATCCGACGTTCGCCTAGGGTGTGATGAAGAACATATTGAAGTCTTGGGGCATCGGGATGTTGCTTGCCTACGTGATTCTCGTTCTCCATCTGATTCCAGAAAACACGTGGATTGGATCGGTAACTGCCCCGCTGGTATTGCCTATGCCCAAGCAGGGAGTTCCGATGGGCGAGCTTTATAGCGCACCGATGCGACGATATGCGGGGCGGATTGGGCTGGCGGTTGTACTGGGCGGGGTCGTTCTGGGAGCGCCGATATTTTTGTTGTTCCGACGCAGTGGATCCCGGCCTCAGAATCCGCAGTCGTAGTCGTACCCGTTTTCGGCCCAGTAATCGTGGGGACGGGCGTCTGAAAATGTTACCTTGCCGATTCGCTTCAGGTTTTTGACCCCGTATTTCACGGGGATCAGGAGGCGGAGGGGGGCTCCGTGTTCGGGAGTCAACGGCTGGCCGTTCATTTCGTAGGCTAGGATGGTTTGCGGATGGAAAGCGCTCGCGCGGTCCAGGCCGACGTAGTAGTCGCCGTCGGGGGTTTCTAATCCGACCCAAGGTTTTTGCATGAGGCTCGGAGCGTGCACGGCCGCGAAGTCGGAGAATTTTGCGCCGCTCCATTTCATGATGTAGTTCCAGCCTTCGATGCATTTGAACTGGGTTATTTCTTCCACTTTGGGCAAGTCTTTGATTTGATCGAGCGTGACCGGGCTCGCGCCTTCGATTTCGAGTTTCCAGTCGGGATCGATGTCATCGCCGAGGCCGATGTCGCCGTTGGCTCGGGCTTCGGTGATGTCGGAGGCGTCGAACGTTTTCACCAGGCGCGAGTCACTAAAGAGTACGTGGGAGAATGCATCGTCGGCTTCTTCGGCGCGGCGGAGAGGCTTCTGGATTCCGCCTTCATGCAGGCTGTTGCGGATCCATAACCATGCTCCGAAGCCGGCCGCGGAGGCGATGCCTCCGGTGAGAAAGCTGCGGCGGGTGAGGCGCGAGATTTCGCGATCAGTCATTGACCACCTCGAATCCAGTGACCATCGATCGGAAATTATTCCAGCCAGCGCGGATCACTTGCGCGATGTGGACTACGAAGAAGGCGCAGTAGCCGAGGGTCAGTAAGAAATGTTCGACGCGCGCGGCGGCGTAGCCTCCGAGCAACGCGGTCAGCCATCCGAACTGCACCGATTTCCAGATGGCCAGGCCCGTGACGAGCGATCCGAGACCCATCACGATAATGCTCGAATAGGCGATCTTCTGCGCCCCGTTGAATTTCTGGCGCGGCAGAGGAGTCTTGCTCAGGCCGAGATCGTGCAGCACCACCTGAATCGCTTCGCGCAGAGTGTTGCGATCGGGCACCAGGTAGCGCCACTCGCCGGAAATCAGCGTGTAGAGGACATACAATACGCCGTTGATGGCGAACAGCCACATGAACAGAAAATGCCACGCCATTCCTTCGGCGAGGCGTCCGTTGAAATGGAGCGCGCTGTAGAAATTATCGGGGAAGAAGTGGAACAGAGTGGCGTCGTTCCAGCCGATTTTATAGACGTCGTTGGCCCAATAGATGAGCATGCCGCTCCAGATCATGATAGCGAGCAGAGGGAAATTGATCCAGTGGAACCAGCGGATGGCGGCGGGATGCTTGGGCTCGATATGCTTCACTGTCTGGTAATCGACGCGGGCGGGTAAAAAGTTACGGTCGACTTGTGAACCGTCATTTCCAGGGCTGACCACGAACGCAGACGATGCGCCGACCCATTCGAGGTCGCGATTGTGGTCGACGCCCATCATTTTTCCGCGGCCCATGCGTATGATTGTCGTGACCGAACGCAGCTCGTCGAGCCAGATATACATGAGACGAATCTCGGCTTTGGTGGGTCCGTGAGGCGTGTCTATCAGGGACGCGAAGTCGACGCGCTGCTGAAGGATGTACTCATCACGGTTCGCTATGCGGGCGACGTCTTCGCGCGTGGGTCCGACGATGACGCCCAGACCGGCGAAGGAATAGAGCGGCTTCAGGACCCAGTTTTCAAGATCGGCGGGAACGCCGTCGCTGAGGAATTTTGTTTCGGGAACGGACGGGTGTTTCAAAAAGGGCAGCGAGAATTTGCTGATGCGGAAATACCAGTTGGGATGGCCGGCCCATTCGATTTGAAGATCGTCACGGTAATCGAACGGTGTTTGGATCTGCTTGCGCTGAAGCTCGTCGACGATTACACGGTTGTAAATGCGCTCAATCGGAACGTCTTCATGGAAAAGTCTATCGCCGACCTTTTTTACGTGCGTGATGTCGACGGTCTTGATCCCTAGAAGTTTCTCGGTTAGCAGGAAATCGGGCAGCGTTTTTTGATGCTGGGGATCGATTTCGAGCAGCACTACATTTTCCGGCGCGTGGTTTCCCAGGACGGCGCGGCGAAATTCGTTTTCGAAGGGAGCGTCTAATGCCAGGTCGAGATCGTAAGCGTCGCGATAAGTGCGCTGCAGGAACGGCTGATACGCGTAAAGCGAAGGGAAAGCCTGAATCTCCACTAATTTCGGTTCCATCGATTCCGTCAGTCCGAAATCCACTTGGATGAAAAGCGGGCGCGCGTCTTGATTGGGTACATGGTATTCAGCGGGGATGGTCTGGTCGCTGCGCTTCAGATATTCGGGTGTCATCAGCTGCTGGATCAGGTCGCGGCCGTCGCTTTCCATGCGGTCCATCAGGGATTTCGGAAGGAAAATCGGAGTTTCGCAGTTGCGGAAATCTACGTGGGTGCCGCAGCCTTCGTCGAGCATTTTTAGAAAGCGCTGGTAGCGCTCCGGCGTGTAACGCTGGTTGAAAGCTCGGCGGAGTTCGGGAATCATTTATAGACCATGTGGGGCGGGGCCATGCCCTGCCTAAATCAAAAACTCGCCGCCGCGCATGATCTGGCGGTCGTCGGCCCATATGTCAAACTTCGTCCCGACGACATCGATGTGGGTAGAGCAATCCCAGTCGGCGCCGGTGTGCGCGCCATAGGGATTTCCGAAGGCGATGTGAATGCCGGGAATTTTTTCGTCTTGCAGAATGTTGCCGATCACCCCGTGCAGGCCGATGTTGGTGCCGATGGCGAACTCGCCTACGCGGTCACTATTTTCGTCGGTATGAGTGTAGCGCCAGAACTCATCCTGAAGTTCGTGATTTGCCGACGTCGCTTCAGTGAGGCGGTTTTTTTCGATGCGAATGGTGAGAGGAGTTTCGCGCAGGTCGCCATATTTCGCGCACAGATAATCGCCGACCACGCCGTCGATAACGAAGACTCCATTCACTTCGCCCGGGCACGTGAAGACTTCTCCTCCCGGCAGATTGCCCCACTTATTAGGGCTGATGATACCGCTGGTTTTCAGCCACTTGTAATCAGGGTTGAGGTCGGCCACGATGTCGGTGCCGGCGGCGGTGCGGGCGCGGACTTTGCGTGACGCGGTGGCGATATCGAAAACTTTTACGCTGAGCTCGTCGACTCTTTTGAAATCGGCGCGCATGCCTTCGAGCATGATGCGGCGCTCGATATTTACCATGTGCGCGTGGCGCATTTTGCGGCGATTCACGACATCGGTCATCTGCATCCGCGTGCGCAATTCATTCTTCTGTGCGACTACGGCGAAGATGCTGACCTGGCTCGATTCCATGTCGTCGAGCACCGAAGGGGGCATATCGGTCAGGGGACGGGGCGCGAGTTCTTCAAGCACAAAAGTGTTATAAGGCGAACCCAGTTTATCCAGCTCCGCGGCAATGCTGGCCGCAATTTCCGCGCAGGCCCAATCGGTGATGAGCGTCACTTTTTCTTGCCTCTGAATCCGCAGACAGACGTGCACCGCGTTGTGCGCGCCTTCGGAAAATTCGGGATCGAATGGCGTTCGGTTCAATTGGTCGCTCCCGCACCGGTGAACACCGAGGACTCCGTTTCCTGAATGATGTAATCCACCACTTTCGTCAAATCTCCTGTTTCATGAAAGACACGGAGCTGACGGTCCGCACCATTCCCATTTTCGACGATTCTGCGAATGCCCGCGATCGCTTCGCGCGAACCGAGCTCGTCGAGAACGTCGTCGACGAACGCCAGATATTCCTCCACCAGGTCACATCA
>CAVOPN010000009.1:0-1152271 GCA_963698105.1 Bryobacterales bacterium
GATGCAAGCAGGAAGCGGCGGCGCGGCAGGCGCATGTCGATTACGGCATCTATGGTCTCCTCGACGAGCACAATATCGATGGGCTCGAAGGACTGATCGCCGCCGGCGTTGCGGGCTTCAAATGCTTTATGGGCAACACGTTCGGCAATCTGCCGGCACCGAGCGACGGAGCGATGCTCGAAGGGTTCGAAATCCTCGCCACACACGGGCTGCGCTGCGTCGTCCACGCCGAGAACCCTTCGATCATGGCACGGCGCCAGGCGCGAATGGAGGCGGTCGGCCGCAGCGTTCCGCATGCGCATCTGGCGGCCCGGCGGGAGATCTGTGAGGTTGAGGCAATCGGGCGGCCATTGCCTTTGCGGAATGGACCGGGGCGCGACTGCACATCGCACACCATAGCTCAAAGGACGCGCTCCATCTCGTACGCGCGGCCAAGGCGCGCGGCGTCGACGTGACAGTCGAGACCTGCCCGCAATATCTCTTCTTCGACACCGCGGATGTTGAGCGACTGGGCGGCATCTTGCGCGTCAACCGCCGATTCGGGCGGCGGGACATGGCGAGGCGCTGTGGCAGGCGCTGATCGACGGGACGATCGACATGATCGCGACCGATCACGCGCCGCATGCCCCGGAAGAGAAGATGCGCGGCAATATCTGGAGCTGTGATTGCGGCTTTCCTGGGGTCGAAACCCAGATGCCGATCATGCTGACAGAGGTCAATCGCGGCCGCATGTCGATTGGGGACTATGTGAGGTGGAGTGCGGTCAACCCTGCAAAGGCCTGGGGCCTATATCCGACGGCTATTTCAGTGGGGAGCCCTTCAGGGTGGGGATACGGTTTTACCACGTCGATCAACAACCTGCTTGGGGACGCAGTCCCCATGATCTTGGGCGCTGGGGGCAAACCTCCATGGTGGGGTCGCACCCAATCGGACGATGCCTGTTTGACACAGAAGATCTCCGCCTATCTAAGTATCGGACGGCTTCATGTAGAAAGGTCGCAGCCCGTTTCAGACAACCAGATGTGGAGGTGACCCTTGATGACGCAGTTGAAGCGGCCCGAAACTTCATTGCGGCATGCTCCGATCCTGTTGCTTTGGAAATTGAGGGCGAAGTGTTTCAGCGATTCGGTGGCCACATTCATATCGCCACCGTGACACAGAGAGACGGTTTTCGGTGGGTATCTGGCTGCGAGCCCATGCACGGAGAGTAAAAAGATAAATCTCTTTTGGCGCGTTATTGGGCATTGAAACAACCTCTAGCGAAAATGTTTGACAGATTTCGCAAAGGCGGGTATGATGTGGAAAGACATGGAAGCGTCGGCGGGTAACAAAGTCGGCGGCACTCTCCTCGTGCGTGTTGCAGGACTATCTTGTTTCTCGAACAGCTCCCTCGGGGGTTTCGGGGAATGATCGGAAGAATAAGTGTGTTCGTATTTTATTGTCCGATAGAGGCAGAAGTTTTGATCTGACGGGTTTACGGTCTCGCCCCCGAGGCCGAGCAAAAGGGAAGTGGGAGCGCTGGATCGCTCCTAGCTTTACAAAGTTGTTACGCCCCTTCCTCGGCATTGGGATAACGTCCGTCACCGGGACCTTTGGACTGGTGGCGGCGATGGGGCACACCCTGTATGGCTGCGGGATGTCGGCGGCGGCTAGCGCCATCACCTGGAGCAGCAATAAACAACGATCACGGCCACTACGAGCGTGGGGCAGTATTATCTAAACGTCTGGTGGGTGGATATGTCGGGAGTAACGGCATTCGATAAGGCCGATGATATTGTGACAACCGGATTCAGCCCCTTCACCTCTGGAAGCATCACCCCAACCCACGATGGAGATTTGTTGATCGCGGTCGGGGAAATCGATAATGCCTCCACCTTTTCCTTGACTGCTCCGTTTACCCTCCTGGCGGGCGCGTCCAACATCACCGGGACGAATTACGGAAGCAACATCGCAATGAGCTACTACACGCAAACCACGGCCGCCCCGATCACCGCCACGCTTACGGGAGCGGCCCCGACTTACGGCGGGATCCATATCGTGTCTTTCCACTAATGGATTGAACACAGCGCGCCATGCGATCAAGAGTGGGCTAAGTGACCGCGCGGACCTATTATTACAAAGCAAAAAAAGGGCCGATCCCGAAGGACCGGCCCCGGCGTATCTGTCGGAAACCGACAGATAGTTATTCCGTTGGTTGCGCCTCCCTTTGGCGGGCGAGTACCGCCGTTAATTTGTCGAACGTCGCGAGCATCTCGTCTACCAGGGCCTAGGCATCCCCTGATGCCACCGCCTGCGCCTTGGGCTCCGCGTGCGGCTTCACCGACGCAACGGCTTTTCTGATCGCCGTGAGGCATTCTTCCATCGCATCGGGATCGGGAACCAGCTCGCCAGTCTCCACCAGCGGCTTGGGACTGTCATGAGGACGGAATATCGCCGTGACGATGCGCTTGACCCACGCCTCCGGATCTTCTTCCCCGCGGCGGCGCCTGCGCAGCCCGGTTATAACCCATTTGAATTCGTCCTCGGAATGGGCATCGCCCGCGAACAAACAGAAATCTAACGGCTCTTCCTTGTCGGCTTTGAGTTCGAGAAACTTCTCCCACAGCAATTCGAGCTTGTTCGGAACTGGCGACGCCTCTTCCATCGGTTCGGCCGCGTCGAGGGACTCGGAGAGGTTCGAGAGCGAAGCGGCGGACTCGACGTTTTTCGGATCGGACCGCTCCACGAACTCCCGCATAATTGCGAGCACGTGCTTGCGCGGGTGCATGACCTCGCTGGGAGGCGGTTCATGAATACGGCCTAGGAACGTTGAAAGCAGTTCGAGCTCCGGCACGGCCGCATCCCGGAAGAGAGTCCAAGCGGCATGCTTGAAATGGCATCCAAGGTTATCGGCCAGGACTTCTATTTCGTGGGTCACCTCGCCTTCCATGGAAGCCAGGTGTCTGGTGAGCATGTAGAAAGCTGAATAAACCAAGTCCCGGTCATCGCCGCGGCTCTTATTGAAATGCCTCAGCACCTTTTCGAGCGGCTCCATCTCGTCGGCATCCGCTGCGTCTATAAACTTCGCGAACTGCTTCATGACGCCGCCCTGGGCAGCGAGCGTCCTGGTGGTCTTTTCCATCATTTTCATAACGGTCTCCTCTTTCTTGTGGCGTTCTGATCGCCGTGGATGTTAGTATATGCGTAGGGCCTACGCATAGTCAAGAGCCATTCTTGGGGCCTACGCATTACGCTTATCAGGAGTGGCCAGAAAGCGAAGGGAATTCAAATCGATGACCGAGATGATGGATTTCTTTAAAGAGACGGGCCGCGCTGGTGGAAAAGAGCGAGCGGCTAAAATGACGCCGAAAGAGCGCAGCGAGAGCGCAAAGAAAGCCGCGCAAGCTCGATGGCAAAAGGCTGCGTCGGCGAAGCGGAGTGCCAAGGCGAAGGCCGGAAAGAAGGGGAAATGATTGACAACTTTCGAAAGTTCGACGCGGAAATTGGATGGTTGGCGTTCTCGCAAACGCCCCTTGATGCTGAATTTCGTTTCCTTACCCCGGTGGGTCTTCGATCAAGGGACCATTCGGCGTCTAAGCTCTTGCCGCATTACACTTCTGACCCCGATGCGACACGCCAAATAGTCGATTGGGTTGAGTCTCATGGTGGGTCGGTTGAATTTAGTAAAACTGGAGATTCCTCATTCCCGGTCGGGTGCATTCTTAAAGTCGGCCGCATTCAGGATTGGTCCGATGCGGAAGCATTGGCCGCGAACTCGTCCGTTTCCCTCTGCGTAGCGATCTTGCGGGCCGCTAGCGCGGTGTTGGATTCGCACGGGCCGCAGTATGTAGATCTCGATTGGGCGCGTTCACTTGGTGCGCCAGAAGACAGGAGCAAATAGCGTGTCCGTCTATAAGCCCACATACACGGATGCGAAGACCGGCGAGAAGAAAAGCCAGAAAATCTGGTGGTATCACTTCACCTATGCCGGGCGCCACATTCAGGAATCGAGTAAATCACCTCGCAAAACTATTGCCGTGGAAGCAGAGAAAAAACGGCGGCTCGAACTCGAAAAGAGCTTCAACGGGATCGAAGATAATCGCCGGGAGCGAATCCGGCCGATATCCGAGATCGCCCCGGAGTTCATGCTCGCATACAAACTCAGGAATCCTCGATCGACCACGTTCGCCGAATACGCCCTCGGACACGTGACGCGATTGCTCGGCAAGGTCATGGCGGTCGACATCGCGACGCGGCCATTAAGGAATACCAGACGGCGCGCCTGAAAGAGGAAGCGTCGCCAAAATCAATCAATGAGGAAACTGGCTTTCTGCTTCGAATCCTCGGAGAGCAGGGCGATTTCATCAGGGCGAAACTGAAACGCCAGCACTCTTTAAAACTCGCGGCCCGCGGCCGCATATCACGAGCCTTCACGCTGGAAGAGAAGGCCGCCCTCCTGGCGCAGGCCCAGGAGCGCCGCTCAAAGGTCATCTACCCGGCCCTCATGCTCGCGTTGCACGCTGGCATGCGCGACGCAGAGATACGCGGGCTCCAGTGGGGTCGGGTTGACCTTCGGGACGCCATGATCACCATTGGAGACGCTAAAACAGAAGCCGGGGAGGGTCGTACCATCCCGCTCAATTCGGACGTCCAGGGCGCGCTCGTGGCACACGCGAGGTGGTATTTGGAAAGGTTCGGGGAGACGCGCCCCGAGTGGTATCTGTTCCCCTTTGGTCAGCCTCAGCCGACGGAGCCCGCGCGCCCGATGACCTCGCTAAAGACGGTTTGGGCGCGCATCAAGAAAGACGCGAAGGTTACCGGGCGCTGGCACGACAACCGGCACACATTTATCACGGACCTCGCAGAGAGCGGTGAAGCTGGAGACGAGACAATCCGCGATTTGGCGGGCCACGTCTCGAAAAACATGCTGAAGCACTATTCGCATATCCGGACGGAGGCGAAGCGGCGGGCGGTCGATGCCCTGGTGAAAAAGCCGGTTGTTATTGCGTCGGAACAAGCCGCAATCCCAAACGAGCCTGCTAAGGAATCCGCTAAGGCGGCGAAAGCCAACTAAAATCCACTTTTGTAACTAATTGAAAAGGTTGGCTCCTCGGGTAGGATTCGAACCTACAACCCTTCGGTTAACAGCCGAATGCTCTACCATTGAGCTACCGAGGAACAAAGCTGGAAGGCCTTTTCATTACACCAAACCCCTCCTCGCCTGTCAATCCGAGCGCTACTTCTCCTTCTCCCCGCGCCTTAGATACGAATCGTTCTTCGTCAGCCAGTCCTCCCGAATCGGCGAAAATATATCCAGGTCCAGCGTATCCTCCAGCGCCACCGCCCGATGCGGCACATTCGACGGTATGTGCAGCACCTCGCCCTTTCGCACCACCACTTCACGACCCTCCAGCTCGAACTTCAGCGCCCCCTCCAAAATGTAGGTGATCTGCTCGCTCTCATGATGATGCTCCGGCACCACCGCATCCTTCTTCAGAAATACCTGCGCCACCATCGCCTTTTCTCCGCTGATCACTTTGCGCGAGATCACGTCGCTCATCGTCTCCAACTCCACTGTGTCCCAGGTGAAAAATTTCATAAGATTTCTCTATCGTATCGCGAACCAATCCCGACGCCTCAGTTCGCGCATTCCCAAGCCTCCGACATTCCAAACTCCAATCCCATCCCCCGACTTCAGCCAGCGCCGCGAAGAAATGTCCGCTATACCGTAAATCCTATTGCGCGCGCCAGTTCGTCCCTCGATTCTGCCTCAACTCGCCAAAAGTGAAGCGGGAACAGGCATCTATCCTGTCCATCTACCTGAATTCGTTGTATCATTTCCAAGGGGAAATCAATTCATGTCCAGTCCGATGCCACCGAATACGCCGCCCGGGCAGCCGCAGATTCCGAAAAAAACCAGCCCTTGGGTTTGGATTCTCGGCGGAATCGCCATCTTCTTTTTCGCCATCATGCTTACCTGCGGCGTGGTCGGCTATCTGGGCATGCGCATGATCAAGAACGCCGGCTTCGATTCCGAGCTCATGAAGAACAACCCCGGCCTCGCAATGGCGAAAATGGCCACCGCCATGAACAGGAATCTGGAGGTCGTCTCCACCAACGACCGCACCGGGACCATCGTCGTTCGCGACAAAACCACCGGCAAAGTCACCACCATGAAGTTCGATCCTGAAACCAAGCGGATGGTCATCACCGGCGACGATGGTAAGCAGTCCAGCGTCACCATCAACGGCAGCGGTGCGACCAGCGGCGTCAGCGTCCAATCAGCCGACGGCAGCACCGTCAGGTATGGCAATGCCGCCGGGAATAACGTACCCTCCTGGGTCCCCGCCTATCCCGGCTGGGCGCCGCAAAGCACCGTATCCGCAACCACCGCCGACGGCTCCCAAAACACCTTCGGCTTCAAATCGACAGATCCCGCTTCGAAAATCATAAACTTCTATTCCGACCAGTTAAAAGCCGCCGGCTTCACCATCAACATGACCACCACCACGGAGCAGGGCGGCTTGGTCCAGGCCTCCGACGAAGGCAAGAAACGCACCATTAGCGTCATCGTCGGAACCAACACAGACGGCACCGAAACTTCCATCACCGCCATCGAAAAGAAATAACTTGCGCGGGTTGTTTTCGATCGGCGTTCATCGGTGTTCATCGGCGGCCATGAACGTTCTCGCATTCTCCATGGCTCTTCACGCGGGGACCATCATCCTCGATTGCTCCCACCAAAGCCAGATCTTCCACGAAACCCGCCACTACCGCATCTTCCTCCCACCCGCCTACGAAACCACAGACACCCGCTATCCCGTCATCTATTGGTTCCACGGCTCCGGTGAGCGCTATAACCAGGGCCCCTCCGGCAAGGAATACGATCGCGGCGACGACTCGAACGGCGACAACCTCGCCAACTTCGTCCGCGACCACGACGTAATCATCGTCAAAATCGACGGCTCCAACGAGACTTCCTCCCGCCTCTACAACATTGGACCCGTAGAGACCGACCGCCAGTTTCCTCTCTATTTCTCCGAACTGGTCGCTCTCATCGAGGCCCACTACCGCACCATCCCCGACCGCGAGCATCGCGCCACCGCCGGCCTCTCTCTAGGGGGATTCATGTCTTATTGGATCGCCGGCAAGTATCCCGACCTGGTTTCGAGCGCCTCCAGCTTCATGGGCTCACCCGAACTCGTCGTCGGCCCCCGCGAATTTCCCGTCGAATACCGCCACCTTGAAATGCGCAATAACTATGCCGGCGTGCGCACTCGCCTGGTAACCGGCTCTGATGATTTCATTCAGTTCTACCACCACCAGTTGAATCTCTTCTGGAACATGCCCACACATGAAACTCAGAACTTCGATTCCGGCGCTGGCACGCCCCGCCTCTCGAAAACACTCGCCTTCCATATGAACGCGTTCGCGAATCCCCTTCCCCGTCCCGATTTATGGAGCCACGCCGACGTCTATCCCACCTTCTCCGTCTGGGATTGGACGATGGAAACCGACCGCAAACAACCCGGCTTCACGTCGATCGACAACGTCTCCCACACCGGCTTCCGCTCCAGCGTCCAGGAGTGGCTGCCCGGCGGACGCGCTCTCCGCAACGTCCACGTGAAAATCACCACCGCGCCCCTCTACCGGAAAAACTCGCGAATCTCCATCACCACGGTCCGCCTGCGCGACAACAAAATCGTGAACGATCACATCTTTGCCGACCCCGAAGGCCGCCTGCATCTCGAACTGGATGGCGACGAATACCAGGTGAAAATCGGAGCCGGCCTGGTAAAGCGATCGCTCGAAACCTTCAAGTTCCCGCCCGCGCCCGAAACTACCGATTACCAAGTCGCCGACCACCGCGCCCTTCATGTCTTTCAGCACGCAGTCGAACAACAGACCCTGACGTTAGGTCAAGGCAACGGCGACGGAAAAGCCAACGCCGGAGAACAGATCGCCATCCTACTGCCTGATGGCAACGCCTTCCGCGCCGCCGAACTGTTCACCGACGACGAATGTGTCGACCTGTCGACGCGGATCTCCGACCCGTGGTCCAGCTACGACCACACCGGAGCCTCCGCCAAATACACCTTGGCAAGAATCGGTCTATATTGTTCCGGCCGCACCATAAAACTTCTGGCTCGAGTAGTAATACCAAACGAACCCACGCACAAACTCCGGGAAGCGACCATAGAACTCCCCGTAACCCCCCTCCCCACCAACCATCGAACCAAGTAGGACAGGTCCCCGACCTGTCCATTCGGGCTGCTACCCTGAAACTTCATGCATCCTCAGCAGCAGGACCAGCCGAAACCTCCTATTCCCGGCATCAAGCGCCTCATCGCCATCGGTTCCGGAAAAGGAGGAGTCGGCAAAACCACCGTCTCCGTAAACTTAGCGATCTCACTAGCCCGCCTCGGCCGCACGGTGGGCCTTCTCGATGCCGACGTCTACGGTCCCAACGTCCCCCTCATGTTCGGGATCAGCCACCCTCCGAACGCGATCGGCGAGCGCATCCAGCCCCTCGAAAAATACGGAGTCCGCCTGATGTCGATGGGCTTCATCAACCCCGGGGACAAACCGCTGGTCTGGCGCGGACCCATGCTGCATAGCGTCATCCAGCAATTTCTGAGAGGCGTCGATTGGGGCGAGCTGGACTACCTGTTAATCGACCTCCCTCCCGGCACCGGCGACGTGGCTTTGTCCCTCATCCAGACCGCCCCTCTCTCGGGCGCCGTAGTAGTGACCACCCCGTCCGACGTATCTCTCGAAGACGCCAGAAAAGCCATCAACATGTTCGCCCAAGTCCGTGTGCCCATCCTCGGACTGGTGGAAAACATGAGCTACCTGATTGCCCCCGGCTCGGGCGAGCGCATCGACGTCTTCGGCCAAGGCGGGGGTAAACGCACCGCCGAGAAAATGAACGTACCCTTCCTGGGTGAAATCGCATTGGATCCGCAAGTGAGAATCGGCGGCGATATCGGCATGCCGGTTACCGCCCACATCGGCGACGAAGAGCCGCACGGCGCCCCCTTCCTGGCCCTGGCGAAATTATTGGAACAACGCACCTCCGAATCCTCCAGCACCGGCCCCAAAATCATTATCGAAGACTAGTAGCTTGTCTAAGACAAACCGTTATCCCCGAGAAACGACCGGTAGCGGTCCAAGATCACGTCGACGCGTGAGTGGTGGTGGCGCACGCACTTATGCGTGCCGCGTCGACATTCGTGTCGACGTGGCTTTTACTTGACTTGGTCAACTAAATCCTTGACACTGTCAACTATGGACCGCCCCGAAACCGTCCGCGCCTTCAACCGCTTCTATATCCGCCAAATCCACCTACTTCAAGAAGGAATCCTCGAGAGCCACTTCTCCCTCACCGAAGCCCGAGTCCTTTTCGAACTGGCCAATCGCGAGAACCCCACCGCAACCGACCTGACCTCCGAACTAAAGCTCGACCCCGGTTACCTCAGCCGCATTCTCGAAGCCTTTATCCGCAAAGGCTATCTAAAAAAACAGTCTTCTGAAAACGACCGGCGCCAGCGTCGCCTCAAGTTGACCGCCGCCGGCCGCAAAGCCTTCCAGTCGATTAATGCGAAATCCCAACGCGAGGCGGCCGCCATGCTCGCTAAACTATCCGAATCCGACCAGTCCCGGTTGATTGCCGCGATGAAATCCATTGAGTCCATCCTCAACGGCAAGCCGCCATCGGCGTACACTCTGCGCACCCATCGCCCCGGCGACATCGGATGGATCACGCACCGCCACGGCGTGCTCTACGCGCAGGAATATGGATGGGATGAAAAATTCGAAGCGCTGGTCGCCGGCATCGCCCAAAAGTTCGTAGAAAACTTCGACCCGCCACGCGAACGCTGCTGGATCGCCGAACAGGACGGCAACATCCTCGGGTCGGTAATGCTCGTAAAGAAATCCGCGACAGTAGCAAAACTGCGTCTGCTCTACGTCGAGCCGTCCGCAAGAGGCCTGGGTTTGGGACGCCGCCTGGTGCAGGAATGTATCCGTTTCGCGCGCGAAGCAGCTTATCGAAAAATCACGCTCTGGACGAATTCCATGCTGCTGGCCGCCAGGAAAATTTACCAGCGCGAAGGCTTCCGCCTGCTATCGACAGATGGCGATTTTGAAACCTGGGAGCTCAATCTACGCGATTACAGCGTCGTTTGCGGCGCCGGAGGAAGGATCTGATACCCCTCCGGCGTGAACAATACGACCCGAACTTGCCCCCGCCCGCCGATCGGACCAATCGCTTTCCCGTTCCATCGGACATCGAGGCCGCCCGCGTTGCCGACCTTCATTTTGGCCACATCCGAAGCACGTAACGTCTTGGTTTGACTCGGCTCCAGCACACCCGAAAAAATGTTTTTTCCCTCGCTCGTAATCGAAAGCCAGGTGGTCTCGGTGGCGGACAGATTCAGGACCACGTGATTTACACCATCAGGTCCAGTTTCCGTCTTAACGTCAACAGTCGGCACGGGCTTACTCGTCGAGGATACCGGAATAAATGCCGCTAGATTCTGCCGGCCGGGATGCGAAGCCTTGTTCCACCAGGTATAAAAACCGGAGCACCCGAGCAGCACCACCGCCAGCGCCGCGACCGATAATCCGACCCGGCGGTCGGAAAAGTACCGGCGGTTGGAATCGGCAACGATTGGATCTACTTCTCTTAGCGGACTATATTTCGGGTTCGCTCCCGGCAGCGGCAGAGGCTCTTCTTCGATACCCGCGAGGAGTTCTTTTTCATCCAGACCGAGTATGAGAGCGTACTGCTTTACGAAGCTTTTATAGAAGAAAGTTCCAGGAAGACTTTTGATGTCGTCTTCCTCGATCGCCCGAAGGTAACGTTGCGTGATGCAGAGATCCTCCGCGATCTCCGGCATCTCACGTCCTTGGGCTTGCCGTTCCCGGCGAAGGATTTCACCCACGGAGGTCATAAGAGCTTAAACGATATCACAAACGAAGGTACTATGGGGGGGTGGAAACGCCGGTTATTTCGGTCGTCATTGTGAACTGGAATCGGCGGGATTTGCTGCGCGCGTGCCTCGATTCTCTCGCTCTACAAACCTTTAAGAACTTTGAAATCGTGGTGGTGGACAACGGGTCGGACGACGGTTCGCAAGCGATGGTACGGGCCAGAAATGTCAGGCTGATCGAGAACCCGGAAAATAGGGGTTTTTGCGCGGCGAACAATCAGGGATTCTCCGTATCGCATTCCGAATACATCGCGCTGCTTAATAATGATGCGGAAGCCGATCCGGGGTGGCTCCAAGCGATGCTGGACGCGATCCAGATCAAACCCGACGTTGGGGAGAGCGACGTCGGGATGGTGGCGTCTAAGATTCTGGTGTGGGAAGATCCGCGCGTGATCGACAAGTGCGGGCACCTCATTTACCCCGACGGGCAGAATCGTGGGCGCGGCCATGGGCAGATCGACCGGGGGCAGTTCGACCGGCAGGAAGAGGCGCTGTGGCCGGATGGATGCGCCGCGCTGTACAGGCGTGCGATGCTAGATGAGGTTGGCGGTTTCGACGAAGAGTTTTTCGCCTACGCCGACGACGCCGAGTTGGGATTGAGGGCACGGATTGCAGGCTGGAATTGCCTGTACGCGCCCGGTGCGGTGGTGAGGCATCATCGAGGCGCGACGCTGGGATTGAATTCGGCGAAGCGGCTCACGTTGATTGAACGCAATCGCGTGCTGTTAGTGGTGAAGCTTTTTCCGTGGAATTTACTTTGGGCAAACGGAGCATATCATCTGATCAGAATCGGCGCGGGAATGGCGGCCGCGCTCCGGGGCAAGGGGGACACCCGCCACTACCCGGGACCGAAGGGAAAGTTAACGGCGGCAATGGCGCTGATCAAAGGAACGCTGTCCGCATTGCCGATGATCCCGTCGATGCTGCGCAAGCGGCGCGCGTACCGGTCCAAGCACCGCCTGAGCCCAAAACAAGTGCGCCGGCTTTTGCTGCGCTACCGGATCAAGCTGCGGGATCTCTCCGAACAGGCGACTCCAGCTCCGCAATAAGCACCCCGGAGCCCTGTCCGGCGTGCGGCAATCGCGAATCGCTCATTCTTTTCTCCGCCACCGATCGCCTGTACGAGACCACCAACAAAATCTTTCGCATCGTCGAATGCCGCAACTGCCGTTTGATGCGACTGGATCCGCAGCCGCATCCTTTGGATCTGCATCATTACTATCCTCCGAAATACTGGTACACGTCCGATGCCGATACAGCGGACCGGCTGGAGCAGATTTATCGCCGCTTCGTGCTGCGCGATCATCTGCATTTTGTCCAGCGCGCCTTGCGTGAATCGGAAGAAAAAGGGCTGGTGCTGGACGTCGGCTGCGGAGGCGGTCTCTTCCTTCAAATGCTGGCGGAGCGCGGCGTCAAGAACGTGATGGGCTTGGATTTTTCCCTCGATGCCGCCAATGTGGCCTGGCGCAGGGCCGGTGTTCCCGCGGTATGCGCGACGCTTTCGAAGGCTCCACTCGCGCCCCAAAGCTGCGCCGCGATCACCATGTTTCATGTGCTGGAACATCTGTACGATCCGGCGAGTTATCTGGACGCAGCGCATCAACTGCTGCGGCCTGATGGGCGGCTGATCGTGCAGGTTCCGAACGCGGCGTGCTGGCAGTTTCTTTTGTTGGGCGAGCGCTGGAATGGAATCGACGTGCCGCGGCACTTGATCAACTTCCGTCTTGCGGATCTCGATTTGCTTTTGGATTCCTGCGGTTTTGAAGTATTGCGGCACAAACATTTTTCATTGCGCGATAATCCCGCGGGATTGGCCACCAGCCTGGCGCCGGCACTTGATCCGATGGCGCGGCGGATGCGCCAGATTGCGGAAACGCCCTTCCAGCGCTTGATGAAAGACCTGATGTACATGGCACTCGTGGTGGGCTCGATTCCCTTCACGCTGGTGGAGGCGGCGTGCCGTGCAGGGTCGACCATCATGGTGGAAGCCCGCAAAAAGTCGTGATCTACGACTGGCTGCGCGATCACCTGCCTGCGCCCGTCCGGCGCTACGTCATGCATTTCGAGACGGCGATTGAGGATGCGGTGCGCGATTTCGCGGCCTCGCTGCCCCCAGGCGCGCGTGTGCTGGATGCGGGAGCGGGCGAAGGAAACTACAAACACTATTTTTTCGCGCAAAGATACTGCGGGCTCGACTTGGGAGTCGGGAACAGCCAATGGAATTATTCGGCGCTTGACGTAGTTGGGGATTTGAGCTGTCCGCCGTTTCGCGCGGATACGTTTGGCGCGTGTCTCAACGTCGTCACGCTGGAGCATGTGAAGGATCCGGCACTTGTCATTCGCGAAATTGCGCGCACGCTCGCGCCCGGCGGCCGCTTCCTGCTGATCGTGCCGTTCGAATGGGAGGAGCATCAGCAGCCGCACGATTATTTTCGGTTTACGCGGTATGGGTTGGGCTTCATGCTCGAATCCGCGGGATTTTCAGAAATTTCGATCGCACCGATGGGGGGATTTTTTCGGATGCTGGCGCGGAGGATGCTCTATGCGCTTCAGTTCTTCCCCGGCATCTCCATTGTCATCGGTGCGATTTTATTTGTACCCGCGGCGCTGGTGCTTCCTCTATTCGAGCCTCTGGACCAGCAGCGGAATTTCACCCTGGGCTATATCTGTTCTGCCCGAAAACGCTGACGTGGCTCACGGGTCCACGCGCCTCCAGGAACCGTGTCGAGACGAGTCTCGACACGGCACGCACGAGTGCGTACGCCACATTATTTACACTGAAGACATATGCTTTGTGCCAAAGTCTGGATGATCTCGATGGGCGTAATATGCGCAGGGGCTGATTTTTCGGGCGCTTCGGCATTTAAGTACACGCAGGCCGCAGTGGCATTTGGACCGCGGCCGTCAGGTTCGGCGGCGAACCGGCAGTTGCAGGGGTACATTCGCACGCAGCTCCGCATGTGGAAGTGCCAGGTGATGGAGGACCCGTTTGTCGGGAAGACGCCCAAGGGCGACGTGCCGATGACCAACATCATCGCGAAATTTCCCGGCAAGAGCGGACACGCGATCGCTGTGACCGGACACTTCGACACCAAGCTATTTCCAGGTAGAAGATTCGTCGGCGCGAACGATGGAGGATCGTCCACCGGCCTGCTGCTCGAACTGGTGCGCGATCTTTCGCAGCTGGAACACGTCGACGATATTTATGTGGTGTTCTTCGACGGCGAGGAAGCCGTGGGCGATTGGTCGGACACCGACAGCGTGTACGGCAGCCGTCATCTGGCATACAAATGGAAGGCCGACGGCACGCTCGCGCGGCTGAAAGCTCTGATCAATGTCGATATGATCGGCGACAAGTCGCTGGGCGTGCTGATCGAAGAAAATTCCACGGTCTCGCTGCGCAAGCTGGTCTGGAATGCGGCTTCAGAGCTTGGTTATAAGGCTTACTTTCTGGAAACCGGAGAAAAGGTCGATGACGACCATATGCCCTTTCTGAAGCTCGGCGTGCCCTCACTCGACATCATCGATTTCGATTACGATCCGTGGCACAAAGATACGGACACGATGGATAAGTTGAGTCCTCAGAGTTTGGAGATCGTGGGGACGGTGGTATTGGAATCCGTGCATAGGATCGACCGGCAGTAAACTTTTCGCATGGCGGGACGTGGGACAAAAAGAGATCGCTCCCTGTGGTCGCGGCTCGGTAGAGAAGGTGCCAGTATAGTTCTTGATGTTGAATCGGCGAAGTTTCCTTGCTACGCTCGCGGCTCCGCTCATCAGCTCTGCTGCACCGAATGAGCTTCATGCCGACGTCGCGATTATTGGGGCCGGGGTGGGAGGATGCGCGGCGGCGCTCGCGGCTCTGCGCAACGGGATGCGCGTGGTGCTGACGGAGGAAACCGATTGGATCGGTGGCCAGCTTACTTCGCAGGGCGTGCCTCCGGATGAGCATCCGTGGATCGAACAGTTCGGCTCGACGCGTGCCTATCGCGATTATCGAAACGCCGTACGCCAATATTATCGCGATCATTATCCACTCACCGAAGACGCGCGGCAGCGGCCTTATTTGAATCCGGGCGATGGTTCGGTTTCGAAATTAACTCACGAGCCGAAAGTTTCGCTCGCCGTCCTTGAAGCCATGCTCGCGCCCTACGCGAGTGCGGGGACGCTCACCGTCCTGCTGCGGCACAAGCCGCTAGCCGCTTCGGTCGATCGCGATTTCGTGAAGTCGGTTAGTTTGCTCAGCGATGCGCACCGTGGCGCGCACCGTGACGGCAGCCTATTTTCTGGACGCGACCGAGCAGGGAGATCTGCTGCCGCTCACGCGAACGGAGTACGTGGTCGGCGCCGAATCGCGCGCAGAAACCGGTGAGCCTCATGCGGCAGAGGAGGCTTCGCCATCGAATATTCAATCGTTCACCGTCTGCTTCGCGATGGATTCGCGGCCCGGTGAAGATCACACCATCGACAAGCCAGCGGACTACGACTTCTGGCGCGATTATGTGCCGCAGCTTACTCCCGCATGGCCGGGAAAGCTGTTGAGCTGGAGTCCGCCCGAGCCCCGAACGTTGAAGCCTCGTGTATTTCCGTTCGAGACGGCCTGGCGTTACCGCCGCATTGTGAATCGTGAAAATTTTATCCCGGGCGCGTTTCCGAGTGACATTACGCTGGTGAATTGGCCGCAGAACGATTACTGGCTGGGGCCTTTGATCGATGTCCCGGTGGAGGACGCGGCTAAGAACCTGGAGCGCGCCCGGCAGTTGAGTTTATCGCTGCTGTACTGGATGCAAACCAGCCAAGGCCGGAAAGACTTGCGCCTGCGCGCCGACGTCATGGGGACTGACCACGGGCTCGCGAAGTATCCTTATATACGCGAGTCGCGCCGGATTCGCGCGGAGTTTACGGTGCTCGAGCAGCACGTCGGCACCGACGCGCGAAAAGAGCCCGCGGCCGAAGTGTTTCCCGATTCCGTGGGCATCGGCAGCTACCGCATCGACCTGCATCCTTCGACCGGCGGCGATAATTACATCGACATCAGCTCGCTGCCGTTTCAGATTCCTTTGGGCAGCCTGATTCCCAGGCGTGTCGAAAACCTCCTGCCCGCTTGCAAAAACCTCGGCGTCACGCATATCACCAATGGGTGTTACCGTCTGCATCCCGTGGAATGGAATATCGGAGAGGCGGCGGGAGCGTTGGCCGCGCATGCGATCCGCACCAGGCAAACGCCGCGCCGCATCCGCAACGATGCGAGATTGTTCGCCGATTTTCAGAGCGGCATCATCGCTCAGGGCGTCGAAATCGCCTGGCCGAAAATTACGGCGAGGTAGGTTTTGCGCCGTGCACGAAAAACACAATCGCCATGGCGGCGAAAAACACGACGGCCAGAACCACCATGGCCCACACGATTCCCTTCGGGATTCGGACCTTGGGAGGAATCATCAGAGTACCCATCACATCGGACTCGCTAAGGCGGTCGCCGCGCCAGCAATCTCCCAAGTGCTGCTCGAACGCACCAAGAATCCCGTCGCGCTTCGGGCTGTTCTTTTCGAGCATCAGTTGGGCGAGGCCGCCGTCGCCGTAAACCAGAAACACCGAATCGTGAGTGGATCGAAAAGGGACGGTCTTTTCAGTCACACCTTCAATATTGACGTGCCCGTCGAGCTGTTCCCCAGTGCCGGCGCACTTGATCGACTTCCACGGAATGGTTCGCGTCGCGCCTGATACGGTCTTGAGGCGAAGCCACTCCGCGCCTGCATCTACTGCGTCGCAGCCGATTACTGCGTCCGTCATGTTTCCTCCGCTCAAGGCTTGGTAAGATCCCGCCCCGTCATCTCTCTCGGTTGCGGGACGCCGAATAGTCCCAGCATGGTGGGCGCGATATCCTGCAACGCACCGTGGCCGCGCAACGGCCTCCGCTCCTCATCCACCACGATGAATGGAACGGGGTTAGTGGTGTGATACGTGTGCGGACCCTTTGTTACCGGGTCGATCATCATCTCCGCGTTGCCGTGGTCGGCGGTGATGATCCAACGGCCGCCTTTGCGTTTCAGAGCGTCGTAAATCCGCCCCAGGTGCGCGTCAACTACTTCAACCGCTTTGACGGTCGCTTCCAGTTTTCCGGAATGGCCCACCATGTCTGCGTTGGCGAAATTCATCACGATGACGTCGAAATCCCGCTTCTCGATCGCGCTTTCGACCAGACTCGCGACGCCTTCCGCATTCATCTCCGGCTTTAGATCGTAAGTTGCAACCTTCGGAGACGGCGCCATTTCGCGCTCCTCACCAGCGTAGGGTTTCTCGTTGCCACCGTTAAAGAAATACGTCACGTGCGCGTATTTTTCGGTCTCCGCGACGCGAAGGTTTTTCCAGTTGAGGTCGGCCATGACGTTCGCGAGGATGTGGGTCGGCAGTTCGCGAGGCAGCACGAAAGGTACCGTGAAGGACTTGTCGTACTGGGTCATGGTGGTGAAGTAAAGCTTTAAAGGAGCCTCGGTAAGTGCTTGCGTCATTTGTCGCCCGCGGTCGGCGCGATAGTTGAAAAAGATGCACGCGTCTTCTTCGCGAATCCGTCCGACCGGTTCCTGCCGATCTTCGACAATTACGATCGGCTCAATAAATTCGTCGGTGATCCCCTTCTCATAGGAGCGTTTGACGGCGGCGATCGGGTCGGTGGTTTTCTCGCCCTTTCCATCGATCATCGCATCCTTGGCGAGGCCGATGCGCTCCCAGCGTTTGTCGCGATCCATGGCGTAATAGCGGCCGGAAATCGTCGAGATACGCCCGACCCCGATCTTATTGATTCGTTGCTGAAGCGCTTCGAGAAACTCGACCCCGCTGTTCGGAGGCGTGTCGCGGCCGTCCATGAAGCAATGGATGCACACATCGTTTACGCCCTCGCGCTTCGCCATTTCGAGCAGCGCGTAAAGGTGCGTGTTCATCGAATGGACGCCTCCGTCGCTCAGCAGCCCCATCAGGTGCAGCCGGCGGGTTTTGGCATGATCCATCGCGAGAAGAAGTATCGGATCGCGGAAGAAATCGCCGGTCGCGATCATTTTGTCAATGCGCATCACGTCCATCAGCAGGACACGGCCGGCGCCGATATTCAGGTGGCCGACTTCGCTGTTGCCCATCTGCCCCTCAGGCAGTCCAACCGACGGCCCCGAGGTATGAACCAACGTATTAGGAAACTCTCGTAACAAGCGATCGTAGTTCGGCTTATTGGCTAGCGCAATCGCGTTTCCTGGACCGGCTGGACAGTACCCCCACCCGTCCAGGATGGTTAAAATCAAGGGCCGGTCATTCATCATTGCCGGAACGCCTTCCGGCCGGGGAAGCGTGCTCCGGATCCCAGTTCCTGCTCGATTCTCAATAGCTGGTTGTACTTCGCGATGCGATCCGTGCGGCTGGCCGAACCCGTCTTGATCTGCCCTGCGCCGGTGGCGACCGCGAGGTCGGCAATGAACGCGTCCTCAGTCTCGCCGGAACGGTGGGAGACGACCGAAGTGTAGCCGGCATCCGCGGCCATTTTCATCGATTCCAGCGTTTCCGTCAGCGTGCCGATCTGGTTCACCTTGATCAGAATCGAATTGGCGATTCCTTTTTCAATGCCTTGCGAAAGGCGCTCGACGTTGGTGACGAACAGGTCGTCGCCGACGATCTGGATTTTCTTGCCCAGAGCGTCGGTCATGAGTTTCCAGCCGTCCCAATCGTCCTCGGCCATGCCGTCTTCGATCGATACGATCGGGTATTGGCGGACCCAGTCGGCCCAGAACTCGACCATCTGTTCGGAGGTGCGCTGGCTCTTGTCGGATTTCTTGAAGACGTATTTCTTTAACTTAGGATCGTAAAATTCGCTGGCCGCGGGATCGAGCGCGATGCCGACCTGTTCGCCGGGGGTGTAGCCCGCGAGCGTGATCGCCTCGAGCACCACCTCCAGGGCTTCCACGTTCGATTTCAGGTTCGGCGCAAAGCCGCCTTCATCGCCCACCGATGTTGAGTAGCCGCGCTTCTTCAGGACGCCTTTGAGCGTATGGAAAATCTCGGCGCCCCAGCGCAGCGCTTCCGAAAATTTCTCAGCGCCGTAGGGCATGACCATGAATTCCTGAGGGTCCACCGAATTGTCGGCGTGAGCGCCTCCATTCAGAATGTTCATCATCGGCAGAGGCAGCAGGCAGGCGGACACGCCTCCCAAATATCGATATAAAGGCGTCTGCTGCGACTGCGCCGACGCGCGGGCCACCGCCATCGACACGGCCAGAATCGCATTCGCGCCCAGCTTTCCTTTGTTCGACGTGCCGTCGAGCTTGATCATCTGCCGATCGATGGAGCTTTGCAGTTCCGCATCCTGACCCAATAGCGCAGGCGCAATATGCTCCTCAATGTTCTTGACGGCTTTCAGTGTTCCTTTGCCCAGATAGCGAGATTTGTCGTTATCTCGCAATTCCACCGCCTCGTGTTCGCCGGTCGATGCGCCGGAAGGAACGGCCGCGCGGCCAATGCTGCCGTCCGCCAAATGCACATCTGCTTCCACCGTCGGATTGCCGCGGCTGTCGAGTATCTCTCTGCCAATGATTTTTGTGATTTCCATAGGGGAATTACCAGCTTACCGTAAGCTGCACGCTATACTTTTTGCATGAGGCTGGTTCTCGGGTTTTTGCTGCTGTCGACGCCTGTTTTTGGAGCGGGGATTCCGCGCGAAGAGTACCAGGCGCGGCGTACACAGCTGCGCAAAACACTCGACGGCGTGCTGGTTTTGTTCGCTCGCACTGACGACGACCTGCGGGATTATATCCAGGAGCCGAACTTTCTATATCTGACCGGCTGGCGCGATCCAGGCGCGGTTTTGATGATGACCGCAAACGAAGAAATTCTGTTTCTGCCTCCGCGCAACAAGACCGCGGAGATTTTTTATGGCCGGGTGACCGATCCGAATGACGCCGACGTTTTCGAGAAGACTGGGTTCAACGCCGTCCTGCCGAAATCGGCCGTCGAGACGACGTTTTTACGCCTGATTGAGAATGCTCCAAAGATTTACTCCGAGAAGGCCGATCCTCTGGCGGAAAAATTGAAGGGACTCGCGCCGCTGCATGACGAAGGGAACGCCACCACGTTGATCGCCAAGCTGCGGGAGTTCAAATCCCCCGCCGAGATCGGCCTGATCCAGGCGGCCTCAGACGCGACCGTGGCGGCTCACCTGGCGGCATGGCACGCGATGAAACCGGGCGAGCACGAATATCAGATCGCGGCGGTGATGACCGGCACCTATTTCAGCATGGGATGCGAGCGCAGCGCCTATGCTCCCATTGTCGGCAGTGGGCCGAATAGCGTGATCCTGCATTATTCCGCGAATAAGCGCCGCATGGATTCCGGCGAAATCGTGGTGATGGACGTGGGCGCCGAGTGCGGCGATTATGCGACCGATGTCACGCGCACAGTTCCAGTGAATGGAAAATTCTCGGCCCGCCAGAAGGAGATTTATGAGATCGTGCTGGGCGCGCAGAAGGCCGCCATCGCGGCCGTTAAGCCGGGAGTTATGGTGGGCCGGCGGGACACCGAAGGCTCGCTGTACAAGATTGCTTACGACTACATCAACACGCATGGCAAGGATTCACACGGCGCGCCGCTGGGGAAATATTTCACGCATGGATTGAGCCATCATGTGGGGCTCGACGTCCACGATCCGGGACCTGTCAACATCGAACTAAAGCCGGGCATGGTGATTACCATCGAGCCCGGCATCTATATTCCGGAGGAGAACATCGGCGTGCGCATCGAGGACACGATCCTGGTGACGGCCAACGGATGCCGGGTATTGAGCGGCGCCCTTCCCAAAGAAGTGGAAGAAATCGAGAAGCTGGTTGGCAAGTAAAACAGGGGCCAGAAAGAATACGGTTCTGTACGTCGCGATCCTCGCGGGATGCTTCGCGGCGGGGGTCGGGGGATGGCTTACTCCGGTCGGCAAGCGCCTGGACAATCTGGAATACGATGTACTGGCCAACACATCGGCCAGGGCTGATGCTGTCTCCTTGAAAACGGCCGCCGTGGTGGTCGCAGTCGATGAGAAGACTTTGCGGGCGCGGGGCGGCATGCCCAGTGTGAGAAAGATTCTGGCGGGCGCGCTAGACGAACTGCATGAAGTAGGGCCGCGAGTGGTTGCAATCGACCAGCTGATTGCGGACCCCACCAATAAAGAAGACGACGCGCGCGTGGCGGCCGCGCTGCTGGCCACCAGGAATCGCGTGCTGCCATGCGAGTTGATTGAGAATGCCTGGGAAGATCCTCTGCCCGAATTCCGGGTGGGCGATTTCCGGCTGGGGCACGTGCATCTGGCGCAGGAATGGCGCGATGGTTTCAACCGGGAGATTCCTCTGGAGAAGACGGGCGGCGGCGATCGGCGCTGGGCGCTTTCGCTGGAAGCTTTTTCGGCGTTCGTGGGCCAGCCGATTGTTTACTCCAACGCAGATTCGAATTTGCAAGTTGGGGCGACCTTCATTCCGGAACCTCTGGGCGTGGAGGGCCGTCCGATGTGGGTTCGCTATCTGCCTCAAGGGACCATTCCTACCATTTCGGTGCTGGACATTTCTGAGAATCGGGACCGGATTCATGGGGCGGTAGTGTTCCTGGGGATTACCGCGCAATCGGCGGCGCGGGACCGCTTGACCAATTCCTATGGCGAAAGCGTGTCGGGCGTCGAGGTTCACGCGCAGGCGTTTGAGACTATGCGGCGCGGACGCTTCCTGGTTCCCGCGCCCTCCATCTACGTTCTGGCAGCATGCCTGGCGTTTGCCGCGGGGGCGGGATTAATTTTTGTTTTCGTGCCCGGATGGTGGGCTTATGCGGTGGACGTCGTGCTGCTGGGCGCGGCATTTGCGATTCCGTTTGAGACCTTTCGACACGACATCGTATTTCCGTTTTTCGCGCCGGGGGCGGTGGCGTGGCTGGCAAGCGCCAGCGCGGCTACGTTCCAATACTTTTTTGTAAGACGTCAACTGCGGACATCGGAATCGGAAAAGTCCCGCTACCAGCAGGCGATTCATTGGGTCGCCCATGAAATGCGGACGCCTCTCACCGCGATCCAGGGGTCCAGCGAAATCATGACCCGCTACAAATTGCCGGAGGAAAAGGGCAAACAATTGAGCGAAATGATCAATTCCGAGTCAAAAAGGCTGGCTCGAATGATACAAACATTTCTCGATGTCGAGCGTCTCGCCGACGGTCAAATGGATCTGAAAAAAGAGCCCTTCGCGGCGAGCGAAGTGGTCGATTCCTGTATGAAGCGAGTCGAGCCGATCGCCGAGCGGAAAAATATCAGGATCTTTTTAGATACGCCAGTCGACGCGGTCGTGACCGGGGATCGTGAATTAATGGAGTACGCGTTCTATAACCTGCTCACCAACGCCGTGAAGTACTCGCCGGCGGAAACAGAAATTCACGTAACTTCAATGGTTTCCGGCGGCGAGCTGCGTCTATCGGTGCGCGACCAGGGAATCGGCATGGACGCCCAGGAGCTGAAAAACATCTTTAAAAAGTTTTACAGGACAAGACGGGCGGAGGCGTCGGGAGAAGTTGGAACCGGAATAGGGCTGTCTATCGTCGAACAGATTGTGAGCCATCACGGAGGACGGATGGAAGTGACCAGCGAACCAGGAAAAGGAAGTTGTTTTACAATAATACTTACCGCGTCCAGTCCAAAGGTTCCTAAGGCGGCGGATAATTCCGCCGATTCTCACAATGCAGAAACTTTTAATCGTTGAGGATGACGCGTCGGTCCGCAGCACCATGGTCACGGTGCTGGAGCTGGAGGGCTATTCCGTCGAGGCGGTCGCATCCACACGCGAGGCGATCAACCGTCTGGAGGCGCAGCCCTTCCCGATCGTGATCTCCGATATCTATCTCGACGATCGCACGGGCATCGATATTCTGAAAACCGCGCGCCTGCATAATCCCGATGGCGCGGTGATTCTGATGTCCGGGCGCGGCAGCATGGAGACGGTCATGGCCGCAACCTCCGGCGGCGCGTTCGATTATCTCGCCAAGCCCTTCGAGATGTCGCAGATGATCGATACCATCAAGCGCGCCGAAAAATCGTTCATCGGCGAAGAGGACGAGGACGAAGCCGCCTCGATCGACGATCTGCCGGAAACGGAAATGATCGGCAGCTCGCCGCGCATGATCGAGATTTACAAACAAATCTCGAAGGTGGCTCCGACCGACGCGACCGTGCTGATTGAAGGAGAAACCGGAACCGGAAAAGACCTGATCGCCCGCATGATTCACCGCAACAGCCGGCGCGCCGCTCATCCGTTCGTGCCGGTCGATTGCGGCGCGATCGCTCCATCCCTGCTCGAAAGCGAGTTGTTCGGAACCTTGAAAGGCGCCTACACAGGAGCCGACCGCGACCGCATGGGCGTGTTCGAAGCCGCCAATAACGGCACCGTCTTTCTCGATGAAATCGGCGACATCGATTTCGGTTTTCAACTGAAGCTGCTGCGCTTTTTGCAGGAGCGCGAGATTCGCCCGCTAGGATCGCCCAAGGCGCGTAAGGTCGACGTGCGCGTGGTCGCGGCCACCAATCGCGACATGCAGAAGATGGTCGACGAGCAGAAATTCCGCGAGGATCTGTGGTATCGCCTGAACGTCGTGCGGATCAGCGTGCCTCCTTTATGCGAGCGGTCGAGCGATATTCCATTGCTGGTCCATTATTTCCTGGTTCGCTACAACGGCCGCTATTCTCTGGACACGAAGCTGACCGAATCGGGTCTGAAAGCGATGGAGGAGTACAGCTGGCCGGGCAACATCCGCCAGCTTCAGCACATGATGGAGCGGCTGACTATACTCGCCCCCGGAGGCCGGATCGACGCTGGGGCGGTGAAACAGGCGATCGAGCAGATGGATTCCCGCGAAGGCGCGAGCGAATCGCTGGCCGATACGGAGACGGAACAGATTCGCAGAGTGCTGGCCGCAACGAACGGCAATAAGAGCCGCGCAGCGAAGATACTCGGGATCGAGCGAAAGACTCTCTATCGCAAGCTCGAGCGCATGGGGTTGTAGAGTAGCGCCTGCGCCACAACAAAATCGTTGCGAGTCGTGTGGGGCAGGCGTTTCGCCTGCCGCTCTTCATGCCGATACAGGCTCATTCGCCGTTTGCTCCATCGCTTGCGTGAAACTCGTGGCTACGATCATTCGGCTGCTTTGTTCCAAGCGCCGGAGCATCGATTCCCTGCCCGCCGGAAATCCCCAGATGCCCGCCATGATTTTCGGTTCCGGATAACGCTGCCGCAGTTGCGTGCAGAGCTTCGCCGCCGCGGAGAATGCGAAAGGCGGCAGGGCCGACACGCAGATCACATCTTCAGCCGCAGGCTGGAGCACCGCCAGCTCCTCTTTCGAAGCCCCCACCGGAAGCGAGATCACCGCGAAGCCATCCCGCTCCAGCAGCTGGCCGAACAGCGCCCCGGACACTTCGTCGCCCAGGTCCTTGGCCGGAATCACGAAAATCCGGCCCGGGTGCGACGACTTAGGCGTATCGTCGGGACGCACCGCGAGCTCCGCGATAATCTCATTCAACCCTAAAAAAATGAAATCTTCGCGAGTCTGCTCCATCGTTCCGCGATGACGTTCCTGCTCCGCCAGGATCAGTGCCGGAACAATGACCTCCTCATAAAGTGCCAGTAGCGAATGATCTTTCAGGAACTCTTCTACCACCGAGTGCGCCTCGGCTTGATCCATCGCGAGCAGTCGCTGAAAAAGGTGGACCTCCGTCGACAACGCGTCCTCGTCTCCGAGCGCGATATGCAGGAAGGAGAGCTGCGGCACGTAGCGGCCCAGCACCACCACGCAAACGGTCAGAGGCGTCGACAGGATCAGCCCCGGATAACCCCACAGGATAGTCCAGAAAACAGTGCTGACCAGCAAACCTAGCGACGAAATTCCGGTGTGCGAGCCGTACAGCCACGGCTCCAGGAAATTGCCGACGATCAGCTCCAGCACGAAAAAGAGCGCGAACACCATCGCCGGATGCAGCCATCCGTCGAATACGGCGAGCGACAGCGTGAACGGCAAAATGGCGGCCGACAGAATCCCCACGTAAGGAACCAGCCGCAGCAGCGCCGCGATCACTCCCCATAGCGCCGCATACGGAACGCCCATCAACTCCAGGCCCGCGGCGATGGCCACGCCCATAATCGCGTTCACCATAAACTGGAGCACCAGGTAGCGGCTGATGCGCTGCGTCGCGTCGTCCAGCGCCTGCGTGGTGGCCTGTAATTGGCTGACGCCGACCAGGCGGAGCAGGCGGTTCCGCAAGTCCTCCCTCTTAACCAAAATGAAAACCGTGAGGATCAGCACGAAGCCGAACATCGCGATCGGCGCAAGAAAAGGCCGCGTCAGCTCCCGCAGGTAAAGCAGCGTGCCGGGCTCGGGCGTGATCACTTGAACGGGCAGCGGATTTTCGGGCGTCGCCGCCGGCACGCGCCGCCCGCGCTCCGGTGGAGGCGGCTCCTTCCCAGCGAGTTCCTTGCCGATCTCCGCGACGCTCTTTTCAACCCGCCCCAACGCTCCAGTCGAGGGCGAGCTGAGCCCCTGAATTTTGTTGTGCAGGTTCGCGCCGTAGGAGGGCAGATGGTCCACCACATCGATCAATTCGTTGCCCACCATCCAGCTCACCATGCCGGTAAGCGCAATCACCAATGCCATCACGATCACCACCGCCGGAACCCGCCCCAGATGCATCCGTTGAAACCACGACGTCAGCGGCGTCAGGATGAGCGAAAGCGCGAGCGCGAAGGCCAGCGGGATGAAAGCCTCCCGGGCCAGGTAGAGGACCGCCAGGACAGCAAAAAGCGTGCTGATGGTGACCAATGTGGACCACGGATTCGTTGCGTCCGGTCGCGCGAGAGATCGGCGGGGGGGAACCATCCATCTATATTAGGCAGTCAATGGGCCAAAATGTGCAACTTAGGATCAGGCTCTAATGTCTTAACAGGGGCTTTTCTTCCTCGAAGAATAGGTGTATGCTTCCCCTAGCTCAGATCGGACCTCGTTTATACGTCTTTATTTGTTCAAGGGAGGTTCCCATGTTCGATAGCCTCGACGATCAGATGCGCAAAGATGAAGATCGCGTCACTTCCAGTAAAGGAAGGATGATGCGATGGGCCCTGTATATTTTAGCCGCGGGAGTGGTATTCGGCGGTTTGATATTCGGCGTCCACTTTAGTTGACACCGGTTCCGGCCAAATAGTTCCTTACTTGCCCGGCTTGGCGTCCGTGCTCGCCTGGGTTTTGTTCTCCGCGGCCAGCAGCACAATCTCGTTGCGGGGGAAGGCGAACTTGTGGCCGGTTTCGTCGATCACGTTGACCTGAGAAATATATTGCCCCGCCGCGATCTTCGCCAAAGGAATCTGGAAGCTGAACTGCGCCACGCCTGGCCGCTTATCCGCTAACTTGTTCTGCCGGACGGGAGCCGACGTGAATACGCGGCGGCCGCCCGAAATCAGCTCGACCTCGGCTGTCAGGCTGGGCACTTTGCGGTCCGGGTCGATGCCGGGATCGTAGACCTCGAAGAACACATACATGGTCTGGTCCTTGCGAAATACCCGGGTAATACTGGGCAGGATTTTCTGGCCGCCCTGCACCAGCGGATGCACCGCCAGCAGTTTTTTATTGTTGTCCGCCGCCCCCACCGCCGCGGTCACGGCTTCGCGTTGATTGCTCCAGATCACGGAGCTTAATCGCAGCGTTTTTTCGGAATTCAGATCCGGGATCGTGAACTTGGTCTCGAACGTTCCCATCTTGCCGCTCTGATTCTCGCGCGCGAGGAAACGCAGCGAATAAGTTCCTGGAGGCAGAGGCAGAGGGACAGTATCGTATTGAATATTCCGCCGTCCGATGGCCGCGGCATCGCCCTCTCCCAACTTTACGGTGATGTTATCGCGCACCCCGGTGACCAGTTTATTCTGCGCATCGCGCACCTGGCCGATAAAATCGAAATCGGCGACCTGCTTCGCGCCCTTCTTTTGCAGGCCGACCGCGGACCCCGGGATCTTCACCGAAATCGGGAACGAATAGCGGTCTTTCGCGACCCGGAAATAATCCACTTCGAGCGCCAGCGGCAGCTCACTTACCGGATCGCCCAGCGTTAAGGCTTCTTCGAGCTGGCGCTCCTTATCGGTCGAATTGAAATTCTTGAACTGCTTGTTCGCGTAGTACGCCTTGCGGAAATCGAGCTTCGCGCTCATAGTCTTGTTGACCAGCTTCACCTCGATGCGCCGCAGCTTTCCGTCGTCGGCGGAATTTTTCGGAGAATAGCCGATGATGTAGTAGCTATTGATATCGTCCTGCGCCTGCTGGATTCCCATGGTCAGATCGTTGGTATCGAGCATCGCCTTGCCGCCCGTGTCCTCTGAGATAGTGGTCAGCGTCTCCTGCGAATTCTGGAAACTAGCTTTGAGGCCCGCCTGCTTGGTGCCGGTGATCATCCCTGTCCCTCGCGCCGAAGCCTGCGAAGCATCGCCGCCGGGAGGCGTAGCCACCAACCCGCGCGCGTCAATCGAGTAAATCGCGACGTTCGCACGAACCGCGGCGTTGGTCGTCGCCTTGATTTGCGATTGATTCTCGACCCCGGTTTTGCCCACGCCGCTCGAAAAATAAATCAGCGCTTTCTTCTCTGGAAACGCCCCGAGTTTGCGCGCGGCGTCTTCGAGCGCGCTCAACTTCCGGTCGGTGTTAAAGATGTTGAACTCGGTATCGTCGGCCGTAAAACCACCGCTATCGTCGCCTTCATCGGCCGAAGTCGAGGCCAGGTCCGCGAAATCGGATCCCTGTCCCACGGTAAGTTTTTTGAGCGAAGTGATCAGGCGCTCGCGATCCGCGGTGAACTCCTCAACCACTTTGATGTTCGAGTTGAAAGTCATGATCTCGACCAGATCGTTCGTCGTCATCTGCGTTTCGAGAAATTTGATGGCCGCTTCCTGCGCGCGCAGCTGCTCCGGCGGCTGCATGGACGTCATGTCGAACAGCAGGCACAGCAGGCGCCGGTCCTGATACTTGATCACACTGTTCTTGGCCGGCTCGACGTAAGCCTTCGCTTCCACCTTAGGCTGCGGAGCTTTCTCCTCGATGGTCTTCGACTTCGACGGAGGCGTCTCGGCCAGCGACGGCAGCGCTTCGCCGTCGAGCTTCTGCAATTCGAATACTTTGATCTCCTGGCGCACGCCGTCTTCAAAAACCTCGACGTCATCCTTCTTGAGCGTCAGAATCGGCTTCCCCGACCTGTCCTTCGCCGATAGATTCACGATCACCAAGCGCGTTTCGGCCGTAAACTGGGCCGACAGCGACATCGCGATCACGGTTGTCAGAATCAGCGCGAGCAGTGACTTCCTCATAATTTAGAACCTTAACCTCAAGGTAGCGGTTACCGCGCGCATCGCGCCCGCGCCGGTGATCTCGCCATACTGCGACGAATTCACCACGGTAATCAATCCGGATGGATTCACGTGATTCATGAAATTCGAAGTATCGATGCGGAACTCCAGCCGCCGCCGCTCCGATTTCAGATTGATGCTGCGCGCGAGCGACAGGTTCATCACCACCGACCCCGGTCCAATAATGGTGTTGCGCCCCGCTGTCCCGAACGTCTCCGGAGGCGGTGTGACGAACGCCGCGGTATTGAACCAGCCTTTCCCCGCATCGATCGATTCGCCTGTAGCATCCGCGCGCAACGCCGCCGGCGAACCGGTTCCATCCAGATTTCCATTCACGGTCGCGGTCAAAGGAGCACCGGTTTGCGCTGTCAACGACCCCGACAGCGTCCAATCCTTGAGCGCCTTGGCCAGGAAAACCGGGTGCGACAGGAATCCTTTGGTCGCATCGACCGGCGACGCCAGCACCCATTGCAGCGCCAGCACATGAGTGTGATTGAAAGAGGAAAGCGCCCGCTCCGCCGCCTGATTGTAGAAGTTCTGCGCGAGCACCGCGTCGTCCATCGCCTTCGAATACGTGTACAGCAGGTTCGTCGACACGCCTTTGGTGAACCGGCGCGTCACCCGTACCTGTCCCGCGTTATAGAGCGAATTGCCGGAAGGCGTATCAAAAATAAAGCTCCCGACATTGGGAATCGGAAACCTCTGCTCGGAGGTCTGCGGAGGCCCGAGACCCGCCTGATTCGGCGCCTCCGGAATATCCAGGTGCGTGCCCTTCGAACCCTGGTAGCTAAATTCTAAAATCAGGATCCGGTTCAAATCGCGCTGCACGTCGACGTTCCACGATTGGATGTAAGTGTCGCGATAATTCAGCGCGACCGCATAAGTATTGGTCACGCTCTTGCCGGACTGTTGGATCAACCCGCTCTGTAGCGTCAGCGGATCCGCGCTGCTGGTCGTAACCGTGTTGGTTTCGGCGAAGGGAGGCTGCTCCGCCAGTTGCTGCTCGAATTTATTGTATTGGTTCGGAGTGTAATACCACCCGTATCCTCCGCGAACTTGCAGCTTGCCCTTCGGATTCGGCTTCCAGGCGAACGCCACGCGCGGCGCGAAATTGTTTCGATCCGGCCTGATCAGGCCGGACGGGTATCCGTTTTGCCCCGGCAGCACCGGCGTGACCGCCGAGAATCCCTGCGCGATATCCAGATTCGCCGCGTGGCCGTACTTCTCCGCCCACGGCGAGAAATATTCATACCGCAGCCCCAGGTTCAAACTGAAGCCCGCGGCCACCCGGAAATCGTCCACCGCATACGCGTTCCAACCGTTGCTGCGGTAATAGGTGCTGGTGTTGCCGGTCTGGATCGAATTGCTTTCCGGCGTCCCCAACAGGAAATCCGCCAGATCGTATCCCGTCCCCGGCACAGCGGACCCATTCACGTACTGCGCGGTTTCAAGCCCCGAAAATGAGAACGACCCGCGGCCGTTTGGATCGGTAATCAAATTACTCAGGTAATGAATATAGCCGCCCCCGAAACTGAAATTGTGCTTGCCCTTGTGCTCCGTCAACGTATCGGAGATCCCGAAATTCTCAACCGCCTGCCGCTTGGGAACCGTGTCCGATAAGGAGCTATAGTTGGTAAACCCCAAGGTCGGCGGCCCGTAATTCATCGGATTTTGAGAAGGACCAAGAATCCCGAGTTCCGCCGCAACGTCCTGCTCGATCTTTTCAAAATAAGGCGTGACGATAGTGGTCTGGCGGTTGAAGCTCAGAATCACGGACTCGAAGCTGCGCGTACCCAGACGATGCCGCCAGGTCGCCGTGCCGTTAAATCCGTTCCCGCTCGAGGAATCGCAGCAGCCGAAATATTGATCGGTTTGTGAATTATTGCCCTGCCAATTGACGACGAATGCCAGGTTATCCTTGGGCGTCACCGTCGCATTGATCCTGGTGTTGAGAGCCTGGGTATTCGTCGGATTCGCGTAGATCAGCCGGTAATCCTGATTGATGGTCCCCGTGGCCTGATTCGGCAGAGGAATAAAATTCAACAATCCCTGCGAGATGGGATTGATCCGCGAAACCGGAATGATATTGCCCGGAAACTGCAAGCCCGTCGTCGGATCGAAAATCGGCTGCGTCACCGATGAGAAATCCCCGGCCCTCTGCGCGGCAGTAGGCAAGCTCGACGGCTGGTCGACTCCATTGCGTAGCAGGTTCCCGGTGTAATTGAAGAACCACGTAATCTTGTCGAAGTTAAACAATTTCGGGATAAACAAAGGCCCGCCGGCACTGATGCCAAACCTGTTCAGGGAGTACGCGGCTTTAGGCGCCAGCAGTCCATCGACGGAAAATGGCCGCGCATTCAGCGCCGAATTGCCGAACGTATAGAACAAAGATCCGGTGATGCGATTCGTATTTCCGTTGGTGCGGTTGCCGATGAAAGCAGCATTGCCGCTGCGATCTCGTGGTCCTCGCCCCTGCCGTCCACCGCCGCCGCGTCCACCAGGACCACCCGGTCCACCGCCGCCTCCACGTCCACCGCCGCCGCCGCCGAACCCTCCCCCGCCTCCGGGTCCGCCGAATCCTCCTGGACCTCCAGGTCCGCCCGCCATTTGCGGACCACCCGGCCCGCCGCGATCGCCTCCAAATCCCCCGCCGCGTCCGAATCCGCCAGGCCCATCGCCGCCCTGTAAATCGCCCGCGTTGGTTTGCAGACCCTGGCTCAGACTGCCTTGCGCCATCAGCGATTGATTGGCCCCCTCCGCCGGAGCTCCCTGCGCAGCTTCGGGCGTGGCGGACATGTCCAGCGTCGGTGCGTCCGCCTCGGCTTCCTGACCGGCCTGTCCCCCGCGGCCGCCTCCCGGTCCGCGCCCCAACTGCGAACGGTCCCGCAGAGCCAGCGTGAAATCGATTTTAGAAGGGGTCGCGCCGATGGTGACTTCTTTGCGCGCAGTGGTAAACCCAAACATCTCTACCGTAACGACCCAGTTCCCCGGAGTCATCCCGTCGATCTGATAAGCGCCCTTTTCATCGGTCAGCGTACTCAGGACTTTGTCGCCCTGCGTTGCCTTCACCGTCGCGCCTGGAATTAGCTGATTCTCAGCCTTGACCACTCCCGACTGCGCGAGAGCAAGCCCTTGAAACCAGCAAGCGGCAAAACACACGCCGGCCAGCGCGAGATTTTTCACGTTAAAAATGACGAACCCCCTCTAACCGGCGTGTTGCTTGATTTTAACCGAACTTATTGCTTGGTAAGCGTTACTTCGCGGGTGCCTCGCGCGCTTTCCGCCGACAACTTCATCGTGGTGCCAGACACGGTGCCCGAATACTTGGTGGTCATCTTGCCGTTCTGCCCTTCGAACGTCACTTCGAACGAGACCTTGTCGCCATCGATCTTGCCGTTGGAGATTTCGACTTCGTTCCCGCGCATCGAAGTGGTCCCGGTTAGCGTGGAGCCACTCTGCTTGAACATGAAATTCGGGGGTCCGCCTTTACCGTTCGGGTTGGCTTCGCCTTTCCAGCTTCCCGTCACATCGGCCGCCAAGGCCATTACCGTCGTGAGCGCGAATAGCGCGCACAGAGATATCAATTTCTTCATTTCTTTCCTCCCTGAGGTGATTCGGACGTTACGATCGTACGTTGTAATGATGGCCCGAGACCCGGCGGAGGTTACACCAGCAATTTCAACATCTACCGGGACTACAACTGCCATTCAGCACAATGACGGCCGTTCGCTAATAAGGATGACACATCGCGCAAATTTTTTGGAAGTGGTAGCTTGGTATGTTCAAAGGAGAACCTATGGAAGCCCTGGGAATGGTGGAGACCAAAGGTTTAATCGGCGCCATCGAAGCCGCCGACGCCATGGTCAAAACCGCCAAAGTCGTGCTCACCGGAAAAGAGTACATCGGTTCCGGCATGGTGACCGTTACGGTTCGCGGCGACGTGGGCGCCGTCAAAGCAGCCACCGACGCGGGTGCCGCCGCCGCCCGCCGGGTGGGTGAGCTGGTGGCCGTGCACGTGATCCCCGCCCCCCACGCCGATATCGAACGGATTCTGCCCGGGGCAAAGAAATAATCAATCGCGCCTGAAATGTTGCAGGATTCAGACCTCCTCTCGATACAAGAGGTCCGCGCCAAGGTAGACCAAGCCTACGCCGCCTGGACCCGCTATCGGTCAGTGTCCCAATCCCAAGCCGATGCCATCGTCGAAGCCATGGCCGCCGCCGCCCGCGCCAACGCGCAAAGATTGGCGGAGCGCGCCGTCGAGGAAACCGGTTACGGCAACGCCTACGACAAGTTCACGAAAAACATGCTGGCCGCCGACCTCCTCCCTACGCGGATGCGCGGCATGAGGACGCTGGGCGTTCTGCGCGAGATTCCGGACCAGCAAATCGTCGAGATCGGAGTACCCATGGGCGTGGTCGCGGCCATTCTGCCCACCACCAATCCAACCTCCACCGCGATTTACAAAACTCTCATCGCGCTGAAAAGTGGAAACGGAATCGTCCTCGCGCCGCATCCACGCGCCCGCGTCTGCACCTGCGAAGCCGCCTCGATACTCGCGGAGGCCGCGGTGAAAGCCGGTGCGCCCGAAGGTCTCATTCAGTGCCTGACGGTCTCGACCATCGAGGGCACGAATGAGTTGATGCGCCATCGCCGAACGGCCGTGATTCTCTCGACCGGCGGCGCAGGCATCGTGCGCGCCGCGTATTCGAGCGGCAAGCCGGCTTACGGAGTCGGCCCCGGAAATGTGCCGGTCCTGGTCGATGTTTCCGCCAACATCCCCGGCGCGATTGCGAAAATCGTCGAAGGCAAATCGTTCGATTACGGCACGCTCTGCTCCAGCGAGCAGACGCTAATCGCCGAAAAATCGATCCGCGAGCCGGTTCTGGCCGCTTTAAAGGCGAACCACGCGCATCGTTGCGATATCCCGCAGACCGCCGCGCTCGCCCGCCTGCTGATCACCAAAAACTTCGGGATCAATCCGGATTGCGTGGGCCAGTCGCCGGAGAAGATCGCGAAAATGGCCGGGTTTGAAGTCCCCAAAGACACCCGCATTCTGACCGTCGAGATTGAAGGCATCGGCAAAGAGCATCCTTTATCGGCCGAGAAGCTGTCGCCTGTGCTATCGCTCTATTTTGTCCCCGATTTCGCCGCCGCCCTCGACGCCTCAGAAGCCGTGCTGCGCTTCGGAGGGCTGGGCCACACCTGCGGCATCTACGCCACTGACGACGCGCGCATCCGCAGCTTCGCTTTACGCATGCCGGCCTACCGTGTGATTGCGAATTCGCCCACGCCCACCGGGTCAACCGGCCTTTCGACGAATCTCTTTCCGGCGATGACTCTGGGCTGCGGCGCGGTAGCCGGTAATTCGACCAGCGATAATGTGAGCCCTTTGCACTTGATCAATATCAAGCGGTTGGCGTATGCTGTCGATCGAACACCTATGGCAATCGACATCGACCCCAAAAACATCGATCGAGCCCAAATCGTCTCCGCGGTCGAACGTTTTCTCGCGGCGCGGGGCACGGCCCCGAAAGAACCGGAACCGCCGATTTCCGACTTCGTCTGCGAGGACGATGTCCGCAAAGCCATCGCCCAATCGAAGAAAATCTTTATCGGGCCGAAAACCATTGTGACCCCCTCGGCTCGCGACCTGGCCGGTCCTCATGACATCCTTATATTGACGAAGAAATGAAATTAAACCTGGATTCCCTGCGCGCCGAAATCGAGAGCTATCTCGAAACCCACGGCATCGTTGTTTTTCATAGCCATCCTCGCGCGGGCGACACTTCCGCGCCCGTTTACTGGGATACGGAACGGCATCCCGACTACAAACAGTTCCTGGCCGCCGCGCAATCGGCGGGCGCCAAACTGGTTACGATTCATGCCCGCGAATTTACCGACGATATTCTCGAAGACGCGCTCGATCACGCGTCGTCCTCGAATCTGCCGCGCGAAGAGCGCCGCGCCATCGAATTGCGGCTCAAGGAAATGCGCGGTTATCTCGGCTTCACCTGCCAGATCGAATTGTCTTTCGACCTGGCGCCCCGCATTTACGTGTTCGACCTGCGCACGGAATGGTTCGACGATTTGAACGACCTGCTCGACCGGGTCGACGACGCGGCCCAGAAATCCGGCGGCGATTCTCCCTTAGGCGGCGGTTATTTTTCGAAGAATTAATCACAGGCTAAAGCCTGTGCCACCTGAGGCCATCTCTTGAGATGAATGTTCCATCTCACAATCAAGGTGGCACAGACTTTAGTCTGTGGTATCTGCCATGAAATGGTCTATTTCACCTTCCGACCCCACCATCGTCGCCGCACTGGCCCGAGCCCTCAACATCGCGCCGCCCGCCGCACGGATTCTCTACGCCCGCGGCTACGGCGATCCGGCTGATGCGCGCCGCTTCTGCTCCCCATCGCTCGGCGATCTGCACGATCCTCACTTGCTCAAGAGCATGCCCGAGGCCGTCGCGCGCATCCAAAAAGCTATAAAACAAAATGAGGCTATTCTGCTTTATGGCGATTACGACGTGGACGGCACCACCTCCGTCGTGATTCTAAAAAAAGGCATCGAGCTGCTGGGCGGACATGTGACTTTTCACGTCCCCCACCGGCTCCGCGACGGCTACGGCATGCGCAGCGACGTGGTGGAGGATGCGGCTTCGAAGGGCGTGAAACTGATCATCAGCGTCGATACTGGCATTCGCGCCGGTGAAGTCGTGCGTACCGCTTCCGCGCTTGGAATCGACGTCATCGTCACCGATCATCACCTGCCCGAAGCGGAGCTGCCGCCCGCGCTCGCGGTGCTGAATCCCAACCGCCGCGATTGCACCTATCCGGAAAAGAATCTCTGCGGCGCGGGCGTCGCTCTTAAACTGATCCAGGCTCTGCTTGCCGGACACCCCAGGCGCGATGCACTGATCGAGTCGTTTCTGAAGCTGGTCGCCATCGCCACGGTGGCCGATGTGGTTCCGCTGACCGGCGAAAATCGAGTGATCGTCAAGCGCGGCCTCGAAGGGCTGCACACGGTCCGGAATCCGGGCTTGCGCGCCCTGCTCGACGTCTCCGATCTTGAAGACGGCGTCGCGCCCAGCGCCGGTCAAATCGCGTTCCGCGTCGCGCCCAGAATCAACGCCGCCGGCCGGATGGCGAGCGCAAGCGACGTGATCGAACTGTTCTGCACCGGCGACCCGGAGCGAGCCCGCGAGATCGCCGCGCAGCTTCACGACCTGAATAAGGATCGCCAGCAAACCGAAGCCGAGATTACAAAGTTGTGCCTGGAAGCGATCGTCACCGACGCCGACGCGGCTCTGGTTTTCGTAGGCGAAGGATGGCACCGCGGAGTCGTCGGCATCGTGGCAAGCCGCGTGGTCGAACGCTACCACCGTCCGGTTTTCGTCCTGGGGATTGAAAATGGAACGGCACAAGGCTCCGGCCGCAGCATTCGCGCCTTTCATCTGCTCGAAGCGCTGGAACAGATGCCCGAACTGTTCACCAAGTTCGGAGGGCACCGTCAAGCCGCCGGTTTAACCATCGCAGCCGATCGCGTCGACGAATTTCGCGAGCGTTTCCGTGCTCACGCCGCCACGATACTCACGCCCGAAAACTTCATCAAGACCCTGGAGATCGACTGTGAAATCGACTTCCGCGAGATCGACGATGCATCCGTCAATCAGATTCTGAGCCTGGCGCCCTTCGGCTTCGGCAACCCGTCTCCGTTGTTCGTCGCGAGAAACGTGGAAGTCGCGGCCTGCGACATAAAGAATGAGAAGCACGTCTTCCTGAGGTTCAAGGGCGTGAGGCCCCAAGCCAAAGCCTGGAATTTCGCGGACCGAGCCGCCGAGTTTCCACCTGGCTCGCGCATTGATCTGGTTTTTTCCATCGAAGACGACGCCTACTCCGCCGCCCGAGGCTACGCCCCGTGGCAAATCATCATAAAAGACGTCCGCCCCGCCGCCGCAGCCGCGCAGGCCGCGCAGTAATGTCAATCGCCAAAAGCCACCGGTTGCATTGAGCCGGCCGGACGTGTAGTACGAAAACTGTTCCTCGATTCCCAGAACCATAGAGCAGTTCGCGGATGGTAGCGTCGAACTCCCGGCTTTCCGATGCAATTGGGCAGCGCTCAGGAAATCGACTCAGCGCTTGGATAGATCGTCTGGCACCCCTAAGCCAACGAGCCACAGACTGTGGCGAATCGTGGCGGATAAAACGATTGCATCGTCGAGATTCCGCCGAGCATCCGGTGTGACAACGACTTTGTGAATCATCCTCGCTCGATAGCGTCGAAAACCTCGTCCACAGATTCGCCAAGACCCTTCCTGGCTTGCGCGAGTCCACTGCGAATGCCGGCGACAGTGTCGTGATACTCGGCGAAAGTCTGATATGTGGCCGGGTCCATGACAATGACCTCGGCTTTTCCCTTTACGGTGAGAACGAGCGGACGACCACTTTTCTTCATTCGCCTCATCAGGCCGTGAGAATCGCGTTTAAAAGCCGTAAGAGAATAGATGTCTTCGCCAACGTTAATCATGACATCATTCTCGCATCTTTTTCGATGCTCAGCCGACTATCGAGAGGGGCTTCGCGCGCTCCCTGCTCAATGCTGCGCCCGCGAACAGGCAGCCGAATAACAACACGTGAGTCTCCACATTCGCGATCAGCGAATCGATGAACCGCGAGTCGTGCAGTGAATTCCAGACGAGGCGCAGGAGCCAAGGGACATTCAGCGTCAGCGCGTCTCCGAAATCCCAAAAACAAAGCGTCGCCGCAAACAGAGCCGCGGCCAGCAACCCGCGCGAGCGATACAAACGGCCGCTCACCCATCCGGCGGCCGCGAGCGACAGGCAGTCGAGCGCCAGATGCGCGGTTGCGATCCAGTTTGTACCGAACGAACCCAACAGAGGGCGCTCGACTCCGAAGGCCAGCGCCAGCAGCGTCGCCCAGGCTGCCAGAATGGAGCGAGTCACAGAAAATACTGCGGCAGATCGTTCTTTGTTTCCCGCAGGATGTCGATAATCGCCCGGCGGTCTTGGGGTGCAATGCGCTTCAGGACCTCCCACATGCGCCGGTAGATGGCATCTTTCGCCTCCGCCGGCAAACCATCGAACGCGGCCGAGTAAATCATATAGCTGCATGGATACCGCATCAAGCGGCGTTCGAGATCGAACTGCCGAAGGGACCGCCCGTTTTTACAAAACGAACCCAAGGCCATGAACTTTTGCTCGAACCCAGCCGTCCCGCGCACCGGCGAGGGGAGCCGGGCTTCATCGATAAACAGCATATAATCCACGACTTCCGCTGCCATCGCCGCCAATTTTTCGGGCGTCAGCGTTTTTTCATGCAGCGCGAACCGGGTTTCCCAGCCCATGCGGGTGAGCAGGTTCAACATGTGCGCCTGGTGGTCGAACACCATCAGCGCAACAATATCGCTGCCGGGTGCGAGATATCCCTTGAGGTTCGTTTCGACTGTTTCCGCCTCAGTTTCGCCCTTGAAGGCGGCGTTACCCAAGTGCGACAAAGCGTCGGTTTGGCCGGTGACGAAGAAGCCTCCCCAGCGATGGGCGAAGGGCAGGCGATGGTCCACGTTATAGCTGCCCAATTCTCGCAAAACGAAGCCATTGGCCGCCGGATAAACGCTGCGCAGCAGCAGGCCGGGGACGCCGAGGGTATCGTAGGATTCGTGACAGGTTAGGCAATCGTCGCGGCGCTTGAAACGCGGGCTCGCGCTTTTCCATTGATTGAGAGTGTAGAAAATCGTTCCCTGGCGCGGGTCCTGGGAGGCGATCTCGAGTAAAGGTCCCCCACGCACCCATCCGACCGCGACGGAATCGTTGAAGTACAGGGCGCGCGCATTGCCCGGATGGATCAGATGCTGCTGAAAACTCGACTTGGCGAACACAGCGATTTGCGATTCCACTGGAATTCCAAGCGCGTCGAGCACCGCGCGCAAGTAGCCGTGCGCGGGTTCAAAATCGAGCGTCTGGCCGTGATCGAGCTTGCGGTTCAGCTCGGCGACGGGATCGTGCACGGGACGTGTCGAATACTGGATCGCCGGATGATCGAGCGCCCCGGTAAACACGCCTCCGAGATCGGCCAGCAGAGCTGTGACGGGCACGATCAGCAAGAGCGCAAGCCGCATGTAACTACTTTACTTCGCCGTCAACTTCGACAACCATCGCTCGACGGTTGCCTTGTCAGCACCGGTCGCCTGAGGAAGAAACTCGCGCAGCTCGCGCGCCGCGGCGGCCGTCTCGCCTTTGCGTTCATAGAATCGCGCGAGCGCTACTTTGGCCTTGGGAAGCTCGCGGCTCGCGAGACGCAGATTCTCGATCGCTTCCTCATCGTGCGCTCCCTGGGCCAGCAGGATCGATGCCAGCACCCATCGCGCCTTGGCACTGTTTCGATCGAGCAAGAGAGCCTGCCGGCACTCCGGTTCCGCCTCATCGAAACGCTTGGCAAGCAGCAGCGAGTAGGCCAGATTCGTCCGCGCCACGGCATCCTCCGGCAGCAGCCGCGCGGCTTGTTCTAACTCGGGAACCGCGGCTTCCGCTTGCCCCGCCCGGAGGTAGGCGACGCCGATATTCATTCGCGCATAGGGCATGGCCGAAGGATCGCGCAGCGCGCCGCGCAGGATTTCGATGGCCTTTATATAATCGCCCCTGGCGGACGCTTTCTGCGCCGCATCAAAGCTCCTTATCGATTTCGCGGATGGAGGATGCTGCAATTGCCGGACGGAAACGGTTCCTCCGGGGGCATTTTTCTCATGCGCGGGAAGCCTGATCTCGATCTCGTCGCCGGCGCCGTTCAAGCTTACGGTTTTTCGCTGGATCGGATCGCCAGTGGAGGCCCCTATCTCGACGGAATAGATGCCTGCGGGCACATTCCGAAACTCGAAATGGCCATCGGCGCCGACGTAGGATCGAGAAAATTGCTTGTGGCTGATGGAGTCAAATAAGTCGGCGACCAGATGATTTCCCGCGAGCGGATCATCGGCGACGACCGTTCCCTTGACCAGGGAAAGCACGCGCGAATCCTGGGCCATTGCCAGGCCGGCAAGAATAAATACCAGTAGGAACACAGCTCTCCTCCAACGAAATTTTCGGAATCACCTCTCGGTGAGTTTCGACGAGGGAACTGCTTCTATGTACAAAATGAGATTACCGGCGATTCACGCGCGGGTCCAATCGATAATCTTTATCGCCTTGATGGATCAGGATTTATGGGTTGCGAAGCGCAGTGACTCGATGTTCTCTATGAAATTGAGGTCGGTTCCGCGGTTGGCTTCGAGGACGAAATCGCGGAAGGCCGGGCTCGCGTTTACATATTGCGAAACATCGCCGACGATGGCGACGCGGCGCCGGTAGTTCACGAATTTCTGAACGATTTGGCCGGCCACGCCGGTGCGAAGCCGGAAGAAATCGGTATCGAGCCGCTCGACCGGAATCACGATCCATTCGAAGGGCAGCGCTTCGGCGATCACATCGGCAGCATCGCGATCGGTACGCAGCTTCGGGCCATCCGGCGCGCACACGAAATAGTTCATAGACGAATTTTGCCATAGCGAATGTCCAAATCGCTCGCGCCCGAACGTCATGGTGGTGAGTGGACAAGATGTCCGCTTACAATCCAAAAAGGAGATTTACCATGCAATATCTATTGATGCTATATTCCGACGAAGCGCAGTGGGCCAAGATGACCCCGGCCGAGCAGCAGCAGGGAGCGGCGGCTTATGGAGCCTATACCGAGGCGTTGAAAAAAGCCGGCGCTCTGGTGGGCTCCAACCGGCTGCAGCCGAGTTCGTCAGCGACCACGGTGCGGGTCGAGAACGGCAAATCGCAGGTGCTGGACGGCCCGTTCGTCGATTCGAAGGAGCAAGTCGGCGGCTATTATCTTATCGAGGCGGCGGATCTGGACGCGGCGCTTTCGTGGGCGGCCCGGTGTCCAGGGGCGAGCCACGGCACGATCGAGGTGCGTCCCATCTGGGCCATGTCCGCGAGCGCATGACTTTCCCCGAAGGCGGGGAGCAGGCCAGTATTACCGCGGATGCGGTGGCGCGCCGCAGCTACGGCAAGCTGATTGCCTTCCTGGTGACGCGCACGCACGATGTGGCGGCCGCTGAAGACGCGCTTTCAGAGGCGTTCGCGGCGGCCCTGGCCAACTGGCCGGTACACGGATGTCCGCAGAATCCGGAAGCGTGGCTGCTGACGGCCGCGCGCCGCAAACTGATCGATTCCTTTCGCCGGAGGCGGCGCGATGAGCCGGCATCGGAGCAGTTGAAAATCATGGCGGAGGGTCTTGATGCGGAAATTCCGGATAAGCGACTGGCGCTGATGTTCGTTTGCGCGCATCCCGCGATCGATGCCGGAATCCGGGCGCCGTTAATTTTGCAGGTGGTGTTGGGACTGGATGCGAAGAGCATCGCGTCGGCGTTTCTGGCGTCTCCGGCGGCGATGAGTAAACGGCTGGTGCGCGCCAAGGACAAAATCCGGCAAGCGGGAATTCCGTTTGCGATCCCCGAGCGCAAGGAGCTTCCGGATCGGCTGGAGACGGTTCTGGATGCAATTTACGCGGCTTTTACGGACGGGTGGTCCGACCCTGGAGGGACCGACGCCGCGCGCCGCGATTTGACCGAAGACGTAATGTTCCTGGCGAGGCTGGTGACCGAGCTGCTGCCGCAGGAAGCGGAGGCGCTGGGACTGCTGGCACTGATGCTTCACGCGGAAGCGCGTCGCGGGGCGCGGCGGAACGCGGAGGGGGAATATGTGCCTTTGGCCGAACAGGACCCGGCGGGATGGGATGCGAAAAAAATCACAGAAGCGGAATCGCTGCTGCTTCGGGCGAGCGCGTTAGGGTCGCTGGGCCGTTATCAGTTAGAAGCGGCGCTGCAATCGGCGCACGTGCATCGATGCCGGACTGGAACCGCTAACTGGACAGAAGTCGTGGAGTTATATAACGTGCTGTATGCGTTAACGGGCTCGCCGGTGGTGGCGATTAATCGGGCGCTGGCGTTGGGGTCATTGGAGGCTTTGCCGGACATTTCGAAGGATGCGCGGCTCGCGGAATATCAACCGTACTGGGCTGCGCGAGCGGAGTTGCTGGCCAGGTGCGGCAGGGATGGGGAAGCTCGGGAAGCGTATGAGATAGCGATTGGGCTGGAGAGGGATCCGGCGGTGCGAGGGTTTTTGCAGAGGCGGCAAAAGGCGCTGCTGGAATAAGGAAACACGCGGGCTGTCCCCTTCCGAAAATCAAAGAGAATCAAAGAGTGACAAATCAAAGAGGGACGGCCCGCGTGTTTCCTTGAGAATTTTAGTCCTCCCCGCCAACAAACTAGGCATGCCGAGAATGCCAAGAGCCGTGCTGGTGGATGCGCCTCACCACCTGACGCAGCGCGGGATCGACCGCCGCCAAGTCTTCTTTTGCGATGCGGACTACTCCATCTACCTGGGTTTGATCCGATCCTGTGCCGAGCGGTTTGGCGTGAATCTGTTGGGCTACTGCCTTATGCCCAATCATGTCCATTGGGTGATCGTACCCCGCGATCCGGATTCGCTGGCACGCGCATTTGGGGATGCCCATGGACGGTATGCGGCGTATGCCAATGCGAAACTGGCCCGCAGCGGACACTTCTGGCAGAACCGGTTCTTTTCCTGTTCACTCGACACGTCTCACTTTTGGACAGCGTTGCGTTATGTGGAGCGAAATCCGGTTCGTGGGCTGTTGGCGGATCACGCGGGCACCTTCCGGTGGTCCAGCGCCGCGGCGCACCTCGGCGTAATATCGCCACCGGAGTGGCTTGAATCCGAGCCCATGCGCTCCACATTCACGCCGGAACAGTGGGCCGTCTATCTGGCATCGGAGACCTTGGGCGAAGCGGAAACTGAGGTGCGAAAAAACACTTACAGTGGACGGCCCGCGGGCTCGGCCAACTTCGTCGAGTGGGCGGAGTCGAGTTTGGGCCGAAGGCTTACCCCGCAGAAAGGAGGCCGGCCTTGCGGAAAAACGGCGGTAAGCGTTGCAGTAGGGCGGTCGGGCGAGGCCGGTCTGGTCGACCTGGAATAAGGAAACACGCGGGCTGTCCCCGATTTGTTTTTACGAGTCACTGACGGCTTCTGTTAAACTCACAACTCACCCCCATGTATTGGAGTAAACTTTTCATTCCCACCCTGCGTGAGGACCCGGCGGAGGCTGAGGTCGCTAGCCATCGTTTGTTGCTGCGCGCCGGATACGTTCGGCAGCTTGCGGCCGGCATCTACAATTACCTGTTTCTCGCGCAACGCTCAATCCTCAAGATCACGCAGATCGTGCGCCAGGAAATGGACTCGATTGGCGCTCAGGAATTTTATCTGCCCGGCTTGAATCCGGCGGAGGTGTGGCAGGAGTCCGGGCGCTGGGATGTCATGGGCGACAACCTGTTTCGCCTCAAAGATCGCAACGGACGCGACTTGTGCCTGGGCATGACTCACGAAGAGGTCATGACTTATATCGCGCGCGGGGAGCTGCGCAGTTATAAGCAGCTGCCGCAGATCTGGTACCAGATCCAGACGAAGTTTCGCGATGAGCCGCGCCCTAAAAGCGGGTTGCTGCGCACGCGCCAGTTCATCATGAAGGACTCCTATACCTTCGATCTCACGCCTGCCGGGCTCGACGCGGCGTATGAGAAACACGACCAGGCTTACCGGCGGATTTTCGATCGCTGTGGCCTCGAGTACGTTGTGGTGGAAGCGCACTCCGGAGCGATGGGCGGCAGCCAGTCGCACGAATTCATGGTGGTGTCGGACGCTGGAGAAGACTTCATGGTGAAGGGTCCGGGGTACGCGGCGAATCTCGAAAAAGCGGTGAGCGTCGCGAAACCTTGCGCGGTTGACGATCCGGAGGGCGAGTTCGAACCGGAGGAATTTCAGACGCCGGGCAGAAAAACGATCGCCGAGGTTGCCGTGTTTACAGGCCTGCCTGAAACGTCACAGATGAAGAGCCTGGTGATGGTCGCCGACGGAAAAGTGATTCTAGTGATGGTGCGCGGCGATCATCAGTTGAGCGAAACGAAATTCGCGGGCGTCCTGGGAGCCTCCGACATTCGGCCCGCGCATCCGGAGGAAATCCGCGAACATTTTGGAGCGGATGCCGGATCGCTGGGACCCGTCGGCGTGAAGATCCGGATTCTCGCCGATGAAGCGCTGCGCGGGCGGCGCAACATGATCGCGGGCGCGAATAAAAACGATTACCACTTGCGCAATGTAACTCCGGGCAAGCATTTTCAAGCCGAGTTTCACGATCTGCGGCAGGCAGCGGAAGGCGACACTTCGATTGTCGACGGAACCCCTTTGACGGTTCATAAAACAGTGGAAATCGGGCATATTTTCAAGCTGGGGTATAAATATTCAGAGTCGATGGGGCTGCGAGTGCTTGATGAATCGGGGAAGGAGGTTACTCCGATCATGGGCAGCTACGGGATTGGGATCGAGCGGATTTTATGTGCCGCGGTCGAGCTCTATCACGATAAGGACGGCATCGTGATGCCGGCGTCGATCGCTCCGTTCACGCTGGTGGTGACGCCGATCAATTTCGCGGACGCGGCCCAGAATAAAGCCGCCACGGAAATTTACGCGTCGGCCAAGTCGCTGGGGTTGGATGTGCTGCTTGACGATCGCGATGAGCGGCCGGGGGTGAAGTTCAAGGACGCGGACCTGATTGGGATTCCTTATCGGATCAACGTCGGGAAGAAGGTCGCGCAGGGGCTGGTCGAAGTCGTCGACCGCCGCACGAAGGTGTCGAGCGACATCGCTATTGCGGAGGCTGCGGCGTTTGTGAAAGGCCGCTGCGCGCCTTAGCCCATTCCGCCGCGCGCCTGACTTTCACGATCGCGCGATCGCACCGCTTCGGATCAGTTTCTCGACATGCTTCGCCAGCACGTCAACTTCAAGATTCACACGATCACCCGTGTGCTTGAATCCGAGCGTGGTGTTCGCATAAGTGTGCGGGATGATCGTCACGCCCAGCACATCGTCCTCCAGCGCGGCGATGGTCAAGCTGATTCCGTCGATCGCGATCGAACCTTTATGCACCATGTACCGGTCCAGTTCCGCGGGCACGCGCACCTTGATCCACCAGTTGCCCTCGCCCAATTCGTCGAGTGCAATCAATTTCGCGGTCGCATCGACGTGCCCCTGCACCAGGTGACCGGATAACAGCGTCACCGGCGTCACGGGTCTTTCCAGATTTACGCGCGACCCAACCCGCAAGTCACCAAGATTGGTCCGGGCCAGAGTTTCGGGCGCCAGATCCGCGCTGAACGAATCGTGCATCAGGTCGAGCGCGGTTAAACACACGCCGTTCACCGCGATACTCGAACCGTCCCGTGCGTCCTTCAAAACCGACGAACAGTTTACGATCAATCTTGTACCGCAGGCGATGACGGTCCCCAATTCCTCGATAATCCCAGTAAACATGAGTTATTTTTCCAGTCGAGCCTCAACCGCAAACTCGTTCGTCGCAATCGAGTGCAGCTTCAGATCGCGAAACCGGATGGCATCCGCCCGCCGCAGCCGGCCCGGTCCACCGGCCACCGGCAGCGATTGCATCCCTCCCAGAATCTTCGGCGCGTAGTAGAAAAAAATCTTGTCCGCGACCCCGGATTCGAGCGCGGACCAATTTACTTTGCTCCCCGCCTCAATCATCAGCGACAGATATTTTTCGCGGCCCAGCAACTCCGCGATGGCGTGCAGGCTTACGCGTCCATCCGCGCCCTCCAGCTTCTCGACACGGATTCCTTTCGCCTCCAGGCGTTGCCGCCTTTCTGCGGATCCAGCCGATGTGGTCGCCACCATCACGTCACCTTGCGCTGATTCCACCATTTTCGATTCCAACGGCAGACGGAGCTGCGAATCCAGCACGATTCTCAACAGAGGCCTCGCCCTCTCTTCCCCGCTGCGGTCCGTCAAGCGGCAATCGTCCGCCAGCACCGTGGCGATCCCGGTGAGAATCGCGTCTGAATTGTGGCGCCGCGTCTGCACGTGCGCCCGCGCCTTCTCACTGGTGATCCAACCCTGGTTGCCTTCGGGCGCCGCGATCTTTCCATCCAGCGTCAGCGCCGCTTTCAACGTCACCAAAGGACGGCCGGTGCGCATAAAATGCAGGAACGCTTCATTCATCTCCGCGGCGCGCCCTGCGTATTCGGGCGCCATCTCCACTTCGATTCCCGCGTCGCGCAATTGCGCAAATCCGCGCCCGCCCACCAGTGGATTCGGATCCTCCATCGGCGCGACCAGCCGCGCGATCCCCGCCGCGACGATCGCGTCCGTACAGGGAGGCGTCCTGCCCTGATGCGCGTGCGGCTCCAGCGTTACATACATCGTTGCTCCGCGCGCGTGATCGCCCGCTTCCTCGATCGCCAGAACCTCGGCGTGCCGAACTCCGGCGGCGGTATAAAATCCCCGCCCTACGATCTGGCCGTCCGCCACGATCACCGCGCCCACGCAAGGATTCGGACTTACGCGCCCGGACCCTCGCGCCGCCAGCTCCAGCGCATCCTCAATATAACGATTTTCCTCAGGCTTCAAGTAGTTAATTTAGCGCAACGCAACAGTAGCAGCGGTGCGAAAATGTTACAGTATTGCAAAACGGGAACATTTTTTGCCGGATCCAACACCACCTAACGAGCCAAACGAGCTTCCACCCACCGGCGAAATGCAGCCCGGAATTCTGGGACGCTACAAAATCCTGGGCGAGCTCGGACGCGGAGGATGCGGCGTGGTCTATCGCGCCCTGGATCCATCAATCGGCAGAATGGTGGCGATTAAGACGATCCTGGCCAAATCGGAATCTCCTACAAATCAGGAATCTCGCGAGCGTTTCCGGCGGGAGGCTCGCTCGGCGGGCAATCTATCGCACCCCAATATCGTCACCGTTCACGATTTCAGCGACACCGGCGATCCCATGTACATCGCCATGGAATTCGTCGAAGGCCGCACTCTGGCGGCAGCGATGTCCGGCGGCCCTCTGCCGCTCGATTTCATACTCAAGGTGCTGCGCGCCGCGGCCGGAGCTCTCGATTACGCCCACACTCAACACATTGTTCACCGCGACGTTAAGCCGGCCAATTTTCTGATCGACAAAAGCGACCGCCTCAAGATTACGGATTTCGGCATCGCCAAAATCCTCGATAGCGAGGAGGGGCTGACCAGCACCGGCATGGTGGTCGGAACGGTGCAGTACATGTCGCCCGAGCAGATTTCGGAGACGCGCGTTACCGGACGTTCCGATCAATTCTCGCTCGCCGTCATCGCCTATGAACTGTTAACCGGAGTAAAACCGTTTCAGGGAAATTCCTGGGCCAGCGTCATCCACGCGATCATCATGTCCGAGCCGGCCTCCGTCACGCAGTTCCGCGACACGCTGCACGAGAGTGCGAACGCCGTGCTGCGAAAAGCCCTGTCGAAAGATCCGGAAGCGAGGTATGCCACTTGCTCCCAGTTCGTGGAAGCGCTGGAGCAGGCGATTCTGGGAGCCACCATTGAGCGGACGGCGATCTATACGAAGCCGATGAGCGCCGTCCCGGCCGGGACCGCGAAACACGAAAGCACGCCGGTTCTGGACACCAACCCGATCCAGAGCGCCCAGATTCCAATCCCTCCAACCAGGAAAAAATCGATCCTGAAGCCGGTGTTGATAGGAGCAATCGGCGGGGCCGTAATCGCTGCGGGTTTGTGGCTGGGCTTGCGGTCGACACGTACGGAACCGGCAGCACCCACTGTCGCCCAACAGACCACTCCACAAGTCGCTCAACAGCCTCAACCGGTGCAGACTCCGCCAGCGCCCGTGTTGCAGCCCACCCCGCATCCCCAGATAGAGACAACGCCGCCGCCGCGGACCAGGCCAACGCCAAAACAGATCCAGGCTCAACCCACGGCTGAGCCCGCAGCACGCCAGTCTGAAACCGCCAAAGCGACTCCTCCACCCGTCGAAATTGCTCCGGTTGCGCCGCCACCGCCTGTTGTTGTGGCTCCGAAAATCCCTGTACCGACTCCCACGCCCGTGTCGGCGCCCGTAAAACCGCAGGAAGATCAGGCCAAACGCGCCGCCGACGAGCAGGCGAAGCAATTATTGGATCAGCAAGCCAAGCGCGCCGCGGATGATCGCACCCGGCGGGCAGCGGAAGAACAGGCCAACAACGCCCGCATCGCCGACAACGCCGCAATTTCCCGGTCTCTGATGAAATACAGCGAGGCGTATGAGCGCAAGGACCCCGCGGCTCTTCAAGCCATCTGGCCGTCGATTCCCAAACCGGTTTTGGAAGGAATTCGCAGCAGCTTTCGCGAAGCATCGGAGGTCACGATGGAGCTTCACCAGGTGGGCGATCCGAAGATAGCCGGCGCGGTCGCTACAGTAATTTGCGATCGAAATGTGCACCAGGTGATCCTGAAGCGCGCGCTACAAGCCTCCAGCCGCGTGCGGATCGTATTGGTCCGCTCCGGCGCTGGCTGGATGATTCAATCTGTCGATCCGGTAAGTCAATAGATTTTGAGAAAGGTGAATCAATGTTTGTGAAGCGAATTACCAGCGCCGCGGCGCTATCGATCACGATCGCCGTCGTATGTAGCGCGCAGAGTCAACCGGTTACCCTGGTGCCGGGAACGATTGTCACTGGCCAATGTCAGGGACACGAATCGGAGCCGGGCTGCGTCCTGCCGAATCTGTTCGGACCGCAAGGTCTGACTCTTTCGAACAATCCCGTGTTTCCGCACTACGCGCACTTCATCGGCTCCGCTCAGACGACGCTGAATCAGGGTGTGGGCACGGCCATCGCTACCCAGCTTGCCGTTCTGCCGATTATCTCCCCGTCCTCGGGCTTCACGTTCGCTTACGATAAAGCCTCCGGAGTGTTCGTGCGATCCACCGCCAGCTTCGGTCCAATTTACACGGAGCGCGCCGATACCGTCGGGCGTGGCAAGATATCGTTCGGACTCAGCTACCAACGATTCCGGTTCGGCAGCCTGGATGGCATCAATATGCATAACATTCCCGCCGTGCTCACGCACGTGCCCGGAACAGGTCCTGGTGGAGCGGATGAGCCCTACGAAGCCGACGTCATTCAAACCTCCAATAATCTGAGCCTGAATATGGATCAAACCATGCTCTATGGCACGGTCGGAATTACCAATCGCCTGGATATTTCCGTGGCGATTCCGCTGATTTCAGTCCGCTTCGGAGCCACTTCGAACGACACGATCATACGGGTTTCCGGCCCGACCTTTGTACCGGCGCCAGGCGCGCCAGCCCTTCCCAATCCGCATATGTTTCCTAACGGCTTGTTGACCAACAGCTATTCGAGCACCGGCACCGCCTTCGGGATTGGTGACGTCACCGTCCGCGTCAAACAAAATATATTTCAGGCTGGAGGCCTCAGCATCGCCGCTGCCGTCGACGTCCGTGCGCCAACCGGCGATGCCCGTAGATTTCTCGGGTCCGGCGCGCCCGGAATCCGTCCGTTCGTCGCCGTGTCCGCGGGCAAGCGTTTCTCGCCGCACGTGAATCTCGGCTATCAGTGGAACGGCAGCTCGATCCTCGCGGGGAACCTCACGGGAACCAGCGTTGGGGAGGTCAATGAGGTCGCGGTGATCCAAACCGGCCCCGCCACTTCGAGCCCTTTGCCCAGCCAATTTTTCTATTCCATGGGCGCCGATTATGGAGTAACCAAACGCCTCACGCTCAATGTCGATTACCTGGGTCAGGTCCTGGTTCATGCGCCGCGCGTATTTGACTCGACCCTCACCACGGCAAATATCCCCGGCGGCACCGGAGCGTTGACCTTGCCGACCATCAGTGCCGGCAAAGACACCATCGGACTGAACAACGTCGCCATCGGATTCAAGTACAACCTCATCGACCGCCTCCTGTTGACAGGCGATTTGCTATTCCGCATGGACGATCGAGGACTCCGCCAGACGGTCACACCCTTGATTGGAGTATCCTACGCGTTCTAAGTGAGGCAGCGCCATGCGTTGCGTTGTCTTAAAGAACCGCGACCATCGGGAGCGGTCACGCGTCTGGCCGCCCTACTGAATCCTCACCACGCCCGGCGCAACCTCAGGAAAGTTCTTCATCACCGCCGGATCGTGCCCCGGCAGAATGAACTTTTCACTGACGGCAATCTGCTTCATCCGGTCCTGCGCCTTGACATTGGAATCGGCGTCGAGGGTGGCCGCAATGGGCACATGCTTTTGGAGATTCTCATATAGATACACGTTATCGCTGGCCAGAACCACCACGCCGGCCGCGGTCTTCACGCCGATATATTGCGATTGATACGTATGCTTGCCCCCGATGTAGCAGGTGATGCCGGGAATAATTTCCTGCGCGTCGCCCTTCACCAGTCCGACCTTGCCCTCCGTGTTGAGCTTGACCAGGCCGAGCACGTCCTCCGCGTCCGCACCCGCCCCGCGCTTCCCCTGCCACGCTTCGCCGGAATAATATTCCAGCTCTTCTTTCTGAATCCAGATTTTCGCTTTCGGAAAAAGATCGAAGCCGTCGGCGTGATCCCAATGAATATGGCTGATGATCACGTCCGTAATGTCCTCCGGCTTCAACCCCGCGCGCTCCAGCGCTTCGGAAGGCTTCTGAAAATCGGAAGGATGCCAGCGTTTGATGAATTTTTCGCGATAGAAGCCGCAATCGAATAGAATGTTCTTTCCGCCGCCCTTGATCAGCCACACGTACATCGCAATGTCCATTTTGCGATCTTTATCCGCACCCGCCACCAGGCCCGCGACCGAAAAATCCTTGATGGTCGCATAGCGGATCCCATAAATTTCGTAATTCGTCTGCGCCGCCATCGTCAAGGCGAAGCCAATCAGCATCAAAACTTTTTTCATCATGAAATTCCCGGAGCTTCATGCCCCATAGCCTGAACGTACTCCACATACGATCCCGGATAAACACGTGGACTGCGGTCCGTGCCGCTCTCTCCGCCCAGTTCCAGCACGCGCGATCCCAGCCCGCGCAAAAATGTTCGATCGTGCGACACGAAGATCATCGTACCCTGGAACTCCTTGAGCGCGTCCACCAGCATCTCCTTGGTCGCCAGGTCCAGGTGATTGGTCGGCTCATCCAGCACCAGAAAATTCGGCGGATCGTAGAGCATCCGCGCCATCGCGAGGCGCGATTTCTCCCCGCCCGAAAGCGAACGGATTTTCTTATCCACATCGTCGCCCGAAAACTGAAACGCCCCGGCCAGCGACCTTAAGGACCCCAGCCCGTCCTGCGGAAAATCCCTTTGCAGCTGCTCGATAACGGTCAGATCCGGATTCAGCACGTCGAGCGATTGCTGCGCGAAATATCCCATGTTCAGGCTGGCGCCCAGCCGCACAGTGCCGGAGTCGGGCTCACTCGCTCCCGCGATCATCTTCAGCAAAGTGGTCTTGCCGGCGCCATTGCGGCCCATCACCGCCCACCGCTCTCCGCGGCGGATCGTCAGGCTGAAGCCGTCGTAGATCACGCGCGGTCCGTAGCTCTTGTGCAGATCCTCAATCACCGCAACCTGGTCTCCCGAGCGCGGCGGCACGCGAAAATCGAACTTCACAACATGCCTCTTTTTCGGCAGCTCGATTTTCTCGATCTTATCCAGAGCCTTGATGCGGCTCTGCACCTGCGCCGCTTTGGCCGCGTGCGTCTTGAACCGGTCGATGAAACGCTGCTCCTTCGCCAGCATCGATTGCTGCCGCGAAAACGCCGCCTGCTGATTGGTCTCCCGAATCGCGCGCTCCCGTTCATAGAAATCGTAATCGCCGGAGTACGCGATAATCTCACCCGCATCGATTTCCGCGATCTTCGACACGATGCGATTCATAAATTCGCGATCGTGCGAAGTCATCAGCAGCGCGCCCTCGTACGATTTGAGAAACTGCTCCAGCCAGATGATCGATTCGATGTCCAGATGGTTGGTCGGTTCGTCCATCAATAAAACTTGCGGACGCCCCAGCAGCACCCGCGCCAGCGCGACGCGCATTTTCCATCCACCCGACAGCGCGCCCACATCGCCATCGATCTGATCGTCCTGAAACCCGAGTCCGTGCAGCACTTCGCGCGCCTGCGCTTCGAGCGTATAGCCGCCAAGATGCTCGTACTCTTCCTGCACGTGCCCGAAGCGGTCGAGAATCTTGTCCATCTCGTCGAGCCGCGCCGGATCCTCCATCGCCCTTTGCAAATCTTCGAGCTCATGATGCAGATCGCCCGCGCGCCCGCTACCCGCGATCGCTTCATCGAGCACCGACCGGCCCTTCATCTCTTCCACATCCTGCCGAAAATAGCCGATGGTCATCTTCTTCGGCACCGATACTTCGCCTTCGTCGGGAGCTTCCTCGCCCACCACCATGCGAAATAAAGTAGTCTTGCCCGACCCGTTCGGTCCCACGAGTCCGACCTTCTCGCCAGGATTTAGCTGGAAGGAAGCATCGACGAAAATGAGCTGCTTCCCATATTGCTTGTTGATATTCGAAAAATAAATCATTCAGCGGCGCGCCGTGCCGGAGGCGTCACCGACGCATTCATCGCTTCCAGTTGCTTCACCAGAAACGCCATGTCGTCGAACGGCTCGCCGCCGTTGCGGGCCCAATAAACACGCCCCATCTTGTCGATTAAAATCGTCGAATGCAGTTCCATATCCTCGAAATCGTCGTAGGAATGGAAGCGATGCGCGTTGATGTGATTGTCGTCCGATAGAATCTCGACCGGCAAATCCCCGAACGCCTTCAAAGCCTCCGCGTTCTTCGCCGATGGAGTGCTGCTCACCGCCAGAACCACCGTATCCAGGCGCGACCAATCGTCTTTCTTATTGGCGATATCGTGCAGCTGCTTCATGCAATGCGCGCACTCCTGCCCCAGATAGAAAACCAAAATGACGTTCTTCCCGCGAAATTGATCGAGTGTCACCTGCTTGCCTGCGGCGTCCTTTACATTAAGCGCGGGAGCCGGATAGGGCTCCCATTTATTCGGCCCGTATTTTTCGAGCGACGTCCGCAAATAATTCCTCTGCGGCTCGGGCGACGAATCGCGCGGAGTCGCTTTGATCCCCGTGGCCATCGCGCGGCTGACGATCGCGAGCCCTTTATCCGCATCCGCCGCGACGAACAGCAGCCGGCCCATCGCGTCTTCCGCTTTCGCCTTCTCTCCCGAGGCCGCGTAGGCTCGCACCAAACCCGACAGCGCGAACAGATCGTTCCGTGTCAGCGTCAGCGCTTTCTCAAACGATTCCGCCGCTAGAATCGGACTCTTGGTGCTCAAATACGCCTCACCCAGGCTGTTATAAAGCGACTCCGGATACTGCGGCGGATCGGCGTAAGCTTTCTGAAGGGTGAACTCCTTTTCCGCGGCCGCCGTCAACGATTGCAGTCCTTCCAGCGTCTCCCCACGCGCGATCAGCATCCGCCCCTTCAGCTCCAAAACCTGGGTTTGATAAAATCCCACCAGGTACCCTTTGTTCTTTTCCACCTCGGCCCTCAACGCCGCGTGCGCCACGATGCTCTTGTCGGCTTTTTCCAGATCGCCCTTGCCCAGGTAAGCGCGCGCCTCGAAGTATTGCCGATTCATCTTGTCCGCCAAAAGATCCCGCCACGGAATATTGTTCTCCTTCAACAACTCATCCCAGCGCTCAAATTTCACCAGTGCCCGGCCCATCGCGGCCAGCCCGTACGAATGGCTGCTGTTCGGAGCCGTATCGTTGCCCTGCGGGTCGAGCGGCGCGTCGATCAACTGCCGGGCCCCGAAAATCGCGGCGTCCGCCATCCCTAACTGCTCGTGGATATAAGACAAATAATTCAGATTGTGCGCGTAATTCCAGTTGTTGAACGGGAACGTCATGCGGTCCTGCATATATTTCTTTTCGCAGCGCGTCGCCGCGTCCATGGAAATCGCCGCTTCGTTCCACATCCCCACGATGCTGTAAATATGACCCGGCATGTGCAGCGCGTGCCCGATATTGGTCACGATCTCGCTATAACGCTTCGCGCTGACCAGCGCCTGCTCCGGCTCGTTGTAATCCCAGTTGTGAATGCGATAATGATGTGCCCCCGGGTGATCCGGCTGCTTGGCCAGGATTTCGCGGATCATCAACTCCGCACCATACCGCGAATCGCCCATGGTCTCGAGCGCCAGCAGCGCCCGCGCCTCCATATCATCCGGATATCGCACCACCAGCCTCTCCAGAATCTTCTGTCCGCGCTTCCCGCGCTCCTCGCGAGTGATATCAGGATGCAAAGGATCGGGCAAAATTTCCGTCGCCAGCGCATCGATATAAAGCCGCTCGCGATCGGTCACGTGATCCTCGCGCTTCACGGCTTCTCGAATCATCTCCTGCGCGCGCTTCTCGCCGCCAGACCCGATGAGATTGGCCCGCGCCAATCCCCAATACGCCATCGCGTTATCAGGCTCCAGTTTCAGGCACCAACGAAACGACCGTTCCGCCTCATAATCCCAAAACGAATGCAACAGCGCGTTCCCCTGATCGAACCACTTCTGCACTTCCGGATTCTTCGTCGTGATCGGAAAGTGCGCGACCCCAATCCCTTCCATCACCCACGGCTTCTCCCGCGGCCCCGTGTCGAACGACTCCCCGATATGCGAGTGCCCCAGCTTCTCCAATATCCCTGGCGCGGAATCCTGAAACGCAAAAACGGGCACACAAAGCGCGAATAAAAGCGGTCGAAACATGTGGAGGAAGCCTCACATATATGATAATGTTTCTCTCGTGACTCGCAGGGGTCTGCTTAAAACCGCATTAGCCGCTCCCTTCTGGTGTGGGGCGGGGCCATGCCCTGCCGCCGTCCGTTCCCTGCGCTTGGGAGGCCCCATCTTCCTCAACTCCGACGACCCTCGCGAACTGGCGAAGGAGCATCGCCGCCAGGGCTACACCGCCGCCTATTGCCCCAACGGAAATCCCGCCGAGATCAAAAAAGCCTTCGCCGCCGAAGACGTGGTCATCTCCGAAGTAGGAGCCTGGCGCAATATGCTGGAGCGCGATCCAGAAAAGCGCCGCGCCAATCTCCACTACGTCGCCGAGCGTCTCCAGTTCGCCGATGCCGTCGGTGCACGTTGTTGCGTCGATATCGCTGGATCCTTCAATCCCGATCTCTGGTACGGCCCCGACCCAAAAAATCTCTCTCAGGAATTCTTCGACGCGACAGTAGAAAACTGCCGCAAACTGATCGACGAAGTGAAGCCGAAGTACACCAAATTCTCCATAGAAATGATGCCCTGGAGCCTTCCCGACGGCCCCGATTCCTACGTGAAACTAATCCACGCCGTAGACCGCAAGGCCTTCGGCGTCCACCTGGACGTCTGCAACGTGATCAACAGTCCGGATCGTTTCTATCGCAACTCCGAAGTAATCTCCGAGTGCTTCCAAAAACTCCGCCCCTGGATTCTCTCCTGTCACGCCAAGGATCTCAAGTGGGAGACCAAGGATGAGTACAACGTCCATTTTGAGGAAACGATCCCGGGCCGAGGCCAGATCAACTACGCAACTTATTTAAAGGAACTAACCACAGTAGACGCCCCGCTAATGCTGGAGCATTTGAAATCCGCCGAAGAGTACGCGGAAGGGCGGGAGTATATCCGGAGAGTAGCGCAGCAATCGAACATCAAGATCCTTTGAAGCCTGTTAGAATTAATGTGGCAACAAGACATGAGCCTTACAACCGAACATCAAGAACTGTTGGAGTTGGCATCTCGCGTTCCGGAGGAACAGGTTCCGACCGCAAAGAAGATGTTGGAAGCTCTCATTGTCGATCCCCTTTGGCTCGCACTCGCATCTGCGCCGCTGGATGACGAGGAACTCACGCCTGAGGCAGGCGAGAAGATTCTTGAAGCCGAAAAAGGTGTCGGTAAGCGTGAGGCGACTCCCCATGAGGAGATCCTGCGAGAGTTCGGATTGAAGTGAAGTGAAGAGAATAGTATCGTGGGAGGACAGCGCCAAGGCTGACCTTCGGGCTGTTGATCGCCAACCTGCCATCGAGATCCTACGGGCCATTGATAACTGGGCCACAAAAGAAGGGCGATGTCGTTCAACTTCGCCCGCCGCGTACCGGGTTTCGACTTCGAGTTGGAGACTGGCGAGTATTTTTCAAACTTCTACCCGGAGAGAGCGCGATTCATATAACCGGCGTCCTGCATCGAAGCAAGGCGTATCGCCTCATGTAACCAATCACGCCCGCGCCGTATGGTGCCGACTATAGGTAAAATACACCACCAACCCAATCGCCAGCCACACGAAGAATCGGATCCACGTCAGCAGCGGCAACCCCATCATCAACACCACGCAGCATAAAATCGACAATATCGGCACCAGAGGCACAAACGGCACTCGAAAGCTCCGTGGACGCTCCGGCTGCTTCTTCCGCAACACGATCACTCCCGCCGAAACCACCACGAACGCGAACAACGTCCCGATGTTCGAGAGCTCGGCGAACGTGTCGATATCCCACAACCCCGCCGGCAATCCGACCACGAATCCCGCGATCCACGTCGATACATGCGGCGTCTGATACAAAGGATGCACCTTCGAAAATAGCCCCGGCAGCAGCCGGTCGCGCGACATCGCGAACCAGATTCGCGCCTGTCCGTACTGATACACCAGCAGCGACGAAATCATGCCCATCAGCGCGCCCGCCGTCACGATCACGCGCAGCCGGTTATAGCCGAGCGTCTTCAACGCGGCCGCCACCGGTGAATCCGGGTCCAAAGTTTTCCAGTTGGCGATCCCGGTAAGCACTACCGCGACTCCTCCATAGAGAAGCGTGCAGATGATCAGCGTCGCGATGATCCCGAAAGGCAGGTCGCGCTGCGGCCGCTTGCACTCCTCCGCCGCGGTCGAGATGGAATCGAAGCCGATATAAGTGAAAAATACGATGGACGCCCCGGTCAGAATGCCGGAAAATCCGTTGGGCGCATAGGGATGATAATTGCTGGTGTTCACCGCCTTCGCCGCGCCGATGCAGAAAAACAGAATCGCCGCGATCTTGATCACCACCATCACGGTGTTGGCGTTCGCGCTTTCCTTCACGCCGCGCACCAGCACCCAGGTAACAGCCATCGTAATCAGCAGCGCGGGAATGTTAAAAACTCCGCCTGGTTGTCCCGCCGCGGGAAACATCGGATAGGCGATCGACGCCGGCAGATGGAATCCGAATAAATTGTCCGAGAGATCCTGCAAGTACGCCGAAAATCCCACCGCGACCGACATGTTGGACACGGCGTACTCCAAGATCAAATCCCATCCGATGATCCACGCGATAATTTCGCCCAAAATCGCATAGGCGTAGGTGTATGCGCTGCCCGCGATCGGAATCATTGAAGCCAGCTCCGCGTAGCATAGCCCCGCGAACAGGCACGCGATCGCCACCAGTAAAAATGAAATGGTGATCGCCGGTCCAGCCCCCGGCCGCCCCATGGTGGATGCGGCGTGGCCGCCCGAAGTGATCAGGTCGAGCACCGTCGCATGCAGCAGCGATTCGACCTTTTCAACCTTGCCCAGCGCCGCCGTTCCGGTAACCGTAAAAATACCGGAGCCGATCACTGCTCCCACTCCCAGAAACGCAAGGCTCCACGGCCCCAGCGTCTTCCTCAGTTGCCTCGACGGCTCATGAGATGACGCAATCAGCTCGTCGATGCTCTTGGTCTGAAAGAGGCTCGACATCGGAGGTTCTATATCATCACTAGATATGCAGTGGCGCGTGCTTCAGCTTGCGGCATCGGCTTCAGCCGATGTCTTCTCCGCTGAACGCCGGCTGAAGCCCGCTCCACCAAAAGCTGCTAACGCTTACGCTGCCCCTTCACGACCTTCTTCACCTTGCGCTTCTGCGAGCCGCGATCCACATCGTTGGCCCTCTTCGCCTTCGGAGCCGCCTTCTTGCGCGCCGCGCGCTTCTGCTTCTTTCGTTCGTCTTTATCGGTAATAGTCTTAGTATTCATTCAATCTTGATTCCCGCAAATTTCGCAATCAGTTTCTTCAATCCGTAGGCCGGAAAATTCACGGTCACTTTGGTGTCCTCGCCCGATCCTTCAACGCGCAACACGGTGCCGCGGCCATACTTCGCGTGCTCGATCACGGACCCGGGTCCGAACTTCTTTGCTGCTTTCTTGACTACCGGCGCAGGCGCGCTTGGTACCACCGGCGCGGGCTTCGGAACTGTGCCTGCAAGCCCCTGCGGAACCGGCATCCCCTTTTCGGAAAAGAACTGCTTGATGTTCTCAACCGAATTGTAAGTCTTCCCAGTATAAAGGTTTCGCCGGGCACTTTCGCGGACCTCGTTACGCTCCGCAAAAAGATCCATCCCCTGCATGGACCGCACGCTTTCGAGCAGTCCCGGCGGCACCTCTTTGAGGAAGCGCGAACGAATCGACGGCTCCGGCTGCCCTCCTCCGAACCGCCGCCTGTACCGCGCCCAGGTGAGATGCAGCTTCTTCTCGGCCCGCGTCATGCCCACATAACAGAGGCGCCGCTCCTCCTCCATCGCGCTGTCCGTATTTAACGAGCGGCTGTGCGGGAACAGACCTTCTTCCAAACCCGCGATAAACACCACCGGAAATTCCAGCCCCTTCGCGTTATGCATCGTCAGCAGCGATACCGGAGCGCGTCCGTCATTTGAATCGGCATCCGATACCAGCGCGGCATGGTCCAGAAAATCGCGGATGCTTTCGCCTCTCTCGCCCGCATCGACCGCCGCGTTCAGAAGCTCGTCCAAATTCGCGAGCCGGCTCTTTGCCTCTTCGGTGTTCTCCTCGTCCAGCATCTTGCGATACCCGGTCCGCTCCATCACGTCGCGCAAAGTATCGGCGATCGGCCGAGTGTCCACCTGCGAAGCAAGCTCGCTGATCATTCGATGAAACGCCGATAGCGCAGCTTCCGCGCGCCCGGAAAAACCCGCTCCTGAAGCATCTGACCGAGCGCAGTCCACAACGCCAGATTTCGTTGCAGGGCGTACTGCTCGATCTGCTCGATCGTAGTCCGCCCGATTCCCCGCGCCGGCGTGTTGATGATCCGCAGCAGGCTGATCGAATCGTGCGGACTCACCAGAATTTTCAGATACGCGAGAATGTCCTTCACCTCGGCGCGCTGATAAAAACTGAACCCGCCGACGACGATGTACTTACGCCCGTAGCGCCGCAGCGCCTCCTCAATCTGCCGCGACTGTGAATTGGTCCGGTAGAGAATCGCGACACGATCCTTCGGATTCTGCCGCAGCGAATCCTCCACTTTATCGGCGATCCACAGCGCCTCATTTTCCGAATCCGGGGCCTCGTACAACGAAATTTTCGGTCCCGCTTCCGCCTCGGTCCACAGCCATTTCCCGATCCGCTCCGTATTGTTCGCGACCACCGCGCTTGCCGCTTCGAGAATATTCTTGGTCGACCGGTAATTCTGCTCCAGCCGAATAATCGACGCACCCGGAAAATCGCGCTCAAAGTCGAGAATGTTGCGAATGTTCGCCCCTCGCCAACCGTAAATCGACTGATCCTCATCGCCCACCACAGCGATATTCCCGCGCTCGGCCGTCAGCAGCCGCATCAGCTCGTACTGGCTCCGATTGGTGTCCTGATATTCATCCACCATCACAAATTCGTAGCGGCGGTTCAATTTCTCCCGCGTCGGCGTATCGTGCTGCAATAAACGAACCGCTTCGAGCAGCAGATCGTCGAAATCCATCGCGTTCGACTCCCGCAATTTCGCCTGGTAGCGTTCATAAACCACAGCGAAGCGCTTCGAAACCGGGTCCGCCGCGTCGCGCTCCAGCTCCTCCGGCGTCTGTTTGATGCTTTTGGCGCCGCTGATCCTCGATAGCGCCGCGCGATACGCCATGAACTTGTCGTCCAGGCCCAGCGATTTATAGATACCTTTCAGCATGCTGATCTGGTCGTCGTCGTCGTAAATCGTGAACTGCGTCGTGAAGCCGGGCCGGATTTGAGCCAGAGGAGCCCCCTCCCGGCGCAGCAGACGCACGCAAAACGAGTGAAAAGTAGCCACCGTCGGCAGGCTCTCCGAACCCAGACCCGCGACCAGCGATTGCACCCGCTCACGCATTTCCCCCGCCGCTTTATTGGTGAACGTGACCGCTAAAATAGCCCATCCCGGCACCTTATGAGCGCTGATCAGATGAGCCATTCGGTGGGTGATGACGCGTGTTTTACCGCTTCCCGCGCCGGCAAGGACGAGCAGAGGGCCTTCGGCATGCTCCACCGCCTCGCGCTGGCGGGGGTTCAGGCCTGCGAGAAAATCCATGGATTCTTCCATTTTAGCACTCATTCTGAACAACTTAAATTAGAGCTAGGTTGCACAAACCCTCATATGAGGGTATTGCCTGGTACGTTCTAGTACTGTAAATGTTGAGGCCCATGACTAGCTACTCCCCCGAAGCTCCTGGTGCTATCCAGGCTAGGCTGGCTTATCTCAGGCTCCGGAAGGCGGCTCTCGACGAGCTGATTCTGAGTCTGGAGAAATACTTGATCTACGAACTTCCTGCCTGCAAAAAGGTGAAACCGGAGTCGCAACGGCATTTGCGAAGCTCGCGCCTGGCCGGGGCTGCTTAAGCGGCGGGGCGCGAATGGGGTCGTCCGTTCGCGCCTTTTGTTGTAACCTAGCAGTGAGCCGGTGCGCCTTTTTCATTGGACAGATTGGGATTTGACTACTGCTAGACAGGCGGTGGGCAGCAGTTTCGTTGCCGGTCTGGTTGAATATGCTGGTTGAATTCGAGCTCATCGAACGGGCTCGAAGCGGCGACGACAGCGCGTTCAATCAGATTGTGCAAGCCTACCGGAAACGGATCCTCGGGACCATTTCCCGCACCATCGGGAGGCCTGAGGATGTGGAGGATGTGGGGCAGGAAGTTTTTCTGCGGCTGTATTATTCATTGGACCAGCTGCGGACGCCCGAAGTTTTTGAGCCGTGGCTGTACCGTTTGACGGTCAATGCCGCGTATGACTATTTGAGACGGCAGCGCCGGCGGCAGGAGAGCCGCATGTCGGATCTGAGTGAGCAGCAGGTGATGTTGGCGGACGCCGCCGCCGGAGGGAAACGCCGCGATGAGGAACAGCGTCGTCTTAAGATACGGGAGCTGGCCGAATCCCTGCTGGGCCAGGTTTCAGAGGAAGACCGGATTCTGCTGACATTAAAAGAGGTAGAAGGGCTCACTTTAAAGGAACTTGAGAAGATTTATAGTGTTAATGAGAATGCGCTGAAGGTTCGCTTGTTCCGGGCGCGGCAGAGGGTGCTGAAAGCCTTCGGGGCAAAGGAAAATAGCGAAGCGGTCTCTAAAGCCGGCTTCAGCACTGCCGATGACACGGAGTAGGCGGAGGTATAAAATGGATCGCATGGAAAATGGTGACAAACTCGACCGGCTGTTCGCGGAATACCGTCTGGCGTGTCCCGACCCGGAGCCGGGCGCGGACTTTATGCCCGGTATGTGGAAGCGTATTGAAGCGCGCCGCGCCCAAACCGTGTCCGTATTCCGCCACTGGGCGCAGGTTTGCGTGATGGCGACCGTGGCGGCGGCGGTATTGATCGGCGCGGTGCTGATTCCCAGGCTCGAGGCCGATCCCGCGGCCAACGCGAGTTACGTGGAAGCGCTGCTTTCCGAGCATTCCTCCACCGATTACATTCAGATGCTCACGGGCGGCGTTCGGTGAAATTGTCCCGGCTGACGATCGCCCTCTACGTAGGGCTGATCTTTGCGAGTGGCGTGGTTTTAGGAGTATTCGGCCACTCGCTGTATTCCGTGACCAGCGTGCAGAGCGGCGCCGAATCGCGGCAGAGGCCGAGACCGGAAGAGGTCCGCAAAAAGACGCTGGCGGAAATGAAAGCCAGGATGAAGCTGACCGACCAGCAGGTTTCGAGGATCAACTCCATTTACGACGAGAGCAGATCCAGGGTCAACGACGTCCACGAGAAATACCGGCCTCAGATAGACGCGATCACCAAAGATCAACGGGACAAAGTGCGCTCCGTCCTGTCTCCCGAACAGGCGGTCGAATACGAAAAAATGCTGCAGGAGCGCGACGGGCGGGAAAAGCAAAGAAATCCAAACCGGGGTCCCGGCCTTTAGCGCAGGCTGGCAGTGGCGCAGGCGGTTCCGCCCTGCGAAACCCTCTTAAGCCCGGATCACCGGCTGCATCAACGCTTCCTTCTTCTTCGCGTCATCCGCCACCTTCTTGGCTTCCGCGGCGTCCTTTACCTTCTGATACTTCTTCTGGAAGCGGTCGACGCGGCCTTCCGTGTCGATCAGCTTCTGCTTACCGGTAAAGAACGGGTGGCAGTTGGAGCAGATTTCTACGCGCATGTCGCCTTTGTGCGCGGAACGGGTCTGGAACTTATGCCCGCAAGCGCAGGTCACAGTGATTTCTTCGTAGGCGGGGTGGATTCCGGCTTTCATAATAATGTCCTTGGAAATTTAATTCTAACACATAGGATGCCAAAAGCCCCGTTGGCGGCGCAGAAACCTGGCCGGACGGGGCTTTTTGGGAATTTCAGACTCGTTTTCGCGCGAGAGGGCCGGTCCACAGGAGCAGCGGCCTCGTCACTGAACGAAACCTGAACAGTTAGAGCGTGAACGACTAAGAGTCGGCCACCTCACGCGTAGTTAGAGTTGAGTGATTACTACCAGATATCATTCGACTGGACCACCTCCTTTTTCAGTGATGCCTTCATAATATGCCCGCGAACGCGGCTTGTCAAATGGTTTCTAAAACATTTACGCGTCAGAATGTTCTTACTGCGAGAGCGTATAGTTCACGTCGATTTGCGTGATCACTTCCACCGGGTTTCCGTTCAGCAAAGTCGGCTGATACTGCCACTGCGCCACCGCCTCCCGCGCCGATTCGACCAGCAGCGGATGACCGGAAACGAGCTCCAGACTGAGGATGCCGCCGTCTTTTCCGATGGTCGCGGTGAACCGGACCTGTCCCTGAATACGAGCCGCCTTGGCGTCCGGCGGATAAAGAGGAGTGACTTTCTTGATCAGATTCGCCGCCTGCACATTGCCGCCAACGCGGATCCTCTGCGGGGTGGGAGGGGCGGCGGAAGAGTATTCGGGATTCGACGCCCGAGACAACTCGGATTTAATCATGTCCTGAGCCATCTGCTGCAATTCAGTCTGTAACGCCGCCTTCGATTGCGGCCGAAGCCTGATCGTAAGAACCGCGTCACCATGGTCAAGTTGAGCGCTGGAAAATAAGTGCTGATCCACTGCGGCCACGGCGGCTTCCACCTGACGGAATTGTTCGGCCCCAAACTGATCGCCTATGCGGACAGGAAGGCTCGCGTTCACCTTTTCTGCGAGTTCGTCCGACAAACTGCTGGTGTCGATTGACTTGAGGGACGGCCTGGTTGCGAGCGATCGCGCGACTGCTGTGACGGCGGCTGGCCGGAGCGCTGCTTGCGGCGCGGTCTCGAACCGCACTACACTCTGCACTGTCGGCGGCAGCCCTCCATCCGGTGAAAAATGCCAGTTCAGAACGCTCGACAAAGCCGCGTTCCGCAGCTCCTCCGGTCCACTAATCACATGCGCGTCGGTAACTTCTCCCTTCGCGTTCACCGTGCTTTCGACCACAACCGTGCCCGCCGTCGTCACGCCCGATGGATAAAACACCGGCGACCGGTGCAGCACCTTCGCACCCGGCTCGACCACAATTCCAGGCCCATCGGCAACAATAGAAGCCCTGGAAGGGCTCTGCCCCGGAGCCTGCATCGGGAACATCCAAACCGCCAGGCGGACCGCGATCACCACGGCCGAGCAGACAGTCGTATAACTCAGGAACGTCCGGGGTTTCGACATACGGGCCTCCTTCATCACAGCCGCCACTCGCACCACGAGCTGGCGTTTCTTCAGAAATAATGGCGCCGGAGCCACATCCGGCAACAGTCTTTGCGCAGCCACCGCGACCAGCGCGTCGAGGTATCGTTCCCGGTCGCAGGTCAGCCCAACCACTTCCGCATCCACCACCTGTTCCCGAGCCAGCTGAATCCGGCTCAGTACGAACCAGATCGCCGGATGAAACCACAGCAGGCTGCGAATTGCTTCCTCGGCCAGCACGAACAGCCAGTCCCGCCGCCTGACGTGGGCAAGCTCATGATGCGCGATCGCCTCCCGCAAGTCATCCGGCAGCTCCGCGACACGCGAGGGGAGTAAAATCGACGGGTTTAAAAATCCGAACGTCACCGGCCCGCCGACGGTCGAGGATATAAACCAGCGTACCCGCGGATTCGAAAATCGCACCGGAGGAATGGTCAGCATCCGCGCATCCAGACGATGGCGGCGCAGACGCACCAACCCCGCCCCGATCCATAGAAATCTCAACGCCGCGCCGGCCCCGAGCAAGAGGAGAAAATACTCGCGCTTCCAAGAAAATCGAAACGCCGACTGATGTACCAGCATGACGGGTTGAGCACTGGCCGCAATCGCGACCGTTCCCACATCCTCGGCCAGCGGCCGCTGCCAGGGTTCGAGCGCCGGAAGCAGCAGCATCATCGCCAGAATGCCCTGCCAAAATAGCAACCGTGCCCGCGGATGCGCGAGCGTCGTCGCGGCCAGAGCGCCCAACGCGACCAGCACCGCAACCTGCGCCGACCACGCGAAAAGATTATCCAGCAACAGCGACGCGCTCATGACTTCGCATCCTTTCGAATCGTCTTGCGAATCTCTTCCAGGTCCTTCGCATCGAGGTGCTGATCCTCGACCAGATGGACCAGTAGAGGCTCGGCCGAGCCGTTGAAAACCCGGTTCACGAACTCCCGCACCATCGACCGGATGACCTGCTGCTTAGGTTGGCTGGGCCGGTAAACGTACGCCCGGTCGTCCTGTTTCTTTTTTAGATAACCCTTCTGCTCGAGGATGTTCATCATGGTCATGACAGTCGTGTAAGCGATGCGCCGATGTTCCAGCATCTTCTCATACACCTGCCGGACGGTGGCTGTTTCCAGTTGCCACACCACCTTCATGATCTCCAGTTCCTGCTCGGTCAATGTCGGTTTCGGCGAACGCATACTAATAAATTAGTACGAAAACATCCACGCGTCAAGAGGCAATGCAGCCTGCCCGCACATCCCCCCAAAAACCTCGTTAAGGAGCCGCGACCATCGGGAGCGGTCAGCTCCCATGTCTTCAACAGTGTGGGGCGGCACCATGCGCTGCCATCGAAACTTCGTCTTAAAGAGTGCCTCCCACCTCGCAGGACCTTCCCAGGTGGAATGACAGCTCGATAAAAATCAACCACATAGCGTATTCACCGATCGCGCCAACAAAACCGCAGTTCTAAACTCACTACAGGTATGCCGATCAAAGTCATGAGTCCGGAATCACTGGCGTTAGATTTCCGTTATTCTAACGCCGGCGTCCAAAATCGACTGTACTCCAGTCACCAGCGAAATCCATTCTTCGACCCGGTCTCGAATATTCCCGTCTTTCGGAAACAAATCCCCGATCACGGCCACCGAATCCGCCCCGGCTTCGATCACGGCGCGCGCATTTTCGCGAGTGATCCCACCGATCGCCACCACCGGCCGGCCCGTCAAAGGCCTCAGCCGCCGCAACTCGTCGAGGCCCGCCACCGGATCGGGATTGAGCTTGGACGACGTTCCGAAGATCGGTCCGAACGCCAGATAATCCACCGGCAGATCCTCCGCCGCGCGGAACTGGATTTCGTTGTGGGTCGAAAAACCGATCGCGGCACTCTCCTTCAAAACCAGCCGCGCATCCCTCGGAGAAAGATCGTCCTGGCCCAAATGCAGCGCGGCGTCCAGCAATCGCGCAATATCGGCGCGGTCGTTCATGACGAACTGCGCACCGGCTTCCCGGCACATTTCTGCGATTTGGCGCGCCTGAAAAAAAACTGCTCTCGAAAAAAAACCTTTGTGGCGGAATTGCAGCAGCCCCGCTCCGGCTTTCAGAATCTGCTCCGCGGCCATCACCGCGTCGATGCCCCGGCGCGTTACGGCTTCGGTGTCCAGAATCGGATAGAATGATTTCAATCGCATCGGTGTGACGTTTTATCATAATTTACAAGATTCAGGTTAAGATTTCGCAAGTTCGCGCGATCCTTTGAGAAGAGGTCCGTACCAACCCAAATGAACCCTAAAGCCGTCCGCACTGAAACCTACCCTCACCTGCACCATGGAGAAAACTGTCCCTGCGCGGACACATCCGGTACTGTCGTGGCCACGCGCCGGGTTCCGGGATTTCAAGTGGTCGAGAATCATTACCCGGCGGGCCTCGAACTGGCCGGCCATCGCCATGAGCACGCGTACCTCAGCTACGTTCTGGCCGGACCTTACGCCGAGACTTATGGAAATTCGAACACCGTGATCTGCGCGCCCAGAGTGCTGCGCTATCTGCCCCCGGAGCAGACTCACGCCAACGTCTTCGACGAAGGGTCGCACTGCCTGATTGTGGAGGTCGAGGCGGAAGCTCTGAAGCGGGTCGAGGAGCACACCAAGGCGCTCGATCAGCCCGGAGAGATTCAAGGGATCGCGTCCACCTGGCTGGCGCAGAGGCTGTATCACGAGTTCCGTCAGGGCGACGGCCTCGCGCTCGTATCGCTCGAAGGAATTTTGCTCGAAATGCTGGCGGAGGGCGCAAGGCATTCGGGGGCCGATCGCGTGGCGATCATTCCGCGCTGGCTGCACATCGCCCGGGAATATCTGGAAGCCAATTTTCTGCGCCAGGTAAGTTTGGCGGAGATCGCGGCGGCTGCCGGCGTCCATCGTGTGCATCTGTCGCGCGAGTTTCGCCGCTATTTCTCGACCACCGTCGGCGAATTCCTGCGCCGCAAGCGCATCGAGCATGCCTGCCAGCTGGTTTCCGGCACCCTGATCCCTCTGGCGGAGATCGCCATGACCTGCGGATTCTCCGATCAAAGCCACTTTTCGGCGACATTCCGGAGGCAGATCGGGTTGACGCCTGCGAAATATCGCCAGTCGGCCCGCTAAAGATCGGATGCCGACACTCCGATGTGTCCTTAGGGACACTTGTGCAGGAATCTCTCGTAGCGCTTGCCAGACAACAGAATCCGGTAGTGATCATCGGCGGGGGGCCGGCTGGACTGAGCGCGGCTTACGAACTGTCGAATGCGGGCGTCAAATCCATCGTGCTGGAGGCCAGCAAGGTGGTGGGGGGGATCTCCCGGACCGTCGAATACAAAGGGTATTTGTTCGATATCGGAGGCCACCGGTTCTTCACCAAGGTGAAGCTGGTGCGCAAAATGTGGGAGCAGATCCTGGGCGAGGATTTTCTAAGCCGGCCGCGCATGTCGCGGATTTTCTATAAAAATACGTTTTTCGCGTATCCCCTGGAGCCGATGAATGCCCTCCGCGGACTCGGCCTGATCGAATCGGCGCGGTGCGGGCTGAGCTTTTTATACTCACAGATTTTTCCGACGAACCCGGAGGACGATTTCGCGACCTGGGTTTCCAACCGCTTCGGAAAGCGGTTGTTTAAGATATTTTTCGAGTCGTATACCGAGAAGGTGTGGGGCATTCCGTGCAAGAAATTGAGCGCGGAATGGGGCGCGCAGAGGATCAAGGGGCTGTCGCTGTGGTCGGCGGTGGTGAACGCGTTTCAGTCCAAGAAATCGACCACGCACACCACCTTAATCGATAAGTTTCACTATCCACGGAAAGGGCCGGGGATGATGTGGGATAAGGCGAGGGCGATCGTTGAGCAGCGCGGGTCGCAGGTTGATTTCGAGGCGCCGGTCGAGAAAATTTTCTGGGAGCCGGGCGGCGTGACGGGCGTCCAGGCGGGCGGGAAATTTTATCGCACGGACAAGGTGATCAGCAGCATGCCGATCAGGGACCTGATCCGCTGTCTGGACCCGGCGCCTCCGCGGTCAACCGGCGAGGCTGCGGACGACTTTCACTATCGCGATTTTCTGACCGTCGCGCTGGTGGTCAAGTCGAAAACGCTGTTCCCGGACAACTGGATTTATGTGCACGATTCGACGGTGAAGGTCGGGCGCATTCAGAATTATAAGAACTGGAGTCCGGAGATGGTTCCGGATCAGGATATGACGTGCCTGGGCCTCGAATACTTTTGTTTTGAAGGGGATAACCTTTGGAACATGAAGGACGAGGAGCTGGTCGCGCTCGGCATTCGCGAGACCGCGAAGCTGGGGCTGATCGACGCGAACCAAGTGGTTGACGGGACTGTGGTGCGGGTTCCGAAGGCGTATCCGGTTTATGATGAAGCGTATCCGCGAGGAGTTGCTGCGATTCGAGAGTTCCTAAAATTGGTTCCGAATCTGCAACTTGTGGGAAGAAACGGAATGCATCGCTATAACAACCAGGATCATTCGATGCTGACCGGCGTCCTGGCGGCGAGGAACGTTCTCGGGGGCCATTACGACTTGTGGCAGGTCAACGCGGACGCGGAGTACCACGAGGCCGGGTCTGAGAACGACGATTTCAAAGAGCTGGAAACCACGCAGCCTTTGGTGCCGGTGGAACTGGCTTCGCGCTAGTTACCACAAGATAGCTGGGTGGCCGGGGCGAAAAGTTGGGAAAGCCCGCTGTGTCCACGGGGGGGCGGCAGGCAATGCTGCTTTCGAGTCCCCACTTTTCGCAGGTTTTTTGAGTTATTTTGGATAGAATGTCCACCGAATCCGCTGACGAACTGTTTCGGCATACTCTTGCCACGCTAGCTTATCGCGGGGGGAAGGCGTTCCGCGGCGTGCCTGAAAACTTTTCCGAATTTCGCATCGGCGATGGCGGACGCACCGCCGGTGAGATTCTGGCGCATATCGGCGATCTGCTCGACTGGGCGCTGATCATGGCTAAGGAAAAGCACGTGTGGCATGATAGCGCTCCGCAAGCGTGGGACCAGGACGTCGAACGGTTTTTTACCGGGGTGCGCGCTTTGGATGATTATATCGCTAGCGACGCTCCTCTCCAGGCTCCGATCGACAAGCTTTTTCAGGGTCCGGTGGCCGATGCGCTGACGCATGTCGGGCAGATTGCGATGCTGCGGCGCCTCGCTGGGGCTCCTCTGCGGGGCGAGAACTATTTCAAGGCCGATATCGCGAGCCGCCGCTAAAGCTTCCTCCCATCCTTGCCGATTACCCAAATGGGACTATGTGTCCCCTAGTTCTATGACGTGGGATTCGATGGAGGCAGTTCAGCCGTATGAATCGAGTTAAGTGGCTTATTTTACTTACCGTGATCTCCTTTGGAGGGGCGTGGGGGCAGAATGTCAGCAGCGTTCAGGTGGGCACCGTGCCTATTGGCGCGGCATTTTCCGTCGACGGGATCTCCTATCTCCAGACGCAGGTGTTCCTATGGCCGGCGGGCAGTAAACATATTATCCAGTTTCCCTATACCGAAGGTCCGAACGGCACCACCCTGCCTTATCAGCTCTCAAACGACGGGCTGACGCAGTTCATCTTCGGGGGCTGGACCGCCGGAGGAGTGACGCTGAACAGCGGGTCCCAGAACATTACTTTTACCGCATCCCCGAACATTCCTTCGGTGATCGCCACCTTGAGTGAGAATTTTCTCGCCACCGTGCTGTTCCCCGCCAACAGTCCGACGGCCACCTGCGCCAATGTAGTGGGCAACCCTCTGGCGACCGGATTCGTGGACGGAGCCGTCACTTTCAACGGCACCTGCATCGTGGCGACCACCAGCCTTTTTGTTCCCGCTGGAGCGATTACGTTGGTTCAATGGCCGGCCCCGGGCTGGGTGTTTTATGGATGGCAGATCAATAACAACTTCGTGGGTCAAACGGCCACCTACACCGTAACCGGACCCAGCACGTTTCAACCGCTTTTTTCGATCGCGAAACGGGTCCACTTCATGACCAATCCTCCGGGGCTGAACGTGCTGGTGGATCGTGCGACCGCGCCTACGCCTCTGGTTCCTTCGGCGAACGGGGCGACGTGTAATCCGGCTTATAATCAGCTGCCTCCTTCACCGCCGCCGGGATTTCCGGCTTTGTGCATGGGCGATTTCGATTTCCTGCCGGGCAGTACGCATTCGATCGGCGCCAACACGCCGCAAACCGACTCGACCGGAAATTATTGGGTTTTTGAAGGATTCACGAACGGAACCGGTCAAAACGGGACCTATATTCCGGACAACGCCACCAACGTGGCGGCCACCGTCACGGCGTCGTTCGTACCGGGAGTGAAAGTGACCCTGTCGACGAGTCAGCCGGGGCTGCAACTGAGCGTGGATGGACGAACCAACTGGCAGGGCTACAACTTCGTATGGGGGCAAGGGGAAACCCATACCATCAGCGCGCCCGCCACACAGGTAGACGCGCAGGGCCGTACCTGGACGTTCGTAAGCTGGTCCAACGGCGGAGCCGCGACGCAGACTCTGACCATGCCCACCACCACTACTAACGTGGCCCTGATGGCGACTTTCACGCAACAGCCGCAGGTGACCATCAACAGCTCGCCGCAGGGGCTGCAATTCACCGTCGATGGAGCGCCCTGCGTGACGCCGTGCGTCACCAATCGCGCGTCGGGATACTCGATGCAGGTGATCCCGCCTTCGGCCATTTCATCGAGCTCGGTTTCGCGAATCAACTTCAGCTCCTGGTCGGATGGATCCACGGCCGCGACGCGAACGGTGGTGTTCAATCAGAACTCACAGACGCTTTCCGCTAATTATCAATCGGAATGGGCGCTGGTCGCGACAGCGAGTCCTTCGGGATCGGCGTCGTTCGTATACAGTCCGGCATCGCCCGACGGCTTCTTCGTGAACGGAACGCAAGTGACTGTCAGCGTGGTTCCGGCCAACGGGTTCAAATTCATCAAGTGGTCCGGCGATTTTTCGGGCACCTATACGACCGGATATTTGACCATGAACGGTCCTCACGCGATTACGGCGAACACCGCGGCGGTTCCATTCATCGCTCCGGCGGGGATTATGAGCGCGGCGGGTGCGACGCCCGATGGGACGATGTCGCCCGGGTCCGTGATTTCGATTTACGGCAATAGTCTTGCGCCGGCGTTGCAGGTGGCGGCGACCAATCCCCTGCCCCAGACGCTGGGCAACGTTACCGTGACCATCGGAAATTATATTCTGCCGCTGCTGTTCGTTTCGCCCGCGCAGATCAACGCCCAACTGCCGAGTGAGCTGGCGGACGGCAATTACACGCTGCTGGTACAGCAGACGGGGCAGCCCGATGTATCCGGCCAGCTAACGGTTTCGCGCGATGCGCCGGGCGTATTCACGCAGACCAACGCGCAGCAGCAGCCGCTAGTGCTGGCGCTGCATCAGGACGGCACCATGGTGACGTTCGACAGTCCGGCGATTCACGGGGAAACGATCTCGCTTTATGGGACCGGTTTCGGTCCTTACGCGACCACCGTCGTCGACGGCTTCTTCGTTCCGGCAACGCCGGCAGTGAGCCTTTCCGATGCGGTGATGCTGAACGTGGGTCCGGTGGTCAAAGCTCCGGATTTCGCGGGTGCGGCGCCGGGGATGGTGGGGATGACGCTGGTACAGATGAAGATCACCGACGATATTCCTTCGGGAACTACTGTGAATCTGGTCGTGATGGTAAATAATAAACCCAGCACGATGGTGGTACTGCCGCTGCAATGACGTCGACAACCGCTCCCTGTGGTCGGGCTCGGTTGAACGTGGTACCGTGGCGCACGTCATTGACATCGACACTCTCGAAAACATCAGGCTGACTGCCCCGATGGTCGGCTTTTTAAGAGGGCAGGTCGGGGACCTGTCCTACCCTGCGCGGGAGGGCTGGGCGCCTTGCCGCAGTTTTCATCGCTATCGGTGCGGTGAGGCGCATCCAGAACACGAGTGTCCCTACGCGATCGATGACAGGACTTCGGATGGGTCTGGTTTTCCGCGCTTGCCGTAGCGGATTGTGCCGTCGGGGCCGATCAAATAGACTGTCCTCTTCACGATGAGGCCGCGGGCGTGATAGAGCTCGCCCACTTTCTGTCCCCGGTCGGTGAGCAGAGGGAAGGGATACCGCTGATGTTCGCGGAATTTCGCGTGGCTCGAAGCATCCTGCGGGTTGACGCCGAATACTACGGCATTTTTCGCTTCGACGTCCGCCCAGCGGTCGCGGAATTCGCATAATTGCTGCGTGCAGACCGACGTTTCATCGCGGGGGTAAAAGATCAGGACCACATTCTTTCCGCGGAGGGACTTTAGGGAGACCTGGTTGCCTTGGTCGTCGGGCAGAGTGAAATCGGGAGCTTTCGAGCCGAGGGGAAGAGGGTCGGAAAACAGCCAGTTGAGCATCTGCTATTCCACCGCGTCGGAGGCCGTGAAATAGGCGCAATCGGGATGATGAAACACCAGCGCGCTGACGCTGGCTTCGGGATCCATCATCATGCCCTCAGTCAGACGCACGCCGATTTCATCGGGGTTGAGGAGCTTCCACATGCCCTGCTGATCGTCGAGATTCGGACACGCGGGATAGCCGAAGCTGTAGCGCTTGCCGCGATAACGCGACGTGAATCGCTCCTGCATGGTCATGGTGGGAGGATCGGGAAATCCCCAATCTTCGCGCATGCGGCGATGAAGCCACTCCGCGCATCCTTCGGCGGTTTCAATCGCCAGGGCTTGCAGCGCGTGGGCCATGAAAAACTCGCCGCGATCTTTGGCTTCCTCCGAACGAGCGCGCACGCCTTCGCCGGCCGTGACGACGAACATCCCGAGATGATCCCGCCGCCCGTCAATGGGATCGAGAATATAATCGCTGAGGCAGAGGCCGTCAAATTTTGGCTGTCTCCCGAACTTGAAAGTATGGCGCGGATTCGGACAGCCGGGTTCGAAAAGATGGATCGAGTTGCCGTCGCGCTCCGCTTCAAAGAGGCGCCACACGGCGCGGATTTCAGGAGTTTCGGGCTTCCTGCTTTACCTTTTCGACGTCGGCGAATAGTTCGAGCGCCTTGGGATCGCGATCGGCCAGCAACTTTTCGAAATTTCCTTTGAAGCCCAGATGACGTCCGTAGAGCATGTAGGGATTCATGTAGCTCCACAGCTCGGTCAGGTTGGGCACTTCGCGCACGCGACGGTCGAGATAGGGCGCGGCGGGAATCGGAATGTCGATGCGCACCTTGGGACTGCGCGTGGTCGCGGTGTTGATCACGGGCGCGGCTTCGACCGGCAGAGGAGGCGCGGTGGTAAAGATATGCGTGCTGATGGCGACCTCTCGCGTGGCCGGATCCATCAGCTCATTCATGATGCTGAGGCCGGTCATGGCGTCTTTCGCGTAGAAGTCGGCGAGGAATAGGCGGGTCCGATGCGGGTGATGTGAAGCGTTCGGAAAGCGCGGCGCCGCCGACGAGGAGGGGGACTTCGACTCCGTGATCTTTGAAATCGGTGGCCGTGGTGACCATCTGATGGGCGCTTTTCACGAGCAGTCCGGAAAGGCCGATCGCGTCCGGTTTATGCTCGCGCCAGGCGCGGATCAGATCCTCCGGAGGAACCTTTATGCCGAGGTTGATGACCCGGTAGCCGTTGTTTGACAGAATAATTTCGACCAGGTTCTTGCCGATGTCGTGCACGTCGCCTTTGACGGTCGCGAGGACGATTTTCCCGCGCGTCGAAGATTCGGTCTTCTCCATGAACTGCTCGAGGTGATTCACGGCGGCCTTCATCGCCTCGGCCGATTGCAGGACCTCGGCGACGATCAGCTCGTTGTTGTTGAACAAGCGCCCGACCTCGGTCATGCCGGTCATGAGAGGTCCGTTGATGATCGCGAGCGCGCCGGCGCCCTCCTCGCGTTTACGGTCGAGATCGGGGATCAGACCGTCCTTGGTGCCCTCGATGATATAGTTCGCGAGGCGTTCGTCGAGAGGGATTTCGGCGGCGGTTTTCTTGACCTTTTTGACGGCTTTTCGAAAATGCTCGGCGACGGCTGCGATGTGAAACTGATTGATCGCGGCGCGCTGCTCGGGCGATTGTTCACGCCAGTCCTCGGGCGCGTGAATTTCCGGAGGGGGCGTGTTGAACAGCAGACTTTCGGCGAGGCGGCGCTCCTCGACGGGGATGGACGCGAAGCGTTCGAGCTTCTGGGCGTTCACGATCGCCAGGTCGAGTCCGGCCTTGGTCGAGTAATAGAGGAACACCGAATTGACGACTTCGCGGGCCTCGGCGGGGAGGCCGAAGCTGATATTCGAGACGCCTAAAATCGTCTTGACGTAAGGAATTTTTTCCTTGATGAGGCGGATCGCTTCGATGGTTTCGACGGCGCCTCCGATGTAATTTTCATCGCCGGTGGCGCAGGGGAAGACCAGGGGATCGATGATGATGTCCTCTTGCGCGATGCCGTATTTTTCGGTGAGGAGCTTGACGGAACGCTCGGCGACGGCTAATTTTCGTTCGCGAGTGAACGCTTGCGCTTGCAGTTTATCCTCGTCGATGGTGCCGACGACGAGTGCCGCGCCGTATGCCTTCGCGATGGGACAGACGCGCTCGAACTTTTCCTCGCCGTCCTCGAGGTTGATGGAGTTGATGATGCTCTTGCCCTGGCACCAGGTTAGCGCCAGTTCCATGGCCGCGGCGTCGGTGGTGTCGATCATCACCGGCACTTTGATCTTGGGCATCAGCTTGGAATAAAACGGAGCGACGTCCTTGATCTCCTCGCGGTCCGATGATTGGAGGCAGACGTCGATGATGTGGGCGCCGTTCTTTACCTGCCAGCGCGCAATCTCACTCGCTTCTTCCCATTTTTCATCGGCGACCATGCTCTTGAAGAGGCGCGAGCCGATGACGTTGGTGCGCTCGCCGACGATCAGGGGGCGGTTTGAATCTTCCGCTTCGACGAGTTCGATACCGGAATAATAAGCGCGATGCGAGGACGGGGGAGCCTTGCGCGGCGCACGTCCTTCGGCCATCTGGGCTATTGCGCGGATGTGCTCAGGCGTGGTGCCGCAGCAGCCTCCGACGATATTCAGCCAGCCGTGTTCGACAAATTTATCGAGCTGCGTGGCCAGCATTTCCGGGGTTTCGAGATACTTATCTTCTTCGTTCGGGAGGCCGGCGTTGGGGTAGCAGGAGATCCGCGTGGTCGACATTTCGGCCAGCGTGCGGATATGATCCGTCATCAGATCGGGACCGGTCGCGCAGTTGAGTCCGATGGATAAGAGGTCGTGATTCGCCACGGAGGCGTACAAAGCGTCGACAGGCTGGCCTGCTAGCATCGCTCCCCAACGCTCCACGGTTCCGGAGAGCATGGTTGGAATTTTGAGGCCGCGTTCGCGCTCCAGTTTCTGGATCGCGAGGAGTGCGGCTTTGATGTTGCGGGTGTCGAAGGCGGTTTCGACCAGCAGCAGATCCACGCCTCCGTCGAGCAAACCCGCCGCCTGTGCGTAGTAGCTGTCACTCAGCTCGTGCATGGTGACGTCGCCGCGCAGGGTGATCGATTTCGTGGTCGGTCCCATGGACCCTGCGACGAAGCGTGGCTTCGAGGCGGTCGAAAATTCATCCGCCGCTTTGCGCGCGATCTGTGCGGCGAGCACATTCAGCTCATGCGTATCGGAGGCCTTGCCGAACTCCGCCAGCACGATCGGCGAGCCCTGAAAACTGTTGGTCTCGATAATATCGGCGCCGGCTTCGAGGTAGGCGCGATGGATTGCTTCAATCCATTCGGGATGGGAGCGGTTTAGGATTTCGCTGCAATTTTCGAGGCCGAGGAAGTCCTCGATGGTGGGATTGTACGCTTGCAGCATGGTCCCCATCGCGCCATCGATGATAAGAATGCGCGAGGCGAGGGCGTCGTATAGTTGCTGCTGGCGAAGATTTTGCATGGGTAGGAGGTGGCTCCTACCTTCTATTGTAGCCGGTAAAACGTCGGGGCTGACCGCTCCCGGTGGTCGCGGCTCTGTCGGCGGCGTGGCGCTGTTGGGGTATGGACGTTATTCGAATTGGAGGCCTTCAGAGCCCCGACCGTCGGGAGGGGTCAGCGTGGAAGGTTGCCATCGGTTCGCCTTGGCCTTCAAGAACGTATCGAACCGCGTCGTCAACGGCCTCCTGATTCCACAGTCTCCGCGTACTCCCGTGACGCGCCCACCTCTTACAATCACGAGTGTCGAAACCGAGTTGATTAAGGCGTCGGCTCGCAGCGAATTTCAGCTGGGTCATAATGAACTCAGGCTGTTCCTCTCCGGCCACGACGATATGCACGTGATTGCTTCTAATATGGACAGCGATTACACTCCAGTCACCTTGATTGCACCGGTCAACGATCGCTTCCAATACCGCGCGGCGCTTTGGTTCGTCCAGTTGATACGCGGGGCTGCCCATCAATTGACGCTCGGCCGCTAGCCTTCGGGAGTTGGATTTTACAAGCGGGCCACCATAGTGATTATGGCTTCGGTCCACCGAGCCTTCTTCCGCTCCGTGCATGTGGCTGCCGTAGCAGGCGAAGGTGATGAAGAAAGTTACTGCAACTGCTCCTGCGGAACTTCGGAGTTGAAGCTGTAGCCGAATCCGCGGACGCTGCGGATGAAGGTGGACTCTTCCGCTGCCTCGATCTTCTGGCGCAGGCGCAGGATGTAGACGTCTACCGTCCGATCCGTAACCGCGCGATCGTGTCCCCATACTGCGTCGAGGAGCTGCTCGCGGCTGAAGACCACACCTGGGCGGCTCATTAGAAATTCCAACAGGCGGAATTCGGTCGCGGTTAGAGTGATCTCCGTGCCGTTCAAATGAACGCGGCAGCGGGCGCGGTCTAGTTCCAGGTCACCGGAGCGTAGGATTTTCGTTGCCGGGGGCTGGCCGCGGAAGTGGATCTTGATGCGCGCGATCAGCTCGCGGATGAAAAACGGTTTGACGATGTAGTCGTTCGCGCCCAGCTCCAGGCCGACGATTCGGTCGGTTTCCGACGCGCGGGCCGTGAGAAAAATCACCGGTACCGGCGCCAGCTCGGAATGATTGCGAATGGAACGGCAGATTTCCAGGCCATCGGAATCCGGCAGCATAATGTCCAAAATAATCAGGTCCGGACGCTCCCTCCGGCACAGCTCGATCGCGCCCTTTCCAGTCTGCGCGCCGGCCATCGTGAATCCCTCTTTTTCAAGATTGTATTGAATAAGAGAATACAGATCCGCGTCGTCTTCGATTAATACGATTTTCTTCATGATTCTCGTCTATCGTAACGTTCTGTGAGTTACAGATTAATTACAAACCGGTAAACATTATTGTCGCGCTTCCGCGTGGTGCCGGACGTCGATACCCTTCACCAGGAATAGTACATCCTCGGCGACATTGGTCGAGTGGTCGGCCAATCTTTCGAGATTCCGGGTGATAGCGAGAAGATCGAGGGCGGCCTTGATGTTCTCCGGATCGCGCTCCATGAAACTGACCAGTTCGTGATAGGACGCCGTGCGCAGGCTGTCGACCGCATCATCGGAGGCGAGCACGCTGCGCGCGAGATCGGCGTCGCGAGTGACAAACGCGTCCAGACTTTTGCGCACCATCGATTGCACCAGGCCGGCGATGTGGGGAATATCGATCATCGGCTTGATGACCGGCTCTTCCATAAGCGACATGGCGCGCTGCGCTATATTTACCGACAGGTCGCCCATGCGCTCGAGGTCGGTATTGATTTTGAGCGCGGCGACGATCAGCCGCAGATCGGCGGCCATGGGCTGGTGCAGAGCCAGGAGGTTGATGGCGAACTCGTCGATCTCCACTTCAATCGCGTTGATGCGGGCCTCATTGCGAAACACCTCTTCGGCGGCGTTGCGGTCTTTTTGAATGACCGCGCTGATGCTGCGCTGAATCGCCGATTCGACCAGCGAGCTCATCTCCAACAGCTTGGTTTTCAGTTGATCTAGTTCTTCGACAAAGTGGCGCAATTTTTAGCTCCTCGGATCAGCCGAACCGCCCTGTGACGTAATCTTCCGTCTCCCGCATGGCGGGATTTTTGAACATTTTCGTGGTGTTGTCGAACTCGATCAATTTGCCCATCAGGAAGAAGCCGGTGAAATCCGCCACGCGCGCCGCCTGCTGCATATTGTGGGTCACAATCACGATGGTACAGCTGTTTTTCAGCTGGAAAATCAGATCCTCGATCTTGGCGGTCGCGATGGGGTCGAGGGCGGAACAAGGCTCGTCGAGCAGCAGCACTTCGGGATTCACGGCGAGGGCGCGCGCAATGCACAGCCTCTGCTGCTGGCCTCCGGAGAGCGAATAGGCCGATTGATTCAGCTTGTCCTTGACTTCGTCCCACAGCGCGGCGCGGCGCAGGCTCTGCTCCACGCGTTCGCGCAGGGCGGCGCGATTTTCATATCCGTTGATGCGCGGTCCATAGGCGATGTTTTCAAAAATCGATTTGGGGAACGGGTTCGATTTCTGAAAGACCATGCCCACGCGGCGCCGGACTTCTGAGACATCGAGGTTGAAAATGTTTTCGCCGTCGAGCAGTATTTCGCCCTCCACGCGGCTGTGGCGGATGGTCTCGTTCATCCGGTTCAGCGTGCGCAGGAACGTCGATTTCCCGCATCCGGAAGGTCCGATGAAGGCCGTCACCCGGTTGGCGTAAACCTGCATGGAGATTCCGTGCAAGGCTTTGAATGCGCCATAGTGAAAGATCAGATTCGTCGCGCTCAGCTTGGACGCCGACTCTCCGGCCGGCTTGGCTTCCGCGGGAATCGTCACGTTAAGGCTCTGCGGAGCAATGTTTGGTTGAGTCGATTGTTGGGGCGTCGGAGCCTGCATAGAAGTCACCTGATGACGTGCGCCTGCCGCGAAAGGATCAGGCGGGCGACAATATTTACCGCGAGCACAAGAGTTAATAGTACGAAACCGGCGGCCCAGGCCTGCTGGTGCCAATCCTCATACGGGCCAAGGGCGTAAGTATAGATCATTACCGGCAGCGATGCGGTGGGCTGATTCCAACCCGGACTCCAGAAGCGATTCCCCAAGCTGGTGAAGATCAGGGGAGCTGTCTCACCCGCGACGCGCGCCAGGTTCAGCATGATACCGGTCATGATGCCGTTCTTCGCCGCCGGAATCACTACCGTAAGAATCGCCTTCGATTTCGATGCGCCCAGCGCCATGGCGCCTTCGCGCAGCGCCAGCGGCACCGCGCGCAAAAATTCCTCGGAACTGCGGATCGCGATGGGGATCATCATGATGCTCAGCGCCAGGCCGCCCGCGAGAGTCGAGAAGTGTTTTTGCGGCAGCACGATTAAGGTAAATGCGAAAATCCCGATGACGATGGAGGGAACGCCGTTCAGCAGGTCGGTCACATAGCGCACAATGTAGGCGAACGTATTGCCGCCGAACTCGGCCAGATAGACGCCGCCCAGAAATCCGATCGGAACGCCGATGACCGTCGCGAGCAGCAGCAGCTTGGCGCTGCCCAGAATCGCATTGGCCATCCCGCCGCCTGTTTCGCCCACCGGCGCGGGGAGCTTGGTGAAGAAATCCCAGCTCAAATTCTTTCCGCCATGGATGAACAGATACCCGAGGATATAGAGCAGCGTTCCAGTTGCGATAAAGGTACAAAGGCCGGTCAGCGACAGCATCACCGCGTTCACGATCTTCCGGCGCATCAAATGAAGCGAAGGTTTGCGGGCCGCCATCCTACGTGCCCGCCTTACTGGTGGCGCCCGCGACCAGCAGCCGCGCCGCGCCGTTAATCACAATGGTCAAGGCAAACAGCACCAGCCCCAGCTCGATGAGCGCACTGGTGTACATCTCCCCGGGCGCTTCCGCAAACTCATTGGCGATGATGGCCGCGATGGAATAGCCCGGCGCAAACAGCGACGTGTTGATTTTCGGATCGTTTCCGATCACCATGGTCACCGCCATGGTCTCGCCCAGCGCCCGCGCCAGCGATAAAAAAATCGAGCCGGTGATGCCCTTATAGGCGTAGGGAACTACCACATCCCAGGTCGACTCCCAGCGCGTCGCGCCCAGCGCCAGCGCCGCTTCCCTCTGATCGCTGGGCACGGCCAGAATCACTTCGCGCGAAATGGAGATGATGAACGGAATGATCATCAGCGACAGCACGACTCCCGCCGACAGGAGACTCACGCCATAAAACGGCCCTTGAAACAGAGGGGTCCAGCCCAGCACGGAGCGGATGGGATCCTCCAGCTTGTGCAGTATGGGAATCAGGACAAAAACTCCCAGCAAGCCGAAAATTACGCTGGGTACCGCAGCCAGAAGCTCGATCAGAAACGTTAATCCCGAGGAGATCTTTGGAGGCGCCAACTCCGCCAGAAAAATCGCCGCGCCCACTCCCAAAGGGATGGCGATCAGCAGCGCCAGCACCGACGTCACCACCGTCCCGTAGATAAATGGCAACGCGCCGAACTGCTCCGCCACCGGGTCCCACGTCCGGGTTACCAGAAACGCCCAGCCGAATTTGTGGCGCGAGAGAGCGGAGTGAACGAACAGCTCGTAAACCAACAGCGCCGTGACCGCCAACACCGTCACAGCGGCGGCAAGCGTGATCAGGAATGCCAAATCGTCCCCGGCGCGAAGCCTCTGCTGAAAGGATTGCACCCGCCCCGAAGGACGTCCCTTGATCGCCGGTGTGAGAGTGGCGGACACGATGGACTATTGGATCTTCGCGATCGCTTTCATTTCTTTATCGATTACCGGCTTGGGGAGCCTGGCGTAGTCCAGCGCTTCCGTCATGGTCTGACCGTCGGTCAACATCCACTTCAGGAAATCGATGATGGCTTTCTTCTTCGTTGCGTCGGCTATTTTCTCTGGAATGAGGAGCCACGTAAAGCTCGATATTGGATAGACGCCCTTGCCGTCCGCATTGGTGATGGAAACCCGGAAGTCGTCCGGCATGGTTCTAGCGGCCTTGGCGGCCGCCGCCGTCACGCTTGCCAGGTTCGCCTGCACAAACTCACCGGCGGAGTTTTTCACGTTCCCGTAGGACATCTTGTTCTGTACCGCGTAGATCAGCTCCACATAGCCGATGGAGTTAGGTGTTTGCTGGATTTGACCCGCCACGCCTTCGTTGCCTTTTCCTCCCAGACCGACCGGCCAGTTCACCGAGCCGGCGACGCCAACCTTCTGCTTCCACTCGGGGCTGATTTTCGAAAGATAATCCACCCAGACGTAGGTCGTGCCGCTGCCCTCCGAGCGATGAACCACAACGATGTTGTTCGCGGGCAATTTCACCCCCGGGTTGGCCTTGGTCAACTCCGGATCGTTCCACTTGGTAATTTTTCCGAAGAAAATCCCCACCAGGGCTTCCCCCGTAAAATTGAGATGCTCCTTGACTCCGGGAATATTGTAGGTCGGCACGTCCGCGCCCAGGACCGTGGGAAAGTGGAGGATATTGCAGCCCCGCTTGTCGCGAAACTGTTTGATCTGGTCGTCTGTCATAGGCCCGTCGCTCGCCCCGAAGTCCACGGTCCCCTCGGTGATCTGCTTGATTCCGCCGCTCGATCCGATCGACTGATAATTGAAATTGAGGCTTGGAACCTTCTTGTGATAAGCGTCAAACCACTTAGAATACATAGGATAGGGGAAAGTTGCCCCAGCCCCGTTGATTAGAGTCTGCGCCCCCGCAAGCGTTGCAAACAGGGCGATGCCAATAAGTTCTCGAATCATACTCGTCCTCCTAAATTGTCTCAATCTTGTGTTACAAATCGATTACTGTCGTCATTTCCCCATGGTCGGGGCCGACCCCGGCAACGTATACCGGAGGTTGACAAATCCCATCGAAAGGCTCGCATTCGTAGGCGACGTACCCGTCACAAGCCACGGATTCCGTTGAAGATACGAGTATTGGAACATCAGATTTAATGCTCCCCACTTCGGACTCTTCGCGAGGGTCGTGTTGGTTCCCACCGTGAACTCCTGGATGGCGCGGTTTTGCCCGTCATTCGCGATCGGACCATACCCGATCTTGGTGGTTCCATTCGCATCGAGCGACATGTTCCTGGCAATGTAAACACCGCCGTAGTACATGTACAACAGATTTTTCTTCGTCGTCCATTCAAAACCCGAAACCGTGGACGCCGAGTGCACCAGGGACGCCGTGCCGTTGGCGCGGACAATGAAATCCGGAGCCTGTCCGAAAATGTATCGGCCACCGCCGTCGCTGTAATAATTGTTGGTCAGAATCCGGAAGCCCGGCGCTAAATCGAAGCCCAGGTTGACCGATCCTCCGCCGCCCACTTTCGTATTGGTCGGAAACGCGGGACCCGCCAGCGGGAACGCGATCTTGTTTGCGATCATCACGCCGTCGACTTCCGCGTGGAACCTCTTACTCGGATCGAACGCCAGTTTGGCGATAATATCCGGCATCAACGCCGCAGAACTGATCACGCTGGATCCGTTGTTGATCTGACCTCCGAGGACTGAGCCTTGAGTTCCGCCCGTGGTCGCCGTGGTCGAGATCGCGGCCGGCAGCACCGCGCCGCTGCCGCCGTTGCCTCCGCCTACATAAGGCTCCGAATTTTCCAGTGACATCGCGAACGCCACTTTATCGGAAGCATGATAGGCATAGCGGAATCCCGGAATACGTCCCCAGGTCAAGCCCAGCTGGTAATTTACGTCTACGTCCTGGGAATAGAAGATGTCTCCCGGCAGCGGCGAGACGCCTCTGCGATTGGGAGTCATCAGGCTCCAGGACTGCCCCGCGAGGAACTCGTTCTTGCCCTTCATCACGTCCACCCAGTAAAGCCGCATCCGGAATACGTAAGGATTGCTGCTCACCGCCAAGCCGCCATTAGGAGGATTTCCGATCTGCCCCAAAAAGTCAGACTCCCAATAGCCCATGACTTTGTAGTCGCCGAATCCTGTGTCGATGCGCATCCCGATCCGCGAGTTCTGCGGGCTCATTCGCGACTCGCTCAACGCCCCGGCTTGCGTGTTCGAATAAGGGATGCTTCCGAAATTCGTCCCGATCCCGGATCCCGGATTGGTGGACCTGGTCACGGATGTCATATCCATAAATCCGACGGGTGTGAAGTAGGCGTCGCCGAGCTTGAACTGCAAAGGCGACGTGGTTTCCATCGGCGCAGAGGTCTGCGCGGCCGTGGTCGCCCCAGGGGTAAATACGGGAGGCGCCGCCGGCTCGGCCGGAACCATCGGTTTGGTGCTGGCAACTTCGCCGATCGCGGGATGCGCGTTCACCGGGACTCCCGCATTCACGGCCATCCCCAGCTTGGCCTTCAACTCATTAATCTGCTTCTGCTGATCGAGCAGCATCTGCTTCAATTGTTCGATCTCGGAAGCGTTATCGGAACTGCTCTGCGCCATCGCTAACGGCAGTCCAATTGCGAGAACCAACGCCAATCTCTTGATCATCCCAGCTCCTCAACTTGGTTTTGGTGAAACACGAGCCCTCAGCTTAGCGACCGGTCATGATCGCAGCATTACAGTGATATTACTTCGCCGTGACAGACGCTTCCGCTGCCTCGATCGAATCGAAACAAGGCAGCATCCCTTTGACACCGGTCATTTCGAACAGCACTTGTACCCGGTCCGGCACGTTGGAGATGGCAAACTTCTGCCCGGTCCGATGGCAGGAGGCAAACACGCCAATCATTGCGCCCAGCCCCGCTGAATCCATATACGGAATGCGCTCGGCGTCGATCACCAGAGGCCTATGTGCATGATGCCGCGCCGCTTCCTGAAATTCGAATAAAGTTCTGAGAGTAAGGGGTCCGCTCAGTTTGATGAGTTGTATGCCTGAGGGCCGGTCTATGATTTCAAGCTGAAGTTCTTCGTTTCTACCAGGAGTCACAAGGGACAACTATAGGGCCGAATCATCGTCGCATCGTGACAAAACAGTTACATTTCGATGACGGACTTTGGCTGGTAGGTGTTTACCCACAGATCAAAAGCCTGCCCGAAGGCAGGCTGCCGCCACAAATGGCCGCCCCACAAGAAGAATGCGCGATCATAAGGACCGCCTTACCCGATGCAGCATCACCTTCCGCAGCACCTTAAACCCCATCCTTAAATACAACTCGATCGCCGGTTGATTCTCGAACCCCACATGGAGCCACGAAACCAATCCCTGCCTTCGATGATCCCGCACCAGCTGCCAGATTATATTCGAAGCGAATCCCCTGCCCCGAAATTCCTTCCGTGTACAAACCCCGCTGATCTCCGCGAACCCGTCGAACATCAGCCTCTCGCCGCCCATCGCCACCAACTCGCTCCCGATACGCACGCCGTAATAAGACCCCATCTCGCAGGTCCGGATCCGAAAAAATCCAGGAAACTCGGCGTCCGCGAGCTCCACCATTTCCCGCGCGTTGGACAAGCGTTCCAGCTTGCCTGCGGCCACTGGCGGTAGCACGTCCTCCGGCAAAATCATCTGGAGACATTCGAGCGTCCCCTCAAACGCCAGCTCCGGCGCTTGCGGAAAATCGTCGCCCACCAGCCATACCGATTCTCCAGGTTGAAGCAGCAACCGCAGCTCATTCAAAGCTTCTAAGCCCGGCGCCTCGACCGCGGCCAGAGGAGCCACATCGGCGGGGTAACGGCACGCGAGCCCCGCGCCCACCGCGAAATGCCGATGCGTAGTGTGCAGCGCATACCACACCGGGTTCGCGAAAACCCGGTCGTCAATTTTCAGACGGCTTCTCCGCGCGCTCGACCACCAGAATTTCTACCGGTCCTTTTTGCGATTCGAGCTTCAGCCCGAGTTGTTCCTGAAGGGCGGTGAAGATCGACGGTCCAAGCGTGTCCGACGCGGCGGGCCGGGGCGCCTCCGGATTCAGATTCGCCATCTGCGATTCATCCGGAGTCCATTCGAGCTTGATGTCGTACTTCCCGGTCAACCCCGTTTTATCGATCACCGTCCGCCCCAGCATCCTCGCCAGCGCCGGAACCAGGTTAGAAATCGGAACGCTCACCGCCGTCAATATCCTCAAGCCCATCATCATCTGCCCGCAGAATCGTGGAGGAGGCTGACCCGGCTCCAGCCGGGGCGGAGGCGAATTCCGATCGGGCGTCGTACATTCCTTCGTTTCCGACAAATCCGGCCCCAGTTTGCCGTCCTTGCGCGCCAGCACCAGTGCGTAAACCGGCATTTCCCTGGTCTCTTGGTGACTCACCAGCTGAAACCGTTCCGCCAGCATCGCTTGCATCATTTGCTGCATCTCGCCCTCTTTAGGCTTGTTTTCGGGCTTCGCCGAGACATCCCAGCGCGCCGTTGCCATCCAGGGAGGACCTCCCGTGATCTGATACGGCTGAATGCGCCACGCGAACACGATCAACTCCTTCAACGGCATGTTGTTAATGGTGAGCGTCCCGCCCGGAGTGGTGCGAATATAAGTCCCCCGCGCATCGGGCACCGCGGGCTTAATCGAAGCAACCTCAAATTGAGCCTGAAAGATCAACCCCAGCAAAGCCGCAAGAATCCGCATGTGAAATGGACGCCTTAAAGTATAATTTGTTCCGCGCCTCAGAGAGTCGCGACCCACGGGAGCGCAGAACCGCAGGCGGAACCGCCTGCGCCACAACTCAACACCAACAAATCTGGAAGTAGCAATGTGGGGCAGGCGGTTCCGCCTGCCGGCGTCACAACTTGACCCTCCGCAGCCGCAGCGCATTGCCGATCACCGACACGGAGCTGAACGTCATCGCCGCGCTCGCGATCATCGGACTGAGCAGCAATCCGAAAAATGGATACAGCACCCCCGCCGCAATCGGCACGCCCAGCAAATTGTAGACGAACGCGAAAAACAGATTCTGCCGGATGTTCCGCATCGTCGCGCGGCTCAAACGGAGGGCGCGCAAAATACCATTGAGGTCGCCATGCAGCAGAGTGATTCCGGCGCTTTCCATTGCGACATCCGCGCCCGTGCCCATTGCGATGCCGACCCGCGCCTCGGCCAATGCCGGAGCATCGTTTACGCCATCGCCCGCCATCGCGACGATGCGGCCTTCCTTCTGCAAACGCTCGATCACTTCGCGCTTACCCGCCGGCAAAACTCCAGCTTCCACTTCGTCGATCCCGAGTTTCCGCGCAACAGCCTGAGCGGTGGTACGGTCATCGCCAGTCAGCATCACGATGCGAATTTTCTCCGCCCGCAGCCGTTTTACAGCCTCCGCCGCATTGTGCTTGACGGGATCTGAAACCGACAAGAACCCGTCTAAACGTCCATTTATCGCAACAAAGACCGTGGTTTCTCCTTGTTCGCGCAAGTCTTGAATCATCGCTTGGCGCTGTGCGAAGAACGCGGTTTCTTGCGAGAAGCAGGCTTGGTTCCCGACCTGAACTTCCCGCCCATCCACCGTCCCTGAGACTCCGACGCCGGGCATCGACTGGAAATTCACGGCTTTGGATAGAGTCAAACCGCGCTCGCGAGCTCCCTCCACAATCGCGCTCGCCAGCGGATGCTCGCTGCCCATTTCGAGGCTGGCGGCCAACCTCAACATATCCTCGCTGCCTTCTACAGAGGTTAAACGGGGCTTTCCTTCAGTCAGCGTCCCGGTCTTATCGATAACAAGGGTGTCAATCTTTTCAAGCGCTTCCAAGGCTTCGGCATTGCGGACCAACACTCCTTCGGACGCGCCGCGCCCGGTGCCGACCATGATCGACATGGGGGTTGCCAAGCCCAGGGCGCACGGGCAGGCGATAATCAGGACGGCTACCGCATTCAGGAGTGCCGCCGCTGGCGAATAAAAGCTCCAAACGATAGCAGTGACTATGGATACCAGCAAAACCGCCGGCACAAACCATCCCGCGACTACGTCAGCGAGCCGTTGAATTGGCGCTCGCGACCTCTGCGCGTCACTCACCATGCGTACAATCCGGGCGAGCACCGTATCGCTGCCGACGTGCTCGGCCGTCAACAGAAAACTGCCTGTTTTGTTAAGAGTACCGCCAATAACCAAATCGCCGGCGGTTTTTTCGACCGGCAAGGATTCGCCGGTCATCATGGACTCATCCACCGCGCTAGCGCCGCTCAAAATCCGGCCGTCAACTGGGATTTTTTCACCGGGCCGGACGCGCAAGGTGTCGCCGGGCAGCACGTCTTCCACAAGAATATCCTCTTCGGAACCATCAACTTCCACCAAGCGGGCAGATTTGGGGGCAAGTCCCAGGAGGGCTCGGAGCGCATGCTGAGTTCGACCCCTGGCGCGCAATTCCAGCACCTGCCCCAGCAATACCAAGGTGACGATCACCGCGGCCGGCTCAAAATAGGAAGGACCGAAGAAGCTGGATATATAAGATACGGCAACGCCTAGACCAATCAGCGTGAACATATTCAAACTACGATTCCGGAAGGACGCGAACGCCCTTTCGAAAATCGGCCAACCGGCCCACAGGACCACAGGAGTCGCCAGGGCGCAGTCGATCCATTTATTTACGGGCCAAATTATGAACACGAGCAACGGAACGGTGAGAGCCGAGGCGACCCAGAAGCGCCGTGTCATGTCGTCCAGCTCGGGATTCTTGTCGTCGAGCGAAACCGCCATCGGCTCCAGAGCCATGCCGCATAAAGGACAGGGACCTGGATGATCCTGAACGATCTCGGGGTGCATGGGACAGGTGTATTTTGCTCCCGATTTGGCAATTACCGGCTTTGGCTTTAAGTAAGCTCGCGGCGAGGCGGAGAATTTCGCCAGGCATCCCTTGCCGCAAAAGTAATATTCCCTGCCCTGATATTTATGGGATCCCGCGCATTTTTCGGGATTTACGGTCATGCCGCAAACCGGATCGACGCTCATACGGCAGGCAATCGGAGGGTGAACGCGGAACCGCGCCCCAACTGGCTTTCCACCTCAATTGCGCCATTCATCCGCTCCGCCACATGTTTCACGATAGAAAGACCCAAACCTGTCCCGCCCACTTGACGGGACCGTGCTCTATCGATGCGATAGAAGCGCTCAAAGATTCGGGGCAGGTCCTGGGAAGGGATGCCGACGCCGGTATCGGAGACGACGATAGCGACCCGATGTCGGTCATCGAGCGCGGCGCCGACATGCACCTCTCCGCCGGGGCGGTTGAATTTAATCGCGTTCGCGATCAGGTTAAGGATGGCTTGTTCGAGGCGCAGGCGGCTGCCGCTGACGAACACGTTTTCAATGGTGTCCGGGATCAGGAGCACATCCCGTTCGCGCGCCTCGGTCTGCACCGTGAGCAACGCGGCTTCGAGAACGTTCTGCACGGAAATGACTTCGGGCTCGGGATCAGTACCGGATTCGAGATCGGAGAGGACCAGCAGATCGGCCGCGATGCTGTTGAGACGCACGGCATTGGAGCGGATGATTTCGACGAATTTCCGGTTGTTGGCGCGGTCGTCGAGCGCTCCGTCAAGCAGAGTGTCGGCGTAACCGATGACTCCGGCAAGAGGGGTCCGCAGCTCATGAGAGACATTGGCGACGAAATCCTTGCGCACCTGCTCCAGGCGCTCCAGATCGGTGATGTCATGGAGAATCGCGATGGCTCCGCGGCCGGTGGGCATGGCGAGAGAGGTCGCTTGCACCTCAAAGGTTCGACCATACGCGGCGGAGAGTTTGAAGCGGAGCTTCTGAGATTCGCCGGTCGATAGAACTTCACGCAACAACTGGTGGAGTCCGGTGTCGCGGACCAGTTCCAGCAGCGAAAGGCCTTCAAACGAGGAGCCGCGGAATCCGATGGCTTTTAGGAACGCGGTGTTGCAGAAGGTGACTCGCAGATCGGGATCGACGGCGAGAACGCCTTCGGCCATGCCGGATAAAATCGCCTCACGGCGCGCCGATTCGAAACGGAGGCGGTCGAGCAGGCGGCGCAATTCCCCGGCGACGCCTTCAATGGAACGTTCGAGCGAGCCCAGATCGTCGCTGCCGTCTTCATGAGGGCGGTCGAGGATGCCCTCGGCCACGTGCTTCAGCTTGGTGACGCGGCGGGAGAGCGACCGCGAAATGGAAAACGCGACCAACAGTGCGATCAGCGACGAACTGAGGGCGATGGCGAAAACCTCCGCCCGCGCCGGCGAGCCGACCAGGACGCGATCGACGGCGAACAAGGTGATCGCGATCAGGCCAACCGCGAGCAGCAACAGCCGGCGAAAGAGAGGTCCGGTCATTAATAATGGTGGGGTTCGAGGGCGGCGTTCTCACTCCCGTTGAACTCCTGTTTCAGTTTATCCCAAGGCTCTGCGGCCATTCGGTGAACGGCACGCGACACGCGACACGGCTGGTCCGCAGGAGCTTTAGAACATCACCGCGAAGCCGCCATCGGGACGCGCGAATGCGGACACGAGGCCCCAGGCCGGAACTCCTTCAGCTTTTCCGGGCACGCCGACCGGCTTGAAGTCCTTATCGTAAACCTGCCATCGGGCCGACCCGCCTTTCTTCCAGGCCATGTCCTCCGTCCAGACGAGCAGGGTTTCGCCGCGCGCGTTCGATGCGAGCGCGGGATACTTTCGATTATTGCCCGCGCCCGGAGCGCCGGCTTGCTCGTTCACCTTGTTGGTAGCGGGCGAAATACGGCCGAAGTAAACCTGCTTTTCCGTCTCCCACGCGGCGAGCATCCCCTGGGGCGAGGAAAGGAGCGCGGCGGAGCTCATCACGCACGCGCCCACATTCCACGGGGAGATGTCCGATCCCCGGAAGGTCGAGCCGCGATCGACCGAGGAAAGCAGCCAGATATCGCGGTGCACGATCCCGGTGGCGGAACGAAACAGCAGGTACAAAGATCCATCAGGACCGGCCAGCGCGCGGGAGCCGCAGCAGCCGCAAACCCCGGTGCCGTCGCCGAAGATCATGGTCTCCTTTGCGAAGCTCCGGCCATCGTTCGCGGACTTGGACATCCATACCCTGCGGTCAGCTTCATCCTTGCCGCCCTTCGGCTGAGCGTGCCAGAACACGTAGACGTTGTTCGCAGAATCCGCGGCGAGCGTGCCTCCGTCTGCTCCCCAGGACAAATCGTTGAGACTCTGCTGGACTTCAAAGGCGGTGCCTGCATCGTTCAGACGCGCGTAGAGAACAGGCGCGGAATTCGAAGCGGCGCGAGGCTGCGCGCTCTTCGAACCGATCCACGCCACATGCACGCGGCCGTTCCCGCCCAACGCGATCTGGCCTCCGCGAATGTTCCCGATCGCCATCGCGCTCCCGGGCTGGCTGTTCACGCGAAGCGGCTTCGAAAAACTGCGCCCATAGTCGCTCGATCGCACGTACCGAAGATCGCCTTCCGACGCATCGCCCGTGAAGTACAGAAGATGAACAACGCCGTCCTTCTCCACCATCTGCGGCTGAACGGCACCCTCCGGCAGGTGCAATACGGAAACAGCCGGTGCGTCGGTTTTCGGAGTTCCAGCCAGGCAGAGAGCGGCGATCAGCGCGAAGGGTAGAAAAAGTAAGCGCATGCTTAATCGCAGTGTAGCTCGCATTTTGGTGCGCGGCTGAGACAATGTGTATAGAGGCCCCTGATGTTCAAAGCGCCTCTAGGTGGCGCTGAGCAGACGTGATTTAAGCTGCGCTTACAATGTTTTTTCTTCGCGGCGCGGCCCGGGTTAGCTAAAAGGAATTTCAACTTCCGCATAACTACCCGGTTTAGCTGCGTCCACCGCGGCCACTACCCGATCGACATACCGGCGCAGAACGCGCCACTGGGCATTGCCAATGACGATAATGGCAATCTTGCGGAGCGATAAATTCTGCTGATAGCGCAGGTTCTTGTCCGCCGTCAGAAACAACTCGAACCCGGCTGCCTCCGCCACATTCAGCAGATCTCCATTTACTAAACGATCCCATCCGCGGTCTCTGGCTTCCGTGATGTTATGAGACTTGAGATAAAATCGCAAAGGCGCCGGCGTGCTCTGATCAAAGAGAATGAGCATCGACGGTTTGTTTCGCTATCTTCTGAACTGAAACTGGCGGATCCAGGCTGCGGGCGGCGAATTCCAATACCGCCACTATCTGCTCGCGAGTGACATGAAACCATTCAGCGATTTCTTCAATACTGGCTCCGGATTCCAGGTTCTCGAAAACAATCGAAACCGGCATCCTCGTATCGCGAAATACCCACGCGCCGCTCACTTTTCCCGGAACGCTCTCCACAGCGGGGCACTGTGACCAATCAAGCGGCGCCATCGAATTAGATCTCCTCGACTCCAGAATAACTCCGAAGACGGCCATCTGATAAACTTATAGTTTGTCAGGCTCCGGGCTTCGTGCAACGGGCGGCTGCGAACCCCGCCAGGTCCGGAAGGAAGCAACGGTAGCGGTTTAACTCGTGTGCCGCGGATCACCCGGGGTCTGGCATAATCCCCTTTCATGTATCAGGTCATCGCCCGCAAGTACCGGCCGCAGACGTTTGCGGAGCTTATCGGCCAGGAACACGTCAAAACCACTCTCGAAAACGCCATCGCGCAGCGCCGCATCGCCCACGGCTACATTTTTTCGGGCCAGCGCGGCACCGGTAAAACCACGGTCGCGCGCATCATGGCCCGCTGCCTGAACTGTATCCAGGGTCCCACCGCCCATCCTTGCGGCGTTTGTGCGAGCTGTCTTGAAACTCCGCTGGGATGCGCGCCCGATGTGATCGAAATCGACGCGGCCTCCAATCGCGGGATCAACGAAATGCGGGAGCTGCGCGAGAATGTCCGCTATAGGCCGTCTCGCGATCGCTACAAAGTTTTCATCGTCGACGAAGCGCACCAGATCACCAGCGAAGCCTTCAACGCGCTTCTGAAAACCCTGGAAGAGCCGCCGGAATGGGTGGTGTTCATCCTGTGCACCACGGAGGCGCACAAAATCCCGGCGACCATCGTCTCGCGCTGCCAGCAGTTCAGTTTCCGCTCCGTCGACTTCGCGCAGCTGGTCGAGCGCATGCAATGGATCGCCGCCCAGGAAGGAATCACCGCCGACGCCGAAACCTTCAGCGTGCTCGCGCAGGCCGGTGAAGGCAGCGTTCGCGATTCGCTCTCCGCACTCGATCAAGCCATCGCCTGCTGCGGAAACGAATTAAAAGCCATCGAAGTTCGCGGACTGCTCGGGATGTTCTCGCTCGATTCCCTGGGCGCGGTCGCGAAGGCGCTGGCCGCGGGAGATTCGAAGGCCATGCTCGACGTGGTGGCCGATCTTGAAGCGAACGGCCGCAGTTTGCAGCACTTCGCGCGCGAGCTGGCTCGCTATTTCCGCAATCTTCTGGTCGTGAAAATTTCGCGCGGCGTGACGAGGCTGGTCGCCGCTTCGCCTCCGGAACAGGAGACGCTCGGCGCAGTGGCCGCGCAATTCACCGAAGAGGATTTGACCCGCTATCTGCGGCTGACGCTGGATTTGTTTCGCGATTTGCAAAGCTCGTTGCAACCGCGTCTGCATCTCGAATTGGGGCTCCTGCGCCTGGTTCATGCGGGCAAATTGCAGTCGATTGAGGAAGCCATTGCGGGCATCGGCAGTGCGCCGGCTCCCTCCAAACCCGCGCCCCCTAAACCAGCGCCGGCGGCAACGCCAGCACCCTCCTCATCTGTCACCAATGCGCCCGGCGACCTGCGCTCCCGGCTCCATGCCGCGCTGCTCGAAGCCAAGCAAACTTACGTCGCCGACGCGGTCGAACACTCTGAGCTAACAGAATCGCTCACGGAACTTGTAGTGACCGCGCCGAAACTCTACGCCCTGAATCTGAAGCACGGAGAATTTATCGCGATCGCGCAGCGCGTGATCGGCAGGCCGGTTAAAGTGTCGGTCAAGATCGGTGAAACCGGCCGCGAGCCAGAGCCCGCCGCGGCTGCTCCGAAAACCGACGAAGTCGCGGCGCGCGCCCTCGAACATCCGGAAGTGAAGCGCTTCCAGGAACTGTTCCCGGACAGCCAGGTACGAACCGTGCGAAATTTAAAGGACACTTAACGAGGCCCTTATGAAAATGCCAGGAAACATGCAGGCCATGATGCAGCAGGCCCAGAAAATGCAGCAGAAGATGCAGGAGGAGATCGCTCTGATCCGCGTTGAAGCCGCGGCCGGCGGAGGCATGGTCTCTGTGAAAATGGACGGCCACAAAAACGTGCTGGGCGTGAAGATCGACCCGGAAGTCGCGGGCGACGTCGAGATGCTGCAAGATCTGGTTATGGCCGCGTGCAATGAGGCGACAAAAAAAGTCGAGGAGCAGAGCCAGAAGATCATGGGCGGCATGCTGGGCGGGATGGGACTGCCCCCCGGGCTCCTCTAAATGCCCGATTTCGCCGCGCCTTTGGAGCGTTTGATCGCGGAGTTTCGCCGTCTGCCCGGCATCGGCCAGAAATCCGCCCAGAGGATCGCGTTTTACGTGCTGCGCAACTCTCGCGACGATGCCGCGCGCCTCGCGCAGGCCATGCTCGACGTAAAGGACAATCTCGGCATTTGCGCCGAATGCAACAACATCAGCGATGGCGAGCTCTGCTCCTTTTGCCGCGATCCGCATCGCGACCGCGCGTCGGTGTGCGTGGTCGAGGAGCCCCATAACGTCCTGCCCATCGAAACCACTAGATCCTTCGAAGGCGTATATCACGTGCTTCATGGAGCTATTTCCCCCCTGCGCGGGATCGGTCCGGAGCAGCTGAAAATCAAAGGTCTGCTGGACCGGATCTCGAAGGGTGACGTCAAAGAAATCATCCTGGCGACGAATCCAACGGTCGAAGGCGAAGCCACAGCAGTCTATCTTTCCCGCCTATTGAAACCTCTAGGTTTGAAAGTGACGCGCATCGCCATGGGCATCCCGGTAGGCAGCGATTTGGAGTTCGCGGACGAAGTAACGATGTCAAAGTCGCTAGAGAACCGCCGCGAGATGTAGGGCGTATAATACGGCCATGGAGAGCGGGAACGGACTTACCAAAGCTGATCTGGCCGTCGCGCTAACAGATCTGCGAGTCGGGCTGAAGCAGGAAATCGTCGACGAGCTAGCTGGGAAGATGCGAACGATGAATGAAGAGCTCACCGGGAAGATGCGAACGATGAACGATCACCGTACCCAGAGGATGCAGACCATGAACGGCGACCTGACCGATAAGATGCGGCAGATCGAAACGAACCTTCTCACCGAGTTCCACCGCTACGGCAAAGGCCAGCAACTGCGGCTGCATACGGTTGAATCACATGACGCAATCGTCATCGAACGGCGGGCGATCATCGAGGAATGCTTGCTCCATCTAGAATCCCGCCGGCCTCCGACTGTTTAAATGAACCGGGCTCTTGTCTTTTTACTTATAATCTCGTTCGCCTCCGCCCAAACAAATCCCGCTTCGCTCGCTGCCAGAAAGTTCCGCGAGACTCATGAACGCTCGATTATTGACGAATATTTTCAATTACTTTCCATTCCCAATCTCGCTAACGATAAGGTAAATATCCGGCGTAATGCGGATTTCATTGCAGCGATGCTCAAAAAGCGCGGGGTGGATGCCAGATTGGTCGAAGCGCCCGATGTGAACCCGGTGGTTTTCGGTGAGATTCGCGTTCCCGGCGCGACTAGAACTCTTGTGTTTTACGCCCATTACGATGGCCAGCCGCTCGATCCAAAGGAGTGGGCCTCGCCACCGTTTTCCCCGGTTTTGCAGCGCGACGGCGTCGTGGTACCGCTGCCCGCGGCGAAATTCGACCCGGAATCGCGAATCTATGCCCGATCCGCTTCTGACGACAAGGCTCCCATCATCGCGATCCTGGCGGCTCTCGATTCCGGTGCAAAGCCTAAATCCAACATCAAATTGGTATTTGAAGGTGAAGAAGAGGCTGGATCTCCAGGCCTCGGCCGCATTCTGGAGGCTAATAAAGCGCTGTTTTCCGCCGACGTCTGGCTGATTTGCGACGGGCCTGTGCACCAATCGCGGCGCCAGTTGATTGCTTTTGGAGCCCGCGGAATCGCCACGGTGGACGTTACCGTCTATGGACCCAGGCGGGAATTGCACAGCGGACATTACGGAAATTGGGCGCCAAATCCCGCAATGATGCTTGCAAAACTGCTGAGTTCTTTGAAAAATGACGCAGGACATGTATTAATCGATCACTTCTATGACAATATTGCGCCATTAAGCGCCACCGAAAAGCGCGCCATCGCGGACGCGCCCGACTTCGATGAGGAGCTGAAGAAGGAATTATGGCTCGGATCGACCGAAGGGGCGCCGAAGAAATTGATCGAGTTGCTTCAGCAGCCGTCGCTGAATATTCGAGGGATGGCCAGCGCCCGTGCCGGCGCTCAAGCGTCAAACGTGATTCCGTCCACGGCGAACGCCAGCATCGATATGCGCCTCGTGAAAGGGATGGATCACCAGCAGACCGTCGCGCGTTTTATCGAGCATGTCCGGAAGCAGGGTTATTTCGTGGTCGATAGCGACCCCAGCGCGTCGGTTCGTATGTCGCATGAAAAGGTGGCGAAAATTATTTCGTCCGAAGGCGGGTATAACGCCGTGCGCACGTCCATGGATCTGCCGATTTCGCAGGAAGTGATTCGCGCCGTCGAGAGCGCACGCGGTCCGGCGGTGAAAGTTCCGACCATGGGCGGCAGCGTGCCGCTCGATGCGATTGAGAGGGCTCTGGGAACTCGCACGATTACGGTGCCGATCGCGAATCACGATAACAGCCAGCACAGCTTCAATGAGAATATCCGAATTCAGAATTTGTGGGACGGGATTGAGTTGATGGCCGCGCTGTTGACGATGTAGTGGGCCGGATGCGTCGACACGAATGTCGACGCTGCTACAGGATCGAGATAAATCCGGCTTCGTGAAGACCTTCTGGCGTCAGGCCGGCGATGCGGATTTCTTCGATCTGATTAGGCGGGCGTGGCGATGCCAGCGTCACCTTGATGAAATTGTCACTCAGCGCTTTGCCACCCTCCAACGTCACCACCGAAACGCTCCACCCTATCTTGGACCGGCGAAATTCCAGATTCTTTTTTCCAGCCAATTCGCGCAGGACGTGCGTTCTGTGTTTGCGAACCGGAACAGGCACTTGCTCCCTTTCGGCTGCCGGCGTGCCAGGACGCTCAGAGTACGTGAAAACGTGCAGATAGGTGAAAGGCAGGCTTTCGATGAAGGCGCGAGACTCCTCGAATTCCGCGTCGGTTTCACCGGGAAAACCGGTCATCACATCGGCTCCGACCGCGCAATCCGGCATCAGCGCGCGAGCTTTCGCCATGCGATCGGCGTAGTGGCGGGGCCGATATTTGCGATGCATGCGGCGCAGAACCGTGTCCGATCCCGATTGCAAAGGGGCATGGACATGTTTCGCTATGCGCGGCGAGCAAGCCATTAATTCCAGAAGCTCATCCGAAAAATCCATCGGCTCGACGGAGCTGAGGCGCAGACGCTCGACCTCAGTTTCGTCGAGGAGGCGACGGATGAGGCCGGCCAGTCGAATGCGGCCGGGAAAATCGCGGCCCCAGCGCCCCAGGTTTATTCCGCTCAGGACTACCTCTTTATATTTCCGGGCAAGCGCGCCGATTTGTTCGATCACCTGCTCCGCGGGCGCGCTCCGGCTGCGGCCGCGCACAAACGGGATGATGCAAAAGGAGCACCGATTATTGCACCCATCCTGAATTTTCAGATTCGGCCGGGTACGTTCCCCGGCCGCGTCTTCGACCGGAGCCGATAAAAACTCGTGACTTGCGAAAATGTCGCCGACTTCGATCTGCCCGTGATAATCGAGTCCGCTCGCAACAAGATCGGGGATTTGCGTTTTATGCGAATTCCCCACCACCAGCGTCACGCCTTCGATCGAAGCGAGTTCCTGAGGAGCGCGCTGCGCGTAGCATCCGGTGACCAGAATGCGCGCCTGCGGATGATCGCGATGCATACGGCGAACGGTTTGGCGAACCTCATCGTCCGCCGCGGCAGTTACCGTGCACGTATTGAGAACGATCAGGCCCGCATCGGCCGCGCTTGCGGCGGAAGAAAATCCTTTGGCGGCCAGGCCGGCTTCGATAGCGGCTCCATCGGCTTGAGAGGCGCGGCAGCCGAAATTTTTTACCCAGAATCGATCCACTATCTCTATGGTAGCTTCTGGCCCACTATCTTTAAGTAGGCGATGATTGCTTTTCTCTCTTCCTCGCTGGCCACGCGAAAGGCCATGTCGGTATCGGGAACCAGCGCGTCCGGGTCCGTCAGCCATCGATCCAGCGTTTGGTCATCCCAACGGAGAGACGATTTCTTCAGCGCTTCGGAATAGGCGAAGCCCGGCACCCCGGCCGATTTGCGCCCATAGACTCCGCGCAGCCGGGGACCCTCTTTATCGATGTCCGCGGCATGGCAGCCGCTACAGCGGCGGACAAATACTTCCTTGCCGCGCTCCTCAGGCGTGCTGAGCGCGAGCAGGATCAGGAATATTGTCAGCATCGGCTACTCCAGCGTCGAATCGATCACGGCCAGGTGCTGCGAACGCGCGATGAATTCGACCTCCCGAATTCCCAGCACCGCATGCAGCCTCTCGGCCGGCACTTTCATGGGACCGGGCGAAGGCGCGCTGCCGGGGGCCGGTTGCGGGAAGGCCGTCGACATCGCGGTATGGAATTTCACGTTGCCTTCCACCTTTTGCATGGCCTGATGAATGTGGCCGTTCAGCACCGTGACGGATCCGAAACGCCTTACGTAGCTCAGCGCTTCTTCGCTGTCGGACGTTCCCCAGCCCCACTCCGGATAAACGGTCCACAGAGGAATGTGCGCGAATAAAACCACCGGCGTGCTGGCTGAACGGGCGCTCAGGTCGTCCTTGAGCCACGCGAGCTGATCCGTCCCCAGCTTTCCCATGCCTTCGAGCGCGGCGGAATTGACCAGTCCTACGAAATGGACTCCCCGGTGATCATAGCTGTACCAGCCGGTTCCCTTGGCGCCCTTACCGTAGCGCGCCAGATATTCCTTGCCGTCGTCGGCCGCGTTGTCATGTTCTCCTGGAACGTAGAACACCTGTTTTGTTTTGGCGCCCTGAAGGATCTGGCCGACCGCATCGAATTCGGAGGCCTTCGCGGAGTGCGTTAGATCGCCGGTGTGAATCATGAAATCGGGAGTCTTCGGAAGCCCGTTGATCTTGTCGATGGCGATCTGCAAAGTGGCGTTCACGTCGGCGTTGGCGGGTTTATTGAAGCCGATATGGCTGTCGCTGATCTGCACGAACTGGAATCCTTCATCCGGCCTGGTCTGTCCGAGCAGTTGCGACGTGGGCACGCCGCCGCTAACGGTCCACACCACGCCCGATCCGGCCCAGGCCATGCAGCGAAGGAAGCCGCGCCGGTCGATATTGTCTATTTCTTTTCGTAAGCTCATTTGGTCTCCACCTGCCATGACTGAAGCGGACGCGCGTTTATTCCCCGGGAAATAAATTCGATTTCAGACAGTCGTGGAAGGCGTGACCAAAATAGTTTTATGTTTGGCGGCAACCTTGGCGATGGCGCTGCCGTTCGTGCATCCGTTTGGAGATGTGAGGGAACGGACCACGTCCATCCCACTGGCGGGCGTGCACCCTTTAATCGAAAGAGCTTGTCAGAACTGCCATTCCGAGCGGACGGAATGGCCTAAATATAGTTATTTTCCGCTGCTATCCTGGGCGATTGAAAAAGATGTGGCGGAGGGCCGCGCGCGTCTAAACTTGAGCCACTGGCAGAAGTATTCGGTGGATGACCGGCGCGATCTGCTGGCGCGCATCGGAACCGAGGTGCGGAACCGCCGGATGCCCCTGCCGCGCTATATCGTGCTGCATCCGGAGGCGCGGCTGACCGATGAAGAGGTGCAGACGATTTACGATTGGACCAGGGATCAGCGGCGCGCGCTGAGGGCTTCGGCAAAATAGGCGGGAATAAATCGTGGTCGGCGAGAGTCTCCTCAGGCAGCGGGTCTATGTCACAATGACTGCGTTCCTATGGATTCAGCGCGAAAACAGGCTCTTTTCGAAGAGACCGTCATGCCTCACCTCAACGCGGCGTACAACCTGGCGCGCTGGCTGACCCGCAATGGGGACGAAGCGGAGGACCTGGTGCAGGAAGCCTATCTGCGGGCGTTTCGGGCATTCGAGACGTTTCAAGGTCAGGACGCGCGCGCGTGGCTGCTGGCCGTGGTTCGCAATACCTGTTTCACCTGGCTGAAGAAGAAAGGGGAGCGCACTGCCGTGCAATTCGACGATCAGTTGCATGGCGGCGCGGACGATGCACCCAACGCGGAGGCGGTGCTGCTGAATCAGGCGGCGCTCGGATCGCTCGAAGGCTGCCTCGAAGGGCTGCCGCTCGAATTTCGGGAAGTCATAATTATGCGCGAGCTGGAAGAATTGTCGTACAAAGAAATCTCCGAAATTGCGCGCGTACCGATCGGCACGGTGATGTCCCGCCTCGCGCGCGGGCGCAAGCGCCTCCAACAGTGCCTGGAAGGGGCGCTCCGATGAACTGCGAAACGGCCAGGCGGATGATGGAAAATAACGATCCCGGTTTGGCGGACCATCTGCGCTCCTGCCCCTCCTGCGTCATCCGCACGCACGCGAAATATTACGAAGCTCCCGCGGGGCTGGAGGAGAAGATTCGCGCGCGAGTTCGCAAGGAAATTCCCGCCCACGCGCCGTGGCGATGGATCGCGATCGCGGCTTCCGTGCTGCTGGCTGCGTCGCTGACGTGGAATATTTCGATCCTGCGGACGCGCGTCGATCCGGAGCAGGCTCTCGCGGCCGATGTACTCTCCGCGCATATTCGATCGTTGACCGGAACGCATTTGCTGGACGTTCCTTCGTCGGATCATCATACGGTAAAGCCGTGGTTTAACGGCAAGCTCGATTTTTCGCCGGCAGTCCAGGATATAAACGGATATCCTCTACTGGGCGGGCGCCTGGAATATATCGACGGCCATCCGGCGGCGGCGCTGGTGTACGGCCGGAGAAATCATACAATCAATCTGTTCACATGGCCATCCGGCGCCGCGCCCGCATACGATCAGACCCGCAACGGATACCACGTTGAAAGCTGGTCGAGCGACGGTATGACCTTCTGGGCCGTCTCCGATTTGAATGAAGAGGAGCTGCGCGAATTTATAAGGCTGTACCGGGCCGTAAAATGAAGGATGGAAATTCGTAGATTAGTGGAAAGCGACTCGGAGGAGTGGTGGCATCTTCGTCTGGAGGCGCTTGAAACCGAGCCTCTCGCGTTTGGAAAAACCGCGGACGAACACCGCGCGTTGCCTCTCGAAACCGTCGCCTTGCGGTTTCGCGACACAGCCGCAGGCAACTTTACCCTGGGAGCGTTCGCCGACGGCCGGATGATCGGCATGATGACCTTCGTGCGCGATACCGGCGTCAAGGATCGGCACAAAGGCCATATCTACGGGGTATACGTGGCCTCCGCGCATCGGGGAAAAGGCGTGGGGCGGGCGCTGCTCGATACGCTGCTCGAAAGGGCGAGGCGAGACGCTTCGCTCGAGCAGATCCTGCTCGCGGTGGGGACGGTTCAGACGGCGGCCAAAGCTCTCTACCGGAGCCGCGGTTTTCAGAGCTTTGGTATGGAACCAAACGCGTTGAAGGTGGGCTCGACTTATGTCGATGAGGATCATATGATCCTCCGCATCGGCTCGGGGCAATCCTAATAGCGAATTCGCGGCGCCAAGCCGATAGAAGAGCGTGCCAACAGATCGCGTGCTCTCCCAGGAAGAGATCGACAACGTATTTAAGAAACTGAGGGGAAGCGCGGGTGAGGACGATCCCGCCAAACGGGCGCTGGTATACGATTTTCGCCGTCCGGACCGCATCGCCAAAGATCAGCTTCACGCCATTCATCTGCTGCACGAAAATTTCGCGCGCGCGCTGGCGTCCAGCCTGTCCGCTTATCTGCGCGCGTATGTCGCGGTAAACCTGGTATCGGTGGAGCAGCTTTCCTTCATGGAATTCACGCAATGCCTCCCGTCGCCCACCTGCATTATTTCGCTGGGGATGCGGCCGTTCGATGGCAACGCGGTGATGGAAATTAATCCCACGCTGGTGTTTCCGATTCTCGAAATGCTGCTGGGCGGCAGCGGCAAGGTCGCGACCAAGATCAATCGCGAGATGACCGAAATCGAGCAGAGCATCCTTGAGGGGCTGCTGCGCATCGTTCTACATGACCTGCGCACGGCCTGGCAGGGAGTGACCAACATCGAATTCGCGATCGAAGCATTCGAAACCGAGCCGCAGCTGCTGCAGATTCTTGCGCCTAACGAAGCGGTGGTGGCCATCAGCATGGAAGTGCGCATCGGCGATACGGCCGGGATGATGAATATCGGCATCCCGTCGATCATCGTCAAAATGCTGCGCCAGAAATTCGATCAGCAGTGGAGCGTTCGCAAAACGCGCGCCACTGAAGAGGAACATGCGCGGGTGCTTCGTCTGATCCGTCCTGCGATCCTGCACATGGACGCGCGTTTGCAGGGTCCGACATTAACGGTGGAAGCGCTGCTCGATTTGCAGGAAGGCGATGTCCTGGCGTTCGATTACCCGGTCAGCCGTCCTCTGGATATCACCGTCAATGGCCGCTTGAAATATCAGGGCGAGGTGGTCTCCACTGGGCGGAAGCGCGGGTTTCAGATTCATCACCCGGTTGTGGACGAGACGCTGAAGGTCGCCGCCGGCGCTATTTAAAGGGTATCCTGGGAGCGGCGGCGTTCAGCCGCTCAGAAGGAGAGACCAATGAAACAATTTTTGCTGGCCACCGGGCTGGCCGTGCTCTGCGCCGCGCAGGCGGTGCCGCAGAAAACTCCGCTGAAAGTCGGCGATGAGGCTCCGGATTTTACCCTTCCCGACCAGAATGGTAAGCCCGTAAAGCTGTCCGATTTCCGGGGTAAGAAAAACGTCGTGCTCGCGTTCTTTCCCGCCGCTTTCACCGGTGGTTGAACACGCGAACTTACAGCCTACCAGTCTGGTATTGGCAAATTCAGCGATGCGGATACGCAGGTTCTGACCATCAGCGGAGACTTTATCGCGACACTAAATCATTGGTCCAAAGAATTGAACGCGACGTTTCCGATGTTGTCCGATTACAAGCGTGTGGTGATGAAGCAGTATGGTGTCTTGGACGAAAAATCGTACCTGGCCAGCAGAACCACGTTTCTGATCGATATGGATGGCAAGATTGCGTACATTGAGGAAGGCAACAGCAACATTGATCCGACCGGGGCGGTCACGGCCTGTAGCCGCTTGAAGAAAAAATAGCAGAGAATGTTCGTCCGATGTGGGGCGGCCAATATTGGCGGCAGCCGCCCTTTTGAGGCGGCTTAACGCAGGCTGCCGCCACAATCCCCGCTGACGGACGGGGTTATGCCCTACCGCTCGGACCGGATAGTACCAAACCGGTCCAAAATGCAGGCTGAGACTATTGGAATCGCCGTCCTCCTGTGGCATTCTCGATGTAGATCGAGGGCCGGCTCGGAGGGCGGCCTTCGGTGCGTTCTTTCTCCTACCTCTGTAGTGCTTTAGCTTGCTCGAGAGCGGATTCGACTTCACGCCGGTAGCTCTCGAGCAATTTTTCATTGGGCGCTTCGAAGCGCATCACCAATACCGGCTGTGTGTTCGAAGCCCGCAGCAATCCCCAGCCATCGCCGAATAAAACGCGCACGCCATCCACGCCGATCACCTGGTGCGTCTTCCTGAATTGCGCGGCCACCTCGGCGACCACCTGGAATTTCGTCTCATCCGGACAATCCACGCGTATCTCGGGCGTCGAGACCAGCTTCGGAAATCCGGCGAGCTGCGCGGATAAAGGCTGGCCGCTCTCGGCCACGATCTCCACTAGCCGGCAGGCCGCGTACAGCGCGTCGTCGTAGCCGAAATATCGGTCGGCGAAGAACATGTGGCCGGACATTTCGCCGGCAAGCTCGGCATGCTCCTCCTTCATTTTCGCTTTGATCAGCGAATGGCCGGTTTTGTACATGATGGGATTTCCGCCCAGGCGTGTAAGCTCGTCGTACAGAAGCTGCGAGCATTTCACTTCGCCGATGAACGTCGCGCCGGGTTTGCGGGTGAGAATTTCGCGTCCATAAATCAGCAGCAGCATATCGCCGTAAATCACTTCGCCATTCTCGTCGACCGCGCCGATCCGGTCGGAATCCCCATCGAAGGCGAGGCCGAGGTCGGCGTGATTCGCGAGGACCGCGTCTTTGAGGTGCTTCAAATTCGCGGGGACCGTGGGATCTGGATGATGATTCGGAAAGCGTCCGTCCATCTCGAAGAACAGTTCTGTTACGTCGCAGTTCAGACGTTCGAGCAGTCGATGCAGTACTGGTCCCGCAGTGCCGTTGCCGGCGTCGGCGACCACCTTAATGCGACGCTTGAATTGGAACTGAGGCGCGACGGCATCCAGATAATCGCCGGATACATCAAGAGTTTTGTGAGCGCCGGAGCCGGTTGCAAAATCGCCCGCTTCGATCAGTTTGCGGACTTCCTGAATCGTCTCTCCGTGCAGGGTGCCTGATCCACACACCGTCTTGAAGCCGTTAAACTCGGCCGGATTGTGACTGCCTGTGATCATGACCGCTCCGTCGGCTTTCAGGTGCACGGCGGAGAAATAAAGCAGAGGAGTGGGGACTACACCAACGTCGGTAACGTCGCATCCGGAGGCGAGCAGCCCTGCGACCAGCGCATCGTGCAGGCGCGGCGAGCTCAGACGGCAATCGCAGCCGAGGTTAATACGAGGTCCGCTTTTACGCTGAAGCAGCGTGCCGAGGCCGCGGCCAAGCTGCACGATATCGGGAGTCAACAGTTCCGTTTCAGCAACACCGCGGATGTCGTATTCGCGGAAAATGGTCGGTTTGAGCATGAATTTCGAGCGTAGCAGAAGAAGTCTGCCGTGCGGGTGGCGCGCGCCTCCAGGCGTGCCGCGTCGACATTCGTGTCGACGTGTCTGGGCTTCAATGAAGACTGCGGAAAGTGGGGACTGCCCACTCTGTCCCGAGGCGCGCAACCGGCACAAGCGCGAACGACAGACCGGGCTGTCCCCACTTTTCACCCAGAATCCTACAGCCCTTCTACCTCCGGCTCACGCACGGATTCCCTCTGATAAAAAACCGTAAAGGAAGGTCTGCCGATTTCGTGATGCCGATCCGGGGCGATGTCGCGATCTCAAATCGCTCCGCGCGCCCCACCGCGTGAATCGTGATCGGACCCTTTGTCACATCCACCCCGCTGTGCCCAATCTTGATGCCTAGCGCTCGGGTCAGCTTCCCGGGACCATTAGCCAAATCCTCATCCCGCTTCGCGGCCGCCCGGCGTTCGCGCATCCGATCAAGGCCGGAGACCGGCTCCAGCGCTCGGATCAGCACGCATCCGGCAACGCCTTCAGGCTCGCACACGATATTCAGGCAGTCGTACATTCCGTAGATAAAATAAACATACGCGTGACCGGGCGGCCCGAAAATAACGCGGGTCCGCGGAGTGATGCCGCGGGCGGAGTGCGCCGCGCCGTCGTCCTCGCCCAGATAGGCCTCTGTCTCGACAATGCGCCCCGAGACTCCGTCGAGGTCGAGAATTTTCCCCAGCAAGTCACGCGCGACCTGCGGGGCCGGGCGCAGATAAAACGATCTGCCAACGGGCGGCGTCACTTACAGATCAAGCTTGCCGTTGAAAACCATGTCTTTCAGGTGAAACTTTTGTTTCACCACAATCGCGCCCAGCCTCGTCGAGAACTCCACATCCTTGTCATCCAAAGTGATAGGCGCGGTTTTCGGGAAGACGAAGACCACCACGGGCCTCTGCCCATTGCCTCCGGTTTCGACGTCCGTCGCCTGAATCGGATCCTTGCCTTTCACGTGGAGGGACGTGTTCTGGATCAACGACTCCTTCATCTTATCGGCGCCACGGAGCGCGCGTCCGGAAAGTCCGCTGATCATGATCACGTAGGACTTCGGTTCGTAGTCGACCATCTTTTTGGCGTCGGCCGAGGTTGCGGCCTCGGCGCCGAATTTCGCCTTTGCCACCGCCTGACGGAAGGCCAATGCAGACCGCCAGGAGACATAAATCGTAGGAGCCGTTCCGCCAGATGGCCCCCCGCTATCCACTTCCTTTTGATTGGGTCGCGAGCTCGAACCAACGCCCATTCCCGTCTCGCTATCCACGCCCCCTGTGCCCCGCTTACCGTGGGAGGCTTCCGGGCCTCCTCCACCGCCGCCAAATGACAGTACCACTTGCTTCGACCACGGAGAATTGGTTTCAATCTTCCTCGTCTCGTTGTCGGTCCACTCAGTGTACGGCTTGGTCTGCCAGAAGTCAGCCGCCCAAAGACACGTCGCCACAGTGAGGAGAAGCACAGAGATTTTTTTCATCGAAGTGATGCCCAGCCAGTAAGTATACCGCTACACTGGATTCTCATGCGGCTGTTCACCGCGATCGACCTTCCGGAGGAGATGCGCGAAAAACTCGGCGCATTTCTGGCCCGCCTGCGCCCTCTCGCGAAATTGCGCTGGACCGAAGTGGAAAACCTGCATATCACCACCAAATTCATCGGCGAATGGCCGGAACCGAGGCTCGATGAGGTGAACAATGCCCTCCGGGGCGTTTTACTGAACGAACCCACCAGGATCGCCGTCCGCGGCTTGGGATGGTTTCCGGACGTGCATCGCCCCCACGTGTTTTGGGCGGGAGTCGAGGCAGATCAAGCACTTACAATGCTCGCGCAGGCGACGGATCAGGCGGTCGCGGCGCTCGGCGTACCGGTCGAGACCCGCGCCTTTGCGCCGCACTTGACGCTCGCACGTGTGAAATACGCCGTTCCGCTCGACGCTCTGATCCAAGCTGCCGGCGATCCCGATTTCGGGGCCTTCCAGGCCTCTTCATTCTTTCTGTATCTTTCGAAGAACGGAAAATATTCCAAATTAGCGGAGTTCCCTCTGGGCTCATGACTGGACTTCTGGTAATTGCGATCGCCTACCTGGTGGGCGGGATCCCTTTCGGCTACGTGCTGGTTCGTCTGACCACCGGCGCGGACATCCGGGCATCCGGCAGCGGAAATATCGGCGCGACCAATGTTTTGCGAACCACGGGGCGAGCGGCGGGCGTGGCGACGCTGCTGCTGGATGTCGCCAAAGGATTTTTCGCGGTCTGGCTGGCCGCGAAAATGACGAACGACGATCCCTTGTGGATGAGCCTGGCGGCGCTCGCGGTAATGGCGGGCCACGCGTTTCCCGTGTTCCTGAAATTTCGCGGCGGCAAAGCGGTGGCGAGCTTTATCGGCGCGTTTCTTTACCTGACGCCTCTGCCGCTGGCCGCTGTTTTAGTGTTGTTCGTGATCGCGGTTGCGGCGACGCGGGCGATCTCCGCCGGATCGATCCTTGCGGCGGGAACCTTTCCCCTCGGCGTCTGGCTGATCCTGCATCCTCCGGCTCCCGTATTGATCGCGTCCGTGATTGCGGGCGCGTTCATCGTTTACCGGCACAAATCGAACATAGAACGATTGCACGCCGGGAAGGAGAATCGATTTACCTGGTTCAAAAAATGACGCTGGCCATTGTTGGGGCAGGAAGCTGGGGCACCGCGCTCACCATCGTGCTGGCGCCGAAATTCGAACAGGTCCGGCTGTGGGTCCATGAACAGGATCTCGCGGCGCGCATGAACGCGACTCGCGAGAACGACATGTATCTTAAAGGCTTCTCTCTTCCCGCGAGCGTCGAGATCTTCACCGGTTTAGCCGCGGCCGTCGACGGCGCGAGGATGATCCTGGGCGTCATGCCTGCGCATCACGCGCGAGGTCTTTACACGCGGATGACGCCGCACCTGGCCGAATCTACGATCCTGGTCAGTGCGACGAAAGGCATCGAAACCGGAACGCTCCTGCGCATGTCCGAAGTGATCGCGCAGACGACCGGAATGCCGAAGGTTGCAATCCTTTCCGGACCGACATTCGCGCGCGAGGTCGCTTCGGGCGAGCCCGCGGCCGTGGTCGTCGCCTCCGCGGATTTAAGCGTCGCTGCCGAAGTGCAAGCTGCATTTTCCGGACCGGCTTTGCGTCTCTACACCAATCAGGATCCGATTGGCGTCGAGGTGGGCGCGGCCTTGAAAAACGTGATCGCGATCGCCGCCGGCGTGTGCCGCGGGCTCGGCCTCGGAAATAATACCCTGGCCGCGCTTATCACCCGTGGACTCGCGGAAATCACGCGCCTCGCGGTGGCGATGGGTGGCGAACCGAAGACGTTAGCGGGTCTGGCCGGTTTAGGCGACCTGGTACTGACGTGCAGCGGCGAGCTCAGCCGCAACCGCCAGGTGGGCCTGGAATTGGCGCGCGGACGAACCATCGAAGAGATCACCGGTTCCATGTCCATGATCGCGGAGGGTGTGGAAACCTGTGCCGCGGCGGTAGACCTGGGGGCGAAGTTTGAGGTGGATCTGCCGATAATTCAACAGATGCACGCTGTTCTGGGTCACCGGAAGAGTCCGCGGCAGGCGCTGCGCGATCTGATGGAGAGAACATTAAAAGGAGAATAAGAGCGCCGATTGCCTGTAGGATGGAGTTGGAAACATGCCATTAACTCCGGCGCAACCTTCGGCGAATCCTGGGGTTAAGAAAGATATGGAGGCTGTTGCAGCTCTGGACCGCGACGCCGAGCTGATGCTGCGTGTCCGCGAAGGCGACGATACCAGCTTCGCCCTTCTGCTCGAGCGCCATCGGGGACCCGTGATCCATTTTCTGTATCGGATGGTACAGAATCCTTCCGTTTCCGAGGAGTTGGCGCAGGAAGTATTTCTGCGCGTATATCGCAGCCGCGCCACCTACGAGCCGACCGCGAAGTTCACCACCTGGCTGTTCCGGATCGCGACGCATCTGGCACTGAACTGGGTCCGCGACGGGAAGAAAGAGAAGGGCCAGGAAAGTCTGGATGAGCAAGTTGTCGATGGCGTCGACCGGCAGGTGCGGGACCGGCAGCCGACCATCGAACAGGAAATGCTGTACGAAGTGAAAATGAAAGAAGTGCGACAGGCGATCGATGCGCTGCCTGCAAAGCAGAGGGCGGCCGTATTGATGCACAAGTACGAAGAGCTGGAGTATGCTCAGATCGCCCGCGCGTTGAGTTGTTCGGAGTCGGCCGTGAAGTCGCTGTTGTTCCGCGCGTACGAATCGTTGCGCGCGCGGCTCGCGCACATGGCCGGTTAAAAATAGACGAGGTACACCATGAATTGCCCAACAAAAAAGAATGAGGACGCGGAGATCCTGCTGGACTATTGCGCCCGGACACTTTCGCCGGCGGAGATGGCAGAGTTCGAAATTCACTTAAAGCAGTGCGCGGATTGTTCGCGGCTGGTCAATGCACAACAGGAAGTGTGGGGCGCGCTCGACGCCTGGACGCCGCCGCCGGTATCTACGAATTTCGATTCGCGCCTCTATGCCCGCATCGCTGAGGAACAAGCCGCGCCGGCCTGGCAGCTTTGGCTGCGCCGGATTTTCCAGCCCGCGCTTCCCTATCCGTTGTGGAAGTCCGCGGTTCCTCTGATTGCAGCCGGCGCGCTGCTGGCCGTGGGATTGACGGTGCGGATGCCGAACGCGATGCCGGTCGCGCAGCCGCAGCTTCACGCGGATAAGGTGGACATTGAGCAGGTGGAGCAGGCGCTCGAGGACTTCGATATTCTGACGCCTTCGACGCAGGCGCCCGCAGGTTCGATGTAAGCTGTCATAGGAATGAATAGACTGGGCTTCAGGATCGCGGTCACCATACTGGCAGTGTGCGGAGCCGTCTGGCCCCTTTCAGCGCAGCAGAAGAAGCCTCCCAAGCCGGCTGCACCGTCCAAACCCGCCGCGGGCGGCAAGCCTGGCGGCGGCCTGAAGAATCCGCAGGTAAAAGCAGTTGAGGATCTGGACCGGTTCTCAAAAATGTCTCCCCAGGATCGGGAAAAAGCGCTCTCCAAGCTTCCTCCGCAGAGGCGCGCCGCATTTGAGCAGCGTTTGGAGCATTACCAAAAACTTACGCCGGAACAGCAGGCACGGGTAAGACAGCGCGTGGAAGAAATGGAGAGTCTTCCGAAAGATCGCCAAAACGCCGTGCGGCAGGAAATTCAGCGGATCACCGCGCTGCCGGGCCCGCAGCGAAAGAGAATCCTGTCCAGTGAAGAGTTCCGGCAGCGGTTTTCTCCCGATGAGCAGAGGCTGGTGTTAGGCGCGTTTCCGAATATCCAAAGGCAGTTGGAAGATCATTAAGGCGAGACCGCGGCAGATGAGCAGAGGGGAAGACCACTAGTCTGGTTATGTGGCGCACGCACTTATGCGTGCCGCATCGACACTTGTGTCGATGCCTGGCGAATGATTGTGTCGAGACGAGTCTCGACACGCACGCATAAGTGCGTGCGCCACGCGCCAGATTCACTAGGCAGTTCCCTTCGCCTTCTTCACTTCCTCCACCAGCGCCGGCACTACTTCGAATAAATCTCCGACGATGCCGTAATCCGCGACTTCGAAGATCGGGGCATTGGCATCTTTATTAATCGCGACGATGGTTTTCGCGCCCTTCATCCCCACCAGGTGTTGAATTGCGCCGGAGATTCCGACGGCCATATAAACTTTCGGCGCGACGGTTTGTCCGGAACTGCCGACCTGACGTTCCATGGGGAGCCATCCCGCGTCGCAAATCGGCCGCGATGCCGCGAGCTCGGCGCCTAAAGCTTTGGCCAGTTCCTCGACGATCGGAATATTCTCTTTTTCCTTGATGCCGCGGCCGACCGACACGATAATGTCCGCCGTAGTTAAATCGACCGCGCGCGCCGATTCACGGAAGGGAGCTTCGGGCTTCTGGCGGATCGATGCGGCGTCGATCACGGGGGCGAAGTTTTCGACTGGGGCGGATCCACTTTCGAGCGCGTCCGCTCGATACGATCCCGCCTGCAGCGACGCGAAGTACGGACCGCCGCCTGAGACCCGCACATCGCCGTTCAATTTACCTTGAAACAGCAGGCGCACAAATACCGGCGAGCCGGATTCGATGCGCACCGCGATCACGTCGCTGATCAGCACCTGTGAGAATCGCGTGGCCAGTTTGGGCGCGAAGTCGCGCACTTGATAGGTATGCGGGAACAGCACTAACGTTGGCTTCACCTTGCGAATCAGCGCTTCGATGGCCGCGGTGAACGCATCGGCTGTATAGTCTTTCAATAATTCGTGATCGACCGCATAGACCTTCGCGCATTTTTTCGTCGCGGCTTCGGATGCGAGCGCGGCGACGCCCGAGCCGGCGACGGCCGCGTAGAGCTCAGTTCCCATTTCGCCCGCGAGCTGCTGCCCGGCGACCAGCGTCTCCCACGACATCCGATTCCACTTGCCGCCGTTTTGTTCGAGAACCACCAGGACGCTCATATGACCCGCACCTCGAACTTCAGCTTCTCGACCAGCTTCGCCGCAGCCGTTTTCGCATCGCCTTCGAAAATCTGGGTCTGCTTGCTCTTATGCGGAACGTAAATCTTCTCGATGGTCGCGGTGGCCGTCGCCGCCGTCCCCAGTTCGGCCAGCGTCACCTTCTTGATCTCTTTGGACTTCGCCTTCTTGATTCCCATCAGCGTCGCGTAGCGCAATTTATTGATGCCGCTCTGAATGGTCAGCACGGCGGGCAAGGGCATGGCGATGTGCTGGAACCATCCGTCTTCAAGCTCGCGCTTCACGCGAATCGATTTATCATTGACCTCGACCTGCATGATGATAGTCGAGCTCGGGATGCCCAGCAGTTCGGCGAGCACCACGCCGGTTTGTCCGTAACCCAGGTCGTCCGATTGCAAACCGGTCAGGATCAGGTCCGGATTCTCAGCCTTCACCGCTCCGGCCAGCAATTTCGCGACGCCTAGCGTGTCTAAGGTATTCAGATTTTCTTCTTCGATATGAATCGCGCGATCCGCGCCCTTGGCCAGCGCTTCGCGAATGGTCTGCGCGGCGCGCGCGGGTCCGGCACAAAGGGCGACCACTTCGCCGCCATGCTTTTCCTTCAACTGGAGCGCCTCTTCGAGCGCGTAGGCATCGGGCTCATTGATCTCGAAGCTCAGATCGGATTCCTGAATCCATCGTCCACTGGCTTCCACGCGGAGCTGCGAGTCGCGGACGGGGACCTGCTTAATCGCGACGATGATTTTCATATTTTATTCGTATTTTTTAAAGATCAGACAGCCGTTCGTTCCGCCGAAGCCGAAGGAGTTGGTCAGCGCGTAATCGATTTTCATCGGCCGCGCCTGATTGGGCACGTAATCGAGGTCGCATTCCGGATCTGCAAGTTCGAGATTGATGGTGGGCGGCGCGATTTGATCCTGAATCGCAAGCACCGTGAATCCCGCTTCGAGTCCGCCCGCGCCTCCCAGCAAGTGACCGGTCATCGACTTGGTCGACGACACCGCGACTTTGTACGCGTGATCGCCAAAAACGCGCTTGATCGCCGTGGTCTCAATGCGATCGCCCAAAGGCGTCGACGTGCCGTGCGCGTTGATGTAATCGATCTGGTGAGGCTCTAGTTTCGCGTCCCTCAGCGAATTGCGCATCACGCGAAACGCGCCGTCCCCGTCGTCGGCGGGCGAAGTAATATGGAACGCGTCGCCGGACATTCCGTAGCCTGCGACCTCCGCCAGAATGGGCGCGCCGCGCTGCTTGGCGTGTTCCAGTTCTTCGAGCACCAGAATCCCGGCGCCTTCACCGATGACGAATCCATCGCGCGAAATATCCCAGGGACGGCAGGCATGCGCCGGATCGTCATTGCGCTGGGACAGCGCGCGCATGGCCGCGAATCCGCCGACGCCCAGAGGAGTGATGCAGGCCTCCGCGCCTCCGCAAATCATCACGTCGGCATCGTCATGCTGAATCAGGCGGAAGGAATCGCCGACGGCATGGGCGCTGGTGGTGCAGGCGGTCGCGGTTGCCGAATTAGGACCCTTCGCGCCAGTGCGGATGGATACATATCCCGACGCCAGATTGATGATGGTCGCGGGAATAAAAAAGGGAGAGATGCGCGAGGGGCCTTTTTCAAGCAGATTTTTGTGTTCGCGCTCGATCACTTCGAATCCGCCGATGCCGCTGCCGATATACACGCCGGTGCGCTCCGCGGTCTCGGGGTTGGGCTTCAAATCCGCGCCTTGGAGGGCGAACTCCGACGCCGCGATGGCGAACTGGATAAACCGCCCCATCTTCTTAATTTCTTTTTTCTCGATGTAGTCGCCGGGGTTGAAGCCCTTGACCTCGCCAGCAATGCGGCAATTGAAATCGGTGGCGTCAAAAGCGGTGATCGGTCCAATGCCGTTCATCCCGGCTTTAATGGCTTCCCAGACAGTTTTGGTGCCGATCCCAACTGAAGTCAGCAAACCAACTCCAGTGACTACGACTCTTCGTTGCAAGCTGTTATCCCGGCGCTAGGCTTTCTTCTTCGATTCGATATAATCGATCGCGTTCTTGACGGTCGCTATCTTCTCGGCGTCCTCATCCGGAATGTCGAGGTCGAATGCTTCTTCGAACGCCATCACCAGCTCGACGATATCAAGCGAGTCGGCGCCGAGATCATCGACGAAGCTCGCGGTGGGATCGACTTGGGACTCATCCACCCCTAATTGCTCGACGATGATTTGCTTGACCTTCTGCTCAACGGACATGCACCCTCCAGGGATTCTTTGGCAACTCCTCGATTCTACATAGGCGGGGACTGTTACGCAAGCAGCCAACGATCCCGGGCGGCTAATCGAGTGCGATTTGAAACACAGACTAAAGTCTGTGCCACCTGATTCAGTCACATAGAGGGAATGGTGGCACAGGCTTCAGCCTGTGAAAGAGTTAGTTGCGGGGAGCGCGCGCCCCATATTCTTCGTGGCGTTCACGAAACTCGCGCAGGCGATTCAGATCGTCCTGCAGCGCATCGCGGTCGCCGGGGGCCAAGCGGTTCTCGTCCACGACCGCTCGCAGAGCGCCGATCACGTCGCCGACTTGGCGCTCATCGTACTGACCTTGCGTCAATTTGCTCTGGAGCTCATTAAGCTCGGTGATGGTTCGAGAAAGCCGGGCGCGGTCTCCGGTAAAGGGGATCGTGGAATGCTCCACGTGCTCCACATCCTCGCGGACGCGTTGAAACAAGTTCCTTTTCCATCCTTCCCCTTGGAAGAAACGATCGCGAGTCTGTGCATAATCGCCGTCGCGGCGATCGTCATAACGCCGGTCCGCATCGCGGTCCATCGGGCGGTCGCGATCCATGGCTCCCTGATCCCTGCGGTCGCCCTGGTCGCCCCAGGTAAGCCGGAATCGATACTCGCCGGCACCGCCTTCCGGGTCCTCTATATGCACCACGACTGCCGAGCCATCGCGGCCTTGCCGGACCATCTCCTGCCTTCCGCGTCCTGATTCGGGCGTGAAGCGGACATTCGCGTTCGGCGGAATCGGGCGCGAGCATTCGAAATCGCGGAATTGTGGCCGCGCTCCCGATATGTCGTGCAGGATTGCGTTATCGCCGCGAATTTCCACGTCCGCCACGCCGTCCACCATCACCGTGACAGTACACCCGTCGCCTCCGCCAGGTCCCCGGCCCATCGAAGCGCGTCTCTGCAGATCCTGCCCGGACAGATTTCCAATAGCGGCCGCGGTTGCGAGCGCTATGACATAGTATTTGTGCATTTTATCCCCTTTCACGGAGAAGAAAAAGCAATCACGTAGCCATACCGGTCCATTTCGCGTTTTCTTATACTTGCCGAATGGCAGAGAGAGGGAATCGGAAATTAGTTCTGGATTTACACCCACTTCACGCTGTGATCGGCCGTAACTGCAAAAGTTCCGGGGGGCGAATCCAGCGTGAAAAACGACCACGGCCCCTCAATCCAGGGATACCGCCAGATGACGCTCTCGTCGATATCGACGCCGAGGCCCGGCCCGGAAGGGACCACCAGATTTCCTTGCTCGATCGTCAGCGGGGTCTTCAGAATCTCCGACGCCAGCGGGAAGGGATACATGAACTTCTGCGTGTCGGTCGAATAGCAGGGATATTCCAGCCAGTCGACCACACTCTCCGGCCAGCAGATCCCCAGATGGGCCGCCGCCAGCACTTCGAGTGACGAGCCCCAGCTATGAAACGCGAACCGCAAGCCGGCGCGCGCGATATCCGGAAACAGCCGGCGCGCGGTCGCGAATCCGCCTTGACAAACTACGTCCATTTGCACATAATCGACGGCTCGGGATTCGATCAGGTCCAGATAACGCAGCTCATTCGGTTCATGCTCTCCACTCGCGAGCGGCACCAGTTCCTGTTCATTCAACGCCAGGTAGGCGTCGTGATCGTCGGGCGGCATCGGCTCTTCGAGCCACAAAATGCGGTATTCGGACATGGCTTTGGCGAGGCGCTCCACCGTCTCCTGGGAGTAGCTTTTATTTCCCATCCGCCACCAGGTGTGCGCGTCCACCATGATTTCGAAATCGGGACCGGTGGCCTTGCGCATTTGCTTTACCGCTTCGAGGTCGGCCTCCGGACCATTCCCCGGACGCATTTTATAGGCGCTAAATCCCAATTCCTTGCACAGCACCGCTTCCGCGGCGTAGCCTTCCGGCGACTGATACATCCCGCTGCTGCCATAGAGGCGTATCCGGTCCCGCACGCGCCCGCCGATCAGTTCGCTTACCGGCAGGTTGCGCGCTTTGCCGACTACATCATAAAGCGCAATTTCGACTGCGCTGTACACTTTGCTGACCTCGGCATCCGCTCCGGGCCCTTGCTGAAACAGGATTCGCAGCGCGTCCGGGTCGGCCAAAGTTCGTCCGGTCAGGAAGGGGGCGATCAATTGATCGATAGTCTGCTTCGAAGAATTGCTGGCCTGTCCGGGTGCGTAGCCGAAGATTCCCTGATCGGTAGAGACGCGGATCAGCATCGCGTCCCGTTTCAGAATGGTTCGTTCACCGCCGAAATAGGTGAGTTTGACAGGCTCCGGGAGACGGTAGGAGAGGAGATAAGCTTCAATGCCGGTTATTTTCAAGATCGCTTAACATTCTACTACCTGAAGCTACTACCGGAAACCCGCAAGTTTTTCGGGGCGCCGGATCTTAACCCAGCAATCCGCCATGCCCGAGGCATGCGACTTCCCATCCGGAAACTCGATATCTCGCCAGCAAAGGGGGTAGAACCAGATCGACGACGTTCGGCTTTGCAGACCGGAAGCATCCCGGCGCAGAGACAATAGGAATCTCGTCCTTATAGCCCAGCAAAAAGAGATTTCCCGGCTCGACCGGAGCGAGAAAGCGCTCCAGATGGCAGCCGATGTGGGTCATCGCACGTCCTACTACGTCGTCGGGGCCTGCCGGAGCCGTGGTGGAAGCGATCAGTATCAGCGCCGGCTTAGTGCTCAACAGGTGCTGAAGGCCGCGTGCCACCGCGTTTTCATCCTCCTGCGCGGACAGGACGAAAGACGCCGACATTCCGAAATGCTCCAGTCGCTGGCGCATAATGCTTTCAAACAGCTGCTTCGCCCGATCCCCGTGCACCGGGTCCGTGTAGAGAACGGTAATCGATGGATTTCTTATCGGACGCGCTTGCAGAATCGGGCCGCGCTCCTTTAATATGCCGATCAGCGCTTCCAGTTGCGCCTTGGCCACCGCGAAAGGAGCGCTTTTTACCGTCGCGATCCTCTGCCCAGCCACCGCGAAACTAAAATTCATGTTGGTGGCAATGACGATGCTGGCCGTGCAGTTAATCTGCTTCAGCAATTCATCGTCGACTAAAACGCAGCAGTCTTCGGTAGCGAATAAATTGGCTCGGCCACCCGCTGCCAGACGAATCTCCAGGCATCCGCAGCCCATCTCCGCAGCCGCTTGGCTCACCGCGTCGTCTTCGCCTATCTCGCCTTCTTCAAGCTCCGTTACCCAAACCTGACCCAAACCCTCAGTTTCGAGCAGCCTTACATCTTCCTCACTGAGTACGTGTCCCTTCGCCAGCAGTTTCCGGCCGCCCGGCCGAAAAATCGTACAGCACAGAATTCTGCCTGTCGATTCCTTCACTCCGACCGTCTTTGCCTTCATGTTTACCTCTTACCAGCGGAATTAATGCCTTGCACTACTTCGCGTACACCGTAGTGTCTCCGTTTTCAGAAAAATCTCATATAATTTACATACCCTTAATTTCTCCCTAATTCCAGTTACTCTTTTTGTGGGTTTCATGTGGACTTCTTTGAAATTTAGGCAAATCGCAGCTTACCGGAGAATAAAAGCAGAAACTGTCCTATAACGCTCACGTCGGAAAGAAAATATCCGTTCAAAGTGAAACACGAAGCTCACCGGAACTGAATTGGGAAACTCCTTAGTCGTGAAGCACTACGCTGAGCAGCGAACTGTGCACTTCCAGGCTGCCGTTGTATTTAATAAATCCCAGCTTCCGGAATTTATTCATAAAGTGACTTACCCGCGAACGCGTAGTGCCTACCATTTCCGCCAAAGTCTCCTGGCTGATCTTCTCAATTATCAGATCCGGCTTCCCTTCCTGGCCATAATTCGCCAGCAGCAACAGCACCCTGGCCAGCCTTTTTTCACTGGAATTGAATAGTTGATCGACCAGGTCTTCCTGGGCCCGAATATTTCTGACCAGCAGGTGGGCAAGAAATATCTCGGAAAATGCGGGATCGTCGCGCAACGCCTTGATCGTCGCATCCTTCTCAATACGCACGATCGTACACTCCGTAAGCGGAGTGGCGAAAGCCATCCGCCGTGTCTGTCCCGCCAGGCACCCCTCTCCCAGAAAGTCGCCCGCTCCGAGCAGGGCGACGACGGCTTCTTTTCCGCGTTTTGAAACGACCCCGAGTTTGACCTTGCCTCGTTCGATGTAAAAAATGGAATCGGCGGGATCGCCCTGACAAAAAATCGCCTTCTTCGGGGTGTATTTACCAACAGTCTTTCCACCCTTGATTTTAGTCAGAAAATTTTGTTCGTTGAAGTGTTCCGCTATCGTTTTCATACGCTTCCGGTTACCGGGCTAACTCCTCATAAGCGCACGGAAAAAATTTAACTTCCGCCATGAAGCTGAGAAGAGCCTGGGTCGCGCACCGTTAAGAAAGCAGAAACCGGCCGGCCGTGCGGATATTAAAATAATAGCGTCGGAGAGTAGGTAAATCTGTTCAAAACTGAACAGAGGAGCAGCAGGTCTAATGGCGAAGGGGTGGCGGCCGGACAAAGGACTTAACCGCGCGGTGGCCGGCCGCCTGCTTCGCGCGCCGCCATCGGCCGAGCCTCATTCACCACCACCGCGCGGCCCATCAGATCCTTGCCGTGGCAGTTTTCAACCGCTTGCTGGGCGACAGCGTCGTCTTGAATCTCGACGAAACCGAAACCTCGCGCCTGTCCGGTAAAGCGGTCGCGCATCACCGTGATGGTGTCGACTGCGATCCCCTGACTCGAGAAAAAATTCTGAATGTCCGTCTCATTCGCCGCGTAGGGCAGGTTTCCTACAAAGAGCTTCTTCACCTAAGAACTCCTCAAAATACGGAGCATTATGCCACGCACTTTGGACGAAGTAAAGGGGGGCTATTGCTCGAAGTATCCGGTGGCGAGCTCGGGTTTATGCTCCAGCGCCTGGCGCCAGTAATTGCGCGCTTCCTCGACGTTTCCCTGGGCCTTCAGTGCATGCCCCAGGTTCAAAAGAGCCTCGGCGAAATTCGGCCGCTCGGTCAGCGCTTCCTGATAGAGACGAATGGCGTCCTCGTGCTGGCCGGCCTTTTGCAGCAGCAGACCGGTGTTGTAGAACAGCTCCGGCGTACGCTCTCCCGCTTCAATCAGTTTGGCTTGCAGATCGAGCGCCTTTTCCACATCCTCGCGCTCGACCGCCAAGGCCGCGAGTCCACGCAGGGCGTCGATCGAATGGGCATCGGCTTCGAGCACGGTTTCAAACGCCTTGGCCGCGCTATCGTGGTCTCCCAGATTCCAATACGACAACCCGAGATTCAACTGCGCCTCCGGCCACGGAGACCGTTTTCGCACGCAGGCCTGGAACGCTTCGGCGGCGCCGCGATGATCGGCCCTTTGCAGGCGCAGATAGCCCAGCCGGAACCATGCATCTTCCCATTCCGGATTGCGGCTCAGCAGCTTTACATACAGTCGCTCGGCGTCTTCTTTCTCGCCCTGCTGTTCCAGTACGCTCGCCAGGTTGTAAATGACGTCAGCCAGATCTGGAGCGATTTGCAGCGCTCTCTCATAGGATTCGCGAGCCTGCTTGAGCTCGCCCAGTTCCTGCCTGACAATTCCCAGATTCACGTGCGCCTGCTTGGCATCGGGCCGCACGCGCGCCGCTTCTCCATAAGCTTTGGCGGCTTGTTCCAGACGTCCGCACTTCTGTTCGGCCACGCCGAGATTAAACCACCGCTCGAAATGATCGGGTGTGAATTCTACCAGCTTGGTGCAATATCGGGCCGCGGCTTCATATTCGTTGCCCTGGAACGCGCACGTCGCCAGGCCTTCGAGCGCAGCCTGCGAAAACGGACGCATCGCGAGCAGGCGCTCCGAATACTGCTGGATCAACGCGTGATCTTTCCGCGCCATGCCGATGGTGATCAGGTTCACCAGGCATTCTTCGGACTGCGGATTCTTTTCGAGGATTTTCAGGTAGAGCGCCGTTGCTTCGTCGAACTTCCACAGCAATTGCAGCGAAACCGCTTTGCCGAACGTGGCCGTTTCATGGGCAGGCTGCCGCGCCAGGACTTTATCGAAGCATCCGATGGCCGGCTCCGGCTTTTCCTGATGCAGCAGACAGATGCCCAGGCCCAACTGCGCTTCCTCGCGCTGCGGGTCGACTTCGAGGGCCTTCGAGAAGGAATCGGTCGCCTCCTGCCAGCGCCCCAGCTTTTCATAGCAGATGCCGAGGTTGAAGTTCGCCGTCGCGTGCCGCGGGGCGAGCGTCAGCAGCTTTTCATACGTCTTGATCGCGTCGTCGTACTGTTCCAGCTCAAACTGGATGTGTCCTTTGGCGGCGAACACTTCGGGCGTATCCTCGCCGTTTTCGATCGCCTGGTTCAACTCACGCAGCGCTTCCTTGCGCTTCCCTTCGAGATGCAAAGAGACCGATCGCGCGAGCGCCGGCGACACTGCCTTGCCGTTTGCGCGCTGCGCCGAATCTACTCCGTTTTTCCGTCCGCTCATGGTTGCCAACCCCCGTTTGTCGATGGAATGTTATAAGGCGCCAGGTAAGCGCACAGCCGTCCGAGCATGTCGTACTGATGCGTAACCTGTACCCAACGCAGCCGCGAGGCTTCCCCGCGCGCGGTGAAAAATCCGACGCCGCCCTTCCGCAGCCGCGGCTCGGACCAGCTATCGACCAGTTGCTCCTGCACCGTCAGGGCGAACGAATCGCCATGAATATCCATGCGCACGCGGTATATCGTATCCTCGCGCGCATTGATAAACGCGGTGGTATCGCGCCGGTCCTGGGCCACGCCCTGAATCACCGCGTAGCGAGTCACGCCGATGGTCGGCACGGGTCCCGGTTTGAGAACAACTAACTTCACCACGTAGTAATCGTCAAAATCGGCCGCGCGCACTACCCAGCTGAGCGCTTTTTTATCGATCATTCCCAAAAATTGCAGCTGATAGTCGGTCAGATCGACCGAAGGCCGGTATAAAGCCAAAGGACCGGGCCGCACAAAGCCGGTGGCGTCGAAGGCCCACTCGGTGGTGCCCCCGCGGCTGGTCCAGTCGTCTAACCCGGTGCGAAAATCCTCATCGAGCGCGACCGCAGCCCGGTTGACCATGCTTTGTTTCACATTGCGCCACTGGTCGCTGAGCTTGGATTGGAAATTATGCTCGATCTTGCGCTCTATCCCGCCCGCCTGCGGCGGCGCGCTGTAGGAAAACTTCTTTAAAGAAGGATGCAAAGCCAGAGCGAGCAGGATCGGGATGCCGAACACCAGCAGTTTCAGGTCGCGCGGCGCGTGCTGCCAGAAACCCGCGAACTGCGTCCATATTGCGGCGGGGGCGGTATCCGGGGACGGCGCGGGCGCCGGGCTAGCCAACTGTTTTTGGGTCTCCGACACAGTTGGCGCGGTCGCCATGAAATCCTCGATGGGCTTGGCGTCGATCGGCTCCAGACGAGATTCCGGACGCATCGGCTGCGTCTGCAAAGGCTGCGGCAGGCTGGTGGATTCGGCCGAACGGGTGGGCTGAGGGGGAGGCTCATTCGCCTTTACCGCCATCGGCACCGGACCGGCGGACTCTGGCGCGCTGCCGTTTTGCGCTGAGGACGCAGCGGCCGCGAAGGCCCGCTCCGGAATCGCGACCGCCCGTAAAGTTTGCAGATTTTCAGGCTCGATCGGCGCCGCAGCAGCGGTGTGATCGCGCGTGGCCACCGGATAGCGGCTTCCGGCAGCGAGGCGCAGACGAGGGCGCAGCGCCGGGGTGGATAATTCATAGCGCGGCGCTTCACCATCGCTCGCAAGCGCCCGCAGGTTGTCGATCCACGTTCCATGCACCAGCGGTGTCTGGTCGATTGAAAGCGACCGTAACCCGGCCAGAGGGGGCGTGGCGATCCCCAGCCTGGCCGCCCGTTCCATCGTCTCCAGCGGCAACCACGCTTTCTGAGCCTTCGAGAAAGGCGCGGCCGGCCACGGATCCCGCCGGTTATTTTGCGGAATATGCCGGTGCGCGGCGAAAGCCGCCAGCGCGATCAGCCTGTTCGCCCGCGGAACATCGTCGGTCGGCGGCGCCGGATGCGCCACCTCGCGGCAGGGCTCGATCGCCGGATGAATCGGTTGAGGCTGGCGCTCTCTCTCGTACGCTCGCGGCTCCATCGGAATCGACGCGACCCCCGCGGCCAGCACATCCTTCATTAATGCCGCCCTGGAGCGCAGGGGAATCCAAATCGGACCGGTCGCCGCCAGCGCCGCCGGCTCCGGAATGACCAGCCGGTCCAGAGGCCAGCGCGGCTGCGGCATGGTATCGAGCGGAACAAATCCCGCCACCGGCCCCGGCGCGTCCATTACCCGGTCGTTGGCAATCCGCGGCGTCCATGCCGGTGTGCGGGGCGCCAGTTCGGCATCGTACGAATATGGATCGGCCGCCACCATCGCGGGCGAGACGTCGGATTTCGGCGGGAACGGCTCCCCGATGATACCTCTCGATGAAGGGGCTGGGTCCGCCAGTGCCCGGCCCAGAATCGCTTCCACTCCCTCGGCCGGCCGAAAGGCGCGCAGCGAATTGTGGGTCTGGTGCAGACGCTCCACGCCCAGACGTTCCTGCTCCACCCAATACTGTTTTCGATGCGCCGTGGAACAAAACTGCCCGTTGGTGATTTTTCTATAAAGCGGAAGTTTCCCGTCGCAATACAGGCATCGTATATCACTAGACCACGACATCAGACTTAATAGTACGGGCCTCGTCCGCTAATGAACACCAAGTGAACCCCTTACTTGGCGGTAGGGCTTTGGCTTAAGGTGCCAATTCGAATCCCTCCCCACCGGCCGGAATGCCCAGCACAAAATCATCCCTCCAGCCAAGTGGGACAGCACGAATATCTGGCTGAGCCCGGCCGATAAAGCACTATGCTGGGGCACTAGTACGCGCAGGCCGAAGGAGACCGCGACTCCGGTCGCCATCACGCCGAACCCGGCACTCACGGTCAACAGTTTTCTGTCTCTTTGCGCAGAACCCAACAACGCCGTCCACAGGCCCAGGTTCAGAATCGCCGCTCCGAAATTCAACATCTGACTGGTGTGATTGAACCACGCGGTCATCACGAAAGCTCCTTTGAACACCACAAAAGGCAGCCCGATCACCATCGCCGTCACCACGCCCAGCGCGCGCCCCATCGCGAATCGCCCCGGACGGTGTTCCATCGCCCGGTACGTCAACAGAATCAAAATGAGGAACAACAGTAAATCCAGCACAATCTCGTCCGTCCAGAAAGCCAGGCGGAACTGCTTGCTTCCACTTCCGAACTTACTTAAAACAACTACTTCTAATAAGGAAGTCAACAATTGCAAAGAACAATAGGCCAGCACGAAGCCATATTTCCGCACCGGCCGGATCAGCAGAAACACGACGGTTCCCAACTGCATGAGTCCCGTGAGAAACCCTATACCGAATGAAAAGAATTGCACTCCCTATCTTCATCGGCAGGTTGTGCTAAATTTGTGAGCAGCCATGAGATCCGCCTTGTTCCTGAGTGCGATCGCCTTGCTTCATGCGCAAGGAACCACTACCAAAACCAAGGCCTCCGATTATCCGGTGCAGGTTCAAATGGATTCAGTCACCTTGGCCGCCGAATATCTGGTCCACTCGCTTCCCACCCCTCAGGGAACTCTGGTCGCCAACGATTATCTGGTCGTCGAAGTCGCCTTTTACGGACCCTCCTTCAGCCGCCTCAAGATGTCTCCCGACAACTTCAAATTACGAATCAACGGGAAAGGCGAATCTTTTTCGACCGAGCCTCCAGGGATGGTTTCGCAGTCGATCAAGTTCCCCAGCGCTCATCCGCACCTCGAAGCTGGCGGCAGCATGAGCGCCGGCGACGGGACCATCAGCGTCGGTCCCCGGGCTCCGGGCAGCCAGTTTCCGGGCGATGGAAATGAGCGCGTCCCCGTCAACCAGCCGGCTACCGTCAAGACGGTCGAAGAGGAAATGAACATAGACCACCGCGTCCAGAACGCCGCCCTTCCGGAAGGCGAGCATCCTTTGCCCCGTTCCGGACTGCTCTATTTTTACTACCGCGGCAAAATTAAAAATATCCGCACGCTGGACCTGTTCTACGAAGGCCCCATGGGCAAGTCCACTCTAAAACTTCTGCCCTAGTGATGTGGGGCGGGCTGTCTCTACTGAGCCGCGACCACAGGGAGCACTCTCCGTCGGACCAAAGTCGATGTACCGCTCATCGCTCCGCTTGACCCGCTCAGCTACGATAGAATCATGCGGCGTCCAGCCCTCCTGCTGTTTCCCTTCCTCCTCCACGCGCAACCCGACGCCCGCGAACTCCTGCTCCGCTCCTCCGACGCGATCAAGAAATACTCGAGCTACCAGATCCACTCGCTCAGCATCATCGAAACCCGGGGCGGAACCAATACCCGCATGCAGATGCCCGCCGTCATCAGCGTCCGCCGTCCGGACCGGATGCGCATTGAATCGGAGACCGCCGACACCTCGACCACCGTGGTCAGCGACGGTTCGCATACCTATGTTTACCTCGAACATCAGAACAAATATATTAAGCGCGCCGCCACCAGCTCCCCCGAATCCGCTCTCGGAGAAAACGGCGTCCTCAAGAACCTTCCCGATATCGCCAACTCTTTAAAGTCCGTCGAAATCACCGGCGAAAAAATCATGGAGATCGACGACCAGCAGTATGAATGCTGGGTGGTCGAAGCCCGTTACGACACCATCAAAGTCCCCGGCCAGAATCTGACCATCCTGGACGCGGTCCAAATCAGTTGGATCTCGAAAACCCTCGGCCTCACCCTTCAGAACAGCTTAACCGCCAAGCTTCTGATCGGCACTCTTCCCGAGCCCGTCATCATGACGCAAGCCACCACCACCGTCGGCCTTTCACTCAATACCGACCTTCCCGATTCGCTTTTCACCTTCACACCGCCTGCCGGGGCGACCCAAACCGCCGACTGGAGCCTTCCCGGCATCACCAAGCCCGATGTAGAAGGCAAACCCGCGCCGCCGCTCAAAGGCGCTCCGGCGACCCAGGGAAAAGTCGTCCTGCTCGACTTCTGGACCTCCTGGTGCGGCCCCTGCAAGCGCGAGCATCCGATCCTCGATAAACTTCAAAAAGAGTTTCGCCCCAAAGGACTCCTGGTGCTGGGGGTGAACGTCGGTGAAGACCGTGATGCCGTCGAGAAGGCCCATCTGCCCTATCCCTCTTTGCAGCTCGACGCCGACGATGAAGCTCTAAAATCCCTGGCCGTCAACGCCTACCCTACACTGGTGCTGATCGACCGTACCGGCAAAGTGGCGTTCTACGATGTCGGCGTGAAAGGCGAGACCTCCTTGCGCGCCGCTCTTGCGAAAATCGGCATCCGCCCTGCTCCAAATACCCTCAAACCCCCCGCCTCGAAATAAGAGCTTCCGTTCATTGACCTTCATATCCCGGTCGATTATTCTTCCTAAGTCATCCAAATTTTGAACGTGAAGAGGACTGCTCAGATGTTCTTAAAGCTTGCATTTGCCACCATTGCGACCGTCGCAATCGTCTCCGCCTCCACCATTAGCGATGTGGTTCCCAACGGAAACACTTCTGCGAATGGTAATAGCAACCAATACCTGGTTTTCCCCGGCAACAGCTCCACTTTCCAGTGGCAGCTGGCGGCATCCCAGCTAACTCCCCTGGTCGGGGACTCGCTAACCGCGATCGGATTCCGGCTTCCTGCCGGCGCATCGGACGTGGCCGGACCGAATACGGTCCCCTCTTTCAATCTCGAGCTCAGCCCCGCCGCGAATTCCATAGGCTCCCTCGACGGAAACCAGGCGAACAACATCGGAGCGGGCGGAGTCACCGTCTACAACGGTGCTGTGGACCTGGGCGATCTTACTGGCGGCGCGGGTCCCAATCCCTTCTTCCTGATCACCTTCACCACGCCTTACACCTATACCGGAGGCGATCTGGTGGTGACCGAGACGATTAACGGCGGCCCTGCCATCGCCGTAGACGCCAACAATTATGGCGACGGGTATGCCGATACGTCCGCAGGAAACTTGACGGAATATTACAACTATCCGATTACCGAATTCCAGGCGACCGACTCCTCCAGCGCCACCCCTGAGCCAGGCAGTATGCTCATGCTGGCAGCCGGTCTGCTCGCTCTTGGTGCGATTCGGCTGCGAAAGTTCTAACCGACTCTCTAGAAGGGACGTGCGGCCAGCCGTGAAACAATATCGCGCTGGCCGTCACTATCCCTTATATGCGTAAGGTAACGATGCTTCTGCTCGCCGCCGCATCCGTTGCCGCGCAGAAGACCAATTGGGCGAATGTGCAGAGCCTCCCCGTCGGCGGAGAGATCCGAGTTTACATGGAGGGGGGCAAGTCTTTTCGCGGGCAAGTCCAGAATGTCACCGGCGATTCCCTCACCGTGCTCGCTGCGAACAGTCAGCAGGCCCTGGCGCGGGCGGATGTCCGAAAGGTGTCCACGCGAGGTGAAAGCCATCGCCTGCGAAATACCTTGATCGGCCTCGGCGTGGGAGCCGGCGCCGGACTGGGAATCGGAGCAGGAACCGATGCGCAGTGCGCTCCCCATGGCTGTTTCCTAGGCAACAACATCGGGAAAGAAGTGCTGACCCCTTTAGGCGCACTCGTCGGCACCATCGTCGGCGTAGCGTGGCCCACCGGCCGCTGGCACGAAGTCTACCGAAAGTAGGACAGGCCCCGGCCTGTCCATTCTGCTAATCTATTACTTTGCGTCGAACCTATGCCCGCGCGGATGAGCGAGACGTTCGTCCTGCGTACGTATCCCTTCCGGGAATCGGATCTGATCGTCAGCTTTTTTACGCGCGATCTGGGGAAACTGCGCGGTGTCGCCCGCCGGGCTCGCCGGCCGAAAAGCAACTTCGGGTCGGGGTTGGAGCGGCTGTCCCACGTCCGGATGGCCTACTTTCAGCGTGAGAACGCCGAATTGGTAAATCTCTCCGGCTGCGAGCTGATTCAGTCGCAGTTTGCGATGCAATCGGAATACGCGCGCAGTGTAGCGCTTGATTATTTCACAGAGGTCGCCGAGCAATTGTTGCCGCCCCACGAGCCAAACGAAAAATTCTTCCGGTTGCTGATGTCCGTATTAATGGACTTGCGCGACCAAGGCAACATCTGGCGCGCCATCTCCTACTTCACGCTGTGGTCGGTCCGTCTGACCGGCGTGCTCCCCGAACTCAGAGTCAGCAACGAAACCGCCGAAATCGTAGCCGAAATGTTCGCGACGCCCATTGGCAGCCTGACGCCCCGCGACTGGACCAAATCGACCGCCCAAGACTTAAGGCGCGGCCTGATCCGCACCATGGAACAGCACGTAGAACGCCGCTTCCTGACCGTCCCCCTGTTGGAGGCCCTATGACTGATGAAAATCGCGAAAAATGGGGACTGCCTACTCTGTCCCAAGGCGCCCGCCATCGTCCACTAATGCATCGAGTACTGCTGCGCCGCAGTGGACAGAGCGGGCTGTCCCCATTTTTCGCCCCGACGATCCGCCTCACATCTCATCACGTTCTACCGAGCCGCGACCACAGGGAGCGATCTCTTTCGCACTCTTAACTAACGCCCGCCGACTTAACATGGACTCCTTCCAACAAACCATCCTCAAACTAAAAAAATACTGGAGCGACCGCGGCGCCATTATCACGGAGCCCTATGACGTCGAAGTAGGCGCCGGCACCATGTGCCCCGAAACGTTCCTGAGGGTCCTCGGCCCCAAGCCCTATCGCGTAGCCTACGTCCAACCCAGCCGCCGCCCGGCTGATGGAAGGTATGGCGACAATCCCAATCGCCTGTACAAACATCAACAGCTCCAAGTGATCCTGAAACCCTCCCCCGCCGACGTTCTGGACCAATACCTGGCCAGCCTCGAAGCCATCGGCATCGACCTAACCAAACACGACATTAAATTCGAAGAAGACAACTGGGAATCGCCGACTCTAGGAGCCTGGGGCGTAGGCTGGCAAGTCATGCTGGACGGCATGGAGATCACCCAGTTCACTTACTTCCAGCAGTGCGGAGGCATCGACCTCGACCTGGTCCCCGCCGAAATCACTTACGGTTTAGAACGCCTGGTGGCATTCCTCCAGAACGTGGACAGCGTCTACGATATCGAGTGGACCGAGGGAGTGAAATACCGCGACGTCCGCCTGGCGGAAGAACTGCAATTCAGCGTCTGGAATTTCGAAATGGCCGATGTAGACCGCCTCTGGCGCCTTTTCGGCGAACACGAAGCCGAGTGCAAGTCTCTCTTATCCCAATTCGAAAAATACCCGGATAAACAGCGCTTCCCCGTCCTCCCCACCTACGATCAAGTTCTAAAATGTTCCAACCTGTTCAATCTCCTCGACGCCCGCGGAGCCATTTCCGTAACCGAAAGAGTAGCCGTAATTAAACGCGTCCGCGACCTGGCCGTAGGCACCGCCAAACTCTGGGCCGCCCAACAGGAGCTGCCATGACGCAGCCCCTGGTAGCACAGGCTTCAGCCTGTGACGTTCCTGTTTTGGATGCGCCCAACAGAGTAGGACAGGTCCCCGACCTGTCCCAGCAGGGCCCAACCCGCCCTCCTAAAGAGCCGCGACCATCGGGAGCGGTCAGCCCCGATGTTTTCGAGAGTGTCGACGTTTGGAGCCTCGAGGAGCCCCAATGAACTTCCTCCTCGAAATCGGCACCGAAGAAATCCCGCACTGGATGATCCCCGGCGCCTTGGCTCAGCTAAAAAAACTGGACCTCTTCGGCGCCACTCCTCAAGTAGACGCGACCCCGAGGCGTTTAGTAGTCCGCGCCGAAGCCCTGCCCGACCGCACCCCCGATCAGGATCAATTAATCAAAGGCCCACCGATCTCCGCCGGCGACAAAGCCGCGCAAGGGTTCGCAAAAAAACAGGGTGTCGATCCATCGGCCATGCAAAAAGCCGGCGATTATTACGAGCTCCGAAAAACCATCCCCGGCCGCCCCGTTCGCGATCTTCTGGCCGAGTCGCTACCAGCGAGCATCCTGGGAATTCAGTGGCCGAAAACCATGTACTGGGGAGCCAAAGGCGGCCCCAGATTTATCCGCCCGATCCGTTGGATCGTGGCCCTGCTAGACGATGAAGTCATCGACTTCGAAGTCGCCGGCATCAGAAGCGGCAGCGTCTCAAGGGGACATAGAACGCTCAAAAACAAGGAAATAAGTGTCACATTTAACGATTTTGAAGCCCTATTAAAGACAAATTTCGTCATTTTAAGCGCAGCGGAGCGACAGAATAAAATAGAAAACGAAGCCAAAGCGCTAGGCGCCGCCATTGATCCCGCCCTGGTCGAAACTCTCACTTACATCACCGAGTATCCCGCCGCCATCAAGGGCGATTTCGACCCCGCCTATCTCGAACTGCCCGCCGAAGTCCTGACCATGGTGATGCGCCATCACCAGAAATACTTCGCGGTAGAATCGGCTCCCGGCAAACTAGCCCCGCACTTCGTGGCAGTGATGAACATCCCAGGCGATCCGGATGGCTTGGTGAAACAAGGAAACGAGCGAGTACTGAAAGCCCGCTTCAACGACGCCCGTTTTTTCTGGGAAGTCGATCAAAAGAAAAAGCTTGCCGATCGCGTGGAGGACCTGTCCAAGGTAACGTTCCAGGCTAAACTAGGCACGTACCTGGAAAAAACCCACCGTGTTCTGGCATTGGTCAAAGACTTAGGTGGCGATGAAGACGCCCAACGCGCGGCACTGTTGGCCAAGGCCGACTTGACCACCGAAATGGTCAAGGAATTTACCGACCTTCAGGGTATCGTCGGCGGTTTGTACGCCCGAACTCAAGGGGAGCCCGAAGCGGTATCTCAAGCAATCTATGAGCATTACAAGCCGTTGAGCATGGAAGATTCCATCCCCTCGACCACCGCCGGCCAGATTCTTTCGATTGCCGATAAACTGGACAACTTGCGCGAGTTTTTCAGTATCGGCATGGTCCCCACCGGTTCCAAGGATCCCTTCGCGCTGCGCCGGGCGGCGCAGGGAATCGTGAAGATTCTGGTGGAAGCTAAGCTTCCTTTCCCGTTGAAATCCTTGATCGATGAGGAGTTCATGCGGGAGCGAATCCAATATTACTTCCGCGATATTCGCGGCTTTAAGTACGATGAAGTCAACGCCGTGATGGCCGTCGGGGTCACGACGCTGGTGGATCTCGAAGACCGCTTGAATAAAATCGCCGCGGTCCGTTCGTCGCCGGATTTCGAGCCTTTGGCCGCGAGCTTCAAGCGAATCAATAACATCCTAAAGCAAGCGGAGTTCAAGCCGGGGCCTCTTCAGACAGATATTCTGGAAGCGGGGCCGGAAAAAGAACTTTACGATGCATTCTGGAATCACGATTACAAAGGACTCGAAGGAATCGCGACGCTGCGACCCGTGGTCGACCGGTTTTTCGACAAAGTCATGGTGAATGTGCCCGACGAGAAAATCCGGGCTAACCGCCTGAATTTACTGCACCATCTGTTACTCAAATTTTCCACGATCGCCGACTTTTCGGAGATCGTTACCTCAGGAGACCAAAAATGAAAAAATACGTTTACAATTTCGGCGGCGGCACAGCCGACGGCGATGGGAAGATGAAGGATGTGCTTGGCGGAAAGGGCGCCGGGCTGGCCGAAATGTCCAAGGCCGGGATGCCCGTTCCTCCCGGATTCACCATCTCGACCGAAGTCTGTAACATCTACTTCCAGAATGGGAACAAAGTTCCTGACGAGATCAACGACCAGGTCTTGAAGGGCCTCGCGAAGCTCGAAAAGCAGATCGGCAAGAAGTTCGGCGATCCTAAGAATCCCCTGCTGGTCAGCGTGCGCTCGGGCGCGAAATTCTCCATGCCGGGAATGATGAACACCATTCTCAACCTAGGCTTGAACGACGAAACCACCGATGCGCTAGCCCGCCTGACCAATAATCCCCGGTTCGCCTATGACTCCTATCGCCGGTTTATTCAAATGTTCGGCGAAGTGGCGCTGGATATTCCTATGGAGAAATTCGACGATATTTTCGACGCGCGCAAACACAAAGCCAAGGTAAAATCCGACACCGATTTATCCGCCGAAGATTTAAAGGCAATTATCGTCGATTATAAAAAATTAGTTCAAAAAGAAACCAAAAAACCGTTCCCGCAGGACGCCCATGAACAGCTCGCCATGTCGCGCGACGCGGTGTTTCGGTCCTGGTGGAATCCCAAGGCTGCCTACTATCGCAACATGGAAAAAATCCCCGACGAAATCGGCACCGCGGCCAACGTCCAGGCCATGGTGTACGGAAATCTAGGCGACACCTCGGCCACCGGAGTGGGCTTCACGCGCGATCCGGCGACCGGCGAAAATACCTTCTACGGCGAGTTCCTGGTCAACGCGCAGGGCGAGGACGTGGTGGCGGGAATCCGGACGCCGGAGCCGATCACCGATCTCGAAAAAATAATGCCCGCCGCTTATGCCCAGCTTCGCGAGATCACCAACAATCTCGAAAAGCATTATCGGGACATGCAGGATTTCGAGTTCACCATCGAAGACAACAAGCTGTACATGCTGCAAACCCGCAACGGAAAACGCACCGGCCCGGCGGCGGTTCGAGTGGCCGTCGAGATGGTGGAAGAAGGGCTGATCGATAAAAAGGAAGCCGTTCTGCGCGTGCAGCCCCAGCAGCTGGATCAACTGCTGCATCCGGTGTTCGACGCGGCGTCGTTGAAGACGCTGACGCTGGTTGCGAATGGAATTGCGGCGTCTCCGGGAGCCGCGGTGGGACGTGCGGCCTTCTCGGCCGACGACGCCGTGGAGCTGGCGAAAAACGGTCCGGTGATTCTGGTGCGCAAGGAAACGACGCCCGACGATATTCACGGCATGGACGTGGCGAAAGGGATCCTCACCGCGGTCGGCGGTAAGTCCAGTCATGCGGCGGTGGTCGCGCGCGGCATGGGCCGGCCTTGTGTGGTGGGCGCGGGAACGCTCGCGATTTCGGAGCGCAATAAACAGTTCACGACCACCGTTGGCGGCAAGGCGATTACGGTGAAGGAAGGCGACTGGATCTCGCTCGACGGCAGCACGGCGAACGTGTACCTGGGCAAGGCAACCACCAACGATCCCGATCCCAATTCCTCGTATTTCGGCAAGTTGATGCATTGGGCCGACGAGTTCCGCGGCAAGTTCGGGGTACGCGCCAACGCGGACATTCCGCGCGACGCGAAAGCTGCGCGGCTGTTCGGCGCCGAAGGCATCGGCCTCTGCCGCACGGAGCACATGTTCTTCGCCGAGGACCGTATTCCGCACGTGCAGGCCATGATCCTGGCCCGCGATGAAAAAACACGGCGGAAGGCGCTGCTGAAGCTTCTGCCCATGCAGAGAGCCGATTTTGCCGGACTTTTCAAAGCAATGGACGGATTTCCGGTGGTGATCCGCACGCTCGATCCGCCCCTGCATGAGTTCTTGCCGAAGCGCGAAGATCTAATGGTCGATCAGGTTCGCTTGCCTCACGCCGACGCGAAAACGAAGAAAGAGATGTCGGAGAAGTATCGGATTCCGGTGGGCGAACTGAAGAAAAAGCTTCCGGAATTGCTGCACCGGGTCGAGGAACTTCACGAGTTCAATCCGATGCTGGGGCATCGCGGATGCCGTTTGGGAATTACTTATCCGGAGATCACGGAGATGCAGGCGCGCGCCATTTTCGAGGCGGCCGCGCAGGTTGCAAAGAGAGGCATCAAGGTTCTGCCTGAGGTCATGATTCCGCTGATCGGCAGCGCGAAGGAGCTGGAAAATCAGAAAGCCATCGTCGATAGGGTCGCAAAGGAAGTGCTGGAAAAGGCGGGCGTGCCGGGACTGCTTTATATGGTCGGCACGATGATCGAGATTCCGCGCGCCGCGATTACGGCCGATAAAGTGGCGGAGTTCGCAGAGTTCTTCAGCTTCGGAACCAACGATTTGACGCAGACCACTATGGGACTGTCGCGCGACGACTATACGAAATTTTCGCGCGAGTACGAAAACCTGAAAATCTTCACGGCCGATCCGTTCGCGGCGATCGATCAGGAAGGCGTCGGCAAGGTCATCGAAATGGCGATCAAGCTGGGACGAAAGACGCGTCCCGACCTGGAGATCGGAATCTGCGGGGAGCATGGCGGCGAGCCCAGCTCGGTCGAATTTTGCTACCGGGTGGGCATGAATTACGTGTCGTGCTCGCCGTACCGCGTGCCGATCGCAAGGCTGGCGGCGGCGCAGGCCGCGATTTCCGGAGGGAAGGCGGAGGCCAGCCGGACGGCGTAGAGTTCGGGAAGTGTGGCGGCTCAGCTCAGCAATGTGGCCGGTTTTAGCCAGCCGAGGGAGACGCCTGTCATTACTAATCCGATACACACGATTACGAAGGCGCTGAGTACCGGAATCAGCCGGAACATCGGATGCCGGCTGGTTTTTACCGGGTCCGGCAGCCATTGCTTGGCGTAGATTACCAACATCCCGATCGCCATCAGGACTCCGGCGAGGCCCAGGCTGAAGGAGACCAGCAACAAAAGTCCGAGCCCGACGTGGCCCAGCGAAATCGAAATCAACAACAGCACCAAAGCCGATGGGCAGGGGACCATCCCTCCGCTGGCGCCCAGCGCGATTAAACTTTTCAAGGACACGTCGCCTTCCGGGACGTGGCTGTGCGCCAGGCCGTGGGCGTGCGCGTGGGCATGGGCCTCTTTATTTAAAGGCGCGTGGCTATGCGCGTGGTGATGCTGGTCGTCGTGCGTGTGCGTTAACCCGTGAGCATGCGCATGATCGTGGTGGTCGTGCGTATGCGTATGGACGTGAGCTTCCGCGTGGTCGTGCGTGTGCGGCAAGCCGTGGGCATGGGCGTGAGCATGAGCTTGCTGATGCGCTCTTGCCTCGCGCAGCGTGCGGAGGCGCTTGTAAAATAGCGTTGCGCCGATCAGGACGATCGAGATGCCGCTGGCTACTCCCAGCCACGTCACCAATTTTTCGGGGGCCAGATATTTTGCAAAAGCCAGCGTCACCAGTCCCAGAATGAAGACGCTGATAGTGTGGGTCAGCGTCACCATCCCGCCCAAAAATGCCGCCTGCTTCATGGTTCCTTTGGAGCCGACCAGATATGCGGCCACCATGGTCTTTCCGTGGCCGGGGGATTTCGCGTGCAAAGCTCCAAAGGCGAAGGCTACGGCGATGCCTATCAACATTATGTTGAAGGGGATGTCATGCTGGCTGAGCATGCGGGAGAGATAATCGCCCCGGGTGACTTCTCCGGCGACAGGCTTGGGTTTGGGGGTGGCGTCAATCGGCGGAGCGGCCGGTTGCTCGATCGGCACGATTTTAGTAACGGTTACCGGGGCTTCTACGTGCCATTCCATGTTTGCGCGAAGGTCTTGCGGCGGAGTCAGCGTCGGGTCGGCGGGATATTCGGTTAGGGCTTTACTGCGGTCGGTCCCGGATTGGCTGGCTTGAAGGATCGGCGTCTTGCCGGAAGATGTGATGACGATTTCTTTCCAGCCGGCGCGGTCCGGGTAGTTGCGGTCTTCAAACGACAGCTTGCCTGGGACGTTGTCCAGGCGGAGAGTCGATTCGATGCGCGAGACTTCCATGCCTCCGGCGCCTGCGGAGCGTTTTATTGTGGTGTTTATCAGGGTCGGCCTGAGGCGGGTGGAGTTCGAGGAAAAGTCCAGATTTTTTAGCCACTGGCCGGCCTGCGCGGACGCTTTCTCATCGAGCGTCGATTGCGGGATTTTTGCGTCGGCGGAAGGATCGAGATTCCAATCGCGCATTAATTGGTAGGTCGGAATCTCGGCCAGGTCGAGGACGTAGGTGATGTTGACCGTCTTTTTATTTATGTCGAATTTCGTGAAGTGACTTACGCTGAAGTTGCCCATGGGGTGGGCGGTCAGGGCCAGGGCGGCTAGGAAAGGGATCAGGCTGCGCTTCATGATGGGTTATCTCCGATGATTATACGTCCGCGGGCGGCGCGCGGATTTACGGACGGGGATTTTGTGTTTACCCGGTGTTCTTGCGGACTACCCAGGTGGTCATCGAGCGCTGATTCTGCACCACTGTCGTTTTCAGGGGATCCAGCAATCGGCCGCCCAGTTGGCCGGTGAGGTCCGAGAGAAGTTTTTCATCGACCAAATAACGTTCTGACCCATCGGGCAGCAGGTAGCGGCGGCCTGCGATCTGCCCGATCTGATTTTCGATTCCTATCGAAGATGCCAGACGGCAGAAGAACAGGCCGCCCGGTTTCAGGACTCGCCAGCAGCCTTCGAGCATTCTCTGGAAATGACCGTCGTCGACGGCGAAGTGCAGGACGGCGCTGCTGATGACGACGTCGAAGGAGGCGTCGGGGAAGGACATCGACTCGATGTTTTCGTGTTTGAAATGCCCGGCAGGCAGTGCGGAGGCGCCGCGCGCGTCCTGGTCCACCGCGAAAACTTCGTAGCCTTCATTCAATAAGTAAACGAGGTTTCGGCCGGAGCCGCATCCGGCATCGAGGATGCGCATGCCCGGCGCGATGCGGCCTTTCAGCAGCTGATCGAATAAATAAATATCGATGGCCCCGAACTGTTTTTCTATATGTGTCATGCTGAGTAAGGACCTTAAAGGAGTTTTCCACCATGAACGAATCTTACGGGCACCGGATCGCCGCCATCCATGCCAATCCCAAAAACCTGTGCGATCACTGCAAGCAGACCGCGCTGTGGGAGACCGATTATATGTTTTATGGCGAGCACAGCACCCAGAGCTCGCATCCGGGACAGGTTTGCGATATCCACGCCAAGGAATTTGCGGACAAGTGGCCGTCGATCGAATTTCGCGCTCAAAAATAAAATTGAGTTGTGGTGCGCCCGACAAGATTCGAACTTGTGGCCTTTTGCTTCGGAGGCAAACGCTCTATCCAGGCTGAGCTACGGGCGCATTAGTGTAATTTAATTCTACCAGCCCGACGCCGAATCGGGTAATCCCGGCAAGTCAAAGCAACGTTCCTATGAGGGGGTGCGTCGTAGAACATGATGAGACTTGTACGTTCTGCAATATTGATTTCGATCCTGACCACTGGCTGGCAGGCTTTTGGACAAGGTTTGGCATGGGATTCGAGCGGCGACAGTATGCTGAGCGGCACTTATTATTTCCGCGAAGTTCTGTGGCAGGTCAGTTCGAGCCAAGGCGGGGCGCTCTCAGAAGCGGCGGCGCTTTACGGGACTATTTCCTTCACCGGCACCGGGACCTACACCATTAGCGGAAACCTGCTGGACCTCGGCGGACAAACCAACACGCCGGGACAGACTTTCTCTGGAACCTATGCGATTAGCTCCGGCGGATTCGGCTACCTGACGCATCCTTTACTATCGGGCGTGCAGATCCGGGGCATGGTTTCGAACGGCATCTTCATTGGGAGCGCGACCGAGAACGGCACGTATAACGATCTGTTTATTGCCGCTCAGCTGGCTTCACCGGCGCCGGGGTTGTCCAGTTTTTCGGGCAATTATTCCATGGCGTACATGAATTATTCGGACGTGGGCGATCCGAACAGCCCCGAATATTTCAACGGCGCCCAGTTCACGCTGAGTCCGAATGGCGCGGGGTCGCTGGGCACGGTCAGCATGCGCGGTTATTACGCCGGCAACGGGACCACGGTGACGGGACAGGTGGCGAACAGCGTGAAGTATATCGCGAGCAACGGGGCGCTGGTTCTCACCTTCCCCGCTGCTTCGCAGTCTACGCTCCAGTTGGTGAACGGACAAGAGTACCTGTACCAGTCGGCTGATGGAAATTTTGTATTCGGAGGATCGCCTGTCCAGGCGGACATGATGATCGGCGTGCGCACTACGTCGGGTGGCGCGCCGCAGCTGCTCAGCAGTTCGCTCTATTTCGACGCGGGAATTTATAGCGACGCGTCGCAGCTCGCGAGCGGGTATCTCGACCTCGATTCGTATTACGGCTCTTTAAGCTTGAGCAACGGTACGTTGATTCAGCATTCGCGCATTTTCTCGCCGGTGTTCACGGGCGAGGCTTACAGCTCGATTTCGACCGGCACGGCTCCTACCACGGCGGGGGCGACTTATAGCGATCCCTATGACAGCTACACCATCGGTAATGGAGGCAACGTCCGCATCGGCTTTGGAGTGCCTCCTTATTTGGGGATCGACGTGGCTTTGGCGGCTCCCAGCCCCACCCAGACGGGTAGTGTCTATCTGAATCCGGATGGGGTGGTGAACGCGGCCAGCTATGCTCCCTTCACTTCGGGAATTTCAGCGGGCGAATTGATCTATTTGAGCGGCAAGAATCTGGCGTCAAGCACCCAGATAGCAACCACCGCGGCGTTTCCGACCACTGGGTTGAATAACGTGCAAGTGCTGATCGACGGGCTTCAGGCTCCCATTTACTATGTGAGTCCCACGCAGATTGCGGCGATTGTTCCTTATGCGGCCTATCAGTTCCCGCTTGCGACCATCCAGGTGAATAACAATGGGACGCTTTCCAACAAGATCACCGAATATGTCTATCTGACCACTCCGGGCGTGTTCACATATCCGGTGCCGAACGGGATCAGCGACGCGGCCGCGGTCCGTTACGATTCGAGCGGCAATCCGTTGGGGATCGTCACGGAGACGAATCGAGCGGAGCCGGGAGACACGGTCGCGATTTTCCTTACCGGCTTGGGAACCGTGTTTCCGCCGCTTACCGCGGATGGGCAACCCGGGGCTTCCAGTACTCTGAACACCACGGTCCAGACGATCGCGGCGGATCTGAATGGAACCGCGGCAACGGTCACTTCCGCCAGTCTTGCGCCGGGTTATGCGGGGCTTTATCAGCTCAACATTACGATCCCGGCGGGATTGACGGCGGGTGATAATTATCTGGACATCGAGGGTCCGGATTCCTATTCGTCGGAGGCGCTGCTACCGATCGGAAACGGGACGGCGAGCGTTCCAGCGCGGGCGGAAGTACAGGACGGCCAGACTTATAAGTCCAGCAAGCATCGGAAGCCCCAGCCATTGAAGAAACCGATTGTCCACCAGCCCATACAACCCTAATAGAGCCGCCGCGACGTTCAGGATTCCCACGATGCGGAGTCCTGGACGTCCGGTGCGCCATGCGAGAATCCCGAGCAGGCCGAGAGCGAGGGACGCGAGCGTCCACTTGATGAGACTGGGATAGCGGATCGCATCGACCATCGCCTGCGTAGTGTGTTCCAGATCCACGTCGACGATCCGCAGGATGCCGATATTTTCGATCACATCGAAGACGGCGGCGAGCACGCCCAGAACGGCGGCGGAGATCGCGAGGCTGCGTCCTTCCCGGATCAGCAACAGGCTCATAAGCACATAAAGGGCGGCGTAGGCGCCGATGAATCCGAAGTCGGCGTATTGCTTGATACGCATGGTTTCGCGGTCCGGACTGGGGGAGTCGGCGAGAACGGCATCGACTTCGGGAATGTTTCGAACCATTTCCATCGCCAGGATGGGATCGGAGACGCCTCTGACGGGGCGCGAGGCGTTCGAAAAGTGCGGATGCGCGAGCAGGAGAGCGATCATCGCCAGGTTGAGCACAGCAACCAGTCCAACATAGCGTTCCAGTTGAGCTTGTTTCACGGAAGGATCATGGTAACAAGATGTGCGGAAAACCAGCGGCCGAACGAACCCAAGTGGGACAGGTCGGGGACCTGTTCTACTAAACGAACCCAAGTGGGACAGGTCGGGGACCTGTTCTACTAAACGAACCCAAGTAGGACAGGTCTTGACCTGTTCTACTGAACGAACCCAAGAGGAACAGGTCGGGGACCTCTCACGCTAAATGTTGAGCGGCCTCTTTCGCGAAGTAAGTAAGGATCATATCGGCTCCGGCACGACGGATTGAGGTTAGCGACTCCATCATCGCGCGGTCCAAGTCCAGCCAGCCGTTGCGGGCGGCGGCTACGATCATGCTGAATTCGCCCGAAACCTGGTAGGCGCCGATGGGGACCCGGAAACGGTCGCGGGCCATGCGGATCAGGTCCAGGTAGGGCATGGCGGGTTTTACCATCAGCATGTCGGCGCCTTCTTCGAGGTCGAGCTCCATTTCGTGCATGGCTTCGCGGCCGTTGCCGGGGTCCATCTGATAACTGCGTCGGTCTCCGAACTGGGGCGTGGATTCGGCGGCTTCCCGGAAGGGCCCGTAAAATACTGAGGCGAATTTCGCGGCATAAGCGAGGATCGGAGTGTTCGAGAAACCGAAGGCGTCGAGCGAATGGCGGATGGCGGCCACGCGTCCGTCCATCATGTCCGACGGCGCTACGATATCGGCTCCAGCGCGGGCGTGTGAAACCGCTGTTTCCGCCAGCCAGGCGAGCGTCGCGTCGTTATCGACCTCCCCATTGACGATCTTTCCGCAGTGGCCGTGATCGGTGTATTCGCAGTTGCAGACATCGGTAATGACCAGCAGGCCCGGAACCGCGCTTTTGACGGCGCGGACGGCGCGCTGCACGATGCCGTTTTCGTCATAGGAGCCGGAGGCTCGGTCGTCCTTGGTGTCTGGGATGCCAAACAGAATGACGCCGCCGACGCCCAGGGCACGGGTGGTTTCGCACTCCTTGACCAGTTCGTCGATCGAGAGCTGAAAATTGCCGGGCATGGAGCTGATTTCCCGCCGGACTCCTTCGCCGGGGCAGGCGAACAGGGGCAGCACGAATTGGGAAGGCTCCAGGTGAGTCTCGCGGACCAGGGCGCGCATCGATTCCGAGACGCGGAGCCGGCGCTTTCGATGGATGGGGAAGGGCACGTGTCCATTATAAGTAGCGAATGGGCATCCAGCCGCACTCGTGAATCTCTACACGTCCCAGTAGCGAGAAGAGATCGCTCCCTGCGGTCGCGGCTCGGTAGCGCCAAAACATTGGCAGAACACGTGCACAAACCTGGCGCAGTGAAGCCCTGGACTAGTACTAAATCAGGAGGATCCGAAAATGGTCGGAAAATCCTCCCGGATTCACCCAGGTAAAAATTACCGGGCTCCGTAATAATGACGGCGGCCCAAAAAGTTCCCGTGGTTGCTCCCGCGGGCCCCGAATCCCGGGTTTAGCGTCATCGCTGACCCGGGTATTCGGTTTGATTTCTTGAATAGGGGGAGAATTTATGATCAAAACGACCGCTACATTCGCTACAATCGCCGCTTTTAGTCTTTTAGGAACGGGGTGCGCTACCAAAAAATACGTGGCTCAAACTGTGGCTCCGATCGATGCTCGCGTTACCGGCACGGAAACCAAAAATTCCGACCAGGATAAGATGATCGCTGAGCACGGAAAGAATATCGAGGAGCTGGATCGCACCACCTCCCGCACCCGTGAGCAGTTAAAGGATACGGACGCCAAGGCCGTCGCGGCCGGCGAGGCTGCCGCCAGGGCGGATCAGAAAGCCGACGGCGCATGGAAAGCCGCGGATGGCGCGAAGAGCCTTGCGCAGCAGGGACTGGACGCCAACGCGCAGCTTGCCCGCACTGTGGACGCGATGAATAAGTTCCAGGTTCTGAAGAGCGAAACGGTGCTGTTCGGGGTCAATCAGGCCAGGCTGACCGAGGATGCGAAGTCGCAGCTGGAAGAGCTTGCCAAGTCGACCGAGGGCCTCGACCGCTATGTGATCGAGGTGCAGGGCTTTACGGATAAGACCGGATCGCCCATGGCCAACGAGCGTTTGAGCCAGCAGAGGGCGCAGGAAGTGGCGCGCTACCTCGCTAACGAATATAAGATTCCCGTGCGCAGCATCTCCCTGCTCGGTTCGGGCTACGCCCTGCCGGTGGCGGACGATAAGACACGGGAAGGCCGCAAGCTGAATCGTCGCGTCGAGGTTCGCCTCTTCGTGCCGGAAACGGCGACGGCTTCCAAGTCTATGACGGCCAAGTCGGGAGCTGAACAGTAACCGGCGTCGTCTAAAGGGTTAGGTCGCCGGCCCCTCCGACCCGGCGGTCTTTCAGGGCAGGTGCTCGAGGAGATCTTTAGCGAGGAGATCTGCACGCTTCGCTAAGCTGACTGCGGTCGGTAGATCTTGTTCACGCACCTGCTCTGCCTGTTTTAAGTAAGTTCGGCTCCTCAGTACGGTTTCCTTCTGGTCGGCGTTCAGATTCTTTCCCTCGACCGTTGTCAGCGTCCGCGTTACTCTCTCCAAAATCTCATCCAGAGTCCGGTTATTCTCCTTCAATTCTTCAGCGGTGAACATCTGCGCAAGCCGGGGCGCAACCGGCTCCGGCGCAACCGGTCCGGTTACAGGCGGCTTCGGAGGGGAGACGGGGGCGGCAGGACGGCGCACCACGCGCTTCGGCGCTTCGGGGACCTCCGGCATCGTTTCCGGCGTTAGCGTGGGCAGCTGCGGAGGCGCGATGGATGCTTCATTGGTTGCGATCTGCGGAGCGTCGGGAAGCTGAGGCGTGGTCTGATCGACTGTGGGCCAGGTTCTAGTGGGAGGGGGCGTAAAGGCGCGGGCCTGCGTCCTGGTCTGCCGCAGGCACGAGGTCGATGCCAGCGACAGCGCGAAAACGCCGTAAATCATCCGCGACTTGCGCATGCTATTAGGTCAGGCGTAGCGGACCAGCGCCGGGAACGTCATTTGAAAAGCGGTCCCGCGGCCCGATTCCGTTGAGAAGTTGATAGTACCATTATGCAATTGAACAGCCCGGTACGTCATCGCCAAACCGATACCGCTGCCGCGTGATTTCGTCGTGAAATAGAGCTGGAAAACTTTATCGCGCGCATCGGACGGGATGCCCGGGCCGTCATCCGATACGTTCAGGATCACCGCGTTGGTATCGCGCGAGACGCGGAGCCACAGGTTACCTCCATTCTTCATGGCTTCGATGGCGTTCAGAATGAGATTCAGAATTGCCTGCTTCAGCATATCGGCATCTCCGCGAATGGGGGCGGACTCGGCGGAATCTTCAAACCATACCTGGATATTGGCGAGGCGGGCCTGGGGCGTGGTTAGATCGGCGACCTCCCGCGCGATGGCGACCAGGTCCACTTCGGTAAGTTTGACGTCCACGGGACGCGAAAAATCCAGAAAAGTTTTCACGACGCGGTCCAGCCGGCGGACTTCGTTCGACAAAATGTCGATTTCCGCGGCCAGCTCCTCCTCCGGTTCACCGAGCCTTGCACGCAGGAGATCCAGGCGGAGGGAAATAGCGTTCAGAGGATTCTTGATTTCATGGGCGACGCCTCCGGTAATCCGGCTGATGGCGGCCAGGCGGGTGGCGACGTCGAGTTCGGTGGCCATGCGTTCGAGGAGGCCGTCGAGGTCGTGCTGAAGCTCGGTCGCCTGCTCGCGGGCTCCGCGAAAGTGTTCGCCGAGGATGTTCAATTTCCCTTCGACGACGGCAAACTCCGTGGGCGGATTGATTTGCGTGATGCTGAGTGGATCGACGCCCAGAAAATTCCCTTGCACGATGCGGTCAATGGTCGCTTCGATTCGTTTCAGAGGCCGGAGCACGCGATTGGTGGCGACCATGGTGATAAATACGGAGATGATCAGAGCCGCGGCCGATACATAGGCTAGCGTGGTGAGTTGGGTAAGCAGGACGGCGCGCAGCAGCACGCTCGACACGATGACCTGAATGCGAAACAGCGGCTGAGCTTCGCCTTTCAATCCCAGAGGAATCAGGAGCTGATAATCGGCGCGGCGCTTCACCAGGTCCAGCAGGCGCTTGTAAAAAGGACCGGCGCTCCAATCCTCAAAGGAGGGCAGCAACACGATCGGCTTGCCGAGATCGAGGGGATTGGAGGAAGCGACAATGGTTCCAGCGGGCCCGGCGATATTGACGTCCTTGATGGCTTGGGAAAGCTTCAGAGTATTCACCAGCATGGCGGGGATGTCGGGATCGGTGGAAACAATTCCTGTCCACAGAGCCTTGACGCCGTCCAGATCGCGCGGCGCTTCGTGATTTTCCGAGTGCGCCGCGATGTGTTCCTTGACGAAGGTGCTGGCCTGCTCCGCGGCGGTTTTACTGCGTTCAAGCGCATCGGCGGAAAGCAGATCCACCAGGGTCGCCAGGTGCACGGCGGAGAGTGCGATCGCCACCAGCGCCACCAGCGCGACGATCAACAATACCAGGCGGACGCGCAGCGACATGTTCGCGATTAAGATCCAGCGGCGCAGATCAGCATAGTTTTTTCGCGTGAGTCTGATGCGGACTCGCATAATAGTTTGGAGATTCACAGGCTAAAGCCTGTGCCACCTCATAAGCTGGCAGCTTTTGTTGAGATCCATAAGCTGAAGCCTGGGGCAACTTTTGTTGGGATCCATAAGCTTGTGGCGGCTTTTGTTGAGATCCTCGACCTGAAGCTCGTGCCACCCTTGGTGTTGAGAAAGGTGGCACAGACTTCAGTCTGTGGTTGCTACACGCCGGCAGTCTGCGCTCCATATTCCTTCAATTTATTGAACAACGTCTTCTGGCTGATTCCCAGGACTTCTGCGGCGCGCGTTTTATTGTGGCGCGTATGTTCGAGCGTCAGTTCGATCAATGCGCGCTCCGCCTGTTCGATGGTCGAGCCGACCGGGATGCGCAACTCATCGCCGCTCGCCGTGGCTGCGGGGGACGTTACGGCCGGAGCCGCGGCGTTCGCGGGCGTGGGCAGAGCGGATCCTCCGAAACTGGTCGACAGATGCGAGCTCTGGATGGTTCCCTCGCCGGCCAGGATTACCGCGCGCTCCATCGCGTTGCGCAGCTCGCGCACGTTGCCCGGCCAGTTGTAGGTGCGGAATCGCTCCATCACTTCACGGGATACATCAGTGACTTTGGTTCCGTGCTTGGTGTTCAGATCGTTCAACAGCGCGGCGGTGAGCGACTGCAAGTCGTCCTTGCGCTCGCGCAAGGGAGGCAGAGGAATCGGAAACACGTTTAGCCGGTAGAACAGATCCTCGCGGAACCTTCCTTCGCGGATCGCCGCGTCGAGCGGGGAATTGGTTGCGGCCAGGATGCGGACGTCCAGTTGAATTTCGTTTTTGCCGCCGAGCCGGCGGACGCGCGAATCTTCAAGTACGCGCAGCAGCTTGGCTTGGAGGGCGATGGGCATGTCGCCGATTTCGTCCAGCAGGACGGTGCCGTTCTGGGCCAGCTCGAAGCATCCGGCGCGGCGGTCGACCGCGCCGGTGAAGGCTCCTTTTTCGTGGCCGAACAGCTCGCTCTCCATCAGGCTATCGGGCATTGCGGCGCAATTCAGCGCGACGAACGGACCGTTGCGGCGGGGGCTCAGCGCATGAATCGCGCGCGCGGCCAGTTCCTTGCCGGTACCGCTTTCGCCGGTGATCAATACCGCGGCGCGGCTGGGCGCCACCTGTTGGATCAGGCTGAACACTTCACGCATCTTGGGCGAGGAGCCGACCATTTCGCCCAGCACGCCCTGATTGCTCAGTTGGCGTTCCAGACGCTCCGCATGTTCAGCCAGCGTCGCCTGGGCCGCGGCGCGTTCGAGCAGCAGACGCAGCGCCTGCGATTGCACCGGCTTTTCGAGGAACCAGAACGCGCCCAGGTCGTGCACCATGCTGACCGAGGTTTCGAGACTGCCGTACGCCGTCTGCACGATCACCGGCGGCGCGTCGCCCTCTTCTTTTAAGCGAGCGAGGAGCTCCTGCCCGTTCATGCGCGGCATGTTCAGATCGGTGATGATGACGTGCGCGCCGAACGAAGCGAGCTTCTCCAAAGCCTCCTGGCCGTCGGCCGCCGTTTCGACGCCGTAGCCCCAAAGCTTGATCATGCTCGCAAGCGCGGTGCGCTGCGATTCCTCGTCGTCGACCACGAGTACCCGTGTGACGTCCCGTTGAGTTTCCATCTCTTACTTCCTATTGTGACAGCACAAAGGACGCCCATGTTATCATGCCTGCCATGCAGATCCGCGCGTCGACAAAATTCATCAAATTGGGCTACGTCCTGGTCCTGTTGCTGGCCGTGGCCATCGCGGTGTATGTGAAGAAGTTCTGGCCGGAGGATCAAGGCATGTGGGGGCTGGAGATCATCCCCGCAGTGCTCCTGCTGGTGGTGATTGCGCGCCATATCAAGCGGCGGCTGACCAAGCTCGACATTGTGGGCGATCGGGTGCGGTACCAGACCGGATTTTTCTCGAAGATGACGCGAACGGAGGAAGTGATCAAGCTGCAAGACGTGCGGGTCGACCAGTCACTGGGGCAGCGCATGATGGGCATCGGCGACCTGTCGTTTGAGACCGCGGGAGGGAGCAGCCGGATCGTGATGCCGTCGATCGACAACCCCCAGTCGGCGGCGGATCATATTTTGGAGTTGGCGAAGAAGCAGAGGTCGGTGCCCCCGGAATCGCACGGAACGGTGTAGGTCGCCTGGATCATAGCTACCTGGCAAAAAGGGGTATTCGGAGCAGACACAGGCGGAACCGCCTGCGCCACCAAAAAAAACGTGTGGGGCAGGCGGTTCCGCCTGCCTTTCGATAGATCGCACAGTCCCCGCCCTGACGGGACGGGGTTATAACCCCTGGGGTAAGCCAGGGTGCAGAACGCGGCCTTCAAGGGACACTACGAGTTTCTGGCGCGCATCCAAAAACAAATCCAAGGTGACACAGGCTTTAGCCTGTAAAATTACAAACCCGCGCGCGCGTCTTCCACCGATGGGAAAAACGAAAAGACCGTATCCAGCCGCGTCACTCGAAATGAATCCCGCACCGCACCCGCCGCCCCCGCGAGGCGCATCTTTCCGCCGACTTTCATGAGCCGGCTATAGGTATCGATGAACTTGCCGATGCCTGTCGAATCGATGTGCGTTACTCCACTCAAATCGAAGATCACTTTGGTGCGGTTGTCCTTTAATAACTCGGGAATCACCGCCTCCAGTTGATTCGAATCCTCGCCGAGCATCAGCTTGCCGCGTAAAATAATGACGCTGACGGCTCCCTCACCGTCCTGGCGCTCAATTCCCAGCGCCATCTACTCGACCTTATCGAACACTTCGCTGTACGGGACCGTGGTCTTGCCGTCGGGCTGCACTTTATCGCCGGCGATGGTCAGCGTTTTTCCGTCAGCGGACACGGTATAAGTGGAACGATCGATCGTCTTATACCGCTGCTTCTTCTCGACCTCGAATACGTGATCGTCCAGCTTCTTGCGCAGCTTCATTCCGCGCTCAATTTCATGAACGTGCCGCCGTCCGACGTCTTGTAGCGAAATATGATCGTATCCCTGCGCGCCGCTTACCAGATAATCCTGACCCTGTACGCGAGCGAAGTAGTTCACGCCTTCTTTCGTCCCGTCCGCAGCGATAGCGGAGGACTGCCAGCGGATCCCGTCGCGCTCATCGAGAACACGGATCGTGAAATCCTTTGGCGCGGCGTTGGCGAATTTCGACTGCTCCGGAATCAGTCGCCAGGTCCCCGACAAAGGCGACGCCGGCCCGGGCAGATGGCGCATCATCAGATTCTTGAACTCCACCACGCTGCCGGCATTGTGCTGTTGCAGAGCCAGGTAGCCGTCGGTGAAGGTATTCTTCTCGTCGGTGAAATCCACGGTCTGCTTATTGTTCACGAAAATCTGGATGTGATTGCCTTCGACGACGATCCTCTGCTCCCACCAGGTGTCGTCCGGAATCAGTTGTTCGAACACCTTGACGAAGTTGTAAAGGCTGCCGGTGCGCACCGGATCGCTATGGGTGTTATCCACCTGCGCTTCGTATCCCTTGGGAAATCCCGGTCCGAAGGCGGTGCGGAAATACATACCCGAATTTCCGCCGTGATTGATCTTCACCTCGGCCTTGAACTCGCAGTTGAAGCATTTCTCCTTCATCCAGAACAGATGGCTGGCGGGTCCGTCGCCGGTGATCGCGCCGTTCTTCACGGTCCAGGATTCAGGATGCTCATTGGCCTTCCATCCGTCGAGGGTCGACCCGTCGAACATCGGAATCCAGTCATCGGCCTTGTGCTTGACGGCCCCAAACAGCGCGGTGGCAGCGAGAAAAAATGCGATTGTGGAGAATTTCATGCCTACAGGAAAAGTGTATCGCAGTTCGGTTGAATCCCTAGGAAGCGTCTTTCGTGCCTTGGAGATTCGACGGGCCTCTTCCCTATTCTATTTGACGTGATCGCCTGAGGCAGGACGCCCTTTAGAGTGAAGGTCCCTTCTTCGCTGACTGCGCTCTGCGCGGGGGCAGCCCATCGGACGTCTCCCCGCCGCTACCAGTCTGGCCGACCTCGCGTTCGTTCGTAGTAATGGGTTAGAGGCGCTCAAGGCGGATCGGCTGCGCCAACACAGCATCCGAGTGAACGATCAGTTCCGAATCTGTTTTGTCTGGAAGGGTACCGACGCCTGGGAAGTGGAGATCGTGGACTACCATTAGGAGATAAACGCTACCGCCAACGCATCCGGGAGAGATCTTGCGCGAAGAACTGGAGACCCGCGGAATCAGCCTGAACAAAATGTCTCGCGATACCCTCCCGTTCAGCAGGGTTAGCAACCTTGTTCATTGCGAGCGATCATTCACACCCGAAACGGCCCTGCGTTTGGAGCGCTATCTGGGCGCCTCGGCGCAATTCTGGTTGAATCTTCAGGTCGCATACGATCTAGCGGTTGCCCTGAACGGAGAAGCAGAGCGGATCGCCCGGGAAGTAATCGCAGCGGCGTAAAGCCGGCCGACCCTTTAGGAATACTCCCAGCCCGTACGCCGCGCTTCGCCGGCAATAATCTCCGTCCGCAGCCGATATGGATGGTAACGGGAACCGCCCGGATACTAACATGTTTGCAATCATCGGAATTATCGTTGTCCTTGGAGCCGTGGTCGGCGGTTACATGATGGAGCACGGCAAGTTGCTCGTGTTAATGCAGCCGGCGGAGCTTCTCATCATCGGAGGCGCGGCGGCGGGTACCTTGCTGATCGGTAATCCGATTTCCACGGTCATGAAAATCGTCAAGGGCCTCCTGGCCGTGCTGAAAGGGAGCCCTTATACCAAGGCGTCCTATCTCGAAACACTCAAGATGTTGAATGAGCTGTTCATGCAGGCCCGCAAACAAGGCATGGTCCGCTTGGAGGAGGACATTGAGGATCCTTCGAAAAGCCAGGTTTTCTCGAAGTATCCGAATTTTCTGCTCAATCATCACGCCGTGCACTTTATCTGCGACACCATCCGCATGTCCATCAGCGGAGGAGTGCCCGCGTTCGATCTGGATCAGATGATGGAAATGGATATGGAAGTTCATCATCAGGAGGCTTCGACACCGATCAATTCGCTGATCACCGTGGCGGACGCGCTGCCGGGCCTGGGAATCGTCGCTGCGGTGTTGGGCGTTGTCGTCACCATGGGCGCTTTGGGCGGACCTCCGGAAGAGATCGGGCACAAAGTGGCCGCCGCGCTGGTAGGAACATTCCTAGGGATTCTGTTGTGCTATGGCTTCTTCGGGCCGCTGGCTTCGAATATGACCAAGATCAACGATGCCGAGCTGGACTATCTGCGCTGCCTGCGCCAGGGCGTAATCGCATTCGTGAAGGGATCCGCGCCCGTGCTCGCGGTCGAATTCGCAAGACGCAGCATTCCCGGCGATTGCCGGCCTTCGTTCAAAGAGCTGGAAGCTGCCTGCCGCGGCGGTACGACCGCGGCGGTGCCGGTGGAGGCCAAGTAAAATGCCGGAAGCCCTTCAGCCGATCATCATCATCAAGAAAAAAGTCCACCATGGAGGGCATCACGGGGGCGCCTGGAAGGTGGCTTATGCCGATTTCGTGACCGCCATGATGGCTCTGTTCATCGTGCTGTGGCTTCTGAATTCGAGCGTGCAGGTGCGCAAAGCGATTAGCGCGTATTTCCAGGATCCATCGGGCACCGGGTCCCATTCCGGCAGCGCCAGCACAGGCACCGGAGAAACCGTTTCGATAAGCAAGGACAACATGGCCGACCTCAAAGACAAGCTGGAGCAGGCCATGAAGAAGAGTCCGGAGTTCGAGAAGCTCAAGGACTACATCCAAATGAGCGTCACCGGCGAGGGCCTGCGTGTCGAGCTGCTCGAAAGCGAGAAAGGGATCTTCTTCGAATCCGGCAGCGGACGCCCCAGTGCGATCGGCCACGAGCTCATTTTGAGGTTGGGCGAGGAGTTGAAGAAGCTGCCCAACGATCTGCTGATCGAAGGACATACCGACTCAAAACCGTTCGCCAGCGGAGGCGAGTATTCCAATTGGGAGCTCTCGACAGACCGCGCCAACGCGGCGAGAAAATTGATGGAAGCCAACGGATTGCCCCCTGGCCGCGTGGTACAAGTTCGCGGCTTCGCCGACCAGGACTTGCGCGACAAAGAGCATCCCGAGGCCGCCCGCAACCGCCGGATCTCCGTAATCGTCCGCTATAAAGACGTGGTGGAACCCGAAGTTGCAGCAAAGCCCGAACCTAAAAAGGAGTAGCGCGCGGCGCTACCTAGCTGAACTGCGCGCACTGTACAAAATCCCCCGGCTCACGTGAGGGCGGGGATCGGTCGCTATAACAACTCAGAGGCTGCGAAGAAAAATGGGATTTCGACCGCCGCGGTTTCCGGCGCATCCGATCCGTGGACGCAGTTTCGCTCGATGCTTGTCGCGAACATTTTTCGGATGGTGCCTTCGGCCGCATTCGCGGGGTTCGTCGCGCCCATCGTGTCGCGCCACTTCTTAATCGCGTCCGGAGCTTCGAGCGCCAGCACCACCACGGGGCCTTCGGTCATGAACTTCACTAGCGATCCGTAGAAAGGGCGCTCTTTGTGGACGGCGTAGAAATTTTCGGCTTCCAGCTGGCTGAGGCGTTTCATTTTCATTCCGGCGATGCGAAAGCCGGCCTTCTGAATCTCCGCGAGAATCGCGCCCGCCTGGTTGGCCGCGACGGCGTCTGGTTTGATGATTGCGAAAGTTCGTTCCATGTCTTAAAGTCTGCTCTTGATCGTCTCGCCGATGGTGGCGGGGGTGGGGCACACGGTGATGCCGGCGTCTTTCATGGCGGCGATTTTGTCCTCCGCTTTGCCGCTGCCTCCGGAAATAATCGCGCCCGCGTGACCCATGCGGCGGCCGGGAGGCGCGGTCTGGCCGGCGATGAATCCGACTACCGGCTTCTTCACGTTGGCCTTGACGTACGCGGCCGCGGTCTCCTCCGCGGTGCCTCCGATTTCGCCGATCATGACGATGGCGTGCGTGTCCGGATCTTCATTAAAGAAACGAATCGCGTCGGTGAAGGAGGTGCCTATGATGGGGTCGCCTCCGATGCCGATGCAGGTGGATTGTCCGATGCCGAGCTTGGTCAGCTGGCCCACCGCTTCATAGGTCAGCGTGCCCGATCGCGAAACCACGCCGACGTTGCCTTCCTTATGGATATGCGCGGGCATGATTCCGATTTTGCACTTGCCGGGGCTGATGATGCCGGGGCAGTTGGGGCCGATTAGGCGCGTGGCGGGATGATTTTTCAGATACGCCCAGGCACGAATCATATCCTCCGCGGGAATGCCTTCGGTGATGCAGACGACTAGCGCGATACCGGCGTCGGCCGCTTCCATGATCGCATCGGCGGCGAACGGAGGCGGCACGAAAATCACCGATGCGTTTGCACCCGTCGCCTTCACGCCGTCAGCCACGGTGTTGAATACCGGCAGATCGAGATGCGTCTGGCCGCCCTTGCCGGGCGTAACGCCGCCGACCACTTTTGTCTTATAGGCGATTGATTGAGTCGCGTGAAACGTCGCCTCTTTTCCCGTAAAACCCTGGAACAGAACCTTGGTATTTTCGTCAACCAGGACGCTCATTTGGCCAGCCCTACCACTTTCTGCGCCGCGTCCAACATGCCGTCGGCTACCGTGAAATTGAATCCGGATTCGAGAAGAATTTTCTGCCCCAACTCGACGTTGGTTCCTTCCATACGCACCACGATCGGCACTTTGATCGACAGTTCGCGCGCCGCCGCGACCACGCCGGTCGCCAAGGTATCGCAGCGCAGGATGCCTCCGAAAATATTAATCAAAACGGCCTTCACCGCGCTGTCCGATAATAGAATCCGGAACGCGTTTTTGATCTGCTCCGCATTTGCGCCGCCGCCGACGTCCAGGAAATTCGCAGCCGTTCCGCCGGCGTACTGAATGATATCCATGGTCGCCATCGCGAGCCCCGCGCCGTTCACCATGCACGCCACGCTGCCGTCGAGCTTGATGTAATTCAGGCCGTATTTCGATGCCTCCACCTCTAGAGGATCTTCTTCATTCAGATCGCGAAGCCCGGCCAAATCTTTGTGGCGGAACATGGCGTTATCGTCGATGTTCATCTTCGCGTCCAGCGCGAAAACCTTTCCGTCCTTGGTCAGGATGAAGGGATTAATTTCAGCAAGCGATGCGTCGAACTCCTCCACAGCCTTTGACAAAGCGACCATGGCCTGCGCCGCCAGGTTCACCGCCGGACCGGTAATTCCAATCGCGAATGCGAGCTTGCGCGCCTGAAACGGCAGCAATCCAAGGCCGGGTTCGAGAGGCTCTTTGATGATGCGCTCTGGCGTCGAATGCGCGACCTCCTCGATGTCCATGCCGCCTTCCGAGGACGCCATGAATACGTTCTTTCCGATCGCCCGATCGAGCACGATGCCCAGGTAAAGCTCACGCTCGATCGGAAGCGTCTCTTCGACGAGAACCTTCTTGACGACGCGGCCTTCGGGTCCGGTCTGGTGCGTGATGAGCGTCATGCCCAGAATTTTTCGGGCAATTTCGCGCGCGGCATCAGAGTCACTGGCGACCTTAACGCCGCCTCCTTTTCCTCGTCCGCCGGCGTGGATCTGCGCCTTCACCACCACGCTGCCGCCGAGCTTTTTCGCCGCCGCTTCGGCTTCTTCCGGAGTGCTTGCCACCTCGCCGCGCGGCACAGGAACGCCGTGCCGGGCAAGGAGGGCCTTGGCCTGATACTCGTGAATCTTCATGATTTGTTGGGCAATTTGCTATAAGCTGGAGACTTCCAATATAACATGCCCTCGTTTGTTTCCTATCTGCACCGCGCCGCGGCGGGCGAACATCTTACCTCCGAAGACGCGCAGGCGGCCATGAACGCTTTGCTCTCGGGCGATGCGACCGCGGCGCAGATCGCCGGTTTCGCCATCGCCATTAAAATGAACGGGGAGACAGCCGGCGAATTGACGGGGTTCGCACGCGCCCTGCGCGAGCACATGGTCGTTGTCGACGCGGGCGAGGGACTCATCGACACCTGCGGAACCGGCGGGGACCTTTCAGGTACGTTCAATATCTCGACCGTCGCTGCATTCGTAATGGCAGGCGCCGGCGCGCGCGTCGCCAAGCATGGAGGACGGTCCGCCACCAGCCAGACCGGCAGCGCCGACGTGCTCGAAGCGCTGGGTGTGCGAATCTCGATGACGCCCGAAGAAGCAGCGGCCGCGATCCGCGATATCGGTATCGGATTTCTGTTCGCGCCGAATCTGCATCCGGCGATGAGGCATGCCGCGCCTGTGCGCCGGGAACTGAGGCTGCGGACGGTGTTCAATCTGATCGGTCCGCTGGCGAATCCGGCGCGCGCGGGAACCCAGCTTATCGGGACTCCTTCGCCGGAGGCGGCGAAGCTGATGGCGGAGGCGCTGGCAGCGCTCGGTACCGATCACTCGTTCGTTGTTCACGGTCACGACGGCCTGGACGAAATTACCACCACAGGTCCAACCGATGTGTACGAAGTTTGGACCGGCCGGGTGGTCAAACACCTGTGGATGCCATCGGATTTCGGAGTGAAAAGGGCGTTCGGAGAATCGTTACTGGGCGGCGACGCAGCACGAAATGCAGAGATCGCGCGGGAGATCTTAGGCGGTGGTTCGGGGCCCGGGCGGGACGTCGTGGTGGTGAATGCGGCAGCCGGATTATTCGCGCTGGGCTTGGCGGAGGATCTACCAGCAGGAGTGCAAATGGCTGAAAAATCAATTGATTCCGGGTCTGCGAGAGAGAAACTACAGGCCCTGCAAGAAAAATTCCCTTTTCCTGAGCCCTTTGTCCAGTGAATTACGCGATATCAAGTGCCGGAGGATCGTAGGCGGTACTGCCTGCGATTTGGCGCCGGCTGGAGTGGGGAACTGCTCCAGCCGGCCTTTTTTTAGCGCCAGCGCCGACCGTAGAATCCTGGTCCAAAGTAGACTCCAAAGCCCGGTCCCCAGTAAGGATATCCATAATAAGGATACGGGTAGCCGTACGGAGCATAACCGGCCGCATACGGATAGGGCCGCGGAGGCATCGGACGCCGCACCATCGCGGGCGCCGCCTGTTCATAGTCCGACGGTTGGACGAAGCGGAAGGCTTGTAAGCTGTGCTCGGTCGAAACCGTTACGTCCTGGTTCACACGGAACGTCAGCATCGTTTCGGGGAACACCACGGTAGGATTGCCGCGCGTCAACAGCACGCCGGCGAGGCCGACCACTAACCCCGCTCCCGCGCCGACTCCCGCGCCCACCCCTCCATTGACGCCGGCTCCGATGGCCGCCCCAACACCGGTGGTTGCGGCCACCGCGCCCACGTCACGACCGGTCGAAGTGGTGCCGTTACGAGTCAATAACTCAGATTGGATCGGCAACTGCTGTCCATCCACTACCGGCAGTTCGACTAATTGCAACCCCAGGCGGGACGTGCCCGCCACGCGCCCTGCCTTCTTAGCCTCGGTGACGCGTCCGGTGACGTACTGTCCCCGAGAGGCGACAACAACGCCATCCACCACGATCGGCTTGGTAAGGGTCGCGGTAAACGCGTCACCGGGCATGCTTCGATCCGAAGAAAGAATTTCATTCAGCCGCACGGTGACGTAAGTCCCGGCTTTGATGGTGAGCCGCGGCGGAATCGCCTGATCGGGGATTGGTTGCTGCGGATCAGTCGCGGCGGCAGCAGCATTGGCGGCATCGCCCGCTGCCAGCTGCTGTTGTACCTGCTCGACAGTTGGACGTTCCTGCGCGAAAGCGGGAACGGTAAGCAGCCCGAGAATGGCTGCATAGGTGGTGGTTCGGGAAAGTTTATGCATAAGCGTCACCACTAGATTATTAGCACGCGTTTCGCCAACTAATTAAAAGCAGCGAAATCAGCAATTTGAGCTTCTGGCCGTCCGGTAAAATCGGCCGAAAATCACCGCGATTGGTGGTTTTGAACCACCTGGGCTACTATTCTGCTGGCAGCGCATGGCGCCGCCCCACACACTCCGGGCAGGGACAGATCTTTCGTAAGTGGTCGAAAGAATAAATCCCCGACCCGTGCCCATCCGACCACGCGATTCGGATCGCGTAATGTCCCACTTCTTCCACACTCAACATCTTTAGCACCGGCTTATACATCTGAAACGGACTTGATGGCGCCGCGTAATTCGTCTTCTGAGGCTCCGTTCCATGCGCCCCGGTGCAGGTCGCGCACGGACATTCGTCGCGCAGATAGCCTAGCGAATATTCGCTATGATGCTGATCTTTCCAATCGATTTTTATGCCTTTTGATTTGGAAATGGCAATATGTTCCGGATCCGTCACTGTGGATTCACTCTCTCAATATCGCGCACGCCCGAGATTCGCCGGATCGCCGTTACGATCTTCTCAAGCTGCTTCTTGTCTTTCACTTCAATGGTCATGTCGATAATCGCGCCGGCCGTCTGATGCACATCGTCGTCGCGGGTTTCGAGGCTGCGAATGTTGGTCTGTTCGTTGAATAAAGCGGTGGTCAGCTGGCTCAGCATGCCCGGCCGATCCTCCGTCAGCACGGTGATTTTCACAGGAAATGGAGCCGACGTGCTGCGCGCCCATTCCACATCGATCTTGCGCTCCACTTCGTACATCAGGCTCTGCACGTTGGTGCAGTTCAGCGAATGCACGGCGATTCCCTTCCCTCGCGTGACATATCCGACAATCGCCTCTCCCCGAATGGGATTGCAGCATTTGGCGCGATAGACCAGCAGGTCGTCGATGCCTTTCACCTTGATGACCAGGTCCTGATCGGCGTGCGCGGGATGGCCGGTCGTCGGCCGCGCCGGCTCTGCCACGACGGCCTCCGGAACAGGCTCCGGCGTAATCTGATCGGGCGCGAGCTTTTGCAGCACCTGCCGCGCGGAATATTTGCCATACCCCAGCGCCGCCGAAAGCTCCTCTATTTTCGAGTACCCGTATTCCCCCGCCACCGATTCCATCTGCGCCTTGGTGATGCCCTTCATGGACACGCCCAGCCGCCGCGCTTCGCGCTCCAGGTATTTTTCGCCGATTTCGATGGCCTTGGCACGCTCCGTCGTATTAATGACGTGCTTGATTTTATTGCGAGCCTTCGAAGTCTTGACCAGCGCGAGCCAGTCCTTTGAAGGCAGATGATTCGCCTGCGTCAGGATTTCGACCACGTCACCGTTGCGCAGGCCGTACTTCAGCTGCACGATCCGTCCGTTGACCTTCGCGCCGATGCAGGAGTTTCCGACATCGGAGTGAATCGCGTACGCAAAATCGATGGGAGTCGCATCGCGCGGGAGGATGATCACCTTGCCCTTCGGCGTGAACGTGTAGACCTCTTCCGGGTACAAATCCACTTTGAGCGTGGACATGAATTCGCCCGGATCGCGCATCTCGCTTTGCCACTCGACCAGCTGGCGAAGCCAGGCCACGCGCTGGTCGTCCTCGGCCGCGCCCTTGCGTCCTTCCTTATATTTCCAGTGCGCGGCGATGCCTTCCTCTGCGATACGATGCATCTCATCGGTGCGGATCTGCACCTCGAAGTGTCGACCACCCGGACCCATCACCGACGTATGCAGCGATTGATAAAGATTCGGCCGCGGAATCGCGATGAAATCCTTGATGCGACCTGGAATCGGATGCCATTCGTTATGAATCACACCGAGCGCGGCGTAGCAATTTTTCACGGAGTCAGTGATGATGCGCACCGCGAGAAGGTCGTAGACCTGATCGAGCGTAATCTTCTGCCGCTTCAGTTTCTGAAAAACCGAATAGGCCCGCTTTACTCGCCCGTCGACGCGCGCGACGATGCCTTCTCGCGCCAGCAGGACCTCGACAGTGTGCTTGATCTCGGCGAGAAATGTTTCGTTCGAAGCGCGCGCAGCTTCGAATTCCTTGAGCAGCGTTTGCGACGCTTCGGGCTCCAGGTATTGGAACGAGAGGTCCTCCAACTCGCCGCGAATTTTTCCCATGCCGAGGCGGTGCGCGATGGGCGCATAGATCTCCATGGTCTCCTGCGCGATGCGCAGCTGGCGCTCGGGCGTCAGATGACTCAAGGTGCGCATGTTATGCAGACGGTCCGCCAGCTTCACCACGATCACGCGAATATCGTTGACCATGGCGAGCAGCATCTTGCGCACGCTCTCCGCCTGCCGCTCCTCGCGCGAAGCGAGGTTGACCTTGCTCAGCTTGGTGACGCCGTCGACGCAAGCAGCCACTTCACTGCCGAAATTCTTCCGGATCTCCTCAACGGTGGCGGAAGTATCCTCGACCACATCGTGAAGCAGTCCGGTTTCGAGCGCGACCATGTCCATGTGCATGTCCGCCAAGAGGCGCGTGACCAGCAAAGGATGCAGCATGTAGGGCTCGCCGGAGCTGCGCTTCTGATTTTTGTGGCGGTCGGCCGCGAATCGGAAAGCCTTTTCGAGCGGCGTAAGATCCTCGGTAGGGCGAAATTCGCGGACCCGGGTTTCGAGCTCGCGATAAGCAGTTTCAACAGGATCCGGCGGCAGCGCAGGAAGCGGAAGAACAGCTTGCGGGACAGGATCGGTAGACTCGGACGACATGGAGGCTTGATACCAGTGTAGTGGGGCGGGGCCATGCCCTGCCACGAGGTCGCTGAGTTGGTTGAAGGGAAAGTGCACCCGTCGCGCTCCGGCGTCGGCGATGGGCTGCGGGGCGCGCAACGCTGGTGGGACGTAGAAGAACTTGTAGCATGATAAAATCTCCAAAAGCCGATGCCCACCTGGACGCATAAGGAAATTTTTCCCTCGATCGAACAAGCCATCGAGCGCGTGTGCAACCGCAGCGGCGTTGCGAAGCACAAAGCTATCGTCGATGAGCTACTGAGCGACCCGGAGGCCCGCGCCGCAATCGACCGCGTCGTTCATCGAAACCCTGCACGCAATCATAGAGCCGTGGCCGGGAACATGATTGCTTGGCTGAGTCAAAAGCATACAACCGCAGGCTTGGGTGAATTTTCGGGACGATTCGATAAGCGAAAAGACGTGCACGGAACGTACACCTATCGACCGGCGAAGTGAGCAGTATCCGCATCGCGCTTGACTTCTTCTAGCGTGAGCGGAAGAAACACGCTAGGGCCTTTAAAAAACCGTCCATTTGGTAGCGGGATGTAATCCCGAGCAGCCGCCGTGCTTGAGCTACCGAAATTTTGCCCGCGCGTAATCTTCGAGAGCCAATGCCTCCAACGCTGCCCTGCTTAAGCCTCCAGCGCTTTCGCCAAGCAAAAGGTGCGAGATCTGCCGGGACATCGAGAATTACCTGCATAATTTTTCGGCCTGTAACAAGTTGTACCCGTCTTACAAAAAGGCAGCGACGCGAACCGCTGCCCCTCTTCACTTCTTTCCGGCCGCGAACGCCTTCTGAATGAACTCGTGCACTTTAGGATTCCCGAAAGGCTTCATCTCCTTCTGCGTCCCCACCGGCAAGCCCGATGGATCTTTCCAAACATTGTTCAGCCCTTTTGCGACCTCCGGATCGCCGCCGGTGAAGTCGCGAATGAGCGCGGCCCAACGGCCCGCGAGCGCCTGCGCCTTTGGACTCGCCGGGTCTTCGCCCAGCGCCGCCTCCACGTCACGGAACAAGTCGTTCCACTTCTTCGTCGTCTCCGCCTGCATCTCCGGAGTCCACTCTCGCGCCTTCAATTTATCCAAAGCTTCTTTGCTGTAAAACTTCTCCGACCAGTTCGGATTGTCTTGCATTTCGATCACCTCGATGATTTTTTTTAAGATTGCGGCGTCGGGCCGCTGTCCGGTTCGGAGTGTGCGCTCCGCGTCCTGAATCGCGCTGATGGCGCGATCGATCAGCTTGCGCTTTTCTTCCAGTACCAGCCTCTGCCGCGGCAGCGCTTCGGCCAGTTCCAGGTTGTCCCGATCGAGCAGCGTCTTGATCCGCTTCAAAGGAAGACCGACGAATTTCAGCGCCACGATCTGCTCCAGCCGTTCGAGGTCGGATTCACGGTACATCCGATATCCCGCCTCCGTCCGGCGCGCCCGCAACAGACCCAGCCGATCGTAATGATGCAGGGTCCGCACGGTAACTCCGGCCAGCTCGGCAAATTGTTGCGCTTGCAGCATCTCTTCCTTCCAAGGATAGAGTCAGGCCTGACGCAGCGTGAGGGTCAAGAACTTTTTTTATATAATTTCAAATCTTCGCCGGTCGCGAGCTTCGTCGCGAAGATGATCTGGCCAGTGTGCTGTTGAAAGTGGCCCACTACCTGGTAGATCACCTCCAGCACATATCGTTCGCCGTCCTGGGTCGCGACGCGCTCAGTCAACCGCTCTGGCGTCAAACGATGAAGAACGGCGCCGGCATCCGCGACCGTAACGTTCAACCTCGACAGAAGTTCATGCGTCGTCACCCTTGACTCCGCGGAAAATTCCCGTTCGCGCTCACGCACATCTGGCTCTCCTGACAGGGCCGACAAGATCCACTGGCGGACATTGCCGCAAAGGTGCAGGACCAGATTGCCTACCGAATTCTGCGGACCCTGCCACACCTGATCGGAATCGAGATTCAGGACGCACGTCTCGATGTATCCGCTCATTTCGGTCAGCTTATTAATGGAGTGCCTGAGAAACAATTCGCCGGTCATGATTCCTATTGTGCAAGGGGCGATCCCCGCCCTTACGGACGGGGTTATAACCCCTGGCGTCAGCCAGGGGATGCACCCGTGAGATAATCGAAGCGTGGACGCCACAGACACCAAGTTTCACCTCAGCCAGCCGCCCGAGCTTTTTGCCCGCGTCGATCAGGAACCGGAAGCCGACGAATTCGGCGAATCCATCGTCACCACCACCGTAAGCATGGCCATCAATTGGGCGCGCAAGAACTCTATCTGGCCGATGAGCTTCGGCTTGGCCTGCTGCGCCATTGAAATGATGTCCATGATCGGCTCGCGCTACGACATCTCCCGTTTCGGAGCCGAAGTAATGCGCGGATCGCCCCGCCAAAGCGACCTGATGATCATCGCCGGGCGCGTTTCGAACAAAATGGCACCCGTCATCCGCCGCCTTTATGAACAGATGCCGGAGCCGAAGTGGGTGATCTCCATGGGCGCTTGCGCCACCTCCACCGGAGTCTTTTCGAACTATGCCCTGGTGCCCGTAAACCAAGTGATTCCGATCGATGTTTACGTCCCCGGGTGCCCGCCGCGTCCAGAGCAGTTGATCTACGCCATCACCATGTTGCAGAAGAAAATCGAGCTCGATACCAACTCCATCGGAAAAGTTCTCAATATCGCCTAATACCGGCCGATGAGCCTTTTGAGTGCAGTTGCCAACTGCTCTCCAGGAGGCGTCATGAATATTTCGTCCATCAGCAATCTGGCAACCGCCGTGACGCACGCGTCCCCGCCCCGCCCGGTTTCGCAGGATCAGAAAGCGCTGCTTCAGGCCGTAAAAACCGTCAACGCGTTCCAACTGTTCGGCCAGGAAAACGAGCTCACCTTCGTCATCGACCGCGCCGCCCATATCGCCGTGGTCCGCATCGTCAACAAAAAAACCGGCGACGTAGTTCAGCAAATTCCTACTGAGCAAGTTCTGAAACTGGCCGAAGAGAGCAATGAAAGGTAACGCACACCGTACATGGCTTATTCGAATCAGGCTTATTCCAACGTGGACAGATATCTAGAGACCGAAGTATTCGGCGCGGAACCGGTAACATTGGTTTGCATGCTCTACCGCGGCGCGATCGAAGCCGCCACCGCCGCCCGGCGTCATTTAAAGGCCGGCGATATCCGCCAGCGCTCGCGCCAGATCCTGCGCGCCCTGGCGATTCTGCGGGAGCTCTCGCGCTCGCTCGATCCCCAATATCCGCAGTTCAGCCGCCCGCTTCAGGACCTGTATTCCTATATGGAGCAGCAGCTCCTGGCGGCCAACGCCCGGCAGATCGACGGTCCTTTGGCCGAGGTGGAGCAGCTTCTTTGCACGTTACTCGAAGGCTGGAAATCCGCCGCGCCCGTCGCCGCGGCCGTCACCGCCGGTGCGTATCAACCGGTAAGCTGCACGTACTAGCGGCTAAACGGACCCTCGTCGCGGGAGCACTCACGATCGCTAGGATGAGAGGGAAGTCCGACAATGGCAGCTCTTGATTGGTCACAATGCCCCGGGGTGGAGAGCATTCCCGGCAAGGCTAGCGGCGCGTGGGTGTTTCGCGGTACGCGCGTCCCGTGGCGGCGATTTTCGAAAACCTGAAAAACTCTCCCATCGAAGAGGTTTTGGAAAACTTTCACGTCACACGGGAACAGGTTCAGTCCGTACTCGACTTCGCGGCCAATCTAACAGGGCGAAAGATGGCGTTGGTTGTGCTGAGCACGAATAACCGGGCCTTCGTCAAGGCGCATATCGCTGGGAATATGGCTGCTGTCGAGGCGGCCGCGTACGCGTTATCCTGGGAAAGGAGCACAGAATGGCAAGTCTCGATTGGTCACAATGCCCTGCCGTGGAGAGCATCCCGGGCAAGCGCAGCGGCGCTTGGGTATTCAAGGACACCCGTATGCCGGTTGCAACCGTATTCGAGAACCTCGAATCCGGCGCAAGCATCGAGGAAATCATGGAGTGGTTCGACGTGACGCGGGAGCAGATTGTGGCGGTGCTGGAATTCGCGGCCCGCAGTCTGGACGCCCCGCCTCCTGTCCCCGTCTCTTCGCAGATGGTTGATGCGCATTCTCTTTGACCACGGCACGCCAGCCCCTTTAATTCCGTTCCTCGAAGGCCACACCGTTGCGAAGGCGAAGGATATGGGATGGGAACGGCTGGTCAACGGCGAGCTTCTGAAAGCCGCCGAGGAAGCCGGTTTCGAGGTCCTCTTGACGACCGACAAAAACATGGCGTCACAGCAGAATTTAAGGATTCGGACCATTGCGATAGTGGTGCTCGGAAATTCGCAGTGGCGGATTGTGCAGCGTTACGTTCGCAAGATCGCGAGCAGCGTGAACGCTGCGACAACCGGCAGCTATGCCGAAGTGGAGATTCCGTTCAGCTAGCTGCCGCCGTGTTTCTCCCGGCGAAGCCGCGCCGCGATGTTTTATAGGTCGTTTCCCTTTACTTTGGGGGGAACGGTGGCTTCACAACGACTTTGGGCTTAGTCGAAGATGGCGGCGTTACCGTTTTCGCTGCTGGCTTTTCCGCCTGTTCTCGCTGGGCGTTCTCTGTGGCTATTTCAGCCCATGCCTCAATAGGACTGGTGAGCCGGTCTTCTGATTTAAGGCCCCACTGAACCTGCCAACTGTAGCCGCTCTCTTGGTCGAGAAGCATGAAAGTGAACAGATTACTTGTCGGGTAGAGCGTAAATCTACCCGGCTTCGACTCGCTCGCCAGACGCACCGAGTTGATCGGCGACACGATTCCTTTGGTCGCGTCTGAATTCCATTGAACTTGCCAGACCCTGCCGTCTCTGGTGTCCAGTTCTAAAAAATTGAAGATGTTCTGCGTTCTGAACAACCGAAAGGTGGCATCTGTTCTTTGCGATGGCTCTATAATCGGGTCGTCTGCCGAGTATAGAGTGGCCACTGCCAGCAGTCCCGCCATTATCAGTTTCAAATAGAACCTCCTTTTTGTCGTGGTCAGATATAGTATCGCGGAGTGCTCGCGCTGCTACAGTGGGGCCATGCCAGAAGCGGAAGATCACCCTGATCACATTCAGGCCGTTTACGATTTGCAGGCCGACTATAGCCTTGACCATTTTAGGTACGCCGTGGGGGAGTGTCGTAAGGTCGTTGCTCAGCTGATCGCGGACGATGACAGATCCGATCAACAAATCGCCCGCGTGAATATTTTGCGATATTCTGCTTCAGCTATCGCGTGCGGTGGCATGGGCCGATAGTGAAGCCGATTTACTAGCTATGGTTTTACGCAGTGAAATCGAATTGAGAGGATGGGCCGAGTTATTTTCCGAAAGTCCGGAACAGGCGACAAGATTTTTGAATGAGGAGGTGGTTATCGACGCTCATGAACTTGACCAAAAAATGAGGAAGGCGTTTCCCGGCGCTCCCTTTGCTGCTGCCCCCAACGTTCCGAAGGCTAAACGCTTTGAACCCCCGCATATCGGTCAAACGGTCGATTATGATTTCAAGCTGTGCTCGAAGCCTAATCATTCCAGCGCCCTTGATGCTCGATCGTCCTGAGATGACAATTCTGCAATGACGACAACAAGGCATTCTTGGCCGTCGAGGTCTTGCTTTACGCATCGGTGATTGTCAGCTGATTTTCATGATCTGGCCTGGCACGATTAGCGGGGGTGCCTTCTCTGTCCCGCAACTTGCGTGGTCGAACGAACCGCAAGGCGAAGGCGGCTTGCTTTCAACAGTGCCGATTGACGACACAACATTTAAAAAACGCCTCCGGCAAACCCTTGTACTGATCTAAACGGACAGATAGTCCGGTACCATAGGGAAAGCGCATGCACGAGCTCCCCCCCGCAGTCGAGGTTCAGAATCTCCGCAAGGTTTATGGAAATAAAGCAGCCGTCGACGGCCTCAGCCTGAGCGTCGCCCAGGGCAGCTTTTTCGGATTCCTGGGTCCCAACGGCGCCGGTAAAACCACCACCATTAGAATGCTGATGGGGCTCGCCCCACCCACTTCCGGCTCCATCCGCCTGCTGGGTTTGACCATGCCCGATGACGGACTCGAAATCAAGAAGCAAATCGGACTGGTCCCCGACGAGTCGCTTTTATTCGACCATCTCACCGGCGGCGAGTTCCTGGAATTCGTCGGCCGCATGTATGGCCTCGACCGCGCCATCGCCCGCGAACGATCGCTCGAACTGCTGGAGCTCTTTGAGCTCGCGGCCAGTCAGAAAAAACTCATCGTCGAATATTCCAAAGGCATGCGCAAGCGCTGCGCCATGGCCGCGGCCTTGATCCATCGCCCCAAACTCTTCCTCATGGATGAACCGTTTGAAGGCGTCGACGCCGTGGGAGCCCGCCTGATGAAGGATATTCTCCTCGAACAGGTTCGCCACGGCGCCACTATTTTTCTCACCTCCCACGTGCTCGAAGTGGTGGAGCGCCTGTGCGACCACGTGGCGATTATCAACGATGGAAAAGTGGTCGTCGAAGGGACCATGGACGAGCTGCGCGGCGCATCGGAAACTCTGGAAGACGCATTCGTCCGCGCCGTCGGCGTCGGCCGCACCACCGATACCCTCGATTGGTTATGACATGAACCAGGCCCGCGCAATCCTCTGGGCGCAGTTCCGCACCCTGCTCAATTTTTATCCCCGTGGAGGCGTCGCCTGGACCGCCCTGATCGGCGCCGGATGGTATGGATTCTGGTCGCTCGCCGCCATCGCCACCGCGCGCCTCGCCTCCCAACCAACCAATCTCATCATGCTGAAGGCCGTCCTCACCGGCGGATTGCTTCTAGTGTTCCTGTACTGGCAGTTGATGCCTCTCCTGCTCGCCGCCACCGGCGCCTCCCTCGAACTCAAAAAACTCCAGGTCTATCCCATCCCCGCCGGCCAGCTGTTCGCGATTGAAGTCATGCTGCGAACCACTGCGGCGCTCGAGATGCTCCTGCTCATGCTTGGACTTGGATTCGGACTGCTGCTCAATCCCCAGATCCCCAAATGGATTCCTCTGTTCCTCGTGTTCTACGTTCTTTTCAATCTGTTTCTCGCTGTCGGGTTGCGCGACCTGGTCGCCCGCATCCTGGCCCACAGACGGATTCGCGAGGTCGCGTTTCTTTTGCTGGTGCTGTGCGCCGGCCTGCCCCAGCTGCTGATGCTCCGCGGCACCGTCGGAAGCAGCCGGATTCGCGCGCTGTTCGGGGATTCTTCCATCGGCTGGCCCTGGTCTGCAACCGCCAACCTGCTGGAACAGAAATCCCTGGCCGAATCCCTTTCCATCCTTCTCGCCTGGACTTTTGCCGCTGCTCTATTCGGGTACTGGCAATTCAAAACATCCCTTTCCTTCGATTCTCAGGCCGCGTCCGCTTCCGCCGGCGCTCCTGCCCGCCGCGACGGTCTCCTTGAAAAATTCTTCCGCCTTCCCTCGCTCTTTTTTGGCGATCCTCTGGCCGCGCTGATTGAAAAAGAAATCCGTTTCCTGGTCCGGTCTCCCCGCTTTCGCCTGGTGTTCCTCATGGGATTCACCTTCGGCCTGGTGATCTGGCTGCCACTCGCCCTGGGCCGCAGCGGGCTTTCAAAATCGATTCTGGGCACCAACTATCTCACCGTCGTCAGCGTCTATTCGCTGCTGCTGCTTAGCGAAGTCTGCTTCTGGAACTCCTTCGGCTTCGATCGCTCCGCCGCCCAGTTTTATTTCCTGGCTCCCGTTCCTTTTTATAAGGTTCTGATCGGAAAAAATCTAAGCGCCGTATTTTTCATCCTGGTGGAGATTTCCGCGGTCACCATCGTCTGCGCCGTCCTGGGGATGCCTTTGCGGCCTGTGCGTCTGGCCGAGGCGTATTCGGTTGCCGCCGTCCTCACTATTTTTCTGCTCGGCGCCGGAAATCTCCTGTCGATTCATCAGGCCAGGGCCGTGAATCCCGCGACATCCTTTCGCACCGGAGCCGCCGGACCCGTACAGGCCATGCTGTTTATCATCTATCCGGTCGCCTCCATTCCCGCCGGACTTGCCTACCTGGCCCGCTGGGCGTTTGCGAGCGAACTTGCTTTTTTTGGCGTGCTCGCGTTCGACGCCATCGCCGCGATCATCGTGTATCGCATCGCCCTCCACTCCGCCGTCGAAGCTGCTCAACGATTGAAGGAGTCCATGATCTCCGCTTTGTCCGCCGGTGAAGGTCCTATCGCCAACTAATTTGTCAGTATTTACAGTCGAGATTATTTCCATTTTGCATCACTAATTAAGAAACATCCGTGTCAAAACGGGTTTATTGTAAGAACTACTCTTGTCCCAATTTTGCACAGTTGACGAGATTATCTCCGTGCACGGCATCTCCGCGCCCGGTCGCGGCGATCTGAGTCCGTCGCGCCTTCACGAACACCTCCGCAACATCGCGAAATGCTTTATACGATTTGGGATTCGCCCCGGCGCCCTGATCGCGAGCGCGCTTCCCGATGGTCCGGACTCGACCACTGCCGCCATGACCGCAAAACAGGCCGGCTTAAACTTTATAACCGTGGCGCACTGCGCTTCGCCCGGGCAATACCAGTCTTGGTTACTGCGGTCCGGCGCGAAATTGTTGCTGCTGCCCTCCGGCGTCCACCCGGTCCGGGACGCCGCCCGCGATCTCGGAATTCCCATCGCCAACGTACTGCGGCATTTTGAAGCCGGTCTGTTTACGCTCGAAATGGACCACCCGCCCTCCTGGCCTATCGAGCCATCCTCACTCACCTGGAAACATCGCGGCCGAGGCGTCCCTTTGGTGCTGATCGCGCCAGGACAGGTTTATCGCCGTCTGGCCAGCCGCCTGGATGCCACCAGTACTCTGGTCGGGATCACGGCTCCCGGCCTGGAACATATGCCCCTGCCTCATACCGTTGAGCACCTCGCCGCGGAATGTCTGCGCCTGCTGCGCGGTTATCGTCCGCACGGCCCTTATGCGCTGGCGGGCTGGAGAGCCGATGCCGCCGTGGCCCTGGAAATGGCTCGCGTGCTCGAAGAAGAGGGGGAAAAAGTGGTTTTCGTGGCGATGCTGGACGCGTCCTCTCTATTTGCTCCGGCCCCGGTAACGTTGTTCACGGCCGTGAAAACCCGGCTTCGAAAGTATACGCCTCCCCCCGATTTCATGGCCGAAGTGCTTCGCCGGTACCACCCGCGCCCCTGGTTCGGTAAAATCCTCCACCTTTGCCCCCACGGACAGACGCACGACTGGAGTCAGATCGCTCCTCAGGGCGTCGCCATCTACGACGCACCGGCGGAGATGCTGGCCGAGCCCAATGTACATATCGTCGCGTCGATTCTCGCCGCGGAACTGTTGCAATACGTGACCATGGCGGGATAGGCAGGCGTTTTTCTCTGTGGTATCTTCAGATGGTAGGCGGTTCCCGCGCGCCGGCCTCGGAGATCCTCATGAAAAAATCGTTCTGCTATCTTTTTGCCCTGTCAGCGATGGTCTGGGGGCAGCCCGCGGTATCGCCCACCATCAATCCTTTGCCTACCCGCCAGTTTGGGCACCCGATCTCAGAGAATCTGTCGAGTAGTCCGACCCAGGCATCGCCCAACCTAGTGGAGGGGCGGGAGCTGGATGTACCCGGGCAGATCGCGTTCGACACCAGCGGCGGCACTCCGATTCTCTATATTGCGGATATCGGGAACAACCGGGTGCTGGGTTATAAAAACCCTGCCAATGTCACGGCGGGCAAGACTGCGGACATTGTGATCGGGCAGCAGGATCTGATGAGCACCAACGCCCAGGGACCGACCACGGCCTTCAGCACGGGCTTCAACTCGCCTACCGGAGTTGCGGTCGATAAGAACGGGAATCTCTATGTGGCCGACGCGGGGAATAATCGGATTATGCGGTTCCCGGCTCCTTTCGCCCAGCAGGCGGGAGTTCCTCCGCAGCCGGATCTCTTAATCGGCCAACCGGGGTTCAGCAACGGCGGCGCGGGGAATCAGGGCGGGAATTGCTCGAGTAAGACGCTGTGGTTTGCCAGTAATCAAGGCACCCAGTTAACCAGTCTGGCAATCGATTCGAGCGGCAACCTGTGGACCACCGATCCGCTGAATAATCGCGTATTGATGTTCGCCGCCGGCAATCTGACTCCGAACGCAAATCAGCCGGTGGCGTCGGTGGTGCTGGGGCAGAACGACTTTGTCACCTGCACGGCTAACACTCAAAACGCGACCCAGCTTACCAAGGGTATCGTGGTCGATCCGTCGAGCCTGGCGTTCGATTCCTCTGGGAATTTATATGTGGCCGACGGCTACGCCCGCGTGCTGTTTTTCCAGGGACCGAATTTCGCTTCGCAGGGGCAGCCGGCCGCGCGGGTGTTAGGAGTTCCTCCGCCGGTAACTCAGGGGCAGCCCGCAACGGTCTATCCCACGCAGTATACGCTGGGCACTCCGAACGCGAACAATAATCTGATCCCGCCAAGCGGCGTGTTCACCCTGGGGAACAACCTTTTTGTGGCCGATACTCCGTCCAACCGGATTGTCGAATACGATATTCCTTCCAACTGGGCCCCCGAATCGACTGCCTTCCCCTCGCCCCAGATTAAAGCGGTGTTCGGGCAGAACGGGTTTTCCGCCGGAAAGCCCAATCAGGGACTTTCGCAGCCGCAATCCTATACTTTTGCAAGTCCCTATGGAGGAGCTTTCCTGGGCAACCAGATGTGGGTTTCGGATACAGGAAACAACCGCGTTCTGGGTATTTCACCCAACTCTGCGGCCACTTATGCCAGCGCGACCGCGTTGATCGGACAGCTCGATTACATTTATAACGCTCCGAACCTGATCGTCGGCTCGGAGGTATTTTTGTCGAGCCTTCTGGGCTCCGCCTCCGGAATTGTGGTCGATAACAGCTCGAATCCTCCGCACCTGTACGTTTCAGATCCTGGCAATAACCGGATCCTGGGTTTCAAGAGCGCGCTCACGGTAGGAGCGGGAACCACTTTGCAGGTAGCCGACCTGGTGATCGGGCAGCCCGACTTGAAAACATCGGAGATCAACTTCCCCAATGGACTCGCCGGCCAGCCGACGAACACCGGTCTTTTCAACCCCATCGGACTCGCGGTGGACAACAACGGGAACCTGTACGTCGCCGATTCGGGTAACGGCCGCGTCGTGCGCTTCCCTTCCCCGTTCAATCAGACCGGCGGTCAGCCGACGGCGAATCTGGTGCTCGGCCAATCGAGCTTCAGCTCCTTTATTCAGAACGCGAGCGCCAATTCCATGCATTCGCCCTGGGGTCTGGCTTTGTTCGCCGATGTGGCCGGGTCGACCCCTCTGGCGGGAAGCATCGCCGTTTCCGACCCCGTGTATAACCGCGTGCTGATTTTCAAGAAGCAGGCGAACGGAGATTTTACCAGCGGCGAGGTCGCATCGATTGTACTGGGTCAATCAGGTTTTTCTACTTCGTCGACCGGAACCGGTCTTGGACAGTTTAACAGCCCCCGCGGCATCGCCTCCGATACCTCCGACAGGCTGTACGTTGCGGACACGCAGAATAATCGGGTGCTGGAGTTCAATCTGGCTCCCGAAGGGTCCAGCGGAGCGACTTCGACCAACCAGCTTACGTCGGCTCTGTACCAGCCTTTGGCGGTGGCCATCAATTCCTCTACGACTGAACTTTGGGTTGCGAACACCAATGCCGGAACGGTAGTGCGGTTTCCGCAGTACGTCACCTGTCAGCTCAGCTCCTGCCAGCCGACGGCGCAACTCGCCTCTTATGGGCCGTTGGGTTTGGCGGTCGATTCGAGCGGGAACGTGATCGTGGGAGACGCGTCGAATCGCATCGCGTTCTTCTTCGCGGGCGCGTTCTATCGCAGCGCGGCAACGTACAGCGCGCAGCAGCCGCTGGCTCCGGGAATGCTTGCGATTCTCGGCCGGTCGGGATTGGCGATGACCCTTCAGGCCGCCGCAACGCAGTCCGTGCCGTGGCCCACGACGGTGTCGGATCTGAATCTGACGGTTAATGGAGTGGCCGCGCCGATCTTCAAAGTCGATGGGAATTATGGCGCAATTTACTTCCAGGTGCCGTATGAGACCCCGACATCGGGGTACGTGAATTATATCGTGACGCAACATTCGACCGGTGCCATTCTAGCGGTCGGGTCATTCCCGATGGGTGCGGCGGATCCTGGATTCTTTACCTCGAACTCGCTGGGAACCGCGATCGTGGCTGCGCAGAATTCGGATGGTTCAATCAATACGGCGGCGAACGCGGCTGCGAGGGGCTCCTACGTTGTTCTTTACCTTACTGGACAAGGGCCCGTGCCGGGTGCTCCTCCAAATGGGCAAAGTCCATCCGGTTCCATACCGACTACTGCCTCCCTTACGGTTGTCATCGGAGGAGTTACGTTGGACAATCCCACCCAAGTTCTTTACTCGGGACTTGGGGCGTTCCCTGGTGGCTGGCAGATTAACGCAATCATCCCGGACAAGGTCGCACCTGGCGTAACCAGCATAATTGTTCTGTATAATAGCGTCGCCAGCAATATCGGCGGAACGACTTCCTCCGACGGAATCACTCCGGGGCCGGACATCAAGTTGCAGGGTTCCGCTGTGACAACGATCGCGGTTAAGTAAGAAGGCGCAATCTTCCTCGGCATGAAAGGCCGGGACGTTCTGAAGTTGCTGGAAAAAGATGGTTGGATGATAAAGTCGGTGGAGGGAAGCCATCGCCGTACGTTCATAAAACGAAGCCAAGGAAGGTTACCATCCCTGGCCATCCGTCGATCGAAGTGACAAGCGGGGCTCAAGAAATGAAAAAGTACGCCGTCATTTTTGAAAAATCCAGCAATGGGTGGGGCGCGTTTGTCCCGGATCTCCCAGGATGTGTCGCGCTCGGGTTCACCCTCGAACAGCACTTGGCTGCGATGAAGGCGGATGGGAACGAGATTCCGGAGCCGTCGCACGTCGAATTGGTAGAAGTGGCTTAGTTGTGTTGAAGAGATGCGGTATACTTGGGTTTACGCCCACTGTTTCGCGCGGAATTATGCGCGGCGGACGGTTCGTGGGAAAATCTGGACAGGTGGGTGAGTGGTTAAAGCCAACAGACTGTAAATCTGTCACTCCTTGCGAGTTACGAAGGTTCGAATCCTTCCCTGTCCACCAGTTTTGGGTTCGTTTGGTAGTTTTCACAGGCTGAAGCCTGTGCCACCTTGGGTTCGTTCGGTAAAAGTGGCGCATGGTGGAGAGTTTGGGTTCGTTTTGTAGTTTTCACAGGCTGAAGCCTGGTGGCACAGACTTTAGTCTGTGGATAGTTGGAATAAGCCGTTGTAGCTCAGCTGGTAGAGCGCGTCCTTGGTAAGGACGAGGTCACCGGTTCAATCCCGGTCAACGGCTCCAGATTTTTTGGTTCGGCGAGGAATTCATGGCGAAGGAAAAATTTGATCGTAGTAAGCCGCACGTGAACGTGGGGACCATTGGTCACATCGATCACGGCAAGACGACGCTGACGGCGGCGATCACCAAGACGCTTTCGAAACACAATCCGAAGAATAAGTTCCGCAGCTTCGATTCGATCGATAACGCTCCGGAAGAGAAGGCTCGTGGAATCACGATTGCCGCGGCGCACGTCGAATATGAGACTGCGAACCGGCATTATGCGCACGTCGATTGCCCGGGTCACGCCGATTACATCAAGAACATGATTACGGGCGCGGCGCAGATGGACGGGGCGATTCTCGTTGTGGCGGCGACCGACGGGCCGATGCCGCAGACTCGTGAGCATATTCTGTTGGCGCGTCAGGTCGGTGTGCCTTACATCGTTGTCGCACTGAATAAAGTCGACATGGTGGACGATCCGGAGTTGCTCGAGCTCGTCGAGCTCGAAGTACGTGAGCTGCTCACGAAATACAATTTTCCGGGCGATGATCTGCCGGTGATTCGTGTATCGGCGCTGGGCGCACTTAACGGCGAAGAAAAGTGGGAAAAGACCATCGACGAGCTGATGGAAGCGGTCGACAAGTTCATCCCGATGCCGGCGCGCATTACCGACAAGCCGTTCCTGATGCCGATCGAAGATATTTTCTCGATTCAAGGGCGCGGGACCGTGGTGACGGGGCGTGTCGAGCAGGGGATCGGCAAGGTCGGCGAGGACATGGAGATTGTCGGGTTCACGGACACTCGCAAGACGGTCGTGACCGGCGTTGAGATGTTCAAGAAGCTGCTCGATGAAGCGCGTGCGGGCGATAACGTGGGCCTGCTGCTGCGCGGCATTGAAAAGAACGATGTCGAGCGCGGGCAGGTGGTGGCGAAGCCGGGGTCGATTAAGGGCTACAAGAAGTTTAAGGGCGAAGTGTACGTCCTCTCGAAAGACGAGGGCGGGCGGCACACTCCGTTTTTCAAGGGTTACCGGCCGCAGTTTTATTTCCGCACCACGGACGTGACGGGAGTTGCGCAGTTGCCTGAAGGCATGGAAATGGTGATGCCTGGCGACAACGTGCAGCTCGAAATCGAGCTGATTACTCCGGTGGCGATGGATAAGGGTCTGCGCTTCGCGATTCGCGAGGGCGGGCGAACGGTTGGGGCGGGTACGGTCAGCGAGATTTTAGGATAGGAAGCGAACTATGGCGCGCGAACAGATCACACTGCAATGCACAGAGTGTAAGCGGAAGAATTACACCAGCATGAAGAATAAAAAGACGATGACGGAGCGGCTGGAGCTGAGCAAGTTTTGCCCCTTCTGCCGCAAGCACCATCCGCACAAGGAAATTAAGTAAACTAGAGTTTGATAGGGGCGTAGGTTTAACGGCAGACCAGCGGTCTCCAAAACCGCGAGTGGGGGTTCGAATCCCTCCGCCCCTGCCACCGCCGCCTCCGGCGGGTTTGGCGCGACTTCGCGCGAGACGATCCAGATTACATAGAGGATATATGGCGGAAGAAACTAGCTTGGCGACTCGGATTGCGGCATGGCCGATGGAGACGAAAAACTATTTTGAGGAATTGCATCTCGAAATGAAGCGCGTCACCTGGCCGCCGTGGAAACAGGTGCGCGCGACAACCGCGGTGGTGATCGTCGCGGTGTTCGCTTTCGCAGCCTATTTTGAAGTAGTAGACTCCATCGTCGGCCGCGCGATTCAGAAATTGTTCGATACGTTTACCAAGTAGAGGCGCGACGAGAATGCCAGACGAAATGTTTCCCGACGAAGATGCGACCCAGGTCGCGGCCGAAGCTGAACACGAACCAGCAGAGCACCAGGAAGAGGGCGCCGCTCCGGTCGAAGAAGCTGCTGCCGCCGAACTCCCTCTTTCGGACAAAAAGTGGTTCATCATCCATACGTATTCGGGGTTTGAGCAGAAAGTGGCCGGCTCTCTGCGCAGCCGGGCGGAAGCGTTCGGATTCGCTGAGCAGATCGGCCAGATCCTGATTCCGACCGAAGAAGTAGTCGAGCTTCGCAACGGGAAAAAAGTCACCAGTAAGAGGATGCTCTATCCGGGCTACGTGCTGGTCGAAATGGACATGAATGACGAGTTGTGGCACGCCGTGAAGGCGACCCCTCGCGTGACCGGTTTTGTGGGCGGCGGCAATGCGCCGGTGCCGCTGACGGCCGATGAAGTGAATTCGATTTTGTATCGCCAGGCGAGCTCCGCCGAGCGTCCGCGTCCGAAGATGAGCTTCGAAAAGAACGAAAATGTCCGCATCAACGACGGGCCGTTCGCGAACTTCTCGGGCAAGGTGGACGAGGTGAATCCGGAGCGCAACACGCTGCGCGTGCTGGTGACGATTTTCGGCCGCGCAACGCCGGTCGAGCTGGATTTCCTGCAGGTTGAAAAGGTTTAGTATATGGCAAAAAAAGTTACTGGCAGTGTGAAGTTGCAGATCCCGGCCGGCAAGGCCACGCCGGCGCCCCCGGTGGGAACCGCGCTTGGTCCGCAGGGCGTCAACATCATGGAGTTCTGCAAGGCGTTCAACGCCAAGACGTCGGCCAAGGACCAGGAAGGGCTGATCATCCCGGTGGTGATCACCATTTTCTCGGACCGTTCCTTTACGTTCATCACCAAGACGCCGCCGGTGCCGGTGCTGATCAAGCGCGCCTGCGGCCTCGCGAAAGGCTCGGCTGAGCCGAACAAGAATCGCGTCGGCAAGATCACTTTGAAGCAGGTCGAGGAGATCGCCAAGATCAAGATGCCGGACCTGAACTGTTTCTCTGTCGAAGCGGCGATGAACTCGGTGAAGGGCACGGCGCGCTCCATGGGCGTGGACGTAGTTTAAAAGAAGACGAGACACGTCGACACGAATGTCGACGCGGCACGCCTGGAGGCGCGCGCCAAAGGGCTCTTATTCCTCATCTCTGGTCCGATAACGCTAGTAGATGGCGTTTCGACTCATCATCAGCGCAATTTCCATAGCCTTGCTCGCGGGCGGCGGCCTGGAGTACCAGGTTAAGGCCGCGTTCCTGTTGAATTTCCTCAAATTTGTCGAGTGGCCGGCCAGTCCCCACGATTCGCCGTGGGTGATCGGGGTGCTGGGACGCGACCCCTTCGGCGACCTTCTCGACAACACGGTTCGCGGCAAGGTGGTGAACGGCCGTCCGGTCGAAGTGCGGCGCTACGCCAAGGCGAGCGACGTCAAGGACTGCAATATTCTGTTCCTCGGGCGCGCCGAATTCGAGCGAATGGGAACGCCGGTGCAGGCGGGGTTGCTGACGGTGGGCGAAGCGCCGGGGTTCCTCAAATCCGGAGGCATCATCAACTTCTACCTGGAAGAGAACCGGGTGCACTTCGAAATTCGCGCGTCGGCAGTCCACTCGATGGGGCTACAGGTCAGCTCACAACTCCTGAAACTGGGGAGGCAGTTGTGACCAGGCACGCAATGTCCTTCCGCCACAAGCTGATTTTAGCTGCCGTTTTGCCGGGCAGCGTGTTCGTGTGCATGGCGTGCCTGATTTCGATCGTGAACGAGTTTTATAGTTTTCGCAGCGAGAACAGCGCACAACTCTCGACGATCACGGGAGTGCTGGGAGAAAACTCCGCCGCAGCGCTGGTTTTTGAGGACAGCAGGCACGCCGGAGAGACGCTGACGGCGCTGCGCACCATTCCATCGGTCCGCTGGGCGGGTTTGTATAACAAGCGCGGCGATCTGTTCGCGAGCTACCGGCGCGACTCGAATTCCACCCCACCGCCGCCACGGGTCCTGCCGGCAGGCTGGTATAAGGAACGCGCAGGTTTGATCGTGGTGCGAGACGTGGAACTGGAAGGCGAGAAGGTCGGAACCATTTCGGTGTTGAGCGACCAGAGCGGTTTGTATATCCGCGTGGTGCGCTATCTGTTGCTCACCGTGCTGGCTCTGGCTATTCCGGCGGTGATCGCGGGTGTGTTCTATTCGCGGGTTTTGAAGATTCTCATCAAGCCGATTCACACGCTTACCAGAGCGGCGCGCCTGGTATCGCTCACCAGGGTTTTCTCGGTTCGCGCGGCGGCCGGACCGGACGACGAGATCGGAGAGCTGATCGAAGCATTCAATGAAATGCTGGGCGAGATCGAGACCCGGGAGCAGGAACTGGGCAGGCATCGGGACCACCTGGAAGAGGTGGTGAATGAGCGAACGGCGGAGCTGCAAACGGCGAAGGAAAAAGCGGAAGAGGCGGTGCGGCTGAAGAGCGAGTTCCTGGCCAACATGAGCCATGAGATCCGTACGCCGATGAACGGAATTATCGGGATGACGGAGCTGGCACTGGGCACCACGCTCGACCAGGAGCAGAAGGAATATCTGAACGCGGTGAAGATTTCGGGAGACTCGCTGCTGGTAGTGATCAACGATATACTCGATTTCTCGAAGATCGAGGCCGGGAAGATGGAGTTGAGCGAAACTCCGATCGAGATCCGGGCGCTGTTGGCGGACGCCTTGAAAACGGTGGCTCTACGGGCGGATGAGAAGAACATCGAATTGACGGCGGACGTAGCGGCGGCGGTGCCCGCCAAAGTATTGGGCGACCCGGCGAGGATACGGCAGGTGCTGCTGAATCTGGTGGGGAATGCCATCAAGTTCACATCCTCAGGGGACGTTTCGGTCGAAGTGTCGGTGGAGGATCCGCACGCGCGGCCGATGCGCTTGCGATTCGCGGTGGCGGATACCGGCATTGGCGTCGCGCACGATAAAATCGACTCCATTTTCAAACCATTCGAACAGGCCGATGGATCCAACACGCGGAAATTCGGAGGCACCGGATTGGGTCTTTCCATATCCAGCAAGCTGGTGCAGCTGATGAAAGGGGAGATCGGGGTGGAGAGCGAGCCGGGAAAGGGAAGCTGCTTCTGGTTCAGCATTCCGGCCAAGGTGATCGAAGTCGCCGCGTCCGTTCCCGCCGGTTCGCTGGAGGGAATGCTGGCGCTGATCGTGGACGACAGCGGGAAATCAAGGACGTCGCTCACGGCGATGATGGAGCGCCTGGGCGCGGTGGTTCGAACCGCCGCGAGCGGGAAGGACGCCATTACGATGATGAGCCGCATGTCCTTCGACCTGCTGCTGATCGACGTGCAAATGCCGGGCGCCGATGGGTTCGAGGTTGCCCTGCGGGCGCGCGCGCTGCCGCGGCCGCCCGAAATCGTGATGATGCTGGGCGCTTCCCGCATCCAATCCGAAGCCGGAGAGTGCCGGCGGCTGGGCGTGCCCCAATACGTGGTGAAACCGGTGAGCGAGGGCGAATTGGCCGGCGCGGTTAAAGAGGCTCTCAGCGGTTTCGCAAATCTGCCTTCGATCACCGCACCCGTATCGTGGAGCCCAGGTCCGGCATTTCATGTATTGCTGGCCGAAGACAATGCGGTCAACCAGAAACTAGCCACGCGGCTGCTGGAGAAAATGGGGCACCGGGTGACGGTGGCGGCGAACGGGGTGGAAGCCGTTTGTGCTTATCAGGCGTGCCGCTTCGATCTCATCCTGATGGACGTGCAAATGCCGGAGATGAGCGGTTTCGAAGCGACCGCGCGAATCCGCGAATATGAAAAGATAAATGGCCGGCATGTACCGATCGTCGCACTCACCGCTCATGCCTTACAGGGCGATCGCGAACGGTGCGTGGAGGCGGGAATGGACGACTACCTGTCGAAGCCTTTGACCGCTCTGGCACTGGCGGATAAGCTCGACAGCGTCACGCGGAATAATCCTGTCGCGGCTTAGAATGGAAAAGACACATCGACACTCTCGAAAACATCGGGCATGGGGTTGAGTGGCCGGGCGAAAAGTGGGGACAGCCCGCTCTGTCCACGGCGGCGCGGCAGGTATGTGACGCGTTGCCGACTGTGGGCGCCTTGGGACAGAGTAGGCAATCCCCATTTTTCGCAGTTTTGCGAGCATCGGAAAAGGCACATCGACACGAATGTCGATGCGGCGCGCCTGGGGGCGTGCGCTACATTAATGCGTCAGGTCGATGCCGAGCTTCTTCAGCTCTTCTGCGTAGTAGCGCTTGTGCAGCAGGTCCCACTCTTCGGTGCCTTCCGGAATATCGCGCTTCTGCGTGCGGATTTTGGTGCGCGCGGCGCGATCAACTTTGTCTTCGGTAACCAGAAGGTCGGTGAAAACCTTCACCAGTTCGAGGCGTACGTCGTTGGGCTGACGCTTGACTCGGAAATCGCGGCTCTTGCGCATCTCCGCGACGATCTTGTGCGAAATGTCGTTGATCTTGTCGCGCGAGAGCTTCATATGGTCGCCCGAATCGCGGCCGGCGGCGCGAATCACCTTGCGCTGCGTGATCAGGGTGTTTTTAATTTTGCGGAACATATCCTGATAGCTGACGCCTTCGCGGCGCATATATTCCGTATACTGGCTGAGCATTTCGCGAACCTCATCGTTGAGACTGTCCTCGATGGCCAGATCCTCTTCGATGATGTTCGCGACAAATGCGGCCGCGACCTGGCTATCGGTTGTCTCAATCCACTGGGGCGTCAGTTTTTTGACGATTTGGCGCGAAACGTAATCGACGAACTCTCGTGCGAGCAGCATTCCTCGCATCTAGTCTAGCAAACGGGATCGTCAATTCGTCATCTCGCCGCGATGATTCTGCATAAAATCGTCATCGATGGGCTTGCGTCCACGAAATCCTTCATCGAGTCCATGCCAGAAACGAATCTTATCTTCGCCCAGTTTCCAGCACAGGCAAACGGCTTGACCCTGGTATCGCGAGAGAAAATCGATGAGGCCGATGTCGACGTCTTTGATCAGCGCGCCCGCGGCCTCCACGCGATCGGCGGCGTCTTTGAGCGCGGCGGCACTGGTGTCGCGGCGGGCGCGGAGAGCGAGGTGGGCGCCAGGATCGACCCGCGAACCACCGGCCATGCGGATGCGCTTGGTGTTGTTCTCGACGTCTTCGTGAGCCTTCTCATACTCGGCTTTATGAAAGAGAATATCGCGGAGGGCGCGTTCGACCTCAGGCAGAGCCCGCTCCGCTTCAGCGAGTGTGAAGTATCGAGGCATGTTATGCAGGCGTGCGCAACCGGACGGCGAATCGCAGGGTGGCGATGCCCAGAGCCAGAACGGCGACGCCAAGGACAGTATAAAGGATCGCGGGATGCTGCTCGGACCAGGGTTTACGAGGGGCGGGAGGGGGGCGATAGGCGGGATTGGGTTCGGCGGGGCCGAGCGTCCAGTTCGTTTCAGTCAGGTGTGCTCGTTTTGAGAGCAATACGCTCAGATCATAGCTGGCGCCGTGCGCAGAATCGTTTCCGAAATAGAGCCAATAATTCCCAGGCGTGGATGGGATAAATTTGACGTTGCGAATCACGCCTTCCAGTTCGACGCGGCCAATCTGTATAGGTTGGTCGTCACGATTATAAATGCGAAGCCTGAAATGCCCGCTGTACGATTCTTGAAACGAGAGGGCGAGCTTTTCTTCGGTGAAATCGTCCCCTGGAAGGCGGGCGATGACGCCCTGCGAGAGATTGGTCCAATCTTTGCCGTTGTTACTTACTTCTAAATCGACCGCGCGGTGGAACTGCTTCGACGAGGATTCAAGGACGATACGATTTACAGGCAATCCCTTCACTCCAAGGTCCACGGTAGCGAATGTGGAGCTGGTTTCCGGGTCTTCTGTAATCCGCGGGGGAATTGTTGCCAGGGTTTCGCGCAATGGCTGCCGCTCCACATCGTGGGCAACGGAGACGCCTTGGATAGTGGAAGTCTTGTTCCACCCGAAGACCGTGACACGCAGATAAGGCTTAGTCGACACCGGAAAGCTGACATCGAGGGAAGAGAATTTACGAGATTCGCGCGTGAAGTCGAAAATTTCGCCGTTATCGCGAGCCGTTGCCCAGTGTGTGCCGTCTTGGCTTGTCTCGATGCGAACCCTCTGACGGAAATTTTGGAGCGTTGTGCCGATTTGTATCAGATTGTGGCGATCGTGCCCAGCGTTGATCGTAAACTGTACGCCGGGACCCTCGACAACTGACAAGTCGAAAGGCGTTTGCGCCCTCTCTACGTATTCATCCCCCATTCCCGGCGTCTCCAAGATATAAGGGACCTCAACCTCGTCGCGAATGACTCGGAGATCCTGGTAGAAAGGAGGCAAATCGGAGCCCATATAAACTTCGCGGTCCAATTTCACGACCGCCAGGCGATCGCCGGCCGTAACAGGAATTCGCTTGCGATACTTCCACACTGATAAATCCAGCGGCGCGGCGGCCGCTAACAAGCAGCAGATTAGGAGAAGCGCCATACGTCGACACTTTCGAAAACACCAGGGCTGAGTGGCCGGGGCGAAAAGTGGGGACAGCCCGCTCTGTCCACGGCGGCGCAGAAGATATAGAGTACTTCGGCGGATTGCGGGCGCCTTGGGACAGAGTAGGCAGTCCCCATTTTTCGCAGTTTTCATCGCTATCGGTGGCAGCGCATGGCGCCGCCCCAGCGCGCGCCACACACCGAGACTAGAGGGTTGGGTCATCTTTCCACAATTTCTCGATTGCGGGGCGGAATCTCGAATAGAGATACGAAACCGTCAGCAAGGAAACGCCTAACCCTAGAAAGGCTACGATCTTGAACAGGTATCCCAGTTCCCATACGTCTCTCAGATAGAGCTTCAGCACTACTAAGGCGATCAATAGCAGCCCCAGAATTCGATTGATTGAGCTTCGCGCGGCTACTCCCAGGACGATCAACATCAAAGCGTAGAGGGCCATCAGAATCGAACTGGATAAAGTTATGCTCTGCGCTTGATCGGCTGGCGCTACCGAGCGCTGCACCCACGCAACCAACTCGATTCCCAGGGCCATTAACGTGACTACGTGACCAGCCACGTAGCTGGTCAGCGACTGCGCGCGGTCGGCGAAACATTTGGCTGCGATGAATAGAGCGATTGCGGTGACCGCGAAGGTGAGAAATCGCTCATTGACGAACAATGGGAATTCTTTTTGCGCTGGAAATAGTTCGATGTCCACTGTGAATAGACGGAGCACTGCGAGAACCAGGACGATGCTCGCGCCGATGCTCATTCTGGTGCTTCGGAAGCGCGCGGAGATCCAGGCTAGCGCCGCTCCTTCGAGCGCCCACGCGATGGTGATGCGGAATCCGGCGAATTGAATCGGCACTGCCAGCGTTAGAAATGTCAGCGTCACGGCGACCGCGAGCAGAGCGGGCCAAGTGTCCTTCTCGGTGGTTGCCGCGGGATTCCACACCAGCCTGGCTAGCAATAAATTCAAACCTCCGAGCAGCGCGGCGAAGATACCCATGTAGGCGTGATAGTTCGGATTCAACAGGTAGTAGGACGCGCCGAAATAGGCCGCCGCGTTCACCACCATTACCAGAAGGTCGGTGTTGCGGAGCATCCGTTTTCGAATGACGGCCCACCAGATTACCCAGAAAAAGAACAGCGCGAAGGCTCCCGTGATGTAGGCGAACTGCAGCTCCGGTTCGATCTTCGTCGAAAAAGCGTAGACCGCCCAATAACAGGTGAGGGTCCACGGAGGGGCTTCGGGCCACTTGCGAACTTCCGCGACGATCAAGCCGCACACCGCGTAGGCAAAGAGCAGCGGCAGGATTCGATCGGGCGTGTTCCATATCGCGAGAATCGCTACGGGACCAGCGAGCTGGGCTACGGACCATAGCAGGCGCGTTCGCGAGAAGCAAAACTGCGCATAAAACGCGAGAGCAAAAACGGTGGCGACCAGGCGATCGCTATTCGTGAAAGCGTCGAACATCCATGCGCCGTACCAAAGAAGGGTGGCGACCGCGGCCAGGATTTCGAGTGCCCGCCACTTGCGCAGGCGGGTCAACGCGAGACCCCCGAGGTTGAGCAGGAAAACGTAATTGAACAGGATCCACGGGTGCGGCTCACCGGACGAGAGAGCGCCCGGCGTCCAGTATCCGGCCAGCATTCCGAGCACGGCGATGACCTGCGATTCGTAGCGCATCGCGAAGACCACGGAGGCGGCCGTGGTCAGAACCATCAGCAGGAATGAGGCGGGCTGTGGGAACAGATGATAAAGGCCAAAAGCCGCCCAGAATGTCAGATAGAGCAGAGCGAGTCCGAGGCCGGTGATGCCCTGGCCGAAGATTTTCTGGCCGCGGGTCCACATGCGGTCTCCGAAAAATAGCGAGACCATCGCGGCGACGATGCCCAGGGCGACGCGCGCTCCCGGCCCGACCCAGTTGTTGTCGACGGCGTACTTGAAGAAAAACGCCGCGCCGAAAATCAGGGTGACGACGCCGATGATGTTAATCCAGTTGAGTCCTATGCGCGTCTCGAGACCCTGCGCGGGCGGAGCGGACGGCGCGGAAGGCATAGGCGGCGGCTGATATTGGACTGGTGGCGTTAGCGGCGGAGGAACCGGCGGAGGAGTCGCGACGATCGGGGGCGCCGTGGCGTGCATCCCCAATGCTGCCTCAAGCCGCGCAAATCGCGCGTCATTTTCCTGCTGCCGTTCATCCTGCCGCCGGATCAATCTGGCGAGGGCCTCCGAAATGGCCTCCAGACGTTCATCGTCGGGCATAGGTATAGCTTACACGCTGGTCGAAGCCTTAAAATAGGGATGAGAAAAACATGGCTGAAAACGATTTTCCACTGCCCCCACCGACTTTTGAATTTTTGGTATTTTCGCTGAAGACGCAGGCAGAGGTTCGCCTGGGGCTGCTGAAGTTCGGAGAAGAACAGGAAGCTCCGGACTTGACGGCGGCCCGGCACGCGATCGATCTGCTGGCGATGATCCACGAAAAGACGCGCAATAATCTGGCGATCGAAGAGCAGAGGCTGATTGAAAACTCGCTCACCGAGCTGCGGTTCCGCTTCGTGCAGGTAAGTGAGAGCGTGGGAAAATCGAAGCTCGCGGAGAGCACCGGCGCCGAAACGGCGTCGTGATGGATCTACCCTTATATATAACGGTGCTGGGGTCGGGAACGAGCACGGGCGTGCCGACCATCGGATGCGAATGCGCGGTCTGCACATCGACGGACGCGCGCGACAAACGGCTGAGGCCGTCGATTTTAGTTCGTTACGCGGGCCATGGAATTTTGATCGATACGACTCCCGATTTTCGCCAGCAGGCGCTGCGCGCGCCCATCGAACGGGTGGACGCGATCCTTTATACGCACGCGCATGCCGATCATATTCTGGGTCTGGACGACGTGCGGCCGTTCAATTACCGGCAGCGCTCCGCGATTCCGATTTATGCGAAGCAGGATACGCTGGACGCGATTCGACGGGTTTTCCGGTACGCGTTTGAACCGGAGCCGGCGCAGACCTCAATTCCGCGGCTCAAGCTGCATGCGATCTTAGACCAGCCTTTCGACCTGTTCGGATTGACGATCACGCCGCTGCGGGTGATGCACGGCGAACAGGAAATTCTCGGGTTCCGGTTGGGATCGGCGGCATATATTACGGATCAGAGCGATATTCCGCCGGCGACGAAAGAGAAGCTTCGCGATCTGGATGTTTTGTTCCTGGACGCGCTGCGGCATAAGCCTCACCCGACGCATTCGACGGTGGCTCAAAGTTTGAAATGGGTGGAGGAGTTACAGCCGCGACAGGCTTATTTCACACATATTTGCCACGATCTGGGTCATGCGCGAACGGAGGCTGGATTACCTGCGAACGTGCATTTGGCGTACGACGGTTTGGAGATTACGGTGGGGCCTGCGCTATGAAACACAGACTAAAGTCTGTGCCACCTTTCATGAACATATGCTGAGCTCGGTCCTTACTATTGGGAATTTCGACGGAGTTCATGCCGGGCATCGTCAACTGTTGCGGCGCGTGGTCGAACTGGGCCGCGAACATAATCTGAAGCCGGTGGTATTGACGTTCGATCCGCATCCGACGCGCGTGGTGGCGCCGCATCGCGCGCCGCGTCTGCTGACGACGATCGAGGAACGCATGACGCTGATTCGCGAACAGGGCGTGGAGGAAGTAGTGGTGCTGCCGTTTGACACGGAGATCGCGCAGCTCTCACCGGAGCAGTTTGTCGAGCGGATTGTCGCAGGCCGTTTGCACGCGCGAATCGTCATGGTCGGCGACAATTTCCGCTTCGGCCATAAGCAGGCGGGCGATATTAAGACTCTTGCCGGCCTCGGGGAGCGCTTTGGATTTGAGACGCAGATCGTCGAGGCGGTATACTGCCGCGGCCGGGTGGTTTCCTCGAGCGAGATCCGGCGGCTCATCGAAGAGGGCAATGTCGCGATGGCGGGAAGGCTGCTCGAACGATGTTATGCTTTGGCGGGCGAGGTCGTTTCCGGGCACGGCATCGGATCGAAACAGACGGTTCCGACCTTGAACTTACGCACGCCCTGCGAGGTGATTCCGGCCAACGGAGTTTACATCACGCGCACTCGCGACCTCGAAACGGGTGAACGCTGGAATTCGATCACGAATGTGGGAACCAGGCCGACGTTCGACGGCCATAGCCTATCGATCGAGACGTTCCTGCTATCTCCCTTTCACGGCTTGACGCCGGGACGCATCTCGGTCGAATTTCTGAAGCGCGTGCGCGAGGAGAGGAAATTCGAGAGTGCCGACGCCTTGAAGCAGCAGATTTTTCGCGATGCCGGGCGCGCGCAGACGTTCTTCCGGCGGCTCAGATTACACTAGTAATATATGTCTCTTTCTCCCGGAAAATTGAAGCACATGAAAGCCCTGTCCAACGATAAGGGCATCATTTCGGCGGCCGCCATGGATCAGCGCGGCAGCTTGCAGAAGTCCATCGCATCGGCCAAAGGCGTGGATGTGAAAGCGGTCACGCCGGAGATGATGTCGGAGTTTAAGACGGCGGTGACGCGCGTATTGACGCCGCACGCTTCGGCGATTCTGCTGGATCCCGAGTTCGGCTTGGATGCCGCCAAGGCTCGTTCGAAAAACGCAGGTTTACTTCTGGCTTATGAGGAGACCGGTTACGACAATACTCAGCCCGGCCGCTTGCCGGATCTGCTGCCGCATGTTTCGGCGAAGCGCATTGTCGATTGGGGCGCGGACGCGGTGAAGATTCTGATTTACTACACGCCATTCGACACCGCGGATATTAACGATGTGAAGCACGCGTTCATTGAGCGGGTGGGCGCGGAGTGCGAGGCGCTGGAGATTCCATTTTTCCTGGAGTTTGTGGGCTACGATCCCAAGGGGGGCGACGAAAAAGGATTGGAGTACGCGAAGGTGAAGCCGCAGATCGTGATCGGCAGCATGCAGGAGTTCACCAAGCCGCAATATCGCGTGGATGTTTTGAAAGTCGAAGTGCCGGTGAACGCGCAGTTCGTCGAGGGCAGCTCGGTTTATAAAGGCCAGAAGGCGTATACGCGGGCGGAGGCGCTGGGTCATTATCGGCGTGCCGCGGAGGTGGCGACGAAGCCGTTTATTTATCTGAGCGCCGGCGTCGGGAATGCGCAGTTCGTCGAGAGTCTGAACATGGCGACCGAAGCGGGTACCGATTATTCGGGGGTTCTGTGCGGACGCGCGACCTGGAAAGAAGGCATGGGTATTTATGCCAAGCAGGGCGTGAAGGCGTTAGAAGACTGGCTGCAGGATCAGGGCGTGAAGAACATCAACGCGGTGAACGCGGCGCTGACCGGGGCGACGCCATGGTCGAAGAAACTTGGAGTCTCGGCCGCGGCGTAGCGCGGTTCGGCATTGCCAGGCATCGGCACTCTCGAAAACATCGGGCATGGGGTTGAGTGGCCGGGCGAAAAGTGGGGACAGCCCGCTCTGTCCACGGCGGCGCAGTTGATACGTGCGCCTTTTGGCCACTGCGGGCGCCTTGGGACAGAGTAGGCAGTCCCCATTTTTCGCAGTATGTTCCCGGTATATACCGCCGATGCGGCACGCATAAGTGCGTGCGCCACAGACGAGTTCAATGTTGCAAATTCGTCGCCGGCGATTCCGGGATCGGAATATCCATAATGACGGGGGGCGCGATCGACAGGTCGACGCCCTCCCATCGCGCGACTACCGCTGTTGCCAGGCAATTTCCCAGCAGGTTTACCGACGTGCGCGCCATGTCCATAACGGTGTCGACACCTAAAATCAACGCGACGCCTTCGATCGGGAGACCGAAGGTCGATAGGGTTCCGGCAAGAATCACTAGCGATGCGCGCGGCACGCCGGCGACGCCTTTGCTGGTTAGCATCAACGTCAGCAGCATGGTGATCTGCGTTCCGAACGTCAACGGATGGTTCGCGGCCTGCGCGACGAACATCGCAGCCAATGAGAGATAGAGTGTCGAACCATCGAGATTGAAGCTGTAGCCGGTTGGCAGCACGAAGGCCACGATGTGATTCGGGACTCCGAATTTTTCCATGTTTTCGAGCGCGAGGGGTAAGGCGGCCTCGCTCGACGCGGTGGAAAATGCCAGGAGCCACGGCTCGCGGACGGCGTCGATGAAGCGGGCGAGCGGGATTTTGCAGATAAAGATTACTGTTCCGAATACGAAGACAATGAAAAAAATCAAGGCGCCGTAAAGCGTAAGCACCAGCTTGCCGAGGTTGATGAGCACACCCAGGCCTTTGTCGCCCACCGTTGCCGCCATGGATCCGAAAACGCCCAGCGGCGCAAATAGCATCACGTAATTGGTGTACTGAAACATTACTTCAGAGAGGCCCTTGCAGAAATCGACCACGGGCCTCGCTTTGAGTCCGATGGTTGCGCAGGCGGTTCCGAAGATGAAGCAGAATACGACGATCTGCAAAACTTCGCCGCGCGCCATCGCATCGATGATGCTGGTGGGGAAGGTATGCTCGGCGAGCGCGGTGGCGCTAGTGGCCGATGTCGCGAGGTTCGCTACCGGCTTATCGGGCAGGTGCACGCCGACGCCCGGCTTGACCAGATTCACGGCGCCAAGTCCGACGAACAATGCGACGGTGGTGACGATTTCGAAATACAGAATCGCTTTGCCGCCGATGCGTCCCATGGTCTTGACGCTGCCCGTGCCGGCGATGCCGTAAACCAGCGTCGCGAAAATCAGCGGCGCGATGATCGATTTAATCAGGCGCAGGAAGATGGTGCCGAGCAGGCCCATCTCCTTCGCGGGGCCCGGAAAAAACGCGCCGAACGCGATGCCGGCGAAAAGAGCGATCAGAATCCAGGTGGTGAGTGACGGGCGTTTCATCTGCTTCCCCATTTCAATTTTTCCCGCAGCACATCGAAGAACAGCTTATCGGGCGGCCGAATGAGGCTGATCGAGCTCTGCGAGCGCCGGCAGACAACGCGGTCGCCCTTCTTGAGAAGTTCGCCTACTTGACCGTCGATCGTCAAGTAGGTAGTGCTGTCTTCGCCGCGATTGATCACTTCAATCACGCTCTCATCGGGGAGAATCACGGGGCGATTGGTTAACATGTGCGGACAAATCGGGGTAATGCAAAACGCGGCGACCGATGGATATACGATCGGTCCGCCGGCGGAAAGAGAGTAAGCCGTGGAACCGGTGGGCGTCGAGACGATGAGTCCGTCGGCCTTGTAGACGCACATCAGCTTGCCGTCGACGTTGACATCCAGGTCGATCATGCGCGCGATCTCGCCTTTGGAAAGCACTGCGTCGTTCAGCGCTTCGTAAGAAGCCACGATCTTTTCGTCGCGCCAGAGTTCGCAGCGCAGCATGCGGCGGCGGCCGATGCCAAGGTCCCCGTGTAGCGCGTGTTCGAGCTGCGTGTAAACTTCATCGACTGTAATGGCGGTGAGAAATCCGAGTCCGCCGAAGTTGACCGCGAACAGAGGAATATCGCGTCCGCCGATGGCCCGCGCCGCGGATAATAGGGTTCCATCGCCGCCCAGCACGATCACCAGTTGGACGTCGCGCGGCACGTCGGCGCGATCCAGAAATTCATCCCGCCCTGCGTAGCGAGCGCTTTCCTCATCCAGGCGAACCTTGATATTGCGCTTCTCAAGCCACTGAACAATGCCGCGGATCAGAGGCGCGGCATGGTCAATGCGAGGCTTCGAGATGATGCCGACGGTTTCAATCGTGGCCATAGAGAAGAAATTCGCGGTTGCCTTCGGTCCCAAGGATCGGACTGGGAATGATAGCAAAATTCAGCCCCTGCGCTTGGACGGCGCTGCCGACGCGGGCGCATGCGGACTCGTGCAATTCAGGATCGCGCACGATTCCGCCCTTGCCGACATCGCCGCGCCCCACTTCGAATTGCGGTTTCACCAATACGATCAGCCGGCGCGGCGGATCGAGCAGAGGGACGATCGCGGGGATCAGCATGGTGGTCGAAATGAAGCTCGCGTCGCAGACTGCTAAATCGAATTTCAACGGATAATCGGCCGGGTCCAGATAGCGCGCGTTCACGCCTTCTTTCACCACCACGCGAGGATCGTTGCGAAGTTTCCAATCGAACTGCCCGTGGCCCACGTCGATGGCCCACACTTTCGCGGCGCCGCGCTGCAACAGGCAATCGGTGAATCCTCCCGTGGACGCGCCGACGTCGAGGCAGGTCCATCCTGCCGGGTCGATCGCGAAATCATCCAGCGCGGCGGCCAGCTTGAACCCTCCGCGGCTCACGTACGGCATGCGTTCCAGCACTTCGATTTGCGAATCGTCGGCGATGCCGTGACCGGGCTTGGAGCTCTTCTGCCCGTTGACGATCACCTGCCCGGCAAGGATCAGCGCCTGTGCTTTCTCGCGAGAATCGGCCAGCCCGCGCTCGACCACAAGTTGATCCAGGCGATGCTTGCTCATGCGGTACGGTGCACGATCAGGTCCGCCAGCTCGCGGAGCCTCTCGGCGCGTTCATCGAAGATGTTCAAAGCGAGATGGGCGGCAAGGCGCTCCTGCTCCGCCATTTCGCGGGATCGCCTGATGCCGTAAACCGCGGGAAACGTAATTTTGTTTTGCTGCGCGTCTTTACCCGCGGTCTTGCCCAGCGCCTCAGAGGATTGCTCCACGTCGAGCACGTCGTCGACAATCTGAAACGCGAGACCCACATGTTCGCCGAAAGCGGTCAGCGCGTCGAGCTGCTCCGCGGTTGCGCCCGCGTAGATCGCCCCCATGCGAACGCTGGCGCGCAGCAGGGCTCCGGTCTTCGCGCGATGGATGGAATCGAGCAGGTGCGCCGTCGGAAATTTCCCCTCGCCCTCGATGTCGTTCACCTGCCCGCCGATCATTCCTCCGACGGTGCCCGAAGCAGTCGCGATCTCGCGCACCAATGAAATCCGACGCTCCGCGTCCACGCCTTCGAGCTTCGCCAGCACTTCAAAGGCGAGCGTGAGCAGCGCGTCACCCGCCAGAATTGCCATCGCGTCACCGAAAACCTTGTGGCACGTCGGACGTCCGCGGCGAAGGTCATCGTTATCGAGCGCGGGAAGGTCGTCGTGAATCAGCGAATACGTGTGGATCAACTCCAGCACGCAGGCCGCCGATTCCACTCCGGTGGGCGCGTCCGAAATCGCCTCCGCCGCCGCCATCGCTAATAGAGGCCGAATGCGTTTTCCGCCGGCAAACAAGCTGTAGCGCATCGCGCGATGGATGGTCGGTGGATTTTCGGCTTCCGCGGGAACCCAACGGTCGAGAGCCGCATCCACGGTCTTCTGCTGCGCGGAAATATATTCGCCGATGGTCATCCTTTATCGAAGGAAATCGGCTCGGCGGTCATTTCACCCGCGCGCTTGATCAAAGTTTCCACTCGTGTTTCGGCCGCTTCCAGCTGCTTGCGGCACGCTTCGCTCAGCTTCATTCCTTGTTCGAAAAGCTCCAGAGCGCGTTCCAAAGGAAGGTCGCCGCTCTCCATTTCCTTGACGATTCCCTCCAGTTGCTGCAAGCCAACCTCGAAACTCAGCGGTGCTTCTTCGGGCATGAGATTCCATTCTAGCCAACCGGCACGGCGACGTTCAGACTTTCGCCGAGCTGGCGGAGCTGCTGCCAGATTCCATTCGACACCGGGATTCCGTCGCGCCGGCGCCGCTCCTCCGTCCTCCACTCGGGATCGCCCGCGATCAGCACTTCGTCGAATCCCGCAGCGGGCCGGGAGCCCTTCACCGTTTCGCGCATCTGCTGCATACGCGCTAGAAATTCGTCCATGGGAAGAAAACGCGCGGGGTCGATCGCCAGGAAGAAATGGCTGACGCGCATCGGCCGGTTCTTCACTCGCAATCCGCCGACACCGGTCATCATCGCGCCGCCCGAAAGTACCGCGCACAGCACCTCCACCATCAGCGCCAGACCGGTGCCTTTATATCCTCCGAGGGGCATCGGCAAGCCTTCGAGCGCGATTTTCGGATCGGTGGTGGGATTACCCTCAGAATCCATCGCCCATCCTTCTGGAATCTCGGTATCACCGCTCAAAATCGCCTTGTGGATGCGATTCAGGGCCACCCTAGTGGTCGCCATGTCCAGCAGAAACGTGTTTGGCCCGGGGACGGCCATGCAGATTGGATTCGTGCCCAGAATTTTGTCGCGCCCCTGCCACGCCGCGACCAGAGGCGTCGCGTTGCACGTGACGATTCCGATGTATCCCGCATCGGCCAGCCTCTGCGCCCACCATGCCGACGCTCCAAAATGACTGGAGTTGCGTGCCGTCACCATCCCGATACCGTGCGACTTCGCCAGGCGAATCGCATGATCGCAACACGCGTCGGAAACTACTTGTCCCAGTCCGTTCAAGCCGTCGTAAACCATGCAGGAGCCGGCTTCGCTCGCCACTTCGCCCGCCGTCCTAATGTCGATATTGCCGTCCACAATCTGCTGCGTATACCAGATCAGAAGCTGCACTCCGTGCGAATCGACCCCTCGCAGATTCGCCGACACCAGCGAATCGGCCACCAGCGCCGCGGCTTTTGAAGGGACCTTCACCGCTTCCAGCACCGCCGCCGCGAAGTCCGCGAGGCGCCGATGCTCGATCACGAAATAATCGTTTGAATCCTGCATGAATTTCTAAAGGTAGCACTCCTCCAAGCGCGTGAATTACAATAAGGGTGTTGCCCGCCAGTCGGGCGCGTAGCTCAGTTGGTTAGAGCGCCTGCTTCACACGCAGGAGGTCACAGGTTCGAGTCCTGTCGCGCCCACCATGAAGGACGTTTTAAATTGCTTACCCTGAATAACATTTCGATGCGCTACGGCGCTCGCATCCTTTTTGACGAGGTGACCACTACTTTTCTGTCGGGCCGCCGCTACGCGATCACCGGTCCCAATGGAGCCGGCAAATCGACGTTGATGAAGATTCTCACCGGCGAGTTGGAGCCTTCCAAGGGCGATGTTACCAGGCCGAAACGAATGGGCGTACTGCGCCAGGATCAATTCGCATTCGACGCGTTTCGCGTGATCGATACCGTGATCATGGGCAACACTCCTTTGTGGCAAGCTTTGCAGGAGCGCGAGAAGCTCTACGAAAAGGATCACACGACCTATACCGACGAGGACGGGATGCGTCTCGGCGAGCTCGAAGGCATCGTCGGCGATGAAGGCGGATACACTGCGGAGACGGACGCGGCGGTGCTGCTCGACGGCCTCGATATTCCCGAATCTCTGCATGAACGTAAAATGGGCGAATTACAGGGAGGACAAAAAGTGCGCGTGCTGCTCGCGCAGGCCCTCTTCGGAACGCCGACCGTACTGCTACTCGACGAGCCCACGAACAACCTGGATCTCGATTCCGTCCACTGGCTCCAGGATTATCTGCTGCGCTTCGAGGGCTGCCTCATCGTCATCTCTCACGATCGCCATTTCCTGAACGAAGTCTGCACGCACATCGCCGACATCGATTATCAAACCGTCATTACTTATACCGGCGGCTACGATGACATGGTGCTCGCCAAGACCCAGATCCGCTCGCGTATCGAAGCGGAAAACGCGCAGCGCGAGAAGAAAATCGAACAGTTGAATGAGTTCATCCGCCGCTTCGGCGCCGGCACGCGCTCCTCTCAAGTCACTTCGCGAAAAAAAGAAGTCGAGCGTTTGCAAACCTCCGACCTTGCCCGTTCCAACATCGCGCGCCCCTATATTCGCTTCGATGTTCTGAAGCCCTCCGGCCGCCATCCGCTCGAAATCAAGGGCCTTTCGAAATCGTACGACGATGTCAAAGTCATTCAGAACTTCAGCGCCGGCATCAGCCGTGGAGAGAAAATCGCTCTCATCGGACGCAATGGGGCCGGCAAAACCACCATGTTGAAGTCGCTCATCCGCAATGGAACCGGCTTCGTTGAGGACTCCGACAAAGAATTCACCATCGATGCGGGCGATGTCACCTGGGGCCACGAAGTATCGGTAGGATATTTCGCGCAGGATCACACCGAGTCGATTCCTCACGGCGTGAAGGTTCTCGAATGGCTGCACGAATTCGATCCCAAAGCCTCGCAGGAGGAGCTGCGCGGCGTGCTGGGCCAGATGCTGTTCAGCGGCGACGATGCGTTGAAAAAAACCGAAGCGCTCTCCGGAGGCGAAGCCGCCCGCATTATCTTCTGCCGCCTGATGCTTCAGAAGCCGAACTTTCTGATCCTCGACGAACCCACCAACCACCTGGATCTGGAATCGATCAACGCTTTGAATATCGCTCTGCAAAAATACGAAGGAACCGTGCTTCTGGTAACCCACGATCATGACGTCGTCGACGAAGTGGCCACGCGGATCTGGCACATCGAACACGGCAAAATCGACGATTTCAAGGGCCCCTATTCCGAATACCTGACGCACACCGGCCAAACCGTAGTTCGCTAGTGTGGCGCACGCACTCGTGCGTGCCGCGTCGACTCATGTCGACGTGTCCAGGCCTCTCACGTTCGCGCATTATCATGGAGACTGCATGCGTCCCGTTTACACCGAACGCGATATTCCTCTGGGTGGCGAACTGCGAGTCCCCCCTGATGCGATCCTTACTCCGTCGGCGCGCGACCTGGCGAAAGAGCGCGGAGTAAAGATTGTCGAGTTGAAAAAGGGCGAGTCGGCCACTCCCGCGTCGCCCGCCGAGACCGTCGCCATCGGGAGCGATCATGGCGGATTTGAGATGAAACAAAAACTGCTGCCTATGTTTGCGGAGCTCAACCTCACGATTCAGGATATAGGTGTTCACGATGCGAGGCCAGCCGATTATCCCGACATCGCGCGGCAAGTCGCGGAGCTGGTCGCGAGCGGACAGGCCGCCCGCGGAGTGGTGATCGACGGCGCGGGAATCGGCTCCGCCATGGTCGCGAATAAATTCCCGGGTGTGCGCGCAGCCCTATGTTATGATAGAGCTACCGCCAGAAACAGCAGGGAACACAACGATGCCAACGTCCTGACGCTGGGTGGCCGTCTTTTGAGCATCACCCAGGCCGAAGAGGTGCTTCGCACCTGGCTCTCGACGCCTTTTGGGGGTGGGCGGCACGCTGCGCGCGTCGACAAAATTAAGGAAATTGATAAGGCGAACCTGAAGTGGACTCCTCCCAACAAGACGCGTTAGACCGGCTTGTCGCTGAAATCGGCGAGGAAATTCTGGCCCGCTATGCCGCCGGGAAACCCTCCCCCGCGGAGGCTAATCACGGCCAGATTTTCGCGGCCGGAGCCACGCGCGTCTCCGCGTGCGAGCCTCTGCCCAGCATCGATTCGTCGCTTGCGTCGCAGATCGATCACACTTTGCTCCGCGCCGACGCGACCGCCGCCGATATCCGCAATATCTGCTGCGAGGCCCGTAAATACGGCTTCGCCAGCGTCTGCGTGAATCCCTACTGGGTGCCTCTCGCCGCCGCTGAATTATCGGGCTCGCCCGTCAAAGTTTGTACTGTCGTCGGATTTCCACTGGGTGCGAACTCCACCGTCGCCAAAGTGGCCGAAACGGAGAACGCGGTCAACTTAGGCGCCGCCGAGATCGACATGGTCATCAATATCGGCGAGCTGAAAGGCGGGAATTACGACTCTGTTCGCCAGGATATCGAAGCCGTCGCGAAAGCCGCGCATAAAGGCGGCGCGATCCTCAAAGTGATTCTCGAAACCGCGCTGCTCGATGACAATCAAAAAGTGATTGCCAGCACTCTTTCCAAGGTCGCCGGTGCGGAATTCGTGAAAACGTCCACTGGATTCAGCACTGGGGGCGCCACGGTTCACGATGTCGCATTGATGCGCCAGGTGGTGGGCGAAGAGATGGGCGTGAAGGCGTCCGGAGGAATCCGCACGCTGGACGATCTGAAAAACATGGCGGCCGCCGGAGCCACGCGCATCGGCGCCAGCGCCAGCGTAAAAATTATGGAAACCGCGCAGGGCAAAGGTGCGGAACCCCCCTCCGCGAAAGGCGGCTATTAATCCAGCTCATGGCCGTTCCTCGCAAAGCATCCGTACGATTCCGCGAGCGCGCTGAGCTGCTCGACTTCCTGCTCGAAGTGTCGCGCGTCACGTCGGAAACGCTGGATCTGGACAAACTGCTTGCCAACGTCGGCTCTATCGTCAAGGACGTCATCTCCTACGATCTGTTCGCAATCCTTCTTTATAATGAGCGCGAGAAAGGCCTGAACATCCGCTATTCGATCGGCCATCGCGAAGAGATCGTGCGCAGCCTCACCATTCAATTGAACGAAGGCGTCACCGGCGCGGCCGCGGCCACCCGGCTACCTGTAATGGTTGAAGACGTGCGCCAGGACCCTCGATATTTGAATGCTCTGGACGCCGTGCGGAGTGAACTGGCCGTGCCGATGATGGCGCGCGGCAAGCTGGTTGGTGTTATCGACGTCCAGTCGACGCGTATCAAAGCCTACTCTGAGCAGGATCGTGCGATGCTGCGTCTGATCGGCGCGCGCGTCGCTTTTTCGATCGATAACGCGCGCCTGTATCGCCGCGTGGATCGCCAGAATCGTACGCTGCGGACGCTCTCGAATCTGTCGCAGGAATTCAGCTCCATCCTCGATCTTGACGAGCTGCTCAGCAAGATCGCCGCTACGGTTCGCACTCTGATTAACTACGATGCGTTCAGCATTTATCTGGTGGACGCCGAAAAAAGATTGCTGCGGAGCCGCTTCAGCGTCCGCTTCGACCAGCGCGTCACGGTCGATACCATCCCCATCGGCAAGGGCATCACCGGCACCGCCGCGCAGACCAGGGAAGCGATTCGCGTGGTGAATACCTCGCTCGATCCTCGTTATATCGAAGCCCATGCCGACGTTCGTTCGGAGCTCGCGACGCCCCTTATGGTTCAGGATCGCGTAGTCGGCGTCCTCGATGTGGAAAGCGAGCGGCTGGGTTTTTTCACTGAAGATCATCAGCGCACGCTTTCGCTGCTGGCGCCGCAGATCGCCAGTTCGGTGGAAAACGCGCGCCTGTACGAAGAAATCGCCTTGCGCGAACAGCGCATGGATCAGGACCTGAAAGCCGCGCGCAAATTGCAGCACGTATTGCAGCCCCGCGAGGCGGAAATTCACGGTCTCGAAATCGCCATCCGCTCGCGCCCGGCGCGTGAAATCTCCGGTGACGTGTACGATTTCTTTGAAAAGGGCGACGACTACGCCGTCATCGCATTCGGCGACGTAAGCGGAAAGGGCGCGGCCGCGGCGCTGTTCGGAGCGCTCATCAGCGGCCTGCTGCGGATCCTGGCCCCGCGCAAACGCAGCCCCGCCATGCTGATGAAGTCTCTGAACGAAACGTTGCTCGAACGCAAAGTCGATGCGCAGTACGCGACGCTCACCCTCGCGTTGTGGGAGCCGAAGCTGTGCCGCTTCACGCTTTCGAACGCGGGCGCGGAGCCGCCTTTGGTCTATCGCTCGGGCGAAATCCTGAAGCCGCGCAGCGAAGGCGTCCCGATCGGACTGTTGGAAGATCGCGAATACGACGAAGTGATTCACCAGGCGGAAAAGGGAGACCTGATGTTATTTTTCTCCGACGGCGTCGAGGATCAGCTCAACGCCCGGGAAGAGGATTTCACGCGCGCCCGCGTCACCAAGCTGCTGAAGAAACACGGCACCGGCACGCCCAAGGCATTAGCCGACGCAATCTTCGCGGACATCGACGCCTTCCGCGACGACACCCCCATCACCGACGATCAATCGGTGGTAGTCATGAAGGTCCACTAATTGACCCGCCGTGTGGCGCGCGCCTCCAGGCGTGCCGCGTCTAGAATCGTGTCGACGTGTCTTGCCCTCCGCATACCGATTGCGATGAAAACCGCGAAAAGTGGGGACTGCCTACTCTGTCCCAAGGCGCCCACAACTCAAAAAGCGGCAAATGCCACTGCGCCGCCGTGGACAGAGCGGGCTGTCCCCACTTTTCGCCCCGGCCACTCAGCTAGACCGACCCCCGGTCCGATGTTTTCGAAAGTGTCGACGTGGCTGGCCCCGCCAACGAGCAGGAAGCGGATCTCAAACAGCAAACCATGTCGCGCAGGCGGTTCCGCATGCCAAATCCCATGACCCCTCTCGCCTACCACGACCGATCCCTCTTCTGCGACGAAGTACCACTCGCCGACATCGGCGCCCAAGCCGGCACGCCCTGCTACGTCTACTCCGCCCAGTCGATTCTCAAAACTTATCGCGCCTATGATGAAGCCTTCGGCGAACAGCCGCATACCGTCTGCTACGCGGTAAAAGCGAATGGCAATCTGGCGATCCTCAAACTGCTCGCCGAAGCCGGCGCGGGATTCGACATCGTTTCCGGAGGCGAGCTCTACCGTGTCCTCCAAGCCGGAGGCGATCCCAAGAAAATCGTCTTCTCCGGCGTCGGAAAAACCGCGCCGGAAATCGACGCGGCACTCAAAGCCGGCATCTTCGTGTTCAACTGCGAATCGGAACCGGAACTCGCTTTGATCGACGCTCTGGCGCATCGCCATGGCGTCCACGCCCGCGTCGCGATGCGCGTGAACCCCGATGTAGACGCGGGCACGCACGCCTACATTTCCACCGGCCGCCTGGCCCACAAGTTCGGGATTGACATCGCCGACGCCGAGACCGTTTACGAACGCGCCTGCCAATACGAAAACCTGGTCTTCGAAGGCGTGAGCTGCCATATAGGATCGCAGCTGATGAATCCCGAGCCGGTAATGCTCGCGGTGGATCGCGTACTGAATCTGGTCGATCGTCTGCGCATGAAAGGCTTCGATATTCGCCACGTAGATCTAGGCGGAGGCCTCGGCATCGCCTATAAACCGGAGGAGCTCGCCCCGGCCATCGACAGCTTCATAGGCCAGATGTGTTCGAAATTAAAGGACCATGGGCTGCACGCGATGATTGAGCCCGGGCGATCCATCGTAGGCGCGGCCGGCGTGCTCCTCTCCCGCGTGCTCTATCGAAAAACTACCGGCGATAAAAATTTCGTCATCGTCGACGCCGCGATGAACGATCTGATCCGTCCCGCGCTCTATAGCGCCTATCACGAAATTCTCCCCGTTCGCGAAACCACCGCCCCAAAATCAAAAGTAGACGTCGTGGGACCCGTTTGCGAAACCGGAGATTTCCTCGCAAAAGATCGCGAACTGCCGGAAGTAATGCCCGGCGATATCGTCGCCATCTGCACGGCCGGAGCCTACGGCTTCGTACAATCGTCGAACTACAACGCGCGTCCTCGCGCCGCCGAAGTATTAGTCCAACAAGATTCCTGGCGAGTCATTCGCAAACGCGAAACCTACGAGGATCTCATTCGCGGCGAGGTAGAATAGCGAGTATGGAAACCTCGGCGCTTGTATCGGTCGAAGAGTATCTAAACACGTCATACCGCCCGGACTGCGACTACGTCGACGGAGAGCTACTGGAGCGAAACGTGGGCGAACACCCTCACAGCGATTTACAAACCGAGTTGGCCTATTACTTCCGTTCCCGCCGCAAGCAGTGGAAGCTCCACGCCGTGGTTGAGCAGCGCGTCCAAGTGAAATCAGACCGCTACCGCATTCCCGACGTCTGCGTCCTCAAGACCTCGGTCCGCACCCGGCGATCTTCCGCGATCCACCATTTATCTGCATAGAACTCCTTTCAAAAAAGGACACCTTCATCGGCACCCAAAAACGCATCGATGACTTTCTGAAATTCGTTATCCCCATGTATGGGTCTTCGACCCTTTAAACCGTCGTGTGTGGACCTACACCCTCGATGGCAGCCGCGAAGTAAAAGACGGCGTCCTGCGCACCGAAAACCCGTCTATCGAAATTTTACTGGCGGAAGTCTTCGCCGGTCTCGACGACGCTCGGGCCTGAAGCAGAAAAAGTTCCCACGTACGCGCTGCGCTTGCCGGGATAGCTCCAGGTCGTATTCAAACCTTTTCCCTGGTAGGACTGCTCCACCGTGTACGCGGCCATCGCGTGGTCCAGCTGCGTTAGCGGCTGATACCAGACTTCTTCGTTGTGGCAGATTTTGTCGGTATCTTCCAGCGCCCGGGTCTCGACCTTTGCAAGCTCTCCCGCCACCATCTTTGCCTGCCGCGAATGCATATCGCCGCTCGTGAACGTGATCGGCCGCGCATCGGTTCGAACCACATTGACCAGCAGATCACCGCCCATGTGTTTCGCGAACTGGCTGAGTGCGATCCGCTGCTCCGGTGTCGCGCGCTCATCGACGATGATCACCGCCCGCGCGTTTACCACTTCCGGATGCATGTAGTCGCCGAGCGTATTGTCCGTCCGCACCACGCCCATCACCGACAATCCGTCCAGTGCAACTCCTTGCCATGCACCTTTATCGATCCTCCAGCCCAGCACGGCGAGGTTGCCGGTCAACTCCACTTCAGAATTAGCGAAGCAAGGCCCGGTATAAATATCGGCGGTCCGCGCCTCCACGTATTGTCCGTGGATATCGGCGGCCATACCCGATCCGGCGATCAAAAGAGCGAGCGCAATCGTCTTCATACTTCAAAAATAACACGCTCAACCGATGCCCAGCAGCTCGATCTCAAAGATCAGCGTCGCGCCGCCGGGAATTTCCGGAAAGCTGCCTTTATCGCCATACCCGATGCCCGACGGACACACCAGTTCCGCTTTGCCGCCGACCTTCATCATCTGGACGCCTTCGGTCCAGCAGGGGATCACCTGGTTCAAGGGGAATTTCGCGTTGTTGGAAGAATCGAACTGCTTGCCGTTGACTAAAGTACCTTTGTAATTCACCTTGACGGTGTCGGTCGCGACCGGGGAGGTTCCGGTTCCGACCCTGATATCGCGATAAATCAGACCGCTGGGGGTTTTCGTTACCCCTGGCTCGGCTGCGGCTTTCTCCAGATAAGCCGCGTTGGCGGAGGCATCCGGGGGCGTGGTCGAGGCACAAGACGACAAAAGCATCGCAAGTATCGAGAAAAACGCGCACTTCAACATAGTTTTAAGCCCCTTTAAGAGAGTAGATATGCATCCCGAGCCGCAATATGGACCAGTCTCGCGGCGACGTTCACAGTATCGCCGATTGCGGTCTACTCGATGCGTTGCGCGGATCCGCGAACGCCCCAGGAGATCAGTTTAACTTTTCGTCAGTGGAGCCCGTCGGGACGTTCAGGTACGCGGATTCGGCCGCAGAGAGTACTTCCCTCAGAGGAGTTCCCGTGGCTGCCGCGATCGCCCGGCAATCCTCATATTCGGGGGCGTGGGAGCCGTGGCCCGAAACCTTGATGCGGATCTTTCCAAACCGGGTCTCGACCTCAACGATCCGCCGCGTTTCGATTCGCCGCTCAGCCGAGTAAATGCGCAGACCGAGCGTGGAGGTTTCAGCGAACACCAACTGCGCGAGCCGCTCCTGGTCCTGCGGGCGCGCGATGACGCGCAGCAAAGAACCCGGGCGATTCTTCTTCATCTGCAAAGGCGAAAGGGACGCATCGAGCGCGCCCGCCTCCATCAGGCGTTCGAGAGCGTAGCCGAGAACCTGCGGACTGGAATCGTCGATGTTGGCTTCGATAACGCTGACTCGCGTGGATTCGGGCGCGCCCGTTCGTTCGCCGATCAGAACGCGCAGAACGTTAGGGGATTCCTTAAAATCGCGGTCGCCCGCGCCATAGCCGATGCTCGCAATTTGCATGGAGGGCAGCGTACCGAAGGTGGAGGAAAGCGCGGCGGCGATGGCCGCTCCGGTGGGCGTGGTCAGCTCCATCGCCGGCCCGCGAGCGTAGATCGGTTTCCCGGCCAACAGAGATGCGGTCGCGGGCGCGGGGATCGGCAGGACGCCATGTTCGGTGAGCACGGTGCCGCTGCCGACGTTAATCGCAGAGCAGCAGACTTCGTCGATATTCAAGAGGTCCAGGGCGACGCAGGCTCCCACGATGTCGGCGATGGAATCCACCGCGCCCACCTCGTGGAAATGCACCTTCTCAATGGATACTCCGTGGACCCCGGATTCCGCTTCGGCCAGGCGCTGGAACACAGCGGCCGCATTTTGTTTCGCTCTCGCGGAGATCGACGACTGATCGATCAGCGCCAGAATGTGCTTCAAATGCCGGTGCTTTTGCGGTTCCGGATTCAGGTGGACTTTGAATTTCAACGCGGCGAGTCCGTTGCGCTTGGTCTTTTCCACTTCGAATCTGGCGCCGGTGGCAAGGGATTCAAGGGCGTCGATGACAGCCGCAGAGGAGGCTCCGGCGTCGATCAGGGCGCCCACCGTCATATCGCCGCTGATGCCGGAGAAGGCATCGAAGTAACAGAGCACGCTTTATTATGCTACGCGGGCGTTCAGTTTCAGAGGCTCCGGGCGGGATTCGGACATGGATTCGGCGAGATCGACGCCTTTGAGGGTGATCGAATGGCGGCCATTGTCGGTGCGGGTGACGTATTGGCCCTCCTTCAAATACCACAGCGTAAATTCCAGATGTTCCTTGGGCACGCCCAGCAGGTCCTCGAAATCCTTCAGGCTCATCGACGGTTGATCGGGCTGCGCGACGCGCTTGCGGTAGAGCAGGGCCAGAGTTCCGGAGCGCTTACGCCGCTCGGCCTCGACGCCTTGCGCGGAGGTGGTCTGGTCGAAAATCTTCCAGGTAAGGCGGCGCGCGGCGCGGTGCTCAATATCGAACGCGGCGCGCCTTTCGGGGTCGCTCAGCGTCTGAAAAGCTTCGCTGAGGGCGCGGAATGTTTCCGGGTCGCCGGTTTCCTTATTATCGGGATGGAAGCGCTGGGCGAGGATGCGGTAAACGCGATGGATGGTGTCCAGATCGGCGTTGGGGCTGATCTGCATCGTCTCGTAATGGTCGACGAACTGCATGGAACATACTAGTTATCGCCTGAGGGGAGTCCCCTGGGAATAGCGGGAAAGTACTTTTTTAAATCGTACGAAAGTCCCATGAAAAAAGGCCGTCCTTTTCTGGGGACGGCCTTCCACCAACGACGCACGGGAGGGACGTGCGCTCAATAAATCTGTTTAGCTTCCTTGAGACGCCGCACCGGTCATAACCGACGCGATCGAACTGAAGATCGTGCTGATGCTGGAGGCGACGTTGGGCATAATGGCGCCGGCCGCGACGGCCACAAAACCGGCCATTAAAGCGTATTCGATTAAATCCTGGCCGCGTGTATCTTTCCAGGATTTTTTGAGTTGGAGCGAAAGGAGTGTGTAGAGTTGCATGAATCGATATTAAGCGTAAGCGAACACTCCCACACTCAGCGAAATACCTGAATGAAAATCCCCGTATATCCTAACCGCGTGTAGTACGGAGGTACTAAGGCTCAATTCTTGCCGAACCCGGTGACTACCACTTCGGTATTGTGGCCAAAACGGAGGCCGTAAATTCCATCGGTGGAAGTAAGTTTACCGGGTGCGGTGACGTCCGCTTTGTCGTACCCGGCCACCACGGTTCCATTGATGGAACACTCCACGCGGCCGCCTTTTACAGAGAGTGCGATCTCCTGAGTGACTGGTTCTCCGATGCCGGCGGCCTTGTGAACGGCGGCGTTGGCTTCTCCGCGGCGGCCATTCATCTGGAAGGCGGCGGGACCGAATCCGCGCACGATGAAATTGCCATTTCCGTAGGCGGCGCAATAGAGGTAATGCTCCTCGTCGGTACCCATCTGGGATCCGCCGATGAAAATCCCATATGGATGGGGATGGGAGTTGAGATTTTGGAATTTCGGCTCATTAAACGTGGCTTTGACGGTGTAATCGCCGGAGGCTTTGTTGGACGGATTCCAGTAAGTGGTCTCCGGTCCAGTGATTACATGGATGGCGTTGCCTTCTTTGGCGAATTTCGCGTCGTTCACGGTCTTGCCGGCCTTGGCTTCGGCCGCGTCGACTTTGCCGGTCCAACCGGGCACAGTGATACCTCCTCCAGCCACGCTGCGGGAGCTTTCATCCTGGGCATGGCAGAAAACGGGCAGCAGCAACAAGGCTGCGGAGGCGAGTGCAGAAGAGAGGCGCATAGAGGGTCCTTTGAGACATCATACCGGATTCATGCCTCAGTATGGTCCGACGGCGCACCGATAGCGATGAAAACCGCGAAGAGTGGGGACAACCCAATCTGTCGCCGCCCAGCCCCATATTTCCGAGCGTGCCGATCTGTCTGCGTCCTACAGAGCCGCGACCACAGGGAGCGGTCAGCGCCGCCCTGGAAGCGCGCTACATTAGAATTGGTTTATGGAAATGCTTGACGGCCCGCAGGCATGGACGGCGCGAGACTTTTCTGGACCTTCCGATTGGGTTTTGCCCGTTCCTAAGCAGATTCGAGAAGAGTCCTTCGCTCCGATCGCCCGGGAAATTCGAAAAAGGCTGCGCGAGGGCCCTGGATTTGTAGTCCTGCGCGGGCTGGGTTTCGACCAATATTCTGAACCGGAAGCGCGGCGGCTTTACGAGCAGCTGGGGGCGCACTTGGGCGAGATCCTCCCGCAGAATCTGCGGGGCGACCGTTTGTACTCGGTGCGCGATGAGGGAATCCGCGTGGAGGCGGATTATGGCCGCACCGGCGTGCGGTTTTCGAAGACCAACGCGGCGTTCGATTTTCATACCGACTCGCCCTCGCGCGTGGCGGGGCATACTCCGGATTTCATCGGCTTACTGGTGTTGCGGTCCGCGAAAACCGGCGGCGAATCCGCGCTCGTGAGCGGCTACACCCTCTATAATATCTTGCTGCGGGAACGGCCGGATGTGTTGCGCCGGTTGTTTCAACCTTTTTGGGTGGACCGGCGAGCCGAGCTGCCTCCAGGAGAGGAGCCGGTGCTTCCGGTTCCCGTGTTTTCCTTCGACGGGCGCCTGACGGTCCGCTATCTGCGGTTCTATATCACCAAGGGACAGGAGTGGAAGGGCGAGCCGCTGCGCGATGCGGATCTGGAAGCTTTAGACGCGTTTGAAGAGGTGATGCGCAGGCCCGACGTCCCGGTGATGCTGCCTCTCGAACAGGGCGATCTTCAATTGATCAGCAATACTTTCCTGCTGCACAGCCGGACCAGCTACGAAGATTTTCCGGAGCCGGAGCGCAAGCGGCATTACCTTAGATTGTGGCTGGCCGATCGAGCGGCGTGACCGGGTCGAGCACCAGCCAGCACAGGCCTCCCAAGGCGTACAGCGCAGCCGAGGCGTAGAACGCTAAATTCCAGCTATTGCCGGACATCGCGAGCAAATAGCCGATGATGGCGGGCGCGACGCTGCCTCCCAGATGTCCCAGGGTGTTCATCATTCCGGTGAGCAGGCCGACCGATTCGCCGCCCAGGTCCATGGCGGTGGTCCAGGTGACCGGGGCGCTGAGCTCGACGATGAAACTCGACAGGCTCAGGACCATCATGGCGAGGTTGGGATCGCGAACCAGGGTGAACAGCAGCAGGAACACGGCGGCTCCTCCATAGGCGACATAGGCAAAGGTCCTGCGGGCGCGAACGATTCCCATCCGGCGGGCGCACGGCGGCAGCAGATATCCGGCGAAGAGGCAGCCGCATCCGGCGGCGAATAGAGGCAGGCCCCCGAGGATGGCTCCATGTTTCAATGCCACTCCACGAGCTTCGAGTAAGTACGTCGGAAGCCAGGTCACGTAGAAATAGAAGCCATAATAATGGCAAAACCATTGGACGCCGAGCGCCCAGGCGCTGGTGGATCGCAGAAAGGTCTTCCACGGAGCAGGCCGGGTGATCAGCGGAGCCGCGTCCGGGCGATTTCGAAACAACGCATAGAAAACGCCTGCCCAAACGAACCCAACGGCGCCGAACATCACGAACGTGATCCGCCAGCCAAGCGAAGCGTAGAGCGAGACGACCAGGATCGGCGCAGCGGCTCCTCCCCAGCGCGCGCTGGCAGCTTTCCAGCCTTCCGCGCGCGCCCGCTCATCGCGAGGAAGCCAGTTGCTGAAGGTCTTAGCCAGCCCGGGAAAGCATCCAGCTTCACCGGCGCCGAACAGCAGGCGGGCGCTCAGCATCGACCAGAAATTCCAGGCGAGACCGGTGGCCGCGGTGAACAAAGACCAGCACAGCACCACGCGGGTCAGGATCAGCCGCGGCCCGAAGCGGTCAATCAGCCAGCCGCTGGGAATCTCCATCGCGGCATAGGTCAAGCCGAAGGCTGAGAAGACGTAGCCCATTTGGATGGTATTGAAATGCAGGTCGCGGACGATCATGGGTGCGGCCTGGCTGATCGACGCCCGGTCGAGATAAGAGATGAAGGCGAGCGCCATCCCAAAGCCGATGACGTTGCGCCGCGCGCGGGAGGTCCCTTGGAGGTCCGAAGGAGCAACGATCATGGCTGTGCGCCCATTGACAGATAGGATATACAGAACGAACCCAAGAGAGGTGCAGACCACGAAAAGTGATCCCTTTTGACCACAAAAAGGTCGAAAAAATCGTTTGGCGCCTCCGTATAAAGAGAATATTAGCGCTGGAGCAACACTTCTTTATAAGGATGATTGGTCCACGGGACACGATACAGGACGATGCCCTCGTCACGGACGAGATCCAGCTTCGCTCTTACCTGGAAGCGGCGCTGGGCGGGATTCTGGCAGTCAACAACAAAGGCTGCATCGTCTTCATGAACGGACATAGCGAACAAATGTTCGGTTATCCGCGCCGGGAGATCATGGGCAGGAAAGTAATGGCTCTGGTGCCCGAGAGGGTTGAAGCGGAGTATAGAGCGGCGCTCGACTCCTATTTCAGGGCGCCGAGTGTGCGGATGCTGGGCATGGACATGAACCTGGTGGCGCGCCGCAAGAATGGCGACGAGTTTCCCATCGAGATCGGTCTCAGCTTCGTCGAAGGCCATGAGGGTTTCATCGCGCTGGGGTTTATCACCGATGTGACCGGGCGTAAGCGTGACAGCGAGGAGCTGAAACGGCTAAACGCGGAACTGGTCCGATCCAACAGCGAGCTGGAGCAGTTCGCGCATATGGTGTCGCATGACCTTCAGGAACCGCTGCGGGTCATCACCGGCTATCTGTCACTGCTCGATCGCCGGTTCCATCAGGAGTTAGCGGCGGAAGGGGGGGAGTTCCTAACCACCGTGGTGGAAGGTGCATCGCGAATGAAAAGGCAGATTGAAGATTTATTGAATTTGTCGCGCCTCGGAACGGCTGCTCCCGCGCTGCGCTTCGTCAAGACTGAACAAGTCGTTCAGGCGGCAGTGGATAACCTGAGAGTCGCGATTTCCGAGCAATCCGCCAAAGTTAGCTGGGACGCCCTGCCGGAGATCTTCGCGGACGCGGGCATCCTAACCCAGGTCTTCCAGAATCTGATTGCCAATGGGATCAAGTTCAACCGCAGCGAAACGCCCGCGGTGCATGTCTCCGCTACGATGGAGGGCTCCGATTGGGTGTTTTCGGTACGCGATAACGGCATCGGAATTGACGCGCGCGGATCGGACGACGTATTTCAGTTGTTCGAGCGCCTGCATTCGGCGAGCGAGTTTTCCGGGACCGGGGTCGGCCTGACCATCGCCCAAAAAATTGTGAAGCGCCACAGTGGGCGTATCTGGTTTGAATCGAAGCCGGATGAAGGCACTACGTTCCTGTTTTCCATTCCACGCGAGGCGGGCAAAGCGAAGTCTCAAACGACGTGATCCCGTGACCGCCATCGGAACAGCGCGGCTGCTCCGATCAGCAGCCATGACACGGGTGGAACGATTACGAATACCGCGGCCGGCTTCGGCCTCGGGGGTCCAAAAGCGACCTCTCCATAAATCGCTAAGGTCCCCACGGTGATGAGCATGGTCAGAAGGTAGAGTGCCGGCCAATCCTTCGAAAAAATGTTCATCACCAGAAGGGCGAAAAATGGAGACAGCACCCATACCGCGAATATTGCCATCAGCAGCGCGGAAGCATTGTGCCGCCCGGTGTAGAGCGTAAAACCCACGGCGCCGGCGGCTCCGGCCGACGCCATAGCGATCGATCCCGCGCGGATAGGACGCATACTTCTCACAAGTTATCACGGCCTTGAATTAACTATTTTTCTCCTTTCCTTTGCTGATTTTGTGACGCGCACGCATCGTGCCGGTTTTTGAGCCCGTTGTATCCTTCCATCAGAAGGAGTCTTAACCAAGCTTCTTTGACAGCTTTTTGCTGGCCAGCAAATGTCGTATTACGGTGGTACTGAGCCTCTCGAAACGAGGCATCTTGGGATCGATCTCATAAAATCACGGGTAAGAACCGAGGATTCAGAGGGTTGTAGCCGGAAAGCGGGTAACTCGATCCACTAGCGGCCGGTTGATCATGAGTCAGCCGGTCGCGCACGATTTCTCGTACAGCCAAAGTGCGTCCGGCCTCTCCTTGACAACTTAGGAGTGACCCAAATATACTTCTCCTAATCTGATTAGGAGAGCCCCCATGCTTCCAGGCACCCTGGACCTGCTGATTTTGAAAGCCGTTTCCTTAGGACCGCACCACGGCTATGGAGTCCTGCTGCGAATCGAACAAATCTCCGGCGCGGCGCTCAAAATCGAGCAAGGCGCGCTGTATCCGGCGCTGCACCGCCTGGAGCATCAGCGATGGCTCGCGTCAGAATGGGGCGTCTCGGAAAACAACCGCCGAGCCAAGTTCTACAGCTTGACCACCGCAGGCCGCAAGCGGCTTCGTTCCGAAAAAGACGGCTGGGAGCGACTGGTAGCGGCCATGACCACCGCGCTCGCGACGCGTCCGGAGGAGGTATAGCATGCTTTCCCGAATCCGCGCGCTACTAGGGCGAGCCAGATGGGAACAGGATCTGGACGACGAATTGCGTCTCCATATCGAACTGCGGACACAAGACCTGATGCGGGCAGGGCAGTCGAAAGAATCGGCTGAACGGCAAGCCCGATTGGAGTTGGGCTCGCGGGAAAAGTTCAAGGATGAGACGCGTGCAGTCGCGGGAATGCGCTTCTTCGACGAATTGTCGCAGGATCTGCGCTATGCCTTTCGCATTCTGCGCCAGAGCCCTGTGTTCACAGCCGTCGCGATCGGTTCGCTGGCGTTGGGCATCGGAATGAACACGGCTCTGTTCAGCGTGGTGAATACTCTACTGCTGAAAGATCTTCCTTATAAGGATGCGGACCGCCTCGTGTACGTCACCGAGTATTGGCCGCATGAGCCGATGGTAGGAGGTCCGCCCAGCGCGGATTTCGCGAACTGGCGCGCGAATCTGAAATCGGTGGACGGCATCGCCGCTTACGGTGGCGGAGGCACAGTCAACCTGACCGGCGCCGGCGAACCCGAAAGGATCCAGGGGACCATGGTGACCTGGCAGGTGCTCGATCTGGTGGGAGCGACACCAGCGTTCGGGAATAATTTTACGGAGCAGCAGGACCGGCTCGGAGCGGCGCCTACCGCGATCCTGGGCTATGGCCTGTGGCAAAGGCGCTTCGGCGGTTCGCCGGAGATCATCGGCAAAGTGATTCAACTGGACGGCGTGGGCCGCACCGTCGTCGGCGTATTGCCGGCGGACTTCGAGTTCCCGGACAACAATTTTCGGCACGACCTGCTGCTGCCCATGGCGCTGCCTCCGAATCCGAGCTGGCATAGCGACCCGCGCTACTTCCGGCTCTTGCGCGTTCTGGTGCGGCGCAAACCGGAGGTATCCGTGGCGGCTTTGAAACAGGAGCTGATGGGTGTGCTGAAAGCCACCGCCGCCGAAGAGCCTCCGCAATTCGTGATCATGCGGAAAAATATGGAGGTTCGGGCGATTCCGTTGCGCCAATGGCTGACGGGAAACGTTCGAACCATGCTTCTGGTGCTCCAGGGCGCGGTTTCGATGGTGCTGCTCATCGCGTGTCTCAACATCGCGGGTTTGCAAGTGGCCCGGGCGATCAGCCGCCGGAAAGAGATTGCGGTGCGTGCGTCGGTGGGCGCGAGCGGCGCTCGGCTGGTGCGCCAGTTAATGACGGAAAACCTGCTGCTGTGCGCCGCAGCCGGTGCCGGCGGCCTCTTCTTGGGTTATGCCAGCCTCGGTGCGCTGAGAACATTTCTTCCCGCGAATCTTCATCTTGCCGATATGCTGCGCCTGGATAAATCCGTGCTCGGCTATGCGCTGGGAATCACGCTCGCTGCGGGGATCGTTACCGGACTCGTTCCCGCGGTTGCCGCTTTGCGCGCAGCTCTATACGACACGCTGAAGGAAGAAGGTCGGAGCACCGGGACCGGCGGCCAGCGCCGGCTTCGCGGGATTCTGGTGATCGCGGAGATTGCCGCGGCCATGATTCTGCTGGTCGGCTCCAGTCTGCTGATCCATACGTTCGCGCGCCTCGCGTCCGCTACGCTGGGCTTCGAACCCAGGGGCGTTCTAACCCTCGAGATCGCTCCATCGCCGAGAAAATATCCGGGGCCGGCGGAGCGAAAGGCTCTTTGCTCGCGGATCTTAGAGAACGCGAAAGCGATTCCCGGCGTGCAAATCGCGGCCATCGGCGGAGGCCTGCCGTTGACCGGCACGGGAAGCTTCGCGGGCATCTCCTTTGAGAACCATCCCGATCCGCCGTTGGGCGGCCGTCCTTCTCTGCCGGTGGCGGGCGTGAGTCCTGCCTATTTTCGGGCTCTACAAATCCCTCTGCTGCGTGGCCGCGAATTTACCGAAGCCGATCGCGACCGGGCCGCAATTGTGAATCAGGCGTTCGCGGACGAGTTCTTTCCGGCAGAGAACGCGTTGGGAAAACGGATCGAGGTCGGTTCGCGGAACGGACAATGGCGGGAAATCGTTGGAATCGTGGGTAACGTGAAGCAACAGGGCCGGCGCCCGATGGACCCCTTCCTGATCTACACCCCCGAGGAGGAGTCTTTCGAGCCGTTCCTGATTCTCAAGAGCAGTCTTCCAATGTCGAGCCTGGTGGGTCCAGCCCGTAAGGCGGTGTACGATGCGGACCCCAACCAACCGGTATTCAACATCGCCAGCATGGAAGAACGCCTGAGCGAATCGCTTTCGACCGAGCGCGCGAACATGACTCTGATGGGCGTATTCGCGGCACTCGCCTTGATTCTTGCCACGCTCGGCATCTTCGGCGTGATCGCGTATTTCGTAAATAGCCGCTTGCATGAGATTGCCATACGCATCGCCTTGGGAGCTTCGGCGCAAACCGTGGTGCGGATGGTTCTGAGTCACGGCATGGCGCTGGCCGCAGCGGGAATCGCCGTCGGCATCGGAGGAGCGTTGATTCTGGCACGAACGCTCGGTGCGCTGGTCGAAGGGATCGGCACGAATGACGCGCTATCGTTCGTGGCGGCCGCAGTGCTGTTCGGAGCGGTGGCGGCGCTAGCCTGTTCCATCCCGGCGCGACGCGCGGCCCGCGTGGATCCGATGACGGCGCTGCGTCACGGCTAGTCATGCTCGATTCGGCCGGTGCATTTTGTGGGGCGGCCAATCTTGGCGGCAGCCGCGTTTCCAGGCGGCGTTTGTTAACAGATAAAAGCCTGCCGAATGCAGGCTGCCGCCAAATTGGCCGCCCCACAAGGCTATACATCTGACAGCCATTTTTCGGCGACAATAGCGACAGTTATGAAAACGCTATGGACGCTCACGCTCGCAGCGGCGGCCTGCTTTGCGCAGCCGCGTATTGTTCTTCAGACCAGCACCATTTTGGATGGCAAGGGCGGGGTGCTGAAAAATCAAGAAATCGTAATTGAGGGTTCACACATCCAGTCCCTGAGCGCTGGAAATGCCAAGCCCGATTACGACCTGCGCGGCCTGACCGTGATGCCTGGCTGGATCGATACTCATATCCATCTGAACTGGCATATGGACGCGAATAACAAGTCGGTCAACAGCGGCGGCAAGCCGGAAGATATGGCGCTCGCGACCGCTGGCGACGCGTGGATCACTCTCCTGGGAGGGTTCACGACCGTGCAGAGCGTGGGCGCGCTGATCGACGGTCCGGTTCGCGATTTCGTGGCTCGCGGTCTTCTGCCGGGCCCTAGAATTCTTACTTCCTTGCGTCAGATTCAAGGCATGAATCAGGACAAAACGCGTCCCGATCCGGAGGCGCTGCGCGAGCTGGTTCGCAAGATCAAACAGGAGGGCGCGGACCTGATCAAGCTGTTCGCGACCACCGGGCTGGGCGCGGGCGGCGATCAGAGCATGACGGATGAGCAGATTCAGGCGGTGTGCGGCGAGGCCAAAGCCGTCGGGCTGAGAGCGGTGGTTCACGCGATCGGCGACGCCGGTGCGCGCGCCGCGGTTCTGGCCGGATGTACGTCGATCGAGCACGGCACTTTTGTGAAAGACGAAACGTTGGACCTCATGGCGCAGCATGGCACGTTCTTCGATCCGAACCTTCTGGTGCTGCACAATTATCTCGATAACCGACAAAGCTACACCTTCAACGCAGCGTCCCTGGCCACGCTCGAAAAAGGGATTGCGCCCACAGAGGACGTGCTGCGCCGTGCGCGCGCTCATCACGTGAAGGTGGTTTTCGGCACGGACGCCGTGGCTGGCTCCCATGGACGCAACGCGGAGGAGTTCATTTATCGCGTTCGCGACGCCCATGACAAACCCATGGACGAAGTGATGAGCGCTACTTCAGTTTCCGCCGAATCTCTGGGCCTGGGCCGCGAAATTGGAACCGTGGCTCCGGGATTTCAAGCTGACCTGGTTGCGGTTGAAGGCAATCCTCTCGAAGACATTACCGCCGTGCGCAGGGTCGTCTTCGTCATGAAGGCGGGCAAGATCTATCGCTACCAGCGCTAGCGAAGGGCTTTTGATGACAGATAAAAGCCTGCCGAAGGCAGGCTGCCGCCAAGACTGGCCGCCCCACAAACGCAGTCCGACCAAACACAGGTGGCACAGGCTTTAGCCTGTGGAGGCGCAGTCACTGCTTGATAATCGTTCCATCCAACCGGCGGATCTCGCCCCATCCTCCGTTGAGAGTCTTTCGCTCGCCATTCTCACCGGTTCCAAAAGGATACTTCGCGGCCGCTTTCTCATCGACCTCGATGCCCCAACCCGGCGCCTCATTGACGTACCAATATCCGTCCTTCATGACCGGGCAGCCCTGGAACACTTCCTGCGTCTTCTCGCTAAATGGTGAATACTCCTGCACGCCGAAGTTTGGAGCCGTGACGTCGAGAGTAATCTGCGCGGCATGACCGATCGGCGATACATCTCCAGGCCCGTGCCAGGCGCTGCGGACTCCGAACTGTTCGGCGAAGGCGATAATCTTGCGCGCCGGCGATAAGCCTCCGCTCTGAGAAACGTGGATACGGATAAAATCGATCAGCCGCTCCGTGATCAGAGGCCGCCACTCATGAGGACTGTTGAACAGCTCACCCATCGCAAGCTGCGTCGCACACTGCTGGCGGATCATGCGGAAGTAGGCGATGTCTTCAGGCGAAAGCGCATCCTCCATGAAGAACAACTTGAATTTCTCGGCGTCCTTCGCGAATTGGACGGCTTGAATCGGCGCGACCCGTTCGTGCACATCGTGCAGCAATTCGATATCGTCGCCCAGTGCCTTGCGGCATTCTTCGAACAACTTGAGAGCCCGCCTTATGTACACGCCCGGTTCGAATACCGGACCGCTGTGCAACCCCTTCACCACTGCGTCGGCACGGCGCGATCCATACCCGGCCATCCCCGGAATGCCCACCTGCACCCGCACGAACCGGAATCCCTGGTCGATCCATTTTTTGGCGCTTTCGATGGTCTGGGCGTAATCGGCGCCGTCCGAGTGTCCGTAGCAATTCGCCGCCTCGCGAACTTTTCCACCCAGCAGCTGATAGACCGGCATGTTCGCCTGGCGGCCTTTGATATCCCACAAGGCTTGGTCGACGCCGCTTATTGCGTTGTTCAACACCGGTCCATTGCGCCAATAGGAGCTGTTGTACATCGCGTTCCAGGTGTCCTCGATCCGATCGGCCGGCTTGCCGATCAGAAACGGTTTTAGATACTTCTCGACCGCCGCGACCACCAGGTCCGCGCGTTGCGTGAAGGTTCCGCAGCCATAGCCATAAAGGCCGTCCTGATCGGTCAGGATCTTCACGACTACCAGCCTGGACCCGGCAGGCTCGGTGGCGATTACGCTGACCTCTTTAATCTTCGGCGAGGGCAAACCGCGAACGGCCTTCGCGATCTTGTCCTGTGCCGCCAATTCACGTTGAGCGAATCCCAAGGCTCCCAGGGAGAGCTTAAAAATATCGCGCCGGTTGATCATGCTGAGTATGTTCCTTAAACAAATAGTTGCAGAACTGTAATGTTTATGTATAATACACCCAAGCAAGGGGTGCCACGATGATCCCATCAAAATCGCGCAGAGGGTTCTTGCGCGGCGCGGCCGGAGTTACCGGCGCTTCCATCTGGGGCGGCAATACCCTGGATGCGATGATGCAGTACACCAACACCGCATCGAAGCCTTCGGAGCTGAAAATTACCGACCTGCGAGTGGCCACGCTGGCCAGGGCGCCGATGACCTGCCCGGTCATCCGCATAGATACCAACCAGGGGATTTATGGCTTGGGCGAGGTTCGGGACGGCGCGTCGAAAACATACGCGCTCATGTTAAAGAGCCGCATTTTGGGGGAAAACCCTTGCAACGTCGATAAAATCTTCCGCAGGATCAAGCAGTTCGGATTTCACGCGCGGCAGGGCGGGGGCGTCTGTGCCATTGAAATGGCTTTGTGGGATCTGGCCGGCAAAGCGTACAACGTTCCGGTTTATCAGATGCTCGGCGGAAAATTTCGCGACAAGATTCGCTGCTATGCCGACACCACCGAATCGGACGATCCGAACGTGTATGGCGCCCGGCTCAAGAAGCGGAAGGAGCAAGGTTTCACCTGGCTCAAAATGGATCTGGGCGTCGACCTGGTGAAGGATGTTCCGGGCGCGCTGACCTATCCGGCGGGCGAAGAGTTGACCATGGGCTCCCGCAAGGAGCATATGTTTACGGGCATCGAAATCACGCATAAAGGCGCGGATTTGATGGCGAACTTCATGGCCGTGGTGCGCGAACACGTCGGCTGGGAGGTTCCTCTGTCGGTGGACCATCTGGGCCACATCGGCGTGCATTCGTGCATCCGCCTGGCGAATGCGCTCGAAAAATACAATCCGGCGTGGCTGGAGGATATGATTCCCTGGCAGCGCACCGAGCAACTGCGCGAGATCAAGGACCACATCGAAGTTCCGCTCTGCACCGGCGAAGATATCTTCCTTAAAGAAGGGTTCATCGAACTCGCTAAGAATCACTCCATCGATATCGCCCATCCCGACCTGGCCACCGCCGGCGGGATTCTTGAAACCAAGAAAATCGGCGATGCGCTTCAGGAATACGGCATCCCCATGGCGATGCATTTTGCGGGATCGCCCGTTTCCTGCATGGCGAACGTGCACTGCGCGGCCGCCACGGAAAATTTCCTGGTCCTCGAAAATCATTCGGTGGACGTGCCGTGGTGGGGCGATCTGGTGGAGGGTATCGACAAGCCGATCGTCAATAAAGGTTTCGTAACGGTGCCCGACAAGCCGGGCCTGGGCATCACTCTCAACGACGAGGTGATGAAGCAGCATCTGCTCGAGCCTGGATACTTCGAGCCGACTCCGCAATGGGATAAGGAGAACCTGCGGGTCAACGATCGCCTGTTCTCTTAGAGATTTGCCATGTAGCTAAAATTCGGGGAGGTACTATGGAGTTCTCTCGCAGTCTATGCCTGACGGTTCTGTTCGCTGCGCTTGCATTGGGGCAATCCGAGCGCGGCACGATCACCGGAGCGGTTCGCGATCAATCGGGCGCTTCGATTCCCGCCGCCAGCGTCACCATTACGAATATGGCGACCAATGTGGCCATCCACGTCGCCACCAACGATGCAGGGGAATTCACGGTGCCTAACCTTTCGCCCGGCAGATACCTGGTGCGGGTGGAAAAGCAAGGCTTCCGTCCATCGGAAGAGCGTGGACTCTTGCTCGACGCGGCGCAGAGTGTGCGCGCCGATGCCGTTCTGCAACTGGGCTCTTCGACGCAGGCGATTGAGGTGCAGGCGTCGGCAGTCTCGCTCCAAACGGAAGACGCGAAAAACAGCGTGACGCTCGAAAACAAGCTGGTGGACGATCTGCCGCTCGTGGTCAACGGCACCGTTCGCACACCGTTCGATCTGGCCACGATGACTCCCGGTGCGAAGAACCTGGGCGGCGACAATGGATTCTCGCTGGGCGGCGGACAGGCCGCGTCCTACGGCACCACCCTTGACGGCGTGTCGGCGAATACTTCGCGCGCGCTCTCCAAAAGCTGGGTCGCTTCCAACTCGCCTTCGGTTGAGGCCATCGACCAGTTCACCGTCGATTCCGGCGGCTACAAAGCGGAGTACGGACATGCGGGGGGAGGCGTCATGACGTTCGTCTCCAAGTCCGGAACGAACGCATTCCACGGGTCGGCCTACGAATTCATTCGCAACAACGATTTCGACGCCAACAACTTTTTCAGCAACTCCTCCGGCATTCCCATTTCGATCTATAAGCAGAACGATTTCGGCGCCACCTTCGGCGGTCCGGTGTGGATTCCCAAAGTGTATCGCGGCAAGGACAAGACGTTTTTCTTTTTCTCCTACGAGGGCTTCCGCAATCGCACGGGAGCCAATGGAACCGCGTTCACGATCCCTACGCCCGAAATGTATAACGGCGATTTCAGTAAGTGGGTCACCTCGACGGGCGCGCAAATTCCGATCTACAATCCTTTGACTCAAGTGCAGAATGCCGACGGATCGTATACCCGCATGGTGTTCCCGGGCAACGTGATTCCGAAGTCCGATTTCAGCCCCGCCGCGCTGAAAGCCCTTAGTGTATTTCAATCCAGCGGCTCGCTCACGCCCAATAACGGATCGACGCCCGGCACCGCGGCATACATTTCGAATAATTATCTCGAAACCGGCGGAACGCAGATCTACCCGGTCAATAAGTGGAGCATCAAGGGCGACCACGTTTTCAACCAGAAGCACCGTATCTCCGGCTACTACGGTAACGACCGGGAGCATCAGACCTACGGACCGGATGGTCCGCCCACGCTGCCGGGCCTTTATTCCAATTACAACGATCTGATCCAATACAGCGATGTTGTCCGCTTCAATTGGACCTGGACGCTGGCGCCCAACAAGATCAACTATTTTTACGCGGGCGGCAATAACTGGCGGCAGGATCACAAACCTCCGCAGGAATATATCGGCAACTGGCAAAGCAAGTTCTGTCTCGGCAATGTTCCGAACTGCAACGAGAATCTGGTGAACCTATTCTCCGGCGGCACCGGCGACAATTACAGCACCTGGGGCGGACAGGCTGACAACGGATCGGAAAACACGGTCTACGCTTACAACGACGATTTCACCTGGATCCACGGTAAGCACACGTTCAAGTTCGGCGGCATGTATCAGCTCAATCACTATAACGGGCTTGGCCGCCAGTGCGAAGCCGGATGCGTCGGCTTTAGTTATCAGGAAACCGGCGTTCCCGGCGGATCGAATCCCAACGCGGGCGGCAACGCCTTCGCGTCATTCCTGCTGGGCTACGCGGATAGCGGACAGATCGATACGCCGCGTTTCATCGGCCAGCAGTTCTACTATTTCGCCGGCTATTTTCAGGACGATTTTAAGATTTCTCCCAAGCTGACCATGAACCTCGGCCTGCGCTGGGATTCGAACCTTCCGCCCACGGGCCTTAATAATCGCTGGACCGATTTCGGTCCCACCACGCCGAATCCCGTGGGAGTTCTCGGAGCGGTGCTGTTCTCCGGGAATTGCAGCGGCTGCGTGGGCACGCGGACCCTCGCCAATTACAACTGGAAAGGATTCGGACCTCATGTCGGCCTCGCGTACTCCTGGGATTCGAAGACCGTCATTCGCGCTTCTTACGCGCGTTCCTACGGCTCTCTGGTTTCCGTCAGCGGGTCGACTCATAACAGCGGCTACACACTGACGCAGACGTTTTCGTCCGGCGACTCCGGTATCCTGCCGACCTATACGCTCGATCAGGGAATGCCGCCGTGGACCGCGCCGCCTTTCATCAATCCCGGCGTTTCGAATGGGACCAGCGTCGCGTGGTTCCAGGGAGGCGAGACCACTTTGCTTCCAGCCTATGAGAACTTCTTCTTCTCCCTCGAGCGCCAACTCGGAAACTCCATGGTCCTCGAAGCCGCGTACAACGGCGTCATGGGAGACCACTTGCAAGCCGAGCTGCTGGACTATAACCAGATCAGCCCCAGCTATCTGACCAAGTACGGAACGGTAGCTCAAAGCACCACCGTACTGAACAGCCTGGTGGGTTCAGCTGCCGCCAACGCCGCGGGCGTCACCGCTCCTTTCCCGACTTTCAACGCGTTATGGGGATCGCGCGCCACCGTAGCACAGGCTTTGCGTCCGTATCCTCAATACACCGTGATCGACACCTACGCGGGCCAGGGTGATCATAGCGGCCACTCCACTTACAACGCGTTTCTACTAAAGTTCCAAAAACGCCTGTCCGCCGGATTGACGCTACAGAGTTCGTACGTATTTTCAAAGATCCTTACCGACGCCGATTCCGCTTGGGGCGATCTCCAGGCCGGACAAGGCTACGCCGCCGACCTGTTCAATCGCCATCTCGAGAAGTCGATCGGAGCCTACGATGTCTCCCACGATTTCAAATTCGCGGCCGTTTACGATCTTCCGTTCGGCAGAGGAAAGCAAATGCTGACCCAAGGCCCCGGCGCCTGGATCCTCGGCAACTGGAGGATTTCGAGTATCAACATCTACGATAGCGGCACCCCGGTCGCCATCACCACTTCTTATACACTACCGATTTACGCCACCGGCGACGCTTCGTCGACCCGCATCCCTGCCTATGTAAGTTCCTACACGGGTTGGCAGCCCAGCTACAGCGGGAAATTCGATCCCGCTAAAGACAATTTCTTCGTCCCTTACGGCAGCGGACCTTTTCCGTTACAGGGTTCCAACACCGGTTATAACGACATCGGCAACGTGACCCGCTACAATCCGAAGCTGCGGTTGTTTCCCAACTTAAACGAGAACATGTCCGTTACGCGCAGCTTCCCGATCCGCGAAAATGGAATGCGGCTGGAATTCCGAGCGGAGGCGTTCAATGTCTTCAACCGTGTCCGCTTCGGCACCGGCAACGTGCAGCTCCAGAGCGCTCAGTTCGGTGTTCTCACCGGCGCGGGCAGCCAGATCAATACGCCCCGCAACCTGCAACTCGCGCTGAAGTTCTATTTCTGATTGGAAGATCCATTCGATCTCCAGCGCTTCGTGGATGCACAGAATCCGGTGTACGATTCGGTGCTGAAGGAGCTCGCCAGCGGCCGGAAAACCGGTCATTGGATGTGGTTTATTTTTCCCCAGCTCCGGGGTTTAGGCTCAAGCGCGATGTCTCACAAATACGGCATTTCTTCCCCGAAAGAGGCTGAGGCGTATCTGAACCATCCGATCCTGGGTCCGCGTCTGGTCGAGTGCACGCGGCTGGCGCGCGAGTCCAAGTTGATCTTTGAATATCCCGACGATCTGAAGTTTAAGTCGTCGATGACGTTGTTCGCCGCTGCTGCAAAGTCGCTGGGAAAATTCGACGGCGAATTTTAGTGGGGCAAATGCGCATCCCTTCGTTTAACGGTGCATTAAAACTCGGTCACGCGGCTACACACCGCGGCGGTAACCTGCACGGTGCTCGCGGCGCCCCCCAGATCCGGCGGCAGTTCGCAATTCGCCGTAACGTACTCGATGGCGGCCATTAGTCGCCGGGCAGCATCCATTTCGCCCAGATGTTCGAGCATCATCACCGCGGTCCAGAAGCTGCCGATCGGATTGGCGATCCCTTTCCCCATGATGTCGAAAGCCGATCCGTGGATGGGCTCGAACATGGATGGGAACTGCTTCGACGGATTGAGATTCGCCGTCGGTGCGATGCCCATGCTGCCGGCCAGCGCGGCCGCCAGATCGCTCAAAATATCGGCGTGCAGATTGGTCGCGACAATCACGTCCAGGGATTGGGGCTTGCCCACCATCCGCGTGGTGGCGGCATCGACCAGCACTTTGTCGGTGTTCACCGCGGGAAACTCGCGCCCCACCTCCGCCGCAATTTCGTCCCATAGCACCATGCCGTACCGCTGGGCGTTGGATTTGGTTACGACAGTTAACTTACGCCGCGGACGCGACATTGCCAATTCGTAGGCAAAACGCATGATGCGCGTGACGCCCGCGCGCGTAAAGATCGCAGTTTCGGTGGCGACCTCTTCCGGAAACCCGCGATGCGCTCGACCTCCGTGTCCGGCATATTCGCCTTCGCTGTTTTCCCTGACGATCACCCAATCGATGTCGCCCGCATCCACGTTGCGCAAAGGCGAGACGATTCCCGGCAGAATACGCGTGGGTCGAACATTGGCGAACTGGTCGAAGCCCTGGCAAATTTTCAGCCGTAGACCCCACAGCGTCAAATCGTCCGGAAGCCCGGGATCTCCCACCGCGCCGAAATAAATCGCGTCGTAGTTGCGCAGCGTTTCCAGGCCGTCTTCGGGCATCATCAGGCCGGTCTGGCGGTAATAGTCGCTGCCCCAGGGAAACACATCCAACTCCAAATCCAACTTCAGCGCGCGCAGCACTGTAAGACCGGCTGGGATCACTTCCTTCCCGATTCCATCTCCGGGAATCACAGCTATTCTGCGTTTTCGCATGTCTAACTCGCAAGCCAGAGGCGCGCCAGAGCCGCTGGATCGTCCTTTTCAGGATCCACGGTTGTCCGCGCGGTTTCCATCCCGTCCACCGATATGACGGCGATGATTCCTTCGCCAGACGGGATCAGCTCCATGCGCTTGTTCTTGGCGGTCAGGCGCAGATTCTCGCCGATCCAGACAAATTGCACCAGCACGCGCTGGCCGTGCCCGACGGTGCGGCACTCCGTCAATAAAGCCGAGGTGAACAGGGAATTCTTCAAGGCTTCGACGTGGGGCGCCCGCAGCAGCGCGGCATTTCTCTCCGCATCACGGCGATCCCGGTCCCGGGCTACTTTCTCCGGATCCTTCTCCTCCTGATTTTCCAGCGCTTTCAAATTGTTTTCGAGATTGTCGAGGAAGCTCATGGTTTGTCCAGCAGCTTTTATGGTATTTCAACTACTTGGATTTTGAAGTCAGGGTCTTTATATCCACGAAATCGTTGCGCACGGTTTCGACCTTCTCCCGATAATCCCGAGCGTCTCCGTAATCGAAGAAATGCGAGTACCGGGAATGAGGAGCGCGCAAACGCTGCGCGTGTTTGATGGGACACCAGTGCTGTTCGGTTCGCGCCGCGATTTCCGCCGCGTAGGCAAACAGGCCGTTGCCGTAGGAACAGAACCAGCAATTGAAACGCTCCAGCAAATTCAGATATTGTAAGCGTGCGCGGTCGTAGACGAAATAATCGGCCCGCTTCACCTTGGGAATTCCGTAAACCGGGAAACAGATTCCCTGATAGACAACCAGGAACAGATCCAGCATCCAGAACGGAACAATGCCGGAGTAGATGATCGGCGCAGTCACATAAGCGAGGAATCGCCCTTGGAGAAGGTAGGAGGGTAGCCGGTGCTTGAAGTCGCGGTGCCGGGAAAGCGTGTCTGTGGAGAACTGCGCTTTACCGTTCGACCAGTAATAGTGAAAGGCCTTTTCTTTTTCCGCCAGAACGTCTTTCAGCTCCTTCTCCAGGGATTCAATACGGCTGGACAAGGCTTGTTCGATGGAGGTCATTGGACCTTGAGCATGGCATGTTTTCACACCGCTCGCAGCGCAACCAGCGTGACGTCGTCGGATTGGACTTCGGGACTGAAGCGCAGCACTTCAGCCAGGATGGAGTCGAGTAAAGGCTCGACCTCGCCCGCTCGGGCCGCGTTCAGAGCATCGATCAATCGGGCCTCTCCGAACTCTTCGCCGCGCTCTACGCCCGCTTCAAGAACGCCGTCTGAAAACGCGATCAGCACGTCCCCCGGCGCGAGGAACACGGATTTTTCTTCACACTTCCATGACGCGAAAATCCCTACAGGCAGCGCCGTGGCATCCAGGCGTTCGATCCTGCCTGAGGCGCGAACCAGCAGCGCCGCGGGATGGCCGCAGTTGATATAGCGCAGCTCCCGCGACTGATCACGATACTCGGCAAAGAACATGGTGGCGAAATATTCCGCCGGGGTGGATTCGTGAAACAGTTTGTTCACTGACGCAAGCAGAGCCTTCGGCAGCTTCATGCCGAGTTCGAGCTGGCTGCGGAAAGACGCTTGCAAATTCGCGGTCAGCAGCGCCGCCGCGACGCCTTTTCCCGATACGTCGGCCAGCAGAACGCCCAGCCGGCCCGGCCCCAGGTCCAGAAAATCGTAGTAATCGCCGCCGATTTCGCGCGCGGGCAGACAGCGGCCTCCGAAAGCGATGGTTTTGAGCCGCAGGGCATGTTGAGGCAGCAGGCGCTGCTGCACGTGACGCGCGATTTCCAGCTCGCTGCGCGCTTTTTTCCGCTCCTTCGATCGATTTGCCTGCTTCTCGATGGTCGCCAGCAGACGCGCGTTATCCCAGGGTTTCTGAATAAAATCGACCGCCCCGCGGCGCATCGCTTCGACCGCCAGATCCACGCTCGACCAGGCCGTCATCACGATCACCGGCACCGCCCCGTTACGGGCCAGCAGTTGATCCAGCAGCGCCAGCCCTTCGTCGCCGGAGGTGGTGTCGCGCGAGTAATTCATGTCCATCAACACCAGGTCGAAGGAGCTTTTTTCGGTCGCCGCCAGGGCGGAGCGCGGAGAATCGGCCGTTTCCGTTTGATGCCCCGCCCCTTTCAAGAGCAGGCGGATCGCTTCGAGAACATCCGACTGATCGTCGCTGACCAGAATCTTCATTTATAAACGGGGGATATTCGCCGCCGCCTGCCGTCCACTGCGCACGCAATCGGGAATCCCGATTCCATCATACGCATTGCCGGCCAGGTGCAGCCCGGGCGTGGCCTCGATCCGCTTCCTGATTTCCGCGATCCGGACGCCGTGGCCGACGGTATACTGCGCCATCGATTTCGGCCATCGCGAAATGTTCGTGAACAAGGGCGCGGCGGTCAGCCCCAGAATTCTCCGCAATTCCTCGCGCGCAATGGTGACCAACGATTCATCGGACTCGTTCAGAATCGCCTCATCGCCGATACCTCCGAAAAAACAGCGCAGCACGATGCGATTGTCGGGCGCGCGGTGCGAAAATTTCGTACCGACAAACGTGCACGCAGCCAGACGGTCGCGCTCTATCTTCGGCACCAGAAATCCAAAGCCCGCTCGCTGCCCGTCAAATCCAGCTGCATCGAACACCAGCGAAACGATCACTGAGGAACTATAAGGAATCGCGGCCAGCAGTTTCGCCAGCTCGCCGTCCATCGTTTTCAGCAGAGAGGCCGCCGCGGGCGCCGGTGTCGCCACGATGACGTCGCTCGCTTCGACCCACTCGCCGCCGGCCCGCAGGCGAAACAGAGCGCCGTGCTTCTCGATGGTTTCGATATTTTCGTGGCGCACGTTGGCGTAGGTAGCCAGCGTCTCAATCAGCGTCCCGAGGCCGCTCGCGAGGGTTTTGAATAAAGAGCCTGCCGCGGCGGAACGCTTCAGGACCGCGCGGCCCAGACTGCCCTTTGTCGATTCCATCTCTACGAAACGCGGCAGCACGCTCGAGGCGCTGAGTTGACGCGGATCGCCTCCGTAAACTCCGGAGAGCAGAGGCTCCGCCAGATAATCCAGCGTTTCCTGTCCGAAATGATCGATCACGAATTCCGCCACGCTGCGGTCGGGATAACGCTTCGGCCGTCTCAACAGTTCGAGGCCCATGCGAAATTTGGTTCCCCAACCCAGCAGATTGGACCGGATCATCGGCAGGACCCTGGTAGGCACGATCATCATCACGCCTTCGGGAAGCGGCACCAGTGTGCCGTGTTTCAGAATATATGTGGTCCGTTGATGATCGTTCGATCCGATGAGCTCGCCTTCGAGGCCGAGCTCTTTAATCAGCCCCGCGGCGTCGGGCTTCGCGGCCAGGAAGCTGTCGGGGCCGCATTCGAGAACGCAATCTTGCTCCGTGCGGGTTTCGATCACCCCGCCGAGGCGCGGCTGCTTTTCGAACACCGTGTGCGGGATGCCCGCGCGCGCAAGGTCGTATGCGGCCGATAACCCGGAAATTCCACCGCCGACGATCGCTACGTGCTGAGACACAATCTAAATTGAACCACAGACTAAAGTCTGTGCCACCAAAGTTGACAGTTGGCAGGTAAATTGAAATACAGAAGCGAAGCTGAAAGGTGGCACAGGCTTCAGCCTGTGAAAAATTACAGTTTGAATTCCCGCACGATCTCGACGCAGGCCTTTACGTTCTCGACCGGCGTCTCCGGCAGAATCCCGTGCCCCAGATTGAAAATGTGCCCCGGCCGCGATCCGGTGCGCTTCAGCAGCTCATGCACTCGCGCGCGCAGTTCCGGGATGGGAGCCATCAACACTGCCGGATCCAGGTTGCCCTGCACCGCCGACCGGTAGCTGATATCCATCCAGGCCTGGTCGATATTGATGCGCCAGTCGACCCCCATCACGTCGCCCCCGGCCGCATGCAGTTCGCGGAAAAACCCCGCGGCGCCGGTCCCGAAGTGAATCACCGGTACACTCGCGGCGCGAATCCGCTCGATCAACGCCCGCGAGTAGGGAGCCACGTAGCGAACATAATCGTCCGGTCCCAGCGCGCCCACCCAGCTATCGAATACCTGAATAATTCGCGCGCCTGCCGCCACTTGCAGCACCGCGAACGATCCCAGCACGTCCACCAGCTTGCCCATCAGGCGGCGCCACAGAGTCTCGTCGCGATACATCATGGTCTTCGTCTTGAGGAACGTTTTCGAGGGCCCGCCTTCGATCATGTAGCTGGCCATGGTGAACGGCGCGCCCACGAATCCGATCACGGGCACGCGACCCGCCAGCGCCTTAACAACCTGCTGGATGGACTCACCCACGTACCCCAAATCGTCGGTGTTCGAGATGGAGAGGCTGTCGATATCGCTCGACGTCCGCACGGGATTGTCGATCACCGGCCCCTCGCCCGCCGCGAATCTCAAACGGAGGCCCATCGGTTCTACCGGCAGCAGCAGGTCGGCGAAAATGATCGCGGCGTCGACATCCAGAATCTCCACCGGCTGCAAAGTCACTTCGGCCGCCAGATCGGGACGCTTGCAGATTTCGAGAATCCCGTGCTTCTGCCGAATGTCCCGATAGGGCTTCATGTATCGTCCCGCCTGCCGCATAAACCATACCGGCCGAACATCGGTCGGCCGGCGCCGGCAGGCATCAAGAAAGCGGCTGTTCATTGGAGCCACGCGCATTTGTCACTCCCTGTTTTGTCTTCGCACAAGAAGACTTTAAATTCCGGTTTTTTATGCTGCGCCGCCCACTGGCGGCCGCGAATGTAATACGGCTTGCACCAGGCTTCGCTATCGATCGTTTTGGGCGAAACCACAGAAACCGCCAGCATCCCTTCGGAGGGGTACCCCGTTCGCGGATCCATAATGTGGCTGTACAGCTTACCCTCAGCGAAAAAAAACTTTTCGTAATTGCCCGATGTGGACAGCGAATTATCGCGCAGCACCACTTCGGCCGCGACTTTCGACGCGTCCTTGGGATCGCGAATTTTGATCTTCCATCCCGGCTCATTCGGAGGCGCGCCCAGCCCATAAATGCTGCTCCCGCTCGCCGAAACCAGCGCCGACGTGATCCCGTCCGCTTTCAAAATATCCACCATCTTGTCCACTGCGTAGCCTTTGCCGATTCCGCCGGGGTCGATCTCGACCCCCTCCTGAGCGAATCGCACCGTCTTGTTCTTGTCATCGAGCAAAATATTCTGATAGCCGACGTGCGCCAACGCTCCGCGAATCTCGGCCCGATGCGGCAGATGCCCCGTTCCTTTATAGAACCCCCAGACTTTCATCAAAGGGCCCACCGTGATGTCAAACGCTCCGTCGCTTTCGCGGCTATACTGCACGCAAGCCGCAAGTAACTGAAACAACTCCGTCGAAATTCGAACCGGCTTGTTCGAAGCCTCCCGATTCACCTGGCTCCACTCACTCGCCGGAATGTAGTTGGATAGCAACTGGTCCAGCCGCCGTGCTTCCTGGGAAGCGTCCTCCACGGCCGCCCGCAACCTGGCCTCATCGCTGCCGTAGACCACGACCGAATAGGTCGAGCCCATAGCGTCGACATTAGCCTCAACTCGCTGAGTCAACGCGTCTTGCGCAAACCCGGCGCAGGATAAAAACACCTGCCCTATGAACAAAGTTAGCACAGGCGACTTCATGAAGCCGGATTTTTTTCAGGGCCGCCGTCTTTAGGCCGTCCACGTTCGATCCGCTTTAGGATTTTGGCCGCTTTCGCCGCAAGATCTGCCGCCAGCGCTGCTTCAAAATGGAGATCCGGGGACTTGAAAAGCTGGAGCCGCTCAGTTAACTCGTGCCGCAGGAACTGTTTAGCATGATTTAAGGCCGCCAGCGTTTCGGCCTGTTCTTTAGGCGTGCCGAGCAGTGCGAGTCGAATCACAGCCTTTCTATAATCTTGAGAAATAAGGACTTCCGTAACGGTGGCACTCCCTACTCGAGGATCGGACATCTCATAGGCAATCAGTTCGTCAAGTTCCTCGCGGATGCTCTCGGAAATTCGCTGATGGCGATAGGGATCCAACTTTCAGGATAGCCCCCACAAACTTGAATCACAATAGTGCGAAATTATACTGTTTTTCACTCGCACTCTGGATTATTATCTAACTCTTCGGTAGGGAGGCGGATGGACCTTCCTGATCGTGCCGCGCTGTCGAGTACGTCCTCAGCGCCAGTCGCGCTCCCTTCCGATGAAAAACTCCCATTTTTACCGATCGCAATAGGGTCTCCCGGGTAGTTCTCCCGATACAGTAAAATTTACCTCCAAGAGAGAATCAACGCAAAATGCTGAATTATCGGTATTTATAAATTGGCATACCGCATGCAGATCTCCGGTTGGAGACTGTATGAATCAAAACGAACCCAACATCACTCAGAAAACAAGCGGGAGCAGCAACCACACCGGAATTTTTGCGGCGCTGGGCGTCGGCCTCATTTTAGCCCTGGCGGGGGACGCGTATCTGATCAATCGTTCGAATCAGTTGAACGACCAAGTCACGCGAGCCAGGCAGGATGTCCAGGTGCAGGTCGCGCGACTCAGCGATACGACGAACGCCCTCCTTGAACAGGAGCGCCAGCAGTTGCAGACGCTGAATGAGGATGTGAACGGAAAATACGATAGCGCTAATACGGCGTTGCGACGCGCTCGACTCGATGCGCAGAAGTCCAGTGCTCAATTGTCGGCGAAGCTCGAAGAGCAGCAGCAGGCTGTGGGGCAGGAGCTGGGCCAGTTGAAAGACGCGACCACGACAGCGACCGCCAAGTTGAATGAAGATGTCAGCGGCGTAAAGACCGACGTAGGAACGGTGCGCACGGATTTGACCAACACCCGAAGCGATTTGGATAAGACAGGCGCCGAGCTAAAGCGAGCGGTCGGCGATCTGGGTGTGATGAGCGGTCTGATCGCCACTAATTCCAAGGATCTGCAAGCCCTGCGCGATCTGGGCGAACGCAACTACTACGAGTTCGATCTGGAGAAGGGCGCGATGACCAAGAAAGTCGGCAACGTGACGCTGACGCTCAAGAAGGCCGATCCCAAGCACAATCGCTACACGATCGCGGTGCTGGCCGACGACAAGCTGACCGAAAAACGCGATAAGACGATTAATGAGCCGGTGCAACTCTACACGTCGAATAGTAAGCAACCTTATGAGATCGTCATTAATCGGGTGAAAAAGGATGGAGTGGCGGGTTACCTGGCTACGCCGAAAGTCATGGCTGCGAGCCGCTAGGTAGTCCGCGTCGACACGGCACGCCTGGAGGCGCGCGCCACCAACATCAGCGCGGCCAGGCGATGCCGGGGCCTAGCAGCGAAATAAAGCAGACGCTGAGGAGCGCAGCGCCGACGATCCAGGACCAGCTTCTTGGAATGGGAACAGGAAGCGAGTCCGGATCGGCGGGAAAGGTGCTTCCTCTGAGCCATTCCGGCCCCCAGACTAGGGCGGACTTTCCGCCGAATGTCGAAGCGGCGGCCGACATCAGGACCAGAAACCATCCTTGTGGATTGAACGAACCCGCGATACACTCGACAATCCCCAGGCAAGGTACGGGGGGAGGCATAGCCTGCGAGCGACTATATAACGCTTCGGGCAGCCTCCGATGAGCGGGCGCAATTCGAGAAGACACCCGCGCGCACAGAGTACGTAGGCTATCAATCCTATAACCGAGAGGCCGATTCTCCAGGCCCATTGCGGACTGAATCCCTGGATAAACATGGCCCAATCGCCAAATCCTCCGATTCCTGAGAACAGGAGGTAACCGGAGGCATCGAGCAGGTTCACCGTCATGGACAACCAGGCGAAGTATTTCAGATAAGGAGACGTGCGGGGTGTATTCCGGCCGATGAAAAAAAATAATGCGGCGGCTGCGGCGTTCATCAAAGTGCCGCCGGCGATGACCAGCCTGTTGTCCGCGCTGCAGTCCATGTTCACGGCCGTGATCAAGAGCGGCCGGCCGCCGGTGATCAGGCAGGCGCCGCCGTGGCCCAGGCCTTCATGAATGATATTCGCCAGAATATAGGCGACGATTCCGATACAGGCTACGGTCACAGGGTCGGTTTCGGGCGAGTTGGTTGCGGGTTGCAGAGACTCCTCCTGCGTTTCAATCAAATGGTATGAGCCGAACGATTTTCACCTTGCCGTCGTCAAACAAAATCTCACCTTTAAGAGCCATCAGATTTAATTCTCGAATAAAATCCAGAGTCGTCCGCGCATCTCTCCTCACACCCGCACCCGCGCTGAGAGCGCTCTCCTGATACTCATCCTGATCTTCCGTGGCAAAACCGTCGTAATCCCAAATCAAATATCGCGCCCTGGGCAGAGCGGCCCATGGTACCGCGACGCCGGCGGTATCGATGTCGATAATCGGGTTGCGCCGGTAATCGAGATAAAACGGCGTGTTGATCCACACGAGGATGGTCTCTCCGGCGGGAACCCTCTGTTGGAGATCCCGCACAAACCGGCGCTCCGGGCCTTGTAGAATCCTTTCGTTGTAAGTCACGTACTCCGGATCATGGGTGAGCCACGCGAAAGATGCGGCCGAGTGGGTGCGCAGCTCGGTCGCCATGCGGCTGGTGAAGGATGGGCCGAAGGCCCCGAGAGGAATTGCCGCCAGCAGCATCGGGATCCAGGGGCGGGCAGCAGCCGAAGCCGCCAGTCCGAAAATTGCGGGCGCCAGTCCGATTAGGATCGGCACGGAATATCGCAGCCCATGCTGATAACCGTACTGCACGGGGCCCAGAACGTAGATCGAGACGAGAAACGCGGCCACTCCGCTTAAGCAGCAAGTCGCGAGCTTACGAGATCTTCTCGAGAACATCGCCCCGCAGAGGGCGAACGCGATCACCAGAAGAGTGTAGTTCGCAGCGGTCGAGCCATAGGGAATGGCTTTGAACGAAAACGGATGGAAGCTGGTGGTATCGATGGCTCCAGAGACCGCCGTGGGCGCCGGATGATGAATGTGGAGGGCCGCGAGGTAATGGGGTAAGTGAACCAGAATCCACGGCGAAAGAAAAAGGCCTGTCCATAGACCGGCATAAATCGTGCGCAGCCACTTGCCCTGCGTGAGTGCGATCGACAGTAGATGAATCGCGATGAAAACCATGTAAACCGGTTTCATCGCGATCAACGCGGCATAGAGCAATCCGAGGGAAGGCGCATCGCCCAACTCGACCGCGGCCATGATCAACGCGCTTCCGCAGAATAGGGTCGAGATATTCACATACTGGGGATTGATCACCACCACGCTCGCCACCGAGAGCAGCATCATCGCGCGATTCTTGGTGAACCGAGTCGCGAGCATTAGGCAGAGGAAGAGTCCAAAAACCGCGTCGACTCCGTTGATATAGACAATCGGAAAAAAGCCTACGACAAAGCCGTCGAGGAACGCCTGCGCGCCCAGCGTCTGGATACCCATCGCGCTGAGAGGACTACCGAAAACGGTGCCGGTTTCGACCATCCTGACGGGATACGCGAAGTACTTTTGATAGTCGTCGTGGAAGTTATAAATGCTGGGAGGAAGCTGAGTAGCGACGGTAAAAATGAGGATCGCCGCGATCAGGATCGCCACCAACAGCGGAGGCCGGTTTATGTTGAGGTTTTGCGTGAAAGCCGTGATCGCGAGCAGCACTCCTATGGCCGCCACGGCTGCGAGAGCCGCTGGATACGCCAGGCGTGCCAGGTTAAGAATGCCTCCGATGAGAATCACGGCGGCCATCCCCAAGGCGATCGTGATGGGAGAGAGTTGAAGCTGCCGTCGAAGCATGCGCTCAAACGCCCAGCCCCAGCCGCAACACATGACCGTCGCTACGGCGATAAAAAATAGCGACCAGGCGATGACCATCACGCAATTTTAAACTACAATCGCAATATGATCCTGAGAGCCGCAGCTTTCGCGCTAGCGGGGGCGATCGTCGCGGCAGCGCAAAATCCAGTGGATCCGAAAACGTACGTCATCGGTCCGAATGATGTTCTCTCCATCGCCGTCTTCCATCAGCCGGATTTAACCAGGACCGCAGCGGTGAGGCCCGACGGGAAGATCACCATGCCCCTGATCGGCGACGTGCAGGCGGCGGGGCTCACGCCGGTGAGATTGAACAACCAGCTAAGCGCTGCCCTGGGCAATTTCATCAGGAACCCCGATGTCACGACCACGCTATTGGCGGTAAACAGCAAACACCCTGCAACGGCCTTCGATGCTCTTCAATTTCTGGTTGGAGACTGGACCGGGGAGGGCGCCGGCGCGCCGGGCCAAGGCGTCGGAGAGTGCTCCTTCACCTTCGACCTCCAGCACAAAGTTCTAATCAGAAAAAGCTTTGCGCAGTATCCCAACTCCCGTCACGACGACCTAATGGTCATCTATCTCGAACCGGATTTGAAGGCAATCTACTTTGACACCGAAGGGCACGTGATTCATTACACGGTCGAAGCCGGACCGGATTCGGTGCGCTTCGTGAGCGAACAGTTTCGTTTAACTTACAAAAAGGCCGACGACGATAAAATCGCCATGGATTTCGAGATCGCCGCGCCCGGCAAGCCGTTATCTAATTACCTGCACGCGATGCTGCGGAGGAAGTAGCCAGCATCACTTCGATATCCGGGTCAGTGAAAATGGGTTTCAGGCTGCTTGGGTGCTCACGGTTGAAATCTCCCCAGCTGAGGACGTAAAAATCGAAGCCGGTCAGCGGAGTAGGATCAAATCGCTCCACCGGCTTCAACGCGGAGACGCGCAGGTAACGGCGATAGAATTCCATGGTCGGCTGATGCATCCAACTGCACGCCAAGGTCAATGAATTATCGGCTTTACCCATGCTTTCCCGTTGAATCAAACCCGCGATGATCTGGTCGTCGGCCTCCACGCGCCAGAATTCGAAATATCGCGTCTGAAGCTGTGTACAAAATTGGATCACCAGCACGATGAGGGGTAAAGCCCAGAGCGCGGGCCATTTAAGGGAGTCCGCGGCAATGGCCCAGGCGATGGGGCCCAAGATAATGAAATACATGCAGGTCCGATCCGCTGGATAGTTGATTCCGAATAGCCATCGGAGGAGGATCAATCCGAACAAAGTCAAAGCGAATGTTAGAAAAGGTATGAGCTTGCGGCGGTCTTTGATGCGGAACGAGGCCGCTGCCACGGTTACCAGGAATAAAGGCAGTCCGTAATCTACGATCCGCAGGATGGCGAAACCTCTGATACCCAGAATCCCTTCCCGGTCGGGCATCGCATAGAGTGAAGTGGCCACAAAGCTGATGGCAGCGGTGCGGAATCCGGGATAACCGATGTAGAAATCCTCGCGATGAGACCGCCTGAGGGAAGGGCCGTTGATCATCGTTGCAATCATTAAAGCGGGAACGATAAGCCTGAACAGAATTTTTCTTTCAAATAAAATCGAGATCAGTATCAGAGCGAACATGGGAACGGCGATCGTCAGGTTGGCTCCAAGGGAGAAACCGAGCAGGAAACCGGCGCGCAGATACCGCCGCTGCCGGCAGAAGTAGAGGGCCCAGACGAAAAGGGCGAGGCTGAGGCTATATCCACGGGCGGCAATCGAAAAGTCCAGCAGCAGCGGACAGAGGCAGATTGCGGCGTAGGCGGTCCATCGCAGAACCCAGGAATCGACCTGTTTCAACAACCAAAACGCGCCTAAGACGAGTAAAAAGCCGCTAACGACGCTCACCAGACGCAGTTTTAGAGGGCTTAGCCCGCACAAGGTGACGGTCAATTTGACTAAGACAGAGCTCAAAATATGGTTATTCGCATCGTATCGGCCGAATAATTTGCGCCACGGGCCGCTGACGAATTGGTTGTAAGTGGTGGCCTCGTCGACGATGATGGCCTGGTGCGCCGCGCGATAGCAGCAGACGGCGAAACGGACTAGAGCGCAGGCAATGGCAAAAACATTTTCAAGTCTATACCGTTCGAACACTATCAGACTCGACGCTCCTCTGCGCTAAACTTGTACCTGCGACCTAACTGGAGAGATGGCCGAGTGGTTGAAGGCGCACGCCTGGAAAGCGTGTATAGGGGAAACTCTATCGAGGGTTCGAATCCCTCTCTCTCCGCCAGATAGCTTAGTCCCTTCATAAACAATGACACGAATCCTTATCATCACATTTCTGCTCGGATTTACCAGCGCGCTGGCGCAGACTACTACATTGACCGGTCAGGTGGCAGACGAAACTGGAGCGGTGGTTCCAGGGGCGAAAATCACCATTACGGGTCCGGGGAACATTGTCAAATCGGCGACCTCGGACAACAATGGTATGTATTCCGCCTCCGCGCTGGCGGCGGGCAGTTATACGGTGGTTGCGGCGGCTCCGGATCTGGCGATGCAGCCCGTTACGATCGTGTTGAAGGGCGGGTCGCAGACGCTGAACCTTAGATTGAAGGTCGCCTCGACGGTGCAGCAGGTTACGGTTCAAGAAAGCGCGGGACCGGTGTTGAGCACCGACTCATCGAGCAACGCGGGCCAACTGGTTTTTCACGGCGAAGATTTGCAAGCGCTGTCGGACGATCCGGAGGATTTACAGGCGGATCTTGAAGCGCTGGCAGGGCCGTCGGCAGGGCCTAGCGGGGGGTCGATTTTTATCGATGGCTTCAGCGGAGGCGAGCTGCCCCCGAAGGATTCTATCCGTGAGATTCGCATCAATCAGAATCCCTTTGCGCCGGAATACGACCACATCGGATTCGGAAGGATCGAGATTTTCACCGGCCGGGCACGGACAAGTTCCGCGGGACGTTCTTCTACAATTTTGCGAATCAGTTCTGGAACTCGCGCAATCCTTATTCCGCGCAGAAGGCGGACCTATCGCTGGACGAATTCGGAGGCAACGTGAGCGGTCCTCTGGGAAAGCGGGCATCGTTCACGATGGATTTACAAGCGCACGTCGTGGACAACGGATCGATTGTGAACGCGGTGACGCTGAATCCGACGACGCTGCTCGCGACGCCGTTTTTTCAGAATACGACGACGCCGCAGCATCGGCTGATTGCGAGTCCGCGGATCGATTACGCGATCAACGCGAATAACACTCTGGTGCTCCGGTATTCGACGACGAAGTACGGTATCGAGGATGCGGGCATCGGAAGCTTCGATCTGCCGGCGCGCGGGTATCACAACGATTATCTGAGCCAGACGGTGCAGGCGACCGAGACGGCGGTGCTGGGGACGAACATCAACGAGACGCGTTTTCAGTATTACCGCTCCGCTTATACGCTGACGGCAAACTCGACGGACCCGACGCTGCTGGTGCTGAACTCCTTCAACGACGGGGCATCGCAGGTAGGGCACACGGCGGATCAGCAAAATTACTTTGAGCTGCAAAACTACACGACGATTTCGAAAAAGGCTCACCAAATCAAGTTTGGGGTGAGGATGCGCGGGCAAACGGACAACAATACTTCGCCGACGAATTTCGGAGGGACGTTCACCTTCGCGGGCGGACTGGCGCCGGAGTTGGACGCGAACAATCAACCGATCGCGGGGACCGATGTGCAGATCACTTCGATCGAGCGGTACCGGCGGACGCTGCTGTTTCAAGGGCTGGGATACATGCCGGCGCAGATCGCGGCGCTGGGCGGCGAGCCTTCGCAGTTCACGATCAGCGCTGGGAATCCGAACCTGGCGCTGCATCAGATGGACGCCGGGATTTTCGCGGGCGACGACTGGAAGGTCCGGCCGAATTTCACGCTGAGCGTCGGCCTGCGCTATGAGACGCAGACCAACATCAGCGATCATGCCGATTTCGCGCCGCGCGTGGGATTCGCGTATGCGCTGGGGGGTGCGAAGAATTCCAAGCCGAAGACCGTGCTTCGCGGCGGATTCGGGATGTTTTACGATCGTTTCTCGCTGGGAAACACGCTGACGGCGGACCGGTTCAACGGGTCGGTGGAACAGTCGTATGTGGTGACGAATCCGTTGTTCTATCCGAATATTCCGTCGATTTCGTCGTTAAGTGGGTCGCTTGCTCCGCAGCTCGTTTACGAAAAAGATTCGCACTTGCACGCGCCGTATTTGATGCAGAGCGCGGTGACGGTGGAGAGGCAGCTGCCGTCGAATACGACGCTTTCGGTGACCTATACGAATTCGCATGGGCTGCATGAGCTGAGGTCGTTTGACATAAATGCGCCGCTGCCGGGAACGTATCCGGCGAGTCCGGTTTATCCGATGGGAAATTCGGATCCGCGGCTATTGATGACGACGTCCGGTTTATACAATCAGAATCAGCTGATCACGAACATCAATTCGCGCATCGGACGGAACATTTCGCTGTTCGGGTTCTACATGTTGAACCGCGCGTTGAGCAATACCGACGGGCTGGGGACCTATCCTTCGAATCCTTACTCGCAGGTCGGTGAATACGGGCCGTCGTCGAACGATATCCGGCATCGCGCGTTTATCGGAGGCTCGGTGAACACGCGGTGGAACGTGCGGTTCAGCCCGTTCATCAACTTAAATTCGGGAGCGCCGTTCGACATTACGACCGGATCGGATTTGTATGGGACCTCTCTGTTCAATTCGCGTCCGGGGATTGCGACGGATCCGACCAAGCCGGGGCTGATCGAGACGAAGTATGGGTTGCTGGACCCGAATCCGACACCGGGTGAGAAGATTATTTCGCGCAATTACGGACGCGGGCCGGGACAGTTCACGGTAAACCTCCGGGTTTCGAAGACCTTCGGGTTCGGGCCGGAAAAGGTTGCGCCGTCGGGGATGACTCCGGCAAACATGGGTCCGGGCGGACCTAGGGGAGGCATGGGCGGTATGTTCAATTCGCCAACGACCGACCGGAAGTATAACCTGAGCATTTCGATGTCGGGCCGGAATTTGTTGAATCACACGAATCCAGGCCCGATTATCGGCGATATTACTTCCCCTCTGTTCGGACAGGCGAACTCGATGGCGGGCGGATTTGGCGCGTTTTCCGAGAATGCGAATAACCGGCGGCTGGAATTGCAGATGAGATTTACTTTTTAGTGTTAGGAATAAGGTTTGGCGCCACGAGCGCTCTGCCCGAAGGCATCCTCGAAGTCAAGGTGGCGAAGAAGCCGAGCGGCTTGGGCACGGACTCCGATATCCGTCCATCGGAGACATTGACGGGCCTGGCGACCCCGGACAGTGGAAGGAAAGGGAGATGCCGTAGGTACGGTACCAGCGATACGGGAAATTCCAGAGCCGTAGTACTGAAAATCGCGACTTTAGGGCTGTTCCCCAGGCTGCACATCAGCGGCAAGAATCTAACTATGAGAACACAGTGTCCGGAATGTCGAACGATAGCCAGCGGGGAGGCCCCTTACTGCGACGCATGTGGTTGCCAATTTCCGGAGTTGTGGCGACTGGCTCGCCCGGCCACTCGAAGCGCTTCCTGGACCGGACGCCTGCTTGCGATTGCGTGCGGGCTTCTGGCTGCATCGATCAACCACTTCTTATACGCGTAGGTCAATTTCGTAAAGAGTATGGCATCGAGTCCAATGGAACGATCTTGCAGGAAAGCACCTAGCGGCCACCCTCCCGGCTCTCCACATTCGCCGTGTTTCGTGTTGTACCGAGTAAAAGTTTCCCCTGGCGCGATCGCGCCACGCTCATTCCGGTCGTCTTTGAAGAGGTAGGTTCTGCCACGGGGGCGACTGGACTTCACCTGCCAAACGCTTCCGTGAACTATAATGCGCCGTTTCAGGCCTTCAACACGGAACCCATCAATCACTTTTCGCAGGACACGCTGAGGAACATTACTGGCGCAATTTCAGCTGGCGCCGTTGTTTGAGGAAGCGAAACGATTCAATCCTCAGAAACCAGTCTTTATCCCGTAATTTATGGAGTCTTCAGACACACTAACGCGGCAAAGACGTTAGGAGTGTTGCTCCAAATACACAACTACGGACAGAGATTGCTAACTATGTCACCACATCGGAATGAATGAGGTCGGAAATCAATGGCCCGGGAAGTAGTAATTTGGGGCACCGGGCAGCTCGCAATGAAGCTTGTGAGTTGCACTCCTCTGGCTCGACGGCGTATCGTAGCCTGCGTTGATACCAACCCCATTCATCCGGGTAAGACACTCGATGGAGCGCCGATTCGCCCGGAAGATTCAGCCTATGGGCCTTCCCTGGGAAATCGTCGTGCTTCGTGAATCTCCTGAAATTCCGTTTCAGTAACGTTGTGGCGGCTGGTAGTTAAAGTTCATCTTCAAGCGCAGGAACGATCATATTTGCGAGGAACTCGCTCCGTGGCAGACGCGGTGCCATGTCCTCCATCGGCAAGCTCACAATAGTTCCGTCTACTCGCATGGAAGCGGTCGCTCGCGGGACAGTTGGCTGATCAGAAGATACCCTTACTGCGCACACTACCGGACCCTCAAATGCCAGCACTGCGGAGACGCCTGCACAAAGACTCTTGTGATCCTTGATCTCCATCGCTTTGATGCCGTACGCCTCAGCCACCTTCATCACATCCGGCAGCGTCAGATGACTCGAAGGATCGCTACCCACTAAGCGACCTTTGAAGTGATTGCGCTGGGCTCCCATGATGGAGGCATAGGTCCCGTTGCAGAGAATGAAGTACTTGATTGGTAAGCTTAACCGCCTTACTGTTTCCAGCTCCTGAATATTCAACTGGAAGCCGCCATCGCCATTCACGCAAATGGTTCTGCGTTTGCCGCTCGCGAGACAGGTTCCGATGCTCCCGGGCAAACCGGTTCCCATCGCTCCCAGACTCGGCGAGTTCACCACGCGCTGGCCCTTCTTCAACCGGAAGCATTGCAGGAAGATATCGCTGCACGCGCCCGAGCTTCCCGGAGCAAGAACATCCTCAGGAGTGCATTGTTCCGACAACTCATCTACGAGAACGTAGGGATTGACGACTCCATCATCCTCCTCCCGGTACTCTGGCAACACCACTGGGTACTTTGCCAACCATTCCTTGGCTTTCTTGAGCCACGCCGATGCATCGGGCAGCGTGGCCTCTTTCAATTGATCAAGCAACTCCCGCAGAAAGTCCGCCGCATCAGCGCACACGGGCACATCAATGGACATGTCGAACTTGGCGATTTCATTGGCATCCACGTCGACCAGCACTTTCCGGGCGGCGCGGGCGAAATTCCGATGACTGAACGCAATCTGAGGCATGTCCAGCCGCGCACCTAAAACCATGATCCAATCGGCATTCTGTTGAGTGAAATTACTTCCTCTAGACGCAACCGATCCAGGACGGCCGGCGAAAAACGGATGGTTTTCCGGCAGCATATCCATCGATTTCCAGGTCAGCAACGTTGGAATCTTCAGGAGGTTCACCACCTCCTCCACCAGCCCCTCCAGATGGGCCTGCCGCGCCCCATTGCCGACAAACAACACCGGCCGCTCGGCCCGATTGAGCATTCCTATGGCAACGGCGGCCGCTTGCTTAATTTCTTTGCCAGGATCCGCAAGCTGTTCGGGTGAGAACCCGCGCAGGCTGTTCTCGTCCACCTCCGTCGCCTGTACATCGAGCGGAAAGTCGAGCCAGACGGGACCGCGCCGGCCCGTCGTCGCAAGGTGCACGGCTTTCTCCAGTTCATAACGGACCTCGTTCGGCTCTATCAAGGTCTTGGCGTACTTGGTTAGGGGAGATACGACAGCAATGATGTCGACCTCTTGCGGTCCCATCGATCGTACCCCTCGGCCTGTCATAAGGTCGGATCGCTTCACCTGCCCCGAAAGAAAGAGACACGCTGTCGAATCCAGCCACGCCGCAGCCAGACCGCTCACAGTATTAGTGCCGCCTGGCCCGGTTGTGACCAGGGCAGCGCTCAGGTCACTCGTAAATTCCGCATAGGCTTGCGTCGCATAGGCAACTGCCTGCTCATGCAGACAGCAAACATACTCCATTCCTTGCTGACGGCCGAAGGAGTCCACCAGGTGCATGCAACCACCGCCAGTCAACATGAATACGTGCTTGAGCTTGCGATTCGCTAGAAATTGTGTGACGTAGTCGGATAGTTTAATCAAGGCAATCTGCCATATCAGTAAGCGTCTGAAGAATCTCGGTGGTCGTAAGCTGTGAATCGTTCCACGGTTGAGGCCACGCGAGAGCCTTCATTCCAATCTCGGCCGCTTCCTTCACATTCTGGGGAGCGTCATCGATTAGTACGTCGCCCTTGCCAAACCAGCGAAGAAAGTCTCCCTTGCCTTGGTCGTACCTTGGAACGTCTTCCGGCAGACGCGTCGGAACACAGCCAAAACATCGGATCCATGACCCGAAATGCCGCATGACCCAGGCTGCGACCTCGGGCGCCGTTTCCAATGGACGCGAGGTGAGCGCGACGTGACGAAACTTCCCTCCATGTGCCGTAAACCACCGAAGGACTTCGTCATTCGGGGTGAGATTTACGGCCGCCGACGTTTTGCGAAACGCATCCATGGATGCAAAATACTCTTCACGGGTCGTGCCCAGTGAGACGTGTGGAGGATTTTCGCTCAACTCGCCATAATCGCCTGTCGAAGCCGGATGTTCCTGCCTCCAACCTTGCGTGAACCACTGATACATCAAATCGTTCAAGACGTCGTCCACATCCCAGATGATCGTCCGCATTTACTCTATCCAATAGGTCACGTACGTCTTTCGATTGGGATTGGTCATGATCGCCTCATCGGTGTACCAGGAATCCGCTTGCGCATAAGCTGAGGAGACTTCCTCAATTACCGCTCCATTCGCTGTCCAGAATGAATGCTTAATTCCGCGAGAAATGGTAACGATGTCGTTGGATTTGTGCTTCGTCGTCTTACCGTCCAAATCCACGGTCACGTCACCATGCAGTATGTGGTAGGTCTCATCTTTGTGATTGTGCCATTGCTCGGGATGTTTTTGGCCCGGCAACACGACCATAAGCCGCTTGCAGTAGTCCCGGTTCACAACCGTGATGGCAGTCAGTCCGTTCTCTCGGAACCTGTCGATACCATAGTGGTGTGAAATTTCAAGTTCACATTGTCCAGGCACCGGCACTTTGCTCTTCCTAATCAGCGCCTTTACATCCCGGACGATGTCGAGAATCTTTTGCCGCCGCTCGTTGCGGGTTACGTTTGCCTCCATCACGGGAGCGCCAGCCGCAATAGGACCCTTGGCCAGGTATTCGGTGTACTTCGAAACATTCTGCGCCACCAGTTGACCGGGGACGTTGGGCATTGCGTAGAAAAGATTCTCCGGCTTCAGCACCTCTCCCGCGGTGACCGGCTTCTTCACAAATACTCCGCGTGCCAGATCCCGCAGAGCCTGTGCTTCGCCGGCAGGAGCGGGATATCGCGTACCCATCTTGCCGATCATCGCGAGCGCGTTCGCCGCGGACTGCAACCATTGCCGGACCTGGTCAGGAGTGGCGCTGTACGCGTTGACTGTATACTTTTCAGTAGCAACCGCGGTGTGTTTCTCGAACAGTGTGGCCCCCAGCGCGATTGCGATCGCGACAGCCTCAAAATTATCCGGCCGCTCGTGAGTCGAATAACCGATCTCAAGTTCCGGATAACGCTGCTTCAATAAAGGGATTTGACTGAGATGCAGGTGATCGTCAGGCGACGGGTATTCGCCCACGCAATGCATGATCGCCAGCGATTTGTTACGGTGCCGGAAGAAGCTCACCACCCGATCGATTTCTTCCAAAGGCTCTCCCGCGGTCGAGGCGACAATCGGCAGATCGTACTTTGCAATACGCTCCAGCAGCGGCCAGTCCGACATGTAGCAGCTAGGCACTTTCATGAAATCGAAGCCATGCTCGACGATCATATCCACGGATAGCTCATCCCACGGCGTGCACATCGAAAGAAATCCGGCATCGACGATCGCGTCTTTGATCTGCTTGTACTGTTCCCAGCTGAGGCGCGTTTCCGAGAAGCGCTTCACATATTTCAAGTCGTACCGCCCCTGATAGTCGGGGTGAATGCAGGTGTCGATGTCGCGATACTGCAGCTTCACACAGAACGCGAACGGAAAACCTTCCGAAACCCCCTTAAGTTCCTGAATGATGCGGATGCCATGTTCCACGTCACCCATGTGGTTGTTTGCCATCTCAAAAACGAACAATGGGCGCTTCTTAACGTCGTGCATATCATGCTCCTCGCTCCCGCTTTCCGAGTATTTTTAATCTTACCAAGGCGTAGTCGAGGCAATCATCCGATACGAAGTTAATGCGATGACGCATCGGAGACGGGATTGAGAAACACTCTCAGTCGGCATTTCTTGAGAATGTTTCGCTCGATAGGTGAGGCTATCGATCGTCCAACGACGGTTGTCAGGCCGACCGGGGAAGGATGGCTCTAACCACTGTTCCCGCGCCTGGAGTGGAACGGAGAATATACCGGCCGCCGATACTTAGAACGCGTTGTTCCATATTCGCTAGACCCAGTCCCCGCCGCGCTTCTAGAGCGTTAGGATGAAAGCCACTGCCCAAGTCTTCAACCAGGACCTCAATCGTGTTTATCGAACCTCGCAGAATTACAGTCGCTCGTCTTGCCCCGGAATGTTTCGAGACATTGTGCAGCGCTTCTTGCACAAGACGGTAAAGACATAAAGAAACGTCCTTAGCCAGGTGTCTCGGCAGATTCTCATGAATAAACGTCGTCCGAACGCCGCTACATGTGGAAAATTCCCGACAAAACGACTCCAGCGCCACGGTTAGCCCAAGCTGATCGAGGACTACCGGGTAAAGCCGGTGGCAGATCCGATGAATGTCTCGATCCATTTCTTCCACAGATTCCCGTAATGTTCTTAAACCGTTGACAATGGCGGGCGATTCGCATCTGTGTTCGAGTCGGTCGATTTGTATCTGGAAAAGCGCCAGGCGCTGTCCCAAATCGTCGTGCAATTCCTGTGCGATCAAGCGGAGTTCTTCTTCTTGCGTTTCCATCAGGCTCCCCATGTGGCCTTGAGTCGGCGAATAGGGCGGATAAGGAACACAAGGGATCGGCTCTTTAACGGGATGCGACATTGGACATCTCTTTTCTCACGTTGGAAAGATGTTGCGTGGTCAGAATACTATCCCGCCTCAGATGCTCACGATAGACCTAAACCTGAAATGTACTGGCCCAAGCTATCAAGAGTACTGATCGCAGTACGTCGGCCATCAGACAGGAAAGGCTTTAGCCGCCCGGAGGAGGCGGCAGGACGACGAAGCGACTGATGGTATAGCCCAGAACGGCGCCCATGAAGACGTCCGACGTAAAATGGGCGGAGAGCGTCAAACGGGAAAATGCAATCACGGCTGCGGTGCCATAGGCCGCGTAGGGAACCCATTTATGGTTTCCATAGCGCCGGGAGACTACCGTGGCGACCGCGAAGGCGGTGATGGCGTGGCCGGAGGGAAAGCTGGGACTGTTCAGGCGCGGGGGACCTTCAAAGAAGCTGTCCGAGAAATTGCCGTTTTTCGAAACAGTGATCGGACGGATGCGATTCGTCGCTTCCTTAATAACCGTGGCGACAATCTCGGCGTCGGCCAGAGCCTCGGCCGAAAGAAGAGCCGTTTTCTGCATTTTCGGGTCTTTGCGGATCAGTCCCACGCCATAGAAAGCCGCAGGAGCCACAATGATACCGGTCAGGGTGCCCGTACTTGGAAACGCGCTGTTGAATCCATGAAACGCCGCAGTCCGGCGGAAATATCCAGCCTCCACGGGGTCGAGCGCAATGAGCCCGGCGGTGGTTCCCAGCACGACCGCGGTGGGAATCCAGTGGTGTCCTTCCACCAGCGTCGCGGGGAAAGTCCAGATTCGCCTCTGGTCGCTCAGAATGTTGGGCACCACACGCTTCCAGGAAACCGGCCGGTCCGCATCGGCAGGTGTCACAGGAACTGGAGAAGCAGAGGGCGGCGTCTGATCCTGGGCGAAGCCGGCCGACGGCCACATCACACACACTGCAATCAGGGTGACCAAGCGCATCGCAGACTAGATTCCTGCCAACACACTACTGTTTCGAGAGGATTTTTAGAGGCGCCCGACGGTCCAACGTAGTCTCGCGCCCTTGCACCGTCCTGGATGAGAGGCGAAGTCCCCGGCGACCTCGACGCTGGCCACTCTGCCGCCGTCGCGACGCGCGCCGGAAAATTTTAGGTTCGGTGGCGTTGCGTGAATCGTTGACGAATGATCCTGCCCAGCATGAACAGAGAGAATCCGGCCAGGACACAACTTCCGACGAAGGCGAGGAGGGCAGGAGATAAGTGTGCAGGTTTGGTTGGCCGTTCAGGTTGCTCTACTGTCTCCGGCGACTCTATGCGAGTTTCCGCGGGATGTCCCTGGATTTGCTCGGATTGCTGAGGCTGAGTTTGCTGCTGGGCTTGGGCACGACGCTGCGCCAGAAGGGCTGCCTGTTCCTGCGCTTCGCGTTGTTGCTCGGCGAGGGAACTGGCGCGTCGCTGCCGCGCCATGCTTTCCTCGGCTTCACGTTGCTCCTCGCGCTGACGCCGCGCGATCCGTTCCTGAACATCGCGTTGTGAGTCGGCCAGCTTTTGCGCACTACGGGTTTGCTCCAGGCGCTCTCCGGCCTCTCGTTGTTGTGCGGCTTGACGCTGCCGTTCCGCGCGCTGCTGCGCCTCGCGCTGTTGAACTAGTTGCGGGGATTGCGCAAAGGCCAAAGCGAACCCGTCCGCTACTAAAAAGAGTGCTGCGAACGCCGAAACAGGCACCGTATCGCGACGCATAATCTCCGGTTCTTAGTTAGAAGTTTATCTCAAGACCGCAGCCAGCGGATTGTGGCTAATCTCAGTCGCCGGTCTGGACAATGATTAGGCAGGTGGTCCGGAAACAGTTACCGACTGATGGGCACTTCGGAAGCGCAGCTACAGAAAACCGATTGGTTAGAGCAGCGGGAGGTTTTAAGGCTTTGCGGACGGCGGCTGCCAGAGCTCAATCTTATTCCCATCCTGGTCATAGATCCAGGCAAAGCTACCGTAGGATTCATTCATTCGTTTGGGGTCAATCTTCACTCCCTCTTGTTTTAAGCGGTCGAGCAAAGCATCCAGATCGTCGACAATGTAGTTGACCATAAATGGCTGCGTCGCTGGGATATAGTCAGTGGAGGCGGGAAAAACAGTCCAAACTGTAACGTGTTCTTTTTGCGGGTCGTCGTGTTCGCGCCAGGGAAGCATCACGCCGTGGCCTTTGTCAGCAAGTCCAAGATGCTTCGAATACCATTCGCGCATCTGGTCGCGATTCGCGGATTTGAAGAAGACACCGCCGATTCCAAGGATGCGCCCGCGCTGCTCGATGTTGACCGGCGGCTTCGACTTTTCTGGTTGCGAAGATTGCACTTCTTGTCCTCCCTTTAAGCAGGCTGAGATGAGCAACAGCGAGCCGAACGCTTTTTTGCTCCAGGGTATTCCTTGCATGTGTGGATTATATACGAGTTCTAATGGAATGAAGAAAAATTCGGTCAAAGTTCGCGATTTGCCCTATCCGGATCCCGCAGGCGGTTCCCTATAGTGAAGAGCCAGATCGCGCCACAGCGTGTCGATTGCGCGCCCTGGTCGCCCTTTTGACTGCTTAATTCCCCTCCGGCTTCTCCACCGAATCGATCACGAAGTAAGTCACCGGTCCTTTCTGTGGCTCGAGTTTCAGCCCCAGTTGCTGTCGCAGCGCGTCGAAGATATTCGGGCGATCCAGGAGTTCCGGCGGCAGGTTCGCCTTATCGAAACCCGGCGGTAAATCCGGCAGAAAGGTCAGCGTGAAGTCGTAATAACCGGTTAGTCCCGTCTTGTCGATCACCGGCCGATCGTCGTTCCGAAGGATCTGCTCCAGCCGATAGCAGAGATATTCCATGGGAACCCTCTTCCCGATGGTGCCCCCCCTGGGCCGCCTAGGATCGGAATCTCATAATCCTGCGGACTGTCGTTGACCTTCATCTTTGATCCCGACTTCTCAACCCTCAGCGCATACACCGGACCTTCTTTGATGTCCTTGTGGAATTTCAGCTTAAACTCGTCGGCCAGCAGATTCTGAAACATCGTGTGCAGATCGTCCGCGTTGTACGCGCGGTCCGCCTTGGCATCCACGGTCCACAGGTCGCTATCGAGCCAGCCCGGGCCGCCGGTGATGTGCTGCATCGGCATCCTGTACATTAAGCTGATCATCAGCCGCACCGGCACTCCCACCGCGTCGTAACCTTGGCCGGCCGCCTTCGGTTTGATTCCTCCGCCACCGCGCCCTCCGGCGGCAGGTTTAAAGGGCTTGATGGACGCCACTTCAAATGTCAGCCGAGCCGGCTTCTCCTGCCCGCAGAGAACAACGACAAGCAGCGACGGTACCAGCGGCCGAAACATACGCATCATTCTATCAGTAGTCCTCGCCTTTCTCTCACCAGGGCTGATTATCCATGGCTTGATCTAGAATGTACCCATGAGACGCCTGTTCCTCCTCCTTCCTCTTTGTCTGATGATGCTCCAGGGGGCCGACGCTCCGGACTTGAATAAAACTCCGACCCTCTACGTAGTCGGATACGCCCACCTCGATACCGAATGGAATTGGGACTACCCCACCACCATTGGCCAGTATCTGCCCCACACCATGCTCGATAACTTTGCGCTCCTCGAAAAATATCCGCACTACATTTTCAACTTCACCGGCGCCAATCGCTACCGGATGATGAAGGAGTATTATCCGCACGACTACGCCAAGGTGAAGCAGTACGTCGATAGCGGTCGCTGGTTTCCCGCCGGGTCGTCCATGGAGGAAGGCGACGTCAACGCGCCCAGCGCGGAGGCGATTCTGCGCGAAATTTTGTACGGCAATAAATGGTTCCAGCGCGAGTTCGGCAAATCCAGCGCCGAATACATGCTGCCGGACTGCTTCGGATTCCCGGCATCGCTGCCCACCATCCTTGCCCACGCTGGAATCAAGGGCTTTTCCACTCAGAAATTATCGGCCAACTGGCAGCCGGCGCCCCACGTCGGCGGTCCGGACTCTGTCGAGAAAACGCCGGAAGGAATTCCGTTCAATGTAGGCTTCTGGATCGGGCCGGACGGCAAGTCCGTGATCGCCGCGCTGAATCCGCTGAGCTACAGCTCCAGCGTGACCTACGATCTGAGCAAAACTCCGCCTCCTCCCGATCCGAACGCCCCGGCAGGCCGCGGTGGACGGGGCGGGCGCGGCGGCCCTCCCGAGGATTGGCCCAAGCGCGTGCAGATCGACGGCCAGGCTACCGGAATCTTTGCCGATTATCACTACGTCGGCACCGGCGATGTGGGCGGCTCGCCTCAGCCCGACTCGGTGCGCGTCATGGAAGATATCATCACCAAGAGCGTGGACGCCCCGCCGCAGCCTCGTTTCGGCCGCGGACGCGGTGGCTCTGCTCCCGAGCCCGCACCTGTTCCAACCGGACCTTCCATGCAGTACGGCGACGGTCCTTTGAAGGTGCGGTGGTCCAACGCCGATCAACTCTTCAAGGACATGATCGCGTGCTGCTCGCTTAGTCGTCTGCCGACCTATAAAGGCGATCTGGAGCTGATCAACCACTCCGCCGGATCACTTACCTCGCAGACCATTCACAAACGCTGGAATCGCGAGAACGAGTTACTGGCCGATGCAGCGGAAAAAGCATCGGTCGCCGCGGCGTGGCTCGGCGCGCGAACTTATCCGCAGCAGCGCTTGAACGACGCCTGGACGCTGGTAATGGGCGGCCATTTTCACGACATCATGGCCGGAACCGCCACGCCCAAGGCCTACGAATATTCCTGGAACGACGACGTCATCGCGATGAATCAGTTCGCTGAGGTGCTGTCCGACGCGACCGAAGCCGTTTCCGGGGCCCTCAACACGCAGACCAGGGGAGTGCCGGTGGTGGTCTACAATCCTTTGGCGATGGCACGCGAGGATATCGTGGAAGCCCAAGTATCGTTCCCCGGCGGGATGCCGAAGGCGGTTCGGGTGACCGGTCCTGACGGCAAAGAAGTCGCGTCCCAATTATCGAACGGCAAGGTGATTTTCGTTGCGAAAGCGCCATCGGCAGGCTACGCGGTTTACGACGTGCAGCCCGCGGAATCGGCGATGCCAAGCGGGTTCAAGGTTTCGTCGATGTCGGTGGCCAACGCCCGGTATAGCGTAAACGTCGATCAGTCTGGCGATATTGCCAGCATCTTCGACAAATCTCTCAACAAAGAATTGCTCTCCGCGCCGATGCGCCTCGCCTTCCAATACGAAAAGCCCGTCCAATGGCCCGCCTGGAACATGGATTGGGACGATCAGAAAAAAGCGTCACGCGCATTCGTAAGCGGACCCGCGAAAATCCGGATCGTTGAAGATGGCGCCGCGCGAGCCGCTATCGAAATCTCCCGCGAAACCGAAGGCTCCAAGTTCGTTCAGACCATCCGCCTCTCCGCGGGCGATGGCGGCAACCGCGTTGAGATCCTCAACTCTATTGACTGGAAAATCGGCGAAACGGCCCTAAAAGCCACGTTTCCTCTAGCCGCCTCCAACCCGGAAGCCACCTACAACTGGGACATCGGGACGATCAAGCGTAGCAACAACGACGAGAGAAAATTCGAAGTCGCATCCCATCAATGGATCGATCTGACCGATAAGTCCGGCCAGTTCGGAACCACCATTCTCACCGATTCGAAGAACGGATCCGACAAGCCCGACGACCAGACGCTGCGTCTGACGCTGATTTATTCTCCCGGAGTCCGCAACCAGTACACCTATCAGGCGAGCAACGATTGGGGTCATCACGAATTCGCCTACGGCTTGGCCGGCCATCCCGGCAAGCAACCCGCGGACTGGCAAGCCGAACGCCTCAATCAACCCCTGATCGCCTTCGAAACCACCAAATACGTGGGTTCCCTGGGCAAGACGTTTTCACTCGTGAGCGTCAACAACCCCCGCGTGCGGATTCTCGCTCTCAAGAAAGCCGAGTCGAGCGATGAACTGATCCTTCGCGCGGTGGAGATGGACGGCAACGCCGCGCAAAACGTGCGATTCGCCTTCGCCGGCCCCATCGCCTCCGCGCGCGAAGTCGATGGGCAGGAGGAGCCTCTCGGCTCCGCGACCCTCGCCAACGGCGCGCTGGTAACGAACTTCACGCCCTTTGAGCCCCGCACCTTCGCGCTCAAGTTGGCCGCATCTTCGACCAAACTCGCCCAGCCAAAATCGCAATCCGTCGCCCTGAAATACGACGCCGCCACAGCGACCACCGACGGAACCAAATCCTCGAGCGCCTTCAACCTGCCCGCCGAAATGCTGCCCGCCAACATCTCTTATGACGGGATCGTGTTTAAATTAGCGCCCGCGGCCGAGGCCAATGCCGTCGTCGCCAAAGGCCAATCCATCGCTTTGCCCTCCGGAAAATTCAATCGCGTGTACATCCTCGCCGCCTCCACCGGCGGAGACCAGATCGCAACCTTTCGTGCGGGCGACCACTCCGCGGACCTGAACATCCAGGATTGGGGAGGCTACATCGGCCAGTGGGACAATCGCACGTGGAAGCCAAAAACCTCCGAAGTACCCGCCTTCCCGGGCGCGCCCGCTCCAGCGCCCGGGCAAGTCCCTCGAACCCGCGTCGAACCGTTTGGCGAGCTCACCGGCATCACGCCCGGATTCATCAAGCGCGCCGACCTCGCCTGGTTCGCGTCGCATCACCACAACGCTGACGGCGCCAACGCTCTTTACAGCTACTCCTACCTGTTCGCTTATTCGATCGAGGCCGCCGGCGCAACAGCAATAACGCTTCCTGATAACGATAAGATCCGCATCCTGGCGATCACCGTCGCCGATGTTAGCGGCGAGGCGAAACCCGCGCAGCTTCTCTACGACAGTCTCCTTAAATAGAACGTGAGCCACCGTCATCGCACTGGTAGGGCGGGTCCCCGACCTGCCCCTCACGGCATGGCGCTGGGCGAAAATGTCGCGGCCGAATCGTTAGTATGTTGCTGCGCTGTGGGGCGGCCAATTTTGGCGGCAGCCTGCCTTCCGGGCAGGCTTTTCCTCCGTCAGCAGAAGCCGCCTCAAAGGGCGGCTGCCGCCAACATTGGCCGCCCCACAACGGGCCACTAGCTGTTGAAAACGATGCCGATGAGCTTTTCTGGATGGATGCTCGCGAGGGACGCCTGAACGGAGCCGAAGCTGGACGCATTTTCTCGAACCACCAGCAGGGTGCCATCAGTTGAGGCCGAGAGCCACTGGGCGTCCGGACAACTGGCAAACGCCGCCCCATCGAGCACGATCCACTCAAAGTGAGGACGCATCGCGTCCAACAATGCCTGGAGCGGGCCGAAATCCAGATGGTCACCCGGCCGGGAATCGCCGCGCGCCATTATGTACAGCTGCGTACCCTTTATTCTCGTTACTGCCCGCGGCCAATCTACTGGTTCGGCAAGGGCATAGACCAATCCTGTCCCATCGGCGAGTGGAAGGCCCGGCGTCATCGGCGGACCTTCAGGGTCCGAATCTATGAGTAGAACCCTCGCGGTCCCGGCAACCGCGAGCACCGTGGCGAGATTGGATGCGGTGAAGGTCTTGCCCTCGCCTTTATTTGTGCTCATGACACAGACGATTCGAAAATTTTGTTCGTCATCAAAGCGCCCGCGGTGCAGCATGAGCTGGGTCCGGAGATGGCGGAACTGTTCGAGATATTCCCCCTGCCTGGACGGATCCAGCAGTCTGAAAGGGCCGTCGCCCGTGGGCGCTTCGCACTCCTCGACGTAGTCGAGCTGCGCCGCGGCCTCGGGTTCAGTCGCCGATTCCTCCGCTGTACGCACCAAGGTATCTTGCCGGGCCGCCCCGGTTGGCTGCGGCAGGTGGAAGATTCCGCCTTCACTGGGCCGCGCGAGCAGATTCACCGCCCGCCACGCCAGTTCACCCATATGAAAAGGCGTCGGCACAAAATCCCAACCATGCGTTCCTCCGATGTCCCGCACGGCGGTGAAGACGGAACGGCCTCCCATGAAAATCGCAGGGATGCCTGATCGAAGCAATTGCGTGTAATACGCATGCTCTTTTCTGAAAGTTGCGTTCGATCCGGTGTTGATCAGCAGGAGGTCAAATTCACCGTCTTGATAGCCGCCGCGCGGCAAAAACTCAACCCGCGCCTTCTGCTCCGTCATACATGCTGCCAGGCTGGCGACACCCTTGCGGCCGAACCCGATCGCTGCGACTCTGCGGCCTTCGAGCCCAAGACGAGGTTTTGGCGCCGGCACTCCCCGGCTTGACTCAGGGACATGCCCGTTGGTCGGAACTAACGCATCGATGGGGATAAATTCGATAGGCGCCATTTCGACGGGCTGGGGAGAAGCGGCGACTGAAGGCTCAACAAGCGCCGAATCCAGTTGCTCGGCTAGCCGCAGAAGGGAGGCCTGCTCTGATCTGAGTCCATTAAGTTGTTCAGTTGCTATGCGTTCGGTGACTCTCTGCGGACGAAAGACGGGCATTCCGAGCCGCTCGCCCAAGACTCGCAGAGGTTCTAAAGTGGGCAACCGGAACTTGGCACGGACAACCATTGCGTTCTATTTTCTTTCGTCAGTCGCGACAAATTACAGTAGGCCTGGGAATAGGTGAAATGACGGATTCCCCGTAGGGTGTTCACCCCCGGTTAATTGATGACGTCCTCCCGCTCCATCTCTCTGCGGACGCTCTGCAGGTCGCCATGCTGAATCTGCTCGAGTAACGCGAGAGTATGTCCCTGTTGACTGGCAGGGAGAAGGGCGGCCAACTGCTCCAGGGTTGCAGCAGCGTTACGCTTCATGCCTTTGCAGATGTAAACGTAGGCCAAGGTCCCATTGGTCTCACGGCTGCCAGGGAGAACGTGTTGCGCCTCCTCGGCCATGGCCAGCGCCCGATCCATATCTTCCCCACGGTGGGCCAGAAGGGAGGCTAGATTGTTGAGCGCGAATGGATTCTTGGAGTCGCGCTTCAACACCTCCCGGTAGGCCGTCACCGCAGCGGAGACATTCCCGGCAGAGGACATCATGGCGCCGTAGAGCAGCCAGGGCCGCGGATCGCCGCCGGCTCGTTTCTGCACGAACTCGAACTGTTCGGCGGCCTGGGCGGTTTTCTTTGAAAGCGCGAGACTGGTGGCGTAGCCCAGCCGGTACTGGAGATTGTCGCCATCCCTCTTCACCAGCGCTTCAAATTGCCCGAGAGCCACCGCGGGTTGCGCCGCGAGCAGAGCTACCGAGCCGATCATTGATGCGACTTGAGGCGCATCGCCCATGCGCTTCTGCGCGGCACGCAAGTTTTCGAGGGCTAGAGTTGTCCGACCGTTTTGCACATCGAGACGCGCTTTGAGCAAGACCGGCAGCGGGTCCTGGGGGCTCAGCGTCGCGGACCGCTCGAGAAGTCGCATGGCCGCGTCAGGTTGTCCCAGGACGATCTTCGCTCGCGCGAGCGCTATCATGACGTCCGTGTTGCCTGGATCGTCGGCCAGCAGCGCAGTCAGAGCGCGCTCGGCGTCGGCCGGTTTGTTTTGTTCCAGGCTGGCCTTGGCTAACAACAGGCGCGCCGGCGCATAATTGGGTGTTCTGCGCAGGAGCATCTGAAGATGTTCCTGGGCCTGGGTGGAATTGCCGGTGTGCAGTTCCACCTCGGCCAATGCCAACCACCCGGGAGCGTAATTCGGATCCAGGGAGACCGCATTACGGAAAAATTCCCCCGCCCGAATCAGATCGCCGTTCAAAAGATAAGCGCGCCCCAGGTGCAAACGCACGAAGGGGCTATTGGGCATCTTCGTCAGCACGGATTCGAGCTCCGCTTGAATTTTGCGCCGTTCTGAGATTGATTGATTGTCCAGTCCAAGGGCCGCGTGATAGGCGCGTAGGAACGGATCTTTCGGGTATTGGGCAAGCTCCTGACTCACCAGAGCCTGAGCCGCACGAGGATCTTTCTCGGCCAGGAATACTTCCGCCAAACGCCCTGTATAGAGGCCGCGCTCGCCGGCGTTTCTGTTCAAGCCTTCCTGATACCAGCGCCGCGCGCTGGCAAACTCTCCGCGATGGAGCCAGAAGTCGCCGATCCTGGCGAACGCCTCGGGACGTCCTGCAAATTCACGACTTGATTTTTCCAGCAAATCCGCGGCGAGATGACGCGCCCCGCGGGCATCGTGGTGGGCGGCCAGTTGGAGCGCGCTCTCCAGGTTGTGATTGCATCGCAGCTTTTCCTCCAGCACCTTTTGCGCGGCGGCCACGTCTCCCCGCTCCATCAGTTGCAGATAGAGCAGATCGAACGCGGGTATGTAGGCGGGATTGACCTGAATCGTGTGGCGAAGCTGTTGCTCAGCCTCCTTATAGTCTTCTTTCTGGAAGTAGAACGAGGCGAGCTGTGTTCGGAGGTCGCCGTCTTCAATGCGTCCTAGCGCATCTTTCATCAGATCGATTGCCTCGTCGGTGCGGTGCCGTTCGAAGAGCACTTGACCGGCTACACGATAACCGATCGGACGCGCCGGCCATTTTTTCATAAGGTTATTCGCCCGCGCTTCCATCTCCCGTAATAAGGATATGGGACGCCCCGGGTCGGCAAAGTAGATGTGGCAGGTAAGATCGGCCAGCTGCTCAGCCAAATCGGCGCGGTTCGGCAGAAGTTCCACGGCACGGATGAGTTGCTCGAACGCGCACGCCGAATTGCCGGTCTGGCGGCACACCGACGCCATGCCTGCGTATCCCTCCCCATTGCGGGGATTGAGTTGGATGGCTTTACGGAATCGGATTTCCGCCGTACGATACTCTCCGGCCTTCAAGGCGGCGTTCGCCGAGGAAAGCTCGAATTCGATCCGATTGCCGAACCGTCCACACCCGGACAATAGAATTATCGGCAGGAGCATCATCGTCGAGCGAGCCAAGTGACCCAGGATTCTGGCGGGGCGCGACCGAAGTTTGCGCGCGGGCAGAGTGACCAGCACCGGAGAGTCGCAGAACAGGGCGATGTGACGAGGTGTCCGCACCTTGGGCGCCGCGAAAAAGCTGAGGAGTGCAGCTGCGTAACCCAGCACACACCCGAACAATCCGCCTTCCGACAGCACGATAAGCTCGGTGGGCATTTCGGCACGCGAGGGCAGCGTAGGCGGTTCCACCAGTTCCGCCGTTTCACCGCGGCCATGGCGCTCCACATCGGAAGCCAAATGAGATTCATGCTGGCGGCGGGAAAGCTCGGCGTATTGGGTCTTTGCCGCCTCATATTCCCGCATCAGCTGGAGGCGGGAATTTTCAATATCGGATCCTACAACGAACTGTGAGCGAAGATTGGCAATTTCGGTCAACAGTGAGGCTTTTTCCTTGAGCTGGTTTTGCAGAGTCTCCTCGTATCCGGCTAATTCGGCGCGCGCGCGGCTTAACGGCTCCCGAATGGCAATCAGGTCGCGTTCATGCTCCGCCTGGGCGTCCTGCTGAAGCTGATTGGCCAACTGGCTTCTCAGCGTGTTTACCGTTTCCTGAGCCGACGCCATTCCGGGATAGTTTGGGCTGTAGCGGTTACGCATGTTCTCATAATTCAGTTCCGCGGCTGCGAGGCTTGCCCGGAGGCGATTGGCTTCGGCGGTCGCCGCAGGCGTCGATCCAGCACCCTTATCCAAAGTACGGCGAAGTCCCGCCTCCAAGTCCGATACCAGGCTTTTGTGCAGATTCCTTTCGGTTTGGACTGAGGCCATGTCATGCTCAATCTCCGTGACGCGGCGCTCCCTGGAATAAAGATTTTCGACCTTCAAAATGTTGCGGTATTCCTTGTCCTCTCCGCCGGGGGTCGGCAGCTTGGAGAGCTGGTCTTCGATCTCTTGAATGTGAGCGGTAACCGTTTTAATCTCCTGGTCCAGAAAATCACTGGTTCCCAGCGACTCGTCGCTGCGGTAGCGGCGGTTTTCTTCGTACACTAATTCCACGATTCGCTGAACCACCTTCTGGGCCTTTTCAGAGCTGGCGTCGCTGAAGGAAATCATGATGGACGGGATTCCCTTGGCCGATTCCTCGGTGGCGACCTTCGTGAACCGCAGGCGCTTCTGAAATTCGGGAACCAGATCGGCGATCGGATAGAACCGGCGCCGCTGCGGATAAAGGCCGAAGGATTCAATCATCTGCGCGGCCGTCAAGCGGCTGGTGGCCTGCTGTGTCACCGCGAAAATCCGCTGCTCGATCTGCATGGACTCTTTCGAGGAAGCGTAAGCATCCGCGACTCGGGGCGGAATGAAGCGGACCGTTGCGCGTGAGACGTATTCCTGGGGACTCCAGCGATTATAGGCCGCCGCTGCGCCCAAACCGATCAGCATAAACACCACGATCCGCTTCCAGAAAGTTCCCGCCACCCAACGCCCGTCTTCGAGCATCATGCTGGTCAGCCAGCGCTCGTAATTAAACTTGTGGCTCTTCCCGAATCCAAGGATCATGCAGCCGGCTCCCGTGATCTTCGCCCCGCGCGTCCATTTTTTCCACCTACCCAAGGAGGGGCGGCTCTCCAAAACACCATGATGCCGAGTCCCGCCGCCATCAGCATCCAGGTTCCCGGCTCGGGCGTCGCCTGAGACAGCGTAATCGTGGAACTGTTGTTTTCGAGCGAGTAGTTGCCGGCCGCAACTCCCACATAAGTGGAGTAAGACCCATTCGGGTTTCCCCAGATATTGAGTTCGGCCCCGGTAACGGTGTTGCGAAATAACAAGCCGTTGCCGTCCAGCTGTGGAGTCGAAGCCGGGTAAAGCACATTGTTATAGATAAAAGCACCCGATGGGCTGATGCCGGCGCCTGGAATTAGAACGATCGGATTGGAGTTGAAAAACCCGCTGCCGGAGGTCACGGTAAATGTTCCGTTTCCATTGGCAGTGGCATTCAGACTGGCGGAAATGTTAAACGTCGAACCCGTATCGGTAAAAACGAATAAGGGATCAGCCCCTTGACCCGTCCCCGATTGGAGAATTTCCTGGATTGGAAACAGTCCTGCCCGCGTCAGCGGAGCGAACGAAAGCGCGAGGAGCAGAATCAGAGTCATCTTCATAAATCTATTCATTTCGGGACCTCATAATCCGCGCAACGCCGCAGCCTGTCCATTTCGAGTACAGCAACACGCTGAGTCCTAAGAGCATCAGCATCCAGGCCGCAGGCTCCGGAGTGGTATAGGTAAACTGTGAAAAATCCACGCCGAACTCAAGGTCGCTTCCAGTCGGTCCACCCGAGGCCTGAAGGCCGGTCATCGTGATATAGCCCGTAAGCTGCCATTCGCCCTTGGAATCGCCCTGGAAAACATAGTTGCCGCCGGCGTAAGCGACCGAGGGGCCTGTCGCTGTGAGCGTCGGCATCGTCAGACTGGTCTGCGAAGACGAGGGGCTGAGGACCGTAATTGCGCCGTTATTGGCCGATCCGTCTCCGGGAACTCCGGAAAGAGTCAGGTTCGATACCGCAACTGACGTGCCAGCGAGAAGCGCTTGTGCGAAGAACGCTGACGCAGGCAGCGTCCAGATAGTGGCTGGGTCTGCCTTGACGGTTTTGAGGTTGGTGAATTGGTCGGCGTTGTTTGTATTCCCAGAGCCAGCCGCGCCGTAAAGATCCAATTCGATTTGACCATTGTTCTTATAAGTGAGTGTGAATTCCGAGGATTGTCCGTTGACGAAATTGAAACTCGACAAATTGGAGGAGCCGGAATCGTATCCATAATTGCAGTTCGCCGGCGGAGCGGGATTGGGACCCGTGGTCGACAAACAAACCGACCCGAATGCAGCGGCGCCCTGCGAAGCCCCCGCCTGGAGAATCGCCTGGATTTGAAACGGTTGTGCATGGCTCAACGGAGCAAGCGCACAGACCGCTAACATCAGGAATCCAATTTGCCAGTGCGTTATTTTTTGCGAAGGATAAGAGATCATACGATTTAGGAAAAGCGTCCCGGGTGCATGACTCTAATCAAGAGAAGTGACAAATCTCGGAAGTGAGAAATTGAATACACAGCCTTTGAGTCCGGATGCATAATCACATTGTCCAGTCACCTCGCAGAGAAGCCAATTGGATTTCTCCCCCGATATCTAAGGGGTCTTACACCTAGTTCCGCCGGAGTATTAGGACTAACGTACTACCGTACTACCCGGCTGCCTAAATTGACTGTGATTCAAAGACTGACTGCGCCGGTGGAAATCTTGGAAATATGGTCTTCATCGGTTCCGGTCAGGAAGGTCGATCGCGGCCAGCATTTCAAAGTCGCGTTCTAGTGCCAACGCGCAACCCTGGTCTTTCGTCATATTCTTGATACTAAGCCGCCATTTGTCAGCATGCGGCTGGATGAACCAGAGGATAGTGCCCATGGAAAAAGCCATCAAGTGGTACCTCCTGATGAACTGCGCCGGGTGTCTGGCACTTAGCCAGCCGCCGGATCCAACTCCCAAGTTTGAAATCGCGGACGTTCACGTCAGCGCCAAAACCACCATTCAGTTCATGCGGACCGGCCCCGTACGGGGCGGACGTTACGAACTGAAGAACGCCAACATGGTGGATCTGGTCCGAATCGCCTACGGCTTCACGCCCGACAAGGTGCTGGGCGGCCCCAGTTGGCTGGAGATGGACCGTTTCGACATCTTGGCCAAGCTTCCCGCCGATACTCCGCAGGAAACGCGGAACCTGATGCTTCAGTCTCTACTAGCGGATCGCTTCCAACTGGTTGTGCACAAAGAAACCAAGCCCCTGCCCACCTATGCGCTGACCGCCGGCAAGAAACCGCAGCTCAGGGAAGCTACCGGCACGGAGGAACCCGGGTGCCGTCCGGAAACCGCGTCCGGGCCGCCGAAGGAGAGCGCCATGAGGATCATGACCGGAGGACCCAATGGAATCCTATCAATCGATCTAGGTCCGGGGGCGACGATTCATTATATGTGCCGCAACATGACCATGGCGGCGTTCGCGGCGGGGCTGCGCGAGATGGGGGCGGAGGTGGGTCCGAACCAGGTTTTAGACGAGACCGGCCTAAAAGGCAATTGGAACTTTGACCTCAGATTCACATATATCCGGGGGCCTATGATGATCGAGGAGGGCCAGCGGATCTCCATCTTCGCGGCGGTCGAAAAACAGCTGGGACTGAAGCTCGAAGAGAGGCAGGTCCCGACGCCGGTGATTGTGGTGGATAGCGTAAACCAGAAGCCCAGCCCCAATCCGCCGGGAGTCGCGGAGGCTCTTCCGGCGGCGCCGCGTCCCACGGAATTCGAAGTCGCCAGCATCAAGCCCTCCCGCTCCGACGAAAGAGGGGGAAGATGGGGGATGCAGCCTGGAGGACGGTTCAGTGCGGAGAACATGGTGCTAAGCAATCTGATCGATCGAGCTTTCAATACCGGCAACCTCTTCAGTAGAGACCGGCTGGCCGGCCTGCCCGACTGGGCCAACTCGGAACGATTCGACATCGTGGCCACCGCGCCGTCCGGAGGACCCGGGGCGCCGGCGATGGACAATGAAGCGCTGGCGCCGATGCTGCGCGCCTTGCTCGTGGATCGCTTCAAGATGACCTATCACACGGAAGAGAGGCCGGTATCCACTTATACCCTGATGGCAGCCAAGCCGAGGATGAAGAAGGCCGACCCCTCCAGCCGCACTTCCTGCAAGAATATGCCTGCGCCGCCCAATGCGGGTCCGGGTTCGCAGCTTTTCGTCTGCCGGAACATTACCATGGCGCAATTCGCGGACCGCTTGCAGGGTATGGCGATGGAGCTTTCCTGGCCGGTTTCGGATGCCACGGAAATCGAAGGAGGCTGGGACTTTTCGCTCTTGTACAACCGTTTCCCGGCCATGATGAGGGGCCGCGGCGGTATGGCGGAAGGCGGCACCGTGCCTTTGGCCTCGGAACCAACCGGAGCCGTGAGTATTTTCGAGGCAATCGAAAAACAACTCGGCCTGAAACTGGAGCTGCATAAGCGCCCCATGCCCATCATCGTGATCGATCACCTGGAGCAAAGGCCGACGGATAATTAGCCACCAGGAAAAAATGGACTGACCGGTCGAACTATGGCGTGTTCGAGCTTGCGGATGCGTGATAACGTGCTAGAACACCCGCGATACTTTCGAGAGTTACCGGCTTCGAGACGTAATCGTCCATTCCCGCGTTCATGCAGAGTTCCCTGTCGCCGCTCATCGCGTAAGCCGTCATTGCGATGATCGACGTGCGCACTCCTGTGATTTGCTGCTGGCTGCGAAGGCGCCGTGTAGCTTCAAATCCGTCCATCCCAGGCATCTGAATATCCATCATGATTAAATCGAAGGCCGTCTCACTCGCTTTGGCGATAGCTTCAAATCCGTTGACCGCCAGCACCGGACGATGTCCCATCTTCTGGAGAATCGCCACAATCAGTCTCTGATTGACCACATTATCTTCGGCAACCAATATCGACAAAGAGTAACCGGCGGCGGGAATGCTCTTTGGAGTTGCCTTCCGCTCCGGTAACGCCGCTCCCAGCGCTTTCTGTATCATCGACAACAATTCCGCGGGCTTGACCGGTTTCACCAGGTACGTCTCGACGCCCAGTTCACGGCATCGCGCAGCGCTCGACGTCTGGTCGGAAGAGGTGAGCATCAGGATCGTAACGCCGCGTAAGTGGGACATGCCCCGCACCCGCTCAATCATCTCCAGGCCACCCATCTCCGGCATCTCTTCATCGAGTAGAACCAGCTGGAAGGGCCGTCCCGAGGCTGCGGCGTCTTCAATCTTCGCCAATCCCGCCGACCCTGAGTCTGCCGTCCCGGGAGCCATTCCCCAGCGCTCGACAGTCTTTACGAGAATGCGCCGGTTGGTATCATTGTCGTCGATGATGAGCACCGGAATCCCGCTTAGATCCATGTGGGGAATTGAGGGTTCTTGGCGCGACTGGGCGACCTCTAGCTTGGCCGTAAAGTGAAACACCGATCCTGCCTCGACCGTGCTTTCCATCCATATTTCACCGCTCATCAGATCTACAATTTTTTTCGAGATCGCCAGGCCCAGGCCGGTTCCTCCATATTCGCGGGCGGTCGAGCAGTCGGCTTGTTCAAACGCCCGAAACAAACGCTTTTGAGCTTCCGGCGGAACTCCGATACCGGTATCGCGCACAGTGAAGTGCACCGTCCAGTGCGTTTCCTCTCGCGATTCCAGGGTGACATCGACCACCACCTCGCCCTGAGCGGTGAACTTCACTGCGTTTCCGGCGAGATTCATCAGCACTTGACGCAGCCTCACCGGATCGCCCATCACCAGTTCGGGCACGTTTTCATCGGCGTGGAACGACAGTTCGAGGCTCTTACGATGAGCCGGTATTGCCAGACACTTTAGCGTATCGCCGATCAGTTCGATTAAATTGAACTGGATGCGATCTAAGTCGATTTTTCCAGCCTCGATCTTGGAATAGTCGAGAATGTCATTAATAATGACCAGCAGGTCTTCCGCCGAGGAGCGGACCATCCCCAGATATTCCCTCGGTTCCGCGGCCAGTTCGGTCGACAGGGCGAGTTCCGTCATGCCGATGATTCCGTTCATCGGTGTGCGGATCTCATGGCTCATGTTCGCCAGAAACTCGCTCTTCGCTCGATTCGCGGATTCCGCCGCGTTTTTCGCATTCGCAAGTTCCTGTTCCTGGCGCTTGCGCTCGGTAATGTTGCGCGTCAGCGTGACAAAACCCGTGGGCTGCCCGTTCTCCCCTCTCTTCAACGAAAACGTCGACTCGCAGAAGTGGCCCGGCCGGTATTCGAATTCAAAGGCGCGGACGGGTTCCCCGGTCTTATAAACCGTCTTAAAAATCTCGCGCAAATCCACGGAAACGGGATAATGGGAAATTCGCTGGTAGTGCGGGTCCAGAGCCTCTTCGCGCGTGCGCCCGAACACCCTGCAATACGCATCGTTCACCCATTGATAATTTCCCGCCAAATCCAGCTCCGCGTATCCTTCCTCCAGGAAGTTCAGAATCGCCCTTTGGTTCGTGCGCTCCGACAACAGGCTCGCAAATTGTTCCCGATCCGTGAGATCCCTGACCAAAACTGCTACCGAGCCCGATTGACGGATGTTTAGAAAGAGCTCCGTGGAGAATCTACGTCCGTCGCGATGAACCGCCCGCATCGGCAGCGGCTTGTCCGGCGCCAATCCTAAGGTGATGGTTTGAAAAAGACTCGACAGAAACACTTCGCGATGTTTTGGCGATACGATCGATTCCACATGCTGCCCGATCGCATCGCTCTCCGGCCAGCCGAACAGCTTTTCGGCTGACGGCCTCCACGCGGTAATCCGTCCCCCGGAATTCAGCTCAAATACCGCGTCGAAAGCTAAATCGTGAATCGCGGCTAGTTTTTGCTCATCATCCGTGGCCGGCGGATTGAGCCCACGGTATCCCATATATCCTTCATCGGCAGAATGAGCTGGTATTCCAATCCATAATGTTCGCCCCGCGAACTGCCGATCAACGCTCTAGCGCGCGCCTCCAGGCGTGCCGCGTCGACATTCGTGTCGACGTGCCTTTTCTTCCGCCCGCCCGCCGCCGTCGAAATTAGTGGCATGTCGCAGCCGAATCGTTAGTATGTTACTGCGCTGTGGGACGGCCAATTTTGGCGGCAGCTTGCCTTCCGGGCAGCCTTTTCCTCTGTCAGCAGAAGCCGCCTCAAAGGGCGGCTGCCGCCAACATTGGCCGCCCCACAAAGAACGCGGATACTAATTGTTTCGCTGATACGGGCCACTAGTCGCGGAGCGAGTAATTGGATTCCGCCTCGATCCCCGAAGAATCAGACGCAAACGGGGATATCAGCGCTGCCGGCACGCTCAAACTTGTACCGAAAACGGATAATCAGGATTCATCCGGAATCGCCGCCCTGCTGGCCGGGGACGGCCGCCGCGCCCGAACCCCGGTTGGGATAGAATTGTCGCCGGGCGCACCGCCGCTCGGAACAGGAGTGTCTATGAGTAGTCGCAAATTCTATGAATCGTCTCAGTCGACATTTATGAATCGCCGTGCCTTGTTGGGCGGCGCGGCCGCGGTGGGCGGCGCGCTGGCCGGCATGGCGATCGAGCCCGCGCCCGCCAGAGGCGCGAAGACCCTGGATGGGGCGAGTTCGCCGAACCTCAACCCGCCAGTGGTGCAGGTAACGGGCGGCAAGCTCCGCGGGTTCCGCGACGGCAAGACCAACACCTTCCTTGGCATTCCCTACGCCGAAGCGGAGCGATTCGAAATGCCGAAGCCCGTGAAACCCTGGGACGGTATCAGGAGCGCGCAGGCGTGGGGCCCCGTGTGTCCGATTCCCGAGCAAGGCAGACCTGGGCCCGATGAGTTCGTTTTTCCGCATCGTTTCTGGCTGCAGAACGAAGCGTGCCAGGTTCTGAACATCTGGACTCAAAACGCCAGTGCGAGCGTGAAGAAGCCGGTGATGGTGTGGATGCACGGCGGCGGATTCACCAACGGGTCGTCGATGGAGTCTTATGCGTACGACGGCAAGAACCTCAGCGAGTTCGGCGATGTCGTGGTGGTGAGTCTGAATCACCGGCTGAATATCATCGGCACCTTGGATCTTTCGGCGTATGGCGCCCAGTACGAGAACTCGCGCTACACGGGCATGGCGGATCTGGTGGCCGCTTTAGAGTGGGTGCAGCGGAATATTGCGCAGTTCGGCGGCGACCCGGGCAACGTGACGATCTTCGGGCAGTCCGGCGGTGGCAGCAAAGTGACACGGCTGATGCACATGCCCGCGGCAAAGGGTCTGTTCCATAAGGGAATCGCGCAAAGCGGCGGTGGTCTGAACTACCGGACTGTGGAGCCCGCAACTGCGATCAAGAGACAGCAGGCGATTGCGGAGGCAACGCTGAAACAGCTGGGCCTCGGCTCCGATATCGACAAGCTGAAGAAGGTTCCGTATAAAGACCTGATCATTGCGGGCACCGCGGCGGCGCGCGAGGTGGCCCAGGCGGCGGGCGCAGGAGCCGGCGGACGGGGCGGCGGAGGCGGCTGGGACGTGATCGCCGACGACAAGTACGTGATGCGCGAACTCTGCGATTGGGCCGCCACCATTCCGCTGATGGCAGGAACCGTCTTCAGTGAAATGCAGGGAACCATGACCCGCGGCGACGGGCGCAAAAATGAGTGGACCCAGGCGGAGATCGACGACAATCTGACCAAGGCCTACGGCGAGAAGAAGGCGCAGGTGGTAGCGGAGTTCCAGAAGGCGTTCCCGCGGAAGAAGGTGCAGGATGTTCTGTACTTCGCCAACGGTTCGCGCCCCGGGGTGAAACAGACCCTCGAATGGAAGCTCGAAAAGAGCAGGACGCCGGTGTGGAATTATTTATTTGCCTGGGAGTATCCGGTCGACGGCGGCGTCACGGCGTTCCATTGCTCGGAGATTGCGTTTGCGTTTCACAACGTGAATGAGCCGCACATCCGTTTGGCGACCGGCGGTGGTCCAGTGGCGCTCGCGCTACAGGATAAGGTTGCCGGAGCCTGGCTCAGCTTCGCGAAATCGGGCAATCCGGGTGCGGGTTTCAAGCCGTGGACGGCGGCGGAGCCGAACACGATGGTGTTCGACACCGTGAGCGAATGTAAGCCTCTGCGCGACGATCAGCTCATTGCGCTGATGGGCAACACCGGCGGTCGAGGCGGAGGCAGAGGCGCCGCGTAAACTGTTGGACATGGAAACACGAAAGATCGGAAGCCAAGGTCTCGTCGCGGGCGCGATCGGGCTGGGTTGCATGGGCATGACCCATGGGTACGGTGCCGGCGATGAAGCGGAGTCAATCGCGACCATTCATCGCGCACTCGATTGCGGCGTGACCCTGCTCGATACGGCAGAGATGTACGGACCGCTCACGAACGAGGAGTTGGTGGGTAAGGCGATTAAGGGACGGCGCGGCAACGTCGTGCTGGCGACTAAATTCGGTCTCGTACTGGCCTCCTCGGGGGCCATGCAGGTCGATGGATCGCCCGCAAATGCGAGACGCGCCGTAGAAGGATCGCTGCGGCGCTTGGGCGTCGATGTGATCGATCTCTACTACCTGCACCGTAAGGATGCGGAGGTTCCGATTGAGGACACCGTCGGCGCGATGAAGGACCTGGTACAGGCCGGAAAGGTTCGCTTTCTGGGCCTTTCAGAAGTGGGGGCCGAAACCATTCGCCGCGCCAGCAAGGTTCATCCGGTCAGCGCTGTGCAAAGTGAGTATTCGTTGTGGGAAAGGGGCATTGAGGAGTCGATTCTGCCGGTGATGAGGGAACTTGGTATCGGCTTGGTCCCGTTCAGTCCTCTCGGACGCGGCTACCTGACCGGCGCGTTGCAGTCGAGTTCCATGTTCGGCCCAGGCGATTTCAGACGGCACTTGCCTCGGTTTAACGAGGCGCACCTGATCGCGAATCAAAAAATTGTCGACACCGTGAGAAATGTCGCGGCACGCCACGGAACGGCTCGCGGCGCGGCTACGTTGGCGCAGGTCGCGCTTGCCTGGGTTCTTGCCGCGGCGCCTGATGCGGTACCGATCCCGGGCACCAAGCGGAGGATGTATCTTGAGGAAAACCTGGGTGCGCTAAACGTTCATCTGACCGCCGAAGATATGGCCGACTTGAACGGTCTGGCGTCGATAGTGTCGGGTGACCGTTACCTGCCGGCGATGGCGAAGCTGGCGGAGCGTTAGCGAATGTTGGACGTTCTTCGATCAGCGGTGGTCGCATCCGGCCCAACAACAGGGACGTCGTTTTCCTTCCTTAAGGCTTGAACAGCCCCACTCGATCCGGCGGCTTCGGGTTTCTGCTTTCTTAGCCGACTCGATCCAACAGATCCACTCGTTGCGCGCGAGCGGTGTAATATCCTCCCATGCTGTCAAAACCTGCGAGTCGGATGTAAGTGCTTTTCTTAAATCTGCCGGCACTTCATGGACCACGCCGCCGGAAATAACTTTTCGCGTCAAAGTCCCGCCTGAGTGATGAATTTATTGTTCAGGTAAGCTTCGATCGCTTCCGATCCCCCCTCTGATCCATATCCTGAATCCTTCACTCCGCCAAAAGGCACTTCGGGAAGTGCAAGACCGTGATGATTAATCGAAACCATACCGCTTTCGATAGCCGATCCAATCAGATTCGCCGTGCGAGCCGACTTTGTATATGCATATGCGGCCAGGCCATAAGGAAGCCGATTTGCCTCTTTCACCGCGTCGTCGAAGTCATTGAACGGCACCATCACTGCCACCGGTCCGAAAGGTTCCTCATTCATAACCCGGCTTTTGTTAGTCGTGTTCGTTAGCACTGTGGGTTCCCAGAAGTATCCTTTCTCCCCCAGCCGCTCGCCGCCCGTCTGAACCTCGGCGCCCTTCTCGACGGCATCGGAAACAAAGCCTTCCATCGCCGTGACGCGGCGGTCGTGCGCCAGCGGACCCATGGTCGTACCCGATTCGAGACCATTCCCCACCTTCACCTTCTTACTGGCGGCGACGAACTTCTCGACGAAGGAATCATATACCTTCTTCTGCACCAAAAAGCGCGTCGGCGCAACACAAACCTGGCCGGCATTGCGATATTTGTTGGCTGCCAGAATCTTGGCCGCAACATCAAGATCGGCATCCTCGAAAATGATGGCCGGCGCATGGCCGCCCAATTCCATCGTGACGCGCTTCATATGCAGGCCGGCGAGCGCCGCCAGGTGTTTGCCCACCGCCGTCGAGCCGGTGAAAGAAATTTTGCGAATGATGGGATGCGGAATCAGGTATTCCGAAATCACTGAGGGCACTCCGAATACCAGGTTGAGTGCGCCGGACGTTACCCCCGCTTCCGCAAATGCCCGGACCAATGCCGCAACCGACGCGGGAGTTTCCTCCGGGCCCTTAAGAATGATCGAGCATCCGGCCGCCAGCGCAGCGCTTATTTTACGCACCGACTGATTTATAGGAAAATTCCAAGGTGAAAATGCCGCTACCGGACCAACCGGTTCTTTCACCACCAGTTGATACACTCCTTCGACTCGTGGAGGGATGACTCGCCCATAAGTCCTTCGGGACTCCTCGGCGAACCACTCGATGATATCCGCCGCCAGCAGAATCTCGCCTTTAGCCTCCGCCAAAGGCTTGCCCTGTTCGGTGGTCATGGTGCGCATGATGGAGTCGACGTTCGTCCGCACATGTTCCGCCGCCTTGCGCATAATCTTGGAACGGTCGTAGGCGGAGATTTTTCGCCAGGCATGGAATCCTTTTTCCGCGGCCTCCAACGCCAGATCAAGATCAGGTTGTTTGGCGTGCGATACGTGGCCGATGGATTCCCCGGTCGCGGGATTCACTACGGGGAGCGTCCCCCCGTCGACGCTGTCCGTCCAGGCGCCATTGATGAATAGTTGAGTGTTGTAGGGCATGAATTATGATCTTACACAACCTCATTGATCCGATATCCACTCACTTGTGGTATTGTTCGTCCTGACCCGGATTCTGAATCCGGATTGACGAGACGTTGAAACGGGCGCATACTTTTTGAAAGGGCACTCTTATGGGTCACTTGCGCATCGGGAAACTTCCGATTTTCGCGGCTCTTCTGGCAACTTCCGCCGGTCAGTCCGTCAGGTCCACGCACTCCGGCCTTCTTTATTTCTTCGAAGGCAGCGTCTCGGTCGGCGATCAGCCGGTCGTGCAGCGATTCGGCCATTTTTCGGAGATCGGCGAAGGCCGCGTGCTGCGAACCGAACTCGGTCGCGCGGAGGTGCTTCTCACCCCGGGTGTCTTCCTCCGCGTCGACGAAAACAGCGCCATCCGAATGCTATCGAACAGCCTCGCCGATACTCGAGTCGAGTTGCTGAACGGCACCGCCATTCTCGAAGTGAGTCATGAAGCGGCGAATCCGCCGGACACACTGATCTATAAGAGCTGGCAGGTTCACGTACAGGAAGACAGCATCGCACGGATCGGTTCTGAGCCGGCCCAGCTCCGGGTTTTGAGCGGAGCCGCCGCCGTCTCTGAAGAAGGCTCCGAGCCGGTGGCCGTTCACCGTGGCGAGGTGCTGCCCTTTGCGCCGGTGCTGGTCGCAACCCCTGCGGCGACCCCCGCCGCGGACGCCTTTAACGTCTGGGCCATGAACCGGAGTTCGGTAGTTTCTGAAGACAACGCCATTGGAGCTGGAATCACCGATGATCCCGATCAGATCGATAGCTCCGGCGTCGCGCTCGGCAGCTTCAGCTATTTTCCCCCTACCGGCATCCCGTCGCTCGGAATCGACTACCCGTACGGGCTTAGCTTCTCGAGCCTTTATCCATCCTGGGCAAACCCCTATCTTTCCGTCTATCCCTACGTTCCTTTCGGTTCTTATTATCCACGGCTGCCGGTTCGAACATCCCTCTATCCGCGGCCAATTGCGATCTCCCCGGTTACCGGTGTCGGCAGACGGCCCATCGGTCCCATGCTCCCCAGACCCTCTTACCTCCCCGCGCCACGTCCCACGGTCGCCGTGCCGCATGTACCGCCGCCGCACGTCATTCGCCGGTGATGGATCTATTTTGACGGGGCGTAATAACCCAGCCTCCAGTGTGCTTTGAGGTTCGGAATCCCGGGAGGAGGCGTAATTTTCACCTCCACCTTGCGATACTTGCCGTCTTTATTTTGATTCTTCGAGCGGTACGCCAGAACATATTGATTTCGCAATTCGATGGCGATCCGCGCCGCTACGCTCGGCAGATCGTTGGTATCGGACACTGTGAAGGCGCGGCCCCCGGTTTGTTCCGCGAGTTGGGAGAGCAGCCGCGGCCCGTTCATTTCCTCCTTGCTTAGACTCGAAAAAAGGGACGTCTGAAACACGCCCATGGCATAGATCTGCACATCGGCTTCCCGCACCAGAGATTCCAGTTCCGTTCGGGAATACCGGCTGTTGTTGTCTCCTCCATCGGAAATAATCACCACCGCTTTGCGGGGATTCTTCGCTTTCTGCATCTCGTGGAGCGCCAGCTGCGCGCCGTCGAACATCGCCGTCAGCCCACCCGCCGTAACCAGCCCCAGCCGGTTCTGAATTTCGTCGAGTTGACTGGTGAACCCCACGGTCAACGACGCCCGATCGCCGAACTCGATGAGAAACGCCTCATCCTGTCCATTCATCGTTTTAAGAAACTGGACCGCTGCCCGCCGCGAGGTTCGCAGTTTGTCGGTCATGCTGCCGCTGGTGTCCAACAGCAGGCCGGCCGATAAGGGAGCGTCCTCGCCCGATAAGTTCGCGATGGTCTGTTCCGCCCCGTCTTCATAGAGATGGAAGTCCCCTTTATGGAGACCAAGCACGAAGCGGTTGGTGGAGTCGGTGACCGTAACGGGAATCAGAACCAGCGTGGTATCGAGCGTAAACCGCGCGCCCGGCTGTTCCTGCCCGCCGGCGAAGGCGATCATCGACGCGCAAAGCAAGAAAATTCGCACCAACGAAACCTGCTGCTGAAAGTCTAGCAGGGTAGGCTGCCGGCTAGTGGCAAGTTCGTGTCTTTTCCTCCGCACCCGGATAACCATGAAACCCGCGAAAAGTGGGGACTGCCAACTCTGTCCCAAGGCGTCCTCAGGATCGTCAAAGCAACATATTTTGCTGACGCCGCAGTGGACAGAGCGGGCTGTCCCCGCTTTTCGCCCTGGCGAGAGTGTCGACCTGTTTCCCAGTCGACGTTACCATAGTAATCTTTTATCTGAGACAGGCCACTAGTCAGGGGTGGCCAGGCGTGGTGGACACCCGCCATTCGCACCATGCCCCTCCGGGCTCAACCGCGGACTTCCTGTGTCGCTGACAAAATTCCCGGCACTTTCTTGCGATTGTTTCCGTCTTATAAGTCTGAAGCCACCCGGGAGCAGCGATTTTATGGATACCTTCTTGAAAGACGTGAAGCACTCTATCCGCATGTTCCTCAAGAACCCCAGCTTCACGCTCACCGCGATCGCCGCCCTCACGCTCGGAATCGGCGCCAATACGGCAATTTTTTCGATCGTCAACACCGTGCTGCTCAAGCCCGTGCCGTTCCCCGACCCGGACCGCCTGGTGATGCTCATGAACACCTCGCCCCAAGGCTCGTTCGGCGGGGCGTCCCCCGCGAAGTTTCAACATTGGCGCTCGCAAACCAGCGTACTTGAGGATGTGGCCGCCTACCGCACGGGCGTCGTCAATTTCACCGGAGGCGATATCGCGGAACAGCTGCGGTCGGCGCAGGTCTCCGAAGCATATTTCCGATGCTTCGGCGCGCCCATCGTCCGCGGCCGCACATTTTCGGCCGAAGAGGACGCCCCCAAAGGGCCCAAGGTCGCGCTGATCAGCTACGGTTTGTGGCAGCGCAGATTTGCGGCGGATCCGCAGATTCTCGGACGCACCATCTCTCTGAGTGGAGATTCGCACGTGATCATCGGAATTGTAGGCCCGGATTTCGACGTGCGCCAGTTCGGTCCCGCCCCGGACGTATGGGTTCCGTTTCAGCTCGATCCGAATACCACTGACCAGGGCCACTATTTTCAAGTCGCCGGACGTTTGAAACCGGGCGTCCCGCTCGCCCAGGCGCAAAGCCGTTTGCAGATCTCCGCCCAGGAATATCTGACTAAATTCCCGAACGCCCTCGGCAAAAACGGCGGCTTCACCGTGGTTACCATGCGGGAAGCGCTAGTCAAGGACGTGCGCATGTCCCTACTGGTGCTGGTGGGCGCCGTGGGTTTTGTTCTTCTGATCGCCTGCGCCAATGTGGCGAATCTGTTGCTGGTCCGCGCGACCGGACGCAAACGTGAAATCGCGATCCGCACAGCCATCGGCGCGGGCCGCGGCCGCATCATTCGCCAACTGCTGACGGAGAGTGTCCTGCTATCCGTCGCCGGGGGAGTTCTGGGTCTAGTGCTCGGCTATCTCGGCATCCGCGCCCTCATGTCCGTGAATACCGCCAACCTGCCGCGCGTCGGCCAGGATGGAGGATTGATCGCCATCGATTGGCGCGTGCTGTTGTTTACCCTCGCCGTATCGTTGACCACAGGAATCGTGTTCGGCCTCATTCCCGCCCTTCAAGGCTCGCGCGCCGAACTCAATACCGCGTTGAAGGACTCGAGCAGCCGCTCCGGCACCGGCTTCCGGCAGAACAAGACCCGTTCGATTCTGGTGGTGGTTGAGATGGCCTTGGCCGTCGTGCTGCTGGTCGGATCGGCTTTACTGATCCGCACCTCGATCGCGCTCCAGTCGGTCGATCCGGGGTACGACACCCACAACGTCATCACCATGCAAATGTCCATGACCGGTCCGAAATACCTGAAGTCCATGGGCGTCGAACAGACCGTGCGCGACGCGGTCGACCGCATCCGTGCCATTCCCGGAGTGATCGACGCAGCGGCCACATGCTGCGTTCCCCTGCAAGGCGGCTACGGATTGCCGTTCCAGGTGGTCGGGCGTCCTCTTACCGACGGACAGTATCACGGCGGCGGCGAATGGATTACCCTCTCGCCGGGTTTCTTTGAAGTCTACAAAATTCCGGTAAAACGCGGCCGCACCTTCACCCGGCGCGACGATGACAAGGCTCCGCCCGTCGTGATCATCAACGAAACCATGGCCAAGAAGTTCTGGAAGGACTCCGATCCTTTGCAGGACCGGCTGATCATCGGCCGCTGGGGAATGAAGGAGTTTAAAGACGAACCGGAGCGCCAGATCATCGGCGTCGTAGGCGACGTGCGCGATGGCAGCCTGAACTCCGATCCCGGCCCGGCCATGTACATTCCGCAAGCGCAGGTGCCGGATCCGGTAAATGCCTTGAATGTGCGCATTTCCACCATGGCCTGGCTGATTCGCACGCAGTCCGCGCCGCATACGCTGGTTGCGCCGATTCGGGAGCAGCTGCGGCAAGTGACCGGCCTCCCCGTGTCCGACGTTCGATCGATGGACGAAGTGGTGAATCTGTCGATCGCCAGGGAACGGTTCAACATGCTGTTGATGTGCGTGTTCGGATGCTCGGCACTGCTGCTCGCGGCAATAGGAATTTACGGACTGATGGCCTATAGCGTCCAGCAGCGCACCCAGGAAATCGGTATTCGCCTGGCACTGGGCGCCACCAGCGGTCAGGTAAGAGGAATGGTGGTGAACCAAGGCATGCAGCTGGCCATCGCGGGCGCGCTCATCGGCCTCGGTGCGGCCTTCGCGCTGACGCGGTTCCTCGAAACCTTCCTGTTCCGCGTGAAAGGCCACGATCCTCTAGTGTTCGCCCTGGTTCCGGTAGCGCTGAGTCTGATCGCCTTTCTGGCAGTCTGGTTCCCGGCGCGGCGCGCGGCGCGGATTGAACCGGTGGAGGCTTTACGTTATGAGTGAGCGCCAGGCGGATCCGCTCAATTCGTATGATCCAAAACAATCTTCCATCCGATCGCCGTCTTCCGAAACACTAAACTGTAGACTCCGCTTACATTCCCGCCGCCGTCTTTATCGCGCTCCAGTTGCCACCGGCCGATCACGTAGGCGTAATCTTTCCCCATCGGATGAATCTCCAGATCGTAAAACCCCAGCTTGCCCATCGCCGCCCGTGTCGGATAGTGCTCCTGATAGCGCTTCTTCAAATCCTCCACGCCCCGAGTCATCTTCTCGCCGACGAAAACCGTGTCGGATGCATATCCGTCCAAAAACCCGTCCGTATCGCCCCTATTCCACGCCGCGACCTGCTTGTTCAGCACCGCCCTTACCTCATCTTCGACCGACGCGGCCGACCCTAAAACCGTAACCAACAGGAATAGCACTGGTAATTTCGATATCATGACAGTGATGGTCCAGCGGGACCCTAGTTTCAGCCCACCAGTTTCGCTTTCTAAGATATCCGAAATCGAATCGGCTTTGGGCGAATCGATTGTCGGTAAAGCGGAAGTCCTGCGCCTCGCCTTAGCCTGCCTGCTCGCGCGCGGTCACTTACTGATCGAAGACGTGCCAGGCGTAGGGAAAACCACCCTCGCTCAGGCCCTCGCGCGCAGCGTCCGGTCGAGTTTCCATCGCCTCCAGTTCACCTCCGACATGCTGCCTTCCGACGTCCTTGGCGTCACCATCTACAACGCCCACACCGAGGAATTCGAGTTCAAACAAGGCCCGATTTTCACCAATTTCCTGCTGGCCGACGAAATTAATCGCGCCACGCCCAAGACGCAATCCGCTCTGCTCGAGGCCATGAATGAGCAGCAGGTGACCATCGACGGCCGGTCTTATGAGCTGCGACAGCCGTTCATGGTGATCGCCACCCAGAATCCGGTGGAGCATCACGGCACCTATCCTCTGCCCGAATCGCAGCTCGACCGTTTCCTGATGCGCATCCGCATCGGCTACCCTGATATCGCCGCCGAGCGCGAGATCGTGCGCCAGCACCGCACCTCCACCGATGCCGGCCGGCCGGTGATCTCCGGCGAAGAACTGACCCGCTTGCAGGACGCCGTCCATCAAGTGCAGGTGGACGAATCGCTGGTCGATTATATGCTCGCCATCGTCGAAAAAACCCGTACGCACGAAACGCTCGCCATGGGCGTAAGCCCGCGCGGTGCGCAGGCGTTGTTCCGCGCGACGCAAGCCCTCGCCGCTGTCGAAGGCCGCGAATATGCGATCCCGGACGATGTGAAAAGAATGGTGGTGCCGGTCTTCGCGCACCGCGTAGCCGTCAGCGCGCGCGCGTCGATCGCGCAGCGTTCGGCCGAAGTAGCTGAAAAAATCCTCAGCGAAATTTTAACGCTGGTGGACGTTCCCCTCTAACCTAAAATGCAAACTGCAATCGTTGGCCTGCCGATGGTGGGCAAAACAAGTCTGTTCACGATCCTGACCGGCGTGCACGAATCGGCGCGCGTCGGCTCGCTCGAAGCCCGAGTCGGCGTGACCAAAGTACCCGACGCCCGCCTGGACGCGCTAGCCAAGATTTTCGACCCGCCGAAAATCACCTTCGCAACCGTCGAGTATCTGGACTTTCCAGCCATCTCGAAAGAGGCCCTGCGCGACCCGAAATATATGGCCAGCCTCCGAGTGGTTGATGCGCTGGCGCACGTCCTGCGTGTCTTCGAAAGCGACACCGTGCCGCATGAAGCCGGATCCGTCGACCCCATCCGCGACTTCGAAGACGTCGAGATGGAGCTGATCCTAAGCGACCTGGTAGTGGTCGAAAAGCGCATCGAACGCGTGCAAAAAGATCTGAAAAAAGGCAAAAATGTCGAGTTCGAAAAGGAGCTCGACCTGCTCCAGCGCATCAAGCTGGAGCTCGAAGCAAACCGCGCCCTCCGCGGCCTGGAGTTCAGCGACGAAGACGAAAAACGCCTCCGCGGCTTCCAATTTCTGTCCCAAAAACCCATGCTCTGCGTCCTCAATCTCGGAGAAGAAGACGCCTCGCGCATGGCCCAGGTCGAGGAAAAATATCGCACCGGCCCCTTGGCGCGCAAAGGAACCGCCGTCACCGCGATCTGCGGAAAAATCGAAGCCGAGCTAGCCGAGCTCCCCAAAGAAGACGCCGCCGAATATCTGAAAAGCTACGGCCTGCACGAATCCGCGCTGGAGCGTCTGATCGCCGCAACCTACGCCCTGCTGGGCCTGATGTCATTCTTAACGGCGGGCGAAACCGAAGTCCGCGCCTGGACCATCCCGATGAACAGCACCGCCCAAAAAGCCGCCGGCGCGATCCACAGCGATTTCGAGAAAAAATTCATCCGCGCGGAAACCGTGAACTGGAAAGCGCTGGTAGAGCACAACGGCTACCCCGGCGTCCGCGAAAAAGGCCTTCTGCGATTAGAAGGCAAAGAGTACATAGTAAAAGACGGCGACGTCCTAGTAATCCGCCACAGCTAACATCACAGGCTGAAGCCCGTGCCACCATCTGCAGGTGGCACAGACTTCAGTCTGTGAACCAAAAAACAGCGGAAAGTGAGGACTGCCTACTCTGTTCCAAGGCGCCCCGCTATCCGCGCCGCCGTGGACAGAGTGGGCTGTACCCAGTTTCCGCCCCAGCCACTCAGAGTGTCGACGTTTGCCGTGGGGCGGCCAATTTTGGCGGCAGCCGGCTATGAGCCGGCTTGTTGGTTACGGCGAAGAACGCCGCCTCAAAAGCCGGCGGCCGGCAAAATTGCCCGCCCCACACGACAAGATTCCCCAACCAGACAAGTCCACGCGAACCAATCCCCATGCCGTGTATAAGGCGTCATCTCCCTCGACGTTCCATAATGCATGACATCCGAAAGCTGCCGGAACGCCCGCAGCCGCTGCGTCACCTGCCCCGCCGGATCCACCGTCGCCGTAATTCCATCGTTCGTCGCACGGACGATCCATCGAGCATTCTCCGCCGCCCTCATCCGAACCAACTCCAGATGCTGCTCATGCGCCGCGCTGGTGCCAAAATATCCGTCGTTCGACAAATTGACGAAAACCTCCGCCCCATCACGCGCGAACTGCCGTACCAAATCCGGGAACGCCGACTCGTAGCAGATAAACGCGCCAACGTGATTCGAAAACACGACAACGCGAACACCCGCCGCGAAATCGCCCGCTTCTTTCGTGACCCGGTTCACCCACGAAAAAACCTCGGGTACAAATTCTCCAAACGGGACCAGCTTGATTTTGTCGTACTCATCCATCGGCTGCCCCGACGGATCGATCATCATCGCCGAGTTCAGCGGCGCGCCTTTCTGCGTATGTCCGATCGCCGCGAATAAAAAGTAAGTCTGATCCGCCCGCGCGATCTGCCCCGCGTAGCGCAGGAACGAAGGATCGTTCAGATACAAAGGCACCGGCATCTCCGGCCAGATCACCAGGTCCACGTTATGCGTACGAGACAACAACGCGAGCTGCATTTCGGTCTCACTCAACAGAGGCCGCGTCCACTCGACTTCACTGTCGACGTTGGGTTGCACCACCAACGCCTGGCGCGTTGCCGGCACGCTCCGCGGCGATGGCAGCAAATAAATGCACGGCAAAATCAGCAGCCATGCCAGCTCCCGCCTGGGCCTCCGCAACGCGATCAACGCCACCGCGCACGCGAGCATCGCGAATACAAACGATAATCCGTAAACGCCCACCACCGGCGCGAGTCGCATGAGCACGGGCATGTCGATTCCCGCGTTTCCCAGATCGAGCCACGCGAATCCGAACGGCCCATGCGTGCGTTCGAGCCCCGCCCATAAAGCGGCCGCCGCCGGGATCGCCCACCACCGATCGATCACGAATCCCGCCAGTGCGGCGAACACCGCCATGTGCAGCCCCTTCAAAATCGCGAACAGGAAAAACGTGCCCCAGCCCCCCCATTTACCCATTCCTCCGTGGACTTCGAGCACGAACTGGATCCAGTAACACACGCCGAACCAGAACACGAATCCGCCGGCCCATCCTTCGAGAAATCGCCGCTTCCACGACGGTTCGCGTCCGCACGCGACGAGAAGCGGAGCCAGCGCCACCGGCGCGAGCCACGTGAAATCGAAGCGCGGAAAAATGACGATCAGCAAAACACCCGTGAGAATGGAAAGGCCGTAATTCACGCGTGGCAGGCTTCTTCGTCAACCAGGTCCGCCATGTAGGAGCTGCGCACCAGCGGACCGCTGAACACCATTTTAAAGCCGATGGACAACCCGAAATCGCGATAGGCGTCGAACTGCGCGGGCGTCACATATTCCGCCACCGGCAAGTTGCGTCGCGTGGGCTGCAAGTATTGTCCGAGCGTAGCCACATCGGTCGAAGCCTCACGCAGATCGCGCAACAACTGCTCTACTTCGCTCGCCGATTCACCCAACCCGGCCATCGCCCCCGACTTCGTCAACACCTCCGGACGATGCTGCTTCGCGAACCGCAGCACCTCCAGCGATTGCCGGTAATCCGCTTGTGGGCGAACTCTCTTATAAAGACGAGGCACCGTCTCCATATTGTGATTGAACACATGCGGCCCCGCGTCGAGCACCCTTGCAACCGCGTTCAGATCGCCGCAGAAATCGGGCGTCAAGACTTCGACCCGCGCCTCAGGCAGCGCTCCGCGAACCGCGCGCACCGTAGCCGCGAAGTGCGTCGACCCGCCATCCGCAAGGTCATCCCGATTCACGCTGGTGATCACCACGTAGCGCAGCCTCATTTCCGCCGCCATATGCGCGACGTTTTCCGGCTCCTCCGGATCGAGCGCGCCAGGATGCTTCGCCTTCGGCACCGAACAGAATCCGCAGCCGCGCGTGCACAAATTACCCAGAATCATGAACGTGGCCGCGCCCCGATGGAAACACTCGTGCATGTTAGGGCAGCGCGCCGACTCACAAACCGTATGAAGGTTTTTCCGCCTCAGCTCCGTTTTCAACTGGTGCACCGCTTCAGGATGCGTGCGCGATTTTCGCAACCACTCGGGCAGCCGGGGGGAACGCGGCTCAAGCTGCACCAGCTCCATCAATAGACTTTCTTGATGGCCTTGTCGCCCGGGAATCCGGCGCTGGTCAAATCCGATTTGGTCTTATTCAAGCTGCCGTCGGCGAGCGGTCCAACCAGCACTCGAAAAAGGCCTGGCTTCTCCGGAATCTCCACCGCGATGGCCTTGAATTGTTTCTGATGCAGCACGTCGACCATCACATCGGCCTCGGCTTTCGCGGTCGCGACCAGCTGCAAATAAGTCTGACCCGACGCCGGAGGCGCGCTTACCGGCACAGGCTTTTCCTTGTCCTTTTTAACCGGCGGATCTTTTTTAACTGGAGCCTCCTCGCGCACAGGCTTCGCTTCGTCCGGCGGAGGCTGCTGCTGCCTGGTCGATGTCGGCGCGGACTGCACAGGCGTGGGCGTCGGTGCCTCCTGCGGCGCCGGCGAATCCACCACCATAGGCTTCGATTCCGGCTTGTGCGCCGACGCGACGTCCACCGGCGCCGGCCCGGAATTCCTCCCCACGATGTAGCCCATCGTGAAGAAAACTCCCAGCAGCACCACCACGATAAAGAACACGCTCAACAACTGGCGGTTCGCCAATATCAATTCAAATTCGCCGTCTTCGTTCTTGGGCACCTATGGTTCCTTGGCAATTTTTTCGAGAATCCGACCTACGTTCGTTAGTATATCCATCGGCAATGGGAATACGACGGTCGTATTCTTTTCCGATCCTATCTCAACCAGGGTTTGCAAGTAACGGAGCTGCATGGCGGCCGGCTGCGCGGCCATGATCGCGGCGGCCTTTTCCAGATTCTGCGCGGCCGCCGCCTCGCCTTCGGCATGGATGATCTTGGCGCGGCGTTCACGTTCCGCCTCGGCCTGGCGGGCGATGGCGCGGATCATCGACTCCGGCAGATCCACCTGCTTGATCTCCACCATCGACACTTTCACGCCCCACGGACCGGTATGTTCATCGAGCACCGCCTGCAAACGGACGTTCAGTTTTTCGCGCTGGCTGAGCACCTCATCGAGATCCGCTTCGCCCAAAATGCTGCGCAGCGTAGTCTGCGAAAGCTGCGAAGTGGCGTATAAATAATTGGCGATTTCGATCACCGCGCGGGTCGGCTCGACGATGCGAAAATACACCACCGCGTTGACTTTCAGCGTGACGTTGTCGCGCGTAACCACGTCCTGCGACGGTACCTCCATCGCCTCCACGCGCAACGAAAGCCGCACCAGGCGGTCGATCGGCCGGAACACCAGGATGACGCCCGGACCTTTCGGCTGGGCCAGCACGCGGCCAAGCCGGAAGACGACGCCGCGCTCGTACTCAGCCAGGATTTTGATGCTCGACAGCAGATAGATGGCGACGATCACAGCGACGATCGCGATAAAGGATGCGTCCATGTCGACCTACTGTATCGCGTTCCGGAGTGACTCGTCATCTGACGCCCTCGTGAATCTCTACCGAGCCGCGACCACAGGGAGCGATGTCTTCTTCCGCAAAATCGAAACGGCCACAGCCTCGATTCCGAGTGGATGCGTGCCGAGCAGCTCGTCTCAGTTAAAATAGCCGCTAATGCGTATCATTATGTTCGCTTGCGCCGCGGCGCTGCTGTCCGCGCAATCAAGACCGATCGTGATCAAGGCCGCCAGGATGTTCGATGGAATTGGCGATCGCGTGGTCTCTCCCGGGCTGGTTGTAGTGTTGGGCGATAAGATTCGCGGCGTTGGTTCCAGGGCGGAGGTCCCTGAAGGGTCGGAAGTGATCGACCTGGGCGATGCCACCATTTTGCCAGGCTTCATGGATGCTCATACTCACTTGACGCTGCCCTTCGATTTCGATTTCCGGAAGCAGCAGCTCGATGGGTTTCAGAAGACGGTGGCGGAGCAGGCGCTCGATTCGAGCGTAAATGCGAGGGTCACGCTCATGGCCGGATTCACGACGGTGCGCGATGTCGGGTCCTCCGACTTTCTCGACGTCGGTCTGCGCAACGCGATCGCGGCGGGAGTAGTTCCAGGTCCAAGGATGCTGGTCGCGATCAATGCGATCGGCGCGACCGGAGGCCATTGCGACAATGCCGCGGGCTTTAAATACGGCCTGTTCGGGCACGAACCGGGCATAAAAGACGGCGTCGCGAACGGGCCGGAGGAGATGCGTCTCGCCGTGCGATTCAATATTAAATACGGCGCGGATGTGATTAAGACCTGCGCGACCGGCGGTGTTCTGTCGCTGACTGACGATGTCGACACGCCGCAGTTGACCCAGGCCGAGCTCGATGCGCTGGTCGACGAAGCGCACGCGCTACGCCGCAAAACCGCCGCGCACGCGCATGGAGCCTCGGGCGCGAAGAGGGCGATTCGCGCAGGGATCGATTCCATCGAGCATGGATCGTTTCTGGATGATGAGGCGCTGGAGATGATGAAAGCGCGCGGGACCTATTATGTTCCAACGATGATGGCGGCGCAGGGCTTGCGGGAGGTGCTCGAGAAAGGATATGTTCCGCCGCAGATCGCGGTGAAGGCGCGTGCGGCGATGAATTCGCTCGATTCCGTGGTGGCGAAGGCGGTTGCGAAACAGATCAAGATCGCGCTGGGCACGGACGCCGGCGTTTATCCGCACGGAAGGAATCCGGAAGAGTTCGCGCAGATGGTGCGGGTGGGCATGAAGCCGATCGATGCGCTGAAAGCGGGTACGTCGGTCGATGCGCAGCTGCTGGGATTATTCGATAAGACGGGTTCGCTCGAAGCCGGGAAGTGGGCGGACATTGTCGCAGTGCCGGGGAATCCAGCGGAAGATATCCGTGCGACGGAGCACGCGATGTTCGTGATGAAGGCGGGGGTGGTTTTTAAGAACGGGAAGAAGTAATTTTCTTTCGCGAGCGCGGCTTTGGCTGCGATTCCATCGCGACGCGCAGGATGCGGTTGATGCGCGTCTGATAGCCGCGGCCGTTGGATTTGAGCCACGCGAGCACGTCGGCGTCGAGACGAATGGTCAGTTGGGCTTTGACGGGCGGCCAGTCCACCACGGTTGCGTTTTTGAAAAACTCATCATCGAGCTCCGGGCTGTCGGAAAAGTCGATGTCGGCATCCGTCATTCGGTCAATTCTTGCCAGGTCGCTTTTGATAGATTTTTTGTTCACGTCGCGATGCCTTTCTCATAGAAATAATGCGGCTCGACTCAATTCGAGGAGAATGGATGATGACGACCAGTCGTCCCGCGAGCCGCCCCATCGTGATCAGTCGAGTCTCGCCATAATCAACCGGTGGTCCTCGACGGTCAAGCATTCCCCGTCGAACACCAACTCGGCATCTTCGAAATCGAAACCATGCTTCGCAAAATTACTGCGGTTCTTGGCAGGATCCCATTCATATCCATCTTTAGTGTAGCTCTTTTTGTAGTTACATCGCCGCTGGCTTTGCGCGGTGCTCTTTGTATGCAGCGCGCACGGCTTGGATCTGCTGGACATGTTTTTCGACGTGCTCCGCGTGCAGGCGCAGCATGTCGAGCACGGTGACCCAGCCTCGCTCGTGGTGGTGCGCGGTGCGGGCGAAGACTTCTTCGGGCTGGTCTTTTAAGAGCTCGTAATTTTCACCGCGCAGGCGGCGGAACGTTTCAATAGGCTGGGAGATTTTGCGCTTTTTGTAGTCCAGGTTCGCGGCCCATTTATTTTGATCCCACGGGACCAGCGTGGGGTTATCCTCGGCGATCATCTGGCGGAAGCGCATCACGTTGACGGCCTCCGTGTCGGCCAGGTGGCAGACGATGGTGCGCACTCCCCACTTGCCTTCGGCGGGCGAAAAATCGAGCTCGGGGCCCGCGGCGCCGGTGGTTACTACAGCCAATAATTCCGCGCCGCGGCGGAATCGTTCCAGAAGTTCTGAGAGTTCACTCACGTGAGTCCATTATAATTGGGATGAGTACCCGATGCGACAAATACTGGCTCTTTCCGCGGCTGTGATCCTGGTGAACTGTGCGAGCGGGCAGACCCGCCGCGAACTGGAAAGGCCGGTGCGCCAGGCGATTCGCGGGGTCCACGGCGCGGTCGCCGCGGGCAGCGAATATGCCACTGAGGCCGGGATGCGCACCTATTACCGCGGAGGCAACGCGGTAGACGCGGGCGTGGCCGCGATGTTTGCCGCTTCGGTGACTGAGTTTTCCCACTTCGGCCTGGGCGGAGAAGCGCCCATACTGATTCGCAACAAAGCCGGGAAAGTGTTCGCGATCGCCGGAGTGGGCACCATGCCGAAGCTGGCGACAGCGGAATTGTTTCGGACGCGCCGTCTGTTGCCGTTCGAAATTCTGGAGATGGATCCGGGCGGGCTGAAAGGGATCATACCCGTCACCGGCCTGATGCCGGCGCTGGTTCCAGGCATGGTCGACGCGGGGCTGCTCGCTTTGCGCGAGTTCGGAACCAAGTCGTTTAGTGAGATTATCGCGCCAGCGATTGATCTCGCGGACGGTTACGCCATCGATCAGATGCGCGTGCAGTCGATTGCGGGAAACCGTCCGTTCTTCGATGCGTGGCCGACCTCGAAGGCGCACTTCATGCCGGAGGGGCATACGCCGAACGTCGGCGAGATTTTCCGGCAGCCGGATACGGCGCGGACTTTACGCGCGATGGCGGAGGCAGAGAAAAAAGCGCTGGCAGCGGGAGCGAGGCGCGAAGCCGCGATCGACGCCGTGCGCGACTACTTTTATCGCGGCGAAATCGCGCGCAAGATCGACGCCTTCAGCAAGGAAAACAAGGGCCTGTTGCGCTATGAAGATATGGCCGCGTTCAAGCTGAGCGTGGAGGAGCCCGTCTCAACGACGTATCATGGCTACACCGTTTACAAGCCCGGTTTCTGGAGCCAGGGACCGGCCATGATCGAGACGCTGAATATTCTGGATGGCTATGACATGCGCAGCACGCCTCTGAATTCGGCGGAGTATATTCATCGCACGGTGGAGGCTTTGAAGCTGGCTTACGCGGATCGCGACACGTATTATGGCGATCCTAAGTTTTCGAAGATCCCGATGGATGTTCTGCTGTCGAAGAGTTACGGCGCGGAGCGGCGCAAGCTGATCACGGAAAAAGCGTCGCAGGAATTTCTGCCCGGGAAAATCAACGGAAAAATCGGCCAGCATCCGACGGAGACGGAGATGGCGAGCATTAAGATCGACGATGCGCTGATGGCCAAGGACACCACTTGCGTGGACGCGATCGACCATGACGGGATGGTGTTTTCCGCGACGCCTTCAGGCGCGTGGATGCCCAGCGTGATCGCGGGCGATACGGGAATTCCGCTGACCCAGAGGGCGCAGCAGTTCGTGCTGGTGCAGGGGAATCCGAACGAGCTGGCGGGCGGTAAGAGGCCGCGCGTGACGCTGAGTCCGACGATTGTGACGACGGCCGACGGGAAGCCTTATATGGCGATGTCGACGCCGGGCGGCGATAATCAGGACCAGGCGCTGATCCAGATGTTTTTTAACGTCGTCGAATTCGGGCTGAATGCGCAGCAGGCGGTGGAGGCTCCGCGGTTTCAGACGCGCCACCTGGTTTCGAGCTTCGATAATCACGCCTGGAGTCGCGGCGACCTGATGCTGGACGAGCGGATTCAACCGGCGGTTTTCGCGGATCTGACGGCGCGGGGACATCACACCAGCATCCAGTCGCGATTTTCCAGCGGCGCGGCCCCGGTGATGATCAAGGTGCTGCCGAGTTCGGTGATCGAGGCGGGTGCGGATCCGCTGGCGCGTGAGGCGAGCCGCTCCGCTCATGCCTGGTGAACCTTTCTCTATTCGATTCGCCGGCTTCGTTCGATAAAGAGCGGTTGGCCCGGCGGCTGCGGGAACTGGCGGAACGGCGGATTTTTATCGGCACCAGTTCCTGGAAATACGATGGCTGGATCGATCAGATTTACACCCGGGAGCGATACTTCTCGCGGGGAAAATTTTCGCAGAAGACGTTTGAGGCGGAGTGTTTAGCGGAGTTCGCTGAAACATTCCCGATCGTGTGCGGGGATTTTTCGTTTTATCAGTTTCCGACGCCGGAGTTTTGGAAGAAGCTGTTTGGAGGCGCGCCGGAGCGGCTGCAATTTGCGCTGAAGGTGCCTGAGGAAGTGACTGTCGAAGTGTTTCCCCGGCATCCTCGATACGGGCCGAAGGCGGGGCGTCCCAATGACCAGTATTTGAACGTGGATGCGTTCCGGTCGCAGTTTCTCGACGTTTTGGAGCCTTACCGGTCGCGGATCGCCTGCCTGATTTTCGAGTTCGGCAAACGAGGTTCGACTGCGGAGGAGTTTTTGGGGCGGCTGGGTTCGTTTTGTAATTTATTGCCGCAGACGTTCCGGTATGCGGTCGAAGTGCGGAATCGGGAATATCTGGTCGAGCCTTATTTCGATGTGCTGAGGGAGCATCGGGCGGCGCATGTGTTTAATGCTTGGACGAAGATGCCTCCTTTGAGTGAGCAGATTGCGTTGCCGGGGGCGTACACGGCTGATTTTACCGTCGTGCGGGCGCTGCTGCGCGAGGGACGGCCTTACGAGCACGCGGTGGCGCAGTTCTCCCCTTACAACAAAATTCTGGATGAGAATCCAGAGGGACGCGAGGCCCTGCGCGCGGTGATCGAGCGTATGCAAATGGAGCGGAGAGCCGCTTACATCTTCGTAAACAACCGTTTCGAGGGCAATGCGCCGGAAACGATCCGCGCGGTGGTTAACGACCGCTAGGGGCAGGTCGGGGACCTGCCCTACTGTAATCGAACATTCTTCGGAGATCTCCTAGCGCTGTATCGCACGCTGCTCTCGCTGACCGTTGTTACGTCCAATGAGGTTGCCTAGGACCTCACCTTCGGTGGGCTGGACGCTGATCAGGGCGCCTGCCTCTCGATTACAGGGTAGGGCAGGGTTTTTCGGCTGGGTGTGGGTGAAAACGGTAAGTGGGGGGAGGAAAGGAGAAAGAGGGGAAAATCACTTCGGCAACGACCGCTCCCTGTGGTGGCGGCTCTTCATGCTACACTACCCGGTTTGGGCTTGGAGGGAAGAAATGCGTTTTACAGTGATCGCGATAAGCGCCATGGCGCTGACCGTGCACGCGGGTCCGTTGACCTGGGTGCTAAACAACGTGACTTTTCCGGACGGCGTCACCGCGAGTGGATCGTTCACTTTCGACGCCGATGCGGGAACTGCCTGTAGTAGCGCAAGTTCGCCTTGCGGCACCTACAGCAACGTCGACATCATGACTACCGCCGCCGGCGCGTTCCCAGCGGAAACTTTTGTGGCCGTCTGCGGAGATGGCGCCGGCTTTGCCTCTTACGTTCCGAGCTGCACGGGTGTCAGCCCGGACTCGACAGAAGTGCTGTTGCTGACGTCGACAGCGGCCGACCAAACCGGGTTGCCGGGATTGGCAATATTTTTTACCGGAGTGGGTGCCGTGCCGCCGGCGGGGCTCACCGACGCGGGAGGGACAATCGATGTGTCTGACTCGAGCTTAAGCGTTGGCGCCCTCTCATTGGGTTATTGCAATGATTCGTCGTGCGCCAGTGCAAATGAACTCGTCGGCAACGATGCTGGATCGGTGAGCGCGCCGGAACCTTCTTCCGTGCTGCTGCTGGCCGCCTCGCTGGCGGTACTGGGATTAGTAAAATTCCTAAGATTCCCGGCGTCGCGTCGCGAGTCGTAACGCGGCGGCGGGGCACCTTCCTTAATCGGTGCGCAGAAGGGGGGACGTCGACACGCTCGGGGCGGCGCAGTAGAAGACGGCGCGTCGACGGCGAGCCGTCTGGCTGGATGGCTGAGGCGAAAAGTGGGTACAGCCCACTCTGTCCACTGCGGCGCAGTAGTATGGGATGCTTTGACGGATTGCGGTCGCCTTGGGACAGAGCAGGCAGTCCCCATTTTTCGCAGTTTTCATCGCTATCGGTGTTAAAAAGAAAAGTGGGTACAGCCCACTCTGTCCACTGCGGCGCAGTAGTATGGGATGCTTCGACGGAATGCGGTCGCCTTGGGACAGAGCAGGCAGTCCCCATTTTTCGCAGTTTACATCGCTACGATGCAGGTCCAGTTGCCTTCTTCGTCTTGGAAGCCGGACAAGATGCGACGGGCCGCTACGCGTTTGAAATCTTGTAGCATTGCACCAATTACGGTTTCGTTGATGTTCGCTACTACTACGTCGAAGGAGTTAGCGCGGACTGCGTCTATGCTGCCGATGAAGAACGGGAACTCGCGGGTTAGGGCATCGGGGTCGATGTCGCAGGCTACTACTTTGGACGCGCCGAGTAACTTTGCGGCTTTCGAGAGGATGGCTGAGCCGCTGCCTACGTCGAGGACGGAGTCGCCTGGTTTTACGATTTGCTCCATGGCTTCGAGGCATTTTTGGGTGCAGGGGTGCTGGCCGGTGCCGCACTGCTGGCCGGGATTTATTTCCAGGCGAAAGCGGCCTTCGGGCGTGGGCTCGGTGCGCCAGGGGGCTACTAAGAAGAACTTTTCGCCTATTAAGATTGGCGGCCAGGCGTCTTTGGTTTGCTGGACCCAATCTACTTCAGGGGCTTCGCAGGGCTCACCGAATTTTGCGGCGGCTTCGCGAGTATCGAAGAAGGCTTCTACCCAGCCGTCGTGTTCGATGATACCGAGCGTTCCGGCTTCGTAGAGATCGACCAGCAGATCCGGATCGGTCTCAACCTTGTACACGTTTTTCTTTACCGGCCCAGAATTTTTCTTTGAGGATTAGCTTGCGAATTTTTCCGGTGCCGGTCTTGGGCAGAGGTTCGGTGGAGAACTCGATAATCCTGGGCAGCTTGAATTTGCCCAGGCGCTGTTCTAAGAAGGCCATCAGTTCCTCGGCGGTCAGAGCCTCGCCGGGTTTGAGGACCACGATGGCGGCGGGAACTTCGCCCCATTTATCGCTGGGTGCGGCGACTACGGCGCATTCGAAAACAGAGGGGTGGGAGAAAATGGCGCGCTCGACCTCGATGGACGAGATATTTTCGCCGCCCGAAATGATGATCTCTTTCTTACGATCGACGATGTGGATGTAGCTATCCTCATCCCAGACGGCCATGTCGCCGGTGTGGAACCAGGGTCCGCTCATGACGGCGGCGGTGGCTTCGGGCTCCTTAAAATAACCCTCCATGATGTGATCGCCCATGGCGACGACTTCGCCGATGGATTGCATGTCGCGGGGGACGTCGCGCATTTCGAGGTCGACCACGCGGACGGTGACGCCGGGTACGGGCCATCCGGCCATGGCCTGTCGGCGGAGGCGCTCCTCATTCGATGCATAAGAAGGAACCTTGTGGCGGGAGGACGTGAGGACGGGCGAGGTTTCGGTCAAGCCATAGCCGGCGATGCATTCCGCGGTGGGAAAGGCTTTTTCGACGCGCTCGACCAGTTCGGGTGATGCGGCGGCGCCGCCGATCATGATGCGCCTCATGCTGGACGTGTTCCATTTGGCGCGGTCCGGCGCATTGATCATGGCGTTGGCCATGGTGGGGACCAGGCACATGTCGGTAGCTTTGTATTTTTCGATCAGCTCAAAGACGAAGGTGGGTTCGAAGCGGCGGACCATCACTTGCGGGATGCCCATGTTGGTCGACGCCTGGGGGCGACCCCATCCGTTGGCGTGAAACATGGGGATGGTGTGCAGGTCGACCATGCTCTCAATGTCCTTATTCAAAGAGGCAACGTCGAGCGCGTGCAGGTAGAGAGTGCGATGGGCGAGAGTGACTCCTTTGGGCGTGCCGGTGCTGCCGCTGGTGTAGAACAGCTCCGCAATGGACATTTCGTCGTAGGTAAAAACGTCGGCGCGCTCGGGATGGCCGGCGTCCAGGATTTCCTCATAGGAGAGGTCGGCGCCGGGAGCTTCATCGAGGGCCACCCATTTCCGGACCATGGGGCAGCTCTTTCGGAGATTTTCGATCAGAGGCGCGAAATCATTTTCGAACAGCAGCATTTTAGCGCCGGAGTGGCACAGGATGTTGGTGAGCTCGACTTCGGAGAGGCGGACGTTCAGAGGCATGACGATGGCGCGGGCCTGGACGACTCCGAAATAACCTTCGATTAACTGGTGGGTGTTGAAGCTGAGATAGGCGACGCGATCGCCGGGGGCGACTCCGAACTTAGGAAGGGCTGTCGCGAGTTTTTCGCAGCGCTCGCCGAATTGGGCGTAGGTAAAGGAGCGGCCGCCCGAGACGATTCCCGTCTTCGAGCCGAAAACGTCGATGGCGCGATGAAGGCAGCGGAGGGGAGTGAGTGGAACGAACATGGTTTCAAGGAGCGCACGTCAATCGGCGCGAAGTCCGATTGTAACTGAATTGCGGCGGAGGGGGGTGTCAGGGGATATAGGTGGAAATGTCGGCGTTGACCGCTCCCGGGGCGAGTGGCTGGGGCAAAAAGTGGGGACAGCCCGCTCTGTCCACGGAGTAGTTATGTGAGGCGTTGCCGGACTGCGGGCGCCTTGGGACAGAGCAGGCAGTCCCCACTTTTCGCGATTACCTCTGAAGGCGGTTGGCCAGGACGCGGTCGGCGTGGGCGCCTTCCAGGTCGCCCAGATTCGCGCGGGCGCGGGCGCGGGCGAGATAGACGTCGGGGGCGTCTCGGGCCTGGGCGATGGCCAGATCGAAATCGTCGATGGCTTTCTGGTGCTGGCCTTGAGATTCGAGGATTTCTCCGCGCTCATAATAGGCTTCGATGGTGGGATGAATGGCGATGGATTTATTCAGTTCCTCGAGCGCGTGGCGCTGATCGTGGCGGCCGATATAGATCATGGCGATACCGATATGGGCTTCGGCGAGGTTGCCGTTCAAATCGGCGGCGGCCTGAAAATCGGCCAGCGCGGCGTCCGTTTCGCCCGCAAACTGATGGGCGTTGCCGCGTTGCAGATAGGCATCGGAAAGCTGCGGAGAGACAGACAAGGCGCGGGTGAAGTGAACCACGGCTTCGGAATATTTTCCGGGCCGCATCAGCTTCATTCCCTCCTGATATTCCTTGTCGGCGCGCTGCGGGGCGGTTTGGATATATTCAAAAATGCCGATACCGGCACCTATCAGGACGACGGCGCCGAGCGTAATGACGACCAATCTGCGCTGTCGTTTTCTAAGAGCCAAGACTTTCGGGGACTGGGGAGGCGGCATGCCGCCGGGGCCGGGCAGCCTCAAGCTATTCCAAAAACGACCAAATACGGATTCCGACATGATCAGCGCTTTATTATAACGCCGTTAAACTCGATATGAGTAACCGCCATGGTGGCGCCAAAGTACTCCGCGGCGATGGGGCGCGATTGTTTGCCACAGTCGAGGGTGGTGGAGATTCCTTCAGCGTTGCGTAGCTCCACTTGGGAGGGATTTTCCACTTTGAGCTCGATGGTGGCGGGCGGCGAACCGGTTTCGAGGAAGAGACGGACGGGCTGGGAATCGCAGTCAACGCGGGTGAGGACGCCTTCGGCGCGGCGGTCTCCTTTAGGGTTTTGCCAGGAGGCGGGGGTGGTCACGGCGGGTTTTTTTTCATGGACGAAAGGCGTTTCAAAGGCCAGGCCGGTGAGGGCGGCGGCCATTTGTTTTTCAGGATCGGTGGAGGCGAGGATGGCGGCCCGGCGCGCGGATTCGGCGGTGCCCGCCCGGTCGCCGGCTCTCGATTGCGCGTAGGCGAGGGCGTGCCAGTAGCTGAAGCGGCGGGGTTCGATGGCGACGGCTTTTTCAAGATGCCCGATAGCGGCGGTGAGATTTCGAGCGTCGGTCATGCGCACGCCGAGCAGGAAATGAGCGGGGGCAAACTTTGGATCGAGGGACAGGGCTTGTTCGAGTAAGGCATTGTCGTTGGTAAGCTCGGCGAGCTGGAAGTACGTGTCCGGATCGCGATCGCCCAGGGAAATGGCTTGTTGATATTGGCGCCGCGCGTCATCTTTGCGATTTTCGAGTAGAGCGAGCGACGCGAGGCCGGCGATGGCGGCGGGGAATTTGGGATTTTCGCGGGCGGCTTGCTGGTAGAGAGACCGCGCGAGTTCGGGATGTTCGGTATGCGAGGCGAGGTCGGCGAGGGCCAGAGTGGCATCGAGAGAAACGCGAGTTGCCTGGTATTTCTCCGGCGCGCCTGGGGGCGGCGCGGGGACACTGAGTTCCACGGGATGCTGGATGTAGACGCGCAGCGCGGAGAGCGCTTCCTCCATCGATTTGCCGAAGGCAGCGGAAAAAGCTGGTTCGGGATCGCGGCCCTGAGAGACCAATTTGACGTATTCGGGCATCCCTGCGCGCCAATAGGGGCTGGCGCTTAACATGTGAACCAGGGCCCAGCTTTCGGCGTAGAAGATGGGGCTGCCGGCGCGGCTGCCGGCCGCCAGATCCTGGGCGCTGAGCCACAGTTCGCGGGCGAGCAGGGTGAGGTGCGCGGGGATGGGGCCTCCCACGTGAACCATATTCCCGCTGAGCGAAATCGTGGAATAGAATTCGGCGAGGCCTTCATCGAGCCAGTGCGGCAGCAGAGGGGAAGCGTGGCGCATCACCCGGTGCAGGTACTCGTGGGAGGCGGTGCGCTCCAGCGATGACGGGTCGTGCAGAACGATCAAATCGCGGTCCCGATCGCCGGTGTAAAAGCCGGCGGCGAGGGGGCGGACGCGGAATTTCTCAAACTCGCCGGCGGAGGAGAAGATGAATACGCGCAGGGGCGGTGCGGCATCGATGCTATAGGATTCGCCGAAGATTTCGCGCAGGGTTTCGAAGCGGCGCAGCACGGCGCGGGCGCTGGATTCACGGCCTTCGGTGAAAAGTTCGACATCGGGCGAAGCGATCCGGGTCCACGGGGAGAGGGCGGCTGCCGGTATCGCGAAGATCGCGAGCATGGCCATCGGGCAGCGCATGCTTCGATCTTACAGCTGTGCGATTCTTCTTTGCACCAGCAGAAAATAGAGGCCCAGCAGAATGGTCATCGCGCCGACGACGGACATGGTGACCGGGGCGCTGTAGACGGGGATCAGTTTACCCACCACCAGCATGCCGATGGGCATGCCTCCGCGAAACGCGACGTTATAGACGCTCATCACGCGGCCGCGCATACTGTCCTCGGTGATGGCCTGGACCAAGGACGTGATGGACGCGAAGACGGTGATCATGGATGCGCCGGCGAAGAAGATGATGACGCAGGAGAGGACGACGGAAGTGGAGCGGGCGAACACGAAGGTCGAGACGCCGAGCGCGATCAGCATGAGGAGCGCCGTGCGTCCCTGATTTTTGGTCCGCGCCATGCCGGCCACCATCAGCGCTCCGCAGATGGAGCCGACACCGGAACAGCACAGCAGCCAGGTGAAGGTTCCGGAGTTGCCGTGCAGGACTTCTTTCGCAAACACCGGCAGGAAGGTGATCAGCGGAATCGCCATCATGGTCATCAGGAAAGACATCAGGATCAGGGGCTTCATGCCTTCCTGTTGGCGAATGAAACCGATCCCTTGTTTCATGCTGGTGAGCATGGACTCGGTCGATTTGCCGGGCGTGAAACCGGCGTGGATGATGTAGAGGGAAACGATGACCGCGAGGAAGGAAACTCCGTTCAGCCCGAAGCACCACGCGGCTCCGAGCGCGGTGAGCGTGATGCCTCCGAGAGCGGGGCCGATGACGCGGCCCACATTGAACTGGATGGAGTTCAGAGCAATCGCGTTGGGCAGATTTTCCTTGGGGACCAGAGAGGGGATGAGCGCGGAATAGGCGGGTCCGCCAAAGCTTTGGGCGGAGCCGACAATGAAGGAGAGCACGAGAATGTGCCAGACTTTTTCGACGTTCATGAAAGTGAGCGCGGCGAGCGTCAGCGCGGTGGTCATCTGCACGTACTGCGAGCCGAGCAGCATCTTGCGGCGGTCCGTGCGATCGGCCATGACGCCGCCCAAAAGCGAGAAAAGGACGATGGGAATCTGGCCGAGAAATCCATCCAGGCCGAGGAAGAAAGGATTGTCCTTCGAGAGCGTGTAGACCAGCCACTGCTGCGCCACCAGCTGCATCCAGGTGCCGATGGTGGAGGTGCAGGCTCCGATCCACATCAACCGGAAATCGCGATATTGAAATGCTTTGAAGACGCGCTCAATCAATGGTGGCCCGATCTCTTACGGCAGAGGATTTTCTCTCTGGATCAGGTGCAGGAAGTTGCCGTCCAAATCGGTGAAGAAGACCAGGCGGTTGCCTTGATTCACATAGGGATCGCCGATGAAGTTCACATCCTGGGACTTGAGCGCGGCGTGGGCGGCATCGAAATCGGTAACTTGGATGGCCAGGTGGCGGATGCCTTCGTCCCGCATTTTCTGTTGGGCGCGGGCGCCTTCGGAAGGAATGATTTCGAGCATCGAGCCGTTTTGGGCGCGCACGAAATAATTGCCGTCGTATTCAAAATTGATGCGGAACCCCAAATGGTCCACGTACCACTGCGCCAGTTTCGCGGGACTGGGCGAAGCAATAGCGGTGTGTTCTAATCCGACAAACATATGGTTCAAGTTTACCTTGTCCTTATAGGATGCTGAAGAAGGGGACAGACCGCTCTGTCCACGGCCACTGTTCCAACCCACGCGATTCTTTTTCAGGCGGGGACAGAGTGGTCAGTCCCCTTTTCAGCAGCTCTCCTAGTACACTTCAAAACAAAAGACGTGGTAGCCGGTGGAAGGTGAGAGAGCATATTCGCCCGGATCTAATGTTTCCGAGGCTTCGAGCTTATAAAGTCCCTTATCGAGCCTGACCACGGAAAGTCGCAGAGCCTTGTTGCCGCTGTGCCGGGAGCCTCCGGAAACCTTCACTTCGCGGTGGCCGCCGCGGACATCCATTTTATAGAGCTCGACCGAGTCGGGGCGGATCTGATCGCTGTCGAGGATGAAAATAGGCTCCGCTAGAGGGGTCCGGGCGGGGGAACTGGTGCCGGGGAAGGTGTAGACGGGATCGTTCTTCTTGCCTTCTTCCTTGGCTTCGCCGGTTTCGGTGGGGATCAGGTTGTCGGCGTGCATGAGGTAGATTACGTCTTTTTTGGGGGGGCGGGGGCCGTCGTATTTTTGGGCCGCAGCGCTGACGCACAGCAAGAAGACAATCGCGTACTTCCGCATTTGATAATAGTCTAATGGAAATCCCGCGGCGCTGAGCAGGTGTCTTGTGGGGCGGCCAATTTTGGCGGCAGCCTGCTTTCGGGCAGGCTTGTCATCTCTCACCGAAAAGCCGCCTGAAAAGGGCGGCTGCCGACAAAATTGGCCGCCCCACGAAAGGCATGCACTGGCTGAGCGGCACACGCACGATTCCCGGCAGTCAATCGAGGACGCGGACGAATTCGGCTACTATGCGGAAGCGCTCTTCTTCCGGGTCCAGTGTCCAGGCATCGAATTCGGGATTTAGAGGCAGCAGGGTAATTTTTTCGTGCGACCAGGTTCCGTCTTCTCTCTGGGTCTTTTCGCTCGCGTAGCGCTTCACGGTGTAGCGGTCGTTTGCTCCCGAGCCTAAGTGCTCGACCAGCACCAGCCTTCCCTGTCTCGACCCGGTGACTCCCTGGCGGAAAACGCACAGGCTTCCGTCGGGAATTTTCGGCTCCATGGAGCGGCCCTCAATGCGGGCTATAAATAACTCCGGCGTCAAGCGAAGATCGGAAGGCGCTTCCTCCCAGCCCTCCTCGGTCACTTCCTGGTTCTCAAGAAATTTCCCAGCGGCTACTGCCAGGGAATAGCGCGGCAAATGGGTCACAAACGGACGCACGGTGGCCTGCACGTGTTGCCGGTAGAGCCTGCCGAGGGCGCGTTCATAATCGTCGACCAGAACTTCGCTGCGGTCCGTGACCTGAAGCACGTTGGAAAGCGTATCCTCCAGATATCGGACCAGGTCTTTGGCGCCTAACTCCTGCGCCTTGGCTTCCAGATCGTATTCGATGGCGCCTAGCACTTCGGCTTCTTCCGGAGCAAGCTCCTCCCAATCGCGGCGGAGCCGTACCCACAAACGGTCGGTGGAGGGGTCTTCAAGGAGGATACCCGCATTGATGGGACCCGCACCCGGAAATTCTAATGATAGAATCATGTACCGCGCGTGCTGAGTTGTCAGGACCGACATTTGTAAAGCGAGCTTATCGGCAAAAGCCAAGCTTTGTGAATTATATACCCCTAAGGGGGGTCTAAGGAGTAAATGGGTAGTACCCTTTGCGGGCGCGGACAGTAACGTTGGCAAGGCCCACCTTAACCTCGATGCTGCGATATTGCTTCACAGAATCGGCGGGAACCTCGGGAACGTAGCGCAAAATATACTGCGTGGTGACCTCGCCGGCAATGTGGGCCACCGATTTGAAGATCGACGACGCGACCGCCGACGTATAACCCCCACTGCCTACGGTATAGGCGTAATTGCCATCATCGGAGGGGGTTGAAAGATATCCGGAAACGTCCGTATAAGGATTCACGAGGGGATATTCGACGCGTCCGCCCGTTTCCCTCGCCAGGCGGACCAGGGAGGCGTCGCCCTGAGCCTCGAAGCCGTAAGCGGAGGTGCTGATCCCGTAGACCGTGACCAGGTTGCGCTGGGCGAGCTCGATAATCTGGTCGAGCGTCTTGCTGCTCGAATTGTCGTTGCCGTCGCCGATGACCACCAGCACGCGGCGCGGATCCACGGGTTCGCCGACGACGAGCGAGCGCTTGGTGCAGGCCAGATAAATGGCGTCGTAGAGAGCCGATCCGCCGCCGGGCTTCAGCTTGCGGATTTTCTCCATGATCTTCTCGCCGTCCATCGTCGTGTTGACCATCAGCTCGGCGTCGCTGCCATAGGCGATCAGGTAGCCGGAGTAGCGTTTGTCGCCGGGCAGCAGCGTGTTGGCCAGTTCCATGGCGGCGTCCTGATACTGCTTCCAGTGGGTGCGGCTGTTGTTGCTGAGGTCCATCAGTATTCCGACCACCACGGGCTGGGCGCGCTCCCGGCTGAAGTACTGGATATTTTGCAGCTTGCCCTGATCGAAGATCTGGAAATCGCTTTGCACGAGATCGGAGACGAACTTGCCCTTTTCATCGGTCACGGTGACGGGTACGATGACTTCCTGGACGCCGGTAACGAAAGTAGGCGGCTGCTGGGTGGGCAGAGTCGCGTCAGTGGCCGGTTTCGCGGCGGCCGCAGGCGGCTTCTCCTGCGATTGAAGACACAGAGCGCCGGCAAAAATACAGAGGAGGACCCGCATGGTAAACCTATTTGTGATTATAGCCTCAAAACGAGCAGGGACCTTGGGCGGCCTAGAGGACGTCGGCGAAGCCCCGTTTCAGGTGCCTGAAGAAAAGCCCGCCGAGCACGAAGACGCCTACGGAATAGGCGGTTAAAACGGCGAATTCCTGCCAGTGGGGCCACGCCGGGGAGAGCATGCGATCGCGGTAGGCTCTGACGATCCAGCGTAGCGGATTGAGCTTCACGAGCGGGGCGAAATTTTTGGGGATGCGGTCTTCACTGATCATGATCGGCGTGATCCAGAACCACAGCATCATCACCACCGTCACTACTTGCACGGTGTCGCGCAGGTACACTTGCAGGCTCGATACGATCCAGCCGACGCCGATTCCCAGCAATCCGACGAAGACCATATAGACAGGGAGCAGAAACACTTTCGAGCTGATATGTTTTTCTATAATCAGCAGCGAGACCAGCGCCAGCGCCAGGCCGATCAGGTGGTGAATCAGCGAGGAAAGAAACACCGAAACCGGCAGCACTTCCGAAGGGAAAATGGTTTTCGTGATGAGATTGGCGTTTTCTACCATGGAGCCCGCGGAGCGCGTTACCGTCTCCTGAAACAGCATCCAGGGCAGGAATCCGCAGAACAGAAACATCAAATAACTATCCGATCCGGCCGGCGGAGGCTGTTTCATACACACCACGAAAACGTAGTACCAGACCACCAGCTGCACCACCGGATGGACTACGCCCCACAGCCATCCGGCGACCGAGCCGACGTAGCGCTGCTCGAAATCGCGGCGGACGAGTTGGGCGACCAAGGCTCGGCCGGTGACCAGGTTTTTCACGAAATGGCGGCCGGGGATGCGAGTCACGATTTGAGTGTACACACAGGCTAAAGCCTGTGCCACCTTTCTTACATACGGAATGATGCGTGTTGCTCACAGGCTAAAGCCTGTGCCAGCTTTCTTACATACAGGATGGTGCGTGTACCAATCTTGTCTTGCTCACACAGATTGGAGCCTTTGCCAGTTTGTTCCACACGGACTGAAGTCTGGAGCATGGCGGCACAGGCTTTAGCCTGTGGTTTTACTGTAAACTCGAAATTGAATGCGGTTTTTCGCGGTCCTGACTGCTTGCGGGATGCTTCCGGCGCAGACTTTGGACGTTCCTCGCACGGAGCGGCTTACTTACGACATTGAATGGCGGATGATTCACGCGGGTTCCGTGGTGGTGGACGCGCAGAAGTCCAGTGCGCACATGAAGCTGGAATCGGAGGGGATGGTTTCCTCTTTATTCAAGGTCGAGGACGCTTATGGCGTCACCTACGACGATCCTTTTTGCGCGACCAGCACTACGCTCGACGCGCAGGAAGGGAAGAGGCATCGCGAGACGCGCGTGACCTTCGACCGCGCCAAGAATCGCGCCGATTATGTGGAGCGCGACGTGCTCAAAAACGCCGTGCTGCATACCTACGACACGGCGATTCCGAACTGTGTGCACGACGTTCTCGGCGCGCTGATCAGCTTGCGCGGTCTTACTCTGAATCCGGGGCAATCGGCGACGATCCCGGTGAGCGACGGACACCATTCGGCATCGGTAAAAGTGGAGGCGCAGCAGAAGGAAGAAATCAAGACGGCCACCGGGACTTATAAAACGATTCGCTGCGAGCCGTATCTGATGAACGGCGTGGTGTACAGCCGCAAAGGCCGGGTATTGATCTGGCTGACGGACGACGCGCGGAAGCTGCCGGTGCAGATCCAGCTGCGGATGTCCTTTCCGGTGGGGACCGTGACGCTGCACCTGCTGAAGGAGGAGAGGCTTTGAAGAGAGTAGCCAGTAGCCAGCAGCCAGTAGCCAGAATTGCGGCGGTGATTGTGATTACTGCTACCGGATTATTTGCGCAGGGCGAGAATCCTTTGATGACGACGGCGCAGGTGAATCAGGTTTGTAAGCGTATCGTGCAACTGATGGATGCCGGCGGGGTCGCGGTGCCGGATTTGCAACGCGCGGCGGCGCCGATTACCGAGAGCGCGAAACAGGCCTGCGCCGCTTTAGAGGCCAAGCCGGGGATTACGCAGCCGGTTTTTTCTTTGATGAATAGCGTGCGGGCTTATTTGACGCTGTCCGATGCGGTGCCGAAACCTTTTCCGTTTCCGGAGACGGCCGCGAAGCAGTTGATCGAGCTGCGCGAGGATGAGACGCGCCTCGATTCGCATTTTCGCGCGCTGCTCGATTCGAAAGAAGCGCGCATCGCCAATCCCGATCGCGATAATTTGAAGCGCTATGCGGAGGATAATCGCAAGCTGCCTCCGTCCGACCCGGCCAAGCCGCGTGTGGTGTTTTTTGGGGATTCGATTACCGATTTGTGGCGGCTGAACGAATATTTTCCGGATCGGAGTTTTGTGAATCGCGGGATCGGCGGACAGATTACGCTCGAAATGCTGGGGAGGCTCAAGGCGGATGTAATCAACCTGCGGCCCTCCGTGGTGGTGATTTTGGGCGGCACCAACGACCTGGCGCTGGGGATCCCCTTGACCGGAATCGAGGACAATCTGCTGATGATCGCCGACCTGTGCGATACGTACAAAATCAAGGTCGTGATGGCGTCGGTGCTGCCGGTGAGCGATTATCACAAGGGCGACAATGCTTCCTACGAGCGGACGACGACGCGGCCTCCGATTTTCATTAAGGCGCTGAATGAATGGATCGAGACGTTCTGTGCCAACCGGCATCATGTGTATCTGAACTACTACGCGGCGATGGTGGATTCGAAGGGCGAATTGAAGGAAGATCTGGGCGATGACGGGCTGCATCCAAATGCGAAGGGTTACCGGATTATGGCTCCTTTGGCGCTGGAGGCGATCCAGAAGGCATTGCCGGCCAAGGCCGTGGCGGCGCCGGCTTCCCCGGCCACTACTACGAAACCTGCGAAGAAGCCGAAAACGTCTAATTGAGTAGCTCTATGAGTCGAAGGCGAGTTGTGTGCGCGTTCGTGGCCCTGATGGGCTTGACGTTCGCGCAGCGCCCGACGAGCGTTTCAGAGCTGGTCAGCTTCATTAAAGATTCCATAAAACGCAAACAGGATGACCGCCTGGTGGCTGACTATTTGTCCAAGCGGATGAAGATGAAGGAGCGGCTGGACGATAAAACGGTCGAGGTTCTGGAAGGATTGGGCGCGGGACCGCGGACGGTCGGCGCGCTGCGGAAGTTGAGCAAGGAATCGGCGGGGCTAGCCGAGGCTGGTGCGGCACCGGTGCCGGTGGCTCCGGCGCCTCCGCCGCCTCTGCCTGCACCGCCGGGTTCTGTCGAGCAGGAGACGATCCTCGACCAGATTCGCGAAAATGCGATCAATTACAGCAATAATCTGCCGAATTTTCTGTGCACGCAGGTGACCAGGCGTCAAGCCGATCCGTCGGGGACGGGCGATCATTGGCGGCAACTGGATACGATTCAGGAGCAGCTCAGCTTTTTCGATCATCGCGAAAAATATGTGGTGACCATGGTGAACGGGCAGGCGGTGACCAATCGGGACCATCAGAAGCTGGGCGGCGCGACGTCTGAAGGCGAATTCGGCAGCATGCTGTACGACATCTTCAATCCTGCGACTGAAGCGGAGTTTCACTGGGAAAAATGGGCCACGTGGCGGGGGCACCGGATGCACGTTTATTCCTTCGAAGTGTCGCGCGAACGGTCCCGGTACGACATCTATCATGGTCCTTCGGACCGGCACGTGGTTTCGGCGTACAAGGGTCTCGTTTACGCCGACGCGACGACCAAGAACGTGATGCGGATCCTGATGGAATGCGTGAATCTGCCGTACGATTTTCCGATTCAGGCGGTGACGCAGGAGCTGGTATACGAGATCGCGAAGATCTCCGATCAACCGTTTCTGCTGCCCGAGAAATCGGAGCTGAATTCGCGGGAGAACCATTACCTGGTGAAGAACACGATTTCCTATCATCTCTACCGCAAGTTCTCGACCGATGAGAAAATTATTTATGACGAGATTCCCGAGGATAAGCCTCCGGTGAAGAAGCAGCCATGACAAGATTCAGACTTATTTTCGTGATGGCCGCGGTCGCATTCGCGCAAAGGGCGATGAAGGTGCAGGAGCTGCTGACGTTCGTGAAGTCGCAGGTCAAGATGAAGGGCGACGACCGCATCACGGCCGATTTCCTGCTGCACAAGGTGAAGCTGACGGAGAGGCTGGACGATAAGTCCGTCGAAGAGTTACAGGGGTTGGGCGCGGGTCCGAAGACGGTCGCGGCGCTGCGCAAGCTGGAAGAGGAGTCGGCGGGCTTGGCCGCTGCGGCTCCGCCTCCGCCGCCTGTGGTGGTGGCCCAAAAGCCTCCGCCGGATTCGATGGAGCAGGCCGAGGCTCTGGCGGCGATGAAAGAGTACGCGATGAATTACACGGCCAAGCTGCCGAATTATTTGTGCGTGCAGATCACCAGGCGGCACTACGATCCGAAGGATCGGCGATACCGCACCCAAGGCGACGTAATCCAGGAAACCCTAAGCTTCTACGACAAAAAAGAGACTTACACAGTGCAGATGTACAATGGACAATCTGTGCATAATCTGAGCCACGACCGGCTGGGCGGCGTGCGATCGTCAGGCGAGTTCGGCAGCATGCTTCATAATATTTTCCTGCCGGAGAACGACGCGAAGTTCGACTGGGATCACTGGGGGACGCTGCGCGGGAAGCCGATGTACGTGTTTTCGTACCGCGTCGAGAAGGATCACGGATATTCGATGCGCGATGAAGAGGCGCATAAGGAATACACGTCCGCGTACACGGGATTGGTTTACGCCGACAAGGAGACCAAGGAGATCCAGAGGATCACTTTGAAGACGGTGGAGATTCCTTCGGATTTTACGGTGAAAGACGTGATGCTGACGCTCGATTACAAGCCGACGGAGATTTCGGGGCACGTGTACACGCTGCCGTTTCACTATCAGCTCGACTCAGACGATATCCATGGGAAATCCAATAACGAAGCGGATTTTAAGATGTACCAGGTGTACAGCGCGGATACGACGATCACTTTCGTGGACGATGGCGCGCCGCCCCCGGATCAGTTGAAGGAGCAGCCGGCGCAGGGTGGTAAGCCTCCGGTGAAGAAGCAGCCGTAGGCAAATTGAGCCTGCGCCAAAGCGGGAGCTTCAAGTCATTGTCAGACAGCTGCACGCCGTAATAATCGTTTCGCTTAGCCAGATCTTCCGGGAGGCCATCGAAACATCATCGCTGATGAAAACGGGTGCTCGCTATCGAGGACGTTACGAAGGACACTTCTTTGTCAGAGCTGAATTCGATACCCATTCACACTCCAAACTGCCGCAGATGATGGTCGCAATGCAAATATCCCCACCGCATCCAATCCTTCTCACTCATCGCTCCGAAAATCGGGTGCTCCGACCACCCTTTCTCTTTCTTAACGAACCGCGCCATCACCGCGAGCAGCCTCTCCCGATCGCGTGAAAACTCCACGGGGGCCGTCCCTCCGACTCCTTGTTCCATCTCCGGCCGCGTCCGCACGCCCTTCGGCCAGCGCATCGGAAAATAGAGCGCGCCCCACTTCATAACCGCCCTCGGCAGAGGCATCTTCGCGGGACTCGCCGTCTTGTCGCCCATCGGACACAGAAACGCGTCGCTTAGATGGACGATCATCTGGTGGCACGTCATCTTCCCCCACCGCCGCTCCGAATCCGCGCGCAGGTCCGCAAGCCTCTCGATCACTTCCTGCCGATTTGCATCCAGCGTCTTCATTTCCCCACCGGGGACACGCGAAGCTTCAGCCCCTCCACCGATACCACGCGCACTTGCCCTCCCTTCTCCACCGGCACAGCCGACTCCGCGTTCCAATATTCGCCCTGCAAAAACACGGTCCCCGACGGCGTCAGAGGAGTCCGCGCCTCCGCGATCTGATCCACCAGCGTATTCGACCCCATCACCGCTTTATTCTGCCGCGCGCGGATCACCAGCGTGACTAAGAACATCGTGATCAACGCGAACGGCACGCTCACCGATAGCGCAGTCGTCAAATGAATCCGCATCTCCGGCGGACCGTTCACCAGCAGCATCGCGCCCAGCACCATGGCCGCCGTTCCGCCCACTCCCAAGATCCCGTGCGACGCGAACTTCGCCTCCAGCACGAATAGCGACACGCCTAGAAGCAGCAGACACGCGCCCACCCAGTTGATTGGCAGAACGCTCAGCGAGGAGAGTCCCAGAAGGACCAGGATGCCTCCGGCTATCCCTGGAAAAATCAGGCCGGGGGACGAAAATTCGACGTAAACGCCCAATGCGCCCACCACCAGCAGAATAAATCCGATATTCGGATCGGCGATGGACGCGATGATCCGCTCGCGCCAGGTCGGCTGATAGTCGACGACTTGGGCGCCGCCGGTGTGCAGCACTTCCTCGGACCCGTTAAAGCGCTTGATCGTGACGCCGTTGAGGCCTGCGAGCAACGCATGTTCATCGGGCGCGATGCGATCGATCAGGTGATCGTCGAGCGCCTCTTTCTCCGTGAAGGCCTTCGCCTCGCGAACCGTGGTTTCGGCCAATTCGACGTTGCGGCCCCGCTTCAGCACCGTGCTGCGCAGCCACGCGGAAAGGTCGTTCTCGATTTTGTGGCGCATCACCGGGTCCATCTGTTCGTTCAACAGCACCGGGGAGGACGCGCCGGTATTGGTCCCCGGAGCCATTGCGGCCACGTCCGACGCCTCGAGCAAAAAAAATCCAGCGGAAGCCGCGCGCCCTCCACTGGGCGTGACATAGGAGATGACCGGAACGCGTGAAGCCTCGATTTTCTGGGCGATTTCGCGGCTCGCGTCCACCATTCCGCCGGGCGTATTGAGGCGCAGCAAAACGGCCGAAGCGTTTTCACGCGAAGCCTGATCGATGGCGTGGCCGATGATTTCCGCCGTCACCGGATGTATGATCCCGTCGACGTTCACAGCAATGACGCGTTGCGCCTGCGCGCCAACGGCCAGAGAGATCAACAGAGCAATCCTCATAATTTAAGCGTACAGCGGTTCGTTATCGGTGTTCATCCGTGTTCATCGGCCAATTATGTTTTGCTGGTAGTAAGTGTCCTATCGCAAGATTCTGGTGCGCGCCACCAATTGGGTGGGCGACGCCGTTATGTCCCTGCCCGCGCTGCGCGCTCTGCACGAAAACTTTGCGGCTGCGGAAATTTCCATACTCGCTAAGCCGTGGGTGGCCGATTTATATGGACGCGAGCCCTTCTGCCATCGCGTGATTCCCTACACCGCGTCGAATCTTGCCTCCAAATGGAGTGCCGCGAAGGCTCTGCGCTCTGAAAATTTCGATTGCGCGATTCTGCTGCAAAACGCCTTCGAAGCCGCCGCCGTCGCATTCGCCGCGCGCATCCCGGAACGCATCGGCTACGCGCGAGACGGCCGCAGCCTTCTGCTCACACGCGCAATTCCCGTTCCGAAGCGCGGCGAAATTCCTCCGCATGAGCGTTTCTATTATCTGGAGTTGCTGCGACGCGCTGGAATCCTGGATTCCATGCCGGAGAGCGAATCCATCCGTCTCGATGGCGCGGCCGCGGCGCGGGTCGCCGGCGTCGCCAGGTTCCGGGAGCTCGGAATGGGCGAAAATATTGTCGGTGTGAGTCCCGGCGCCGCCTATGGGACCGCGAAACAATGGCTGCCCGAGCGCTTCGCCGCCGCCGCCAGCCGCGTCGCGCTCGACCTCGGCGGAAAGATTGCTATTTTCGGATCGCAATCGGAACGCGAGTTGTGCGCCTTCGTCGAATCGGCGTGCACGGTCCCTGCGAAAAACTTCGCGGGTGAAACCACGCTCGCCGAATTTATCGACCTGGCCGCCGCCTGCCGCGTCTATTTGACCAACGATTCGGGCGCGATGCACATCGCTTCCGCGCTCGGCGTTCCCACCGTTACCGTCTTCGGCGCGACTGACGACATCGGTACCGGGCCCACCGGCGCACTCGCGCGCATCGTGCGCGAACCCGTCGAATGCAGCCCTTGCCTAAGACGCGAATGTCCCATCGATCATCGCTGTATGACCCGGATCGAACCCGATCGGGTAGCGCAAGTCGCCCTGGACCTGTTGAAATAGAGGGTTGGCACAAACCTTGAAACACGGTAAAGGTGGTACAGGCTTTCGCCTGTGAATAACATGGACACCCGCGAAAAAATTATCGATGCCGCCCAAGCCGCCGGCGTCGCCGCCGACGGCGCCACAGTGGTCAGCGGCTACTTCGACCCTCTCATCGCCGCGCACGCGGAGCGCTTGGCCGCTCTCAAAACCGACGGCGCAAAACTGCTCGTACTCATCGCGACCCCGGCTGAGGCCATCCTTCCCGCCGCGGCCCGGGCGGAACTCGTCGCCGGCCTGCGCGACGTCGATTACGTTTCAGAACTGACTGGCGGCCTGACCCCGCAGCTTCATCTCGAACCGGAAGACAACCGCCGCTTTCAGGCGCTGCTTGCGCACGTACACGCCAGATGCGCATCCTCATAGTCCGTCTCAGTTCGATGGGCGACGTTATTCATGCACTGCCCGCGGTCGCCAGTCTCAAACACAGTTTTCCGCACAGCCACGTCAGCTGGGTGATTCGTACGCGATGGATGCCTCTGCTTAAGGACAATCCGTTTGTCGATGAAGTGATTCCCTTTGAGCGAACACTTAACGGTATGATGGCCGCCCGCCGTAAATTTCGCGAGCATCGTTTCGATCTGGCAATCGATTTTCAGGGACTGATGCAATCGGCGCTGATCGCGGCGGCCGCCAGACCGGACCGCATCGCCGGATTCCATCGGTCTCAGGTGCGCGAAAAAGCGGCGGCGCTGTTCTATTCGCTGTGCGTCGAAGCCCGGGCCCGGCACGTTGTCGATCGTAATCTGGAGTTGGCTGCGGCCTCCGGCGCCTCGAGTTTATTGCACACTTTTTCGCTGCCCGATGGATCTCCGGAAGGCAATCTGCCCGACGGAAATTTCGTGCTCGCCAGCCCGATGGCCGGTTGGGGATCGAAAGAGTGGCCGGCCGAGTTTTATTCGCAACTCGCCGCCCGCCTGAATGTTCCTCTGGTGGTCAATGGACCTCCCGCCGCGTCTGATTTTCTATCCGCGATTCGCGGCGCGCATGTGCATCTTTCTGGAATCGCTGGACTGATACATGCAACGCGGCGCGCCCATGCCGTCGTCGGCGTCGATAGCGGCCCTCTGCATCTGGCCGCCGCCTTGTCGAAACCCGGGGTCGCCATCTTCGGACCCACGGATCCGTCGCGCAACGGACCCTATGGGGGCACGATCCGAGTGCTCAGATCCACGGGCGCCGCGACCACTTATAAAAGAACCGCGGCCAACGACTGCATGCGCGCCGTCTCTCCCGATGACGTTTTTGAGGCGCTGCCCGCGTGAGTTTTCCGAAACGTTACGCGGATGCCGTGGCGAAACTGCGAGTCCCCGGCGGATTCGTCCTGGTCGCTGCTTTCCTGTGGCTGTCCACCCCGTCGACCGCCTCGCTGGCCTGCGGATTTCCGGTGTCGATTATCGGACTCGCCTTACGCGCATGGGCCGCCGGACATCTCGAAAAAAATACCACTCTCGCCGATGGAGGCCCGTACGCCTACGTGCGCAATCCCTTATATATAGGAACGCTTCTAACCGCGGCTGGACTCGTGATCGCGTCGCGGCGCTGGGAATTGGGTGTGCTGTTCGCCGCGGTATTTCTGCTGATCTACCTGCCCGTGGTGGAGCTTGAGGAACAGCATCTGCGGAAGCTGTTCCCCGAATATGAAAGTTATGCGCAACGCGTTCCAAGGCTGCTGCCGCAGTGGCGCGGCAATAGCGGGAAACATTTTCATTGGGCGGTCTACATGAAAAACCAGGAGTATCAGGCCCTCCTCGGTTTCCTGGCCGGCGCCGCCGTTCTGGTCTGGAAATCCGGCCTTATTTAACCTTGAAATCGTTGTAATGCAGGATCGCGTTAAACAGCATGTTGAACTCGCCGAAGTTCTGCCAGCGATAAATCGGATTGGTCGAGAACATCAGTACCTGCCCTTGCCCCACCGGCACATCGAGAATCGCGGGACGTCCGCGAATTTCGTTCGCGCCCTTCATCAGGCCGCTGAGGACCGCCTGATCGCCGCCCGGGAAACGCATCAGGACCTCCTGCTCGCGATCCGCCAGCGGAACATTTAATAAAGGACCGTTCGCCCAGCGAACCGGCTGCTCTTTTTCGGTGTATCCATAAAACACGGGATGAGCCGGCCGCATGATTTCCGCGTCCACGATCGGTCCAGGAGCGTAAAACGCGGCGGAAGTGCGCGTGGCGTCCACTTTTCGCGTAATGCCGAAATCGGCGGGGAACGAACTGGCGGTGCCGAGCGTGATCAGCAGGCCGCCCTGTTCGACGAACTTATGCAACTCGACCACGCCTTCCAGACCCATGCCTCCGCTGATGTCATCGGATTCGCCGTACATGCCCATGGTCTTGAAATTGTCAGACTTCTTATAGGACATCGGCTTCGCTTTCGGCTCGATATCGTAAACCAGTCCCTTCGAAGTGCGCCCCTGGTTGGGAATCACGATCACGTCATACGCGGCGCGCAAGTTGCCCTGTTTGATGCGCTCCTTATAGATCAAATCGAAGGGCACCTCGAATTTATCGAACGCGTAGCGTACCCAGCCGACTTCCTGCGTGTTGCCCCAGGTTGAAAAAACGGCGAGCCGCGGCAGGTCGACGTCGTGCATCGGGACCGTGGGCGCGGCGGTCAATGCGACCGCCTTAAGTCCCAGCGGCTCCACAGCGGCTTTCAGTTTGTCGTACGAGTTTGCTGGAAAAATCAAGGACCCGGCGGGGATTTCCTGGTCGCCCAATTTGAAGGGCTGCTCCACCGCGCGCACCGTGACGTCCTTCAAGCGGTAGCGCAGAGTCACCAGATTGTTCGAACCATTCTCAATCACGGCATAGCCGCCCGGCGCGGACGAACTGCCTACGATATCGCCATGGACCTGGAACTTATCGACGTTGTCGGTGGGAATATCGAGCACCGTTTTATCCATACTCTCCACTACTTTCGAATGGGTCATCAGCCCCATGGTCCAACCGGTATCGTCATAAGTGGTGAGCGCCGGATCCGGGAAATTTTGTTTCTCCAGCAGGATTTTTGCGAGGCGCCCGTAAGGCTGATCGCGCTTCACGATAAAAGTTCCCGCTGGAAACGTCCCCTCCTTCAGCTTCACTTCGCCCTTCGCCCGGCCCACTTCAATGCCCTGCATCCGCAGAGTATTGATCACAAACGCAACCCGAGTCTGATCCGATCCGACCGGAATCACGTAGCCGTGAATGTCGTCTTTTCTGCCCGCGTCCACCGAATTTCGGCTCTTCTTATAAAAATTCTCGAGCACGATCTGCGGAAAAGCCGCCGTCAATTGCAGCGCGCTCAGCACGCCTGTCTCGCTGTAATTCGTGTTGTTGCGCGCCGACCAATCCACCTCCGCGTAAGGAGGCACCGGACGATACCATTCGCGCGCCGTCATGCTGGGGCCGCGTCCACCACCGCCGCCTCCACGGCCGCCCCCTTCCGGCGCGTTGATGCGGCGATGCATCGTATTGGCGCCGCCATTGCCGAAGATTTCGTACATCCGCAGCATGCCGTTGTGATTCGACGACATGAAGCCCAGGTAACCCGGCGACCACATATCGACAAACGCATGGGTCCACACGCCGGGCATGCCGTACTTGATCATCTGCTCCATCTCAAAATCCGCGAACCACGGCAGCTCGCCATAGAGAATCGGATCGAGCGTTGGATTCTGCGGATCCTGCCCGCTGAACGTGTACATGAACGGCTCCGATTCATGCAGCTCATGCATGATTGGCGGATGCCATTGCAGATACCAGCCGAGCAGCCTCTGCGAGCTCATCTGCGAATAATTGATGTCGCGATTATTGTCGTGATAAATATACTTCCCCCAGTAAGGTGGGTTGCCCATGCTATCGGTCTCGCTGGTCTCGTTGATTTTGTATTGGTAGTACCAGTCGATGTAGCGGTCGCGTCCATCGGGCTCGGCGACGGGAGTCACGGAAACGATTACGTTGTCGCGAATGGTCTTGATCAGCGGAGTGTCCTCTGTAGCCAGCCGATAGACGAGTTCCATCAACATTTCCGGAGGCCCGGTCTCAGCGCTATGAAGACCGCCCATCAAATGATAAATAGGTTTGGCCTTCGCGATAATCGCGCGCGCATCGGCCTCGCTAATCTTGCGTGGATCGGCGAGCTGAGCCAGATACCCCCGGTCTGCCTCCAGATTCTTGATCGATTCTTCCGAGCCCACGAAAACGATTACGCACTCGCGCCCCTCATCCGTCTTTCCGATATCGAGTACTTTAACGCGCGGCGACTTCGAGGCCAAGGTCCGGTAATAACGCAGAATGTCCGCGTAATAAGTAAGCTTCTTCGGCGCCCCGATGTGATACCCGAGGACATCTTTAGGAGAAGGGACCGCGCCCCCTTTCGGAAGATGGTCCACCAGAGGACTCATGAACTCAGGCTTCGTAGTCCAGTCTTTGACGGATTTGGCGAAATCGTCGTCCATCTGTTGCGCGAAGGCGAGCGAACACACAGCGAGGGAGGAGAGCAACAAGCGCATAAGAGGATATGATGGCACACTGGCCCGATTTGTGGTATCTGGTTAAGTGTGAGTAGCGAGCCAGCAACCAAACAGGATCTTGCCGATGCCGTTCAGCAGGTGACTGAGAAGCTTACCCGCGGTCTAGCGGCGACAACCGAAAAACTGACGGAAGCGATTCGCGATTCGCAAACCGAGCTATTGCGGGGATTCTATGAGTGGGCGCGTCCAGTCGATGTCAGGCTTCGCCATGCAGACGAGCTAGTGCAGCGGATTGGCTGGCTGGAAAACCGGGTATCGGAGCTCGAACGCGGCAAGCTACCCCCGACTCATTGATCCAGTAACCGTCGTGCACTTTTTCTTGCGCATGTGGAATATCCCGGTGGGAGTGCTCATGCTTTGTTTGTGCGGCTGCTACGCGATCAATTCCGAGAAGAAAGTGTACGGGAGGTATCGGCTCGCGTCAGGTGATGTCAAAATTCTCCTGGACGTAGCGGCGGATCATACTTATTCGGAGATTGTCGAGTTCACGAGACTCGCCGAGCAGCGAACCTCTGGCACGTGGCATTGGAGGGAGGGAAAAGTATGTTTCGACGCTTTTCTTGTGCCGGAGGCGCTCATGAGGGGGCTTTTTGAAAGCGTCCCTGTCGAACACCGGCCAAAGTCTGCTGGACCGTCGTACCAGCTGGACCAGTGCGCTGGCGCGGTAGTAGAATACGGTAAAACGATACTCGAGATAAATCCGGATAGCTCCGAGAATTTCGTCATGGTTAAAGTCGCGCATTAGCTAGCGCCGATGATGCGGCGGTATAGAACGTCAGAATCCAGATCAGCTCCGTTGGGCCAGCATACGACGCCGAGTTCCGGGATGATGGCGACCTTTCGGAACTCTGAAGGGTCTCGCAGAGGCGCAAAAACCCCATCAAACGAAACCAATTCATTCAAAGCTACGAAACCTTCTACTCCATCCTCGAAGCGAACGTGCAGTCGATACGAATCTAAGGCGACCACCGAAACGATATCTTTTAGCATTGTCACTTCCAAAGGATCATGCTAAGGCGCAATGGCATCTTTGCAGGAAATATTTCTTACCGCCGCTTCGTCTTAATCACAATCGGAGTCCCTTCGAACCCGAACTTCTCCCTCAACCGGTTAATCAAAAACCGCTCCGCCGAAAAGTGCATATCCCCGGCCTTATCCGTGAACACGATAAACGTCGGAGGACGCACGCTGCCCTGCGTTATATAGAAAATCTTCATCCGATATTCCCACTTCAAGTCGGCAACGAACCGGTTTAATGCCCCCGTGCTGATATGCGCGTTCGCGGAATCGTAGGCCTTCTTAATCAGCGCGAACAACCCGCGAGTCCCCTGTTTCTTCATCGCCGAAATCAAAACCACTGGAGCATAATCGAGAAACTTCAGCCGGTCATGCAGGTCCTCAAGAAATTTGCGGCGATCTTTCTCCTTCGCGATGTCCCACTTATTCACCGCGATCACAACCGCGCGTCCCTCTTCATGCGCGTAACCCGCGATGGTCGCATCCAGCGCCAGCACCCCTTCACTCGCATCGATCACGAACAGAGCCACGTTGCACATCCGCAAATGCCGCCGAGCCATCACGACGCTTAACTTCTCCGCCATCAGCTTGGTCTTGCCCTTGCGGCGAATGCCCGCCGTATCGATGAATACATACTCCGTGCCATTCTCGAAAATCGTCTCGTCGACAGCGTCGCGCGTCGTACCCGCGATCGGCGACACGATCGACCGCTCCGATCCAGTCAGTGCATTTAACAACGTCGATTTGCCGACGTTCGGCCGGCCAATGATCGCCACCTTAATCTTCGGAGCTTCCTTCGCATGCTCCGCCGCCGTCGATTCTTTTACCGGATGCTCCGCCTTCGTCGCGCGCGCGACGTCGATCGGGAACGCCGCCGTGACGTGCTCCAGTAAATCGTCGAGCCCCAGATGATGCTCCGCCGATACTGGAAATAAATTCTTGAATCCCAGCGCGTGAAATTCATGCGCCAACTCTTCGCGCTTCTGGCTGTCGATTTTGTTCACCGCAAGCGAAACCGGCTTGCCCAGCTTGCGCAGCATCGCCGCCAGATCTCGATCCGCGCCGGTAATTTCCGCCCGGCCGTCGATTAAAAAAATCACCTGCGCGGCGTCTTGAAGCGCCACCCGCGCCTGTTTCAAAATCTCGCGCGGGATCATTTCTGTGTCGTCCGTGATGATGCCGCCCGTATCAATCAGTTCAAACGGACGCCCTCGATAGGAGGCCGCGCCGGCAATTCTGTCCCGCGTAATTCCCGGCTCATCGCCGACAATCGAACGCCTTTGCCGCAAAATCGCGTTAAATAACGTCGATTTTCCGACATTGGGCCGGCCCACGATCACCACCGACGGTAGCGCGTTGTGTGGAGTAAATTCGTCCGCTTCCGTTTGTGGAGTCGAAGGCATGAGATGATAAGAGAGTGCGCCGCGCTTGCGCGCCGCTGTGCGACTCGCGCCGCGAGCACAAAATTAAAGATAACACCCGAATGTCTCACGAGAAGAACACAACTATACGCAACGTCGCCATCATTGCGCACGTCGACCACGGCAAGACCACGCTCGTCGACGCCATGCTCCGTCAAAGCGGCATTTTCAGGAAGAATGAAGCCGTCGCCGAACGCGTCATGGATTCCAACGACCTGGAGCGCGAGCGCGGCATCACCATCCTCGCGAAGGCCACCGGTGTCCACTATCACGACGTCAAAATTAACATTGTCGACACGCCCGGCCACAGCGATTTCGGAGGCGAGGTCGAACGCGCGCTTAAAATTGTGGACGGAGTAATCCTGCTGGTCGATGCCAGCGAAGGCCCTCTGCCGCAGACGCGTTACGTTTTGATGAAGGCGCTCGAAGCCCACCTGCCGCAGATTGTGGTTATTAATAAGATAGACCGGCCTGACGCGCGCATTCAGGAAGTGCTCAATGAGGTCTACGATCTGTTCATCGATCTCGATGCCACCGAAGATCAGCTGAGTTTCCCGGTGATTTACACCAACGGCAAGGAAGGATTCGCGCGTACGGATTTCACCAAGCCAGATGTCGAAGGCCAGCCCGAGACTCTTCAGCCTCTATTCGAACTGATTCTGAAAAATATTCCTCCTCCGGGTGGATACCCCGATAATGTTCTGCAGCTTCTGGTCGCGAATCTCGATTACAGCGACTATCTGGGACGTCTTGCGATCGGCCGCGTCTTCAACGGCACGCTGAATCTGGGCGACGAAGTGGCGATTGCCAAGCTCGACGGCTCGTTCCATAAAACGCGCATAACCAAGCTCTATTCCTTTGAAGGCTTGAAGCGCGTCGATGAAACCGTCGGACGCACCGGCGACATTCTCGCGATTGCCGGCGTCGAGGGAATCACCATCGGCGAAACCGTGACCAGCGCGGAGACCCCCGATCCCCTGCCCCACATTCAGATCGATGAGCCGACCATCGCGATGACCATCTCCATCAACACCTCGCCGTTCTCGGGCCGCGAAGGGCAGTTCGTCACCTCGCGCAACATCCGCGACCGTCTGGACAAGGAATTGTTGACCAACGTTTCGATCAAGGTGGAGGAGGCCGGCGGTCCGGATTCCTTCAAAGTAATGGGCCGCGGCGAGCTTCAGCTCGCGATCCTCATTGAGATGATGCGCCGCGAAGGGTACGAGCTTTCCGTCGGCAAGCCGGAAATTTTGACTAAGAGAGTTGACGGCGTCCTCAGTGAGCCCGTCGAGCTCTTAGTCATCGACTGCCCGGAAAATTTCGTGGGCGTCGTCATCGAAAAGCTCGGCTCCCGCAAAGGCAAGATGGAGAAAATGGTGAATCACGGCTCCGGCCGCGTGCGCCTGGAGTTCAAGATTCCATCCCGCGGCTTGATCGGTCTGCGCAGCGAAATGCTGACCGATACCAAGGGCACCGCGATCATGAATTCGCTCTTCTCCGGATATATCGAATGGCAGGGCGATATTCCGTCGCGCCCAACGGGTTCGCTGATCGCGGATCGCGCCGGCCGGACCACCGGCTACGCGCTGTTCAACCTTCAGGAACGCGGCGATATGTTCGTCTCGCCCGGCACGGAAGTCTATGAGGGGATGATCGTTGGCGAAAATGCGCGGGATTCCGACCTGGATGTCAATATCGTGAAAGAGAAGAAGCTGACCAACATGCGCGCCTCAAGCGCCGACGAAGCCATTCGCCTGGTCCCCCCGCGCCTTCTCAACCTCGAACAGGCGATTGAGTTCATTCGCGACGATGAATTCGTAGAAGTGACTCCTACGTCCATCCGATTGAGGAAAAAGGTCTTAAAGCAGAATCAGAGATAAATTCGAATTATTTTAGATAACTGGTTTATTTACAGTTACTTAAGGGTATTTTTCAGAAGGATTGTCTTTTCATTTGTTGGTTCGCCATGCGATACTAACCGTTAAGACACATGACTCAGGTCGGCGAGGCTATCGCCCGTTACCATAAGCTGATTGAGAGCGGCCCTTATATTGACCTAGGGTGGGCGCAGGCTCTTCAGGAACAGTTAAAAGCCGCGAAGCTCGGCGGCCGCGCCATATCTCCGGTTTTGCGTCCGCATTTTTTGAGCGCGCGGGATTATGCGGCCATGGCCAGAACCGCGGAAACCATCTCCTCGGCGATGGCGCGCGTGGAGCAGATGGCCCTGGCAACTCCGGCGCTGCTCGCGCGTATACAGCTTCTTCCCGCTGAACGAATGCTGGCGCAGGTGGATCCCGGGTATGCGTTCGCCGGTGTTACAGGACAGCTCGATACGGTTCTCAATAACGGTTCGATGAAATTCTCGAACCATCACGCCGATGCTCCAGCCGGCGTGCTTTATGGCGATACCCTCGCCGATGTGTACTATGAAGCGCCCCCGGTGAAAGAGTTTCGCAAGAAATATAAGCTTAAAAAACTCGGCGGCACGAAATTCCTTTTAAGCGCGCTGGTCAAATCGTACAAGGATTTCGGCGGCAAGCAGAAAAAGCCCCGCATCGCCATTGTCGAATTGAAGCAGCCGTTCGCGGGCGGCCCGGGAGATTTCGCGCAGCTGGCCGAATTTTTCTCCAGCGAAGGATATCCGACCGAGGTCGTCTCGCCCGAACACCTGGAATATCGTAACGGAGTCCTCCGCCACGGGGATTTCGTCATCGATATTCTGTATCGCCGCATCCGCCTCCAGGAATTTTTGGTGCGCTTCGATCTGTCGCATCCCATGGTGCGCGCTTATAAAGAACATGCCGTGTGCATGGTCAATAGTTTTCGCGCCGAAGTCGGAGCCAAACGCGCTATCTTCGATCTGCTCACCGACGACACCGTCACGCAGAAATTTCCGGCGATCGAGCGCCGCGCGATCAAAGATCATATACCATGGACGCGCCTGGTTCAGGCCGCCAAAACCACGCATAAAGGCCACGTTGTGGACCTGCCCGACTTCGTGATGAAGCATCGCGCCAAGTTGATCCTCAAGCCTAACGACGATTCCCCGGATCAGCATTCCTTCCGCGGTTCTGAGACCGACGACATCGGCTGGGAAAAAGCGCTTCGCCAAGCCATGCGGACGCCCTACGTGGTGCAGGAAGTCGCCGATCCGGCGAAGGTCGTGTTCCCCTTGATGCAGTATGGCAGCCTGATGATGAAGGAGATGCAGGTGGACGTTCACCCGCACTCTTTTTACGGGAAAGTCCACGGCTGCTCCAGTTGGCTGAGCATCGTCGGCTCGCAAAGCTTCTCTACACTCACCGGTCTCGCCCCCACTTTTCTTCTAGAAGGTAAATAAGTGACACGGCTTTTGTGCGCAGTACTTCTGCTATCTCCATTCGTCAGCGCCGCGGAGGACGCGTGCGCCGTGGTTCCACCGGCGTTGATTTCGGGAATGTTGGGAACCACTAAGAACAACGGCATCACCAACATGAAGCTTCCGGCCAAGGCGACTGAGGGCAAGGCCTGTACCTACGTCGGCAAAGACAATAGTGCGACTATAATCTGGTTCAAATTCCCCACGCCCGCCGCCGCCGCCGCTTATCTCAAGTCCGTTCGCGACGGATTCTCGGGGCAAGCTTTGAAGACCACTTCTGAGAAATTCGACGCCGAAGACGGCTTTTCTTTCAGCAACGGAATGCTGGCGGTTAAGAAGAATATATGGCTTCGAGTCAACGTCTACTCGACCGCCGGCAAAATCGTCGCTCCCGACCTGACACGTCAATTGATGCTGGGCGCCATCCGAGCGAACTGACGGCATTTTGCCGCAGTCAATTCTTTGCCGCCTTTGGGCCAGTACTTTGAACCACATAGCGTGGCTGTAGCGGTGCACCATAACGGTCATGATTTCTGAAATTCCCGCCGAAATTCCGCTCATCCCGCCAGTCGAACCGGTCGAGCACATCGCATCCGCCGGCTCCGCCTCCACCGGCGCCACGGAGCAGTCGCTGCTCAGCGCGATGGAGGATAGTTCTACCGGCATTTCGCCCACCGCCAGTTTCCTCAGCCATCTGGAAATGCTGCAACAATCGGATCCCGCAGAATTTTCGAAAGTCGAGACCAGCGTCGCCACGCAGTTGCACGACGACGCGAGCCGTGCCGCCATTCAAGGTTTTGAACTGCAAGCGGATAAGCTGAACCACGTTGCCGGGGTGTTTGAATCCTCGGCGCAATCCGGTTTGGTTCCAACCTTGAACGATCTTCATGACGCCGGCCTGTCCCATCACCATAGTCACGGACAGGACCCTTCCCAAATCGACCCCCTCGCGATTCCGCCTCCGCCTCCTTCGCCCGCAACCGCCAGCATCGAATCGCTTACGGCCAATGCGGTCACCAAGGCCATCGATTCTTAATGTCGGCATCCTTATATACGGCTTGAAACGCAGGGGCGATTCGCTGGAAACTAAGTTTCATGTCCCGCATTCGACTAGTCTGCTGGAATCAGGATCTCGCAGCGGAGCGTGCTGAGCTTTTGAAGAAGGCCGGCTTAGACGTGGATGCGTCGCCGTTCGATCCTGCCGGCATGATTACCCGGCTGCGTGAGAATCCTCCTGCATTAATGCTGATCGACCTCGACCGCCTGCCGTCGCACGGGCGCGAGGTGGCGCTCGCGCTGCGCGCCAGCAAATCCATGCGGCACATCCCCATCGTGTTCGTGGGCGGCGTGGAGGAAAAGGTTGCGCGCGTGCGCAGCGAAGTCCCCGGCGCGCTTTTCGCGGAGTGGTCGAAAGCGCCGCAGGCGATCAGGAAGGCGATGAAAAATCCGCCCGTCTTGTTCGCAAATCCGGTCCCTCACATGGAGCGATATGCAGGTTCGCGTCTGGCCAAAAAACTCGACCTGAAAGCCGGCGCTAACGCGGCCTTGATTGGCGCCGAAGATGGATTCGTTGAGTTGCTGGGGGACTTGCCGGAGGGCTTCGGGTTTCAATCGCGCGTAGCGAAGAACACCGATCTCGTGCTCTGGTTCGTCCGTGCCCGTCATGAAATGGCCGCCGCATTCGAGCTCGCCTGCGCGCGCATGCCGGAAGGTTGTTCCCTCTGGATCCTCTATCCGAAACAGGCGGGCCGCTATAAGGTCGACTTCAACCAGAACGATGTTCGCCACGCCGGGCTCGCCGCGGGCGTGGTGGATTACAAGATTTGCGCCGTCGACGCGGATTGGTCCGCCATGAAGTTCGCGCGGCGGCGAACCTGAGAGCGGCCTTGAATCCTTAACGAAGTGGCGGAGCCGACGCTGGCGCGTGCCGGCGATGCGTCGCCTGTTCGTACGCATACGCGAGTTTGATCAATTCCGGCTCAGACCACGCGCGTCCGAAAATCGTCATGCCGATCGGCAGCGTGCCTCCACGCGAAAATCCCATCGGAACGTTAATCGCCGGGAAGCCCGTGGTGGGCGAATAAAACTGGCTGTTGTCGCCCGCGGGCGTGTTCAAATCTCCGATCAATCGCGGAGGATTGCTCCACGTCGGATAGACGAAGGCATCCAGTTTCAGCTTATCCATGGCGTTGTTAACCGCCTCGCGAACCTGCACGCGATATGCGGTCTCAGCCTTGCAGGCGGCCGAATCCGGGCCATTCTCCGGACCCTGCTCGGCCTGTTCCAGACGCCTTTGCACCGAGGGGTGAAAGCCGCCCGATTTGATAATTTCGGCCAGGCTTTTCATGGGTACCTGGTCGCCGCGCGCGGCGAGATAGCGATTAATGTCGTACTTGAAACCCATGCAAGGGCCGCTGCCGCGCTCGCGTCGCACCGCCTCGACCGGCGCCGGGTCGACGATGGTTGCTCCCGCGCGGCGCAGGTCTTCGATCGCACTCATGAAAATACTCACGATTTCCGGATCCGTCGATTCCCGTTCATAGGCCTGGCGCAGAATCCCGATGGTAGCTCCGTGCAAGCCGTTCCTATCAAGAGACGCTAAATAATTCTGCGGAAGATGCGCGGGCGCCGCCGCTGTCACGGGGTCGTCCGGATCTTCGCCGGCGATGACTTGAAAAACCCGTACGGCGTCTTCAACAGTGCGTGCGATGGGCCCAGCGATATCGGCAAGCAGACTCAGGGGAAACACGCCCGCGCGGCTGGTGAGTCCCATGGTCGAACGAATCCCCACCAGCGATTGGTGCGAGGAGGGTCCGCGAATGGAATTACCCGTATCGCTGCCGAGACCGACCAGGCCGAAGCTCGCGGCGATCGCGGCCGCCGTGCCTCCGCTCGAACCGGCGGTAACGCGATTCAGCGCGTAAGGATTCCTTGTGTAGCCGGGCAGGATCGAGCTGACTGTTTCATAAGGACTGAACGCCCATTCCGCCATATTGGATTTGGCGAGCACCAGCGCGCCCGCCTCCTTCGCGCGCTTCACCTGAAACGCATCTTTTGCGGGAATAAACTTTGCCAGCGCCAGCGCGCCGTTGGTGGTTCGCAGCCCCTTGGTTTCGAAGTTGTCCTTGACGATTATCGGAACGCAGTGCAGAGGGCCGGTGAGTCCGGATTGGGCGAAGCGGCGGTCCAACTCGTCGGCCTCCTTCTCGACATCGGGGTTCACCAGCACGATTGCGTTGATCGCCGGACCATTCTTGTCGTAAGTTTCGATGCGTTTCAAGTACAGGCCGACCAGCGCGCGGCAGGTCAACCCGCCGGCCTTCATCGCGTCGTGCACCTGGGCGATGGTAGCTTCCTCGACCTCAAACGATGCAGGGATCTGTGCGACGGCTGGAAGGGCCAGCAATAAAGCGAACAGTGAGCGGCTCACTGAATCAGGATACGAGTTATTGCGCAGTCGCGGTCAATGAGATTTCCGGTTCGAGGAATCTTTCCAGGAGAACGTTCTTTCCAGATCATCCACCGGTTTTCCGTCCACTTCGGCGTAGGGATAAATAAAATAATTCAACGGATCGCCCGCCTGCCGCGGTGTGAGTTGAAGGTCGCGGCCGCGCGTAAACTCCACTCGATTTTCATCGTGCGTGCCGAAGAAGTACTCGCGCATAGAAGGATTCTTCGCGGCTTCCGAAGCGTCGATGGGGATCCAGCCCACGCCGTTGGCGTAAAATTCAGCCCAGCAATGATAGCCCGCGATGGAGCCGTGGCCGCGTTCCACCGGAATGGGAAAACCTATGGAGAACCGTGCGGGAATTCCCATTGCGCGGGCGTAGCCGATGAAGATGGCGTGGAAATCCGTACAGTTTCCGCGGCGCGCGTCGCAGGCATAATAAATGTCGCCGCGGCCCCATCCTTTTCCTGATTTGTCGTACTTCACGGTAGCGACTATGTGATCGTAAATCGCACGCGCCATTTCCAGGTCGGTATGTGCGTGCGCCGCGGCTACCACTTCGCCGGCCCATTTCCGAATCGTATCGTCGAGCGGCACCATGCGATCCGGCGCGAGCCATCGCGCCCTTTCGGCCGCACTTAAACCAACGGCACCCGCGTTGGCGGCAGGCCGCAGATGTTCTTTTCTAACGCAATCGAACGTCAGCGTGATGGAGGGCGCCTTCGCCGACTCGACGCTGAGGATGCGATTTCCTAAATCGTCGGTAAAGATCCGATACGGCGCAGACGATTCGATTCGAACATCGCCGATTCGCTGATAATCGTCGTCATGGGGGACCGGGACCCAGAGGCGGAAATTGTTTCCCGCAACGCCAGGCGGCACAGCAGCGCGGTACTCCAAGCTGAAACGCCGCTCCTGCGGCTGGCCGAATACGGTCAGACATAGAAACAGTGAATAAAAGGCGCATGCCCGCATGAATTGATCATACAGAAGACAGAGGGCCATTGACTTATAAGATTCGAGCAAATAGACTTCTGTTAAGGATAAGGGCCATGTTGCAGCGAAACCTACGGGTGTTCGGTGTTGTTGTGATCAGCGGAGCCATGCTGGCCGCCGCGGACTCCACCGGTAACAAGCCGGTCACGTTCGCGAAGGACATCGCGCCGATCCTGCAAGATAAATGCGAAGTCTGCCACCGCGCCGGCTCCATGGCGCCGATGTCTCTCGTAACCTATCAGGAAACCCGCCCGTGGGCGAAAGCGATCCGCGAGCGTGTCGCTACCCGCAACATGCCTCCCTGGCATTTAGATAAGACGGTTGGAATTCAGCATTTCGCGAACGACCGCTCCTTGACCGACGACCAGATCGCGACGGTTGTGCGCTGGGTCGATGCGGGCGCGCCGATGGGCGATCCCAAGGATCTGCCGGCTCCGCGCCAGTGGCCTTCTGACGACGGCTGGCAGCTTGCGAAACAGTTCGGTCCGCCTGATTTCGTGGTGAAATCCGAGCCCTATACGATGCCCTCTCACGGACAGGACGTGTGGTTCAAACCGCTCACCGACATCGGCGTAACCGAGGAGCGTTGGGTGCGCGCCGTCGAGATGCGGCCGTCGACGCCCGCCGGGCGCAGGATCGTTCACCATGCGCTGGCGCATCTGCTACAAGACGATCCGGGCGCGGACGCAACAGGACCCGGAATGTTAATGGAATGGGCCGTCGGAAAGAGCTATGACATCTATCGCCCCGGCACCGGCAAGCTGCTGCTGCCCGGCGCGCAGATCCGCTGGGAGCTGCATCTGCACGCGGTGGGCGAGCAGATCCGCGATCATGTCGAGTTGGCCGTGTACCTTTATCCCAAAGGCGAGGTCCCGAAATATCGCACGCGGTTAAGCCTGTTCGGAGTGTCTCCCGGCGCTCCAGGACGCTTCGATATTCCGCCCAACACCGTGGTCGCGAATCAGACCTACCAGGTGCTGAAACAAGCCGCGCGCCTCGAAAATTTTCAGCCGCACATGCATTGGCGCGGTAAAGCGATGTCCATGGAGGCGATCCTGCCGGACGGCACCACGCAGATGCTCAGCTACGTCGACCACTTCAACTTCAACTGGATGAATAATTACATCTACGCGGACGACTCCGCGCCGGTGCTGCCGAAAGGAACAATCATCCACGTTACTGCCTGGTACGACAACACTGTGAACAATCCCAACAACCCGGATCACGACCAGTGGGTGGGCTATGGAGACCGCACCGTCGACGAAATGGGCCACGCCTGGGTTAACGTGACCTATATTTCCGACGAAGATTACAATCAGTGGCTCGCGAATCATAAGCAGGTGCGGTCCACGGTTCGACGATAACCGGTCATGCGGCGAATTTTGTTTGTGGGTGCCGTGCTTCTGGGCGCGGTGCGTGCTCAGTCGTCGCTGCCATTCGAACCCGCTCACGACTCCGGACAAAGCATCACGGGAGCCTTCGAAGGGTGGTTCCCGAATCCCGACGGAACTTTCAGCCTGCTGCTCGGCTACTACAATCGCAATCAGAAACAGATCCTCGAAATTCCCGCCGGCCCCGACAATCGCATCGAGCCCGATGGTCCGGATCGCGGCCAACCGACCCATTTCCTTCCCGGCCGCCAATGGGGCATCTTCACCATCACCGTGCCAAAAGATTTCGGCGAAAAGAAACTTACCTGGACGCTGACGGCGAACGGCAAGACAACCGTGATCCCCGTCAGCCTGCATCCTCAATATGAGGTTCAGCCGTTTATGGAAGCGAGCGGCAACGCGCCTCCGTACATTTCTTTTTCTGAGAGCGGTCCCTTCGTGCAAGGTCCGCGCGGTCAGGCCAGGGAAATCTCAACCGCATTGGCGCAGCCGGTAGCAATCGAGCTGTGGGTCGCGGACGATGCGAAAACCACTCTAAGCGTGCGCCCTCCAGGACCGCCCATCACCGTAGCGTGGAGCAAGTTTCGCGGACCCGGCCCGGTGACGTTTTCCCCCGAACGTCCACCCGTTGAAAAATCCGACTTCAAAGCTCCGGCCAGCTTCACCGGCACTGCCAAGACCACGGCCACCTTCAGCCAGCCCGGCGAATATATTCTGCGCGTAGTCGCCAACGACTGGTCCGGCGACGGCGGCCGCGGCTTCCAATGCTGCTGGACCAACGCGCAGGTAAGAGTCACCGTAAAATAGAAAACCCAACGTAGAAAACGTTGTTATCCACTCCCGGATTTACCGGCGTCGTGAACCCGTTCGAGATGTGCAGAAACTTGTAGCCCACGCTGATCGCGCGCCGCTCTCCCGTCTTGATACGAACACCCCCGCCCACATCGATCACGAAATTCAGGCCCGTGGCGCCCAGCAGGTTAATCGGAATCGGTTCGCTCGAAGCAATGATGCCCTCATTCGTTTGCAGGTACGGATACACTCTGTGCTTTCGCCCGAACTCCGCCGTAAATCCCAGGGGCGTGATCGCGAATCCATAGACGGCGCGGCCTGGCTCGAACAAAATCGCGGCCGGCATCATTTCCCCGGAATAGGATACTGATGCCGGAGCCCAAACCCAGCAGCGGTAGCTATACGCAAAGCCGGCCAGCATGAATTCGCGATTGGTCGTAGTGCCGATCAGCGTCGCCGGCACCGGGGAATAGCCCGCGAAGAATTGAAAATCGTGACGCGGTTGAGCGGAATCCGCCGAGCAAAATCCGCCCCAGGCGGGCGCCGCTAAAAGAAAGAAAATCGCAAATCGCCCCATCACGCCGTCCCGCAATGCCAATATAGAAGTGAAGCTGAGATGAACAAATATTACCTCACCACTCCCATCTATTACACCAACGCAGCGCCCCACATCGGCCATGCCTACACGACCATCGCGGCCGATACCATCCGGGCGTTGAAGCGGATGCAGGGCTGCCACGCCGTCCTCGCCACCGGAACCGATGAGCATGGCGTCAATGTGGAGCGCGCCGCCCAGGCGCAGGGCAAGACTCCGCGGGAATATACCGACACCATCTCCGAGGAGTTCCGCCAGCAGTGGCAGATTTTAGGACTCCACATCGATCGCTTCGAGCGCACCACCAGCGACCGCCACGCCGAATGCGTGCAGGACCTGTTCCGCCGCTGCCGCGACCGCGGCCAGGTTTATAAAGGCAATTACACCGGCCAATACTGCATCTTCGATAACGCCTATGTGAACGACGCGAAACCCGGCGATCCGTGCCCGGATTGCGGACGGCCCACGGAAACCGTGGTGGAAGAAAATTATTATTTCCGTCTGTCGCAATACGCCGAAAAACTGCTCAAGCTTTACGAAGAGCAGCCCGATTTTATACAACCGGAATCGCGACGCAACGAAGTGATCGCCTTCGTCAAGCAAGGCCTCCAGGATCTTTCCATCACCCGGACCTCCATCAAATGGGGCATCCCCGTTCCCGACGAACCGAAGCATGTCTTCTACGTGTGGTTCGACGCGCTCACCACTTATATGTCCGCGGTTCAAGGCGAGCATCTCTGGCCGGCCGACCTGCATCTGATCGGCAAGGAGATTGTCCGCTTCCACGCGATTTTCTGGCCGGCGTTTTTGATGGCTGCCGACCTGCCTCTGCCCAAGCGCATCTTCGCCCACGGCTGGCTGCTGTTTGAAAACGACAAGATGAGCAAATCACGCGGCAACATCGTGCGCGCCACACCGATTCATAAAGTTCTGGGCACCGATGCCCTGCGCTATTTCCTGCTGCGCGAAGTGGTTTTCGGGCAGGATGGCAGCTTCAGCTACGACGCCCTGGTGGGCCGCTATAATTCCGATCTCGCCAATGGATTGGGCAATCTCGCCAGCCGCACACTCTCGATGATTCATCAGTATCGCGGCGGGAACATTCCCAAAGCCGAAGGCGATTCGCACATCGCCGAAAGCACGTCGGTCGCGACTGCGGCAGCGCTCGATGCCTACGAAAAATTCGAGTTTTCGAAGGCGCTCGAAATGATTTGGAGTGTGATCGCCACGGTGGATAAGTACATCGTCGAAAGAGCGCCTTGGAAACAGGCGAAGGTCCCGGGAGGGGAAAAGGATCTGGATCAGACGCTGTACACCGCGGCTGAGGCGCTACGGATCATCACCGCGTTGATCGCGCCGGTGCTGCCGGAATCGGCGGAGAAAATTTATTCACAGCTCGGCTTCACTCAGTCCGTCACGAAAGTCCGCACCAAGGATCTGCATTGGGGCCACTTGGCCGCCGGCCAAGCTCTCGGCACGGTAGCGGCAGTGTTTCCCCGAGCCGATCCAAAACTTTCCATCGAAAAAATGAAGGAGCTGGAAATTGAGGAATATGCGCGCCAGCAGGCCGTTTTGGGCAAGCCCGTGCCCGTTGCGGAGCCGGTTTCGCACATCACCATCGACGATTTCCTCAAAGTCGACCTCCGCGTTGGCGTCGTGTTGGACGCCGCCGCCGTTCCGAAATCCGACAAGCTGCTCCATCTGCACATCGACATCGGCGAGTCCAAACCGCGCAGCATCGTCGCCGGTATCGCGGAGGCGTATAAACCCGAAGCGCTGGTCGGCCGCAAGGTGGCCATCGTCGCAAACCTGGCTCCCAGAAAACTTCGCGGAATCGAATCGCAAGGCATGATCGTAGCCGCATCGCTCGAAGGCGGCAGCCCTTCGCTGGTTAGTTTTCTCGAAGACGTGCCCGTCGGCGCCAGACTAAAGTAGCTCCGTGCTCATCGACTCTCACTGCCATCTCGATAGCGACCAGTTCGACGCCGACCGCGAGGCCGTGATCACCCGCGCACTCGAAGCGGGCATTAGTAAACTGGTGGCAATCGGCACCGGAAATGGCCCGCCGGACCTCGAAGCCGGCATCCGTTTGGCCGACAAATACTCGGCCTTCTACGCTACGGTAGGCGTCCACCCGCACGACGCGTCGAAAGCCACCGCGGAAATATTCGACCGCTTGTCGGATCTGACGCAGCATCCCAAAGTAATCGCGATCGGCGAAATCGGGCTCGATTATCACTACGACTTCTCTCCCCGCGAAGTGCAGCGCGCTGTCTTCATCCAGCAAATGGACATCGCCTCCGCCGCCAAAAAACCAATCGTGATCCATACCCGGGAAGCGTGGGACGACACCATCGCTACCATCCGCGAACATTGGAACCCGGCCGCCGGAGGCATCATGCACTGCTTCTCCGGCAGTCCCGCGCAAGCGAAACAGGCCCTGGATTTAGGTTTTTATCTGAGCTTCGGCGGCATCGTGACGTTTCCCAAGGCCCTCGATATTCAGGAATCGGCCCGCCAGGCGCCGTCGGATCGCATCCTGGTCGAGACTGACGCGCCCTATCTCGCGCCCGTCCCGAAACGCGGAAAGCGCAATGAACCGGCCTTCATGCTCGAAACCGTCCGCAAACTCGCCCAGCTCCGCGGCGTAACGGAACAGGAAATCGCCAGCTCCACCACCGCCAATTTCCACCGCCTCTCCACCGTGGAGTAATCTGGTTACAAGATGAAGTGGTTTTTGATCTTTGCAATCGCTTTCGCCGCGAACGCCTCCGAGTTGTCTGTTCTCACCTCAAGGACCGCGCCCGTTCGCTCAGAGACGATTACCCTGCCGAATCTCGGAACGAACAACCAGTACAGTCTCCTCTACTCACTTAATTCGTTCCGCGAACCAACTATGGTTTCGATCGAAGTCCGTCAAGGCGACACGCTGCTCGCGAGCAAGACTCTGCACGTCGGCGATCCCGATTACTATACCCAGTTTCGCGTCCCGCGCGCCGGAGGTGCCACGGTAAAAATCACCGCATCGCACCCCGCCGGAAATTATTCCCTGCAAGTGAATCGCTGGCCTCTTTCCGCGCAATTGAAAAGCGAACCCGATCATCGCTGGCAGGACGCGACGCCCATCACGCTCGGAAAGACCGTATTTGCGTCCGCCGATGACGAAGAATACATCCCTCTTCCAGGCACTCCTCGAAAAACTTCGACCGAGGGCGCCGATTGGTACAAGTTCGATTTCTCATCCGACAAGCCGAAGCTGGTATTTTTCCAGATCGATCTGATGGAGCGCGATCAGATTCCAGTCGACATCCGCGTCTATCGTTTAGTCAACGGCAAAGCCGAGGAATATTACGAGGGTGAAGATCCGGTCACGCTCCCTCATGAAGTGCAGGCCCTCCAAGGGAATAAGTTCACCCCTCGAATTTTAAAGGACAAGGGTACTTATTACATTTCGGTCCACGCCAGTCATCCGGAATACAAGCTGCGGACCCGTGTGTACGACACCCCTCCTTATTCCGATCCGCGCATCGCCGTTCGCACCGCCGTCGATTACATCATGGCCGCCGGAGACTCCTGGCACGCGAATACTCCCCGCCGCGGAGGCATTCTCGATCGCGTCTCGAGCGTTCATCAGGAAACCTCTTTATGCGTCGGCTGCCACACGACACACTTCCCTCTGCGCGCCCAACTGTACGCGACGCGTAACGGTTATCCGGTGGTCATGCGCCAGCAGGTCCAATTTCTGACGGAGCGCTTTTATAACAATCCCCGCCCTTTTTATGGATTCGAAGAGCAAGGCGCCACGTGGGCCAGAATGATTTCGGCTCCGGCGAACGTTCTGGGCCGCATGTCGCACCTGATGAGTCTCTACGAAGACCAGATTACCGGCGAGAAACGTGAAGGCTATCACGACGGTATCGTCAAATATCTGGACCTCTATTACGCCGGCCGCGACAAACTGCCGCCGGATGAGACCAATGGAAATACTCCGCTGGTAAGCGCCCACGAAGTCGCCTGGTACGCGTGGACGGAGACGAAGGATCCCCGCCTGGCCGAATTCATCGCGAAGGGCGAGGTCAAAAATATGATCGACCTCTGCTATCAGACTTTAGCGCTAGCCGACATCGACCGCGAAAAGTATCGCGACCAGATCGCCAAAGACGCAGCCCGCATTTTGTCCCTTCAGAGGCCCGACGGCCAGTGGTCGATGAAATTCGAACCAACTCAGCCGGAAGTGGAGTTTCAAACCGGCCACGCGTTGTGGGCACTGCACGGCGCGGGAATTCCCGTGACCAATCCGCAAGTCGCCAAGGCCGTCGATTATCTGCTGCGCCGCCAGCAGGATTTCGGCGGATGGATGGACCCCCTGCAATCCTTCGAAAATTTCCGCACCCCGTTTCGCGAAACGCAAATGGCCGTCATAGCCTTGAGCTCCTATTTTCCGATTGAGGGAAGAGCGAAAGGCTGGAATTCTCCGAAAATTGAAAAATTGTCGAGCGATCCCGTGGAAGAACTGCAGCAGTTGGATGATGTTTGGGATCGGCCCTCGGATAAGGTCCGCGATCAGATTCGGCTGGCAGCGGCATCCCCCGATGCCTTGATCCGTCAGGCGGCAGAAGAAGCTTTGGGAAGGCTAGGCGACCGGCCGGCGCAAATGGACGATCCCAGTAAATTGGTCCAGCGGACCGCCGCGTGGGCGATGCGCCAGCACTATAGTCGAAATCCGCAAACCCCCTCCGCTGAGGTGGTGACGGTTCTGACGTCGCCGGATGATCGCCGCAGACTCGCCGCCACCCGCGTGTTTGCCCAGCATTTTTCGGAGCTCGCCAAGCGCCCCGAATTCGCCCAGGCTCTCGCGAAACTGGCGGACGATCCGGTGCCGGCCATTCGCATGAACGCCATCAAAGGCCTGTGGCAGTTCTGGTTCTGGACCCCCGACGCCGCGACCAAAAATCTCATTGAGGACACGCTGCTTGCCGCGCTGGCTAAGCCGCAATCCGGCTGGGTCGAGGAAAATCTCCGCCACGCGATTTACAACCTCGCCGATGAAAATATTCGCTACCTGTACAACAACTGGGTCCCTCTTTTAGGTCGTGCCGAGGATCGTGAGCGCGCGATCCGTGGACGGCTCGCCGTCGAATCCAGGCTCGCCACTAAGTTCGCCGCCGTGCTCGAGAATGGCTCGGATGTGCAGAAAAAATCCCTCCTCGCCGCCCTAACCGAGTTGCCCCTCCGCCGCGGCGACATCTACGATCTCGAAGCGGACCTCAGCAGGAAAGCCCCTCCAATCTACAACCGCATCGGCAACGATATAGAACAGATCGCGTTCTTCGGACAGAGCGCCGATCGAATGGCCAGCGCGTTGATGCCGCTTCTCAACTCCAATGACCCGGAGCTGCGCAGCCTTGCCGAGCAGGCCGCAATCCTGGTACGCGACGTGAAACTTCCCGACGTGAATCGAATCGCCGGGCCGCCTGGCGATGCGACGCACGCCTTGACCGCAAAGGTCGAGGCCATGCCCGAAGCGATTGAAGTCGCCCACGTATTGAAGCCTCCGCCCCGCGTGATGGGCGCATCGAAAACGGGTGGCCCCCGCGCTTCGGTGAAGCTCGATGAAGCCTTCTTCCGCGGCTATGTCGAGCCCATTCTGCAAAAGCGCGGCAAGGACGGCTACGCCTGCGTCCACTGCCACGCCAGCCACACGCTATTCAACGCGACCTATTCGACAGTCATGAATGTGGTCGATACCGCAGACCCTGAAAATAGCCTGATCCTGCGCAAGCCCACCTCAACCGCGGAATCCGAAGGAGTCGCCGGCTCCACGACCCTGGCCCACGGAGGCGGAGTCCGCTTCACCAAGGACTCGCCGGAATACGTGACGATCCTCCAGTGGATCAAAGGCGCGAAAGAGTAGGTACCACAGCCTTTAGTCTGTGAGAGGTGGCACAGACTTTAGTCTGTGTTCAAGGACGCGAAGCAGCCCCCTCTTCCGCGGACTTAGCGAACCACCGCCGGGCTTCCTCGGCATCCAGTGGCACACCCAGCCCTTTCTCATAAAGGACGCCCAGGTTGAACATCGCCGACCGGTTGCCCATATTGGCCGCGCTCCGATACCACTTCGCCGACTCCTCGTAATCCACCGGCACGCCGAGCCCTTTCTGATACAAATTCCCCAAGCTGTTCATCGCCTTATCGTTTTCAGCATCCGCCGATTTAGTAAACCAGTTCAGCGCCTCCGCGTAATCCACGGGCACGCCGGCTCCGTCGCGATACATCGCGCCCACGTTGAACATCGCCTGGTCGTTGCCGCTCGCCGCGGAACCGCGAAACCATCGCATCGCCAAATCGAACCGCTGAGGAACGCCGCGGCCCTGATAGTAAAGGCTGCCCAGGTTACACATCCCCTGGCTATCTCCGGCGGCGGCCGCTTTATGAAACCAAGTGACCGCTTCACTGTAGTCGACGGCGGTGCCCTGACCCTCGCTGTACATCAGTCCCAGGTACATCATGGCCTCGACGTTGCCCGCGTCCGCGCTCTCTTCGAAGGCGCGTAATGCCGGCCCGTAATTCTTCGCCACATACATCGTGACCGCGCGATGGAAAATCGCCGCCTGCCCCGCCGGAGGATTCACCCCCGTAGATTGCGGAGTCGCCTGCGGCTGCGCCACCGCAAACCCGCAAAACAAAGCCGTCGCCGTGATGACAAATCTCACTCCCACCATTTTAGCCTGCCACACCAAACCGCGAAAAATGGGGACTCGGTCCCAAGGCGCCCGCAATTCGGCAAGGTTCACCTACCTGCTGCGCCGCCGTGGACAGAGCGGGCTGTCCCCACTTTTCGCCCCGGCCCTTATAATCATGAAAACCGCGAAAAATGGGGACTGCCTACTCGGTCCCAAGGCGCCCGCAATTCGGCAAGGTTCACATGCCTGCTGCGCCGCCGTGGACAGAGCGGGCCGTCCCCACTTTTCGCCCCGGCCCTTATAGCCATAAAACCGCGAAAAATGGGGACTGCCTGCTCTGTCCCAAGGCGCCCGCAATTCGGCAAGGTCCACATGCCCGCTGCGCCGCCGTGGACAGAGCGGGCTCTCCCCACTTTTCGCCCCGGCCCTTATAGCCATAAAACCGCGAAAAATGGGGACTGCCTACTCTGTCCCAAGGCGCCCGCAATTCGGCAAGGTTCACATACCTGCTGCGCCGCCGTGGACAGAGCGGGCTGTCCCCACTTTTCGCCCCGGCCCTTATAGCCATGAAACCCGCGAAAAATGGGGACACCTACTCTGTCCCAAGGCGCCCGCAATTCGGCAAGGTTCACATGCCTGCTGCGCCGCCGCGGACAGAGCGGGCTGTCCCCACTTTTCGCCCAGGCCACTCAGCCCTAGAAAAAGAACTTCATCGCGAACTGCAGAATCCGAGGATCGTAAGCCCCCGTAATCTGCCCGAAGTTCGACGAGCTCAGCGCCGTGCTCAGCGTACCGTAACTCGCGCCCGCGGGTTGCCCGGACGGAGCGAAAGCCCCCACGAAATTGGTGTGATTCAGAATGTTGAACGCGTCGGCGCGCACCTGCAAGCTATAGCGCTCCTTCACTTTGAACGACCGGCTCAGCGACAGGTTGAACATGAACAGGCCGGGTCCGCGCACCGCGTTGCGGCCCACATCTCCGTAGGTGCCCGGGGTATTGGGGACGAACGTCGGCGTGCTCTTACTATTGTTCAAATACTGGACGCAGATGGATTGAGTAGCGCAGCCGGTGGTGGCGTGCCAGTCCGGCATCACCTGACTGGGGCGATCGTTCCCCAAGCCGGTGGCCGAGTTGTCGGTACCGGTGGTGATGGTCAAAGGCTGCCCCGTGCGAGCCTGGAACAGCGGCGCGATCTCCCAGTTTTTGAGCAGCGCGCTGACAGCGTGGTTGTCGCTATTCCAGTAGCTCGTCGCCACGAATGAGGAGTTAAACAGGTAGCGTGCGTCGGAGATGCAGGGCCCCCAATCGGCGTGGCGATTGAAGATCTGCGAGTTGGTGGACCCGGCGAGCGCGGCGCCGAAATCGTAGTCCGACAGGCAGTAGGAATCGGTGAAATTGGCGATGAATGTGTAATGCGTGCTGCGGTGCTGCGTCGAGAGCAGCAGCCCCTGATAACGCGCCACCGCGCCATCGTCCATGGTGTCGATGCTCGCATAATAAGCGCCCTGAACCGGGTTCGCCTGATACAGAATGCGGCGCTGATTGGTATTGGCCGTGGTGCACGCCGGAAGCGTCAACACCGTGCCGTAGGGCTGCCCAGCCTGGCAGACGCCCGGAAGGGAGATTGCCGGATTTCTTTCAAGAGCGATCCAAAGATGGGTGGTATGGTTGCCGAGATAGGAGACCGACGCCATCCAGTTGCTGGGCAACTGACGCTGATAAGTGACGTTCCAATCCTCCACATAAGTGGATTTAGGATTAATCGGCATGTTGATATACGTCCCGAAGGTGGGGAAAAACAAGTGCCCCGGCGCCTGCGGAAACGGATTGCCGCCCGCGTAACCCGCCCACGGATTGGCAAGCGTTCCCGTCGCACCCACATCGATATCGTTGCCATACGGCGGATTGGTCGTTTCGCGCTCATTGAACCAGGTTTCCGTCGAGTCGTAGAGCAGCGCTCCGCCGACGCGCAGCGTATCGCGGCCGTCGCCGTGCAGGTTCCACACCATGCCGACGCGCGGCGCGAAGTTGGCCTTTTGCCCGTTCCAGTTCGCGGCGGGAATCCCCGGGTCGCCAGGGACGAACAGACCCGCGGGCGCCGTTGGATCTTTCGTGCTGTGCTGCCCCGCGAAGAACGCCGCCTGATTGAAGGACGTGCCGCGGCCGTACTTATCGGGATCGGAGAACGTAGGCTCCCAGCGCAGTCCGAAATTTACCACGAAGTTCTTATTGATCTTGAAACTATCCTGCGCATAGTAGCTCATCACCCAGGTCCGCAGATCGTCCGGCGTCGGGTTGGTCTGCTGGAAATCGTGCATGTAGCCCAGCAGAAAGTCGACCATCCCCAGGCCGGTGAACGATCCGTCGAAAACCGGGTAGCCGTTTTCATCGAAACCCGAGATGGTGTTGTTCTGCACGCGGATCACATTGAATCCGAAACTGAGTTGGTGCCGGCCGCGAATCCAGTTCACGTCGTCCGCCACCTGGAAATCATTCAGGTTGAAATGACCCGCCGCGCAAGTTCCGCAGTAGGTGGTGAAGCCTCCACTCATACTGGAGATGGGGAGGAAGTTAGGGACGAGACTAAACATGGGCACACCCAGGTCGGTCCAATTAATCGGAAAACTCGTTGGTCCCCGATTGTCGCGGCGGCGGTTGAAGCCCAGATGGAAGGTGTTCACCAGGGTCGGCGTAAAGGTGTACGAATCGCCGATAGTAGCTTCCTGCGCCAGCTCAAAATTTCCCGGCGATGTGCTGGTCAGCAGATTGCTCCCCACCAGGACCGGCGGATTAGTCCAGTGATCCCAGAAATATCGTCCCCAGATCATTTGCTTGGGGCTCACTACATAATCGGTGCGTTCGATAAATTGCTGCTCGTCTCCGGTTTGGGGAATGCCGTACGTCACCGTGCCGCACTGATTCGCTTGCGCGGTGGGCGTATACTTTGTCGCCAGTTCCACGGCCGAAGGGTTCAAGCGCGAAACCGGAATCTGATTGCCCGGGAACGGTTGTCCGGTAGCGGGATCCTTAAGCTGTACCGCTTTCCCGCAGGTTGCCGATGCGATGGTGCTGAAGTCCCCGTTCAGCATCGCCTGTGTAGGAATATGCGTGGTCAACTGTGGAGGATTCTGGCGATTCTCCACCCCTTGAAACCCTCCGAAATAAAATAACTTGTCCTTAATGATGTGGCCGCCCGCGGTCCCTCCGTAGGTGTTGCGCTTCAACGTATCGGCGCCCGCGGTCGAGAAGAAATTGCGCGCGTCCAGATCCCCGTTGCGGATGTACTCGAACAGGTTGCCGTGGAAATCGTTGCCGCCGGATTTGGTTACCACGTTCACCGTCGCGCCCGGATGCGTCCCGAATTGCGAAGATACCGCGCTGGTTTCAATGCTGAATTCCTGCAAAGCGTCCGGGAAAGGAAACGGCATGTTCACGTTGGACATCGCGTCGGTCGCGTCCGCGCCATCCAGCAGGTAGGCCGTCCCGTTTCCCTGCCCTCCGGCGATCGCAATTCGAGTCGCGTTCCAGAACGTCTTGCTGCCCGTATCGCCGCTATCGGCCGGCACCGCCGCACCAACTGTATAAATCAAGTCGGTCACCTGGCGTCCGTTGAGAGGAAGTTCGTTAATGCGCTGCTGATCCACCAGACTGGAGATGGAGTTTTCCTTCGTCTCCACCATGCTCGCCGTCGCGCTGACTTCCACCTTCTCCGATTGCGACCCCACCTGCATCGGCGCATTGACCTGAATGTTATTGTTCACCACCAGCTCGATCCCGTTTTGGATGTAATCCTTAAACCCCGGCGCCTTCACTTCAAAACGGTACATTCCAACGGGAAGATTTGGCAGCGTATAACTGCCGGCCGCGTCCGTTTTGGTGGTATGAACTTCTCTCTTGCTGAGCTCCGTCATGGTCACTTCCGCGTTCGCGATCGAAGCGCCGGTCGAATCGGTAACCTGACCGCTGACCTGGGCGACGGCAGTCACCTGTGCATGAACCGGAACCGTTAATGCCAGGAAAACAAAGGTCGAGACAAGCAAACATCCGCTCGCATATGTCGACCGGGACGCTGTGCGCATAACTACCCCCTGGTGAAGCAACTTTGCTGTTAGGTACTGTGAAGAATACTAAAGTGTTTCAATAAAGGTGTCAAATAAATCTGTGGAAATACCGTCAATCGGCAGTTGCGCGATAGTACTAAAGACGTTGCGGGCGTTTCAAGCCGGGCCTGGCAAGCTAATTTCGACGAATAATCCGCCTTCCAGCAGATTCGCGGCCCGAATTGTTCCCCCGTGAACATTTACAGCCCGCTCGACGATCGCCAGTCCGAGCCCCGCGCCTTCTGAATCCCCGTTCGCCACCCGCCGGAAAGGCAGGAAGATCTCCGACAGCATGTTTTCCGGGACTCCCGGTCCGTGATCCGTCACCTGAAGCACCGCCTGAGAGTTACGGACGTCCAGGGTAATCTCGACCTGGGTTCCTTCCGCCGTATGCCGGATCGCGTTCCGCACCACGTTTTCGACGGCGCTGCGCAGCAGTTCTTCGAAACCCATGATTGTACAGGCGGAGGCGTGCCGGATCACCACCTGCCGCTGCCTGGCGCGCGCCTCGAAATCCCCGTCGTTCGCGACCTCCTGCACCAGGTTCGTAAGGTCGAACGCCACCGGCGACCCTCGATCCACTCCGCTATCGATCCGCGTGAGCGCCAGCAGTTGACCGATCAGCGTATCCAGCCGCCGCGCCTCGATGCCGATCCGCCGCAGATTCTCCGCCGCCTCTTCCGCTGGACCCTGTTTCACCAGGCTGAGCGCCACCATAAGCCGCGACAGAGGCGAGCGCAGCTCGTGCGAAACATCCCCCAGCAGATTTCTTTGTCCGGTGACCAGCGCTTCAATCCGCTCCGCCATCCGGTCGAAATTGCGCGCCAGGTCGGCGATTTCATCCCGCCGGGCTCTGAGCGACGGATCGACCCGCGTATCCAGGCGTCCTTCCGCGATTTGCGCCGCCGCCTCGCCCAGTTTATTTAAAGGCTTGGTCAGATAGCGGCTCACGAAGTAGCAGAAGATCGATCCCGCAATCGAGAACAGCAACAGATCGTGAATGGTTAGCCGCAGAACATTTCTGTAGCCCATCCCCACATGCGCGAACACCGATACCAGGATCACCGCGACCCCAAACAGGGTGAACCAGAACCATAAGAATATGGTGAAGAACAGCCGCCTCACTTGGTCCCCAGCCTGGCAGGCGAGGCATAAAGATACCCTGCTCCGCGCACTCCCTTGATGCGCTCTCCGCCCTCTTCGAGCGGACCCAGCTTGCGCCGCAGATTGCAGACATGCGTGTCGATGCTGCGGTCGAACGGAGAAAATTCGCGGCCCAGGACGTCGCTCACCAGGGCTTCGCGGCTGACCGTGCTGCCCGCTGCTCCCATCAAAGAAACCAGAAGATCGAACTCCACGGTGGTCAGATCGATCAGCGCCCCGCCCCTGCGCACCGTTCGAGCGCCCTGGTCGAGCTCGATATCGCCGACGGCAATGACGGCATCCCCCGGCCGCTTCGGCTCCGACCGGCGCAAAATCGCCCGGATGCGAGCGACCAGCTCCGCCGGATCGAACGGCTTGGGCAGATAATCGTCCGCGCCCATTTCAAGGCCGCGAATCCGGTCCTGCGTATCGCCGCGCGCGGTCAACATCAAAACCGGCGTGCGCGAATGCTGCCGGATGCGCCGCAGCACCTCGAAGCCGTTGGTATCGGGCATCATCACATCCAGCAGGATTAAGGAGAACGTTTCCGAAAGCGCCCGTTCGATTCCCGCTTCCCCGTTCAAGGTCCAGACGATTTCGAACCCTTCGCGCGTCAGGTAACGCGTCACCAACTGGCAGAGTTCGCGATCGTCGTCAACCACCAGCAGGCGTTCCATTGGGAATCCACCTTCATTTTAGAACCCTGGGCCGCAGCCCGACGGTTAAGATGTGTCAAGCCGCTTAACGGTTCTTGACGAAGCTTGGCATTTCTCGACCGCCGCGCTCGCGCCGGCATTTTATAGTCGACTCATGATCAGAACCTTTCTTCTCTCCGGCCTTGTGACTCTGGCCTTCGCCCAGGCTCCAGCTTTTGAAGTTGCCTCGATCACTCCCTGCAAACCCGGGACGCCTGAGCCTCCGGCGTATCACATGGGGATGGTGCAGTTCACGTTTCCAGGCGGAAAATTCCGCGCCGACGCCGCTACCTTGAAGTACCTGATCGAGTGGGCCTATAACATTCAGCCTTCCCAGCATTCGGGAGGTCCATCCTGGATGGACTCGGATCGTTACGACATCATCGCCAAAGCGGAGGGCAGCGTCACCGACGCCGAGCAGAAGCTGATGGTGCGCACTCTGCTCGCCGACCGCTTTGCCTTGAAGATTCATCAGGAGAAAAAGAGGTTGCCGGTCTTCATCGTCTCCGTCGGCAAGGGCTCGCCTAAGCTCTATCCGCCAAAAGAGGACGAGGTCCATTCGATCCGCATCGTGCCGCAGAAGGATGCCGATGACAAAGTCGCGACTTACCACGTAGTCTGCACGCGCTACTCGCTTTCGCAATTGAGCGACACGTTCGCGCGCCAGCTGGGCCGCGTATTCCTGAATGAAACCGGCCTCGAAGGCGATTACGATTTCACCCTGGACCTGGCCATCGACGAACACCAGCCGAATCCCCTGGACCCTTCGCTGCTCATCAGCGCGATGCGGGACCAACTGGGCCTGGCGCTCAAAGCAACGGACGCCGTGGTGGATTATATGGTGATCGACAGCGCGGAAAAGGTCGCGGCCGGAAACTAGCGAAAACATTCTTCGCAAAGTGGCGCGAGCTTCAGCTTGCAGCGTCGACTTTAGTCGACGATTTCCGCTTGCTCTCGTGGCGCCCGAATGCTCGCATTCGCCGGAGCCATCGGCTGAAGCCGACGCTGCAAGCTGAAGCTGGCGCCACCCTGTTGCGCTTATGCTAACGAACTCGCTGATACACGCCGGTGTGTGGCGCGCCTCCAGACGTGCCCACGTGGTCTTGTCTACGCCAGATCGACGTTCTTAAACCCCCGCCTCGCGCCATGTCGAATGTGGAGGATATCCACTTGCCGCTGTCTCTCCGCGATACGGTAAATCACTCGATAGACATTGGCCTTCTTGCCGACCAGCAGGTGCCTCAGCTCAGCGGATTCTGAGGTTATCGGGCAACGTTCCGGGTTTTGCTCCAATGTTAAGAGCGCGCGCTCCAATCGATTGAACCAACGAAAAGCGGTAGCCGAGTGTTCGCCTTTGATGGCGGAGTATATTTCGTCAAGATCAAGCTGAGCGCGATCGGTGATATTAACGAGGTATCCCATGCTTCGACCTAAACTCGCCCAGAAACTCGCGAAGAGGTCTTGTCCGGCCGTTTCTCGCGTCCTCCAGCCCCTGTCGAATCCCTTCTCGCGCATCGGCGAGAGCGGCGATGTCCAGTAATCGCTGATAGGCTTCCGCATCCTGTACCACTGCGCGAGCCTTGCCTTTGACGGTGAGCACCACCGGACGCTTGGTCTTCTTAAGCTGCTTCATAAAATCACCGGACCGGCGCCGGAAGGTAGTAAGAGATTGAATGTCTTTGGTGATGTCGAGCACAGGAGCCTCTCCTAATTGATAGCACCTTTTTGAGTGCGCGCCTGCTATGCAACAATCGAGGTTATGACTCCCCTCGCGATGCTCCTCTTCCTCGCCGCATCGTTCTGGGAATCCAAGGCTCCCGCGGATTGGACCGACAACGAACTGCTGGTCCTGTTCACCGATTCCCCCTGGGCGCAGATGGTGGAGCCTTCAGTTAAGGATGCGCACGGAGCTCCCGTGCAGGTTTATCTCGCTACGGCCGGACCCATGCAGGCGGGCGAGAAGGAGAGGGAGCGGCGATATATAAGGAAGGGCAACGGACCTCCGGCCGAGAGTCCTCTCGATACCGAGTACCGGCTCTGGCTCGAAGACAATCTATCCAAACAGATCGTGGTGGCAGTCCGCATTCCGCGCACTAAGGATTTTGACGATGGCGCGCAAACCAAGCGGATGGAGGATGAGACGGTGATGCGCGTCGGCCGGAAGAAGTTCAAAATGACCGGAAATTTCCCTCCGACCCAGAAGGATCCCTACCTGCGTATCGCGTTCCCGCGGGAGGTGCAGGCGAGCGATAAGAGCGTTACTTTCGAATTGTATGTGCCGGGCGCGACTCCTCCTTATAGAACGGTGGAGTTCAAGATAAAGGACATGATGGTCAACGGAAAACTCGAGCTATAACGAATGGAGGGCCTCTCACTAAAGGAGTTAGCTCGCCGGACCATTCGTGAATCGTGGGAGGACAGCGTATTCGGCCAAGGCGGGCGAATGGCTTTCTACCACTTCCTGGCCATATTCCCCGCTCTGCTGGTTTTTCTTACGATCTGCGCGAGCGTTCCTCATTTAGGCGGTCCGATGAAGATCGCGCTCCAGGATCTGGCCAGCCAGGTGCTGCCGGATCAGGTTTCGCAGCTGCTTCAGCAGATGGTCGAGGAGTTGAACCAGCACGCTCCTTCGGGTCTGCGAATGGTTTCCATTTGTGCGGCGGCATTGTGGGCGGCGCTTAACGCCACCTGGGCGATGGTGTACGGGCTCAACAAGGCTTACGAAGTGCAGGAGTATCGGTCCTGGTGGCACTTGTGGCTCACGATCGCCGGCTTGACGCTGTCGTTGGCGCTTACCGGCGCCATCGCGGGTTTCGTAATCGTATTCGGAGCTCATTTCCGGGCTGATCTTCAGCGGGGCGCGTTCGCCGTGCATTGCCTGGAATGGCTGATAATGGCCGCGGCCTTGTACCTCTCGTTTGCGTTGCTTTATCGCTTCGCGCCCGCTGTCCGCGATCATGAATGGCGCTGGAGCACGCCGGGCGCGCTGTGTGCGCTCATCCTATGGATCGTAGCTACTTTAGGCGCTCGCATTTATTTCGATCACGTGGATAACTACAAGAGCAGTTATGGCCATTTGAACGGTGTGGCGATGCTGCTTTTATGGCTGTATGTTACCAATGGCGCGGTGCTGATCGGCGGCGAAATGAACTCCGAGATGGAGAAGGCCTCGGAGAAGGCGCGGCGGAAGAAATAGGTCTGTTATAATAAAAAAGTCTCAAATCCATCTACAGGTGCGCCTGCGCGCCGTGAAGAAAGTTTATGCCGAAACGTACATTTCAGCCGAATAATCGCAAGCGCGCGAAGACCCATGGGTTTAGGTCCCGCATGGAAACAAAAAATGGCCGCGCCGTGCTGTCGCGCCGCCGCGCCAGGGGCCGCCACAAGCTGTCGGTCAGCGACGAAAGAGCTGTCCGGAACTCTCATTAAGGCGTTCCCGCGATCGGCCCGCATTCTGCGTTCGGCCGATTTCCGGACAGTCTATGATAACGGCACCCGCGTATCCGGTCCTTTGTTCGCCGCGTTCTGCAAAGCGCGCGAAGCCGATGGAGCAGGCGTTCGAATCGGACTCACGGTTCCCAAAGCACTGGGCGGAGCGGTGGTCCGCAACCGCATCAAACGGAGGCTGCGGTCGGCCTTCCGGCTGCACCGGGCCGAATGGAATCTCGATTGGGATATCGTCCTCAATCCGCGCAAGGCGGCGATTCTCGCGCCATTCGCCGATTTGGAGCGGGCACTCGCCGAGGTGATCAGGAAATGTCCGCACTTGTGATCGGCGCTTTGCGTATGTATAAGCGATGGATCTCGCCGTGGCTGCCTTCGGCCTGCCGGTTTGAGCCCACGTGCTCCATATATATGATGCAGGCGGTGGAAAAATACGGCGTCTGGCGGGGCGTTGGAAAAGGATTGAAGCGAATTGTGCGTTGCCACCCATTACACGCGGGAGGACTGGATCCGGTCCGTTAACCTATGAAGAAAGATCTCTCGATGGAGGCGCGGCTGCTCATCGCGTTCGTGCTGATGGGCCTCGTGCTGTTTCTGACGCCTTACATCTATAAGCCGGCCGCGGCTCCCGCGCCGGGCGCCAATGTGCCTGCGACTTCGAAGACTCCCGACACCAAAAGCGATGTGAAGGAAGCAACGGCTCCTCCGCCGCCCGCTGAGGCAGCTCCCGCGGCGGCCATGCCCGGCGAAGTTCATGCCGACAAGGAAGAGACGGTCGAGATCGATACCGATCTTTGCCACGTCGTCTTTTCGAATAAGGGCGCGGAGGTGAAGAGCTGGGTGCTCAAGAATTTCAAGGATCATGAGGGCCACCTGCTGGACCTGGTGAATACCGCGGCGCTGGCGAAAGTTCCCGCGCCGTTCTCGATCGAGTTCCGCAGCCAGAAGCCGGTCACCGATCCGAACACCGCTCTCTTTAAAGTGCAGCGCGACGGCGACGATGTGACCTTCGAGTTTTCAGACGGCCGCATGGACGTCAAGAAGTTGTTCGAGTTCGGCAAAGATACTTACCTGTCGCGCGTGACCTCCGAGGTGACGCAGAACGGCGTGATGATTCCGCATTCGCTGGTCTGGCGGGGAGGGTTCGGCGACGAGACGATTAACAATCCCGCTGTCGCGCAGCACGCACTGTTGTACGATCCGAATGCTCCGCGGTCGTGGGGGATTTTCAACAACGAGTTGCAGCAGAAGGACGCGGGCACGGCGAAAAACGGTCCGGTGACGACTAGCGGGCAGTATACGTTCGCCGGCATCGAAGACGCGTATTTCGCAGCGGTGTTTCTGCCGACCGGAGCCTCGTCGCTCGAATTGACGACCTACTCCGATCAGGTTCCGAATAAGGAAGGCAAACAGATCGCGCAGGTGGGCGCGGCCGTGGGCGGAGAAGGGGTCAACACTTTCGAGCTGTATGCGGGTCCGAAAGACACGGAAATCCTGAAGCAGGTCAACCCGAAGCTGGAGCTGGTGGTCAACTGGGGCAAGTTCGCGATCATCGCCAAGCCTCTGTTTGAAGTGCTGAAGTGGACGGCGGGAAAAGTGGGCGGCAACTACGGATGGGCGATCATCCTGGTGACCATCGCGATCAACACGCTGCTGTTCCCTCTGAAAATCACCAGCATGAAGTCGTCGAAAAAGATGCAGGCGATTCAGCCGCAGATTGCGGCGATCAATGCGAAGTATAAGGGCCTGTCGCTGAACGATCCCAAGAAAGCCGATCAGAACACGGAGATCATGGCTTTATATAAGGAGAACGGAGTGAATCCGGCGGGGGGCTGCCTGCCGATGATTCTGCAACTTCCATTTCTGTTCGCCTTTTACGCAGTGCTGGGCGTGGCGATTCAGCTGCGCGGCGCGCATTGGCTGTGGGTGACGGATCTTTCGCAACAGGAATCGCTGCCGATTCACATTCTGCCGGTGATCCTGGTGGCCACGCAGTTCCTGACGCAGAGGATGACGCCGAGCCCGGGCATGGATCCATCGCAGCAGAAAATGATGATGGTGATGCCTCTCGTGATGGGCTACATGTTCTACTTTCAGATGTCGGGGCTGGTAGTATACTGGTTGACCGGCAACGTGGTGGGCATCGCTCAGCAGCTGTTTTTGAATCGGGGCACGCCTAAGCCGGTGCCGAAAGTCGTGGACGTAAAAGCGGTCCCAAAGAAAAAGAAATAATGCCCCATAGGAAATTCACTGTCGCCGAAGAAGGCCCCCGTATCGAAAAGTTTTTGAAGCACGTGTTTACTCTGGCCGGTTTCAAGCTGGATTTCACGGTCGCGGAGGGAGAAACTCCACATGCGGATTTTGAGAATCCGGATTTGATGGTCCGGTTTTCGGGTCCCGATGTCGACCTGCTGCTGGAGAATAAAACCGAGCTGCTACTGGCGCTCGAGCATCTCACGATGGAGGCGCTGGGGATGGCGGGTGAGGAGCATTCGCGGATCTGCTTCGACGCGAACGACCGGCGGATTTTAAGGATCGAAGAGCTGCGGATGAGCGCTCTGGCGGCGGCCGAGCGGGTGAAGAAATCCAAAGCGCCGTTTCATTTTAGTCCGATGAACAGCCGGGAGCGGCGGATTTTGCACCTGGCTTTGCGCGGCGAGAACCGAAGTGCGGAGCGAGAGTGTGGGCGAGGGTCCGATCCGTCAAGTCGTGGTTGTGCCTGCCGACTTGAAGGTTCTGCCGGAGCCAATTCGTCCGCCGCGTCCGAGGCCGGAGGATGACGGAGGGATGCGCGGTCGTGGGGATCGTCGGGGAGGGCCTCCCCAGGTCGAACCGGCCGGGGCGGGCCCAGGGGACGGGATCGCGGGCCTCGTAGATAGGAACTACCAGGCTTAGGCCTGTGCCAGGGCGGGCTATAACAATTTGGCAGGTCCGGAGATGCTGACCGCCAACTGACGGACGGGGCTATAGCCCACTGGCGTAAGCCTGGGGGCCTTGGCGGTACAGGTGAAGCTATAACTTTATTCTGTGATGAATCTTAGGGACACCATTGTTGCCGTATCCACTCCTCCGGGGCGTGGGGGAATTGGCGTGGTGCGTCTTTCGGGTCGCGATGCGCGGGCGATTGCTTCGAAGATTCTGAAATTTTCTGATGATTTTTCCTGGCGGCCGTGGACGGCGGCGCTGGCGGAATTGTCGGATGTGGACCAAGTGGTGGTCACGTTCTTCGCTGCGCCCAAATCTTATACGGCTGAAGACGTGGTCGAGATTTCTTGCCACGGATCGCCGGTCGTGCTGCGGTTCGCCGTCGAGCGCGCTTGCGAATTTGGGGCGCGACTGGCGGAGCCGGGTGAATTTACTCTGCGCGCTTATGTGAATGGGCGAATCGATCTGCCGCAGGCGGAGGCGGTTCGCGATTTGATCGACGCTACTACGCTTTATCAGGCTCGGATTGCGACGCAGCAGACGGCGGGGTCGGTTTCCCGCAGAGTGCAGCCGATTAAGGAGCAGCTTTTGCAGTTGATCGCTCTGCTCGAAGCGGGAATCGATTTTGCGGAGGATGACGTCGACTTTGCGTCGTCCACGCAAATCGAAGCCAAGGTCAAGCCGATCCTCGGATGCGGTGAAAACGCTGGGCGCGAGCTTCGCTTACGGCAAACTGGTGCACGAAGGCTTCACTTTGGCTATTGTCGGACGGCCGAATGTGGGCAAGAGCAGCTTGTTTAACCGGCTGCTGGAACAGGATCGCGCGATTGTGACGGATATTCCCGGGACCACTCGGGACCTGGTTTCGGAGACGGCTTCGCTCGAAGGAATTCCTGTGAAGTTCGTCGATACCGCGGGTATTCGCGAGGGGCAGGATACTGTCGAGAGTCTCGGGATCGAGCGCAGTTACCGGGCGATGGCGGATGCGGATTTGACTGTAGTAGTGCTCGATTCGTCGGCGATTACACCGGAAGATGAGGAGCTGATTGCGCGGGCGCAGGGGAAAATGCTGGTGGTCGCTAACAAATGCGACTTGGCGACGGCGAGTACAGGAATGCCGGTTTCGGCGCTGACGGGCGAAGGGATCGCGGAGTTGAGGAAAGCGATTGTCGACGCGATCGCTCCCCGCGGGCGAATCGAGCAGGAGGGCGGGTTCATCACCAGTTTGCGGCATGAGCAGTTGCTGCGTGAATCAGAAGAAGCGCTGGCGCAGGCGCTCACTGCCAACGGGTTGGGAATTCCGCACGAGATGCTGCTGTTGGATCTTTACGCCGCTCTACGGCCGATTGATGCGATTACGGGAGCGACTACGGCGGACGATATCTTGAATCGGATTTTCTCGACGTTTTGTATTGGGAAATAGACACTACGGCTGTACGAAGTATCGCGAGCGACCCGGCCGAAACCGGGCCGCTAGTGGATTGGAAGGTCCCTCACATGGGTCCTGGCCACAACGGTGAACCGTGTATAACCATGCTTCGATGCACCAACCTCTGAAATCCGGAAACTGCCCGGATGTAATAGGATCGATCCTAAAGTCTCCCGTCGAAGCCATACATATAGTTGGCCGCGCGAGCCGTTCCACGGGCTCCGGGAGCTCAGTTACCACCGTAATGCGACATTTGCCGGCCGACAAAAAAGCTGTCGAAGAAGCTTGGTGAGGACTCCTTCTGCTTGGAGTGTATGGGGGCGATGGGAAGTGTTGTTAACGGGAGCTAGGTAAGCTATACAAAATACGGTGGATAAAAAATTGATGGGTTGGGTGACTGATTTCACAGGCTAAAGCCTGTACTACCGTCGCTGCAAGAGGGGGCGCGGACGTCGATACGAGTGTCGACGCGGCACGCAACGAGTGCGTGCGCCACAAAGGCATTGCGGGTGTTATTTTTCCAGGATTACCAGCGCCAACGCTTCCAGGCGCGTGTGGGTGATGGATAACGAGATATTTTCTACGCCTAGTTTTTGGGCGTATTCGGCGGCTTTACCGTGGAAATGGAGCGTCGGGCGGCCGGAAGGGAGATTGGCGACTTCGAAGTCGCGCCACCGGACTCCGCCATGCCAGCCGGTGCCGAGGGCCTTCATGGCGGCTTCCTTGGCGGCGAAGCGGGCGGCGAAGCGCTCATAGACATTGGCTTTGCTTTCCGCGTATTGAATTTCGCGTTCGGTATAGATGCGCTCGACGAAGCGGCGGCCGTGGTGCTCAATGGCGTCCTTGATGCGCGCAACTTCGCATAAATCGACGCCGGAGCCGACGATCACGACCCTGCTCCGGGCGAGGTGATGGTGAGGCGGCCGTGCATCACCCCCTTGGTCGAGATCAAGGCGTCGGCCATTTTATGGACGGCGGAGGCTTTTCCTTTGAGGATCAGAACTTCCAGGCAGTTGTGATGATCGAGATGCACGTGCAAGGTCGAAAGCACCAGGTGAAAATGATCGTGCTGCATGGCGGTGAGGCGGTCCGACAGCATGCGGACGTGATGATCGTAGACCAGGGTGAGGGTGCCGACGACGGGACTGTCGGGATGCTCCGCGGTTTTTTCGATGAGGGCGTCGCGGATGAGATCGCGGAAGGCTTCGGAGCGGTTGGTGTAGCCGCGGTGGGCGATGTGGCGGTCGAATTTGGAGAGGAGGTCGGAATCGATGGCTACGCCGATGCGGCTGAGGTCGCTCATTTGTTTTGAGCTTAGCAGGGTGGGGGGAAAAACTATATTGGCAGCGCATGGCGCCGCCCCACATTGGGACTGGAACTTGATCGACAACACGAAAGCCGCCTAAATAGGCGGCTGCCGCCAGGATTGGCCGCCCCACAAGGCACGTCGATAGTCTCGCAAACATCGCCTCGAGCTGAAGGGCCGGGGCGAAAAATTGGGGACAGCCCGCTCTGTCCACGCGGCGGCGGAAAGGAGCACGACGCGGAGGCGTGAGCGCGCCTTGGGACAGAGTAGGCAGTCCCCAATTTTTCGCGATTTTCTGCGGAGACTACGGGGTTTCCAGGAAGAGCGTTACTGGGCCGTCGTTGGTGAGAGAGACGGACATGTGGGCTTGGAAGATTCCGGTTGCGACCGGCACGCTGCGAGCGGCTGTGGCTACGAAGTGTTCATACAGGGCGCGGGCTTGTTCAGCAGGGGCGGCGTCATCGAAGCTGGGTCTGCGGCCTTTGCGGCAGTCGCCGTAGAGGGTGAATTGGGAGACTACTAAAAGGCCGCCGCCCGTGTCGATCAGGCTGCGGTTCATTTTGCCTTGGCCGTCTTGGAAGATGCGCAGGTGCAAGGTTTTTTGGGCTAGGAAATCGGCGTCTGTTTGGGTATCTTGTTTCGAGACGCCCAGCAGGACCAGGAGCCCGGGTCCAATTTCGCCGGTTACGACGCCGTCGACGGTGACGCGGGCTTCGGTGACGCGTTGTAAAAGCGCTCGCATACATGTCAGGCTAATACAATGATCGAGAAGTACGCGTACGCCAGAGCGGGACTGTTGGGGAATCCGAGCGACGGATATTTCGGGAAGACGATCGCGTTCCTGGTGCGGAATTTTCGGGCGCGCGTGGTGCTGTATCCCAGCGCACGCCTCGAAATCAAGGCGTCGAAGGCGGACATGCCGGTATTTGAAAACCTGGAGGACCTGCATGCGAGCACGCGCTGGCGCGGGTATTACGGAGGCATCCGCATCATTCAGGCGCTGATCGTCCGGTTCATGGATTATTGCCGCGACCACGGCGTCGAGCTGCCGAACCGGAATTTCACCATCGAATATGAGTCGACCATTCCTTTGCGGCTAGGGATGGGCGGGTCGAGCGCGATTATCACGGCGGCTCTGCGGGCGCTTTGCGAGTATTATTCGGTCGATATTCCGCTGCCGGTGCAGGCGAAGATTGCCCTCGAAACGGAGACCAAGGAGCTGGGCGTTCCGGCGGGTCCGCAGGATCGGGTGATCCAGGTTTACGAAGGACTGGTGTACATGGATTTCGCGCGGCACCTGATGGATTCGCGAGGCTACGGGGAGTATGAGCGGCTGGAGCCTTCCCTGCTGCCGAATGTATATCTGGCGTATCGGACCAGCTTGAGCGAAGGGACCGAGGTGTTTCACAACAACGTGCGGGAGCGTTGGAATTCCGGGGACAAGGCGGTTCGGAGCGCGATGGAGGAGTGGGCTGGTTACGCGGCGCGCGGGCGGAAGGCGCTGTTGGCGGGCGATGTGGCGGAACTGGGAAGATTGATCGACGCTAACTTCGATTTACGCGCGAGTATTTATTCGATCGGCCAAGGGAACCTGGAGATGATTGAAACGGCGCGGCGGGTGGGCGCGACGTCCAACTTTTCGGGGTCCGGTGGCGCGGTGACGGGAACGTTCGAGGACGAAGGGATGTTCCGCAAGCTGGAGGAGGCTTACGCGCCTCTGGGGATCAAAGTACTAAAGCCTAAGGTCATTGCCTGATCGAAAAATCGCTTGTACTGGGCCATGATACATGCAAGCCCTATGATTTTCGGCAGACACAGAAAACAGACTTATATTCCCGGCGGATTTTTCCACCTGGAAGAGGAAGGCACCAAGACTCGGGTTTACGGCTACGGGCACGGGGATGCGATCAAGCTGAAGGACGAGTACGGAAACATCTGGCAGGGGTCGGCGGTGAGGAACGACGATAACTCCGTGGTGTATCGGTTTCGAGATGGGAAGGGGCGGACGCTGTCTGGGGTGTCGGATAACGTGACAGTGACGCTGAGGGATGGGCGGGGGAAGACCTGGAAGGGGTTTATCGATTAGGGGTTGGCGGGCAAGACACGTCGACACGATTGTCGACGCGGCACGCCTGGAGGCGCGCGCCACAAGCCGGCGAGCAGTCCCCGGTTTTCGGATACTTCGGTGGCTGCCCCACCCCAGGAATTATTGGCCTCCGCCGGCTATTTCCAGGACGATTTGCCATAACAGCTCTACGCCGTCTTCCAGATTTTTGGGGGAGATGCGTTCGTCGTTGCCGTGGACCCTGGTGTCGCCGGCGTCGCGGACGAAGGCGGGAACTCCGTATACGGGCATGCCGTGAGCGCGCACGAAGCTGCTGTCGGTGGCGCCGGGAGTCATATAGGGGACGATCACGTCCTTAGGATAGGCTCGGCCGATGGCGCGCGTCATGGCCAGATACAGGGGATTGTTCATTGGGCTCGGGTCCGTGGAGGGAACTTGCGGGCCCGGCGCTAAAGCTACATCGACGGCGGGATCGTTGATCGTCTGGCGGAAACGCGCGAGCACTTCTTCCTTGGTTTCGTTGGGCAGGCGGCGCACATCCACTTGCGCCTGCGCTGTGGTGGGAATCACGTTGTTCTTCGTTCCCGCGTTCAACATGGTGGCGGATACGGTGGTGTGCAGCATGGCGTCGAGCTCGGGATCCTTCGCGCGGATCTGGCTGGCGGCGGCCTGCTGGATGGCGGCGTTGGGACTGCTGAGACTGCGGACCAGGAAAGCCAGCCAGGAGTATTCCTGAACCTTCGAAATGTCGCGCAGGTAGCGGCGAGTGGTGTCGTTGAGCTTGGCCGGCTGCTCCGCGTCGATGAGTTTCGTCAAGGCGCGATTGAGATGGGTGATAGGATTATCGGCGCGGGGCAGCGATGCGTCGCCGGCGGTGCCTTTCGCGGTGAGGATCAGACGGGTGGGAATTTTCTCGGTGGTCTGGATCTGGAAGATCTTGGGGCCGTCCTTGGATTCGAGAATGGAGCCGCCTTCGTTGAGCGCGAACTCGGCTTCAATTTTCGGGTAGGCGTGCTGGAGCATCCACTGGATGCCGGAGGAGTTGCCTTCGGCGTCGGATTCGGAAAGCAGGATCACGTCGCGTCCCAGCTTGATGTTGCGGCGCTTGATCTCGACCATCACCGCGATTTCGGCGGCCAGCAGGGATTTATCGTCTTCGACGCCGCGTCCGAAAATGTAGCCGTTGCGCAGTTCGCCGCTGAAGGGGTCGACGGTCCACTCCTTGCGCTCGACGGGGACGACGTCGCTATGGGCCATCAACAGCAGAGGCCGTCCGCGGCCGTAGCCTTTGAGGCGGGCGACGAAGTTCTTCCGCTTTTCGTCGTTGCCCATCAGGTCGCAGGAGATGGCGTGCGAATCCGCTATCTGCTTGAGGTAATTGGCAATGGCGGTCTCATTACCGGGCGGGTTGGACGAGTCGATTTTGATCAGATCGACCAGGTACTGGCGCGTTCGATCTGGAAGAGACCGGTTATCGTCCGCCACCCCGATGGCCGATAGAAGAAGCAAGGCGCACAAACGCCGCATTGATCAAATGTTATCACGGGTGTCCGTATAGAATGGTCTCAATGCTCAGATGGTTAGCACTGTCGATGACGATCACGCTGTTTGCTAGCGCGGCTGACAAAGAGTGGCCGCAGTTTCGAGGACCCGGGTCGGCGGGGGTGGCGGACGATCCGGCGCTGCCCGACAAGTGGTCCCAAACGGAGAACGTTGCGTGGAAGACGCCGATTCCCGGCGTCGGCTGGTCGTCGCCGATTATCTGGGGCGAGCGGATATTCGTAACCAGCGTGATCAGTTCGGCGGACGTCGAGCCCCCTAAGAAAGGTTTGTATTTCGGAGGCGAGCGCAAGCCCCCGACGGATGAGCATCGGTGGATGGTTTACGCGGTCGATTTTAAGAGCGGAAAGATCGTGTGGGAGCGCGAGGCTCATCGCGGTCTGGCCGGATCGAAGCACTTGAAGAACAGCTACGCGTCGGAGACTCCGGTGACCGATGGCGAGCGGGTGTACGTATATTTCGGCAACGTCGGTTTGTTCTGCTACGACTTTTCGGGAAAGCTGCTGTGGTCGCACGAGGCGAAGCCGGTGGCGACACGATACGGCTGGGGGACGGCGGCATCGCCGGTGCTGGATAAAGGACGGCTGTACCTGGTGCACGACAACGACGAGCACTCTTTTTTGGAGGCGCTGGACGCAAAGAGCGGGAAGACGATCTGGAGCGTGGATCGGGATGAGAAGACGAATTGGGCGACTCCTTATATTTGGGAGCATGGTGGGAAGAAAGAGATCGTGACGCCGGGGACGGGGCGGGTGCGGTCGTATGACCTCGATGGGAAGCTGTTGTGGGAGTTCGGAGGGATGTCGTCTATTTCGATTCCTACTCCGTTTTCGAGCCACGGACTTTTGTATATTTCGTCGGGTTACGTGCTGGATCCGGTGCGGCCTGTTTATGCGGTGAAGCCGGGAGCGCATGGCGATATTTCACTGGCTGCCGGGGAGACCAGTAATGAGGGAGTCGCGTGGTATTTGCCGACCGGGGGTCCTTATAATCCTTCGCCGCTGGTTTATGGCGATTACTACTACACGCTTTTCGATCAAGGATTTCTGACTTGTCACGAGGCGGCGACGGGGAAGTCGGTTTACGGGAAACAGAGGATCGACCGGGAAGCGGGGGCGTTCACGGCGTCGCCCTGGGCTTCGAACGGGAAGATTTTTCTGTTGAGCGAGGATGGCGATACGTTCGTGGTCCAAGCGGGTCCGGAATACAAGCTCATCGGGAAAAATTCGCTGGAAGAGATGTGTATGGCGACCCCGGCGATTGCGCGTGGGAGTCTGGTGATCCGCACGGCTTCGAATTTGTATCGCATCGCGAAGAAGTAAAGATCATTTACAGGCTGAAGCCTGTGCCACCAGGTGTAGCAGGTAGCACAGGCTTCAGCCTGTGTTTTCAAATTAGAAGTTGAACCAGTTGGACCAATTCGCCCAGTTATTCCAGTTCACCCAGTTGAGCCAGGACGCGACTTCGAGTTGCGCGTAAGGCAGCTTGGTGACGGCTTCGAGTCCGCCCAGGTCCTTGGCGTCCGCGACGCGCTTGTTGATCTCAGCGCGCACGGCGGCTACGCGGTCAGGAATCGAGGTGGGGATGGCGGCTGTCGCCTTTCCGGTGAACAATTCACCGGCCTGGAAGAACGCGCAAACGGCCTTGCGCGCCTTGGCGGTCATCCCGAACTTCTTATTGTCAGTTACGTTCACTTCTACTAAGCGGAAAGAATGCGGACACATTAGTTGGCGCTGTATGTTAGATTGCAAATATCATGGCAAGTCGTAGCGTTAACAAAGTAATTCTGATCGGCCACCTGGGCCGCGATGCGGAGACGGCATACACGGCGTCGCAGGTCCCGGTGACCAAGTTCTCGGTCGCGACCAGCAGGCGCTGGAAGGATCAGGCGACGGGGGATTGGAAAGAGGAAACCGACTGGAGCCGCGTGGTCCTCTGGCGCGGCGAGGCGGTTGCTCCTTATTTATTGAAGGGCAAACAGGTGTACGTCGAAGGGCGCCTGCAAACGCGCAGCTACGACGATAAAGACGGCAAAAAGGTCTGGGCGACGGACGTTGTGGCGGATGAAGTGATCCTGCTGGGCGGACGCGGCGACAGCGCACCGGCCGGGGGAGGCGACGAGTATTCGCAGCAGGAGCCGATGCGGAGCGGGCCGAGAGCCCGTGGTCCACAAGCGGCGCCGCCGGCGCATGCCGCTCCGATGAGTGGAGGGGTGGATGAGGATGATGTGCCGTTTTAGCTTAGCCGGTGCGTATTCCGGCATCGATCAATAATGATAGCGCGCCTGCATGAAAACGATTTCGGAGTCGCCCGCCCGGTAAACCAGCCTGTGCTCGCGTGTAAGGCGGCGCGACCAAGCGCCCGCGAGCATGTGTTTTAGAGGCTCCGGCTTGCCAATTCCAATAAACGGATCGCGCAGAATTGCCTCTACCAGTTGCATCGCACGGAGGGCAATGTCGCGATCGGTTTCGATCCAGTAAACGAGGTCGTTGCGAAAGCCCGGATGGAAAATGGCTCGGCGTTCAGCGCGAGCGGTCAAGCCCGATTTCCTTCCTGAATGAGTCCACCGTTTGAGGCTTTCCCTCTCCGCGCTCGGCATCGCGAAGGGCCCGGAGCAGCCGCTGTGCATTTCGGGGCGAGCGCAGAAGATGCGCCGTCTCGAGCAAGCTCGAAAGTTCGGCGGCGTCGATGATCGCGACATCTTTCCCTTTGCGCCGCTTCACGATCACGACTTCACGATCGTCGCTGACGCGATCGAGAAAAGATGCGAGCTGTTCCCGCAACTTCGAGTACGTGGTTTCTACCGGCATGCTTCTATTGTACAGGCTTACTGTACGGGCTCAGGCAAGCGCGCTTCCTGGAAACAACATCGTTACCGTCAGAATCAGGGCAATGATGGCGGTGCGAACCGTGGACGCTGTGAAGCGGGGCTCGAAGGTCTGGCCGGCGGCGGCCTCTGAAACTTCATACGGACGTCCCGTGATCGACGCCGCCAATTGGCGCGATGCTTCGGAATTGGCCACGAAATGGGCCTTCGCCTCCGACCATCGCGCCAAAAGCTCGCGGCCTTTGTGGTCGACCTCATTGAGGTAGGTTATATCGATCACCTGGACTTTTCCATCGAACGTGGAAGACGCGGTCCGCCATGCCTGGTCGAGTTTGGCGACTTCCGGGCCGATAAGATCGCCCGCCAGTTCGAACCGGAACGTCTTCGGTCCGTCGTGCATGTAAAAAAGTAGTCCTTGCATATCAACCCAGTTGCAGAACCGGCACGGGATGGAGCCCCGGCTCGCGGCGCGAATCGCGGCCGCCGGCCAGATGGCGCGTCAGCTGGACCAGCCCCATGCGCTGCGCTTTTCTGGTCAGCGATTTGTCCTGATTCAGCAGCACGGACGCTGCCTGCATGGACATGCCTTCAAAAGTCGTCAACAGCATCGCGCAGCGCGGAAGGCTGTCGATGGCCGCCACCGCTTCGTCGAATTCGTCCCGGGGGATATTGGGGCGGCGCTTCCAGTTGGCATCGGCGGGCGTGTCATCTTCCGCGGCGCGGGCCACGCGATGCGCGGAAAGGCGCAGTTCGGCTCGCATGGCGTCCAGAGCCTCCACCACCACCAGCTTGCGCGCCCAGGCGTTCATGAACTTGCCGAACACGGGATTCTCCCGGTCAAAATCAAGTGCCCTGTTGAACGCCTCCACGCTGCGGTCGGCGCTGCCGGTAAGCAGGAAAGCCAGCGAGTACAGCTCGGAGGACCTTTCTTCGAAAACTTCCATCAACTGATTGGTCATAGTTCCTTGTCTCGTTCTAAGGGCAGGCAACGGGCCAAACAGATAACTGCTAGAAAAAATAGGGGACAGCGGCAATGATGTCGGCGATATGGGTGTCGATTGCCCAGTTGAAATGTCGGCCATTCGGCAAACGCCCGGATCCAGGCACGCCGGGAGCGTTGTAAATGCCTGACTCGGCAAAGGCGCCTAGGCGGTGGAACTGCGCGAAATGCGGATGCCCAGCTTCTGCATGCGGAACTGAAGGGTGGACCGTTTCATGCCTAACAGCGAGGCCGCGCCGTCGGGTCCTGAAACAATTCCCTTGGCCTGCTCGAGAGCACGCAAAATTTGCACACGCTCAGTCTCATCGAGAACGCTGCGCATATTCCCGTCGGCCTCGAGCGGCTTCGCTTGCCGGGCAGGCGCTTCGACTCGCGATTGGAGATCCGCTAAAGAAACTTGAAGCGCGGGTCCGCGCGAGAGGATGACGGCGCGCTCAATTACATTTTGCAGCTCGCGAATGTTGCCCGGCCAGTCGTAGTTCACCAGGGCCTTCATCGTGTCCGAAGGAATCGAATCGATGTGCTTGTTCATTCTGCGGCTCAGCTGCTGGACGAAGTGGCGGACCAGGAGAGGGATATCCTCGACCCTCTCCCGCAGAGGAGGGACGCGGATGGGAAACACGTTGAGGCGATAGAACAGATCCTGGCGGAATTTCTGTTCGTCGACCATGGCGGAAAGGTCGCGGTTGGTAGCGGCGATCAGGCGTGCGTTGCTGCGAATGGTTCGGGTTCCCCCCAGCCGCTCAAACTCGCGCTCCTGTAGAACCCGAAGCAGCTTGGGCTGAAGCTCCAGAGGAATTTCGCCGATCTCATCGAGGAAGACGGTGCCATTGTTCGCCAGCTCAAAACGTCCGATGCGTTGCGCGATCGCGCCGGTGAAGGCGCCGCGCTCGTGTCCGAACAATTCGCTTTCCAGCAGGCCGGTGGGAATGGCCGCGCAGTTCAGCTTCACGAAGGCGCTGCTGCCGCGCGAGCTGAGATTATGCAGTGCGCGGGCCACCAGTTCCTTGCCGGTTCCGGTGTCGCCGTAAATCAGAACGGTGGAATCGGTGGGCGCGACGGTCTCAATCTGGCTCAGGACGCTGCGCAGCGACGCGCTCTTGCCGATAATCTCCTCGAATTTCAGCTCGCTGCGAATCTCGTCCTCGAGGTACACCTTTTCCTGTGCGAGTCGGTCTTTTAACTCCGCAATCTGGCCATAGGCGAGAGCGTTCTCGATCGCCAGTGCGACCTGGTTCGCAACCTGCCCCAGGAAGGCAACATCGTCGGCGGAGAACGGCACGTCTTCGAGACGCCCCAGGCTCAGAATTCCCAGAATGCGGTCGCGGCCCGGCAGCGGAAGATGGCAGACAGCGCGGATCCCTTCGGCCTTGGCGGTTAGATCGTTCGTCAGGTCACTTTCGCGCAAGCTGAGCGGCTGCCCGGAGCGGAACACCTGCGCCATAGCGGACGAATCGTCCACCGTCGAATTCGATTTCTCGCCGATGATTCCTTTGCTCTTCGGAAAGTCGAGGGCAAACAGGTCGAAGCGATTCTCGACCGTGCCGGGCAGGCTGACGCCAACACCGTCGCACTGCATCACCCGGCGGATACTCTCGGAAATTTCTTTGAGCAGGTCGCGCAGCTCGAGGTTGGCCATCACCCGGTTCGATAAATCGAGCAGCAGCTTCAACTGCTCCCGCGCGCGCTCCGACGCTTCGAAGTTCAGCGCGTCGTCGGTGGCGAGCGCGATCTGATCGGCGACCAGCGAGAAGAACAGGACGTCCTCATCGGAATAGGCATCCGCAGATTCGCTGGCGATCACCAGGCTGCCCAGGCGTCGGTGAGCGGTGGTGAGCGGAACCGCGCAGGCGGAGCGGATTCCATAGCGCCTGAACAGATCCATATTCTCCGAAAATCGCGTCTCGCGTTCGGCGTTGCGAATCATGACGGGCCGCTGATTTTGAGCCACCCACCACGCGAGCGTCTTTTCGGGCGCAATCGTCAGCGAGTTGGCGGGAGGATGGTCATGGTCCTTGCAGTAGTTAAAGTGGACTTTACTGGCCGCTTCGTCGAACTGCACGATGCCGTCGAAAGGGAGCACTTCGCGCAACTCGCGGATCAGGATCTGGAACAAGTCGTTAGGATTGCGATGTCCGCGGATCGCCTGGGCGATGCGGATCAAAGCGCGATAGCGCGGGGCGATCGAGATCGCTACAGGCTCCGCAACCAGCTCCATATATCCAGCTTGGATGCGAACCGGGGGTGCTCGGATGCGGCGAAATTAAAGTACATTTGTCCATGCGTTAAAAATCAGCAGGATGCACCGCGAAAAGCGGGGACTGCCAACTCTGTCCCAAGGCGTCCGCGATACACAAGGAAGCACACAACTACTACGCCGCAGTGGACAGAGCGGGCTGTCCCCGCTTTTCGCCCCGGCCACTCAGCCCCCCCGACCGCGCCCAATGTTTCCCAGACTGTCGACGTTTCTCGGCTCCTGTCCGCGATGCCCAAGGAACCACCTACCCGCTACGCCGCAGTGGACAGAGCGGGCTGTCACCACTTTTCGCCCCGGCCGCTCACCCCCCGGCGTGTCCCGGCCGATACCATCGTTCCCTAATCCTCCTCCTGCTGCGCCGCCAATTTAGTCACGACACTCAGATCTTCGAGCGTAGTCACGTCCCCGCTCACCGTATTGGACGTGACAATCTCCCTTAGCAGCCTCCGCATTATTTTTCCGCTTCTGGTCTTAGGCAGCGCATCCGTGAACCGGATTTCTTCAGGCCTGGCGAAGCTCCCGATCTCGTGCGCCACCCATTGGCGAAGCTCTTTCCCCAGCGCCTCCCGGTCCCACTCGCCTTTCTTGAGCGTCACGAAACAGCACACCGCCTGTCCGGTAATTTCGTGCGGCTTACCGACCACTGCCGCCTCCGCCACCGCCGGATGATGCACCAATGCGGATTCCACTTCCATGGTGCTCAACCGGTGCCCGCTGACATTCATCACGTCGTCCACCCGGCCCAGAACCCAGTAGTAGCCGTCCGCATCGCGCCTCGCCGCGTCACCCGTGAAATAAATGCCCGGAAGCTTGCCCCAATACTGCTCCTGATACCGCTCCGGATCGTTCCAGATGGTACGGATCATGCTCGGCCACGGCTTCCTAATAATCAGGTAGCCTTCCTGCTCGGCGGCCACCGGAGTCCCTTTTAAATCGACGATATCTGGAATGATTCCCGGCATCGGCAGCGTCCCCGAGCCCGGTTTCAACGGCACCGCCCCCGGCATCGGAGCGATCATGATCGATCCCGTTTCCGTCTGCCACCAGGTATCGACGATCGGACACCGGCCCTTTCCGATCACCCGGTGATACCATTCCCACGCCGCCGGATTAATCGGTTCGCCCACTGACCCCAGCAGGCGCAGACTCGACAAATCGTGGCCATTGGGCCACTGCTCCCCCTGGCGGATCAGTGCGCGAATCGCGGTCGGGCTGGTGTAAAAAATATTGACCCGATACTTTTCGATGATCCGCCACCAGCGGTCGAACGCCGGATAATCCAGCGCGCCTTCGTACATCACCGTAGTCGCGCCCGCGGAAAGCGGTCCGTAAACAATGTAGCTGTGCCCCGTAACCCATCCGATATCGGCTGAGCACCAGTAGGTATCGCTGTCATTGAGGTCGAACACCCACTTCATGGTCGCCGTCGTCTGGGTAAGGTAGCCTCCAGTCGAGTGGAGGATGCCTTTCGGCCTGCCCGTAGTGCCGGACGTATAGAGCACGTAAAGAGGATGCTCGCTGTCTAACTCGACCGCCTGGCAAACTTCGCTCGCTCCTTCATCTAAGACGTGCCACCAGTGATCCCGGCCTTCCTGCATCGTGATTTCCGAATCGGTTCGCCGGTAAACGATCACGTCGCGCACATCCGGACAGTCCTTCAGGGCTTCGTCCACGGCCGGTTTCAGCTTCACTTCTTTGCCCCGCCGGTAGCCTCCGTCGGCGGTGATCACGATGGTCGCGCCCAGGTCCAGAATACGGGCTTTGAGAGCTTCTCCCGAAAACCCTCCGAAGACCACGCTGTGAATGATCCCGAGCCTCGCGCAGGCCAGCATGGCGATGGGCAGCTCCGGAATCATCGGCATGTAGATCACGGCGCGGTCGCCCGCCTTGTAGCCCCGGGATTGGAGCACGCTAGCGAATCGCGAAACCAGCCGGAGCAGTTCCTGATAAGTGATCGAGCGCTGATCCCCCGGCTCGCCCTCCCACAGTATGGCGACCTTGTTCTTGCGATGAGTCAGGCAATGGCGGTCGACGCAGTTATAGGCGACGTTGGTTTTTCCGCCAACGAACCATTTCGCAAAAGGCGGCTGCCAGTCCAGCACCCGAGACCATTTTTCGAACCAGTGAATTTCCCGCGAAGCAATATCGGCCCAGAAGCTTTCGGGATCCCGCTCCGCCCGGCGGTAAAGCTCCAGATACGCTTCCATGCCCTGTACCTGCGCGTTACGGACGAAGCGGTCAGGGGGCGGGAAAACCACGGGGTTACTCATCGATTTGGATTTTATCAGTTGTTTATACCGCTCTGTTTCAACAACCTCCCACTTCCGGATAAGACTCATTTCCAGGGCTGGTATACCAGTCTGAAGGAGACCTATCTGAACCAATCCAGCAATCCCGTGCCATTTTACAAAACGAACCCACCACTAAGGGCACTAAAAATTTACCAAACGAACCCAAGATGGATCTCCGACGTGCTTGTAGCGCGCGCCTCCAGGCGTGCCGCGTCGACATTCGTGTCGACGTTCTCACCGGCCCAGCATGGGGAACAACTGGCGAATACGAGCCTCGTCCGGTTGCACCCCATACTCGCAAATCTCGAACGCTTCGTAATACTGCGCGGCATGCCCATACCGTTTAATGAGCGACGCGCGGACCTGCGGGCTGATCTGACGCGTGCGCGCCTTCTTCAACCAGGCTTTCCGATCAGCCGCGTCGGCCGGCACCGTGTCCAGTTTGCCGTCCACCCAGGGCAGCCATTCGTAGAACTGCGAAACGTGGGAATCGAGAGCGTCGATCTTCTTATCGATGACGGAATCAAGGTCCACCGCAATGTCTGGACGGAACGGATTGGGACGCTGAAAATTGTCTTCGTAGTACAGGAACACCGGATTTTTGCGCAGTGCCGGAACCTCCGGAATCAGGTTGGGAACCACCACCATGTAGGCGGCGTCCTGCACCAGAACGCCGGTGTAGCGATGGTCGGGATGATAATCGTTCGGCCGCGGCGCGAGGACAATGTCGGCGTTCCATTGGCGGATTTCGCGAATAATCTGCCGCCGGACCTCAAGGGTGGGCAGAAGCTCCCCATCATGATTTTCGAGAACTTCATACTCAATGCCCAGGCGGCGCGCGGATTCCTTGGCCTCGCCCAGGCGGCGCGCGGCGAGCTCCGCGCCTTTCATGGTCTGATGACCGGCGTCGCCGTTGGTGACCGAGACGAATTTTACGGCGGCTCCCGAAGCTTTGAACAGCGCGGCGGTCCCGGCGGCGCGGATGTCGCAATCGTCGGGATGCGCTCCGAAGGCGATCACGCGGATCTGTGCGAAAACAACGCTCATGCAACTCAACAGTAATAAAAACTTCATCCCGCTATTGTCTATCTTTAAGAAATGGACAAGCGGCTGCGCAGTGAGATTTGGTTTAACGATCGCGAGGAGCCCGGCGAATCGGCCATCTATATCGAAAGGTTCACCAACTACGGCATTACGCGCGAGGAGCTGCAATCGGCGCGGCCGATTATCGGAATCGCTCAGACAGGCAGCGATATTTCGCCCTGCAACCGGCACCACGTCGAACTGGCGGCGCGCGTCAAGGACGGCATTCGCGATGCCGGCGGCATTCCCTTTGAATTTCCTGTTCATCCCATTCAGGAAAGCTGCCGCAGACCCACAGCGGCGCTGGACCGCAACCTCGCCTACCTGGGGCTGGTGGAAATTCTGTGCGGTTATCCATTTGACGGAGTCGTGTTGACGACGGGCTGCGACAAGACTACGCCGGCCTGTCTGATGGCCGCGGCGACGGTGAATCTTCCGTCGATCGTGTTTTCAGGGGGCCCCATGCTGGACGCTTATCTCAACGGGAAGCTCGCTGGCTCGGGGTCGGTGCTGTGGGAGGCGAGAAGGTTGGTAGCCGCAGGGGAGATCACAGTGGAGGAGTTGGTCGACCGCGTCGTCCGCACGATTCCAAGCGTCGGGCACTGCAATACCATGGGGACCGCGACGTCAATGAACTCGCTGGCCGAGGCGCTGGGGATGTCTCTGCCAGGCTGCGCGACCATTCCCGCTCCCTACGCGGAGCGCGCCAAGATGGCTTACGAGACCGGCAAGCGCATCGTCGAAATGGTGCGCGAGGATCTTACGCCCAGCCGCATTCTGACGCGCGCCGCGTTTGAGAATGCGATCGTGGTGAACTCGGCGATTGGAGGCTCCACGAATTGTCCTCCACACATCACGGCCATCGCCCGGCACGCGGGCGTAGAGGTCACGATCCAGGATTGGGAGAAAATCGGTCATGAAATAAACCTGTTGGTGAACGTCGCACCGGCGGGCAAGTACCTGGGCGAGGCCTACCATCGCGCGGGCGGAGTGCCGGCCGTGATCGGCGAACTGATGGAGGCGGAGAAAATTCGCGAGGACGCGATGACGGTTACCGGCAGAACGATTGGTGAGAATTGCCGCGACTCGCGCAGCCTGGATCATGACGTGATCAACACCTACGCCGAGCCTCTGAAGCGAAGCGCCGGGCTGCTGGTGATGTCCGGAAACTTATTCAACTCGGCATTGATGAAGACATCCGTGATTAGCGAGGATTTCAGGCGGCGCTATTTATCGGAGGACGAATGCTTCACGGCGCGGGCGATCGTGTTCGATGGACCGGAGGATTACCGGAAGCGTATCGAGGATCCTTCGTTGAACATCGACGAGACATGCATGCTGGTGGTGAGAGGCGCGGGTCCCATTGGGTATCCGGGTTCAGCTGAGGTGGTGAACATGACGCCTCCGGGTCATCTGGTCAACGAAGGAATCAGGATGCTGCCGTGCATGGGGGACGGACGGCAAAGCGGTACTTCGGAGAGTCCGTCGATCCTGAATGCGTCGCCGGAGTCGGCGATTGGCGGGAACCTGGCGATTCTGGAAACGGGGGATCGGATCCAAGTGGACCTGCGGAAGCGCAGAGTCGACGTGCTTCTTTCAGACGAAGAGATCGCCCGTCGTCGAGCAGCGCTGAAGACTGTCGAGTTAAAGAATGACTCGCCCTGGCAGGAGTTTTACCGTGCCCATACAGGTCAGCTGGACACGGGCGCTTGTCTGGATTTTGCGGTCGGATACCGCGATCTGCGGAAGGTAGTGCCGCGGCATTCGCATTGAACCCAGACGAAAGTCTGTGCCACCTCATACCCAAATTTCCATACATCTGAGACATTGAAACACAGACTAAAATCTGTGCTACCTCATAAGCTGCTGAGACATGGTGGCACAGGCTTTAGCCTGTGAGCTATTGCGAATCCCCGCGAGCCACTTCTTTCAGGATCCTCGCGGCCCGCGCCGGATTGAAGACGCCGCAGGAGCAGAAGCGCGTCATGTAACTCGCAGCCTGCTCCGGCGTGCGGCGGCCTTCGCGCACCCAATCGATCAATTTTTTCGCCAGCGAATGGCTGATCATGCCGTGCCCGCACATCGTCGAGAGCATCATCACTTTCGAGCCGGGAAGTTTTTCGGTGGCTCCTTCGAAGCCGAGTGAATAGCCGACGCTGTGGCGGGCAATGCCGGCGGCGAAGCAGCATTGCTCGGCTCCATCGATGGACGTCGATATGTTGATGCTGAGGCCGAGGTCGGCGTCCTTCACGGCTTTCACGAAATCCTCGGCGGCGACGCGGTTATCGAACACCGCGGCAACGGTGGTGGGACCGGTGAGGCCTCCGATGACAGCTTGAAAATCCGGCTCGGCTTCACGGCTCCAGTGCGAGGCGGGATTCATGTTCTTCGAGGGCCGCAGCGCGCCGCCGTGAATCGCGTCGCCCAGGTTGACGGGATGGAAGGAGACCGCGAGTTCAAGAAATCGCTTTAGGCGGGGCAGCGAGTCCTGCTCATTGCGGCCTTTGCTGCACATGGCGAAGACCACGTAATCGTCGTGGAAACTTTCGGCGTCGCCGAAGCGATGGAGTGTGTTGGTCATTGCTGGTTGGTGATGCGGCCGAGGCCGATGTTGGTTTTCGCGCGCTGCAGCGTGTAGCCCAGCTTTTCGAGAATCGGAGCGACCACGTTTTCCTCGCCCTGCTGATCGCAGCGGACACCGACGCCGAGCGCTACTACCGTTTGGATTTGTTTCTCGACGTCCCAGACCAGGCGCACGATCTCTTCGGCGCGAGCTACGGGCACTTTGATTTCGACGATGGCCGACAGAACTTTTTCGTCGAGAATATCTTCGCGAATGGTTCCAGTCGCGACGTCGGACATCAGCGACGTGACGGGGTTTTTCTTTTCAAAGGCGACGCCGGCCTGGGCGAGCGCGGTGCACATTTTCTGAATGTCGCGGAAGCGCACGCCGACGCCGGGGCGGCCGAATTCGATGGTGAATCCGACTTCGCCGGGCTGCACGCGTCCGCTGACATCGTTGGTCTTGACTTCTTCCGTGCCGCGTCCGTGGACGCCAGTCGATTCATGGGGCACGCGCGGATCGGAGAAGGCGCGGCGGACGATGCGCGGCCACGCGAGCTCATCGGGTTCAAACGCGGCGGTGGGACAAACGTCGGGCTCGGGATCGAAGCGCAGACGCATGGTCTGGAATATTTTTCGAACCGTGCGAACGAAGGTGGGGTTGAGATGTTCCTGGCTGAGGCCGTTGAAACACGCGTAGCACTCGACGCATTCATCGCGATTGATGGCGGCGCGGTGGCTTGTTCGATCGATGTAAATCGCGCCCATGGGACAGACGTAAGTGCAATTGCCGCAGGCGACGCATTTTTGGGGATTGATATTCATGCAAGGTCCATGCGACGGCTCGCGTCGATTTTGGCGTACAGTAACGCTCCGATTGCGCACAACATGGAAGCGACTAGAAACGGCACATTCCAACCGTAGGCTTTGACCAGATACGCGAGCGCAGCGGGTGAAATGGCGCCTCCTATATTACCGCACATGTTCATCACGGACGAGACGGAGCCGGCGCAATCGCCTCCGATATCGAGGGGGATGGCCCAGGAAATACCCACCGTGATTTCGAGTCCGAAGAACCCTATGCAGGACCAAGTCACGCAAGTTTGCGGGTCGGTGGTCAGCGTGGCGGGGATGATTCCGGCGGCCGCGAGGAGGAATCCGCCGATGGCGACGACGCGGCGGGAGAGCTTTACGTTGGAGGTCCGGCGCAGGATGATATCGGAGATCCAGCCGCCCGCGAGATCGCCGACGGTGCCGGCAAGCAGCGGCAGGCTCGCGTAAAATCCCATGCGTTTGAGATCGTAACCGCGATATTGATGCAGATAAGTTGGGAACCAATCGAGGTAGGTAGAGAGGCAATAGTTGTAGCAGAAATACATGGCGGCGAGATACCACAAGCCGGAGTTCGAAAGAATTTTTCGCCACGGGACGGCGGCGCCGACGAGCCGCGCGCCTTTGGTGGAGGAGCGGATCAGGTCGCGCTCGGCGGCATTCGTGGACGCATGATCGTCGGGCGTGTCTCGGTAGTAGAAGAACCACGCGATGGCCCAGAGGACGCCCATGATTCCGAAGGTGACGAATGCCGCGCGCCAGTTATAGCGCGTGATAATCCAGACGACCAGAGGAGGCGTCATCGCCGCGCCGAGCCTGGAACCCGCGTGGGTGATGCCTTGCGCGAAGCCGCGTTCGCCGGGCAGCATCCAGCGGGAGAGAGATCGCGTGGCGATGGGAAATGCGCCCGCTTCGCCGACGCCGAACAGGAAGCGAATGACCATCATCGACGCGGCGCTCCACGCGAAGGCGGTGAGCGAGGTGAAGGCGCTCCACCAGACCACGATGATGGCTAGCGCGCGGCGCGGGCCGATGCGGTCTCCGAACCAGCCTCCGGGAATTTGAAACAGCGCGTAGGCCCAGCGGAAGCTCGCCAGAATCCAACCCATGGTGATCAGCGAGAATCCGAATTCCTTTTGGATGACGGGAGCGGCGTTCGAGATCACCACGCGATCCATGTACGTGATCATGTAGACGGCGACGGTGAAGGCGAGTACGATGTAGCGTACGCGGGTGGGGCGCATCAGCAACGGTCCATGATCGGCCAGATGGCTTCAACCGCTTCGCCGCGGCAGGCGTGGATCTTGTCGTAGAGATTGACGGTGGGATCGCAATGGGGGGCGATGAATTCGATTTTGTCGCCGAGGTTGAATTTGCCGTCGAGGTATCCGAACTCGTCGCCGGCCCAGCGGTATTTCGCGTTCGAATGCATGGGTTCGGGGCCATAGCCGCGATCAGTGGAGAACGCCTTGAAGCCGGCGTCGACGGTGACGAACGCATCGTGATTGGCGCTGACTACAGTCGCGAGGATGGTCATGGCGGGTTCGAAATCGATGCCTATGCGGCGGTAGGCGAGGTCCATCATGACATAGGAGCCGGCTTGAATTTCGGTGACATCGGGAAAGTTGAGGTCTATGTCCCAGCTTCCGGTGCTGCCTCCGGTGAGGATTTCGGTGGTGGGGAGTAAATCACGAATGGCGCCCGCTGTTTGAAACGCGGATTGGGATATATGTTTACGGTCGGATGGAGTTGCGCCGTGCGAGCCGCTGACGGAATAGGCTTGCAGGCCGCGCAGGCGTAGGGTTGGGCTGCCGGCGATGGCGCGAGCGATTTCTAATGCTTGCTGCGGGGAACCGGCGCCGGTGCGATGATCGCCGACGTCGAGGTCAATGAGAAGATCCAGGGGACGGCCTGTCTCTGCGTACCATTCGACCTGGCGCACGTGGTCGACGACGGCCATCGCGCCGGTGGCGGCGAGGCGCGCGATCTTTGCAGGGTCGGCTAAAGGAGACGTCAGCAGGATGCCTGGGATTCCGTGCCCGGCCATCAGCTCGGCTTCGGCGACGGTGGCGACGGAGATACCGCAGGCTCCGTGTTCGATCTGGCGGCGCGCGATCTCGACGCATTTGTGCGCCTTGGCGTGCGGGCGAAGTTTTTTGCCGGATTCCTTCACGCGCTGCGCCATGCGGGCGAGGTTCGCTTCGAGCAGATTGAGATCGACCAGCAGCGCGGGAGTGGGGATCTGGGATTTCGTGAGCACCGATCCATTATGTATGATGATCCCGTGCTCGCGAACCGGATTTCCCATCTGCAGCCGACCGCAGTGAACGCGATTCTGGCGGAGGTCCGCGCTTATCAGGCGCAAGGGGAACCGCTGATCTCGCTGATGCGTGGGGAGCCGGATTTTCCTACACCTCCGCACATTGTCGAGGCGGCGAACCGCGCGCTCAAGAACGGGCGCACTTCGTATCCGGATAATCGGGGCGAGAAGAATTTTCGCGAGGCCGCGGCGGTGAAGCTGCAGCGCGACAATCGTTTGAAATTCGATCCCGCGACGGAGGTGCTTGCTACGACGGGCGCGACGCTGGGAGTATACGCGGCGCTGATGGCGATGGTGAACGAAGGCGACGAAGTGCTGCTGCCGGATCCGCTGTATGACGCGTATCAATCGCCGATTCGAATGGCGGGGGGACGCGTCAGGAGCGTCCATTCGGAGATTCGAGAGGGGAGATTCGTACTGACGGCGGAGGCGCTCGAACGCGCGTGGTCGCCGGCGGTGAAAGCGATGATTTTGAATACGCCGTGGAATCCGGTGGGGACCGTCCTGCGGCGCGCGGAGTTGGAGGCCATTGCGGAATTTTGCGAGCGGCGCAACGTGTTTCTGATCAGCGATGAGATTTACGAGGCCATTACGTATGAAGGATCGACGCATGTTTCTCCGCTTGAAATCATGCCGCGCGAGCGATGCGTATTGGTGAATAGCCTTTCTAAAACTTACTCGATGACAGGCTGGAGGGTGGGATATTGCGCGGGGGCGGCCGCGGTGATTCAGGCGATGCTGCTGGTGCTGGCGCAATCGAGCCGGGGTCCGGCGACTTTTATTCAGGATGCCGCGGCGGAGGCGCTGGCGGGTCCACAGAATTCCGTCTCTTCGATGCGCGAGGAATATGGGCGCAGACGCGCGCTGGTGATGGAACAGGTGCCGGGCGCGATGGCGCCGGAGGGCGGATTTTTCGCGATGGTGGATGTTCGCGAATCGAAACTTTCTTCCGATGAGATTCGCAAACGATTGATGCGCGAGCATGGCGTGGTGGTGGTTCACGGCGCTGCGTATGGCCCTGGCGGCGAGGGAACTTTGCGGGTTTCCTTCGCGAGCGGCGGAGAGAATCTGGCGCGAGGCCTGGGACGTCTGCGCGAAGGACTGGCGCGTTGATCACGCTCGAAGACGAGTTGAGAAAAGGCGTCGAAGGCGAGGTCCGGTTCGACAAACTTTCCCGCGCTCTTTACTCGAACGACGCAAGCGTTTATCAGATCGAGCCCGCGGGCGTGGTGATTCCGCGGCATCGCGAGGATTTGATTCGCGCGGTGGAGATCTGCGCTCGGGAACACAGCCCGATCACGATGCGCGGCGGGGGGACTTCGCAGGCGGGACAGGCGATTGGCGCAGGCGTGGTGATCGACACGTCGAAATATTTTAATCGCGTGCTCGAAATTAATGAACCGGAGCGCTGGGTGCGCGTGGAGCCGGGGATCGTGCTTGACGAATTGAACGCACAACTGGCGGGCCTGGGGCTGCGCTTCGCGCCGGATATTTCGACAGCCAGCCGCGCGACGATCGGCGGGATGATGGCGAACAATTCGTCGGGGGCGCGCAGCGTGATTTACGGGAAGACCATCGATCACGTGCTGGAGCAGGTGGTGCTGCTCTCCGATGGAAGCATCGCGCATTTTCGAGAGATGGAGCGCAGCCAAATTCCCAATGGAAAATCGCTTGAAGCGGCGTGTTACCGGATCGTGCTGCGACTCGCTTCGGAGCATAGGGAAGAGATCAAGCGCCGTTATCCGAAGGTCCTGCGGCGGGTCGCTGGATACAATCTCGACGAGTTTACGGACGCCTCGAAGCCGGTGAACCTGGCGAAGATGATGGTCGGCTCGGAAGGCACTCTGGGTGTCGTGCTGGAGGCGAAACTGCGCCTGGTGCCTCTGCCAAAGGCCAAGGCAGTGCTGGTGATTGAGTTCGCGGAGCTGCTGGAAGCACTGGCGGCGACGCCTTTGATTTTGCGGCATGGTCCATCAGCGGTGGAGGTGATGGACAAGGCGATTCTCGATAATACGCGGCAGAATGCGGCGCTGGATCAGATTCGCAAATCGTTCATTGAAGGCGATCCAGGAGCTACGCTGTGCGTGGAATTTTACGGGCATCGAGAGGGGGACCTGCCGGCGCGGCTGGGCGCGCTTGAAGCGGATCTTCGGGCGAACCGGCTCGGATATTCGTATCGCGCCGTGACGGAGCCCGACGCGCAAGCCCGCATCTGGAGTTTGCGCGAAGCTGCGCTGGGACTTTCGATGGCGATGAAGGAAGACGCTAAATCGATTCCGTTTGTCGAAGACACCGCGCTCCCTCCGGAACGGTTGAGCGAGTATATCGGGAGATTTCTAACGATTCTGCGCGCGCACGGAACCACCGCTGGGATTTACGCGCATGCCTCGGTCGGATGTTTGCACGTGCGGCCGGTGATCAATATGAAGACCGAATCCGGCGTTCGCAAATTTGAGGAAATTGCGAATGAGGTAGCGGAGCTGGTGCTGGAATATGGAGGCGCGCTTTCGGGAGAGCATGGCGACGGGTTGGTGCGCAGTCCATTCCTTGAAAGGATGTTCGGGAGTGCGATTTACGGGGCGTTTCGAGAGATAAAGCGGACATTCGATCCGGAAGGGATTTTCAATCCGGGGAAGATCGTGGATGCCGAGCCGATTACTTCGAATTTAAGATTCGGAGCGGGGTATGCGGCGCGTAACCCCAAAACGTTTTTCGATTTTTCCGAGTACGGCGGATTCGCGGGCGCAGTGGAGATGTGCAGCGGGGTGGGCGCTTGCCGCAAAACGCTGGCAGGAAATATGTGTCCTTCGTACATGGCGACGCGGGAGGAAGCGGATTCGACGCGCGGCCGCGCCAATGTGCTGCGCCTCGCAATATCGGGGCGATTGGGAGAAGCGGGATTGGGCGACGATGGCGTGCTGGGTGTGCTCGATTTGTGCCTGGAGTGTCGCGCATGCAAAACGGAGTGTCCGGTGGGCGTGGATATGGCGCGGTTCAAAAGCGAGTTTCTGGCGGATTATTATTCGCGCCACGGAACGCCGGTGCAGGCACGCTTGTTGGGCCACATGGATCGGTTGTCGAAATGGGGGAGCAGGATGGCTCCGCTGTCGAATTGGGTGCGGGGGCCATTTGTCGATTCGCGGAGAAAGCTGCCTGGGTGGAAGCGGGAAACGTTCGCGAAGTGGGCTGGAACGCATAAGCCTTCGAGCGGAGCGCCGGTGACATTATTTAACGACACGTTCACGAATCATTACGAGCCGGAGATCGGGCGTGCGGCCGTGGAGATCCTCGAGAAGGGCGGATGCCGGGTGAATATCGCGCGGCCGGGATGCTGCGGGCGTCCTCAAATTTCTCAAGGCTTACTGGGCGAGGCGAGAGCAAGAGCGGCGAAATTGGTCGATGCGTTGTATCCAATCGCGGAGCGCGGGGAGAAAATCTTATTCTCGGAGCCGAGCTGTTTATCGGCCGTCAAGGAAGACGCGCCTTCGCTGCTGCTCGACGAGGCGGCTCGTAAAGCCCGCACGGTGGCGGAGGCGTGCATGTTGTTTGAGGAATTCGCGGCCAAGCTCGACCTGCCGTTGCGCGCGGGGCCTGAAAGGATTCTGCTGCACGGACATTGTCATCAGAAATCGATGGGCATGCTGGGCGCGACGCGCGCGCTGCTTACGCGGATTCCATCGGCGCGGGTGGTGGACTTGGACGCGGGATGCTGCGGGATGGCCGGGTCGTTCGGATACACGCATTACGATGTATCGGTGAAGATCGCGGCGCGGCGTCTGATTCCGGCGGTCAACGCGATGAACGCGGGAGAGGTGCTGGTGGCGCCGGGAACATCGTGCCGAAGGCAGGTGAGCGACCTGTCGGGAGCCGCCGCACTGCATCCGGCTACGTTGATCCGCAGCCTGATGGATTAACTTTCGATGCCCTATTTTTGCGGGTCGAAGCGGACTTCAACTTCGGTATTCACTCTGACCGGGTGACCGGCTTTGAGTGTAGGCTGATAGCGGAACTGAGACCAGGGCACGGTTTCGCAGAGTTGGGAGCCGCTGTCGAGCTCCGCAATTTTACCTTGTTCGTCGATGACGACTTTGCAGCGAGCGGTGCCACCTGTGGGTTCCCAAAGGGGCGCAGGCAAGACCGTGGGACCCTCTGCGAGGAGAGCGCGTTGTTTTTCGGCCGGGACCGGGATGGTGGGCGCCTCTTTGCCCGCGGCATCCGTTTCCTTCTTGGGTGCATCGGCCGGTTCGATCCGCGTCACCAGAAATACAGGACGGGCGGGAAAGCGGTTCACCTTGGCGCGCAGGCTGCTGGAGTACGAATCCGTCACATCGAAGGCCAAGCCGGGCCAAGCCATCTTCACCACGCGATCGCAGCTTGCGGCAAGCGGATAGCCATTCTTGCCTTGGCTGGGATCGCCAATCGCATCGATGGCCTTCTGCGCGTAGATGCCCTCGGCGGTGTACTCTTTTCCGGGTTCAACCTGAGAGGCTTTGTTGAAGAAGAGGCGGTAACGATGCAGGCCGTCGACCAGATAGACGGAAGGTCCGCCGGCATTCAAAGCGGCGTCTAACGCGGTGGATTCGTTGAGCAGCACCAGCGCTTTCCCCTGGATTTTGTCCAGAGGAGCGGCCGCTGGTTTAGCGGAAGGTTCGCTCGAGCAGCCGGCAAGCGTCACTACGAGGAAACATACAACGCAGGTATTGCGGGTCAATATTCATGCCCTCGCTTTCTAGATGACGTTATCACAGGGCGTGGGCAAAATGGTTTCAGGTCGCAGGCGGAGGCTCGCGGCGCTCGACCACCAAGGTGCATTTGGTGACGATGCCCGCGATCGCGCCCACCGCGGCTAGTACCGGCGCGGCGATGACCCCGATGGCGGCCAGAGTGACGGGAATCTCCACCAGCGTGTGCCCTTGCTCATTCTTGATGATGATGCGCTTGACGTTCCCCTCGTGAATCAGTTCCTTAACTTTCTCCACCAGGTTTGAGCCCATCACCTGAAATTCGTCTACTACACGTTGAAAGTTCAATGGACCTCCCTTCTTTATTACGCACCCGGCACCGGAGTTGTTCCACGGCTCGCCGCTTCATATACAATCGGGGGATGCGTGGAGTGCTGTTCACGTGCCTCATTGCTACTCTGGCGTTCGCGCAGACGAATCGATTCGGCAGCTTCACCAACTCTGACGACGTCGGCGCTCCTCCTCTTAAAGGTGCCGGGGATTTTGACGCCGCTGCCGGCGAGTACAAGATTACAGGATCCGGCACCGACATCTGGGCCAAGGCGGATCAGTTTCACTATGTATGGAAAGAAATGTCGGGTAATTTCGCCGTCACGGCAACGGCCAAGTTTCTCACCGGCGGTATCGCGCACCGCAAGGCGGTCATCATGTTGCGTAAGAGTCTCGACGCCGATGCGCCCTTCATCCACCTGGCCATTCACGGCGACGGCACGCCCTCGGTTCAGTTTCGCAACACCAGGGCTGATAACACCAATACCGTCGATTTTCCGATCGAAGGGCCCGGGACGTGGAAGCTGAAGCTGGTGCGGCAGGGCACGACCATCACCGTGTGGATCGCGAAAGACGGCGCTCCCTTGAGGGAGTTGGGACACACTCTCAATCAGTTGGGCAGTCCGGTATTAGTGGGTCTCGGGGTGAGCTCGCATACCCAGGAAGCGGTGAATACCGTGTTGTTTTCGGAGGTTTCGGTGGAGCAGCTGCCGGCGGCGACCGCCGCGGCGAAATGAGATGAACTACCGCCTATTGCTTGTCCTCACGTTGTCTGCTTCTGCTTTTGCCCAGAGCGGAAACCTCGGCGTGTTTACCAACTCGGGTGACGTCGGGGGTCCCGCGGTGAAAGGGTCGGCTGATTTTTTGAATGGACAGTACCGCATCACGGGGTCCGGTGCGAACATCTGGGCCAAGCAGGATCAGTTCCAGTATGTATGGCGAGAAATGACCGGTAACTTCACGGTCACGGCCACGATGAGATTCCTCGGCCAGGGGAATGAGCATCGCAAGGGCGGTATCATGGTGCGCCAATCTCTCGCTACGGATGCGGCGTATGCCGACGTCGTCATGCACGGTAACGGCATGCCCGGCCTTCAGTGGCGGAGCCGGCAAGGCGAGGACACCAATACCTTCGATCTCCCGTTCGATAGTCCGGGCACCTTCACGCTGAAGCTGGTCCGGAACGGTGTGAGGATTTATATGTACCTGGCCAGGGATGGTGGTGAGCCTAAGGAAATCGCGCATACCGAGGTCTCGTTCCGGAACCCGGTCCTGGTCGGACTAGTCGTGTGTTCGCATCAGGCGGATGCATCGCAAACCGCCATATTCTCAGATGTCTCAGTGGAAGAAACGACCGCAACGCCCTTTTAAGACTAGTGGCCCGTATCAGCGAGACAATTTGTGGTGCGGCCAGTGTTGGCGGCCCCACAACGCAGCAACTTACTAACGATTCGGGTGCGTCGTCCCCAGGCTGACGCCAGGGGTTATAGCCCCGTCCGTCAGGGCGGGGACTTGGCACCTCTTTAATGGCAGCGGATTTACGAATCCGCGCCGAACTTCACACGTCTAAGTAAGTGTATGTGGCGTAACTTGAAGACGCTCTCGAACTTCGCGGTCCAGGCAGGTCCCATGTTTTGGCGTAAAGTTCAGGAGGAGCGCAAGCGGCCGGTGGCTCTATCGCCGAAGATTCCGGACCTCAGCGGCTGGTCGAATGAAGGAGTTCACGCGGCGTGGATCGGCCACAGCACCGTGCTCCTTCGCGTCGATGGTTTTACGATCCTCACCGATCCCGTGCTGAGCACTAAAATCGGGATCGGCATCGGCCCTCTGGTCATCGGGCTGAAGCGCCTGGTGCGCCCGGCCATGGGCATCAAGGAGCTTCCAGCGCCGGACCTGGTGCTGCTTTCTCATGCTCACATGGATCACTTCGATCTGCCTTCTCTGCGGAAGCTCGAAAGTCCGCGGACCACGGTAGTGACGGCGTCGGGAACCAGCGATCTTCTGCGTGTCCGCAACTATCGTTCGGTGCGGGAGCTGCGGTGGGAGGAAGCATGCCAGGTGGGGACGGCGCGAATCCAGGCGTTTGAAGTGAAGCATTGGGGCGCGCGCATGCAGACGGACACGCATCGCGGCTATAACGGATATCTCATTGAATCCGGACGCTACCGGATCATCTTCGGAGGGGACACGGCCTACACCGACACGTTCCGAACGGTCCGCAGTTCACGGCCGATCGACCTCGCTATTATGCCCATTGGAGCGTACGATCCGTGGATCCGCGCCCACTGCAATCCGGAGCAGGCTTTAGCGATGGCGAACCAGGCGGGAGCGGATTTAGTCATTCCGGTCCATCATCAAACCTTCAAACTGAGCAACGAGCCGTTGAAGGAACCGCTAGAGCGACTGCTGACTGCCACTGGTTCAGACGAACATCGAATCCCTATCCGCAACATCGGCGACCAGATGACGCTCGCCTTTTCCTAGGTCCTTCTACTCATTCCGCAGCGTTGCCACCGGATCCAGCCTCGACGCGCGGCACTGGTTTATTTTCAGGGGGCACGGGTGGATATAAACTATCGGGTGCGGGCGAAAGGAGCTAAAAATGTGCGATCAGGATCATTTTGAGGAGGACCGGGCGCAGTTTGAGGCACGGGGTCTGGTGACACGGAAGCAATTCGGCGTGATGCTGGCGATGATATTGCCGCAGGTGGCGAATGCGGCGGCGGTGACGGAGTCGGATGTGAATGTGACGACGCCCGATGGCTCCGCGGACTGCTATTTCGTCCACCCCGCGAGCGGGACGGCCGCGGGGGTGCTGATGTGGCCGGACATTTTCGGGCTGCGTCCGGCGTTCCGGCAGATGGGCAAGCGGCTGGCGGAATCGGGTTATGCGGTACTGGTAGTGAATCCGTTTTACCGGACGAAGAAAGCTCCGACGGCAGCGGCCGGCGCGGAGACTCCGCTCGCGGAGTTGATGCCGCTTGCGCGGGGGCTGAACGAGACTACGCAGATGACGGACGCGAAGGCGTTTGTCGGGTGGCTGGACAAACAGCCGTCCGTTGCTAAGAATCGGAAGATCGGCACGCAGGGCTACTGCATGGGTGGTCCGATCGCGTTTCGCACCGCGGCGGCGATGCCGGATCGCGTGGGGGCGGTGGGCTCCTTCCATGGCGGCGGCCTGGTGACGGATGCGCCCAATAGTCCGCATCTTCAGGCCGCGAAGACTCATGCGCAGTTCCTGATTGCGATCGCGGCTAATGACGATGCGCGGTCTCCGAATGACAAGAATGTTTTGAAAGAAACATTCGCGAAGGCGAACCTGCCGGCGGAGATTGAAGTGTACGCGGACGCGGCGCACGGCTGGTGTCCTCCGGATTCGAAGGTGTACAACGAGCCGCAGGCGGAGAAGGCATGGAGCCGGCTGCTGGTGTTATACGGGAAAGCGCTGGCCTAGGTTTCTGAAGAGATTGTATTTATAGGCTGTGTCCCTTTGATTCGGGACAGATCAGGGCGGACGCGGCGATGGAGGGGGGCGGGGGCGCGGCGAGGGCAATGGGACTCGCACGTGTCCTGTGGAGGGTTCCGGCGGGGTCGCCTCGCAGGGCCGCGGACGAGGGAATGCCGCGCTGGAGGCGCTGTCACCGGAAAGGCGGGCGGAATACGACCAGCGGCTGGCCCGGATCGACCAGGAATTTCCAGCCGCGGGCCGGGCCACCGTGAAGGACTTCGTGAATCACATCGATTACGCCGTAAAGCTCATTGGAATCGATCACGTGGGGATTTCGTCGGACTTCGACGGCGGCGGAGGAATCGACGGCTGGAACAGTGCGGCCGAAGCTTTCAACGTGACGCTCCAACTGGTTCGGCGCGGATACACGGAGGAGCAGATCGGGAAGCTGTGGAGCGGCAATCTGCTTCGGGTTTGGGGAGAAGTGGAGAAGGTTTCGCAAAAACTCCGGTAGCTCAGGCATCTTGGCATCTGCTGGCCGGCGTGCACGCGCCACGGATCCGCCGGCGGAAAGCGGGGACTGGCGCAACATATTTTGCTGATGCCGCACCGATAGCGATGAAGACCGCGGAAAGCGGGGACTGCCTACTCTGTCCCAAGGCGTCCTCATGATCGTCAAAGCAACATGTTTTGCTGACGCCGCAGTGGACAGAGCGGGCTGTCCCCACTTTTCGCCCTGGCCACTCAACCCAATGCCGGTGTTTTCGAGAGTGTCGACGTTACCATAGTCATGTTGTATGTAAGACAGGCCACTAGAGGGCAGGTCGGGAACCTGCCGCCTTCTTGCTATCGGTACAAGGCCTGATTCTGTTCCCCGGGTGTTTCCGGAACCGAAGCGTTGGCGGATAGAAACACTGGCCTACGGGTTGCCTCACGCGTCTGGAGCAGAAGGCTGAGCCAGTTCCGGTACACAGTTCGGGCGGTGGCGCGCCAGCGGTTCTCGACACAGGATCCGAGAAAGGCGGATGGGAAGCTATCGCGCGAAAACGAGGCCGACTTCAAATCGGCCAGCACTCCCGCTGCTCGTGGCGCGAAATAGTTCTCGGGCTCCAGCGGAGCGGTTTCGCGCTCGCCTTTCCAGAAGCGTCCTAAATCCCGCCGGTATTCGAGCATTAAACTGTGGGTCTCATATTCGGGATGGCCCTGGAAATACACGAACAGGCTGTTGCGCATCTTGATGAACAGGTCCGGACTACCATCCGCTGTTTCGGTGAGGATCCGATAACCGTTCCGCTCCAACTCGGCGGCGGATAGTTCGTTCCAGCGCGAATGGGGAACGCTGAAGGACGTGGGAATCGAAGCTGTGAGCGGATGATGCGACCTTTTCCGGCAGGGAATCAGCCCGAAGCGTTTTGTCTTCATCGGACGCCGGACGATGCCGTCGTGCTCAAGAACAGCGGCGTGGCTTGCCAGACACGAAAGGATCGTCGAATGGGTGTTGGCATCCGCCCAATCGAACACCTGCTGGAGGGTCTGCCAATAGGGCTCATCGTTCAATCTCGCGGCGGTGGGCTCCGCGCCGGTGATGATCAGCCCGTCCATGCGGCGGCACCAGAGATCGTCCAGGCACGCGTGGGACTGGCTTATGAGTTTGAGCGACGCCGCGCTGCGGGGAACGCTGGGCAGTGAAAAGAGGGTAAGTACTACAGGGGTTTCGCCTGAGGCTTCTTCAAGCAAGGTACGAAACTGACGCTCAGTGGCCTTAATGGCGCCATCGGGCATGTTGTTGATCAGTCCGATGTGAAGCGAATCAGGCGGGGCGGAACTAATGGAATGAATCGGCATGGCGTTAGTGGGCGAGGGCTTGTTGAAGGTCGGCGAGGATATCGTCGATGTGCTCGATACCGACGCTGAGGCGAATCGCTTCCGGACTGGCTCCGGCGCGCAGTTGATCTTCCGGCTTCATTTGCCGGTGCGTGGTGGATGCGGGATGGCAGCACAGAGTCTTGGCGTCCCCCAGATTTACCAGGCGCTTAATGAGGTTCAGACGGTCGTAGAATTTCTTCGCCGCTTCGAAGCCGCCCCGGACTCCGAAGGTCATCAGCGAGCATGCCTGGCCGCGCAGGTATTTATGCGTCAGTTCGTGTTGAGGGTGGGTGGGAAATCCGGCGTAGTTCACCCATTCAACGCGGGTGTGATCGCGCAGAAATTCGGCGACGCGCCTGGCGTTGGAAACATGGCGCTCCATCCTTAGAGGCAGAGTTTCGATCCCCTGCAATAACAGGAAGGAGCTCAAGGCCGGCAGCACCGCTCCTATGTTTCTTTGGTACACGGAACGGCAGCGGCCGATGTAGGCTGCGTCTTTGAAGTGGTCGCTGTAAATCAATCCGTGATAACTCAGGTCCGGCTCGGAAAACATCCGGAAGCGATCCGGATATCTATGCCAGGGGAATTTCCCGCTATCGACGATCGCGCCGCCGAGCGTCGTGCCGTGGCCGCCCATAAACTTGGTGAGTGAGTGGACCACGATATCCGCACCGTATTCGATGGGGCGCAATAAAATAGGGCTGGGGACGGTGTTATCGACAATCAAGGGAATGCCGTGGGCATGCGCGACCCGCGCCAGAGCTTCGATATCGCAAATGTTTCCCGCGGGATTGCCGACTGACTCGCAGAATAGCGCTCGTGTTCCGTCATCGATGAGCCGCTCCAGATCGGCCGCCCGGTCCGAGTCGGCGAAGTGGACGTTCACGCCCTGGCTGGGCAGGATGTGCGAGAACAGCGAGTGGGTGGTTCCGTACAATTGCGGGACCGATACGATGTTCGTTCCCATGCTGGTTACGTTGATCGACGCCGTGTACAGCGCGGCTTGCCCCGTGCTGGTGCACAGCGCGGCGAGGCCGCCTTCGAGCATGGCGACTCGCTTTTCGAGCACGTCGGTGGTGGGGTTGCCGATCCGGCTGTAGCGATAGCCGGGCGTCTCCAGATTGAAGAGCGCCGCGCCGTGGTCCGCGCTATCGAATTCGTACGCGGCGGTCTGATAGATCGGCACGGCGACCGCTTTGGTCGTCGGGTCGCACTGAAAGCCTCCATGAAGCGCGATGGTCTCGGGCTTCATGCGCAGACTTCCTGCCGAAGCTGCGCGCGCATCGCCTCAGCGACTTCGCGGATGTCCTGTTCCGTCGTCTTGAAACTGGTGATGCAGGCGCGCACCACCGGTTCACCGCCGCCCAGTCTGGTGGCGGCCATCCAGGCGATTTGATTCCCGTGCAGCCCTTCGACGAATTCGGAAACATCGACACCGTCGCGGCGGAAACAGATCACCGGCAGAGGCGTTTCGTTGACGATCTGCCAGCCGTCGTTCTCGAGCAGTTCCCTCAGCAGGCCACCCATCCGGACCTGATGGTCAAACATACGCGCATAGCCTTCTTCGCCGTAGTGCGCCAGCGAGACGAAGAATTTGAGTCCGATGAAGCGGCGGGACCATTGCGGGGTTATGGCGTAGGGATCGGGTGTGGAGGGTCCGGCGGCCATCGTCCGGGCAGGCATGTACGGAGTCTCCACGCGAAATGCTTCCGCTACGGCTTCGGGATGGCGGCAGAAGAACATGCCCGCGCCCATGGGCACGGAGAACCATTTGTGCGCATCGCAGGTGATGGAATCGGCCAGCTCGATTCCGGCGAGTGCGGGCTTCAGCTTCGGTGAAAGGATCGCGGCCCCGCCGTACGCTGCGTCTGCATGGAACCAGATCCCTTCCCGGTTGCAAAAAGCCGCGATGCCGGCCAGAGGGTCAATAATTCCTCCCGCGGTGGTGCCGGCCGTCCCCACTACCATCAGCGGGATGCATCCATTCGCGCGGTCCAGGGCAACCTGGCGCGCCAGATCCTGGACGTCCATCTTGTGATTGGAAAGCGTTTTCACGGTGCGCAGAGCGTGGCGCCCCAATCCCGACATGGTTGCGATCTTGTCGTAGGAATGATGGGCTTCGCTGGTGCGGTAGACGGTGGGCTGGCCCGGAAGACTCCTCAAGCCGCCCTCACCAAGATCGGGAAACTTCCACAACAGGGCGGCTGTGGTCGCGCAAAGATTCGCTTCGTTGCCCCCGCTGGTGAAACAGGCGGAGGTCGACGAAGGCATGCCGAACTTACCTGCCAGCCAACCCAGGATGTGCCGTTCCATCTCAATGGGGCCGGGCGCGGTCCGCCAGGTGGCAAGCTGCGGATTGTACATCGCCGCCAGGGTATCTCCCAGCACGGAAGCGAAGGTGACGCTCGGATTGTACAAGCCGAAGTAGCGCGGGTGCGTGACCTGCACTTGCCAGTTGGCGAGGATGGTCTCGACGTCGTCCGCCACTTCTTCGAGCGGCAGCGGTGTTTCGAAGCTGTAATGTTCGGCCAGGTGTCTGCGGATTTCGCCGGCCGTGATTTGGGGCAGGATCGGACCGGACGAAATCGCACGGCCGACGTCGGCTGCCTTGTTTTCGATCGCCTTTATAAAAGAGGAGTTCATGGGTTCGTCTCGCTAAAAACGGATTCCGCCGGATTGGATGCTGGCGTAAAGCTCCGGGCCGATGGGAACAAACATTTGAAGCTCGGGATGATCGACATAGAGCAAATCGGAGGTGGCGGACGGATCGAAGCCTGCGCGGACCAGGTCGCTGTTGGCGTACTTGAATGTACCGGTCAAGTCCACCGAATCGCGGATGCGCAGGAATAGGGGGCGCGCATACTTGGGAAGGCGTGACTCGAGGTGCGAACGAAACTCTGTGAGGTTGAAGCCGGGGTCCGGCACCAGCAGAGCCATTCCCGCGCGCCCGTCGGCATGGGGCAGCGCGACGCCGTAGACGCTCGCCTCTTTCACGCGTCGGAATTCGCAGATCGCTTCGGCGACTTCCAGTGTCGCGACGTTTTCGCCTTTCCAGCGAAAAGTGTCTCCGATCCGGTCGACAAAATAGAAGAAGCCCTCTTTGTCCTTCTTCATCAGATCTCCGGTGCGGATCCAGGCGTCGCCGGGCCGGAATACGTTCTGCAGCATCTTACCGGACGTCGCTGCAGCGTCGGTGTAGCCTTCAAAACGCGTACCCGCGTCGGTTGAAATCGCGCCTATCGCTTCGCCGGGAAGATTCGTCTCCGCTCGCAGGCAGAAGCCATTTTCGTCGCGAATGGGTTCGTTCTTCTCCGGGTCCAACTGAATCAGCGCCGGCGCGAAACGGTGCGTCAGGTATGGTGGTACGCGTCCGATCGATCCCACTTTGCCTTCTACGTTGAAGAGTGAGACGCCGCCCTCGGTCGAAGCGTAGAATTCCAAAATTCGGGGTATGTCAAAGCGGCTTCTGGAACTGCTCCCAGACGTCGGGACGCAGTCCGTTCCCGCATGCGATCCGAACTTTATGACCAGCTGCGTTGCCGGGTTGCAAAAGAAGGTAGCGGCAGAGCTCGCCGATGTATTGGACCAGCGTGCAATCCCACTGGATCACTTCGTTCCAGAACTGGGTGGCGGAAAACTTCTCGCGTGTCACCATCGATCCGCCCGCGGCGAGAATCGCGCCCGGAGCGAGAACGCCTCCGACGCTGTGGTACATCGGCAGGGAGTTGTACATCCGATCCTGAGGCGATGCATCCAGCATGCCGGCGAACCAGAGGCTCCATTGCAGAATGCGCGCATGACTCACTACGGCGGCTTTGGGAAGTCCCGTGGTCCCGGATGTATAGATGTACAGAGCGAGGTCGTTCACCGTAACACTGCGGGTCAAAGGCTGTTCGGCCGAATAATTCTCGATCCTTAAGTTTTCGCCATGAATCCAGATCTTTGGGTTGGACTTTAGTTCTGCGGTGGTCAACCGGTCCAGCAGCTCGGGAGCGACGATCACATGATCCGCGCCGGCGGCGTTGATCGTATGGGCCAGCGAAGCGCCGGATAAATTCGTGTTCAGCAGCGCCGCGGCCGCACCCGTCTTCGTGACGCCCAGCCAGACCGCCAGATATTCCGGCCGGTTCGGCATCAACAGCGCGACCGTACGAACATTGTTCTGAACAGCCCAGTTTGCGTACCGGTTCGAACGCGCGGACAATTCCGCATAAGTAAAGGACTCGCTAGCGGAGAGCAGCGCGGACGCGTGGGGAGTGCGCGCGGCCATTTCATCGATGATCGACGGCAGGATCCGCGCGGGCTGGCGCGAGATGGCCGACGTCCGTTCAATCGCCCGCATCCATGCTTTTGCCGGGGTGGTCATGCAGTATTCCCAGCGTCGACGGTGATTACCGTGCCGGTGATGTTTTTCGCCCGCTCGCTCAAGAGAAATTCTGCGGCGTTGGCAACGTCGTGAGCATCGGTTAAGCGCCGGAGGGCGCTCCGATGCGCGATCTTCGCGCGTTGCTCCGCGGTCATGTCGGATGTCAGCTCCGTGGACACGAAGCCCGGTGCAATCGCATTCACGGTAATCCCCGCCGGACCCACGTCGCGAGCCAGAGACCTGGTGAACCCGACCAACGATGCCTTCGTTGCGCCGTAGACGGACAGTCCGCGAAATCCATTCGAGGCGGCGATGGACGCGACGTTTATGATGCGGCCTCCCGCACCGGCGGCAAGCATCGCCTGAACGGCGTACTTCGCCATCAGCAGCGGCGCGGTGGTGTTGACGCGGATGAGTTGTTCGATCTTGTCGTCGGCCAGCAGCGTGAGCACGCCTTCATGGCTGATGCCCGCATTGTTGACCAGGCCATAAATTGGGCCGAACTCTCTGCGGATACGCTTCACTAACCCTGGGATACCCGCGGTATCGTTCAGGTCGAAGGCAACGAACGGGATGGCGCCGGGATCGGAGGACGGTTTCCGTGCAATCGCAACAGGGTGATAGTCCGCTGCGGCCAGATTCTGCGCAATGGCCAAGCCCAGGCCACGCGTTCCCCCGGTTATCAAAACCGTCTTACCCATGGCGGATCAACTTCCCTGTTTCCGAAATCGCGAGCCGGGGAACGAACTTGATCACCGCCGGAACCTTGTGTCCCGCGAGCGAGGATCGGCAGAAACCAATGAGTTCGCGCTCCAGTTGCGGTCCGCCCTTTTCGCCGGACCGGAGGGCGACGTCGGCCGTCACGATCGCGCCGGTGATGGGATTGCGCCGCGTGCGAACCAGCGAAACAAACACGTCCGGATGGCGATTGATCACGGCTTCTACTTCTTCGGGATGAACCTTCAAACCGCCGATATTGATCACGCCATCGCGCCGGCCCATGAAGAAGTAGCGCCCCTCGCGCAACTCGATCAGGTCGCCGGTATCGACGAAGCCGTCGGGGGAACGGAGCGGGTCCACGTCGGGATTCAGGTATCGTAATGCAAGGCGGCTGGACCGAAGCTGCATGGAGCAGTCCTGAATCTTCATCTCGACGCCCTTGAGCGAGGAGATGTAATGCTCCGGGAAGCCGCCTAGGCCGTCTGTCACTTCGAAAGCCACGCCCGCCTCAGTCGAAGCGAAGGCGTGGATGATCTGAGCATCCGGATACGCGGCGCTCAGGTTCTGCAAAATCGCCTGGTCGGCAATTTCGCCGGACAAGCGAACATAACGCGGCGAGATCAACTTCGCGCCGGGGTTCATCAGAGCCTTGCGCCAATGCGATGGCGTTCCGGAGATATGGGTGACGCGGCACGCCGCGGCCCTGGCGAGGAAATCGCCGGTCTGTTCCTGGGCATCCGCCAGAACTAAAGGCGCACCTGAAAGTACTGCGCGGAGGAAGATCTGCAATCCCCCGTAACGCCGAATATCGTAAAAAGTGGACCAAACAAAAGTGGAGGGCGACGCGTCTGAACGAATCGCGTCCGACAGCGTAGCCAGCGTATGGACCACGAGCTTCGGTAGTCCGGTGGTGCCCGAAGTCAGCAGCACCCATTCTGTAATCCGGGTGCGCTCCGGCGGCGCGGCAGACTGCAATTCCCGGCGGCACCGGATCCACGCGGCTGTGTTGACCTCGTCAGGCCGCGGACGATCCGAGACGACCGCGTCGGCTGCGGCGGTCTCGACGATATAAGCGAGAACATCCGGCCCAATTCCCGGAGGACAGAGCACCAGGCGGCGCGCAATTCCGTCGAGTTCCACCAGCGCCATCGCGGCTTCCGCCGGACCGCTGGTCCACACCACCACGGATCGGCCGTCGAGCGACGAGGCTCGGACATCCAGGCAGGTATGTGTACGGAGGAGGCCCAGCGGAACATCGCCTGTAGCCGTGCGGATCGTCGAGCGGGATAAATTTTGCGATTCGCTGAGACTAAGCATGGACCGCGGCTTGGTAGAAATTTACGAATTCCCCGATGGTGGTTGGGAAAGGAAGATCTTCAGAGGCCGCCGCCGAGAATGGCTCGACTCCGAATTGATCTTCGAGCCGCGCGACCACGATCGCCAGGCACAGCGAATCGAGGCCGGAATCGAGCAACGGAAGATTGTCGTGCAATGGCTCGAGCTGCTTGTCCTGCTCCCGGGCGACCTGTTCGAAGAAAGAGAAAATTACGTCATGAATTGGCATAAATTTGGCTGAGCAGCGCCGTCTTGTCCTCTGGTTGTTCCTGGGACTGCCCCGGCGGGAAGTACTTGTTGAGCCACTGCCCGATGTTTTCAAGGACTGCTTTCCGGGCAGCGGTACTTGCGAACGAGTGATCGATACCATCGAGCGGCACGACGGACATGCGAACTTTAGATCCCGCCGCGAATTGCACGTAATCGAGGTAATTGAACTGGCCGAGTCCCCCTTTCGCGGCGGTCGCCGACCAGCGGGGCGATAGCATTACCAGCATCGGCGCCCCTTTGGAGAGGAACTGCTTGCATCCGCCGAGCAGCGCGAGATTGGCGTTCAACGGCAAACTCCCGCTGCCCACGCCGCTCGACCGAAGGCGCTTGACGAGCAGGTAAACCGAGCGGAGTGCGTGAAAAAGATGCCTGCTGAGCTTAGCCGCGGGTCCCCACATCACCCAGTCCTTGACGGCGACCACCAGGTTGGCTTTTTCCTGTTCCAGATGAAAATAGGGGTCGGTGAGGACCAAGCCCTTGCACTCAGGCGTCATCGCCGCGGTATACATCGCGGTAACCGCACCCGCGCAGTGCCCCAGCAGAACCATGCCGCCCAATTCGTACCGTGCGGTCAGCTCTTTTACAACCGCCGACAGAACCGGCCCGTAACCTCCGTCGTTGATGAATTCGAGCAGAGGTTGCGGAATTTTGCCTGCCGCGTCGCCCAGGCCGGGCAGATCCACACGGAAAACGGGATAGCCCGACCGGGCCAGCCAATCCGCCCAGTAGACGCCGCTGTCGGCGTCCGAGGACCGGGGAAGGAATCCGGTGTTGAACATCAGCACGCCCGTCGGTTTCACCGCAGCGGCGCACTTATGGTGCGTCCCCGGAATGGTGGCCGGGCCCGCGGTCACGGTGAACAGTTCGCGGGATGGTGTCGAGAGGGTCATCAATGATCCACCGGCCTGGTGTGAGCGGAGAGCCTGTTACGCGCCCTGGATCACGTTGTAGTTCAGCTTGTGCAATAAGTCGACGCCTTCAAACACGCCGTCATCTATACCCGCCGGGTCAAGCGCGATCTCGGCGCGCACCGCACGGAAGAGCTCCTCGGAATGCTCCACGTCGCAAACGCCGTGCACATCGGTGTATTCGCGTTCATCGGAGCCCTGAAGCCCGGCCAGCTCCGCCATGTACGGCATCCACTGCTGGATGAGTTTTTCGAAATAGGCCATCATCAGGACGGTCCGCACCGGGGACATACGTCCGATGAAGACGCGAACTTCGCTCAGGTTCGCATAGACGGCGGCAGCATCCACATCGGTGGGGACGGCTCCCGCGGCCACAGCGAAACGGCGCAGCATATTGGGATGGGAATCGCGAATTTCTTCGTGCAGGTTGTGCAGGACGATCTCGCGCGTCTCTTCCGAACGGCAGGCCAACAGGGCGCCCGTCATCCAATAAATGAAGTTGCCTTCCAGAACGGCGGTGTAACGGGCAAGAATCCCGCGGCGCTGTTCGGACGAGAGGCCGGCGGGTTTCGGCATCGAGTTAAGAAACTCGGAAATGAGAGAGTCGATCCGTACTTCGAGCTTGGAAACGGATACGGCCTCTGGTGTTTCAAGTAAATTCGCGAAAGGCATGTGTGCTCCTAAAGGTTTTCTTGCTAACGGAATGTCTAAGCCGGACTTAGAATATCGGGGAAAGTGAACCGTCGGAACAGTACCGGTGGTACAAAATCAGGGTCTGTAACGCACGGCTGGGAATAGTTCGATAGTCCTGTCTCTTGTGGAGAAGAAGGACTAGTTGGCTTGTCGCCCATCAGACTGCCTACTCTGTCCCAAGGCGCCCGCAATCGGCGAATGCACTATACACCACTGCGCCGCAGTGGACAGAGCGGGCTGTGCCCACTTTTCACCGCGGCCACTCAGCCAATGCCGGTGTTTTCGAGAGTGTCGACGTTATAAGACAGGCCACTAGTGTTTTGCGGAAACTGGCCGGTGGACGGGAGCGGCAAAACTCAGCCCGCTACCGGCGCGCAACGCGCCTTGATCCAATCTACGCTCTCCTTGAACAGAGCGGTGAAGTCCTTGTGGATTGCTTCATAGCCGACGGCCGTACCTTTGACGAGCGGCGCCGCCCGGCTGTCCAGCTTCACGCTCCGGACGCGGGGATCGGCGGAGGTATCGGGAAGCACGAGTGCCCCCGAATCCTTCCACAGTCTGGCGGACCATAAGTAGCCGTCCACTTCGATCCCTTCGCCGTTTTCAAACGGGCGGAGATACTCGGCGAATGGCTTTCGTTGTCCAGCCTCTTTAAAGAGGTTCTCCTGCGCCACGGTGCGCAGCAGAGTCGTCTTGAGAGACGCGTTTGCCGAAGCGGGCGGCGACCAAAGCAGTAGTGCGTCGCCGAAGCCCTGATGGAACCCTGCCGCAGCGAGCAGCGCTCCCATTTCCAAGCCGTGTATTACCAGCGGCAGCGATGGCGATTGCGCTCCAAGCCAGGCGGCCAGACGGCGGACATCGTCAATCCAATCCGCGAAAGTAAATTCCGAAAACGTGCCGGTACTCTCGCCCGCGCCGCGGTAATCGTAGCGGACGGCCTCCAGGTTGTGCGCAGCCAGGAACCTGGCCCACGCCACCCAGGGGATGTAGGAGTAGTGCCGGTCAGCGCCAAAAGGCCCTACCAGCAGGACGCGGGCAGCCGGATTCTCCACCGCGTGACGCACGGTATAGAGCTGTTCGGCGCCGGCGGGGAAATAGGCGGCATGTTCATTGGGCTGCACGTTTTTTTCGATTATCTCAATCATTGCGTCTTCGATGCGGCAGAGCAGCGAGGCTGCACAGATCCGTGTTATTCTACAAACCCCCGACAGGAGAGTCCATGGACCCAATGAACCTGAAGGCCGCCAGCCTGGATCGCCGCGATTTTCTTAAGACGAGTGCCGCCGCGGGCTCCCTCCTGGCTGCGGCTGGACCGGCGATCGCTGCTCCCTTAACGGAAAAAGACAAGCTGGCGCGCATTGCTTCCAACACCTGGCCGCTTCGCTATCTATTCAAGAGCCGGATGGGTTTCGGCAGCGCGAAAAGCGAGGAGATGAAGAAAAAGTACGGCGAGATCACTCTGCTCGACTTTCCTCAATTCACGAAGGATACATTTCCCGGTGTCACGCATATGGACCTCTTTTCCGGGTTATTCGGCGATCCAGCCGATGACGCCATGTACGTTCAGGTTCCCCTGATGACCGGTGTCGCGACCCGGACCTCTTACGAATTCGACCCGTCCAGCGCGGCCGGTAAACGCTGGCTCGAAAAGCTGTCGGCCAGGATTTCGTCGGCCGGGACGCACTGCCAGCATATTTCAAACAACGCCCCGCGCGATATCTGCGACCTCGACCCCGCGAAACGCAGGACCGGGATCGACATCGCCAGGAAATGGATCGATGGAGCGAAGATACTCGGCGCGAAATCGATGCGTGTGAATAGCGGCGGTCCGCGGATCGCGCCGTCGGCCAGCGCAACCACCGACTATCCCAGGAATGACGAGTTGGCGAAGTATCTGACCAATTGCATCGAGTCGTTCAAAGAGATGGCCGACTACGGAGGAAAGCACGGCGTAAAGGTCACGCTCGAAAATCATTGGGGCCTGACTGCGAATCCGATAAATATCAGAATCATCGTGGACGAGGTGCACCACCCTTTTTGCGAAGCGTCTCCCGATTTTTGCAATTGGGAGCACGAATACCTGATGTACAACGGTCTCCGGGACCTGGCCCCTTATGCTCACACCAACGTGCACGCCAAATACTGGAATCGGTGGAAGGATAACGACGTGCGCCGGTCCGTCAAGATTATGACGGACGCCGGATTTACAGGTACCTTCGCTCTGGAGTACGAAGATGGACCGTGGGACGGAGTGGAGGGCTCAAAGTATTTATATAAGGAAGTGCTCGCCGCTCTCTAGTGTCCTGTCGCAGCAAGTGGCGCGCGCCCCCAGGCGTGCCGCGTCGACATTCGTGTCGACGTGTCTTGGCTTCCCGATTAAAACTGCGGAAAGTGGGGACTGCGCGTCCACGATGCAAACAGAAGCTCATAGCCCCGACGCCGCAGTGGACAGAGCAGGCTGTCCCCGCTTTCCGCCCTGGCGACAGTGTCGACCTCTTTCCCAGTCGTCGTTACCATAAGACAGGCCTCTAGTGTGCGAGAATCACTTCGATATGTCTGATCAGACCGCGCCCGCGCGCCTCTCAGTGGATATCGAACGGAACGGCGACGCCGCTGTTGTCAAGTGCGGAGGCAAACTGGTGGCCGGCGTGAACGATTTTCTTTACACCGAGGTCCGCCGGCTGATCCCGGAGTGCCGGCGAATCCAGTTGGACCTGACGGAATTGACCCATATGGACAGCATGGGGCTGGGAACCATTATTCGTCTTTATGTCTCGGCCAAGGCAGCCGGATGCGAGCTGGAGATGATCCATATCGGCCCGCGCATCCGCCAGCTGCTGGGCATGACCAATCTTTTATCGGTGTTCACGATGTGCGGGGAACATCACGTCCGTCTGCCATGACGCCCTACTTGCATGTTCCTCTGGATTTTGAGCGAATGCCGGCGGACGACCAGCTGCGGGCCTCCCGCGATTTTCTGAGACGCATGGAGCGGCGGAGATCCGTGCGATTTATTTCAGACGAACCGGTCCCCTTTGAGCTGATCGAAAACGCGATTCGTTGCGCGGCGCTTGCGCCCAGCGGCGCGAATCAACAGCCGTGGAAATTCGTGGTGGTCCAGGATCAGGAGATCAAGCGCCAGATCCGCCTGGCCGCGGAGGCGGAGGAGCGCGAGAGTTACCAACACCGGATGCCAGCCGATTGGCTGGAGGCCCTGGCTCCGTTGGGTACCGACTGGCATAAAGAATTCCTCGAGACGGCTCCTTACCTGATCGCGGTTTTTCGAATCGACTATGGGCTGAGCGGTGAGCAGAAGACCAAACATTATTACGTGCAGGAATCCGTCGGCATCGCGACCGGATTTCTGCTGGCCGCCCTGCATTGGAGCGGACTCGTAACCCTAACCCACACGCCCAGCCCCATGGGATTTTTAGCGAACATTCTGGAGCGTCCGAAAAATGAGCGGCCCTTTGTTCTGATCCCGGTGGGCTTCCCCGCCCCCGGCGCCACCGTTCCGGCGATTGCGAAGAAGAATCTCGCCGAGGTCATGGAGATCCGCTAGCCCGGCGCGGTACAATAGAAATTCCCACACTCAGAGCCGGTAGCTCAGTTGGTAGAGCATCGCACTTTTAATGCGGTGGTCGCGGGTTCGAGCCCCGCCCGGCTCACCATTCCACCGGGGCGGTCGACGCGTAGCTTCACTGCTGTGGAATCGGCTGCGGATAGGCCCCCACTGGAGTTGCCGGATTGGCCTTCCTCTCCATTTGCTCGGACCACGCTTTCTGAACGGGATCCGGGAAAGTCTTCAACATCTGTGCGATTTTAGCTTGAATTTGTGCCACGATCTGCGGATGCTCCGGCGCCACGTCGTAGCTTTCGTCGGGATCGACAGCGAGATTGTACAGCTCTGGCTTAGGCAGAGGATAACTGCGGCGGCCGACCGCGGGAGCCGGCATATAAGCGCCGGTATTGTGACGCGCGATATGTAACTTCCAGTTCATGGAGCGTGCGCATTGCAAGTCCCAGTTATCGAAGTAGAGCAAAGGATCGCGGTCGATCGACAGTTTGTCTCCGTGCAGCAGCGGCCAGATATCGATACCATCGAGAGGCTTCGCAGGCAGCGCGCTGCCGCACAGCTTGGCCACCGTGGGCACCACATCCATCATCGAAGCGAGCGCGTTGACCACCCTTCCAGCCGGAATGCGGCCGGTCCAGCGGGCGATGAATGGTTCGCGAACTCCACCCTCGTAGGTGGTGTTCTTGCGGCCGCGAAGTTTCCCGGGACTGCCCTGATACCACGGCCCGTTATCGCTCGAAAACATGACCATCGTATTGGAGTCGAGCCCCTGCCGGCGCAGAGTCCTCAAAACTTCGCCGACGCTCCAATCTATTTCTTCGATCACATCGCCAAAAAGACCTTCAGGAGACTTCCCTCGGAACCGCGCCGATGCCGCGAGCGGTATGTGGGGGAAGGTGTGCGGCATGTACAGAAAGAACGGCGCGTCCTTAGATGCGGTGATGAACTTCGTAGCCTGTTCGGTGTAACGCGCGGTGAGCGACTCCAGAACCGCCGGATCTTCGATGACTTCGGTGTTGTGCATCAGCACCCGCGGATTCATATCGTTGCTATAAGGGATGCCGAAGTATTCATCGAAACCCCGGTGGGTGGGCAGATAGGCGTCGGGACGGCCGAGATGCCACTTGCCCACGCACATAGTCTTATAGCCTCGGGCTTTGAGCATGTCCGCGAGCGTGGTTTCGTCCAGATTGAGTCCCCCGGGGTCGGGCGGCATCAGCACGCGTGGAACACCCACCCGCGTCGGATAGCGGCCGGTTAACAGCGCGGCACGCGAGGGCGAGCAGACTGGATCGGCGGAGCAAAAGTTGGTAAAGCGAACCCCTTCCGCCGCCATGCGGTCGAGATTCGGGGTGCGAAGTTTGGAGCCATAACAGGCCAGGTCTCCGAACCCCAGATCGTCACATAGGATGAATACGATATTCGGGGGCGTCGTGCGCGCCGCGAGCAAAGGCATAGCGGCGGCCGAGGTAATAAAATCGCGGCGAGTCACCGGATCATTATGGCACCGTTATAATTGCGTAATGCGAACGAGTCTTGTCCTGGGATTATTCATGCTGATGCCGGTTGCGACGGTCGCGCAGCGCGGCAGAGGTCGCGACAATAATAACGCGACGCCGATCGTGCTGAAACCGGCGCGAGTTTTCGATGGCGAGGCGATGCATGAAGGCTGGGCGGTCCTCGTCAAAGGAGACCGGATCCAGCAAGCGGGACCAGCGGCAAGTGTCGACGCGACTGGGGCGACTGAGATCGATTTGTCCGGCGAAACACTCTATGCCCGGGATGGTGGAGGGACACTCCCACATATTGCTGCATGCGTATAATGAGACCCCCTGGAACGATCAGGTAGCGCACGAAGGGCTGGCTCTGCGCGCCGCAAGGGCCGTAAATCATCTGCGCGCGACCCTGATGGCGGGATTCACGACAACGCGCGATCTGGGCACCGAGGGAGCCGGTTACGCCGATGTGGAACTCAAGCAGGCGGTGAATCAGGGGATCATTCCCGGGCCACGCGTGCTGGCATCCACCCGCGCGATCGTCGCCACGGGCAGTTACGCGCCAAAGGGGTTTGCGCCCGAATGGCACGTGCCGCAAGGAGCCGAAGAAGCCGACGGCATCGATTCGCTGATCAGAGTCGTGCGCGATCAGATCGGCCATGGCGCGGATTGGATCAAGCTATACGGCGATTATCGATGGGGGCCTCATCCGGGTTCGAGTCCCACATTTTCACTCGAAGAGATGAAGCTGGCAGTGGAGACGGCGCGCAGCGCGGGGGTTCCCGTAGCGGTTCATACCAGCACCCCGGAAGGGATGCGCCGGGCCATTTTAGCGGGCGCGGAAACCATCGAGCATGGCAACGACGGTACTCCCGAGACCTGGAAACTCATGGTGGAGCATCATGTGGCGCTATGTCCGACACTTGCGGCCGGCGATGCTACCGCACAGTACTCGGGATGGAAAAAAGGACAGCCTGAACCGCAGGCATTAGTAAGAAAAAGAGCAACTTTCAAAGCGGCAATAGACGCGGGAGTCACTATTCTAAGCGGCAGCGATGTCGGTGTTTTTCCGCATGGCGATAATGCCCGTGAAATCGAGCTGATGGTCGACTATGGAATGCAGCCCGTGGAGGCGTTGAAATCAGCAACATCGATTGCCGGCCGGGTGCTGCATATGGATATCGGGCAGGTGAAGCAAGGCATGCTGGCCGACCTGATCGCAGTCGAGGGAAATCCAGTGAACGATATATCCGCAATACGGAGAGTGAAATTAGTAATGAAAGGCGGAGTTATACAAAAATAGGATATGGTTTTATTACTCTATTTATTTTCTTAAATAACTCACCGCCGGCGGATGCGAGAGTCATACAGTCAGCCAAGTAACGTATTGCTTGCTATGACACTCGATGTTACTATCTGACAATGACAACTGAGCATATCCTCTCTCTGCTAATAGTGGAGCGAGACAAACTTAACAAAGCGATCGCGGCACTGGGCGGCTCCAAGCCCGCGGCAACGCCTGTTGCAACAGTCCCCGCTCCGGCGAAGGCAAAAAGAAAGAAGCGAAGGGCTCTCACTGAGGCGCAGAAGAAAGCTCACGCCGACCGCATGAGGGAGTATTGGGCAGCCAGACGGAAGAAGACCTAAAAACTGCGAAAAGCGGGGACTGCCTACTCTGTCCCAAGGCGTCCCGATGATCGTCTAAGCAACATATTGTCCTGACGCCGCAGTGGACAGAGCGGGCTGTCCCCACTTTTCGCCCCGCGAGAGTGACTTGTTGAAAACTGCGAAATGTGGGGACTGCCTACTCTGTCCCAAGGCGTCCCGATGATCGTCTAAGCAACATATTGTCCTGACGCCGCAGTGGACAGAGCGGGCTGTCCCCACTTTTCGCCCCGCGAGAGTGACTTGTTGAAAACTGCGAAATGTGGGGACTGCCTACTCTGTCCCACGGCGTCCCGATGATCGTCAAAGCAACATATTGTCCTGACGCCGCAGTGGACAGAGCGGGCTGTCCCCACTTTTCGCCCCGCGAGAGTGACTTGTTGAAAACTGCGAAATGTGGGGCCTGCCTACTCTGTCCCAAGGCGTCCCGATGATCGTCTAAGCAACACATGGTCCTGACGCCGCAGTGGACAGAGCGGGCTGTCCCCACTTTTCGCCCCGGCCACTCAGCCAATGTGTCGACGTGTCTTAAGGAGTCACTTCTGCGCCCAATAACCAGGATGACCCACGTAAGTCTCATTCTCCAGGTTCGCCAGGATCACGCGGCGAACCTCCAGGATGTCGACCTCACCCTGTTTCTGATAAAGGACCTTGCCCCCGGGCGCGATGACCATTGTGAACGGTACCCCCGCCTCCCAATGAGCATCGAACGCAGCCTGCAACCCATAAGTGTCGCCGGTAGCGAACTGTAAGTTTCGGTTCGAGGCATGCTGCGCCTGAAGCACCTTCATCACTCCGGCTTTTTCATCGGGAAGATTCGCGGAAATGGTCACCAGGTCGAAGTCGCGGCGGCGGTACATGCGAAAAGTGTTCTCCAGGTCCGGAAATTCGCTGAGGCAAGGTCCGCACCAGGTGGCCCAGAAGTTAACCAGCAGCACTTTGTCAGTAGGATTCGTGCGCAGCTTCTTGAGATCCTCCGCGCTGACCATGCTCACAGTCACCGGCTCGGCGTCGATCTTCTTCAACTCATCCAATTGGCTGTCGATCTTGGATTTCCATTTAGTCGAGCAGCCGAAGGCAGGCGTATGGGCGACCGTCACGGGCTTATCCGCTAACAACGCCTCCAGAGCGTTTCTAGCGTCTTGGGACTTGACGAGCGACGCTCGCTGGCTATCGTCCACCCGGCCTTCATAGCGCAGCTTCCGGTCCTTATCGAAGATAAAAATGTGCGGCGTAGCCTTAGGCCCGTAGGCTCTCGAGACCGCCTGCGTGTCGCCATCGTAAAGATAGGGGAAATTGAAGTGACGATACTCCGCCCGGATCTTCATTTCATCCAGCGAATCGCTGACATCCGTGTAGCCCAGCTCCGAAAGGCGGATCGCTTGCGGGTCATTAGGCTCAATGGCGACAAACGCGACGCTCCTGGCCTGAAAGTCATCCACAAGTTTCTTAATACGGGTCTCATAAAGCTGCGCGGTGGGGCAGTGATTGCAGGTGAAGACAATGGCAAGCAAGCGGCTGCTCTTATAGTCGGCCAACCGATGCGTCTTGCCATCGATGCCAGGAAGCGAGAAGTCGGGAGCCGCGGAACCGATCGCCAGCGTGGGATGTTCATCCTCGGCGGCACGAACGGTCAGAGAAACAAATAGGATCGTCGCCGCGAGGGCAAGGTTCCGGTTAGACATGGCACTTCTCCTTCGCCTACTAGTTTACGGCGAAGTGTACCACGACAGTTTTCTCAGTCGAACCACCGGTGTCCTTGATGACCCCTGTGAACGTATAAACGCCCGGCGGAACCGCAACCGTCCCAGTGGTGCGCAGGCTGCCTTTCAAGCAGCCGGGGTCGCCGGGAGATGTCCTGCATGAGTTCGCGAGCGTCTGGGACGTCCCCAGGTTTGTTTTCCCGTCCGCAGACACCGTCGATGCAGTGATCAAATATTGAGCCGCCTCAAAAGGAATCGGGATCGTCACAATCATCTTTCGTTCCGGGGTGATTTCAACCAACGTCTCCGGGCTTCCTCCAATTGAGCGGAACACCGTCGGCCCGGCTTTTGGAACGTACAACCGCGCATCCTTGACCGATGGATCCATGGTCATGCGATAGTCTCCGGTCCCCGTTTGGTCGACGAACTCCAGGATGACATTCCTGCCGATTCCATCGATGTACCGATAACGCCACTGTTCGAACGGGTAGGTCGCGATGACTCCGCCGCCCTCCTCCGCCGGCCGCTCGTACTTGCCTCCGCTAGGGTGCGAATCGATCTCATCCGGAGGCCCGTATTGAATATAAATTCGCCCCCGATCCGTTTTCCAACCGGGCACCCGGTTCACGGTGAATCGACCGTTGGCGTATGCGATCCGGCGATAATGCTCCTCCTGAAACTCATTCCGCGGCGTACCCGGAGTGGGATCGCGCCGCTCCCAGAACCCCTTTATGAATTGGGCGCGATCCGCATCGCTTCGAAGACTCTTGAATTCTGCGCGCTCCTGATCCGTGATGATATACGGCACTTCTTCATTGAGCCACATCTGATAAGGAGACGCGGTCTGTACCTGGGGCTCAGCCGGAGCCTGCCACGCCACGGCGCCCGCCGCGGTCACCACCAAAATTCCCACCGCCAATAGCGGAGCCAGCGTAATTCGCGGCCCCTCCGGCTGCACAAGCAATCGTCGAATTCGTTTCACCAGGTCCCCTCCCGTCGCCGCCATCGCCGCTTCCCGCATCGACCATCGATTCTCCGCCAATGCCGCTAGCGCCGAGGCATACTCGTGCGCGTCTCCTCTGGTAGCCACCACCAGATCGTCGCAGCAGTTTTCCCGCTCCGTGCGAATCACCCGTGAAATCCACCAGACCGCCGGATGATAGAACAACAACCCCTCCACCACCGTCTGCATCAGGTTGACCAGATAATCCCCGCGCCGGATGTGCGCCAGCTCATGCAGCAGGATGGCTTCGATCTGGCCTGCTGGAAGACCCGCAAGCAATCCTATAGGCATCAGGACCACTGGCCGCAGCTGTCCGATCACCAGCGGCACCTCCGCCAAACACGATTCGAGCAGAGTAACCGGCTTGGTCATTCTCAACCGCAACCGTAAAACCTCGCACCGCTCTATCCACTCCTGCGGCGCCCTGCATACCCCAATTCGTCGGAGTCTCCCTGCCGCGGCCCAAGAAGCGAAACATCGTAATTGAAATAATAAAACCCCCGCCAGCCACACCGGCGCCAGCCAGGGTAGAAACTGAGACGCGTCCCATGCGGACCGATCCGTTGCCCGATCCTCCACCGCGGCAGGCGCAGGAAACGCAAGCTTCTCGAGCGCCGCCGTGCGGCCGATTTCCCGCGGAGCCAGCCGGTAAAGCGTCACTCCAAATCCAACCACCAGAGCCAGCATCGCCGCGCACCCCGCCGCGTATCGGAACCGTGACGATCGCGCCACCGCCAGCACCATCGCCAGCATGAGGGCCACCGCCGCGCCTTCCCATAAAGAGTGAATCAGCGACCATCCCAAGGCTTTCGCCCATTCGGTCCGGACGAACATGTCGAGGAAATTCATCGCAGCCTCTTTTCATATTCGTCCAGAAGCGTGCGCAGTTCCGCCAGTTCCGTTTTCGAAGCCTTGCGGGCGGACAACGCGCCGAGCATCAGGCTCCTGGCCGATCCGTTGAACGCGCGCTGCAAAATATCGCCGGCCAACTGCTTCTGCGTCCATTCCCGGGGGCGCGCGGCTTGGTAAACATGGGCCCGTTGATCGGCGTTGCGAACCACCAGGCCCTTTTCGGCCATCACCTGCATCTGCTTCAGCACGGTGGTGTATTGAGTCGGCCTGCGGCTGGCGATGATTTCATGGACGTCGCGAACCGTTACCGGCCCGCGGCTCCACAGCACCGTCAGGATTTCAAGTTCGGCGTCGGTAGGACGCGGCGGATGCTCCGTTGACATACGATGATCGTACTACGATGATCGTCGTATGTCAACAGCTCATTTTGTTACGCCCAATGTCTTCGACCGACCCGCGACCACAGGGAGCGGACGATTTACGTCCCTAGTAAGCTGTCCCGGTCATTTCGTTAGCACCTTGTAGCGCGCGCCTCCAGGCGTGCCGCGTCGACATTCGTGTCGACGTGTCTTGGCTTCTGCACACCGATCCCGATGAAGACCGCGGAAAGCGGGGACTGCCTACTCTGTCCCAAGGCGTCCTCAGGATCGTCAATGCAACATATCTTGCTGACGCCGCAGTGGATAGAGCGGGCTGTCCCCGCTTTTCGCCCCGGCCACTCAGCCACTGCCGGTGTTTTCGAGAGTGTCGTAATGTTTTATCTGAGACAAGCCACTAGTTATAAGTCGGCGTAATCCCAAACGACACCGCCGCGATCGTAGTGCCGGTGGTCAGTCCCGTAGCCGTGAACGTGCCGGTCACCGCATTTTCGACCCCCAGGCTGCCGCTGTTGTTAGTGCTCGCAGGCAGTGCCAGCAGCACGTAGGATGGAACGGTGAATTGTCCCGCGCTCGCCGGCGCATAGCAGAAAAAGCTCGCCGACGCCGTAGCGTTCGCCGAACTGCCGGTGATGACGACATAGGAGTTCGCAGCGCCGCCGGTCCAGGTGATGGGTTGTCCACTCGCGCGGTTGACCGTTGTCACCGCGTTCATGTTCGTCCACACCAGCGGACTGGTGTAAGAAATCGATGTCGTGAAATGACCCACGTCCGCGCCGCCCGACCCGGTGAAAGTGTAGGTCCCCCCCGTCGGCGGCATGAAAGAGCTGGCCAGGCTCGCGGTATACAAGCCGGATGGGCCCGACTGCGTGGGAAGCGCTTGATTGGTCAGCGTTTGGGTACCGGTCGGCCCCGTGATCGTGATGGTCCCGGCATCCAGGCCAACGATGGTCGGTATCGTCCCCGTGCTTGCCGAAGACGCCGTGATGACCGAGCAGCTCCCCAGCGACGTGACGCCGCCGGTGGTGGTCGAACTGCTTCCGCTGTATTGGACCTTCTCAAAAATCCCACTGGCGTCCGTATTGGTTCCACCCAGGGGCGCAACCCCCGGCGTAGTGATCTGCTCGATCGCCAGACTGCCGAAGTTATAAGTGCCGGTCTGCGTACTCATGGTGGTTAGCTGGGTTCCGTTGTACCCCAGCACCCCATCGCTGCACACGCCGTTGCCGATCGGCAGCGACACCGTGTTGCTGACGATGTTTCCACTCACCGCCACCACCGATACGCCGCACCCTGTAGGGGCATTCGCCGGCACCATCACGTTGATCTGATTCACGCCCGGATATCCGCCGCTGCCCGCGTAAAGAACGGTCCCCGCGACCCCTCCAAAGTAAATCGTCAAGGGGGTGTTCACCGCGTGAGGACTGGTCGTGTATACGGTGTCACTATCGGCCGTATCGGCGCCCAGGCCCGAGCCCCACAAAACGATGATTTTCCCCGGCGGAATCGAATTGGTGTAGTTGAACAGCGCACCCGTTACCGGATCGGTAGCCACTCCCAGGCCGGTGCCGGACCCATAATACGTGTCCAGGCCCAGAGCCGTGGGCACCACTGTGATCGGGCTCGTAACCGTAGCTCCGCTATAGGTCACCGTGATCGTCCCCGTGCCAATCGGAGTATTCGAGGGCAGAACCGCCGCGATCTGCGAAGATCCCGCATAATAAATCCCCGGATGAACCGTCGTGCCGTTGACAGTGACGGTGATGGCGGCCCCGTTCAACGTGGTGGGGATTCCCGCGGGGCCGGCGCTCGACTGGAGCGTCACATTCGCGATCGGCACGCTCGAAAGATTGCTGCCCCGGATGATGAACAGGCTTCCCGGAGCGATTCCATAGTTAGGCAGGCCGGGAGCAATCAGGCCATAGTTGTTCTGAAGCTGTGTAATGGTGGGATTTCCTGCGCCGCTTCCACTGCCGCTGACTCCATACGTCGTGTACTCGAGACTGATCGACGTGCCGGAAACCGCCGTCACCAGGAACTTGCCGAAATTCCCGCCGTTGGTTTCGTAGCCGACTACCGTGTTCGCGGCAAGGCTGGTGAGAGCCGCCGAGGAACCGAGCGCAGCGAAACTCGAAAGCAGCGATTGAGTCAGCGTGGTGTATCCCGTGGAACCGGCAAGACCAGCCAATGCCGTTGCATTCAGCGCTTTGGCAGAGCCTTGGGGGGTGAGCGTGGTGCCAGTCCATAGAAAGTCACCGCCGGAATTCACCGTCGCGCCCGTGTCCATGCTGACCCTGGTGTTCGCCGATAAAGTGATGGTTCCCGTCAAATCGGCAAGCGCCGCCACCGGAAAGAGCACGGCAAGAAATCCTACCGCCAGACTATTCTTCTTGATTGAAATCATTAATCCTCCTATCGTTATCATCTATCGCAGATTCTGTCATTCTTTCGGCTCAACTCCAGATTGATATCCGCCGCGCAATTTTGTTTCGGCATAGAGGGATGAAAACTACGAAAAGTGGGGAGTTTGGGATACAGATAGGCGTGGGAGGGGTGGCCGGGGCGAAAGTGGGGACAGCCCGCTCTGTCCACGCGGCGCAGAAGTAGGAGACTTTTGCGGAGGTTGCGCCGCCTTGGGACAGAGTGGGCAGTCCCCATTTTTCGCACTGTCCACGCGGCGCCGGGTTGCTGGACTTGGGGCGACTGGCCGGGGCACCCCTCAGACCTGGACCCACAACCCCGCTCGTCAGGCGGGGATTCTCCAGCCTTTTCAACCACCTCCCGTTTGCACCCACCTTCGCATTATCACCGCTCCTGCTACCTTCCCCCCAGAAGGACAAATAAATATGACCACTCCCTCCCGACCCGAAATCAACCGCGCCAACTCCCAGCACTCCACCGGACCCATCACCCCCGAAGGCAAACACCGCTCTTCCCTCAACGCCCTCCGCCACGGCCTCACCGGCCAAATCGTGGTCATGCCCTCCGAGGACCTCGCCGCCTACCAGCGCCACCTCAAATCCTACACCGACGCCTTCGCCCCCCAAGGCCCTCTCGAAGCCGACCTCGTCCAAGCCCTGGCCGACACCTCCTGGCGACTCAACCGGGTCGCCGCGCTCGAAACCAACGTCCTCTGCCTGGCCGTCGCCGACCCCGAATCCCCCATCGAAACCGCCCTGACCATCGCCGCCGCCATCGAATCCCGCTCCAAAGCCCTGGCCAACCTGAGCATGCACAGCCAGCGCCTGTCCCGTCAATTCGAGCGCACCCAGATCCAGCTCCGCGAACTCCAAAAAATCCGCCACGACCAGGAAAGCCACGACCTCGACGACCTCCTCGACGTCCTCGAAATGTATAAAGCCAAAGGACAAACCTACAACCCCTCCGCCGATGGCTTCGTTTTTACAGAACCCCAAATCCGCTCCGCCTTCCAAGCCCGCACCCGCAAACATCAGATCCTCAAAGCCTACATCCACAAAAACGCCGCCTAGCCATGAAAAAATGTGCGAAAAATGGGGACTGCCCACTCTGTCCCAAGGCGCCGCACCCCCCAAATGTCACATCCCTCCCCCGCCGCGTGGACAGAGCGGGCTGTCCCCACTTTTCGCCCCACCCACTCAGCCTGACGTATGCGGAAGTCCCGCCCACTCGGTCCCCAGCCGCCGCCACCCCCCGGCGCCGCGTGGACAGAGCGGACTGTCCCCACTTTTCGCCCCACCCACTCAGCCTGACGTATGCGGAAGTCCCGCCCACTCGGTCCCCAGCCGCCGCCACCCCCCGCGCCGCGTGGACAGAGCGGGGCGGACCACTTTGCCGCTTTCAGTACCGTCGCCATAGCACGATTAGACCTATCCGCCTAGACCGGTACGGTAGTGCGATTCGGTACCACTACTCCATAGGTAACTAATCCGCCGGGCCGTATTCTCATAGCACGATCATGAATACGCAATCGAATCCCATTGGAAACTCAGACGTTTTCCGAAGCGTTGTTCGCGCCGTCGAATTGCCTCCTGCCCGGCGCAAGGCTTGCTTGCCGCAGCTTTTTGCGGCTGTGGCAGCCCTGTCTCCCGACGCGACTGCCCTCACCATGGGACCGGACCGGATCACTTACGCCGAGCTCGACTTCCAAGCCGACCAACTCGCCGGATACCTGGCATCGCTGGGCGTCGGACCGGACTCCGCCGTCGGCGTGTGCCTGGAGCGTTCGTTCAACTACGTGATCGCGGTGCTCGCAGTCTGGAAAGCGGGCGGCGCGTATGTGCCGGTGGACCTCGACTGGCCCGCGGAGCGGAAGGCTTTCGTGCTTGAAGACGCCGGCGCTACCGTGGCGATCGGACGCGGGCTGACCGTGGATCCGGATCGCGACCGCGCCAAGATCGCGCGCGCCTCTGCGCCTCCTCCGTGCGAAACGAGGCGCGAAAATCTGGCATACATCGTCTATACCTCAGGCTCGACCGGGAAGCCCAAAGGCGTCGAGGTGACTCACGGGAATCTGCTGAACTTAGTGTTCTGGCATCGCCGGACGTTCGGCGTAACCGCGTCCGACAAGGCGAGCCATGTAGCCGGGCTCGCGTTCGACGCCGCGGTGTGGGAGCTGTGGCCGCATCTGAGCGCCGGAGCGTGCGTTTCCATGCCCGACGAAACCACCCGCACTTCCCCCGACCTGCTGCGCGAGTGGCTGGCTGCGGAGGGTGTCACGATTTCCTTCGTGCCCACGGCGCTCGCGGAGCCGATGCTGACCTCCGAATGGCCTTCGAAAACCGCTCTCCGCTTTCTGCTGACCGGCGCCGACACCTTGCATCGCTATCCCGCGGAGGGCTTGCCATTCCACCTGGTGAACAACTACGGACCCACGGAGTGCACCGTGGTCGCAACGTCGGGAGTCGTGAATCACGTGTCTGAAGGCGCGAAACCCGCCATCGGTTCCGCGATTGCCAACACGTTTATTTATTTATTGAATGAAAACCGCGAACCCGTCCAGCCCGGCGAAACGGGCGAAATTTATATCGGAGGCACCAGCGTCGCCCGCGGCTACCGCAACCAGCCGGAGCTGACGGCGGAGCGGTTCCTCAAGAATCCGTTCAGCCCTGCGGTGGATGCGCGGATGTATCGCACCGGCGATCTGGGTGCGCTGCTGCCCGATGGACAAATCGCTTTTCACGGACGCGCCGACAATCAGGAAAAAATTCGCGGGCATCGCATTGAACCCGATGAGATCGTCAGCGCGCTGGCGCGTCATCCTAAAGTCGCATCGGCGGCAGTCGTTGCGCGCGGCGTGAACTGCGCGAAGCAACTGGTCGCTTATATCCTGCCCGCGGCGGGCGAGGCTCCGCGGTCGGGCGAGCTGCGCGAAGCCCTCTCGCGCGAACTGCCGGAGTACATGATTCCCGCCGCCTTCGTGCGGATCGAAGCGCTGCCCTTGACCTCCAACGGCAAGCTGGACCGGGACGCGCTGCCCGATCCGTCCGCTGAAAACGCGCTCGACACGACGCCCTACCGTGCGCCGGAATCCGCCATCGAAATCCAGATCGCGTCGATTTTAGGCGAGCTGCTGCATCTGAATCGAGTCGGCCTGGACGATAACTTCTTCCTGCTGGGCGGCCATTCTTTGCTGGGAACCCAGTTGGTATTGCGCGCTCAGGAGAAGTTCGGAGTGCTACTCACACTGCGCGATCTGTTCGCCGCGCAGACCGTGGGGAAACTATCGAGCGAGATCGAGCGCCAGTTGATCGAACGTCTGGATTCGATGAGCGAAGAGGAAGCGGCCCGCCTGCTCGAGCAGATGGAGATGTAGTGGAGGTCGGCTTCTTTTCTCTCGATGCCGGCAAAGATCGGCTCAACGAACTGCGCGAGCTGCTCTCGTTTGAAGAGCTCGAACGCGCCGCGCGATTCAGGTTCGATCGCGACCGCAACCGCTTCATCGCCTGCCGCGGAATTCTGCGCAAGTTGCTCGGCTTCCGGGAAAACTTTGTCTACGGTCCATTCGGCAAGCCGATGCTGCCGAATTCCGACGTTCATTTCAACGTCTCCCATTCCCACGGCATGGCGATGATCGCGGTCACGCGCGGTGGTGAAGTGGGCTGCGATATCGAGCGGATCGACGCCTCGTTCGCGGATGACAAAATTCCAGAGCGGTTCTTCTCAACCCTAGAAGTAGCGGCGCTCAGGGCGCTCCCCATCGAGCATCAGTGCCAAGCGTTCTTCCGCTGCTGGACGCGAAAAGAGGCTTATATTAAGGCGTGCGGGATGGGGATGTCGATGGCTCTGGACAGCTTCGACGTCACCCTCGGTGCGGAGGCGCAGTTATTGCGCGGCGCGGAGGGCTGGTCCTTCCACGCGGTCGACGCGCCGGCCGGCTACGCCGCCGCGCTGGCTGTCGGGCCTCGACTGACCTGCTTTTCGCGCTCATGCCGCCGCTATATGTCTAACTGCGGTTGCCCACTTCCCGCCGAAACCGCTAACCTTAATAAGTGCTCAAAGTAAAAGCAGACGCCCCTGACGACCTCAATCCCCAGGAAACCTCCGAATGGGTTGAGGCACTGGATGAAATGATCGACGAAGCTGGCCCGGACCGCGCCAGTTACCTTCTCAACCGGCTGATGGAACGCGCCTCCAATTTCGGCGTCCAACTGCCTCTGCGCTGGAATACTCCCTACGTCAACACCATTTCGACCGACGAAGAAGTGGCCTATCCCGGCGATCGTGAGCTGGAGCGCGTGATCAAAAGCCTGGTCCGCTGGAACGCGGCCGCCATGGTGGTGCGAGCCAACAAGTACGATGCAAATATCGGCGGCCACATCGCGACCTACGCATCGCTCGCGACTCTGCTAGAGGTCGGCTATAACCATTTCTTCCATGGATCCTATCAGGGCGATCCCGGGGATTTCATCTATTTCCAGGGCCACGCTTCGCCCGGCGTCTATTCCCGCGCGTTCATGGAAGGACGTCTCAGCGACAAGAATCTCGAAAACTTCCGCCATGAGCTGCGCGACGTTCCTGGTCTTTCCTCGTATCCGCATCCCTGGCTGATGCCTGATTTCTGGCAGTTTCCGACGGTTTCGATGGGGCTCGGGCCGATTGGAGCGATCTATCAGGCGCGCTTCATGAAGTACCTGGAGAATCGCGGCGTGATCAAGCCGACGGGACGAAAAGTTTGGGCGTTTTTAGGCGACGGAGAAACCGATGAGCCGGAATCGTTGGGCGCGTTGACGCTCGCTTCGCGCGAAAAGCTGGACAATCTGATCTTCGTAGTCAACTGCAATTTGCAGAGGCTCGACGGTCCGGTGCGCGGCAACGGCAGCATCATTCAGGAACTGGAAGCGGCGTTCCTGGGCGCGGGCTGGAACGTGATCAAGTGCATCTGGGGCAGCGGGTGGGACGATCTGCTGGGGCGCGATTCGACAGGGCTGCTGCTGAAGCGCATGCATGAGTGCGTCGACGGCGAATACCAGGCTTTTCGCGCGCAGAACGGCGCTTATATCCGCAAGGAATTTTTCGGGAAATATCCCGAGCTGTTGAAGCTCGTCGAGCATCTGACCGACGACGATATCTGGGCGCTGCGGCGCGGCGGACACGATCCCGTGAAGGTTTATAACGCGTACAAACGAGCCGTCGAAACCACCGGCCGTCCGACCGTGATCCTGGCGAAAACGGTGAAGGGCTACGGCTTGGGCGAGACTGCCGAAGGGCGCAACACCGCGCATCAGCAGAAGAAGCTGGCGGAGCCGGAGATGATGAAGATCCGCGACCGCTTCCATATTCCCATCAGCGATGAAGTGGTCCAGCATCTGGAATTTTTCCGTCCCGCGGAGGATTCTCCGGAGATGCAGTACATGCGCAAACGCACGGAGGCAATGGGTGGACCTCTGCCGGCGCGCAAGACCAATTTTCCGGCCGTAAAGGCGCCCGCGCTCGAGCTGTTCCACGAAACCACCGGAGGCTCAAAAGGCCGCGAAGCCTCGACCACCGCCGCTTGGGTCGCCATCTTGAAGGCTCTGCTCAAGCATCCGGAGCTGGGCAAGTATATCGTGCCCATTGTTCCCGATGAGGCGCGCACGTTCGGTATGGAATCGCTGTTCCGCGAGTACGGAATTTACGCGAGCCAGGGCCAGCGCTATCGTCCGGTGGACGCGAACGTTCTGCTGTATTACAAGGAAGCCAAGGACGGACAGATCCTCGAAGAGGGCATCACGGAGATGGGCTCCATGTCCAGCTTCCTGGCTGCCGGCACCGCCTACGCGAACTACGGCGTGCCGATGATTCCCTTCTACATTTACTATTCGATGTTCGGATATCAGCGCGTGGGCGATATGGTGTGGGCCGCCGCGGATTCGCGCGTCAAGGGATTCTTAATGGGCGGAACGGCCGGGCGCAGCACTCTGCTGGGCGAGGGGTTGCAGCATCAGGACGGACATTCTCCCATGCTGTTCAGCGCCGTCCCGACTTGCGCGATTTACGATCCGGCCTATGCTTATGAGCTCGCGGTCATCGTGCAGGACGGCATCCGGCGCATGTATCAGGAGCGCGAGGACCTCTTTTATTACATCACTGTCTACAACGAAAATTACGCGCAGCCTCCCATGCCCGATGGAGATCAGGTGCGCGAAGGCATTCTGCGCGGGCTGTATAAATATCGAGGTTCGAACAGCGGCTACGCGGCCGCGCAGTTATTCGGGAGCGGGCCGATGCTGAATGAGGCTTTGAAGGCGCAGCAGATTCTGGCGGAGCGCTATCAGATCGCGACCGATGTGTGGAGCGTGACCAGCTACAGCGAGCTGCGCAAGAACGCGCTTGAAGTGGAGCGGTGGAACCGTCTGCATCCGGCATCGGAACAGCGTGTGCCCTACATCTCCCAGGTCATCGGCAACACGCAGGGACCGATCGTCGCGTCGAGCGATTATATGAAGAGCGTGCCGGACGGACTCGCGCCGTGGCTGGGCGGTCGGCTGACTTCATTGGGAACGGACGGCTTCGGACGCAGCGAAAATCGCGAGCATCTGCGGCACTTCTTCGAAATTTCGGCGGAAGCGATTGTGCAGGCGACGCTCGCGGCACTGGCGAAGGCGGGCGCAATCAATGTGCAGCGCGCGGAGGCTGCGATTGCGGAATTAGGGTTCAGCCAGGACAAGCCGGATCCGGCGCATCAATAAATAACGGCCTCCATGTGGGGCGGCCCATTTTGGCGGCAGCCTGTCTTCGGGCAGGCTTGTTATCGCTCATCAGAAAAAGCGGCTGCCCTACTGGACACGTCGACACGAATGTCGACGCGGCACGCCTGGGGGCGTGCGCCACACGCACTATCGGGGCGGACGGTGTCCTGTCATCTAGTCGCCTCGGCGCGATTCAGGACGTGGACCTTCACCGCCTCGGTGATGGAGCCGATGCTGACGGGCTTCGAAATATGGCCGTCCATTCCGGCTTCCCGGCACTTGATGCGGTCTTCCTCGCGCACGCTGCCGGTCATGGCGACAATCGGAATGGCGGACCGGCGGCGAATGGCCCTGGCTGCCTGAAATCCGTCCATTTCGGGCATCTGGCAATCCATCAGAACCAGGTCGAAGGGCTCGCGAGAAACCAGGTCGACGGCGGCGAGTCCTCCATCGGCTACGCGCGTTTCGCATCCCATCTTTTGCAGTAAGCCGGCCGCGACCTTTTGATTTACCGGGCTGTCGTCCACCACCAGCACCCGCAAAGACAGGTGCGCGAAAGGACTTTGCCGCTTGAACGCGGCCGTAAACCAGAACGTCGAACCTTTGCCTTCTTTACTGATGAGCCCTATCTCGCCGCCCATCAGTTCCACCAGTTGTTTGGAAATCGCCAGACCCAGGCCGGTGCCATTTTGTCTGGCATCCTTCAGCTGCTCGAAGCGGTTGAAGATCCGGGCTTGACCCGCCTTTCCGATTCCCGGACCGGTGTCGGTGACGGCGAAGCGAAGCACCGCGGGCTGTTCCTCGACACTGACGGCGATCGAGATTTCTCCTTGAGCGGTAAATTTGAGCGCGTTAGCGGTCAAATTGGTCAAGACCTGACGCAGGCGCCCAGAGTCGCCAAGGAGAGCGTGGGGGACATCGGGATCGATGGAAAAGGTCAACTTCAGGCCTTTCCCGCGGGCCTTCCAAGACAGCAACTCGACGGTTCGTCCCACCACGTCGTGAGGATCGAAAGGCGCCTCGGCCAGATCGATTTTGCCGGCCTCGATTTTCGACAGGTCCAGCACTTCATTGACGATGTTGAGCAGCGCTTGGCCGCTTTCCCGCACCGTTTCCACGTAATCGCGCTGGATTCGATCAAGAGGCGTGTCGAGCAGCAATTCGGTTAGACCGATGACGCCATTCATGGGGGTGCGGATTTCGTGGCTCACGTTGGCGACGAAATCGCTCTTGGCGTTATCGGCGCGGGTGGCGCGCGACTCGGCGATTCTGAGCCCTTCCACCATATGATCGTGATTGATCAGGAAGAAGCCGAATGACCACGCGATGATTCCCAAGACCGTTGCCACCATCAGAGCCGCAAAAACCGGCGACGGCGTGAACAAAGCGGTCATGCGCGGGTTCAGGGAGGTATGCAAAATTCGAGCGAATTGCGCCAGGCTGAATAGAGTAAGCACACAGGCGGTATATCCCAGGCTCAGACGGTAGCCGGGCCGGATAACGGTAAATAACTGCCTCGCGGCCAGGATGCCGAAAATTCCCAGGTAGAGAGAAAGCAGGGCAATCCGGGTGCTCAGGTTTTCGATGATAAAACCGAAGTAACAGATGGTGAGCAGGGTCAACAGGCCGGCCGCGGCTGTGGTCCATTGAAAGCGGGTAGCGCCGTTAAACCGGCGCGCTCCTTCGAAGAGCAGGGAGGCGCCCGCGATACCCAGCAGATTGCCTCCGATGATCGAAACCGGATCCGGAATGATGCCGCTGAGACCGACCAGCAGCAGGGAAAGAGAGGCGCATAGATTTGCCAGCGTCCAGCAGCCGAGGCCAGGGCAGGCGTGGCTGCCCCGGGATTCGAGGATCCCAAGAAGGCTGACCAGCATCGCGGTGGCCATCCCCACCAACATGATGGTTCTGCTGTCTAATAACACCCCCTAATCGTAAGGCAAGCTTAAGGTAAGTGCTCTAATGGAAAGACCCTGTAATCGCCGTTGTTTCGCACCGAGGATCAGGACTACTTCTGCTTGAGTTCCACTACCATGACCTCAATCGGTTTGGTCCCTGCATTGACGTCGGCGTGAACCTGATTGGGAGGATTGGCCGGCAGCCAGTAGGCGTTTCCAATGTCCCACCGATGGGTTTCGGTCGAGCCGCCCTGGGTGACGATCTTCATGGTTCCACCGACGATGGGGATGATGACGCGTCCATGCTCATGGCGATGCATAGTGAGGGGAGCGTTGGGTACGACGACAGATCGCCAGACCTTCACGTCGTCGTTTTCGAATTGGGGGATGCGTTGGGTTTGGGGCTGTTGTTGAGGGGTGAGGGCGATGGCGGTTAGGAGCAGCGCGGGGACGAGCAGAGTGATTTTCATGGAGTACATTATAAAATTAATGGCCGCTGATAAACGCGGATTTGCAGATCTCTTTCATATCCGCGTTTATCCGCGTTCATCGGCGGCCAATGTGGTTTTGAGGAACTACCTGGCAGCTCGATGCCGCCTAGGAATCCGAGTGAGGCGCCCCCGCCGGTCGAGACGTGGGAGATTTTTTCGGACACGCCCGCGGATTTGGCGCAATGGCAGGCGGAACCGCCTGCCCCACATTCACGCTCTGCGAAACTGATTAGGCTGGTGCTGAGCCTGCCCTATTAGCTTTCCAGGGCTTTTACCCCGGGCAGCTCGATCCCGCCTAGGAATTCGAGCGAGGCGCCGCCGCCGGTGGAGACGTGGGAGATTTTATCGGACACGCCCGCGGATTTGATGGCTTTTTCGGAATCGCCCCCGCCCACAACGCTGACCGCGCCAGATTCGGCTACGGCTTTCGCGATGGCCACCGTTCCTGTATCGAAAGGAGGCATTTCGAAGACGCCCATGGGTCCGTTCCAGATTATGGTTTTCGCGCCGGCGATGACTTTCGAAAATGCCTCGACGGTGCGGGGACCGATGTCGAGTCCCATTTTTCCTTCAGGGACGCGGTCGACGGTTTCGTTTTCCGCGCCGCCTTTGAATTCGGACGCCACTACGTGGTCGACGGGGAGCATCAGTTTGTCGCCGGCCTCGCACATCAACTCTTTTGCCAGAATGAGCTTGTCTTCCTCGACCAGAGATTTGCCGGTCTCCTCGCCGCGGGCGCGCAGGAAGGTGTAGGCCATGGCGCCTCCGATCAGCAGCTTGTCGACGACTTTCATGAGGTTTTGAATGACCTCGATTTTGTCCGAAACTTTCGCGCCGCCGAGAATCGCTATGCATGGGCGGTCGGGATTTTTGGTCACTTTGCCCAGATATTCGAGCTCTTTGTCCATCAATAATCCAGTGGCCGCCTCCTGGACGAAGGGGATCATGCCGACGGTGGAGGCGTGGGCGCGATGGGCGGAGCCGAAGGCGTCGTTGACATACACGTCGCAGAGGGCGGCCAGTTTCCTGGAGAATTCGGGGTAGTTCTTTTCCTCCCCGGGGTGGAACCGGAGGTTTTCGAGCAGCAGCACTTCGCCGGGCTTGGGGAGCATGGCTTCGACCTCCGGACCGATGCAATCGGGGGCCATTTTCACCGGTTTTTTCAGCAATTCGGAGAGGCGAACGGCTACGGGAGCCAGGCTCATGGCCGGATTCGGCTTTCCTTTGGGACGATCCAAGTGGCTGGCTAGAATCAGGGCTGCGCCGTGATCGAGCGCGTACTGAATGCTGGGAAGGGATGCCTTGATGCGTTTATCGCTGGTTATTTCTTTTCCACCGGAGGCGAGGGGGACATTAAAATCCACCCTCATGAAGACGCGCTTGCCTTTTAGGTCCAGGTCGCGGATCGAAAGTGTGCTCATTTTAAGATGATTGCAAATTTAGGCGGTGAAGTTCGATGCCGAATGACGCGCGGTACTTTTCGGGCAGCTTTTTGGGCTTGTGATCGGGTCCGCAGAAGATGTGCTTGGTTTCCCCGGTTGCCAGGTGGCAGGCGGTGACAGAATCGGTCATTTGGTAGCCGAAGCGGATCATGCGGGGATTCGCGTCCTCAATCCAGGTGCGGATGGTGACTTCTTCGTCGTAACGGGCGGGCGAGTGGTAGCGGCAATGGGCTTCGACCACCACCAGCAGAATTCCCTCGTCGCGCTCCATATCGCGGTATCGGATGCCGCGGGCGCGAAAGTATTCGACGCGGCCTATTTCCATCCAGATAATGTAGTTGGCGTGGTAGACCACGCCCATCTGGTCGGTTTCGGCATAGCGGACGCGGAGCTGGGTGCTGATGGAATCCATGAGCTTCCAGTGTAGGGGGTAGGCGACGTTTAGCGATAATTTTCTTCAGGTTGGGTCGGATTGCAAATTTTTTTGTACTTCCCTACTTTTCGACTTGGGTGTACACTAAGGGTGGCGTTTGATTGTCCCGCAAGCTCTGGCTCATGATGTCCCCGCCTCCGTTTGTCGCCGCTTTCAACCCGTAAGGAGAAGACTTTGAAGAACATATTCGTTGGTAATTTGGATTTTGGCGCGACGGAAGATACGGTTCGCTCGCTATTTGAGGCGTATGGTACCGTGGAGCGCGTGAGCCTGATGACGGACCGGGAAACCGGGCGTTCGCGGGGGTTTGCATTTGTCGAGATGACGGACACGGAAGAAGCGGATCGTGCAATTACGGCGTTGAACGGCGCGAATGTCGGCGGGCGCGCTCTAAATGTCAATGAAGCACGGCCTAAGCCGGCGGGCGGCGGTGGCGGACGTGGACCGGGCGGCGGCGGTGGATTTGGCGGTGGCGGCGGGCGCGGAAGCGGCGGCGGCGGACCGCGTCAACGGCGGGAACCCCGCTGGTAGGTTCGAGCATCAAATGAGTGAAGGCCCCGCAGATTGGAGCGCGGCGATTTGTCTGAAGCCCGTTTGCGGGGTAAAATAGAAGTTTTAAAACTATACGGTTAGCTGAAGAAGCTAGCCGAAGAAATCACGGGAGACTCTTATGGCCGGACGTTCGCATTCTACATTCAAGAAACGCCAGAAAGAACTCGCCCGCGTTGAAAAACAGCGCGACAAGGCCGAGAAGCGTCAGCAGGCGGGCACCAAGGAAATCTCGGGTGGCCCCGAAATCATGTCTCTGGAAGAAGCAAGAGCGCTTCGTTTCCAGGATACGCCGATTGAAGATACGGTTACCGACGTAGCGTAACCAAGTTTTGCGAGTGCGCATCTTCTTTGATGGAGAAGAAGATGCAGAAAACTAACAAAGTCCTTTCCTTTCTTGCTTTGGGGGTATTTGCGGCGGCGTTGATGCCGGCGCAAGCACCTCCTCCGCAAATGGGTCCCGGAGAGTTGGACAAATTAGTCCAAAGAATTGCCCTTTATCCGGATGCCCTGCTGGCCAATATTCTTACCGCATCAACCTATCCGGAGCAGATTCCAGAAGCGGATCAGTGGGCGGATCAACACGCGGCGCTACATGGCGATGAGCTGGCGCATGCCATTTCCGACGATCATCTGCCCTGGGATCCGAGCGTACAAGCCTTGCTGCCTTTCCCGCAAGTGCTTCAAATGATGGCTAGCGACATGAGCTGGACGCATCGTTTAGGGGATGCCGTTCTGGCGCAACGCGGCGATGTAATGGACGCCGTCCAGAGGATGAGGCACGCGGCCCAACGCTATGGCTACCTGCGCACGAACGGTTATTATAATGTCGTGGACGCGGGCGGTTACATTCAGATCGATCCGATTAATCCGGGTGTTTTTGTAGTCCCGGTTTACGATCCGGGAATCGTGTTTTTCGCGCCGAGGCCGGGATTTGCCGTGGGGGCAGCGATTTCCTTTGGGCCTCGGATCAGCCTGGGTGTGGCGTTCGCGCCCTGGGGATGGGGACCGGGGGCTTATGCGCGGTTCAATTGGGGCGGACGCGGGTGGTTCGTGAACAATCACGAGTGGGGCCGGACCTGGGTGAATCGCGGCGCGTATCACCATGAGTGGTCGGTTCCGCACTATGAGAGGGCGGGACGGGTGGAGAGCCACCATGTGCCTCCTCCGCGGAGACCGGAAGAGCGGCGGAGACGGCCGTAGAATAGGTCGAAGATGGCAGGCGGAACCGCCTGCCCCACAGCTCCAAACATGGCAGGCAGAAGGGCCTGCCCTACAAACGTGAATTAAAGGTTACTTGGTGCGGATAAGAGGACTTGAACCTCCACTCCCTTGCGAGAACGTGGACCTGAACCACGCGCGTCTGCCAATTCCGCCATATCCGCACGACATGACTTTTTCCATTATAGCGTTGAAGAGCGCAATTCGAGAATCAGTCGCATGACTAATCCTTCGATTTGTTCGGCGACGGATTTATAGACCGGTTCCTGCTCTCCGATCGGGTCGCGGACGGGCCATTCGCGCACTACGGCTCCGGGGGCGAGAGGGAGTCTCTGGCCGCTCATATTTACGATTACGTCGAACTGTTCGCGGGTCAGGATCTCCATCCCTTTGGGGAACTGATCGTCGATGCGGATGTTGCGGTTGGCAAGCACTTGTTTCGTCAGAGGCTGCACGATGGAGGCGGGGCTGAGGCCGGCGCTGGCTGCGGTTAGAATATCGGCACCGTAGGCGCGGGCGAAGCCTTCCGCCATCTGGCTGCGGCAGGAGTTGCCGATGCAGACGAAGAGGATGCGCTTCTTGGTGCGCTGAATGGAGGCCGAGGGGCGGTCCGCTGGCGCGGGCGGAGCGGAAAAATCGCCTTTGCGCGGGCCTCCCATGCGCGGACGGCCACCTCTGTAACCCCCCATTTTACTCATAGGGATTTTTTGTACCAGTCCAGAGTTTTGCGCAGGCCTTCTTCAATCGAGAATTGCGGCGCGTGTCCTAACTCTGCCTTCGCGGCCGTGGTGTCGGCCATGGAGTGCCGCACGTCGCCTGCGCGCGGAGGACCGAATTTGACGCCGATCTCCACACCTTCCATTTTTTGCAGCATGGACCAGATCTGATTCAGAGTATAGCGGCCTCCATTGCCGGCGTTGAACATTTTGCCGGCGACGCCCGGAGCATTCGCGGCTTTGAGGCAAAGGCCGGCTACGTCCTCGACGTAGGTGAAGTCGCGAGACTGTTCGCCGTCGCCGAAAATAGTGGGTTCGGTGCGAGCGATCAGATGCTTCATGAACAGGCTGAGGATGCCGGAATAGGCGCTTGATGGATCCTGGCGCGGGCCGTAGACGTTGAAGAATCTTAGCGCGACGGTTTCGAGACCGAAGCAGGAACTGAACACCGAGGCGTACAACTCGCCCACATATTTCTGGACGGCGTAGGGCGATTTGGGGTTGGCCGGCATGGTTTCGATTTTCGGCAGGGTCTCGCTGTCGCCATAGGCGGAGGACGAGGCGGCGTAGACCACGCGGCGCACTTTCGCATTCGCGGCGGCGGTGAAAACTTCGAAGGTGCCGTCGATGTTCACTTCGTGCGAGGGCCGCGGGTCGTCGATCGAGCGGGGCACGGATGGAATCGCCGCCAGGTGAAATACGGTATCGGCGCTTTTCATGACGGGCGCGATGGCGGCTCCGTCGCGGATGTCGACAACATGCAGGTCGATGCGGTCACGCACTTCCTCGAGATTTTTTTCGCGGCCGCTGAGCAGGTTGTCGATCACCGCGACTTGGCCGCCCTGTTTCAATAACGTTCGGACCAGCGTGGAGCCGATGAACCCGGCGCCTCCGGTCACCACATATTTTTTCATGCTGATTTAGCCATCTCTCCGTTCAAATAGTCGATCGATTCGCGCGCGATATTTTCGGCGCCGAAGGAAAAATCAAAAGCTTCCAGTGAGATCCAGCCTTGGTAGGCGAGGCGCTGGAGGGTTTTTAAAACCGGCTTGAAATCGTAATCCCCTTTGCTGGGATGGCGGCCGTCAATCTCATTGACGTGGACGTGGCGGATGATGTCGAAGTACTTTTCTACCAGCGACGCGTGGGGTTCAGTTTCGTCGACGGCGTTGTGCGTGTCGAACATGGTTTGGATCGCGGGGCTGCCGATCTGGTGGACGATGGAGGCTGCTTGTTCGAGGGTATTCACTACGTCGGATTGCTCGATGGGCAGGGCTTCGACCAGGATGGTCACTCCGCTTTGTTCCGCTTGCGCGGCCACGCTTGAGAGTCCGTCGATGTAGCGGGCGGTGGCTTCGGCAACGGTCGACCCGTCGGTGGTGGAACGCTGGACGGGGGAGCCGAAAACCATGACGCCGTCGGGGCCGAGGTCCGCGCAGAGATCGATCAATTCGCGGATGTGCTGCCAGCTTCGTTCGCGCAGGGCTGCGTCCGGGGTGGTGACTTGCAAGCCTTTCGGAGAAACCATCAGCCAGTGGAGGCCGACGAAGGAGAGGCCCTCGGATTTGAGGATGTCTCGGTATTCGGCGCGCTGGGCGGCGGAAATTTGGGAGGGGCGGGGGGCCAGGGTGAAGGGTGCGATTTCCAGTCCGGTGTAGCCGGCGGTGCGGACGAACTTCGCGGTATCGGCGAAGGGGCGGGATTGGAAAATTTCGTTGCAGATCGCGTGGCGCACTTACTTTAGTGTAAGGGAATGAGAGCGTCTACCCGCTTCCTTACGGTGGCGGCTCCGATACTGGAAAATTTCGTTGCGGATCGCTTCCTGCGGTCGCGGCTCGGTATAAGAAAGCCGACTGCCAAAATTGGCCGCCCCACAAGGAGCGAAAAGTGGAAACAGCCCACTCGGTCCTCGGCGGCGCAGTGGCATTTGGTGCCGTTGGAATTGCAGGCGCCTTGGGACAGAGTCGGCAGTCCCCATTTTTCGCGGTTTTCATCGCTGAGGGGAAAAGACACGTCGACACGAATGTCGACGCGGCACGCCTGGAGGCGTGCGCTACGGCAAGAGTAAGAGTGCAGTTTTCATCAAAGTAAATGACGGGGCGATACACTGCGCTGGAGGACGTTCACAAGACGTGAACGACCTTAGGCGCTACCATCGGCGGACCTGTCAGGCTGTTTTCCAGATCGGTAAAACGGGATCGGGTGATCAGCAGGGCGAGCGCGCGGCGGTCGAATCGTGCGAGATCCTCCACTGCGGAACGAAACGCTTCGGCGCTGGCATTTACGCTGCCGACGATGTTTTGATTGTTCACGATCATTCGCAGAAATGGCATGGGGCCCGCGCCGTTGGGCGCTCCGAGCACTACCATTACGCCGAGAGGGGGCATGTGCGGCAAGGCTGCCAGAGTTACTTCGGTGGATCCGGCGGCCTCAATGACGATGTCGGCGGATCCTTTCAACTCGGGTTCGTAGGGGATGTCCTGAAGCTTCAAAATTGCTACGCGGGGATGATCGGCGGGCTCGATCGAATGGACCCGCACCCCGTATCCACGGACCTTCAACGCCATTGCCGCCAGCATCCCGATGGGGCCGAGTCCCAACACCAGCGCGGTCCGCGGTTCTCCTTCATGGACTGCGAGCGCGCGGACGATGGCTTTCTCGGCGATGCTGAGGGGTTCGATCAGCACGCCGAAATCGACCAGTTTTAGAGGCACGCGAACCAGGTCCTCTTCGGTATCGACGGCGCGCTCAGTGAAGTAGCCGTCGAGGCCCAGGATTCCGCGTTCGGTGTAATTTCCACTGATGCACAGGTCACGGCGGCCGCGCGCGCAGGAGCTGCACGGAGGCTTACAGGCCCGGCGCACGGTGGGCGCGACCCAATCGCCGCGATTGAGTCCTTTCACCCCGCCGCCGATATCGAGCACCTGTCCGAGTGCTTCGTGGCCCAGCACCAGCCTGGTTTCCCCCTTCGGCGGGGCGCCCAACCGGAACGACGCCAGGGCGCGATCGGTGCCGCACACGCCTACCTCATGGATGCGATAGAGGACGTCGCGATTGGCATAGAATTCCGGCGGATCGGCGTCGATCCATTCGAGCGACCGCGCTTCGAAATTCAGCGCAAGGGCTTTCATGGCTTGGTCGCGACCGCGATTACGGAAAGGCCTTTCCAGGGCAATAGGCCATCGATGCGGCGCCAGATCCACACGGTTTTATCGAACAGCTTCAGCGAAAATTTATTGATCCGGGTGCGGCCGAGGAGCTTGCCGAAAATCCACCAGGACACCGCGCCGATTTTATTCATCTGATACAAGCGATCGACGCGAAGGCCGGCGGTTTCCATCATCTGCTTCAGGTCGCCGGAAGAAAAGCGGCGCTTATGCCCCATGGCGCGGTCGAGCGAACCATATAATCCGGGACCTTGAGGAACCAGCACGATTGCGACACCGCGCGGCTTCAAAATCCCGGCGAGCTGGGTGACCACCACTTGCGGATCGTCCACCGATTCGAGCAGGTTCACGCACAACGCGCTTTCGAATTTTTCTTTCCAGGGAAGATAATCGGCGGGATCTTCCGGGTCGAGCTTACAGACGGTGACGCTGGGGGTACGCAGAAAACGATTGTGCAGTGCGTGAAGATACAGAGGATCTTTCTCGCCCGCTACGTATTCCAGCTTGCGCGCCATCAGGCGGCCCGTAAGATTGCCGAGTCCAGCGCCGGCCTCGAAGACGGTATCGCCCAGATGAGGGCGCAGCACACGCGTCAGCCAGCTCAAATATTGGGGCGTGCCGGTGAGGCTGTTGAGCAATCCGCGGCCGTAACTGGCGACATAAAGATCGTCCACCAGCCAGAAATGGAGGATCACTCCGAGCGCCTTCACGCCATCTTTCCAGCCGATCTTTTTCCCCTCTTCGTAGGTCCGGCCGTGATAGCTGATGGGCACTTCATAGACGCGCAGCTTGCGCTTGGACGCCTTCATGGTGATCTCCGGCTCGAAGCCGAAGCGGTTGGAGCGGATGGGAATGCTCTTCAGCAGGTCGGTGCGGAAAACTTTGTAGCAGGTCTCCATGTCGGTGACGTTCAGATTGCTGAACATGTTCGAGACCAGCGTCAGGTACTTGTTGATCATCGAATGCCAGAAGGGCAGCACGCGGGACTGTTCGCCGACCAGGTAGCGCGAACCGAAAACCGCGTCGGCGCGTCCGTCGAGCAAGGGGCGCATCAACTTGATGTATTCCGAAGGATCGTATTCGAGGTCGGCATCCTGCACCAGGCAAAAATCCCCTTGCGCCTGATCGATTGCCGTGCGGACCGCGGCGCCCTTGCCCTGATTCACTTCGTGGCGATGGAGGCGCACGCGCGGCTCAGCGGCGGCGAAACGGGCGAGAATATCGGAGGTGCCGTCAGTCGAGCAATCGTCCACAATGACGAGCTCGCGATCCATATTTTCGGGCAAGGGCGCAGCCAGGACCAGGGAAAGGCTGCGCTCCACTACCGTACGTTCGTTATAGACCGGAATCAAGATCGAAAGAAGCATGCAATTCCATCAGTATAATTGGGATTGGCTCCTGAACCATTGCTTGAGACGAATCTGCCCGGCTATACGCTGCGCGGACGCGGGAAGGTCCGCGACATTTATGAAGATGGCGATCGATTGTTGATCGTCGCGACGGATCGCATTTCGGCGTTCGATTATATTCTCGCCACCGGGATTCCCGACAAGGGGCGCGTGCTGACGCAGATGACTTTGTTCTGGCTGAACTTTCTGCGCGAGGTGGTGCCGAATCATTTGCTGAGTACCGATGTGCCTCCGGAATTTGCGGGCCGCGCGATGTGGGTGAAGAAGGCGCGGATGTTCGACGTCGAATGCGTCGCGCGGGGTTATTTATCGGGGTCCGGGTGGAAGGATTACGTGCGCACCGGGGCGCTGTGCGGAATCCCTTTACCGGTAGGATTGCGCGAAAGCGACGCGCTGCCGGAGCCGATTTTCACTCCCGCGACGAAGGCGCAAAGCGGGCACGACGAGAATATTCCTTTCGAAACCGTGGTCAACATGATCGGCGCGGACACTGCCGCGCGGTTGCGCGATTTGACGCTGACTATTTATAAAAAGGCCGCGGAATATGCGCGATCCCGCGGGATCATCATTGCCGATACGAAGTTCGAATTCGGTGTGGTGGATGGAGAAATTATTCTGGCGGACGAGGTGCTGACGCCGGACTCTTCGCGCTTCTGGCCGGCCGAAACGTATTCGCCGGGGGGCCCGCAGCCATCGTTCGATAAGCAGTTCGTGCGCGATTATCTGGAATCGATTCACTGGAACAAGACGCCTCCGGCGCCCTCTTTGCCCGAAGGGGTAGCCCGTAAAACCAGTGAAAAATATAAGGAGGCATACCGGATTCTGGCGGGAAAATCGATATGAATTTACTCGACCTGATACTGGCGGTCATTATCGGAGTCTCTGTCGCCACCGGATTTATGGCGGGGTTCGCGCGGGTCGGAGTCGGATTTATCGCGTCGATCGCCGGTTTGCTGTTTGGCTTCTGGTATTACAACGTGCCCGCCGCGTGGATCCGCGAGCACTGGACCATGTCCGCGAACCTGTCCAACATGCTGGGCTTCTTCGTGGTTTTTCTGATGTTCACGACGGCGGGCGCGTTGATCGGCTTGCTGCTGGCGAAACTATTCCGCTGGACCGGACTAACGTGGCTGGACCGGTTACTGGGCGGTGCATTCGGATTCCTGCGCGGGGTCTTCATGGCCGTCATCGTGGTCGCCGTGATCATGGCATTCACGCCCAAGCCCCTGCCCATGTGGATGGTCGGCTCGCAGCTGACGCCTTACGTGCTCGATGCATCGAACTTGTGTTCCAAGCTGGCGCCGGACGCGGTGAAGGAAGCGTTTCGAGACAGCATGTTTGAAATCCGCAAATTATGGGAAGAAGAGCTGCAAAAAAAGCGCAAGAAACAGGAACAGCTCAAGAAGGTCGACAGTTGAACGAGCTTCTGATTTTCGATCTTGACGGTACGCTGATCGATTCGAAGCGCGACCTGGCGGATTCGGTAAATGCGATGCGCGCGCATCTTCATGAGCCGCCTCTGACCGATCAGACTGTATATTCCTACGTCGGAAATGGAGCACCGACGCTGGTGCGGAAGGCGCTGCCGGGACGCGATGAGGAGGAGATTGAGCGCGGGCTGCGGTTCTTTCTGGAGTACTATCGCGACCACATGCTGGATGCGACCACGCTCTATCCGGGGGTGCGGGAAGGGCTAGACCAACTGCTTGCGGCCGATGTAAAGATGGCCGTGCTGACCAATAAGCCGGTCCGGTTCAGCGAGCATTTGATCAAAGGACTGGGACTCGACGGCCACTTTTTTCGCATTTACGGCGGGAACAGTTTTGAGGAGAAGAAGCCGCATCCGAGAGGCATTGAGCTGTTGATGGAGGAATCCGGGATCGGCCGCGCGCGGACTATTATGGTGGGCGATAGCGCCGTGGACGTGATGACGGCTCGCAACGCGCTGGTGCGGGCCTGCGGCGTCAGTTGGGGGTTTCAGCCCGAGACGTTCGCCGACGCGCCGCCGGATTTTGTCATCGACGATATGAGCGAACTGGTCGGGATGGTAATTCCCTGAGAATCAGAATCGGACTCGGATTCCACCCCAGGCTCCAATCGGGGCGCCGGGGGCAAAAAACGTTGTGGTTCTGATTGGGAAGGCGCCGTCGACAGCGGGAAACGGACGGGCGATAAAGTTGCCCGCGTTGTCGAAGGGACTGGGTCCAAGCTGGGCGGCTGTAAAGTACCGATGGTTCAGCACGTTGTTGATCTGCACGAACAACTGGATGTGCTTTTCGATTTGATAATGACCGCCAAGGTTCAACACTCCATAGCCGGGCGAGAAACCAGGGCTGAGGTAGTAGACGCCGTCCGGTGTATCAAGGTTGTTTTCGTTTCCTCGGGCAAAGGAACGGCCTGCGGCGATGAAATCCAGGTCGATCGAGATTTTGGAGGCCAGCTGGTATTCGATGTAGGTTTTCAGGATGTTGCTGGGGATTTGCGGAATGTGGTCGCCGGGCTCGATGGTAATGTCGCCGTCCATACCGACGCCTCCGTCGCTGAGGCTGTTGCTGCCGCCGTCCACGATTTGCGGGCTTTGATAGGTGGCTTGCAAATAAGTGTAATTTCCGCCGAGGGTGAATTTCCTGACACGCCCGCTGAGGCTCGCTTCGGCGCCCTGACGGCGAGTTTTGCCGAAGTTTGTAAAGTAGCCGAAGCCGGTTTGTTGGGACGCGACGAAGAGCAGATCGTTATAGTTTTGGGCGCGAAACCAGCCGGCGCTCCAGCGCAGATGGTTTTCAAGAGAGCCGCGGACGCCGCCTTCGAAGGTCCGGGTGACCACCTGTTTCAAGGGAGGGTCACTGACGAGGGCGTTGGGCAGATTGCAAGGTTCGATGGGATCGGCGCAACCGAGTTCGATCGCGGTGGGAGCCCGGCTGGCTTCGCTGTAACTGAAATAAAAGCCGACGAACCGGTTGAGGCCGTACGTGAGGCCCGCGGCGGGATTGAAGCGATCGAACACATATTGACCATTCAAGGATCCGCGGGCTCCGGTCGCGTCAATCGGGAGGCGGTCGATGTTATCGATGGAAGTGCGATTGTAGCGGCCCGATAGAGTCATGGCCAACGATTTGCCCAGGGTGATGGTATCGGTCGCGTAGATGCTGAAGGTCTGAATATCGCCGTGGAGATTGACGCGCGTATCCACCGGGACGCCGTTCTGATTGGTGCTGCCGTCGGCGAAGGCATTGATCGGCGTGATGGTGATGCGGTCGGCGTTCAGATAGCCGAATTGCGAGGCCTGCTGAAACGTGAGGCTGCTGCGATCCCATCCGGCGCCGGCCGTGAGATGGTTGTGGCGGACGAGCCAGGACGCCTGTCCGGATAGGCCATAGTTATTCTGTTTGGTGAAGGTGTTCGTAATAATGCCGGTGCACGTTTCGCTGGGCGCACTTTTTTCGAGGCCCTGGGCGATGCAGCGCCAGTAGGGGAAAGGCTCGGTTGCGGCGGTTCCAGTGACGGGAAATCCCTGGTAACCCGCGGCAGTCAGAGCGGCGATATCGGCGGCGCTGAGGTTGTAGAGCGATTGGCCGAAGGACTGGGAGTTGATATCGCCGTTGGTGGTGTCCGCGCGAATGTAACGGAAGTAAACGTTGCCCGTGAAAGTAAGGTTTGTCGTTGGATCGTGGCGGAGACTCAGGTTAAGCGATGGCGAATGATTCCAGGTGATGTCGGGAATGCTGTAGACACTCGAATAATTCTCAGCCAGGAAGCGGGTGTCTTGCAGCCCGTTGCCGGTGAGGAAATTATCGGCGAAGCCGAAACTGAGCGACGCGTGGGTTTTCGCGCGCGTCCAGCCCGCTTTCCCGAAGGCCTGGCGAACTTCCGAAGGCGAATCCTGACGCCAGCCGTCCTCACGAAACAGAGTGCCGGCGAGGTACCAGTCTAAACCGGTTTTCGCGCTAGAACCGCCATATTCGAACTCGCCCGCGCGCCGTCCAAAACTCCCGCCGTTGATGGCGAGGGTAACGCCGGGCGCGCTGTTGCCGTCCTTGGTCTGCACGGAGATGGCTCCGCCGAGAGTGTTCAGGCCAAAGATCGGATTGGAGCCGGGCATGAGCGCGACTTCGGCGATGGCGATTTTGGGGATCAGATCCCAGGCGACGATATCGCCGAAAGGCTGATTCTGGCGCACACCATCCATGTAAACGGAGATGCCTTCGGGCGTGCCGAGCAGAGGCGACGCCGTATAGCCCCGGTAATTCACGTCGGGCTGGAAGGGATTCTGCTGATTTTCATTGATGTGGACGCCGTTGAGACGCTTATTCAAGAGGTCGGACAGATCGAGCGAGCCCGTTTGTTCGATATCGCGGGCGGAGGCGGTTTGGACGGGAGCTGGGATCAAGTCGATGGGAAGATCCGTGCCGGGCAATGGCGTGGCGGCGACAACATCGATTTTCGAAGTCTGGGTGGCGAGCGAGAGCGTCACCGAGCGGGCGACTGGCGCGGAAGATGATACGTCAATGAGGACGGACTGCGCGACGAATCCGGTTTTCGAGATTTCCAGACGATAGCGGCCGTAGGCGAGGCCCTTGAACACGTAAACTCCTTGCGGATCAGTCTCAAACGGGGTGAAAATTCCGGAGGTCAGGCTTTGAATACGACCGGATGCGGTCATCGGGGAGCCTGCCGGGTCCTTCACTTCGAGATGGATTTCCCCGGTCGATTGCTGGGCGCGAGCGGCGGAACAGCCAAGAAAAAGGAAGACAGCGCCGATGTTCAGACGGGTTCTGAAACTCTCCATAACTATACATTCCCGACGCCCACGCTTTGTTCAGGCATTTTGCAAGAAACCTTGAACATAAGCACGGCTGTAGGAATATATAGTGTAGAGATCCCCATGCCGCCTGAAACTCCCACTCCCGTTGCCGTGCCAGTGTGGCGGACCATGTCGGCGGCAGATCACGCCCGGCGGACCGATCTGGCGGAGCTGATCGTGCGGTGGTTCGACCAGTTGCGGGTTCCTCTGTTGCGATATCTTTCGAGCTTCGGCCTAAGGTTTCAGGATAGGGAGGAAGTCCTTCAAGAGGTTTTTCTTTCCCTGTTCCAACATCTGGACCGTGGTAAATCCCGCGCCAATCTGCGAGGTTGGCTGTTCCGGGTGGCACACAATCTGGCGTTGAAAAAGCGGGGGCGGATCGGCCAGACATTCGAGGCTCGTGCAGAGGCTGAGTTGGCGATCGATCCGGCGCCAAATCCTGAGAATCAGGCAGTGAATCAACAGACTCAGGATCGCCTGCTTATGGTGGTGGACGCATTGCCCGAACAGGATCGGCGGTGCTTGTTTCTAAGGGCTGAAGGACTCAGGTATCGGGAGATCGCGGAGATTCTCGATATGTCCCTGGGTGGAGTTTCGATGTCCCTGGCCCGATCCCTGGCGCGGATCGCGCGTTGTGTGGAGTAGCGAGATTTTATGAAGTACGACGAACATTTGTCCGACCAACAATTGCTTCTGGACGTCGAGGGCGAGCTTTCGACTCACGACCAAAAAGTCGCAAGGACGCATTTGGCGGGGTGCTGGAAGTGCCGTGCGCGGCGCCAGGAGTTGGAAAACGCCATCAACGGCTTTGTGCGCGTTTATCAACGGGATTTCGAGGCGCAGGCGCCGCAGGCGGCGGGACCGAGGGCGATGTTGAAGGCTCAAATGGCGGAGATTTCGGCTGGCGGACCAAGTGGATTCTCTTTCCTTCGCGGATTCGCGTCGCTGGTGGCGGCGTCCAGCCTGCTAGTTGCCGGCCTGGTGCTGGTCCGTTCGGTAGCGGAGCGGCGGCGCGGGCAAGATTTGATTCTTTCGATTCCGAATGCCGCGCTGACGCCGGGTGCGACCCTCCTGGTAAATCGGCCCGTGGTGTGCGCGCAGGCGAATATCAAAAACAAGACCGTTCCGGTGGGACTCCAGCGGAAAGTGTTTGAGGAATACGGGATAGCCGGGGCAGACCCCGGAGCTTACGAAGTCGATTATCTAGTGACGCCGGCACTGGGAGGCGCGGATGATATCCATAATTTGTGGCCGCACTCCTATTCGGCGACGGTTTGGAATGCGCAGGTCAAAGATGCGCTGGAGGATCGTTTGCGCGATCTGGTTTGCGAAGGCAACATGGATTTGACCGATGCGCAGAAGGAAATCGCGTCGAACTGGATCATCGCCTATAAGAAACACTTCCATACCGACAGACCTTTGGCGGAGCACTGCAATCATTGTGTGGAATGAGGAGGCATCAAATACCTTGCGAGCGGAAATAGCGGCTTCGATCCTAAACATGCCGCTGGGAAACAGGTCGACACTCTCGAAGACACCGGCATTGACTGAATGGGCAGGGCGAAAAGTGGGGACAGCCCGCTCTGTCCACTGCGGCGTCAGCAAAATATGTTGCTTTGACGATCCTGAGGACGCCTTGGGACAGAGTAGGCAGTCCCCGCTTTCCGCGGTCTTCATCGCTGTCGGCGCGCCGATGGGCGGATCAAAAATACGATTGCCGACGCGACAGGCTGACGCCATGGGTTATCGCGCTGTCCGGTGATGTGCAGTAGTGAAAATATCGCCGCATAGCTGAGCATTCGAAGCTGGAGGAAAAAGGGAATGATCGCAACAAGAGCTCTATCGTTAACATTACTGTTGTTCTGCCCGAAAAATGTCTCCGCTCAGTCGGTCGATAGAGATTCTGAGCCCGTGGCGATCGTTGAGCTTGGCGGGGCGGCCGGGCGGGATCTCAAAGGTGGCGGGTCGAGCTTCGGCGGGGACCTCGCGGTTGAGTTTACACCCATAGAAAAGTGGCTGGAGATTGAAGCAGGCACCACCCCGCTTTTCCGGCGTCACTCGACAGAATGGGATACGGATCTTCTGTTCAAGAAGCCTTGGACGCTCTCAGAAAAAGTTGAGTTTATGTTCGGCGTTGGTCCGGAGTGGATACATGCGAGATCGTATGGCCTTACAACAAGCTCGCTGGGCGGCGAAGTGGTGCTGGATTTTATGTTCTGGCCCTCCTCGAAGCATCACTTTGGCTGGTTTCTCGAACCGGGATACGATTACAGTTTCGCGCGAGGGCATGAGCGCTCGATTGGCATAAGCGGTGGCCTGCTGATCGCGATTTCACGAAGACACTAGGCTTCCAAAGCTCTCACTTAGAATTTCCTTAGTCCGGGGTGATTGGTACTAAGTGCGATGAGAGATGCACTTAAGCCCTTCACTTATTGATCGAAAGTTAATGCGGCGGCACAATAGCTTATGGAACAAGGGTCTGAATCCCGGACCGAGCTTATGGAGCCAGATATGATCACTGCGGAAGAACGAAGGTCGGAACCGAGGATCGAAGCAAGCGCCTCGGTGGTCGTAACACCGCTGGCGGCGGTCGCCACGCGCTTATATGGCACCGTCGTGAACGTCTCAACGCGTGGCGTTAGGGTTCATTACGATACTCAACTGAAAGAACTGCCGAGGGTTGGAGAGGTCTATAGGATTCAAAGCCGCGGCGATGTCATGCTTTGCGAGGTCCGCAACTCCACAGTTGCGGAAACAGGTGCTGATCTTGGCTTTCAGATTGTTCATTGGGGCGGGGCCGGAGAATTGAAGCTGCTTTCCACGAAAGGCAGATGCGCCAATTGAAATCGTGTCCGCAGGCTGCGGCGCGACTGCGGCGGACGTAAAACGGATTCCACCATCACGATCGAAACTATGATGCGCCTCATGGAAGTGGGCGCTTCTGATTTGCACTTTTCCCGGGAAGGCGCTCCGCTAAACCTGGATTCAGGCGGATCGCTTCCTGATATTCGCGCTCGGCTTCCATCTCGTGACCCAAAGCCGCCTGCACCCTGGCTAAGCTGAAATAAGCGATGGCGTAATCCGGGACCAACTGCGTCGCTGCTGCGAACTGCTCCGCCGCTTCGTTCAACCGATTCTTCGCGGCCAGGGCGGTTCCTAGATTGAATCGAGCCTGAGCGTCGCCGGGGCGCAGGCGGATCACTTGGGAAAATTCGAGGATCGCCTCATCGGGGCGGCCAAGGATGCCGTAAAGAGTACCCAGATTATAGTGGCCATCAACTCCCTGGGGATTCAACTCTACTTGGGCCCTTAGTAACGGCAGGGCCTGCTGCAAATGAACTTTCGCCTCCTGCTCGATCCCCTCCGACATCAGAAGGCCTCCGAGGCCGTACTGCGCCGCCGCATTGTCCGGCTGGAGCTGGACGGCCATCCGAAACTGCGATTCCGCCTCCGCCTTGCGTTCCTGCCGCAGCAGCGCCGTGCCAAGATCGATGTGCGCTTTGGCGTAGTCGGGCCGAAGACGGACCGCTTGGAGTAAATGCGGCGTCGCATCGTCGATCCGGCCTTCATCTGTAAGTGCTTCGCCAAGACTATCCTGCAACTGGGCGTCCTCCGGCAGGATGGCGACCGCATGTGCGAAATCGTCGACAGCCTCGGCGATCTTTCCGTCCTCGCGAAGCGCAACACCTAGATTGTGATAGGCGACATAGTTGGCATCCGTAACTTCGAGCGCGTTCGTGAATAAGGCGACGCTGTTGCGCCAGTACTGCACGTTGACCCAGGTGACCACAGTCCAGGCTGCGCAAACGCCGACGGCGGCAATCGTCAGGGCTCGACGGCTCCAGCCGCGCTTTTCGAATAGTTCAACAGCACCCCAAGCGAGCACGATCGAAATTCCGATGGAAGGGATATAGGTGTAGCGATCGGCCCGCGCTTGCGAGCCCGCTTGAATCAAGCCGATCATTGGAATCAACGCACCGAGATACCAGAACCATCCGACAGAAAAGTAGGGACGACGACGAATGCTTCGCGCGGCCATTACGGTGGCCGCGACAACTGCCAGAGCGGCGAGTAGCGTCAACCACAGGGGATGTTCGAGGTATGGATAAAAGACGGCGAGGTTCGAAGGCCAAACGAAATCCTTCAAATAGGTAACGTAGGAGACGAAGGCATTTCCGATGCGGGACAGGACCGGGATCTGAGCGACCGCAACGACATCCCCCTGGCGTTGATGCGTAATATAGGTCACCACCGATGCGCACAGGGAGAGCGCCAAAAAGGGGAATTTTCTCGAGCAGCAGCGCGCGGACCGGCCGCGTTCGGAAGCGATCGAAGGGCCACCAATCCAACAGCAGCGCGATGAAAGGAAACGAAACCATCATTGGTTTCGAAAGAAGGCCGCAGCAGAACATAGCGGTGGTCAGCAAATACCGCCCGATGGTCGGCCGCTCAGAATAGCGCCCATATGCCCACAGCGTGAGCATCCAAAAGAGTCCGCAAAGCACGTCTTTCCGTTCGGCGATCCAGGCGACCGATTCCACATGCAGGGGGTGCAGTCCAAATGCGAAAGCCACGAACGCGCTCCGTCCGGTCGCGTGGGTTGCGCGCTTGAGAAACGCGAATAAGATCAGCGTCCCGATCGCATGCAGGCCGGCGTTCACCAGATGATGAGGCCCGCTGTTCCCTCCGAAGAGCTGCCAGTCGAGCATATGGGAAATCCATGTGAGCGGGAACGAATTCTCGGTGTAGCCGGACTGGAAGGCCCAGGCGATGCCGGAGAGGCTCAGTCCGCCGCGTATATGGGGATCTGTGATAAAAATCGGATCGTCGTAGTTCAGGAATTCGTGGCTGATCGTCTGTCCATAAGCGACGAAGATACCGGCAAGCAGGGCCAGATAGATCCAGATCCCGGAAGTGGTTCTTTCGCGAACGGTGGGCTCTGTGCGGCGGTTTGCTTTGGTACGCGTCACCCGGAAGAGTCCAGGCTAACATGGCTACTTTGTGGTCGTTGAGTTCTTTCGTGAGGGGCAGGCCGGGGACCTGCCCTACCTCTGCAGTAGAATGATCACTTGAATCGATTCCTCGGCCTGATCGTACTTGGCGCTGCTCTCGGAGCGCAGAACCCTCCACTAAAGCCCGGCTGGTACGCGACCTTTCTAACCTCGGAGGGCACCATCGTCGCGCGTTTGTTTGAAAAAGCAACCCCCATCGCGGTAGCGAATTTTGTCGCGCTCGCTCAAGGAACGAAACAGTGGAAGGACCCGAAAACCGGGGCGCTGGTGCGACGCCAGCTCTACAACAACCTGACGTTTCACCGCGTGCTCCCCGGCTTGGTGATCCAGTCCGGCGACCCGACAGGAACGGGAGCCCACAATTGCGGAATCACCATCCCCGACGAGTTCCTGCCGGGCCTGCGGTTCGACCGGGCCGGGAAATTAGCGGTGGCCAACACCGGCGTTCCCGATTCAGGCGGATGTCAGTTCTTTATCACCACCGATAGCATGTCACAGTGGTCGGGAAAGTACACGATTTTTGGGGAAGTCGTTTCAGGGCTGGAAGTGGCGGACAAAATCAGCCACGTGCGCGTGCGTGGAGATCGCCCCGTGAATCCGGTAAAATTGATCAGCGTCACGATCGAACGGATTGGGCCAAATCCTAAAAAATAGGCACCGGGTTCGTTATGGAACGCTTTGAGCCTGGATCGCATCACTATAACGTCATCGGTAAATGTGGCGGAAAATTTTTATCTTTGCCGTTTTCGCTTCTCGGGCGGAGGCGTCTGAAGCGAACGCGCTCGCTATTTCGGCCAACATCCAGGCTACGCATGTACCTTACGGGACCGTTCTCGATCCGATTTTTGCCGCGCCTGACAGCGATCAGATCACCGGCTATACCCGCTGCGGGGATTCGGCGATCTGGACCGGGCACTATCTGGCGGCGGAAGCGTTTCGCTATCAGGTGACGCAATCGACTGCGGCACTGGCGAACGTCAAGCAAGCGATCGCAGGTATTAAATCGCTGCTCGATGTCACCGGCACGAACCTGCTGGCGCGGTGCCTGGTTCCGCTCCATTCGCCTTACGGCGCGGGGATCCAGAGCGAGGAAGCCGCGAACGGGATTTTTACCAATACCTCGATGGGTTATTTCTGGGTCGGCAATACTTCACGCGACCAGTACCTGGGGGTGATCTTCGGACTGGGAGTGGCTTATGACATGGTGAACGATTCGGGTGTGCAAGCCTCCATCAGCCAAATTACAACCCGGCTGGTCCAGTTTCTGGAGAACAATACCTGGACAATCGTGATGCCCAACGGAAGCATCAGCACCACGTTTATTGCGCGTCCCGATGAGATTCTGACAATGCTTCAGGTGGGCCAGCATGTGAATCCGAGCGCGTTTTCGACGGATTACACGGTGAACAAAATATTACTCGCGGCGGGAGTGCTGGCGCCGGTCGCAGTAGATGCGGCGAGCGACAGCTCCTATTTCAAATTCAATCTGGATTATATTTCCTTCTACAATTTGATCCGCCTGGAATCAGGGCCGACAAAATCGGTGTATCAGACCGCTTATCAGGCGCTTCGCGGCGCCACTCAGAGCCATCAGAACGCGATGTTCGATCTGATCGACCGGGGATTAAACGGGCCGAATCAAGCCCGCGATACAGAAGCCGCGGCGTTGCTGAACGAATGGCTCGAGCGGCCGAGCCGGGACAATCCGGTGAATCTGGCGGGCGTGGTTCCGGTGTGCGGCGGACAAGCCTGCCAGCCGATTCCGGTTCAGCTGCGGCCGCCCGATGAATATTTGTGGCAGGAGAGCCCGTTTCAGCTCGCAGGAGGGGGCAGTGGCATTATCGAGACCGCGGGGGTGGATTACATACTGCCCTATTGGATGGCGCGCTATTACGGAGTGATTTCAGCAGTCGCGGTGCAGTCGTCGGCGTCTCCGAATGCCGCGGTGGCGCCAGAATCGATCGCGTCCATTTATGCCGCGTCAAATCTGGCGGGGGTGACGCAGCCGGCGAACGTTCAGCCTCCGCCGCTGACGCTGGGGGGAGCGACACTTACGGTGACGGATTCGGCCGGCACAGCGCGTGCTGCTCCATTGATGTATGTATCGCCCACGCAGATCAACTTCGTGGTTCCCTCCGGTTCCGCGCCGGGAATGGCGACCTTCGCGACCGGGACATCAAGCGGCACCGCAACCATCCAATCCGTAGCTCCGGCGCTGTTCAGCATGACTGGAGACGGCAGAGGAGTGGCGGCGGCCAATGCAATCGGTGTGCAGACCGGGACCTCGGCTCAATCGCTGATTCCTGTTTTTCAATGCACAGCATCCGGCTGCATCGCGACCCCGATTCAACTGAGCGCCGGGAAAACCGTATACCTGATCCTATACGGGACGGGAATCCGCAATCGCAGTTCCCTCGCTAAAGTGACAGCAAACATCGGCGGAACGAACGTGCCGGTCCTTTACGCCGGGCCGCAACCGAGTTTCGAAGGATTAGACCAGGTGAATCTGAGTCTGCCGGTAAACCTGAGCGGAAGCGGCGAAGTGACTATCGTACTGACCGTCGACGGACAGACCACGAATCCTGTAACTATAGCTATTCAGTAAGCACTTACCGATTTGCCTTGTAATCAGAGTAGGTGTCGTCTTCCCATGACGATCGATTAAACAGGTGCAGGATCCTCGCGCTTGACTTCATCGAGAAGTGGCTGATCTGCCAGATGCCGTTTCCGACAGGTGATTTCTCGACTTCAAACCGGGTACCCGGCTGGACTTCTGCCAGGAAGCCTTCAATGGAGACGGGGCGGATGACCTCCGCCGTAACCTTGACCCAATTGTAGGTTTTCCGATCGACCCAGAGTTCGCCTTGCATGCCCTTAAGTACCTGGGTCTCGACGTTAGGCGGACGATAACCAGGACGCGGAGTTGCTTTCAGCATCCAAACCTCGAAACCCCTCACTTTGCGTTGGCCCACGAGCGTGAAAGTGAACGCCTCCGTCAATTGCTTCATCATCAGATGGTCGCGTGTGCGTTCTTCTTCGAACTTCGCGATGCGTATCTTCCTATCCTCAGGCGATTCCCTGCTCCGTTGTGCGGCGGTCTCCTGGTCCTTCTTCAATTCCTCCGCTTCTTTTTCCCGGGACAGAGGTTTCCCGTTTACGGCAAGCAGTCGATTATAGGGGGTTCCGTCAATCATCGTGACCTGATAGGTTTTCGAACCCTTCTCGTTGGTGTCGCGTTCCTTCCAATTAAAATCGACAGCGGTTTTGAAATCAAGCTCATTGGCCGCCACGGATTTCGCTATGATCTCCTGGGCTCCCGGTTGCTGTTGAGCGAAAGCGGGCACACGCGAAAGAGCGCAGAGGAGGAGATACCGGCACAGCTGAGGCTTCATGACAAACTCGAATCGGTTCTTTGTAATTGAGCGGGATAAACTCGCGGATATTATTATTGTCACATTTTCGGGATGAATTCTTATAGCCGTCCTGATCGTCCCGGGACCACATCGACCTGAAGCGCCGGATCCGCCGCGGGAATGTATGTCGCCGGCACTCCAAGCTCCCGCCGCACGATGTTCGCTCCCTGGGCGATTGCGCTCGCTTTGTAGAAAGCAATCTCGCGATTGCACCCTTGGCGTCCGAATCCGCAGTCGCTCGATACGATCAAGCTCTCAGGCGGGATGTATTTCAAGGCTTTGCGAATCTCGTTCGCGACCTCCTCCGGCCGGTCTGCTTGCAATGCGCGATGGCTGACGGCGCCGATGCAGATCTTCTTTTTCAGGTCGTTCTTGAAGGGCTCGAACAATTCCAGATCCCTTTGTCCGCGATCTTTCATTTCCAGCGTCCACACGTCGCCGCGGCATCGCTCCAGATAAATTTCGATGGAGTTGGCGTAGCTGGTGTCCTCCATTACTCGCTGCATATTTGGATTGCCCCAACAGGTGTGAATCCACAGTTCCACATCGTCAAGCCCCTCCACTTCGCGGTTGAATGCATCGACCATGAACTTCACTTCGTCATGATCCTTGCCGTAGGTGTTGGCCATGAAGTGGAACGTCGGCTCTTCAATTTGAATGCATCGGCAGCCGGCGTCGCGGAGCGCCAGCAATTCCTTGTTCATCGCTTCGGCCATGTCCCAGATCACCTGCCGTTTGTCTTTGTACTTTGGGGTATGAATATCCAGGAACAGAGCCATCACCTGTGAGCAGCAGGTTCCAAACTTAACCGGCTTGCGTGTTTTGGCTTGCGCGAGGCGCCACAGTTTCGGATAGTCTAGCGGCCGGTGCTCAATCTTGTCGACCACGTGCGGCCAGCGCCAGCCGGTATAAATCTCATTCAGCAGCGTGCCCGGCGGATAGTGGAGCCACGGCGCGGTGGTCTCTTCGGGTTGCAGATGGTCGCCTTCGAACCCGGCCCAGCGCTGGAGCGGATAATGGTGCCACGCCCGCCCCGCCAGATCCTCGTCGACGTGAAGATCGCCGTGGGTGAGAATATCGAGCCCCGCACGCTCCTGGTCGCTGATCAGCACTGCCATCGCATCCTGGAATTTCTCCCGGAAACGAACGTCGAGCATGCAGGTGTCGAGCGGTTTTCCCCACATATTGACATCGAACCAGCGCGGGCGCGGAAACGATCCGGTGGTGGTACTGGGAAGAATAAGATCGGCGGTGGCAGTAAACATGATTGCTCCACATTGTACTTCCTGATGAGGAACGCTAGCGCAGGCTGCCTAATAAAATCGATTGATTTAAATTTGCGCATGTGTTAGTATCGTCCCCAATCAGCGAGCCCGGCGGTCTTGTTTTTGGATTTCGCGATACTGCTCCTCGCCCTTCCCCAGTCGGATTCCTTCCTAACCGCTCCCTGTTGAGTTTCAGCGTTTGAGCTTTGGCCGAAGTTTGCTCAATCAAATCTCTAGGGGGTGGATAAATGAGGGGATCGATTTTAGCGGCCGCCTTAAGCATCACCACGGGCGTCTTTGCGCAGTCTTATCTCGGCGGAGTTCGCGGCTTGGTGCAGGATCCCGGTAAGGCCAGTATCGCCACGGCTAAAGTCACTTTGACCAATCAGGGGACCAACATCGCGCGCTCGGAGCTGAGCAACGCGTCGGGTGAATTTTCCTTCTCCCAGGTCAACCCGGGCACTTACATGCTCACCGCCGAATCGCCCGGCTTCAAGAAAGTCGAACAGAAAGGTATCGTCGTCGGCACCCAGGAATTCCTGACCGTCGATCTCAAAATGGAGGTCGGCGCCGTCACCGAAAGTGTGCAGGTGACCGAAGAAATTGCCCCGCTCGAAAGCTCCAACGCCTCGCAAGGACAGGTGCTCGACAATCAGAAACTGAGTGATCTTCCCAACCTCGGCCGCAATCCCTTCATGCTTTCTAAGATTGTTCCGAACGTAATTCCCGTCGGCAATCCCGCCTACAACCGCATGGAGGATCAGAGCGGTTCGTCCTCGATCTCCATTTCCGGCGGCCCCGTTCGGGGCAATAACTATTTGATCGACGGCGTGCCGATCACCGATTCGACGAACCGGGCCATCATCATCCCTTCGCTGGAATCCGTGCAGGAAGTCAAGATTCAGGCAAATACTTACGATGCCGAAATGGCCCGCACGGGCGGAGGCATGTTCAACACGCTGATGCGCTCCGGAACGAATAGCTATCACGGCAGCGCTTACGGCCACATACGACGCACGTCGATGGACGCGAACAGCTTCTTTAATAACGCAGCCGGAAGTAACGCGGACGGCACTCCCAAGTCGCCCATCACCAATCAGCCGAACACCACCTGGGGCGCGAGCTTTGGCGGCAAAGTCTGGATTCCCAAACTCTACGATGGAAAAAATAAGACCTTCTTCTACCTGGGCACCGAACATTACGACGACACGCAATCCTCGTCTTCGGTCTTCGCCGCTCCCACCGCGCTCGAAAAAAGCGGCGACTTTTCCAAGAGCAGCACAGTTATTTACGACCCTCTGAACACCATAAACGGCGTGCGCCAGCCTTTCGTAGGCAACGTGATTCCCACCTCACGGATAAATCCTGTGGGCTTCGCGATCGCCAACAATTTTCAACCGCCCACCAGCACTCCCGCCGCCTACGGAGGATTGGACCTCAACGCTCCAGGGCAATTGCCTTGCAGAGCCGTACAGTTTACCGCCAAGGTCGACGAGGACTTTTTCAACTGGTGGCGGACCAGCTTGAGCTACCTGCGCTATTTCTCATTGGAGCCGGGTAACACCGAATTCCCCACCGTTTCGAGCCCCGATCAGTGGCGCCTGCTGCGCCGTGTCGACACCACCCAATTGAACAACATTTTTACTCTGAATCCGACGACGGTGCTGACCGTCCGCTACGGCTTCAATCGTTTCCCGAACTACAGCTACGACGTGAGCCAGGGATTCAACCTCGCTTCCCTCGGCTTTCCGGCCAATTACGTCGGCGCGATCAATAAAGCGTACGCGCAGTTCCCCGATATCACTACCAGCAACTTCTATCAGCTCGGCGTCACCGATAATAATTCATTTTTCGTGCTCGCTTCCGACAACTTCTCCACCAGCATCTCCAAGTATTTGGGACGCCACAGCCTGAAAGCCGGCTTCGACTATCGCCGCATCAAGGCCGCCGGCAACGACTTCAACGACGCTTCTGGACAGTTCGCCTTCAACGGGATTTTCACCAAGTCCGCGCCCACCAGCTCCGGAACCGGCGGCGCGGATCTGGCCGACATGCTGCTCGGCTATCCCTCCAGCGGAAACATCTACACCTCCAGCAAGCTCACCGATATCGCCAACTACTACGGCCTGTACATCCAGGACGACGTCCGTGTCACCGCAAAATTGACCATCAACGTCGGCCTGCGCTGGGAGCACGAACCGGGCGTATACGAACAAAACAACGGCATGATTGTGAACTTGAACGGCTCCGTTCCCAATCCTCTTGCCGCCAACGTCAGCGGAATTTCGCCCAAGGGTGAAGTGGTGTACGCCGGAAATGGAAATAAAACTACCGTCGGCAATCCCTACGCGAGCAAATGGGGTCCGCGATTCGGCGTGGCTTATCAATTGGCGAAGAAGACAGTGATTCGCGGAGGCTATGGAATTTTCTTCGCTCCGCAGTTCGCCCTCGGATCGCCGATTGCCACCGTCGGTTACAACCAGACCACTCCGTACATCGCGTCTACCGATAATAACGCAACGCCTGCCGGCTCCCTTTCAAATCCCTTTCCCAGCGGAATTTTACAACCGGTAGGCAATTCGCTCGGCGTTTTGACCGGCATCGGACAGTCCTTCTCGCTGGTGGATCCGAATGCGAAATCGCCCTACGTCGAGCAGTTCTCGCTCGACATTCAGCGGGAGCTCGCATTCGGCATCGTGACCGAGGTTGGATACGTCGGATCGCGCTCCAAACACCTGACCCTGGGCGCGGCGTCGATCAACGAAAACGCGCTCAATCCTAGCCTGTTATCTCTGGGTTCGGCGCTCACGCAATCCGTTCCCAATCCTTTTTATGGCCATGGAGGAGCGGGCGTCATCGGCACCGCGACCGTTCAGGAATCGCAGCTACTGCTGCCCTATCCCACCTATGGCTCCATCAGCAAGTTGTTTACCGATAACAACAAGGCCAAGTACGATTCCCTGGTGTTGAAAGCGCAGAAGAGCTTCGCCCACGGCATCACCTTCTTCTCCGGATTCACCTGGTCGCGCAACTGGGACGAATCGAGCGGAGGCGTCGGCAACACTCTGAACTCCGGGGCGAAAGCGCCCCAGGACCCCTACAACATGGCTTCTGAATACGCGTTCTCGAACGTCGATTCCCCGTTCCGCTGGTCCAGCTCGATTTCCTATGAGCTGCCGGTCGGCAAAGGCAAAGCGCTCCTCGGCAATGGAGGCCCGGCCGCCTATGTCCTGGGCGGATGGGTGATCAATTCGGTGTCTATCTTTCAGACGGGATTCCCTCTCCAAATCAGCCAGAGCACCAACTTCAACTCCGGTTTCGGCTACGGCAGCCAGCGTCCGAACGCCACCGGAACCTCGCCGGTCACGAGCGGCAGTCTCGAAGCCCGCCTGAACGACTACATCAATCCAGCGGCTTTTTCGAACGCCCCCCAATTCACCTTCGGCGACGTCGGCCGCACCATCGATATGCGCGGACCGGGACAGGTCAACTGGGATATGTCGGTGTTCAAGAACTTCTCCATCAGGGAAAAACTGAAGGCCCAGTTCCGCACGGAGGCTCTGAACGCCATGAACACGCCGCTCTTCTACGGCCCCAACACGTCCTTCGGCAGCAGCACGTTCGGAAAGATCACCACCCAGGCGAACTTTTCGAGGCAGCTGCAATTAGCGCTCAGATTCTCGTTCTAGCTGGCACGCGCCTCGAGGCGTGCCGCGTCGCCATTCGTGTCGACCTATCTTGGAGCCGTGCCATAATCGTCGCCATGAGGGCGTGCACGCTATTTCTCGCTGCCGCGCTAGCCGCCAACGCCCAAGGGGTGAATTTCTATAGCCTCGAAAGGGAGGCATCGCTGGGTGGCAAAATGACTGCGGAGTTTCTGAAAACCACCACCCCCACCGCCTACGACAAAACGAACGAGCCGTACGAATAGAACGCGCCATCCCAACTCTTCCTGCGCGATCCTACTCCTCAAGCGACGAGTTTTTCGCCGTTCAAAACAGCTGCAGTCCCCACACTGACGCGTGGGGCTATAACCCCGCGGCGTAAGCCCGGGGATTAATCCGAGATCGCCCATTCGCCGGGCTTGATGACGCGGGTTCGCGGCAAAACTCCGCGGCTTGCGAGCAAGCCCATCAGCGCCAGAATCCCGGCATAGACGATGAGCTTCACCACGTCCGCAGCGTGCGATCGTGCCAATGTTTTCCATAAGATACCGAGTATAGGCTCCGCCGCGCAAACCGCCCAGACGGCGCCGTAAAAATAGCGCCGCTCCGTCCCTTCGCCTCTGGTCGACGCCCGCACACGTGGGAGCTGCCCGAGCGCCCCTAGAATCCAGATCGCAATGACCAGGGGAAAATAGGCTGTCTCGTAGATCTGGCGCAAACGCCAAGTTCCAGTAAACACTGCGTAAGTAAGCCCGGTGAGGTTCAGAATCGCGAAACTCAGCAGATCGCCCCACGCGAAGGTGTAACACACGCGCCGGTAGAGAGGGTTGGGCTTATCCTCCGTAAATCTAAGGATATAAGGCCTTGGCTCCACTCCCGGCAGTCGGCCGCGCAATCCCGCGATTCCGGTCCCTGCCAGCACCGCGACCAGCCACCAAGCTGTGCGGCGGTCAAAGCCGCGCTCGAATAAGTCGAAAATCAGAGGACCCGGCGCCAGGAAAAATACGAAAATCCAGATGGGCCAGTGCGAGAGGCGGTAGTGAACCTTGTTGCGCTCGCGAAAACGGGCTGCGTTAACCACAGCCTTTTATAACACCTCAAGGAAAACACCGTATATGCCGAGAAGAATGTAGGGACCTCTTGCCTTTACATCCATATTTGACCCCCGCGTTGCGCCGCCGCATCGTGGTCAGTCTGGCGGCTGGGGCGGTGGGATTTTCCCTGAATTGTTTCCCTCTGCATTTGCCCGGAGGCGCCGCACTTGCCTTCGGGGACATCCTTTCGCTGCTCGTGACCCTGACGCTCGGGCCGTTTTATGGAATTCTGACGGCGGTCCTGACGGAATTGCCGCTCTGGATCCTCCGTCCGCTAAATGGGGTGATCCTGATCCATGTGCTCGAAGCGGTCACCATAGGCATGCTCGCGCGGCGGCGTATGCTGCCGCTTTATGCCTCCACGATTTTCTGGGTTCTGATCGGCACCCCAATGGTGGTCCTGTTTGGGCACCGTCAGGCTGGAATTCCCGTCGACGCGCTGTGGGCGGTGGCCGGCAAGAATCTCCTGAATGGACTCCTCAACATCACGCTGGCCGACCTGCTTAGCGGGGTTTCCCGGCTGAGAAGCTGGATCGGCGCTTTGCCGCGCCCCGGTATCCCCTTGCGCCAGCACCTGGCTCGAGGTTTTATTCTCGGCACCGTGGGAGCGTTCCTCGCGTTGAGCATCGTTCTCAACTTTATGCAAGGCGGACGCCTGGAACATGAGGCGGGCGGTCACGTGCTCGAAGCGGTTTCCCGCGTCACCGCGGAACTCAACGACTATATCGATCGACACCAGCAGGGCCTGATCGGCCTTGGAAGCGTCATCGAAGATGAGCAGCTTGGCGGAGAGATCATCCAATCCCGACTCGAAAAATTTCACATACTTTATCCCGCGTTTCGAACGATCGCGATCGTCGACATGCAGGGGAGGCTGGTGAGCGCGGATCCCAGACATGGAATGGAGGGGCGGGCCGTTGCGGGGTTAAGCCTCGCCGATCGCGAATACGTCCAGCGGACCATCGCCACCGGGCGCCCCTTTGTCTCCGATGTTTTTCTAGGGCGCGAGATGGGTCCCGATCCCATAGTCATGCTGACCGTTCCTTTGTACGGCCCGAACAAAAAGATGGTGGGAATGGTCGCCGCCTCACTGCGCTGCTCCAGTTTTCACCAACTGCTCGAGAGCATCTCCTACATGAAGGATAGTGAACTGCTCGTCCTCGACCAGCAGAAGCGGGTTATTTTCGCATCCTCCAGCGCGCCCTTTCTTCCGATGCAGAATCTCAGCGATTCGCCGATCCTGACAGCGGCGCGCACCAATCAGAAAACGTTTCGCACCGGACGGCGGGTAGAGGGAGGGGACCCCCAGCGTACGCAGAACTGGCTGACCAGCCTGATGCGAACCAAGGCAGGCTGGACCATCATTCTCTCCCAGCCTCTGGACGCGATCGTCGCCGAATCCACCAGCTACTATCTGGTGACGGCGATCGGAGTTCTGCTCGGCCTGCTCATTTCAACGCTGGGAGCACGCCGGTTGAGCATCTCGCTGATTCGGCCGGTCGAAGGGCTGGCCCATCGCATCGGCCGTGGAGTGATGGACGGAAGAGCATTGAAACCCACCGAGCTGCCGCCGACCGCACCGCTCGAAATTGCCCAACTGGTTCAGGATTTCGATGAAATGGCGGTGCGCCTGTCCGATTCCTACCGCCAGTTGCAATCTGCAGTGAGCGACCGCGAGCGGCTGAACGGGGAGCTGGCAACGGTTCTGAACGATCTGGAAATGCGTGTCCGCATCCGCACCGCGGAGCTCGCCGACGCTAAGGAGCATGCCGAAGAAGCCAGCCGCCTGAAAAGTGAGTTCCTGGCCAACATGAGTCATGAAATACGCACGCCAATGAACGGCTTCATGGGCATGCTGGACGTTTTGCTCGAGACTCCCCTATCCGGGGATCAGCACGATTTAGTGGAAACGGCGCGCGCTTCGGCCGGCACCCAGCTCGAAATCCTGCGAGACATCCTGGATTTTTCAAAAATTGAGGCGGGGCGCATGGAACTGGACCCCGTGCCGGTCTCGATCGCCGCCCTGGTGGAGGAGACAGCTCGTCCTTTGGAGATGGTGGCGGCACGGAAGGGTGTCGAATTACGACGTACGACTGCTGAAAATGTACCCGCCGTTGTGATCGCGGACCCGGTGCGGCTGAGGCAGGTGCTGCTGAACCTGGTGAGCAACGCGCTGAAGTTCACCCAGGACGGATGCATCGAGATTCACGCGTCGCTCGATGAGAAAGCAATGCTGCGGATCACGGTAAAGGATTCGGGCATCGGTTTGACCCCGGCCCAGCAACAGGTGATCTTCGAGCCCTTCCGCCAAGCCGACGGATCGACTACCAGAAAGTACGGAGGCATCGGGCTGGGCCTTTCCATCTCCAGGAGACTGGTGGAGCTGATGGGCGGCGAAATCGGCGTGAGCAGCACCACCGATCGAGGCAGCACCTTCTGGTTCACCGCCCGGGTCCAACGGATGGAAACCGCGGCTTTACCCCCGCCTAAGGCGCTGGTCTTCGCGGCGGCGAGTGCGACGCCGCCCCGGCCCCTGCGAATTCTGGTGGCCGAAGATAATCCAGTGAATCAACGCGTGGTCAAGACGCTGCTCGAGCGGCGCGGTCACTCCGTAGCCGTCGCCGATAACGGCGTGTCGGCGCTGCGTTTGGCCGAGGCCGAACCCTTCGACGTGGTTCTGATGGACGTGCAAATGCCCGAAATGGACGGCCTGACCGCCATCCGCTACCTCCGCGAGCAGGATGCGCACAGAGGAATGCATACCCCGGTAGTAGTGCTGACCGCGCACGCAATGAGCGGCGACCGGGAACGCTTCCTGGCAGCGGGAGCGGATGGATATGTAACCAAGCCGATTCAAATGGAGCATCTGCAAGCGGAGATTGATGCGGTAATGGATCGCGCGGCTGAGGAAGAGCCGGCTGTCGCAATTTAGGCGATAAAGAGACCGTGGCCATCTTAAAGAATTTATGGCCTGCGCGAGGCCTCGTAGAACTTACAGCCGATCGAATCCATCTCGAACGTTAATTCGAACAGATTTGAATCGTTGGGCCATGACGACCTCATCATAGCTTGAGCAACGTGAGTCGAATTCGCCGTCACTAGACCTATACCCTGGGCATTAAAGAACGTCAGCAATTACGCTTGGTATAAAATCGAGTGTTGAGCACACTTGTGGAAGACGCCGGGCGCTGGTTCCTGGGTTCCGGAATCAGGTCGACAGGCGGGGGCGTCGCGCGTTACTACCGGTCGGATCTCCGCGTGAATGCGCCGGTCTCAAGCGAGATCACCGGCTACGCGGTCAGCACGTTTGCTTATTTTCATAAGATCACCGGCGACCCGGCCTACCGTGACGCTGCGATCGGTTCGGCGCGCTTCCTGGCGAACGACGCCTGGGACGCGAAGTCCCACGCATTTCCTTTCGAGCCAGGGTCGAGCCTCGCGTATTTTTTCGACGTCGGCATCATCGTGCGCGGTCTGCTCTCGACCGGCTCTGAGGAATTTTTGGAGCGGGCGCGGGAGGGCGCGCTATCGCTGGCCTTCGATTTCATCGGCGACGGAGCGTTTCATCCGATCATTGAATTGCCGGACAAACAGCCTCTTCCTTATGAGCGGCAATGGTCCCGGAATCCGGGATGCTATCAGTTGAAATCGGCAGCCGCGTGGCTCGGAATCGGCGACGACCACGCACGGCGGATGTTCGATATGGCCCTCAAATCCGCGCTTCAGACGCATGAGTCGTTTTTGCCCGGCGATGACAACAGGCCGCGCGTAATGGACCGGCTGCACGCGTATTGTTATTTTCTGGAAGCGCTGCTGTTAGTGGCGGAGCGCCCCGAATGCGCCGCGGGGTTGGCCTGGGGAATCGATCGCGTCGCGGCGTTGCTGCGCGAAATCTCGCCCGAGTTTGAGCGCTCCGACGTATGCGCCCAGTTGCTGCGGGTCCGATTAGCGGCGCACCATCTGAAGGCGGTTTCCCTGGACGAAACGGCCGCCGCGGAGGAGGCTGCGCGAATCGTAAAATACCAGGCTCGATCGCAGGATCCGGCGCTCCATGGGGGATTCTGGTTCGGACAGAGGGGCGGCGAGATGCTGCCGTATATAAATCCGGTTTCGACCGCGTTTTCAGTACAGGCGCTGGTCCTGTGGGAACAGCATCGAACGGGCGGTTGGTGCTTCGATTCGGCGGATTTGATTTAGAACTGCGATCCACCTTGCTTTCTGGGGCGGATGGACTGTCCCCTGGCTGACGCCAGGGGTTATAACCCCGTTGGTCAGGGCGGGAACCGTTTACTACAATTTGCGCCCGAATATTACGTAATCCAAACCGCCGAAAAACTGCTCGCGAACCGGCGCGGGCAACTCTGCCAAGGCCGGTAGCGAAGCGACTGCGGGGGACAAATATTCCACCTCCAGGCGGCCGAAACCCGCTTCCTCCATATAGAATCCGAGCAAGCGTGCGGGAACGGGTCGCGTATGCGTGGGGTCGATATAAAAATGCGTCGCGAAAATCGCCAGGCATTCCGGGTTCGGAGTTTCAATCACCGCAAGCGCACCCGAGCGAAGTTTTTTCGACATCAGGCGGATCAGATCCGGCAGGCGATGCGGATCGATATGCTCCACCACCTGGGCGCAATAAATTCCGCCGAGCGATTGATCGGCCAGGGCGTCGAGGTACGCGAACAGATCGGCTTTTTCGGCGTGCAGGCCTTTGGCGCGGCATAGCGTCACGCATTCGCCGCTCTGATCGATGCCCGAGGCAGCCAGGCCCGCGTCGCGCGCGGCTTCGAGGAATTCGCCGCGTCCACAGCCCAGATCGAGCACCGGGGCCTCGCCGGCAAAGCGCAGCACATAGTGGCGCTGCCGGTCGCGGATGTCTTCTTCGGGTCCGCGAAAACTTTCGGCGAAGCGCAGCCAGTCTATATTGATGGGGGCTTCCGCGGGTGCCAATGCAACAGGCGCCGCCGTCGCGATCATCTTCTGACGCACTACCTTCAGCTCATTGTGAATCAACTTTTCGTACTGACCGCGAATACTCTCCAGATCAATCCATACGCGCTTTTCGAAATCCAGCAGGGCGCGTTCAAGGGCGTCGGAGAATTCTCGATGCTGGTGGCGAACAGTTTCGCGGAAACTCTGGTCCTGCATAGTGACCCGATGTTGAAACGCGCCTTGCAGCTCAGAAATCGTGCGCAGCATGTGAATCTCGCTGGCTGCGCGGCGGTCCTCGAAACTCGCGCGCCATTCCGCCCAATGCGCGCGAATGTCCTTCAACTCCTGGACCTCCCGCTCCAGCGCGGCCTTTGTTTCGCGCAATCGAGCAACCTCATCGCGGTGGGATCCGTCCCACTTTTCGCGTAGAGTCCGATGATGCGAGGTGAGCACGGCGAGGGAGCGATTGGTTTCCGCCAGAGCTTCGAGCGAGGCCTGCACGCAGCGCATCAGGGCTCGATTGAACTCCACTTGCTCGCGGATATGCCAGTCCAGCGCGCGGGCAATTTTCCGCTTGAACCACTGCACGATATTGTTCTTCAGGCCGGGCGGACGGGGATTGACCGTTCCAATCGCGGCCACTTTCGCTTCGGCGGCGTCGCGCGCGTGCAGCAGAGGAAGCAGGTCGGCCGCGGTGACGCCTTCCACGCCTAACCCGTTTTGCGGATGACGGGCGCGAACGCGGTCGCGCACCTCTTGAATCGCGGCGGTCAATTCGTCATCGAGCATTCTTGCGCTTCCAACTCGCCGTGATTTTCGTATGCACTCCGCCGCGCGGCGCGAAATCGCCGGCAATTTCAGCGGCGTGAGGTTTTACCGTCTCGACGATATCGGCCAGCATCCGGTTGACGGCGTTCTCCTGAAAAATGCCGAGGTTGCGAAACGCCAGGGTGTACATCTTCAGTGATTTTAGTTCCAGGCACAGCTTATCGGGAATATATCGGAGCACCAGGGTGCCATGGTCCGGAAGGCCTGTTTTCGGGCAGACGGACGTGAATTCCGGCATGGTGATTTCGATCTCATAGCCGGTCCTGTATTGGTTTGGCCACGTCTCGATCGCCGGCAGATCCGCATGGACTCCCGCAGCCGCGTGGTCGTCGGTATACTGGCGCTTCATTGCTGAGTTTCCAATGCGTGCTGGAGCAGTCCGAGAAACTGGCCGACATCGGTGACCACCCCGACCGCCTGTCCCGTGCCTCGATCGCTGACCTTGGTCGCGACCGCCGGATTGATGTCGACGCATACAATTTTCACCCAGCTGGGCAGCATGTTGCCGGTGGCGATTGAATGCAGCATCGAACCGAGGCACAGCACCAGTCCAGCGCCGCGCAGTTGTTCGGCATAGGCGTCCTGCGCGAAGTTCATGTCAGTGATGGTATCGGGCAGAGGACCGTCGTCGCGCAGACTGCCCGCCAGCACGAACGGCACGCCGGCCTTCACGCATTCATACATGACCCCGCGCGTGAGCCGTCCGGTTTCGACCGCCTTGGCGATGCTTCCGGCGTGATTGATCGCATTGATGGCGCGCATATGATTGCGATGGCCGTGTTCTTCCTGGCGGCCGTCGGTTTGCCGCACTCCGAGCGAAGTGCCCAGCAGAGCCGCCTCAATATCGTGAACCCCCAGCGCGTTTCCGGCGAGCAGCGCCTGCACCCAACCGCCTTTAATCAACGCCGCGAGCGCCGGTCCGCCTCCCGTATGAATCACCACCGGACCCGCGACCACGATGATTTTCTGACCCGCGGCGCGCGCTTGTTCCATCAGCGCCACCGTCTGCCTAACGGCGGTGTCGAGCTGCCGCTCCGAGGAAATTCCGTTGCTCATGAAGGCGAACGCGAGCCGGTCGCGCTCCTTCGATTCCGGCAGCACGCGGATGCCGCGCATCCCCGTAACCACTTGGTCGCCCGCCTTCAGATCCCGCAGCCTGCGGCAGGACGCGCGCCCGTCCTTCACGACAATCATCGCGTCCATACGCTGATTTTCGACGTCCATCCACTCTCCATCGTGGCGGACCTGGGTGCGGTGATTGGTGGTCGAATAAAAATCGAACGGCGCGCAGCGGTCGCTCTCCACGGTTTCGAGCGCGGCATCCCCCGCGTCGACCGGAGTGCAACCCAGGGCGATCAGTGTAGAAAGCATCTGCTCCATGTCGGCCGGTGCCGCGGTTTCCACCTTCATGCGCAGATGCGAAGGCTCCGCGTTGGTCTTGCCGACGCTGAATTCCTCGACTTCAAAGCGGCCGTTGTATTCGACCACGGTGTCGAAGATGCGCTCCATCAGATGCGAATCGATCAGGTGGCCCTCGGCCTCGACGACTTCCTGGAACATGAATTTTCAGGATAGCAATGTTGAGAAATGTTCGACGTTCAGCCGACTAATATTCGTGCGGAAACTGTCTTTATTGCTGGTTTTGGGCGTCGGCGCCGCCCTGGGGCAGGCGAAAGTCGAATATATCGGAGGAACCGCGGCGCAAATCCCCGCCGGAGCTTCGGGGGCCATCGCTGTGAACGACGCCCGTTATTTCGCCTTTTATTCGCGAAAATCGAACGTGCGCGTGGCGTACGAAAAGATTAATCTGCTCGAATACGGGCAAACGGTGGGCCGCAGACTGGACTTGGCCATCATCATTTCCCCGGCATTTCTATTGGTGAAAAAGCGGAAGCATTTCCTGACGGTCGGCTATACGGATGAGGACGGCAAGCAGCAAGCGCTGGTATTTCGGGTGGATAAGAACGACATCCGCGCCACGCTCGCCAGCCTCGAAGCTCGCACCGGTCAGCGCGTGACCTATCAGGATGAAGAAGCGCGAAAGGCGGGCCGAGGATGAGCATTCTATTATTGCTGTTGCTATTTGGAGACGATCTGTCCGATCAGCTTCCAAAGATCAAACGTGTCTTCGTCGACCGGTTGACCGGCGGAGAAACGGCGGCGCAGATGCGCGACCTTCTCATTACCGCGCTTCAAAACTCGAGGCTATTCGTAGTCACCGAGAACCAGGAGCGGGCGGACGCCTTCCTCCGCGGCGCGGCGGAGGATCTGATTTATACCGATCAGTTCAAATCGTCAGAGAACGTAAGCATGCGGGGCAACTCCAGCGATTCTGAAGGCGTCAGCTCCGATTCGCGCTATAACGGCGCGAGCGGCGGCAACAGTTCGAGAAGCGCGCGTTCAGTAGGCAGCAGCATCGGCGGAGGCGATTCCAGCGAAGTAAAGGAGCGCAAACACGAAGCCCTGGCCACCGTCCGCCTGGTAAATAAAGACGGCGACGTATTGTGGTCGACGACGCAGGAAAGCAACGGAGCAAAATTCCACGGCGCGAGCGCGGACGTAGCGGAAAAGATCGCGAAGCAGTTAATAGCCGAGTACGAAAGGGTAAAAAAAACCTCCAAGTAACAATGTGGGGCGGCGCCATGCGCTGCCGAAAACGTCTTACAGAGCCGCGACCTCCGGGAGCGGTCAGCCTGGACATTTTCGAGAGTCCCCTTTGCGAGATATAACAGTTAAGAATGCTTGTCTTATTCCCGATCCTAGCTTTCGCCACCCTCCTCCCCGCCCAAACCCTCCGCCAAGCCGGCTCCCAACGAGCATTACTAATAGGCGCCGCCGCCGACTCCTCCGAAGCCAATCCCGATCCACTCACCACCGACCCTCTATACGCCTCCACGCTCGGCACCCAGTACAGCATGGTGGAGCCCGAAAACAATATGAAATGGGCCGCCATTCATCCCTTGCAAAACACCTACAACTTCGCGCCCGGCGACGAGCTGGTCACTTTCGCCCACGCCCACCAGATGCAGGTCCGCGGACACAATCTGTGCTGGGAAGTCTACAATCCCGCGTGGGTCAACACGCTCGCGCAGACCGCGACCGCCGCTACTATGTCCGCGACCCTTCAGAACCACATCACCACAGTGATGGCCCATTACAAAGGACAAATCTTCGCCTGGGACGTCGTCAATGAAGCCGTCAGCGACTCGCAGACCGGCACCGGAACCGCCATGAAGGATTCCATCTGGTACGATCAGCCCGGCATCGGGTTGACCGGCACCGGCTACGTCGAGCAGGCGTTTCGCTGGGCCCGCGCCGCCGATCCCAACGCCCTGCTCTTTTACAACGACTACAACATCGAAGCCCCAGGCGCGAAGTTTAACGCCGTGTACGCCATGGCCAAGGACTTCGTCACGCGCGGCGTGCCCATCAACGGCATCGGCATTCAAATGCACATCGATACTTCCGGCTACCCCTCGAGCACGGGCCTCGCGCAGAACATCCAGCAGCTGACCGCGCTCGGATTGCAGGTGCACATCACGGAGATGGACGTCCGCATTCCGGTCGATTCGAGCGGCAACGCGACGGGGGCGAATCTTCAGGCGCAGGCCGCGACGTATCACCGCATCCTCACTGTGTGCCTCCAAAATCCGGGTTGCACCGCGTTTCAAACCTGGGGATTCACCGACAAGCATTCCTGGATTCCGGGCTCCTATCCTGGCTTCGGCGCGGCCCTTCCTTTCGATGGGAACTATCAGCCGAAGCCCGCGTTCACTTCGCTGGTCAACACCCTCCAAACAGTGCCGCCCGTTCTGAATTCGGCGAACATCGTGAACGCCGCAAGCTATCAGGGCGGCGCCGTCGCACCCGGTGAACTGGTCGCGATCTTTCAAGCCGACCTCGGCCCGGGAACGTTGGTCGGAGCGCAGATCGATAGCAATGGTCTGGTTTCGAACAACCTGTCAGGCACGCAAGTATTTTTCGACGGCGTACCAGCGCCGCTGATCTACGCGCTAGCCGGACAGACCAGCGCGATCGTTCCTTATGAGGTATCGGGCAAGCAGCAGACCGTGGTCGAATACGTGTACAACGGCGTCGCGTCGAATAGTGTCACGGTGCCAGTGGTTCAGTCCGCCCCCGGAATCTTCACGGCCAACGCGTCCGGCGCAGGACCGGGCATTGTGCTCAACAACGACTACTCTCTGAACACGGCGACCAACCCAGCAGCAGCCGGCAGCGTCGTTGCAGTGCTCGCCACCGGCGGAGGGACCATCGCCGGCGGAGCCACCGACGGCGCCGTCGCTCCCGCTGCCGGCAATCAGACGCTGCCCGTATCCGCCACCATCGGAGGCATGACCGCGAACGTCGTTTACTCCGGCCCCGCACCCTCCGAATTAAACGGCGTCATGCAAGTCAACCTCACCGTTCCCACCGGCCTGACCGGCCCGCAACCCCTAATAATCTCCGTCGGCGGCGTACCCAGCCAAAGCGGCATAACCGTCGCGGTAAGATAACATGCTTTCATTATTGTTCTGCATTATGTCCTTTACCCCGGATCTAAACGCGCAGCGCGCAGCAATGACGAAGCTCGAATTCCTGGTGGGTAAATGGTCCGGCGAGGGCCGCCAGCTGCGTCCATCAGGTGAATGGGCAGCCGTAACCCAGACCGAGGACGCCCACTACAAGCTTGGCGGACTCCTGCTCGAAATCGAAGGCACAGGGATTACACAAGCTCTCGGTATCATCTCCTACGACGACGAATCGGGAAAATATCACATGCGCGCCTTCAACGACGGCCGTTTTCTCGAAACCGACGTAAACCTGCTCGCGGACCTCCAGGGCATGACCTGGGGCTTTTCGCTAGGCCAATATCGAACGAGCGCCACTATGCGCATCGACGAAAAAGGCAATTGGACCGAGAGCCACGAAATTACCATCGGCACCCAACCGCCCAGAAAATTCATGGAGGTCTCCGTCGGCCGGCGTTAACGGACTCAGGCTGACGCAGGGGGGGCATATAACCCCATCCCCGTCGAGTCGACATTGGGTGCAACATTGAATTCTCCCGTGGCGCACGCACTCATGCGTGCCGCATCGACAATCGTGTCGATGCCTGGACGGTGTCGAGACGAGTCTCGACACGGCACGCATGAGTGCGTGCGCCACATGACTGATGGGATTTGAGAACCACTAAACTACCGTGGCTTCCGAAACCAGATATAACAGTGATTGCCGATAGCACCCACGCGAGCGGACCGAAAAAACAACAAATCCAGATACCGCAGCGGAAATAACAACCAGCCCAACACTCCGTGCGCCACAATCCGCCAGCCCCGCCACGGCAACCACAACTTCACATACTCCAAAGTGAACACCAGCATAGTAGCCGTCGGCCCGGTTCTCCATCCCTCCGCGACCACTTCCAGATCCGCCCCTGCAAGCTGTTTTAGCCCGTCGAGACTAAAGCGCCGGAAATCCCGAGGATACTCATGAAACGGATGGCAGAACGGAGTCACCACGTGCAGATATCCGCCGGGCTCAAGCACTCGGATCATCTCGCGCATGGAAAGTACTGGATCGCAAACATGCTCCAGCACCGCGTCGCACTCGATCCGCGCAAACGTCGCGGAGGGAAACGGCAGCAGCTCGACGCTCGCCGCCACATCGACTCCCGGCACTGCGAAAATATCCAGATTTATATAGCCGTCAGGCCTCGCGCCCGCCCCGCCGACGTACAAGTTATATCGGCCTAAAGGAAAGTCCAGCGGCTCCGCGGGATTGCGAATAAGAGGGGCGGGCGGCTGCAGCGCCCGGTACCATCGTCCGTGCGATTCGTAAGCCAGATCAACCCGCGTAGCGCTTGAAAATCTGCTGCATGTTCTGCGAGAAAGCCGACCGTGGCAGCACCATGTTGCAACCCGCTTCCTGAGCCTTCTTCTTCAATTCGCCCTGCACATGAGAAACGAACCCCAGCACATTGATCTCTTTCAGCTCCGGCGACGCTTTCAAATCCGCGATCAATCGCAAAGGATCGATCGACGCACAGTTCAGGTCGATCACGATCACCGCGGGCTGCGATTTCGCCCGTTCCAGCGCGTCAATCTCACTTTTGACGAACTCCGCGGCCAACCCCGCATGCTTCGCGGCCTCATTAATCTTGACGGTAAAAAACAGGTCCTCAATCACGGCCAGGACTTTTTTCGGCATGAAATTCAACCCGATCTTAGCATGGTATGTTGAAAAGCGAGTGGCCTCCCATAATCCTTTTGCAGATCCTCTGCGCTTCGATCGGCGGGTACCCGAATGCGCCATCGTCATCTTCGGAGCCAATGGCGATCTCACCAAACGAAAGCTCCTGCCCGCTCTCTACCGGCTTGCCTATGAGCGCCGTCTGCCCGATTCTTTCGCCATCGTCGGCAACTCGCGCACCCCGATGACCGATGACGAATTTCGCGAAAAGATGCACGAGTCCGTGAAAGAATTCCTGGAAGATTCGCCTTTCGATGAAGAGCTCTGGAACAACTTCGCGCGCAATATTTTCTATCTTGCAGGCGATTTGAACGACCCCAAACTTTACGCCGAGCTCAAAAAGAAACTGGACGAATTGAACCGTCCCAACGTCCTCTATTATCTTTCCACCCAGCCGAGCTACTACGGTCCGGTGGTGGAAGCGATCGGCGCGGCGGGCATGGGCCGCAGCACGGAAAAGGGCTGGCATCGCGTGGTGATTGAGAAGCCGTTCGGCCACGACCTTGAAAGCGCCCGCGCGCTGAACGCCCGCGTCCATAGCGTGTTTCCCGAAGAAGCGGTTTTCCGCATCGACCATTACCTGGGTAAGGAAACGGTACAGAACATCATCGCCTTCCGCTTCGGCAACGGAATTTTCGAGCCCTTGTGGAACCGCCGCTATGTGAATCACGTGCAGATCACCGCCGCCGAATCGATCGGCGTCGAAGGCCGCGGCGCGTATTATCAGGAAGCGGGCGCGTTGCGCGACATGATTCAGAATCATCTGTTACAAGTGATGGCGACCGTGGCCATGGAGCCCCCCGCGGTATTCGAACCCAACGCGATGCGCGATGAGCGCGCGAAACTCCTGCGGTCGGTGAAGATCATGAAGCCCGACGAGGTGCATCTTCACGCCGTCGCCGGCCAGTACCGCGGCTTCCGTGAGGAAAAAGGCGTCGATCCCAATTCGCAAACCAACACTTTCGCAGCCGCCACATTCTTCATCGATAACTGGCGCTGGGCAGGGATCCCTTTCTATATTCGCAGCGGTAAAAAACTGGCCAAGCGTACCACCGACATCGCGATCCAGTTCAATAGCGCGCCGCACACGCTGTTCAGTTCCGAAGATGGACGTCCTCCGCGCCCCAACCTGCTGATCCTGCGCATTCAGCCGGAAGAGGGCATTTCCTTGCGATTTTTGTCGAAATATCCCGGCGCGGGAATGCGCCTGCGCCCCGTTTCGATGGACTTCAATTATGGATCGAGCTTCGGCGAACGATCGCCTTCCGCCTACGAAACTCTATTGATGGACGTGATGATCGGCGATCCTACGCTCTATACCCGCCAGGATATGGTCGAAGCAAGCTGGCAGGCCGTCACGCCGATTCTCGATTCCTGGACCGAACGCGTGTTCGATTTTCCGAACTACGACCCCGGCACCTGGGGACCCGCGGAAAGCGACGCCATGCTCGCCCGTAACGGACACAAATGGAGGAACGCCTAGATGCCAACTGTCCTTGAGCCCGAAAAAATCCTCAAGGATTTGCGAAATCTGTGGAGCGACCTGGGCCGCAACGCCGAAGTTTCAGGCGGCGTGCTCCGCGCCTGCGGCATGACTCTGATCGTCGCCGCGGAAAGCGAAGCCGATTGCCAGGAATTGCGTCACACGCTTGGCGTCCTGATGCATAATCATCCGGCCCGCGCCATCGTTCTGCGCCTCAACGAAAAACCGGGGCTCGATGCGCAGGTGTTTTCGCAGTGCTGGATGCCCTTCGGCAAGCATCAGCAAATATGCGCCGAAGGCATCGAAATCTCCGCCGGGGTAACGGAGTTGAACCATGTCGCCCAGCTGCTGCTGCCCTTGGTCGTTTCTGATCTTCCGGCCGTTCTCTGGTGCCGCGGGCCCCGCGTCTTTTCGGAGAATGCCTTCAGTCCGCTGCTGCCTCTGGTTCAGAAAATGATCGTCGATAGCGCCACCGCCGAAGATCCCAAGGCCGCCTTCGGCATCATTCGCGATCTGTACAAGCAAGGCCGCTTGGTGGCCGATCTCGCGTGGACCAAGCTCACCGGCTTACGCGAATTGCTGGCCAGCCTGTTCGATGAAGGAACCGCCACCGGCATCAAGTCCGCGCGGATTTTCTACGGAGGCGACGTCCCCTCGCCCAGTTCGATTTATTTCGCCGCGTGGCTGGAACGCGCGCTGCCGGACGCACATATCGAGCTTGAGCGTGCCGCTGATGGTCCGCGCGGCCTGCGGTCGATCGTGCTTTCGGGCGATTCCGAAGTAAATATCACCCGCCCCGATCAGACCACTCTCGAAGTCCATGTCGGCGGAAACGTTCGTAAATCGAAGATGCCGCTGCTATCGGAGGAAGTCCTGGTGGGCGAAGAACTCTCGATTCTCGGCCCCGACCCGGTGTTCGCGAAGGTGCTCGCATGAGCGATCTGCGCGTCTTTAAAGATTCCCGCGACGCCGCCGAACATTGTGCCGCGCAAATCCTCGAATATCTGAACGGATCGCCGCGGTCGACGCTCGCCATCTCCGGCGGCTCTTCTCCCAAGCCCATGTTCGAAATTTTCGCGACCGCCGCGTTCGACTGGAATCGCGTCCAGTTATTCTGGGTCGATGAGCGCTGCGTCCCCCCGACCGATTCGCAAAGCAATTTCAAACTCGCCAACGACGCCTGGCTCGCGCCTGCGAAATTTCCCGCATCCAATATCCATCGCGTCCAAACCGAACGCGATCCCGAAGACGCCGCCGAAATCTACGCGGACGAATTGCGCCTGGTCTTCGGCGAAGGTGTCCCCCATTTCGACGTGATCCATCGCGGCATGGGCCCCGACGCGCACACGGCCAGCCTGTTTCCAGGCGAGCGGCTCATTGAGGATCGTGACCATCTGACCGCCGCCGTCTACGTCGAAAAACTGAACTCGCATCGCGTAACGTTGCTGCCCTCGGTTCTTCTCGCCGCGAAACACACCGTGCTGCTGGTTACCGGCGCCGACAAGGCTCAGCCCCTGTTCGACGTCCTCTACGGCCCGCACGATCCCAAAAAATTCCCCTGCCAGTTGACCGAACGCGATGGAGGCCCGGTCGCCTGGTTCCTCGATCCCGCGGCTGCGGCTAATATAAGAAAGTGATTCTCTCGCGACGAGCGCTGCTTCCCGTGCTCGCCGCGATTCCGTTCCGCCGCGCCGCGCAGGAAGTCGTTCCCGCAATCCCGCCCCCGAAACGAACCCGCCTTCTACTCGGCGGCGATGTCATGCTCTCGCGCCACGTCGCTCGTCTGGCGCGCGCCCGCCACGATCCGGCGTCGCCTCTGCGCGATCTCGCGCCCGTCCTGCGCTCCGCCGATATCGCCTTCGTCAACCTCGAAGCTCCTTTCTCCGATCGCGGCCGTTTAATGGAACACGGCATGATCTTCAAAGCCGAACCTGAAATGGTCGCCGCCCTTCAGACCGCCGGAGTCTCCATCGTCTCCACCGCCAATAACCACGCCCGCGATTGCGACCGCTATGGCGTCGACTTCACCCTCTCCTGGCTGAACCAGCACGGCATCGCGGCCGTCGGGTCCGCGCCCACTCCTGAGGCCGCCCACGCTGGCACGATTCTTGAACGCAACGGCCTCGGCTTCGGTTTCCTCGCCTACACCTTCGATCAATCGAACGGCAATCATAAGGATGTCGACGACCGCATCGCCACTATGGACATTCCCTCCATGCAGTCCGACGTGGCCGCCCTTTTGAAGCGTTCCGACGTCGTCATCGTCTCCATGCACGCCGGCGTCGAGTATCGGTCCCATCCGAATTCCCAGCAGATCGCCTTCGCCCACGCCGCACTCGATGCCGGCGCCACGGTTGTAGCCGGCCATCATCCGCACGTCACTCAACCCTGGGAATGCCGCGATAACGGCGTGATCTTTTACTCCCTCGGCAACCTGGTCTTCGATCAGTTCCAGAGAAAAGAAACGCAGCACGGCGCCCTCGCGGAGGTAGTGTTCTCTGGCAAAACACTCGAGAGCGCCGCATTGCTCCCCGTCGACATCGTCGGCACGGTCCCCCGTTTAGTAGCCTCCCGGTGAAACCCCTCCCTCGCAGCCCCTCTGGTGGCGCACGCACTTTGCGTGCCGCGTCGACACTCGTGTCGACGTGTCTGCTCTACGCTGCCGAGGTCAGCAGGCGGTCCGTAACGCCCGGAACGGGCGCGGTTGCCACCGTCGCATCCACCGCATGGCCAGAAGCCCCACCCCGATAAGCAGCAGCGTCCCAACCTCGGGGGTGTCCGATGGTGCCGTCCCCTGAAGTTCAAAGTTGGTGATAGTGAGCGCCGCGGCAGAGGAGCGATAAACGGTCAAATTCGTGATTGGGGTCGTGCTGACCGCTGCGAACAGATCGGGGGATCCGTCGGCGGTGAGAGTCAAATTGGTGAACGTACTGTTGGAATCGGTGTTGAAGGAAACGATGTATGTTGTGGCACTGCCCGCCCCAACGTCGAGCGCGAACACCAGGGTATTGGCCGGTAGATGAATCTGAAATCCGGTGTCTGTGAGCGCATCAGACGCATCTCCCATCGTGCCTCCTAAGTAGTCGAAAAAGGCCGTGCCACTCACGGAATCCGTGAAACTATTGCTCACGATCGCCGCGCTGGTGAAATCAATCGCCAACAATCCCGAGCTGTCGAAGGAGCCTGATGAATTCGTGCAAGTAGGCGAAGCATTGCTGCAATACGTCGTCACACTCGCCACAGCCGGCAGCCCAAACGCAACCAAAGCCAGAACGGGAACCAGAAATTTCTTGTCAGTCATTAAATCCCTCCTTGGGATACACGTCACCCGTGACAGGGTGCTTCCACCCCTAAACCTTTGTATCGATTTAGGATTTTCTCGTTTTGAATCTTGTAGCCTGAGGAGGTTGTTTGTCTCGAAATTACCCTGGCAGGGAATATCCGTATTGCTACGGACGTCAGACTATGAGCCGTTTTGCCTTTTCTTTAGCCGTGCGCAAACCGCCAAGAACTCTCTTACAGTTTTGGCTTCGGCGGAGGAAGTTCCCGGGCCGGACACATCGATTGGAACCCCGTCCGATTGTGCGATCCATCGCAGAACGGTTTGTTCTCCGATTGTCCGCAGCGGCACAGTCCGATGGTGGTGCGCCCCGCCAGGTCGAACGGCTTGCCTTCCTGATCGTAGATAGAAAACTCGCCTTCAATCCTGATTGAACCGTTATTGTTGATGGTGATCTTCGCTGCCATGTCTACTCGATGCTAACATGCTGGTTGAAAATGAAGCTTCTCCTAACCCTGATCGGCTGCGCCGCCTTCGCCTCATCCGCCGACTTCACGTTCGTACAAATGTCCGATCCGCAGTTCGGCATGTTCGCCGAAAATCGCAATTTTACTCAGGAAACCACCAATTTCAGCCTCGCCATCGCCCAAGCCAATCGTCTGAAACCCGCCTTCGTCGTCGTTTGCGGCGACCTCGTCAACCAGGCAGGCAACGCGCAACAGATCGCCGAGTATCAGCGCATCGCGAAGCAACTCGACCCGTCAATCCCTTTGCACAACGTCGCCGGAAATCACGACGTCGGCAATGAGCCTACGCCTGAATCCCTCGCCGCCTATCGCAAGATATTCGGACCCGATTATTACGTCTTTCGTCATCATGATTTTCTAGGCATAGTTCTAAATTCAAGTTTAATTCAGCATCCCAAGGGCGCTCCCGCCGAAGCTGAGAAGCAGCATCAGTGGCTCGAAGCCGAGCTCCGCAAAATCACGCCCGGCACTCGCGTAGCAATTTTTCAGCACATCCCCTGGTTCCTGAAAGATCCCGACGAACCGGACGATTATTTCAACATTCCCCTGGGGCCGCGCACCAAATACCTTCAGCTATTCGACCAATATCACGTGGAATATTGTTTCGCCGGCCACTACCATCGCAACGCCGCGGGCGAAGCTCCCAATTTTCATGTCACCACCACCGGTCCCGTAGGCAAGCCCCTGGGTCCCGACCCTTCAGGCATTCGCATCGTCACCGTCCACGGTCCAAAAATGGATTCCGTTTATCGCCCTTTGTAGCACGCTCCGGCAGAAGCGTTACCCTAGTCTCTTATGTCCGATCGTGTCTTTGATCCAGTAAGCGAACTTCGCCGCCGCCACGCCAACGCCGACGCCGGCGGAGGTGAAGAACGCCGCGAGCGCCAGCATAAAGAAGGAAAGCTCGGCGCCCGCGAGCGCATCGACCTCCTGCTCGACGAAGGCAGCTTCGAAGAGCTCGACAAACTCGTCCGCCACCGCTCCCGCGACTTCGGCATGGAGGAACAGATCGTCGATGGCGATGGATTCGTCACCGGCTACGGCCTGATCCACGGCCGCCCCGCTTACGTCTTCGCGCAGGACTTCACCGTCTTCGGAGGCTCGCTCTCTGAAACCAACGCCAAGAAAATCGTCAAGATCATGGACCTCGCGCTCAAAACCGGAGCCCCCGTCATCGGCCTCAACGATTCCGGAGGCGCGCGCATTCAGGAAGGCGTCGTCTCCCTCGGTGGCTACGCCGATATCTTCCTTCGCAACACTCTATCGAGCGGGGTCATCCCCCAAATCTCCGCCATCATGGGACCTTGTGCCGGAGGAGCCGTCTACTCCCCCGCCCTCACCGACTTCGTGTTCATGGTCGATAAAACCAGCTACATGTTCGTCACCGGACCCGACGTCATCAAAACCGTCACCCATGAAGACGTGACCAAGGAAACGCTCGGCGGCGCGACCACCCACAATTCGACCAGCGGAGTCGCGCACTTTCTGGCGCACAACGACACCGAATGCCTGCAAATGATCCGCGCGCTGATGTCCTACCTGCCGCAAAATAATCGCGACGACGGCCCCATGCATCCCTCCGGCGACTCCATTGACCGTCAGGATGTCGAGCTCGATTCCATCGTGCCCTCCGAATCCAACCAGCCCTACGATATTAAGGATGTGATTCACCGCATCGTCGACCATGGCGATTTTTTCGAAGTGCAGGAACACTGGGCCCGCAATATCGTCATCGGCTTCTCCCGCATGGACGGACGCACCGTCGGCATCGTCGCCAATCAGCCGGCATTCCTCGCCGGGTGCCTCGATATCGATTCCTCCACCAAGGGCGCCCGCTTCGTCCGCTTCTGCGACGCCTTTAATATTCCCATCCTGACGTTTGAAGACGTCCCCGGCTTCCTCCCCGGCACCGCCCAGGAATTCGGAGGCATTATTCGTCACGGCGCAAAACTCCTTTACGCCTACGCCGAGGCTACCGTCCCCAAAATCACCGTCATTACTCGTAAGGCCTATGGTGGGGCCTACTGCGTGATGGGATCCAAGCATCTCCGAACCGATGTGAACCTCGCGTGGCCCACCGCAGAAATTGCCGTTATGGGACCCGAAGGAGCCGTCAACATCGTCTACCGCCGCGAATTGACCGGCGCCCAGGACCCCGACGCCGTCCGCCGCGCCAAGACCGAGGAATTTAAAGAACGATTCGCCAATCCTTTTGTAGCCGCCGAGCACGGCTTCCTCGATGACGTGATCGAACCGCGCCAGACTCGCCCCAGAGTTATCCGAGCGCTACGCCTGCTAGCCACGAAGGTGGATACGATGCCGCGTAAAAAGCACGGAAATATTCCTTTGTAAGTATTTGTTTTCTTATGAGAATGCTCCTGCGCGAATCGCACTTTCTTCAGTGGTCGACCTCCTCACGCATGGTGGGCAAGCCCTTGTCCGGCCTTTCTCCTTGCTGTGGCTCAACGTTGTTTCAGACTCGCTGATCGCCGCCGCCTATCTGTTCATCCCGTTTACCCTGAGTTACTTCGTCCGCAAACGCTCCGGCCCGGCGCTGCGCCGGCCCATGATGATCTTCGCGATTTTCATGGGAACCTCCGGGTTCACACATCTGCTGCTGGTTTGGAATGTCTGGCATTCCAACTCCTGGATGGAGGGCTCTCTGAAAGCGCTCACCGCGGTCGCGTCGGTTATCGCCGCGATCGCAGCGTACCGGATGGCGCCCATGATACTCAAAATGGCGTTGCCGAGTGAACTCGCTCTATTCCAGGATTCGCTGAGTGGAGAAAGGGAGGGCCGCCGGGTCGCGGAGGAGAAACTTAAGTTGCTTCTCCAGGCGCAATTGCTGGTGAGCGAGGACAAGCTGCGCGTGTGCTTTGAAGGCGCGTCCCAGGCCATTCTTGCCCTGTGGGACAACGGCTGCATCGCGCTGCTCAACCAGCGCACGGAGCAGATGTTCGGCTACTCGCGAATAGAGCTGCTGGGCCACGAATTCCAACTGCTGCTGCCGGAACGCTTTCACGCCGATTACATATCCGATCGCGATCGTTTTTTCGCCGACGGTGCGGCCCTGTCCGGCCGCCGCAAAGATGGCACGGAATTCCCCATCGAGGTCGGACTCAGCCATGTGGATACCCCGGAAGGCCCCCTCGCCTTCGGGATGGTCAGCGATATCTCCGAGCGCAAGAAAGCCGCCGGCGACCTGGAACGCGCCAATGAAAATCTACGCCGCTCCATCGTGGAATTGGAGCAGTTCGCCAGAATTGCCTCCCATGACCTCCAGGAGCCTCTGCGCATGGTGGCGAGTTACCTCCAACTCATTGAGCGCCGCTATGCGGCTCTTTTGGACGAGGAAGGAAGGGAGTTCATCGCCTTTGCCGTCGATGGAGCCAAACGAATGAAAGCCATGATCCAGGGCCTGCTGGAACTTTCCCGCGCCGGCGGATGCACTCCCAAACCTCAGATGGCCGAAGGCGGCGCTCTGGTCTCTGCCGCGCTTCACAATCTCAAAACAGCGATTGATGAAGCGGAGGCCAGCATCACGGTCGACCCTCTGCCCGAACTGGTGGTCGATCCCGTCCTGCTGACCCAGGTGTTTCAAAACCTCATTGCCAACGCCATTAAATTTCACAAGGACGCTCCGCCATCCGTAAATATCTCCGCCCGCAGAGAGGGTTCCGATTGGGTGTTCTCAGTCCGGGACCACGGCATCGGCATCGAAGCGCGCCACCAGGACCGGATCTTTCAAATCTTCGAGCGTCTGCACCCTATTGAGGAATACTCCGGGTCGGGAATCGGATTGTCGATCGCCAAGAAAATCGTAGAACGGCATGGAGGAAAAATATGGGTAGAGTCCCAGCCTGGAACCGGATCCAGTTTTTATTTCTCAATTAATGCGGGATCTTATGTGCCACCCATGAGAGGAAGCGGGTCGGGCGGTCACTATTGATCGCGCGCACACCATGCCGATTTCAGGAATCACCATTAGTAAGAGTGTCGAGATTCTCGTCGTCGAAGATAATGAGGGCGATATCCGCTTGATGGAGGAGGCGTTCAAGCAAGGCAGCCTTTCGAAGAACTTAAATGTTACCCGCGATGGTGAACAGGCCATGGCCTATCTGCGCCGTGAAGGAGTTTATGCCAAAAGTCCACGTCCGGCACTCATCCTGCTGGATTTGAACCTTCCCCGAAAGGACGGCCGCGAAGTACTCGCTGAAATCAAGAACGATCCTCTGTTGCGGCGAATTCCGGTGATCGTACTCTCCACCTCCACCAGCGCCGAAGACGTTCGACAGGCCTACGATCTGCATGCCAACTGCTACGTGCCGAAGCCGCTCGACCTGGATAAACTGCTGGAGTTGGGACGGTCCCTCGAAGAATTCTGGTTCAGTAAAGTCCTCTTCCCCGCGTAATTATCCCGCCGCCTGTTCCGACAATTTATCGAAAAAACGTTTAATCATCATTTTGGCCGTGCCGTCGATCAGCCTCTGCCCCACTGCCGCAATAGTCCCGCCCACCTGCGCGTCTCCTTCATAGGAAACCTCCGTCCCCTCAGGCGCGGGTGTCAGCTTCAGCAACCCACCGCCCTTCATAAAACCCAGCTTCCCCGATCCCTCCACCGTCAGCCGGAAACTCGCGGGCGGAGCCTGTTCGGTAATCCGCACCTTCCCCTCAAAGGCGCCCGAAAAACTCGCCAGCGCCATCTTCATCTTCATGCGATACTCGTCCGGCCCGATTTTTTCAAGGCTCTCGCAGCCCGGAATCGCGCGCGTCAACACCTCCGGGTCCTGCATCATCGCGTACACTTTCTCAGGCGGAGCAGCCAGCGTCTGCGACCCCGAAATCTTCACCCGAGCCTCCCGAGCACCAGCATGATCGCCCGCGTTGCATGAATCACCGCCAGGTGTTTTCGATACTCCGCCGATGCATGCAAGTCCGAGTTCGCGTCGACACCCTGCGCGATCTCCGCCGCCGCATGTTGCACCTCTTCCGCTGTGCCGGCCTTCCCTTCGAGCGCCTTCTCCACCGCCGTCGCGCGATAAGCGTGATTCGATAAACCGGTCACCCCAATGCGCGCCCACTCAATTTTCCCGCCGCTCTTTTTGATCCGGATCGCGATACCGACGATGGCGAATCCGCTCGCCTTCTGCACGATTTTTTCGTAAAACGTCCCGCCCGTTTCCACCGGCACAATCACCTCGCTAACAATCTCGCCAGGCTCGAGCGCCGTCATAAAGCTATCCAGAAAAAAGTCCGCAGCCGCCACCGTTCGCTCCGATTTCGCGCCTTTCAGCACGAACTTCGCTTCGAGCGCCTGCAAAGCCGCCGGGTAATCCGCCGAAGGATCCGCGTGCGCGACGCTCCCCCCGATGGTTCCCCGATTGCGAACCTGCGGATCGCCCACGCCTCCCGCGGTCTGCGCGAGTAAGGGGCATTTCGCCCGCACCAATTCGGACATCGTAACTTCGTGGTGCGTCGCCAGCGCGCCGATGTGCAGCATGCCGCCTTCTTCGCGAATATAATTGAGGTCCTTCAACCGCCCCAGGTCCACCAGGCGATCCGGCGCGGCGAGCCGCAGCTTCATCATCGGAATCAAACTCATCCCGCCCGATAAAGGCTTCGCCCCATCCGCCAGAAGCGCGAGCGCCTCGTCCAAAGTCTTAGGCGCAGAATACTCAAACGTCTGCGAAATCATGCTTGTGCTCCCGCGGCCTTTACAAGCCGCCAAATTTTCTCGGGCGTCATCGGCATATCGATGTGCGTCACGCCCAGAGGCGACAACGCATCCACCACCGAATTCACCATCGCGGGCGAGCAGCCGATCGTTCCCGCTTCCCCCACCCCCTTCACGCCCAGAGGATTCACCGGCGTCGGCGTCGTGGTGTGATCGCTCTCGATCCACGGCATCATGTGCGCGCGCGGCACCACGTAATCCGTCAGCTCGCCGGTCACCAGCTGGCCGCTCTCGTCGTACACCGCTTCTTCCCACAAGGCCTGTCCCAGCCCCTGCGCGACGCCCCCATGCACCTGTCCGTCGACAATCAGAGGGTTCAAAATATTTCCGCAATCGTCGATCGCGATGTACCGGAGTATCTTGATGTCGCCCGTCTCCTTATCGATCTCCGACACCACCAGATGCGCTCCGAATGGAAACGTGAAATTCGGAGGCTCCCAGAAATGTGTCGCAAACAATCCCGGCTCCGTGTTGGCCGGCAGAGACATCGCGCGATAGGTTGCGCCCGCGATCTCCTGCAAGCTTTTCGTAGCCCCGGTTTTGTTGCACGTCACCTGGCCGCCAGAAAAAGTCACATCATCCGACCCCAGCAAAAATGCTCCGAACTTCTTGATCTTCGCCTTCAAATCCTGGCACGCGAAATAGAGCGCCGTGCCGCCGACCGCGGTGCCGCGGCTGCCGAACGTGCCGATCCCATACTGCACGATCGCCGTATCGCCGTGCAGCACCAGGATGTCGTCGATATCCACGCCCAGCTCATCCGCGGCGATCTGCGCGAAGGTCGTCTCTTCGCCCTGTCCATGCGGCGAAGCGCCGGTCATCACCGTAACCTTGCCCGACGGATCGATCTTCACCGTCGCGCTTTCCCACCCACCCGCGGGCGTTGCCGGCGAAGGACCAAAGGCGCAAATCTCTCCGTAAGTCGAGATGCCGATCCCCATCAACTCGCCTTTTTTTCGCTTCTCCGCCTGCTGCTCCCGCAGTTTTTTGTAATCCGCCATATCCATGGCTTTCTTCAGAGGCAGCGAATAATCGCCGGTATCGTAAGTCAAACCGGTTGCCGTCGGAAACGGAAAATCTTCCTTCTGAATGAAGTTTTTGAGCCGGATCTCCGCCGGATCCATCTTGAGCTCCGCCGCCAGAATATCCACCATGCGCTCGATTCCGTGCGTCGCCTCCGGCCTTCCAGCGCCTCGATAAGCGTCGGTCGGCACGCAGTTGGTAAAGGCTCCGATAATATCGGCGCGGATATTCGCGGTCTTATAAAGCCCCGGCATCATCAACACGCTCAGCGTCGGAATCGCCGGCGTCAGCAGTTGATGATACGCGCCCAGATCCTGAATGATCAGCAGCTTGATCGCGGTAATCGTGCCGTCCTTCTTGGCCGCAAGCTCGTAATAATCCACGTGGCCGCGCCCATGAATCGTGCACAAAAAATTCTCGCGCCGCGATTCGATCCACTTCACAGGCTTGCCCAGCTTCATCGCCACGAAGCCCATCAGCGCCTCTTCGGCGTACACATTCAGCTTGCTGCCGAAGCCTCCGCCGACCTCCGGCGTCACCACCCGCAGCCGATTTTCTTCCAGGCCCAGCATCTGCGCAACCAGGGTCCGCATCAAATGCGGAATCTGCGTCGACGAATATAAATTCAATTGCCGGTCCGCCGCGCGCCACTCCGCAACCACGCCGCGGCCTTCCATCGCCATCGGAACCAGCCTCTGACTGGTGATGCGCTGCTTCACGATCACCTCAGCCTCGGCGAACGCTTTATCCACGTCACCGCCTTCCTGGTGATACGTGAACGCCTTGTTATCCGGCCATTCTGGATGCACCGGCGTCGCCCCATCGGCGATCGCTTTCTCCGGATCGGCCACCGCGTCCTGCACGTCCCAATCGATCTCAATCAGGTCTGCGGCGTCTTTCGCGATGTAGCGATCCGTCGCCACCACCACCGCGACCGGATGCCCCACGAAGTACACACGCTCCGGCGCCAGAATGTAATGATGAGGCACTCTGAGCCCCGGCAGCGACGCGCCGCACGGCACCGGCCCCACCTTTTCCGTATCCTTGCCCGTGAACACCGCGGCCACTCCCGGATGCGCCACCGCCTTCGAAATATCCATCGATTTGATCGCCGCCGCCGCATGCGGACTCCGCACGATCACCGCGTACAACATTCCCGGCATCTTCATATCGTCGACATAAGTCGCGGTGCCGGTAATCAGCCGCGGATCCTCGCGCCGCCGCAGCCTCTTGCCCACCAGCAGGTCCGGTTTTGCAATCGTAGTCGCCATGGTTATGCCCCCGCCTTCGCCGCCGCGGCCCGCACCGCGTTCACGATGTGTTGATAGCCGGTGCAGCGGCACACATTTCCTTCAAGTCCCATGCGGATTTCCTCATCCGTCGGATGCGGATTGCGATCCAGAATCTGCTTCGAAGCGATGATCATGCCCGGCGTGCAGAACCCGCATTGCGCCCCGTGCTCATTCCAGAACGCCTCCTGCATGGCGTGCAATTTCCCATCGACGGCGAGCCCCTCAATCGTGGTGATGCTCGCCCCATCGGCCTGTACCGCGAACATGGTGCAGCTCTTCACGGCCTTCCCGTCGAGCTCCACATTGCAAGCGCCGCACAGCGACGTCTCGCATCCCACATGAGGCCCGGTAAGGCCGACGACTTCACGCAAATAATGAATCAGGAGCAGCCGGGGCTCCACCTCGTGGGACTGCGTCTTCCCGTTGATCGTAAGTGTAATATTCATGGCGATCCTCTAGCGCTATTGAAGATATCAAAAATCGTTAGTAAGAAACAGCTGATCCTCAGCGTGACCCCAGGGTTATAACCCCGTCCCGTCAGGGCGGGGATTTGCGGTAACAAAATCTCAACGTCGATGGGGGTTTAAGACACGTCGACACGAATGTCGACGCGGCACGCCTGGAGGCGCGCGCTACAATGCTCCCTAGTGCAACTCACTCCCCTCGACTGGACCGTCGTCGCCCTCTATTTCGCCTTCAACATCGCCATCGGATTTTATTACAAGTCCCGCGCCGGCTCCAGCGTCAACGAATTTTTTCTCTCCGGCCGCAACGTTCCCTGGTGGCTCGCGGGTACTTCGATGGTCGCGACCACATTCGCCGCCGACACTCCTCTTGCCGTCACCGGCATGGTTGCGAAAGGAGGCATTGCCGGCAACTGGCTGTGGTGGTGCTTCGTCGCCAGCGGCATGATGACGGTCTTTTTCTATGCCCGTCTCTGGCGCCGATCCGGCGTCATGACCGATGTCGAATTCGCCGAAATCCGCTACTCCGGCCGTCCCGCCGCCTTTCTGCGCGGCTTCCGAGCCCTGTATCTCGGCATCCCGATTAATTGCATCATCCTCGGTTGGGTCAATAAAGCGATGGTCGATATCCTGATGCTGATTCTCGGCATCACGAAACTCCAGGCGCTGGGAATCGTCATCGGCATGATCGCGCTCACCGCGGCGATCTCCACTCTGTCCGGACTGTGGGGCGTCCTGGTCACCGATATGTTTCAGTTCGTCATCAAAATGTCGATGGTGATTGCGCTTGCGGTTTTCGCGGTGAGGGCGGTCGGCGGCATCGATCAAATGAAGACGAAGCTTCTCGCCATCGACGCCACCCGAGGCAATCAGGGCAGCGTCCTCAGCTTCATCCCCGACCTCGATTCCGCCTGGATGCCGATGATCACCTTCCTGGTTTATATTTCGCTCAACTGGTGGGCCACCTGGTATCCCGGAGCTGAGCCCGGCGGCGGAGGCTACATCGCCCAGCGCATGTTCTGCGCCAAAGATGAGAAGAATTCCCTGCTCGCCACGCTGTGGTTCAACATCGCGCACTACGCCGTGCGTCCCTGGCCGTGGATCCTGGTCGCGCTCACGTCGCTCATCCTGTTCCCTGGCCTGAAGGATCCCGAAACCGGCTATATCCGCGTAATGATCGCCTATCTGCCGCCTTCGCTGAGAGGCCTGATGGTAGCGGCTTTCGCCGCCGCCTACATGTCGACCATCGCCACGCAGCTCAACTGGGGAGCCAGTTACATCGTCAACGATTTCTACCGCCGTTTTCTAAAACCGAACGCCACCGATCATCATTATGTAGTCGTCGCGCAGCTCGCTACTATTCTGCTCACCTTCGTCTCCGCCGGCGTAACCTTCTATATGGATTCCATCTCCGGCGCCTGGAAACTGCTCATCGTCACCGGTGCCGGCACCGGCAGCGTGCTCCTGTTCCGCTGGTATTGGTGGCGCATCAACGCCTGGAGCGAAGTGTCCGCCATGATCGCCGCCTTCATCGTATCGGTCACCCTGCAGGTCGGCTTTCACATGGACACCGACAGGCCAGTCGACTTCGCCTACATCATGCTGATTACCGTCGGCATCACGACAGTCGTGTGGTTAGCCACGACCTTCCTGACCAAGCCTGAGCCGCAGGACCTGCTGGTCGCCTTCTATCGCCGCACCCGCCCTTCGCTCTGCGGTTGGCGGCCGATCGCCCGTCTCGCGCCCGATGTAAAGCCGTCGCAGGACGGCCTGTCGAACCTGCTCGACTGGATCTCCGGCTGCATTCTTATCTACGGAGTCCTGTTCGGCGTAGGCAAATTGCTGCTGGGCGAAACCGCAATCGGCCTCGGATTATTGGCGATGGGATTGGCAGGCGGAGCCGTCATTTACTGGGACCTGAACCGCCGCGGCTGGAGCTCCGTGGTCGATTGAAAACGTCACGGCGCCGTGTTACACCTCAGGAGCCCGAATCATCAACTCTTATACTTCGCACTACTTCGACCCTACTGAGCAACGCCCAACTGGGCGGCGATCTGCTGCGCTATCCGCAGGTGCTCGCGGATAATCGGAAGTGCCTTCTGCGCGACCGCCTTTGCCTCGGAATCACTGCCCGAATTCGCTTCTTTCTCAAAGGCAGCGATGTCCGACTTGTGGTCCTTCACCATGTCCTCGATGTACGCCTTATCGAAGTCCGTACCGGTCTTTTTCGACAACCGGTCATAGGTCATCTTTTCCATCATCGAGACATCGCCCGGCAGATTCACGTTCTCGCGGGCAGCTACCTGCTTTACATCCTCACCCAATTTTCCGTGGTCCGTCACCATCCGCCGGCCAAAATCCTTGACCGCCTGAGATGACGCGTTCGTTTCCGCCAACTGGCCGAGCTTAACTTCCAAGAGTCCGCCCTGCGCGGCGTCCTTCAGAAACGACGAATCGGCCGCAAATGCCGTGCCGCACAAACACAACACGCCGGAAATACAACAAATAGCTTTACGCGACATATAATCCTCCGCCCGTTAGAGGATGATCGAACTACGGGTGTTTCTTGCTATTTGCTTGCTTTTTGGCGGTTTCGAGCGCATCTTCTGCTTTTACTTTGATATCCGGCTGCACGCCTGGGCCGTCCCAGTCGGTTTTGGAGATCGGATTGATCGCCCGGCGGTCAGGAACGCGGATCTCGAAGTGATCGTCAATCCGGCGGCCGAAGGGAATGTGTCCACGGCCGGAGGTTGCTTCTCCCACCAGTGTGGCGCGTTTCAGCATCTTCAGATCGTAGCTGAACTCCTCGCCCCCGGAGAAAGTTTTAGAGGATATCAGGACATAGGCCGGCTTGTCGGTCAACTTGTTCCCTGGAACGGGCGGCAGCGTCCAGAATTCCTCTGTCGAATCGTTCGAGCGAGTATAAATGTCGTTCAAATGAGTAGGACGATCGAACAAATAAGTGGCGATCAGCGCGACCATTTTCGGATAGCCGCCGGTATTGTCCCGCAAATCGAAGACGATAGCGTCGACGTAGTTTACCGAAGCCATCGCGGCCGCCGCCTTTGTTGCGCATATCTCCGGATCGGGAAACGCGTCGAGCTTCAGATAGCCGATGTTGCGCGGCAAAATTTCCACGTGGTCGAAGAAGCAATTGTTTTCCTCCAGCGCCTTTCGATAGCGTTCGCGCGCCCCAGGGGGTGGTCCTGTGGGAGGTGCGTCAGTTGTGGGGACGGCGTGGTAGCGCATCACCAACTGCCGGTCATGGCTCACCTCCAGCATTTGCGCGGTGAGTAGATCGGCAAAGGCCTGGCCATCTGTCACTGCGTCGTCATGGCCGCTTTTTTCGTGCTCCAACAGGGCGTCGGCGACCTTTTGGCCAACATCCGGATAATCATAATATCTCTTGAGATTTTGAATCGCGCCATCGATCACTCGCCGTCTGGCCGCGGCATCCAGGCTGACAGACGGTTGCGCGGTGAGCGCCACGAAACTGAACGCGGCCAGCAGCAGCTTCGATCGGGTCATCGGCCCAGCGCCTTTAACAGAGCTTCCTCGGTCACAAACCCGTCCTGATCGGCGCGATTCAGCAGGTCTCGAAACCTTTCCGCCAGCGGACCCTTTCGCTCCCGCCGGGAAATTTTCCCGTCTCCGTCCTCGTCGAGGGTCAGCATGAGGTTCGCGGCGAGCATCACGTCGCGATCCGGCAGGAGCTCGGCTTCGGTCAGTTTGCCGTCGCGGTTGAAGTCCACGGTTCGTAGCGCGCGAGATGCGTTGCGAATTTCGTCTTCCGATATCTCTCCATCGTGGTTCGTATCGAGCGCCCAAAGCACCGGATGAATCCTCATAAACATCTGCCGAACGCAAACTCTCATGACCGCATCGAGATTCGGATCCGGCTTCAATCCGCACTCTTCCGCCGTCAGCTTGCCGTCGTGATTCTTGTCCAGCTTCCACAGCGCCGCCGGAGCATTTTCAATTTCCGCTGCCGAAATTACGTTGTCCTGATCCGCATCGAGCGCGCCCAACACCAGAATCAGGCGAAAATACGCCGAAATCGGCGGATGGAATGGATACGGACTTACTTTGACCTCCGCCGGCAGATCCGCAACGGGCACGGCATCGGTATGCGCACCTAGAATATGCGAAGGACTCGGATGATGCGAACCGACCACCAGGCTCGTCTGCCTCCATCGATGACTGATCGTGAAGTAAATAAACGTGAACGCAAGTACCGTGATGAAGATTCCCGGCACGAACGCCCCGGCCGGCGGCACCTCCGGTCCGGCGGAAAAAAATACGGGCACCCCATCCGCTGCCACTGTGGGAGAAAGCCCGGCAGCCTTCCGCCGCAGCGTCCACTGACGAAATAACGAAACGAACCCATCGGCCAACAGCGAGGCTTTCCCGGAAGAGAGTTCGAATATGCCCAGCATCTCCTCCCCAAAGCGCTCGCGGAAGGCGCGCGGGTGCGAATGGAGCAGTAAAATGTATAGTTTTCGTGTCATGATCTTTTGAGGTGCAGGCGCGCCTGCCGCACTACTCCTTCGAGGCGCGAGATTTCGGCCGACAGCACTTTTCGACCCAGCGCGCTCAGTCGGTAGATGCGCCTGCGTGGATCGTCGCTCGAAATTTCGTGCACCATCCCCTGGTCCATCAGGCGCTGCAGATTATCGTAAAGCGTGCCCGGACCCAGCTTGTACGCGCCCTCCGACTGCCGCGCCACCTCCTGCATAATGCCGTAGCCGTGCATGTCCTCACCTGCCAGAGCGAGCAGAATGTGCAGCGCGGCGGGTGAGAGTGGAAGGAAGTTTGTCATACTCGGTTCCCGTTATATCGGAAACCGAGTATGATGTCAAGCCAAACGAACTAGCCCCTAATTAACGGGCGGCCAAACAACGACGGGTTCTCCCATATGTATGATTCCCCTTTCTGCGAAAAGAGTAATCCGGGTCCGGACGATCCGACGCTGGTTGCAAACGCTAAGTCGATAGAGAATTAGTGGGTTTTAGAACTGAAAATACACGAACGGTAAAGCTTTCTCGGTCACGCCGATCATTTCAATGGTTAACAGCAGTACGATCATGAACGCTGCGTACGCCCAGGCCGGGCCGCGCGACAGGCGGTCCGTCCAGGCGAATCTTTCTTCGATTACCGCAATCAACAGAGACGCGCCGGTCATGTATACAAGCCAACGCGGCAGCAGGGCGGTCATTTGTTTGCCACCGTGAAATAACTGTCCGATCACGTAGCGGCTGTCGGCAAACGTCGCCGCGCGAAAGAACACCCAGCCGATGCATACCAGCGCGAAGGTAATCAGCGCCCGCACCGGGTAGAGCCACAGCGGAGGCTTTTTCTCGAACTCCCGCTGCCCCATCATACGCTCGATGCTTAACAAACCTCCGTGATAGCCGCCCCATATCACGAAATTCCAACTGGCGCCGTGCCACAATCCGCCCAGCAGCATGGTCAGCATCAGGTTGCGATACGTCATTAGGCGCCCGTGACGATTTCCGCCCAGAGGGATGTACAAATAATCGCGCAGCCAGCGCGAGAGACTCATGTGCCAGCGATGCCAGAAATCGGTGATGCTGAACGCCAGATAGGGCCGCCGGAAATTTACCGGGAAATGGAACCCCAGCAGCAGAGCCATGCCGATGGCCATGTCGGTGTAACCGGAAAAATCAAAGAAAATCTGCATCGCGAAGGCCAGGACCCCGCTCCACGCCGCCCAACCTCCCGGATGCGCGCTCAAATTTTGGAAATAAGAATCGGCGATCTGCGCGAACTGATCGGCAAAAGCCATTTTCTTCGTCAGTCCCAAGACGACGAGCATCACGCCCCGCAGCACTTCTTCCTGGTCCGGATGTCTCCAGGCATGAAGATCGGAGAAAAATTCGCGCGCGCGAACGATGGGACCCGCCACCAGCTGCGGAAAGAAGGAAATGAACAGCGCGTAGTCGATGGGGTTGCGAATCGCGACCTGTTCGCCGCGATACACGTCGATCACATAAGAGATGCTTTGAAACGTGTGGAAGCTGATCCCCAGCGGCAGAATAATGGAAAACGCCCAGGAATGCGGAGGATACCGCAGCAGCTGCGCCAGGTTGTCGGCAAAAAAATTATAGTACTTGAAAAATCCCAACATGCCCAGGTTCGCCGCTAGACTGATCAGGAGAAAAAGCTTTTTACGGCCAGCAGGCGCGCGTTCAATCGCGATCGCGGCAACGAAATCGACCACGGTCAGGCCCAACAGCAGCACCACGAACTTGTAATTCCAACTGAGATAAAAGAAGTAACTGGCCGCCAGCAGAATCACCCGGCGAAACACGCGAGGCGCGCTATAAAAAACCGCCAGCACGATGCCGAAGAAGACAAAAAAATGCGTGGTGTTAAAGAGCATCGAGCGTTTGGCGGACCTGTGTCCCCAGCATCCGCGAAAATTGCTCAGACCCCGGTCCGTTCAGATGCATCTGATCGAGAAACAGGCTGGGTTTTTCAAGCGATTCGAAAAGACGCTCCGGCAGAAGGACTACCCCCGGCCGCGCCGCCAGCTCCCGCACGGAGCTATGCGGATTGAAGGCCGGCTGATCCGGACGCACAAAAGGACCGCGCGCCAGCTGCAAAAAGATCAGCCGCGTGTTCGATCCTCGATAATGCTCGTAAATCTTTCCCAGCCACTGATGAAGATAAGCCGTCCGGTCGCCCCTATATTCCGGCCTGGGATCCAAAAACCAATGTTGATAGGTGGCCCTCTGCTCTTCCGTAAATCCCGGCGGAACGGTCACCGTGCGATTCTTCCAATCGACGACCACGCCCTCCAGGTTAGAATTGGGGCCGATGTAATCGTAGGTCCAAAAATAAGAATCCTTGCGCGCCAGGTTCGACATCCGAATCCGCGAAGTGGGATGCAGCAGGAAATCCTGAAAATCTCGCTTATAAATCAGCCCCTTTAACAGGATGCCCCGCACGGCCGCCCATTCGAGGTTAGGATCGCGGCGGTAGGAGTTCGCAAAATAGAAAATATCGGAATACTTCAGGCGCGCGATTAAATAGGATAGATCCTCCGCTCGAACGGACTGATCCTCCTCAATTTCCATGTCCTCATAATCGTCCATGGCGATCAGAATCGCGGCGTAACGATTCGCGTGCGGGTCGACCGCGCGCAGCATGTAATACCAATCGCGCGGAGTGGCCCCGCCGATCGCGATTGACGCGAACTCGTACCTCGCTCCGGGTTTGTTCGCAAAGCGCGGGAAAAAGCCCATCCGTGAATCGCCGATGGCCAGCACCTGGCGCGCATCTGAGCGCGGACGCTTCAGTTCATTGTGGATCGCCGTCTCGACCGCGCCCGTCGAGGAATCGTGGCGCAGAATCTTGTAATAGACGTCGGTATGAAACAGGGCGAATTCGACCGCCCAGAAGCCCCAGGCGGTCAAAAGAAGAGTAAATAAGGCTCGCACGAAGGTCTTAAATGCTATTTTACGGTCATTTAAGCTCGCCACCCGCCGGGCGCGTACCGTTGTTTTTCCATTCGCGAAGCTCTGAGAAGCCGCGCGAAATTTCGGCCGGCAGGATGGCGCAATGCCCGTCGTGTTTAACGAACTGCTGCACGAACAGGCTCTCGGTTCCGGCCAGCTCCACCAGCGTCGAATAAGTATTGGGAATCGTCACCGGCACCAGAGGATCGTAGCTGGTATGGATCGCGAGCATGGGCTTCGAAATTTTCCCGGTGGGCGTGTAGTTCTGCCGCAGATAAGCAAGGGCCTTCGGGTCGGCGGCGTACCGCGGAATTTCGCTATTCAGAGTGTTGTCGTCGAGCGTGCCGCTATAGATCACGTTGCGATTGTCGAACGGATTGCCTCCGCTGCGATCGTCGAGTTCCTTGATCAGATACACCAAGAACGTGAGCGTGCCCGCCAGGTCCTTGTTGCTCTTGAGATTGTTCTGATGGCGCAAGGCGGCGGCTTTCTCAGGCGCGGCTTCAAGCGCCTTCGTGATGTTCGCGTTCAACGCGCGATCGCCGGTTCCTGTGACGAAGTCCTTCGGGATTTTCGTAGGGTCCGGCAGAATGCCCGGGAAATAGTAGTTGAAGAGCACCACGGAATCGAATGCTCCCCTCGATTGGAACGATTCGCTGGCAGCCAGCGGACCGCACAGAGGCAGCGCCGCATCGTACGCCGTGGGATACAGCTCCATCAGCATCATGGTGAGAAATCCGCCCATGGAATGGCCGGTAAGATAGGTTTCCTTGGGCACGCCGTATTTCGAAGTGAAGTAGCGCCGCAGGCTCTCGGTATCGACCGCGGCTTCCTGAATGGCCCAGCCTCCAGCGGCGTATCCGGATTGAGCGACGGCGTATCCCTGATCGGTAAACGCCGCGAGAAAAGGAATTTTCACGTCCTCTTTGAAGGTGACCGGCGTCGCGGCATAGCCGTGACAATAGACGACCAGGCCTCCGTTCCAGTTCTCGGGAATGTCGATGCGGAAGGCGGCGCCGTTGATGGTTCCGATCTCAATTTTAGGGGCGGCGGAAGCGAGCGCGGCGAATATAAGAACGGCGAGAGTCTTCATCGGCAAATGGCGGAGAGGGGGAGATTCGAACTCCCGGAACCCGTGAAGGTTCAACGGTTTTCGAGACCGCCGCAATCGACCACTCTGCCACCTCTCCGCGACAAGTTCATTGTAGCATTCGCTGACACCAGCAAGATCGTCAGCATCTAAAATCGCGAAAAGTGGGGACTGCCTACTCTGTCCCAAGGCGTCCTTAGGATCGTCTAAGCAACATATTTTTCTGGCGCCGCAGTGGACAGAGCGGGCTGTCCCCACTTTTCGCCCCGGCCACTCAGCCCGGCGCCCGATGTGCTTGAGAGTGTCGACGTCACCATAGTTATCTAAGAGCCTCCCTAATAGTTCTTCGCGCGTTCTCCCCGCGGACGCTGCGCCCGGCTCATGGCTTTTGCTCCTGCCAGCGCCGGATCCGCCGACGCAAGATCCTCCGCATGCCGCAGCACCTTCTCGACCGCGGACGCGACGTCCTCGACATCCTGATCCTCGCCGATCAGCAGGAATTGCGGCAGCCACACGGCCTCTTCGTAAGCGGCTCGTTCAGAAACCGGACAATGCACCTGACCGTAATCTACCCCGCGCAGTTGCGGACTAATCTCGGGCGAGGCATAAAACAAATCGCTGCGGTAAACAGGTTCATAAAAGCGTCCGTCGCAGGGGATTCCTTCATTCTCAAGCGCAGCGCAGAACAGGTCCCGGCTTACGCGCGAATTTCGATACTGGAAGACGTAGCAATAGTTGGTTTCGCGCGTGATTGCCGGCTGCGGCGGAAGCGGCCTGACGCCATCCATCGCAGAGAGCGCTTCGCTGAGTCGTCTGGCGCGGCGGGTACGCTTTTCGGCGAGACCCGGAAGCATTTCGAGCTGCCCCAGCAGCATGGCCGCCTGCCACTCCGTCATTCGATAATTCGACCCCAGGACGCGCTGTTGATACTGGTCCGTCAGGCTCGCGCGGCCGCAATTGGTTTGCGATTGAAGGTGCTCGAAACAGGCGAGATTGTTGGTCAGCACCATGCCCCCTTCGCCCGCGGTCATCAGTTTACTTTCCTGAAAGCTGAAGCAGCCCAGGTCTCCCATGGAACCCCCGCCGCGCCCTTCGAACTGGCCTCCGTGAGCGTGCGCGCAGTCCTCGATGATTTTGAGATCGTGCTTCCGGGCGAGCGCAAGCAGCGCATTCATGTCGGTGAAGCGCATCGCTAAATGGACCGGGATAATGGCGCGCGTGCGAGGCGTGACCACGGCCGACGCGGACGCTACGTCCAGGCAATAGGTATCGGCATCGACGTCCGCGAAAACAGGAACGCCTCCCGCGAACAGCACGGCCGTCGCGGTCCCGTCCCAGGTATACGCCGGCACGATGACTTCGTCGCCATAGCGGATTCCGGCGGCTTGCAGCGCAGCGACCAGCGCGATGGTGCCGTTCGCGATGCACAACGCATAGCGCGCGCCGTGCAGCTCCGCGAACCTTTCCGCGAACTCCGCGGCGTACCGGCTGGGGAGAGGAAATCCTCCCCAGTGCCCGCTCTCCAGCACCTGTTGAAGACGCGCGGCGTCGGACGGCAGATGCTGAGGCCAGCGGGCAAATGCCTTGCAGCGAACGGGCGGGCCTCCCAGGATCGCTAGTTCGCTCATTGTTGGTTGAATTGCGTCGAGATGCGAAAGGATTCCACCACGTGCCCGTCCTTTTTCACGGCGCGCCCCAGGAGATACTTTTTGGTGGCCGCCAGGTCCTTAGGGTCCCAATCGGGTCGATACTTCCTTACCGAAGGATCGAACTGGCTGACATGCGCGACGGCAGCGGAGAGTTTGAGGTCGAGCACATCGTCGATGTTGACCCAATAATTCGCATCTTGTTGGGTGACGTAATAATACGCCTCTACCGGAACCTGCCAGGGTTCGAGACCGTCGTGCAGGCGCTGGCTGGGGAAATACAAATGCCACTCGGAGGCGCGGATGGCATCGAGCGTATTATTCGCCGCCATGCGATGGTCCGTCTTGTGCCAGCGGACGTACTCAGACCCGGGGTCGACGGTCATCACTACATCGGGCCGATAGGTGCGAATGATTTTCGTCACCTGCTCAACCAGATCCAAAGGGTTCGCATATTCGAGCATTCCATCGTGAAACTGGAGCCAATGGATGTTCTGTTTAGGTATGCCCAGCGCCTGACAGGAATTTTCCTCCTCCGTCTTGCGAATCGACGCGAGCCGCTCGCTGGTCATGTCCGGATCGTAGGAGCCTTTATCGTCATTGGTATAGATGAAAATGTGGATATTATTCTGGCGGCGCGCGAGCAGCGCAAGCGTTCCCGCGCAGCAGAACGTATCGTCGTCCGGGTGCGGCGTGAACAATAGAATCGTTTTCTTCTCGACCTTTTCGAGCTGGATCGGCTGTGCGAGCAGAAGGGCGGGAAACAGCGAATTCAGCACGGCGAACGAAAGCTTCATAGGAAGTGTCTGGAGGTATAATAACCCGCCCGGAATATTTATCGAAACAAAAGGACTTTCTCGATGCTCTATAAGGGAAGGAAGAAAATGCGAAGAACCATTTTTACTGCAATTGCGGGCTGTATGTTGACCCTCAGCGCGATGGGCGCTGAAATCATCGTGAAAGTCGCGCCGCCGCGCGCGGTAGTTGAGGAACGGGGTGTCGCCCCTCATCCAGGCTATGTTTATCAACGGGGATACCACCGTTGGGACGGAAACGCTCACGTTTGGACGCCGGGCGTATGGGTTGCGCCGCCTCGGCCTCATGCACGATGGGTCGATCATCGTTGGGAGCATCGCGGCCATAACTACGTGTTCGTAGAAGGGCACTGGCGATAAGCTTCCGCAACTTCCCTGAAACAATTCGGCACTTTCGAGATCTCTTCCTTGAAGGAGGAGTGAATGCTGCGCAAACTTGTGTATACTTCTGCTCTCGGCTGCATGTTGGCGATGGGCGCGGAGGTTATCGTCAAACTCAGGCCGCCCGTCGAGGTGGTCGAGACCAGACCCGCCTCGCCTGGGCCGGGCTATGTATGGGTAAAGGGGTATCATCGCTGGGACGGAAACAGGTATGTGTGGGTGCACGGCGAGTGGAGACGGCCGCCTCGTGAGCACGCAGTATGGGTCGACCATCGTTGGGAACACCGCAAAGGTGGTTACGTTTTTGTCGAAGGGCACTGGAAGTAATCTCAACCGCACGCGCCGCTCCCGCTAAAATTGGCACATGCCCAGTTCGCGCGGAGCGGCGCATCTGCTCCTCTATGGCGCCACGATTTTCCTCAGCGCCTTTCTCCTCTTTCTAATCCAACCGGTTTTCGCCAAATTGATTTTGCCGTGGTTCGGCGGATCCTCCGCGGTGTGGACCACTTGCCTCGTCTTTTTTCAGACCGCTCTTCTTGCTGGATATTTATACGCTCATTTGTTGACCACCCGCTCGCCTCCGCACCGGCAGCCCTGGGTTCATTGCGCCCTCCTCGCGATCGCGCTGTTCCTCCTCCCCGTGATGCCGGGCGAACGTTGGAAACCCACAGGTACGGCCGATCCCGCATGGCAGATTTTAGCGATGCTGACGGCGGTACTCGGCCTGCCCTATTTCCTCCTCTCCGCCACCAGTCCTTTGCTGCAAAAATGGCTGGCAAGGGATGGCTCGCATCCCTATCGTCTGTTTGCCCTCTCGAACGTAGGCGCTCTCCTTGCCCTGGCCGGTTATCCGATATTCATCGAGCCGCGAATTTCAACCCGCACCCAGGATCTGTGGTGGTCCTTTGGTTTCGCCGCGTTCGCAGTGCTATGCGGCGCAGCTTCCTGGCTGAGCCCGCTCCCAGCCGGGACGCCCCTCGAAATCCAAGCGGCCTTCGAACCGCGGAGCGCTCTAAAATGGCTGCTGCTCGCGGCCGGAGGATCGATGATGCTGGTCTCGACCACCAATCAGCTCACGCAAAACGTCGCCGCCGTGCCCTTCTTATGGATCCTGCCCCTAGGCGTCTATCTGCTCTCCTTCGTGATCTGTTTTGAAAGCCCGCGATGGTACCAGCGCGGCGTGTTCCTGCGCCTGCTCGCCGTCGCCTTAGGATCGCTCGCCTACGCCTTATACGACATCCAGGTCAGCGAGGCGATCCCGGTGGCGATTCCTTTGTTCACCATCGGACTGTTCATCGCCTGCATGTTCTGTCACGGCGAATTGAGCCGTTTGCAGCCCCCAACGGCGCACTTAACATCGTTCTACCTGATGATCGCGCTCGGAGGCGCCTTAGGAGCGATCTTCACCGGCCTCATCGCGCCCCGCCTGTTCGCCGGAATTTACGAATTTCCGTTATCTATTGGCCTTGTTGCCGCGATGGCTCTGTGGCTGAACTGGAATAGCGGATGGGCGCAAAGACTGCTGTGGGCGGCTGTGACCGCCGCGACGATCATCGCGCTGGTCGAAGAGGCTCGCGGTTATCACAAAGATGCGCTGGTAATGACCCGCAGTTTTTACGGTTCCCTTCGAGTGATCGAATCGATGCGCGGCGGCGGCGAAACGCGGACCCTCTATCACGGAATCGTACAGCACGGCGCACAATATCAGGACGCCGCGAGACGCGATTTCCCGACCACCTATTTCGGCCCTGAATCGGGCGCGGGCCTGGTGCTGCGATTCTGCTGCGACGGTCCGAAAAGAGTCGGTATCATCGGCCTGGGCGCGGGCACCCTCGCCGCCTACGGCAAGCCCGGTGACGCGTTTCAGTTCTATGAGATCAACCCCCAGGTCATCGATCTCGCGAAATCGTACTTCACCTTCTTAAGTGATTCGAAAGCGGCCATCACGATAGTGACGGGCGACGCGCGGTTATCGCTTGAGCGGGAAACCGGGCCGCCCTACGATATATTCATCGCGGACGCCTTTTCAGGCGACGCGATTCCCGTGCACCTGCTCACGAACGAAGCCTTCGATCTTTACCTCGCGCATTTGAAGCCCTCGGGCATCCTGGCGGTGCACATTTCGAATCAATATCTGGACCTCGCGCCAGTGGTCGCGCAGCTAGCGTCCGCGCACGGCCTGGAATCCCGCTTGGTTCACAGCCCGAAGGACGACGCGCATCTCTATTCCCAATCCGATTGGATTCTGATGAGCCGCGACGCCGCATTCTTCGCACGCCCCGAAATCGCGAGCTCCTCTCATAGGATTGACCCACGCCCCGGTCTGCGCCTCTGGACCGACGATTACAACAATCTCCTCCAGGTGCTCAAGTTTTAAACCGGTCGTCGATTTCCACCTGGTAGCCGCTCGCCAGCCGATTGCTCTCGTTGGCCATTCCCACCACCGCCATCAATTCGGCGAACTGAGCGCCGCTCATCCCCGCCTTGCGCGCAGCCGCCGTGTGCGACGCGATGCAATACCCGCACTGATTGGACGCACTCACGGCCAGATAAATCATTTCCTTAGTCAAAGCATCAAGCGCCCCCGGCGCCATAATTTGCTTGATGGATTCCCAGGTCCGCCGCAGCGTCGCGGGATCGTGCGCGATGGCCTTCCAAAAATGATTGATGTAATCCGTCTGACGAGTAGCCATAATGTCGTCATAAACAGCCCGAACTTCAGCGGAAGCGTCCCCATATTCAATCAGCCCAAGAGTTGCCATGCTTTTACTTTAGAGGACTAGTCTCCCCTGGCTCACGCCAGGGTTATAGCCCCGTCACGTAAGTGCGGGGATTTGGGACCAAGTTTATTAGTCCCCTCAGCGCTGGCTACCCTCCCCGCGATGCACTCTTTCATTGAATGCCCCCGACGTCCCCTTAGGGATGCTAAGCGACCTCCACGCCCCTCCCCGAAAATGTTTGGCCAAGAACACGATCTGCCCGCAATGATACGAGTAATGCGCGATCTGCCGGTTGATCGCCTGCATCACCGAATGCGCTTCGCCCCGAATCATGACCGACCGCGCCAAATCCGCATCCGTCAGCGGCTCCAGCGCTCGAAAAACACACTCCCATCCCCGCTCCCACAAACTCAAGACCGCCTCCCGGGACGCCGGCGGCTCCTCAAACTCGCTATCCCGATTGCGGTCCGGCTTCTCTCCATCGGTGGTCAGAAAATCGGTCCACCGCGATCGCATGTTGCCGCCCATGTGTTTCACCATCAGCGCGATCGAATTCATTTCCCCGTCCAGCGCCCTGAAAAGCTGCTCGTCCGTGACTTGAGCGAACGCGCCCTCGGTCAACTTTTTGTAGTGGCGAAACAAGGCCAGCGAGTCTTCGATATACGATGTCGTGAATTCCAGCGCCATCTCTTTATGCGTGACTTTCCACCGGCTCCGGAACACGGCCGCCCGACCACCGCAGCCGCAGATTATCGAGCGCCAGATAAACCACCGGCGTCGTGTATAGCGTCAAAAGCTGGCTCACGATCAGCCCGCCGATGATCGTGATTCCCAGCGGACGCCGCAGCTCCGCCCCCACGCCTACGCCGGAGGCCAACGGCACCGCGCCCAGCATCGCCGACATCGTGGTCATCAAAATCGGACGGAAGCGCAGTAGACAAGCCTTATAAATCGCATCCCGCGGATTCATGCCCTCCCCGCGCTCCGCCGCCAGCGCGAAGTCGATCATCATAATGGCATTCTTCTTCACGATCCCGATCAACAGAATAATTCCGATCATCGCGATCAGGCTCAGGTCCGTCTTAAAAAGAAACAGCGCCAGCAGCGCGCCCACGCCCGCCGATGGCAGCGTCGACAAAATGGTGATCGGATGGATGTAGCTCTCATAAAGTACTCCCAGCACGATGTACACCGTGGCCAGCGCCGCCGCGATCAGAAACGGCTCGCTGCCCAGCGATTGCTGGTACGCCTGCGCCGTTCCCGCGAACGTCGTGTGGATCGTCGGCGGTAAACCAACCTTGGCCGCCGTCTCCGAAATTACGTCGACAGCATCCCCCAGCGCTACGCCCGCCGCAAGATTGAAGGATATCGTCACCGCCGGAAATAATCCCTGATGGGGAACGGAAAGCGGAGCCGTCGAGGGTCCGAATCGCGTGAACGCGCTCATCGGGACCTGTTGCCCCCCCGGCGCGCGCACATAAATCTCCTTCATAAACGCCGGATCCTGCCAGAACCGCGGAGCCGCTTCCATCACCACGTGATACTGATTCAACGTCGTATACATCGTCGACACCTGCCGCTGCCCGAACGCGTCGTACAGCACGTTGTCGATGAGCTGTGGAGAAATGCTGAAGCGCGCGGCCGAATCGCGGTCGTAGGTGACCACCGACTGTAATCCGTTATTCTGCTGGTCGCTATTCGCGTCGGTGATGATCGGAATCTTGCGCAACGCCTCCAGCATCGGACGGCCAAACGTCGTCAGATCCTGTAGATTATCTCCCCGCATCGTGAATTGATAAAGAGCCGCGGCCGAACGCCCGCCGACGCGAACGTCCTGCGACGCTTGCAGGATCAGCGTAGCCCCCCGAATCCTGGCGAGCTGCGGCCGCAGCCGGTCGATTACCTGATAAACCGAAACCTTTCTCACCGATAGCGGCTTCAACTGGATGTTCACGCGGCCCTGGTTAATGGTCCCCCCGCCCCCGGTTGACGCGGTCACCGTATCAATTGCCGGATCCGCCTCCACGATTTTCACCATCTGGAGCAGCGTTCCCTCCATCGCCTGGAACGACGTGTCCTGGTCTCCCAGCATGGTCCCCTGCATGCGCCCATTGTCCTGCTGCGGGAAGAATCCTTTGGGTACCCGCACGAACAAATACGCGTTCAATCCGATGGTGGCGGCCAACACCAGCAGCGTAATCGCGGGATGCTTCAGTACGCGCGTCAACGATCGTCCGTAAAGATCGACAATCCAGTTGAATCCGCGCTCCGTGGTCCGGTACATCCAGCCGTGGGCAACATGTTCTTTCAGCAAGTGCGCGCACATCATCGGCGTTGTGGTGAGCGAAACCAGCATGGAGACGGCAATAGCGACGGATAGCACCACGGAAAATTCGCGGAATAAGCGGCCCACGATCCCGCCCATCAGCAGCAGTGGAATAAATACGGCAACCAGGGAAATGCTGATCGTGAGCACCGTGAAGCCGATCTCCTCGGCCCCCTTCAAGGCCGCCGCGAACGGCTTCATGCCGTCCTCCAGATAACGCGTAATGTTCTCGATCACCACGATCGCGTCGTCCACTACGAACCCCGTGGAAATAGTCAGCGCCATCAGCGAAAGATTATCGATGCTGTATCCAAACAAGTACATCATCCCGAACGTGCCGATCAGGGAGACAGGAACCGCAACGCTGGGAATGAAGGTGGTTCGCACATTGCGCAGAAACACAAAAACCACCAGAATCACCAGGATTACCGAAATAACGAGCGTGATCTCCACGTCGTGAACCGACGCGCGAATGGTGACGGTCTGGTCCTGCGTCACCGTCAGGTCGATCGATTGCGGAATGGCCGCCTTCAGCTGCGGAAGGGTCGCGCGAATGTGGTCCACCGTATCGATGATGTTCGCGCCTGGCTGCCGGTTGACCGTAACCAACACCGAAGGCCTGCCGTTGGCATACCCCGCGTTGCGCAGATCCTCCACCGAATCCACCACTTCTCCGATATCGGAGACGCGCACGGCGGAGCCGTTGCGATACGCCACGATCAGCGGCTGGTAATCCTTCGCCTTAAATATCTGATCGCTCGATCCCACTTCCCACACGCGTTTTCCGTCGGAATAATGCCCCTTCGGAATATTGGCGTTGGCGGTGTTCAAAGTGCTCCGCACATCCTCCAGGCCGATGCCGTATTTGTTCAGCGTCATCGGATTCAGCTCCACCCGCACGCTGGGTAAGGAGCTGCCATAGGTGAACACCTGGCCGACCCCTTTGATCTGCGAGAGCTTCTGCGCCATGATCGTCGAAGCGGCATCGTACATCTGCCCCTTGCTCAGAACACTGGACGTCAATGCCACCTGAAAAATGGGGGCGTCCGCTGGATTCGATTTGCGATAGTTGGGGTTGCTGGGCAGATTGGCAGGCAGATACCCGCGCGCCGCGGCGATGCCGGCCTGCACGTCGCGCGCGGCGGCGTTGATGTCGCGATTCAGATCGAATTGCAGCGTGATGTTACAGGAGCCCAGGTTGCTCGAGGAAGTCATTTCCGAGACCGCTGCGATACGCCCGAACTGCCGCTCGAGCGGCGTCGCCACCGCCGATGCCATCGTCTCCGGACTCGCCCCAGGCAGGCTCGCATTTACCGAAATCGTCGGGAAATCCACTTGAGGCAGCGGCGAAACCGGCAGCAGAGTGTAAGCCACCGCTCCCGCCAGTGCGATGGCGATGGTCAGCAAAGTCGTAGCCACCGGCCGTTCGATAAATGGCTTGGAGATATTCATCGCCTAGTCCCCAGCCGCCGGCGACGGTTCCGGACCATGGCCGGTGAAAGCTTCCTGCTCCGGCGCACCGCGGAATCTGCGCGCGAGGCGATCGAACCATAGATAAATCACCGGCGTCGTATAGAGCGTCAATGCCTGGCTGAAAATCAAGCCGCCCACCATCGTGATTCCCAAAGGACGCCGCAGCTCCGATCCCACGCCGGTGCCCAGCGCGAGCGGCAGACCGCCCAGCAGCGCGGCCATCGTGGTCATCATGATGGGCCGGAATCGCAGCAGGCACGCCTGATAAATCGCCTCTTCCGGAGACATCCCCTGATTCCGCTCCGCATCCAGCGCGAAGTCGATCATCATGATGCCGTTCTTCTTCACAATACCGATCAGCAGGATGATCCCGATCAGTGCAATCACGCTGAAATCGCTGCCGCAGATATACAACGCCAGCAGCGCGCCGACACCCGCCGAAGGCAGCGTCGAGAGAATCGTGATGGGATGAATGTAGCTTTCATACAGCACGCCCAGGACAATATACACCGTAATCAAAGCGGCCAGGATAAGCACCCATTCATTCGCCAGCGAATTGATGAAGGCCTGCGCCGTGCCCTGAAACGCCGTCTGAATACTGATGGGCATGTTCAGCTCTTCCTTCACCAGGTTGATGTCGTTCACCGCGTCTCCCAACGATGCCGTGGGCGCCAGGTTGAAGGACAACGTCACCACCGGAAACTGCCCCTGGTGGTTCACCGTAATCGGAGCCGACGTCATTTCCATGTGCGTGAATGCACTTAAAGGCACTTGGTTTCCATTCGCGAAAAATACCAGCGAAGACGGCGCCGGCCCTCCACTGAACGAATTGCCCGACGATGTGCCCCCGCCCGCCGTGGTCGAGACGCCGAGAGCCTGTCCCGCCGTAGCCGCCGCGACCGATGCGCTCGACGGCCCGAATCCCGCGGTGCTGGTCGTTCCGCCGGACACCACGCCCGACCCTCCGCCGGACGATCCGGCCGACGAACGTATAAACAGGTTCCGCAGATCGTTCGGGTCCTTCATGAACCCCGGCTTTACTTCGAGCACCACGTGATACTGATTCAACTGCGTGAACATCGTCGATACCTGCCGTTGTCCGTAGGCATCGTAGAGCGTGTTGTCGATCGTCGTCGGAGTAATGCCGAGCCGCGCAGCCGTGTCGCGGTCGAACACCAGCTTCGCCCTCAGCCCGCCCACCTGCTGATCCGTCGCCACGTCGCGCAGTTCCGGCAGAGCCTGGAGTTTTTCAACCATCCGCGGGACAAACGAATACAGTTCAGCCGCGTTGGGATCTTCCATCGTGTATTGAAATTGCGTGCGGCTGACCCGGTCCTCCACCGTCAGATCCTGCACCGGCTGCATATACAAAGTGATGCCGCGCACCTGCGCCAGCTCCGGCTGCAAGCGCCGGATCACGTCGCTCGCGCTGATTTTGCGCACGTCCAGATCCTTCAGATTGATTTGGATGCGGCCCGTGTTGAGCGTCGTATTGGTCCCGTCGATGCCGATGAATGAAGACAGGCTGTCGACCGCGGGGTCCTGCAAAATAACCTTCGCGAGCGCTTGCTGACGCTCCGACATCGCCTCGAAAGATATCGTCTGCTCTGCCTCGGAAACGCCTTGAATCACGCCCGTGTCCTGAATCGGGAAGAAGCCTTTGGGAATCTTGATGAATAAAATAACCGTCACCGCGAGCGTCGCCACCGCCACCAGCAACGTGATCGTCTGGAAGCGAAGCACCCACGTCAGCGTCTTGCCATAGAGCGAAATAATGGACTCGAAGCCTCTCTCCGATACCCGGAAAAACCATCCCTGCTGCGCATCCGGCTTGTGCCGCAAAATCTTGGCGCACATCATCGGCGTCAACGTGAGAGAAACCACTGCCGAAACCAGAATCGTCACCGCCAGCGTCACCGCGAACTCCCGGAACAGTCGCCCCACGATATCGCCCATGAACAGCAGAGGGATCAGCACCGCGATCAATGACACCGTCAGCGACACGATCGTAAATCCGATCTGCTCGGACCCCTTCAACGCCGCCGCCAGCGGCTTTTCCCCCTCCTCTATGTAACGCGAAATATTCTCGATCATCACGATCGCGTCGTCCACCACGAAGCCCGTCGAAATCGTCAGCGCCATCAGCGATAGGTTGTTCAAGCTGTACCCCAGCAGGTACATCACCCCGAACGTCCCCACCAGCGACAAGGGAACCGCCACGCTGGGAATGATGGTCGCCGCGACATTGCGCAGGAACACGAAAATCACCAGCACCACCAGGCCGATCGTCAGCATCAACTCGAACTGCACATCGTCGACCGACGCGCGAATCGTATTGGTCCGGTCCGTCAAAATCCTGATTTTCACCGACGAAGGCATCGACGCCTGCAAGGACGGCAGCAGCATCTTTACCCGGTCCACCACGGAAATAATGTTCGCGCCCGGCTGCCTCTGGATATTCACGATCACCGCCGGCGTTTCATTCATCCACGCCGCCTGGTGCAGATTCTCGATATCGTCCGTAATGTCCGCGACGTCGCTGAGCCGCACCGGAGCGCTGTTCCGATACGCCACGATCAGCTTCGAATAATCGTCCTTCGACAGCAGCTGATCGTTCGCGCCGATCTGATACGCCTGGTGCGGACCATCGAAATTCCCCTTCGCCTGATTCACGTTCGCCGCCGTAATCGCGTTGCGCACGTCCTCCAGATTCAGACCGAACGAAGCGAGCGAAGTGGGATTCGCCTGGATCCGCACCGCCGGCTTTTGCCCTCCGCTGATGCTCACCAGGCCCACTCCCGGCAGCTGCGAAATCTTCGGAGCCAGCCGCGTATCCGCCAGATCCTCCACCAGCCGCAAAGGCATCGCGTCGGAATTCAGCGCCAGCGTCAGAATCGGAGTATCCGCCGGATTCACCTTCGCATATATCGGAGGCGTCGGCAGATCCGCCGGCAGATACGTCCCCGACGCATTGATCGACTGCTGCACCTCCTGCTCCGCAATGTCGATATTCAGGCTCAAATTAAATTCGAGCGTCAACACCGAACATCCGTCGGAGCTGGTCGACGTCATCTGCTGCAGCCCCGGAACCTGTCCCAACTGCCGCTCCAAAGGCGCGGTCACCGACGACGCCATCACGTCCGGACTCGCCCCCGGATAGAACGTAATCACCTGGATGGTCGGATAATCCACTTCCGGCAGCGCCGATACCGGCAGTTGCTTATACGCAACCCCGCCCACCAGCAGAATTCCCACCATCAACAAGGACGTCGCCACCGGACGCAGAATAAAGGTCCGCGAGGGATTCACGATTTGCCCTTCCCGCTTCTCCCGCCCGCCTTCCCGCTGCCCCCGCCCCCGATCGGAGCAGCTTCGCCCGGAACCTGCGCATTCACCCTGCTCCCTTCAAGGAGCCTGTCCACTCCCACCGTCACCACCACATCGCCCGCGTTCACCCCGCTCGTGATCTCCGTCAAATCCCCTTCAGACGCGCCCACCGTCACCGGACGCACCGTCACGCTCCCATCCGGCTTCACCAGCCACACGTAAATCTGTGTCGAGTTCCTCTGAATGGCCGCGTTCGGCAGCACCACCACGCCCGTTTTTTCCTCCACCAGAAGCCGCGCGTTCACGAACTGGCTCGGAAACAGCTTGCCCGCTTTATTCTCGAAAATCGCGCGCAGCCGCAGTGTGCCCGTCGTCGGATCGATCTGATTATCGATGGTATCGAGCGTGCCCTGCGCCAGCTTATTTTTATTCTCCCGGTCCCACGCCTCCACTTGCAGATGCGCGCCTCCATGCAGCTTCGCCTCCACCTGCGGAAGCTGATCCTCGGAAATCGTGAAGATCACGCTGATCGGATCCAGTTGCGTGATCACCAGCAGCCCGTTCGAATCGCTCGCGTGAACGATGTTCCCTGGATCCACCAGCCGCAGCCCCACCCGTCCGTCGATCGGCGACTTAATCTGCGCATAGTTCAGGTTCAGCTTCGCGTTATCGATCGCCGCCTGGTCGGTTTTGAGCGTGCCTTCATACTGCGAAACCAGCGCTTCCTGCGTCGCGTATTGCTGCTCCGGAATCGCCTGCTGATTCAGCAGCACCTTGTACCGGTCCAGATCCACATGCGCATTCTTGAGCAGCGCCTGATCGTGCAGCAGTTGCCCCTGCGCCTGGTCGAGCTGCACCTGGTACGGACGCGGATCGATCTCCAGCAGCAGATCGCCCTTCTTCACCAGCTGCCCCTCTTTGAACAGGACATTCATCAGCTGCCCGTCCACCCGGCTCTTGATCGATACCGTGTAGATCGGAGTCACCGCCCCCAATCCACTGTCGTAAACCCCGATGTTTCCTTTGCGCGCCCGGGCCGCCACCACCGGCGTAACCCCCCCGCCCCTCTTGCCCTTGCCGGTCGTCGGCGCCGGCGACGCCGTGGCCTCCAGACCCTTAATTTTCGGCCAAAGAAAGTACGCCGCCACTCCCACGATGGCCAGAACAACCAGCCACACCCAGCCCCTCTTCTTCGGCGCGCGGCGCTCCGGCTCTACGCCCGGACGCGGAACGGCTGTGGGGGGAACCCCAGTCTGAAGCTCGGTTGGAGTCGGTCGACTCATAATTCTCCTTCGCAGGATTGATGTTTAGAAGACGCCGTTTCAAACCCCAGAGGTTTCAGCTAGCCAGCGGCAACTCCTATGCTATTCGGCGGTATCGCCCATTTACGCGAAAATGCCTTAACAAGGCAGTATCGCACTTCGCGCCCCCCACGCAAAATAGGTGCAAGTGGGTAGCGCGCGCCTCCAGGCGTGCCGCGTCGACATTCGTGTCGACGTCTTAAAGAGCCATCGGGAGCGGTCAGCGCTGACCTTTTGGAACATTTCGGCATCCATTCCAGCGGTGGAGTAGCAAATGACCGGGACAGCTTACTAGTGGCATGTCGCAGCCGAATCGTCAGTATGTTGCTCCGTTGTGGGGCGGCCAATTTTGGCGGCAGCCTGCCTTCCGGGCGGCTTTTCCTCTGTCAGCAGAAGCCGCCTCAAACGACGGCTGCCGCCAAATTGGCCGCCCCACAAAGAACGCTGATACGGGACACTAGTGTCCCAAACGTTCCTATCACCGATACGCCGCCGCCTGTATCCCGTATAACTCGGAGTACTGCCCGCCCTGGGCCATCAACGCCTCATGGCTCCCCGCCTCGACCACCCTCGCGCCATCCAGCACCACGATCATATCCGCCATCCGCACCGTGCTGAACCGGTGCGACACCAGGATCGTGATCCGTCCGTCCACCGCGCCCTCCTGCTCGGCTTTCCCTCCGCGCGCCACCGCCGCGTACCGCTCGAATAACGCGTGCTCCGTCTCCGCATCAAGCGCCGCCGTCGGCTCGTCCAGCACCAGCAGCAGAGGATGCTCCCTCATGAATCCGCGCGCCAGCGCCAGCTTCTGCCACTGCCCGAAACTGATCTCGACCCCGTCGGGCCACGTCGGACCCAACTGCGTCCCGAGCCCCGACTTCAAATGCTCCACCACATCCTCCGCCCCCGCCCGCGCGACAGCCGAAATCACCGCCGGTTCGTCGTCCAAACGAACCACGTCCCCCACCCCCACCGTCCTCCGAGCCTGAAACTCAAATTTGAAAAAGTCCTGGAACGCCCCCGCCAGACGAGCCCTCCAATCATCCGCGCGAATCCGCGCCAGATCCAGACCATCAACCAAAATCCGCCCTGTATCCGGCTGATACATCCTGCACAACAGCTTCACCAGCGTGCTCTTCCCCGCCCCATTCTCGCCGACGATCGCGACCACCGACCCCGCCTTCAGCTCCAGATTCACATCGTCCAGCACCAGCCTCTCGGTCCCCGGATAAGTGAACGACACATGCTCAAACCGTATCCCCTCGACCAATCTCTCCGGCGCAGGCGCGTCGGCATGCTCCATCAGCGAAGCCGCGTAATCTTCGAGCCACGCCATCCGCCGCGACCCGTCCAGCCAGAACCCCCTCAGGAATCCGATCTCCCCCACCGTCGCCCCAATATAAGCGGATAATCGAGCCCCCGCCGCCAACACCAGCAGCACCTGTCCCGGCGTTGCCTTCAATCCATAAGCGACGAACACCACCGCGCCCACGTATCCCCCGCCAAAAATCGCCCATGCCAGCGTGTGCCACCCCGCCGTTTTCCACTTCGCCCCCGATACCGGCCGATACCACTTCTCCCACGTCTCCCGCCTCTGCCGCGTCAACTGCTCGCCGATCCTCGTTACCCGAACTTCCTTTCCCGGAGGCGCCGTCGTCGCGATATTAAAAAGGTGCCGCGCGAGGCGATTGAATGGCGTCGCCCGCTCCTGGATCGCCCTCTCCACCCCCGGCCGCCATGTCGCCGTGAACACCGTCGGCAGCGCGAACACCACCAGCAGCGCCAGCGCCGGATGAATCGACATCAGCAGCACCACCGTCACCACCAGCCGCAAAATCCACCCGCAGGTCGAGAACAGCGACATGTACATGTGGTCCAGCACGAAAACTTGATCACGCAGCATCGCCAACCGGTCCACATATTCCTGCCGCTCATGATGCGCAATCGTCGCCACCGACGCCTGCAACCCCGCCACATGCGCTTCGAGCGCCACCGCCACCCGGTCTCGAAACCGCCTCTGCGTGCGGTCGCTGGTGACTTTCAAAAACCACGTCGCCACCGCCGACGCCGCCAGTCCCACGCTCGCTCCCATCGTGAGATTCCGGTTATGCGCGGTCACTCCATTCGCCAGCAGCATCATCCACAGCGCGAGCAATGCATCGGGCAGCGCCGACAATAGCGACAAACTGAACGACACCGGCAGCAGCCGGGGCTCCGCATAGTAAGCGCGCTTCAGCGCCCTCCACATAGCCGGCATCGCTGCCGGTAAATCATCGTTCTTACGCGGGGGCATCGAGGGGCACCCCTTCCTCGCCTTCGTCCGATTCAAATCGCGACGCCTGCAACTCAAACATCGTTCGATACCGTCCGCCCGCCGCCATCAGCTCCTCATGCGACCCCAGCTCGATCACGCGTCCCTGTTCCAGCACGCAAATCCGGTCCGCCTGCCGCACCGTAGAGAACCGGTGCGAAATCAAAATCGTCGTCGCCCTTCGAGTCGCCTTCAAAACACGCTCGAAAATCTCCGCCTCCCCGCGCACGTCGAGCTGCGCCGTAGGCTCATCGAGCAGTACCAGTCCCGCGCCCATTTTCACCGCGCACATCGCCCGCGCCAGCGCAACGCTTTGCCATTGCCCTCCCGATAAATCCGTCCCGCCCTCATACCCGCGCGCGAGAATCGTATCCAGACTCGCCAGATGCGAAGCCCCCGCCTCCGCGAGCGCCGCTTCAATCACAGTATCCGGCGCCCCCGCCGGCGAAACATTGTCCCGCAGCGGCAATTCAAAGCGAATAAAATCCTGGAACACCGCAGTGACGCGACCGCGCCACTCCTCGATATCGAGCGACTTCAAATCGACCCCGTCGATCTCAATCGCCCCACTCTGCGGATCGTATAACCGGCACAGCAATTTCGCCAGCGTAGTCTTCCCCGCGCCATTCTGCCCGACAATCGCAAGCGACGACCCCGCCGGAATCGTAAGGTCGAACCCTTCGAGCACCGCCGGCGCATCGCCCGGATATTTAAAGCTCACGTTGCGAAACCGAATCTCCCGCCCCGGCATCTTGTTCGCCGCGCCCGATCCTTTAGCCAGCGCCCCCGCCTTCGCCATCGCCTCCCGCAGCCTGAGCACCGCGCTCACCGGAGCCGCCGCCCCGTCCAGCGCCCACGACAATCCTCCGAACGCAAGCATGCTCACGCCCACCGCCGCGCCCACGAACGTCACCGCCGGTCCCAACGTCAGCCGCCCATCCGACACCGCATTCGCAATCGACCAGAACACGACAAGGTTGGCCCCGAGCACCACCAGCAAGCTCCACAACACCGGCCGCTCGCGCAACCGAGTCGCCTTCCATTGCAGATCGAGCAGCTTCCGCCGCCGCGATGAAAACCGCTCGACCGTCCACCCCGACAGCCCAAATAACCGCAGTTCCTTCGCCGCCGGAGGATCCACCGCCAGCCGGTACGCATAGTCCGCGTGCCTCTCCGCCTCGCGAACTTCCTCCGTGTTCCGGTCCTTCCAGATCGCGCTCTCCCGCAGCAGCCAGTGCGTCGCCCCCCATCCCCCCACCAGCAATACCGGAGCCCACCACGCGTAAGCCGCCAACACCACCGCCGATGCGATCCCTCCCACCAGCTCAATCATTCCCGACGCAATAAAATCCATCGCGATCGATAACGGAGGACCACTAATCCCCAAATCGAAATCCCGCGCCATGGTCAAATCCGTAGTCAGTCGCGGATCTTCCAGATGCCCCATCCCCGGTGGAGTCACGCACGCGAGCGTCAGCTCGTCATAAAGCCACGCCGCGAGCCGGCTCCCCAGATTCGCCCCGATCGCCTGATGAAACGGCGATAAAACCTGAAGCAGCACAAACACCGTACCCACCAGCGCGAGCGGCCAAGCCAGCGAATCCCCCCTCTGCACCGCCCCCACCAGCATCCCCATCGCAATCGCAAACACCGCCGGCAGCGACCCTCTCAGCAGCAGCGCAAACCACCACCCCAACGCCAGCACCGCATCAGCCTTCGGCAGAACGCTAAAAAACTTCCACTCGTTCCGATCGCGCATTTTTATTTCTCCAATCCCTCCCATCACTTCCCACCCAAACGCCCCCAGCCCACGCACAGGTCGCCCTTACCCTCACAACGGAGTAACTTTATGCCAACAACCCGCAGCCACAGCCTGACCGCCGCTCCGATTCTTCTTGCGTGCGAATCCAAGAAGGATTTCCAGCTCCTGCTAGCCGACTACATGGACCAGTTCCACCCCCGGACCCCGGTCGAAACCGACCTGGTAGAAATAATGGCGATTTCCCGCTGGCGCCTCCGCCGTCTTCTGACCTACGAAGCCAGCCTCTTCGACGACGAAATGCAGGAGCGCGACAAATCCGCCGCCTGGGTCTTCCAAAAATTCGCCGACCACGGCCGCAGCGTAGCCCTCCTGCTCCGCTACGAAGCCCACCTAACCCGCTCATTCGACAAGGCCCTCAGGCAGCTACTCCTGCTTCGCTCAAAATTACCAAACGAACCCACCCTTCCCCAACCACAAAAAAAACTACCAAACGAACCCACCAAGCCAGTGGGGCAGGTTCCCGACCTGCCCAACTCTCACTCCCTAACAATCGAAAACCGAGAAATCCAGACTTTCCCCACCAAACTCCCCAAGTACAGCGACAACCGGTTCTCATCAACCCCACACCGCTCGCCGCCGCCTGAAAATTCATAGGAAAACTTTGTCCATACCGGAGTCACTTGTTCCCGCTTAATCGCCGCACACGGCTGGTACGGCTCCACTCGCTGCGCCAAAACCATCCACAGGGGACCTGCGTTCTCCGCCTTCACCCAATAATCCGCCCGATAACGGGACCCGGCCGCAGTATCTAGCCGCGTCATGTAAATCTGCGATTGCCACGCCTGATTGGCCTCGGATTTCCGATTCACCACCAGGCTGTTCCCACCCTCTACCCCTTCCGGACTAATCTCCGGCACGGATCGGAGCTTCTCAAAATCCTCAATCACCCAACGCGTCGCAGAGTAACCGTCGGGTCTCAGTTCCCACACCGGCGTCGGGACTCCCGTGAAGTTTTCGGCAAACGGTATATGCACCTTAGTCGCCGGATCCTGATTGATAAAGTAAGTGACGTCGCCGATCACAATCGCCGCCGACCTCGCGTCATTCGATGTGTTGGCCTGCACCCGGTACCTCAGGATTCCGCTGCCCGCCGCCGGCTTATCGAGGATCGTGATCCAATCCGGCACCCCGCCTACTACCCAGGACGCATTGTTGGGCGCCCGCACACTGACCCATCCCTGATTGCCCGCTTCGCCCACCTGGTCCACCTCCTGCCCCACTTCAAACTGCGGCATCGTGACCGTGAGCTGGAATTCCAGCTCCTTCGTGAGCGGCTCTCCTTTACCGTCCTTGAGGCTGATCGTAACGGTGTTCTCCTGCACTCCATGGAAGCCGTTATCGAAGGTCACGCGAACCGCGGTCAGCTTGGGATCGATCTGAAAATGGCGCTTGTCGTTCACCACCATCTCGCCCGTCCAGACCGCCGGAGCGCCTTCCACGATCACGTGAACCATTTCACCCATCCGCACCATGGTCTTTTCGAAGGACACCTTTACCAGCGAATGTTTGGGAACTTTATGACAGCTATAACAGAGGAGGGTTATCCCGAGCAGGTACCGGGACCGGAACAGCATCGCACGCCGACCCAGCATCAACCGATTGTATCAAATTGCTCATAACTGTTCTCCCATGAATCTGCACCACTTAACCCCGTCTGAAAGCGAAGAGCTGGTTCACGTACGTCAGCGCGTAAAAATCCCCGGTTTCAGGGCTGTAGGTAAGCGCATTGGTCACCGCGTCCGGAAGCTGATGGGTGCCCGTGATGTCGAGCGTGACGGGATCTATCTCGTAAATCATCCCGCTCGACGCTCCGAAATAGATCCTGCCTTCGAGCAATCGCGGCGGGCCGAAGATCTTAGAGCCCGCGTAGATCTTCTTCTTCACGACCCGCCGTTCGAGGTCCAGAACGTAGAGGTATTTGTCCGTCGATCCGATATACGCTGTGTCGTCGACTATCAAGGGGACGGTATAGATCGTGTTGTCCGTCCGCACCGACCACACTTCCCTGCCCGTCTCGACATCGATAATATAGATGCGTCCATCGGCGCAACCAGTGACCACGTGGCCGCGTTTGGTATCGAAAGCCGGAGCATGGCGGATGGACCCTTTTTCAGCACCTTCGCTGCGGGTCTCAAATCGCCACCGCAGGACGCCTGTGCGCGCGTCGAACAGGAACATCTCGTTGTCATTGCTGCCGCAGGCGACCAGCTCTTGCTCCGGCCAGTACGCGGGGGAGGCGTGGGTGTAGCGCTTGGTCGGGTGCTCCCAAACCTTCTCACCCGTATCGAGCCGAAGGGCGGCGATGCTGCCGCGCTTGCCTTCCACCGCGAATTCGAGTCCGATGAAGAGCAGGCCAAGTTCCGGCGCAAGCGCGGGTGAAGAGCCTACCCAATCGGCGCCGGTGAAGCGCCAGACCTCGGTTCCCGTTTGAGCGTCCAGGCAGTAGACGTTCCCGTCATAGCTGCCGAAGTAGATCTTACCGTCGTCGAGCGCGGGCGCGGACCACAGGTTCTTGTGTCCCCAGGCGTTGACTGTGAACTTCCACTCGACCGATCCGTCGCGCGCATTGAGGCACCAGAACACGCCGCAGTCGCTGCCGAAGTAGACTCGCTTGCCGTCGGTGGCGGGAAAGGATTTGGGAACGCGGTGGAAGAAATTCGGGTCGGGCGCGGCGAAGTTCCACTTGTTTCTGAAGACCGCTTTTAGCCGAGCTTCCGGCTTCTCGATGGAGAGTCCGAAATCAGTCAGGGTAAACGCCGAGCGAACCTGGATGCTGTGCGCGGCTCGCCAGGCTTCGCCTCCGGGGCTGTGATAGTCGATCACTACAAACACGAGAGCGATCGACTTCTTCTCCATTTCGAGCACCACGCGAACCTTTTCAAGGCTGGTTCCGGAATTGATCAGGTCGTCGACAATGACGATGGGCGCATCGGTCAGCGTGCCTTCAATGAGTCCTCCGGCGCCGTAGGCCTTGCGCTCCTTGCGGACGATGAAGCCGTTCACGGGCGTGCCGCGTACGACGGATTTGATCAGGATCGCGGAGAGTAAAGGGATCGCCGCCACCTCCATTCCGCCTACCTGGAAAGGCATCGCATCGGCGCACTTTTCCCAGAACAGATCGGCCATGGCGTCCAGGAGTTTGGGGTCCATGAACACCCGGCGCAGGTCGATCTGCCAGGTGTTGCTCGCGCCTTTAGGAGAAATCAGCCGCTGATTTTCACTCCGCAAAATGGCTCGGTCCCGAATCGCCCAGGAAAGAGATTCCGAGGAGGGCGGCGCGGGCTTCTGGGTCTTTACCGGCTCCGGTGGAAGGAAGACGGCATTGACTCCCAGATGGCTGTGCACGGCAGGCAGCAGGTCGAAAATATAGTGAATGCGCCACTCCTCCGATTCGTTCGAAGACTCGTGATACTGCTTGTTATCGAACCACCATAGCTCTCCTTCCTTCATACGGACGCACTCGCCTCCGCTCATCAGCACGCTTCCGGCGGAGCTATAAAGCACCAGATGAAAGCGGTCCCGTATCAGGTAATAGGAGCCTATATCGATGTGCCGCAGCACCTGGGATTTCGGCTTGAGGCGCACAATAGTCGCGCGCGAAAGCTGGGCGTCCATCTCCTGGGCGATGCCGTTCATGAAGGCCAGGGCGCGGGGAAACAATCTGGATACGGCGGTAAGCGCGGTCTCCTGATTTTCATTAACGTTCAGATCCGGCCTCGAAACCGGGCCGCTGAGGAATATCGTGTTGGTGTCGCGCTGCACGCGGATCTTATCCTGGCGGCTGGTATTGAGCAGCCAGGCCTGTTCCTGGGAGCGCACCTCTTCGAGCAGAGGACCCACGTCGACGCCGGCATGAATCAGCTTGAAGTACTTCATCTACTGGGAAGCGAATTTCTCGATGATGAAGACGAAGTGCTGCCCTGTTTGAGTGGATCCGGAAAAGTCGATCTGTTTGGCATCGTCGATCGCCGCCTGGCTGTTGGGATCGGAAGGCTGCAAGGAGTGCGCCTCGACCAGTTGTCCCGCGGAAGTGACCACGCCGAACACACACACCGGACGCACGGTCACGCCCGGGGCAAGACGGCGGGGGCTGCGTGAGACTTTCGTGGCCGAGGTCATCTCAGTCGCGCGTCCTTCGGTCTGCATGCGAGCCGTGGGAGTGAACAGGCTCGCATCGGCCGACGGAATCCCGTCCAGCTTGTCGATATTGATCTTCGACACCACTCTGCCGCCTTCGGTCACCGTCACGGTGCGAGGCAGCACATGACCGGCGAGTTCCGGAGCGTCTGAGTAGTCATAGACGACGTAGCGGCCCGGCGCCTCCGAGTGAAGCTGAAGCAAGCCCGTGAGAGGATCGATACACTCCTCCGATTCCTCCCAGGCGCGGCCCACCGGGGGGATCGCGGCACGCGACGTGGATAAGAGAATGCAGGTGACCGGCGTGCCGTTAATCGAGGCGGCTGCGGTTCGAATGGATTCGTGATTCACATAAGAAGCCGAGGGAAGGGGGTGCAGTAGAATCCCCCGAGCCTCTTCGAGGCGCAGAGGAATGGTGGGCGCGGAGCTTTCCGCGTATTGCTTGCCGCTCGAGGCGATGCCGGTGATGTTGAATCCAGCAGCGGTTTTCGCGGTCCAGTGGAGGCCTTGTCCGGGAACGAAGAGGTCTTCTAGATCCCAGGCTCCGTCATAGGCGGTCTGGCCGCGGGAATCCACGCCAAAGCTGATCTTGAGGTCGTACCCCCGCTTGGCTTGGCGCAGCTCGTAGTTATTGCGGGCACGATCGAGCAGTTTGACAAATGACGCTCGACTCCCGGCGGTGGCTTCGACTGGAATTTGGCCGGCCACCAGTTCCAAAGGATCGCCTGGTACGGGTGCGATCCGCGCGGCACTCTGCGCGGATGCCGCCAGGGGCACGATGATGAGCGCTAACACTCCCTTAATTCTCATTTGAGTCAACCTTCGTTTCTAATGGACGCGGCTACCCGCCATCGCCTCCGCCATCTCCTCCATCGCCGTCACCATCGCCTCCATCGCCTCCATCGCCACCATCGCCACCATCGCCGCCGGTACTGCCGTCGCCTGTGTAGCCGCCGTCACCTGTGTATCCTCCATCGCCGGTATAGCCGCCGTCGCCGTCGCCGGTGTAGACACAGACCTGGGGGTTCGGCGTGTACGCGGCGCCGCCGAGCGAAAACACCAGGTTCTTTTGAGTTTCGAGACCGCCGACCGAAGCCTGAATCGGAACGTCGCCCGCTCCGAGGCCGGGCGGCAGGACGATGTTGAACTGATAAAGCCCGGCTGCGGAAATCCCGACGAAACTGGGCTCGACAGCCATGCCGTTGATGGTCAGGCTGACCGGAGTGGTGACCGGGGCGACGCCCGAAAACGCCATACCGGGTGCGACCGGGGGATTGGTGGGTCCGAACCCGACTCCGAAGATCTCGACGACGTTCCCTGGTTGGGCGGCGACCGTGTAGTAGCCGAAGCAGTCTCCGGTTGGCCCGAGGATGTCGTAGGCTCCTCCGCCGTGGTAACCGGAACCGTCCGGCCGTAGAATAACGGCCGCCACATGGGTAGCATTCAGCAGCAGGAAGGAGGGCGAGAAGGAACTCAAGGTAACGCTCGACGTCGCCGTCCCGCCGCCGGTGGTCACTTTTACGGATACCGGACCGGTGGCCGTATCATTCGGCGCTTGCAGATTGATCTGGCCGGGACTGACCAGCGAGAGAAACGCCGGTTTGCCGTTAATCTGGACGCTGGTTCCGCCGAGGGTAGTGGGGAAATTGCCGTTCCATACAGCGGTGGCGGGGGCGAGGTTGCTTCCATAAATCGAAACCCACTCGCCCGACTGGATGACGCTGGCGGATCCATCGACCGGAACGACCGCCCCAATGACCGGCACCTTGGTGGCCTGCGCGCGAGGTGTATTGCGGACTAAAGCGGCATTCCAGGGCGGGGCAGGAGTCTTGACGGCAAGAAGGTTTGCGATCGGATCGGGAAGGTCCTGGGCGGCGACATTCGATCCCGAGGTCGCCATGGCTACGGCGGACCCGGCGACGGCCGCGTAGCGCTGCCAGTGGGCCGCCCGGCGTTTCAGCACTTCCTTTAAGGATGGTGGAACCAGGCCGGCAAAGCCGTCAGCGCTCATAAGTCACCTTCTACCCAAACTGAGAATAACTCTGGCGGCAGTTCGCGAGAATAGCTGAATGGCAGTATTTTTGGCGGGGTCAGGACTAGTAACCGGCGGCTTTGCGGGTCTGCATTTTTCGATTGACACCGTTCTATAAGGGCTGATAGCATCAACGAAACGATTTTCGGCTCCACGACGGCGCCATTTCCTTCCTAATACTCGGTCGTAACGTTTGAAATTCTGTGGAGAGGAAAGACAAATGACTCAAGGTTACTTTATTCGTGCCGCGCTGCTGACGTGCGCTCTGTGGCTGTCCGCGAGCGCTGTCGACGCCCAATCTTCCACCACCGGCAAGGTGTTCGGTTCCGTGACCGATGCCAGCGGCGCGGTGGTTCCCAAGGCCGAGGTTCAATTGGTGAACACCGATACGAACTCGGCTTTAACCACCACCACCGACGATTCCGGAGGATACGTGTTCCCGTCGGTGCAACCCGGGCCGTACAAGATCACGGTAAAGATGACGGGGTTTCGCACGGAGACCATTTCGAATATCGTCGTCGAAGTGGATAAGACCAGCAATCTGACGATCAAGCTGGAGGTTGGCGGCGCAACCGACGTGGTGGAGGTTTCAGCCAGCGCTGTGGCTCAATTGCAGACCTCCGACGCGCAGATCGGCAACACGGTTTCGACCGACAGCATCCTGCGGCTGCCGACTTTGCAGCGCAACGCGACGGAGCTGATGAACCTTCAGCCGGGCGTGGTGGCGGGCGGAGCCGGATTGACGATGCGGGTCAGCGGAGCGATCGACGATCAGAACACCGTCACGCTCGACGGTATCGACATCACTCAGAACATCGTCGCAACCGGCACGTCCATTCCCACGCCGGCCGATAGCGTGGAGGAATTTACCGAGAACGTCTCGAATCCGAGCGCGACCATGGGCAGGGCGTCCGGCGGGCAGGTGACCCTGATCGGACGCCGGGGATCGAACGCCTTCCACGGCGCGCTTTATGAGTTCCTCCAGAACAATGACTTGAACTCCAACACCTGGGACAACAATCGCGCGGGGCTGGCGAAGGCGATTATTCACGACAACCGCTATGGCGGCCGCCTGGGTGGTCCGATCCTGAAAAACAAGACCTTCTTTTTCGCCAACTATGAAGCGCGCCGGTTCAGCAGCGTTTCGCAGGTGACGCGCACGGTTCCGACCGCGCTGCTGCGGCAGGGAATCGTCCAGTTCACAGGTCCCGGAGGGGTGGAACAATTCAATCTGAAAACCGCCTCGGTTTGTAACGCGCCGACGGGCGCGGCCGGAAGTTCTCCCTGCGATCCGCGAGGGATCGGCCTCAATCCCTCGGTCGCGGCGCAGTTCGCCGACATGCCTTTGCCGAACCTGGCTGGAGGGGACGGGCTGAATACGATGAGCTACTTCGCCAATCTGTCGACTCCTCTGCAAACCGATTTTGGCGTGATACGGCTGGATCATATGATCAGCTCGACGTTGACGTTGAACGCCTCCTTCACCTACTACCGCAGCGACCAGGTGGCTTCGGGCGACATTTCGATTCTCAACGGAAAGCCCTCCTCGGCCGAAACCACTCCGCAGCGCGGCGTCGTGCCCATGTTGCAGGCGACCTGGCAGATCTCTCCGACGCTGCTGAACGTGGGACGCATCGGCTGGGTCCGCGATACCAGCCAGACCAATGCCACTTCGCCGACCAAAGCCGCGGGGATTCTGAACATCCCCGGATCGCAGACCGCCGACGGACCTGTCGCACTCGCGATCGGCAGCGGCGTCAGCGCCTTCCTCGATTCCCCCATCGACCTGGACACGCAGCGCGCGCGTTTTCAAGCCGCCTGGAGCCAGAACGGCCAGGTCAGCGACGATCTGACCAAAGTCTGGGGCAAGCACGAAGTTCGAGTCGGATTTCAGATCGATAAGATCGACTTTACGCACGCCCGCGCCGACAAGGTGGTCGGATCGATTACTTCGCTGGTCGCGCTGATCGACGGCGATCAGCTCAACCTCAGCATTCCCTCGGTAAATCAGCCGGCCGTGTGCAGCGCGAGCGTCACTGGAAACTGCGTTCCTTCCGGCCAGCTGACCAACTGGGACCGCTATTACGCCTCGCTACTGGGCCTGGTGGATAACGTCGGCATCCTGGCGGTGCGCAATTCTCAATTGCAGCCGCAGCCGCTGGGGACTTTTCTGCGCGATGTGACGAATCAGTACGCGAGCTACTTCTATTTGCAGGATTCCTGGCGCATCAAGCCTTCTCTGACTCTCTACTACGGCGCATCCTATGGCGTGCAGACGCCGCCCACGGAGCAGAACAACCTCCAAACCCTCATGATCAACGCGCAGACCGGCGCGCTGGTTTCCGGTCCATCGTTCCTGCAACAGAAGGAACAGGCGGCGCTGGCGGGCAACATCTACAATCCGACCTTTGGCTTTGAAACCGTGGGCGCGGCCAAGCGATCGGTGTACAACACCTACTGGGGCGCGCTGGGACCCCACGTCGCCCTCGCCTGGAGTCCCACTGTGAATCATGGCTTCATGCACTCGCTTCTGGGTGAGAAGGGCACCGTGATCCGCGGAGGATTCGCCGAGGTTTTCGATCGTTCGAACACCGTGCAGAGCGTCGAAATCCCCATGCTCGGCGTGGGTTTCGATCAGAACATCGCGGTGAACGCGCCCGCTTGTAACGCGACTGGAGCCGGCGGTCCGGGATGCAATGCCTCGGGGTCCGTGCTGTCGAATCCGGGACTCGCGGCCTTTCGCGTGGGGGTCGATGGCACTTTACCGCTTCCGGTCCCGTCAGCGGCCACTTCGCCGATCGTTCCCGCCCCCGGCGCCGAAGTTTTGTCGTTCCAGGTCGACCCCAATACGAAAACCGGCCGCAGCTATAACTTCGATTTCAGCATCCAGCGCCAACTGCCCGGCAACATGATCCTCGAAGTCGCGTTCCTCAGCCGCGAATCGCGGGACCTGCCGCAGGCGGTAAACGTGAACTCCGCGCCGTACATGTTCAAGGATCCGCAGTCCGGGCAAACCTTCGCGCAGGCGTACGACCTGGTGGCTAATGCGCTTCGTGCCGGGCAAACCGCACCGACGGAGCCATTCTTTGAGAATCAGTTCCCGGGTCTTGCGGCCGCGAAAGGCGCCGCGACCGCGACCGCTTATATCGTGGGCGCGAACAAGGCGAACATTACCGGGGGGAATGTCGGAACTCTGTTCGCCAATCTGGACACCTATCGCCGCGCCCTGGGCCTGCAAGCCTACGACAGCGATCAAGCGGGCGTCGAGTTTATCCGCACCTATGTCGGCTACGGGAACTATAATGCCGGGCTCCTCACCATCAGAAAGCGACTATCGCACGGCTTTAGCTTCAGTGGAAATTACACTTATGCGAAGGCTTCCGATGCGAATGTGACCAATCAGAATAACGCCGGATTTTACTCCAATAGTTTTAATCCGGGCGTTCAATATGGACCGTCCGCCTACGACCGGCGGAACGTCGTCAATGCGTACTATCAGTACGACCTGCCCGCCGGCAAGGGGCATCGCTTCCATGGCGGCAACGTGGTCGATCAGGTGATTGGAGGCTGGTACACCTCCGGCATCTTCTCGGCCTGGACGGGCTTGCCGGTCAAAGTTTCCGAAGGCAGCCAGGTTTGGGGCGGAGGCAACAGCAGCATTGGAGCCACCGATTACATGGTTCCCAGCGGACCCCTGCCGGCCACCGGCGTCAATCACCACGTGCCCAACAACACCACCTGTTCCAACGGCATCTTCACCGGAACCGTGGCCGCAAACGTCGGCGGAGCGTCGGGAACCAACCTGGACCTGTTCAGCAATCCTGGAGCCGCGTACTGCGACTTCAACTATATCCAGCTATCGTCGACAGGGCGCACTGGAAGCGGCGATCCAATGTACGGTCTGCCTTTCTGGAACTGGGACATGCGCGTCGGCAAGGGAACGCGGATCGGCAAGGGAGATCATCCGTGGAACCTGGGATTCTCGGCGGATTTCTTCAACATTTTCAATCATGAGAATTTCGCGAATCCGAGCACGAGCTTTACGAGCCCGGCGACTTTCGGTGTGATTACCGCGACTTATACGCCTCCGAACCGGACTAATTCGGCACGCTGGATTGAGATGGGGCTGCGGCTGGATTTCTAGAGGGCAGGTCGGGAGCCTGCCCCACCCGTCGAAACATCGAGTTGGCTGTGGGACTCTATATCCCATGAAAACTCAAACGGGCGTCATCGCCGGGCTCGCGGCTGGAGCGGGGTACTTAGCATGGCGTTTGATGCGTCCTCGGCCGCCGATCGATCTTCGCGCCAAGGTGGTGTTGATTACCGGCGGATCGCGCGGGCTCGGGCTGCAACTGGCGCGCGAATTCGGCTCGCAGGGCGCCCGCATCGTGATTTGTGCGCGTGATCCGGAGGAGCTGGAGCGGGCTCAGCGGGATTTGAGGAACCGCAATATCGAAGCCCACATTTTCGTGTGCGACGTCTCCGACCGGCACAAAGTTCAGGCGATGGTGGATGAAATCAGCCGCCAGGTCGGCCCCATAAATGTGCTCGTCAATAACGCCGGTCTTATCAAGGTAGGACCGCTATCGGCGATGAGTATCGACGATTTCGAGGAGGCCATGGACGTGATGTTTTGGGGCAGCCTGTACGCCGCGCTCGCGGTTCTGCCCTCCATGCGCGAGCGCCGGCAGGGAAGCATCGTGAACATTACCTCCATTGGAGGGAAGGTGAGTGTTCCGCATCTGCTTCCTTATACCTGCGCCAAGTTCGCGGCGGTGGCGCTTTCTGAGGGGCTACGGGCGGAGCTCGCGCCCGCGGGCATTCGCGTGACCACGATTGTGCCGGGGCTGATGCGCACGGGATCCCATCTGCACGCGAAATTCAAGGGCAAACACGCATTGGAATACGGCTGGTTCGCGGCCGGAGCCGCCACGCCTGCGATTTCGATCGATGCGGAACGGGCGGCGCGCGAAATCGTCGACGCCACCGTGCACGGCGCGAGCGAGAAGATTCTTTCCATGCCCGCGAATGTGCTGGCGCACGCCCACGCGGCGCTGCCCCAACTGAGCGGCATGGTTCTCGAATTGGTGAATCGGCTGCTGCCGTCTAGCGAAGGCAAGAACAACGCGCGCCCTGGACATGAAATGGAAGCGCGATGGAAGTCTAGAATCTGGGAGACGATTACGAGTTCGGGACGACAAGCGGCGGAATCGTTGAACGAATTAAACGCTCATTAAGTGTGTGGCGCACGCACTCCTGCGTGCCGCGTTGTGTGGGACGGAGCCATGCGCTGGCAGCGATAGCGATGAAAACTGCGAAAAGTGGGGACTGCCTACTCTGTCCCAAGGCGCCTGCAATTCACTGCGCCGCAGCGGACGGAGCGGGCTGTCTCCACTTTTCGCCCCGTCCGGGGCAGGTCGGGAACCTGCCCCACTTGGCTTTAGGAGTCGTGAAGCTGCTCTGCCGCTCTCTTGCCTTGCGCTAGAGCGCCGGTGGCATTCTGGTGTCCGTTCAACTCCGCATGCGCGATCGCGATGCGGCCGAAACCTTGCTGCACGATTTCGCGGGCCGAGGGCTTCCCATCGCGGCCATAGTAAAAACCCGGGGGCTGTAAGATCCGGGCGTGTCCCCACCGGTTCAAAATGATTCCGGCAATGTCCTTGCGCGCATCGAATCCCTGATCGGCGAATAGCAGAGTCATCTGCGAACGGATCTGCCGTTCGTAATCCGCGTAGCTGGTCGAGAGCATCTTCTCTCTGCCCAGATTTCCCTGCTCGGCCGCCGGACGACCCGCTGTGTACAATCCGAGATAAAAAGTCAGCACCGCCGGCTTATCCGGATCGAGCGGAGGATGATAGGGACCCGCCACCATATTCTGCCGGATATTGCAGGACCATCCGAAGCCGCCTGCGAAATAGCGCACCGCCGGCGCTTGCAGTTTATAAAGGAAGCGCCAGTTGGTGAGCGCGACGTTGACACTCATCGCCGGCGCGTATTGAAACTCCTCGTAAGCCGCGCGAATCTCGCGCGGAAGGTCAGCGATGGTGTGGCGATTCATCCATCCCGCCGACGCGACCACTGCTGCGCGCGCATGGCTTCGATAGAGCTTCCCGTCCTTTTCATAAGTCACCGCAACGCCCGGTCCCGAGTGCTCCACGCGAATCACGGTGGCATTCAGACGGATGCGGGTCGGCGCGTCCTGGTGGTCGAGCATGTCGAAACGCACGGGATGGTTCAGCACATCGGCGAAACTCAAGTCGCCGGCCATCGAAGCGGGAATCAAAGCTCGCACCAGGTGGCGCGCGAAGGTGGTGTTGCCGCCGGGAAAAGAAATCGTTGCCCGCGCATTCATCGGGATCACCAGATTGTGGCCGGCGCGCGCGCAGACCGCGTCCGGACTCGCGCCGCAAATCAGTCCTACCACCGGCTCGACAAACTTCGTGACTTCCGGACTCAGGCCAAGCTCGCCCTCGAGGTACTGCTTATAGGTGATCGTGTCCAGATGCTTGCGGACCTCTTCGGAACCTCCCGTGGTGGTTCGCCACTTCATCAGGTCCCGCTTCACGTCCTCTGAAAAGGGCGTGCCTTCCAGGCGATTCGCGAAGATGTTATGCGCCCACGCCCGCTTCGGCTGGTCGAAAAAATAGCCGACGTCCACTTGCGTATCGTTGATGCCGTCCATGTGCGAGTAGTTGTCGCGAGGGATGCGCAGAGGTTTGTCCCACTCCTGCCAGGCGAATTCGCGGGGGATGTTCAGCTCCGTGAAGAGCTGGTCCATCTGATTGCCGGAGCCGGCTCTCGGGATCCCGAAATCGTTGGAGGCCTGCGGACCGATCAGGCGCTCGCCCTTCACCAGGAATTCGTTCTGCTTGCAATGGCCTCCGAACATCGCGTGGTTTTCAAGCAGCAGGCAGCGCTTCCGGCCGCCGGTCGCTTTGGCGAAATAGTAGGCTGCGCCGAGGCCGCTCAAACCGGCTCCGACAATCAGGAGATCGAGATTTTCCCCGGTGTCGATGGCTTTGGACGGATCGTACCCTCCGTCGCGAAATTTATGTCCTATGGAGGTTGCGGTCCACGGATCGCCATTCGACCTGGCGTAATCGCCGACGCCTCCGTAGCCTGTAAACGTGTCGCGCGATTGCGCGGGGGCGGGCTGGCGCAATAACGCGGCACCGGCGCCGAGCAGGGTATTGTTGAGAAAATCCCGGCGCAGAATCATCGTGCGGGTACGAGCGGCTCCTGATGGGTGGTCTCGACCACCTTGATCAGGAGGTGCCCCATTTCGGTCAAATGCTGGAGCATCTCTACGCGGGCGCGCGCCGGATCGCGATGGCGGATGGCCGCATAAATCGCCTCATGCTGCTGCAATACGCGCGCCGAAGTATCAGGCATCCGCAGTTTCAGCAGCAGCCATTGCCCCATCAGGTTGCGCAGGAGTTGAACGGCGTTAAACAGAATTTCGTTGTGCGCGGCCTTCGCCATGGCCAGATGGAAACGCATGTCCGCGGCCAGAGCTTTGGTGGGATCGGAAACGCCCGCGCGTAAATCCGCAACCGCGAACCCGATCTCCTCCGCCTCCTCAGTGGTGGCGCGCTCCGCGGCGAGCGCGGCGATTTCACCTTCCATCACCTTTCGCGCTTCGACGATGTCGCGCAGCTCGGCTTTGTCCGTACCGGTGATGGCCCACAACAGCGGCCGCGAAAGAAATTCCGAGCGGGGCAGCACGAACGTCCCGTCGCCCACGCGGCACTCCAGCATGCCGATCAATTCCAAAGCCTTCAAAGCCTCGCGCAGGGAGGCGCGGCCGATGCCAAGTTGTTGGCACAATTCACGTTCCGGAGGGATCCGGTCGCCCGCTTCCCAAGGTCCCTGGAGCAGTGAAGTGACCAGCTTTTCAAAGACCGATTCCGTCAAAGTGGTCTTGGCAATGGGCTTAAACTCGACGTTACGCGGGGGCGTGGCCAATTTGGATTTTCTCACCAGGGGCGCTGCCATTGTTGAAATATCATATCATCGATGCCTTTAATTTCAGTATTTATTTGATAAATCAAGGCTTTACTGGCCTTTATGCTTCATGGTCCGTTTAAAAAGCTGGTTTCCGGCGGTTGCGAATAAAACGTTGCGGCTCGCCCCTCCAAAGGCCACGCTCGAAACAGGATGCAATGAAGGAGGCGTCAGGATAGCCATCACCCGCCCTGGAGGATCAAACACCTGAATCCCCAGATTAGTTGCTACATATAAGAAGCCTTCAGAATCCATGGTCATGCCGAAGGCGCCGGTTACCATCGATTCATCCTGCGTCTCCAAGCGGTAGAGGCGATCGCCGTTCGAAAGCGATCCGTCGGGGCGCCTCTGGAACCACCAGATTCCCCGATTGTCCGAATCCGTGACGGCGACCTGCTGGGGCGTGATTAAAACGGCGCTGGGCGAAGCAATCCCTTCGCCGACGACCCGCTTGCCGCCTTTCGCATCAATGAGCCAAAGGCGTTTATGCTGCGAATCCGCGGCATAAATCTCTCCGCCGCTGGTGCTTGCCAGGCCAGTGGCGCTGATATGGTCCGCGAATAGTATCTCCTTGCCGTCCGCCGAGTAGGAAAGGACGCGCTCCGCTTGCGAGGCGTACAACCGTCCATCGGCGACGGTCAGTCCGCGGACGCCGGAGACGTTCGCGAAAAGGGCCACGCGGCCGTCCGATCCGATTTTATAAATAGAGCTCGCATCCGAAAAAAAGACATTTCCCAGTTGGTCCGCCGTGAGCGCGAGCGCCGATTTATAATCGCCGCTGATCGGTTCCCAATCGCTATCAGGATCGGTCAGCTCCACCGACCAGTGCCGCAGGCCGCCGACTCCCTTCGACTTCACGATCGGCGCGGGGTAGCCGCGCCAGATCCAGCGGACGGCGTAGGGGAAAATCGCGCCGCCATGTTTGGCGTTGTGCCCTTCCGTGCCCCAAACGTGGGTGACGTCGTAGCCTGCATATTCGAACGCCGACAGCATATCGTTCGCGCCAATAAACCAATTTCCGGCGGCGATATTCAGGTCGTTATCGCCGTCCTGAAGGAAAATGCGGAGGGGCTTCGGCTCGGTTTTGCGGATCAGCGAGGAATAAATCTCCCCGCCGCGAAGGTTGACGAAGCTGCCCACGAAGCTCAGCACGCGGCGGAAAGCGTCCGGCCGTTCCCAGGCCGCGGTAAACGCGCAAATGCCGCCGGAGCTGGACCCGCCGATCAACCGATCGTTCGGGTCGGCGGAAATATTGTAGTTTTTCGCCACCTGCGGCAGAATTTCTTCCAGCAGAAACCGCGAGTACCGGTCGCTCACCGTATCGTATTCAAAGCTCCGGTTGACGGGGTTGATAAAGACAGCGATGGTCACCGGCATTTCCCCGCGCGCGAGCAGATTGTCGAATACCACCGGCACGCGCCACGCGCCATCTTCGGCAACAAAGCCGGCTCCATCCTGGAACACGGCGAGGGCGGCGGGTTTGCTCGCTTGATACTGCGCCGGCACGTAAATCCAGTAATCCCGTGTGGTGCCGGGGAAGATTTTGCTGGTCCATGAATACTTGTTGACCGTTCCTTGAGGGACTCCTGCCTGACGAATGGAATCCGGCCCCAGCTTATAATCCTGAGCGGCGAGCAGCGAAGCTAACAGAAGGGGATATATGCTCAAGGTCATAGCTGCATCCCTGCCATAAAGGTCACATGTTCAGACCTTATGAGCTTAAGCCAGTTGCCGATTCCTGTCAATAAAATCAATTAAGAGGTTCATTTTGATTGCTTTATATCCTCTAATGCCTCTGAGGTCACTCGACGGCGAAGGAGCCATTTTGGTCAGACAATTCGACCACAAATTCCTTGTTTCCCCGAAATTCCCGTGATACACTGCCGCAAGGTCTTGAGGTATATATGGTCCAAGTTGATCGATTGGTTCTGGCGTTTCTGATTTTCCTCGCTCCCGCCGGGTATGCGCAGGAGGTCGCCGTCGCGCAGGTCGACGGGCAAGTTCTTGACACTACAGGTGCTCTGGTTCCGGGCGCGGAAATCACCATGACCGAAGTGGCTCGTCATATTGAGCACAAAGCTACTTCGGATGCACAGGGTCATTACGTGCTGTCGAATCTCCCTGCCGGAGCGTACACGCTTCAGGGAGTCGCGGCGGGATTTAAGACGTATGTGCAGCAAAACATCACCCTGCAAGTCGGCCAGAACATTCAGGTCAACGTCGTGCTGCAACTCGGCGCGGTCACTGAACAAGTGGAAGTCACGGGCAATGTCGGCATGGTGGAAACCCGCGACAACACGATTTCGAGCGTGATGGACGGCGCGCGCGTCCTCGATCTGCCGCTGAACGGGCGCCAGGCAACCGACCTGATTCTGCTCACCGGAGGATCCGTCACCGCGCCGGGAGGCGACCAGACGGGCAGTAAGAGTTTCTATAGTTCGACGACAATTTCGATCGCCGGCGGACAATCGAGCGGCACCAACTACATGCTCGACGGAGCCGAACACGTCGACACCTTTACCAATATCAATCTGCCCTTTCCATTTCCCGACGCGCTCCAGGAATTCAGCGTCGAAACCAGCACGCTGCCGGCGCGCAACGGCATGCATCCCGGCGGCGTGGTCAACGTGGTCACCAAGTCGGGCACCAATGCGCTGCATGGCGACGCGTTCGAATTCCTACGCAACGGCGACGTCAACGCCCGAAACTTCTTCGCCGCGACGCACGACAGTTTGAAGCGCAACCAGTTCGGCGGCGTGCTCGGCGGCAAAATAATCAAAGACAAGCTATTCTTTTTCGGAGGCTTCCAAGGAACACTCAATCGCCAGAATCCTCCGCAAACGATCAGCTACGTGCCGACGCCGGCGACGCTCGCGGGAGATTTCAGCGCGATTGACGGCACCGGTTGCCAATCGAGCGGCAAGGGCAAGCAACTGACCGATCCCACGACGGGCCAGCCGTTCCCCAACGATCAGATCCCGACCAGCCGCTTCAATCCGGCGTCTTTGAAGCTGGTCAGTTACCTGCCTACGGGCCTGGTCCAGAACGCCTGCGGAAAAGTCACCTACGGTGTCAAAGCGAACAGCAACGAATATCAGTACATCGGCCGCATCGATTACGCCATCAGCGCGAAGCAAAACTTCTTCGCCCGCTACTTCGACGCCGATTACGTGCTGCCTCCGAACTGGAGCGCAACCAACATTCTGGTGACGTCCAGCCCCGGCAACGCGGAGCGCGCGCAGACGATTACGCTGGGCGATATTTACACCTTTAATCCGACGACCATCAATTCGCTTCATGCGGGCTTCAGCCGGCGCAGGGATAATCGCGGCCCGAACGCCTCGGATATCAGTCCGCTCAATCTCGGCATCAACGTCAATCCTTATACGCCGGATAACTTTTTGGCAGTCACCGATACCGGTTACTTCACGGTGGGCTGCGGGACGTGCGGGCCCGGGTTCTTCAACGTGAATACCTACCAGGTGGCCGACGATGTGGACCTGGTGCGCGGCAAACATCAGATCGCTTTCGGTATCGACATGGTGCGGACGCAGAACAACCTGAGCTCCTATCACAACGCGGATGGAGGGTACACGTTCAGCGGCACCGGCGTAGCCAGCACCGGCGACGCCATGGCGGATTTTCTGTTGGGAGACTTGGGGGCGGGCGGCTTCATTTTCAGCAAGGCGCAGTTACAGGCGCTGCGCGAGACGATTCCGGGCCTCTACATTCAGGATACTTACCGCGTGAATAATCACCTGACATTGAATGCCGGAGTCCGCTGGGAGCCGATGTTGTTTCCGCAGGATATTTACGGTCGTGGAAGTGTCTTCAACATGGCCGATTTTCTGAACGGGACGAAGAGCAAGGTTTTTTCGACCGCTCCGGCCGGTTCGCTCTACTATGGGGATCCTGGCGTGAGCAAGGCCTTCACCAACGATAAATGGAGCAACTTCGCACCCCGTTTCGGCCTGGTGTGGAATCCGCGCGGCGATGGAAAGCAGACGATTCGCATCGGCGCGGCGCAGCTCTACGATACCGGCCAGGTTTACTACTCAGAGCGAGTGATGACCAATCCTCCGTTCGTCGACGACACGACGGTGGCGAACCCAGGTCCCTTCAACAATCCCTGGGCGGGATATCCGGGAGGCGATCCGTTCCCCATCCCCTCGCCTCCGCCTTCGAACGTAGTGTTTCCGACTAACGCGGCGTACGTGGTCTTACCGCAGCATTTGAAGACCATGTACATGGATCAATGGAATGCCAGTTATCAGCGCCAGTTTGCGGGCAACTGGCTGGCTACGGTGTCTTACATCGGCAACAAGACGAGTCACCTGTGGCTCTCTCAGGATTTGAATTATTCGGTCTATATTCCTGGGGCTTCCTCCACTGCCAACACCGCACAGCGGCGTGTGCTTTATCTGCAGAACCCATCGCAGGGACAATACTACGGAACGGTGTATCAGACCGACGACGGAGGCAACTCCAGCTATAACGGGCTGCTCTCCTCGGTGCAGCATCGGTTCAGTCACAGCTACACGCTGCTGGCGAACTATACCTACAGCCACTGCATCAGCGATGGAGATTTCGCGGGAGATATCGCCGGGGCCTATTATCAGAATCCGACCAACCGCAACGCGGATCGCGGCAGCTGCAACTTCGATTACCGGCAGAACACCAACGTCACGATCGTGGCGCAGAGTCCTTTTAAGGGGAGCAACTGGACGGCTCGTATTCTGGGCAACTGGCAGCTTTCGCCTTCGCTGCGCGTGCTGAGTGGAGGTCCGCTGAATATTCTCGCCGGGGCTGACAATTCACTGAGCGGCGAGGGGCTGGACCGCGCAAATCCAGTGCCCGGCGTGAACGCCTACAATGCGGCCTGGGGGCCGCAGCTGCAATATCTGAATCCCGCCGCGTTCGTCAAAAATCCTACGGGGACCTTTGGCACGCTGGGCCGGGACGTGTACCGGGGGCCGATGCTGATCACCGTCAACGCGGCGCTGGTGCGCTTGTTCCGCTTGTCTGAAGGGTTGCATCTCGAAACCAGATTCGAGGCGTTTAATGCAATCAATCACACTAATTTCAGTAACCCGACTGTGACGTTGACGTCAGCAAACTTCGGGCGCATCACGGCTGCGGGGGATCCGAGGATTCTGCAGTTCGCGATGAAATTGATCTTTTAACGCAAGTGGGGCAGGCGATTTCGCCTGCCAACAAGTCTGGGGAGCATGAAAATACTTTTAACATCAGCCGTTCGCGATGAAGTTAACCTTCTAACGCAGGCGGAACCGCCTGCGCCACAATGGGCAATACACTTGCGAGTCAAGTAAAGGTGGGGCAGGCGGTTCCGCCTGCCAACAAGTCAGGAGACCACGAATGAAGATACTCTCAACGCTTTTCGCGCTCGCCATAGCCCTACCGGCTCAACAACCCAAACAAACGCCTCCTAACAACGATCTGGGCTACGAAGACACTCCTATCCTGCCCGGTCTGCCGTACCATGTGCACGATCCTAAGCGTCCTCATCCTCGAGTTGTCGAAACACCGCCGACTCCCGGCGCTCCTCCTTCGGACGCCATCGTGCTGTTCGACGGAAAAGACTTGTCACAATGGACCGCGGCTCGTAAGACCGATCCCGCTCCGTGGACGGTCGGCGACGGGTACTTCCAAGCACCTCCCGGTAAGGGCGACATCGCGACCAAGCAGGTGTTCGGTGACATTCAGCTGCACCTCGAATGGTGTCCTCCGGCGGAGGTCCATGGGAACAGCCAAAACCGCGGCAACAGTGGAGTCAAGTTCATGGGCCGATATGAGCTGCAAGTTCTCGACTCTTATCAAAACCCGACTTACGCCGACGGACAGGCCGGCGCGATTTATGGAGAATGGCCTCCGCTGGTGAACGCGGTCCATAAACCCGGCGAGTGGAATTACTATGACGTGGTGTTCGAAGCGCCGAAATTCGAAGGTGAGAAGCTGGTTAAGCCTGGTTACTTGACTGTGTTCCTCAACGGAGTGCTGTTGCATAATCGTAAGGAGATTATGGGTATCACCGCGCACCGCCAGGCTCCCATCTATCGGCCGGAGCCGGCTGAAGATTCGCTGGTGTTGCAAAACCACAATGGCAGCGAACGGTTCCGGAACATCTGGGTTCGCCGCTTGACTGGATATGATCAGCCTGAAAAATAGCAACGTCGACACTCTTGAAGACATGGGGCTGAGTGGCCGGGGCAAAAACTGGGGACAGCCCGCTCTGTCCACGGCGGCGTTCGAGCAGGTGTTAATTCGGTGGGGAATTGTGGGCGCCTTGGGACAGAGTAGGCAGCCCCCACTTTTCGCGGTTTTATGGGCCGTGTGGCGCCTGCTGGCGCTGGCCTGCGTCGCGCACGCCCAGCAATGGCCCGTAACTTCCGGTGACGCGGGAGGCTCACGCTATTCGCCTCTCAAATCCATCACTCGCGCGAACGTCGCGAATCTCAAACAAGCTTGGATCTATCACACCGGGGATGTGAGCGACGGGAAAACTCTACCTATCCGCAGCGCGTTTGAAGCCACGCCGCTCGTCGTCGACGGAGTGATGTACATCACTACTCCTTTCAGCCGCCTGATCGCTCTCGATCCTGAAACCGGGAAAGAGTTGTGGGCCTTCGATCCTAAGCTCGACCGTGAGCGCGCTTATAACCTGTACATCAATCGCGGCGCGGCTTATTGGGCCGAGGGAGCGAAGAAACGTGTCTTCGTAGGCACTCTCGACGGGCGGCTATTCTCGATCGACGCAAAGACCGGTAAGCAGGACGACAGTTTCGGCAATGCCGGCTGGGTGGATCTGAGGAAAGGCGCAGCCGATAAATTTCCCGGGCGCGGCTACGGCATGACCTCGCCGCCTGCGATCTACAAAAACCTGGTGATCTGCGGCAGCCTGACGGCGGACGGCGAGCCGCAGGGACCTTTCGGAGACGTGCGCGCCTTCGACGCACGGACCGGTAAACAAGCCTGGGTCTTTCATACCGTCGCGCAGAAGGGCGAGTACGGGAACGACACCTGGGAAGGCGATTCCTGGAAGGATCGGGCGGCGGTGAATCCCTGGTCCTTGCTCAGCGTGGATATGGAGCGCGGTATCGTCTTCCTGCCGCTCACTTCGCCCGCTACGGATTTTTACGGCGGCGACCGGAAAGGGGCGGGACTCTTCGGAGACTCGCTGGTGGCGCTCGATGCGGCTACGGGGAAGCGCCTGTGGCATTTCCAGACAGTTCACCATGACCTGTGGGATTACGATCTGCCCGCGCAGCCGAATCTGGTCACTGTCGGCAAGACTCCCGCGGTGGCGCAAGTCACGAAAACGGGTTTGGTGTTCATCTTCGATCGAGTCACCGGCAAGCCTCTGTACGACATCAAGGAAGTCCCCGTGGCGGCGAGTGAAATTCCCGGCGAGCAGGCTTGGCCCACGCAGCCGGTTCCCGTAGCGCCGCCTCCGTTTTCGCGCCGCAGCATGCGTCCGGAAGAACTGGCGAACATCACACCCGAATCGCATGCTTACTGCGAGAAACTTGTTGAAGGAGCGGTCTTCGTCGAGCCCTTCACTCCCATCGGATTCAAGCCTTCGGTGTTGTTCCCGGGCACCAACGGGGGTACGAATTGGGGCGGGGCGTCCTACGATCCTGAAACGCACACTCTGTACGTGAACTCGCAGGACGTCGGGATGATCCGGCACATGGTCAAGCGACCGGAGGGCTCGCAGATTCCGTATCGTCCACAAGGCTCAGGCACGCCCGATTCGCGGTTCTGGGATCCGAATCTTTATCCTTGCCAGGCGCCTCCGTGGGGTGCGCTGACGGCCATCGATCTGGATCATGGGGTGTTCCGCTGGAGGTCAGTGTTAGGCGTGGTCGATGCGCTGCTTGCGAAGGGGTTGCCGCCGACGGGGGCGCCCAATATCGGGGGATCGATCGTGACTGCGGGCGGTTTGATTTTCATTGGCGCGACTAATGACGGGCGCTTTCGCGCGTTCGATAAGGCCACGGGGAAGCTATTGTGGGAGACTCGGCTGCCTGCGAGCGGGTTCGCGAATCCGATGACATATACGGGCGGGAAAACCGGCAAACAATTCGTGGTCATCGCCGCCGGAGGAGGCAACAAATACGACTCCAATTATTCGGACTCTCTAGTAGCCTTCTCCTTGCCGTAGCTCCAGTTCAGTTCGATCATGCGCTGCACGCGCCTCTGAAGATGAAGTGCGTTTCCTGCCATGCGACGGCGGAAACCGGGGAACGTGCGTCGTTTCCCGAAGCTCAAAAATGCGAGGTGTGCCACTCGGAAATCGACTTACCCAAAAGCGCGAAAATCACGCCCGAGAAACCGGTTTTCGTGCTGCCGGATTTCGTGTTTTTCAGCCATGCAAAACACAGAACCGGGTGCGATTCGTGCCACGGAGAGCATCCTCTCGCGATGAAGATGAAGGCGTGCATCGAGTGCCATAAAACCAATAAGGCAGCCATAACGTGCAATACCTGTCACGATTTAAGCCCCTAGTGGCATGTCGCAGCCGAATCGTTAGTATGTTGCTCACTCGGCGAATGCGTTGTGGAGGGGCCAATTTTGGCGGCAGCCTGCCTTCCGGGCGGGCTTGTCCTCTGTCAGCCAGAAGCCGCCTCAAAGGGCGGCTGCCGCCAAAATTGGCCGCCCCACAAAGAACGCGGATACGAATTGTTTCGCTGATACGCGCCACTAGTTGAACATTATTTTCCGGCATGCGACCACGCGTCCCTAGGCGTGCCCACATAACATTCAGGATTAGCGGCTCTTCTCGTACTCTTTATACATGTCCGCAACGTGTCCGGAGACCGCATCGCCGGGGTGAATGATCACCCGGAATCGCAGCGTGACGCTTTTGCCCTTCGGTAGCTTGTAGGGAGTCTCGTGCTCATCCGTATCGAAGGCCTTTTGGGCACCAAAGGGATCGGCCGCGACCAGACCGTAGTCTCGTGCGTGCCAATGAGTCGGGTGGCGGGGATTATCGGGATGATCGAAGATCGCGACGCCCAGCCGTTCGCCGTCGATTTCTGTCGTGTAATCCACCCAGGGGGACTTTTTACCCCAGATGTTCTGCATATTGACCAAGCCCTCGGCGTCCACGCTCTTGCCGCCTTGCACTTCTTTGAATTTGTCGGCGAGACGCATGGCGAAGAAGCCTTCGTGGGTATCGCCAAAGGTGATGTCTTCCTGCGCTGTCAGCGTGATACGGAAGTCCAGGGTGCGGATTTTCGCATCGCCCGAAAACGTCATATCGCGGTTTTCGACCATCATGACGTGGCCGTCCGGGGCTTTCCAGTCCATTATGGCGTTGAGGACGCCGGATTTTTCGCCGTCCTTCCATTTGCTGTCGCGGACGCTGATTCGGCCCATGTCCTTCCTTGTATAGGAGAGCTCGTTGGTCCAGAACATGACGCCGTTTACTTCATCGCAGGAGAACCACAGACCGCGGTGATGCAGATGATCTTTGCTCTCGCCGGCGATATCCTCCATAGGGAAGCGGCGCGTGATAATTTTACCCGAGGCCGAGTAAATTGGTGCCAGATAAGGCTTTCCGGCATCCGAGCCATAGTGAAACATGGTGAACGGCTTGCCATCGACGGTGACGGCGAGCACGTCCGGTTTGAACTTTACCTGCGCGGGGAGGCTTGCAGCAGCGGCAAGAATCAGAACAAGTGAGAAGCGCATGGGAGTAATATATCGCATTATCAGACCAACGTACCAATTTTGTTTGACAAAACTTGGCGACGGGGGAATACTTAGTCTGATGAAGTTCACCATCGCCTTGTTCGCGTGCCTTGCGGCGTTCGCCCAAGCGCCCTTACCTCAGCTTCGGGTGGAACCTGCGCTCCAGTCTTCTGTTCTCTTTGTAAAAGACGCGGCATCGCAGCCTCCTTTGACCGCATTTTTGGTGGAGTTGGTGCACTATCCAGGCAGCTACTATCAGTTGTGGGATGACGGCCTGATCGCGGAAGTGGTGGCGCCCGGGGTTGAGAAGCGGATTCCGATTTCCAATATGACGGTGGGCGCGGTGCCGGACTATGTGCATCTGACCGCGGCGATTTACGCCGATGGAAGCACGGCTGGGACACCGGAGAAAGTCACGCAGTTAGTCGAGCGGCGAAAGGCCATGCTGGCGACGGCTCGGGAGCTGATCGGGAAACTCGAAAAGGCGAAGTCGGGCGGCACGTCCGCTTCGTCTGCTGCGGCGGATCTTAAGCAAATGGCCGATGCGCTTCCTTCGCTGACCCGGAGCACGCAGAATCAGCAGCCGGCGATCAATCAGAGTGCCTCGAAAATGCTTACGGCGGAGACGGCGAGGCAATTGGGATCGCACTCGATTGACGACACGATTTCCTGGCTTCACGGCGTCGAATCCAGGCTGGCTGCTAGCAAGCCGGCGCTTTAAATGCCGGATCTGAGCCGACGGGAAATTCTGCTTGGCCTGACCGCTCTGCCGGCAGTGGCGAAAATTCGTGGTATCGATATCGGCGTGTGCGGAGGCATGGACGGATTCGAGAAGGCCGAGTCGCTGGGGTTCGATTATTTCGAACCTTCAGTGGCCGCGCTTTCGGCGCTCGATGATAAAGCGTTCGCGGAGGTTCGCAAGCGCGTTCAGTCCTCGCGAATGCGCTGCGATAGCTGCAACAACTTCATACGCACGCTTAAAGTGGTGGGAACCGATGTGGATCCCAAGGCTCTGAAGGCGTACATGAATCAGATGCTGGATCGCTGCAAGGATCTGGGCGCACAGATGGTCGTGTGGGGCAGCGCAAGCTCGCGCAACGTGCCTGAAGGATTTTCAAGGGACACTGCGTGGCAGCAGATCAAGGATTTTTTGCAATATGCGGGCGACATCGCGGGTTCGAAGAATTTACTGATCGTGGTGGAGCCGCTACGGCATCCGGACAGCAACATCATTAACTCAGGCGCGGAAGGCTTTCGGCTGGTCAATGAAGTGAAGCATCCGAATGTGAAGATGATGATCGATTATTATCACATGCGGTCAGAGAACGAGGATCCGAAAATCCTGGTTGAAGCCGCGGCGCAGATCGTGCACATTCATTTTGCAAATCCCAAGGGGCGGTTGTGGCCGAAGAATCCGAACGAGGATCCGGAGTATGGGCGCTTCTTCGCGTACCTGAAGCAGATTCACTATAAAGAAGGAATTTCGATGGAAGGAAAAGGCACGCTCGATGCGGATGGGGCGGCCGGGCTCGCGTTCTTCCGGGAAGAGATACAATAATGCATTCGCTGGAGTTAATATCATGAATCGTCGTTCGTTCCTCGCGGCTGGAATTGCCGCTGCTGTTTCCACCTCCCGAGCCGCAACCAACCGGCTGGATAAGACGCGCGTCAGCGCCATTACCGACGAGGTTTCGCGCTCGCCGGCTGAGGCCATCGAATTCGCGCATAAGTTCGGAATGCAATGGCTTTCTTTGAGGGCGATCCCGGCGCCCTTGGGCACGAAAGGCGTCGAGTATTACACGCTGGATCCGGATGCGCTGCGCAAGGCGAATGACGAATTCAAGGCCGCCGGCATCGGCGTCAGCTTTTTGGATACTCCGTTTTTGAAATTTGGACTGCCGGGTACGGAGCCTGTGAGGAGGAGACCCGAAGATCCCGCAGCGCGCGAGAAGAGGGTCGCGCACGAGCAGATGATGTTCGACCGGCGCCTGGACGATCTGCGCTTGGGGTTCCGCGCCGGCAACGTGTTCCACTGCACGGACCTTCGCATTTTCACCTTCAACCGCATCGCGCAGCCGGAATCGATATTCCCACGCATCGCGGATGTGGTGGGCGAGATGGCCGCGCTCGCGCAAAAAGAGGGCTTCCGGCTGCTGATCGAAAATGAGACGACGCAGAATTGCGGGACCTCGCTTGAGACGGCGCATTTTTTGAAGCTGGTTCCGAAAAATGTCGGCATCAATTGGGATTCGCTGAATGCCCTGCCCTTGGGCGAGAAGCCTTGGCCGGACGGCTACAACGCGGTGCCGAAGGATCGTATGTGGAACGTGCACGTAAAAGGCAAGAGTCTGCTGGATTATCCGGAGCATCAGGATTGGCCTGCGCTGCTGAACGCCATGGACCGCGACGGATTCACGGGGCATCTGGAATTAGAGACGCATATTTTCGGCGAGGGACAGATTGCGGGTTCGCATGCATCTATGAAGGAGCTGATGCGGTTGTTGAGTGCCCGATAGCGAAAAAACGTCGACACGAGTGTCGACGCGGCACGCCTGGGGGCGCGCGCTACACTACTTCACGGTTAGGGGTGGGCGAAAAGTGGGGACAGAGCAGGCAGTCCCCATTTTTCGCGGTGTTTCGCTGCTGTCGGCGCGAGGAAGCGGACACTACTTCACGGTTAGCGTGAAGGGCATCAGTTTCATGATGCCTCCGTGGGATAGGGCGCGGAGGGGCAGTTTTCCCACTACTGGCCGCATGAGCGATTCTACTTGCGCGGCATCGTCGGAACGGTTGAACAGGACGTCCCATAGGGAACGCTTGGGCGGATAGGTGACCAGGACGATTTTTTCGGACGAGGAAATTTTCGCGCGGTCGCGCACCATTTCTATGGCGCGATCGAGGCCGCCCAGTTCGTCCACCAAACCGTTTTGCCTGGCCTGCGAGCCTAGCCAGACGCGGCCTTGCGCCAGCGGCTCGATGGTATCGTAAGGTTTTTTTCGACCGGCTGCGACGCGTTCGACGAAACCTTTATAAAAAGTCTCGATCTCGCGGCGGAGCTTCTCTCGTTGCTCGTCGTTCAAAGGCGCGGTGGTCGTATCAATATCGGCGAAGCGTCCGCGCTTCAGGGTGTAGGTAGTCAGGCCGACCTTATCGAACAGGCCCTTCAAATTGAGCTTGCCGAAAAACACTCCGATCGAGCCGGTTAGCGTATTGGGATACGCAACCACGGGGTCGCCGGTCATGGCGATGAAATATCCGCCGGACGCTGCCAGATCGCCCATGGAAATAATCAGAGGCTTCTTGGCGCTCAGCGATTTCGCCTGATGAAGAATATCGTCGGACGCAATGCCGTCGCCGCCGGGAGAATCGATGCGCAGAATCACGCCCTTGATCGACGAATCATTCTCCACCTGGCGCAGCAGCTTCACCAGGCCGCTGGCAGTGATGCCGTCGTTGCCCACCGTGTCGTTGGTGCCTCCGCGCGTGATTTCGCCCTGGCCGACGATGAACGCGATTTTCGTTTTCCCGTCGACCCCCGCGACTTCCACCTTCGAATAATCTTTCTCGCCCACTTTCTTGATTGACCCCAGTTTGGCCGCGTCCTTCAGCTTGCCGTACATTTCATCTTCGAAAAGGAGCTCGTCCACCAAACCGCCGTCGAGGGCGCTCTTCCCTACGAACGGACCGTCGTCGATCAGCGCCTTGATCGCGTCGGGCTGTTTCTTTCGGCCTTCCGCGATGACATTAATAATGTCGCCGTAATACTGATCGAGAATCTGATTCTCCACTTCGAGCGTCTCCGGCGACGGTGCGGTCTTGGTAAACATATCCGGAGCGTCTTTATATTTGCCGACGTGTTCGAATTCGAGGCCGACGCCGAGCTTGTCGAGCGTGCCTTTCAGGAACATCAACTCGGCGCGCAGTCCTTTCACGTCGAGCTCATCTTCGGGCGCCATGAACACGCGGTCCGCCGCGGTGGCGACGTAATATTCCTTGGTCCCGGCGCCGCGCAGGTAGGCGTATACGGGCTTGCCGGTTTTTTTAAACGCCAGGATGTCACCGCGCAGCTCTTCGAGTTTCGCCCAACCGACTTCGAGTCCGCGCGGTTCCAGCACCAGGGCTTTGATGCGCGAATCCACGCCCGCTTTGCGCAGCAGATGCCAGGTTTCGACCAACGTCATGGGCTGCTGGTCTTCGAGGAACGGGAGTGGCAGAGTCACGGGAGGCTGCTCCGGCAACTCGCCTTCGAGGTGCAGCACCAGGGTGGAACCGTCGGCTACTGTCGGCGGCCGATCGCTGAACCGCATCGCGGCCGCGCCGATGATGATTGCCACCAAGCCAGCGAATATCAATCCGATCACAAAGCCGAGCGCAAATTTTCTCATGCCTACTCTCCGTTCAGGATTTGGTCGAAGCGTCGATTCACTTCTTTTAGATAATCCGCATCGCCCGCGGCTAGCTCCACTGTCGCCGTACCTTTGTAATGGATCTCTTCAAGCGCAGCGTGCACCGCGCGCCAGTCGATGGTCCCTTCTTTCAAAGGCATCCAGGAAGCGATATTCTTCTCGAACTTAAAATCCTTGATGTGCAGTTTGACGATGCGCTTGCCCAGCACGCGAATCCAATCCTGCGGATAGCCGCTGATCGCCACATTGCCGACATCGAAATACGCCTTGATATAGGGAGTGTCGAAGGAATCGATGTAGCGGGCGAATTCCAGCGGGCTGAGCAGAAATTTGTTCCACACTTCTTCGATGCCGATGACGATTTTCGACTCTTGAGCGATGGGAAGCAGCTTGCGGATCTGACGCTGCGAACGCTCCCAGGCCTGTGCATAAGTGACCTCGGCGTTGACGACGGCGGGAACCAGCAGGACGGTATCGGCTCCCCAGAGTTTCGCGTTCGCCAGACTTTGGCGCATGCCTTCGAGGCTCTTATCGACCACGGCGGGATCGGGCGAGGATAAAGGAGAGCTCCAGTGCGCCTGATTCATAACGGAGTGAATGCGCAGGCCGGCTTTCTTGGACGCGGCGAGCATTTCTTCGGCCTTCGATTCGTCGGGCGTGGTGGGACATTCGATCTGCTCGAATCCGCAGTCCTTGGCGAGTTGAAACGCGTCCAGAGGGGTGAGCGATTTCGGCAGCATGTTGAATTCGACTGCTTTTGTTATCGGCAGGCGGGTGTCTCCGCAAAGAAACGGAGCGGCCAATGCTGCGCCCAGAAGAGTGCGTCGAGTCATGCTGCGATTTTACGCTGTTTCGCGTGAGCCTTTTCGCCGGCCCGAACGTAGGAGGCGACCAATCGAAGCACCGCCGATTCAAAGCGGCTCAGTTTCGCCGCCGGCGCGGGCGCATCCAGGGCGACGTTTTTGATAGCCGAAAAAATAGTTTGCTCGGTGTAGGTGGAAAACACCGCCGGATGAATATAATATTTCCGGCAGGTGGCGGGCCGGTTGCCCAGGTGGCGGGCGGTCTCCTTCACTGCCTGGACGATGTTTCGCTTGATCTCCGTTTCGGTCCCGGCGGGGCCCAGCGTCAAAAGTTCCCTCGCCATGTGGCCGGTGCCGTGCCAAGTGCGAAAGTCCTTGGCGGTAAAGTGCTGCTGAGTAATTTCGCGAAGATATTCGTTAACATCAGTGGAGCTCACGTTTACGGGCTCGCCCGAATCCAGTTGATATTCGAACAGCTCCTGTCCGGGCAGATCCTGGCAGCGCTTCACGATCTTGGCGATGCGCCGGTCGCGCAGAGTTATGTCGTGTTCCTGATGGCTCTTGCCTTCGAAGTGAAAATGAATCGTCGAGCCGCGCACATCCGCGTGGCGGTTGCGCATCGTCGAAAGGCCGTACGACTTATTGGTCTTGGCGTATTCCTCATTGCCGACCCGAATGCAGGTTTCATCCAGCAGGCGGACGATGGCGGCCACCACTTTGCGCTGCGGCAGGCCTGGGAGCGACAGATCCTTATTTACCTGGGCGCGAATTTTCGGTAGAGCGGATCCGAAGGCGAGCATGTGATCGAACTTCGCCGCATCGCGCACCTCGCGATAACGCGGATGATAGCGATATTGTTTGCGCCCTCGCGCATCGCGTCCGACGGCCTGAATATGTCCGTCGTCGAAGGGACAAATCCACACGTCCTGCCAGGCGGGCGGGATCACCAGCGAGTGGATCCGGTCGAGGGTCGCGCGGTCGCGGATGGGCTTCGAATTGGGCCCGAAGTAAGCGAAACTTCTCCCGCGGCGCCGGCGCGAAATTCCCGGTCCTTCGCCGGCCACGTAGCGGAGATGGGCGGCTTTGGCGGATTCTAACGGGTCGATCGAAGGGTCGGGAGGCACCACATCAATTGAGGCGGCGTCATGCTGAAATGTTTCAACTTCTAATTATGGCGCGGCGAGCGTGGCAGGAACGCCGAATGTTCCCTCCACGACCTCGACGAAATTTCTCTCTTCACGCAGAATAAATCGCTTGCTCTGTGCGGCCGCCAGATTTTCCCGCGCCTCCGGATCCGCCCGCAGGCGAGCTTTGTAGCTTTCATAGGACGCCAGGCTGTCGAAGGCGATCAGACCCCAGCCCACGTAATTGGTGCCTTCATAGGGGAGAAAATACCCCACCAGGTGGCCGCCAAGGCGGGGAATGATGCGGCCCCAGTTCTCGGCATATTTCTTGAATGCGTCCCGTTGAAAGGGGTCGATTTCATAGCGGATGACGCAGGTGATCTTCATGGGGGGTCCTTTGGGCTGAGCGGAGAGCGCGGCGCTGGAGGCCAGGATGGTGAGGGCGTCGCGCCGGGTCATTGGTCCAGTATGCGGCTTGCCGGGCAGAAACACTTCGTCTAACATCAAACTATGAATGCAGACATCTCCAGCATCGCGGCCGCGATCGGCGAGCCGGCGCGGGCCCGGATGCTCTACTCCCTGATGGATGGACACGCGCGCACCAGCACTGAGCTCGCCATGATCGCCGAGGTGAGTCCATCGACCGCAAGCGTGCATCTCCACCGGCTGACGATGGAGCGCCTGGTGAAAGTGCTGGCGCAGGGGAAGCACCGCTATTACAGCCTGGAGGGTCCGAATGTGGCACACGTGCTGGAGGGATTAACAGTCCTCGCTGGCAAGAAGTTCGTGCCCAACATGCCCATAGGACTGCGCAAGGCGCGCACCTGTTACGATCATCTGGCGGGGACGCTGGGCGTCGCTCTGCATGACCGTTTTCAGGCGATGCATTGGCTTTCCAGCAGCTATGACCTTACGCCAAAAGGCATTCAAGCATTCGTAGCGATAGGCATCGATGTCGATGCTACTAGAAGCTTGCGGCGGAAATTCGCATCCGCGTGCCTTGATTGGAGCGAGCGTCGTCCTCACCTGGGAGGGGCGTTAGCCGCAGCGTTTCTGAAGGTCGCGCTGAAGAGAAAATGGGTCATCCAGGATCTCGATAGCCGGGCCTTGATTGTATCGAGCCTGGGCCGGCGTGAATTGCGCGATCGGTTCGGCGTCGAATGACGGCCGCGGATCAGACCGTATATTTCCCGGCCTCGATCAAACGTGCGGCGATTTTTCTGCGTACGGCGATGGTGTTTACCTGCTCGTATTTCGTGAAGCGCTTCAGCACGGCAAGGTTAGCGCGCAGAGCATCGCCTTCTGAACTTGCGGTCAGCACGGTTTTTGCAGCGGACTCGATGGTGTCCATCGCTTCGCGCGCGAACACCGACGCCAGGTCTTTCGCGTTTTCCGCGTTCTTGCCGCTGCGCGCGATTTTCTCGGCTCGCAGCGTTGCCGATTCCAGGGCGTAGGCATTCATCAGGATATCCGTGATGTTCGCCACCACTTCCTGCTGCTCTTCAAGCGCGGTCCCATATTTCTGAACGGCCATGCCCATGGAAAAAAGCCCGATTTTCTTCGCATTGGCGACCATATCGATCTCACCGCCGAGCGTCGGGCCTGCCAGGATTTCCGCTTGCAGCTTTTTGCCGGCCTCCATTAGCGGCAATGTTCCCTTGAGCGCGCGCTTGAGGATCATGCCGGTGGCGAGCAGGCGGTTGATTTCGTTGGTGCCCTCGAAGATCCGGTTAATGCGCGAGTCCCGGTAGGCGTGCTCGCAGGAATATTCCTGGCTGAAGCCGTAGCCGCCGTGAATTTGCACACACTCGTCGACTACGTAATCCAGAGTTTCCGAGGCGAACACTTTGATGAAGGAGCATTCGGTGGCGAACTCCTCCACCGCTTTCAGCATCGTACTTCCCGCCCGCATATCCGCTTCAATCGCGCCGACTACTCGATACGTCGTGCTTTCGCTCGCGAACATCCGCACGGCCATTTCGGCGATTTTGTGCTGAATCATGCCGAATTCGCTGATGGATTTGCCGAACGCCTTGCGCTCCTTCGCATATTGAATCGAGTCGGCCAGATCGGCCCGGCAGCCGCCTTGAGCGAAAGGACCCAGCTTCAGGCGCCCTATATTAAGGATGTTGAAAGCGATGATGTGGCCGCGTCCGACTTCGCCCAGCACGTTTTCGACGGGCACTTTGACGTTGTCGAAAAAGACCGCCGTGGTGGAGCTGCCCTTGATGCCCATCTTCTTTTCTTCGGCGCCGGGCTTCACGCCGGGCCACGCGCGCTCAACTAAGAAGGCGGTGAATTTTTCTCCGCCCACCTTTGCGAATACCGTGTACAGATCCGCAAATCCACCGTTGGTGATCCACATTTTCTGGCCGTTGAGGATGTAATACTTGCCGTCCTCACTCAAATCAGCGCGGGTACGGGCGGCCAGAGCGTCGGACCCTGCCTGCGGCTCGCTCAAACAATACGCCGCGATCATTTCCGCCGTCGCCAGCTTGGGAAGATATTTTTCCTTCTGCGCTTCGGTGCCGAACAGCAGCAGAGGCAGAGTGCCGATGCCGGTGTGCGCGCCGTGCCAGGCGGAATAGGAACCTTCGCGCGCCAGACCCTCGGCGACCACCATCATCGAGGTCATATCCATCTCCATGCCGCCGAATTTTTCGGGCAGTACCACGGCGGTGAGTCCCAGCTCACCGGATTTTTTGAGGATCCTGGCACAGAGAGCGTGGTCCTGATGGCGAATCTCATCGATGTGCGGGACCACTTCTTTCTGCCAGAATTCGTCGGTGGTCTTGGCAATGGCGCGATGCTCGTCGGTAAAATCTTCGGGAGTGAAAATCTCTTCGGGAGCACTGCGTTCTATTAGGAACGCGCCGCCCTTGGTCTTGGGAATAGCAACTGTCGTGGTGGCCATAATCTACCTCTAATTCAAGTTTTCGAAAATCCCCGCGGCGCCCTGGCCGCCGCCAATACACATGGTTACCATGCCGTATTTTACGTTGCGCCGCTTCATTTCACGCAAAATCGTCGCAGTGAGTTTCGCGCCCGTGCATCCCAGGGGATGGCCGAGAGCGATAGCGCCTCCGTTGACGTTCAGAGTTTCGAGGTTCAATCCAACTTCTCGCGCGACTGCCAAAGCCTGGACGGCGAAGGCTTCGTTCAATTCCACAAGTCCGATGTCGGCGAGAGTGAGCCCGGCGAGCTTCAGAGCTTTGGGAATCGCGACGATCGGGCCGATCCCCATGATTTCGGGAGGCACGCCACCGACTGCGAAGCTGACAAATCGAGCCATCGGTTTCAAGCCGAGCTCGCGTGCTTTTTTCTCGCTCATGACGATCGCGGCGGCGGCTCCGTCGCTGGTTTGCGAGGAGTTTCCTGCCGTCACTGTACCTTGCGCATGAAAGACCGGACGCAGTTTAGCCAGCGCTTCGAGTGACGTATCGGCGCGCGGGCCTTCGTCTTTTTTGAAGACCATCTCCTTCTTGCCGTACGGAGATTGCGAGTCCACTTCGAGCGGAACGATCTCATCGTCGAAGCGGCCTTCGGCTTGCGCTTTGAGGGCATTTTGATGGCTCCGATAGGCGAATTGATCCTGATCTTCGCGGCTGACGTTGTATTTCCGGTAGACTTCTTCGGCGGTCAGTCCCATGCCCATGTAAATCTGGGGATGATTGTCCACCATCCATGGATTGGGCGCGAATTTGTGGCCGGACATGGGCAGCAGGCTCATGGATTCGGAGCCTCCGGCGATGATGAGGTCGGCTCCGCCAGATCGGATTTTTTCAGAGGCCATGGCGATGGCCTGTAAGCCGGAAGAGCAGAAACGGTTGATAGTGACGCCGGGCACGCTGTCAGGAAATTGGGCGCGCAAGGCAGCGACGCGAGCCATGTTCATGCCGGATTCGGCTTCGGGCGTGGCGCAGCCCAGAATAACATCGTCAATTTCCGATTTATTTACTTCTGGATGGCGTTTTAATAAGTCATCAAAGACCGCGGCAGCCATGTCATCGGGGCGGGTATTCTTTAAAGTTCCGCGTCCGGCTTTTCCGACGGCTGTGCGAAGACAATCTATAATTACTGCTTCTTGCATCTTAATTCCTTAAGGGCTTTCCGGTTTTCAACATGAATTGCATGCGTTCCTGGGTTTTGGGATTTCCGCACAAGCTCAGGAAGGCTTCTCTTTCCAGATCAAGGAGATATTGTTCGGTGACGGTCTGGTCGCCGGTCAAGCGGCCTCCGCTGATGACGTGGGCTAGTTTTTCGGCTACTACCACGTCATAATCGGAAATATACCCGCCTTGGCGCATGGTCCATGCACCTAACTTCATGAGTGCAAAGGCGGCTTCTCCTCCCACTTTCACATCAGATCGAGGGACGCCGGGCTGATAGTCGTTGACGAGCGAGAGAGCCAACTCTTTGGCGTCGTCTATGAGGCGATTTGGATTCATCGAGATGCGGTCGGATTCCTTTAAGAATCCCAACTGTCTGGCTTCCTCGGCGCTGGAGGATACCTTGGCCATGCCGATCAATTCGAATGTCTTACGGGCATCTTGCAAGCGGATGGTCATTTCCTTGGTGCCGCCGGCGCCCGGAATCAGGCCGACGCCGACTTCGACCAAGCCCATATACGTCTCGGCGGAGGCTTGTATCCTGGTGCAATGCAAAGGAATTTCGCATCCTCCGCCGAGCGCCCTGGAGAATGGCGCGGCGACCACTGGCTTAGGCGAGTATTTGAGGGCCATGGTGGCTTGCTGGAAGCGATGGATGGCGGCGTTCAGTTCGTCCCAATCGCCTTCTTGCGCGGCGAGGAGGACTAGCATCAGATTGGCGCCGACGCTGAAGTTTTCGCCTTGATTGGCTATGACCATGGCGTCGAAGTTGGATTCTAACTCCTTGAGGCCGCTGTAGATCATGGCGATCTGATCTTCACCCAACGCGTTCATTTTGCTGTGGAACTCGCAACATAGAACGCCTTCTCCCAAGTCGATTAGAGAAGCGCCGGAGTTGGATTTTACGACGTTTGCGGCGCGCTTGATGTCGGCAAGAGAGGGGCGTTCGAGAAAGGGTTTGTAGCCTGCACTAAATAAATCGTAGTATTCTTTGTGCGGTTGTTTGCCTTTAACCGACCATAAATAAAACGAGGCGGCGCCTTGCGAGAGCATTACCTGCACGTTTTCGGGTAATGTGCGGCCTTCACTTTCGAGGCGATCGCAGACGTGTCTGAACCCTAGGGCATCCCAGGCTTCAAATGGACCGAGTTTATGCGCGTAGCCCCAGCGCATGGCGCGATCGATCTGGAAAATTTCGTCGGCGATTTCGGGGATTCGTTCGGCGGAGTATAAGAAGAGGTCGCTGTACAGCTTCCATAAAAATGTCCCGACGCGGTCGTTGCCGGCTACCAGGATGCGCAACCGCTCGGGCAGATCTTCGATGTTGCGGACGGCTTCGGCGGTGGGGAATTTTACTTTGACGGCAGGGTGGTATTCGAAGGTGTGGAGATCGATGGCGTGGATCTCCTTTTCTTTTCCGACACGTTTATAAAATCCCTGGCCGGATTTTTCGCCGAGCCAGCCGCGTTCGGTCATCTTGGTGTGGAACTCCGGCATCAAGAAGCGGTCGCGCCAGGGGTCGCCGGGAACGGCGTGGTAAAGATTGGTTCCGACGCTCGACCATACATCGAGGCCGACGATGTCGAGCAGGCGGAAGCTGCCGCTGTTGGGGAGGCCGATTAGAGGGCCGGTTAGGAAGTCGATTTCCTCAACGGTGTAGTCCCCTTCGATGACGATTTTCTGAACGGTGGCGCCGAAGAAGCTGCCGATACGGTTGGCGATGAAGTTCGGAGTGTCTTTGCAAGGGACGACACCCTTACCGAGGCGGCGATCGCAGAAGGCGGAGACGAACTCCAACACTTCAAAAGAGGTGTCGCTAAGAGGGATTAGTTCCACCAGGTGCATGTAGCGGGGAGGGTTGAAGAAATGGGTTCCCAGGAAATTCTGGCGGAAGCCGGCGGAGAATCCTTCGGCGATTTTATGCAGGGGAATGCCGCTGGTGTTGGTGGAGACGATGGCGGTGGGTTTACGAAGAAGCTCGACCTTCTTCCATAAATTGCGCTTGATTTCGAGGTTCTCGGCGACGGCTTCGATGATCCAGTCGCAATCGGCTACCTGGGGCAGATCGTCTTCGAAATTGCCGGGAGTGATGAGGGAGGCAGCTTCGGGGACGAAGAATCCTCCGGGGCGCTGCTTGGCGGCATTTTCAATTCCCTTAAGCGCGGCGGCGTTGCGGTTGGGCTGGTTGGGGAGAACGATATCTAAAAGGACCGAAGGGATGCCGGCGTTGGCGAAGTGAGCGGCAATCCTTGCGCCCATGGTGCCGGCTCCGAGGACGGCAACTTTCTGGATGGTTCGCATCTGTGAGGATTCTACCGTACTTAGGTGAGAAGTCGTTGGGTTCGTTCGGTAGTTTGGGAATGAGGCCTCTTGCGTTATTTTTCTGAACGCGAACATGCTGTGGCTCAGCAGGTTGACGTTTGCATCTATCGTGTTATTGTGCGGCGCCAGGGTTTCAGGACCCGGTATTCGGGGGTGCTGGTTACTGTTGGCTTGTTTGCGCGGATCAGTTTGCGGCGGGTCAGGATTCTGACGGCGCTTTGGACCGCGCTTTTGGAGAGGCCGGTCATTTCGGCCATCCGCTGGTGGCTGAGGGCGGCGGTTTCGTGGCCTCGGCCTTCCGTTTGGCTCCAGATGTGGAGATAGATGAGGAAGGCCGAGGGGGATTTATCGTGGCCGACCAGGTCCCGCATCAGGACGTCGAGGACGTATTCGTCGATTTCGGCCACGAAGGACAGTATACGCAGGCGGGGACGACGGCTGAAGCCGTCGCGGCAAGCTGAAGCTCGCGCCACATGGACCACTTATTTGCTTCCCAGCACGAACTGGTTGCCGTCGAGATCCTTGAAGATTGCGGAAGTGCCCCAGGATTCTACTTTGGGTGGTGCGACGAATTCTACTCCGCGGGATTTGAATTGTTCGTAGGTTTGTTCGACGTCGTCGCAGAGGAAGGAGATGCCGGTGAAGGCTCCAATGCGGGATTCATGGCCGTCGGGGTTGAAGAGGACGAGGCCGGTTTGGGCGCCGGGGATGCCTATTTCAATCCAGCGCTGCTTGTCGCTAAAGGGCTGGTCGGTGAGGACGATGAAGCCCAGTTTCTTGGTGTAGAAGTCGAGTGCGGCGTCCTGATCGCGGACGGAAATCGACGTGAATTTGATGGATTTGATCATGGCGGAAGTATGCTCTGAAAGGCGCCGGCGATGCAATGTGGTTTTTTCTACTATGCGGATTAAAAATACAGCGGACATGGTATTCTGAGAAGGTCTTGGTAGAGGAGCGGGGGCCATTAGTAGCCTGGCGCGTGATTCCGGCGGATTCCGGAGCGCTCAAGTGAACGGGGCAACCTCGCCGAAATCGCGGAGCCTGATTCGGGGCAATGCGGTTGGGGGGCATGGTTAATACCTGTCCACTGTCATCTGTTTCAATCGGGAAATGGGTGGAGCGCTATCGGGAATTTTTCTTGCTGCATCCCGCAGCCGCTCCATCCCTGACATTTATGAATTTATTTGAGCTGACGCGCGCGTTGGTGGATATCGATTCCGTGACTCCGAATGAGGAGAGCGTCGGAGCTTATCTTGCCGATTATCTGCGCGAACTCGCGGGTCGCACGAGCGGCTGCGTCGAGATGCAGGAAGTGGAACCACATCGGTTTAACGTGTTCGCTTACTGGGGCGAGCCGGTGGTGACGCTATCGACGCATATGGATACGGTGCCTCCTTTTTATGGGTCAGGGGAGGATGAGGAGTTCATTTGGGGGCGCGGGGCGTGCGATACGAAGGGGATTATCGCGTCGATGCTCAAGGCGGTGGAGGGTCTGCTTGAGGCGGGGGATCGGAATTTCGCGCTGTTGTTTGTGGTGGGCGAGGAACGCAATAGCGCGGGCGCATATTTCGCGGCCAAGCATCCGCGGGGGTCGCGCTACATTATCAATGGCGAGCCGACCGAGAATAAGCTGGCGCTGGGTTCGAAGGGGGCGCTTCGATTTGAGATTACCGCTCGCGGAAAGATGGCTCACTCGGCGTATCCGGAGTTGGGCGAGTCGGCGATTTTAAAATTACTGGAGGCGCTCTCCGGGCTTCGCGGGATCGAGCTGCCGGTGGATCCGATACTGGGAGCGAGCACGCTGAATATCGGGACGATTAGCGGAGGACGCGCGCCGAATGTGATTCCCGACCATGCGATGGCCGAAGTGTTTATTCGCATTGTCGACGACGGGAATTCGACGCGGCGGGCGATTGCGGAGGCGGTGAAGGGACTCTGCGAGGCGCGCGAAATTTTGTGTATTCCCGCGCTGCGCTTGGGATCGCTCGAAGGATTCGAGACTACGGTGGTTTCTTACACCACCGATATTCCGGCGTTTGGGAAAGCGTGGGGGCAGCCGTTTTTATTCGGGCCGGGGAGCATCCATTTCGCGCACACGGATGCGGAGCGAGTGCCCAAGGCGGAGTTATTGGTCGCGGTGGAGATTTATCAAAACATGGTGAGGCAACTGAGCAAATGAAGATTCCGGTTGGAGTTTTAGGAGCGACGGGCATGGTGGGGCAGGAATTTGTAAGCTTCCTGCGGGATCATCCGTGGTTCGAATTGACGTTTCTGGCGGCGAGCGACCGGTCGGCGGGCAAGCCATATGGCGAGGCGACTACGTGGAGGCTGGGCGGAGAGACGCCGGCCTATGTGCGCGATATTGTCGTGTCGGATTCGGTGCCGAAGGGGGCTCCGAAACTGATGTTTTCGGCGATGGACGCGTCGGTGGCGACGGAGATTGAACAGGCGTTCGCAAAGGCGGGGCATTCGATCGTCTCGAATTCGCGGAATCATCGGATGGACGTCGACGTTCCTCTGCTGGTGCCGGAGGCGAATGCGGATCACCTCAGGTTGATATCGGAGCAGCAGAAGGTGCGTGGATGGACAGGCATGATCGTCACGAATCCGAATTGCTCGACCATAGTTCTGGTGATGGCTCTGACGCCGTTGAAACAGTTTGGCATTAAGAAAGTCATCGTGACAACGATGCAGGCGGTTTCGGGCGCGGGGTATCCGGGCGTCGCGTCGTTGGACATTCTGGGAAACGTGGTGCCTTTCATCGGAGGCGAGGAGCCGAAGATGGAGTCCGAGACGCAGAAGATTTTGGGGGCATTCGAAGGCGGGAAGATCGTGGCGCTGGATGCGAAGGTGAGCGCTTCCTGCAACCGGGTTCCGGTGGTGGATGGGCATACGATTTGCGTGTCGGTGGAGTTTGCCGGGAAGCCGTCGGAGGCCGAAATTATCGCGGCACTGAATGGGTTTCGAGGCGTACCGCAGTTGAAGGACCTGCCGAGCGCGCCGAAGCAGCCGGTGGTGTATATGGAACAGGCGGATCGTCCGCAGCCGCGCAGGGATGTGGAGAGAGAGAACGGGATGGCGGTGTTTGTGGGGAGGTGGAGAAAGTGTCCGGTGCTGGATTATAAGTTCGTGGCGCTGGGGCATAACACAGTGAGGGGCGCGGCGGGGGCGGCGGTGCTGAATGCGGAGTTGATGAAGGTGGAGGGGTTGGTTTGAGGGCAGCACAGACCGGGATGAGTGGACGGGGCGAAAAATTGGGGCGGGGCGGCGGTGCTGAATGCGGAGTTGATGAAGGTGGAGGGGTTGGTTTGAGGGCAGCACAGACCGGGATGAGTGGACGGGGCGAAAAATTGGGGCGGGGCGGCGGTGCTGAATGCGGAGTTGATGAAGGTGGAGGGGTTGGTTTGAGGGCAGCACAGACCGGGCTGAGTGGACGGGGCGAAAAATTGGGGACAACCCGCTCTGTCCACGCGGCGGCGGAGTGTGGGGCGTTTTCTGAGGACCAGCACGCGCCTTGGGACAGAGTGGGCAGTCCCCGATTTCTCGCAGTCGTGGAGTTTGGGGCGTTTTCTGAGGACCAGCACGCGCCTTGGGACAGAGTGGGCAGTCCCCGATTTCTCGCAGTCGTGGAGTTTGGGGCGTTTTCTGAGGACCAGCACGCGCCTTGGGACAAAGTGGGCAGTCCCCGATTTTTCGCAGTCTCCACCAGGAGAGGCGGGCGATGATTGTGATGAAGTTTGGAGGGACCTCTGTTGAATCGGCGGAGGCGATTGGACGGATAGCGGAGATTGTGAGGGCTCGAATCGCGCGGAGGCCGGTGGTGGTGGTTTCAGCGATGGGAAAGACCACGAACAAGCTGCTTGCAATTGGTGAGATGGCGGCGAAGGGCAAGAGAGATTGCCTGGCAAATCTGGGCAACCTTAGGGACTTTCATCTGCGGGAGTCGGAGGGATTGGGAATTGAGAAGGAAGTAAATTCCCATTTCAAAGACTTGAAGGCGTTGGTGGGCGGACTGATGGTGATGAACGAGATGACTCCCCGGGCGACGGATGCGATTTCATCATATGGGGAGAGGATTTCCAGCATCATCGTGAATGCGTTTTTTCACAAGGCCGGAATACCTTCCGTGCACTGGGATTCGCGTTGTGTGATCGTCACCGATGGCCGACATACCCAGGCGACTCCCCTGTTCGCACAAACATATGCAAAGCTTGCGGCATACGCGAAAAGCGATACACCGGTGAAAGTGATGGGAGGATTTATCGGCGCGACTCAAGACGGCGTGACGACTACGCTCGGGCGCGGCGGGTCCGATTACACGGCCTCGATTGTCGGAGCGGGGATCGGCGCGGAGGAGATTCAGATCTGGACGGATGTCGACGGGATGCTGACGGCGGATCCGACGATTCTGCCGGGAGGGTATCGGGTGGAGACGTGCTCCTTCGCGGAAGCGGCGGAACTGGCTTATTTCGGGGCGAAGGTGCTGCATCCGGCTACGGTGCTGCCTGCGATTGAAAAAAATATTCCGGTGCGGATTCTCAATTCGCGGCGGCCTGAAGTCGAGGGGACGCTGATCGTAGCGGAGGCTCCGGTTAGTCGGGAGCCGATACGCTCGATCGCGTGTAAGAGAAATATCACGCTGGTGAATATCGTGTCGACGCGGATGTTGATGGCGCATGGATTTTTGCGGCGAATTTTTGAGATTTTCGATCGCTTCGAGACGCCGGTGGATATGCTGGCGACGTCCGAGGTCAGCGTGTCGTTGACCATCGATAACACTCGCGCGCTAGCGGCAATTCGCGAGGAGATTGAAGAGTTCGCGGAGGTATCGGTGGAGGATGGGCAGGCGATTGTGTGCCTGGTGGGAGAGAATATCCGCAAGATTCCGGGGACTACGGCGCGAGTATTTGCGGCGCTGAAGGATATTAACGTGCGGATGGTTTCACAGGGCGCGTCGCTGCTGAATATTAGTCTGGTGGTGGCGGCGGGCGACTTGCATCGCGCGGTAGAATCGCTGCACCGGGAATTCTTCGAATGAAGCTTGCGATTGTAGGCTACGGAAAGATGGGACGGATGATTGAGGCGCTGGCGCCGGAGTATGAATTCTCCGTTCATGCGCGCATCGATGTGAATGACGGGCTTCAAGACGCGGTGGGATCGGACGTGGCGATTGAGTTTTCTACACCGGAGGCGGCGGTGGGAAATATCGAGAAGCTCGCGGCATTGGGCGTGCCGGTGGTGGCCGGGACCACTGGATGGCTGGGGGAGATGGACCGGGCTCGAGCGGCGGTTGAAATGTACGGCACGGGGCTGGTGTGGAGTCCCAATTTTTCGGTCGGCATGAATGTGTTTTCGCGGCTGGTGCAAGAGGCGGCGAAGATGCTGGCGGATGAGGAGCAGTATGGCGCGTGGGCTTGGGAGATTCATCACCACACCAAGAAAGACGCGCCTTCAGGTACGCTGATCAAGCTGGTGCGGGAGATGAAGAACGCCGGGTATGAGCGGGCGATCGACGTAAGTTCGAATCGAGCGGGGGCGCATCCCGGGACGCATGAAGTGGGGTTCGATTCGGCGGCGGACACGATCCTTTTGCGGCATTCGGCGAGGAGCCGGGAGGGATTCGCGCGGGGCGCTTTGAAAGCGGCGCGGTGGGTGGTGGGGAAAAAAGGGGTTTTTGAGTTTAGTGAAGTTTTGTTTGGGTAAGGAGTTTTTATGTTTACTGGATGCGGGACTGCTCTGATTACTCCGTTCCTGGCGGACGGCTCGGTTGACGAAGTGACTCTGCGGAGGCTGGTTCAGCGGCAGATTGAGGCGGGGATTAATTTTCTGGTGCCTTGCGGGACCACCGGCGAGAGTCCCACGCTGAATCGGCGCGAGCATTTACGGGTGGTCGAAATTACGCTCGAAGAGGCCCAGGGCAAGGTCCCTGTGCTGGGGGGCGCGGGCGGATATAACACTGCTGAGGTGATCGAGCTCGCGGCGGAGCTGCGGCATCTGGGAGTCGATGGGATTTTGTCGGTGACGCCTTATTACAATAAGCCGACGCAGGAGGGGCTGTATCAGCACTTCAAAGCGATCGCGACCGCGGTTCCCTTGCCGATGGTGGTTTACAGCGTGCAGAGCCGCACGGGCGTGAACGTGGAGCCGGCAACGTTGAAGAGGCTGGCGGAGATTGAAAATATCGTGGGAGTGAAAGAAGCATCGGGGAACATCGGGCAAATGGCGGCGGTAGCGCATCATGTTCCAGAGAGTTTCCACGTGCTGAGCGGGGACGATTCGATCACGATTCCGCTGATCGCGCTGGGCGGGCGAGGCGTTATTTCAGTGGTCTCGAATGAAATTCCTGGAGAGATGACGCGGCTTACGCAGGCGGCGATGGCGGGGGATTTTGCGGGGGCTCGGGCGTTGCAGCGGCAATGGCTGCCGCTGATGGAGGTTAATTTCGTCGAATCGAATCCGATTCCGGTGAAGGCGGCAATGGCGATCATGGGGTTATGCGAGCCGGTGTGGCGGCTGCCGATGACGGCGCCCTCCGCGCAGAACCACGCGAGGATCGAGAGTATGTTGAAGGCAGTGGGGCTGATCGGTTCGCGGAGCACGCATGCAGACTGAGATCGAGGCGCTGTTCGATCGGAAGCCGGCTGCGTATACGGAAGAAGATTTCGGGTTGTTTCAACGCTTCAAGCAGGCGCTTAACGCCGGGGAGGCGCGATCGGCGGAGCCCGATTTATCCGTGCGCAGCGGATGGCGCGTCAATGCGTGGGTGAAAAAAGGAGTGCTGCTGGGTTTTCGCATGGGCTCCGTAGTAGACATGTCGGCGAATGAAACGCGGCAGCCGTTCCTCGATAAATCGACATTTCCGGTCAAACGATTTACGCCCCAGGACGGGGTGCGGATCGTACCCGGGGGATCGAGCATTCGCGATGGATGCTATGTAGGGCGCGGAGTCACTTGCATGCCTCCGATGTATATAAACGTCGGTTCATGGGTAGGCGATGGAACGATGATCGATTCGCACGCGCTGGTGGGCAGCTGCGCGCAGATCGGGAAGAGTTGTCATATCTCCGCGGCGGCACAGATCGGAGGCGTGCTGGAACCGGTCGGGGCGCTACCGGTCATCGTGGAGGATGAGGTTCTGGTGGGAGGCAATTGCGGTATTTACGAGGGCACGGTGGTGAAGAAGCGCGCGGTGCTGGGAAGCGGAACGATTTTGACGCGCTCGACTCCCGTGTACGATATCGTGCGGAACCTGGTTTATACGGCTACGGATGAGGAGCCCTTGATGATTCCAGAAGGCGCGGTGGTGGTGGCCGGGTCAAGACCGATCGCGCGTGGGCCGGGAAGAGAGTGGGGGATTTCGTTATACACGCCGGTGATCGTAAAGTACCGTGATGAGCGAACGGAGGGGAAAATTCAGCTCGAAGATTTATTGAGGTGAGGGCAGATCTTACCATCCGCCCTCCCAATCTGAAGAGCGATTTACCAGCGAAGGCCAAACGTGACCGGCACGAAATCCGTGCGGGTGTTGTAATCGCCGAACACGTGGTTCCACCGAGCTTCCGCGTAGAACTTGGCGTGCCACTTGGTTCCGAACGCGACGCCTGCCCCGATGTTCGCGCCTGGTTTATTCACTGAATAAGAGCCAAGAACGACCTGGGTCGGGTAGTAGCCGAAGAAACCTACGGGGACAACTCCAGGGGCGGTCTCGTCCTGATACATGTGATAGAGTCCGCCGCCGCCTACGATGTAAGCGTCGAAGTGACTCTTGGGAGTCAGGTGAATGATGGGATCGATGGTTGCGGAAAAGACGTGAACGCCGCCGCCGGGGACCCCGATATTCCCGAGAGTCGTGCTGTTAATTCCCATCGAATTGTAGTTCGCCTGGAGCAATGCACCGACGTACGGGTTAAAGTTCCAGCCCGCGCCGGCACCGATGTTCCAGCCGTTATCCAAGTATCGGCCCGTGCTGCCGACGGTCTGGGTGAAGCCGCCACCGATGTCGAAAGCAAAATGCGAATTCTCTTGCGCGCTGACAGTACCGATTAAGAAAAGTGAGAAGCAGGATGTAAAGACTAATTTTTTCATATGAAGCGAAACTCCTTCGCAAATTAGATCCGATATGAAAAAACCAGTTTCAATTTCAGATAAGGCTTTCGACTCCGCCGGGGCGATACCAATGCATGGCGCGCGGCTCGAAGGGCTCGATTTGCGCGCGGACACGAGTGCCGGCACTCTCATCCGGAGCATATACGGCGAGAAAGCCAGCGCCGGCGCGGGCGCGTTGGACGTCATCGTCGGCGAACACCTGTTCGGTTCCAAAGCCGCGCGAAAGCATGGTCATGACGCCCGCCCACAGGCCGGTATTGGCCCGGAATTCCGCGAAGAATTTGAGGATCTCCTCGCCGCGAATCGCCAGAACTTCGTTGTCCGAGAAACCGACCTTGCGCAGGGCCTGCGCGGCCTGCTCGGTTTTTTCGAATGTAGGAAAAGTGGCAATAATGTAGTGATTAGGGTAAAAAACGCCCAAGTTGGAATCGGATTCCCTGAAAAAATTAGTCAGCGTTGTCATGGGCGGTTACCGGATGATCGGCATGGCGCGGTGCGTAAAAGGGGAAGCTTTGCGCCAGCGTCTGCCGGTGAGGATCCCCAGGGCGAACATAAGACCCAAACCCAGCAACAGGGTCACAACGGTGATCACGGTGAGGGCTGGAACATAGAGTAGGAAAGCGCCTACGGTTCCAACGAACAGCACCGCCAGCAGGGTGCTTAGCAGAATGATGAAGTCGAATCTCATGCAAGTAAGCGTGCAAGCAGATCGCCACCCCAAATAAACGACAAACAGATTGAAATTTGGGGTTTGCGCGAGGAAACGGCTGCAAAGCTTGCACCGGCCACGTAAAAGTTGCGTGAGATTTTCAAAACCATTTGCTGAATCCTTGATTTTTAAGTACCTACATATGTGGCATCCGAGTTGCCTTGCAATTCGCATGAAGTATTGCGGCATTGACTGGAGGAAAGCATGACACGGGACGGATACGGACTCGCCTACCAAAAGGGCTTCACTCTTACCGTTCGATTCCTTCTCTCACGGGGCGCGCAGCGCGAATACGCAATGGAAGTTGCGCAGGGCGCCTGGGTGCGAGGATGGGAACGGTTGCACCAGCTGCGCGACGAGGCGACGGTCGTTACCTGGGTGAACACCATCGCCTTGAACGCATACAGGCGCGTGATGCGCCGCGAAGCTCCTTGCCAGGAGCTGCCCGAAGTAGTCAGCCCGAACGGAATCGATATGGCGGCTATCGACGTCAACCGGATTCTCACTTATTGCCGGCCGTCGGAGCGCGTCTTATTCGAGCAACAAATGAACGGCGCGACCACCGAAGAGATTGCGAAGAAGCAAGGTGTCACCGAGACAGCGATCCGCATCCGGCTGTTGAGAGCGCGCAGAGCGACCCGTTCGCGTCTCGAAAAGAGAGCGATTCAACTGCAAGACCGGCACGCGTCCACCCGCGAAGTGCGGGATGCGGCGTAGGTCAATTACTTACGAGCGAAAAAGGGGAGATTTTTTATGAAAAAACTGTTAGTAAGCGTTCTGTTGGTCACGCCAGGCTTCCTGATGACGGGGCTTGCGGCCGACGACGGCGATCACGGCGTTGATAAGCGGATTCACGAATCAGGATTGGTTCTCAGCGAAATCATGAACGCGGGCGACCGTGCGATTCCCGAAGATCTTCTGCACAAGGCGCAATGCGTCGGGATCATCCCGAATCTGAAACGCGCAGGCTTTATCGTGGGCGCGAAGTACGGCAAGGGCATTGTCGTATGCCGCACTCGTAACGGCGCGGGCTGGAGCGGACCCTCCGAAGTCCGGATTGAAGGCGGGAGCATCGGCTTTCAGATCGGCGCCGGAGAAACCGACGTGGTCTTCGTGGTGATGAATCGTGGCGGCGAAGAAAAACTGATGAGGGACAAGTTCACCGTGGGCGGCGACGCCAGTGCGATGGCCGGCCCCGTCGGTCGATCCACCACAGCGCAAACCGACGCCATGATGAAGGCTGAAATTCTGTCCTGGTCGCGGTCGCGCGGCGTCTTCGCCGGGGTTTCCCTGGAAGGCGCGACGATGTGGCCGGATAAAGACGATAACACCAAGCTGTACGGCAGGCCGGTTTCTCAGCGCGAGATCCTCGAAGGGCGCGTTCCGCCGCCTCCCGGCGCCACGTCTCTGTATGACGAATTGAACCGCTGGGCTCAATATCGCAAGACCGAATAGTTCAGCTATTTCGGTAGTTTCTGGAGGACCGCAGCCGGTTTATCCCGGCGCGGTCCTTTTTTTATGAGCCCGAAGCGCTTTCGCGCTTCAATTCCTCTTCGGCGGCGAATTCCGTGACGCGACTATGCAAAGTCCTCAGACTGATGCCCAGAATCTGGGCCGCGCGTTTCTTGTTATTGCCGGTGCTTTTCAAAGTCAGCTGAATGTAGGCTTTTTCCAACTCGCTCAGAGGACGTCCCGCCTCCATCGTAATGGCGTTACCGCTTATGGGAGCGGGTTCCGAAGGCGCGGGAGCCGGCACGCCGATTCCGAAGGTCCGGGCCAGATGGGCTGGCAGCAGGGTGCCTTCGCGGGCGGCGATCAGTGCGCGCTCGAGTACATTCCGCAACTCCCGAACATTCCCCGGCCAGGAGTGATCGTGGAGACGCTCGAGGGCAGCGGGATGAATATCGGTGACTCGAAAATCATACTTGGCGTTCAAATCCTTGACAATGGCATCGGCCAGCGGCAGGATGTCGTCCTTGCGTTCACGCAACGGAGGGATGGCGATCTGGAAAACGTTGAGCCGGTAAAAAAGATCCTCCCGGAAAAGCTTGCTCTGGATCAATTCGGGCAGCGATTTATTGGTCGCAGCCAAAACCCGCACGTCGACGGAGATTTCACTGGTTGCGCCCAGGCGCCGAATGGTAGCTTCCTGGAGGGCGCGGAGCAGGCGGGGCTGCATGGCGAGCGGCATGTCGCCGATCTCGTCCAGAAACAAAGTTCCCTGGTGGGCCTGCTCGAAGCACCCGGCGCGGCGGCCTACAGCGCCCGTAAAGGCGCCTTTTTCGTGGCCGAATAATTCGCTTTCAATCAGCGATTCGGGAAGGGCCGCGCAGTTCACCGCGACGAACGGACGCGCAGCACGTGGGCTGAGCTTATGGATGGCGCTGGCGACGAGTTCCTTGCCCGTCCCACTCTCTCCGGTGATCAACACGGAGGCGGAGCTGGGTGCGATCTGCTGGATGAGTGAAAAAATTTCGCGCATGGGCTGCGAGGTTCCCACCAGATCGGCGAGAAAACCGCGCTGGCTTAACTGGCGATGCAGGCGCTCCGTCTCCTTGACCAGCGATTTGTGCTGCATCGCGCGTTCGAGCAGGGTGGCCAGAACAGCGGGGCGGGCGGGCTTCTCAAGGAACCAGAACGCCCGTAAATCGTGAACAATGGAAATCGCCTGGTCGATGCTGCCGGCTCCGGTCAGGACGATAGCAGGAGTCATATCGCCGCGGTCGAACAGAGTACGGAGGAGCTCAAAGCCGTCCATCTTAGGCATCATCAGGTCGGAAATGATGACATCGAAAGGAGCGGCAGTAAGTTTTTCGAGCGCCGCCTCCCCGTCCGGTGCGGTTTCAGTGTGATAGCCGAGATCGGCGATGATTTCCGCTAGTCTTTGCCGATCCTGTTGGTCGTCGTCCACAACAAGGACGCGAGAGGAGGTGGAAGCAGGCACCATGCCCGTAGTTTAGCGTACTTGTCAAATTTTGCACACTTAATTTGGCGGACTGATTGCTCTACCCACTAAGGAGGATACATATGAGCGAAACAAGATGTTTTTTTTATGGGTTGGGAGTGGGACTCGCGGCAGGCGTTTTAATGGCGCCCAGGAAAGGCGCCGAAACCCGCAAGCAGCTGGCGGACTCTGCGCGCGAAGGTCAGGATTACATGATGCGGGAAGGCGCCCAATTGAAAGAGAGCGTGGTAGATAAGCTGAATCGCACAAAGCGCGCCGCGCAAGCTACCGCTGAAGGGATCGGCATCGCTCTCGAAGTCGGAAAAGAACAGCTGGTAGGGTAAGTTGCCGGTTTTAGGCCCTGGGTTCGGCTCCCTTGGAGGGGCCGAACACCGGAGTTCCTTCCAGCGTTTCCTCAATAATCCTTCCGAGATCCATGAAAGACGCCAGATCGGTGGGTTTGCGGAAATAGAGATTCGCTCCCAACTCCAAGGCCATCTGCCGGTCTTTCGGCGAATCCGATGAGGTCAGCACGATTACAGGAGTGCGGGAAAATGAGTCAGTTTTACGGATGTGCGACAAAAGTTGCCCACCGTCGACTCGCGGCAGGTTCAAATCGAGGAGGATCAGGTCGGGGGCGGCGTCTCCATTGCTGACGCCGGTGTGGCGGTCGAGCCATACCAGAGCTTCTTCGCCGTTGTGCGCCAACACCAACTCATGAAGAAGCCCTCTTTTTTCAAGGGCCCGTCGGACGAGGAAAACATCCCCGTCATTGTCCTCAGCTAACAATATTCGCTTCTTGTGCGTGGTCGCCGTTGAGTTCACATTCTTGCTCGCAAAGAAATAAGCACGTCAGTCACCATCCGCCGCCGGCAAAGTGAAACAAAAAGTAACGCCCTTCTCTTCGCGCGGATCGATCCAAATTCTGCCCGAATGGGCTTCCACGATTCTCCTCGAAATAGCCAGCCCAAGTCCAGCCCCTGGTATGTCCGCTCCCTGAAGACGTCGAAAAGGGAGGAACAGACGGGGGCGGTATCGCGCCGGGATCCCAACGCCGTTGTCCCGGATGAAGAATTGCCAGTACGCGTCGACGCGGATGGCTTCGATTGCGATTAACGGAGGATCCGGGCCTCGAAATTTCAGCGAATTATCAATCAGGTATTCGAAGAGTTCCGAGATGCGATCCCGGTCTCCGGTGATTTCCGGCAGTTCCGCGACATTCACGACCGCTCCGGTTTCTCTGATTTTGCGATCCAGATTCGCCAAGGCAAAGCGCACGGCGCGGCCTGAAGGAAACACTGTCATTACATACCGGCTGGGAGTCAGGGCGGTGGCGTAGCTGCCGATACCGGCGAGCAACTCATCTGTTTTCGCTAAACCCTGCAACATCTGCTGGTGCAACTCGCTCTTTTCCTTGTCGCTCGATTGGAGAAGCAATTCGGCGGAAATGGCGGTACGCCGCTGAGCGGCGCGTAAATCGTGGACGGCAGATTGCAAAAACTGCTGGAGTTCGTCAAGTAACTGAACTTCCCGGGACGAAGTGTCATTTTCCATAGATGCAGCAGCTTACAATTGAGAGACTCGTAAGACTCATGTTAACTGGACGACTCGACCGGCCGCTAGTGATTCTAGTGGTAATAATTTTGATAGGAATGGGTTTTTCCTCCTATTTGAGCTGGATTCAGATGAAGGAGGCCTTGGCGGAATCGTATCGCGCACGTCAGCTTCTGGCTGTGACCGATGACTTAATTTCTCAACTGAAAGATGCGGAAACCGGTCAGCGGGGCTACCTTCTGACAGGCTCCGAGGAGTACCTGGCGCCGTACACGGCATCGGTCGCGGCGATCCCGGTTTTATTGGACCGCGTGAGGGAGGCGGCAGGATCGGAGGCTCATCTCGCCGAGGATGCCAGGCTAATGGCGCAATATGTCCAGGAAAAATTAGCGGAATTAGCGGCCACCATCGATTTACGTCGCGCGAATGGCGTGGAAGAGGCGTTACAGATCGTCCGAACGAACTTGGGCAAGCGCACCATGGATAGCATCCGCGCGCTGGGCGCGGACATGACCAAGCGGGAGTACGATCTATCCAATCAGCGCCGCGAGGGCACGGAGAATGCCGCGAGGCGCACGTTCTGGCTCACCATCGCGGGATTGATCGCTTTACTGCTGGTCACGATTTTCCTACAGAGAGCGGTCGAGAAAGGGATTCAGACGCGCGACGGACTAGTGAGCGAACTTCGTCAAGCCAACCAGAAGCTGGAGGTCACGCTGATGAGCATCGGCGACGCGGTAATCGCCTCAGATGAGAGCGGCCGCATCACTCTCATGAATGCTGTTGCGGAGCAGCTTACCGGTTGGCGGCGGGAGGAGGCCGAAGGCCGTCCGGTCAGCGAAGTTTTTCACATCGTCAACGAAGAAACACGGGCGTTGGTGGAGAGCCCAGTCGAAAAAGTGTTGCGCACCGGCGCGATTGCGGGACTCGCCAATCACACAGTGCTCATCGGCAAACAAGGCGGGGATATTCCGATCGACGACAGCGGGGCGCCCATTCGCGACGCGCGCAATCAGGTGCTGGGCGTGGTGCTGGTGTTTCGAGACATCAGTAAGCGCCGGGAGCAGGAGGTGCAGATCGACAAATGGCACCGGATTTTCCAGCAGGCGGGATTTGGCGTGGCGATTCTAATCGATGGAGGCAAAACCATCCTCGAAGTGAATACGGCGTTCGCGCGAATGCACGGCTACGATCCTGAGGAGCTTCGCGACCGGCGCTTCGCTGAGCTGGTGGAGGGAGAATTCTATTATCCGCCGAGCGGCGATCACGAAATTTACGAATCGGTTCATAAGCGAAAAGACGGTCAGGTTTTCCATGCCGTGGTGGACTCGACCGTGTTTCGGAACGGCGCGGGGGAGCCTCAATTTCATGCCGCGTATTTCGCCGATATCTCCGACCGAAAAACAGCGGAGTTGAATCTCCGCCACTCTGAGAAGCGTTTTCGCGCCGCGGTCGAGGCGATGGGCGATATCATCTGGACCAACAATCCTCAAGGAGAGATGGTGGGGGAGCAACCCAGTTGGGCGGCATTTACCGGCCAGCGTTTCGAAGAGTATCAAGGGTACGGAGGCGCGAAAGCGATTCATCCCGAGGATATGGAGCAATTTCGAGACTGGCAGCGCGCCGTGGACGACGTCAGGAAATTCACCGCGGAGTGCCGGGTGCGCCGACACGATGGACAATATCGTCTGATGTCGAGCACGGCAGTCCCGGTATTGGACGAGGCGGGGAAGGTTCGCGAATGGGTGGGGGCGATGACCGATATCACCGACAAACGTCGCGGCGAAGAGGAAGTCCGCGAGAGCGACCAGCGGTTCCGGGGTTTGGCGACGGCGTTTCCCCAATTGGTCTGGTCCTCGAAACCGGACGGGAAACTGGAATATGCGAACGGGCTGTGGCAGGAATATACGCGGCAATATGAAGATGACGGCGACCGCGCGCTATGGGACGATCTGGTGCATCCCGAGGATGCGGCTTCTCACATGGAGCGCTGGCGCGAATCCATGGCGACCGGCAAAATGTTTGAGTCCCAAGTCCGCTTGCGCCGTTCGGCCGATGGCGCTTATCGCTGGTTTATTTGCCGCGCTGTAGCGGTGCGGGGGCGCGACAATCGCGTCGTGAGATGGCTAGGCGCGTGCACTGACATCAACGACCAGATGAGTTATTCATCGGACTTACGAATGACCAACGAGGCTCTGCAGCGCAGCAACGCGGATCTCGAGCAATTCGCTTATGCTGCCAGTCACGATTTGCAGGAGCCACTCCGTATGATCTCCCTCTACACTCAACTGTTGCAGGAAGAATATGCCGCTGCGCTCGATGAAACCGGCCGTTCCTACGTGGATTTCGCAGTCAGCGGAGCCCAGCGGATGGAGCGGCTGCTGCAGGACCTGATGGCGTACTCGCGGGTCAGCGCGGAGCCCCAGGGGGAGACCGGAATATCGGACACCGGCATTGCGCTCGAAGCGGCGCTCGGCAATCTGGAAGCCGCGATCCGGAGATCCGGAGCCCGATTCCATATTGGCGAATTGCTGGAGGTAGCGGTACCCTCCGTCCACTTGGTGCTGCTGTTTCAGAATCTGGTGGGAAACGCGCTTAAATATTGCGGCGGCAAAGTGCCGGAAGTCTGGATCGCTTCCGAGCGCGCCGATAAGTTCTGTAAATTTTCGGTGCGAGACAACGGCATCGGGATCGAGCCGCAATACGCCAAGCAGATTTTCGGAGTGTTCAAGCGGCTGCATGGAGCAGAGTACGAGGGCACCGGGATCGGCCTCGCCGTCTGCCAGCGCATCGTGGATCGCACGGGCGGAAGAATCTGGCTGGAATCGAAGCCGGGGGAAGGTTCCACGTTCTACTTCACGCTTCCCGCGAGCGCGTAGAGAAAACCAAGACACGTCGACACGAATGTCGACGCGGTACGCCTGGAGGCGCGCGCCACGCTGAAACGCAGCGCGACCGGCGGGCTCCAACCTCGGGAGGTACGATGCCCCTCAAGAGCACGATTGAAAAAGCCCGTAAGGATCAACGGGAAGGCAAGTCGGCCAGCACGCAAGCGGGAGAATTTGTGCACGATGAAATCGATAAGATCCGCAGAGGCGAGCATGGAGCCCGCTCGGCGAAACAGGCGATTGCCATCGGATTATCGGAAGCCCGGCGAGCGGGAGTAAAGTTACCTCCGCCGAAAAACGGGTCGCCGCAGGTTAAGAAAAAAGCGGAACAGGACTCCCAAGCGGCTGGGAGGTCTAAGCAAGTTTCGCGCAAGCGCTCCCAGGCGACGACCCGGGCCCTGAAACGCGAGCCGACTGCCTCGGTTTCGCATTCCGCGCTTTCGAGGCAAGCCAAAGCGGCGGCCCGTAAACGAACGAAAACGAAGTAGTTCCAGGCCACCGTACGCAAAATCTGCACTCAGAAGCGGCAAGTTCCGCCACGCCTTGAATTCGATTTACTGAATCTAGGGCAGATAGTCGTTGGTACTCGGATTGCAATCTTTTAATGTGGAAAATCGCGTTAAGGAGACGACTATGTTGGGATGGATGATTGTTTTCGGGCTTATTTCGGTGGTGGGCGCTCTCTCTTCCATTAACGGGGCCACGGCCGCTATATCCATGAAAATAACCAGTCTTCTCTTCGCCTCGCTTTTTTTTCTAGGATTGATCACATATGCAATTCGCGGCCGGGCTCGCTAAGGCGGTCCTGGTGTGAGATTGCATGAGTTCGAAACCGCCTCCAATTATCCTCGGCTTTTACTCCGCCACCGATGGCAGTCCCAAGCGCGCGCTTGAAGTTGCTCGAAAAACAGGTGCTTCCGGAACGTTGATCGAGGACGGGGAGGCGGCAAAGCCCCTTTACAGCACGTTTTCAGGTTTGCGCCTCGACGGAGAGACGCTGGTCATCGCGACCGGCAGTCCCGCCAATCTAGAGGCGATCGCGAAGGCGCTCGAAAGCACTGGATCCCCGGCGATTTTCATTTTGCGGGACAATGCGGATGCTCCCCGTCCCGCACCTCGCAAAGAATCCATTTTCGATCGTCTGCGCGCCGACGAGTTAGTGCTCGATGACGTCCGGCATAATCTGGCCGAAGCCGCGCGGATGGACCGCGCTCTTACGGCGTCGGCGGAATGGCTGCTCGACAACTCCTACCTGGTAAGAACTCAGATATCCGAAGTTCGGCGCCATCTGCCGCGTAATTTTCCCAAGACTCCCTCCGGCAATGGCTTTCAGAGGGTATTGGGGTTTGCCAACGATCTGGTGGTCGGAACGGATCACTCGGTGAACGAAAGCAACATTACCGCCCACCTGGTCGAAGTTCAAAAGACGGCGCCGCTCAGCACCGCGGAGCTGTGGTTTTTCCCGCTCTTTCTGCGCATCGCACTGATCGAGAAGCTGGCCGTTCTGGCGAGTGCGGTCAGCCACGCGCAGCAACTCCGGGAAGCGGCCTACTTGTGGGCCAATCGCCTCTCCACCAGCGTGCGCATCGCGCCCCAGGAATTCAACCGCCTGTTAAGGCTGATGGAGAAGGAGCCCTTTGCGCTAGAGCCGTACTTCATTACTTCGCTTGCTGAGCAACTGCAGGATGAGGAAACCGCGCTGGCCCCCTTGCGGTCGTGGATCCAGCAGCGCTTTACCACTTCGATCACGGAGATGGTCCGCAGCGAGCACACGCATGAAGCGGCGCAGCTGGTGTCGGTCGCCAACGCGTTCGGAAGCCTGCGCGCCCTTTCCCGCATCGATTTCTCCCAGATTTTCGAGGCTGTCAGTCCGGTGGAGAAGGAGCTTCTGGCCGATCCGGCGGGGATTTACGGTCAGAGCGATTTCGCGAGCCGCGATCAGTGCCGGCGCGTGGTGGAGAGAATCGCGCGCTACAGCAGCATGAATGAGATTGCGGTGGCGAGAACTGCCGTTCAGCTGGCGACACAGGCCGCCGATCCACGGATGCGGACGGTGATGAGATATTTGCTGACGCCCGCAGTCAGGCAGCTCGAAGAAGAGACCAAATCGCATGTTCCCTTTCGCATCCGGATGATTCGCGGACTTCGGACGCAAGCCACGCCACTCTATCTCGGCAGCAATATCGTTCTTACCGCAGCTTTTCTCTCGCTGGCTATTGCACTCGCGTGGGAAGGCGGAGCGCACCGGAGGGTGGTGCTGGCGGTGTTGGCAGCACTCGCGCTGTTTCCTCTGAGTGAGCTGGCGCAACAGATTATCAATGCGCTGGTAATTTCCCTGCTGCCTCCGGACCAGCTTCCGAAGCTGGACCTCGAAGGGGGCATCCCACCGGAGGACAGCACGCTGGTGGTGGTGCCCATTCTGCTCGCGAGTCACGAAGTGGTGACCAAGGAGATCGACAAAATCGAAGTTCGATTCCTAGCCAATCGCGAGCCGAATCTCTATTTCGGCCTGTTTTCCGATTTCCTGGATGCTCCGCACTCCTCCGCCTCCGGCGACCAGGCCTTATTGCTGGCGGCACGGGACGGGATCCGCGGTCTGAATGAGCGTTATCCCGAACAGCGGTTTGTGCTGTTCCATCGCAGCCGCGTATGGTCCGAGACGGAACAAAAATGGATCGGCCGCGAACGAAAGCGCGGAAAGATAGAAGACCTGAATGCGTACCTGACCGGCGTGGGCGCGTCCAATATTCTCGCTGTCGGGAAACTGCCTTCTATTCGCTACGTGATCACCCTCGATGCCGATACGCAATTACCGCCCGGCACCGCGCGCCGAATGGTCGAAACCATTGCCCATCCTTTGAACCAGGTGGAGGCCGATGGCGATACGCGCAGCCGCCGCCACGGATTCGGCATTATTCAACCACGCGTAAGCATCGGCCTTCCGGGCGCCACGGCCACGCGGTTCACGCGCATTTTCGCCAGCACCACCGGCACGGATCCTTACTGCCAGGCAGTCTCCGATGCGCAGCAGGATCTTTTCGGCGAAGGAATTTTTCACGGCAAAGCGATTTACGACGTTCGCGCGTTTCACGAGACGCTGGACAAACGATTTCCCGCAGAGACGCTGCTCAGTCACGACCTGATCGAGGGCTCGTTCGTGGGCGTCGCACTGGCCAGCGATATCGAGCTGTTTGAAAACCTTCCGCTCGATTATGTGAGCTACTGCCACCGGCAGCACCGGTGGATCCGCGGCGATTGGCAAATTGCGCCCTGGATCTTTTCGAAGGTTCCCTCCGGGCGCGACGGAAAGCTACCGAATCCGCTTCCGCTGATCAGCCGCTGGCGTATTTTCGACAATCTGCGCCGCAGCCTGGTGGCTCCCGCTTCGCTGCTGCTGCTGTTGTTCGGATGGCTGATGTCCCCGGCGCCCGGCGTCTGGAGCCTGGTTCTCGGCCTCGCCGTTGCACTGCTCGCGCTGGCGCCATTACTCGATCATATTGCGCGGCATTTGCGGGGATCGCTGCACGGATGGCAGGGAGCGGCGGATGAGCTGATCCGTTCCCTGGTCATGATCGCCTTTTTGCCCCATCAGGCGTGGGTATCCATCGACGCGATCGCGAGAGTTCTCTACCGCCGCTACGTCAGCCGCCATCACCTTCTGGAATGGCAGACGGCCGAAGCGGCAGGCTTGGAAGCGCATCGTCATTTAAGCTCCACCATGCAGCAGATGATCGGCATCAGCGGCTTCTCCATTCTGATGATGATCGTGCTGCACGGGCGCGGAGCGCTGGCGCCCACTTTCATCTTCCTGGCCATGTGGACGTCTTCACCCGTCCTGATGTGGTGGCTGAACCGTTCCGCGCCGCTTTTCCACCGGGAAAGGGCGGACACCCGCTTCCTGCGGCTCCTCGCCCGCCGAACCTGGCGGTTCTTTGACGACCTGGTAAACGACGAATCGAACTGGCTGCCTCCCGACAATTCGCAGTTGGCGCTGCGCATTGAAGTAGCGCAACGAACCTCACCCACCAACATCGGATTGTGGCTCACGTCCGCGCTGGCGGCCACGGACCTGGGATATTTAACCACCGACGAGTTCCTCGACCGATCGGCGCGCACTATGAAGACGCTGGACCAGTTGGAGCGATACGAGGGACACTTCCTCAACTGGTACGACACAAGGTCGCGTCAGCCTTTGCTGCCGAAATACGTTTCCACGGTCGATAGCGGCAACCTGCTGGCATGCTTCTGGGTGCTTGCGCGCGGTTGCGAAGATCTTCTGCACGCGCCGCTGCTGCCGCGGTCCTGCGCGAGGGGTATTTCCGACACCTTGGCGATTCTGCGGGAGCTGTGGGGCGCCGATCCGTCCATGCGTACGCCTCTGCGCGCCCTGCGGCGTCTGCTGCACGGCAAGTATGAAGGCCACCAGCTGATCGGCCAGCTACGGCTGCTCGAAGCCCCTCTCCAGCAATTGAAGGACTCACGGCGCTGGCAGGAGGCGGGCGAGGAGCGTTCGTATTGGGTGACCCATCTGGCTCGCGACATCGCCGCCTGGATCTCCACCATCGATCGTTATCTCCGTTGGATGGAAACGCTGATGGGGCCGCCCGATTCGTTTCTCGACTCGCTGCGTCCCGACGCATCCCGACTGCGCGGCCGCGCGCTACGGACCGCTCCGACTTTGCTGACGCTGACCGAAGGAGCTTCCGGACCGGTCGAAGCGATCCTCGCGTGGCGCGGAACGCCGGAGATCCGGCCGGATATCGCGGCATGGCTCGATCAGCTCGCCGGCGAGTATCGCCAAGCCAAGGTCAATGCGGTCGAAACCGTCGCGCGCATGCGCAAGCTGGTCCTCGAGGCCAACCGTTTCGCGGACGAGACGAAAATGCGGCTGCTCTACGACACCAACCGCCGCTTATTCGGTGTGGGCTACGCCGTGGGCGGTCCGCTCGAATTTAACAGCCATTACGATCTTCTGGCGAGCGAATGCCGCCTGGCGAGCCTGGTGGCCATCGCCAAGGGCGAAGTGCCGGTCGAGCATTGGAATGCCATGGCGCGTCCTCTCGCTTCTTCGCGTGGAGGGCGGACTTTGCTTTCCTGGTCCGGCACCATGTTCGAATATCTGATGCCGCTGCTGTTCACGCGCAGTTTCTCGAACTCACTGCTCGATCATGCCTGCCGCGACGCGGTATCCCAGCAGATGGCTTACGGACAGGCCAAAGGCGTACCTTGGGGCATTTCCGAAGCCGCCTACAGCGCTTTGGACGCCAATCAGATTTATCAATACAAAGCGTTCGGCGTGCCCGCGCTGGCCCTGAAACCGGGCCTCGAAGACGATCTGGTCGTTTCTCCCTATTCCACGGTGCTCGCGCTGACCGTTAACTCCGAAGCGGCGCTTGAAAACCTGCGCCGTCTCGCGGCCTACGATCTCAGCGGTCCCATGGGTTATTACGAATCCATCGATTTCAGCCGCGAAAACAGCAGGGATGGGAAACCGGGCATCGTGATTTATACCTACATGGCGCACCATCAGGGCATGAGTCTGCTCGCGCTGGACGGAGCGCTGCATCACGATGTAATGCGCAACCGTTTTCATCGCGACGTCCGCATTCGCGCCGTCGAATCGCTGCTGTTTGAGCGCATGCCCACCACTCCGCTACCGGAAGAGGAAGCTAAGCCCAGCGTGATTCGCCGCCGCACCGTCACCACCGAAGAATTGCCGGAGCGGACCTGGCAAGAGGACACTCCGTGCCCGCGCGTCCATCTTCAGGGCAACGGACACTATTCCCTCATGGTGACCGCCGCGGGCGGAGGCTATAGCCGCTCAAACGATTTCGACGTCAGCCGTTGGCGCTCCGATTCCGCACGCGATTCCTGGGGCAGCTTCATTTATATCCGCGATCTGCGTTCCGCAGCCATCTGGTCCGCCACTTATCAGCCGGTCGGCGGTCATCTGGGGACCAGTTCCGCTACTTTTTCAGCCGATCGCGCCGAGTTTCATCGCACTGTACTGGGCGTCGAATCCGTGCTCGATGTCGCCATCGCCGCCGAAGACGATGTGGAGCTGCGCCGACTCACGGTCACCAACCGCACTCTTCGCCGCCGCCAGTTGGAGCTTACGAGCTATGTGGAGCTCTCGCTCTCCCCCCATCGCGCGGACGTCGCACATCCCCTCTTCGCGAAAATGTTCATCGAAACGGAAGCCCTCAGCGAAGATACTCTGATCGCGCATCGCCGCCTGCGCGCTCCCGATGATCCTCCTGTCTGGGCCGCGCATTTTCTGCTTGGCACCAGCAGCGGCATCCAACATGAAACGGATCGCGCCATTTTTCTGGGGCGCGGCAACAACGTTTCTTCCCCGGACGGTTTGCATCAGGATCTGGCCGGCTCGACCGGCACGGTTCTCGACCCCATTTTCAGTCTGCGCTGCAGCCTGGATATGGAAGCGCGCAATCGCGTCGAAATCACCTATGTGACGCTGACCGCATCGACGCGCGAAGCCCTGCTGGCGCTGATTGAAAAATATAAACGTCCGGAATCCGTCGCGCGCGCATTCCAGATGGCCTGGACCAGGGCGCAGCTCGAATTTCGTTATTTGGGAATCGATCCGTCTTCGGCCCATCGTTTTCAGGAACTCGCCAGTCATTTAATTTATCCGAATGGACGGCTGCGGCCGCCCTCAGATCGTCTGGCTCTGAATAAGTTGGGACAATCCGCGCTATGGGGTTACGGAATTTCAGGCGATCTGCCAATGTTGGTGGTCACGGTTGCCGACGCCCGCGGAATTCCACTCCTGCGCGAACTTCTGCTCGCTCACAACTACTGGCGGCTGCGCGGATTCCGTGTCGATCTCGTCGTACTCAATCAGGAAACAACCAGTTACGAACAGCCACTGCGTACTCAGCTTCTGCGTCAGATAGAAGCTCATGAATCCGCGATCGACAAGCCCGGCGGAGTGTATCTGCGCGATTGGAACGCCATCCCCGAAGATCATCGCAATCTGTTTCTCGCCACCGCCTCCGTGGTGCTCAGCGGCGGACGCGGATCGCTGAAACAGCAACTCTCGGGCGCCAGTGAGCCCGCACCGGCAGCCCCGTTCGTGCGCTCCGGTAGCGTGCAGGAGCAGGTGTCGCGACCCTTGCCGTTTCTTGAATTGCCATACTTTAATGGGATTGGCGGCTTTACTCCGGATGGCAAGGAATACGCCACGTACCTGAAGCCTGGAACCCACACGCCTTCGGCCTGGATCAATGTTATGGCCAATCCGAGCTTCGGCGCCCTGGTTAGTGAAAGCGGCTTGGGCTGCACCTGGAACGGAAACAGCCAGTCTAACCGCCTCACCCCGTGGCATAACGATCCGGTCACCGATCCGCAATCGGAAGCCATTTATATTCGCGATGACGAGACCGGCTCCATCTGGACCCCGACCCCTTTGCCGGTGCGCGAAAACGACGCCTACCGCACTCGCCACGGTCAAGGCTACACCACCTTTGAACACAATAGCCATGCCATCGGACAGGAACTGACCGTTTTTGTTCCCACAACCGATCCGGTGAAGGTCTATCGCCTCAGCCTGCGCAATGACGGCGCGCGGTCGAAGCGTCTAACCGTTACCTACTTCGCGGAATGGGTGCTCGGACCAAGCCGGGAAGACCAGCAGACGCACATTCAGACCGCCCGCGATGAGGAATCCGGAGCGCTGATCGCGACACAATTCTGGACCGGCAGCTTTACGAATCAGATTGCCTTCGCCGCATCCAGTCCCAAACCCTCCAGCTATTCGGCGGACCGCGTGCAGTTTCTCGGAAGAAACGGCTCCATCTCCCAGCCATTCGCGTTGGGGCGAGTCCGCCTGGATAATCGAACCGGAGCCGGCCTGGATCCCGCGGCCGCGCTTCAAGTCTCGGTTTCGATTGAGCCCGGCCAGGCGACTGAAATAATATTCCTGATGGGTGAGGTTCCGAACATCGACAGGATGCGAAACGTGATCTCCCGCTACAATTCGCCTCCGCAAATTGAGCAGGCCCTCGCCGGAACACGCGGCTGGTGGGACGACCAGCTGGGCGGCCTGCAGGTCCACACTCCTCTGTTATCCGTTGATTTCTTGGTCAATCGGTGGCTGCCTTACCAAACGCTGAGCTGCCGCTTCTGGGGCCGCACTGCGCTGCATCAATCCAGCGGCGCATTCGGATATCGCGACCAATTGCAGGACTGCCTGGCCTTCCTTTATTTCGCGCCCCATCTGACACGAGCCCACATCTTAGCGGCCGCGGCACGTCAATTCCTCGAAGGAGACGTGCAGCATTGGTGGCATCAGGAAACCGGTCTGGGGGTCCGCACGCGATGCTCAGACGATATGGGATGGCTTCCTTTCGTGGTCGCGAATTATGTCGAGGTGACAGGCGACGCCGCCATCCTCGACGAACCGATTCCGTTTCTCGACGCTCCGCCGCTCAAGGACGGAGAACTGGAAAGGATGTTCATTCCGTCCATTTCCGCCCGCTCCGCATCGCTTTCCGAGCATTGCCTGCTGGCGCTCGATCAGATGGAGACCAAAGGTCCTCATGGGCTGCCGCTCATCGGCACCGGCGATTGGAACGACGGGATGAATCACGTGGGCCCGGAAGGCCGCGGTGAGAGCGTCTGGCTGGGCTGGTTCTTCTGCACCACCGCGTCGCTCTACGCGGGAGTGATTGAAAGCCGCGATCAGAAGCTGGCAGCCGGGTTGCGCGAACGCGCCCGCCAACTCGGCTCGACCATCGAACGAACCTGCTGGGATGGCGAGTGGTATCTGCGCGCTTTCTTCGATAACGGCGCTCCGATCGGCACGCACGCGAACACGGAAGATCAAATCGATTCGATTGCCCAATCCTGGGCCGTTCTATCGGGCCTAGCCGATCCTGAACATGCCCTTCAGGCAATGCGCTCCTCAGAAAAGATGCTGGTCAAGGAAAGCGAGCGCTTAGTGCTGTTGTTTACCCCCGCGCTCGATCACTCCTCTCCGCATGCCGGCTACATCATGGGCTATCCTCCGGGGGTTCGTGAAAATGGGGGCCAGTACACGCATGGCTCCTTGTGGCTCGCCGCAGCGTGGGCGCGCTTGGGCAACGGCGATGCCGCGGTAAGGCTGCTGAAGTTGATGAATCCCATCGAATCCAGCCGCACGCCCGAAGCTACCGATCATTTCAAGGGCGAGCCATACGTCTCTCCTGCCGACGTTTCTTTCGCGGAGAAAAGAGAAGGCCGCGCCGGCTGGACCTGGTACACCGGCTCCGCGGGATGGATGTATAGGATCTGGATAGAAGAGGTTCTCGGATTCCACCTACGTGGTGACACGGTCACCATCTTGCCGGCGATTCCCGACGATTGGGATGGCTTCGAAATCGCATATCGTTATCGGTCCACCCGTTACGAATTTTCGATTCGCCGGTCCGGGAACGAAGATTTAGCTCCAACGGGCTCGGCCATTCCGCTCCTTGACGACGGTAAACCTCACAAAATCGAACTGCGGCTGGTCCCTGTCAAAATCGACCATCGCACGCCTGAGCTGACGCTCGCCAAAGTAGGATAGACGGCCGAGCGCGCCACTCGCTGCTATAGGAAACCAGGGAAATCATTGTAATCTGAAGCGTGAGGAGTCTGGAACAAACAGCACGGCGGGCGGCGAAGGTCAGCATCGCCATCAGCGTCGCGCTTTCCTCGATTAAAATTACCGTCGGTCTTCTGGCGCATTCCGTCGCCCTGGTTTCCGACGGCTTCGAATCCGCCGCCGACATTCTTATGTCCGGTCTGGTGCTGTTCGGACTATGGGTCGCCGCCAAACCGGCTGACGAGGATCATCCTTACGGCCACGGCCGCTTCGAAATTCTGACCGGCCTAGCCATCGGGGCCACCCTGGCTATCGCGGGCGCTGGGATTTCATGGCGCGCGCTTGCGGAGCGCAACGATCAGCACGTGCCCTCCGCTTATGCCCTTTTGCCTCTCATCGGCGCGACGGTTCTAAAAGCCATCTTGTGGACGACCAAGATGCGCATCGGGAAGAGATCGGGCAGCATGGCGCTTTCCGCCGATGCGATGAACGACGCAGTGGATATGTGCAGCGGGCTGGTGGCGCTGATCGCTGTCGCTCTATCGATTTACTTTCCCAACATGCAGGCGGCCGACCACTGGGGCGGGTTCGCCGTGGGCCTGTTCGTGATCTTTTTCGGACTACGCGTGGTCCGCGAAACCGCGCTGCAATTAATGGACACCATGCCCGAAGGGAAACAGATGGACCAGATCCGGGCGGTGGCAATGCGGGTCCCGGGTACCCTGGGCATCGAGAAATGTTTCGCTCGCAAAACCGGCTTAAGATATCACGTCGACCTCCATCTGGAAGTGGACCCCGAGCTTACCGTGCGCGCCTCTCACGATATTGCTACGGCGGTCCGCACCGCCGTCAAGAGCGATCTCGACTGGGTCGAGGACGTTTTAGTTCACGTGGAACCGCACGCGAGCATCACCGTCCACAAGCATGTTTCATAAGCTGGCGAAGGCTTCGGGCGGCGACTTCAAACACGCTCTTTATAGGACACTAGAGAGTAAGTGGAAAACCGCGGCATCGCCAACCTTTTGTATGAGACCGCCGACCTGATGGAGGTCGCGGGCGAGGACTCCTTCCGCATCCGCAGCTATCGAAACGCGGCCGGCGTGATCGAGGGGCATCCCGAATCCCTGGCTTCGATTCTCAAAAATCCAGAGCGCAAAGTCACGGACATTCCCGGGATCGGCAAAGGGATCGCCGCCATTTTGCAGGAGATCGAGCAACGCGGAAGCTTCGAGCGCCGAGATGAGATGCTGGAAAAATATCCGGCATCGGCGCTGGAGCTGCTCAAGATCCAGGGGCTGGGGCCCAAGGGAATCCGTATTCTGTTCGAGCAGCTGCACGTCAACTCGATCGACAGCCTGGAGCGGGCCTGCCGCGAGCAGAAGCTGCGCGAGCTTCCGCGAATGGGGGCAAAACTGGAAGAAAAAGTTCTTCGCTCCATCGCTGCTTATCGCCAGCGCCAGGGCCGTTTCCTTTTAAACTTCGCGCAGCGCGCCGCCGATGAGCTGACGGAATATTTGTCCGCGGTGGAAGGAATTGAAAAAATAATTCCGGCAGGCAGCTTGCGGCGCGGCAAGGAAACAGTGGGCGATCTGGATCTACTGGTAACGGGTCCCGGCGCGTCCGCTGCTCTCGAAACCTTCGTGGCTCATCCCAAGGCCCACGAAATTCTGGGTAAGGGCGAGAACAAAGCTAGCATCAAATTCGGCTATGAGGGCTTGCAGGTGGATCTGCGCGCGCTGGGATCTGAAAGCTACGGAGCGGCGCTCCAATACTTCACCGGCAGCAAGGAGCACAGCGTGGCGCTGCGTCAGCGAGCCCTGAAAATGGGCCTTACGCTGAATGAATACGGACTGGCGAAACTCGAAGGCGGTGAGATTGTCGCCCGCCGGACTGAGGAAGAAATCTACCAGGCGCTGGCCCTGGAATGGATCCCGCCGGAGCTGCGCGAGAACTGCGGGGAGATCGAAGCGGCCGCCGCGCGCAAACTTCCGAAGTTGATTGAGCTGTCCGATATCCGCGGCGATCTGCATATGCATACAACCGAAAGCGACGGCCGCGCGACACTCGAAGAAATGGTGGAAGCGGCGCGCGAGCGCGGCTATGAATATATCGCCATCACCGACCATTCGAAGGCTCTGGCGATGGCCAATGGCCTGGATGAGAAACGCGCTATCGAATTCGCGCACAAAATTCGCGAAATGGATCAATCCGGTTTCGGTCTGCGGGTTTTTTCGGGCATCGAATGCGACATCAAACGCGATGGCGAGATGGACCTCGATAACGACGCGTTAGGCGAGCTCGACTTCGTCATCGGAAGTGTGCACAGCTACATGAACCTGGAACCGGCGGAGATGACCGATCGTTTGATGCGTGCCCTGGAATGTCCGCATCTCCGCATGATCGGACATCCCACGGGACGCCTTCTGTTGAATCGCGATGCTTATCCTTTTGACTTCGATGTGGTGGCGACGGAAGCCGCGCGGAGGAATGTTTATTTTGAGATCAACTCCAGCCCGGAGCGCTTGGATCTGGCTTCAGCGATGATCCGCGCCGCCAAAGCTAAGGGCTGCAAATTCATCATCAATACGGACGCCCATCACCCCAAACACTTGGCCAATATGCAATACGGAGTGCGAATGGCGCGGCGGGGATGGTTGGAGGCGGCGGACGTCGTAAATGCCCTCCCGGTGCAGGAATTTGCCCAAATCATTAACTCTAATGAAACTAATCACCTCTAAGCAACTACTGAAAACGCCGATTTTCACGGTATCGCAGGATGTCGCCGTGGATCCGGACGGCTTTGAAATCAAGCGCGCCATCGTGCATCACGGCGGTTCCGCGGTAATGATGCCGGTTGATAAGAAGAATCGTATCTTGTTAGTTCGACAGTACCGGCTACCCGCGCAGCAGTACCTGTGGGAATTGCCCGCCGGCCGTCTCGATCCAGGCGAAACGCCTTTGGTTGCGGCCAAGCGAGAACTAGCGGAAGAAACCGGATATCGTGCCAAGAAATGGCAGAAGATTGCTGTATTTTATGCCAGCCCAGGTTTCCTGGCGGAGAAAATGACGCTTTATCTGGCGACAAAGCTGACCGAGGGCGAGCAAAAACCGATGGAAGATGAACGCATTGAGACACGCTGGTTCACGTCGCGCGAACTCGATAAAGATATTGAAGCGGGGAAGATCCTAGACGCTAAAACGCAGATCGGTTTCCTCAAATGGAAGCGCTACGTAAAAAAGTAAACATCTTTTCAAGCGCCTGCGCTCGATGGCTCACGCGCATTTTCGATTCTGTATCCGCCTCGCCAAAAGTGCAGCCAAATGGTTCGTAATAAAAAAGCGGATCGTAGCCGAAGCCGTTCGAGCCGCGAGGTTCCCGAAGGATGCGGCCCTCCACTTCTCCTCTGAAGGTGTGAAACCCGTCGTAGACCAGGGCGATTACCGAGACAAATCTGGCGGTGCGATTTTCTATGCCGCGAAGCTGATGGAGCAGCCAGTCGTTATTGAAATGCGCCGAATCGACGCCAGGGAGGCCGTCGAGCGCATTGACTTCAAGTCCAGAGTCGTCGACGAATAAGGGACCCTCTACATGGGCGCCATAGTAGCGCGCTTTCAATAGCGCGTTGTCCTCGAAGGTTCGACCGGTTTCGTTGGGGGCCGGCAGCGAAATCGGCACGATTTCAAAATCGGACGCGGCGAGCTGGAACTCGCGGAGCTTTCCAGGATTTGACGTGGCGCAATAAACCCTCACGCGCTTTCGAATTTCCTTTGGACCTCGATCAACTCGGCGACGCCTTTGCGCGCGAGCGCCAGCAGAGAGGCGAGATGGGCGTCGTCGAATGCAACCTTCTCGGCGGTGGCCTGTAACTCGACAAATTGTCCGGAGCCCGTCATGACCACATTCATATCGACCTCCGCGCGCGAGTCCTCCTGATAGCAGAGGTCCAGCATGGGTTCACCGCCCACAATGCCGACACTGGTAGCCGCTACGCAATCCCGGATGGGGGAGCGCTTGAGGGTTCCGAACTTCAAGAGTTGCCGCAGCGCCATGGACATGGCGATATAGGCGCCGGTAATAGCCGCAGTGCGAGTGCCGCCGTCCGCTTGCAGGACGTCGCAGTCCAGGATCACGCTGCGTTCGCCGAGCACGTCCATCTCGACCACGGAACGTAGGGACCGCCCGATCAGCCGCTGGATTTCCATGGTGCGGCCGGACGCGCGGCCCTTCGAAACTTCGCGGGCAGTACGGGTGGCGGTCGCGCGCGGCAACATGGAATACTCCGCGGTCACCCACCCTTTACCCGATCCCCGGAGGAACCCCGGCACGGTATCTTCGATGGAGGCGGCGCACAACACCCGCGTGTTTCCTACCTCGATCAACACGGACCCTTCGGCGGTCAGGAGGTAGTCCGTGGTGACTGTAACGGGACGCATTTCGGCAGCTTCTCTTTTGTCGATTCTCATTTATTTTCCAGAATTCAAAAACTCGTAGAACAGAAAAAATATCAGTACCAGGCCCAATACCAAAATCAGCAGGCAGGGCACCAGCCCGCGCGCCGCCTTCTTGGCGTCGGTTTTTTTTGGGTTTTTGGAACCCGGTGGACGAAATCTGGCCATATCATTTAGCCTGCCGGACAATCGTAGTAACTTGCCGGAAGAACTCATCAAGGGCCCGCAGGGAGGCGTCTTCGAGATCACTGAGCGTGAGGGACACCACGGCGCGACCGCGCTCCGCCAGAGCCATTTGGGTGGCGAGAAGCTGCGCGCGATGATAGTCCGCTTGCTTCCCGCCTTCGGCCGCGACGATGGTGGAAAAACATCCGCCGTGTCCGATGATCATTTCATGATAGGAGTGATTCATCGCGGGACCCTCGTACACATCGGCCGGCATTTTTAATCCCGCGCGAAACAGTCTCTCCGCCGCGCGGTCGAGCACGGTGCGCACAGCCCGTCCAGGCGCAGAATATCGGGTGTCGCCGAAAAATGTGAGCTCTCCATAGGTCGCTTGGCGATCCGCGATGGAGTGTTTCAAGAGCTCGGCATAAATAGCCGGAGCTGTGCTGCCCGCGACCGGGACCGCGCGTGGCAGGCGGTCCCAGCGCAGCGTGACGCGTCCTCTCCATACCGAGTTTCGAGGGGATTCCCCGCTTTGCCGCCACTCTTTCGTTTTCGCAATTCCTCCCATGCGTTCGCATTCGGCGTACAGCTTATTGGTGATCGATTTATACAATTCGACATTCGGTTGCGTCACGAAATTAATTTTGCGCAACCATGCAAGGCCGAATACTACGTAATGAACGAACTGCATGTAGCGCGACAATGACGTATCCTTCGGCATGGTCAGCGAGGCCGCCGGATAGCCCGCGCGACGCAGCAATGCGATCTTTTGAGGCCACCCATCCTGGGTCCCCTTCATCTGCACACACCAGAAAACTCGATCCTGGAGGGGATCCTTCGGCGGCCGGTAGTTGAGCAAGCGGACACGCTCGCCGATGACGATCTTCAGCGCGTAGTGGGTCGACTTCCCCAGACTTTCCTCGAAATCCTGTTTAGTCCAAATTCCCGCACCGGCCCATGCCGGCGGCAGCAGCAGCGTCACTTTGTCACGGCCATCCAAACCCTGAACATGCAGAAAAGACGCGAGGCGCCAAGCGATGTCGATTTCCTGTTCATTCAGGAACGTTGCCTCGATCCATTTGCCCAAATCCACGCCGGACAGGCCCAAAGCGTAGAGGCTGCCGCGATTCATAGGCGCGCTGTGCCTTCCGGCGGTGGTATTTGCTTCATCCAACTGCAAGGGTACACGACGATATCCGCGGGCCGCCGCGAACTTGTCGAGCAGCGATCCGGGGAAGGTCATGTAGTAAATATTGGGGCGCGAATCAACCCCGGCAGCGTCAAACATCCCGGAGAGTTTTTGCAGATTTACCACCGGCTCATAAGACGTCATGCCCATGGCCATCCCTACCACCAAAGTACGCCGCAGCATGCCCGCGTCATTCAATCCGCTGCGTTTCCGCATATCGGCGAGGATGGAATCCAGCTTCGCCGGATCGGTGGAATCGAGCAGATAAACCCGCGGTCCGCGCCGCAGCAATCCCATGGCCTGATACATAGCCTTATCTTCCATCGAGCCGCCCATGCCGGTCCAAATCAGAAACTTGATCGATCCGCCCTGCGCACGCCGAATGCCGGTGCGGATCTCATTCAGCTCACTCGAAACTTTGGCGGGCCATTCGGGATGATTTTGTGCTTGCCAGGGGAGGTCGAAGACGCCATAGCCATTTTTGACTACGCGTCCGTTTTCGATCTCCATACCGATAGGTATCAGCGCGCCGCGCGATGGGTCAAGAGCATCCAAGCCCTTGCGGCGGGTCCTGGAGTCGAGAGCCTTCAGACTTTTGAGCACCGACGCGGCTTGGAATCGCCCATAGGATGATTCGGACTCCGGCCGGTCGTGGTACAGCGAAAGGATCACCTATTACATGTAGCATAAGGTATGGGATAGTCTGCTCCCTGGACCGGACCCACAGGTAAGCTTGACCCGCCGGTTCAGGGCATGGACCCGTATGAAGCACTCCACTAACGCTCCCGCTCCTCCGAAAATTGTGGAGCGGTTCTTCGAATTTTCCCTGTTGGGTATGCTGGCTTCGGGTTATTTCGCGGTGGCCTCGTCGGGATATTTGGATTTACCTACGGCAGCGCTCACGCTTGGCGCGTTATGTTTGCGCGCGCTGATGGCTGGCGGTGTGATCGACGTGCAGATCTCCGGTGGCCTAGCGGATGCCCTGGCGTTGACGTTCGTCGCGTTCTATCCGCTGGACTATCTATATATTTCGGGGTCGTTCCTTCCGGCGACGCTGCACTTTATTTTTTTCCTACTGGTTTGCAAGGTGCTGACTGCCCGATCCACGCGTGATTTCACATATTTGAAAGTGCTGGCCGCGCTGGAGCTTTTGGGCGCGGCAATTCTATCGACTAGCCTGAGCTTTTTCGCGTTCCTGGCACTATTCCTGCTGTTCGCCATTGCATCGTTCGCCAGCGGCGAAGTGCGAGTCTCGACGCAACAGAAGAGAATCGTGGTGCGCGGCGGCCTGCGCGCGTTTCCGCGCCGTCTGGGCGCCCTCGCGGTATTTTTATTTGTAGGAATTCTGGTCATGACCGCGGCGCTGTTTTTTATTCTGCCGCGTACCGCCCGGGCCGCGCTCGAACGTTTTGTTCCCGCGCGTTACCATCTGCCTGGCTTCGCCAATGAGGTGACACTGGGCCAATTGGGCGAAATCAAGCAGAGCAGCGCGCCGGTGATGCACATCCATAAATATGTCGGCGAAGGATTACTGGATGTCCGCTGGCGCGGGGCGGCACTGACGGAGTTCGACGGGAAGCGCTGGTTCAACGGGAAAGAAGAAGGCGAAATGGTCCCGGTGTCAGCCGACCATAGCGTGACCTTCAAACTCGATCGCCGCGGGCGGCCGGGTGAGCGGCTGGCGTACAAAGTACAGCTCAGCGAGATCGCCCCGGAGACATTATTTTTTGCAGGCACGCCGCAATGGATCAGCATCAACGCGCCGGGATTACGGGTCACGCGGGGAGGCTCAATTCGGGTCTCGAACATCAATGTCAGCGGCCTGCGGTATAACGCGGTGAGCGTGCTCGAAGACGAATCCTCAACGCCGCGGACGCCTCCGGAACCCCTTTCGCCATTCGACCGGGACGACATGCTGCTGTTGCCTGAGAAGCTGGATGTACGCATACCCAGGCTGGCGCGTGAAGTGATCGAGGGCGCGCCCACCGAGGAACTGAAGGCGCGGGCGATCGAAAAATACCTGCGGCGCAATTACGGCTACACGCTGCAACTGCTGCCGGCGACCGTCCCCGATCCACTGGCAAACTTTCTGTTTGAACGAAGAAAGGGCCATTGCGAATATTTCGCTTCCGCGATGGCGGTAATGCTGCGCGCGGTAGGCATCCCTTCGCGAGTGGTCACCGGGTTCGCAAGCGGTGTTTATAACCCGTTGACCGGATGGCAGGTAGTACGCGCCTCCGACGCGCACAGCTGGGTGGAAGCGTGGATCGCGGGACGCGGATGGAGAACGTTCGATCCGACGCCGCCCGATCCCACGGCCATGCAGAGCGCGTTGATGGCGCGCGCCGCGCTTTTTTTCGATGCGGCCGAACAGTTCTGGCAGGATTGGATCCTGGGCTACGACCTCGACCGGCAAATCGCGCTGGCATCGCGGGTGCAGCAATCCAGCCGCGGGGCCAAGCTGCAGTGGATGGAGGGCGCTTTGGGATGGTTCGCGGGCGCGGCGCGATCGAGCGTGGGGTATGCGCCGGCTGCGGCTGTGTTGATGTTCATTGCCATAGTCGCGGTGCTGCTCGGTCCAGCAGCATCGCGCTGGCTGCGCGGAGCCCTCCGCGTGCGCCGGTTGAAGCGCGGTGAGGGACAAGCATCGGATGCTACGCTTCTGTATCAAAAAATGCTGGCTCTGCTGGAGCGGCGCGGCATCCAAAAGCCGCCCTGGCTGACGCCTTCTGAATTCGCGCGAGTGCTGCCGGCGACCGAGTTATCGCCGCTGGTTGACGATCTAACCTCCGCCTATGTCGAGTTTCGATTTGGGGGAAAGCGCGACGCCGCTCCGCGCATGGTGCACCTTCTCGGTCGACTGGAGAAGATGTAGTTCGCGGGTGGGATACAATAATCCGGCACCCTTGACCCCTTGATCCAATCATGATCCCAGTTGCACGCATTTTCATTCGCTTTATTCTCCGTCTGTTATTTCGCGCCGAGCTGCGCGGCTATGTGAAGCCGGTTGGCAAGATGCTCATCGTCGCCAATCATCAATCCTTCATCGACGGTTTGCTGCTGGGCGCGTTCCTGCCGTTCGCACCTACTTATCTGGTGCACCGTCAGATCGCGGCCAAATGGAATTTCAAGATCCTGCTCTCGTTCATCGATTACCTGGTGATTGATTCCGCCAGTCCCTTGGCGATGAAGAGCGTCATCGGGCTGCTGGAATCGGGCGCACCGGTGGTGATTTTTCCCGAGGGGCGCATTACCGTAACCGGCAGCCGCATGAAAGTGTACGACGGTCCCGCGTTCGCAGCCGCGAAATCCGGAGCGCAGGTGCTGCCGATTCACATCGATGGACCTTTGCGATCGCACTTTTCGCGCATGCCTGCGGATTATCCGCGGTCCTGGTTTCCGAAGATCACGCTGACCATGCACTCGCCTCTGCCGCTGCCGATGCCGGAGGCTGCGCGGTCGCGTGATCGACGGAGACTGGCGAGCGAGGAACTGCGCCGCATCATGCAGATCGCCGAATTCGATTCGCGCAAGGAGGCGACCATTCCCGAGGCCCTGTTGAGCTCAGTGAACCTTTTTGGCCGGAAGCGCCCGTTTATTGAGGATATTCGCGGCAAGCAAGAAACCTTCGGCGAGGTATTAAAGATGACGCTGGCGCTGGGCCGGCTGACCTCGAAGTGGACTAAAGAGGGCGAGCGCGTGGGGGTCCTAATGCCTACCGCGACGCCGACCGCCGCGATGATCATCGGAATGATGGCGATGCGGCGGGTGCCGGCGATGCTGAATTACACCTCCGGCAGGGAGGGCTTGGAGAACGCCTGCCGCATAGCGGAGATCAAGACTATTTTCGCGTCGCGGGCGTTCATTGAGAAGGCCAAGCTTACCGGCATGATGGAAAACTTTACGGCCGCGCGCGTGATGTATCTCGAGGATCTGCGCAAGCACTTCGGAATCTTCGACAAACTTTGGCTGGTGTTATTCGCGCTGCGATTTCCGCGCGCGGCGATGAAGCGATCGAGGCCTCAGGACATGGCCGTAGTGCTGTTCACGTCCGGATCGGAAGGTAAGCCAAAAGGCGTTGCGCTGAGCCATGCGTCTATATTGGCGAACTGCGCGCAATCGCGCGCGGTGATCGAAATCTCACATCAGGATAAATTTCTTACGGCCCTGCCGCTGTTTCACTGCTTCGGATTGGTTGCTGGATTGATGCTGCCGATGGTCTGCGGGTCGCGCATCTTTCTGTACCCATCGCCCCTCCACTATCGGGTGATTCCGGAAATCGTCTACGACCGCGATTGCACGGTGCTGTTCGCGACCAGCACCTTTCTGGGAAATTACGCCCGCTTCGCGCATCCTTATGATTTTTACAAGATTCGCTACGTGGTTTCCGGCGCTGAAAAACTGAGCGAAGAAGTACGCCGTTTCTATTTCGAAAAGTCCGGAATCAGGATTTTGGAAGGGTACGGCGCCACGGAGTGCTCGCCCATCATCTCAGTCAACACGCCGTTTTCCTGCGAAATGGGATCAGTAGGCGAGCCTCTCCCTGGGATCGAGTGCAAGCTTGCAGCGATAGAAGGGATCGAAAAAGGAGGCGAACTGCACGTCCGCGGACCGAACGTGATGATGGGATATTTTCTAGCTAGCGCCCCCGGGGTTTTGCAGCCTCCCAAATCACAATTCGGTGAAGGCTGGTACGACACCGGCGACATCGTCACGATGGACGGGCGTCGACATATCACGATTCAAGGCCGTTTGAAGCGATTCGCGAAGGTGGCGGGAGAGATGGTGTCGCTCGAAGTGGTGGAGCGAATCGCCGCGGCCGCGTCGCCCAAACGGATGCACGCATCGGCCGCGGTGAAGGAAGAGGCGCGCGGGGAATCGATTGTTTTGTTCACCGACGATCCGGATTTGAAGCGCGAACGGCTCGTGGCGGCCGCGCATCAGAACGGACTTCCGGAATTCGCGATTCCGCGGCGTGTGATCCATCTCGACAAGGTTCCTTTATTGGGCAACGGTAAAAAAGACTACGTGAAGCTGCAAGCAATGGCCGCGGAGACGGCGAAGAAATGACGGATTACAGCAAGCGCGAACAGCTGGGCTGGTGCATGTACGATTTCGCCAATTCGGCGTTCTATACCACTGTTATTACTCTTTTCTTGGGGCCCTATCTCACGGCGCTGGCAACCAACGGGGCCGACGCCGGCGGCTACGTGCATCCACTGGGCATTCCGATTTATGCGCGCAGCTACTGGAGTTACGCGGTCAGCGTGTCGGTAATCATACAGGTTCTATTCCTTCCCATGGTCGGCGCCGTAGCGGATTTCGGACGCCGAAAAAAAGAGGTGCTGGGCGCTACCGCTTATCTGGGGGCACTCTCGACAGTCGCGATGTTTTTTCTAAAGGGCTCGGATTATTTGTTCGGCGGGTTATTATTCCTCATCGCCAACGTGTCCTTTGGCGCGGCCGAGGTAATCTACAATTCGTTCCTCCCTGAAATCGCCCCGCCGGCCGAACGGGACTCCGTATCGTCCAAGGGCTACGCTATCGGCTACATTGGCGGAGGCGTGCTGCTCGCCCTTAACCTGGCGCTGTTCATGGGGGCTGGAAGAATCGGGATCACCGAAGGGATGGCGGTTCGCATCAGCCTGTGCTCGGCTGGGGTGTGGTGGGCGATCTTTACGATTCCCACCCTGCTGACGCTGCACAATCGCGGCCCGGAGCATAGTCTGCCGCGCGGGCGAAGCGCTCTCCGAACCACGGTTGAGCAACTGGCGCACTCGCTCCGGACGCTCGGCCAGTACCCGCAGGCTGCACTCTTCCTGGTCGCATTCCTTCTTTATAACGACGCGATTCAGACGGTGATCGCGCTCGCGTCTCAGTTCGGCAGCGACGAATTGAAAATTCCGCAGGCAAAGATGACGCTGGCGATCCTGATGGTGCAGTTCGTGGCGTTCTTCGGATCCATCGGCTTCAATTGGGTAGCGTCGAAAACCGGCGCCAAACGCGCTGTCGCGGTAAGCCTCGTCATCTGGATCGCCGTAGTGATTTATATTTTCTGGGTAAGCACCACGGTTCAATTTTTCGTAATGGCAGCGATCGTCGCGCTAGTATTGGGAGGCAGCCAGGCGCTGAGCCGCTCGCTATTCGCGCAGTTGGTTCCGAAGGGTCGGGAGGCTTCCTATTACGGCGTGTACGAAATTACCGATAAAGGAACTTCCTGGATCTGTCCCATCATGTTCGGGCTCGCCTTGCAATTCACGAAGAGTTTTCGGTTGGCGATTCTTTCGCTGCTGTTCTTCTTCGTCGCCGGTTTGTTGACGCTGCTCAAAGTAAATGTCGAACAAGGAGAGCGTGACGTGGCAGCTCAAGCGGCATAAATCGCTCGGACCCGCGCGGTAATCGCATCCGGCACCAGATGCTCCCAAGGTTCGCCCGCGGCGATCCGGCGCCGAACTTCGGTGGACGATACGTCGCTGAAATCTTCGTCGAGTTGCAGGCGATGCACGCGATGACGCAGGTGTTCGGGAGCTTCGTAAATTCCCGCGCGATCCGCGACTAAGATCGAAAACTCCGCCAGAAGTTTCTCAATCGGGCCCGCCGAGCCGTAACTCCATTCGATGACCCGCTGCGCCGCGTCCCTGCCGCAGATGAAACTTATCTCAGCGCCGGGGCGCTGTAATTCGCGCGCAATGTCGATGAACAGCCCGCCCTGCACCGCTTCGACGCGATAGCGTCCCCCGGCGAGCTGCAGCATCCCGATCCGATCCTCAAACGCGGCGCCGTAAAAATGTTTGTGGGGATATACCCGCGGAACTGCCCAGACCACTTCGTCGACGGCTTTTTCCGCAGCCTCCGCCAGTGCCAGATGCGCGCGCGTCAATGGATTGAAGGCCCCGGCCAGCACCCCGATGCGCTGCATTAGCGGCGTTTAGAAACCGCGTGCTTGTGCGGAAGCACCACGGATTGGACCAGAACCACTACGGCCACGCACAGCAGAACCACCGCAGCCGCGGCCGCGACGACCATTCGCCAGAATTTCGATCGTGGTTCGGCCTCGATGCGAATTCCCACTACCGGCGCGATTCGAGGCGGACCCGCGGCACGTCCAGTGACCGTGGCATTTACCGCGCGGGGCATCTCAATCACACGGCGAACATGCGGCAGCACCACCCCTTCGCGGTACTCCAGCTCTTTTACCAAGCCGATGATCATCACCGGCTCTTCCACCAGGGCGCCCTCGCCCACAAACCGGCGCGGCACGCAAAGCTCATCCTTTGTCTTGGTATTGATAACCTGGAAATCGGTCCAGTTAGCGCGGCGCAGGATCCACTCATTGTGTTCCACATTCACGATGGGCGGATAAAATGAAAACGGCCGGCGGCCGAGACTTTCAAAAGACGCTGGAATGGGCGGCCCGGGCATCTATTCTATTGTACAGTGAGTATTTCGTGAAGACCTGCCTTCTGTCGTTTTGCCTGATCCCCCTTTTTGCGCAACCGCCGGTGCATGTCGACTACTCCTGCCCACCGGAAGATATGGATTCCTTCGGGCTCACCTGTTCCGAAGACCGCCCTTGCCCGGTATTTTTCGAAGTGTCCGCGGTGGAATCTTTTGGATCACACGTCTTCGTCGCGGGCGATATTCATACCGCCACCACCACACTGTTCGGCGTTTTGCTGTCGACCGACGACGGCGGCGCTAGCTGGACTGAAGCCATGACCCGCATGCGCTCGGCCGCCTTCGAGCAGTTTCAGATCGTGGGGAATCACGGCTGGCTGAGCGGACAGCGAGTGGAAGCTCTTCCCAAAGATCCTTTTTTTCTGATCACCAGCGACGGTGGAAAATCGTGGCTCGAACGGCCTCTGTTCGAGGATACTCATTTCGGCTCAATAGCGCAATTCTGGTTCGATTCGCCACAGAATGGCGAATTGCTCTTCGACGATTCGGTGGGCAAGGCCATCGATCAGGAGTTGTACACAACCTCGAACGGCGGCGAAAACTGGGAGCTGAAGCAAAAAAGCACCAAGCCTCTGCACCTCAAATCCGCGCGAGCGAACGGAAGCTGGATTATTTCCGCTACGTCCGGATCCGCTACCTATTTGATCGAACGAAATATCAACGGGAGGAAGGAACCCATTTCCCGCTTCCTCATCCATATCGGAGACTGCAAATGAACGCCATAGAGCTGGAGCTGTTCCGGCACCTGATGGTATCGATCGCGGAAGAGATGGGCGTGGTGCTGCGCAAAACGTCTTATTCGGCGAACATCAAGGAACGGCGCGATTACTCCTGCGCGGTTTACGATGCGCAGGGGGAAACGGTGGCCATGGGCGACCACATGCCCGTGCACCTCGGTGCGATGCCTCTTTCCGTGCGGGCGGTAATGGACACGTTCGATCTGGGACCGGGCGACGTCGCTCTGGTCAACGATCCATTTCGAGGCGGAACGCATTTACCCGATATCACGGCGGTTGCACCGGTGTTCGTAAAACATTTCAAGAAGCCGTCATTTTATCTGGCCAACCGCGCGCATCATGCCGATGTCGGCGGAATGAGCCCGGGGTCCATGCCGCTCGCGCGTGAAATTTATCAGGAAGGCCTGCGCCTTCCTCCGATTCTGATTCAGCGCGCCGGCACGATGGACCGCGAATTGCTGCAGATGATTCTTGCGAACGTGCGCACCCCGGAGGAGCGTGAAGGTGATCTGCGCGCGCAGCTGATGTCCATCCGGCGGGGGGAAACCCGGCTGCAGGAACTGGTGGCAAAGTACGGAGACTCGCGCATGGCGTCGAACATGCGCGCGCTTCAGGATTACAGCGAGCGCATGATGCGCGCCGCTATCGCGAAGCTTCCTCCAGGCACCTATCGCTTCGAAGACTGCCTCGATAGCGACGGCATCACGTCAAATCCCGTATGGATTCGCGTCGCGATTACCATTCACGGCGATTCCGCAGCGGTGGACTTCACTGGCTCGGACCCGCAGGCGGCCGGCCCTGTCAACGCCAATTACGCCGTTGCGCTGGCCGCGACAATGTACGTCTTTCGATGCCTGGTGGAAGAAGAAATTCCCTATACCGCGGGAATCCTGCGTCCGATTCACGTGATCGCGCCGGAAGGTACGGTGGTGGCCGCGCGCGCTCCATCCGCGATGGCCGCGGGCAACGTCGAGACTTCGCAGCGCATCACCGATACGGTCCTGGGTGCGATGCAGAAGGCCGCACCCGATCGCATCCCGGCGGCGAGCTCCGGCACGATGAACAATCTCAGCTTCGGCGGCGATGCGGGCGGTGCGCCGTTCGCTTATTACGAAACCATCGCCGGCGGGATGGGCGCCTCGCCCCGTGCGGACGGCCACAGCGCTACGCACACCCACATGACTAATAGTTGGAACACGCCTGTCGAAGCCTTCGAACATCAATACCCGTTGCGTATCGAGAGCTACCGCATTCGCAAGGGCTCGGGAGGCTCCGGGAAACATCGCGGAGGCGACGCTATTGTGCGCGAGTTCCGGTTCTTAGCCGACGCTGAGGTGACAATCCTCTCTGATCGGCGGGATCGCGGGCCCTACGGTTTGCGCGGCGGCAAGGCCGGGAAGCCCGGGAAAAACACGCTACTGCGCGGCGGACGGCCGGTCGAGCTGAAGGCGAAGACGCGCTTCGATATTCGGGCAGGCGAAATGTTGCGAATCGAAAGCCCAGGCGGAGGCGGATGGGGTAATTGATCACGGCGCTAGAGATTTCTTTACCCGCTCCTGATACTCCGCCGCCTTCCTCAACACAGGCGCCGAATCGATGCTCAACATTTTTTTATCCCGTACAATGGCGCGCCCGTTCACCATCACATCGGAGACGTCGGACGCCTTCAACGCGTAGGCTAGCTGCGAGTAGACATTGTAAATTGGCAACGCATGTGGCTGATTCAAGCGAATCATAATTACATCCGCGCGCTTGCCTTTCTCAATCGATCCGATCATGGATTCCATATGCAGAGCACGCGCTCCGGTGATGGTCGCCATCGCGAATGCGGCTTCGGCAGGCAGGGCCTGGGGATCGAATGTGGTTACTTTTTGCAGTTTTGCCGCCAGATCCATCTCCTCCATCATGTCGTGATCGTTGTTCGACCCCGCTACTCCGTCCGTGCCCAGTCCCATCGCAATCCCCAGCGACAAAATTTTCACCACCGGCGCCACTCCGCTCGCGAGTTTCATGTTACTGGAAGGGCAATGCGCCAGGCCGGTGTCGCGATCCTTCAGGATTTTCATATCCGCATCGTCGAGCCACACGCCGTGCGCAGCCACCGTCCACCCGGTCAACACTCCAAGCGATTCGAGTGCGGCAGTAGGCGTCTTACCTCGCTTCTCCAACTGCTCTTCATTCTCGTGCTTTGTTTCCGAAAGATGTATCACCAGCGGCTTCTTATACCGGTTGGCCAGCGCGCGGCAGGACTTTAGAACGTCATCAGGCACCGTATATATCGCATGTGGCGCCACCGCGGGCACAATCAACGGATCGTTGGCGTAGAGGTTGAAGAACCTTTCCGTGCCCGCCAGAGTCGCCGCTGAAGTCTTATAATCCGGCGCGGGAAATCCAATCACCGTCTGCCCCAACACGCCCCGCAAGCCAACTTCTTTGGTGGCCTCAGCGACGGTTTCCTCGAAATAGTACATGTCGGTATAGGTCGTTGTTCCACCCAACGCCATCTCGATGGCGGCGAGCCGCGTACCCCAGCGCACGAAGTCGCGGTCGACGTTGCGCGCCTCCGCGGGAAAAATGAATTTCTCCAGCCAGTCCTGGAGCTTCATATCGTCGGCGATGCCGCGAAATAAAGACATGGCCGCGTGAGTGTGAGTGTTGATCAATCCGGGCGCGAGAATCGCATCCGGGCGGTCCACGCGCAGCTTCGGTTGATAATCTTTATCGATCTGCGCGCGCGTACCAACGTCGACGATGTGATCGCCGGTAATCGCGATCGCTCCATTCTCAATCACTCGGCGGGCCGGGTCCATAGTAACCAGGTAGCGAGCCGACCAGACGGCGTCGACCGCCGCGGCCTTTGCGGCCCACATACAAAGCAAAAGACTAAAGAAAAGACGCATCGAACGCCCTCGGAAAAAGTTCCTTCATATGCAGAGTTTCGCTCTTGCCGCGCGGATTCACCAGCGTGATTTCGATATCCCCGCAGAATTCCCATAGGACCTGGCGGCACGCGCCGCAGGGAGGCGTCAGCGTTTCCGTATCGGCCGCGACCGCGAGGCGGCGAAATTCGCGCGCACCTTCCGAGATTGCCTTAAACAGCGCCACGCGCTCCGCGCAAAGCGTCAGTCCGTACGTGGAATTCTCGACGTTGCATCCAGTGTGAATCCGGCCCGCAACATCTTCGAGCGCGGCGCCCACTCTAAAATGCGAATAAGGCGCGTGAGCGTATTGACGCGCGGCCAGCGCGGCCGCGAACAGTTCCGTCATGCCTCTACGTTACAACAGAGAGGCTGTCAGATTTTCGAATTTCGCGGGAGTCACCAGATGGAATTTGATCTCGAGCGCGGTGAACGATCGGAGCGCCGCGTTCATTTTAGGGCTCGGCAGATTGGCGCTGGCTAAAAACATACTGCCCTCGCTCACGCGGAACGGCAACACACCCCAATCCCGCACCACATGCTCCGGCAGCGCATGCGCGATGTGCCATGGCACCTGCGCGGGCTCGAAGTCCCCTCTCGGCAAACCTTGTTGGAAACTCAAGGCTTGGTACAACGCGTCCTGAGTCAGTTGTCCGATGGACACCAAATGCTGCCCCAAAAGACTTCCAATAGGCTGCGTTTCAAGAGCCTCTTTTAATGCGCGAGCCGGCACCAAGCCCGACGCCACCAGGATTTCGCCCAGCCTGCGCTTGTGCGCCAGCAGCGCCGCCCGATTGGGATAGGTATGATCCGTTTTGAGCCACTTCAAGGGGCGTTTTCGCGCCCGCGCGAGCGCATACCGTCCGACCGCGTTGAAGGTCGCCGCGGCGTTCAGCGCATTTGCATAGACCGCGCGAACCGGCACGCCCAGCGCGAACACGATTCCGTACACACGCGACACGCACGCCATTCGCACCGCGATGCGCACGCATTGGATGGAAAATGTGGCCCAGCACAACTCTACGGAAAGGGGCGTGGCGCGGCGCCAGATCGCCGTCCCCAACCCATAGACGAAAACGAGATTCGCCAGCAGGCTGAGAGGATTCGCGAGCAGTCCCTTGCGGTCCCGCCACAGCCAGTAGACTTCGCCGGGCTTGCCCTTCCAGCCGTGCCTTTCCCACGTTTGCAGCGCGATCCCCATCACCCAACGCGTCCTCTGGCGCATAGCCGCGGTCCACTTTTGAGGAAAAAATTCGCGCGTCGCGACCCACTCCTTCGATCCCATGGGATGCACTAGCGGAACGAATGTCTGGGAACAGCCCAGCCTGAAAAGGCGCAATCCGTTCTCATAATCCTCAGTCAGCGCATCGGGCTCGAAAATCCGGTTCGCCGCGGAGCGAGCCAGTTTATCCAGCGCATCGCGCCGGTATCCCGTCCCCACGCCGGAACTGGGAACGAACCCTCCCAACAGCGGACGCACCGGCATGTCACGCGTATGATACTCGGCAAACTCGTCGCAATAGACTCCATGTGTCAGCGCGAAAAACGGCGTGTGCAAGGCTAGCACCGGCGTTTGAATGAAATCGAATCGAGCCGCATAGTAATTGATCCAGCGCAGCTCCTCAGGATGGATGATATCTTCCGCATCATGAGTAACGACGACCTCGAACCTTGTCCCAGTTTGCTCTTCATAAAGGATGAGGTGCTGGTAAATCCAGTTGAGACAATCGGCCTTTGAAGTGGGCCCGTCGTGCGGACAGAGAGCCAGGTGGACGTTAGGAAATCGCTCGGCAATCGCCCGCACCTTCTCCTGCGTCATATCGTCATTGGGATACGCGCCAGCGAAAAAATGATAATCAGAATAGCGGACGGAGGCGAGATTGTGCTCGAGCATCCGCCCGATCACTTCATGCTCCTGCCATAACGGAACCAGAATCGCGATCGTGCGCTGCGGAGCCGATTCCAGTTGCCGCGGTCCAGGCGGGAACATCCGCGCTTCGGGCTTCCATTTCCCGCGCAGCCACGCAAAGGCCCATGCCGCGTCAATCAGCAGATCGTCCAGTCCGCTCACCAGGATTGCAACCGCCAGCGGCGTCAGCATCCACACGACTGCATGATCCAGCGTCATAAACATGAGATCAGCGGCCCTTCTACGCGAAATGATTCAGCGGACCCGACCCGCCTCCCAGGCCTGGATTGGTTCTTATTGCCTCGGTCACGAACGCCTTCGCAACTGAAACTGCCTGCGTCAGACCCGCGCCTTTCGCCAATTCCGCGGTGATGGCGGCCGAATAGGTGCAGCCTGTGCCGTGAGTGTGCCGCGTATCGATGCGGACGGCCGAAAACTCCTGCACGTCCCCGCCTTCCAGATACAAAAGGTCCAGCGCGTCGCCCGCCAGGTGGCCTCCCTTGATCAAGACATTGCGCGCGCCCATTCCTATCAGAACCTCCGCCGCCTGGCGCATCGATTCGCGATCGTTCACCGTGAATCCTGCCAGCTCCGACGCCTCGTTCAAATTCGGCATCAGCAAATAGGCCCGCGCAATTAAAGCTCGAAGCGGAGAAGACTCGCCCAACCGCGCGCCGTGCTTGGAAAACATCACCGGATCCACGACCAATGGAAACGCGAAATCCCTTGCGGCGTCCACCACCGCTCCGATCACTGAGGCATTTCCCAAGGCGCCGGTTTTTGCGGCGCGCGGAGGAATATCGCCCAGGACCCCCCGTATTTGCGCCAAAACGAGCTCCGGATTTAGTATTTCGACCCGTTCTATCCCCACCGTATTTTGCACCGTGATCAGCGTCACCACCGCTTCGCCATACACGCCAAAGCGATGAAATGTTTTGAGGTCGGCTTGCAGACCGGCGCCTCCGCTGGGGTCCGATCCTGCGATGGTCAAGGCAACGGGCAGCATCCTTAAACGTTACTTGAATGGCAGGCTCCCCGTGTTCGCGATGCCCGCCGCGTTGGTCAGAGTCACAGTCACGCTGCCAATGGACGCGACGCTCCCTGTTACAGGAAATGAAATCAGAGCCTGAAATGCACTGCCCGCGGTCTGCGCTCCGTAATAGGTTTTGAAAGTCGAGGTAAAATCGGCGCTTACCGCACCTCCGATCGCGTTGCCGCTGGTATCGGTAAAAGAGAATGACATCGTGCCGGTGGAATAAGTGTTATCGGCTCCGATGATGGTGATGTCCAGAAATCCAGTGCGCTCCTTCGACGCGCTGGTCGATTCGATGATCACTCCTGTCCCGCCGATCGCAAACTTTTGGACCGGAGACTCGCCGCTGAGCGCTGCCGCCGTGGTGAGTGTGAATGTCATTGTCCCCTCCGTAGTTCCCGTTTGAAACGTCGCAGAATTCTGGCCATTCAACAAAGCCGTAGTCGCGCCAGCGCTCACCTTGAACGGAATAGTGCGCGAACCATTGGCGAGGAACACGATTTCAGAATCGTCCTTCACAACGGCGGTCGATGGCGTGAACGTCAGCGTCACATAGCCGGACGCCGCCACGGGTGACCCGCCGGGGATCGTTACCTGCAACACGCCTTGTTGCGCACTCGAATAGGATTCGGAGTCGAATTGCAGGACTGGCGTAGGCAGGAGTGCCTGTTGGCCGGTCCCGCTTAGCCCGAAAGATTGCGTGCCGATTACCAGCGTGCCCGAGTACGCTGCCGTGCCCGGCGGCGTGAAATTAACCGAGAAGGATGCGGATTGTCCTGGCTGCAATGTGAATGGCAAGGTGACTCCATAAGGACCCGTGAATCCCAGCCCGTTGATCACCATGCTCGATACCGTGACGCCTTGGGGATTCAGATTCTGCAGCGTGAAAGTACACGGTGTCGCGCCGCCCACTGTCGCGTTTCCCCAGTTGAAGGAACCACTGCCGGCGCAGCCGGTATTGCTGGTCAAGGTGGGCGCGGTCACGCCGGATCCGTACAGAATCGTGGAAATGCCGCCCGACGCCGCGTTCACAGCCAGGCTGGCGTTCAAACTCGCGGCTGAAGTGGGAGTGAGCGACACCCAGACGCTCAGCGCCTGAGCCATGGTGGAATATGCGGGAATTACCTGCGGAAAGTGCGACAAAGGATATTCGAACGTAAACCCCGCGCCGGCCAGCGTCACACTCGTGACGGTTATGGATGTGCTTCCCGTGTTGTAAACCTGAAACTGAACGCTTGAGGACGTGTTGATCGCGACCGGGCCGAATTGATACGAGGATCCGACGCTGGTCTCGGTCGTGCCGGTCACGGCAAATAGCGCCAGCTGGGCATGCGCGGCGAGGGGCAGCAGAAGCAGGAGCATCGCCTTCATGGCTCGACCCCCGGAAGTTGGAAGACCTTCTCGCGTCCCTTGTCGAGGCGCACCCCGTAATCCAGGCCGCCCGCGCGCACTTGCAAATAGCCATCCGACATGCGGGAAAGAGCAGTCACGTGTTTCAGTGGAAATCGCATATCCCGAATCACGATTTCGTCACGTGTCGAATACACCACGCCATCCGTGATGAACGTTAGTGGACCTGCCGAAGGAGGCAGCGAATCGATCACGCCGCCGTTCGCGCTGACGATCCACACTCCGCTCGCGCGCCGCACCGCAAACTCGACCGATCCGGAGCGCGCGCGAATCGACAATACTTCGCCCTCCACAATCGAATCGATCTGGGTTAGCGCGCCGCTTTGCCATCGCGCGAGTTGCCGCGAATTGGAGAACCACACGAACGCATAATCGCCATCAATCGCGAACAGCGCCGGGCCTGGCGGCGCAGAAGCGAAGCCCGCGGCCGATATGATACCCATCTCCGTCTTGGCCAGACAAAATGTCTTCGAACAAGCGGAGGATATAACGCCGGTTATTTCCGGATCGCCTAAGCTCACGCTGGCCGCAATGCCGTAGACAGTTCGTACCGCTCCATTCGCGTCCAGCATGTTTCCGAGCCACGGCTTCTGGATCTGCGCCCAGGCGCAGGTGCATATCGCCATGCCAATAAGAATCTTCATGGCTGCCCCACGACAATCGACGGAAGTCCGATGGTCGTCGGTGTGACCGCCGGACCCACCGGAGTCGACTTGGCGTGCAAAGCCGTCGCCGCTACCACCAGGCCTGCCGCGCCGGCGACCGCCAGGGTGATCCATAGCCACTTGTGGCTTCGGCTGATCTTGATTGGGGACGAAGACGCCGTCCCTACAGTGGCGCCGGTTATCCGGGATAGGTAAATCGCGCAGACAGTCCCCGCCCGGGCTTGCCCTTTCACCGCAGTGATACGAATTTCGAATGAACCTTCCGTTCGATTCCATTGCATCCCCCACGCCGACGCTCGACCATCCGCCTTCGTCGTCGTAATCTCTGAGCGCGATCCGTTCGCAAACGTCCCGCTTGGACCCTCCTCAGGCAGCCGGAAACTGACTGACGCGTCTTCAATAGGCTTGCCGGTTTCGTCCGTAACCTGGACTGTCACTCCCCGCGTGGCCCTTGCTCCCAGCGCGTAAGCCACGCCTTCCCCTTCTAGAATTCGGATCTGTAGGATCGCGGGATTATCCGGTGCAGGGTCCTGCAATAATATGGATGCGAGTAAGACTATTACATTGGTACTCACGGGAAGTAAGTGCTTTGATAGAGGAAATACTCTCAGAGGGATACGCGGGCATTAGGCGGTGTGTGTTTTAATGAGAGGAACCGGGAATGTCAGACACGTCTTTTAGATTGCGCCGGACCGCTAAAGCTTTCAATAGATGGCTTCGCGAGAGGCGCCTGGTAATTAAAGGAGCGCTGGGAACGGACCATCCCATCATGGCCCACATCATTCCCATCCGCCGGTGCAACCTATCTTGCACATACTGCAACGAATACGACGATTTCTCTCCTCCCGTGCCCAAGGATGTAATGATCGGCAGGATCAACCGGCTGGCCGATCTGGGCACCAGCATCCTGACGCTTTCAGGCGGCGAACCCCTGCTCCACCCTGACCTGGATGAGATTATCGCCGCCATGCGCAGGCGCGGTGTCATCGCCGGCATGATCACCAACGGCTATCTGTTGATGCCCGAGCGGATCAAGCGGCTGAACCAGGCCGGGCTCGACCACATGCAGATTTCGATCGACAACGTGAAGCCGGACGACGTTTCGAAAAAGAGCCTGAAGGTGCTGGACAAGAAATTGCAGATGCTGGCAGAGCACGCTGAATTTCACGTCAACATAAATTCGGTCGTGGGCGGCGGCATTCACGATCCGAACGATGCGCTGGTGGTCGGCCGTCGCGCCCTCCAACTGGGATTCTCCGCGACAGTCGGTATCATTCACGATGGCGACGGACAGCTCCGGCCTTTAGGCGAGCGCGAACGCGCCGTCTATCACGAAATGAAGTCCATGGAGAACAGGCATTTCGCGAGGCTCAATTTTTTCCAGGACGCGATCGCCCAGGGCAAACCTAACAACTGGCGTTGCCGCGCAGGTGCGCGCTACATGTACATCTGCGAAGACGGCCTGGTGCACTACTGCTCCCAGCAGCGGGGTTATCCCGGCACGCCGCTCGAAAAATACACGGTCGAAGATATCCGGCGTGAGTATCTGACTGAAAAATCCTGCGCGCCATATTGCACCGTAAGCTGCGTCCACTACGTCTCGTACTTCGATTTCTGGCGAGGCAAGCAAACCATCCGCCAGGAAGTCCCGGAACAGCATCACGAAAAACTGGTAAAAATCCAGTCCGCGAAATAACTCGTTGGGCGCCAAAAAGCAATGAAACTTGCGAAATGTGGGTACTGCCTACTCTGTCCAAGGCGCGCGTGAGTGTTCGTTAACTCGGCATAGCTCTGCGCCGCAGTGGACAGAGCGGGCTGTCCCCACATTTCGCCCCGGCCATCAGATCGATTTCAACCGCTACGCGTACACGAAATTCGAATCCGCTCCCACACTCACCCGAATCGTCGACAACTTCTCGCCCTCCGCCATCCCCGCCAATAATTTCCGCGAAATCGAAGGCAGCAGAGTATTCGTGAGAATATTGTCGACATTCCGCGCCCCGCTCTCCACTTCCGTGCAGCGTCTGGCGACCTCATCGACCAGCGCCGGATCGTATTCCAGAGTAACCCGGTGATTCTCCTGCAACCGCCGCTGAATTTTCCCAAGTTTCAGCCTCACGATAGTCTTCAGAGCCTCATCGCGCACAGGGAAATAAGGAATAATCACCATGCGTCCAAGAAACGCCGGCTTGAAAATCTTGTCCAGCTCAGGCTTTAGCGCTTTCACCAAGCCATCCGGACTCGGCGCGGTTTCCGGATCAGCCATCAGCTTCATCAGCGTCTCCGTTCCCGCATTCGATGTCAGAATAATGATGGTGTTCTTGAAATCGATCTCCCGCCCTTCGCCATCCTCCATCATGCCTTTATCGAAAACCTGGAAAAACAGTTCCAGTACGTCAGGATGCGCCTTCTCCACTTCGTCGAGCAACACCACCGAATAAGGCCTGCGCCGCACCGCTTCGGTCAGCACTCCGCCTTCGCCGTAGCCGACATATCCTGGAGGCGAGCCTTTCAGCGTCGAAACGGTGTGCGCTTCCTGAAACTCGCTCATATTAATCGTGATCATGTTACGCTCTCCACCGTACATAAGGTCTGACAGCGTAAGAGCGGTTTCCGTCTTTCCGACGCCGCTGGGACCGACCAGAAGAAAAACTCCAATGGGTTTGTTTGGATCTTCAAGGCTCGCGCGTGACGTTCGGATGCGTTCCGCAATCTGCATCAACGCGTGGTTCTGGCCGATAACACGAGACGCCAGAACAGTTTCAAGGGTTAACACGGTCGCGATTTCATCCTTCAGCATTTTTCCCGCGGGAATACCCGTCCAGGCGGAAATTACTTCGCCGATGGTGTGACCGTCAACGCAGACGCGCATCAAAGGCGTTTCGCCCTGCAACTCAGCGAGTTCCGCGTTGAGCTTATCCAGCTCCTCGCGATTGCCCTCTTTCCCTTCCAGCTTGGTGCGCAGGTCACGGATCTTCATCACCAGGTCGCGCTCTTTGTGAAAGCGCTCCGTCAGCGTTTTGAGGCGATCTTCGGCGGCGGCCTTTTTCTTCGCGATCGTTTCGAGGCGCTCCGAATGATCAGCGCCCACTGAGGCTTCTCGCTCCAGCACCCGCGTCTGGACCGCCAAATCGTCAATCTCGCGCGAAGCGTCCTCGATGGCAGCAGGGGTGGAATTTTGCCCCAGCGATAATCGCGCACAAGCCGTATCTAGAACACTCACCGCCTTATCCGGAAGCTGCCGCCCCGCCAGAAATCGGTGCGACAAGCGTACGGCAGCCGCCACGCCTTCGTCTAAGATGCGCACATTATGATGTTTTTCGAGCGCCCCGACGATCCCGCGCAGCATGACCATGCACTGCTGCTCGACCGGCTCCTCGACCTTCACCACCTGGAAACGCCGCGCGAGAGCCGCATCCTTCTCGAAAAATTTCTTGTATTCGCTCCAAGTAGTTGCAGCGATGGTTCTTAACTCGCCGCGCGCCAGCGCCGGCTTCAACAAATTCGCTGCGTCATTTTGCCCCGCCTGTCCGCCCGCGCCAATCATGGTGTGCGCTTCGTCAATGAACAGGATAATCGGAACAGACGACGACTTTACTTCTTCGATCAGGCCCTTAAGCCGGTTTTCAAATTCGCCTTTAATACCCGCACCGGCTTGCAACAACGCGAGATCCAGCGTATGAAGGTGGACGTTTTTGAGCGACGGAGGCACGTCGCCCGCGGCGATTCTTAAAGCGAATCCTTCCACAACCGCCGTTTTCCCAACCCCGGCCTCGCCAGTCAAAATCGGGTTATTTTGCCGCCGGCGCATAAGGATATCAATGACTTGACGAATTTCAGAGTCGCGGCCCAGGACCGGATCGATCTTACCTTTCTTGGCGTTTTCGGTGAGGTTGACCGTGAATTGATCAAGGTTCGGCGTCTTGCCCCCGCCAACCTTGGGAACCAGAGGATCGCCCGGGGAGGAAGCTTCGGCAACGTCTTCTTGAGAGCCTTCCACAATCGTTAAAAGCTCTTTATTGAGCTTCGATACGTCAATTTTCGTCAACTCTTTTACTTTGTTCGCCACTAATCGCATCAACTCTTCGCTCGAAACGAGTGCCAGAATGACGTGGCCGGTGCGGATCTTCGGCTCATTGAAACTGAGCGAAGCGACGGACCAGGCTTCCGAAAGCATTTTCGCAACCGACGGGCTGAAAGCGGGGGTACGAGCGTTGCCGGTCTTGAACGTATCCAGGCTGCGCTCCAGCTCTTTTTGCAGACGCGAGGTATCGACGTCGAATTGATGAAAAATCTTAGCGGCGTCACTCGCGCTGAGATCGAGCAATTTCAGGAGCACATGCTCGATTTCGATATCGTAATGCGTGCGCGCCAGGCACAGACCGGCGGCAGCTTCGAGGGCTCCGCGGGTGGTGTCGTTCAACTTCCCGATAAGGCCTTTTAAATTTATGCTCATAAGATTCCCTTAAATCGTCAGAATTGTATCACCCGCGTGGGCCGTCATTGGCTGCGTCTTTGCCCAACTGGTCCACCCCAGACGCTGGTCGTCTCCCAATTCACACGCGGGCACATCTTCCCTTTGCAAAATTAAACGTACTTCGAAATCCAGCTCCCCGCGGCCGGCGAATTTGGCCAGCGATTGTAGCGGCAAATACGCCGAGCCGGATGGAAGAAAATCCAAATACTGTTCCAACCCCATCGGACCAAGGTGTAGGCGCACGCCCGATTGCTGGTGCCAGACTTCGTCGCCGACTACCGCTCCGAAACCCAGTTGTTCAGAAACAGTCGAGGCCCGATCGAAAACGCAGAGGTCGACGGCTGGAAGCCGGAACCAGGCTCCGGTAAATTGTTCAACCTCGACCCGCACTTCGAAATAATCTTCAATAATGCGCTGAAGGGCGGCGGCCGATCGGGAGCGCAGCGCGAGTAAGCCTCCATAATAGAGCAGCGAATCGTCCTTCACGCGCAAACGATTCTGCATATCGGCCGACCCGATGCCGATCAGGTCCATCAAGTGGTGCGAAAACTGGTCGCGCTCACCGCGCTCATAGGACAGGGTAAAGCGATATTTTTCCCACGCCTGATAAAACAGAGAGATCATGCGGTGGTTGAAGATATCGAAAAACTGTACGATCGCATAGTCTTTATGGCGCATGCGATCGAGCATCATCTCGGTGTAGTAAAGGGGCAGCACGCCCATGGGGCCGGTAAGTCCCATGAAGTTCACGACCAGTACCGGCACATCCCCATCCCACACGATGCGCTGGATCTGACTGGCGGGAAAAGGAAACGCATTATGGGCGTTGAAGCGCATCACCTCCTTGTCGGGACTGACGAAGCGGCCTACGGGAGCGCGATCCGGCAGCAGGCGCTCAATGAGGCGGACGGCCTGGAAGAATTCGAACTCGCAGGGGTTGGCGCGAAGCTTGGCTTCCATGCGGGCGTAGGATGAGGGAGGCGCTTCTATGCCTACATCAGGATTGTTTGTCCCGCTCTCGGGGGCCATTCTTTTAGCGCCTCCTTCCTTTGTCTGGTCCGGACAGCTAACTGGCTGAAGCTGTTGAGCGACACGTATTCGCCCAGAAACCGTTCGATAACGCTCGAGAACAGAAATACACCGCCTCCGGTGAACATATCTTCGTCCAACTCCAACTGGACCCGGGTACCACGCGCAAAGGTGATGCCGTTTTCAGAGATAAGGCGCGCGAAATGCCGGGCGCTGGTGATGTTGACGATACCGTCGATCTGCTTTTCCGAATATGCGGAGCCGGTGAAGTTGTAAAGTTTTAGAATCTCCTGAAACGCTTCCTTCCCTTCATCGACCAGCGAAAGATAGTTGAGCGAAAGATGTGAAATCAAGCGCCACAAGGCTGCTTTTCCCGATGGTGGGCGCACTGAGGACGTCGGTTTGCGCAACGCAACGATGCGCTTGATGGCCGCTCCGCCTTCAATTTCAAAATCTCCCGCTTCATTCGCGAACGACAATCGTGAAGGCAAGTCGCGATTGGTGCAAGTGGTGCGCAGCGTCAGGGTATCGATATCCGGATAAACAGGGCGCGCCGACAGATCGACCAGCGTGAGAGACACCTCCGTTCCTTCATCCCCCGCTCGCGAAGAAGCGCGCCGATGGGCCAGCCAGAAAGTCTGTTTCTTGTCTTTCTGGGTGGCATGGCGAAAGGAATAAAAAGGCTCGAAGCGCAGCACCTCATTGGACTGCGCATTGATGCTCAGCACTTCGTCGATCGAGAAAACTTCCGTGGCCAGAGGACGGCGCACGTCCGGGACTACCGAATATTCGTAGCGGCGCTGGTCCAGCAGAATGGGTTCCGCGGTCTGACCGAACAGGTTGACGATCGGCGTCGCGTTGACTCGAAAGGTTTTCGCGTTGACGCCGAGTTCAAGAATCTGGCGGCGCTCCGTCTGCTCGAACTGTGAAATTAAAATAACCAGTTCGAAGCGATTCTTCAGGCCGCGGAGCGCCTCCGCAAGTCCGGTTACGTCAAAGAAGAAAAACTTGTCGGGGAAGGTGAAATATTCCTGAAGCAGCCGATAACCGGGAAAGCTGCGGCGCGGATACGGGAGCATAGATTCGGCTTCGGAGAAGCCCGCGGGCTTCAAGGAATCCCCCCGCAGAATCACAGGCTTCACACGCGAATTCGGAGTAGGGTCGCGAACCAGCAGCTGCACCGCGTTGGCGCTCATAAGCTCGTAAAGCGTGTGCGCCACGTTGGCTTCGCCGCTAATATGCAGGCGCAGAGTATCGATTCCCAGCTGCGGAAGCGTCACGTCCTGCGGGGATCGGAATTCGATGCGAATGGCGGCGACAGCATCGAGCGATTTGACGGGAGGGGACAAGCGGTCAGGTGACGTCCATTCCCCTTCGGCGATTTTTAACGGGAACACCACGGTATCAAAGCAAGTTCGGAACTGGCACGGAACGCCGGCGATGGGACGCGAGTTGAGAACGGCTCCGCGCGCAACTTTTTGCGGAGATGCGCTGCCCCCCTGTTCGGCATCGAGATGCATTTCGACGATGGACATGGATGGCAGAGGGCGAATGTAATGCGGATAGAGAATACTGAGCATCGCCTCCGTGATTTCGGGAAACTCGTCGTCGATTTTGAGGTGGACGCGGGCCGCCAGGAAAGCGAACGCTTCTAGGAGACGCTCGACGTGAGGGTCGTCGCATTTATCAGGCTCCAGGATCAGACGGCCGGCGATTCGCGGGTATTTCTGCCCGAATTCGGCCCCCAGTTGGCGCAGGTAGTTGAGCTCACGTTCGTAGTAAAGCAGCAGATCGTCACGCATGGAGGGAACTCCGTGCGGACTCGGGCATTGCCGAAGACCTCAGTGTGACGACCGCCTTCGTTGGCATCAGCGCTCACCTCGAATTTGGTATTCGCCGCTGGCCAGCTGAAGCTCGCCGTCGAAGGAGATGTGTTCGGGCGAAGGATCCATTTGCAGGGAACCCTCGATCTGGAATCGCAGAGCGCGCGGCCCGGTGCCGCTGCCGTCGATAAATACCACCCGGATATTACGTAGGCGCGGTTCGAACAGCGCCACGGTTCGTTCGATCTCGATCAGCAGTCTTTGGCGATCCTTGGGAGCCTCCGCGCTCAAAGCCGAAAAATCCGGAAGGCCGTAATTATAGAGAGACTGGGAAAGCTCGGGCATCGATTCGGGCGCGGCGTAAGGATTGCGGCGCGTATTAAGCAGCCATTCAAGATCGCGGCGGAGGGCGGTTTTCAATCCTTTGACGCTGGCCGATCTGGTGCGATAAGGATCGGCCATGCGGTCCCGGTCGCGATCTTTTTCGCGATCGATCAGGCGGTCGATCAGGGGCTGGGTAACAGGTTGGTCGGCGTCGGCTCTCGGCATCAGCGTTCGCACTCCAGCGCCTGAACCGGATCCAGCCGCGAAATGCGGGCGTATAATTTTTGCTTCACTGCCTGATCCCTTTCGAGCTTATAAAGCATGACCAAGGGCTGAGCGACGATTTCGCGCGACTCCCATTCGTCGAGCTGGTGCTGATCGATGGAATGCGCGAGTTCTTCTAAAATAGGCTGGGCCAGCGTCTCATGACCGGTCATGACGCAGATCTGCGCGAGTTGGAGTTTTCGCTGGAAGCGCGCGCGCCCCGATTGCTGGCGCGGAATTTCGGAGGCCAGCAGTTGGATCGCCTCACTGCCGCGGCCCCCACGCGCCGCTTCGACGGCGAGCACGAAGGAATCGGGTGGTGCGGGCTCGGAAGGCTCGCCGGGCGTAATCCCGGGGTCATCAAAAACAGCCGCGGCGGGTGGCAGCGCGGGTGGTGCAGGGGCGGCGAGCTCCTTCAGCCAAGCGTGCGTTTCGGAATTCGCAACGGGCGTTTCATCCGAGAATTCCCAATCCGGCAGACCCGGCAAATCGATCAGCAGCGCGCGTATTTCACTGCGGATGGCGGCCGCAACGTAGGCGTAACCGCTCTGCTCTGCCGCATTGACGACGTGGCGCTGAAGGTCGAGCCACGCGCGTCCATAGGACTGCGCCATCGCGGTTTCCGCGGTTTCAATAAGCTCGGTCCAATTGTATTCCCCAGCCAGGCGGCGGATGGCTTGGCGAATCGAAGTGGGCGGCGGGACCAACAGGCTGGAATCGGGAGGATCGCTATAACCGCGCAGCTCGCCCCACCGATAGCCGCGCAATAGAAGATACGGGCCGGGACTCGAAGCATCCTGTTCGCGGAGAAATTTTGCTATCGAGTTAAGGCGCGCCGCGACATCGTCGAGATCCTCCGGCTCGACTCCGGCGCTGGATCTCCTGCGCGCCTGGACCGGTTGATCTTCGGCCATAGCCGGTTGCTCATATTCCGGCTCGGGCTCCGCTTCCTGCGAACTGCGGCCTGTGCGTCTTTGCAGAATCAGGTTAGCGGTGTGGCGAACTTCTTCGACAGCCGTGCGCAGCGGCACAAAGCTGGGCGCATCGTTTCCGAATTTCTCGTCGCACAGCGCGCCCAGGGATTCCACGGATTGAAGACATCCGTCCATCACCGCGATCCATGCTTCATACTGCGCGGATGAAGTGGATGCGGCGTCCTTATCGAAATCCTCGAGGTCGGTTTCCCTTCGGCGATGCCTTTCTGCCGCTCCTGCTGTTTGGTCTCGCTGGCCGCGGCGTCTTCCTCCGAGCCGATCATGCGCGATTCCCGGTAATGGTGCAGCCCGAGTCCGCCCGCAGTGATAGGCGTGAAGCGCACGGGCTCTACCAGCCGTTCGCCTACCCAGCCCAGAAGAACGATTCGCGGCTCCAGATCGCCATCCTCGATTTCGGGATACAGCGTGTCCCAAAATTGTTCCAGCATGCCGCGCAACAGATCGAGTCCCTGTTGAAGTCCGGCAAACTTCTCGCGATGGAGAGCGGCCTCCGTGAGCCAGACGGCGAGTTGCAGGTCCTTCGATCGCTCCGCGATGGCCTTGCCCGCGAGGTCGACAACCTGGCGATAGTCGGCCACTTTTCGCTCGCGCTGCCAGTCGCCTTGCGGACCCATATCATCCTGGCGGCGCGCTTCCTTGATCTGATCGTAGACCGGATCGTAGCGCAGATTGGCTCCGCTGGGATTGTCGCCTGCGATGGGTTGCAAGAGATCGGCGCGGAGCATGGCTTACGCGTTTTCTGCCGCGGCGAACTCGATCTTGCGGATTTCAAGCAGAGGGATCTCTTCATCGTCGGCGAAAAACATACGTTGGCCGACCGGCACCCCGTCTTTCCAGACTGTCGAGCGTCCCAGCTTGACGTTATCGTCGTCGGCGCGGCCGGAGAAGGGCGCGAGCACCGGCAGCAGGACTTCGCCCAGTTCCTTATCTTTAAACTTGGGCCCCGTCCGGACCAGCGCGGGGGCCCAGAGAAGGTCCCGCAGCCGCTTGGGCGGTTCGATTTCGATCGATTCGATATGCTCGAAGGGAATCCACAGGTAAGCCCCGGCCGCGAAAAGCTCCAGACGCGGGCCGATGCGGGGATCGGCATCTTCGAGGACTTCAAACGGCTTCCCGTTCAGCGTTCCCGGACGAGGAATATCGGAAGCCGGCGCATCGGGATATTCTTCTTTGGCGAAAAGATCCTGCCGCGTCCGTTCGGCGTGCAGCGCGGAAAAATACAGCATTGCCCCTACCCGCGCATCCGGACTTGCATCGGCCAGCAAATTGAGGTGCTTCTCCGCGCGGTCGTAATCGCCTTTGAAACACAGCAGCTCGAACAGAAACGTGCGGCGCCGGACGTCGGTGGGATTATCCCTTACCTCGACGCCCAGCGCCTGAATCGCCTCGTCTAATTTTCCGGCCTCAAAAAGCCCCTTGACACTCATCGAGGAGTCTAGCCGGCCGCGTTGGTCTTCACGTTGAACTTGCTGGTCACCGCGCCGCCGGCCGTTCCGTCCTTCTGCTGCTGCTTGTAGTTCGCCTCGTATGCGGCGAAGTTGAACGTCACTGTTTCAGTGGCCACCAGGTTGCCGGTATTGCCCTTGGCCTGGTTGCTTTCCTCGCCGTATTCGAAGGTCGGCGGATGTTGCAGAACGCTCGATACTAGTACGTCGGTCAATGTGATCGTCCAATACTCGATAGGGCTTCCGCCGGCCTTGCGGCAGGTCAGCACTGCACTCGCGATATGTTTCCCGGTAGCGCAGGCGTCCCATAATTTTGGCGTCGACAAATCCACTTCCTTAGTGACCTTAAAATCATGGAAGGCCACTTTGCCCGCGCCGCCGCCGCCGCCCTTACCACCGGTTCCCTGCTGGCTCATTCCCCACGAGAACGAGAAAACGTCTACCTCGTCCTTGTGCGTTTTATCCTGGCTCTCGCCCTTGATACCGTCAATTTTCAAGAAATAATCTACAGCTGCCATATTGCCTGTCTCCTTGTCTCTATTCGCGTTGAAACACTGAAAACCGGATCAAAGATCACGCCTTCTGAGCCGGCGCCGGAAGATCCGCGACCAGGCGCAGCCCGACACTCAATTCGTCCAGTTGGAAATGCGGACGCAGGAACGCGGTGGCTCGGTAGACTCCCGGCTTGCCGGGGACTTCGGCCACATCGATTCTGGCTTCGCGCAAAGGATGGGAGGCCTTTACGCTCGGAAGCGCGGTATCGTCGGGTGTCACGTAATTCTGAATCCACTGGTTCAGGAAGCGCTCGCAATTTTCGCGCGACATGAAGCTGCCCAGCTTATCGCGCATCATCGCTTTCAGATAGTGCGCGAACCGCGACACCGCAAAAATATACGGCAATTGCGTGGATAACCGAGCGTTGGCGTTCGCCGCGTCCTTATCGTATACCTTCGGCTTCTGGCAGCTTTGCACGCTGAAAAAAGCCGCGAAATCGTTGTTCTTCGAATGGACCAAAGGGATGAATCCCTGATCCGCCATCTCTTTTTCACGACGATCTGTGATCTGAACTTCCGTGGGACACTTCATCGCCAGGTCGCCATCGTCAGTGTAGAAATTGTGGACCGGCAGACCCTCCACCAGGCCGCCGCCCTCCACACCGCGGATCGCCGCGCACCATCCGTATAACGCGAAAGCATTGGTCAGGCGAGTGCCCAGCGCATAGGCGGCGTTGCCCCACAGATATTTATTGTGGTCCGTGCCGTCGACCGCCTCTTCATACTGAAATGCGTCCACCGTTTTGGTGTTTTTTCCGTACGGCAGGCGCAGCAGCATGCGCGGAGCCGTCAGGCCGACATAGCGCGAATCCTCGCTCTGCCGGAACGATTTCCACTTCGCGTACTCCGTGCTGTCGAAGACTTTCGACAAGTCGCGCGGCGCGTCCAGCGTCGCGTAGCTCTCGAGATTGAAAAATTCCGGACTGGCGGCCGATAAAAATGGTGCGTGCGCACCCGCCGCCGTCTGCGAAATTCGCTCCAGCAGCTCGATGTCCTCCGGACCCTTGCCGAACTCGTAATCGCCGATCATGGCGGCAAAGGGAGCCCCTCCGAATACACCGAATTCTTCTTCGTAAACCTTCTTGAACAGCGCGCTCTGATCGAATTCCGGAGCGCGTTGCAGATCCTTCAACAGCTCGCGCTTGGAAACGTTCAGGACCTTGATCTTCAGCTTGTCATTGGTTTCGCTCTGGTCGAGCAGGTATTTCAAGCCCCGCCAGCTGGCTTCCAGCTTCTGGAACGAAGCGTGATGCAGAATCTCGTTGACCTGGATCGAGAGCAGATGATCGATTTGCGCGATCCTCTGGTTGATCATCGTCTCCGCATCCTTGGTCACGGTCATGGAGCCTTCGAGCACCTGGGAGACGAACTCCTTCACCAGGTCCTTACCACGCTCCTTGGCGCCCTCGTCCTTGCCCATTCGCCCTTCGTCGACGATCTGGTCAAGCAGACTTTTTTCGAGCACCTGCTCTTTCGCTTGCGGCGTAGCTTTCTGGGCGTCAGCCATTGGATCCTCCCGCGGGCTTATCGAGTTCTTTCTTCAATTTATCGAGCTTGCTCTGATCCCCGACCGCGCCCAGCAGTGCTTCTTCCAGCCGGTCGTTGCCTTGGAGGCTCGCTCGCAGGTTGCTCAACTTGGTGCGCAAGTCCATGAGCTCCGAAAGCGGCTTGACCTGACGGACCACGTTTTCCGGCTCGAAATCTTCCATGCTCTTGAAATGGAGGTCGACCTTCAGTTGCGGAGCATCGGCCGATTCGGCCAGCTTGTTTTCAACCGCGAATGCCAGATGCGGCTTCATCCCCTCGAGCACGCTGTCGAAGTTGTCAGGATTCACTTCCGTGAACTTGCGATCGCGCAAACGTGCCAGGGGCTCCGTCGGCTGGCCGGTGAAGTCCCCGAGTACGCCCATCACGAAGGGCAACTCCTTAATCTCAATGGCGTCACCCACTTCCACTTCATAAGTCACGTGCACTCGCGGCGGCCGGACTCGGCCTAATTTCGCATGAATGCTTTCTTTGGGCATGATAATCCTCGCTCCTCTAAGTGCGCGTGACGGAGCATTTCGTTGCATCCGACGCGCGCGCATCCAACCTAACTCTTACTACGCGCTAAAGAAAGAGATTTTGGCTCAATCTGGACGAATTCGCCCGAGTCGAGTATATCCGCGGTGGGGGACAGAGGTCAAGGTGGGGGTTGTTGGGGAAATGGCACGGCGGCGGTTTCCCCATCAGAAAGGTGTTTACCAGCTACCGATTTCGTGCCGATCGTAAGCCTCGCGCATTTGGCGGAGCTGATCGACGTCCTGCCACAGCGCGTCGCGTTGTGGACCGGACAGATGATTGTCGTTCAGCACCTTTTGAATAGCGTTAATGGAATCATTGAGATTACCCTTATCGAACTTACCGTGATGCCACTGCTTGGCGAACTCACGAAGCTGCTCGCCCGCCTTATTCAGCCTCTTCCGGTCGTCTCCTTTGAGTTTCCAGACATCGTAGCCATGGTTCAGATCGACTTGAATCTGATCGATGAGAGCATCGATTTTCTCAGGATGGTAGGGCCCGCCCTCAGGTCCATATTGCGCCCATGAGACACCGCTCGATAACGCAACAGCAAGTGCTAAGCCTAGCCCGGTGATTATAGATCGCACAATTCCTCCTGGAAATTTGATCACCCGGGGAACGGACTCGTTTCCGATTATTGCTGGTTGTCTTGCCACATCATCTGCGCATCGGACCGGCGTACATAATTGGCATCGACGGCCATGGGATCCAGCGCCCGTCCGGCCGCAAATTCCCGCGCGGCGATCCTCCCGATGATTCCAGCCAGTGCGAGCCGCTCCGATAGAACCTCCGCGCCCGCGGGTAATAATGCTAGCCAAGCATCGCGCGGCATGACGATTTCCTCGCCGACGGGTTCGAGCACGGCGTTATAGAGAGCTCCATAAACATCACCGCGCCGCGCATCGATCCATGGAGCCCGCAGCGCGCCGGTTCCAAGTTCCGCCATCGCTTTCAGATTAGAAACGGCCACGATTTTGCGCGAAATTCCCTCCGCCAGCCCTTTGGCAGCCGTCAGACCGACGCGAACGCCAGTGAAAGTCCCCGGCCCTGAGGCCGATGCAAACCCTTCCATGTCGTCAAGCTCAAATCCGTTGCGTCTCAGAAGATCTTCGATCGCGCCGAATAAAACCTGAGCAAACCCGTCTCCCGCCGGCAACACGACCTCTTCAATGACGCGGTCCCCTTCAGTGATTGCAATACTCCCCGGCTCGCCAGTCGTATCGATAGCCAGGATTTTCATCCCCATCAAGGAACCAACTTGAAAATCCGGTCGACCATGTAAGCCTTCCCGTTCGCATTCACGATATTGGCATGCAAGCTCAGCACCGCCGGAAGGTTTTTGACAATAGACGAAGGCACTTTGAGTGTCCCTTCACGCCCCGTCCCAATCACCCGATACCCTTCGCCATCCGCCGACACCTCAGCCGTCCATTCCACCAGCAGCGATCGGGTCGCGCGCGTATCTTTCTTGATCTTCAATGCGAAGTGAGGGGGATGGGCCATCGAAACCTCGTTCTCTTCCGGCTCCGTGATTTCGAACACCGGCTTCTCCCCCGCCAGCGTGATCTCCTGCACTGGAACGTCGCGCGATTCGAACTTGACGGACTTCAACATCCCCACCTTCGTCCCTTCCCGCGAAATATGCAGAATCCAATCGTGGGACCGGTCCGGAGGCTCCCCAATAAACCGCTCGCCGCGATACTCGTTCTGCTTGACCTTGGTCCGCTCCCCGTTCGCCGGATCGATCCACGCGATGTCGTAGCCATGATGCTCCAGCGTCACTTCAATCGGACCGGGCTTCTCGATGTAAATGATGTACTCGACGCCCTCAAGCGCCAGCCCTCTGCCGCCATCGACGCCGAAAAAAGGCTCCAGCTCCCAGAACCGGTTGCCCTTCATGAACTCGTACCAGGCAGTCATGTACGCTCCCTCGCCGTCCGCTGGATACTGTCCGTTCATCGTCGCGTTCCACAAATCGCGAGCGTTTCGAATCCCCGTAGCCAGCGCCGGAGCCTGATAGAACTGGTGTTCCACCCCACCGACATTCGCATCGGTGGTTCCGTAGGCGAGCATGTTCTCCCACCCGTCGGCCAACAACGGCGCCGAGGTAACTTCCGCCATGGTCATGCGCGGATGCTGATAAGGATCCAGTTTTTTGAGCAGCGAGCCTGTGTCTTTCAAAATCGCCCGCGCGTTCGGCACGCGCTCATAAGCGGGAAGGCCCGCCCAGGTAATGTTGAAAGCAGCGAGCCTGGCCACCACGTCGCTCACGTACCGCTCGCGCTGTTTCGCATCTTCGGGAATTTTCGCGAACATTACGTCCGCTGTCAGCCCCAGCCTGTTGATGGCCCGGACGCGCTCCGCCGCCTCCACCAGGTCCGCCTCGGGTTCCAGCGTCACGCGCAAATGCGTGAACTTCTCCTTCGCCCGAGCCGCAATCAGCGCGTCAAACTCCGCCCGCGGCATGGTCAGGAATTTGTCGATTCCAGACGCCATCCATAAGTGCGGCTTATTATTCTCCGTCTGAAAATGATGGACGTTCGCAACTTTAACGAACCCCGGCGCATCGGACTCCGACGCATTCAATTGCCCCAACTTCTCGTCCCATCGCGCGATATTGCTCGAGAGCCGGTAATCCCAGGTCCCTCCTTCCGTGGGCGCAAAGCGAATCACCAGGCGTCGGTCTCCTGCGCGAAACGCGTGCATTAAGTAAGTGCGGTGCTGGGGCGAGCGAAATTCCGCGCGCAGTTCCACCGCGTCCGGCTTCTCCGCCCCCTCCAGATCGAACACCAGATCGCACGGCGACCAAGCCGGCGTAGAAGAACAAGTGGGCTGCGCGAACCCCGGTATCGCCAGCAGCAACAAAATCACCCACAGCATCTAATTCCACTATATCGCCGGATTTCATGCGTGTATCTCCCGCCGCATCTATGAGATCGCACTTTCATTCATTTCCAGCCGCCAAAACGTCGTGTAATTTATAGTCAAGGAGTTCAGGTGCTCTTCCAGCGGAGAACGGAATCGATCAGTGAGCGCAACACCGGTAAAAGCGTGAAGGGTCTGTGTGCGTTGGATTGCGGCCAGTCAAGTACTGGTCCTTCGGTTGCCGAAGGTTAAACCAGCAGCTAAAGGGGGCGCCCCCGATAAATCCGTTCTTTGACATATTATATGTGGGCACGCGTGCAGCGTCGACATTCGTGTCGACGTTCCGTTAAGGGAGAGCACCGTTCGGACGCAAACACGTTTAACGAAACCTGCACACTTTGGCGGCCGCCTGCGTCTAAGATATTGGTATGCAGAAAAACCGCCTTCGCCGAGGCTTCTCGCTCATTGAGCTGCTGATCGTCATTGCCATCATTCTGATTATCGCGGCCATTGCCGTGCCCAAAATGAACAAGCAGGTGATGGCCGCCCACGAAATGGCCGCGATCCGCATGATCGGCACCATCCATCAGGGCGAAACGCAATATTACTCCCAGTTTGGACGCTATGCGCAGAACCTGGCCGAACTCGGGCCGCCAGCAAGTGGGGCGGCGGGCCCCGCGGCAGCCGATATTATTCCCAAGGGCCTCTCCGACGGCAAAGCCAGCGGATTCATTTTCACTGTCGTGGGAACACCGACGGGATATTCGGTAACCGCCGTGCCGGAGGCGTTCGGCAGCTCCGGCAGCCGGACTTTCTTCTCCGATCAGACTCTGGTGATCCACAATAACTACACTGCCGAGCCGGCCACGGCGGCCAGTCCCGAAATCAGATAGACCCTCCGCGTGCGGCTGCCGCTCTTTCCCGCAGCCAGTTCGCGGAATCCTTTTTTTTCAGCTGATCCAGTAAACTGGCCCGATATTCCATGTTGGTCGCCAGCTCCGCCATCCGCTCCGGCCCGCATGATTCCCAGATCTTCGCGGCCCGCGCCAGCTCCGCCAGCGCGTCTGTATAGCGTCCCGAATATTCCTCGATATGCGCGGCGGTTTCGTAAGCGACCGCCAGGCGCGCGCCCTTTTTCCGCCTGAACGTGCCGATGCACATCGACAGCAGCTCCCGCGCCCGTGAAAAATTTCCCCATTCGATGTACAGCCCCGCGACGCTGAATTGCAGCTCCCCAAGCTCCTCCTGATCGCTTCCCACGCCGCGATCCTTCAACTCCAGAGCGCGCTCATAAAGGGCGGCCGCCGCCTCGATATCGCCGCACTCCTCATGCGAACCCGCCAGATTGTGCAGATCGCGCGTCGCCTCCGGGGAATCGCACCCGCACTCGCGCTCATGGATCTTCAAAGCCCTGCTTAGACATCGTTGCGCGTCTTCATGCCGCGCCTGAGCCAGATAAAGAATGCCGGCCTCGCTCAAAGCCCCAGCCGTTTCCCGATGATCCTCATGATGGTTCTGCTCGAACAGTTCAATGGATTTTTCGAGCGCCCGAATTCCGTCCTCGCCCTGTACGTGACGGGCCATCCCCAGCCTCTTCAGGCGCCGCGCCATCCGGATCGGATCCGGATGAGGCATGGCCGCCTCGATTCTCACGCCCTCTTCGAGCAGGCTCTGCATCGCTGGAAAATCACCGCGATCGTGAAACACCTCCGCCAGCGCGTCGATGCACTGCACGTACCCCGATGGATTCGAAATGCGAGCGGTCAACTCCAGCGCCGTTCGAACGGTCCTCTCCGCTTCGTCCAGTTTTCCCTGCTTCCGCTGCGCCTCCGCCAGCTGGAGTTGCAGCCGGATGCGCGCCGTCGGCGATCCGCCGCTCAATCCGAGCTCATCCACAGCTTGCCGCAGGCGGGTTTCCGCCTCTTCGAAACTCTGCGCTTTGAGGTCGTGATCTCCTTGGTCGCGGTTGAACTCGCCCGGGTTCACCCCCTGCCCGACAAAAGGCGCAACCCACGCGAGCAACTTCGCCGAGAGTTTGAATTTGAGCCACAGTTCGACCATGGACACATCCACCAGGGAGATCGGAGGACTAGGGCCAAGACTTTAGAACCTAAGATAAAAAGTCGAGGACTGAGCCCCGAATCTAAGTACTAAGGTGGCATATGCCTGTACGCGGGCAGCCTTAGCCACACAGGCGTTTCATCAGCTCCACCAGGTATCCCACGCAGCGATCGAGATCCTTCACCGCTACGAATTCACCCGATTTGTGAGCCACCGTCATGTCCCCCGGACCGAACACGATCGTCTCCGAAGTCAGCGCACTCAAATGCGCCGCCTCCGTTCCGAACGACACCGTAGTCGCACTGCGCCCGCAGATCGTTTCCACCATCGCGGCAAGATTCCCCGTCGCCGAAGGCTCGAACGCGGGATCCAGCCTCTTCACCTCCAGGCGCGCATCGATCCCATCGAGTCTCTCCAGCGCCTCGCGAATCAATCCGGCGGCCCAGTCCCCCGCCTGCCCCGGCACCGGTCTCCATTCGACCGTGATCCTGCACTCGCCCGCCACGATATTCTTCGCCGTTCCGCCCTGAATCAGGCCGGCGTTCAGAGTCGTAAACGGCGGATCGAACGCGCCATTCCTTCTCGCCTCCAGCCTCTTCGCCACCTTCTCGAGCGCGGTCACCACCCGGGCGGCATCGAAAATCGCGGATCGCCCGCATCCCGGAAACGCGCTATGCGCTTCTTTGCCCTTGACAATAATTTCCGCCAGCGCGTATCCCTTGCCCGCGGACACTGGACGCAGCCCCGTCGGCTCCCCGATAACCATGTGCCGCGCGCGCACCACCTTTTTCCGGGCAAGAAATTTCGCGCCGACGCAGCCGATCTCTTCATCGGCCGTCAAAATAATCGCCATGGGCTTCGAGACCTTCACGCTCGCCGCGGCCAGCACGCAAGCCAGAAATCCCTTCACATCGCAGCTGCCGCGGCCATATAATTTCCCTCCGCGGATCGCCGGCCGTACCGCCTCCGCCCAATCCGGATCGTAGGGAACCGTATCGGTGTGACACACCAATGCCAGCTCTGCAATTCCCGGCCGGGTGCTTGCCACCAGATTGATTTTCTCAACGCCGGCCGCATCGCGATACGGAAACCGTGTAGCCTTCCACCCTTCGAGGAACTGCTCCGCGTACTCGATCACCGGTAAATTCGACATCGGCGATACCGACGGAATCGCCACCAGATCCAGCAGAATGTCTTGGACCTTTATTGCCATAGTTTCCGCTGCACCTCGCCGAACTCCCGCACAATCTCCTCCTGTAAACGATGCCGTCCGTCATGGACGATCCTCTCTCCTCCCACGCAAACGTCGCGTACCGCCGTCCGCTCCAGCGAAAACACCACGTGCGCCAGCAACGATTCCGGATCCGCTCCGGCCACCGAACAATCGTTCAAATCGATCGTAAAAAAATCCGCCGGATACTTCACCTCAAGACCGCCTCCCGCCGCCCCCAGGCTTCGCGCTCCCGATTCCGTGGCACTCTTGAACAACCAGGGCGCCTCTAAAACCGCCCTCTCCAGCCGATTCATTCGCAAATGATATTCGAGCTCCCGCGCGTCCTCCAGAATATCGATCTGGACATTGCTATCGGACCCGAAACAGATTCGCGCCCCCGCTTGGAATAATTTGTCCGCCGGCACCGCGCCGTCGCCCAGGTTTCTCTCCGACGTCGGACATGCGCACACTGTCGACCCACCCAGAAACCCTGCTTCCTCCGCCGTGATATGAATCGCATGCACCGCCGTGAATCTCTCGCCGAGAATCCCGTTCTCCCGCAGCAGCTCCACCGGGCGACACCCATACTCGGCAATGCACGCGTCCACTTCCGCGGGCTGCTCTGAAACATGCATATGCAGAGGCAATCGCCGCTCACGCGCATACTCCGAAAGCGTCCGCAAATACTCCAGCGGCACTGCCCGGACGCTATGCGGAGCCACGCCCACCCGCGCGTCACCCGCGATCAGACCATCGGTATCCGCCATAAACTTCTCGATATCCGGGGTCAGAAACCGAACCTGCCCCGGATGAGGATCCTTCTGCCATCCGGCCCGCATATACGCGGTTCTCAAGAGCGTAACCCGCGGCCCCACCTCTTCCCCCGCCCGCAGAATCGTTCGGGCGACCTCCAGGTCCTGGTGGACATAATGAAATTCCCCCACCGCCGTAATTCCCGACAAAGCCATTTCGAGGAACGCCATCCGCGCGGCCCGGTAAATATCGTCGGGCGACATCGCGTTTGCGGCGTGATACATGCTCTCCCGCCAGGACCAGAACGTATCTTTTTCAGCCGACGTCCGCTGCTCCGTTCGGCCGCGAATCACGCGTTGAAACGTGTGCGAATGCGCGTTCACCAAGCCCGGAAGCATCGCCCGGCCGGGCATTCTCAGGGCCATTTTCAGATCTTCATCCGCGCGTGAAAATCGCGCAATCGTTCCGTCTTCATCCACCACCATCGCCAGGCCGGATTCGAACTTCCCGCCCGTATAAATAAGATCCGGCAGCCATGCTGTCATAGAATCAGAATAGTGTTTCCACTCATCGTAGCGCTGCTGCTCGCTACTTCCCTTTCTTTTGCCCAGCGAACCGTGGTCATCGCTTATGGAGACATGCGCTTCACCGATCCGCATGAGACCCAGGCCACCAATCCGAAAGTTCGAAAATGGCTGGTCGATAAAATCGCATCGGAAAAGCCCACCGCGATCGTAGTCAGCGGCGATATTCCCTACACTGGCGAAAACGCAGCCGATTACACCGAGTTCCGTCTCGAAACCGCACTCTGGAGAACCGCCAACATCCCGATGTTCCCCGCCATCGGTAATCATGAACTGCGCGGCGATCCCAAGAAATGCCTGGACAACTGGTGGAACGAATTTCCGCAGGCTCAAGGAAAGCGCTGGTACATGTCCGAAATCGGTCCGAAAATCGTCGTCCTGACCGTCGATAGCGAACTCCGGCTGACCATCGGCAGTGAACAAATCAAGTGGGTGGAACAGCAGCTGATCAACCTGAGGAGCACCGTTCGATTCGTTATTTTCAATCTCCACCATCCCCCCGTGGCCGATATCGAAACCGGGCCTGGGGCCCTTCATAACCCGCGCCCGAATGAAATCGCCTTCGCCGATTATCTGGCCACCGCTCCTCAAAGCAAGCGAGTGCGCTTCATCGTAAACTCCGGCCATATTCATAACTATGAGCGCTTCTTCCGCGACGGCACTGTTTATCTGGTCTCAGGCGGTGGAGGCGCGGCGCCCGTACCGGTGACGCGGAGCCCAGCCGATCTTTATCAGGGGACCGAATACCCGAACTACCACTACATAAAATTCGTCCTCCGCGGCAAACATCTGAACGCGGAGATGATCCGCGTCGCCGATCCCTCGGCCGCTCAACCCAAGTGGGAAGTAAAGGACCGCTTCCAGATCTCCTCGCACTAAGCGCTGGCTTATCGAGAACACTCGCCCCGCCAAGATAATTGAGCCGGTATTTCCGCTGCTTCCACAACCTGATGTAGAGGATCGAAAATGACAGTCGAACGCTGGGGCCAGATACTCGTGCTGGCCGGAATTCTGATCGGAATAGAATATTTAGGAACCGTGCTCATAGCCTGGATGTTCCGCGGGCGCTGGGCGGGTTCGCTGCGCCTCTCCCTGAACACCGCCGACAACCGGATAGTGGCATTCCCGGTGTTCGCGATGTGTGCTCCCAACATACTGAGGGACCTGTTTCGCCCCGGAAAGACTCATTTACTGGACCGCTCCCGGTAGAGCCTCCCCTGTGCGTCGAAATCCAGGTCCGCCAGCGATTCCCCGGTTTCATCCGCAACCGTCCCGACCCGCTCAAATCGATTCTGACCAAGCCGCGCGAGCCCCTTGCTCGTAACCGCCCACATTGCGCCGTCCGGACCCTGGCGCATCGAATAGATCTGGTCCCCCGGCAGCCCCTCCGCCGTCACAACGCATCAACCCGTTCGACGTGCTCACCCACAGGAACCCTTCGCGGTCCTGCATCAGCCGGTTCACCGCCGTGGTCAAACCCTCGTCGGGCCCATAAAATTTGAAGCTATAGCGTTGCGCCGACAGCCGCTGGACTGGCCAGTATAGACAGACCAATCGCCGCCCGGATTAGTTTCAAATTCAGATTTGTTTCGCGATCGATAGACCGGCCTTAGAGAACCGCCCTTGAAGACCACATCGACCGGAAACGCCGTTACGCCAAAAGGATTCTGGCTACCGGCTGCTCGCGCCTCTTGCAGGCTCGAACCTCTCCACCGGAAACGATCGCGCCACAATCTCCCGGGCTTCGCTCAAACCCTTCACGACGCCCGCGCCCATCGCCTGAATCAGCACGTTGCCGATCGCCGTCGCCTCCACCGGACCCGCGATCACCACCCGCCCCGTAATGTCCGCGGCCAACTGATTCAGCAGGCGATTCTTCGATCCCCCGCCCACAATGTGGATCACCCGAATCTTCCGTCCCGTCAGCTTCTCGATACTCGCCAGGACGTTCTTATAGCGTTCCGCCAGGCTCTCGAGAATGACGCGCGTCATCTCCCCCGGATCGAGCGGCACCCTCTGCCCGGACGATCGGCAAAACTCCGCGATGCGCTGGGGCATCCTCCCCGGCTCCAAAAACGCATCCGGATCGATCACGGCCGTGCGAGCCCTGGCCGCCGCCGCGCTCTCCATCAGCTCTTCGTAAGTGAAGTTGTTGCCCTCCAGGGCCCACGCCGTCCGGCACTCCTCGAGCAGCCACATCCCCGCGATATTTTTCAGAAACCGGATCTTCCCCTGGGCCCCCGCCTCATTGGTGAAATTTTCGCCCAGCGTAGCCGCATCGATCACCGGCGAGTCCAGCTCCACGCCCATCAAGGACCACGTTCCCGAGCTGATATAGCACCAGTTCTGGCCCTCGGCCGGAACCGCAACCACCGCATCCGCCGTATCGTGTCCGCCGCTCGCATAGACCGGAACCGCCCCCAGCCCGCTGAACTCCGCGATGTCCGCGAGCAGCGGTCCCAGCCGCGTCCCCGGATCGATAACCTCGCCTAGAATCGACCGATCGAGTCCCAGTTTCTTGAGCATCTCCTCCGCGAACGCCCCCTTCCGCGGATCGTAAAACTGCGACGTGCTGGCAATGGTCCTTTCCGCGCGCGCCACGCCCGTCAGCCAGTAATTGAAAAGGTCGGGCATGAACAACAGCCGTTTCGCCACCCGCAGCGCCGGCGATCGGAGCAGCTTCATCGCGTACCACTGGTACAGCGAATTAATCTGCATGAACTGCACACCGGTAGCCTCGAAAATCTCTTCTTTGCTGACCGCTTTGTAGGCTCTCTCCGGCACTCCTTCATTGCGCGAGTCGCGATAGTGCCGCGGATTATCCACCAGCGCCCCATCCTCGCCCAGCAGCGCGAAATCCACACCCCAGGTGTCCACGCCAATCGCGTCGATCTGCAACTTGCGCTCTCTCCCCGCAATCGCGAGGCCGCGCCGGATCTCATGAAACAGCCGCAGAGTGTCCCAATAAAGCCCGGTAGGAAGCTCGACCGGCGTATTCGCGAAGCGATGCAATTCCTCGAGCGTCAACACGCCCTCGGCAAGCTCCCCAAGCATCACCCGCCCGCTCGAAGCCCCCAAATCAATCGCCAGACTCTTCATAAGTGGGGCAGGTTCCCGACCTGCCCTTCGCCCTTCTTCATCTCATCTCATTCGCCTTTGTGGCGCACGCGCCCACGCGTGCCGCGTCGACATTCGTGTCGACGTGTCTTCACGAAATCTCCACCACCACCTTCCCCACCCCGTCCGTATAATCCGTCATCATCTGGAACGCCTTGGGCGTCTCCTCGAGCGGCAGCGAATGCGTCAGCAGCGCCGTCGACACCTTCCCCGACGACATCAGATCCAGCGCCTCCTGCGCCCGATGATTCGACCTCTTCAGCGTTTGCAGCCTCAGCTCCTTATGCATCGCCGCGTGGATATCGATCTTCGGATACAGCTCGCTCAAGATGCCGATCAGCATCACCGTGCCTCCCGGCCGGCACATCCGAATCGCCGCGTTCACCGTCTCGGCCGACCCCGCGCATTCGAGCACCTTATCCACGCCCCGCCCGCGCGTCGATTCCAGCACCGCATCCACCAGCTTTTCGCTGGTCGTATCGATCGTCACATCCGCGCCCATCTGCTGCGCGATTTTTAAACGGTACGCCAATCGATCCGCGATGAACACCCGGCTCGCTCCCGCAGCCTTGGCCGTGGCCGCCGCCAGCATCCCGATCGGACCCGAGCCCGTCACGCAAACCGTATCGCCCACGTGAATATCCACCATCTCCAGCATGTGCATCATCACCGCCAGGGGCTCAGCCAGCGTAGCCTTCGCAAAATCGAACGCCTTTGGAAAACGGGTCGCGTTCCCTGCCGGAACGGTCACATACTCGCGCAGCATGCCGTCGGTCTGACACCCGCCCATGAATACGCAATGGATGCAGTTGTTGTGCTGCCCTTTGAGGCAATATTCGCAGTGCCCGCAAGTCAGGCTAGGCTCGATCACCACCCGGTCGCCGACCTTCAGATGCTCGACGCCCTTGCCGACCGCGGCCACTTCTCCCGCCGGCTCATGCCCCGGCACGCGCGGATAATAAGCCGGCACTTCGCCGATGCGCCCATCCAGATACCAGTGCAAATCGCTGCCGCAAATTCCGATCGCGCGAACTTTTACAGTGACCTGCCCATGCCCAGGATCGCGCTCCTGCGGCATCTCACGTTCTTCTAAAGTCCTGGGCGCAACCAGCTGAATAGATCTCACGCTATGAGCATACTGCTTTTGCAGAGCGCGCTCCAGGCGTATCGGAGCGCGATGAAGATTGCGAAAAGAGGGGACAGCCTACTCTGTCCCAAGGCGTCCGCGATGCAAATAGAAGCGCATACTTGCTACGCCGCCGTGGACAGAGCGGGCTGTCCCCACGTTCGCCCCGGCCACTCAGCCCAATGTCCGGCGTTTTCGAGAGTGTCGACATGTCCCAGTGCAACCGAGCCGCGACCACAGGAAGCGGTCAGCGCAGACGCTCAATGGCTCAGCCCCCCAAAACCGCGACCTGGGGAGCGATCTCCCTACTCCACCACCTTCGCCGTCACCACCAGAATGAGAGGACTCTCGCCGTTATTCACATCCGATTTCCCCACCACTACCTTCTGCCCGTCCCGAATATCGATATCGCTGCTGAGCCCCGTGGTCTTGTACTCCAGCTGCCCCTTCTCATTCCGCATCCCCGATGGAACGCGAATCTGCAGATTAAGGTTTTGAAGATTAACAATCTTGGGCGTTCCATCCAGCACCGAAGCGCGGTTATACCGAAAAGTATACGTGGAATTCTTGATGGTTCCCTCAGCGCTTCCTCCGCCCCCTCCGTTGATCCCTTGCCCGTCGCGTCCGCGCAGCACGAACGAATCCAGCAGCTGGTACCCCTTGTACGCGAACACTCCGTGCAATTGCTTGGCCGTCGAAGTCAGCGCATCCGGCAGTTGATCCCCTCCTTGCGCCGTAGTTGAAATCAGATAAACCGTCAACTCGAAATCCAGCGGAGCCACATCGATCTTCTTCACCGCATCTTCCGCCGCCGCGATCGCCTCGGCAGGACCGCGCAGCGCAATCACATGCAGCCGGTCGTCCTCCGACACAAATAAATCGCCCCTTCCGCCCGCAAAAGTATTGATCAGGTTCCGAGCCCTCGATGCCTCCACATATTTAAGCTGAATCAGCCGCCGTTCAATTTTCGGAGCCGCATCCTGCCCCAAAGCCAGCACCGACACCACCACCAGCCCATAGATAATCTTCATTCGACCCCTTCCTTTGTATCGACAATCCAATAAATCACCACATCCGGATCGGACGTGAACATTTTCACCCGCAAAGGCTCCTCAGCCTTCCGTGCGCGCCTCGTTTTTGGCCGTGTGGCGCGCGCCTCCAGGCGTCCCGCGTCGACATTCGTGTCGACGTGTTTCTGCTGCCGCAGCAGTGGGGCGGCGCCATGCGCTGCCATAATCACAGGAGCTTCCGGCTTCACCCAAACCCCCACAGCCACCAAAACAGCCGCCGCAGCACCCGCCACCGCCCAATAACCGAACGGCCGTCGCCGCAAATCGCCCAAAGCCACAGCATTAAGTCGCAGCTCCCGAGCCACCCCCCGGCACTCCGAACATAAAGCGAGATGCTCCCCGGCATCCTCACCCATCCCCAATTTCAATTCGCATTCCTGACAGCTCATGAGTGTTTCCTCACATATTTGGCCAGTTTCACGCGCGCCACGCTAATCTGGCTGCGCACCGTCACTTCCTCGACCCCCAGAATCTTCGCAACTTCCTGCGTGGATAATCCTTCGATATCGCGCAGCACGATTGCCTGTCTTTCCCGCTCGCCCAGCGTTTTTAAGCCTTCCTTGAGCAGCCGCTTGCGCTCGGCAAACGTAATCGTCGCCAGGGCATTGGCTGAAGGATCCGCCGCGTTCTCATCGGGTGCCGAAACCACAACCCGTCTGCGGTACCAGTCGTTGCAGACGTTCACCGTCACCCTGTAAAGCCAAGGTTTCGCGTCGCCCTCAATCTGGTCGTGTCTCTGAAACAGCTTAAGGAAAACTTCCTGCGCCGCATCCTGCGCGTCTTCCATCCGTCCGAGTAGACGGTACGCGACGCCCACCACCATGCGCTCATGCAGGCGCATGAGCCGCTCGAAAAACGCCAATGCGATCTCCTCGGACACTCACAAGAAGATACGCTCGAAGGTGTTAAAGCGTTGATCTGAATTCGTATCCGCGAAGTTTCAAAGCGTCAATGATGTTTTCCCTCACCGCGCTCACTTCTTCGGAGGTCAAAGTCCGGTCCGCTGCCCCCACCGTGATGCGGTAGGTCAGGCTGCGCTTCCCGGGAAGCGCAAATTCGCGTAAGAATTCAACCGAAAGTACCTCCGCTAACTTGGGCATCGCGTCTTCGACATCCCCAATCAGAGTGCGCTCCGGAACAATGATTGAAAGGTCGAAAGCACTTTCGGGAAAACGCCGAAGCGGCTCATAGCGAACCTCGTGCGGCTGATTCAAAAGGTTCAGATTCAAGTCGAGCACCGCCGCACGCCCGTTTTCAACCATCCTGGGATGAAACTCAAACAATCGTCCCACCTCGCCGACCAGCGCCGATCGCTGCGGATGCTCGTAGGACCGCGCCGCCGTCGGCTGTACCCTGACGCCCGGCATCAAACATTCCGCAAGTCTTTTCAATTCTAGGATTTGCGTATCCTTCGAAAAAATCACCGCTACAAAATGGGGCGTTTCGTGGGCGGGATGAATCTCATTCCCGATCTCGAAAAAACGGAACGAACCCAAGCGCCGCGAGTTATCTTCGATGTTTTTCAGTATGCCCGGCAAGAGGCTAGGGCGCAGGTAATGCTGGTCGGTTTGAACCAAATCCGCCGGATGAAAACCGAAGGCCCGCGCAGCCTCTTCGGTGACGAAGGAATAATTATAGACCTCGGTAAACCCCTGTGCCGCCGCCATTTCGCGGACTTTGTGATGGAATACCCGTTCCGGATTTCCCGGCGGCACCCGGGCCGGCGAAAGGGGTGCAACCGGAGTGATATTGTCGTACCCGATCATTCGCCCGATCTCCTCCACCAGGTCTTCCTTAATAGAAATATCCTTGGTCGCGCGCCAGCTGGGGACCGTCACACGGAAAGATTCGTCGACTTTAAATTGAAGCGATTCCAGAATCCGCCGAACCTCCGCGGGTGGAACCTCACACCCTAGCTTGCGATTGAGCCAATCCAGGCGTAACTCTATTGGTTCCGGTTGTTTCAGCAGTTGATAGGAGTCCGCTAACCCGCCCACCAGCCGGATGCCCGGTGATACCTCCTGCAGCAATTCCAGCGCGCGCGCCAATCCCCGGACCGTGTTTTCCGGGTCCTGCGCCTTTTCAAAGCGCATGGAAGCGTCGGTCCGAAGCCTCAATTTCGAGGAAGTTTTGCGGACGCTGGACGCGCTAAAGCACGCGCTTTCAAGGACTATGCGCGTGGTAGTCGCGGAAATCGCGGACTCGGCGCCGCCGATGACTCCGGCCAGGGCGACCGCTCCTTGCGGATCAGCGATGACCAGGTTCGAAGGATCCAGCTCATAGGTTTCGCCATTGAGCGCCGCGAGTTTCTCGCCGGGATGCGCCGTCCTTACAATGATGTGGCGATCGGACAGCTTGTCGGCATCAAAGGCGTGCATGGGCTGCGCCAATTCCGCCATCACGAAATTGGTCACGTCCACGATGTTCGAGATCGGATTCAGACCGATGGCTTCCAGGCGATACTGAAGCCACAAAGGCGATTCCTGGACAGTTACGTTCTCGAAAACCAATGCGGAATAGCGGGGGCAAAGCGAGAAATCCTCAATGGTTACTTGGATTTGCGGACCGGCTGGCAAGATTTCCCGAACCGGATCGATCAGCTTTTTGCGGGTGATCGCCGCTGCTTCGCGGGCCATCCCGTAATGACCCCATAAATCGGGGCGATGGGTCAGGGATTTGTTGTCGACTTCGATGATCCAATCGGGCTCAAGTCTAAAGTTCTCCTTGAGTTCCACAATGCCGGAGTGGTCGCGATTGATACCCAGCTCAGCAGCGCTGGCGAGCATACCGTCGCTCTCTATTCCTTCTATGATTTTCTTTCCGACTGGTACGTAGACGGTGCGCAAACCGGGGCGGCAGTTCGCGGCGCCGCAAACTACCGTTTTGATGCCGTAGTTAGCGGTTGCAACCACGGCTTTTACGTTCTTTCCCAAAGGCTCGACCGTGACCACCCGGGCCTCGGAGGCTTCGGCCAGCAATCTCCCCGTTTCTTCCAGCCCTTCGCATTCCGCCGTTTTGAGGGTGATGAGATGCATCAGCTCTTTAGGCGGTTCGGTGAGGCCGTCGACCAGTTCGCGGAGCCAGTTGTAGGAGAATTTCATGCTTCAGACGGCCTTGAATTGATCTAAAAAGCGCAGGTCCCCGCTGTTGAGCAAGCGGATGTCGTCGATGCCATAGCGCATCATGGCCAAGCGGGTTAAGCCCAGGCCGAAGGCGAAGCCGGACCAGATTTCGGGGTCCGCGCCGCCGGCTCGAAGGACAGCGGGATGCACCAGGCCGCAGGGCAGGAGTTCCACCCAACCGGATTGTTTGCATACGGGACAGCCGGGGCCTCCGCAAATGAGGCATTGAATATCGAGCTCGAAGCCGGGCTCGACAAAGGGGAAAAAACCGGGGCGCAGGCGGACGGTTACGTCTCTTTTGAAGATCGCGGAAAGAAGCGTCTTCATGAAGTAGATCAAGTGTGCCACGGAGACGTCGCGATCGACCATCATACCCTCGAGTTGATAAAAAGTATGCTCGTGCGAAGGGTCGACTTCCTCGTTGCGGAAGACGCGGCCGGGGGCGATCATTTTCAGGGGCGGACCTAGTTTTTCCAGCGCTCTTATCTGTACAGGCGATGTGTGGGTGCGCAGCAGGCGGCCGTCTTTCAGCCAGAAAGTATCCTGCATATCCCGGGCGGGGTGGTCGGCGGGGATGTTCAGGGCGTCGAAGTTGTAGTGCTCGGTTTCTACTTCGGGGCCGTCGACTACGGCGAAGCCCAGGGACGCGAATAGTTGTTCCAGCTCTTGCTGTACTTGGGTGACGGGGTGTAACGCGCCGGGGCGGATTCCGGGGGCGGGGGTGGTCAGGTCGATCCACTCGGCCTCCAGACGTTTGTTCAGGGCTTCATTTTCCAGGTCGGCGAGTTTGGCGTTGATTCTCGATTCGAGGTCCTGTTTGGCGGAGTTTAAGACCTTGCCTTGGGGGCCTCGCTGGTCCGGAGGGAGTTTGCCTAGCTCTTTGCTGAGGTCGGCTAGCTTACCTTTTCTTCCCAGGGCTTCGATGCGGATGGCTTCTACAGCTTCGCGGGTGGCGGCGGTGTTGAGTTGTTCCAGGGCCGAGTCGTGCAGCGCTTGGATTTTCTCTTCTAGCATCGACCGCTCCCTGTGGTCGCGGCTCGGTAGAGCGGTTCGAGTGTCGATACGGCTCTATTGCGGTCTTGTTCAGGCATTACAGCTTGGCCCCGTTGGATTCAAGGTAGTCGACCATGGCTTGCTGGCCTTTGGTCAGGGCGAGATCGAGGGGCATTTGGTTGTTTTCGGCGCGGACGTTTATATCGGCTCCGGCGGCTATCAGAATTTTGGCCAGTTCCAGGTCGCCGTTTTGGGCGGCTGCGTGTAAGGGGGCCCAGCCGCCGTGCTGCCGGGCGTTTACGGGGGCTCCATGATCAATCAGGAGTTTTGCCACCTCCACATGGCGGCCAGAGGAAGCGGCGTGGAGAGGCATGTTCTCCATTTGATTCGTTGACTTGACGTTAACTTGCGCACCTTTATTTAACAACAGGCGGACGGCTTCGGTTTTCCCGAAGAAAGCCGCCAGGTGAAGAGGGGTCCAGCCATCGGTTGAAAAGGCGCTGACCAGAGAACGGTTGGCCGTCAGCAAGTCGTTGAGCCGGCCCGTGTCACCTTGAATCGCGGCTGCGAAGATGGCTAGCGACGGGTCTGCCGCGACGATTTCCTCGACGCGGGCGTGATCGCCTGCGCGGATGGCTTCAAAGAGATCTTTCATGGTTGATCCCCACCCTTACGGGAGGGGCTGTGGGGCGGCCTTAAGGTCATTAGGGGTAAAAACCGTTTCGGATTTGGCGATTTCCCAGGCCAGGTGATTGATATAGAATAGCAGCGCGGCGGGGGAGTACGTGGTTTGAAATTTCGTCCAGACTTCCTGCTGCCAGCCTTCCTTTAAATAACCGGAGACATCGGCATCCTTGGCGAAAAATCCATCTTCATGCGGTACGCCCAGATGGTCGAGGACGGCCTTGATCATATCCAGATGGGATACGAGGATGGCCTGAGCGAGATCGGTGGCGTAATCTTCGTCTTTTTCTTCCTTTAGGCGTTCCCACAGGCGGGGGGCCGATTTGCGCAGGGTCTCCGAACTTAACTTATGGAGATGCAACCGGGTTTTGATACGGTCGAAGAGCTGATAAGTACGGAGGCGGCCCATGGAAATGGAGCGCATCAGTTGCTGGAAGGTCTCCTCACCCAGGCCGAGGAAGATATCGGAAAGCTGCATGCAAGATCAATTGTAACGCGGGAACGGCGTTAAGAAAGAGAGATTTGACCGCTTCCTGCGGTCGCGGCCCGGTAGAGATTTCGCGGGTGGGCGAGATTTGGGGTTAGGTGAAAATCGGGGGGCCGAATGGGCTAGCGGGTGGTAAACTGAAACCAGCATGAGTTCGCTTTCTCCCAGACTCCAGGTTCGGGTTCAGCAGAAGCAGATACTCACTCCTGGGCTGGTCCAGATGGTCAGCCTGCTACAGCTGAACCGGCTGGAACTGAAAGAGATGATCTCGGCGGAGGTCGCTCAGAACCCGGTTTTGGAAGAATCGCTGGACGGGGCTGAGGAATTGACGGCGGATGAGCTAAGGCCACTGCTCGAAGCCGAAAGGGTAGCCGATCCGGCGGACTTGGCCATACTGGAAAACAGCCAGATGGCACCCGGCGAAATGGAATCCGTGGAATCCGACCGGGGGGACTTCGAAGCCGCGAACATGGGCAATCCTGAGCCGGCTTCGCTATCGGAACCGTTGACGGCGCCCGATGCGGCGGAGGTGAAGGCCACCGATCCCTTCGACGAGATCGATTTCGGCAGCTACTTCGACGATTACCTGGACCCCGGATACAAGAGTCCCGCGGCGGAGAACGTTGAAAAACCTTCGTTCGAGACTTTTCTTTCTTCTCCCGTCACTCTGACCGATCATTTGCGCTCCCAACTCGCGCTGGTTTCCTTAACCGAACAGGTGCGCGACGCGGCGGAAAGCATTATCGGCAACCTGAACGAGAACGGTTACCTGGTGACCACGCCGGAGGAGATGGCGGCGGTCGAAGGTCACAAACTGGAAGACGTGCTGGAAGCGTTGCGTGTAGTCCATACTCTGGACCCCGCGGGCGTGGGTTGCGCGGATGTGCGGGAATGCCTTTTGCTGCAAATCGAGAGCCGCAACGGCAAAGGCGGCGTGGCGTGGCAGATCGTGCACGATCATCTGAAGCTGGTGGAGCTGCGGCAGATCAAAGAGATCGCCCGGCTGCTGCGCAGGCCGGTGCAGCACATCGAGATTGCGATCGATGTGATTCGCCATTTGGATCCGCGGCCGGGGCTGCGCTATTCGGGGGCCAATGCGCGGGTGGTCGAGCCCGACGTTTATATTTCCAAAGACGGCGACGATTATCTGATCACGGTGAACGACGACGATATTCCGCAGTTGCGGCTGAGCTCCCAGTATAGAAAGATGCTCGACCGGAATGAGGAGCCGAATAAGGACGTTCGAAATTATGTGAAAGAACGTTACGCTTCGGCGATCCAACTGATGAAGAATATCGAGCAGAGGAAGCAGACCATTATGAGGGTCTGCCAGAGCGTGGTGCGCCGTCAAATGGAGTTTCTGGAGCATGGCATCGACTTTTTAAAGCCGATGATGATCAAGGAAATCGCGGAGGAGATCGGGGTGCATCCCTCGACCGTCAGCCGCGCGGTTTCGAGCAAATACGCACACACGCCGCAGGGCGTTTTCGAACTTCGGTACTTCTTCTCAGAAGCGGTGCAGGGGCCCAGCGGAGGCGTTCTGCCGCTGCTGATCCTGAAGCGCCGCGTCAAAAAAATGATCGAGGAGGAGGACCCGTCCCATCCGCTTACCGACGAGCATATTACGGAGCGTCTGCAAGCCGAGGGAATTCAAGTGACACGCCGTACCGTCGCAAAATATCGTGAAGATATGCGCATCCCGTCGACGCATCAGAGACGGGTTCGGAATTAAGAGCATCTATCCGCTTGCTGACGCGCGCGGTTCCGGAGATACCTATGAACGTCATCTATAGAGGCATCAAAAAAGATCTGACTCCCAAGATGGAGGAGAAGCTAAACGCGAAGTTCGCCAAGATTTCGAAATTAACGGAGAAGCGCGGCGAGCAGGAGGCCCACGTTGTGGTGACTTCTGAAAATCGCATGCACAAAGCGGAGATTACGATGCAGTTTTACGGACATCCGCTGGTGGGCATCGCGTCCGATCCGGATCTGTTCACGGCGCTGAATGAGGCTCTGGATAAGCTGGACAAACAGGTGGTGAAGAACGGCGAGAAGCATCGGACAAAGGTGCGGAGATCGACGGAGAAAGAATCGTCGAACGGGGCGGGCGAGCTGGTGGGGGTGCTAGCCACGAGCGACGGCGAGAAGATCACGCAAAAAGTTTACCGCGTGAATCATCTGGATCAGCGCAAGCCGATGACGCTTGAAGAAGCGCTGATGGAGATGACCAACGACGACGATTACATGGTGTATCGCGACGCGGATAAGGAATGCGTGTCCGTACTGGTCCGGCGGCGGGACGGGAATTTCGACTTGATTGAGTCCTAAACTCAAATCATGGCCAAGCCGACCGCTGTTGCTCCCGCGGAGCAGACTGAAGTCGTCATCATTACGGGTTTGAGCGGCTCGGGCAAGGGCACGGTTCTGAAAGCGTTCGAGGACCTGGGGTATTATTCGGTCGACAATCTGCCGATCGACCTGATTCCGAAGTTCGCGGAGCTCACCAAAGATGCGCCGAACGTGCGGCGAGCGGCGCTGGTGGTGGATATTCGCGAGGGCCTGGCGCTGGAGCGTTTTCCCGCGCTCTACAAAAAAATTCGCCGGCTGATTCCCACGCGGCTGCTGTTTTTAGAGGCGGACGACGCGGCGCTGATCCGGCGCTTCAGCGAGACCCGCCGTCCTCACCCATTGGGTACGGAGCAGAGCGTCGAGGCCAGTATCGCGAGCGAGCGGCAGCGGCTGGCTCCCATTCGCGCGCTGGCGGATCCGATCATCAACACCACCAAGTTCAACGTTCATGAGCTGCGGGATACGATTCGCGGCCTGTTTCACGGACCCAGGAAGTCGCCGGGGATTCTGGTGCAGGTGAACAGCTTCGGCTATCGCCACGGAGTTCCCGCCGATAGCGATCTGGTGTTCGACGTGCGGTTTCTTCCCAATCCGAACTACATTCCTGCATTCAAACATTTGAGCGGGAAGCATCCGAGCGTGGCGCGCTATATCCGCTCTTTTCCGCAGACCACGGAATTTATTTCGCGCATTGCGGATCTGCTGGTGTACCTGCTGCCGCACTATGTGGCGGAAGGAAAAAGCTACCTGACGATTTCATTCGGATGCACGGGTGGCCATCATCGGAGCGTCATGATCGCGAGCGAGATTCGCAAGCGCCTGGCGAGTGCCGGGTATCGGGTGAAAGAAACGCATCGCGATGTTAAGAAGTGAAGGTTCGAAGCGCGAGTGGCTGGAAACCAACGGCACCGGCGCATTCGCGATGGGGACGGCGGGCGAGGTAAACACCAGACGGTACCACGCCCTGCTGGTAGCTTCGCTGAAGCCTCCGGTGGAGCGGTACGTGCTGTTATCGCGAGTGGAAGAAGAGTTGACGGTGGAGGGACGCGTCTATGGGCTGGGCGGCTGCCAGTATCCGGGCGCAACACCGGTGAACCGGTTTCTGACGGAGTTTCAAACGGCGCGTTGCGCGACCTGGATTTACGATTTGGGCGGCGTGCGGCTGGAAAAACAGGTCTATTTAATTCCCCGGAAGCAGGCTGTGGTGGTGCGCTATCGGTCGGATCGCGCGGCGGGGCTGCGGGTGCGCGTGTTTACGGCGTATCGCGACTATCATTCTCTGCGCAAGGCTGGCGGGGACCCTTATGGATCGCTGCCGCGGCTACATTTCCAGCATACGGGCCGGTTCGAAGCCGATGCGAAGTGGTATTACAACATCGAATATCTAACCGAACTCGAGCGGGGGCTGGATTTTCGCGAGGATCTGTACACGCCGGGCGTGATTGCGCTCGATTTACAAGCGGGTGAATGGTGTCCGGTGCTGGCTTCAATCGAGCCGGCGGAGATCGAAGAACCCCAGCCAAAGGCGGACCCGTTTACGGTGCGTCGCGCGGACGGGAGTCCGACGATGATCGCGGGCTATCCATGGTTTACCGACTGGGGCCGCGATACGATGATCAGCTTGCCGGGCTTGCTGATTGGCTCGGGACGCCTCGACGAAGCGCGGGAAATTATCGAGGGCTTCGTCGCGCATTTGAATCAGGGGCTGATTCCCAACCGGTTTCCGGATTCGGGCGAGGCGCCTGAATATAACACCGCGGACGCGACTCTGTGGATGTTTCAAGCCATGCGGCATTGGCTTGAGGCGGGTGGGGCTGAAAAATTTCTCAGAGATACGTTTTATCCCGCGGCGAAGGAAATTATCGCCTGGCATAGGCGGGGCACGCATCACGATATTTTCGTCGATCCTCAAGATCATCTGCTGAACGCGGGAAAACCAGGGTCGCAGTTAACCTGGATGGACGTGAAGATCGGCGATTGGGTGGTTACTCCCAGGCACGGAAAGCCGGTGGAGATCAATGCGCTGTGGCATGGCGCGCTCCAGCTGGCAGCTGATTGGGCGGACCGATTCGGCGACCAGACAGATTTTCGGGCAGAAGCGCAGAGGGTGCGAGATAGCTTTCGCGCGAAATTCTGGAACGCGCGGAGGAGTTGTTTATTCGATGTGCTTGCGCCTGAGGGGCCGGTCGAAAAGATTCGGCCGAATCAGATTTTTGCGGTCAGCCTGCCGCATGGATTACTGGATCTTTCCACACAGCAGGCGGTGGTGCGCGTCGTCGAACGTGAGCTGCTCACTCCGGTTGGATTGCGGACACTCGAACGCGGGGATCCGGATTATAAGGGACGCTATCAAGGTCCGCCAGGAGAACGCGACGCGGCCTATCATCAGGGCACGGTGTGGCCGTGGCTGCTGGGCGCTTATGGCGACGCTTACTACAACGCCTTTGGGGCAGTCGACATGCAGCCGGGCGATCTGACGGCGGAGATTTATGACGGCGATGAGCCGCGGGAGCCGCGCGGGTGTCCGTTTCAAGCCTGGACGGTGGCGGAGATTACGCGCATTCGAGGACGGTATACTCCAGGGTGATGAGACGTCTTGCAAAATGGGTGGGAATCGTCATCGCGTTCCTGATCGTGGTAGTAATCAGCCTGCCTTTTTTGATGAACGTGGATCAGTTCCGCCCCACGCTTCAGGCGGATCTGAGCGCGGCGCTCGGCCGGGAAGTAACGCTGGGCAATCTGCATCTCCAGCTTCTCAGTGGAGAAGTGACGGCGGACGATCTTTCCGTGGCTGAAGATCCGGCGTTCGGCAAGCCTGCGTTTATCCGGGCGAAATCCCTGCATGTGGGCGTGGAAATCTTCCCGTTTCTGTTCTCCCACAAGCTGATTGTCACGGATCTGCTGATCGATCAGCCGGAGATTGCGCTGGTGCAATCCGCCACCGGCGATTGGAACTTTTCCGGGTTGGGCAGGCCCAAAACGCCGGCCGCCGGGCCTTCCAATCGCATGCCCTTGGACCTCTCAGTGAAGGTGGTTAAGATCACCAACTGCCAGCTCACTCTGCGCAGAACCATCGGCCACTGGAAGCCGCTGGTACTTGAGCAGGCGAACATCGGGCTGCGTAACTTCTCCAGCACCACAGCGTTTCCTTTTTCGCTTTCCGCGCAGGTGCGTGGAGGCGGCGGGATCAAGCTCGATGGACAGGCGGGTCCGATCAACCCCACGGATTCCGCGAAGACGCCGGTACACGTGACTCTCAAAGTGTCCGAGCTCGATCTCGCACGCTCCGGAATGAACGATTTTGCGCCCGATGTCGCCGGCCTGGCTTCGTTTGACGGCAGCGGAGATTCCGACGGAGTCGCCGTGAACCTAAAAGGGAAGCTCAAAATCGAAAACCTGAAGCTCGCGAAGAACGGCTCGCCTTCCACGCGGCCGGTGGAAGCGGATTTTGCCGTGGAACATGACCTGCGCAAACACGCAGGTACCATTCGCCAGGGAGACTTTCACATCGGCTCGGCGGTCGCGCACCTCACCGGAAGCTACGCGGAATCCGGCGAATCGATGATCCTGAACCTGAAGCTTTCCGGGCCCGGCATGCCGGTCGAGGAGTTGGAAGCGCTGCTGCCGGCTCTGGGCATTACCCTCCCCTCCGGAACCTCGCTCAAAGGCGGAACGGCCAGCGCCAATCTGACGGCGGAAGGACCGGCGGACCGCCTGGTGACCAGCGGTTCCCTGTCCGTCGAAAACACGCGCCTGGTGGGCTTCAATCTTCCGCAGCGAATGGCCTCCATCGAAAAGCTCGCCGGCATCAAGGAAGGCCCCGATACCACGATTCAAGTTATGAGCGCGAACGTGCGATCCGCGCCCGAAGGGATCAGCGCGAACGACATGAAGCTGGTGGTTCCCGCCATCGGCGAACTGAGCGGAGCGGGCACCGTGAGTCCCGCGAATGCCCTGAACTTCAAGATGAGCGCTATGGTTCATACCTCCGGTCTCCTGGCCGTCGTCGGCAACACCCCGATCCCCTTCACCGTCGAAGGGACCACTGCGGATCCCGTCTTCAAGCCCGATATCACAGCCGTGGTTCATGAGGAAATGAAGAGCGTGGGCAAGGCAGCGGGCGGATTGATTAAAGGAATTCTGGGCGGAAAGAAGTAACAATCCCTCCAGCAGCGGCCGTCGTATATCATGTCCTAATCAGCCCGAACGGGCGAGGAGAACAGATAGAAGATGCGCATCCGCCCTTTACAGAATGCCTGGACCTTGTTATCGATCGTTTCCGCAGCCGGACTTTCTCTGGCCGGCTTGATCTGGGCGCAGGCCCGTCCCGCCGTTCCCCCCGATCCGAAGCCCAACGAATCCACCGATCCGATGCTGCGCGGTTTTGAATTCCGCTCCATCGGACCCGCGGTGATGATGGGACGCCTGGACGATATCGCCGGCAGCGAGAAGGACCCCATGCTGCTGTACATAGGCTTCGCCACCGGAGGCCTGTGGAAGTCGACCGACGGAGGCTTGTACTGGCATTCGCAGTTCGACAACATGCCCGATGAATCGATCGGCTCGATCGCCATCGCGCCTTCCGATCCGAACGTGGTGTACGTCGGCACCGGCGAGCCGAACAATCGCCAAAGCTCCTCCATCGGCAACGGCGTGTGGGGAACCACGGACGGAGGCAAAACATGGACCCACCTCGGCCTCGAAGATACCCAATCCATCGGACGCGTTGTTGTCGATCCCACCGATCCGAAAACCGTATACGTCGCGGCGGTCGGGCATCTGTTCGGACCGAATCCGGATCGCGGCCTCTACAAATCGACCGACGGCGGCAAGAGCTGGAAAAAATCCAAGTACATCGATCCCGATACCGGTTTCAACGACGTGGCCATCGATCCCGTAAATCCTAAAATCCTCTACGCGTCGTCCTTCCAGAGGCGTCGGACCTGGTGGGGATATAACGGCGGAGGCCCCGGCAGCGCGCTCTGGAAAACCACCAACGGCGGCGATACCTGGACCAGGCTCGAAGGTTCCGGCTGGCCCAAGCCCAAGGATGGAATTTACGGGCGCATCGCCGTTTCCGTGTTCCGCGCGAATCCCAAGATCGTCTACGCGCAGGTGGAAGCCGGCGCCAGCGGAGGTACCGGCGGAGGCACGACCGCAGAAGGTGGCCCCGCTCCACGCGGCGGCCGCGGCGGCGGATTCGGAGGCGAGACGCCGGCGGAAGCCGCTGCCGGTGCACCTCCAGGAAACGCGGCGGCAGGCGGCGGACGGGGACGCGGCAACGTGCCCGAAAATCCCAACGGCAGCGGCGTCTTCCGCTCCGAAGACGGCGGCATGACCTGGACCTTCATGAGCAATCAGAACCAGCGGCCCACCTATTTCAGCCAGATTCGCGTCGACCCGGTCAACGATCAGAAAATTCTCGTCGGCGGAACGCCCGCGCAGATGTCGCTCGACGGCGGTAAGAAGTGGCAGCCCCTCACCGGCTCGCATACCGATTACCACGCGTTCTGGATCAATCCCAAAGATCCGCGCATCGTGATGGTAGGCCACGATGGAGGCCTGGACATCAGCAACGACGGCGGCTTCAACTGGGATTATCACAACGACATCGCGGTGGGCCAGTTTTATCAGGTCTCGGCCGACATGCGGCATCCTTACGCGGTCTGCGGCGGCCTCCAGGACAATAACGCCTGGTGCGGACCAAGCGCGCTGCGCTCGACCACGGGTCCCGTGAATACCGACTGGTTCACCGTTTCGGGCGGCGATGGATTTTATACCCGCCAGGATCCTTACGATTGGGCCATCGTGTACGCGGAATCGCAGGACGGCTCCATGACCCGCCACGATCTGCGCAACGGTACGCAGAAAAGTATCCGCCCCACCGCTCCCGTGCGGCCCGGCAGTCCCACCGCCGCGCCCACTGCGAATGAAATTCAAAGGGCGAACAGTCCCGCGGTCGGCGTCGTGAGGGAGCCCAGCGAACAGGTTACCGCCGGCGGTCCTGAGGCCGCGGGTGGGCGGGGCGGCGGTGGTGGTGGACGCGGCGGCCCTCCCAACGTCATAAACGCGCCGCCCGATGTCGAGCCGTTCCGCATCTATTGGAACGCGCCTTTTGAAATTTCGCCGCATAATCCGCAAGTGGTGTACATGGCGTCGCAGTACTTTTTCAAGTCCACCAATCGCGGCGACACCTGGCGCATGAACACCAAGGATCTGACCAAGAACGTGAATCGCTGGTCGCCCGAAATGCCCATCATGAACGTGGCCGGCGATAAGCCGATGGCTGAGAAGCATGACGGCTATTCGTCCAGCTCGCTGATCACGCAGGTGCGCGAGTCCCCATCCAAACCCGGCATCATTTGGATCGGAACCGACGATGGCCTAGTGCAGGTCAGCCAGGATGGCGGCGAGACCTTCACCAACGTGATGGACAATCTGGTCGCCGCCGGCGCTCCCAAAGGCTATATCCAGACCAACCGGATCGAGCCCTCGCATTTCGCGCCCGGAACCGCGTATATCGCCCTCGACAATCATCGCTGCTGCGACGATTGGAAACCCTATCTTTTTAAAACTACCGACTACGGCAAATCTTGGACCAGCATTGTGAGCAACCTGCCCACCAGCCTCGGCATTATTCAGGCCCTGCGCGAGGATTACGATAATCCGAACCTGCTGTTCGTCGGCACCGAGAGCGGATTGTTCGTCACGCTCGACGGAGGCAAGGAATGGAAGAAGTTCATGAACAACCTGCCCACCGTTCCGGTCGACGACATTCTGATCCACCCGCGCGACCGCGACCTTATTATAGGGACGCACGGACGGTCCATCTGGATCGCCGACGATATTTCTCCGCTGGAGCATCTCAAGCCCGGCATGGATTCGAGCCTCGTGCTGTTCGATCCGCGTCCGGCGATCCTGTGGAAGAACGATCCCTCCGCGCAGCGGCATGCCGCCAATCGGGACTTCAAAGGTCAAAATCCGCAAGGCGGAACGGCCATCAGTATCTGGGCGAAGGCCGATGCCGGCAAGGGCAAAGTCGAATTTCTGCAAAACGATAAGGTGGTTAGCACGATGGACGTCGATCTCAAATCCGGCATGAACCGGTTCCAGTGGAACATGCGCGGACCCGCGCCTCCGGCAACTCCCGGTCGTGGTGGACGCGGCGGTGGAGGAGGCGGCGGTGCTGAACAGCCGGAGCACAATGGACCCGGCCGCGCCGGTGGCGTTCCCTTCGTCGCCGCCGGTGGACGCGGTGGTGGTGGAGGCGGTGGTGGCGGATTTGGCGGTGGGACACCGCAGGGCCCTCTGCTCGAACCCGGCACCTTTATGATCCGCCTGACCGTAGGCGGCGAAACCCGAACGTCCTCAGTCGATCTGCTCGAAGACGTCTGGATGCGGCAGCAATAAAATTCACAGGCTGAAGCCTGTGCTACTCGGTAGCACAGACTTTAGTCTGTGTAGGAGATTAAGTGAATTCAGCACGACTTGCTATTATCCTCGCCGCGGCGCTCTCACTACCCGCGCAGCCCCCTTACGACAGCGCGCTCAAGAATCTGAGGTTCCGCAGCATCGGTCCAGCCACTATGGGCGGCCGCATCGACGATATCGCCGTGGTCGAATCGGACCCGCGCATCATCTACCTGGGGGCCGCCGGCGGAGGCCTCTTCAAAACGGTCAATGGAGGCATCACCTGGCAGGCTCTGTTCGAGGATCAGCCTAATCCTTCGATCGGTGACATCGCTATCTCCCCGTCCAACCCTTCGATCGTCTACGTCGGCACCGGCGAAGCCAATAATCGCCAGAGCTCCTCGTGGGGCAACGGCGTTTATAAAACCATGGACGGAGGCGCAACCTGGACCCACCTGGGCCTCGCCGAAACTCACCACATCGGCCGCATCGTCGTGCAACCGAACCACCCGGACATCGCCTATGTGGCCGCGAACGGCGACCTATGGGGTCCGAGCAAGGAGCGCGGCGTGTATCGTACCACCGACGGCGGCCTGACCTGGAAGCAGACCCTATTCATCGATCCGGACACCGGCGTTACCGACATCGCGATCGACTCGCAAAGTCCGAATATCCTTTACGCCGCGGCCTATCAGCATCGCCGCACCGTGTTCGGATATGCCGGAGGCGGTCCTGGCAGCGGGCTCTATCGCTCCACCGACAGCGGCACGACCTGGACCAAAATGACGAAAGGCCTTCCCACCGGCGACATCGGCCGGTGCGGAATCGACGTATATCGCAAGAACACCAACATCGTATACGCGGTAATCGAAAATCAGAAGGCGGGCGGAGTCTACCGCTCCGAGGATAAAGGCGCGAGCTGGACGCGAATGGGCGACACCGACCCGCGCCCGATGTACTTCAGCCAGATTCGCGTGGACCCCAACAACGACCTGAAAATCTGGCTGGGCGGCGTCAACATATATATGTCCGAGGACGGCGGGAAGAATTTCGTGCAGACGCGTTTCGCGCGCGTCCACAGCGATGTTCACGCCATCTGGATCGACCCGGCGAACTCCGATCATCTTCTCTCCGGCAACGACGGAGGCATCTGGGTCACCGAAGACAGCGGCCGCAATTGGCGACACCTGAATAACATTGCTCTAGGCCAATTCTACGAAGTCGCATTCGATTATCAGAAGCCGTACCACGTCTGCGGAGGCCTCCAGGATAATTACTCGTGGTGCGGACCCAGTTCAGGCACGCAGCAGGACGGCATCGGCAACGAAGACTGGATCACCGTCCAGGGCGGCGACGGATTCTACAACCGCATCGACCCCAGCGATTCGAATATCATTTACGCCGAATCGCAGGACGGCAACCTGTCGCGGCGCGATCTGCGCACCAGCGAATCGAAGTCCATCCGGCCTTTGGAAGACAACGATCAGGCGCCGCGCTATCGCTTCCAGTGGAACTCGCCTCTGATGATTTCGCCGCACGATCCGAAGACCATTTATTACGGCGGCAACCACCTTTTCAAATCCACTGACCGCGGCGATACCTGGGAAAGGCTCGGTGAAGATCTGACCACGGGCGCCGATCGCAACAAGCAGATGATCCTGGGAAAACTGGTGACTGCGGACACCCTCTCGCGCAATGACGGCGTGGTCGCGTGGCCTTGTATCACCGCCATCGCCGAATCTCCCGTGAAAGCCGGAGTCCTCTGGGTCGGCACCGACGACGGCAACGTGCAGATGTCCAAAGACGGAGGCAAGCACTGGTCGAATGTCGTGGGCACCATGCAGGGCGTGCCCAAAGGAGGCTACGTCAGCCGCATCGAGCCTTCGCATAAAGAGGTGGGCACCGCCTACATCACCTTCGACAACCATCGCAGCGCCGATTACGGCATCTACATCCTGCGGACCAACAATTTCGGCGACTCCTTCACGAAACTCACCAACGGAATTCCTCCGGAGGCGGGCACTGTGCACGTCATTCGCGAAGATCCTGTGAACGCGAATCTTCTTTTTGCCGGAACCGAGTTTGGTATGTTCATCTCCTTCGACCGCGGAGCGAACTGGCATCGCATGAAGAACGGCTTGCCCACCGTTCCCGTCTTCGACATCCAGATTCATCCGCGCGATCACGATCTGATTCTCGCGACGCACGGACGGTCGATCTGGATCATGGACGATATCTCCGCCCTCGAACAAATGGACAACCAGACGCTGACCACGGACCTGAAGCTGTTCGATTCGCGTCCCGCGATCGAATGGAAGATGGCGAATTATCGCGGCTTTTTGGGGTCCGCGAATTTTCTCGCGCCCAACGCGGCGGCCGGCTTGAAGCTCGATTACTACAGCAAGACCGAAGGCCCCGTGCGCATCACCATCGCCGACAAATCCGGAAATCAGATTCGCCAGTTAAACACCAGAGCCGAAGCCGGCGTGATTAATAGAACCACCTGGGACATGCGCTACGATCCGCCCGTGCCTCCCGAAAATGCAGGAGGCCGCGGCGGACGCGGAGGCGGAGGGCGCGCAGGCCGCGAAACTGCCGCCGCGGGTGAGCTCACCACCGAGTTCGGTGCGGAAGCCGCGGCCGCCGGTGGTGGAGGAGGAGGCGGGGGCGGGGGCGGCGGCGGACGCGGATTCGGCGGCCCCGGACGCGGCGCGCTGGTCGATCCCGGCACCTACGTCGTCACCATCGCAGCCGCTGGAAAAACCGATTCGCGCCCCTTCACGATTGAAGAAGATCCGCGAGTCCAGTTCTCAGACGACGATCGCGCCAAGCGTAGAAAAGCGCTCACAACGCTATCCGGAATGACTCGCGACGCGGACGCCGCGCGGCGAAAAATCGTCGGCATCAACACCGCGCTCACCAATTTGACAGAGAGCTGGAAGAAGCCGAACGCCCCTCCCGTCCCCGAAAACCTCAAAAAAGCCGCCGACGATTTGATGGCGAAAGTGAAGCCCGTCCTCGCGACGTTCGAAGCCCCCGCGGGCGGCGGAGGCCGCGGAGGCGGCGGTCCCTTCGTGCCTCCTCCAGTCACCCAGAAAATCGCCCGCCTCACGCAAACCATCGACGGCTACTCCGCCGCCCCCACCTCGCGTCAGATGGCCGACTTGGCCGAAGCCTCCGCCCAACTCCAAGCCGGAATCGCCGAAGTAAATCGCCTATGGGACGAAGTCCCCAAGCTAAATAAAACGATGCAGGACGCAGGCGTCCCCTACTTCACCGTGACCCCAGGCGGCCCCGCCACCCCCGGCGGCCGCGGCGGAAATTAACCCGCGAAAAGTGGGGACTGCCAACTCTGTCCCAAGGCGCCCACTGATCTTCTGCGAACGTCGCAACGGCCTCGCGCCGCCGTGGACAGAGCGGGCTGTCCCCACTTTTCGCCCCGGCCACTCAAATCGACGGCTCCTTCGCCCACCCAGTCTCGCCTATTTCAAATACTCCCCAAACCACAACGCCTCGTTGTAATACCGATGCACCATATCCCACGGAGGCCACCCGCCATGATAATTCCCCGGATAGCGAATCATCTTGGCCGCCACATTCTGCTTCCGCAGCGCCCGATACATCTGCTCCGCCTGCTCAATCGGCACCCGCATATCCGCCTCGCCGTGGACGAACAATGTCGGCGTCTTCACGTTCGACGCATAAGTGATCGGCGATAACCCGCGCATCCTCTCGCTCGCTTCCGGATTCCACGCCGTCCCGTAAAATTCACTCTCCTTAGTCCGTGGAATATCCGACGTCCCGTAGTCGCTCATCCAATTGGAAATCCCCGCCCCGCTCACCGCCGCCGCGAATCGAGGCGTCTGCGTGATCACCCAATCGGTCAAGAATCCGCCGTAGGAATACCCGGTAACTCCCAGCCGCTTCGGATCCACCGGATCGTGCGCCAGCGCGTAATCGACGCCCGCCATCACGTCCTGATAGTCGAGCTTCCCCCATCCGCCCCACGTCGCCCAGAGGAATTTCTCGCCATATCCGGTCGACCCGCGCGGATTCGTATACAGCACCGCGTACCCATGCGCCGCCAGCCACTGAAACTCGAAATCGAACTGGCTGCCGTACGCTCCATGCGGCCCTCCATGCATGCTGAGAATCATCGGATACGGAGCCTTCCCCGCGCGCGGCAGCATGATCCAGCCTTCGACGCTGGTTCCATCCTTGCTTGGAAAGTGAATCCGCTGGGCCGCGCTCAGCTCCACTTCATTCACAAACTTCGCGTTGAAATCGCTGAGGCGAGTCTCGCCGCTGCCGTCGATCCGGGAGCAAAACGCCTCCCCCGGATGCGTCGCATCCTGCGCCGTGTACGCCATCTTATCGAACGCTTCGGAAAAGCTAAATCCCGCGAACGCCCTCTCGCCCCTGGTGACCTGCGCCGGCTTTCCCCGTCCTGGGGCATCCGGAACAACTGCGTATCGCCGCCCACCGCCGACGCGAACCAGATCGCATCGCCCTGCCATCTGGGAGCATCGGGAATCAAATCAAATTCCGGCGTCAGGTTCTTCATCGCACCGCCATCCACGGACATGCGATAAATATCCACCGCCGCCCCGTGATTCTGGCGCGTCTTGATAATCGTGCTCAACGACTGGCGTCTGCGAAACGCGAGATTCTTCCCGTCCGGCGACCACGCCGGCGAATCGTATTCGAATCCATCGTCGGTCAGCCGCCGGATCTGCCCCTCCAAATCCACCACCCACAAATCCGCGCGCTCATACGAAAATTCGTCCCTCTGATGCGAGTCCGCCACCAGCGCAATCGCGCCGCTATCGGGCCTCCACGCGATCCCGCTCGCATTCACCCCAAGATGCGTCAACTGCTTCGGAGTCCCTCCGTCGCGCGCGACAACATACACCTCCGTCGGCGGCGTCGCCTGCGGATCGCGAGGATCCGGCAAATACCCGCGCCCATCCGCGCGGTAATTCACCCAGTCGAACGATTTCCCTTTGAACCTCTCCGCCAGCTGTTTTTCCAGCGGCGAAAGCTCGTGATCCTTTTTTTCGGGAGGGGTCCGCTTCACATACGCAATCCATCGATTATCCGGACTGAACACCGGCGCCCCGCTCACTCCCGCAATGCGGAACGGTTCACTGCCTTTCTGATCCATGTGCAGAAACCACTCGTTGCCTTCGCCGTCCCCTCCGCCTCGTCCGCCGCGCCCTCCGCCGCCGCGTCCCGATCTGCTGAACGCCAGCAGCTTCCCATCGGGACTCCAGCGCGGCGCGGATGAACCGGCATCGCCCGGCAGCAGCTTCACCGCCGCGCTCGATCCATCCGCGGGCGCGATCCATAACTCGGTGTGCCTTTGATTTTCCGCCTCAACAATTGCCGATCGCGCGAACACCACCCATCGCCCATCCGGCGAAATGGCGGGCGTCGACGCGCCCTCCACGCGATAATAATCTTCCAGCTGGATCGGCCTTCCGGCCTCGCACAATCCGGTAAAAATCAGCGACGCAAGCAGCGGCCCGTGGATTTTCATTGCGGAATTATAGCATCCGAGCGCTCCTATAGCGTTTTTGGGATAATCTCAGCGAGGCATGAACGTTCTGAAAATTCTCTTCCTTGCCGCGATTCTGTTTCTTCCCGTCTACTCCCAGCCGCCTGCCGCCGGTCGAGGCCGGAGCGGTGGAGGCGGCGGATTCCGCCAGCCCGACCCCATCGATTTCAACGACCACACCGGCTGGACCTCCATGTTCGACGGCTCCACTCTAAACGGCTGGGACGGCGACAAAGCCTACTGGCGCGTCGTCGATGGAGCCATCATGTCCGAATCCACCTGCGAGAAACCCACCGGCACCATCTACCTCGTCTGGCAGGGCGGCGAAGCGGCGGATTTCGAGATGAAGGTCGAAATGAAAGGCGAAGGCGCGCATATCAACAGCGGCATCCAGTATCGCGGCGCGATTCAGCCGCCTCATCCAGCCGCCCCCCCGCGCGCGCCCCAAGGCCTGTGCCCCAGCGGCCAGCCCCGCGGCACGCCTCCCGATCAGGCCGGGCAAGCCAAGTGGAACATGCTCGGCGCGCAATTCGATTTCGACGGCCAGAATCATTACAGCGGCCAGTTTTACGAACAGGCCACCGGGCGCGGCATCATCGCCTGGCGTGGACAAGTGGTCCAAACCGCGGAGGGCAAGCCGCCCCGCCTGCTCGCCACCCTGGGCGATAAGGACGAGCTCGGCGGCTACGTCAAAATCGACGATTGGAACCAGCTCCACATCATCGCCCGCGGCGCCACCATGACGCACATCATCAACGGCCACGTGATGTCCATCCTGATCGACGAGGATCCCTCGAAATTTCGCAAAAGCGGCCTCATCGGATTCGAGATCGAAGGCACGGGCAAGATCTTCATGCGCAATATCTGGCTGAAGAGACTTCAGTAATCCTCATTAAAGGCTCCTTCTGAAAGCGATCGTCAGACACACCGTTATTTTCCTGGCGACGCTGGGCGGCATCGGCATTTTTCTGCTCGCGATCTTAGACGCTTCTCTGCTGTTCCTCCCCCTGGCCCTCGACATTCTGGTGGTCGTGCTCTCCGCGCGCCACCACGATCTGTGGTCGTATTACGCGGCGATGGCCGCCGCGGGCTCGGTGGTGGGAAGCTTCACCACCGATTGGATCGGACGCCAGGGCGGCGAAAAGGGCGTAGAGAGATTTGTTCCCAGGAAGCGTCTGGAATTTTTTCAAAAGCGCGTCCAGGCCAGCTCAGGCGTCGCTTTAGCGGTCGCCTCAATCGCGCCGCCGGGATTCCCTTTTTTTCACCCGTGGTTCTGATCGCAGCAGCGATGAATTATCCGCGCGCCCGGCTGCTGACCATCGTCGGTGTATTTCGCTTCATTCGCTTCGGCGTCGAAGGCTTGCTGGCGGTCTATTTCGGACGCCGAATTTTGAGGTTGACCCAGGCCCCCGCCTTCGAGCACGCGATGACAGCAGTGGTGATCATTTCACTGCTCGTCAGCGCGTGGGCTATTTATTCCTGGACCCGCAGCAGCCGCGCTCGGTGACTTTGAAACACACATCAGTAAGTAGCAGCCTTGGTAGCACAGGCTTCAGCCTGTGTGCCTCCGCCTTCTCCGAATCAGCCGCTTGTTACGCTTCCGTTCCACCGTCGGCGGCGCGAACGCTTCTTCGATCAGCTGCCCCTGTTCCTGGTTGTGCCGCTTCAGCGACCCTGGCGACGGACTCGCGCTCTCCGGACGCCCCGCGTAGCCGATCGTCCGGCCCTGGCGGTCGAGCACCGGCTGGATGTAGCCTCTGACAAATCCCCAGGCGCCCATGTTGCGCGGCTCTTCCTGCACCCACACCACCTGGCTCGCCGCCGGGTAGCTCCGCAGTACTTCGTTGAACTCCATCTCCGGGAAAGGATAAAGCTGTTCCGTGCGTACGATCGCCGTGTCCGTCAGCTTGCGGGCATCGCGCGCGGCCAGCAGCTCATAATAAATTTTCCCGGAGCAGACCAAAATCCTTCGCACCACCGAAGGATCGGCCACGGTCGAATCCGCCAGCACCGGATGAAACACCGTGCCGCGCGTAAACTCATCGGCCGACGAGACCACCTTCGCATGACGCAGCAGGCTCTTCGGCGTCATCACGATCAGAGGCTTCCGCGAAGGTCCCTTCAACTGGCGCCGCAGCACGTGGAAGTACTGCGCGGGCGTGGTGGGATTGACCACGCGCATGTTGTACTCGCCTGAAAGCTGCAGGAATCGTTCCAGGCGCGCGCTCGAATGCTCCGGTCCGCCGCCCTCCTGCCCATGCGGTAAAAGCAGCACCAGAGCCGTTTTCAGATTCCACTTCGATTCCGCGGACGAAATAAACTGGTCCGTGATAATCTGCCCGCCATTCGAAAAATCGCCGTATTGAGCCTCCCACGCGACCAGTGCGTTAAGGTCCGCGGCGCTGTATCCGAACTCGAAACCCATCACCGCGTATTCGCTCAGAGGGCTGTTGTAAACCTCGAACGGACCCAGCGTCGACAGCGGCGTGAACACCCGATCCGATTCGTTATCGTGATACTCGGCGTGGCGCTGGCTAAACGTGCCGCGGCCGGAATCCTGCCCTGAGAGGCGCACGGGATGGCCTTCCATGGCGAGGCTGCCGAAAGCGAGCAGCTCCGCCACGGCCCAATCGATGGGCGCTCCTTCGAGCACCGCGCGGCGCTTCTGAATCATCCCCGCGAGCTTCGGATGCAGATGAAAATCCGCCGGGAAAGTGGTCATCGCGTTCACCACGCGATCGAAAACGGAGCGTTCGATTCCCGTAGCCGGCTGCACCACCAATGCGGACTCGGCCGGCATGGAGACCACTTGCACCTCCACCGCGTCCTTGTTTTTCTGCGACTCATCGTAGATCGCGTAGAGCCGCTTTTTGTGCTCCTCATGCCAGCCAGTCACCTCTTCGGGCGTGACCAGGCCTTCGTGTTCCAGCCGCTCCGCGTAGGTCGCGGCGACCGGCTTTTGAGCCTTGATTTTGCGATACATCACCGGCTGCGTGTAGCTCGGATCGTCGCCTTCGTTGTGCCCGTTCTTGCGATAACAGATCAGGTCGATCACCACGTCTTTATGGAAACGCTGCCGGTAATCGGTGGCGATCTGAGTAGCGCGCACGCACGCTTCCGGATCGTCCCCGTTCACATGGAACACCGGAGCCTGCACCGATAACGCCACGTCGGAGCAATACGTCGACGAGCGAGCCTCCCAGGCATTGGTGGTGAATCCAATCTGGTTGTTGATCACAACGTGAACCGTTCCACCCGTGTAGTAGCCCGGAATCTGCGAATAGTTGAAAGCCTCTGCGACAATGCCCTGCCCCGCCATCGCCGCGTCGCCGTGAATCACCAGAGGCAGCACCTTTTCCCGGCGAACGTCCTTCAACATATCCTGCTCCGCCCGAACGAATCCCTCGACCACCGGATTCACCGCTTCCAGATGGCTGGGATTGAACGCAACGGTAATTTTAATTTTCTTGCCCGACGGCAGTGTGCGCTCCTGCGACCCTCCCAGGTGATACTTCACGTCACCCGATCCTTCAATCGAATCCGGATCGTCGTCGCCTTCAAACTCCGCGAACAACTGGACCATGCTCTTGCCCGCGATGTTCGCGAGCACCACCAGTCGTCCGCGATGCGCCATCCCGATGACCACTTCCTGCGTGCCTGCGTTGGCCGACCGGTCCAGAATTTCTTCAATAATCGCAATCGCCGATTCGCCGCCTTCGAGGCCGAAACGTTTGTGTCCTTTAAATCGGGTGTCGAGAAAATTCTCGAAGCTCTCCGCGCCGATCACATCCTGAAGCACGCGCCGCCTCAGCGCCGGTTCGAGAGGCCACTGATTTTGAGATGGCTCCATGCGCTGTTCAAGCCAGTTGCGCTCCTCGATATTGTCAATGTGCATCCACTGCACGCCGATCTTGCCGGCGTAAGTCAGCCGCAGACGGTCGATCAGCGCGCGCAGCGTCAGCACGCCGAAAGAGCCTGCGTGGAAGCTCCGATCCAGGTCCCAAATCGTCAATCCATGCGTCGACGGCTCCAGGTCCGGATGCGAAGCGCGCGGCACGCCCAGCGGATCCAGATCGGCCACCAGATGACCGCGTTCCCGCCATGCCTGAATCAGCCGCGCAACAGCGGCCTGCTTCATCGGATCGGCATTGATTACGGGCGCGGCGGCTTGATCCGGTTCCCAGCGAAACGGACGCATCGGGATGCCCAGACTCTCGAAAATCCCATCGTAAAACCCGTCTTCGCCCTCAAGCAGCGCCTGCAAACGGCCCAGAAACAGGCCCGATTCCGCACCCTGGATCACTCGATGATCGTAGGTACACGTCACAGTCATGACCTTGCTCAAGCCGAGCGAAGCGCGCGTATCTTCGGGCACGCCGCGATATTCCGGCGGATAATCGATAGCTCCAGTGGCGATAATCGCACCCTGCCCCGGCATCAGCCGCGGCGTGGACCCCATGGTCCCCACGGTGCCCGGATTGGTGAGCGAAATGGTGGTACCCTCGAAATCCGCAACCGTCAATTTATTCGTCCGCGCACGACCCACCAGATCGTCGAACGACGCCAGGAACTGCGCGAAATCCATCGCCTGCGCGCCCTTGATCGAAGGCACTTTCAACGACCGCGCCCCGTCTTTCCCCGCGACATCGACCGCGATTCCCAGGTTCACGTTTTGATGCGTGATGCGAAAACTTTCCTCGCCGTTTTCCGAATAAGCCTGATTGAGCGCCGGGACTTTTTCAATCGCCTTCACAATGGCCCATGCCACCAAATGCGTGTAGGAAATCTTGCTCTTGCCCGAAACCTGCCGGCGTTCATTAATCAGCCGTCGATTCTCGTCGATCACCTTGACGGGCATCGCACGCTGGCTGCTGGCCACCGGCATGGTAAGGCTGGCCGTCATGTTCTCCGCAATGCGCAGCGCGGGTCCGCGCAAGGGAACTAACTGATCGCCAGGCGCGGCCGCAGCCGGAGCTTTCGTGGCCACCGCAACGGTTCCATTAGCAGGGACGGCCGTGTGGCCGTTCGATTCAAACACTTCCTTCCAGTCCGCATCCACCGTCTGGCGGTTGCGCAGGTATTCGTGATACAGCTCATCTTCGAGCCAGCTGTTAATACTGGGTTTCGGGGACTCAGGCATGCGAATGGACTTCTTTTATTATGATAACTGATGCCTCGCGCGCTGATCTTCTCCGACCTCCATAACGACGCTAAATCCCTGGAAAAACTGATGGATATCGAAGCCGACTACTATTTTGCCGCCGGCGACCTGGTCAACTGGGCGCGCGGTCTCGACAAAATGGGCGAGGTTCTGAAAAGGCGCGCGTCGAAGATGTACGTGCTGCCCGGCAACCACGAATCAGCGAAAAATATCGAAGATCTATGCTCCCGCTTCGGCTTCACCGATTTCCATGAGCAGACCATCCGGATCGGCTCGATGCATGTAGCCGGCCTCGGCTATTCGAGCCCCACCCCGTTCAATACCCCCGGCGAATATTCAGAGGAGCAGATCGCCGCAAGACTCGCGAAGTTCGCGGGCCTGAAACCCCTGGTCCTGATCTGCCATTGCCCTCCTCTAAACACCGCGCTCGACCGGATTAAAGAAGGACTCCACGCCGGCAGCCGGTCCGTGCGCGAGTTCATCGAAGCCCACCAGCCCCAGTATTTTTTCTGCGGCCATATCCACGAAGCCCAAGGCGTCGTCATTCACATGGGCCCTACCCGCGCTCAGAATGTGGGCAAAAAGGGATACTTGCTTGAGGTTTTCACAGGCTGAAGCCTGTGCTACCAAGATAATAGGTAGCACAGACTTTAGTCTGTGTTTCGAGAGTAAACTAAAGCCATGGGAGCCACACGCGTGCCGGCCGTAACCGGAATTTCCGAGCAGGCGCTCCAGTTGGAGCATCCCAGTTCCGAAATCATTTGGGCCCGCGCGCTAGAGGTTTTCGGCGCCGAGGAAAAGGCGCGCCAGTGGATGCAGACAGCCCTTCCCATCTTGAACGGCTCCACTCCCGAGCAATATTCCCTTTCCGGCGACAAAGAGAAACAGCGCGAAGTTCTGACCATTTTAGGCCAGATCGACTACGGGATCTACAGCTAGATGACCCCTGTGGCGCGCGCGTCCACGCGTACCGCGTCGACATTCGTGTCGACGTGTCTTCTACCTGAGACAGGCCAATAGAAATGCGGGTCTACCGCCTCCATCGCGCACATCGATCCGCGTCGGACTACACCGGCTCGCTGCTCTATCCCGGCCGCTGGCACCCCAAAGGTACGCCGATTTTGTATTTTTCCGCGGCGCTCTCGCTCGCGTGCCTGGAACAGCTGGTCCACCAATCGGCAAACGAAATCCCCGCCGATTACGCCTATACAACCGTGGACTTGAGCACCGATCCCGAGTCCGCCGACTATCGCGGCAGCCTCGCCGACGGCGATGCCACCCGCCGCTACGGTCAGCGTTGGGCGACCGGGCAGCGTTCCCTCGCCACCCTGGTTCCCTCGGTAATCATCCCGGTCGAGTTCAACGTCCTGCTGAATCCTCTTCACCCCGAGTTCAGCAATCTTGTCTGGGCCCCGCCCCAGCCCTTCGGATTCGACCCGCGGCTGCTGAATACAATGGTTTAAACTACAAATAGATGACCCTCGAAGAACTCGAAAGAGAGTACGTTTCGCTCCGCCAGCAAGCTGACGCTGTGCGGAGCTATCTTTGACGCCCCAGCCCGCCGCGCGCAGTTAGCTCAAACCGACGACCAGATCAACTCCCCCGATTTCTGGAATCAGCCCGAAAAAAGCCAGAAAATCATGCAGGACCGCAAGCGCCTGGAAGAACAGATCGCCCAGGACAAAGAAATCTCCTCGCTCGCCGGCGACCTCGACGCACTGTTTGAACTGGCCCGCGAAGGCGAGGACGTCTCGACCGATCTCGATCGCGAAATGAAGTCCTTCGCCGGCTATCTCGAGTCGCTCGAAACCAAGATGCTGCTCTCCGGTGAGAACGCCGCCCGCTACGCCATCGTCACCATTCATCCCGGCGCCGGCGGCACCGAGAGTCAGGATTGGGCGGAGATGCTCCTCCGCATGTACCTGCGCTGGGCGGAGCGCAATAAATTCGAAACCGTGGTTACCGATCGCCTCGAAGGTGAAGGCGCGGGCATCAAATCCGTGACCTTCGAAGTCAACGGCGAGAACGCCTACGGCCTCCTCCAAAGCGAAGTCGGCGTGCATCGGCTCGTCCGCATCTCGCCCTTCGATTCCGCCGCGCGCCGCCATACGTCGTTCGCCAGCGTCTTCGTCTATCCGCAGATCGACGACGAAATCAAGATCGATATCAAGCTCGAAGATCTGCGCATCGACACCTTTCGAGCCTCAGGCGCCGGAGGCCAGCACGTCAACCGCACCGATTCCGCCATCCGCATGACTCACTTGCCCACCAATATCGTCGTGCAGTGCCAGAGCGAGCGCAGCCAGCACAAGAATCGCGCCACCGCCATGAAGCAGCTCCGCGCGAAACTCTACGAGCACGAGTTGGATAAGAAGAAGGCCGAGGAAAGGAAGCTCGAAGACACCAAACTCGGCATCAACTTCGGCAGCCAGATTCGCAGCTACGTCCTCGCGCCTTACCGCATGGTGAAGGATCATCGCACCAAGCTCTCCATCGGCGATGTCGACCGCGTGCTCGATGGCGACCTCGAATCGCTCATCCATGCTTACCTGGTTTTCGTCAAGACCGGCAAGACCGCCTCGGATAAAGATGAACCTCTCGATTAACGAAGCCGCGCAGATCCTCCGCGGCGGCGGACTCGTCGCCTTCCCCACGGAAACCGTCTACGGCCTCGGCGCAAACGCGCTCGACCCTTCAGCCGTCGCAAAAATCTATCAAGTGAAGGGCCGCCCTGAAACCAGCCCTCTGATCGTTCACGCTTCCTCCATCGAAATGGCCCGCACCCTGGTCGCCGAATGGCCGCGTGAAGCCGAAGAGCTCGCCCAGCGCTGGTGGCCCGGACCTTTAACGCTGGTGCTTCCCAAAGCCGCGCACATTCCCGATATCGTCACCGCCGGTTTGCCCTCCGTCGGCGTCCGCATCCCCGCGCATCCCCTCGCGCTTCAATTGATCGAAGCCGCCGGACTCCCTCTCGCCGCGCCCAGCGCCAACCGCTTCGGAGAGCTCTCGCCCACCACCGCCGCGCACGTTCGCGCAGCCTTCGGAGACTTGATCCCCGTGCTCGACGGAGGACCCACGCGCATCGGCATCGAATCCACCGTAGTCTCCATCGCCGATGGAAAAGTCACTCTGCTGCGCCCCGGCATGATCGCTCTCGGCGAAATCGAAAAGGCGGTGACGCCCGCCGGTCCCCATCCCTCGCCAGGCATGGCCGCGCGCCATTACAGTCCGCGAACCCCTCTGCTGCTGGTCCATGCGCCTTCTGAAATGCCCGGCCGCCGCGGAGCCTACGTGTGGTGGAACACCTCCGGACTCACCGCCCGCAGCATCCGCCTGCCCAACGACCCAGTCTCCTACGCGCAGCGAATCTACAGCGTGCTGCACGATCTGGACCAGGAGAACTGGCCCTGGATCGCAGTCGAAGCCCCTCCCGACACCTCCAACTGGGCCGCCATAGCCGACCGCCTGAAAAGAGCCGCTTCTAAGTGACGATGCTTCTTGAAACACAGACCTGGTTGGTAGCACAGGCTTTAGCCTGTGAATGCATCGTGAACCTCCTCACCACCATCGACCAAACCATCACCGCGACCCCGACCCTCTGGTGGCTAGGCCAAGCCGGATTCATAGTCCGCTTCGCTGCTTCTAAGTGATGATGCTTCTTGAAACACAGACTGAAGTCTGTGCCACCCTGGTTGGTAGCACAGGCTTTAGCCTGTGAATTCATCGTGAACCTCCTCACCACCATCGACCAAACCATCACCGCGACCCCGACCCTCTGGTGGCTAGGCCAATCCGGATTCATAGTCCGCTTCGCCTCCATCACCTTCTACATCGATCCCTGCTTCACCGAACTTCCCCTCGCCCCCTCCGAAGTCACCCACGCCGACATGATCCTGGCCACCGCCTCCCAATCCGTCGACGCCTCCATCGCCCGCATGCTCGAAGCGTCGAAACAGGCCAAGCTGATCCTTCCCAAAAGCGCCGCCGACCCCGCGCACGCCCACGGCATCCCCTATCACCGCATGACCACTACCGACGCCGGCCTGCGCGTCGAATATTTCAAGGACAATCTCTACGGCCGCGTCTACTCCGCGCCCTCCTCCCCCGATTGGACCGCTGACGGAGGCTACCCCTCGCTCGGCTACCTCATCCGCTTCGGCCGCTGGACCATCTACCACGCCGGCAACGCCGTCCCCTATGAAGGACTCAGCGCCCGCCTCCGCCCCTTCAACGTAAACGTGGCTCTCCTCCCCATCGGCCCGCAAAATTTCTCAGCCTCCGAAGCCGCCGCACTCGCCTCCGATATCGGAGCCTCCTGGCTGGTCCCCTATGGCTCGCCCGAGCCGTCCTTCGTCGAACATCTCCTCGGCCATTGCCCCGAACAGCGCTTCAAAATATTCCACCCCGGCGAAGGCTGGACCGTCCCCGAAGAATAATTATCTTCGCTCGGGTGGCGCGCGGTTTGCGCCGCCGCCATCCTCGACTCACATAAGCTACACTGTCTGTTTTAGACGACATATGCGCCTCGTCCTCTTCCTCCTCCTTTCCACCGCCACCGCCCAAGTCTCCGCCACCCTCTCCGGCACCGTATCCGACCAAACCGGCGCCGCCATCTCCTCCGCGTCCGTCACCGCGAAAAACGTCGACACCGGCTCTCTCCGCGATACCGTCACCGACCCTCAAGGCCGGTACCAATTCTTCTCCCTCCCCGTCGGAAACTACGAAATCATCGGCAAAAAGGCAGGATTTACTGAACAATCCCACTCAGGCATAAGCCTCGTAGTCGGTCAAAGCGCGACCGTCGATCTCGACCTCCATGTCGGCGATGCCAGCCAGCAGATCACCGTGACAGGCGATGCCTCTCAAGTCGCCGTCACCAGCGCCGACATATCGAATCTGGTCGGCGAGCAACAAATGAAGGACCTGCCGCTCAACGGCCGCAGCTATGACGAACTCCTCACCCTCAGCCCCGGCGTGGTGAATTTCACCTGGGAAAAGACCGGAGGCGTCGGCGTATCCAACTCCACCGTCGGAAATAATTTCGCCGTCGAAGGCAACCGCCCGCAGCAGAATCTCTACCTCTTAAACGGCATCGAGTTTACCGGCGCAGCCGAAAATAATATGCAGCCCGGCGGCACCGGCCAGCAACTGCTGGGCGTCGACGCCGTCCGCGAATTCAATCTGCTGCTCGATTCCTATGGAGCCGAATACGGCAAGCGCCCCGGCGCCCAGGTCCTGATCGTCACCCAATCGGGCACCAATCAACTGCACGGCTCTCTCTACGAATTCCTGCGCAATAACGCGCTCGACGCCCGTAATTTCTTCGATGGCTCCAGCGCTCCGGGCTTTGAGCGCAACCAGTTTGGCGCAGCTCTCGGCGGCCCCATTCAGAAAAACAAAACCTTCGTGTTCGGCAACTTCGAAGGCCTGTTCCAGCATCTCCACCAAACCGGAGTCGATCTGGTCCCCGATAGGAACGCGCGCGCCGGTTATCTGCCCTGCAAGCTGGTCAACCCCGCGCCCACTTGTCCCACCTCCGGCCTGGCATTCGTCGGAGTCTCGCCGCTGATCAACGCATGGCCCGCCCCCAATCCTGGCGCGCCCGATTTCGGAGGCATCTCCGAAGCCTTCAACAATCCCCTCCAAACCATCCGCGACGACTTCGGCACCGTCCGCCTCGATCACATTTTCTCCACTCGCGACTTCTTCAATTCCGTCTACACCATCGACGACAGCGCCGACTTCACGCCCACCAGTACCAACTCCTACAGCGCCGATGCAGAGAGCCTCCGCGAGCAGGTCGCAAGCCTGGAAGAAACCCACATTTTCTCGCCCACTCTGTTGAACACCGCGCGATTCGGCTACTCCCGCGCCGGATATTTCTTCACCGGCGAACCAACTCCGGGCACTCCCGCAGCCTCGTTACCAGGATTCCTGACCGGCCTGCCGCTCGGCGCGCTCGTCGTCGGAGGAAGCGCCGCCTCGAACCCCACCGCGCAGTTGAGCCTCGCCGGCAGCAACAACGGCAGCAATCTGGAGGTCGCGCGCAACCTGTTTACCTATGAGGATCGCGTGTCGTTCACCCGCGGCCGCCACCAGATCAATGTCGGCGCCTGGTTTCAGCGCCTGCGCTCCAATGAAAACCTCGCGCTCAGCCAATACGGTCAAGCGACCTTCACCAGCCTGCAAACCTTCCTCCAAGGCACGGCCGGCACTCTCCTCTACGACCCCACGCCGACCCCTTTAGGCTGGCGCTCCTGGTTCGGCGCATTCTACGCCGAAGATGTGATTCGCTTGAGCCCCAAACTTACGCTCACGCTCGGTTTCCGCGACGAATACTCCACCGGCTGGAATGAAGTGCACGGCCGCGCATCGGTTTATACCTATCCGAACGGCATCATCTCGAACCAGCCCACTATCGGAGATTCGGCCTTCACCGTGAACAACGCGAAATTCCTGCCCCAGCCCCGCGCCGGCCTCGCGTGGAGCCCGTTCTCGACCAAACACCAGACGGTGATCCGCGCCGGCTTCGGCATGTACAACGACCTTCAGGACGCGCTCGGCTACCGCACCGATCAGAACGCGCCGTTCAACCCCACCTACAGCTTGCCGAATGAGCCCGTCTCGCAACTTCCCATCCTCCGCTCCGCGCCCGTCCCGACCACGGCCAAGGTGGTGCCCGGTGGAACGCAGCCCGATCTCCAAACTCCGACTCTTCTGTCCTGGTCTTTCCGAATCCAGCAGAAAATCAGCTCCAACACCGCTCTGACCATCGGCTACCTAGGCTCGCACGGTTATCACGAAATCATCGGCATCGACGCCAATGAACCGTTCCCCGTCATCTGCCCCGCGTCGCCCTGCCCCGCGACTTATCCCGCACCGCTAGCCGGAACTCCGGTTCCCGCGGGAACCTATTACGTTCCCACGGCGACTCGCGCCAACCCGACGATCGCCAATACCTGGAGCTATTTTTCCGAGGGCGACAGCTCTTACCATGCCCTGCAAATCGACCTCAACCACCGCTTCAGCCACGGGTTCGCCCTGCGCGGTGTGTACACGAGGTCCAAAACCATCGACGACGGAGATTCGCTCAACGCCACCACATCCGGAGGCGAACCGGCGCTCGCCTCTAACCCCTTCGACCTGCGCGCCGATCGCGGACTCGCGAACTTCGACGTCCGAAACGTAGGCGTGATCAATCTCAGCTACACCGTGCCGCGCACCCGAGGCCTGACCGTCACCTCCATCGTGACCCTGCAAGGAGGCTTCCCGTTCACCCCTCAGCTCAGCTACAACCCATCGAACAACGGCGACACAAGAAATCCAGTGCGGCCTTTCGTAAACCCGAATTTCACTGGCCCGGTAATTATCGGAAGTCCGAACCAGTGGTTCAACCCAGCCGCCTTCCTTGCTCCTCCGAACGGCAGCGGATTCTATGGAAACCTCGGCCGCGACACTCTGATCGGTCCGGGTCTCGCCACCTGGGACTTTTCGCTATTAAAGGATATGCGCATCCGCGAAAAACTCCGCCTCCAGTTCCGAGCCGAGTTCTTCAATCTTCTGAACCGGGCGAACTTCAACACCCCCAACGCCGTAGTCTTCACCCCCACCGGCGTCTCTCCCACAGCGGGTCTGATCACCGGCACGTCCACCACCTCCCGCCAGATCCAGTTCGGCCTGAAACTACTCTGGTAACTAATTGAAAACAGTTTACTTGGCTCCTCCGCGCGATTTACCGAACGAGCTGCCGCATGTTTTTTGCAGAACGAACCCAACGGGCGCGGTTTTACAAAACGAACCCAGACGGCGTGCGAGCCATCGTCACGCAGGACCATGTTTTTGCAGAACGAACCCAAGGTGTCTCCTCTTGACTGGATTGTAGAGTGAGGTTTGTGGGGTTGAGGCGCGTGAAAACGGGACCGTATAGAATCGGCGGCAGTTACTAGATCTGCCCAATCCTTGCTTTCCTCTTGCCGCATCCGCCTATCCAGGACAACCTGCTACCAAACCCCTGGCCACCGTCTCGGCTCACCCGGCCACCAAAGAACCTGCTCCGGACCAGATGGGGCACGTCCACTATCTGGACTAAGATTCAACAAGCTCCCTGAAAGTCCAAGGCGTTCAGGGAGTTTTTTATCTGCACCAGGAGGTGGCGCGAGCTTCAGCTTGCTGCCGCCAAGATTGGCCGCCCCACAAGACAACATGGATGCGGATTGTATCGGTGACCTGATCGCATTTATGCGATATGCTTACTGCGGCCGTAAGCAGCACACGCCAGTTGCATGAGCGGGCGAAAGTATGAATCTTCCCGCTAATCTTCTTCGTACCAGGGGCGCCATCTCTGTTTCGCGGGAAACAACCTGATCAACACCATGCCGATCAAGAACCCGCCGATGTGGGCGAACCATGCCACTCCGCCGCCGGTGTAGTCGGTGGACGCTAGCGATCCTACTCCGCTGATGAACTGGATCGCGAACCAGTACAGCAAAATAAAGGCCGCGGGGATCTCAGCAGTGGTCACGAAGAAGAAAATGAAAATGAGGGTGACGATTCTCGATCGCGGAAATTTCACCAGGTATGCGCCCATCACCGCCGCGATCGCGCCGCTGGCTCCGATGGTGGGCATGCGCGAATATGCGTTCACGATGACGTGCACGACTCCCGCGGCGATGCCGCCCAGCAGGTAAAAGGCGAGAAAGCGAGGGCCGCCAATCAGGTCCTCCACATTGCGTCCGAAGACCCACAGGAACAGCATATTGCCCAGAACATGCAGCCATCCTCCGTGGAGAAACATGGAGGTGACGAGCGTCACCAACCCGGCGCCGCGCATTTGATCGGGCACGATACCCCACTGAGTGACGAAGTTATTCAGGTCGTAAGGATTGAGCGTGGCCTGGTACAGAAAAATCAGGATATTCACCGCGATCAGCGACGCCGTCACTATCGCGGTCGAGTAGACGCGCTCCGTCGATCGAAGAGGAATCATGCGGAGTAGGAGGCGGCGGCGAAATCTTTATTGGCGCGCCGTTCCCCACGCTCCATGAGGGCGCTTGCCTCGGCGGCCGTCGCGATTCCTCCACGCGCCCCGAGCCGGGTGCAGTTCAGCGCGGCCATCGCATTGGAAAATTCGAGCGTTTCGCGCATCCCCATGCCTTTGAGCACAGCGTAACAAAATGCGCCGTGAAAGATGTCTCCCGCGCCGGTCGTATCCACGCAATTCACCACGAAGGCCGGCGAGTATACAAACTTTCCGTCGATGCGCGCGAGCGCTCCATGCGAGCCCAAAGTCATCGCCGCGCACTTCATCTTATATTCGTTCTGGATGGTTTCGAGCGCTTTGAACGGATCTCGTTCCGTCGTCCACTGCGCGGGAAATTCGGAGCTGGCCACCAGGTAGTCGACCGATTCGAGTACGCGATCGAAGCCGTGATAGATGGTATCCACATCGCAGGTGACGGGGATGCCCAGGCTGCGTGCCAGCCTCGCCGCTTTCTCAATCGCCGGAGTATCGTGGCCGTCGACGTGTAGCATTCTCGCGCCGGCGATCTTTTCAAGGGTGATGCTTTCGGGCGCGAGGCGCAGGCAGTTGGGACGGCTCCACAGCACAGTGCGCTCGCCCGTCGATTGGTCGATGATGATGTAGGCCGTCTGGTTGGGACAGTTTTCGCGAATCTCGACATCGTCGAGATCGATACCGGTCTCGCGGAGGCTATCCATTTGGACGCGGCCACGCTCATCGTCGCCCACGGTGCCGATGTATTTGACGCGCAGGCCGAGTTTCGAGACGGTCGCAAGGGCGCTCGCGACCTGGCCTCCGGGACTCAGAATTTCAGCCTCAAAAGGGACTTTTCCGGCGTAGGCGGGGAAGTGAGAAACGATTAAGAGTGTGTCGGTAGCGTTAAGGCCGACGCCGACGAGGTCGAAGTTATACATGGAATCCGCAGGCGGAACCGCGTGCGCCACTCGAGATCGAAGTTATACATGGAATCCGCAGGCGGAACCGCCTGCGCCACTCGAGATTGAAGTTATTCATGGAATCCGCAGGCGGAACCGCCTGCGCCACACTGGATCATTTTAATTATCGCCTGTGCGATCGGGTCATCGTCGTTCACGATATGAATGATCTCAGAGATGTGACCTTGGCCTGGAATATACAACAGCTCCACCGAATCGAACGATTTCTTGAGCGCGGCGGCAAACTGGCGGGCTTGCAAGGGCAGCGCCAGATAGTCCCACTGGCAATAGGAAACCAGAAACGGAGGCGCCTTGGCGTGGACATGAACGATGGGCGATGGATCGGCGTCGCCCGGTGCATCCTCGAAGCCGTGAATTTTGCTGACGTCGTATACGCCTGAAAGCGCGGCGACGCCTTTAATCGCGGTGGGGGGGATATCGTAGCGGGCGAGAAAACGCGGGTCGAGCGCGAGCAGCGCCGCCAGATGGCCTCCGGCAGAGTGGCCCGCGACATACAGGCGATTCACGTCGCCTCCATACTGCGCGATGTTTTTATAGACCCACGCGAAAGCGGCGGCGGTGTCGTCGATCTGCGCGGGATGCGGACTCTTCGGCATCAGGCGATAACTGGGAATGGCCACGCCGATGCCGAGCTTCGCGAAGCGGTTCCCCAGCGCCGGGTAGAGCGCCTTATCGCCCGACCGCCAGGATCCGCCGTGAATGAACAGCAGCACGGGGAAATTTTTCTTGTCCGTGGGCAGGTACAGGTCGAGCTTATGTTTCTGGGCGTCGGCGGGGTCGCCGTCGGTGTAGGTGATGTCCTTGTGAACCTCGATGTTGGAGGCAAGCGTCATCGGCGGAAGCGCCAGATTGCTGGACTTGGTGACGTAAATCGGATTCGAGAAAATCCAGGGACGGTCCTCGCCGTCGACGGTGAGCCATGCTTCCAGGCGGTAAGCGCCGGGCTCCTTGGGCGTGTAGGCGAGCTTCGAATCCTCCGCCTCGGCGACCACCACGCCATCGCGGATCAGCTTCAATTTCGCGGCGATCGGGAGGGACGCGTGAAGGCTGGTATTGCCGACGCCTAAGCCGCTTAGGGGAATGGGATCGCCCATATCGAACAGACCGAGATTATTTTCGGCGATGAATGAAAAGCCGGTGGGGTCGCACAGCCAGTCATGTGCGACATAAACCCGTCCGGCGGCGAGCGATTCGCGGATGTCCTTCTCATCCAGGTCGCGCGCCAGGATATGGGTGCTGACGTGGCGGAATGCGACGGCGTAAGGATCGAAGGTCGTGCCTTTAAAAATCTGGTTCTGATGAGCGTCATTGGCGGCGATGCCGGTAAAGGGATGCGTGGCGAGCTCCTTATCCCAGCGCGCCAGAAATTCCGGCAGCGCGTCGGTTCCGGCTGCGAAAACCTCATCCGGAAATTCCTTCTCTTTCGCGACGAGGCCCTTCCACTGCCGGGGATTATTCATCGCGGACTTGAAATATTCGGTGAAATCCTTGTGCGCGGTGGCGTCGGTATGGCGGTTGTAAATTTCCATGCCTTGAAATCCGGTGGACGCCATGTCCGGGCGTTCTTCAATGTGCGAAAGAAAGCGCAGCTCCGGCCCGGCGGAGTCAGCGGGGTAGCGCAACAGATGATCGTCCTCGGAGCCGGGAATGAACAACACGCCGTCGCGAAGTCCGGACCAGGTATCCGGTTTTGGGCCGCGATGATCAGTGAACATGACCACGCTAACTTCGGCGAGCTTGGCGGCTTTGAGAACTTCGGCGCGAGTCCCCTTGGTATGGTCGGCGTCCTCGGCGTGGATGTGGAGGACAGCGCGATAATCGCGATAAACGCCGGGAGGAGGAGGCGCAGCGGCCCGTTTTTTCATCCATTCAACGCGCTGAGCATGAACGGCAGCAAGGTGCGCCGAGTCCAGGCGGTCGACAGAGGAGCGGGCGAAGATAAGGGCCGGGAGCCAAAGAAGGGCAAAGGCACGCACACCTTTATTCTACGCGGTGGTGAAAGGCTCCTAGGCGCCGGCTTGGGACTCCAGAAGGGCGCTTGGTCGCGCGGGACAAAACACATCACTGTTGGCCAAGGCAACGTCGACACGAATGCCGACGCGGCACGCCTGGAGGCGCGCGCCACTTGCCACTTGGAGTCCCCGAAACAAATTCGCCGGTGGTGGATCTAACTTCCATGTTAGTTAAGTATAGGGTGCTGGTTTTCGCGGCGATGCTATTCGCCATAGTGTTGGTGGGGTGCAAGCGGCAGGGGCCGGAAGTAAGCACCACTCAGCCTGCGACCACGGCGCTTCCTCCCATCCAAATTCCGGCGGATACAACTCTCGACGCGCGGATCGATCAAACGCTCTCGACCAAACACAGCCGGGTGGGGGAGCGCTTCAGGGCATCTCTTGCGGCGCCCCTGGTGATGGATGGCCAGGAAGTCCTGCCCCAAGGCGCGCCGATTCAGGGCACGGTCGTCATGTGCAAGGCTTCGGGGCGCTTCAAAGGGCGTGGTGAAATTGCGCTCCGTCTCGATTCGATTGAATATAACGGCCAACCCGTAGCCATGGTGACCGCGCTCGACGCCAAGCTCAGCGGAGCGCATAAGAAGCGCGACATCGCCTTTATCGGCGGCGGAGCCGGCAGCGGAGCGGTGATCGGCGCAGTCGCGGGCGGCGGAGCGGGCGCGGCCATCGGCGCCGGAGCCGGAGCCACCGCAGGCTTTGTCGGCGTGGTGATCACCGGCAAGAGACAGGTCGTGATTCCAGCGGAGATGGTGTTCACCTTCCGCTTGAAAGCACCACTCGTGCTGACGCGGTAGCGCACAAGTGCGCCACAAAGGTCAAATTCCAGGTGAACCTACTACGCTAAGCCTTCGTAGAACAGTATATGAGGCACATTATCCGGAGGCTCGCTCATGCGCCGATGTTTACGGCGATTGCCGTCGCCACACTGGCGATCGGTATCGGAGCGAACACGGCGATTTTCAGCGTCATCGAAGGAGTTTTGCTTAAGCCTCTGGCGTATCCGCATTCGGAGGCTTTGATTACGCTGGATCACAAGGCGCCGGGGGTCAACATCGAGAATGCGGGGATGGCTCCGTTCCTTTATTTCACTTATCGGGATCAGAATCGGACCTTCGAAGACGTGGGAATGTGGAATGAGGACACGGCCAGCGTGACGGGCCTAGCGGAGCCGGAGGAGGTTCCGATCCTCGAAGTCACGGACGGCTTGCTGCCGGTGCTCAAGGTCGAGCCGGTGGTGGGACGCGTCTTTTCGCGCAAGGACGATTCTCCGGGGACGCCCGAGACGGCGATGTTGTCGTACGGATACTGGAAGGCGCGGTTCGGCGGCGATCCATCGGTGATCGGACGGGACATCCTGGTGAGCGGCCACGCGCGGAGCATCATCGGCGTGCTGCCGGAGAAATTTCGTCTGCTGGACGCGAAGCCTTCCATCCTGGTGCCGATGCAGAGGGACCCGGCGAAGACCAATCTGGGGCAGTTCAGTTTCCTCGCGGTCGCAAGGCTGAAGCCCGGAGTTACGCTCGACCAGGCCAGCGCGGACATGGCGCGGATGATTCCGATCGCGATGGACAGCTTTCCTCCGTTCCCGGGTTATAACAAGTCGATGTTCGTGGAGGCGCGGCTGGCTCCAGTAGTGCGGCCTTTGAAGCAGGAGCTGGTGGGCGATATCGCAGGGGTACTGTGGGTCCTGATGGGGACGATCGGAATGGTGCTGCTGATCGCGTGCGCGAACGTCGCGAATTTACTGTTGGTGAGGGCGGACGGAAGGAGGCAGGAACTGGCGATTCGCGCGGCGTTGGGGGCGGGCCGGGGACGGATTGCGAGAGAGCTGCTGCTCGAGAGTGTGATGCTGGGTGTTCTGGGCGGGGTGGCCGCGCTGGGGCTCGCGTATGCGGGACTGCGACTGCTGTTGGCGATCGCGCCGGCAAACCTGCCACGGATTGAAGACATTTCGATCGACGGAACGGTGCTGCTGTTTACGCTGGGGATCTCGCTACTGGCGGGTTTGGCGTTCGGTGCGATCCCGGTGATAAAGTACGCGGGTCCGCAGTTGGGGACGACGCTTCGCGCGGGAGGACGGACGCTGAGCCAGAGCAGGGAGAGGCATCGCGCGCGGAATATCCTGGTAGTGGTGCAGGTGGCGTTGGCGCTGGTGCTGTTGATCGGGTCGGGACTGATGATCCGGACGTTTCAAACTTTAAAACATGTGCAGCCGGGATTCGAGAATCCGAATCAAGTGCAGACGCTGCGCATTTCGATTCCCGAATCGCAGGTGAAGGACGACGTCCAGGCCATTCGCATGGAGCAGGCGATTATCGACAAAATCGCGGCGATACCGGGAGTTTCCTCGGTCGGGCTCACGAGCATCGTCCCCATGACCAACCGGGGATGGCAGGACGGGCTTTTTGTGGAAGACCATGCTTATGGCGAATCGCAGATTCCTCCGCTGCGCCACTTCAAGTTCATCTCACCGGGTCTACTGAAGACGATGGGGAATTCGCTAATCGCCGGCCGGGAGTTTACGTGGACCGATATCTATGAGAAGCGGAAAGTTGCCATGCTATCGGAAAATCTGGCGCGCGAATTGTGGCACGATCCGCAGGCAGCGATCGGGAAGCGCGTGCGGGAGAACCTGAAGGCGCCCTGGCGAGAGGTGGTCGGGGTGGTGAGCGATGAGCGCGACGATGGCGTGAACCAGAAGGCCCCTTCCATCGTAATCTGGCCTCTTTTAACCGAGGATTTCGCCGGCAATAAGACGTTCGCTTGGCGCAACGTCGTCTACGCGGTTCGCAGCACACGTACGGGATCGCGCGGATTTATCGACGAAATCAGCCGCGCTGTGTGGTCGGTGAATCCGAATCTTCCCTTGGCGGACGTTCACACTCTGCAAGAGGTTTACAACAAATCGCTGGCGCGCACTTCGTTCACGCTGGTGATGCTGGCGATCGCGGGGGCGATGGCTCTGCTGCTGGGAGTGGTGGGAATTTACGGCGTCATCTCTTATTCGGTTTCGCAAAGGACGCGCGAGATCGGCATTCGGATGGCGTTAGGCGCGCGCAAGGAAGAGCTGCTGAGCATGTTTGTCGGCCAGGGATTGCGGCTGGCATTGATCGGGGTCGGCTGCGGACTGGTGGCGGCGTTCGGGCTGACACGATTGATGAAGTCAATGTTATTCGAAGTGCAGCCGGTGGATCCGATCACGTTCGCGTCGGTCGCAGTGGGTTTGGTGCTCGCGGCGGCGCTCGCGAGTTACTTGCCGGCGCTGCGGGCGACTGCTGTGGATCCGATGGAGGCTCTGCGGGCGGAGTAGATCATTTTTTTCCCCGGGACCGTGCCGTGTCGCTTGTTTTAAAGAGCCGCGACCATCGGGAGCGGTCAGCGCCGACGTCTAACTAGTTTTCGGTCGGCTTCTCGATGCGATCGATCACCAGCACGTCTACGAACGCCTTCGCGCTTTCGAGCTTCAGGCCGAGTTGCTCCTCCAAGGCGCCGAAAATGGCCGCCTCCGGAAGGTCCTCCCTACGCAGGTTTAGGGACCAATCATGAGAACCCGTAATCCCGGTCTTGTCGATAACCGGACGTTCCAGCAAGTTCGAAAGCAGGTGCGTGAGTCCGCGTGTACTTCCAAAAACACCCAGGCGATGAATCTCAGGATCGTTCGTCGGCGGTTTTCTATCCTTCGGGTCGCGCAGCTTAGGACCATTCTTCGCTACCACCAGGAAAAGGACCGGCAATTCCTTCTTCTCGCGTCGCACCTCCAAATGGAAGCGTTCCGTCAGCAGCGACTGAAGCATCCGATGAACTTGCGGTCTATCGGCTTCGGCGGGAGCCTTCGCCTCTATATCGAATCTCGCCGAGTCAATCCATTTCGGTCCGCCGATCAGGAGCACCCTCTGATCCAGTTCGTAGGCGCTCATAATGACGTTTCTCAGCAGGGCGTTTCGCGCGGTGTATCTGCCAGGCGTCGAGCGGTCGTACCCGGCGCGTCCGCCCGATTTGTTCTCCTTGACGGAGCCGACCTCAAACGCAGGCGCCGGATCCTGAGCTAGCAACAGGATCCCAATTGAAGGGAGCAACCAAAAGTGAGAAGGCAGCACGAATCTACTTCGCGGCCAGTTTCCTGCCCGCCGATAAATTATCGAAATTCATGATCGCGTTGAATACCAGGAAGTAGCTGCCCTTGGTTTCCGCGCGCCAAAACGGATTGTTCGAAAACAGCACGACGTGGCCCGCGCCCAAAGAAGCGTCGATCACCGCCGCATGTTGCGCCAACTCGCCGCCGCCATCGAGAAGGCCGGTTACCAGAAGCTCATTATTGTTGGCGTAGCGCAAGACCACGCGCGGGCGTGCCGCGGGGGGAATCACATTCACGGGATTGCGCAACTGCTCATCGGTGACGGCCGCGGGCTCCCACGTCTCGTTGTGGGGATCCTCGGGAATCTCAGCGGGCGCGCGTCCTTGCGGGATATCCGGATCGTCGGCCGTACCACGACCTGTGGGGCGTTCGCCTCCGCCACCGCCGCCGCGTCCACCACCACCGCCGCCGCCTCCGGCCATGTTCGACAGGCTGAATACGGGTGGGTTCGAGGCGAAGATCGCGAGGTTGTCGGAATATCCGTAAAGAATCGGGCTTGCGCCGTCGACAATTTTCGAGCGCAGTCCGGAGCCGGTCACCTTCAGATTCCTGGCGGCTGCAATCGACACACCCGGAGTGAAGCCGAAGGTCACGGCGAAGTTGGTAGTGTCGTTGGCGGTGATCAGCAGGCCGCCCTGCTCGACGAATTTTTGCAAGTGCTCGACGCCCGACCAGCCCAGGCCGGGGCGAATATCGTCGGTCTCATCGGTCTTCGCGAGATTCGGCGTCAGAGGCGTCACCTTCCAGGGCAGAGGATTGCCGTACATCGGACGCCCGTTGACGATGGCTTGCGGATTTCCTCCGGCGCCAGGCGCGAAGATGATTACGTCATATTTCGATCGCAGATTCGATTCCTTCGACACCGTTTGCGTGCTGAAGTAGGTGTACGGAATTTTGAGACGGTCAAACTCCAGGCGCCACCATCCTTCGGCTTGCGTGTTCAGCCAGGTATGCATGATCGCGATGCGCGCGGCACGCAGAGGATGGGTTTTGACAGAGGGCGCGGCATCGACGGCGAACGCCCGCACGCCAAGCTCAGTGCCGGCTTTCGCGAGATCGTCGGAGGAGATGTTCGTCACGATAAACGATCCGCGGTTGAACTTATGGCCGGTGGATTCGAAAGGCTCCTCGGCGGCGTCGAACGATGCGGAGGGAAAGCGGTAGCGCAGAGTGATCAACGCGCTATCGGTGTTGTTGTTGATCAGAAAAACTTTGCCCGACCCTTCGATTCCGCCCGGAGCGGTGACGGGTCCTGAGACCTTTGTCATCGGCGCGTCCAACACTCTAATATCGGTGACGCGCGAAACCTGCACGTTGCCGAGCTCGCCGAAGGTCCACCCGGTATCGTCGTAGATGGCTTTTTGCGGATCGTTCGCGGCCCAGTATTGATAATCGAGCAGAGTGTCGGCGATGCGGCTATAGGGTTGATCCATGCGCAAGACGTAACTTCCGGCCGGAAACGTCTTGGCTTCCGCCTTCGGTTTCTCAGCGGGCTTGGGAGCTTCGCCGTCAGTCGCATCTGTGGTGGCTGCGCCTCGACCGCCGCGACCTGCCCGAGGTTTCTTGGCGGGCATCATGACGGTAAAAGCGGCATCGGCTTTGGAAATTTCGCAGCCTTGATCCTGTAGCATGCGCAGCAGGTCGGCCTGCGCGCCCAAACGGGGATCGTCGGCGGTGAACACGTAAGCGGCGGGGCCTTCCTTCTTGGGCTTCTGGATAGACCGCTCCGCTTTGATGTAGAAATTCCGCAGGAACAACTTGTTGTTCGCCGAGAAATAGGCGAGCGCGGTGAGGACTCCGGTCTCTTCGTAGTTATTGTTGTTGCGCTGGGACCATTTCGCTTTGGGGAGCGGTGGATTTTGCCTGAACCAGGTGCGCGCGTATTCATTGGGGCGCAGCGTGCGCTCTTCCGTATCGGCGCCTCCGTTGCCGAAGGTTTCATACAGGCGGCTGATGCCGTTGTGCGTGGCGGCGATGAACATCAGGTAGCTGGGCGACCAGGTGTCGAACGTGCCATGCGTAAAGACGCCGGGCATGCCGAACTTGGTCATCTCGGAGACGTTGTTCCAGCCCATCATCTGCCATTCGTCGGCAAGCATCGGGTCGATCCACGCGTTGTAGGGGCCGTCGCCGATGGTGTTGTCGTATAGGTACGGGACCGATTCGTGAAGGTCGTGCAGCACCTGCGCTTTGAAGCCGACGAACGTGTTGAGGACGTTGCGGGTAAGCTGCAACGTGAGTCCCATGGCGTCGCGATTGTTGTCGTGCGCCACGTAATGGCCCCAGTACATCAGGTTGGGCCACTGCTTGCCGGGGTTGGCCAGATGCCAGCGATAAATATCGACCATGCGGTCGCGGCCGTCGACCTCGACGATCGGCGTGATCAGCGTGATCACGTTTTCGCGGATGTTCTTGATATAGGCGCTCTCGTCGACCGCGAGACGATAAGCAAGCTCCATCAGCGCCGTGGGAGCGCCGGTTTCGGTGGAGTGGATGGTGCCGGTGATGTAATAGATCGGAGTCGAAGCGGCGATCAGGCTGTCCGCCTTGGCATCATCGAAATTGATGGTGCGCGGGTCGGCGAGTTGCGCGAGGCGCGCGCGATTTTGCTCCAAGCCGGCGATCAGTTTTTCGGAGGCCACTGCGACGGCGATCATTTCCCGGCCTTCCTCGGTCTTGCCGATGCTGAATACTTTTACGCGCGGGCTGGCGGCTTCGAGCATCCGCATATATTTATAAACTTCGTAGGAATAAGGCAGAATGCCCGGCGCGCCGGCTACGTCGCCCAATACGGCCTTGGGGGTCGGGACGGTTTTAGAGGCCGGAAGATAGTCGGTCAGAGGCGAGTTGAAAAACGTTTCCGTGGTGTACTCGCGAATTTTCTTGGTGTACTCTTCGTCAACCGGCTGACTGGCGTCGCGGCCGGGTTTCAAAGTGATCGTGACGCTGGGCTGGGCAAATAAAGGAAGAATCAATAGGGCGGGAAAAAACCGCCGAAACATGCGCATGGAAGGAATATAACACGGCCAAGGAAAAAGGCCCGATCCGGCGGGGATCTCCCGGAATCGAACCGGAAACTCTCTCATTGGGGGGTGGATGAAAAACGGTAGACGTTCTGCTTAGTAGCCCATCGCTTTGCAATTCTGAAGAGCTTCCGACTCCCACACCTTAAGATCGGACAGCTTTTTGTCTTTCAAATGCTTCTGAATCTTGGCGCAAGCTACGGAAGGCTGCACCACCCCGATATTCATCACGTCGGAAGGAGGCTGCAACGATGGATCACGCTGATACGCTTCCAGCCGGTGGTTTTTCATGACGATTCCGACGATTAATGCGACGATTCCCAATACGACGGTGATGATCAGAATTTTCTTCATCACTTTAACTGTTTTATCTTATCAACAGGCCAAGAGATCAGCACGCACCCAGCGCTTCACGGATGACGCCATGAAAAAGCCCTGATCCCGGTTTATAGTGCCAGGAGCAGGGCTTTTTGAAATCTGGAGCCACCCTCCGGAATCGAACCGGAGACCCTCTCATTACGAATGAGATGCTCTACCAGCTGAGCTAGGGTGGCCGCGTCACTATCTTACCAAATCAAGATGACCGGATCTTTTCGGCAAACTCACGGATGATCGGCGACGCCTTCGAAGGAAAGCGGTGCCGACCGGGCAACATGTGAAACTCCACGCTCGCGGCGTGCACACGGAGACGATCGGGAAAGCCGCGTGCCAGCGCTTCAGGGAAGAATTCGTCTTCGGATCGCGCGATGTGCAGGATCGGCGCTTCCACGCGCGCGTATTTGTCCTCTTCCCAATCTTTGGGAACGCCTCCGCACATGGCGATCACGCCTCCGGCAGCCTCGGGATAGGTCCCGATATACCGGTAATTCAGTCCCACGGGCTGCGAAAATCCCATGAGGATGACGCGCCGCGCGGGGATCTCAAACTGCGCGCGCAGGTCGGCTGAAACGGTTCCAACGATCTCATGATGGAGCTGGATGTTCAGAGCCGCGTGGCGATTCGTGCCCCAGTTATATCCTATTTCGCTGCCCGGGGAGGGGGTACCCAGAATGCCCGTGCTTATATAATGTTGATTCGGCGCGCGTAAACTTGCAATAATTGAGTCCTCTCCCAGGGCCAGAGTGGAGAGGCGGAGCATAACTTCCGGATTAGAGCCGTACCCGTGCAGAGCGAGTACCAGCAGCGTGCGCGCGTCCACCTTCGGCGGAAGATGAAGAATATACTCGGTTTCGAGATGAACAGCGGCCGATTGGCGCACGTTTTAATATCATAAACCGGCCGGGCCTGCCGATAGATAATTAAGAAAGCAGATCCGTGAAACAAATTGAAATGGAATCATCGGAAATCGTGTTCGACAAAGCGGTCGCCCTGTCGCGTGTGGGCGGGGATGCGGAGCTTCTGAAAGAAATCGCGATTCTCTTTCTTGACGACTACCCGAAGTCGCTGACAGAGCTTCGTGAAGCGGTCCAAACGCGGGACGCCAAGCGGCTAGAACGCAGCGCACATGGCTTAAAAGGTTCGGTTTCGAACTTCGGCGCCGCTCCCGCCGTGGACGCCGCGCTGCAGCTTGAAACCATGGGAAGATCGCAAAAGCTGGTGGAAGTCGAGCAGGTGCTGCGCACTCTCGAGCTGGCTCTGGCCGCGCTACGGGCAGAACTCGAATCCTTATAAACGGCGGGTGATGGCAAAAACCGTCGTAGCTCTTGCTGCCTGGCCTTCTTCAGCAAACTTTCAGAACTGCTTGGTAAGGTGATGTTCAAGGGGATTTTGCGCGATGCGGGCATTGACGGTCTTGTTGATGATTTTTGCACTTGACTGTTCCGCCAACGCTCAGGAGAACAAAGGGAAGGGCCTGCAATTCAAAGACCTGCCTAAAGCCGTTCAGAAGACCATCCAGGACAATCTCAAGGGCGCCGAGATCAAGAATATCGGCAAAGAGAAGGAGGATGGGGTAGAACAGTATGAGGTCGAAAGCGTATTAAATGGAAGATCCCGCGACGTCAACATAGATGTGAAGGGCAACCTCTTGTTGGTAGAAGAGGCCACTACGATTGACGCCATTCCCTCCGCGGCCAAGGCTTCAATCCTTAAGAAGGTTGCCGACGGCAAACTCACGGGGGTCGAAACTTTCACAAAGACCGGACACTCGGTGATGTATGAGGCCTCCTACGCCGACAGGAAGGGAAAAAAGCACGAGGTGCTCGTTAAGGCGGATGGCACCGAGACAAAAGAATAATAAGCACCTCGGAGAAAGAGTGTTTTCACCGATTTGCAACTGTCCGATCCGGCTGCGCCACTGGGCGGCTGCTACGGTTCTTACGGCCCTATCGCCCTTCAGAGAGAGAGGTTCTCGATGTTCTGTAAGTCGTGCGAATTCGTGGCCACCTTGTTTTTCGCGATAACGTTCGGCATCGCGCAGGAAATGCCGCCGGTTGCTGATGGGCCCCCGCAACACATTGAACTGACCGTGCCCGCCGGAGCGCCGTTGCGCGTTTACCTGACCAAACGTCTTCCGAAACGGCTGAACGAGCCTGTCGAAACCACTATGATCGACCCGTTATATGCATTCGACCGAGAGGTCACCCCGGCTGGATCGAAGGTTTTTGGAACGGTAGTCCAGCTTGATCCAGTCCCGAAACTTCAGCGAATCTCGGCGATCCTGGGAGGCGACTTCACCCCTCTTCATCGCGCGCAGGTGCGCTTCACGATGCTGGTTATGCCCGACGGCCGGCAAGTCCCCTTGCAAACTATACAGACCATCGGATTGAACTCCATCTTTGTTCCGAACCCTCCGAAGAAGAAAAATCCGTCCAATAACGGAGGCGTACTTGGAACCGCCACGCGGCAGGTGCAAGATCAGATCTCCACAAGAACTCGCAGCGTGATCGACACGGTGCGCGGCCCGGACAAGAGAGAGCGTTTGACGGAATACCTCCTGATGAAGCTGCCCTATCATCCTCAGTGGGTGCGAAAGGGGACCAGATTCGATGTTGAACTCGGCTCTCCGCTGTCCTTCGGGGAAGCGGCGATTGAACCCGCCTCATTGCGGCTGCTTGCGACGCAACCTGCTCCGGATTCCGTAGTCCACGCGAGGATGACCACTCCTCTGAATTCGAACACCTCAGCGCAAGGGGAAAAAGTAGAGGCGCTGCTCTCGCAGCCGTTGTTCTCAATCGACCATCGACTGATCCTGCCTGCAGGCTCGCGGCTCGGCGGCGCTGTGACCATGGTGCATCGGGCTCGCTGGTTCCATCGCGGCGGCCAGTTGCGATTCAATTTTCAAAGTGTCGATCTGCCTCCGAGCGTCACATTGCCGCAGTTCCCCCAGGAAAGGCCGGTCATAAGTGCTCCGGCACAACTGGATGCGGCGGAATCGGGCAGTAAAGGAACTCTGAAGGTCGATCGCGAAGGCTCCGTGAAAGCGACCGAATCGAAAACACGCTTCCTGGCACCGGCGCTGGCGTTGCTTGCCGCGTCAAGATCCGCCGATAATGACGTGAGCCGGCGTACCGGTCTTCCCGAACAGAATGTGGGCGGCCGAACACTGGGCGGAGGATCCGGATTCGGGCTGCTTGGAGCTCTGGCTGCACAGAAATCGACAACATTCGGGAAGTTCATGGGCTTTTATGGACTCGCGTGGTCGGTGTATTTGAATATCGTGGCCCGCGGAAGTGAGGTGGAGTTCGGCAAAAACGCCGCAGTAGACATCCGTTTCGGCGGCCATGTTCCTCCTCCATTGGCAAAGCCGTTTGTCGCGAGCGAACCTTAGCTGGTAGGGAAAGCCACGTGCACGCTCTTGAAGTCGAGTTCGAAATTGAACAAGCGGATCACGTTGACAGCCAGTGCCGTTCGTACATAAGCTCCGTCGAGTGGAACTTATATCGAGCGACTCCCATCTCTTATATATGAGTTTCGTTTCCCGGCGTGCTCGCAACTGCCTTCGATCAGCGTTCGCGGCTGTAACTCTTTTTTCTGCTTCATCCATGTGCCAATCGGTAATGCCCGACACCCCCGATCAAGATCCACCTCAGCCAGCGAGCCAATTGCCGCCGACACCTGCTGCAACCCGGCCTTCTGCTACACCACCTGCCGTTCAAAACGACAAACGAATCCTGTGGATCATTCCGAATTTCCGAACATCCGCTACCCTCGATCATTACAAACCGCTTACGCCAAAAGAGAAGTTGAGCATCGCCACCCAGGATGCTTTCGACCGCGGTACGGTGGGTCTCGCCGCCATATTCGCGGGCGAAGCACAATTGACACAGTCCGAAAAATCCTTCGGAGACGGTGCCGCAGCATACGGCCGCTACTTTGCAACCGCATATGCCGATCTGGTCGTTGGCGATTACATGTCAGAAGGGATTTTCCCGTCGATATTGCACCAGGACCCGCGATATTTCCGCCGCGGAACCGGAAGCGGATGGTCCCGGCTGGGATACGCCGTCGGACAAATCTTCTGGACCCACACTGATTCCGGCGGCACCCAATTCAATTATTCGGAGATCGGCGGGAATGCGGCGGCGGTAGCGATTTCACAAGCGTATTATCCGGATAGCCGCGATTTCACCAGTGCAGTGTCCAAGCTTGGATCGCAGATCGGCGTCGATATGGGCTCGAATATTCTGAAAGAGTTCTGGCCGGACGTGCGCAGGAAGGCGTCACGGAATCATCAGCATTTGCCAGTTGTTACACATTAAACAAACCCCTTCGGGCGTTCCTGCGTATGCCCGCTTAAGCGTGCATCATCCGACAGGCGGAGGTAACCCGGACGTGCATTGGACTGAACGCCCAGAGACGGCACCGGTCAACAGAGGCTCAGTACCTCCACCGCGATCCAGAACTACGACGCTTAGCCGATGGTCGCCCGCGAACAACTGACTCGCGGCTTGGTGTTTCAACTCAACTACACCTGGTCCAAGTGTCTGTGCGATGCGGACCTGACCAATAACTTCAAAGGAGATGTGAACTATGATCTGCCCTTCGGCCACAACCGGAGTTTCGGCAAGAATGCGAACGAGGTCGTCGATGCGGTCCTCTGAGGCTGGCACTGCCACGTCATCGCCATCGCCACCGCGCACCGCGGATTCCCGATCTCAATGATTCGGTAACGATCGGACCGGTGCTTATTTCCAGCCCCGCCCGGATTGCGACAGTCAATCGATCGCGACTCCCTACAAAAATCTCATAGGAGGCGGCTAGGTGTGGTTTGACCCGACCACCATGCCCATCCCGCTCCCGGTAAGCTCGGAAACTGTCCTATCTCAAGTGAGCGCGGCCCCGGGATTAAACAGATCGACATGAGTCTTTCGAAGAAGTTCGCCATCCTCGAACATCAGTCTTGGAGTTTCGCTTCGACGCGATCAATGCGTTCAACACTCCTATCTTCGCGGTATCAGGCTACGCCACTGATGTATATCCGGGTGGAGGAATCGACAAGTCCAGGTACGGTGTCGATCCAAGCTATACAGCAGGAATCCCCACCGGTGTCGTCAACTCATCAGTGGGTTCGCGCAATCTGCAATTTGCCTTGAAGTATCAGTTTTAAGGGTGCTTGGTGGATGGTCCCGGCGTCCCATCGGACCAGGTGCGGGAGACCACCATGAACACCGTGGCCCGTTCTTCCGGATCCGCCCCCGCGATGACTGGGGAGCCAGGCAGATTGGCTCCCCAGCTCTTCACCACATCGCCCGAAACGAAAAACATCAGATGGGGATGCCAGCTCATGCCCTCGTCGCCCAGGTACTGCTGCTTCGCCATCATGTAGCACATCCCTCCCGGAGCGAGCTCCGGTAATTCTCTCTTCTCCAACGCGGAAGTAGTAGCCGCGAGGATATCCGATTTCGATTTTCCCGCCAGCACAAGTTGGGTTTTCTTTAGAAAAATGGGCAGAAACGTCCTCGACGCCGCCGGATTGAAGCAATGTGGGGCGCGGACCTTAGGGTTCCAGAATTCCGCGTCAGTGGTCGCCTTCCCCCAGGATCGCTCGACGATGCAGACGAAGCCATTCGAGCCCTTTGCGGCCGTTGCGTAGCCATCCCTACGTAGCACCATCACTTCCGCCGCATCCGCGACCGAGGGCGGAGCGGCACTCCGGGCCAGCGCAATCTCAGCGTTCTCATCCGCAATCAAATACTGGTCAAGAGCAGCCATCGCCGGATAAGCCTGCCCTCGCGCAGAAGTCGGCCACAGGAAAAGAATCGGAATAACGAATGCTAACCCTGTGATGATGAAATTGTTCTTTCGCATTTGAAATCCGCCAACGTTGATGATATACGATTCTCACTGACAAACGCGCAAGTCTCGCCGGCAAGCAGTCATCGCCAGCCTCGATCGTTCTAACGAAGAAACACTTACGCAAACCACTCGATTCGCCGGCACCACCCTGTACATGGCCCCGGAGCAACTCAAAGGTCGCCCGGAGCCGGCCAGTGATATTTATGCGATCGGCGTGATCGCTTATGAGATGTTAGCTGGAGGCCGTCCATTCGTCGCAGCGAGTCCGGTGGAGCTCTACGAACTGCAGCGCGCCGGAGTCAGAAGCGACCTGCGCCGCGTGGGCTCGGAAATTCCGCTATCCGCTGCTCGCGCGATACTCAAGCAGCTTTCCTTCCGCCCCCAGGATCGCAGCTCCTCCGCGCTCGAAACGGGCGAGCAGATTGCGTTAGCTCTCGAAGGAAAAGTACGCGAAGCGTGGTCGCGGCGCCGCGTGACTGCTGCTCTCGCGAGCGGCGCGGGACTCGGCACCTTGGGTGGCATTTATCGGTGGACGCGATCGCGCCCGCTCGATTCAGCCGAGCGCGCGATCGAGCTTCCCGTGGGTACGGAACCCCTGGAAAACGGGTTCCAGAAGAATCTCGATATCGAATATCACGTGCTCCCGAATCGCGACGCCACCGGCTACGATTCGATGCGTGTCGTCACCGGCGATCAAGGTAGCTATTCTCATGCGTTCAGCGCTGCCCAGGCGCGCCACGCGCAGCGCAACGGTTGGAGGCTGACGGTCGAAGCCGCAGTCGAGGAAGGCGACATTTTTGCCTCGATCGATAACCCTCTCGCACACTGCCGGTTCGTCGCATTTCTGCTCAGAACCCCCGGCCAGCCCGATAGTGCCAACTGCATGCTTCATGCAGCGCCGGTCAAACAATACATCGGCCGCCCTCTCCCAGGGCCGCCCGGGGCGCGGCACCTGGTCGAAATGACTTGCAAGCCCTCCGGTTACGCCGAGTTATGGGTCGATCATGTCCGAATGATCAGTGCCTACGGCGGAGACCCCAATTTTCGCTACGCGCGCGGCCTGGAGTTCGGCGCGGGGCGTTGGCAAAGCGCCAGAGGCGTCGGAGTCTTCTGGAAAGTTCGGGTGGAAATCGGTCAGGGCGATTGGGGAGCCCGGAGGGGACGTGACCGTCTCCGACCTCGCGCGGCGGGGATTCCCCTACGGCTTGGGAATCTAAGTCCGGGGATTGGTGGAAACGATTCGGGCACTGCAATTATGTGAGACATTCTACGCAAATATCCTTCAGGCACCCAATCCCGCATTTACGGATCGCGCTCTCTGGACCTTCGCCTCTTATTCGTTAGGCGACCAATGGTTAAAGACGCAGAATAGCTGCCTCTGGCCGAACAACATCCACTTTTTGTCTATCCAGAGCCGAGATGACGGGGCGGTGAATCAACTTTGCCAACTGGCGGGATGGCATTTGATAACAGCCTTCAGAGGCGGAGTGGGGACAACCGAGCTGAGCGACATAGTGGCGCCAGACTGGACAAGTTGTCCACACGGATGCATTCAGCACCATCCATATCGATGTTTTACAGAGGCTTAGAGAGCGAAGGATCTTGGCATATTGCTTGCTTTATGTTCCGCATGCCGCACTTCATCCTAAGACAGACTCGACACTTCACACGATTCGCCGTCGTGTGGATTGCCCTCCTGGCTACGGTCTGCGCGTTTGCGGACAATTCTAAAATCTCGCCGGATCTTCAGCCTCTTCTCCAGAATTCTTCAGCCTCCGTGAACGTGATCGTTCAGTACAACACCTCTCCCCAGACCTGCTCCGGCGGTCTGCTGGGAGGATTGCTGTGCACGGTGGTCAACATCGTGGGCGGCCTCGTCAAAGGTCTTTTAACGTTGGTGGATGGCGTGGCTGCGACGGTTACCGCGGGCGATATTGTTAACTTGTCGAATCAATCGAATGTCGCATATATTTCTCTCGACCGGCCATTGTCGGCGACGCTCGATTATGCGACTGCGGCAGTCAACGCGCCATATGCGTGGAGCTACGGTTTGGACGGAAGCGGAGTAGGAATCGCCGTCGTCGACAGCGGAATTTATTCTCACCCCGACCTTCGGTCCCGCGTGGTGTATCGTCAAAGCTTCGTCGGCGGAGTTCAGTTTGACGACTACGGCCACGGGACGCATGTCGCTGGCATTCTGGCGGGCAGTGGAAGCGTATCGTCGCAGACGGGTTCCTTTCGCAACCTTAAAGGCATGGCTCCGAACGCCAATCTAGTCGACTTGCGTGTACTCGATCAGAACGGAATGAGCACTGATTCCGCGGTGATTTCGGCGCTCCAGCAAGCCGTTGCGCTCAAGAGCAAATACAACATTCGCGTCGTTAACCTGTCTCTGGGCCGGCCGATTTACGAAGGCTGCAAACAGGATCCGCTGTGCAAGGCGGTCGAAGCGGTGTGGAAGAGCGGGATCGTTGTGGTGGTAGCGGCAGGCAATCTCGGGCGGAATGGCTACTCGACCGTCCTTTCTCCGGGCAACAGTCCGCATGCGATTACGGTCGGCGCCATGAAGACCATGGAGACCACTCCCCGGAGCGACGACTTAATTGCCAGTTATAGTTCCAAGGGACCTACCTATATCGACTTGACCGTAAAGCCGGACGTGGTTGCTCCTGGAAACACGGTGGTTTCGCTGCTGGCTCCCGGCTCAACGCTGGTAGCAGAATATCCAGGAAATGTCGTTGCGCCGTCATACTATACAACGTCCACGTCGGCGCCCGGAGGCCAGTATTTTCAGTTGAGCGGCACGAGCATGGCGACTCCTATCGTCTCGGGCGCCGTGGCACTCCTTTTACAAAAGGAGCCGGCATTGAGTCCCGACACCGTCAAAGCGCGGCTGATGAAGACGGCCTACAAATCCTTTCCATTGAGCAGTACTGCGGTCGATCCTACAACCGGTGCGGTGTACGTGGACGCCTACGATATCTTCACCGTAGGCGCTGGATATATCGACGTCGCCGCCGCGCTCAACGATTACGAGACCATCTACGGCTCTGCGATTTCACCCAGCGTCTCCTACAATTCGCTGCTGTCGACAGCGGTGCTGATAAATCCAAACGGTTCGTGCTGGAACAATAGCGCTTGGAGTCCGACGAATGTATGGGGAACACAAGTTATCCAGCCCTTGGGCAGTACCTCTGCTGCGTGGGGGACCTCCGCGGCGTGGGGGAGTTCCGCTGCCTGGGGCTCGTCTGCCGCATGGGGCACCTCCGCCGCATGGGGCACCTCCGCCGCCTGGGGCACCAGCGTCAGCGGAAAGGGCGAAAAATAGATTCCAGTAAGCGCCGCGAGTCGACGCCTTCTTCGACTTCATTAGGTATTCCCGACTTCAGGAGGGGTCCCGGCTCGATTCCTAATACGGGACCGCGAGTGTTCTCAGATCGATTTCGACACACTCACGAGCCGCCAATCTACACGCGGTGCAGGCCGCGGAAGAGAAGTCGGCTGAATATCCGCCGAAAGAAAAACGGTTTCCTCAGGCTAAGGATCGCGGTGAAAGCAAATGCTGTTCTTGTGGAGCTGGCGGGAGCCGTAACTCACGTAGTGTGTGCCCTCTCAGATCAAACCTGTCTCGCCGGTTCTTAAAGTCGCCCGAATGCGAGCCCATCTGCTGTTGCTGTAATCAAGAAGCCGCTCACTTCAGCAGAGCCCCTACGAAACTACTCAGCGTTGGAGGTTCGATACTGGGCGATTAATTCGGTATTGCTAATGTAGACCGCTGATCGTGCTCGCCCAAGGTGGGATCTTCAGCAAGAATTGCCAATACCTGATGGGCTACAAGGGCATCGCCTTCTTCGCTAAGTCCGGGACGCCGTAGGCGCTGCCCGGCGAGGGTGAGTGGTAACTACCGGCCGGATCGGGGTTCCAGGAGGTTAGCTTGACCGAAGCCCAGCGCCTATGTGGACAACAACGCCATGCTGGCCAGCTACACTTACACCATGGCTCAGCAAGCCACATTCAGACGCCTCGTTGCGGGCATCGTTCTGTTCAGCGCCGCATTCGGATACGTGGAAGCATCCGTCGTGGCGTACTTGCGAACCATTTACTCGCCGCTGCATAAGCGTTTCTATCCAACCGTAGGCCGAGACGACTTATTTCCCCTTATTGTGCCCGACCAACTCCGCGGTTTAGGCGAGGAACATATTACCCGCCTCAACACAGAACTCGGTCGAGAACTTGCGACGCTGCTGATGTTGGCGGGTGCGGCGATTCTTGGCGGCCGGAATATACGCGAATGGGTCGCGATCTTTTTTGTCTGCTTTGGGATTTGGGATATTACATTTTATTTGTGGCTGAAGGTGCTGCTGGGTTGGCCACCCTCACTAATGACGTGGGACATTCTTTTTCTTCTGCCGGTACCGTGGGTCGGACCGGTGATTGCCCCCGTGATCGTGGCCGCGTCAATGATCGCCGCCGGACTCTTTGTGCTGTGGCGCGAATACGACGGTGATCCTGTTCGGATTGGCAGACTTCATTGGATCGGCATGAGTTTTGGCTGGCTTCTGGTTTTCCTGGCATTCATAGCGGATTTTGCGAATACAACAAGAGGAGGAAACCCGAACGCATTTCATTGGGGAATATTTCTTGTAGGCCAAAGCGTTTGGTGCGCCACTTTCTATGCCGCCCTCAACCCACGCCGACGTAATAATAAGCGGCAAACGATTATTCGGGCTGCGCCTTTTCGGTTCTAGATCGCACTTGCGTCCGTTTCATTCTCGTTTTCTCGACCGCGGTAGTTGCCTTATCCGATTCCAGGAAAGCAAAGAGCTTTTGGGCTGCTTCCGGATTCTTTCGGAACATTCTGAGCCGCCGTTCATGCCGAATTCGGCCGGTCGCGGGTACGGTAGGAGCTGTTGACGTTCGGGTGGCCCGGATTTTCGGCTCCTCACATGGAATTCGAACCTAGGACCGTCCGGTTACAGCTTTTAGTGTCCGGGTCCGACTCTATGACTCTCGAGATGCCGTTACTGGCCAGCGTAAGTGACCCATCGGAAAATTAGCCGGTGGTTTTTGGCGGGATCGAGTAGGGCGGTCACGACGGCCTTCGCATAGTTGCCTGCGCCGGTGCGGACGACAAATACGTCGCCCGGGCACCGGGGCGTTGTTGCCGTCGTCGCCACCGATTCGCTCGGTGTCTTGGCAAGCGCGCGGCGCGTAGGAGCTTTTCATTTTGAGAAACGCCCTCCGCGCCGGGTGACTTTAGCAATTTGACCTGGAACGTCAGTTGGTGATGCTGACGGTGACTATCTGCCCCGCGCCCGCCGGGAAACCGAACCCCTGGTGCGAAACATACAGCAGGCCGTCCGGACCGAAGGTCATCGCGGTCGGGAAAACCAATCCGCTCGCGATGGTGGTAAGCGTGCCGTTATACTCATAGCGCACGATCTGCCCCTGCCCCGGGGCCGGCCCCCCGGTTGCGGCGCTCATTTCAAGAATGTACATCCGCTCACGATGGTCGAAGGCGATTCCGACCACCGTGGTCAGCTGCGGGACCACGACGTGGATACGTTTGCTGCGGTCCAGCGTAAACACGTTCGACGATCCCTGAAGGGTGGGAAACAGGAACAGGTTCCCGAAGTACCAGCCGTTATTGTAAGCAAGCGCGGTTGGCACGATGTGTCCATGGGTGTCGGAGACGTCGACCACGCGAGACACCTTGCCGGTGGAATCGATCTCGTCGATCTCGCCATGGTTCGGCTCGGTGGTGTATAACTTGTTCCCCACGGCGACCAGGTTATAGAATGTCCCGTCCGGTTCAAAATCGTCCGAACTGGGGTTCACGACCGGGTTGCCCTGAACGAAGGTGCTGAGGTCGGCGAACGGCGCTGCCGTTCCAGCGGTGGTGTCGACCTTCATAATGCCGTTCACGGTTCCGGCGAGACCATGCGAACAGCCTGCCCCGGAGATCAGCGCGTACAGATTGGATCCAATGAACGCGATATCCGCCACTCCGCTACTGGCGCCCCCTCCGGTACTCGAAGGGAGGTTATCCACAACCGTCTGCCGCCTGCCCGACGAGTCGATCCTGGATATCCGGGCGGTATAGCCGCCTGTGTATGGACCCACGGGCGCAACCACCTGGGTGCACATTCCCACCGTGGACGCCGTGCCCCCGGTGCCGCCTTCCGCCACGTATAGCAGGCCATCGGGGCCGAACTTCAGGCCGCGAGGGCTGTTGAGACCGGTGACTTTCACCGTCACATTAGACGATAACTGAGCGTATCCGATTTGCGACGCCACTACGCCGAGCGCTACCGCTACGCAGCTTAAACAACTTCTCGTACTCATTCATTTTCCTCCTGCCGCTATCCGTCGAGGACGGCGTGCATAGATACTTTGTCCCAGAGAGGCCTGAGCGTATCTGAATTCCCGCTGAGGATTCCCTCAGGTGAACTGAGGATGCGCCGATCTTCTTGATAACTCAAAAGGTATTGCTCAATCGAAAATAATGTAGCCTTCCGAGTTGCAAACGTAGATCACCTGAAACAGGGCGAGGGCAGCAGGCCATCTACCCCGGGGCTCGGTGCGGCCAGGCAGCGCGACGCCTCGCCGCCCCAGAACTTTCGACCTCCGATAACCAACGATTTTCCGGACACCATGCCGGCCTGTTGCGAACCCGCCACGGTCTTAAGCTGGCACCTGCAGCTGGATCCGCCATCGGGATGGGCGCCGAACAGAACTAACGGTTCGCACACGAATCCAGCGCCAGGGCGCCGAGGCTGGTGGAAATGACCGGCCACGCATTAATCATGTCGAATGGAGTTCGCGCCCCTATCCGGTCGTGCTTCCCGAACTCCACTCGCCTGGCGCGCAGGTCGAGCGTGTAGTCGAATTGAGCAAAGAACCACTGGCCGAGGACCCCTTGAATATCGGGCGAGGTGTCGTGAATTGCCTCCCGCTCCGAAAAAAGGATCTTCTGCCCATTCGCCCTGACCGAATCCAGCGCAATCTCGTTCCCGTCGCTTCCCGATGCGTGGATCTTCCTGGCCGCTGACCGAAGGTCGACCTGGAAGGTCGCCTTCATGCCGATCTTACGGGACAGGCCGGCCTCAAGGAGGTTTACGTTTGCCCCGGTGTCCGGCAGGAAGCGGTAGGGCCCGTGACCGTTTACATAGACGCCGTCCGCGACCGGACGGCCCTCACGAAGCTGCACCTCTATCTCGCCAGATAGGCGGCCCGCGGCGACGATGACTGAGCAAATAAGGATCTGGATGGAGTGGTTGGTGTGTCGCATGGCAGCAGTCTGCGCCCGACTGGTCCACGCGTGTGAGTATCCCGTGAGGATTCCCTCCGTTGACATGAGGATTCGCCCATCTCTTTGAAAACTCGAAAAGTAGTATCGTAATTTGATGCAGTCTACTGAAGGCGGAAAGCTCGAATTCGGAGATTTTGCAATCGACGCTTCGCAAGGAACCTTGTGGCGGGGCGGTACGCAAGTCAAGATTCAGCCACAGCCGTTGACAGTCCTTCGCGCTCTCGCCGCCAGGAGGGGCGAGATCGTAACCCGCGAGGAACTGCGTTCCCTGCTGTGGGGCGATGCGACGTACGTGGATTTCGAACAGGGGCTCAACTTCTGCATCCGCCACATACGGGTCGCATTGAGCGACAATGCCCGCGACCCGAAATATATCGAGACGCTTCCCAAACAGGGCTATCGCCTGATCGCCTCCGTTTCCGTCGAACATCCGGTCAAACCGACGCTGCCCGAAGTATCCGCCCCGCGGCGGGACTTTCCTTGGAAATGGATAGCGGCCGGTACGATCGCGGTGGTTTTGGCCGCCGGCGCCGCCATAAAGATGCGGTCGATCTATCAGGCGCAGGATGCGCCGCCTTCCATCGCGGTGTTGCCGCTCGTGAACCGGACGGGAGACGCGCAGCTGGAATACCTGGCGGACGGCATCACGTCGGACATCATCCGCCGCCTGGCTTTGGTTCCCGGCCTTAAAGTGATTTCGCGAACATCGGCGATGTCGGCAAAGACGAAAAATCTCGATGTTCGCTCCGCGGCAACGCTATTCGGCGTCAACAGGATCATCACCGGTTCGATTCAGGGAAGCTCGAAGGACGTGGCGGTGGACATCGAGGTGGCCGATGGACGCGACAGCAGTGTGGTTTTGAGCCGCGGCTACGCCCTGGGCGCTACCGATCTCGCAATGCTGGAGTCGACGGTCGCCGAAGATATCGCCCGCGGCGTGAAACTGAAGCTTAGCCAGCAGGACCGCGCTTCTTTGCGGAGGCAGATCACGACCAGCCCGGAGGCTCTGGAGCTGTATATGAGGGGCGAGGCGCTTCTCGATTCCGACGAGCCCCCCGAGCTGCAACAAGCCCTCGAGATGTCCTCGCGGGCCCTCGAATTGGACCCGAAGTTCGCCCTGGCGATGAAGCAGGAGGCAAGCGCGGAGACGCTCCTTGGGCTGTACTACGACGATCCCCGCAAGCACTTCCCGAAGGCCAAGGAACTCGCCCGCCGGGCTTTGGCGCTGGACGACACACTGGCCGAAACTCATGGCATTTTGGGAGTGATCGCATTGACCTACGACTGGGATTTCCGGGAGGCCGAGCGCCAGCTGATTCTGGCGAGTGGGCGAATGAATCCCCAGGCGCTGGAGAAGCTGGCTTGCGTCACCCATCTGATGGCTTCCACCGGCCGCGCCATCAGGGGCGAGGATGAGGTTCGCGCCGCCCTCGAACAGAATCCATTGGCGGTCTCGCTGCTACAGGAGTTGGGATGCAATGCGTATTATGCCGGGCAATACGAACGTGCGCTGATCGCCTATCGGCGCGCGCTGGAGGCCGGACCTGGAAACTTTTTAGCTTTGTGGGGGCTGGGCAAGACTTATGCACAAATGGGAAAGTACGAAGACGCGCTCAACGCACTCCAGCATGCCTCCGTTCATGGATTCACGCCGCCCCTGATTCTGAGCGAAATCGGGTATGTATACGGGCGAATGGGCAACGTGAAGGCCGCCCGCGATACGCTGCGCCGGTTGAACGAAATGAGCGGGAAAATCTTTGTCGATCCATTCTTCCCGGCTGTAGTCCATCTCGGGCTGGGTGAGCGGGACTCCACGTTCCGCGGGTTAAACGAAGCCTATAATGTTCGCTCGACCATCCTGGTTTCAATTCACAGCGATCCGAAATGGGCTGGGCTGCGCACAGAACCGCGCTTCGAGCAATTAGAGAAGCAGATCGGATTTGACAAAGGGATTAACTGATCGCGGCAAGATGTCACTTCTTTTGCCGAGCACGCCCGCTCTCGCCACGAAACCGGACAGAGGCTACTTCGATTTGTCCCGACTTAAAAACAAACGCGGTCCGAGTAAAGTGTCGTCACTCTGGAAACGCGAGCGCAGCCGGTCACTTGATTCCGTCAGGTCCTTCTTGAGACACACACGTCATCCTCCACCGCGCGGGAGAGCCTCGCTTCCACTAACTGCTTGTTGTCGCGCCCGCCATATTTTGAAAGTAAGTAAGCTGTGTCACCGCCACTTTGGACTGCTCCCGATTCAGCCGCTCGCGCAAGAGCCGAGCGAGAGACTCCGAGAAGTAGCAATTCCCAATCTCGGAGAGAAAGAACAGATCAGTTCCCTGTTTCCGAAGTCCGTCTTCTGCAGCGGCCCGTCACTAAAGGCAACGCTTCGCCGCCTTGGCGCCGAAGGATCTTTCGATGACTCATTCACGACGCGATTTTGGAGCCTTTGCGCTATCTTTGCTGGCGGCCAACAATGCGATGGGTCAGACCGAAGGCTACGCTAGGGCGATGGCAGTGTCTCTCGCCGGCGGGCGTTTGTTGACCGAACAGGAAGTATTGGGCCGGTTCACAACGTGGCAGTAAACGAAGCATTCGCCTTATGACTTTTCCGGAAGCGTAGCCATCGGACGGATCGTGAAGCTGCCGAAATTGAGTACCGCTCCTCTGAATATAGCGGACCCTTCGTTTCAGATTGTGGGCATCGCGAAAAACAGCATCAATCGCCTTACGAGCCACGATACGATGCCTGAGATCTACATTCCTTATTCGCTGGCGGGACTTGCGGATCGCGTGTATATGTTGAGCAGCGTGCCACCGGCATTGTTGGACAGAGGGGTCCCCGAACAGGTCTATTCTGTGGGTCGAGGGCAGCCGGTGACCGAGGACAAGACGTTGGAGACTTAGCTGGGCGAATACGTATATACGCGTCCGAAATTCAATCTGCTATTATTCGCCGTGTTTGCATCGCTCGGACTCATTCTTGCTGTGTCCGGCGTCTATGGCGTCATCTCCAATACAGTGGCGCAGCGGACGCGTGAAATCGGAAGCAGGTTTGAGTCTCCGGCAAATTATGGGAATGATATTCGGCGGTGGAGCGAGGCTGATAGCCTTCGGCGTGGTGATCGGCCTGATCGGCAGTCTCGCCTGGGTGCGCATACTTTCCGGGCTTGTTCGAAACGTATCGACGTTCGACCCGTACTCGTTTCTGGCGGTAGCTATACTGCTGTTTGCGGCGGCCTTGTTCGCCAGCCTCTCGCCGGCGCGCCGAGCAGCCCGAGTGGATCCAGTCACCGTGCTTCGAAACGAATAGCCACGCCGTCGGGGTCTTCTAAACGTCAGGTTTGGAAACAGCAGGCCGCCCAGCACAGGCAATAAGCCGCGGCGGGAGGCTGTTCGGATCTCATCCTTCTACGAGGATGCCGACTACGGTTTAGGAAACAGATCGGCGATGGGCTCAGCCAGGGCAATTCGCGCCACATTGCGGAGCGCAGGCTTACGCAGCCCCAGTTCTATACCGCCGAGGCCCCATTGAAGCGACTCCCACGAATTGCAAGAGCCGGTTCCCTGCCCAAAATTCCGCGATCATCTGATCGCGGCCCCATTGAAGCCAGGTCCCAAGCCGTTGCCTGCGAAGGGCGATCCGGGCGGAGTATGCAGGTATCCTCCCGTGTAAACTCCGGGTCCTTCCGTAGCCAATCGAAAGCCTACTCGTGTTCAAAGAAATCAGCCAACGACGGGATCGGAGCTTCCGCAACTATCATCCGCAGACGCTCCAACGACTTCGCCTTGTCGCCCTGCAACGCGTACGCCTGCACCAGATCGAGCAGCCGACGCGCGGCCAGATACTGGTTGCCAACAGAAAGATCACGCACCAGAGGCTGGTCGAGATACGGCAACGTCGCCAGCAGCATGTCGATCCCGGCCGGGTCTTTCTTTCTCCCATAGCTTTTTCGCTGCCGACCGGCGATCCTGGACGAAATCGTAAGCCTCCATCGCGTTGTGAGGGGTCGGCCACTGCTCAGCCGCGAGCGTGGCGCATAGTAAAACGGGCAGGCTCTTCTTCATAAGTAATCATGGGTTGTCCGAATTTCTATGCGGCGATGCCAAAGAGGTTATGAATAAACTGGCGCTGCCCCATCACCTCTCCCCTGTCCAACCACCGAACCTGCCCTTTCCCGCCGTCGCGCCCTTCCATTCAGCAGGTCCGCGCCCATCGCACGTTTTTCATAATCGAGAAAAGGACGCCGTCCCCACACAGCGGGTCCTGAACGGTCACTTTGTCTGGACATATGACAATTTGTCATCCTGCACGAACCGTCCCTGAGGCCTAGTTTCTTTTGACAATGCGCCAATGGCGTAGGTAGAGACGAGAATGCGGCTTGGTTCAATCTGGCCATTGCCTTGCTTGGCTAAGCGCAGTGAAGACAGCCAGTCCAGTTTGCTTTGAATGCGAGCAAGGACTTTCTGTATTCCAACGCTTGCGATTCAAACACTTCTGCTCAGAGAAACATTCCGCCGATTGGGTTCAGGAGTTTAACATCCTTGGATTATTACGACTGCAAGAGGAAGGGGTGCGGATGGGCAGGCAAAGAGATTCAAGTGCGCTTCGGGACAGTTCTTCCCCCAAGAGCGGAGGTCAGCAGAGTGGCCATCGAGTCGCAAGTCGTGTAGACCTGGACGCTCCAGTGCGCGTTACTCTACTAAACGGGAATGATACTTCTTACGCGGGCAGATTTGTGAACGCTTCGGCCAAAGGTATGAAGATCACGATGGGGAACGAACTGTTCGTTGGTACAACAATTCGTTGACTGCGGCGATCATGCAATTGTTGGTGAAGTAAGGCGCTGCCACCCCGGGTCCGCCGGCTATGTGGTTGGGGTGGAAACCATTGAGTGGAATGATCGAAGTGAAGTTTCGAATGCCGTCGGCACGCTCGGCGCCTTTCGGGCACTCCACACATCTAACTGCTAGAGCTTAGTCCCGACTCGAAAGCGATGGCTTGAGGCTCGGCAAAATGTACCTCGCCACGCTGCTCAAAAGGATCCGGAAACCGAGAGCGCGCGCCGATTCTTCCGCCGAGGGCAGCTACATGGTCACGACACATTTTTGACCTCCAACGATGACTTTGCCGCCTCGCGCGGCCGCGAACCTGCCATCTGAAAGCACAACGACTTTGCCGTGAGGGCTCAGGCGTGTCATCTGGTCCGTTTCAGTCCAAAGTTGGTGCGAAGTGGCGCGCTCGGTGTCAGCTGGGCCGCGAGGCCCGTTAGTAATTGAGCTTCAATCGAGATGAATGCCAACTCCGTGCCGGTCGGGTCATCCTTGTCAATAGGATCAGCACCTGCATAGCTATAGGGATGGTTCTCCGTGACTGGATCCGTGCTCGAAAACCTACCCGTGACCGGATTGTAATAGCGAGCCCTCAAATAATAGAGGCCCGTCTCAATATCGAACTGCTGGCCCTGATAGTAATAGACATTCGCCGTCGAGCCGGTCGAGCCCAGAAAATTGCCGTACGAATCGTATTCGTAATTATCGGTCACGCGGCACGTGGACTCCGAGCTTCTACAGCTTTGATGGCCACGGCGATGTTCGCCTAATAACGAACTCATCAGGCGCCGCGGACGGGCTGGATTTCGCTGATCCGCATCAGACCGTAGGTGTATGAACGCTGCACAGCGCCGCTCACGATTTCCTCCATTACCTGCGGCAAGCCGGTTGGATTCACCTCACTCACCAGATACTGCGTCGAACCCTTCGCCACACGGTTCCCGTCTCCATCGTACACCATCGTCACCGCGCCCAAGTTCATGCTTATCAATCGGTTCAAAAAGTCGTATGCATAAGTGTTGCTGCCCGACGTTAAGTTATTTCCGTTGGGGTCGTACGTATCGGTGGTAAGGCGATGGTCGGTGTCGTAGGATTCACTGGCAGATGGAATTCCCGGCAAACTGGAAGTCAAAGAAAGCCGGTTTCCCACCGGATCGAGCGAATAGGCCAGTGAGCCATTTTTTGAATTCGGATCGCTGATAATCGTTTCCTGCATAAACCAGTAGACGAAATCGTACGCGGAGCTTAATGGCCTATATTGCATCCCAAGAAGTCGTTAATGAGCCACGTCGGGCACCTTCCCGCTGCAGATACGCCCCGCGACGACTTCACCGGATTGACCTTCGAACGATTTTCAAGGCGCCCTTTCTCCAAGTGGGCGACCGCTCTCTGATCCGGGCACTTCTGCGACCAGGCCGTTAGGCGCTCACCTTGGGGGCAAAGCGACGCCATCACCGAGCGAGAGCCAAGTGAAGTTACTTCTTTGTCTTCTTGGTTGGTTCGGGCATAAAGCTGCAGCTCGAAACGGTGAGCTTGGTGGGGGTAACTTTCATCTCCTGCAAGTTGTTTTTGACTAGCATCGCATTGAAGTCGGTGACCTGTTTAAGGGCGTCCTCCCAGGCAGTCGTGGTACGGTTCAGGTCGGTGCAGTCTTTCTGCCAGGTGGTGATCTGGGCGGGGGTGGGGGTCATATCGAGGCCGACCTGCATCATGCTGACCATGGTGTTGAATGCGTTGTTCAGTTCGAAGAACGATTGCAGCGCATTGGGGTTAGAAGCCGCACGCCGGCCACCCCCGCCCCCGCCTCTGCCACCGGCCGGCATGGCGCCGCCAATTTTGGTCAGACTGGCCGCAAGTGTTTTGGCCTGCTCGGCCACATCGGCGGGCAGGTTTCCCTTCATCAGGGTTGCAAGCTGGTCCTGCACCGCATTCACTTCCTCGTGACCTTCGAAGCTATGCTCCATCCCCTGAACGGAAAGAAGAGTGAGCTCGTTTTGGGTGCGCAGGGCGTTCATGAGCGCGGGACTTTCGCCGACGCGCGGATCATTCACGACGGTGACGTCGCGCGTAAAGACCTTGCCCTCTACGTTCAGCTTGAGCGTATAAACGCCGGGAATCACCTGCGGCCCATGCGGGCCCGGGGTGGTCGAGCCCTCCACCATGTTCATCTGATTCTCGAGATCGTGCCGCAGGGCGGGCGGGTCGTCATACTGCAGGTTCCAGTTGACGCGATTGAGACCAACATGCGTTGAGAGGATGCGAGTCTCTGGAGCGGCCAGCCAGTAGTGGGGATACGCCGCGTCCACAATGGGCGGCGGCGGGCTGCTGGACATGGTGCGGACCAGATTGCCCTTCGAATCGAAGACCTGGAGTTGGACAGGCGCGCTGGGCTCGCGGCTGAGGTAGTAATCCACGATCGCGCCGTAAGGCACATTGGGCGCATGGGGCACTTCGATGGAAAAGGGCTGATCCCAGTTGCTGTTGATGCGTGCGCGAATGGCCTCCTCGGGCTGGAAGAGATAGACGGACGATGCGCTGATAGCTTGGGCGTTGGCCGCGATCTGGCGCAGTGGCGTGATGTCGTCGAGAACCCAGAAGCCGCGGCCGTAGGTGGCGATCACCAGGTCGTTCTGGTGGTGATCGATGTGGACCTCCAAACCGCGGATGGAGGTGCTGGGCAGGTTCTGGCGCAGCGACTGCCAGTGATCGCCATTATCGAAGCTAACGTACACAGTGGTCTCGGATCCGGCGAAGAGCAAACCCGGCTGTTCGGGATCTACCCGTAGATTATTGATCCAGCTTCCGGTGCGCTCATCGCGGGGAAGGCCGTTGACGATGCTGGTCCAAGTTTTGCCCGCGTCGGTGGTGCGCCAGATGAGCGGGATGTCGGCGTTCACATCGGGGGGCAAAGTTTGGCCGCGCTCGGCGCCAATGCGAGCGGCGACGAAGGCGGTATTGACATCGTGGCCTGCCTCGATGGTGTTGAAGATGATGTGGGCCGGAACGTCGGCGATGTTGGTGAGGTTCGCCCACGTTTTGCCGGCATCCATGGTGTTGTAGATCTGTCCGTTGCTGCTGACCGTCCAGATGACACCGCGTTTGACTCTGGATAGGGAGAAGTCGTCGATCGAGGGCGGCGCCGGTGTCTGTCCGGCGCCCCCCCTCCCTCCTTGCGCCTCCGTTTGTGCCTGCGCCCCTGCGGGGTTCGGCTGCGGAGGCTGCGGGGGCGATGGTGACTCCGGCGGCGCAGTGCCGCAGGCCGTCTGGGGCTTGCCCTTGGGGGTGGTCAGATCGGGGCTCGCGGCAGTAAAGGAGTGGGCGGCGTCGTGCGAGACCAACAGGCACTGGTACGCAACGTAGAGAGCGCCGGGATCGAACGCGAGGTCGAATTTCTTCTCGAAATCGCGGATGGCGTGGTATTTGTCTTGATCGGCTCCGAAGTTGGGCGCCATGTTTTCCCACTGGCCCGTGGTCATATCGATCTTGATGAGGCCGCTGCCGCCTCCTCCCGGACCATATCCAACGCCGTAGATGATGTTTGGATTCTTAGGATCCGGTCTGACGATGCCGAATTCAGACGACGGCACCGGGCTCCAGTCAGTGAAGTTCACCTGTCCCCAGTTGCCGCGGCTCGAGATCATTACTGCGCCCGTGTCCTGCTGCGCACCCATGATGTGGTAGGGATATGCGCTGTCGGTGGCGACGTGGTAGATCTGCGAAATGACCTCGGTATACCAGAGACTCCAGGTGCGGCCGTTGTCCAGCGTGACGCTCGCTCCCTGGTCGGCGCCGACCAGCATGCGATGGCCGTTGGTGGGGTCAATCCAGAGTTTGTGGTAGTCCTCACCGCCGGGCGCGCCCTTGAACGGCTCAAAGGTAAGGCCGCCATCAGTCGAGCGGTACATGGCGGTACTCATGGTGTACACAACGTCCGGATTCTGCGAGTCCGCGAACACGCCGCTGCTATAATTTCCCTGGCCATTGCTGATCCGCATGGCGATCCGCAGGTCGTTCCCGGCCATGTGCTTCCAGGTGGCGCCACCGTCGTCGGAGCGGTAGAGCCCCGAGCCCTGTTCAATGGCATTGCCGACGATGTACATTCGCTGACCCCTGGTATGCATGGCGACGGCGACCGAAACGCGGCCGGAGAAGGGCGGAATCTTGATCTCGGTCCAGGTCTTGCCTTCATCCATGGACTTGAACACAAGAGGCGGCTTGCCGCCCGCCCCGCGACCAGCGCGGCCACCGCCACCACCGCCGCCGGTTCCCTGCGTGGCGGCAAGCATAACACTGGGGACGTCGTATGCGGACTGGAGATCGCGCGCGCCATCGTAGTCGGCAGGCTTAAGGACGTTGGTCCAAGTCTGCCCGCCGTCGGTGGAACGGTAGACACCGCCGCCGCGGCGGGTGGCATCGCCGAGTGCGGAAATGAGCACCAGGCCAGGATCGGCGGGATCGACAACGATGCTGGTGATCTTCACCGTATCTTCGAGGCCAATGTGCTGCCAGGTCTTGCCGGCATCGGTGGACTTCCACATGCCGTTGCCGAGGCTGCCCTGAATGGGGTCGCCGGTGCCTGCATATAAGATATCGGGATTGGAAGGAGCGACCTGGATGGCTCCGATACTATCGACGCTCTTCTCCTGGTCGAAGATGGGGAACCAGGTGACGCCGGCGCTGGTGGTTTTCCAGATGCCGCCCAGCGGCGTGCCGGCATAGAACACCCCCGGTTGGCCTATGGCGCCGGTGACGGAGGAGATTCGCCCGCCATGGAAAGGCCCCACGTTTCGCCAGTTGAGGCCCGCATACAGATCGGGATTGATCTGCGCCGTTGCAGTGAAAGCTGATGCCAGTATGCTCGAAACAACGAAAACCCAATATGCCGTCCGCGACACTCGGGTCATCTTCCAGGAACCGCTCGTGAGAATCCTCACTGTCATGGGTGCAGTATATAACGGCTTGGAAAGGGTATACCCCCTGTGAAGAACAACGACGGCCGGTTTGTTCCTCCAAAAGTCCTTATACGACTCGCGCAAACTCGGCCGCCGCGTTGAACGGGGTGCTCTTGGCGAATCGCGCGGAACACGAAGAGATTGTTGGCACCTCCGTTGTGTGTCTGACCTCCGTAGGGTTTGCCGACGATATAGGCAACAGGCGATCGTGCCGAGTCGAAGCGGTAACCGGGCAGCGCACGGCGATAAAATGATCCGCGAGCCTTTCACTGCCGTACGAGCGTACCTGCGGGTGCCGATTTCGCCTCAAGATATTCAGGAGATTCGCACCGCAGATTCATGTCATCGTTCTCGCTAGGGACAGGACAACCCCAAGCAGGCCAAAAGCACTTACATCGGCCTTTTGATCATTGCTGACGTGCTGCCTGGCCCTCTCGTTGGAGAGCTGCCAGTATTCCTCCTGCATCTGGCTGCCAGCAAAAAGGGCGGCAGCGTCGAGCTTTGCCTGTCGAACGGAGACGCATGCCCACTGGCCGGCGGTGTATCCCCCAGCTCGATTTCCGTTTATCGCTGGGACAACATGCACGACAATGAGCTCGTCTGGGACGCAGAGCCGAAAAATCCGGTTACCGCTGGCAATATAAGCGGCGTGTTCAGCTACGGGGTGCGCCCAAAGACTGGATCAACAAGCTGACGCCGCCCGCACTGATTTGCGGAAAGGCATACCTCGTTAATCCGGAAGCCCATTACTTCGCGGTGAAGTGCGACGGGACCGCCGTCATATTCGATGATCCGCAGGACCGGACAAAATAAAATCTAAGGAGCCGTCGACAAAACACACCGCCACTAGCGAGACGTTCACAACCGATGGCTTCAATCCGAAACATTCTCTGGGCTTTAAACATCCCGCCCATCAGAGAAAGCGCGCCGTCCTCCGAGTGGTCGACGATCCACTCAGGGTAGCCTTAACGGAGAACGACCCCGCCGCAACGCGAACGCGAGGAGGATGTCTCGAACGGCAGCGGTCCCGAAACTCAAATCGACAGTTTCGGATCACCTTCGAGAACGTCGAGTTTGAGTTTGGGACTCTCCCCTTTCCTCCACAACTTCGCGCTCGACCGCACCCGGTAATTCAGTGGTCCGCCATCCGCACGCTCGCTTCGTTCGAGCGGCCGCGGAATGCCAACGAATTCGGTCTCCAGCGAATCCGCCGCCGCGCGAACCACGGCGTAGCCATGTCCGCCCATATCGACGAATGAAACGTGGGGCGCCAGCTCGGGATTCGATAGCTCGCGAGCTTTCGCGGCATCGCCGCTGCGAGCGTACTCCAGGCAGGATCGAACGCCGTGCTTCAGGAGCATGTTGATTCCGGCAACGTACAGCGCCCGGAGAGGATGGTCCTTCGGGAATTTGTGTTCATAAGCTTCGACCATTCCCGGAGCCGAAAGCGATCCAGTAACGAACGCCAGGCCCACCGGCTTGAACTCTTTCGGCGGGAGCGCTTTCGCAGCGAGACCCGCCCAGAAGCTGTGGCGATCCCCCGAAATAACTGCGAACCCTGTGATGCCATGCTGCTCAATGAAATCGCAGATTTCGCCGCGCTCTGAGAACGCGTTGCCGAAGTCGTCGCCGCCAAACTCGGCGAAACCGGTGCCGCGCCATTTCTTCGTGATTCCTTCCGGCAGATTCTGCGGATCCGCCCGCATTGGAATCGTCGCGATGGTATTTCCCCAAATCTTCCAGGTCGCGCGGGATGCTCGGAGTTGGTCGAGGAACCAGGCTTTTTGCGTCGCGCCCAAAATCGTCCTCGCGGGAGCCGCATCCTTGAAATCGGCAATCGGCTGCCCCGCATCCAAGGCATACAAATCCTCTTCAGGATAGAGCCCGGGGAACTCCGGGACGTCTAGGGGGTCGGACTGAGGCAAAGCACCGCGGTACTCCGAGGCGTAGCTGCGCTGATCGGTGACGATCAGATCCACATGCTTGCCCCAGCGCAGCGTGCGATATCCTCGAAGGCTGTTAATCGCAGTTAGATTGTTCGGTTCGTCTCCAAGCCCGTGCTCGTCGTATTTGGTGACCGGGGTGTCCTTCACGGCCGGCGGATCGAACCGCTCCAGTGATTTCGAAGAGGGACGCGCCATCCTCGCCGGCTGAAACTCGAAGAACGCCTGGTTGGCGGCAACCTTCTTGGTCTGCGCTGGCCGCACTTTTGCCGAGAACCGTTGCATGCCTTGAAAGCCCTGCCAACTGAACTCGTGGTTATCCCACATCGGCACGAAGGGCCAGCGCGCCCGTGCGTCTTGCAGATCCGGGTCGTGAAGGTACGCTTTATACACGGCGCGATAATCGTCCAGCGTCGTCGGGATGTGAAAGTCCTCAATTTTCTCACCGTGTGCATACCGGACGACGTCACGGATGCGGCGGTCGTACATCATCTTGCGGTCTTCGGGATACCAGACGATCTCATAGATGAAATCGCCAAGGTGCAGCACGAATCCGAGCTGTTCGTTCTCTAGCGCGCGCTCGTCTTCATAGATCATCCGTCGATATGCATTCTGCGCGCCCTGATTCGCGTTTTGGCAACTGACGAACACAAACCGCACGGGGCGTGAATCGTTGGGATCGGGCGCCGTGATCGTGCGGCCGACCCGGCTTCCTGAGCCATCCTTCGTCATGAACCGAAACCAGTAGACGTGCGCCGGCTTCAATCCACCTACCAGAACGCGAGTGGTCCAGTCGGCGTCCGCCGAGACATGAGTAGCGGCATTGCTGACGATCTTCGAGAACCGCTCATCCTCCGCGACCTCCACATACAATTTGTCGACAGCGGGATCAGCGACGCGGGTCCATAGGATCACGGTGTGATGATCCGGATCACCTGATGCGACGCCCTCCGGAAAAAGTTCCCGGCGTTCCTTCCACTTTGCCGGCGGCCGTTCCGCGGCACGCCCCCAAGCTGCCACGGCGCCCATTGCCGCGGCGGTCTGAAGAAATGAGCGGCGAGTTGAGTTTCCGCGAATACTCATTGTCTGTTTCACCTCATTAGATCTGGAAGCATCTCGCCGATTTGGTCATGCAAATCAGGTGGAGCTGCGTAAACGACTTTCACCATTTTTCTTTCCCGCGTTGTCGAACAAGAACAGTACATCGGCGAACGAATACGATTAGACGTAAAGTGGTGAAATAGGTGAGGAAGACGAGTTCATTGTCGGCGCAATAGGGGCCGAGAGGAGGCCGCCTTCGACTCCGGATAGCTCGCTGGTACGCAAGTTCTGCGACCCCCTGCACTTTCGATAGAGCCGTTCAGGGAAACCTCCCGGCTGGTCTTGCCGGCGACCCGTAAAAGTGGTCGAGCATCTCGGAAAATCGGTCGTTAATGTTTAACATCTGGCGCTTCAAGGCGCGAATTTACGCCGCCTGGATATTAGACGATTCGTTACATCGGTGACGGCTCACCGCGATTAATCACAGCGTAGCGAAGCTGCCGGATCCATGTGTGCGGCGCGACGCGCCGGAAAGAATGCCGTGGCGAGTGAGACGCCAAACATTAGTAGCGCACAGCCCCCATACGCCGTGGGTTCGTAAGGATTGACTGCTTCTAGCTGATGAGCGAATAGCGGCGCAATTGCCAGCGCCAACAAGGTGCCGGAAACCGTGCCCCAGACGGCCATTCGCAGAGAGTGCCCCACCACCGCCCGCATCACGTCTCGCGGTGTGGCGCCCAGGGCCATCCGGATTCCAAATTCTTTGGCGCGCTGATTCACTAGGTACGCCAGGACTCCGTAAATGCCGGAGACCGACAGCAGGAGTGCCAAACCGCCCAGGCCGCTGGAAATCCAGAACGTCACGCGAAAAGGATAGAGCTGACCCTGAAGCACCTCGTCCATCGGGACTATCTGCTGGGCCGCTTCCAGAGCCACGCGATTTACGGCGCCTTTAACCGATTGCAGGGTGGTCGCGTCCGCTGTTGCGGTGCGAATCACCAGTGACGCTGGACCCGCCGCTTCGATACGGGTAGGAAAATAGATGCAGGTGCGATCCAGGCCGTCGCCGACCAAGCCGGTCACCGCGTCGCGGGCGACGCCCACAACGGTAGCGTTCGCATAAGCCGGCTGCTTCTCCGAGTCTTCCGATTCACTCGGCGCGATTTTTAAGATCTGACCCAGAGGACTTCGGCTCGGCCAGAATAACCGAGCCGTCGCCTCGCTGAGAATCACCGAAGGGCCTTCGGCGCGCGCCTCGTCGGAGGTGAAATTTCGCCCTGCTACGATCGGTATCTTCAGGACGGAAAAATATTCGGGCGAGACAAAGTTGTACCCAGCACCGAAACTCATCTTGTTCTCTGAGGGGGTTACCGAAATGGTCCGCGGGCGTCCATACAGAGGGAAACGCTCCGCCGCGGCTAGTTCCACGCCAGGCAATTCCTCTCGAATTCGCTTCGCGACGCGTTCCCGAACCTTATCGGGCACTCGAATATCGTACACGCCGCGTGTCTCCAACCCGAGGTGCTGGTTCGCCAGATTTTGCCGGCTCCGTAGAATGATCGCCGCGCAGATGGAGAGAAGAACGCACACCGTGACCTGGCCGACTACCAGGGCATTGCGGAAGCGCGACGAACGAAAACCGGCGCCAAACTCGCCCCGATTCAACAGCGTAAGACTCGCACGCGTGATTTGAACCGCGGGGACCATGCCGAACATCAGAGCCGATCCGAGTCCAGCCAGGATCACGTAGCCGATCACTCGGAAGTCTACCGAAAAATCGGGAAGGCGAAAAAGGAAGGCGAACTCGGTGGGCAGTGTCGCCACATTCGCTCGCTGGCCGGCGGACAGCGCCGCGACCGAAATTGCCAAGCCGAGTAGAGCTGCTGGCATCGCCAGCAGCAGGCTCTCCGTCAAAAGCTGGCGGATCAGGCGCGATCTCGACGCGCCCAGAGAAGCCCGGATGCCGATCTCACGTTGGCGGCCGAGGACGTGCGCAAGCATCATGGTTGAGACATTGGCGCACGCAATCAAAATGATTAGCCCGAAGGCGACGAAGAAAGGAGCTGGCTTACGGAACTCGTACTTGAGCGATAGCTTCGTCGCCTGGGTGACCAGCACCACGCCCTCCGGCTGCGGCTGGTCCGCAGTCGACTGCGCCGCCCACACATCCATCGCGGCCGACGCCTGTTGATACGACACGCCAGGTTGTAGCCGGCCCACCACGGACAACCCTTCGTCTATGCGGCCCCCGGAAATCAGTGGTCCCAATTCGAGCGGCGCCCAGAACTGCCAGCTTACACTTCCGAGTCCGGTGAAGCCCGGCTTGGCGACCCCGACGACCTCTGCCGGATAACCTTGCAGGTAGATCTTCCGGCCCAGAATTTGAGGGTCGCCGCCAAATCTGGCCTTCCACGCATCGTAACCCAGCACCACGACAGAGCTGCCCGCATCCGCCTCCGAAAGAGGCCGCCCCATCTCGACGCCGACTCCAAGCATGGTGAAGTAGTTCGCCGACACCAGTTGGCCCACCATCGGATTCGAGTCCACCGTGGTCTGAAACCGCCGGGTTGCCAGAACATCGGCGAAGACTTGTTTCTGTCGGCTCAGCGCCTTCATGTCCGACAGGCTCACCCCGTGCTGACGCCAGCCTGCGTTCGTCCGGACGGTCTTCCAGAAAATTCCGTAGACACTCTGGGGATCGCGAATTGCCACCGGTCTCAGGAAGTAGGCGTCGAAAATTGTGAACAGCGCGGCGTTCAGGCCGAGCCCCGGACCAATGGTCGCGACCACTGCAAAGAAGAAGGCGGGAACGCGGACGACGTTTCTAACCCCGTATCGAACATCAACCAGTACCGAGTCGAGCCACCGGAAGAACGGAATTGTCACAATCACCTCCTTGATCGTGTACCAATCTAGCTTGGTCTGTGGCGAAAGACGGAATCGCGTTAAGGCGCCCTACTAGAATCCTGGCCTTGGCTAGGAGAGCTTCGGGAGCTGCCTCGTATAACGGTGCCGACAATGGTTCATATCCGCGGCCTTCATCGTGGCTCACTGTACCGTGGCTCTGCCGGCGAGATGCTATGACGCGGTGCCTCGATTACGCGCCTTCCATAAGGCACCCGGAAACGATCAGTTGACCGGGACATGAAGGCCTTAATCTTCGAGACTTTGGATCGGTTCATGCTGTCGAGCGCCGCCAGCTCGACGATCCACACGCCAGCCGACTGCATCGCGGCGTGCTTCGATCCCAGTTCAGCGATTTCGTCGGTGAACCATTCGCCGCCAACGGCCGCCGTGTAATCGCTCGGCTCGACTCCAAGGTACAACGAAAGCCACCAATCCGCTTCCTTCCGTCCCATGCCAGGCGGTCCAGATATTGCTTTCACCGGATGAAAGCTGCGATCCCTGCGACAGCTTCCACGGCTTCCGGCTACCTTGACAGAAATAGAGATGCCGTAACGCTGAAGCCAATCGGTCGTCAAGATATCAGCGTGGCCCGTCCATATCGGCAACGGCGCGTCTCACCACGGCGGCGCTGTAACGGCAACCGTGTTGAACGAGAATTCGTTGAACGCTAAACATCCCGCCCAATCCGGCGCCTCACGCAATGCCGTAATCGCATTCGCAAGAAACGCCCGCGGTTCGCCTTCCCGATTAGAAATCAAATTCGCCCGCCAATCACGACGGGTGAAGTCGAGAGCGGCGATCTCTTCCATAACCACATCGGGTCCAACTGCCGCCAGATGATCATCAATGCCCTTCCCTTTGGCGATATCCACTCAAGGAATGCAACGGCAGCGCCGCGGCTCCGTAATTTCTTCGAAAGCTCGGCCCATGCGATTCGAACGTCCTCATTGTTTTTGGCATCCGCGTCGAAGGCGACGATCACCCGGCGATACTTCAACTGCAGCAAGTCGAAGTCGCTAATTACCCCTTTCACATCGCTTCGGCCGCCAGTCGGTCCGGTCACCTTTCCGATCACCCCGCGCCAATTCGAGACGCCGCTCAGTCCCACGGGTAAAAACCTCGCAGCGTCTATGCCCTCCCTCGCCAGCCGCCAAAGAGCCAGCGTCTTAAAACTGACCCTCGGTGATGATCAACGGAACGTCGGTCTGAGAGAGTAAATCCGCCGTAGCTTCGGGAGGGAAGTAAATCCGGTTTCTCGCGCCCAGCGGCATGATGTACTTACCGACTTCTTTAGTCTTGCCGTTGCGATATTCAATATCCGGGTCGTCCCGGCGAACGCAGTATTCCGTGAACCGCTTCTCAAGGGGTACACGAAGGGAATTAGGAGCCCGGCCAAATTGCCGCTCTTTCGTCCCACCATCTCACGCCCGGTAACCGAGTCGACCCGCCGAATGGTGGCTGACTTAGCCAATTCGGGCGTTATCCAGCGAGCGTTGAGAGCCGCCAGGTCCTTGGCTGTCGGATCGACTCCGATACAGTCCATGCCGGTGGCCGCGTTCATCGGACGCTACCTTCCAGCGCTGCAAACTGCCCTCGAAGGTTTTCAGCGAAGCAATTCAAGTCCTGCATGCGCAGAACATCGCCACCCAGATCAGGGTGGAAATCTCGCGCCACTATCGTTAGCCGGCATCGAATAAGCGCTTCGCAAGCGGCAGATCATTCAACTTCAGCCGGATTGCGATAGACCCGTCCGATGGCACAGACACCGTATTGCTTCGGCGCGAAGCCTCGCGAAATACGCCAGGCCTTAAGGGTTCTCGAAGGTCATCGAGCGCGATTAACCAATCAATGTAGTCATCCGGCAGCGCCCCGACCTCGATGCCCTTGTACTTCCCAAATGGCATCCTCATCGCGATTTCTGGAACGCCCAGAGCGGCCGGTCAACGGCAGCTAGGCATCTCCGGGTTGCGGCGGCGCGTAGGGATCGCTTACCTGCCAACCATTCTCTGAACGTCGGCTCGCAACACGCGCAGCACTGGCGGCCCGGTTGTGGCGGAGCGTCGCATAATCTGCACTTTCGTAGCGTTTGTTTTTGTGTTTTTGTTTCAGTCAGAAAGTTCCTTCCTTCCAGGAAATAGAAAAGGCCACCGCGGCAAACGGTGGCCTTTTTTGGTTCTTGTTCACAAATAAAAAGAGCCCGGCAGCTTTGAATCCGCCCGAGCTGTAAAATTAATAAAAACAGACTACTTAGTTTGAAGTTATGCCACGATATCGCTCCACCCGAAAGCGAGAGGGTAGAACAGCCACTTTTGCGTTCATTGCAGTCCCCCGCAACCAATCCTCAATCGCTTTCAAATCAAGTGCATGCGTCCTGATTGTCACGAGCAGCGGCTCGTCTGCCTGATGCGAGTTTTGGGGGATGCGACGCGGAACCTTCTGCGCCACTCGCTCCGCGACATCCTTGACCAGCGCGTCACGATCGAGGTGCAATCTATGGAGCCGAGCCGTCGCTTCAGATCGTCGTAATTGTCAGCCGGATACAGGAAAGGTCAGGAAGCCGGTCGGTTTTTGAGTTCCTGATCTTGGAGGATGGGTCAAATCCGCCCATGAACATCATGAGGTCATGGGCCGGGCTTATCGAATCCTGCGGGATGCAGGTACCAGGACATGCTTCTTGTCGTCAGGATTTCACGTTCCGCGATCTCAAGGACATCGAGCACTCCTCACCGTCACCGCAGAAACCACGATGGAAGCGGCGGCGCTGGGGCTCAGACGGCTCCGCGAACAGAACCTCGTTACTGATGGTCTGGCCGATCGGATCATCGTGGAACTCATCACGTCTACCCAGCACAACGTACTCAGTTTTAGCTGTTATAATCCATTTTGCCTAAGTGGAAACCGATCAACAATCTCTTTCTCTACGTTCCCCTCGCATTACTATCCCTCGCTCCGTCGGCCTTCAGCCAAGCACTCGCAATTTCGTGCGGCAACTTTACCAACGCTCCGCAAGTAAGCGTCTCGAGTTCGCAAGTGTGCATCGCATCGGGCGGAACGCAGCCCTACCAGTGGTTCGTTAATTCGGGAACACTTCCCCCTGGTTGGACCCTGCAAGCCAACGGGAACACGGCGGTAGTCGGTGGTATTTCGACTCAGCCTGGAGCATTTGGGTATGGGATCCTGCTAACCGATCACGTCGGCGCTTCGGCGCAGTACAGCATCGGGCTTTTCATTGAGCCGTCCGTGTCTCTTCGGATCACCACCCCGAATCCCTTGCCGCCCGCGCGCGCAGGCACACCCTATTCGGTCGCCTTAACGTCGATCGGCGGAGTCGGACCCTTTACTTGGGCTCCCTACCAATTCCCCCCTCAGTTCGCGCTCAGTCCTAGTGGCATTTTGACGGGAAACCCGGCCAACCCCGGAACTTTCTCGTTGGGTGTTACTCTAACCGACCAGGCCTTTGGGAATAATGTCGGGCAGTTTTTCAGCCTGACCGTGCTTCCTGCCCTACTTAACATGTCCTGCTCTCCCACAAGCGGACCAATAGAAGCGGGGCTCCCTTATTCAACGTCCTGCACCGCAACCGGCGGCGGCGGGTCTTTCGCCTGGACGATCAACGGAGCACTTCCTCCGGGAATCGCGCTCTCCTCGGGATCCAGTGCGACCATCTCTGGCACCGCGTCAAGTGCCGGCTCTTACAACTACTCGTTCAGGTCACGGATGCGAATCAGTTTCAAACGCAGAGCCAGACGCAAGCCTTTAGCGGCAACATCGCCTCTGCGCCCGACTTTTCGGTCACCGCTCTGCCTCATGCACTCATCGGCGCAGCTTATGCTGGGAACCTGGTTGCCGTGGGCGGCATCGGTCCCTATTCCTGGACTACGGTTTCCGGCGCAGTTCCCGGTCTGACGCTGAACGCCGATGGAACTCTTACGGGAAAGCCCACTCAGGCGGCCACGTTCTCCTTGACGGTGAAGGTCACCGACAAGAACGGAATAAGCAGTCCGAACCGGACTTTGACCGTGATCGTTGACCTCCTGAGCCAGTCGATCAATTTCCCTGGAATTCCAAACAATTTGCTAGGCACATCACCGATCTCGATTTCCGCAACGGCGAGTTCCGGCCTCTCCGTTATTTTTCGCTCGAATAACACATCTGTGTGCACCGTCTCCGGGAGCGCAGTGACACTTGTCAGCGCCGGGCTCTGCTCCATCACTGCGACGCAGGATGGTAACGCTTCTTACGCGGCCGCCACACCGGTGACGCAGACCTTCACCATTACCAATCCGTTGAGTGCGCAATCTATCTTTTTTGGCGCGCTAACCCCGAAGACCTTGGGCGATCCTCCTTTTCCCATCGCAGCCTCCGCTACTTCCGGCCTGCCTGTCAGCTTCTTCTCGAATAGTCCTTCGACCTGTACCGTGTCCGGTAATGTCGTAACTCTTCTGGCTGCCGGAAGTTGTTCCATCACCGCGACACAAAGCGGGAGTAGCGCCTACTCTGCTGCCATACCCGTGACCCAGACTTTCATTATTTCTCCGCCGCTGACTCCACAGACCATCAGCTTCACAACCATAGGTGTGCACATGTTCGGCGATGCTCCCTTTCAGTTCGCCGCCTCCGCCACTTCCGGTTTACCGGTCGTCGTCACCTCCAGCACTCCATCCGTCTGCGGGGTCTCTCAAACTACAGTGACGATCCTAGGAGCAGGGAGTTGTTCCCTCACTGCCACGCAGCCTGGTAATTCCACATTTGCTGCCGCGTCGACTTATCAAACATTCGTCGTCGCGAAAGCCAACCAGTCGATCTCTTTCGCCGCCATCGCCCCTCACTTAACAACCGATCCTCCCTTTGACTTGCAGGCGTCCTCTAGTTCTGGACTGCCGGTCTTGCTGACGCTACTTTCCGGGCCTGCCTCGTTGAATGGCGTGACGCTTACTCTTGCCGGAGCCAAGGGCACCGTGGCAGTTCAGGCGACTCAGGCCGGTTCCGCGAACTTCAATGCAGCTCCTGCTGTGACGCAGAATTTTAACGTGAACTCGCCGTTACCCGTCATTACGGTCGTGACCAACGGAGCATCGTTTAAGCCGCTCCCTCTCGCGCCAGCCTCCTATGCCGCTGCGTTTGGAGTAAATTTTGCAGCGAAGCCAGGCGACCCTCCGACCACCATTACGTTAATTGACTCTGCCGGGTCGCAGACGCCGGCGACCATTGTCTACGCGGGCGACACCCAAATGAATTTTCTAGTCCCTCCTGGCATTGCCACCGGACCCGCGAGCCTCACGATAAAGAACCGCGCCGGAACCTCGCTTCCTTACCCGCTAACCGTCAGTTCAATTTCGCCAGGTTTATTCACGCAGGATGCAGCTGGACTTTTGCCGGCGGCCCAGGTCCTCACCATCTCCGCCGACGGCTCGCGCGCCGTCCAGGCGGTGGGGGTTTGCGGAGCCCCCCAAAACTGTATCTACCTGCCCATCTCTTTTGCGCCCGGCACGAGCGTATACCTGCTTCTTTACGGCACTGGCATCCGAGGCCGCTCGAGTCTGGACGCCGTTTCCGCAACAATTGATGGACTTTCCAACCCCGTCCTCTTCGCCGGCCCCCAGGGAGACTTCCCCGGCCTTGATCAAATCAATCTTCAACTGCCCAATACGCTCGCCGGAAGGGGAGGAGTGGACCTTGAGCTAAGTGTTGACGGAGTCCCAGCGAACGTAGTGCATCTCGTAATCAATTGACCGCATCCGCATTCTGCGGTCTCTTCGTAAATCGGTTCTATGTTCCGCCTTTCCACACGAGAGGCTTTCGGCGGTCGCCGTTTCTGTGTAATTTCTTTGCTTAGACGAGTACGCTATAGCCATTCAGCGGATATGACAATTTGTTTCCGCATATCCGCATTAAAGCGTGAAAAACGTTGTATTCAAGCCGAGTCCGAGGCCAAGTGTCAGAACTACCGTAACACGAATGCAGGCGTACGCAGGAAGGTACGAATTGCGAATCGAAGATCTTGCATGACGTAAAGACGGTCGATCCGCGGCTTCCTTACCGACGCGATTTATTTTGGCAGGATTGGCAAACTTCGCCTCACCGGGCGGCACCACATCGGAATAAACGGTTCTGTTGCAAATAGCGGAACGACGACAATCGGCAGCATAGTTGTTCCAATTCTACGCAGCGATGCCGAAGAGAGTGTGAATAAATTGGCGCTGCCCAATCACGTCTCCCTTGTCCAGCCATCGAACCTGCCCTTTCCGAATCATGTGCATCGCCTCTTAGCCATCGATCGTTCTCCATGCCCCTTCCGGCGACCGGAAGCCGAGGCTAGCGGTGATGCGCTTTGATGAAGCGGTGGTCTTGCTCAATATGTTGTTTAAATAAGGTGAAGGGCGACAGCGACAACGCCTCCCGAGATCGCGCGAATCCTTTAACTCCGCAATCGCGCGGCCGTAGGCGGGATGCCCATCGACGTTCACGACCCGTGGCCGCACCCCGCCGCTTCCCGACAATGCCAACGCAAGAATAGCTTGGCTGCCGTGAAGTCTCGCTTCGGCGACAACATAAAATCGATCGTGTCGCCCGCGGAATCCAAGGCTCGGTACAGGTATGTCCACTGACCGGCGACGCGGACGTAAGTCTCATCCACACGCCAGGAACGATTGGGACGCCGAAGTTCGCGGCGAAGCCGTTGATTCAGAATGGGCGTAAAACACTGGACCCAACGCCAGATCGTGACACGGTCTACGGAGAGGCCGCGCTCCGTTAACATTTCCTCCAAATCCCGGTAGCTGAGGGAATACCGCAAGTACCAGCGGACACATAGTATGATGATCCCGTCCTCGAAGTGCCGCCCGCGGAATAGTACCGGTCGTTTCTTGGTCAAAGTTCACCTTACCAGATCGGCCCTGCGCTGTTTGCAACAGAGCCGGCTCGCGGAGGAAGCCCTTCGGAAAAGCGAGGAGAAATTTCGCCAGATCGCCGAAAATGTTCGCGAAGTTTTTTGGATGATGAATGCCTCCGCAGATGAATTGCTGTATGTGAATCCCGCCTACGAACGGATTTGGGGTCGGACGTGTCAAAGTCTGTATCAGAACCCCATGTCCTGGGCAGACGCAATTCTGCCGGAGAATCGGGAACACTCGCATTCACTGTTTAAGAAACAAATGCAGGGGTAGCAAATCGACGCCGAGTACCGAATCCGGACACTGGAAGGGAAAGAGCGATGGATCAGCGACCGGGCCTTTCCCTTTCGCGACCGCGACGGGCGCCTGGTTCGCGTGGCTGGAATTGCCCAGGACATCACGGAGTGGAAACAAGCGGAGCAGTCCATTCGCGAAGCCAAGGAAGCCGCCGAAGCGGCGAGCCGCGCCAAAAGCCAGTTTTTGGACAACATGAGCCATGAAATCCGCACTCCGATGAATGGCATTCTCGGCATGACGGAATTGCTGCTCGAAACCAAATTGACGCCGGACCAGCGCGAAGACCTCGTCTTGGTGAAGAACTCGGCCGATTCGCTGCTCCAGACCATCAACGACGTTCTCGATTTTCGCGCATCGAGGCCCGCAGGCTTCGGCTGGACTGGATTGAGTTTAATTTGCGAGACAGCATCGCCCGGCGTGATGAAGGCGCTAGCCGTTATGGCCAGTCGCAGGAAGCTGGACTTGGTGTGCGAGATCGACCCGAATGTCCCTCAAAAAGTCGGAGGGGACCCCACCCGGCTGCGGCAGATTCTGATCAACCTGATCAGCAACGGACTCAAGTTCACCGAGCATGGAGAAGTGCGTCTCGAGGTTTCCTAGGTGTCGACCGATGTCCACCAGGTGACGCTCCGCTTTCTGGTCCGCGACACCCGCGTTGGCATTCCCCCCGAGAAACTGGATCTGATCTTTGAGGCTTTCCAACAAGCGGACGGCTCCAGCACCCGGAGATTCGGGGGCACCGGGCTCGGTTGACCATCGCCTCGGTGCTGGTGCAAATGATGGGCGGCCAGATCATTCTCGAAAGCAAAGTGGGAGAGGGCAGCGCGTTCTATTTTTCCGCACAGTTCGCCGAGGCCCTTTCGTGAATCCTTTTTACTCCGCGCCGTGCCCGCTAACTTTGCGGGCCGGAGATGTTTCACCATTCAGAACTTAATACGCCGTTGCAACGGCGACGAATACCAGCACGGCTCGAATCAGATATTTTGGTCGCGTTCGAGACTCGCCGATGACCCACCCTGCAACGCTTCAATCGCGGCTTTGAGGCGGGCACGTTCTTCAACCAAAAGACCAACAATATGTTCTATAGGAACTGATCTGATCGTAAATCCCATGTAGCACCACCGATCCTGCCCAGGTCACCGATGTCTCGATCTCTTCACGGGCGTGCGGATCGACGTTCAGATTCGTTCGCCGGGAGCGGTAAAACAGCAGGGCGATCATCAGAACCACGGCGACGGTGATCCAGAGCAAGGTGCGGTTCATGCTTACGACTTGTTTCCATTCTAGTCCGGCGTTCGCGACATTGCGCGCCGCGGGTGATCCCATGGGGCCTTCGGCGGCCCCGAACACGTTCTGCATTATCTGGCCCGGTACACGCATCGTGTCGCGATCTCCAATCATCGGCTCGTCGATCTCACCGACACCCACGTGACGTTCCGCTGGAAAGACTATGCCCATGAAGCAAGCGGCGGAAGATGACGACCTCTCCGGCGCGCTCCGCATGTTGACCGACGAGCTCCTCGGCGTGAAAGCCCCCAAGGTCGAGCGCATCCACGACGACAGCGAAGCCCGGCGAACGTGGAAAAGATTCCAGATGGTCGCGACGCTGCCCGAGCGCGATCAGAATTTGGAAATTCAAAAGGTACGAAAACGGAGAAGCCACGAGACGTGAAAGTACCCGCATCCGCGCTCGCCGCTCTGGAACGCCACCGCAAGCGCCAGGATGAATTTCGCCAGCAGCATGGGCCAGACTATCGCGCGGACCTGGATTTGATATTCGCCAATCCGGGACGGGACACTGCTCCGGCCGAACTCGATATCTTCCGGAGTGTCATTGCTGTTCCGCAGACTGGGCCTTCCCAAGGGAGCGAGTCTGCACTCCTTGCACCACAGCCACGGCTCGCATGTAGTGGCTGATGGCGTGCCGTTGCCGGTAGTCGCAGAGCGCCTCGGCCACTCGTCAATCCGAACGACGGTGGATGTGTACACTCACGCGCTCCGCGGCCAAGATGACGCGGCCCGGCGTTGGGATGAATTTCAACGCAAGGGAACACCGGAAAGCACAGAAACAAAAGTCCAGTGACCGGCCGCAGTTTTTGGAGCTCGTGAAGAACTCAGCGGCGACGCGACCTCTCGATCGGCAAAGATGATCGGCATTATCGCCACCTGAACATTACCTCGGTACAGCGGGAACAGCAACTGAGGATCCTCCGGAGGGGAGCGAAGGCCTTCGAACGCATCACATGAATTAGCGACGTTGCTCAAACTCTCTCCTGATGTGCGCAGAACGAAGTCAGTTCGATGGAACCTCTATATTAAGCGCCTGATTCTAATCAGTGCGTAACGCAACTATAGGCTCGACTGTTGCCGCTCGTACAGCTGGAATCCAGGACGCCAGGAGCGCGGCGGCGCAGAGTAAGAGAGTCGCGATCGTAAGCATTCGCGGATCCCATGGGGCAACGTCGTAGAGCTGCTCCGTCATGAGCCGCCCGGCGACGATGGCGAGAGGGACGCCGATACCGAGTCCGATTCCGATTTGCGAGAAGGCGCCTCGAAGAACCATGCGGACCACGCTGCCGCGATCTGCGCCAAGCGCCATACGCACTCCGATCTCACTGGTGCGTTGTTCGACGCTATACGCCATCACTCCGTATAAGCCCACGGCGGCGAGTGCCAGGCCCAGCATGCCGAACAGCGTGGTGAGGCTTGCGATCATGCTTTCCTGCTGAAAATCTCCGGCCAGAATTTCCGAATAAGGGTTCACGCTGTAGACGACCAGGTTAGGATCGATGCTGGCGAGAGCTTTGCGAACCTCGGCGTCCATGCCTGGAGGGTTGCCGGGCGCCCAGATCACGATGTTGTAGAGGAAGTGGGATTCGAGGTCGAAGGAGGTGAATCGCGGATCGTCGTATTTGAGGCTTTGCGTTTCGGGCAGCCAGAACATGGGCCCGACGGGATCTTTGTAGCCCCAGGTCATATAGCGCATGTCGCGCACGACACCAACGATCTCGAACGACCGGGCGTATTGGATGCGATTCATGCCGAAGTGCTGGCCGATCGGGTTCTGGTCTTTGAAGAAGCGGCGAACGAAGGCTTCGTTCACGACGGCAACGTTGCGGGTCGCGGGCGTGTCCTGCTCCTCGATCGAACGGCCCTGCACGATCTTCGCGGCCAGGGTTTCGAAGAAGCCCGGCATTACGCGCGCCCAGCCTGCGCCGGTTGGATCCTTCGGTCCAGGCTCCGGGCGGCCTGCGATGCGAATCCCCTCGTTCCAACTGTCGCCGCTCATGGGCGCATAGAGAGCCGGCGCCACCATACGCACGCCTGGGATTAGCAGCAGGCGTTCGTCAATGCGGCGGTATAGCGGCTCCATTTGTTCGGCCTTGTAATTGGCGAGGCCGGGGTTGATGGAGACCAGGTAGCGCCCCTCGGTTTCGAAGCCGAAATTCTGGTGTTCGAGATTGCGCAGGCTCTGTCCGAGCAGCGCGGCGGCCGAGAGAAGCACGAGCGATGCCGCGGATTGTGCGATCACCAGCGACTTCTGCGCGATGGACCCGCCCCCCCGAACGGAACGGCCGCTTCCGCGCAGAGCCTCGACCGGATCGACGTGCGAAGTCATCCAGGCGGGAGCGATCCCGAACAGGATGCCGGTCAGGATCGAGATGACGAACGTAAACAGCAAAACGGGCCCGGACGGCGAGGCGTCGACGGGGACGTAGTTCGCGGGTCCGCCATTGGTGTGGAACGCGAGATAGAGAATCAGTTTGCTCCCGCCATATGCCACGGCGACTCCAAGAATCCCCCCGATGATGGCAAGCAGGGTCGACTCGACCAGGGCCTTTCGCACCAGGCGGACGCGCGAAGCACCGAGAGCGACGCGGAGAGAGGTTTGCGCACGGTCTTTCAATCCGCGGGCGAGCATGAGGTTGGCCAGGTTGCCGCAGGCTACCAGCAGTACACATCCGGCCGCGATGAGCAGAAGCTTTAGTCCTTCCTCGTATCGATCTCGCATCGCAGTGACTCCGGCGCCTCCAGGAATGAGATGGAGCGTCTGCTGTCGCCACGTCTGCTTTTCTTGGGGCTCCATATCGGACTCATGACTGCCGAGCCAACCCAGGAACTCGACCCTGAGCTTGGCTTCGAGCCTTTTGGGATCAACGCCCGGACGCACGCGGCCGATAATGTCGAGCCAGTTCGCGTTGGCTCGTTTGATCCGGTCGCCGCCCAGCTGGGATTCGATAGCCACAGGAATCCAGAAATCGGGCGCGCCGCTGCTAAGCTTGGCTCCGAAGAAACCGGGCGGTGCCACCCCGATCACGGTGAATGCGTGGCCGTTGATCTGGTAGGCGGCGCCCACGACGGAAGGGTCTGAACCATACTTGTCGGTCCAGATGTGATAACTCATGACGGCCACTGGAGCCGCGCCCTCGCGATCGTCGTCATCGGTCATGAGGCGGCCGATCCAGGGCTGGATGCCCAGGGTGCGGAAGAAATTGCCGGAGACGTATTCTCCATTCCGGGTATCGACCGGAGCCTGCGATCCGGCGCGGCGTACACCGAGATTGGCATTGCCAGCCTGTAGCGCGGCCAGATCGGTGAATTCGGGCGTGTGCTCGCGGAAATTCCGGTAGGCTTCCCAGGAGAAAAGCGCGAAATCACCATCATTGTCCTGCGTATACCCGCCCCAGTTGCAGCAGCGGATTTTGTCGCCCACGCGCCAGAGCTCGTCAGGCTTGGTGACCGGCAGAGATTTGAGCATCACCTGATGCACCAGCGTAAAAATGGATGTTGTCGCGCCGATTCCCAGTGCGAGCGTGATCACCGCAGTCGCGGTGAACCCCGGGGCCTTTTTCAGTTGCCGAATCGCTTCTTGTATATCCGTCATACGTTTCTTTATCGTGTTTCTGTTGCCGCCACCCACAGCGGGTCTCGTATAGATTACGCATGAATATGCGCACCAGTTCGCAAAATCGCTGGCGATACGTCCCGGTGACAATACTCCGTGCGGTCGCTTTGGTTACAATCTGGCCCAATCCTTGTGACGTGTAACACGGGATGCGGATAGGTTGGAAACGGAAGTGGCGAGCCAGGGTGCGTAAGATTTGACTTGTCCCTTCCGTCAGCAGCACTTTGCGAGTTGTCCCAAGTCCGCCAGATGTGCGGCATTGTGGCGGAACACCTGGTTTGCGGGTGCTTCTGCTTATTGCCGTCTTCCGCCGACGGCAACCGGAAGCGATCGTCGGTCACGGCTCCAACGTTCAGCCCGACGGCGGGTACGTATGCGACGACGCAAAACGTGGCAATCAGCACAATGACTCCAGGAGCATCGATTCGTTACACGACCGATGGGAGCGCGCCGAGCGAGTCGTTAGGAAGTCTGTACAGCGGGCCGATTCCGATCAACAGCACAACCGCGATCAATGCGGTTGCATATAAGGCGAACAGCGCAGTCAGTTCCGCGAGCTACACCATCGTAGGGTCTTCTATTACACGAGTACCGTTCATCCACGGGCGGCGAACCGGTCGCACGAACTGGTGGAGCATCCGGTGCGGCGCGGACGGCTTGTTGTCACTCTGTGAGCCAATGCTCTTCGGGCTATTCTGATTTTCACTGCCGACCATTAATTTCTTTCGCGACGAAGTCTCGGGGCCACTCTCGCGCGCGACTTCGCCCGGCTCCGGCGAGGGGCAAAGCCGAGTCCGTTGACGGATCGGAACAGAAGATTTGGCGTCGCGCCATCCAGGACGCGAAAAGTGAGGCCGCTGAGAAGCGTGAGGCAAAGGTTCGCGAGGGCCTCGCAATCGGCGCTTTCGGGCAGCTTCCCCTCCCTCACGGATCGCGAAAGCCGCGAGCGTATCCCTCTCATGAGCGAACGACGCTTCTCCGCCACGAAATCCTGCAGGTCCTCGTCTTCTGGAGGAATGATAAAGGCGTCAAACTTAAACAGACAACAGTAGTACCCAGGCCAATCTCGGCGCAACCGTATGTTCTCGTCCTAAGCGGGAGGATTGCATTTGCGCGTTCCCATGCAGGAACTCCTCGAGTGAAATTCTCCCCTGAAACGTCACGAGGGGCTCGGGGCCAGAGTAGGTTAGGAAATTTATGTCAATAAGGCTCACTGCCTTATAGCCTGCCCTCGCGCCCGGCGTAGATTCCGCAATTGCCAAGACTTCTTTTTCATGAGCCATCTCGGCCTGCCGCTTGAGATGAGTTATAACCTCAGCAAACGTCCTTGGAACTTTGGGGTTTGGAAGCCAGACCTCCATCTCTAGCCCCTGGACCGAGCCAAAATTCGTCTTGAATATAGTCGCTAGGCGCCAGCCAGAGAAGGTGCCCAATTCCTGAGCCAGCACGACGCCAAAGCGATCCGCCTCGCCTGGACGCAGCAACTACGCAACTTGACAATCAGCGCTGTCTGAATATTCTAGAAGTGCGCTGATGTCCAAATCGTAGACTTTTGAATAACTGATATGTCCGAGAGGCATCAAATGCACAGTTTCCAACGCAGAGAATTCGATGGCGTTGATCAATAGGTCCGAGCCACCCGAGGCCGCGCCATCCATGTTCCCGTCGCGTGATGACGCTCTAATATTCCATCCATCTCGTAGACAAAGTTGGGATCTTCGGGGTCCCAATACAGGACGATAGGCATTCCTTCGATGAGCTGTCCCTTGGGCGGCCCGCAGCCGCCGTGCGAGAAAATAAGCTCATCGAACCGCACCGTAGATCCTCGCGCACATCCTGCAAATCGTCTCCCAATTGCAACAGCACGCCCCACTCAAATGCGAACCGGCTTTCCTGATTCGTCAGGGAGCCGTAAGCGAGGCAGGCGTTCGCCAATACGGAACTTCCTCCTTTGGCGCAACTCACCCGGAGGCATTCGATTTCCGATTGTGGATCAGGACTGTGAACTTGTCCTACGCTCTGTTCCTGAGCCCGGTGGATGGCAAGTAAGCATTCATAAACGTCCGGATACAGAGTCCGCGGAAATCGGTGAAGACAGGTATCGTGCGACCCCTCTGAATCTCGCATTAGAAAAACCCGGTGAAGGCAAGAACCACCAATATCGGATGAGTTACAAGGGCATCGCCTTCTTTCCCAAGTCCGGACGCCGTTGCCGCTGCCGGGCCGAGCGGAGGTGGTGACGGCTGGCCGGATCTGGGTTCCAGGAGGTTAGCCCGTCTAGCTGAGGAGAGCTTTACAGCAAGTTATACCATTCAAACCGGCGATCCGTGATTCGGGTCTTCGATCACGCGTGCGCCGGAAGTGGCGCGACACGGGCAACGCAATTTCGTTCAAAAAAACTTTGGTCGTGATAACATTGTTCGCGGAATTTTGAAAGTAACGGCTCGCGATCCTCATTCCTTTTTATGGGCCGTCTTTATGAAAACGACCAAGCGGCGATCCGCGTGATCGCCCTCTCATGGATCTCATGCCGGTACATCCGATATCCTCGCGATCCCAGTGGTTTGGTGAGTTCGCTATCCCGCAAACCGCTCAGTGTACCAGCTACTCTGGTAGCCTCTAGGAAATTGGCGTGTCTTCGGCTGCGCGGGAAGTTCTTGAGGCCGCCCTTAGCACGAAGGAAAAGAACGGAGATCCACTAATGCGAATGCTGGTTTCATGTGCGCTGGTGCTCCCGGCCCTCTTTTTCCCGGCTACCCTAATGGCCGACCTCAATCAGACCAACCTCCTCACCGCCGGCAATACAATCGACCTTGAAACTGGCGTCGTCAGCGGCTCCGGCGGAGACATTCAGTGGACCGCCTCCGGCATCACTCCGCAAGGAAAGGCGACAGCGCTCAATATCTATACCAACTGGCCCATCGCTCAATTCGGGACGATCTCGGTGTTTCTCGTCTCTCTCGTCCCTGGCTATTCCAATGCGACAATTCCTCCCAGCAAACTCAATGTGGGCGACGTCATTGGCGTGCACACCAACGGCGGCCATTGGGCCAAGATCATCGTGACGGCCACAAGCTCGACTACGATCACCCTCCAGTTCACCACCTTCGGCGTCGCCGCCGGCCCTGGATCGGGAAATGCCGGACCGCCCACCATCACCGCTGTTGTGAACAACTCCAGCCTGATTCCCGCGGGTCTTCCGAACGCCGGCATCGCTCCCAGCAGCATCTTCATCGTCATTGGATCGGGCCTGGCTGACGCGGGCGTGCCCACGCTCCAGGACAGCACAAAAGGGCTCCCTCTCACTCTGAACGGAGCCGGTATCACAGTCTTCGCCGGCGGCGTCACGATGCATCCGGCCATCTATTACACCAGTCCCGGTCAGATTGCCGCCGTGCTGCCCGCCGCAACGCCCGTCGGATCGGCAATCCTGACAGTCACTTATAACGGTGTCGCCAGCAATGCCTTCGCCTTTACAGTAGTGCCGACTGCGCTCGGCATCAATACCTACTTCACCAATTCCGGAGTCGCCACCGACGCCGTCAGCTACGCCGTTCTCACGTACAACAACTCCGGCGCCCCCGGCCAAAACATCGTGCTCTGGACCACCGGCCTTGGTGCCGACCCCGCCGATAGCGATACCACCTACACAGCAACGCCTCACTCAGTCAACACGTCGCTCCAAATCTATATCGGCGGCATTCCGGCCACGATTCTCTATCAAGGCTCGGCCGGCTACCCGGGAGTCAACCAGATCAATGTCACCATACCGGCCAATGCGCCCAACGGCTGCTGGATTTCGCTCGCGGCAGTCTCCGGGGGGCTGCTCAGTAATCTCGCGACACTCCCCATCAATCAGGGTGGCGGCCCGTGTTACGACCCTGTCAACGGACTCCACGGCAACCAGATCGCGCCTCCGGGCCAGCAAACTCTACGCACCGGATTGGTCGCCATCACCCAAAGTACCAGCACTACGAATGTGGTAAGCACCGCCACCGACGCCGCGTTCGAATCCTACACTGGCGTCTTCGGACCCACCAACTCGGTCTCGCCCGGCGGTTGTATTGTGAAGTACGGCGTTCCGCCTCCAGGCGGAGCCATTACCGGTCTCGATCCAGGCGGTGTCAGCTTGGCCGGTCCCAACGGACTGTCGCTGTCGATGGCCACGCAGCCCGGAATCAAAGGCGCCTACTATTCCAACCTGACCGCCGGGGCGATTCCCCAGTCGGGTGGGACCTTCACTTTCGGGGGTCTTGGTGGAGCGGACGTCGGCACCTTCACGTCCAGGCTCACCTTCACGAATCCCCTGTTTAGCTGGACGAACCGGGCCGCCGCCGCTTCTATCGACCGGGCGCAGGGCTTCACGGCGACCTGGACTGGCGGAAATCCGAACAGTTGGGTTTTGATCACCGGATTCATCGGCACCCCTGCAACCCCCACGAACACGGCCGGCGAAGTGGCCTTCGTCTGCTGGGCGCCCGTGAGCGACGGAAAGTTCACCGTCCCGCCGTATATTCTGTCCGCTCTCCCCTCCGGCAGCGGCAGCACCCAACTTCAGAACGACACGTACCTTCCCTTCTCCGCGAGCGGCATCGACATCGGCCTAACGCTAGGAGAAATCGGTATCGCCTCCGCCACGACATTCAAATAGGCGGCCCCATTCCCAAGTTATAGTGCACGATGGCTAATCTGGCCGGCCGAATCGGTCGGCACAAATGGCGGGGCATTTTCCGTTTCCCAAAACGGAGTGCTCGCCTACCGCCGGGCTCTTCCGCCAACATCGACGGAACTTACCTGGTACGACCGCAAGGGCAGGAAGGTCGGCACGGTCGGCGAAGACGCGGTCTACACCAATCCCGCGCTTTCGCCGGACGGCAAGCGCCTCGCCGCAATGACGACCGCAGAAACCACCGCTACCGACAAAGCCGCCGCCGTTGCGGCATACGGCGCGCACGTCGCGCCGGAGAAGGCTCTCGCCAGAAGGGTGCCGACCAGAAGAAGGGCGCGCCCAATACCAAGAAAACCGCCAAGGGTGCCAAGCAGGGCTCCAAAGCCAAGGCCGCGCCGAAGAAGGCAGCCAAGGCTGGCGCGAAGGGCAACAAGAAGACCGCCAAGCCGATCGCCGCCAAGAAGGCCGCCCCTCGTGCCGAGAGCAAGGGCGCGAAGATCCCGGAGATGATCGCCCGCGCGAAAGGTGCCACGCTCGCCGGGATCATGAAAGCCACCGACTGGCAGGCGCATAGCGTGCGCGGGTTCATCTCAACCGCCGGCAAGAACCACGGAGTCAAAGATCGAGTCGGCGAAGAACGACGCGGGCGAGCGCGTCTACCGCAGCACCAAATAGGAACTACTGCTATCCTCTCAACTATGCCGCCGGGACCGAAAACCGGCGGCGTCTTTACTTTTCAGCGCCGATTGGACTTTTCGTGTAGCCCCTTTTCGCGCGAGATTGTAACGTTCCGTTCGTCCCACTTGATTGGTAGCGGCAAGCTGTCGAAATTCTCGTTAGATTGCAGAAAGGCGCCAAACAGTTTAGCGTAGAGACCTTGCCGGCTCGCTATTCTGTCCTTCCGAGTGCGAAGAAAATCGAACCGGAATGGAGAAAACTCTTCTGCCTGGCGCAGAAAGTCAGGTGAAAAAAACTCGCGGGAATCCGCCATCGCCCCAATGATAAGCGATCTCCAGCTCATCGCCAGAAGCTCCTTGAAAACAGCCGTCCCGTCGGGTAGCTCTCCCATGCTCTTCCCGACATGCTGACTGAATCTCAAGAGTTGAATTGTGAGCCCGTCCAGCGGCCGGCCACCAGCCGCCGTGCGAGAAAACAAGGTCATCGACCGGCGCCGTAGATCCTCGCGCACATCCTGCAGATCGTCTCCCAATTGCAACAACACGCCCCACTCAAATGCGAAGCAGCTTTCCTGATTCGTCAGGGAGCCGTAAGCGAGGCACGCGTCCGCAAGCACGGAGCTTCCTCCTTTGGCGCAGCTCACCCGCAAACACTCGATTTCCGAATGCGAATTAGGACCGTGGACTTGTCCGACGCTCTGTTCTTGAGCCCGATGGATTGCAAGCAAACACTCAAAGACATTCGGATAATGAGCCCGCGGATATTGCGTTTCTATCAAACCGATCAGAGCCCACACACTGCGTTCTCGCTAATCTTCGGGAGATAGCTTTTCGCCTAGCAACTGCCGGCGAAAACGGCGACTGAATTTCAACTTTGTGTCGTTCGAAATATCCTCGTCATCGAGAAGATTGTCGCTATACGGGTAGAGCAAGCTGTATCCGAGAATGGAGGGCGTCAGGGCCAAAGGAACACCCAGTAGAGGTTGCAACCCACAGGCGGTCCACGCATTGCGCGCCGCCTGGATGATGCCAGTCATACTCAAGTCCGGGTCGAACCGGCGTGCCCATCGAGCCAGCGATGTGCCGACCGGCAGGAATCCGCTGGTGAGCAACTCGGTCGCTTTCGTGTCCAAGCCCAGAGCGTTGGCGGAGAAGCGGGCGAAGGAGGCGACAATGCGATCTTGAGTGAGGGTCTGTTCCTTCCCGGAGATGGGCGGCGGCCGTAAGGCTTCTCAACCTCCAACAGTGCTTCATCGTAGGCTTCTTCATTGACTCGTTGCTCTTCCAGACTGTACCGTCGTGCTGGAGGCACCGATACACCCGCGCTGTCGTGCCAAACGTTCACAGTCTGATCGACCTGCGTTTCCACCCATGCCCAGTCGTAGGACTTCATCTGCTTCTTCTACGAAAATTTCGTGGCCTTTGTTCGCACGCGAATCCGCCCGGCGGTGACACACCGTCCCTCAGGGCTTCGCCCTCTCATATTGGACTGGCCACTTCTGATCCTGCCCCAACGCTCGTCCAGCTTTGAGCGCCCAATAAGGCTCGCGCAACATTTCGCGCGCCAAAAAAACCAGATCCGCCTGTCCCGACGTGATGATGGCGTCGGCCTGAGCGGGTTCGGTGATCATTCCCACCGCGGCTGTTGAAATATCGGCTTGTTTTCGAATCGCCGCGGCGAAGGGGACCTGGTACCCTGGCGCGACCGGAATGACGGCCTTCTGTACGTTCCCGCCGCTCGACGCATCAAACAGATCCACACCGACAGGTTTCAGCGCTCGCGCGAGAGCGATAGATTGATCGAGATCCCAGCCTCCCTCAACCCAATCCGTGGCGGAGATTCGAATGAACAGCGGCATATCAGCCGGGATGGTGTGGCGAAGCGCCGTGGCAACCTGCAACAGGAAGCGTATTCGATTTTCCAGACTTCCGCCATAGGGGTGGGCGCGGCGGTTGCTCAAAGGCGAAAGGAACGAATGCAATAGATATCCGTGGGCGGCATGAATTTCAATGACACGAAATCCAGCCTCGATCGACCGGCGGGCTGCAGCAACAAATGCGTCGATGATCCCATTCATCTCAGTTAGAGTGAGCGCGTGAGGCAGCGGGTCGGACTCGCGGAACGGAATCTCGCTAGGTGAGACTACTTCCCAGCCTCCTTCTTCGGGCGTCAGTCTCCCGCCGCCCTCCCACGGCACGCGACAACTCGCCTTGCGACCGGCGTGCGCGAGTTGGATTCCGGCCACCCCGCCCATGCGGTCGATGAAACTGGCGATCCGCGCAAGCGGTTCGATGTGGCGATCGCTCCAGATGCCCATGTCGCCCGGGGTGATTCTCCCTTGGGCTGTGACCGCTGTCGCCTCAACAAAGAGGAGACCCGCGCCGCCCACCGCGCGGCTGCCCAGATGAACAAGATGCCAATCATCGGCCATCCCGTCCTCGGAAGAGTACTGGCACATGGGTGAAACGACGATACGATTTTTGAGGGTCACACCACGGATAGTAATCGGTTGAAAGAGGTTGATAGGAGACATGCGGGCTTATAATCCACCGTAACCTATTCGGGCCCTTGCAGGCTTTGTTTGCGCGACTCCAACTACCAGCGACGGGGCGGCGGATCGTTGGTGAAGAACCGGCCGCGGACAGGGAGCTGCACGGACGCATTAGTGGCTTGGGCTGGTTTGTCGGCGATGCCGCCGGCTGGCCCACTGTAGACGCCGTCGTTCGAGATGAAAAAGATGTAGAGGCCTGGTCGGCCGGGCTACTGGCGGACCTCTCGGTGAGACGATTTCGAACTCTTTGGACCAGTCGCAAGTTTTCTGTTGGACTTCGCGACGAACCAAGGTCGGCAACCGAGCTTCATCTTCTTTCTTCGGATCGGCGGCGAATTCGACGCCCTTTGCCTTGAGGGTTTTCGCCGTGGCGAAAATGTCATCGCACCAGAAAGTCACAGGCTGGAAACCGCCGATGCGAGCTTCGCGTCCTTCCGGCGTGAAGAGCGCGACCCGGGATTCCGCGCCCGGTATGATGAGCTCGGTCCAGCGTTGATGCGGCGTGAACGGCTGGTCGGTCAGCACCTTGAAGCCAAGTTTTTCCGTGTAGAACTTCAAGGCCGCATCCCGGTCGCGAACCGGGACGCTGACGATTTCTATTCCCCTTATTATTAGGCGTACTCCCTTTCAAAAAAACAAAACTGCTGGAACATAACATCTCCCGCCCGTGCGTCTCAATCAGCCGACATTTACTATACTGATGGTCGGTATAGCATGCCGGTTCTTGATGACTACGTCACCGATGTTCTTTAGAGGTCGCCAATCTCATCGTGGTCAAGAACAATACACTCGGCCAGATCAAATTGGAGCAGATAGTTCTCGAAGGCAGTCCAGACTACGGCGTGGACCTGCAGCCCATCGATTTTGCGGGAGTCGCGATGAACTGCGGCGCCACCGGTTTCACAATTGAAAAGCCGCACGAAGCCGAGGGAACGCTGCGGCGCGCTCTCGCACACGAAGGCCCGGCGGTCGTTCAAGCCGTAGTCGATCCGAATGAGCCCCCCTTGCCCCGGCAATGTCAGCACCGACCAGTTCATCAAGTTCAGCGAGGCCCTGCTTAAAGGGCAGAAGGATGGCTGGAAGATCCTCAAGACCGTTATGAAGGACAAGATTCGAGAGATAGTCTGACCTCCAGTTCCTCGGCTGGGCGGCGAGTTCCGCCGCGGGGGCCGCGCTGGCGACCTTCCTCCTCGACATTCCCGAAGGGCAAGTTGCGCCGGCGCCCTCGCTCGCCATGATGACCAAATGCGGAGCGTTCTTTTTGCAGGACTACTACAAATTGACTTCACGTTTGACACTTAACTGAGGAGTTCGCTGGGAATATGAGACGCCCAAGACGGATCGCTTCAACCAGTTCGACAAGTTCGACGATTCGGCTGTTCCGCCAATCACTGCACCGGGACGCGGGTCGAATGCGCTGCGGGAGATCCGGATCGGTGCCCAAGCCCTATGCGCCCTAGGTGGGAGTCATGGGGGGAACCGATTGTCGTGCGATTTCCGGCTGAAGCGCGAAAGCTTTGTCGTGACGGATCAGGTTTTCGACTTCTACGATCTTTGTGCCAATTGATTCACAAAGAGGATTCCATGTTATCGAGGACGTGCCCTTCATTTGAGAGGCCTGGACGAAGCTTCTGCAATCTGCACTTTGATGGGCGGCATCCCGACAACATCGTAGGTGCTCGATGCAATCCCAATTCCGGCTTGATCCAGCGCCTCGAGCATATCGCGGGTGATCGCATCCTTTAATTCACGCACGCCCTCCGGCCGCACAAGAAATCTTACCGACATCTCCACCCAGTTATCGGTAAGGCGGTAATAAACACGCGGGCCCATTTCGCCGCGTTTCATGAAATAGCGTTTCTCGAGGTCCTGGAGGGCTTGTTCACCGATTTCCTTGATATTCACTAGATGGCGGCCAACCGAGGTCATGATGATCTCCTCGGCTCGGCGCCGATCGTCCTTGTACGAGATTGGAATCGACATTTCTTCCCAGAGAAATGGAAATTCGCGCGAGTAATTGTAGACCGGTTCATCGAAAATCTTGTCGTTGGTGATCGTTACGATCCGTCCCGTGTATTGACGGGCGCGGACCCACATAGACGGCGGATCGCCCTGTTCTCCGGGAGGCTCCCCCATTTCCATAATCGTGGTCTGGATAAACCCCAAGGCGATGACGTCGCCTCTCACGCTCGCCATTTGTATACGATCTCCGACGTTGAATGTTTTTCCACGAAGGATAACGAAGTATGCCGCGATGGCCGTGATCACCTTTTGCAGCGCAAACCCCAGCCCCGCCGTCATGAATCCCAGCGCTGTCCCAAGCCGAGCCGGATCGTTGAACCAAATCGACAGCAATCCCACGATCATCAACACCGACGTAATCAGACTGACTGCCTGTTGAACCCAAAAGTCCAAACGCTGGTTTTTGCGGCCGTGCCGGAAAAGCAGAGATGAAAGGAACCGGAGTAACCGGCTCACTCCGTATGCGGCACTGAGGAAGACTAGAGTCAACAACAGCTTTCGCCCATTCTCAGGGGTTGCGCCGACAAGCTTCAATCCGAAGATCTGCAAAGGGCTGTTCACGTAGAAACCATCATTTGTTGGAGTTTAACCGCGAAAAGCCGTTTCATTCTACTGGCAGTATCAAGAGCGCAGGAACAGCAATCCAAGCAAGCCAAACGTGGCCACGCCAAACGTCAACCATGTCACGTAGTCTCCAACATGGCCGCTATGCAGGTCGCGCACCATCCGCAAGGGCGAGGCGACTGCATCCAGCACTCGCCGGCCGCGCTCCCATAATAGGTAGCCCAGGGCCAAGGCTATACCACCCGCGAGCGCCATGATCCCAGCGCCTTCATCAAACAATTTCCCGTCGAAGGAAGCGGGAGTTACGAAAGGAACGCCCTCCAGCACGCGTTGGGCGTAACCAGTTCGATCCTCAAACCGGACGGCGGCGCCGAGAGCGACGCTTTGCAGATTGGGCAACATGCCCATCAAGAGCCCACCCGCAACCAGCGCCATGGCGGGTATCCACATAACCGCGGAAGTTTGGGCGTGCCCTTTTTTGGTATCCGGGCGATCTTCAATTTTACCCTCGGCTGCATTTTCCGATTCTTCCGATCCCCATCCCGCATAGGTTCGCGCAAGGAATCGAAACACGGCTCCAGACGTTACCATCCCGGAAACCACCACGATCCAGGCAATCCATCCGTATCCCACGCGCAGCGCGCCTTCGCGCATCAGACTTGCTCCGGCGGCGATACCGGATAGAGGCGTTCCAGCAAGCGCGGCCGCTCCGCAAAGAAACGCGGCCGCTATGAACGGCATCGGTGCGAGCTTCAGCTTCAGCTCCCTCTCGTCGACGGACTCGCACCGATGCAAGACGATGCCGGCGCACAAAAACAATCCGCCTTTTGCGCCCGCGTGGCCAAGAACGTAGAGCGCTGTCCCAGCGAGCCCCTCGGGATTCAACAAGCCGAAGCCGATCACCATGACACCCATATGGCTGATGGTTGAAAATGCCAGGAGCCGCTTGAGGTTGCGCTGCGAGAAACACATGGCCGCTCCGCCCAAAGCAGTGATAACTCCGAGAACGGCGAAGATCGCGCGCAAGGCCGGCGCCGAATTCCCGAGCGGCCCGGAGAAAATGGTCCAATACACCCGCGTCACCGCGTACAGGCCGAGTTCGACCATTACCCCAGAAAACAAGATGCAGACCGGAGCTGGCGCAACGGCGTGTGCGTCCGCCAGCCAGAAGTGGAATGGTACAACGGCGGCCTTCACAAGAAAGCCGCACGCGATCAGCGTGAACGCGCCTACGACAAGCGCATCGCTCGCTCCGTGAGCGAGCACGCGGCCCATCTGCGCCATATTCAACGCGCCGGTGCGGGCATACACCAGACCGATTCCAATCAGAACAAAATAAGCACCCACCGTGTTGGTTACTGCGAAATTGAACGCCGCCTGGACCGGCGCCGGGTCTTCGGCCTTGTATCCGCAAAGCCCGTAAGCGGCAGCGCTCATCAACTCGAAAAACACAAAGAGATTAAATAAATCGCCCGTCAGCGCGAAGCCGCACATTGCCGCCAGAAATATGAGCATCAAGACGTGGTATAGGTTGCCGATAGTATCGAAGTATTTCGAGGAAAACAGCAACGCCGCTAGAACAAGCAGGGCCGCCAGCGCCGCGAGTCCGGCGCCTATCGGATCGATGACGAAGGAAATCCCGAGCGCGATTCCCTGCCGCGGTTGCCACCCGCCGAACCAGTAAACAAGGGTATTCGCAAGAGAGCTCCTATAAAGGGCGGCGCAGCACCAGAGGGTCGCCAAAGCAGCCGCGATGGCAACGAACAATGCGGCTCGCCGCTTGATTCCATGGTTCAAGCCCGCGAGTAGTGCTGCGACCAACAGCGGAAGTGCAACGGGCAAAGCGGTCAAAGGGCCCATGCTAGCCTTTTAAATCGCCCAGCTTGTTGGGATCGATGACACCGTGCCGTTTGTGAACTTCGACCACCAGCGCCAGAATGAGCGCAACCACGGTGACTTCGACGACGATATCCGTAAGCATGAGCGCCTGCACAACCGGGTCCACCGCGGGCGTGCCCACCGGAATGTCGGCGAATATCGGCGCCGCGGCCCCAGTCCTATAGCCGATTGCGAGCAGAAGAACATAGGTGGCGGATTGCAGAACGGCGAGGCAGATCACCAGGTGCACCATATTGCGGCTCGTGACGATGCCGTACAGGCCCACCAGAAACACCCATGCGGCCACGGCGTATGGCAGATAGCTCATTCTTCCTCGAGCTCGAGCGTCTCCTCGAGATACGCGATCAGGACCAATACCAATCCGCCAGCTACTTCGAGACCCACACAGGCGTTGATCAGCGGAATGGTACCGCCGGAAAGAATAGTCCCTTTCGATCCGAGCGGTAACACGTTCTGCAAGAAAGCCGCACCGGCACCCAGGCAGGCGAGCCCAATGGCCGCATACGCGCCGCCTCCAACCGCTTCCGCAATGTGCACCAGACTCCGTGGCGCGGCTTTTCGAAAGTTCCCAAATTCTCCCGCAAGATACAAGAGCAGCGGCGCCGTGGCCAGGACTGCCCCTCCCTGAAAACCTCCGCCGGGTGTCAGCTGTCCATGCGAGACAACGTAAATCCCAAACAGGACCACGGCGGGCAAAAGTAGCAGGGCCATCACACGAACCGCATCGCTAATCGGAACTGCTTGCCGTCCTTTGGCACGGTCTTCGTGGCGCTGGGTGGGCTCGTTTTCCTGGCGTCGCAGCAACAGCAAGACGCCCATCACCGAAACGAACAGAATAAACTCTTCGCCCAGCGTGTCGAAACCGCGGATGTCGAAATTCACCGCGGTCACGGTATCGGTAACGTTCCGCTCAGGCACTGTGACGGCGTTGACAAGGTCACCGTAAGGGCCGCGATAATCGCCGGTGGGTGGAAGCCCCGCAAAGGCGCACGCCAGCACAGCCGCGAGCGCAATCGCGCTTCCCAGGAACAGCGTCAATCTACCTTTCCGATTCATCTTCTTGCTTTTTGATTTTGGCCAGGGCGAGCAGAATCATGAGCGGCAGAGCAACGGCACCGATTACAATTTGCGAAAACGCCACATCCGGCGCCTGAAACAACACGAAAACGATGGCCAGCAAGAGTCCATAAAAGCTGATGAGGATCGCTTGCGAAACAGGCTGACGCGTGAGCACCACCACCGTTGCCGCTACACCTATGAAGATGAGCGTGACGGCCTGCAGGATCTCAACCATGTTTCTGGCCGCGATCATTCCGGTCCTCAATCGGTTCGATGTTCTCTTTCTCACTCGGCGTCCAGTTACCAAATTCGCGTACGCGCGCAGCCCGCGCTGTGACATGCGAAAGCACCGGACTTACCCAGAAGACGATCAGTCCGGTTACCATCGTTTTGATGCCGGCCTGCGAAATGGATTTGTGGATCACGATTGCAGCCACCACGGCTACCAGACCCACGGTCGCGGCGGGATAGGTGTACTGAATGCGCTCGAAGACGTCGCGCCCGATCACCAGTCCGAGCGAAGTTAGAAGAAAGGAGGCCATTCCTATGATCAGCAAAATCCATATGACGATACTTGCGGCGTTCAAAACCAGCGCTCCAGAAAACGCGCGAACACCAGCCCTCCGCCGAGCGACAGTAACGCGAGCGCTAGCGCCAGGTCGGTAAGAAAGTCGCGGTTGAACCCTATCGCCAAGAGCAGGAGAATGACGATGGCCATGTTGCTTCCCGCTTCCAGGCCAACCAAACGATTGATCGCATCCCCACGAGCGCAAATTGCGAACGGTCCAGCCATACAGAGAAGCACGAATAGCGCCGTCAAGAGCCAGGGATTCATGCGGACTCCATACGGCGGACGATTTGGGGCAACGGCTCCTTGCGAAGCTGGTGGAATAGGATTGTGCCTGATTTTCGATCAATACCGATGATCAGCGAATTCGGTGGCAGCGTTCCAAAAATGATAGCGAGCGCTCGTTTAGCAGCTGACCCGCTGCCGGTGCCGCTCGCATGAAAGGACGCCAGCCGAAATGCGGAATGTTTGCGCTTTTCTTGGATCGCTCTCGCAAATTCCTCAATCAGAATCCAAGTGCCGCCAAGGATCAAGCCGGGAAGACGCCAGGCTTGAAGAAAAGCCTGTAAGGGCGGCCTAAAGCAGAGCGGCTCTGCTTGTATGGACACCCGGAATGCCAGCACGCCGGCCGCGGCGCCAAGTGTTCCGAAAAACCATTCTTCCCTGTTCAGACTAGCCGCTAAGATCAGCCAAGCAGCAAAAAGTAACGCACTTAGGCAAAAAGTCGCTGTCACACCAGATAAGATGCGGTCGTGCCTAAAGCGTTTCGCATTGGCGAAAGGCCCCCCCGAAGATCTGCAGATTACGGCCACGAGAATAATGGCCGGCAAAATCCTGACCATCAAAGGCGCCCTCGATCTAAGGATTGTGGCGCCTGCGACGATGCCTAAATAGCAAGCCAGCATGCGCGCCGACCACGGAAATGACAGCCGGGGTCTGCGCCTGATCCCGCGCGACCGGGGCGGCGATTCTGTTCAGGGGCTCCAATATCTCGAATCGGCCGACCCCCCTATTGCAATCTATTTTTCGCTCAGCTGGGATATATCTACCGGGTTCCCGCGATTCCGCCTCCGGAGGACAATGCCCCTTAGCCATTCTTAGACGACGCTCTTGAACGCCTCCGGGTTAGTGTCACAGATCCCAAAGCAAAGCGCGCGCGGCCGTGATCCAGGTCCTGCCACAGAATTAGTCGATCTCGCCTCGCAGCTCTTGTGTCGTCGTCGGTCGGCTGGTTTGCACGAGCACACCCCGATCGACTCGGAGCGCATCAAAAGAACCCTGAGGAATAGGTCTTGTCGCGGAAATGCCTCAGCGCAAATCGAAGCGGTGGATCGGTATCCTCGCCATGCCCACACGTGTGATTTGCCGTCTTCAGAATCCTGAACGCATCCTCCTCAGTGACCTCCATGTCCCAGCGCGTTGCGTTCCCGCCCCGCAGCAAGCCGGTATTCCGCGGTGATGAAATCATTCGTGGAAAACCCCGATTGGATAATCGTAACTGCGTCTTTGCCGATGAAACACGAGGCCACTTCGTAGTAACCGGCGCCCAAAAATGCTGTCTAATGGGCGGAACATGAGGAATAGTTGATATGACCGCCGCTAGGAACTGGGGAACGGGGGGGCCGTAATTTATGACATCGAAAGCGGCCTTCAGGAAGGCGCAATCCAGCGGTTGGTCATAAACACCGATGGAGGCAGAGGCGGAGATGGGGGGAAGTCGTCACGTCTCGGGTGTGGCTCTCCTTCGCGCGCCAGTTTTGGGCTGGCGCCGCAGGCCGAGACAGAACGCCGGGGCAGTCGTTTAAGGCCGGACGACTCGCGAGGGGATTGCGGCTTCGCAATGTTCCGGCCCAAACCATGCCTGACGGCGCGCCATTTTAAGAGGAATTCACACACAATCCTCTTATCGTAAAGCATCATCCCCGTCTGACCTCCCCTCCCACCAAGGCACTATTTTTCGCCTCCAGTTCCCTCCAGTGAATTGTTCGGTACCCGCTACGCCCACCATCACCTCGATTGATTCAGCCAGTGCTTATGGCGGATATTCGTACTTCGCCTCGGGATCATGGCTAGAGATCAAGGGAACCAACCTAGCGAACCCGTCTAGTGGACTGTTTCGCTCATTTCGTAACTATTCTTCGGCGAAGATCCGTATACTTCCAGGAAGACGGTTTTGCCGTCTTGGCATAGGCGCGGATGTAGTTCATCAGCTTGCGGGAGAGATCGGCGACCGAGGTGAAGACGCCTCGGGCGATCACGTCGCGCTCGATTTTCGCGAACCGGATCTCGACTTGGTTTAGCCACGACGAATACGTGGGGGTAAAGTGAAATCGGACCTGCGGATGGTTGTCGAGAAACTCTTGCACCGCCGCAGTTTTGTGAGCCGACAAGTTGTCGAGCACGATATAAATTTCCTTGCCAGCCGGGCTCCGCTCCACGATGTCGGCGAGAAAGCCGATGAAGTCAGTGCTGGTGTGACGGCGGGCGGTTTTGCCGTGGACCTTACCGGTCTTCACGTCCAGCGCCGCGTAGAGCGACAGGGTGCCGTGCCGGTAGTATTCAAACCCATGCGTTTCGGCTCGTCCCGGCGACAGCGGCAACACCGGGTCCAGGCGATCCAGCGCTTGAATCGCTGTCTTTTCGTCAACGCAAAACACCACGGCATGCGGCGGCGGATTCATGTACAGCCCGATGATGTCCGCCGCCTTTTCCTCGAACGCCGGATCGTTGCTGGCCATGTAACGATCCAGCCGGTGCGGCTTCAGCCCCGCCTTCGCCCAAATCCGGTGAACCGTCGCCGGGCTCACGCCGACCGCGGCGGCCATCTTGCGGCAGACCAATGCGTGCTGCCGTCGGCGGGCTTCTGCTGCGTCTTTGTTAAAATCCGCGCTTGCATTGAAGGCGTCGCTTTGCGAGGACGGCTGCCCCGATACTGGCCTTCGAGCCCCTCGATTCGAGCCTGTTCAAATCGAGCCCGCCAGCGCGCAATCGTCGGCCGTGACGTGCTCAACTCTACCTCCACGGCACTGTAGCTCTTGCCGTCCGCCAGTGCCAGAATCAAGCGAGCTTTGAAAACGTCTCCCGCCGGCAAGGTGCGCGACTTCGACCGGCCAACCAGTTCTTTCCGCTCCTCCGCGCTTAACGTAATCACCGCCTGATAGCTTGCCATAAAGAACAGGCACCTACATTGCTATATGGTTACGATCTCACTTAAACGACCCACTAGGGGCGCGCGCCACATTCCCTAGTGAACAATAGGAACGGCGAGACCGAAAGACTCGATGACTGTGCTGGCCTGGAGGCACAATGGGCTGCCTGACCGCCTATCTTAGAACAGAGCCTTCAGGCCGAACTGCAACTGCCTCGGGGCTCCGGCGGCAGTGGTCTGACCGAAACCGTTGGTGCCCACTGTCGCATCGGGAGCGGTTGTGAACGGCGGAGTATTGGTCGAATTGAACACCTCGAATCGCGCCTGGAGACGGACCCGTTCCGTGAGGGCAAAAATCTTCGACAGAATCAGATCGAGGTCGGAGACTCGCGGCATCGTCATCGTGTTCCTCCCCAAGCTACCGTATGTGTAGGCAGGCTGGATCGCGAAAGCCGCGGTGTTAAACGCCCGATTGACGCTCCACGGCACCGAATACGGGTTACCGACCAGATTTGGCCGGTCTACGATCGCGATGGTGCCGTCGTTGGCGGGGTTGCCGGTGTCCACGATGGTATAGGGCAGGCCGGAGTGCCGGCTAAAAATCCCTCCGATGCCCCATCCGCCCAAGAATCCATTCACAACCGCCGGCATCCGCGAGCCGAAGCGGCGGCCGCGACCGACTGGAATATCGTAGAGAACGCTGCTTACAAACCTCTGCCCTTCGTCCTGGTTGTCGAGCGATTTTTCCGCGCGCATATTCAGCGGATCCTGAAAACCACAGTTGGCGGAACTGCCGTCGGCTGAGTCGGAGCAGATGTCGCCCATGGTCTTCGAATACGTATAGGAAGCCAGTACCGTCAGGCCTTTGGTGAGCTGCTTCTCGAGCTTGACGACGAGGGCCTGATAATTGGAGTTGCCGTTGAAATTGTATTGATTGATTCCACCGAGCGGGGAAACCACGTCGCCCGAAGGCGGAATGATCGCGCTTTGGATCGGCCGGTTGGCGTTGATGTTCCCCGGCTCGGGCGGAGCGAAGTTGCCGTCGTAGCGATTGATTAAGTGCACGCCTTTTTCAGCCGAGTAGCCGACTTCAAACAGCCATTTCGCCGCCAGCTGCCGCTGAATATTGAAATTCCACTGCTGCGCGTAGGCACGGTGCGGATTCGCCGGGTATTGCGCGAACGTCACGCCCGTCGCGTGCGCTAGCGAAAGAGCGCCCGCGGGCGGACCTTGTGACAAAACGACCGCGGGAGTCGTCTGGCTGCTGGAGATGTTCACCGTGTAGGCAAACGGCGGATTCACGGTCAGAAACTGAGCGTCGCCCATCGGCTCAAAGTATGTGCGATAGATGCCGTAGCCGGTGCGAATGACGGTTTTCGAGTCGAGTTGATAAGCGAGGCCGACGCGCGGCTCCCAGCCGTCGCTATTGGGATTGACCAGAGACCGGTTCTCGTAGCCGCCGGAGTTGCTCGCGAGGATCAACCTCGCCGTGGTGGGGTTCAACAGAGTCAGATTGGCCATGCGATTCTGCGTGTCGTAATAAGGCAGGCCGACTTCATAACGCATCCCCAGATTTACCGTCAGCTTCCGGCTGATCTTCCAATCGTCCTGCACGTAAGCGGCGGGAAGCCACCCGCGCAAGTTCACGTTTTCTATTGTCGAGCCGGTCCACTGGCTGGAATAACCCAGCAGGAAATCCGCCATGCCGTCCCCCGTGAACTGGCCGTTGAAGGACCAGTTGCCGATCGTTGTGTTGTCGTTGAGAATGTTGTTCTGAATGCGGATCAGGTTCACTCCAAACTTGATGTTGTGCGCGCCATGCGCCCAGTTGAAGTCGCTGACCACCTGGCGATTCTGAGAATTGCGCTGGGTCGGATTGTTCGCGCCGATGCCCAGTTGCGTGTAGCCGGTGATACCAAAAGCGGAAAACCCTCCGGGAATACTGTCGTCTCCGCCCGGGACGCCGTAGGTGGCATTGTAATTTCGCGTACCCCCCACCGCCGGATTCGCGCGAGTAAATTCGTTATAGCTATAAGATGCTCGAGTAATCGCGACCAGCGAGGGCGAGAAAATGTGAGTCCATCCCAGGAATGCGTTATACCCGTTGATCGTTTCATCGAAAGCATTGGCGCCAAAAGCCGGCGGCGGTAAATTCAAAATGCCGGGAATTTTGACGCCGAAATTGCTGACCCGCGCATAGATAGTGTCCTTCTGGCTGAGCGTGTGATCCACGCGTACATCCCACCGGTGATCGTCTTCATCGTTCGGCCCACCGTACAGGTAATTCGACGACAGATTGCCGTTGCCCGGCGCCGGGTACAGATTGATCAGCTTTGCCGCCAGCGGGTCGATCAGATTTGCCGGAATAATATTTCCGGGAAAGGCTTGACCGGTGATCGGATTCTTCAGGGTCTTCGTCTCCTGGGAGAAATTGCCGCTCCTTTCCGCCGCCGTGGGTATAGTGTCGACAGCGCTTTGCGCCTGCCGGATATTCGTTGCTTCCCAATCGCCAAAGATGAAAGTCTTGTTCTTGATGATGGGACCGCCCGCCGCGAATCCGTATTCATTCCGCTGATATTGCGGCTTGCCAGCCGTGGGGCTCGCAAAGAAATTCTTGGCGTCCACGTCGTCGTTGCGCAGAAATTCGTACGCGGCTCCGTGGATCTGATTGGTTCCGGATTTAATGGTGACGTTGATGGTCGCACCCGTGCCGCGGCCGTATTCAGCGGAGTAGGAATTCGTCTGCACCTTAAACTCCTGAATCGCATCGATCGAAGGCGCGACCATTCCGCCCATCCGGCCCGCATCGGCCAGCTCATAGCTGTTGTTATCGGTGCCATCCAGCAGATAGTTATTCGCCGATAGCCTCTGGCCCCCGGAACTGAACCCCTGAGCCCGGCTGCCCGCGATCGGATCCGAGGTCCCGACGGACAGCAAACCGAGGGTAATGTAATTGCGCCCGTTCAGCGGCATCTCGACCACTTGCCGGTTCTCGATCACCTGCCCGACACTGGCCTCGGTGGCATCGAGCAGCAGCGCGCTGGCCTCGACCGAAATCCCTTGATTTAACTGCCCCACTTGCATCGTGAAATCGATGGCCGCCCGCTGATCGACCAGCAACTCAATCCCAGTCTGCTCGCGAGTCGAGAAACCCTGCTTCTCAGCGGTCAACTTGTAATGGCCCGGATCGAGCAGCGGCACTGTGTAGTAGCCGAGATCGTTGGTTTTCGTCTCGCGCGTGATCCCGTTGTCCGCATTCGTGACGGTAACCTTCACATCGGGAAGCACTGCACCCGTGCTATCCGTCACACGTCCGGTAATCTGCGCCTCCTGGGCGAAGCAGATCCCTGCAAAGAACAGTCCAAATACGTAAACCGGGCCGAGCCACTTGATTGTCATGGATTCACTCCCACTTTGAGTTATCGGCGCCACACGGAGCGCGAAGATTCACCAGAAGCAATACTTCTGAAATCATACCTCGTATGGAAGAAAATAACGCGATCGGCGGAAAAGGAACCTACGGTTCTTTAATAGGTTTGGGCGGCCCCATCAGCTGCGGCGGAAAATCCGCTCGCTTGGAGCCGTCCGGATTGCGCTTGTTCGACTGTCCCCCGGAATCGCGAAACAGAGGGATATACATGGCTCCGCTCGATTCCATCGCATCGAACAACTGCTTATTCATGTCCTTGACGATCTGCTGGTGCTTCGCGCTGAAGATCAGATTATTTGTCTCGCGCGGATCCTCCTGCAGGTCGTAAAGTTCATCGATGTCCCAAATGCCGTAATAGTGGACATATTTGTAGCGCGCGCCGCGCAAGGCGTGCATCGTGGGGGTCTGCGGGAAATTTCGCTCCCAGTAATACTCATAAAGCAGCCCCTCGCGCCAGGGTATCGACTTTCCCTGCAACAGAGGCAGAAAATTGCGTCCCGGGATATCAGCGGGCGGCTCCAGGCCGGCGGCGGCAAAGAACGTGGGCAGGATATCGATACCCGCAACGACCTCTTTCAGCTTGCGTCCTCCCGGGAAAAGCTCCGGACACCGCGCCAGCATCGGCACCCGCATCGATTCCTCATAAGCTGTGCGCTTATCGATCAGACCATGTTCGCCAAACTGGAAGCCGTTGTCGCCCATATACACGATCAGCGTGGAATCGAGCTCGCCGCGCGCTTTCAGGGCAGCGAATACTCTTCCAATCGACTCATCGACACCTAGCAGCGTCTCCGCATACTGCTTGTAGTATTCCGCCACGGATAAATCGCTGTGATAAGGATAATCGACCCCGTGCCAGCTGTTACGCTGATTCTGCACCCACATCGGACGGTTGCGCGCCATATCGCCGCTGACATCCATGGTCGGCGGCGGAACGAACTTGGCATTCGCGTACTTCCCTTTGTGGCGCTCGGCGGGAATGAACGGCGAATGCACGGCCTTATGCGAAAGGTACATGAACCAAGGCTGTTCCCGCGAACGCTGCGCCAGCCAATCGAGCGCGTAATCCGTAAGCTCGTCGGTGATGTAGCCCTTTTGCGGCACGTGCTTCCCATCGACGTTCAATCCGTCCGGCACCGGCAGATAAGAACCTTGGCCTTTAAAGCTTACCCAACGATCGAACCCCGGCTGCGGCTGATCCCCGGTATTGCCCATGTGCCATTTTCCGAAGAACCCCGTCGCGTAACCCGCTTTCTGAAGATCCTCGGAAAAGAAATGCGTGCCCGGAGGAATCGCAGTATTGTTGTCGACGATCCGGTGCTGGTGGGCATATTTTCCAGTGAGGATAGAAGCGCGGCTGGGGGAACACAGCGCAGTTGTGACGAAAGCGTTTTGGCAGTGGACGCCATCGCGAGCCATGGCGTCCATATTTGGAGTCACCGGGAACGTTTGCGCCCCCATGAAGCTCATGGCGTCATAACGATGGTCATCGGTCAGAATAAAAAGTATGTTCCGAGGCTTGGCGGACTGCGCCGGCCGGGATTGCGCCTGAGCCAGAACCGCTCCGCCCAGTGCGCCGCCCAAAAAAGTCCTGCGACCGTAGTTCATTGTTAAATTCCCTGCCCTCTACGATACTACCCGGAGACGGCTGCGGCATAAGCGCCTTCGAGTTCACGGGAAACTTGCTAAAACGCCGGATAGTCGTCTGCCCGAACTTGGGAGGACCGCGATGTCGTCAGATGAGCTGTTTTTGGGAATTGAGCTGCAGTTTCCGAGAGTGAATTTGTGTGCGCATCTACGCCTGAATTTGTAACGCGCCGTTTTCTACTTTTCGGGAAGTCCAGCATCCACCCTCACGCGCCAGGAAGCTTGTGGCGCCGCCGCTTCGAGCCGGATCAATAGCCGCAGCGCGATGAGCGGGACCCAGGCAAGCGGCGAGCGAAGAGGCGGCTCCGCCAAGCGTCCAAGGGTCTGTGGCCGGAACGCCGAAGTGGTCCGGATCTGGCGCCATCTTCCGGTACGGGTCTCGGAATTCGCGCGAGGGTGCGTCCTCAGCGAGCGGGATCGTGTCCGCCAAGCCCAATCTCAAGACCCATCAATAGGCAACAGACACGGTATACATCGCCGCTGGAGGTCACAACCGCCGGGCCCGCTACCGCGCGGAAGATGTCGAGACAGGCTTCTGCATCCCCCTTTCGGTAAAAGAGTCCCAATCTTTGTACCGGGAGCTTTAGTTAAGCGACGTCCTACTCTCCCACACACTCGCGCGTGCAGTACCATCGGGGCTGAAGGGCTTAACTTCCGTGTTCGGCATGGAAAACGGGTGTGGCCCTTCGCGTGAGAGACACGTCACCCTCCGAACGCCCACGCCACCATCAGCGGGAACTCTTCCCGCCAGAATGCGCCACCGTGCGATCCATCTAGCTCGTTCATGACGACATCCGCATCTCGATCGCGTAGCGCGTCCGCCCACCTCCTAGCGTTCTCAAGAAAGAACGGCTCCTGTTTTCCAGCGACAAGGTATGTGCGCGGAACAGGACCCGGTATACTGCCAGGCGGCTTGTACCCCCCGCCAGGCGAGGCGCACAAAACCGCACCGTAGACCTGTGGATGCCGAAGCCCGAGAGCGAGGGCCAGTTCACCGCCTGCCGAGACGCCGAACACCGCGGTACGTTCAGCGGGTAGCGCCAAGCCAAACCGCGACTCCGTCCATCGGCGAACGTCCTCGACGAAGAACTTCTCGTGCGCCGCGAACCGCTCCGGCTCAAAGCCCGGTGAATACTCATGGAGCCGCAGCATCTCATCACTCAGCCCATGTACACCGACGATCATGGTGGACGGTACGTCGGCCTTCTCCAGCAACCGGCCCCATTTCGAGATCCGCTGACCGTCACCGGCAAAGACGATTGCTTCGGGCCGCGCCGGTGGAACGTACACCGTGATCTGCCTCCCGCCGTCGTACTCGAACATCTCGCTGACGAACTCTCCCGAGACTGCGCCGCTGGGCTTGCTCGGCCCTCCGTCGTGATTGCGTGCGTACATCTTCACCGCCTCGCCTGTAAGAATCCTATACCAGCACAGACGCAAAAAGCCCCAACCGTAAGGTGGGAACTTTTTCGATTTAATTGGGCGACGTCCTACTCTCCCACACACTCGCGCGTGCAGTACCATTGGGCTGAAGGGCTTAACTTCGGTGTTCCGGATGGGAACGGGCGGGACCCTTCGTTAGGATCACCCAAAACTTCTATAAAGGAATTCAGGATCGCGAAGCCACCTTCTTCCGACTCCTGACTTCTGTCACCTGACTCCTTCTTTGGATCAGTATTTGAGGGTGCCCTCCCGGAGTTTCGGTCCCTTATTCTGCTGGCTTCTCTCCTATGGCGCGACCCAAATGAATGGGAGATTTAGAGAGCCGCCCGCTGTACCAGACACCGTGAAGAAGAACGCTCCTGTAGATTGAATTGGCCCAAACTCGACGTTGAACTGAGACACTCCCGCGACGATGCCAGGAGCGGCGCCTCCATAGAGCACCGTTGCGGTGGGGGCCGATTCGGTCTTTGCAGTGGCCTTGCACTGGTTGGCGCAAGCATCCTCCGCCATAGTGGCCACTTGGCCGTCCGCAAGGGCCGCGAAGTTCGCTTCCCACCCCGTGGCATAAATAATGACGGCCGTATTCGATTTAGCTGGGTTTTTGGATGAGTTGACGGTGCCGTCCAGATTGAGGACCGTGGAGAGTGCTTGAGGCATCGACGGCGCGATCCAGACCGCGTAGTCGGGGCTCACCGAGGAACCATTCGTAACCCTCATTGCGGCCGGCGCGTTCGCTTTCATGCCCATTGGGACCACAGCGTTGATCTGACCCTGCGAGACATAAAGTAGCGGGATGGCGATTCCGTTTATCGTCACTTGTACACCGCCTAGCGTGTTTGGATAGAAGCCATTTACTGGGACCGCGATAACAGGAGCCGCAGGGCCGAGCCCAGGGCCGTAAATCGAGATCACTTCCGCGGGCGAAATGAGACCGGTAAGGCTGCTCCCAAAGCCGTTCTGCAGCGCAAAAATCTCCATCGTCGGCGCAGCGTAGGGATCGATTCCCGAAATCAATCCCACGCTTCCGCTAACGCGCAGTCCGCCGCTCGAATCGAGCGCGATAAGTTGTCCCACTGTACTGTCGGGATAAAACGCGGAATAGTCCACGCCGGAGCCAGCCGCGTTCAGTTGAGCCACGAACGCAGAACCGTTAGCCCAACCTCGATTGTTCGGTAGCGCATAGGGTTCCGAGCCGGTGACCCATACATTTCCGCCGCCATCGACCGCGATGGAGCCAATATCGGCAGAAACCAAACCAGAGTAAAAGTAAGTAGACCAAACCAACGCTGTGCCGGACGGGTTGAATTTGGCAACAAACGCAGTCTCAAGGGCGCCGCACGTCCCGAAACACGCAATGGGCGGAGGCGGGGGATTCGGTTGGAACGTGCCGGCAGTCGTGGGAAAATTCGAATCGTAAGTCGTCCCGGTCAAATAAGCGTTACCCGACACGTCAACGGCTAACCCGCTGACACTGGTGAGCGGCGCTCCGGGGATATACTGTGTCTGATTCCGGTCCACGTATGTGAGATAGCCCAATCCTGTTCCGCCTGCGCGGATCTTAGCCAGGAAAGCGCCCAATCCGTGCGGTGCGTAAGCCCCGGACGTCACCGGGAGATCGGTAGCCCCCGTTCCTCCTGCGATGTAAGCGTTTCCCGCTGGGTCGACGGCTATCGCGGTACCATACGAATTGCTATTGCATGTAGCACAGACCGGGACCGTACCAAGGATTGCCCCCAGTACAGAATCCCCTCGCCGCCGGCCGCAATTTCCGCAGCGATAACGCCTCCGTTCGACTGCGTGTAGACCAGGTTCGCAGGAGGGCCCGGCATACCGTGCGTTTGCGGGAAATCGCTCGCCTCTGTGTAGCCCGTCACATAGAGATTACCTTGGCTGTCGGTAGCAATCGCACCGACGAAGCTCTCGCCAAGTCCTCCGCCGAAGAAGGTGGAATAAAGCACAGTCGACCCATCGCCGGTAAGCTTCATAATGAAACCCGTGCCGTTGGTGTATTGACGGGTCTGGAGCGGCTTAGTCAAAGGGAAGTCGGGCGAGGCAGTACTACCGGCAATATAGATGTTCCCCGAATGGTCGACGGCCACGGCGTTGCCGATCTCAAACCGGCTGCCACCGATAATTTTAGTGAACAGGATCGCGCCGCGCGGGTCGATTTTAGCCAGGAACGCTTTGCTCGAAGCGGTGGAAGGAAACCGCGTGCCCGCGACGTAAGTATTGCCGGCGGAGTCAACCGCGATCGCAGAGACCGTGAAAGGATTGGCATCCCCAATGAACGTCGTAAAATTGCCCGCCACCGCGAATGTAGGGATAAGGAAAAGGGTGCCTATGGTAGCGGCGGTCATAGGATAGTATACCCTTCCAGGATTTCTACGCAGAGGGCTCAAATGAAAAAGCCCCAATCTTCCGACTGAGGCTTTCTCGATTTAATTGGGCGACGTCCTACTCTCCCACACACTCGCGCGTGCAGTACCATCGGGGCTGAAGGGCTTAACTTCCGTGTTCGGGATGGGAACGGGTGGGACCCCTTCGCTAGGATCACCCAAAAGTGAGCGGCCAGCGGCCAGTTAAAGCACCTGACTGCGACCTCGAATATTTGACGGGCTGCCACTCTGTTGCAGATAGCGCCAACCAGCGCCGAACGCTTGGGGGTTTCTGGCCCCTCGCGTCTGGCCCCTGGCCGCTACTCTATGTCTACAGTAAAATTTTATGGTCAAGCCGAACGGGCTATTAGTAACAGTCAGCTGAGCATGTTGCCACACTTACACATCTGTCCTATCGACGTGGTAGTCTACCACGGCCCTTATTAGCTTTCGCTTGGGAAATCTCATCTTGAGGAAGGTTTCGCGCTTATATGCTTTCAGCGCTTATCCCGACCGAACTTCGCTACCCAGCTATGCCCCTGGTGGGACAACTGGATCACAAGAGGTTCGTTCAACCCGGTCCTCTCGTACTAGGGTCAACCCCTCTCAAATTTCCTGCGCCCACCACAGATAGGGACCGAACTGTCTCGCGACGTTCTGAACCCAGTTCACGTACCGCTTTAATAGGCGAACAGCCTAACCCTTGGGAGCTTCTACACCCCCAGGATGCGATGAACCGACATCGAGGTGCCAAACCGGAGCGTCGATGTGAACTCTTGACTCCGATCAGCCTGTTATCCCCGGCGTACCTTTTATCCGTTGAGCGATGGCCCTTCCATACAGAACCACCGGATCACTATGTCCTGCTTTCGCATCTGCTTGACTTGTTGGTCTCGCAGTTAACCAGGTTTATGCCATTGTACTCGAAGGAGGATTTCCAAACCTCCTGAACCTAGCTTCGAACGCCTCCGTTACCGTTTAGGAGGCGACCGCCCCAGTCAAACTACCCGCCTTCCATTGTCCTTCTCCCGGATTACGGGAGTAAGTTAGAAACACAGAATGCTCAGGGTGGTATCTCACTTGTGGCTCCCCCAAATCCAAAAACCTGGGTTCAAAGCCTCCCACCTATTCTGCGCAGAGCATCCCATATCTCCATGAAAGGGTATAGTAAAGGTGCACGGGGTCTTTCCGTCTTGTGGCGGGCATCCGGCGTCTTCACCGGAACCACAAATTCGCCGGGCGGCCTGTTAAGACAGTCGTCAGATCGTTACGCCATTCGTGCAGGTCGGAACTTACCCGACAAGGAATTTCGCTACCTTAGGACCGTTATAGTTACGGCCGCCGTTCACTGGGGCTTCAGTTCAAAGCTTCGCCTTGCGGCTAACCTCTCCCTTTAACCTTCCAGCACCGGGCAGGCGTCAGCCCCTATACGTCGTTTTCGACTTTGCAGAGACCTGTGTTTTTGTTAAACAGTCGCCTGACGCGCTTTGCTGCGACCCTCCTATCTCTAGAAGGGCACTCCTTTTCCCGAAGTTACGGAGCTAATTTGCCTAGTTCCTGAACAGACCATCACCCGAGCGCCTGAGAATACTCATCTCGTCCACCTGTGTCGGTTTGTGGTACGGATACAAACGTTCTCCTTAGCGGATTTTCCTGGCAGACAGCCGGGCGGATTTCCCATTCCCAGCCTCGCTTCACCCCCCCTTGAAACCATTGCGCAGAGGGATTTACACGCTGCGTCCCCGCATCGGTCTTGATCGAACGTCCATAGTCACGGAATGTTAACCGTGTGTCCATCGGCTACGCCTTTCGGCCTCACCTTAGGCTCCGACTAACCCTGAGCGGATTAACCTTTCTCAGGAAACCTTAGACTTACGGCGACCAGGGTTCTCACCTGGTTTTTCGCTACTTATGCTGGCAGAGTCTCTTCCTAACGATCCAGTGCTGCTCTCGCTACACCTTCACATCGGTTAAGAATGCTCTCCTACCACTCCCGCCTTGCGGCGAGAATCCATAACTTCGGTATCATGCTTGAGCCCCGTTGGATTGTCGGCACCGAGCGGCTCGACCAGTGAGCTATTACGCTTTCTTTAAAGGATGGCTGCTTCTAAGCCAACCTCCTGGCTGTCTGAGCCTCTCGACTTCCTTTCCCACTTAGCATGAATTTAGGGACCTTAGTTGATGGTCTGGGCTCTTCCCCTTTTGACGACGAAGCTTAGCCCCCGCCGTCTGACTCCTGCGCTAACGTGTACGGCATTCGAAGTTTGATTGAATTCGGTAACCTGGGAAGGCCCCTAGTTCATTCAGTTCTCTACCACCGCGACGGACCACGCAAGGCTAGCCCTAAAGCTATTTCGGAGAGAACGAGCTATCACGGAATTTGATTAGCCTTTCACCCCTAGACTCAGGTCATCCGAGCTGTTTTCAACCAACACCGGTTCGGACCTCCATCCGCTGTTACACGGACTTCATCCTGCCCAAGCCTAGATCATCCCGCTTCGCGTCCAATCCCAGCGACTAAAACGCCCTATTCAGACTCGCTTTCGCTTCGGCTCGCTTTCGCTTAACCTTGCCACTGAGATTGACTAGCCAGCTCATTATTCAATAGGCACGAGGTCAGGCATTCCGCTTGCGCGGCATAGCCCTCCCACTGCTTGTAAGCATGCGGTTTCAGGTACTATTTCACTCCCCTCGCAGGGGTACTTTTCACCTTTCCCTCACGGTACTAGTTCACTATCGGTCACAAGTGAGTATTTAGGCTTGCCGGATGGTCCCGGCAGATTCTCGCAGGGTTTCACGTGCCCCGCGATACTTAGGAGCCACTGTAAGGAAGATTGCATTTTCATATACGGGGCTGTCACCCTCTATGGCCGGCCTTTCCAGACCGTTCTATTAACACTTTCTTATCCCTATTTTTAACCATTTCAAGCAGCAGAACTGCCCAAAATGATTATTGTGGTCCTGCAACCCCGGACTCTCCTTTCGAATCGTCCGGTTTAGCCTTTTCCGAGTTCGCTCGCCACTACTGTCGGAATCACGGTTGTTTTCTTTTCCTTCGGGTACTGAGATGGTTCACTTCCCCGAGTTCGCTTTATCCGCCTATGTATTCAGCGGATAATAATCAGTGTTTACACTGAGTGGGTTCCCCCATTCGGAAATCCCCGGATCATAGATTGCTTGCATCTCCCCGAGGCTTATCGCAGCTGGCCACGTCCTTCATCGCCTACTTGTGCCAAGGCATCCACACGCATGCTCTTAGTAGCTTGACCATAAAATTTACTCTAAACACAGAGTATCTTGACAAGAAGCCAGTAGCCAGCAGCCAGTAGCCAGTTACGGCCACCAACCCACCAACTGACTGGACATCTCTCAATGCGCTATCAACCGCCGCACGCTAGACACGTGCGACGATCTTGCAACTTTGTAGTTGCCCGTCAAATATTCAATTTTCAAAGATCTACGATAACCCTTCAGTCATCGGCACGAACCACTCTAGTGATTCCTGCCGATACCTGAACCGTTTATTGGTGGGCCTGGATAGACTCGAACTATCGACCTCACCCTTATCAGGGGTGCGCTCTAGCCACCTGAGCTACAGGCCCCGGGGTGCCACGTTCTATACCACTCGCCGTACCACCTGGTGGAGCTGGTCGGGATCGAACCGGCGACCTCCTGAATGCAAATCAGGCGCTCTCCCAACTGAGCTACAGCCCCTAAGTCATTGCTTGAATCGCTCTGGCGCTCAAAACCGCGCCAACGCGAAATATATTAATCGAGGCCGATTGAATGCGTGAATTCCAGGACAAGCCCGAAACCCAATAGAAAATCCATCGATAACCGAGTAAGAGAACTGGAACGGTATGGACTGGAACGACTATTACTTACTTAGCAGAGTTTAACTCCACCATTTTCGGTAATTCCAGCCACGTTCTCTTAGAAAGGAGGTGATCCAGCCGCAGGTTCTCCTACGGCTACCTTGTTACGACTTCACCCCAATCATGAATCATACCTTGGGCCGCTGCCTCCTTGCGGTCAGCGCGCAGACTTCTAGTACAATCCACTTTCGTGATGTGACGGGCGGTGTGTACAAGGCCCGGGAACGTATTCACGCCATCGTTCTGATACGGCATTACTAGCGATTCCAGCTTCATGCAGGCGAGTTGCAGCCTGCAATCCGAACTGAGGCCGGCTTTTTGCGATTAGCTCCCCCTCGCGGGTTTGCAGCGCTTTGTACCGACCATTGTAGCACGTGTGTAGCCCTGGACATAAAGGCCATGATGACTTGACATCATCCCCACCTTCCTCCAACTTATCGCTGGCGGTCTCCTGAGAGTGCTTCCTTACGGAGTGGCAACACAGGACAAGGGTTGCGCTCGTTGCGGGACTTAACCCAACATCTCACGACACGAGCTGACGACAGCCATGCAGCACCTCGACTCCGGTCCCTTGCGGGAAAACAGTGTTTCCACCGTCGATCCAAAGCCGTTCGAGCCCAGGTAAGGTTCTTCGCGTTGCGTCGAATTGAACCACATGCTCCACCGCTTGTGCGGGCCCCCGTCAATTCCTTTGAGTTTCAGCCTTGCGACCGTACTCCCCAGGCGGCATACTTAACGCGTTAGCTCCGGCACGAACCAAATGAATGGCTCACACCAAGTATGCATCGTTTAGGGCGTGGACTACCAGGGTATCTAATCCTGTTTGCTACCCACGCTTTCGTGTCTCAGCGTCAGTCATGGTCCAGTAAGCTGTCTACACCACAGGTGTTCCTCCTGATATCTACGCATTTCACCGCTACACCAGGAATTCCGCTTACCTCTCCCATACTCTAGCATTCCAGTCTCCGCCGCACCCTCCCAGTTAAGCCGGGAGATTTCACAACAGACTTAGAACACCGCCTACACACTCTTTACGCCCAGTAATTCCGAACAACGCTTGCTGCCTACGTATTACCGCGGCTGCTGGCACGTAGTTAGCCGCAGCTTCTTCTTCGGGTACCGTCATTATCGTTCCCGTCGAAAGAGCTTTACACCCCGAAGGGCTTCATCGCTCACGCGGCGTCGCTGCATCAGAGTTTCCTCCATTGTGCAAGATTCCCCACTGCTGCCTCCCGTAGGAGTCTGGCCCGTGTTTCAGTGCCAGTGTGGCCGTGTGCCCTCTCAGGCCGGCTACCGATCTTCGCCATGGTGGGCCGTTACCCCGCCATCTAGCTAATCAGCCGCGGACTCCTCTTTCAGCGCATTGCTGCTTTCCTCTCACGAGCTTATGCGGTATTGTCTCCAGTTTCCCGGAGGTATTCCCCACTAAAAGGTAGATGATCCACGTGTTACTCACCCGTACGCCACTTTACTCATGGATTGCTCCACTTTCTCGTGCGACTTGCATGTGTTAAGCGCGCCGCCAGCGTTGATTCTGAGCCGGGATCAAACTCTCGTTTGAACCGTTTGTTTAAAAAGGCCGACCTGACATTATTGCCAGAATCGACCGTCGCTCCAGTTTGAACTCAAGTTACTGACGAACATTTCTATTTGTACACGCTAGACGTTTCCGCTTTATCCTCCCTGACGGGAGGGGCTGTATCCACCCCCTGCGGGATGGAACGGTCCATTCCTTGCGGAACAGAACCGAGAAACGCTTTCGCGTTTCGCATTCAATCAGATTGTCAAACATCTGCGCATGCCCTCCACGATTTTTCAAAAGTGGATCACAATGCCCGGCCTCGAAAGCTGTCTCGATTGCGACCAACCTGCCCTGAGCCAAAATGCAGCCCTTTACGGGTCGGGTTGATTACAACCAAAAATTGGGAAATCTGAAAGAACTTCTTCAGAAAGGGGGCTATCGGGACTTCAGTCGGAAAATACTTCCGTGTACCGCGTCTTGCTGCCTACCCTACCCTAAAAAGCGCAAAAATACCACTTAGCGCCTGCTGCCATCAACTACTCTAGCAAACTGATGTCCGCCGCGCAAGAGTTGTTTCAACTTTTTTTCGCGGCGGGCCGATTTGCTGGTTCGTTCGGCGGCTTTTTCAGAGTAGCAAAGGGGGAAGAGATGCGCAAGGGGATTGTAAAAGTATTTTATGGAGAGTGGGGGGCCAGCGCGTTTTGTCCACCGGTTGGGGGGCTCCCGCTTGTCGACAATCTCGAGAACATCGGGCTTTGCGGTCGGTTGAGGAGTTGAGGCGTCGAGTTGAAGGGCCGGGGCGAAAGGTGGGACAGCCCGCTCTGTCCACGCGGCGTAGCGGGTATGTGACGAGTGGGGGGGTGCGGCGCCTTGGGACAGAGTTGGCAGTCCCCACTTTTCGCGGTTTTTAGCGTGATTGGTGCGGCAGAGAGTTCGACACTCTCGAGAACATCGGGGTTGGGGGTTGAGGAGTCGAGACGTCGAGTTGGAGGGCAGGGGCGAAAAGTGGGACAGCCCGCTCTGTCCACGCGGCGTAGCGGGTATGTGACGACTGGGGGGTGCAGTGCCTTGGGACAGAGTTGGCAGTCCCCACTTTTCGCGGTTTTTAGCGTGATTGGTGCGGCAGAGACGTGGATGCGTGCGCAACATGTCCACGGGTTAGCGACGGCGGAAAAATACCGGCGGTTCCCACGGTCGGAGGAGCACCAGCGTGACGCTATCGGAACCAGTTTCATCCTATGTCGACGTGGCTTATTTTCAGCAGCCACGGCGCGGTCATGTAAAGGCCGCCAAGTACAGACCGAGCAGTGACAATAGGGCGGCTCCGGAAAAGGGACAGTTCCAAGGCTACGTCTGGGGCGGGGGCGAACGTTTGGTCAAATCTGTTTGTGAAGAAGATGTCGTAGAAGCTTTCCGCTGTCGATGAGGCGGCCGCGCTCCAGGAAAACGCGAACGATCAGCGACCGGATCGGAGTTCGCCGAACCGCCAAATCAGAGTAACCAGCACCGGCGGAGTCGCGAGCAGCCACCAAACGTACACCGAAACTCCAAGAACTTCGCTAAACGCCCGATGTATTATCGCGGTTTTCTCGAAAACATCGGGGCTGACCGCTCCCGGTGGTCGCGGCTCTTTAAGACAGACGGAAGCGCATGGCGCCGCCACACACACATCCGTCGAAACGGGATTGGGGAGGGGCGCTCTATTTTACGGGAGGATTTTTTTTATGAAGATTGAATCGATGCAGGACTTATTTTTGGCGGAAATACAGGATTTATATGATGCGGAGAAGAGACTCGTCGAGGCTCTGCCGGGGATGGCGGAGGCGGCGCAGTCGACCAGTTTGCGGCAGGCGTTTGAGAAGCATCTGCTCGAGACCGAGGGGCATGTGCGGCGGCTCGAGAGTATTTTTGGGGAGATGGGGAAGGACCCCAAGGCTACGACCTGCGCGGCCATGAAGGGGCTGGTCAAAGAAGGCGAGACGATGATCGACGAGATGGATGAATCGGCGCTGCGGGACGCCGGGATTATCGCGGCGGCGAACCGGGTGGAGCATTATGAGATCGCCGCGTATGGGTCCGCCCGGACATTTGCGCAGACGCTGGGGATGTCGAATGCGGCCCGGCTGCTCGAGGAGACGCTACAGGAAGAGAAGGCGGCGGACCGGAAATTGACGGAGATTGCGGAGAGTATGATCAACGACCGGGCGTTACAGGGCGTCAATGGCTGATTTAACCAGCCTCTCGAATAATCTGGATCCCAAGGCGTGCTTGTGCACGGTGATTATCGAGACTCCGGCCGGCAAGCGGAACAAGTTCGACTACGATCCGGCGTCGAACTTGTTCAAGCTGGGGGGATTGCTGCCGGAGGGGATGATGTTTCCGTTCGATTTCGGGTTTATCCCCTCGACTTTGGGGGAAGACGGGGATCCTGTGGACATTATGGTTTTATTGGATGCGCCTTCGCATGTGGGGTGTTTACTCGATGTGCGGATCATTGGGATTATCGAGGCCGAGCAGACGGAGAAGGGGTCGACCAAGAGCAACAACCGGCTGCTGGGGGTGGCGGTGCATTCCTACGATCACGAGGACATCCGGACGATCGGGGATGTGAGTAAGACCTTGCTCGACCAGGTGGAGGCTTTTTTTATTTCCTATAACAAGCAGAGGGGGAAGAAATTTCGGGTTACGGGGATCGGCGGGCCGAAGAGGGCGATCAAGTTTTTGCAGGCGGGGATGAAGGAGCATGGGAAGAAGTCGGCGGGGATTGAGTGAGGGGCCTGCCTGGGTCGAGGCGAAAAGTCGGGTGCAAAAATAGGGATAACCCACTCTGTCCGTTGGGGTGCGGTAGGGTAACTTGCGTACAGAAGGGTCTGGCCGGGGCGAAAAGTGGATACAGCCCACTCTGTCCGCGGCGGCGCTGGGATGGGTAGCGCTTTTACCGAAGATCCTCGCGCCTTGGGACAGAGTAGACAGTCCCCATTTTTCGCAGTATTTTCGCCGTTTCCGCGGGCGCGGTACACTAACGTACGATGGCGTATAGCACTCGCTCCTACGCACGGAGTTTTTCGGATTCGGGCGGGTTGCCGCCTGCCATCAAATGGCTGTTGATTTCTAATGTCGGCATCTTCCTGCTGACGTTTTTTTTAGGGATTCCTGCGTATCTGGCGCTGCGGCCCGCGGACGTGGTTTCGCGGTTCTTTATCTGGGAACCGGTCACTTACATGTTCCTGCATGGGGGCGTGTTTCACATCGCATTCAACATGTTTGCGCTGTGGGTGTTTGGAGTGCCGCTCGAACAGGCGTTCGGGACGCGGCGGTTTCTCAACTTTTACTTTTTGTGCGGAATTGGGGCCGGGTTGTGCGTGGTCGTGGGCGCTTATTTATTCGGGAATCCCGCGATTCCTACGATCGGGTCTTCGGGGGCGATTTACGGGATCCTGATGGCTAGCGCGGTGCTGTGGCCGGACCAGATTATTTTGATGTTCTTCCTGTTCCCGATCAAGTTGCGATATTACGTGATGGTGGTGGGGGCGATTGCGTTTCTGGGGACGTTCAATCAGTCGAGCGGGGTCAACGATGTCGCGCATCTGAGCGGCCTGGGGTTTGGGTATCTATATGTAAAGATGCGTAGAGTGCGGGGGCTGAGGTTCGATCCGGTGGGGATGGCCCGGGAGCGGTATAAAGCCTGGAAGCTGGCGCGGGCGAAGAAGAGATTCCAGGTTTACTTGAAGAAGAAGGGGTCGGATCGGACGATTAACTGAAGGCAACCCGGTTGTGGGAATTGTCGTCATAATGGGAGTGGCGGTCCACTTATGAAATATTTTGTGCTGGGATTGGTTTGTTTAATGGGGACGCGGGCTCAGGGGCCGGTCACTCAGGGGAGTGAAACGGTGGGGAAGAAGAAGACTACTTCTCCTGCCGATGCCGATTCTGCCGATAAGACGGATCCTAACGCGGAGAAGATTCCGTCGAAATACAAACCTAATAAGGATGGGCTGCCGCAGGGGGCTCCGACATTTCGTAGCGATGTGCTGACGGTGACGCTGGATGTGGCGGTGCTCGATAATCATGGGAATCCGATTCCGAAGATTCCTCAGGAGCGGTTCCGGATTTTAGAGGACAATACGCCGCAGAAGATTACCGGGTATTCGGTGGGAGAGGCTCCCATGACGGTTTGCCTGGTGGTGGAGTTTTCCAATAAATTTCAGAGGCTGTACACGTCGGGGTGGGCGCAGACTTTGAATGACGCTTATTATTTCGTGCAGACGCTGAAGCCGGAGGATTACCTGGCGGTGATCGCGTATGACATGCGTCCGGAGATTTTGTCGGACTTTTCGACCGATCGGACGATGGCACAGGCGGCTTTATCGCGGCTGAGGATCCCGGCGTTTTCGGAGGCGAATTTGTATGACACTTTGGTGTTCACGGGCGAGCGGATGCAGGACATCGAGGGACGGAAGGCGATCATTTTGCTTTCGTCGGGCGTGGATACGTTTAGTAAGCTGACGTTCGATAAGGCTCGGCGGGCTATACAGGATAACGGGGTTCCGATTTATGCAATCGGGCTGTTGCAGGCGCAGCGGGAGATGATGGGCGGGATGAGGCCGGGGATGGCGGGGGCGATGTCCGACATGAATCTGGCGGTGGCGAATGAGCAGATGAAGACGTTCGCGACGGAGACGGGCGGGCGGGCGTTTTTTCCACGGTTCGATGGGGAGATGCCTGGAATTTTTCGCATGGTACAGGATTCGATGAGGAGCAACTATACGCTGACGTATCAGCCGAGCAATCAGACGAAGGATGGAAAATTCCGGAGGCTGAAGGTCGAACTGGTGAATGCGGACAACCAGCCACTGAAGGTGGTGGATGAGAAGAACAGGCCGATCAAAGTGCAGATCGTGACCAAGGCGGGATACAAAGCTCCGCGCGAAGTGGAATAACTTCGAAGTCAAGAACTGAATCTCGCCCTGTATCAGGCCGTTACAAATGCGTTGACAGACACATTGCGGCTCTGTTAATTTCTCGTTGTTCTCAACCCATGCCCTATCGAAAAAATTCCTCTGCGCCGGGTCCAGCGGCGATGTCCGGCAGTATTCTCCTGGTGGATGACAACAAGCTGGGGCTTAGCGCCCGGAAAGGCGTGCTGGAGGAGATGGGGCACCGGTGCACGACGGCGTCGAACGGCGTGGACGCGCTCGAGCAATTTTCGACGCGCAAGTTCGACCTGGTGGTTACCGACTACAAGATGCCGCGGATGGACGGTCTGGAGTTGATTGTGGGGGTGCGGAGGATCGCTCCGGACATGCCGGTGATTTTGATATCGGGGTTCGTGGATGCGCTGGGGTTGAATGAAGAGAGCACGGGCGCGGACGTGGTGATTCAGAAGAGCGCGAATGAGGTTTCGCACATGATTCGGGCGGTGGCGCGGCTGCTGCGGAGGAAGCCGGTGAAGAAACCGGCGGGGTCGGCGGGGGCAGCTAGGGTTAAGAGGAAGACGGTTTAGCGGGAGACGTCCACCTTCGCGCGGCGGGGGGCGCACACACAAAACTGCGGGGGGACAGGTCGGGGACCTGTCCTACTTGGCTGTGGCAACATGAAGCTGATGCTTTTTGATGCTTCCGATCCTTCGCTTTACGACATTCAGAGTCATGCCCGGGGTCCGGTGGGTGCGCTTCCGTTGAACGCGGAAATTTTGCGGGAGCGGCCGTCGGGCGATTTATTCGGGTGGACGCAAAACGCCGGGATGGGGTGGGAGGCTGCGAAGCTCGGGGGGAAAGAGTTTTTAATTCTTTCGACGCATGGGGGGATTCGGGCGGCGGATGGGACTCCGATTGCTCTCGGGTATCACACGGGACATTGGGAGGTTGGGCTGTTGATGGAAGCGGCGGCCGCGGAGTTGAAGGCCGCCGGGGCGATTCCGTTTGCGGCTTACTGCACCGATCCATGCGATGGGCGGACGCAAGGGACTACCGGGATGTTCGATTCGCTGGCGTATCGCAACGATGCGGCTACGGTGTTCCGGAGATTGATACGGTCGCTGCCTACGCGGAAGGGCGTGCTGGGGGTCGCGACATGCGATAAAGGGCTGCCGGCGATGATGATGGCGCTTGCCTCGATGCACAATTTACCATGCGTGCTGGTTCCGGGCGGGGTCACTTTGCTGCCGGATGAGGGCGAGGATGCGGGGCGGATTCAAACCATCGGGGCCAGGTTCGCGCACGGGCAGATCACCATCGAGCAGGCTTCGGAGCTGGGATGCCGCGCGTGCGCATCGCCGGGGGGAGGCTGTCAATTTTTGGGAACGGCAGCGACGGCGCAGGTTGTCGGCGAAGCTCTGGGGTTATCGTTGGGGCATTCGGCGCTGGCTCCTTCGGGGCATCCGATCTGGCTGGACATGGCGCGGCGGTCGGCGCGGGCGTTGATGTCGATGGAGAAGCGCGGGGTTACTACAAAAGATATTTTGACCGACGCTTCGCTCCACAATGCGATGGTGACTCACGCGGCGTTCGGAGGGTCCACCAACTTAATTTTGCATTTGCCGGCGATTGCGCATGCGGCGGGGTTGAAGCGTCCGACGGCTGCGGATTGGGCGCGCATTAATCGGATGGTCCCGCGGATCGTGGATGCGCTGCCGAACGGGCCCAGGCATCATCCTACGATTCAGGTTTTTCTTGCGGGAGGAGTGCCGGAGGCGATGCTGCATTTGCGGCGGGCGGGGCTGCTCGAAACTGAGGCGCTGACGGTTAGCGGGGTTACGATGGGCGAGGTTTTGGAGGAGTGGGAATCGTCGAAACGGCGCGCGAAGTTGCGGGCGGTGTTGAAGGAGCGCGACGGAGTGGATCCGGACGATGTGATTATGGCTCCCGAGGAGGCTTCGCGGCGCGGGCTGACTTCTACGGTGTGTTTTCCTTATGGGAATCTGGCGCCCGAAGGGAGCGTGATCAAGAGCACGTCGATCGATCCGAGCGTGGTGGGGGCGGACGGGATTTACCGGAAGACGGGGCCGGCGCGGATTTTTTTGAGTGAGCCGTCGGCGATTGCGGCGATTAAAGACGGCCGGATCAAGGCTGGCGACGTGCTGGTGCTGATGTGCCGGGGGCCGATGGGCGCGGGGATGGAGGAGACGTATCAACTGACATCGGCGCTGCGGTATTTGCCGTTTGGAAAAGAGGTCGCGATTGTGACGGATGCGCGGTTCAGCGGGGTATCGACGGGGGCGTGCATCGGACACGTGTCGCCGGAAGCGCTTGCCGGGGGGCCGATCGGGAAGCTGCGCGACGGGGACATGATTGAGATTGTCGTGGATCGGGTGAGGTTGGAGGGTTCTTTGAATTTAGTGGGGGAGTCCGGAGTGGAGGAAGGGTCGAGGATACTGGCTTCGCGGGAGCTGCGGCCGGATTTGAAGAGGGATCCCGAGTTGCCGGATGATTCGCGGATTTGGGCGGCGTTGCAGGATGTGAGTGGAGGGACGTGGGGTGGGGCGGTGTATGATGCGGAGGCGATTCTTAAAGTGATTGTGGCGGGGAAGAGGGCGGTGGGGGGGTGAAGACGGGCACTTTTCGCAGTAAAACACTCTTGAAAATATCGGCCGGGCGAAAAGTGGGGCGCTAGGAGATCGACGCTCTCGAAATGTCGGCCGGGGCGAAAAGTGGGGACAGTCCGCTCTGTCCACTGCGGCGTGGGAGATATACGGTCTTTCTGCGGATTGCGGGCGCCTTGGGACAGAGTAGGCAGTCCCCATTTTTGGCGGGTTTCCGGGCTATGGGCCAAGCCATGTCGACTCGCGCGGCTCTATTGAACGGCGGCTGAAGCCGGCGCTGCAAGCTGAAGCTTGCGCCACTACACACAGAGTAAAACACGAATGCGATAGAATCGGCGTCATGCGACTAAAACTTTTGACTCTTGGATTGGCCGTGCTGGCGATGACGGCGCAGGCTGAGGACAGGGTGTTTGAGCTGCGGACTTACACCACCTATGAAGGCCGGCTGGATGCGTTGAAGGCCCGGTTTCGCGATCACACCATTACGATTTTCAACCGGCATGGGATGACCAGCATCGGATATTGGGTGCCGACGGATCCTGAAAAATCGAAGAACACGCTGATCTATATCATTGCGCATCCGAGCATGGCGGAAGCGAAAAAACATTGGGCGGAATTTCGCGACGATCCGGAGTGGAAAAAAGTCAGCGCGGATTCGGAGAAGGACGGGAAGATTGTGAGTCACGTGGATTCGGTTTATATGACGCCCACGGATTTTTCGAAGTTGAAGTGACATGCTTAAAATTCTTTTTCTGATTACGGCGGCGACGCTTTGCGCGCAGAAGGCTCTGGACATTTATTGGATCGACACGGAGGGCGGCGCGGCCACGCTGATCGTGACGCCCGCGGGCGAGTCGCTGCTGGCCGACACCGGGAATCCGGGCGATCGCGATGCGCAGAGGATTTACGATGTTGCGACCAAGCAGGCGCATCTTAAGAAGATCGATTATGTGCTGATCACGCATTTTCACAGCGACCACGTGGGCGGAGTGCCGGCGCTCGCGAAGCTGATGCCGATCGGCACTTACGTGGATCATGGAGATTCGATGGAGACCGAGAATCCGGCGGACCGGCAGCGGTGGGAGGCTTATAAAGCCATCGCGACGGGCCATCGGAAGTCGCTCGCGGTGGGGGACAAGATTCCGCTGAAGGGCGTGGGGATCGAGATCGTGAGCTCCAATGGAAACGTCAGCCAGAAGCACGGGACTGCGAATTCGTACTGCTCGAGCGCGGTGAAAAAAGACGCGGATCCGACGGAGAATGCGCGGAGCCTGGGATTCGAGCTGACGTTCGGGAAGTTCACGTTCCTGGATCTGGGGGATCTGACGTGGAACAAGGAACTGGAGCTGGCGTGTCCGGAGAATCGTATCGGGCACGTGACGGTTTTTCAGGCCACGCATCACGGATTTTATAACGATAATTCGGGCGCGCCGGCGCATGTGTGGGCGCTGCACCCGCAGGTGGTGATCGTGAATAACGGTCCTCGGAAGGGGCTGGGCGCGAATGCGTGGGATACGATCGCGAAGATTCCGGGCCTGGAAGATACCTGGCAGGTTCATGTGTCGCTCGCGACGGATGCCGCGCATAACACGGATGAAAAGAAGATCGCGAACTCGGAGGCGACGGCAGAGTGTAAGGGAAATTTTCTGAAGGCGGCGGTTTCGAGCGACGGGAAATTTACGATCACGAATAGCCGCAATGGATTTTCGAAGAGTTACATGACGCGTTAAGTCTCGCTATGATGTGACTCATGCAGCGTATTTTCGCGTTTTTTTTAATCCTGGGCGCGGCCTTTTCTCAGACGAAGCCTGGTATTACGGCCGAGGATTATCTTTCGTTTGAATTTATCAGCGACCCGCAGATTTCGCCGGACGGGCAGTGGGTGGCGTACACGGTGGCGACGATCGACCAGAAGGCCAACAAGCGCGTGTCGCGCATCTGGCTGGCGTCGGCGGACGGGACACATCCTACGGTTCCATTTACTAGCGACACCACTTCGTCGACTTCGCCGCGATGGTCGCCCGATGGACGGTTCCTGGCGTTTCTATCGGCGCGCGATGGAGGGCGGGCGCAGATCTGGATGCTTTCGCGCAATGGGGGCGAGGCGCGCAGGGTTTCGAATCTTGAAAATGGCGCGTCGAATTTCGAGTGGGCTCCGGACGGCACGAGGTTTGTATGTTTGACGCGCACGGGTCCGCCGGCGAGTAAGACGAGCGATGTGCGGCACTACACGCACATCTATTACAAGTTCAACGACACCGGATATTTCGATGAGAAGCGCTCGCATATCGTGGTGGTCGATGTGCGGACGGGCGCGGCGAAACAGATTACGGACGGGGATAACTGGAACGATCTGGATCCGCACTGGTCTCCGGATTCGACGCGGATTGCGTTCGTATCGAACCGGACGGGAAAGGAGTTCGACCTGGATCACAACTCCGATGTGTTCACGATTGCGGCGGCGGGAGGGGCGGTGACGAAGATTTCGGATCACGTGGGACCGGATTCGAGTCCGCGATGGTCGCCGGATGGGAGCCGGATTGCGTTTCTGGGGGCGGAGGATGAGGAAGCTCCGCCGTTGATCTACGTTGCGCCTGCGGCCGGGGGCGCGCCGTCGGTCGCGTTGAATAAAACATTCGATCAGACGGCGAGCGATTTGATGTGGGCGGAACAGGGGCGCGCGCTGTACTTCGATTCCGGGGTGAAAGGTGAGACGCATCTTTATCGCATGGATGCATCGACGGGCGGGCTGACGGCGATCACGAAGGGGCCGCGGGCGGTGCGGTCGGCGTCGGCGCATGAGGCTTCGCATAAGATGGCGTACTTGTCCAACGATTTCGGGCATTTGGACGACCTCTATATTCGGGACGGATCGGGAGCGGAGCGGCAGTTGACGCATTTGAACGCGTCGCTGTGGGAGCAGCGAGCGATTGCGTCAGTAGAACGCATCCAATACAAAGCGGCCGACGGATGGCCGATGGACGGGTTTCTGGTGAAGCCGATCGGATGGACCGAAGGCAAAAAATATCCGATGATCCTAAGCATTCACGGAGGGCCGGCGGGTATGTACGGAGTGGATTGGTTTCACGAATTCCAGGTGTATGCGGGGCGCGGATGGGCGGTGTTTTTTTGTAATCCGAGAGGGTCGACCGGGTACGGGCGCAAGTTCCAGCGCGGCGTGGCGAAGGAGTGGGGCGGCAAGGCGTACACCGACATCATGACCGGAGTGGAGGAGGCGCTGAAGCGGAATCCGTGGATCGATCGCGACCGGTTGGGCGTTACGGGCGGGTCTTACGGCGGCTACATGACCAACTGGATCACCACGCAGACGGACATTTTTCGCGCGGCGGTGACGCTGCGCAGCATCGCGAATTTCATCAGCGACGATGGGACGCGCGACGGCGCTTATGGGCACGAAAAAGATTTCGGCGGCGATATTTTTAAGAATTACGACGAGTACTGGAAATATTCGCCGTTGCATTACGCGTCGAAGGTGAAGACGCCGACGCTGGTGCTGCATTCCGATAACGATTATCGCGTGCCGATCGAACAGGGCGAGCAGTGGTTTCGGGCGTTGCAGCATTTCGGGGTGGTGTCGGAGCTGGTGATGTTTCCGCGCGAGAATCATAACCTGACGCGGACGGGGGAGCCGAAGCACCTGGTTGAAAGCATCAACTGGCAGTGCTACTGGTTCGACCGGTTCCTGAACGGAAAAGCGTCGGCGAAGCGGCCGAATGAGTGACGCTTCCCGCTGAGCTGGATCGCATTATCCGGGCGCTTGACGCCGCGGGATTTCGGGCGCTGGTGGCGGGCGGAGCGGTGCGCGATTTTTTGTTGGGGCATGAACCGAAGGACTTCGATATTGAAGTTTACGGCGTGACGTTCGATGTTCTGGTGGGGCTGCTGGCGGGGCACGGACGGATCGATTTGGTGGGGCAGAGTTTCGGGGTCGTGAAACTCACGGTTAGCAGCGGACGAGTTTACGATTTCAGCCTGCCGCGGCGGGACAGCAAGATCGGGCGCGCGCATCGTGATTTTCTGGCGACGTTCGATGCCGATATTACGCCTGAGGAGGCGGCCAGCCGGCGCGATTTTACGATCAACGCGATGGCTTACGATCCGGTCTCGAAGGAGCTGCTGGATTTTTTCGGCGGGCGCGAAGATTTGAAGAATCGGGTGCTGCGCGCGACCAGCGCGGCGTTTCGCGAGGATCCTTTACGGGTGCTGCGGGGGATGCAATTCGCGTGCCGGTTCGATCTGACGATCGATCCGGGTACGGCCGCGGAGTGCCGCTTCATCGTCGATGAGTATTCGACCATTGCGCAGGAGCGCGTGGGCGAAGAGTTCATGAAATGGGCGATCAAGAGCGCGCATCCCGGTCGGATTGCACAGTATCTGATGGCAACGGGATGGATCGTGCATTTCCCGGAGATCGGGAATATTCTTGATGTCCCGCAGGATCCGGAGTGGCATCCGGAGGGTGACGTCGGGGTCCATACGATGCTGGTTTTGGATGGGGCTGCGAAAATCGCGGAGCGCGATTCGCTCGAGGGCGACGAGCGCGCGGTGCTGCTGTTTTCGGCGCTGGCGCACGATTTCGCGAAGGCGGGGACCACGGCTTTGCGGGAACGCAACGGGGTTTTGCGGTGGACTGCGCACGGGCATGAAGCTGCGGGGGGGCCTCTGGCACGGGCGTTTCTGGAACGAATCGGGATCAAGCCCGCGATTGTCGAGCCGGTGGTGCGGCTGGTTGAGAATCATCTGGCGCATTCTAGTTTGCGCAACGATGTTACTCCGCGAACGGTGCGGCGGCTTGCGCTGCGGCTTGCGCCTGCTAGCATTAGGCAGTTGATCCGGCTGATTGAGGCGGATCACTCGGGGCGTCCTCCACTGGCCGCGGGGCTGCCGGAATCGGCGATTCGGATTCGGGACATGGCGGCGGCGCAGGCGGTGGAGACCAAGCCGCAAGGGGCGCTGATTCTGGGTCGGCATGTGCTGCCGTATTTTGAGAATCGGCCGGGTCCGCACATTGGAGAGGTTACGCGGGCGGCGTATGAGGCGCAGACCGATGGGGCGTTTTCTACGGAAGAGGAGGGGCTGGAATGGTTGAGGGATTTTATGGGTGCGCGTTGACGTGTACGATCGCTCCCTGTGGTCGCGGCTCGGTAGAGAGTTTACGAGCCAAGACACGTCGACACGAGTGTCGACGCGGCACGCGTAAGTGCGTGCGCCACAGAGGGATGAGGTTTTAGGCTTGGTAGCGGTTATGATCGGAGGCATGAGGTTGACGCGGCGGGAGGTTTTATTGGGTATGGCGGCGGTTCCATTGGTCGAGGCACAGGATGCTGCGATTTGTTTTATGAGCGCTGTGGAGATGGCGCAGATGATTCGCGCGAAGAAGTTGTCGGCGCGGGAGGCGCTGGCGGCGCATCTTAAGCAGATCGAACGCGTGAATCCAAAGGTGAATGCTATTGTCACGCTGGTTCCGGAGATGGCGGCGGAGGCCGCGGCGAAGGCGGATGAGATGCAGGCGCGGGGGGAAACTTTAGGGCCTCTGCATGGGCTGCCGGTGGCGCATAAGGATCTGGTGGAGACGCGCGGTATTCGCACTACGTTCGGATCGCTGCTCTATAAGGATTACATTCCCGCGGAAGACGACCTGATCGTCCAGAGGCTGCGACATGCGGGCGCGATTACCATCGGCAAGACGAATACGCCGGAGTTTGGAGCGGGGTCGCAGACATTTAATAAAGTCTTTGGGGCTACGCATAATCCTTACGATTTAACGAAGACGTGCGGAGGATCGTCGGGCGGCGCGGCGGTCGCGCTCGCGTGCGGAATGGTTCCGGTGGCGGACGGATCGGACACGGGGGGTTCGCTCCGCAATCCTGCGGCGTTCTGCAATGTGGTTGGATTCCGGCCTTCGATCGGGCGGGTGCCCAATCCAAAGGCGGCGTTCGCGTGGTCGACGTTGAGCACATCGGGATGCCTGGGAAGGTCCGTGGCGGATCTCGCGCTGGGGCTGAGTGCGATCGCCGGTCCGGATTCGCGGGCGCCTCTTTCCATCTCTGAGTCGGGAAATATTTTCGCGCGTCCGCTGGAGAGGGGGTTCAAGGGGGTGCGGGTCGCGTGGTTTAAGAATTTGAACGGCGCTCCTTTCGATCCGCGCGTGCGGGCGGTGGTGGACGGGCATCGACGCACATTTCAATCGTTGGGATGCGTGGTGGAAGAGGCGGAGCCGGACTTCGCGCCGGCCGAAATTTCATTTCGAATTTTACGGGCGTGGAATGCGGCGAATAATTACGGAGCGCGGCTGAAGGAGCATCCCCATGCTTTCAAGGACACGCTCAAAGGGGAAATCGAAGAGGGGCTGCGCTTGTCGGGTTCCGATGTGGCGCGCGGCGAGACGGCGCACGGCGTCATGTGGCGCCGCTTTCAGGCGTTTCTCGAAAAATACGAGTATTTTGTCTTGCCGACCACGCAGCTACCAGCGTTCGATATCGGCAAGCCGTATCCGACTGAGATCGCGGGTGTGAAGTTCGATAACTACATCGACTGGATGAAATCCTGCTGGTATATCTCGGCGACGGGGAATCCGGCGGCGACGGTGCCGGGAGGGTTCACTCCGGAAGGCCTGCCGGTAGGAGTGCAGATCGTCGGACGGGACAGGCAGGATTTCAGCGTGTTGCAGATGGCGTACGCGTTTGAACAGGCGACTGGCGTTGGGAAGAAGCGGCCGCGGGTCGTGGTGTGATGTTGAGGTGCTCGAGTGGCGGAGGGCAGGTCGGGGACGTGCCCCACTTGGACGGAGATTGGCGGAGGGCAGGTCGGGAACCTGCCCCACTTGACTGAGTTGACGCACTCGACTTGGGGCAGGTCGGGGACCTGCCCTACTTAGAGGGCGAGGTTTTGGCGGGCGTAGCGGATGCACGCCAGGTTGTATTCTTCTTCGAGCTTGGCCTGGGCGGCCGGGCTGAGTCCGGTGACCGTAGGCAGAGGCTTCTTCGGCGGATTTTTTTCTACGATCTCCATGATCCGGGCGACTTGGCGCGCGGGGATGTCTTCGAACGTGGCCCAGTATTTCTGGGTGTAGATGGGCACTTTCAAGGGGTCGCGCGTGATCATTTCGAGGTCGAAAACCATGTTGGGGTCTTTTTGGCGCAGCTTATCAACCATGGTTTTGAGATCGAGGAATCCTTCGCCAAGAGGGACCTCGGACAACAGAAAACCATCTTCGTAAGGCGCCACGGCCATATCTTTCAGGTGACCGGAGAAGATCCAGGGCTTCAGCGTTTCGAGCGTGAACATGGGATCTTCGCAAAAAGAAACGTTGTTGCCGAAATCGAGGTGTACACCGACGTAATCGCTCGCCAGGCGCTTCATCCAGGCGGCCTGCTCCACAGCGCGCCAGCCTTTATGATTCTCAATCGCGAGACGCACCTGGTATTTTCTCAGCACCGGCTCGGCCAGCGCGACTTGCCTTTGATTGTGTTCGAAGCTTTTTTGATAGGCGTCGAGCGCGGAGAACTGTTCATAGCGGCGGCCGGTCATGGCGGCGTGGAGTCCGTATGCGCCGACCTCTTTGGCGGCCTTCACCTGGGCGTCATAGGCGGGAAGATCGGCTTCGCTGTTGGGCAGACGGATATTGAAAATCACGTGCATGTCGTAGGACTGAAGCTTGTCGCGAAGCTTGGCGATTCCTTCGGGCGTGGTGGGGGGGCCGCCGCGAACCTCAGCGCCGCCCAAGCCGAGGCTGTGGCAATAATCGACGAAATCCGCCTGCGGATTTTGTTTGGCCCACGCGATAAACGCGGTGGGCGCGCCTCCCAATCCCTTTCTGCCGCGAGGATTCGGAACACTCTGCGCCAATGCGGCGCACGCGGACCCGGCGGCGATCAACAGTTCTCTTCTGGTCATCGGAGTCACCTTCTTTCGCGCCTCATTCTAACCTGAAATCGGGTATACTCGCCATCGTGCGGCAACTTTGGATTTTTATTTTCGTGCTGGCGCTGCCGGTGATTGCACAAGAAGGCGGCGGACGCGGCGGGCGTGGGGGCACGCGGGAATTTCTGGGCCTGGGTCCGCCTCCGGATGCGGCGGCGGCGAAGAAGGGCGAGCCTCTCTACGCTGCGAACTGTGCGGCGTGTCACGGAAAGACTGCGCGGGGTGGGCAAGCGCCGGATCTGGTGCGCTCCGTGGTGGTGCTGCATGATGAAAAAGACGAGGAGATCGCGCCGCTGATCAAGAACGGGCGTCCGCAGGCGGGGATGCCGGCGTTTCCAAGTTTGACTGCGGAGGAAATTCACGATATTTCGCAATTTCTGAAGTTGCAAGTGGAGTTGAGCGCGAATCGCGGAACGTATGGACAAACTTACAGCAGCGTGCGCAGCCAGACCAGCGGAGATCCACGCAAAGGGCAGGAGTTCTTCGAGGCCAACTGCGCTAGCTGTCATTCGGCTTCGGGCGATCTGGCGAAGATCGGCGCAAAATTTTCGCAGGCTGCGACGCTACAGGCGCGGTTCCTGTGGCCCTCCACTCCTGGACCAGCTCATGCAACGGTGATCGCAAAATCAGGGCTGACGGTAACGGGAACTGTTTTGAGGCTGGACGATTTCGATGTCGCGCTGCGCGATGCGAACGGCGAATACCATTATTGGCCGCGCGACCAGGTGCAGGTTCAGCTGGACGATAAACTGGCCGGTCATCGCGCGCTGCTGCCGAAATATTCTGACGCGGACATGCATAACGTGACCGCTTATCTGGCCACACTCAAATGAAGAAACTTTTTTTGATCGCAATTCTCGCGCATGGACAAGGTTTGGATCCGAAGGCATTCAGTCTGTTCAAGCTGCCCGCGGGCGTGTGGCCGACGTATAACGGAGATTATTCCGGACGGCGGTTCAGCGACCTGGATCAGGTGAATCAGTCGAACGTGGGGCTGCTGAAAATCGAGTGGATGTACCGGATTCAGGGCATCGGACCGCAGAGGGGCGTGGGAAATCCGACCATAAAATCGACGCCTCTGCTGGTGGACGGAGTGCTCTACTTCACCATTCCGGATCACGTTTTCGCGATCGACGCGCATACGGGAGAACGCCTGTGGCAGTACGATTCGGAGGACCATGGAGGCCACCTGGTGGGCCAGCGCGGGGTGGGGATGTACGGCAACTGGCTGTACTTCATGAGTCCCGACGGATGGTTTATTTCGCTGGATGCGAAGACGGGCAAGGAGCGCTGGAAGAAGAAAATCGCGGACGAGAAGCTGCAATATTTTACGACCATCGCGCCGATGGTGGTGAAGAATCACATCCTGATCGGCGTGGGTGGCGATGCAATGGACGTGCGCGGCTATCTGGAATCGCGCGATCCGGAAACGGGCGATTTACAGTGGCGGTGGTGGAGCACACCCCAAAAAATGGGCGATCAGGCTTCGGAGACTTGGCCCAATAAATCCGCGATGGATCATGGCGGAGGGATGACGTGGCTGCCCGGCACGTACGACCCGGAGCTGAACCTTTTATATTGGGGCACCGGCAACGCCAATCCGGTATTTGCGGGCCAGAGCCGCAAAGGCGCGAATTTGTGGACGGCGTCGATTGTCGCGCTGAACCCAGACACAGGGAAGCTTGCTTGGTGGTTCCAGGCGTCGCCGCACGATACGCACGACTGGGACAACGTGGAGACGCCGGTGCTGTTCGACGCCGTGATCGACGGGCATCCGCGAAAATTATTGGCGCAGGGCGCGCGCTGCGGATGGTTTTTCGTGCTGGACCGGACCAACGGAAAGAATTTAGTTTCCGCGCCGTTCTCGGGAACCGGGAACTGGGCGAAGGGAGTGGACGCGAAGGGCCAGCCGATACCCGATCCGGCGAAGGAGCCGAAGGAAAACGGATCGATGATCGACATGCCGGCGATGGGCGCGACCAATTGGCCGCCGCCAAGCTACGATCCGCAGACGGAGCTTTTTTATTTGAACGGGACGGAGGGATACGGGATTGCGTACCTTTACGACACTTCCGATAATCCGGAAGGATACGGCGGAGGAGGCGGGGGAAATTTCGACACGCGGTCCGCGCTGTTTGCGATCGATATTCATAACGGCAAGATTAAATGGAAGCACGAGCACACGGGAGCCGCGGGGATGTCCGGGGGCATTCTGACCACGGCCGGGAACCTGCTGTTTACGGGCGATTCGGGGAATCTGGTGGCGTTCGATCCGGCGGACGGGAAAATTTTGTGGCATCAGCGGATGACGTCGGCTGTGAGTAATGGCCCGTCGACGTGGGCTTTGGACGGCAAGCAGTACATCATTGTGGGCGCGGGCGATACGCTTTACGCGTTCACACTGGCAGGCGCGCGCTAAAATCAGTTAATGCACTCATTGTTGATAGCGCTGCTGCTCAGCGCCGATCTCACGCCGCAGATGCAGTCGGCGATGGACCACATCTCAGCGCAATCGTTGCGCGGACATCTTTCCTTCATCGCCTCTGATTTACTCGAAGGGCGCGCCACCCCTTCGCGAGGCCTCGATCTGGCCGCCGAATATATCGCATCGCAATTTCGGCGAGCGGGACTGGAGCCGGTAGGCGACGACGGATATTTTCAGACCGCTACGATCATTCAGCGAGAACCTAATTGGGATGGTTTCGAAATGACGGTTACCAGCGGACCGAAGACGATTCGCATCGACAGGACCGAGGCGTATTTGCTGCCCGAATCAGTTTTAAATCTGCACGATGTTCCGGTTATCGTGGCGGATCAGAACATGCCCGCGGCGGAGACGCGAGGCAAAGTGGTGTTCGTTTTGAACCCACGCGGGCGCGGGAATTTCGATCAACCGGCGCTGGTGATCGCGAATAGCGCGAACATTCCCACGGGGCCGCAGGTTCGCGATCCGGAGGCAGGGGCTGGCCGCGGAGCGATGAACATGGTGAATAAGCCTGAGCTCGCGGCGTTCCTGAAGGAGAATCCGGACGCGCGGCTCAGCGTGCATATGGCCGCGGCGATGGAGAAGCCGGTGAAGGTCCACAACGTCGCTGGGCTGCTGCGCGGGTCCGATCCGCAGTTGAAGGACACCTACGTGATGCTGACCGCGCATTACGATCATCTGGGCACGCGCGCGGCGGGCGACGATAAAATTTTCAACGGTGCGAATGACGACGGCAGCGGAACAGTTTCCGTGGTGGAAATCGCCGGCGCACTCGCCGCACTTGAGAAGCATCCCGCCCGCAGCATCCTCTTTATGACCTTCTTCGGCGAGGAGCGAGGCTTGGTCGGCTCCCGCTATTACGGCCGTCATCCGCTGGTGCCGCTCGAAAAGACCATAGCCGACCTGAACCTGGAACAGATCGGCCGCACCGACGCAACCGACGGACCGCAGATCGGCACCGCATCGATCACCGGTTTCGATTTTTCCGAATTGCCCGGCATTCTGGCCGACGCCGGGAAGGTCGCGGGTATCCGGGTGTATAAGAACGACCAAGCCAGCGATCCATATTTCGCGCGCAGCGATAATCAAGCCCTAGCCGACGTCGGCATCCCCGCGCACACGCTGTGCGTGGCGTTCGATTACCCCGATTACCACAAGGCCGGCGATCACTGGGAAAAAGTCGACTACGCGAATATGGCGAGGGTCGACCGCGCGGTCGCGCTAGCGCTGTTACACCTGGCATCGGATGCTCCGCCCCCGAAGTGGAATGAGTCGAATCCGAAGGCGAAGAAGTATGCGGATGCGGCGAAGAAGCTACACCCCTGAGGCCTGTATGCCGTTCTTGCTGATCTTCGCGTTCTTGGTCCAGTCGATCGCTCCGGCAGCGAATTTCCCAAGCGATAGCCGGCCGCTCTCGCAGTCGCAAGATGGGGAAATTATACAAACAGTCTGTCCGGGATACGCGGAAAAAACGGAAGGGTCGAGTGCGGAAAAAACTGCCCGTCGTCAAGCGGACTGGACATGGGCGAACATTTCCTCGATTGGTCCCTCGTTCGCGTCACGCGCGGGCATTTTCTTTCAGCTGCAAGCGACGACGCGGTGATCTGGACCGTTGGATGTGAGCCGCACTCGGAGAACTGGGGTGGATCTGTTCTTCTGACCCGCCGCGCTGAAAGGTGGCGCATGATCTGGTACATGCCCGGCGTGGAGACGTCGCAGTGTCACCGAACTCCCCTGAAGGACGGACGAGAAATCCTGGTGTGCCTGGGGCAGTACGGTGGACAAGGAAACGTCTGGACACAGGTATACAGCGAGGATCTTCTGCACCCAAAGGGTAACCTGATGGCGGATGAAGCTCACGGCATCTTGGAAGCCCCAGATAACGTGGCTAGCTGCGGCTACATCTTTGGCCGGGAGGCACACCCGGCGCCTGTCATGCGCTCGGCCATCGGAAGGGTCGCTTTTGGGACAGGTCCCGATGGCTACCCCTCATTTTTCGTCGAGTTCCTCTTCGGCAGGCTGTCGCCCACGACTGAGCAACTGAAAGCTTGCACAGGCAACCAATTCTCGGAGGAGCCTCAGAAGGCGAAGGCTCTTATCCCTCGAATGAAGCGTTTCCGTATGGACTTCGTTTTCGATGGCCATGAGTTCAAGCCAACGCCGTCAAGCGCCTCGCTAGCGAAGCAACTTGGCCTGCGATGATCGCGTGAGCTTCAACTTGCAGCCACGAACTTAGCGGGCATCTCTAACGCAACGACGCCCGCCCACGTGTCTTTCCCACAGCAAATGCGCACGACTTCGCGAGAGGACACTCGCCGCATCTCGGATTCTTCAGCTTGCATATCTGCTTCCCATGAACCTTCAACAATAAATACGCACGAATCCGAGCGTCGAACTTCTCCGGAACTTCGGAAGCAATCATTCGCTGCGCTTCCTTATAAGTCACGCCGTAATTCTCGCGCTCCTGGCCGAGTTGGATGCGCACCAGGACGTGCGGACAATTCGACGGTACTGCGGCTACGGGCGAAATGCCGCCGAATAGTAAGATCCGGTCCGCACCTGGATCCGCGATATTAGGAAACTTCTTCAGCGCCGCTCGGACCTTCGTGAGGGGCATTCCTTTCAGACCATCCGTTAAATCGCCGCCGAACTCCTTTTCGATCCTCTCCGCGATTTCTTTCAACCGCATGGCGCGCAGTTCCGGCACCATCCCTCCGGGCTTCAATGCGAGCGCGAGCTTCGCAGGATTTGCCGCGAGCAGTTGAGCAGACTCGACGCCGATCTCACGTGTTAGCGATTCCCAGCCCTGCGCGCAAGCGGCGTCACTCGCGGGATATCCGCAGTGCCACCATACAAGGAAAAGATAAGGATCGGTGGGCCAATTCGGCTGCTGCGGGCCGTAATACGATTCGAGGACGTCAAGGTTTGACATTCATCGGCCTTAACAACTGCCTCCACTCGGTATCGAAAATCCCTCCACGGACCACGGTTCGCGCGGCCGGATGAATCATCGCGTAGTCGCCGAGCCGGGGATAGAGAAGCGCGTTCGAACCTTTGAACTCTTCTTCGTGAAATGTGTGGCCGCTGTTGAAGACCACGTAGCGCGAGGGATTCAGGGGATTCGGTGCGATCATTACCGGTACCAAAGGAGCGATCGGCCATCCACGCATTAGCAGAGGGGCGATGCGCTTGGTCAACTTATTACTCTGCATGTCGCCGAACAGGATCAGATGATAATTTTCGATGTCCTCATCGGTCACGGCCTTGTCGTCCTTGATGCGGACCTCGCCGCGCAGGTACTTCGCCCACTCCTTGCGAAACTGTTCCATGGTGTCGTTGACATATTGCGCGGCCTCCTTATTTTCCGGTTTGCCGGTGGGGCGAACCACCAGAAACGCATCCTTGAACGCGTCGTCGATGGGGCCCTGTAATCCGGGCTTCTTATAGCGGCCCGCTTTGCCCGCGCGCCTCCAGCCCTCTGAGGTTTTCATCAATAGACCGAAGTTCGCCAGCTCGACGGTCTGTCCATCGATCACTGCGCGCGTCCCTCCGGTGATCGATATGCGCGAGATGTTTCGAGTGGTCACGCGAATCTCATCGCCTACGCGGTCCGCGTCCACCTCCGCGCGTTGATACTGTTTTTCGAGGCTCTCAATCGAGATCCAATAGCACTTGGGATAGGCCGTCGTGTAGGTGACGAAGTGAATATGGTCCGGCTCCTTGCGCGGCCTGGCCAGGAGCGCATCGAGGAACGTGTTCGAAACCGCTAGGCTGCCGGGCTCCCACTTATGGGCGGTGCCGGGGCCGATCAGGAACAGCATGTGCGGCGGCTCAATATGCTCCGCGGCCAAGCGCTCCTGAATATTTACGCTGGCCTGCAACTGCGGATCGACCTCGCCTCCATAACCGACGACCGGCACCATTTGGGCGTTGGCCGCGTAATCCACGGCGTCGTAAATTCGCAGCAGCGCCTCCTGATAACCGACAAGCGGTCCGAGCTTCGCGTACTTCTTTGTCTCTGTAAATCCCGCGCCGGCCTCGACGGCGGCCCATTTGTCTGGAAAATGCAGGCCGAGGTGCCAGGCGCCTGCGCCTCCCATGGAGAATCCGCGCAACACGATTTTCTGCTCATCGATTTTGTAGCGAGCCTTGACCGAATCGATGGCTTCGAAGACATCGGTCTCGCCGGCCCAACGATACGCGTTGTTGCCGCGGCCGTAGACTTCGAGGGTGATGTAATCCTGCGCCACGGGTTTATCGCTCTCATGCGCCGCGATGAAACTGACCTCGGTAAGCTCATTGCCGCGTCCATGCAGCACCACGTCGAGCCGCACGGGCTTCGACCCGTCGTAGGAATTGGGAACGATCAATCCGTAGGGCTGCACACTGCCATCGACTTTGGAACGATAGCCGCGCACCATTCTTCCTTTGCGGGACTCCCAGGAAAAGTCAGGGTCCGCGGTGCGGGCCAAGCCATGATCCAGCGCCTGAAGGGTATTGGGAACATAGGCAGGCGTGAAGAACTCTTCTTCGAAGCGAAGCGCCCAGACCGCCGCCTTCTGATAAATTTCTATATCGGCGAGCCGGGCTTCATCGACGTGTCTGGCTCGAAGCTCGTCGACGGCGCGCGTCAATCGCGCCAGTTTCGAAGTAATCTGTTCGCGTTCAGCGGCGGTGGGAGGCGATGCCGCCGGCGTCAAGAATGCAAAAACTAAACTCAAAAACAAAAACTTCATTTTTCGCCAAAACAGTACAAATTCGCCACCGTGCGGATGTAGATCCGTCCATCCGCGATGGCCGGGGTCGCATAAATATCCTCGTCCAGGTTGTTCGCCGCCAGCATTTCCTGATCGCCGCCCGCCTTCAGGACGGCCACTACGCCGCTCTCGGACGCAAAATATATTTTGCCATCCGAAGCGACCGGCGACGCGTAGTATTTATCGGACACGCTGCGCAGCCTGGCCTGCTTGAACACCTCGCCGGATTTCGCGTCGAGCGTGGTCAGGACGCCGCTGTCATTGATCATATAAATCACGCCGCGATACAACACCACCGAAGGCAGCTGGGGAATCGATTTGTGAAATTTCCACTGTACCGCCGTGGCCGACACGTCGCCATGAGAACCCGCCTTGATGGCCATCAACGAATTGGTCGCGCCCATGATCGCGGCGTACATCTTCCATTCGTAGGCGTCCAGAACTCCATCGCCGTTCAAATCGATGTACGGAAAATACGTTTTAGTCCGCTGATCTGGGGCCTCTCCCTTGGAAATTTTACCGTCGCCGTTCTTATCGCTCGACTTTAGAACCTCTTCAAACGGCGCGATGGCGATCTGTTTCCCGGGGTCGTTCTCGGGGGTGTTGTAGCCGTTGATATAGATGGTGTCGCCGTCGATGACCGGCACGCTTTTCATTTCCGAGGCGAGGCCGTGCATCCACCAGACGCTCTTCCCGGTTTGCGCCGAATAGACATCCATGCGAAACGACGCGGGTGCGACGATGAGCGATTTTCCATTTGTATCCTTAATAATGCTGGGCGTCGAATGCCCGCTCAGCGCCTCCGGCCGCGCCGTTTTCCAGCGCTGTTTCCCGTCCGCGAGCGCGAACGCCGCGATGAAAGACCCGCTCGACTGATCGCACACCAGCACGACTTCATCGTCCACCACCACCGGCGAAGCACCCATACCGTACACATTATTGAAGGGACCGAGAGGCACGCGCCAGCGCTCATTGCCGTCGAATCCATAGGAGATCAGGCCGAATTCGCCGAAGAAGACGTAGATATTTTTTCCATCTGTGGCGGGCGAGGGCGATGCGGGACTGTTGCGCTTGTCGATCTTCTCAGAGCGGGTCTTGGGGGCCTCGCGCCGCCACAGAATTTTTCCGCTGGCCCGATCGAGAGACATCGTAAACAGCTTCTCGCCCTCGAACGCCGTCAGAAAAATTCGATCGCCCACCAGAATCGGAGAGGAGTGTCCGGGCGGCAGCGCCACGCGCCAGCGCATATTCTTATCGATCCCGAATTGAACGGGCAGCCCGTGAGCCTCATTGACACCGGAGCCGTTCGGCCCGCGAAACCGATCCCAGTCGCTCACGAGAGTCAGGCAGGCAAGCAAAACTTGTAAACTAATGCTCATAAACCGTGACTTCTACTATACAACCAGCATCCGCCGAGGCTGCTGCCAATTTGGACAGATGGACCCGCGAAGTTGTTCAGTGGCACTTCCGCCCGGAAACCGGAACGCCTTTCTGGATCGACCGCGCGAAGACTCTCGACTTCGACCCACTGCGCGATATCCATACTTATAACGATCTGGATAAATTCGGCTTCTTTGAAGATGAGTGGCTGCGCGGCGGACCGGTGCGCCGCTGGGTGCCGAAGTTCTACGCCGACAAACCGATTTTCACGTTTGAGACCGGAGGCTCGACCGGCGTGCCGAAATCGCGCATTGCGCATGAAGATTTTCGCATCGACTACGAAGCGTTTTCGGATACTCTGCCGGACGAATTTTTTCCGCGCGGCGCCGATTGGCTGCATTTGGGGCCCAGCGGGCCGCGGCGCCTGCGGCTGGCCGTGGAACACCTGGCGCAGCATCGCGGAGGCATCGCTTTTTGCGTGGATCTGGACCCGCGCTGGGTGATCAAGCTCATCAAGCGCGGCGACATTCAGGAGGCCGAGCGCTATAAGCAGCACTGCATCGACCAGGCTCTGACGCTGCTGAAGGCGCACGAAATCCACTGCATGTTCACCACGCCGAAACTGCTCGAAGCGCTGTGCGAAAAAATCGATTTGCGAAGCGCCGGGATTCAGGGGATTTTCTGCGGGGGCACGGAGATGACTCCACAGTTCCACCGCTTTGCTAAAGAAGAGCTGCTGGGGGATGAAATTTATTTCGCGCCCACTTATGGCAACACGCTGATGGGCCTGGCTGTTCATAAACCGTTCGACATTGCCGATAACTACGCGGTCATCTATTACCCGCCCAGCCCGCGCGCGATGATTGAGGTGGTGGAGCCGGAGAATCCGGCAAAAATAGTCGGCTACGGCGCGACCGGCCGAGTCCGTTTGACTACGTTAACCAAAGAATTTTTCATGCCGAGATTTTTGGAGCGCGACGAGTGCGAGCGGGAACCGCCGTGCGACAAATATCCGTGGGATGGCGTGCGCAATGTGCGTCCGTTCAGAAAGTTTCAAAGTACGGTAGTGGAAGGCGTGTACTGATGAAGTGTGCGAGATCAGCGAACACAACCAAAGCGTGGCGGACGATTTCGGCTGCGTGCCAGTTATTACTTCTACTCACGCTTCCACTGCTGGCCGACGACCGCCTGCAAAACGAAATCGCGCGCCTGGCTAAAATTACCGACGGCGAGGTGGGCCTAACCGCGATCCACATTGAGACGAATCGACACGTAGCGTTCCACGAAGCCGACCGCTTTCCCATGGCGAGCACTTTCAAGGTTCCCGTCGCCGTCCAACTTCTTTCCCGCGTCGACCGCGGCGAAATTCGCCTGGATCAGATGGTTACCATCGAGCCGCACGATCTGCATCCCGGCAGCGGAACGCTCTCGAATCTTTTCAAGCAGCCGGGCGTAAGCCTGAGTGTGAGAAATCTGATGGAGCTGATGCTGTTGATCAGCGATAATAGCGCCACCGATATCGTGCTGCGGCTCGCGGGCGGTCCGGAGGCGGTCACGGCGAAGATGCGCGAACTGGGAATCTCCGGTATTAATGTGAATCGTCCCACGGTTCGCCTGATTTCCGATTGGCTGGGGGCCGACCTGCCTCCGGAAAAAGACTGGACACCAGAGCTGTTCGGCAGGCTCTACGGCGCCGTTCCGCCGGCCGCGCGGGCGGCAGCGGAGGCGAACTTCAATTCTGACCCGAGAGACACGGCGCAGCCCTCCGCCATGGCCGATCTGCTGCTGAAAATTTACAGCAGGAAGCTCCACAAACCCGAGACCGCGGAGCTGCTGCTGGATATTATGCGCCGCTGCCAGACCGGCGACGCGCGCATTAAGGGAATGCTGCCGCCGGATACGGAGATTGCGCACAAAACCGGATCCATCGGCGGCACCATCAACGACGTGGGCATCGTAACGCTGCCGGACAACGCGGGCCACGTGGTCATCGCGCTATTCGTCAAGCAAGGGACTAAATCGGATGCCAGCGAAAAGGCGATTGCGGAAATTTCCCGCTCCGTGTACGATTATTTTCTATTCAAATAAGCGGCGCGGCCGATACGGTGTTCATGAGCACCGTCTCCGCAACTGGAATCACGGATTTGATGCAGCTTCTGGCGACCTCCGCGCCGTCCGCGCTTTCGTCTCTGTTCTCTTCCTCGTCGATGAAGGCTGCGCTCGGTAAGGAATCGCCGGCGGACATCGTGAACCTCAGCGAGCAAGCGATGCAGTTACAGGAAGCGGATGGATTGTTCGGAGGCCCGCCCGCGCCGACCGTAGAGAGCTCCGGGATGCAAATGCAGGATATATTGACTTCGGCTTACACCGGCGCGACCGTTAATTCGGCCGCATCTCCCGTAGTGAATCCGGCGGAGCAATTGCAAAATGTATTGACATCGATGTATACCGGCTCGACCGTCAATTTATTGGGGTAACCGGTTACTTGCCCTGGTGCGGAGGCGGATGGAGGGGGCGCGCGAAGACTAATCGCGAACCGGAGCCGGGGGTCGCCGCGGTGTAGGTGACTTCCTGGCCTGGAGTCGTTGCCAGCGCCCGGATGACAGCATCGGGGACTGCGGCCGATCCGTTGTCGGGACGGAAATTTTTCGCCACGGGGTCATAAAGAAAGCTCATCACGCGTCCGTTCTGGACCACCTGCGCGATCAGGTCGCATTCGGTCACGGACCCGTTGAGAGCCTTCGATACGAACGGCGCTCCGGCACGAGCCATCAGAAGATCGATCCGGGGACCGGCGGCGGCGCTGTTGGTGGACGTCAAGGTCACCTGCTGACCGACGATGGGCGCCAGGTCGCTATCGAATGCGAAAAGATATTGTTCGACGCTTTGGCGCGTAGCGTCGGGATTATCTTGCGGGAAACCCGAGTTCGACGTCGGCGCGAAAACTGCGGCGGTCAGGAAGCGGAAAATCGTGTCGGTGGAGCCGTCGCCCGTGAAACCGTAGCCGCGAATCTGGTTGCCCATCTGTCCGCTGTCGGCCTGCTGAAAGAAGCTTACCGACGGGTTGCCGAACATACCAATTTTGTCGTAGATATTGCGCAGATGAGGAATCTTCACGATCTGGGTGAGGCCTTCAAAGCTCTGATTGCCTCCGGTGCCGAAAAATCCTTGCGAGGAATCGAGCGTGTGGCATCCATTGCAGCTGAAAGAGGACTGGCCGACCAGGGCGCTGACCAGCGAGTTATTAATGCCATCGGAGGGACGCGCGCCGGAGAAGAAGGATTGCCCCACTTGCTGAGCGGCGGTCAAGGAGTTGTCCAGATTCCGGACCGGATTGGGCGGCGGGACGATCTGGAGGGCGAAATTCGCGAACGCCTGCATCTGCGACTGAGATGGTTGATTTGGGCTCCCAATCAGGGTTTGGAAGGCGGCGCCGAAGTTCATAAATGACATATTGGAGCTGAATGGGTCCGTGCCATATTCTCCATTGGAACGATCGCCGCGCCAGTGCATGGCTCCGGAATTTTGCAATCCGCGCAGGGTTTGCGTGGTGAAAGGACCCTTCATGGGATGAAAGTCAGAGGGCTTGTTGTCGCCGTTGATAGGACTGTCAACGCCGGTGGCTCCGACGGGGATCAGAAACAGATTTAGCAGCATGCCGAAGTTGATGGGGATCGGGCTTTGCGTGACGGCGTTGTCCGGATTGCCCAGGTCCCAGGCGAGGGCGTCGTTATCGGCGAAGTTGTGGCAGCTGGCGCAGGCGGCTTCGCCGTTACCCGAGAAATTCGTCGCGTCGTAGAGCAGGGGGCGGCCGTCGACGATCGAGGAGGGTTCGGGATTCGGGAGAGCCACGCGGGATGTTTCCAGGCGGGAGCGCAGGTCGATGGTCTTGACAGCGTCGTCGAATCGGGTGGTTACGTAGAGCTGGTGGCGGGCTTCGTCGAGGACGATTCCGCTGGGTCCGCCGCCGCTGACGGTGAGGTAATTTGCGCTGCCGGTGACGGGATTGAAAGTATCGTTTTCAAGAGCCGTCGTGTTGAACACGCCGATTTTGCTGGAGCCGAAGGCGGCGACATAAAGCGTCGATCCGTCACTTGAGATTTTCATATCGAGCGGCATGGATAAGCTATGGCTTTTCGCCGTTAGATCGAAGCCGGGGGAGCCGGCAAGCCTGGTGTAATCGAGGTGCTGGTTCAGATGATGCGGAGTGACGGTGGATCCGGAGATCACTGTGATGCGCGCTTCGGCCAAATGGCCTTGGACGGTGTGGCCGGCGTAGGTTCCGGAGCCTTCGAAGCGAACGTTATTGATGGCGTCGGTATTCGAGACGTAGAGATTTCCAGTGACCGGATTGGCCGCCATATTGAACAGCGTCGTGCCGATGTGCGCGAAGGCCGCGGTCTGCGTGAGAGTGTTCGCGTTGAAGGAGAACACGTCGGTATCGGGAAGGTTGAAGCGCACCGAGGAATCCCAGACCCGACTTAACTCGTCCTGCCAGTGGCCGTTTATAAATTTGACGATCAGTCCGACTTCGGGAGCCGGTTCGCCGGTCGAGTCGGTAGCAGGCCCGGGATTTCCGCCGGGGCTGGTTGAGCCATCGGAAAGAGTGCAGGGTTTGTTGTGGAATCCCGCGCACACCCGGCCCTGGTTGATGGTCGTGGTCTGGTTGCCGGTTTTGAAACCCGCCACATAGACGGTGTTTCCGTCCGGGCTGACGGCCAGCGCGCGCGGAGTATCGGTGAAGAAGCTCAGGATACTGAGCGGCGTTCCTCCGGCGGTGGTGCCGAGATTGGAAGGATCGAAGACCCACACGTCAGCGCGAGGAACGCCGGCCGTGGTCATCTGCGGATCGCCGGCGCCGGGCACGTTGGCAATCGAAGGATCGGTACGCTGCTGGCCGCGGTGCGCGGTGGTGATGAAGGCGCGCGAGGGATTGCCGGCGAATACGATATCGCGCGGCTCATCGCCCACCAGCAGCGTGCGGACGACGTGAGGAGTGCCGCTGAGAGTCACGACGCTGACGCTATCGGACAGAAAATTGGTGATCCAGACCTCCGTATTCGTCCGGGCGGCGACGGCCACGGGTTCCAGACCGACGGGAACACGAAATTTCAACGCCGGCTTGCCTGAGGTGAGGTCGAACACTTCGAGAGTCCCGTTCGGGGTGTTGACGGCGAACAGAGTGGCACCATCCGGAGACATGGCGATCGGGCGGACGTGGCCGCTTTCGAATTCGACGAAGGGAGGTCCGCTCGAGGAAGCCGAGACGCGGAAACGGTTTAGTGCGACGACCGCGATCACAAGAGCCCCTGCGGCGAGGGACAGATAAACGGTACGACGCATGAAATGGTCGGGGCGAGAGGATTCGAACCTCCGGCCTCCTGGTCCCGAACCAGGCGCTCTACCAGGCTGAGCCACGCCCCGAAGCGAATTACAGTATAACATTCTTACTCGTATGCAGGGCTGAGTGGACGGGGCGAAAAGTGGGTACAGTCCACTCGGCGCAGCCTCTGCGATGTCCGCGGCGGCGCAGTGGTGAGAAAAGACACGTCGACACGAATGTCGACGCGGCACGCGTGGACGCGTGCGCTACGGGCGCCTGGCCCCTCGCGTTAGTTGGCATGACTTTACGCCGGAAAATGGAGTCGTCCCACGCCTAGATCTAAGAAAACATTCATTCCTCGCATTCGCAAAAAAACTCCCGGCGTCAGATTGGCGTTATTTTAACGCCGGGCCAGCCGCAGGCCAAGCGCATGTCCTTCTGCTCAAGGGTAGGATGGAAACGGGGAATTGAGAGGAGTGGAAATGCTATCTTTCTGATTTTAAGAATATTTATTTATGCCAGATGGGGGTTATGCATTTTTCGCCTGAGCCACGCCATGAATTTCTCCGGAACCGGCATCGTTGACAGGCGGCCTTGGCGCACCAGGGCCCAGTCGTCGAAGAGTTTCGCTTGTTTCACGTCAGCGAGCGTGACCGGCGCATCCAGTTGGGAGAGGAATTCCAGATCGACCACTGCGGATTTAGGGTTCTTCGGGTCCGGACGCCCCGGCGAGACCACTTGGGCGACTCCGACGATCGATGAAACTCCTCCGCTGTGATAAATGAGGACCCGGTCGCCCGGCTTCATTCCCAGGAGCGTGCGCACCGCTTGCGGATTGGTCACGCCGTCCCAAACAGTCTTTTTGTCGCGCTTTAGATCCTCAATGGAGTACACGGCGGGTTCGGTCTTGGCCAGGTAGTAGTGCATAGAGGTAGGGGGTGTCATGTCTAACGTTACGGTACCGAGGTAACTGGACAATCCTCGCAAAATGTTGTTTTATAAAATAGTAACAGGGTAAGCCATGCCTTGTGCAGAACGTTGTAGAATATAGAAAGTGGTTTGGAGGAGGAACGTTGGTCCCGAGAAGTCTAGCACTATGTCTACCGGTATTGGTGCTCGCTACGTCACTTGTTGGGACGGCGCAGAGTAAGGTCCAGCAGCAGCAACAGCAGCAGGCTTCCCCCGATAAACCAACCGACGCGCCGAAGACTTTGCCTAACAGCACAGGGGCTCTGGGATCGGGAGCGCCCGTTGATCCGAAAACTTACGTGATCGGACCGGAGGACGTGATCTCCATCGGCGTTTTTCATGAGCCGGAGTTGACCCGGGCCGAAGCCGTTCGGCCGGACGGGAAGATCACCATGCCTTTGATCGGAGATATCCAGGCGGAGGGGCTGACGCCGGAGCGCCTGAAGGCGCAGTTGAGAGACGCTTTGTCCAGCTACGTCAAGAATCCGGACGTCACGATCACGATTCTAGCGGTGAACAGTAAGCGCTATACGATCGCCGGCCAGGTGCTGCGGCCCGGACAGGTCGCGCTGGTACTTCCCACACGGGTTTTCGATGCGCTGAGCAACGTCGGATTTAAAGATTTCGCGAATACCAAGAACATCAAAATTATCCGCGGAACTAAGCGGCTTAAATTCAATTATAACGACGTATTGAAAGGCAAACATCTGGAGCAGAATATCCTGCTTGAGCCCGGTGACACGATTTACGTTCCATAGTTTTGTTGAGTTTCAAGATGTAAGGAGTTTAGTCGAATGCAGCCAACCGAAGGGATGAGCATACCGAGAAGGACGCTCGATGTCGAGGATTATATCGACATCACTCGCCGCCACAAAGGCTGGATTTTTGGGCCGTTCCTGTTCACATTGGTCGTGAGCGTGGTCGGAGCCTATATGTGGCCCGACAGTTACACTTCCACCGCCATGATCAGAATCGTTCCGCAGCAGGTGCCGGAGGAGATGGTCCAAGCGTCGGTGAGCCAGAGGATGGAGCAGCGCATGAGCGCCATGATGCAGACGGTGGAAAGCCGCTCCGTGCTGACCAACATCATCAACACCTTCAACCTCTATCCCAAGCTTCGCACCCAGGAACCGATCGAAGACGTGATCGAGGAGATGAAGAAAAAAGACATCAGCATCCTGCAAGTGGCCACTTTATCCGGCGGCGGGGAGCGCAGGACGGCTCCCGCGTACACCATTTCGTTTTCCTATGAAAATCGCTACCTGGCTCAAAAGGTGGTGAGCGACCTGGTAAGCCGTTTCCTCGAGGAAAGCATCCGCAGCAAAGGTGCCGGAACCTACGCGACCACGGAGTTCCTGAAGGAACAGACCGACAACGCGAACAAGGAACTGGAAGCAGTGGAAGCCAAACTTCAGGCGTTCCAGACAGCCAATAATGGCCGGCTGCCGGATCAACTCGATTCCAACATGCGCCAGTTGCAGGCTCTTCAGATCCAGGTGAGCAACATTGGAAGCCAGATCAGCCGCGACAACCAGGACCGTTTGCAGATGCAAAGCCAAATCCAGATTTTCAAGGACAGCCAGGCGGCGATCGCCAAGGAACAGCCCGTCGAACAACAGAACCGGGAAATCACGCAGAAGAACCTGAAGCTTCAGGAAGCGGAAAATAACGTCCAGAATTCCGAGACGCAGCTGAACCTGCTGCTACAGCGGTACACCGACGAATATCCGGAAGTGCGCAGCGCCCGGGGACGGCTGGAGGTCGCCAGGAAACTACGGGACGATTTACTGAAAGAAGATAAGGAAGCCAGGAAGACCGAAGCCAGTGCACCGCCGGCCGCCAAGGCTCCGAACACGCAGCAGGCTCGTGAGCTTCGGGATTTAGACGGTAAAATCCGCCAGCTTCAAACCGCCATTGAGGCCAAGGACATGGAAATCGCTTCTCTCAACAAAGAACAGTCCCGCGTAAATGGACAGATCGCCCTCTACATGGGTCGCGTCGAAACCCTGCCGGCGGGCGAGCGCGAGTACGGCGACCTGCTGCGGGAGAGGGATATCGCCAAGGCCAAATACGTGAAGCTGGACGGCGATTTGCAAAAGGCGCAGATCGCCCAGGATATGGAAGGCCGCAAGCAGGGCGAAACGCTGGAGCTGTTGGATCCCGCTTCCCTGCCCTTGAATCCCACCACGCCGAATCGGCCGCTGATCGTTTCGATCGGCGCCGCAATCGGCCTGCTGCTGGGCATCGTCATTGCGGGCGCGCTCGAAATGAAGGATACGTCGCTCAAGAATTTGAAAGACGTGCGGGCATACACGAAAATGGCGATTCTGGGCAGCATTCCGCTGCTGGAGAACGATTTCGTGGTGCGTCGGCGCAAGCGTCTGGCCTGGCTCGGATGGACCACTGCTTCGTTGGTCGCGGTGGTGATTATGTCCGGGTCGGTGGTTTATTATTACGTGACCAAAGTCTAAAGGCTCCGGAGGAAACTATTTTATGAGCCGAGTACATGATGCATTGCGGCGCGCCGAACAGGCGGGCCTGCTCACACCGCCCGCACCCCGGAACACCAATGGGGAGGCGCGCAACGGCAACGGGGTGATTCAGGACCATGGGCCGAACCTCGCCAACCTGCTGGAGCAGGTGGAGGAAATCCCTTTCAAAGCGGCGGCCGATTCGCTGCTGATCGACGTGGCGCGGCCGCATGAAGCCCCGATGGAGGAGTTTCGCACGCTGCGCACGCGCCTGAACCACATGAAGACGCTGCAGCCGATTCACACCGTGGTGATGACCAGCCCTTCGCCCGCGGAAGGCAAATCGCTCTCGGCCGCGAATCTGGCGCTGGTGCAGGCGCACCTGGCGGGCAATACGACGCTGCTGGCGGACTTCGATTTCCGCCGGCCGATCGTGCACACTTTGTTCGGCATCGACCGCAGCCCGGGCATCACCGATTATCTGTTGGGCCGCGTGCCTCTGCATCAAGCCATCAAGAAGGTGGCGGGAACCAATCTTTACCTGATGACCGCGGGCGAGGCGGTGATCAATCCTTTGGAACTTCTGAACCTGCGCGAAGTAAAGCATCTACTGGACCGTCTGCCGACGCTGTTCAACTGGATCGTTCTCGATAGTCCTCCGCTGCTGTTCGCGGCCGACGCGAATTTGCTCTCGACGCTGTGCCACGGCACGCTGCTGGTGGTCCGCGTGGGGCACACCACCATCGATTCGGTGACTCGCGCGATGCAATCGCTCTGTAACAACAACGTGCTGGGTATCGTCGTGAACGGCGCGCGCCGCGGCGAACTGTACAGTAAATACACCTACTATCACTCTTACTACACGCCCAAGGAAGAGGAAGAAAAGAAGGCTTTCGACGAGGCGCACGCGCAAGCTCCTGCGGCAGCGGCCCCCGAGGTGCCCGTCGCAGTGGCGGCAGAGGCGCCTCCGGCCAAGCCGGAAGAGCCATCTCCCGAAAAGGTCAGCTAGCATGTGCCGAGCCGCGACCAGAGGGAGCGATCTCCGATAAGGCACGGTTCCGCTGTACAAAAAATCGTGCGCTACCGGTCAACCCATAGATCGACCGGCCGCTAAGTGGTTTGCGCAGCAATAATCTCTTTTCTGATTGAGCGTTCTCCATAAATTCCGGGAGGACGTGCGGGTGAAACGGGCTGGAAACCAGAGAGATAATTCTAAGCTGCCAACCAAATGACTCCGCGATACAACATCAGCACCAGTAAAATCGCCCCATAAAGCAGCGGCAGACGCACGTCCGATTTCACCAGCCAATAGTAATGAATCACACCCGCCAGCGCGCTGAAGTAAATCAGACGGTGCAGCAGCTGCCAGCGCTTCCCGCCCAGCTTGCGGATGGACCACGATGTCGAGGTCAGAGCCAAAGGCGCCATCAGTACCCACGCCGTGAACCCGGCCGTAATGTATGGTCTCTTGTAAATATCCTTCCAGATGCCGGCCCAATCGAAAAACTGGTCGAGCCATAGGTATGTCGCCAGATGCAGACAGCCGTAAAAGAACGCGAAGAGCCCCAGCATCCGGCGATAGCGGATCAGCGCCGGAAAACGCAGCAGCCTTCGCAGCGGCGTGATCGCGAGCGTGGCCAGCAGCAGACGGATGGTCCAATCGCCGGTCGTGTGCGTGATGTTTTCTACCGGGTTCGGACCCAGCGCGTCTTTATGAAAATTCCACAGCAGATAGAACGCGGGCACCAGGCACAGCAGGAAGACGATGACCTTCGTCCATCGGATTTCAGGCATCTCGAAGTCAGTAATACTTCTTGAGATTCATGCCCGCGTACAGACCAGCCACCTGATCCTGATAGCCGTTGAACTTCAGAGTCGGCCGCATGCCGATACCCGGCAGCCTGCGTTCCTTGGCCTGGCTCCAGCGCGGATGGTCGACCTCAGGGTTCACGTTGGAATAAAAACCATACTCCTGTGCATTGGCGAGATTCCAGGTGGTGGGCGGCTCTTTCTCGACCAGCTTAATTTTGACGATGGATTTGATGCTCTTGAAGCCGTACTTCCACGGTACGGCGAGGCGTAAAGGAGCGCCATTTTGATTCGGCAGCACCTCGCCGTAAAGTCCCACCACCAGCATCGCGAGCGGGTGCATGGCCTCATCGATGCGCAGGCCTTCTACATATGGCAACTGGATGCCCGCATACTTCCCTTCCGGCATCTGTTTGGGATCGTAATAACTTTGGAATGCGACGTACTTCGCCTTCGCGTTCGGCTCCACTTGTTTGAGCAGAGCGCTCAGAGAAAAACCGATCCAGGGCACTACGATCGACCATCGTTCCACGCAGCGATGCCGGTAGATCCGCTCTTCGAGCGGAGCGATTTTCATGATCCCGTCCAGATCGAGCGTCTTAGGCTTGCCGACATTGCCCTCGATCGTCAACGTCCAGGGCGAAGTCTGAAATTTCTGAGCGTTCTTCGCCGGATCGCCTTTCCCGGTGCCAAATTCGTAGTAATTGTTATACCCCGTGATGGCGTCGTAAGGAGTGACTGGTTCTGTAGTGCTCAGTGGACTCTTCGTGACGCCGGTAAGCTTCGTTCCACCGGGCAAAAGACTCGCGCCTAAAACGGCTGCGCCGCCGGCAAGAAACCGGCGGCGGCTTAAATACTCGGATTTGGGAGTGACCTGGGAATAGCGGAGATGCATAACGCCTCTATTCCCATAATACGTTGACGGCGCTACCGCGGATTGGGCGTGCCGGTCGTAGTCGTAGTGGTGACCGTGGTCCCGAGAATATCACCCGTTACCACCAGTTCCACGCGGCGATTCTGCTGGCGTCCCGCGGCAGTCGAGTTGTCGGCCACGGGCATCGTCTTTCCGAATCCGCGGCTGGTTACGTTCGCGGCCGATACTCCCTGCGCCACCAGGAAATCCTGCACGGCGCGTGCCCGGTTTTCCGAGAGTTTCATATTGTATTCATCGCCGCCCACGCTATCGGTATGGCCTTCGACGGCGATCTTCAGTCCGGGATGCCCCAGAATAATGCCCGAAACTTTGGCCAGCTTCTCCCGCGCCCCCGGCTTCAACGTGTAGCGTCCGGTGTCGAACAGTACGTCGGACATGTTGACGATCAGCCCCCGTGCGGTATCCCGGGTCTGCAAAATGGAATTGAATTGCGTAAGCAGCTGCTGCCGCAGCAGCGCCTGATCCTGCTCGGCCTTTTGGCGCAGGCGATCGGCATCGGCCGCCGCCATCTTGGCGCGATCGGCTTCCGCGGCGAGTTGCTGCTGCTGCGCGACCGCGGCCAGACGAGCCTGTTCCGCGTCCCCGCGCTCTTTTTCAGCGGTCAGGCGAGCCTGATCCGCATCGCTACGCTCTTTTTCAGCAGTCAGACGAGCCTGCTCGGCATCGCTGCGGGCCTTTTCGGCGGCGATACGAGCGGCATCCGCCTCGGCTTTCATTTGCAAGGCTTCCGCTTTGGCCCGCTCCGCCGCAGCCATTTCCTGGCGCGCGGAATCCGCGTCGGTTTTCGCATTCTGCGCGACGATCAGAGCCTCGGATTTGGCCTGTTCGGCGGCCAGACGATCCAGCTCCGCCTGGCGGCGCGCCCGCGCCTGGTCCTCGGCGAACATGCGCGCTTCTTCGGCTTTCTGCTTTTCGGCGTTCTCGCGCGCGACTCCGGCTTTACGCTCGTTGTCCAAAGCCTCGGCGCGCTCCGCTCGCAGGGCGATGATACGGGCGTCTTCCGCGCGCAGGCAGGCCTCGCGCGCCATGGTGATCACCGGCTTTTGGCCCGGTTTCTGCACTTGGTATTTCAACGATTGCTGCAACGCGTCCTCCGCCTTCTGGAAGCTGTCGCTCGCGTATTTCTGCGCGCCGGCTACCCGCGCCAATTGAACGGCGTTCTGGGCTTCGTACAACTCAAAGGGATCTTTCTTGCTCACCATAATCGGCATGAATCCCGACGCTTTACCGTGGTTGGTATAAATCCCCCGGGGCAGCAGCTCGAACTTGGCATTGATGTTTTCGACCACGCCCTGCGTCGTCGGCCGCACCTGATTTTCCATCACCACCACGTCGCTGGGCTGCGTGACGGAGTAATAAGGCTCCGCGGTCACGATCATGCCGAAGGTCTGAATATCACTGGTGGTGTCGATTTTACTGTCCGATCCCATCCCGTAGCCGTTCAGCGTCAGTTCGCCCAGATTCACCGGCCGTCCGTCCGGTGAAATCGCCCACAGCACATAGGTGAGATACTCCGGACCGAAGCTGCTGGGGGGCGCCATATTTTTGAACTCGGCATTGATCTTGATCACGCCGCGCTCGCTCTCCACTTTGGCCGATCCTTTACCCATGCTCATGATCGGAGTGCCGTTGAAATCGATTTTCGTCGATCCGCCCCGATGCAAATAGTTGACCGCTGCGATGGTATGTTCCACCACTTCAATACGAAAAATCGGTTGTGGGGAGTTAGGATCCGGTTGTATCTCCTGCTGCGGCGGCGCCGGCCTTTGCGTCGGATTTGTCTCCTGGGCGGATAATGACAAACCCGCCAGCAGAATCAAAGCCAGTGTGTTCGCGTAGATTCTATGTACCATGGCTTTGTTTCAGGCACTTTCCTAGCCATCAAAAAAGCCTTTTTAAGTCAGCATGATAAGGGTTGCCACCGGCGGGGGAAGGCAAAATTTACTGACTTAGGTGCAGGTTAACGAGCGAGGATTCCGTATTCCCGTAAAGGCTCGCCCGTGTCAGTTGAGAGACGAACCCAGTATCTGCCCGGTTGGAGTCCCTTCGTAATCGTCGCCGGCGTGCCTCCGAACCATACCCGATTTCCAGTGGCCTCCACAACTTCGACGCGATACCCCGAGGCTGGGGGCACTTCGGTGAGATCGATGCGCAGGTCCAGCGGTTGTCCCGCGGGAACGACCGAGGAGGTTCCCCGATAGGCGTCGAGCTGAACCGTCTTCGGCTCGACAGGCGTCGTGCGCCACGACAATAACGCGGTCAGACACGTCAACAGAAGCACGGCCGCCGCACCCGCATTCCAGCGCAGACGGTTTTGCCGCACCCCGATCCTGGGAACTTCATGGGAGAGGTAGCTGGCGGCGGCGGTCCGGATCAGCTCGATCGTTGCTTCGGTTTGCTCCAGCGCGGCCTGGCATTTCTCGCAAACCAACAGGTGTTCTTCGAAACGAACTGTCTCTTCTGCGGGAAGCCGCTCGAAAGCGTAATCTTCGAGAATGTCCTCATTAGGATGACTGTTGGATATTAACGTCAACTTCATAGTCACAGCGTCTATCCCCCTCGGACCCCATAGAACCATGGAATCCGTGTCGATATGAAACTCTGTTCCTTAGTGGGACGCCGCCGCTGAAGTTCTCATATGAACTGCATGTAAAGAGCGATGTGTCAGTTTTTTCTTACCCAGTTCACCAAACCTGGCCTTTGCCCGCGATTTCAACAGTCTGAACTGTGTTTCCGAGAGCCGCATTTCCGAACAGATCTGGTCCTGGCTCTGCTCCAGAAGATAGAAACGGGTCAGAATTTCCCGATCCCGCGGGGAAAGTTCGCCCAGCACTCGATTGATCAACGCGCTCCGCTGGCTGAAAATCGCCCGCTCTTCGGGATTTCCCTCCGGATCGGCGAGCCGCACCGTCGAATCGAGATCGATCTGTTCCCGCCGGGTATGCACGACCTTATCGATATGCGCCGCCACTTGCCGGCGCACGATGGTGCGCACAAACCCCATTAACCTGGTGGGTTCCCGAAGTTCACCCCGCCGAATCGCCTGTACGACTACTACGAAAGTGTCGTGAACTTTGTCGTCCAGCTCCTGCGGCCCCAACTGACGGCACAGATAGAAGCGAATGCCTTTGGAGAATAATTCGTACAGTTCCTCCATTCCATCGGCCTCATTGAAACGGATGCGATCTACCAGCTCCACCCAACCGGCGTAAGCCTCTCCGCCTTCCCCGTCTTTGGCGGTTTCCTCCTCGCCGGTTACCGGCACCGGGGCGTCCAGCGAATCGACGGAATCCACGGCGTCCAGCTCCGGCCCGACCGCGGCTTCCATGATGGCCTGCGCCAGGTCTTCGACTTTACTCATCGCGCCCCTCCTGTAATCTGGTAAGGAGCCCAATAGGATGAAGCTGCTCTCCACGTTCCGGAATGAAGCATTTCGGTCTGGCTCAGCCGTAATGCTTCCGCTGCTGGAACATGTCGCAAATATTTGTAAAAGCTGGCCAGGATCTCGCCGCGCGAATCGCGTACCGACCATAATGTAGCCAGCACCTGGGCCGCGCCCGCCATCTGCCAGGCCCTGGTTAATCCCAGCAGGCCCGCTCCCGGACGGGGGTCGCCCAAGCCGGTCCCACACCCGGTCATGGCTACCAATGCACCGGGTACCCGCAACTGAGCGATGTCGCTGGTGCTTAAGAATTCACTCCGCGCTTCGGGCCCCAGCCCGAATGCGACAAACGCTTGCTGCCTTTCTTTTGTGTTTTCAATAGGATATAGGACATGTGTGGCCAGATGCACAATCGCCGGCCGTGCCTCCAGCCGGCTGAGGAAGGCATCCCTCCGCGCGGCCGCCCCCTCCAGCAATACCGCTGGACCTCCCCAGTTCGCGGCACTACTCTTCAACTCCTTCGCGCTACCCACCAAACGGCTGTATTGCCCCGATTCGGCCGCATCCCCGGTCCACGCCGGGAACAAAGTCTGGAGGAGGAACGGCTTCCTCTGTTCGCCCCACCGCGGATCGGCAGCATTGTAGATCGGATCCCCGACTCCCAGGAACTCACCCGTCCCCGCCGCTGGACGCGTGCTCAACAGCAGTGCTCCAGGTATCGTCTGCACGGAATGCTTCGACACCAGATAATTCACCTTGCCGCCCTTCTGCTCCGTCACAAGTGCAGCGAACGGTACCTCGAACAGTGCCCCTTCGAGGGAAAGCAGCCATGTCGGCTTCGATGCCGCCTCCTGCCCCAGTTGACCGAACAGCTCGCGATAAAGCTGCCCCCCCAACTCCACTGCCTCAGGCCGTCCTGCTTGAACCGCATCCCCGAAACGCCCCGCCAGAATCTCAATCTTCTTCTTCGAGCCAAGCGTATAGAGGTGTAACTCTTTTCGTGTCACCGACCACAGATACGATTCGCGTTCCCCCAACTCAAAACTGAGTAGTATCTCCGATCCACCTAGTCCCTGGCGGAAATGTATAAGTGAAGTCTGATCACGAAAACTCTCGGAGTTCTTTTGCCGGAAAGCAAGTCCTGCTTTGGCTTCCATCTCAGCCAGTTCCGAATCGAGACGCCGCGACGCCTCCTTCATGGAGCCTGCCTCCTTCCCGGCGACGTCCAATCGTCGAAAATTTGCCAGCATCTCCCAGTACTGCCCAGGAACCCTCTTATGCCACGCCTCCGCCAGCCCCAGGCTCTCCCTCAGACTGGCCGCCCGATTCAGCTCTAACGCCTCGAACGCCTCGATAGCCCAGCGCGGATTTCCGGTTCTTTGCGCTTCCCGCGCCGCTGCTTCGATAAAGGAGGTAAACACCAGCCCGTCCAACATCTCATTCGCGCCCGTTAAGGAAGCGCTGGAGGGTAACACCTCGAGACGCCAGCGCGAGGAGGACTTCACCGCTTCGCTGAAGTCGGCCAGCGCTCCGGCCCGGTCTCCCATGGCCTCCCGGATCAGTCCGCGTTGATGCTTCAGCCGGTATTCGGGTGCGTTGCCCTTCGCATTCAACGCCAGGTCGGTGTAGTAGGCAGCTTCCGGCAGGCGGCCGCGCGCGAGCTCCAACGCGCCCCTCCGCCACCAGGAAAGATCGAGTTCGGAAGGCGAAAAACTCTCGCGCAACCGCATCCCCTGCTCGATGGCTTTCCCGGCCGCGTCCAGATCCTTCTGCCCCAGCCTTTCCTCACCCAGCAAATCCAGCCCCCGCGCTGCCACCTGTTTCTGGCCGGAAGATTCCGCCAACTCGATTCCCTGGCGATAGAACCGGGCCGCCTCGCCATCGCGTTTGATGTCGTGCAGGCGCCCCAATTGAATCAGCAGGTCCGCCAGAAAATAAGGCCGGCCCAGAGATTCACCGGCGGCTTGCCCCTCCTCTGCTGAATTCAGCGCCGAATCGAGATCCCACACTTGCAGATAAAGGCTGGAGAGATTCACGTCGATCGCCCCTAAAGCCTCCCGGTCGCCGATGGACTGCGCGTAGCTTTTCGCGAGCAGTAACGTTTTGAGCGCATCCTGATAATGCAACTGCGTCAAACTGCACGCCGCAATGCCGTTCAGATAGCCCACCATGGCGCGCTCGTCCCGGCGGCGCGCGGCATCGGCATACCCCTGCCGGTAAAAGAATTCCGCGCGAGCCATGTCGCCTGCGCGCCGGGCGCGGTCCGCGAGCTTGACGATTTTTCTGGATTCCGGCGTTCCCCACCATGCACCGAAGACAGGAGCTCCGGGCAGGATGGAAGCCGAAGGGCGCGAGCTGACCATCCACAGCGTGAGGATTACGCAAAGGCACCTGTGGGCAGCCATTACGAATCTTCAGCGTGTACTAGCCATGCATACTACCAGTAAAATCTGTTTAAGCCAAGCCTAGGACTACTATATTGCCTAGAATCACCCTCAAATATCCTTAAATGAGGGTAGCCGCCGTTTGTCGGGGCGCGATTAAGAGCTATCATTGGGTGTCCCTTATGCCCACGCCACAGCCCGCACCGATGTCCGAAGCGGTCACGAATTCCATTCGCGTGGAGGTAATGTCACAATATTCCGCCGAAAATTCCCGGCCAATGCAAGATGTATGGGTATTTGAATACACGGTGCGGATTACCAATCAGGGCTCCGAAACCGTGCAGCTTATCAGCCGCCATTGGATCATAACCGACGGTCTGGACCATGTCGAAGAAGTAAAAGGACCCGGGGTGATCGGGGAACAGCCGGTCCTTGCGCCCGGGGAATCGTTCAAATATTCCTCCTGGTGTCCTCTCAAAACTCCCAGCGGCATGATGCGCGGGACCTACCAGATGGTGCGGGCCGGGGGAGCCGAATTCGATATTGAAATCGCGCCCTTCGCCCTAAAAGCCCGCTACCGGGTCAACTAGTGGCCGCGGGCAAGGCACGTCGACGCGAACTTGCTGCGACAGGCATGTAGTTCACCCGTTAAACGTCGCCGTTCGCCGATTTTGAGCTGTTTCCCGTCTTACGCGGGTATATTGTCAAACACATGAGATGGAAGTATTTGATCGCCGGAGCGGTCGCCTTCATCGTAGGATTTCTGTCACGGTTTCTAAGCTGAAGCCGGATTCCTTCAAGATCGGCAGCACCGCTTCGATTGCGTCGAGCGTGGCGCGAATGTCCGGAGCGCGCCGCAGTTCGCGACCGTCATGCAGGCAGAAAATCGCGCCATTTTGAGCCTTTTTGAGCAGCAATCGCGCCACCCGCGAAGCAGGCCATTTCCAATCAGGGGCTATTGTGGTCCACATCACACCGGTAAGATGGAGCCGTTCCTGGGAGCGCCGCACTCCCGGCCAGCGAACGCCATACGGCGCGCGAAACAAGGTGGGATTTTTCCGTGTTATCTGATAGATAGATTCTTGCGCCAGCGCCATTTCGCGATAAATAAACTCCGGCGATTTGAAATAAAGCGCCGAATGAGAATCGGTATGGTTGCCTATTTCGTGTCCTGAAGCGGATACTTCGCGCGCAATATCCTTTAATCTACGGACATTTGCGCCGCACATAAAGAACGTGGCTTTGGCGTTATACCGGGCCAGCAATTCCAGCAGCGCGGGTGTCGACTCACTGGGTCCGTCGTCAAACGTAAGGGCGATCGCCTGGCGTTTTCTATTGCCGTGCCATACAGATGGCGCTACCAACGACGAAGATTTCCCGCGCGCGGCATACGCGGCGAGGCCCCCTGCGGCGGCAACGGACATGAGAGCTTCTTCAAGCACCCGAGATGTCCTTTAACGCGCGCTCGGCCGCCTTTACTCCACGATATTGAGCCTCTTCGAAGATACTGAAGCCGCTTAAATCGCTATTCCCGTAGTATAAAGGGGCCTTTGATGTTATTAAAGTGCTCATAAAACCAGGAATGGGCCGTCTCATGGCGTGACCGATGCGCATAATATCGATGCGCGATACGCATTCCCGGATATTCGGATGCGCGCGGGAAAGATCGTGCAGGATGGCTTCGCGCCAGTACATCCAGTCCTTTTCGAGCAGCAGCAGGCGCATTTCCTCGGGCGGTTTGTGGGCCAGAGACCAGTAGAAGGTCCAGACCGAACGGTCGATCTGCGATTTCAGGCTCATGTGCGTGGCGACGACGTAGCCGAGCGCGGGGGAATCGTAAATGACGTTGTCCCAAGCCGAGTCTTCAGAAGGCAGACGGTCGAGCGTCAGGTTGGCGGTCAGCCACGGCGAATAGACGAATCCGGGAGCGGCCGCGCCTTCAATGATGTAGGGAGCGAGGAATGTCGGGGCGGCGAATACAATGCGTTGCGCCTGGTATTCCACCTGTTCGGTAAACACGCGGGATCCGCTGATGCGATAGACCGGCGAATTGGTGTGAATAAACGGCTGCAATCGAGCGGTAAGCTGGCGGACGATCCAGCCGTTGCCTTCCGGCCATACGAGGGGTCCTTTTTCTTCGGGCTCGCGCGACGCGAAATAGTGGATGCCGGCCCACGCGGACGTGTCCGCGGCGAGCGCTCCGTAATCGTCGCGGCAGGCGTAATTGATGTACCAGTTGAGGTAAGGGGACGTGAAACGGTTCTCAGCCAGCCACTGCTGCATGGACATTTTATCGAGCGGCGAAGGTTTGGCTCCGCGCTCCATCGGAATCGTGAATTCACCCGAGCCGCGCAGCTCTTGGATCATACTCTCAAAGCGGCGGTAGTCTTCTCGGTCGCGGGCGGTCGAGGCGGACTCGGGCTCAATCCCTTCCTGCCAGCGGCCGTGCAGAAAGAGACGCTCCTGCGGCGAGAAACAGAGGCGGCGCTCGTCCCATTTACCATCTTTGAGAACTCCGAGATCCTCAAAAAGTTCGCGGGCCAGGGCTTCGCGCGGACCGGGAACGGGAACATAATGGGCGGCCCAGGGATAGGCGGTGATTTCGTTTTCGCCCCAGCGGGAGTTGCCTCCGGCGTCCGGCTCCATTTCTAGGATGACGAAATCGCGGAAGCCTTCTTTTTGCAGGCGCCAGCCGGCGGAGAGTCCGGCGATACCTCCGCCGACGATGACGATACCGATTTTTTGGGTTCGTTTGGGCGGAGAAAAGGCCGCGTGGTCCCGGAGGCGATGGCCTAGCGGGAAACCGTCGTTGACGAATTGTCCGTCAATGCGCCTTTCGGCTTTAGCCGTGAGGCCGATAAGAGCGGGGGCGGAGGCAAGAAAACTTCGGCGGGACGGCACTGTTTTTAGTTTAGCGATTACCTCGGCTGAAGCCGAGGCTGCAAGCTGAAGCTCGCGCCACTTGGTGAGAAGTTTATCGGAAAATCTGCACTAGCGCGGTATGTATAGCTCCCGGCGCCTTCCCCACATTTACGATAAGGGCTGCGACTTGTTTGTCACTTGGCATCTTGCGGGCAGTCTGCCGAAGGATCGCTATCCGCCGAATGGCAAGATGAATAGCGGAGCGGCTTTTGTATGGATGGACCGCTATCTCCATACGAATCGGGAGGGTCCACAGTGGCTGCTCCGCGATGACGTCGCTAAGGTTGTGGAGGATGTTCTTCACCGCCAGGAGTGGGCGCTTCACGCTTACGTAATCATGTCGAACCATGTTCACGTTTTGATGGCTCCTAAAGTGTTGCCCGCGAAGCTGATGCAATCCGTCAAGGGAGCGAGCGCCCGAGAAGCAAATAAGATCCTGGGTGTTTTAGGGAGGTCATTTTGGCAGCACGAATCGTACGACCATCTGGTCCGAACGCCAGAAGAGTTTCGCAAGATCCAGCGATATATTGAAAACAACCCGGTAAACGCAGGTTTAGCAGCCACTCCCGATGCGTACCGGTGGTCCAGCGCATGGTGCGAGCTTCAGCTTGCAGCGGCGGCTTCAGCCGGTGGCAGGCCGCAAAATAACGGCGGCTGAAGCCGCCGCTGCAAGCTGAAGCTCGCGCCACCTTGCTTACCGCAGAAAGTTGGGTAGCGAAAAGTGGTCTTCGCGGCTCTAAGAATATGGCAGGTCGGGGACCTGCCCTACCTGACCTGGGAGGGCGAACTCATTGGGGAACAATAACGGGCAGCACAGGGTGCGAACCGGCATCCACGGGCTGGACACGATTTTGCGCGGAGGGATGCCCAAAGATCGCATGTACGTGGTGGAAGGAGATCCCGGTGCCGGTAAAACCACGCTCGCGCTCCAATTTCTTCTCGAAGGGGTCAAGCGCAGGGAAACAGTCCTTTATGTGACGCTGTCGGAGACGGCGGAAGAGCTGCTCGAAGTGGCCGAGTCGCACGGCTGGGTGCTCGAAGGGGTCCACTTACTGGAGCTGGGGGCGCTTTCAGAGCGTCTGGAGCGCGATGCCGCTTATACCGTCTATCATCCGGCCGATGTGGAGTTGGGAGAGACCACTAAGCGCATCCGGGCGGAGGTGGAGCGGCTGAAACCGGCCCGCGTGGTGCTGGATTCGGTCTCCGAATTGAAGATCCTTTCAGAGACGAATGCTCGCTACAGGCGGGAAATTCTGGGGTTGAAACAATTTTTCGTGGGCAAGCAATGTACTGTACTGGTGCTGGATGACCGGGTGAGCCGGCAGGAACAGCAACTGCAAAGTATTGCGCACGGAGTGATTGGTCTGGAGCGTGAGCCGCGGGAGTATGGCGAGACCCGGCGCCATATCAACATTTTGAAGATGCGGGGCGTGCGGTTTCGCGATGGAGCGCACGATTTTGTAATCAAGACGGGCGGCTTGGAAATTTATCCCAGAATCGCCGTAGGCGAAGAGAAGAATTATTCGAGCGAGGAGATGAAGAGCGGAGTTTCGGAAATGGACGCGCTGCTGGGCGGCGGCCTGGACCGCGGTTCGAGCAACCTGATTATCGGTCCGGCGGGATGCGGGAAGACGACGTTGTGCTCGCAGTTCCTGATTTCCGCTTTAAAGCGCGGGGAAGCCGTCGAGTGCTTCCTGTTCGAAGAGAGCACTCGCACGTTCCTCGAGCGCTCCCGCGGATTGGGGATGGAGTTCGAACCATATTGCGAATCGGGACTGCTGGCGCTGCATCAGGTAGACGCCGGGGAACGGTGCCCGGGCGAGCTCGCATACTTGGTGAAAGAGGCCGTGGAAAAGCGCAACGTACGGGTATTGATGATCGACAGCCTGAACGGGTATCAGAACGCGATGCCGAGCGAGCGATTCCTGGTGATCCAGATACACGAACTGCTGATGTACCTGGGCCGGCAGGGCGTGGTCACTCTACTGGTGCTCGCGCAACACGGGATGATGGGCAGCGCGATGCAGACGCCGGTGGATGTAAGTTTTCTGGCCGATACGGTGGTGCTGCTGCGCTATTTCGAAGCGCAGGGCGAAGTGCGGCAGGCGATTTCCGTGGTGAAAAAGCGGCGCAGCGGACATGAGCGCACCATCCGCGAATTGAAGCTGGGCACCTCCGGGGTGATCGTGGGCGAGCCTCTCCGCCAGTTTGAAGGGGTCCTGACGGGGGTTCCGAGATATGTGGGAGCCGAATCGCCATTGCTGAAAAAGGACCGCGCCGGCTAATGTCAGCTCCGAATGAACAGGAGAGACGCATCCTGATTCTGGCGCCGACCGGACGGGATGCGGAGTTAATCGCGGCGACGCTGCGGGATGACGGAATGAAGACGGGGATCTGCGCCAGCCCGGAATCGCTGCTCACTTCGCTGTCCGGGGGCGCGGCGGCGGTGCTGGTGGCGGATGAGGCTCTGCATTCGGACGCCTTGGCGGATCTGGGCCGCTGGGTGGCAGCGCAGACCACGTGGTCGGACCTGCCGTTTGTGGTGCTCACGTCGCGTGGCGCGCCGCGTCCTTCGACCACCAGAAGAGCGGAGCAACTGGAGGCGCTGGGAAACGTCACGTTTCTCGAGCGGCCGGTGCGTCCTGAAACTGTGCGCGGCTCCATGCGCGCCGCCGTTCGCGCCCGGATGCGTCAGTATCAGATGCGGGATCGCCAGGAAACGCTGGCCCGCGTCAACGCGGACCTGGAACAGTTCGCGCATTCGGCCAGCCACGACTTAAAAGAACCGATCCGCAACATCGCGATCTACGGCGAACTGCTGGGCATGCATTACAGCCAGAACCTGGATGATCAGGGCAAGCAGTTTCTCCAGTTCATGATTGAGGGCGCGAGGCAAATCGAGATTCTGGTGAACGATCTGCTGCTGTTCACGCAAGCGGCCAGCATCATTGAGGAGGTTCCGGAGCCCTGTCCCTCAGAGAAGCCTCTCGATGCCGCGCTCGCCAGCCTGCGGGAGGCGATTCGGGAGAGCGGCGCGGTGGTGACGCGGGAGCCTCTGCCGGCGGTGCGGATGCGCGAAGTGCATTTGCAGCAGGTGTTTCAAAACCTGATCGGCAATGCGATCAAGTACCGCCGCGAGCAGCCTCGGGTGCGCATTTCCGCGGTGGAGCAGAACGGCGACTGGGTCTTTTCAGTTAAGGACAACGGAATCGGCTTCGATCCGATTTATAACGAGCAGGTATTCGGAATTTTTAAAAGGCTGCATACCAGCAAGCAATATGCGGGCACGGGGATGGGATTGGCGATCTGCCAAAGAATCGTGCAGCGGTACCGGGGACGCATTTGGGCGAATTCAGAGGTCGGAAAAGGGTCGGAGTTTTATTTTGCGATTCCGCGTTAGCTCCCTGTCTTGGGGGCGGCCAATTTGGCGCAGCCGCCCTTTTTGAGGCGGCTTTCGTGAGAACTTTTCAACCTTCCCGCCACCTTTCCACAGGATGAGATATTACCAGCGGCGGTTACCGCACGGGACGTCTTAGGCCGGCCACTTTTCGTCACCTTCCGCCTCCATGGAAGCCTTCCCGCGGGCCGCGCGTTTTCTCCAGCCGACGTAACCGATTGGCAGGCATTCGCCGCAATGGATTGCCTCTTGGATCGTGCAGCCTCCGGTCCAACTCACTTAGGCAAGCGGCAAATCGCCGCCATCGTGGTCAACTCCCTGCGCGATGGCGAGTCCCGGTTCAGCCGCTACAAATTGCGCGCATTTGTAGTGATGCCGAACCATGTACACGTCTTAGTGACGCCAAGCGTAACGTCTACAAAATGGCTGGGGCCGTTGAAAGGATTTACCGCTCACGAGGCGAACACGATCCTGGGACGAACGGGTAACCCATTCTCGCAGGGAGAAAGCTACGATCACCTGGTGAGGTCGGACGAGGAGTTCGACCGCATTCGCAGGTATATTGAGAATAATCCGGTGCGAGCTGGTTTGGTGAGAACGCCGGAGGAGTTTGAATGGTCCAGCGCAAAAGCCTGCTTAAAGCAGGCTGCCGGCTCAATAGCGCGCCCCACAATTATTTCGGCTGGAACTTGAAATCGCTGATCGCGATTTCATCGCTTCCGGGAATGTAGAAACCGAATTTACCGTCCGAGAAATTGCGGCCCGGCTGCGTCCAGGAATCGAGTGTCGACCAGTTGTCGCCATTCTTAATACGATGCACCACGTGATCCGGAGCGATGTCGATCTGAATGGTAAACTGCTTCTCATTCTCGCCGCCATGCTGGATTTTTTCGCGATCCTTACTCTTGCCGTTGGTGACTTCCTTGGCCCAGAAAGTCTTCTTGTCGATTTCGAAAAGCCCGTAGTTCTTGGGGTCGATGTAATCCACATACCAGCGGATATGGCCGCCTTTAAAAATATTGCCGCCTTTGAGTAACTGCACCGTGAACGTAAACGTCCCCTTCGCGGGAAGTTTATAAGGCACGAAGTTGCCGCCTTTATGCATCCAGGCTTCGCCGTCGCGCGTCCAGCCGGAAGGATCTTCAAAATCGGCCATGCCGCCCACTTTCGGTGCGGGCGCCGCGGCGCGGGCGGAGGTGAGCGTGAGATCGACCGCCACTTGTCCACCGGCCGCGACCTGGACAGGCAAGGTGCGATCGGTGAAGCCGGGAGCCTTCGACGTGAACGTGTAATTTCCAGGCGGCAGATCCACCTGATTGCCGGTCAGTTGATGCGGCTGCGCTTCGCTATCGCGCTTATAAGTGATGGTCGCGGTGCCGGGCGAGCGGGTGATGTGAACCGTCCCGGTGCCTGCGCCCACAGGCGCGGCAGGCGTTACCGGCGTGGGCTTCGGCGTACCCCCGAGATCCATTTTCTGCATCTGGAATTCGACCCGGGCATCGGCGCCCTTCACGACGTCGACCGTCTGCGTGGGGGGCGTGGTGAAGCCGTCCTTAAACACGCGCACTGATACCTTTCCAGGCGCCGTAGGCACGCGCAGCTGGCCGCGCGCGGTGTGCTTCTTCTGCTCCTTGTTATTCACGAAGACGCGAACATCGTCCTCGCCGGTGACCACAATGAGCGTGCCCAGGTCGCCTAAATTGGGCGCTCCCGCTCTTTCCGGCCGCAGGAATACGGTGAGCGCCGGTGCGGGACCGAAAGTCTCCTGCATGGTCTTCTGCGTGGGTCCTTCGCCGACGGCGATCTCGGCGGACCCGGGCTGGAAGCCGGTCAGATCCACGCCACCGGGCGATGCGTCGCCTTGCGGCTGTCCATTCACAGTCAGTTTAAGCGGTCCGGCGGAAGTCGCCACGCGCGCATTATTTCCGAAACTGGAAACCACGACGGCAAGCAGGTTCTTCGCAGTAGCTCCGGTGATGGTGGGAGCTTTCGCGTCGGCGGTTTCAAACGAGAACGACGCTTCGCCGCCCTTCGCCACGATCTTGACCGTGTGCGGACCGGGCTTCACGTTATCGATCACAAACTGGCCGTCCTGCACTTCTCCGGCGGGTTGATCGTCGACGGTCACTTTTCCGCCGTCGACTCCTTCGGCCAGAATTCTCATGGGCTGCGGCGACGGTTCCAGGTTGAGGTTCACTTGCGGAGGCGCGCCCGCGGCCGCAACCGTGACTCCGTTCGCGCCGGGCTCATAGCCGGGCAGAAATGCCGTGATCTGATAATCGCCCGGTGCGAGAGGAACCGAACAGGGCGAGGTGCATTTATCCTCTCCGTTGACTTTGATCGCGGCGCCCGGTGGAGTGGTCGCAACCTGTACCTCAATGCCGGCGGCCGTCGACGCAACTTCGGCGGCCTTATTGCGCTTACGCGCCATGTTCACCAGGAACGCGATGCCGGCGACGGCGACGATCAATCCCAGAATCGCCCCGAATAATAAAGCTTTCTTCCACGCGACCGGCTTTTGCGGAGCCGGTTTCGGCTGCTGCGGCGATGGCGTGATGCCGCTGGGCGGCTTGATCGGAGGCGGCCCTACGGGAGGCGTTGGCGGAATAACCTGCGGCCCGGTGGGCGGCAATCCGGCCCCCACCGCCGAGGAGGGCGGCGGAGAGAACTGGCCGGACGACAGCGTTGGCGGCGTCGGCGGTAGGGGCGGCACGAACGCCGGCATCGGCGGAGGCGTAGCGATCGGAGGGGGCGCGGGGCGCGGCGCGGCAGGCATCGGCGGAGGCGTAGCGATAGGCGGCGGAGGCTGCGCGATGGATTTCGTGGGCGGAATGGCGGCGGCTACCGGCGGCGGAGGCGGCAAGGGAGGCGGGGCCGACATCGCGGGCGGTGTGGCAATCGTCGCCTCCTGCTCCTTCAGCTTCGTGCCGCGATTCACCAGATGCTGCTTGATATCGCCTACGATCAGCTGTACTTCGAAATCGTTGGCGTACTGCTTGGCGATCTCGTCCAGGCGGTAATAGATCGGCTTTAGACCTTCCAGGCTGGCCACCAGGCCGACCTGCTGGTCCAGACGCTTTAGTTCTTCAAGAGGATTCAGATTCTCATCGCTCACGTTAGATATCCTACACTTTCCTTGTAACCTTTGTGATAGCCGCCCTCGACGCCACTCCTTTGACTGTATCGACCGGAGGCGTCACTCGCTACACGGCGGAACTGGCGCGGGCGCTGGCCGAACAGAATCCCCGGGACCATTACTGGCTGCTGTCCGATCAACCGTTCGACCTTCCCGCGGCGGGTCCGGCGAATCTTCATAAAGGCGACGGCCCGCGCACGCCCGCCGAACGCCGCTGGTGGTTGTGGGGGCTCAAACGGGAGATGATACGCCGCGGCATCGAAGTGTTTCACGGCACCGATTTTTCCGTCCCCTATTTTTCCGGACGCCCCAGCGTGATGACCTTGCACGATCTGTCGCCGTGGCTGTTCGCCGATCGGTCGAGCCGCGTCAGAAGGCGCGTCCCCCTGCTGCTGCGTGCGCGTATCCCCAGCATGATCGTCACGCCCAGCGAAGCCATCCGGCGCGCCGCGATCTCGCGCTTCGGTCTGGATGACCAGCGCGTCATCGCAGTACCGTTAGCAGCCTCCAGCCACTTCCGACCGGTCGAAACCGCGGCGCCCGCGCGTCCATACTTTCTTTTCGTGGGAACGCTGGAGCCGAGAAAGAATATCGCGCGTCTGATCGAAGCGTGGAGAGAAGTGCGCAAAGCGCAGCAGGTCGACCTGGTGCTCGCGGGGCGGGTGTGCTCCGCAATCGCTCCTGAAGAGGGACTGCGAATCTTAGGGGCCGTCAAGGAGGAGGATCTTCCCGCTCTTTACTCAGCAGCCGCCGCATTTGTGTATCCATCTTTGTACGAAGGATTCGGGCTTCCGGTGCTCGAGGCCATGCAGTGCGGAGCATCCGTAATCACTTCGCGCGATCCGGCGATCATGGAAGTGTCGGGAGGCGCGGCCGTGCATGTCGATGCTACCGACGTTCGCGCGTTGGCGGAGGCGATGCGCGCACGCCCCATGCGGCGTGAGGAATCGCTAAAACGCGCGGCGCAGTTCTCCTGGTCGAAGACGGCGCAAAAAACAAGGGAGGTCTATGACGCCGCAGCTCGACGATTCACGAAATAGAGCGCTGTTTCTTACTCCCGAAGTGCCACAGGCCGGCACCGGCGGAGGAGGGTTGCGATCCGCGTCGCTACTAGAATATCTGCGGATGAAGTATGACGTGCAAGTGGCCAGCTTCACCGTGCCGCATCATTCGAAGAACTTTGCCGCGCGGGCGTGGCGCAATGGATGGCGACTCGCAAAAGGCGTGCCTCCATTGATCGATCGCTTCGCGGGATTCGAGAACCAGCTCCAGCTGAATGGACGCTATGAAGTCGCTGTGATCGAACATTTCTGGTGTGCGCCCTACGCCGATGCCGTTCGTCCCTACTGCGATCTGCTGGTGCTCGATCTGCATAACGTGGAAAGCGAGCTCGCGGCAACGCATGCCCGCGCCACGCACGGCTTCGAATCGATGGCCCATCGGCGTTTTGCGGAAGCATATAAAAAACTGGAGCGCGAATGGATCCCGAAATTCGACGTGGTTCTCGCTACTTCGGAAGAGGACCGCCGGCGAATCCAGCATGGGAAAATTGTCGTCTATCCAAACGCGTTGCCGGTGATCGATGCTCCGCGAGTCGTGGAAAGAAACTGTATCGTGTTCAGCGGCAATCTCGAATATCATCCCAACATCGAAGCCGTGCGCTGGTTCGCAAAGTCCATCTGGCCGCGCCTGCGCGAGCGAAATAAAGACCTCACCTGGGATCTGATCGGCCGCAACGCCCACGCGATTGCGACGCTGGTGAAACACGATCCGCGAATCAAAATCATCGGACCAGTGGACGACGCCGTAACCGCCATCGCCGCCGCCGGGGTGGTGGTAGTCCCATTACTCTCCGGCAGCGGAACGCGATTTAAGATTTTAGAGGCATGGGCCGCCGGACGCGCTGTAGTCTCGACCGCGCTAGGCGCCGAAGGCCTGGGCGCGCGCGACAGAGAGCATCTGCTGATCGCCGGCGAGCCCGCGAGCTTTGCCGACGCAGTGCAGCGGCTGCTCGACGATCGCGAGCAGGCCCGAACAATCGGGGAAGCGGGCCGTGCCCTCTATCTCGACAGATTTACCTGGCAAGCCGCATGGAAGCAGCTAGCGCCCGCCGGATTCTGACAGCCATTTGGGGCGGCGCCATGCGCTGCCGTCGTCTTAAAGAACCGCGACCTCGGGAGCGGTCAGTCCGAGGTCTCGAAAGTATCGACCTGACCGCTCCCGATGGTCGCGGCTCTTCAAGACGAAATTTTCAAACCCGCCGCGCAAGCAGCAGCGTCATATCGTCCTGCAACTCATCGGTCGCGGTCCATTCGCGAACGCTTTCAAGCACCACTTCGATAATCTGCTCGTCGTTCAGATGGGAGCTGCGCGCAATCAGCTCGATCAGCCGATCCTCGCCGAACATCTCGCCGTATTCATTCTCAGGCTCCGTAATGCCGTCCGTGTAGCAGACCAACAAATCTCTGGACTTCAGCTCGACGTGGCTCTCATCGTACTTGGCGAACGGAAACGCCCCCACGACAGTGCCGTTCACATCCAGGCGCTCAGCCACATCGCCGCGAACCAAAAGAGGCGGCAAGTGCCCGGCATTGGTATAGGTGAAAATCCCCGTCGGCTCATCGAAAATGCCGAAACAGAAAGTAGCGTATTTCTCCGGCGAAGTATACGCGTGCAGTTGATTATTCAGCCGCGATACCAGGTGCGAGGTCGATAGAAAAGGCGCCAGCGAAGCTTTCCCGCCGCCGTTTCCAGCGGTCGCCGCTATCTCGAGCGCGCTCTGCAACTGCGAGCGTAATGAGCTCTGCAATGTCGCCATCAGCAAGGCCGCCGAAATTCCCTTCCCCGCCACGTCGCCGATCGCGAGCGCAACTTGCGAATCGCGAATCACCTCGTAATCGTAATAATCGCCGGAGCACATGCGCGCCGGATGGCACACCGCGGTCAACCGCAGCGTGCGCGTCTGCGGCACCACGCGCGGATAAAGCTGGCTCTGCACCTCGCGCGCAATCTCGACCTCCGATTGCAGCCGCTCCTTTTCCTTCGCCACCACCAGCAGCCGCTCCAGATTCTCGGTCATGCGGTTAAAGGACTCGCTCAGATCGGCGAGCTGATCCTTACCCTGCACCTCAATGCGATGGGAAAAATTTCCCTCCATCACTTTCTGCGTGCCTTCATAGAGCCTGTGAACCGCGCCGGTAATGGTCCGCGTCATCGTAACGCCAATGATCATCGAAACGATTTCGACGATCAAAAATACGATCGCAACCGAAATCAGCAACCATACGAACGCCTGCTGCACCGGATCAGCCTGCCGGTCGAAAACAGCCGATAGAACTGCGGATATGCGGGAATGTACCGCGATAATCGGCCCCTCCGTTTCCCTGCCCGGTTCATCCCAAAGAGCCGCCGGGAGGATGGCGAACCATTGCACTTCACGATCGAAGCGATTCAGCGGAGCAGGCAGAGTATGTTTGGTCGAAGTGTGAATTTCCCGCCCGCCGCGGGACTCGAGAAGATTCACCACGCCCAGATTGGGCACCAGGCCGGCCAGAAAATCGCCGGTCAAAGGCGCGGTAACCGTCACGTCGCCGTTGCCGGTCCGCCGATGGCTCCAGGCATATAACTTTCCCTCGCGCAGCAACACGCCCCGCGTTTCTTTCCACTCGCGGCGCGGCGCGGGCAGCGTTCCATTCTCCGGATACCGGCTCACCTTCGTGCCTTCGCGGACCACGATTTCGAGGCCCGGATTATGCTCGCTATAGAATAGCTCCGTCATGCGCCGCATCACCGCGATTCGGTCCGGCGGAGCCGTGCGTACGATGCTCTCCGCCGCCGTGTCCAGCGAATCGATGCGCCGGTTCAATTCGCTGGTCACCAGATATACTGCCAGTTGGCTAATAAGCAGATAGCCGCCCATCGCCGCCAGCGCCGCGATCAGCACGATCGGCACCACCGCGATAAACATGTAGGTGACGATCAGCCGGTTGCGCAGCCGCCACACCGCTTTTCTCAGCAGCCGTATTGCCAGCCAGACGCCCGTGAAAAACATCCCTACGGCGGCCAGAAATTTCACGCCGCCCAAAGGCGAATAATAATCCAGCGCCAGGAACAGCAGAACGAAAACGGCAAACGCGATCCCGGCGCGTCCCATCCAAGCGATGATTTTCTGAATGTTGGCGCGCACCGGCGGCTACACTCTCGATTTGGCGATTTCGGGCACCTGGGTGTCCGGCTTTATATAATGTTTCGTGAGCCCCGCTTCGAGCAGGGAAAACGCGGCCTCCACATCGTCGGCAAAGGAGAATAATTGCAGGTCTTTCTCCGCGATCATTCCGTGGCGGACCAGCGCATCGAAATTGACGATCTCCTTCCAGAAGGTGGTGCCGTAAAGAATCACAGTCATCTTTTTTTCCAGCTTCTGCGTCTGCGCGAGCGTCAAAATTTCCGTCAATTCGTCCAGCGTGCCGAAGCCTCCCGGAAATACCACCAGCGCCTTCGCCAGATAAGCGAACCAGAATTTGCGCATGAAAAAGTAGTGAAATTCGAAGGACAATTCCGGCGTGATGAACGGATTCGGACGCTGTTCGAACGGCAGTCCGATATTGAGGCCGATGGTTTTTCCGCCGGCATCCTGCGCCCCGCGATTGGCCGCCTCCATGATGCCCGGACCGCCTCCACTACATACGACGAATCTCCGTCCGCTTTCGTGCAGCGAGTCGGACCATTTCGTGATGCGCTTCGCCAGCTCGCGGGCCTCGTTATAATACCGGCCCATCGGACCCATTTCCATCAACCGCGCCGAGCCGAAAAACACTATGGTGTCCTGAATTTTCTGCTGCCGGAAATGCGAAAGAGGGTACAAATACTCGCTCAGAATTCGCAGCGAGCGCGCGTCAGGCGTATCCAGAAACTGCTGGTTGCGATACGCCAGCGCGGACTTATCCAAACTTTCATGCATGGGATTTTTTGGCCGGTGCAGCTTCGAGTTCCGCCACCCGTTTTTCTAATTGTCGCATTGTGCGCAGCAGCACCGGCAGTTTGGGGAACGCGGTGATCGCGCGCAGCCACTCCCGCGCCTCGAATGCCGGCGAACCGCTCATTACCGCGCCCGCTTCGACGTCGCCTCCGATTCCCGATTGCGCGTAAATCACCGCGTTGTCGTGAATCGTCAGGTGTCCCGAAATCCCCACCTGCCCGGCGAGCAGAACATTTTTTTCGAGAATGCTCGACCCGGCCAAGCCCGTCTGCGAGCAAATAATATTGTCCTCGCCCACCACGCACCCGTGTCCGACCTGCACCAGGCTATCGATTTTCGCCCCGCGCTTTACGCGAGTTTCGCCGGTCGAAGCCCGATCAATCGACGTGAGCGTCTGAATCTCGACATCATCCTCGATCACCGTGATCCCGCTCTGGACGATCTTGTAATGCGCCCCATCGGCCTGTTTTGCGAATCCGAATCCGTCGCCGCCCACCACCACATTATTCTGAAGAACCACCCGATTCCCGATGCGGCAATACTCCCGCACCACAGCGTGCGAATGAGCCAGGAACTGGTCTCCGATGGTCGCGCCCTCGTAAATCACCACATGCGCGTGGATCACAGCGTCGCGCCCAATCGTGACATTTTCTCCCACCACCGCGAACGGTCCGATGGCCGCATTCTCCCCGATCCTCGCCGTTGGAGCGACGTATGCAAGCGGATGAATCCCCGCGGCCGGCCGCGGCGCCCTATAGAACAACTCCAAAGCGCGCGCGAAATCAAGATATGGATTTTTAGAGATCAACTGCGCCGGCGCGATATCTTCCAGATAGCTCTTCACCAGGATCGCCGCGGCGCGCGTCTGTTTCGCTTTCGGAGCATATTTCGAATTGTGCAGCGACGTGATCTCCGTCGCGCCGGCGTATTCCATCCCGGCGACGCCCGTAATTTCAATCGACCCGTCGCCGCGCAATTCGCAGCCCAGCGTGGCCGCGAGTTCGGAAAGCTTCATGCCTCCAGAGTAATCGCAAGCGTTCACGATCACAAAATGTGATCTTGAGGTTATGTCAGTATAGATGTATGGAGAACACCGGCCAGAACGGATACAAGAATCCTCGCATGGACCGGATGGAAGGCATGATGGAGCTGCTGATCGTCGATCACATGAAGTTCGCCGACGAGCACAATAAGCTACTCACGGCCCAAGTGGTTCTGACCGACAGAGTGGATAAATTGGCTGTTTCCATCCTGGAGCTGCGGGAGTCACAGAAGGCAACGGACGAGCAGATGAAGATAACGGACGAGCAGATGAAGGCAACGGACGCGCGCCTGAGCATACTGATCGGCGTCATGGACAATTTCATTGCGGAGCGGGGCAACAGGCAGTAATCCTTCACCCCTTGAAACGATCGCGGCATTCCGGGGAACAGAAATAATACGTCTCTCCGCCCACCCGTCTTTGAATCGCGGTCGACGTCGAGATAAACGTCCCGCACACGGGATCTTTCTTCAATTCCCCTCCAGCAGGAACGGTCGGTGCCCGCGGGTTAGGGTGCGACGCGGCAGGAGGATGAAAGAGATCCGCGAATCCCTTCATCACGATCCCGATAATAGAGCGTACGACGCTGATCACCAGCACGCTGGCGATCAGGTACGCTAACGCCCGGATCATACGGTATGGCGCACGCACTTTTGCGTGCCGCGTCGACACTCGTGTCGACGTGTCGTGGACGAGAACCTTTCTGGGAGCGCTCGTTTCCTCACCCGGGATGCGGCTGCCAACGAATTGACCGGCACAGCTTACTAGGGCTTCTTCGTGGTTCTCTTCTTCGCGCCCGGCTTGCTGTAATCTACGTCAACGGTCGCCCCGATCGACGTCAGCATCGCTTTCGCCGTCTCCGCGTTCGGACCCGTAGGAGCCAGTTCGAGATACTTCTGGAATTCTTCCTTGGTCCCGTCCGGAGGCACAATCTTTCCGTCCGGCGCCGTCGTGGCTTTCGCGTACAACGACAGTCCGTATTGATAATGCGCCTCGGCATAATCCGGATCGGCCTCAATCGCCTTCTTGAACATCGCGCCCGCCGCTTCGTTCTGGCCCAGGTTCACCAGCACCGCGCCGCCGTTGAAATAATATTTACCCGCGCTCGGCGGATCCAGTTGCGCCGCCTTCGTCAATTCCACCAGCGCCTGATCGGATTTCTTCTCCTGCGCCAGCAGCAGCGCGTAATTATTGTGATACGCCGCGTCGTCCGGTTTAAGCTCGATGGCCTTCTGATACGACTCGATGCCCTTATCGAGCATGGCCTGCTGATCCGCGCCGGTCTTGGTCTTCGCCGCCCCGCCGTAAGCGTCGCCCAGATTCCCCCAGATCACGTTCTGATCCGGAGACATCGCCTTCGCCTTTTCGAAATTCTCGATCGCCACGTCAAACTGTTTGGCGTCCAGCGCCGTCTTGCCGGCATTGAACGCATCGTTCAGCGCCTTGTTCTTCGCCATGGTCGCCTGCGCGTCCTTGATCTTCTTTTCAAGCGCCGCCTTCTGCTCGGGCGTCATGTCCCTGGTCTGTTCCTTGGTCAGTTCCCCGCCCGATTCGATGGTCTTCCTGAACTCCGCGTTCTTATCGGCATTCGTTTTCGCCGACTTGCTAAGGTCGAAGTCCACCCGTTTGGCATCGCCCAGCCCCGCGCGGACATTGGACACCGAGTCGCGCTCTTTCCCGTCGACCTCCACCCAGATCTTGAAAACTCCCGATGGAGGCAAGCCGCCGTAATAATAATGGCCCTTCTTGTCTGTATTGACCTTATACTCGCCCTTGATGTCGGTGCGGCTCAGGTGGACCATGACCTTCGCCATGGGCTTGCCATCTTCCCCCTTCACATCGCCTTCAAAAGCAGCCGTCTGCCCCCAGCAAAGGGTAGAAAGCAAAAGTGTAGCGGGAATTCCAAGGGCGAGCTTGCGCGGCGTGGCGGACATGGGTTCGTAAACCTCCAGAATCTGAAAGAACTAATTCGTTTCTCAGCATACTACAGGCGTGCGCGGAGGGCAAAGATGTTACCGCTAGGAAAGCTGAGCTTCCGAACCCAAGGTAGTAGGGCACTTTTTGTAATGGACTAAGGCCCGAGAATTCAAGCAAGGCCTTGATCGACTTCCTCTCCGATGTTAGCCTGCATCATGGGTGGCACAGTCATGCGTCTTGTTCTGAAAACGGAACAGAATCCCTGTATGTCATTGATTTTATTTGTAATGATTTGTAAATTAAAAATGAAGGATGGAGCGCTCCCGTTCTGAAAACAGAACAGACCGGCTCATTCGGTTAAGCTCGGGGGAATGGCAGAATGATGAATAAGATCAAAATTTCGAGAAGCAGCGTTTTTGTCGTCGCGCTGCTGGGAACGGTCGGAACGAGTTGGGCAGCCCTTACTGCCTGCGGGACAGCTCCCGGCACGACATTGGCCACTTTGACAGGCACGACTGGGGAAACTCCAACGGGTGGTTGCGGCCAAACCGACTTGGGATTCAATGCTTTCACCACGCCTGCCACCACCGGAACCAACAGCGGCCCCACCTCGTCCCAAATTGAACTAAGCACCTCCGGCGGTACGAACAACGGGAAAACCATAACTCCCATCGCCGCACTATTCACGTTAACTGGAGGAAACAGCCTTTCTAGTGGTACCAGCACAATTATCTCCAGTTTCGCGGATCTGGGCGCTCCAGTAGGCGGGCAATCCCCTCCGAGCAATTCGCCAGCGGTATGGGAGGTCAGTGGCTTGGGCCTGAGCTTTGCCGCTGAGACGTCGGGAAATCCGGCTCACGCCGAAACAGTTCAAGTCCAGGAGGCCTTTTGCATCGCGCAATCGACGTTTACTTGTCTGGCGACAGCGAAGAACTACGGCTACCTGCAGATCACCGAAACGATTGCAACCAGCGGAGCCGTAAGTTATTCGGATGTTCTGTGTACTCCTGGCAGCGGCGGTTGCACCATTACGAATGCTACAACTTCCTCTTTAGCCATTACGTTTAGTAATCCGTATAACGCCCAGGTGGCAACACAGTTGAGCTTCGATATCTCCCGTCAAACAGGCTCTGGTAACACGTTAACATTGGATTCAATTTCGGAGACTTGGTCCCAGGTGGAGTCTCCGGAGCCGTCTACGTGGCTCCTGTTCGGCTCCGCGCTCGCTGCATTGTCGGCAATTCGAGGTACCAGGCGCTCCTGAATCTTACCTGCCCGCTCCGATCCCTGGCAATTTTACCTGGATCCGCCTGGGAATCTGTCCGTTGACTTTTAATCCTCCGACCTATATAATTTGTCGAGGGAACGATTTCCGCATTCCAGTCTCGTGTACAGCTCGCTAACCCACATAAAATGAACAAAAAAACGTTGGGGATCATCATGATGGGGACTTGGGCGCTCTGCGGAAAAACTGCGAGTGCCGCGACAACCAGTTGCCAAGGTATCCCTACCACGACACTCGCCTCCGCCAACGGCGACACCAGCAATGGTTTTCAGGGTTGCGAGACCGCCGACAAGGTTTTTGGCACCTTTGTATTAGGGTCCGCAACCACTACCGGTTCGGGCGGGTACTCCCCCACCAGCTTGAGTGGGCTCTATATTTTAGGCAGCGGAAGCGCGCCTAACGTTTCTGGTGAGATTGAGGGCGGATATTCCAACCAATGGTCCGTATATAACGGTGACGCAGGTAGCGTGAGCCAGACGTTGTCCTGGGTCGCAAACGTTGACCCGGCTGTTTCAAACGGCGCGTTGCTAGCCGGGGTCACCGGCGGCTCCATTGTAGCCAGCAATACTCCGACCGGCACTACAAAGACTTTCAACGGCACCGTTCAGATCACCGAAAATATATGTCCTGCGGCTTCGTTTAGTCCAGGTTGCGCGGGCGAAATCACCATTATCCAAGGGCTCGGACCTGGCGTTACTCCGACGGTCGGTGAACAGTTCTTTTCCACTGGACTGACCAGCGTAGCCTCCATTCAAACTTCGATCATTGTCACCTCTCCCGCTACGACCGATTTTGCCGGTCTTACTGATTTCTCGCTGACATTCAACGATAGTCCCGAGCCTGCGACATTCCTTCTTCTAGGGAGTGCGCTGGCCGCAATCGCAGCTCTACGCTTCCGCGGGCGCAAGCAACAGTCCTAACCCAATCATCTCGCTGTTCGCATCCTCAAAATCCCCGCTCGGCAAAAATAAGACTAAAATGGTCCTATATGGTGTATGCTCGTATTAGAGCGGATGGAACCGCAATCGGTTTCGCACCGTGGAACGATCGAAGCTGAGGCGAGAATGCGACCAAGCGGCAAAAATCAAGCGTCCACGCATCGGGCGCAAAATCTGACAGAACTCAAACCCGGTGAGGCCGGAGTACTCGAAAAGCTCGACTTGCCCGAAGACGACGCGCGCCGCCTGATGGAGCTCGGTTTCGTCCCCGGCCACTCCATCACCCGCGGTCTTTCCGCTCCCGGCGGCGATCCCAGAGTTTTCCGAGTGGACGGATCCGAGGTTGCCCTGCGCCGCGAAACCGCCCTCCGGTTGATTCTCAAATAGGAAAATATGGGCGATTGCCACGGCTGCCCCGCAAATTCGTTAGCGACCCTCCCGCCGCCTCCCGGTTTTGGAGCACCTCCCCGCCGCCACATCGTCGCTATCGTAGGCCCTCCGAACTCCGGCAAGTCCACTTTATTCAACCGTCTCACCGGCCTGCGTCAAAAGGTCGCGAATTTCCCCGGCGTAACCGTCGAACATCGCATGGGCCGCGTCAAGCTCGAACAGGGCCGCGACGTCTTCGTGGTCGATCTGCCTGGCGTCTACAGCCTCACCCCGCGCACGGAAGATGAACGCGTCACCCACGACGTTCTCTCCGGCCAGATGAAAGGGATTCCCCGCCCCGACGCCGTCCTGCTGATTCTCGATTCCACCAATCTCAGCCGCCACCTGGTGCTCGCCGCGCCGGTGTTAAGCCTCGGCCTGCCCACGCTAGTCATCCTTAATATGGCCGACGATCTGAAAAGCCGCGGCGGCGAGCTGAACGTTGCTGAGCTCGCCATGCAACTCGGCTCCCCTGTCGCCCTGGTCAGCGCCGCGAAAGGACTCGGCCTCGAAAAGATTTTCCAGTTTCTCAGCGGAGCCACCATGCGCGCCGCGCCCCAAGCGCCTCTGATCCAGTTGCCGGTGCTTCAGGACATCCCGAAATGCCGCGCCTGGGCCACCAGCGTCGGGAATAAAACCGGCTACCAGGCGCCCGCGCCTCCTCTCTGGACCCGCCGGCTCGATGCCTTCTTTCTACACCCCATCGCCGGTCCCGTGGTCTTTCTCTTAGTGGTCGTCGCCGTCTTTCAGACTATTTTTAACGGAGCGCGCCCGCTGATGGACGCGGTCCAGGCCGCCATTGAGGCCTCCGGCCGCTGGATCGGACTCTTGCTGCCCAACGATGCGTTGCGATCTCTGGTGGTCGATGGCATCTGGAAAGGCGTCGGCTCCGTAGTCATCTTTCTTCCCCAGATTCTTCTGCTCTTTCTGTTCATCGGCATTCTCGAAGACTCCGGGTATCTGGCCCGCGCCGCGCTGATCGCGGACCGCACCATGGCCCGCTTCGGCCTCCAGGGAAAAAGCTTCATCCCCCTGCTTTCCGCCTACGCCTGCGCCGTTCCCGCCATCATGGCGACCCGCACCATTGAGAATAAGCGCGACCGCATCGCCACGATCCTGATCGCCCCCTTCATGACCTGCTCCGCCCGCCTGCCCGTGTACATTCTGATCATCGGAGCCTTCATCCCGGACCGCCATCTCCTCGGCAACTTCCTCGGAATGCAGGCCGCCGCGATGCTCGGACTCTACGTGCTCGGCTTCGTCGCCGCCGTTCTCACCGCCCGTCTTCTCAAATCGACCGTCCTCAAGAGCCGCCGCTCGTCCTTCATGCTCGAAATGCCCCCGTATCGCTGGCCCACCGTGCGCAGCCTCGCGCTCCGGCTGGTCGATCGCTCCAAGGTTTTTCTATGGCGCGCCGGAACCGTGATCCTCGCCGTTGCCGTCGTCATCTGGGTGCTCTCGAAACTGCCTCTCCATGACGGTAAGCCTCCAGTGATTGAACACAGCATCGTCGCCCAAATCGGACACGCCGTCGAGCCCGTCATCCGCCCTCTCGGATTCAACTGGAAAATCGGCATCGGTCTCATCACCTCGCTCGCCGCGCGCGAAGTGATCGTCGGCACCCTCGGAACCATCTATGGCATTCAGGACACCGGCAGCCAGCAGGGATTACAGCAGGCCCTCCATCAGGACCTCACCCTTGGCGGAGCCGTCGCGCTGCTGGTATTCTTCGCCTTCGCCATGCAGTGCATGTCCACCATCGCCGTAGTTCGCCGCGAAACCGGAGGTTGGTTTTGGCCCGCCATTCAATTCGCTTACATGACCGGATTGGCCTACGTATGCGCGTTTCTAGCCAATCGGTTAGTCACCTACTGGTCGTAAGTCCCTGAATCTATTCAAAGCTAAGGTTGCACTCGTAGCTCTTGCCCGGTTCAAGTACCATCCCCTGTTTTAGGACTGCAAGGACCCCCGGTCCATAGGTGCCCTCACGCCCCAATGAGATTCTCCATTCATCCGATAGGAGGATCTTAAAAAATGAAATGGTTTCCTAAAGTCGCCGTGGGCGGCTTGTTATGGCTCACTTTTAGCGCGGTTGGTTTCGGCAACAACCTGTACTTCAATGGGCAGACTGAGAATGTTCTTGAAGGCGGGCAGTTCAGCGCCTATCTGCAATCGAATCCCTCACAGCAGCTGCTGATTTATTGCGTCGATTACGCCAACGATCTGGTCAACGGAGAGCCGGTCAATATCAGCACTCCCAACATGTCGGTATCGCCGTTTGACGGCCTCGCCGATACCCGCTACGGGCAGACCCCGACCGCCGACTTCGCCTTCTATAACAGCGGCACGGGCACCCTCGCCAGCGGAACCGCGCCTCTCACTGCGCTCCAACGCTATGTGATCGCCGCCTACCTCACCACCCAATACAACTTCACCTCCGGTGTCACTATCGCCGACGATCAGATTCAGAATGCCATCTGGACCCTGCTCAACGTAGCCGGTACCTCCGGATTCCCCTACGGCGACGCCCTGGGCGACGGCAATTACATCCCTCAAGCGGAGATGTGGCTCGGCTCGCAAAGCACTTCCTCGCTCGCCGCCTTCGAGAGCGACATTAAAATCTACACCTCCACCAACACCATCCCCTACACCGGTCCCGGAACACCCTACATGTCCGGCTCCCAGGAGATGATCGGCGTCACACCGGAACCGGCATCCTTCGCGCTGCTCGGCGCCGGCCTCTTCGCCATCGGATACTTCGGAAAACGCCGCAAAGCGTAAAGCAGGTTTCCCCCCGTAGCAGTACCCATCGAGCGGCTCCGCGACCTCCAACGCGGGCCGCTCGTTTTCTTGTTTCTTGCTCCTCTTGTTACGATGTAATGTGCGAAACGTAATCATTCTGGGCTCCGGATGCGCCGGAAATACCGCCGCGATCTACACCGCCCGCGCCAACCTCAAACCCCTCGTCGTCATCGGGCATGAACCGGGCGGCCAGCTCTCTCTCACCACTTCGGTCGAAAATTTCCCCGGCTTCCCCGGAGGCATCAACGGCCCCGACCTGGTCGAGAACATGAAGAAGCAGGCCGAGGAGTTCGGCGCCGAATACATGTACGGCTCCGTCACCGAAGCCGACCTCAACGTCACCCCCTTCCGCCTCAATATCGACGGCGAATGGCATGAAACCCGCACCCTGATCATCGCCTCCGGCGCGTCCGCCAAGTGGCTCGGCCTGCCCAACGAGCAGAAATTGATCGGCCACGGCGTCTCCTCCTGCGCCACCTGCGACGGAGCGTTTTACCGCGATCGCAAAATCATGGTGGTGGGCGGCGGCGATACCGCGATGGAGGAAGCGAATTTTCTGACCCGCTTCGGCTCCGAGGTTACGCTGGTCCATCGCCGCGACGAATTCCGCGCCTCCAAAATCATGCTGGAACGCGCCCTCGCCAACAGGAAAATCAAATTCCTGATGAACACCGTGGTCGAAGACGTCTACGATGTCCACAAAAACGAAGTCACCGGCGTGAAGCTGCGCATGATGACCACCGGCAAAACCTGGGACCAGGAAGTCGACGGATTCTTTCTAGCCATCGGCCACATCCCCAATACCAAGCCCTTCGTAGGCCAAATCGACTTGGACCCCGACGGCTACATCCTGTCCAAAGGCGGCGCACGGACCAACATCACCGGAGTCTTCCACGCCGGCGACGTACAAGACCGGGTCTACCGCCAAGCCATAACCGCCTCCGGCGCCGGCTGCATGGCCGCCATAGAAGCCGAACGCTACCTGGAATCCAAAGGCCACTAGTCTCTCTGTATGTTGTGTTGGGTGTTGTGCTGTGTTGCTTTTGTGGCGCAGGCGGTTCCGCCTGTGTCTGCAACGCGTGCGCCCTGGGGGCAATGTCGATTACCGTTAACTCAGCATCGTGACCAACAGTCGAACCTTGTGGGGCCGCCGATCCTGGCAGCAGTTACAGAGCCGCGACCACAGGGAGCGGTCAGCCTCGAATTTACCCACTCCCTGACGATCGCGGCTCCGCGTACCCAATTCCGCGACCCATTACCATAAACCATGACCAAGACAGAAAAACTCCGCGCCCTCCACCACGCCCCTGAAGTCCTCGTCCTCCCCAACGCCTGGGACTCCGCGAGCGCCCGCATCTTCGAAGAACTCCAATACCCCGCCATCGCCACCACCAGCGCCGGCATCGCCTTCGCCCAAGGCTACCCAGACGGCCAAAACATCCCCGCCAAAGAAATGCTTGCCGTCGTCACCCGCATCGCCCATTCCGTCGACGTCCCCGTCACCGCCGACCTCGAAGGCGGCTACGATAACATCGCGGAAACCGCAGCCGCGCTCCGCGAATCGGGCGCAGTCGGCCTTAACCTCGAAGACATTTTAGGAAGGGGTAAGCTCGCCTCAATCGACGAACAGGTCCGCCGAATCGCCGCCGTCCGCGCCTCTGGACCCGCAGTCATCAACGCCCGCACCGATCTTTACTTACTGAAAATCGGCGAAGAATCCACCCGCTTTGAGCGCGCCTGCGAACGCCTAAAAGCCTATCGCGACGCCGGCGCCGATTGCCTCTTCATTCCCGGAGTGGTGACTGAAAACCTGATCGCGAAGTTCGTGGACGCGCTACAATTCCCCATCAATATCCTCGCCGTCGCGGGCACCCCTCCCATCGCGCGCTTGAAACAGCTCGGCGTTGCGCGCGTGAGCGTGGGTTCGGGAATGATGAGATCCGCCATGGGCCACACACGCCGCATCGCCGAGGATTTAAAACGAACCGGCGAGTACGGCAAAATGCTGGAAGGCTCAATTCCCTTCGCCGAAGCCGACGCGCTGTTCAAGAATTCGTAAATTTTATTTCGTTTCACTGCCGCAAGTTAGCGCGCCCCGAGCGACGTTTGCTTGGAGCCGCCGTGTACTCTTAGCGCAGGAAGAGTCCTTCACCGGGGCTTTTTCCGACAGCTTTTTTCCTGCGCAGGAAATGTCGTATTACGGTGGAACTGAGCTTCCGTTTGAGACGGAAGACTTTAGGATCGATCCTATTCCATCCGGGATGTTCCGGATTTCAGAGGTTGGTGCATCGTGAGAGACCTTCCAATCCACTAGCGGCCCGGTTTCGGCCGGGTCGCTCGCGACCTTTCGTACAGCCGCAGTGTGCAGTAGGACAGGTCCCCGACCTGTCCCGCCGCGAACTAATTCACCGTCCTCTGCTTCTCATACTTCTGCGCCGTATACTTCGCCGCCTCATCGAGCGCCCCCTGCGTATTATCCTTCGTACGCGCTGCCTGCCGATACTCATTCAACGCCCGATCCCTCTGATCGCTGACATCGAAAATCTTACCCAGATAAATGTGCGACCACACCTCAGTCCATTTCGGCACCAGATCCCCATTCAACGACTCGCGAAACTCATTCGCCGCCGGAGACCAGTTCCCCTCCAGGAAATGCACCTGCCCGATCCGGAAATGCGCCAGCGAACTGTTCCGCGCCACATCGAGCGCCTTCTGATACTCCTTCAACGCGGCCCCGTAATCCGCGATCTCGACAAACTGCTCCCCCTTGCGGATCGCCACCGCAACACGCGCTTCAGTCGAAAACCGTAGCACCAGCCCCTTCGGATCCAACACGACATTCTTCGGTTTGCCGAAAGTTTCCACGACGAATTCCGAAGAAGTCCCCACCACTTCGATGGTCTTCTCCTCCGGATTTCCCTCGGTCTCGACACGCAAAGTAACCGGCATTCGGAACAGATCCAGGTCCTGCGTGATCTTGCCCATCACCCGGAATCCCTTCTGCGTGCGGAACACCGTGTACTCCATTTTGAACTCCGGCGCGCCGCTCGATTCCACCCATTGCTGGAAGAACCAGTTCAGGCTCTGCCCGTAGGCTTCCTCGCAAATCTTATGAAAATCGTCCGTATTCGCGGACTTCCACGCAAAGCGCGTCGTATACTCCTTCAGCACCTTCATGAACGCATCGTCGCCCATCACGTTGCGCAGCATCTGGAGCACAGCCGCGCCCTTGCCGCCGGTCGTCGCCCAATATTCCGGCGAATAATCCTCCAGGCGAGCGGCTTGAATCATGGGCGGCTGATCGACAGTCAGCGCCTCGATGTACGCGTCGTGAATATCGTTGTCCATCGCGCCCTGCCCGTTCACATCGCCCTCGTAAAGCATCTCCGAATAGCGCGCCATCCCGTTTTCAAGCCACATGTGATTCCGCGTAGTCGGTGAAACCAATGTGCCGAACCATTGCCTTGAAACCTGGTTCGCCACCAGTTTGAGGTTCACCTGTTTGCCGATTCCGACTGGCGAAAGAAACATCATCCCCGGCGACGAATATCCATTCGGAGCCCCCGCCTCGGTCTCAACCACGGTCAAACTCAGCCGCGGAGGCACGCCGTAAACTCCGGTGAAAAACGAAAGCGCCTTCGCGATCTCCTCGCCATAAGCCTGCGCCATCGCCGACGATTCACGGAAAAAGAAGTTGGTTTTGATGCCGCCCGCCGCCACCACCTGCGCTTCGCCATGCACGATCGCGAAGCTGCCGGGGAACGAAGGTTGATCGAATTTGAAGCGATACGCGCCCGAGTTTTCCTTGCTCTCCGCGCCGCTCGCCACCACTCGGTATCCATCCGGCACCGTGACTTTCAGATCGGAGCTGAACCGGTCCGTCGAATAATCGTTCACCGGAAACCAGCGTGCCGGATACAACAGATACGACACCTCGGGATGAATCGCCGCGAACTTGATTCCGAATACCGGAGACTCCTCATCGCCCGATAATTTCCCGTCGTACACAAAAGTCAGCGCCGCGACCTTGCCCTTTTTGAGCGTCTGCGGAAGACTCAGCTTCACCGCCATGTCCTGAGCGAGGCGCGACGAAGGCACCTGCCGCCCGTCTTCGTCGGTCACCCTCGAAATGTTCAAAGCGTTGTTCAGCTCAAAGGTCACCTGCGACGTGTCTTCAAGCGGAATGAAGCGAACCAGAACCGTGGCATTCAGAGTCTGCGCTCGCGGGTCCACCTGCGCATCGATCAGGTAACTCTGCACGTCGATCTTCTGCTGGCGGACGCTCCGGTCCTGCCCGCTCAAAAACGTGCCTGCCATCAAAAAACTAACTACGGCTAACTTTTTCATGCACGACCTTCTCTACCCATCCCGCCGCGATCTCCATCGGATCGCGTTCACTCACAAGTTTCATTCGAACTTCGTTCAGCCCCGCCCACATCTCGGTCATCGCCCGCTCATCGTCCAACAACCGGATCGCCTCGGCCGCGATCCTCTCGCCCGTCATCTCGCTCTGGATCAGTTCCGGCGCGATCTTCCGCCCAGCCACCAGGTTCACCATGGATAAGAAAGGCACCCGTACCAGCCGGCGCCCCAATATCCAACTTAACGCGTTTACCTTATAAAAGGTCACCAGAGGACAGCCGAGCAAAGCCGCCTCAATCGTTACAGTCCCGCTTGCGGCCAGCGCCATCTCTGCATGGGCCAGCGCATTCCAGGTTGAATCTTCTATTACTTGGATGGACGAGCCGCGAATCCGTTCCCTAAAAGTGTCGCCAAATCCGCCCGGGAGTGCCAACAAAAACACAAAATCCCGCGCTTCAAGCCGCTTTTTCGCGGCCAGAAGATCCGGCAGGTGCCGCCCGATCTCCCCCCGCCTGCTACCGGGCAACAACACCATGAATTTTCTGTCGCTTGGGAGGTTGAATCGCGCGCAAAAGGCTTCCCGGCTCAAAGACGGCTTCACGATCCGGGACAAGGGGTGCCCGATATAGGTCGCCCGGACGCCGTGGCGAGTGAAAAACTCCTCCTCGAAGGGGAATATGCAGAGAAGCCGGTCGACCGCCGCACGCAAAGTCTTGACCCGCCCCAGCCGCCAGGCCCACGCCTGCGGAGCGATCAAATATACCACTGGAATCTTTTGCTTACGCAGAAATTCAGCAAGCCGCAGATTGAAATCCGGAGCATCGACCAGGATTGCCACGTCCGGCTTTTCGGCCGCGATGGCCTTCTTTAACTTACGAAATTCCCCGTAAATGCGAGGAATATGCGCCAGAACTTCCACCAGGCCAACCACCGCGATGGACCTTGAATCGACCACCGCCCGCACGCCCGCGGCCTGCATTCTGGCCCCGGCGCAGCCAAAAAACTGCGCTTGCGGAATCGCTTTGACCACCTGAGAGGCATATAAATCCCCCGAAGCCTCCCCGGCAGAAATAAAAATGCGCACCCGTTCCTAAGTGTAGAATAACGACTTGACCGACATCGAACACATCCTCCACCATACCCAAGGACTATGGGAGGAACTTCGAGACGCGTCGATCTTCGTCACTGGAGGCACCGGATTTTTCGGGAAGTGGATGGTCGAGAGCTTCTCGGCCGCCAACCGCGAGTTTCAATTAGGCGCGCGCATGCAGCTGCTGAGCCGCCCCGCCGATGTGCGGAGCTTCGAATTTCCCGAGGGTGATTTTACGCACGTAATCCACATGGCGACACCGGCCAGCGCGGCGTTGAATAACTCGCGTCCCTTTGAGATGCAGGAAATTTGCGTGGACGGGACTCGCCGGGTTTTGGAATTCGCGAAGGCGAAGGGAATCCATAAGTTCCTGTTCACAAGCAGCGGCGCGATTTACGGCCGCCAGCCTGCCGACCTGGACAAAATCCCCGAGGATTTTCTGGGTGGACCCGATCCTCTGGACCCAAAATCCGCTTACGCCGAAGGCAAGCGAATGGCGGAATGGATGTGCGCGGCGAGCGGTTTACACGTCGCAATCGCGCGTGGATTCGCGTTTATCGGCCCATATCTGCCCCTTAATGCGCATTTCGCGGCGGGCAATTTCATCGGCGACGCGCTCGCCGGGCGGCCGATCGTGATCCAGGGCGACGGTACCGCAGTGCGCTCCTATCTTTATGCCGCCGATCTCGCGATTTGGCTGTGGACCATCCTGCTACGCGGGGAATCCAAGCGGGCGTACAACGTCGGGTCGGAGCACGCAATCACGATCGCCGATCTGGCTGGTCTGGTCACGGCTCAGATTCCAACGGCCGTTGAGATTCGCGGCTTGGGTAAAGGCGATCGTTACGTGCCTTCGACTGCGCGGGCCCGGACCGAGCTTCATCTTGAAGAATACATTGACCTTTCGGAATCCATCCGGCGCACGATCGCGTGGTACCGATGAACTTCATGCGCGACGACCTGGCGGGCGTCGCACTGGCGACTGTTCTGTTCGCTCTGCTGCTGATCCCTCCTGGCTACACGATCGCGTGGCTGCTGGATTTGTTGAATTTCCGCGGCAGCTCGCCGGGCTGGCGGATCGTCGTCTCATTGGCAGTTTCTGTCGCTATGGTTCCGGGGATCGAGTTTCTTCTGTGGACCTATCTGACCATCGCCGCGGTCTGGATTTTCCACTTGGTTGCGGTGGTAATGTGCGCCGTCCTCATGTTCAGGGAGGGCAAGCCTAAGTTTCCAAAGTGGATTGCGATCGCTGCGCTAGTGTGGCTCGCTGCGGTTTGGGGCTCTGGGTTCGATTTGCAGTTTGGGGACAGCTTATTCCCGTCGGTTCTCGCCTACGATTACAACCTGCGCACCGCGCTGATCGACGGGATCACAAAACTGGGGCTGCCGGCGAGGAATGCGCTTTACTTTCCGGGGCATTCGGAGCCACTGCGGTACCACTACTTCTGGTTTCTGCCCTGCTCGCTGATCGAGCATGCGGTTTCGGCGCGCCAGGCTTTGATTGCGAGTACGGTCTGGTGCGGTTGGGCTCTGATGGCGGTGGTGTCCCTATGTTTGCGCTACCTGCACCCGGCGGGCGAGCGCGGCTTAGAGCGGCGGTCCAAAATGGCGATTTTCCTGCTTGCCGTCGCGGGGCTGGACATTATTCCGAACCTGATTTTCGCTTTGATTTTTTCGACCACCGGCGCTGGATTGGTTTTTGCATCGTCGGAGTGGTGGAACAACCAGGTGACCGGGATGTCGACCGCTGTCCTGTGGGTGGCGCATCACGTGGCGTCGTTGATCGCGTGCTTCACGGGACTCATTCTGCTATTGCGGGCACGCGGAAAGATCGCGCCGGCAATCTGCGCCGGGTTGTGCTTCGCATCGGCCACGGGACTTTCGATTTACGTGACTTTCGCATTCGCGATTTTTCTGATCCCCTGCGGCGCGGTGATGTTGTGGAAGAAAAGATGGACCTGGATTGCGGCGGGTGCGGCGACTCTTGCCGGGGCGCTGCCGTTTTTACTGGGGATCAGGAGCGCGGGCGGCTCGGCCGAGGGAGGGTTTGTCACTCTGACGGTTCGCAGCTTGACGTATGTGGACATTATTCTGCCAGGCTATGGACTCAGCTGGAATCAAATTGCGTGGGCGAATCTAGCGGCTTTGCCGCTTAACTATTTTCTCGAAACCGGGCTGGGGTTCGTGCTGGCTGTCATCTGGATGAAGCGCGCGTGGCGGCGTCGGAAACATCTTGCGGAGGCGGAGTGGATCGCACTGGGTTTGTTTTTTACGGGGCTATTTGTAGCGACCTTTCTACGATCGAGTGTGATTGCGAATAACGATCTGGCGTGGCGCGGGGCCATGATCGGGCAGTTGATTCTGGTGATCTGGTCGGCTGGTCCATTGAGCGCGTGGTGGAGGGTTCACAGGCGGCGCGGGATGGGTTTGATTTCCACGCTGGTAGTTCTTGGGCTGGCATCAAGCGTATATGAAGTCATCATTCTGCGGAGCTATTTTCCGCTCATGGAGGCTCGGAAGGTGCCGGTGGTTGAGTGGTTTAGCAAGACGGCTGATACCGGCCAGCGAAGCTTCGACGCTCGAGTTGTCTACGAACAACTGCGGCGCGAGCTTCCTGAAGACGCCATCGTGCAAGGGAATCCGACGCATTGGGACGACATTTATCACGGCCTGTATGCCCAGCGGCAGACTGCCGCATTCGACCGGCTTTGCGGGTCGTCCATGGGCGGGGATCCGGGGCCGTGCGCGCGGATGCAGGCGGAGTTGGCTCCTTTGTTTTTGAAGGACGGGGACATAGATAGGGCTTGTGATGCTTGGGGGATTGGCGTGTTGGTGGCTAAGGATGACGATTTGGTTTTCAAGGATCGGTCGGCGTGGGTGTGGACTCGGAGTCCGATGGTGGCTACGGAGAGGGTGCGGGCGGTGAGGTGTGGTAAATCGCGGCCCGGGCGCTGACCGCTCCCGATGGTCGCGGTTCTGAAGAGGGCAGGTCGGGAACCTGCCCCACTTTAGTCGACTGGGCGGGTGCTGGCGGATTTTCACTTTAAAGGAAATTTGTGGTTCCTCCGATTAACACCTTAGGCGATCCATGCGAATTCTTGTCACGGGGTATGCGGGCTATATCGGGCCGGTGATGGCGGCGGTTCTAAAGCAGGCGCGACATGAGGTTACGGGGCTCGACACGGGTTACTTCGCTGAACCTTCGTCCGGCGGATTCTTGCGAAAAGACGTTCGTGATCTGACGCCGGCGGATCTGGCGGGGTACGAAGCTGTCGTGCATCTGGCCGCGCTTTCGAACGATCCGATGGGGGAGATGCAGACGGAATGGACGGACGAGATCAACCGTGGAGGGTCGCTGCATCTGGCTCGGATCGCGCGCGATGCCGGGGTTTCGCGGTTCCTGTTCGCGTCCTCATGCAGTATTTACGGAGCGTCGGAGAGCGAATTTGCAACGGAAGAATCGCCGGTGCTGCCGCTTTCGGCTTACGCGGTTTCGAAGGTCAAGACGGAAGAGGGGCTCGATAAGCTGGCGAATGCCACCTTTTCGCCGGTGTCGTTGCGCAACGCAACTGCCTACGGAGTTTCGTCGAGGTTGAGGCTGGATCTGGTGCTGAACAACCTGGTGGCGTGGGCGTTCACGACCGGAAAAGTTCAGATCATGAGCGATGGTTCGCCGTGGAGGCCGATCGTTCATATCGAAGATATCGCGCGTGCGTGCGCCGCGGTGTTGGATGCGCCGCGCGAGGCGATTCACAATCAGGCGTTCAACGTCGGCGCGACCGAGGAAAATTATCAGGTGAAGGATCTGGCGGAGATCGTGGCCGAAACCGTGGCTGGATCGACGGTCAGCTATTCGGGGAAAAGCAGTCCCGACGCGCGGAATTATCGGGTGAATTTCAGCAAGATCCGGCAAGCATTGCCGGGGTTTCGCACGGAATGGACCGCGCGAAGGGGCGCCGCGGAGTTGCTGGCGGCTTGCCGCGAGCGGAATTTGACGGAGACGGATTTGCAGAGCAGGCATTATATCCGGCTGAAGCAGCTGCGGTATCTGCTGGAGACGGGCGAACTGGACGATACGCTGCGCTGGAAGAAAGCGGTGGCGGCATGAAATCCGCGGACGAGCTGCGCGCGGAAATTTTAGCGCTGGTGCAGGAATATACTCGGGCGCAGTGGCCGGCGAAAACTTTCGTCCCTGGCGAATCGCAGGTGCTTTACGCAGGGCGGGTGTTCGACGAAGACGATGTCACTTCGCTGGTGGATTCATCACTGGATTTTTGGTTGACCACGGGGCGGTTCGCGGCGCAGTTCGAAAAACAGCTGGCGCGATTTGTCGGCGTACGGGATGCGGTGTTGTGCAACTCCGGATCGTCGGCGAACCTGCTGGCGCTTTCGGCGCTGACTTCTTCGAAGCTGGGCGAGAGGTCGCTGCGGCCGGGTGATGAAGTGATTACGCCCGCGGCGGGGTTTCCGACGACGCTGAATCCGATCGTGCAAAACGGGCTGATTCCGGTGTTTATCGATGTCGAGATGGGCACTTACGATGCCAATATTTCGCAGCTCGAAGAGGCCATCGGGCCGAAGACACGCGCGATCATGATGGCGCATACGCTGGGGAATCCTTTCAATATCGACGCGGTGATGGCGCTGGCGAAGAAGCATAATCTGTGGGTGGTGGAGGATAATTGCGACGCCCTGGGGTCGACTTATCGAGGGCAGACTACGGGCACGTTCGGCCATATCGCGACGCTGAGTTTTTATCCGGCTCATCACATTACGATGGGCGAGGGCGGGGCGGTGCTGACCAATAGTCCGCAGCTGCGGGTGCTGGTCGAGTCGTTTCGCGACTGGGGGCGGGATTGCTGGTGCGCGCCTGGAAAAGACAACACTTGCGGCAAGCGCTTCGACTGGCAACTGGGCGAGCTGCCGTGCGGCTACGATCATAAATACGTCTATTCGCACATCGGCTACAACCTGAAGGCGACCGACATGCAGGCTGCGATCGGCGTCGCGCAGTTGAAGAAACTGCCAGGATTTATCGAGGCTCGGAAGCGGAACTGGAAGATGCTGCGGACGGCGCTGGCGGCTTACGAAGAGTTTTTGATCTTGCCGGAGCCGACGCCCGAGAGCGACCCGAGCTGGTTCGGATTTGCGATCACGGTGCGGCCGGAGGCTCCTTTCTCACGCGCGGAGATTACCAGGCATCTGGAAGACAACAAGATCGCGACGCGGCTGTTGTTCGGCGGAGATTTGACGCGGCAGCCGGCTTATAAGGACATCGCGCATCGAGTGGTGGGGGACCTGCGCAACACCGAGAGAATCGTCAGCAATACGTTTTGGATCGGAGTATATCCGGGGCTGACCAATGCGATGCTCGATTACGTGGTGGGGCATTTTGAGCAGTTCATCGAAGCTCGGGCATCGGCGTCGCTTCGGGTACTAAGGTGAGCTTGATCGCGGCGACGGGGATCTCGGGATTTCTGGGAGCTCACGTGCGGGCGGTGCTGGAAGAGAAGCAGTGCGCGGTGGTAAACGTGGGACTGGAGCTGCGGCGATCGTTGGCGGACTTGCAGGAATTTTTGGTTCGCACGAAGCCTGCGGCGATTATCCATCTGGCGGGGATTGTCGATGTGCGGCGGTGCCGCGAGAATCCGGTGGAGGCTTTTCAGGCGCACGTGATGGATACGGCTCGTCTGCTGGAAGCTACGCGCGTGGCTGCGCCGGAGATTCCGTTCATTTATATCGCCACCGATAAGAGTTTCGGGGAGCAGGAAGCGTGCGGCATCGAGACCGCTTACCGGCCGGGGTTTCCTTATGAAACTTCAAAGGCTTGCGAGGATTTTCTGGTCGAGTCCTATCGATCGACCTATGGTTTGCGGACTTGCCTGTTGCGGTTTCCGAATTTCTTCGGTGAGGGCGATGCGCATCTGGAACGGTTGATTCCTAGCATCTGTCACGCGTCGGCAAAGGGGAAAGAGCTGGTGATCAGGACGCGATTGGACGGGACTACGCGGCAGTACATCTATGTTCTGGATGCGGCGGAGATTATCGCGCAGTGCACGCTGCGGGCGATCGCGGGTGATGCGGTGTGGCCGGTGAATCACTTTGGGCCTCCGCACGTGAAGACGGTGGGGGATGTGATTCGTGATGTGGAGACTGTCACTCGTCGGAAGTTGGATGTGAAGGTGTTGAATCTGCCGGGGGAAGTTTCACGGCTGAGTTTGCGGGATGAGAATTTTGTCGGGTATGAGTATACGGAGTGGCTGGTGGGTTTGGAGAGGACTGTGCGGTGGTATGGGTCGGGTAATTAGTCGGATCGCAGGCGGAACCGTCTGCGCCACAGTGTTTGGGTTGGAGCGGACTGTGCGGTGGTATGGGTCGGGTAATTAGTCGCATCGCAGGCGGAACCGCCTGCGCCACAGTGTTTGGGTTGGAGCGGATTGTGCGGTGGTATGGGTCGGGTAATTAGTCGCATCGCAGACGGAACCGTCTGCGCCACAGTGTTTGGGTTGGAGAGGACTGTGCGGTGGTATGGGTCGGGTAATTAGTCGCATCGCAGACGGAACCGTCTGCGCCACAGTGTTTGCCGCTTACGACACACAGGCTAAAGCCTGTGCCACCGGACACTACGCGTTTTGGGAAGCGGGTGCTGGGGCGGGTATTAGTTTTGCGTTGAGGGACCAGAAGCTGGGGAGGCCCCAGGCGGCTAGCGTGAACAGGGTCATGGCTTGCATTACCAAAGCCAGGCTTAGCGCCGGCTCGCGGGATAGGGCGGCGGTTCCTAGGACGGAGATTGCTACCAATTGATAGACTCCGAGGTTGCCGGGGGCGGCGGGGATCGCACTGGCCAGTGCCAGCGAACAGATCAGCAGAGCGGCGGTGACGGGGGATAGAGTTATGCCGAGGCCGCCCGCGATGACCACTACGCTGGCGGTATCGAGAATCCAGATCGCCGCGGTGAGCAGCAGAAACGATGACGCGCGGCCCAGGTGCTGGAAGCTGCGGAGACCTTCCAGAAACTGATTTAAGAACGCCGCGGCGCGGGGGCGCCAACGTTGGGGTACTGTGTTTTCGCAGAGCAAGACCAGGCGCGATTCGATGCGCGGTAGGATCAGCATGACCGATAATCCGGCGAGCGCGGCGAGGGCGAGAAGGCCTGCTCCGCGCGAGATCCAGGAGGGCATGGTTCCGGCTGTGGACAGAATGGCGGCGGCGATCATGACCAGAAATCCCGCATCGAGCACGCGTTCAACGGCGACGGTGGCAAGGGTGAATCCAGTGTCGAATCCGGCGCGGCCGAGGTTGGTCGAGCGATACAGATCGCCCAGGCGGGCCGGGAGCGCGATGTTGCCCAACTGGCCGGCGCAGTTCACGCGGAACGCGATTCCGATGTTGAGCGGCGATCGGGTGGCAAGGAGGATACGCCAGCGGAACGCGCGCAGAAAAAGCGTGACGCTGCCGAGGAAGAAACACGTCGTGAGAATGCGCATCGGGATCGCGGTGGCGGCGGCCAGAAGCTGATCGAGAGGAATCCGGCGGAAGGCGAGCGCAAGGCAAACGGCGGAGATCGTGAAGCCGATCGCGAGCTTCAGAAGCCGGGTCATGAAGGGCTATTTCGCGCGGGCCGGCACGTCGGCGGCGCGGAACGCGAGGTTCGCGGGACTGTCCGATTCGCGATGGATCCACTTCGCTTTCCGCCCGGATTCGGGAATGCGATGAATGCCCCAGGGATCGTCGCGGGAAAAAAGCACGATCAGCAGGTTGCGCAGATAGTCGCGGCAGTCGCGCCAGCCGATGGACGATTTACCGCCTTGGCGCGCGTGAAATTCGACGTCGATGGAACACATGGTGAGGCCCATGCGCTCCGCTTTGAGCATCATTTCGCAGTCCAGGAACTGGTCGGCGCTTTGGAGCTGCATGGCATGAAGAACAGTGCGTGAAATGACCTTGGGAGGTCCGTTGACGTCCTTGGAACGCAGGCCGAAAACCCAGCGCATCAAAAGATTGTAGGAGTGGGAAATGATGGCGCGGGTGTAACCATCGGGACGGCTGGTGCGGCGGCCGTAGGCGATGTCTCCACCACACTGGCGCTTGAATTCATACATTTTGGGGATGAGATCGAGGTCGACCTGGCCATCCCCGGGGATGCCCACGACATCGTCTCCGATGGCGGCGTATAGTCCGCGCAAAGCTCCAAATCCGGCGCCCTGGTTTTCGGCAACAGCGACGATGCGGAGCTCCTCAATCTCGGCGGCGAGGCGCGCGAGAATTTCGGGAGTGCGATCGAGGGAGCCGTTCTGGACTGCGACGATTTCGAAGGACGCGCCGATCTGTTTTAGAACGCGGTAACCCTCTCGAATGACGGTTTCGACGCTGGCCTCTTCGTTATAAAACAGTGCGACTAACGAAACTTGCACGCTCATTGGCTGGATGGGCTCCCATCAAGCTATCGGATGCGGGAGGAGTTTTCTTTACCGGCAGAACGACCGTAAAGCCGGCTAAGGCTCCTGCCGATGTAAACATTAGCGGATGGGGCGCCGGGGCCTCATGTGTTTCTCTTAGTACGGAAAGGAAATTGTGGCCTCCAATTTACACCGCCTTGGGATTTTTCAGTTGCCTGCACGAAGGTACTCGGACGGGCAGGAGGCGGCCAAATGAAAGTAGTGATCCTCTGCGGCGGACAAGGCACGCGTTTACGGGAAGAGACTGAGTTTCGTCCCAAGCCGATGGTCGAAGTGGGGGGAAGACCAATTTTGTGGCATATCATGAAACACTATGCCTGGCACGGATTCCACGACTTTGTTCTGTGTCTGGGATACAGAGGGAACGCGATTCGCGAGTACTTTCTGAATTACCAGGCTATGAACCGGGATTTCACCATAAATCTCGGCCAGCGGGAAATCGAGTATCACGGCGCGCATCAGGAAGAAGAGTTCTCAGTGACTCTGGCGGAGACCGGGGAAGAGACGATGACGGGAGGCCGGCTGAAGCGTGTGGCACGCTATCTTAACGAGGACCTCTTCCTTTTAACCTACGGCGATGGGCTTTCCGACGTGGACCTAAACAAGCTGGTCACCTTTCATCGCTCTCACGGGAAACTGGCTACCGTTACCGTGGTGCGTCCGGTATCGCGATTTGGGGTGGTGCAGGTAGGTATGGATTCCGAGGTGGATACCTTCGCGGAGAAACCTCAATCGGAAGGCTGGATCAGCGCGGGGTTCTTCGTATTCGATCGGCGGGTACTGGATTATTTGGGCGGGGATCAATGCCTGCTGGAACGCGAGCCCTTGGAACGGTTGGCGAAGGACGGTCAACTGATGGCGTTTCACCACGAGGGTTTTTTCCAGGCGATGGATACCTATCGGGAATATAAACAACTCAATGAACTCTGGGCATCCGGGGAGGCACCATGGGCCCATGCATCGGGAGATCTTTTCCGTCTACAGGCTGAGCTTCGAAGGTCTGTATCCGAGGAGCTACCACCATTTGCCGCGGGTAAGCCAATCGCGGCTGAAATAGTCCCCCAGAGTGAATACGAACAAGAGGCCCATCCAGAAGAATCCCGCCACTACAAATAGCTTCGTCATTACGCTGGATTGTTTGACGTGCATAAAGAAGAGCACCACCAGCAGCCCTTTCACGAACGCGATGGCCATAGCAGCCACGAAGTTATATTCGCCCAAATCGAGTTTGGAAACCCCGACTGTCGTTATCGTCAGCGCGATCAATGCAGCGAAAACGGCGACGTAGGTCTTTACGGGAACAACGGGGTGACTCATTTGGTGTGTCCTATCAGATACAGCAGCGGAAACAGAAAAATCCATACAATATCGACGAAGTGCCAGTACAGACCCACCATATCCACGGGCGTGTACCATGATGCACTAAAGCGATTACGCGCAGCCATGGCGATCAAGGTTAACAATAATCCCGCGCCCACGATCATGTGCACGGCGTGCAGGCCGGTCATCGCGAAGTAAAGAAAGAATAAAATCTCGGCCTGGGGAGCGTATTGCGCGTCGGCGTAGTGAAAGGTCGGCCCTGGAACGTGATGGTCCACCCATTTTTCGTGATACTCCACGCCCTTCAAGAAGAGAAATACACTGCCTAACATCAGAGTCACGACCAGCAACCAGATTAAAGCCTTTTTCCTGCCAAGCTGGGCCGAGCGAACGGCCAGAGCCATGGTAAGACTGCTGCAAATCAGCACGGCAGTATTGATGGCGCCGATGGTGACATTCATGAACTGGCTGGTGGATTCGAAAGCCGCGTGATAGGCGCTGCGGTAAATCGTATAGGCGCAGAACATTCCCCCAAAGAAAAGGACCTCCGTGGCCAGAAAGGCCCACATGCCGAGGGTGGAGGCTTCCTTCTGCTGGCCGGCGTCGTCGAAGTGATGCTTCAAGTCCAGCGAATGTTGTAGGGGAACGTCACTGCTTGCCAAGTTCGACCTCCTCCTCATCCCCTGAATAGTTATAGGCGGGCTCAGTGACGATGGGCGGCTCTATAAAGTTAAACGTTGGCGGAGGCGTCGGCGATTGCTCCCACTCAAGTCCCTTGGCATGCCAGGGATTTTGAGGCGATATGGGGCCATGACGCCAGGCCCACGCCAGATAGATCATAGGAATCAGATAACCGACACCCAAAATCGACGCTCCGGCGGTGGACATAACATTCAAAGTGTGGAACTCACCGGCATAGGTGGCATAGCGCCTCGGCATCCCCAGATAGCCGAGAATAAACTGCGGGAAAAACGTCAGATTGAAGCCTACGAAAATGACCAGTGCCGCGAATTTGGCCCAGGCCTCCGGATATAAGCGCCCGGTGATCTTCGGGAACCAGAAATGAATGCCGCCAAGGTACGCCATCACCATGCCGCCGACCATCACGTAATGGAAGTGGGCGATGACGAAATAAGTATCGGTGACGTGGACATCGATCGCCATGGTGGCGAGGAACAAGCCGGTGAGGCCACCGATGGTGAAGAGTCCAATGAAGCCAAAGGCATAGAGCATGGGAGTGTCATAGGACACTGAGCCCCGATACATGGTGGCGGTCCAGTTAAACACTTTAATCGCGGAGGGAACAGCCACCAGAAAGCTGATAAACGAGAACACCATGCTGGCATACATGGACTGCCCGGCTACAAACAGATGATGCCCCCATACCAGGAATCCAAGCACGGCGATCGCGACGCTGGAAAAAGCCACAAAGGAGTAGCCGAAGATCGCTTTGCGCGAAAAACAGGCCACCAACTCACTGATCACTGCCATACCCGGCAGAATCATGATGTAGACCGCCGGATGGGAATAGAACCAGAACAAGTGTTGAAACAAGACCGGATCGCCACCCAGGTTGGGATCGAAAATACCAGTGCTGAGAACCCGTTCGAGACAGAGAAGAAACAGAGTGATGGCGAGCACTGGCGTCGCAAGGACCTGAATCAAAGCCGTGGCATAGTGTCCCCAGACAAACAATGGCAATCGGGACCAGTACATACCCGGCGCGCGCATGGTGTGAATGGTGATGATGAAATTGAGGCCGGTCAAGATGGAAGAAAAACCGGCAACGAACACGCCCATCGCAGCCAGAATGACATGAGTGTTCGAATAAGTGGAACTGAAGGGGGCGTAGAAGGTCCATCCGGTGTCGACACCGCCGCGAACGATCGCGGTAAGAGCCATCACTCCGCCGGCGATGTAGATATACCAGCTAAGCAGGTTGATGCGCGGAAACGCCAGATCGCGGGCGCCGATCATCGGAGGTATCAGAAAGTTTCCAAGTGTCGCGGGTATGGATGGAACCAGGAAAAAGAACACCATGATGACGCCGTGCATGGTGAACAGCTTGTTATAGGTATCGTGTCCAAAGACGCCATCCGGAGAAAGCAGATTGATCCGCATCAATACCGCGAAGATGCCTCCCACGAAGAAGAACGCCGTTATCGAAAACAAGTATAGTAGTGCGATTCGCTTGTGATCCGTGGTAAACAGCCAGGACTTCCATCCGTAGTCGGCGTTGAGATAATTTGTTTGTACGCCTAACTCCGGATGGGGAAGAGTGGTGCTCATTTGGATACCTCTGCGGTCGCGATTGTGTGAGTGGGGGTTGAAAGACTCTTGATATATACGATCAGTTGGAGGAGCGATTCCTCGCCGATCTGGCCTTGAAACACCGGCATGATGTCGCGATTATATCCTTTCACGATCTTGGAATTCGGATTCAGAATGGATTCGCGTATATATTTCTCGTCGGCCATAACGGTCCGGCCGTCGGCGAGTTGCACAGGTCTGCCGAAGAGATTTCGCAAAGAGGGGCAGCGGCCCTGCTGGTCCAGCGCGTGACAGGTCATGCATCCGTATTGCTCGAACACCCGTTCGCCCTGCTGCGCCATCGATTCCACTGCGCCTCCACCCGACAACCATGCCTGATACCGGACCGGGTCCATTACGGTGACCCAGCCGATCATACGGGAATGATTGGTGCCGCAGTACTCGGCGCAAAAGATGTGATAGCGTCCAGGAGTGGTCGGTTCGAACCAGTAGGTTTGGTAACTTCCGGGTACCACATCATGTTTGAGGCGAAACGCCGGGATAAAGAAACTGTGAATCACGTCCTCACTCGCGAGGGTAAGCTTGACGGCGCGGCCCACTGGAACGTGTAACTCATTGATCTCTCGCTGGCCGCCGGGATACTGCACCTTCCACATCCACTGTTTGCCGGTTATATACACGTCGAGCGTATCCCGCGGCGGCGGAGTGTAATTCTGAAAATAGAGCTTGGTTCCCCATGCGAACATCACTAGCATGATCCCGAAGGGGATTACGCTCCAGGCGATTTCGAGGGGAAGAGACCCGTGGATGGCCTTGGGCCGGTCGCTCTCACTCTTGCGCCGATACTTAATCGCGAAGAAGAAGACAAAGAAGAAAATGAGCGCCGTCATCGTGATTCCCACGAAAAGCAGGAATCCGTAGAGCGCATCCACCTCCACGGCTGTGGCTGAGGCGCGCGGCGGGAAGATAGAGAAGCTGCCCATTTAAGTTACCTTAAGATCCCGGCGAAACATCACGATCATAAATGCCGCCAATGCCGCCACGGTCGTGAATCCGGCTAAGCGAAGGACATTCATAATTACCATTCCGTACTTACCGTTAGAAGGATCGTAATGATAGCAATACAGCATCACCGCGTCCACTGGCGAACCGATTCGGCGATCCGACGCTTCGACAAGCCCCAGGCGGACGTCGCGCGCGGGGTATTCGATGCCGTAGAAATAGCGAGTCACACGTCCTTCCGGGGTGAGTATCATGATCGCGCTTCCATGCGCGAACTGATTGTTGATCGAATCGTAGGCGTAATGGAAGCCCACCGCATCAGCCAGCATCTTGCTCGAGGCTTGGGCGCCGGTTAGAAAGTGCCAGCCATTTTCAGCTCCTTCACGGTTGTAGCCTTTGATGTAGGTAGCTTTTTTCGCCGCCGCCATTTCCCAGGTTTCCCGCGGATCGAAGCTGACTGCCACGACATCGAACTGATCGCCGGCAGACATCGGGAGGTTCTTGACGCTGCGCAAGACTCCGTTGAGCACCATGTTACATAGCGAGGGGCACTGATAGTAGACCAGAGCCAGAATGACCGGCTTATCCAGGTACTGGCGCAATGTGACCGGGCGTCCAGTTTCATCTTCGAAGGGGACGTCAAGGGGCACTTGCGCACCCATTTTCTGGTCGATCCCGACGCTTTTGAGCAATGCCGGACGCCAGCCCGTCTGCACCTGTGCGCATAGAATGGATCCGAAAAGGAAGGCCAGAGAGAGTTGCTTCACTTCTTAATCTCCTCCTTGCGTGCGGGGAAACCGCGTTTCAATTGCAACTCCATCGCCTGATCGATTGGGATTCGCACCACGCCCGCCTGCTTGTCGGTCCACCCATAAGTGGTCAGGATTTGATCCTCATGGGCATGCAGAGCCTTCAATTCATTCGCAGGATGCTCTTCAATCCGGGGCAAAGGAGGAAACTGTTGTTGGTCCGTCTCGGCTATAGGACTGGCGGGCGTAACGATTACCCGATGATTGACCAGGTATCGAAACACTCCGAAGACTAGAAAGAAAACGATCGCAATTCCGACGGCGAGACTCACGCCGGTGATTCCGACGGCGCGAACGTCGGTGGTATCGGCCTCATGCCCGATCGGATTGTGATTTAGAGCAGCCATAAGTTCTCAGAATGCCACTGTCTCCCGCGGCGCACCTTGGAGACGAGGGTCTTTCAAAGGAACCAGGGGTCTAGAGGCGAGTTGCCAGAAAAACATTGTCAGCCATAACCCGCCAATTGCTACCGGCGTGACAAAATCCATCCAGTAGATAGCCAGTTGCTGGTTATAGAACGCAGGTTTGACCACCCAGTATACGTCCACGATCCGGAGCACGATGAGCAACCCACACACTTTGATCAGCCTGTCGCCGTGGCGCTTGGTCTTGCGTAGAAGCAATAACACGAAGGGCGTAGCGAAATGAAATATTACCAGTGTCAGCGCCACCCATCCCCAACCGCCCCGGAGCCGACGCAAATACCAGGGGATCTCATCGGGAAGGTTACCCGCCCAGATGATCAGGAATTGAGAAAACGATAGATAAGCCCACAAAACCATGAATGCGAACATCAAATTGCCGAGGTCATGGAGGTGCTGAGTGGTTACATACTCGTTGAGCGGAGGCACCCTGGAGAGTATGATGACAAGGGCGATCACTAGAGCAAATGACGACAGTACTTGACCTATTAAAAACATGGCGCCATAGATGGTGGAAAACCAATGCGGCTCAAGCGACATAATCCAATCTATAAAAGCGAAGCTGGTAGCGAAAGTGAATACCACCAGCCCGGGTGCGCTGACCGCGCGCATCTTATCAATCAGAGCCGCGTCTCCAGTCTGATCCTGCTGAGCCGACCAACTGCTAAGGCGCCACCCATAGTAGGCCCAGATCAGGAAGTAACATACTGTTCGGACAAGGAAGAATGGAATGTTAAGATACGACGCCTTGCTTTGAATGTTCGCGTCATGGAGGGCCTCCGGCTTGGCCCATGGATAGAGGATCGTAATGCCGAGTACGATGGGGATCAGAAGAATCGCCATGTAAGGAAGAGTGCGGCAGCCGGCCTCGCACATTCGCCGGATCGGCATTCCCCACTTCCCTCCGACGGTGTGATGCAGCAACAGTATCGCCGTCGACCCCAGACCCATTCCTATCCAGTAGGAGTAGGCGAACAGATAGGAACGCAGCGCTTGCTCGCGATTGAAAAGAAATCCGGCAATTACGATTATTCCGGCGACAATACCCACTATCAGTGACATCCGCTGCCATCGGGCGATTTGCGAATTAGCGGCTTCGTGCGGCGTCATTGCGGAGCGCTCTCCAGTCCGGTTCGCTGGTCCGCGGGCACGTCTTCGATCGAGGCATTCTGACTGAGTTGGAGGACTCGGATATACGCGGCGATTCGCCAGCGGTCATCAGACTCGACTCTCGAGGCATAACTCGGCATCGCGCCGAATCCATTCGTGATCACATCGAAGAAATGACCGATAGGAGCCTTAATGAGTCTCTCAGTGTGATAGGATGCGGCCTGCCGAAAGCCTCGGCGCACCACCATACCGTTACCATCGCCGATCCGGCTGTGACAGGGCGAACAGTAGATATTGAATCGCTGCTGGCCGCGTTCCAGATCCTGCCTGGTGATGGGGAATGGAAACGTGTCCACTTCCTGGCCATCCACCTTACCGGTGTAGCGGGCGCTATCGATATGCAACTGGCCGCGGGCGATCGTACCTTCGACGACCGGCCGGGCGGAGCGGCCATCGCCGAAAAAGTTGGTTCCGGCGAGTGGTTTGTAACGCGGCTGATCATGCATATCCTGCCTGCACGCCGTCAGGGTGAGGACCGCCATCAGCACGAGAAGCAGTTTACCGTTCAACTTCCAGAACCCCCTTGCTGTGGAGTTGTTCCATAAACTCCCGCGTTGCGTGCAAATCAAACTTGGGGTCAGCGGATTCGATACACAGAAAGAACTTGTCACGCGACGCATGTTCGAATCGTGCCACGTTAAAAACCGGATGGTAGGGTTGGGGTAGCCCGTTCAAAGCTAACATTCCGACCACCGCGGTTATGCACGATATCAGCACCATACCCTCAAAGGTGATGGGAACGTAAGCCGGCCAACTGTTTAGAGGCCTGCCGGCCACGTTGTGCGGATAGGCCACCACCGTCATCCACCAACACAGGGTAAAACCTCCGGTGGCTCCCAGGAGTCCGGCGACGAATACCAACTTCTCCACCATGGTGGTGCGAAATCCAATCGCTTCGGCAAGTCCTTCGACTGGCATTGGCGAATACGCGTCCATTTGCCGGTATCCAGCCTCGCGTGCGCGGCGCGCCGCTTCCAGCAAGGGCTCTGGTTGATCAAATTCGGCCATCAGGCCGTAGAGATCAGTCTCCGTGACCATGTTTAGGCTCCAAGTGATGCACTACCTCGCGCATTTCAAAAATCGAGATGGCAGGAAGACCGCGAATAAAGAGGAACATAAGACTCAGGAATACGCCGATGGTTCCGGCGAAAGTGCTCCAGTCCCAAATCGTCGGATAATACATGCCCCAGGCCGATGGCATATAGTCTCGAGTCAGACTCGTGACGACGATGACAAACCGTTCCAGCCACATCCCCATGTTGACGACCAGTGAGATTGCGAAGACAGCGGGAAGACTCATGCGCACCCGCTTGGACCACAGCAACTGAGGAATAAGAATATTGCATAAAATGAGCAGCCAATACGTCCACCAGTAGCCTCCCACCCACGCGCGATTGATGAAGGTATAACGCTCCACTTGATTGCCGCTATACCAAGCCATGAATCCTTCCATAGCGTAGCCATAGGCGACAATCAGTCCGGTGCCTAGCATCACTTTCGCCATACACTCGATGTGACGCATGGTGATCAGGTCTTCCAAGTGATACCACCGGCGCACCGGGATCGCGAGAGTCAATACCATCGCGAATCCTGAATAGATCGCTCCGGCGACAAAGTAGGGCGGAAAAATGGTGGTATGCCAGCCGGGAACAATACTCACGGAGAAGTCGAAGCTGACTACGGAGTGTACCGATACTACCAGCGGAGTCGAAAGACCGGCAAGCAAGAGATAGGCTTTCTGATATCTGGCCCAATGTTTGGCGGACCCGCGCCAGCCCATCGCCAGCATGCCGAAGATCTTCTGCGCCCAGCTATTTGGAGCCTTGTCGCGCATAGTGGCGAAGTCTGGAATCAATCCGGTGAACCAGAATAACAACGACACTGTCGCATAGGTCGAGACTGCGAAGACATCCCAAATGAGAGGGCTGCGAGGCTGGGGCCAAAGCCACATAGTGTTTGGGTACGGAATCAACCAATAAGCAAGCCAGGGACGTCCGAGATGGAGAATCGGAAACATACCCGCGCATGCCACGGCGAATAAAGTCATCGCCTCTGAAAACCGGTTGATGGATGTTCGCCAGTCCTGTTTCAGAAGTAAGAGAATGGCTGAAATGAGCGTGCCTGCATGGCCAATTCCGATCCACCAGACGAAATTCACAATTGCAAATCCCCATGCGACGGGGATCATAATGCCCCAAATGCCAACGCCCCGGAAGAATAGCCAGGTCACCGCCAGCATTAACAGATTTACCAACAGGAAGGCACAGGCAAAGCCGACGAACATCTGGCGCGGCGTTTTGAGGAAAGGCCGGTAAACGACTCCAGAGATCTTTCCCGTGACGGACGCGTAGTCATGACCTGGACCGAGAACTTTCTCCGGGCCGGGATCCAGTGTCGCTACGGGAGTCTCTTCGTTGTTCACTCGCTCTTCTCCAGGTCCGGATTCGGATTGCGCAGCCGCGCCAGGTAGGTGGTTCGCGGACGAGTGTCTAAGTCTTCCAAAAGTGAATAGTCGCGCTGTTGCTGTTTAAGCTTCGCCACCTTGCTATTGGGATCGTTCAGGTCGCCGAAGATAATCGCCTGCGCGGGACAAGCCTGCTGGCAGGCGGTCACGATCTCTCCATCGGTGAGGGGCCGGTCCTCCCGTTCGGCGCCGATTTTGGCCCTATTGATTCGCTGTACGCAGTAGGTGCATTTTTCCATCACTCCACGGCTGCGAACTGTCACGTCTGGATTTCGCATGCCATAAAGGCTTTCCGTGTTCCAATCCGAATAGAGGTAGAAGTTGAAGCGCCGCACCTTATAAGGACAGTTGTTGGAACAATAGCGAGTGCCTACACAGCGGTTATAGACCATCTCATTCAAACCCTCGCCGCTATGAACCGTGGCGGCCACGGGACACACCAGCTCGCAGAGCGCATTCTCACAGTGCATGCAGGGGACCGGCTGGTAGTATACTTCGGGATCGTCCAGGGAACCGCGGTAGTATCGGTCTACACGGATCCAGTTCATGTGGCGTCCCTTAGCCACTTCCTCCTTGCCGACGATTGCGATATTGTTTTCCGATTGGCATGCCACCATGCACGCCTGGCATCCGATGCAGGCCGTCAGATCGATGGACATTCCCCATTTGTGCTGTTTGTACTGCCACAGGGGAAAGAGCGTGTGAGTATCGGAGACATGCTCTTCCGGGGGATTCGCGAATTGCGGATTATTGTGATAGGCGGAGAAAGTTGCAACCCGGAACGGATCGCGTTCCTCCATGGTCTGCGTGTGCTGCGTGGTCGCGAACAGATACCCTCCGGACTTCCTGGTCAGCGTCGCACCGCTGTCCGTCCAGAGAGCGGCGGAATCCCGGATTGCGTACGCGTTGAACCCCACTCCATCGGCGACTTTGCCGGCGCGCGAGCGGCCGTAGCCGAAGTGAACGGTGATGGATTCATCGGCGTGACCCGGCATGATCCACACCGGACCGTCCACTTTCCGGCCGCGGACTACGATCTCGACGACGTCTCCCGTGGTCACTCCATAATGTTGCGCGGACTTGGGAGAGATCCACACAGCGTTGTCCCAGGTCATCTTGTTTTGCGCCTTCGGCATCTCCTGGAGCCAGGCGTTATTGGACATCGCTCCATCGCCTATCGCGGGATCGGGACGAAATACAATCTCGAGACCTGTAACCGCGGAGGCTTGATCCGGGACCTTCGCGGCCGCAGGAGTGATCTCGCCGAAAGCAGTGCCCGCCACCAACCCATCGTGCAGTGACGTCTGCCAGAAGTCATCGGCGTCTTTACCCTTGTGCTGACTCTCCCAGTAGTCGCGGACGGTATCGTGCGCCGATTGATCGAGGTGATCGTTGAGAACGTTTAAAATATCATGCGAGGATTTGCCCGCGTAAATCGGAGCAATGAGCGGCTGCACCAAAGTCGCGGTTCCGTCATAGGCGCGGGCGTCGCTCCACGATTCCAGGTAGTGCGCCTCAGGGACATGCCAGTGACACCAGGCGGCGGTTTCGTTGCTATAGAGTCCGACATGAACGCGCTGATCCACTTTTTTCAGAGCATCGAGGAAGTTCAGGTCCGCGGGAGCGTCGTAGACCGGGTTGCCTCCCAGGATCAGGAGAATCCCAACGGCGCCGGATCGCATATGTGTCACTAACTCGCCGAGCGAGGCCAGCTCGTCTACCGGATTGGCTTCGACAGGATCGGTGTACAGCACCGTCTTGCCTACGTTTCCCAGACTCTGGTTCAAAGAGTGCGCGACCGCGTGGACCCGCGGCGGTTGATATTCGCCGGCGATGACGATGCTCGATCCCCGGTGTGCGTTCAGGTCCTTGGCCACCGCGCTGGTCGAGTCATGCAGCAGATTCGACGCAAAGGCCTCGACCTCGGAAGTTCGCATCCGAAAACGATGCTCGGCCATGCCTCCCGCAATGGTCGGACTCCCCTCCGCTACGTAAAGGCGAGGAGCCGGCGCAGTTTGATCCGCGGCCGCGGCGCGCCGGCGCGCACTGTAATCGCGCGCATAACGAATCCCCCCGGGGATGGTGGAGCAGAAGACATCCGCGTCGAGAGACACGATCACGTCGGCGCGGTCGAACCGGTAGATGGTGTTGACAGGCTTTCCAAAAGCCATCAGAGAGCCGGCTCGAGCGGAGTGACGCCCGCAGGGTTCGTACTGATGCCACTTCGCGGACGGAAAAGCAGTCAGAAACTCCTTCATCTGCGCGGCCAGGGTGGGGGAAGTCACGGTGCCTGTCAGAATGCGCAACCCCGCGCCTTGTTTCAAACCGGCCAGATCCCGGGCGCTGGTTAAGGCGGTCAGAAAACTTGACCAATCGCTGATCGCACCATTGCGGGTGACTGCCTGCGAACGGTCCGGATCGTACAAAGTCAGCACACTCGCCTGCATCGTGGCGTCGGTGGCGCCGAGGCTCGCCGGATGCTGCGGATTGCCTTCGATTTTGGTTGGCCTGCCCAAGTGACTCTCGACCAACAGTCCTGTCGCAACGCCTGCCGTACACATGGCGGTCGCGTAAAACAGAGGGTTGCCGGGAACCACTTCTTCGGGCTGCCGCACATAGGGAACGATCACTTCTTTCGGCTGAACGGTGCATCCGGATGCACCGGCTAAAGCAACCGAAGCTCCCATCAATGTCAGGAAGCGGCGCCGGGACGCGGGATTGTTCCAGTCCGGCGTGCGATTGGGAAACTCATCGTCGACGAACAGACGAAACTCCGCGGTAGAGGCAAGTTCCTCTAAGCTGCGCCAGTATTTTAGGTCGCTCATCGGTGGCAGGTCACACAGTCTGTTAGGCTTTGGATCTTGTACAACGCAACAAGTTTCGGACCAATTTCATCCTGGTTCGGCGCCGGCGTTTCGTAGGCGATATTAAAGACCTGCTCACGCGGACGGACATTTTTTTCAGGGTGCCGGTGACAGTCCACGCACCACTGCATATAAAGAGTGTTGACTTTGAACATCAATGGCATCTGATCGACCCTGCCATGGCAGGTGGAGCAGCCGATCCCTTTATTGACATGAATACTGTGATTGAAGTAGACAAAATCCGGCAGGTCGTGAACCCGCGTCCATTCAATGGAGGTGCCGGTGCGGTAGCTCGCTCGGACCGGCTCCAACATTTCCGCGTTGGTCCACAACTGCGAGTGGCAGGTCATGCAGATATCGGTGGACGGCAAGCCGGCGAATGCGGATTTTTCCACGGAGGTGTGACAGTACCGGCAATCGATGCCGTCGTCGCCTACATGATGCTTATGGCTAAAAGGGATGGGCTGGTCGGGCGCCACCTGCACGGCCGTCGTGAAGGAGCCGGCATTCAACCGGTAAGCGGCCCAGACGATTCCGCACAAAGTTAACAGCGCACCCGCGATGCTAACCCTCGCCAAACTGTTCGAGCTTACGTGAAAGATTTGCGCCATCCGAAGCAAATCCGATCCGCTGCCAGTTCGATTAGAAACTAAGAAAATATTTCCGTGAAATACTATATCACGTCCCTATCTCGTGTATTCTGCGATTAGACCGGCGCACGGCGCGATTGTTTCATTTTTTTCTGGTCGCGGACTTGGAGTCACAATTGCAGCCGAACAGCGCGTATGACTCCTGCTTGTCCGAATTGCGGAGCGAGCCGCAACGTCGTGCTGGTTCCCGCGTCGCAGGTCCACCGGGAATCCGCTTTACGCGAGGATTTCGTACAGCGTCGCCTGGATCACCGTCCGGCGCAATTGGAACGCATGGATCTCACGGATTTCATGCATGGAAAAACCGCGCGAATGGTGGCCTGTGCGCGGTGCGGATTGTTGTATCGGGAGGATGGGCAAGCCGCCGATTATCAACATGACCTTTACGATCTGGCGCTGATGGCGCACCTCTATCCACGCTATTTGCAAGCCTTCCGGCAGAAAGAATCCATCTATAAGCCGCTGCTTCGCAATCATGCCGAGGTGATCGAAGTGGGCAGCCATCTGGGGGCGTTTCTGCAATCCGCGGAGGAGTGGGGATGGCGCCCGATGGGGCTCGATATCGGGCAGTCGACCAGCGATTTCGCGCGCCGCCAGGGCCTGTCGGTCGAGCGGCGAACGATCGCGGATTATTCTCCGCGATCGACGCGTCCGGACGCGATCTTCATATGGAACTGTTTCGAACAACTTGACGATCCAGGAGCTGCGTTGCGGGATTCGTACCGCTTGTTGGACCGGCACGGTCTCTTAGTGGTACGGGTTCCGAGCGCGCAGTTTTACCAGCGCACGCGGCGGCAACTCATGCGTGGAGAATGGGAACCCGCGCTGCGATTGCTCGGCTACAACAACCTGTTGGGATTTCCTTATTTATATGGATATACATCGGCGACTCTCGCCCAGATCCTGCGGCGGAACGGATTCGAGCCGATTGACCGGCACAATAGTACGGTTCTCACTCCGCCTTATCCCGAAATGACGGAGCGGGTCAAACAGGAATGGAACCGGGTCAAACACCAGCAGGGGGCGCCGCAAATTGCCGACGGCCCGTGGATTGAGTTGATCGGCAGGCGAATGTAAAATGCCTGCTCTATACTCGACTCTTGAGCCGCTGTCTCCCGGAAAGCGTAAAACCCGCGTCACAATCGCCGCCCCCAGCGATCTCATCAATAGGAGTGATGGATGCTGCTGCGCCGGATCGTGCGATTTCTGCCAATCGCTTTGATTTTCGCGCCGGCGCTCTCCGCGGCATCGAATCGCACGCTCAGCGGCGCGGATCTGAAACTGATCGACGATCTGTCCCGGCGCTCTTTTCTTTATTTCAGGGATCAAACAGACCCGCACACCGGCCTGACCCTCGATAGAGCTCCCTTCGCGGCCGCCGGCAGACACGATGGACCCGCCAGTATCGCCGCTACTGGCTTTGGCCTGTCCGCCCTCTGCATCGCTCAGGAACATGGCTGGATCACCCGCGCCGATGCCGAAACCAGAACGCTCACGACACTTGAGTTTCTGGCCCACCAGGCGCCCCGCAAGAATGGCTGGTTCTACCATTTCATGGATGCGAGGACCGGACTGCGGACTCCGAGAAGCGAAGTATCCTCCATTGACACCGCGTTTCTGCTGGCCGGAGTCCTGACGGCGCGCGCATGCTTCCATAACAACGCGCAGATCGCTTCGCTCGCCACCGATATCTTCAACGCCGTCGATTTCCCGTGGATGATGAACGGCAGCCAGGAATTTTTCTCCAATGGATGGATGCCGGAGTCGGGGTTTCTGCCCGCCCAATGGAAAGCCTACAGCGAGCTGCTGATCCTCTATGTTCTGGCCATCGGCTCCCCCACGCATTCCGTTTCCGGAGCCATCTGGGACCACTGGAAAATCTCCATGGAAACCGATTGCGGCTACACTTACATCGGTGGCGGTCCTCTTTTTATCCACCAATACCCGCAGGCCTGGATCGATCTGCGCGACCGCTTCCCGGCGCCCCCGTCCAACGCCGGTTCCTACACGATTTTGCCATCGCTCCCTCCCATTTTGAAATTTCAAGCGAATTACTTTCTGAACGCCATTCTCGCCACACAAGCTCAGAGGGATGAGTTTCGGGAAAAATTCGCTCGCAAATTTCCCGGCTACTCCGAAAATGTCTGGGGGCTCACTTCTTCGGATAGCCCGCTCGGCTACATCGATTGGGGCGAATCGCCCGACGATCCCCGCATCGATGGAACCGTCGCCCCCAGCGCCGCGGCCGGATCGTTGATGTTCGCGCCCGACATATGCCTGCCCGCGTTACGCACCATGATCGATCGCTACCGCCCGAAAGTTTATGGCCGCTATGGATTCGTAGATGCGTTTAATCCCACCACCGGCTGGGTCGGCCCGGACTTTGTCGGCATAGCCGTGGGAATCACTCTCGTCAGCGCGGAGAATCTGCGCTCCGGCGCCGTATGGAAATGGTTCATGAGCAATCCTGAACCGGAGCGCGCCCTCGATATCGTCGGCCTCGTCAACCTCCGCCATCCCTTGGAGCACTACCGGATAGAACCCGACGCGATCCCCAGCGATTTGAGATAAGCCAGCACCGCCTCGGCATCCGCGCGAGTCATCCGGAAGGGAGGCATAGGCGGATTCGGAGGACGCCCGGTGCGCGCAATTCCAGTCGTTAACAGCTTGATGAAATCCGCGTCCGTTCCCGGAGGACCCCCGCCGATCCGCGGCTCGGTCAGCGTCCAGGTCGGCGCCGGATAAGCCGGTCTCAACTGCGTCGGCCCCCCCATCAGCCAGCGCCCCCGGTCCGGATTCCCATGCTCATCTCGCGGCGTGTGGCAGAGCTCGCACATGGCCACATTTTCCACGATGTATCGGCCCCGTTCGATATTCGAGTCCGCAGCCTGCGAGCTTACCGGAGCCAGGGCGAAAAAGACAGCGAAGATCCCTTTCATCATCGTATGAGACCCCTCCAGTCTCATAATACGGCAAGCGGACCGCGGTAGTGCGTTATTTCTGGTAGTGTCTGAAATGTGCAGACACTACCCTATTTCTGTGTTGCTGACAGGCCGCTTGCGTGGCGCGCGCCTCCAGGCGTGCCGCGTCGACATTCGTGTCGACGTGTCCGCGCTCAGCCAGTATAAATCACGCGCACGGCCTCCCCGAATACCCCTCTGCTGTTCGGAGAAACCCCCGGTGAGCCATGAATCTCAATCTCCCGCAGCTTCGGCAAAGCGGCAAGCTGTGCGATCCCGGCATCCGATATCCCCGTACATTGCCAAAACTCCAGCCTCTCTAAACTTTCCATCCGGCCGAGGATCTCCAGGCTGAGGTCCGTGATCTGCGTCATGCCGGCATAGTAGGTCCGCAGTTTCTTCAATCCGCGGATATGCCCCGTTGCCTCGTCTCCCGTGTCGCGGCAATACATGCAATAGAGCGACTCCAGATTTTCGCAGCGGCCCACATGCCGGAATCCGGCGTCGGACACACCCATCGGAACAAGTTGACGAAGTCCTCCAGCGCGCGCCAGGCCGGCAAGCGCGCCGTCTTCCACTGATTTGCAGTTAATCCCCAGACCCCGCAGCGCGGGCAAGCCGGTCAGCGCAGTGAAGCTCTTACTACTAAAATTTGGACACTCGCGGCCCCAAATGTACTCGAGCGTGGGTGAGCGCGCGAGCGCGTGCCATCCCTCCTCGCCCGCCACCGCGCCCTGCGCTTGTAACCGGCGCAGCCGTGGAAAAGCGGCAATCTGACGCATCGCCTCGTCGCCGCACTGAGCCCCGTCGATTTCGAACACCTCAAGATGCGCTAGCCGGCGCAAACGCGCCAACCCCGCGGGCGTGTACGCCGCCGAATGCCGGAACAGCGAGAGCGCCGCGATTCCTTCGAGCCCTTCGAGATCGCCGAGTCCGGCATCGGTGAACGGCCCATCGATGAGCAGCCGGCTTGGCAGCTGGTCCGCACCCATCACGCCCAGCTGGATCTCGCCGCCCGCCCACTTCTTGAATGCGGCAATCTGATGGAGACCCGCAATTCCCGCGTCCGTCACGCCGCGGCCTGTTTCGAGGAAACGCAGCGCGGATTTGCCGGCCAGGGCGCGAATCAATCCGTCGCCCGCGGCCGACCCCAGTACATTTACGCTTTCCAGCCGATCGCATCCGGATAAATGAGCGGCAGCCGCGTCGGTGAACCCCGGAGTCCAGCACGATTGGAAGCGCCGCAATTGAGTAAGCTGACCCAGCGGCTCGAACGCACGGGCCGTGAGCGCCGTATGCCGGCCGCCGATTTCGAGTTCGATCAGTTGCGGCATGCGCGCCAGATACCGCGCACCTTCGTCGGTCAGCCCTGGCGATCCGCTCACGTCCAGGTGAGTAACACACTTCAGGTCCGCCAGGCCGTTCATCGCGTCGTCGGTAATCGCGCCGGCTCTCAGCTTTTCGATACCGTGTTCCTCGATCACGTTAAAGATTTCTTCCCAATCTCGACGAGTGAGCGGCCCGCGCGCGGACAAGCGGTTCTCCCGCCAATCAATCGTGTAGCACGGAGTCCGCGTGCTCAGAAAAACAGGCGCGCGCCGCTCTGCAATGCTGGCCGCGAACTTCGCCCAGCTCTCGAAGTCATAAGCGTGGGCAACCAACTGGCGCGCGTCCGCCACCGCCAGTTCGGGCGTGCGATTCTCTGCCGCGTACCACCCGGGCAGCACCTGTTGCACTTTGTCCGGATCGTGAAAGTCGGTCGGAAACGCCGTGCCGAAGTGGGCGTTAATCGCGCGCACAATCCGCTCATCCCCCGACATATATCCTTCGGCGAGATCGTCTGCGAGCCGTTCGAAAGGTTCGATCCCGGGCGGGCGCAACGTCTCAATGTGATGCTTTAAGGCAGCCCAGGTCTCGAACCCGTATTCGCGCGCAATCGCGAACTGCGCCTCGGCAAGGGTGGCCCTTGTATTTCCGCCGGCGAGCAGTTCCCGCACCCGGTCTTTTGCTCGTTTTTGCAGCTGCTCCAGCGAAGGGCTCGCGGGCAGCGGAGTTGGTGCGCCGGACATGACGATCTCCTTTCAAGTGCTCGCGTCCGCGCTGCGAGCGGAAAGAAGATCATGCGACCAAAAAACGGGTAGCAGACAGGTGGGCTCAGCCCTTTCCCGCGGACAGGAAGCGCCCTTCGCGCAACTCAATATTATCAGGAATTGTTGGAGGCGCGGATCGGAGTCGAACCGACGAATAAAGGTTTTGCAGACCTCTGCCTTACCACTTGGCTACCGCGCCTTTTGAGGATGGCTACTCCACTGATACCGCGCCCGAAGCGTAAAAGTCAACCGAAGAGTCAGCTTACTTGTTCTGCGGCTGCTGCGTCGTCGTTGTGCCTTTGCTTGAAGGACCGCGCCTCCAGCCTCCGCGATCCGGACCACCCGGTCTCCCCGGACCCCCGCGGCGCACGCGCGTTTTCAATGCCTGCCACTGCTCATCGGTCAGCACCGTGCGGATTTTCAAATCCATCTGCGACGTCGCTCGAAATAAATCCAGACGCGCCGCCGCCAGATGCTCGATCGCGTCGTTCGACTTGCGCTGATCGACCGGCGATTCGTCGAACGCCGCCTGCAGCTCCGCTTCCGCCTTATTCCACGTCTCCCGCAGATCGGACATCTTCTTGAAGGATTCCCGGCAGATGGTTGAGATGTCCTTCTGCTGCGCTTCGCTCAGGTTCAAATCTTGCGCGGTCTTTCCCGGCCGGCACACCTCTCCCATCGGCATCTGCGCCAATAACGCGCCAGGAAGCAACGCTGCGAGAAAGATCCACCGGAGCATAAAATTACTGCTGATCCTGATCGAACAACGCGTGAATCGGCTTCGCCGCCAGCGGCTCCATCGATTGTTCCATCGAGTATACATCGGTGAATAATTGCGGATCCACATTCTCCTGCTTCGCCACCGGCGCCGTCTGCGGGCGATTCACGAACACTCCCGCCGCCATCAGCACCGCCGCCGCCGTCAGCGCCGGAACCCACTTCATCCGCGACTGCGGCTTCTCACCCATCCGCGCGTAAATATTCCTGCGCTGCGCCGCCAGAAAATCATAGGACACCGGAGCCGCCCCCGCCGCCATCTCCCTGCGCTCCCCGAACTGCCGGAATCGCTCCGAACACTCTTCGCAGCTCTCCAGATGATCTCTCACCCCGAGCCCGTAAACCCCGTCCACCAGTTCGTCCGTCGTCAGATGCTTATTCATACGTTGGTCCCATCGTAAAGGTCGCGCAGCTCCGCTCGCAGTTTGGTCACCGCGCGGAACATGTGCGCCTTCACCGTTCCCACATCCAGGCCCAAAAGATTTCCGATCTCTTCCAGGCTCATATCTTCATAATGCCTTAAAGTAAATACCGTGCGCTGCCGGATGGACAGCTTCTCCATCGCCGCCGCCAGCCTCTGGCCGATCTGGCCCGCGAAGCACTTGTCTTCCGCCTCCGGATTCTTCGAAGGCGTCATCGCCAAAATCGCAGCTTCATCTTCCGACGACGGCCGCCGCCGCCAAAACTGCCACTTTCGCGACCTCAACCGGTCCAGGCAGGTGTTCACCGCGATGCGCGTAACCCATCGCCCCGGATCGTCCAACTCCTTTGCATCCTCGCGGGTCAGCGCCTGGTACGCCTTCAGAAAAACATCCTGCGTCGCCGAATCCGCCTCGTCCCGGTCTTGCAGAAACCGCTGGCAAAGCCCATAGATGCGCCTCTGCTCAGACGTCATCCACGCCCCGAAGTCGCGCGCCAGTACGAGTTCGCCCTGCTCGGCCAGTAGAGGCTCGGCCATCAGCCTTATCATATCCCGACTGTAATGACGGGTCGATTTTAGAAGGGTTTACAAACCTATTGGGCGCCGAAAGCCAAAACCTTCGAAGCCGGCCGGTTCGAAAGCGTCGGCCGGTTACGATTGCCGCTCGCCGCGTCGTCCAGGAACTTCGAAATGCTCAACCGCTCCTCCCGCGCCGCCGGAGGCGCCACTGCCGGAGCAATCGTAGCCGTCGTGATCGTCGAGGTCGCGAATACCGATTCTTTCGGCATCTGGTCCAGCTCTGTTCCCTCTTCGACAATCATCTCGTGCTCGATCCAGTTCGATAAAGGAATGTTGCGGAAGAACAGCCGCTCCTGCATCACCATGGTCTTCTTCGATGCCGTAAGCGACTTGCTTTCACGCCCATAGCTGCGCTCTTCCACACGGAAATCGCGCATGAACTCGTCCATCGCCAGGCGCTTGGTGGATTCTTCGGTGGCCTTGATCCGCTCCTCCATCGTGACCTTTTGCGAGGTAATGGTAGCGCGCGCCTCCGCGAGCGACTCCCGCTCCTTCGACAATGCCACTTCCATGCGGGCCTGCATGATATAGAAAGATAACAGCGAGCTCCCCCCGGCCACGAACACCGGCAGAAACAGCCACAAGAAAGCTTCCATGTGCATACAGTGAATCTATCGGAAGAGCATGGGAAGAAAGTTAGAGTAATAGGCGAAATACCTTAAATCGGCTAAGTGTTCTTTTTGCCCCGAACCCTACCCCGCCTGCGACCCGTCGATCTTAGCCCAGCTCAGCAACCCGATTAACTGCTTTATATCGAACCGTCCCAAGGCCCGAAAACTGGCTCCCACGCGAAATCCCAATCCGCTCATGAACCCGTAATACTTCCCGATATAGGAAGCCGCCCCGCCCGCCCGGTCCGCCGCCGCCAGCCCTTTGACCGCCTGCTCCCCACTCCCCCCATGCTTCACAGCCCGAATCGCAGGATATAGCCGGATCTTCTTCAACCCCCTGCGAATCTGCATCGCAAGGTCCGCATCGGCCCAATATTCGCCATACCGCTCGTCGAAATAATTCATCCCCTTCACGAACTGCTTGCGGACCATCACTGCTTCCCTGCCCGGATACTCGACGTTGACGCTCTCCTGACCCACATCGATCTCCATCGCCCGCATCTCGCCCTTAAACGATTCCTTGGTCGGCAGCTTGTAAACCCGCGACACCGGCCGCCCCTGCTCATCCACTAATAAAGGACACACCGCCGCCGCATCCGCATCCGCTTCGAGCTTGTCCGCCAGCCTCTCCACCGTATCCGCGCCAACCTCGACCTCGGGCGAGAGATAGAACATCAGTTCCCCCTTGGCCGTCCGCGTCCCGATATTCATGGCCTTGGTAGCCCCGAAATTATGCGGCAGCCTCAGGGTGACAATGGAAGGAAACTCGCTATCCAGTTGCCCGCTCCCGTCATAGCTCCCCAAATCGACCACCAGAATCTCCAGTCGCTCGCGATTGGTCGACCGATCGAGCGCAGCCACAGCCCTCCTCAGCGGTTCAATCTGATTCAAAACCACGAGTATCGCCGACACTCGTGGCCCCAACGGTTCTTCAACAGGAACATTCTCTGCCATGCGGATCAGTGTCCAGCTTACCAAGTAGGGCAGGTCCCCGACCTGCCCTCGCCCAAAAATACAAAACGAACCCACCGACCGGAACAAGTGGGGCAGGTTCCCGACCTGCCCTCCCCTAAAATACAGAACGAACCCACCGGCGCAGAGTGCTCTTCTACCCGCCCAGCCCCCGACTCCCCCGCTCCTCAAGCCACGCATCCACTCGGCCATTCACAGGCGTATGCCGATCCGGCACCCGGGCCCCACTCCCAACCAGAGCCTCCAGAATCGCGATCGTAACCACCGGATCCGCCCCGTTCCCACCCGACCACAGCGCCTGCCCCACGACCGTCCCTCCGTACATATTCTTCACTTCGAGCGGAGCCCCCTGTCCCACCAGCAGCTTCACAGTTTCGACGTGCCCTCCCACCACCGCCATGTGCAACCCGGTCTGCCCCTGCTTGTTCTGCGCCCCCAGGTCCACCTTCTTCTCCATCAGGAACTGCACCACCTCATTCCGTCCATATCCACAAGCGAAAATAAACGCCTCCTTCCTCTTCTCGACAGCCGCCCCTTCGAAGAGATCCCGAACCAGATCGATCCGTCCCACCCCCGCCGCCTCCGCCAGATCGAGGCGCGCTCCATGCGCCGCCAGAAACTCCGCCCCTTGCGGCCGCCCGTTCCCAAGGCAGCCGGCCACCGAAGCCAGTTCAATATTCGCGCCCCGATCGAGCAGCAGCTGGAGCAGCTCCTCGAGCACCCCCGCGCGCACCGGATGAATGCTAGTCGCCGCCAGATCGAGCGTCGTGCACTCGCCTCCATACACGTGCGCGGCAGCATCGATCTCCGCGCCCGCGTCCAGCAGCGCTTTCGTAATCTCGACGATATTTCCTCGAGTCTTCTGCCGGTAACTCTCCACTCCGTTCGCCGAAACATAATGGAGCAGCGTAGCGCCATGTTCCCGCGTCGAGCTGGCGCGAATCAGCCTCGGATCCTCACTCAGCAACCGCCGCAAGGCCGTTAGATCCCCTTCGGCAATCGCCTCCGCCGCCGCTTCAAACCTCGATACCGGCGAATTCTTTTCGAGCGCCTCCACGTGCTTCGCGAACTTCGGCCAGCTCTCAAATCCGTAGGACCGCGCTATCACGAACTGTGCCGCGGTCAATGTGCATCTCTCAGAAAACTTCTGAACGGCAAACTCCCGCAGCGGGTCCGCCGGTTGAAGGCCGCCGGCCTTGAAATCCTTCACCAGTTGCTTGGCAAGTTTTCTATAGTATTCAAGATGAGCCCGCCGCGGCAGCGGCAAGGCCGATTGAGGATTGGGAAACACCACGAATCTCCTTTCATCGACCGCCTGGAGTCCGCACGAAATCAGGCTGAAAGAAGGTTCGCGACCTTCAAAAAACTAAACGGGTGGGCAAAGCCCTTTCCGCGGACTGGATGCGCCCCTAGCGCTCCAGCCAGAATACTACATGCACCGATTACGATGAAAACTGCGAAAAATGGGGACTGCCTACTCTGTCCCAAGGCGCCCGAAATCGCCGACGGCCAGAAATACCTGCTGCGCCGTCGTGGACAGAGCGGGCTGTCCCCGCTTTTCGCCCCGGCCACTCAGAGTGTCAACGTTCCTTATCCTGCCCCACCACCTTCGGCCCACCGTCCAATCCGTAAATCACCGGCTTCGTCTGCCTGGGAGCCGTAGCATCCCTCGCCGGCAAATACTTCCCGGCCTCCACCAGCTCCGCCAGCCGCTCCCCCACGGGCCCCGCGACAATCTCGGCGAATTTGCTCTGCACCTCGCTTGCTTCGATCGACGTCCTCTTGTGGACCGTGTTCCCTTCGACCGAGCCCTGCATCGCCTGCACCATTTTCGCCGCCGGCGGTGTATTGAACTCGAGCGCGAGGTCGCTGATGATCTGGTTCCGGATCCACACCGTCAGCGCAAATCGCCTTAAACCCACCCGCACCGCCTCCGGTCCAGCCAATCGCGCCGACCCGACGGCCCAAAATTCGCTGGTTGATTGCCTCTGCTCCCCGGAACGCGCCAGTTCTGAAAGAGGCACCCCCATGTTGATCCGCTGGACCGCCTGATCCACCGCGTCGGCCGACCCGAACAGCATTGCGCTGCCGGAAATCGGCACGCACTTGATCCCCGGCTCGGCCGGAGGCTTCATCATCGCCGTCACGCTGCCAGTCAGCATCACCACGAACCGGTTGTCCCGCACCGACACTCCGATCTGGTCGATCCCCGAAAGGCCGTCGAAGATCTTTTGCATGTCCGCTTCGCTGAGTTTCTGCCTCGCTCCCAATTGGTTGATCAGGCTGCGTGCCAGAGGGGATTCCACGATTCCATTGAAATTGAATCCGATCAGCGCATCCGGGAATGGATCGGCGAATCTCCAGTCAATATCGCCCACCGTCATCAAAGCCGGCGCCGAGCCGCCCTGTTGCCTGCGCGCGCCGGACGCCGATGGGGCCGCCGTCGCCCCCGTCCCCCGCGTCACCCCCGAACTGGTATCCTTTGCCGCGGGCTTCGGCTTGACGGCAAAGTCGCGCCCCTGGCAATAGGGGAGCCCCGGATTATTGAAGCAGCGATTTTGCCAGTTAGAGTTGGACGTTCCCTGGCCAAAAATAGCGACGGCCCCAAGAAGGCCTAGCGGCACGACACAGATCTTCATATATCAAGTCTGCGCGTCTCCTGCTCGTTTGGAATCGGGAATAACTCCTAAAACGAAGACCAGGAAAACCTCAGCCGTGGGACAGGTCGGGGACCTGTCCTACGGGCTAGTTATTTCTTCGATCGGCGGGCTTCAATCACTGGAATTAAGGAGAACGCCGGCTCCGGAATACTCTGCCTGGACCTTTGTGAAATCTCGTCGTTCAGGCTGTTCACGAACTGTTCGATCTCTCTCTGCATCTCCGCCATGCGCTCCCGCATGTTCAGAATAATCTCCACGCCCGCCAGGTTCACGCCCAGATCGCGCGTCAATTTTAGGATCACTTCCAAGCGCTCCAGATCCTGATCGGTATAGAGCCGCGTGTTCCCTTCGCTCCTCGAAGGCTTCAGCAGCCCTTCGCGTTCATAAAGTCGCAGCGTCTGCGGATGAATCTGATACTGCTCGGCCACCGCCGAGATCATGTATGCGGCTTTGTTTCTTTTCGCCATGTCAGACCTTCGTCCAAATTTCAGAACGCGGATCTTCCGGATGCAGCGTCGCATACTCGCGCAGCAGCTCCTTGGTCCGTTCATCGTGCACCACCGGAGCCTCGAGCGTAACTTCCACCAGTTGATCGCCCCGCGTGTTGGTCCTCGAATTCAGCACGCCCTTTTCCCGCAGCCGGAATTTCTGGCCGTTCTTAGTGCCCTGCGGAATTTTGAGCAGCGCGCGCCCGTCGATGGTCGGCACTTCGATTTTGGTTCCCAATCCCGCTTCGTCGATGCGCACCGGAATGGTAATCTCGATATCGTCACCCTCGCGGCGGAAAATCGGGTGCGGCTCCACCCGAATGGTTATATAAAGGTCACCTGAGGGCGCGCCGTGCGTCCCCGAATTTCCCTTCCCCGCAACCCTGAGCCGCGATCCCTGCTGCGCGCCCGGAGGAATCCGCACATCCACCGTTTCGGTTTTTGAAATCAACCCGTCGCCGTGGCAGGTCGCGCACTTGTTGCGGAGACGTCCCGTTCCATCGCATTTGGGACAGGTCAAGCTGAACTTCATTGCTCCCGCCGTCTGCGTCACGCTTCCGCTGCCGTTGCACTCCGGACATACCGCGTTCGCTCCCGGCCGCGACCCCGTTCCATTGCAGGTAGGACATGTCTCCTGGCGCGAAATATTGAGCCGTACCTGCGTCCCTTTAATCGCCTGCCAGAAATCGATGCTCAGGCCATATTCGAGATCCGCGCCCTTCTCCGGAGGCGCCGTGCTCGCATCCGCCGCCTTCCCTCCGCCGAACCACTGGCTAAAGATGTCCTGAAAATTAGAGCCGCCTTCCGAAGTCGCGCGGCGCCCTCCGAATCCTCCCTGGGCTTCCGAAAAATCGAAGCCACCGAAACCCATATTCGGATTTCTTTGGCCACCTCCGCCAGAGGGCCCACTCTGCGGCATCCCGTTCTCGGAATAGAAGCCGTACTGGTCGTACATCTGCCGTTTCTTGGGTTCGTTCAGTACATCGTAGGCTTCCTGGACATCCTTAAACCGGCCCTCGGCGGCTTTGTCGCCGGGGTTCAGGTCGGGATGGTGCTTCCGGGCAAGCTTCCGGTAAGCCTTGCGAATCTCATCCGCATCCGCGTCTTTCGACACCCCAAGCGTCTTGTAATAATCAGCTGCCATAAAAAAGGGGGCCAGCGGCCAGGGTCCAGACGCCAGTACGCTTACTGGCCCCTGGCGTCTGGCCCCCGGCGCCTTACTTCTTGTCTTCTACATCTACGAACTCGGCGTCGACCACGTCGTCCTTCTTCTTCTCCTCGGTGCCGCCGGGATGCGCGCCATCCTGCGGGGGGGCTCCCGTCGGAGGTGTGGACGAGGTCTTGTACATCGCTTCCGCCAGCTTATGACTCGCCTGCGTCAGTTTGTCGACGGCCTTGTTTATGTCCTCAACCGACCCCGCCTGCATGGTCGAGCGCGTCGAAGCCAGCGCTTCTTCCACCTGCTTCGCGTCGGCCTCGCCGATCTTGTCGCGATGGTCTTTCAGCATCTTCTCGACCTGGTACACCATCGAGTCGGCTCGATTGCGCGCGTCGATTTCGTCCTTGCGCTTGCGGTCGTCGGCTGCGTTGGCCTCCGCATCCTTGGCCATCTTTTCGACCTCTTCCTTGCTCAATCCGGAAGAAGAAGTGATGGTGATCTTCTGTTCGTTGTTGGTGGCCTTATCCTTCGCCAGGACATTCAGAATGCCGTTGGCGTCGATGTCGAAGGTCACTTCGATCTGCGGAATCCCGCGCGGAGCCGGCGGAATTCCCACCAGCTGGAACACGCCCAGCATGCGGTTGTCCCGCGCCATCGAACGTTCGCCCTGATACACCTTAATCTCGACCGAAGTCTGGCTATCGGCCGCCGTCGAGAACGTCTCGCTCTTGCGCGTTGGAATCGTCGTATTGCGCTCGATCAGCTTGGTGAACACGCCGCCCATGGTCTCGATGCCCAGCGACAGAGGCGTCACGTCCAGCAGCAGCACGTCTTTGACTTCGCCGCCCAGAACGCCGCCCTGCACCGCCGCGCCGATCGCTACCACTTCGTCGGGATTCACGCTGCGGTTCGGATCCTTGCCGAACAGGTTGCGGACAATCTCCTGCACCTTCGGAATACGAGTCGATCCGCCCACCAGCACCACTTCGTCGATTTTCGATGGGTCCAATCCGGCATCGGCCAGCGCCTTCTTGCAAGGCTCGACGGAACGGTCCAGAATATCGGCCACCATCTGCTCGAAGCGCGCCCTGGTCAGCTTGATCGCGAGGTGCTTCGGACCCGTTGCGTCGGCAGTCAGGAACGGCAGGTTGATCTCGGTCTCGAACAGAGTGGAGAGCTCGATCTTGGCCTTTTCCGCTGCCTCTTTGAGACGCTGCAAAGCCATCTGGTCTTTCGAAACGTCGATGCCCTGATCCTTTTTGAATTCCTGAATCAGCCAGTCGATGATGCGCTGGTCGATGTTGTCGCCGCCGAGGTGCGTGTCGCCGTTGGTGGACTTCACTTCAACCACGCCGTCGCCCACTTCGAGAATCGAGACGTCGAACGTGCCTCCGCCGAAATCGTAGACGGCGATGGTCTCGTTCTTCTTGCGGTCGAGGCCGTAAGCGAGCGCCGCCGCGGTCGGTTCGTTAATGATGCGGAGAACTTCCAGGCCCGCGATCTTGCCCGCGTCCTTGGTCGCCTGCCTCTGCGCGTCGTTAAAATATGCGGGCACCGTGATCACGGCTTGCGTGACCTTTTCGCCCAGATAAGCTTCGGCCGCTTCCTTCAACTTGCCCAGAATCATCGCCGAAATCTCCGGCGGAGAATACTTTTTGCCGCTGATATCCACCCAAACCGAGTCGCCATCGCCCTTCACCACCTTATAGGGGACCAGCTTCATTTCTTGCGATACTTCATCGAAACGGCGTCCCATGAAGCGCTTAATCGAGTACACCGTATTCTCGGCGTTCGTAACTGCTTGACGTTTCGCCACATTTCCCACGAGACGTTCTCCGCTCTTGGCGAATCCAACCACAGAAGGAGTAGTCCGGCCCCCCTCCTGGTTCGGGATGACGACCGGCTGGCCGCCCTCCATGACAGAAACAACGGAGTTCGTAGTGCCCAGGTCGATCCCAATAATCTTGCTCATAACCCTTCCTCTCGACGAGTAACTTGAGGCTCCTATTAGCCTGTTTGTAGTATGCAATATTAGTGGAGCATTGTCAAGTTAGTAATTTCTTGTAACGTACATATCTTAGGATATAATATGTACATGCCGGTCACCATCACCAAGTTTCGGCGCGATCTGTTTCGATTTGCCGACCAAGCGCTTAAGGGTGAACCCGTTGAATTCACTCACAAAGGGGTTATTTTCAAAGTAATCCCCGAAACCGCTCCATCTAAGCTTTCGCGCTTGACCCGCGAAACCGTGATCGCCCCAGGAAGCAGCCTCGATACCAATGGCCTCTTCGAGGAAATGGAAGCCGAGTGGCAAAAAGACTGGTCTGAAATTTGAGCCTGTACATCGACACGCATATTGTGATCTGGCTCGCCGAAGGCCTGACAGAAAAGCTGACGCCCGTCGCCGCGCATGCCATCGAATCATCCCAAGTCGAGGTCTCGCCGATGGTATTGCTGGAACTCCAATATCTGTTCGAGATCAAAAGAATCGTGAAGCCGCCGATGGCGCTGCTAACGCAACTTGAGACGCTGATCGGATTGCGGGTGAGCGACCATCCCTTCGCGGCGGTGGCGCACACGGCTCTGTTTGAAACCTGGACGCGCGATCCCTTCGACCGGATGATCGTCGCGCAGGCGAGAGCCGATGGATATTCCGAACTGGTCACCTCCGACGCGAGAATTCAAGAATATTATTCGAAAACAATCTGGAATGTAAAGTCTTCTTAAGGCCAGTAACTCCGGGGTTTCGGATTACGTTTCTCAATCATAGACGCTGACACAACGGCGACTCACTCAAAAAAAACAAGGAGACTGGACATGAAGAAAACTATTTTAGGGACGGTAGTGTGCCTGGGCGCGGCGATCGCGTCGGCCAATTCGATGGAGACGCTGAAAGTGACTTTGCCGGTCGCGGCAAACGTGGGTCACGTGACGCTTCCGGCGGGCGCGTATACCATCCACGAGCTGGCCAACTCGGTGATCGAATTTACACCGGACAGCCGCAAGGGCGTCAGCACCTACGCGACCGTGAATTCCGTCGAAATGCCGAATCAGAAGAGCGCGGATCACAGCAAAGTGGTCCTGCGTAAAGACGACAACGGTTATCAGGTCGACAAGATCTGGATCCAAGGCCAGGAAATGGGCTTCGAGCTGAACTCAGCGGAATAATCACCGCGCGATATCTTTCCAGTCGCGCTCGTAGTAGCGCACTAAGATTTGATCGTTCAGGCGATTGACTTCGGCTTCGACCGGGGTCATATCGGCGGGGAAGTGGAAGAGTTCGGGGATGGTCGTCACAGTGAGGAACCGCAGGCCCTCCGGCAGATGGGCCGGCGGTTCCCAGGACTCTCCTGCAATGGTAAAACCCCACTCCCCGAAACTGGGAACGTAGACGTGGTAGGGCCAGGTATTGAAGCCGGCCTGCTTCAAGGTATCGACGATGCACCAATAGGACTGGCGGGCAAACATAGGAGACGTGCTCTGGACAACGACGAGACCTCCGGGCGATACATGCCGCTTCAGGAGGCGATAGAAGGCAGTGGTGTACAGTTTGCCCAGCGAGTAATTCGTGGGATCCGGGAAATCGACGACTATGAAATCCCAGGTCTGTTTATTTTCGTCGAGCCACGGAAACGCGTCGGCATTGATGACGTGGACGCGGGGGGCGCGGAAGGAATAGTCGTTTAGAGGCGCTAGCAGAGGGTGTTCGGTGAAGAGGCGGGTCATCTCAGGGTCGAGATCGACCAGCGTGATGCTCTCTAAATTCGGATATTTCAGAAGTTCGCGGACGGCCAGACCATCGCCACCGCCGAGCACCAGCGCGCGGCGGGCGTTCGGCAGCGACGATAAGCCGGGATGCACCAATGCTTCGTGATACCGATACTCATCGCGTGAAGAAAATTGCAGGTGCGAACTGAGGAACAGGCGCAGATCGTCTTTCCACTTGGTGATCACGATCCGCTGGTAGCGGGTATTCCGCTCGAAGATAATTTCGTCGGCGTAGAGTTGATTGTCGGCAGTGGCGGAGATCCAGTTCGAGAAGTACATCCCCGCGCCCAGCAGCAGCAGCACGGCGGCGCACGAGGAGCGCACGCGCCACACGGAGTGCAACTGATCTTCAAATAAGTAAGTCGACCAGAGCGCGACTCCGGCGTTGACGATGCCGAATAGGATTGCCGCGCGCACCAAGCCCAGTTTCGGCACCAGCCATAAAGGGAACGCGATCGAGGCGGCGAGCGCGCCCAGATAATCGAAGGTCAGAACGTGCGACACCAAGTCTCCGAATTTGAAGCGGCCTTCGAGGATCCGCATCAGCAGAGGAATTTCCAAGCCCACCAGCGCGCCTACGGCGACCACCAATAAATACAGGCACAGGCGGAAGCTGTGTGTGTACGCGAAGGCCAGGAAGAGCGCGGACGACGAGAATCCGCCGACGATGCCGACTAGCAGCTCGATCTGGACGAACCAGCCGACCAGCGATCCTTTGAGGTATCGCGAGGCGGCGCTGCCGATTCCCATGGCGAACAGGTAGGCTCCGATTATCGTCGAGAATTGAAGCACGCTGTCGCCTAGCAGGTAGCTGGCGAGCGTTCCGGCGATCAGCTCATAGATGAGTCCGCAGGCGGAGATCAGGAGGACGGAGAGGAAAAGCAGAGGCGCCACGCGCCGGGCGCCTGGCGCCGGGAAAGAGGCGCGAAGATTTGCAGACTGCATAGGCTTTTGACTGGCGCGCGGCGCCCGGCGCCTGGCGCCCGTTAGTGCACCGCCGCGGCGATGATGATGCACATGCCTAGCGATATCGCGCCGATCAGGATGGCCAGGGCTATGTTCTTATCCTCCGTAATTTCACGCCACAGATGATAGGGCGTCATCTTGTCGAGCAGGAAGAAGCAGAAAATAAAAATCACGATGCCGAGGATCGCGTAGATCGCGGCGTTGAGCAGATTGCCAGGATTAAATGCAGCCATCTTTACTTTCCTCCGACATAGCGTGGGTAAAAAGCGTAGTGCGAACGGTAGGCGCCGGGATTATCGCGGACCGTCTTGGGCGCGACTTTGGTCTGGTCGATTTTCGAGAACGACCAGCCTCGAAATTCGGCCCAGGTGGCGGTGGTGAGCATCATCATGCTGTAGATCAGGTAGCCAGCATAGCGCATTGAGTTAGCCTCCTCCAGAGGTCGGTGGATAATCGCTGGTGGACCAGCGGCGGGTTTCAAAAGCCGTGGCGCGGATGGTGGTCCAGATGGGAGGGATCAGCAGCAGCAGAGCGGCGATCCAGAACCATCCATAGGTGGGGACGTCGTGGCGTATCAGGATTTCGTAGTAGACGGTGGGTGCGGCGGGAACGCGACGGGGCGCGACTGCGGGGCGAGGCGTGGGAGTGGGCGCCGGTGTTGCGGGTTTTTCAGGAGGCGTTTCCGAGCCTTCCATTTCCGGCTCGACGCGCAGATAGTAGCGGCCGGCGGGGACGCGCGGAATGATCGCGGTCGACTCCTGGTTTCCTTCCGACCATGCCCCATCGCTGTCAGTGCCTGCGTAGTAGCTGACTTCGCGTCCGAAATCGAAGGCGTCTCCGGTGCCTTCGTTGATTAGAGTGAGGTTGAAATAGGCCCAGTTGTTGATCAGATTTGTTTTAACCGTGACTTCGAGGTTGGCGGTGCGTCCTTCAATGTCGAAATCTTTGGTAACGAAGGACGGCTCACCTCGGTCGGCGGCGGAGTAATGATAGTGTTCGTCAAAAACGGTATCGCCGCGGCTGAGGGCCCCGTATAGGCCCGCGATCACGAAGAGCGCCAGCAGCATTAGCGCGAACAACCCCCAGGTTCCCCCCACTTTTCCCGTATAGGGGGACATCTGATTCAGATAAACGCCTTGCGGACGCGGGGCGGCACCGGGGAGCGCGAAGGCTTTCCACAGATCGGCGCCCGCGGTGTATTCGCCCTTCGACCAGGTGACTTCGTCGGACGTGGTCTCGGAGGAAAGGACGAAAGGCGGGTGAATGAAATCGTCGGCCAGCACTTCTTCGCCGGCTGTTACGCGCCATGGAAATTCTCCGAGGACGAAGCTGGTGGTGGCTTGCGCGCCGGAGAAATGCTTATATAGGTTGCCTTCAAAATAGACGGCGGGGCGGGAGCCGACGGCTTTACGCTCGGGCAAAGACTCAACAGGCGTCACGTAGTTCCAGTGGCCCTGATAGTTAGTCAGGTAGCGGAAGCCGTGATAGGGATTGAAGAGAAGATACTCTTCCCATTCATAGACGACTCCGTCTTCTTCGACGGCGCGGGTTTGAAATCCGATGACTTCCCAGGTAGCGCCCGCCCATTTTCCGCGCTGGCCGAGGGGGATCAGGGGCGTGCGGCGGGATTGCGCGTCCTGGGCTTCCTGAACGATTTTCAGCAGGGGCGAGGAGGCGTCGAGGACGCTGAGGCATTGCGGGCAGACTACGGTGAGGGAGTGCCCGAAGCCTCGGAACTCGATGGGTCCGCCGCAGTTGGGGCAGAACATGGCGGCGGCTTTTACTACGGGAGGGGTGACTAATGGGGAGGACATTAGCGGCGCTCCTGCGGAACGTCGACGTTGACCGCTCCCGATGGTCGCGGCTCTTTAAGACCACGGCTGAAGCCGTCGCTGCAAGCTGAAGCTCGCGCCACTATCATGACCAGCCCTCGAATTGGCGGACGTTTTGGAGGTGGAGTGCCTCGTAGGGGACGGTCTTGCCGATGAATAGCATGGGGGCGGATTCATCGCTGTAATCGAGGGTCGCGAAGTCGTTCGACTGGTTGCGCAGGTCGGCGAACAGCATGTTCGACTTGCCGTAGAACGGGAATGGGAGCTCGCCTTCGGTTCCTTTATAAGTGGCGATGGTTATGGTCGACACTTCGAAGTCGATGTTTGAAAAATTGAAGTGCTGGCCGCGGGAGACTTGATTTTCGGCGGGGAGCGGGATGCCGGGCACGAGGAACGACACCGCGTATTGCAGCTGCGCGTCGGAGAGCCAGCCGCTTTGGCCGTCGGAAAATACGATGTGCCATTCGTTCCAGCCGCCTTGCTCGTATTCATAAATGATGCGGCCGAGGACGTCGAATTTTTTGTTGTTGTAGGTGCCGGAGGTGAGCAGTTGAATGGGCGAAGGGTCGGGCGGGAGGTCGGCAACCTTGCCTACGTTTTTGAGAACCAGGTCGTCCCGAACCAGGATGGAGTGGCAAAAAGGACAGACGGTCTGCACCGCGCTCGACCAGCGGAACGTGACCGGTGCGCCGCAACTGGGGCAGTTCGCCTGAGGTTGACTCATTCGCTATACGGACGATCGAGACGCCGCACTTCGACCGACTGGGCTCCGAATTCCCTGCGCAGGCACGCGTCGAAATCCCAATCGGCGCGCGGACGGCAGCAGAATACATTCAAGCACAATGAGCGGTGCTCTGGAAAAGTATGGCAGGCGATGTGCGATTCCTGGAGCAGGGCGAGGCCGGTGATGCCTCCACCGGGAAACTGGTGCCAGAGTGTTTCGCCGATGGGGTGGAGGGCCATTTCTTCGATCAGGCGGTTGAAGAGAGCTCGCAGAGAGTCGAGATTGGAGACAGAGCCGGCGTCGCAATTGTGAGCTTCGACGATCCATTCGCAGCCGGAGGTCAATTTGGTCCTGTTCACAGGCTGAAGCCTGTGCTACCTACGGCTGAGCTGTTCCACATTCGGGGCAGAATTTCGCTACTCGGGCGATGGGCTTGCCGCAGTTGAAACAGAATTTCGTTTCCGTGCCGGCGGCGGGTGCGGCAACCGGAGCTGCGGGCGGCGGATTTTCTCCCGGTGTGCGCAGCGCGTTGCCCATCACATTCGCCATGGTCAATCCGGCGCCCAAGCCGACGCCCAATCCCGCGATGCCTCCGCTTTCATTCGCCGCCGCGATCGGCAGCGAATTCGCTACCTGATACTGCGTGTAGCGGTTCATGTCGCCCATCATATTCATGCCGACGCGAGTGTCGAGCATTTTTTGCAGCTCTTCAGGCAGCGAAAGATTTTCGACCACGAAGCTGTCGAGCGCCAGGCCGAGGTCCGTAAATATCGGCGTGAGGCCCTCGGCGATCTTCTGGCCGAGCACCACCTGGTTGGCGGCCATATCCAGGAACGGCACGTTGCTCTGCGCGAACGCATCGGTCATGCGGCCGATGATGGTGTTGCGGAGCTGGCCTTCAATATCGGCGACGTGATAAATATCGCGCGTGCCGCTCACTTTGGTATGAAACGCCTTGGCGTCCGTGATGTGCCAGGAATAAATCCCGTAGCCGCGCAGCCGCACCATGCCGAAATCTTTATCGCGGATGGTGATCGGAGTCGCCGTGCCCCAGCGCTGATTGGTCTGAATGCGGGTCGAGAAAAAGTACACGTCGCTTTTGAAGGGCGACTGGAATTTCTTGTCCCAGTTCTGGAGATAGGTCAAAATCGGCAGCGTCTGGGTGGTCAATTTATACAGGCCGGGTCCGAAAATATCGGCCACCTTGCCTTCATTGACGAACGCGGCCATCTGCGATTCGCGGACGGTGAGCATGCCTCCGTTCTGAATCTCCAGGTCCTGCATCGGATAGCGGTACGCGAGTACGCCGTCCTCGGGCTCGGTCCATTGGATGACGTCTATCCACTGCTTGGCGATAAAGTCGCGAAGCGACATTCTTTCCTCCAGTTCGTTCAACCAATATAACGCCGAAGCCGGGCGCGTTGTTCCGCTAAAGTAACTTTATGGCATCTTCGCTATGGCTGATTCGGCATGGAGAAACGGCGTGGAGCTTATCGGGGCAGCACACCTCATCCACCGATTTACCGCTGACGGCGGAGGGCGAACGGAAGGCGGCGGCGGTGGGCAAGAGGCTGGCGGGAAAGAAGTTCGCGGCGGTGTTCGTGAGTCCTCTGACGCGCGCGCGGGAGACTTGCAGGATTGCAGGGTACGCGGACGGGGCGATCGTCACCGACGATTTGCGCGAGTGGAATTACGGGTCCTATGAAGGGTTGACGACCGATGACGTGCACAAAACCGCTCCCGGCTGGACGATTTGGAACGGTACGCCGCCGGGCGGCGAGACGATCGAGCAGGTCGCGGAGAGGGCTCGACGGGTGATCGGCGCGGTGCCTGACGGCGAGGTGGCCATTTTCGGACATGGACATATCCTGCGGGTTTTGGCGTCCTGTTGGATTGAAGTGGATCCGCGGATGGGTCGATGCTTCGCGCTTTCTACCGGGTCCATCAGCGTGCTGGGACATGAGCGGGAGACGCCGGTGATTCAGATGTGGAATCAGACAAATTAGCGGTAAGGCTCTGGCGGAGCCGTCGCTCTGTCCACGGCGGCGCAGCCGTTATGTGCTTCTTTTTGCATCGCGGTCGCCTTGGGACAGAGTAGGCAGTCCCCACTTTCCGCAGGTTACATCGCTGCCCTCCGCATTACACCGCATAATGGAAGATGTGGAACGGGTGTGGCTGTGGCCGAATCTGCTGAGCTTGGATGCGCCGCTGGTCGCTCTGCTGTGGCAGATTTTATTTGCGCGGTGCTTTCATGCGCGGGTGGATTTATTGCCGTCGGTTCTGCTGGTGGCGGCGGTGTGGCTGATCTACGCGGCGGATCGAACCATCGACGCATGGATGGGGGCGGCGGGGCGTCCGCGGCACGAATTTTACCGGCGGCACTGGAGAGCGCTGCTGCCTTTATGGATTTTTGTTCTCGCCTCGGGGGCCGCGCTCGCGTGGATGCGGCTGACTCCGGAATTGCTATTCAGTGGAGTCGCGCTGGGGGGCGCGGTTGCTCTGTATTTCATACTGCTGCACTGTGGCATTTTTCAAAAGACGAAAGAGGGCGCGGTGGCGATCTTGTTCGGGCTGGGGGCTACGTTATCGGCGTGGCCGAACGTCCGGACGGCAGTGGATATTGAGGCCATCGCGCTGTTTTCCTGCCTGTGTTGGATCAACTGCGTGGCGATCGAACATTGGGAAGGCGAATCGGAATGGCCCATCGCGGCGCCCGCCGGATTCGTGGCCATCGCAGCGGCGATGCTGCTGTTTTCGAGCCGTCCGATGCTGGGCGGAGCGGTGGTTTCGAGCGCGATGGCCTTCGTGCTGCTCGACTGCGCGCGCCGCCATTTTTCGCGCGATGCACTGCGCGTGCTGGCCGACGTCGCGCTGCTGAGTCCTCTATTTGTGCTGCCGCTTGCGGGAATGCGGTTTTGAACTGCGACCGTCTCGCGCGCTGGTACCGGTGGCTGGAATACGCGGCGTTCGGGGGCGCGCTGCGGAAGCGCCGCGAGGCGTTTTTGTTCGAGCTGGGGAATCCTCAAAAAGTTCTGGTGCTGGGTGATGGCGATGGACGGTTCCTGCAAGTGTTCGCCGCGCTCTATCCCAACGCGCGGGTCGACGCAGTGGACGTGAGTGCCGGGATGGTCGAGCTGGCGCGGGCTCGCGTGCCGTCGGCTACGTTTCACTTGGCCGATGCCCGTGAGTTTCTTTTTGAAGGGCAGTACGACTTAGCGGTGGCCCACTTTTTCTTCGACTGCTTTGAGGAGCAAGAGCTCGCGTCGATGCTCAAGAAAATCCGGACGGAGAGATGGCTGGTTTCGGAGTTTAGAAACACGCGCTGGTCCGGCGTGGTGCTACGCGCCCTCTATTTATTCTTCCGGGTGACGACGGGATTGCGGGTACGCGCGTTGCCGGAGCATTGGAAAATCTTGGAAGCGCTCGGGTATCGGAGGGAGAAAGAGCAGCGGGGACTTGAAGGATTGGTTGTTTCAGAGATCTGGAGTAGTGCGTCGCAGAATCGCATCTAATGACGTGGCGCACGCACTTATGCGAGTGCGCGCGCCACGAGAGAAACCGACTGCTGTGACGAGACCGAACGGCCCAGCAAGCTTTCGCGGGTCGGAAGTGCGGAGGCATTCAGGCGAGCAAGGAATCTTTTGCTTCTTCGAACGCTTACAGGAAATCCTTCGACGCTGTGTCCAGCCACAAGGTAGTCGAAGAGCGTACTTGCCAGGACCCGCGTGCCCGAAAGACTGGAGCCCCGGAAATGGTGGCGGGGTCTCGAACTATTGTCCCTCACTTTTCCGGTTGTTCGCTTTTAAAAAGCTAAGTCCTAAGGCGCCGTCCCACATCTAGGAAGAATGACAAGTTTTACATTTCCGGGAACTGCCATGACCGTGAGGCGAATGGGTTACGGAGCCATGCAACTGGCCGGCCCCCAGGTGTTTGGACCGCCGCCGGACAGAGACGGGGCAATCGCGGTTCTGCGGGAGGCGGTTGCGGCGGGGATCAATCACATCGATACCAGCGACTATTACGGTCCACATGTGACCAATCAGATCATTAAGGAAGCGCTTCATCCCTACGCGGGTGGACTGGTGATCGTGACCAAGGTAGGCGCCCGCAGGCCCGCGGATAAGTCCTGGGTCCACGCCCTTTCGCGGCAGGAGCTGATCGATGCCGTCTACGATAATCTGCGCAATCTCGGGCTCGACGCGTTGGACGTGGTCAATCTTCGCGTGGGAGGAATGGCGGCGCCATCCGGTGAGTCGATCGAAGAACCACTGACCGTGCTTGCGGAGCTCAAACGCCAGGGGCTGATTCGTCATCTCGGTTTGAGCAACGTGAGTCCGAAGCAGCTGGCGCAGGCGCAGACGATTACGGAGATTGTCTGCATTCAGAATTATTACAACGTGGCGCACCGCGCAGACGACGCCTTTATCGACGAGCTCGGCAGGCGCGGGATCGCCTATGTGCCGTTCTTCCCTCTAGGCGGCTTCAGTCCCTTGCAATCTTCGGTACTGGACGCAGCCGCGGCGGCGATAAGAGCGACGCCCATGCAAGTGGCGCTGGCGTGGCTGCTGGAGCGGTCGCCCAATATCCTGCTGATCCCCGGCACCTCGTCATTGGAGCACCTGCGCGAAAATATCGCCGCCGCGGAACTACGGCTGCCATCTGAAATCGTCGACAAGCTCAATGAGATTGGGAAGGATGGATAACATACTTCGCTAGAAATTCGCGCGTGGCGATGTGGATCCTGACGCGCTCCTCCGGCGTGAAATTTCCGTGCTTGCCGCCGGGGATGGTAATCAATTGATTGGGAACACCGGCCTTATCGAGCGCCTCATGCAAGCGCACGGAGTGCGAATAAGGCACGGTCGGATCCTGATCGCCTTGGACCATGAGAATCGGGGGCAGGCCGGCGCGCACGTACTCGAGCGGCGAAACCCGTTTTGCGATGGCCTCCTTATTCGGCATGCTTCCCAGCCACTGCACGGCATAGGATTTCTGATTCGGACCGTCCAGAAGATCGTTCACGTCGGTGATGCCGTACCAGTCGAGGATCGCGGCCACTTTAGGCAGGTCCGGGCCCGGGCACTGGCGATCCAGGCCCGCGGACATGGGGATCATGCCGGTGGTCAGCGCGAGATGTCCGCCGGCCGATTCGCCAGTGACCACCAGCTTCGCCGGATCGATATTGTAATCGCGCGCATGCTGGCCGATCCAGCGCAATGCGCACAGGCAATCCTCTACAGCGGCGGGGGCGGGAGAGATTTTTTCCAGTCGATATTCGACGTTGACTACGTTCCAGCCCATTTCCAAATACGGGAACAGGGCCATGACGGAGGTTTCCTTCGAGCCTCCGGTCCAGCCGCCTCCATGAATGAAAATGATGGTCGGCTGCGGACCCGTCGTGTCCCGGCGCTGGTAGACATCCAGCTTGGTTTCGAAGTTATTCTGCATGCCATAGGTGATATTCGGCTTGATGGTGTAGCGATTTTGCGCCTCGGCGGCCCATGTCCCTTTTTCGGAAAGCTGGGCGAAGACGGCGGCGGAAGTGAGGAGAAGCAGCGTTGCTTTCAGCATGAGGCTCACGATATCAGACAATGGAGTTTCATGAAAGCCCTCGTCAAGAGTAAACGCGAGCCGGGATTGTGGCTCGAGGATATTGAGGCTCCACGTCCGGGGATGAACGACGTGCTGATCCGCGTGCTGCGCGCGGGGATTTGCGGAACGGACGTCCACATTTATAATTGGGACGATTGGGCGCAGAAGACCATCCCGGTGCCGATGGCGATCGGGCATGAATTCGTCGGCGAGGTGGTGGAGGCCGGGGCGAACGTGGCCGATTTTCACCCCGGCGATATCGTCAGCGGCGAAGGTCACGTGGTGTGCGGACGCTGCCGGAATTGCCTCGCGGGCCGTCGTCATTTGTGCGCGCATACCATGGGCGTGGGCGTGAATCGTCCGGGGGCGTTCGCGGAATATATCGTGTTGCCGATGACCAATATCTGGCGTCATGCGCCGACGGTGGATCTGGACATCGCGGCTATTTTCGATCCATTCGGCAACGCGGTGCATACGGCGCTGTCCTTTCCGGTGCTGGGCGAGGATGTTCTGGTGACCGGCTGCGGACCGATCGGACTGATGGCGGTCGCGGTGGCGAAACATGCGGGGGCGCGGTTCGTGGTGGCGACGGACATGAATCCGTTTCGGCTGGAGCTGGCGAAGAAGCTGGGGGCGACCGTGGCGCTCGACGTATCGAAGGGGACGCTGGCCCAAGTGCAGCAGCAACTCGGAATGAAGGAAGGCTTCGACGTGGGCCTCGAAATGTCGGGCAACGGGCAGGCGTTTCGGGACATGCTGGCAAACATGAGTCACGGCGCGAAGATCGCGATGCTGGGGATTCCGGATAAGGACATGTCCATCGACTGGCGGACGGTGGTGTTCAATATGCTCACCATCAAGGGCATCTATGGGCGCGAGATGTACGAGACGTGGTACAAGATGACGGTCATGTTGGAATCCGGGCTGGATATCAAGCCGGTGATTACGCATCGTTACCATTACACGGAGTTCGATAAAGGGTTCCAGGCGATGATGGGCGGAAACGCGGCCAAAGTTGTATTGAATTTTGCCCACGCTTGATCCCCGCACTCGCGTGACGGGGTTATAGCCCCTGGCGTGAGTCAGGGGTTTACGGGTAGTTTTTGAGAAACTAACCGGTGAGCTAGTAGCTCCATCCTGTAATGAGATATCTCGCGCCGCTCGGCCGACTGATCTATTCGCTGATCTTTCTGAGCGCCTTCAGTCACTTCAAACAACCCGCCATCGCTCATGCGGCGCAACAGGGGGTGCCGATGGCTTCGATTCTAGTGCCCCTTTCGGGCGTAATCGCCATTATCGGAGGGATCAGCATCACCTTCGGGTGGAAAGCCAAGTGGGGTGCGTGGCTGATCGTGCTGTTTCTGGTGCCGGTGACTCTGACGATACACGCGTTCTGGAAGATTTCCGATCCGCAAATGCACCAGATGCAGCAAGTGAACTTCATGAAAAACCTTTCGATGCTGGGCGCGGCGCTGCTGATTACGCAGATGGGCAGTGGTCCGGTAAGTTTCAGGCGCTGATCGGCGATATACCGATCGACAAATGCGGCTGATCGCCTTGACATCGCGAGGAATCCTGAACGATACGCTGGTGATTTGGACCACGGAGTTCGGGCGCAGTCCGCGTGTGGATGGGCCGGATGGGCGGAGCCATTACAACATTTCCGGTTGACGGATGTGGCAGGGAAATGTGGTGAAGGGACCGGCGGGCTTGGCGAGGCACACACTCGAAAATGCGGAACGAACCCAAGATGGACAGGTCGGGGACCTGTCCTACTGGGTTGTCGGGCCCGTGGGATCGCCGTTCCAGTGGCGGGCGCAGTGGTCGGGATTGGCGATCCAGCGGGCCAAGGCGTCGGCGTTCAGAAGCAGTTGAACTACGGTGGCTTCGTCGCGCTGGACCGCGGTGACCAGAAGTTTCCACTCTTTCCCTTCCTGGCGCATATAGACCAGCACGGTTTCCTCGCCTCCGTTTTTGCGGGTCCGCACCTGGACGAAAGGCCTCCAGGACCTTCCCACTGCGTTGAGCATCGCTTCTGAAAGATTTCGGCCTTGGCGGTCGCGGTCGCTGAGATGTTCAAAGACGGCGAGGTCGATGTGGCGCGTCCCGGCGGGATGGACGGCGGCGGTTACCAGATTGACCAGGCCGAACATCGGAATCGACATGGGACGGGTATGAAATTCGTCGGAGATGACGCGCACCACCTCAGTAAATTCGCGATCGGCTGCGTAAGCCGGGACAGAGGCCAACAAACCGGCTAATAGAAAAAGGGATCTCATTGGTTATCCTTTTTGTCTTTCTTGTCATTTTTGTCATTCTTGCCGGGGTTAATGTCAACCTTCGGAATGCCCCAGTGGCCTCCCAGATCGCGAATATCTTCGGGACGAATGTAGCCGATAATATTGACGACCGTCAGCTCTTTGGGGTCGGTTACGATGACGGCCAAGCCGGTGATCTGACCAGACTCGGTCTTGAGATATACGTCGGAGTTGTCGCCATTCTTCTTGCTATGCGCGCTCACGATGCGGGCCCAGCCGGGGGCGCGGAGCTGGGTTCGAAACTCCTCCAAGTCGACATCTTTATACTGATCGCGGTCTTCGAACTGGAAACTCTTGACGTAAACGCCTTTCAGTCCGCCGACCAGCCGCTTGACGTTGGCCTCATCGGGATCCTTGTCGGATAAAAAACGGCCAGCCAGTTGAAGCAGAGGACCGTCGAGCGACACATCCACCACCTCCGACGCTTTGGCCGCCAGCTTATCGAGACCGGGGGGCATCTTAATGTCCTGCGCCGCGAGCGGCAGAACGGCAAGCAATACGGGAATCACGAACTTCATAATTAAATCCCTTCCACCTTCCGGCTGATTCTCTGCAATTTCACGCTGGTGATTTTAAGCGCCAGCTCCAGGCGCGCTTTTGCGGCTTGGCCAGCGGCTTCCTCGCGCACGTTTCGCTGATGCTGCCACGCCGAGCCGGTAACCGTCAGCAGAACAGCCACCAGTGCCGATGCCCACCACATGCGCGCCGAGGCCCGGCGCTCTTGCTGCTGCCGTTTGACGGCACCCAACACTCGGGCTTCAAAAAACGGCGAGGGCTCCTTGCGGGCCAGCGCTTCCTGGATCTGTTTTTCGAAATCGTCCATCATCGTACGTCTCCCATACTGCGATCGATCTTTTCGCGCAACATCGCGAGCGAGCGCTGCAAATGACTCTTCACCGTCCGCACGGGCATCCCCATCACGGAAGCGATTTCTTCGGGCATCAGGTCCTCCTGATAGCGGAGGATCATCACCATGCGCGGCTTTTCGGGCAGCGAGCCGATCAGCGACTGGAGCCGGCGATTCAGAAAATGATCCTGCGGCTCGCCATCGACCGACGCCGGCGGCGCGTCGTCGAGGCTCACGGCTAACTGCAATTTCCGCTTGCGGACATAATCTATGCATCGATGGCTGGCGACTTTTCTCAGCCAATAAGAAACGTGCTGATCGGTTTTCAGCTCATCGAAACAGCGGTGGAGCTGAAGGAACACGTCCTGCGCCACTTCCTCCGCCGCCGAGCGGTCCCGCAGAAAATGATAGGCGATGCTGAACACCATGGACTGGTGGGCGCGCAGCACGGACGCGAAAGTCCGGGGCGCGGCGTTGTCCGCATCAGTCCCGGTTTCCGCGGCTTGGCCCGGCATGGTCATTGTTCTATCGATTCTTACGCAGATCGTCCCGTGCGGGGACGCACGAATTTCGCTAGTGTTTAGATTATGAGGCTGATCCGCTGCTCGATCTATATGTTGGCATTCGCCGCCGGGCTGGGGGCGCAGGACGGTCTGGTTCAGGCGACCTATAAAGGCCAGTGGACGGGCGCGGGGGCCAGCGGCGATATTCACGTCACGTTTCGCGATGGGGGCGACGGGAAACTGACGCCCGAAGTGGGTTTTACCCTCGGCGGCGCCGACGTGACCTGCAAGCTGCTGTCTTTTAAAATGGATGGCCCTTCCAAGTTCACCATGGTTTACGAGTTTGACGCGCAGGGAACTATGCTGCAATCGGCGACCGAGGCGGTGGTGAAAGGGAAGACCATCGAGGGCACCTATAAAACGACGGCCGGGGATCAGGCAGTGGACAGCGGAACGTGGAAGGCGACGGTGTCTGAAAAATGAAGCGGCTGAAACGCCTGCTGTGGTAGCTTAAAAATGTCCACCAAGATGCGCCCGTAGCTCAGCTGGATAGAGCGTCTGGCTACGAACCAGAAGGTCGGCCGTTCGAGTCGGTCCGGGCGCACCATAATTCCTTATATTAGCAGGTTAGATACTGCCGAACGCCTCTGCGGGACAGTGAACTTATTTCCCCGCAGTATCGTATTCTAAGTCGGAGAAATCCAACATGATGACTTTCCTGGTGTGGTGCCTGCTGTTGTTCGTGTGCTGGCCTCTGGCCATCGCGGCCCTGTTTATTTATCCGATTGTGTGGCTGATTCTGCTGCCCTTCCGCATCGTCGGAATCGCCGTCGGGGGCGCACTGCACCTGGTGTGGTCGATCGTGATGCTGCCGTTTTTCGTGGTCCGCAGATTGGGCCGCGTTTAACTCGCGGCCTGGGTCATCTCTTCGACCACGCGTCCATCGAACAGATGGATGCTGCGGTCGGCGCAGCGGGCGTAGCGCGGATCGTGCGTCACCATACAGATCGTCGCTCCGCCGCGATGCAGTTCGCGAAGCAGATCCATCACCGCCTCGCCGTTGGCGGAATCCAGATTGCCGGTCGGTTCGTCCGCCAGCAGGATCGCCGGATCGCCGCCCAAAGCACGCGCCACCGCGACTCTCTGCTGCTGGCCTCCGGAAAGCTGCGAAGGATAGTGCTTCACGCGGTGTCCCATGCCGACCCGTTCGAGCGCGGCGTGAACCTTCTGTTTCCGCTCGGAGCCGGGCATGCCGCGGTACGTCAGCGGCAGCTCGACATTCTCATACACTGTCAGGTCGCCGATCAAATTGAACGCCTGGAAAATGAAGCCGATTTCGCGATTGCGGATGCGGGCTCTCTCACTTAGTTTCAGTCCGGATACGGATTTCCCGTTCAATGTGTAGGAGCCGCCGCTGGGCGAATCGAGCAGTCCCAGAATCGCCAGCAGTGTCGATTTGCCGCATCCCGAAGGGCCGGAGATGGATATATATTCCCCTTGCCGGATATCCAGGTGAATCCCCTGTAGGGCGTGGGTTTCCATGTCGTCCGTCACGAACATTTTCGAGACGTCATCCAGGTGAATCATCTGCCGGCGTTCTGGTTCATTCATAAAAATTACCTCGCTGCTAAGATTTCTTGAAAAAATTTCGTGGCGCGGGGATCCTTCGACCGGCCCAGCCAGCGGACCGCTTCCTGGCGCATCTGCGGCGATATCTGCGGACGCTTCGCCAAATCGATCAGCGCCGGCGCCCCGTCCTGATGACGCGCGATCGCCGAAAGGGCGCTGTTGGCAAGTTGCCATTCAACACCTTTGCGATTAGCGGCATCCGCCGGGGGAATAAATGACGCGAGCAGTGCCGCGCTCTGGGCTCCGTCCACTCCCGTCAGCCAGTAAAACGGAAGATCGCCCGCATCGAATGTGCAATCCGTCGCGTACGTGCGAATCTTCTCCACTTGTCCTGCGGTTACGCGATAGAGGACTACGAATTCCCGCGCGCCTTCGAGGCTGACCGTCCCGCACATCGACCGCTCACCCGGCGTTTGCGCGACCTGATAACCGATCCACGCCGGCTCGACCTGGGAGGAGACGATCGTGCGAAACGAAGCGTCCAGAGATCCGCTTACGGCACGCGTCTGGAGCTTCGCGTTTTCGATTTTGGGCTGCCCGAACGCCGCAAACGTGAATGCCGCCATCAGCAGGAAGCGCGTCACTTGAGGATCTCCATCAGAAAGTCGGTGGCTTCCTTCGAGCGCATCTCGCTCAGCATGCGCACGGCTTCTTTCTTCAGCTCTGGATCGCTCTCCTTGCGCGCGCATTCGATAATCTGCTTAGCCGCGCCCTGATTTCGCAAGGCATTCAGAATTTCGCGTTTGATATCGCGATCGGACTCCGTGCCATAAATTGAAACCAGCGTGCCCATGGTCTGCTCGTCGCGCATATTTCCGAGCTGGCGGATCGCCTCGCGGCGCAAATCGACATTCTGCTCGCTCTTGGCGATCTTGGTCAGATCGTCCACGTCGCGTGACATCTGGAAGCTCCGTAGCACCGCGCGCTTCACGTTCACATCGCTCACCGACGCGTACACTTGCGCCAGCAACTGCCGGCTTTCATTGGACCGGTAGGTCCCCAGATACTGCACCGCCGCCAGCTGCAGATCGGGATTGGAACCGCCCTTCGCATAGCGCCCGACGATCTCATGAGCCTTATCGGAACGGCTCTGCGCCAGCACAAACAGCGCCCGCTCCTTCAGCTTCGGGGCGATTTTGGGATTGCTCAGCAGCCCTTCGAGCAGGGGCACCGCGCGATCCGTATCCGTATTGATCAGCGCGTTGATGGCATAAAGTTTCAGGTCTTCGTCCGCCTGATTCTCGGGCGCAACGGGCTGCCCTTTGGCTTGCTGAACTTCGGCTTTCAGCGCGTTCGCATCATTCAGCCAGCTGCTTTGCGGGAACTGTTTTTGCAGCTCCCCGAGCGCCGCCAGCGCCTCATCGCGCTTGCCGAGCTTATTCAGCGCGTACGCTTTCCAGTAATAGGCTCCGTCTGCCCGCGTCGACGGCGTCCGGGCGTTGATGACGCGGTCGAAAATCTCTACCGCTTTTTCGTAATTGTGATTTTCGAGCGCCGATTTGCCGGCTTCATACGACCCCGAGTCGTAACTGAATTTGAAATTCCGGTTGACAAAGCTGGGCGGCGACGGCGGCAGCGGGGCGAGCGGCACCTTGGGCGTCATGTCCTGTGCCCACAGTTCTTTCAGCCCCTGGGTGTCGAACGGCGCCAGCGGCATATCGAAATTCTTCAGACTGTCCTGAGCCGCTCGAATCGCGTCCTGTATCTTCATCGACTGGATGTCGATAGCCACCGGCATTGAGTCCTTCGCCGCCTCCACCGCCTTGCGCGCTGCGTCGATTTGCGCGCGCAGCGCATCCTGGTCGATAACGACATCCTGGCCCCAGGCCGTCGAAATGGCACATGCCGCCATGAAGGTAATTACTTGAGTTCTACGAAATAGTTTCATGCTTTGTTCCTTTTTCCGGTTACAAACTTGTTCCGCTTTGCGCGGATTGCTCCACTTGCGATCCGTAAATCTTTACCTTGAACAGAATTCCCCGGTCCTCGATCTGCTTTCTCAATTCCTCCAATTGCCGCGCCGAAACTTCGGACGGACTATGCGCGATCTCAAGCAGCACCCGCTCCAGCTCTTCGAGCAGCGTTGCCGTGGCCACATCCCCGTTGGTGGCCGCCGTCTGCCGATAGAGCCGGTTCGATTCCAGCAGATCCTCGGCGGTCTGCTGCTCGTTCGAAATATCCAGGCGCCCTTTGGCCGGCGCGCCCGCATTGACCAGCTCCACCAGCACCATCTGGCTGCGTTCCAGATGATCGCCGACTGCCACCAGCAGAACCCGTTCGCGCACGCCGCTGTCGACACCCGCCATCTGTCGCGGAGCCGGCTTCTGCCACGTTCGCCCCGCCAAGAACGCTCCCACCATCAGGACCGCCAGCGCCGCTACCACCAAGAGAGGACGCCATCCGACGGCCCACCAGCGCGATCGCTTCTCGATCCGCTTCTCAATCGCAGCCCACACCCGGCTCTCATAATCCGAAGCCCTTTCCGGCACCGGAAAACTGTCCACCGAATTCAGCACTCTCTGCAATGCCTGATAGGACGCACGGCACTGCTCGCAACTTGAAACATGCTCCTCAATGCCGGCGCCCTCGCCGTAGTAGTACAAAATAAATTGTTCTTCGGTCGGATGATTCATGTGACTAAAGGCTCCAGTGCGCGGCGTAGTTTCTGAACCGCGCGGAAAATACTATGCTTCGTCGCGTTGCCCGAAAGACCCAGCGACGATCCGATTTCTTCAATCGATTGCCCCTCGAAGTGCCGCAGCACAAACGCCGTGCGCTCCTGCTGGCTCAACTGGTCGAGCGTGGAGGCCACGGTCCTCTGCACTTCATCGCCATAGAGCAGGCGATCCGGGCCCGGGGCTTCGCTCGCCACCGAATGGACGGCATTGCGGGCCTCCTCGCCCGGCTCCGGCGTTTCCAGCACTGTTTGCGGATGCCTTTTCCTCGCGCGCACCAGATCCAGCGAATAATTCGAAGCGATCCGGTACAGCCAGGTCCCGAAACTCGCCCGCGCCTCATAGCGATGCAGCTGCTTATAGGCGCGCAGGAAAGTTTCCTGCACCACGTCCTCGGCGTCCTGTTCGTTGCCCGTCATGCGATATGCCAGCCGGAAGACACTTCGGCTGTGGCGATCCACCAGCGCGCGGTAGGCGTCTCCATCGCCGGCCTTCACTCGCGCCACGGCGACGCTGTCCGAGTCTTCCATTCACCCTTTAGACTGCAATACCTTGGCGCGGTTAGCTACCCTGTACAATCGGTACCGATCAATATTGAACATGTGCCAAGCCTCATACCTGCTACAATCAACAGTCGTTGTTAATTGAAAAAAAGGTCGTCGACGCCCTCCAGCCCATAAGCGGCAGGTCGACGATTTGGATGCCGATCCTGGCAGACCCCGCCCGCGATCGCCCTCTCCCAGTCGACGGAAGGAATTAATTGAACATTGTTAACTTGCGCTCCGCTCCCGCGGCCGTCCCCGCCGGGATGCGTGTGCACCTCGTCAATCCCAGCGATATTTCCTTTGGAACCGCTGTCATTACCCCGCGATGGCTCTATGTGCTAGCCTCCGCCACTCCCTCGGCATTCGGCGACGCAGTGATTTGCGATGAAACTCTGGAACTGCTCAACCCCCTGAACGTCGCGCCCGGCGACGTGGTTGGAATCGGCATCCACACCGGCAATGCGCTGCGCGGCTATGAGGTCGGGAAAATGGCCCGCGAACGCGGCGCCTGGGTCATTTTCGGAGGCATCCACGCCACCTTGTATCCCGAAGAAGCGATCGATCTCGGCGGCGCTCACGCCGTCGTCAAAGGCGATGGCGACGTCATCTGGGCCGAAGCTCTGAACGACTGCGTCCTCGGCCATCCCCGCAGGCTTTACGATGGCGGGCGCATCGAGCCCGATCAGTTTCTGCCCGCCCGCTGGGATCTGATGCCGCCCGACAGTTATATGTGGGCGTCGGTGCAGACCATTCGCGGATGCGCCAAACACTGCTCCTTCTGCTCCGTTTGGCGCACCGACGGACAGCGGCCCCGCCAGCGCGCCTCCGATGGAGTGATCCAGGAGATTGTCGAACTCCGCAGGAAAGGCTTCCGCTTCATTGCCTTGGCGGACGATAACTTCTATCCCGTCACCATAACCGACCTGCGCCTCGCCCGCCAGCAGGGCAATGCGGCGCGCATCGCCGAGCTCGAATCCATCCGCGCGGAGCGCTTCGTGCTCATGTCCCGCCTCGCGGAGCTTCCTAAAGATATGGTCTTCTACACCCAGATCACCATGGAAGCCGCCGAGGACATCGAGTTCCTGAAAGCCATGAATAAGGCGCGCATTCGCGGCGCATTGGTCGGCGTCGAAGCCGTCACTGCCGAAGGGCTGAAGTCCGTGTTCAAGGATTTCAACTACTCGGGCGACGGCCTGGTAAAGCAGCTCCAGACCTTCCGCGAGCACGGCGTCCACGTGCTTGGATCGTTCATTTTCGGCCTGCCAACGGATAAGCCGGACACCTTTGCCGCCACCGCGGCGCTCGCGAAAAAAGCCGGCGTGACCTTCGCGCAGTTCGTTATGATGACGCCGTTTCCCGGCACAGTGGACTTCATCCGCTGGGAAAAAGCGCAGGAAGCGGACCCCGAAATGATCGGAGGCGTCCCTCTGACCCGCTACTGGCTGATCCCCGCCTCCGCCCGCCCGAAGATGTTCACGCCGCATCCCTTAATGAGCGCGGACGAAATTCGCGAACGAACCCAAGGCGTGTGGGATCGCTTCTACAGCCTTAGCTCCATCTGGACCCGCTCCAATTGTGTCAAATCGTTGAAAGCGCGACTCGCATTCGTGCTGATCTCCAAGCTCTACCGCCAGATGTACGCCAAAACCGGAATCTCCACCGATAGCGCGCGGAAGAAAAAAGCCAACCGCCTGGCCCGCTGGATCGCCAAACCGTGCCGCAAGCTCTTCCAGGCCAAGCCCATGCCCGAACTAATCGCGCCGCAGTAGGACAGGTCGCCGACCCGTCGCCACTGCCATGCGATCCTTTTAACAAGTGCGTCTGCGCCCATATGAGTGGCTGATCATCGCCTATTTCGCTTACGTAGCCGTCATCGCGCCATTATTCATCCAAGAAGGAGAAACTCGCTGGCTCGCCGCCGCCGTAGCCGGACTGGTAGCCGCGATCCTCTTCGGCCTCACCCGCCGCTACAAAATTTTGCGCGACTGGGCCCCCATCGGCTTCACGCTGGCCGCCTACCGGGAGATGAACTGGTTCACCCCGACTTTTCGCGATCATCATCTCGAGCGGGTCTGGATTGTGTGGGACCGCCGTCTGCTCGACGGCGCGCACGTCCGCGCCGCGATCGAAAGCCTGGGTCCTCTGCTGCCTTCGTGCCTCGAAATCTGTTACGTGCTGGTCTACGCCATCGCACCGATCTCGCTGACCATCCTGTTTCTCAAAAGCCCCGCCAGTCTGCGCCGCGAGCGCGTCGCCATTTTCTGGTTCTCCTATGTGGCCGCCACGCTGGGCGCGTACGCTCTGTTTCCGTACTTTCCTTCCGATCCGCCGCGTACGGTCTTCCCCAACGCCGACCTGCCCTCCGTGATCACCGTCTTCCGGCGCTTCAATCTAGCGATTCTAGGGAAGTACGGTATTCATTCGAGCGTGTTTCCCAGCGCCCACGTCTCCGCGGCCTTTTCCTGCGCGTGGGGACTCCTGCTGGCTATGCCCGACCGTAAAAAATTCGGCTGGTCGGTGGCCGTCTACGCAGCCGTAGTCGCAATCGCGACCGTTTACGGCCGCTACCACTTCGCCGCCGACGCCCTGGCCGGCTTCGCGCTCAGCTTCCTGGCCTTGCTCGCCCTGATCCCAAACCGCACCCAAACTTAGTTTTCTGTTGTTTTTTGTGGCGCGCGCGCCACGCGTGCCGCGTCGACATTCGTGTCGACGTTCCTGGCTACTTACCCTTCTTCTTCCCCGTCGACCCCGGATCAGGAATTCCGTGCAGAATGCGCGCCCGCGTTTCCATCTTCGCCGCATCGGACTTCTTGTGCATCTTCTTTAACAGCGCGGTGTACTGATCGAGCGTCTCCGCCAGTTGCGGCGGCGGCGGATCGTTCGGATTCACGGTGGGCCTTCGCGCCGTCACGAAACCTTTTTTGTCCAGAAGCGCGATGGACAGTTTGTACAGCGCCTCCGCCTCCGCGTTGCGATTGCGGTCCGCCAGCAGCGCCGCCAGGGAATTCAGGCTGGCCACCGTATCCAGTTCTTTCGCCGACAACATCCCACGGTATAAAGGCTCCGCGTCCGCCTGTCTGCCCTGCGCCGCGTAAACCTGCGCCACCGTGTTTAACGTAGCCTGGGTATCCGGGCTATCGTCCCCGTGGATTTTCTGCCGAATGTACAGAGCCCGCTCATAGCAGTAGCTCGCTTCCGGATACCGCTTCTGCGCCAGATAAAGCCGGCCCAGATCGTCCAGCGTCGCCGCTACTTCTACGGTCGAGGGACCATACGCGCTTTCGCGAATCGATAAGGCGCGCCGCCAGGCCGTCTCCGCTTCCGTCGGCCGATGCATATTGTCATAGGAAATCGCAAGGCCATCGAGGGCCGGCAGCAATTCCGCGCTGGTTCCTCCAACTGTCTTTTCGAGAATCTTCGTCGCCCGCTCAAACAGCGGCTCAGCCGCGGTAAACTGCTTTTCGAGCAGCAGCAGCTCCCCCACCGCCACCAGTTGCGGTGCCAGCTCCACCGCGTCCGCCCCCTTGGCCTTCTCGACCGTCGACAAAGCCCGGCGAGCATATTGCTCCGCCTGCGGATATTTTTCCTGCGCTTTATAAATCCGCGTCAGCTTATCGAGAGGGCCCACCACCGCGATATCCTGCTTGCCTTTCGCCGTCTCCATGATCTGCAAGCTGCGCTCATAATAAGTGATCGCCTGCTGATACTTCATCTGCGCGAAATTGACGCGTCCCAGGTCGTTCAGGTCCACGGCCAGCTCCGGATTGTTCAGACCGAGCGCGTGCTCCCTCTCTTCGAGCACCTTCACGTACAGCTTTTCGGCCTCCTCATAGCGGCTTTGCGCGCACAGAGTTTCCGCGGTATCGCGCCAGTCCTGGGCCTGCTTCGCATCGAATGGACCGATGCCCCGGCTGGGTGTAATAATGTCCGCTCCGAGGCTGGGCAAGGTCTTGGTGCCGTCCGCTTTTTGCGCGGCCGCGAACCCGATCGTAATTATTGCGACAAAGAGGAAGGACACAAGTCTCATAGACTGGTGATCGGCCGAAGGGGCTGCGCAGCGTAGGGTGTACTACGAAAAAAGTACTTCCCGGCGCTTGGTACCGCTCCAAATACCTGATCCCGAAAATTCGCGTCCTCCGCATCCCCGGATAGGAGATGCAAAATGAAAACCTCAACGATGTTGCTGGCCGCCTGCCTGACCGCGGCCGCCTCCCCGATTTTCAATATCGCCCCCGGCGCCTGCCCCAACACGGCGGCTCTCTGCAAAGCGACCAACGGCGTGGTCAACGTCGGACTCTTTACGCCTGATCTGATCACCGATTCCAGCACGCTTCTGAACGATTTCTCCGCTGCTTTTAAATCCTGGAATACTACCGGCTGGACCTTGGACACTGCCGATCTGAGCTCCACCGCCGTCCTCACCGTGACCACCTATGAGGCCTACACCAATCAGGGCCCGAAGTGCGGCATCACCTGCGGCGGAGCGAAGATCCGCATCACCTATACCCCCGGCGCCTCGACGGACCCACCGGCCATCACGGACCCCGGGAACGTCGGCAGCGGCGACGCCGTGTGGTCGCAATCGATCTTCACCAACGCCAAGCGCGACCCTTCTTTGCCCGGAGACCCCTATCTCGATAACGCTCCCGGCACAGCCGATGCCGAACTGCCCCCACCTGCCTATCCTTACCAATCCGCCGGCAGTTCGTTCTACGACAAACCCGGCCGCGACGCCACCGCGATATGGATCGGCGACGCCTATATTTCGACCGTGAACTACAGCACCAAGACCATAACGATTTACGACGGAGTGGAATGGGGCTTTACCGTTACCCCTGTGCCCGAACCCGCCTCGCTGCTGCTGTTCGCGGCAGGGGCTCTCGGTTTCGTCTTCGCAAGAAAGCGCGCTTCTTAGATACGCTTCGCGAAATCCCCGCCCTCACGGACGGGGTTATAACCCGTGGCGTAAGCCTGGGGAGAAAATTGGCAACGAATCCAGCGTGTACACCGACACGAGGATTCATTTATCAAGAAAAGGCATTTTGGCGTTCCGCAGCGTTCCCATGGGCTCCTCGATCGCCGGCATCGGCCTTCGTCTAGGAATCGGAAACGCGCAAACCTTAGGCGCAATCCATCCGGCGCGCCGCTTCGCAACCTGCTCAATAGTCCCTGGCCGCGTCGCGTACCGCGGTAATCCGCAGTCAGTTCCTACGATGGAATTTCGTCGAAGTATTAAGGCGATTTTCATCCCTCGGTACCTCTAACGTGAACCCAACGAAGCGACGATATTAGGAAAACCAAGACTCGATTTATGACCAAACTAAATGTTCGACCAAAGAGAGAGCGTGGGTTCACGATTGTAGCTTTTTCCCTGATGATCCTTGTTTCCATAGGTTTCACGGGACTAGCCGTCGACGCGGGCTATTTGCAGCTGGAAAAGCGCAAGGCTCAGATTGCGGCCGATGCGGCGGCCATGGGCGCCCTGCGCGAGATGGAGAAGGGAAATACCGATCTCGCCACTGCCGGGCTGACCGATTCCGCCTATAACGGATTTACAAACGGCCAGAACAGCACCACCGTGACCATCGCCAACCCGCCGACCAATGGAGTCTACACCGGCCGGACCACGGCAGTGCAAGCTACCGTGTCGCGCGTGGTTCCGACGTATTTCATGCGCGCGATGGGCCAGAACAGCGTGACCATCTCGGCGACCGCCGTGGCCGAAACCAGCACCACGGCCGGGAGCATCGGCGGCTGCATATTCGCAATGAACCCGACTGCCAGCGGCGCGTTCACGATCACCGGCAATGTGACGATAGCGACCGCGTGCAGCGCGGTGGTGAAGTCCACCAGCTCCTCCGCTTTCAGCATGGTCGGCAACTCGACCTTCAGTCTATCGAACGGCGCCGAGGTCGGCGTCGTAGGAACGGGAACAAGCGGCTGGTCGCTTTCCGGCGGCGCGCAGATCATCAACGCCTCAACCAACAAAGCGGAGTCGCCGGTGAACATCCAGACCTTCAACGATCCTCTGGCTGGCGTGGCAGTTCCTACGCCCACCGGATTGACGATTCAAAGCTCCAATTCCAAGACGGTCAACCCGAACGCGACCGTCACCTTGAACCCCGGCATTTACTGCGGAGGCATGGATCTGAAAGGGACCGTCACCTTCAATACCGGCACTTACATCCTGGCTGGAGGCGGCCTGACAATCGATGCGCAGGCAGTGGTGAATGACACCGGAACCGGCGAAATGTTTTACAACACGTCCTCGAATTCGCAGGCCTGGGGCTGCTCCGGCTCGTCTGGCGCGGGATCCTTCACCTTTAACGGAGGCGCCTCAATCAACCTGATCGGACTCACCGTCCCCGACGGCGTCGGTTCGGTGGGAGTGCTCTTTTTCGACGACCGCAGCACCAGCGGGCTGTCGCATAAAATCAATGGCAACTCCACCAGCACCTTCGACGGAGCCTTGTACTTCCTGCCGAATCCGCTGCAATTCGCGGGAACCAACCGGACCCCCGGTTTCCTGTACATCGTGGCCGATACCATCACCATGAATGGCACCTCGGGCCTCAGCAGCGACCACAGCAGCCTGGCGAACGTGTACACTCTCGCGCCGACGGCAACCGGCGGGGGCTTGGTGCAATAACTCGTATGACGCCCAAAATTAAACGGCCTGTCAGCGCCTTGAGAAGGGCCGGACAGCGCGGGAATGCCATGATCGAGTTTGCTCTGTCGTCCACCGTGCTTTTAATGCTGTTCGTGGGCGTGGTCGGCTTTTCGCGCATTTTCAACATCGCGAATATGGCCAGCGGAGCGGCCATGGCGGGAATCCAATACGGCGCCTTGAGCCCCTCTCATAACGGGGACTTCGCGGGCATGCAGACGGCGGCGTTGAACGACACCGGAAATTTTGCGGGCGCTACGGCTACGGCCAGCCAGTTCTGTACCTGTAGCGTAGGCGGCGCTCAGGTGAATTGTCCGGCAACCTGCGCCAGCGGAGCGCCGGAGACGTACATTCAGGTAGTCGTGACCATCCCGTACCAGTCGGTGGTCAGCATGCCGTCCATTCCGAATCCCGTGAACATAACCCAGTCGGCTTGCGCGCGGGTGCAATGATGAACGCGAGGCTCCCCGTGGTCCGGGTCCGGCGATCGCGGCAGAAAGGCAGCGCCATGGTGGAGTTAGCGCTCTGCTTCATGGGCTTCCTGATGCTCACGCTTGGCTCGATGGAGTTCGGATGGGCGATCTACGCCTATAATAACTGCTCCTACGCCGCCCAGACCGGAGCAAGATGGGCCAGCGTCAACGGCTCGCTGAGCACCTCGCCGGCCACTGCGGCGACCGTGACCAGTTATGTGCAATCGCAGCTGGTGGCGCTCGATCCGACCCTCATGACCGTGAACACAACCTGGAGTCCCAATAACAGCCCCGGCTCTACGGTTACCATCACGGTGAGCTATACCGTGACGCCCCTGGTGGGCCTGGCGATCCAGAACAATTTCACCGTATCCTCGACCGCGCAGATGGTGATCGACCACTGAGCCCCGCGGGTCACGTCGCGCTAGGCGCTGTCGAAGGCATATAAGAAGCTGTTTCCCCGCAGTTCTTCCAGCTCTTCGATCGTAAACCCGAACCTGGTTCGAGCCAGTTCATACTCGCTCGTTAGCGTGCAATCGAACAACGCCGGATCGTCTGTACTCAGAACAATCGGCACCTCCGCGTCATAAAGCCTCCGCATTGGATGCTCTTTGAATGACGCGACCGCGCCGGTCCGCACGTTGCTCGAAATACAAATCTCGAGCGGTATATTCTTCTCCGCCAGGTGCGCCACTAATAAAGGATCCTCAATCGCCCGAATCCCGTGCCCGATGCGCTCCGCGCCGATTTCGAGCGCCTCCCAAACGCTCGACGCATCCGTAGTCTCCCCGGCGTGGCACAGCAGCCTCAACCCGCGGTCGCGCGCTTCCTTATATAGGTCCCGATACCAGCGCGCCGGGCCGCCGGACTCGAATCCACCGAGTCCAATCGCGACCACGCCTTCGTTTACCCGCTCCGCCGCCAGTTCGAAAACAGGTTTCGCCGCGTCCACGCCAAACTGGCGCGTAGCATCCAGAATCCAACGGACCCGCACGCTGCTCGAACCAGCCTCCCGCTGCAACGCGTCATAAATAGGTACAAAATCCTGCTGCTTCCAAAGGATCACGCCCGCGGAAATGGTGACCTCCGCATACACCACGCCCTCCGCCGCGAGCCTTTCGAACAATCGCCGGGCCGCCAACGCATAATGCTGCGGCGAATTCAGCTTCCGGTTCACCCAGATATAACTCTGAATAAATCCCTCGAAACCGGCATAGGAGGTAGCCCGCGAAATCTCTTCCGGAGTCAGCGACGGATCCATTTCCAGCAGCGTCTCCGCGTCCACCGACCCTTCGAGATGCAAATGCAACTCCGCAAGCGGCCCCATTGCTCCAATAATACCGGGTAGGACAGGTCCCCGACCTGTCCCCATGCTTCCACCAATGACATACTAAACATAATGCTAGCCGCCGAGCTTGACGCCATTATTGAAGGCCGCCATCACGACCCTTTCGCCGTCCTCGGCCCCCACGATCTGGACATCCGCGCGTGGCTGCCTCAAGCCGCCGATGCCTCGCTCGTTATCGACGGGCAAATCGTCAAAATGGAGTGCATCCATCCCTCCGGGTTCTATCTCGCCATCCTGGATGAGCAGCCCGCGCACTATCGCATCCGTATCACGCTCTACTCCGGCGAGTCCCTGGAGTTCGAAGATCCCTACCGCTTCGCTCCTCTGCTCACTTCTTTCGAATTGCACCTCCACGGTGAAGGCACCAACCACCAGGCCTATCGAACCCTGGGCGCGCATCCCGTTACCTGCGACGGCGTGGCCGGGGTCCGCTTCGCTGTCTGGGCTCCCAACGCCCAGGTGGTCAGCGTGTTGGGCGATTTCAATGGCTGGGACCGCACCCGCCATCCCATGCGTCTGCGCGACGGAGGCATCTGGGAGATGTTTATTCCCGGCCTCGGGGAAGGCGCGCATTATAAATACTCCGTGCTTTCGAAGCTCGGAACGGAACAATTCAAGTGTGATCCCTACGGGTTCTACGCCGAAATCCCTCCCAAAACAGCATCTATTGTTTGGGGATTATCGAATTATGAATGGAACGACGAAGCCTGGATGATCGCGCGCCCGCAGCGCCAGTGGCTGCACGAAGCGGTTTCCATTTACGAAGTGCATCTCGAGTCGTGGATGCGGGGACCCGACAATCGACTGCTGAGTTATCGGGAATTCGCGCACAACCTGGTCGAATATTGCAAGCAAATGGGCTATACACATATCGAATTGATGCCGGTAATGGAGCATCCTTTTTCCGGCTCCTGGGGCTATCAGGTCACCGGATATTTCGCGCCCACCTCGCGCTTCGGCACCCCCGACGATTTTCGATATTTCGTCGATGCCTGCCACCGGGCCGGCCTTGGAGTAGTTCTCGATTGGGTCCCCGCCCACTTCCCGCGCGACGCTCACGGATTGTTCCGTTTCGATGGCACGGCGCTTTATGAACATGAAGATCCGCGCGAAGGCGAGCATCGTGATTGGGGTACTCTGATCTTCAACTTCGGTCGTAACGAGGTGCGCGAGTTTTTGCTCTCAAACGCCCTGTTTTGGCTGAAAGAATTCCATATCGACGGCCTGCGCGTGGATGCCGTCGCGTCCATGTTGTATCGCGACTATTCGCGTCAGCCCGGTGAATGGCTGCCTAATAAATATGGCGGCCGGGAGAACCTCGAGGCCATCGACTTCCTCCACCGTTTCAATGAACTGGCGCACCAGGAGCCCGGCGCGATGACCATCGCCGAAGAGTCGACATCCTGGCCAGGCGTTTCCCGTCCGGTATACGCCAACGGTCTGGGTTTTACCATGAAATGGAACATGGGCTGGATGCACGACATGCTGGATTATTTCGAAAATGACTCTGTATTCCGCAAATACCACCAATCGAATATTACCTTTAGCATGTTATATGCATTCACTGAAAACTTCGTCCTGCCGATTTCCCATGACGAAGTGGTGCACCTGAAACGATCCCTCTTGTCGAAGATGCCGGGCGATGAGTGGCAGCGCTTCGCCAATGTCCGTGCTTTTCTTGCTTACATGTACGGACATCCCGGGAAAAAGCTGTTATTTATGGGCTGCGAATTCGGCCAAACCGAGGAATGGAACCACAATGTCAGCCTGCCCTGGCATCTGCTGCAATACGCGTATCACTCGAAGCTCCAGACGATGGTGAAGGAACTGAACTGGCTTTATCGTCGCGAAGCCCCTATGAATCAAGTAGATGACGACTACTCGGGCTTCGAATGGATCGATTTCCGGGATGCCGAGTCGAGCGTTATCTGCTTCCTGCGATACTCTCGAAACCGCGAGCAATTCCTGGTATTCTGCTGCAATTTCACGCCGGTCCCGCGCTATAACTACCGCATTGGCGTTCCTTTACGCGGTCATTACACCGAAATCTTTAACACCGATTCGGAGATGTTCGGCGGATCCAACATGGGAAACTCGGGGTCGGTTTGGGCAGACGAAATTGTCAGCCACGGGCGTCCGGCAAGTCTGAATGTCACTTTGCCGCCACTCGCGGTAATAATATTAAAACCGTTCTAATCTCTACCACAATACCCGCTCTAAAGCCTCAATAAAGAAAAATTCCCCCCACATTACGGACTCATCCACGCCCAGTCCCTTGTGCACATGATACACTCCGCCCTTCAGGATTCCTTCCCATTTCGGGTCGGATTTGGCCAGGTGTTTCTCGCATAGCGACCGTAGAATCTGTACCGCGGTCGACCAATAGAGATGGCCTTTCATGGAGTCCGGAGCCAGGCGGCACAAGCGCAGCAAACCGGCGGCGGCGATCGCGGCGGAGGAGGTATCAAGCAGCGTGCGATTCTCGAGTGGCGCGTTGAAGTCCCACGGCGGAATACCGTCTGAAGGCGAGTGGGTAATGTAATAAGCGGCGCAGCTTTGCGCGGTTTCGAGGAAATGCGGATCGCGGCTATATTCGAAGCAGGTGGTGAATCCGTAGAGAGCCCAGGCGAGGCCGCGCGACCAGCAGGAATCGCCGCGATAACCTTGATGGGTGGTCTGCCGCAGAAATTCGCCGGTATCGGTATCGAAAATTCCTTCATGCGCCGTGGACCCGTCGCCGCGCACCAGCACTCTACGCGTGGTCAGCGAGTGGCGCAGCGCCACATCGCGCAAGCGCCGATCGCCGGTTTCACGCGCGGCATAAAAAATGATCCCGACGTTCATCATGATGTCGATGAACAACGAATTATCGGCCACGAACGATCGCAAGTACTGGCCTTTATCCTTGAAGCGCAAAGCGAGCGTGCGGCCGGCCTGGATCAGCACTTCGCGATGCGCGGGATCCTTCGAAATTCGATACCAGCGATAGTATGTCGACAGAAACAGAAAGCCCAGGTCATGCACATCGCGATCGTGTTTCCGCTCCTCGATCGGCTTGGTATAGCGAATGGCCTGCTCCAGCCAATACTTCGCATCGGCGGAATCGGCGGGCGAATGCTTCTGGAAAATCCACATCATCCCCGGCAGAAAGCCATCGCACCAGTGGGTCCATGCGGGACCCTCGTGCTTCCATTTTCCGTTCTGCGTGTACAGAGGATAGAACAGAGGATGCTTCTCAATCAGTTTGCGCACCTGCTTCTGGGCGAAGCTGAAGGACTGCTCGAACAGGTCTCCGGTTTCATTCGAAAGGTGAATCACTTGATTTAGGTTCTCCAGAACATGATACAGCCCCGAGGCAGGTGCTGTTGCGTGGTATTCACAGGGATGATTCCTTCGCCGGGCAGCAGAGGCGTGCGCGAACGCACCGGCCTTCGCGGCATGAGCGGAGCAATTCCGGCGGTTCCATGCAAGCCGCCTTTCATGCGGGCGACGATGCCGGGCGCGTCGATTTCCGGAAACTCCACTCCGATAATGTAAAAGGTCTCGTATTTTTCCAGGCGCACGATGCGGCCGGTGGCCGTGGCGCCCTTCGGAATTACGATCTGCCCTTTCTGTTTGACGTCGCGGTTGACGCGCGCCTCGATGGGATCGCCGATCGCGGCGGTGTGAATGTCGATTGCATTGGTAGTCAGCAGCTCGAGGTCCAAGCCTTCGGGAAGATCGAACTCGCGAGTGGGAACCGCGACGGCGGCCGGCTTGCTGGACGGAGCGTCTTCGAAAGTCAGAACGGATTCGCCCGAAAACTGGCGGCAGGATGTGAATTTCACGCGATTCTGCTCCTCCCCGCCCTGCATGCCGATCATGGTTAACTCACTCTGCGCGGGCAGCAGAAAATCGCCCTCGCCGATGCGAGTGACGGCATAGTCGATCTGATCGTCGGTCGAGGCGAGCATCAGTTCAGGAGGAAGATCGTCGGCATGGACGATGATGCGCTGCATATCGAAAGTCGAAGGGTCGGCATAGAAGGATCCGTGATAAGCGACGATCGCGCTGGCGGCGGCCACGCGGATGCGGTATCCGGAAAGCATCTGCGGCACATCGTAGTTGAACCGAATGGCTTTCTTTCCCTGAAAATCCTGCTCGCCGACATAATGAAACGTCGCCGAGCGGGTGGTGAACAAGGCTTGCGCGTGAGTGCCGAAATTCCCGTTGCCGATGGCGCCGCTGGTGATCATCTGCGTGACATCGGTGTCCTCGAATTTTTTGGAACCGGGCCACGCGAAGAGCTCCCGTCCGTCGACCAGTGCCACTTCAAGACGTAGCGTGTCGAGGATTTTCATTTTGCCCGAGGACTTCGGGCGGGAAGAGCGCTCAATGGTTTCGACGCAGGTGTAGTTGGGCTGGTGGCGAAGATTGAAGAGCATCCGGGTACGGATTTTCGTCAAGGCGTCCAGGTCCGGCGTCAGCGCAGACTGGGCGCGAAGGCACAACACTGTGATCGCCAAGGCTAGCGGACGCATCGCTTCCATTATAGAAAGCGTTGGCTTGACGAAATGAAGACGGCAAGGGGATTGCTGGTAAGGTAGCGATATGGTCCGGCGATTTAAAATCATGTGGGCGCTGGCGCTCACTGTGGCGGTGACGGCACAGATCCGAACAAATGTTCACCTGGTGCTGGTGCCGACTACGGTGATGGATAAGAAGGGCACGCTGATCGACGGGCTGATCAGCGGACGATTTTGTGGTGACCGACGATGGCGTGCGGCAGAACCTGCACCTGGATACTTCGGACACGGTGCTGGCCCCGGTGTCGCTAGTGGTGCTGATTCAATCGAGCGGCATTTCTACTCCGGCGCTGGCGCGGATTCGGCTGGTAGGGGCGATGATCAAGCCGCTGGTCATTGGAGACCGTGGGCAGGCGGCGGTGATCGCCTATGACACCGAGGTTCGCACGTACACGGAATTCACATCGGATGGGGGCAGACTGCGCACGGCGTTTGAGGATATCGAGCCGCGGACGATCAAGCAAGCCAAGCTGATCGATGCGGTGATCGAGGGGATGAAGATGCTCGACACGCGGCCCGAGAATTACCGGCGCATCATGATTGTGATGGGCGAGTCACGGGATCGCGGCAGCAGGCACAAGCTTGCTGAGGCGATCGAGATGGCGCAGAGGGCGGGCGTGGTGATCTACTCGCTGACCTACTCGGCGCAGGGGGAAGCCTGGACGTCGAGCTCGGATAACGATCCGTCGATGCCTGGAGGTCCGGATTATATCGGAGCAATTGGCGAAGTGGTTCGTCTCGGAAAAATCAACGATGCCGATGCGTTCGCGAAAGCGACGGGCGGCCGGCATTTAGGATTTTTGCGGCAGAAATCGCTGGAGGCGGATATTTCGCGGCTGGGAGAGGAGATTCATAGCCAGTATTTATTGAGCTTCGTACCAGCGGAGTCGAAGAACGAAGGGCTGCATCGGATTGAGGTTCGTGTGACGACGCGGCCGGATGCGATTGTGAGGGCTAGGCCGGGGTATTGGGCGGAGAAGTGAGGATATACTTGAGCCAGGTGATCGTGAACCGATGGAAAATGTCACTGTAGAGTCGATCCCCATTGTCACCGGCCGCGAGGATGACGGCCGTTGGTGGGCCGATATCGAATCGATGCCCGGGGTGATGGCTTATGGCGACACTTTGGAATCGGCCATTTCCGCGGTACGGGCGCTGGCACTGCGGGTCGCTGCCGATTGCATCGAACACGGCGAAGATGTCCCGTCGCCGTTAGCTAAGGTCTTCCTGGTCACGTGAGCCGCTGGCGCTCCGTCAAGGCCAAACAACTATTGGCATCACTGCTCCGGATTGGCTGGAGCATCAGTTGGCAAAATGGATCTCACAAAAGGCTGAAGCGGGCCGGGTGGCCTCCCTACACCTTCGCTTTTCATGACGGCGAGGAGATCGGGCCGGGTCTTCTCCCTCAGATTGCAAAGAAAACTGGATTACGACCAGAGGATTTGTAATCGAAAAGCCGCCTCAAAAGGGCGGCTGCCGCCAAAATTGGCCGCCCCACAAGGCACACTTCGGCTGTGGTGATTTTTGGAGAAGGCTGGTCGCTAGATCTGTCGACGCCTTCTCCAAATGAAGCTTTCTCGGAGCGCTCCTTACCGTTTATTTCCCGCAACGGCATGGGTCATCGCACTGTGACGTTAGGACGAAGGGAGAGCTTCGAAGACTTGCACCCTCGCTGTAGTGGACCGGGATACGACGCTGTGACCGATCTCTTGACTACAAGATACGGCAGGTTTTGTCCAGGCGGGTTCAGTGTAAACGCGAAGTTACTGAGTCCTCCGGGGTTACATACTGAATTTTAGTCGAACCATGCGCCTGACGGAATGTAGCTTCCCTCGATAATCGATCTCATGGTCCCGAGCGGGAGAACCCGGCCGCGATGATAAGGTACGATCACCTGCCCTGCCACTCGATACATTGCGCCACTTCTGATGGGCTTCCGGACTGCCCGGCAAGCACAAAGCGGTGGCGCTTGAGAATCACAATCACTTGATCGGCAGAGAGGCGAGGCGTGCCTCGCTCATCCAATCGTGACCTCAAGAACTTTTGCGTTGTCCGGCAGAGTAATCTCCGCGGGCTGGAGGTAAAGCCGGATCGCCTTCCTCTATATTGCGCCGCGCCTCTTCTTCGGTGTCCCCCGCCGACGCGCAGCCTGGAAGTTCGGGACAGACAGCGGAATAGCTGCCTGTCTCCGGATCGAATTCCAGCACGATGCGGAACTTCACTCGAACATAAACAGAGGCGTGACCGTCACCGGAGTCTCCTCCGTGGGCGCAGCATCACCCGATACCAGCGCCGGCTGCTCGACCGGAGCCAGCGGACGGCAGTAGATGCCTCCGTCGCCCAGGTAGACTTCGAGCTCCGATGGACGCGGCAGCGTTCCCTGAATGAGCGCTTCGCTGAGCGGATCCTCGATGTATTTCTGCAAAGCGCGGCGCAGAGGACGGGCCCCGTAGCTGCGGTCGGTGCAGGTTTTTTCGAGGATGTATTTCGCGGCATCGTCGTTGAGACGAATCTTGATCTGCTTGGCCACCAGGTTGACGTTGATCTGATCGGCCAGCAAATGCATGATCTTCAACAGGTCGTCATCGGAGAGCGAGGTGAAGAGAATAATCTCGTCCAGGCGATTCAGGAATTCGGGATTGAAGGCTTTTTTGACCTCTCCCATAACCTGGTCCTCGACCTTGGCAGGCATGCCGGAGCCGGGTGCGCTGAACCCGATCTGGCTTCGTTTTTCCAAAAAACGGGCGCCCAGATTCGAGGTCATGATGATAATCGTGTTCTTGAAGTCGACCGTGTTGCCGAGACCGTCGGTCAACTGGCCGTCTTCAAAAACTTGTAGCAGGATATTGTAAATATCCGGATGAGCCTTCTCGATTTCGTCCAGCAGGATGATGGAATAAGGCGCTCGCTTCACGCGTTCGGTGAGCTGGCCGCCTTCCTCATAGCCGACGTAGCCGGGAGGCGAGCCGATCAGCTTCGAGACCGAATGCTTCTCCATGAACTCCGACATATCGAAGCGGATCAGCGATTTCTCGCTGCCGAAGAGAAACTCGGCGAGGGCGCGGGCGACTTCGGTTTTACCGACGCCGGTGGGGCCCAGGAACAGGAACGAACCTGCGGGGCGCTTAGGCGATTTCAGGCCCGCGCGTGAGCGGCGAATGGCTCGGGAGAGCGCGGAGATGGCTTTCTCCTGGCTGATGATGCGGCGATGCAACTCGCCCTCAATGCGCAGGAGTTTGGCGACTTCCTCTTCGCGGATGGCGGTCATCGGCACGCCGGTCCAGCGGGCGACTACGTCCTCGATATCGTCTTTGGTGACGATGCCGGTCGAAGTATCGTCGAGATTATATTTCTCGCGGAGCTGGCGAAGGTTCTCGCGCTCCTTGCGTTCTTCATCGGAATAGAAGCGCGCTTTTTCGAACTCGTGATTGGCGATGGCGTTTTCCATCCTGTGAACGATGAACTTGATGCGCTTCTGAATGTCGGCGACTTCGCCGGGCAGAGTCGTCTGGCGAAGCTTCACGCGCGCCCCCGCCTCGTCAATCAAATCGATAGCCTTGTCCGGCAAAAACCGATCCGGAATAAAGCGGGTCGATGTGTAGACGGCGTTTTCGATGGACTCGTCGGTGTAGGAGACGGCGTGGAATTTCTCGTAGCGTTCCTTGATGCCGAACAAAATTCGAATCGCGTCCGCCTCGTTCGGAGGCGGAACCTTTACCGCCTGGAAGCGCCGTTCGAGCGAGCGATCCTTTTCGATGGACTTGCGATATTCAGAAGGCGTCGTCGCGCCAATGCACTGAATTTCGCCGCGCGAAAGAGCAGGCTTCAGGATATTCGCGGCATCGAGCGAGCCTTCGGCCGAGCCTGCGCCGACCAGCGTGTGCAGCTCGTCTATAAAGATGATGGCGTTCTGATTCTCCATCAGCTCTTTCATGATGGTTTTCAGGCGCTCTTCGAATTGCCCTCGATACTTCGTCCCGGCGACGATTAGCGACAGATCGAGCGCGAGGATGCGCTTATCCGCCAGAAAGCTGGGCACGTCCCCGTCGGCGATGCGCTGCGCCAAGCCTTCGACGATGGCAGTTTTACCGACGCCGGGCTCGCCGATCAGCACAGGGTTGTTCTTGGTGCGGCGGCAGAGGATCTGCACCACACGTTCGAGTTCATAGTCGCGTCCGATCAAAGGATCGAGCAGGCCGTCCATCGCGGCTTGGGTCAGATCGCGGCTGAACTCTGAGAGTAGAGAGCTTTCCTTGGGGCGATTGGAGGACATTTTTTCAGAGCTCGAACGAGCTATCTCCTCGCGCACCTGCGAAAGGCGCAGGCCGCGCTCATGCAATATATCGGCAGCGAAGCACTTTTCCTCGCGCAGCAGGCCTAACAAAAGATGCTCGGTTCCAATGTGCTTGTGATTCAGCCTCTCGGCCTCCTCGGCGCCATAGGCGAGCACGCGCTTGCACTCGTGGCTCAAAGGAAGATCGACCGAAGTCGACACCTTCTCCCGCAGCGTGGTGTGCGCTTCAATCTGCTTACGAATCGACTCGACGGACGCGCTCGAGCGAAGGAAGCGGTTGGCGAGGGCTTTATCCTCGCGCAGCAACCCGAGCAACAGATGTTCGGTCTCAATGCACGGACTGCCGAACTGGCTGGCTTCATACCGGGCGAAAAAGATGACCCGGCGAGCCTTTTCGGTATAACGTTCAAACATAATTCCTGCTCTATTCGAAATCGGACGGATTCAAAGGAGCCGGCTGGCTCCGGAATTTCTTCAATTTAAAACCTTGTTCCCGAAGAATCTGCGCGGCCTGGCACTCCTCTTGATGCAGCAGACCTATAAGAAGTTGCTCGGTTCCGATGCACGGCTGGTGAAGCTTCCTGGCTTTCCTGGCCACGGCCCGCAGCAGCCGCTGACAATCGCCGCTCACGGGCATATCAACCGAATCGGGCAGTCTTTCTCCGTCGGCGCGCTGCTGCTCGATCTTTTCGCGAATTCGTTGGACCGCTTCCGGACCGGGAAGAGCGTTCTCAATTCCCGCGTCGGTTCTCAGCAAGCCTAATAACAAATGTTCACCGGCGATCTCAGGCGCACCCAGCGCTCCAGCTTCCTTGCGCGCCAAGAAAACCGCTGTCCGGGCTTCCTGTGTGTACTGCTCAAACATCGGATGCGGCTCCCTCAACGGCGCACAGCTGCCCGCGATCGAGCGCAAGCACCCGGTCCGCACGCCGTGCGAAATTCAAATTGTGCGTTACATGGATCGAAGTAAGATTCCGGGTACGGTGCAGATCTTCGATTAATCCCATGATCATCTCCCCGGTCCGGTAATCCAGGCTTCCGGTGGGCTCATCGGCCAACAGGACCTGGGGATCGCCGACCAGGGCGCGGGCCAGCACGACGCGCTGCTGCTCCCCGCCCGATAATTCTCCCGCGCGATGCGTGGCGCGATTTTTAAGACCCACCTCATCGAGCCGCGCGAGGGAAACCGGCTCCGCCTGATCCCGAGCTTGCCCGCGGATGAGGAGCGGCATCATCACGTTCTCAAGAGCCGTGAACTCGGCGAGTAATGTGTGAATCTGCCAGACAAAACCCAACTCCCGGTTCCTGAAATCGGCCAGCTCGCCTGGTGGGAGCTTGCAAATATCTTTATGCCCGAAGTATATCGCACCCTCCGTCGGCCTGTCCAGACCGCCCAGCAGATGCAACAGCGTACTCTTACCCGCACCCGATTCGCCCACCAGCGCCAGCCGCTCGCCGCGCGCGACGCTGAAGTCCAGCCCCGAGAAAATGACCAGCTCGGAGTCGCCGGAGCGATAGGACTTCGCAAGTCCGGCGGCGCGAATCGCAATTTCATCCGAAACAAACATGGGGCTAACACTATCTTATCGTCGGACCTTCGTGTCTGGCACAGGCTCACACTAAAACATCTTTGCCATAATTTGTTTCAGTGTACACTGAATTTGGAGAATCGATTGCTGTTTATGAAGCCCGGAATGTGGAGAATTTTGATGAATCACCATAGAATGTTTATGTTTGGCACCGCGTTGTGCCTGCTTGGCCTGGGTCTTTCCGACACAGCGGCTGGACAGACGATCACGACTTCACCGGCCGGGGGCATGAACTTCCAGGTTCAAAGTGGAGGCGCGCAGGCAGTCCAGAATCTGTCGATCAGCACCAGTATTGACCCAACCACGATCGTCGTCACCGTACCTGGGGGCCAGACTTGGCTCAAGGTTAACGGCACTCCCAGCGGCAATGTAGTGCCCTTTCCAAACACGCCCGCCACTCTTCCGGTGCAGGTAAACACCACTGGCCTGGTTCAAGGGCAAACGGTGCAAGCAAACATTCTGATCGAGGTTAACAACCTGCCGTCGAGTCAGATCAGCTATCCGGTGTCCCTGACCGTGGGTACGCCCTCGTTGCTGACGGCGAGTCCCGCGAACCTGACCTTCAGCGCGATTCAGGGCAATTCCTTCGGTAATCCGACGTCGATTCCCGTGACAGTTTCGAGCAGCGGGCAGGCACTGACCTACAATGTCACGCCTTCGACCTCCACTGGTGTGAACTGGCTGCTGGTCACAAATACTTCGGGCATTCCCACAAACAGCAGCTCCCCCGGTTTCTCCGTTTCCGTGAACGCGTCGAGCCTGTCGACCGGTACCTATAACGGGTTGCTCACCATTCAAAGCACCACGACGGGCGATTCCACCACCATACCGGTAACGCTCTCCGTGACTCAGGGCGCGGCGCTGAATATTACCGGGACGCCGCTCAACAATTTTGTGTTCCAGGCGGGCTCCGGGACGGTCCCCTCGCTGACCCAACAGTTAATGATTTCGACCAACAGCGGGAGCCTCAATTACCAGATCACCGCGCAAGCGGTTTCAGGACCCGTGCTCACCACCAATTGGCTGGCGATTAATCCACAAAGCGGCGGCTTAGCGACGACGACTCCACAGTCGATCAGTCTGGGGCTGACCAATCAGGTCGTGGGGCTGCCCGCGGGAACCTACGTGACCAACCTTAACATTGCGCCGACCGCGGGAGGCACAGCGGTTTCGGTGCCAGTGACGCTAGTGGTCAGCAACAACGGTATCATCACCGTGAACAATAATAATCTGAGCTTCACGGTTCCTTTCGGAAGCACGGTTACGCAATCGCAATCGGTACAGTTATCGAGTTCCAACGGCAGCAGTGTTCCCTACCAGGCGCAGACCAATCAATCGTGGCTTTCGGTATCGCCCACCAGCGGCACCACTTCGTCGAATTCCACTCTTACCATCTTTGTAAATCCGTCCGGCCTGAACGTCAGCACGACCCCTTACACCGGGACGGTGACAGTGACCCCGAACAACAGCGATTTTGGCTTATACAGCGTCCAAATCAACGTTTCCGTGACCGTTACGTCCGCTACCACCACGATCTATGCAGCCCCGGACGCGCTGTTATTCAGCTATGAGACGACGGTCTCCTCTCCCGCCGTTCAATCCCAGCAAGTGATTCTGTCCAGCCCCGGAACGGTCCAATTCAGTGCGTCCGCGATCCAAATGACGGGAAGCAACTGTCCCACCGCCACCTGGCTGGGTGTTTCGGCGAATCAGAACGTGACTCCGGCAACGCTCACCATCAGCGTGAATGGAGCCGGTATGACCGCCGGGTTCTGCACCGGAACCGTCATTGTGACCTATAACAACGGCAGCTCGAATGAGAACACTTCCGTGAACATTCCGGTGACCGTGGACATCGCCCCGACGCCGCTGTTAACCATTGCTCCGAGCAGCGGCTTCGGCGTGGTTACCGCGACCCTCTGCGAGAATAGCTGCCCGGTCATATCCAACAATAGGATTTACATCGGGAGCACTGACGGATCGTCGCTGGCCTATTCGGCCTTCGCGTCCACGCCGGGTTCTCCCCAGCCCTGGTTGTCGTTGGGAAATTCGCAAGGCCCGGGACAGGAGTATATCCAGGTCGTAATCAATCCAACTGGATTGCCGGTGGGCGTCTACAACGGCTCCATTACGATTAACGCCAATAGTAACGCCAATCTGCCCAGCGGGACTTTCACGCTTCCGGTGGTATTGACGGTCTCGACGAACACCACGGTGGTATCCTCGCCGACTTCTCTGACCTTCACGTCGCCCCAGGGCGCGACCGCGGCTCCGCCTACGCAGACCATTACTTTGACGGCAACCGGTGGCACCACCGGATTCACGGCATCCGTACAGCCGGTCACCGGCGGAAGCTGGCTCCAGGTAACTCCTTTGAGCGGCACCGCGACCGGCACGATTACAGCCAGCGTGGCTCCGAATACGCTGTCGGTGGGGACATACACCAGCAATATCATCGTGAAATTCCTGAACGCGGCTACCTCGACGGTGACCATCCCGGTCAGTCTCACCGTTACCGCCGCGCAAACGGTCACGGTTTCGACGAACCCGGCCACCTCGCCGACGGCGCTCAGCTTCAGCTATCAACTGGGCAGCACGGCGCCGGCTTCGCAGACGCTAAACGTCACCAGCACGGGAGGCGCGGTTCCAATCACGATAACCACGAACAATCCGTACCTTTCGGTTTCTCCCGCCAATGGGTCGACCGGCACGTCCGGCTCGCCCCTGGCGGTAACAGTTTCGATAGTGCCGTCCGCGCTGACAACGGCGCAAACCCTGAATGGGACGGTTACCATCACGCCCTCTGGACAAACGCCGATCAATATTCCGGTGACCGTCGCGGTGACTCCCGCCGTGACGCCGCAGCCGGCCAGCATCACCAACTCGGCGAGCGGGACACTGGGTCCGATTTCGCCGGGCGAGCTGATTACCATCAAAGGCACGAACCTGGGACCGGCCGCGGCTACCACCTTCACCGTCGGAACCGGCGGCACTTTAAACAACACTCTCGCCGGAGTCCAGGTGCTGTTCGACTCGACTCCCGGCACGCCCATCTACGTTTCACCGACGCAAATCAACGTGATCGTGCCGTACGAGATCGCCGGCCGCGCCACCACCAACGTCTCGGTGATTTACCAGAACCAGCAATCGGCCGTAATTCAGCAGTCGGTTGCGAACCAGGCTCCGGGCATCTATACGGATAGCTCGACCGGCGTCGGACAGGCTTCCGTCCTGAACCAGAACGGCACGCTGAACGGACCTTCCACCGGCCTCGTGATCGGCGGTCAGAATATTTCGACTACGCCCGCCACCGTAGGCTCCGTCATCGCGGTGTACATGACGGGAGGAGGCCAGACCGGTCCGGTGAGCACCACCGGCACCGTTACTCCGACCGGAACCACGTTGTATAAAATCTCCGGGGTCACGGCGACGATTAATGGTGTTCCGGCAACGGTCCAGTTCGCTGGCGCGGCTCCGGGGCTGGTTACCGGCGTCATGCAGGTGAATATTCAGGTGCCCGCCGGAGTCACCGGCAGTGCCCTGCCGCTGGTGATCACCGTGAACAACGTGAATTCGCAGACCGGTGCGACGGTCGCGGTTCAATAATCCAAAGTAAGGGCCGGCACCGGGTGCGGCCCTTTTCAGCAATGGATGCCTAAGACCCTAGTAACATGAGGCTTTCGGTGGCGCGCGCCTCCAGGCGTGCCGCGTCGACATTCGTGTCGACGTGTCTTGCCGGGACGGTAAACGGTCGTCAGTATTCTTCCACCGGGATCATCGTACATCCCTTACTTTACGACGATGTTGACTAATTTATCCGGCACCACGATCACCTTCACCACCTGCTTGCCGCTGATCGACGCCTGCGTCTTCGGATCGATCAGCGCCAGCCGCTCCAGCTCTTCTTTCGCAGCGCCGAACGGCATCGAAAGACGCCCGCGGACCTTTCCGTTCACCTGCAACACCACGTCCGCCGCGTCTTCTTTTTCTAATGACTCGTCGTAAGCAGGCCACGCCTGCTTGAACACCGGACCCGTCCGCCCCAACTGCTCCCATAGTTCCTCGGCCATATACGGCGCAAACGGACCGAGCAGCAAAACCAGCGACGGCAGAATCTGATCCAGCGCCGCTCGCGAGAGCCCCGCCTCTTCGTCCGTCAAAGTATTAATCAACTCCATCAGCGCCGCAATCGAAGTATTGAAATGCCACCGGTTGCTGAAATCGTCGGTCATCTTATGAATCGTCCGATGCAGCTTCCGCAGCGCGCGCCGGTCCGCCGCCGGATCGCCCGCGCCCGCCTCGCGACCGATATTCCGGGTCACAAATTTCCACACCCGCTCCAGAAACCTGCGCTGCCCGCCGACGCTTGCCTCGATCCAGGGCATGTCTTTTTCCGGAGGCGCCGCGAACAGCACGAACAACCGGCAGGTGTCCGCGCCGTACTTATCGACCATCTCCTCCGGGTCGACCACGTTGCCCTTGGACTTTGACATCGCCGTGCCGTCGTTGCCCAGCACCATCCCCTGCGTGAACATGTTCGCCGCTGGTTCGTCGTTCGCGATCAACCCCAGGTCGCGCATGACCTTGGTAAAAAATCGCGAATAAATCAAGTGCAGAATCGCGTGCGTGACGCCGCCGATATATTGATCGATCTCGAACCACCGCGCGACCTTCGCCGAATCGAACGGAGCCCGGTCGTTATGCGGATCGCAGTAGCGATAGAAGTACCATGACGAATCGACGAACGTATCCATGGTGTCGCTCTCCCTCTGCCCATCCCCGCCGCACTGAGGACACTTCACGTTCATGAACTCGGGATTCTCGGCCAGAGGAGAACGTCCCTTGCCAGTGAACTTCACGTCGTAAGGCAACTCCACCGGCAGATCCTTTTCCGGCACCGGAACCACCCCACACTTTGCGCAATGAATCACCGGAATCGGAGTGCCCCAGTAGCGCTGCCGCGAAATCCCCCAATCTTTGATGCGAAACGTGATGGCAGCCTTGCCGAAGCCCTCGCGCTCCGCCCGCAAATTCATCTGCCGCCGAGCCTCCGCGCTGGTCATCCCCGAATACTCGCCGGAATTCTCGACAATGCCGTCCTCTAAGAACGGCAGCGTACGTTCACCCTCCGCCGGCCGAATCACCGGCACGACCGGCAGCCCGAACGTGGTGCAAAACTCGAAATCCCGCTCATCGTGCGCCGGAACCGCCATGATCGCGCCGGTCCCATACTCCATCAATACGAAATTCCCGATCCACACCGGCAGCCTCGCGCCGCTGTACGGATTAATCACGAACCCCGTGGTAGGCGCGCCGTCCTTCATGACATCCCCAGGACCCGCATTCGCCCGCGCATCGATCATCTCCTTCGCCCGCGCCCGCCCCGCATCATCCAAAAGCTTCTGCGCCAGCGGATGCTCCGGCGCCAGAATCACGCAAGTCGCGCCGTAAATCGTATCGACCCGCGTGGTGAACACGCGAATCTTTTCGTCCGACCCTTCGAGCTTGAAATCAATCTCCGACCCCACCGATTTGCCGATCCAATTCCTCTGCATCGACAACACCCGGTCGGGCCACCGGCCCTCCAGCTTCTCGTCGATATCGCGCAGCAGCTCATCCGCGTAATCGGTAATTTTCCAGAACCATTGCTCCAGCGCTCTCTGCTCCACCGGCGTCGATTCATGCCTCCAGCAGCACCCGTTGACCACCTGCTCATTCGCCAGCACCGTTCCGCATTCCGGACACCAGTTCACCAGCGCCTTCTTGCGATACGCGAGCCCCCGCTCCAGCATCTTCAAAAAAAACCACTGATTCCAGCGATAATATTCCGGCTCGCAGGTCGTTATTTCCAGGCTCCAGTCATAAGCGAAGCCCATGCGGCTCATCTGCCGCTTCATCTCCGCGATTTTCGCGAGCGTCCAATCGCGGGGATGCGCGCCGCCCTTGATCGCGGCATTCTCCGCCGGCAATCCGAACGCGTCCCACCCCATCGGATGCTGCACGTTGTACCCGCGCATCCACATGTACCGGGCCAGCGCATCGCCGATCGCGTAGTTGCGTACGTGCCCCATGTGCAGCCGTCCGCTGGGATACGGAAGCATCTCCACCACGTAATATTTTTTCTTAGACGAGCCTTGCTCCGCGTGATAAAGCGTCGAGTCCTTCCACCGCGCCTCCCACTTCAGCTCGATTTGATTGTGGTCGTAGACTTTTTCTTCCATAGCGATTTTAAGTGTGTCGAGATTGCGTTGCTCGTCGCCTTCGTTGTCCCCCGGCGTCTCAAGAATGAAGGCTTTATTGCGAAGCTTCGGATGGGTGAGAATGCGGCGAAACCCGTCTAATCCAATATAACCTTGGCCGATGTGTTCATGCCGGTCGACGTGCGATCCCAGAGGCGCCTTCGAATCGTTGGCATGAATCACGTGCACATTTTCAAGGCCCAGAATCGCATCCGCCTCCGCGACCGTCCTCCTCAAACCCTCCGCGGTCGCAACGTTATATCCCGACACCAGCAGATGACACGTATCCAGGCAGAACCCAATCGGCAAATGCGTCATCTGCGCCGCGTACTGGCGAATCACCTCCAGCTCTTCGAACCGCCCTCCAATCTGGCAGCCCGCCCCCGCCGTGCACTCGAGCAGCAGCATCAGCTTCTCGAAAACCAGCCCACTCGCCGCCTCCATCACGCCGTTGAGGAAATGAAAAATCCCTTCTTCGACCGTCTGCCCCTTGTAATTCCCAGGATGCGCCACCAGGTACTCCGCGCCAATCGCGATCGCGCGCACCAGTTCTCCGCGAAACGCCTCGATCGATTGCCTCCGGATCACTTCATTCGACGACGCAAGATTGATCAAATAATTGTCGTGTATCACCAGCGGCGTCAAATCGTATTTCTTCCGAAAGACGTTCAGCAGCTCGATCGCAACCGCGCTAGGCACCGACGCTTTCCACATCCGCGGGCTCGACGAAAATATCTGGAACGTGTTCGCGCCCAACTCCCCCGCCCTGATCGCCGCCCGCTCCAAACCTCCGGAGATGAACGTATGCAGCCCGATCCTCACGAGTGATAATCTTTAACCCACGCGTGTTTTTCGAGCCTCGCAAGGACGTCCTTGGGCAACCCTCCCAGGTCCGAAACCGAGCAGCTCGATTCCACCGTCCGCACCTTCCTCATCCCCGGAATCACCGTCGAAACCGCCGGATGCGACAAGCAATACCGCAAAGCAATCTCCGGCAGCGACCCCTCGACCCCCTCCAAATCTTTCTTGAGCGCGTCCACATGCTTCACCACTTCCCGTTTCCGGTCCCGCCCCCGAAAGTACCAGTCGCGAAACTCGCCCTTCTCGAACACTGTGTCTTCCGTAATCGTCCCCGTCAGCGCCCCCTCATCGAGCGGCACCCGAGCCAGCACACCCACGCGATGCTCCAGCGCCAGCGGCAGCAGCCGCGCATTCGGAGCCTGATCGAAAATGTTAAAAACCACCTGCACCGTATCGCACAGCCCCGTCTTAATCAGCTCCAACCCCGAATCCGGATCCCCCGCATTCAGCGAAACCCCCACCGCCTTCGCCTTCCCCGACTTCTTCAAATCCTCGAACGCCCTCTTCCATTCGTCCCGGCCAGTCCACTCCGAATTCCAAACATGCAGCTGCTGTAAATCGACCGCGTCCATTTTCAAATTCCGCAAACTCTTCTCCGTCGACTCGATCACATAGTCGTAAGGGAAAACCTCCTCAATCCCGATCCCCGCCCTAGCCGGCCATTTCTGATTCATCGGAGGCACCTTGGTCGCAACATAAACCCGCCCCTTCGCCGCCCTCAGGACCTCTCCGACAATCTCCTCGCTATGCCCGTCGCCATAAGCCAGCGCGGTGTCGATAAAATTCACCCCCAGCTCCAGCGCCCGATTCAGCGCCGCCCGGGACTCCTCATCCGACCCGCCGATCCATTGCTTCCCGCCGATCCCCCAGGCCCCAAATCCAATGTCACTTACTTCAATGCCAGTGCGTCCAAGTGTTCGATAGCGCATTCCTCCATAATAAGGGCAGGTGCACATGTTGTCGCTTTTCATGGCTTTTTTTCTTCTCGCCGCGCCCGCTGAAATCGTCCGCCTCTACTTGAAAGACGGCACCTATCAATTGACCGCCGAATATAAAGTCCTCCCCGACCGCGTCCGTTATCTCAGCTCCGAACGAGGCGAGTGGGAAGAACTTCCGCTCGATCTCATCGACCTCGCCCGCACAAAAAAAGAAGCCGCGCAGCATGAGGAAGATCTCAAAGCCGACGCCAAAGCTCAAGCCGAGGAAGATAAAGCGGAGAAGCTCGCCGCCCGCGAAGTCGAGCAAATCCCCGAACAGCCCGGCGTCTACTACATCCATAATGAAAAGCTCGAACCCGTCAAGGTAGCCGAGTCGAAGGTCGTCACCGACAAGCGGCGCCAAATTCTGAAGGCGTTGTCGCCCGTGCCGATGGTAGTCGGCAAAGCGACTCTCGAAATCGACGGCGATACCGCTCCCAAGGAGATCGACGACCGCCGCCCGGAGTTCTTTTTCCGCCTCTCCGATGTCGAGCGCTTCGCCCTGGTGAAACTCACGCCGACCAAAAAAGGCGCGCGCGTCGTAGAAAATATTCACATGATCCCCGTGACTAAAGAAATCCAGCAGGAGTTCAAGGAAATCGAAACGTTCAAGAAGCAGGAAGGCGACAACGTCTATAAAATCTGGCCCGAAAAAGACCTCGACCCCGGCGAATACGCGCTGGTCGAATACACAGAAGGCCTCGAATCCATCAACACCCAAGTCTGGGATTTCAAAATAAAATGATCCCCATCCTGCTACTCGCTTCTCTGCTAACCGCCGACTTCAAAGAACACGTAATCGCCACCGGCCTCAAAGGAGGCTACCAGGTAGTCGCCGCCGATCTGAACCACGACGGCAAACCCGACCTCATCGCCCTAGCGACTCAAATGAACGAGCTAGTCTGGTACGAAAACCCCACCTGGGAACGCCACGTAATCGCCTCCGGTCTCACCGGTATGATCAATCTCGCGATTGCAGACAATCAAATCGTCCTGGCCTACGGCTTCTCGATGGTCTACGCCAACAGCAAAGGAATAGTCGCCGTCCTCAAGCCCAACGGAGATCCCCGCCAGCCCTGGACCCTAACCGAAATCGACCGCCTCCCCACCTCCCACCGCATCCGAACCGCAAATTTCGATGGCTCAACCGTCTTCGTCAACGCCCCTCTGCTAGGTCCAAACGCAGTAGCCCCCGATTACCGCGACCACGTGCCCCTAGTCTTCTACCGCCCCGGCGAATGGAAGCGTACGTTGATCAGCACCGAAAACGAAGGCGTCCAGCACGGCGTCACCATCGTCGATTGGGACGCGAAAGGCCGCGACTCGATTCTAACCTGCTCCTTCTCCGGCATCGACCTCTACCACTACGCCAAAAACCAATGGACCCGGACAGAAATCTCGAAAGGCAACCCCGGCTCAAGCGACGTAGCCGTCGGACACTTAGGCAAGCAGCGATTCCTAGCCGCCATCGAACCCTGGCACGGCAATAAAGTCGTGGTCTACACCGGCGGCCATCGCGAAGAAATCGACGATACCCTTTTAGACGCCCACACCATCCTGACCGCCGACCTGAACCACACTGGACGAGATCAGATCGTAGCCGGCATGCGCGGCAAACCATATCTGGTCCTGATCTACACCAACGTTAAAGGCCACTGGCTCCGCCAAGTCCTGGACGCCGGCACCATGGCCGCCGCAGCCTGCACCGCAATCGACCTAAACGCCGACCACAAGATCGACTTGGCCTGCATCGGCTCCGCCACCACCAACCTGAAGTGGTACGAAAACCTATCAAAATAGTGTGTGTGTGTGGCGCGCGCCTCCAGGCGTGCCGCGTCGACATTCGTGTCGACGTGTCTCGCCTTATTCAGCGATGAAACCTGCGAAAAGTGGCTCTCATCACCAGCACAAGCCGCAAATCCCACTGCGCCGCGTGGACAGAGCGGGCTGTCCCCACTTTTCGCCCAGGGGTAAAATCCGCGGCGAGGCGAGGAGGTGGCGCAGGGGTTTGTTGGTGAGAAATTTTGGCATTTGGCGTTAGATTGGCGTTAGTTTAACGCCGGGGTCATTGCGCTGTGAAGCGTAAATTACTTTTTTCATCTTTGTGCCGGATCGGTCCTCTGTTTAAGTATGGGCGGAGAAATGTTAATTGCGCGGGGACCTTATTCTCTATGTGCGCGGTTCTAGAGAGATTATTGGGGGCTTAGGGGGGTGACTGCTCCGGGAGGTCGCGATGTGGGGCAAGACATGCGAGTCCCACCTTTTCCGAGAAATTCACCCCTTTGAATCTGCCTCAAAACCGATCGCCCGGCCACAGCACCCGGCGTAATTTTTCGTAAAATAACGCCATGCGCACCCTCCACTATTCCCTGCGCACCCTGACCCGCAACCCCGCCTTCTCCGCCGTAATCATCCTCCTGCTCGCCTTCGGAATCGGAGCCAACACCCTGATCTTCACCGCCGTCGACGTCGTCCTCCTCCGCGACCTTCCCGTCGACCACCCGGAACAGCTCGTCCGCATGGAGGAGGTGCACCCCAGCGGTTTCCGCTCGATCATCCCCGAGTTTGCCGATTTCTATAGGCCTCTTCTCGAACAGCGCGCCACCAGTTTCAGCGAAGTATTTTCGGCCGGAGAGCTGGAGATGTCCTTCCAAACCGGAGCGCACGTGGAAAACGTCGTGGCCCAAACCGTTTCGGGCAACTACTATCACGCGCTCGGGGCACATGCCGAAATCGGCAGAACCATCGTCGAGGAAGATAATCGCACGGGCATGCCTTATGCGGTCGTGCTCAGCCACTCCTTCTGGCAGCGCGAGTTTGGTGGCCGCTCGAACGTGCTGGGGGAGACGATTCGTCTTCGCGGCGTTCCTTTCAAGATCATCGGTGTGATGCCGCGCAGCTTCCGCGGCCTGGACGTCGAAAGCGGTCCCGATGTCGCCATTCCAGTCGACGCCTACCGGCTGTGGACTCCCGGCCTGGTGGTCTTCGGCGCGCCCGTTCAGATTTTCTTCCGTCTGAAGCCCAACGTTCCGCTCGCACAGGCGAACGCCGAGCTGCAAACCCTCCACGCAGGACTCGTCGATGCGGAAATCGAGAACCTATCTCCGCCGTTGACTGGACAAAAAAAGCAGGACTATCTCGCCAGTCGTAATGCGATCCGGCTGGACCTTCAGCCCGTCTCTCGCGGAATCTCGACTCTGCGCAAGCAATTCGCTGTAGCCGTCAAGGTGCTGATGGGAGCGGTCGGCGCGCTGCTCCTCCTGGTCTGCGCGAACATCGCCGGGCTCATGCTCGCCCGCGGCGAGGCGGCCAGAAAAGAAATCGCAGTCCGCCTCAGCCTGGGCGCGACACGCTTAGTCGTCGCCTCACAATTGATGACAGACGCACTGGTTCTCTCCCTGCTGGGCGCGGCCGGAGCGATGTTGGTCGCTCGGTGGGGAGGACCTCTACTGCTCTCGTTCCTGCCATCCCGCCGGCCCTCCACTCTCGAACTGGCGCCGGATGCGCGCGTCCTCGCGTTTGCCGCCGGAGCCTGTATCGTAACCGCGCTCGCCATGAGCATCGTCCCGGCTCTGCATTTATTCCGTGCGGATCTGACGGGTCTCATGGGACGCGGCGGTGCTCGCCGGCGCCGGTCCAAAGGAGGAATTGCGTTAGTCGCGTTGCAGGTCGCCCTCTCGACCATGTTGCTGATCGGGGGCGCCGCCCTGGTGCGAACCCTCAATCAACTGCGCTCCGCGGATCTTGGCGAGGAGCGGCGAAATCTCATCGTGATGATGGTACGCCCGGAGATGGCCGGCATCAAAGAAGCAGAAGCGAACGACCTCCTCGATCAAATCGTCCGGCGAGCCCAAGGTCTTAATGGCGTCGAAGGAGTGAGCTTCACCGGCTTTCCGCAAATGAGGGGATTCGGAATGAAAATGACTGTGGCCCCCACCGGCACCGCTATTCATTATTCGGATTTTCTCAATACCACCGCCAGCCGGGTGAGTATCGGACATTTTGCAAACGTCGGAATGCGCGTCATCTCCGGACGCGGATTCGAGCCCGCCGATCAAACCGCTTCGAAACCGATTCCCGTGATTGTAAGCAAGAGCTTCGCGGCGCGATTTTTTCCTAAAATGGATCCCCTCGGAAAAACTTTCGGCGATGGAATGAATACCACGGCAGTGGCGATCTATCACATCGTAGGCGTGGTCAACGACATCAAGTTCCGATCGATGCGGGAGGAATCGCCGCCCATCTTTTACCTTCCCATGGAACAGTCCAAACAGGCCTTCTACGGCTTCGCCCTGTATGTGCGAACGCGAATTGAGCCCGGCACGGTGATTGCCGAACTCCGCTCCATGCTCGCGAGCATCGGTCCCGGCCTTGCTCCTTCTGAAGTCGCCACCATGGAGCAGGACATCGAAACCTCGCTCTGGCAGGAGCGACTCATCGCCGCCCTAGCGTCGGTATTCGCCGTCGCCTCCGCCGTCTTAGTCGCGATCGGACTCTACGGGATGCTCGCCTATTCGATCGCCCGACGGACCCGCGAGATTGGCATCCGCATGGCTCTCGGCGCTCGCCCCGGGCACGTGATTGAAATGATTTCCCGAGACGTTTTGCTGAGCGTCGGCCCCGGATTAGTTCTCGGTACCGCCGTCTACGCGGCATGCGCCCGCATCATCGCGCCGGTTCTTTACGGAGTCCGGCCAATGGACACCATGTCGATTACAACCGCCATCTTTCTAATCGGAATCGTCGCTACGATCGCCGGATTCATCCCCGCACGTCGCGCGGTTTCCATCCAGCCGTCGGAAGCGCTGAGGCAGGACTGATTCTTACAGCCGCAGTTGTGATGCAGGCTGGAATCTGACCGCTCCCGGTGGTCGCGGCTCCATTAGCGACAAATTCGGCGTTTTTGGAGCCGTGACCTTCGGGAGCGGTCAGCGCAGACGATGTATGAATCGCCGCGACGGGCCACCACACAACGTGGCCCTACGGCGTTACAGGATAGAATAGTGTGCAGCCAATCAATGCCGGCTCAACTCGACCTAAACAGACTGAGCGTCCGCCAGTTCGCAGAGCGTTTCCGCAGCGAAATGATCCCGCTCAGCAATACTTTTTCCTATTTCTGCGCCTCCGTTCCGATGAGCGAGGACGATTTAAAGGAATACCTGCGGGAGCCCATCGCCGCGCTTCCGCCCGCGATGACGGCCGCGCTCCCCAGGATTTCGATCCTTCTGGTGCCGTATCTGGAACGAGGCAATGGAAGCCGTTCCAAAACTCCCGCGCCGGATTTCATCACCGTCGAAAAGCCTCCGGAGGGCAAGATTTCGACTTCGACCCAGCTTCGCCTTGGCGATGAAACCGTGCTGGCCTTCGCGCTGAAAGACCAGGAAGTGGCCGAGTACCACTATCGCTTCTACCACCTGCTCGCGACGCTCGCCGGCGAACATTGGTCCAACGATATGGAATCCGCCTACGGGCGCGTGCTGCGCGAAGAACTAAACGCCGACGCCCACGGCGAGGTCGATGAGCCCAGCTGGCGCTTGAAACAAACCCTGCGCCGCGTTCAAAATTCCCGCGGAGGCGCGGTCAAAAACAGCAAAACTTTTCGTGAGTATGCCCGCCAGTCTTTCATCGATACTTTGACGCTTTATCTGCACGGCATCTGCTGCGACATCGACGTCGATACCGGTCCGCGCCAACTGCCCAGCCGCTACTTGCGCAAACGTCTGATGGCTCTCGAACAGATGTTTCCCCCGCCCTCCGGCTACGCCGTGTTCCCCGAACAACTGGAGACTCTATCAGCTCGAGCTTCCCGCGATACTTCATCTCTTTGACCGTGAACTTGCACTTCACCTCAACGGGCCCCATCTTGGTCGTGAACATCACCTGCCCGTCCTTGATCGGCTCGGCTCGGGGAAAATAGAACAGCGTGCCGAGTTTTTTCACCGGCTCGATGTTCACCAGCGGAATCGAGCCGCCTTTGCGGTCGAGTTTGGTGTACTCCTTCATCATGTCGAGCCTGGCTGCGCGCTGCGCTTCGTCGGCATCCGGATCGGCCATTGCCAGGTCGCCGACCACCGCAATAATATAGTTGTCCTCGACGCCGGCCATCGACTTCTCTTTCAGAGCCTCACGAATCGGCAACGCCGACTGCCAGCGCACAATGGCTTTGTACCGAAGGTCGGGCGCATCGCCGCTTTGCGTCTGCGTGGTATTGGTTCTCTGCCTGCCGCTGCTCGACATGTTCCCCGACCGGTTCATCGCGCCGTTGCGATTCAAAAGCGACCCGCCTGTGCCTCCGAATACGCTGACCACCCCTTCTTTCGCCCAGGGAGAACGGGTCAACAATTCCTGAATCTCCGCGTCGGTCCAGTCTTCGGGTTTTTTTTCATTCCAAAATTCACCAAACGCGGGGACCGCAATCGCCAGGAGAAGAAGCTCGCGTCTCGTCATATTAATATGATATGCATTGTCGCGCGCCACACTACACTAAGTAGACATGGAATACCGGACGCTGGGCCGCACCGGACTGCGGGTTTCGAAGCTCGGTTTTGGCGCTTCGCCGCTGGGAAACGAGTTCGGTGAAACCGACTCTCAAGAAGCCGAACGTGCCGTCCACTGCGCGATCGATCTGGGCATCAACTATTTCGACGTCGCGCCCTATTATGGACGAACGCTGGCCGAAAAGCGTTTGGGGGCCGCGCTGGCAGGGCGGCGCGATCGGGTCGTGCTGGCCACCAAGTGCGGCCGCTACGACGTCGCTCGATTCGATTTCAGCCCCGCGCGAATCAGGTCCAGCATCGACGAATCGCTCAAACGCTTGCGCACCGATTACCTGGACGTGTTCCTGGCCCACGACATTGAATTCGTCGACGCGAATCAGATCATCGAAGAAGCTATTCCTACGATGCGCGAGCTTCAACGCGAAGGCAAGACACGATTCATCGGCATCAGCGGGCTGCAATTAAACATGCTGCGCCGCGTCGCCGGGGCCTCGCCGGTGGACGCGATTCTTTCCTACTGCCGGTACAATCTGCTCAACACGGACATGGACGAACTGCTCACCCCGTTTGCCGAACAGCACGGCATCGGATTGATTAACGCATCGCCTCTGCATATGGGCATCCTGACGCCGGATGGTCCTCCGTCGTGGCATCCCGCGCCGCCCGAAGTGAAGGAAGCCGGACGCCGGATCGTCGAAAGTTGCGTTCGAGCGAGCGATGTTGCTTTGCAGTTCTCGATCGCGCATCCTTATGTATCGACCACGCTCAGCGGGATGTCGACGGTGGAACAGGTGCGCCAGAACGTGGCGGCGGCCAGTCAACCCGCGGATGCCGCGCTGATCGCTGAACTTCGATGCTCTACCCGAAGCTGGCCCAGCGGCCGGCCGGAGAATCAAGATGCCTCTTAGACTCGACTCTCATCAACATTTCTGGAAGTATTCCGACGCCGAATATGGCTGGATTGACGACCCGGTTCTGCGCCGCGATTTTCTGCCCGACCAACTGCATAAAGAGCTGCGGGGCGCGAAAATCGACGGGTCCATCAGCGTGCAAGCCCGCCAAACGATCGGCGAAACGGAGTGGCTGCTCTCGCTCGCCGACCAGTACAATTTCATTCGCGGCGTGGTCGGCTGGGTGCCTTTAGCCTCGCCTACCGTCGAGGCCGACATCGAAAAGTTCGCGTCGCGAAAGAAGCTCAAAGCCGTTCGCCACGTCATCCAAGACGAGAAAGACGACCGGTATATTCTGGGCGGCGATTTCAACGCCGGGGTTTCTTTGCTCGATAAACACGGCCTGGCCTACGACATTCTGATCTTCGACCGCCATCTGCCCTACGCGATTGAGTTCGTGGATCGTCATCCCCGGCAGCGTTTTATTGTGGATCACATCGCCAAGCCGCGCATTCGCGACGGAGCGGTGCTTCCCTGGCGTGATAACTTACGCGAAATCGCCAAGCGTCCAAATATATGGTGCAAGGTTTCCGGTGTCGTCACCGAAGCCGACCATCGGCACTGGACTGAAGCGCAGCTCCGCTTTTATATCGATACCGCGATCGACGCGTTCAGTCCCAAGCGGGTGATGTTCGGGTCCGATTGGCCGGTGTGCCTGGAGGCTACGACGTATAAGAACTGGGCCGACCTGATGCATCGCGCCACGCAGCAATACTCGATCGCCGAGCGAACGTCCATCTTCGGAGGCGCGGCGCAGAAGGCCTATGGCATTGAGGAAAAGGGGTGAGGGTTCTGGGGGTTGGCTTGCCAGATAAGCGTCATCGGCAAGATCTTGGCGGCGGTTTGGAGAGACACTCCTTGATCCGCTTCGACTTAAGAATGGACAGTCGCGTGCAAACCATCTTCACGTGTCTGCACAAGCGCCCGCTCTTCAACAGATCAACATAGCCGAACCGGCGGCACGTAGAAAAATCGATCTGTGGATGCTCGGCGGCATCGTCATCGCAATAGGAGCCATGCTCGCGGGCATCGCCAGCGCCGGAATCCATATCGGAAGCTTTCTTCAACCTACCGGAATGCTGATCGTTTTGGGAGGCACACTGGGAGTGACGCTGGTTACTACGCCGCGCCAAGCGCTGGTGCGCGCCACGCGAGCCGCCATAGGCCTGCTACGATCGACGGCGGAAAATCGCCAGTCGATGCTCGAAGAAATTATCACTCTATCCCGCACCGCGCGCGCCAAAGGCCTGCTCGGGCTGGAGCTTCAGATTCCCTCCGTTGCGCACGCTTTTCTGCGCGAGTCCCTGCAATGGTCGATGGAGGCACGGAATCGAGCCGACTTAGAGACTACGCTCGAGATGAAAGTTCGACAGCTCGAAAGACAGGGAGAAACCGACGCGCGCGCGTTCGAAGTGGCGGGCGGATTTGCCCCTACGATCGGCGTAATGGGCACGGTGGTCGGATTGATGGACGTGCTGCGGCAGTTCGCGAATCTGTCGTCGGTGGCCGCTGGAACGGGCACCGCGTTCGTTTCGACGATCTACGGACTGGCTTTGGCGAACCTGCTGCTGCTGCCCGCGGCGCAGCGCATCCGGGCGCATGTCGCCGAACAATTTGAAACCAATGAGATGATCGCCGAGGGCGTGCTTTGTCTGCATGACGGCGTTCATCCGGCGCTGGTCCGAGAGCGCCTGAGCTGCTTCCTGAGACCGGACGAACAGCGCGTATGAAAATCGTTCCGAGACGCACACCGCATGCGGGTACCGACCGGTGGATGGTCAGTTACATGGACGTGCTGACGATCCTGTTGATCTTCTTCGTGGCGGCCGCGGCGCAGAGCACGATGGCTAAGCCGGCGCCGGTGAAGGCCGCGGAGAAAGTCGTGGAGAAGGCGCCGGAGAAACCGGCAGAGAAAGCTGCGGAGCCGCAGCCGCACGAGCAGCTTCTCGGTTCGCAGCAAAAACTGGCGGCCCTGGGACTCGATTTGAAAATGGAGTCTCGCGGGCTGGTGATCAGTTTGCCGCAGACCATTCTGTTCGCATCCGGCGACGATGCGGTTAGCGCCGATGCGCAGTCCACCGTGGAACAGATCGCCGCGATTCTGCGGGAGATTCCCAACAAGGTGATGCTGGTGGGACACGCGGATGCGGTGCCTATCCACAATCGGCGTTTCAAAAATAATTGGGAGCTGGCTGCGGCGAGAGGTTTGCGGCTGCTCGAATTACTGAGCCGCGACGGGGGGATTGACGAATCGCGTTTGTCGGTGGCCAGCGACAGCTGTTTCAATCCCAAAGATTCGAACGACACGGCGGATGGGCGGGCTACGAACCGGCGGGTTGAGATTGTGATTCTGGATGGGGAATGAATCACAGGCTAAAGCCTGTGCTACCGGGGTTGCATTTTAGTTTTAGGTTCCGGAGGTTCTGTACGCTGACACGACTTCATCGGCCACGCCTAGCATAACGACGCGGCCGCGCTCCATCCACAAGGCTCGCTGGCACAACATGGTGATCAGCTCGGCGGAATGCGAGGCTAGCACGATGGTTTTTCCGGAGGTCTGGAAGCTGCGGATTTTTTCCAGGCAGCGCGCGTAAAACGCCTGATCTCCGACACCCAGTACTTCGTCGATCAGCAAGACCTCGGGGTCCGCGGCGACCGCGACCGAAAAAGCGAGGCGCATGGACATGCCGGCCGAGTAGACGCGCAAAGGCTCATTGATGAAGTCGCGTACTCCCGAGAAATCTACGATCTCCTCGAAGCGCGCGGCGGCCTGACGCCGGGTCATGCCCATCATCGCGGCGTTCACGCGGACATTTTCGGCTCCGGTCAGATCGGGGTGGAATCCGGCGCCCAGCTCCAGCAAAGCGGTGACGCGTCCATGGACGGAGATCGAGCCGCGATCGGGCTCCGCGAGGCCGGTCGCGAGGTTCAGGATGGTGCTCTTCCCCGCCCCGTTCGCGCCGATTAATCCCAGACTTTCTCCTGGAGCGAGCTCGAACGATACGTCTTTGAGGGCTTCAAATCGCGGGCGGCGCGAGGGCTTGACCATTTCGATGAGACGCTCCCGCAGCAGCATTTGGCCGGCGTGGTGAACGAACGTTTTCGTGACGTGATCGAAGCGCAGCGCGGGCGGCATCAGATGTGTTCGTAAAACCGGATCTTCAATCGCCGGAAAATCAGCAGTCCGAGGCCAATGGTAAAGGCGGCGGCAATGGTGAGGTTCACCACCAGAGACATGGGCGGCGCGACGCCTTGCATCAGGATTTTCCGCATCGCCATGACCAGCGCCGCCACGGGATTAAATTGATAAATATCCTTGTATTTTTTGGGAATGATCTCGAAGGAGTAGAAAATCGGAACCAGCCAGAACAGGACCGTGGTGAACGATTCGAGGACGTATCTTGTATCCCTTATATAGACGTTGATGGCGCTCGATCCGAGGGCGAGGCCGCAGACGAAGGCGATGTACAGCGTCCAGATCACCGGTAGCCACAGCCAAAACCGGTTGGGGCGGAGTCCAAAGGCGAGGGTCAGCAACAGCAGCAGCGCGAATTGAATCAACAAATGAACGCAGTTCGATAATACGGCCGCGATGGGTACGACTTCGCGCGGAACCAGCACTCGCTTGATCAATCCGGCGTTGTCGACGATGGAGGTCGCGCCGGTCATCAGGGCACCGACGAAGAAGTTGAAAGGGACCAGACCGCAGAGGATGAAAACGGGAAAAGGCTGGTTCTGAGGGTCGCCGCCGCCGGCCAAGACGCGGCCGAATATTAAGGATAGAACCCCCATCATGACCAGGGGATTGATCAACGACCACAGGATGCCCAGGGACATATTGCGGTAGCGGATCCTGAAGTCCTTCAGAATCAGGTTCTCAAATAGAAAGACATAATCGCCTCCCCATCGCCGTTCCATCATTCGAGCTTCAGTATACAATGGGACTGGATCATGTCTTTTCCCGCCTCGTACCGCGAAAACCTGGTTGGTACCATTCAAAGCATAGACGCAGAAAAGGTGGATCGCGCTATTGAGTGGTTTCGGGAGGCTCGGGACAAGAATAAGGCTATTTTCGTGGCCGGGAACGGCGGGAGCGCAGCCACGGCATCGCACTTCGTGTGCGACATGATGAAAGGCGCCAGCTTGGGCAAGGCGTCCCGATTCAGGATTCAGGCGCTGCACGATTCCATGCCGACCCTGACCGCGTACGCCAACGATTTGCATTATCAGGACGCGGCGGTGGAGCAATTGAAGAACTTCGCTAAGCCGGGCGACCTTTATATGGCGATCAGCGGATCGGGGAATTCAGCGAATGTAATTCGGGCGCTCGAGTATGCTAAGTCCATAGGGTGCCGCACGTTAGCGCTTACCGGGCGGGACGGCGGCAAGTTAGGGCCGATGGCGGAGCTTAATATCCAGGTTCCGGAGCAGCATATGGGGCGGATTGAAGACGCGCATCATATTATTTGTCACATGATTTGTTACTGCTTCATGGACGCCGAATAGTTTATCCCCAAAAAGGTCAGGTGGTACGGGATTAACTTGCTTCTCAAAAAAGATCGAAAGTTTAAAAGATGGGTCAAGCTAGCCGATAGGATAAGTCAGAGGGGAAAAGTCCCCACGGCAACCATATGAAGGTAAACGACTCCATTCAAACCTCCCTCACCTCGACCGGAGCGTCGGGGACGCAGGAAACGGCGCGCACCGGTCAAAGCACGGGCGCGGGTTCTACACAGACGCAATCGACGACGTCGAATGACGATGTTCACCTTTCCGAGCTCGTAAAGAACTTGAGGTCGCTGGCGGCGGATTCGCCGGAGCGGCAGGCCAAGCTCGAATCACTGGCACGGACGTACGCGAACGGATCGTACAAGGTGGATGCAGGGGCCACGGCCTCGAAGGTCATCGACGATGCGTTCGAAAATTAAAGAAGCGCGAACCCGAGTCGAAAGGTTGCGGGTAGCACTGCTGAGCTCGACATCGGACGAGATGGGAGCGGCACTGCCGGGCCTGGACGAAGCGGCACGTTGTATCGCGCTGGTTGAAGAGGAAATGCGCGGGGGGGCGAGAGTGTCCGACGAAATCCGCCGGGAAGTGAAACTGCTTAAGAACGACCTGCGGATCAGCGGCCGGCTGATCGAACAGGGCATGGCATTTTGCCAAAGTTGGGCGAAAATGCTGGGAGCGGGTCCGGGCTACACGCGGGCGGGGTACGGAGCGCCCGTCGAACGGGAACGGACGGTAGTGGTCCGCGGGTAAACTTATGGGAATCCTGACTACATTATTAAACTCCTCGCAGGCCATGCAGGTCTATGAGAAGGAGTTCGCGACGATTCAAAATAACATCGCGAATCAGAACACGCCGGGTTATGCGGAGCAGAACCAGACGCTCCAGGCCGATTCTTTCGATCCTTCGGCCGGTTTTGATGGAGGGCTTTCGGCGGGACCGGTGCTGAGCACGCGCTCACAATATCTGGAGGATGCGGTACGCTCGCAGACCACACTGCTGGGCAGCGCGGAGCAAACGGCGGGGGATTTAGCGCCGCTGCAATCGATCTTCAATCTGACCTCGGCGGCGGGAGTGTCGGGGTCGCTGGATTCGTTTTTCAACAGTTTTTCGGCGCTCAGCGTCACTCCGAACGATACCGGAGCGCGGCAGAACGTGATCACCCAGGCGCAAGGAATCGCCACGGCCTTCAATCAGGCTGCGACGCAGATCAGTTCCGCATCGAGCAACGTGGAGCAGCAGACCGGCGATTCGGTGGCGACCATAAACAAGCTTGCCAGCGATTTGGCGAACATCAATCAGCAGTATGCAGGCTCGCCGGGCGGCAGCGCCAACGCCGGCCTGGATGCGCGGGCCAACTCGGATCTTGAAAATTTATCGGAGATCGCTAATTTTACCGTGGTCCCGACCACCAACGGGCAGTTCAATGTGTATCTGGGCGGCCAGACTCCGATTGTGATGGGAGACCAGGCATATAGCGTGTCGGCGAATTTTTCGACTCCACAGACTAGGATTCAGGACTCGCAGGGCAACAATATCACGTCACAGATTACGGGCGGCCAATTGGGCGCGCAGATTCAGGAGAATAACACCACTCTGCCGGGTTATATGAGTTCTTTGAACACGCAGGCGCAGACCTTCGCCGATACCGTGAATACCGCGCTTTCGCAAGGTGTCGATCAGAATGGGAATGCTCCGGTGAACAATCTGTTCACGTATGGCGCCGGGACAAATGCGGCGATGACGCTGGCGGTGACGCCCGGATTCACGACCGATCAGATCGCTGCGGCGCTGCCGTCGGCGCCGGGCGGCAATGGAAACGCGCTGGCCGTCGCCCAACTGGCGACAGCGCCCGCGGTCAACAATTTCACGTTCACAGAGGCATTCGGCAACCTGGGCCAGCAGGTGGGTACAGATATTTCGAACGCCACCAATAATCAGGCGGAGCAGCAGAGCCTGGTGACCCAGGCGCAAGCGCAGAGGGCGACCGTCAGCGGAGTATCACTCGATGTGGAGGCTGCTAAACTGCTGCAGTTCCAGCAATCCTATGAAGCTGTCGCGAAGGTGGTCACGACCTTGAACAGCCTTACCGATTCGCTGATGGCCATGATGCCTTTGGGCGGTTAAAGAAGGAGTTTTTATTATGATGTCCGGTCTCAAACCATCGACGCAAGAGTTCTTGAACAGCATCAACCGGATCTCGGTCCAGATGAATCAGGCGCAGACGCAGCTTTCGACCGGTTTCAAGGTCAACGTTGTTTCGGACGCTCCGGATGTGATTGCGCCGTTACTGGCGGCGCAGGCGAATTTGAGCACCGCGCAGCAGATTTCGACCAATCTGGGCCAGGTATCGACCGAGGTGAATACCGGCGAGCAGTCGCTCGAGAGCGCCACCAGTCTGTACGACCAGGTGCAGACTTTATCAGCGGAAGGCTCGACCGGAACGCAGACCGCGTCCGGCCGCGCGACCATCGCGCAGCAGCTGCAATCGATTGAGCAGCAGATGGTGGGCCTCGCGAACACTTCCGTGAACAACCGCCATATTTTCGCGGGTGATACGGACCAGACACAGCCGTATACTTTCGACTCCACGCAACCCGATCCGGTGAGCGCGTATCAGGGATCGGCGTCCACCCGCACCGTCCAGTCTCCGGATGGGACGACGTTTCCAGTGGCCCGTACCGCGCAACAGATTTTCGATTCCACGGATCCTGCAACCAACGTATTCACGTCGATCAATAACATGGTGACGGCGCTCAACAGCAACGATCAGACTGCAATCTCGACAGCGAACGCGGTGCTTCCCGGCGTTTCCACCTATTTGAACAATCAGCTGGCGTTCTACGGCACCGCGCAGGATTCCGTCGCAGCGGCGACCACTTCAGCGGGGAACCTGGTGACGCAGTTACAAACTCAGATCAGCGGCATGCAGAACGCCGATGAAACGCAGTCGATTCTGAGCCTCACCCAGGCGCAGACGGAGCAGCAGGCGGCGTTGCAATCGTTCCAGCAGATCCCGAGGACGAGTCTTTTCGATTATCTGGGTTGAGGTTAGGGGGCAAAGCTGAAGGCGGAAAGTGCCGCTCTGCCCCACTTTGCGCAAGACACGTCGACACGAATGTCGACGCGGCACGCCTGGAGGCGCGCGCCACAACTTGATGACGGTTTTGGGGGTGTGCCCACGCAATGCAAGCTGGGAGATGCCATTTTATGAGCCGGATTTCAGGATGTTTCGGTGGGCTTGTCGCAATCGCTGCGGGAGCGAGCGCGCAGTGTTATCAGTTCACCAGTTCGGGACCCACACTCCAGGTGAATATCACGTCGTTTCTCGTCAAAAGCGGACCGAATCTGATCAACGGGAATTACGAGTCGATCTATTCATTCCTGGGCACGAATACCCTGATTTCAGGAGGTGCCACGCAAACGTCCCAAAGTACGGTCATGCCTTATAAGCTGGGCGGGGCCTCCCTGCTCGGTGGGCCGACCGCCGCTACGGAGTTTACGCTGACGGTTGGGGCGAACAACGATCCTCTTTCCAGTGACTCCTGGATTGTCACCCTCACTAGTTCGTCCAATCTTGTTCCGGCTGGTACTCTGCCTGCGCCTGCCGCATTTCCGGCTGCCTCCTTGTGGGCCGTTCCGCCGGAGCCTGCCATCGACACTGCCTTTCTTTCGGTGTATTTGAGCGGCAAGGCGACAAATTATCAGATCACCGGCATCGGGGCGTGCGCCGCCGTCAATGGATCCGGACCCGGAACTGGTGGGAGCGGGGGCGGACCGGCGATCACGTCGGTGAACACGTCGGGGTCGCCGGCCGCGGCGGGTATCGCGCAGAATACGTGGACGGAAATCCACGGGACGAACCTGGTTCCGCCGACGACCAGCGCGAGCGGCGTGCTGTGGAGCACGGCTCCTTCATTTCTCCAGGGGATGATGCCGACGCAACTAAACGGGGTCAGCGTGACGGTGGACGGGAAACCGGCGTACGTTTATTTTTATTGCAGCGCGGCGACCGATCCATCGTGCGCCACCGATCAAATCAATGTGTTGACGCCTCTCGACACCACTACCGGCAGTGTGAATATCGTGGCCAGCAACAATGGCACTTCCACCCTTCCCTTCGCGGTGACGATGCATACCGTGGTGCCGTCGTTCCTGCTGTTCAGCGCCAGCTATATCGCGGCTACGCACTCGAACTATACTCTGATCGGACCGGTGACGCTCTATCCGGGCGCATCAACGCCCGCCGCCCCGGGAGAGATCATCGTGACCTATGCGACCGGATTCGGTCTTCCAGCGACCACGCTGACCGCGGGATCCGCCACGCAAACCGGCGCACTTCCGAGCGTGCCGATATGCAGCGTCGGGAGCAGCGCGGCACTGGTTGGATTTGCAGGGGTCATCAGCCCGGGATTGTATCAGCTCAACATTACGGTGCCGTTGAGCGCGGCGGCCGGCAACGATGTGATCGCGTGCGCGTACGGAGGTTCCATCACGCCCACCAGTAATCTTGTGGCAGTGAACTAGCGCAAGCGCATTGCTGAAACACCTGGCGATTCTGCCGGGTCCCAGTCGCACCGAGTGCCTTTTCAAGCCGGTCCCGGGTCAACTCATCGCCTGGATTCGCTTCCAGAATCCGGCGGTATTGCGTAATAGCCTGGTCCAGTTTTCCCGCTCTTACCAACACATTGCCCAGGTTGAAACGGGCGCTGGAGTAATCCGCGCACGTGCGGCAATCTGCTGCGGCCACGCACGAACGATTTGCTTGCAGTGCACGATGGTCCGGGACGAGGCGGACGGCGATCATCAAGCGACCTCAGTGTCTTTGGGAGTTGCTTCAATTCGTGCCCGGCTGCGGAACATCGCGGCAACGATCAGCAGAATCACGGATGTGCCCGCCGCCGAACTGAGCCAGAACGTTTTCCAGTCGCGGACAGCCGCAGCAGCAGAGCCGGTGGTGAAGAAATCCAGCGCATGACCCGAAATCAGCGATCCTGCATACATGCCAACGCCGTAGGTCATGAAGGTGATGAAACCCTGTGCCGCGCTTCTCAGGTGAGCAGGCGCCTGCTGATCGGTATACAGTTGTCCAGTCATGAAAAAGAAGTCGTAGCAGACGCCGTGGAGCAGAATCGCGACATAGAACATCCAGACGCGGATGCCGTTATCGCCGTAAGCAAGGAGGGTATAGCGAACGGTCCACGCCGCCAAACCTACCGTCAGAACACCCTTTACACTCATATGGCGCAGGACGAACGGCATCGCCAGCATCATGCCCACTTCCGACGCCTGCCCCAGCGTCATCTTGCCCGCGGCGTTGGCTACATGGACATCGTTCAAATAGTCGTTGGTGAAAGAGAAGTAGAAAGTCAGAGGGATGCAGGCGAGCACTGAGGCGATCGCAAAAACGAGAAACGACTTATCCTTGAGCATCACCAGGGCGTCGAGCCCCAGCACGTGGCGGATGCTGAAGGCCTGACCTTTGGCACCTGGCGGAGTATGCGGCAGCACCAGACTGAACAACCCCATCGCTACCGACGCTGCCGACGCGAGGAGAAAGGGCGTCGCGGATTGCTCGATGGCCATGGAGCCAACGGCGACACCGATGGCTATCCAGCCCAACGTTCCGAAAACGCGGATCAGAGGAAAGTCGCGGCCGGCATCTTTCACGTGTTGCAGGGTGAGCGAATTTGTGAGGGCGATGGTCGGGAAGTAACACAAGCAATACGCCAGCAGGAGTGCATAGACGGATCCGAACGACTGCACACGCGCCAACTGCCATAGCAGAATGGCGCCTAGAAAATGCAGTGTAGCCAGAACGCGCTCAGTGGAGAGAAACCGGTCGGCCACCAAACCCACGAAAAATGGCGAGATCATCGACGCCAGCGCGGTGGTGCCGAAGACGGCGCCCGCCTGGATGCCCGTGAAGTGCAAGGTATTTGTCAGGTAGGTGCTCAGCGTGACATACCACGCCCCCCAAATGACGTAATTAAGAAACATCATCGCGCTGAGGCGCGCACGAATGGAAAAGGCCATGGAGAGAGTACTAACTTAACAGGATCACAGACGGTAGTAGGGCACCGGCTGGGACGGGCGGAAGCATCGCATTTGCCGCCAGGTAAGCCGGGCCGGCAAGGCGGCGAACTCGCGCTCGACGAGTGCGCGCAGCGAATCAGAATCGGCGAGTGCGCGCAGATTCAGCAGAATCTCGTGCTTGGTTGAAGGCGATGCGTCGAGCGGGCCGTCGACCACCGGGTCCTGGCCGTTGCCGGTGAACGCCGCTTTCAGGTATCCCGCGTCCGATTGCGTGAACAGCTTCAGGTGCACGATACGAATCTGCGCCTCCAGGCGATCGAGCAGGGGCCCTACCAGCATGGGCGCCGAGACAGGCGGCGCGGCGATTGCGGTCACGCGGACGTTCATCCAGGCTAATGCGGCCTCCGCCTCACCGTAGCGGACGTAGTCGATGTCCAGCGTGTTGGCTCCTGGCTGAACGGAGCCCGAGAGCAAACGGTCGATCCAAGCCTCCACGCTCTGGCCGCGCTCGAACACGAGGTCCGCTTCGGCCAGTTGGTTGCGATAGAGGAAGTCCAGATCGGGGTTGTCGAAGCGCCTTTGGGGGTCGAGGACTACGGTGAGAGGGGCGATGCGAAAGCGCTCCCGATGATCGCGCAGAAGCGGGCGCAGAGTGGTCGCCACGATGTCCGTGCAACTGCCCACCGCTTCGGCGAAGATGACATCCGGATGATATTCGAGGAGGCGGCCGGCGGCTTCGACCAGATCCGGGAAACGGCAGCAGAAGCAGCCGCCCGTCACCTGGTCGCAGGCGACTCCCAGGCAGCGGGCATAGTGAGTGTCCACCAGATCGTCGCCCTGATCGTTCAGAATGACGGCCACGCGCTGACCTCGCCGTTCGAGAACGCGGGCGGCGTTGAGAATCAGCGTGGTTTTACCCGCGCCTAGAAATCCACCGATCACGGCGATGATGGGCTTCACAGCGCCAGATCATTCCCTTCCGACACTGTGGCGTTGGGCGTGGACTTTCTTCCGTTCACATTCGCCGTGCGGACCACGAGTGTCCCGTGATCGACGCGCAACGTAGCGCCTGCCCCAGTGACTCGGAACGTTCCCCACCCCGTGGCCGTGCTCCAGAAGCAGCGAAATCCGGGCGCCGCTTTGATGGTGACGGATTGCTGCCCTCCGTGATAGCGGAAGCCGCTGGCGGCGAGGAATGTACTCCAACTGGACATCGCGCGGGCGTAGTGGTGTCCGCACTCGGGCTCATCCCAGGGGTTGCGGCGCTCCCCGTCGTAGCGCGCGCGGACGTTGTTGATCGCCTCGATTCCCTCACGCGTGAATCCGACGAACAGCAGGTGCGCGGCGGCGAGGTATTCGAGGCCGGTCCAGGATTCGGCGTAGTAGGGAAATGGTACGTGCGGCCGCGGCGCCTTGCCGTAGTCGCAAACCATGAGGGCGGGTTCGTCATTGAGTACATAGGTCCGCTGCACGCTATCGTGGTCGATCATCGTGCGCTTGTAGTTATAACGCCAGATCGATTCGAGCGTCTTGTGGATGTTGGCGCTGGACACCAGAGGGCCGAGGCCGGCCACCTCCGCCAGGTACTGTCCGATCAATTGATCGAGCAGACAACCGCCTCCAACCTGATATTCGGGGTTCTCGGTGTTGGCCGATCCCATGTCACTCACCAGATGCGGCGCGATTTTGTCTTTGGCCACTCCGCGAATTTTCTGAACGTAAAATTCACCGTTAAAAAGATTGGCGTCGATCCAGTTCCGGCCTTGTTCGAACACCGCACGATACTCCGCCGCGCTGGCCGTGTCGCCGACGGCGCGGGCCATCTCCTCGCCTGCGCGCAGGGCGCCCAGATAAAAAATGCCGCATTGCGGGTTGGGTCCGTAGAATTCGACATCGTAGGTATTGTGCTGCACGCCTTCGAGCACTCCATCTTTGTTCGCATCCCAGCCGTCTGGAATCCAGGCGAACTCAATCGCCTTTTTGATGCGCGGCCACATATCGCGCAGCCAGGGGGTATCGCCCGAGAGCAGCCAATCCAGATGCGCGTGCATGATCTGGCCCATCTGGCCGTCGGCGGCGGCGAATCCGAAGCTGTCGCCGTGGTGCGGCAGGCGCTCCCGGAAACGAATGCCGCCTTCGCTATCGAGCTGATAACCAAAAGCGGAGCCGCGCAAGGAACGCGCGAAGCTGGGGAAAATGTGGGCGGTCGCGGTTTCGTAATTCCAGACGTGAGCGCAGCTACCGTGACAGCACCCGGAGTGATCGTTGGCGCCCTCGAAACCATGAAATTCTCCGTCGGCGGTGCGGAAACACACGGGAGTGACCAGCGTCGACAGATTGGCGGTGGCGGCGTCTTTTATAGAGGCGGCAATGGTCGATTCGCGCATCGCGGCGGTAAAGCGGCGCATCTTCTTCTCTAGGGATTCGAGATGCTCCGCCGCGTACTCGGCAGCAGTCCAAGCATCGGTAAACCGTGTGGTGTAGTGATTGCCGATAAGGACATCTTCATCGCCGTGCGCGGCGCTCCACCCGCATCGTCGCGGCGTGCGGTTGGGGAAATGCCAGGCCAGAAGGAACGTGTAATCGGCGTGCGCGCCGGGCGGGATGGTCCGGCCGAGCGAGAGCGCGCCCACCGGTCCAGGGTTCTTCGATTCCGGACCCAGTTCGCCGTCGGCCGAAAAATCGTCCCAGAAAAACATGGGGGAGTTCCACCATCGGCTGCGCTCCCATCCTTGGAGATTGGTGATGTGGGTACCTGCGGAGGGGAGCGCGGATAGCAGGAAGCTGCCTTTCAATGGGTCGTTGGCCGAAAGTTCCGGATTCGTCATGAAGAGTCCCCGAAGGCGTTCGGAATTCTTGTATTCGTTGACTCGAGTGTCCTTGTTCTCCGTGCGGCCGACGGGATTCTCAATGGACCACGCGATCGAGACCTTGGCGGGCGACGCGCCGGGATTGCTGACGCGATAACGCAGCACGGCGACCGGCAGGCCGGACTCATCGGGTTCATGCGGAATGAACGGCGAGAACGCTTCCAGAGACACTCTCACCGGCAGACGCGAGTCGGTGAAGTCGATGTGGGCCAGCGGAAATTCTCCGGTGAAGGTGGCCGAGGTGAGGCGCGTCAAGCCGGGCGCATTGCGATCGCCCAAGCCGCTCGATCCGGTGAACGGCGGCTGAATGCGCGATTCCAGCACTCGTGCGACGGGCTTGCGATTTCCGGCCTGCGCCCAAATCGATGGGAATGCGTAAGCGGGGGCATTACCTTTGTCAGGGCGGTTGAAGATTTCCCAATCGCGAAGCTGCCCGCGCCCTCCCAGGCTGATCGATCCGGCGCAAACTCCGCCTAGAGGAAAGGCGATGGCAGTGAGATGCCTGCCGGTAAAGATCCGAGGGAAGGTAATTTCGGGAGTGGAGGGCGGTGGCGCCTCCGCCGTGCGAGGTCCGGGGATTTGTGCGCCCGCTTGCGTCGCCGCTCCAGCGAGCGCTACCTGCTTGAGAAAAGTCCGGCGCTTGGTGGACATCAGAACTACAGTATCCCCCCGGCAGGGTATAAAATTTTGGGATCATCTGGATAGCCGGAGGGAGAGTGATTATTTTTGCGCGCACGCTTCGAATCCTGCCAGCCGCATTCGCGGCCATTACGTTATTTTCAGGCGAGCCGGAGCAACTCCGATTCATCGAAATCGATCCAGGTCATTCGCATCTGAGCAGTCTTCACAATACGATGCTCCCCGGTGTATCCGACATCATTCACATTTATTCTCCGCTGAGCGCTGAGCTGAATTCTCATCTGGCCGCGATCAGCCGGTATAATAGCCGCGTCGAAAATCCCACCCGATGGTCCGTTAAGCTTTTCGCCGGGCCGGACTACCTGACGGAAATGCAGCGGGAAAATCCGGGAGGGATTGTGGCACTTTCCGGCCGAAACGCGTCGAACATTCGTTATATTGAGGCGGCTTTGCAGGGCGGCCAGCACGTATTCGCCGACAAGCCGTGGATTATCGATGCCGAAGCCTTCCCCAGATTGGAGGCGGCACTGAAACTGGCTCGCGAAAAACATCTGGTCACCTACGATTGGATGACACTACGTGCAGAGCCAGCCTACCGGCTGGTGCGCGATCTCGTCCGCCAGGAGTCGGTATTCGGCGCACCCGTCCCAGGGACGATAGAGAAACCTTCGGTGCAATTGGAGAATCTTCACGCGTTGCTCAAGTATTCGAACGGAGTTCCTCAGCGTCGTCCAGCTTCGTTTTTGGACGTGCGCCAGCAGGGCGAAGGCCTGGCTGACGTCGGCACACATTTAGCCGATCTGGCGCAGTGGACTCTGTTTCCCGATCAGCAAATCGCTTACCGCACCGACATCCGCGTACTCCAGGCGACCCATTCAGCTCTGACCCTGACCTTGGACCAATTCGCGCGCTTAACCGGAGAGTCCGCGTGGCCCTCTTACCTAAAAGAGAATGTTGTCGATGGCAAGCTCACCGATTATACCGACGGAGCCTGTGTGTACACGCTCAAGAGCGTGAATGTCCGTCTGAAGGTGCGCTGGCAATTCGAAGCGCCTCCGGGAGCGAGTGATTCGTACTTCGCGTCCTACCGCGGAACGCGCGCTCTGATCGAGCTTCGGTCTGGTCCGAATGAAAACTTCATCCCCGAGATTTATTTAACTGCGGCAGCAGGCGAACCGGCGGCCAGATGGGAAGCCAGCCTCAAGTCCGCTGTGATTCGGCTCCAGCAAGAATATCCCGGCTTAGGGGTCGAAAAGACAGGCTCATCATTTCACATGCGTTTGCCTAAAGCCCAATCCGCTGGTGACGGACTTCAGAAGATCTTCCAGGAATTCGCCGGCTTTGTCCGCGACTGGAGCACCTTCCCTGAGTTTGAAGCCAGCAATCTCCTCGCGAAATACTACCTCACGACCGCCGCTGTGGCGCTCGCCCGACGTTAGGTCATCCTTCCGTCTGAGCTTCAAGACCGATTTACTGGCGTGTCAGCATACGGACTGCATTATTTCCCGTATCGGAAAAATATACGTTGCCCGAGGAGGTCACCGCGATGCCTGCGGGATTGTTCAGCTCCGCCACCGTAGCCGGGCCACCGTCGCCCGTGTAGCCTTGCGTGCCATTTCCGGCTATGGTCGAGACGTTTCCGCCCAGAGGAAAGAGGCGGATGGCGCTGTTGTTCGTATCGGCGACGTAGATGTTGCCTTGCGGATCGACGGCAATTCCCTGGATTGCGCTGAATTGCGCGAGTTGGGCGGGGCCTCCATCGCCGGCATAACTGAGGATGCCGTTGCCTGCGATCGTGGTAATGATTCCGTTCGCGATTTTGCGCACCGCTCCGTTGCCCGAATCGGCGACGTACACGTTGCCGGAGGTATCGAGCGCCACGGCCACAGGATTATAGAACTGCGCCGACGTGGCCGGTCCGCCGTCACCCGAGTAGCCGTTGCTGCCCGTGCCTGCTAACGTCGAGATCGCGCCGGTGGATCCGTTTACTTCCCGGATCCAGCCGTAATAATCGGCGATATAAATATTGCCTGATGAATCCACAGCGACCCCCAGAGGAGCCATCAGCAGAGCCTTCGTTGCCGCTTCTCCGTCGCCCGAATATCCTTCCGTACCGCCGGTCCCCGCGACGGTCGAGATGGTGCCCTGCGGCGTCACTTTACGCACCACCGCGTTGTACGAATCGGCGATGTACAAGTTGCCCGAGGAATCGATGGCGAGGCCGGCGGGCTGGTTCAACTCCGCGCTGGTGGCCGCACCGCCGTCGCCTGCGAATCCGGGAAGGCCGTTGCCTGCATACGTATTGATGACACCCGTCGGCGTAATCATGCGGACGCGATTATTCAAAAGGTCGGATACATAAACGTTGCCCGCCTGGTCTACCGCGATGCCGTTCGGATTGCTCAATTGCGCGCTGGTCGCCGCGCCGCCGTCGCCTCCGAAATTCCCCTGCCCGTTGCCCGCGATGGTCGAAATGGTGCCTCCGGCGATTTTGCGGATACGATTATTCCAGCGGTCGGCCAGGTAAAGATTGCCCGACGAATCGACTGCGATCCCTCGCGGCGATGAGAGCTGGGATTTGAGCGCCGGACCTCCATCACCCGAGAATCCATAAGCGCTGTTGCCCGCAAACGTATTGATGATGCCCTTGGTATTTACGACGCGGATGCGGTTATCGGCGTAGGTCGCGATGTACAGGTTACCCGATGAATCGATCGCCACGCCCGCGGGTCCGGCAAGCATCGCCAGGTTCGCGGCGGCGCCGTCGCCCGCGTAGCCAAACTCCAGCTGAATCGCATTCGACACGATTGACGTGCTGCCGGCGATGCTGGTAATAATGCCGGTCGACGCGGTGATCATGCGCACATTCGCGTTGTTGGTATCGGCGATGTACACGTTGTTTTTCGAATCCACGGTCACGTCGAGAGGACCATTCAGGTATGCGCCTGCTGCCGCTGTGGTGTCTCCCAAGAATCCAGGCGACATCGGACCCAGACCGGCGATGGTCTGAACATTGCCATCGATGGTAACTTCGCGGATCGCGTTGTTCGCGGAATCGGCGATATAAAGGTTGCCTGAACTATCGAGCGCGATTCCCACGGGTAGATCGAGGGCCGCGCCAATCGCGGGCCCGCCATCCCCGGTCCAGCCAATCTGTGGAACGCCGCCGAATACATTTCCAGCAAACAGATTGATGAAGCCGTCGCGGGTAATAATGCGAATCACACTGTTGCCGGTATCGGCGACATACACGTTGCCGGAGCCATCGACGGCGACACCCTGAGGGTTATTGAAGAGGGCCTGCGTCGCCGGGCCTCCGTCGCCCGCGTAGCCCATCCGGCCGGTGCCGGCCACTAGAGTCACGGTGCCGCCGGAGAGCTTGAAAACGGCGTTCGATGCGGTGAAATAGACGTTGCCATTGGCATCGACCGTCACTCTTTGCGGCTGCGTGATACTGGTTGCGAGCGCGGGCGCGGGAGTGGCGGGAACCGATCCTCCGGCAACGGTCGTGACCAGATACTGAGGCTGGGCGGCGGCAGCAACTGCAAAGACAAAGGCCAGCCCCAGCGATTTATTCAATCTTGAATACAAAACACACTCCCCAGGCAACTATAGACGCGAGACCCTTCTATTTTGGTACATCTGGAGGTCCCGGCGCACGTGTATCCATTCAGCAACGGTGGGAAATCCCGGCACGTCCTGATAGACTGTAGACGATGGGTGCCATCAAGCGCTTTATTTTTTGGGATTTCCCCCGAGGCAGTTGGCAATACGATGTGATGGTCGGCCTGATTCTGGCCTTCATTTTCGCTACGCCGAAAACCATCTTCCACGATCAGCCCAAGGCTGCCAGTGTAGATATCGTTCGCAATGGATTCTGGATCGATCCGCAGGTTCTAAGCGGCGTGCCCGAATCGGAAATGCTGACGCGCGCCTCCGCCGCGGTGAACGCGAAATACAAAACTCATACGACGATTTTGAGCGTCGATCCGATTTTCAACGACGAACAGGAACTGGAAGGCTACCTGGCCTACACGAAGCCATGAAGCGCGCCTATTTCATCCTGGTTTGCGCGGGGTCGCTCATGCGGGCGGATTCACTGAACGATGTCTTAAATAGGATGGATCAGGCCGCGCAGAAATTCCGCTCACTGACCGCGCATGTCCACCATATCGACTACACCGACGTGCTGTCCGACACTTCTGAGGAAGACGGCACGTTCAAGATGATGAAACAGGGTAAAACGGTGGTGTTTCTGGGCGATTTCAACGGCCGGGATGCGCGCCAGGTGTGGATGTCGGGAAATACGGTTAAGATTTATTATCCGAAGGCTAACGAAGTGGACGTATTCGACACGCGCAAGTATACAAAGTCGGCGGATCTTCTTCTGCTGGTCGGCTTTGGCACGCCGAAGGCCGAGCTCCAAAAGACTTATGACATCTCGCTGGGCGGCAATGAAACGATTGGTTCGAAGAAAACAACACGACTCGATCTGAAACCCAAATCGGCTGAGGCGAAAAAACTTTTTAACGTCATTCAGTTATGGATTCCCGATGGCGGCGCAAACCCGATCCAGGAAAAGGTCCTGTCCGGCAAAGAAAGCAAGGATTATAAGCTGTTTCAGTTCTCCGACGAGGTCATTCGCACGAACGCCGACCCGGCTCTGCCGGTGTCGGACTTCGAACTGCATCTGCCGGCGGGCGTGAAAACGGTTATGCCCGGGAAATAGAGTTCAAGGCAGGGTCGTCGCTGAGTCGGTAATCGAGGACGCGATTTGTTCACGACTCAGGCCGATGGATCCCGATAGATTCGCGCCGCGAAGATCGACTCCCCGCATCCGCACTTCGCGAAAATCGCAATTCTGGAGGTCGGCGCCGCTGAAGGTGCATCCGCTCATTTCGGCGCGCCAGAAGTTCGATCCGGTCAGAACGGCGCCCGAAAAATCGCAATGATCGATCCGCGCCCCCACGAAGTTGGCATTCGCCGCGCTGACATTCGCGAAGCTCGAATGATGCAGTCTGGCATGGTAAAAATCCGACTCTTTCAAGTCCATGCCGGTTAGATCGGCATCGTAAAACCGCGCTGGGGTCGTTAATAAAGCCCTCATATGGAGGACTTATCGACCCGAAGAGCTATAACTTTGCTAGAAATCTGCGGTGTACCCGCACATCGGTGGTCAATTCCGGATGAAATGTGGTCACCATGTGGCGGCCTTGCTCCGCCCAGACTGGATCGCCGTTATATTTCGCGATGACGTGTACGTCCGGGCCGGACCGGCGGATGATCGGCGCGCGAATAAATACGGCCTCGAATTTGTCACCGGCCGTCATCTCGACGTCGGCGATTCGGCTGTCGATCTGGCGTCCGTAGGCGTTGCGTTCGACATCGATGTCCATCAGCCCGAGGCTCATTTGCGCGGGGTGCGACACTTCCTTGGCTAGGAGGATCGCGCCGGCGCAGGTTCCATAAATGGGCTTTTGTTGGCCGAAGGCGCGGAGGGGCTCGAGCAGATTTTCATACTCCAGCAGTTTGAGCATAGTGGAGCTTTCGCCGCCGGGGAGAATCAGTCCGTCGCACTGGGCCATTTCGTCGCGGGTGCGAACTTCGAGGGGGCGGCCTCCGGCCTTCTGGATGGCCTTGGAGTGCGCTTCGAAGTCGCCTTGAAGCGCGAGTATGCCTACGGTTTTCATATTCATTCACAGGCTAAAGCCTGTGCTACCAGGTGGCACAGACTTTAGTCTGTGTGTCACCAACCGCGGGTTTGCATCAATTCGGCTTCCGGCAGTTTCGATACATCGAGGCCGCGCATCGGTTCGCCCAGATCCTCGCAGGCTTCGAGCAGCTTCACTGGATCTTTATAATAGGTCGCCGCCTTTACGACCGCTTTGGCGCGAGCCTCCGGGTCTTCCGATTTGAAGATGCCGCTGCCGACGAAGACCGCTTCCGCGCCTAATTGCATGACCAGCGCCGCATCCGCGGGCGTCGCGATGCCACCAGCCGAGAAATTCGGCACCGGCAGTTTGCCGTTGGCCGCGACCCACTCGACCAGTTCAAGCGGGGCGCCGAGATTCTTCGCTTCATGAACGAGTTCCTCCTTGCCGAGGATGGTAAGGTGCTTCATCTCCTTCATGATGGTGCGGATATGGCGCACGGCCTCGACAATATTTCCGGAGCCCGCTTCGCCCTTGGTGCGAATCATGGCCGCGCCTTCAGCGATGCGACGCAGAGCCTCGCCCAGATTGCGTGCGCCGCATACGAATGGAACTTTGTAGTTCCGCTTGTCTATGTGATGTTCTTCGTCCGCGGGGGTCAGCACTTCGCTCTCGTCAATGTAATCGACACCGAGCGCTTCGAGGACGCGCGCTTCGGTGAAGTGGCCGATGCGGGCCTTGGCCATCACCGGAATCGAAACCGTGTGCATAATTTCGCGGATGATGCGGATGGACGCCATGCGCGCCACGCCACCCTCTTTGCGGATATCGGACGGCACGCGTTCGAGCGCCATCACGGCCGAGGCGCCGGCCTGCTCCGCAATGCGGGCCTGCTCCGCGTTGGTGACGTCCATGATGACGCCGCCCTTCAGCATCTCCGCCAATCCGACCTTCAGCCGGAACTCATCTGATCCGTACATATTCGTCTCCTTTATACCAGTGCGGGCGCTGGCTCGCCCCTTTGTTTGCGCTCGGCGCGCTGTTGTTCGGTCCGGAAAATCAACCCTAAAACGGAAAGTCCATGCCGGATGTTTTCCGGCGTCAACCCCGCAAAACTCAATCGTAATCCCTGGAGCTGCGGACGCGTTACCGCGAAGTAGCGTCCCGGCAGAAAGCTCACATTCTCACGCTCGGCGCGCGTCGCAAGCTCCGATGCGTCCAGAGGCTTGGGCAACTCCACCCAAACATTCATGCCGCCTTCCGGTTTGGTGAAGCTCGATCCAATCGGCAGTTCTTTCGCGCATGAGCTTAACGCAGCCTTTAAGCGCAGCGCTCCCGCGGTCAACATTTTTTGACGATGCGCAGCCAGGCGGCCCGATTCGGCGAAGCGCAGAAGAACGGCCTGCGAAAGCTGATCCGAATGCAGATCGCTCGCTTCCTTGGCCTCTGTCAGCCGGGCAATGAAGTGGCGCGGGCCGATGGCCCAGCCGACTCGCAACCCGGGAAAGGCAATCTTAGAAAAGCTGCCGAGCAGAATCGTCTCGCCCGATTCGTCGAGTCTTTTCACCGATGGAATTTCCTTGCCTAGATATCGCAGCTCGCCGTAGAGATCGTTCTCGACGACCATGACGCCGGATCTCTTGGCAAGAGTAAGAATGGTCCGCCGGGATTCGACGGGCAGACTGGTTCCCGTCGGATTCTGAAAATTCGGCGTCAACACCATCAGCCGCGGCTTCTCTTTTTCGAGCAAAACGCCGAGCGCATCGACATCGACGCCGTCGCGGCCGACCGGCATGCCGATCACGCGCGCGCCTCCGCGCAAAAACGCGTTGCGAAGGCCGGGATAAACCGGGTCCTCGATCAGCACGGTTTCCCCATGCGCGGCGAGCACGCGCTGAATCAGATCGAAGGCTTGCTGGCAGCCGCTGGTGACCAGAATATCGTCGTCCTCACCGGCCACGCCGCGCTTTCTCGCTTCATCCAAAAGGTGACGCCGCAAAGGTCCGTAGCCGCCTGCGGGCCCGAGCTGGAGAATCTGCGCCGCGTCATCGGAATCGATCACCTCGCGGCAAGTGGCGCGAAATTCGTCCAGAGGGAACATGATTTCCGAAGGCCGCGAAGCCGAAAAACTGATGGTCGCCGCTGCCGGGGCTTCGGTCGCGGGCGCGAGCGCGGCCCAATCGAAACGTCCGTTTTCTTCAGCCGGTCCTTCGACGAAACTCCCGCGCCCGACTTCGCGGCGGATGAGTCCTTCGGATTCGAGAACATCGAACGCGGCGGTCACGGTTGCTCGATTCAGTCCAATGGACTGAGCCAATTCGCGAGTGGGAGGGATTCGTTCGTCCCGGACCATGCGCCCCGTGAGAATCGCAGAACGCAGCTGTTCATGGAGCTGCCGGTAAAGCGGGGTTGCGGATTGCGAGTCGAGGTCGAGCCGGGGGAGCATACCAATTATGGATTGACTATACCATATTGGATGGTATTCGCAGCCATCTGGATCGGGAAATCGACTTATGGTCTCGGCGGCAGGCAGGCTCTGATCAAGACGCTGGTGAGACAGGCTCTCGATCAGCATTATCTGGCGCAGCGCGCCCGAGCGGACGTGATCCGCCGCGACTCTTAGCTTGATAAATTCGATAAAATATGACGGCAATGGTTGTCATATTGGAGGCGGTGTCCGGGCCGATCGCTGGACGCAGGATCGAGGTTCGCGCGGGAACTATCCTGCGCATCGGCCGCACTGCCAAATCCGATTATGCGCTGGGCGAGGATTCCTATCTTTCCGGGCAACACTTCGCCATTGAGAACGATGGGAACGAAGCGCGTGCCCGGGATTTGGGGTCGAGCAACGGGACGTTCGTCAACGGCGAGCGCGTGGTTTCGGAAAACGTTTTGCGCGAAGGCGATTCGCTTACCGCGGGCGGAAGCACCTTTACGATTCACATCGAGCAGAACGGGGCGCCATCCATTGAGACTCCTTCGCGCGTATCTACGCTGCCTACCAATTCGTTTCCCGTCACCTCTAAAATCACCCGCGCCAGTCTTGGATTGGCGAATGAGGCATGGCCGGGCTTTACACGCGCGCAATCCGTGCTGCTGACTTCCTTATATAAGGATGGGGACACGGTGTTCGCAGTGCTCGATCCGCTGCGCGATGCGCGCATTCCGGCATTCCTGGACGCATCCGGCGAACAATTCGTCGCGTTGGATGACGGCTTGCGGGTGACATCGTACGTGGTAGAACTGCCGCCGCACGCGCGATTGCTCGATGTATTGGTGAAGGACGGCTGGAGCCGCGGCTGGGGATTTTACTGCACCTCGGCCGGCAGTCTGGAGGAGATCTGCGCGCACTTTAAGAATTTCATCACTCTGTACACCCCGGCCGGTACTCCTCTGACATTTCGTTTTTGGGATCCGCGGATATTGCGGGCGTCCATGCCGGCATTTCTGCCGCAGGAAGCGGCGAATTTTTTCGGCCCTTTGCGGCGGGTGGTGGTCGAAGGAGAGAAAACGGAAATGGCGGTGGAGTATTCGTTGGGGCCGCGCGGAGCGAAGCATCAAAGTCTGGTATTAGTGTAGTTTCAGAAAGTGTTACGTTAGGACTCAAATGAAGCGTTTGCAGCCGGTCATCTGGATGAAGGGCACGATGCTGAGTCCCCAGTATCTGCAAACACAGGATCGCTTCCTCGAAAATTCGTTAAAATTTCAGCTCGACGCGCTGACGTTCGCGCCCTGGGGCTTTCGCCGCTTGCAGTGGAACCAGGAATCTTTGGCGGCGGGCTACGTGGCGCTCACTGATGCGGCAGGAATTTTTCCCGACGGGCTGCTGTTCGATATTCCCGATGCGGATCCAGGGCCTGCGCCGAAGTCTCTGGCGGATTGCTTCGACGCCGACCAGAAGACGCTGGATGTTTTCCTTGCCATTCCGCATCAGCGCGACCGCGGACTGAACATTTCACTGGCGCAATCCAAGGCGGATACGCGCTATTTGACCGAGGTTTCGATGACTCGCGACGAGAATTCGGGTTTGGCGGAAAGGCCGATCCAAATCGCGCGCAAAAATTTTAGGTTCTTAGTCGAGGGCGAATCGCAGCAGCACTCCTCGGTGCTGCGCATCGGAAGAATCGAGCGCACGTCGGCGGGATTGTATACACTCTCGACTCATTTCGTTCCTCCTCTGCTGGATATTAGCGCGAGCGATTTTCTGGTGTCGATTCTGCGGCGGCTGGTGGAAATTCTCGCGGCGAAAAGCAGCCAGCTGTCGGGATCGCGGCGGCAGAAGAATCTCAGCCTCGCCGATTTTGGCGCGGCGGATATCGCGAATTTCTGGCTGCTTTATACCATTAACACGCAGTTCCCGCTGCTGCAGCATTTGTTTGAAACCCGAAGAGGGCATCCGGAGGTGCTGTTTCAATCGATGCTCGCGCTGGCCGGGAGCCTGACCACTTTTTCGCCTACGATACATCCCCGCGATCTGCCGAAATACGAGCATGACGAGCTGAGTTTTTGCTTCGAGGATCTGGATGAGAAGATTCGTCTGCTGCTTGAGACTGTCGTGCCGAGCAACTTCGTATCGCTGCCTTTAAAGCTGGTGCAATCGTCGATCTACGCGGCTTCTCTGGCGGACGATAAGTATCTTCGCAACACGAAAATGTATCTGGCGGTTCGGTCCGAGATGAGCGAGGCGGAGTTGATTTCGAAGGCACCCTACTTGGTCAAGGTGTGCTCAGCGAATCATATCGAGCACCTGGTGCGGCAAGCGCTGCCCGGCGTGGCGCTAACGCATACGCCGCGGCCGCCAAGTGCGATTCCGGTGAAGTTGAATTATCAGTACTTCAGTTTGAGCCAGACAGGCGTGGCGTGGGAGGCAATCACGCGGTCGAGAAATCTGGCCGCATTCGTGCCGGGGGATTTCCCCAATCCTCAACTGGAGCTAATTATTCTGCTGCCGGAAAGCTGATGAAGACTATGACTTCACCAAGAACATCGATAGTGCGATCGCCAAGCCGACGAGCGCGCTGCCGATCGAGGCATACCAGATGAGCCTGATCTTGGTCAGAATTGCCATCGACGCGAATACGATTCCCAGTTCGAGGAACACCTCGCCGAATTCCAGGCGCTCCGCCTGATCGCCTTTCATCTTGCTCTCCGCTTCGAGACCCTTGGCTTCCTTGCTGATCTCATCGGTGTCCTCGCGATACTTTTCGGAGGCCTTCTTATATTTCTCAACCGATGGTTCGGCCGCTTCGGTGTGGAACGCTTTGAAGATATCCGCGGCGACTTCGGAATCGTATCTGCGAATCGATTTCGCCTGGTAATACGACCATTGATCTGAAGCTTTTTGCTGCAGCAACAGTTCTTCGGTGGTGAGCAGGTGCGCCATCACCCCGTCGACGGCCAGCATGGCGGCGATGATGGCCATGGTGACCGCAACTTTCTTATCGAAAGGATCCTTGGCGTGCTCCGCGTGCTCCTGCAATTCTTCGTCTACAGACATTCAATTAAAATAGCATGCTAGCGTGCGATTTCGACGCCGCGCGTGGAAATGAAATATTTCACGAGCATGTTCGATTGCTCCCATGCCGGCAGCGTCGCGGGAGCCTGCAGATAGTCGAAGAAACGATTCGTCACCTGCGCGAAATGGTCCTCATGACTCACGTAATATTTCGCGGGAATGACGACGCGCGCGTCTTTGCCGCGATGATCGATCGAGAGCCCGGGATAGGTCTTCTGCATCGCAGCAGCCCAGCGGTCGAGAGCGGCGAACACCTCCGGTGCCATCGCCGTCTCCGGAATTACGGTAAGTGCACCAGGGGTGCGAACGTCGATGCGGGATTTGGTGCCGCGAAAAGACGCCTCATACACGTCGCCCTCCGCCGACTCCCAATTCCATCGAATGTCGAGCGCGACGTGCGCGCCGCGAACTGTGTAGTGCACCGAATTATTGCAATTGTAATTGAGCTTGCCTCCCTTTATATGAGTCGCCAGCGACAAGGGGAATTCCTTCTCGCCGGTCACTTTCTCGAAATCCGCCAAGGAAATCGCGGTGGGCCAGCGGCGCCCACCAACTAAATGAATATCTTTCTGATAATCGATCATTTCGTTGGGAAACGCGGTCCACTGCACCAGATCGACGACGTGCGTACCGACATCGGCAAGCCCTTCGCCATATTCGTTCACATCGAAAAACCAAGCAGGCCGACGCAGGGGCACGCCCGCGACCACTTTCATCAAGTGATGAATGCTACTGGCTGCAATTGCCGGTTCGGCGGCTGTTCCTAAAACCAGCTTGCCGAAAACCTGGTGGTTATTCACTAGTTCCTTTTGTAGAATCGAGGTGATCTCGAACCGCTCCGTCATGATGTCGTAGGCGACCAGTTGTTTTTTCGCGGCCTGATCCAGCACCCGTTCGAGTTTCGGCAGATCGCCCGAAGAGATGATCCAAGGCTTATCGGCGAGCACGTTCAGGCCTGCATCGACGGAGGCCTGGATACGTTCGATCTTCGGCCGGCTGCGGCCGGTGAGGATCACTACATTTCCGGGATGATCCTTCAGCATCCGCTCGAAAAAATCGGGGCCAGCATGCAGTTCGACCTTCCAAGAAGTCGGATTTTCCGGACGCGTATTGAACAGCGCGATGCGATTCAGGTAATCGACCACGTCGGGCCCCATGGGCGCATAAACCGAGACCGTCGGATCGAGCGATGCGTACATATCCTTCTGCACCAGGGCGGCATGAAAATGCCCGGGGTCGAGGACGATGAGCTTCACTTGAGCAGCCACAGGAGCGCACATAGCCAAAATGATAGCGAGCCGCAGCGCGTCCATGGCGATATTCTAATTTAATGCGTACGCTCACCGTTGCCGTTTTCGCCGTCCTCCTTTCCTCCTGCGATTCAAAGCCCGTGGAAGCGCCGAAGACGGATGCCCCAAAGCAGGCCGAGGCGCCCAAGCCGGCCGACGAATCCCGCCGCTTTCCGAAGCCGAACCGGATCGATACCATCGTGGTGGATAAACACCTGCTGGGAAAACCGTTCATGCCCGGCGGCACACTCGCGCAATATAAGAAGGGTAAAGCCGAATACGATATGTTCGTCGCCAAACTGGGCAGCCCGACCGAGGCCGCCGTGCTGCTGCCCGATTGGAAAAAGGTGTTGACGGATTCGAAATTCGAATCATCTTTCGGAGGATATTACGGGCATGACGCGGGGCGTCCGATTTTCGTGTTCACAAAAGGTTCCTGGATCGCAGGCGTCGCCGGACTTCCTGAGAAGGCCGCGGATGCCGAGGCGCGCAAGCTTGCGAAGGGACTGGATTAGCGATCACTCTTGCTGTCACGCTGGTAAAAGTCGGCGGACAGATCGTATAGAGTGCGCGGCTTCTTGGACTGGCTCAATTTATTAAGCAGGCTCTCTTTGTCAGCCGCGCTACGGTCCTGACCGAGTTTGAATTTGCCCTCGAGCAGCTCTATCTCCAACTGGAAGCCGATGATGCCGCCCATGAGTCCATACTTGTAGCCTTCATCGACTTTGGCAAAATCATAGCCGGTCCCTTCATACTTTTCGAACTTGGCGATCAGCTTGGAGAGCAGATCGTTCAGCTCTTTCTTGCCGGCCACGGGACGCAGCTTGCCCGTAGCATGAACCACAGCGAAATTCCAGGTGGGCACCACGTTGCCGGTCTTCGCGTACCACGTTGGCGAAATGTATCCGTGCGGTCCGTGAAAAACGATGACTCCCGTTTGCCGGCCGTCGAACGTCGCGCTCTGGGGGTTCTGACGGGAAATGTGGCCGTGAATCGTTCCGTAGGGCCCTTCGGCGCGCTCCAGAAAAACCGGGATGTGGGTGATTCGGAGTGTGGGCGAAACCGTCACCAGATCCACAAATGCGAACTCATCCATGAAATCGTGGAGGAAGCGTCGATCGTCGACCAACTGGGGCTTGGGAATGTAGAGCGACTCCGATGCCGGCGCAGGGCGGGTTTGCGCAGTGGCTTCGACGCTCGCAAAAGCGAGCCCAGTGAGGAGGTCGCGGCGGTTCATGGTTCATGGTAACGGATTCCGGTGGTAGTATTTAATGATTCCCATGATCATGACACGCACCCGGCTCATTTTTTCGACTTCGATTTGCGTCTCTCTGGTGGGGATTGCGATCTTCGCGCAGCAGAGTCAATACTCCGCGAGCTTGCTTTCCGGATTGGTGTGGCGCGATGTAGGGCCGATGCGCGGAGGGCGATCGTACGGAGTCGCGGGGCATGCCGATCAACCCGATACTTTTTACTTCGGCTCGGTCGGCGGAGGCGTGTGGAAGACGGAAAATTCGGGACGCACCTGGATGCCGATCTCCGATGAAGGCATTCCGATCAGGATCCATTGGAGCCATCGCGGTGGCACCTTCAAATCCCAATATTGTCTATGTAGGCACGGGCGAGCCCGATATTCGCGCTCAGCATTCCTACGGCATCGGGATGTATAAGTCGACGGACGCGGGCCGGACTTGGAAGCACATTGGCCTTGAAGGGACGCGGCAGATCGGTCGGGTGGCGGTGGATCCAGGGAATCCGAACCGGGTTTACGTGGCGGCGCTGGGCAACGTGTATGCCGCGAATCCCGAGCGCGGGCTTTACCGTTCAACCGACGGCGGCGCGACGTGGAAGAAAATTTTATTCAAGGCGAACGATCCGAATAATGTCGGTGCGATTGAAGTGGCGATCGACCCGAAGAATCCGCGCGTGCTTTACGCGTCGCTGTGGGCCACGCGTCGTCCACCTTGGTCGGTTTATGCGCCCTCGAATATGCCCGGCGGGGGGCTTTATAAATCGACGGACGGCGGCGATACTTGGGCGCAGTTAACGGGCGGGCTGCCTCACGACGACTTCGTGGGAAAGATCGGGATCGCTGTTTCGCCGAGCAATCCGAACCGGCTGTGGGCGGTGGTTGACGATATCGGAACGGGCAACACTCCCGCACGCGGAGGCGGTCGCGCGGGAGCGCAGCACACAAGTGGCGGAGTTTATATTTCCGATGATGCGGGCGCGAACTGGCGGCTGGTCAATTCCGAAAATCGCCTGTGGGGACGCGGCTGGTATTTTGGCGCGGTGAGCGTCGACCCCAAGAATCCCGATCGCGCTTACGTGATCAACACCGCGACTTACATGACCACCGACGCGGGGAAAACGTTCGTGCCGATCAAGGGGGCGCCGGGCGGCGACGACTATCACCAGTTGTGGATCAATCCGAAAGACGGCAACCGGATGGTCCTGTCGAGCGATCAGGGAACGGTGGTCAGCGTCGACGGAGGACGCAGTTGGAGTACCTGGTACAACCAGCCGACCGCGGAAATTTATCACGTGGCGGCCGACAACCGGTTTCCCTATTGGCTCTACGGTGCGCAGCAGGATTCGGGTGGAGTGGGCGTCAGGACGTGGTCGCGCGAAGGCGTGCTGTCGTTCCGCGACTGGGAGCCCACGTGCGAGGCGGGGGAGAGCAACACGGTTTTGCCCGATCCGAAGAACGGGAACATTTTATATGGAAGCGGCAACGGCAAATGCGATCAGAATTTGAATATTTCGCTGCCGGGGCAGGGCGCGCTGCCCAAAGAAGATCCGGATGATTTGAATCGTAAGACATGGACGCTGCCGCAAGTGTTCTCGCTGGCCGACGAGGCGCTGTATTATTCCAACCAGTTCGTGATGCGGTCGCGGGATCGCGGCAAGACGTGGGAAAAAATCAGCCCGGATCTGACGCGGCTGAATCCGCCGGTGCCGGCGACGCTCGATCCATTGACGGCGAAGGATATCGATCAGCCGATGACGGCGCGGTTCGGTGTGGTGTATAGCATCGGTCCATCGCCGCTGCAGGCGGGCACGGTGTGGGTCGGCACGGATGACGGGTTGATTCAGGTAACGCGCGACGATGCGAAAACGTGGCAGAATGTGACGCCTCCGGCGATGACTCCGTGGAGCAAGGTGTCGCAGATCGAACCCGGGCATTTTGATGCAGAGACTGCGTACGCGTCGGTCGACCGTCATCGCATCGCGGACAACAAGCCGTATATTTATCGCACGCATGATGGAGGCAAGACCTGGCAGAACGTGGTCGCCGGAATTCCCGAGGGAGCGTTCGTCAATTCGATCAAAGAAGATCCGAAGACCAGAGGCTTGCTCTATGCGGCCACGGAGCTGCGCGTTTACATTTCGTTCAACGACGGCGCGCAGTGGCAGCCTTTGCAGAACAACATGCCGGTGACGTCGATTCGCGATCTGGTGGTGCACGGCGACGATCTGGATATCGCCACGCATGGGCGCGGATTCTGGGTGATGGATCAGATGAGCGCCCTGCGCGAAATCGCCGCGAAGGGTTCTGAGATCGCGTCGGCGAGCGCGTATTTGTTCACGCCCGGCGAGACTTACGCGATCCGCGCAGGAGGCATGAACGGCACGCCTCTGCCTCATGAGGAGCCGCAGGAGCTGAATCCTCCGGCAGGGGTGCTGGCATATTACTGGCTCAAATCCGCGGCTTCGCAACCGGTCAAGATTGAGCTTCTCGACAGATCGGGCGCAGTGAAGGCGTGCCTGGCGAGCGACACTCCGGTGCGGCCGGTCGATACTGAAGCGATCAACGTGCAAGCGATTTGGGAGCAGCCTGCGCTGCCTCCATCGGCCTCGGCGGGGATGCATCGCATCGCGATCGGCGCAGCGGCGGGACGTGGGTTCGGAGGACGCGGCGCGGTCGCTACTCCGCCGAAGGATGCGTGTACCGGGGCGGTTCCGGAGACAGCTGGTGGCCGAGGTAGAGGCGGACGCGGTGGGCGCGGCGGTGGCGGAGGACTTGCGCCGGGGCAATATTCGGTCCGACTCACGGTCGACGGGCAGACATATACGAAGCCTGTGGAATTGAAGCCGGATCCGCGCGGGGTGCCGGAGGGTGCGAATTAACGTCGGGGCTGACCGCTCCCTGTGGTCGCGGCTCTTTAGAGCACTGCGGGTTGGGTGAAGGCTCCATTGCCGGCGGAATCCCAGGCGGCGAAGCGGACCCATTTTTTTCCCTTGGCGTCGAAGGGAATCTGGAAGCGATGGCTTCCCATCGGACCCAGTTCCGTCGCGCGCACGATCTGGCGTCCGGTGGTTTTTCCATCGCCCCACACCAGCTCTACGAACTCCAGAGGGAACGTCCACTCGACTTCAGCCGAGTAGGTGTTGCCGCTCACCGACCAGTTTCGCAACAGCACTTCGCCGCTTGAAACGTAATAGTCTCCGGCGCGCATGGCTTTCGCGATCGGGCCCCAATCCTCCGTGAATTTTGGGACGCGATCCAGCTTCACGTAATTGACGATCAACTGCGGAAACGTTTCGTCGTCGGGATACTTCATGTACGTGTCGCCTTCCGCGATCATGTATTTCGGACCCGCGCCCCAGTTATTCATCTCATCCAGCAACCCCAGGCAGCGCACTTCGCAGATTCTCTGCTGCGATTGATCTACCGGCAGCGATTGATAGGACCCTCCCAGAAACCGATCGCTCAAAAAATGCGCCTTGTCGCGCACCGCGTCCGGATATCCGGCCGAGCCTTTGGTGCGCGGATGCGCCTGCCACATCAATCCCTGCTCGCGCCTTAGCATGTCCAATTCTTCCGTCGGCGAACCGATGTGATAAACCTTTGCGTACGGAGGCTCGTTCGATTCGAACGACTGCCCCGGCTGCCGCACGTGCGACCAATAGACGGGATGGGGCAGGAACGTTATGTAGTGGCCGCCGAGGGTCGCGTCGGGTTCCTCGCCGGGAATCAGCAGGAAGTTGCGATCAGAAAAACGCTGGCATCCTTCGAAGTACACCTGCTGCTCCTTAAAACGCAAGGGGCCGGGATCGTTGGGATGCGAATCGCTGTGAAAATCAGCGAGGATCGCGATGTCGATTCCCAGTCCTCGAAACACTTGCAGCCAGCTTGGCTGCACGTCGATCGAACCTGCGTCGGTCAGCTGCTCATTGAAGTGCATGTGGAAATGGCTTACCAGCACTTTGAAGCCGGACATCTCCTTGTAGCGATCGTCGTGAGTGTAGGCCAGAATCGCGTCGGCGGTTTCGTGCGCTGATTCGGGGCTGAGGTAGAAATATGCCGGCATGCGCTGCAAGGATCCCGGAGGCGCGTTGTACAGCGCGAAATTATTAATGTCGTGGCGCGCCTCGTGCGCGGTCTTCTCCCACTCCGCATCGGAGACTCCATAAGGACGATAAGGCTCTTCGCGATCCGCCTGCCGCACGCCCACCGCGAACGACGTGTCGCTGTCTTTGCGGTAATAAACAAAGCCTAGATTGGTTTCGATCTCGCGGGCGAAGAAAAATTTGTGAGACGGAGGCAGGAACGCGAGAGAACCTCCGCCGGTTTCGACGATCCCCAATCGGTTGCGAGCCTTCACCGCAACCTGATCCCGATTCACCGCGCCGCCGAATCCATATTTCTGCCACGCGCGCGCCACGTCGCGCCACGCTAAGAACGTATCGTCCTTGATCGCCAGGCCTTTCAAGCCCGCCGAATATTTGTACGCGACTGAAGGTTCCTTCGTCTTCGCGATCGCCTCCACCCGCAGCAGGTTCGAGCCGCGATACATTGTGAACTGCAGACCGCCCGAGAAAATTCCCATGGTGAGGCCGGGAAACGCGATCTCGACGCGCGCGCCATCGGACTTCACCTGGCATCCTTCCATCCGATAGCTGGCCGAGGCGTGCCGGATCTCGTCAGGCTTGCGCGGCAAATCGAGATTCGTGTTGGGCGCGCCCGGAATCATCAGCGGCGCATCCCAGAACGCGAACCATTTTTCGCGCTCGACAACTTCAGGGGTCAGCGCAACTCCCAAAGCCCGCAGCGGAGCCATCTGCTGCTCAGAAAGCCGGCGCTTGCCGCTGGTAACCTCGAACTCCGGCGTAAGATCCCGGCCCAGTACGATCCATTGTCCGCCATTCTTGCGCGCCTCAAGATCGCTCACCACCGGCTGACCGTTGAGGATCACAAACGCAGCTTTGAGTTGCTCGCCGCGTTCGCCAACCCACTGGACCTCAGTTGCACGCCCGCGCGTCTCCACGCTCAAGCCATCGATTTTCCTGTAATCCGTGAGATCGCACTGGCCCTTACAGAGAATCGCGGTGAAAACCAACCAGGAAATCTTCATCCTCAAAATGTACCTTACTTACCACCCGGGGCAAAAAACCTTAGAAAGCACTAGGATAATCCTGTAGACCGCCCTTGATCTAGGTCCTAAGTCGCTCGGGAAAGTTATCGGATGATTATTCATTGGGGGGAGGGCGGCTTACATGGGAAGTTAGCCCGCACGGAGCAGAGCAGGAAGATAAACGTTGATAATTCATAAAGATAGTTGGCAATACCCGCGTTACATTTCCGGGTTGGTCCCTTTTTCCCCCACAGATTTCATGCTGCTGGCTGATCCGCATCCCCGCGATCCTGGAGGCATTCTGTGAGCCGACCTATATTGCACTGGTAGCGGTTTTAAGGCATAATCCTATTTTCTGAAGCACAGGTGGGTATATATGAACCGAGTAGATACGGTAGTGATAGGAGGCGGTCCGGCGGGATCCGCAACAGCAACGCTGCTGGCGCGGGAGGGTCTCTCCGTGGCTTTGTTTGAGAGGAAGTCGTTCCCGAGATTTCATATCGGCGAATCTTTGCTTCCAGCATCGCTCCTGATTTTAGAACAGCTGGGGGTACACGACAAGGTTAAGCAGGTATCCGTCAAGAAGCCGGGGGGTAAATGGTATTACGGCGACAAGGCTGTTTTCAGCGACTTTAGCGCCGGCCCTTCCGACGTCTCGTTCGCCAGTAACCCGCATGCTTACATGGTGAAGCGGGATCAGTTCGATCATATTCTGTTGGAGAACGCGGCTGCGAACGGGGTTCAGGTTCACGAGCAGCACAGCGTCGTCGATTTGCTGAAGGATGGGGAGCGCGTCAACGGCGTTGTGGTGAAAGATGCTGAAGGAACAACGCACCAGTACGAGTGCGATATGGTCTTCGACTGCAGCGGGTTCGGCGCCGTGATCCCGACGAAGTTCCAGCTGCGGAAAGAGAACCGTCTCAAGCGCATGGCGGTATTCGGACACTATAAATGTACGGCTCGAAATAAAGACCTGAAAAATGGCTGGTTCGTAGGGCAGATGGTCTATGACGGCTGGACGTGGATGATCCCACTCGGGCCCGAGCTCATTTCGGTTGGCGTGGTGGTTCCATTCGAGCAATTCAAGTCCGCCAACCAATCCCCGCAGGAGTTCCTGGAGAGTTACATGGCCACGACTCCGACGGTGATCGAGGGTCTCAGTCCCAACCCTGAATTGCAAGGCAAAGTGCATATCTACGGCAACCTGGGCCATACCACGTCCCGGGCTCATGGGGAAGGGTGGGCTCTCGTAGGCGATGCCGCGTTCTTCATCGATCCCTGTTACTCAACCGGGGTCCACCTGGCTCTTACCATGGCCAAGGACGCTGCGGGACTTTACGTGGAGAGCCGGCGCAGCCGTGTGCCCGCGTCGCAGCTCTTTGCGCGATATGAGAGGGACCTGCGAACCGACGAGAAGCTGATGCTTCGGTTCGTAGATTCCTTTTACATGGCTTCCCGCAACCGCGTTCTGAAATGGCTGGTACCCGCGACACTCACTGAGAGCTTAAACCGCAAGTTTGTAAGTATTACTGGCGGCGAATTTTCGCGGAGCCCGTTCATGATCAATTGGGTCTATTGCGCGTCTAAAATTGTCTGTTTCCTATTTCCGTTCCGTGCGACCGAGCCAAAATTGGCGCCCGCTTTTACTTCTACTTCGCTGGCTGATTCACGGTGAACGAATACAAACTATCGCCGGCCGCGACTACTACGTATTGCTTGCCGTCCAGCATGTAAGTGATCGCCCCTGAGCTCGGCGCCGCCATCAAGCCGGCATGCCACAGGATCTTTCCATTCGCCGCGTTGAACGCGATCAGGTTATTGCCGTTGCCGGTGAATAATAGTTTGCCCGCCGTCGTGAGGTTGTGGGCGACGCCGTTGCCGCTGGGCCATTCGTGTTTCCACACGACGTTGCCGGTTTTATAGTCGATCGCCAGCAGCGAGTTGCCGTCATTTCCAACCGTGCTATCGAGGCCGCCCCATCCTTCCGGATGGTCGTCGGTGTCGGTCAAGTAGTACATGCTATACGACCGGCTGCTGCCGACGTAGAATAATCCGGTCTCCGGGTCGTAGCTCGGCGCAGGCCAGTTGGTGGCTCCGTTCGAAGAGGGGGATACCAGGACTCCGTCGGTCGTGGGAAATTTTTTGGGATCGGCAATGGGCTGGCCTTTGGCATCGAGTCCTTTAGCCCAATTCACAGTTTCAATGAACGGCTTGGTGACGATGTTTTTGCCGGTGACCCGGTCGAGGACGAAAAAGTATCCATTGCGGCTAGCCTGCGCAACCAGTTTGCGGGACTTACCGTCGATCATGCCGTCAAAAAGGATCGGCGTCTCTACCGCATCCCAATCGTGGACGTCGTGCGGAGAGGGTTGGAAATACCACACCAGCTTGCCGGTATCAGGATTGATAGCGACGATCGAGCAGGTGTACAAATTATCGCCCTTGCGGGATTTCTCCGCCATCACCGGATTCGGATTGCCGGTACCGACTATATAAAGATTCAATTCCGGATCGTAAGTACCGGGGATCCAGGCTTGGCCGGTGCCGTGCGACGCGGAATATTCGTCCGGCCAGGAATCCATGTTAGGATCGCCCTTGCGCGGCGTGGTCCACCACTTCCATTGCAGAGCGCCGGTTTCCGGGTCGCGGGATTGCAGGAAGCCGGGGTTATCGAGATGGTCTCCGCCGATGCCTACGATGATGTGATTGCCGACGACGACGGGCGCGACCGTCGAGGTGTAGTCGAGCTTGGGGTCGGCAATCTGAACTTTCCAGCGCTGCTTGCCGGTGCGGGCGTCGAGGCTGACCAGGTTGCTATCGGGGGTTTCAAAGTACAGCCAGTTGCCGTACATGCCGACGCCCCGATTCCCGATGGTGCTGCCGGTGTTGGGCGGATATTCGTAGTGCCACAGCTCGCGTCCCGTGCGTGCATCGGCGGCCCACACGTTATTGGGAGCCGTAAAATAGAGAATCCCGTTGACTAGCAGAGGCGTGGACTTGATCTGCAAACCGCCGCGTCCGCCCGCGCCCGATCCACTGTAACGGGTCGCCCAGGCCAGCGCGAGATTCTGGACATTTGAATCGTTGATCAGTTTCAGGGGGCTGAATCGGCGTCCCGAATAATCGCCATTAAAGGTCGGCCAGGAGTCCGTGGGCGGCTTCATGAGCTCGGCGGAAGTGAGGCCTTGGGCTAGAATTGCGGAGGCTGTGAGTACGGATGAGAGAAGAAGTTTCATTGGTTGAAGTTGTGCCATGGTGGCACAGACTTTAGTCTGTGTATTAAAGCTCATTTGAGGGTCACCAGATATGCGGTTACGTTGTGAATGTCGGGATCGGTCAATTTGCTCAGCAGATCGAGATGCGGTTTTAAAGGATCGCGAACTTCGACTTGAGGAACGGCTCCATCGCGGGTGAAGGAATGATATTCGCCGCGTGAATCGTGGAGAGACACACTGAAATCGTCGATGCGATCGAGGACGCCTTGCACGGGTCTGGCGCCAGGAGGAGTGACGGTCACCATGATCTCGCTCTTTTGAGAAGTTGCTGGACCGCCTCCGCGTCCGCCGCGACCTCCGCGGGGCTGGAGCCATTTGGCTTGCAAGGCGAACGCATCGTAACGCGCGCCGATGCCTTTCAAGTCGCCCGTGGCGGAGTGGCAGCTCTTACAATTGGCGTTGAAATAAGCCTCGCCTTTCTTCGGATCTCCAGTCAGCACGTCCTGGAAAGCGTAGGTCGTTCGATGTCCAGCCATGTAGGTCTGGACGTGCAGCCACGCAACCAGATCGGCCACCTGCTGATCGGTGAGACCCAGTTTGGGCATACCTTCATCGGGCCGCCCGTTCTTCAAAACGGGGGCGATGAGAATTCCTTTCTCATCGTCCAGCACCAGAATGGAGCGGATCAGATCGGGCGCGCCAACGCTGCCACGTCCAGTGGCGCCATGACATCCCGCGCAGAATTGGGCGTAAGCTTTGACGCCGCGTTCATAGGCGGCGGGATCTTCTTTCGAGCCGGCGATGGCGGCGGGGATTCCCTTATCGCCACCGGCTCCGGGGCGCATGGCCGGTTCCTGGGCGATCATATATAAGGCCGGGGCGAGGACGAGAGTTAGCGATAGAGCAGTGGATTTCCAATTGAGCATGATGTCCTGAAACAATTAGTTTACGACGGAAGGGGCTTATTCTTCTCGTAGTACCATCATTGGATCGGTTTGCGTCGCTCTCCAGGCGGGGATGTAGGTGGCAATCAGCGCGATGGCGGCGAGAATCAAGGGTACAGTCGAGAACGTCGCGGCGTCACGGGCGCTGATTCCGAAAAGCAGGCTGGACATGAGCCGCGTGAGCGCGAATGCTCCGATGATTCCGATAACAATTCCGGCGATCGCCAGTTCCATTCCCTGGCGAACGACGAGCCACAGAATCATCCTGCGTTGCGCGCCTAACGCGATGCGCAAGCCGATATCGTGGCGGCTTTGTGTGACGAGATACGACATGACGCCGTAAACTCCGATGGCGGCGAGGATCAGGGCGAAGACGGAGAATGCTCCGAGCATGATGGCCGCGAAGCGCTGCCGCGCCATGGAATCCGCCATGCGGTCCTGCATGGTTCGAACATCGTAAATCGGGCGTGAAGGGTCGACTTCATGTAAGGCGCGAACGATGCTTTGCGAGGCTGCGGCGGGATCGATGGACGTGCGGGCAACCAGGTATTCGTCGCCCGGCTCTGGCTTGTAAACCGCCATTCGCGGATCGATATCAAGTCCGTATTCCTTCACTACGCCGACTATGCCGACGATCTCACTCCTGCCCTTGGCTTTCCCCAGATGCTTGCCGAGTGCGTCACCCCGCGGCCAGAATTGGTTTGCAAATTTCTGATCGATGATGCAGACTCGTGGTCCGTTGGTCACCATGTCGCGATCATCGAAGAAGCGTCCCTTTAATAGTGGAATCTCCATGGTGTGGAAATAGTCCCCGGACGCGCCTCGCTGATCCACTTGAATTTCCTGCCCCGGCTGCGGCGTGAACCCTTCAATATCCATCTCACCCCAGCCCACCGATGAGGTGAACGGAAGTGAGCTCACCATGCCTTCGGAAACTACACCCGCAATCGAAGCGACCTTTCGCTCTTGTGCGCGATAAAATTGATTCGTTTCGTCGCGGGTTTGCAACCGGTGGACGCTGGAGCCCAGGCGCATCGAAATCACGTGATCCGGATTGAATCCCGGAGACACGCTTTGCAAGCGCACGAAGCTGCGAATCAGAAGTCCGGCGCCGATCAGCAGCATCAAGGAAAATGCCAGCTCGGAGACAACTAATAGTCCACGCAGGCGATGGCGGGACAGGCTGAAGCCCGCGTCCCCTTGCCCGCTTCGGCCGCCGGATTTAAGGGTGCTGTTGAGGTCGATCCTGGCCGACCTCAGAGCCGGCGCCAGCCCAAAAATCACGCCGGTGAGAATCGAAATGGCGAAGGTGAACGCCAGCACGCGAGAATCGATGCTGATAAAATCGAGCCGCGGAATGTTGCCCGGATTCACGGTGCGTACCACATAAAGACTCCACTGGGCGATAAGCAATCCAGCCGCTCCTCCCGCGATACTCAGCAGTACGCTCTCGGTCAGCAATTGGCGAATCAGCCGGGCGTGTCCGGCGCCTAGAGCAGTGCGAATCGCCACCTCTTTCTGTCGTCCCGTCGCGCGCGACAGCAGAAGATTCGCCACGTTCGCGCACGCAATCAACAACACCAGCGCGACGGAGCCGAGCAGCACCAGAAGCGCCCTTCGCACATCGCCGACCACCTGTTCCATCAAGGGCACCACGCTGATCGTGAAGGTGCGATCGCGTTTATCCTTGTCGCGAATCCCCGCGGCGATGACGGAAACATCGGCCTGCGCCTGGGTCATTGTAACGCCGGGCTTCAGACGGGCCATCAGGTTGTAATTTTCGTCGGAGCGCTGGCTCAGAGCTTTGGCGTCCAGCGGCAGGGGCAGAAAGATGTCCATGCGGCGGGTGCTGGATACGGTGGGCATGATTTCGTCATTCAACAGAAAATCGCGGGGCAGCACGCCGGCGATGGTGAACTGATTCTTGTCCGTACCGCCTCCAGTTCCTCCCACGCCGTTTAGCGCGATGCTGCGTCCGATCACTCCTGGATCGGAGTTGAACAGCCGCTGCCAGATGGAATAACTCAGAATCGCTACCGGAGCCTTACCCGGCGTATCGTCCTCCGGCAGCAGTAGGCGCCCGTAAAGCGGCTTGGCGCCCAGCAGGTGAAACAGGCTGGAGGAGGTGCGTAGCAGTTCGACGTTCTCCGGACGATCCGGCCCGATCAGCGTGGCGCCCCCGCCCTGAGAAATTGACATCTCCGCAAACGACCTGTTCTGCGTCCGAACGTCGTCAAATTCACCCGGCGAAGGCCAATCCTGCATGATGTTGATCCCCGGCGACCGCAGCCACAGGATCGCTAGTCGGTCCGGATCGGGATAGGGAAGCGGTCTCAACAGCAGCGCGTTTACCACGCTGAAAATCGCCGAATTGGCGCCGATACCAATAGCCAGCGATAGAATCGCGACCAGCGCGAACAGTGGCGCTCGGCGGAAACCACGAAGGGCGTAGCGAATGTCGGAGAGCATAGGGTTTAGACGTCGAAACTTCGATTTGGTTCAGCGAAATCACAGGCTGAAGCCTGTGCCACCGGTGGCACAGACTTTAGTCTGTGTTGATCAAGGATGATATTCCTTCTCAATGTGCCCTTTTAATTGGTCGCGATAAAAATAAACGTCTCGCAGGTTTCCCGTGGCGTAGCGCCCCGCCTCATCGTTGAAATGTTTCGATGACGGATGACCGCTCTCTCCCCCCGCAGTCACCGCCTTGGCACGTACTTTATCCCCAAACTCGACCACCGCGACGAAGCTGTTGCCGCTGGTGCCGTACCATTTTTTCGTCCCCGGATACGCGCGCGCTCCGAACGATGCGAGCGAGCCGTATTGCGCGGACGTGAACTCGACCGGGATGCTGGGAGCCGCGTCATTAAAGGGCTGGACGAGATCGCCGGTTAGCCGCTGGAAACGATTGATCTCGCCCCAGGGCGTTTTCCAAGTGCCGAAATCCGCGGTCAGTTTGTCCGAGGCCGCGGCCAGCGATTCCAACAACTGCTCAGGAGTCGCATCCTCAGGTGATCCGCGTCTGCCGCCCACGCGCCGCCGGATATCTTCGCCCCAGAAAACCGCCAACGAAGTGGGTACGGAGTCCACACCCCAACGCAGGTCCCACTTGCGCAGCAGTGCAATCTGCTCCGCGGTTTTCACTTTCAAAGGATTGCTGTCCGGGGTCTGACCCCACGCCTTGATCAACGCCGGCATGGGCTTCTCGAACCACGTGAGATAACTGTCGAAAGCCGCCGCGATCAGGGAATCGAGTGTGAAATCTTTCTTGTTTTCGAGGACGCGAATGGCATGCAACCCCCGCGCGGATTCTCCTCCATTCTCAACATACGCCGGATAATCTTCCTTCTTCGGACTGCTCGCGCCAGCCGCCGACCACGGCCAATTATTGGTGTTATAAAGCCAGCCAGACTTCGGATTCAACAGGTGCGGAGTCTCGTCGACCGTGAGCAATCCTTTCCACTCCGTAGCCGGGGTCGACCCGTCAACAGGCTTGGTCCAATCGTAGGCGGTATCGCGCCGTGGAATAAAATTGCCATGGAAATACGCGATGTCTCCGTCCGAGTCGGCAAAGATCGTATTGTTCGACGAATTGGCCTTCAGCTCCATGGTCTCGCGATAGGATTTATAATCTTTCTGCTTGGTCCGCGTGTATGATTGCTCCAGAGCCTTGAGGGGCTCCTGCATCAGCCGAATACTCACCCACTTGCCATTGAGTTCGCGAACGATGGGCCCGTGATGCGTGCGAAAAACGGTGAACAGTTTTTCTTCCATGCCGCGGTCGGTTTTGTACTTCACCGTAACCTGATCCGCGACGAACGGCTTTTCTTCGTTGCCGTATTTATAGAAAAAGCGATTGCCGTTCTGCGTCACCGTTTCCAGATATTCGTCCACCGCATCCACCCCGCTCGAAGTATGCATCCAGCCGGTGCGATCGTTGAATCCCTGGTAAATGAAAAACTGGCCCCAGGTCACGGCCCCGTAGGCGTTCAGACCCTCCTCACTCACCATTTGCAGCTCTGAGCGAAAGAAGAATGACGTATGCGGATTGATCAGCAGCAACGCGTGATGCGCCAGGGTATTCGAAGGCGCGATGGCGATTCCGTTCGATCCTCTGGGCTCCGCATCCTCCTCATCTTCGACCGGCGCGGTTTCGCCTACGCGGGATTTTTCATAGAATGCCTGTAGCTGTCCAAGATTGATCTTCTCGATATCGCCGCCAATGCTTCCTTCCGTGAAACTAAGCGCCATCCACGGTTCGAATCTTTTAATAACGCGCGGCTTCACGTCAGGATGCTTTGCCAGGTAATAATTCAATCCATCGGCGAACGCGTTCATCAGAGCTTGCAGCCACACCGGGCTCGCCGCGTACTGTTTCTTCAGCTCCGCGGGATCGATGAACATCTTCATCCGCAGATCCTGATAAATTTTCGATTCGCCTTCCGCTTCGGCAAGGCGGCCCATAGCATTAATGTAATTAGTCTCGACGCGATTGAAATCGTCCTCGGCCTGCGCGTAGACCATGCCGAATACAGTATCTGCGTCGGACTTCCCGTACACGTGCGCGATGCCCCAATCGTCGCGGACGATGGTGACGTTTTTGGCATGTTTCTCCCAGCGCGCTGCCTCCGGGATCTGAAACGCGAAACAGCAGCCGGCTGCCGCAAAGAGGAACAGGAGATGATTCTTCATGAGGTTGCTCTTGTCCAGTTTAGGACAAGGCAACGCCGCGGCGTTTTACCGGCGATTTACTTCCGCGCCCCGCGACGTGGATGCTTCAACTTCGATTGCCGCCTCTTCGCCGACTTGCGCTTCGGCTTGCTGATGATGAAGGTGCCGCTACCCATGTATTCGGCTTTGTACAATTTGTCTTCTGCCATGTAGATCCCAGTTTAGCGTAATGTTACTGTGAAGGTGGATGCTAGTCCGTCTCGGTTTGCTGGCGCTTCTAATCGCCCACGCGCCCGCACAACAGAAACCCTCTAACTTATTTCAGGAAGTCGACGAAATGACGTCCTCCCTTTCCGAAATTACGGGTTGGCCCATCAAACGCAAAGTCCCCGCCAAAATCATCACCAAGGAAGAGTTCCGCCACCAGGTGGAATCCCGGATGAAGGGCTCCTCTACCAATAAAGAGGTCCATGCCGAGGAGCTGACCCTCAAAATGTTTGGCTTCATTCCGCAGAATTTCGACTTAGCCAAGGAAACCGTCGACCTGGTCAGCGAACAGGCCGCCGCCTTTTACGACTATTCAAAGAAACGCCTCTTCGTTCTCGATTCAACCACCGAAGGCACAGAACAGCGCGTCGCCCTGGTGCATGAACTGGCCCATGCTTTGGCCGATCAGCAGCATCCGCTGGGAAAATATCTGAAAAAAGATTCCCCCGATGACGACGGTTCCACCGCCCGGGAAGCCGTGATGGAGGGCCAGGCCACCTGGCTCACCTGGGCCTACGTTTCGAAGCGCAATGGAGGCAAGCCCGAAGTTTCGAAGGACATGATCGAAAAGCTGACCGACAACTCCGGCAGCGACGGCACAGATTTCCCGGTCTTCGCGAAGGAGCCTCTGTACCTGCGCGAATCGCTGGTATTTCCCTACGACGAAGGCATGAAATTTCAGGACGCCGTCTACCATCAGCTGGGCCGCAAAAGCTTCGACGAAATTTTCGTGCGTCCTCCCCGCAGCACGCAGCAGATCCTCCATCCCAAGACATATATAGAGGATGAGAAGCCTCTCGACGTCGACCCGCCCTCCCTGGATAAGAAGCAATTCCGCGTGCTGAACGACGGCAGCGTCGGCGAATTCGACCATTCCATGCTGCTGCGCCAGTTCGTTCCCGAAAAAGAAGGGCGCGCCGCGGCCGCCCACTGGCGTGGAGGCGCTTTCCGCCTGTATGAGCACAAGCACGAAAAATATCCGGTATTGAGCTACGCCTCTGAATGGTCCACGCCCGAAGCCGCGCGCCAGATCTTCACGCTCTATCAGCGTGTCATGAAAGGAAAATGGAAGACCATGAAAGTGACGGAGCGCACCGCCGACCATGTCTTTGGCGCCGGCGACTCTGGCAGGTTCGAACTGAAGCTGTCGGGCACGCGCGTCACGTCAATCGAAGGTCTGCGGTAATATCGAATTATGCGCATCCCCAGGTTATTTCTGGCAGTCTCACTAATCTCCTTCTCCGTTCTGGCACAGCCTCCCGTACCTAGAAAAGCGCCCGAAATCACCATCGTTGAGCCGTCGGGTAAACAGACTCTGCTGTCGAGCTATCGGGGCAAGGTCGTCGCCCTGGCCTTTATTTCCACCGCCTGCCCGCACTGTCAGGTTGAAAGTCAGGTGCTCTCCAAACTGCAAACCGAATTGGGTCCCAAGGGTTTCCAGGCGCTTGCAGTCGCATTCATCGAGAGCACTCCGCAGCAGGTGGAGAACTTCGTCCACAAATTTAATGTCAATTTTCCCGTAGGCTACGCCGTTCGCCAAACCGTGCTCGACTACTTACAACTTAACGATAATGAGAGCTGGAATATTCCGCAAATGGTGTTAATCAATCGAAAGGGCATGATCGTAGCGCAAAGCACTCCCAAGGGTTCCGAGGAATTACAGGAAGAAAATTCGTTGCGCAAGAAGATTACAGACTTGCTCGCGCCCAGCGCCGCGAAGAAGAAATCGGGGCACTAAAATGCGTAAGATCCTAGCGATGATCCTGTTTGCTGCGTTTGCCTTGGCGATTCCGCCGCTGCCACGCAAATCACCCGAATTTACGATCGCGCAGCCCGGGGCCAAGGAAGTACTGCTGTCCAGTTATCGGGGCAAAGTGGTGCTCTTAGGATTCTTTGCCACCTGGTGCCAGCATTGCCAGAATACGGCCCGGGTTTTCAACGGTTTGCAGGAAGCGTTCGGCTCCGAAGGACTGCAGGCAATCGGAATTGCGATCAATCCCGAAGCCGACGACGCTAAAGTCCGGGACTTCGCCCGCCTTTACGCCCCTTCTTTCCCCGTCGGCCGCAGCAGACCAGACAATGCTCTCAGCTACTTGGGCATTTCAGTGATGGAGCGCTGGGTGTACCCGCAGGTAGTTCTGATCGACCGCAAAGGTATGATTCGCGCCCAAAGCGATTCCAAGGGGTCGCCTGAATTGCAGGAAGTAACCGGCCTGCGTCCGGAGATCGAAAAACTGCTTAAAGAGCGCTAATCATCTTCTGATGAACAGCGTCCGCGATGATTTTGCCGTGAAAGCGGCCGTTTTCGATGAAAATTTCATTGGTGTGCATCCCCGCCACCAGCACCCCCGCGAGATAGATCCCCTTGCGGTCGCTTTCCAGGGTCTTCGGATCCGTATAAGGACGTTGAGTTTCCGGGTCCAGACGGATGCCATGGGCTTCGAGGAACTTAAGGTCCGGACGGTAGCCCGTCATGGCGAACACAAAGTCGTTTTGAAGCGTTTCGAGACCTTCCGGAGTGTCAACAACGACGCTCTTCGCGCTAATTTCGACCACTTTTGAGCGAAAGAACGCGTTTATCTCACCGCTTTTGATGCGATTCTCAATGTTCGGCTTGATCCAATATTTCACGTTCTGATGGATGCCCGGCCCGCGGTGCACCAGGGTCACGCGCGCGCCAGCCCACAGCAACTCCAATGCTCCGATGGCCGCCGAATTTTTCGCGCCGACAACGACAACATCGTGATTGTAATAAGGATGCGCTTCCTTATAATAGTGAATCACCTTGGGTAAATCTTCGCCCGGCACGTTTAACATATTGGGCACATCATAGTATCCCGTCGAGAAAATGACCTTCTTGGACCCGTATTCATGCGGACACCCGTTGATATCGGTGGCATGGGTAACGAATGCTCCGTCATTCCCCGAGACATGGCTGACGTGCTGATATTGGCGGATATCGAGATTATAGTGTTGCGCCACGCGGCGGTAATATTTCAGGGCCTCCGTGCGCACAGGTTTGTCGTTCAACGACGTCATCGGGATGTCTCCGATTTCGAGCAGCTCCGGCGTAGTGAAAAACACCATGTTCGTCGGGTAGTGATAGAGCGAATTGACGACGCAGCCTTTATCGATCAGGATGGCGCTCACGCCTCTGCGCTTCAATTCGACTCCGCAAGCCAGGCCCGTCGGGCCCGCGCCGCAGATCACTACATCGACATTCAAAGCATCCCCTCGACGGCGATGTAGACCTGCGAGAGCGCGGCCGGCAACGCGGCGACATCTTTGCCTCCCGCTTCCGCCATGTCCGGTCGTCCTCCGCCCTTTCCTCCCACCGCCTGCGCGACCGCGCCTGCTAATTTTCCGGCATGCACCTTCGACGTCAAGTCCTTGGTAACGCCGCTGACGATCGCGATCGTACCTTCCTCAACCGTTGCCAGCACGACGACCGCGGTTTTCCATTTGTTGCGCAGCGAATCCACCAGCGTGCGCAGCTGCGTCCGATCGAAGCCATCGACCTGTGCGGCAAGCACCTTCACGCCCTTAATCTCGCGGGCCTGCGTTTCGAGCGTGACCGCTTCGGCTTGCGCCGCTTTATTTTTGAGCTGGGCCAGTTGGCTCTCTAACTGTTTTTCCTTCGCCAGCAGCTTTTCGACCTGCTCCACCAGCTCCGATTCCGGTGCGTGGATGATGCTGGCTACCCGCGCGAGTTCTTTTTGCGCATCCTGAAAACGGCGTAGCGCGCCTTCGCCGGTAATGGCTTCAATCCGGCGGACTCCAGCGGAAATGGAGCCTTCATAGACGATTTTGCTGATGCCGATATCGCCGGTGCGGGCCACGTGCGTGCCCCCGCACAGCTCCTGGCTGAAATCGGCGATGGACACGACACGAACTTTATCGCCGTATTTCTCGCCGAATAAAGCCATGGCACCGGTCGATAGAGCCTGATCGAGATCCATCACGTTGGTAGTAACTTCGCGATTCAGCAAAATCTGTTCGTTCATCAGCCGCTCGACTTCGGCGATCTCATCCGCATCCATCGCCGTGTAATGCGTAAAGTCGAAGCGCAGACGCGAGGGCTCGACTACGCTGCCCGCCTGCTTCACATGCGTTCCCAACACCGTGCGCAAGGCTGCATGAAGCAGGTGCGTACCGGTGTGATTGCGCATGGTGGAATGGCGCGCCTGCGGATCGACGTGCGCGATTACGGTTTGGCCCTTCGCCATCGGACCGACGAATTTCACCTGATGAACGCTCTTGCCCGGACCAGCGGAGCGAGTGGATTCGACGATGCCGACCGTCTCACCTGTTTCTCTCGAGAGCAACACGCCAGTGTCGCCCACCTGCCCGCCCGCTTCGGCGTAGAAAGGCGTTCTATCAAGCGCGACCTCACCGCGAAACTCCTCAGCCGGTGGACCCGTCGGATGCATAACGGCGGTGATGGTGGCGGGCGCCTCCAGCGTTTCCCTGCCGATAAATTCAGTGCGCGGAAGCAGCTGATACGCCGGGTTGACCTGCGACTTCTCCGCGCCCTTCCACGACGCACGCGCACGCGTCCGCTGCTTCTCCATTTCAGCCGAAAAACCTTCGCGGTCGATCGCCAAATCGAACTCGCGCGCCATCTCCTCCTGTTCATCGAGCGCCAGGCCGTATGTATCGTACAGTTTGAACGCCGATGCGCCCGGCAGAACTCCGTTGACCGCGGTCTTCGCTTCGTCGTGAAAAACCTTCTCGGCTACCTGGAACGTGGTGGCGTAGCGATGCTCTTCATCCTTCACCACGCGGGCGACGCGCGGGATGCTCTCCATCATTTCCGGATACGCGTCGCTCATGTGCTCGGCGACGAAGCCGGTTAATTTGTGCAGATAAGGATCGACGGTGCCCAGCATGCGCGCATTTCGCATGGCCCGGCGCATGATTTTCCTGAGCACGTAGCCGCGCCCTTCGTTCGACGGCACGACGCCATCATTGATCAGAAATGCCGTCGAGCGGGCATGATCGGCGTTGATGCGCAGCACAGTGTCGGCCCGCTCATCGTCGCCGTAAACCTTGCCGAATAGCTCGCCCGCGCGATTGATGATGGGGCGGATCAGATCCGTATCGTAATTCGAAATGACGCCCTGCAGCATCGCGGCAGTGCGTTCGAGACCCATGCCAGTATCGATCGACGGCTTCGGCAGGGGAGTAAATTTACCGCTCGCGTCGCGATCGAACTGCATGAAGACTAGGTTCCAGATCTCCACAAACCGCTCGCCCGGGTCGTTCGGAAATTCGCCGAGGCCGGCGGTTTCGCCGAAATCATAGAAGATCTCCGAGCACGGACCGCACGGGCCGGTTTCGCCCATCTGCCAGAAATTGTCCTTCTCATCCAGGCGGAAAATGCGGGACTTCGGAATGCCGGTGACTTCCTGCCACAGATTCTCCGCGTCGTCGTCCTCGCGAAACACAGTGACGTAGAGCTTGTCTTTCGGTATCCCAAACTCCCTGGTGACCAGTTCCCAGGCGAAGTCGATCGCATCGCGCTTGAAATAATCCCCAAAGGAAAAATTCCCCAGCATCTCGAAGAACGTATGATGGCGCCGGGTGTAGCCGACGTTATCGAGATCGTTATGCTTGCCTCCTGCGCGGACGCATTTCTGCGAACTGACGGCGCGAAAATAATCGCGCTTTTCCTGGCCCAGAAACACATCCTTGAACTGGTTCATTCCAGCGTTGGTGAACAGGAGGGTTGGATCGTTAGCGGGAACGAGCGAGGAGCTGCGGACGATGCGATGGCCGCGGGCAGCGAAATAATCTAGAAACTTCTGGCGTGTCTGAGAACCGGTCATTGGGTAATTTCATTGTGGCATGACCGGAGAGTCGAAGGACAATATTGGCCGCCGATGAACGCGGATAAACGCTGATAGGGAAGAATTCTTTCGTCTCTTTTCAGCGTTATCCGCGTTCACCAGCGGCCAACCGTTTTGCCTTTTTACGCCTACCAGATGTAACGCATTGCGAACTGCATCTGCCGCGGCGCGGTCAGAGTATCGCTGAACCGCCCGAAAGTGGTAGCCGAGGTGTCCGTAAGCGACGGGCTCTTAAAGCGAACCGAGTTCGTCAGGTTGAACGACTCCCACCGGACTTGCAGCTTGTGGCTTTCTTTGTACGGCATCGAGAACGTCTTATAGAGACCGCTATCGATGTCGAACAGGCCAGGGCCACGGATGTTGTTGCGGATGCCGGATTGGCCAGCGAGAGTCTCCTGGAACAATCCATACTGGCCCGGCGGCTGATTCGCCGCGACGATGATGGATGCGGGATTTTGGAACAGATTCGGACCGCCATTCTTGTCCACGCCGCTCGCAGACGTAGCGTTGTTGGTGATGCTGACGGGAATAGCACTGATAGGAGTGCAGTTGGCGTTCACTTCCCAATCCGTCGGCCAGCGCGATCCATTGCCGCAAGTATAGGGGAGTCCCGTCGTCTGCCGGTAATTACCGGTGAGCTGCCAACCGCCGACGATGGCGTCAGCGATCTTGTTCATGTTTTTCCCGAACATTCGCCCGCGGCCGAAGGGAAGTTCATAGATACCGTAGGCGTTGACCTGCTGTGTTGTATCGTAATTCGAAACGGCCCTTTGCTGGCTCGGATTCCAGGTATTTTGAATGAATCCGGAGAAGGAGCCGGCAGCTTCCTGCGCCGATCCGAGATCGATGGACTTCGACCAGGTGTAGTTCAGGTCGAACTGGAGTCCGTAGCTGTAGCGCTTCCGAACCGTAACTTGCAACGCGTGATAATCGCCTTTTCCGATCGAACTGGCTGCCGAAAGAGCAGAGAACTGCGGATTGAAGACTGCCCAGGGTCCGAGCACGGAGCAGGCGATGTGGCTTACGGCACCGCTGGCCTTGAACGTGGTGCCGCCGGTTGCGTTGCAATTGGCTGCATTGTCGGCATTATTCAGAGTGTTGGTCGCGTCACCAGTGGCACTGTTATTGATGTAATCGTTGGCCCACACCTGGGTTGGTGTGAGTCCATTGCCTGCGGCCGTCTTCCACATGTTGTTAAAGAAAGGCTGCTGAGGGACGGTCGCGATAGTTGCGCCGTGCAGATCGATCGCGCTCATCAAATTGGACATGGCCTGATAGTAATTCTGGCCGGATGCGGGATCGGTGAGGGTGGTGGGCATCGCCAGATCGCGATCGATCAGCGAGTGCCGGGAGAGGCGGCCGACATAAGCGGCCTGGAGGAAGAAACCATGGCCGAACTCGCGGCCGACGCTGAAATCCAAATTCATCGTGTAGGGCGCGGCCAACTGCGAATCAATGCTGTTAGTGATAGCGAACGAGCCCGATTGACCGGCTCCATACGGGTAAACCAAAGGCAGTCCGCCGACCGGAGCCGGAGGCACCAACTGCGACGGAACCGTGTAGAACGAGGTGTAGCGCGGAAGTTGCGCGGAGCCCAGGATGTTCGCCGGATTCGAAAAGCTTTGCGACAATCCGGGGGTGGTGTTGCTGAAGGTCTGTGCCAGAGGCTGACCGATCAGGTCGTAATAGATGCCTCCGCCCGCCCGGATGGACGTTTTGCCCGGACCACCAAACAGCCACTTCGAAAATCCGCTCTCCGCTTTGGGGGTATAAGCGAGGCCCAGGCGTGGCGACCAGTTCTTGTGGAAAGGATACATCGCCGTCCCCTGGCTCAGCGGAATGAAGTCAATCAGGCCGGCGTTCTGCTGCGACAATCCCTGTAAAGCGAATTTCTCACGAGCGCCCAGCCAGGCGGCCAGCGGAATATTCGTTGAGGCCTGCTGTCCGTTGGCTTCGTGCACCGGAGGCTGAAGGCCCAGGCGAATGCCCGCCGTGATGGTAAATTGTCGCGTGGCTTTCCAGGTGTCCTGAATGTACATCTCGGTTTCCCGATTCACGAAATCGCGAGTCACCGGAGCCCCGCCGGGCAGCACCGTGCCGTTCACCAGGTAGTTGTAGCGAGCGGTGCCTTGCGCTTCCAGTCCCAGCACGGCGGCCATCGCGTATTCGTAGTTCTGCTTGAATCCGCTCGATACGCCGAGCGAAGCGGGAAGCAGGTCGTTTCCGGAGCCTGCGATCCACGAGGGATTCGAGCTAGATGAACTGTAAGAGTTGGCGTAGTTTAGCGAGTTATTCGAAATATTGCGGAAGGACCCGCCGAATCGTATATCGTGTGCCCCGTGATTCCAGCTCATATCCTCGGCAACCAGATGCACGGGAATAATACGCGTCAGTCCGGTGCTGGTCCCATAAGGATTGTCCAAACCGCGGAACCACTCGTATGGACTGGTCAGAACGCCCGTATTCTGAATTCCAAGGCGGGTGAACCCATAATGCAGGGTGCTCACCAGATTCGAGTTGAGCACGTCGGTCCAGCCGGCCGCCAGGCCTTTGTTGTTCGCGAGGCCGACGGCGTTGGGCGGAAGCCCGGGAAATTGAGGAACGTTGGAGGTGCCGTTGTCCTGCCAGTCGTTCTGCAGATTGCCCCGAATAAATAACGAGTTCTTATCGTTCGGATGATAGTCGAACTTGGAAATGTACGTGTTCTGAACGTTGTATCCGGGCGCGTTGAAACTAAAGCCGCCCGAGTTAATCGCATCGCCGAGAAGATTATTGTTCGGCAGCGGCATCGTGGACATCTGCTTGAGCGCCGCGGCGTTGACTCCGATGCCCGCTGGATCGATCGCCGCCGCTTGCGAAGCCGGCAGGAATATAGTCTGGCCGGAGGTGTTCAAATAACCGACGCTCCCCGCCCGCAAGGTCGCGCTGGGAACCGTTCGATTCACGTTATTAGCGCTGGCGTCGCGCCGGCCTTCATAGTTGATGAAGTAAAACAGCCGGTTCTTCTTGATGGCTCCGCCCGCCGATCCGCCGAATACGTTCACCAAGAGGGGAGCTACCGGGATGCCGTTTTGATTATTGAAAAACGTGTTCGCGGAGGTTTCCGTGCCACGGCGGTATTCATAGAGCGTGCCGTGAAACGAATTCGTACCTGATTTGGTGACCAGTTGGACGTCGGCTCCGGACCCGCGGCCGGTGGCTGCATCGCCATTGGTGGTCGTGGTGCGAAACTCCTCCACCGAGTCGAGTGTCACGCGCAGCACGCTGGTAAACGCGGTCCGCGCATTTTGGTCGTTTACATCCGCGCCGTCGAGCGTCACGTTGCCCTGATCCGGTTTGCCGCCGTTGACGGCGCCGTCGTTAGATGTCGCTGAATTGTAGCTTCCGGGCGTCGGATTTTGGAAGGAAGAGTAACTGGTCACACCAGGCTGAAACGCCAGCAACGCTACGACGTTGCGGCCGAACGACGGCATCTCCGTAATCACCTTGGTATCGATTGCGTTGCCTAGCGAGGCGTCTGTGGTATTTACCTGCGTCGCCGTGCTTTCAACCACCACCGTCGTCGCCGTCGCACCTACTTTTTCGAACTTGAGTTCGACCGTCGCCGGTTGATTCACCAGCAGTTCGGCCCGCTCGATCACGACGTCTGAAAATCCCGGCGCCTTCGCTGTAATTTTGTAAAATCCAGGAGCGAGCTGCTGCATGTTATAGCGGCCCTGCACGTCGGCAACGGCAGTGCGCTCCGCGCCCGTATTGATATTCCGCATCGTAATCGTCGCGCCCGGAATCACCGCTCCAGTAGGATCCGTGACATTTCCCGTGATCGACGAAGTCTGTGCAAATAGGCCCGCTCCAAAACATGCCAGGAGAAGGAACAACAGCACCATTCTGTTCATCTAGGACTAACCCCCCTTAAAATTGCGGCAGCAACGGCGTGGTGGCGAAACCGGTTCTATCTGGTATACATGAATCCGCGCGGTCTGTCAATGTTTAGGAGTAGCAACAAGCGGGTGAATTTAACGTTGCAGATGGTCCGCCGCGATCTCGACCACCGCGCTCCACACAAACTCGACGAAAGGATAAAGCGAAGACTCCGCCAGCCGCTCCACATCGCTGTGCGCGCCGAAATTCGTGAAATCCTCGCGCAGCCCCGCCGGACCGATTCCGTACGATTGCTGACCCTTCGCGCGCAGTTGAGCTTTATCGCTCGCCCCCGTCGACATGCTCGGCAGAACTGTAACGCCGGGGTACATCTGCTTGCTCACCCGTTCCAGCACGCGATACATTTCCGTATCGAGCCTGGTCGCGGGCGACGGAGGACGCGTCGCCGGCAGAGGCTCTATTTTCACTTCCGGATCGTCGATGACCCGTCCCATCTCCGCGTAAAACTTCGCGATGTTCTCATCGGGAAGCGCGCGGATATCGAGCGTCGCTTCCGCCTCTGAAGGAATCACGTTCGCGCCCACGCCCGCTTTGAGCATCGTCGGCACCACTGACGTGCGCAGCATGGAATAAGCCGCCGGTTCATGTTCCCGCAGATACTGCTCGGCCGCGTCGGCCGTAGCCGGATTTAGCAGCGCATTGTAGCGCGCCGCTTTTTCGGGTGTGCTGATCGTCGCCAGTTTTTCAAAATACGTTCGCGTCGTATCGTTCAACCGCATTGGAGTCTGCCACCGGCCGACCTTTTCCACCGCGCCGCCCAGATGGATCAGCGCGTTATCCATGCGCGGCACGGACCCGTGTCCCGACGTTCCCGTCGCCACCAGCCGCACGCGCGCCGGAACCTTTTCCGCCGTCCCGATGTTCATCGCCACCACCTTGCCGCCTTCGATCGTGCCGTTTCCTCCCTCAGTCAGCGAATATTCCGCATCGATCTCGTCATAGTGATTCTTCACCATGAAATTGATGCCGACGCCGGTGGTATCCGCCTCCTCGCCCGATTCCGCCAGGAAAATCACGTCGCGGTCCAGCGCCACGTGATTGCGTTTCAACAGCAGCATCACCATCAGGTTCGCAGCCAGCACCGGCTTATCGTCCAGCGATCCCCGGCCCCAAACGTAGCCGTCCTTAATTGCCGCGCTGAATGGATTCACGGGCCACTTCTCCGGCTGCACCCCCACCACGTCGGTGTGCGCCAGGATCAACAGCGGCCGTTTCGATCCATTGCCTTTTATCCGCGCCACCAGGTTTGCGCGCGCCGGGTCCTGTGCGAAAACCTTGCACGGAATTCCCTCGCCTTCGAGCACCGTCCTGATATAATCGACGGCTTTCGTCTCCTTGCCGGCACGCGTGTCGATCTGTATGAGGTCGCGATAATGCTTGAGGATTTCAGCTTTTTGTTGATCCCAGCGGATCGGCTGCCCCCATGCAACGGAAGTCAGCAGCAGGATAACGGAGCCACGGATCATAGCTCGTCATTATAAAGGATCACCGCCTGATTGCGTGCCCTATAAAATATTGACCGCCCGCGCCGCCAGAATCGCAATCGCCGTCAGCGAAATCGCCGATTGCAGCATCATCAGCACCTTCGCCCATCGCGACAGCACCGGCACATCGGTCGGGGAAAACGCCGTGCTGGTGTTAAACGCCAGGAATAAATAATCGACGAACCCCGGCCGCCACTGATCCTCTCCCATCTCCTTGCGCAGTTCCGGGTCCAACACCATTTGCGGAAATAAAAATGCCCCGTCCGTATGCGACCTCACCAGATCCCTCTGGTTCGGCCCGCCCGCGTCGAGCCTCCAATACCAGCTCGCGAACACCAGCATATTGGAAATCCAGAGCGCCGCCGCGGCCCGCAAGAGTTCCGCAGGCGTGTCTTTATGCGATGGCAGCCGTACCACCAGGATCACCAGCGACGCCGCCAGTGACAGCGTCACCACTCCCAGCGCCAGATACCCGAACACTTGATTCGCCTGATGCATTCTCTGGCGATGGAGAACCATCGCCGGAGTAATCAGCGCCGCCACCAGTACCAGCACCAGCCAGTCCGGACCCACCGACATGGCCGACGGCAGCGCCCAAAAAAGTCCGCCGATCGCGATCATGGACACGGCCGCCGGCCAGCGCGGTTCCGGTTCGATTTTTGTCATCGCTTCCATTGTCGCCTCCCAATCCCTGTAAAATATCGCAATGGCAGAATCCGTCGACAGCTTCGTTGACCAATGGTATTACCTCGATGGACAGGAAACTCGAGGCCCCGTCCCCGCCGCCGACGTCGTTAAACTCATTCAAAGCGGATCGCTCAGCGCGACCGCGCAAGTCGCGCAAGCCGGGTGGCAGACCTGGAGTCCCGCTTCCGTCGCGCTAGCCAATTTGTTGACCATTCAGCCGCAGGCCGTCAAACCGCCGGAGCCGCTCACCTATGCCATCAAAGTTCAATGCGTCTCCGGACCCGACGCCGGCAAAGCCTACATGATCAGCATGGCCGAGGTCTCGCTCGGCCGCGTATCCGGCATCGGACAAAACGATCCGCAGGTCGCCGAAAATCACGTCGTCCTCTCCTGGCAGAGAAACGTGTTGCACTTCCGAACCTTCGGCGGAGCCCGGCTGCGCGTCGCCGGCGCCGACGTCACCCAGGGCACTCTCTCGAACGGCCAGCAGTTTCAGTTGGGGGCCTCCACCTGGCAGGTGGGTACGGCCCCGGTCGAGCTCACCAGTCTCCTCGGAACCCTCGGCACACGTCTCGCGAAACTCACCAGCACCGATAAGCTGGTCGGCTTCAGCCTCACGGCGATGTTTTCCGAAGTGTTCAAAGGCCGCAAGCCCGGCGAGCTCGAAGACTATTTAATCGTCGGCACACCCAAAACCACTCCGCACATCGACGACGTCGTCACCGGCTGGCCCAAGCCCTGGTTCTTCATGCGCGTGCTGATTTTCATGGCCGTGGTCTATTTCATCTTCTATGAAATGTTCGACCTCTCGAACAACCCGCGCATCGTCCCCGGCTTGATCGTCATGGGCTCGCTGGTTGTGCCGCTCGCCACGGTTTTTCTCTTCTGGGAATTGAACACGCCCCGCAATGTCAGCTTCCATATGGTGCTGATCTTAGTCTGCCTTGGCGGAGTCATCTCGCTCGCCGTCAGCCTCATCGCCTTCGATGTCGCGCATCTGGAATGGCTCGGAGCGGCCAGCGCCGGCATATGTGAGGAAATCGGCAAGCTGCTCGCCGTCGTGCTGGTCGTCCGCAATACGAAATATAAGTACATCCTGAACGGCCTGGTCTTCGGCGCCGCCATCGGCGGAGGCTTCGGAGCCTTCGAAACCGCCGGCTACTCCTTCAGCGACGGATTCTTCGACAGCTTCCTCAGATACTTCGTCCGTAATCCCAATAACGAAGCCATTGAAAAACTGGTCGGCCACGCTCTCTTCTACGGCTACGACGGTATGATCACCCTGATCCACCGCCGCTCCTACTACGCGCCGTTCATGCACGTCGCCTGGAGCGCCATCGCTGCCGGAGCCTTGTGGCGGGTCAAAGGCGCGAACCCCATCCGCATCGGCATGTTCTTCGACCCCAGATTCCTGCGCACCTTCTTCGTCCCCGTGGTGCTGCACATGTTCTGGAACTCGCCCCTGCTGCGCTTTGAAGGCGCCTTGGGTCTGATCAAACCGATCCTGGTCGGCGGTATCGGCTGGTACGTGGTGCTCGGCCTGGTTCAGGAAGGCATGCGCCAGATCCGCGACGAACAGCTGACCCGCACCCGAATGGAATACGACAAAACCCAGCAAGTCCTGACCACCACCGGACGCTTCCGCATGACAATGCATTGAACGGCTCGCCGCGAATTGGGTGGCCCCCGCGAATATCTCGGCGAATTCAAGCAAATCGTCCTGCTAGCTCTTCTTCGTCTGGGTAAGTGTCCATTGGAGCCCTCTACAGCGCGCTCGACCGGTAGACCCGATGGAAGCCCTCCGCTACGAGTAGGTAAACTACCCGAGAGGGCGCATCGGCGTGGCAAACTTTGACGATCTCGATAAACAGGCGCAGCAGTTGGTTCGCTGGCACCGCGCGGGTAATTTTTCCGTCGGCGGCCGGATCAGGAACCTGCCTCGTTACCAGAACCTGACCGATGTGGAGGCGCTGGCGCTCAAGTTCCCGCTCAGCGAGGCCCAGGAGATCATCGCGGTCGAAGCGGCGTGTGAGAGTTGGTCGGCGCTCAAATCTCGACTTTCGTCGATGCCGAAGCAGGCGCAGCCTGTGTCCCCGCGCCCGCCCGCGCTCAAGTCGGCGCTGCCTGTTATGTTCGTCGCCAACGTGCAAACTTCGGCTGCTTTCTTTCGCGACAAACTCGGCTTCGCGATCGATTTCCTGCATGGAAATCCGCCGTTCTACGCCTCGGTTAGCCGCGGCGCTGCTCGTCTGCACGTCCGCTTCGTCCATGGACCGGTCATCACTCCTGAAGTCCGCGCACGGGAAGACGGACTATTGTCGGCATTTATCGACGTCGACAACATCCAAGCTCTGTTCGAAGAATACAAAGCGGCGGGTGTGGATTTTGACCATCCCCTGAGGGAGGAACCGTGGGGAGCGTCTGCGTTTACCATAATCGATCCGGATGGCAACCGCATCTGCTTCGCGGGCTGAAGGCGAGCCTCCCGGCCGGTATTCGGAAACTATCTGAACGTGCTAAGGTCATTTCCCACTGGCGCGCGGATATCACTGAAAACCGCGAAAAGCGGGGACTGCCTACTCTGTCCCAAGGCGCCCGCCATCGGCGAATGCACAACACACTACTGCGCCGCCGTGGACAGAGCGGGCTGTCCCCACTTTTCGCCCAGGCCACTCAGCCCAGTGCCCGGTGTTTTCGAGAGTCTCGACGTGCCGTGCGACATTTTCGAACCCCAGTAAGATGCCCCGGCGATATCGTTACCGCCCCAGTGGCGCGCGCCTCCAGGCGTGCCGCGTCGACATTCGTGTCGACGTTCCGCCTCGCGAAAAATGGGGACTGCCTACTCTATCCGAAAGCGCGCCACATACCTGCTGCGCCGCCGTGGACATAGCGGGCTCTCACTCAGCCCACTGCCCGGTGTTTTCGAGAGTCTCGACAGTCCGCGACCATCGTGAGCAGTCAGAACGACCTAAAATATTGCTAGGAGCAGCCGTGCCTCAGGACCTCCGCTTTGCCCTTCGCCAATTACTCAAGCATCCCGGATTCAGCACCATCGCGATTTTGACGCTTGCCCTGGCCATCGGAGCCAACACCGCAATTTTTTCCGCCATCGACGCCGTGCTTCTGCATCCCTTGCCTTATCCCGAACCGGATCGTCTAGTGACCGTAGGCCTGAATTTCAAGCACTTCAATCTCTACAAAATTCCCGCCTCGCCCCCGGAGGTCCACGATTACCGCACCATGGCAACGTCGTTTTCAGAGATCGGCGCGGTGGACAATCACGCAACCTTTACCTTGACCGGTGGGAGCAACCCTGAGATTGTTCCCGGGCTGAGCATCACGGCCAGTATATTTTCGATGCTGGGAGTCCAACCAGTCGCCGGCGGACTCTTCGCGGCAGAAAATGAACAGCCGGGCAAAGATCATGTAGCCGTGATTTCCGAGGGCCTGTGGAAACGGCGCTTCGGCGCCGACCCGTCGATCGTCGGCCGAAAAATCGAGATCAACCGCGAACCCTACGTCCTCCTGGGCGTGATCCGGCCGATTCTCCAATTCCGCGTCGCGGCAGAGATCTGGACTCCGGCCGCGTTTACCCCCGCCCAACTCGCACCCGGTGCGCGCGGCGCTCAATACATCGATGTTATCGGACGATTGAAGCCCGGTGTCACGCTCGCGCAGGCGAACGCCGAATTTCAAACGATCGCCTCCCGCCTGGCACGCCGGTATCCGGATATGTATAAACCGGATTTTGGATATTCACTCGAAGTGGACCCGCTGGCGGAACAGGCCACGGGTGATTTGAAAACGCCTCTTCTGATCCTGATCGGCGCGGTCGGCGTGGTGATGCTGATCGCATGCGTCAATGTCTCAAACCTGCTTCTCGCCCGCGCCATCACCCGCCGCCAGGAGATCAGCATTCGCGCCGCCCTGGGGGCCGCTCGCGGACGCATGATCCGCCAGTTGCTCACCGAGAGCCTCCTGCTCGCGGCGATCGCAGGCGCCCTCGGCCTGGCCCTCGCGCTGTGGGGATTGCGCCTCTACGGCCAGTTCGCACCGGAGAACCTGATCCGCGGTACCCAGCCCGCGATCAACGGATGGGTGCTGGCCTTCACCGTGATTCTCTGCTTCGCCGCGAGCCTCATTTTCGGACTCGCGCCCGCGCTCGAGACCTCGCGCATCGACCTCAATGCAGCCTTGAAGGAAAGCTCCCGCGCAGTAGCCGGAGGCCGCCGCTTCCTGCGCGAATCGATGGTCGCCTTCGAAGTCGCCGCGTCCCTCATTCTCTTGATCGGCGCGGCACTGCTGGTCCGCAGCTTCCTGCGCATGGAACACTCCGACCCCGGTTTCCGCGCCGAAAATGTGCTGACCGCAACCTTGGTGCTCCCCGTCAATCAGTACAAGGAGTCCACTCAAATCGCCGCCTTCGAAAATTCCCTGCTGGAGCGAGCCTCGTCCCTCCCCGGCGTGCTCACGGCCTCCGCCATCGACCCGCTGCCCTTCTCCGGCACCTATTCGGCGGGATCCTTCGAAATTATCGGCCATCCCCACGATCCCAAGACACCGGAGCCGGTGGTGATTAAGAGCAGGGCCGCGCCCGGTTATCTCCAGGCGCTTGGCATACCCCTGATCCGCGGACGCTGGTTCACCCCCGGCGACATCTCCGGCTCCACGCCCGTCGCCGTGATCGACGAAACCGTCGCCAAAAAGTTTTTCTCCGGCCTCGATCCCATCGGCATGCAAATCACCGGGCTCAACGACGAAGTGCACCACACCGTCGTCGGCATCGCCGGCGCGACGAAATACAAAAACCTGTCCAATCCGCCCGAACCGAATATCTATTTCGCCGCCGCCCAAACTCCCGGCCCGATGATACATCTTGTGATCAGGACCGCGGGCGATCCATTGAAAATGGTCGCGCCCTTGCGCCATGAAGTCGCCCGGCTTGACCCGAACCTGCCTCTGTCGCGCGTCGGCACCATGGAGCACGCACTCTCGTTGTCGTTCGCCCAGGAGCGCTTCTCCATTCAATTGATGACCGTTTTCGCCGCGCTCGCCGCGGCTCTCGCCGCGCTCGGAATCTACGGCGTGCTGGCTTATCTGGTCGACCAGCGCAGGCGGGAGCTGGGCATTCGCATCGCGCTCGGCGCGACCCGCGCGAATGTACTCATACTCGTACTGCGGCAGGGTTCGATCCCGGTCGCCATTGGACTCGCCGCCGGAATCGCCGGCGCATTCGCCCTGACCCGCGTGCTGGCCGGCCTCCTGTTCGAGGTCAGCGCGACGGACCCGTTCATTTTCGCGAGCATCACAGCCGGATTATTGATGGTCTCGCTCATCGCGATGGCCATCCCCGCCCGCCGCGCCGCCCGTGTCCATGCCCTGGAGGTCCTGCGGCATGAGTAGCATGAAGCGGGTGGCCTGCCGCGGTGCCACAGACTTTGATGATAGGATCGCGGTTAGCAGCCAGCTTATGAGACCGATTATTCTCTTCTTCCTCGCTCTACCGGTCCTGCTATTCAGCAAAGATTCGTGGAGTACCGGTTCTATTAAGGTTCTCGACACCAACGAGTGGTGTGGACGCCCCGGTATTCCGGATTGGCCCGCGATTTGCGGCCCCCCGCGAGCGGATCAGACGACGATTTTCAATAACAGCTCCGCAGCGCCCCCCGCAAGCCCCTACAGCCAAATCCTGGAGATCGACGCGCCAGACGCGATTTATGTCATCCGGCGCACCAGCCTCGATGGAGGCCTGCATTTTCGCGACGGCGCGAAGGCCCGGTTTGCAGTCGAGGGAAGACATTTGATCATCAGGTTCGATCGGGAAGTGCGTAACCGGAATGGCGAAATTACGCTAAAGCACGATCATGATCGGACGGACATTCTGGAAACCAGGAAACCCTGACCATTGATTGACGCCTGTCGTGGCGCAGCGTCATCTCCTGCGCTCCCTGCGCTCGCAATGAGATTATGAGATTCCTGCGCGATGAAAAAACTTGGACTCCTTCCCCTGGTCGCCGCGACTTTCTTCATGGTCTCCGGCGGACCCTATGGCATCGAAGGTCTGGTCCAGCAATCCGGCTACTCCGGCGCCATTGCGATTCTGCTCGTGATCCCTCTCATCTGGGCCTTGCCCACCGGCCTGATGGTAGGCGAGCTCGCCGCCGCCATCCCCGCTGAAGGGGGCTTCTACGTCTGGGTCCGCCGCGCCCTCGGCCCCTTCTGGGGATTTCAGGAAGCCTGGCTCTCTCTCTCCGCCAGCGTGTTCGATATGGCCGCGTACCCCGCCATTTTCGTACTCTCGCTCGGCCAGTTGTGGCCTCCCGCCACTCACAACCCCTACCGCGTTCTGATCCCCGCCGCGGTAATTTTAGGCTGCGTCGCATGGAACCTGCTGGGCGCGAAAGCCGTCGGCAACGGCTCCATCCTGCTCGGCTTGTTGCTGCTCGCGCCCTTCGCCCTGATGGTAGTTCTCGCGCCCCACCGTCAGATCGCGTCAGCCGCGGCTCATGCAAGCTGGTATGCGGGCCTGGTCGTCGCCATGTGGAATTTCATGGGTTGGGACAACGCCTCGACCGTCGCCCAGGAAGTCGAGGACCCGCAAAAAACATATCCGCGAACCATGTTCTGGTCCGTCGCCGCCGTGGCGCTGGTCTATATCGTGCCCATTTTGGCCGTCGGCTATTCCGGCGTCCCCGCATCCAGCTGGTCCGATGGCGCATGGGTCAGCCTCGCCGGAGGCATCCGTCCCTGGCTCGCCGTACCGGTCCTGCTGACCATCATGATCAGCGTCGTAGGACAGGTAAACTCCCTCACCATGTCCTATTCGCGTATCCCCATGGCCATGGCCGAGGACCATTTGGCCCCGCCAATCTTAACCCGCGTGTCGGCGAACGGAACCCCCTGGTGCGCCCTGCTGCTCTGCGGAGCAATCTGGACCCTCGCCCTGACTCTGAGCCTCGAAAGGATCCTGCTGATGGATATCCTGCTCTACGGCGCCAGCTTAATTCTGGAATTCGTAGCGTTAATTGTATTGCGAATGCGGCAGCCCGAATTAACGCGCCCCTTCAAAATACCCGGAGGAACCATAGGAGCCGTGATCATCGCCGAAGCCCCCTGCCTGCTGCTGATCGTGGCCGCGATCACGAACCGCAGCGAAAAAATCGGATCCATCTCCGCCGCCGCGTTAGCCGCCATCGTGGCGATCTGCGGACTGTTGGTTTACCCGGTCGCCAAGAAACTCTGCGCCCCCTAGCTCTGCTGCTTGGGCCATTGAATGGACGGCCGCCGCTTCTGCGCGGCACAGTCTCTCAGAAACAGGTTGATAAGGTTCTGATAAGGCATCCCCAATCCGGCGCCCATCTTCTTGAAATAATCGACCGCCACGATGTCCAGACGAATGGTGATCTGACGCTTGAGCTTCTTAGCGTAAGGATTCTTACGCGATTTGGAAAAATCGCATTCTTTTCTCATTTGAATTTCCAATACACTACTTCTTCCAGCGCTGTCGGACGTCGTGAGGATATTAACCGGATCACCGACTCCAACTGGCGATAGCAATGACTGACGAGGAGACAACGAGCCTGAACGCTGAACACCAACATCAAAAAACGATCCTCTTCCTCAGAGTGATCCGGATCGTCGATCAAACGAGCGTTCTCATCGAGAAACACTCTTTGGGCCTCTTCGAACGAAACTCCATGCTTGACCAGATTGGCTCGGGCATTCGACCGGTCCCAGGCGAAGTCGATATTGCCCACAGAATTATTTTAGCATTATGCACAGGCCTGTCGCAAAGGTACAAGCTTAAGACCTCAATTGCGAATGCGAAGGTTATTTAGGGTGCCTCACGACAGATTTGCTGATGAAGCGCTGCGTGACTCGATCAAAAGTGACATCCTCGTCTATGAGATCGTCTACTCCGTGGCCAGGACCCCAAGTAAATTTCCAGTGGCCCGGACTTATCGGTTGCGTCGCGAACACTTGTGGCACCCAACTCCCCGTTGCAGCTTTCCTTCGGGCATCAGTGACAACCGGGTACTGCAACGCTCTATCGGAAGATAAGCTGTATCCAAAAAGTCCGGTGTCGGACAAGCCACAGACCTCATACGCGAAAAGCGGAAATTCGAGGGCGAGGCCCTCCCCTGTGTAGTCTTTAAGATCGAGAATTTTCGGCACGCCTTCGTTCCTGGAATTCCGAGTGGGTACCGTGTAGTGGGCATTCGAGACGAAGAACGGTATCATAAAGCTATCTTTGCGGCCGGTCCACTCTTCGTCGATTTTGATCTTTACCGTGTTAATCACACTATTTCTTTGAGAGTCGACAAGGGACAGTCTGGTAGGTCCCTCCCAATAGTCTCCATAGATCGCGTCTCCGCAATATCCTCCTGCGCCGCGAACATGCCGGGACGGAGTGACCATCCAAAGCACCAGCAGACGCGACTTGTTCGCGACGGCACTGACGTTGGCGGTTTCGATGATCCTTGCTCCGTCAGGAAGCAGTTTCTCAAGCGATTGCGCCGCGGCGAGACTTGTGATCACCAGGAGAAAACTACTGCTTCGCCGGACCATACAATACCCTCCCTGGCCTCTCCCCCGTCAACACCCCTCCTACGATCACCGGCTTTCCGTTAATTAAGACATCCTTGAACCCCACCGCATACTGATGCGGCTTCGCGAACTCCGCTTTGTCCGCCACCGTCGCCGCGTCGAACACCACCACGTCCGCCTTCATCCCCGGCCTCAACAACCCGCGGTCATAGAGTTTTAATCGCGTCGCCGGCAGCCCCGACATCCGATGCACCGCGTCTTCGAGCGTCAGCGTATGCCGCTCCCGCACATATCTTCCCAGCACCCGCGCGAACGTCCCATAACTCCGCGGATGCGGAGCCCCCACGCCGAATTGCGGGATCTCTCCATCCGAGCCGATCATCGCGAATGGATATTTCAGGATCCTCTCCACGTCCTCTTCGCCGATCGCGTGATACACCGCCGAACATCCGCCGGCGATTTGAATCTCCAAAAGCGTCTCCGCCGCGTTCTCGAAGTTGACCGCGTGCCCTCGCTCCTTCGTAATATCCGCCAGCGATTTTCCCGCCAGGGATTTATCGAACCCGCAGCTCGCCATCACCACGTTCGCCGGATCGCCCGCGCCGCGATCGTTCTTGATGTTGTCGGCCACCACCACCTTGATACGAGCTCTCTGCGCCGGCGCGTTCAGCCGCTCGACCAATGCCTTTTGTCCGCCCTCCTGCGCCCATTGCGGAATCAGCGCCGCGGTTCCCGTGCTCGACGCGGTATAAGGATAAGCGTCGATCGTCACGTCGACGCCCCTCGCGCGCGTCTGCTCCACTAATTCCAGCGTCTGCTTGCTCAGCCCCCAGTTCGCGCCGCCGATAATTTTGTGGTGCGTCACCTGCGTCGGCATATGCCCTTCTTCCCCGATGCGAATCGTCTCCCTCACGCTGTCCAAAATCTGCGAAGACTCGTTGCGCATGTGCGAAATGTGCATCCCTCCCATGGCCCCCGCGACCTTCGCGATCTCGATCACTTCATCTGGAGGGGTGAAGTTGCCGGGCACGTAAAACAACCCCGTCGACATCCCGAACGCTCCGTCGAGCATCGCCTGCTTCATCAGCACGCGCATCTTTTCGATCTCGTCAGGCGTAGCCGGCCGGTTGACCAGCTTCATGACCTCACTGCGAATCGATCCCTGTCCCGCAAAAGTGCCGAAGTTCGGAGCCGGGTGCGCAGTGCCAACTTTTGCCAGGAATTCGGCAATTGGTATTGGCGAACTGCCATCGTTGCCCTCCATCAAAGTGGTCACGCCCTGGCGGATGTAGTTTTGCGCTGACGGATCGGTAAATATTCCGCGCCGCGCGTGCGTGTGGATGTCGATAAATCCGGGCGCGACCACCATCCCCTTCGCATCGATCATGCGCGCCGCACTTTTTGGATCGAACTTCCCGATCGCTACAATGGTGTCGCCCTTGATGGCAATATCTCCGTAATACCACGGTCCGCCCGCGCCGTCGACAATGCGTCCGTTGGCGATCAGGACGTCGTATTGAGCTACGCAGATCGAGGTAAAAGCGAAAAAAACTGCGTATTGAACCCGCATTAGAGCGGCTCCAGGCGGTCGCGGAGCAGGTCCTCGACGTCGACGATCTTCTCTCCCAGGACGTTCAATTTCTGCGATAAAGCCTTTATTTCCGCCTCCGCCCGCCGGTTGACGTCGTAGTCGAGCTCGCCCCGCAGACGGTCCTTGGTGTCCTGGCGATTCTGGCTCATCATGATCACCGGAGCCTGAATCGCGGCCAGCATCGACAGAAACAAATTCAACAAAATGAAGGGGTAAGGATCCCAGGCTGATTTTCCGAGAGCAACATTGATCGCGCTATAAATGACCAGAACCACCAGGAAAATAATGATGAAGGTCCAGGAGCCGCCAAACTGCGCCACCACGTCGGCGACGCGCTGGCCGCGGGTCATTTCCTCCTCGATCACTTCGTTCGGATTGCGCTGGGCGCGCAGCCGAACCAACTGCTGGGAGGCGTGGAACTGGCGTCCAAGCACGGTCATCATGTCCATGCCCGCGTGAGGTTTGCGCTCCAGCAGGACGGCGATATCGTCGCGGTCCACTTCCAGGCACACGGCTTCCTCCACCACAGTCGCGCTGGTCTGATGCGGAGTCTGATCCAGCATGGAGGCGAAGCCGAAAAATTCGCCGCGGGCCGGTTCATCCACCACCACTTCCTGATGGTCCTGGTCGATCGTCGACACGCGGACTTTTCCCGACACCATGACATAGGCCCGTCCACCGGGATCGGCTATCTTATAGATACGCTGCCGCGCGGCGAACGTCTTGAGCTCGACTTGCCCCGCCAAAACGGCCATTTCATCGTCGTCGAGCAGCGCAAATAGCGGAATATCACGCAGGATTTCAGGTTTGCAAGCCATGATTGCCAGCATTCTAGCATCTCACCGCTGCCAATCGTGATAATGTTTGGCACGTCCGTAGACGTTTTGACACAGGGTTGTGTCGTTGTTTATGCGTTGTTGATCTGTCCGGCTTCCGGCTGACGTTCTTCGCTCGGTTTGGGTGAAGATGCGATCATCTCGAAAAATAAGGAGATGATCAACAATCCGGCGATGGCTGCTCCGATAATCATATACGACCCCGATTCCTTCTGCTATTTCCTAAGCACGCGTGTGGCCAATATGTTTTGGCTCTCCATAGACAAGTGCGTTCAAACCGGAATACGTTTCGATACACTGAAATGGATGTCACAACAATACGCAACCGCGCCCTCGATGGCGATTGATCCGGCCAAGAAGTACACCGCGACGTTCAACACGTCCCGCGGCGAGATTGTTTGCGAGCTGTTTGCCAAGGATGCCCCGAAAACGGTGAATAACTTCGTATTCCTGGCCAAAGAAAAGTTCTACGACGGCACGGTTTTTCACCGTGTGATCGCGGATTTCATGGTCCAGGGCGGCGATCCGACCGGCACCGGCCGCGGAGGCCCCGGCTATAAGTTCGAAGACGAGACCAAGGCCAATCCGAACAAGCACGCGCCCGGCACCCTCTCGATGGCCAACGCCGGTCCCAACACCAACGGCAGCCAATTTTTCATCACCCACGTCGAAACTTCCTGGTTGGACGGCAAGCATACGGTTTTCGGAAAGACGATCAAGGGAAAAGACATTGTAGATAAGATCCAGCAGGGCGACAAGTTGAATTCGGTGACGGTCGAAGAAAAGTAGCTCTAGGGATCGGATGCCCTCGGCCGGCTGAAGTGAAGTCCCCACGCTTAACCCCGTCCGTCAGGACGGGGATTTCGCGGGTCTGTGCCAACACAGACAAGGTATACTGACCTGCAATGCGCCGCTGGTCGATCGTCTGCCTGCTTTCGCTCGGCATCATCATCGCCTATATCGACCGGACCAACCTTTCCGTATCGCTCGCGTCCGCGGACTTTAAGTCGCTGTTTCATCTGACCGACAAAGATCGCGGACTGCTGGGGTCGGCGTTCTTCTGGACCTACGCGCTCTTGCAGATCCCCGCCGGATTTGTGGTCGACCGGTTTGGCGTCAAGAAGCCGCTCGCGATCGGACTCGCCTGCTGGTGCGCGGTCAGCGCCGCTACGGCGGGGGCCACTCTTTTGTGGCAACTGCTCGCGATGCGGTTGATCTTGGGAGTATTCGAATCGGTGATTACGCCCGGGGCCATGCGCTGGATCCGCTACAACATCGAGGAGGAGAGGCGCGGGCTCGCGATGGGCGTGTTCATGTCGGGATCGAAATATGGTCCCGCGGTGGGCGCGCCGCTCGCCGCTCTGCTGCTGAATCACTACGGCTGGCGGGTGATGTTCCTGGTGCTCGGCGTAGGCGGGTTGCTGTGGCTGATCCCCTGGCTCGCGCTTGAAAAGGGCGATGACCGGGTGATTGCGGCGGCGGAACCGGCTCAGACGGGACCGTCGTTTGCGTCGCTGTTCGCCACTCGCATCATGTGGGGCACCCTGATTGGGACGTTCTGCTACTACTACTTCACGTACTTCTCGATGACCTGGCTGCCGGCTTATTTCGTGGAGCGGAGGCATCTCTCGCTGACCTCGATGGGCATGTACACGATGGTAAGTTTCGGAGGAATGGCGACCGTCGCGATCCTCGCCGGGTTCGCGGCGGATTGGATGATCCGGCGCGGGGCGGATGCCGTGACCACCAGGAGGTGGTTCGTCATAGCCGGTTTTTTAGTGGCGTCCACTGAGGTGATCGGAGCGCTGTCGGATTCGAATCAGGTGGCAAAGCTATTCGCCATCGTGTCGCTAGCCGGGTTGGGCCTCGCGACCGGGAATTATTGGGCGTTGACGCAGACGCTGCTGCCGGGAAAATCGATTGGACGAATCGCGGGCGCGCAGAATTGCGCGTCAAACGTCGCCGGCGCGGTGGCTCCGTTCTTGACGGGTTGGTTGAAGGAGACGACGGGGAGTTACGATGCTCCGATGAAGGCGATCTGGGTGTTTTTGATTATCGGGGTAGGGTGTTATTTGTTTCTGGTGAAGCCGGTGGAGGTGGGAGACGGGAGTCCAGTCGGTCTTGGGTTCGTTCGGTAAAAAGAGCCGCGACCACTGGGAGCGGTCAGCTTCCACGTTTGGAAAGTGCTTTTGTTTCCAGTCGGTCTTGGGTTCGTTCGGCAAAAAGAGCCGCACCAGCGGGAGCGGTCGCGGCTCTTTTTGCGGAACGAACCCAAGGCAGTAGGAGCGTGAATTTTACAGAACGAACCCAAGACCCGAGCGCCTCAGGTGGTAGGAACTTCTAAGGATGACCGGTCCCATTCCCCGAGATCGGCGCCGGCGGCGTAGGTGCTTTCGAAGAATTGCAGCAAGGCGGCTTCGGGCGACGGTGCGGTGCGGACGTCTTCGTACATGAGGATGAATTCGGAGAGCTCTTTGCTCCATTTGGCCGCTGGCGGCTGAATCTGCGCGTCGGCTAAGCCGGGGGGCGGGGGGACGGTGTAGGAATAAAAAGCGGGGCCGCCGAGGCCGGCGCCGGGCCAGAAGCCTACGCTTGAGACTTCGTGCGAATAGGCGGGTCCGCTGATGACTCCGCGGCGCGGAGGGGCCGGGCGGCCGGAGAATCGCGAGCACGCCAGGTCGAAGCTGCCCCAGAAGAAATGAACGGGGCTGCACTTCCCGATGAACTTGCCGCGGAACTGGTGCATGACCTTGGCCGTCGAAACCAGGATCGACCAGAGGCGGCGGGCGTACTCGGGGTCGTAGGAGCAGTGGGTCTGATCCTGATCGAACGGGATGGCGTCCGGAATCTCCTGCGGTTTAGGATTTATTTCCACGGCGATGCCGAGGGATTTGAGACACGCGAGAATGCCGCGGTAGAAGCTGGCGACCGATTCGGCCTGGAGAGGGCGGGAGACGGCGGCTCCCGAGGCAGTCGAGATGCGCAGCGAGTGATTCTGAAAATCGAGCTCGATCTCAAATACGCCCGCGGGATAGGGGACTGGGCCGGTGGTGAGGCCGACCGCGCTTAGATAAAGAGTGACGTGCCACCAGTGATTAATCGGAGGGGAGAGCGTCATGCGGATCTTGCCGATGATTTGGGTCCACATGTGAAGGGTGCTGTAGGTATCCTGCCATTCGTTTAGCGGGAGAGGGGGCCAGGGATCGAAGGTACTCATATCAATTCTCAGTGGGGGTTTTCTCGGCGTGGTCGATTACGAGCAGAGCGACGGAGCCTTTTTTCGGCTCGAGTTTGAGGCCGAGCTGGGACTGGAGGGCGACAAAGATATTTTGCGGCGGCTCGACGTCGGGCGGCGTCTCGCGCGGTGTGCCTCCGGCGGCGGCGATGACCGGCCTCATTTCGCCGTTCAATCCGTCCATGGAATACGTGAGCGTGAAATCGTATTTGGCGTTCAGCGCAGTTTCATTGGTGACCGGCTTGCTTAAAATGCTCGACAGGCGCTCCGCCAGCTGCTGCATGGTTTGCTTTTGACCGATAAGGCGGGCGCCGAACGGCGTCATCATCATAAGCAGGTCACTGCGGTTGGACGCGGGAAGAACGGGAAAACCGTCTGGACCCATTTTGAGGGGGCCGGGTCGTCTGGGCTCGTCAGACACAGGGACATCGGCCGATTCCTTCATTTTCGGGCCATTCCTGCCGATCACCATGGAGTACATCGGAAGCTCCCTGGTTTCGCGGTGCACGGTGAGTTTGAACCTCTCGGCGAGCATGTTCTGGAGCATGACCTGAAATTGCTCCTTCGTGGTTTCGGGCGGCATGGTGGCTTGCATTTCGAACCTTTCGGTTCCGAGCCAAGAAGGGCCGGAGATCTGAACATCCTTGACATCGTAGGCGGTAATGATGAGGGCTTTCAGAGTGACGAGGGGGTAACGAATGCGGCCGGGGTCGCTGGTGCCGGGGCCTCCGCTGCTTCCGCCGAAGAAAAAGGTGCGGTTGCCGTTCCCCGGAACGAACGGCTTGATGGTGGCTGCGTCGAAGGCTGGCTGGGCTGGGGCGACGAAGCAAGTCAGGACGAACAAGACAGTCCGCATGCCGTCATGATACGAAAATAGAGTATGGGTGTGAGAGCGGACAAATGGCTGTGGGCGGCCCGGTTTTTTAAGACGCGGTCGCTGGCGGGGCGGGCATGCGAGTTGGGGAGGATCGAGTCGAATGGGAATCAAGCCAAGGCTGCGAAGGAGGTTCGGGTGGGCGATACGCTGCGGATCAAGAACGACAGCGGGGAGTTTCAGGTGGAGGTGCTGGCGTTGAGTGATATGCGCGGTCCGGCGGCGGTGGCGCAGACGCTGTACCGGGAGACGGAGGCCAGCCGGGAGGCTCGCGCGAAGGTCGCGGAGGAGCGGAAGGCGATGCCGAATTTTGAGGCGTTTCGGGAAGGGAAACCTTCGAAGAGAGATCGACGGGAGATGGGGAGGCTGCGAGGGAGATAGTGAGGGGGACGTCGACAATCTCGACAACGTCGGGCATGGGGCGGAGTGGCCGGGGCGAAAAGTGGGGACAGCCCGATCTGTCCACGGCGGCGCAGCAGAATATGCTGGTTTGACGACCAGCGAGGACGCCTTGGGACAGAGTAGGCAGTCCCCACTTTTCGCGGGTTTTTTAGAGAAAGACACCTCGGCACGCCTGGAGACGCGCGCCACCATTCATAAAAGTTACCAGCCTAGGGCGAGCTTCACGAAGGTCCTCACGCAGACGCCGCTGGGGCCTTTCGCCATGTAGGGCTTGGCGTCGTCTAGCCAGGCGGTGCCGGCGATATCGAGGTGGACCCAGGGAGTGTCGTCGACGAATTCGCGAAGGAACCAGGCGGCGCTGATGGCTCCGCCGTAACGGCCTCCGATGTTGGCGAGGTCGGCGAAGGCGCTTTTTAGGAGGTCCTTATAGTCTTCGTCGAGAGGCATGTGCCACATCTTTTCGCCTTCGGTCTTGGCGGCGGACATGACGCGGGCGAGGAACTCTTCGTTGTTGGTGAAAGCTCCGATGTTGACGTGGCCGAGGGCGACGACGATAGCTCCGGTGAGCGTGGCGGCATCGACAAGATGAGTGCAGCCGAGGCGCTTGGCGTAGGTGATGGCGTCGACTAATATGAGACGGCCTTCGGCGTCGGTGTTCAGGACCTCGATGGTTTTGCCATTGAGGGATTTGACGATGTCGCCGGGGCGCTGCGCTTTGCTCGACACCATATTTTCGACGGCAGGGACGAAGGCGGTTACAGGGATCGAGGGCTTTAGTTTGGAGATGGCGCGGATGGCTCCGAGGACGGCGGCGCCGCCGGCCATATCGTATTTCATCTTTTCCATGCCGTCGGCGGGCTTGATGGAGACTCCGCCGGTGTCGAAGGTCACTCCTTTTCCAATGAGCGCGAGGTGGTCGGAAGATTTTGAGGGGGTTCCGGGTTTGTACCTAATAATGATGAGCGCGGGTGGGGCGGCGCTGCCTTGGGAGACTCCGAGCAAGGAGCCCATGCCGAGCTGCATCATGCGGTCCTGATCGAGGATTTCGCATTCGAGTCCAAATTCCTGGGCCATGGCGCGGGCTTTATCGGCCAGGACCATGGGCGTCAAGAGATTCGCTGGCTCGTTGACCAGTTCACGGGTGAAGTTTTGGGAATCGCCGAGGATTTTTCCGCGCTCGAAGGACTTTTCGATTTCGGCTCCGTTAGCGGCGGCGATCAGGTGGAAGGCTTCTAGAGACTTGTTGTCGGACTTTGTTTTATGCTGATCGGGCTCGAAGCCTCCGAGGAGGGCGCCTTCGACGGCGGCTTCGGCGTCGCGACCTTCCAGTAACCAGGCTAGGGATTTCACGCCTTTTTGTTTGAGGGTCCGCACGGTGGACGCGGTGGCTTTGCGGAGCGCGGCGGCATCGAATTGGGCTTTCTTTCCGCCTCCGACAGCAACCAGGCGCTTGGCTTTGATTCCTTGCGGTTGATGGAGAACGGCGAGGTCGGCGGTCTTGCCGAGGAATTCGCCGGAGGTTTTCAGTTCGTCGAGCCAGGCGGAGGCGAACTTCAGATCCGAGGGCGGGGGCTCTTCTTCAAACAGCACCACAGCGATGGCATCGGCCTCGACTTGGGCCAGGGGTTGGTAGAGAAGTTTCGTTTCCATGGTTTAGTGATCGCTTCCTGCGGTCGGGGCTCGGTAGAGCACTCATGTATTATCAGACAAACCGTTTGGCAGGCGAAACCGCCTGCCCCACTATTCTTTTTGTTTGCGCCGCATGCCGGCTTTTGCTTCGGCATCCATTTCCTTTTCGCGTTCGGATTCTCGCTTGTCGTGCAGTTTTTTACCTTTGCCGATGGCTAGTTCGATTTTAATCAAGCCGTTTTTGAGGTAGAGCTTGGTGGGAACGACGGTGAGGCCGCGCTCGCGGATCTTTTCATGGAGATTGTCGATTTCTTTGCGATGAAGCAGCAGCTTGCGGCGGCGAACCGGCTCATGGTTCATGATGTTGCCGTGGGAGTACTGTCCTATATGAGTGTTGCAGAGCCAGGCTTCATTGCCGGCGACCTCGGCAAAGGCGTCCTTGAGCTGGATTTTGCCATCGCGCGCGGCCTTGACTTCGGTGCCCGAGAGGACGAGGCCGGCTTCGAGGCGATCCGAAAGATAGTAATTATGACCGGCGGAGCGGTTATCACTCAGGATTTTGATTTTCGATTCCACGTCAGGAAGCCAAACTGCGTCAATAACTTGTGAGGCTCGAACTAACAGTATAGCACGAGCCCATGGGACATAATCCGGTAAGATGATGAACCGAAAACACTTACGCGTCTTCAAAGGGCTTCGCGCGGCGCTGTGCGCGCTTCTATTGCTGGTGGCCGTCGGGGCGCTACTGTACGCGAAAGACAAGGGCACTAAAGATTTTAAGGAAGCCGAGGCGGCTGTGGCCAAGCAGGATTGGGATAAGGCGCTGCAACTATATATGTCGGCGCTGGATAAGAATCCGAACAATCTGGCGTATACCATCGGGATGCGGCGGGCGCGTTTTCAAGCCGGGCAGATGCACGTGAATCGCGGCCAGAAACTGCGCGCGGACGGCAAGGTGGAGGACGCGATGGCGGAGTTTCAGAGGGCGATTATCGCAGATCCGTCGTCGGCGATTGCGATTCAGGAGTTGAAGCGCACGCAGGCCATGCTGGAGGAGAAAAAGCGTGGACCGAGGCCGGGAGAGAATGCGAGCGACTTAAATCTGACGCCGGCGGAACGGGAGAGGCGGGCGGATGATCGGCGAGTGGCGTCGATCGAGGCTCCTCCGGAGTTGAGTCCGGCGGTGGCGAGGATTCCTCCGATCAAGATGAACAATCAGCCGCCGAAGGTTCTGTACGAGACGATCGGCAAAATGGCGGGCATCAACGTGGTGTTCGATTCGCAGTATACGGCGCCGCAGCGGAATTCGAATGTCGATATCGCGACCAATACTCCGATCGAGCAGGCGTTCGATTATCTGGCGATGCTGACGCATACTTTCTGGAAGCCCATTTCGCCGAACACGATTTTCGTGGCGGAGGACAACGTCACCAAGCGGCGCGATTACGAAGACGAAGTGGTGAAGGTTTTTTATGTGACGAACGTGACGTCAGTACAGGAGTTTCAGGAGATCGCGACGACGATCCGCACGGTGGCGGAAATCCGGCGCGTGTTTACGTACAACGCGCAGAAGGCGCTGATTGTGCGGGGGACTGCCGATCAGGTGGCGCTGACGGAGAAGCTGATTCACGATCTGGACAAGCCGAAGTCGGAAGTGGTGGTCGATGTGATCGTGATGCAAGTAAACAGCAACTATTCGCGCAGCCTGGCGGCGACGATCGCGTCGGGAGGGACGGCGGGATTACAACAGGCGATCTCGTTCCTGCCGCAAGCGACGCCAGCCTCTACGAATTCGACAACTGGGGTCACCACTCCGGCGAGTTCGGCGAGTGGAACGATTGGACTGGGGGGGCCCATTTCCATCAATCAATTTCAAACGTCGCTGCCAGGGGCGATTATCAACGCGGTCATGTCCGACGCGCGAACCAAGACATTAAACAAGCCGCAGGTGCGGGCTTCCGACGGCATGAAGGTGGAACTGATCATTGGCTCGCGCATCCCCTACGCGACGGGAAGTTTTTCGTCCGGCGTCTCAGTGTCGTCCAGCGTCAGTCCGCTGGTTTCGACGCAGTTCAATTATGCCGATGTCGGATTGAAGTTGAGTGTCACGCCACAGATCCACTCGGCGCAGGAGTGCACGCTGCATATCGAGGTTGAGGTCTCGGACGTGCAGCAGTACGTGAATATCGGCGGTATTTCCCAGCCGGTGATCGAGCAGAACAAGAACACCGCCGACATCCGGTTGCGCGACGGAGAGGTCAACCTGCTGAGCGGCTTGAGCCAGAACTCGGAAGGGAGCACGGTGGGCGGGCTGCCAGGGCTGACGAACATTCCGATTCTGGGCCAGTTTTTGTTCGGGAGCTCGACGAAGACTAAGCTCACCTCCGAGCTGATGATCGCCCTGATTCCGCATATCATCCGGACGCCGGATTACACGGCGGAGAATCTGAAGGGGATTTACGCAGGATCGGACCAGGTGGTGAAGTTGTATTACGCTCCGAAAGCGGAAGAGAGTGGGACTCCTGCGAATCCGCCGGCTGCGAATCATCCCGCGGCTGCGCCTCCGGCGACGGCTCCGGCGGTGGTTCCGGGTGTTCCCGAGGTTACGGCTCCTCGTCCGCCGGTCCCGGAATTGCATCCGGCAGCGGCGGGTTCGACGCAGGTGAGGTTCGCTCCGGCAACTGTCGAGGCCAAGTTGAACGAGCCGGTGAACGTGAGCGTGCAGATTGAAAACGCCGGGGATTTGTTTTCCGCAGCTCCGATCCGGATCAAGTACGATCCGGCGATTCTCAAGCTGAATAATGCCACGCCGGGCGAGCTGTTCAGCAGAGACGGGGTTCCGATCACCTCAGTGAAAGACATCCGCAATGAAGTGGGTGAGGCGACGGTAACGATCGCGCGGGCGCCGGGAACCAAGGGAATTTCGGGAACGGGTTCGGTGCTCATACTGAACTTTACGGCGATCGGCAAGGGCACCGGGACCGTTACTTTACCCGAGCTCAATCTCAAGAATTTCCAACTGCAGCCGGTCACAGCGACGCCCGGCGTGCTTACGGTGAAGGTAAATTAGGAGTATGGACAGAAGGCGTCAGCGTGGATTTACGATGGTGGAACTGATCGTGTCGTTCACGATCCTGTCCCTGTTGACAACGATGGCGGTGCCGCTGGCTTCCTACAAAGTGAAGCGCGACAAAGAGCGGGAGCTGCGATATGCGCTGCGCGAGATCCGCAAGGCGATCGACGCTTATAAGGATGCGTCGCTGGCCGGCAAGATCGATGTGAAGCTGGGGACGGAAGGGTATCCGGAAACGTTAGAGATTCTGGTGCAGGGCGTGAAACTATCGCAATCGCCGGATGGAAAGACGATCAAGTTTTTGCGCCGCATTCCGATGGACCCGATGACGGGCACCTACGATTGGGGCAAGCGCAGCATGCAGGACGATCCAAAGTCTCAGAGTTGGGGCGGACAAAATGTTTTCGACGTTTACACCAAGAGCACGGAGCGAGCGCGAGATGGCACGCCTTACGCAGAGTGGAATTAGCACGGATCGCCGGCGCGGCTACACGCTGATCGAGTTGATCGTGGTGATGGCGATCATCTCCGTGTTGATCGCGATTGCGGTACCGCTGTATCAACGCTCGATTGTGGGCGCGAAAGAGAGTTTGCTCAAAAATAATCTGTTCACGCTGCGCACCACGATCGACGAATATACGTACGACAAGAAAAAGGCGCCGCAGCAGTTGCAGGATCTGGTGGCGGCCGGTTACCTGCGCGCGGTGCCGCAGGATCCGATCACGGGCAACGACCAGTGGATCACGGTAATGGAGGATGCGATCACGGCGGTGGATCAGACGGAGCCGGGAATTTGGGATGTGCGGAGCAGGTCCGATCAAAAAAGCCTGTCGGGGACACCATACTCGGAGTGGTGAGTTGATACACTGGAGAGGTTAACGCCCACCTGAGATCCCCGGTCGTCTAATGGTAGGACAGCGGCCTTTGGAGCCGTGAATCGTGGTTCGAATCCATGTCGGGGAGCCAACCTTCTAAGAATCAATAACTTAGAAGCAATGCCAAGTAGGTTGTACAGGGGCTGGTACAAAAACAGGGTGTAGAATGGCCTTGTGCCGCTCACTATCTACCGCCGTCACTCCATAGACTGCCGCGTCCACAAGCTCAAACTTTCCACCTCAGAGAAGAAATTTTTCACCGATTGCGACTGTCCGATCTGGCTGACGGGCAGCACTGACACGGAAAAATATCCGCGTCAGGCGCTGGGTCTGCGGGACTGGCCAGCGGCTGAAGCGAAGCTTCGCTCCATCGGCGCCAGCAGCAAGGACGAGACCGTCCACGGTCCGAAACTGGACGACTGCATCGTGCGCTATCTGGACGGGCGTGATGATGTGAAGCCCAAGACCCTGGCGCAATACAAGCTCCTGCTGGGACGGCTGAAGGATTTCGCGCATGGCAAGAACCGATTCTTCATGCGGGAACTGAACGTCGATCTGCTGGAGGATTTCAAAACCTATGGCCTCGCGGGGCTCGCGGGAACATCCAAGGGCACGAGCCTCGCCAAGCTCGCGCATTTCCTCCGCGACGCTTATCGCCGCGGCTGGATAGTTGAATCACTCGTTGACAAGATCAAGCCGCATAAATCGGTCTATGAACAGAAACAGCCCTATACCGAGAAAGAGGTGCCGCTGATTTTGGGGGCGGCTGAAAACCTGAACGGCGGCACAACGGGCTATGCGAAGAACGGCAAGACTTTTCGGCTCCTGATCGAGTTAATGCTGGAAACGGGCTTGCGGGTTAGCGACGCGGTGAAGTTCAATCCGGCGAAGTGCCAGAAATCGAAATTCCTGTGGATCTATTCGTTCAACCCCCGCAAGGCGAAAAAGAACGAAGCCCCGAGAACAATCGACGTTTATCTGACCGCGCGGCTAAAGAAAGCGATCGATGGCTGTGCTTGGTTTTCGGAGGCGCTTCCCTTCGCTTACAGAGCCGTGGCCAAAGACGAAGAAACCGACTATCTCGGGCAAGCGGTCTACGAACGTTTGCGGGCTATCGGGAAATCGTGCGGGATTGAAGACTGCCGGCCGCACCGCCTGAGGGATACATTCGCGGTGCGGCTGTTGACGAAGGGCGTGCCGCTGGAGGATGTCTCGAAACTGTTAGGCCACTCTTCTATTGCGGTCACGGAGAAATACTACGCGCCGTGGGTTGCGTCGCGGAAACTCCGCCTTGAACGGCTTCTGAGCGAGACGCTCGCGAACACGAAGAGCCGCTGATTCCGGAATTGAAAATGTTGTGTAGGAGCGTTTTCCGCAGGCGCTACCCATGCCGTCCAATTTCAAAACGCCGGGCTCGTTCCTGAACAAATTTCGGATTGTTGCCGGGGAGAAGTTCCACATCGCCGCCAATTCCTTAGGGCTGTAGTATTTTTCTTCCGCCAACGCACGAGCAGCCGGGCGTTCGAAAGGTTCCGGGACAGTGTTCGTCCTACGCATAGCTGCGTAGCGGTTTTGATCGGCATGTCAGAGCCCGGTTTCATTTCGAATCGGATCTATGCAAGCTGCGGGCCGATTGATATCGAGCTTGTTTTCAACATGCGATTAGTCGTGGCGCCTGGTTGTGGTGGTGGTTTTCAGCCGGTACGCTGCGTGCCACTGTTCCGTGTAAAGGGTCTTCAGGCCACTCACTAAGGTGCGCCCTCGGATTTCCCAAACTCCAGGGCTCCGTCAAGAAACGCGTTGGCGCATTCATAGTGCCAGTTCGTTCGTGTTGTCGTCTCGAACCGCTGGAACTGGCATCCCGGCACCTCAGGAACGTTCTGAGAATTGTAAAACACCGTCTTCTTGCTCGCGATCGCATTTGTTAGCGAGGAGAATAGCGGGAGGTAGTCCTTGCCACCAAAAAAGAGGATTTCATCTTCAGTCCCAGCCGGTAGCATACGGAAGTCCTCATAACGATCAGTCTTCCTGCGGCGCTTGTGCCTCTCCGCGCTCTGGCTGTAGGTGATGTCGTAATTCGGCGTAAGGAAGTCAGCACTGATCAGGCCCCAGCCTGCTGACAAGATAAAGACGTTTTGCGCCCCCAATCGATCAACGAGCCTTCCGTAAGCCTTGTTTTCATAGAGCTGATAAGCCGGATAGAGGCCGAGGGGATTTTTCGCGTGCTGCTCGTTGTACTTGACCAGCACCTGTCTCCAGGAAATACCCATGTCGGACGGGTCATCGGGACGGACGTACAGATGAGCGGGAACGGCGGGGGCAGCTGCGGGTTCCGCGACAAAGAAAACGGGCTTGCCGCTGGTTGTCATGAGATGGCCTGCCTCACTTCGCTTGGATGCGGCGCATTGAATGACGACGATCATCTTGTGCTGCCTACACCAGAAATCAGCCGATCGAGTTCATTCAAAAAAGCGGGGTCATAGCTTTCATTGACGTGGTTAGAGTTCCAAAGGCCCGAATCCCTCACACGTTGCTGGTCGGAGCGTTTCCCTAGCCAACCTTGAGAGGGCGGATCAAGGGCAGGCTTGTTGTAATTGCTGAGGAGGGCTATTGAATTTCTCTCTATGACGCCGCGCAGGCTTTGAGGTCCGGCTTCATCTTCAATAGAGAGCCAAAGAAAGGGCATCTTCCCGATGACCTGGCTAACTTCGCATTCAAGGATGCGTTCGCCGGCCCTCACATCTCTGCTGGCGGTGCTCCCTTTGCCCCAAGTGGCAAATTTATGTCCATCGCGTTTACTCAGGGCTTCTCCGACAACTAGAAGGTAGGTAACGGAGCCGTCGCCGTCTGTGGTGGGCTCGGCGCCGTTGGGCGGGACTTCCGCGGGAGGTGGCACTGCGGCCGGAGGGGGAACAGCGACCGGAGGTGGCACCGCGAGGGAAGGCGGTACGGCCAGGGAAGGCGGCACGGCGACAGGGGGTGGCACGACCGTCGCGGGCGGCACCACCGTTGCGGGAGGCGCGGCCGCGGTGGCCCGCGGAACCGCGGTGACGGGGGGCGGGACAGCGGTGGCTGCTGGAACCGGCGCCGTGGCAGCGGGCACGGCGACGGCGGGCGGCACGAGGGTGGCGGGCGGCGGGACCGGCGCGGCGGCCGGCACCGTAGCCGCGGACGGCTCGTCCTGCTCGGAGAGCGCGTCGCGGGTGACGCCGAGGAAGCTGCCGATGCCCTCAAGCGCCCTGCCGATCTCGCTCGGCACGATCCACACCTTGTTGGCGTCGCCCTGAGCGATCTGCGGCAGCATCTGCATGTACTGGTAGGCGAGCAGCCGTTGGTCGGGCTTGCCGTCGTGGATCGCCTTGAACACCGTGGTAATCGCCTCGGCCTGGCCGACGGCCCGCGCCGCGGCCGCCTTGGCCTCGCCCTCGGCGCGCAGCGCGACAGCCTCGGCCTCGCCGCGGGCACGCAGTACCGCGGCCTGCCGCTCACCTTCGGCGGTCAGGATGGCGGACTGCTTGGACCCCTCGGCGGACAGGATCGCGGCGCGCTTGTCGCGATCCGCGCGCATCTGCTTCTCCATCGAGCCCTGGATCGAGGCCGGCGGCTCGATGGCGCGCAGCTCGACCCGGCTCACCCGCAGGCCCCACTTGCCGGTCGCCTCGTCGAGCTCGGTGCGCAGCTCGCTGTTGATCTGGTCACGCGAGGTCAGCGTCGTTTCCAGGTCCATGCCGCCGACCACGTTCCGCAGCGTGGTGAGTGTCAGCTGCTCGACGCCGGTCAGGTAGCTGGAGATCTCGTAGGTCGCCGCCCGCGGGTCGGTGACCTGGAAATAGATGATCGTGTCGATGCCCACGACCAGGTTGTCCATGGTGATGACCGGCTGCACAGGGAAGCTGATCACCTGCTCGCGCAGGTCGATCAGCGGGCGGACGCGGTCGATGAACGGCGTGATCACGTTCAGCCCGGCGTTCATCGTGCGGTGGTAGCGGCCGAACCGCTCCACGATGGCGGCGCTCGCCTGCGGCACGATCCGGACCGACCGGATGGTCACGGCGATGACCAGGATTACGAACACCGCGAGAAAGACCGTCGCGACGATCGTGCCCATGCCTGCCCACCTCGCAACGAGCATCCGGAAGTTAGCGCTCTGCCACTAATTACGGTACAGACGCGCCGCCGGTTCAGCTAGGGCGTTGAGTAACTTGAGTTTTACTTAGCGTGCCCGGGCGGTCCAGCGGGACTGCCGGTTCTCGATCTCCAGCTGCACGCCGAAGCACCTCGACAGGTTCCGCGCGGTGAACACGTTGCCGATCGGGCCGGAAGCGAGCACCGAGCCGCGGCGCAGCAGCATCGCGTGGGTGAACCCGTCGGGTACCTCCTCGACGTGGTGCGTGACCAGCACCATCATTGGCGCCTTGGGATCGCGCGCCAGCATGGTCAGCCGCCGCAGCAGGTCCTCGCGGCCACCGAGGTCGAGGCCGGCGGCTGGCTCGTCGAGCAGCAGCAGCTCCGGGTCGGGCATGAGCGCGCGGGCGATCTGCACGCGCTTGCGCTCGCCTTCGGACAGCGTGGCGAACTTGCGGCGGATCAAGTGCGCGCAGCCGAGCGCGTCGAGCAATTCCACAGCGCGGGTGACGTCGGCGGAATCGTATTCCTCCTTCCACCGGCCGAGGATGGCGTAGGAGGCGGTGAGCACCAGATCAATGACCTTCTCGCCGGGCGGCACCTGCTCGGCGATCGCCGCGCTGGTCAGCCCGATCCGGGGCCGCAGGTCGAACACGTCGACCTCGCCCATCCGCTCGCCGAGCACCTCGACACTCCCTGCCGAGGCGAACAGCATCGTGGCGGCCAGCTGGAGCAACGTGGTCTTGCCCGCGCCGTTCGGCCCGATCAGGATCCATCGCTCGTCCTCGTGCGCCGTCCAGTCGACGTTACGCAGCAGCACCGCCGCGTCCCGTCTGACATCAACGCCTCGCAGCCGCAGCACCTCGTCGGACATCAGGCCCCTCTCTCCGCGTCGGCGGCGTCGCGGCGTTCGCTGGCGTTGGCTGGCGTGATTGGCCGTCGAGACCGAACCTATGTCACCGCAGTCCGATCATCCCAGTCGATGGGGTCGCTCGGTACACGGAGGGTCCGGTCGCGGGCGGCGGGCGAGGCGGCACGACCTCCTCCGACCAGCCACCAGCGTGTCAATTGCGCGAGTGAGCCGCCTAGACCGTGTCAGTGTGGACGGTCGGGCGCGTACAGACACGCTCTAGTGGGCTCAACTGCGTAATTGGCATGTTTGGAGCCGGGCGAGGCGGCCATCGAGGGCAAAGGATTAAATATCGCTTACGCGACCGCACTCTTCGCTTACCGTACGCTACGCTCCCTATCTGCTCGCACGACGCCAGGACCATGCAGAACGTGCGGGGTTCTAGCGAAGAGGAGCGGAAAGGCCTATGCGCATCCGCGTGCTTTCTGGCTGCCTGGCGATCAGTGCGGTAGCGATCATCGGCACGGGAGCGGCCGCCCAGGCGGCCACGTTTTCCAGTAGCGGGGGAACCGGCGGCGGCTGGGGTAACGGGAACGGGAACCAGACCTGTCCACCGGGCGAGCAGTATTCCTACCAGAAGAAGTGCTGCAAGCCGACACCAACACCGCCGCCACCCTGCCAGTGCCATACACCATCGCCGACGCCTCCGGGCTGGCAGTGGGTGGTTCCAAGTCCGGTGCCGACCTCGCCGACGCCGGTGTACACCACGGCGCCGGTGACCACGGTGACGGTCACCGCGAGCGCATCGCCTACCGCGGTCGCTCCGGTTGTCGTGTCGAGTTCACCGGTGCCGTCCGGGCCTGCCAACACCGGCGGCGGCATGGTTGGCGGCGGCGACATCCCGCTGGCGGCGGGCGGCGGCGCGGTCGCGCTGATCGCGGCGCCGCTCGGGCTGGTCGCGTTCCGGCGCTGGCGGCAGACACGCGACGCCGCGTAGCGAGCGGCTTGACGGACGCGTGTACCTGCCACGTCACCGGCGTACGCCGCTAGGACGGTGGGCGCTGCTCACCGCCCTGGCGGCGGCCGTGCTGTGCGTCGTCGCCATCAGCGTCGCCGCGACGGCGCTCACCAGCCACGGCCCGCTGCCGGACAGCGCCGCGTCGCTGATCCCGGCGTCGGTCAAGACCTCGGTCCCGCGGCTCACCGCGGACCCGAAGGTACGGCCGCTGAAACGGTCGGTCCCGGTCCGCCTGCGCATCCCGGCGATAGGGGTGAACGCGCCGGTGACGGACGTCGGGCTGAACCCGGACGGAAGCGTGCAGGTGCCGCCGCTCGCCGAGCACAACCTGACCGGCTGGTACAAGTACGGCCCGACCCCGGGGCAGCGCGGCGCTTCGGTGATCCTCGGGCACGTCGACTCGGTGACCGGCCTGTCCGTGTTCTTCAAGCTCAAGAACCTGCGGAAGGGGGACAAGATTTATGTCCGGCTAACCGACGCCAAAACCGCGGTGTTCGTGGTGGACGGCCTGCAGCGGACCGCCAAGACGACGTTTCCGACCGACGCCGTCTACGGCAGGCTCAAGTACCCGGGCCTTCGGCTGGTCACCTGCGGTGGCCCGTTCGACCAGGCCACCGGCCACTACGAGGACAACGTCATCGTCTACGCGCACCTCGCGTAACGGGCGAGCTGGAAGGGGGCCGTTGCGCCAACCACTCCCTCAGGTGGGGGCCATTGCGCCAACCACCCCCTTCCGGAAGCGCTCGCACGGCCCCCGCCCCGCGCTCAGGCGCCGCGCTCAGGCGTCGCGTTCGTTGCGCACGGCGAGCAGTGCGGCCTGGGTGCGGTCCTGCACGCCGAGTTTGGCGAGCACGGCGCTGACGTGTGCCTTGACGGTCTTCTCGGCGACGTGCAGCGAGCGCGCGATCTCCCGGTTCGACCTGCCCTTGGCGAGTTCGGCCAGCACCTCGCGCTCGCGGGTGGTGAGCGACTCGATGCCGCTCACCGCGGTGTGCGCGGCGAACCGCATCAGCGGCCCGGCCGCGGACTGGGCGAGCAGCACGTTGCCGTCGTGCACCGACCGGATCCCCCGCACCAGCGCGTCCGGGTCGATGTCCTTGTACAGCACGCCCGCGGCGCCCGAGCGCATGGCAAGGCTCGCCGCCGCGGGTTCGGTCGCGCTGGTCAGCACCAGCACCCGGGACGGGCAGCCGCGCGCCACCAGCTCGGATAGCACGGCTATCCCGTCCATGCCCGGCAGCTTGAGGTCGAGCAGGATCACGTCCGGCGACAGCTCCGCCGCCAGCGTCAGCGCCGAAGGCCCGTCAAACGCGTCACCCGCCACCGTGATGTCGTCCTGGACCTGCAGCAGCGCGCGCAGCCCCTGACGCACCACCGGATGGTCGTCCACGATCAGCACCGAGATCACTTCGCACCGCCAAGGGCCGGGACCGTCGCCCGGATCCTCGTGCCGCCCCCAGGCGCGGACTTCACTGACAGGCTGCCGCCCACCGCGCAGACCCGGTCGCGCATCGACGCCAGCCCAAGCCCCGCCGAAGGACCACCCACCACGAACCCCCGCCCGTCGTCGGCCACCTCGAGCACGGCGGCCCTGGACCTGCCGCCGCGCACGGCTGACCCTCGGGTCAGGCAAACCTGCACCGATGACGCCGCGGCGTGCCGCAAAGCGTTGTGCAACGCCTCCTGTGCCACCCGGTACAGCGCCGCCTCCACGTCCGCGCTGAGCGCCGGCAGGTCGTCGGCCACCGTCACGGGCACCGGCACCCCGTGCGCCCCTGCGGCCAGCGCCGCGTACCGGCGCAGCGACTCGGCAAGCCCGCCCTCGGCCAGGTCCGGCGGGGCCAGCCCGTCGATCACCGCGCGCAGCTCGGCGTGCGCCTCCGCGGCGAGCGACTCCACCGCCGCCATCTCTTCAGCCAGCGCCGGCCCCGCGGCTCCGGAGCCCGGCCCGGCAGGTCGCGCCGCCAGCACCGCCGCGGCCCGCGCGTGCGCCCGCAGCGAGAACAGCTTCTGGGTCACCGCGTCGTGCAGCTCACGCGCCAGCCGCGCCCGTTCGGTCAGCACGGAGACCTCGCGGGACCGCTCGGCCAGCCGCGCGTTGGTCAGCGCGATCGCCGCGTGCGTGGCGAACAGCGTGAGGATCTCCTCGTCGCGTTCGGTGAACCCGGAACTCTTGGCGGTGACCTTGTTGGCCGCGAAGATGATGCCGAGCACCCGGTCGCCATCGCGCACCGGCACGCCAAGGAAGTGCGTCATCCGCGGGTGTGCCGCCGGGAAGCCCTGGAACCGCGGGTCGGCGCGGATGTCCGCGAGGCGCTGCGGCTTGCCCTCGCGGAGCAGCACGGCGAGCATGCCGTGCCGCCGCGGCAGCGGCCCGATCGCGTCCCACTCGGCCGGGCTGACCCCGTCCACCACGAACTCGGCGAACGAGTCGCCGGCGTCGGGTACGCCGAGCGCCGTATACCGGGCGCCGACCAGGGACCGGGCGGACCTGACGATCACCTGCAGGACGTCATGCACGGAAAGCTGCCTGCTCACGGACAGCACCGCCTGGCTGACCTGGGACAGCTCGCCCAGCCCGTCGCTCATAGCTACCGACGTTATCCGCATCCGCGAGCGAACCGCATCAACCAAAGGTCCTAGGACCAGAGTCCGAGGACCACCACGCCAGACGCCCGATGTGTCCGCTAACACAAGAACCTAGCGTGAACACCATGAGTAACCCGATAGCGCTTGTCACAGGGGCCTCCCGCGGGCTCGGCCGTGCGCTCGCCGCCGGCCTGGTCCGCGAGGGATACACGCTGATAGTCGATGCCAGGGACGAGGCCGCGCTCACCGCCGCGGCGGACGAGCACGGCTTCGCCCTGGCCGTGCCCGGCGACGTCACCAGCCCGGCTCACCGCCAGGCCCTGCTGGACGCCGCCCAGAAGCTCGGCGGCCTCGACCTGCTGGTGAACAACGCCGGCACGCTCGGCGCTCATCCGCTGCCGGCCATGGCCGACTATCCGGTGGACCAGCTGCGCGCCGCGTTCGAGGTGAACGTCGTCGCCCCGGTAGCCCTCACGCAGCTGCTGCTGCCGTCGCTCCGCGGCCGCGGCGGCGCGGTGCTGAACGTCACCTCGGACGCCGCGGTCGAGCCGTACGCCGGCTGGGGCGGCTACGGCGCCGCCAAGGCCGCGCTTGAGCAGGCGTCCAGCGTGCTCGCTGCCGAGGAACTCACCGTCCGCGTCTGGTGGGTGGATCCCGGCGACGTGCGCACCGACATGCACCAGCAGGCATTCCCCGGCGAGGACATCTCCGACCGGCCGCTGCCCACCTCGGTCGTGCCCGGCTTCGTCCGCCTGGTCACCGAACGCCTGCCCAGCGGCCGCTATCGCGCGACGGAGCTGGTCTCGTGATCACCGCGACCGACCGGCTCGACTTCACTCTGCCGTCCGAGCTGGAAGCGCACGAACCGCCGGAACGCCGCGGCGTGCCCAGGGACGCTGTCCGGATGCTGGTCAGCCGCCACTCGTCCGGCGCCCTCACCCATCACGTCTTCGCCGAGCTGCCGGCCCTGCTCCGCCCCGGCGACCTCCTCGTGGTCAACACCAGCGCTACCCTCCCCGCCGCCGTCGGCGGTATTCACTTCTCAACGCCGCTTTCCGACGGCAGCTGGCTTGTCGAGATCAGGCATAACGACGTCGGTGCGTCCCCAACGGACATCGCCTTGCCCGGCGAGGCCGTCCTTTCGCTGCGGGACCGCGTCTCGGCGCGGCTGTGGCGGGCCCGGCTGTCCACCGCGGTCGTGCCGTACCTGCTCAAGCACGGCAAGCCGATCCGCTACTCCTACGTGAGCAGGGACTGGGACCTGGCCGACTACCAGACGGTGTTCGCCAGGACGCCGGGCAGCGCCGAGATGCCGAGCGCCAGCCGCCCGTTCACGACGCGGACCGTGACCGAACTGGCCGCCCGCGGGGTGCTGATCGCCCCGGTCACGCTGCACACCGGGGTCTCGTCGCTGGAGGAGGACGAGGACCCGTACCCGGAGCCTTTCGACGTGCCGCCGGCGACCGCCCGGCTGGTGAACCACGTCCGCTGGGAGAGCGGCCGGGTGATCGCGGCCGGCACCACGGTGGTGCGTGCGCTGGAGACCGCCGCCGGCGAGGACGGCCTGGTCCGGCCCGCCTCGGGCTGGACCTCGCACGTGGTGACGCCGCGGACCGGGGTGCGCGTTGTGGACGGGCTGCTCACCGGGCTGCACGAGCCGCGCTCGTCGCACCTGCGGATGCTGACCGCGTTCGCCGGCCAGGACCTGCTCAGCCAGTGCTACGCGGAGGCGATCCGGGCCGGTTACTTGTGGCACGAGTTCGGCGACGTGCACCTGCTGCTGCCCTGACGGCCGGCCTTGGGCGGTAGCCTTAGCCAGGCGATGAAGACCACGCTGCTGATCACGCTGACCGGGCCGGACCGGCCCGGGGTGACCTCGCGGTTGTTCGGGGTCCTGGCCAGGCATGCCCTCACCGTGCTCGACATCGAGCAAGTGGTGATCCGCGGCAAGCTGGTGCTCGGCGTGCTGCTCGACTGCCCCGAGTCCCCGGACCTGACCGGCATCCATCAGGGCGTCACCGCGCTCGCCAGCGAACTGGGCCTGGCGGCGGAGATCACCACCGGGCTCGGCGACCTGCCCAGCGCACGCGGCCGGCTGCACGTGACGCTGCTCGGCAGCCCGCTGACGCCCGCCGCCATCGGCGCGATCGCCGGGCAGATCGCGGCTAGCGGGGCGAACATCGACCGGATCGCCCGCCTGGCGCGCCGCCCGGTGACCTGCATCGAGCTGGACGTATCCGGCGCCGAACCCGCCGTGCTGCGCGCCGAACTGGCCCGCGCGGCCGCCGTGCACGGCGTCGACGTCGCGGTACAGCGCGGCGGGCTGCACCGCCGGGCGATGCGGCTGATCGTCATGGACGTCGACTCCACGCTCATCCAGGACGAGGTCATCGACCTGCTCGCCGCCCGGGCCGGCTGCGCCGCCGAAGTCGCGAAGGTGACGTCATCGGCGATGCGCGGCGAGCTGGACTTCGCCGCGTCGCTGCGGGAGCGCGTGGCGCTGCTGGCCGGCCTGCCGGTCCCGGTGCTCGACGAGGTGCGCGACGTGCTCAGGCTCACGCCTGGCGCGGAGACGCTGATCGCCACGCTGCGGCGGCTCGGCTACAAGACCGGGATCGTCAGCGGCGGCTTCAGCCAGGTCATCGAACCGCTCGCCGCGTCGCTCGGCATCGACTACGCGGTCGCGAACCTGCTGGAAATCGCGGACGGCAAGCTGACCGGCCGGATCGCCGGGCCGATCGTGGACCGGGCCGCGAAGGCGGCCGCGCTGCGCCGCTTCGCCGAGCACGCGGGCGTGCCCGTGTCGCAGGCGATCGCGGTCGGCGACGGCGCCAACGACCTGGACATGATCGCCGCCGCCGGTCTGGGCGTCGCGTTCAACGCCAAGCCAGTCGTCCGCGACGCCGCCGACACCTCGCTCAGCTTCCCCCACCTCGACGCGGTCCTCTACCTCCTAGGCATCCCACGCGACGAAGTAGAAGCCGCCGCCAAGTTACCCCGCCCCGCAACCCATTGCGCCGAGTAACCCCAGCCCGGTAACCCCAGCCCGCCGCTGCCCGCATGTCAACCCACCGCGCCACCCACCGCCGCATGCCAACCCACCGCGCCACCCACCGCCGCGTGCCCGTTTTGCCCGATATACCGACGTGCCGCGAGGAGGGCCGTGTTACTAAGGTGACCTGTGACACCCATGGGGCCTGCCGCGACAACTTCCCACGTTGGAAAAGGGCCCCATGTCAAGAAAGGCGCCAAATCTGCATCCTTTTCTACCAGGAAGCACTTTTCTAACACGGAAGCGATCCTGGCGTCAGACATAAGGCACAAAACGGGCGCGCTTCGGGCTACTCCGTGCGGCGGCGAGGTACCTTGCGCGCGGAGAATCGGACATGAGGCTCAAAAAGGGCCGACGGGGCCGCGTTGTGCGGCACCGCCGGCCCTTGATTGCCGGGGTCGGACCCAGTTACGGGGTGCGGCGCTCGGTTTGGGCGGGCTCCGGCTCCTCGATGGTCTCCGCGGCGGGCATCTCGTGCGCGCCCTCGACCGCGGGGGACACCGCGCTAGGCGCCTCGGCCGCGGCGGGGGGCTGCTCGCCGAGGCCGCCGGCACGGCGCTTGGAGTACACGATCGCGGCGACGATGATCGCCACGGCGGCGACCGGGATGCCGATGCGCAGCCCGATGTTGTGGCTGTACTTGACCACGCTGCTCGCGATCAGCAGCGAGACCAGGTTCGTCACCTTGATCAGCGGGTTGATGGCGGGGCCGGCGGTGTCCTTGAACGGGTCGCCTACGGTGTCGCCGATGACGGTCGCGGCGTGGGCCTCGGAGCCCTTACCGCCGTGGTTGCCGTCCTCGACGAGCTTCTTGGCGTTGTCCCAGGCACCACCGGAGTTGGCCAGGAACACGGCCATCAGCACGCCCGCGCCGATCGCGCCAGCCAGGTACGAGCCGAGCGGCCCGTAGCCGAGCGCGAAGCCGACCGCGATCGGGGTCAGCACGGCGAGCAGGCCGGGAGTGACCAGCTCACGCAGCGAATCCCGGGTGACGATGTCGACCACCCGGCTGTAGTTGGGCTTCTCGGTGTAGTCCATGATGCCCGGGTGCTCGCGGAACTGGTTCCGCACCTCCATCACCACGCGCTGTGCTGCCCGGCCGACCGCCATGATCAGCAAGCTGGCGAACAGGAACACGACGGCCGCGCCGAGGATGATGCCGACCAGGATGTTCGGCTTGGCGACGTCCAGGCTGAACGTGTTGGCAGAGACCCCGAGCGCGGTCGACACCTGGGTGCGGAACGAGCCGAACAGCGCGGTCGCGGCGAGCACCGCGGTGGCGATCGCGATGCCCTTGGTGATCGCCTTGGTGGTGTTGCCGATCGCGTCCAGTGTGGTCAGCGCCTGCGCGGCGTCGCCCTCGACATCGCCGGACATCTCCGCGATGCCCTGCGCGTTGTCGGTGACCGGGCCGAAGGAGTCCATCGAGACGATGACGCCGACGGTGGTGAGCAGGCCGATGCCTGCCATCGCGACCGCGAACAGCGCGATCGTCGCGTTGCCGGTGGCCAGCAGGTACGCGCCGAATACCGCGCCGCCGATCAGCAGCGCCGAGTACACGCTCGACTCCATGCCGGACGCGATGCCCGACAGGATGACGGTCGCCGCTCCGGTCTCCGAGCTCTCCCCGATGTCCTTGACCGGGCGCCGGTTCGTCTCGGTGAAGTAGCCGGTGAGCAGCTGGATGGCGCTGGCCAGCACCAGGCCGATCAGCACCGCGCCGAACGCGATCCACCGCGGGTCGCCGTTGAACGCGTGGATGGCCGGGTCGGTAATGCCCGTGAACGAGCTGAACTTGGCAGGCAGGAACGTGAAGCACGCGATCGCGACCAGGACCGCGGACAGCACCGCCGAGGCGAAGAAGCCGCGGTTGATCGCGGACATCCCGCTGCGGTCGCCCTGCCGCGGCTTGACCAGGAAGATGCCTGCCACCGCGGTGATCACGCCGATGCCGGTCACGATCAGCGGGAACACCAGGCCGTCGTTGCCGAACGCCACCTGGCCCAGGATCAGCGCGGCGACCAGCATGACCGAGTAGGACTCGAACAGGTCGGCCGCCATGCCGGCGCAGTCGCCGACGTTGTCGCCCACGTTGTCCGCGATCGTCGCCGCGTTCCGCGGGTCGTCCTCGGGGATGCCCTGCTCGACCTTGCCGACCAGGTCGGCGCCCACGTCCGCGGCCTTGGTGTAGATACCGCCGCCGACCCGCATGAACATGGCGAGCAGCGCCGCGCCGAGGCCGAAACCCTCCAGCACCTCCGGCGAATTGCCCTTGTACGCGAGCACGACGATCGCGACGCCGAACAGGCCGAGGCCGACGGTGAACATGCCGGCCACGCCGCCGGTGCGGAACGCGATGCGCATCGCGCGCGTCTCGCCGCTCTCCCGGGCGGCGGCGGCGACCCGCACGTTGCCGCGCACGGTGAGCGACATGCCGGTGAAGCCGGTCAGCGCCGAGAACAGGGCACCGACCAGGAAGAACCCGCTGCGGCCCCAGCGCACGCTCTCGCTGACGGCCGGGAGCAGCAGCAGCACGAAGAACAGGATGACAACGAACACGCTGAGGGTCTTGAACTGCCGGCGCAGGTAAGCGGCGGCACCCTCCTGCACGGCGCGCGCGATCTCCTGCATCCGCTGGGTGCCCTGGCTAGCCGCGAGCACCTCTCTCACCAGCGCGTACGCCACACCGAGCGCGAGCAGCCCGACGACAGCGACGACCACAACCCAGGTCAGGTTGCTGCCGCTCACGGTGGCCGTTGGTGCGGCCGCCGTGGCGAGATACCTGGACATTCGACCTCCTGGATCCAGGAATGGAAGACTCAGTTGACCATACGGATTGCGCCGGCCGGCACAATCCGTGAAGAGACAGTAAGTGGCCGGGAGTCTACGCAGGCACACGGCCAATCATGAACCCGTGAAGATTCCTAACGATTCCGAGACCTAATCGTTATCATGAAGATGTGCGTCAGTTACCAGATCTCGCGCTGGAACTGGCACCCGGCCTGGCGCGCTAACGCCTCCGCGGCGAGCTGCGCCGGCCACGTCATCCGGACGCTGACACCGGAGCCCGTCGCCGAGATCCGGACGTCATCGGCAAGCCCGGAGATTACCGCGAGCCCGAAACCGGCGGGGAACGACGCGCCATTGTCCTGCGCCGCGGTCGCCTTGCCGTTCACATTCGTGCTCGTGTTCGCGCCCGCGGGACCCGGCACCGCGTCGCGCACGATGACCTCGAACTTCTCCCCGAGGTCGGACATCTCGATCCGGATCGGCTCCGCCGGGCAGTGCCTGCGGTGCGCCTCGACGGCACGCGAGGCCGCCTCGCCCACGGCGAGGCGGACCTCGTCAAGCAGTGATTCTTCGACACCGCTGCGCCGCGCGACCGCGGTGGCTACCAGCCGCGCGGTACGGACGTGCGCGGGCAGCGGTGTGAACGCGACCTCGACCGTGGCCATCTCGGGAAGGCCTCCCCGGCCGGGTTACTTCTCGGACTTACGGGCCGCGATGGCCAGGTCCACTGTGTCGTGGATGCCGAACACCTTCGTCAGCCCGGTGATCCGGAAGATCTTCAGGATGCGCTCCTGCGTGCAGACCAGGTCAAGCGAACCGTCGTGAGCGCGGACCCGCTTGAGGCCGCCGACCAGCACGCCGAGACCGGTCGAGTCGAGGAACTCGACCTTCTCCATGTTCACCACGAGCTGGTAATTGTTCTTGTTGACGAGATCGATCAGCAGCTCGCGCAGCCGTGGCGCCGTGTAGACATCGATCTCACCCTCGACGTCGACGACCTCGATGCCGTCCTTGGTGTAATGACCCAGCTTCAGATCCACAAATCCTCCAGCGCCATGCACGGCGTCATGTAATCATCCCACCCCGGCGCGCGGGCTGGCGTGGCTCGAGCGCCGTTGATCCTCTGCGGCATTCAACCACGCTCCGATGTCATGTCTACACATAATCATGCCTTCGGGCATCGCCCAACGGGTGACACACTGAAAACCTGTGCCGACAATAACGCCGATCCCTCCTGCAGGGCCTGCCGCTGAGTCTACGACTGACTGCGCGCAGCCTGAGTACTCGCGCGCTCTCGGCGTACTGCTCGACGCGGCGGCACCGGACTGCTCGATGCACGTCTCGCACATCCCCGGCCGCGAGGGCCGGCATGTGCCCTGGCCGGCGTGGGTGCCGCCGGACATCGCCGCGGTGTTCGCCGCGCGCGGCATCCAGACGCCGTGGTCGCATCAGGCGAGCGCGGCCAGCCACGCGCACGACGGCCGCAACGTGATCATCTCCACGCCGGCGGCGTCCGGTAAGTCGCTCGCCTACCTGCTGCCCGCGCTCACCGCCATCGCCGCCGGCGAAACCGTGCTGTATCTCACCCCGACGAAAGCGCTGGCCGCGGACCAGCTCGCCGCCCTGAAGGCACTGGGCGTACCCGGATTGCACGCTGCCGTGCTGGACGGCGACACCCCGCAGGCCGAACGCGCGTGGGCGCGCAGCCACGCGCGGTACCTGCTCACCACGCCGGACATGCTGCACTGCGCGCTGCTGCCCGGGCACAAGCGCTGGTCGGGATTCTTCAGCCGGCTGCGGTACGTGATCGTGGACGAGTGCCACGGGTACCGCGGGATCTTCGGCTCACATGTCGCGCAGGTGCTGCGGCGACTGCGGCGCGTGGTCTCACATCACCGCGCTGCCGGAGCCGGAGCCGGTATGCCCGGCCCCGTGTTCGTGCTGGCGTCGGCGACGGTCGGCGATCCGGCCGGCTGCGCCCGGCTGCTGACCGGGCTGGACGCCGAACCGGTAACCGAGGACGGTTCGCCGCGCGGGCCGCTCGCGTTCGCGCTCCTCGAGCCGCCGCTCACCGGAGCGCGCGGTGAGTCCGGCGCACGGCTGCGGCGGACCGCGACCACGCAGACCGCGGAGCTGCTCGCCCGCTTGGTCCAGGAGAACGTGCAGACGCTCGCGTTCGTAAGGTCACGGCGCGGCGCGGAGGCGGTGGCGCTCGCCGCGCGCGGCTACCTCAACGGCTCCAGCAACGACGGAGGCAGGGTTGCCGCGTACCGGTCCGGCTATCTGGCCGAAGACCGGCGCGGGCTCGAGGCGGCGCTGAACTCCGGTGAGCTCACTGGCCTGGCCACCACGACGGCGCTCGAGCTCGGCATCGACATCAGCGGGCTCGACGCGGTGCTGATCGCCGGCTGGCCGGGCACGTGGGCGTCGCTGTGGCAGCAGGCAGGCCGAGCCGGGCGTGGCGGCCGGAGCGCCGCCGCGGTGCTGATCGCCCGCGACGATCCGCTCGACACCTACCTGGTCCGCCATCCCGAGGTGCTGCTCGGCCATCCGGTGGAGGCGACCGTCCTCGATCCGGCAAACGCGTACGTGCTCGCGCCCCATCTCAACGCCGCGGCCGCGGAGCTGCCGCTGACCGAGGCGGACCTGTCGCTGTTCGGGCCGGCCGCGGGGCCGGTCGTCGACGAGCTGACCGGGTCAGGGAAGCTCCGGCGGCGCACCGGTGCCTGGTACGCCCTTCGCCGTGACACCTCGAGCTTGCGCGGTGGCGGCATCGGGCCGGTGCGGGTGGTCGAAGAGGAGACCGGGCGGCTGGTCGGCACCGTCGACGAACCGTCCGCGCAGCTGCTCGTGCACGACGGCGCGGTGTACCTGCACCAGGGCGACAGCTACCTGGTGTCCGGCCTGTACCTGCCTGACCGGGTCGCGCTGGTGTCGTTCGGCGATCCCGGGTACACCACGACGGCGCGGGACGTCACCGAGATCGCGGTGCGGGACGTGCTGCGGCACGCGTCATGGGGCGAGGCGGACCTGCGGTTCGGCGACGTCCAGGTGACCCGTCAGGTGGTCTCCTACGCGCGGCGCAGCGCGGATACCGGCGCGTCGCTCGGTGACACGGCGCTGGACCTGCCGCCGCGTCAGCTGGTGACCCGCGCGGTGTGGTGGACGCTGTCCGGCGGCCAGCGCGCCGAGCTGGCCGCCGGCGGATTCGACCTGGCCGGCGCCGCGCACGCGGTGGAGCACGCCTCGATCGCGCTGCTGCCGTTGTTCGCGACGTGCGACCGCTGGGACATCGGCGGGGTGTCCGCCGACCCGCACCCGGCGACCGGCCAGCTCGGCGTCTTCGTCTACGACGGGCACGACGGCGGCGCGGGGTTCGCCGAGCGCGGTTTCCAGGCCGCCGCGGACTGGCTGCGCGCCACCCGCCAGGCGATCGCCTCGTGCGAGTGCGAGCACGGCTGCCCGTCCTGCGTGCAGTCCCCGAAGTGCGGCCGCGGAAACCATCCGCTCTCCAAGCGCGGCGCCGTCGCCCTCCTCGACGCCCTCCTGGCCGGCGCCCCCGCGTAGCCTCGCCCCTACCGCCGCCGTGTCAATTGCGCAATCGAGCCCACTAGAGCGTGTCAATTCGTAATCGGCCCCGCTTGGAGAAGGGCACAGAAGGCCATGATGAGTACCCTGTGTAGCGAAAGTGTGGTTTCGATATACGCAACGTGGTTTTTCCGGTTACGCAAGGAAGTTTAGGGTCCTACCTGGATGTATCGGCCGACCCGGAAAAAGGGGGCGGCCCCCGCCGGGGGGAGAGCGGGGGCCGCGTACGGGTCCGGCCCTGGGGGGGAGGCCGGCTCCGTCCTTTCGGAAAGCTTATCTGCATTGGGCTCGCGTCTGCGAACCCGCATACAGCGTCAGCCAATGGAATTACAACATATGGCAACCGATCATGAACAGTGCTATGGCCCGATGACCTGTCATACGGGAAGGTTTTTTCACTGGGTAAGACGTTGCTTCAGCCCTCAAGTACCTGATCGTTCAACATTCACACCTCAAGAAACTGCGCTTTCCCGCCCAGCGGACTCGCTTCCCACCAGGCAAGATGTCTGACCGATCAGGACAGGACGGGCCCCCTGGGGTACCCCGTCGGCAGGCGAGGAGACCTTCCGCGGCGCCAGCGACGCCGGCCCGGCCCCGGGCCGCCGCCGCGAACCTCACGTCAGACACCTCAACCAGGGCATATGTCGCATCCAGACACGAACGCCCCAGTTTGCCGCGCTTTGCCCGTCGGCAAAGCCACTGGCGAAGGACATGTGATCATGCCGACTGATTAAGATCACGAATTGGTCACACCTAGGGCTTTGCAGCACAGCGGTTTCGTCGTACAACGGAGGTACGGACGCGGGAGCGTCCGGGCACGGCAGCCGGGTACCCACGCGCGACCAGCCGCGGGAGGCGTGTCTAGCCAGGTCAGGCATACAACAGCCAGACCTGACGGACAGAGATAGGTGCACGCTTGGTAGCCCGGCATGACGTGGATCGCGACGGCGCCCCTGCCAGGGGCGCCGTTCGCTTTCCCGGCCTGGTACACGGGCGTGTGCCCGCTCCCGCATACGCCTTCCAAGCGGATCGCATACGCCTCGCGCACGCCGTCGGCGCGTCTCCGCTCTCGCGGGTAACCAATCACAATCACCTTTTATAGTGATATCGTCCCGTTGTTCCTGATATTGACCTATTAACGACGAGGGTCCACAACGGAGACGTCCACAACAGAACAACCAGCCGGCTCTCGCCAGGTCGCGTCGTTCCGGCACGTGAAACGCCGCGCTGGCGCGGGGATGCTGCACTGATGGCGATCGAGACCGTTAGCCTTGGAGCTTGTCCGAATATGCTCTTGCCCGGCAGAGCGACTGAGCGGCGCCACGCCGCTCTACGCCTGAGCGGCGACCCCGCCGCGGGGGATCCGCGGGGCCTGGGCGCGATGGGAGAGGGACTCGATGGTCCGCAGCGGAACGCCGGAGCCGTCCGGTAGCGACCAGTCACTGGGGGATCTCGTATCCCTGGCCATGAAGGACGTCTCGCAGCTCGTCAGGTACGAGGTCGACCTCGCCAAGACAGAACTCCGCGGTGACCTCAAGCGCGTCGGACTGGCCGGCGCGCTCGGCGGCGTCGCCGCGTTCACCGGGTGCCTGGTCCTCGTCCTGCTCTGCATCGCGTTCGCCTACGGGCTGACCGCCCTCGGCATCTGGACCTGGGCCGCGTTTCTCATCGTCGCCGGCGTCTGCGTCCTGCTGGCCGGCGGCGCGGTGGGCATCGCCTTCCTCAAGATGCGCCACCTGTCCGGCATGAAGAAGACCAGGGAGTCGGTCACGGAGGGCCTGGGCATACTGCGTCGCGACGGCAAGGACCACCACGACGGCAAGGACGACACGAAGGCCATCGCCGGCTCCAACGGACGCGGCAGGCGCCGGATGAGCCTGCGCGACGGCAGCGGCGGCAGCGGCGACGGCAGCGGCGGCACCGACGGCCAGATCGCGGGCGGCGAGAACCCGGCCGGCGAGGTCAGCGCCGACGGCCAGGCCGAGATCCCCGACCGCACGCCACGGTGAGGCTGGCCACGATGGGGGTCGCGGCCGACTCCGCCGTCCAGATCAGCGGCCCGTGGGCGCATCGGACGGTCAGCGCGAACGGCACCAGGTTCCACGTCGCCGAGGCCGGCGACGGCCCGCTGGTGCTGCTGCTCCACGGGTTCCCGGGGTTCTGGTGGTCCTGGCGGCACCAGCTCGCCAGCCTGCCGGAAGCAGGCTTCCGCGCGGTCGCCGTCGACCTGCGCGGCTACGGCGGCAGCGACAAGCCGCCACGCGGCTACGACCTGGTCACCGCCGCGGCGGACGCCGCCGGACTGGTACGCGCGCTCGGCGAGGCGAACGCCGTCGTGATCGGGCACGACTGGGGCGGCCTGATCGCATGGACCCTCGCCGCCTACTACCCGAAGGTCGTCCGCCGGCTCGCCGTGGTATCCATGGCACACCCGCTCCGGATGCGGTCCGCGGTATTCACCGACCCGCTCGGCCAGGGCCGCCACAGCGGGTACGTGTTCGGCTTCCAGCTCCCGGTGCGCCCGGAGCGCCAGCTCGTCCGCGACAACGCCGCCCGGGTCAGCCAGTTGCTGGACACCTGGTCCGGACCTGGCTGGCCGGACACCGATACCGCCCGGACCTACCAGCGCGCGATGCGGATACCGCACGTCGCCCACTCCGCGCTGGAGTATCAGCGGTGGTTCGGCCGCAGCACGATCCGGCCCGACGGGCTGCGCTACGCCCGCCGGATGCGGGCCCCGGTCCAGGCGCCCACCCTGCACCTGCACGGCGCGCTGGACACCTGCGTGCTGCCGCAGACCGCACGCGGCGCCGGCCGGTACGTGGACGGCGCTTACCGGTGGCGCGTGATCGACGGCGCGGGCCACTTCCCGCACGAGGAACGTCCGGACATCTTCAACACCGAGCTGGCCGGCTGGCTGGCCGATCCGGAACCCGAACGCTGACGATGCGAGATCGCGACCAGGCTGGCAGGCCACGCAACACAAGGCCGCGCGACGCTCTCGGCCGTCCCCTCCCCCGCGACGCTCGTGGCGCCGGCGCGGAAGAGGAGCGCATCCCTGACGACCTGTCGCTGCCGCCGGAGGAGACGGTGCGGCTGGCCGACCGGCTGCTCCGCGACGGTCGCCCGTTCCACGCCCACGAGGTGCTCGAGGCGGCGTGGAAGAACGGGCCGGCGGACGAGCGCGACATGTGGCAGGGCCTGGCGCAGATCGCCGTCGGCCTTACCCATGCGCATCGCGGCAACGCGCGCGGCGCGGTAACGCTGCTACGCCGCGGGGCGCAGCGCGCCGACGGGTCCCGGCCGCCGGCCAGCTACGGCATGGACGTCGAGCGGATGACAGCGGCGGCGCGCAGGCTCGCCGACGACATCGAGCGAGACGGCCTGGCGAGCATCTCCCCGGCCGCGCTCCGGGCCCTGGCCCCGCGGCTCGGCTAGTCGCAGCTCTGCGTGGACACCGCCGTGGTAGCGGTCATGCCGGCCTGCACGTCCGGCATCACCTCGTCCGCGGTCAGCGCGAAACCGGTGTTGGCCACGCCCACCGCCGCGGCGAACACCACGCCGTACACGGTGCCCTCTGGCGAGAGCAACGGCCCGCCGGAGTTGCCCTCCTCCACCAGCGCCCGGATCTCGTAGATCTGCCTGGTCACGGTCTCGGTCTGGTAGATGTTCGGCCCTTGAGCGTTCTGGACGCCGCCGATCCTGGCCGGTGCCTGCTGGAGCGAGTTCGCGTTCAGCGGGTATCCGGCGACCACCGCGTTGTCTCCGGCGGCGGCCTGGCCGGCGAAGTGCAGCGGGGATAGCCCGAGCCCTGGCACGTCGAGCACCGCCACGTCCACCTCGGGGTCGTAATAGACCACGGTGGCCGACAGCGTCCGGCCGTCCGTGGTGGTCACCCGCTGCTCCGAAGTCACCCCGGCAACCACGTGCGCGTTGGTGAGAACGTGATTGGCCGAGATGACGAAGCCCGAGCCCTCGATGATCTTGCCGCAGCTCGGCGCCATGCCCTGCACCTTCACCACGCGGCTGCGCGCCGCCTGGTACCCGGCGCTGTTCAGCACACCCGGGTCCGGGGCCGGGATCGCCAGGATCCGGCCCTCGCCGATCCCGGCGAACACCTCGGCGTAGGTGCTGTTGCTGTCCAGCAGGCGGCGGAAGTCCGAGAACATCGTGCGGGCAGGCGACGGCATGACCCTGTCCAGCGTCCGCAGCACGAGCGAGTTGCTCACCTGCTGGTCCACGACCGGGAACGGCGACCCGTTCAGCACCGTGCCGACCACCCAGGCGATCAGCAGCACGGACACCACGCTCACCACGGCGCCGCCAGCGGAATCCGCCACGGTCGCCGAGTGCCAGGTCACCGTCGACCGCATCGCGGCGCCGATCGCGGACGCGACGAACTGCCCGATAACCGCGAAGCTCACCAGCAGGATGACCGCGACGATGCTCTGCTGGGTCTGCCCGCCCACCAGCACCCGCGAAATGGCAGGCCCGAACTCCGCACCAAGCAGCGCCCCGCCGGCAAAACCGAAAAAACTGAGGATGCCGACGATGAAGCCCTGCCGGTATCCCGAGACCGCGAAGGCAGCGACCACCACGATCAGCAGGAGGTCGAGCACGTCACCGCTCACAGGGTCAACGGTATAGCGTGCTGGGCGTTATCGAGCCCGCATCGGAACGTCGATGACCGTCGATGCCTCCCACGGGCGCTCCCAGCCGCCAAGCCGGAGCAGCCGGTCGATGATCAGCGCGGTAAAACCCCAGACCAGCATGCCGCGGACCCGGAAGGCCGGGGACGCGTACCCGCTCGTGGCGCGCACCAGCAGCCGCGCCGCCGGATCTGCCAGTTCGCTGACCGGGACCCGCTCAACCGCCGCGACCTCCGCCGTGTCCACCGGGGCCACCGCGCACGGCCGCCGCCACCAGGCGAGCACGGGCACCACGCGGAACCCAGTCCGCGGGATGAACAGCTCGGGCAGCGTGCCGAGCACGTCGACGCCGTCCTGATCCAGCCCGGTCTCCTCGACCGCCTCCCGCAGCGCCGCCGCCACCGGGCCGTCGTCGGCGGCGTCGATCGAGCCGCCGGGAAACGCAGGCTGCCCCGGGTGGTGCCGCAGCCCGTCGCTCCGCTGGATCAACAGCAGATCGGGTCCTTCCCCGAAGAGAATGAGCACCGCCGATGGCTTCCCGCCGCCATCCGCCGGGGGTGTCAGCGGCCCTGACTCCATGTGACTGGCCGCCGCCGCTAGCTTCGCCAGCCACTCCGGTACCGCGCCATTTTTTTCTTCCGAACGACCGGTGGTATCACTCACGAGAACGGGCCGGCCTTCACAAGCTTGGCGGCCTCCTTCGGGTCGACAGGCCCTTCACCGTAGGACGGGCACAGCCGGGCGATCTCGCACGCCCCGCACGCGGGCTTGCGGGCGTGGCAGACCCGGCGCCCGTGCCAGATCAGCCGGTGCGACAGCATCGTCCAGTCCCGCTTGGGGATGAGCTCGGCGACGTCCGCCTCGACCTTGTCCGGGTCGGTGTTCGTGGTCCAGCCGAACCGGCGGGCGAGCCGCCCGAAGTGGGTGTCCACGGTGATACCCGGGATGCCGAAGGCGTTGCCGAGAACCACGTTAGCGGTCTTTCGGCCTACCCCTGGGAGGGTGACCAGATCCGCCATCTTGCGCGGTACCTCGCCGCCGAACCTGTCCCGTAGCGCGGCGGAAAGCCCGATCACCGACTTGGTCTTGGCGCGGAAGAAGCCGGTCGGCTTGAGGATCGTCTCCACATCCTCCGGGTTCGCCGCCGCCAGGTCGTCGGGCGTCGGGTACTTGGCGAACAGGGTCGGCGCGGTCAGGTTTACCCGCACGTCGGTGGTCTGCGCGGAGAGCACCGTGGCGATCAGCAGCTGGAAGGCGTTCTCGAAGTTCAGCTCGGTGTGCGCGTCCGGATAGAGCCGTGCGAGCTCCCGGTCGATCTGCCGGGCACGGCGCACCAGGCCAAGATGCGTCTCGTTCTGCCATTTACGTGCCCGCGCCCGAGGGGCCGGAGCCTGGTCCGCCTGGACATCCGTCATGGCCTCCACTGTAAAGCCACGACGCGCCCGCGCTCCCCTCATGACACTGGCCTCATGACACTGGCCTCATGACACTGGCCGCATAACGCTGGGCGAGGCGTGGCGCGAGCGCTGGCCGTGACGGGGGTGCTGGAAGCGCTGGCAGGGGCGAGCGGTTACGTCGGCGCGGACGGTGCGGGGGACGGCCGTGGCGGGGTGTAGCGCGGGGAGGGCGAGGGCGATGCTGGTGGCGAGGGTGGCGGCGCGCTGGAGCGCGGCGGTGGCGTATGTCGCGGACCCGGGCTCCTGGTCCGCGACGGCGTGGCCGAGGGTGTCGGGGACGCCGGGGGAGACGATCCCGAGGAGCCCGACGGCGACGGGGACGGCGTCGGGGTGCCGGACGACGACGGAGACGGCGTGGGTGTGGGTGACGGTGTCGGGGTGGGCTTCGGCCGCGGCGGCGGGCCGGGCCAGGTGCCCGACCAGTACACGCTGACCGTCTGGGCGGCGGGTGTGCCCTGGTCGAGGTAGATGCTGGCGTTGCCCGCGCCGGCGGCGGCCCGGTTGACGGTGACGACGATCGTGACGCTTTGCCCCGCTCGCAGGACTCCGCCGTAGCCGCTGAGCGAGATGTAGCCGGAGGAGGTCCCGGCGGTCCAGGTGTCCTGGCCGCCCCGCGCGGTAAGCACGATCTCGCCGGACGACGCCGAGCCGACGGCGAGGTCGCTCGGCGTGGCGGTCAGCGTCCCCTGGGCCTTGCCCGGCGTTGACGGCGGTGCCGGCGGGCCGGTGACCTGGGCGCCGGGGACCCGCGGCGGCAGCGGAGCGGGCCCCTGGGCCGGCGTGCCCGGCAGCGGCTTGGTCAGCGTGGTGAACACCGTCACGCCCGTGCTGGCGGTGGGCAGCGGCGCTGGCAGCGGGCCGGGCGCCGACGTTGGCTGAGCGTGGCCGACCGGCAGGGCGCCGATCGCCCCGGCACCCTGCCGACGCTGCTCAGGACCGCCAGGCTGGGCCGACCCGGACGCGGCCGTCTGGCCAGTGCGGTGAGCGCCGCCGGGCAGCTGAGTGACGATCAAAGACGTGACGGTGACTACCGCTACCGCCACCGCGGCGGTAGCCGCTGCCATTGCCGCCCGGCCGCGCAGCGGCCTGCCCGTCGCGCGGGCCGGCGTCGGGACCGGCCCCGCCGGGCGTGGCGCGAGACGTGACTGGGCGCGCGCCGGGAGCGCGCGGGAGATCGCGAATTCGCGGTATGCCTCCGTCTTCGGGTCGGCGGTGAACGCGAGCACCTGTGCTCGTGTGCCGGGCGGCAGCGAAATGACCGGAAGCAGTCCGAAAACTCGGGCCGCGGAAACGTTGCGTGGCAGATTCGGGCCGCATACCGGACAGGAGGCGGCGTGCCGGAGGACGCGCTCTCGCAATTCGCTGGTCATCGTGCCCGCCCAGCCGCGCAGCACCTCGGCCCGGTCCGCGCAGGCATGGCTCGCGCGGCTGACCACGATCTCGGCGCCCAGTGCCGCCGCGAGATCCTGCCGGGCGTGATCGAGCAGCCCGCGCGCGTCCGGGTCGGGCACGCCGAGCACCATGCCCAGCTCGACGTCGTGGCGGCACGCCAGCTCCAGCGCCTCGGCGTCTGCCGGATCCATGCTGGTCACGGCGTTCCACGCCATCAACCGGGAATCGGCGTCCGGCTGACTGGGGCGAGCCGGCGGCTCATCCGCCTCGGCGGGCGGCACCGGCCGGCGGCGACGGCACTCTGCCCGGGCGATCGCGTAGAGCCAGGCGGACAGTGACTCCGGATCGGCCAGCAGGTCAATGTGCGCGGCGGCCACGACCAGGGTGTCGCGCAGTGCGATATGTGCGATATCGCGGTTTCGGAGCGAAAACCAGCAATATCGGAATAGTCGTTCCGCGTATGTGTCAAATAGTGCCGCCAGCACGTTTGGCTCGTCATTCATACCGAAAAAGCTAGAGCAAACGCTTGCGGCCAGCCACCCATTCGGCGCTATTTCCTAAGTGCGCGAATACCTGTTACTGCGCGCGCATATTGCACATTTTGCCGGATCATAAGCGGCATCGCTCACCCGCGCCGCGAATGCGGCAACCGCCGGATCGGTGGTGTTCACATAGCGGCCGAGCACCACGGCTGTGACGCTTGCCGCGCCCGCCAGCTTGAGCGCGGCGGCGGCCGACTGCACGCTCGCGCCGGACACCCAGGTGTCATCGAGCAGCAGGATCCGCGCGCCGCGGACCTCAGCGTCCGCGGTGAACCGGCGGGTGTCCAGGTCGCGACCCTGCGCGCCCGGGTGCAGCGTCAGCCCGGCGAGCGGCAGCCGCAGGTACGGCGCGACCAGCCGCTGCAACGGGTGCGCCCCAGGCCGGCCGTACCCGGACGGCACCACCGCGAGCCGGCCGGACCGGACCGGACCGGGCCGCTCTGACGGCGCGGCCGCATGCCACACGCAGCCGCCGTGGTCGTGCAGGAACACCAGCAGCAGCGCGAGCAGCGCCGTCCCCGCCGCCGAAGCGCCGCGCAGCTCCGACTTGTAGCGCCACAGGCACGCGGTCAACGTGCTGCCTCGCACCGCGTAGCTGACCGGGACCACAGTGTCGGCGAGCAGATGCCCGCCGAGCGCCGCGTGCCGAGCGCACTGGACGCAGCGCGCGTACCCGGCTTGGACCGGCCCGCGGCACACCACGCAGCTATCCGGCAGCGGCGGACGCGGGCCGGGCAGTTGCCGCACGCGTGCCCGCAGCCGGTCCCAGGAATCGCGGTGCGCTGACATGTGCCGATCGTACGGACGAGCACCGTCAAAACAGGGCCCGCCGGACGGCCCCGGTGCGGCAGAATGAGGCGTGACGACTGGCGGCAAGCTCGCGCGAAAGCACTGGGTATTCGCGGTGCTGCTCTTCGCCGGGCTGGTGCTGCGGGTCGCCGCGCAGGTCGGCTACCAGCCCGCGCTGCTGTACATCGACTCGAAGAAGTACCTGTTCGGCACCGAGGTGCGGACCTGGGGCGCGTTCGACCCGCTCGGCTACCTGCTGTTCGTGCTGCGCCCGGTGCTGTGGTTCGGGAACCTGGCGGTCGTCGCCGCGCTCCAGCACCTGCTCGGCCTGGCGCTCGCGGTCACGCTGTACCTGCTGCTGCGGCGGCTCGGCGTCACGGCATGGCTGGCCGCCCTGGCCACCGCCCCGGTGCTGCTCGACGGCTACCAGCTGGTGGCTGAGCAGACGATCATGCCGGACACGCTGTTCGAGGTGCTCGTCATCGCGGCCCTGGCCATCCTGCTCTGGCACCCCGGCAGCGAACCGCGGCTCGTTGCCATCGCGGTCGCCGCGCTCGCGCTCGGCGCGTCGGCGATCGTCCGCCAAGTGGGCGAGGTGCTGATCCTGCCCGCCTTGGTCTTCGCGCTGGCGGCGACCCGCGGCTGGCGTACCCGGCTGCTGCACGCGAGCGTGCTGACCGCGTGTTTCGCGCTGCCGGTCCTCGGCTACATGACCTGGTCGGAGTTCGGCCTGCACAGCGGCTTCGAGCTGTCCGACCTGGGCGACGAGTACCTGTACGGCCGCACCGCGCACGCCGCCGACTGCGCCGCGCTGAAGATCCCGGCTGACGACTGGTCGCTGTGCCCGAAGGCCTCCGCCGCCGCGACGCTCGGGGTCGACGGCCTGGTCAACATCGGCCTGACGCCCGGCGAAACGTACACCGGCTCCGGACCAGCGCCGCCCGCCAGCATCAACCCGGGAGCCATCCAGCGCCAGTTCGCGTACGCCGTGATCCGGCAGCAGCCGCTGCGCGTCGCCGGCGACATCGCGTCGGACGCGATCAAGCTGTTCGCGCTCACCAGGGACGGCAGCCCCGGCGACACGCCGATCTCCAGGTGGCAGTTCCAGGACGGCTATCCGTACTACCCGCCAGGCATCACCCCGGACGGTGCCACCAGCGCGAACGTCATCTTCATGCTGTCCGGCGGCGGCAGCGTGCACGTCGACCGCCCGGTCGCCGCGGCGCTGCGCGCCTATCAGTTGAACGGCGGCTACACCCCCGGACCGGTGTTCCTCGTGACGCTGCTGGCCGGCCTCGGCGGGATCGTCGCATTTCGCCGCCTCGGCGAGTCCCGGCTTGCCCTCGCCTGCCTGCTGATCACCGGCAGTGGCGTAGCCTTGCTGCTTGGCGCCGACGTGTACGAGTTCTCCTGGCGCTACCAGCTACCCGCCCTCGTCACGCTCCCGGTCGCGGGCGCGCTCGGCGCGACCGCCCTCGCCCGGCTGTACCGGCGGCGCGGCGCCGGTGACGCGCCGACCGCCGAGCCGGAGGCGACGATGCCCACCCAGGAGGTTGTCTAGTGACGGTGCGCACGCTCGGATCCGGCGTCGTGTACGAAGACGCGTGGATCCGGCTCCGCAAGGACGAGATCGAGCGCCCGAACGGCCTGCGGGGCACCTACGCGTTCGTGGAAAAGCCCGACTTCGCGCTCGTCATACCGGCCGAGAACGACGGCTTCCACCTGGTTGAGGAGTACCGCTACCCGATCGCGCGCCGCACCTGGTCGTTCCCGCAGGGCGGCTTCCCGCCCGGTACGACCGGGGCACCCGAAGAGCTCGCCAGGCTGGAGCTAGCCCAGGAGACCGGCCTGCGCGCCGCGACGCTCACCAAGCTCGGCTACCTGCACTGCGCGCACGGCATCAGCAACCAGGGCGGGCACCTCTATCTCGCGACCGGCCTCACCCCCGGCGAGCCAGACCGGGAGCCGGAAGAGCAAGACATGCGCCAGGCCTGGGTCCCGCGAACCAAGTTCGAGCAAATGATCGCCGAAGGCGCCATCACCGACGACTCAACCCTCGCCGCCTACGCCCTCCTCCTCATCGCCGAGCGCCAATAACGCGGGAAGATCCCGGAAGGCCGACTGGGCTCCGCGGAAGAAGGGTGACGAATAGGACACGTCGGTAATCAAATCGGGGTTCTCGGCGTGTCGCGATCGTCGGCATGCCAGCTGCCCGCAATGTCCGACCCGCCCCGTAATACGCCTTCGTTTCCGTGACTGGCCCGGACCATCCGAGATGCCTCGAAAAAGATCGTGGGTATTTACCCCCCCGATCTGGGAGGGTAAGTACCCACAATGATTGAGCCGCCCGCTGCCCCGTCCCCAGAACCGCCCGCTTTATGCGGGTATGCCCGTTCCTGCTGGACTGGCGCGCGCATCACATCCGCCTGATGCGACACACACCGCGAAAACAAGTTAAAAACAGATGTGTTCACACGGCCCCCGGACTTCCGCAGCGCGGGACGCGGCGGACGGCGGGGGGCGGGATCAGAGGAGCGGGGCGAAGAGGTCGCCGTGGGCGGCGATGCGGGAGGGGAGGTCTTCGGCGGTGAAGAAGAGGTCGCTTTGGTGCTTGCAGGCGGCTACTTCGTCCCAGGTGAGGGGGGTGCTTACGGTGGGGTTCTCGCGGGCGCGGAGGGAGTAGGGGGCGACGGTGGTCTTCTTGCCGTTGTTCTGGCTCCAGTCGATGAAGACGCGGCCGCCACGGAGCGACTTGGTCATGCGGGAGGTGACTCGCCTGGGGTCGTCGCGTTCCAGCCGTTCGGCGTAGCTCCGGGCCAGGTCGCTTGCCTGGGCAGCGGTCAGGCCCTCGATCCGGGCGTAGAGCTGCATGCCCTTGCCGCCGGAGGTCTTGGCCAGCGGCTCCAGGCCGTCGGCGTGCAGCAGCGGCCGCAGATCGAGTGCCACCTGGCAGCATTCCACGATCGTGGCCGGCAGGCCCGGGTCCAGGTCGAAGACGAGCAGGTCCGGCTCGCGTTCCTCGCCTTCGGGCACCGGGCCCTCGTCCGGCAGCCGCCACATCGGGGTGTGCAGTTCCAGCCCGGCCAGGTTGGCGACCCAGATCAATGCGGGCAGGTCGTCCACCACCAGGTACGTCACCATCTCGCCACGGGCCCGCGAGCTGCGGGAATGCACCACCACGGTGCGGATCCAGTCCGGGCGGTGCCCGGGCGCGTGCTTGGCGAAGAACGCCTCGCCGTCCACGCCGTCGGGATAGCGCTTCAGGGTCAGCGGGCGGTTCGTGATGTGCGGCAGCAGCACGGGCGCGACCTGCTGGTAGTAGGACAGCACCTCGGCCTTGGTGAACCCGGTCTCCGGGTACAGCACCTTGGCCAGGTTGGTCAGCGTGAGCGTGCGGCCGTCGACCTGGACGGCCACCTTCTCCTCAGGACTCACGGATCACATCCGCGGGGTCTTTGTCGTCGCGCAAGCCCTTGTACACCGGCGCGCGCATCCGGCCCGCCCTGGTCCAGCGGTCAAAGTCGACCTCGATGACCAGCTCGGGTTCCACCCAGACCGCGGTCCGCGCGTGCTCCGGCGGCACCGGCTCGCCGAAGGCGGACGTGGACCGGCGCAGCGGCTTCAGCTTCGCACCGAGCATGCGCAGCGTCTCCACGGTGAACCCGGTCCCCACGTGACCGGCGTACCGCAGCGCGCCGTCCTCGTCGTGCACGCCGATCAGCAGCGAGCCGACCTGCCCCTCGCGGTTGCCCTGCCCCGGCTTCCAGCCAGCCACCACCACCTCCTGGCGGTGCACGTTCTTGATCTTGCGCCAGTAGTCGGAGCGCCCGCCGGGCACGTACTTGGCGTCGAGGCGCTTGGCCACGATGCCTTCCATGCCGTGCTGGCGCGACACTTCGCGGACCGCGTGCAGGTCCTCGCCGGGGAAGGACGGCGGTGCCTGCCAGAACGCGCCGCTGATCGCCAGCTCGTCGAGCAGCGTGCGGCGCTCCCGGTACGGATGGTCCAGCAGCGGCCTGCCGTCCAGGTGGAGCACGTCGAACGCCAGGTAGGTGACCGCGGACTGGGCGGCGAGCTGGGCGGCCTGCCGCTCGTCGCGAACGTGGATCCGCGGCTGGAGCGCCTCGAACTCCGGCCAGCCGTTCGCGCCGAACACCACGATCTCCCCGTCAAGCAGCACCTGCTTGCGGCCGATCGCGGCCGGCATCCCGGCCAGCTCCGGGTACGCCATCGTGATGTCGCGGCCGGTCCTGGACATCAGCCGCAGCGCGCCGAGCTCGATGAACGCCAGCGCCCGCACGCCGTCCCACTTCATCTCCAGCGCCCAGTTCGCCTCGTCGGGTGGCTCGGTTCCGGCTAGCGCCAGCATGGGTTTCAGTGAAACAGGCAGAGCCTGACGCTCCCGGTGGATCATCCACTGGCTGCCCTTGGTCTGGAACAGCGTCCAGCCGCCGCTCAGCCGCCGGCCGGTGAGCATCACCTTGACCTCGTCCGGCCGCCACTTCACGACCTCGTAGGTGCCGTGGTCCCAGATCGTGACCTGGCCGCCGCCGTACTCGCCCCTCGGGATCATGCCCTCGAAGCCGGCGTACTCCATCGGGTGGTCTTCGGTGTGGACCGCGAGGTGGTTGACGGCCGGGTCGTTCGGCACGCCCTTGGGCAGCGCCCAGGAGACCAGCACGCCGTCGTGCTCCAGCCGGAAATCCCAGTGCAGCCGGCGGGCGTGGTGCTCCTGAACCACGAAGATCCCGCCACCGTCCGCCGCCGCGGCTGCGGGTGCCGGCTCCGCAGGCACCGGTTCGGGAGTCCGCGCCGGATCGCGTTTGTCCCGGTAAGGCTGGAGCTTGTCCACGCTTGCCTGTCTACCCGATGCGGGGTTCCCAGAACAGTAACGCCAAGTCGTTCTGTATGAGAAGTTTTTGAAGTTGTATAGTAGGGAAATGGGAATTGTGCTGGGCAGCGCTGTCGTGGGCCTGCTGGTCGGATTGACCGGGGCCGGCGGCGGGGCGCTGATGACACCCATGCTGATCCTGCTGTTCAGCGTGAAACCGTCCGCCGCGATCTCCAGTGACCTGGTCGCCGCCGTCGTGATGCGGCCGGTCGGCGCGGCGGTGCACCTGCGCCGCGGCACCGTCAACCTGCGGCTGGTCGGCTGGATGATGCTCGGGTCGATGCCGGCCGCGTTCTTCGGCGCGTGGCTGCTGCGGGAGATCCACAGCGCCGCCGACGTGGAGACCGCGCTCGGCGCGGCGCTGCTGGCCGGCGCGGCCGCGATGATCTTCCGCGCGCTGCTCGACCGGCGATCCGGGCCGCGTACCGAACAGGTGCGGCAGGTCACCGTGCGACCGCTGCCGACCGTGCTGATCGGCGTCGTCGGCGGGCTGATCGTGGGCATGACCTCGGTCGGCTCGGGGTCGCTGATGATCGTGCTGCTGCTGTTCGCCTACCCGCTGCTGCCCGCCAAGCAACTCGTCGGGACCGACCTCACCCAGGCCGTGCCGCTCACCGCGGCCGCGGCGCTCGGCGCGCTGACGTTCGGACACGTGGAGTTCGGCGTCACAACGTCGATCATCGTCGGCAGCGTGCCAGCCGTGCTGATCGGCTCGCTGCTGTCGTCGCGGGCGCCGGACCGGTTCATCCGGCCGGTGATCACGTTCGTGATCTTCGTCTCCGGCCTGAAGTACGCGGGGGTCGGCACCACCGCGCTCGGCGTGGTCATCGTCGTGGTGCTGGCCTGCGCCGCGGGGTACTGGGGTGTCCGGGTGCTCAGCCAGCACCGGGCGCGCCGCAGGGAGGGGCCGGACCCGGCACCGGACAGGCCGCTGGTTGTTGCTGACCGGGGGTCTTAGCCCGGCCCTCTGCGACAATGGGCCTCGATGACTGTCGCGTTTGTGCTCGGCGGCGGCGGGCTGCACGGCGCCAGCGAGGTCGGCATGCTGCGCGCGCTGGCCGAGGCCGGTATCCGGCCTGACCTGGTGGTGGGCACGTCGGTGGGCGCGCTGAACGGTGTCTTCGTGGCGGCCTTCCCGGCCAAGGCCCCCGAGCGGTTGTCCGGGCTGTGGCAGGGCGAGTCGCTGCGGCTGGCGTTCAGCGAGACGCTGTGGGGACGGATGGTGCGGCTGACCCGCTCAGGGACGCACCTGCATTCGTTCGAGCCGCTCAAGAAGCTGCTGGACGAGGCCCTGCCGGGCCCCGCGTTCGAGGATCTCGAGCTGCCGTTTCATTGCGTGGCGGCGAACATCGAGCAGGCCTGCGCCCAGTGGTTCAGCAGCGGGCCGGTGGTGCAGGCGGTGATGGCGTCCTGCGCGGTGCCGGGGCTGCTGCCGCCGGTCGAGTTCGGCGGGTCGCATTTCTTCGACGGCGGGCTGGTCGACTCGATCCCGGTCGGCCGCGCCGTCGCGCTGGGCGCCTCGGAGGTGTACGTGCTGCACGCGGGCCGCATCGAGAGCCCGCTGGCGGCGCCGCGGCGCCCCTGGGAGGTCGGCCTCGTCGCGTTCGAGATCGCCCGGCGGCACCGGTTCCACGAGGAGATGGCCGCGCTGCAAGCTGGTGTCAACGTACACGTGCTGCCGTCCGGCGGGGACCGGCAGCCGCCGGGCCTGTCGCAGTTCCGTTACCGCGACAGAAGCCGGGTGCAATCGAGCATTTCACGTGCATATACGGCCTCTGCCGGGTATTTGAAGAGACTAAGCGGGGGCTGACCGGAGAGAGGCCCCGCCGTATGGTTCCGCCCAAGGTGATACGCCGGCTGGTGCTGGCGCCGTTCACGGTGCTGCTGTCCCTCTCGCTGGTCGTGCTCTTCCCGCTGCTCGGCCTCGCGTTCGTGTTGACCGGGCTGGCGAACGCACGCGGATTCCGCGCGTTCCGGCTGCTGTGCTTCTCGGTCATCTGGATGCTGGCCGAGACCACGGCGCTGTTCATGTGCCTGGGGCTGTGGATCGCCAGCGGGTTCGGCGGCCGGCGGCTGCGCACTGAGACGTACCGGCGACGCCACTACGCCGTCATGCGCTGGTTCCTCGACGTGCTGTACCGCGGCGCGGAGCGCACGTTCGGGTTGCGCGTGGTGGTGTCCGAGCCGGACGCCGACGCGGCCGAGCTCGCCGCCCGGCTGACCCGGCCGGTGATCGTGCTGAGCAGGCACGCGGGGCCAGGCGACTCGTTCCTGCTGGTCCATCAGCTGCTCTCGGTCTACGGCAGGCGCCCGCGCGTCGTGATGAAGGCCGCCATCCAGCTGGACCCGGGGGTGGACGTCGTCGGTAACCGGCTGCCAAACGTGTTCGTGCGGCGCCGACAGGCCGGCGAGGGCCTGTTCACCTCCCAGGTGGCGCGGCTGGCGGCCGACCTCGGTGACGAGGACGCGCTGGTGATCTTCCCGGAGGGCGGTAACTGGACGCCGGGGCGGTGGCGGCGCGGGATCCGGCGGCTGGAAAACGCCGGCCGGGCCGACCTGGCGGGCCGGGCCCGGCGGATGCCGAACCTGCTGCCGCCGCGGACCGGCGGCACGCTGGCCGCGATCGCGGCCTGCCCGGCGGCGGACGTGATCTTCGTGGCGCACGCGGGGCTGGACCGGCTGGTCAGCGCCGGCGACGTGTGGCGGCACCTGCCGGAGCAGCAGACGGTCGCCGCCAGGTGGTGGCGGGTGCCTTTCGAGGCGGTTCCACGCTCCGCCTCCCACGAGGAACAAGAGCGGTGGCTCTACGACTGGTGGGAGCGGATCGACACGTGGATCACCGAGAATCGCCCGGCCGCTGAGTCGGTGCCCGCGCCGTGACGGCACGGTAGGCGCGGCGGCCGATCTCCGTCATCAGCGGGTTGTCGGCGGAGTGCGCCTGGCAGACGAGGGACAGGGACAGCGCCCAGCCGCGGGCGCGGTTCTTCGTGTTCTGGTCCGCCTTGCCGTAGGCATCCCAGAACACGTCGCGGTGCGCCGGGTCGGGGAACAGCATCCACGCCACGGACAGGTCGGTCGCCGGATCCCCGGCCGTGATGTCACCGAAGTCGATGACCGCGCTGAGTGCGCCGTCGTGGACCAGGATGTTGGCCGGGTGCAGGTCGCCGTGCAGCCACAACGGCGGACCGTCCCACGGCTCGATGTCCCTGGCCGTCATCCACATCGCCGCGGTGAGTCGCTGGTCGATCTGGCCGCCGAGGATCGCCATGTTCTCGGTGACGGTCTGGTGGCGGTCGACGAGCGGGACACCGCGGACCGGGTTCGCAGGGGCATCGTCCGGCGCAGGCTCGTGCAGGGCGCGGAGGAACTCGCCCATGCCGGCCGCGGCAGCGGCCGGGTCGGCCGGCGGAGTGCGCGCGGCGACCTGTCCTGGCAGGAACCTGGTGATGCTCCACGACCATGGATAGCCCTCGCCGGGCTGCCCGGTCCTGACCGGGGCCGGCACGGCGAGCGGCAGCCGCGGCGCCAGGACCGGGAGCCACCGCTGCTCGTGCAGCACCAGAGCGGCCGCCAGCTCCCGGCGCGGCATGCGGATCAGCAGATCCTCGCCGAGGCGGCAGATGAAGTTGTCCCAGCCGTTCGCCAGCACGGTCGCCGGGCGGTCCGCCAGATCCGGATGCTGGGCGGTGAGCAGCCGCCGCACCAGGTCCGGTGACACGGCTACCTCGGCGGCCGGCATGGCGCGAGGGTGAAGCGGGGTCATCGGACGATTATCGCCGGGCGTCCCTGGCCGTGGTAATTGATTTCCCGCGCGGCAGCGGGACGGGCATGCTTGGGGCCATGGCGGTGCCGGTTCCCGAGGTGGTCCTGAGCCTGGCTGGCGGCGATCAGACGAGCCTGACGTGGGAGAACGAGGTCGGCGGGCTGACCTACGAGGTCGGAACTGGCGGCGGTAGGCGGTTCGTCAAGTGGGCACCCACGGACAGCGGCATCGACCTGACCGCGGAGGCCGACCGGATGCGGTGGGCAAAGCCGTTCCACCCCGTGCCCGAGGTGCTGGACACCGGGAAGGAACCCGGTGGCACCTGGCTGGTGACCGCCGCGCTGCCCGGGCTGCGGGCGTCCGACCGGCGATGGCGGGCCGAGCCGGCCACGGCGGTGGTCGCGATCGGCGAGGGGCTGCGCGCCATGCACGACGCGCTGCCGGCCGCCGAGTGCCCCTTTTCCTGGGCCGCGGACGTGCGGCTCGCGGACGCGCGTGCCAAGGTGGCCGCCGGCCGGATGCGGACGGACCTCTGGCACTCCTGCCACCAGGTCCTGGGCATGGTGCGCGCGCTCGAGGCGGCCGCCGGCATTCCGCCGGACGACCAGCGGGTCGTCTGTCACGGCGATACCTGCGCGCCGAATACGTTGCTCGGACCCGACGGCCGGTGGAGCGGCCACGTCGATCTGGGCCTGCTCGGCGTCGCCGACCGCTGGGCGGACATCGCGGTCGCCACCTGGAGCACCCAGTGGAACTACGGGCCGGGCTGGGAGGCTTGCTGCTCGATGCGTACGGCATCGCGCCCGACCCGGACCGGACCCGCTACTACCGGCTGCTCTGGGACCTGAGCTCCTAGTCGCCAGGTGCCTCCACCCGGATAAGACCGCGGTCGCTCGCGGAGGTCGACCGTCACGCCGTGGAGCCGTGCCAGCACAGCCTGACACCGGGGTCCCGGCCGCTCTTGACAGGGTCAGGACTGCCGTGGGGCAACGGCAGCGCTCTTGCCGAGCTGGTAGATACGCAGCGCGTTCGTACCGAGTACCTGGTCGAGCTCAGCGGCGGACATGGCGGGCAGCGCCTCGATGAGGCCACCGAGGACGGCGTGGTACGAGCCCGCGAGCAGGCAGACCGGCCAGTCCGAGCCGAACATAAGCCTCGGCACGCCGAACCAGGCGGCGACCTGGCTGACGAACGGGCGGAGGTCGCCGGGAGACCATGTTGCCCAATCGGCTTCGGTAACCATTCCGGAGAGCTTGACGGCGACGTTCGGCTGTGCGGCGAGCGCCGGCATGCGCTGGCACCACGGATCGTCGCGGCCGTCGGCGATGCGTGGCTTGGCGATGTGGTCGAGTACGAATTGCAGGCCGGGGAATTCCCGGACCGTGTCGACGGCGGCCGGTAGCTCCCTGGCGCGGATCAGCAGGTCGTAGGCGAGGCCGCGTGCCTGTACGGCGGCGAGGCCGCGGTGCACGTCGGGGCGCGCGAGCCAGTCCGGGTCAGCCTCGTCGTGAACCTGGTGACGTATGCCGACCAGCCAGCGGCCGGCCGGGCCGTCGAGGAGCGCGTCAAGGTCGTCGGCAACGCCGGGTGAGGTCAGGTCGACCCAGCCCACGACGCCGTGGACGAAGTCGGTCGCCGCCGCCAGGCGGAGGAATTCGGGCGTCTCCCGCGGACTGGACAGCGTCTGCACGAGCACGGTGCCGTCGATGTGCTCTTCGGCCAGCGTGCCGCGCAGATCGCCGGGAGCGAAGGCGCGGCGGACCGGATCCATGGCATCGCCGGCCATCCAGGGATAGGAGTAGCGTGCCGGATCCCAGAAGTGATGGTGTGCATCGATGCGCGACGTCGCGTGGCTCACGGTGTGCTCTCCTCACTCCGGCGTCGGGATGTCCGCGCTGAGCAGTTCCTCGTGCCGTAGATTCCGCCCAGAGCTGGGGTGGGATCTCCGCATCGAACAGGGACAGGTCCGTGTCGAGCTCGCCGGCTGTCCGCGGCCCTATCAGCACGGTACACACCCGCGGGTGCGCCAGGGGAAACTGGACGGCGGCAGCTGCGAACGGCACTCTGCGCTTGTCGCAGATCTCCCGTATGGCCCGCGCCTTGGCGAGGATCGTGTCGCCGGCGGGCAGGTAATTGAAGTGCGCGCCGGGGAACCGGGTCGATCAGGACGCCGCTGTTGAAGGCGCCGCCGATCACCACCGAGACACCTCGGCTTTCGCACAATGGCAGCAGGTCCGCCATCGCGGTCTGATCGAGCAGGGTGTAGCGGCCGGCGAGGAGCACCACGTCAAGGTCGCAGGCGCGGACGAGGTCCGTGAGCGGCGCGGACCGGTTCGAGCCGGCGCCGACCGCCAGCACCATTCCCTCGGCGCGCAAATCGCGCAGCGCTCGGTAGGCGGTCGTGGCGGCCTGCTCGAGATGATCGTCCGGGTCGTGCAGGTGCAGGACATCGAACCGGCCGACACCCATCCGCTCCAGGCTCTCCCGCACCGACCGGCGGACACCGTCGTAGCTGAAGTCCCACACTGGCCCAGTGGCGGGGACATCCTGATAGAAGGAGATCCCGTCGTGGTACTGGGTCTCATCGCGCGGTGCTCCCGCGCGCAGCAGCCGCCCGACCTTGGTCGAGAGGACCAGCCCGGCGCACGGCGCACCGGCGATGGCCAGGCCCGCGCGCTGCTCGGCCAGCCCATGTCCGTACAGGGGTGCGGTGTCGATGTAGCGCACGCCGCTCGCCAGCGCGCGATCTATCACCGCGATGGCGTCGGCATCGCTGATCGCTTGCAAGAAGTTGCCGAGGACAGCGGTTCCCAGGCCGACTCGAGGTGCGAGGAGATCGGTGTCGCCGACCCGTACTGGTATCGCATCTGTGATCATGGATCGCGCTCTCCGTCGGTCGGTCACCGTCTCGTCGGGCTCAATCCATTCAGGCATGGCGGGCCGGCGGTTGACAACGCCGTATAACGGATGCCGCCGTTCCTTACCGCGAATGCAGCGCGTGCGGGCCGCTCGAACGTGAAGACCTCTGAGAGCCGCCTATCGGAATCGAACCGATGACCTATTCATTACGAGTGAATCGCTCTGCCGACTGAGCTAAGGCGGCTTGCCGCCCGCCGGGGCGACTCGAAGAGTCTACTGCACGCCGGGGCACCGTAATATCCAACAGCATGAGCTGGCTGCGACGGCACTGGATGGCGGCAGCGCTGCTCGTGCTGGCCGCCGCCCTGCGTGGCATCGTGCTGGCCGCGTACCACCCCGCGCTGATCTTCCCGGACAGCGTCCGCTACCTGCAGTACGCGCATAACTTCGCGCACGGACACTGGACGGTCGACGATCAGCGGCAAAGCGGCTACTCGATACTCATAACACCCTTTATTTTCCCGAACGTCCTGTGGCTGATCCCGCTGATCCAGCATCTCGCGGGCATGGCGACCGCCGTCCTGGTCTACGCGGTGCTGATCAGGCTGGGCGCCGCCCGGTGGCTCGCGGCCCTCGCCACGATCCCGGTGCTGTTCGACCCGCTGGAGCTGATCCTCGAGCAGTACGTGCTCACCGACGTGTGGACCGTGCTCCTGCTACTCGGCGCGCTCGCCGTCCTGGTCTGGCGGCCTGACCGCCTGACCTGGCGGTTCACGGCGGTGTGCGGGCTGCTGCTCGGCCTGGCCGTCACGTTCCGCGACCAGGAACTCATCATGATCGTCCCGGCGGTGGGCTACGTGCTGGCGCGTCGCGTGCCGGTCCGGGTCCTGGCCGCGCTGGTGCTCAGCTTCGCCATCCCGGTGACCGGGTACCTGGGCTGGTTCTACGCGTCACACGGGAAGTGGAACTTCACCACGTTCAGCGGGGCGTTCCTGTACGGGCGGGTAGCCGATTTCGCGGACTGCACGGGGCTGAACCTGCCGTCGTACGAGAAGCCGCTGTGCCCGGCGCAGTCGCCGTCGCAGCGGGTCGCCGACTTCTACACGTGGAACCCGGCGTCGCCGCAGTGGACGTTCACGCCGCCGCCAGGCAAGTCGAGGGACTCCGTCGCCGAGGACTTCGGCCTGCGGATCCTGCGGCACCAGCCGCTCGCCTACGCCGAAGCCGTCGGCCGCGACTTCGGCTACGGCTTCTCCCCGGTCCGCGGCGCGGGCCCGGAGCACTACCCACTGGACTACCTGACGTTCCAGACGCACATCAAGCCGGACACCGCGGCCGACGCCTCACTCGCCGCGATCGGCATCAAGCCGCCAGAGAGCCGGCCGGAGCTGGCCGCCTTCCTGCATGGCTACGGCCGCTGGTTCTACATCCCCGGGCCGCTGCTCGCGGCCGGCCTGCTGCTTGGCCTGGCAGGCACGGTGACCGGCATGGTGCGGCGCCGCCGGATCGTAGAGTGCGCTCTGTTCACGGTCAGCACGATCGCCGTCCTCGCCGTCCCCGCCGTGTTCGCCACCTTCGACTGGCGCTACCAGCTGCCCCAGCTCAGCCTCGTCCCGATCGCGGCGTTCCTCGGCTGGCAGGCGCTCACCGCTCTTCGGCCTGCCAGCGGCGGTACAGCTCCACAAGATCGTCCCGCATCCGAGGAGCCAGATCCTGCTCCGTCACCTGGCCGGTGAGCCGGATCGTCTCGCGCAGCTGCGCGAGGTACTCGGTGCAGTGCGGGCAGGTGGCGAGGTGGGCCTCGAACCGGCGGCGCTGCCGCCTGCTCAGCCGCCCTTCCAGGTAGTCGGTGACCAGCTCGACCGCCTGCTGGCAGACGACGTCCTTACGGAGGAGTCTCATCGCACCTCCCGGAACTCGTTCTCAGCCAGCTGCCGGAGCCTGCTCCGGCCGCGGTGCAGCAGCACCCGCTGGTTCGCCTCGCTGATGGCCAGCACGGTACAGACTTCCTCGCTGGTCATGCCCTCGACGTCGCGCAGCACGACGACCTCGCGCTGCCGGTCCGGCAGCGCGTCGATCCAGGTCCGTATCCTGCCGGTGAGGTCCCCTGCCGCCCCGATCCAGTGCTCCGGCGGGTCCGCCCAGCCGCCCGCGGCGTCGAACCGCGCCGGATCCACGGCAGGCTCGGGGTCCGCGACCGGGACCGAGCGGTGTTCCAGCGTGCCGGTGGTCCGCGCCCGGTTGACCAGGATGCGGAACAGCCAGGTCTTCAGCGAGGACCGGCCCTCGAAGCCGCCGAGCCCGCGCAGCAGCGCGAGCCAGGTGTCCTGGACGACCTCCTCGGCGACTGCGCTGTTCGGCACGAACGAGGCCGCCAGCCGGAGCATCGGCTGCTGGTACCGCTCGACCACCGAGACGAACGCCCGCTCGTCACCCGAGCGCAGGCGAGCGACCAGCTCCGCATCCGTCTCCATCGGTGGCAGGGTATCGCGAACGGGGCGAGCCGGACGCTTCCGGCCCGCCCCGTTGCTAGCTCGGCCTAGAACGCCAGGATTCCCTCGCCGCCCGCCGCGCCCGGCACGGTGACGGACCCGATCTGGGTCAGGGCGCCGCCGGCGCCGACCCGGTACTCGTCGACGATCCCGGCCGCCCCGGCCCGGACGTACAGGAACCGGCCGCCGGCGGCGGACACCGCGTCGGTCGTGCCGGCGTCGGTGGCGGTGTTACCGATGTCCGCCAGCTGACCGCCCGCGCTGGAGGTGAAGCCGCTGACCGACCCGCTGCCCGCGTTCGAGGCGTAAAGGAACTGACCGGCCGGCGCCACCCAGCAGGTCGCCGCCTGCCCGGTCGGCACCGAGTCGAGCTGGCTCAGCGCGCCGCCGGCGCCGAGGGCGAAGGTCGCCAGCGAGTTGTTACCGGCGTTGGCGATCACGACGTTGCCGTGGGTGTCGAAGGAGATCGCGAACGGCACCGTGCCGGGCTCGGAATTGACTACCGGGGTGGCCGAAGCGGCCACCGAAACCGACCCCGAACACGTCGATGTCGTTGCCGTTGGCCTTGGTGGTCACGATCAGCCGCGATCCGTCCGGGGTGAACGCGACCTGTCCCGGCGTGCTGGTGAACTGCGGCGTCGCGTTCGGGTCCAAGCCGAGCGCGCGGTTCGATCCGGCGACTGGCACCAGGATGCCGCCGAAGGCCCTGAAGCCCTGTACCGAGCCGCCGTTCAGCGCGTTGAGCACGTACACCAGGTCGCCGTGCACCGCGACGCTGACCGGGAACGTCCCGCCAGAGCCGATGACCTGCCGCAGTGTCAGCCGGTCGCCCTGTACGGCGAAGACCGACACGGTGCTGCTGCCGGCGTTGAGCGCGTAGAGTACGCCGCGCCCGTGGCCGAGTGAGCCCTGGGACGCCTGGTGGTCCACCACGGAACCGGCCAGCACGCCGCCGGTGCCGTGGGTCGAGTAGCTGCCGGACCAGGTGAGGGTGCCGTCGGCCGCGCGCTGGTAGGCGACCACCTGGTTGCCGGCCGTGTTGTCGGTCTGCACGAACACCGCGCGGCTCGCGCCGCCGCCGAAGGACACGCCCGCCGACGTGCTCGCGAACGCGGGAGTGGACAAGCCCGCGACCGCGGCCAGTGCCGCGAGCACGACCGCGCTTGATCCAAGACGAAACACTTTGGTTCTCCTCGCTCCTTTTGGGGGATCTGTCCCCGTCTAGTCCTTGTGCGAGGAGAGTTCGTTACGCTAGCGCCGCCGCCGTAAGACTTCCGAAATAACTGCGCTGAACGTCCGTTGCCGGTCCCGTGGAACGCCTCGTAGGCCTGACGGGACCCGCACACGCTCGCCCGCGGGCAGGCGCACGACGTGCCGTCCGCGGCGAGCTTGACCACGACCGTGTCCGACGGCACGTTGTGCCCCACCACGGTGCCGCGGCCGGCGGGGGTTTCCACCGTGCTGCCGGTCTTCGGTGCGTCCTTGCGGAAGTCCTGGTACAGCGGATGCTCGTACTTCAGGCAGCACATCAGCCGCCCGCACGCCCCCGCGATCCGCAGCGGGTTGACGGGCAGGTCCTGGTCCTTCGCCATCCGGACCGACACCGGCTCGAAGTCCTTCAGGAACGTGGCGCAGCACAGGTCGCGCCCGCACGGCCCGATGCCTCCCTGGAGGCGCGCCTCGTCCCGCGGCCCGATCTGGCGCAGCTCCACCCGGGCCTTCAGCCTGCCGCCCAAGTCGCGAACAAGCGCGCGGAAGTCCACCCGCTGCGGCGCGCTGAAGTAGATCACGAACGTGTTCTCCGCGCTGATGTAGTCCACCGCGGTGAGCTTCATGGGCAGCTCGTGCTGCCGGATGAACCGCTTCGACGCGAGCCTGGCCTCGGCGCGGCGCCGCCGGTTCTGCTCGTCGCGGGCCAGGTCGTCGGCGCCGGCCAGGCCCGTGCACACCGGCAGCCCGTCGATGTCGTCGCTGACCCACTGCGGCGCCCACACGCATTGGGCCACCTCGGGCCCGGAGTCGGTGGGCACGAGGACCTTGTCTCCGATCGCCGGTGAGTACGCACCCGGGTCGAGGTAGTAAAGCCGCCCGTACCGTTCGAAGCTCACCGCCATCATCATGCCCACCGATCCAGGCTACGGTGCTAACCCGCGCACGGGAAGACTGCCGCCAGCGCATGACAAGCGTTGCTACCCGCGCGCCAAGGAGAGCGTCAAGTCCTCCACCGCGAGCAGCGGCGCCACATTGAGCGTCAGGCGCTCGCGGCACTGCATGACCGCCTGCATGCGGCGCAGCGTGGACTCGGGTGCGGACGTGGCGGCTATCTGCCGCAGGTCGTCCATCCGGTCCCCGTTCGCCAGCTCCACCGCCGCGCCAAGCTGCACCATCAGCACGTCCCGGTAGAACGCGGCCAGGTCGAGCAGCGCGCGGTCCAGGGTGTCCCGCTTGACCCGGGTGGCGCGCGACTTCTGCCGGTCCTCGAGGTCCTTCATCGAGCCGGCCATGCCGCGCATGGCCTTCGCCACGCCCTTGCCGGTGGAACCCTCGCCGTACGCCTTGCGCAGCGCCTCGCGCTCCGGCTCGTCGAGCGCCTCGGTGACCGCCTTCGCTTCTTCCTCGGCGGTCTTCACGAGCGCTGCCGCCGCGGTCAGCGCCGGGCCGAGCGAGGTCGCGCGCACCGGCACGTCGAGCACCTCGCGCCGCCGCCGCGCGGCGGCCTCGTCGAGGGCAAGACGCCGGGCGCGACCCACGTGTCCCTGCGCCGCGCGGGCCGCGTCCAGCGCTCTAGCGGGTTCGATCCCGTCCCGCTCTGAGAGCACCTTAGCGACCGCCGCCGACGACGGCACGACAAGCGTGACAACTCGGCATCGCGATCTGATCGTCGGCACCAGGTCCTCCGCTGCGGGCGCGCACAGCAGCCATACGGTCCGCGGCACGGGCTCCTCGATTGCCTTCAGCAGCGCGTTGGCAGCCTGCTCGGTGCAGCGGTCGGCATCCTCGAACAACACCACCTGCCAGCGCCCGCCTGCAGGCGCGCCAGCGGCGCGCAGCACCAGGTCCCGAGTCTGCTTCACGCCGTAGGACAGCCCGTCCGGCCGGACCAGCCTCAGGTCCGCGTGCGTCCCGGCGTGCACCTGCGTGCACGAGGCGCACGTCCCGTCGCCGCCGTTCTGGCACAGCAGCGCCGCGGCGAACGCACGGGCCGCCACCGACCGTCCCGAGCCCGGCGGCCCGGTGAACAGCCACGCGTGCGTCATCACGCCCGGCTCCGCCCGCTCCCCGGCGAGCACCGCCGCGGCGCCCGCCGCCGCCCGCGACAACTGCGCGACGACAGCCTCCTGCCCCGCCAGCTCCCGCCAGACCTCGCCGCTCACCGCCACCTCACCATTCCGCAACTCGCCGGCTACGCAAGGCGACCACCGCGCACGACCGGAGCGCGTTGCGCGCAGTCAGCCTGTGACCCCAGAGCCCACCGGGGCGCATGGGACAACCTTTCATGTCAAAAAAGTGCTCCCTGCAAGAAAAGGCGCCAAATCCGCACCCCTTTCTAACATAAAGCTCTTTTCTAACACGAAAGAGCAGCAGCGGCGGGGCAGGAGCGTCCAGCGTGACGAGTGGTGCCAGTGGTGCGTGGCGAGGGGTGTCCAGGGCGGCGGATGGCCAGCGATGTGCGCTGCGCCAGGTGGGCGCGGGCGCGGCGATGGACGTATCCCTCGCGGCGATGGACGTATCCCGGGCCGGGGTCATGGGGTGGCCTCGTCGCGGATCGCGGGGAAGGTGGTGGTGGAGGCTTCAGTCGTGGCGGGGACGGGGTCCGGGAGGAGCGCACGGATGCGGGCGGTGATCTCGCGGGTGATGTCATCGGCCGGTCGTGCGGCGTCGATCACCAGGTACCGCGCGGGGTCCGACGCGGCCAGCGCCAGGAAGCCGGACCGCACCCGGTCGTGGAACTCGGCGGGCTCGGCCTCCAGCCGGTCCGCGGACCGTGTCCGGCGCGCAAGGCCCTGCATGGGGTCCATGTCCAGCAGCACGGTCAGGTCCGGCATCCGGCCGCCGGTCGCCCACGAGTTCAGCCGCGCGATCTCCGCCATCGGCAGGGCACGCCCGGTCCCCTGGTAGGCCAGCGACGAGTCCACGTACCGGTCGGTGATCACCACGGCGCCGCGGGCCAGCGCCGGCTTGATCACCGACGAGACGTGCTCGGCCCGGTCGGCCGCGTACATCAGCGCTTCGGCGCGCGGCGACATCCCGGTGTGCGCGGTGTCCAGCAGCAGCGCGCGCAGCCGCATCCCGACCTTGGTGGCGCCCGGCTCGTGCGTGGTGATCACGTCGTAGCCGAGCCCGCGCAGCCAGATCGCGACCAGCCGCGCCTGCGTCGTCTTGCCCGATCCCTCGCCGCCCTCGAACGCGATGAACAGCCCGGCCAGCGCCGGCGAAGATCCGTTCACATGGCCGAGGTCCGCGGGCAGCGGGGTGAATTCCTCGCCGCGGATCGCCGCGACCAGGTCGGCGCGCAGCGGCACCCCGTGACGGTCGTCCATCTGCCGGTACGCCCGCCAGCCCAGGTAGGCCGCGACCACCGCGGCGAGCAGGATGACGACGTTCTGCCCGGCGTTGGAGTAGGTGACGTTGCCGACCTTCACGTCGCCCGATCCGGTCACGCTGGCGATCAGCTTGGTGACCGCCACGGACAGCAGCCCGGACCCGGCGATGACCGCGAACAGGATGACCTGGATCGAGGACTGGAAGAAGGCGAAGACCCGCCCCCGGGTGTCGTCATCCACCTCCAGGCCCACGATGGTGAAGCCGGTGGCGTACGCGATGCCGGACAGCGCGCCGAGCACCAGGACGAAGAACGTGACGACGACGAGCTGCGGCACCAGTCCGATCATCGCCAGCGGTATCGCCGCCGCGGTGATGGTCAGCCCGAACAGCCGCCGGCGGCTGAAGTCCCCGAGCAGCCCGGTGCCGAGCAGCATGCCGAGCGCCATGCCGATGAAGATCGCCGCGAACACCACGCCCCAGCCGGCGCCACCGCCGTGCAGCGTGGCGGTGATGTAGGTGTAGCCGAGCCCGATCACCACCCCCGCCGCGGCGAACGCGCCGGTCATGCCGATCACCAGCCCGCGCACCACCGGCGTCTTCCCGATGAACCGCCAGCCCTCCAGGATGGACCCGAAGGTGGACGGCACCGAGATCTTGCCGCTGGCGTGCCGCTTCGGTATCTCGCGCAGGAAGAACACGGTCAGCGCGGAGAACCCGTAGGACGCCGCGTTGATGTACAGCGCCAAGTCGATGCCGCCGTTGCCGGTGTGGAACACGCCGCTGACCTTGCTGAGCCCCTCGCTGAGCAGCGTCAGCCCGGTGAACAGGCCCGCCGCCAGCGGCGCGGTGCCGTAGGTGGTGAGCATGCTGAGCTGGTTGGCCCGCTCCAGCTTGTCCGGCGGCACCAGGTTGGGCACGGACGCCGAGGTGGCCGGCGCCCAGAACTGCGTGGTCACCCCGGCCAGGAATTTCGCGACGTAAATCCAGGTCAGGCTCGGAAACAGCGGGATGGACAGGAACAGCACGCCGCGGATCACGTCACCGGTGATCATCGTCAGCCGCCGGTCCAGCCGGTCCGCCAGCGCCCCGGCGAGCGGCCCGACCAGCAGCGCCGGGAGCAGCGTCGCCAGCCAGACGCCGACCGCCGCCGAGCTCTTGGCCGCCTCGCCGCCGTGCGTCAGTGCGGCCGCCAGAGCGGTCAGCGCCAGGATGCTCAGCCAGTCACCCAGGCTGGACAGGGACAGCGCGATCCACAGCCGCCGGAACGGCTTGATCGAGAGCACCCCAGGCTCGCGCGCATGGTTATGGTGCCAGCGCGCGTGCTCCGGTGCGGCTCGGGAATTCACGGCGATCAGCGTATCGGTGTTTTAAGTTCAAGACCTCTTAGCAGCGGAACGTCCTGTGGTTCCCGTTTTCTTCCGCGTGCTTGTGGTCCGGCGGCGTGGCGCGGGCGCGGCCGTCCTTCGGTCGGCGAGCAGCTCAGCGGCCCGTGCGTCGGTGATCGCGGCAACCTCGTCCCCCTTGCGCAGCGAGGCGTTGGTCTCCCCGTCGGTCACGTACGGCCCGAACCGGCCGTCCTTGATCACCATCTGCTTGCCGGACACCGGGTCGGCGCCCATCTCACGCAGCGGCGGGGCCGTCGTGGCCCGGCGGCCGCGGGGCTTGGGCTGGGCGAACAGCTCCTTGGCTTCGGCCAGGGTGAGGGTGAACATCTGGTCCTCGGACTCCAGCGACCTGCTGTCCGAGCCCTTCTTCACGTAGGGTCCGTACCGGCCGTTCTGAGCGGTAACCTCCTCGCCGTCCAGCTCGCCGATCACCCGCGGCAGGCTCAGCAGCCGCAGCGCGTCGTCCAGCGTGACGCTGTCCAGCGCCATCGACTTGAACAGGGATGCGGTACGCGCTTTCCCCTTGCTGTCCTCCGGCAAAGACTCGGTCACGTAAGGGCCGAACCTGCCCGCCTTCGCCACAATCTCATGACCTGAAGCGGGGTCCTTGCCGAGGAAGTAATCGCCGTTCGGCTGATTGAAGAGCTCTTCTGCTTTTTCTGTGGTGAGTTCGTCCGGGGCAAGGTCTTCGGGCACGTTCACGCGTTCCTCGCCGCGCTCCAGGTAGGGGCCGTAGCGGCCGACCCGGACGACGATGTCGGAGCCCGTCAGCGGGAACGAGTTGACGACCCGGGGGTCGATGTCGTCGATGTCGCTGACCAGTTCCTTGAGACCGGGGTCGCTCTCGGGCTGGTCGTCGGCGCCGAAGTAGAAGCGGCGCAGCCACGGCACCCGCTCCGCCTCGCCGCGCGCGATCTCGTCGAGCACGTCCTCCATGTGCGCGGTGAACTCGTAGTCCACCAGCCGGCCGAAGTGCTGCTCGAGCAGCGTCGTCACCGCGAACGCGCGGAAGCTCGGCACCAGCGCGGTGCCCTTCTTGAACACGTAGCCGCGGTCGAGGATCGTGCCGATGATCGTCGCGTACGTCGACGGGCGGCCGATCTCGCGGTCTTCCAGCTCCTTGACCAGGGATGCTTCGGTGTACCTGGCAGGCGCCCGGGTCGAGTGCTCCTCCGGGCCGAGCCGCAGCGTGGTCAGCGGGTCCTGCTCGGCCAGAACCGGCAGCCGGCGCTCGCGGTCGTCGCGTTCGGTGTCGTCGTCGGTCCCCTCGACGTACGCCTTGAGGAAGCCGTAGAAGTTGATGATCTTGCCGGACGCGCCGAACTCGGCGCGCTCGTTCTGGGTCGAGAGGCCCGCCACGCGCACCGAGACGGACTCGCCGGTCGCGTCCTTCATCTGCGAGGCGACCGTGCGCTGCCAGATCAGCTCGTACAGGCGGCGCTCGTCGCTGGACAGGCCCTCGCGGGCGACCTGCGCGGGGGTACGGAAGCTGTCCCCGGCGGGGCGGATCGCCTCGTGCGCCTCCTGCGCGTTCTTCACCTTGCTGGTGTACGTGCGCGGCTGATCCGGCACGTAGTTCGCGCCGTACAGCTCGGTCGCCTGGCGGCGGGCCGCGGTGATCGCGGTCTGCGACAGCGTGATCGAGTCGGTGCGCATATAGGTGATGTAGCCGTTCTCGTACAGGCGCTGCGCGACCGACATCGTGTGCTTGGCGGAGAAGCCCAGCTTGCGGGACGCCTCCTGCTGAAGCGTCGTGGTGCGGAACGGCGCGTACGGCGAGCGGCGGTACGGCTTGCGCTCCACGCTGGAGACCGCGAAGTTCGCTGCCTCGAGCCGGGTCGCGAGGGCGGCCGCGGCGTCGCCGTCCAGGTGCACCAGGCCCGCCGCGGAGCCGCCATGTTGTGCCCCGGCCTTGAGCTCGCCGGTCGCGCTGAAGTCGCGGCCCTGCGCGACGCGCTTGCCGTCGAGGCTGACCAGGTTCGCGGTAAACGAGGTCGGGCCGTCGGCGTCTTGTCTGCCGTGGTCCTTGGTGGCGAACTCGGCCTCGAGATCCCAGTAGCTCGCGGCGCGGAACGCGATGCGCTCGCGCTCGCGGTCCACGATCAGCCGGGTGGCGACGGACTGCACGCGGCCCGCCGACAGCTTCGGCATGACCTTCTTCCACAGCACCGGCGAGACTTCGTAGCCGTACAGCCGGTCCAGCACGCGGCGTGCCTGATACGCGTCCACCAGGCCGAGGTCGAGGTCGCGCGGGTTGTCGATGGCACGGGAGATGGCCTCGGGGGTGATCTCGTGGAAGACCATCCGGTGGGTCGGGACCTTCGGCTTCAGCTCCTCGCGCAGGTGCCAGGCGATTGCCTCGCCCTCGCGGTCTTCATCGGTGGCGAGCAGGAGTTCGTCGGCGTCCTTGAGCAGCGACTTCAGCTTGGCGACCTGCTGCTTTTTGTCGTTGTGGACGACATAGAGCGCCTCGAAGTCGTTGTCGACGTCCACACCCAGCCGGGCCCACGGCTCACTCTTGTATTTCGCCGGGATATCGGCGGCCCTGTCCGGCATGTCGCGAATGTGGCCGACGCTGGATTCCACCACGTAGCCCTTGCCGAGGTAACCGGCGATGGTCCGCGCCTTGGACGGGGACTCGACAATGACCAGCTTGTTCCCGCCTTGCGCACCCGCCGAGGTGGCCTTCCTCGACCTAGGGGTCTTGGCACCCCCAGCTGGCTTCGCCCCCGTGGCTCTGGTTGGCGCGGCCGTGCTTTTCGCAGCGCTGCGCGTTGCGGCACTGGTTCCCGCGGCCTTCGTCTTAGCTGGCACTCTTCCCGTCCTCGCGTCCGCGTCGATGGCCTGTCACACTACATGCGGCCACACGACACCGGTTCCCTGCAACTCCAACCTTCAGCACGGTTCCTGGTGTTCCCTCCGGCTCGCCGGATTATCGCGGAGAATTTCCTACCGCGGGTTGAATCACCAGTGAACTCAAGCAGAATAGGACTGATGGCCGAGTATGCCTACCTCTTCGTCTACATACCGCGCGGAACGTCACGCGACGCCGCGCGTCGTATCCTGACCGATCACGCCGAGTACGGAGACTGGGAACTGTCCAGACTCCGGCTCAACGCCGATGGCAGCAGGAAGGCTACCCTCCGAAGGCGAATCATACGCCCAGTCCGCACATTCTGAACCCAGCGCGCGACACTCATTACACAGCGCCGGCCAGCCGTCTCGCAAACGCACGATCGTGGATCGTTGCGTCCGGGTAGCCGGACGCAACGATCCACGATCTTCACTGGTGAAGCGCTCACGCCTCCTGTCGTGCCGTACGACGCCGGCTGGCGACCACGACGCCGGTGCCCGCACCGAGCAGGCCCAGTGCGCCGGCAAGGATGCCCGCCAGGTTCATGCCGGTGGTCGGCAGGCTGCCGAGCGACGACGCGGTCTGCCCGGTCTGATTGCTCGTGGTGCCCTGGCCGGTCGAGGTGAGCGTCGTGGAGCCCGAGCCCTTTGATCCGCCTCCGTTCTTGGAACCGCCGCCGCTGGTGGACCCGCCGCCGGTCGTGCAGTTCTCCGTGCAGCCGTGGTGCCCGTGACCGTGGTGGCCATGGTGCTTCGGCGGCTTGTGGTGCTTGGGCTTCGGCTTTGGCTTCGGCTTCGGCTTCGGGCCGGGCAGCGTCGGGCCGCTAGGGGGAGGCGGGAGTTTGCCGCCTACCGTCGCGCCGCCCTGGCAGCCCGACTTGGCCGGGCCGAGCACCGCGATCGAGACGCCGCAGACATCCACCGGAATGCTGACCGGCACGGACACCTTGTTGCCGGAACCCACCGACGTGTTCCCAGTGCTCGTCCCTGGCGCGGTTCCGCCCGAGCCGGCCGGCGCGGTCTGCGCGACGGCGCCGCCCTGGCAGCCGGACTGCGCTGAGCCCAGGACCGCGACGGCGATGCCGCAGACGTCCGCGGGGATGTTCAGCGAGATCAGCGCCTGGTTACCGGAGGCGACCGACGTGTCGTCCTGGTTGACGGTGGGCGGCGGGGTTGTCGTGGCGTAGGCCGCACCGCCCGGCAGGGCGAGCGCGGCCGCGACCGCGGCGGATCCGGCGACGGCCAGGGGCCAGGTTGCCTTACTCATGCCGCCACCCCCTTGGCTTGGGCGGAACGGGGCCGGGGACGGCCGCCGGCCAGCTTGAGCGCCGCGGAACCGGCGAGCAGCGCCCCGACCGCCAGGGTGATGATGGAGCCGTTGCTCACGCCGCCCTTGTCCGTCTGATAGGCGCTGAGCGTGCTGGCCGGCAGCAGCGCCCCGCCACCGGTCAGCCCCTTCAGGAGGGGCAGGCCGCTCAGCCCGCCTAGCGCCGGCAGGTTCGCGACGCCCGGCAGGGCGCCGAGCCCCGCCAGCTGGCTCGCCGAGGGCTTGACCGCGGCGCCCTTGACGCTGTGCTGGCTCACCGCGGCGCGCTGCTGGACCGGGTCGCCGACGCTCGCGCCGCCGGCACATCCGGCGGACGAGTCACCGAGGACCGCCACGGCGTTGCCGCATGCGTTGACCGGGGCGCTGACCGGGATCTGGACGTCGTTGCCGCTGCCGACCGAGATGTTACCGGCCTGCGTGCCGTGGCCTGAGGACGTGCCGCCCGGCGCCAGGCCGGATGCGGCCGGCAGGTGAACGCCGCCGTGGCACTTCGCCGTCGCGTTGCCGACCGAGTTGCCGCAGGCATCGGCGGCGATCACGACCGGGACCTGCACGTTGGTGCCGTGCAGCACGGAAATGTTTCCTGTTTGCGGGCCGTTTTGGGCCTGGCCGGAGGCGTCCGACGAGGCCGGGCCGGCGACGGAGGCGCCGCCCTGGCAGGTCGCCGTGGCGAAGCCGAGGATTGCGGCGGCGTTGCCGCAGACGTCGACGGGAACGCTCACCGGCACGTTGACCTGATTGCCGCCGAGCACCGAAATGTTGCCGGTATTGGTACCGCTAGGAGTGCTAGCCAGCGCTGCGCCGGCAAGACCACCACCAGCGGCTGCGAAACCGGTCGTGACCAGGACCGTTCTCGCCGTCCATATTGCCCATGACTTCATGGGTGCTCCTTGTTCGGGGGGTTATGGGGGTTTCGCTATTCAGGGGTTGTAACTATGAGCGAGGGCCGACGCACCCTTAGTTCCCACACAGAGCGTCACCGTAACACCACAAGGAGTACTCGCGGCAAGAATTTCTCGGAATTAACGACCAAGACGGCAATGGCGCGCTTGCCGCGCACAGTAGCTGACCTTGGATTAACTACTAACAGTGATCGAGAAACCGATCCAGGACCCGGGTGCCGAAACGCAGCCCGTCCAGGGAAACGCGCTCGTCGATACCGTGGAACATTCCGGTAAAGTCCAGATCTGGCGAAAGCCGCAACGGGGTGAAACCGAAGCATCGCATGCCAAGACGGCTGAATGACTTGGCATCCGTGCCGCCTGACAGGCAGTACGGGACGACTCGGGCATCTGGGTCTTCGGCCAGCAATGCGCCGGTCATCGCCGCATAGAGGTCACCGTCGGGGGTGGTCTCAAGCGCGATGTCGCGGTGGATGAACTCGCGGGCGACCGAAGGACCGAGTAGCTTGTCCAGCTCCGCGTAGAACTCTTCCTCATATCCAGGCAGGAAACGCCCGTCTATGTCCGCCGTGGCGGTCTGCGGGATTACATTGACTTTGTAACCGGCCCGGAGCCCAGTCGGATTCGTGGTGTTCTTCAGCGTTGCGCCGATAAGTCGCGAAACAGGGCCGATTTTGCTGAGGGATTGCGCTGGGTCGTTCTGATTAAAATCTACGCCGAGAACGTCTGCGGCGCCCTCAAGGAAACCGCGCACGGAGGGGATGAGGCGGGTCGGCCACTCGTGCCGGCCGATCCGGGCGACGGCCTCGGCCAGCTCGGTGACCGCGTTGTCCGGCTGGATCATCGAGCCGTGGCCAGCGGTGCCCCGCGCGGTCAGCCGCAGCCAGGCCATGCCCTTCTCCGCGGTCTGCATGAGGTACAGCCGCCGGCCGGCCACGGTCGTGCTGAAGCCGCCGACCTCGCCGACCGCCTCGGTGACGCCCTCGAACAGGTCAGCGTGGTTGTCCACCAGGTAGCTGGCGCCCCAGGTGCCGCCGGCCTCCTCGTCGGCGGTGAACGCGAGGACGACGTCACGTTCTGGCTTGCGCTTTTCGCGCTGGCGCTGGCGGACCACCGCCAGGATCATCGCGTCCATGTCCTTCATGTCGACCGCGCCGCGGCCCCAGACGCAGTCCTGGCTTATTTCGCCGGCGAACGGGTCGACCCGCCAGTCCGCGGCGTTCGCGGGGACGACGTCCAGGTGGCCGTGGATGAGGAGTCCGGGTTTGCTGCGGTCTGTGCCTTCGATGCGGGTGACCACGCTGGCGCGCTTGGGATGGGACTCCAGGATCTGCGGCTCTAGGCCAGCCTCGGCCAGGAGAGCCGCCACATGCTCGGCCGCCTGGCGTTCGCCCGGGCCGGAGTGATCGCCCGGGTTGCTCGTGTCGATCCTGATCAGGTCGCGGCAGATGTCCACGACCTCGTCCTGCGCGGTCAGCTGGTTCTCGGTCACAGGACTATCGTCGCATGTGGGCTTGTCAGAGGTGCTGCGGATAGGGCGCTGGATCTGCCGCTGGCGCGCCTCCGGCACGACGCGGAGCGGTGATCCAGGCAGTCGCCGGCAAGGCGGAGGAGGGAGCCAGCCTGTTTTGGCTGGCGACCGACGACAACGCCGCCAGAGGCAGCCTGGGCTCCGCGAGCCCAGCAGTCCTGTCCGCGCGACCTCTTGGTCCGCCCACAGCACTTCGCCTGACGGCACTGGGTTTGCTAAGGTAGGGCAGCCGATGCGGGTACGCCCGCGTCGTCGGGTCCGGGTGGCGGAATAGGCAGACGCGCTAGCTTGAGGTGCTAGTGCCCGAATAGGGCATGGGGGTTCAAGTCCCCCCTCGGACACGAACCCTTTGCGCATGTTCTGTCCGGGTCTGATCGCTGCCTTTACCAGTCGCTCGTCCGGTTGATAGGTGAGGGCTAGCCCGAGCTGGGTGTATATCTCTGACTTGTCCGCTGGGTCTGCTCTGCTGACCACGCACGCGAGGTCTCCCAGCGCGGCGACGATGGCCGCGACTTCGTCGCGGCTCATCTGGCTCTGTCCGGTCGCGGTGCGGATGTCGGCTTGGGCGGCTACCTTGTTGGCCTGCGTCTCGGCGATCCACGGGCCGATTACGGCGGGATCTCCTCCTGCCTTGAGGCTTGCCCTGTACTGGCTGATCTCGGCGTCGTACTCGGCGATCCGCGTGCGGGCTGCTTCGGCCCGGGCGAGTGCTGCGGGGTCTTGGAGCTGGGCCGCCTGCTCGGTTAGCTGGCTGAGCGTCGTGTCGATGCCTGCCGGGCCGAACAGCTCCGCCAGCCAGTCATCGACCCGCCCGATCACGTCGGCTTCGCGGAGGTAGACGTTCTTGGGATGGCTGACCCTGTTCGCCAGGGCGTACTCGGCAGGGAAGCGGCATAGGTAGTAGGCCTGGCCGTTGTTCCACTTGCCGCTCATGCGGCGATCGCACAGGCCGCAGACCATGACGCCGCGCAGCGCGTAGTGGCGCGGCCTGCTGTGCGGCTTGTGCTGGATCTTGCTTCCGCGTCCTGCGAGCGTCGCCTGGGCAAGCTCGAAGTCTTCCTTGAGGACGATCGCCGAGTGAGCGATCTGCTCGGAGAAGATCCATTTATCTGCTGGGTTCCATCGCATCTTGGCCGTGTGCCCGAGCGCGACGTTCTCGACATCGAGCAGGACTTCGTCTGTCCGCTGGCGGTTCCATACCTGGTAGCCGGTGTACCGGGGGTTGGTCAGGATCGCGCGGACTGCGCTCTTGGCCCACGCGACCCCGATCCGGTGAGGGTTGCGGCCTGGATCGTGCGCGGAAGGGCTAGGAATGCCGTCCCGGGTCAGCCCTTCCGCGACGGCGAAAATCCCGCGACCGGCGAGGAACTCGCCGAAGATGCGCGCGACAACCCAGGCCGTCTCCGGGTTGATGTCTAGCTTGTGCAGCCGCTTGCCGTCAGCGGCCTTGGCAGGGTTGGGGTGCGGTCCCGCGTCGGCGATCACATACCCGTACGGCGGGCGCCCGCCGAGGAACCGGCCCTCGATCTGGGCCTGCGATGCCATGGCCGTGCGGACGCGGATCTTGACTCGGTTCCGCTCGCCTTTGCTCATCCCGCCAAACACCGACATCACCAGGTCGTGGGCCTCATTCGAGGGGTCGATCGGGCCGCCGACCTCGGGTACCCATAGCGGGACGCCGAAGTGCTCGAAGATCGGGAACGTGAGACCGTACTGGTTGCCGTAGAAGGCCCGGTGCGGCTCGCCGATCACTACGGCGTCGAAGCCACGTGCCGGGTTCTTCAGTTCGGCGAGCAGCGCAGTGGCCTGCGGGCGGCGCTGCCACGGGATCGACCGTGACTTGTCGACGTCGAAGAACTCGGTGACGATCTCGCCGCCGCGTGGCTCGATGAGCGCCCGGGACCGGGTGAGCTGCCAGTGCGCGGGACGATTCGGGGTCTTGCTGGTCCTCGGTGGAGACCCGGCCGTAGAACGCGAACTTGATCATTCGGCGGTTCCTTGCGGGTTGCCGGTCAGTTGATCGTGCGCCTTGAGGAGGATCCGGAGCAGCGCCGCTGCCGCGCCGGGAGTCAGCTCGGGCGGTTCGTCAGGCAGGACCACGCGGACGGCGTTCTCGTCTCGCGACGTTCGCCGTGCCGCGCGACCCGGGCCTGACCTGGGCCTGTTATCGTACGGCCGGTTTCTCGTTTTGGGAGGCCCCGTTTTTGTCTCAGCGTTTGTCTCATCGGCTTTGTCCGCGCGTTTACGTGCAGACACGCGCGAGGGGTGAGACGAGACAACCGGGTGAGACAACCGCCGGCTCATCGCTGATCCTCGGTGGTGGCCGCACGCCATCGGCCGCGGCTGACCTGAATCACTGACCGGCCCGGGCGTGCTGGGCGAGATGCCGGTACAGGGTGGGGCGGGTCATGCCGGTGGCGCGCATGAGTTCGGCGATGTCGGCGCCCTCCTCAGGCGCGAGCACCAGGGCGAGCCAGAGCGCGTCTTCCGCTGTCGTCGTCTCGTAACTACTGGGGACGTCGGCGGGCTCGCCTGGGACGATCTGGGTGTCACCGGGAACGGGCTGGGCGGTGGCGGACCCTGGGCGGATCGCCTGCGCGCGAGACGTCGTCTAGCTGGGGCCGCCGCCCAGCGTACATTGCGGCGGTGCGGGCCACGTCGTCGTCTGTTAGCAGGTACGCGCGGGCGCGACGGGGCACGGCGTGCTCGGGCGCGGAGACCAGGAACTTGCCGGGCGCGTTGAGGGTGTGCGCGTGCCACCCGGCGTTGAGCATGCCCTGGCCGAGGATCAGGTCGACGTCTTTGCGTTCGCGGACGCGGAAGCAGATCCGGGTGTCCATCTGCGAGCGGACCGCGCCCTGCCCCATCGCTTTCTGGGTCGGTCGCTGCGTCGCCGCGACCAGGGTCACCGCGACCGCGCGGCCCAGGCGCGCGATCGAGTCGGCATCGCTCATCGCTTCGGGGGCTTCGTCGGCGAGTTCGGCGTATTCATCGATGATGATCACCAGCGCGGGCATGCCGGGCGACGGTTCCCAGACCCGCCGACCGGTCCGCGACGGGACTTTGGTCCGGATCTGGACCCAGTATCCGGCCGCCAATCAGTTCTGGTCCTGATCCCGTCCCACCCGATCCCGCCTATGTCCCAGCCAGGCTGGGTCTGCCCAGCTCAAGGCGCTGGGATTCAGTGGGATCGCAATTGGTGTCGTGCCCGCATGCTGCCTCTGGCAAGGTACCGCCTTGTCCATCCATCGACTTTCCAGGAAGGGAAGACATGGAGGGTTATGCAAAACTCTCTTTGAAGAAATACAGCCCGATTGCGGCACAGAATGACGACTTGAAGGTCTTCAGGGGTCGGCGATAGTCGGTGAAGAGAATCCGCCAGGTCTTCAAGGTGGCGACGGCCCGCTCGACTGGTGCTCGGTATGAACTCACCTGGTTGTTCCACTCGTGTTCCCATTGCAAGAGCTCACGGCATTTCGGCTTGCGGATAGGGGTTGTGATGTAGTCGGTCCCGATGAATCCCTTGTCGCCGAATACTCCGCCCGCTTTCGCCAGGATCTTCTCGACAGCCGACCCTTTCAGTTTTCTCATGTCGTGCTGGTTGCCGGTAACGGGCTCGGAAACGAACGTTATCCGGCCCTGAAGATTCGTGACAATCAGGGAGCCGTGTCCCGTGGTCTTATATTTCCCAGCCCACAGGTCGTTCTCGCCGTCCCAGGACCAGCACGGCCACAACGTGCCGTCTACCAAGGCGATCGCGCCGCTGGTAGCCTCGGCTGCGTCCTCTGCCGTCGGCCGGTCTTCCTCTGTTGCCTTCTCGGCAAACGGCGTCAGGAAAGTGATGTACCGCGATATCGTCGACTGATCGACGTCGAAGATGTCGGCCCAAACATCCTCGATGATGTTCTGCCGCAGATATCCGCAGGTAACAACCAGCGCCTCCCGCAAGGTCAGTTCGCGCGGACGCCCAGTCCCTTTATCCCATGGCTCTTCGAGTAGTTCGGTCACGCGATATTCAAGTTCGCCGAGTTGCTCTTCGTCCAGTCCTGACATACGCTCGAACCGCAACGGCTTCTCCGTCGTGAAAGGTTTGGTGTAGGAACCTCCTTTCTATCGACTTGAGAAGCCGTTGCTCATTATTTGATGTGGTGTGTCGCCATCTTCTAGATCATCTCGGGCAGCGCTCCACCGACTGGCAAAGACAGGGGTTTTGCATAACCCTCATGGAGCATTCATCCGGCGGCCGGACTGGGCCGCCTCCGCTCATGGGCCCGGCCCGATGGCGCGGGCGAGTGATCCTCGTAGTGGTGCTGGCCACCGCGGGCCTGCTGGCGGCGGGCGTCCCGCGCGCGCTGGCCCAGCCCGTTCAGGCAGCTCAGCCAGCCCGTACGGCCACCCCGGTCACCATCTCGGCCGGCGTTCAGGACGGCTGGATCAACAGCTGCGACTCCGGCTCAGCGCCGGACTACACGCCGAAGAACTCGGTCCTGGCCGTGGACAGCCCGTACTGGGCCGCGCTCGGCATGAACACGGTCCGGTTCAGCCCGCCCTGGGACATCGCCTTTTATAACCCAGCCACGGCGGACGGCAAGGCGCTCGCGGTCGAGCAGGCGTGCTTCAGCTACTGGCTCAAGGCCCTGGGCGCTAAGGGCGTCACTCCGGAGATCGCGTTCAAGCCCGACTACAACTACACCTCCGGCAACCGGATCATGATCCCGGACCTGGACACCTACACGGCCGCAATCCAGGCCTTCGTCTCGACCTTCAGTTGCCCGGCGGCTCCGGCCGACGTGCTGTGCCCGGACGGTCTGGCCCGGGTCAGCATCATCGCGCCGTGGGGCGAGCCGGAGTTCCACGGCTCGGGCAAGGTCGGGACGGCCAAGCTCTCGCAGTACTTCTACATGCAGGACGCCGGTTCGACGCCACTGACTGCCCGGCCCCGGCCCACGCTAGCGATGTCAACTGCGGCCCGGCGCTGGCCGCACAGATGTGGGTCGTGGTCCATCACCGCTGCCCGTCCTGCACTGACATCGCCGGGGACTTCGGCACAACCGGCCAAGGACTTCGCCTAGCTGGCCGTCTACCACAAGTACCTGCGCGACTTGCACGGCGGCAAGGCCGTGTACCGGCCGAGTGTGTGGGCCATCCACCCTTACACCGATGTGATCGCGTTCGAGCGGCACCAGAACGTGCCGTTGCAGCGGACCCTGGTCGGCCGCTATGCCCGGCAGTTGCGGCGCATCGGCTTCGGGTCGAAGACCCAGATCTGGCTGGACGAGGTCAGCTCGTTCACCGTCGACTTCAGCAAGCGCCACTACTCCCGGCAGACCCAGGCCATGGGCGCCTACAAGCTGCTCCACACCCTGCCCGGTGCGGGCGGGGCCAGCGTGCCCGGTGAGCCGGTCGTTACGAGGGTCTACTACATGCGCTTCGCCGGCGCGCCGCACGACGCGCTCATCGTCGGGGGCCAGCGCGAACCGATCTACTTCACCTTTGCCAACCGGGATAAGTAAGGAAGGGAAATCTCATGCGTAGACAACCAGCCCGCATCGCCGGCCGGATCCTGGCCGCCGTCGTCGTCGGCGGCACGGCCGTCCTGGTGGCCGCGTCGCCGGGGAGCGCAGCCACCACCACGGCGGCTCAGGCGGCCGCGGCCAAGGCGAAGTACATCCAGACGTCCGGCTACACCGGCAAGGAGGTACACGCCACCTGGGCCGGTCCCGGTGTCGGGTTCATCGCCTGGACCGTAGGCTCGGATTTCGTGGCCACCAAGACCAGCGCCTTCCGGTCCTGCCGCGCCAACTGGACCGGGGTCGACGTCGACGTCTCCTGGAACTCCGAGTCCCTCCACAATGGGGCCAAGCTGGCCATCCCGGTGTCGGTGAAACTGTCCAACGGCAAATCCCGCGGCATCGCAGCCCTGGTAGTGTCCAGCGCCGCCACCTGGCCCGGCCACCCGGCCTTCGGCGGGGAGTACCGCGCCCAGGTCTACACGCCGGGCAACGTGCACGTCGTCCAGGGCCACATCGAGAGCTGGATCAGCAACGGGGGTGTCCCCTATACCGACCCCACCGGCTCGGGCGACACGATCACCCTCCGGCAGTTCCGCCGCTGCTGACCTACGGGAGACGGCAGGCGCGTTCCCCCGGGAACGCGCTTGCCGATTGGTGCGAGGCCGGGGTAGCCGTTGCGGGCATCACCCACTGCGACCGGCTGACGAGCCTGCCCACCATAACCCTGGCCCGTCGAGAAGACCGTCGAGAAAATAGGCGCGATACACCAGATCCACGCCTGATTTATCAGGTTATTTGCCCTGGAACCGGCTGGGTTCCATGAACCTGGCCCGAGCTTTAAAGGGAGCGCATAACCATGAACTCAGGGATTCGAGTAGCGGCGGCAGGCCTGGTCGCCCTGGCCGGCGGGCTGCTTACGTCGGTCACGGCGACGGCGCAGGCGGCGACACCGGCATATACGACGATCAGCAAACAATCCGCCGCCGACCCGGGTTTCTCGAAGTTCGGGTCGTCGTATTACGTCTACGCGACCGGTGGCGGCGACGGAATCCTGCCGATCTTCCGCGGATCATCGCTGACCAAAGGATTCGCCAAGGTCGGCAACGCTTACCCGGCCGCGCCTGCCGGCCTGAACAACCTGTGGGCCCCTCACGTCGTAGTGCGCGACGGCCGGTATTTCATGTTCTTCACCGCGGCCAAGGGCAGCGCCCCGCACTGTGTCTACTGGGCGGTGGCATCCTCACCGACCGGCACCTTCTCCACGCCGCACCTGGCGACCTGCGGGAACGCAGCCGGATGGGAGGCGATCGACCCTACCGTCTACGAGACCGCGAGCGGGCAGAGCTACCTGGTATGGAAGCGCGGCCACTACCACCCTGGCTTCCCGGACGGCACATTCCAGATCCGTGCCCGCAAGCTGACGTTCTCGGGATCCAGCGTGACATTCATGGGCGGGAACAACCCATCCCTGATCTTGGCCCAGATTCCCGACGGTACCGTGATGGAGGCACCGAGCCTGGTCGCCCACGGGGGGAAAGTCTGGCTCTTCGTTTCACGGGGCCGCTTCGATACCAACGCCTACCACACCGACGCCTGGGTGGCGAAGAGCTTCGGCCCCGGCTTCACGTACTCCAACCACGTGATGGCCACGGGCCAGGGTTACGGTTACGGCCCGGGGGGCGCCGAGGTCATTACCGACACTGGCGGCACCGTCCGTATCGCTTACCACGTGTGGGAAAACAGCAAGCCGACCCCGCAGACAAAGGGCACGCGCATCGTCCGCGTCGCCACCGTCACCTGGCCTGGCGGAGAACCCCACGTCTCCTAAACCCTGTTTCCTTGATCACCGAGCGTTTCGACGGGCGGACGGACGCGAAGAACGTCGATCGTACCGATAAATGGCCCGCTGGGCGCACGGCGCCAACGCTTCCCCCGGCCGCTGATTCTGGGCGCGGCTGGTGCCTCGATGCTCATCGCAGCCATCGCGACCTGGCTCGCTACAGCCGACGGCCCAGGCCACCCGACATCCGGCTCCCGCAACGGGGACTCGGTGACGGCGGCACCACCAGCCTCCGCATCCGCTCAGCCCGCGGTGTCCCGATTTCAGCGGTCCGCCGTCCCGCCGACACGGCCGGCGCGGTCTTCGTCATCCGGGCGGCCGGGTACGCAATCAGCCGCGCCGGACGCGACCATGTCGGCCCGGGCAACGCCTTCGGCCAGCGCACCCTCGTCGAGGCCTACCAAGACACCGACGAGGTACATGCTACAGCGGCGCGAGCGAGTACTCCTGCGCGGACGAAGGCTCGGTCAGTTCCTCCGACGGTGCGCCGGTGCAGTTCGCCTTCACCGACAACGGCTCGGCCGAGGTGAGGATAGCTTCGATAGACGCCAGCGGCGTTCTCGCGCCCTATGCCGATATCGACCAAGGCGGGACCCTCACCGTCAGCACCAATACCGGCGACTACTGGGTGGTCGAGAAACCCGCCGGCGACTGTCTGGCCGTCTTCGCGATCGACGGCGGAGGCCGTGTAGTCGTGAGGTAGCCCTCGGACACCCACATGCGGGAACTGCCCTGTCAGACGTGGAGTAGGGGTACGTCGTATTTGAGGATGTACTCGTCACGAGTGGCGAGGGTCAGGCCTTCGGTCTTGGCTTGGGCGATGAGCATCCGGTCGAACGGGTCGCGATGGATCATCGGCAGGCGACCCGCCGAAATGGCGTGCATCGCAGTGATGGACAGCTCCCGCAGTCCGGTGGCGAGAATGCGCTCAGGCAGGTCAGCGGGTCCGAGCTTGCCCTGCGACTGTTTGATCGATACCTCCCAGAGAGATGCCGCGCTGACGAAGACGTCTAGGTCGGTGTCGATCGAGTCCTTGACCTCACTGGACAACGTGGGGTCGTCCTCCAGCCACCACAAGATGACGTGGGTATCGAGCAGTAGTCTCACGATAAGAGTCCGAAGTCGTCGGCAATGGCCGCGTTCGTCGCAGCAGAGTCCCAGTCCGGAGACCGGTAAAGCTGTCCAGCTAGCGCCCCCCGCCCGGTCCGCTGCGCTACGCGGAGCGGAACTACCTTGGCGACGGGCTTCCCGGAACGGCTGATCACAACCTCCGCGCCCTGCTCGACACGTTCGATAATCCGCGAGAGCTGCGTCTTGGCCTCGTGAATGTTGTACTGCTCCAGCGCCTGTTCGGCCACGCGACACCTCCTTAGCTAAGTTTAGTCTAGTCCTTTGCATCTTAGCCAGTACGCCAGGCGGTTCGGAACCAGTTGGACAGGTCACTGTGCGGCACCCCTCCGTCGCGAGACGGAACTCCGTGGTGAGGGCGATCGGCTTCATGTGCGTAAGTTGCGACTCGGGCCTCGGCCACATCGTGATCATGGCCTGACCTGCCGATATGTTATGTGACGTGGCTCGGGCAAGGATGACTCGGCCTAGTTTCCGCAGATCAGCCCCATGGGGGTTCGAGTCGGGTTCAAGTCCGGCGTCCGACTGGCACGCGACGGCTCCTACGTGATCGCGGACCTGCTGTTTGCCAGTTCCGGGAGCACTGGCGCGTAGCACCCGGCCGCCCCGCACCAGCGGTGGCTTTCGTGAAACCACCGCCCGTTCGGGAGAAATCATCGATCAGGACCGGGGCAAATCTCAGCTTTGCGGGCGAGGGAGATCGTCAAGCCACGCCTGGATCTTCACTGTTTCCGGGGCGTCCAAGTCCTGGAAGATCCGTAGGGCTGTTGTCCAGCATTCGCGTGCTTCGGCGTACTGCTGTTGTCCGGCGGATAGCTGACCGAGAGAGGCGAGGGTGGTAGCTTCCCCGAAACGGTCACCTAGCTGCTGGCGAATCTCCAGGGCGTGCCGGTAGTGCTCGGCTGCTTCTTCATCGCGTCGCAGATTCCGGTATACCTCGCCAAGGTTCTGATGTATGAATCCCTGTCCATGCAAATCGTTCTGATTCTGCCGGATCTTGAGTGCGAGCTGAAGGTGCCCGACAGCATCGCCAAAGCGGCCGAGTTCCGCACAGGCAAAGCCCATGTTTCCGAGAATAATGGCTTCTGTGCGTTGCTCGCCCAGCTGACGGGACGTTCTGAGCGCCTCATCGGAGGCGGCCAGCGCGGCCATTGGCTGGCCCCGCTCACCGTACATGGATGCCAGGTTAGCCAGTATCCGCAGCACCTCTGGTCCGTCACCAACCTCGCGGAACAAGCGCAGCGCCCATCGGTATGAATCACCTGCTTCATCGAAGCGACGCCGGTCTGTATAAGCGCGACCGAGGTCGGCGAGGATACACGCCTGGCCAAATGAGTCGGATTCACGGGTCGCGCTCTCCAGGCCGATCTGATGGGTTGTGATCCAGTCGGTCCAGAGTTTACGGAGGTTGTAATAAGGCGCCAGCGCAGTGGGCAGCCGCCAGGCGTAATTGTCAAAACCCTGCCGGGCTTGCTGCCGGGTGGCCGAGACCAGGTTAGCGCGTTCACTATCACACCAGCTGACGGCTTCGTCACGGGATTTGAAGGCCAGCGCCGTGACCTCGATGTCCGCGGGAAGAAATGGACTGCGCCGGTAGGGTTCGATGAGGCTGCGTGCCCCCTCCGCGGTATGCAGATACCATGCGAAGATCCGGCGGATAGCCAGGACTCGGTCGGCTTCGGTTTCCTCATGTACTGCCTGTTCTAGGGCGTAGACCTGCATCAGGTCGTGAAACTGGAACTGGCGTGGTGACAGCGACTCCAGCAAATGGGCTCGGACGAGCGTCTCGGCGCATACTTCGGTGACGCTTTCCGGCAGTCCGGTCATTGCGGCGGCGGCGGGGAGGCTGATGGCAGGCCCATCCCAGAGGCTTAGCAGCCGGAAGACCCGCATCGGATCGGCACCGCCGACGCGAGCGGCTCTGGTCAACGCGGCGTAGCTGACCTGGAAACTCGCGCGCACGGAACGATCGTCTGCCTGTAGCACGTCTAGCCGCTGGGCCACGTCGGTGAGCTGTCCGGCCAGCGCGTCGATCGTCCGGGCAGGCTGCGCGGCCAGATGCGCTGCGGCGATGCGCACGGCCAAGGGCAGGCCGGCGCAGACCGCCAGGACCTGGACGGTCGCATCAGGCTCCGCCGTGACCCTGATGTCACCAACGATGCGCGTGAACAGTGCCCGGGCCTCGTCCTCATCGAGAACGCCGAGGTGCAGGCGTTCGACCGCGTCAAGGCTCACGAGCCGGTCGCGGCTGGTGATCAGCACCGCGTTGCGGCTGCCCGCGGGTATGAGGGGACGTACGTGCGCGGCGTCGCGGGCATCGTCAAGCACGACGAGTACCCGCCGGCCGGACAGCATTGAGCGGTACAGCGCGGCGCGCTCGTCCGCTTCCACGGGTATGGCCGGCCAGTCGAGTCCGAGGCCGCGGAGGAACTGACCGAGCGCGTCCCCGGGAGCGACTGGCTGGTCACCGGTCCCGCGCAGATTGATGTAGAGCTGCCCGTCCGGGAATCTCCCGCGGTGCCGGTGAGCGGCGTGCACGGCAAGGGTTGTCTTCCCCACACCGCCAGCACCGGTAAAAGCGACCACGGTGACCGCGGTGCGCTCTTGCGGGCCGTGACACGTGCGCAGAAGTTCTTCCAGCTCGGAAAGATAGTCCACGCGACCGGTGAAATCGCCGATATCGGCAGGAAGCTGAGCCGGAGCCGAACCGGCGCGCCGGATCTGAGCCGCGGAGCGGATCGGCGCGACCACGACGCCGGTTTCATCGCCGCCGAGGATCTGCTGTTGCAGCGCCTGAAGTTTGGCTCCCGGCTCGACGCCCAGTTCAGTGACGAGACGGTGCCGTGCATTCCGGTACGTCGCCAGAGCGTCGGCGCGGCGGCCCGAGCAATGAAGTGCCAGCATCAGCTGGCCCACGAAGCCTTCCCGGAACGGGTGATTGCGCACCAGCTCACGAAGCTCGGCTACCAGATTGCGTTGATATCCCATGTTCAGCTGAGCGTCAATGCTCAACTCGATGGCTTCGAGGTGCGTCTCCAGCAAATGCGGAGCGTATTCCACCTGCAAGCGCTCCGACGGCACGTCCTCAAACGGACTTCCCGACCACAGGTCAAGAGCTTCCCGCAACAGCTGGATGGCCTGCTCCCAGTTTTCCTCCTGAGCCGCACGGCGGCCGTGTCCGCACAGGTCGGTGAACCGGCTGATATCCAGTTCGTCCGATCGCACCTCGATGAGGTAGCCGTTGGACCTGGTGATGATACGGCTGGCTATCTGATCGCCGACCGCACGCCGGAGGCGGACCATCTGCATCTGCAGCGCGTCGCGTGTGCCGGAAACTCCATCGTCCCACAGCACGTCGATGAGCCGACTGGTCTCCTGAGTCCGGCCGGCCGTCACCAGCAGCCCGGCCAGCAATGCCCGCTGCTTAGGCGACGAAACGGTGACCTCACGATTCCCGTCGTGCACCCGCATTGGACCGAGTAGCGCGAAATGCATGTGAATCCCGTTGCCCCGAAAAGTTTCGGAGAAGATCTCCGCCCGCCGCCCCCAGTCAGTATGGACGCGAACCAAGCCGCCTGGGAAGGGCGGAACTTGCCAGATCTCTCATGGCAGCACTGCTCGATGACGCGGTGGCTGGCAGGTCCACTTCCACGACCTGAAACCCATGGACTTGAACCGGAACGCCCGGCCGTCATCGCCGGCCCCAGGATCACGACCCGCGCCACCCAGGGGTGCGCCACATCGCCGCGCGCCGATGTGGCTCACCCGCAGACCGTATCAGGGGTTAGCGGAAGGTCAGTCGACCTCTCGACTGAAATCGACGAGGAATGTATTGGTCGGGCACTTCGCGTAAGAAGTGATGCCGCCGCCGGCGGCCTCCCAGCTTCCGTACCTGATAATTCCTGTGGTGCAGGTAATCACGATGCGGAATGATCCGGTCCCGTAGAAGCAATAGGTCTCCGCATAGGTTTCGCCGTCCGATCCAGAAGCACAGCCGGATGGGACACGCGGAACTGCATTTGGGGCCGGGTGCGTGGTGGGTGCGGGAGCCGTCGCGGCCGCACTGGCCACCGGGATCATCGCCAACCCGGCGATCGCCACGCCGGTCAGAGCCGTAGTGAGGCGGACCAGCCTTCTGGCTGGCGCATGATTGAAAACGTGCATAACAGATCCCCTTACTTCTCAAGCGCAGGCACTTTCATGTCGCTCGTGGCGTGCTCGATCATTTCGCGCGCACCGTGTGACTCGGTGCGGCTCATCTGGCGCCTTCCCCGTCCTCCCGCTATCGACCCCGGTATGTGTTCGCAGGCGTTTTGCTTGCCGGACACGATCCTGGGGGGCCGGGCCAACAGCGGGCCAACATTCCGCCAATCGTCCGGCCACTATCGGGCGACAGCGCTTGGCGGTGTCAGGCGCGGCCGGTGCCGGCGGCCAGTGGTGCGGGCCAGGCGGCGGGGTCGGCCGGGTAGGACGGTGCGGTGCGGCAGATGACGTAGTGGCGGGGGGTGATAGCCGTCGGGTGGTGGGCGAGGGCGGCCATGCAGCGGGCGTGTGCCTGTTCCGGTGTGCGGACGGCGTCGGTGGCGGTCAGGCAGGCGACCAGCGGGCGGCCGCCGGCCGACGTGAAGACGCGGGTCACCGCGGGCGCGAGGGCGTCGTCGACCAGGCGCTGCACGGCGGCGACGTCGACCCAGCAGTGGTCGACCAGTATCCGGTCCGGGTGCCGGCCAGGGGTTCCAGCCCGATGATCTCGGGCAGCTGGCCGCCGGGCACGTCACCGTGCGCAGCGTCGGCCAGCAGGCGTTCGACGGCCAGCAGCACCGATTCCAGTTCGGCCCGCGGCACCAGGCCCGTGTCGGTGCTCCACACGTCCAGCCGCAGGCAGCCGTCGATCTGGCTGAGGATGAACCGGATCGGCGTTGCGCTGAATGGCATCGGGCGCCACCGCAGCTCGGTCCGGGTGAGCGCGTCGTCAATCTGCTCGCGCTGGAACCCGACGCCCGCGGTGAGCCCGGACCACGACTCAGGGACCAGGCTGTTGAACAACGGGCCGTAGTGCAAGCGCAGCCCCCGTTCGTGCTCGATCAGTCCGGCCATGGCGTCCCGTTTGACCGCGACGAACCTGCCGTGCCGGCTCGCCTGTGCCACTCTCAGCCAGGTGTGGCACGCCAGCTCGTCGAAACTTCTTCCGCCGATCTCGACGGTGACGATGGAGGCCTGGGCCACGGAGCCGACGTAGTTCACCAGGTGGCGCTCGAAACGGTTGCTGGATTCCAATGGGAACACCAGCTCCCGGTAGCTGGCGCGGCGGGCGAGCACAGCGCAGATGGCCGCGAGCACGACACTGGGCCGGCTGGTCCGGGTGCGCGCCGCCACCTGCCGCACGGCCATCGCGGCGGCCGACGACGACAGCCCCACCACCAGCGACTCGCCGCTGGACCGGGCGCCCGGCAGCGCGTACAGGCAGCGGGGCATCCGCCGCGACTGCTCCCGCAGGTAGTCCAGTGCCGCGTCAGCCCTGCGCTGTTCGGCTGGCGTCGCCTCCAGCTCGGCCTGGTCCAGCGGCTGGTGGCCGGGCCGCCCTGCCTGCCGCCGCGCGGGATCGCCGAGCAGCTCGGCGAAGTCGCGCTTGAGGATCTCGATCGAGCCGTGGTCCACCGCCAGGTGCGTGAACGCGGCAGCGCACGCGATGACATGATCGCCCGCGTCGGGAGCGACAGCCACCACCATCCGCAACGGACACCGCAGCGGATCGGGTGACTCGCGCAGCCACCGGATGAGTGCCTCGGCTACCGCGGGGCGCTCCTGAGGCCCCCACTGTCCCTCGCCGAGCGAGCAGACCTCCAGCAGCTGGACACCGGCCGCCACAACCCGCTGGCGCGGCTGCTCGCCTAGCACATAGGTGGTGCGCAGGCTCTCGTGCCGCGCGATCAGCACCGCGACCGCCTCGTTCACGTCATCCACCGACACCACCGCCGGCACCGGGAACTCGGCGCACAGGATCGCGTAGATGTCGTCCGGGGTCAGCCAGCTGCAGACGTCGAGCTGGCCCAGGGTGAGCGGTCCCTCGCCGGCCCGCTCCCCGGCGAACTCGACCGGGACCGGCCGCACCGGGGTCAGCCGCACGCGGCGCCGGCGGCGCCGACCTGTTTCGGTCTCGGTTCCGGTGGTCATCACCGGTCAGCCGATCCGCATCCGCAGCGCGTCGGGCAGCCGCCCGTCCGCGCCGCACTCGTGTGTCCGCTGGACAGCCGTCGCCGGCGGGGCCATGGCCGACGGCAGGCCGAAGACGTCCAGCGTCCTGGCTGGCCCGCCACACCCGCAGCGAGCGCGCGACGAACTCGAATGCAACGTCCCGCGCGCCGTGCTCACTTTCCCTCCTCGGGTCCGGAGACGGGTACATGCCTCCGTGAGCGATCTGCCGCCTGATTAATCCGAACGTACGTGGCCCGCAGGCCCGGATGCTTACCTTGAGTTGCGGGAACGCTCTGATCGAGCGAGTCTTCACGGTGGTTCCCGGCGCCCGAAGCGCCTAGCCCCCAGTCTGGGAGTCCCTGTCCGGGTGGCCGGGGGGTGCCAGCCAGCTGGTGCCTCCGGTGCCAGGGCCGGGCTGAGGTACGGGTCCTGGGCCAGGAGCGGTATGCTCGCGGTCGGCGCGGCGAGGCCGCGTCCTGACATGACGGATAAGAGGATCTGCGCACATGGCAACAGGAACGGTGAAGTGGTTCAACGCCGACAAGGGCTTTGGTTTCATCGCCCCCGATGACGGGACGGCGGACGTGTTCGTCCACTTCTCCGCCATCGCGGAGTCCGGCTACAGGTCGCTGAACGAGAACCAGAAGGTCGAGTTCGACACGACGCAGGGACAGAAGGGACCGCAGGCGGAGAACGTCCGGCCGCTCTGACCTATAACGCCCCGCGTCCTAGCGCGACGCGCTGGCCCAGCGCAGCTGACCTGCGGCGCCACAGGTATCCGGCAGAGCCGGATACCGGTGACGTCCGGGTGCGCAGCAGCTGGCCGGCTAGTCACGCTGGAGCCGGGACGTGATATGGATCCCGCCGGCGGGCGGTTCGTCACCGGTAGCCGCGTGCTTGTTCATCAAGGCACCTCTGAGGATGAGAGACGGCAGCCTCAGCCTGAGTCGGCCCCGGCGAACCGTCCGGCGGCCCGGGCTTGTCGTCTGCGGGCCGCCGGGCCGTGCCGGATGAAGGCGAAGACGAGGGGCGATTGCCTGCATGTGTGTCGGCTGTCTGCAGACAGGTTGAAGTCATGCAGGTTAAACCCAAGGCCGGTGCCGAACGTCCGGCCGGCCTGCCGGCGAGGTGGCGCAACGGTGCCGGGAATACCGTGGCCGCCGGGTACCTTGCTACATGCGCGACGAGCACGTCGCGCATTTGCGGGGAACCTGCCCGCTTGGTCGCTTATGCGAGCTGTCCGGCTAGCTGATATTCCTGAGCATGGGGCGGCCCCCGACTACTTTTGGGAGTTTCCTAATGCCTCACGGACCCGGTCCGTCACGGACGCCGTCGCCCAGCCGCGGCGGTGCCGACGCTCCCGGTCGGCCGGCTGGCCGTTCTGGCCGCTCCGCCGCCACTGGGCGGGATCAGGCCGGCCGCACCTCCGCCACCGGAAGCCGCCAGTCGCGAGGCCCTCGCGGGAACGCCGCTTCCCGCCGGAACCAGCCATCCCGGGACACGGAGAGCACCACGCAACCGGGCCGCCGCCGTCAGCAGAACGCCGGCACCGGTCGCAGCGGCCCGTCGGCTCTCGACCTCGCGCTCGCCGAAGCAGCCGCCTCACCCGCGCCAGCCACCGCCACGTTTGCCGGGCTCGGCCTCGACGGACGCCTGGTCGCCGCCCTCGCGGAACGCGACATCACCGAGCCGTTCGCGATCCAGGCCCGTGTGCTGCCGGACGCGCTGGCGGGCCGCAACGTGCTGGGCAAGGCGCAGACCGGGTCCGGTAAAACACTCGCCTTCGGCCTCCCGCTGCTGAACCGGCTGGCCGGCCGCGCCGCCGCGGCCGGCCGCCAGCCTAAGACGCCGCTCGGCCTGATCCTCGTGCCGACCCGCGAGCTGGCCAGGCAGGTGGCCGACGTGCTCGCGCAGCTGGGCCGAGGCATCGGTGTCGATGTCACCACCGTCTACGGCGGCGTGCCGATCGGCCGGCAGATCGACCGGGTGCGGTACGCCGACGTGATCGTGGCGACGCCGGGACGGCTGCTCGACCTGCTTGAGCGGAAGGCATGTACCCTCGGCGGCGTCGAGATCAGCGTGCTGGACGAGGCGGATCACATGGCTGATCTCGGGTTCCTGCCAGCCGTCACCACGATCATGGACCAGGTTCCGCCCGCCGGGCAGTGCATGTTCTTCTCCGCGACGCTGGACCGGGACGTGGCCAGGCTGGTCACCGCGTATGCCGGGGACCCGGCGGTGCATGCCGTCCCCGCACCCGCCGGCGCCACGCCAGCCGAACACAGCATGCTCATCCTCAGCCAGCACGACAAGGTCCAGGTCGCCGCCGAGATCGCCGGGCGGCCCGGCCGCACGTTGTTCTTCGTCCGCACCAAGCACGGCGCGGACCGGCTGGCCAAGCAGCTGACCAGGGCCGGCACCGATACGGCCGTCATCCACGGGGACCGGAACCAGAATCAGCGGCAGCGTGCGCTGGATGGTTTCGCGGCAGGGCATCCGCGGGTGCTGGTGGCCACCGACGTCGCTGCCCGCGGCATTCACATCGACGACGTCGACCTGGTTGTGCAGTTCGATCCGCCCGCGGACCACAAGGACTACCTGCACCGATCCGGCCGGACAGCCCGGGCCGGCGCACAAGGCCAGGTAGTCGCGCTCGTCGACCACGATCAAGTCCGCGACCTGCAAAAACTGCACCGCGAGGCGGGCATCGCAGCCGGCCGGCACGACGTGGCGGCCGGGCACCCGCTGGTCCGGCGGCTGGCCGCCTCCGGCACCCCGGTCCCGCCACCGCCGCCCGCCCGGCCGACCAAGAACGCCAGCAGCCCCAGGACCGCGGACCCCGGTAAAGCCCGGCCAAGGCGCAACCGGGCACGGGCAGCCCGGCAGGCCCAGTCACCGCGGCGCCCGCGGCCGCGCGTAGCCCGCGTGCACGACTGCGGGTCACTGTGGCGCAGGCCCGGGCCGCGCCCGGGTAATCTCCTGTCCTCCGCCGCCCGACCCGAGCAGCAGAGGGCGTGTGCCTTGCCGGGCCGGGTCCCGCGGGGTTTGAGGTGCACCGTGTTCAGTTGGCCGGGGTGCAGGTAAGGCTGGCGGGTGGGGCGTCACTGCTGCTCCACGCGCCGTTGAAGCCGAACCACGCGTGTCCTCCTACTGCGACGGAGGCGTCATAGCTCAGATTGGCCGCGGTGACGGACTCGCCGCTCTGGGTCGCGGTGGTACCCCACTGGAACGTCACCGTCTGGTCGCCGCGGAACGTGAACGTCACCGTCCAGCCGGTGAGCGCGGTGGTGCCGGTGTTGGACAGGGTGACCATGGAGACGAACCCGCCGGACCACTGAGCCTGCGTGCCGTAGCTGGCAGAGCAGCTTGCCCCGCTGGCGGCGCTGGCCTGGGGTCCTCCGGCTGCCACCAGGCCCAGGGCGGCCAGGAGCACGGGAAGCGCGGCGACGCGGCGGTACGACCGCGGCTGTGGTGGAGCATTCAATCGTGGCAATCCCATGCGGAACTGTCCTCCTAAGTGAGCCGTCTGGTGCCGGTGCAGCGGCACCCGAGTCTCCCGCTAATAGTCCACTATGGACGGTCTACATTGGACGGTCAAGGGAGGCATCCGAGATGGACGACCGGCTGAACGCGACCGCAGGCGCGCTACTCGGGCTGCTACGCGACGGCCCGCTCTCCGGCTACGACCTGGTGGCAGCAGCCGAAAAGATGATCGGCGGCTTCTGGACGATGACCCGCAGCCAGGTGTACCGGGAACTGGCCGCCCTCGCCGGCCGCGGGCTGCTCGAGCGAGGCCAGGCCGGGCCCCGCGACCGCCAGCCCTTCCGGCTCACCCCTGCCGGGCGGGCCGCGTTCCGCACCTGGGTCAACACCAGCCCCGAACCGGAGAACCTGCGGATCCCGCTACTGCTGCGGCTCACCTTCGCCGACGCGATCGACCCCGGTCGGCTGCAGTCCATGCTGTCCGGCCACCGCGCCCTTCACCGGCGCCGGCTGGAGGACTGCCGGTCCCTGGACCGGCAGCTCGCAGCAGCGGGCCTGCCCGCCGAACAGCGGGTGACCCTAGCGTTCGCAATCGGCTACGAGACGGCGGTGCTGCGCTGGTTCAGCCAGCTACCGGACAGCATGAACCCCGGCAGCAGCACGCCAGATCGATGACTGCGCAGGGAGCTACGTCCTAGCCCAGCAGTTGCCGTCGGCGATCCGCGTTCATATCACGCTGCGCGCCCGCGCCGCCGGCCTGGACCCCAAGATGCGGCTCGACTCCTGGGACGAGAAATGTTTCCGCAGGGGAACAGCCGCAAGGACCGGAACGCCGCGGGCTTGCCGTTTCCGCGGAAACGTTCACGCAATTGCGCCGGGCGTTTCCGCGGAAACGCTGGCCTCGCCCGGCGCTGCGCGGCCAGCAGAAGTGCCCAGCCCCGGCGACCCCACCAGAAATGCGGCATGGGCGCGCATTCCCGCGCACGGCCGCAATGAATGAAATGCAAAGAGGTCAGCCGCTTGTCGTGCCGGAACGCGAGATAGCGAGACACGGATATAGCGAAGGCGTGTTGCTCCCCGCGTAAGTACCCGCGCAGATGCTTTGCACGAGACGAGTTGTGCGCAGAACTTGGCGGTTCGATATGCTAGTCTTTGCCGGTTGGGTCAGATTCACTGGCGATAAATTCTGCGAGGGGGAGAAATGCGAAAAATAAGTACATTTGTCGTGACCGGGCTGGCGGGGTTGGCCATGACGCTTGGCCTCACGATGGCCTCGGGCGTGGCAGCGCAGGCCGCGACGTACCGGATGCAGATTTACGAGATCTGGTACAACTCACCGGGTCCGGACTACGGCGGCGACACGAGCCTGAACCAGGAGTGGGTGAAGCTGCACAACACCTCGTCCGCCAGCATTAACCTGGCCCACTGGACGCTCCGCGACAAGGCCGGGCACGTATTCGTGTTCGGTTCGTACACGATCAAGCCGCACGGATACGTGACCATCCACACCGGCCACGGCACTGGTACGCAGACCGATCGGTACTGGAACCATTCCTGGTACATCTGGAACAACACCGGGGACACGGCGATCCTGCGGAATCAGAATGGCACCACGCTCGGCTCGTGCACGTACAAGGGCACCAGTCAGGGCTACGTTTTCTGCTGAGGGTGCCGGCCCGTTGCCCGCAGATCATCACGATGGCCCCGAGCGGTCCGGCCGCCACGCCGCCCACACCAGATCCCTCATCGCCCGTATCAGCATCCTGACCGCGCGATGCTAGCGCTTCGCGACTGCCCGGCCTGGCTGCTCCTCGTTCCCGCCTGACTCGTCCGCCACGAGCAGCGCCATGACAGTGCGGTAGCGCCGAACCGGCCGCCGAGTGGAGATCATTTACGGGACAGCTTTTAACCGAGTTCACGGCTGCGGCTGACCACCCGAGCAGAGCCAAGTCTCACATCAGGCCCTGGCGTTTGACCCTGTCCGCGGCGGTGGAGGACGTTCGCCCGCTGTGCGCCCGGGAATTATGCGCCCTCGCATGCGTTAACATGGGCGGTGCCCAAGAACCTGGGCACGGTCGTCTCGGCGACAGGTTCCCCGTGCCGTGGTGACCAGCCCGCCCGCATGCGACTCCGGGTCCGTGTGAGACGCTTGCAGGGGCCGGCCGCGTTGATCAACGGGGATCCGCAGGACGGCTCGGTGTTCGAAGCATCAGGCCTTGTGCTGGGACGTTCCTCGCCCCGGCCGCGGGACTGTGTGGCATGCTGCCATGGCCACGGTGCCCCGGCATTCCATAGGAGAAGTCTGTGGCTCGACCAGGCCAGCGCCAGACGGGCGCTCGCCGTACCGTCCCGCGGAAAGAGCGGCATGTCCGCCACCGCGGCGACGTCGTCTCGGTGCTCGCCCGGACCGCCGGTGAGGTCGAGGCGGCTGCTCGGCGCGGCCGCGTGACGCCGGCCGTACGCGCGAAGTTCCAGGCCGTCGCCCTGCTGCTGCGGGACGAGCGCGCCCGCGTCCGGGCTGCGCCCGGAACCGGAAGTCGCCGGGCTGAGCAGCTCAAGCGCCTGGACGGCATCGCGGCCATCCTCGCGACGACCGCCGTCCAGGACGCTGGGCTACTGGCACTGCTCGCCGAGGACTCCGGCGTCTCCGACGCGGCCAGGTCGCTCAAGCGGGAGATACTGCGGGACCTCGGCATCGAACCGACGCCCGAAGAGATCGCGCCGGCGAAAACCGCTACACCTTCCCCCGGCCCCGAGCGGCGGGTCGTCCCGCAGTCTGTGATCTCCCGGCAGCTGGCGAATCCCTTTCTCCCCCCCGACTTCTCCGGCGTTCGGCAGCAGCGCATCTCCCGTCCGCGCCGCCTGGCCGGCTGGGAACTGCTCGGCCCGCTGCTGAGTTCTTTCGAGCGCGCCGGCGGTGGAGCCCCGGCTTGCATGGCGCTCCCGGCGCCGACTGCACGGTTCACCCCGGCGGGCCTGGAGCTGATGCCGCACCAGGGGCAGCTGGTCGCCGCGGCCGCGGCCGGTCACCGGACGTTCCTGCTCGCCGATGAGCCGGGTCTGGGCAAGACGGCCCAGGCGCTGCTCGCCGCGGAAGCGGCGAACGCCTACCCGCTGCTCGTCGTCGTGCCGAGCGTCGTCAAGACCAACTGGGCCCGTGAGGCGGCCCGCTGGACGCCTCGCCGCCCCGCCACCGTGGTGCAGGGCGACGGCGAGGCTGTCGACGGCTTCGCCGACATCGTCGTGCTCAACTACGAAGTGCTCGACCGGCACATGGGCTGGCTCGGCGATTTCGACTTCCGTGGCATGGTCGTGGACGAGGCCCACTTCATCAAGAACAAGACCTCACAGCGCTCACAGCGCGTCCTCGCGCTCTCCAGCCGAATCCGGTCCCGTGCGGCACGGCCCCTGCTAATGGCGCTGACCGGCACCCCGCTGATCAATGACATCGAGGACTTCCGGGCGATCTGGCAGTTCCTCGGCTGGATCGACGACAGCAAGCCCCTGGACGAGCTTGCGGACGCGCTCGAGGACACCGGCCTGACGCCCGCCGACCGGGGCTTCTACGCCTCGGCGCGGCAGTGCGTGATCGACCTCGGCATCGTGCGCCGCCGCAAGCTCGATGTGGCCGCCGACATCCCCGCCCGCCGCATCGCCGACCTCCCCGTCGAACTGGACGGCCGGGCCGGCCGGTCGATCCGGGCCGCAGAGCGGGAGCTCGCCGGCCGGATGATGGCGCGGTACGAGACCGCGCTCGCGAACCGCTCCTCTGACGCCGGCGCCGGGGGTATCGACCACGACCTCGTCCGCCGGGTGGCCCGGTCGGAGCTGAAGGACGCCACGGCTGCGCAGTCCGGCGAGAACGTGTTCACCATGATGCGGCGCATCGGCCAGGCGAAGGCCGAACTGGCGGCGGACTACGCGACGCAGCTGGCCCGCAGCGTCGGCAAAGTCGTCTTCTTCGCCAAGCACGTCGACGTGATGGACGCCGCCCAAGAGATTTTCGCTCGGCAGGGAGTGCGCTTCTCCTCGATCCGCGGCGACCAGACGCCCACGGCCCGGCAGTCGAACATCGACGCCTTCGTGAACGACCCGGATGTCGCGGTCGCGGTGTGCTCGCTGACCGCGGCTGGCGTGGGCCTGAATCTGCAGGTCGCCTCGAACATCGTGCTGGCCGAGCTGTCCTGGACCGACGCGGAGCAGACCCAGGCCATCGACCGCAGCCACCGCATCGGGCAGGCGGAACCGGTTACCGCGTGGCGCATCATCGCCGCGCAGACTATCGACGCCCGGATCGCCGAGCTGATCGACAGCAAGGCGGGGCTTGCCGCCCGGGCGCTGGACGGGTCGGACGAGGAGGTCTCCTCGTCGGCCGACGTGCAGCTCGAAGCGCTGGTCGCATTGCTGACAGCTGCGCTGCGGGCATCTTCCGGACATGGCGACGCCCCGGGTTCCTGATCGTCACGATTCCCCAGGCGAGACTGTGTCCGAGGACTAACGCCTGCCAATTTCGCATGCTGGTCCTATCGCCCTGCTCGATGGCGTCTAGAGGTCGGCGTACCGCAATCGTGGGTGAAGCACTTGACGAAGACCGGGCGCCTGAGGAAGAGTCTGATCACGGCGGCGACCGGTCGCCGAGCTGTGGAACATCTGCTCCAGCCGGGGTTCCATTGGCGAAGGGGATCGCCCTCTCGGTCGTCAATGTCACAGGCCATCTTCCTGCACCGCGTCGCTGGGGGACGAGGGTGTCAAGGGGAGGCTTGCCCGTGACCAGGGACGCCAGCTTCAAGAAGGTTGTCCGGCGCCACGCCGGGGAGACCGGGCAGCGCTACACCGAGGCGCTGACGAATCTCGAGGGTCTCGGTGCGCGAATGCACCACGAGCCAGTTGGCGAGCGGCTGCTCGCTCATCTCCGGGATCGCTATGGCATTGACCCGGTCGCGGCGACGAAGCTCAGCGTGCACAAGACCTACGTCTTCCGCATCGACCGCAATGACGGCAGCCCGTGGATCGCACGAGCCTTTCCGCCGGCTCGTCCCAGGGCAAGTGTCGAGGGCGACGCCGCAATCCTGCGGTTCCTGGCGCGGCAGGACTATCCCGCCGAGCGCCTTGCGGCCGACGATGCGGTATCTGACTTCGATGGCAGCGCGGTCCTCGTGACGCGGTTCGTTGAAGGCGTCCCGCTCCCCGACGGTGCGGAGAAGTTCGCCATGATGGGTGAGCTGCTCGGACGGCTGCACGCGCTGCCGTACGACGACTCCGCGGGCCGCCCGGGCGGAGCGAGCGGTGAGGACCCCAGCCGTGAGGGCAGCCCGCGTCAGGACCTGCTGGCGGCCCTGTCGTTTCTCGACGCCGTGGATACAAAGGTCGCGGCCGCCGAGCGCGAGCGATTCGAGCGGCTCAGGGAAAAGGTGCGCTCGGCTGACGACGGTCACGGCCTTCCGGAGGGCTTGCTGCACGGAAACCTCCTCCACGCCCCCGATCACGCCGTCCTGAGCGGACAAGGGCCGGTCGCGATCAACTGGAAGGCGTCAGGGCGCGGACCGCGCCTCGCTGACTTCGCTTACCTGATCTGGGGCACGGGCTCGTGGAACCCGCGCCTGCCGAACCAGGAGTGCATCGATGCTGCCGTCAGCGCCTACCGGCGGCACGTCGAGCCGACCGACGACGAACTCGGCAGGCTCGAGGCGGTCATGTACATCCGGACGCTCTACCTCGCCTGCTTCGGCTACCGACGTGCCGTCACTGACGGCGTGCGGTTCCGCGAGTGGGGCTTCATCCATCCACCCCAGTACTTCAGCTCCACCGCCGCCGCAACCCGAGCCGCGTTTCGCCGGTAGGCCGTCGGCGGGACTAAGCAACGACCGTGGTTCGTCAAGAGGTCTGTTCCCTATGCCTGGCGCTGCCCGAGGGGACGGCGCGACCGGGCCGAACTCCATCCCGACCCAGCGAAACAGCTTGAGTAGTCTGATCCGCCATCGTTATCGAGCGCAGCCGAGCACGAACTCAGCGGTCAGCGCGATCGGGGTTATGTAAGTAAGTCGCGACTCGGTCCTCGGACATCATCTGTTTGCCAATGCTGCGGAACCGCCGAAAAGGGGCGATCCCCGGCCAGGGTGTGGTCTGGCCGGGGGTCGTTAGCCGGTACGGCGGGGTCAGAACTTGCCGGCGGCGATGCCGGCCAGGTTGACCCGGGTCACCACGTAGGTGACGGTGCCGGTGACCTTGCCGGCCGGGCCGCTGGCGACCTGGAGCGGGATACCGGTGCCGGCGTTGATGGTGATCGCCTCCTGGTAGGCCGGCCCCGTGCCGGCCTTGGGGCCGGCCTTGCTGGTCCCCGGGTACCCCAGCTCGGCCGCGCCAGCGGTGAGGGTGAGCGTGGGCTGGCCGGCAGCGGTGCCGTGGGTGACGGTGATGCCGGGCAGCGCGGATACCAGGCGCAGCACGCCGGCTCGCACCTGGGGGTTGCCGGAACCCGCGACCAGCGCGTCCTCGCAGTTCTCCCACACGTAGTTGTCGATCTGCGTCCCGCCGGCCGGCATGTTCTTGACCTGCGCCGAGAGCCAGGCAGGGACCGGGGTCGGGTAGGGCCAGGCCATCTTCAGCGCGGCGGTGTCCAGGTCGCCGGTCACCGCGTAGGCCGCTGCGGCGACCTCCCGTCCGAACTGGCCGTCGCCCTGGTTGTTGTTCTCCTTGACCTGTGCCGGCAGGCCGGCCTCGGCCTGGGAGAAGAAGTACCGGCCGTTGTCGGTGTACAGGTCCCAGACGTTGATGCTCGCGTGGCCCGGTGCGGCCGTCTCGCGTTCCACCAGCGTGGCGTCGCCGGCCGGCCGCGGCGCGGCGGCCAGGTCGGCGGCCAGCTTCACCAGTGGCGGCTGGGCACCGGCCGACCCGGCCGGCGAAGCCGGTGCGCCGGCATTGGCCGGGTGCGCACCGCCGGCCCGGGCCGTCCGGGCCGGCGCGGACGGAACGGCGCTGGCCACGCCGACGGCCGCCGCCGCCGCGACCGCGACGACGCCGGCACCGATGCCGCCCCGGACGATCCGGTCGCGGCGGCGGGCCTGCCGGACGCGATGCTCGATGGCCGGCACGTCCGGGGTGAAGGGCTGTTCTGCGACCAGGTCGCGGAACGCCGCGCCCAGGTGCTGTTCGGCCGGGGAATTCATAGTGGCAGCTCCTTGTGTTTCAGGCAGCCTCCGAGCGTGTTCAGCGCCCGGGCGGTCTGGCTCTTCACGGTCCCCTCACTGCACCGCATGACCGCAGCGGTTTCCCGCTCGCTCATCCCCTCCAGGTAGCGAAGGACGACGGTGGCCCGCTGCCGGGCCGGGAGGGTCAACAGGGCGCGCAGCAGATCGGCGCGGTTGACGACCTCATCACAGACGTCGGGGACGGCGAACTCGGAGCGGTCGGTGCCGGCCCGCACGGGCATCTGGCCATAGCGACGCCAGTGCCGCTTGAACTCGTTGATCAGGATCCGCCTGACGTAGGCGTTCTGGTTGCCGGCCCGCTGCACCCGCCGCCAATGACGGAAGGCCTGGACGAACGTCTCCTGTACCAGGTCGCTGGCCAGATGCCAGTCGCCGCACAGCAGATATGCGGTGCGATGCAGCGAAGCCGCGCGGCTACCGACGAACTCCCGGTACTCCTCTTCGGCGCGACTCATCGCCGCCAGCTTCCAGTGGTCACACTTGCCTAGAGGCCGATCCCACCGAAAAGGTTGTCAACGAATTTCAGCCCGTGCCCAGCGGGTGTGGTGAGAGCTCGGACGACCCGGACGCACTGTAACTGGCTGGCACAGGCTGGTCTCTTAGCGTCGCGGCGCCGCCTCGCGCGCCGCGCGCACACCGGCGCGACGGCGATCATGGCGAGGGTGAGGCCGCTCAGCGCGAGCAACTCCGGGTAGTCGCCGTACCCGTGGAAGCTGAACACGACGTGGTCTGTGCCCGCGGGGACGTCGACGGCGACGAGCGCCGGCGCTGGGCGAACACGCGGGCGGCGATGCCGAACAGCCAAGCCCGGTCCGATCCCCGGCCAGGGTCGAACCTGGCGAAGCTATCCACGGCCCGGACGAACGTCTCGGAGGTGAGATCGGCGACCGTCTGCGGATCGCGGCACCGGCGCGCGAAGTAGCCCATGAGGACATCGACGTCGCGCAGGTACACGTGCTCGAATTCCTCAAGCGGCACGCTCGGCGGCCGTCCGCTCAACCGCGCCCTCACCGCGACCGGTCGCTTCCGCATCGGTGCTTTTGCCTCAATGCTCATGTCCCTAGTTGCGATTCTCGCCTCCGGCTGTGACATCGCCCGTCCGTGACGCGCCGCTCATCTGTCCGTCTCCGAGCATTCCGGATTTCAGGCCTCGCAACCGGCGAGGTGCGGCGGCCTTTGCCGCGCTGCGAGCGTGAGGGTGTGCCGGCACCGGCCAGTAGTTCACGCAGGACGCGACATGGACGGTGAACGTTGACGGGCAGAGGTATCCGCTGTCTGTCACGCAGGAACGGTTCGTCACCATTGACACAGGTGACGACGGCGGACCGTTCGGCCGCCGGTACCTGATAGTGTCCGCGCTGCGCGTCACCGGTCCGGTAGATCTCGCGGTGCTCCAGGGCGCACTCGACGACGTGGTCGCGCGCCATGAGCTGCTGCGCACCCTGGTGGTAAGGGACGCCGATCCTCCTTGCCAGCTGGTGTGCCCGCCGTGCCGGGTGCCGCTGGAGGTCAGGGACCTGCCGCCCGCCAGCGGCCAGCAGAGCGGCAAGTCCAGGGACATGGTCATCCACGAGCTGATCGTCGAGGTGCAGGCCGGCACGCTCAGCGCGCGCGAGGTGCCGCTGATGCGCGCGCTGCTCTGCCAGTTCGACGACCGGGACAGCGTCCTGTTCCTGACGGTCCACCACTCGGTCTCTGACGGCTGGTCGATCCAGGTGATCCTCCACGACCTCGGGGCTTTCTACGCGGCCAGGGTCAGTGGCACCCCGCCGAAGCTGGCGGAGATGCGGCAGTACCGCGAGTATGCCGAGTGGCAGCGGGCCAGCGCCGCCAGCACGACCGACGACGGAGCGCTGAGATACTGGGCCAGGCAAACTTGACGGAGCGCGGGAATTCGTCATGCCGAACGACCACGGGCACCCGGAGAGGTATTCCAGGCCGTACTCGCTGCACGTCTACAGCGTCGAAGCTGACACCATGGCCGCCGCGGCCGTTCTCGCAAACGCCACCCGAGGCACCCTGTTCATGGTCATGCTCGCGGCTGGCTACGTGCTCGCGAACCAGATCACCGGCGCTACCGACCTGACGGTAAACGCGGTCACCGCGGGCCGGAACGAGCTTGAGTTCCAGAACACTATGGGGTTGTTCCTCAACGTCGTGCCGTTCCGGACCGAGATCGCTGACTGCACGAGCTTCCGCGATGTTGTCATGAAAACCAGGGAGACGTTCATCGACGCCATGGCGCACGAGCTGCCGGCCAGCGTGATCGAGCAGGAATTTCCTGACTTCATCAGGTCGCGCGAGGACACGCGGATGTCGCGGTTCTTCATCTTGCAAACGCCGTCTCAGTACGGCGAGATGATCCTCCCCATCGCCGAGGGGGCCAGGGAGATAGACGAAACCTTGCTGGAGGAGGCCGAGAGCTCCGACATCCTCAGCGGCACGGAGTGGCACCTGAGCATGCAGCCGGGCGGCTCCCTGAGCGGCAGTGTGCATTTCAACCTCGACGAATTCGAGGCGAGCACGGTGAAGAGCTGGACCGCCGGGTTCAAGCGAATCCTGGCCAGCGCCGCCCGCAACCCCGACCAGGACTGGCGGCAGCTCTAAGCTCACGCGTGCTGACGGTTCAGGTATCCGTCGATGGCGCGGACGGACGAGTTGCTCATGAAGGTTCTCAGGCTGACCTTTACGCCGAGCCGGTCCGCGAGCCGGGCGACGAGCACCGCCGCGAGCAGGGAGTGCCCGCCCAGGTCGAAGAAGCTGTCCTCGACCCCGACACGGTCCAGGTCCAGGCCCAGTACCTGCGCGAACAATTCGCACAGCGCCTGCTCCCTGGGGCTGGCCGGGGCCCGGCCGCCGCCCGCGGCATACTCCGGGGCCGGCAGTGCCCGCCGGTCCAGCTTGCCGTTAGCGTTCAGCGGCAGCGCGTCCAGCACCATGATCACGGCAGGCACCATGTACCCGGGCAGCACCTGCCCGCATGCCTCCCGCAACCCCGCCGGATCCAGGGCCACCCCGGCCGCCGGGACCACGTACCCGGCCAGCCGCTTATCCCCGGGCTGGTCTTCCCGCGCCGCCACCGCCGCCTGGCCCACGCCGTCCAAGCCCGCCAGCACCGCCTCGACCTCGCCCAGCTCGATCCGGAACCCCCGCACCTTCACCTGATCATCGGCCCGGCCCAGGTACTCGATCTGCCCGTCCTGATTCCACCGGGCCAGGTCCCCGGTCCGGTACATCCGCTCTCCCGCCACCCCGAACGGGCACGCCACGAACCGCTCCCCGGTCAGCCCCGCCCGGCCCAGGTACCCACGCGCCAGTTGCCCGCCCGCCACGTACAGTTCCCCCGCCACCCCCGGCGGCACCAGCCCCAGCCGCTCATCCAGCACGAACACCCGGGTATTCCACACCGGCCGGCCGGCACCGGGTCAGGGACCGTGTCACACGGGCCCATCGGGTAGTCCAGGCAACCTACCGTCGCCTCGGTCGGCCCGTACTGGTTGACCAGACCCAGCCCGGGATGCCGCTGGTGCCATTCGCGCAGCAACGCGGCCGGCACCGCCTCCCCGCCGACCATCAGCGCGCCAGACGGAACGCAGCTCGCGGGCAGCCGGGCGAGCAGCGGAAGGTGGCTGGGCGTCGCCTTCAGGAACGTGAACCCGCCAGCCGCGGCGGCCAGCGCCGGCAGTTCCTCATCCACCGCGCCCAGGCACAGCCGCCCGCCCGACAGCAGGCAGCCGTACAGCGCGGTCACGCTCCCGTCGAACGACACCGGCGAGACCAGCGCCGTCACCCCGGCCAGGTCCGGGTAGGCCAGCCGGACCCGCGCCAGGTAGTTCACCAGGCCCGCATGGGTGATGATCACCCCCTTGGGCCGCCCGGTGGATCCCGAAGTGTAGATCACGTACGCCGGGTGAGCCGGATCCAGCAGCCCGCCGCGCTCCCCGTCACCGATATCGCCGGCAGGGTAGCGCGAAATCACCTCCGCGACCGCGGGGTCATCCAGGACCAGTGCGGCCGCCCCGGCAGGCAGCGAACCGGTCAGGCCACTCACCGTGAGCACGACTGCCGCCCCGGTATCGGCCAGCATGAACGCGATCCGGTCGGCCGGGTAGCCGGAGTCGACCGGGACATAGGCCGCGCCTGACTTGAGCACGGCGAGCATCGCGACGATCATGTCGGGGGAGCGGGGCATGGCGATGGCGACGAGCCGCTCGGGGCCCGCGCCCAGGGTGATCAGGTGCCGGGCCAGCTGGTTGGCCCGCGCGTTCAGCTCGCCGTAAGTCAGCTCCGTGCCGCCGCCGATGACAGCGGGAGCGTGCGGGGTGCGGGCGGCCTGCTGCTCGAACAGCTCCGGCACGGTGGCCTGGGGCACGTCCCGCGCCGTATCATTCCAGCCTGCCAGCAGCTGGTGCTCGGCACTGGTGATCAGGTCAAACTCACCCGCCCGGCGGCCGGGATCGCGGGCGGCCTGGCGCAGCAGCCGGGTCAGCCGGCCGGCCAGGCCCTGCACGGTGACGGCGTCGAACAGGTCCTCGGCATACTCGAAGGAGGCATCGATGCCGGCCGGGGCGCCGTCAGCGTCATGGTTTTGCCGGAATCCCAGGGTGAGGTCGAACTTGGCGCTGACGTCGGGTACCGGCTCAGCCGTGATCCGCAGCCCGGGCAGCCGCCAGTCCACCACGGCGATATCCTCGTCGCCGATCATGACCTGGAACAGCGGATGCCTGGCCGGGGACCGAGCCGGGTTCAGCACCTCGACCAGGTGCTCGAACGGCATGTCCTGGCGGGCCTGGGCCGCCAGCACCGTTTCCCGGACCCGGTCCAGCAGCTTGGCGAAGCTGGGATCGCCGGACAGGTCAGCGCGCAGCACCAGTGTGTTCACGAAGAAACCGACCAGGTCGTGCATGACTTCGTCGGTCCGCCCCGCCGCCGGGGCGCCCAGCGGGATGTCGGTCCCGGCTCCCATCCGGGATAGCAGCGCGGCCAGCCCGGCGTGCAGCACCATGAAGATGGTCGCTTGATGCTCACGCGCCAGCCCGGCCAGCTCAGCGTGCAGGCCCGCATCGGCCAGCTGCCATCTGACCGCACCGCCACGCTGGGATGGCAGAGCCAGGCGCGGCCGGTCGAACGGCAGCGTCAGTTCCTCGGGCAGCCCGGCCAGCGCCTGCTGCCAGTAGTCGACCTGCCCGGCCAGCATCCCGTCCCCGTCGTCTCCGCCGAGCAGGTTCCGCTGCCATAGCGCGTAATCGGCGTACTGGACCGGCAGCGGCGCCCAGTCCGGTGCGCGGCCGTCCCGGCGGGCCTGGTATGCCGCCGCCAAGTCGGCCATCAGCACCTGCATGGACCAGCCGTCACTCGCGATGTGGTGGCACAGCAGCAGCAGCACATGCTCCTCAGCCGCGAGGGTGAACATCCATGCCCGGATAGGCAGCTCGCTGGCCAGGTCGAACTCATATCCGGCCGCCGCGCCGATCAGGCCGTCCAGTTCCTCCGAACGAGCGGTGGTGATCGTCACCGGGACGCTGGCTTCCCCCGCGGGGATGACGTGCTGACATGGCTGCCCGCCATCGACCGCGAACACCGTGCGCAGCGACTCATGCCGGGCCACGACATCGCCCAGTGCGTCGGTCAGCGCCGCAAGATCCAGCCGCCCGTCCAGCCGCCACGCCCAGGGCACGTTATAGGCCGTACTAGGCCCGTTGAACTGCTCCAGGAACCACAGCCGCTGCTGCGCGAACGACAACGGCAGCCGTTCCGGCCGCCGCATCGGGACCAGCGGCGGCCGGGCTGCCTCCGCGCCGTCCAGCACCACGGCCAGCGCGGCGGGCGTGGGGTGCTCGAACACCGCCCGGACCGGCAGCTCGGCGCCCAGCACCATCCGGATCCGGGACACCAGCCGGGTGGCGAGCAGCGAATGCCCGCCCAGGCCGAAGAAGTCATCATCGGGCCCGACCTGGTCCAGGCCCAGCACCTGCCCGAACACCTCGCACAGCACCCGTTCCCGCGGGGTCGCCGGGCCGTCCGTCCCGGTGCCGGGGCGTAACCGGGGGCGGGAAGGGCGCGGCGGTCGAGTTTCCCGTTGGCGGTCAGCGGCAGCCGGTCCAAGATCACGACCGCGGCGGGCACCATGTAGCCGGGCAGGACAGCGGCGGCAGCGGCGCGCAGCGCGGCCTGCTCCAGCTGACAGCCCGCCGCCAGGACCACATAGGCCGCCAGCGTGCTGTCCCCGGGCCGGTCCTGCCGCACCACCACCGCGGCCTGGGCGACGCCGGGCTGCGCGGCGAGGACGGCCTCGACCTCGCCGAGCTCGATCCGGAACCCGCGGATCTTCACCTGGTCATCGGCCCGGCCCAGGTACTCCAGCTGCCCGTCCGGGTTCCACCGGGCCAGGTCCCCGGTCCGGTACATCCGCTCTCCCCGGGGGGTCCGGGGGGCGGTCCCCCCGGTCTGAGATTCCCCGAACGGGCACGCGGTGAACCGCTCCCCGGTCATGCCCGGCCGCCCCAGGTAGCCGCGGGCCAGCTGCCCGCCCGCCAGGTACAGTTCCCCCGCCACCCCGGCCGGCACCAGCCGCAGCCGCTCATCGAGCACCAGCGCCCGCATGTTCTGCACCGGCCGCCCGATCGGCGGGTTCCCGGCGGCCGCGACGCCGGCCGGGCCGGCGCGCCAGGCGGTGGCGTAGACCGTCGCCTCGGTCGGGCCGTAGATGTTGCGGATCTCAGCGCCGGGCACCGCCGCGCTGATCGCCGCGGCGGCGCGGCCGGTGAGCGCCTCCCCGGCCAGCACCACCGTCCGCGCCCGGGCGCCGGCGCCGGGCACCGCCAGCACCTGCGACAGTGCCGACGGCACACCGCTGACCAAGGTCCCGTGCCACGGGGTCCCGCCGCCGGCCAGCGCCAGCAGGTCCCCGGCCACCTCGATGGTGCCGCCGCAGAGCAGCGGGGCGAAGATCTCGAAGACCGACACGTCGAAACTCAGCGACGTCGAGACCAGCACCCTGGCCAGCTCGGCGGCGGTGAACTCGGCCCGCGCCCAGCACAGCAGCCCGGCCATGGCACGGTGCTCGACCACGACGCCCTTCGGCCGCCCGGTCGACCCCGACGTGTAGATCACGTAAGCACCGCCCGCCATCGCCACCGGGACAGCCGGGTCTGTCCCGTCCAGGCCCGCGACGACGGCCATGATGGCGGGGTCGTCCAGGACGACCCGGCGGACCCCGCCGGGCACGGCCCCGGCCACCGCGCTGGTGGTCAGCACCGCGACCGGGGCGGCATCGGCCAGCATGAACGAAATGCGGTCCGCCGGGTAGCCCGGGTCGACCGGCACGTACGCCGCCCCGGCCTTCAGCACCGCCAGCACCGCCACGATCATCTCCGCCGACCGCGGCACCGCGACCGCCACCAGCCGCTCCGCACCCGCCCCCAGCCAGACCAGGTACCGGGCCAGCCGGTTCGCCCGCGCATTCAGCTCCGCATAGGTCAGCGACACCCCGCCGCACACCACCGCCACCGCACCCGGCGTCCGCGCCGCCTGCACCCCGAACAGCTCCGGCACCGCTACTCGCGGTACGGCCGGGCCCGCGCCGTCCGACTGGGCCAGGAGCCGGTCACGCTCGCCGGGGGTGAGGATCTCCAGGCCGGTGACCGGGTCCCGCGGACGGCCCGCGGCCTGACCCAGCAGCCAGGTCAGCCGGCCCGCCAGGCCCTGCACAGCGGCCCGGTCGAACAGGTCCCCGGCATACTCCAGGCAAGCAGTGATCCCGGCCGGCGTACCGCCGTCGTCATGGTGCTGCCGGAATCCCAGGGTCAGGTCGAACCTGGCCGCCACATCAGGGACCGGTTCCGCCGCGATCCGCAGGCCGGGCAGCCGCCAGTCGACCGCGCCGACGTCCTCATCGGCGATCATCACCTGGAACAGCGGATGCCGGGCCGGGGACCGGGCCGGGTTCAGCACCTCGACCAGCTGCTCGAACGGCACATCCTGGCGGGCCTGCGCGGCCAGCACGCTCTCCCGGACCCGGCCCAGCACCTCGGCGAAGCTCGGGTCGCCCGACAGGTCCGCGCGCAGCACCAGCGTATTCACGAAGAACCCGGCCAGGTCATGGACCGCCTCATCAGTCCGCCCCGCCACCGGGGCACCCAGCGGGATGTCAGTCCCCGCACCCAGCCGGGACAGCAGCGCCGCCAGCCCCGCAACCAGCACCATGAACACCGTCGCCTGATGCTCACGCGCCAGCCCCGCCAGCTCAGCGTGCAGCCCCGCATCAGCCAGCTGCCACCGCACCGCACCGCCACGCTGGGACAGTTCCGCGGGCCGCGGCCCGCGCGACGGCAGCGCCAGTTCCTCGGGCAGCCCGGCCAGCGCTCGCTTCCAGTACTCGACCTGCCCCGCCAGCACCCCGCCTACCAGGTCCCGCTGCCACAAGGCATAGTCGGCATACTGCACCGGCAGCGGCGCCCAGTCCGGTGCCCGGCCGTCCCGGCGTGCCGCATAGGCCGTCCCCAGGTCGGCCATCAGCACCTGCATCGACCAGCCGTCACCGGCGATGTGATGGCACAGCATGAGCAGCACATGCTCCTGCTCCGCGAGAGTGAACAGCCAGGCCCGGATCGGCAGCTCGCTGGCCAGGTCGAACTCATACCGGGCCGCCGCATCGATCAGCCCGGCAAGGTCAGCATGACAAGCGGTCGCCACCGTAACCGGCACACTGGCTTCCCCCGCAGCGATGATGCGCTGGAAAGGCTCACCATCTTCGGCACCGAACACGGTCCGCAGCGATTCGTGCCTGGCCACCACGTCACCCAGCGCGTCGGTCAGCGCCCCGGCATCCAGCTGCCCGGCCAGCCGCCACGCGAACGGCAGGTTGTAGGCGGTGCCGTGACCGTGGAACTGCTCCAGGAACCACAGCCGCTGCTGCGCGAACGACAACGGCAGCCGCTCCGGCCGCGAGACAGCCCGGGTCAGCGGCGGCCGGGCTGCCTCCGCCCCGTCCAGCACCCCGGCCAGCAACGCGGGCGTCGGGTGCTCGAACACCGCCCGGACCGGCAGCTCCACCCCCAGCACCACCCGGATCCGCGACACCAGCCGGGTCGCCAGCAGCGAATGCCCGCCCAGGCCGAAGAAATCATCATCGGCCCCGACCCGGTCCAGGCCCAGCACCTGCCCGAACACCTCACACAGCACCCGCTCGGCAGGAGTGGCCGGGGCCCGGCCCGCACCCGCGGCGGCGTAGTCCGGGGCCGGCAGCGCCCGCCGGTCCAGCTTCCCCGCCGGCGACAACGGCAGCGCATCAAGGACCACCACCGCCGACGGCACCATATAGCCGGGCAGCACCCGCGCCGCGGCCACCCGCAGCACCGCCGGATCCAGCACCGCCCCGCCAGCCGGCACCACATACCCGGCGAGCCGCCTGTCCCCCGGCCGGTCCTCCCGCACCGCCACCGCGGCCTGCCCAACGCCCGGCAGGCCGGCCAGCACCGCCTCAACCTCACCCAGCTCGATCCGGAACCCCCGCACCTTCACCTGATCATCAGCCCGGCCCAGGAACTCCAGCTCACCCCCGGTATCTGACCGGGGGGAACCGTCCCCCCGGACCCCCACAGCCCACCGGGCCACATCCCCGGTCCGGTACATCCGCTCCCCCGCCGCACCGAACGGGCACGCCACAAAACGCTCCCCCGTCATGCCCGGCCGCCCCAGATACCCCCGCGCCAGCCCCGCACCCGCCACATACAGCTCCCCCGCCACCCCCGGCGGCACCAGCCCCAGCCCCTCATCCAGCACGAACACCCGCGTATTCCACACCGGACGCCCGATCGGCGGCGCCCCCGCACCCGACAACGGCCCCGACAGCGTCGCGGCAATCGTTATCTCGGTCGGCCCGTACGCATTGACCATCCGCCGCCCCGCCGACCACTCAGCCACCAGCCGCCCCGGGCACGCCTCACCACCCACAACCAGGCACTCAAGCCCGCCGACCCGCCCCGCCGGCACCCCCGCCAGGACACTCGGAATGACCAGCGCATGACTGACCCGCAGCTCGTCCAGCACCCTAGCCAGACTCTCCCCCGCCAGCGGCCCCCGCTCCGGCACCACCAGCGCAGCCCCCGCCCCCCACGCCATCAGCACCTCCATCACCGCCGCATCAAAACTCGGCGACGCCAGCTGCACCACCCGCGACCCCGCACCGATCCCGAACCCGGCCGCCATCGACCCCGCCAGGCCCGCCAGCCCCCGGTGCGTCACCACCACGCCCTTCGGCCGGCCCGCCGACCCCGACGTGTAAATCACGTACGCAGGATGCGCCAGCCGCAGCCGCCTCCCCGTCACCGGCCGGGTCGTCGCGTGCCGGGCCAGTTCCGTGGCGAGCAGCGGATCATCCACTACCATCCGCGGCACGGCGCCCCCGGGATCCGCGGGTAGACAGGACGCTGCCGCCACCGTCGTGATCACCAGGTCCGGCCGCGCATCGCCGAGCATGTAGGCGATCCGTTCCGCCGGGTAGTCAGGGTCTACCGTCAGGAAGGCCGCCCCCGACTTGGCGACCGCCAGCCAGGAGATCATCAGCCCGGCGGAGCGCTCCAACGCAACCGCCACCAGCCGCTCCGGCCCCGCCCCCAGCGAGGTCAGGTACCGGGCCAGCCGGTTCGCCCGCTCATCAAGCTCGGCGTAAGTGAGCGTGAGTTCGCCGTAGACGACAGCGGGCGCCCGCGGGGTGCGGGCCACCTGCGCCTCGAACAACTCTGGCAAGGTGACCTGAGGCACGTTCCCCGTCGTATTATTCCACCCCGCCAGCAGCCGCCCCAGCTCCGCCGGCGTCAGCGCTCGCGCCGCGCTCCCCCTGGACGGTTCTGGTCTAAGGGGATTGGCCATGTGATCCTCATTCCGATGGGCGGTGCCACAGGCGCACGACTTCCGAGGCACTCCGCAGCGGGATGCCGCCCGTATGTCCCCGGCATGCCGACCGCCTCAGAGGAGGCCCCCAACCGCAGCTTCGCAACCCGAACGGCACACCTGCACCTTCGGCATTGCGCGCTAACCCGTCCGCCTAGCCGCCGCCGAGGTTACAGGGTCTTCCAGTCCTGGTCGGGGTCACGGACAACGGGTAGCGCTGCCCCTGCTGGTCGGCCGCGGGAGAGGATTCCGTCATTGCCGCCAGGCCTTCGCCTTGCTTCCGCGGGTCTGCCAGCGATACCCGGCCACGCCCTTAAGGTCGCAGGGCGGAACAGCCGCTGCACCTTCACCGTTGCGCTGACCGACGTACCTGAAACGGGCCTGCGGATACGGTGGAGGTCATGATGGCGGAACCTCGAAGCGAGGAACGTGCCCTGCGGAGCAAGTTCATGTTGATTTTCCGCGGCGGCGCTGTCACGCGGCACGATCTGTCGCCCTCGGAGCTTCAGGCCCACGTCGAGAAGTGGTATCGCTGGTCCGATGAGCTGGCCCGGCAGGGTCTGGCGCGCAACAATGGCACCGCACTCGACAACCCAGGGGCCACGGTCAGAGGCCACGAGCGCGTGATCACCGACGGCCCCTACGCCGAGTCGAAGGATCTGGTGACCGGCAGCATCATCGTCGAAGCGGCCTCCCTTGAAGACGCCATCGACCTGGCGCGCACGTGCCCGACATACGAGTTCGGCGGTTCGGTCGAGGTGCGGCCGGTTCAGGAATTATCGGATCTGACGCTCGTGGACGAAACCCCCGCCGCCGTGTCATCTACGGAGCTGGTTGAGGACCTGTTCAGGAAGGAGTACGCGCACCTGGTCAGCGCGCTGACCAGGGTCCTGGGCCTGTCGAACATCCCGCTTGCAGAGGACGTCGTACACGACGCGCTCGTGAGTGCCATGCAGGCCTGGCGCTTCGGGTTGCCGCAGGATCCTAAGGCGTGGATCATCCGGGCCGCGCACAACCGGGCGATCGACATCATCCGCCGCGAACAGCGCCGGCGCTCGTACCTGCCCGAGCTGGCGACGACGACGGCACTGACCGACACGATCGAGGCGGCACTGGCTCCGGCCGCCGAGGGCGCCAGCCAGCTGGCGATGATGTTCGCGGTCTGCGATCCCGGCCTGAACCGCGAGACGCACGTGACACTGATCCTGCGGTGGCTGTGCGGTTTGTCCGCCAAGGAGATCGGTCAGGCGTTCCTGGTCGACACCCAGACCATCGACAGACGCCTGCACCGGGGTCGCGGCCGGCTGCGTCAGCTGGGCCGGCTGCCCGACGTGGAGAACCTGCCTGACATTGAAACCCGACGAGATTCGGTCCTGCGATCGCTTTATCTGCTGTTCAGCGAGGGCTACCACGGCAGCGACCCGCAGGACCCGGTACGTCCGTTCCTGTGCGAGGACGCGCTGCGTCTCACCGAGCTGCTGCTGGACGCCAAGGCAACGGCGCATCCGGACGCGCACGCCCTGGCCGCCTTGTTCTGCTTCGACGCGGCCCGCCTGCCGACCCGCCTTGACGAGCACGGCGTGTTCGTCCCTCTTGAGGACCAGGACCGGAGCAGCTGGGATCGTGCGCGCATCGAGCGCGGTCTGATGCACCTCGCCCGCTCGGCCACCGGGGATCACATGTCCCGCTGGCATCTGGAGGCCGGGATCGCCTGCGAGCACGCGATAGCGCAGTCGATCCAGAAGACCAACTGGGACCGGATCGCCGGCTTCTACCAGATCCTCGCCCAGCAGTCGTGGAGCCCGATCGTGGCGCTGAACCGCGCGCTGGCCGTGGCCGAACGGGATGGCCTCGACGAAGGCCGCCGCGAGCTCATCGCCTTGGCCGGCGAGCCGAAGCTATCCCGTTACCCCTTCTACTGGGCGGCCCGGGCCGACCTGGAACGGCGAGCCTGGCCACCACGCCGCGGCCCGGGACAACTATGAGCGCGCCATTACGCTGGCCCGGAGCCCGGCCGAGCGGGTGTCCTTCGAGCGCCGGATCGAGAGCCTGAAAATCTTCTAGGGCGTGTCCGGTTCCGGCACCCGCCATTCGTCCTCCTGCTGAAGATCAACCGATCAGATCAGGAGGATGCCATGTTCGCGGACGCAAAAGTACTCAGCGCGTTCGCCGTCGATGACCTGGCTCAGGCCAGGAAGTTCTACGGCGAGACCCTCGGGTTCTGGGTTTCCGAGCAGCAGGGACTGTGGCTCACCCTGCACCTGGCGGGCGGCGGCGGCATCCGGGTGTACCCCAAACCGGACCACACCCCGGCCACCTACACCGTCCTCATGCTCCACGTGGACGACATCGATGCCGCGGTCGGCGAGCTGACCAGGCACGGCGTCCAGTTCGAGCGGTACGACGGGATGGACCAGGACGAGCGCTGCATCACGCGGGGCGGCGGCCCTTTCATCGCCGCCTGGTTCAAGGACCCGGCCGGAAACATCCTCGAGGTAATGCAGGACCGGTAGCGCGAGCCACCTCACTCACCACAACCGGAGAACAAACATGATCACCGCAGGTAAGACAATCCTAGTGACCGGGGCCAACCGCGGCATCGGCCAGGCGCTCGTCGAAGAAGCGCTCAACAGAGACGCGAAGCGGGTGTATGCCGGCACGCGTGTGCCCCTGACCCACCCAGACGAGCGCGTCACACCGCTGACCCTGGACGTGACCAGCGCGGCGCAGATCCAGGAAGCTGCCGGGACGGTCGGCTCTCTTGACATCCTCATCAACAACGCCGGTATCGCCCGCTACGGCGACCTGAGCGATCGTGCCGTGATTGAACGCCACCTCGCCGTCAACCTCTTCGGCACCCACAGCGTGACCCAGGCCTTCCTGTCGCACCTGACTCGCTCCCGCGGAGCCATCGTCAACAATCTGTCGACCAACGCCATCGCCGCCTTCCCGCTGATCCCCGCCTACTCGATCTCGAAGGCAGCCGCGTTCAGCCTGACGCAATCGCTGCGCGCCCTGCTGGCCGGACAGGGCGTGCAGGTCCACGCCGTCCTCACCGGCATGGTGGACACCGACATGACCCGCACCGTCGACATACCCAAAGCCTCCCCGGAGTCCGTCGCGCGAGCCATCTTCGACGCCATCGAGAAAGACGAGGAGGACATCTTCCCCGATCCCACGTCCCAGCCGCTTGCCGAGGGCTGGCGCAACGGCGCGGCCAAGGCGCTCGAGCGCCAGCTTGCGGCGCTCGCGCAGGGCATAAGCAACGCGAGGGACTGAAACGCACTATCGCACTTTGCAGTCCATGCTGTCGTAGGCGACCATTCGCAGTTCGGAGCTGTAGTGCTGGCCGTGGCGGTCGGTGAGCCAGAGCTGGTCCAGGTCGGGGAGCATCTCGGTGACGGTGTAGTGGGTGTGGCCGGCGTCTTTTGTCTGGCGGATGTGCTTGGCGAGCAGGTTGACCAGGACGATGCTGCGGAAGTCGGCGGCGGCGGGCTTGAGCTCGACGGGGACGCGGTAGAACACCCGCTCGGGAAGCTGGTGGTCCTGCCGCCAGCGCCGCGCCAGGGAAAAGCGTTCCTGCTCGTCCTTGGCGAAGGCCCAGCCGGTGTCCTCGACCTGGAAGGCCCACTGCTCCCGGCTCAGCACGAACCGGTCGATCGTGATCCGCGGCCGGTGCGCGGCCAGAGCCACCGGCTGGAACGCGTCGGCGACGACCGCGGCCATCGCGTCCCCTATGACCTCGAAGAAGTGGAGTTCGGCTCCGTCGGGCAGAACCTGGACGATCAGTTCGCCGTCGCGACGGACGACGGTCATCGCGGCGCTCGGCAGGACTACGTCCGATTCTGGCGGGTCGAGCGAGCTGATGATGGCAGAGGACCAGTAGAGCGGCCCCGGCACGGCCGAGGGCGGGCTGAGGCGGGATGTCACGGTCGGGAGGTCTTTCGCCGGGATGGGGACGATCCGCCGCGGGCCGCGGTCGGCCTGCTCGGCGGCGATGAGCCGGGCTGGGTCGGGATGCTGCTCGACGAACAGCCGCTGGTTGAGAGTGTTAATGGCCAGGTGTATCTCGCCGAGGACGAGCAGGAAGTCGCCGCGGTCCACGTCGGCGGGGGAGGCGGCGGCGATCATGATGTCCGGTGAGTGCTGCCGGGCGCCGCTCCAGGGGGCCTGCCGCGGGGGGAAGCACCCGGCGGCCCTGCCGGCGATCTCCGCCGCGCTGACCTGGTGCCTGTTAGGCGACGTCCGCGGCCCGAGCACCTGCGCCCAGCGCCGCTGCAGCTCAGCCACGCTCGCCGTGGCGAGCTCGCTCTCGGCCCGGCCTTGGGTGTACAGGTACGGTGCTGCCATGGTGAGCAGCCGGGGGAGCGGCACGGGTGCGCCGCGGGCCCGGGTGGTTTCGCGGTCGTGCAGTTCGGTGAAGAGCGTGCGGTACCGGTCGGTGATGTCGCTGACGAGCCAGCGGGCGCTGTCCAGCACCAGGCCGAGCGGCGCCGCCAGCGCCCGGGTCACTGCCCGGCCGACCGTCACCTGGACGTCGCGGACGGCGTCCTGGTAGACCAGGGTCCGGCCGGCGTAGTTCTGCCCGGCCTTGCGGGTCGACGCCGCGCCGGTGATCTGCTCGAATGTCCCGGCCAGGTCCGCCAGTGCCTGCCGCAGCTCTTCCGGGTCGCCGTCCGTGGCGGCTACCGCGTCCCGGGCCGCGGTGAGCTGGTCCACCGGTGCCAGTGCCGCGGCGCGGGCGGCCGGGTCGGTGATCAGCTCGAGCTTGTCGCGCAGCTGCTGTTCGGGCCGGGCGTGCATCGGGCCTTCCAGGTCCAGCCGTACCGCGCCGAGTTCGGCGAGGCGGGTCAGCACGGCTGAGGCGCCGGGCCGGTCAGCGGTGCCCAGCACGCCGCTGATGGTGCGGCGGCCGTCGCAGGCGTGCAGGATCTGGAGTTCGGCGGCGGTGAGGGTGACGGGTGTGCGGTGCGGGCGGTGCAGCACGTTCCCGGCCAGGAACACGGACCGGGTGCGGCGCGGCCGCAGCCAGCCCGCCGCGCGGCCGTGGCGGGCGATCTCGGCGGCGATCTTGTCGATCGCCCATACCTCGAAGTAGGTGGTGCGGCGGGCGAGCAGCTGCTCGCCCGGCGTGACGGCGAGCCCGGCGGCGGCGGGGGTCACGGCGGCCCAGCCGACCGGGCCGTAGAACCCGATCGTGTCGTTCTTGAGGCAGTACCTTTGCAGGTAGCTGGCGATCACCAGTTCCCGCTGGCGCTGCTTGCTGCGCCGCGGCGCGGCCGGGCCCTTGTCGTGGTCGTGGAGGAACTGCGCGAGCCCGGGGTTCTGCCAGGTCAGCGCCTCCCGGAACCGCGGGCCGGCATAGGTGCCGGCGATGGCGCGGGACAGCCGCCCGGCAGCCTGCTTCATAGGCCTGGTCATAGGCCTGGTCATAGGCCGCGCCCGGCCGGGCCTGCCGCGGCCAGGTCCGCGGCGCGGGCCAGCGGCTCATCGCACAGCGCCAGCACCATGTCCGCCGCGAACCCGGCACTGCGCAGGCACGCATCGCGCCACACGCTCCACGACGTCCCCGCCAGCCCGACCCGGTGCCCCGCCCCCACCCCCGGCAAAACCGCCCTGGCTGGCCAGCGGGTCCCTGCCTCAACTGCTCCACCGTGCGACATTGCCAGCCCCGTCCCTAGCCCTCGACAGCCACTCAACGGCGAAAGCCTCACCCCAGCGTGCCAGCCACGAACCGCGGCACCCACCTCGCCGGTTGCGCACGCAGGGAGACCGCCTGTCCGGGCGACAACGGTGCGGCACATCCGCGGACCTGCAACGTGCGCAACACCCTCGACCATCGTCGGCGGCGAACTTGCCCCTCCTACCTGCATGTTCCGCAGGAACGCACGCTATGCCCGTTTTGCACCCCAAGAGAACAGCCCGGTCGCCTGGAACACCGCGATGATTGCGGCATCGCGCCGCTGCGCGAACCCGCGGCCCGCGCACGCCTGCTGCAGTACCGCCAGCTCCCCCGTCGTGAAGACCGGGATCAGCTTGCAGGTGAGCGTGTGCCGGGAAGTGCCGGGAAGTGCCGATGTGTTCGTGGGGATTCTGTGGGGGTGACCTCAGGGCAGCTCCTGTGGGGGTTTTGTGGGGACGCCGACGACCTGATCTGCCGTCAACACCGTTCTGAGCCGCTGATAAGCCGCCGCACGGCTCGGGATCAATAACCAGGCGGCCTGTGACTGCCGCCGGAATCCATCAGGTGCTCCAGTTTGCCTGAAGGCGAAGGTCATTCCGGTTTGCTCATCGCCGTGTTGTGCCACTGCTGCGACGTCATAGCGATGGCCGCGTCTGCGAGTCTTGCAGCTGCCTTGGTCCGGAGGCCCGTGCGGCTGCTGTCGATCCAGCCGGCAACATTCCGGTGGCCGCTGTCGCGGTACTCGATGGCCTGGAACAGGCAGTCGAGCTTGTCGGCGTCGTGGGCGCACTGCACTTCGAGGCTGTCACCGGTCTCGTAGTCGTGGATCAGGCCGCGCAGCTGGCCGGCGAGAGCGGCGGGGAGCCCGGCGGTCTGGTGGCTGGTGACGTGTTCGTTGCTTGCCGCGTCCAGGTACTTGCGGCCGAGGTAGGGGATGTCGCCGGTGCGGGTTTCCTGGGAGTCGTGCCAGACGGCCAGGAATGTCGCGCGGGCGGGGTCGGCGCCTTCGAGCCCGGCGAGCAGGCCGGCGATGATCGCGGTCCGGAAGGAATGATCGGCGATGCTCTCGGGGTCCTTGACGCCGCACAGCCACCAGCCGGTCCGCGGAGCTAGGCGCCTACCACCACATGGCAGGAAGCCTGCACATGTACGACCGCGACGCCGCCCAGCTCGACCGGTACCTCGCCGAGAGACCGCCGGCGGCGACCCTGGCGATGCCGCCCATGCCTCAGGGCGACCCACGGCAGGCCGTGCAGGCGCTTCTGCGGGCAGAGCAGATGCTCAGGACGGGCACGCCCCCCGGCGTGATCACCCTGGATCATGATCCCTACTGGGCAGATCTCGGCCGGCTGCTGTGCATCCACGCCCTCCGCAGCGGACCCCGCGATGCCCTTCAGGCAATCGGGATCAACCCCAGCAACCGCGAGTTCACCGGGACCGACGGCAGCGAGCTGACCGGACCGGACAGGCGGCTGCCGACGCTCAGCTCCCTCGGACTGCAGTCATGGTCGCAGGCAGACCACGACGTCCGGCACGCCATCGCGGATGCGTGCTGTGAGTACTTCGACCGAAACCCTTACCGGGGCTGGTTCGGCGTCCTCCAGCAGGTGATCGAGCCCACCGGGACCTCGTACTACCCGCCCGGGACCGGTGCCTGCCATCTCGACCTGATCCCGTGGGCCACCAGCCGGAAATGGGGAACACTCCCCCCGGCCGCCCGCGCCAGGCTGCTCAGCGGAACGGCACAGACGATCGCTGCCGTGATCGCCCGCGCACCCCTGGCCATGCTGGTACTCAACGGCCGCGAGATCGTCCGCCAGTTCAAGGTCATCACCGGCCAGCCTCTGGTCTCATCCCCAGTGACTGGCTGGGACCTGGCCCGTCGTGATGGCCCCCCCGTCGCCGGGGTGTCCTACACGGGCACGATCACGCGGGTCGCGGGAATCCCGCTCGGCCGCGAGATCCTCATCGCCGGATACAACCACAACCTCCAGAGCAGCTTCGGTGTCTCGGCCGCCGTCCGCGCCTCTATCAGCACGTGGATCACAACCCTCTACCAGTCCAGCGCAAACGCACAGGCTCGTCGGGGACTGGTAGCAGGCGACCGTACCGGCAGGTAGGGTCCGGGAGTTGCGGCAGCTCACAATCCGTCGCCTGCGGATGCCCTCTCTGCCTGTTTGACGTGAATGCCGTCCCGGAGCTGCCTGTACTCCCTGGCCTGGTTGACGGCGAGCTTGGCTTCGACCGCATCCTGCAGATCAGTGCCGGTCATCTCGGCCAAGCCGAACAAGAAGATCGCGATATCGGCCAGCTCCTGGGGTATCTCGTCGGGATTCTTCCGCCAGGCTTCAAACGCCTCCCCGACCTCGCTGATCAGCAGGCAGAACTCCAGCGGGACATCACTCGTATTGAATCCCTTCGCCACCTTGTTCTCCCACGCGTCCTTCTGCGCCGACCTGATCTCCAAGGCGTCCCTTTCCCGGGCGTGAGATTTGCGTAAGCGAAGGCCGCTGGCTGGGGCGAGAAACAGCCGCACCGGTCCGGGACGGAGGCTACCGGAATCGCCTTGTGGACCGCCACGTGCACAAACCCGGCTGCCCTGTGAACAACACCGTCATGAGCCCGATCCACGTGTGGAGAACCATCGGCGTAACGCCTGCTGGCAGCGAGATGCCGACTGTGGAAACCAGTCGGCTCTGTGGAGAAGGCACCCCCGGGATCTGGCGCCGAAGGCAACCTGACCGGAGCTGAGCATGAGGCGGACAACGAGCGTCTGCCCCTTCAATCAGTCACGGTACGTACCTGGCGCCGTCGGCGAAGCGGCAGATCAGGTCAGCGGGTGTCGTCCATGATGCGGGTCCCAGATCGGTGCGGGAATGGTCGTCCGGGACGTAGCTGATGCCCGTCAGCTCGGACAGCCGGATCCCGGTCGCCTGGAACACCGCGATGATCGCGGCATCGCGCCGATGCGCGAACCCGCGCCCGGCGGCCAGGACCGGCCACCAAGCTCCCGGTCTGCGCCAGTGCCTGTCGGGGGATAGTGACCTCGATGACGCGGTACCCGGCCAGCGGGACCGGCGGGTCGCGCAGCAGCGACTGCTGATCGGGGTGGGCCCCAGTCGGCGGCCAGCTGCGCCCGGGTGGTCCCGGCCCGGGCGGTGCTGATGTTGCGGGCCAGGGCCTGCAGCACGCTGGTGCTGGTCACCCAGCCCTCGATCCGCTGCCCGTCGCCGGACAGCACCGGCAGGCCGTCCCGCCCGTACACTCCAGCTGCCGCAGCGCCTGCCCGAGCGGCTCCCCGGAGAACACGGGGCCTGCACCTCCCGCTCCCCGGTGACCGGGCCGGGCATCCCGTCGGCGGCGTTGAGTGCCGCTACGTCGCCGCCCTGTCCGGCGCCGGCCTGCAGGAACCACAGCGCGTACCCGCCCGCGGCGCTCTTGTACTTGCGCCCCGAACGGGCATGCCACAAACCGTTCCACGGCCGCCGTTAGGTGTCTAGATGGTCCAGGTACCGCTCGATGGCGCCGACGGAGGGGTTGCTCATGAAGGTTCGCAGGCTGATCTTTACGTCGAACCGTTCGACTAGCCGGGCGACGAGCACTGCTGCGAGGAGAGAGTGACCGCCGAGGTCGAAGAAGCTGTCGTCGACGCCGACGTGGCCCAGGCTCAGCACCTGGGCGAACAGCTCGCACAGTTCGTGCTCCCGTGCCGTGGCCGGAGCCAGGCCACCACCCGTGGAGTACTCGGGTGCGGGCAGCGCGCGCCGGTCCAGCTTCCCGTTCGCGTTCAGCGGCAGCGCATCGATCACCATGACGGCGGCTGGCACCATGTACCCGGGCAGCGTCTGCCCGCACGCTTCCCGCAGCCCTCCGGGGGCCAGGGCCGTTCCGGCCGCCGGGACCACATACCCCGCCAGCCGTTTGTCGCCGGGCTGGTCTTCCCGCACCGCGACCGCGGCTTGCGCCACACCTGGCTGGGCGGCGAGGACCGCTTCGATCTCACCGAGCTCGATGCGGAATCCCCGGACCTTCACCTGGAAATCGGTGCGGCCCAGGTACTCCAGATCACCGCGGGTCATTGACCGGGGCCCCCGGACGCCCACGGCCCACCGGGCCAGGTCCCCGGTTCTGTACATCCGCTCCCCTGGTGCCCCGAACGGGCATGCCACGAACCGCTCGGCGGTCAAGTCCGGCCGGTTCAGGTAACCCCGGGCCAGGCCCAGCCCCGCCAGGTACAGCTCCCCGGCCACCCCCGGCGGCACCAGGCCCAAACGCTCATCCAGCACATACGCCCGGATGTTCCACAGCGGGCGGCCGATCGGCGGCGCGACCGCCGCGTCGCCGTCTTCGGGGACGACATACGTCGTGGCGTAGACCGTCGCCTCGGCCGGGCCGTAGATGTTCTCGATCCGCGCCCCGGGCACCGCCGCCCGGATCGTCGCGACGACCGGCCCGGTCAGCGCCTCCCCGCACAGCGCCACCACCTCCGCCTGCGCCCGCACGCCCGGCGTGGCCAGCACATGCGCCAGCGCTGAGGGCACCGCGCTGATCAGGCTTCCGCGCCACGGCCCCGCCGTCCCCCGCTCGGCCAGGGCCAGCACGTTCGGCACCACCTCCAGGCAGCCGCCCGCCGCCAGCGTCCCGAAGATCTCGAACACCGACACATCGAAACTCAGCGACGTCGACGCCAGCACCCGCGACAGCTCCGCCGCCCCGAACGCCGCGGCCGCCCAGCACGCCAGCGACACCGCCCCCGCGTGCTCGACCATGATCCCCTTGGGCCGGCCGGTTGATCCCGACGTGAAGATCACGTACGCCACATCTCGCGGGGCCGCCGCCCCGGGAAGGTTCTCCCCGTCCAGCCCGGCCAGCACCGCCGCGGTCGCCGGGTCGTCCAGTACCAGTACCGGCAACCCGCCTGGCAGCGCGGCGGCTGCTGCCTCCGCGGTCAGCACGGCGACCGGCGCGGTGTCGGTGAGCATGAACGCGACGCGGTCCGGCGGGTATTCGGGGTCGACCGGGATGTAGGCGGCGCCGGACTTGAGCACGGCGAGCAGGGCCACGATGACGTCGGGGGTGCGGGGCATGGCGATGGCGGCGAAGCGCCCGGGACCCGCGCCCAGGGTGACCAGGTGCCTGGCCAGCCGGTTAGCCCGCTGGTTCAGCTCACCGTAGGTCAGCTCCGTGCCGCCGCCGATGACGGCGGGAGCGTTTGGGGTGCGTGCTGCCTGCTGCTCGAACAGCTCAGGCAAGGTGACCGCCGGAACCGGCCGGGCGGTGTCGTTCCAGTCGACCAGCAGGTTGCGCCGCTCAGCGGCGGTCAGTACGTCGAGCTGGCTGACCGGCCGGGCCGGGTCTGCCGCGGCCTGGCGCAGCAGCCGGGTCAGCCGGTCTGCGAGGCCTCGCACGGTCGCCTCGTCGAACAGGTCGGTGGCGTACTCAAAGGACGCCTGGATCCCGGCCGGGGTGCCGTCGTCACCGTGGCGCTGGCGGGCTCCCAGGACCAGGTCGAACCTGGCGGTGACGGTGGGTACCGGCTCTGCCCGGACCCGCAGCCCGTGCAGCTGCCATTCGCCGGGGATGAGCTCTTCGCCGAGCATGACCTGGAACAGCGGGTGCCGGGCCGGCGACCGTACCGGGTTCATCACCTCGACCAGCCGCTCGAACGGCAGGTCCTGACGGGCCTGGGCGGACAGCACGGTCTCCCGGACCCGTCCCAGCAGCTCGCCGAAACCCGGATCCCCGGACAGGTCCGCGCGCAGCACCATCGTGTTGACGAAATACCCGACCAGGTCGTGCACCGCCTCGTCGGTCCGCCCCGCCACCGGGGCACCCAGCGGGATGTCGGTCCCGGCCCCCATCCGGGACAGCAGCGCGGCCAGGCCGGCGTGCAGCACCATGAAGATGCTGGCCTGGTGCTCACGGGCCAGGTCCGCCAGCGCGGCATGCAAGCTCGCGTCCGCTAGCTGCCACAACATCAGGCTGCCGCGCCGGGACGCTTCCGCCGGGCGCGGCCGGTCGAACGGCAGCGTCAGCTCGTCGGGCAGCCCGGCCAGTGCCTGCCGCCAGTACTGCACCTGCCCGGCCAGCACTCCGCCGTCACCGTCCGCACCGCCGAGCAGGTCCCGCTGCCACAACGCGTAGTCGGCGTACTGCACCGGCAGCGGCGCCCAGCCGGGTGCCCGGCCCTCGCAGCGAGCCTGGTACGCCTCGGCCAAGTCCGACAGCAGCAGCCGCAGCGACCAGCCGTCGGCGGCGGTGTGATGGCAGAGCAGCACCAGTACATGCTCCTGGCCGGGGAGATTGATCAGCGATGCGCGGAAGGGCAGCTCCGCGGCCAGGTCGAACACGTACCCGGCCGCCGCGGCAACCAGCCCGGCCAGCTCACCCCGCCCCGCCGCCGTCACGGTGAAACCCGCCTCGGCCCGCGCCCTGGCCTGCCCGGCCGGGATGATGTGCTGGTATGGCTGGCCGTCCGCGACCGGGAACATCGTGCGCAGCGGCTCGTGCCGGGCCACCACGTCGCCCAGCGCGCCGGCCAGCGCGACGACGTCCAGCCGCCCGCTCAGCCGCCACGCCAGCGGCAGGTTATGCACGGTGTTCGGCCCGTAGAACTGCTCAAGGAACCACAGCCGCTGCTGCGCGAACGACAGCGGCAGCCGTTCGGGCCGCGGCACCGGGACCAGCGGCGGCCGGGCCGCCTCCGCCCCCTCCAGTGCCCCGGCCAGCAACGCCGGCGTCGGGCACTCGAACACCGCCCGGACCGGCAGCTCCACTCCCAGCACCACCCGGATCCGCGACACCAGCCGGGTCGCCAGCAGCGAATGCCCGCCCAGGTCGAAGAAGCTGTCCTCGACCCCGACCCGGTCCAGGCCCAGCACCTGGGCGAACACCTCACACAGCGCCTGCTCCCCTGGGGTGGCCGGAGCCCGGCCCCCGCCCGCGGCATACTCCGGAGCCGACAGCGCCCGCCGGTCCAGCTTCCCGTTCACGCTGAGCGGCAGCCCGTCGAGCACCATGACCACGGCGGGGACCATGTACCCGGGCAGCACCCGCGCCGCGGCCTCTCGCAGCACCGCCGGATCCAGCTCGGCACCGGAGGCCGGTATGACATACCCGGCTAGCCGCTTGTCTCCCGGCTGGTCCTCCCGCACCGCCACCGCCGCCTGGCCCACGCCATCCAGGCCAGCCAGCACCGCCTCGATCTCGCCCAGCTCGATCCGGAACCCGCGTATCTTCACCTGGTCGTCGCTGCGGCCCAGGTATTCCAGCTCACCAGGTGCGTTCCACCGGGCCAGGTCCCCGGTCCGGTACATCCGCTCACCCGCACCCCCGAACGGGCACGCCACGAACCGCTCCGCGGTCAGCCCCGGCCGGCCCAGGTACCCGCGCGCCAGGCCAGCCCCCGCCACGTACAGCTCCCCCGCCACCCCTGGCGGCACCAATCCCAGCCGCTCATCGAGCACGAACACCCGCGTGTTCCAGGCCGGGCGGCCGATCGGCACGACCGGGTCCGGGATCGGGTCATCCGGGCTCATCTGGTAGTCGAGGCAGCTCACCGTGGTCTCGGTCGGCCCGTAGGAGTTGATCAGGGCGAGACCGGGATGCCGCTGGCGCCATTCGCGCAGTAGCGCGGCCGGCACCGCCTCTCCGCCCAGCATCAGCTGGCTGGCGGGAATGCAGCTCGCGGGCAGTCGGGCGAGCAGCGGGAGGTGGCTGGGCGTCGCCTTGAGGAACGTGAAACCGCCGGCCGCGGCTGCCAGCGCGGGCAGTTCCTCATCCTTATCCAGCGCGCCAAGGCACAGCCGGCCCCGGCCAGCAGGGTGCCGTACAGCCCGGTGACGCTCCCGTCGAAAGATACCGGCGTGACCAGCGCCGTGCGGCCGGCCAGGTGCGGGTAGGCCTGACCGCAACGTGCCAGGTAGTTCACCAGGCTCGCATGGGTGATGATCACCCCCTTGGGCCGGCCGGTGGATCCCGAGGTGTAGATCACGTACGCCGGGTGAGCCGGATCCAGCGGCCGAACGCGCTGGGTGCCGGTGACGTCGCCGGCGGGGTAGCCCGAGATCACCTCGTGAAGTGCGGGCTCGTCCACGATGAGCGGGGCTGCCGCTGCTGGCAGGGATCCGGCCAGGCGGCTCGTGGTGACCGTTATCGCCGCCTGAGTGTCGGTGAGCATGAACGAAATGCGGTCGGGCGGGTAGCCGGAGTCGACGGGGACATAGGCTGCGCCTGACTTGAGCACGGCGAGCATCGCGACGATCATGTCGGGGGAGCGGGGCATGGCGATGGCGACGAGCCGCTCGGGGCCCGCGCCCAGGGTGATCAGGTGCCGGGCCAGCTGGTTGGCCCGCGCGTTCAGCTCGCCGTAAGTCAGCTCCGTGCCGCCGCCGATGACAGCGGGAGCGTGCGGGGTGCGGGCGGCCTGCTGCTCGAACAGCTCCGGCACGGTGGCCGCCGGCACCGGCCGGGCGGTGTCGTTCCAGTCGACCAGCAGCCTGTGCCGTTCGGCGGCAGTCAGCAGGTCGAGCTGGCTGATGCGGCGGCCCGGGTCCTCGGCGGCCTGGCGCAGCAGCCGGGTCAGCCAGGCCAGGTCCTGCACGGTGGCCGGGTCGAACAGGTCCAGGGCATATTCCAGGAACGCGCTGATGCCGTCCGGGGTGCCGCTGGTGCCGTGGTGCTGACGGAATCCCAGGGTCAGGTCGAACTTGGCGGCCACATCGGCTACCGGCTCGGCCGTGATCCGCAGCCCGGGCAGCCGCCAGTCGACCGCGCCGACGTCCTCGTCGGCGATCATCACCTGGAACAGCGGGTGCCGGGCCGGCGACCGCACCGGGTTCAGCACCTCGACCAGCCGCTCGAACGGCACGTCCTGACGGGCCTGGGCCGCCAGGACCGTCTCCCGGACCCGGCCCAGCACCTCGCCGAAGCTGGGATCGCCGGACAGGTCGGCGCGCAGTACCAGCGTGTTCACGAAGAACCCGACCAGGTCGTGCATGACTTCGTCGGTCCGTCCCGCCGCCGGGGCACCCAGCGGGATGTCAGTCCCGGCCCCCATCCGGGACAGCAGCATGGCCAGCCCCGCGTGCAGGGTCATGAAGATGGTCGCCTGATGCTGACGCGCCAGGCTGGCCAGCGCGGCGTGCAGGGCGGGGCCGGCGAGCTGAAAGCGGACCTGGCCGCCGCGCCGCGACGGCTGCGCCGGGCGCGGCCGGTCGAACGGCAGCGCCAGCTCGCCGGGCAGCCCGGCCAGCGCTCGCTTCCAGTAGTCGACCTGCCCGGCCAGCACCCCGCCGTCGTCGTCTCCGCCGAGCAGGTTCCGCTGCCACAGCGCGTAGTCGGCGTACTGGACTGGCAGCGGCGCCCAGCCTGGCGCCCGCCCCTCGGCCCGCGCCGCGTAGGCGACCGCCAGGTCCGACATCAGCACCTGCATGGACCAGCCGTCGCTGGCGATGTGATGGCACAGCAGCAGCAGCACATGCTCCTGCTCCGCGAGGGTGAACAGCCAGGCCCGGATCGGCAGCTCGCTGGCCAGGTCGAACTCATACCGGGCCGCCGCGTCGATCAGCCCGGCCATTTCATCAGAACGGGCGGTGGTGATCGTGACCGGGACCGCGGCTTCCCGCGCGGGGATGATGTGCTGGTACGGCTCGCCGGCGCCGGCAGTGAATAGGGTCCGCAGCGATTCGTGCCTGGCCACCACGTCACCCAGCGCGTCGGTCAGCGCCCCGGCATCCAGCTGCCCGGCCAGCCGCCACGCGAACGGCAGGTTGTACGCCGTCCCGTGACCGTGGAACTGCTCCAGGAACCACAGCCGCTGCTGCGCGAACGACAACGGCAGCCGCTCCGGCCGCGAGACAGCCCGGGATCAGCGGCGGCCGGGCTGCCTCCGCCCCGTCCAGCACCCCGGCCAGCGCCGCGGGCGTCGGGTGCTCGAACACCGCCCGGACCGGCAGCTCCACCCCCAGCACCACCCGGATCCGCGACACCAGCCGGGTCGCCAGCAGCGAATGCCCGCCCAGGCCGAAGAAGTCATCATCGGCGCCGACCCGGTCCAGGCCCAGCACCTGCCCGAACACCTCACACAGCACCCGCTCGGCAGGAGTGGCCGGGGCCCGGCCCTCACCCGCGGCGGCGTAGTCCGGGGCCGGCAGCGCCCGCCGGTCCAGCTTCCCCGCCGGCGACAACGGCAGCGCATCAAGGACCACCACCGCCGACGGCACCATATAGCCGGGCAGCACCCGCGCCGCGGCCACCCGCAGCACCGCCGGATCCAGCACAGCACCCGCCGGCCGGCACCACATACCCGGCGAGCCGCCTGTCCCCCGGCCGGTCCTCCCGCACCGCCACCGCGGCCTGCCCAACGCCCGGCAGGCCGGCCAGCACCGCCTCAACCTCCCCCAGCTCGATCCGGAACCCCCGCACCTTCACCTGATCATCAGCCCGGCCCAGGAACTCCAGCTCACCCCCGGTATCTGACCGGGGGAACCGTCCCCCCGGACCCCCACGGCCCACCGGGCCAGATCCCCGGTCCGGTACATCCGCTCCCCCGCCGCACCGAACGGGCACGCCACAAAACGCTCCCCCGTCATGCCCGGCCGCCCCAGATACCCCCGCGCCAGCCCCGCCCCCGCCACATACAGCTCCCCCGCCACCCCCGGCGGCACCAGCCCCAGCCCCTCATCCAGCACGAACACCCGCGTATTCCACACCGGACGCCCGATCGGCGGCGCCGCCGCACCCGACAACGGCCCCGACAACGTCGCGGCAATCGTTATCTCGGTCGGCCCGTACGCATTGACCATCCGCCGCCCCGCCGACCACTCAGCCACCAGCCGCCCCGGGCACGCCTCACCACCCACGACCAGGCACTCAAGCCCGGCCGACCCGCCCCGCCGGCACCCCCGCCAGGACACTCGGAATGACCAGCGCATGACTGACCCGCAGCTCGTCCAGCACCCTAGCCAGACTCTCCCCCGCCAGCGGCCCCCGCTCCGGCACCACCAGCGCAGCCCCCGCCCCCCACGCCATCAGCACCTCCATCACCGCCGCATCAAAACTCGGCGACGCCAGCTGCACCACCCGCGACCCCGCACCGATCCCGAACCCGGCCGCCATCGACCCGGCCAGGCCCGCCAGGCCCCGGTGTGTCACCACCGTCCCCTTCGGCCTGCCGCCGACCCCGACGTGTAAATCACGTACGCAGGATGCGCCAGCCCCGCCCGCCCCAGCACGACACCACCAGGCACCTGCCGGGCCAGCTCCCCCGCCAGCACCGGATCATCCAGCACCACCCGCGGCGGCCCCCCGCCGCTGCCGGCGGGCAGCGACGACGACGCGGCCACCGTCGTCACCACCAGGTCCGGCCGCGCATCGGCCAGCATGAACCCGATCCGCTCCGCCGGATATGCCGGGTCGACCGGCAGGAACGCCGCCCCCGACTTCGCCACCCCAAGCCACGCCGCGAACACCTCAGCGGACTTGTCCATCACCACCGCGACCAGCCGCTCCGGACCCGCCCCCAGCGAGGCAAGATACCCGGCCAGCCGCCCCGCCCGCTCATCCAGCTCCGCATACGACAGCGCCACATCACCACACGCCACCGCCAGCGCCCCCGGCACCCGCGCCGCCTGCAGCTCAAACAGCTCCGCCAGCGTGACCGCGGGCACCTCCCGCGCCGTATCATTCCACCCCGCCAGCAGCCGCCCCAGCTCCACCGGCGTCAGCGCCGCGCTCCCCCCAGGCAGTGCTGGTCGAACGGGACTGGCCATAGTGATCCTCACTCCCACGGGCGATGCCACAAGCACATGCCTGTCCAGGGCAATCCGCAGCGGACGCCGCCCGAGAGGTCCGCGCATGCCGGCCGCCTCACAGGAGGCCCCCGATCGGCAGCCTCGCAATCCGAGCCGCGCACCCGCACCTTCGGCATTGCGCACGAACCCGGCCATCAGCGTGGCGCCCCCAGCACGCGCGGCCAGGTGATCTGGCTGCATGCGCAACCGGCGAGGTGGGCGCCGCACCTCCCAGCTGGCACGCTGGGGCGGTTTCGCAGTTCAGGTGCTTGACGAGGGTTAGGGACAGGCAGGCTATGACACAGGGTGGAGCGGCTGAGACCGGGATCCGCTGGCCAGCACGGATACCCGGGCATCCCGGTGTCATGGTGAGGTATGCAATCGTCACCGCGTCGGGGATCTGGCAGGCGTCGTCGTGTGCGGTCCTGGGCGGGGTGAGGAGTGGACTGTGCCGGGTGCTGGCCGGGCTGGCGGGCGGCGGGAGGTGAAACCGGCGCCGACGGTTTTGCCGGGGGTGGGGGCGGGGCACCGGGTCGGGCTGGCGGGGACGTCGTGGAGCGTGTGGCGCGATGCGTGCCTGCGCAGTGCCGGGTTCGCGGCGGACATGGTGCTGGCGCTGTGCGATGAGCCGCTGGCCCGCGCCGCGGACCTGGCCGCGGCCGGCCCGGCCGGGCGGCCGGCCTATGACCAGGCCTATGAGCAGGCTGCCGGGCGGCTGTCCCGCGCCATCGCCGGCACCTATGCCGGCCCGCGGTTCCGGGAGGCGCTGACCTGGCAGAACCCCGGGCTCGCGCAGTTCCTCCACGACCACGACAAGGGCCCGGATGCGCCGCGGCGCAGCAAGCAGCGCCAGCGGGAACTGGTGATCGCCAGCTACCTGCAAAGGTACTGCCTCAAGAACGACACGATCGGGTTCTACGGCCCGGTCGGCTGGGCCGCCGTGACCCCCGCCGCCGCCGGGCTCGCCGTCACGCCGGGCGAGCAGCTGCTCGCCCGCCGCACCACCTACTTCGAGGTATGGGCGATCGACAAGATCGCCGCCGAGATCGCCCGCCACGGCCGCGCGGCGGGCTGGCTGCGGCCGCGCCGCACCCGGTCCGTGTTCCTGGCCGGGAACGTGCTGCACCGCCCGCACCGCACACCCGTCACCCTCACCGCCGCCGAACTCCAGATCCTGCACGCCTGCGACGGCCGCCGCACCATCAGCGGCGTGCTGGGCACCGCTGACCGGCCCGGCGCCTCAGCCGTGCTGACCCGCCTCGCCGAACTCGGCGCGGTACGGCTGGACCTGGAAGGCCCGATGCACGCCCGGCCCGAACAGCAGCTGCGCGACAAGCTCGAGCTGATCACCGACCCGGCCGCCCGCGCCGCGGCACTGGCACCGGTGGACCAGCTCACCGCGGCCCGGGACGCGGTAGCCGCCACGGACGGCGACCCGGAAGAGCTGCGGCAGGCACTGGCGGACCTGGCCGGGACATTCGAGCAGATCACCGGCGCGGCGTCGACCCGCAAGGCCGGGCAGAACTACGCCGGCCGGACCCTGGTCTACCAGGACGCCGTCCGCGACGTCCAGGTGACGGTCGGCCGGGCAGTGACCCGGGCGCTGGCGGCGCCGCTCGGCCTGGTGCTGGACAGCGCCCGCTGGCTCGTCAGCGACATCACCGACCGGTACCGTACGCTCTTCACCGAACTGCACGACCGCGAAACCACCCGGGCCCGCGGCGCACCCGTGCCGCTCCCCCGGCTGCTCACCATGGCAGCACCCCACTGGGACACCGGCAGCCGCGGCGACCTCGCCACGGCCAGCATGGCCGAGCTGCAGCGCCGCTGGCAGCAGGTACTCGGGCCACCCTCATCTCCCAGCAGGCACCAGGTCAGCGCAGACGAGATCGCCGGCAGGGCCGCCGGGTGCTTCCCCCCGCGGCCCGCCCCCTGGAGCGGCGCCCGGCAGCACTCACCGGACATCATGATCGCCGCCGCCTCCCCCGCCGACGTGGACCGCGGCGACTTCCTGCTCGTCCTCGGCGAAATACACCTGACCGTCAACACCCTGGAGAGCCGGTTCTTCGTCGAGCAGCATCCCGACCCGGCCCGGCTCATCGCCGCCGAGCAGGCCGACCGCGGCCCGCAGCGGATCGTCCCCATCGAGGCGAAGGACTACCCGAACGTGACATCCCGCACGAGCCCGCCCCCAGCCTTGCTCGGGCCAGGACTGCGCTACTGGTCGGCTGCTGCCACCGACTCCATCGACCCGCCGGAATCGGAGACAGTCATGCCCGGCGCCGCGATGACCGTCTCACGCCGCGGCGGCGAACTGGTCGTCCAGGTCCTGCCCGACGGTGCCGAACTGGACTTCTTCGAGGTCATCGGGGACCTGATGAGCGGAGTCATGGTGGATGCGTTCCAGCCGGCCGCTCCGGCCGTGCACCGGCCGCGGATCACGATCGACCGGTTCGTCCTGTGCCGGGAGCAGTGGGCCTTCCCGGTCGAGGACTCTGCCTGGGCGTTCGCCAAGGATGAGCAGGAACGCTTCTGCCTCGCGCGCCGCTGGCGGCAGCAGCACAGCCTGCCTGAGCGGGTGTTCTACCGAGTCCCCGTCGAGCTCAAGCCCGCCGCCGCCGACTTCCGCAGCATCGTCCTGGTCAACCTGCTCGCCAAGCACATCCGCCAGACAAAAGACGCCGGCCACACCCACTACACCGTCACCGAGATGCTCCCCGACCTGGACCAGCTCTGGCTCACCGACTGCCACGGCCACCACTACAGCTCCGAACTCAGAATGGTCGCCTACGACAGCCTGACCGAGCGAACGGCAGATGAGCGGTGCCACTTCCCGCCGGACTGACAACCCGGCTGCTGACGCTCACCTGAGCGTGATGATCGCTGTGCTCCCGGCCGCGACCGCCACGGTGAGGGTGCTGCCGCTGACCGTGACGGGCGTCGTGGTCGGCGGCGCAAGCGTTCCGTTGCCTTGTACCGTCTGACCTCCCAGGGTGATGCCGTTCGTCGCGGTCAGCGAACTCGCGGTCAGGTTGAAGCGGCTCCCTTGAGTGAACGACTGGCCGAAGCTGAGTTGCAGCGTGCTGCTTCCGTTGCTGGCTGGATCCTGGACGTCGTCGAGCACCACGGTTACCGTGCCGTCCTGATGCCGGATCGCGTATGCGCGGACGTTGGCCCAGTCGGGATTGCTGAGGTTCAGGAACGCGCCGGTCCCGACCTCATGCACGGCAGCGAGGCCGTAGTACTCCGGCTGCGCGGCGAGGATGCCGCTAGCGGCGTCCGTGGCGGTGGGCGCGCACAGCGGCGTGTAGAACATGAAGAGCGGCTTCGCCGTGTCGCATTGCACGATCGTGCCGTGCATGTAGTCGCCCTGCACTCCTTCGCGCGCGACGACGAGCTGGTCGTCAACCTCCCACAGCGCTGCCGCGTACACGTCGCTCACGCCCTGCTGGCCTTCACATACAACGGAGTTTCCCTCGTCGATTACCGCGGGTTCCCGGAGCTTGGCCGCCGTCGCGGCCGCCGCCTGAGCATTGTTGTTCTCCTCGTCGCGCGCTGAAGTGCCGAGCAGTGCGGCAATCGTCGGGCTGCCTCCGCACGTAGTCGACACGAGCGGATAGTTGTGGCTGGTCAGCTCGACGATGTCCGGCTGGGCGAGGGCGGATTCGGCGGAAACGAACGCGTTCTGAAATGAACTGTTCGGGGAAGTGCTGTCGTCGCCCTCGATCGGCAGTCCGGGCACGGCCTGCTCTATGGCCGACACGTACGCCTGGAAGTCGGTGAAGAACTGGGCCGTGTTGTTCTTGTACTGCGAATACAGATCCGGTTCGTTGCCGATCTCGATGGCCTGCAACGAGGACCCCAGCGCGGAATGCGCGAACTTCGCCTCGTCGGCCGCGCTCGCCGGGTTGTAATGCTTGAGATTGACGCCGAGAATGACCTTCCAGCCGCTCGCCTTTGCCAGGCTCGCCACCGCGGCGAGGTCAGCTGGCGTGATGGTGGCGATCGACCACGAGGGAGGAGGCGCGCCGGTGGACGTCCAGAAAGTTTCGTCGACGGTGTTCCCGCCGATCCGGATGACCGATTGCCCGAGCGTCTTGAGGTAAGCAGCCAAGTTGCCGCCGGTAAAGGCAGGCAAGGCCAGGTCGGATGCCTCGAAGGAAAGGCCGAGGGAGCCGCTTGTCAGCGAAGTCCCGGTGGTAGAACTCGAGATTGTGATCACTGGCGGGGCCGCCTCGGCGCCGGCCGGGGAGAAGCAGAGTCCCGCCACGGTGAGCGCGGCCACCGATGCGAGCACAAAGCCACGAGACCGTCGGTGCATGGCGTTCCTCTCCTTCAGCAACAGATGCAGGCCTCATCAATGCGGACGGTAGAACCGGCGATTCTAGGTGTCAATCCCCGAATCTCGCCCGATTCCAGCTGCCATCCCGTTGGGGGCCGATCGCGCATCGACCTGCAAGCGGGCGTCCTGAGCAACTGGGTAAGGCTCCTACTGCGTCAGGAGAAGGCGGACGTCGGCTAGGAGTTCCCAGGACCTCGGGGTGGGAGCGGGGTCGCAGACCACGACGATCAGGTCCGCGCCAGCCTCCGTATAAAGAGCGAGCTGGGACGCCACCTGGGCACGGGTCCCAGCGATCGCGACCTCGCGGGCGCGGTCAGCGGGCACGCCGTACATGGACTGCATCATCCCAGCCGTCACCTCGGCGAGGTCACGCCGGGAACCGGTGCCGATCGCCGCGTGCAGGCCGATGCCGGTCAGCGGCCTTGGCCGTCCGGCCTCGTCGGAAAGCTCGAACAGCCGCTGGCGGCTGGCCGCGAACTCGCGCGGGGTCTGCAGCCCGGACAGCCAGCCGCCGCCGAACCTGACGGCGCGCCGCAGCGCCGGAACCGAAGTACCGCCAACCCACAGCGGCGGCGCCGGAACCGCCGGCAGGAGCCGGATCGCATCGCCGCCGGAGGCCCCGGAACCGCCGGAGCCGTGAGGGAGCGGCTGGCCGGCAAGCATGCCGGGCAGCAGGGCGAGGAACTCGTCGGTTCGCCTGGCCCTGTCCGAGCGGCGGAAACCGGCGGCCAGGTATTCCGCATCGCCGCCACCGCCGATGGCCACGCCGAGCTGCAGGCGGCCGCCAGCGATGTGCTGCAAGGTGGCGACCTGCTTGGCGGCCCACACCAGCGGTCGCAGCGACGGCACGAAGATCGCGTACCCGACCGCGATGCTGCTGGTGGCCGCGGCCACCGCGGCCAGGCTGAGGCCACTGTCCAGCACGGAAAGCTCGCCGACGGCCAGCCGGTCACCCACCCAGACGCCGTCAAGGCCAGCCTGTTCCGCGAGCCCGGCCAGGCCGGCGATGTCCGGCAGCGGCGTTCCGGGCATGATCGATTCAGGAAACGAGACGCCGATACTGATCGGCACTGCACTCACCCCTCAAGTAGCCGACCTGTCCATTGTGCCTGGCAGGTATGACATTTCAGCCGGGCTGAGGGCTGTGCGGGTGTACGACACATTCATAGGGGTCCCGCATCTGGGCTGGTTATGATTGGAGTCTGGTTGTTTAACAGCAGCCAGATGAGGAGTACCCATGACCGAGCCGTCGCTGCCGGAGCTGGAGGCCGAACGAGACCGGCTGTACGCGCAGCTCAGCGCGGTCGGGGACTTCCGCCGCGGGTCGGTTAGCGAGAACTACCGCAAATGCGGGAAGCCGAACTGCGCATGTGCTGCGCCGGATCATCCCGGGCACGGGCCGAGGTTCTTGTGGACGCGGACCGCGCGAGGACGCGGCACCGTCGGCCGGCAGTTGGCTGCGGGGGAGGTGGAGAAGGTGCGGCGGGAGGTCGCCCGGCATGGCGAGTTCGCGGCGATCAGCGAGGAGATCGCGGAGGTGAACGAGAAGATCTGTGAGGCCAGGCCTGCCGCCGGCACGGATGAGCCTTCGGCGCTGGAGGATGAAAAAGGGGGCTCTTCGGTGCGCTCGCGCGGGAGAAAGCGGCCGAGATAGGCCGGCTGTCCGCGGTCATGCCGCGTCCAGCGAGCCAGCAGCTCAGGTGCGCCACGGCCTCGAGCGGCCATCGTCAGGATGACCTCACGGAAGGTCCGGCTCACAGGGCCGGAGCAGCTGAAACTATCCCGCCGTGCTTGGCAAGTTCACGAATTGCACACAGCATGATCACGTGCACACCGGGATAACCGCGTCACCGGAATAAGATCTGGAACATCGCCACCAGCAAGCTCCCCGAGGCCACCCAGATCGTCGATCTCTACCACGCCCGCGAGCACTGCACGATCTCGCCAATCCAGCCGACGAGCAGGACGAGCCACAGGCTGATCAGCCCGATGCGGGACGTCAGCCTCAGGCTAGGGGCCGCACGTTCCGAACTGGAGCGTGACGCGGTAGGGAGGCTGGCTGGCCGAGGTCCGGATGTCGATGGTGATGCAGCGCGGGCCGGCGACGACGACGCCGATGTAGTACTCGGTGAGGCCCGCACCGAACAGGGCGGCCTGCGCGGAGCAGCCCGTGAAGGTCGCGGTGGGCAGGCCGTCGCTCATGGTGTACTTATCCGTGCTGCCCACGCTGGGGAGGAACCGGATGTAGCGCTGACCCGGCGCGGTCGGCTCGACCGACACGGTCGCGTTGTCCTGCACCAGCACGATGAGCGGGACGGCCTTCAGCGTCCCGTCCGGGTTATGGAAGTCGAAGTTGGGCGCGATGCCGCGATTGATGATCCATAGCGGGCCGGCCTGGACGGCGAAGCTCCGCCAGTCCGGCTGCAGCGCTCCGTAGGTCTGGGCGTCACAGTCATAGACCTGGCCCCCGGACAGGGCAGCCGACGCCGCGGGGCGGGTGGTCGCGCCTCTGAGCAGTACGGATCGGGCCGGGGGAACCGCGAGGACCGCGGCGATCACGGCCACGATCCCGATGACGCCCAACCGGGCCAGGCGCGGGCGGTGCCGGCGCCGGACCCGTGCGACGAGGTTAGCGGGCGGATGTTCAGCGGCGACCGACGATTCCATGGCCGCGCGCAGCTGATTCTCGAAGCCAGTCATGTCGGTCAGAGCCTCCAGCTGCGTTCGGCGGGCGGTTCGGCTGCGGCGCGCAGCCGGGCCAGGCCGCGCGAGGCCTGACTCTTGACCGTGCCCACGCTGCACCCGAGGACGTCGGCGATCTCCAGCTCGGACAGGTCGCTGTAGTAGCGCAGCACCAGCACGGTGCGCTGCCGCCTCGGCAACGCGGCCAGCGCCCGCATCAGGTAGTCGCGGTCCGCGACGGTTCCGGCGTGATCGTCGGTCACCGCCGCGACGTCATCGGCGGGCCAGGCGCGTTCCGGCCGCCGCGACGCCCCGACGCCAGCGGTCATTCGAGGCGTTGGCCAGGATCCGCCGGACGTAGCGTTCGGGCTCTTCGGAGCGGCAGATCTGCGCCCAGTGCCGGTAGGCCCGTTCCAGCGCGATCTGGAGGAGGTCCTCGGCGGCCGCCCGGTCGTGCCCGGTCAGCAGCAGCGCGGTCCTGAACAAACGGGGCGAGGAGCCCTGCACGAACTCCTCGAACGACACGCTCGCCTCCAGCACCGGCCAGGCCTCCTATTCACCTAACGCCAGCCCGGGCCGTCAGGTTGAGCCATGCCGGAGATCATCGTTGAGCCGGCGCCGCGGGGTCGGGCTACCCGACCCCGGGCTGTGCGTCAATTTCGTGGCGTTCTGGATCGTGGCTGTTGTGGCCTAGTTGAGTGTTGGTCAACATTCAGGACTTCCGGCGAGGGTCGCTGAACGAGGTCCAGCTCCGCGAAAAGCTCCGCGCCGGCTCTCCAGTTCCGCCAGCTCATCAGGCCTGTCAGGCACGACCCCTCCCGAGCTTTGCCGCAAGTGCGGCAAGCTGAGCTGCGCGTACAGCCGGTCTCGTTCGGCCTCCAGCTCCGGCAGCGACGGCTTATGAGCGGTTCAAGGACCTGGTCGGGCAGTCAAGGAGGTGAACGAGGCGATCTGTGCCGGGCGACGCCGACGCTGATGCCTCTCCCGGGGCGGGAGGGAAGGGGGTCCGGGACGCGGTCGCGCAAGAGAAGGCCGCCGAGCTAGCCCGCCTCGCCTGCGAGGCCGCCAGAGTGCTGGGCTGCTAGCCGCGAGCGGGCCGGCTGATCGCCGCCCGCAAGCCGGTCCCCTGCCGCCCTCGCCGCTGCCGGACAGGCTCTACGCGGTCATCGACGGCGTTCCACAACTCGGGTCCCAGCCACACGTCGAGACCGGCGGATGCCGCGTAGCCGGCGGCTGCCAGCAGGCGGCGGGGGTCACGGCCGCCCAGCCGCACGGCGTTGGCGTGCAGGCCGGTCCGGATGATGTCCAGTTCCCCGCGCATCAGGCCGGCGTGTAGTCGGGCCGCCAGTTCATGGATAGCGAACCCATCGAACGGCCGGTATCGTAGATCACCCCGCGCTGCCGTATCACTGTCGTGGCCCGTCCTGACCGGCCGCGACCATCTTCTGGATCGCCTGGCGGGTCACACTGAGCTCCCTGGCCAGATCGGCCTGGGAGAAGCCCTCGGCTAGCAGCGCGTCGATCAGCCGGCGGCGCTGCCGGGACAGTTCCCGCGCCGCGCGGGCGTGCTCGATCGCTGCTGCGCGGACCTGCTTCAGCTCCTCGAGGAGTGCCGCGTGAGCCGCCGACTCGATGTGCTTGACCATGAGATCATTGTGACAACCCCCGGTTGTCGTGTCAACTAGGGGTTGTCATATGCGGGCCAGGCCACTTGACTGCCTCGGTCAGTGCGCATACTCACCTGCCTCAAGCCAGGAACCCGCGGGTCACAGTGAGGCGCCAGCCAAGGATCCGCGATCGTGAGCCAAGCCAGGGCCATCATCGCCCTCCGCCGCAAAGCCAGCAGCACCTGGGAAGCCATCCGCAACATCCGCGCACTCAGACGCGCACCGCCTGATCAGGATCCACCCAAGCCGTCGGTGCCCGCGACCAGCGGCCGCGTTCTTGCGGGTGCGCTCCGGCGTCGCCGCGGAAGCGGCTTGGGTCTTCTCGTCCCCGCTGGTGCGGGGGGCGCCTGGGCGTGGCCGGCCGCCAGTCGTTCCAGGCGCAGTCGGGCTGTGGCGGCGGCGGCGCTTGCGGCGGTTCGCGGCAGCTACCTGGTTCGGCGGCGGCTTACTGGCCGGTCTTGCCGCGCCGGCGCGGCCAAGGACGATCCGGCAGCGCCGGACCAGATTCCGTGCGCGGGCGGTCGGCGTGACCAGCGCACCAACGTCTCGCGTCCGTCCGCTGGCAACCTCAACCCGGCCAGCGGCCGGCCCATACGAGCCATCCGGCAGATCTATGCAGATACACCGGATTTCAGGCGACGGACACTGACCCGCGGTGTTCGTTGCCGGGTTAGCCGCCGTTGTCCGCGTTACGCTAGGCGAGACGGTTTTCCGCGCACATTGCTGGCGCGCGTATCCCCGGTCGAACACCACGGGCCGTCCACCCGCTCTCCCGCTCCGCCTTCAGCATATCCGGACATATACGGGCAGATAGATGCCAAGAATAGGTATTTATTATGTAGACTCGAAAGCGCTATCGTAGTAAAATCGAACTAAAGACGGGCCGGAGCCTTCAGTGCCGGGGCGGCCGGCGCAGAGCACCACCGGACAAGAAGGCCAGGACACCCCAGGGCCGGACGAGGGGACGGCCGCGAGGAACGGGACCGGTGCACTGCCCGCGCGGGACGGGCCGCTAGTCGCAGAGGGGAGGTGTAGAAGCACATGGAAACGAGCGCTCCCAGGAACGAGGGCGAGGCGCTGGAGGCCATCATGTCCGGGATGCACTACCTGGCCTACTCGGACACCTCCGCACTGCCCGCCCAGGTCAAGGCCAGCACGCTGAAGGGCCTCGAGCGCGCCGACGCGCTGGAGACGGTCGCGCGGGCGCACCTGGTGTGGTCTTTCGACAAGAACAGCGACTTCGAGTCCTGGGGCCAGCGCAGCATGTCCGCCTGGCTGGTCAACGAGGCCGGGCTGACCAAAGGCGAGGCGGGTTCGTACCGGAAGTGGACGCGGATCGTGCTGGAGCATCCGGCGATCGCGGGGCTGATGGCGGACGGGCTGATCACCAGGTCATGGCTGGCCAAGATCACCCTCGTCACGGGGAAGATCCGGGAGGACCGGCGGCCGGAAGCAGAGAAGGTGATCGCCGGGCTGGCGCGGGAAGGGCAGCTGGGGCCGCGGGACCTGTGGCGCCTCGCGAATGAGATCCGGGACCGCGCCCCGGCCGAGGACCCCCGCGATGACGACCCGGACAAAGGGTTCGAGGACCGGGGGCTGCGGCTGGAGCAGACCCTGGACGGCGCCGGGACCCTGACAGGGGAGCTGTCGCCGGAGTGCGCCGCGGCGCTGCGGAGTCCTGCTGCGCCGGTTCGCGGCCAGGCGCGGCACCGAGGACACCCGGACCCAGCCGCAGCGCAACCATGACGCGCTGCAGGAGATCTGCCTGCGGCTGCTCGGCACGGACCTGTCCGCCCCGGCCGGCGGCGCGCCCGTGCAGCTGACCGTCACCGCCTCGCTCGCCGACCTCTATGACCTGGACGACGGGTCCGCGATGCAGCAGGTCTGGATCGACCGGGCCGCCGCCTGGTACGCCGGGCAGCACGCCGCCGACGCCGACACCGGCGGCGGTGACGGGTCCGTGTGGGTGACCGGGGACACGGCCCGGGGGCTGGCGTGCGATGCGGTGCTGTTCCCGGTCGTGCTCGGCCATGTCGACACCCTGTACCTGGACCAGCTGATCGGCCAGTGCGTGCAGCTCCACCGCGCCCTCCAGGGCGACGGGTTCATCCCGGACCGCGGCGCGCACCAGGCCAGGATCACCCAGATGATGCGGGAGGTCCTCGGGACGTGCGCGAAGGTCCTGGGCGGCGAGCCCGGCCTGGCCGCGCACCTGCGCCGTAACCTCCTCGCGCGCACCGGGCTGGGCGGCCGCAGCCTGCCGCTTGATGTGGGGGACAGGGATGACGTGCCGTGGCAGATCCGCCGTGCCGTGCAGCTCCGCGACGGCGGCCGGTGCCAGTGGCCCGGCGGCTGCGACCAGCCCGCCTACGCGTTCGAGCCGCACCACCTGCTGCCGCGCGCCTGCCACGGCCCGACCGCGGTATGTAACCTCTTGACCCTGTGCTGGTTCCACCACCACATCTGTATCCACAAGTGGGGCTGGGACATCCAGCTGCACGGCGACGGGACAGCCACGGCCACCTCCCCCGACGGGACCGTCGTCCGCGGGCCGCCGCCCCGCCCCGGGTAACCAGACCCGGGCATCAGGCAGGGCACGGCACATCAGCACCGGACCACCGCAGGCCATCACGCCACGCGGTGATCCGGTGCTGCCTCATATGCGGGGGTGCTGCCTGACGCGGGGTCGCAGGCCACGACGATCCGGCCCGCGCCGACCTGCGCACAGGGAGCGAGCCGGGACGCTACCTGCGCGGGGGTTCCGGCGGTCGCGGCCTCGCGGGCGCCGTCAGCCGGCACACCGTACACGGACTGCGGCATCCGGCCGTCACCTCGGCGAGGTCGCGGCCGGAACCGGCGCCGATCGCCGCGTGCGGGCCGATGCCGGTCAGCGGCCTCAGCCGGATCAGACGCGTGTCAGGGGTCGTGTCTGGGTCGTGTCAGGGGCGTGTCAGTCCGGATGGCGATGGTGGTCGCATGACAAATTCTGCGATTGCAGCCTCAGGGCTGCGGAAGGCATACGGGGACAAGGTCGTGCTCGATGGCATCGACCTGGATGTTCCCGCGGGCACGGTCTTCTCCCTCCTCGGCCCGAACGGGGCGGGGAAGACCACGACGGTGAACATCCTGACCACGCTGATCAAGCCTGACGGCGGCACGGCACGCGTCGCCGGGCACGACATCACGGCCGATACCAAGGCGGTGCGCGCGGTGATCGGGGTCACCGGCCAGTTCGCGGCGGTGGACGAGCTGCTGACCGGGCAGGAGAACCTGCGGTTGATAGCGGATCTCAAGCGCCTAGGCCCCAGCGAGGGCACGCGGGTCGTCACGGGGCTGCTGGAGCGGTTCGATCTGGTGGAGTCCGCGCAGAAGCTGGTGTCGACCTACTCCGGCGGCATGCGCCGCAAGCTAGACCTGGCGATGACGCTGGTCGGCGGCCCGCAGGTCATCTTCCTGGACGAGCCGACCACGGGACTGGACCCGCGCAGCCGCCGCACGATGTGGGACATCGTCCGCGAGCTGGTGGCCGACGGCATCACCGTATTCCTCACCACCCAGTACCTCGAGGAAGCCGACCAGCTCGCCGACCGGATCGCGGTACTCGACCAGGGCCGCATCGTCGCCCAGGGCACCCCCGCCGAGCTCAAGCGCCAGGTCCCCGGCAGCCATGTCCGGCTGCAGTTCACCAGCATCGGCGAACTCGACGCGGCGGCCCGGGTCCTGCCCGGCGCCACGCGGAATGACGAGGACCTGACCTTGCGGGTCCCTGGCGACGGCGGGATCGGGTCGCTGCGAGCCCTGCTGGGTCAGCTCGATGAATATTCGGTCAATCCCGAGGACCTGTCCGTGCACACCCCGGACCTCGACGACGTCTTCCTTGCCCTGACCGGACACGCGCACACCGAGGAGATCGCACAATGAACGCCGACGCTGTCATCATGCTGCGCCGCAACCTCAAGCACACCATCCGGAATCCGGTCACGGTGTTCAACGCGGTACTGCTCCCGATCGTGATCATGCTGATGTTCGTCTACATGCTCGGCAACGCCTTCAACGTCGGCGTCAAATACGTCGACTACGCGACGCCAGGCATGATCCTGCTGGCCGTCAGCTACGGGCTGGGGGCCACCGCTACGGGCGTGAACTCCGACATGACGACGGGGATCATCAACCGGTTCCGGGTCATGGACATCTCGCGCGGCGCGATACTGACCGGCCATGTCATCGTCACTATGGCCCGCAGCCTGATATCCATCGCGGCCATCATCGGGGTTGCCTTCGGGCTGGGATTCCGCTCGCCCGCGAGTCTCCCCGGCTGGCTCGCTGTGATCGGCATCATCGTGGCGGCCTGTTTCGCGACCAGCTGGCTGACGGTCGCCATGGGACTGGCCGCGAAAACCCCGGAATCGGCCGGGCTGGCCACCGTCCCGCTGATCATGCTGCCGTTCTTCAGCAGCGCGATCGTCCCCGCCGCCAAAATGGGCGCCGGCATCCGGCAATTCGCCGAATACCAGCCCTTTACCCCCATCATCGAAGCACTGCGCGGCCTGCTCGCCGGCGCGCCCTCAGCCGGCTACACAGCCGCCGCCCTCGCCTGGTGCGCCGGGATCGGCATCACCGGGTACCTGTGGGCGGTCGCCACGTTCAGGAAGCGAGCGTGACCTGGACCAGCTCAGGCCAGCTGGACTCCGTCCCCTCCCGAGCCGCCTCGGCGAACCCCGCGTCGCCGAGGCGGCTCCGCACTGCCTGCTCGATCCGCGCCGCATCCGGCAGCGAACAATCCGGCGACCCGCGCACGCCGGTGCTCGCCGCGAGGAGCCGCGCGGCCTGCTCGTACTGACCGCGGCGCAGTGCCAGGTCCGCGACTCCGGCCAGTACCCGCGCGATCGTTGGTGCGTGCCCCGCCTCGGACGCCGCCTGAAGGGCCGTTTCGTGATGCTCACGGGCCTGGCCGAGGTCGTCGGCGAGGTAGCCGAGCATGTCGTGTGTTGTCGCGCGGATGCTCGCCTGCTCCGCTCCGTCGCCCAGCGCGGTTGTCGCGACGCTGAGCTGCCGGTATGCCTCTTCGGCGTTGCCGCCCCAGCGAGCTAGTTCCGCCGCCGAGAACGCCAGCACAGCCAGCGCATCCGGCCAGGTGACTCGTTCCGCGTACCGCTGCGCCTCGGCCATGGCGGCCGCGCTGGACTCCTTGTCGCCGAGCAGCCAGTACAGCTGGGCCTGTCGCGACCGCATCCGGATGACATCGTCGATAGCGCCGACTTCGGTGACGACCGCGATCGCCTGTTCGTAGTACGCGCACGCACTGGCGAACTCACCGCGTGTGGCGATCCGGTCCGCCAGCTCGGTAAGCGCGAACGAAATCCCGTAGCGTTCGCCGAGTGCCCGGAACTCGGCGAGCGCCTGCTCCAGATCCGCGTCCGCATCCTGCCCGCTCTCGCCCAGCACGATCCGCATCTTGCCGAGCAGCAGCCGGGCCTGTGCGCGCACCCAGGGGTCCTCGCTGTCCAGCAATGATTCCCACGCGGGCAAGAAGTCGTCCGGCGTCCGCAACATGCGCTCCAGCGGGACGACCAACCCCAGCAGCGGGTTGCGGCTCTGACTGCGCTGGCTGAACCGGTACGCCTTGTGGATCCACTCCGCCGCCTGGTGTTCGTCGCCCAGCCCGGAGGTCAGGAACAGCACGACAAGCGCGTACACCATGGCCCGGGTCTCATCGGTCACCTCACCTGGCGTATTAGCGGCCGCGGTGAGCAGCTCGATGCCCTCCGTCTTGTGCCCGCCGAGCCACCAGTACCAGCCGGCCCCGGCCGCCAGCCGCATCGCCGCCTGCGCCGCGGTGCTCGATTGGCCTGGGCCTTCGGCCGGGGCGGCCGCGGCGGCCGCGAGCACGCCACGCATCGCGGAACCGATGTTGTCGTGCTCGACCCCGAGCGTGGCGAGCCATTCCAGTTGCTCGGCGCGGCGCAGATACGGCTCCGCGGTCTCGGCGAGTTCGGTGAAGAACGCCAGATGCGCATGGCGCGCCAGGTCCGATTCCCCCGCCTCCGTCAGCCGGTGCCCGGCGTACTCCTTGATCGTGCCGATCATCCGGTAGCGCGGCGCACCGTCACCCTCCGCGAGCAGCAGCGACTTCTCGGTTAGCGCGGTGAGCAACTCAAGCACCTGCTCCTGCTCGACCGCATCGCCAGCGCAGACCCGCTCGGCAGCCTCCAGGCTCGCGCCGCCCGAGAACACCGAGAGCCTGCGCAGGACCAGCCGTTCCGCATCGGTGAGCAGCGTCCAGCTCCAGTCGACCACCGCGCGCAGCGTCTGGTGCCGCGGCAGCGCGGTCCGGCTGCCGCCGGTCAGCAGGCGGAACCGGTCGTCAAGCCGGCTGGCGAGCTGGTCGATGGACATGGTGCGCAGCCGGGCCGCGGCCAATTCGATCGCCAGCGGCATCCCGTCCAGCGCCCGGCAGACGTGCGCGATCGTCGCCAGTGTGCGGCCATCTAGTTGTGCCGTGACCGCGAGATCCTTGCGCACCGCGCCCGCCCGGTCCCGCAGCAGCTGGACGGCTGGAGCGGACTCGGTCTCGCCGGGGCTGGCGTCCCCCTCGGGCAAGGCCAGCGGCACGACCCGCCATAGCGCCTCTCCGGTGATGCCGAGCGGCTCCCTGCTCGTCGCCAGGATCCGCAGCCGCTGGCACTCCCCGAGCACTCGATGGGCGAACGCCGCCGCCGACTCGATCAGGTGCTCGCAGTTGTCCAGGATCAGCAGCGCCTCCCGCTCGCGGATCGCGGCGATGAGCCGGTCCGCCGGCTCTGCGTTCGGTGTCCCGCCGAGCAGGGCGTCCCGGAGGCCGAGCCCGGCGAGCGCCGCCTGCGCATTCGCCCCCTGCCCTCGGGCCCGCCCCCCTCGTCGCCGTCCGCGCCGATGGCAGCGAGCTCCACCAGCCAGGCCCCGTCCGGCAGGTCGCCGAGCAGCGTCCGCGCGGTTTCCGTCGCCAGCCTGGTCTTCCCCGCGCCGCCCGGCCCGATCAGGGTAGTGAGCCGGTGTCCAGCGATGAGTTCGCGGACCGCGGCGACATCAGCGTCCCTGCCGACGAAGCTGGTCAGTTCGGCACGCAGGTTGGTCTTCCTGGTTTCCTCCCGGCGTCCCAGCTCGCCCCGTAGCAGCGCGACGTGCAGTGCGGACAGCTCCGGTGACGGGTCGACGCCCAGCGTGTCGGCCAGGGTTTCTCTCGTGCGCTGGTACGCGAGCAGCGCCTCGGCGTCGCGGCCGGCCACAACGAGGGCACGCATCAGCGCAGCGACAAGACGTTCCCGCATCGGATGCGCGGCCACCAGGTCGGTCAGTTCCGTGACCACCGCCGCACCGTGGCCGAGCGTGATTTCCGCATCGAACCGATCTTCCATGGCGGCCAGGCGCAGCCCTTCGAGCCGGGTGACCGCCGCGTCAAACGCCGCGCTATCCTCCAAACCGACGTCCTGCATGCCCGCACCGCGCCACAGCCCGAGGGCCTCGCGCAGCAGCTGTACCCGCCGCGGATCCCCGTCAGTACGAGCCTGGCCGACGAGGCGTTCGAATCGCACGGCGTCGACAACGTCGGGTTCGACCGTCAGCCGGTAGCCGCCCGGCTGCCCCTCGATCAGCCCTTCCGGCAGCGCCTTCCGCAGCCGGGAAACCAGGCGCTGCAAGGCATTCGCCGCGTCGGAAGGCGGATGCTCGCCCCAGATCCAGTCGATGAGCGTCGCCTTCGGGACTACATGACCTGGGTCGAGCGCGAGGGCGATCAACAGCCCGCGCAACCGGGCGCCCGGCACCTCGGCGAAGGCGCCGTCGTCCCGGCGAACCTCGAAGGGTCCGAGCATCCCGATCTGCACGTAGCTGATTTTGCCATGGGGTGCTAGGCCCCATCTCCGACGGCAGGTAGCACCACCGCGACTCTGGGGCATAGCCGTATGGTCTGGCGGCTCGTCTCACACAAGGCTGGTTCCATGGCAATCGCGACCTTGGACAGGAGACCGCAGGCGCTCACGCCAGCCAGGCCACGACGCGCCGCGGTGCTCGGCCCGCGCCGGACCGAGGTCTGGTATGTGGCGTTCGCGATGTACGCCGGAGCCGTGGCGGCGTTCAGCGGGCCAGGCAACGACCGCTGGTGGGGAATCTGGGCGGCCGGGGGATACGCGACCGCGGCGCTGGCTGCCCTGTGCTGGCGTTCGCGTGGCAACACGGTCGCGGTGGCCGTGAGCCTGGCCGGCGCGCTCGCGGCTCCGCTGGTCTGGATCGGGACGCACGGACCGGCCACCTCCGACACCCAGGTCGTTACCCGGTCCGCGACGCTGCTGGTGCAGCACGGAACCCCCTACCTGCCGGTGGCGGACCTGTCCAGCTGGATCGCCTACAACCCTTACCTGCCCGCGATGTCGCTGTTCGGGCTGCCGCACGCGCTGGGTCTGACCGGGCTGGCCGGGGAGACTAGCGTATGGCTCAGCCTCGCTTCGTTCGGCCTATTCGTACTGGCCTTCCGGGTCGCCGGCCGAAGTGACGCGCTGGTCTTGGGAGCGTTCGTCACCGCCTCGCCGGTCGCCGCGTTCCCGCTGGCTCTGGGCATCACCGACGCGCCAGTGCTCGCGCTGCTGTGCCTGACCCTGGCCCTGCTCAGCCGTACCGGGCTTAGATACGCGGGGCGGGCGGTGCTCGCCGCGTCGATCGCGGCGGGTGTGGCGTGCGCGCTGAAGTACACCGCCTGGCCGGCGCTGCCAGTGCTTGCCGCCCTGCTGGCATACCGGGATGGCGGCCGGGCCGCGGGCCGGTTTCTTGCGGGTGCCCTCGGAACGGCCGTCATCCTCATCCCGCTATGCGCACCTGCCGCACTAGCCCACCCGGCAGCGCTCGTGCAGAACACGGTGGTGTATCCCCTCGGCCTGACCCACGCCAAAAGCCCAGCGCAGAGCCCGCTGCTCGGACACCTGCTCGCTTCGCTAGGCCCGGCAGGCCACGACGCGGCCGTCGCACTGCTCGTCCTGGCGGGTGTCGCGATTGCCGTCTCGCTCGCAGTCCGTCCGCCCGCCACCATCCGGGCGGCCGCACTGCTGGTGGCGCTCAGCCTCGCGCTGATGTTCACGCTGTCGCCCGCCACCCGGTTCGGCTACTTTGCCTATCCAGTCGGGCTGTGCGGCTGGCTGGTCCTCGCGATCCCGGTCGGCGGCGGCCGACCGCGATCCGGCGGCTTCGAAGCGGGACATCGAACGGCAGGTGCTCGACTACCTGGCTACCATGCCAGCCTGGCGTGAGCATTCCGGGGTCCAGGCCCGCTGACGTGTTGCCTGATCACAGCCGGCGGCTGATGGCAACCCGATCGCTCCGACGCCGCCGGGCTGCCACAAAGAGGACAACGACGCTGCCGGCCACCAGCATGAAAGCCGCGGCCGCCAGTCCCCCTACCAGGTAAGTGCCGCCAGTTACCCCGGCCAGCGATGCACCGTTCGTGTACTTCAAGGAAGTCTCCCCTATTTCCAGGCCCTGTTGCTTCCGAGATAGGAAGCCAGAACAGATTTGAGCACCCAGTAGTCCCGGACCAGGTTAAATAGAGCCTCAGGTATCAGCGCCATCTCGAAGAGAATTATCCGGTAACCCATCTTCCGCACCGAGAAACCTTGGTATGCCGACCAGAATCCCGCAAACAGTGCGTACCGGTAGTCGAAGTGCGCGCCGTGCAGCATTACCGCGCGAACTGATACTGTGCCCCACAAGGCGATGTACATAATGCTGGGCGCCGACAGCATCATTCCTATGATCGACTGATAGGTGGCGCGACACCAGCCGTAACGGCGCCACTCATCCACCGTGCCACGGACCCAGCGGACACGCTGGGCGATCAGCATTCGCATCGTGGGCATCAGATCGGTATGAGCGACGCACCCTTGATTGCTGGTGATCCGCCAGCCGAGCCTCTTCAAGGCAAGCGTCGTCTCGTAATCTTCTACGAGATTGCTCCCCCGCTCCTCGAAGATGTCCGGACGCTGGCACAGCAGGCCGTTCAACGCGTCGGTGCGGTAAAACGAGCCCGCGCCGGACATGGTGTGCACGTTCCGCCGCAATCTGGTGGCTGCGAAGCGCGCGCGTATTCGATCCTCTGGAAGAGCAGCAGCAGGCCGCTCCATGGCGTCTCCCCTTGAAGGGGCTTGCCGAGGCAGGCGGCGCTGACCCCGCCTAGCGCGGGATTTCGTTCGAGAATCCGCCGGGCTCGCTTCAAGAAGTGCGGATCAAGCTCAGTATCGCCATCCATCACCAGGAGGAAGGTGATCTCCGGTGGCAGCAGCCGGTCACGGAGGAGATGGCGAATGCCGTAGTTGAGGGCACCGGCCTTCCGGTACCTGTTGAAGCCCGGTATTTCCAGCACGTCAGTTGGTATCGCGCCGGGAGCCGCGGCGTAGCGCTGGGCGATCTCTTTCGTGTCATCAGCGGAGTTGTTCACCACGACGACGATTCGATCTGGCACCAGGGTCTGCCTGGCCATCGACCGCAGCGTATCCGCTATGGCCATGCCCTCGTCCCGGGCCGGTATGACGACAACGATTCCCGACCTGCTCCTGCGAGGCGCGGCGAACCGAATCGGCTCAGCGAGGCTGATTAAAGCCCTGATCCCCGCAAGCTGAGCCGATGCTGGCGCCTCCGGCGGCCTCAAGCCATAGGAGATTTCCGGTATCACCATGTTCCCCCCAAACCATTTGCTTGCGGCAAAGGTCGGCATATGACTACCGCTGCCCAGTATGGCCTAAGCGGGAACCGCCGCATTAGCGGGCACCCGAAGAGTTACGCAACCGAGACGCCGTATTTGCGGCTAATTCAATCCGCCCGCCCGCCTCCCGGGCACCGCGGAAAGGGAGTGGTTGGCGCAACGGCTCCCTCGGGTGGGGGTGGTTGGCGCAACGGCCCCCTTCGGTCAGAGCCGTCGCGGGCTAGCTACCGGTCCTCGGCGAGGTTTCCGTCCATCAATCCGCCGGCCTCGAGCCAGTTGCGCAGGTCCGTGCGGACCTCTGCCTCAGGACGGTCGGTGCTCAGCTCGAGCAGGATGCCGCGGCCACGGTAATACTCGACCAGCGGCGCGGTTTCCTGCATGAACACTGCGAGCCGGTGCCGGATCACGTCGAGCGTGTCATCGGCCCGGCCATCGCGTTGCGCCCGGTCGAGCAGTCGCGCGACAAGCTCTTCCTCCGGCGCGGTCAGGTAGATCACGGCGTCGCTGGTGAGGCCGAGTTCCACGCCGAGTTCCGCGGCGCGCAGCGCCTGCGGCAACGTACGCGGGAACCCGTCGAGCACGTAGCCACCGGTTTCGCGGTTGGCGGCGATCACGACGGGCATCAGGATGCTGAAGATCAGCTCGTCCGGGACGAGGTCGCCCTGCGCGGTGTACGCGCCGACCTGGCGTCCCAGCTCGGACCCGCGCGCGACTTCGGCCCGCAGCAGGTCGCCCGAGGAGATGTGCGCGGCCCCCGTCTGCTGGGTCAGCCACCTGCCGTGCGTGCCCTTCCCAGCGCCCGGCGGGGACAGCATGATCACCCGCATCATGGTGACGGCACCACCTCCAGCACGCCCGCCCGTCCAGTATCCCTTGTCCCCCGCGTCGGCCGACGCGCAGGACGCTGCCGGTCATACCCAGCCCAGGCAGGACATCGTACAGGTGTCCGGGCCGCCGTCCCGCGCGGCCGGCACCGGCTAGTCCGGCAGCGCCGCCGGGCCGGTGCTCTCGCGCACGACCAGGCGCGTCTCCAGTTCCATGCTCAGCGCCTCGTGGGCGTGCCCGTCGAGCTGGCGCATCAGCATCGTGACGGCGGTGCGGCCCATCTCCTGCAGGGGCTGCCGAACGGTGGTGAGGCGGGGCGTGGTTGCCCGGCTGACGTCGATGTCGTCGAAGCCCGTGACGGACAGGTCCCGGGGTATCCGCAGCCCGCGCGCGCCGGCCGCCTCCATCACGCCCACCGCGACCTTGTCGTTGAAGCACGCGATGGCGGTCGGCCGCGGCCGCAGGTCGAGCAGTTCCCCGCCGGCCCAGACCCCGGTCTTGGCGGCGGGCTCGCCGTGCCGGACCAGGCCCGGATCGCCCAGTTCCCCGGCCTCGGCCAGGGCGGCGAGATGCCCGCCGTCCCGGTCCTCCCGGGTATGCCAGTACGGCGGACCGGTGATCACCCCGATCCGGCGATGACCGAGCTCGATCAGGTGCCGGGTGATGGCCCGGGCGCCGGAGAAGTGCGCCGCCGAGATCGACACCATGCCGCTCGGCACCGCGATACGCGGGTCCACGACCACGAACGGGTAGCCGCGTGCGACGAGCAACTCGAGGTCGGCGTGGGACTCCGGGGGAAGGATCAGCACCGCGCCGTACGCGTCGCCGCGGCGCGGCAGCTCACGCACCACGGCGGACTTGACCACCGCGTCGCCCGCGTCGAGCAGCATGCTCTGATCGTGCAGCGCCAGCGTCTCGGCGATCGACGTGACGATGTGCCCGAAGTAGTCGGCGAGCAGGTAGGGGCAGCGCACGAACACGGGCGGACGGGTGGCCCGCGGCTTCGGGCGACGGCGCGGCTCGGGTGCGCGGTCGCCGAGCCGTTCCACCACCTGGCGCACCCGCTCACGAGTGTCAGAGGCGACGTTGCCGCCGCCGTTGAGCACGCGGGAGATGGTGGCGATCGACAAGCCGGTCTCCGCGGCGATGGCGCGCACCGTCACGCGGCCTGTCCCGGTAACACGGTCTGAAACGGACTCTAGTTTCATCGCTTCTTACATTACAGGTTTCTCGGTAGGGATTAATAATGCATCAACATCGCACACGCGTCTTGACTCGCTCCGAACGCACTGTTGCAATCTCTCACAGAATCGTTTCCGAATTGTTTCAGAAACAATTCGGGTAGGAGCCCACCCCCGGCTGGTTGGCCGCGCCGGCCGGGCCCCATGAAAGGGATCGCCCCGGTATGCGTATACCAAGGAACCCCAGGAAGCAGTGGCGGGCCGGGCTGGCCCTGGCCACCGCAACCGCGCTCGGATCGTGCGGCCTCGCACTCGCCGCCGCGGGATCGGCCGAAGCGGCCGGCCCCGCCATCCCGGCCCACTTCGCCGCGCCTTACCTGCAGATCGCCTCGTCGGATGCCGGGGACATGGCCTCCGACATGGCCGTGTCCGGCGATAAGTACTACACGCTGGCTTTCCTCGTCTCCCAGTCCGGCTGCACTCCCGACTGGGAGGACGGCGGCTACAGCCTGGGCACCTTCAACTCGCAGATCAGCGCCCTTCAGGCGGCCGGCGGCAACGTCATAATCTCGTCCGGCGGTGCGGGTGCCACTGAGCTCGCACAGACCTGCACGAATGTCTCCTCGCTCACCGCCGCCTACCAGAACGTGGTGAACACTACCGGTGCTACCCGGCTGGACTTCGACATCGAGGACAGCGCGCTGGCGGACACCTCCGCCACGTCCCTGCGTGACCAGGCGCTCGCCGCGCTGCAAGCGCAGGACCCGGCAGTGCAGGTTGACTTCACCCTCGGCGTCTCCCCGCAGGGATTGCCCACCGGCAACGGCTCGCAGTTCGCGCTGCTGCAGGACGCGAAGGCCAAGGGAGTAAGGGTGTCTGTCGTCAACATCATGACGATGGACTTCGGCGGCGGGTCCAACGACCTCGCGGACGCCGAATCCGCCGCGCAGGGCGCCGCGGGCCAGCTATCGAGCCTGTACGGGATCTCGACCTCGGCGGCTTACAACATGATGGGCCTGACGCCGATCGCCGGCACCAACGATGACGGCACCGTCTTCTCCATCTCGAACGCCTCGTCGCTGGAGAGCTTCGCCGCCTCCAACGGCGTCGCGGAGCTGTCCTTCTGGGAGGTCGACGGCTACGACAAGGGGACCGGCTACCAGTACTCGTCAATCTTCAACAAGATTTCCGGGGGCGGCGGCCCTCCGCCTCCTCCCCCCGGCTCGGGACCGATCACCGGCTACCAGGCACTGTGCCTGGATGACCGCTCGGCCAGCACCGCCCTGTTCAACCCGATCCAGGTTTACACCTGCAACGGCACGAACGCCCAGCAGTGGACGGTCGAGTCCAACAGCACCCTCGAGGTGCTCGGCATGTGCCTGGACGTGGCCGGAGCCGGCACGGCCAACGGCACCAAGGTCGACCTCTACACCTGCAACGGCACCGGGGCCCAGACCTGGCAGCACCAGTCCAACGGCGAGCTGGTCAACCCCAACTCCGGCAAGTGCCTGGACGACACCGGATTCGGCGGCGCCGGCACCCAGGTACAGATCTGGGCCTGCGCCGACTCCTCCAACCAGCAGTGGAACATACCGTGACGCGACGACTGCTTAGCGTCCTCGGGACGCTAGCCCTCATGGTGGGCGTCGGTACGGCCGCCGCCCACCATGCACAGGCGGCCGTCGGGGCCACCGGAGCGATCACCGGGTATCAGGGCCTGTGCCTGGATGACCGGTCGGCCAGCACCGCCCTGTTCAACCCGATCCAGGTCTACACCTGCAACGGCAGTAACGCCCAGCAGTGGACCGTCGAGTCCAACGGCTCCCTAGAGGTGCTCGGCTTGTGCCTCGACGTGGCCGGGGCGGGAACGGCCAACGGCACGCTGGTCGACCTCTACACCTGCAACGGCACCGCCGCGCAGGTATGGCAATCCCAGTCGAACGGAGAGCTGGTCAACCCCAACTCCGGCAAGTGCCTGGACGACACCGGATTCGGCGGCGCCGGCACCCAGGTACAGATCTGGGCCTGCGCTGACAGCTCCAACCAGCAATGGACACTGCCCAGCGGCGGGACATCGCCGCCTCCGGGCAACACGCCGAACTTCGGGCCGAACGTCTTCGTGTTCACCACCTCGATGTCGACCTCGACGATCCAGAACGACATCAACCAGGTCTACAACACGCAGCAGTCGAACCAGTTCGGTACCCAGCGCTATGAGCTGATGTTCGAGCCCGGCACCTACAACGTCACCATCCCGGTCGGCTTCTACACCGAGGTAGTCGGCCTCGGCCAGAGCCCGACCCAGACCGTGATCACCGGCGGCGGGATCCATGCAGACGCCGCCTGGAACGGCGGTAACGCGACGACGAACTTCTGGCGCGGCGTGGAGAACATCACCATCGACCCGTCGTCCGGCAGCACCGAATGGGCGGTCTCGCAGGCCGACCCGATGCGCCGGGTGCAGATCGACGGCAACCTGGTGCTCGATGACGACACCTCGGGAAACACGACGAGCAACTGGTCGTCCGGCGGCTTCATCAGCGACTCGGTCGTCACGGGCCAGGTCAACTCGGGCACCCAGCAGCAGTTCATCATGCGTAACGACAGGCTCGGGAGCTGGACCGGCTCGAACTGGAACATGGTGTTCGTGGGTGACACCGGTGTCCCTGGGCAGAGCTTCCCGAGCCCGCCGTACACCACGGTGAGCCAGACCCCGACGGTCGACGAGAAGCCGTACCTGTACATCGACTCATCCGGGAACTGGGACGTGTTCATGCCCTCGAACCGGACGAACTCGCAAGGCGTCTCGTGGGCGAACGGGAACACGCCGGGGACCTCGCTGCCGATAAGCGATTTCTTCATCGCGACGCCCAGCAGCACGGTCGCGCAGATCAACGCCGCGCTGGCGGGCGGACAGGACCTGCTGTTCACCCCCGGCGTCTACCAGATCAACGGCACCATCAACGTCACCCGCGCCGACACTGTCGTGCTCGGTCTCGGGCTGGCCACGCTGGTGTCGAACGGCGGTAACACGATCCTGCAAACCGCCGACGTCAACGGCATCCGCGTCGGCGGACTGCTCTTCGACGCGGGCAGCACGAACAGCTCCGTCCTCGTGCAGATCGGCCCGGCCGGCTCCAGCGCCAGCCACGCCGCCGACCCGACCGTGCTGTCCGACGTGTTCGCCAGGATCGGCGGGGCCACCGCCGGCAAGGCGACACAGACGTTGCAGGTCAACAGCGGCAACGTCGTCGGCGACGACCTGTGGCTATGGCGGGCGGACCACGGCAACGGCGGCACGGTCGGCTGGACGACCAACACCGCCGCCAACGGCCTGGTCGTCAACGGCGCCAACGTCACCATGTACGGACTCGCGGTCGAGCACTACCAGGCCGTGCAGGTCCAGTGGAACGGCAACGGCGGAGCCGACTACTTCTACCAGAGCGAAATGCCGTACGACCCGCCCAGCCAGTCCGCCTGGATGGACGGATCCTCGGACGGCTACCCGTCTATCGCGGTCGCCAGCGGCGTGACCAGCTTCCAGGCGTTCGGCCTGGGCGTGTACTGCTTCTTCAACGTGAACCCGAGTGAGATCAGCGCTAACGCGCTCACCTCGCCGAGCTCCTCCGGAGTGCAGTGGCACGACATGGTCACCGTCTCGCTGGGCGGCACCGGCACCATCCAGCACATCATCAACGGCACCGGCGGCACGGTCAACTCGGGCAGCACCGTGGCCGACCTGACCAGTTACAACTGACCACACCAGGAAGGGGACCCGGCCGCAACCCGCAGAGCACCTGCGGCCGGGTCCCGATAACCGCTCACGTGCGGTTATCGCCGTTTCGCGGAATCGCGCGCGCTATCTCCACCCGGGAGCGCGCGTTGAACTTCGTGAGGATATGGGAGACGTGGGTCTGGACCGTGTTGCGGGACAGGAACAGCTGACTGGCGATGTCGGGATTGGACAGGCCCTCGGCGATGAGGCGGGCGATCTTCTGCTCGGTAGAGGTGAGCGCCCCCCAGCCCGTGGCCGGCCGGTGCCGGATGCCGCGGGCGCCCCTGCGGATGCCGTACTGGCGCAGCCGGCTGTCCGCGCGCATGATGTCCCAGTCCGCGCCGAGACCGTTGTAGATGCCGATGGCCTGGAGATACGCCAAGCGTGCCGCCGCGGCGTCGCCTTGTTCCGCGTGCAGCACGGCGGCGTCCTCCAGCGCGTGCCCGCTAGGCAGCGGATACCCGACAGACTGGAACTGCCCGGCGGCCGCGGACACGGCGGCCGGATCACGGTCGAGCAGTCCCTGGCAGTGCAGCGCGACCGCCGTCACGGGGGCCGCGGCCTGCGTGTCGGCTTCTCGCGCGCTGACCTTCGCGGCGGCCGCCGCGACGGCTGGCTCGCCGGCAGCCAGCGCCAGGCGGACTATGTCGGGCAGCCACTGGGGGCCGATAACGCCCAGCCGCGAGAACTCCAGGGTCGCGTCCGGGTCGAAGACGGCCAGCAGCCGGGTCAGCGCCTCGGCCGGATTCCCGTCGCGTTCGGCCGTCAGCGCCCAGGCGACCAGCAAGTACCCGACCTCGAGACGGATTTCGCCGCCGGTGACCGGGAGGATGTCCGCCGCGACGCGCAGGTATTCATCGGCCGCCACCCGGTCGTCGCGATGAAACGCCACCTGTGCGGCGACGCCCTTCAGGTACTGCCGGTAAATCTCGGGCGCCAGCTGCGCGGCGGCGTCCAGCTCGGCCAGCGCGTCGTCCCACCGCCCGCGGTGGAAGGCGAACCACGCGCTGAACGACCGCACGTACACCTGGCGTGGTGGCGTGGCGCGTTCCACCAGCGCCGCGATCTGGGCGAACACGCGATCCGCGGCGGCCCGCTGCCCTAGACCGGTCATAACGGCGCCCAGGTTGGTCATCAGCTGCAGCACCAGGTCGGTGGTCTGCGGCTCATCGCCGAGTACGGCCAGCGCCCGCTCCATGGCGTCCTTCCCCGCCGCTATGGTCTGGCGGTCGATGATGTCCAGCCGAGCGAGGGTGTACAGCGCGTATCCCACGGCGAGCCGGTCACTCGCCTCGGTGCCCTCAGCCTCGGCCCGTTCGGCCTCGGCGCGGGCGGCCTCATAGCGCCCGACCGCGAACAGCGACGTTGCCCGGCGGGCGCGCAGCCGCGCCGACCACACCGCCGGCAGCCCGCCGCGCGCCAGCGCCTGACCGGTCACCTCGATGGCTTCCGCCACCCGGCCCAGCCGCGGCAGCGCATAGCCCAGGGTCCACGCGGCCCGCCCGGCCATCGCAGGGTCGCGGGTGGACTCCAGCAGCGGCCGGGCCAGCTGCACGACCTGCTCGTTGTCGCCCAGCATCAGCCGCGCCATCGCGAGGTCCGCGTCCAGCTGCCCGCGGCGGGGATCTTGCCAGCCGAGCCCGTCCCGGGCACGCTCCAGCAGGTCCACCGCGACGCGCGGAGCGCGCTGGCTGAGCATGGGCGCGGCACGAGCGACCCAGTCGATCACCCAGGCATCGGTCTCCAGCGGCGCGGCGAGCAGTTGCCCGGCCACCCGCTCGGCCGGCGCCCCCGTGCCGGCCAGGTGCTCGGCGGCCTGGCGGTGCATGGCGTTGCGCAGGCTGACCGGCATCTGGTTGTAAAGGGCGTGGTGGATGAGTTCGTGGCGGAAGGCCAGCGTGCCCGGCACGGAATCGATGAGGACGCCAGCCTGCGCCGCCTCGACCATCACATCGGACAGGTCGCTGGCCCGCTGGCCGCTGACCGTGCAGAGGTCGGTCACCGAGAAGACCGGACCGAGCACCGCGGCCACGCGCAGCGCGGATATGGCCGCCTCGGAGAGGAAACCGAGGCGCAGGCCGATCGCGGCCGGCAGGGTGCGCGGCAGATCAGCAGGGTCACCCAGCAGGTCCGCCGTGTCCGCGTCCAAGCGGAGGCGAGATTCCCTGATCAGCGCGTCGATGAGCTCCCGCAGGTAGAGCGGGTTACCGCCAGCCGCGATGAGCTGCCGGGCCAGCGCCGGGCCGGGCAGGCCGCCGATGAGCCGCCGGGTTATCTCCGCGGTCTCGCTGGCGCTGACCGGCCCCAGTTCGACCGTGAGGCCGCCGGCGTCGGCCATGGCCTGACGAAGGGCGGTCACCTCGGTCCGTGCCGGTACCGGCCGGGCCACAGTGACCAGCAGCAGCGGCAGCTGACGCAACGTCCTGGTGAGCGGGGCCAGGACCCCGAGGCTCGCCTGATCGGCCCACTGCATGTCGTCGACCACGAGGATCACCGGAGAGACGGCACAGAGCCGGTGGACAAGGGCCACCAGGCGTTCGGCTACCACGGCGATGGTGCTGAGCGGCGTGAGCGTCTCAGCCCGGGTGCCGTAGAGCAGGTTCACGATCTCCGCCCTGCTCTCTCTCACCAGCTCAGGTTCTGGTTCTTGTCGCGGGCCGGACGGTGCGCCTTCGCCGAGGACTTCCAGCAGCACCTGCAACGGGAAGATCGGCGATTGCTCGCTGGCCGCCCCCCAGTAGACCCGGGAGCCTTCGCGAGCCGCGCCGTCCAGCGCGGCGGCGACCAGGGCCGATTTCCCGATGCCAGCGGCGCCCTCTACCCATACCGCGCCGCCGATTCCCGCATTGACCTGCTCTACAAGCCCGCCTAGCAGGCGGAGTTCAGTTTCACGGCCGACGAACATGCCAACCACCGTTCACCATGCTGGGATCCGCGTGCTGGCCAAGTAAGAGGGCGCGCCCTCTAACTGAGGTGCGCTCGCCATTGTCGCAAATGTATACAGGCCCTGGCAATTGTGCACGCTTCGCGCAGCCCGTCTGGCGATTTAACAGCCGCGGAATTGCGGTTTGCCTGCTGGTTACGGGCAGGAAACGATGGTGCGGCGGAGCCGGCGCATGCTGAGGCGGCAGCGGGATTTAACGGTCCCGGGAGGAATGCCGAGGATTTTCGCGGTTTCGGTCACGGAATGGCCCCGGTAGTACATTTCGATGATGACCTGCCGGTGACCAGGGCTGAGCTGGGCCACGACAGCCCGGACGTCAAGCGCCGTGATGGCTTGCTCGATGGGCTCGGCGGGATCAGGCAGCCTGGTGTGGACGTCGCCGATGATGGCCTCGGCGGCTTCGGCCCGGGACCGGGAGCGCCACATGTCGATGGCGACGCGCCGGGTAACGGTCAGCAGCCAGGGCCGGACCGGATTGTGGCCGGTACCGACGATCTCGGGATGCCGCCAGGCGCGCAGCAGGGTTTCCTGCACGATGTCCTCGGCCCGGTACCAGTCCCCCATGGTAAGTTTCACCGCGAACTGCAACAACGCGCTGCCGTGCGCACGCCACAATGCGGCCATTGCCTCGCTTCCGGCGGTGGCCGGTGCTGGCGTGGCGGCAACTGTCATGACAGATCCTTCCAAGACCGGATGTTGTCATCGTTGCCAGTGAAAGACGCCGCCGGTATCGGCCGGCTCAGTGAGATTACTGTCCGGCGCACGCCGCCGTTATGAGAGCTGCCGAAGAATGCGGGCCAGCTCGGCCCGGTCGGCGGCGCTGAGACGGCCGAACACCCGGCCAGCCTCGATCCAACGGGTCGACTCGCGGATCTCGGCCAGTATCGCGGCGCCGCGCTCGGTCACCTCGACCAGGGTGGCGCGGCGGTCGGCCGGGTCGTCGCGGCGCCGGACCAGGTCGCGGGCCTGGAGCGCGTCGACGACCTCGGTAGCGGTGCGCGGCGCGATCTGGAGCCGGTCGGAGAGCTCGGACAGCCGCATCGTGCCGTGCCTGGTCAGCATGCGCAGCGCGCGCAGGTAGGCGGGGGTGATGTCCCACGGCGCGAGCGTCTCGGCCGATTTCTCGCGGAGCTGGCGCGCGACGGCCCCGAAGGCGTCGGCCAGCGCCTCGTCGTCGGCCGGGTCCGCGGCAGCCACGGGAATATCGTAGCAGGCTTTACTGCTATAGCCTCATAGTGAGGTAACCTCACAAACGCGCTTCCGGCGAAAGGACACCCTGTTGGCATCGGCTCACATGAACCGGGATATCCCGGGCCGGGGCCGCGGCGGCCCGGCCACCGTCACCGCCGCGGAACGGACGCAGGCACACGAGGTGTCGCTGCGCCGCATCGGGCGGCTGTTCCGCCCCTACCGCTGGCAGCTGGCCGTCGTCGCCGCCGTCATCGCGGCCTCGTCCCTTGTCGGGCTGGCCTCGCCGTTCCTGCTCCGCGCGGTCATCGACACCGCCCTGCCGGACCGGAACACCCGGCTGCTGGTCTCGCTGGTGGCCGCCATGGTTGCCGTCGCGGCGATCACCTCGGCGTTCGGCGTCATCCAGACCTGGATCAGCACCAAGGTCGGCCAGCACGTCATGCACGAGCTGCGCACCAGCGTGTTCACTCACCTCCAGCGGCAGTCGATCGCGTTCTTCACGCGCACCCGCACCGGCGAGGTGCAGTCCCGCATCCAGAACGACATCGGCGGCATGGAGAGCGTCGTGACGTCGACCGCGACGTCGATCGCCTCGAACCTCACCACCGCCGTGGCGACAAGCGTCGCAATGGCCGCGCTGTCCTGGCGGCTGTCGCTCATCTCGCTGGTGGTCATGCCGCCGGCCATCTTCGCGACCCGCAAGGTCGCCAGGATGCGACGCGCCATCACCGGCCAGCAGCAGCGAGAGCTGGCCGACCTCAACGTGACCATCGAGGAAGGACTGTCGATCAACGGCGTCCAGCTGGCCAAGACGATGGGCGCGGGCCCGGCCCTGGTCAAGCGGTTCAGCGACTCTTCGGCCCGTCTGATCGACCTGGAGCTCCGCTCCCAGCTGGCCGGACGCTGGCGGATGGCCTCGCTCAGCATCATCTTCGCCGCTATCCCGGCGGTCATCTACCTCGCCGCCGGCCTGCCGGTCAGCGCGGGCACGGTCAGCATCGGCACGCTGATCGCGTTCACCACCCTCCAGAACGGCTTGTTCCGCCCGGTGACCGGCCTGCTCAGCACCAGCGTCTCGGTGATCAGCTCGCTGGCCCTGTTCGCGCGGATCTTCGAGTACCTCGACCTGCCGGTGGAGGTTGACGAGCCGGACCGCCCGGTCCACGTTGACCCGGCACGGGTCGCCGGGCACGTCCGCTTCGGCAACGTCGGCTTCAGCTACCCGGGCGCCGACCGCCCCGCGCTCGACGGCATCGACCTTGACATCCCGGCCGGCAGCACGCTCGCCGTGGTCGGCGAGACCGGATCGGGCAAGACCACGCTCGGCTCGCTGGTCGCGCGCCTGTACGACCCGAGCCGCGGCACCGTCCGCATCGACGGCATCGACGTACGCGACATGCGACTGGCCGACCTGGCCGGCATCGTCGGCGTGGTCAGCCAGGAGACCTACCTGCTGCACACCACCGTGCGGGAGAACCTGCGGTACGCCAAGCCCGCCGCCACCGACGCCGAGATCGAGGACGCCGCCCGCGCCGCGCGGATCCACGACCTGATCGCGAGCCTGCCGGACGGCTACGACACGATGGTCGGCTCCCGTGGCCATCGGTTCTCCGGCGGCGAGAAGCAGCGCATCGCGATCGCCCGCACGCTGTTGCGCGACCCGCGCGTCCTGGTCCTCGACGAGGCCACAAGCGCGCTGGACACCGAGACCGAGCGGGCCGTCCAGCAGGCGTTCGACACGCTGGCGAAGGACCGCACCACGATCGTCATCGCCCACCGCCTGTCCACCGTCCGCGACGCCGACCAGATCGTCGTGCTCGATCACGGCCGGATCGTCGAGGCCGGCGACCATGCCAGCCTGCTGGCCGGCGCGGGCCGCTACGCCGAGCTTGCCGCATAGCAGCCCGCGCTTTATCTCAGAACGACAGTGGTTCTAGCGGCCGATGAACGGTGTGCACAGCGGCGCGCCGAACCCGTGGCGGTTGTGCACCTCGACGCACGCCTGGCTGCTGAAGGAGCTGCAGGATTCCTGTAGGTACGCACGCGTGCCTGTGGATTCGCGCACGTGCCTGTGAGGTCGCTGGCAGCGACCTGGCGTTCAGCCGTCCGCGATGACGGTGTCCGCGTCGCCGGCCAGCAGCAGCTGCGGAACCTGGGCGAAGGTGTACTCGCCGGTGCCGCGCGTGAACGCCCAGATCACGTCGAAGCGGTCAGCGGGCCATGCCTTCGGGATGAGGGTGCCGCGGGCCAGCGGCAACGCGGCCGCGAGCGCCGGAATGTGGCCGTGCTCCCAGCAGATCAGCACCGCTCCCGGGCCGCTTTTCGCCAGCGCGGCCGCCAGTCGCGGCTCCTCGCCCTTGGTGAAGTCCGCGGCTATCGCGATGCCGAGCCGGTCCGATATGCCCTTGATCGTCTGGTGGGTCCGGTGCTGCGCGGTCCTGCTCTCGTCACCGTATGAGGGCGAGATCAGCATCGTGGGTGCCCGCAGTCCGCCCCGCAGCGGACCTCGGGACGGATCGAAGAGCGCCGCCAGCGCCCCCGAACGCTGCCAGCCACGCGGCAGCAGCGAGTGCTCGTTCTGGTTGCCGTGAAAATCAACGCCGCGGCGCGGCGACGCGGGCCGCCTGTGCGCCGGCTCCTCGGGTTTCTCGCCGTGCCGGATGATGTAGATCGCGTCCGGATGACTCATGTCAGGAAGAACTCCACCAGCACCGGGGCGAGCACGCTCGCCTGCACTTCGTGAGTCTGACCCGCCAGCATCCGCGACTGTCCCCGCGGGATCGCCTCGCTGAGCGTCCGGGCCGCATCGGGCATGAACGGGAAGCTCGCGCCGCCCCACATCGCGAGGGCCGGCACCGGGACCTGCGCGGCCAGTTCTGCCGGCACCGACCACTGTTCACCCATGATGGTGGCGTGGTCGTAAGCCAGCGTCGGCCCGACCGCTGCCAGGCCCGGCCAGAACGGCGCGCGGCGCATGCCATCGATCCGCTCCTCGGGTGTGCCGGTGAACCGCATGAACAGCGCGACCGCGTCGCCGCCGCGGCCGTCGGCCAGGGTCTGCCGCAGCTCGATGAGGTACCGGCGCCAGGATTCCTGCGCGCCGGGGTCGTTGTTGTACGGCGGCTCGTACATGGCGATCTTGCTGATCTTGCCGCCCAGCCTGATGGCCGCCCGCATGGCCAGCGGGCCGCCGGACGAGTGGCCGTAGAGGAACGCCGGGCCTCCGGCGTGGTCGATCAGCGCCTCGATGTCGTCGATCTCCCGGTCGACCGCGTAGGGCACCGTGTCCCCGCTCCCGCCACGGCCGCGGCGGTCGTAACCGTAGACGGTGAAGTGCGGCGCGAGCAGCTTGGCCAGGTCCGACTTGCCGCCGGACGAATGGACGGTCAGCGCGCCGTCGACCACAATCAGGGCCGGTCCCTCGCCCTGCTTGTCGTAGGCGATCGACGTGCCGTCGGGTGAGCTGAGTGTGTGCATAGGAATCCTTAAGTTTGTCATGGCGACCGCGCCCGGCGATCAACAGGCCCCGGCCCCATCGGCCGCCGCCAGAACTAGAACATCTCGCTGGATACCCCCCCCCCCCGAATTAAAGTGGAATTTTTGGGCTACGCGGAAATCTGGGGGCCGGATACAGCACCATAATTTCCGTCTAGCCCAGATCTTCCGCGCTAATTCTGACCTCTGAACTGGCGCGCAAGTGAACTGGCGCGCAAGCCAACGACGACCGCCGCTGCCAGCAGGGCGCAGCCGATCAGCACGTAGAGGTTCCCGGCGAGCAGCTGGATGCCGTGCCACTGGTACTCGAGGTAGTGCGGGTTGTCGCCGCTGGCGAACGGGGTCGCCGGGGCGTACCAGGTCAGCCCGTGTCCCTGGCCGGCGTTCCAGAACGACGGCCAGCCCGCGAACGCCAGGACCAGCACCAGCGCGGCGCCGGACCACGCCAGCCTGGCTGGCGACTCGGAAGCCCGCATCGCGGCGACCACCAGCACCGGCAGGCCGGGGGCTATCCATACCCAGTGGTGGTCCCAGCTGATCGGCGAGATCAGCAGCCCGGTTAGCGCACAGGTCGTCAGGCCCTCGAACTCGAACCCGTTCCGGTGCAGCACGGCCGCCGCGGCGAGCCCGGCCACGGCAACTCCGGCCGCGACGGCGAACCACAGCGGCTCGCCATGCGCGGCGCTGCCGGCGAACCTCGTCAGCATCCCCCGAAGCGACTGGTTCCCGCCGAACCCGATGTACACCGCAGACCCGGCTCGCAGGAAGTTGCCGCGCAGCCACCACTGCGCCGATGCGTGCGGCAGCATCGCGAACCCGGCCACGACCGTCACCGCGAACACGGCGAGGGCCACCGACGCGGCGCGCAGCCGCCGGGTGATGACCAGGTACGCGATGAAGATCAGCGGCACTAGCTTGATCGCCGCGGCCAGCCCGACACCGGCGCCCTGCCACGGCCGCCGCCCCGGCTGGCACATGTCCCAGACGACGAGCACCATGAGCAGCAGCTCGACCTGCCCGAGAAAGAGGACCCGCTGCACCGGCTCGAGCCAGAACACGACACCGGAAACCAGCAGCGTCGCACCCAGCCGCCGCGCCCGGTCCGGCCAGCCCAGCTCACGGAACGCGATCCAGACGCTCACCACGACGGCCGCGACGTCCGCCACCGCCATCACGTCGTTCAGCACGCGCCATGGCACGAACGACAGCGCGGCGAAGATCAGCGCCGCGAACGGGGTGTAGAGAAACTGGATGCCAGGCGTATCCCGGTAATGCCAGGCGTACAGGTCCGCTGGTGAGTGCCGGACGACCGACCCCCCGCCCAGGTAGACGCGCAGATCGTAGCCGTCGAGCAACGCGCTGGCCGGGTGGGTGAGCAGGGCGGACAGGTACGCCGCCGCGGCGAGCCCCGACGCCGCGACGCCGATCACGAGAAGCCGCTTGCCCGATGGAGCAAACCCCGGCGCCATCAGATCGAGGATAGCGGCGCAACGACACATGAACCCCCGGATGCGGAACCCCGCTCGCCGCACCCCCCCGTCAGGCCGGACCGCCGCGGATCACCGTCCGCACCAGTTCCGCGGTGCTCCCTTCAGCGGGGAACTCGACGAGCCACCAGGTGGCACCTGCCGCGGCATACGGCGCGGGGTCCGTACCGGGCGGGAGGACGGCGACGATGTCGTATGGCTCCGCGGCACGGCCGGCCGCCTGGCGCAGCTCGCCGAGGTCGGCCGCGATCTGGACGAGCTGGCTGGGGTGCTCGAGGTTGACGGGCACGAAGCCCTGATACCTGGCGGCACGTCGCAGCGGCCTTGGCTTGCCGCTGAACCCCGCGACCCAGACAGGTACGCCAGGCGACTGTACCGGCCGGGGCAGGAACCGCATGCCGTCGACCGTGTAGTGCTCGCCGCGGTGTCGCACCGGCTCACCGGACCAGGCGGCCGTCAGGATGTCCAGGGACTCGTCGAGCAGCTGGGCACGCCTGCGCTCGTCGAGTTCCTCGCCGGTGATCGTGAACTCGCTCCCGAACTGGTCGCTGCCCAGGCCGACCCCGAGCGTCAGCCGGCCGCCGCTGAGCCGGTCGAGCGTCGCGGTCTCCCGGGCGACCTTCACCGGCCGGCGCCGCGCCAGCGGCGTGACCATCGGCCCGAGCCGGAGGGCGCGAGTCGCCGTGGCGACCGCCGCGAGCGTGATCCACGGATCCGCCACCGCCTGGACCGGCTCCCGCCAGCGCACATGGTCCCATACGAAGACCCCGTGCCATCCGGCCTCCTCGGCCTCGGCGGACAGCCGGGCGACGAGCGCCGGCTCGGCAAGCTCGTCGAACGGCGGCAAGAACAGACCAGAGCGCATCGGCATGACGGCCAGGCTACGGCAGTGACCTATCGTCGCCAGCCGGCAGACACGGCGTCGCGGATACCGGTACCAGAAGCCGCCCGGCCGTTCTGGTACCGGAGCTGGTCCCACGGGCCAGGCGCGGTGGTACCGGCCTGCTCCGTAGCGTCGGAACTGTCCAAACGGGCAGAGCTAAGGAGCGCCGAACATGTCCTGGCTGGAAATCCTCGCCGTCATCGGAATCATCGCCTTCGTCATCTACCAGCAGGTCGCCGGGCAGAAGGTCCAGGGCAAGCGCCTGATCGTACTGCCGGCCGTGCTGACCGTGATCGGCTTCCTCGACCTGCACGGCGCCAAGGGACTGCACCACGCCGACTACGTGTGGCTGACCGTGGGCGCCATCGGATCGGTGGCGATCGGGCTGGCACTGGGCGCCATCACCCGGGTCAGCGCGCGGGATGGCGTGCTGTGGGCCAAGGTGCCGCTGCGCGGCCTGTGGCTGTGGGTCGCGCTGTTCGCCTGGCGCGGCGTGATCATGGTGCTGGCCGCCAAGAGCGGCGCGCACGTGGCCGCCTCCACCACCCCGCTGCTGTTCACCCTCGGCCTGAACCGGCTCGGCCAGGCCGCCGTCATCGCCCCGCGCGCCATGCTGGCCGGCATCCCCTTCGCCCCGGAGAAGGACGGCACCACCTTCCGTCTCGACGCCCTCAACCGCATCGGCCGGGACCAGTAGCCGAACTCACCGGGATCCTGGCCCGCGGGGGCGGCCAGGGTCCCGTCTGCCAGATCGCCCTGCTGGCACGCGGTCCTGTAATCCTGGCCGCATGGACCCCGCAGCCCACGATCATCGCGTGGCGGAAGGGGTCCGTTGCGCCAACCACCCCCACGGGTGGGGTACGTTGCGCCAACCATCCCCTTCGGTATCCGACGCCTGGCGCTGCCAGGCACCCCGCGCCCTCGCCGCCAAGCTCGATCGCCCTCCCCAGTAGGACAGCGCCAGCAATCTAGGCGGAACTGGTGACCAGACCGGTCAGGATCTAAGAAGCGCAGGTAGCGGACCGCTGATTAGCGTGAGTGACATGACCTACATCGAATCTGTCACTCTCGAGGTGGCCGACCTCATGGCCGCCGACCGCTTCTACACCGCCGCGTTCGGGCTTGGCACGCGACTGCGTCTGGATGCCTCCGAGGTAGCGACGACCGGCTTCCGCGGGTTCACGCTGTCCCTCACCGTGGCGCAGCCAGCCACGGTCAACGCCTACATCAACTCCGCCCCTCCATCGATTCAGAATGTGCCCAAGAAAAATGGGACGCCCTCACAAATTACTAAGTCACAATCGAGATGGCTTCTAAAGAACCGGCCAGAGACATTCCCTGCGAATACGATCACTTCGGTTCTCGCAAAAGCACATGATGCTGTCCGAACTGAGCACTGTCGTTCTGGATCTCTGCTGACCGTGGGTCGCGCTGTGGATGCAGACCGAATTTCCAGGTCTCGAAGGCCACGGATACTATGCAAGCCATGTGGGGGTGCGGGCCATGTCCTTCAATTGATCAAACCTGATATTGAGAGGCGTGGATGGGGGAGATATAGTGCGGCCAAGCTCATGCTTTTAGAGTTGGAGCCGTCGGAGCGAGGCTATTGGGCTGGAACAGGCGGTGCTATTCGGCAGATTGAGAGTGCTGATGATGAGAACGAATCAGGGGCCTGGCTTGCCGTTCGTCAAGATACTATCATCACCATATTCCGACCTCTATACGGCAGACTTCACCATTTTGCTAGTCCCACTACTGGATTCTGCCCAATAGATTCCTCTTCTAGACTTAACCCGAATCCTGTGGCTACTTTGGCCACTGAGCGAATCACGACCGAGGATTATATGGATGTATCGTTCAATCCATGGTATGCTCGTCAATTTGCAGTAGTAGATGCCCGAGGGTATTGGTCCATCTGGGACCTAGAACGGCAGAATGGTAAAGGTTCTCCAGAAAAACTCATTCCAGGGAAGAAAGGAAACCTCAATGACGGCCATGATCAGGATTTTGTTTCAAGACCTCCAATTGATCATGCTGATGGCTGGTATCGAATACTTTGGGCTTGCAACATCAATACAGTTGTTCTCTGTAACAGGCGCGATATCGCTGTTATAGATATCACATCAGCCCTTGCTAGGCTTCAGAGCATTGAGATTCTAACTGGAAACAGCACAGAATGGATGATTGATCTGAAGCGGAGCCCCCAGCATTTAAATCACTTATTTGTACTGACAACGTATCGGATCTTTTGGTTCGAAATTTTTCCGCCTGGCGAAGATGGGGGAGTTCAGATTGCCTCTAGTGGAATCAAAGTGAAGCTTTCATATCGACATTTCAGAGATCCGAACGACGAGACACTGAGACTTACACTGGTCAATGATGATCCCGGTATGGATTCCTCCACGAGGCATAGAACTTGACTAATTAGAAAAATAGTCACCCTATTTATTTCGTCTGCCAGAGATCTTCTTGTAAATCATTATTCCTTCATGATCAGCTCAGATTCTTCAGGCCTATGCACTTCCTTCAAAGGTTCATTCACGCTCAGTTCGGACTCTGATGGACCGGAGAAGATCCATAAAACTTTGCAAACACTGTGCGTTCTACCGGCGCCTTTGACATTAACTTCGACTTCGAATTCTGGAGGGCAAGAACTTCAGTATCTTGAACAAGACGTCAGGTTTTTCCAGCTATGGGCACTGACCACTGATTTGGGATTGCATTCGACCCTTTTTTCGGTGCCTAAAACAAGCTCCGAAGAAATCACGGGGCCTCAGTTACATATCACTGCTCCGACTATTAAGCTTACACAGTCGCTGCGCTCACAAGGACCTCAATTTGTGCACAACTCATTCATCGTGGCGGACGGTATGAATGATGAGCTCTCGCTTGGCCACAAATTTGCGTTTCGGGGCAGTGAGGTGCATTCCAACATCGGCCGAGATGAAGATGACTTACGCTTCACACTCAACTGGAAGGTGATCTTCCAGCAAGCTTTTGGTCTAAGCGAAATCCATACTGATAACATCGACAACGACGACGATGATACTGTGTCACAAGAGGAGGGAGAGACGAGATTAAAAGAATGCCTAGATCGTGTATCTTCTCATATTCAAGAAGGAATAAGTCAGGAGAAGCTTTTAAGCAGCACACTGTACGTTAACTCTCTGTTTCTTGCTTTTCCCGACTAACCACCTTGACTAGATACGAGATTTCTGGATTTTCAGGCCCTTTAGGAGAGATTGAACGAGCTAGTTCAGTTCTTCGCGAGTTATTGCATACGCTGCGCCATGTTCAGAGTCCAGAAAACCCTCCAATGTCTGAATTTATGCTCTCAGATCTTACATCAGGCCCCACAATGCACTTCCCCTTGGACCAATCGTCCACTTCTCTAGATCCGCTGTTTATATGCAACCAACTAATTGATAATTGGATGACCAATCTTCCACCCGGCGTCTCGGGCAAGGCAAGGCTATCAAAGTTCAATATTATCCGCCAGACTGCTGTTGAGCTGTTCCTGAGTTCTTTTGCGGTCTCCCTTCGAAGTAAGGAAGCTGATGCGAATATTGCACCCATTCAAGACGATGATGACCTCGCACTGCTTGAACAGGAAAAATATTATGGGACAACAAGAGAAAGTTCGCCTGCGAACTTTGCTTCTCAGGCAGTTTCATTTCCTGGGCATCAGCCATATTTCAGCTTGCCGACACCAGCTCAAACACCATCGTTGTACTCGCGGGCTACTTCAGCGACTGAGCTGAAGGAGGATCCGGCAATATCGCGATTGCGGCAATATGCCGTATCCATCAAATCCAAGCCAGACTTTGGGAAATCAACAATACTTTCACAATGGCCTTCAGCGCCTGGCAGTGACCCATCCCACTACTCTTGGGAAGCAAGACAGAAGGTTGCCGACGAAGATCAGGGTGGAGAAGGAACCGAGAAGCGGAATCGGAAGGAGGAAGCCCGTCGCCGTAGGAGGACAGAGAAATTTTTGAATCAAGAGAGGGATCGAGCAGCTGAAGCGTTATCTCAACCAATGGTTGTGATTCCGTCTGGAAGTCAACCCATCGTTGACCACACCAGTTTCAGTTCACAACCGGCAGAGGATATTCCGATGACCCAACCAGATAGGGGTACCTTTGGAAGTCGTTCGGTTCAAAAAAGCAAAAAGAAAACGAAGAAGCATAGGACTGCAGGCTTCAGGTAGTAGTCGTATCTAGCTCGTTTAAACTCTGATGAATTTAGCTAGAGTTGCTCCTGTGGACAGACAAAGTGACATTCATTTTGAATTCCAAACCAAATTAGACATTATGATTACTTATCTTTAAATGTGCAAACCCATTTTTGTGCAACCCTGGAGTTGAATCATTTGCTAACTCGAAACCCAAATTTATCAAGTCTGTCACAAGGACTCTTTTTAACCAGGAACATTCGAATTTAGCACAGGTAACTTTTTCCATAGGAAATCCCAAATCAGGCCGCATACTCAGCCAAAATTTCTCCGGATACTAGAATGATTCTTGTTAATTAAAATATTATATAATTCGTGAAGCATGAAGCATGAAGTAAAAATCGTTGGCTGTACGTACGGGCGAAAGATGGTCATGTGAATCGCCCCTCCTCTACCCCGCCATGCCTCTCCAGAACCTCTGATATTACTCCGTACTGACCTCACACTTTCAACCCCATTCAACTTACATAACATGTCTGGCCACTGCCATGAAGATCACGACCACTCAGGTCATGGCCACGATCATGCGGGACATGATCACTCAGACGATATCACACCCGCCTTACAATACTCGCTATACCAACACATCAGCTTCGACGACATCACCACTCTCAACGAATCCGAGCCCCACTCAGGAAGAGCTGTTGTAAAGAAGACATGGGCGGAGCGATTGGAGCCTAAGCCCGAGCTCGAGAGTGACGCTGACGAGCAATTGCTGATACATATTCCGTGTGTTTGAAATCTCATCCTCAGGATCTTGAAGCAAGCTAACGGCAACCTACCATAGCTTTACAGGCCAGGTAAAGCTCCACTCAATTTTAATCCGCACTTCAAACTCTTCTTCAGCTCCCCAAACCCTTAAAGTCTTCATCAACCGCGATGACATCGATTTCTCCACGGTAAATGAACTGGCTCCGACACAAGAATTTGGCCTCTCTCAGACCTCCGAGATCCAAGACATTCCTGTCAAACGAGCTCTCTTTGGTAAAGTGCAGAGTCTAACGTTGTTTGTGGAGGATAATTATGGCGATGATGTGACGAGAATTAGCTATTTGGGTTTTAAGGGAGATTGGATGCAGTTGGGAAAGGCACCGACGAACATTTTGTATGAGGCTGCGGCAAATCCGGCTGATCATGCTTTGAAGGGGACGAATGTCAATCAGATGGGGAGCAGCCTTGGGGGTCGGCATTGAAGTAGAAGCTGTGGTCCTTTGGTTATTGCTGGGAAGAATTCGGGGCAGAAATGGAGCACAGTCAGTGCAACAGGGCATATATTGGAAGTACAGTTGGCATTTGGCTATTCTTGGCTCTGACCTGTCTTCTACGAACGGGCCATGTGAAAATAAAGGGTTCTCGCATGGCTTCAAAGGCGTTCTGATTAGTAAAGTATTATGGTACTATCAAAAGTATTGCATCACGTTGAGCTGTAGTAAGAAGGGAGTGAAATGTAGAAGAGGGCCTTAGATGCAATCTACATAAAGTCGTCGAGGAAATCCTCTCCACGATCCTGGTTATTCGCATCTTCTGGATCTTGTTCCTGGAATAGCTCATCATATGCGTGCTCCTTCTGCCATTTTTTTTCTTTCCGCTCTTGGGCAATTCTGGCCTCTTCCTTCTTCTGTGCCGATGTTTAGCGCTGCAGCTCAAAATACACCTAGAAGGGCTGATTACCCGCTCCAGCTTTGCAGCTTGGTCTTTCTTTCTCATGGCCTTCAATCTCTCCTCCCTTTCCAGTGCCAAATCTGGAAACTTCTCGACTTTGGTCTTGTTCAGACGATTGACAATAGGATTCTCTCTTTGAGCGACCAGAACTTTCTTTACCTAAGCCAATTTTCAGGAGACAACTCTGATGACATAATCCCCGACTTACCTTTCGAGGATCCTTGAAGCCGACCTGACCAACAGCCATCGAGCCATCCTTCTTGAGGTTTGACCAGGGGGTGTAAATCACAGTAATATTATCCTTCTTGTTACCTAAAGCAAATTTAGCGTCATGTGCTAATTTTGGAAATGCTTCTCGCACCCTCAATAGAGTTTGCTTTCGTGAGCTGAGCACAATCGACGACCAGATCCTCAGGAATATTTTCCCAAGAATCGCCTTCATTCATCCGGAGATAGATATGAGCACTTGATAACTTGTCGACGTGAAACCAAACATCCTCTTCAAGACCGTACTTGATAAGATCCTCATCTGGCCCCCATCAGCACAAGCTTTGCAGGATTCATCACCGTAACTCACTCTCAACCTTATCCTTTCCCACGTATATGAAGGCCTCCGGGGATACGATGCTTGAAGTGAAGTAGTAAACCATTGTATGTCGCGGAATTAATAGAAGGCACAAATACTTCCATGTATCTTCTCATATTTCGATGTGTTGGTTCATGTTCACTGTAAGCTTTTGGCGGAACGGGAGATTTTGATATTGGGCGCGGACTAGGCGTTTCTCGTCACCCGTAGCGAAAGAATAATCACATTCGAGCTCTCCCAAAACTTAACACTTATCAGCGCCCACGCAAGATGGCGCCCAAGCTGCCAATAAGTTGGGCACAATCGCATCCAAGCTTCCTCCTACCCGATGCCTTCCTCTCATTAACTACCAAGCGTGGCGTCAAATACGGATGGACAACCGCGCCAGCTCGTGGAAAGCCCGCACGATTCAACCAGAAGACTGCTGGTCTCCCAGTCCTCGAACAATCACCTGCTGCAGCACTCGCGCGGAAGGATTTTACGTTGCCATTGAGGACGGGAGCTTTGGGGATTAAGAAGGGGATGACCGCGCTCTACGATCCAGAGACGGGGGTTCGAACACCTTGCACGGTTGTGCAGTTTGACAGGGTGCAGGTCGTATCACATAAAACGAGGGAGAAAAATGGATACTTTGCAGTGCAGATTGGAAGTGGATGGAGGCAACCCCAAAATGTTGGGAGGCCGTTACTTGGGCATTTCGCGGGGAACGGTGTTAGCCCGAAGAAGTTTGTCGCCGAGTTCAGGGTCAAGAATGCGAGTGGACTGTTGAATGTTGGGGAGACAATTGGGCCGGAATGGTTCACAGAAGGCCAGTTCGTGGATGCCAGGTCGGATTGTAAAGGAAAGGGATGGGCTGGTGGGATGAAGAAGTGGGGATTCAAGGGCCAACCGGCCTCCCACGGTAATTCGAAGAACCACCGTACGATGGGGTCGTCTGGTGCCTCTCAGGGAGGCGGTTCAAGAGTTCTGCCGGGCAAGAAGATGCCTGGGAGAATGGGTGGAAACCAAGTCACAATTCAGAACGTCAAGGTATTAAAGGTGGACGCGGAGAAGGGACTTTTGGTGCTCAATGGATGTATTGCTGGACCAAACGGCTGCGTCGTCAAGATCCAAGACGCTATCAAGAAGCCATGGCCTGCAATTCCAGCTGCTGTGGAGGAGGTGAAGGAGACCCTGGCAGCAACTGCATAGAGGAGCTATAGTCTAATGTTTGTACACTATTTGTGGCATACACCGGCGTTTATAGAGCAGAAAATCCATCTTACGCCATCCCAATGCATTCCATTCCATTCCATCCCAACTCTCACGCCGTAACCATCTCCTTCCGTCTGAAGACCCGAATCCCACTCAACCCGACAGATTGGGAGCATAAGATCCTCTTCCCACCACTTTGGGTTCTTCAGGATCGATCTCGATTGCTTGAAACGGATCACTTCCATCCAAGAGATCGATCTTCACTCCATCCTTCGTCTCCAAACTCCATTCAGTGGTCTCAAACATGCCCATCCTCGTAGCCCTAAAGCTCTTAAACCTCATCGTCCCACTGTTCTTCTTCCCTTTTACTTCAAATTGAATATCAATTCTACCATGCAACTGGTTCATCTCCCCCCAGATCCAAGGCATTTTGTGGGCAAAGTAGATTTCATCTCCCAAATACTCGCGAGCTTTGGGGGAGGTGCGGAGTGCATACATGGTGGAAGAAACTACGCTCGACGAGGATTTTTGGTAGTTGAAGATGGCAAGGGTGGAGGAGATTAGGACGGCCAGGAAGATGGGAACGGTGCGCACCCAGCGCATGCCATTCTGTGGGATATCTGTTGGTCAATTAGATAATTCGTTTCAGCTACACGTGGTGAGCTGAAGTACCTGGAAGCTCTCGATCCGGCCTCCTCGACATTAAAGGTCCATCTCCTTGCTTCGGCGGAGCAATTAACGTCCTCCTTTGAACTGAATTTCTCCTTGACGTAAAAGTGGCGCTGGGAAGCACCCGCGATCGTAATAATCGTTGCAGCATCTTGACGCAATTGACGTTGACGTAAGGTTGAGATTTTGTAGTTCGAGAAATCTATTGAAGGTGGTCCCACATGTTTGCTCTGTTTGCTTCTCGCAAGGCTGCCACTTCTTTCCATGTCCCAGGATCCAATGGACACTCAAAAACAACAAAACAACATGGAACAAACAACGGCTAGGTTACGGAAGACTTTCCATTATCCTACAGATAATGACTCCGATTATTCTCTACCCGAAGCTTTAGATGAGGAAGGTATGTCCCTCTCCTTCAAACTCAGCCTCCTGCCGCCAAACCGTCCTCCCTAACGCAAGCATCACAGAACAGGAGAACTTGATACGAACTCTCGAGCAAGAGAATACAACACGAAATAAGCAATTCGCCACGGCTCTCTTGGCCCTCCCGCTCTTGAGCATAGTACCATACATCCCGACCCTTTTCTATGGGCACACAACCCTTCTTTCAATACTCAGCATCACCTCCCTCCTTTCAACCGCGTACCTGCTCTATATACTACCACCAGGCCAAACTGCTATCTCGTACCTAGATAACTTAAACGCATCACCCTTCATAAATGATCCGAGCAGACGACAATTTTCGCAGAACTTAGGTCTCGATGAGGGTCCACTAAGGCAGTACCTGCCGTACTTGAATTTTGGTTTAAGTGGATTTTTAGTTCTCTTGTGGTTGCTGGTCAGTAGAAAGATAGAATTATGGGCAGGGTTTGGATGGTTGCCTGTGGGTGTTTATGGGGTAGTTTTGCTGGCGAAGTGGATGATGGGAAGTGTGGATCCTGAGGGTGAGTTAGGGGGTTTGAGGTACGGATTCAAAGGTGCTTAGTATTGTTTTACCGTCACAGAAAATGAACCAAGTTTCAGAACAATTAAAGTTCAGGCGAGTACCGATGAGTAATTCCCATGATAATATGTCACATGTAGTGGGAACGTTTGATTGCATCAACTTATTATCGAGACTATCTCTTCTTTTCCTTCATTCATCGCCAGTTCACATGTCAATGCTCTCGTTGAATCTTAAGACCCCATTTGATTTCAAAACTCCGTCAATGCCTTCCGGAAGTCGTGGGAAGGGATCACTTAAGAGTCCTCTAACGACTCTTGGCTCTGCAGACCTGTCTGTGACGAGTACGAGCCCATGCGCTTTGATTGACTCAATCAATGCCGGTATCATATCCTGAAACATTGTTAGTAATCTGTTAGTACTAGAACAGACTGGAGGCAAGTCTTACCAGAAGTCGCGAACAGCAAATCAAGCCCATAAAGTTATTGTTCTGGGCGATCCTGACAGCTTCCTTGATAGAGGTTGTTCTCCGCCCGCTGCTCTGAGTTGATAACTGGCTATTTATCTCGCCCTCGCGACCCAAATCATTGCATAAGAAAACGGGATAGTTCGGTTGCTTCCAGTTCAGGGCCGTGCAAACTGTGGGATTGTACGAGCTGAAGACTACAGATCTCATGGTATCTGGAGAGCGTTCTCGTAACGCCCTCGCATGGTCGAAGACAACGTTTAGGATGGCATCTCCAAACACATTGATATTGACCGTTGGTCCAAGACGAAGTGCCTTCTCCTCTTCAGATGACGGATACAGAATTTGAAGATTGACATGCATTCCTTCTGGTAAAAGGTCAAGTGCATCTTGCAGCGAGACGGCAGAATTTGAGAGGATCCGGTGGATGTCAGCAATCTTTTCCAGAGGCTGCTTAGGCATGTCTCTAAGGTCGAGAGCCTTGCTGGCTTGACGGGAGCCAGCACTTATGAACTGAGCATAAGTCAGACGGCTGACAGGAAACTCAATATCCATATAATCCATTGTCCATCTAGGCCAAAGTACTGGCACACCGTCACAAGTATGCTGCACAAAGAGCTGCACATAGTCTCCCGACAAACTTGAGCCAGTGATAAATGAACTCGGTCTGTGGTCAAACTGGCTGGTAGCCTTCCAATATGTCTCGAAATCAGTGATCTCCAAGGGCTTTCCCTGGAATGGTTTGATAACTTGAAAATTGAAGGTAATTTGTCCAATCGCTCTCAGTCTTGGATCAAAGAGAGGCAAACAGCAGCGGCCTGAGCTGCTCAGCAAGGCTCGAAATGTGCTTGGTAATGCGACTGTTTTCGCAATGACCTTGGCACCATATGTAGGAAAGACATCGAAATCGATGGCAAAAGAATCTAGATTATCAATCTGAAAGGAAACGAGCCTGGTATCTTCCTGGAAGGGTAGTAAAATGTTCTTGGGTATTAGATCGGAAAGTTTAGAAGATATGGTGAGTCGAGCTGCAGGATATTTGCTGTCGTGGAAGAAAACCATTGGCTGTTCACCGCCCTCGTCGAAGCTGATTTGTACGAAAGTCTTCGTGTCGAGGAAGTTGTGGCCGTATCGTCGTAAGGGAATAATCGGAGGTGGCAGCTCCAACTCGGGAATTGTATCGGCGTCGATGCTCATCGGGATCGGAGCACTACTAGACATAGCACCAAGATGTCCAGCATGAATTGGCTGTCGTAGACCTGCGGTCATGGGTATCGAAGACAAGAGTCTCATACACTCTAAGTGACCCTCCCACGCAGCATAGTACATAGCAGAAAGCTCCTTCTCATCCAAGATACTCAAGTTGACGCCCACATTCAACAAGGTTTGCATGCAAGGAACATTTCCTTCACTCGCAGCATGGAAGAGCGGGGTCCAAGAGTAAAGCTTGTCAATCTGATCCAAATTCGCACCGTACTCTTTCAGGAGAAGCAACAGCTGAGGAGTTTGTCCAGAGCGGGCAACCAGATGCTGTGGATACAAACCTTCAGCGTCAGGTAGTATGTTTGCGCCATGTTTCAAGAGTAATTCGACGATGGAAACTGAGCCATGCTCACAAGCCAAGTTCAAAGGCACATGGTCGGCATCGGAGATCGGATCAATGCGTGCATGGCGGTCGAGAAGTCTTTCCGCACATTCTAGGTGTCCATGTATGATGGCGTGTATCAGAGGTGTAAAGTTATCGTGATCTATTAAGTCGATGGTAGATTGGTCGGCTGAGTTGGAAGTAAGTTTGCTGCACAAGGGGAAATAGGGGGAATCTACCATTTAGCAAAGCCTCCATCATGTCGAGACGGCCATGCATACAAGCATAATGCAGCGGAACCCGTCCATAAACATCTGTGCGACTGACACTGACATCTCTTGAGAGTCCGACACCCAGTACGAATGAGTTGCCATAGATAGTGGCTTGATGTAGGCAATTTCTTTCGTTGATGTCATCCTCCGACTGGACATCGACAAGTCCAGTATCTAGCAATAGCTGTAATGATTGTTCAGGTCCTTCGTTGATTGCTGCAAGGAACGTTCTCGTGATCCGCTCCAACAGGGCGATATCTCTAGAGCCATTTGGATCTGCAGCAGTCTTTAGGCGCAGGAGGAGATCTTTCAACTGTTCAAGGTTTCCGGAAATGACGGCTTCGAGTAGTAAGGTGTCGGCATCGCCCTCGTCAGTACCCAGCAGATGTTGGCTGCTGACTATGTGGTCTGGGTTCCTGTCAAAGCTAACATGATCACCTTCGGACCAAGCGCCGAGTTCCTGCAAACTGGTTGTTGCCTGGTCTGATAATTCGCTGATGACTGTTGCATTGAAGAATGGTTGTACCTCGACGGCTCGGGAAAGATAAAGCTCCTTGGTCTTCGACTTCGATGTTTTGTCCCATTTCTTCAAGATCTTCGAGAATGCTGTTCCATTAATTTCGACGAACTGCTGGAGCTTGTTAAGGTCATTGCCAAATTGCTGAAAGCCTTCTTCTAGCGTTGTAAATTTTGCAGACCGTCTCGAGGTGCTACCACTCCGAGACTGAAGGACCTTTTTCTTGTCTAGTAGAGTCTTGAGGCGGATCTTGAGCTGTTGGTGTTAGGTGTTAGGGGTTGGACTTTAGTGAGTTAAATAGGGGGCTGGAGTAGTAACAAACCTCGGCTTCCTTCTGGAGATAAAACGCATTGACTTTCTCTAACTCCCGTTCCTGTTGACTCTTCAGCATGATGGGGGAGGCACTTCATCGTATCTTTTACTTACCAGTTGAAAGAAGAATGTGGCCTTGTTTGCTTGTAAGGCAGCTTGAGTGTCGAGGGGGCCTGCCGGGCGGTGAGTGTCATTCTGGGCGAGGAGCGTGGGTGTCGCAGAGAGCTTCTTGATGAGCTGCCAACAAAGTATTAGCGCACATGGCACATCTCTTGGTCGAAACAGCCCTAAAAGGTGTCACATGGGCATTGCTTTTTCTGCAGTTTGAATTCTGATCAACACACCTTTTTTAGAGCCTTGTAGTTGACGAAACTGGCCGCGTACTCGGGAACCTCGAGCTGCCGTTTCTGGATCTGCTTGCCAAACTTCCTGAGAAAGCACCGACATAGTCAGCTTCCGGGAAGAGACTGAAAGTACCGAATCTATGCAGTACTTTATGCATCAGAGGGGAGCGAGACGAGGTAACGTACATAATGCGGTGCTGGCACCCGCAGAGCCCTGAGGGGCTTTGAGCGAGTGAGGAGACTTAAGAGGAACGGCGAGTATTTCAAGCTTTGGTACAGAGCACGGTCACATGCAGAAACTCATGGCCGCTGGTCTGGCTGAGTGAAGAGCTGACCGTGAAATGAGAACCAGAAACACAATCTGACGTCGAATTCGAGAGCAAAGCTGCACAATGCTGGAGGGCGAGATCGGTTGCAGGCGAGCTGGACGCTGGCCCGTTGCAATGGATGGATAGACCGTGCACGTGCGGAGCAAAGGGGAGGTGGGTGGCCAGAGAAAGTATGAAAGGTACCGTGACACAGCAGGGCTTGAGCTTCACTTGACAATTTGCAAATGACTATTGGCCACGAGAGCTCTGAGACAAGCGTTAAATGGGCTGTAGAAGGCGAGTAATAGATCTTATCGTAAAATGGGCTGTTGTGGAACAGCTTTGTGGATGTTGGAGGTAACCCGTCGTTGATTAATGAAGGACGCCAAGTCACAGGCTGGCCAAAGTGGGCCTAGCGAGGGGCAACACTTCTGGCTGCAAGGCAGTATTTACTGTGTATCGTCCTGGTCCTCCTTAGTTGCTATCGCGGCTCTTGAGGAATACTGGAAGTCTAATTTAGCTGTGGTTTGGGATTTTTCATAAAATTCCCACTTGGTGTTCTCGTTCAAAAAATAATTAGGGGCACCCTCAGCCTGGCGTATGTTCCTTTTCCCCTTAGCGAATCGTTTCTCCACGTGCACGGTGCTGCAGAGGCAAGGCTACTGTACCTGTGTGCCTGTGCGCCACGGACCGCAAGGCTGACGGGTTTTTGGTTCCAACTAAGCAATACAGCACTTGAGGTCCCTTTATCCTTTGCCTCATATCGGAAAGTACAACACGGGGCATTCCACACTTCTAAGGCTTTGAAACGTTGGTATCATTGAACTTTCTCCCTATAAACAGAGTGTGCTGGCTAGACCGACAATTGTACCGAAATTCTCCAGAGCATTCCTTCGTCATTCAATCAAGACTTCCCCGTCAATTTCTCCTCCGCAATCTTGTCCTTGTTGCCGATAATTCCAGTAGGCTCAGGTCTCCGGGTAGGCTCCCCGATACTGTCAGCCATCGCCTCAGCAGCAGCCTTCTTGAGTCTCTCGGCATCATCCATCTTGATCTCCTTTCCACCAACACGGTCTTTAGATTCCTTCTCGTCCTCGCTGTCTCCGAGGCTAAAGGGATCATTGTCAGTATCGCCAATGGGGCTTGGGTCAACAGTCGACAATGGTTGCCACTTGCTCTGCTTTCCCGATGGCGGAGCATTTCCTTTAGCAGGGGTAACCTTTGGGGAGTTGCCATAAATATCAATCTCTTCTGGAGGACAACCTTGGAATGAAACTTTGCGACCATCAGAAGACCTTGGTGCAGCAGGAGTTGGTTTGAAGAGATCGGGGTTTGCAAGAGGTCGGGTCGAATGACGAGCAGGAGCTGTTCAGCCAGTTAGATATTTCACAATAATCACTCTGGAGCCCTAACTCACTACCATCAGGATTCAGCTGGATGCCAGCAAAGTCATCGCTAAGGACTTGAGGATCAGCGTCATAGCGACCGTAATCACCACTTTGTCTTCCATCACCACTTCTGCGACCACGATATTGGGTACTGGAGCTGCCGGCATTGTAGCCTTGTTGTGGTCCATCCTCATCTTCGCCATCAATCTTCTTCCTCAAATTTGTAATCCACCCGTTGACCTTGCTCTGTGTCTCGAGGAAACCTTTTTTCAGGTTTTCTCTGATAATTGGAAGATCATCATCGATGAAGCTACGGTTCTCCTCAGTAAACTCGTTTGGATTAAGGCCAGTCTGTTGTCTGCGAGGTTGGCCACCAGGTCCTCCGCTGGTAGCACGCGGGCGGTCCTCTCCATAGCCACCGTAATGTTCGGCGAGTTGTCGAGCGTATTGCTCATCGGCCTCAAGTTGTGATAGGGGGGTAGATCCCATTCGTTGAGTAGTTGGCCGAGGAGGCTGAGGGGGAGGTGTAGGCTCTCTCACAGCATCAGGATCCGACATACCTGCGGGTGAAGTTAGTCACCTATGTAAAGATCCACCAATCTTAAGACATACCAAGCAGAGCATTGAAAGCTGGTTCAACACGACCACCACTGGCTCGCAAAACGGCTTTGACAACAGCTGCATCGATGCTTGGGAATGCTTCTTTCAAGGTATTCTCGGCCTGTTGCTGTGGGCTGAGAGGACGGGGAGGCTTTGGCGGAGCTTCATCTTCGACTGTTGCATGCTTTGGTGCCGCGGGCGCATCACTGTTCAGAACACCTGAATCTTGAACATCATCGTCGTCCATCTCTAATGGTCTTGCTGTCGTTGGAGATTCTGCTCCTGTTGGACTTTTCATCTAAGAGCTTGTTATCAGTAACGGTTTCGTCAAGCATGTAAGAGCCCGAATAGCGCATGAAGTGCAATGTCCAAGGACGTATCAGGTTCGGCTTACTGGGCTGTCCGTGGATTTCGCAGGTGCAGACATGATGTTGTCGTTTCGGATCAGAGAGATTGCTGATCAACGTATGAGCAATGTTGGCAATGTACTTGAATTCTTCAGTAGATTGCCAGCGTCTTTTCACTTTCCTGATGCCTAGAAGATTCGCAGTATTGGACGTGTTTGAGCTTGACTTTCGCGAAGCACTGACGACGACCATGCGCCACATCACGAGCCGATAGACCAAATGGCTTGGGAAGTCGCAAGCGAGAGGCGGAGTGGCGGTGCACCTTTCCGCCGATGATGGAATTTAAATGTTTTGAACTTTTGGGACGGAAATTGCAGCCAGTTGTCTGACAGACTTAGAGCAATAAATTTTGGAGACTCAAGCATCCAGTATCGTAAGGGAATAGTGAGAGAAGCCATTTGCAGCGTCCAACTTCACTTGGCACAGTGACAAATGAGGGCCGATTGATAGCTTTTCTTATTGTTGACGTCTTCGCTGGCTGAGCAGAATGGTTCATTCATGATCCACCGAAGTATCTTACAAGCAATCTTTCTCTATGTTGTACAAGGTTCGCTCTCCTTCCTAATGCCCGGCAAAGCTTCTTTTCTTTCCATCCCAGTTCGTCATCAAGTAATAATTGCGTGTAAGCAAATACACTTGCATCAAATAACGCCGGCTTATCATTCCCAAAAAACCAGGAGTCTTCACCAAGTAGTATAGAAAGGGCCTCGAACGCTTTGTCAGCTTCACTGTACAGATCATCCGTGTCGATGATCGAAGTATGTTTCAGCAGCTCTGCTTCTGCCGCTGCACGAAGTTGGTGTGAAATTGAGGCACTAACGAGTGGATTTGAAGAGGTTGGGGAGACGTAGAGAGGGTAAGCCACGGCCGAGAAATTCAGGGGTTCGAGGTAGAGTGAGTAAAGCTGAAAATGAGTTAGAGGAGCTCATAAAGAGAATTGCAAAGAATGCTTACCCAAGCATTCCGTATTCGGTGGTCTAAGAGAGATTGATATGCTTCATACCGCATACTTGAGGACTCCTCCACCTTACCTCCTTGCTCCGTTGCATATTTAACAAACTTGTTCGAAGCAATAGGGGTCAGTGAATCTTGCGAGGTGTTTGATCCGTAAACGGCCGGAAGTAGGAATGGTAATGAGCCAGTAGGAGAGGAGTGATTGTTTGAGGATATGAGACGGTGGTCAACGCCTGCGATATTCAAGAAGGTCTGCAGTTTGTTAGTCCGCAACTCCAATTTAGACTTTGACCACACCCACCTGCCATTTCAGACAACTGGGGTTAAAAGATGGCCGCCCGGCCGCTGCATCTTGATCCTTGGTAAAGACATAGAGACTCGGTATCCTCGCAGGCTTCGGGGCGCGTAATGGAAGTTGGTTGGGGGGGTAGGTCACAACTGGAACCAGGTCGAACAGATGCTTCACTGGAGTCGGAATTGAGAAGAAATCTCGAACATTTCTTGTTGATCTCGAGAATGATGACTGTTCTTCAGCAGCTATCTTTTCTGAGGGCTGCTTTGGCGGCATTGATGAGGGAGTGCTGTGTGCAATTGCAGATGCGGTTGATCAATGAAACACGGGCTTCATACGCGTATCGCCGAAAATCTCAAGCCACAATATTCTCTCCGAGCATTTTCCGAGTGGTGGGGCCGAGTCCATGTCGATTTCGGGCCTCTTTCTGCATGGAAATCATTGCTTCTTCCTTGTTACTGTAGATGATCATCGCAAACACAAATGTTCCATCCATATATAGAGACTGATGTATCTCCGTACCTAGGTATGCTACCTTGGTAGGTACTACCTACTGACTCTTGCTGAGCTTAGCCGACCTAACCATTTACGGCGTTAGTAAAGCTGCAGTCGTGTGGAGAAGATCGCTTGGGGCATGATGCGTGATCGCAGCGGGGTGCAGTAGGCCGATTAGCACTCTCCTGCATTTGCAGCAAGCCTTCCAGTCGTGACACCTTGATCTCACTGCTTCTGCCTGCATCTCCATCCAGATACATCGCCTTCTCTCGCATGCTACGAATAATTTGACTGAGATTCACACATTATCATTAGTCAAGAGGATCTTGACACTTGGAGACGTCAACCTTTTGTCGGCGGCTAGAGCCCCCCCCCATCCTTATCCGTTTCTATTCACCGAGGTAATCTAGCCACCAAAGCCTTTGCGTGGAGTTAGGCGTACTTCATCGCACCACTTCCATCTACTTCTCGCCCAAAGCCTTTCACTGTCCTCTCGCCATCGCTTTTACTGAAGACTCTTTGTCTCGCTCGTCAGCGTACTCTATTGGAGCAAGGCTCGCACGCACGAGATCACTCGCTCAGCCTACCGATAACAAGAAGCGTGTTTTGGGCCAGCAGAAATGGATGCACCATTATCCTCACCGTCTTTGAACGGGCCCTCCCAGAATCAAGCGTCATACTTCGGCGGCTCGAACTCCTCATCCGCACAACCAAGCGGTCCTACCTCTGCGCCTCAGTCGACGCAACAACAATCTTTACAGCCTCCGCCACAACGACAAGTACCTACCGACTCGGCGTCTCCCTTTCTTCGAGATTTCAACTTAGTCGCGGAGGCTGCAAAGCGGGCACAGATGGCGGTCTTGATGAGGGACATGGAGGCCGTGGGCATTTAGTCCGCTATAGTTCTTCCGGATTACCGGCTTGGTGAGAGGACATCTGGTTCTTAAAGTGCTCTTGGGCAACGATGGCCGAAGCGTCAAAACCGGAGTGAGATAGGAGACGAGGACTATGAATGATGAGGCCATGGCACGCACATGCTTGGTGTGCGAATGTTTGAGTAGCAAGTAAGGTACAACGTTTCGTTGAAGTTTGGAAATCGATTAGAAGGCATGGGCCGGATTGATTGATATTTGTGTGTTGTAAAGCATTGTAGGAGTTTTAAGGAATTTAGGGATCAGGCGTTGAGGGATATCACAATCAGCGCCACTTCTTTGGAATGTCGGGATATAAACATGGTTTGATCAGCATCAGAAGGGAACTAGAACCTAGATCACAGCTAATGCTCACTCATGAAATAGCGTCACTATTGTGGGAATCGTGTTTTGTTTCGATGACATCGGTATATTTGTAGCGTGGTCGTGCATGTCAGTTTCTGATCCTGAGACTTGTAATGATAAAATAGGCTGTGCATAAACCCTGGCAAGAACCAACCATCTTGAGAAGTTATACAAAACTTTGGAGAAATGCACTCTAGACAAAATCGACCCGATGATTGAAGGGCCCTTTTGAACTAGGAAGGTAGGTGGGTAGGTAGGTAGGTCGTGAGCCTAAACCAGATCATGTGACCAACGACGCGCTAAGGACGAGGAGGATCGCTTGAGGCCTTTAAGCCTCGACCTCGACTCGACTAGGATCGAGCCTTCCATCTCCTCAACCCTTTCGCAGAATTTTGACCAAGGACTTTCTTTCTTTACAAGCACCACGCAGAATCTGCTGGTGTAGATTGCCTGAAATTGATACCGTGCTGGCCAGCGCTTGCACGGTTACTAAACCTTTCATCGCAACACAGAATCACGATCATGGTAAGCTGAAAGACCTTCGAGATGGCGAAGAAGAAGAAAGCGGCGGCTGTGAAAGCCAAGGGTGGCAATGCGGCACTGATAGCAAAGCCCGCTCGGCGTGCAGCTGGGTCAAAGGAGGAGCGTCGTGCCCGTAAGTTGGCGCTGAGAAAGAAAGAGAAGAGGAATTATACAGCAGATATGTGGGCGGAGCCAGCCCCGTCGCACCTCGTTGCAAAGTTGGATGTCCCAAGAGTCAAGTCTAAATACCAGTCATACTTCGAATTCACTGCAAACCCGGAGAAGAAGGATAAGAAGCTGGAATTCCAGGCAAGGCGTTCCGTCTCCTCGAACTTTAGCTTCGCTGATTTTCCGTAGGTTACCGACAAATCGGACCCTCCTCCAGGCTTTGTATTTGTACCTATCGGTGACCCAATATTGACCAATGCGTGCAAAGAGCTTTCTCGAGAGAAAGGCTTCTTGATATTTATCGTTTCGGTATGCTAGCGTCTGGGGTTTACGTCACCTTCACTAATTTTTGTGTTCAGACCCAAAAAGAAGAGAATTCTAAGATATCCGAACATATACATCGAACAGGATACCATTTCCGTGAAGTCATCGTCGACGAAGCTCGGGAAATCGTTGGTGAAACTGTAGTAGTCTCGCAGCCGCGTCGATATGGCCCAGGAGAAATCGAACCAATTCCCGAATCTCAGGAGGAGATCAACAAACAAGCAGATGGTGCCATACGAGATTTATTCCCTCGCATACCGAACATAGATCGAACAATGATCATAGAACATGCTTTCAAAAAGGTAAGCTTCGTGCCAAGGGACTCTCCTACTTCAACCTTTCTTATACTCATTCTTTCAGGGTGCTATGTTTCATGGTGAGCCGACGGTTGGATTGCAGACCAACATTCCGTTATCTCGAAGAGTACAACTGGCTGTTCTTGCTCACATCAGACACACTCATACAAGATATGACAAACTACTGAGAGAGACAACGTGGATGAACGCCAGAAAAGCTGTCGAACCGGTATGCTTGGACGTTCTCGTCAAATGGCGAGGCGATGAAGAGACTGGCAGAGACCAGATGGACGAAATCATCCGTGAGGTTGTCATTATTACCGATTCAGAAGAAGACGACGACGATACATCCGACGATGACGAAGAGAGTTCTGAAGAGGAAGGTGAAGTCACCTCTGATAGTTCCACGGAGCCTCCAATTTCGCGTCCTCAACAGCACTTACCGGAGCAAATGCAGCGAACAGGGCCGTTGAGCGGTTTAACTCCAAGCATTACGGAAGATGAAAATGTGGAAGATCGTATCTCTTCACGCACACGGGCGAGGCCTCAGAAAGACAAGAAAGCACAACGAGGCTTCAAGAGATATCAAGCAGCTTGGAACGAGGCAGTGCACAGACGTGAGAAACCATCTTATCTGGCCGCCCGTGCCCAGAGTGGCACACCATTGGAAGGAGCCATGATTAGGAAGCCTCGATCAACAGTAGCATCGCCACATCAAGGCTTTCAGAGGCCCATACAAGAGCCGGCTACACATCGACCTCCGAATCCAAAGTACGACTTTGCCAGGGAAGATCAAGCAAGATATCAAACGGATCCAATGAGCTCGACAAGACCGGTAAGTAATACATGTTTTGGGTGCTTCATTGATACCGTTAGGAGAACTGATAATTGTAGGTTTCTTACTACTCACACCATAGGACAACTCCTGTAACATCAACACCGAGACATGAGGAAAACGTAAGACCCCAACCTGACCGTCATACATACTACCAAGATGTTCCGGCACATTTCGGCAGTCGTCCCCAACCAACAAAAGAACAAGCACGATCACAAGTAGTGAGAGGCTCGTCAACGACGCAAGTCCTTCAGGATCTGCTCGTACCTTCAATTGAATCAGTTACAAGCGATGTTGCAATGCCGCGCTTGAACGAACCATTAGGTGTTCATGATAATATCAATTACTCTCAGGAAGCATACCCGCGACGAGTGATTGAGCAAAGAGTGCATTCACCTGTACCGCGGCCTCGGGCTATCATCAATGATGGTAGCCCTCAGAATAAGCGTCGTCGCATGATCCATGAAGATGATACTGGTCAATTTAGACCACTTCCACCGCGTGATTTCAGTCTTCATTCCACGCATGATTCTCATTTGATGTCGGCCTCATCTGCTCATTCAGGACAATTACTTGTACGACATCCTAGACTGCCTTCTCAGTCTACTCAAGGTTTGTCCAGGGATCAACCCATCTTTATAGACCCTGATACAGCAGAGCGACTTCCTGTCTACGACGCGCCCGAATCCGATCATTTCAAATCGCATACAGGGTATTTGAGAAGGATGAATGACAGGCCTGCTGGCTCATTACCGACCGCCGGCCAAATATCCTACCCAAACCGGGACGATATGAGTGATGGTGCTTATCCCAGAAGACCTGGCCTTGTGCAAAATAGGACTGAGAACTGGGAGGTTGTTGAGCGTGACAGGCTTATCCCTCAACTCAAGTCGGAGTACAGCCAGCGAAGTCATATTCCGAGGCCTTTTTCGCCTGAATCTTCTGCGTCTCGCACATTATCTCATTCTTACGGTCCTAGTTTTGCGGTTCCAGATCAGGATTTCGTTCAGAGTTTCTCTCAATCTCGGCTTGATGGCCATGCTTCACGTGCTAAAGATGGTTTTACTATTATTTCCGAGAGAGCACCTCAGAGTGCCAACTATTGGAATGTGCCAAATCATGAGGTTCATTCAGCAGGAAGTGGTTTCACTGTACTTAATGAGCGAGCGCCCCAACGCGCAGTCAACCAACGGCATGTACAAGATCACGAAGATCATCCAGCTAGGTTTTTAACAACTCTTCCTTTACCTCGAGCAAGGTCTCCTGTACGGTATATAGAGAGACCAATGTAAGTGTTGCTATCCGTTTCTCAGTCGAAGAGCCGGCTGATTGGGAAATGCGCCTTTAGGTATCATATGGACGAATCACGCCTATCTGGCTTTTACGAGGAAGGTCGACCTCGTCCACGAGACCATTTTGTACCTCTTGAGCGACAGAGGCCGGAGCAATTACAGGAGCGACAACTGCCGCCGGAAGAAGTACCGACACACCTTAGGACCGGGGATCCGAGACGCCAGGTGATCGTGCTTGATTAAAGAACTTGCGATCAAGTAGGATTTATATGCCCTCAATCAAGAATCGGGATTCGCAATGACAACATCAGGTTGGATGGAGTATGGGAGCTAATTTTGTGTCAACAAGGGATGGTGCTGTTTTTACAGGTTGCATCAAAAGGGCGTCTAGAAACCATACTCATTACGTGGAGTTCAGCATTTCTGGGCGTTGAGTGGTAGAGCATCATATGGACATTGCCACAAAGCTTGCTCGCTCAATATTGACCTACCCATCATGGATTGGACGTTGTCTTGCTGTAAAGTACATGCATCAGAAAGTGTGGAAGCGCTATTGCTTTGCACAGTCAGTGTCAGAAATGTATAATGCTATTGAATTCTTTCACTGTAAGATGATCTTGGGTGATGATTTGTACGTAGAACTAAACTTCTTAGAGGTAGTCTCGCTCTTGCGTAATATTGATCGAAATCATCAATGAATGCAGAAATGTGGATATCACATTTCAGTCTGGGGAGTTTCAAATACTCCTAATATACACGTCTCTAGGGTATTAATTTTATTCAAAAGTGCATAAATGCTCATGTCTCGTAACGCCTCATAAATGCTCCATAATTCCCTACGCCAGCATAGCTTGCCGCTGCTCCTCTCTTTGTTGTTGCCTGACTTTCGCTCTGTCTTTTAATGGTAAATCTGTGGTTGGAACTTCTGGCAAAGGCACGCCAGTGACCTCTGCTTCCAGAGCATCAAGTTCATCCTCTACCTCATCTTCATCCTGATTCGATATTCGACCACCCAACATCTCGCTCACTTCCTATAGGGGTATCAACTACCAAATAGGGCTACCATAAAAGGTCATTCACTCACCTGCTGATAAGCAATCGCATCTGCCGTCTCGCCCATCAACTTCTCTACATGTTCCAGCCCACCCATTTCTTTATGAATCTCGTTCAGCACATTGGTACCTTGCTGCAATCCAAATACAACATCTTTCTGCACCAGAGCAAATTCCACACTGCTCGTCAACTTCTCCAGCTGCTCCAGTTGCGCATCCGTTTTCGCCAGCAGAGATTCTTGGTACTTCTTCCGCCGCAATGCCAACAGTGCACGCGGCTTATCTCCCTTCGCGAGCATCTGCTTCGCTATTTCCTTCTCTCGATCCGTAAGAACCGTGATGCGCCGCTGATATTGGTGTAACTTATCGCGTTGATTCTTCATGTCCAGGATAGCCCTGACATTATATTAGCCAACTTCCTCCTTGAAAATGGAAAGCAACGTACTTATCCTGGGCTGAGATCTTGTGAGTGCTCGTGGAGTTTCCCATTGTCGTCGCTGGCCGCCTTCAACGAGTCTGGCAGAGAGCATGTTGTCGCAACATGGAAGTTGAAGGACAAGCCCTCAAGTGGGCGGCGTCATTTGGCTTGTTCGCGTGTCAGGGGGGTCGATAGCCGATAAGACGACGGCAACTCCCGGCGCCTGGTACTTTTTTTCAGTCATCGAGAAGAGACAGACATTGGGCGAATGAGGGTCTTGATATTATCATTTCTCAAGAGCATGTGTCTTCTGAGATGATGGTATCTCGAGGCCCAAGACCAACCCTAACTCAGGGTCTGGATAGAGAGGTAATTAAAGACAATCCCATGTCGGGTGGAGATTGGGTATGACCAGGCGCTGATCTTTTATAGATATATCAAATAGTGCGGAAGCTGGCTGATGAGCAAGCTCAGCTTGAGAATGGTGGGAAGCGCCTGACTGTCTCGACGGTGTATGACAGTATAAAACATTCGAATTCTAGCCTGAAGCGCAGAAGCAAAAAGCTACTCGAGGATTCTATCGATCGAGTCTTGCTCGTTCTCAGAGAAGAGCAAGATGACAGCGAAATTTTGGATGGTGATTTTGAGGGCTTGGAGGACCCCGTTCCGCAACTAAAGGTTGGGCATTGGTTCTTGGGATGAAGATTTGTGCTAAAGACAATTTGCTAGGAGCACAATATTATGAACAAGAGCATCACTCGTATGTGGGCAGTATCGACATCTGCGTCTACGAACATGACTCCCAGAGAAGGAACTCCTCTACCTAATGGGACCATGACACCAATATTGCCTGTCCAACCCTTGCAGAATGGCGGTACAGAGTTTCCGGCGAAGGCAGAAAGACAAGCAAATGGGGAGCCCAAGCTGAAGCGTAGAAAGGCGGACTCGAAGAAAGAGGTTGATCGAACACCACCAACAGACATTTCGCTAGAGAATCTTGGAGGAGTGGACGATGTTATCGAGGAATTGAACGAGCTGGTTGCAATGCCTATGCTGTACCCCGACACATACCTACGGACGGGAATACAACCTCCCCGTGGAGTGCTGCTACATGGACCTCCCGGATGTGGGAAAACAATGATCGCCAATGCCTTTGCAGCAGAAATAGGGGTGTCGTTTATACCCCTGTCGGCCCCCTCACTGGTAGCTGGAATGTCGGGAGAGTCGGAAAAGAAAATTAGAGATATTTTTGAAGAGGCGAAACGAATGGCACCATGTCTAGTCTTCATCGATGAGATCGATGTTATCATGGGGAAGCGTGAGAGTGCCCAGAGGGAGATGGAGAAGCGAATAGTGGCCCAGATGCTCACGTGCATGGATGAGATGGCCTTAGAGAAGACAGGTGGGAAGCCAGTAATCATTATTGCGGCGACAAATCGACCGGACAGTCTGGACCCAGCCCTTCGAAGAGCCGGCAGATTCAACAAGGAGATTAACCTGGGTGTTCCCAACGAGCTTGCTCGTGAGAAGATTCTACGAGCTCTGACACAGAAACTGACACTGCCTGAAGATTTTGCCTATCGGAGCCTGGCGAAACTGACGCCTGGTTTTGTTGGAGCCGATCTGAATGACATTGTTTCTGTTGCCGGTACAGAAGCAATGAAGAGAATGATGGCAGTTCTGAAGCAGCGTACAGCCACAATAATGGATCTCGATACATCATTCTCAGACGCTACACTTCCGCCTTCACTTCTAATACTACGGTCCCTCGTTGCTCATGCTGGCGAGTCTTCTCCTGATGGCGACTTCTCCATCACATATCAGGATTTCTTAACCGCGATTCCTAAAGTCCAGCCCTCTGCCAAGCGCGAAGGATTCGCAACGATCCCAGACACAACTTGGTCACATATCGGCGCCCTTCATGAAGTTCGTGAGCAACTTGAGATGGCAATCGTCGAGCCTATCAAACGACCAGAATCATTTGCTCGTGTTGGTATCACAGCCCCAACGGGGGTCCTGCTCTGGGGTCCACCGGGTTGTGGTAAAACACTCCTCGCGAAAGCCGTTGCAAATGAGTCGAAAGCAAATTTCATCTCTATCAAAGGACCAGAGCTACTCAACAAATATGTCGGTGAATCTGAACGAGCAGTCCGTCAAGTTTTCGAAAGAGCTCGTTCCTCAGTTCCTTGTATCTTATTCTTCGATGAACTGGATGCTCTGGTACCGAAGCGAGAAGATTCGCTTTCTGAAGCTAGCAGCAAAGTCGTCAACACTTTACTCACAGAGCTAGATGGATTGAGCAATAGAGCGGGAATATACGTCATTGCTGCAACAAACAGACCGGATATGATCGACCCAGCTATGCTACGGCCTGGTCGGTTGGGGACATCAGTTTTCGTGGACTTGCCTACTCCGGATGAGAGAGTTGAGATCCTTAAAGCTCTATACAAGAAGGCTCTGCCTGCATCTTCACAGAGTGAAGTGGCCGAATTGGAAATTGTTGCGAGGGATGTAAGATGCACCGGATACAGTGGTGCAGATCTGGGGAATCTGCATCAAGCAGCTGCAGTGGCAGCTTTGAAGAGGGAGATGGCTAGTGGGCCTGGGGCGGAGGAGTTGTGCATTCAGAGAGGTGATTGGGAGGTGGCCTTGGGGAAGGTGAGAGCCAGTGTTAAAGATGCTGGGAAGTACAGAAGGTTGAAAGAAAGGGGGATGTGATGTGAACAACTCGGTTACAAAGTAGTGCTGAATACTCCGAGTACAGGCCGGCTTCGTCAAATACTATTGGGCAGGATTTTGGTGTTTAACCTAGGGAAAACCTGGCGCGGCTCATAGATCCAATGTAGATCTCGAATAATGATATTTTAAATGCGGAAAATCTGAATTTCGATACCCGGCTTTCCGGGCAATATATGGAATTATCGACAGACGAGAATGACAACAGGTCGAGTGGCCTCCACCCGTGGCCGTGGAATTGGAGAAGAGAGAATCTGGAATTTGGTCGAACGCGCAACCCAATGCTGTCTAACCTAGAGTACACGCCTGTCTAATCTATGAATACAATGCCACCTCCTTCTACTTTGTCTCCTCGCGGAGGAAACTGCAAACTTGTTAGCTTCATAAATTCAAAAACTTCGGAGCATGGGTACACGTACGTGATGAGGTCGTTCCGGTCCTTGTCCTTCTTCAATCCACCGAATGCCATCTTTGTGCCGGGAATATACTTCTTTGGGTTTTCAAGGTATTCGAACTTGGACAAACAATTAGTATTTTGCTACCTCGGTTACCGTGTTTCGGCAGTAAACATACCAGGGTACCTTCGTTCCACTCGATACCCTTTGCCTTGTTGGCATCGGTGTATGAGAAGCCCTCGACTGAACCGGTGTGACGTCCGAACAGCCCGTGCAAGTTAGGACCGATCTTGTTTCCTTCACCTTCTCCGAGAGTATGGCATTGAGCACATCGTGTCTTGAAGAGGTTGGCACCCTTCTTTGCGTCTCCTGTGTTGTGAAGTCCGTCAGCAAAGATTTCTCGCTCATCTGTAACTAAAACCAGGAATCTGGGCGCGAGCTGGCGGCAACAACGAAAAATGAAAAGGAGGGTTTCCGGCTTCGAGGATAGAGCCCCTGAGCATAGGAGATTATAATTATCCAAATATCGCGATGTTCTATGCAGGAACGTTCGCATTGTGAGAGCGGAAGTTTCGGGGGTGGCGTGTATGGGAAGAGAGTGCCCCCAGCGTCGACGATGATGGACGAGCAGAAAACAATCGCAAATAACATCCTGATATTTCCCACCATGCTCTTCAGCCATAACCAAAGTTTCAATGGCTTCGAAGCCCAACAGACGACTCAATGGCATTCCTCTCCCAGTGACGTGATGCATTCTGCCAACTTTCGACGAGCGAAAAAAAGTACGTACCGTCTTTGAAAGGCATATTGTCTTATTAGATGAGTCTATAGACTTCGAGAGGCTGATATGCGCAAACGAGCGTTTATTGGATTGAGATGAAGAGCGTGAGGTATGACTGAGGGTTTTATGTTTTTAGGAGAAAGAAATCTTTGAACGTCGGGAAAATGACAGAATGAGCTGAGGCGAGGGCGAGCAAGCTTGCAAGGTTACTAACCAGGCACGTAAGGCCCGGCATGGCCACAACGGAGCAAGCTCCAGCCAACGAGAGGCTGCACATTGGAAAGCCTCTGGAGCGTCAGCCACACAGAGCGGCAGAATACGGAACGAAAAATATTGGTGTGCAGTTTTGCTTGGTATGGGCTGCCGTACAAGTATCTTGAAAGTCGAACGTGGGATCTGTTCCGATTTATTCGCCAAACGATTTACTCGCCAATAAAGTAAATAATCAAGAAAAATCACTCGAATATTATTTATTATTAAAGTCTATCTTTTTATTAGTTAATTATAAGAGTTTTATTACTTAAATATAAATTTTTATTTTTAAAATATAAATTTTTAATATAATTATATAATTTTAAATTATAAAATACTTTTTAAAATATAAAGTTTAATTCTTATTCTTTTTACATAATTTTTAAAGTTTTAAAAAGATAAAAACTTTTTCTTTTATTTAAACGGAACAAAATATTTTTATTTAATTTATTTTTTACTAAAATAAAAGGATTTAAAGAACTTGGAGTTTGGAAATTTAAGCGAAGGCGCTCGGACAAAAATTTGCCCTGAATTTGGCGGGCGCAGCGGCGCATTGGTCAATAACGACGTTTGGCGAATAAATCGGAACAGATCAGAGGAGTGGAACAACACCACAGAGCTCCGTCTTGGAGTTTCACTATACGCTATGCCTCCCACGACATCAATCCCTCGATTCCTGCTACCGCAGCGGGGTGCCATATGGCGGACACGTCTCTCGATACCCACTTCGACCTCCCTCACGATCCGCAGTGCTTCCAACAAGAAAAGGAACTCGACGTCGAAGCCCCTCGTCCTCGAAAAGCCCTCCAAGTTTGTTCCTCCGTCCCACCCAGCTCGGCTTCGCAAAGAAGGTCCCAGATATCCAGGTCCCCCGTTATCCGATGAGGAAATAGCTAGGCAGACGAAGAAGAAGTACCCGAATATGATGCCGCCTGAAGGATCTTTCATGCATTGGTTTATGATGAATAGAACTATTCACATGTGGATTACTCTGGTACTTTAGAATCATTTGTATGGATTATATTAATATATACTAACTGGGCTTTCAGGGCACGCTGTTTACACTAGCTGGGACAGTATGGATCACGAATTTCAAACACCGTTCTCCTTTCGCAGATATGCTGCCTTCATGGACACAGCTCTTCATCCACCCGATAGCATGCACTCGAACGTTCCTGGAAGTCTTGAGACTAGATTCCGAACGGACGACAGCGGAAACGATGGAGAGAAGGAAGAGAAAGGTGGAGGATGTGCAAAAGAGGGCTGCGTACAGGAAGGCTCATGGCATGGAGACGGATGAGAGTTTCGGCGGATGGACCGCAAAGAGCGATGGGCAGTTGCTGGGTCCTGCGATGCCTATTGGCGATGTCGAGGGAGAGCAGACTGAACAGGACCGACCAAAGAAGCCTCTGAAAAAATGGCTTGGGATTTGGTAGCCAACAAGGACTGTTGCTGGACATCAAGGTCATGGGTATCTCATTTTGACAAATCTGTACGACTAGCCCAACTCCACCGCTTCCAAGCCCTCTAAAACCTCCTCGGCAACGCCCCCTTGTTCTAGTACTTTTTGTATCATGGCAGCAATCAGTTTCCGTTTAGCTCCGCCCCTCGGAGGTTGCCAAACTCCTTCTTCATCTAAGGTCTCCCGCTGAGTTGACGTCTGCTCAGTCGTAGCAGCTGTCCCACCTGTAGCTGTATTAAGTGCATTCGGCACTCCAGGAGGCGTCAGTCTTGATGGTGGATCAATAGTCCTAACAGCTAGCAATCTTAAATTCCTGGTTCTTCCGGAATCGATGTCCATACCAGATCCCACCGTCCCCTGAGATTTCTCTCCAACTGACACGGCTAAGACCACTTCCGCAACAGCAAGCTCCTCTTTGCTCGGATCGAAAATAATGTTGTCCTTCACAGCCATTACTAGGAGAGTGATAGGTGGACGAGCACTGGTAGTGTCCGTAGCCCCTGGATAGAGAAAAACAGACGCTTCCCAGTCATCATCGAACAATGGATCCTCATCTTGCTCTGACTTTAACTTTGGTAGTCTTGTAGAAAGTAGAGCAAGATGTGTGGTGAGAGACAGCAGGGGCAGTGGATATGACAATGGCTGGGAAAGCAGCAGAATCTGTCTCTACGTTACTTGTGCACATATACGAGAAAATGTTGAAACTTACATCCACATACAACTTCCAATGAAACCTCCTGTTAATCCACAATCGCCTCGTAAACTGCCCGTCAGCAAGCAACGCCTCACTGAGCATTGCCGCTAAGAAGACAGGCATCGAGTCGTCATCCCTAAACCCAGGAATCTCAACGCTCATCTCAACCCACTCGTTCAATCCCTTCTGCTGCTCTGCCTCTTTTTCACTTCTTCTTACATCTTCGTCTGCCTCGTCATCATCATCTTCGCCAATATTCTGGTCTTCCGGGGCTTGGTAGCCTGGTCGAGATTTTTCCACCTCTGCTTTGATTCCCACCATTGCCTCCGTCCCGTCGGCGAAACAAATACGTGCGCTGCCATTCGTACCCGGTAGAATGTCTATTTCTGCGATCAGAGGCCGGAATTGGCAAAGTGTACGGCCATCAGGGCGAATTGGCGGGGTGAGTGAGAGAGACGTGTGGAGGTAGGAAAGCTCTGCTGGGCTCAGCAGCACTTGCTGGGTTGCTGATGGTGCCATCTTGACCTTTGTACAAGGCCAGCTGCCCAGATATCAAAGGTGTCAAGATTTGAAAGTTGTAATGAGCTTTTCTGGAGGATACAAAATATTTATTTACAATCCATGCAATTTGACCCTAGCTCAGTGAGGCTACCACCGGTACAGGAACGTTAGCGCAAGGCTGAGCAGAGGACTACCTACACTTCTCCTTTGCACATCATCCTACACATTCAACTTCTCACCAAAGGTGGCATTTATTAATTCTGCTGCTGTCACATTGCTTTCGGTTTCGAATGCATCTTCAGAAGCAATGGTTTGAGATCATCTGATACGTCTCGGAGGAACTATCATCCTAGTACCCCTCCACATCCTGAATGTCTCCGAGCTGCAATATAGAATGGGTTATTAGGCATACTAGCCCTTCGAATACAGTGAAAATACCTTTCCTCCAAGGCTTGAGCAATTTCCAAGATGCTGCGAATGCCACAGATCATCTTTCGGAACAAATTCCTCCTTCCTTCTCTTCCTCCCCCTGGGACTTTCAAGGATAAGAAGGTGTTGATAACTGGAGCATCGGGCGGTCTCGGCCTGGCAGCTGCAGTGCATTACATCAATCTGGGAGCTTCGCTGGTCAGTTTTCTTTTTTACAGTACCTGAATGTGCCAGTCGTTTAGGACATTAAGAGTTTTCCATGACCCTCAATTCATTGAGAGAGACCACCCAAACCTATGAAATGTATCACAGACCACGTACATTGCCCCACATTGCACAGTCACAGTATCCAGGATTCTTATGGACCCTGAAGTCTCTAATTTTCCACCATTCTACAATCGTACTGATAACCCCAGGTAATAATCACCGCCCGCGATGCCTCAAAAGGGGAGGCCGCCAAAGCCTCCATTGAAGCCCAAACAAACAGTATCGGGAAGGAAATAGTCAAGCTCATGCTCCTGGATATGAGTACCCTCACCTCTACCGCCACCTTTGCCTCCCAAGTCAAAACCAAATTCTCCGAAATCGACATTGTCCTGCTAAACGCTGGCGTATTAAACACTACCCATCATCTGAGTGAAGAAGGTTATGAGCAAACTATCCAAGTGACAGTCCTCAGCACCGCATTACTAGCCTTGTTGTTACTACCGTGGATGAAAGTAGCCGGGAAAGGTAAAGCTCATCTGGGTTTCGTGACGAGTGGGAGGCACAGGACTGTTTCTATTGATGCTTGGCCGAGAGAAAATGTTCTTCAATGGTTGAGCCAGAAGGAGAACTGGCCTGCGAGCATGTACGCTACAGCCAAGCTACTTGAGCAGTTTGCCGCAAATGAAGTTGCGAAATTAGCAATTGGCCCAGGCGGAAGCCCTGAGGTTATTGTGAATTCGATGTGTCCAGGTCAGCAGCCCGTAAAGATATAGAAACCATTCCGAAACAGATTACGCTGATAGTGCATTATAGGCATGGTTAAGTCGGAGCTCGGAAGATCTTACAGAACGAGCTATCTCCTCTCCATCGGCGTAGATATCTTCTCGAATCTGGCGATGAAGTCGACGGCAGGAGGGGCGAGGACACTCATTCTTGCAACGATGACTACACCTGAAGAGAATGGGAAATACTATACAAATTATCAGACTGATGAAGACTACAAGATGTAAGTGAAGTGTGATTTTGGAGCAAAATATCAGTTTAACGGACTCTCTGTTGAGAAGGGGTGTCTTCTTGTTGACAGGCATGAACTAATCATTGCAAGGGCTGTCCAACACAACATACTCGGCTCAGAAGGACAGGAGATGCAAGCAGAGGTGTGGAAAGAGGTTTTGACAATTCTGGAGGAGAAATTCCCCGAGGTGAGGGAGGTCGCGCACCCAACGATGTAATGAGAGCCCTGATGCACAATTGATTTTGTTTATTTGTTCGTCTCTTTATGCACTCGTGTTTCTAATGGACGCATCTCATCATTCGTATATCGCTCCTGAGTCGTTACTTCGTAAGGGTCATTGAATTTCCTGCCTTCGTCTGATCCGCGATCTGTGATTGTGGGACAGCGTCGCAAGCCTGTTGAAGCAATGTGTTATCGATGTTCAGAGTCCCCAGTACGGTAACAAAAAGTGCCGGTGCCACTCGAAATTACACCATTCCTCAACTGAAATAGACCACCATCTCTCTAGCAGCCTCGAGTCCCACGACAGCCACCAATTCAGCAATTATCCCCTTAATGGAAGTCGTGCTCCCTACATCCCAGGTTTCCCATCCGACAAGATCCCCAGTTTCTGCTTCAGTATTTCGGAAGCGGATCTTGATGTGGTCAAGGTCACCTTCAGCTATTATCTGTTCTTTCGTGAGGAGCCCCGGCATTGACCTTTCGAAGGCTGGTTTCTCCGGGTCTGGGGCCGGGCTATCTTCATCGCTGTCATCGTTGTCGGGGTCTTTCATAATTGTATCTGTGACGTCCTCCATTTGATTCGTAAGTGGCAACGAATGTTGGCGAGGAAGCTGTAGTCGACGATGCTAAGAAAGCTGTTAGCAAATTAGATGTTCTGGAATTGCTTTCGCATGTGCTTGAAACAGGCACTTGTTTAAAGAACGGCGTAAGTTAGAAGGAGTATAACGTAAATGGAAAAATGCTTCCCACTTGGAAATGCTATCGATAACAGGAATCCCCAGATAATCTAATATTGCCTCAGGATTTCTTTCCACTCAGTGGCTTAAAGAACACTGTCACTTGCATCGAGACGTTCTAGAAACATGAAATGATAATCGTTGCTCCGCTTCTGACACTCCAACCGGAAGAAGCGGAAGGAGATATAATTCAAAATCCTGGCATGCGAGAACGCATGGGGGGAGGACGTCGACGTTCAATGTTTCAAGTTGGGAATCAAATCGATATCCAAAACCTGGTCATTACTCTGAAACTGTGGAACAGTTGAAGGGTAGAGTCTTCCCTTCTCTAACTTAAAAAGATGTCGAAGAAAACGCAGAAAGTGCAACCTTGGGTCTTACCTGTTTGCTCGAGTGTAAGGCTGACAAACTTCCTGCTATCCAGCCTTGTCTTCATCTCCTCATCTAGCGAATCCCAGTTGTAAGACACAGGATCTAAAATATACTGGGGCGAATAGTCTCCTTTGTATCTCATCTTGATACAGTTGTGGATGTAGAAACCTGCATACCACCACTTGTATCCTTCTTTCTTTGCCAGGGCAATTTCTCTTAAGGCACCGATTTTTCCAAAGCCGTACTGATGTACGGATTCGTGATACATGAAGTACACGGCACTTACGCATTGTGGAAGGAGATCCAGGACACCGATGGCGACTAGCTTCCCGTCGATTCGATAACATTGATGATATGAACCCAGTCGGCATTCCCGACCGTCAAGCGTCTCTGCTGTGCGAGGGAGGGGAGACTTGCAAAGGAAGTTTTTGAACCCCGATCTCGATATTAGATGTGGGGGTTCATGATGAACAATGCGTTGGTAGTTCTCAAACAGTGAATATTTCTCCTCTGTGAAATTATCGGGCTCGAGTGTGACCGTGAGACAGTGTGCAGCCTCGGGTGGGGTTGTCAGATGCCCCATTTCCCCTTCATGAACCCGTTCCACCAAATCGAACTCGGTGTTGCGCTTCTTAGCTTGCTCGCGTGACCTTGGATAGAGCTTTGCCATGTCTTTGATGTAAGCATCTCCAAGGATATGCTTGTTAAATCGATTCAGAGCCTGCCGTTGGTCTTTTGAGGCATGGAACAACTCGGAATCAAGGCGGATGGTGTATTGGGGGCAACATGACGCCAGCTGGTCAGGCTTATAAAGTAAACTTCCTGACCTCCTCCAACCGCGATTTAACAGACATTGGTAGAATTCGGGTGTCAAAGAGGTTGTGGATGCGTAGTATGAAAAGCCTAGGCAATAAAAAAGTAAATATTGGGCAGGATCTGGGACGGGGAGATTTTTGAAAGTCCTGCAGAAATCCCAACTTGGAAGCAGGCGAGTGCAAAAACGATACCTCCGGACAGGTTTAGAGACTTGGTAACAAACGGTATGGAAGAATTACGTTTCTGCGACCTACTTCCAGATTTGTTGTGGCAATAGCCACAACTGCTGTTGCTGTAGCCTGTGTACCAGTCAGCAGTTATATCCAGTCATCAAGTTGAGTAAAGAGCAGCAGGTGAGAGTAGTGCGGGGTCGGCAGACTGCAACACACCATCCAGACTCGATAGGGCACTTTTAACAGGCCCAAGGAGAGTGGGGGTTAATGATGGCAGGCTGAGGCAGAGAGATCCCGAAGCCAGAATTGCAAAACAACGTCGTCGAAGCGATCAAACACGTTCCTCCTGTCACGGCAAACCATTGGAGAATGGCTCTGGATTTAGGGTTTGCTCTCTTACCAATAGGGCTTAAAAGCGAGACTGGCTTGTCCAGGGTCTGCATCCCGCAGGACAGTGGACACCCACCGAGCTTGTGCGACAAAGGCGGCTACTTCGGGTGCGAAGGAGGATGCGGACCGGGCGAGGGCGGTGGACGGTGAGAGTCAGAGGTAGGACGTGGTTAGGCAAGCAAGGAGGATATAAGAGCCGTTCTGGAGTTGCGGGCTCTGGGTTGGCAAAGAAGAGAGAAAGAGAGAGGGCGGGAGGCGCTCCGCAAACAGATACTATTAGCAGCTATTGAACATCAAAACCTGCAGGGCGGTCCCAATATATGCAGCTGTAGCCTGCAAGAGCTGTTTGGCTCTTAATTGCTGTGATGACTGGTGATGGAGCTCTGCAGCGAGTTGAGGTATGTTGTTGCTACGAGTGAGTAGTGGGGGTCCTGCATGTGAACCTCGTTCTCAACCTTCACGTCGTCTCTTGACCCATTCGGCTGCCAGCCACCAAGGGGTTCTAAGCAGTGGCCAAGTCGGCGAGGCGCCTCACAGAGGCCTGCAAAGCCAGTTATGGCTAAGCGGCTTCCATTTACGCTGCCGTCAAGGCTGCTGCTCGCTCTGCGTAACGGCACGAGACTGTCGAAGCAATAATATGCGTACAGACTAGACCAAGGCTCAAGGCTTCTCGCTCTCACGCTCCACCCCTTCCCTCCCACGGGCACACCACTTCTCCTCTGCTCTTCTGCTTCTTTCACTTAGCACCTCGCACCGGAACTGCCTCAACCATCAAACTCAAAATCTTTTTACTTTTGTGTTCCCCTGACATCATTTTAGTCTCCCAGGCAAGACCCTCGCCCCGTCACCCCACAAATTTCACCATGCCCGAGCTCTAAAAACTGCAACACATTTGCAATCTTCTCGGAAGGGGAGCAAGTCCTCTCAGGCGTCCTCGTCACTGAGGTGAAGCACTGTCTTCATCATGTCGTCGTCAAGCCGTTCAATGGAGTCCCGCACGGGTCGCTCCAAGCAGCGTAAGTTGAGAATTTTCTAATTTGATGAGCCGGCCGGTGTTGGAGCTCCCTCTTACATATCCGCACAGGATTCAAGCTGACTGGCTTCTAGGCTATAGCGAATCCGGAGATAGACTTGTTGCAGGCGTTGTGCCTTTGAACGAAGCCAAAACCCATGTTCTCTTGATCCAGTCCACTCGAAGACACGGCTGGGTCCTTCCCAAGGGTGGATGGGAGTCTGATGAGAGCTGCACCGAGGCTGCACAGCGGGAGGCATGGGAAGAGGCTGGGATTGTCTGCAACGTCGACTACGATCTCGGCACAATCAGAGATACTCGGGCTCCTAAGCACATGTCGAAGGACGCCCCCAAGTCCCTCTACCAATTCTACGAGGTCACGGTTACCAGAGAGGAGGCAGATTGGCCGGAGAAACACAAGAGAACTCGACAGTGGGCAAACTTTGCGGAAGCTTCAGAAGCTCTCAAACACCGTCCGGAACTCGTGGAAGCTCTCAAACGGTCAACTATTCAGCGGTAGCCTTGCGGGCCCGGTGTTCTATCCATCCATATCTCAGTCGCGGAGCAACAGGCACTTGTCGTAACAGGTTAAGGTTGCCGACTTCCGGAACTGGATCGAGCGCTATAGGATACCGGGGTCCGTAAAACAGCACAGATTGCAAAAATCGCGGTGAATTTCCTCAGTTTCTCCAGTTTCAGTTCGTCATCACAAGGAGCGTAGCTTCGCAGGCTGGGTGGTTTCTCTTTGGCAAAACATCGTTGCTCTTTCCTTCTGCTCTGCACTAGAAGACAATCAAGTCGGATTCTGCCGTACTCGAGTACTTTTTCATCCGTGGCCAACTTCATTGATCGGTACTGACAGACCTTGTCGATTTGGTTCATTCCCAAAAGCACCAACCAGAAATGCGAAGAAATATCATGGTGGCTTTTTGCATTTCATATGGAGTTTACAGACAGGGGCATAAAATGGGCATGCATGGAATGGTGGGGTTTACTGCGGGCGTAATCTCATCATGGAGGATCCAAAGAGCGTAGAAAGCGGCTTGCTGTGTACCCGTGTTCTTGAGTGCTTTAGACCTATAGAACACGAAATTCACTCAAGCCGCTGAGTAATCAAAAATACAATTTCACTAAAATAGAACGCCTTTTTATTGCTGTGCGTGGCTGGATTTGGTCCCTTGCATGGTTGCGGCTCATTCTCCAGAAACGTCACAAACTAAATATCCAAGGAGACTAACCGACTTCAACCTCAACTCCCACGACCCTCATCGAGATTTCTCCCAACCACGCGACTATGGATTGGTGCTCATGATATCAAACTCTTGATCTCACCCACCATTGCGCAAGATGGAAAACCTCACGCTTGAGGAAAGCCCTCCGCAAGGAGCGCCAGCCGGGGCGCAAATGCCTCCATTAGGACCGGGCATTCCACCACCTCCGAACCAGCAATTGCCGCCGCAGATGTTTACCACTGCTGCGCAATTACTCGATATGACTGATAGTAAGGATATCTTTGTTGTCGCTTCTCGATTCTGCGCGAGAGTGTCTTCTCAGCCGCTGCATCAATGACATACTTCTCAGAGAACCATGTATTTACGTGGATCGCACCTCTTCATTTTGCAAAGAGAAAGTATGGCTAATCCAAATTCCTCACCCTAGAAAAACTCATGGTCGCCCTCCGCGACGGTAGAAAACTAATCGGCGTCCTACGCAGCTGGGACCAGTTCGGTACTTCCCTCCTCCTCTTATCATTCTTCTCTAACAAATCTCCCTGCAGCAAACCTCGTCCTCCAATCCACCGTCGAGCGGGTATTTGTTCCCCCACCCAAACCCTCCTCCAACTCGGACCCATCAACACCCACACAACCAGGTCTCTATGCCGACATCCCAAAAGGCATCTTCCTGGTGCGAGGCGAAAACGTGCTTTTACTCGGAGAGATTGATCTAGATAAGGATGATGATCCGCCGCCTGGCTACGAAAAGGCGGAGCCAGAGGTGGTGCATAAGTTGGCTAAGGAGAGGAAGGCTAAGGAGAATAAGATTGAGAAGATTCGATTGGGGAAGTTGAAGGAGCTTGGCTTTGAAGGGGAGAATACTGGCGAGGCTCTGGTTTGATTTGACTTGCTACGAGCATGAAAAAGTCCTGGGCAAAAGAATGGGCGGCGGCATGATAACAAGATGGTGAAAAGGGAATGGCGGAAGAGCATATGGGAAGAGGGAGAGGAGCTGTTACTTTGCAGAATATTGTGAAATGCATCAAGTTTCAGCGGGAGGCGGATGGTTAACGAATTAGTTGTCTTTACAAACACTAGGTTTAGAGCTTTAGAAAATGGTGGGCACGGTTTTGCTCGTTGAGCTCGAATGATTCCGGGGCCTGTCAGACGTGACTCGATTTGCTTCCAAATTGGCAAACCAATAACACTACCTGATCATGGTATCCTGGTTGTAGAGGCCTCCCACTTTCGAAATATTGATCACTTTGGACGTGGTCCTGATCAGGCTGAATGAAAAGGGGATTCGAGTGTCTAGGAAAGCCTGCTTTCATCCGAAGTCGAAATTCTCGAATCCAAGTCTAGTGATAACTGAATCATGCCATAAGACTTCACAATCACAAGGGGTGGGTTTTCAATTATCTGAGATAATTTAATTTATACACAGCCTCATTGTATTCATGATTATAGTTTGGATGAGGTAAGATTGACTTGATCATACAGTGACAAAGGGAAAAAGGCACGGGTATATTAGGCAATCAACAAATGAAAATCTTCTCAAATCCTCTCCAGTTGTAACCCTCCAAATTGTCCCAAGCCAAGGTCCACCCTCACTCCAAAGCCATATCAGTCCTCACATTTCAAAAATCTCTAAGCAGGTGCCTCTGCGCTTTCCGTCTCGTCCCCAGCAGCCTTCTCAGCTTTCTTAATCGCCTCTTCCAACTTCCTCTTCTTCTCCGCTGCCTTCTCCCGCCTCTTCGCCTCCCCCTTCTGCTTCTGCGCATCTCTCTTGACTCTCACCCCTTCACTGAACACCGCCGGCCCCGCCCTAACAACTTGCAAACTATACACCATCCCAGCTTTGAAGCTGACCCAAGAGCTTTTAAAGCTCTCTTTCGCAGCCTTGATGTCATTCTTGGCGTACGTGGCTCGGCGTTTGGCGCGGTATGCTTGCTCTGCTCTCTGAGCGCGCTGGAATGCTGAGGATGCCTTCTCGCGATTTGCTCGTAGACCATGTTCAGTTCCTGAGGTGCCAGGGCGGCCGTTTGGTGGGAGGGCCTTGTCTTTAGGGCCAAGGGCTCCGGTGGCCTCCGCTTTGGACATTGTGTTTGATTTTGGAAAGAGGGAAATAGATAAACTGAAATTAAATATTTACATGTCACTCGACTGAAAAGCTGAAAGAGGTCTTCGGCCAGTGTGCTAATGGTAGATGTGAGCAGCTATGAAGGGATGATGTAGAGGTACAGAAATGAAGCGCCTGAGCAAAGTAAGCAAAATCCACTAGGAAATATATCTATGAGAGATTAACTTCATGCCTGTCGTATTCCCGCGCGACCTCGACAATACATCACCAGGAAGTGCTTGCTCGAAATCCAACCGCTTTGTGAGTATTCCCTCTTGAAAATCAATGCATTGACCACGGAAAGGCTGATCCTGGTCGGTCCTCCGGTGGCACATGTTTAAAAGGTGGTAAAAAATGGATTGCGACAAGGAGCAACACGGAGGCCTGGTATGTGAGTCATTTACATGCAATTTCAGACCTTCTAGAATGTTTGATGAGGTATGGATGGCGCGTCAAAGACGTGAGGAAACGCGTTTGGTAAGGAGAGGGTTTATTTCGGGATGGGAAGCGATCAGGGTTTGGAGCTATCCAATGAGAAGTGTGCTGATCCACATTAAACAGAACATCAGGGAGGAGAAGACTTGCTCTAATTTCTTTTAGCATGCGAAATACTCGTCTTGCTCCCTCACCTTGCCGGGGTGAGGAGTCAGCACTGGTTTTCCTCCCGATAATTGTTCCTTCAGATATCGCTCCTCTGCCTTCTGAAGCGATGTCATACTAGCCCTGAGTTTGTTCATCGTCTCGATGTACTCGTCGTAGGGGTCCGAATCGAAGACTATACCGCCTCCTGATAAAGAAATAGTCAGCATTTCTTTCACTAAATCATTGTGTCCAGCAGTTGAAGCCTTCCTGTAATACTAACCTGCTTGCAGATATGCGGTCTTGTCTTTAAATACCATAGTCCTCAACGCAATACACGTATCCATTGCCCCCTCAGTCTCGTTACCATCGGTATCGACGCTCGCATAACCGAAGTAACCGACGGCTCCAGCGTAGACCCCTCGCTTCTCCTTTTCCAACTCCGCAATGAGTTCCATTGCCTTTACTTTGGGTGCCCCAGTAGTTGTACCGGCGGGGAAGATAGACCTGAAGGCATCAAATCTAGTCATGCCCTTCCTGAGAACTCCGGAAACTTGCGAAACCAAATGCTGGACATGGCTAAACTTTTCAACAACCATCAAGCGATCGACTCGGGTAGTCAATGGGTCACAAACCCGATTGACGTCGTTTCTTGCGAGGTCAACTAGCATAACATGTTCTGCTCTATCTTTTAATGACTGTCGAAGTTCTTCAGCAAGCGCATCATCTTCTTGGAGAGACGTTCCCCTCCGCACAGTTCCAGCAATGGGGTGAGTGACAATGCGTCCTTCTTCTTCCTTCACAAGAAGTTCTGGAGAAGCACCAATTATTTGGAATCCGTCGCAATCAATATAAAAGAGATACGGAGATGGGTTTACTCTTCGTAGTTGTCGGTATATATTAAAGGGATGCAGAGAAGTTGGTCTTGCTATACGTTGAGATGGTACAGCTTGAATGATATCGCCTGCCACGATGTGCTCTTTTAATTTCTTGACATGTCCCTCGTAACCTGCTTGGCCAATGTTCGAGGTGTATTGCTGGTCGAGTTTTATAAGAGGCTGAGGAGGAAGCCGTGCAGTAGATTGGAGGACTTCGATGACTTCGAGGATGGTATCTTCGGCTCTCCTATAGGCCTTGAAGACCTCATCAAGATTTGATGGGTCCTCAGGCACATGAAGGTATGTTATGACCTTTATGACCTCGTGAAACCTGTCAAAGGCAACGATCGTATCAAACAGCATGAACAATGACTCGGGCACGTTCAAGACATCTTGCATAGGCCTGGCAGTCTTTGGTTCGAAGTATCGCACGCAGTCGTAGCCAACATAGCCAATGGCTCCTCCGGTGAGTGGTGGTAGTTTCAGTCCCGGAACTTGTGCAACCCGGATCTTCGCAAGCTCTGCCTCCAAACCTGGTAGTGGATCCACAGATTCGCCATGTCCCTCTCCAGTTTTGAGAACTTTTCGAGGGCCCGCACCTACGAAGCTGTAGTTCCCAACTCTCTCCGATGCTGCGCTCTCAAATAAGAAGGAGAATTCGGACTTATAATGTTCGGCGATCTTGAGGTATGCGGTTGAAGGAGTGTGCAAATCCGAGGATACTTCAGAGAATATTGGAATTCTATTTGGGGCATTCGATTTGCCGCGGAACTTCTCAAGAAGCTCCCGTACGGTATCTAAGGAGGGCTGGAGTTCCTGATTAGAGTGTGAGCTTCTCCATCTTCCAGAATAAGAGTCACAGCACAAATAAACAAACCTACTCCGGCAGACATTGCGACAAATTCCGGGGCTCAAAGGCCAACGATGTATTAAAATTGTCTTTGCTTGGCAATTGGCAGCTTTCAAGCTTTAGAAGCTCGTTTGAACTGTATGAGGAAAGAAGGAATGTCAGATCTCACATGTACAACGAGAAGACATTTAGGCGGTGAACGGCGGCAGAATTTTACAGCTTCGCCGAACCGGGCTGGTGGGGCTGGGTTACTCTAGCGTGGCTGGTGATGTCTCCCCACCTCACGTTCCAACAGCTCATCTCTGTCTCTCCTGCAAAAATATCCTTCTGAGCGTGTCATTTTTTCTTCCTGCAGCATAATTGTGATGATTCTTCCAAAAAGGCCAGTATCAACGTCTTAATTTCAATATTGCATTACTGGCTAGCTATCTTTTTGGGCTCTTGTCTCTCCGCTGTTTGTCAAGATTCTAGTCTGTGCCACAATCGATGTGCTTCCTCGGCCAGTGGCATATCAAGCAGCAAAATGAGTCTTCAATACCTAGGAATCAGTCACTTTCCCGTTCTTCACAGGCAGTTCTCCTCGCCGACCAGAGGGGCTTACTCGGACTCATCTCCGAGTCAGCAAGACATCACTCAAGATAGCAAGGATGTGCTAATCGAAAGGCTCAATGATTTGGCTCTGCGTCTATCAATGGCCAAAGACTTGGAAGATGGCGCCGTGACCGCTATTCACTCGCAAGTGGACAAGATCGAGAAAATTTTGCGCGGTGAAGAAAAACACAAGAAGCATGGCCATTCACGGAGTGGCAGTGAACTATCGAAAGAGGACATATTTTGGGGTCCAGCTACGCCAACACAGAGCTTGAAAATGCGTCTCCCCGACGTGTCTCCTAGGAGCCAGCGCCCACCTCTTTCCCGAAACTTTCAGGAGGTATCTTCAGCAAAAGCCATTGAACTAGCACAAGCGGCTGAAGATCTAGCGTCAAGAATGACTGTCACTCTTGAGGAGTTTCAAAGACGGAAGGAAGAGTCAGATGTAAGGTCTCAAAATAGAAAGGTGATTTGTATATGGCCACTGACGTCACAAAGCACATTCACGATTTACTCATTACACGTGTCGAGAGGGCAGCCGAGAGGATCCTGGTTTTAGAGTACCGTATTGCGGAGATGTAAACCCATTTTCGGGACTGTCTTCACTTTCAAAGACTGACCATCCATAGGGAGGATGATTTTGAGGCCAACCAATCAGAGCTCAAGTTTCTGCGAATTCAGTTACAGGCACTTGAAGCCCAATGTGCTCAATATATCCCCCCCAACGAAGACCCCGAGCTCACGGAAAGCATCCTGAATTGGAAAGTCGATTGGGAGGATATCGACAAACGATCGAAAGCGCGGAGGAAGAAGTGTAAGATGTCCGTGACTAATCTGAGTGATTCGCAAAAGGTCGTGGATGGCAGTTGACGTTGGGAGAGTAGCAACCTACCACATTGTCCCAGCCTGAGCTTAGTGAGTCACAGCCTGATATTACCTATAGTCAGGGAGTGGCGAACTGTGGGTCGGAGAGGATTCTGTTGTCGATGATTGTCAGATTCGAAGGCTCTTCGGGGCCTATATATTCTACCACCACCGCTCTTGGGCGCCGTTTCTTCCCTCCTCATAATCAGCAACGGATTTGCAACACTCAATCAACATACTGAAGACCAACACAGCTTTGCTCTAAGTTCTGAACTATGGGTAGCCAGAATGTAGAACCAGAATCGGCGGAATCTATCATCGCCCGACACAAGCAAGTCCAAGTCTCCCGGAATAAGTTCGTCTATCAAGCTCGCGATGGCAAACGAAAACTCGCAGCAGCTCAAGGTATCTCCATTCCGAAGTGGGAAATGTACTGGAAAGACCTCGACGAATGGAAGGATCTCATGGTCGAGCAAGAAATCGACCGGGAGCTGTATCAGCATGACCTCGCGCCGACACCTCCTACAACCTCTATTCCGAGACCGCGCAAGCCCAAGGATCTTGAGAACGTTGGTGCGAATGCTAAGGAATGAGCGAGTATCTCACTCTCTGGGCTCAAGGGTTTCTGTCGTCTGTCGGAACAGGAGGTGGTGATTAGCATTAGACTTACCGTCCTAACATTCCTGAGAATAGTCAAAGGGGTTGAGTTTGGATGTTCCGCACGCTCTGCTCTTTCGGGTAGTGAGCTGGCATGCATCATCGCCAAGCATCCAAGTTGGATTTGAAGCTACCATTCTCCATATTGAAATCAAGAAGTTCCCTGAATTTTGCATCTCGTTCAATGGTCTGTCATAGTCGTGAGGGGTCAAGTGAAAGTCCAGGAGATCTGGGTTGACCTAACAAGCACCTCTTCCGATAAGACGGAAAGTCGTTGCTTGCACAGTCAATCTCCCAGAATTCTCCTTTTACAGATCAAGTTTAATAGTTATACCGTGTACTAGTTCGGAACTCGTTCACTTTCGGCCAGGTATTCTTCTTCGACTTTGACTGGCCATTCGCACAAATTTCCCAAACATAGACTATTGCAAACGCCCTATTTTATGGATATTTGAACAGCAGCAATATTCCTCTCCTCGAACTAGAGGATCTCGACAATTGAGTGCTGTTTAGAACAAGAGGATGACTGTGTTCGAGTCGTAGTTAAACAGTGGACCCTTGGAGATCTCTGAGTCCATGGTAACTAATAGATACTCTGATGATTCAACCATTGTCTGGAAGCCATCATAGTAGCGATCGTGGTCTTCCTCGTTAGCAATAGCAATCGTGATGGAGCCCATAATAACCCCCCAGAAGGCGGACTCTCATCAGAGCAGCGGGAACCACTCTGACGATTTGCTTTGTGCCTTCAGACAGCTCTAAAGGGGATCCATTGCTGCCTTCCACTGGCACACATCAGTGCGCATTTTCTCCAAGGTTGCAAGAACTGCATCATGAAAATGGGCGTTTTACACACGCATTTTTTATTATTAACCTCAAGGGGCATCAAATCAAGCTATGAGGATCAATTAATTAAGCCCTAGACCTTATTTTAGGGGGGGGGCTTTCTTTGTAAAAATTCAGGGGCGTCGTATTTATAATTTGACAAGCTCTTCGGACACCAGAAAACCTCTGTCACACCCCGAGATGCCTGCGTTGGACTCAGAGATCTATCATTTATACATAAATTTACCATCTTTCCCCAATAGAGAAAAGAAATTCCCACCGTCCTTGTGAGTGCCTTTCTCTGTGGCGCGCATCCCAGCAAGCGGGCCAGCCTTGAACAACCTGAATGCGTCTTTAGAGTCCACTTGTTTTGGCTTTCCGGGTACCCTTCCACCAGTTCCTCCAGCTGCTGCGAATCTAGCAGGCACATTTGGTAATCTCATGCTTGGTACACCAGGTCTCCTCTCTGTCAGATCCTCCAGCTACACAAGGTCCTGGCAATCTCATGCCCAGGACACCATGCCGGGCGTAGACTATGAAGTAAAAGGGAGGTGCAGTAAGAAGGGAAATGTTAAGTTGATGCCAGATAGTTAATTCGGAGGTGTTAACATATGAAAAGACATATTTTAAATAGTAACAACCCATGGTCTTGTCCGTCGCATTGTATCATCTGATTTGGGCCGCTCGGCCTTGGGTTGCTCCCCCTTTTCTGTCTCGCTTAAAGTTAGCGTGAGACTAGGCGTAGCTTAACTTGACGTCAACAGAGCATCAATCCGTAGTCAAGGAAAGAAAACAAGAGAAGTACTGTGACACGCTCCTTCCCTACCTTCAGAAGATCCAGTGTCTTGGTTTGCAGCACTTCTGCTTCTCCCTTTCAAGGGTTGGGAGATAGAGGAAGGCAATTAGGATCAGTTTTATCAACATAGTGTCTTGTAGTACAGTAAATCCGCAATATGACAGATATTGGAGTCTAAAGATCTATCCATATCCGATCAAGAATATCAATACAAGGCAACAGAAAAGCCTCCCAACTTGATCATTGAGCTCCCGAGCCAAGTAAGGCGAGGACAACTATAGTCCACGAGATTGAGTCTTTCCATCATGGCTACCTTCATCTGAACCATTTCATCGCAAAACCCCCACATCTACCAGCATCTCCAGGGTTTGAGAGTAGGTTCCTCGGTCTGCCCTGACGCGGTCCTTGATTCGGTAGATATGGGACGCAAACACGCTCTCAAAAGGCACAAGCCAGCATGTATTCAGAAGCATTTGGTCAGTTGGAGGCAATTCTTGGCGACTGATACTCTATGGAAGATGGTCTTAGGCTTCGGAACACGTTGGAGCAAGGAAGATTCTAAAGAGTACATGAGCGATGCAGTCAAGCTCGCACGAGTCGCCACGAAAAGCTCAAGGGGAGGGGAGGGAAGAGGGAAGGACAACGCATGGGTGAAAGGCTTTAGGAGATCGGGCATGAGGAGAATTTAATTTTGGGCCACTACTTGTTTAGCACTTCATTGATAGCATTTTGCGGCAGCGACTGCTGGAGGAAGAATATGCATAATTGGGGATTAATTAATTATATTTGGTCATAACTCACTTTTGTGCTAATAATGCACCACAATAGTGACGAAGAACAGTAGCTGCGATCACTGACTACATCGCACAATCAATGCCATGATATCTTTCAGTGCAACTCAGTGTTTGCAGGCTGGCCAACATCCGTAAACCCACGCTGTTGTCGAAGAGGGGCAGGACGGCAAGAATTTCACAGCAAGATCGGCATACTAGACTTTCAAAGTGTAGAAAAAAATAATGCTGTTTTACAGCTATTCGAAACCATGGTCCGATAGGCCTAACTCAATTTAATCCGTCCTCGACATAACGAGCAAAATCCGCCGCGAAGGTCTCAACCGCCCTCTCCCTACACCAACAACCTCATCTCAATGGTCCATGCTCTCCCTCTCCAGCCCTCTTCACACCACTCGCAACCCTCGCAGCACCGCCCTCGATCCCCTCAGCGACATCCTTAATCCCATCCCCGACCGGTTTCCCGACTTTGCCAGTCACGCCATTGACAGTTTCGCCGACGCCGCGACCTGCTGCCCCAACAATGCCGCCAACTGTGTTCGTTACACCAGAGACGGCATTGCTGATTGGAGTTAGAATAATCTTGTTTGTTCAATAGGAAAGTAGCAGGGTGGTGATGGAAAGTAACTTACCCAGCTGTTGAGGTAACCCAAGTCACTGCTCTGTTCCAAGAGATTCTAGTCAGCATCTCTACTCCAGAATATTTCGAAAGTAGAAATCCCGGGAAGAAAATTTGGATAATGCTATGACTCGAAGTAGAACGTCCCCGGGGCCATTGCCAACAAGCTATGAACCTGGAGCTGCAAATCGACTTACCCAGTTGCTCCAGATTTGCTCGACATGACTTCAGTATTTAATTTCGACTTGATTGATTTTAATTGCTCTCTTTTCCGAGGGATTTATTTTTAATTTAAAATAAACATGCAAATCAGATGACAGTCCTCGTGGCATGATGAAAGTTGTCGCTTATTGATATAATCTTGTTTTGATGTGGCGGTGCAAACACCCAGGATCAAAACAGGTCTGCGCGATGATGACATTAACAGACACTCGACGCTGATTTGAGAGGCAAACGAACGAATTGTAAGATAGGCCGATTTATTTTCGAAAGCTGGAACCGTAAATACCTGCTAGAGATACGAGAATATATGTGATCACGTGACATGTAGCTGATCATATCATTGACTTCACTCGCAGGTCTTTACTGAGGATATTGAGAACGCTTATTCACAAGAGTTTAACACCTCGAATCGAGATTTGATCGTTATCTGGTGCAATTTTAGAGCAACCGAGATACGGTGATGTCAGCCGCAGCGCTCATAAAGCTACGTCCTCCCCCGGCGTTCTTGTATAGATTTGGCTAAGCTAGGCTACAAGACACAATACAATGAAAGAGCCGAGTATCCTCCTTGTGAGAAGCCAATTACATTATTCACGGACTTCTCGGTCACGATAAAACCCAAATGCAGAACTGTGCAGCTGTTGCCCAGCCACCGTACGCAATATTCAGACCGCCAGATAAACATCCCGCATAGCAAATAGAGACCAGCAGACATTCTTTCGAAACCGCTCACCGACTTGGATATGCCGTCGGATTTCCGGAGTGACTTTCATGTAAGATAGTCAGCCCACTGCAGCCTTGCTGCATTAGACACTATCCTTGCATTGGTCGTGATATCCACAATACCGAGGATCCAGGCCGATCAGCGAAGGTTTCCCACCATGACGGTTCGCCTCACTAATGCATGTCAGACGGCATTGGTCCACGTCACAGCTGACAACGAGGCTCCCCTTCCTTCTAAACAGAGAGCGGGCGAGTGCGAATTGTGAATTGAATACGTGCGTTATGCCGTTGATTGATTAATTGATTGATCTGGATTCTCTGTCGTCTAAATACATCCCCAATTCCAAGCTGCGGTACGCTATGCCAGCAGCGCAGCAGACCGCATCGAGGCCCATCTACCTTGAAACATCAGTCGCATCAATCGGATCCATAAAAACTAACCCCGTTCCTATCTTCCCAAAGATCCAGTTCCACAGGGCGTCCGTCAAACGGACCCCATCCCATAGATTTAGTTCCACCGGGATACATTCTTGAACTGTAAAGACAAACCAGATGACTTCCCAAAACGAGATGTGGCGAGACCCGTGTGCTCCCGCCAGCAACGATAGCCCAGCCATCCTAGAAAAATAACAAAGGAGATTTTCAGCTGTGAAGCAGTCTTGCTCGCCTCCTCTCTTCGAAACATATATTTGTGCAATCTATAGGGGGTATTTTGAAGACAAGAAACAATGAGAACCGCATCTATGGCGGCGCCCTCTTCGGGTATGAAATGAACAATGAAAATACGGAGTTGACAAGAATTGAACGCCAGAATGTACATGCTAACCCCCGAGTGATGGAAACACGAGATGAGCCCACGTTACAAAGGAATGTATGAAAGTGACGGAGACCATGCCTCCAGATATCCTCAACACCGTGCAAATGTAGATGTAACGAACCAAAAAAAACTTTTCCTCCTTTTGATATACAGACAGACGATCTCCTTCCTGGTCGTCTAGAAGCGACTCGAAGCTGCGAAGAGGCTTGCAGCAGCATCAGCCGCCCATTCATTCTCCTCATAGTCGTATGGTGGCGTCGATGATTGCTTGGCCCTAACGGGAGTCTTCGAGGGAGTTACGTGTGTAATGCCTTGCCCGAAGAGGACTGCATTTCCACTCGCTGAAGGGGATGGTGTAGGATAGGGGTTCGACAACGCCAAGTTGCTGGACGATTGTCTCAGGCTTTGTTGACTGTCGTTATGAACAGAATTTCGGTCCAATCGTTTCATGACTCTATGGGTGCTCGAGAGGACCTCATCAAGCAACTCATCTTCCTCATCAGGTGTTTCATATTGACGACCGCCCCCAGGTATTTGAGAACGTCGTGTCCTGCTTGAGACTGGTCCTACGCCGCGTAAGTTGTCCACTGATCGTGCCTGTTGTTGTTGAGGAAGCGAATGGTGACGTTTGAGAACGCTACTCGGACTGATAAGGTGATTGGGCGGAGGAGGAGCATTGCTTGGCTGGGAAGAGTCGAGATTTTGCTGCACATTTCGTAAAGCTTTATCCAGAGCCTCATAGGTATCAACCTTTTGAACCGGGCTTGGCATTTGGTTACTGTCAACAGCCATCGAAGATCGGTTACTGGCCCAGGGTCCACATCCTGCTTGAGCTTCAAGGTCCATTGACTTGGGTGAGATTGGTGTCTGAGATTGGCGGCCTGAGAACCTTCTCGCGCGTTTTCTCAAATGGGAGAAGAAACTCTCTTTCTGTCCATTAGGCGGCGAAGCAAGGCCCGTATTTCCATTCAAGGCCATCTCTGCTTGTTGCCGATGTATATCGGCATAGTGATTGTTCGTTGATGCTACAGAGAGCTGCCTGCCGATTTTCTTCGCAACCTTGTCGTCCTGCTGATTGACATTTGAATATGAATTGCTGTATGACGGTGTACGACTGCTTGCTTGTGCTGTGACCGTATCCGATAGAGGAGAGATGGGCTTGATTGTGGGTAGGATGGGCATTGGGGCACCGTTGGATGGACCATTGTTCCACGTTGATCTCTTAGCGGCCGGTGGACGCGTCTTTGCAACCGGAATTTCGGTGGATGCATGCACTGGCGAGGGTCGTGGAGCAACATTCTCCTTCCCAGATGAGTGCACCACGCTTACCGAGCTCTCGGACCGGCCGATCAACGATTTTCTAAACCATGATGACTTTGAAGATGATGTTGTGGCGGCTTCTGTTAAGTCTTTGGAGCCGCGGTAACTTAAGTCCGAATGCTTCCTACCCAGCATCCTTGATGCCGACGACTTGGGCCGGAGAGGATCAACAGCATCGGTAAAGAATTCATGGGCGAGAGCTTGGGTGGATGTTGGTCTGCTCTTTGGATCCCACATCAAACACCATGTGACAAAGTGGCTGAGCGAAGCAGGCCATTGTGGAGGCTGAAGTATGGTATCCATGGAATGAGGTGCCATCTTGGGAAAGGAAAAGCCAAGTTTACCAGCCAGGCGAGTGCCTTCCCTCCAATCTCCACCTCCAACTCTCGCACCTGCTTTGTTGTACCAATTGCCGGGACTGCCCATAATCTCGCAGACTCTCCAGACCTGGTCAACCTCGTTCCCTCCCGGAAACAACGGTTTTAGTGTCGCGATTTCGACGGCCATAGCACCAATTGCCCATATGTCAACTGGTGCCGAGTACTCTCCCGCACGAAGTAAAACCTCGGGAGCACGATACCATCGCGTTGAGACGTAGGTTGTATAGGCGAGTTTCGAGTGAGTCTCCCTAGCAAGTCCAAAATCGGCAATCTTAACGGTGTATGCGGGTGGAGTCGACGGTGGAGTGACGATGGCTGAGTATCGTCGAAATGAAGTACCTGAGTCTTGCTGTGCTGAGGTCGACACGAGAATGTTCTCGGGTTTGATGTCGCGATGGAAGAAGTGGTGAGCGTGAATATGTTCCAAGCCTTGCATTATTTGGAACAGGATACTTTTGACACTGGCAACATCCAACTGCTTGTGGTCCCGGGCCTTCATTAGTTGATATAGATTTCCATCCATGTATTCCATGCAGATGTGTAGCTTCTTGCTGAAAGGGTCGAGGAAGATGTCCAATGCAGGGACCAAATGTTGATGGGGAGGAAGCGTCCTCAGGAATACGACCTCTCTAAGTTCCAGACACGGAGCGAAGGAATGAAATTCCTTCTTCATCGTCTTGATCGCGATCTAATAGGACCAGTCAGTTCCAAATGTACTTGGAGGCATCTGGGATACATACGATTGTTCCTCGTCGTGCCACATTGGAACCTGCAGCGCGAACTCGCGCGAGAACAACACTGCCGAAGCTGCCATCTCCAATATCCTTCAGGACCTCGAATCGGTCTTCCAATGCCATTTCGGGTGTAGTTTAGGGTCAGGTCGACCCTCGATGCGTGAGATAGGTGAGTTTTCTGAATATCTCATCGATGAGCTGGTGGTGTTGTAGTTGCCATAAATGAGTGTGAATAGGTCGGAGTAAGTACTGAAGTGAAAGAGCGATGGAGAGAGTTGGTGGACAGGAGAGGATGGAACGACCGGAACGGGAAACAGGAGTCGAAGAAGTCTCACGGACGATTAATGGAGGTGATAGGGGTCGCGTTCAGAGCGGTTGGGGCAATGGGGGGTGCTGCGAGAGCAAAAGGAAGCAACAGCGTTCAATGTGCCCGAAGTAGTGGATGTGGATGGGGATGCGCATTGAAGCATAAAGCGCCAAATCTGGGTCAGAGCTGGCAATCTCGCTTGGGGGGTGGATCTGTAGCAGGCGCGAGATTCGAGAGCTCAGTGGGAGCGTCGACAGGAGGCACAAGGCTCGATTAGCAGACGGCGACGCGGCATAGGTTTGGTGATGGGTGATGGGTGATGGGTGATGGGTGATGGGTGATGGGTGATGGGTGATGGGTGATGGGTGATGAGCGATGGGGATGAGGAAGTGCGAGGTTGATTGTGGTCGAGAGTACGAAGGACAAGTACGGGTCGAGGGTTTGGCTTCGCTGGGGCAGTTGCGGTGCGGTGCGGTGCGATGCGGTGCCTGGTGCTGGTCGCTGGTCGCTGGTTGCTCGGGCGGTATGCGGACAGCACCTAGTCGACTCGACTGCCACGACATCCACAGCCCAGGTCAAAGAGACTAAGAGATCCTTCCGCCCCACTGTGCGCCGTGCTGTGCAGCCTTGCAAAAATAGAAAATTCTCTTCTCCAGAAATCTTTACTGTACAGTATGTGGACCCTGGAGTTGATGCTTTAGCTAACAGGTTTCAGGCTCTCTCTCCCGATAGTTTACCGTTAGTTACTTGCGCGGGCCTCACCGCGATCTACAGAAGCAATATTGCGCTGCACCCTCTCCAATATCCTTTTCTCTATCTGCTTCCGAAGCTATTTCGCAGAGGCCCCAGGCCCCAGGCCCCAGACTCCTAAGAACACACACCCGAGGCCCCGAGGAACAAGCCATATTTTGCCACTGCTTCCTAGGTAGGTTCCTAGGTAAGCTTCTCAAGCTCTTCTCTTCCCGCGGCCTCTTCCCCATCTCTCGCACTGGGACGTCAGAAGCGTCCACCGTCCCACCGACTGAGCGGGCCGCCCCTTTCACCCCCTTTTTCTTCATGATGGGCGATGGGCCCTGGGCCCTGGCGAGTCGGGACAAGCCTTGACCAGGGCCGCCGTGAACTAGTCCGCTCTGTTCCTGGCACTTTCTGGGCCTAGCTGCTTTTACTCTCCGCTGATTTGCTCGGCCCTGAAGCCAGTCAAATTAGACGCTCAATTAAGCGTAGCTCCTCGGCACCGTTCCCGGCTCTAGTCTTTTCCTGGGAACGAGGTGCAGTAGAAGTACAGTAGAGTAGGTAGCTAGGTGAGCTCTCCTCTACATCGGTCCAGCATCCTGGGTTCGAAGGTCGGTGAGCGTGCATTGGTGACTGATTGAGCCTTCACAAGTGCCGAGCATAAAAGAGAGCAGAGAGAGAAAGAACGTAAAGGGGAACATCAATACGAAGCCTCTTCCTCCTAGAAACAAGAAACTGCCCCAGTACGCCACTCATCGAGATTGGGTTGTGGCTGGCCCAAAAAACCTAGCTGGACCCACCATTCCAAGCCGACGCAGGTGCCATGGTTTCTTGTGCAAGGATTCCAACATTCCTCTTCGAAACGGCATCGGACGTTTTAGATTTCTGAGACATTTCAGGAAAAGGAGTGACGGCGCTGACGAGAGGCGGGTGGCTGCTCACGTGTCCCCCGACTTGAACCTCCTCTCGACCTCCGACAGTAGAACTTCAGCAAGTCTTTCCTTATTGGAATGCAGATGGATTCGTGGTTAAGACTATCGATGTTCTGCGGTTCAATCGTGTCTTTGCCCCTGTTCTTGCGCATACGCATGCCGGAGACCTGATCTGCTATGAGGCGTTCCAGCTTTCTCTACATTAATCTCTCTCGACCTCTTCAACATTCAGTCCTAACTCCTGAGGATTTTGTGCAAGTGGTGGCATCCTGAGGTTTCTTCAGGCTGAATTCTTCTTGATCTCAGGAATGGAAGCTTGCTTGTAGCTCTTAAGTTTCTTCTGCTTATATTTATGTCAATCTACAGTTCTTCTATTGGATTGTCTCCAGAAACTGGACATCTTGATCTTGTCCCCTCGTGCTGTTTTATCCATGCATGAATTTGATCCAATATCTAGTTAAGCCTAGCCCGACTTTAGGTCTTTCGAGCATTACCGTAGCATACTTAGTATCCTGCTCATTCGGGACCAAAGCTCCTTGATGAGCCGGAGACTGAAAGTTAGTCAGTTGCTTTTTTATTTGGGGGTGGGGGGGGGTGAGGGGTGTGTTTAGATTCTATTCATACCGTACCCCTACTTCTGTAGCTTGGGACATGTCATAGATTTCATCCTGGCGCGCCGTTCTTCTACTTCAAGTTTTTGAAAGTTCCTCAAAAGATGCTCAGAGGTGTGGGCTCTTCCAAACTAAGTTGCATGAGGCTGACGTACTCTGCAGAAGAGGTTCGGCTTCAGGTTAAGTGCTAGAAGAAAATGAGCGATATATGGCAGTATCATGGCATTGTGGATGATCGTCCTGGCGTTCTTCTCCTCTGACAGCAGTCAGCTCTGATGATAGCTGTTTCGTTTGCGAAGGTTCGATATATACATTGGCGGACATTACGAGCCTTAAAATTATACACAGTGAGATCGTTGGTTTGAGCATCAATTACGCACCGTAGTACACTAGCACATTCGAGAACTGCAATACCTCGCAGATTGTCTTGCATATTGAGGAGAGCCGATGCTGATGCGTCTGCTGCATGGAAGCAAGAGGGGTCCCGGGAAAGGTGATAGACAAAACTTGAAGTCCTTCGTCCAATGTCCAAGTTCGGCAAGTGGCAGAATTTGGAACTCAAGCAGTTGCGACCTCGCTTAGCGTCGTCCGATGTCAACACTGAGCACTTAAATTAAAGCCTTCTCTCCAGTTTTTCCCACCTCCCTTTCTTTCCTGAACAACCATCTTCGACCAGCTCCTTGAGCAAGCAACTCCAATCCCATCTCCTCTCAGATGTCCATAGAGACATCTAGAACATACCTTATAGCTCTGTACTACCTACCATTCCCACTCTCAAAGCTGAAACGCGTCGCCGCGGTGTCAGCTTCGGGACTCCCCTCATCCATCTCCATCGATCTACCCTTCACTTCATCACTACCTGTGTTCCAACGCAAGCACTGGCTTCTTGTGCCACAGAACCGTGAAGATGGAGCCCAAGATGGATCCCACTTTCGCCAAGTAGGTTCGATTTGTTTCTGCGAAAATCTGAGCTGACTCACCTTAATAGTCGGAAAGACTGTCCAGCTGCTGGATAAGTACAAGTGCTCTCAATGCAATAGATTCAAGCATAATGCCTGTTTCTCCAAGAAACAGCTCAACACGTAGTACGTCTTTCCGAGCCTGTCTTAATCCTTAATTGTATCCTTGAAAGGTGAACTGATCCAGATTCTGTCGTTTAGTACCTACAGGAAGGCGTCCGGACAGTCTGTTAATGCTGTCACCGCTCGGCTTCGTTGCATCGTCTGCGTTGGAGGAAACAGTTTGGAGTTGAAGTGCCAGGGTCCTTGCGGCACCGTCCTCTCTATTAATGATTTCTCTAAGCAAGCTCGAAGCAATGGCGGAAGTTCATGGTGCAAGAACTGCACGGCTTGGAAAGAAGCTGCCGAGCCAGGTATCACTACGGTATGAATGGGACGTCCAACAAGGGAGAAGTTGCTAACCATTTCAGCTGCCGGCCGTCACCTCCGATGTTGCCCCTGATGAGCAGGATATGTTTGCTACAACGGCGACCTACGAAGATGATTCCGGAGCTTTTAGCGATCCCGAGGCTGGTGCAGGTAGTGATGACGACTACGACTATCCCAGCTATGGCTACCCAGGTAAAAGTGATATTCACGATCTGGGGAAACTGCTGACGAGGTATATAGGAACTGCAGCATCCGACTTCGACGCAACCTCATCTGCAGGCATCCGGACCCACTATGTCGCTGTTCCCTACCATGGACTCGGCGCCTTGAGTCTCTCTGGTGCCTCTGAGAGCCAGACCGAGAACTCCCGGCCTTTCCCCCGCGGGTAAGTTCAAATCTACTTAATACCTCTTTCTAACGTGCTAAACATGTACAGTCCCCCATCAAATGGTTTTGCAGGAAATGCTCGGACCTTCACCGCCTTCGATCCTCAAGGGAACCCGCATGCTAATGCAACGGGCCCCGTCGAGCACAACTTCGGAGGCTTCAAACGAGACCGTCGTGCCGAAGACCAGTAACTGGGCAAAGCCTACTGGAAGACGAGTCGAGCCAAAGCAGACTAACCCGGTGGCAGTTCCACGTCGTCGTCGAGGCTATGAGAGCGACTCTGGAGACGATGAGATGTAGGCTTTCAAGCTGGAAACATCCAGATGAATTCCAGGGCTTAGCCGCATGGATGGGTCTTTCTGGTTCGCCTTCAAAGCAATCCCCACTTTTCACATACTTCACTCTACATTCTGCAGTTGCAGTTGATGATTCCCCATAGATAGGTTTGCACTAAGATACGCGAATACGATGAATTGACGAAGCGAGAACGAGCTCCAAACAGTGACATGTGAACTTCGAGGCTTTTCGAATGCAATGGCAACTCTCCCGCCAAATCGGCCAATAGTTGTGGCCATCCGGAGTTGATTGTTTCATCCCTCTCCCAAACCTCATGCAAGGCAGATCAGGCTGCCAAACGTCGTCATGACCCAGAGCGGGAGCTTCCGAGGCCAGTCAGCGATATGTGGCGGCACAGGGGTCAAGCAGGAGGCCTCACCAAAGGAAATGTGGCTGATGACCGGAGAAGCGCGCGTTCTGGGACTGGATTTCACGCCCAGCTGTGACGTTGTTCCGGCCCGATCGATATCAATTCCATCAATCGTGATGCAGGAACCTGCAGCCAGGGCTTACTTGAAGTACTCCAGACTTGCTGGAACTGGGAGCGGAGAGTTTCTGGATCGTCCCAGGAATTGCCATGTTGTTTTAGACGCTCGACTCATCGTAGGTCATGAGTTCGCATCTGCTGCTTTCAGAGAGGGAAACGGGTAAATGCTTGCTTGGAGGTGGGGACCCGACGCCCGACTTGGGCTTGTCTGTGCAGTTCTGCCCACCGATTGTTACTCCAGAAGGACGATTAGCATTTGTTTCTTTTGCTCACCCATTGAACCGAGTCGCCGAGTATCAAAACACTAAAGCACTTCGATAATTTGAAAATCAAATCTTTCCCTCCTCTTCATCTCCCACATACAAACCAAACCTCATCATTGTATCAGTATCTGGCCCCGACCCCGAGCTTGCGATTTCCATCCGCAGCAATCAATGAGGTAATCCTCGTAGCCTCGCTGCCCATATGGCGAACACCCACGGTCGTCGAGAGCCTCGCCCTGATTACTTTGAGCCCGTCCCCGAGTACACCAATTACGATTCCTCCGAGCCTCGAGTTCGCGGAGCATCGCCCGTCCGAAAACTCTCCTCACCACCTATCAGCGACAGAATGGCTTCTGGTGCGGATCGTGAGGAGCTGGAGGGATACCCTGGTGTCTCTCCGGACCTCATAGCAGCGATAACTGAGAGGGTGACGAAAGAAGGTACGCATATTCCATTACGTTCCACAGCGCCGAGCCTTGCTAAGTCGTGCCATTCAGTTGTCGAACACTTATCGAAGCAACAGTCAGGCAGTGAAGTAGAGGTATCCAACAAGTCCAGCTCCACTTCATCTCCCCCTCCAACAAATACACCGCCGTCTCCAACGCAATCTACGAAAGCGCCATATGTACCCCCTCCACCCATGGAGTCTCGATCACCACCAAGCAGTCCGTTAGACAAACCAGGCGTACGATTCTCCGACCGTCGCCCTGCAGTCGCGCGGACTTATTCGACAACAGAACTATCTACAATCGATCAGAAATGGGGAAGGCTGTTCAACAGTGATGGGACTCCAACACAACGACTCGGGGCATTCTTGAGAGGTCTAGCGAATCATATTGTTAGGGCTTATATATTCTTATATATACCTACATCAGTGGCTAACACTTGATCAGATTGAAGAATTCCCACCAAAGAAGAGCATCGTTGTTACGCCATCGAAGATGGCGGCATAGTATGTCTATTCTCAATCTTCACCTCGTTTAGCCGCCTTCGAGTTGAAAACTCCGGTTCAAGTCGTGCTGACTAAACTCTGCCCAGCTACGCCAGCTATGCTTTAGAAAAAGAACCCCACCCTCTCCTCTGTATGTGTTGATAACCTTTATCTTGACATGCTCTCAAAGAAAGCTAATATGAAAATTAGCCATTTTCCGAGCAAATGCGAATGAAGAACACATCCAGCGCTTGTATCAGGACTTGGGCTGCGAGCATCATCTAGTACAGGAAGGCCCTCACTCTGCAGCAATCAGTATTTCTCACCAAACCAAAAATCACACAAACAGAAGGAACTAACGGCTTTGTAGTTCCGTCACTTACTCCTGTAGGCTTTGCCTACTGGATGACGTTACTCATACTAGCACATCCAGACGAGGAGTGGAGAAGGTTGGAGAAAGTTGTGGAGGCAATGCCTATTGATGCGGATGGAGACTTGGTGGACGGAAAGCCCGAACGCCTCCCCAAACAAATAGTGAGTAGAGCTTGTCTAAACTTCGTAAACTCCCATCCATCCCTTGTGAGGCAATCACTGACCCTTCCATCTTTTTCTAGTCACGACACCTTCTCCCTGTAAAGCCAGATCCAACTTCTCAAAAGTTATTAGAAAGTGCTATCTTACAGTTCTTGGATAATTTTGGATCTACCAGTCGGCGGAGAGGATCTCTCACAGCTCCATCGTTAAGTCGCCGCTCTTCAACTCAGTCCAGGCAACGCTCAGTCGAGATTCATCAGACAACACGAACCTCCCCAACCAGCTCAAAGGCCCAACCCATTGAGCGTGAGCGGAAGCCATATACTGGCGCTCCCTCCACTTCCGAATGCTCAAGCAACGAGGAGTCTGTAAAAATAGAGAGGGATCGTCAGCCATACACTGCTCACCCTGGAAGTGGCAAAGTGTACACCGAAGCCCAGACCCTTAATCTACCCACCCGACCAGGCCGCGCGAATTCTACCAGCAGCCGTGGCAGTACAAGAGATCACTACGATGCGGGCAACCGTACCTACACAAGAGACCAGCCCAATATAGATGAGCCTCGGCATCTGCGCACAGGGAGCACACCAAGTCAAACATACATACCTGGCTCTGGACGTCCAGTCGGTCGAAGAACGAGCAGTCCTCCCATGAAGAACTTTCGTCATTCGACCCCAGGAGATATCCAGGCCGGAGGCAAGTACGGCCCAACACCTGAATCATCCACATCCAGCTTCAATCCCGGCTCTTACGGCTCGGGTTCCTCATTCCCCCCGCCTCCTCCCGGACCACCACCCATTGACATTCGTCATGGAGAAAGAGACAGGAGATACCGAGACGATCGACACGGCAGGAGAGGCACGGATGAAGAACTCAGGTTTACCGGGGAGCTCAACAGCCCCAGGGACGCAGAGAAGTGGGATCGATACCAGGAAGCAGTCGTCGGAGACCGCTACAACAACGGCCCTCACGAGCGCGGCTCTGTTTCTGTCGACCCCAGGGACATCAGAGGAGCGGAGGAATTCTACAGAGAAAAGTCCCGGGAATATGATCCGTACGGCAGGAGGATTAGTTGATCACTTTTGCTGAAGACGATGATGAGCAGACGACATAGCGGACGATCTTTCCAAATGAGCGACGAATGATACCTACACGCGAGCGATTTTTCGATATACCAGATTCTCTTTTGTAGTTTGTACTTTCAAGGTAGTAGTTCAAGGAACGGATTGATGGAGTTTTTAGCGAATTGCGAATGCATGTATTCAGATACCGATTGTGCAAGCCCGTATGGGCAGTATTGGGAGACGGCTGGCGTTATCTGCTGTTTTGCTGGCTTGGATTGTGTTCTCGGTCATACCTTTGAAGCGCCTTCCTTGTTTGCTGTGATGCAGATTGGATTATAGATGTGTGTCTTGTCTAGCTTGTATGACTTGGGAGCAAGTCATAGTCACTCGCTCATGGGAGGGATCCTGTAAAGCACAGCAAGAATGATAAATAGCAACCCATGTTTTGGTCTAGTAAATAGTCTTCTTCCAATGCACGATAAGATTGAGAGCCCAAAACGCCTAGTCCTTAATCCCACAATATCATGAATCGTTATTCCGTAGCTAATCTTTCATCTCGACGTCCTCTGTCGTCTCGAACTCAGTCTTATTGACATTAATCTCACCAAGCCCTTTTTTCTTTGCCTCTAAAATCTTGACTGCCGCCTCCGCAGCCTCCGTCTTCACTGACTCCGGACTAACCCCGCCATCGATCTCAACAACTTGAACGTCCCCAACATACACAGTACACAGATACTCCCTTTCATCGTCCCTCTCCCTACTCCGCGAAGATATGACATATCGAACAGATTCCGTATCTGCCAGCATTCCCAACGCCTCTTTCGGATGCAACGTATCCACGCCATCCTTCAGGATCCTCCTGAAGTAAGGTAGAATACCCATGCGTTCAACGACTTCAGTGCATGTTTCAAAAGATCCAGAATCAACCCATATAGCACCAAGAAGAGATTCGACCATATCTGAAAAGAATTTCGGTGCTTTGAGGCGGGCTAGCAGAGCCCAGGGATAGTGCGTCCCACGTTCAAACGCTTCGATGATTGAGCCTCTCAACTCTGCATGGCGATCAGAAGTCGCCTGCCGAACGATACCTAGCCTTGTAGACGCATGGCGGAGGAAGCGCCACAAGGGCAATGCCACCTTCTTGACCCTCTCCTTGAATTTTGGCAGTCCATCATTGTCCAGAGCAGACAGGTCAGGCTCAAGGTCGAAATCTTCTTGCTCAATCTTCCACTCAAGGCAAATGTAGGCCAAGAAGTCGGCATTGACCAGGGAAGTTTTCAGGTGGTGCATTTCCACATGAGAAAGACCATGGGGATATATTGCAGTAACAACAACATAATCAAGCACTGCATCTCCAAGGAATTCAAGTCGCTCGAGAGACTGTGAACCGCTCTTGGAGGAAGTATGGGTTATGGCTTCCATGAGGAGCGCCTTCTTCTTGAAAGTGTATCCCATGAGGCATTCCAGAGGGAGTAGAGTGGCTGGTAATTCGGCATCAGGGGTGCGCTCGAAAATAGATGTACTACGTGTATCCAAAGGCTTCCATTCCAACTCAGGGAGGAACACTTGTAAGCATTTCAGAGCTTTGGGGATACCACCATCTACCATGGCTTGCCCCTATCAGTGCTCTAGGAACAGGGTAGTCAGCAATTGCTACGAAATATGGACCCCTGGGGGGATGCTCTCTTCCGCCTCAATCATGATATTTCGAGAGAGAATGCAAAAACTTACTCTACTACATCAGCAAGAACCTTGGTAGAAAGCTCTCGTTTATCAGTTTCGTGACCTACTTCACGGATGTCTTCGATGTATATTGGTCGCCATTTGTGACCAGTGAACGGTTTTGTGATTATGAAAGAGTCTAACCCAGCCTCGATAGCGGCTCTTGAAAGTCTGGAGTTCGAGACCACCCCGTCTTTCTTTGCAGACAAGTAGCCTTCGTGCCATAGAGGATATGTTGCCATTAATTGCACTGATGTGCAAGTCTTCAGAATCGTGTCGCCCAGGAACTCTAGTCGCTGGTAATTGGTTGCTTCATTGGCACTGGAAGCGCTAATAGCGGTGACCTGTTCCCGAAGAAATTGAAGTCAGCACATTTCTTTCAAGCAATTTCTAGAGTCGAATGTTCTAGAAGCCGTTCAACAATACTCCAGAGTTAGGGGCTATTGGACAATGGTAAACTCGGGAGTAGAATGTTCTAAGGGCTCTCGGATATTGGTCCTCATCCGGAGCCAATGGAACATACGAAATTCATTCCCAGCAGATGGGACTTACAACAAGACTGAGATCCAAGAATCCAATGCCTCTGAGTAGTGTTTCTGACAAAGCTTTGGCAAGAAAGCATACTCCGACTCGGTGCATTATCGACGGGATAAGTAAGCCGAATTGCACAAACTTGAAGGGAATGCGGTCTTCAGTGCATCTCTCTAGTGGCAAAACAGTCGAATATGGTTTCTTTGATGGAGGGTAGTTTTGTGAGAGAATTTTGTGTAGAAAATCGAAGCGACGAGGAAGTCTCTTCAGAGAAAGATGAGGACCAGCCGGTGTTGCATCATAATTCTCGTAGGGATCTTGAACGTACTGGATCGGAGGCTTGTTCGACAGGAACTCGCGGAAAACATATTTTACTTGACGCTCCAAAATGTCTCTGATCAAGCCTGGCTCAGAGTTAGGCTGAATTTCCGTCGTTACTGGCTGACTGTCCCTCTTCTGCGTCCCAGATATGTCAAAATCTGAGAAGAAGGGCATAACAAATCGTCGTTCCTGGATAGAAAACCTTGATCCAAAAGCCGAATGCAGTAGGGTCCAAGTATCACTCCAGACCTTGGACATGATCTCGGAATCAGATAGTGATGATGAAGACAATTCCGTTGTCGTTTTGGAAGTGTTGCTGGAGATGACAACCAAGAATGATGTGTTCACATCCCAATAGACGTAGAAAGGGGAGACGTGGGGTGTCGAAACCGGCAGGCAAGTTTGGATGACCAAATCCCCCACACTGATTGTGGTTTGATACAGTTCAGCACCGTCCTCCAACTTCTCCCACGCTCTTGCAACTTCATTCCACGGATTCAACTGGTTGCGAACACTTACTATTGATGCCCTCTTCTCTGCTGCAGACGACGTCAACTCATCCGTGACCGGATCGTGTCTAAGAAGCGGAAGTAAATTGTCGCTGATTAGGCCTGCATGGTACAGAGCCACATAGGCTACAAAAGCAGCGTCTTTTATCGCGTTTTTCTCAGAGAGCCATGAATCTTTGGCTTTCTGCAGTTCGAACCTTCTCGTTGACTGAGAGAGGGAGGATAACTCTCGCTCTGACAAGCCCACCAGATTCATTACAGATGAATTCCGGACGCAAATCTGCGTACTCCTTTTTTGGCAACGTTGCACAGAAATGGTAAAGGTGTGCAACAACGTTGTCAAAATCGACTAACGCGCCAGTACTTGGAACCTCAAAAATCCTATTTCCAGGTTCTTCGGTGTCTTCTCGAAGTAAGATTTCTTGTAAAACTCGCATTTCGTCCTCGTAAATCTTTCTCATGTCTTGTTCAAGCTGATGCCACTCAGTTGCCTTGTCAGTTGATTCGAGGAGAAGAACGAGCTCGGAATCTCTGTGTCGAGCACGCCCACGCCTCTGCACAAAGGACTTCAAGTTGTACGGCTTCTGGAAGCAGACCACCAAGTTGCATGCGGGTACATCTATTCCTTCCTCAAGCACAGAAGTTGCGATGACCAAATTGATCCGGCCTGATTTGAACATTGATAAGGCGTTCTTCTGTAAGTCTATATCAATGAGCTCCCCGATATTCCGAGCACGGTTAGTGTGAGCTGAGGTGCCAACTATCGTCCCAATACGGAAGAGATCTCGAGTTTCAGGATGGACTGAGAGCAGGTGGGCGAGCACTACCGCTAGCGCTCTTTCTTATCATCAAATTAGTATGGACAATTCCTGAGTGGAAAGAGGGAGCTAGAAAGCTGAGGAGCCAAGCTTCCAAGGCAAATGTGAATGTAGATTCCCGAAATAGCTCCTAGGCTTCCGGCTCCATAGACGAAGACAAAAAGGCGACATGGACATATGCTTACCTTGAACGAAAACAATGGCTGAAAATGTACCAGAAGATTTCGATTTCCGGATCAGAGTCTCAATCAGCTTACTCACTTTATCCGTCACAAGAGGAATGCTCGCCGGGATCAGGCAAGCAGCGTATCCAGCAATGTCAACAGCCATCAATGCTTTGGCAAGGTATTGCTTCTCCGCATTTGCGACATCCCAAATTCCAAGAGAGGTTCCGGATGCCTCTGCTGATTTTGTTACTCTCGCTATCACTTGGAAAGCGTAGTAATCAGCAGCCCAAGCTCCAACCTCGCTACATATTTTCAAAGTAGTTGCGTGGAAGGTCTTCATTTGGTCCCGGCACCATGTTTTGTGATTCATTAGGATCTTTTCGAGCTTCCTCCGACTTCTTTCCGTATTCTCCTCGCGCAAACTGATGACATAGGGATCATGCGAGATTTTTAGGTTTTTGAATGCATGGCCTAAGCTTTCAATGGTCCTTGTGTAACTACCGAGAGAGCTTTCAGGCATAAGAGGTTGGTAGGTTACACGTGATAGTACCGGCAGCTTGACCTGAAGTCTTAGTTCTTCCCGGTGTTTCGTGGGAGTCCGGCAAATGGCGTCAAGAGTTTCCTCGATCTTGGTTACCGAAGAGGGATCAGATCTCATAACAGGGGATGCCGTGAGCCCTAGGATGTGAGGCACCTGAATGATTTGGAGTAAGAAAATAGCGAAGTGTTCCACACCCAGTGACAGATCAGATTGAAATGAAAGTTGGTTCCAGATTTACTTACAGCGAGACCATCTGCCTTCCGCTTGTGGTAGTAATTCTGCATCAATTTTGCACCAGCCTGTTTCCCGACACAATTATGCGCTTGCAAATGTTATTTTGCTCGGTTCATAGCTGTAGGAGTTAGGGAAAACCCACCTTCGTCAAACACAATCAAAGCCAACGATTCTATTTTCACAAATCCATGGGTAAGGGCGTCAGCAAGGATCTGGTAAGTACTAACAACAACCCTTACGTTGCTGAGTATACTATCCCACAGGCTTTGTTCAGTCCAACGATCCACCCCATCGGCGCCAGATAAGAACTTGATTTGCACGGACGTGATCTGACATTTGATGTACTCAAATTGTTGTTCGCAAAGAGACACAGTTGGGGCGAGGAACCAGATCAACTAATGCAAAATTCAGCACGCCTTTTCAGAAAGCAAGAATCACACCGAAGGTCTGACCTGGTCAGGGAGAACACGTTCAAGTTCATACTGAATTCTCAGGACAGCACTACATGACAAAAGGGAATTAGCTTGGGGTAGAATCGGCAGAATCAGAACATGGTCACACTTGTCTAGTTCTGCACCATAGAGACAAAAGCAATAACATAGGAAGAATGAACTGAACAAGCATGAACAAAATACCAATGAGTCTTGCCACTGCCGGTATCCATAGCAATGATGATGTTCTTGCTCAAACTTTCTTGAACCATCTCAAGCTGATAAGGTCTCGGCTTAATGGCAGGTATTCTATGGTCTATGAGAGAAGCATGAGAGTCGTCATCACTCAAGAGGTCATCAACCTCGTTTGTCTGATCCTCCACAACCTCATCTGGCACACGGGGAAGTTCGTCCTCGTCAAAAGGTGCAAGGGCCGTCTCGGCGACATCTGAGGCTGAATCGTCGGAGACTTCCATGCTGGCTGGGTGCTCAAGTAAGACCGTGATCAAAGCGAGGCAGTGATGGTGAATAAGAGCGGAGGAGGCTGGGGATGAGGAAGCGCCTGAAATCAAGGGATCTCCGTGGCAATGTGCTAGCAAAACTATTCGGGTTGAGCGAGCCAGTAGTCAGCACGATGCAAATAGCATTTTATTGAAGTCGATTTGGTTGAAGAAGGGTTGCATCGATGAAGACGCTGAAGGTCAGCCTTGTCGAGGAAGTGGCGTCACTAAGCGAGATGCCTTCCCGTTTCAAGACAAACGGATGCTTCCTCAAATGTGACATCAATTCTTAGAGGCTGGGCGCTCTTCTAAAAACTATTATTTACTTATCTCAATTTATTGAGTAACTCGGCTTGAACATAAAGTCTCCATGCCTCCCCGACCCAGCCCGCCTCCTCGTCCCACTCATTTTCTGTATGCATTCTTCCTCGATCTTTTTGCCCTCTCTCCTGGATGGCTCACGAGTCTCGTGACAGTGAGACCTGCCCCAACATGTTTTCGTAACGATCTCAAAGTGTATTCTTTTCACATAAACCAAACTAACATCAAGAAATTTTATCCAGCTGTCTACCACTTGTCACCCCAACCTCGCGACCCCAGCTTCAAAATGCATTAACGACCTTTCGAGAGAAAATCACGGGAATCTCTACTCCGGAACTTCCAAACGGCATTCCGGAAAAAGCCATCCGACCTCTGGGTACATTACATCTCACGCTGGGCGTAATGAGGTTTCTTTCTCAAGAGCGGATAGACAGCTCATTGAAATTATTGAGGGAGCTCAATCTGAAAGATCTTCTATCAACTCCAAGCCCAACGTTATCCCAAGACGCAAACCAAGCAAACAACTCATCAGGTCAGAGCACATCGAAGGAGAAGGTGATTGAGTCTGATGGCAGAGGGGTGAAGCCATTGAAGGTATCCCTGAGAGGATTGGAGAGTATGCATACGCCATCGAAGACTTCTATTCTTTATGCGTCACCGACAGACGACGATAGGCTCTATCCCTTCTGCCAGAGGCTCAAGAACATATTTACAGAAGGAGAATTTCTGGTCGAAGAGAATCGTCCGTTGAAGCTTCACGCCACAATTGTCAACACTGTCTACGTCCCGGGAGTAAGGGGGAGTGGTGGTCACGGCAAGCGAAAGGCTAAATTAACAATTGATGCAAGGGAGATCCTGGAGGATTTCGAAGAGTTTGAATGGGCATCGAATGTGAGGATTGAGAAAGTAGCAATTTGCAAAATGGGAGCGCAGAAGAATGAGGAGGGTGAGGACGAGTATGTCGTCGAGGGGGAGGTTGAGATGCCGTAGCCTTACAAACCAATACAGAGTACTCCGAGAGTTTGGAGAGTTTGGTCATCAGCTCAAAAATCACGAAATATTATGCTCTCCAAAAGTATTAATAAGTGCATGAGTGGCTGCAAGTTGGATGGAAGCATATTGGTTCGCCCTCTCTCCGAAGCTTAACCGAGCGATAATTGGTAATCTTATACAATACCAAACCTCCGCTCCGAAGTTCATGAACCTCAGCCTCGCCAATTACTATCATAATGTCGATCGATTGCTTACGAGTTGCATATAGATTGTTACTCTCAATGTCTCACTATGAAAAATAATAATAGATTAGAAAGTACTTGCTTGTGCCCAGTATCAACCTAAACTCGATATCCCTCTCACTTCACCAAAAATCCAAGAACATGTCTTCCACATCCCCAGTCCTCCTCATTCTCGGTTCTGGCCCCAGAATTGGCGCCCATGTAGCACGAGCCTTCGCCGCAAAAGGATACAAAGTTGCTCTCGCCGCCCGAAAAGTAAAGGAAGCAGACAATACCGCCGACCAAATCAACATCCCAAGTGACCTCTCCGACCCAAACTCTGTCGTCGATGCCTTCTCGAAAGTCAAAGCATTGCTAGGTGCCCCAAGTGTTGTCATCTACAACGGCAAGTCCCCACTATGTCCCCAGTAATTTATTGATCAATCTGCTAAACTCAATAATTTTGTAGCTGGAGCAGTGACTATGAACGACGCAAAGGACCCTCTGGTCTCGCTCCCGCTAGCGGACTTCACGCGTGACCTCACTATAAACACGACCAGCGCCTTCGTTGCAGCACAGCAGGCTGTCCTCAGCTTTAAAGAACTTCCAGACTCAGCAGCCAGAACGTTCATTTACACAGGCAATATACTGAACGAGACGACCTTAGCGCCATTTCTTGACTTGGGCGTGGGCAAGTCGGCGACCGCGCATATCATCCAATCTGCTGCTGCTGCGTACAAAGACAAAGGATACAAGTAAGTAATAACTTTTGATGTTTGGGATTTCTGATGTTGATGGTTGTAGGTTTTATTATGGTGATGAGCGGAAGGCTGACGGGGGTCCTGCTTCTATGGACATTGACGGAGAAGCGCACGGGAAGTTGTACCTTGAACTTGCGGAGGGGAAGGAGCAGGGGCCTTGGCAGCAGACTTTTGTGAAAGGCGTGGGATACAAGTACTTTCCGCATGCTTGATCGCATGCTTGATGACCAGCAAGACTGTCTCGAGAAAATTTGAGTCGATGTGTCTTGATCAAGGACTCACTTGAAGTTGTAGCAAGGTTGTAACGATGTTGGCAGAAAATTTGCATGAAAAAAACCCTTGCATTTAACGACATCGAACTGGTTGAAATGCCAATTCTATTGATCGTAAAATCATTCGTAGGCAGCTGCTCTGCTCCTTCGCAGATCAAGAAATCGTCACTCGTCCGTCCTCGCTCTCCCAAGTACCGTGGTGCCTTTGGGTTCAATGAAAATATAGCAACAAAAGAAACACCATATGCCATGCAGCGAACAGAGATGCAATCCAGACGCCAAGAGCTATGGGGAGCATTGCCATAAGAGAAGCCACTGCCCAGGCGTGAACTCCAATGTCGTTGCCAGAGATCCAACGGCATCTGTTGCCTGCGCCATTGTCCTTCCAGTACGAGAACGTGCACAATACGCGCCATCGCCCATTCAGCTTCCGTAGAATTTCTTCAGGACCTTCTCCACCTCGGCATATTCCTCCTTCACGGCGACCAGTGTTTCCTTGATCCTCTCCAGGCACTTCTTCTCGTCTGGCTCGTCGGCGGTGCCCGCCTCATCCTTCTTCTGCCCGTAGTGCTGAATCTTTTCGCAGCTGTCTTTGACCTTGGTTAAGCCAAGCGTAGCGGATGAACCCTTCAGAAAATGGCCCAGAGAAGATAGTTCCGGCAGATCTCCTGCCTTCCTGTGGGGAAATGACACTCTAATCAGCGTTGTCCTAAGCTGTAAGAGCCTGTAATGTGGCGCGCCAACTTACAGCGCATCGTCCATCTTCTTGAATGTTTGTTCCGCCTGCTCGAAGAAGCCAAAGACGATGGACCGGGAGAACTCGCGATCGTCTTCGTCATCATCCATCTCTAGGATCTGCTCAAAGGTCACGGCATCAATGCTATCTCCAAGATCGGGCAGGGAAACCGAGCCCTCCTCGCTCTATGGTTGCCGTCAGCTTTCTGCTTGGCGCGTCACAGCATGAAGCAGCTCACCCTGTCTTCGGCCTCTCGACGTGTGCTATCGGGCATCTTCGAGCAGTTTCGTGATCTCAAGGCGTCGCCTAGATTGTGGTCACTTTTGGTGATGCGGAAGATATGGTGGGGGATATTTTACTTTACGGGGGACGGAGGACTTTGGCCGGTGAATCAACTCGCTTAAGGTTTTCTTGATGAACCTCCACACGAGTCACAAGGGGTTACGAGCAAGAGGAAGAGCTTCAGTCGAACTCGCTGTTAACATCAGACGAGGACTTCTATGGGTCAGGTGCTCGGACCACATTCAAATCTCTTTCCTTTCCCAGCAGAGAGCCCATTCTTTTCATTGATCATCATCTTTTCTGGGAGAAGAATGCCCACGGATTTCCCGAGAAGACGACAAGTCACAATTGATAAAAATTTCTCTTTGGGGGCAGCCTCTTCCGCAATCCAGACGCGTGCATTGCGGCATTATGGAACGTGATGGAAGGTTATGGTGTCACAGGTTTGCTTTTTTATACCACACGTCTGGCACGAACAAGCACGGGGACCAGTGGTTGTGGTTATGCAGGCGGAATAATTAGAGTGGAAGCGCAAAGGGTCCGTTGGGTAGTCGGAGTCGGGCCATGTCCATGTTGCAGCGCGCAGCACGCAGCACGCAGCATGCAGCATGGACGCTCGGCGGGACACTGTCAACTGTCGCCGTCACCGTCACCGTAACACGGGATGCGAGGAAGCAGCAGAAGTGGGCTGCTTTTGAGGCCTCATGGCATCCCCCAGCTCCCAATAGACGAGCGGCCGCGCGAGATCCACCTCCCCCGGCCTTTGAGATGAGAAGGCTCCACTATGACGCCCGTGGCGTGTCTGCGTCATCATGCAGCCAGCCAACCAGACGCCCTGTCCATCAGCCACCTAGGCCATTTCGAGACTTGGCAAATTCCACTGCCTCTCAGTATATTATTGCTGGCCGAGGGTCCAGACCTTCTTGTTCTTGCTAGAGACGCCTCGAGCACCTTTAACCAACCCCTCCACCAGTCAGTGTATTTGTCAACAATGCACTCACTCTATTTCGAAGGGAACAACGAGACTCGAGATTCAAGGACGCCAAAGGACCTCGACATGGAGATCTCCAGTATCAATGCGAATCCGGTTTTCTCATCAGAGCCGCCGGACCCCTCGACCACTCGACCACCGATGCGTTACCGAATGGGCAAGTGGGCTATCTGATGGAGCAAATGAAATTGTAGCCCCCTTGAAGGCAGTTCTAGCCGGCGAGACAAGATCCTCCTGGAGGGGGATGTCATCTCCAGCCAGTAACATGGAGGTTTGGGTGACGGGATCCCTGAAACCCTGAACTCTTTCTTCAGGACCCCAGTCCATGCAGCATGCATCCTCCGGAAAGCCATAGCCTCCCACTAAGTGAGTCGCTGATGTGCTTTTGCAGCTCTGAGGTCTCATGAAAGGGCGAGCATGAGGAGCTTCACTTGAAGAGATTTGGAACCTCGGACGGACGGGCACCTGAATCATTATTCTTATCGACCAGGAGAGCCGAAATTCTTTTCATTGAACACGGCCAGAGCTCTCCCGGTAGGATTTGGGACAAGATATGTTACTATCAGGACCTAGACGGCGCGGTTCAGCCGAGCCTTGGCAACTTGGTATTGCACAGATGGCCAGCCAGCGGACCCGAAGCGCGAGTGAGGCGTTTGGTCCCGTCGTACACGCACACGATCGTGACGTCTTAGTGGTCCAAACGAGTGTCGGTGCCAGTCAGATTTCTGGGATTGGGTGAGCTTCGAAAAGGGGTGGGGGTTCGACTGCAAGTTGACGGAATCAGAGAGTCGGAATGGCTGTAAATGGTTATGATCTGATTCGGGGACGACACGACCCAGGCGAAAATGGACTCTCGATGCCTGAGTTGAGTGTTCAGGCATGAGCAAGTTTTCTTCGCGGCAAAATACCCAAACCCTCAAGAGCAGAAGCTCTCTTGGTCGTCGGAAAAGCGCTTCACCGGAGGCAGAGGCAATAAAACTGCGATATTCAGTTTCCTTTCATCAGCACCTAGGTCTGCGAAGCAATCAGATGGACAAGGTAATTCGAGGCTTGGAATGCTCGAGTTACTCGCATGATTATAACTCTTTTTTTCAACGGCCTCGGATGATGGACAGTTATCTAGATTGCTGCAGCGTGAATAGCTGCATGCGGATCGCCCGATTTCGGAACACGCTTTAGAATCTTTTAGATTCATGACTAACTCTTTCCAGCTTTCTTTGGAGCGCCCAATTCGACACGACCAGACTATCTGTCAACAACCTTTTACACTATACTTCTGCGGCCAGTGCTTAAATACTAATTCTAAAGGTGTTAGGGCCTCATGGAGCGTTTGCCGCTCAGCAATACCGTTAAACGGGCCTTTACCCAGCATGCTTGATGAGCATAAACTTCATTCTTTCTTGCCATCTCTCAAATCGTGATTCGAGAGCCCTCTATTTGACGCACAGCTCCCGTGGCAGAACAGGTTCGTATTTTCAAAGGATATTCGGTGCCACAGAGTTACATCTCGTTTCGATGATCCCCCCTTTCCAGCGGAAACAATTAAAAAGCACAGGTATCTGATGGAAAATCAGACCCCAGGTCTAGCTAGGATCCCAACTCCATCTTCTCACCCAATCTTCCTGGTTGAGTCGGGCAATGGTGGCCTCAACCACAGTTAGACTGAAGATGTGCATGATTGAATATCTCATTGCTGGGATTTGGAAGAGGATGCTCTGCTGCAACGGGTATATCGAATAAGGAGAATACGGACCATCCAAAACCAGTTGCAGCCCAAGGTGGAGGGCAATTCGCGTATAATTCGGGACAGAAGGTACTGCGATACTACGAAGAGGCTGTATAATTGTGCCTCGTGAAGCGCATGAAGCTTAATACTGCGGCTGTGCCTTCCATACCTCGACGTCAATCATGCTGATTACGTGCAGTTTTTCCAATTGGGAATGCAAAGGGCAAATTATAGGTATTCTCTCCTCTTTCACGAGTACATGTCAGTCCTAAAGGTGGTCAGAGTACTTGGCAGTTTCCTGTGGAATCAAGAAGCAACACATTTAGAATGGTACATCTACGTCCACAAAGAACTCGGAATGTATATCGATACAATTATTTATCTATTTACCAACTGAACCATTGACAACGGTCGAACTTTCAGAACAAGTCCTCATAACAGTAGTACCCGTCTCGCACCGATCGGGGGGGAGTCGGAATCCATTCAAGCTTGAAAACACTCGAAACTGGAGAGGGCCAAAATATTTGGATGAAGCTTTCCCTGAATTGGATAGGAAAACGCGGCCAGAGTGCTTCCGGCAGAAAAAGAAGTTACAAGGCCATTAGAGCTCAGCGACGAGGACAGCCTTGCCAAGGGGCAAGGGAACTCTCAGCCTTGCCCCGCGCCTAGTGCCCCACTTTTTAGGCACCCACCAAACAACCCATGTAAGTCGACATTGGCCTTTCAACATCTCAGCTTCCTCACTCAGCCTCATCAATGTCCTCAATCCGACCCAAACCACCATCCTCCTCTCCCTCCCCATAACCCAACATGAGCGGGCACGAAAAGAAGCCCCGCCCTCTCCGCCAATCCGGCAAATCCCCCATCGCGACCCCGCCTCCAGCCCGGCTCCAAGGCCGCTCCAAAACCGACCATCCCGACGAAAATGCCTCTACGAAATCCGCGCCCGACGGCAATGCCTCCGATACCTCCGAGACCGACTGCGAAGCCAAAGACAAGAAGATCGCTGCTCTAGAAAAAGAACTGGCTACCATGGAAGACGAGTTCGAGCGGGAGCTGACGCAGCTATCCCACAAATTGACGAACGAATCCGAGACGGCGATATTCTGGCAACAGAAGCATTCGAGTCTCAACCAGACGTTCCTGAAGACGGATACGGAGCTGCGGCTGTTGAGGCAAGAATTTAATGGGATTGAGCAGGTGAAAGAGTCGAGGGACCGGGACATCAAGACCAGGATCTCGAGCTTGATGCTGGATCGGGATGCGTTTCGCGAGGCGTATAATGAGGCGATGGGGGAGTTGAGAGTCAAGGAGGATATGATCAAGTCTTTGCAGGGGCAGGTGAGGGGCTTGAAGAGCTTTGTTAGTACGAGCTCGAAGATGGATGAGCAGGTCACGGACGAGGCCTTTGGGGAACGGATGCAGAGATTGGGGAATGGCCTCCAAAACTGGGTCATTACGAATTTCAGGAGAGTGAAGATTGGTATGTGGGTATTGATTATTTTTCACACTATACTCTTTTCCGGGGTTTGAAGCCGATACTGCAAAATTGCTTTTTCACTGGAAACACTTCGTGGATATCGTGGGCAGTTATCCCGGATACTCTGATGACGGGAAGATTTTCTTTCTGGCATGTTGCCCTTCCGCAAGAGCTTTTATAAGAACGAGATGTGTTTGTTTGGGTGCTAAATATATCCAGATACCGACAAGGCAAGCGAAGAAACTCAAGAACAGCTCCTTCGTCTAGTACCAACATATCAATCTCTAGCCTCATCATCAAAAGTTCATCTTATCCAATCACTTGTATCAAGACTTCTCCTCGAGCATATATTTGAAGTATATTTTATTGGACTTCCAGCAGAACATGCTGAAGAGCTTTCGAAAGCCGAAAAGTATCTTAGTACATTTGGTAAGCTTAGTGCCACCCATCATAAACTTCATACTCACAAATCTTCAAGGATCGAAAGAAAGCATGAACCAGTGGAGGTCTACAACATTGGCGATTCTCCGAAAAGAGGCGCCCCAGAAGCTAAAAATAGAAACAGAGGCGGTGGCAGAAGCCGTGATCAATCAAGTAAACAGTATTATGGACTCAATTGGCGATGTTCAGCACACCGAGACCAGAGACCAGCCACTTCGAGCTCTCGTCAACAGTGCAATTGACCTTTCCAGGTTGCTAAGAGTGCAGAAAGCAATATTTAGTATCATAATGCCCTCAATAGAGGGTCACCAACGAACCATGTTCGACCCAGATACCATGGAAGATATTGGCGGTGAGGATGAGGATACTTTGAGCGAGAGAGAAATTCGCTGTGTTACATTTCCCGGGATCCTGAAATTAGGAGATGAGAACGGAGAAAGAACTCACCTTCGAAATGTTGTTGCTAAGATAAGGGTGCTTTGTGCACCGGATTGAGGCATAGTAGAAGGTCAGGCGATCAAGAGAGTGCTCAGCCAATGGCATGGCAAGCTATCAGATCCTGGAGCTTCATCGTGTCTAGCATATCAACATAGTAGAAAGCCCTCATGTAGAGGCAACTTTGCAGCTGATGGAGACTGCACGAACCAGCTCCACAAATAGAAAGGAAAGCTGCCAGCACTGAGACCGATGGCTTCGAAAGCTGCTTCCAATTTTCTTGCAAACGTGACTGCAATATTGCAGGTGGGCAGTCGTATTCACCGTATTTACGAATTTACCCGCTGGAGGCTCTGTTCTGCTGCGAAGTTGCCCGTCGGCTATTGATTCGAGGGTCTACCCAGAGCCCCACCATGTTGGACCCGTCGGAGGCGTCGATATGCAAGTAAGTGTGTCATGCACGCAAGGCGCCGGTGACAATGTATTGGGAATCCAACCCACTAATGCTTGCTGGAAGCCTGCATTTGTGCAGTACGAGCGTGCGCGGTTTTCCAAGTTCGATTCCTCACCAAACTCCTGCGAGATAGACACGCATGTGGTGGCTCCATCCTCGACGTGCTTCTCAAAATTGCTTTTCAAGACATGCAAGTGTTCGTGGAATCAGTTGCGTTAGGAGTCCCTAGCCGAAATTTCTCAGAAGCTTAAAGGAAGTCGAAATTGGAGAAGCAATGTCGATTCTCGAATTTCGTGCCGAGAGTGGTCAAGGATGCTTCGGGCGCTTCTTGGTG
>CAVOPN010000010.1:0-336546 GCA_963698105.1 Bryobacterales bacterium
CATGTTGACCAGCACCCCCGTCCCGCCCGACGGCGCACGTGGCCGGCGAAGTTGGCCGTGCGCAGCACGTGGCATCCACATTCCGCCGCACCTCGTCGGCACTGGCGGCACTCAGCGGGCCGATGGGCTCGAGCACGCCGGCATTGTTCACCCACAGGTCGATGCGGCCGAAGCGCTCGGCGACGGCGAGTCCGAAATAGTCGACCGCGGCGGCGTCGGTGACGTCGACCACCTCGCTGAGGGTGCCGGATGCACCGGTCGGCACAGCCGGCCTCGTGCCGGCACCGAGACCCAGGTGCACGCCCCTCGTGGCGAAGGCCTCGGGCCAGCCGAGCCGACCACGGGCTGGCCCCGGTGACCACGGCGACGACGTCAGACGGCGAGGCCGGCCGGCTTCATGCCGCCGCCGGAAGGCCGATGGCCTGGGCGAGCACGCCTTGGAGGAAGTAGGAGTAATTGGCGGTGATGTGGCCGCGATCCCAGTACACCTGGTACCGGCTCACGACGGCGGTGCAGGTCGTCGAGCAGAACCACGGGGTGACATCGACATACTGCGCCCCGGCGCCCGCGGCCGACTCCTCCTCGGCGCGGTTGACCCGTCCCCGCGAATGAGGACAGGACGTGCGAACACGTCTGGACCACCCGCACCACCGCGACATCCCCCGATTTCCGGTTCAGCACTAAAGCATATTGATCGTCCGGTGTAACGGCAATAAACCCGGGATCGTTGCCCACCGGCAGAACTCCGATGACTCTTTGTGTGGCGATATTGAGAATGCTCACATCCCCCGATTGCGGGCTGGCGATAAACAGAAAATCGCTCGAAGCGGCCATCGCGCCGGGGGCCCGTCCGGCCAGCACCGTCTTGCCGACTTCCGGAGTGTTATAAGGATAAACGATCACCACCCCATCGACGCCTTCCCCGGTCACGAACAATTGTCCGCCGTCGGTTTTGCCCGGCTCCGTGCTCAAATTGAAGCACAAATGATCCGGTCGCACGGCGATCGGTAAATGCGCGATCAATCGTGAGGACCCCGCGTCGTAAAGGGACAGCAGACGCTCGCTCCGGTTGGCCGCAAGGAACCATTTGCTATCCGATAGAAAGCGGACCGCTCCGATATCCGCCGGCCGCCCCAGAGGGTCCCCGATAGTGCGGGCCTTCAGGTTAATCAATCTCACCGACTCGCCGGCGCTCACCGCCGCCATCTTCCCGTCCGGCGAAATGGCGAAATCGTGTGGATCTTCAGCGAGAGGCAGCTTCCAATCCACTGCGAACCGGTCGAGCGAAATGCGGACCAGCGACTTCGGCTCGCTCGCCAGCACGTACATGGTATGCTCGTCAGCCGAAATATGCATCCCCGCGGCGTGGGAGGCGACCGCGAGTTTGCGCGAGAACGTCAGGCGGTCCGCTCGAATCTCCTGAATCGATCCATTCTGAGGAGTCAGCGCGTAAACCAAGGGACGCCTATTCAGCGCCAGCACATCGACCGGCGCGCTATCGAGCGGGATGTGGCGGGCCACCGCCAGCGCCTGCAAATCCACCGCCGCCACCGCCTGCCCCTCTTCATTGGCGATGAACGCATAGCCGCTTAATCCCGGCTGCGCGGTGCTGCATCCGCTCTCAAAAGCCGCGGCGAACGGCAGCGCCAGAACGGCGCGTCGAGTCATCACAAGATTAGTGTAGTCTACTGAAAATAAAACAAAATCTTGCCGCCACGTTGCGGCTGTGGTACTGTTGCAGATTGGGCGCTTTCGCCCGTCCCCAAGTAGAACAATTCATATGAATCTGCGGTCGCTGTTCAGTCTTTTTTCATCCGACCTCGCTATCGATCTCGGCACGGCAAATACCCTGGTTTTCGCCAAGGGCAAAGGCATCGTCGTAAACGAGCCCTCGATCGTCGCCATTAATAAAACCACTGGTGAAGTAGAGGCCGTCGGGCGCGAAGCGAAGGAAATGCTGGGCCGCACCCCCGGCAACATCGTGGCCATCCGTCCGATGAAGGACGGCGTCATCGCGGATTTTAAGGTCACCGAGCGCATGCTGAATTACTTCATTCAGAAGGCGCACGGACGGAAGATGCTGGTGCATCCGCGCATCATCATCGGCGTCCCCAGCGAAATTACGCAGGTGGAAAAGCGCGCGGTCATCGACTCCGCCTACCACGCCAAAGCCAGCGAAGTTTATCTGGTGGAACAGGCCATGGTGGCGGCCATCGGCGCCGGCTTGCCCATCACGGAGCCTTCGGGCAACATGGTCGTGGATATCGGCGGAGGCACCACGGATGTCGCCGTGATTTCCCTCTCCGGCATCGTGTATTCGCGCTCCGTGCGCGTCGCCGGAAACGAGATGGACGACGCGATCATGCAGTATATGAAGCGGAAATACAATCTGCTGATCGGCGAAACGACCGCCGAGAAAGTGAAAATCTCCATAGGCTCCGCCTTCGTGCTAGATAAGCCGCTTACCATGGAAATTAAAGGGCGCAACCTGATTGAAGGCGTTCCGAGGACCATCACGGTGGACGACAGCGAAATTCGCGAGGCTCTGTCGGAATGCGTGGCCATGATCATGAACGCGATTCGCGTCGCGCTCGAACGGACGCCCCCGGAACTGTCCGCCGATATCAGCGACCGCGGCATCGTCCTGACCGGCGGCGGTGCGCTGCTCAAGAATCTGGACAAGCGCATCCGCCAGGAAACGGGATTGCCCGTGTCGATCGCCGAAGATCCGCTGGCATCCGTGGTATTGGGAACGGGCAAAATGCTGACCGAGTTCAAGCTGCTGCGGAGAATCGCTATCGAATAGAAAAAGCGCTTATGGAGTTTTTTCTCAGTCGTTACCGCAACCTTTCAGTGCTTGTGGCGGCGATCCTCGCGCAGTTGGTGCTGCTTGCCTATCAGGTGAAAACCAATGGCGATGTGCGGCTGATTCGCGTCTGGTCCGTGGGCGCCGTTACGCCTATGGCGCGCGTGATCGATACGGGGCGCCGCGGCGTCTCCCACTTTTTCAGCGATTACTTCGTCTTGCTCGACGTGCGCGACGAAAACAAGCGCATGAAGGCGGAACTCGATCGCATCAAAATGGACAATCAGTATCTGCGCGCCGAGTTGTCCACGGCGGACCGCGCGCAATCACTCGCCATCTTTCAAAAACAATCGCCGTCGAAGACCGTAGCCGCGCACATCATCGGAAACACCACGGGCGCGGACGCCAAGGTGGTGATCATCGACCGCGGAAGGAACAGCGGAATCGAGCCCGGAATGGCCGTGATTACCCCCGACGGCATTGCCGGGAAAGTGACCAAGGTTTTCGCCACCTCCTCTTTTATATTGCTGGTGACCGACCAGACTTTTGCCGCCGGCGTGATCTCGCAGAACAATCGCGTGCATGGAACCTTGAAGGGGCAGGGCTACGAAGGCACCGGCAAAATCGAACACGTTCAGAATGAGCAGAAAATCGACCAGGGCGAATGGTTTTATACCTCGGGCGACGATCGCATCTTCCCGAAAGGCCTCCCGGTAGGCGAGGTCACCACGGTCCATCAGGGCAAAACGGAAAAAGAGATTTTCATTTCACTCAGCGGATTTAAGAACGGCCTCGAAGAGGTGCTGATTATCGTCGAAGGCGTGCATGCGCCGATTCCGGACGCTGCGCCCACCGCTCAGGCGGTCCATTTGCTGGCTCCCCCGCCGCCCGATGCCGCTGGCGACGCAGCCTCCGTTCAGCCATCGCAAATCGCTCCCCTGTCCACCGATGCGGATCGGATCAAGGAGCGCTGGCGTAAGGTCGGCGAGCAACAAAATCACGTATACGGGGAGCGCGGCAGCGGCGCGCCGAATTACAACGCTCCCGCCAAGACGGAAACCAAGTCCGATCAAAAGCCCGACAAGCCATGACCGGATTTTCCGAAGAATACCGGGAGCCGATACGCAAAGAGCGCAGCTCGGTATTCAACGTGGCGGTCATCGTCGGTATTTCGCTGCTGGCGATTTTATTTCGCGTCTACGTTTCGCGCTTCGTCCCCTATCTGCAATATCTGGAACTGCCTCTGCTGGTGACGGTGTATTTTTCGCTGATGTGGCGATCGCCGATTGCGGGTCTGCTGTTCGGCGCTGCCATCGGCCTCGCGCAGGACTCTTTGTCGCATCATCCCCTTGGAATGTTCGGAATCGTGAAGACCCTGGTCGGATACTTCGCCGCCTCCATGAGCTTGCGCGTAGACGTCGGAAACCCTCTGCTGCGCCTGGTGCTGGCGTTCGTTTTTTTCTTCTTTCATGCCCTGCTTTACTGGGTGCTCGAAAGGGCCTTGCTGGGGCAGGCGCTGCAATTGGAGCCCGTACAGGTGCTGGTGTTGGCCATCCTCAACGCCATCGTCGCGGTGTTCCTCTACCAGTTCTTGGATAGACTGAGGATTACCGGTTAACCATGCCTCCCGTTGAGCCCGATCGCCAGCACCAGGGAAATGCAGCTCCCAGCCGCCTGTTCCGCGACGACACCCGCTTCGCTCTGGGGCGGATTGCCGTTTTTCAGTATGTGACGGTGGCGGTTTTCCTGTTCCTGATCGGCGGCTTCTGGGTCCTCCAGATACGCGATGAGAAAACCAATACCGAACTAGCGGAGCGCAATCGCATCAAGACCGTTCCGCTGCTGGCTCCGCGCGGTAAAATTCTGGACCGCGACGGCCGCGTGATCGTCGATAATCATTCCGCGTTCGCACTGACTCTGTCGCGCGAGACTCTCAAGCCCGAACATATCGCGGCCATCGCCGACGGATTGCAAGACATCAAGGCTGAGGAGATTCGAGCCCTGGTCGCGCGGGCGGAATCGCGGAAGGTGGCGAAGTACGTGCCGCTCGTGATCAAGCAGGATCTGACTCCGACCGAACTCGCCTTCGTCGAATCCCATCTGGACGCCGACACCTTCCCGGAAATGGACCTGATCTCGAAACAAAGCCGGCTCTATCCGCAGGGCGGCCTGGCTGCGCATGTCATCGGATATGTGGGTGAGGTTTCCGATCAGGACCTGAACTCTTCTGAATTCGCGAAGTATTCGCAAGGAGAAATTGTCGGCAAAGAAGGACTCGAACGCCAGTATAACGACCAGTTGATGGGCGTAAACGGCCAGCTTCGCGAAGTAGTCGACAGCATGGGCCGTGAGCGGCAAAAAGTAGAGAAAATCGATTTCACGCCCGGCCAAAATCTCCAATTGACGCTCGATCTGGATTTGCAGGCGGTGGGCGAACTCGCCATGGAAGGACGCCGCGGCGCGCTGGTCGCGCTCGATCCGCGCAACGGCGAAGTGCTGGCAATGGTCAGCCGGCCGGCCTTCGATCCGAACCTGTTCACGCGCCGCATCAGCAAGGGCGAGTGGAAGGAGTTGACCGATAATCCGGACAATCCGTTGATGAATCGGGCGATTCAAGCGCAGTTCGCGCCGGGGTCGACGTTCAAGACCATCGTGACCATTGCGGGTCTTGAAACCGGGATGCTGGACCCCTCGACGACCGTGACCTGCGGGGGCGGCGCGACGTTTTACGGGCACTATTTCAAGTGCGATGAAGTGCATGGAACGGTGGATTTACATCGGGCGATCGTGCACTCCTGCGACACGTTTTTCTTCACGGTGGGCAACCGCATCGGGATCGACCGGATCGCCGAATACGCGGAGCTGGCGGGGTTTGGCAAGAAGACCGGCATCGATTTGCCGAACGAACGAGAGGGCCTGGTACCTTCGCCGCATTGGAAACTGCGCGTGCAGCGCGAGAAGTGGTACGCGGGCGAAACCATCTCCGTCGCCATTGGTCAAGGACCGTTAACGGTGACTCCCATCCAGCTCGCGTCGGTAATCGGCGGCCTGGTTTCGGGCGGCGTCTGGTACAAACCGCACCTGGTGAAAAACGCGCACATCGATCCGCCGCGGCGCGCGAATTTCCACCCGGAGAACGTCGCCACCATCGTTTCGGCCATGTGCGGAGTGGTGAATGAAGGCGGCACGGGCGCGGGGGCGGCGATTCCGGGTCTGGAAATCTGCGGGAAAACAGGTACTGCCCAGCGGATTTCGAACGACCTGGCTAAATCCAATAAGGCGCTCGCGCTGGCGATGCGCGATAACGGCTGGTTCGTAGGATTCGCGCCCCGCGAGAATCCGGAAATTGTGGTGGCCGCGCTGTGGGAGGGGGGCGGAAAAGGCGCCCTGTCCGCACCCATAGTTCGCGACGTGATCAAGGCGTATTTCGATAAGAAGGCCCGTCTGGCGCATCCGCAAGTCTCGCTAGCAGATGCAGGCCGGTAGTCCCGACCCCCCGCCCGATAACCCCCCAATACTCTACCGAACCGCGACCACAGGGAGCGGTCGGCCCCATACTGCAAAGCCCCTACATGACCACCCAAGAAATCAACCGCGAAAACGCCCGCCACTCCACCGGACCCAAAACCGATGCCGGCAAACAACGTTCCTCCAGACGCCGCCAGCGCCGAATGCGCACCGGCTACCAGGAAACCACCACCCGCCAATAGATCCGACAAGGGTGGCGCAAGCTTCAGCTTGCAGCGTCGACTTCAGTCGACGCCTCCCCGGATCCCCGCCCTAACGGACCAGGCGTCAGCCAGGGACTGAGTGAATAGGGCACAAAAACCGTGGCGAAACCTTGGCTTCATTTTTTCCACCCAAATCGACGCCGCCGCCAGCGCCGAATGCGCAATCCCGCCCTAACCGACGGGGTGATAACCCCGGCGTCAGCCTGGGGAACGATCGATCCGTGGGGTAGAATAGAAACACCTTGGCTCGCTACCGCAGTTTTCGCGACCTCGATTGGCCGCTGCTGATCATCAGCCTGATCATCTGCGCACTCGGCGTATTGCAGATCTACTCCGCTACGCACGGCGACACTCCCTGGCATAATGCGTGGTGGAAACAGATCATCTATATTGCCATCGGGCTGGGCTTGATGTGGCTGACCACCTCTGTGGATTACCACACCCTTCTTGGGCAAGTGCCGATTTTATATACGGTTTCGGTCCTGGGGCTGGTCGCGACCGTGGCCGTGGGCAACGTCGTTTTCCACGCCCGCCGCTGGATCCATTTATTCGGGGTCAGCTTTCAGATCTCGGAATTCGTCAAATTGGTGATAATATTATTGGTGGCTCGGTATCTCTCGGAGCTGAAAAGCGACGAGGTGAGCCCTCGGGACTTATTGAAATTAGGGGGTTTGGTCGCGATTCCGGTGGCGCTGGTGTATTACCAGCCGGACCTGGGCACGGCGATTACCTGCGTGTCGGTTCTGGCGGCCGGGATTCTGCTGGCTGGTTTACGATGGCAGTATGTGGCGGGAATCGCGCTGGCTTGCGCGCTGGCAATGCCGGTGGGCTGGTATCTGATCAAGGATTATCAGCGGGCGCGGTTTTTGACCTTTCGCGATCCTTCGCTCGACCCCCGCGGTGCCGGGTATCAGGTGATCCAATCCAAGATTGCGATTGGTCATGGAGGAATTTGGGGAGCGGGCCTGACGAAAGGCACGCAGACGCAGCTCCGGTTTCTGCCCGCGGCGCACAACGATCTGATCTTCTCAGGGTTTGCAGAAGAGCACGGATTCGTGGGCGTGGTGGTCGCGTTGGGATTATATTTTTTGCTGTTGATGCAGATCGTGCAAAACGCGCAAACGGCGCCCGATCGCGCCGGGATGTACATTTGTATGGGAGTGGGTGCGCTGCTGTTATGCCACCTGCTGGTGAACGTGGGGATGGTGGCGGGCGAAATGCCGCTGACCGGGATTCCATTGCCGCTAATGAGCGCGGGCGGGTCCATTACGATGTCGGTTTTTGTCATGCTGGGGTTGGTAAATAACGTTCGGCTCCGGCGATTTGTCAGTTAGGATTTTTTTTGAACCGGGCCTGGCGCAAGTGAGCCGGCGCGGGTAGGTGAAACGGATTTCGGTACAACAAGTTTTCAGGAGCTGTTTTCCGGGAGCGACGGGCCGTAGCGCTCGTCCATTTGGCCCTCCCGGGAGGCGGTTTCCATGGTGCTGGTCAGGCGGAGTGTATGAGGGACGGCTCCACTCCGGTCGCTTTACCGGCCCTTCCGATCCGAACCGTTTTCGCCGTGTCCCGCCTGTGATAGGCGCTGAGGTCCTCGATCGCCTTGCGGAAACCCGCGGGGGAGGAGGCCTGTATGAGCAAGGAACTGGTGATCTCGGCCAACCGGCACGAGACCAAAGTAGCGCTGATCGAAGACGATCTGCTATGCGAAGTTTATTTCCAGCGCGCGAACGAATATTCGCTCGCCGGCAGCATCCATAAAGGACGCGTCACCCGCGTTCTTCCCGGCATGCAGTCGGCGTTCGTGGACCTGGGGCTGGAACGGGACACGTTTCTCTATGTGTCTGATTTCCTCGAAGAGCATGAGGATTTCGACAAGATAACCGGAGATGAGCGGCCTTTCAGGGAGCCGCGCGAGCGCGAGCGCCGCCCCCCCCAGGCTGCTCCGCCGCCCGTATCGGCGGCGGCCGTGGAACCGGAAGAGCCCGCGGATTCTCCCACCGCCATTTCCCCGGTAGCCACCTCTGCAACGGAGTCGAAACCTGAAGATCGCGGCTTTGACCGTGGAGCAGATCGCGGCGACCGCCGAGGCCGGCGTTCCCGCCGCCGCAGAAATAACGGCCGAGGTTTTCCCGATTCGAAGTACGCTCCCCTGGGCGGAGAGCAGAGGCGATCCGGTCCTCCCGTAGAGGCGGCCGAGCCTCAGACGGAACCGCGCGAGGCGCGCGCAACCGTCGCCCAAGACGCCGGCGAAGAAGTCGCGCCCATCATTTTACCGGGCGAATCGCTCCGGAAATACCGGGAAGCTCCGCCCGTTGCCCACGCGCCCGTTGCAATGGAACCGGAGCCCGAGCCGCTCGAAGAATTCGAGGAGCCGATCCACTATCCCGCCGAAAACGCCCTGCCGGACGCCCCCATGCATCATCCGGTGGAGGAGAAACCGCAAGTCGTTCCGCCGCCTCTGCCGGAAGAGTACGTCGCGGCCCATCCCGTCGAAACGTCGGCCGAAGACGTGGAGAGCGTGCCGGAGGAAACTACCGCGCAGGAAACGGCCGAAGACAATGAGGGGGGCCCGGCCATCGCTCCTCTGCTCGACGACGAAGAGGATCGCGACATTCAAGCCATGATTCTCGGCGATATCGAGGGCATCGATACGGTCGAGGAAGGAGGCGATGAAGCTTCGGGTCCAGAAGCGTCGGGCGAACCCCCGCCCACGTCCGAGAGCGGCACCGCCTCGGTGCGCGAGCGCGGCGGCCGCTATCCGCACCGTGCCTCGCGGCGGAACCGTCGGCGGCGCGGCGGCCCGCCAGCAGGACCAACCGGAACAGCACCGGAAATTCCGCGCGCCGAGCAGAATCGTCCGGAACAGAGTCCCCGTCCCGAGTTCGTCCGGCCGCAGCAGCAGGTTGTTTCGAGGCCCACGACGGGCCAGCCGTCGATCTCCGATTTGCTCAAGGAAGGCCAGGAAATCATCGTCCAGATCGCCAAGGAACCGCTGGGCCAAAAAGGCGCGCGCATCACTTCCCACATCGCGCTGCCGGGGCGCTATGTGGTTTATATGCCGACGCTCGAACATATGGGCGTATCGAGAAAAATCGGCAGCGATGAGGAGCGGCTGCGCTTGAAGCGGATTCTGCAGGGCAAGCGGCCGGGTCCCGTAGGCGGCTTCATCACCCGAACCGCGGCGGAAGGCCGCAGTGAAGAGGATATCGCCGGCGATATGCAGTTCCTCTATAACCTGTGGCAGGATATTCGCACCCGCGCCGAGAAGCGTCCCGCGCCCATGCTCCTGCATCACGATCTGGATATCGTGCAGCGCATCTTGCGCGATCAGCTGGCCGATAGCTTCAAAGCCATCTGGATCGACAACGAAGAACATTACGAGAGCGTGCTGCGATTTGTCGAGCGCTTCCAGCCCGCGCTGGTTCCGAAGGTCAAACTATACACGCGCGACGTTCCGATCTTCGACGCATTCGGCGTCACCGCGGAGCTTGAAAAGGCGCTGCGGCCGAAAGTCTGGCTGAAATCCGGAGGCTACATCGTCATCAACCAGACCGAGGCGCTGGTGGCGGTCGACGTCAACACCGGCAAGTATGTCGGCAAATCGAATCGCCTGGAAGACACCATCGTCAAGACCAATACCGAAGCGATCAAAGAAATCGTCCGCCAGATGCGCCTGCGCGACCTCGGCGGCATCATCGTCATCGACTTCATCGACATGGATGAACGGAAGAACCGGCAAAAGGTAATGCAGGCGCTGGAAGAAGCGATGCGCGCCGATCGCGCGCCTTACAAGATTCTCCAGTTCAACGATTTTGGATTAGTCGCCATTACCAGAAAACGCGTGAAACAGTCGCTTGAACGCACGTTATGTTCGCCGTGCCCGCACTGCGAAGGCGCCGGATATATCAAGAGCACGCAAACCGTGGTCAGTGAAATTCTGACGGAAGCGCGCAAAATGGCGCGCAGCATCGATAGCAAGGATGTGATGCTGCGGGTGCATCCCGATGTCGCCAAGGTGCTGAAGTCGCATCAGAATAAGTTCCTCGAAGAGCTGGAAGAGATTCTGAGACGGCCCGTCCTCGTGAAGAGCGACCCCCTGCTGCATCATGAAAAATTCGACCTAGCGTAGAAGCCGCAGGCCGGGAATATCCTTGAAGTCGGCTGCGTTGAGGGTCCATAAATCCGCGTCGTGGCGGATGGCGCAGGCGGCGATCATGAGGTCGATCTCACGGCCTCGCGCCCGGGGCACCGATTTATAGAGGCGGGCCGCGATGATTGCTTCTTCGGCGCCGAACGCGTACGCTGCTTCGCTTGGCAGTGCGGCTTGCTGAAGATCAAGTTCTTCTAGAAAACGAGGGCCGCGGAGCCATTCGTGCAATACGACCGACGACAGGGCGACCCGCTCATTCCGTCCGACCAGCGCGCGAAACGAATCAAGCAGCGGTTGATCTCCGGTAAAACTTTCGATAAGCACCGAGGTATCGAGAAAGGTCAAAAGCTCACTCCACAGGAGTGCGGCGTCCGCCGCCTCTGCGCGCGAGGCGAAGTTCGCGAAGTTCGCGGTCCACATCGGCGCGCGGGCGTCGAGGAACCGCAGGCGCCAGTGCGTCCACCGCGCGCAATATCCTTCTTCTTTCCTGCTCGCTCAAGCGCCCCATGCGCGCATGATATTCTTGGACGGCTTCCCTCACCACTTCACTTTTCGGCTTAGCAAGCGCCTGGGAGGCATCGTGAAGCTTCGCCACGGTCTTCTCATCCAGCGTAAAGGTAACCTTTACCATACTAGAGCCATACTACCATACTGAATCCGATTTGGCCTGAGATAATCTAACCTGAGGGAGAAAGGTACACAATGTCCGCCTACGCATACCCCGATTCCCTGGTCTCAACCGACTGGGTCGCGCAGCATCTTAAAGATCCCAACGTTCGCGTCGTTGAAGTCGATGTCGACACCAATGCCTACAACGAAGGCCACGTTCCGGGTGCCTACGGATGGGCCTGGAATACCCAGCTTTGCGACACCGTGCGCAGGGATATTCTGACCAGGAGCCATTTCGAAAAGCTCATGTCGGAAACCGGTATTTCGAACTCGACCACCGTGGTTCTCTACGGCGATTCGAACAACTGGTTCGCAGCGTGGGCGTTATGGCAGATGAAGATGTACGGCCATTCCGATGTGCGCATCATGAATGGGGGGCGCAAAAAATGGCTGGCCGAAGGGCGCGACGTTTCGACGGAAGTGCCGGCCCCCGGATCGGCGCAATACACAGCCACCGGACCCGATAATTCCCTGCGCGCGTTTCTCGACCAGGTGATGGCCGCCTATGAAGGGCGCTCGCACGAGATGGTCGACGTTCGCAGCCCCGCGGAGTTCACCGGCGAAATTCTGGCGCCTCCGGGATTGCCCGAAACATGCCAGCGCGGAGGCCACATTCCTCATGCGCGAAACATTCCGTGGGGCAAGGCATGCAACGATGACGGGACCTTCAAGTCCGCCGACGAGCTGCGCGCTCTTTACGGCGCGGAGGGCATCGATGGCTCGAAGCCGGTGATCGCCTATTGCCGGATCGGGGAAAGATCGAGCCATACCTGGTTCGTCCTGAAGTACCTGCTGGGCTTCGACCGCGTCACCAACTACGATGGATCCTGGACGGAGTGGGGCAACCTGGTCGGGGTTCCCGTAGAGCGGGGAACGGCCGCTGCAAAAGCATGAAAGTTGAAAACCACGCCGAGCGCCGCATGGAAATCGGCGGCTGGGAAGTGAATCTGCGCACTTACCAGATCGGCGACATTTTTTACTGCAAGGTCGACAATGTATCCCCCGGCGCGACCATCGCCCGCAGCACCGGCGCTACGCATGAGGAGGCGGAACAGAAGGCGATCGCCAAGGCCACGGAGCGGCTCGCCGGGACGAAGCGCCGGGCGGTTTAGTGGCGGATCTGTCGGGCATCGACGCGCGTGTCGATGCGGCACGCATGACTGCGTGCGCCACGGGAGAATCAACCAATAAAAAAGGGGACCGGTTTCCCGATCCCCTTCAGTCGACCTCGCGAAAGTAGTTAGAAGCGCACTCGCAGCCCGAACTCCATCCAGCGTGAAGCGACGCCGTTGGCGCTGGTGTATTGATTCGTCACTACACCGAACGAAGACAGCGATTGAATGTTCGTGGTCGGATTCGACGGCACGAAGTGGTTCAGCAGGTTCACCGTCTGGATGATCAGGGTCGCGCCAACGCGCCCTTCCTTCCAGAACGCAACGTCTTTAGAGAGCGTTGCATCCAGATTCCAGTACGGGAAGCCGCGAATCACGCCCGCGCCGCCCGTTCCGGTATCGAGACCCAGAACCAAAGGCCGGAACTCAGACGCCACCTGCACAGGATTGTTGAACAGGTTGATTCCCGAACCGCCCTTGGCGGGATTGCCGGAAGATCCGACAGAAGTACCGCCGTTCTGGAAGTTGTAGAAGCCCGCGGCTGAAGAACCGCCGGTGAAGGGCGCCGCTCCGGCTGCTTCTTCGTAGTTTGCGGACTGGCCGGAATAGATTTCGCCGAAGCTCTGCGCGTTGCCGCCGTTCGAAACTCGCTGTGGCAGTCCGGTGCGCGCTACGAACAGAGGAGCGATCGTCCAACCGCCCAGAATGTGTCCCATAACGCCCTTCTGGCTCTTAAACCAGGGCTCCTGGTAGTACATGAGCAGGTTGTAGGTCAGTTTCACGTCGAAGGGCTGTACGCCGTAGGTTCCGAAATTATTGAAGTCGAAAGGATTCGGCACCGTGATCGAGCTGCTGGCCTGCACGACGCTTCCGGTTCCCAGAGCGCGTCCCCAGGTCAGGTTCGATTGGGTCGTGAAGTTATGCCAGCTGGTGGTCCTGACGGTGACGAACGCCGCATTGTAGCTGCCGTGCCCGTAGGAGTTGATGAAGTCGAAGGCGCTCGCGAGCTGTGCGGTGCCGGCGCTGGTCGGTAATTCCATCATGGATCGGGGCAGAGTCCAACTGGAGGACTTGGCCAGATTCTGCCACATGGTATTGACCGATGTCGTGGCGACGTTGGCGCCTTCAGCGGCTACCACTGCTTTAGTGCAGCTGCCTGCCGCGGCGCAATAAGGGGATCCTGCTCCGCCCAGCGCCGATTCAAAGAACGGTTGAGGAGTCACCGCTCCGGCATTCTTGTTGCAAGTAACCGCCGCCGCGTTTGCACCCTGCAATCCGCAATATTCCGAGTAGACGTTCGCGTAGGCTTGCGAGAAGCTCTGGCCGCCGAGAGTGGTCATCCACGGCACTGCGTCGATATTGATTTCCTGGAACTCATTGCTGATCTTACGCCCGATGTATCCGGCCTCGACGATCACTTTCGACGTGATCGAGCGCTGGATACTGAGGGTAAATTCGTCAGAGTGGTTGGGTTTCAAATTCGGATCCAACTGCGATCCATCGCCCGCCGCCGGATTCACCACGCCGTTTTGGAGAGTTCCCGGGAAGTACGGCTGGGGAAGCGTCGCGGTAACCTGGGGCAGCGGCGCGGTCATCCCGTCGACACCGATGCGGAACGCCGTCGAAGGTGTTGCGCCATTCGGCCCGGCGCATGTGCCGTTGCTGAGCGGACCCACGCAAGCGACGCCCTGAATCAAGCCCGGTCCCAGCAGCGGAACCAGCATCAGATCCACGCCGTTCAAACGGCCGTAGATGCGGCCGTAGCCGCCGCGGATGACCGTGTTGTTCCGGCCGAAGATCTTTTCCATCAATCCGCCGTTGAAGTTCGGATTGTAAGCCAGCGACATGTGCGGGCTGAATCCGCCGTAGAACGGCCGGTACGGATATTTATTCTCTCCCCCCGCCGCGTTTCCGATCAGCGCAAAACCCACAGTTGGCTCGTAAACCTGTCCTTGCAGCGCCGCGGTCTGGCGGTTGTGCATGTAGCCCTTGATATCGATCGGATTGCCGGCCTGATCCACCATCTGCACCTGCTTGCCGTTGAGCTCGTACGGAGGCATCGAGAGTTCCCAGGTGATGCCGTAGCTCAGCGTCAAGTGCGGCTTGATGTGCCACGTATCGGTCCAATACACGTCATAGCTGGGAATGATGCTATGGTCGTACGCGAAAGAATTCGGCGGATTCAGGTTCAACGCCTGGCCGCTGCGCGTATACACCAACTGCGTCTGGGTCAGAGTTCCCGTTGCCTGATCGAACAACGTCTGGAAGTTGGTGAGCGCGCCCGAGGATGCCGTCGGCGGCAGCGTGTAGGCGGATGCGGGAATCCCCGCGCCCAACGCCGCAAGGTAAGTAATCGACGTATCCGTGCTCACGCCGTTGTCGTTACGCGCATGAAGATCGTTGTTCCGCTGATAGGTGCCGCCGAACTGGAATACGTGATTCCCATGCAGCATGCTCAGTTGATCGGTCAGGAAATAGTCGTGGCCGTCCCAAAAGCGCTGGCGCGTGTCCTGCGAATCCACGTTATAAGGAATCAGCGCGTTGAAGCTCTCGCCGCCCAGTTCGAGCGCGCCGCCGAGGCCCGGCAGCTGCGGCACACCGCCGTCGGTAAACCACTGCCAGAAGTTGCGCGTATAGCTGAAGTGGAGATCGTTGGTCATGTTGGGGCTCAACGTGCTGGTTAGCCCGACCACCGCAAACGACGGCTTGATCGCGCGCGGCGACGCGGACGCATAGGAACCGGGGCTCCCCGCGAGCGTTCCGCTCATGTCCACCTGGCTGGCCACCAGCAGGCTGTAATCGTAAACGCGAGTGCTGAGAAACAGCCTGTTCTTATCGCCGAAATCGTGATCGACGCGGCCGACGATGAAGTTGGAGGTCTGCGGCAGCGAGATCGGCGCCAGATAACCGCCCGAGTTTCCGTACCCGTCACCCGGTGTGCCCGTGGTGTAGGACAGGTCGTTCGGCAGCGGCATTTTGGCCCAGATCGCCTGCACCACTGGATTGACTCCGAGCCCGCGCGGATCGCACGATCCGGTCGTGGTGCAGCTCGCATACGTCGTGCCGTTCACGGTCACCGGACTGTTATTGATGTTGTAAGGCGTGATGGCTCCGGCAGTGTTCGGCAGTAGAATAACGCCCGCCCGATAGAGAGCCGTGGGGGTGCCTCTCTCCGTGGTGGCCGCGTACGGAAAACGCATGCCTTCAAAATTCGCAAAGAAGTACGTCTTGCCGCCTAGAAACTTGGGCAGCAGCACACCGCCGAAGGCGCCGCCAAAACGATTACGATGCGTCGAGGGCAGCGGAGTATAGGGAGTATTGGTGAACGAGTCCGGCGTATGATTGTTCTTCCACAGATTCGCCGCCGCCACGTTGTTCGCGAAGTAGTAGTCGTACGCCGCGCCATGGTACGTGTTGGTTCCGCGCTTGGTCGCCATCTGCACGGAGCTGCCCGCCGCGCCGCCGAAATCCGCCGTCTGACCCAGTGTCCCGACCTTGAACTCCTCGATACTCTCTACCGGAGTCGGTAAAACGCCGGTGGGCGTGCCACCCGTGGAGTTCGACCCCGCGTACCCGTTGCCGGGAACATAACTGTTGCTGCCGCCGGACATATCGTCGCTATTGTTGCCGCCGTCCAGCATCTGCTTGTTCTGATCGATCGACGCGCCCGCCACATTGCCGTCGAGCGACACACCCACTTGAAGATTCGCGAGCGTACTGACGTCGCGGCTCAGGTTGGGCATCAGATTCAAGGAGTCGTTTCGCATCGTCGTCCCGATCGTCGCGTTCAGCGTCTGCAACTCCGCGCCCGCGGTCGCCTGAACTTCAACCGTGGTCGTCGAAGCGCCTACCGCCAGGGGAATATTTAACGTCAGCACCTGGCCGATCTCGATGTGCTGATTATGCAGCTGCGTGACCGTGAACCCTTCCTTCGACACCGTGACGTTATAGTCCCCCGGCGAGATATTCGGAATCGTGAACCGGCCGACCCCGTTCGTCGTCGCCTCATGAACATCGTTCGTTTTCGGATCCACGATCTTAATCGACGCGGCAGGAATCACCGCGCCCTGTTGATCCGTTACCTGGCCCGTCAAAGTGCCGGTCGCGGATTGTGCCAGCGCCGATGGCGCCAGGCTCATCATCAAAGCACTGGCGGCGATCAACGCCCCCAGCACGGTCACGGACTTCAATCTGGTTAGGAAACTTAGGTTCATCTGTTACCCCTCGGATTTACACATTGAAGTGCAGTCATCCCAACACAAGGCGCACCTTGACTTGTGTTGAATAATGTCATTCATGTTATGCTGAAGAATTGACCTTGTCAAGGCAAATTTGGGGAGTACCAGAGTACCAACTGCTTTGATTACAGGGTGTTAATGAATCATCTCGACTTCCGCTTTTACGGATTCCTGGAATCGAAAATCCGTAATGTTGAATCCGGCTTTGATGTCATCATTTACAGCCACGTGACTCAACGCCTTACAGGATCCGCCCGCGCAAATTGCCTTTCGCGATCCGAATTTTGACCTCGGAATCCGCCGGCGCATCCTCCGGAGTCTTCACTATCTTCCCGTCATTCTCCACAATCGCGTACCCCCGGTCCAGGATCTTCAGAGGACTTAATTGCACCAGGTGGCCATCGAAGAAAGACAATCTTCCGCGAGCCTTGATCACCCTCATCCGGATCGACTGAAGGATCTTTGCTTCCGACGATTCGATTCTTCTATGAGCCGCTGCGAATTTAAGACGAACGTCCCGTTGCGCTAGACCCGAACGAAGCCGTTCGAGCGTCTTCTTGCGCCGTTCGATCTTCGCTCGTACCAGATCCCGCAACTCGTACTCCAGCTCATCCACGCGCTGCATGCGCCTTCCAATCGCCCGGTGCAGCGTCGCCTGGTCCACGGAAATCCGATGCAGCGCGCGCGCCCTCATCGCCACGTGGAGCCTCGCCGCCTGGGTCAGCTTCGCGGTACACGATTCGAGCGCCTCGAACAAACTCCGCCGCGTCCGAATCACCAGTTCCGCGGCCGCCGACGGCGTCGGAGCCCGTAAATCCGCCACGAAATCCGCAATCGTGAAATCCGTTTCGTGGCCGATCGCGGAGATCACCGGAACGGAACATTTCACGATCGCCCTCGCCACCAACTCTTCGTTGAAAGTCCACAAATCTTCGAGCGACCCCCCGCCCCGCGCCACGATCACCACCTCCGCCCATCGCGATCTGCTGAAATATTCAAGGCCCGCCACCACCTGCTCAATCGATCCTTCGCCCTGCACCTGCGCGGGGTAAATACGAATATGGCGTCCCGGAAAACGGCGCTCCAGAATCTGCAATATGTCGCGAATCACCGCCCCCGTGGGCGATGTGACGATTCCGATGCGCACGGGCAGCGCCGGCAAGGGACGCTTTCGGGCGCTCTCGAACAGTCCCTCCGCCGCCAGCTTTTTCTTCAGTTGTTCGAAGGCGAGTTGCAGCGCACCGTGCCCTTGCGGCTCAATCGCCTCGACGACGAACTGTACCTCGCCCCGCGCATCGTACATGTCGATACGGCCGCGCGCGAGCACCGCGATCCCATCCCTTGGTTTGAACTTGAGATAGCGCGCGGTCATCTTGTAGCAGACCGCCTTCAACTGCGCGGCTTCATCCTTCAAAGTGAAATAATAATGCCCGCTCGCGGGAATGCGTGTGCCGGAAATCTCCCCCGCCACCCAGATGTCCGAAAAGTGATCCGTCAACAGTCCGCGCATCGCCCCCGTCAGTTCGCTGACCGAATAGAACGCCGGCGCCAAACCCCAATTGATGTCGATTTGCTCCACGCGCGAATCCCCCTTCAAGTATTATGTAGTGATGAGCACAGCCGGACGAACACCGAAGGACGTCTTGGATTATGCCAAGAAGCATGATGCCAAACAATTGGATTTGCGCTTTACCGACCTGCCGGGACTGCAGCAGCACATTTCCTATCCGATCAGCCAGTTGAAAGAGGATACTTTCGAAGAAGGCTTCGGCATCGACGGCTCCAGTATCCGTGGCTGGGCCGCGATCAATGAAAGCGACATGCTGCTGATCCCCGACCCGGCGACCGCGGCGATCGATCCGTTTTATGAGACCCGCACGCTGGTGATGGTGTGCGATGTGATCGATCCGATCACCCGCCAGCATTACGATCGCGACCCGCGTTGGATCGCGCAGAAAGCCGAGCTGTATCTCAAGAATTCCGGCATCGCCGACACCGCCTATTTCGGCGCCGAAGCCGAATTCTTCATCTTCGATAACGTCCGCTTCGATCAGAACGCGCACTCCGGCTACTATTTCATCGACGCCGAAGAGGGCCGCTGGAACTCCGGCCGCGAAACCAACAACCTGGGCTATCGTCCGCGCTTTAAAGAAGGATATTTCCCCGTCCCTCCAACCGATCATTATCAGGATCTGCGCGCCGAAATGGTCGAGACCATGATCAAGGTCGGCCTCGATATCGAGTGCCATCATCACGAGGTCGCCACCGCCGGACAGTGCGAAATCGACCAGCGCTTCGACACGCTGCTCAAATCGGCCGACAACATGATGATGTACAAGTACGTCATCCGCAACGTGGCGTATCAATATGGCAAGAGCGTGACGTTCATGCCCAAGCCTCTGTTTGGAGACAACGGCAGCGGCATGCACACCCATCAGAGCCTGTGGAACGGCAAGGATCCTCTGTTCGCGGGCGATATGTACGCGGGACTCAGCCAGATGGCTCTGTGGTACATCGGCGGATTGCTGAAGCACGCCCGCGCTCTATCGGCGATCATCGCGCCGACGACGAATAGTTACAAACGGCTGGTTCCGGGGTATGAAGCGCCGGTGAATCTGGCGTATTCGAGGCGCAACCGGTCGGCGGCGGTCCGCATCCCGATGTACTCGGCGTCGCCCAAAGCCAAGCGCGTCGAATTCCGTCCACCGGATCCGTCGGCGAATCCGTATCTCGCATTCGCAGCAATGATGATGGCGGGCCTCGACGGCGTTTTGAATAAAACTGATCCCGGCGAGTCGCTCGATAAGGACATCTACGATCTGACGCCGGAGGAAATGAAAGCCGTTCCATCCATGCCTTCGTCGCTCGAGGAAGCCTTAAGCTGCCTCGAAGACGATCACGCGTTCCTGCTGAAAGGCGACGTGTTCAGCGAAGAGCTGATCGAGACTTTCATCGGATATAAAAGGAAGAGCGAAGCCGACGCCATCCGCCTGCGCCCGCATCCTTATGAGTTCGCGCTCTACTACGATATCTAGAGTGGTGGGCTCGATTCTACAAGTCAGCATCTCTCGCGGAGGCGTGCCAAAGCGTGCGATACCCGAAGGAGACATCGGACCTCTGGGGATCGCCGGAGACGATCACGCCAATCCCCAAGTTCATGGCGGCCCGCGGCAGGCGATCCTGCTGATCTCTTCCGAAGCGATCGCCGAGCTCAATGCACAAGGCTACGATTTGTATCCCGGCGCTCTGGGAGAAAACATCACGACTCAGGGTCTCGACCGCAAGCAATGGCGCGCCGGTCAGCGCTGGCGTGTCGGTCAAGCGATCGTAGAGTTAACCAAAGTCCGTGCCCCCTGCAACACGCTCAGCGTTTACGGTCCAGGAATTCAAAAAGCAGTGTACGACGCGCAAGTCAAGGCCGGCGACGAGTCCTCTCCGCGCTGGGCCGTGAGCGGCTTCTACGCGAGCGTAGTGCACCCCGGAATCGTTCGCCCGGGTGACCCGATTTCATTACTCGATCAAATGACATGAGGTAGCACAGGCTTCAGCCTGTGAGGCGCTTCAGCTTCAGCCGATTTGCAGGAACCTATTCCGAAAGTTGCTGGGCCAGAAGGCCACCCAAGTAAACGGTTAGGGCAGAGACATCCAAGTGCCCCTGATCCCAAGCTTCATCGGCGGATTTAAGAGCTGCATAGTATGGCGTTCGATTTTCTCTAATTCTCTCAGGGACGATCTTAAGGCCCGGCAGCAACTGACCGTACTTGAGGCAAAGCAGATAGTAACCAGCGGCTCTAGCGGTTCGTCCGTTCCCCTCGACGAATGGGTGAATCCAGTTGAGGCGCCATAGAGCATAGGCCGCGAGGGCTGTGGGATGACCTTGGACATCCCAGTTTTCGTGAACGACAGAAAAAAACCTGTCCATCAAGTTAGGTACATCCTTGAAATGGGGTGGCTTGTGATTCCCAACATAAATGGGTTCTTCTCGATACCTCCCTCCGAATTGCGCGATGTTTGAGACTGCGGCATAGTTCAGCGCCCACAGCGTGTATTTGTCGAACGCCTCTATTCCTTTTTTTAGGCCGATTTCGATGCAGTTCGTGAGCAGGTCATATTGACGCAGCAAGTTTCGTTCTTGGATTTTGGCGTAAAGATCGGGATCGTCTTTTTCTCGGACCGACATCTAATGGCGTTGGACTCGCTTAGAGCATCCTGATGTGCGTAGATGCTAATCTTACGCTATCTTTGGTGATCCGTTGAGACGTCGACGCTGGAGCGTTGCCGAACGCGAAGCTAACTCTTTGTTCCTGAAGATCTTGCTCCGTCACAGCACGACTTTTAGATTCCTGCAGAAGCCGAATCAATTCGGGATCTGGAGAGGGTACATTTTGAAATTGTTTCCTGTCGGCCATAAACAAATATTGACACGGAATGTAAGGCGTGTCCACTGGTATTTAGCGCCTTATCTTCGCCCACCCGGCTCGGCAAGCAGAGCAAATTGAGCTCGAACGCTACTTCGGCCACGGCATCCGGGATCGGTTCCGACGACCGGTTAATCCGCCTCCCACCGAAACCTCATCACCGCCATCACCCCGAACACCAGTGCGCACGCGAACAGCAAAGCAATCGGCAGCGCCACTGCGGAAAATCCGAGGCCCCGCCAGGTAACCGCGTCCAATCCATCCATCGCCCACCGCGTCGGGAACACCACGGTAATCGCGCGCAGCCATCTGGGAAATACGAAGGTCGGCACCCACGCGCCCCCCAGCATCACCATCAGTAAGGTCGCCAGAATCGCGATTCCGCGCGTCGCCTCCGCCGTCCTGCCCAGCGTGGCGATCAACAATCCGAACGCCGCGGTCATCAGCGAAAATGCCGCGCACACGCCGATGAAGCCCAGCATGCTGCCCTGTATCCGCACTCCGAAAACCACGCGCGCAAACGTGAACAGAATAATCAGCGTCCCCATCGAAGTAACCGCCGAGCTTGCCGCGCGGCTCCCTAACAGCACGCTCCGCGAAAGCGGCGCCGCACGCATCCTCTTCCACACTCCGCGCTCCCTGAGCACCAGCATCGCGACCCCGATATCGACCCCCACCATTAACAGGAACTGGATCCCCATTCCTCCGAAAGAATGCGCGTACCCGTTGTATTTGACGCCCCGTCCCGACGTCACCGCTTCCTGGCCGACGACGAATGGCAGCGTCAGACCGCCTTTAGGCGCCGCTGGTCCGCGCATCATCTGCTTGCCCGCCGTCTCCATCACCACACCGGCCATGATGCCTTGCAGCATTCTCATTTCGAGCGAGTGCGAAGGATCGAACAGCATCCCGATTTCCGGCTTCGCGCCGCCGAACAGAAACGCGCGCCCCGCCTCGACGCTGAAATTTTTAGGAATCAGCACCGCCGCCGTCGCCTTCCCTTGTCGCACCGCCTCCCGAGCCGCTTCCGGAGTCGACGCCTTCACGTCCAGCGACTTCTCCCCCGTCAGACGACTCACAATTTCGCGGCTGAACGCGCTCCCATCCTGATCGCTCACCAGCACGGCAATCGGACTGTTGTCCGCATTCCCCGCGCCGCCCCCGAAAATATATCCGAAGAACGACGCAATCGCGATCGGAGCCACGATGGTCATCAATACCGCCCGCCGGTCCGATAGGAACAGCCTCAGGTCCTTGCGCATCAGCGCCAGAAATGGGATCAGCATCAGTCTCGCAAGCTCCTTCCGGTCAGATTCAGGAAGACAGTTTCCAAACTCGCCCGCTCACTCTCCAGGTGTTGAAATGGATGTCCCTTCTCGACCAGCCACTCCAATATTCCAGCCGAATTCGCGGCCAGATCGCGCACCCCGACTCTCACCGTTTCTCCTCGCAGCTCGACCGACGCCACTCCCGGCACCGACCGCAAATCCTCCACGCGAAGCCCATTCATCGCGCCCGCTTCGAGTTCGATCGTCAACAGATTCGCCACCGGAACCAGTCGATAGAGCCCCTGCAAAGTATCGTCCGCGATCACTTTCCCGTGATCCATAATCACCAGCCGATCGCACAATCGCTCCGCCTCTTCCATGTAGTGCGTGGTATAAAGCAGAGTCTTGCCGCGTTTCTTCAGTGCCTCCAGATTGTCGAAAATCGCGTTCCGGCTCTGCGGATCCACACCCACCGTCGGCTCGTCTAGTAACAGCAGTTGAGGATCGTGCAGCAGCGCCGCGGCCAGATTCAGACGCCGCTTCATGCCTCCGCTGAAAGTGGACACTTTATCTTTCACCCGATCCTTCAACCCCACCAGATCGAGCGCTTCCTCCATCGCGCGCTTCAGCGCCTTCCCGTCCAGCCCGTACAGCGCGCCGAACAGATGCAGATTCTCCCCCGCCGGCATCTCTTCATAAAGACCCAGATCCTGCGGCACCAGTCCGATGGCGCGCTTCACCGGATCCGTATCCCCGCTCAGAGCGTGCCCGTTGATGCGCACTTCACCCGCATCCGCCTGGACCAGACCCGCGATAATCGAAACCGTCGTCGTCTTGCCCGCTCCATTCGGACCAAGCAGGCCTATGGTTTCTCCCTTACCCGCGCGAAAGGAAACACCCTCAACCGCAATAAGGTTGCCGTAACTCTTACGTATCCCAAGCACTTCCAGCATCGCTTTTCAATGATACGTAATGGGACCTTAAGACTTCTTAAGACTCTTCTGGTTCAGTTCTTTGTAACGGGCGAGATTCGGCAGCCATCAGAGTGTTAGTGCCATGTGGGTGGCGCTTCACCGCATAATCTGTCCGCGTCCCTTTCTTTCCTGGAGAACGAAATGCGTCCGAAGTATCTTGATTTCCGCACCGTCGTTTTGGCCACGATGGTTTTTTCGACGGGCCTTTTCGCCCAGACCAGCCGCATCGCGCAGGCCGTCGACAACAGCCGCCGCACGATGCTTCCGGGACACCTTCATCCCAAGGCGTTGGCCTCGGCCGATCGGGGACGCGTCGATCCCGCGCTGAACGTTTCTTACATCACCCTCACCCTCGCGCCCTCCGCCGCCCAGCAGGCCGACCTCGACACGTTATTGGCCGCCCAACAAACCAAGGGCTCCGCGGATTATCAGAAGTGGCTCTCGCCCGAAGAGTACGCGCAACGCTTCGGCGTCAGCGATGCCGACATCGCCAAAATCACCCAGTGGCTCCAGGGACAAGGCTTGAACGTCCTTTCCGTCGCACGCGCGCGCAACTGGATCGCCGCCAGCGGAACCGCCGCGCAGGTGGAAGCCGCATTTCAAACCGAGCTTCACAACTACGCGATCGATGGAGAGACCCACTTCTCGAACGCGACCGAACCCTCCGTCCCCGCCGCCTTCGGGCGGGTGGTAAAAAGCATTCGCGGATTGAACGATTTCCGGTTGAAGCCTCGCGTCAAGCCGCATAATACGTCCTCCAAAGGCATCCATACCATCGTGCCGGACGATCTGGCCACCATCTACGACATCGCCCCTCTCTATAACGCCGGCACCAATGGAACCGGCCAGAAAATGGTCATCGCCGGACAGACCGCGATCAACATGTCCGACATCTCGACGTTCCGCAGCACCTATAATCTGCCCGTCAATAATCCGCAAACCCTGCTGGTCCCCGGCTCTAAAAATCCCGGCGTCCAGTCCGCTTCAGGCGATCTCGCCGAGGCCGATCTGGACCTGGAATGGTCCGGCGCCGTCGCCCGTAACGCGACCATTATTTTTGTCTATTCCAACGACGCGCTCACCTCGGTGCAATACGCCATCGATCAGAAACTCGCGCCGGTGGTCAGCGTCAGCTACGGCAGCTGCGAGCTCGAAACTCCTTCTTCGGACGTAACCTCCTTTCAACAGTGGGGCCAGCAGGCCAACGCGCAGGGGATGACCTGGCTCGCCGCCTCGGGCGACGATGGCGGAGCCGATTGCGGCGATACCCAAAATCCCGGCCTTTCCGTCGACCTGCCCGGAGCCTTGCCGTACGTCACCAGCATGGGCGGCACGGAGTTCGTCGAAGGCTCCGGCACTTACTGGGCGCCCACCAACGGAGCCAATGGAGCATCGGCTCTCTCTTATATTCCCGAAACCGCCTGGAACGACAGCGCCCTAGATGGATCGCCTTCAGCGAGCGGCGGCGGCGCGAGCGTGCTGTTCACCAAGCCTTCCTGGCAAACCGCTCCCGGCGTGCCCAGCGACAACGCGCGCCACGTCCCCGACATTTCGATGAGCGCGTCGGCCGACCATGACGGCTATTACGTGTATACCGGCGGCAGCCTCCAGGTCTTCGGAGGCACCTCGGTTTCCGCACCCTCCTTCGCTGGAGTCACGGTGCTTCTCAATCAGGCGCTCGGCTCGAGCGGCGTGGGTAATATCAATCCCAACTTATACGCGCTCGCCTCGGCAGGCTGGAGCTCCGGCGTGTTTCACGACATTACCACTGGAAATAATATCGTCACCATCCCCTGCTCCCGCCGATCGCCCAACTGCGGCACGACTCCCGTCGGATTCTCAGCCGGCGCAGGCTACGACCAGGCCACCGGACTCGGCACCGTCGACGCTTACAAACTGATCGCTGCATGGAGCGGCGGCACCGTCACCCCGCCTGTCACTCCGACGCCCATCACTACCGTCACTCTGCATAGCAATTTAAGCGCGGTCGCCCCCAATCAGATCGTCTATTTAACGGCCACATTGACCTCGACCGATGGAACCACGCCGCTCGGCTCGGTTTCGTTCGCGATCGACGGAGCTTCGTTGGGAACCGCCGCTCTCACCGGGTCGGCCGGAACAGCCACCGCGACCATGGCTGTGAACGGCTCCGCGCTGCCCATCGGACCCGGTACGGTGACGGCGACTTACAACAATTCCAGCAGCTCCGTCGCAGTCAGCGTCGCGTCCTCCGGATCCGGCTCGACTTCGACTCCGGCGATCGCCTCCGTCGCCAATGGAGCCAGTTTCAAATCCACCTTCGCCCCCGGCTCCATCCTCAGCGTATTCGGAACCCAGCTCTCGCCCTCGACCCAAAGCGCCTCCGCCGTCCCTCTGCCCCTCTCCACCCTCGGAGTGGAAGCGCTGATAAACGGAGTCGCGGCCCCTCTCTATTACGTCGGCCCGGGCCAGCTTAACGTGCAGATCCCCTACGAAACCGCGTCCAGCGGCACCGCCGTCCTCAGCATCAATAACAATGGACAGGTAACCACGCAGCCCTTCCAGATGGCCGCCGCCGCACCTGGAATTTTCACCGATTCCACCGGCGCCCTGGTCCCCACCGCGACCGCCGCCACCGGCCAGGAAATCGCGTTCTACATCACCGGAGCCGGAGCCGTTTCGCCCGCCATCTCCACCGGAGCCGCGCCAGCCTCATCTTCTACATCGTTTCCCAAACCCGTCGGAGTTACCACCGTAACCATCGGCGGCCTCAATGCCCCCATCGATTTTCTCGGCATCCCTCCCGGACTCGTAGGAGTGACGCAGCTGAACGTGCAGGTCCCGAGCGGCCTCCCCGCCGGTCCGCAGCCGGTAGTAGTAACCATCGGCGGAATCCCCAGCGCCCCCGCAACCCTCAAACTAACCAACTAATTTTCTTTTCCCCAAGCACCGATCGCCCAACGCTCTCCGTCCCCCCACTCCCAACTTTTTTTCCCCAATCCCTCCCATAACTTCCCGCGCGCAGATCCCGGATAGCTCCCTTCCGTCCCCCCACCCTAACAGCGGAGTAACTCATGACATCCAACCTGAAATCCGAAACCGCCCGAATCAACGGAGCCAAATCCAAAGGCCCCGTCACCCCCGAAGGAAAAGCGAGATCTTCCACCAACGCCCGCCGCCACGGCCTGGCCTCCGCCCCGATCCTCCTACCCGGAGAATCGAAAGAAGACTTCCAACAACTACTAGCCGACTACATGGACCAGTTCCACCCCAGAACCCCCGTAGAAACCGACTTGGTAGAAACAATGGCGATCTCCCGCTGGCGCCTCCGCCGCGTGCTGACCTTCGAAGCGAGCCTGTTCGACGAAGAAATGCAGGAGCGCGACAAATCCGCCGCCTGGGTCTTCCAAAAATTCGCCAATTACAGCACCACCCTGACCGTCCTGCTCCGCTACGAAGGCCACCTAAACCGCTCATTCGACAAGGCCTTAAAACAACTCCTCTTACTCCGCTCAAAATTACCAAACGAACCCAAAGTGGGGCAGGTTCCCGACCTGCCCTCCCCAGTACCAAACGAACCCACGGAGCCGCGACCAGCGGCAAAAATACAGAACGAACCCACCAGCCCCGAAGTAGGGCAGGTCCCCGACCTGCCCCGCCGCGCTGATCCAGACCGGTAAGGTATTCTAAACTTAGCGTCATCATGGCAGACCAGCAGTCTCCCCCCATCACCAACCCCAGCTGGGAGCGCGTGCAGCTCGCGCGCCATCCTAAGCGCCCGCATTCGCTCGATTACATCCAGCGCATCTTCACCAATTTTCAGGAGCTTCACGGCGACCGCGCCTATGGCGACGATCATTCGATCGTGGCCGGCATGGCCTGGTTTGAAGGCAAGCCCGTGATGGTCGCCGCCCAGCAGAAAGGCCGCGACACCAAGCAGAAACTGTTCCGGAATTTCGGCATGCCCAAGCCCGAAGGCTACCGCAAAGCCATGCGGCTGATGGAAATGGCCGCGAAGTTTTCCCGCCCCATCATCACCCTGCTCGATACCCCCGGAGCCTACCCCGGCATCGATGCCGAGGAGCGAGGCCAAGCCGAAGCCATCGCCCAGAATCTCCGCGAAATGTCGCGTCTCAGCGTGCCGATTATCGTCGTCGTGGTGGGCGAAGGAGGCAGCGGAGGCGCGCTCGCCTTGGGCGTCGGCAATCGTGTTTATATGATGGAAAACTCGGTCTACAGCGTCATTTCACCTGAATCCTGCGCCGCCATCATCTATCGCGATTCGGGTAAAGCCGCGCTGGCCGCCGCCGCATTGAAGCTCACCGCGCCCGATCTGCTGGGCCTCGGATTGATCGACGGCATCGTGCCCGAGCCCGGCGAAGGCGCGCACACCGATCCCGACAACGCCGCCGACGCCCTGCGCCTCATGCTCCGCATCGGACTTTCTGAGCTGACCGGCCTCACCGAACAGCAGCTCATTGACGAGCGCTACGAAAAATTCCGCCGCATGGGATCGTTTTTCACGGAGCCCATTCTGTGAAAAAAGCCGCCCTCATCGGCGTCGTATTTCTGCTGGTGATCGTCGGCGCGCTCTACTACTCGACCGTGTCGCTCGCCAAGCATCGCGTCGAAGTCTGCATGGAGTTCAAAGGCAACACGTCCTGCCGCACCGCTTCCGGATCCACCGAGGAATTCGCGCTGCGCACCGCGACCAACAACGCCTGCGCCATGATTTCGTCGGGCGTCACCGATTCCATCGCCTGCGATCAGGCGACGCCACAAAAAGTCACCTGGCTGAAGTAGCACATGCGTCTCCTTACACTCGTCCTGTTTGCGCTGCTCACTCGCGCGCAGGACATCCGTCCGCTCACGATTCTCCACTCGAACGATCTCCACGCCCATCTCCTTCCCGACGATCACGGCATGGGCGGACTCGCGTATCTCGCCACCGCCGTCCGTGAACAGCGCGCCCTCGGCACCGCCAGCCTCTATCTCAACGCCGGAGATCTGGTGCAAGGTACTCCGGTTTCGACCCTATTTAAAGGTCTGCCAATTTACGAGATTGCGAACCGTCTGGGCTTCGACGTCTCAACCCTCGGCAACCATGAGTTCGATTACGGCTGGCAGCGCATCCAGGATTTCGTCAAAGCCGCGAAGTTCCCCATCGTTTCCGCGAACGTCGTCGACGCCCATGGCGCCTTCCTGACCGGCAAGCCCTACGTGATCGAAACAGTCGGCGGTATCCGCGTCGCCGTCATCGGCGTCGTGCTCGGCGACCTGGTCGGAAACTTCGCGACGCCCGATAAGATGGGACCCTGGCACGTGCTCCCCGTTGTCGAAACCGTTCGCAAATACGCCGCGGAGCTGCGTAATGAATCCGATCTGATCGTCGTCCTCGGCCATATCCACGACGAGGAGGCCGACGCGATTCTGCAACAAGTCCCCGAAGTCTCCGTCGCCATCGTAGGCCACGCGCACAAGGAATACGCGAAGCTCCACAACTTCAACGGACGCGTCGGCGCTCTCGTCAACGCCTATGGAGTCGAACTCGGCCGCCTCGATTTACAAGTCGACGTGACCGCGCACAAACTCAAGTCCGCCGAATGGAAAATCATTCCCATCGACTCGAAGAAAATCACGCCCGATCCGAAAATCGCCGCCGAGATCGCTCAATGGGAAGCGAAAGTTTCGAAGATCGTCGACGTGCCCATCGGAGAAGCCAAGCGGCGCTTCGAGAAGAAAGATCTGCAAGTGCTGATCGAGCGCGCCATGGCCGAAGAAACCGGCAGCGACCTCGCCTGGATCAATCTCGGCAACGTCCGCGATGTGATCCCCGCCGGTACGATCCTCGCGCGCACTGTCTGGAATATTCTGCCCTTCGATAACGCCGTAGTGGTCGGAAAATTCAAAGGCAGCCAGCTCCCGCCCAAGGTCCGCGAAGGCCACACCATCGATCCCGGCCGCGAGTACACCCTGGCGATCACAGATTTCGCCGCCGCCAATCAGGCCTCGAATGATGAACTAAGCGTCAGCGGCCTGGCCTTCCCCAAAACCGCCGGCATGCAGCGCGACATGGTGATCGATTGGATTAAGAAGAAGAAAATCCTGGAGTAACTCTTCTCTAACCAGCCTGGGGATGCGGCTCTTTACTTCGTCTTCCAGACCCCCAGGATCCTCCGCGTCAGCACCATCTCTCCCACCGTGTAGGAGTTATGATCCGCCGCAAGCATCGCCTCGCGCAGAATCGTTTGCCCCTCGCCGTGCGGTATCTCCGCGAACAGCTCTGTCGACTTCTTTTCCACCAGCTTGCACATCGCGTCCCGATCGGCCAGAAAATCCTTCACGCTCTTGTCCCAAGCCTTCGCACTCGGCGGCGTCGGCGTCTTCGGCCAATAACCCCTCGGCCATTTCGGAGACTTATGTTTCGCATCGGTGCTGAACTTCAAAATGTCGGCTTGCGTGATCCGCAGGTGCTCCAGCAGCTCCCATAACGTATGCGGCGCGCCCTCCGGAACCTTCCCGCGAGCCGCCGCCGGCACGTCCTTCACCGCCTCTTCGAACGTTGCGTGCGCTCCGCCCTTGGTCAATAAATAGACCAGATGTTTGCGCAGCGATTTCACATGAGCCATGTTTACTCCTCCGGCAAATAACTCGCAATCGCGATCCCCGCGGCGTCCGCGCGAGCCAGAATTTCATCCCGGTCGATCAGCAGCGTACGCGTCGCATCGATCGCAAGAGCCGTCGTCCCAGTCTCTCTCATAATGTCGATGGTTTGCGGACCCGCCACCGGAACGTCGAACAGCAGATGCTTCCTCAGCCTCGAAGCCTTTACCAGCCGCAGAGGCTTTCCTTCGACCAGCGACGCCGCGCGCCGCAGCATCGCATCGGTTCCCTCCATCGCCTCCACCGCCACGCAAGCCCGGTCCGCGATCGCGACACTCTGCCCGACGTCGATCCCCGCGAGCGTGCTCGCAATACGCCGCCCGTATTCAATGTCGCGCGCTTCATCCGCCGTGAGCCTCCGCCGCGTCAAAGTCCCTTCGGTCGCGAGCAGATCTTTCAGCAGCAGCGTCGAATCCACCAGCTCCACGCCTTCATCGCCCAACACCCGCGCGATCGCGCCGATCAGCCCCTCAGTGTTTTTCGTTTCGATGTTCAGCAGCAGCTTCGCCAGGCGCCAATCCGGAACGATTGACGAGAAGATCTTCGCGTGCTTCACCTGCCCGCACATCATCAGCTGGGTGATGCGCTCCTTGTGGCAGATGTCGATCAGCTTGCCCAGCGCGCCCAGCGAAATCCAGTAGCAGCGCGCGGCGAGCGTCTCAATTTCCGGCGACGCTTCTTCCTTGATGCCAATCGCCACTACCTCGATGCCGGCGGTCCGCGCGGCCTCGAGCGCGAGCACCGGGAATCGGCCATTGCCGGCAATCAGCCCGTAGCGCATCTTATTTTATGAATCCGCGCTCCGAAGTGCGGATGAAATCGAGCAGCTCATTCACTTCATGTATCGGGCGGAATCTCGATCATGATTCGCTGGACCGCCTGGGTGGTGTTCAGCCCGGAGCGCGTCAGCAAACGGAACGCCTTATGCAGCCCGTCGATCGCCTCACTCGAAAAATCGCGCCGCTTCATCCCCGTCGCGTTCTCTCCGAATACCTTGGCCTCGCGCTCGGTAACCGTGTTTGAAAACGGCAGCACGTCGCGCGTAATCACGCTATATCCCCCAATAATCGCGTGTTTTCCGATCCTGCAAAACTGATGCACCCCGGTCGAGGCGCCGATCACCGCCCAATCCCCGACGGTCACATGGCCACCCAGCGTCGCCGCATTCGACAGCACCGTTCGATGGCCAATCTGCACATCGTGCGCCACGTGAACATACGCCATCAGCAGATTGTCATCGCCGATGGACGTCACCATTCCCCCGCCCTCCGTACCGCGATGGATGGTGACGAACTCCCGAATCCTGTTGCGATGCCCGATGCGTGTTTCGCTCCGCTCGCCCCGATATTTCAAATCCTGCGGAGCGACGCCTACGCTCGAATAGGGGAAAAATACGTTATCCGCGCCGACGGTAAGCGGACCCTCCATAAAAACATGGCCCATCAGTTTTGTTCCGGGCCCAATGAAGACATCGGAGCCGATCACGCAGTAAGGACCGATCTCGGCCGCCGCCGCCACGCGTGCATTCGAATCGACAATCGCGGTCGGATGTATCGCCATGCCAGGAAATCAGATGCGATCGGTGCGATCCGCCAGCTTGCACATCATTTCCGCCTCCGCCACCACCAGGCCGTTGACGGTCGCGACGCCGTTCATCTTCGCGATGGTCGCCTTGCGCTTGATGACCTTCATTTCGATGCGCAGCTGATCCCCTGGAACCACCGGCCGGCGAAACTTCGCCTCATTCACCGCGGCCAGCAGCACCAGTTTGGTCTTGCGCTCCGGAATGGAGCTCAACACCAGAATCCCCGCCACCTGCGCCATCGCCTCAATAATCAAAACTCCGGGCATCACCGGAATATCGGGAAAATGACCGGCAAAAAACGGCTCGTTAATGGTGACATTCTTGATCCCGACAACACGTTCCGCCTCCAACTCCTCGATGCGATCCACCAGCAGCATCGGGTAGCGGTGAGGAAGGATGTCCCAGATCTGCTGGATATCCATCACAGGCATGCAATTGGACCAGTATAGCGTTACTATGCAGCGCCATGCGCCTCGATCGCAATTCCGGCCGTCCGCACCGCCGCTTCCTCTAAATGATTCCAGAGTTCCTTCCCTAACGCCTGCTCCAGACCCTTTTGGGCCTTCTGCCAGTGCGGCAAGGCGCGCTTATATTCCCGCATCCCCGCCGCCGTCAAAGCCAGCCGCGACTCCCGCCGATCCTCTGCGGACCGTGAGCGTAACCATCCTTTCCTGCGCAGCGGGGCCAGGGTTCTGGTCAGCGTCGTGCTGTCGATTGCGAGGAGCTCCGAGAGTTGTTTCTGCGAAATCTCCGGTGCGTGGACCAATGCTTGTAACAGCGTGAACTGCGTTACGCGCAGGCCGCTGGGGCGCAAAAAGGCGTCGTAATACTGGGTCACCACCCGGCTCGCCCTGCGCAGATTGGCGCATGCACACGGCAACCGGACCTTTGGATGGATTGCGGGATTGTTTGGCATAGCCTCCCAGATACCTGTATCTACATTTATTTTATCACACGCAGTGTTTTTCCAGCGACCAATTAGATGTATATGCGTCTATATCCGCAAAGGAGATCGAAAACATGAATTCACCGACGCCCGGGTATCTGGTTCCGGAGATAATGATCGGAAGTGCCGCAACTGTTGCCGCGATCGTATTTGGATTACACCGCGTCCTCCGGCGTTCCGGATGGGACGCCCGCGACCGCAGTCGCGCTTTTTGGGGTGTTTCGAGCCTGTTGGCCTTATGGTTCTTCGCCTCGCTGCTACTCACCTGGTCGGGCTTTTATCAAGGGTCGCTTACCCGCATCCCCACCATCCCCTTCGGTTTGTTGATCCCCATCGCGGCCGGCGTCGTCATGTTCCGGAGCTCGCCCCTAGTAAGGCGCGTCGTCGATGTGATCCCGCAAAGTTGGATCGTCACGATCCAGTTCTATCGAGTGGAGGGCGCGATCTTCCTCACGCTCTACGCGGCCGGGTACTTGCCAGGGGAGTTTGCGTGGCCCGCCGGAATCGGCGACGTGATTGTCGGCCTGCTGGCGCCGGTGGCAGGCATCGCTTATATGCGCCGAGCGCATGGATCGGCGGGCTTGGTGCGCGCCTGGAATCTACTGGGTCTCACTGATTTGATTGTCGCGGTAACCACCGGCTTCCTGACGTCGCCTTCGCCCGTTCAGATGCTGGCGCTCGACAGGCCCAATCAACTGGTCAGCGCGTTCCCGCTGGCGATGATTCCAGTTTTTCTCGTGCCCCTCTCTGTGCTGTTGCATCTGGCATCGTTGAAAAAGCTGCGCCTGCCCGAGCCGGAGCCCAAGAGTTTCAGCCCGCTTCTCGCCGGCGGATTGCGCTAATCGCGGCCGGCCTCCCGCTTCTTCTGCGAAGGAGGCCGGTCATCTCCCTCCGCCCATTTCCAATATCGACCCCGTGACATACGACGCCGCATCCGAGAGCAGCCACAACACTCCTTCCGCCACTTCTTCCGCCGTCCCCGGCCTCTTCATCGGAATCATCGGCCTAAATTTCTCAAGACGGTCCGGAGCTCCACTGTCCGCATGCAGATCCGTCTCGATCAGCCCCGGAGCTACCGCGTTCACTCGAATCCCTCCTCCGCCACTTCGCGCGCCAGGCCGATCGTGAAGCTGTTCACCGCGCCTTTCGACGCTGCGTAATGCACCCACTCCCCCGCGCCGCCGGTGCGCGTGACCAGCGAGGAAACGTTTATGATCGAGCCTCCCTTGCCGCCCAACCTGGTCGACATCCGCCGCACTGCCTCCCGCGCGCACAACATCGCGCCCGTCACGTTTACTGCGAGCACCTGCGCGATCGCGTCCGCCGTCACTTTCTCCACGCGAGCGAAGCCGCCTGTAACGCCTGCGTTGTTCACCAGGCCGCCAATCGACCCAAATTCTTTCTCCGCCGTCTCGAATAATCGCAGGATGTCCGTCTCATGGCCGACGTCGCCTTGTATCGCAACCGCTCGTCCGCCCGCGGAAACGACGGCCCGCACCACTTCGTCGGCAGCCGATTTATTCTTCGCATAATTCACCGCCACCGGATATCCATTCGCGCCCACCAGGCGAGCAACCGCTGCTCCAATGCCTCGGCTCGCTCCCGTGACGATCACTGCCTCTCGTGTCATACTTGCCATTCTATGGATTCTTATCTCCGCTATGCTCGCGCGAAGCAGAAGGAAATCATATCTTTGACTCGCGAATTCGTGGAATGCGAGTCACCGAGCGATCATCCGCCCGGAATCGAACGTTTCGTTCAGCTGCTGTCAGACTGCGTCGCGGATGTCGCGAAGGTGAAGAAGTTCCCAGCCAATAATGTCCGCGTCGAATTCAATCTGCCGGGCTCGAAGAAGGACGGTCAGATCCTCGCGCTCGGCCATTCGGACACTGTCTGGACGCTCGGCACTCTTCGCACGATGCCCTTTCGCGAACAGAAAGGCCGATTGTGGGGACCCGGCGTGCTGGACATGAAAGCCGGCATCGCGTTTTTCATCTTCGCCATGCGGGCGCTGCGCGAAATGGACGTGCCCGTTTCGAAGAAAGTCGTGCTGCAAGTCAATTCGGATGAAGAAGTCGGCAGCGAATCTTCACGCGCTTTAACTGAGGACGCCGCCAGAGTGAGCAGCGCGGTGCTGGTGCTCGAACCCGGCACCGGTCTCGAAGGCAAACTCAAAACCGCGCGCAAAGGAGTCGGCGATTACACAATCACCGTGCGCGGCAAGGCATCTCACGCCGGAGTCGATTTTTCGAATGGCGCGAACGCGATTTTAGAAATGGCCCGTCAACTGGAGCGCATCGCCGGATTCACTCAGCTCGACCGCGGCGTCACCGTCAGCCCCGGAGTGATTCAAGGAGGCACGCGCAGCAACGTCGTTCCCGCCGAATGCCGCGCCGAAGTGGACATCCGTGCGCCGCGCGATCACGACCGCGTCTATCTCGAGAAGAAATTCAGTTCGTTGAAGCCGTTCGATAAGCGCTGCACCGTCGAGGTCACCGGAGGCTTGAATCGTCCGCCGATGGAGCGGTCCGCGGGCGTGCGCAAATTGTATCAAACAGCCGAGAAACTCGCCGCCGAATTGGGCGTGACGCTGGAGGAATCGTCGACCGGCGGAGGATCCGATGGAAACTTCACCGCCGCGCTCGGCATCCCGACCCTCGACGGTCTAGGAGCCGTGGGCGAAGGCGCGCATGCGTCGAACGAAAGCATCCTGATCAATCGGATCGCGGATCGCACCGCCTTGTTAGCCAAACTGGTTGCGGCGATATGACCCTGCCGCTGGCAATTTCGTTCTGCGTCGTCACCATGCTCGGCTGGGGTTCCTGGGCCAACACGCAAAAACTCGCGGGCAAGGAAAAGTGGCCCTTCGAATTGTTCTATTGGGACTACTCGATCGGCGTTTTTCTCTTTTCACTGCTGTTCGCACTCTTCGGAGGCAGCTTCACGATCGTCGGAGCCTCTACAATTCCCGCGCTCATCAGCGGCGCGATTTTCAACCTCGCGAATCTTCTGTTAGTCGTTGCCATCGATGCGGCCGGCATGTCCGTCGCCTTCCCGGTCGGCATCGGACTGGCTTTGGTGATCGGCACCGTAGTAAATTATCTGCTCGAACCCAAGGGCAACCCGTCGCTTCTGTTTGGCGGCGTGGCGCTCATCGTATTCGCGATGATCATGTCCGCGGCGGCCCATAGCAGGCTGCCGCACTCCGGAGGCAAACATCGCCTGCGCGGACTGATTTTCTCGATTGTAGCCGGCTGCATTATGGGACTCTTCTATCCTCAATTAATGCGCGCCATCGGGCCCGCGAAGCTGACTCCTTATGTAGCGCTGGTTTTCTTCGGCGCGGGCGTGCTGCTCAGCAACATCGTTTTCAATACCGTTTTCATGAGGACCGGCGGATTTTCCTACGCCGATTATTTTCGCGGCAGTACGAAGCTCCATTTGATCGGCATACTCGGCGGATGCATCTGGATGGTCGCATTGTGTATGAACGTCATCGCTTCAGACGTCGCCGGACCCGCGATTTCCTACGCGCTCGGCCAAGGCGCCACGCTGGTAGCCGCGATCTGGGGCGTACTGATCTGGCGCGAATTCGCGGCTGCTCCTACAGGGACGATGTTCTACGTTGCATTGATGTTCATCGGCTATGCGAGCGGTCTCATCCTGATCGGCGCCGCCACTCTTCATTAAATCGATCCAGGCTGACGAAGGATTTCTGGGTCCCTACCGACAGAGTCGAGAGAGCCGCATAGAGATTCGCTCGCGAGATCGCTTCTAATTCGCTGTATCCGCTCGAAAGGAAAACGGCGAGGCTTCCGATGAAGGCGTCGCCCGCGCCGGTGGTGTCCACGGCCTCGACGGGAAATGCCGCGACATGGTGGTCTTCGAACAGCGACCCGTTTGCGCCAAGCGTGATCACGATGCGACGCAGTCCGGCTTCGCGAAGCTTCGCGGCGCACTGACGAGCTTCATCCAAATCGCGAACGGGCATCCCGCTGAGGATCTCGGCTTCGGTCTCATTTGGGATGACATAGTCGGCCACAGCGAGTTCGTTCAAGTCCAGAACCTGGGCCGGGGCGGGATTGAAAATCGTTTTAATCCCATGTTCCCGCGCGAACTTCAATGCAAAAAGCGATGTTTTAAGAGGGATTTCCAGCCCTAAAACGATCATTTTCGCCCGAGAAATGACGTCTTCCGCGGCATACACATCTTCCGGAGTCAACCGGTCGTTCGCGCCTTTCACCACCAGGATTCGATTTTGGCCGTTGCTCTCGACGAAGATCGGCGCGACGCCGGTCGAAGCTCCGGGCGTGATCGAAACATGGCTGGTATCGATGCCGAAGGATTGAAAGTTCTTGACGGTGGCTTCGCCGAACATGTCGTCGCCCACGCGGGCGACCATGGCGACATCCGCTCCGCAGAGGCGCGCGGCCACGGCCTGGTTCGCGCTCTTGCCTCCGAAGCCCAGAGAAAAATCGCGGCCGAAAATGGTTTCGCCGGGACGCGGAAATTCGTCGGTAAAAGTGGTCAGGTCGATATTCGCGCTGCCGATGACGACGATGTTGGGCATGGAGGTTATTTGAACACGGGGAGGGCCGGGAGGTCGGCGGAGGGAAACGGCACGCCCATGGCCTTCGCTAGAGTCGCGGCGATGCTGCGCATGTCGATGTCGCCCAGGTTGAGGCCGGTTTTGATCTTGGGGCCGGCGATGAAGAAGGATGCGCGCAGCTCCGGGTTTGAGGGCGCGTAGCCGTGCGTGCCTCCAACTTTATTAGGGCGGTCGGTTGCCACCACGGAAAAATTGGACTGCATGTCCACCCAGAAAGTAGCGTCCGGACGTCCGCCGAACTGGGCGATTTGCGTGGGCGTGAGAATATGAGCGATGCCGTTTTTCGGATCGGCCGCCAGGCGGCGCAGCAGCCTATCGACTTTATCGCGGCTGCTCTCGTCTTTCAAAATGATGGCGGCGGAACCCCCTTCAAGATCCGGGTAGGCTGTCCAGGACGTGACTTTTTTATTGGTCATGGTAATCAGGCCTGCTTCGACGAACGCCGCGATTATGTTGAAGCTGTGGTCGGTGCGGGTGAAGCCATGATCGGACAAAACGCAGACGATGGCGCCGGGGGCCGCGTCCTCCAGCTCGCCCACCTCCTGGTCGATTTTTTCGAGCGCGGCGTTGGCTTCGGGATTGAACGGACCGGCGGCATGTTCCAGGTGATCGAGCGATGCCAGATGCACGGTCATGAACTGAGCGTGCTTGTTCTTTAGAATCGCGGCGGCGTAGAGGGTACGCTGACGGTCGCCTTGCTCGGCGTCATCGAGATCGGTCACATAGGGTCCCGCTTGTTTCTCGATTTCGGCCATCAGACCGGGCGTGCTGAGAGCGCGCAGCAACTTCACATCTTCGCCGGGAAATTTCGGCGCCCGCCAGTACTCGGGCACGTTGTAGGTAATTCCCGCGGCGGCGACACTGACCGGCCAACTCACGCTGCCGACTACCAGTCCCGCTTTCGACGCCGCCTGCCACAAAGTGGGAACGGCGATGTCCTCCGCGTACCACATCCAGCCGGCGAGATTGCGGTCCAGAGGATCGAAAACCACGTTGGAATAAATGTGATGCTTCGCGGGCCAGACGCCGGTGAGAATCGTAGTGTGGCTGGGATAGGTAACCGTCGGAAGCACGCCGCGGACCCCGCTCGCATGGGCTCCTTCTTTTAAAATGCGGCGCAGATGAGGGATTTTGAGGCCATGCTCATCGGCTTGCAGGACGTACTCGGGGCGCATGCCGTCGATCGAGACCACCAGTAGAGGTTGAGCGGACAAGGGCAGCGCGAGCAAAAGGGCCAAGCGAAACATGGGGGCATGATAACACTCGCGGCTCGGGGAACATTTCGAGCGTGGGACGCGTAGAGTGACTTATGCGTACACTTGCGTTCCTGCTATTCCTGCCCGCCGCGTTCGCGCAGAGCGACGACCTTTTTAAGACCGTCTCGGCATTGGATACGGCTCTGTTCGACGCCTACAACACCTGCAACATGGAAAAGTTTGCGTCGCTGCTGGCGGACGATCTGGAGTTCTATCACGATCAAACCGGGTTGAGCCGGGGAGCGCAGAGCACCATCGACGCGGTGAAAACCAACATCTGCGGAAAGGTTCATCGCGACCTGGTTCCCGGGACTTTGAAGGTTTATCCATTAAAGGGTTACGGCGCGGTGGAGACCGGCATCCATTTGTTTTGCGACCCGAAGATGGGAAAGTGCCCGGACGGCAGCGGGGCGGCGCGGTTCACCATGCTGTGGGAAATTCCGGGACGGCGTATGGCTGCTGACGCGCGTGATCAGCTACGACCACTGCAACAACTGTTCTTTGGCGAGCGCTCCGGATTTTCGGAAGAAGCCGTAAGATCAGTTCCGGGAGGACTTGACGTGGTAATCATTTGTGATTACTATAGATCGTGACCGCGAATGAATTGCGGCGGTGGCTGGCAAGGGAAGGATGCACCTTCGAGGAAGGCAAAAAGCACACGAAAGTTTTCCGCCGTGGTCGCTTTAGTTTCATCCCTCGGCAGCCCAAGAAAGAGATCAAGCCCGGTACGCTGAGCTCCATTCTCAAGGCGCTCGATCTCAGAATGTGAGGAAGTTCATGTTTGGCTATGACGCACTATTTGAACCCGATTTTAAGCACGATGGGTTTGTGGTGACCTTTCCTGACCTGGGTCACGGCGCCACGCAGGGGGAAACACTCGAGGAAGCCATGGACATGGCTGAGGATCTGCTTCGGAGCATCGTTAGTGAAATGATGAAGCGACGGGAAGATCTTCCTCGCGCCAGGAAACATCGTGGAAAGAACTACCGGTTGATCTCGCTGCCGGTTCTGGAGTCAGCGAAGGCTGAACTCTATTCCGCGTTTCAGGCGTCAGGGGTTAAGAAGGCCGAGCTGGCGCGCCGCATTGGGATTCCGAAGACCAATGTAGAACGCCTCTTCGACTTGGATCACGCTTCGCGTTTCGATCAGATCGAAGCAGCCTTCCGGGCCATCGGCAAGAAGATTGAAGTACGAATCAGCGACGCCGCTTAAGCGAACAGCGGCATCACAGCTTTCCCTTTGCCGTCCTTCGTCACATAAAACGGACGCTTCTCGACTTCGTACGCAGTATCTGCCGCGATGCCCAGCGCATGATAAATTGTCGCGTGCAGATCTTCGATCGTCACCGGATTCTCCAGGATCCGGCAGGGCCGTTCTTCCGCTGTCTTGCCGTAAAGGAAGCCGCGTTTCACTCCGCCGCCGAACATCAGCACGCTGCCCGCTTCGGTGAAATGGCGGTGCATGCCGTAGTGTTTCGGCTCCGTCATGACCGGCGGTTGATCCACTTGGTTTTTCACTTCCTGGCCGGGCTTGCCCTCGCAGATCATGTCGCGCCCGAACTCCGACGCGAGGATCACCAGCGTGCGGTTCAGTAGACCTCGATCTTCAAGATCGCGAATCAACTGCGCCACCGGCATATCGATCGACTGCTTCATTCCGGCAGCGCGCGTGTGCCCATTTTCGTGCGTGTCCCAGTAGCGGAAAGGAATGTATTCGCTGGTCACTTCGACGAATCTCGCGCCTTGCTCGACCAGCCTTCGCGCCAGCAGGCAGCCTTGGCCGAAACGACCGGTATTGTACTTATCAAAACTCTTCTGCGGCTCGAGCGACAGGTCGAAAGCCTTCGCGGCTTTCGAGTTCAGCAGTCGATGCGCATTGTCGATCGACCGGCGCAGGCTCTCCTGCTGGAAGCTGCCGCCCTCGACCAGCTCTTTATAAAGCTGGTAGCGCGAAGCGAATCGCGTAGCGCCGACGTACTCTGACGGACGCGTCGACGATGCCGCGTCCTTCGGATCGGTGATGAAAAACGGTCCGTGCTCGCTGCCCAAAAATCCGGCGGTGTGAAACGCCTTGAGGCCGTCGCTTTCGCCGCCGATTTCAATATTTTGTCCGACGTCGATGAACGCGGGCAGGTCGGGATTGCGCGGCCCCAGCGTTCGCGAAATAACGGCGCCCATGTGCGGAGCGGCCACCGATTGCGGAGGCGCGTAGCCCGTGTGCCAGTGATATTGATGGCGCGAATGCAGAATAAATCCGAGGTCGCCGACCCTGTGCGAGCGGATCAGCGTGCCCCGATCGATAATCTGCGCGATGTTATCCAGGCCTTGCGAAATTTTGATATTGTCGACCACCGTATCGATGCTGGGAAACGTGCTCAGCACTTTATCCGAAGCAAGGCCGGGTTCGTAGGGCGTGTATTTCTTGGGATCGAACGTCTCGGTTTGCGCCATGCCTCCGGCCATCCACAGCAGGATCACGGAATCGGCGCGAGGTTCGATTTTAGGTCCGGCAAGCAGACGCGCTTCGCTGCCGGTCAAAGCTGCGAGGGTTGCGCCCGCTGACGCGCGCATGAAATCGCGGCGGGAATTACTGAACATATTGAAACTCCGGATGCATGATCAGGCTCCAGATCAGGTCTTCGAGCCCGCCTTGGCTGACCTTTCCATCCCTAACTAACAGTTTAGTCGCCACGGCGGCCTCGCGCGGATTCGGACGGCGCGACAGAGCTTCCCAAAACAGCCGGTCGATCAGAACTTTGGCGTCGCGCGTAGGGGTCTCAAGAGGCGTCGGAGGATCGCCCGAAACGCGCAGCAGCCGCTCCAGGTCGGGCTTTTCGGTGAAGACGAAGAAACGCACGTTGGGATTGATGTCGCTCGAGCGCGCGGCGTCGTCGATGCCGACGGCTCCGGTGAGCCGCTTCAAACCCAGCCCCTCGATCGGATAGAGAATCAGCGAACCGACGGGCGCGATGATCGATCTTTCATGAATCACTTTATCGGTGGTCAGCGTGGCGATCGACGGCTTCGCGATGCTGGCCAGGTCGGCGACCGGCTTGCCATCGACTTTAAGGTCGATCCATCCCGCGACCGTTCGCGTGGGGTCATAGCAGCCGGCATCGTCCGCCAGCAGCCACAGCTGCTTCGCGCCGGTAATATCGACGTCTAAAGGCTTCGATCCCTTATTCATCGTCCGGCTGTCGAAAAGATTTTGCGGAGCGTCCGGCAACTCGCCCAGCAAGCGCAGCGCGCCGCGCTTCAGCTCGATGGCCAGCGTATCGCCGTTGACCAGTTCGAGCGCCTGCAAAGTCGTCGCGGCGTCTTCACGCGTGGTGAAAACCTGATCGCGAATCGGGCGGCCCATGGCGCGCGTCATCGGTGTCGATTTCAATTCCCATTCGCGCGCATACTTGGCGTTGGCCCCGGTTTGCGAGACGCGCCACTCGCCGGTAATTTCAGAGATGGAATCGGCGAACTGCTCGGCGGTCATGCGGCGCAGATTTTCAGGAGTCGCGGGAAACGCATAATTCCGCGAAGTCATCATCAGGCGGATGAGATATTTCAAGTCGTAGTTATGCTGCGTGAAATCGGATGCGAGCCAGTCGAGCAGATCCGGATTCGAAGGCTTGGCATCCATGTCGTCGACGTTTTGGACCAGGCCGCGGCCGAACAGCCGCTGCCAGTAGCGATTCACCAAGGTCCGCGAAAAACGCCCGTTTTCAGGGCTCGTGAACGAGAGCGCGGCGGCCTTCCTGCGGTCGGCCAGAGAATCGCTCGCGGGTTTCACGGCGACTTCGGGGAACAGAAATTCAGGACCCGTGTGCTTGCCGGTCTTCGCATCGCAGCGCACCAGTTCCAGGTCGCTCGACTCGGCGAACATCGCCGCCAGCGCGTAGGATTGCTTCAGCTTGTACTTATTGATGAAGCTGTCGTGGCAGGACGCGCACTTCAGATTCACTCCCAGAAAAACCTGCGCGCTGTTCTGCGCCGCCTGCATGAAAGGAGTCTGGCTGGCGTTAATATCGCCGCGCCAGTTGACGCCGATCAGGAAGCCTTCCGGGTCGTCGGGCTTCACGGGATTCAACAGCGCCGAGGCCATTTCGTTGAACGGCATATTATTTTCGAGCGCGCGCAGCAGCCACGGCGTGATCGACTTCCTGGTGCCTGCGTAGTTGACTCCCTGATCGTTGCGCAGCAGGTCGTTCCAGAAACTGATCCAGTTCTCGGCGTACTTCTTGCTGTCGGCGAGCAGCGAATCAATCAACTTCTCGCGCTTGGCAGGATCTTTATCGGCGATGAAATTTTTAGTGGCGTCCGCGGATGGGACCATGCCCCAGATATCGAGCGTCGCGCGGCGGATGAACAGCGCGTCGTCGACTACTTCATGATTGCCGGGGATAAATTTATCAATCGGATTGACCGCGGAATTCTCGGGCAGAGCCACGATGCGAGGCTTGATCGGGGACACCCATTCCGTAGTTTCCCGAGGTCGCGTGTCCGTCCAGGGTGCGCCTTCGGCGATCCAATTTTCCAGGCTGGCGATCTGAGCGTCGCTCAATTTCCCGCCCGCCGCAGGCATTTCGCCGGACTTGACACGCCTCAACAGCACGCTTTCGGCCGCGGCGAATGGCTTGATCTCCCTTAGAATCGACTCGCGCGTTTCGACGGAAAAATTTCCGGCCGGTTTGACGCCTGAATGACACGGCGCGCAGCGGGTTTCAAGTATGGGATGAATGGACGTCGCGAAATCGACCTGCGCTAAAAGGGGAAGCGACGAGGCAAGGGCTAAAACTGCGCGGACCACCTTTTTACTATACGCGGGTCACCTGTAATTGGGAAACCACAGCACCAATCCCGACCTGGCGCGCTCATACTTGAGAAACGCCTTGCTGGTCTTCCGCGGCGCCTGGTCCTCCGGCGGAATTCTCGATACGCGGTATAAGAAATACAAAATCAGCGCCGGCGAAATCAGGCCCAGATACCCTTTCTGGGCCGGCCATGCGACGATCGCGAACGACACCCAGATCAGAAATTCAAAAACATAATTGGGATGCTGCCAATAGCGCCACAAACCGACTTTGCATACGCGGCCGTAATTATTGAGATCGCGGTTGAATCGAGCAAGCTGCGAGTCCGCGATCACCTCGCCCAGGAAGGCGACGATGAAAAGAGCGGCGCCGGCGTTTTCAAAAGCCTCTGGAGTTTGCGTGGGATCGTGCATGGCGAGCGCGAACGGCAGCGATAATACTCCGCACAGCAGCGCCTGAAATTCGAAGAACAGGAGATATTTGAGCCCGCTGTGCGATCCCCATTTCAGGCGAAGCTCGACGTAGCGCCCTTGTTCGGGGCCGACGGCGCGGGTCAGAAAATGGAATCCAAGGCGCACGCCCCAAATGATCGCCATCGCCGCCAGCACCAGCGTTCGCCGCCAATACCCCACGACGTGCACCGCATAAAATAACGCAAGCAGAGCCAGGCCGATCGCCCATCCGGCGTCGACGATCGCGGCGTTGCGCAGAGGGAAATGGGCCAGCCACAACAGGAACATCAGCACCGCGATCGCCGCGGTTCCCTGGGCCATCCAGACCAACATTATTTAACGACAATCTTAGCAACAGCCTGATTGTCGTTGTCGTCCGCCACGCGAACCGCCACGGTATTTTCACCCGGCGCGCGATCGGCTTCGACGCGATAATCGTGCTCCGCCGAATCCGTCAGGCGCGTGGTCGGCTCCGCCACCATCCATTCGCTGCCGTTGATGGAATATTCCGCTTTGCCCAGCGTGCTCAATGGATCCTTCGCATGGAAATGAATGTCCAGTTTGCCCGCGGACGCGGTCGCCGTGAGCCCGGTAATTTCGGGCGGCGCATTGTCGATCAGAAACGGCTCACTCTCCGCCGTCGCCGTCAAAGCCTGCTCCGGAGGATTCGATGGAGCATCGGTCGCGGTGACGCGCACGAAATATTTGCCGTCAGGGAAGGCAGTCGAATCCCAACTGTAGTAATGCTCGCGCAGTTTATCCCGCAGCAGCTTCCACGACGATTCATTCGCGCCGCGAATCTCCACTTTGAACAGCATCGAGTCGCCGTTATCGTCGGTGGCCAGCCAGCGGACGCCGATCCAGCCTTTCGCATACGTCAGCGCCGGCGACGATCCCGAATCCCCCGCGGGCGCGCCCGTCGACGATGGCGACGCGCCGTGATGCCCCAGCGCCGGCAGCGTCAGAGACGTGCTGCCGGACGGCCCGCTCATCGACGGAGCCGGAAACTTGTAATTCTCCGGAGTAATCTCGATGTCCTCAATCTCCGGCGCGACGTTCTTCATCTGATAGGCGACGTCGACCTCCGTAATCTCGCCTGGACCAGAAAGGGTCAGCCGGTATTGCAGGAACCGCGCGGGGGCCGAAACGATTCTTCCGCCGCTCGTCCGCGCGAACTCGTTCCAGTTTTTCTGTGCCCGGTTCAAATTTCCGCTGCGCGTCTCCACCACCACGCTGTTATTTTCCTTGGGCGAATAGGAGAGCCGCCCCCAATAAGAAAACGCCCCCGCATCGAAAATGTCGCTCTCGAACACTCCGCTCGCGGCCAGCTCCGGACCGATGGAAAAAATCTTGCCGATATTTCCAGTCACCGCGTACAATCGGCCACCCCCGCCCGCGCAAAAGCCGGTGACCTGGCTGGATGACAGGCTGACCAACTGCCAGTATTTATGATCCGGCTCCAGGCGATAAATATCGCCGTGATTCCCGGTGCCCACCACCACGCGCCCCCGTCCATCGAAGGCAAGCGCATAGACCAGATCCTGCGGGTGGCTCCAAATCCTGCGCGGATACCCGTCGCTCTGAATACGATAAACCTCGGAGCCTCCAGTAATCGCCGCCGCGGCCCCCGCCAGCGTCGGAGGTGCAGGCGCGCCGCCTCTTCCGCCCGGCGTAAGGGGAACCGGAGTAGGCGCCGGCGCTGGGGTCGCGGGCGCGGCGGGTTGCTTATTCCCAACCCCCGCCGCATAAATCGTGCCGTCCGTACTGACCGCGATGGACGTGATTTCCCTCTTCGGAGCCTGATACAACACGAACCCTTCGCCCGCGGGCGTGATGCGCAGAATCAAGCCTCCGGGATCCGTGCCGACAATCAGGTTGCCGCTCGGATCGATCGCGAGCGACCGCGCGTGCGTCTCCTCTGTCTTAAAAAAAACGCTGCCCGCGCCCGCCGGCGTCACGCGATGAATCTCGCCCTGATCGCCGGTCGCGACAAACAGATCGCCGGAGCGGGAAAACGCCATCGCCCAGATGTACTTCTGTTTCGGATCGTAGAAGACTTCGGACTTCCCACTCTGATCGACGCGATACACCTTGCCGTCCGGCGACGTTGCCGCATACACGCGATCCTTCGAATCGATCGCGATCGCCTGAATGGTGATCCCTTCTAGCTCCGCCAGCGTCTTCGATTTGCCAGAAGGATCCACCATGAACAGCTTGGTTTTGGACCCGCCCAATCCGCCGCCGCCCGAATATAAATTGCCCTTCGAATCCCGCGCAATCGCCCACAAAAAAGCCACCGAAGGATCGAAAATCTCTTTCACAGCGGGCGCGAGCGCGAGCCGTCCGTCGCTTGCGAGCGAGAGCCGCGTGAGCGTGCCCTTCTCAAAATCCGCCATCTCGCCCTGCTGCCAGGTCTTGGTATCGACGGCGCAGACCGTGCTTAAGACGCAGAAAAACGCGCCAAGTGTTCTCGAAATGTGCATGAAAAGTGTCTTACAGAGCCTTATTTGACGTTAATTTTGAGCGAATAGCTGCCGCTGACCATCTGATCGATGGGAATGGCAAGCTGTTGCTTGGCGGTCTCGGCCGAGCCGGCCAGCACGCGCGTCGAGGTCCGCTCCGCCTGCAATACGTTCAGCACGGATGCGGGCAGGCTGGGCAGAGTTTTGTCGTCGGCGTAATAGGTCGGCCGTCCTTCGACCAGCGAAACATACAGCTGGCTGTTGCCGCGCTCCTGATTGAGCAATGAAATGGTCTCCGGAATATCCATGTAGCGGTTCCCGATCACCGCCGCGTTCTGCATGCGGTTCAGAGTTTCCGCGTCGCTGAACAAAACGCGATGCTCACCGCGCGGCATTCCCGCGGGGATCTTCACCGTCACGTCGCGCTCAATGCGCTCCCCTCGGTAGGGCCGCAGGAAAACCTTCACCGGAATCTCGCTGCCCGCCTCGACCTCGGTCGAAGGAGTCCAGGCATAGTCGATCGCGGCGGTGCGCCGTTCCGGCAGCAGGTCGACCGTGACATCGACGCTCTTCAATCTCGGCACCGTCACCGGATTCAGGAACAGGCGGTTGAACTTGTCTCCCCACCATCCGGCCAGCGCCATCGGCGGAGCCACCGGAGCCTCGCTCGGCGCCAGCATGGTCGAAACGTTGATGGCGTGCTCCCCTCCCTCGAAATCGACATGCCCGTTCATCCGATAAGTAATGTCGTCGGCGTACTCATTCATCTGCTGCAAGGATTGGAACAGCGTCATCATCATCAGGAACGGCGTCCATTTCTGGTGGACGAACACCTGGAACTCGAGCTTCTTCTCCGTCAGCGGCGCGCCCGCGCTATTCAGCGACCGGACATTGAGATGCACCGGAATGAACGGAGCCTCCGCGCCCAGTTCGCCCATGATGCCGCTGAACCGGTCCTGCCGCAGCGCGCCCACCACTCCGGTCGCATTGCCAAATTTCGTAGGCTGGAAGGCCGAGCTCAACACCATCAGGATTTCGCTCTTCGCCATCGGCATATCCAGAGGTCCAAGGTTGAAGAACGGATGGCCAAAGGCCAGCACCTTCTTGCCGTCGTTATAAGTGACCGTACCCATCCCCGTGGCCGACATGTCTCCCGACACCAGGACCCCCGAGATCGCGTCGCCCGGGTTCAGCGAATCCTGCCATCCGGCCACCGGCTTCGCGGTCAAAGTTCCCGCTCCGGACCCGCCCTGCACCGCCGTAATTCCCATCTGATGGAAAAACGGCGAGAACGCGTCGATGGTCTGCGCGGAGAAACCCGAGAACACCAGCGGAGTATCGATCGGCGTCATCAGCGGCGAGGTGGCGTTAATGTGGGAAAGCAACTCCCCCGGAATCGCCGCCGCCGCGGATCGCGATGAGGCGGGCTTATCCGGCGTCCGCGCATCCATCGGCCGCGATTTGTCGAACTCCGGGATTTCGAGCATCAACTCGATCGGCGTAATGCCGCACACCGCGTCCGGCGAAAACACGCTCATCCGCAGCGCCACCGCTCCCACCAGTTTCCCATCTATATATACAGGACTGCCGGACATTCCGGCCGCGACGTTGGTAATTTTGGCCTTCCCGCCCATCTTGGCCAGGATCACGTCCTGGCGCGGCCCGCTGCCGTTCTTCCAAACCCCTACGATTTCAATCGGTACCGGCTCCGGTTCGGTCCCCTCAAAGACCGTCCAGGCGGTGCCGGTCATACCGGGCCGTATGTCTTTCAGATGGAAAATCTCGACTTTGCCTGCCTTGGGACGCGTCAGTTCGGCGGCAAAAATTACCGAATTCGCCAGGAGCGCAAACGCGCCCGCGACCAGCCACTTGTTCATGGACGGAAGGTACCTCTACTTCTGATTTACTACCGGGTTCCCTATTATAGACGTTGTTCGCATTAAAATGGGTATAGAATTCCATTTTGAGGTCGATCAGCAACCGCAAAACTGCGATTTCTGAGGAAAAACACCTCCTAAGAGCCCTCCGAAACGAAAAAAGTCTTTTAAATTCTTAGCGGAGAGTGTACAATTTAAACCTTAGAGGGTACTGCTAGGACAAAACCTACATTGGAGGGATAGGAATGTACAAATTTGGACTTCAGAAGTTAGTTTTCTTGACATTGGCTGGAGGCGCATTAGCGCTGGCGGGAACGATTTGCCCGGCCGGAAGCGGATCGAATCCGTTTCTATACAGCCCGGACAACGCCGCCACGGGATGCAACGCGGTAGTCACGGTGGCAGCTAACGGATCACTCACCGTTTCCGTAAAAGATACAACGCCTTATGAGGAGAGCGAGGATTCGTTGATCGGCGTGGTGAATAACCAGACCACCCCGCTGACCTCGATCACCCTATCCGGAAGCGGCATCTTCGGATTCGATGGCGACGGAATCTGCACCTTCACCTTCGTGGGTAGCAGCTACTGCACTTCGAGCCAGACGGCGGGAACCGATCCCGGCGACTATCAAGGACCGACCTCGACCTTCACCAACTACTCCACGAGTAACACCGGGACCGTCAATTTCAGCCCGGCGGTAGCCGCCAATGGCGGTACGACCTATTTCAGCCTGGAAGGTATCCCGAGTTCGATCACCGGTGGATCGAGCGGCGGCGGTTCCACTCCCACGCCTACCGCGAGCGCGACCCCCGCGCCGTCATCCCTGTTGCTGACGCTGACGGCTCTGGCCGGACTGGGAATCTTCGCCTTGACCCGGCGCTACGCGAAGCAGTAGTTTGCGTTAACCCCGAATCCCCATCGAATTCGACGGCGACGGGGTCTTCATGATTGTCGTCGTTTCGAGTCCCCAGGCTGACGCCAGGTGTTATAACCCCGCCCGTAAGGGCGGGGATTCCCAGACGAAACCTCAAAACGGCAGCGTGTCCGCGCCCCGCCTTCTCGAAGATCCGTCCCCGCGAAAAACTCCACTGACCGAATAGTCCCGCCCGAAAATTCAAGTACATCTCCAGCCTTTTCAAATATATTGCCCTTCACCCAAACCCGCCCGCAACAGCTACCCCCTTAGTCTATAGGCGTGGCTAATTTCAGAAACCCGACCTGTTCTTCACAGAAATACAGAACGAACCCAAGCATCCAAACCAGGACCGAAAATACAGAACGAACCCATCATCGAGAAACCGGATCGGAAAATACAGAACCAACCCAAGCATCCGAACCCGCATCGAAAATACCGAACGAACCCAAGCGTCCAACCGGGCAAAAAAAAAGGAGAGTGCCGAAGCACTCTCCCGATTCCGCTCGAACTATTATTACTACTTCTTCCTCGGTGCGGGCGCCGAAGGATGCGCCGCCGGAGCTGCCGGACGCGCAGCGGGGGCCGCGGCACGCGCACCACCACCGGCTGGTGCGCTGGCCCGGACGCCGCTGGGCGCACCCGCTCTCGCTCCTCCGCCCGCGGGAGCTCCGGCTCTGGACACTCCTGCCGGAGCGCTGGCTCGGGACGCCGGTGCCGCAGCCCTCGATCCGCCCCCCGGGGTGCCGCTACGCGAAGCCGGAGCGCCGTGCGATGCCGGAGTACTGGCTCTCGATGCGCCCGCATTGTGCGCCGCCGGGGCCCCGCCTTTCGATCCGCCCGCGTTACTGTGCCCCGCCGGACTGTTGTGCGCAGCCGGACTATTGTGCGCTGCCGCCGAATTGTGTGCCGCCGGAGCATTGTGTGCGGCCGCTGCGTTATGCGCTGCCGGCGCATTGTGAGCGGCCGCGTGTTCCCCGCCTTTGAATCCGCCCGCGTGTCCGCCGTTCGCCGAGGCTCCATGCCGGGCGTTGACGCCCGCCCCTCGGAAGCTGCCGCCCCGTGCCGCCGGTTCGTGGCGCGTTACCGCCGACCGTCCCATCGCGCCGCGCGGAGGAATTCCTCGAGAGCCTGCCCTCAGAGGAGCATTGCCGCCCAACCGGCCTTCGCGCGTCGCGCCGATTCCTCGAACGCCTTCCCGCCGCGCACCGGCATGGTCGAAGGCATGGCCGCCGAAGTGATCGCGATGAGCGAATTCGCGTCCTACCGGATGGCCTCCGGCAAAGCCGCCGCGCCCGACTACATTGACCGCCCGCGGATCGTGTCCGAAGGACAAGTTGACCGCCGCTCCGCCCCAAACTCCGGCGATGACACCGGCCCCGAAGATCGTGCCGCACAGGTTGACGCTGTTGTAGTAGCCCCAGCTCACGCCGAAGCTCGGATACCAGGGTTCGCCCCAGCTCAGCGCGACCCAGCTGACCGGATCGGCGATGCCGACCACTTCCACTCCGCCGATAAAGGAAACCAGCGCCGGTGCATAAATCGCGGTCACCGCGACTGGTCCCGGAGCCCATCCCCACAAGCCGCCGACCATGACCCAGCGTCCGTAATGGAATGGAGCATAACCCCACGGCGCGTCGTCAATCCAGGTCCATCCCCAGGGCGCCACGAAGCCCCAGTGGCCGAAGCGGTAAGGGGCCCAATCGGCCACCATCCCGTTCGGGAACCAGACATTGCCATAAACCGGAGCAGGCCTCCACACGCCGGCCACGTCCAGATCGGACACGCCCACTACGCCCGGCGCAACGGCCCTCACGGACACGGAATTGGCCGCCTTGGCGTCGCGCTCATTGCCCCAGGCGTCGAACTCATCGGGCTTCGGCAGGCCGTGCTTATCATAGCTCGCGGGATTGCCTTTGATCACGACTTCTTCATTACTATGCAGCGGAGCAGCTTTCCCGTCGGCCGTGGTTTCGCCGTCGCCCGCGCGAACCCGGACCACCGTGGTATCGCCGGCTTCATTGACCTCGACGCGATACAAGCCGGGCCGCAGCAGCGTTAACGCTACTTGCGGCGTGTCGATTTCATAGGTTTCGGTGGCGGCGAGGCCGGTGAGATTCACCGTCATCGAACCGAGCGACAGTTGAATCTGCGTGGTGTCACCTTCGACGCCAAGGAACGAAAAATTGGTATGGCCGTTCAGGCGGATGACGGAATTCACGGTCTGAATTTCGGTGCGTCCGCCCTGTTCGACCCAGATTTTGTCGCCCGTGGTGAGGGCGCGGTTGAGGTCCGCCGGAACCCAGTCCGTTTCCTCGCCCTGGGGTTGGAAAGTTACCGTACCCGCCATGTAGCTCAGCCGTGCCGCTCGGCTGGGTGGGTCGTCGTCGGCCACCGCGAGTGCGCTCAAAAGCACGCCCGCGGTAAACAGAGTGAAACATTTTCGCATTGGTGTCCGCATGTCCGATTCCTTCTTTCGCTTGCCTTCTTGCGCTGTGATATGGCGGTAGGATGCAGCGCACATTAGGCAGCACTGAGAGGAATATCATACTCGATTCCCCAGGCTTACGCCCCGTCCCGTCAGGGCTGGGAAACGACCCGCGAGCAGCAGGGCGGCGCAGTGAGGAGGCAGCCGGCGCTTGTATTTGTGGGGCAGCCAATTTTGGCGGCAGCCGCGTTTCAGGCGGCTTTTTGCGGATAGTCGAAAGCTTGCCAAAGGCAAGCTGCCGCCTGTGGTAATGAGGCGAGAGGATGAAGATCGCGGAATAGACGTCCAGCGCGACAAACAAGAAGATGAGGAATCCCATGGCCCACAGCACCCGCCTGCGACCCGCGAGCAGCAACAGGCCGGACGCTAGCAGCAGAGCTTCCGGAACGATCAGGGCGTAGAAATACCATCCCGGGGCGAAATACATGTTCTTAGCCAGGAAAATCGACAGCGCCTGATACGCGATCGAAACCTTCCCATAAAGCACTCTGTGAACCAGGAAAATCACCCAAATCGCGATTGCCGGTAAATTCCTGTTCATACTTTCCGGTTAGTGTGCCGATGCGTACTTTGTGAGCAGTTCCACTATTACTCCAATCACGATGAACCTGACGGGGCAGTACGCCACCGACTTTCAGGCGATTCTCGGTAAAGCCGTTCAGACAGCTGAAGTTCCCTTGACGTTGCTCGAAACCCAGGATACGGCGGTTCTGGGGCAGAAGGCGGCGCTGGGTTACTTGCAAAACTCGGTTGCGGCCGTTACGGCCAGTCTGACTGCGCTGGGGGCCGACGGATCTACCGGCGCGCTCAGCGCGACCAGTTCCAACAGCGCGGCAGTCACTGCGACTGCGACCGGGGCTACGTCGCCCGCGACTTACGTCATCAATTCCGTCACCTCCGTGGCCAGCGCGGCTACGGAAACATCGCTCACCGGTTATACCAGCGCGAATACCACGCCGATCACCACGGGAACAGTGAATCCGGATCAGATGCAGCTGATGGTGGGAACCAAACCGTATACGTTCACGCTGACCGGCAATAACCTGAGCAGCATGGTGAATCAGATCAACGGACTGGGCGCGGGCGTGACGGCATCGATTCTTACGACTTCGAGCGGCGGCTATCTTTCGCTGACCGCCAACGCGACGGGAGCGACGACGCTTCAGTTAAACGACATGTCCTCGGGCAGCGCCGTCAACACGATTACCGCCGCGAATCAGGGAACGGACGCGAAGTTTCAACTGAACGGCATCAATATCGATCAGTCGAGCAACACGGTCAACAACGTGATCAGCGGCCTGACGTTCACGATCGCGGGGCAGAGCACATCGGCCACCACGCTCTCACTGGCCAGCAACTCCTCGCAACTGTCGAACGACTTGCAGACCTTCGTGACCAGCTACAACACGCTGGCGGCGGCGGTGCAGGCGCAGGTGGGAACTAGCGGCGGCGCGCTGGTGGGCGATTCGACGGTGGTGCAGCTGCAACAGACGATGCAGCACGCGATCTCCTACTTTTCGGCCAGTGGCAGCGTGCACAGCCTCTCCGACCTGGGCGTGAGCTTCAACGGGATCAACGGATCGCTCACCTACGACCCGACGGTGGTTGCCGGAATGAGCTCATCGCAACTGACCGACGCTTTGAAGTATGTCGGGTCTTCGAGCACCGGCCTGGGCGGATTTTCGCAGAACTTCGATCAGTTCGGAAATACGGTTACGGGTCTGATCCAGAGCGAAATCACGAGCCACACTTCCTCCGATTTGAGCCTTCAAAAACAGATCGCTTCCACTACCAATCAGATCAACGCCATGCAGGCCAACCTGGCGAAACAGATTGAAGCGAGCGACGCGCTCGAATCGTCCTACGAGTCGCAGCAGACCGAGTTGACGGCGAGTTTGCAGGGGCTGGACCTGGTGCTATACGGAAAGGCAGCGGGCAGCGCATGACCCTCGAACAAAGCACGCGCCGGATTCTCAACGCGGTCGAAGCACAGGATCTGGAGGCGCTCGAAGGGGCGTCGAAGGAGCGCGAGTGGGTCATGAAGACGCTGGCATCGATGGCTCCGACGCAGGCGCTGCGGGACGCGGTGGCGGAATCGATCGCGGCGGGCGAACTGGCGCAGAAAACGATTCGAGCGATCCGGCACCAGATCCGCAAAGACAGCCGGAGGCTGGCGAATATCCAGCATGGATTCCTACGGGCGCTGGCGCCGGCGGAGCGGCCGCGGATCGATTGCCAGGGTTAATCCGCCGCGTGGGGGTACCATGTAGGTAGGACTTATGGCTGAGGAACGTGGACGTCGCCAACGCAGATACAAGGCCTACGAGGCGCAACCTTCTAAGGATGCCCAAGATCTGGATTACATCAAAACGCAGGTGGGCGCGCCGAGAAGTGAGAGCATTCGTTTGGTGCTCCAGAAACTCCCCGAGAAAGAGCGCGTTGCCCTCAAGGCGCTATACGTCGAAGGCCTCTCAAAAGCCATCGTATGCGAATTGTCGGGCTTCAGCCTAGGCGAGCTTAATTCGCTTGTTCGTCGGGTGTCAATTCGATTTCGCACGGAATATATGAAGGCTTACCTAGAGGAGCGTCAGGTGCCGCGTGCGCTCAAATCACATGCCGAAACCGCCGTAATCGCGAAGGCTGTGGAAGTAATCGGAGACCGGTCAGAAGCACTGCGATGGATGGGGACGCCGGTGCGCGCTTTGAACTATGCCACGCCGGTATCGCTATTGGGGACGCCGAAAGGTCGTGAGGCAGTCGTCACTGTGCTCGGGAGGCTTGAGCACGGCGTTTTGTGATTTCCTGTTTCCGGCTCTCCTCCAGTAGATTCCCGAGCAATAGCGGCAAGGGCGCGGCCCTTTTAGGAGGCCGCTGGAATCCTGTCGGAGTGGAAGCGATCTATGCCGCCCAGTCAGTCGCGCTCGCCACGCTCGAGACCCTGGTTCACTTTTCTGTCTTGCCTCGCGATTTGTTTTGACTCAGATTCACATTCCGGCCGGAATCACCGTTGAGTCTTTGGAGCCGAAGGATCTGCCTTCTGACTGGCAGTCATTATCGCCGTCTACGACTACCCAACAGATTGGGCGGCTATGGGCGACCGAGCTTCGATCCGCAGTGCTGAGCGTTCCTTCCACGGTCGTACCGTCCGATCGGAACTACATCCTCAACCCGAAGCATGCCGAGTTTAGGAAAATCACGTTCTTGAGTTCGACGCCGTTCCGATTCGATCCGAGATTGAAATGACAGCGCGAAAGCTGTCCCGGCGATTTTGTTAGCGACTGGTCCCCTGGCTCACGCCAGGGGTTATAACCCCGTCACGTAAGCGCGGGGATCTGGCGAGCAAGGAGCCGAGAACGGCTTACTAGTCCGGCTTGGTGGCTACCAGGGCCATGAACATTTTGAAGAACGAGAACGCTGTCACTGCGACCGCGATGCCCGCTACCAATTGCCAGAGACGTTCGATGGACTGCGAATAGCCGGGGGTGCCGGCGATGTAACCGATCAGGAATCCTCCGGCCAGGCCGCCGATGTGGGCGGCATTGTCGGTGGCGGGGAACAGCAGGCCGAACGCCAGCAGGTAAATTACCCAGCGCACGTAGAACTTGCGGATCTCCGCGCCCCATGAGGAACGGTCCCGTACGCCGAGCGCGATCATCGCGCCGATCAGGCCGCAGATTCCCGCCGAGGCGCCTACCGACGGTACTCCCGGAGCCCAGTAAAAACTCGCCAGAAATCCGGTAACGCCCGATACGAGATAGATCACCAGGTACCGGCTGGTGCCATAGCTTTCCTCAGCCTGGGCGCCCAGGTCGAACAGCACCCACATGTTCATCAGGATGTGCAGAATCCCTCCGTGAACCCAATTTGCGGTGACCAGGCGCCACCATTGGCCGTGCACGATGAACGGTCCGTACTTGGCTCCGAAATCGACCAGCGTTCTGCTATCGAAATCGAAGGACATCCCCTGAGCGCCGGCTTGCATGTGGATCACCATGGCGACGTAGATGCCGGTATTGATCAGCATGATCAGCATGGTGGTGAAGCGGGCGTGCGGGATCAATCCGCCGAGCGCGTCGGCGGGAGTCCGCCGGTCGACAGCCTTCGGCCCCACGGTAAACTGGCAATAGGGACAGACCTTATCGTCTGTGGTGATGAAGGCCCGGCAGTTGGGGCACATGCGGCGTTTATCCATCTAGATTGACCACGGCTTTCATTGTAGCGAGGTCCCTTGCGCCGCTTCATCCTGAGGTACAATCAAAGGTCCGAATGCCGAAGACCGAGCAACAGCTTCGTGACGACATCGTCCGTGTCGGAAGGCTGATTTTCGACAAGGGATGGATCGCGGCCAACGACGGCAACATCACCATCCGGCTGGAGGAAAACCTCGTTCTCGCGACGCCCACCAATATTTCGAAGGGCATGATGACGCCGGAGGATCTGATCCTGTGCGACATGCTGGGCAACAAGATCTGCGGGGAACGGGAGCGCACCTCAGAGATGGCCATGCACCTGACCATCTACAAATTACGGCCCGATATTCGCGGCATCGTGCACGCGCATCCTCCGGTCGCGACCGGATTCGCCACGGCGGGACGCGCGCTGAATCTGGGCTTGCTGCCGGAGATTGTGATCCGCCTGGGGTCCGTGCCTCTGACCGATTACGGCCTGCCGGGGACGCCGGCGCTCACTGAAGGCATGCTGCCGTACATCCCGAAATACGAAGCGCTGCTGATGGCGAATCATGGGGTGGTGTCCTATGGGACCGACGTATTCGACGCGTACTTCAAGATGGAAACGGTGGAGCATTTCGCGCGCATCGCTTTAGTCGCGGAGCTGCTGGGCGGACCGAAAGTGCTGCCGCGCGCGGAGATCCAGAAGCTGTTCGATTCGCGCAAGCGCTACTGCGTCGATTCGAACAATGGCTTCGACCAGGGAGCTCCGCTGGCGGCGGAGGATATGCCGGAACCGAGCGAGAAAATCGAGATTACGCGGGAACAGTTGTTAGCTGTTATCGATGAAGCACTCAAGGTTCGCGGCGTTTACTAAGGAGTCCGATGGGTGAAGCTCTAGGCATGATCGAGACGCGCGGGATGGTGGCCATGATCGAGGCCGCCGACGCGATGGTAAAGGCCGCCAATGTGCAACTGGTGGGCTGGGAGAAGATCGGATCGGGCTATGTAACCGTGCTGGTGCGCGGCGATGTGGCCTCGGTTCGGGCCGCCACCGATGCCGGGGCCGCGGCTGCGCGGCGGGTGGGCGAACTGATCTCGGTTCATGTGATCCCGCGTCCGCATGGGAGTCTCGAAGATGTGCTGCCGATCGGTAAGACGGCGAAGTAATGTGGTTTCTGTTTTTAACACAGACTAAAGTCTGTGCTACCGGTTGTCACGCGATCCAAGGTGGCACAGGCTTCAGCCTGTGATTTTCTGACCATGACCCTTGGCCGCATCGTCGGAACCATCGTTGCTACCCGCAAGGATCCTCGCCTCGAAGGTGCGAAACTCCTGATCGTCAAACCGGTTGCTCCCGATGGCAAGGAGGAAGCGAACTACCTCATCGCCATCGATACCGTGCAGGCCGGGCCCGGCGCGCTGGTGCTGCTGGTATCCGGAAGTTCCGCGCGGCTTGCTGAAGGATGCAAGGAAAAGCCGGTCGACGCATCGATTGTCGGTATCGTCGATACGGTGAGTCTCGACAAAAGGTAACGATGCAGATCGGCAAAATTGTCGGATGCATTGTCAGCACAGCGAAAGATCCGGGGCTTGCGGCGGAGAGGCTGATGATCGTCCAGCCGCTGACACCGGAGTTGAACGCCTCCGGCAAACAACTGATCTGCACGGATGCGACCGGCGCGGGCGCGGGCGAGCTGGTTTACTGGTGCAAAGGAAAAGAAGCGAGCTTTCCTTTTCTGCCCACGCAGGTTCCCACCGATGCGACCGTGGTGGGCATCGTCGATAAAATCAATATCCGCCGCGGGCAGAGGAACGAATGCTGATCGGGAGGGTGATCGGCGAAGTGGTGGCCACTTCGAAACACGCGAGCCATGAGGGACGGAAGGCGCTGCTGGTGCAGCCGCTCACGCTCGACGGCGCGGAGCGGGGCAACGCGGTGGTCGCACTGGATGCGGTCGATGCGGGGGTGGGCGATCAGGTCCTGCTGATCATGGAGGGTTTTAGCGCGATGACCGCGGTGGGACGTCCGGACTCACCCATCGACATGGCTGTGGTGGGCGTGATCGATCGTATCGACCTCGTGCCGGCCGCTGCGCTTCCGCGAAGTGCGGAAGGCGAATAGATAGCTGGCCAGAACTCCTCCTACCAGCAGTTTAAGGATCTCCGTCACCACCAGCATCTGGTAGAGCAGCAGCGCGCGCAGCATGTTCGAGGCGTTGCCGTTGGGGTTAAAATCGGTTTCGCGGCCGCGGTAGGTCATCTCCGGGGTGATGGCCCAGAACTGAAATAGAACCAGGGTGAGCATGATGCCGCACAGGACCAGCGAGAGCGTTCGCTTCTGGGTCGCGAAATAGAGGCAGCCGCCCAGCACCAGGCCGAGCACCACCTGGGCCTGCTCCCATACATAAATGACGTTGCGGCTTTGCTCGGCGGCCTGATGCCGCAGCAGCAGAGTCATCTGGTCCGCCCCCAGAGTCTTGATCATGCCGGCGATCTGCGGGGAGCCGGAGCCCATCAGGGGCGCGACGGAATGGAGGTTTTGCAGGACCACGAAGGCCATAAAAAAGCTGCAGCCCATCCAGCCGCCCAGCAGGAACGTCGAAACTCGCCTCGTGTGCACTGGCTTTAATATGCCACATCACTCCTGTCTGAGGGCGGTAAGGGGATCGACCCGGGTGGCGCGCCTGGCAGGCAGGTAACTTGCCGCCAGCGCGACGGCGGCGAGCAGCACCGCGACGGACAGGTAGGTCAAGGGGTCTGCCGGCTTCACTTCGAACAGAAAAGACGTCAACAGACGGGTCGCCGCGACTGCGCCCACGAGTCCTAGAACCACGCCGGCGCCGGCGAGCGCGAGGCCCTGTTTCAGAACAATTCCGAGAACGTTCGCCTGGCTCGCGCCGAGAGCCATCCGCAAACCGATCTCGCTCAGCCGCTGTCCGACCACGTATGCCATCACGCCATAAACACCGGCCATCGCGAGGCACACGGCGAGGCCGGCGAACACCAGAAACAGCAGCGTGCGGAATCGAGGCGCGGCTACATTTTCCGCGAGCGATGCTTCCATGGTGGTGAAGCGGACCGGGACATCGGGCGATCGCTCGCGCACTTTCCTGCGCAGGACGTCGGATAGCGCGGAGGGCTCCGCGCTGGTGCGAACCGTGACCCACAGCGCGCGGCTATAGAAAGGATGCTGTTCGTAGGGCATGAAGATTTCGGGCCACGGCTCGGTGGCTTGTCCCAATTGGCGTACATCGCCAACCACTCCGACGATCCTCATGGGCTTGGGCGAATCGAGACCGCACAGGATCATCCGGCCGATGGGATCCTGGCCGGGAAAAGATTTTTTTGCGAGCGCTTCGTTGACGATGGCCGTGAACGGAGCATCGTAGGTGTCTCCATCGCCGAAATCGCGGCCGGCTTTTACTGGAATGCCCAGCGTTCCAACTAAACCTGGCGTGACCACGGAAAAAATCGCTTGCGGCCCGGTCACACCAGGATGGGCCGGACGTTGAGCGATCCAATAGGTGCCGTCGGACCCGGTCTTTCCGGGCAGGCCGAGCGTGGCGCCGGCGGAGGCGACCTGCGGCAGATTGCGGATGTCCTCGATCAGCGCTTTGTAGAATTGAGTGGCCTTCTTCGAGGCGTCCAGGCCGTCGGCGGGGACGAAGGTTTCCATCAGCACCAAGCGCTCCGGACGGATTCCCATCTGGACGTTTTGGAGTGCGATAAAACTCCTCATGAGCAATCCGGCGCCGGCGAGCAGCACAACCGAGAAGGCGATCTCCGTCACCACCAGCGCGCTGCGCAGCCGCCCCGCGCCGCCTCCGATCACTGCGCGCGCGGCGCCGAGTTTCAAAGCGTCGTTCAAGTCGATGCGCGAAGCGGTCACGGCGGGCGCGAGGCCGAACAGCAGGCTCGCCACCAGCGAGATTCCGAAGGTGAACGCGAGCACCCACTTATCGATGAGGCCCGCTTCACCGAGGCGCGGCACATTCGGCGGAGCGATCGCCACCAGGACCTGCGCGCCCCACAGCGCGAGCAGTAATCCGGCCACGCCCGCCACCAGCGCGAGCACTACGCTTTCCGTAATCAGCTGCCGGATAATTCGTCCGCGTCCCGCGCCCACGGCCGCGCGGATGGCGATCTCCCGGGTCCGCGCCGTGGCCTTCGCGAGCAGCAGGTTCGCCATATTGGCGCAGGAAATCAGCAGCACCACCGCCACGCCGCCCAGCAGCAGATAGAGGGTGGTCCGCACATCGCGCACCAGGCGGTCCCGCATGCCGGTGACGGCGACATTCTTGGCCCGGTTGCTATCCGGATATTGATTTTCGAGCCGATCGCCGATCTGGGTCATCTGCGCCTGCGCCTGCTGGATGGAAACGCCTTCCTTCAAGCGGCCCACCACGCGATAGTTATGCGCGGATCTCGATTCGGTCTCCGGAAAAATGGCGCTGGCCGCGATCCAGATGTCGCTTTCGCCGGGAAAGCGGAACCCCGCGGGCATCACGCCGACCACTTGGAAGGAGTGATTGAACATCCCCAGCGGTTTTCCCAGCGCCTGCCGATCGCCCGCGAAATGGGATTGCCAGAACGAGTAGCTGATCACGGCCGCCCGGCCGCTTTTCCAATCCTCGGGCTCAAGGCCGCGGCCGATCACCGGCGTCGCTTGAAATACGTTGAAAAACTCGGGCGAAACCGGCGAAACGTGTCCGTATTCGGCCGTGCCTCCTAAGGCGACGGGAGCCTGCCCTTCCATGTAATACCCCATGGCGTCAAAGGCTGTCGACTGATCGTGCCAGTCATGAAAATCCGGGCCCGAGCTCTGGCCGCCCGATCTGCCGGTCTTCTTCCAGAAAGGAGAGAGCATGACAATCCGCTCCGGATTTTTATATGCGAGAGGGCGCAGCAGAACCGCGTTGACCACGCTGAACACGGCGGTGTTGGCCCCGATGCCGAGCGCCATCACGATCACCGCGAGCGCCGTAAATCCGGGATTCTTCAGCAGTGACCGAAGTGCGTATTTTAGATCCATAAAGTACACTACGGTCCGGCGGCGGAAAAGTGTGCAGAAAAAACGAGAGGGGAGCCGTTAAGCTCCCCTCGTCGCGTCGAACATGTTTGACTTCTGGATCGTGACTTCTTGGTCCCCTTCTTATCGGGGTATTTCTATTCTACCCGATCCCGCCGGCAGCGTTCCGATCACCAGCCCGTTTTTCTTCACCACCACGCGGAACATTTTTCCGGACTTGGGCGTTTTCATCTCGACGATCCTGCCGCGCGCGATCTCGGGTTTTACCGCTCCCGTATCGAGCTCGATCTCGAACGAATCGCCGTCGGTTCCATCGAGGCGGATGTACAAATTCGTCTCATCCCACCCGTAATACATCTCCTGCGCGGCGACCGACCCTCCGTGCATGGCCCCGGACCTTGGATCCGGCCGGTAGCCTCCTGCTCCTAACCATTCGAAGTGCGACGTGACCTCGCCGTCGATTGCCGCGTAAATGAAGTTCACAGGCGCTTGGTGAAATTCGCCGTCCCCGAAGCCTTTTAAAATTGGCCTCGAAAGCTCCGCCGGAGGCTCCTCGCCTAAGGCCCGGTAGACATTCTTCAAATGATCGCGATACAACTCATCGAACTCCGGCCGGTTGTCGGACCCGTGCTCCGGCCCATACCACCAGTTCCAATCGCTGCCCTCCGCGATCAACAATTCCTCGTAGGCCAGCGCGCGACGCTCTTCGGGAACGCCCTTCGCGTCATCGTAGGCGCGGCGGGCCACCAGCAGATATTCCCAGGCAAGATTATCTTCCTGCGCTCCGATCCACACATCGAAATTCGCATCGATCCAGGAGCCGGGAAAAATTTTCTCGAGCGGCTCGGCCTCGAATTTCTCCAGCGCTTCAGAAACCGTTAACGCCTCTAATTCCGGGTCCTGCGAGATGCGGCTATACAATGCACGCAAAAATGGACGGCCGTTGGCTTCATACCATTCCCACGCGTTTTCGCCGTCGAGAATAATGGGCACCAAGGCGTCTGAGCCTGCTGCATTCCGCCGGATCTGTTGCAGAAAATGTTCCGCCGCTTCCGATGCCCCCATGTGCTGATAGGTGAACCCGATCAGGTCGCTCAGATAATGGTCGCGAAACAGCATCCGCATCTGATGCCCGCGCTGCTTCCACACATAGGCCCGATAGGTTTCATAACTACCCGCGTGATAGCCCAGCGTGCGCGCGAGCACGCCGTTATCGGTCCCCGACCAGGTGAATCCACACTCGGCGGCCAGCGCCAGCGCATCGTCCGACACGGATCCTTCGCTGGGCCACAGGCCCTTGGGACGAACTCCGAACTTCTCTTCGATGTAGGTACGCGACCGCTCCAGTTGCACGCGGGCGTCATTTGGATATTGAAATCGCGGAGGCAGCGTCACGCCCGGATGGGACACGCCCGCAATATCCGAATCGCACAGCAGCGGCAGAATCGGATGATAAAAAGGAGTGGTCGAAATCTCGATCTGCCCTTTCGCAGCGTACTCGCGATAGACCGGCAGCACGCGTTTCAGCGCTTCGCTCTCTTTGCAAGCGATGGTGAACTGATCCTCGCGCGAAAAATCGCGGGCTTTCTGAATGAGGTTCTTCAACTCCAGATCGCGAGCCAGCAAATCCTCATCGAACCAGGCCATCTGGCTGAAAATCTGCAGGTCCCGCAGTTCCTGGGTGGAAAATCTCTGCTCCCTTTTCTCATACAATTCCCGATAGCGCGGGTACCGTGAAATAATCCGCTCCACGTGCGCCTGGAAAAAATATTTCGCGATGAAGCTCTTCTCGGCTTCCGTCAAATCCTCGGCCGGCTTCAGCGCGCAGGTCAGAAAAGGATCGGAAGCGGCGCCCTCCGCATACTCCTCAATCTGCATCAACATCGACGGCACCAGGTTGAAGGTTTGATGAATGCGCGGAAATTCCCCGAGAATCTCCACCATGCCGGCATAGTCTTTGAGCGCGTGCAGACGGGTCCAGGGAAGCTTATATTCGCCCGTCCACAAATCCTTGTAGAACGGCTGGTGCATGTGCCAGAGGAAGCAGAGAGTTGTCATTCGGGAAGGGACGCCCGAGGAAGTCTAGGCATGGACTTCAATGGGCAGCGTCTCGAGGAACAGCTCTATCGCCTCGCGGATATTGGCAAGCGCCTCTTCGACGGTGCTGCCTTGCGATTGGCAGCCCTTCAATTCGGGGCAATAGGCGTAGCACCCATTCTCGTCCTGTTCAATCACGACACTAACCTTACCGGTCATCGAACTCCATTCTACATCGCGTCTCGATGATGCAGCGATGATCGGAGCTGACCGCTCCCGATGGTCGCGGCTCTTCTGCGCGCTATTGCAGATTCCGATGGTTCACTGGCTACTGGCTACTTTCTTCCTCCCCGCCTTCCTCAACTCCACTCCAATTCTGCGCAACCCTTCCCGCAAATACTCTTCCCGGGCCCCCAGCCAGATCCGCAAATATCCTTCCAACCCTAAATAGGACCCCGGCACTACCAGCGTGCTTTGCTCCACTCTCATTCGCTCCGACAACTCCGCCGACGGGATATCGGAGTGATACTTGACCAGCGCGATCGCGCCCGCCTCCGGCTCTCTCCATTCTAAAAATCCGTCGAAGGAAGCGACCCATTCGCGTGCGATTTTCAAATTCGCGTTCAACAACTCGCCCGCGCGCCGATAGCAGCGATCCCGATTCATCACCGCCACCCGCGCAATCTCATCGGACATCTTATTGGGGCAGATGGTCACGTAATCGTGCTGCGTCCAGCACTCCGCGATCATTTCCCTCGGCCCCACGATCCAGCCGATCCGCACGCCCGGAATTCCGTAGGCTTTCGAAAGTCCACTGGTTACGATCACGCGCGGGCTCATTCCCCAAAAACTCTTCGTGCGAGGACGCGAAATTTCCGCGCCCAGATAAACTTCATCCGCGATCAGATAAGCCCCGACGGAATCGCAGCGCTCGACGATCCGCTGCATTGCCGGGTCCGACAATACCGCTCCGGTAGGATTGTTAGGATTGGAAACGTAAACCATCCGCGTTCCATCGACCACGGCCGCTTCAAACTGCTCCCAATCCGGCTCCCAATCTCGATCGAGCCTCAAGTTGAAGGTGCGCGTCTCGGCCCCCAAACTTCGGGGCACACCCCACAACTGCATGTAATTCGGAGTCTCCAGCGCAAACCCATCGCCCTCGCGCAGCTGACTCAAGGCAGCCATGTAATTGGCTTCCGAAGTCCCATTGGTCACCTGGAAATTCTCGACCGTCGTGCCCGGATAAATCGTCCGGAGAGCCTCGCGCAGCGCGAGGGTTCCATTCGATTGGCTATACCCCAGCGGTACGTCTAAGAACTTCTCCAGATCGAAACCCATGTCCACCAGCTCGCGCAGAGTCAAGGGCCTGACGCCGCTTTCGCTCATGTCGTATTCGACCAGGTTCTCCCAAGTCGACTGCATGCGCTCCATTTGAAACACTTCCAGCTTCATATGGATTCCATTATCGCCGTGGGGCAGGCGGTTCCGCCTGCCATGGTGGCTTCCGTCCGAACGTGGACACGAATGTGGACGCGGCACGCGTGGACGCGCGCGCCACCTAAAAGTAAAACTTGCCGCTAAGCTGAACGATGCGCGGATCCCGATATCCGGTAATGGTCCCGAACAGCGAGCTGGTGTTGTTGGTCGATCCGAAGGTGCTCGGATTCGTGTGATTGAAGGCGTTCGAAGCCTCGCCGCGGATGACCAGGCGGTAGCCCGCCTCCGCTCCAAAGGCCACGGCCTTCGAAAGGGCGATGCTCCAGCCTTCATAGCCGGGTCCGCGAAGAACGCCGCGTCCTTCGTCGCCCAGATGATGCTGGCCGAGCGCCGGATTCGGGAAGCAGGCGGTGTTGAACCACGAAGTGCGGGTGCTGGTCCAGTTGGCGTAGGGATTACAAACCAGGTCCGGCCGGGCGCTGGACGCGCTGGACCCCAGCAATCCGACCGCAGCCGGATCGGAGCTCGACGTCGTCACCGTGTACGGCAGGCCGGTGTAGTATTGCGCGATGGCCGAAGCCTGCCAGCCGCCCAGCGTCTTGCCGATCGCCCCTTGTTGCGTGCGATAAAACGGCAGCATGTAAATCGCGTTCAGATTGAAGATCTGGGTGCGGTCGAAGGTGGCGGGTCCGTACTCGCCCTTATTGAAGTAATACGTGCTCTGCGGAGCGTTTGAGCGATCGCTGCCGTTGTCGGTCAGGTTGCGCGACCAGGTGTAGTTCGCATTGATCTGCGAATCCCCTTTGAAGCGCTTCTGCGCGGTGACTTGCAGCGCGTTGTAGTTGGAGTTGAACCAGCTTTCGAGCGAATTGATGGCGTTGTAGCCCGGATAGGGGCGCAACAGGTTCAAAGGAAGCTCGCTTGCCGTCGACGTGAAATTGGTCGTGGTGGGCACAAAGCCGGAAGTATACGCGTAGTTCGGCGGCAATTGATTGATGTCCACGATTCCGAGTAAATGCGTGCCCTTGGTGCCCACGTAGGCCACGCTGAATAGAGTGGTCGCGGTAATTTGATGGTCGATTTCCATGCTCCACTGCTGCGTGTACGGAGTCTTGAAATTGATAGGCGTGCCGTGCAGAGCCTTCGGCGTGTTGCTGACGTTGATCGCGCCGCCCGCCGGATCGTCGAGCGTGACATTCGAAATGCTCACCGCGTTGACAAACGGAGGATTCGCGAAAATGTTCTGCTCGAACGAACCGTACAGTGTCGCGTCATAGAACATGCCGAAGCCGCCGCGAATCGACGTTCTCTGCTTGCCGAACGGATCCCACGCGAAGCCGAAGCGCGGAGCGAAATTGAGATTGTCCTGAGTGGAAACTTTACTGCCGAAAGGTGAATTCTGGTTGGCGATGATGATGCCGTTGGTATAGTTCTGCGCGTTGATGGTCAGGAGTCCGCCGGATGTCAGCGCCGGCACCGCCGAATAATTGAACGCCGCGGGATCGAAGTTGTTCATCTCATGCTTGGCGTCGATGGGCTGGCGGAAATTTGAGTACCGCACGCCGAAATCGAGGGTCAGGTTGGACCGGATGCGCCAGGAATCCTGCGCGTACATCTCATACTGATTGGCGCGGATGTCCGGAGTGATATCGAGCGAGGTCTGCGAGAACGTCGCCACGTTGCCGGTTAGAAAATTCGCGAACGACTGCGCGAACAGCGCGGTGCCCGCCGGCGTGGTCGACGTCGCGGAGGTGAACGAAAAAGTTCCCGCGTTGGAATCCCCCGCCAGGTTTTCCGTCTTCTGATAGCGGTTGTAGGTGAAGCCGAACTTCATCGTATGTTCGCGCCAGATCTTGGTCACGTTGTCGAAAATATTGTAATCGCGGTTGAAGTCGCGATAGGGACCTTCTCCCAGCAGGCTGGTTCCACTGGTGAAGGCGAGACTGGGAACCTGGGTCAAAGTGACAGGGAATGGCAGCGTCGTCTTGATATCCGGAGACGCCGTCGAATTGATCAGTCCTGTCGGGTTGCTGACGATCGCGCCGTAGGAGTAGTTGTACCCGATCTCATTGAGGAAGGTCGGCGTGAAACTGGACTGTCCTTTAAACGTCCACTGATGCCCTGGGGAATTGGTGTTGGTGATCGCAACTCCGGGAACTGGATCGCCGGTGAACAGGCCCTGCGGCTCGGTCGTCGGAATCTGGTCGCGGAGGAAGCGCGCCGAAACGGCCAGCTTCGGGCTGAAGACATGATCCAGTTTATAAAGCTCCTGCTCGAAGTTATAAACGTTGCGGAATTGCGAGACCAGCGTGTTCGTCGTGGGCGACAAAGCCAGTCTGGAGAAGATGTCCTTGATATATTCCCGCGCTACCGGATCGATGTTCGTGATGCTGGTGCCGGTGGTATTACAGGTAGTGCCGTTGCTCGCATAAGAAGTACAAACTGGCGTCGCGAAGTTCCCATTGAGCCATCCGGTTTCAGGCAGCGTCGCGGTGCCGCTCGCGTACGTGATGACGCGGCGAAACTCCTCGGAGAAAAAGAAGAACGTCTTGTTCTTGTCCTTGTTATAAACCTTGGGAATAAACAAAGGGCCGCCCAGCGTCCACCCGAAATCGTTGTAATGCAGCGGAGGAACCTGCGCCTTGCCGTTCGCGCCGAGGTTTTGCAGGGTGGCGTTGTTATAAAAATTATTCGCGGCGAAATCGCTGTTGCGCACGAATTCGTAAAGGTCGCCGTGGAATTGCGAGGTGCCGGATTTGGTGACCACCTGGATCATCGCCCCGCCGGCGCGACCGGATTCGGCGGAAAAGCCGCTGCGCTGCACGGTAAATTCGGCGATGGCGTCGACGCTGGGCGTGTTGAGCGTGGTCTGGTTGGACCCGCGGTCGATGTTATCGGCGCCATCCACCAGCCACGCGTTCATCGAATTGCGCGCGCCGTTGATGGCGAATGGAACGGTCGCGGTCGCACCGGATGGAAGCGTCACACCAACGTACAACTGGTCGACCGAAGCGGAGCTGACGCCCGGCATCAATTGCACCAGCTGTTCATAATTTCGGGTCACCAGCGCCAGCTCGCGAATCTGCGTGCCGTTGATGGTGTTCGATTGTACGGCTCCGTGTTGCAGCTGCACCTGGAACGGCGCGGCTTCGACAGTCACGGTGTCCTTCACGTCGCCCACTTCCAGCCTCACACTGATGTTGAGACTATCGCTGGCGTTCAGCGTGATGTCCTTTTTGACGCTGGTTTTAAAACCCTGGGCTTCCACGCTGACCGAGTATTTGCCCACCAGAAGCTGGGGCGCGCTATAGTTCCCAGCGGCGTCGGTTTTGGTGGTGCGAACCTCGATGTTGCGGTCCTGCGCGGTAATCGAAACGGTGGCGCCTGGAACCGGTGCGCCGGATGAATCGAGTACCGTGCCCCCGATAGTTCCCGTAGTTTCCTGGGCAGGTAAGAGCGTTGTGGCGATGAAGGCGGTAAACAGGCAAAGCGCTGCCGTGCGGATGAATCTCATTTTTTAAACCCTCCTGAAGTGTTACAGACCGTTGACTAATCCTATCAGAGGCCGCGCAACGATACCACCACGCGTGTTAAATTATTTCCTACAAGCGATCGGCACCAAGGCGAGCCGGTAAAGTCAAATTCTTCGAGGTGCCGATGAAGCGACGTGATTTCCTGGGTGGTGCTGCTCTGGCGAGCTTGACCGGGTGCGCGCGAAGAGTCGCGACGGCACCGCCTCCCCACGAAATACTTCCGAAACTGATGCCTGTCCGCGCTCAGTTGGACCGGATTTTTCGGGTCACCGTCTGCCTGCGTCCCTTCCGCGCCGCCGGACCGAGGCTCGAAGTAGAGCGCGTCGGAGATAAGACCGTGGTTCATAATTATGGCCACGGCGGCAGCGGCTGGTCGCTTTCCTGGGGGTCCAGCGCTATCGCGGTTGAAAAGGCCATGGCGCTGGGGGAAAAAGAGGTCGCGGTCATCGGCTGCGGCGCGCTGGGCTTGACGTCGTCGATCCTGTTGCAGCGCGCCGGCGCGAAGGTCACGATCTACGCCAAGGAGCGTCCGCCGGATGTCCGCTCGGCCCGCGCCACCGGCTCATGGACGCCCGATTCCCGCATCGCCCTGACCAACTCCGTGTCTCCCGATTTCCCCGCGCTGTGGGAAAAGATGGCCCGCAGTTCGTTTCATATGTACGAAAGCTACCTGGGCATGGCCGGCAATCCTGTGGAATATACGGATCGCTACAATTTGTCCGACGATGCGCCGTCAGCGCCGGAGCGTCCCGACGCGCTGAGCTTCGCGCGCTATCAGAACCGTATTCGGGATATAACCCCGCGCTCGCACGAACTGCCGCCCGGCACCCATCCATTTCCGACACGCCACGCGTCCAGGAATTCGAGCCTCACCTTCAACATCGCCGGATATTCCCGGCAGCTGGTCAACGATTTTCTAGTGGAGGGCGGAAAGATTGAGCGAACCGAATTTCATTCGCCCGCGGAACTGTATCAGTTGACGCAAAAGGTGATCGTGAACGCCACCGGCTATGGAGCGCGCGCCTTGTGGAACGACCAATCGATCGTCCCGGTGCGAGGCCAGATTGCGTGGTTGATTCCGCAGCCCGAAGTGAATTACGGGGTGCAGTACAAAAACATCTACATCCTGTCCCGCCGCGACGGCATCGTCGTCCAGGCAGGACTGGCGGACATGGAAGGCTACAACGACGCGAATGAAACGCCGGACCGCGCCGCCGCCGAATCCGCTGTGAACATGGCGGCAGAGCTTTATTCGCGGATGAACCTGTGAGGACACAGGCTGAAGCCTGTGTTACCTTCCACAGACTAAAGTCTGTGCTACCACCAAAGTCTGTGTTAGCTGTTCATGGTGGCACAGGCTTTAGCCTGTGAGTGGATATACTCGATTCATGACCAAATCAATGACCATGACCGCCACTCTCCTCGCCTGCGCCGCCCTATCCTTCGCCGGAAATCCGCAAAGCCCCTCCGCGCAAACTTCCGTCACCATCGCTGGTAAATCGATCACTATTAAATACTCCGCTCCTTCGCTGCGCGGCCGCCAGATGTTCGGCGCCAATGGCAGAATCAGCAAGGATCCGACCTGGCCCGTATGGCGCGCCGGAGCCGACGATGCCACCGCTTTGCACACCGATGCCGACCTCAATATCAGCGGCCTGAATGTGCCCAAGGGCGATTACACACTGTTCGTGCTGGTCAATCCGACCATGCCCTGGCAGCTCATCGTGAATAAACAGACCAAGCAGTGGGGCCTGTCCTACGATGACAAGCAGGACCTCGGACGCGTCGCCATGAACATTACCAAACCGTCCGCGCCCATCGAGACGTTCAAAATCACTCTCTCCTCCACCGGAGGCAATAAAGGAAAGCTGCAAATGGAATGGGAGAACGTCATCGCGTCCGTTCCTTTCACCGTGAAATGATCCCCCGCCCGGCAGATTCTTTGCGCGAGGGCTTCTCCAAGTGGATAGATGACTTCAAAGAAATTCGCGGCCTGTTCTTCGAAATGCTGGAAGAAGAAGGCGATGCCGTTCTGGCCGCGTTCCTGCGCTCCTGCTTCGACCCCCATAGCGATCGGACGAAACGAACCCACCTGCCCGCCGAATACTGCCAGGCGCTGTCGATAGTCTTCCAACTCCTCGATATCGTCGAGGAAAACACTGCCAACCAGGTCCGCCGCCGCGCCGAGGATCCACGCCGTCAGGAAGGCGAGCCCGGCCTGTGGCTCTATAACCTGGGCGACGTTCTAGCCCGCGGATTTTCCGAAGATTCCGTGCGTACAGCGATGGAGCAGGTCTCCGTCGAACCGGTCCTGACCGCCCATCCCACCGAGGCCAAGCGCGCGACGGTCCTCGAACATCACCGCGCCATTTATCTGCTGCTCGTCGAGCGCGACAACCGCCGCTTCACCGAGGTCGAAGCCGCCATTTTCCGCCGCCGCCTCAAAGCCGCCCTCGAACGGCTGTGGCGAACCGGTGAGATCCGCGCGGAGCGGCCCGAAGTCGAAAGCGAAGTCCAGGGTGTGCTGTTTTATCTTCGCCATGTGTTCCCCGACGTGGTCGAGTTGCTGGATCAGAGATTCCAACACTCCTGGACGGCCGTTTACCGAACGAACCCACCGAGGCTGCCGAAACTGGCCTTCGGAAGCTGGGTCGGAGGCGACCGGGACGGCCATCCTCTGGTAACTCCAGAAGTTACCGAGCGAACTCTGGTCCTGCTCCGGCAAGGCGCGCTGGCCGTTGCCCGCGAACGCCTGCGTCAGCTCGGAGCCCGCCTCAGCCTGGCCGAATCCGAGGTCCCCTTCCCCGAAATCCTGCGCGACCGTATCGAACTGCTCAGCGAGATTCTAGGCGACGAAACCGCCCGTAAAGCCCTGGATCGCAACCCGCATGAGCCCTGGCGTCAACTGGTGAACCTGATGCTCGCCCGTCTGGAACAGGACCGCTACGCTTCCGCCGCCGAATATATCGACGACTTCGAGGTCCTCGAAACATCGTTGAGAAAGGCCGGAGCGTGTAATGTCGCCGACATGGACGTGCGGCCCGCCGCCGCTCAAGCCCGCGTGTTCGGATTCCATCTCGCGACGCTCGACATCCGCCAGAATAGCGATTATCACGATCGAGCCATGTCCGGTCTGCTGCGGGCCGCCGGATTCGCGAAGTACGATTTTCCCACTTGGAGCGAGCCGGAAAAACTCGACTTCCTGAATCGCGAGCTCGAAACACTGCGTCCGTTCACCGGCGAGCACATGAAGCTCGATGCCGAAGCCGCGCACGTCACCGCGCTGTTTCGAGTCCTGCGCCGGCACGGGCCGTCCGGGTTGGGCCCGGTGATCGTCAGCATGACTCGAAGCGTTGCGGATCTGCTGGTGGTCTATCTTCTCGCCCGCGAAGCCGGTCTGCTGGTCGAAAAAGCCGGCGGCATGGCCTGTGAACTGGCCGTCGCACCGTTGTTTGAAACCATCCGCGATCTCGAAAACAGCGCTGCCATTCTCGATCAGTTTTTGAGCCATCCCATTACGATCCGCCGTCCCTCCCACGACCAGATGGTCATGCTCGGCTACAGCGATAGCAATAAAGACGGAGGCGTCCTGGCCAGTCAATGGAGCCTGCATCAGGCGGAGCGCGAATTGACCAATGTCGCCAGGAAACATAACACCCGTTTAACGTTTTTTCACGGCCGGGGCGGAACGGTCGGCCGCGGCGCAGGTCCGACACACGTCTTCCTGGAAGCCTTGCCCCATGGATCGCTCACCGGTCACATGCGGGTGACGGAGCAAGGCGAAGTGATCGCGCAGAAATACGCGAATCGCGTAACCGCGACGTTCCAACTGGAGCGCCTGCTGGCCGGCGTCACCAGGACTACGTTGCTGCATAGCGTCCCCGCCGCCGACACTCAGGCGCTCGAATCGATCTGGCCCAAAGTGGCCGAGCTGAGCTTCCAAACCTATCGAAAACTGATCGAAACGGATGGGTTTATCGAATTTTTCCGCCAAGCCACACCTATCGACGCGATTGAGCAAACCCAGCTAGGGTCGCGTCCCTCAAGACGCACGGGAGCGGGGACTTTGAACGACCTGCGCGCCATCCCCTGGGTTTTCAGTTGGAGCCAGGCTAGATTCCATTTGCCAGGCTGGTACGGAGTAGGCACCGCGTTGAGCTGGCTCGTTCAAGAACATCCCGAAGCCTGCCGCCGGGTGCGAGAGTGGCCGTTCTTATCCTATTTACTGCACAACGCCGAGGCCAGCCTCATGATGGCCGATCCGGACCTGATGCGCCTCTACGCGTCGCTGGCTGACGATGGATCGCTGCTCGACACGATCTTAGAGGAATATAAATCATCGAAAGCAGTGATCGAACAATTGCTCGGCGATTCCGCTACTCGCCGGTCGAGGCTGGCGCTGGCGATCCAGCTTCGCAAAGGGGCGCTCGATCAGCTTCATCATGAACAAGTCCGCCTGCTGCGAAGGTGGCGCCGCGATCCAACGGAGGAGTCGTTAACCGCGCTCCTGTTGACGATCAACGCCATCGGAATGGGCCAAAAAATGACCGGGTAGATTGCGTCTACCCGCTTCCCTGACGGTCGCGAAAAACTCTTCCCATCACTCCAAAACGCAGGCGAAACCGCCTGCGCCACCGTGACAGATCTAACACTTGCGTTCCGGGTGGGGCAGGCGGTTTCGCCTGTCAACGAGTTCTTCAGCAAGGGCAGACGCTAGTTACTCAGCGAAAAATTCACGTCCACCTGGGTAATGACTTCCACTGGATTCCCGTTCAGCAGCGTCGGCTTATAAACGTACTGACTCACCGCATCCTTCGCCGCGGCGACCAGCAAAGGGTGCCCGCTCACCAGCTGAATATTCAATATGTTCCCGTCCTTACCGATGATCAGGGTGAAGCGCACCTGCCCGGAGATCTGCGCCTGCCGGGCGAGTGGCGGATAAACGGGATCGACCTTGGTAAGCAGGTTCGCCTGCTGCACGATCCCGCCGACTCGAATCCGCGTGGGAGCCGATCCGGGTGGGGGAGGAGGCGCCATACTCGCCTGAGCTCTCTTCACAGCGAGATTTTTCTGCACCCACTCGTCGGCGACAGCCGTATCCGCGGCCCACTCTTCTCTGGTATCGCGCAAATCGCCCCGCTCCCGAATCAGCAGATTCTTGTACGCCATCGCATCGGCGTAATTAGGGTCAATCGCCAGTGCCCGGTCAAGATTCGCGAGGCCCTCTTCAATCAGAGAAGAATACTGGGCTTTCAACTGCTCCCGCACCGGACCCGTTAAAGGCCCCGGATCCTGCGGCTTCATTCCCAGGCTCGTCCGCGCCGCCATCAACGCGGGATACCATTTCGCCCACGCAATCACACCCATCGAGTAAAGAGCTTCCTTATTCATAGGATCGACAGAGGCGAGGCGCTTGTACCATTCCATGGCATCGTCGAGCTTGCGCGTCTTCTCTTCCCCTTGCAAGGGCGTCGCGGAGTGGTAAACAAGACTCGCTATCGAAGCGAGCGCGACCGTGTTGTTCGCATCCAACTCCAGCACGCGCCGGAACTCCGTTTCCGCAGACCGGGCAAGCACGGCATTCTCAGGCGAGTCAAGTCCGGGAATCCACATGCTCATGTAAGAGGTCCCGAGGTACAGGTGCGGATTCACCGCATTCGGATCGAGCGACACCGCCTGCTGGAACAAGTCAACCGCCTGCCGATATTGGGCACTCTTGAACGCCGCGATTCCCTGGTTCAGAATGTCCCGCGCATCCTGGGCGAAAGCAGCGGTCGAAATTAGCGCAAATAATACAGCATATCGACGCATATTTGTCACCTTATGATACTTTAAGCCCATGCGATGCTTTTCCGCTAGCCTTCTTTTTGCCGTGCTTCTGCCTGCCCAGAACGTCCAGACCACGACGCTCGCCAACGGCATGAAAGTCATCATTCAGGAGGACCACAATATCCCGAATGTCGCTCTGTATTTCTTCTACAAAATCGGCTCCCGCAATGAGCGCCCGGGTATCACCGGCATCTCCCATTTTTTCGAGCACATGATGTTCAATGGCGCCAAGAAATATGGGCCAAAACAGTTCGATAACGAAATGGAAAAGGCCGGCGGCAACAACAATGCCTACACCACTCGCGACGAGACCGTGTACACGGATTGGTTCCCGTCGAGCGCGCTGGAGTTGATGTTCGATATGGAGTCCGACCGCATTCGCGATCTCGCTCTGGAACCGAAAATGGTCGCTTCCGAGCGCGGCGTGGTGTACTCCGAGCGGCGCTCTTCGGTCGACAACAACAACTTCGGTATTTTGTATGAACAGTTGGAGGCGGCGGCATTTACGGCGCATCCCTACCACTGGCCAGTGCTCGGCTGGCCTTCCGATATCGAAGCCTGGACGCAGCAGGATTTGAAAGACTATTTCGCCATCGGCTACGCGCCCAACAACTGCACCATGGTGGTAGTCGGCGATGTGACGGTCGCGCGAATCATGGAATTGGCGAAGAAATATATCGAGCCGATTCCCAGCCACGATCCTCCTCCACCGGTTCGCACCAAGGAGCCGGAGCAACTGGGAGAGCGGCGCGTGACGGTGAAGAAAGCCGCGCAGTTGCCGCTGCAAATGGTCGCGTTTCACGTTCCGGAAGCGAAGAATCCGGACTCGATTGCGCTCGATCTGATGGCGACGGTGCTGTCGAGGGGACAGAGCTCGCGGCTTTATAAAAGGATGGTCGACGAGGAGCCTCTCGCTCTTTCAGTGAACGGAGGGATGAACGATTCCCTGGATCCGACGCTGCTGACCTTTACGATTCAGCCGCGCAACGGCGTGGATCCGGCGAAAACCGAAAAGGTGCTATACGAAGAGCTGGCGCGATTGCAAAACACCGAAATTTCAGCGCGCGAATTGCAGAAAGCCAGGAATCAGCTACTGACGCAGCATTACAGCGAGCTCAAAACCATCGCCGGACGGGCGAATCTGCTGGGGACGTCCGAAGTGATGTTCGGCGATTACCGCAAGGCCTTCACCATCGATAAGGATTATGAAGCGGTCACCGCGGCCGATATTCAAAGGGTCGCCAAGAAATATTTGACCGAGAAGAATCGTACCGTGGCTACGCTGATTCCGGAGGGCAAATGAAGACTCTCTTGATGTTCCTTGCGGCCGGATGCGCGTTCGGGCAGGCGAAGCTTTCGCAGTATACAAAAGAAACTCTGTCGAACGGAGCCACCATCCTGATGATGCCGCGCACGGGCGTGCCTCTGGTGCATTTCCGGGTGCTGATCAAAGGTGGAATCGAATCCGATCCACAGGGGATGGCCGGTCTTGCCAGTGTCACGACAACTCTGCTGCGGCGCGGAACCAAGAGCCGGTCGGCCGAGCAGTTCGCGGACGAGCTCGACTATCTGGGCGGCACGTTTCAAGCGGCCTTCGACAGCCAGCTTGGGTCGGCGACGGCGATCTCCTCGGAATTTTTGAGCAAGGATTTTGATAAGGGACTGGATTTGCTGTCAGATGCGGTATTGCATCCAGCGTTTACCGAGAGCGAGGTACACAAGGAGCTTTCCCGCAGAATCGACGCGGCTAAAGGGATGAAGGACAACGCCCAGGCCTCGATCGGCTCCTATTTCCGAGCGGCGTTTTTTGGCGCGTCGCACCCTTATGGGAATCCGCCGGATGAGATGAGTTATTCGCGGATTACGCGCAATGATATCGCGGAATATCACGCGAAGCTATACTGCGGAAAGAACACGTGGATCGTCGTGACCGGCGATTTCGATCCGGCGGCGGCGAAAACCAGACTGGCACAGATATTCGGGGGGGCGCCGGCAGGTACTGCGTATACGTGGGCATCGGCACCCGCTCTTGAGCGCAAAGGGCGATTGCTGCTGATCGATAAGCCGGACGCTACGCAGACCTATTTTGAAATCGCGCAGCCTGGGATCGATCTGAAGAATCCGGACCGGACAACGCTGGATATCATTAATACCCTGTTCGGAGGCCGGTTCACGTCCATGTTGAACGACGAACTGCGCGTGAATTCCGGATTGACCTACGGTGCCGCGTCGCAACTGGAAGAAAACCGCCTGCCGGGGGCCATCGTGATCAGCACGTATACCAAGACCGATTCGACCGCACAGGCTATCGACATGGCTCTCGAAGTACTGCGGCGTCTCCACGAAAAGGGAATCACCGCCGGGCAGCTGGCATCTGCAAAGGCTTATGTAAAAGGGCTTTATCCTACGCGGCGGCTAGAGACCATGGACCAACTGGGGGCCCTGATCGGCGAAATTGAGCTTTACGGGCTGGGGCGCGACGAAGTCGACGGGTATTTCGCGCGTATTGATGCGATCACGCTAGCAGAGGCGAATGCCACCATCAAGAAATATTACAGGACGGACGATTTAACGTTCGTAGTGCTGGGTTCGGCGGACAAGATTCGCGAGCAGATGAAAAAATACGATCCACACGCAAGGGAAGTGTCGATCAAAACTCCGGGGTGGGGAAACTGATGAGACTACTGTTGATTGCGATTCTAACTTTGGGTCTGGCGGGATGCGGATCGTCCGACTTCGATAGCGACGCCGCCAAAGCGCAACTGGAAGGAACTCCGCAAAAGCTTTCGAACGAACAGGTTACGTTGAGTGATAGCCAGGTGGATTGCGGCGCGAAGAGCGAATTATGGGATCCTCCGAATGGTAACGTGGCGCGCTTGGAGCAGAAGGGACGGGACCTGAAGTTTACCGACGACGTGCGGCTGAACGATCCGGAAATCCGGGTACCGTATATCCAGGTATCGGGAACGTTCCCGGTGCAGGTTAGCGACGTATCGAAGCTGCGGGAAGCGGGAACGGGGTTTAAGCTGGCGGACGTGAGGATGGGAATCGTGATCGCGCATGAGTGCTTTGCGGCTCCTCTGCCGGTGATGGGGGTGAAGAAGGGGAAGTTCACGCCGGAGGCTCCGGTGGTGTTCCGCTTTCAGGGGGCTGGGAAAGAGTGGTCGCTGGATAAGCTGATGCATTGACGGCACTTTTGGGGCACGCGCGATCCGCTTACACGCTGCGCCGGAGAAAATCGAGCGCGGCTTGCGCAGCGAACGTGCGGATGCGGGCCCGGTCGCCGGGGAGTTGCAAGCGCCGCGATTCCGGGGGGCGATCCGGACCCGCAATGGCGATGAACACCGTCCCCACCGGCGCTCCGCTTGCGCTGTCGGGACCCGCTTCGCCGGTAATCGCGAGCGCGTAAGTGGAGCCGGTGCGTTGGCGAGCACCTTCCGCCATGGCGCAAGCGACCTCCGCGCTCACTGCAGTATGATCGGCGATCAGTTGCGGATCGATACCCAGCAACTGCTGCTTCATCTCGTCGTTATAAACCAGAAATCCGCCCAGAAAACATTTCGAGCTTCCCTTGACGGAAGTGATGCGCTGGCCTAAGAGGCCTCCTGTACAGCTTTCAGCAACACTCAACGTGGAGTCGCCCGTACACAGAACTTTACCAACAACCTCCTCCAGCGAGTCGCCGTTGCGTGAATAAATGCGATCTCCCAGCAGAGCTTCGATGGGGGAACCGACCTCGGCGAGCACCGCCTCCGCCTCCTCCGCGGTTTCCGAGCGGGCGCGCAGGTGGATCTGAATATCGCTGGGCGCGGCCAGAATCGTGGTGACCGGATTGGTGTACTTGGTGTAGATCGGCGCGATCAGTTGATCGAGATCGGATTCGCCCATGCCGGCAACGCGATAGAACCGGGTGCGAATCACGCGGGCCGGCAAGCGACGGGCCAGACGCGGCACGCATTGGTCCACGAACATCGGCTTCATTTCGTGGGGCGGGCCGGGCAGCAGCATCACTACGCGGTTTTCATGCTCCAGCCATTGGCCGGCAGCGGTTCCGTTGGGATTGGGCAAAGCTTCGGCGCCGTCGACCGCGTAGGCCTGGCGCAGATTGTTGTCCGCCATTTTGCGATTCATCCGCTGGAAACGTTCCATGATGGCGTCGCGCAGATCGTCTCGGAAAATCAGCTTGCGTCCGGTTGCAGCGGCAACGGCATCACGCGTCAGGTCGTCTTCAGTGGGGCCGAGTCCGCCGGTGAGGATCACAATTTCGACGCGTCCGATAGCTTCGCGGATCGATGCGGTCAGCAGCTCGCGGTCGTCGCCAACCACCATTTTGCGGCGCACTTCGACACCCAGCGTATTGAGCTGATCGGTCAGGAACAAAGAGTTGGTATCGACGCGCTGAGGCGTCAATAGCTCCGAGCCGATTGCGATAATTTCCGCTTCCATTCTTAATTCATCATCGTTGCAAAAACACAGACTAAAGTCTGTGCCACCGGCACAGGCGTCAGCCTGTGAGGAGTCTTACGGCAGCTTCCGCCCCTCAATCCCCACATCGACCCGATAGATGGAGTTGTTGGTCGCGAGAATCATCGCCTTCGACGGCGCGAAGGCCAGGCCTACGATGGCTGGCCCGGAAAGGAACAGCTCGGCTTTCGCCTCGGGCGTGATGCGAACAATTCCGCGGCGGCCTTCTAGGGATGCCGATGCGTACAGGTTGCCCTTCGCGTCGAAAGCCATGCCCTGCGGACGGCCCAGGCCGCGGTAGAAAACCTCGACGTGGCCGTCGGGCGATACGCGCTGGACGGCGTCGAAGCTCGACGTATTGGGGCCGGTGACGTACAGAAACTGGTCGGGTCCGAAGGCCAGATGATACGCGGCGATCGACGGCTCGATGGTGGCGAAGACGTAAATCTGGCGCTCCTTGCTGATCTTGAAAATCGTGCCGCTGCGGTCGCCGACGTATAAAAATCCCTGCGGATCGAAGGCGAGGCCGGTAGCGACGCCCATTCCTTCGACGTATACCGCGAGGTTCCCGCCGGGCGAGACCTGATACACCACGCCGTCATGGCGGCTGGAGGCGTAGAGCACGCCTTCGGCGTCGAGCGCGAGACCAGTGGCGTTCATCAGATCGGAAACGAGCGGCCGCGCGTGATGATGCGCGTCGATCTTATAAATCGACACCGGAGTCTTTTGGCCCGGGGATCCGCTGAACGTCGTATAGATGTTGCCGTAGCGGTCGACCACCGGGTTCGAAACCGGGTGCAGGCTGTCGGCGACCAGGATGCCGACTTCGCATTTGTACGGCGAATTGCCGACGATCATTTCGCCGGCCGGCGCGCCGTCGGGCACCTTCGCGATGACGAAGGAATCGGAGCCGATGACGATGGGCGCGTTCAGTTCCCCGAACTTGATGTGCGGACGGTCCGCGCCGGCCAGTCCCTTGCCGCGGATCTGAAACTCGCCGCCCGGAATCGCCGCGGCGGGCGACACGTCTGAAATCTGCGGGCCGTTGGATGATTTACGAAATGCCATAGAGGGACTTACTAATTGAATTGTTCCATCCGGCGAGGTACAACACAAGTGCGGCGTAGATCCCGGCCATTACGTCGTCCATCACGATGCCGGTTCCAGAAGGCAGGCGTTCGAGTTGGCGGACCGGCCAAGGCTTCCAGATGTCGAAAGTCCGGAACAGCAGGAAGGCTAAGATCCAGGCTGCGGGCGAGTACATTGCGGCGCCCGTGAGCGCGATCCACTGGCCGACGACCTCGTCAACGACTACGATCTGCGGATCTTTTTTGCCGACCTGCAACGCCGTGCTGCCGGCGGACCAGATGGCGGGTCCGAGCAGGATCAGCGCGAGCAGCGCGAAGAACCACGGTGGCTGATGGCGCAAGGGCCACGCGACGAGAAGCGCGCCCAGCGAGCCCGCGGTCCCGGGACCTTTGGGCACATAGCCGCAGCCGAACCAGGTGGCGAGGACGCGTGCGAGCGTCTTCACTCTTCTTCGTCTTCCAAGTGAGAGAGGTCGGCGGGCGTGGAGATGACGTACTTCTCGGTGGCCCAGTTGCCGAGGTCGATCAAGCGGCAGCGCTCGCTACAGAAGGGCATTTCAGGGTTATCTAGGGTTACGTCCTTTTTACAGATCGGGCATTTCATTTCATTACCGATAAGGTCCCCAGGCTAACGCCTGGGGCTATAGCCCCGTTCCGTAAGGGCGCGGATTCGCCGAAACGAATTTGCAACAACTTTTCCTTCGGCGAGGCGGGAACGTCCACCAGTTCGCCGGTCAGATCGTAATCGTGAGCCTGGGTGACGCGCATGGTGCGCATGGCTCCGGATTGAAGAGGAGCATCGCCGGGGTCGGAGATGTAGCAGACGCCGTCGATTTCCGGGGCTTGGGTCGACATTCTGGCCTGCCAGACGAGATCGGAATCGGCCGACGGTCCTTCGATCAACACTCGGAATTCGCGTCCGACCAACGCCTGATTGCGTCGGCGCGAGATTTTTTTCTGGATCGACATCAGGCGGCGTTTGCGATTGTAAATGGTCCTCGGGTCGACTTTCTGATCCAGCTCGAAACTCTTGCTGGTATCTTCGTCGGAGTAGGAAAACACGCCCAGACGGTCGAATTTGGCGGCTTCGGCGAACTGGCAGAGGGTTTCGAAATCCTGCTCGGTTTCACCGGGGAATCCGGCGATCATGCTGGTGCGGATCGCTACGCCGGGGATCGTCGCGCGAATTCGCTCGATTAATTTAAGAAAAATATCGCCGCTGGCGCCGCGTTTCATGCGCTTTAACACCGGAGCGCTGGCATGCTGCAAAGGCATGTCGATATATTTGACCAGCGATTCATGCTGGGCGATGGTATCGAGCAGCTTCTGGGTGACTTTATTGGGATAGCAATAGAGAAAACGAACCCATTTCTCGTGCCCGGTTTCGATTTGGGCGAGGCGCGCGAGAAGCGTCGCGAGGCCGTCCTTCATTCCGAAATCTTCGCCGTAACAGGTGGTGTCCTGGCCGATCAGGTTGATTTCGCGGACGCCTTGCGAGAAGAGGCGAGTGGCTTCGCTGATGACCGATTCGAAGCGGCGGCTGCGGAACTTGCCGCGATACTGGGGGATCACGCAGAAGGTGCAGGGATGGTCGCAGCCCTCGGCGATCTTGATGTATGCGAAGTGGCCGGGGGTCGAAAGGACGCGTGGGGTCAGGTCGTGATAGAGGTACGCGTCGAAGGGATTCTCGGTTGGAGTTACGCCTTCGCAGAGAGCTGTGATCCGCTCCAGTTCGTTGGTGCCGATCACGGCGTCGACTTCGGGCATATTCTTTTGAATATCGGCGCGATAGCGTTCCACCAGGCATCCGGCGACGATCAGGCGCTGGGCGCGGCCGGTCTTTTTATACTCGGCCATTTCGAGGATGGTGTCGACGGATTCCTGCTTGGCCGGGTCGATAAAACTGCAGGTATTGACGACGATCACATCGGCGTCTGAGGGATGCGGGGTCAATTCATGGCCACCGGCGACGAGCTGGCCCATCATGACCTCGGTATCGACGAGGTTTTTGGGGCATCCAAGGCTGACAAATCCAATTTTCAAAATAGATTCCTGCGGGGTAGGCTACTTCTAGAATAACAGAGGATAACGCCGGATAAACACGGTGAAGAACGGAATGAGAAGAACTACTATGCTAACTCCTTTCCGCGAAAAAGCTGCGGGGTTAAATTGGCGTTATTTTAACGCCGGGCAGGGACAGGCCGGGGGCCTGTCCTACTTACTGCACTGAGTTTAGTCGATGAAGTTTAGGATGGCGGTGGTTGCAGACGTATCTGGTGATTTGAGTGGAAATGGCACTTTTCTAGATATTGCTGGTGATACTCTTCGGCGCGGCCAGAAAACGGGTTTTGTGGGGCGGCCAATTTGGCGGCAGCCGCCCCTTTCAGGCGGCTTTTTGCGGGTCGATCAAGATCAAGAAGCCGACTCAAAAGTCGGCTGCCCCCAAAATTGGCCGCCCCACAAGACAGCGGGGTTCTCTCTTATGGGGTTGCCGGAGGCTTGTTCAATTGTCACAGGCTAAGCCTGTGCTACCACGCATGAAAAACGGTATCTGATGATTTGGTTAGAAATGGCACTGGGACAGGCCGCGTTTTTCTAGATATTGCTGGTGATACTCCTCGGCGCGCCAGAAATGGGTGGCGGCGACGATTTCGGTCACGATCGGTCTCGGGAAACGGGACTGGGCGGCGTCGCGGGAGGCTTTGGCTTCGTTTTCCTGTTCCGGGGAGTGGTAGAAAATCGCGGAACGGTACTGCGAACCGACGTCGGGGCCCTGGCGGTTCAGGGTCGTCGGGTTGTGGTTGTCCCAGAAGGTTTCTAGGATGTCGTGGTAGCTGATGACTTCCGGATCGAAGGTCACTTCCAAGACCTCGGCGTGGCCGGTCCGGTCCGTGCACACGTCTTTATACGTGGGATTTTTCAGCTTGCCGCCCATATAGCCGACGGCCGTATCCTTGACACCCGCCAGCCTGCGGAACGTCGCTTCGACGCCCCAGAAACATCCTGCGCCTAACGTAGCTTTTTCCAACATACCTATATTATGGCGCGTGAATCGTGACTACGACGGGCGCGCTGTTCTGGGCCGTGGCCAGGGAGCGGACCTCCATCACCACTTCGCCCGCGCGCATCGTGGAAGGGATCTGCGCGGCAATTTGACCGCTGGAGGTTTGGAGCAGAGGGATCGAGACGTTATTCATCACCACGCAAGAGCCGCCTAACACGGTGGGAGGCGGCAGAGCGGTCGCGACCGCGGCCGACGCGAGGCTGGAGCCGTTAATGGTCACGAAGGAGCCGGGTTTAAAGGAGGTGGTTCCGTCCACGGAATTGACGATCGGCTGCGTGGATGCGAGCGACGGCGTGGTGGTCGCGCTCGAAGGCGTCAGAGGAATTACGCTCAATCCCGACAGGGTGATGGCGTAGGCGGTGCCGTTCGAATCGACCACCATCTGGCGCGGAGGCACGGGCTGGCGGGTGTTGCCGAAGATGGAAATGGGCGGATTTTCGGGAACGCGGAAGGTTGACGTGATGGCTCCGGTCAGGACGTTGACCACCTGGAGAGTGGTGTGCGTGTCGTCGGTGATGGTGGTGGTCAGATTGGTGCGGACCGGCGTGGTGAGGCGCGCGAAATTGTTTTCATCGATGGGCGCGACCGACGCCACGTTGCGCAATCCGCTGCTGGATACGCTGATGCCTCCTCCGCCGCCGGGGCCGGGAGGAGTGGTGGTAATGCTTCCCGGCTCGGTTGCGCCTCCGATGGGGGTCAGCGAGTTATTCATGACCAGTCCGTTGGCTAGCAGATAATTGGCGTCCGATGCGGCGCCGACGGGCCCGTAATATCCGAATATGGTCGACCCGCCGAACTCGTTCGCGGAGCTGGTGTAGCTGTCAGTCAGCGCGTTGTACAGATATGTGATTCCGTTGCCGCCGAGCAGCAGAATCGACGAGCCATCGGCCGAGGCGATCATGCTGGATTGAGTGGCGGTCGCTAAAGGCGTCTGCGCGCCCGCCGCGGTGACGCCGGTAATCGTCGTGCCGGTGCGCGGAATGGCGTTACTGCCGATCACTTCCCACAGAGTGCCGGTGATGGCGGCCGGCGTCTGCGTCGGCGTGGTGGGCGCAAGCAAGACGAATTGGAGACCGCTGAGCCCCATCGCCATGCTATGCACGGAGTCGACCGCCGAAGTGGCCAGGCGCGGGATGGGCGGAAAGGTGATCGAGCCGGTGACCAGCTGCTGCGTCAGGTCGACAATCGAGATCGATTCGCCGCCCGTGTTGGCGACGTAGAGCGTATTGCCGTCGAGGCCCATCGCCATCTGATGCGGAAGCTGGCCGACCGTGATCGGCGGGAGGAAAACGCGGTTGACGGTGTCGAAAACCTCGACGCGATTGTAGCCGGAGTTGGTGATGTACAGAAGATTGCGAGGCTGATCGAGCACGATATCCTGCAAGCCTTCGTAGGCGAGATTAGGGGTCGCGGGAACCACCGGGTTCGGGACTGTCGGGACGGGATAAATCTGCCCGCGCTGCGTGGAATCGCGGTAATTCATGAACACGCGGATGGTGTTCGGAATATTGATCGCATTGGGCGACGTCAGGTTCACGGCGAGTGGGACGCCTATATTGGTGCCCACCGCTCCAGCGCCAGCGCCGGTATAGAGATTCGTACCGGGGGTCCGTACGACGCTTGAACGGCCGGGGTCCATTGTGAAGGTGATGGTCGAGGGAGCCAGTCCACTGGATGCGGACGCGACGATTGCCGTCGCCAGCGCCTGCGGCACGGCGAACGTCAGCGTCCCGGAACCGATGTTGTTTATTTTAAGAGCCCCCTGCGCGACTCCGGGATTGCACTGATCCTGCGCCAGGAAAACTGTGGTCGATTGCGGCATCAGGATCGGGTAGTTGTACAGATTTCCCAGCGGCAGGTGGATCATGCCGGAGCTGGATAGAGCCCACGCCTGCGAGCCGTCCGCGGTGATCACGATTTTCGAGAGGACGCTTTCCGGCAGATTGATGCCGAGTGAAATTGCCAGCGTATGCGGATCGGAAACCAGCAGAGTGGACGCCGTCGCGGTGGTGGTGGCGCTGTTATTGAAGGCGCTATAAAGGGTCTGGCCGTCGGATGTAAAAACGCTGCCGCCCAGATTGGTGGTGGTCGAGAACGCGCCGGTCATCTGAAACGGAGCGTTGGCGATATTATGCTGCGCGATCACGTTCAGATTCGCGGTTCCGTAGAGCGTGAAGCCGGCCATGAAGGACGCGCCATCGGGGGCCATGGCCATGATGCTGGATTGTCCGGTGACGGTGCGGCTTTGAAGGATGGTTCCGGAATCGACTTCGTATTGATACACCACGGTGGCCGTATTATTGGTGATCGAACTGACGCCGATGATGTATTTTCCATCGGGCGTGGTTTGCAATTTTCCGTAAAATTGTGTGGCCGGTTTGGGAAACGTCGGCGCGGCGAGCGAAGGGGGTGTCACCGCGGCGGGAGGGAATTGCACGGCCAGTACCTGCTGGGCCGTCGTCTGGGTGCCATCGTAAATCAACAGGGTATTCAAAGTACTGGTGGTGCTGGATCCATCGGTCGAAATCACCGCGCGGCCGTCCATGCCGACCGCGACGCCTTCCGGCTGGGCCGGCAGCGCGACGGAATTGATGACCGCGCCGATTCCCGATGGCGCGAGCGTGATCACGCTGAGCGTGGAGCTATCGTGATTGGTCACGTACAGAAACTGATTGTCCATGGACATCGCGGCGCCCAAAGGACGCGTGCCCACGGTGATCGATCCGAGTAAAGTTTGTTGATTGTAATCCCAAACCTGCACGGTGCCGGCCGAGGAGTTCACCAGGTATAAACGAGAGCGGCTTTCATCGAGCACGATATCGCTGGGAGTGGTGCCCAGGCGTATCACGTCTCCAAAAGTAGCCTGCGCTTGAGCCAGGGGAAGCCATGCCCCGATAAGAAGAAAGAAATATTTCAATTGCAAACCGGCCTCTAGATAAGATACGCTAATCCGATCAGTTCACCGCAATCTTTTTCCGACCGTTCCCGTTAAGACGAGTGCGATGACCGGCGGTGTACCTGAGGAATCGAAACGGCGTTGGCTAAACTGCGGGTCTCAAACCAGACGAGAGAACGGGTGCTCGCGGACCGCGCGGATATCGCCGATACCAGCGCCAAGCGCCGCACAGGGCTGCTGAAGCATTCGAGCCTCGAGCCGGGGGAAGGGTTATGGATCGCGCCTTGTGAAGGCGTCCATACATTCGGAATGAAATTTCCGATCGACGTGATTTTTTTGAACCGTAAGAAGCAGGTCCTGAAAACGCGTCCTGCCATGGTGAAGCGCCGGATCGCTTTCAGCTTGCGGGCTTATTCCGTTCTTGAATTGCCGGCCGGGACGCTGGCGGAAACGGGTACCGAAGCGGGGGACCAGTTGGTATTTGAGAAATATGACGCTTAAAGAGGTGGCGCGGGCCCAGTATTTGAAACACAGGCTGAGGCCTGTGCCACCTGGTTGTAGAACGGTGGCACAGGCTTCAGCCTGTGAAAGAGTTTCTCAGCATCCTCTTACAGGATGTTTGCTGGCGGCCGTTATGCTGTTCGCGTCCTGCATGCGTCAGGTGCAAGTGGCATCGGACCCTTCGAGGCATACCAAGACCCACGCGATGCTGATGCGGCAGGTGGAGAACGCGGTCGAGTTCGGGGATGGCGACGCGGAGGCTCGGCGGTGGCGTCAAAGACTCGCGGCCAATGCGGGGGATCTGGACGCGCGCATCGCGCTGGCGAAATTGTACGCCAGTCGAGGCCTGCCGGATCTGGCGATCGAGCATTATCGGCTGGCGGCGGAATTGAATCCGGGGTTGCCGGGCGTCACTTTGCTGCTCGCAAAATCGCTGCGCGATATGAAGGAGCCTGCCGAGGCATCGCGCGTGATCGCGACTTTCGTCGCCAAGCATCCTAAGGAAAGCTGGGAGCTGCTGTCGCTTCAAGGGATTCTTGAAGACGAACAGGGGCGCTTCAAGCAGGGCGAGGCTTCTTATCGCGCGGCGCTGGCGGTCGACGGTGCGCAGACTTCGGTGCATAACAATTTGGGCTACAACCTGTTACTACAAGGACGGGCTGAGGCGGGGCTGGAGGAATTTCGAAAGGCGCTGGCGATCGATCCGCACTCCGTTGTGGCGCACAATAATCTGGGGACGGCGCTGATGTTCGCGAAATCCGGCAGATCCGAGCAGGCGTTCGCGGAATGGCGCAAAACGGGCGATCCCGCGGCGGCGCATAATAATCTGGCGGCGGTGTTCCTGGAACAGGGGCATTATCCGGAGGCCCGGCAGGAACTGGCGTCGGCGCTCTCGTTGCGACCCGATTATCCGGCGGCGCTCAAGAATCTGCGGCTGGTGGCGGATGCTGACGGTGGTCCCGCGACGCCGCCTCCATCGGCGGAGCGAGTAAACCTTTGGAAAAAGATGACGTCAGGGCTAACTAAGAGTAAGATTGATAAACCCGCTGGGCCGGGGGAGCCGGCGGCGCCTGCGCAAAAGTGACGTGGAGAGTCGTTGAAGGGGGATTTTGTGAAGGAATATTTGATTCGGCTGGCGATTCGGCTGAAACAGGATGAGCAAGGTCAGGACCTGGTCGAATACGCGCTGATCGTCGCCGCTGTTGGCCTGGCGTTGATCACCACCGTTAATCAGCTTTCCTCAGCCATCGTCAGCTTGTATTCCAGCATCACGACAGGCTTGGCGAGCATTGGCGCCGGCGGGGCATAAAACCGCCTCGGCGGACGTAAGGGCGGCTGCACCACCCTTCGCGTTGCCGGACATGGCGATGTTGATGGCGGTGCTGACGCTGGCGTTCTGCCTGTTCGTATTCGACGGGCGAAGCAAGCTGTTTCGCGATTCCGACACGGGGTGGCACATCCGCACCGGCGAACGAATTCTAATGACTCGCACGCTGCCTCGGACCGATCCTTATTCGTTCTCGCGCCCGGGCGCGCCGTGGGTCGCATGGGAATGGGGATCGGATGTGCTGATGGGTTTCGCGCATCGCATCGATGGTTTACGTGGTGTGGGGTCGATGTACGCTCTGGCCATCGCGGCGTCGACGTGGATGTGGTTTCGCTTGCACTGGGCGGTGGGAGGAAATTTTTATATTGCGTGCGCCATGATGCCTCCGATGATTACTACGGCGAGTCTTCACTGGCTTGCGCGTCCGCACGTTTTTAGCTGGTTGTTCCTGATCGGCGCGCTGTGGTACGTGGAGCGGGCTCCGTTACGGTTTGGCTTTCCGCAGGCGATCGGGATCGCGGCGGTAACTTCGCTGTGGGCGAATCTGCATGCGAGTTTTTTCTTCGCACCGCTGATTGGGTTGATATTTTCGGGGTCGCACTTTGTTCGGCCTCTGATTTGGGACCTGGATAAAGCGTTCGAGTTCGCGCGTGCGCGATGGTTCTTGTTGGCAGCGGCCGCTGCGCTGGCGGGGAGTTTCGTGAATCCGTACGGATGGAATTTGCACGCGCATCTGGCGTCTTATTTGATGAATGGCGAATTGCTGGACCGGGTGGCGGAATTTCAGAGCTTCAATTTTCACGCGGCGGGATCGTGGGAGATTCTTTTGACGATGGGGCTGGCGGCGGTGGGCGGAACACTCGCGCTTACGCAAAAAAACGTCGCGCATTTTTTGTTGGCCGCGCTGTTTTCGATCGCTGCGCTGCGGTCGGCACGCGCGCTGCCGCTGGTCGCGCTGCTGATTCTGCCGCTTTCGAACGCGGCATTTTCTAACGCGCTGCGCGCGATGCACGAACTACAGCCAAAAATTTCGAGATGGCTGGACCATGCGTTGATTTACGCGCATCGAACACTGACACTGGATCGCAGACTCAACGGGTTTCCCTTCGGGATCGTCGCCGTGGCCGCTCTGCTGCTCGCTCTGCGCATTCCCGCCGCTGCCGCGCGCATCGGCTTTCCAGCTGACGAATTTCCTGTCGCAGCCGCCGCCGAAATAGAAAAACTGCCTGCCGACGCCCGCTTGTTCGCGCCCGATAAATACGGAGGCTATCTGATTTATCGCTTCAACGGCGCCCGCAAGGTGTACTTCGACGGCCGCAGCGATTTCTATGGCGCGGCGTTCATGAAGCAGTACATCGAATTGATCGAGGTCCGGCCGGGCTGGCAGGATGCAATGGGCCCTTTGCATTTCACGCACGCACTGCTGCCAAATCGTTATTCGCTCAAAGCCGCGCTCGATCAGGCCGGCTGGAAAACCATTTACAAAGACAACGTCTGCACGTTGCTGGAGGCCCGCTAGTGGATCGATCAAAGGTAGTTGTGATCTTCATCGCCGCATGGATCTCCGCCGCGCTGCTGACGTGGTTCCTGTACTGGACCACCAAGGCTCCGCACGCCGAGAAAATGGTCGGCATCGCCGCCGCCGCGCGCGATATGCCGGCCGGTACACGCCTGCAAAAAGCCGACCTGAAAACCGTGCGCGTCGCTGAAAAAGATGTGCCCAAAGCCGCGATTCTCGATCAGAGAGTCGCCATCGACCGGCCTTTGCTGTTTCCCGTGGGCGCGAATGAAGCCATCATTTCGAATAAAGTGGCCAGCGCCGCGGGCGCGGAGGGATTGCCCGCTCTGATCGAAATCGGCAAGCGGGCCGTATCGGTGCCGATCACGGATTCGAGCGGCGTCGCCGGCATGATCCAACCGCGCGCGCACGTCGATGTTCTGTTCACCAAGCCGGGATCCATGTCCGAAGCCGTGACTACTACAATTCTCGAAGACATCGTCGTTCTCGCGATGGGACGCGTGACGGAGGTCGCGAATTCCGCCGCGGCCGCCGCCGTCACCACCGCCGCGCGGCCGACCACGCAAGCCGCTACGCTGCTGGTCACCCCTGAGCAGGCGCGAAAGCTGGAATTAGCGAAAAACCAAGGGAAAATCAGCTTGGCGCTGCGCAATCCTTTGGATCATTCGAGCGCCAAGGATCAATCCGCCACCACTTCCGATCAACTCTATGCAGGGTTTCATCCCCGGCAGAACACTCCGAATCTCCGCGACGACCGCGTGTGGAACCAACTGATCGCGAAGCCCGTGGAAAAGCCCGCGCCGCCGCGCCACGTCATCGATGTTTATCGAGGCGACAAACACGTGCAGGAAATTTTTCAATGATGCTGCGCTGGGCTGCATTTTTGATCCTGTCGGCCAGCGCCGCCGATGTGGGACATCCCGTGTCGCTCATTGTCGGCAAGGGCGAGCTGCTGCAGTTCGGCAATGACCTTATTAAGGTGGTCGTCGCCGAACCGAAGATCGCCGACGCCGTCGTGGTCTCGCCGAAGGACGTCATGATCACCGCAAAAAGCGTGGGCCATACCACGCTTGTGATCTGGGAAACCGGATCGTCGCCGGTCCGCTACGAGATCACCGTGGTCACCGACACCAGCGAGCTTGATCACATGCACGCGACGCTCGCCGCCGAGCTCAAGGCCGCGCTGCCCGAGGCCAGCGTGCAGTTCAGCGGAAACGCCGAAACCCTGGTGCTGACCGGCAAAGCCGAAACCGGCGCGCAATCGAAGCGCGCTGAAGCCATCGCCTCCGCGCACTCGAAAAAAGTGGTCAACATGATCACCGTGCCGCCGGCGCCGGAGCCGCGCCAGATCATGCTATCGGTGAAATTCGCGAGCGTCGACCGCACCGCCCTTTCGCAGCTCGGTTTTAATCTGTTCAGCAACAACGGCGTAACCATCGGGTCCACCAGCACGCAGCAATTCACGGGACCTCTGTTTTCGCAGCTCAACAATGGAGGCGCCCCGGCGGTCAACGTCTCAAATCCTCTGAACCTCTTTCTGTTCCGACCCGATCTCGGCATCGGCCTCACGCTGCAAGCCCTGCTGCAACAGAATCTCGCGCAGATTTTAGCCGAGCCGAACCTGATCGTCGTCGAAGGCTCCGAAGCGAGTTTCCTCGCCGGCGGCCAGTTTCCCTATCCGACCATCACGTCGACGCCTACGGGCTCCGGCATCGCTCCGGTAGTAACCATTCAGTTCAAAAAGTATGGCGTGCAGCTCAATTTCACGCCGACCATCATGGCTTCCGGAGCCATCAATCTCAAAGTCAAGCCGGAGGTCAGCACCCTCGATTACACCAACGCCGTCACCGTCGACGGCTTCCAGATTCCCGCGCTCTCCTCGCGCAGCGCCGAAACTGAAGTGAATCTGAAAGACGGCGAAAGTTTCGCCATCGCCGGCCTGATCGATAATCGCGTGACCCAGATTTTAAGCAAGGTTCCCGGCTTGGGCGACATTCCGATTCTCGGCCAGCTCTTCCGCAGCCGGTCCACTGAAAAAACATCGACTGAACTTGTCGTCGTGGTGACGCCGCATTTCGTGAAGCCTCTGCCGTCGGATGAAAAGCCGAAACTTCCCGACATCAAGGTCCCCTTCCTCCCCACCGTCGAGGAGGAAAAAGCCAAGAAGGATAAAAAGAAGCCGGAGTTTGTAGGACCGCGTGGATACCAGGTTCCCAATCCGTAGAGCCTCCTCACAGCGCGGCGCATCCGCTGTGCAGATCCTGGTGATTCTTGTGCCCGTACTCTTCGGACTCATCGGATTCGCCATCGACCTGGGCGTGATGTACGTGGTCAAGGGCGAGTTGAAAACCGCCGCAAATTCGATGGCGCTGGCCGCCGCGCAACGGCTCATCGGCACGGATTCGGCCACGGCAGCAGCCAACGCCGCCGCGCAGCTTACCGTGCAAAATGCCGCGAACGTGGGCAACCAGTACGATTTCAACGGCCTTCCTATCGGACAGACGACCAATAATCTCAGCAGCACCGCGCCTCCGCCTTCTTACTTCTCGACAGCCGCGGACGCCATCGCATCCGGCGCAAACGGAGGCGTCGGCTCGGTCGGCGGACCGACAGCCAAGTACGCAGCGACGACCGTTACCGGCCAGGTCCCTCTGGTCTTCTGGAATTTTCTTCCCATCGTGACCAGCCGCAATATCGCGGTGGTCGCGACCGCAGTCGCCGGCATCAGCGCGCCTCTCTGCGTCGCCTGCGGCATCGAACCTTTCGCCATAGCAGCCATCGATCAGACCGATACCACGAATTTCGGCTACACCATAAATGAACTCTACTCGTTCACGTATCTATGCACCGGCACGCCCGTCCCCGCGCCCCTCGCGGGCGCCGCGCAGGAGCTTAGCTACGTTCTACTCAATCGTCTGGACCCCAATGCGACCGTCTATCCCGACGAAACTTCGCAAGCATTTCGCGATGGCGCCGGAGGCCTGCCCGGCAACACCAACAGCGCGATCGCCTGCTTCACCATTAACAATACCGAGCTGATCTGGGTCAACGCCGCGCCCGTCGCCTGCTCCGCCGCCGCGCCTGCCCCGGTTGTGACGGACGCTCTCTGCGGCCTCGATTCGCGATTCGAAGTATCGACCAACCCAGCGTGTCAGGCCGTGGTCGGCTTCGATGTTCTGTCGACGATTTATACCGCCGATACCGATCTGAATTTCTATACTACCTACACCGATTACAGCGGCGACGGCCGCCGCATCATCACCCTTCCGGTGGTCGATTCCATCTCCGCAAACGCCAACATGACCGTGCTCGGATTCCGGCAATTCCTAGTGATGCCCGCCGAGGGCGGCACCGCCATCAATCCGGACGATTCCAACGGCCGCTTCGTCGCGATGTATATCGGCAGCGTCGCGCCCGTGAAACAAGGCCGTTTCGATGGATGCCAGCAGTCGGCGGGGCCGGGCAAGGTGGTGCTGCACCAATGAGGAATCGAAAAGGAGGCGCGCTCATCGAATCCGTGCTCATGGTTCCGCTGCTGCTCAGCCTGCTGATCGGCACGGTCGAGCTGGCTCGCGTTTTTTACACCTACTACACGCTCGAAAAAGTGATGTACGACCTGGCCCGCTACATCGGCACGCAGCAGGGCGTGAACTTCTGCAATCCCGGGGACCCGTCGATCGTCGCCGCGGAAAATTACGCGCTCACGGGCGATACCAGCACTTCGCTCGATCCCGTCGTGCCCAACCTCACTCCCTCCATGTTCCAGATCGCCATCGAGCGCTACGATCCAGCCGCACAAGCCCTGGCCCCTTGCGATTGCTCCGCTACGGGCTGCGATGCGAGCCAGGGCGGATTGCCTCCCGACTACATCCAGGTATCGCTGACGGATGGCTACAACGTGCAGCCTTTCTTCTGGGGCTTCAGCGTTGATCCATTTCCCTTGCGTCCGTCGGTAACGGTGCCCTATGGAGGCACCTAGATGACGCGCGTTTATGGCAGGCGGAACCGCCTGCCCCACACCACCTTCAATTTGGCTGCGAAAAATGGTGCGAAAAATGGGGACTGCCTACTCTGTCCCAAGGCACCCGTAGTGGACAGAGCGGGCTGTCCTCACTTTTCGCCCCGGCCAACAGGTGGCACAGACTTCAGTCTGTGTTCCCTCCAATCCGGCCAAGCACTCGTCGAATTCGCGCTGGCCTGGGGCAGCATCATCCTCCCCCTGACCTTCGCGATCATCTTCACTTCCCAACTCCTCTGGATCTGGCACAGCGTCGCCGACTTCACCCGCGAAGGCGCACGCTACGCCGCCACTCACTGCTGGCAGGGCGACGGTTCCAACGTCATTAATTACATGAAGGCCAACATTCCCTTGATGCCCGACCAGAACCAATTCCAGAACGGCCCGGCGCAAATCGAAGTCACTTATTTTTCGCGCGACCCCGATTCAGGCGCGCTGCTCCCTTTCACCTGCTCAGGCGATTGCAGCACCGCTTGCATCCCCGATGCCGTCACTGTCGCCGTGACCGGTTATCAGTTCACGTCATTCGTAAATACGCTCGGGATTCCTCCGATTAACATTCCCGATTTTCATACCAGCGTCCCGATGGAGAGCGCGGGCTGTGACCCGGAACAGGGCGTCTGCCTGCCATAAACATCATGCCGATCTCACTATTAGTCGCGTCATCCGACCCGCACTTTCGCGAATCGATCACCGAAAGCCTGCTCAACGTGCCCACCGCGAAGATGATTTCCGAGTACCCGGAGGTCTCCTCGAATCTATACATCCGCGTCATTCAGGATCTGGAGCGCCATCCCGACGCCGCGCTCATCGTGGATCTCGCGAGCGATCCCGAAGGCGCGCTCAAAGTGATGGAAAAGGTCAAGCAGGCGGCTCCCGATCTGTACATCATCGCCTCGAATTATCACGCCGATGGGGAAACCGTGATCGCCGCGGTGCGCGCGGGAGCCAACGATTTTCTGACGCAGCCCCTGAAGCGAATCGAGTTTCGCGATGCTATGGCGCGCCTCGAACGAACTCCTCGCCGTGCCTCCGTCACCGCCAGCCGACTGGGGAAAATATACAGTTTTCTGGGAGTCAAAGGAGGGGCGGGCGCCACCACTCTGGCGGTCAATTTCGCAGGCGTCCTGGCGCAGCGCAAGCAAACCGTGGTCCTGCTCGACCTCGATTTCACCGCCAACGATTGCGCCATGCAGACCGGCACGTCGCCGCAGCACTCGCTTACCGAGGTCGGAGAAAATCTTTCTCGCATGGATCAGGCGCTCTTCGAAGGCTTCGTCACTCGCGATCCTTTGGGGTTCTTCCTGGTCGGTCCTCCGGATCAGGTGGAGCAGCGCGCCGCGTTCACCGAACCGATGTTCCGCGAGTTCGCGAATTTCCTGGTAGAGAAGTATGAATCGGTCATCGTCGACGCGGGCCGCTGGCTTTCTGACGAAGTAGCGCTCGCGGCGCTCCAAAGCTCGAGCACCGTTTTCGTGGTGTTAACCCAGGATCTGCCCGCCATTCGAAACGCCCAACGCTATATCGCCGCTCTGATGCGCCTCGGCTTCAATCAGGACCAGCTCAAAATTGTTGTGAACCGTTATTTGAAGAAGCCGGGCGCGAACATGGCGAGCCTCGAACAGATTCAGCAAACTTTGAATCAGAAGGTGTTCTACGGCATTCCCGCATCGCCTGCCGCGGTGGCCGCGGTGAATAAAGGACGTCCTTTCGTTGCTGACCGGGAAGCCTCTGCGGATCTCGATCGAGCTTTTCGAGCCTTCGTCGATAAAGGCACGGGCGCGAAGCAGACGGCGAAAACAGCATGAAATCCATTTTGAAAACACAGACTAAAGTCTGTGCTACCACCACCAGGTGGCACAGGCTTCAGCCTGTGAAATTAGTTTGAATTTATGGGAACCCGCCCCACATCCCGCATAGGCACTGGAGCCGACCGATGGTTCGGCATCAAATCCCAAATCCATTCGAAGCTTGTCAATTCGCTGACTCCCGATCAACTCAAAACCCTCAATAAAGAGGGCGTTCGCGAGCAGATCGGCGGCGTGGTCGAGCGCCTCATCTCCGACGAACAGGTCCCCATGACCGTCGTTGAGCGCGAGCGGCTGATAGAAGAAATCCTTGATGAAGTCTTCGGCCTCGGTCCCCTGGAACCTCTGCTCAAAGACGCGACTGTCAGCGACATCATGGTCAACGGCTTCGACAACATCTATGTCGAGCGCTTCGGCAAACTCGTCGAAACCAATGTGCGGTTCAAGGATCAGGCGCACGTCCGCATGATCATCGACCGCATTGTTTCGAATATCGGCCGCCGTATTGACGACTCATCTCCCATTGTCGACGCCCGCCTTGCCGACGGCTCGCGCATGTGCGCCGTGATTCCTCCTTTGTCGCTGATCGGACCGGTGCTTTCGATACGGCGATTCGGCAAGAAGCTGCTCACCACCGACGATTTGTTGAAGAACGAATCGCTGACGCCGGGCATGCTCGATTTCCTCAGCGGGTGCGTCGAGGCGCGATTGAATATTGTTGTTTCGGGCGGCTCGGGGTCGGGAAAAACGACTATGCTGAACACGTTGTCGCGATTCATTCCCGAGGCGGAACGAGTGGTTACCATTGAAGACACGGCGGAATTGCAGATGCAGCAGGAACATGTCGTCCGCCTGGAGACTCGGCCGATGAACATCGAAGGCGCGGGGGCGATCACGCAGCGCGACCTGGTGATCAACGCTCTGCGCATGCGCCCGGACCGTATCATCGTCGGCGAGTGCCGCGGCGCGGAAGCGTTCGATATGATGCAGGCGATGAACACAGGCCACGATGGATCGATGACCACTACGCACGCCAATTCGGCACGAGATGCTTTCGCGCGCATGGAAACTATGGTCATGATGGCGACAAAAAATGTTCCCGATCACGTGATCCGGCAGATGCTGGCTTCCGCGATTCAGATCGTCGTGCACTGCGCGCGCTTGAGCGACGGCACCCGCAAATTCACCAGCATCAGCGAGGTGGCGGGCGTCGAGGATGAACAGGTGGACATGCAGGATATTTTTGTACTCGAAAGAACTGGGATCGGTCCGCGCGGCAATGTTACGGGAAAATTCAAAGCCACCGGCACGCGCCCCCGCGTTCTGGAGCGGCTGAAATCCTACGGCGTGCATCTGCCGAATTCGATTTTCACAGAAGTGCAGGAGATCAAAACTTAATGCCCCTATGTCGACCGCTCCCGCTTGTGGCGCGCGCCGCCAGGCGCGCCGCGTCGACATTCGTGTCGACGATCCGGCCCCTCTAACCGCCATGTTCCTCTTCATCGCATTCCTGATCTTCACCGGCGCGTTGGGCGCAGCCGCATACTACGTCTGGCACATTCCCAACGACCAGGCGCAGGAATTACTGGTCAGCCGTCTGCGCGAGTTACGAGTCTCCGGCGGGGCGAGGATTCGGGCGGCGACGGATCTGGTGCGGCGGGAGCAGCGGGGGAAGCTGGCTTTCTTGGGCGATCTCGTGTCCTGGCTAGGCGTTCTGCGCCGCCTGCAGCTGTATATCGATCAGGCCAACTTGAAATATCGCGCGGCGGAGGTGTTTGCGCTGTGCGTGATTATTGCGGTAACGGTCTACATTATTCTCGGCTTCGTGGGTTTGAGCCTGCTGATCCTGCGGCTGGGATTGGCGCTGGGATTGGGCGTGCTGCCGGTGGCTTACATCGCGCGGGTCCGCAACCGGCGGCTGCACAAATTCGAGGAAATGCTGCCGGACGCGATCGACTTGTTCAACCGGTCCATGAAGGCCGGACACAATATCCACGCGGGTTTGGAGACCATTGCACAGGAAACGTTCGACCCGGTACGCATGGAATTTCGCAAGGTGGTGGAGGAACTGGCGCTGGGTTCGCCGATCGATCAGACCTTACATAGCCTGGGGAACCGGGTGCCGATTATCGATTTGAAATTTTTCGTCACCGGATTGATTCTGCAAAGGCAGACCGGGGCGAACATGGTGCAGGTGCTGGAAAATCTGGCGCTGCTGGTGCGGGAGCGTTTGAATCTGTCGGAAAAAATGAAGGCGGCGACCGCGCAACAGCGCTTCTCCGCAGGGCTGCTGTGTGCGATGCCCATCGTGGTGGGAATCGGGTTCTGGTTTTTGAAGCCGGAATATATCCGGCTGCTTTATACCGATGAAATCGGCCAAAGATGGCTGACCTACGCTATCGTTTCTGAAATCGTCGGCATCTTAGTGATCCGTAAAATCGCCAATCCAAAAATCTAATGCTCATCGACGCCATATTTTTCTTGTTGACCTTCGCGACGTTGGTTGCGCTCGCCGTTTGCGGTTACGAATTGTTCCGCGCGAAAGAGGATCCTTTGGCGGATCGGCTCCAGGAATTGCAGGCCCACGCCATGGCCACAACGTCCAACGTCGAATCGCGGCGGCGCGGCGGAGGAGGGTTTCTCAATACTCTCCTGTACTACATCAGCGTGATTCCTGGCGGCAATTCGTGGCTGGCGGATACCGAAAAAGAGCTAGCGCAGGCCGGCGTCCGGCGGCGGCAGGGGCTCGCTTATTATGCTGTATTTCAAGTCATTTTCATGCTCGCACTGCTGATCGGGATGGGATATTTGCAGCGCAATAACGATCTGGCTCCGAAATTCGGAGGCATGATGTCCGCTCTCCTCCTGGGCTGGCTGCTGCCGCAGCAGGTGCTGCACCGGATGGTGAAGCGGTATCGAAATAAACTTCAAGATGCGCTTCCCGATACCATCGATCTGCTGGGAATCGTGCTCGGCACCGGCCTCGCGCTCGATCAGGCGATGCTCCGCGTCAGCGAGGAAATGGAGTTTATTTATCCGGAACTGGCCGCGGAGTTTTACACCGTCGTTTTGCAGGTGAAGGCCGGCCAGGATCGGGCTATTGCGTTTAAACAGCTGGTCCGGCGAACCGGGATCGAGGATATTAAATCTCTCTCCGCGATGATTATTCAGAGCGAGCGGTTCGGCACCAGTCTTTCGCAGGCGCTGAAAGTCTACGCCGATTCGCTGCGGCAGCGGCGGAGGCTGCGCTCCGAGGCCGCGGTTGCGAAGGCGGGAATCAAGATGCTGTTTCCAATTGTGCTGTTTATTTTGCCGGCTCTATTTGTGATCACACTTGTGCCTGGGGTGTTGAGCGTGCTGCACGATTTGAAGCAGGGCTTCGGTCCGCCGCGATAGGACAGGTCGGACCTGTCCTACTGGGCGCCGCTGCGAGAAAGAGATAGATGATCCTTTAAAATGCAGCGGTCCATTACTACGTCCAGGCCTGCGGCGCGTGCCAGCTTGGCCGCGGCTTCATCGACTACGCCCTCCTGCATCCAGACGGCTTTCGCTTCGATTTTGATGGCGGATTCTACGACGGGGCGGACGAAAATGGATCTTCGGAAGATGTCGACGATATCGATCTTTTCGGGGACGTCTTCGAGGCGGGCGTAGGCTTTTTCGCCGAGCACTTCAGTCTCATTGGGATTCACCGGGATGATGCGATAGCCGGCGCTCTGCATATATTCGGCGACGCCGTGGCTGGGACGCATGTCGTCACTCGACAGGCCGACTACGGCGATGACGCGGGAGTCGCGCAGGATCTCAGGAATGCTTCTTGCCATGGGTTCGTTTTTTCAAAGAAGGCCGCTTCGGCGGAAACTTCGATTTGGATCTGGGCGGAAATTTCGATTTAGGCTTTCCCGCGGGCTCCGGTTTCGGAGGTTTGGGCGCGCGGGGCGGGACTGGCTTCGCGTTCAGGACTTTTTGGAAATGCTCGACCTCCTGTGCGGTCAACGAGCGATATTTTCCGGGAGGTACATCCAGTTCCAGGAACGAGATCTTCACGCGGCGCAGTTTCTCCACCAGCTTGCCGAAATAGGCGAACATCAGCCGGATCTGGTTCTGGCGGCCCTCCGTGATCTTCACTTCGTACCACGGATTTGCGCCGGTTTTCACCACTTTAATCTCGGCGGGCGACGTTCTGCGGCCATGCACGGAGACGCCTTCGCGAAAGGCGCGCTCCTGCTCATCGGTCATCGCGCTGTTGACCTTCACGACGTAAGTTTTGGTCACGTGGCTCGCGGGAGCGGTGAGTTTATGCGCGAAATCGCCGTCGTTGGTGAACAGCAGCAGGCCCTCGCTTTGATAATCGAGCCGGCCGACGGGGAACACGCGCTCGCGGACGCCGCGCAGCAGGTGCATCACGGTCTCGCGGCCTTCGGGATCGGAGACGGTGGTCACGCAGCCCTTGGGTTTGTTCATGGCCAGATAGATGTGGCGCTTGGGCGCGTGCAGCAGGCGGCCGTCGACTTTTACGTGGTCGGTTTCGAAATCCGCCTTCGATCCGAGCTCGGTGACCACCTCGCCGTTGACGGTGACGCGGCCTTCTTTGATCAGATCTTCAGCTTTGCGGCGGCTGGCGACGCCGGCTTGCGAGAGGATCTTCTGTAATCTTTGCTCAGCCATTTTGAGGCGGCTCTTCCGGGTGAGGCGGTTCTTCGAGGCCGGGGGCACCCGCTTCGGCCACCGGATCGACTATGTCTTCGGCGATTTCCAGGCGGCCCAATTCGTCAAACTCCTTGAGCGTGGGTAATTCGGATACGTCCTTCAACCCGAACTGGACCAGGAATTCCTTGGTGGTTTTGTAGAGAATCGGCTTGCCGACGACGTTCTTGCGGCCGGATTCCGCGATCAGTTTGCGGTCCAGCAAAGTTTTCAATACGCCGACACCCTGCACGCCGCGGATTTCCATAATTTCGGGAGCAGTTACCGGCTGCTTGTAGGCGATCACGGACAGAGTTTCGAGCGCGGCGAGCGACAATTTCAAGGGCGGCGTCAGCTTTTTGACGAACGCGCGGACGGCTTCATGATGCTCGACTTTGGTGGCCATTTTGTAGCCGCCGGCCACTTCGCGGACGGACAGGCCGTGCTCCGGCTTCGAGAATTCGGCGACGATCTCATCGAGCAGGCGCTTGATTCTGTCGATGGGCTGTTGCAAGGCGGCGGCCATTTGCTGGGCCGATAAAGGCTCGTCGGTGATGTACACGACGGCTTCGAGAATGGCCTTCAACTGCGCGTCTTCTACCGGTGGACGCTCCTCCGGCTGCTCTGAAAAATCCATTTCTTCCACTTGTTTAGTTGTATCCTTCGTCAATCGCGGCCATATCTTCGCTGGTCGCGAAGGCCGTTTCAAATCCCTTGAGGCGCTTCAGGCCGATGTCGCCAAAGCCTTCCTGCTGCACCAGGCCGATGGCCTGCACCTTGACCAGTTCGAGCATCGCGAGAAACAGGCAGATCATCGCGCGGCGGCTTTTCTGACGCTCGAATAACTCGCGCGCGGAAACGCTCTCCTTGCCGCGCGTATCCTCGAACACATTGTGCAGATAGCGGATCATATCCGGCACCGAGACGTCTTCTTTGTCGATCTCGTAAGTCGGCCGGTTCTTGATGCGTTCGAGCACCCCCTGGAAGGTCTTTACCAGGTCGAAAAGAGTTACGGCCAGGCCGGGATCGCCGTCTTCCGCGCGAAACTGCTCGATCTGCGGATTGGACCAGACGGCTTCCTCGATCACGCGCTTCTGATGCAGCATTTCGGCGGCGCTTTTGAAGCGTTCGTGTTCGAGCAGACGGTCGACCAGCTCTTTGCGCGGATCCTCTTCCGGGATCAGCTCGGCGAGCGCGGGATCGCGCGGCAGCAGCATTTTCGACTTGATATGGATCAGCGTCGCGGCCATGTAGATGAACTCGGCGCTGAGTTCGACGTCCATTTCGGCGGCGCGCTGCATATATTCGAGGTACTGCGCCGTGATCTGCGCGATGGGGATGTTATAGATGTCGATTTCCTGCTTGCGGATGAGGTCCAGCAGCAGATCGAGCGGTCCATCGTAGTGTTCCAGGTGGAAATTGAGCGGAGCAGTCACTTGGTTTCAGGATAACACCCGGGAAAAAGGAGTCAGAAGTCAGGAGTCAGGAGTCAGAATAGCGCCGGAGTTGTGTGCGAAAATTGAAACTTCTTTATGGCCGAGCCTCAACCGAGTGCGCTGATCACCGGGATTACTGGACAGGACGGGTCGTTTCTCGCGGAACTCCTGCTATCCAAGGGATATATCGTCCATGGCATCGTGCGCCGCGCGTCGACTTTCAATACCGAGCGGCTCGATACCATTTATGCCGACCCTCATGAGCGCGGAACGCGGCTTTATCTGCATTATGGCGATATGGCGGATGGCGCTTCGCTGCGGAAAATTTTAGAGCGCGCCCGGCCTTCTGAAATTTATAACCTGGCGGCGCAATCGCATGTCCGCGTGAGTTTCGATCAGGCGGAATATACCGCGGACGTGGTGGGCACCGGGACGCTGCGGCTGCTGGAAGCGGTTCGCGAGTATGCGGCGGCCGGCCGTGAGGTGCGGTTTTATCAGGCGGGGTCGTCGGAAATGTTCGGGGCTTCGCCGCCTCCGCAGAATGAAAATACGCCGTTTTATCCGCGTAGTCCTTATGCTGTCGGCAAACTGGCGGCGCATTGGTTCGCGAAAAACTATCGCGAGGCTTATGGACTGTTTATCGTCAACGGCATTCTGTTCAATCATGAGTCGGAGCGGCGCGGGGAAACTTTCGTCACTCGAAAAATTACGCGCGCGCTGACGAGAATCAAGCTGGGGCTGCAAGAGAAGCTTTATCTGGGGAATCTGGATTCGGAGCGCGATTGGGGTTACGCGGGCGATTTCGTGGAGGCGATGTGGATGATGCTCCAGCAGCCTGCGCCGGATGATTACGTCGTCGCGACCGGTGAATCCCATTCCGTACGCCAATTCCTGACCATCGCCGCGGAGCGGTGCGGCTTGGATTGGACCAGGTACGTCGAGACCGATCCACGCTACCTGCGGCCGACGGAGGTCGACGCGCTGTGCGGGGATTCCTCAAAGGCTCGCAACAGGCTCGGATGGAAACCCAAGGTGAGTTTCGAAGAACTGGTGGCGATGATGGTGGATCACGATCTGGAACTGGCGCGGCAGGAGCGCACGCTGGCGGAGGCGGGGCATAAAGTGGTGACGCGCGGTCTGTCGCATGGCTAAACAAAACAGTTGTTGGCCGCCGATGAACAATATTTTCATCTTAAAATCCGCGTTCATCAGCGTTTATCTGCGGCTAATTTTCTTCGTATGAATAAATCGGCATCCATATTTGTGGCCGGTCATCGCGGAATGGTCGGTTCCGCGATTGCGCGCCGCCTGGAGGCAGAGGGATTTTCGCGGCTTTTGCTGCGCACGCGCGCGGAATTGGACTTGACGCGTCAAGGGGCAGCGGAGGCGTTTTTTGCAAGCGAACGGCCGGAATATGTATTCCTGGCGGCGGCCAAAGTCGGAGGAATTCTCGCGAATTCCACGCAGCCGGCGGAGTTTATCGCGGAAAATCTGGCGATTCAATCGAACGTGATCGACGCGGCTTTTCGGAACGGCGCGAAAAAACTGCTGTTCCTGGGATCCTCCTGTATTTATCCGAAATTCGCGGCGCAGCCGATTCGGGAGGAGTCTCTGCTCGAAGGCGCGCTCGAGCCGACCAATGAGTGGTACGCCATAGCCAAAATTGCGGGCATCAAGATGGGGCAGGCATATCGCGCGCAATATGGATTCTCCACCATCGCCATGATGCCGACCAACTTGTACGGGCCGGGCGATAATTTCGATTTGCAATCGTCGCACGTGGTTCCCGCGATGATCCGGAAATTTCACGAGGCGAAAATCGGAGGCGCGCCTGAAGTTACTTTGTGGGGCACCGGCACGCCGCGCAGGGAGTTCCTGCACGTCGACGATCTGGCTGATGCGGCGCTGTTCGCGATGATGAATTACGATTCGGCGCACATCCTCAACGCCGGGACCGGCGTGGATCTGACCATTGCGGAGCTGGCGGAAACCATCCGATCCATCACCGGATTCGAGGGCAAAATTGCGTGGGATGCATCCAAGCCGGATGGCACTCCGCGCAAGCTGCTGGATGTATCGCGTATGGCGAAGCTCGGTTGGAAGGCGCGCACGCCTTTGCGGCAGGGACTGGAAGCCGCATACCGGTGGTATCTGGATCAGGGTCGCTGACTTGGAAACGCTCTCGATCGTCATTCCCGCCTATAACGAGGAGCAGCGCCTTCCGGCCACCCTCGATCGGATTGCAGCTTACGCGGAGCGCTCGGCGGTTTCGATCGAAGAAATCCTGGTAGTGGACGACGGGTCGCGCGATGGAACGACGGCGCTGGTCGAGGCGCGCGCAGGCATCACCCGGCTGGTCCGCAATCCGGGAAATCGCGGCAAGGGATATGCGGTCCGCAACGGAATGCTGGCGGCCAAGGGCGAGTGGATTTTATCGACGGACGCGGATTTGTCGGCGCCGATTGAGGAGTTGGAAAAACTGATTGCAGCCGCGCAGCGGGAAAATGCGGTGGTCGCCATCGGTTCCCGCGCGCTCGATCGCGGACTGGTGAAGGTTCACCAGCCGCTGATGAGGGAGCTGTCGGGACGCGCGTTCAATCTGGCGATGCGCACGGTCACGGGGCTGCGTTTCAAGGATACCCAGTGCGGGTTCAAGCTGTTCCGCAAGGACGCGGCCAGGAACATTTTTTCGCGCCAGATAGAAGAGGGGTTCAGCTTCGACGTCGAGGATCTGATGATCGCGCGGGCGCTGGGACTGAGGTCCATCGAAGTGCCGGTCGAATGGAGCAACGTCGAAGGCACCAAGGTCAGCTTGGCGCAGGGGATAAAGTCCTTCGCCGATCTGCTGCGGATTCGGAGCAGATCGGCGCGGGGAGCGTATAAATAGGAACTACTTAACCGAGAGGAAGGCGCCGGGTTGGGATTGCTGGGCGCCGGCTGTCGCTAGTACGGCGGCATCGCCGGGTGCGAGAGTGGTGGGAACGATCACATTGATTTGATAGACGCCGGGCTCGACCAGGCCCGCGTAGGTTACCGTTGCGGGGACGCCTCCAATCGTGATGGTCGGAAGGGCGGCCAGCGCCAGAGGGGTGGTCAGGGTCGCATTGTTCGGCGCGGCGGGGGAGGTCACGCCGAAGCCGTTTCCGTAGAGGACGATGTTTTCGCCGGGAAGGACCTGCGAGGTCGGCCCCGTGACAATCCCGCTGGCGTGAGTCGACACGACGTACTTATTGCCCGAGAGCCAGAAGAAGGACGGGGCGGTCGCGGCGAGAGTGACGTTCGCGGTGGCGCTGACTTGTCCATTATTGATGACTTGAATCTGCGCGGCGCCGGGCGTGGCTGTCGCGGGGATCAGAAAATCCACTTGCGAGGGGCTGACGTAGCTGATGGCGGCGGGGGCTCCGTTGACAGAGACGCTGGCGCCGTCGATTGCGGTGGGCAGAGCGGTGCCGGAGATATCGGTGGAGGTCCAGCTGCGCGAACTGGCTGCTAATCCTCCGCCGATTACGCTCGCCCAGGTGTTGGGAGCGAGAGCGGCCTGGAAGCTGGCGCCGTTGACGACGCCTGCGCCGGTGAAGGACGGAGGAGCTTGGATGCTGCCGAAGAGTCCGTGCGATTCCGCAGGCTCGCCGTAGGGACCCGGGCTGCCGGCGGTGAAATAGAGCGTGGATGCGTCGCCGCCTTTGCCGCCGTTGCCGAACAATAATCCCCACAAGCCCGGGATCGTCAGGACGTGGCCGGTGGAGTCGTTCAAGGTGCCGAGAGGAGTTCCTTTGGCGGGGTCGAACGCGTTAATCGTGCCATCGCCGAAGTTGCCGACCAGAAGCGCGCCGCTAAACTGGCCGAAGGTGGCGGGCGCGATCTGCATGCCCCAGGGCGAGTTGAGAGCGCCCTTCGAAATAAGCTGCGTGAGCAGATTGCCGGAGGCGTCGAACACGTCGACATAGCCGTTGCCCGCGCCCGCGACATCGTCATGCTTGGCGGCATCCTGCTTGGCGTAGGTCACATAAATCTTGCCGTTGAAAGTCGCGATGTTGAAGGGCGCGTAGCCGGCGGGGATGGAGGGGTCGAGGAATGCTTTCGGAGCGGCGATGGGATTGAAACTGCCGTCGAACATGTCGACCACGGCGTTGTGAAAGTCCGTGACGTAGAGGATCGGCGCGGCCGAGGTGCCTCCAATGACGCATCCTTTGAAGACGGAATTTTGCGCGGTGTTGTTGACGGAGATGGTGGCGACCCCGGCGGGGGAAACGGTGCCGTTCCAGCCCGAGACGGTGCCATCTTCGGTGCAGAAGAGGAAGCTGGCGGCTTTTCCGTCGGCGATCGAAAAGGCCGTGGTGGTGTTGGCGATGACGCCGCTGACGGCTCCGCCGGAGGGTCCGGCAGTGGTTGGAATCGCCACCACCAGGGCGACGGCGGTGCCGGTGGTGCCGTAAAGAGTCGAGGTGCCGGAGCCGTTGTTACCGATCCAAAAAGGACTCGTCGAGGTGGTCGCGAGGCCCCAGGAGTTGACCAGGTTGGGGTCCTGAAAATCCGCGGTGTCCGGGAGATCGGAAACCAGGTTGTGAATCAGGTAACTATTCGCGGGGCTGGGCGTGGCGGCATAGGCGGCGACGCTGATTATCGCGCTGAGGAAGATTTTAGAGTGGGTTCGCATAGTCTCTTCCCAAGCATGCGGGTCGGATGTTGAGGGACGTCCGATTTCTGGTAAAACAAGTGTAAAAAGTCGAGGACAATTGGCCGCTGATGAACGCTGATGAACGCGGATTGGAGAAGCCTTAACCGGCGAGGCTAGTTTCCTACAGGAGCCGATCTGCTAAGGGAATTCGAGGAGCACTCACCCGCCGGGATTCGAGCGTTGCTTGCTGCGGGAGTTGGCCTGACTGAGCCGATAAACGGCAAACGGCCTAAGCTCGCGGAGTTTTTGGAATGGAGACGAATGATTCGCCCTTCGTAGAAATCACGGACGCCAAAGGTCTATGCCGCTCGTTGGTTCCCAACGCGGGCCTGGCAGAATCCGTCGTTTACACCGAAGAAGACAACGCTGCTGCCGTAAGGGATGGGGTCGGGTCGAGGCTCTCAGCTGAGCTTAGGTCTTTCGCGTCTTCCTCAGTATGGACGCTGGACATCGTGTAAGGCGCCGGCAATTCACGCGGGGACGATCGATACTTAGCGTATGTGGAACACCGATACACCTTGGTTTGACCTCGCGGTTATGACCAGCTTTCTTGCGGCCGGCAATATCCTCTTCGGGCATTTCGAGGAACACAAAGCTAAATGGAGGCGGCTGTTGAAAGTGGTCCTGTTTGCCGGGGTGAGCGCTGGGTGTTCTTCCCTCGGTTTGCGCTGGGTGGGATGGGCGCTGATCGGCGCGGCAATCGTTGGCGCGGGCTACCTTCATCTCCGGTGGCTGCCGAGCCATGGAATCAATGGTTGGACCGGGGAACCCAAAGAAAAATATTACGAGCTGATTAATGCAACACGGGGCAGGCACCCGAAGCTGCGCGCCTTCTGGCCGTCAGCGGCGGGTACGGCCAATCCAAAGAAAGACTAGTTCAGGAGGTTCCTTTTTCTTCCGCACGTAGCAAGGTGAGATATCGTTAAATTATGTCCAACTCGCATGTTCGACATACCAATTTGCGCGACGAGCCCGCGGATTACCTGGCCCGGCGCGAGGAGCTTCGCCTGGCGGAAATCGATTTAATGCGCCAGCGCGAGCGCGTCGCCGAACTTCGACGGCGGCTTCCGGCGGGGGCGATTGTGGAGGATTATGTATTCGAAGAGGGTCCGGCGAGCCTCGACGCCGGGAATACTCCGGTGCGGCAGGTTCGCCTGAGCGAGTTGTTCACGGCGCCCAACCGTCCTTTGGTCATCTACCACCTGATGTATGGAAAGAAGCAAACGAAGCCATGCCCCATGTGCACCATGTGGATCGACGGCTTCAACGGCGTGGCCCATCATATTGCCCAAAACGCCGATCTGGCGATTGTCGCGGCGGCCGGCCTACCGGAATTGCGGGCGTTCGCGCGCAGCCGCGGCTGGAATCGTCTGCGGCTGCTGAGCGCGGGATCGAACAGTTTCAAGCTCGATTTGCGCAGCGAGGATGAGGAAGGCAGACAGGATTCAACGGTATCGGTCTTCACCAAGGACAGTGACGGCACGCTGCGCCATTCCTATACCGCGCACCCCAACATGGGCAGCGACGTTAAGGAGCGGGGCATCGATCTGCTCACCCCGGTTTACAACATGCTGGATCTGACTCCCAAGGGACGCGGGAACTGGTATGCGTCCCTCGATTACGGCGTTTCGTGAACCACTGCAAGACGCGGGATGTTCATTTTACCCTGTTGCTTTCGCGCTCGCGCTAGGTCATAGGAGGCCTGCATTCGCAGCCACATGTCGGCGCTGCCGCCGAAAGCCATTTCAAAGCGCAGGGCCATCGCCGGCGAGACGGCGCTTCTGCCTTCGATCACGTTGTGAAGCTGCTGGCGCGTGATCTTCATCGTTTTCGCTGCCTCCGCCACACTCAAATTCAATTCGTCCAGGTTCGCCTTGGCGAGTGCTCCAGGGTGAATGGGATTCTTCATCGGCATAGCATCGTCCCTTCTAATGGTAATCTTCCAAATCCGCGTCATAGGCATCGCCTCCGTCAAAGCGAAAGGTCACGCGCCAGTTGGCCCTTACCGTCACTGTTCAGTCGCCTTTACGATTGCCTTTGAGCGGATGCAATCGAAACGCGGGCTGGCGCATATCCTGCACGTCACTGGCCTGATCCAGCGCTGAGAGGATTAGCCGCAAACGGTCAACTTGATCGGCCTTGACTCTCCGGGCATCACCCTATTCGAACAAGCTCCGCAGGCCCTTATGTTTAAAGGTCGCGATCATCCCGCCAGTGTAAAATGTCAATTGACGTTTGTCAACCACTAAGGAATGTGCTTGGGCGAGTTGTGGCCCTGTTCCACGCTATTGTTTAGTCAGCGAGGACAGGCGTCGTGGCTGCCAATGGCACAGGGGAAATCTTGTTATACTCGTATCTTAAGACGCGTCCGTCCTCAATCGACATGAGGACACATTCAGGAGTTTTCACCTTTTATGTTTGATCTATTCCGCAGCCGCCAGAAGGCTGTCCGCTATATGTTGATTGGGCTGCTTTCCGTGGTGGCCTTGTCCATGGTCACTTACCTGATCCCCGGATTCGGCATGGGTGCCGCGCGCGCGTCTGATACTGACGGAGTCCTGGCCGATATCGGCAACACTCAGTTGACGGCGCAGGAAGTGGTGACCGCGATGCAAAGCATCATCCAACGCGGCCAGCTTCCGCCCGAAATGATCGACGTCTACGTGCCGCAGATTGTCGATGAGATGGTGCAGCAGCGCGCCATCGCTTACGAATTCGCGCACCTGGGCCTCAAGGTTTCAGACGAGGAAGTGCTGGTAGGTCTGCAATCGGTGAATCCGCAGTATTTCAAAGACGGCGTTCTCATATCCAAAGACGAGTATGAGCAGAGGCTGGCGGCGCAGGGCATGACGCTACAGGACGGCGTCGACGACATGCGGCGTCAACTGATGCTGGTCAAAGTGAAGAACATGGTGTACGCCAGCATTCTGGTTCCGGACAAAGAAGTTCTGGATGAATACAGGCGTCAGAAAGAACGCGCGACCATCGAGTACCTCGCGTTTGCTCCGGCCAAGTTTCAGAGCGACGTGAAGCCCACCGACCAGGAGTTGCACGCGATCTTCGAGGCGCATCACGCGGAGTATTTTACGCCTGAAAAACGGTCCTTCCAAGTGCTGATCGTGGATCAGGCCAAGCTGGAGCAAACGATGGTGGTTCCGGATGCAGAGCTGCGCGCGGCCTATAACGCATCCATGGATAGTTTCCGGATGCCGGACCGGGTAAAGGCGCAGCACATCCTTATTAAGACCGAGGGCAAGTCCGATGCGGAAAAGAAGCAGGCGCTCGCGAAAGCCCAGGATCTGCTGAAGCAGCTGAAGGCGGGCGCGAACTTCGACGAACTGGCGAAGAAAAATTCGGACGACACGTCCAACGCGCCAAAGGGCGGAGATCTGGGATGGTTCGTGCGCGGGCAGATGGTGCCGGAGTTCGATAATGCGGCATTCGCTCTGAAGCCCGGCGAGCTGAGCGGCATCGTGACCACCGCGTTCGGCTATCACATCATCAAGGTAAACGAGAAAGAAAACGCGCGGGTGAAGCCGTTCGAGGAAGTGAAGAACGACCTGGCGGCGGAGATCAAGAAGCAGCGCATCACCGAACAGATGCAGAAGACCGCGGACGCGGTGCACGACGCGCTGGCGAAATCGCCCGGCTCGGCGGCGGATATCGCGAAGAAATTCGGAGTCGAGTTTGTCACGGTTACCAACGCGCAGCCCGGTTCGCCTGTTCCCACCCTGGGATCGGTGCCCGAAATCGACAATGCGCTGGGGCAGATGAAGCCGAATGACGTGACCCCAGTGCTCACCTTGCCGGCCAACCGGATGGTGGTGGCCGTGCTGACCAGTCGCGAAGCTCCGCGTCCGGCAACCTTTGACGAAGTCGAGGGCAAGGTTCGCGATCGGCTGATTAGCGAAAGAGCCATTAAGGTAGCCGCCGACAAGGCCGGGGAAGCAGCGGCCAAGCTGCGCGCCGGCGAGGACATGGAAAAAGTCGCCAAGGAATATAAGCTCGAAGTGAATAAACCTCCCGAGTTTGGGCGCAGCGATTCGGTGGAGGGGCTGGGACAGGCGGCTTATGTGAAGGACGCCTTCACGAGCCCTGTGGGAGCCATCCTGGGACCGACGTCCATCATGAACCGGGATATCATTTACAAAGTAACGGCGAAGCTGGAGCCGGATATGGCCGCGTTCCAGGCGGAGAAGGAAAATATTCGATCCGCGATCCGCCAGCAGAGGGCCGGCGAGCGCTGGAACCTGTTCATGGATAGCGTCACCAACAAGTTGACCACCGAAGGAAAACTGAAGGTCAATCACGACCTGGTTCTGAAGCTTGCGGCCGCGCTGAAGCGCTCGTAATGCTCCACAGCTTGCTGGACGTTTGGCGGAGCCTGACGGATCCCGATCGCCTGATTCATCTGCTCACGCAGGTTTTAACCGGCTGGCTGGGCTACGCGATGTTGGCTTCCGTCGTGTTCGCTGAAACCGGCCTTTTGGTGGGCCTGTTTCTTCCCGGCGATTCGCTGCTGTTCACTGTGGGCGTGGTGTGCGGAGCAGGCGATCTGGATATCGTAAGAATATGCGCGCTGCTAACGATCGTCTCGATTCTAGGCGACCAGAGCGGATATTTTCTGGGCTATCGAACCGGCCCGAAGATTTTCTCGCGCCCGGATTCGACGTTCTTCAAACAGGAATACGTGCGGCGCACCCAGGCGTTTTACGAAAAACATGGCGGAAAAACGCTGATTTACGCGAAATTCGTGCCGATCGTGCGCACCTTCGCGCCCTTTATGGCGGGCGTCGGCAAGATGAAATACTCCCGCTTTCTATCCTTCAATATTTTCGGAGGCGTCGGCTGGGTGCTGACCGCGACCCTTGCCGGCTACTATCTGGGAGGCATTCCCGCGGTGCGGCACAACTTCGAAAAAGTGGTGATCGGGATCGTCGTAATCAGCGTGCTGCCCATGCTGATTCACTATTTTCAGTCGCGAAAAAAAGTTACCGTAGCTTCTTGACCGCGTCCTGCACCACCACGTCGCGATGCATTTCAATCTCGTCGCCCTTCGCGACTCCGAATTTCAAATTGAACAATTCCTGCAAAAGGCGGCTCTGCATCCAGGCGCGGTCCTTCAGGAAATCGCTCACCCCGGGCTGGATATTGCGGGCGGAGAGAAACACGCGCAACTCGTCCAGAATCTCCGGCGTCACTTCGAAATCAGGGGAAATTTCGTGCGTCCGCACATACTCGCTGGCGAAACTGGTGAGCGCGCCGCTCGCGTCCAGCACCATTTCGAGACGGCTCATCTCCGCGGGCTCCACGATCTCGTCCGGTTGAATCCCTCCACCGCCCAGCACCTGTCGTCCGGCATCGGTGTGGAACGATCCCGTGGGAGCGATGGCTTTTGAATCCAGTTGTCCGAACGCGAGCGGTTTCTGAATAGACCGGCCGCTGGGCGTGTAATAAAACGCGGTCGTCAAGGCAAGGCCGGTATTGTTCGACAACGTGAAGACGCGCTGCACCAGGCCCTTTCCATAACTCGGCTCCCCGACGATCGACGCGCGGTCGTGATCCTGCAACGCGCCCGACAAAATCTCCGAGGCGCTGGCGCTTTTCTCGTTGATCAGCACGGCCACCGGAAACTTATAAGGATGCGCAAGCTTCGGCACGCGCACCTCCTCGGTCTTCGTGCTGCGCCCTTTCACGCTGAAGACCAGCTGATCGGGGGTCAGAAACAGCGACGCCGTTTCTAGCGCGGCCTCCACCGATCCTCCGGGATTGTTTCGCAGATCGAGAACCAGCCCCTTCAGATCTTCACCCCCCAACGCCTCGATCTTTTCACGCGCCAGCTTGCCGGTCGCCTCTTCAAAACTGGCGATGCGGATGTAGCCGATTTTCGGTTCCAGCAAGAACGCGCGGTCGATGCTCGGCGAATCCACCAGCTCCGGCTTCAGAGTGAAGTTCAGGATGCGCGCCGTGCCCGGGCGGCGCACGTAAAGCTGCGCCTCCTGCTGCCGGGCGACGGTGAGAAGCTGCACCAGCTGCTCAAATTCCAGGCGAGCGAGCTCATATCCGTTGATCGCCAGAATCTCATCGCCCGCCGTCAGTCCGGACTTCGCCGAAGGCGTTCCTTCCAGGGTTTGCAGAACGATCACGCGGCCGGGCAGCACGCTGACGATGCTGCCAAAGCCTTTGCTCTCGCTCTTCTGCATCTGCTTGAGCTGCTCAAACTGGCCGGGATCGAAAAAAATGGAATGCGGGTCTAGCGTCTTGAGCATGCCCGGAATCGCGCCCTGGTAGAAGGCCTGATCGGGGATCACCGGATCGGCGGCTTCACGATCGGCGATGGCGAACACGTCGATCAGTTTTTTTAAATCGCGCGCCAGCTGCTCCGCGGGATCGTTTTGAGGAGGCGCGGCCAGCAATAATAGAAAAGCAAGAAATGGCATGAGTTCAACGGCAGTAACGCGTGGCCTTTCGTGAATCGTGGCGCTCCATCGCCAGGCCGATCAGGCGATCGATCAGCGCAGGGTAGGTGACACCGCAGGCCTCCCACATCTTCGGATACATGCTGATCGACGTGAATCCGGGGATGGTATTAATCTCATTGACGAAGAATTTTCCGGTGGAGGTTTCGAGCAGAAAATCGACACGCGCCATCCCGGAGCACTCGACCGCCTGGTAACATGCGACGGCCAGCCCCTTCAATTCGTGAGTCTGCTCCGCCGTAAGATCGGCGGGAACCACGGTCTTGGCCTCGTTGAGAATGTACTTGTCATCGTAGTCGTAAAAATCGCGCGAGGGAAGAATCTCGCAGGGCACCGACGCCTGGGGCGATTCGTTCCCCATCACGGAGCATTCGAACTCGCGCCCGCTGATGCCGCGCTCGATAATCACTTTGCGGTCGTACTGCCGCGCATGACTGACGGCGGTGTGAAGATCCAAGGGGTCCGTCACTTTGGAAATACCGACCGATGAGCCCATATTGGCCGGCTTCACGAACCAGGGCAGCGGAAACGGCGGCTGGAAAAAATTCCATGTGCAAGGCACCACGAAATATTCGACCACGGGCACGCCGCTCGCCAGACACAGACGCTTCATGAACTCCTTGTCCATCGATACGGAGGATGCCAGCACGCCCGCGCCCACGTACGGCAGATCGGCCAGCTCCAACAAGCCCTGCACAGTGCCATCTTCACCAAAGGTCCCGTGCAGAACGGGAAAGACGACGTCGATATCCGGATTGCCTCCGGGCTCGGGCGAAATGGCGCGCGGGTTCCAGCGGCCCTCTTTCGAGATGAGAATGCGCTGAACGTCGTACTTATCCGGGTCCATCGCCTTGATAATCGATTCAGCGGAATTGAGAGACACCTCGTGCTCGCCGCTGCGGCCGCCATAAAGAACCGCTACCCGTAGTTTGCTCACAGTATTCGTTGTCCCATCGCCGACATTACCAGTTCGACGCCTAACAGAGCCGTTCGGTTTACCTCGTCGATCACCGGATTCACCTCCACGACTTCCATGGACGTCATGCGGCCGCTATCGCCGATTGTCTCCATGGCGAGATGGGCCTCGCGATAGGTCATGCCTCCGCGCACGGGGGTGCCCACGCCGGGCGCTTCGCTCGGGTCGACGGCGTCCATGTCGAAAGAAAGATGGTAACCCGCCGTGCGTTCAGAAATCCGGTCGATGGCTTCGAGAATGACGCTGCGCAGTCCGCGCTCGTCCAGATCGCGCATGGTGTAGGCGTGTACGCCCGCGTCGCGAACGTTGCGGCGCTCCGCCTCATCCACGCTGCGCAGCCCGATAATCGCAACGTTTGAAGGCTCGATTTTCGGCGCGTACCCGCCCAGGTGCGTCAGCTCGCGCGGCCCTCTTCCGATCGAGCAGGCCAGAGGCATGCCATGAACATTGCCGCTGGGGCTCGACCCCGGCGTGTTCATATCCGCATGAGCGTCGATCCAGATTAAGCCCAGTTTCCGCCCCGATTTTCGAAAATGATTGGCCATCCCGGCGATGGATCCGATAGCGATCGAATGGTCGCCGCCCAATACCAGAGGCACCTTCGATTGATCCGCGGCATGCTCCACCATCTCCATTAAGCGCGTGCAGGTCTGCGCGATCTGCGGAAGATAGCGTGCGCTTTCAGGCCCCACCGGCGCCGTTTCCGGCTGCTCGACCAGCACGTTACCCAGGTCCTCGACTTCATAGCCCAGCGAGGCAAGCTTCTCATTAAGATTAGCGAGCCGCAGCGCGGAGGGCCCCATATCGACCCCGCGGCGGCCGGCACCGAGGTCCATGGGAGCGCCGATGATAGCGATGTGAGATTGCCTCATTCAGGGAATTCCGAGGTAAGGACGGCTGCAAGCCGATCACGCAAGAATGGAGCCTCCGCAACCGCGACCCTCCACACCATCTGACGATCGACGCCGAAGTATTCGTGGACCAGAACGTTGCGAAGACCAATTACTTTTCGCCATTCAATTTGAGGGTGCCGCTCCTTAATATCGTCACTCAATCGCGCCGCGGCCTCACCGGCAATCGTCAGCTTATGGGCGCACGCGCCGTAGAGAACATCGTTTGAGAAGAACTCTACTTCAGAGCAACCAATAAGATATTGCGCTACCGAATCCAGAGCTTCAACTATATCCAGAATCCGTTCGCGGTCACGCCGCATAGATGACTTGCGCTTCAGAGAGAATGCGATCCCGGTATCTGGGCTTAAGCGCTCGCTTCACACCGAGGTCGACTTTGCGTCCGAGCAGGTCTGACAACTCGTTGGTCATCCCGATGAGATCGAACAAACTGGGTCGCGCGTCTGGGAAATAATCAATGAGAAAGTCGATATCGCTTTCGGGGCGCATCTCTCCGCGCGCCGCTGAACCGAAAAGCGATAATTCGCGAACCTGATGCCGTCGGCAGATCTCGGCGATTTCTGCCTCCGGAAGAACTAGACCGGGCGCGATCGTCATTTCTCCATTATCGCGTCTAAGTTACGGCCTGGTGCGATACAACATCCGAGGGAACGCGATCGTCTCCCGGATATGCTCCAACCCGCACATCCACGCGACAAAGCGCTCCACCCCCATGCCGAATCCTGCATGCGGGACACTTCCATACCGCCGCAAATCCAGGTACCAGTTGAACGCCTCTTCCGGAAGATTATGCTCCTTCAACCGCTGCTTCAGCAACTCCAGAGAATGAATGCGCTGCCCCCCTCCGATGATTTCCCCATATCCTTCCGGCGCAATAAAATCGACTCCCAGTGCGACCTCCGGGCGATCTTCCGCAGGCTGGAAATAAAACGCCTTCACCGATGTCGGATATCGGTCGATCATCACCGGCCGGTCCAGATCCTCAGTGAGCAGCGTCTCGTCGGTGTTCCCGAAATCGCCTCCCCACACGATTTCGCTGCCCTTCCCCTGGAGCTTCACCACCGCTTCGTCGTAACTCATGCGATGGAACGGAGTTTTTATTGCCTCGAGTTTTGTTACGTCGCGCTCTAGTGTCTTCAGCTCCTCGCGGCGATTTTCTAACACGCGCGCAACAACGGAAGCCACCAGCTCCTCACCCACTCGCTTGACGTCTTCGAGCGTGGCGTAGGACATCTCGGGCTCCACCATCCAGAACTCCGTCAGGTGCCGGCGCGTCTTCGATTTCTCCGCGCGAAATGTCGGGCCGAAGCAATACGTTTTGCCGAACGCCGCCGCCGTCGCCTCGTTATAAAGCTGGCCCGACTGCGTCAGATACACCTTCTCATCCTCGAAATAGTCGACCTCAAATAAAGTCGACGTGCCTTCGCACGCCGCGGGCGTGAAGATCGGCGTATCCACCAGCACGAAGCCGTGCGAATCGAAGTAATCGCGGATGCCTTTGATCACTTCGTGCCGCACACCGATGGCCGCGTGCTGCCGCCGGCTGCGTAGCCACAGGTGGCGGTGATCCATCAGAAAATCGATGCCGTGATCCTTGGGAGTGATCGGATAGGGAGTCTCCTCCGGCACACGCTGCACAATCTCCGCGCCCTCTAAATCCATCTCATATCCGCCCGGCGCACGCGCCTCTTCGCGAACTTTCCCGCGCACGATCAGCGAAGATTCCTGCGTCAGATTCTTCAGCGCTTCGAACAGCTCCTCCGGCAGAGCGCTCTTCACCGCGACGCATTGAATGATGCCCGTGCCGTCGCGCAGTTGCGGGAAACAGATCTTTCCGCCGCGGCGCAGATTATAAAGCCAGCCCGCGATCTCCACCGTTTCGCCGGTGTGGCGGCCCGCGTCGGCAACGTTGACGCGCGGAATCGGATTCTCAGGATTCATGGCTAGGTTTCAGTTCCTCAAGGCGCTCAAACACCTGTTTGACGTGATCGAACGGATGCTCCATCTCCGGCACTTCTTTCAGCTCCAGCAGCAAAGGATACTGATCTTCATTGATACGGAGCGTCTCCATGGCGCGGCGCCAGTTAATGGTCCCGCCTTCAGAAAGCAGCGGAAACAGGTGCGAATCGTCCTTCCCATTATTGTCATGAACGTGGGTCGAGCGGATGCGGCTCTTCAACAAACGGTACGCCGTCTCCACGCCCTCGCGCATATTGGCGTGCCCTGTATCCAGGCAAATATTCAGATCCAGGTGCGTCTGTTCGAAAAACATCAGCAGCCGCTCCGCGCTCGATAATTGGTTGGGCGTATTTTCGATCAGCACCTCGACCCCGCGCTGTCCCGCGAACACGCAGATTTCTTCGAGCGCGGAAAACGCCGAGTCGATTTTACGGTCGTCATACTCTTCGCCCGCGACGCCGATGTGCTGAATCAGGTAGCGGAACGGCACGATCTCCGCGATGTCGAGCGCGCGCTTGATCTCATCCACTACCTGCAGGCGCTTGGACTTGACGGGCTCCGTAATATTCAGCACCGCGTGCGGACCGGAGCGTCCCCACACATCGTCGTTATACATCGGCGAGTGCAGCGAGTGGAGCTTCAAAGGCGAATCGCGGAACCAGTGCCCCAGCTCCCGAATCTGCGCGTGATCCTGATAATCGAGGTGCTGTTTAGCGCAAAAAATCTCGACCAGGGGAATCCCCGCGTCCCAGATCCGGTCGAGCCAGACAGTGGTGAGGCGATGACCGACAAACAGGTGGGTGGAAAGTGCGTGAAGCATCCGGTTCTTTATGATCGCGCAAAAACCTCACAGGCTGAAGCCTGTGCTACCAGCTGACCCAGACTTCAGCATGTGTTGGTCAGGTAGCACAGGCTTCAGCCTGTGTTGATCAGGTGGCACAGACTTTAGTGTTGCTTAGGTAGCACAGGCTTCCGCCTGTGTTGATCAGGTGGCACAGACTTTAGTGTTGCTTGGGTGGCACAGGCTTTAGCCTGTGATCAATACCCAGCCGCCTTCCCAACCGCCCTTCCATCGGACCCACCTTGCAGCCAGCCTCCGTCGATCACGATGGCCTCGACCCGCGCGATCACCACCCCCGGCGAATAATCCACCTTGAAGCCGCGCTGCTTCAGCAGCTCCACTGTATCGGGCGAGAAGTTCTTTTCGAGATACAAAATATCCGGCTGCCATTGATGATGGAAGCGGGGCGCATCGACGGCATCCTGCGCGTTCATTCCGAAATCCGCGACGTTCATGAAGACTTCGGTCACCGCGGTGATGATGCGCGACCCGCCCGGCGCGCCTACGGTCATGAACAATTTTCCGTCGCGCAAAATAATGGTCGGCGTCATCGCCGATAAAGGACGCTTGCCCGGACGAATCGTGTTGCCTTCCCCTTGGACCAAGCCGAACATATTCGCGGCTCCCGGTTTGGCGGCAAAATCGTCCATTTCATTGTTCAGCAGGAATCCCAGGCCAGGCACGGTGATGCCGTTTCCATAGCCTCCGTTTAACGTATAAGTCACGGCGACGGCGTTGCCCTCGGCATCGACCACCGAGTAATGAGTAGTCTCGGTTCCCTCGCTTCCCGCGGGCTTGCCCGGCTTCACTTGATCGCTAGGCGTCGCGTGGTCGCGGTCGATCGTAGCGGCGCGTTTTCTGATATATGCGGGGTCCAGCAGCCCGGTGATCGGCACTTTGAAGAAGTCCGGATCGCCGAAATATTCGCTGCGGTCCGCATAGAAGCGCTGCATCGCCTCGGCCACATAACTGATGCTGGCCGCGGACCCGAAACCGGCTTTCTCATACCCCGAGCCCTCCACCATCCCCAGGATTTGCAGCATCCCGATGCCTCCGGAACTGGGCGGCGGCGCGGTGATAATTTCGTAGTTCTTATATCTCCCGATGAGCGGCTTGCGCTCCACCGCCTTATACTCCTTAAGATCTTCGAGCGTAATCAGGCCGCCGTTCTTGGCCATCTCGGCCGCGAATTTCCGCGCCGTCTCGCCTTCATAAAACTCGTTCGCCCCGTTGTTAGCGATGCGCGTGAGTGTCGCCGCCAGGTCGGGCAGCTTGATGATTTCGTCGACGTCGTAGAACGCGCCGCCCTTTTGATAGATGCGCTTCGATTCGGGGGACCGAGCCAGGCTGCGCGAGTGCAGCGACTGGGCCAGCGCATAGCTGACCGGATATCCCTCAGTCGCAAGCTCGATCGCGGGCGCCATGACGTTGGCCCATTTCTTGCGCCCGTATTTAGAAAGAGCCAGTTCGAATCCGCGCACGCTGCCCGGTACGCCGGAGGAGCGCCAGCCTTCGATGCTCTCGCGAGTCGGCTTGCCTTCGGCGTCCAGGTACATATCGCGCGAAGCCTTGCCCGGCGCGCGTTCCCTGAAGTCGATGAACGTGCTGCGCCCGTCGGCCAGGCGGATGGTCATGAATCCGCCGCCGCCGATGTTGCCCGCGAACGGATGGGTGACGGCCAGAGCGAAGCCGACGGCAACCGCGGCGTCGATGGCGTTGCCTCCACGCTTAAGAATGGCTACGCCAACGTCGGTGGCGAGACCCTCCTGAGCGACCACCATCGCGTGTTTCGCGCGGACCGGCGGCTTCGCGCCGGCGGTGAAGGAAATCAGGAGAAGGCAGGCGAGGGTGCGTCGCATATCGGAATGATTGTAACTCCTCAGCAACCCCAGTCTGCAGAACCGCGACCATCGGAAGCGGTCCTACACAATTGTCAAAGAGCAAAAAATACGAAACGAACCCAAGCCGCTTTGAAAGAACAGCTGCCGCCAAAATTGGCCGCCCTACAATCGCGGCTGCATGCTGCCACAAAAATACCAAACGAACCCAAGCGGTAAACATATTCCGGGTATCTCATGCGACTGGAAGTGGGATGTCATTGATAGGAATGATACATTGGTCGGATGCAGACGACGAGATGCAGGAAGTGCGGTAGCGATCTTCCGGAAAACAGCCGCTTCTGCCTGTCCTGCGGGACCGCGGTGCAGCCGGATTCGCTGGCGACGCAGACCGTGGCGACGGCAAATTCACAGTCGTCGAAGCTGCGCGTCTCCTCCTCCTCTTCGTCTTCTTACGACGGGAGATTTCTGCCGGGGACTCTCCTCGCGGAGCGGTATCGCATCATCGCCAAGCTGGGCCAGGGAGGGATGGGCGAGGTGTATCGCGCCGACGACCTGGTGTTGGGACAGGCGGTGGCGCTGAAGTTTCTGCCGCCGGATTTGACCAGCAACCCGCAGGCACTCGACCGGTTCCGCAGCGAAGTGCGGATTGCGCGCCAGGTTTCGCATCCCAACGTTTGCCGGGTTTATGACCTGGGCGAAGTCGACGGGCAGATGTTCCTGTCGATGGAGTATATCGACGGTGAGGATCTGGGAAGCCTGCTGCGGCGCATCGGACGGCTGCCGGAGGCGAAGGCGCTCGAAATCGCGCGGAAATTGTGCGCGGGTCTGGCGGCGGCGCATGAAAAGGGCGTGCTGCATCGGGATTTGAAGCCGGGCAACATCATGCTCGATTCGAAAGGGCATGTGTTGATCACCGATTTCGGACTGGCGGCGCTGGCGGGCGAAATATCGGGCGCGGAGGTTCGCAACGGCACGCCAGCTTACATGGCTCCGGAGCAGCTGGACGGCAAAGAGGTGACGGTGCGCAGCGAGATTTACTCGCTGGGACTGGTGCTGTACGAAATTTTCACCGGCAAGCGGCCCTTTGAAAGCGCCACCCTCGCGGATCTGGTGCGCACCCGGAACGAAACGTCGCCGCGGAACCCTTCGACGCTGGTTCGCGATCTGGACCCCATGGTGGAGCGCGTGATTTTGCGCTGCATGGAGCGCGATCCCGCGCTGCGGCCTCCCTCAGCGCTGGCAGTGGCGGCGGCGTTGCCAGGCGGAGATCCTTTGGCGGCGGCGCTGGCGGCGGGCGAAACTCCTTCGCCGGCCATGGTGGCGGCAGCGGGAGACGATGCGGGACTCGCGCCGAAGATCGCCATCTGGTGTCTGGCGTTCGTGGTCCTGGGAACGATTGCCGCCTGCGTGCTTGGCGTGAGAGATAACGCCATCGAAATAGCGGGGTCCGATGCGACGCCTGAAGTACTTGAACACCGCGCGCGCCTGGCGCTCGATCAGTTGGGCTATAGCGGAAGGCCAGCCGATTCCGCCCACGCTTTCTATGTCGAAACTGACGGCCTTCGCTACCGGGAAAAGCAGGCCCGCGGGAAGCCGGATTTCGCGGCGCTGCTGGCCCAGAGGCCCAGAGTGCTGGGGTTTTGGTATCGCGAAAGTCCGCGGCCGATGGTTCCCCAAACCTGGCACAACGACCTGTTGATCCCCACCATCGCGACGGAGGACGATCCCACGCTCGATATCCCGGGAATGACGCTGCTCAAGCTGGACGATCAGACCCGGTTGGTTTATTTCGAAGCGGTTCCGCCACAGTTGGGGGTAGCGGGCGGAGTCCCTCCCGCGCTTGATTGGAAGGCATTATTTACTCTTGCCGATCTGGACCTCTCACAGTTTCAGAAGGCCGAGCCGCTGTGGGCTCCTCCGCATGCCGCGGATGAGAGAATGGCGTGGACCGGAGTCTATCCGGGAACATCGATTCCGCTGCGCGTCGAAGCGGCCTCTTGGCTCGGCAAGCCGGTGTTTTTCAAACTGGCGGGGCCATGGACCAAACCCTCCAGCGAGCAATCGGAGAGCGCCCGGGAGAGAGCGCGAAGCATATTTCTACTGGTCCTGGGGCTGACCCTGCTGATCGTCCCCGCATGGCTTGCGTGGCGCAATATCGCCCGCGGCAAGGCCGACCGGAGGGGCGCAATGAGACTGGGAGTGGCGTTTTTCGCGATCACCATGCTGGTGTGGATCTTCGCGGGACATTTCACGGCGCAGCCTGCCATGTTCGGGCAGTTCGCCGCGGCGCTGGCGGCGTCTCTCTTCAATGCCGCGCTGATGTGGATGGTGTATCTGGCGCTGGAACCTTATGTCCGGCGCCACTGGCCGCATTCGATCATTTCGTGGAGCCGTCTCATCGACGGCCAGCTCCGCGACCCCGCCGTGGGACGCGATGTGCTGTTCGGCGTCGCCATGGGAACGCTGTGGACGATGATCGGGGCGATCGGAGACGTGTTCGCCGCCGCCGTGGGAGCCGCGCCGTCGTTTCATAATCCCGGTTTTCTGCTAGGTATGCGCGCTACGCTCGCGGAGCAGACGGCACAGGTGTCCGGAGCGGTACGGATCACGCTGGTGTTCTTTTTCATGCTGTTCATCCTGCGCGTGCTGCTGAGGAATCAATGGCTGGCGGCAGGCGCGTTCGTCGCCATCTGGACGGTGCTCCAGACGCTCGGAAATGCGCACCCGTGGATCGCTCTCCCGCTCATTATCGCGATTTACAGCATCGCGGCGGTGGCGCTGGTGCGCTTCGGGCTAGTGACGCTGGCCGTGGCCGCCTTCACCACGGATTCCATCGGCAACGTGCCCATCACGCTGAATCCGTCGGCGTGGTATTTCGGAAGCACGGTTTTTGTGGTCGCGAGCCTGGTGTTACTGGCCGCATGGGGGTTTCACGCGGCAACGGCCGGGAGGAAGTTGTTTTCGGGGGATTTGTTTGAGTGAGTGGGTTTTTTGTGGGGCAGGCGGTTCCGCCTGCCAACGCGGGCCAATGGGTTCGTGTGGGACTTGCTGTGTTGGTTCGCGTGCCGGTGTGGGGCGACGCCATGCGCTGCCTTGCGAATGTTGCGGAGGGCAGGTCGGGAACCTGCCCCACCTACTGAATTGGCAGATACACCAGGTCGGTGAAGCCTTCGTTGGTCTGCACCGCGATTCCCACGTTGCCGGCGGGGACGTTGGGGATCATGAAGTTTACCTGGTACAAGCCGGCCAGGGTCGGCGCCAGGCCGGCGTAGTAGATCTGGTTCGCGGGGACCTGGACGCCTCCGACGTAAATCGCCAAGCCCCCGGTGATGGTCGCGAGAGGGGCTTTTCCGGGGGCGGCGGCGCCATCGGCTACCGTGGGTTTCGTGGCTCCGAGGCCGGTCAGATACATGGAAATGATCTCGCCTTGCGTGGCGGGATTCGCTGCGTTGATCAGGGAGTAGTCCGCGTGTAAAGCGGCCGCGTTGCCGATGCCGTTGGCGGGGGAGCTGAAAATTCCGGGGGCCGTCGCTGCCAGGGGCACGACTACGGAATTCGATTTCACGCCCGCCACCGTCAGGACAACCGTCGCCGTAGATCCGGTGACTTCAAACGGCACGATAGCGCTGATCTGCGTCGGCGTGACCGAATAAATGGGCGCAGGCATTCCGTTTACCGATACCTGCGCGCCGCCGAGCGTGGGTCCGAACGGAGGATTCGAGGCGGTGGCGGAGGTGCTGGGGAATCCAGTGCCGAAGAGCGTCATGACGCCGCCCGGAGATAGAGGATACCCGGGAGGGGCGAAGCTCGCCGAGTTAAGCACGCCTTGCGGGTTTAGAAATACGCCGGTGCCGGATTGCGGGGCGAGCAGCGCGCCGAAATAAAGTTCATAGCTGGTGGAGTTGAAAATGTCGACTCCGCTGGACGCGAACGTGGTGGTATTCACGTCGACGTTGACGTGTCCCGGCGCGGAGACCCACACGCCGGAGCCATCGGCGTTCAGATTGTAAGTGATCAACGGCGAGGAATCGAACAGGCCGTCGGTCTGCTTGGTCCGGCGAGCCCAGATGGAACCGCCTGCGCCGTCTGCGTTCACGCTGCCGACCACTGCGGTCAATCGCGCGGGCTGCGTATCATAACGCATCCCCGCGACCCAGTATTTTCCGTTCCAACTCGAGTTGGTGGCGGCGGCGCTGCTGTAATTCTTGATGCCGACCAGCAGACCGTGGCCGCCCGCGGCTATGGATCCGCCGATAAAATAGACGCCTCCGGGGGCGACGAAAATGTTCTCAGTGCCGGAGATCAATTGCGTGTTGGTATTCAAGCCGGACGCGAGCGGGAAAGTGATGCTCCCAGACCCATCGGGGGAAATAGAGTAGGTGATGGGCCCTACAGTCTGGGTCTGGAGGATGTTATTCAGGTTCGCGGCCTGGCCGGTCACAGAGGTCTCGACAAAGCTGCCGGCGCCGAAGGAGGTGAGCTGAAAATTCGTGTTGCGGACGTTGGCGACGCCTCCGCCGGGAAATTCGAGACTTGATACCCAGTAGGATCCTGACAGGATGGAGTTGGACGCTCCGACCGGGGCCGGAATCGCTATAAACATGTCGAAGACAGACGGGCCAGCTTCGGTCGAGGAGCCGACGACGGCACCTTGCCCGAGCCTGGCGTTCAAAGTGACGCCCGATTTTAAGGGGTTGGTCAGGGTCGTGAATCCACCGGGATTGACGGTGTAAGTCCCGCTGCCTGTTAAGGATGCGGCGGGCGACGTGCCCGAGATCTGTTGGCCGGCGACCGCGAAGTTGCCGCTGCCGTCAAAGGTGATGGTGCCTTCCCCGCTGATGGTATTCGTGACGTTCGGCGACGTGGATCCGTCGGTCAGGAGCATCACCTGGCGGAAGAAGTATTTTCCATTCAACGACTGATTGGAGGAAATCTGCGCCTGGCACAAAGCTGCGCCGCACGCAATCAAAAAGAACCAGCTTATTTTCACCCGCACCCCTTAAAGGACTCTAACCCTAGTTTAGGCCGGGCGGTGCGGGAGTGAATCGGTTTTAATTCACCCTAGTCGAGAACTATGTTAACGAACGAGGGTTACACTGTTAGAACGTAACGGCGGAGCACACTTCATGGCTTATTCGCGATATTTTATTTTCTCCTTAGTACTGATGGGTTTGCCGGTGGTTCAAGCTCAGAATCAGAGGGCTGAGGGTGCGTCGACGTCCGATCATTCGGATTGCCTGATGTTCGGGGCGCAACGGGAGCGGTACGCGAATCAAGCTCTTAAAAGCGTCAGGCTGGGGCAGTTGACGTCGCAAGTCAGCGCGGCGCGCGCGGTCGCGGCATCGATGCCTTCGGCGCCCGGAGGCAGCCGGACCTCTTCGACCAACAGCGCGAGCACCAATTTGATCGACGGTTATATCTTCCCCGCACTCAAAGCGCAAGGCGTGACGCCCGCGCGGATGACCAACGATTACGAGTTCGTTCGCCGGATCTATCTCGATATGACCGGTCAGATTCCGACGGCGGCCGCGGTGACGAGTTTCGTGCAGAATAACAGTCCTACCAAGCGAGCGGACCTGATTGAGGCGCTGTTTGCGACTCCGCAGTGGCTGGATAAGTGGACCATGTATTTCGGCGATCAGTTCAAGGCCGCGTCCAGTTTCCCCAGCAGCGGCACGAATCTTTATGCCGGCGGACGCGATGGATTGGACGCTTTTATCCGGAATTTCCTGGCCAAGGACACTCCCTACAATCAGGTCGCGATGGCGCTGATGGCGTCGCAGGGGACCAACAACTACACGCAGGGGGAGCTGAACTGGATCATCACATCGCGCGTCACCGGCGGTCCTAATCAGGACATATGGGACGGCGAGGCTGCGGCGGTGGCGGAGACGTTCCTCGGAATTTCGCACATGAATTGTCTGCTGTGCCACGATGGCCGCGGACATCTGGATTCGATCAGCCTGTGGGCCGGCGGATTCACGCGGTTGAAGGCCTGGGGCATGTCTTCGTTCTATTCGCATGTCGGATTACAGGCGCCCGCGGTGACTCCGGGGGTCACCACGCCGACTTACTGGTACGCGAACGATAGCCAGTACAGCACGGATTACGCGTTAAATACGACCACCGGGAATCGTCCCGCGCGGCAGCCGGTCGGAACTCAGAAAACGGTGGCTCCAAGCTATCCTTTTACGGGCAAGGGAGCGCTTTCGGGTATGAACTATCGCCAGTCGCTCGCGACGCAGGTGGTCGCGGACAGGCAGTTCGCGCGCGCAGCAGTTAATTACATGTGGGCGTACTTTTTCGGGATGGGGATCGTGGATCCGCCGGATCAGTTCGACCCGGATCGTCTGGATCCGAACAATCCTCCGCCGGCGCCGTGGACTTTACAGCCTTCGAATCCGGAGCTGCTTGAGGCGCTGACCAGCGATTTTATCGCGAGCGGCTATTCGACCAGGCACCTGATGCGGACCATCGTCAATTCGCAGGCATATCAGCTGTCCTCCGATTACGATCCGAACCTATGGAACGTCGCCTGGCAGCCTCTGTTCGCCCGCAAAATGGTGCGCCGCCTGTGGGGTGAGGAGGTCATGGATTCGATCTCGATTTCAGCGAACATCCCCAACAAATTCACCTTCGATAACGGAACGGTTTCGGCCTGGGCCATGCAGTATCCGGAGCCCGCTAGAGAAACCTCGACGCTGCTCGCTTCCTTCCTGCCCGGCAATCGCGACGATCAGCCTCGCAAGCAGGATGGAGCCATTCAGCAGGCACTCGCGCTGATGAACGACGGCAACGTGATGAACAAGCTGGCGGTGACCGGCACCGGTTCCGCACAGAGCCTTTTGAGCCTCGCGGACGCGACCACCAACAACGCGGCGGCGACCAATCTGTTGTTTATCAATATTCTTTCCCGCTATCCCACTGCGGCGGAGCTTACTTCGGCCACTGCATTCCTGAGCGCGGGCACCCGGTCCCAGAAGATGCAGGAACTGATGTGGACTTTGTACAACAAGGTCGACTTCATCTTCAATTACTAAGGAGCCCCGCCATGAACAAAGAAAACATCAAAAAAGTATTGGTCTCAAACCCGGTGGCACGTCCTTCTTATTTTCGCCGCCCGCACTGGACCCGCAGAAATTTCTTCCGTCTGGCCGGCGCGGGAATTACCGCCTCTTTCCTTTCGAAGGAAGCGAAAGCTCAATCCGGCAACTGTACCAGCCAGGGCATGACCACGATCAACAAGGCGACTAACGTCATCTTTATTCTGATGGCGGGCGCGCCCAGCCACGTGGACACGTTCGATTTCAAGAACACGGCGGGCGTGACTCCCGCGGCCTCCGCGCCCGAAACGATCAACGGAGTCCTGTGGCCTACCGGAGTGCTGCCCAACCTATCGAACATCACCAATCAATTTTCCGTAGTGCGGTCGGTGCAGGCGCACGCGCTGGTCCATAGCCTGGGGCAGACCTGGGTGCAGATCGGGCGCAACCCGGCGGCATCGCTCGGCAACATCGCGCCCAATATCGGCAGCATTGTCGCCTATCAGATGGCGTCGCAGCGACAGCCCAGCCACGTGCTTCCGACATTTCTCGCGCTGAATTCCGATGGCGCGGTCAGTTCCGGCTATCTGGATGCGACGTACGCCCCGTTTAAAGTGGATCCCTCCACCGCCGGACTTCCCGACGCCACCAATACTCTGGGCCAGACGCGCTGGCAGGAAATGTACAACCAGATGCACGCCGAAGACGACGTGTTGCGCGTCGATTCCCCCATGGGCCAGTCCGTAGTGGACATGGACAACCTCTATTCGTTGGGCACCGGCCTGATGTACAACCCGCAGGTGCAGAGCGTTTTCAGTTACTCCTCGGCGGACTCCGCGCGCTACGGCAGCAGCTCCTTCGGCAACTCACTGGTGGTTGCCAAGCAGGCGCTGGCGGCCAATTTGGGCACGCGCTTCATTCAAGTCACCATCGGCGGATGGGACATGCACGTGGACATTTACGGCGAAGCCGCGAATAAGAATAAGACCAACATCTACACGCTAGGCAAACAGTTCGACGCGGGAGTAGCCGCGCTGATCGGCGACTTGCAGGCCGCTGGTCTGCTCGAGTCGACCATGATCGTCGCCGTGGGAGAGTTCGGGCGCACGCCGAACTTCACAGCCGCGCTGGGCCGCGATCATTGGCTGAACCAGTTCGCCTTCTTCGCCGGAGGCGGCGTCCAAGGCGGCAGAATTATCGGCTCCACCGACGCGACCGGCGCGAATATCGTCGATAACGGCTGGTCCCAAAACCGCGCCGTGAATCCGGAAGATATTGAAGCGACCATTTACTCGGCGCTGGGAATCGACTGGACCACGATCTGCTACAACGATCCGTTCCATAGGGGATTTGAATACGTTCCGCAGTCACTGGGGCCGGATTACTATAATCCGATCAAAGAGCTGTTTTAGATTTGGCAGGCGGAACCGCCTGCCCCACATCCAGATCCACATCGACATCCACTGTGTCTGAAAATGTGTTTGTATTGTGGCGCAGGCGGTTCCGCCTGCGTTCGCGATGCTGCACTACAAATTTTCGGTTGGGGCTTTGGAAGGCGCGTAGCCCAAGGCTGCGCGGAGCGTATGATCGGCGTTGTCGAGACACGCCTCGATCTCACCAATGGAGGGGATCTTATCCTCTCCCACTAAATCCAGGGAATTGCGCACCGATTGAATTTTCAGCACGCTGTCCGTAATCCTTTCGCGTTCTACAAGTGTCAAAGTTTGCATTTTCGTTTAGGAGCAGCCGTGAGTTTCGATATGATTCAGGTAAGCGTACTTGGCGTTCTGCTTATGCTCAAGCGCCTCATGGATGAGGAGATCGAACCGGTTGGCGTCCGAATCTCCTCCGACAATCGCTAAAAACTGCTCTTCGTGAAGTGTTAACACCGTCTTCACCGCCTCCCCAAATGCATCCAGCAGGCGTTTCGCCGTCTCGCAGTGGAGAACTTGTTCCGGCTGTTTTCGTTTTTTTCCGTTTTCTTCAATACACATGCAGGCTGCTCGCCCTCGCTTTTTTGCTCAGCAACCAGTATGCCAAAACGGGGCTATAATCTTTTGAAAGGCTTTCCCCAATGCAAACACCTCGTGTCTTTCAAATTCCGCTGCTAATTGCAACCGCTTTGGCAGCTATTGCGCAGACTCCAGCCAAGCGGCCCCTCCATCATCGCGATTACGATCCCTGGAAGACGATCTCCGGGCAGGTACTCTCGCATGACGGAAAGTTTCTGGCCTATTCGCTGTTCCCGGAGGAGGGCGATGGCCAAATTGTCGTTCGCAACCTGGCCACGGGAAAAGAAGCGAGGGACAATGCAGGAGCGCTGCCTCCGGCTCCGGATACGCAGAATTTCGAGGCTCCGGCGGAGGGTCCCGGAGGCGGTGGGCGCGGCGTGCACCTCGCCTTCACGGCCGACGGCAAGTTTCTGATCTCGACTGCGTTCCCGAAGAAGGCGGACACCGACCAAGCCAAGAAAGACAAGAAGCGCGCCGATGAGATGCCCAAGCCGAGCCTGCTGATTTTCGATCTGACCGCGATGACTGCCTCGCGCGTTCCCGATGTGGCGAGTTTTCAGGTTCCCGAAAATGGCGAGAGCTTGCTCACGTACCTGAAAGGTGCGAAACCTGGGGCCGGCCCATCGCCCGCGGCCGAGAATGATGCCGATCAGGATCAACGTGGAGGACGCGGCGGAGGCGGCCGTGGCGGCGCGCGAGCGAAGAACGGGTCCGATCTGGTAGTGCGCGATTTACGGATGCAGATCCCGAAGGAGCGCACCTTCGAGGATGTTGTCGAGTATTCGATGAGTAAGGACGGAAAGACGCTGGCGTACGCGGTCGCTTCTAAGAAGGAAGAATCGAACGGCGCGTACGTGGTGACTCCCGGAAGCGACGATGCTCCGGTGGCTCTGCTTTCCGGCAAGGGACGATATTCGAAACTGACTTGGGATTTTACGCAGAAGCAAATGGCGTTTCTAAGCGACCGCGACGATGCTTCGGCCAAGCCTCCGAAGTACAAAGTCTATTTGTGGGATCGCAAATCGCCAACCGCGGCGGAGATCGTGTCTGAGTCGACCCCCGGATTTCGCTCGGGTTATGCAATCTTCGAACGCGGCACGATAAATTTCTCGCGCGATGGATCGCGGCTGTTCCTCAGCGCCGCGCCAGTAGGCACGGTGGCGGCGGCCGAAGCCAATACGCCGGTGTCGACCGCGACGCCCGGTCCCAATGAGGAAAAGGTCATCGCGGATCTGTGGCGATGGAACGACGATTACATCCAGCCGATGCAGAAAGTCCGGGCGGCGCAGGAGCGCGCCCGGTCCTATCGCGCGGTGATCCACCTCGCCGACAAAAAATTCCTCCAGCTTGCCGATCCGGAAATGATCGGCTTGACCCCTAGCGACGACGGGCGCTATGCAATCGGCATGGACGACCGCGCTCTGCGTCACATGGTCGATTACGACGGAACTTACAACGATGTGTACCTGGTCGACACCATGACCGGCAAACGCGATCTGATCCTGAAGCAGATGAAAGGCGGCGGAGGAGGACGCGGCGGCGGTGGCGGCATCCAGTTTTCGCCGGATGGAAAATATCTGCTCGCGTTCAAAGATAAGCAGTGGTGGTCGATCAGCGTGCCCGATGGAAAGATGACCGACCTCACCGGCAAAACCGGCGCGGTCTTTTTCAATGAGGAGCATGACACGCCCGATACTCCGCCGGCCTATGGGTCCGCTGGATTCACCAAGGATGGGAAATGGGCGCTAGTCTACGACGAATACGACGTATGGGCCGTGTCGCCCGACGGAATGTCCTCGAAGAAGCTGACCGACGGCCGGCCCGCGCATCTGGAATTTCGCGTGGTGCGGATGAATCCCGACGAGGAAGAGGAGCGTGGCATCGATCCCGCGCAGCCCGTGCTGTTGCGCGCCGAAAATGTCGAGACGCGCGATTCGGGCTTCTATTCCGTCAGCCTCGACAAAGGCGCGCCGCAGAAATTGTTGATGGGTCCGAAGAATTACCGGCCTTTAGGCAAGGCTAAGGACGCGAACGTGGTGATGGTGACGGCGACCACTTTCCACGACCAGCCGGATATTCAGATCACCGACATGAGCTTCAAACAGATGAAGAAGGTGACCGACGCGAATCCTCAGCAGGCAGGCATTTTGTGGGGCTCGGGCGAACTGATCCAGTATCACAACGACGATGGAGCGGTGCTGCAAGCGGCGATTTACAAGCCTGAAAATTTCAATCCGCAGAAGAAGTATCCGATGATGATTTACATCTACGAGCGGCTTTCGCAGAACGTGCATAACTTCGTGCGGCCCGCGCCCGGGACGTCGATCAACATCGCCTATTACGTCAGTAACGGCTACATCGTGCTGACGCCGGATATTATTTACACCACGGGACATCCCGGCCAGAGCGCGCTCAAATGCGTGCTGCCGGCGATCGAGGCGGTGGTCGAAAAAGGCTACGTGAATCGCAACGCGATCGGCATCCAGGGCCATAGCTGGGGCGGCTATCAGACCGCTTACCTGCTGACCCAGACCAATATTTTTCATGCCGCCGAAGCAGGCGCGCCCGTGGTCGACATGATCAGCGCCTATAACGGAATCCGCTGGGGTACCGGTCTGCCGCGCCAATTCCAGTATGAAAAAACGCAGAGCCGTATCGGAGGCACTTTGTGGGAAGAGCCTCTACGCTTCATCGAAAATTCGCCGGTATTTCAGTTGGATCGCGTGAAGACTCCAGTATTAATTCTTCAGAATGACGCCGACGATGCGGTGCCGTGGTATCAGGGCATCGAATTTTTCCTGTCGCTACGCAGGCTCGGCAAGGAAGCGTACCTGTTCAACTACAACGGCGAGCCTCACGGGTTGCGGCGCAGGCCAGACCAGAAAGATTATACCGTCCGCATGCAGGAATTCTTCGATTATCTATTGAAAGATGCTCCGAAGCCGGCGTGGATGGAGAAGGGAATCCCCTACATCGACCGCGAGACGGAGAAAGAAAAGCACAACTCCGTGTATACCGAGGATGTGAAGAAGTAGCAAGTGGGGCAGGTTCCCGACCTGCCCTCCGGCGTGATTGGGAACCTGCCCCACTTTATTGGCACCCCGCGTGCTCCATAAACAGGCATGAAGACCTGTCTATTTATGCTGCTCGCCATCTCCGCCTTCGCCCGCGATCACGTGGCGCTGAACGGAACCTGGACTCTGGAGCCTACCCAGAGCGATTTCAACGGCCAGCCGGTTATGCAAACCGGCACGGTGACCATCAACGAACGCCAGGGCGACATTACCGTATCCCGGAATTTCGCCTACGAAGGCGCCCACGAAACGTTCTTCTACAAGGACATGACCGACAGCGAGAACAACGCCACCATCCACAGCGGCAAGGATTTGAAGAGCAAAGCGCGCTGGGATCACGATGTGCTCAAAGTGACCACCACTCAATCTGGCGTCGTGACCACGGAGAGCTATTCGCTCAACGCGAATGGAACCATGACGGTGAACGTAGTCAAGCCCGGCAGCAAGCCAGTCACCTTGGTTTTCGTTCGTAAATAGCGGTAAGATTCCAAGTGAAATCCATGAAGATATTCCTTGGAATCCTGATCGCCGCGTTGGCCGCTTACGCGAAGAAAGCGCCACTGGAACTCGATGGAGTGGCCTGTCGGGCACCTCCTCCCTCGCACTGTCCGGATGCCAATTGCCCCGGTCCACTGGTGATTGAATCGGGAACCGCAATTGAGCCCAAGAGCGGACGGACTTTTTTCCTCGATTATCCCTGCGATTTGAAAAAGGGTGAAAAAGTTACTTTCATTCTGCTGCTGCACGGATTCGGATCCTACGGCAACTGGCAGCGCCACTATTTCCCGATCATGGATTACAAGGACAAGTACCGCCTGGTGATCGCGACTCCCAACGCATCGGCGCCGCCGCCCAAGGCGTGGGCTCCGGTCGACGACGCTTATCTCCAAAATATCGTGACGCTGATTTACGATCAGGTGGGCCAGGAAAACATCAAAGCGTTCTGGCTGGTGGGACATTCGCAAGGAGGCATGACGTCCAACCGTATTATCCGCACCGATTTTTTCAAGCAGCGTGTCGACGGATTCCTCAGCTTATCCGGAGGCCGCCTGGGCGCGAATCCCGGCCGGGGCAACTTCAGTAATTTGGCTCCCCGCGCACCCGCCCCGGCGGCACGCCCCAGCGCGCCTCTCCCCGATAACGAATTCTCCTTCATCTACGAAACCGGCCAGCACGAAATGGACGCGAAAGGCTTGCCCGAAACATCGGAGTGGGCCCAGAAACTGGGATGCGGCGCCCGCGTCCGCAAGCCCGATGTGGTCGATACCAAACCCGGCTATGTGTACGACTCCACGCGGCAGAACCCCGGCTCCGATGGCTGGGGCCGCCTTCCACGCCCCGGCACAGCCGAAGTATTCGAGTATCCCCATTGCAGCGGAGGCCGCATCGTAGCCGACGTAGTTCGTGAGGATAAAGGCCACACCGAGGGCCTGGAACCCCACATCACCGAAACGTTAATCAAACTGATGCTATCCGCGAAAAGGCGCTAACATCAGCTTCGTCTTGTGGGGCGGCCAATTTTGGCGGCAGCCGCGTTTCAGGCGGCTTTTTGTCGACCGCCCCGAATCGCAAGAAAATACCCGCCGTTTGAGTGGGGCAGGTTCCCGACCTGCCCTCCTCGACCGTGATTGGCAAAGGTCCCCAGGCTTACGCCAGGGGCTATAACCCCGCGGGGATTTTCCCCTATTGCCCCGAGCTCCAGTTCGTAACCAGATTATTCACATCTACGCTCCCGAGGCCAGTAGCAAAATTCCACCCGGCCGCCGCTGCATAAGCGGGCGTGAACGACGAGTTGGACACCGAGAGCGCCCCGCCATAAGTAGTCCCAAAGACGCGCCCTCCGCGCCCGTAATCCACCGTTCCCAGAAACCCGTAGCAATTCACCGGGCCGCTGCAATTCACGTCGATATCTCCCTGAGTGACGGCGTGAAACACACTGGGCATTTTTGCGGCCAGCGGGTAATAAACGTAATTCGGATTCCCCTGCGCGCCGCCGTTTTTCTGATTGATCAGCGCCTGCACGCCGGCCATCACCGGCGAGGAGAACGACGTGCCTCCGCCTCCGCCCCAATTCATAGGCGCCCCCGAACACGGCCCCCCGCCGTTGCCCCCATCCGAAAAACAGGTGATGTAATAATGTCCCCACACCCCATCGGCGGCGAACATCGAAACGTCGGGAATGTCGCGCACCCCATCGCTCAGAACACCCGATCCGGCTTGCCAGGACGGCTTGGGAAATCCCTTGCATGTTCCGCTCGCCACTCCTCCCATGGAGGGCGTTCCCGTGGCGCAGTTGCTGGGACCTCCGCCGCCGGCCCCCGTGCTGAGGTAGCCTCCGGAGATGGCCGTATTGCTGTTGCAAAACCCGTTGGCACCGTAACCCGTCGCGAAGCCGTTAAAGCTGGCTAGCAGGCTCCCGGCGCAGGAATCGTTCCATGGGATTTCCGGGATATAACCGATCGCCGAGCCATAAGTCGAGGTATTGCTTCTGTTCCAATAAGCGCTGGTGCTGTTATTCGCGGTGTCGCCGAAGTCCGTTCCCCCCACTGCCACGTTATAAGGGGTGGAAGCCAGCGAATTGACCGCAACGCCGTGAGTAGCGTTGGTAAGGCCGTCGTCACAGGCCGCCGCGCCCGAATCGCCGGCGGACACGAATATGGAAACGCCTTCCATTACGGCCTGTTGATAAAGGGTATTCATCGCAGCGTTGGCCGCGGCCCCGTTCTGAGCCTCACAAGTCAAATAACTGATGCTCATGATCGACGGGGGATTGGTCCCATTCACCAGGTTCTGCATGGCGATAAATACCCCGAACGTCGACGACGTATTGTCGCAGGAGGCGACCACGATGGCCGCACCCGGCGCCGCGGCCGTGGCCCACTCCGCATCCGATTCCGTTTCGACGTCATCGCTGTTGTATCCAGGATTGGAGCAGTTGTTCGCCCCGCTCCCAGCCGGATGCACCGTGTTCAGCGAACCTGAAGTGTACTGCGTCAGTCCGAACGTCTTGCGAAAGTTATTCCAATCCCCCGCGCTATATAAATTGCTGTCTTCGAGCACCGCGACCGTCTGGCCGGAGCCGGTGATTCCCTGGCTGAACAGAGGTCCGATATCGTAAATGGCGGCCAGATCCGCCGGCACCACCAGATGGTAAGCCTGCCCCTGATAGGTGAAGGAGTACTGCGGCCGGACCATTTTATGCGGCGTGAAATCGTGCATCGATACCACCCCGGACACGGCGGGCGCGAGCGCCGCGGGTATCTGCGGATCGCTCACGTTCGCAATATGGCGGACTCCTTTAACATCCAAATTGTGAATCGAAGTGTGAAATGCCCGTCCCACCTGTCCCGCGCTGCCCGAAAAATCGATCACCATGCCGCTCGGATACACCGCGTTCACGGTAAATCCCTGGGATTCGAGCCACCCTGTGATGGTCTTAATGTCCGCTTCCGCCACCCCGAAGTTCTTCCCGAACTCCTCGGCCGTAATCCACTTATGGAAGTTGGGCGACTTGGAATCGTGCAGATCGTCCACAAACTTGCGGGCAGCCTGTTCCAGCTCCGGAGAGCGCTTGAGCTGGAGCATCATATGATCCATAACCAGGCTGTCCGCCGCCGCCCCCAGATCGGTGCCGGTAAACGCCTCCGGACGAGTGTTTCCCCTCAAAGTCACTAACTTGTTCTCATCGATTGCGTCATGAATCAGGGCAGCCGCGCGCCGCCCCGTACTTTGCGACCGGAGCGCAAAAAAACCGCCCGTTACCAACAGACCGAGACACAACACACTTCCATACAACCGATGATTTTTGAACATGAATTCCCTTATCATAAAGACGAACGCGAATAGCCACCCGTGTACCGAAAAGAGCCGTGATCAGCGGGAGCGGTCCTCACGTTTTTAAAGGAACGCAGCATCCCGGCGCGCATCCAAAATAACATGCTTCGAGCTAACAAAAATCGAGGAGTTTCATGCATTTAAGGACCCACGCAATACTGGCCACGCTTTCCCTGGCCATAGCGTCCGCCCAAACCCAGGACACTACCGGCAATGCCCTGCTTAAGGGCAACTTCGCATTCCGGCATCTTGCGGTGCAGAATATCGACTCCAATTTCGATCCCTCCGAGGTCACCGCGTCCTACGGAATCATCTCCTTCGACGGCGCGGGAAATTATAAAATCACCGGAACGTCGGTCGATAACACCGTCTCTGGAGGCTCCCCTCAGGCTCTGGCCGTCAGTGGCACCTATGCCATCGGCTCCAACGGCGCCGGTTACATCGCGAACCCTCTGTATCCCACAGATTTTAACCAGTACGTCTATGGAGCCGTCGCCCAGGGCGTCTACACCGGCAGTTCCACCGAGTCGTTCGGAGACGGCTCCATTATGAACGACATTTTCATCGCCATCCCCCTCGGTACCGCTCCCAACAATTCCAGCTTCACAGCATCCTATCAGACTGGATTATTGGATTTTACCGGCGGCGGCGTGACCCAGACCGAGAACGCTCTATTCGAGTTAAATCCCAACGGAAGGGGTGGCTTTGGATCCCTTTCGCTCAACGGCCAAGCCTCCAATCAGTTCAGCCCCACGGTGTCGCAGACCGTCACCGGGGCTACTTATAACTTCAACAGCGATGGAAGCGCGACGCTGAACATTCCTCTGCCCTCGCGCGTCAGTTCCACCAACGCGCTGTTTACCGGGATCAAAACCATGTTTCAATCCGCCGACGGGAACTTCATCCTGGGGTGGACCGCCGCGGGCTACGATATTTTCTTCGGCGTGAAAGCCCTCGCCATCACCGGATCCAACAGCATCAGCCAGGGTCTGTATTTTACCGCTGGATTAGAAGACGCCTTCGAATTCGGCGGGGCCGACTCGTTTTATGGAGGACTCAGCAATTCGGGCGACGCCGCAGGCGATGGAGTCGTCCATGAACGCCTGAACCTCCCCGAAGCATATTCTGAGGATTTCGGCACCGACGATGCCATTCTGCTCAACTCCGACGGCACCACCAGCGTCGATTTGAACGGATACCAGTACATCTTCGGCGATGGAGGCCAGGCGTTTGTAGCCATTGGCACCAATGGATTTTTCTCGCTCGTCGTAGGGTTGCACGCCCCCTCCTTTTCCGGAAAGGGCGTCTATCTGAACCCCATCGGAGTGGTCAACGCCGCTAGTTATCAGCCCATTACCGCGAGCTTGGCGCCCGGCGAGCTGATCGACCTGTTCGGCACCAATCTTGCCCCTTCGACCGTGACCACCCCCGGCGGAACGGCATTCCCGACCATTTTGGGAGGCGTGACGGTATCGATCGATGGCCTCGCCTGTCCCATCTACTATGTCAGTCCCACTGAGCTTTCCGTGGTGGTCCCTTACGGAGTCGCTTCGAACCAGAGCGGCCTCGCCAACATCCAGGTGACCAACAACGGCACAGCCTCGAACGTAGTTCAGATGTATCTGACCGATTCTGCCCCCGGAGCTTTCTCGCAGAACGCCAACGGCATCGGGATGGCCGCCGCGGTTCATGCCGCGACCGGACAGTTGATCACGTCCAGTAATCCGGCCCAGGAGGGCGAGTACATCTCCTTATATGTCACAGGTTTGGGCCCAGTTTCGCCGCCGGTTAACGATGGCGTTACCGGACCGGTAAATCCTTTGAGCGTAGCCGACCTCTATAACGCGGGAAATCTCACGGTATATTTCAACGACTACGGCGCGGCTGGATCCGTCGGTAATCAGGGGGCCATTCAGTTCGCCGGTCTCGCGCCCCTGCTTGCCGGCCTTTATCAGATTAACGTCCAGGTCCCCAGCGGCGTTCTCGCCGCGGGAGACAGCGTTTATATTCAGTTCGTTACCGATGCGGCCAACGTAAACCAGATCCAGATCCCATTCGGGTCCGGCTCCGGCGGCTCCATTAGGATTCGGCCCCGGGCGAGGCAGCAAAGAAACCGGGCTGCCCCGCACCGGCTGCGGCGCGGAGCACCTCAAAATTGAGTTTTATTTCCTTTTGTTTATGAGGTTTACCGTTCTCAACCAGGAGCCGATCCATTTCTGCGCTTTACCCTCAGCGTAGAAGGAGTCTTCACCAAGCTTCTTCGACAGCTTTTTGTCGGCCGACAAATGTCGTATTACGGTGGAACTGAGCTTCCGTGTTGCGCGGAAGACTTTAGGATCGATCCTATTCCATCCGGGAAGTTCCGGATTTCAGAGGTTGGGGCATCGTACGAGACCATCCAATCCACTAGCGGCCCGGCTCCGGCCGGGTCGCTCGCGATATTTCGTACAGCCGTAGTGTGCAGTGGGGCAGGTTCCCGACCTGCGTGTCCCTTGCGTTTAAGTTGAGAATATCCTGTCCACCGTCCCACATATCTACTGAGCGCTGGCTCGATGAAGATACTCATTGTGGACGATTCCGCCGCGGACCGCAGGCTGTGCGGCATCCTGCTCCGAGAAGCGTCCTACCCGGCGCTGGAATATTTGCAGGCGTCCGATGGAAATAGCGGACTCAAAGCGTGCCGGGACCTGTCGCCGGACTGCGTACTGATCGACTACCGGCTTCCGGACATGACCGGAATCGAGTTTCTGAAAGCCCTTCCCGGTGAATCGGAAGACGATCGTTACGCCATCGTGATGCTGACCGGTCTCGGCAGCGGACAGGTGGCGGCGGCAGCGCTCAAGGCGGGTGCTCATGAATACATCATGAAGGACCATCTCAGCGCGGAGGCCCTCCGGCTGACCATCGAGAAGGCGACGACGCGGCGGGATCTGATTCGCTCGCTCAAAGCCGAGCGCGACCGGCTGGCGGGACTGCTGACCGAGAAAGAAATATTGCTAAAAGAGGTCCATCACCGGGTGAAGAATAACCTGACGGTCATCGCCAGCCTGTTGAGCCTCCAAGCCAATTCTCCCGGCAATGAGCAGGCCGCCAATGCCCTGCGCGCCAGCCAGCACCGCGTGGAATCCATGGCCCTGATCCATGAACAGCTGTACACCACCGACGACATGAGCCGCGTGGACCTGGCCGCTCACGTTACTTTGCTTGCGACCAGTCTGTTTCACTCCTATGGCACGGATCCGGACAGGGTCTCCTGGCAGGTCACGATGCAGCCTCTCGAACTTGGCTTGGACCAGGCGATCCCGGCGGGTCTCATTCTCAGCGAGTTGATCTCGAACGTCCTGAAACACGGTTTCCCGAAGGGCCGCACCGGTTCCATCGTGATCGGAGGCGCGCGCCGCGGCGCACAGATTGAGTTGAGCGTCACCGACGATGGCGTGGGGGTTCCGGAGGGCGTCGAATTCTCAAAACCCAAATCTCTGGGCATGCAGATCATCAAGATTCTCACGCGCCAGTTGAAGGGGACCTTCGAACTGGTCATCCATCAACCGGCTACGTTCAAAATTTCATTTCCGGAGGCCTCGAGTGGAACAGAAATCGTACAAAGTGCTGGTGGTGGAAGATGAAGGGCTGATCGCGCTGGACATCTCCAACCGGCTGGAGGCGTTGGGCCACCAGGTGATCGCCACCGCGGGAAATTCGGAGGAGGCGCTCGAAAAAGCGTCCGAGGCCGACGTGGTGCTGATGGACATCAGGATTGACGGAGCGGTGGATGGAATCGAGACCGCAGCCCGGATTCGGGAGCAGTTTCACCTCCCGGTGATTTTCCTGACGGCCCACGGCGACCGGGCCACCATCGATCGCGCAAAGCTTACCGGTCCGTTCGGCTATATTGTCAAGCCGATTGCCCCCGCTTCGCTCAGCAGCGCCATTGAAATCGCCATCTACCGGCACCGGATGGAGAGAAAGCTCGAGGAGCGGGAGGCGCTGCTGCGCACCACGCTCAGCTCCGTGGCCGACGCGGTGGTGGTGACCGACGACCGCAGCCGCATCCTGATGCTGAACCTGGCCGCCGAAAAGCTCACGGGATGGACCCAGGAGGAAGCGGAGGGGAAGCAGGTTTTACGCGTGCTCGGCCTGGTGGATATGGAAACCGGCGAGCCGGCCGAGGATCCGGTGCCTCTGGCCATATTGAAGGATTCTCCCATCGCGCTCGATCGCACCTGGCAGCTGATTTCCCGCAGCGGATTCCAGCTGAGCATTGAGGGAACGGCATCGCCCGTGAAGGCTTCGGGCATCGCCCTGGGAACGGTGCTGACGTTTCGCGATGTCAGCGCGCGCCTGTGGGAGGAAAAACAGCTTCGCCAAGCGCAAAAAGTGGACGCGGCGGGCAGAATGGCCGCGCGCGTTTCGAGCGAATATGCCGCCCTGCTTGCCAACATCAGGACCCAGGCCGAGCAATTGCTAAGGCAGTTCGGCGAATACTCGCCCGCGCGCCAGTCGATCGAGGAAATTCAGGAATCGGCCGCCGCGGCGGAATCGCTGACCCGGAGACTCACCCGCTTCGGCACCCGCCAGGCAACCGGACAACCCGAACTGGTCAGCATCAACGGCATGCTGCGCCGGATGTCGAAGCTCATCGAATCGGTGGCGGGCGCGCGCATCGACGTTTCGATCCGCCCGTCGCCCGACGCCGGCAAGGTCAGAGTGGACGCGGCCCAACTGGAGCAGGCGATTATGAACCTGGTGCTGCATGCCTGCGCGTTGATGCCGGAGGGCGGCCAGTTATTCCTCGAAACCGCCAACACCAACCTGCCGCGCTTCGATTCCGTCGCCAGCTACGTGGCCCTGAATATCGTCCACACCGGACAGGAACCGGATTTGGAAAAAATGTTCGAGCCCTCCTCGATCGCCGAAGACGGACTGGCGCTGGCCATGATCCACGGCACCGTCGCCGAGCATGGAGGCTACATTTCCGCGCAGCTCGAAACTCGCGGCTGCCGCTTCGAAGTGCTGCTGCCCCGCGTTCAGGAAAGACTGCTGGCCGAAGGAATTCCGGAGCCGGCACGCATTCCTTCCCTGCTGCTGGTCGATTATCGCGAACGGGTGCGCGCGCAGCTGCATAACTACTTTGAAGCCGCGGGCTACAATCTGCTCGAAGCGGTCGACGATCAGGAGGCTCTTGCGCTGGGCGAGGTGCACGACGGATCGCTCGACCTTCTCGTCGCGGAGGCAGCCGATGCGGACCGGATCGGCGCGGTGCTGAAAAACCAGCATCCCACTCTGAGGGTCCTGCGCATTGTGGATCGCCTCGAAAACACTTCGGACGAAATTCAGCGTCCGTTCACGCAGGCCGCTCTCCTCGAAAAAACCGCGCGGTTATTACAGCAAGGGGCGGCGGCTACTTCTTCTTCTTCTGTTTGACCGCGCCCGGCTCAGGAACAGTGAAGAAATTGTCCGGCAGGTCATTATTGATTTTGACCGACTCCGAAAAAATCTCGTAGGACTTGTAGCCATTGCGCTCCCGGCGGATCTGGTGCGGCCACTGCACGCCGCCGGCATCCAAGTAGCGGGTAAACAGCGTTACTTCATCGTCCTGCTCGTTGGTCTCCTCATTTTTTCGCTTATAAACCTGGCGCACGGGAAGCTTGGTCGACTGATGAAAATGGACGTGGATCACGCGATTCTCAGAATCCGTGATGTCCACTATATCGACCGGCAGATTGTCGATCACATCGGAGCTCTGGAATTCGAAAATCATCCCCGGTTCCTGTAAGCGCATGCGAAAAATGTACAGCACGTTGCGCAGGGTCCACTCGCGATAGCGATCGAAACGGTTTTGCTCCATTTCCTTCGACCCGCGCCAGCTGATATCCCAACCCTTGTCTTCGAGAAACAGGACGGACGTGTCTTCGGTTTTGCCGTAAACTTCTTTCTCGATCTGGCCGAGCTCCGCTCCGGATTTCGAAGGCGATATGGTCTTATATTTCGTATAAACCTTGGCGACGGAGAGCCCGGAAATCTGGTCGTGATAATAGGAATAAGCGCGCCCGGTTTCGGTGCGGTCCGCCATGGTGAGATACGTGTTCCCGCCCAGCGCCGCCAGCGCGTCGTTGATTATTTTCTTTCCTCGAATCTCTGCTTTAGTCTCGACACCCTGCGCAAGAGCGCACGCGCCGGTGGATAACAGAAAACTTCTTCGCGTCATTTTTTAACAGGTTCCGGTTTTTTGCTCAGGTCCTCGGGCGTAAGACCGGTGTTGAGCTTGATATCGGTGATGGTTACTTCGCCTACTTTTTGCCCGCCCTGCTCCATCAGGACCTTGAACGGCAGCTTGACGCCATCTACGTCGCGCCAATCGGAAAAGGTCTCCTTCACTTCAGACGGAGCGGCGCCCATTCCCGTTTCGCTGTACGCGAGATGAGCCGGCAATCCAGCCGCGTCGAGTTCGAGGTGAACACTTTGGCCGCCGGCGGTCGTGATGCGCACCGAGTCTTGACCATCGGCGCTCACTGTGCGCGACGGATCGCGGTCGGACAAAAGCATAGTGGGCCAAGCGCGCAAAATTTCCCCTTGCGCTTGTTTCAGCACCGGAGGGGGCATCGGCATCAGTCCTTGCGGCATCGACAGCCAGCCGGTTTTTCCATCGGAATAAGCGATGATCGTTCCAATCGGCAGCACCTGGTCCTGACGGAGAACACCGGGCGCGACCCACCGGATCTGCTGCTTCATTTTCATGCCCCCCGCCGTAGGGGACATGGTCATTTCGGCCGACTCGGTAAAATCCTTCATGGCGGCCAGTTTGTCCGCGCCGCCCATAGCCTGCTGCGCGCGCTTCAATAAATTGCGGCCACGCTCCGCTGCTGCGGGGTCCAATTTTGCCGGGGCTGCATCGGATTTCGGCTCAGGAATCGTCAGATCCAGCACGTTGACTTTGCCGAGCGTCGAAAGAGGCTTGCCGAATTCCTTGGGATTGCCCACGGCGACGATAGCGAGATTCTCCGGCAAGAAGCGCTCCTTCGCAACGCGCAGCACATCCGCGCGCGTTACGGCGGCAATCGCTTTCTGATACTGGGTTAGAAAGTCCTTGGGATAGCCGTAGTATTCGTACCGCATCACCCGATTCAGAGTCTTCGCAGGGCTATCGAAATTGAAAACGAAACTGTTCAGCACGCCCTGTTTGGCTTCGTCGAGCTCCCTTTCCGTCACTTCCGTGGACCGCATTTTATCCAGCTCCACGCGTGTGGCTTGTAACGTCTCAGTGGTCGATTGCGATTTCGTGCTGCCTTCAATCCGGAACGTTCCCGGGTGATCCCAATTCGCGGACCACGATGCGCTGATATCGTACGCGTAGCCGAGCTTGGTGCGGATCTGCGACAGCAGACGACTGCTGAATCCCTGGCCGAGAATATTGGCGGCCACTTGCAGCGCCGCGTAATCCTTATCGCGCAAGGTGCCGCCCAATTCGCCAATCGCGAAAAACGTCTGCGTCACGTCCGCCTTTTCAGCGAGATAAATTCCCGGCGCGGGCTTCGCGGTCACTTCTGGAAATTTCGGGACCGGAGGCTGCTGGACGGTCCAATCGGCGAACAGAGTCTCCAGCTTCTGCTTCATCTCCGGGATCTTGAAATCGCCGTAGACGGCCAGCATGATGTTCTTCGGGAAGTAGTAGCGCTGATAAAACTTCACCAGGTCGTCGCGATGGATGTGGTTCAGGTCATCGTATTCCACTTCCCAGCCGTAGGGCGTGGTGGGGCCGTAAAGAATTCGCATCAGCTCGCGGTCGGGAATGCTGCCGGGATCGTCATTCCGGCGCGCGATCGCGCTGCGGGTTTGAGAGATCGCGAGGTCGAGCTTATCCTGACGGAACTCCGGCGCGGTCATCAGTTCCTTAAAAACTCCCAGCACCGTGTCGCCGTTTTCCTTCAGCGCGGAAAAACTCATGCTGGCGCTGGTTTCATCCATTCCGGCTTCGACCGATGCCGCCATATTTTCCAGCTCTTCGTCGATCTGATCGCCGGTCTTGGTCTTGGTTCCGCCGGAGCGCAGAACCTCCGCCGTAAATTCGGAGAGCCCTTTTTTATCCGAAGGGTCGAATAAATTTCCGGTGTGGATCAGCGCGACTCCGCGGACCAGAGGCAACTCGTGATCCTCCAGCAAAAATACCCGCATGCCGTTCGACAGCGTGAAGGACTCGGGCACGGGAATTTTCAGAGGCGGCAGAGGCGGATATTTCAGGTCCTTATAGGAGGGCGCCACCTGCGCGAACATTCCGCCGGCCACGAACGCGGCCACAATGAGGGCTTTCATTTCGCGGCTCCTTGCGCCGGCGCCTGCGTGTATGCCACGGTGCGCGTATTCTCGATCAGATAGGTTTTCGCGACGCGTTGCACATCGTCGGCGGTCACTTTGTCGTATTCCTGAAGCTGCGTGAACAGTTTTTTCCAATCCCCGAAATTGGCGGAGTAATCGCACAGCTCCGATGCCAAGCCGGAGTTGCTATCCAGCTTGCGGATCAGAGCGGCGCGCAGTTTGATGCGGACGCGAGCGAGCGTGGCTTCATCGATCTTGTCGTTTTTCACGTGCTCGATGATCGTGTACAGAGCTTTTTCGTTCTCTTCGAGCGAATGACCGGTCGACGGGATCACGTAGAACAGAAACAGCGATGGATATTTGCCAGACGGAAAAGTATCCTGGCTAGCGGCGGCCAGCGCGATTTTCTTGTCGCGAACCAGGTCCTTGTAAATCAGCCCGGTTCTTCCTCCGGAAAGAACGTCGCTCAGCACGTCGAGCGCGGCGTCGTCCTTACTGTACTGCGACGGACGCTTGTACGCGATGGCGATAAACGGCTGGGCCTGGCTTTCGACGGCGACGCGCTTCGGACCTTCCTGTTTCGGCTCGACGGTGCGCACCATGGGAGGCAGAGGAGCCTTGGGCAGGCGGCCGAAATATTTCTCCGCCATGCGCTTCGCTTCCGAGGGATTTACATCGCCCGCGATCCCGATGGTGATGTTTCCAGGGACGTAATATTTTTTGTAGAACAGCGACGCCTCATTGGCGCGGAAATTATCGATGTCGCTGCCCCAGCCTCCGGGCATCACGCGATAGGGGTGAGCTTCGATGGCCGTCGCGAGCAGCGCCTCCACCAGTTTGCCTTGCGGAGTGGATTCGACGCGCATCCGGCGCTCTTCGCGAACCACGTCGCGCTCTTTATAAAACTCGCGAAACACGGGGTGCAGGAAGCGCTCCGATTCGAGATAGAACCACAGCTCGATGCGATTTTCGGGGAAGCTATAAAAATAATTCGTCGAATCCTCGGCGGTGCTGGCGTTCATGCCGACGCCTCCATTGGATTCGACGATGCGATCATACTCGTTTTCTTCGACAAAGCTGTCGGCAGTCGCGATGGCGTCCTTGACCTGCGCCTCTAGCGCCTGGATCTTTTTGGGGTCGGAGCGGAAGCCCTTGTTTTTCTCCTGATCGAGCTGATCGTACACGGCTTCAATATGATCGAGCGCGGCTTTTTCCTTGGGCCAATTTTTAGAGCCGATGGTGGGCGTGCCCTTGAAGGCCATGTGCTCGAACATGTGCGCGATGCCGGTTTCGCCGTTGGGATCGTCCACGGAGCCGACGTTTACATAGGTGTGGAAGGAGACGACCGGCGCTTCATGACGTTCAATAATCAGAAATCGCATCCCATTGGGAAGAGTGAATTCAGTAACTTTTTTTTCGAATTCCTGCAGCGATTGGGCGAAAAGCAGCCCCGGCAGGAGAGCAAGGAGACAAACCCTCATGGTTTTAGAGTAACCCGAATTTCGGCGGTTACCGCACGGGCACGTCCAACACGACCAGCCAATATTGAAACGATTGCAGCGTGAAGCCGATGAAGATGAGTCCGATTCCGAAAGCGCCCATCCTGCGCTCCGGCAGATTTTCCGAGAAGTATTCAATGTAGGGACCCAGCGCGTTTCCCACCGCGGTGACAATTCCGGTGACGATGCCGATGCGCAGGGCCAGTATCCAGGGATGTTCCAGATGCTGCACCAGCCGGCTGCAAAGGAGGGCCGAGCCGATGTATCCGACGGTTCGAACGACTGCGGCGACGGATGCACGGCGGGTGAGGCGCGGACGCCGCGAGTCGTTGTAGTCGAATCCGGGGCGTATTCCGCGCGAATACGCGAAAATCTGCCCGACCGTGATCAGGATCGCGAAGGCCGCGGCGAAGCGCAACCCTACCAGAACATAGAGGCCGGCGCCGAATGCGATTCCACGGATCGCGCTGAACACGCCTTCCCAGAAGAGCGAATAATGATCCTGGCTGCGCGCCATTCGCGCGAGCTCGATGGCGACGGTTACGCCGGTGGCCATTCCGGAGGCGACGCCGAAAATTACGCCGAGGCCGAGGCCATAGCCGAGTCCGAACACAATCGAATAGGTCACCATGCGGGTCAGCAGCCGCAAGGGTCCGTACTGTCCGCCCAGCAGATCGTAGGCGAGATATAGACTGCCCAGGACATCGAGACAACTGCCGGCGATGCTGACCTCGGCAACCGTGTGGTGATCCATCGGCCTTTAAGAGATTTTGCGCAAGTAAGCGTAGCTCTTTTTCAAGCTCTCAATCGGATCGCCGGAGGTGTAGTCCTGCTCGACATAATAATGCTCGACGCGCGCGCGTTCGGCGGCTTTCAGCACTTTGGGCCAATCGATCACGCCTGCGCCGACCTCCATGAATTCCTCGTGCTTCACTTTGTCGGTCTCATAGGAATTGGGCGTGCCCTTGGCTTTGTCCTTTAAGTGAAGCGCGAAGATCCGTCCCTTCCACTTGTCGATCAGACTTACCGGATCGTCGCCGCCGACGCTGGCCCAGAAGCAATCGATCTCGAGCTTCACGTCCTTGGTCAGCTTCTCGTGCAACAGATCGATGGCGCGAAACTTTGGATCGAACTCGAAATTGTGGTGATGGTAATAGAATGTGAGGCCGGCTTTGGCGCAATGCTCGCCGGACCAGTTCAGGGTATCGACAAATCGCGGCCAGAACTCTGCGGGATTTCTGCGCTGGCCGGGCTGCACATAGGCGACGCCGATCGCGGGAATCCCCAGTTGTTTCGCCCTGTCAATAAATTCGTCCAGTTTTTGAGGCCGGCTGGGATCCGGTTCGATATGGGACCCGGTAGCGCGCAGCCCTGTCTCTTTCAAGACTGCTGCGTATTTCTGCGCATCGTCCAACGAGATTTCGACTTCTTTGTATCCGATCGCGGCGATCGCGCGCAGAGTCTCAGCGCCCTTCGTGGGCATCAACGAACGAACGGTGTAAATCTGTACGCCGAGAGGCCGGTTGAATGCGGCGCGCATAACCGCGGGCAGCGAAGCGGAGGCAGCAACGAATTGTCGTCTTGTCACGCCGCTATCTTATCGTCTTTATCGCCGCTGAGGTAGTAGTGGACGGCGGGCGTCACGATCAGCGACAGCACCATCGATGCGAGGATTCCACCGATCACTGCGATCGCGAGCGGCTGGAGCATCTGCGATCCGCTGCCGATGGCGAGCGATAAAGGAATCATTCCCGCGATGGTCGCGAGGGCGGTCATCAGAATCGGGCGGAGCCTGCGCTCGCCCGCTTGGATCATCGCGTCGCGTGCCGATAATCCTTCCAAGCGAAAACGCTGATCGGCGTCGAGCAGGAGAATGCCATTCTTAGCCACGATGCCGATTACCATGATCAGTCCCATGAAGGACGAGATGTTGAACGTGGTCGCAGTGATGAGCAATGCGAGAAATACTCCGGAGGTCGATAGGAGGGCCGACGCCAGGATCGCGGTGGGCGCGGCGAAGGTTCGAAATTCGATGAGCAGCACCGTGAAGACCAGAATCACGGCGAGGCCCAGCACGAGGAGCAGATCCTTGAACGATTTCTGCTGCTCCGCGTAGGTGCCTCCGTAGACGACGCGGATTTCGGGAGGCAGTTGCAGATCGGTCACCGCCTGCTGCACGAGCTGCATGCCCTTTCCGAGGCTCACTCCGTCAAAACGGCCGGTCACGGCGACGTCTCTTTGCAGATCTTCGCGCTGAATTTCGGTCTGCCCGATCTCGTTTTGAAAATCCGCGAGCGTGCCCAGGGTCGCTGTTTTTCCGGTCGAGCTGCTGGTGATCATGGTGTTGCGAATCTGGTCGAGCGAGGCGCGGGTGTCGGCGGGGAAGCGGACGCGGATGGTATAGGAGCGGTCGTTGACGACGACGGGTGTGGTCGCCGGCTCGCCTTGCAAAATCGCGCTTGCGTCCAGTTCAATTTCCTGCGGCGTGAATCCCGACCGCGCCGCGACCACTGGATCGACTTTCATGATGATGGCCGATCCGCTGACTGTATTTTCAATACCGTTCTTTACGTCCGCGACCCCTTTGATTTTCTTGATGCGATCGCCAACTTTCGGGCCCCATTTTTTCAGGAGCTCCAGATCAGGGGAGAATAACTTGATCTCGATGGGCTCGGGGGAACTGGTTAAATCGCCGATGTTGTCCTGCAATTGCTGGATGAACTCAACATCGAGTTGCGGGAATTTCGCGTTCACTTCTTCGCGCACGCTGGACATCACAGCTTCAATGCTTCGACTTCGCTGAGACTTCAGCTTCACGGTGAAATCGCCGCGATTCGCTTCAGTCACTGCCGCCAAGCCTAATTGCAACCCGGTACGACGCGATGTGCTCTCGACTTCCGGCGTCGATTTTAGAATTTTCTCCACGCCCAGCAGTACCGCGTTGGTGTCGTCCAACGATGATCCGGCGGGCATCAGGTAGTCAAGAATGAATCCGCCCTCATCCATCGCGGGCAGGAGGTCCGTACCCAGCGCCTGGTAGCAGAAAAACGACGCGACGATCAGCAGAACGCTGCCCAGCGCAAGCACCAGAGGGCGCGCGAGCACGAACCTCAACGTTCGATCGTAGACCCGTTGGACGCGGCCCATGAATCCGGAGGTTGGTTCTCCTTCGTGATGCGGCTTGGCGGTGGGCTTGCGGCGCAGCAGGAAATGGCTGAGCGTCGGCGTCCAGGTCAACGCTAGTAATAAGGATGTCAGCAGGGCTGTTCCCACCGTGATCGCCAGTGCGCGAAAAAACGTTCCGGTGACGCCGGTGATCGAAATCAAGGGGAGGAACACGACGATCGGCGCGATGGTGGAGCCGACAAGAGGCACACGAATTTCTTTAAGCGCGCTGCGAATCGCATCGCCGCGGCTTTGCCCCGAATCGCGATGCAGCACGATATTTTCGACGACGACGATCGCGTCGTCGATGATCAAACCGACCGCGGCGGCCAATCCGCCAAGCGTCATCAGGTTAAAACTCTCGCCGATCATGCGCATTACGATGAGCGTGATCGCGATGGTTGCCGGGATGACCAGAGCCGCGACCAGCGAGCTTCCCCAGTCGCGCAGGAACAGGACCAGAATCGCCGCGGCCAGCACGAGTCCGATGAGAATCGCGTCGCGGACGCTGTCGATCGAATCGCGGACCAGGATGGACTGATCGTAAAACGTCTCGATCTTCACGCCTTCCGGAATGGTCTTCCGCATTTCGGCCAGTTCTTTTGCCGCCAGATCCGCCACCGCCACGGTGTTGCTTTCCGGCTGACGGAAAATGCTCAACAACACGGCCGGCTTACCGTTCGCGGTCACGATCGTATACACCGGCATCACTGAGGGATGGACGCTCGCGATGTCGCCGATCCTTATCGGAACGCCCGCGGGGGTGGTCCGCACGACGATGTTTGCGATCTCCGCCGGATCTTTCGCCTGTCCGCTGACGAGCGTGAGCGACAGCTCGTGATTATTTTCGATCAGCCCCGGCGAGTCGATCATGTTGAACTTCGAGACCGCGTCCAGGATTCCAGGCACGGTGACCTGCGCCTGTAGCAGCTTCGAGGGATCGGGCTGAATCTCAAATTCCGGAACCTGGCCGCCTTGCAGGACCACCATCGACACGCCGATAACGCGATTGAGGCGGGGCTTGATGGTATAGTTCGCGATTTCCCACAGCTCGCTTTGCGACATGGTGTCCGATGTGAGGCTGTAACCGAGGATCGGAAAGGCCGCGAAGGTCAGGCGGTTGGCGACGAGTTTCGCGGTGGTTGGGAGCGACGGCTGGACGCGCGCGAGCGCCGCATTCACGTATTGGAGCGTCTGGAACATGTCTACGCTCCAGTTGAAAAACAGGTTGATTTCCGCCGATCCGCGGCTGGTGACGGATTTCACCTGCTCCAGGCCGGGCACGCTGTTCATGGCTTCTTCAACCGGCCGCGTCACCGTTACTTCCATCTGATTGATCGGCGCCACTCCGTTGTCAATGCCCACTAAGATGCGCGGAAAATCGGTGGACGGAAACACCGACACGGGAATTGAAAACGCGAGATAAGCGCCGACTCCGATCAGCGTCAGAATAACGAAAATGATCGGGCCGGAAAATCGCGCGGTCCAATGCTCGTGCTCCTCGGTTTGGGTGGAGCGAGCTTCCGCCTCGACCGCCGGGTTCTCGTCCGTCACGGCTTCTTACCTTTATCCGCACCCTTGGCATCGTCTGGCTTCTTCTCGTCGTCCGCGTTATCGTCGTCTTCGTCCTCCGCCTTGGGCTGCTGAATGGAAACTTTCGCTTTATCGTCGAGGCCGAGGCCGCCTGATGTCACTACCTGCTCGCCCTCCTGCAATCCGCTGACGATCTGCACTCGCGCGCCTTGGCGGATGCCGACGGAAACCCTGCGCTCATGCGCGACGGAGTCTTTCGTGACCACCATCACCTTCTGACCGCCGTCGTCCGCATTGAGCAGGGCCGATGCCGGGATCACGATCGTATTTTGAATCGTATCGGCGATGATGGCGACGCGCACGCTTGATCCGGGTTTCAGTTTCTCGCCGGGGTTCGCCACTTGCACCCACACCTCGACGGTGGTTGTGCTGGGGTCCACCGCGGGACTTACCACGGTGACTTTTCCGGCCAGATCTCCTTCCGGCCCGGTGATGCGGGCCGGCCTGCCCACGCGAATCATGGACGCTTCCTTCACCGGAATATTGGCGCGCGCCACCACCTGCGAAATATCCATGATGGAAATAATCGGCGCGCCGCTGGCGGGCATTTCTCCGGCGTAGACTGAGCGGTCGGCCACGATTCCGCTGATCGGGCTGCGCACCTGCGCGTAGGAGAGCTGCACCTCGGCGGCATCGAAATGCGCCTTGGCGGCGTTGGCCGCGGCCTGCGCGCCACGAATTGTTTCCCGCTGACCGACTTGGTTCAGCGCCTGTAAATGACGCGTTGCCGTTTCGAGTTGGCCCTTCGCCTGTGCGAGCGAAACCTTCGCGTCGTCCACTAATTTCTGCGCCAGCGCGCCTTCTTTCTGCAATGCGACGCGATTGTCGTATAGCTTTTGCGCCGCGTCCAGCACTTGCTGCGCGACTTGCACGTCGGCTTGCGCCTTGTTCTTATCCTCCGGAACGGTGGCTCCGGAAATATTCTGATAGGAGGCCTGCGCCTGCTGATACTGGCTGTTGCTTTCGCTCGCTGCCGCCGCCAGATCCCCGCTCTCAAGCTCCGCCAACACCTGCCCGGCCTTGACGTGATCGCCGCGATTCACGAGCATGCGTTTGACCGGCGCGCTGATTTTCGGAGTTATATTCGCCTGATTGATCGGGTAGAGAATTGCGTCGGCAGTGACCATATAGTCCACTGCGCCGCGCACCGCCGCCTCCACCAGCACGGGCGTAGGAGCTTCACTGTCGGCCTCTTTATCCGCCTTCTTCCCGCATGAAATCGCAGCCAGGCAGGCGATCGCTACCACCGTTATCCTCATAAAGTCCCCGTAAGCATCTTCAAATTCGCCAGCGCCACCCGATACCTGGCGAGTCCATCGTCATTTGCGTTCCGAGCGAGCGTAACGGTATTCTGCGCATCCACTACTTCGAGCGCGGTCGCCTCGCCCGCCTGATAGCGCAGTACTGTCAACCGCAGACTCTCGGTGGCCAAGTCGACTGAACTGCGCAGGGAATCGAGCTCGGCCAGAGCCGCCCGAGCCTCCGCGTTCGCGTTCGCGAGATTGCTTTGCAGCGTTCTTTGCGCGAGCGATAGATCCAGCTGCGCCTGATCGCGTTTTAGTTCCGCCTGCTTGACCTTGCTGCGGGTCGCGCCCCAATTCCAGACCGGAACCGTGAGCGTGACCTGCGCGCTATATCCTAAATTCTGCCGGCTCTGGACCTGATAATTCGGAAGCGTGCTGCGGCCCGTGGCATCGGTGGGGCCGCTGGTGGCGGCGAGCTGATTCGCGTCGATTCCGTAAAAAAAATCCAGCGCCAAGGTGGGCAGAAACTGATATCGGGCCACGCTGACTTCCCATCCCGCCTCCTGAACACCTGCGGCCGCAGCCTTGATATCCGGACTCAGCGTTGCCGCCGAGGCCGCGTCCACTGCGGGCAATTCGGCGGGGGCGCCCAGATCGTCTACTACCGCGAAATCGGCGCTGAAATTGGGGAAAATCAAAATCCCCAAGGCGATGCGAGCTTTTTCGATCGCCAGCTCCGTCTCTTTCACATCTCTCTGGCGCTGCTGCAAATCGATCTGGGATTTGATCACGTCGGCATGCGCGACCTCGCCGCCCTTCTCCTGCTTCTGGGTCAGATCGAAGAATCGCTCCGCCTCTTTCAAGCTGGTCTGCGCGTTTGCGAACTTCCGCTGGGCGGCGACGATCGCGTAATAATTCTGAATCACGGTGGAGTTTAACCCGCGCGCGGCGACTTCGACTTTGGCGCGAGCAATCGCTTCCGCGGCCATCGCGCGGCGCATTTCGCCGTGGCGCATCAGGGTCAACAGGTCTTCGTGGACCACGGCCTGCTCGTTGTATACATGGACGCCGTCGTTGGCGACGAATACTCCGGAGGGCGTCCCGTTGCCTTCAGTGTAAATGAACTGATTCAGCGCGTTGACTGAAGGCAGCGTCGCGGCGCGCGCCTGTACGCGATCTTCGTGAGCTTGCAGCGCCGCCAGATTGGCGCTCTGAATCTGTCCGCCGTATTGCTTCGCCCGTCCTAGCGCATCCTCAAGGGTAACCGTCGGGGTTTGAGCGAAGACCATCCCCGCCAGCATGAAAAGGCTAGTCCGCATGGACTACCAGTGCAGCATCCGAACCTGAAGATACGCTGAAAAAGATACAGATCGACTCCCTGCGGTCGCGGCTCGGCCAGCGCACTCATGCGCCCCCGACGCCCTAACCGTCGATCTTTGTGGCCGCGGGCGAAAAGTGGGGACAGCCCGCTCTGTCCACGGCGGCGAAGCAGGCATGTGCTGCTTTGACGATTTCGGGCGCCTTGGGACAGAGTTGGCAGTCCCCACTTTTCGCGGTTTTTATCGCTACGGTGCGCCGAGGGAAGCGTCACTTCAGCCCGCTTTCAGGTTCCACTGCTACCATCGTGGAAGATGCAGATACTGGTCGCGGAAGACGACCGGCGCATGGCCGGGCTTCTGGAGAAGACGCTGGCCGAAGAGGGCCATCAGGTGGTGATTGCGCGCGACGGCAAGGAAGCGTTCGATATCGCTCTCTACTCTTCGTTCGACGTGATCGTGCTGGACGTGATGCTGCCGGGAATGAGCGGGACCGCGGTGGCCCGTAAGCTGCGCGACGGCCGCAATCAGACGCCGATTCTTATGCTTACCGCGCGCGACGCGGCGTCGGATATTGTTACCGGCCTCGATTCCGGCGCCGACGATTATCTCACCAAGCCTTTTTCGATTGAGATTCTGCTGGCGCGCCTGAGGGCGGTCAGCCGGCGCGGCGCGATCGCACGGCCTATTTGCCTTGAAATCGGGGATGTTCGCCTCGATCCGGCCAGCCATCGGGTGACGCGAGGCAAGGATGAGCTGGCGCTGACTCCGCGAGAGTACCGGCTGCTCGAACTGCTGATGCGCAATCCGGGACGCGCCATCAGCCGCGATACGATTCTCGAATCGGTGTGGGGATTCGGCAGCGAAATTACGGAGAACACACTTGAAGTATTCATGCGCCTGCTGCGCGGCAAAATCGGGGAGCCTAAACTGATTCACACCGTGAGAGGCTTCGGCTACATGATGCGGGAGTCCTCATGATGTCCATCCGGTTTCGTTTGACCGCGTGGTACGCCGCGATTTTGACGGCCGGCCTGGCGTTGTTCGGCACGCTGATGTGGCTGTCCTTGCGCCATCGGCTGCTGAACGAGGTCGATGAGGATCTGGCGGGGCGGGCGATGCGATTCGAGAAGTATTTTCGGGACGAAGCGGCGAATCCCGATGAGCTGAACGAATTCTGCCAGGCGCTGCCGCCGCACAGCTATATCGACGTGCACGGGTCGAAGGGATTCGCGTTTCGCTTCGCCTCGGCGTCCGCCGATTTGCGGATGCTTCATCGCGGCTTCGAGGCCGAGGGCCAAGCCTTCGATCTGGAAGTTGGCACTTCGGTCAGCGGGGTCGGGCATACTTTGGATCTTCTTCGACTCCTGCTGCTGAGCTTGAGTCCGCTGGTGATCGCTGTGGCTTGCGCGGGCGGATGGTGGCTGAGCGGGAGGGCTTTGAAACCCGTCAAGGATATTACGGCGGCGGCTCTGAACATCAGCATCGAGAACCTTTCGCGGCGTTTGCCCGTGCCCTCGACTGGCGATGAACTCGCGGATTTGACCACGGTTCTGAATACGATGCTCGCGCGCCTGGAGAGCGCGGTGAAGACGTTATCGCAATTCGTGGCCGATGCATCTCATGAGTTTCGGACGCCGCTTGCTGTGATCCGAACCACGGCGGAGTTGGCACTGCGGCGCTCGCGGTCTCCCGAAGCGTATCGCGATTCCTTGCAAGAGATCGGCGTGGAGGCAGAACGGATGACGGTGCTGGTGGAGGATCTCCTGATTCTGGCGCGCAGTGACGCGGGTGCTGTCGACATGCCTTTGAGCCGCTTGGATTTGAGCGAAGTGATGGGGGACGTTCTCGCTGAGATTTGGAATCTGGCGGAGTTTCGGCGCATCCGGATCAAATCGAATCTCGAGCCGGTGATCATTGCTGGAAATCGAGCCGCACTGCATCGCGCGTTTCTGGTGCTGGTCGACAACGCTCTGAAATATTCGGCGGAGGGCAGCGAAGTTTTCGTGATTCTGACCGCTGCCGGTTTGGAAGTGAAGGATTTCGGTACCGGCATCGAGGCCGAGCATCTGCCGCATATCTTTAAGCGCTTCTATCAGGCGGATCGGGCGCGCAGCCAGGGAGGCTATGGGCTGGGGCTTTCGCTCGCCGAAACGATTGTCAAGGCGCACGGCGGATCGATCGACGTTTCGAGCAGGCCCGGTGAAGGATCGTCATTCCGGGTGGTTCTTCACGCGCCCAAGAACATCGCAATTCGTCAATTAGAGACTGCGGCCAAGCCGTAGTGATGGTGGACGTCCCAGCCTTTGTAGACACTCAGTGCCTCCGCTACGGCGCCGCCGTAGCTGCTGATGTTGACTGCCACGTGATGTTCGTAGCCGTTGCGGCAGATGTAGTGGAGCAGGGTTTGCAGGCCGGGGATTTTTACTACGCCGTAGCCTCCGAAGCTGTTTAGAGTGTCGCGGGTGATTTCGCCTTCGCCCACGTAGGCTCGCATTTTCCCGTTGAGGTCGTCGGTGGAGACGCGGCAGAAAGTCAGGGGGCCGGACTTCATGCGGCCTACGATGGTGCCGAAGGTATTTTCCTTGCCGACGGAGCCGGCGATGATTTCCTGAAAATCCATGCGCACATTTTCGAAGAAGTGCTTGGGAAGATTGGAGCAGTGGAAGATGACCGATTTATCGGGATCGTCTCCGAAGTTGTTGTTCCAATCGACGATGGCGCTGGGGGTTTCGGAGGCGAGCTGCAAGGCGTACATGCCGATCATGCCGACCATATCGGTTTCGCAGGCGCTGGGCAGCAGGTTATTCGACATCATGCTCATGATGGTGCAGGGAACGACGCCGAAGAATTCCTGCATGGCGGTCCAGCATTGCACGGAGGTGCCGGCCAGTTCGTTATCGTGCATCCATTGATCGACTACTACTCCGAATTTGGCCATTTTTGTGAGTGACGCGGCGGGGGTTGAGCCTTCGTTGACGTACTTGCCGATATTCGAGAGTTTTTCTTTCACTCGGGGGTCGTCGTCGGTCAGGCGGTGGATGCGGCCGAAGACCTCGGAGAGGTCCAGAGTTTCTACGGTGATGCCTGCGTGTTCCATCAATTTTTCGCTGAAGCGGACGGTGTTGAAGGCGGCGGGCCGGGCGCCTAATGCGCCTACGCGGGGGTTTTTTAGTCCTTTCACGACCCGGCAGGTCGCGGCGAATCGGGCGAAGTCGGCTTTGAATTCTTCGGAGTCGGGTGCGCTGGTGTGCTGTTTGGTGAGCGAGTATTTTATGCCGTATTGCCACAGGTTGTTGCAGGCGGAGATTTTTCCGCAGAAGCTATCGCGGCGGGCTCCCATCAGCATTTTCGACGGATCGTCCGGGAAGGCTTGGAGCAGGACGGGAACATTGAGATCGGCGAAGCGGAGGGTGTTGGCGATGGCGCGCTCGTCTCCGAAGTTGGGGAGAGCGACGAGTACGCCGTCAATTTCTTCTCTGTGGGACTTGAAGAGCTCGGCGCATTTGCGGGCGTCGGAGAGGGTTTCTACGGCTCCGTGTTTGGTTTGTTCGGGAGTCAGGCAGATTGTTTTGTAGCCTTGTTGTTCGAGGACACGCAGGATTTCAATGCGTCCGTCGCGTGCCAGGGCGTCGGGGAAGAAGCCGCGGTTGCCGATGATGATACCTAGGGTAGTCATTTATGATTAGTCTACAAACAGATCAGATGAAGCGCGCTGCCATAATGGCGCCTACAAATGGAAGAACGACGAGAGGGAGTCCGAGTAAAAGCCAGAGGGCGCGCCAATGGAGGCATATCACTGCAAAGAAGAAGTTCGCTGCCCAAATGAGTGCGGCTACCGACATCCAAAGAGAGCCTTCCGATGTGAGGAGCCCTAGGTTGAAGATGAAGCCCAGGTCCTCAAGGACGCCGACCGCGAGTGAGATGGCGAGAAAGGACTTTAGGCTTTTCATCTCATTCCGCGGGGACGCCGGCTGAAGCCGACGCTGCAAGCTGAAGCTCGCGCCACACTTGGTCTCATGTTTTTGGGCGGAACGCCAGCACGTAGGCGGCGCCGATTACGGTTAGTAAGCCGCCCCACCAGACGGGGGCGTGCAGTTCGGCTAATACTGTGTGCGGGGGATTCGACCATTCGGAAAGTCCGCTTCCTAATATAAGGATGCCGTAGGCTAGCAGCATAACTCCGACAAAGAACCAGACGGGGATGATGTGGTGTTTTTCCATGTTGATTACCAGAAGATCCATTGCAACAGCACTAGCAACGCGGCAGAGACGGCGGCCCAGAAGATCGGTTTCTGGATGAGAGGCACGTGGCCTTCGCTGGGGATGGGCGTGGCTCCGTAGACCAAGCCAACTAGCGAGCTTTCGGGTTTTGGTTTCGTCATGAGGCTGACGACGACTGTCACCACTACGCACAGGATCCAGGACCACAGTGCGCGGTACATGTCCTCCGCCATGGCTTTTGCGTGCGTCGACATAGCGATGACGGAGAGCGCCTCGGGATTGAATTTCACGATCAGAAACATTCCGATGGAGGCGAGCGTGCCGACCAGCAGGCCTGCGAATCCGCCCGCGGCGGTGGTGCGCTTCCACAGCATTCCTAAAATCACGGTACCGAATAAGGGGGCGATGAAGAAGCTGAACAGGGCTTGCACGTAATCCATGATGCTGGTGAATCCCATGGCGAGATACGCCGCGCCGATGCTGACGATCAGTCCGATAATCGTGCACCAGCGGCCCATCGAAACGTAATGCGCATCGGGCGCGGTCTTGCGGATGAAGGGGCGATAGAGATCGTAGGTCCAGACGGTGGCGAAGGCGCTGACGTTGCCGGCCATTCCTGCCATGAATCCGGCAACCAGCGCGGTGATGCCGAGGCCGAGCAGGCCTGGTCCCATATAGCGCGCCATCATCAGCGGAAGAACATCGTCATAGGTATGCTGGCCGGCGATGGCGGAGCCTTGCGGCACCAGATGATCGGGCAGCACGGCGAGCGCGATCAGGCCGGGGAGAATGACGATCAGCGGCACGGCCATCTTGAAAAACGAACCGATGATGGGAGCTAGTTTCGCCGAGCGCAAATCCTTCGCGGCGAGCACGCGCTGCACGACTAGAAAATCTGTGGTCCAGTAGCCCATCGAAATAATCGCGCCGAGGCCGAAGACGATGCCGGTCCAGTGCATGCCCATGGGGTTATCCTGCGCGCTGCCGAGAGTGCTCCAGGCGTGCGTGAAATCCTGACCGGGGAAATTTTGTTGAATGCGCGCGACCATGCCCGCCCAGCCGTGCGTTTCGATCAAGCCGAGAATCGGAATGAGAAGCGCCCCGAACCAGATCAGGAAAAATTGGAGGACTTCATTGAAGATCGCCGAGAAGAGGCCGCCCGATGCGACGTAAATTCCGACGGTGAGAGAGGAAACCCAAATGCTGAAATGGATGTTCCATCCGAGCACGACTTTCATGACCACGGCCATGGCATACATGTTGACGCCCGACATCAGTATGGTCATGACGGCGAATGAAATCGCACTCAGCGCGCTGGCGGCCGGACCGTAGCGCAACTGCAGATAACCGGGTACGGAGTGCGTTCTCGAGATGTAATAAAACGGCATCATCACGATGCCGAGGAACAGCATCGCGGGGATGGCTCCGATCCAATACCAGTGCGCGGCGAGGATGCCGTACTGATAGGAAGCGCCGGCCCAGCCGAGCAGTTCGAGCGAGCCGAGATTCGCGGAGAGGAAGGACAGCCCCGCGACCCACGCCGTCATTTCGCGGCCGGCGAGGAAAAAATCTTCGCCGCTTTGCGCGAATCGCTTCAGGTAAAAACCAATGCCGAGCACCATCAGGAAGTAGATGACGATGATCGCCAGGTCCACGGGACTGAGAGAAATCATGCGTTCGGTGGTCATTTTTTTGAGGTTTGGCCGTAGGCGGTGCGATAGCGATCGAACCATTTTTTCACTTCGGCGGCCGGCAGAGGCTGAGGGTCGCCTTTAAGCAGCGCGAGGTGACAGGTGTGCGCGACATCTTCGAGCATGACGGCGGCTTTCAGTGCGTCGCGCGGAGTTTTGCCGACCGCGAACGCTCCGTGATGCGCGAGCAGAACGGCCGGAGACGCGCCGATATGCTTCAGGATCGCTTGGCCGATGTTGTCGCCGTGATTATCGATATAAGGGACGCATGGGATCTCGCCTCCGAACTCGTCGGCAATCGCGGTTAGGTACGCGGGGATCGAACGGCCAAGCAACGCGAAACTCGTCGCGTAGTTCGAATGGGTGTGAATCACGCCGCCGATATCAGGGCGATTCTTGTAGATATAAAGATGATGCGGGAGGTCGACCGAAGGCTTCCATTTACTGTCGATCGGTTTGCCTTTAAGGTCCGTCACGACCATATCGGAAGGGCGCATTTTCTCGTAATCCATGCCGCTCGGCTTAATAACGACCACCCCGCGAGTGCGATCGATGCCGCTCGCGTTGCCGCTGTGCATGGTGACAAGTCCGGCTTTGAAAATGCCTTGATTCGCCTCCCAGACGGCTTTTTTGAGCGCTTTCAGGCTCATGCTTTCAAAGTGACCGTGACGATGGACATGGCCGGCAGGTCGACGCGCATGCGGCCCCCTTCGATAGAAACGGAGTGCGGTTTGACCGTGATTTTATCCGGATCGTCGAAGCTGTTATACGCGTTCATGTCGGGGTTGTGGAGAATCTGCGCGCTCGCGCTCGAGGGCGTCGCGCCGGTGAAAGAACAGTCGGCTTGCACATCCGTCGACGTGCGCGGATTGACCAGCGTGACCACCATATCGCTGCCATTGCGCGACGCGGAAACCGAAAGGTCCAGCGGCTCCGTGCTCTCTTTTTCCGTGCGCACCGCGGTTTTCAGGCGATGCGGCTTGAACATCATGAAGGCGTAATAGGTCGTCGTGCGCACGCAGTTCTTACCAGTCGGACCGTCGGTGAGCAGCATCGCATGCAGGACGTTGACGATCTGCGCGATGTTGCACATGTACAATTTGTCGGCCTGCCGGTTGAACATATTCAGGCCAAGCCCGGCGGCGACGGCTCCGCGCATGGTGATCTGCTGCCACAGGCGTCCGTAATTTTTTTCTTCATCGGGAATCATGCGATCCCACACGCCCCATTCGTCGAGCATCAGATTCATCGCGCGCGTGGGTTGCGGCTCGAAGCCATCGAGGATCGCGCGCTGTTGGATGATTGCGTTTTCGACGCGATGGAAGGTGGACATTTGCGTGTCCATCGCATCAGGGGTGAACTGCGTTGGCGTGAGGCGGGAGTTTTCGTAGAAGTGCATCGCGAAGCCGTCAGGGATGCGTCCGCCAGTGTTCTGCGTCAAAAATTTGCGCGACCAGTTGATGTCGTTGCCGTTTGGCCCGCAAGCGATGAGGAATAATTTCGTGCCGCCCCAGTTTCGCATGTAGCCGGAGAATTGGCGGTAGAGGTCGGCATAATGTTCGGGCACCATGCGTCCGCCGCAGCCCCAATTTTCATTGCCGACGCCCCAGTAGCGGACGTTGAAAGGTTCGGGCGATCCGTTGGCGGCACGCTCATCGGAGAGAGTGCTGCCGCCGGGGTAGTTGCAATATTCGACCCAATCGCGAAGCTCGGCGGGCGTGCCGCTGCCGACATTGCCGGCAAGATAGGGCTCGGCACCGATTTTTTTACAGAGGCCGATGAATTCATGCACGCCGAAGCTGTTGTCCTCGACGTATTCGCCCCAGTGCATGTTGACGCGCTTCGGACGCTTCGGGCCGATGCCGTCGCGCCAATGATAATCGTCGGCGAAGCAGCCTCCGGGCCAGCGCAGAACGGGGACGCCGAGTTCCGTCAAATATTCGACGGCGGCCTTGCGATAGCCATCGATGTTCGGGATGGGGGAATTTTTTCCAACCCAGAGGCCACCGTAGACGCAGGAGCCTAAATGTTCGGCGAACTGTCCATGCAGCTCGGGACGCACCAAGCCGATGGCTTCGCCTGTGTGGATGGTGACGCGCTCGGTTTTCGAATCTGCGGCGATGAGGCCGCTCGGAATCAGAGACACGAGAGGGATCCCCGCGGCGCTGCGAAGAAAATGACGTCTGGACAGAGGTCGCACAGAGGCTCCTTTAATTCGATAGACCAACTAATTCTACACTTACTGTTTCCCACGACCTCTTCCCGCGGGCGGCGTGAGGTCCACTCCAGCCGATTTTAGCGCCTGGGTCGCGCTGACATAGTCGAGCTTCGGCGCCTGTTTGCGCACGCCGTCGAAGACGAAGAATCGCGCCGCATCGTCCATGCCCACGCGGCCGGCGGTGACGCCGCGATCTTTCAAGATCTGCGCCACGCGCTCATAGGGACTCTCATCTTCCTGCCAGATGCGGATGTCGGAGCCGGGGCGTATCAGTTCGCGCGCGCGCATTTCTTCGAAGCCGGGCAGGACCCACGCGGGTTCGCCTTTCGCGGGAATCACGACGATGAAGGAGCGTTCGCTTTTGCCCCAACGGACGCCGGTAAGGTACATCATCGCCGGTCCGGGTTCGAGCACGATGGCGCCGAGTCCGAACTCCTTCATCGCCTGCTGCGCTTTTACGATGCGCGCTTGAAATTCTTCTGGTGTCTGCATGGCTTATCCAAACGGCTGATCGATAGCCGGACTTTGCTTAGTGAACATTTTCGCGCCGCTCTCTGTGATGTACATGCAATCTTCGAGGCGCACGCCGAACTCGCCGTAAATCGCGATCGTCGGTTCATCGCTGAAACACATGCCGGGCTGGATTTTAATCTTATTGCCTTTGACGAGGTTGGTCCACTCATGACCATCGAGGCCGATGCCGTGGCCGGTGCGATGCGGCAGGCCGGGAGTTTTATAGCCGGGTCCGAATCCGCCTTTCGTGATCACGTCGCGGGCGGCGGCGTCGACGGATTCGCAGGTTGCGCCGACTTGCGCGGCTCGGAGTGCGGCGTCCTGCGCTTGCCGCTCCAGGTCCCAGACTTGCCGTTGGCGCGCAGTCGGCTTGCCGAAAATTACGGTGCGGGTGATGTCGCTTTGATAGCCTTCGACGCTGACTCCATCGTCGACCAGCACCAGATCGCCTTCGCGAAGTTTCTGCGGCGCGATGCTGCCATGCGGGAACGCCGTGTACTTTCCGAAGATCGCCATGGCGCCGCCGCTGGTGCCCAGGGCTTTGAAGGCGGCGGAAATATTGTTCGCCAGTTCGCCGTTGGTCATGCCCTCGCGCAGACTGGTGAAGGCGGCTCGATAGGCTTCAATGGTGATGTCGTTGGCGCGCTGGAGCAACGCGATCTCAGCTGGAGACTTGATCATGCGGCAACCGGCGGTGACGGGATCGGCGCTGACGAATTCAAGCGACGAAGCTTCCCTGCGGATGCCGTCGTAAAGCGAGAAGCGGACGCGTTCCTCGATGCCTACTCGGGTTGCGCTGGATTCCTTCAATGCTTGCGCGATTTTCTTAAACGCGTCCTCTTCATCTGCAGGCCCAGCGCCTATCGAGTCGCTCAGGACATCTTGAGGTCGCTGGCCTTCGACATGACTCCTTTCATAGTCCCCTCGACGGGAATGACCAACGTGAAAATCGGACTCTTGATCGGATTATCTCGCCACGCACCGATGAAGTAGAACATGCTCGATCCAGGTTCGAGCACGATCGCGTCGATTTTATTCTCGCGCATCAGACGCTGTGCTTTCTCGATGCGGGCGCGCCGCTCGTCATCTGTAATCGGGTGAACGCCGTCGAGCATCGGACGGAGTTTCTTAATCGCGTCGGGCACTTCTTGCGCTTCGGCCATGGTTGCCGCGCCCGCCGCAACTGCCAGGAACACTCTTCTATTCATAAAACGCCCCTCATCGCGCCGCCATCGGCTTGCAGTGTTGCGCCGGTGATGTACGAGGCCGCGTCGGAGAACAGAAATACCGCGGCGTTCGCGAACTCTTTCGGATCGCCGTAGCGCGACATGGGGATGGTCTGGATCATCTTCTTTTGCTGCTCCTCGATGCTGATTCCCTGCCGCTTGCTGTTCGATTCATCCAGCTCCCGCAGGCGGTCCGTGTTGATGCGGCCGGGAATCAAATGGTTCACGCGGATTTTCTTTGCGGCCAGTTCGTCTGCGAGGGTTTTCGATAACGCCGCGACGGACGCGCGGAGAATATTCGAAAGAGCGAGGTTCGCGATCGGCTCCTTCACTGAGCTGGAAGTCGGCAGAACGATGCTTCCTCCGCCGCGTGCGGCCATTGACGGAACCGCGAGACGGACCATTCGAACCGCGCTCATCAGCAGCAGTTCGAACGCTTTCTGCCACGCCGCGTCGTCAAAACCGAGCGTTGCGCCGGGCGGAGGACCACCGGAATTTGTGAACAGGAGGTCGATTCCACCGAAACGCTCGATCGTCTTCTGGTGCCACTGTTCGATGGGCTGCGCGGACGATACATCGGTCGCGACGGCGAGGACACGAGCCCCGGTGTCCCGCTCGATCTTGAGGCCCGCGGACGCTACGGCGGCGGCGTCGCGTGAGGCAATCGAAACCTGCGCGCCTTCTTCAGCCAAGGCGCGCGCCACCGCATACCCCAAACCTCTGCTCGCGCCCGCGACCATGGCAACTTTGTTGGTCAATCCCAATTTCATAAGTCTTCCAGTCTATCTAAGAAGAAGTACAGTAGAACGCATGACCAGATCGATTGTCGTTTTTGCCCTGACAACGGTTCGTCTCTTCGCGCAGCTGGGCGCAAATCCGCTTACTCCGCTGCGGGAAGGAATGGACCGGAAGGAGGCGGTGAAGATTACCGACAACATTTATCAGGCGGTCGGCTTCGGCAACACTTTTTTGGTCACTACCCCAGCGGGCAACGTGATCATCGATACGTCCAACGTCGCGATGGCGCCCTTGCACGTCCAGCTGCTGAAGGCGCGCAGCGCAGCGCCGGTGAAGTACATCATTCTTACGCACGGCCATGGCGATCATACCGGCGGTGTCGCGTTGTGGAAGGAGCCTGGCACCGAAGTGATCGCGCAACGCAAGCAGATTGAATTTCTGAATTATCAGGAGCGGCTGAACCGCTTTTTCGCGATTCGCAACTCCGCGCAGTTCGTTTATCCGACGCCTCCGGCTATGGCGTGGCCCGGCGATGAGGGCGCGAAGCAGCTCGCGACCATTTTCTTCGATGACAAGTATGAGTTCACTCTGGGCGGCGTGACGTTTCAACTTTTTTCGACGCCGGGCGAGACGCCGGATCATCTTTCTGTTTGGATTCCCCAGTGGAAGGCGGCGTTCCCCGGCGACAATTTCTACGAATCGTTCCCCAACATATACACGCTGCGTGGAACCGAGCCGCGCATGGCGCTCGATTACGTTCACTCGCTCGACAAGGTTTTGTCGTGGAGCCCGGAAATCCTGCTGCCCAGCCACGGACCTGTCATTCAGGGCGCGACGCAAATCGCGACACGCGTCAAAATGTATCGCGATGCGATTCGTTACGTGCACGACGCGGTCGTCATGGGGATGAACGACGGCAAGGACGTCTTCACGCTGATGCGCGAAATCAAACTGCCGGAGAATCTGAACGTCGGCGAAGGATACGGCAAACTTACGTGGTCGATTCGCGGCATTTATGAAGGCTATGCCGGGTGGTTCGATATGAATCCGGCGACCATGTATGAAGCTCCGCCGTCGTCGCCTTATGCGGATCTTGTGAAACTGGCGGGGGGGCCGGATCCGGTTGTAAGCCGCGCTCTGGAGGTCCTCGAAAAGGGGCAAGCCGCGGAAGCGCTACGGCTGACCGATGCCGCGCTCGCGGCCGATGCTGTTCATCGCGGCGCGCTCGAAGCCAGATTGAAGGCTCTCGAATTCCTGGCTGGTCAGTCGAAAAATTCGAATGAGCGGGGTTGGCTGGAATACAGCATCCGGGAGACGAAAGCGAAATTGAAGTGAAGACGCGGGCGACACGCGGCACGGGCTATAGTGCAAAATAACGGTAGGTAACATTCATTGAATCGAATTTCACAGGCATTTCGTAGTTTTTTTTCTATCCTCTTTAGTGGCGTGCTGCCGGCGGACATTGCGCAGGCGTTCGGATATTCGAAGGTTATTCCGATTAAGGTAACTCCGGCGCCCAAGCCCGAGCCGGTTTCGGGAGCCAATGATGGCGCGGTGCAGATCCTTTCCGCGCTGCAACGCGATGCGCGGCTGCTGGATTTTCTGATGGAAGATATTTCCGGGTATTCCGATGAACAGGTGGGCGCGGCGGTGCGCGACGTGCAGCAGCAATCGCGGACGACGCTCGAGCGGTATCTGAAATTGCAGCCGGTGATCGACGGCGTGGAGGGCGATTTCACGAAGACCGACAGTCTGCCCGCGGCGCAGGTAAAGCTGGTGGGGAACGTTCCTCCGAGCGGAAAAGCTCCGGGCGGAGTGCTGCGGCACAAGGGATGGAAGGCGGAGAAGGTGGATCTGCCGGCGCTGCCTCCGGGGAATATTCTGGCGCCCGCCGAGATTGAAGTCGAGTAGAGGATGAACGTCGGCATCGATCTCGGCACCACAAATTCAGCACTGGCATTCATCGATACGAAAGAAGCGGCGGAGACCGATTTTCCGGAGATCCGCGTCCTGGACGTGCCGCAAACCGTCGCGCAAGGGCGCGTCGAAGCGCGGCGCACTCTGCCGTCGTTTCTTTTTTTAGGCGATCAGGAATATGTCGGCGTGTATGCGCGCGATCAGGGCGCGCTGGTGCCGACGAAATCCATTCACTCGGCGAAGAGCTGGTTGTCGAATCCGGAAGTGGATCGGACGGCCAAGATTCTGCCGTGGGATGCGCAGGAAGGCGGGCGCGTTTTATCGCCTGTCGAGGTGTCGGCTAAAATTCTGAGACACCTGGCGGAGGCCTGGGAGAAGGATCACGGATCGACATTAGGCGAACAGAACGTGGTGCTGACGGTGCCCGCGAGTTTCGACGAAGAGGCTCGCGAATTGACGGTGGCGGCGGCGCGCGAGGCGGGAATCGAGCAGTTGACCCTGCTCGAAGAACCGGCCGCGGCGTTCTATTCGTGGATCGCGAACGACTTGGCACGATCGCAGAAGAGCTTGTTTAACGGGCAGACGGTGCTGGTGTGCGACGTAGGCGGAGGCACCAGCGACTTCACGCTGATTCGAGTTTCGCGCGAAAGCGATCGCGTGGATTTCACGCGCACCGCGGTGGGAAAACATCTGCTGCTGGGCGGCGACAACCTGGATTTGACGCTGGCCTGGCTGGTGGAGGCGAAGCTCGGAAAGACTCTGTCGATCCGGCAGAGGAGCGGACTGCGAAGGCAATGCTCGGCGGCGAAGGAGCGGTTGCTATCGGACGCGAATTTGAAGAGCGTCGAAATTACAGTGCTGGGCGGAGGATCGTCGCTGGTAGGCGGGACGCTGAAGACCGAGATTATCCGCGAGGAAGTTCTGGAGCTGGCGTTGGACGGATTTTTGCCGGGCTGCGAATTGACGGACAAGCCGAAGGATGAAGAAAAGAGCCTATATCGCGAGCTGGGGCTGCCTCTGGTTTCCGATCCGGCGGTGACGCGACATCTGGCGGCTTTTTTGGAGAGCGCGGGCGACGCGCGGCCGGATGCGATTCTATTCAACGGTGGATTTTTTATCCCCGAGATTTTGCGGGAGCGCGTTGCCGACGTGATGGAGCACTGGTACGGCAGGCGCCCGGTGATTTTCGAGAATCGCGATCTGGATCTGGCAGTCGCTGTCGGCGCGGCGTATTATTCCTATGTTCGGAAAACGGGCGCGGGGTTGCTGGTTCGCGGAGGACTTCCACGGGCGTACTTTATTGGACTAGGGGATGGAAGCGCAATGTGTTTGGTTCCGCGCGGGACAGAGGAAGGCTCGACCATTGAGATCGACCCGGGGAGTTTGCATTTGCTGGCGAACAAGCCGGTGACCTTTCAGTTGTTCAGCTCGCGGACCCGCACGGAAGACAAGGCTGGTGATGTAGTGGAATTTTCGCCGGAGGAGCGCGAGGAACTGCATCTGCACGCTCCATTGCACGCGGTGCTGCGGTTCGGAAAAGCAGGTGAGCGGCTGGTGCCGATTAAGCTAGGCGCCAAGTTGACCGAGGTCGGCACGCTGGAAATTTGGGCGGATTCGAAAGAGACCGAGCATCGCTGGCGATTGCAGTTTGAATTGAGGAAGGCAGGGGCGGCGAAAGTGGTCGCGCGGCCGGCGGCGGTGATCGGCGACGCGGCATTGTCCAATGCGCTGGCATTGATTCCGGCGACGTTTGCGAATGATTCGATCGCGCCACAGGAGTTGCCGGCGAAGCTCGAACAGGCGCTGGGGCTGGGCCGAAATTCGTGGCCGTTATCAGCGATCCGCAAGCTGGGCGACGCCTTGATCGAATTCGGGGAGGGGCGCAAAGGAGCGCGGCGCATGAGGCCCGGTGGTTGAACCTGTGCGGATTTTGTCTGCGGCCGGGGTTCGGATTTCCCGGCGACGATTACCGCATCGAGCAGGCGCGGCGCGTTTATGCGAACGGGCTGCAGTTTCCGAATCAGGTGCAGAACGAAATCGAGTGGTGGATTTTCTGGGGGCGCGTGGCGGGCGGATTGAATAAGAATCAGCAGACGGACGTGTTTCAGAGGCTCTCGCCAACCCTCCTGCCGCGCGCCGCGAAACGTCCACGGGTGAATCCGAGCTTGCTGCGGGAGATGTGGAGAGCGGCCGCGAGCCTCGAATTTCTGCCGCTCCAAACCAAGACCCAGTTGGGCGACGAACTGATCGCGCGAATCGCGAAGGGAGATTTTGTCGACACTGCGCTATGGTGCCTGGCTCGCCTCGGCGCTCGGAAGTTGTTTTATGGACCGATCAATCAAGTCGTCCCCGCGTCGACGGCATCGCGATGGCTGGAGCCTTTGTTTAAAATCCCGAAGGCGGAGGACGCGGTGGGCGCGCTTGCGCGGCGCACGGGAGATTCGACGCGCGACTTGCCGGCGGCGACGCTGGATGTGGTCCGGCGCGCATTTCCCAGTTTAGATCTTGACGCGGAGCCGGCCGACAATCTGGCGGCGATGAACCGAATTTTCGGCGAAGAGCTGCCGTCCGGCCTCGTATTTCATGAATGAACTGGAGATCATCGAGCGCCTGCGTCGGATTAACACGCCATCGAAAGATGTAGCGTTGGGAATTGGCGACGATTGCGCGATTTATCGTCCCCGTGCGGGCGAGGAACTGCTTTTTACGACGGATCAAATGATTGAGGACGTCCATTTTACGCGCGCGCAGAGTGCGGCGTCGATCGGCGAACGCGCGCTGGCGCGGAGTTTGAGTGACATCGCGGCGATGGGCGGCGAGCCTCGCTTCTGTCTTGTCGCGCTGGCGGCTGGCAGCACGAAATGGATTGAGGATTTTTATCGCGGCCTGCTGCGATTGGCGAAACGGACGGGTGTTACATTGGCAGGCGGCGATCTGGCGCGCGATGAGAAAACTCATTGCGATGTCACGGTGTGCGGATCGGCTCCGCGCGGGAAAGCGCTGCGGCGCGACGGTGCTCGCGTGGGCGATTCGATTTTCGTTTCAGGCCGGCTGGGGAAACCGTGGGATCGCAGGATTCAGCCGCGGCTGGCGCTCGGTCGCAGCTTGCGCGGCGCAGCGACTTCCTGTATCGACTTGAGCGATGGCCTTTCGCTCGATCTGCATCGGCTGTGCTCGGCGTCGGAAGTCGCGGCGGAAATCGATCGCGTGCCGGTATTAAAAGGATCGACCGAAGAACGTGCGCTTCACGGCGGCGAAGATTACGAACTGTTGTTCACTCTGCCCGAAGGCACGGCAGGTCCCCGCGGGGTCACCAGGATTGGCAGGATCGTGCGCGGCAAGGCGGGCCAAATTCATTTTCAGGGCCGCCTGCTTGAGCCCCGCGGCTACGATCACTTTAGAAAACCATGAATGATCCGACACCTATTCTGGAATTGATCGACGCGTTCCGCCGATCGAAGACCCTGTTCACGGCTGTGAAATTGGGAATCTTCGATGGGGAGCGTCCACAGGGCGCGGCAATGGATCGGCTGTTGGATGCTTGCGTCGGACTAGGGCTATTAGTTAAGAATGGCGCCGAATACATGAATACGCCTGTGGCCGACGAGTACTTGAAACGGTCCAGCCCGCGCACTCTCTCCGGTTACATTCGTTATTCGAACGACGCGCTCTATCGCCTGTGGGAGCATCTTGACGACGCCGTGATCGAAGGAAAGAATCGCTGGAAACAGACGTTCGGCGGCGACGGCGGAGTGTTTACTCATTTGTTCCGCACCCCGGAGGCGCAGCGCGATTTTTTGATGGGTATGCACGGTTTCGGCATGATCAGTTCGCCCGCCGTGATCCGGGCGTTCGACCTTTCGCGATTCTCTTCGTTCGTTGATCTCGGCGGAGCCACGGGTCACCTTGCGCTCGCCGCGCGTGAGCGTTATCCGAACATGAAAGCTACGTTGTTCGATTTACCGTCGGTGATTGAACTGGCGAAGGAGCACGTGGGGGATCACGTCTCGCTGGCGGCGGGTGATTTTTTCATCGACCCGCTGCCCTATGCGGATCTTTACGCGGTCGGCCGCATCCTGCACGATTGGACGGAGGCGAAGATCGCTACGCTGCTCAAAAAGATTTTCGCGGCGCTGCCCGATGGGGGAGCATTGCTGATCGCTGAAAAGCTGTTGAAGGAAGATCGCAGCGGCCCGGTCGCCACGCAGCTGCAATCTCTTAACATGCTGGTTTGTACCGAAGGGCGGGAGCGCACGCTGCGAGAATATTCGTCGTTGTTACGAGACGCCGGTTTCGCCGAAATCAGAGGAAGCATCACCGGAGCGCCGCTGGATGCTGTGCTTGCCCTGAAGCAGTAGTCGTTAGAATAAGACTAATGACGCGCCCTTGTTTTTTCCTTTTGACGGCCACAGCCGTTTTCGCGCAGTACAAAACTCAGCCCGCTGGCGATCCTCCGCCGGAGTTCGCGGCGGTGCTGAATAAAGCCGGCACGAAAATCGTCACCGATGCAGGATCCACCTACGTCGAAATTTGGCTGCGCTCGACCATGCCGTCCGGTCCGAATACGGGCGAATCCAGCGTGACGCTGCCGACAATTCCTCCAGGCGCGCTATTGGGCGTATTGCGATTCACCGCCAAGGGCAGCGATCGACGCGGCCAGAACATCTCGCCTGGGACTTACACGCTGCGCTACGGAAATTATCCGGTGAACGGAAATCATCAGGGGGTCGCGCCGCAGAGAGATTTCTTGATTCTTGTCCCCGCGGCGCTGGACAAATCCACGGCCGCGATTTCCGATTTCGACGCGCTGATGGAATTATCGCGGAAGGCGTCGGGCACGCCCCATCCGGCGGTGCTCAGCTTCTGGAAAGCGGATGCGAGTGACAAACCCGGGTTCGAAAAACAGGGCGAAAGAGACTGGGTGTTGACGACAAACCTGGGCGATACCAAGGTTTCGATCATACTGATCGGGAAGGTGGAAGAGTAGCTCGCATGCTCTTGGTCGCGCGCGTCAGACTCGTGGTCTGATCGCCGAGCGGCAGATATTCCATCGTCACGTAGCCTTTGTATCCGAATGAGGCGATAGCTTTGTAGATATTTTCGTAGTTCATTTCGCCCGTGCCCGGATCGTTGCGGCCGGGATTATCGGCAATGTGAAACACCGCTACGTGAGGCGCGGCTTCGCGCATGGTGCGAATCACGTTTCCCACCTGCACCTGTTCGTGATAAATATCGAACAGTAGTTTCACGTGCGGGTTCTGCGATTCTTTCACCAGCTTTAAACCCTCCCCGCAAGTGCATAGAAAAAATCCTTTGTGATCGACTTTGTTGTTAAGAGGCTCGATAATCAGCGTCAGGTTGGCTTCCGAGGCGAGGTCGCCCGCGCGCTTCACCGATTCGAGCATGGACGCGTACTGTTCCTCATGCGTGCGGCCGGGAACATCGTCGCCGCTCATCAGGATGATCTGCGGGATCTCCAGTTTCTGGGCGAACACGATGGCTTGGCGGACGTCGACGAGGAATCCTTCGCGATCTTCCGGCTTCACCATCGTCACCGGACGATGCTTCCAATCGGATTGCGCAAGAAGCGTGTCCATCTTGAGATGAAGCGAGTTCGCGAGCTTCTTCATATCGCGGATCTGCGCGTCGGTCCAGTCGATGTGTTCGGAGACGAGCTCGACCGATTCGACGCCTGCTTGCGAGGCGACCTCGAGGCGTTTCTCGAACGGACCTTTAAGCGTCCAGATCATGACGGAGCTGGTAATGGAGCTGCTTTGTGCCTGCATAGTCTGGGCGAGCGCGGCGGCCCCGGTTGATTTTAGAAATGCGCGGCGATCCATGAGAACCTCCTCTATTGCGGAAGATCGCTCCCTGTGGTCGCGGCTCCGTAACTCGCCGATTCCGAGCCGCGACCACAGAGAGCGGCCTCTTGCTGTAGTTTACTTCGGAATCTCCATGATGTAGCTGGTCAGCCGGTCCAGGTCGTGCGAGCTGAGCTTATACGGAGGCATCGTCGAGCCGGGCGAGAATCTCTGCGGGTCCGCAAAATGTCCTTCGAGCCATTCGCGGGTGCGATGATCGGCAACGCCGTTGAGCACGGGACCGGTAGTCATTCCGACTCCGTTTAATTTGTGGCACGCGCCGCATTGGTTCGCCTGATAAACCATCGCGCCTTCCACAGCCCCCTGGGGTGCGCTGGTCCAGGCTTTCACCCCGGTGTCGCTGCGCTTGGTGACGAAGTTAACCAAGCCCCGCAGTTCAGGGCCCTTCAACTGCGTTGCAACATTCGGCGCAGGCTGTTTGAAATGCTGCATCAGCCAATCGGTCGGCCGCTGCGATGCCGCGCGCGTCAGATCCGGGCCTGCGGCCGGCCTTCCCAGCACGTGGCAATTTCCGCAATTGTCTTTTCGAAACGCCCCGATAGCGGCCAGTTGATCGGCCGGCAACTCCTGCCACGCTTCGACCTGCGCGAGGCCGGCGTCGGCCGATTCGGTGCTCGGCGGCGTGGTGGCGATGGCGCGGGCCGTCAGCGCCGTCCATCCGAGAACGCAGAGAACGATCAGCGAAATCGCCCCGGTCCGCTGGCGCAGCCGGATCACTTTTCCGCGATCGATAAATGGAACCAGAAACAAAGCCAGGATCGCGAGGGTCGGCAGAATCACGGCGCCTACGATTTCGAGCGGACCTTCGAACGCTTTCAGTGTCTGAAACAGAAATAGGAAATACCATTCGGGTCGAGGGATGTAGCTGGTATCCGTCGGATCCGCTACATGGCCCAGGGGCACGCGGACCGCGATTGCCATGACCATCAGAATGGCGAACCATACGAAGGTCGCCACCGTATCTTTAAAAACCTGCTGTGGATAAAACTTTTCCTTGGGCAGGTCGGCATCCGCTTCGATGGGCGTGACGCCGTGACGACGCACCAGATATACATGGATCGCGATCAACAACATGGTCAGCGGAGGCAGCAGCAGCACATGTGCCGCGTAGAAGCGCGCGAACGTGACCGCGCCGATCGAACCTCCGTCACTGCCCAGCAATCGCAATACATAGGGACCCGCGCCGGGGGCGAGCGCGGCAATTTGAGTAGTGACCACCGTGCCCCAATATGCACGATTGTCCCAAGGCAGCAGATATCCGGTGAGCCCGTAAGCCAGCGTGACCAGAAGCAGCACCGCTCCCACCATCCAAGTGGTCTCACGCGGTTTTTTGTACGCGCCCCACAGGAAAGTCTGCGCCATGTGCAGCACCACCACAATGATCATCAGGCTCGCGCCCCAGTGATGCAGCCCGCGAATCATCTGGCCGGCAGTCAATTCGGTAACGATGTAGCGCAGGCTATTGTAAGCTTCCCCAGGCGTCGGCGCGTAGTTCAGCGCGAGTAAAATTCCCGTGAATACCTGCGTGAAAAACGCGAACATCGCCACGCTGCCCAGCACCTGGTGCCAACCGGCGGAGGCAGGCACGTCCTCATATAGAAAATGGTGGATCGCCGATTCGACGCCGGTGCGCTCCTCCACCCAATCGATTACGCCGCGGAGCGCCTTCATGCCCTTTGAATCTCGGTGCCGATCAGAATTTTCCCCTGATCGATTTTCGTGACGTACCGGTCCAGAGGCCGCGGCGCGGGACCGCTGAGGACCTTGCCGTCGATCGAAAATGTCGACGTGTGGCACGGGCAGAGAAAATTGTGTGCCGCCTCATCCCAGTGATACGCACAGCCCAGATGCGTGCATTGCGGCGTAAATGCGACCACGTGCTGCTCGTCTTTGCGGACCACCCAGGCGGTCGATTTTTCGTTCAAAACGCGCCAACCGTCGACGCGCGTGCGGCGGAAAACCACCTCCTCCGGCTTGTCGATGGTCAGTTGCGTGAGGTCGGCCACGGGAACATAATCCGACTGCTTCTGGGAGCGCGGCTTGAACAAAAGATAGGCCGCGGCCGGGAGTGCCAGCGCCGCCGTCATCAAACCGCCGAGCCCGGCAATCACAGCCGAGTAAAAGGATCTGCGTGTAGTGCTTACCATGTGCGATTTTCCAGTATATGCGGAGAACGCATCGCCGCGCGAGGTGCGGTGCACCGTTTTACAGATTCTTTACTCTGTGACCGGCGGACGGCGGCGGTGCCAGTCCGTGTGACTCTGGTAGGCTTTGCCGATGGCGATCAATTGATTTTCGTAAAATGGCCGTCCCACCACGGAAATCGCGATGGGCATGCCGGCCGCGAATCCGCAGGGCAGCGAAATCGCGGGTAGTCCGGCGAGATTTCCGGCTGGTATCAACCCATTCAGGCCGCGCGATTTCGGAGTGGACGCCGCCGCCGGCGCGCGATCGAGCGGATCCGTGACCTTCGATGCAATGGTCGGCCGCGTCGGCGCCAGCAGAAAATCGACCTCGAAGAACAATTCCTTAAACGCCTGCTGCACCAGCGATCGCACGCGCATCGCGCGCAGATAATCCACGGCCGAAATGTCGAGCCCGGTCTTCAAGCCCTGCGCCTGCCGATGATCGGCCAACTCGTCCACCTTTCCGCTGCGTAGCAGGTCCTCGAAAATGGACGCGGCTTCCGCGCCGATAATCGTGCTCACCAGCGCGCTGTAAGGAAAATCGGGAATCTCCACTTCCTTGGTATTCATGCCTAGCGACTTTACGACCTTCAAGGCTTCCTGAAAACCAGCGCGTGCCGCCGGGTCCGCCGACTCGTCGAAATCCGCCGGCGCGTAGCCGATCGTGATCTCGTCCGGCTTGCGCGCGTACTGCGGCGCGTAGTGAAACGGTTTCCCAGCTGTGCCCGGATCCTCATAATCCACCCCCGCGATCACACTCAATACCAGCGCGCAATCTTCGGCGGATCGGCACATGGGACCGATTTTATCGAGCGACCAGGAAAGCGCCATCGCTCCGCGCCGGCTGACCAATCCGTAAGTGGGCCGCAATCCGGTGATCCCGCAATAAGCGCTCGGCGAAACAATCGACCCCGAGGTTTCCGATCCGATCGCGAACGTGACCAGGCCCGCCGCGGTCGCCGCTCCCGGGCCACTCGAAGATCCTCCGCTCCAGCGCGTTCGGTCCCACGGATTCAACCCGGGTCCGGTGAGGGAAGCCGACGGAAATCGATACCCTCCGCCGCCCGCTAACTCAACCATCGATAATTTGCCGATGAGAATCGCGCCGCCTTTGTCGAGCAGCTCAATCACCCGCGCATCTTCATCGAACACCTGCGCCGCGTAAGGCTTCGCGCCCCAACTGGTCGGCTTTCCTTTCACCGCGAGCAGATCTTTCGCACCGTAGGGAATCCCTTGCAGAGGGCTTTTAACGCGGTCCAGTTTGAATTCCCGGTCGACCTCTTTCGCCTTCTTCACAGCGGACTCGCGCAGCGATAGTGCCAGCGCGTTATACCGCGGCCCAAGTTTTTCCAGTCGATCGCAAAACGCCCGTGTCAGTTCGACCGCCGAAAACTCTTTGGTGCGCAGAGCCGTCCCGATCTCTGAAATGGTGCCGAAGAAGATGTCGTCGGTGAAACTGAACTTCGCCATCTTACTGGGCCTTAAAATGGCAGGCAGGCTCAGTCGCCATCGGTAATTTTACCTTCGCGATCTGCTGCAAGTTCGTTCGTAGCAATTCCCGCGCCGATTCCATATCCGCATCCGCCGCTGGAGCTGTTTGAGCAACCGCGGCGGGCGGACCAACCGCCGCCAGCGCCAGCATGCGGGCAAGAGTTCTGCGATTCACAGCCATGCACTCATTATCATGCACCCGCCGCATAGTGCGCTTCGAGCGCCTCGACGGCCGCCTTCTCCATCACTGCGCGCGGTGCGGTCTCGCCAGTCCACAATTCGAATTGCGCCGACGCCTGTTCGAGGAACATTTCCAGGCCCCGGATCACCGTCGCTCCCTGATCCCTCGCCATCCGCACCAGCAGCGTGTCCAGCGGATTGTAGACCATGTCGAATACCAGCTTCGCCGGAATCTTCCCGTCGAAAAAGCACTGCTCGACTTTTGGAAACATCCCCAGAGGCGTCGAATGCACCAGCACATCGAACATCCGCGCACACGCCTGCTCCCGCGTCAGAGGCTCCGCGTCGCAAGCCTTCGCCAGCGCCCGCACCCGATCGATATTTCGGCCGGTAATCGCCAGCTTCACGCCCGCGGCCCTCAAAGCGTACGCCGCGCCGCGCCCTGCTCCTCCATTGCCCGCCAGCAGCACCGTTGTTTTGCCCAACCGCAGATGCCTCTCCAGTGGACGAATCACGCCGTCCGCATCCGTATTCGTGCCGCGCCATTTTCCGGCCTTGCGCCACACCGTATTCACCGCGCCGATTCTCCGCGCCAAAGGATCCACCAGATCGAGATACCTCAGGATTTTCTGCTTATGCGGAATCGTCACGCTGAACCCCGCGAGCGGCAGCTTCTCCGCCAGGATGAAAAAATCCTTCAGCTGCGCCGGCTTCACCAGAAACGGAAGATACACCGCATCCGCCCGCCTCGCCTGAAACGCGCGATTATGCACCGCGGGCGAAATCGAATGCCGAACCGGATCCGCCACCACGCCGTATATCCTGGCGTCGCGCGTGAATTTTTCCACCCGATAAAGATGCCGCAGTTGGTGCGCGCTCACCTGCCCCGTCGCCGTTCCTTCGGCCGAGTTCGGCGCCGCGTACGTAAACAAACCTCCGGCGGCGGGAGATAAGACCCGCGTGGCAAATCCCATCTCCCCCATCGCCAGGACCACCGTAGGCGTCTTCGAATACGTTTTCGCGAGACTCAGCACCCGCGCGTTATCCGACGGCTTCTTCGCCGTCGTAACGATCTTGTACCCGTCCGCCGCAATCCGCGTCATACGCCGCATCACCGTATCGAGCGGAGGCGTGCCTCCATAGTTGTGATACGAAATCACCAGCCGTGCACGCGCCCGCAGCGCGGCCAGGCTTTCCGCGCAGTTCTCCGCGCTCTCGATTTCGATATCCACCGCTTGCGCGCCCGCGTCGATGGCCCCGTCCAGAATTTTTACCTGCTGCTCGACGCTGCCGTTGAAGCGGCCGTGGTTCTGATGCCGGCGGCACGTAGCCAGCACCGTGCAGTCATTCGATCGCACCAGAAACTTGCGCATCGCCGCAATGCCTTGTTCCGGGCTCGGCAAATAATCGAGGCGAAATTCGAAAAACCGCTCGCCCGCGTTGTACTCCTCCCGCGCATGCGCCAGCAGCGATTCAATCTCCGGAAACCCGAGAGCGATACAAATGCGAGGAAGTGCAGCCCGCCTTGTCATGAAGCCTGATCAGGATAACACGCTGCTCTCAAACATCCATTTCATAAGCATGTTTCAACCATTTCCTCACTTCCGCGTCTATTTCATCGGCCGACGCAACCGGAATGCGATGCGTGATGCGGTCGCCTTTCTCAAACCCTCCGGTGGAGATAAGTTTCCCCGACGCTTTCATATCCTTGAAGGCGAACCCCACATCGACGCGTGTGTTGGTCGTAGGTTTCACCTGCGCGAAAACATGCTTGCGATAGAACGGCACGATGGTCTTCCCAGGCGATACCCGCACGTCCTTCCCCAACCCGAACGCGAGAGCCAACACGCGCTCATAGATCGGCCGCAGCCCCGCTTTCTTGCCCGCGAACATCGCTTCCACCAGCGCATCCGGATCGTAATCGTCGGCCATGCCCCCTCCATCCACGCGTTTGGCGATCCACAGAGCATAGTTGGTGGTGATCGCGTGCTCCGCCTTCAACCAAGCGATCCGTTCTTTTTCCGTCGCCGGACCCGACTTCTTAACGATGCGAACCCATTCCTCCAAGCTACGCCCGGTGCGCTCCTTCAGATTCTTAAGCGAAGCCTCCTCCATTGCGAATCCGGGATGAATCGAGTACACCGAATTTTTCCGCATGGAGTCATAATATGCGATATGAACATAAAGAGTGCGGCATTTCTAGCCCTGATCGGAACCATCCTCGCGACAGTGCTGTTGGTCTACAATCTGGTCTCCGCCGTCCTGAATGTGACCCAGGGCCTGGTGCCGGCCGTGACAATATTCCCTCTGCTGATCTACTCGTTCGCGAGCCTCACACTCGTCGTATTTTTCTTCGTCTTCCATCGGCAGAGTTGATAGAATCCCTGTGGGAGCCAATTTTGCCCGGTGGCAGGCGCGGTCTTCAAAACCGTTGAACGTTCCTTAGGATCGTTGGTCGATTCGACTTCGACTGGTTCCCGCCAGTTTTGGAAACACAGACTATAGCCTGATGAGTCAAGTAGCTTAGTGCCACTAAACTAAAGTCTGTGCTACCCGCAGTACAAGGTGGCACAGGCTTCAGCCTGTGTGATTTTCACTCATACCTCAGCGCCTCAATCGGATCGATCCTGGCCGCCTTCATCGCCGGGTAAATCCCAAACACCACCCCCACCGCGACCGACACAGAAAAAGCAATAATCACCGACGCCGGAGTGACAATCGTTTTCCACTCCGCCGTATGCGCGATCAGCCACGATAAGCTCAACCCAAACCCGATCCCCGCCACGCCTCCGCCCACGGAAATCAGCACGCTCTCCGATAAGAACTGCCGCACGATATCCCCGCGACGCGCGCCCGTCGCCCGCCGGATGCCGATCTCCCGCGTCCGTTCCATCACCGTCGCCAGCACGATGTTCATGATCCCGATCCCGCCCACCAGCAGCGAAATCGCCGCGATCGCCACCATCACATAAGTGAAAATCGTCTGCGTCTTCTGCTGCTGCGCGAGCAGCGCCGCCGGAATCGTGACCGTAAAATCCTCCACATTGCGATGCGTCGAATTCAGAATCGCCGTCACCACCTCCGCGGCCTTCACGCTATCGGCGCCGGGCTTCAGCCGCAGATCGATGCCGTCGATATCGTCCTTCATATAAGAGCTCAGATCCCAGAACCGATATTGAAACGTATTCAGCGGAATATAAATCAGTTGGTTCCGATCGTCGCCGCCCGCGCCTTTACCCTCCGAAATCTGCGGCGCCAGCACCCCGACGACTTGCAGCCAGGTGTCATTGACCTTGATATATTTGCCCGTCGCCCCCGGCCCGTACCCCAGCATGGACGATTTCACGCGATCCCCCAACACGCACACCGGCGTGCTGTCCTGATTTTCGCGCTCCGTAAAAAATCGTCCCTCGGCCACCCGCAAGTTATGAATCGTAGCGTAGGAAGGCCGCACTCCATACATATTCGGCATCCCCTGCGGAGGCTTCGGCAGCACGCGCGTAGGATGCAGCGTGCGCCGCGGCGACAGCAGTTCCAGCGATTCGATATTCGCCTCCAGAATCCGCACATCGCGTTCCGTCAGTCCCGGTGATGCGCGCCGCCTCTGCTGCATCTCCTCCGGACTCGACGAGGGAATCGATTCCACCAGCACATTGCGCACGCCCAGCCGCTCAATAAAACTTAACGACTCCTCCCGCGCCCCCGCGCCAATAGCCAGCATCCCGATCACCGATCCGACCCCAAACACAATGCCCAGCGCAGTCAGCACCGTCCTAGTCTTCTGCGCGCGCAGATTATCAAACGCCAACGGAATGTCCGAAAAATACCGAAGCACGCTCACTCGCACCGCCTGTTTACCAACGATGAAGCCTGCGGAAAGTGGGGACTGCCTACTCTGTCCCAAGGCGCCCGCGCCCTTCCCCAAATGAGCACAAGCGGCAGCGCCGCCGTGGACAGAGCGGGCTGTCCCCGCTTTTCGCCCCGTCCACTCTGCTCGACGGTTCGTCCACTAAGTAATCGCATCCCGCGCGAACCCGACGGGCCTATAACCCCTGGCGTCAGCCAGGGGATTCTTGCGAATCCGCGTTCATCCGCGGCCAATAATTCATCTTCAACAACCCTCATTTCGTAATCGCCTGCGCCGCCGACGACCCGGCCTTCTTCTCATCTTTCTTCTGATCCGGCCGCGCCAGCGCCACCACCTGCCCTTCCTTCGCGCCCGTAATCACCACCTGGCTTTCGCTGCGCCGCACCAGTTTCACGTCGACCCTCGAAAACCCTCCCTCCGCCGTCCGCGCGTAAACAAACGTGCGCCCGTCGCTCTCAAACAACGCCTGTGCCGGGATCCACAACGAATTCTTCAACGTCTCCGCCGTAACCACGATGTTCGCCGTCATCCCAGGACGCAATTCCGGCGTCGGATCGTCGATCGAAATCTTGCACTCGAAGCGTCTCTCCCACATCGGACCCGTAGTCCCTCCCAGGTCCGAAATCTTTCCGTGATAAGGATGCTCCGGCAGAGCCACCGCCGTAATCAGCACCGGCTGATGCAGAGCCAGATGCCCCCGATCCGCCTCCGCGATGCGAGCCGTCGCCTCCCAGTTGTGCATGTCCGGAAGCTGCGCCACGCCCATCCCCGCGCGAACCTTGTCGCCCACCTGCAGCATCGGCAGAACCATCCCCTGATAGAACCCATTGCCGTTGGTATTGGATTGAATATTCACGTACCCGTCGCGCGGCGCGCGCACCGTCATCGCCTCGATATTCTTCTTCGCCGTGTCGATCTGCACCCGAGCCTTCGCCGCCACCGCATCCTGAATCGCAACCCCTGCCTGCGACGTCGCCTTGCGATTCGCCAGATCCCGCGTCAACTGGTCGAGCGTAGCCCGCGCCCCCTCCACCGCCAGATCGTTCTGCTTGGCTTGAATCGCGCTCACCACCGGATTCTTCCGCGCCTCCAGCTCAGCCTGCCTCAGATCGGACTTCGCCTTCAGCAACAGGAAGTTATCTTCCTCCTCCTTGGCCTGCATCTGCGCCTGCGCCTGGATGACTTTTTGCTCCGCCTCCGCCAGGTCCGCCTCCGCTTCCTTCAGCGCATAAGCCTGATCGGTAGTGTCGAACTGAATCACCACATCGCCGCTCTTCACCAGCTCCCCCGGCGCGCGCAGAAAGGTGATCGACATGTCCGCGCCTCCCGCCATCGGAGCCGTCAACATCACGGAATTGCCGCCCTGAAACTCCCCGCGCGAGTAAACCGCAAAAGTAACGTCGCCCCTTTTAACCGCAGTAGTAGGAACCGTAGCCTCAGGCGAAGTGTTCGTGACCCGATACAGCTTCACCCCGCCCCAAGCCGCCAGAGCGATAGAAGCCGCCGCAATCCCCGGACCGATGATCTTCTTGGGCTTCACTTCTTCTGACTCCTGACTCCTGACTCCTGACTCCTTTTTTCGTCCGGCTCCACCAGAGCCACCTTCGTCCCCTCCGCGATCCCCTTAATCGCCACCTCATCCGGATTCCGAGCCAGAATCTCCACCTCATGCGGCATCCACGCGTTCTTCTCGGCCACATACACCGCCGGCCGCCCCTGCCGCGTAAACACCGCGCTCGCCGGCACGCTGATCGCGTCCGGAATCCTCTCGACAATGAAATCCACCCGGGCATTCATCGCCGGCCGCAGCCTTTTATCCGGCTCATTGAAACTAGCCATCGCCCGGAAATTACGCGTGGGAGGCCAATCGAACTCCGTCTCCACCAGCGGCGAAATCGACGCCACCTTGCCGGGAAACGGCTTCTCCGGAAAAGGATCCACCAGAATCCGAGCATCCTGACCCGGCGCGATCCGCCCGCGGTCCGTCTCTTCGAGCTTGGCCTTCATCTGCAACGTCGTCACATCCGGAATCTCGCCCACCACGCTGCCCGGCCAAACGCTGTCGCCCACCTTGAACGGCTTCGCGTTGATCCACCCTTGCGAATTGTTATTCAGAAACACCACTACCCCCGCCGACGGCGCATGCATCTCCATATGCGCCAGCCGATCGGTCGTGACCTCGATCTCTTCCTGAGCCTTATCCCGCAGCCGCGTCGCCGACGCCACTTTCTGCGCATCCGACGTCTGATGCAGATTGATGGTTGCCTCCTCGACGCGCAGCTTGTCCTCCGCCAGGCTCAAATCGATCTTGCTCTCCTCGCCTTGCAGCTTGCTGACGATCTCCTGCTTCGAAACCTCGAGCTTCGCCTTCTCCACATCGACCTTCGCCGACGCCAGATCCAGCCGGTCCTGCTCCGCCGTAATGCGCGCCTGCGCCACCGCCTGCTCGACCGTCGCCTGCGCCTGCTTCAACGTCGCCTGCTTTTCGAGCAGCTGCTGCCGCGCCAGGCTCGAATCGAAGCGAATCACCACGTCGCCTTCCTTCACCTCGCTATTCGGAGGAGCCTCCCACGCGATCTGCAACCCGGCAATATGCATCGGCGCGACTAACTGCACGCTGTGCGTGGAAACCAATTCCCCCCGGCATCTCACGATCACCTGAAATTCGCCTCTGCGCGCCGACGCCACCGGCAGATCCGCCTTGGCCTGCACCTGCCTGGCCTTCCACAGCCACACGCCCGCCGCCGGCAGCCCGATCAGCACGGCGATCCACAAAGCCCTCTTCATTTCCCAGCCTCGATCTCCACCGCCGCCGACAAATCAGGCAGCAATCGCGGATCCCTCTGATCGATACGGAACCGCGCCGAAAAATACTTGATCGGACTATCCAGACCCGACGAAGCCACCGGACTCGCCGATTCGAAATGCGCGTCGAACACCGCGCCCGGATACGCGTCCAGACGGATCTTCGCCTTCGCCCCACCACGCGCAAGGACCGCCCCGTCGGGCTCATTGACCAGCGTGACCACCAGCATGTCCGTAGGATCGAACAGCTTGATCATCGGCTGTCCCGAGAAAGCCTGATCGCCTTCCTGGAACGGACCCATCGACCCATTCCTCCACACATTCTCAAGCGCCGCCATCCCCGATAAAGGCGCGCGGATCGTCAGCTTATCGGTGTTGCTTTTGGTCCGCTCCAGCACCAGCTCCTGGCGATTCCTTTGCAGCTCCAGAACGCGCAGCCCCGCCGCCTCATCCAGATCGTGAAAATGCGCGGACTTCTTGAGACTCTCCACCTTCGCCCGCGCGCTCTCGACAATCGCCTCATTTTTCAGCCGGTCGATCTCGCTCAGCACTTCGCCCTTGCGCAGCTCAATCTCGGCCTTGGCCAGCGCCGCCTCCGCCGCCTTCATATCGGCCGCGCGCTTGGCCGCATCGCTGCGATACTGCGCGCGCTGCTGCTCCAGTTGATGCCCCAGGTCGTCCATCTTGGCCTTCGCGTCGCGAGCATCGTCCGCCTGCTGGGTGCGGTCGAACTCAGCGATGATGTCGCCTTCGTGTACCAGCACTCCGTTAGGAATAATCTTCGTGACCGTCAGCCTCACGTTGGTGCCGCGAATCGTCGGAACCAGGACGTTGAACACATGAACGGCACGGATCGTCCCGGTGGAACGAATGTGCAGATCCTGCGATATCAGCAGACACAAGAGTGCCGTGGGCAGCATTTCAATATCACTTTAGACGCCGCAAAGGGCAAAAGTGTTGGATAAAAACGCTAGGCGCTTAAACGCTCTCTCGCAGCGTTGAATTCGCACCCAATCAGCGTAATCACCGACCATACGTACATCCACACCAGCAGCGCGAGGCCCGCCCCCACGCTGCCGTACAGCACGTTGTAATTCGAAATATGCCGCACATACCAGCTAAACACCAACGTCGAAAGCACCCACAGCACGGTGGCCAGAACCGCTCCGGGGAATACGTTGGCAAAGGTCTGCTTCCGGTTCGGTCCCAGATAATAAAGCAGCGCCGTGACCAGCACGAAGGAGGCGAATGCCAGCCCTAAACGTAAGATTTTGCTGAACAATTCCACCCATCCCTGGATATCTGTGTCCGGAGCCACCACGCCTAAACTATGCATCAGGAAGTTCTCCGCCCGCGTCCCGAAAACGATCAGAGCCGATGCGCCGATAACCGGGAGGGCCGAAACCAGCACCAGAAAAACCGCCATGGCGCGCTCCTTGATGAACGACCGCCCGGTCGGAATCCGGTAAATCGACCGGAATCCTTCAATCATGCTCATAATGGCCCCCGAAGCGGCCCACAAGGCCAGCACTACAGCGCTGACCAGCAGGTATTTGGGACGCTCGCCGTGGACCACAAATAGCGTCAATACAACGTCTTCCGTCCCCGGAGGCACCACCTGGTAGAGGAAATTCGCAATGGTTTTCGCCACGTTGGTCGCATTGGCCTGCACCAGAATCGCGGCCAGCGTGGTCAGCACCGGAAAGAACGACAGCAGCGAGGAATACGCGGCGCCCTTGGCGATGCTGAGCGTACTGCCCTCCGCGGTCGAGACCAATGCCGCGCGCAGAACTCCCAGGAACCGCGAAATGCTTCCTGCTTCGACCAGATAGAGCCGGGGTGCTTTCAGGGTCACTCTTCCTGCTTTCGAGAAGCTCTATTTAGGGTACGCTCAAGGTATGCCCGAATGCACTCACCTCGACCAGATTCACAACGTCAAGCCCAAAACAAACGGCTGCGAGGAGTGTCTCAAGATGGGCGACCAGTGGGTCCATCTGCGGCTGTGCCTCACCTGCGGACACGTCGGCTGCTGCGATTCGTCGAAGAACAAGCACGCCACCAAACATTTCCACTCGACCAAACATCCCATCATCCGTTCTATCGAGCCCGGAGAAAACTGGATGTGGTGCTATGTCGATGAAATTGTTATGGAATAAATAATGGCCGAGCCCAACGCACAGTTTCCAGTGCTCAGCGACGAGCAAATCGCCCGCCTCACGCCTCAAGGAGAAACGCGAGAGGTCCAAACCGGCGAGGTGCTTTTCGATCAGGGCGACGAACATCACGGCGTGTTCCTGGTGCTCAAAGGAAGCGTCGGCCTGCTGAATCTGACTCTCACCCGCGGCATGTTCACGGGAGAAGTGAATCAGCTTTCAGGGCGCCGCAGCCTGGTGCGATGCGAGGCTAAGGAACCTTCTACCGTGGTCGAGATCAGCCGCGCGAACCTGCGCCATATCATCGAAAACGACGCCGAACTGTCCGAGATTTTCCTGCGGGCATTTCTGCTGCGGCGGGTCTATTTGATCCGCCATTCGGTAGGCGACGCAGTGCTGATCGGCTCGAGCCATTCGGCGGACACGTTACGCCTCCAGGCATTTCTGTCCCGCAACGGCCATCCGCACACGTATTTAGACGTGGAGCGCGATCCCGATACCCAAGCCGTGCTCGACCAGTTCGGTATTCCAGTCACCGATATTCCCGTGCTGATCTGCCGCTCAAGCCTGGTGCTGCGCAATCCCACGAACGCCGCCGCCGCGGAATGCTTCGGCCTCAATGCGGGCATCGACGAAGAGAATGTATACGACTTGCTGGTCATCGGCGCCGGCCCCAGCGGCTTAGCCGCCGCGGTTTACGGAGCCTCCGAAGGCCTCAGCGTCCTCGTCGTCGAAACGAATGCCCCGGGAGGACAGGCCGGATCGAGTTCGCGCATCGAGAATTATCTTGGTTTCCCGGCCGGCATATCGGGCCAGGAACTGGCCGGTCGCGCATTCGTGCAGGCGGAGAAGTTCGGCGCGCGGGTGGCCGTCGCCCGCTCCGCCACCGGCCTCGTTTGTACCAAGGTTCCCTACGCCGTGGGCATGGATGACGGGAAGTCCATAAAAAGCCGGACGGTGGTCATCGCCTCCGGCGCTCAGTACCGCAAGCCCGATCTGCCGAACCTGTCCCGATACGAAGGCGTTGGGGTATACTACGGCGCGACCAGCGTCGAGGCCGCTATCTGCCGCGACGAGAATGTCGCGGTGGTCGGCGGAGGAAACTCAGCCGGACAAGCCGCCATCTTTCTGTCGCAGCATGCGAAACACGTCTACCTGATGGTGCGCGGAGCCGGCCTCGCGTCCACCATGTCGCGATACTTGATTTCGCGCATCGAAGGCTGCTCCGACATTACGCTCATGCCGTGGACGACGATCGAGGCGCTCGAAGGCGACGAGCGCCTGAAGCAGATTCGCTGGCGCAATAAGCAGACCGGCGAAACCGGCGTGTACGATGTTCCTCACGTCTTCATGATGACCGGCGCATGTCCGAATACCGCGTGGCTTCAGGGATGTCTCGCGCTCGATGAGAAGCAGTTCATCAAGACCGGCGCCGATACCGGTTCCGACTGGCCTTTGCAGCGCAATCCCTACCTTCTCGAAACCAGCCGGCCGGGTGTCTTCGCGGTAGGCGACGTACGCTCCGGCAGCATGAAGCGTGTGGCCGCGGCAGTGGGCGAAGGATCGATGGCAGTCCAGTTCGTCCACCGGGTTTTGGCGGAATAAAGTCCCCAGGCGATGCCGCCCAAGCTGGGCGGTGGTCCCCTGGCTTACGCCCGAGTGCGATAGCCAAGCGCCAAGCCGATCAAAGCGACCCCCAGCGGCGCGAACGACGACGGTTCCGGTACGCTGCCGATGCCGGGACCCGAGATGTTCAGAGCCACTCCACCCAGGTTGTCACCGAGGGCGTAATCGTCGATCAAAAAGTCAACGGTGGTGGTGGAAGCCAGTACCAGGGTATCCGTGAACGCCGCGGCCGAGGTTGCCGACAACGTGGTGGACCCGTCCATGGTGGGAATCCCGGTCGCCCCCGATGCGCCCAACTGGGTGTTGTACGTTCCGCTAATGTAGTCGTCCATCAGCACCACGTTGTTCGCGTCGTTGGCCACCATAAAGCTCCAGACCCAGTCCGGACTGGAGGTGTCGTTGAAGTTCCAGGCCGAAAACTTGTCACCCGGGGTAGTATCGCCATTGGTGATCGTGTAGGAACCGGGCCCCAGCGTGAGCTGAACCTTCGGTGTATAGATATTGTTGAGCGTATTGCCCGGGTAGACGTTCCCGCTGACGCCGTTGCAGCTGGCGCACCCGTTTAAGGTGGCGTCCAGATCCAGGGTGATGGTCCCTCCGTGAGCTTTCGCCAAGGCCATGGCGGCCAGGGCCAGTATCGATGTGGTCTTTGTGATTGACATAGTCCTCCTTCGAGAACAGAATTATCGAGCAGGGTGAGCCGGTATGCCCGGAAAACTTGCGGAAGTAATTCGGAAGATTTTCTTACGGGCGGTAAGATCATGAAAGCGCAAACAATCGTGAGATTCGGCGACTTTGAGCTGAACGAAGCGGAACGAACGTTAAGGCGCCGCGGGAAGCTTGTGGCCGTTTCTCCCAAGGCCTTTGACTTGTTGGCGCTGCTCGCGGAATATCCCGGCAAGCTGCGGAGCAAGCAGGAGCTGCTCGACGCCATCTGGGGCGACACCGCGGTCGAGGAAGCCACGCTCGGCCGCCACGTCTCCGACCTGCGCCGGGTGCTTGGCCGGGACCAGCGTTACATAGAGACGGTGACCCGCCATGGCTACCGTTTTCTGGCGGAGGCGCGGGTGGAGGAACCGGCGATGCCCGCTGCCGATGGCCGCCGTTCTCTAAAGATGACTCTGTCGGTGACGGTGACGATCGGCGCCTGCCTGCTGACCTATGGAGGCATCCGGCTGACCCCCGCTCGCACCTCTTCGGCCAAGGCGACGATGGATCCGGACGTGATCCGCCTGACCGATAACATTGCTTCGGATGGCCAGCCGGACTGGTCTCCGGACCGGTCCAAAGTGGTCTTCGTCAGCAACCGCGGCGGGCTTCCGGCCATCTGGGTGATGAATGCCGACGGCTCGAATCCGCGCAATCTGACGGCGACCCTGGGATGGTCCGACAGCCCGGCGTGGTCTCCGGATGGGACACGGATCGCCTTTCAAAGGAAGCGCGGCAGCCAGCCCGAAATCTTCGTCATGAACGCGAATGGCTCGAATCCAAGGGCGCTCGGTGTTTTCGGGGCCAGGGCGTCGTGGACGCCGGATTCGACCAGGCTCGCGTTCCAGTGCTTTGACGGAAACAACGAACAGATCTGCGCGGTCGGGTCGGATGGATCGAATGCGCGGACGTTGACGCACTTGCCGGCGTTTTCAGGCGATCCCAGCTGGTCTCCGGACGGTAAGTCCATCGTTTTCACGCATCGCGACGGCGAGCACCTGGCCATCTGGAAAATGGACGCGGACGGAAGCCACGCGGGCAGGCTCGAAGCGGGGCCGGGTGAGAATTCGGTGCCGGCGTGGTCTCCGGATGGGACGCGGATCGCTTTTGTCGGGAACCGCACGGGCAAGGATCAGATTTACCTTATGGACGCCGACGGCTCGCATGTTCGCGTGGTTCCGAGCGGCCCGGGGCGCGCGGCGGAGCCTTCCTGGTCCCCGGACGGGGCGCGGATCGCCTTTGAATCCGATCGGGACGGCAACGACGAGATCTACGTTGCCAGCGTCGAGGCGGAACTGCCGGTGCGCTGGACCAACGACATCGCCGACGACGACCGGCCGGTGTGGTCGCCCGACGGCTCCAAGTTGGCGTTTGAAAGCAATCGCTTAGGGAAGAGAGACATTTTCGTGATGGACCGTCCGGGTGGCACGCCGCGGAATCTGACCCTGAATCCGGCGGACGATTTCGAGGCGGCATGGTCGCCGGACGGGTCGCGAATCGCGTTCATCAGCGATCGGGGCGGAAACCGAGACGTGTATACGATGCCCGCGGGGGGCGGGGCGGCGGCGCGGGTGACTCCTTTATTAGGAGGCTGTTCGGATCCGGCTTGGTCCCCGGATGGAAGATGGATCGCGTTCTCAAAGCCGGATGAAGGGGGTCAGCATATCTGGGTGATCGCGGCGGACGCCACGGGTCCGCACGCGGTGACCGGCGGCACGGCAAAGGACGAAGTGCCGGCATGGTCGCCTGACGGGAAGCGGATCGCGTTCACATCGGACCGCTCCGGTCCGCATCAGATTTACGTGATGGATGTGGATGGATCGAATATTACGATGGTCGCGCCGGGCCCGGGAAGCAAGGGCAATGCGCGATGGTCGCCGGACGGGCGGCGCATGGTGTTCACCAGCGCGAGGGGCGGCAACAGCGACGTGTACGTGATGAACATCGACGGGAGCGAGGTAAGGAACATTTCCAGACATCCGGCGGACAACGTGCATCCCGCGTGGTCGGCCGATGGGTCGCGGGTGGCCTTTTCGAGCGACCGGGATGGGAATTTGGAGATTTACACGGTCCGGACTGGGAAATAATTGAAAAGGCTCGGGATATTGTTTAGGCTTTTTGGTGGGAAGGTTTGCGGTGGGTTCGTTTGGTAATTTGCGTTTGCGGCTGACGAGGGTTGGGTTCGATCCGTAGTTTTTATGTGGACGGCAAGGAGCGCGTGGGCGACGGAGGGGAATCGACATTGCGCCTTTAGGTTAAACGAGAGCTGCGACGGCGGATTTGTAGGGACTTCGAAGTATCTGAAGACGCTCGGAATCGTCGCTGGGTCTGGGCGGGAATGATTTGTGGGGGGTTCGTTTCGTTGCGGCCGCGTTTTGGGCAAGCGTGTTTCTCGAGCGCTGGGTTCGTTTCGTACTTTTTCGCTAAACGTCGGGGCTGACCGCTCCCGATGGTCGCGGCTCTGAAGGCGCGCCGCCGCGGGAAGGCAGCGCGTGGCGCCGGCCCACATGCGCACTGAGGTTTCTATTAGACTGGCGTTTTGTCTTCCGCGATTACTTTCGAGAAGATTTCACGCAGCTTCGGCGATTACATTGCTGTCGATGGGATTGACCTGCGAATTGAGTCGGGGAAATTTGTTTCTGTCGTGGGACCTAGCGGGTGCGGGAAATCCACTTTGCTGAATCTTGCCGCAGGGTTGATTGCGCCTACGGAGGGGTCGGTTTCGATCTTTGGCGAGCCGCTGACCGGGTTGAACCGGCGGGCGGCTTACATGTTCCAACAGGATGCGCTGCTGCCTTGGAAGACGGTGCTTGAAAATGTCGGGCTTGGACTGCGATTCCGAGGGACTTATTCAGAAGCCGAAGCGCGGCGGTGGGTGGAGCGTGTCGGGCTGGGCGCGTTTGCCGACAAGTTTCCTTCGCAGTTGAGCGGGGGCATGCGGAAGCGGGTTGCCATGGCGCAGTGCTGGATTGTCGATCCGGATATTTTATTGATGGATGAGCCGTTCAGCGCGCTCGACATTCATACCCGGATGCGGATGGAGGGGGAGGTTCTCGATTTGTGGACCGGGTCGCCTAAGACGGTGATGTTCGTCACGCACGATTTGGAAGAAGCGCTGTCGTTATCCGATGAAGTGGTGGTGCTGTCGGCGGGGCCGGCCAGCCGTGTGATTGCGCGTCATATTATCGATTTGCCGCGTCCGCGGAAGCTGATGGATATTCGCACGGAGGCCCGGTTCGGGGAGTTGTATCGGGAGATTTGGGCGCAGCTTAAGGAGGAGGTGCTTACTTCTTATGAGAGGTAAGAGGGTCCAAAAACACGTGGATACTCCTGAAAACACCAGGGCAGGGTGGCCGGGGCGAAAAGTGGGGACAGCCCGCTCTGTCCACTGCGGCGTCAGCAAGATATGTTGCATTTACGAGCATGAGGACGCCTTGGGACAGAGTTGGCAGTCCCCATTTTTCGCGGTTTTCACGGACAACGTCGACACGAATGTCGACGCGGCACGCCTGGAGCCGCGCGCCACACAATGAATATGCGGGCTAGAGGTTCTCTCATCATTGGACAGGTTTTGATTGCGGCGGCGTTTCTATCCGCTTGGCAGGTGCTGGTTACTACCGGCAGGATGGACAAATTTTTCTTTAGCCGGCCTAGCGATATTGCCGATCGCATCGTGACCTGGCTGCGGACGGGGTCCATCTGGCCGCATCTTTTGGTCACGCTCGAAGAGGCGGCGCTGGCGTTCGCGATCGGGGCGGGCGCGGGAGTTATTTGCGGATTCGCGCTGGCGCGGTCGCCTCGATTAGGAGCGCTCGCCGATCCGTTCATCCGGTTGCTGAATGCGCTGCCGAGGGTGGTGTTGGCTCCGATTTTTCTGCTGTGGTTCGGGTTGGGGATCTGGTCGAAGGTAGCGCTGGGGGTCACGGTGGTTTTCTTCATCGTGTTCTTTAATACCCATCAGGGGGTGCGCGATGTAGATAAATCGATCGTCGATAATGCGCGGATGCTGGGCGCATCGGAGTGGCAGCTCACGCGGCACGTGCTGATCCCGAGTGCGTTGACGTGGGTATTTTCGAGCCTGCATATCAGCATCGGATTCGCGGTGATCGCGGTGGTGGTGGGTGAATACCTGGGGTCGTCGCGAGGGGTGGGGTACATCATTTCGCAGGCAGAGGGGGTGTTCGATACTACCGGCGTCTTCGCGGGAATGGCGGTATTGAGCGCCTCGGTTCTAGTGGTGGGGTTGGGTGTCAATCGGCTGGAGAAATGGCTGTTACGCTGGAAGACTTGAAGGGCGCTCTTCTTCTCCTCGCTTTTTCGTTGGTGGGATGCACCGGGCATTCCCGGGCGGTTCGGCTGGTGGTGCAACCCACTTCGACGAACAATTATCCGAGCTATTTCGCGTCGTGGCTGGGATTCTATAAAGAGGAAGGCGTGGAGGTCGAGATTTCGCAGGCCGCGGGGGCGGCGAAGGTGCTGGAGGCGGTGGTGGGAGGGAGCGCCGACGTCGGCGGAGGGGTTTATGAATCCACGTTGCAGCTGGCGGCGGAGGGAAAATCCATTGTCTGCTTTATTTCGCTGATTCGATCGCCCAATTTCGCTATTATCGCGGTTCCGGGTATCAAATCGTATGCGGATCTGAGGGGTAAGACGATCGGCGTCACTTCGGTGGGCTCGCCTTCGCAAGCTTACTTGAATTATGCGTTGAAGACGGCGGGGGTGGATCCGGGTGCGGTGAGCGTGGCGAATATCGGCGTGAACGCGACCGCGGTGGCCGCGCTCGAACATCGGCAGGTCGACGCGGGGGTGTTGTTCGGCACGGCCATTACGTCTTACCTGGCGCGGCATCCGGATGCTGTGGTGCTGGCGGATACGCGGACTTTGGAGGGATTGCGAGCCGTGTTTCATGTCGATGACTATCCGGCATCTTGTTTGCTCGCGCGGCGGGAGTGGCTGGACGCGAATCGTGAGGCGGCGCGTAAGATGGCGAAGGCTGTGCTGCGGTCGTTGATTTGGATTCGCGAGCATTCGGCCGAAGAGGTGCTGGCTAAGATCCCGCAGGAAGCTCGGATTGGCGATAGGGCGACGGAGCTGGCGGCGATACGGCTGGCCCAGCCGATTTATTCGGTCGACGGGCATATTAATAAGGAGAGTGCCGAGGGGGTGCTGGCGATACTCGGGCTTAAATCGGTAAAAATTGATGTATCGAATACGTTCGTGAACTTTTAATTGAAGGCTAGTAGCAGTCCCAGCCATTTCGTTATCGGCTCCTTGGTCGCCGGATCCCCGCAGTTACGTTGACGGGGTTATAACCCCTGGCGCGAGCCAGGCCAGCCACGAACAACATCGGTGGGACAGCTTACTAGGGGGTCTGCAAGTATGCCTTTAGGCAGACGAAATAAAAATAAGGAACAACCTTAGAAATAATTCACGCTTAATTCCCAAAATGGGTGTATAAAAGTGAACATAAATGGTCGAGCGAAAGCCATGTGCGCGCGAAGAGAGCGATTCACCAATCTTCGTGTGCTGCCTATGCGACCCCAATCCGCAACTCGACATGGCTTCTACCGCCCTTTTCAATCACGATTGCCCGGTTCATGGGGACACGTGGCATCGGAAAATGATCCGATTGGAGGATGGGTCGCTGGTATTGGCGTATAAGAGCAAGTCGCGCGACGCGTCCATTTGACAACTTCACCGCCGATCCTGTATTCTCGTAAAGGTTTCGCGAGTTTTGATCTTCTGCTCCCGTGCTACCACTTTTCTGATGGAAAGTCCGGCCGGGGGCCGGTCCCGCTGCTTGGACGGTTTCTACGCCGTTCCGGTAAGGACTAGTCCGAAGTTACTACCCTCGCAGGTTTCGGAATAGGCGCAGTTTGCTTACTTCCGGGTAGATTTCAACAACTTTTATTTGGGGTGTAAGTTTGCCGACGTTTAACCAGCTGGTGCGCAAAGGGCGACGCCCTACGCGTTATAAGACTGCAAGTCCTGCGCTGCAAGCCTGTCCGCAGAGGCGCGGGGTTTGTACTCGTGTGTATACGACAACTCCGAAGAAGCCGAATTCGGCGCTGCGTAAAGTGGCGCGCGTCCGGCTTACCAACGGAATCGAAGTAACCACTTATATACCTGGCGTAGGACACAACTTGCAGGAGCACTCGATTGTGCTGATCCGCGGAGGCCGCGTGAAGGACCTTCCTGGTGTGCGCTATCACGTGGTGCGCGGAACGCTCGACACGGCGGGGGTTACGGGGCGGCAGCAGAGCCGGTCGAAGTATGGTGCCAAACGTCCTAAGGGTGGAGCAGCGAAATAAATGCCACGCAGACACAGACCTGAAGCCCGTGAGATTTCGCCGGATCCGGTGTATAACTCGACGCTGGCCGAGAAGTTCGTGAATTCGATGATGTGGGACGGCAAGAAGGCCGTTTCGCAGAAGATTTTTTATGGCGCGATGGACAAGATCAAGGAGCGGTCGGGTGACGATCCTTTGAAGCTGTTCAAGAAAGCCGTGGAGAATTGCAAGCCTCTGCTGGAAGTGAAGACGCGGCGCGTGGGCGGAGCGAACTACCAGGTTCCCGTGGAAGTTCCGAATAACCGGCGCACGTCGCTGGCGATTCGCTGGATCCTTATTAATGCCCGGACACGGCCCGAAAAGGGCATGCCCGAGAAGCTGGCGAACGAACTCGCCGACGCGGCGAATCTGCGCGGCGGAGCAATCAAGAAGAAGGATGACGTGCATCGCATGGCGGAGGCCAACAAGGCTTTCGCTCATTATCGTTGGTAACTAGTTTATGGCCCGCACTGTACCGCTCCAGAAAATGCGCAACATCGGCATCATGGCTCACATCGATGCCGGGAAGACCACCACGACTGAACGTATCCTTTATTACACCGGCCGAACCTACAAGATCGGCGAAGTGCATGAGGGTACGGCAGTTATGGACTGGATGGAGCAGGAGCAGGAGCGCGGAATCACGATTACTTCGGCGGCCACGACCTGCCAGTGGCAGGATTGCACTATCAATATTATCGATACACCGGGTCACGTGGATTTTACGGCTGAGGTCGAGCGCAGTTTGCGTGTTCTGGACGGCGCGGTGGCGGTTTTCGATGCTGTGGCCGGCGTTCAGCCGCAGACCGAGACGGTTTGGCGGCAGGGCGATAAGTATCGCGTGCCGCGCATGTGCTTTATCAATAAGATGGACCGGGTGGGGGCGGACTTTTTCCGGTCGTTCGATACGATTATCGACCGTTTGAAGTGCCGTCCGGTGGCGATTCAGCTGCCGATCGGCGCGGAAGATAAGTTTCTGGGCGTGATCGACCTGGTGAAAATGAATGCGCGCGTCTGGCGCGATGAGACGCTGGGCGCGCAGTTCGACGATGTCGAGATTCCGGCGGAATATCTCGATCAGGCCAAGGAATATCACGACAAGCTGGTGGAGGCGGTTTCGGAATCCGACGATAACCTGTTCCACAAGTTCGTCGAGGGCGAGAAGATCACGGAAACCGAGCTGCGGGCGGGTGTCCGCAAGGCGACCATCGAACAGAAGATTTTCCCGGTGATTTGCGGGACGGCGTTCAAGAATAAGGGCGTGCAGAACCTGCTAGATGCAGTGGTCGATTATCTGCCTTCGCCGCTCGATGTGCCTCCGATGCATGGGCATGATGTCGACAATAAAGATGTCACGGTGATTCGCGAGGCCAGCGATACGGAGCCTTTTTCGGCGCTGGTGTTTAAGATCATGACCGACCCGTTTGTGGGTCAGTTGGCGTTTATCCGGGTTTATTCGGGTAAATTGTCGGCGAGCGAATCTATTTATAACGTCGCCAAGGGTCGGAAAGAACGCATCGGGCGGCTGGTCAAGATGCACGCCAACAAGCGCGAAGATATTACGGAAGTTCTGGCGGGCGATATCGCGGCGGCGGTGGGATTGAAAAACGTCTCGACCGGCGATACGATTTGCGATGAAAAGCATCCGGTGATTCTGGAAGCGATCGACTTCCCGACGCCGGTCATTCAGCTGGCGATCGAGCCCAAGACGAAGGACGATCAGCAGAAGCTGGGGATGGCGATCGCGAAGCTGGTGCAGGAAGATCCGACGCTGAAGGTTTCGACCGATCCGGATACGGGGCAGACGATTTTGGCCGGGATGGGTGAGCTGCACCTCGAGATCATCGTCGATCGTATGCAGCGCGAATTCGGCGTGGGCGCGAATGTCGGCAAGCCGCAGGTGGCGTATCGCGAGACCATTCGCAACATTGCGGAATACGATTACACGCACAAGAAGCAGACCGGCGGCAGCGGCCAATACGCGCGCGTGAAGCTGCGCGTCGAGCCTTTCCCGGGCGGCGAGTTTGAGTTCGTCAACGAAGTGACGGGCGGCAACATTCCGAAGGAATTTATTTCGGCGGTGGAAAAGGGCGTGGTCGAGGCGCTGGAGCACGGCATCATGGCCGGGTATCCGATGTCGGATATTCGCGTGGCGGTGTTCGATGGCGCCTATCACGACGTAGATTCGTCGGAAATGGCGTTTAAGATTTGCAGTTCGATCTGCGTGAAAGAAGCCGCGCGCAAGGCGAAGCCGGTGTTGCTCGAGCCGGTGATGAAGGTCGAAGTGGTGGTGCCGGACGAGTATATGGGTCCGGTGAACGGCGACCTGATTTCCCGGCGCGGGCGCCTCGAAGGCACGGAAATTCTGGGTTCGACGCAGATTATCAAGGCAATGGTTCCTCTGTCGACAATGTTCGGTTATGCGACGGAGCTCCGCAGCCGCACGCAGGGACGCGGCGCGTTTACGATGCACTTCGGTCAGTACGAAGAGGTGCCGAAGAGTACGTCCGACGAGATCATGAAGCGAAATAATCCCGCGGCTTAGGCGCGGGACAACGGGAGATTAATATGGCGAAAGAAAAATTTGATCGTAGTAAGCCGCACGTGAACGTGGGGACCATTGGTCACATCGATCACGGCAAGACGACGCTGACGGCGGCGATCACCAAGACGCTTTCGAAACACAATCCGAAGAATAAGTTCCGCAGCTTCGATTCGATCGATAACGCTCCGGAAGAGAAGGCTCGTGGAATCACGATTGCGGCGGCGCACGTCGAATATGAGACGGCGAACCGGCACTATGCGCACGTGGATTGCCCGGGTCACGCCGATTACATCAAGAACATGATCACCGGCGCGGCGCAGATGGACGGTGCGATTCTCGTTGTGGCCGCGACGGATGGTCCGATGCCGCAGACGCGCGAACACATCCTGCTGGCTCGGCAGGTCGGCGTGCCTTATATCGTGGTTGCGCTCAATAAAGTCGACATGGTGGACGATCCGGAGTTGCTCGAACTGGTGGAGCTCGAAGTTCGCGAGCTGCTCACGAAATACAATTTTCCGGGCGATGATCTGCCGGTGATTCGCGTATCGGCGCTGGGCGCACTTAACGGCGAAGAGAAGTGGGAAAAGACCATCGACGAGCTGATGGAAGCGGTCGACAAGTTCATCCCGATGCCGGCGCGTATTACCGATAAGCCGTTCCTGATGCCGATCGAAGATATTTTCTCGATTCAAGGGCGCGGGACCGTGGTGACGGGGCGTGTCGAGCAGGGGATCGGCAAGGTCGGCGAGGACATGGAGATTGTCGGGTTCACGGACACTCGCAAGACGGTCGTGACCGGCGTTGAGATGTTCAAGAAGCTGCTCGATGAAGCGCGTGCGGGCGATAACGTCGGCCTGCTGCTGCGCGGCATTGAAAAGAACGATGTCGAGCGCGGGCAGGTGGTCGCGAAGCCCGGGTCGATCAAGGGCTACAAGAAGTTTAAGGGCGAAGTGTACGTTCTCAGTAAAGATGAGGGCGGACGGCACACTCCGTTTTTCAAGGGCTACCGGCCGCAGTTTTATTTCCGCACCACGGACGTGACCGGGGTAGCGCAGTTGCCTGAAGGCATGGAAATGGTGATGCCTGGCGATAACGTGCAGCTCGAAATCGAGCTGATTACTCCGGTGGCGATGGATAAGGGTCTGCGCTTCGCGATTCGCGAGGGCGGGCGAACGGTTGGGGCGGGTACGGTTAGCGAGATTTTAGGATAAGCGGGCGAATTCATGAGTAGCTTACGAGAACGCATTCGAATTCGCCTGAAGGCGTACGATCACCGGATACTGGACCAGTCGACGACGGAGATCGTCGATACGGCGAAGAGAACCGGTGCCACGGTGGCCGGGCCGATTCCTCTGCCGACGGTTCGCAATCTGTACACGGTATTGCGGTCGCCGCACGTGGACAAGAAGAGCCGGGAGCAGTTTGAGATCCGGACGCACAAGCGTTTGCTCGATATTCTGGAGCCGACGCAGGATACGGTGGATGCGTTGATGAAGCTGGATCTGCCGGCTGGCGTGGATGTTGAGATTAAGGCGTTTGGGAAGAGTAAATAAGAAGAAGTCAGGAGTCAGGAGTCAGGAGTCAGAATAAGACTTCGACACTGGATCAGGGCTGGAAGCGCGAGGTGTCGAGCGGTTGAGAGTTTTGGAGACGGTTTATTCTGACTCCTGGCTCCTGACTTCCGACTCCTTCTGAGGGTTTGTATGAGTCCAGGGATTCTAGGCAAGAAGATCGGGATGACGCAGGTGTTCCGGGCGGATGGACAGGTGGTTCCTGTTACCGTTCTGAAGGCCGGACCGTGCGTTGTGGTGCAGAGGAAGACGCCGGCGACCGACGGCTACGATGCGGTGCAGCTGGGCTTTATGGAGTACGCCAAGAAAAAGGGTGTATCGAAACCGGCGGCGGGGCATTTGAAGAAGTCGGGGGCGGAGGGCGTGAAGTTCCAGAGGGAATTTCGCCTGGAGTCTTCTAATGGCGATATGAAGGCCGGAGACCGGGTGCTGGTGGATGAGTTCAAGCCGGCGCAGAAGGTCGACGTGATCGGGATCAGCAAGGGCCGAGGGTTTGCGGGCGTGGTGAAGCGCCATCATTTCCGTGGCGGCGATGCGACGCACGGATCGATGTTCCATCGCGCGCCGGGATCGATTGGGGCTTCGAGCTTTCCTTCGCGCGTGTTTCCGGGGACGCGCATGGGCGGGCACATGGGAACCGATCGGGTGACGGTGCGAAATCTGGAGATCGTGCAGGTGGATACCGAGGACAACGTGATCCTGGTGAAGGGCGCGGTGCCGGGACCGAATGGCGGCTACGTGATGCTGCGGAGGTCGAAGGTTTAACTATGCCGAGCGTAGATATTATCGATCTCAATAATAAGGTCATCGGGTCACTGGATCTGTCGGACGACGTTTTCGGCGTACCGGTGAATGAGAATCTGCTGTACGAAGCGGTGCGGCATCACCTGGCGTGCGTGAGGCGCGGAACGGCGTCGACCAAGACTCGCCATGAAGTGGCGGGGTCGGGTAAGAAATTGTGGAAGCAGAAGGGGACGGGAAGGGCGCGTATGGGGTCCATCCGGTCGCCTCTGTGGAGGCATGGAGGCACGGTTCACGGGCCCCAGCCGAGGGATTACAGCTACAAGCTGCCGAAGAAGATGCAAATCGGGGCGCTGAAGAGCGCTTTGTCGGCGAAGTTGCGGGACGGCGAACTGCGGGTGGTGAGCGAGTTTGCGGTTTCAGAGGCCAAGTCGAAGGCGATGCGCAAGACGCTCGACGGGTTGGAGGCTTCGCGGACGATTTTGCTGGTGGATAATTCGGCGAACAAGAATCTCGCGTTATCGAGCCGGAACCTGAAGGGCGTGAAGCTGGTTTCGAGCCGCGAAGTGAATGTGTACGACCTATTGGGACACCAATACGTGCTGTTCACGCAGGAAGCGGCCAAGAAAATTTCGGAGGCGCTGGCGAAATGACCACACTCAACACGTCACTATACACCGTGATTAAACGTCCGATCGTGACGGAAAAAGGTGTCGCGAAGAAAGACGCGGAGCGCACTTTGTGTTTCGAAGTAAGCGCGCATGCGAACAAGACCCAGATCAAGAACGCGGTTCAGACGTTGTTCAAGATCAAGGTCGAAGATGTCCGCACGTCGGTTACCGCGGGTAAGCTGCGCCGCCGGGGCCGTTTTGCTGGGTATCGGGCGGATTGGAAAAAGGCGTATGTGCGCCTGAAGGCCGGCGAAAAAATGCCGGAGTACGCGGAGATCTAAGCCATGGCCGTTAAGAGTTACAATCCGACTACGCCGACACGCCGTTTTCAGACGGTGATTTCGCGCGACGACATTACTAAGCAGACGCCCGAGAAGAGCCTGGTCAAGGGGAAGAGAAAATCGGGCGGACGAAGCTCGACGGGGCGTATTTCCTCGCGCTTTATCGGCGGAGGGCACAAGCAGGCGTACCGCGAGATCGATTTCAAGCGCGACAAGAGCGGGATTCCTGCGAAGGTGGCCGCGATCGAGTACGATCCGAATCGCAGCGCGCGCATCGCGCTGCTGCATTACGTGGACGGCGAGAAGCGCTACATCCTGGCGCCGGTCGGTCTGGCTGTCGGGCGGATGGTGACGTCGGGTCCGGAGGCGGACATTCTGGTGGGGAATTCGCTGCCGCTCAAGAATATTCCTGCGGGCACGGTGGTGCATAATATCGAGCTGCGGCCGGGCAAGGGCGGGCAGATGGCTCGGTCAGCGGGGGCGCAGGCGCAGTTGGTTTCGAAAGAGGGCGATTACGCATTGTTGAAACTGCCTTCGGGCGAGATTCGCAAGGTGCAGGTGGAGTGCACGGCGACGGTTGGCCAGGTGGGCAATGTCGAGCATGAGAATGTGAGTCTCGGCAAGGCGGGACGTTCGCGGTGGTTGGGGAAGATGCCTCATAATCGCGGCGTGACGATGAACCCTGTGGATCATCCGCATGGAGGCGGCGAGGGCAAGACTTCGGGTGGACGGCATCCGGTGACGCCTTGGGGCCAGCCGACGCGCGGGTTTAAAACTCGGAACAACAAGCGCACCAATAAGTGGATTGTTACTCGGAAAGCGAAGAAGAGGTAACGGATGGGACGTTCGTTAGCAAAAGGTCCGTTTGTCGACGATCACCTGATGAAGAAGGTGACGGGGATGAATGAGAAGAACGAGAAGAAAGTATTGCGGACGTGGTCGCGGCGTTCGACGATATTGCCGGAGTTTATCGGCCACACGCTCGCGGTGCATAACGGGAGGAAGTTCATTCCGGTGTACGTGACGGAGAACATGGTGGGGCATAAACTGGGCGAGTTTTCGCCGACGCGAACGTTTAAGGGCCATGCGGCGAAGGCTGCGGCGGAGAAGACCGCGAAGCCGGCGGCTTAATAGGAGTCTTTATGCAAGCGAGAGCGGAAGCCAGATATCTTCGAACGTCGCCGCAAAAGGCCCGGCTGGTCATCGACCTGATCCGGGGGCAGCGCGCGGGCGATGCGATCAACATTTTGCGGACGACCAACAAGCGGATCGCGCCCTCGATCGAGAAGGTGCTGCGGTCGGCGATTGCGAATGCGGAGAACCGGTCGAACGATGTCGACGTCGACCAGCTGATGGTGATCGAGTGCTATGTGAACGAAGGTCCGCGCATGAAGCGGGTGAGGCCGGCGCCGATGGGCCGGGCGTACAGGTATCAGAGGCGGATGTCGCACATTATCGTGAAGGTCGGCGACGGAAAGACCGACGAGAAAACAGAGGCCGCGAAATAACATGGGGCAGAAAGTACATCCTTACGGATTCCGGCTGGGCGTTACCAAGACGTGGCGGTCGCGATGGTTCGCGAAACAGGATTACGCGAAGCTGCTGCGCGAGGATCTGGAGCTGAAAGACGCGCTGCGCAGCCGTTTGAAGGCGGCGGGGATCAGCTCGATCGAAGTGGACCGTCCGGGCAATAAGCTGCGGATTACGATTCACACGTCGCGTCCGGGAATTATTATTGGGCGCAAAGGCGCGGAGATCGAGAAGCTGAAGGGCGACCTGGCGAAGAAGACCAAGCGCGAAGTTTTTATCGACATTCAGGAAGTGCATAAGCCGGAGCTCGATGCGCAACTGGTATCGGAATCGATTGCGCTGCAGCTTGAAAAGCGCGTGGCGTTTAGACGCGCGATGCGTAAGGCGGTCGATTCGGCGCTGCGGTTCGGCTGCAAAGGAATTAAGGTTCGCGTTTCGGGACGTTTGAATGGGGCGGAAATCGCGCGTACGGAATGGTATCTGCAAGGCCGTCTGCCTCTGCACACACTGCGTGCCGATATCGATTACGGGTTCACGGAAGCCAACACGACTTATGGCGTGATCGGGATCAAATGCTGGGTTTATAAAGGCGAGATTCTGCCGGGCGGCGGTCCGCGGAAAGGGTTGCGGAACGATCCGGAACCGCGTCGTCCACCGTCGTCCCGGGATCGAGAGCGGCGCAATGACCGGGGAGATCGGGGCGGAGATCGAGGTCCACGGCCGGCTTTTGCGCCGCCATCCCAGGCGAATGCGCCTCAGGGTGGACCGGGCGGCGTAACGCAGGCGATTCCGGAAGATTCGCCGGCTCGTTCATCGGCTCCGATTTTGCCGCCGATGGCTCCTCCGCAGCCGAGCTGGAAGGAAAAAGAGAAGCCGGAGGAAACGGCCAAGCCTGAGGCTTCCGAGGGTACTCCCGAGACGAAGGGAGGCGAGGAATAATCCATGTTGATGCCCAAGAAGGTTAAGTATCGCAAGCAGCAGCGCGGGCGCATGACGGGCAAAGCGTGGCGCGGGTCGAGCCTCTCGTTCGGCGATTACGGTTTAAAGGCGATGGAGTGCGGTTGGATCACGGCGCGGCAGATTGAAGCGGCTCGTGTGGCGATGACGCGTTCGATCAAGCGCGGCGGCAAAGTGTGGATCCGCCTGTTCCCGGACAAGCCGATTACCAAGAAGCCGGCTGAAACTCGTATGGGGAAAGGTAAGGGCGCGCCCGATCAGTGGGTTTGCGTCATCCGTCCCGGCAAGATTTTGTTCGAGATGGAAGGCGTGGGACGGGAGATTGCGGAGAAGGCGATGCTGCTCGCGGCGGCCAAGATCGGGATCCCGACGAAATTTATTATGCGCACGGGTGTGGAGTAGCGGATGAAAGAGAATGCGGATAAGGCTCGGGGCCTGGATGCGAACGAGCTCTCGAAGCAGATAAAGGATACGGCGGAGCAGATGTTCCGGCTGCGGTTCCAGATGTCGATGGGGCAGATGGACGGCATCAAGAAGCTGCGTTCACTGCGCAGGGAACGAGCGCGGATGCTGACGGTGCTGAGGGAACGGCAGGACGGAACGGCACCGGTGATTCAAAGGCCCGCGCGGGCGAAATCGCTGCCGAAGCCGGCGGCGCAGGAAACGGCGAAGAAGTCCTCGGCGGTGAGCAAGCCGAAGGCGGCCGCGGCGCCGAAGGTTAAAAAAGAAGTGAGCCAGGTAAAAGTGAAGCCGACGTCGGCTCCGAAAACGGCCAAGATCAGTATGCCCCGGAAGTCGGGTAAAGGATAACCGGTAATGCCAGATACAAAAGCTGCGGAATACAAGCCGGGGATTAAGAATGAAAAGGTGGGATCGGTGGTCTCGGCCAAGATGTCGAAGACGATCGTGGTCGAGGTGTCGCGCAAGGCGGCGCATCCGGTGTATAAGCGGGTGGTGACCAAGCGCAAGAAATTTTATGCCCATGACGAAAAGGGCGAAGCCAAGCCGGGCGATGTGGTTCGGATTATCGAATGCCGTCCGATGAGCAAGCTGAAGCGCTGGCAGTTGGGCGAAGTGATCCGCAAAGCGGTGCAGGTAACCACGGATCTGAGTTCGATCGGCATTCAGACGGGGCCGGAGAAGCGGCCAGCCAAGAAGAAGAAGTAGCCAGTAGCCAGTCCGGAACGGACACAAAGAACTTGGAGACCAGAATTTTATGATTGGGATGAGGACAATTCTTGAGGTCGCCGACAACAGCGGCGCGCGACGGCTGCAATGTATTTTGCCTCGCGGAGGGGATCTCGGATTGCGCGCCGGCCTGGGCGACATTATCACGGCCAGCGTGAAAGAAGCCGCCCCCGATTCGGCCATCAAGAAGGGCAAAGTGGTTCGCTGCGTGGTGGTGCGGATGCGCAAGGAGACGAGGCGCAAGGACGGCACCTATATCCGCTTCGATTCCAACGCCGCCGTACTGATTAATGAAGTGGGGGAGCCGGTGGGAACGCGCGTGTTCGGTCCGGTGGCCCGCGAGCTGCGCGATAAGAAGTTCATGAAGATCGTATCGCTTGCACCGGAGGTAATTTAGATTTCCATGGCGAAGAAAATTCCTTTTCGGCATCAGAACGATCCGAAAGTAAAGCTGAAAATCCGGATTAAAAAAGACGACACCGTGAAGGTGATTGCCGGCCGGGACAAGGGCAAGACCGGACGCGTGCTGCATGTCGACCGCGTTGCGGGCAGGGTGCTGATCGAGGGCGTGAGCATGGTGAAACGCCATACGCGTCCGAATCCCTCGAAGCAAATTAAGGGCGGCATCGCGGAGCGGGAGAGCTCGATTGCGGTGTCGAATGTGATGATCGTGACCTCGGGCGGCGTGGCCACGCGCATCGGGTACCGGATCGAAACCACGGGCAATACGAAGCGGCACGTGCGGGTCGCGAAAAAGGGCGGCGAGATTTTGGATAAATCGTAATATATGGCACGTCTTAAAGAAACATATTTGAAGAAAATTGTTCCGGCCATGACCAAGGAGTTCGGGTACACGAATCCGATGGCGGTGCCGAAGGTACAGAAGATCAGCGTCAATATCGGCCTGGGCGAAGCGACCGGGAACAGCAAGCTGATGGACGGCGCGGTGAATGAGCTGAGCCAGATCGCGGGTCAGCGGCCGGTAATCAACAAGGCTCGTAAATCGATCGCTGCGTTCAAGCTGCGCGAGGGGATGGCCATCGGCTGTAGCGTGACCTTGCGCGGGGACCGGATGTACGAATTTCTGGATCGCCTGGTGAGCGTGACTCTGCCGCGCGTGCGCGATTTTCGCGGCGTGTCGTCGAAGTCGTTCGACGGCCGCGGCAATTACACATTGGGCATTAAAGATCAATTGATTTTCCCGGAGATCGACTATAACAAAGTCGATAAAACCAAGGGAATGAATATTTGTATCACCACCAACGCCAAGACCGATGCCGAGGGTCTGGCGTTGTTGAAACATCTCGGGATGCCTTTCCGGGCTCAATAAGGACTATCAATGGCTACTACCGCTAAAATTGCCAGGGACGAAAAGCTCGCGATCGCGAAAGCGAATCATACGCCGAAGCTCGCGTGCCGGCATCGTAATCGCTGTTTCCGCTGCGGGCGTCCGCGCGGGTTTCTGCGCAAGTTCAAACTGTGCCGGATCTGTTTCCGGAAGCTGGCGCTGGCGGGCGAAGTCCCCGGCGTGATCAAGGCGAGTTGGTAGGAGGATTTTAAAGGAATGATGACCACCGATCCCATCGCCGACATGCTGACGCGCATGAGAAACGCGCTCTCCGCCCGCCATCCTAAAGTGGACGTGCCCGCATCGCGGCTGAAGAACGATATTGCAAAGATCCTCAAGGATGAGGGCTATATCGCGAACTTCAAGCTGACTGAGGACGGGACTAAGAAATCCATCCGCATCTATTTGAAGTACACGCCGGGCAACGTGCCGGTGATTTCGCGGATTGAGCGCGTATCGAGGCCGGGGTGCCGGGTGTATGTCGGGTCGAAGAAAGTGCCGCGGGTGCTGGGCGGCCTGGGAATCAATATTCTGACGACGCCGCAAGGCGTGATGACGGGCTCGACCGCGCGCAAGCAGGGCGTGGGCGGCGAAGTTCTGTGCCACGTTTGGTAGTCGAGGTTAAGGGAAGCGTATGTCTAGAGTAGGAAAAAAATTGCTGCCGTTGCCGAAGGGCGTGAAGATCACCGCCGCCGACGGACATCTGGATGTCGAAGGGCCGAAGGGCAAGCAGACGGTGCCGGTTCCACATGGCATCACTCTGGTGCAAAAGGACGGCATCGCGGAGTTCCAGCGCGACGGCGAAGATAAGGCCGCGCTGCATGGTCTGACGCGGGCACTGGCTGCCAATGCGGTACAGGGCGTGTCCACCGGCTTCACGCGCGAGCTTGATATTGTCGGCATCGGGTATCGCTGCGATTTGAAGGGCCGGATTGCCACCTTTACGCTCGGCTATTCGCATGCGATCGAATTTTATCTGCCGGATGGGATCGACATGAAGATCGACAAGCAGACGCATCTGGTTTTAACCGGGTCCGACCGGCAGTTGCTGGGTCAGGTCGCGGCCAACATGCGCGCTCTGCGTCCACCCGATCCGTACAAAAATAAAGGCGTCCGGTATACCGGCGAAGCGCTGCGCAAGAAGGTCGGCAAGACCGGCGCGGGAGGCAAGTAAACCATGGCACGAAGGGATTCTAAAAACGTCATTCGTCTGCGTGTTCACAAGCGGATCCGCAGCCGTATTTCGGGCACGGGCGAGCGTCCGCGGCTGGCGGTATTTCGCAGCGTGAAGCATATCTATGCGCAGGTGATCGACGACACCAAGGGTCACACGGTGGTCGCGGCGGGTTCGAACGAAAAGGACTCGAAAAACGGAGGCAACGTGGCCGGCGCCAAGGAAATCGGCAAACTGGTGGCGGAGCGCGCCAAGGACAAAGGGATCAAAGCCGTGGTATTCGACCGCGGAGGCTATCAGTATCACGGCCGCGTCAAGGCGCTGGCCGAAGCGGCCCGCGAAGCGGGATTGGAATTCTAATTATGGGCATGCAAAAGCGCATCGACTCGACTAACCTGAACCTCAAAGAGCAGGTGGTGTCGATCAACCGCGTGACGAAAGTCGTCAAGGGCGGAAAAAATCTGAGCTTCTCGGCGCTGGTCGTGGTTGGCGATCCGGGGGCGAAGATCGTCGGCTTCGGCACCGGCAAGGCCAAGGAAGTGCCGGCTGCGATCAAAAAAGGCATTGAAGCGGCGAAGAAAAATCTTCGCAAAGTGAACGTGCTCGCGACCACCATTCAGCACGTAGTCCTCGGTGAGTTCGGCAGCGGACGCGTGTTACTCAAACCCGCTCCGGATGGGACGGGCGTCATCGCCGGCGGCGCGGTTCGCGCGGTCATCACGGCCGTCGGGATTCCGAATGTGTTAACCAAGTCTTTGGGTTCGCACAATCCGCACAATGTAGTGAAGGCTACGATCGACGCGCTGGAACAGTTGCGCGACAAAGCCGAGGTCGCCGATCTGCGCGGTCTGGCGATGGAAAAGGTTTAGCGATGCCGGGAACTATTAAGATCAAACTGATTAAAAGTGTCATTTGCACGCCGGACAAGCACAAAGTGATGGTGCGGGCTCTGGGGCTGCGCACTTTGGGACGAACCGTGACCAAGCCGGATACGCCGGCGTTCCGCGGTATGGTCAAGAAAATTCCGCACCTGCTCGCAATTGTTGAGGAGTAACTTATGAATCTCAGCCAACTCAAACCGCCTAAGGGGCAAAAGCAGAAAAATCAGCGTATCGGGCAGGGCATGGGCTCGGGACGCGGAAAGTTTTCGGGCCGAGGCGCGAAGGGCGCGAAATCGATCTCCGGTTATTCCCGTATGCGCGGATTTGAAGGCGGGCAGATGCCTTTGCATCGCCGCTTGCCGAAGCGCGGATTTACCAACATTTTCCGCAAGGAGTACGCTATCGTCAACGTGGCCGCGCTGGACGCGCTCGAAGGCAATACCTTCGATGCGGATTCGCTGCTCGAGTCGGGCGTGATCCACAAGCGAAAGCATGGCTTGAAGATTCTAGGGATGGGCGAGATCGGCAGGGCGATCACGGTGAAGGCGCACGTTTTTTCAAAGTCGGCGCTCGAAAAGATTCAGGCCGCCGGAGGGACGGCGGAAGTAATCGGTGGTTAGAGGCGGCAAGGTTCTCTGTAGAGTCAGGGCCTGGAGAATGTCATGAAGTTTTTGGAAGCCTTCGGTAATATATTTCGCATACCGGATCTGCGTAAGCGGCTGCTGTTCGTGCTGGCTTTGCTCGCGGTGTATCGCCTGGGGGGGCATATCCCGACTCCGGGCATCGATACCAATAAGTTCGCGGATTATATTAAGCAGAACCAGGGATCGCTGTTCGGTTTTCTCGATTTGTTCAGCGGCCGCATGTTCCGGAGCTTGACGATTTTCGCACTCGGCATCATGCCGTATATTACGTCGTCGATCATTTTGCAATTACTAACGGTCGTCGTTCCGACGCTCGAAAAGCTGCAAAAAGAGGGCGAAATCGGACGCCGCAAAATCACTCAGTGGACCCGCTATCTGACGGTCGGACTGGCGCTGGTGCAATCCTACGGTATTGCCTTTACGCTGTCTCATGCCTCGACCCAGTTTGTAACGCATCCGGGCTTTGGTTTCACGATGATGACCATACTGACCCTGACCGCCGGTTCTGCGTTTATTATGTGGCTGGGCGAGCAGATTACCGAGCGCGGTATCGGCAACGGGATGTCCTTGATCATTTTTACCGGCATCGTAATCGGGTTGCCGAGCGCAATTTCTGAAATGGTGACGCGGGTTCAAACCGGAGATTGGCCTTTATTCCAGGTGCTGGTCATCGTGGTGATGATGATCGCGGTGGTCGCATTCATCGTGCTGGTGGAACGAGGCGAGCGCAGGATTCCGGTGCAATACGCGAAGCGCGTGATCGGGCGCAAAATGATGGGCGGCCAATCCACGCACTTGCCTCTAAAAGTCAACGCGGGCGGCGTGATCCCAGTAATTTTCGCGAGTTCGCTGCTGGCGTTTCCGATGACGCTGATGCAATGGGACGTGGTTAAAAATTCCCCTGTGCTGAGCGGGATGCTGGGCGCGATGCAGGGCGCCTCTCCTCTTTATTACCTGCTGTACACGGTCCTGATTATCTTCTTTTGCTTCTTTTACGTTTCGATTATTTTCAATCCGAATGAAGCGGCGGACAATATGCGCAAGTACGGCGGATTTATTCCCGGTATTCGTCCGGGTCGCAACACCGCCGATTACATGAACAAAATTTTGACCAAGATCACGGTTGTCGGCGGCCTGTACCTGGCGATTCTTTCGCTGCTGCCGCAGATCATGATCGCGGGTATCAAACTGCAGCGGCTCCCCTTAATGGGGAATTTCATCGATGCGCATTTTCCGCGCTGGCTGCTCGATGGACTGGGAGTGAACTTTTCTTTCGGCGGAACTTCGCTGCTGATCGTGGTCGGCGTGGCGATGGATACAGTGAATCAGATTGAAGCGCAGTTGATCATGCGCCATTACGAAGGTTTTACGCCGCGCGCGGGCCGCATTCGAGGGCGCCGGAGCAGTATCTGACCGCCTCAGGCGGCCTTGTTTTGAAAGCAAACCAGGAGGAAGCCGAACGAAGCTAGTGAATGAGTCGACTCTGTCTGATTTTGTTCGGTCCCCCAGGATCTGGGAAGGGGACGCAAGCCAAGTTGCTGCGTCAGGCATTGGGAGTGGCTCATATATCGACCGGCGACATGTTGAGGGAGCGGGCGGCGTCGCACGATCCCCTGGGGGAAGCGGCTTCAGCGATCATGAAATCCGGCGGCCTGGTGCCGGACGAGATCGTCAATAAGATGGTTGAGGAGCGGATTGAGCAGCCGGATTGTGCCAACGGGTTCATTCTCGACGGATATCCGCGAACCGTGAATCAGGCGAAGCTGATCATGGGGGTGTTGAAAGCGAAACGGATCACCACAGTGGTGGTTCACCTCAAAGTCGATTATAATGTTATTATTGCCCGTCTCTCCGGGCGCCGTCTCTGCCCGACCTGCGGCGCGCTTTATGGCGTGTCGTCAAAAACTCCGGTGGTTTCGGAGGTGTGCGATTACGACGGATCGAAACTGGTGGTCCGGGACGACGATCGCCCAGAGGTGGTTGCGGAGCGGTTAAAGGCTTATGACCGACAGACATCTCCGGTGTTGGAATGTCTGCGCGAAGAGGGATTCGCGCTGTGTGAAGTGGATGGCGCGGCAAGTTCGCCTCTGGTGATCGCCAAGCGGATTCAGGGATGGATTGAAGGCCGGGGTTGCATGGCCGGCGAGTGGAAGGGTTAGCGGATGATTGTGCGGAAGAATATGGCGGAGCTCGAAAAGATGCGGTCCGCCGGTCTTCTCGTCTGGAAAATTTTGGATACGCTCAAGAAAATGGTGGCGGAAGGCGTCACCACGTACGACCTGGAAATTACGGCTGAGAAGATGATGGCGGATGCGGGGGCCCGGTCGGCATTCAAGGGGTATTCGACGCCCGCGGCGGGAACGAAATTTCCGGCGGTGTTGTGTACGTCGGTGAATGAGGAGATCATCCATGGGATGCCCTCTCAGAAGAGAGTTCTGAAGCCTGGTGATATTGTTTCGATCGATACCGGCGTCCAGTTGAACGGATATTACGGCGATTCGGCCGTGACCGTCGGTGTGGGTGAGATTTCGGAAGAAGCGCAGCGGTTGATGAATGTGACGCGCGAATCGCTGGAGCTGGCGATTGAGAAGGCTCGGCCAGGCAACCGGTTGTTCGATATCTGCGGCACGGTGGAGCGGCATGTGACCGCGAATGGGTTTTCAGTGGTTCGGGAGTTTGTGGGCCACGGCATCGGAACGCAGATGCACGAAGAGCCGCAGGTTCCGAATTACGTCGACCGGCGAAGCGAGAATCCGCGGTTGAAAGAGGGAATGGTACTGGCTATCGAGCCGATGGTGAACGCGGGCAAAGCGGGCAGCCGCGTGAAAGCGGACCATTGGACGGCGGTGACCGAGGACGGAAGATACTCGGCGCATTTCGAGCACACGGTGGCAATTACGGCGAATGGGCCTTGGGTATTGACCAGGCCGTAAGGAGATTTCAATGAAAGTTAGAGCATCGGTCAAAAAAATGTGCGATAAGTGCAAGATCGTCCACCGCGAAGGCGTGGTGCGCGTGATCTGCAGCAATCCGAAGCATAAGCAGAGGCAGGGATAACGAAGGGAGCGCACAGCGAATGCGTTGTGCGCGTTAAGGAGAAAAGATGGCGCGTTTAGCGGGCGTGGATTTACCGGCGAAGAAAAGGACCGAGATCGGTCTCACCTATATTTACGGCATCGGGCGGACCAGGGCGAATTCGCTTTGCTACCGCGCCGGCGTCAATCCGGACACCAAGATTTCCGACCTGACCGAGGAAGAGATTAATAAGATCCGTACGATTATCGAGGCCGAAGGCGCGGTCGAAGGCGATCTGCGCAAAGAAACTTCGATGAACATCAAGCGCCTGATCGAAATGGGCGCTTATCGCGGCTTGCGTCATCGTCGCGGCCTGCCGGTGCGCGGCCAGCGCACGCATACCAACGCCCGAACCCGCAAGGGTCCGCGGCGCGGCACGGTTACTAATAAGAAGAAGTCCGCGGCGAAAACCTAAGGGATAGAAAATGGCAAAAGCACCAGCGAAAACCGGAAAAAAGAAAGCCTTCAAGAAGAAGGAAAAGCGTTCTGTACCGATGGGGCGAGTCCACGTGCAGGCGTCGTTCAACAACACCATCGTGACCATCACGGATCCCATGGGCAACGTGATTTCGTGGTCCAGTTCGGGTTCGCTGGGCTTCCGCGGATCGCGCAAGGGTACGCCGTTCGCGGCGCAGCAGGCTTCTTTAACCGCGGCGAATAAGGCTAAGGAATCGGGTCTTCGAACCGTCGAGGTGGCGGTCAGCGGGCCCGGAGCGGGACGCGAATCCGCGGTACGCGCTCTCTCGACCGCGGGTCTCGATGTTCGTTCCATTCGGGATCGTACTCCGATTCCGCACAACGGCTGCCGGCCGCCTAAGAAGCGCCGGGTCTGATAAAGAAGGCGCCGGGGGCCAGGGGCCAGGCGCCAGTAAGCAGGACGAAAGCGGCATAGCCGCCGTAAACTGCACCTACTGTGATGTTATTGACCAGGGAGGTCTGATTTGGCTCGATATATTGGTCCCGTGTGCCGGCAATGCCGGCGCGAGGGCATGAAACTGTTCCTGAAAGGCGAGCGCTGCTACACCGAAAAGTGCGCCATTGAAAAGCGTAACTTCCCTCCGGGGCAGCACGGCAAAGACCGCAAGCCGAAGATTGTCGGCTACGGTCTCCAGCTTCGCGAAAAGCAGAAGGCCCGCCGCTACTATCAGCTTCTCGAAGGCCAGTTCCGCAACTTGTTTGAAAAAGCGAGCGCGGCCAAGGGCATCACCGGCGAAAACATGCTCAACATGCTGGAGAGGCGCCTGGACAACACGCTTTACCGCATGGGCCTCGCCACCTCGCGCGCCCAGGGACGCCAGTTGGTCCGCCATGGCCACCTGAACGTCAACGGCAAGCGCGTCGATATTCCGTCCTTCACCGTGAAGCCCAACGACGTCATTGAAGTTCGTGAAAAAAGCAAGAACAACCCGACCATTCTGCATGCGCGCGACGCCACGGCGCATGCGCCGAGCCCCAACTGGCTGGAAGTCGATCGCGAAAATCTCAAGGGCCGCGTCATCGGTCAGCCCAAGCGCGAAGACCTGGTCCAGATCCAGTTGAACGAGCAACTCATCGTCGAGTTGTACTCGAAGTAAGTAAGGAGCCTAATTATGTTCAAAGGATTCCAGAAACCCAAGCGTTTAGTCGCCAATACGGAAACGCTCAATGAGCGTTACGGCATGTTCACCGCGCAGCCTTTTGAGCGCGGCTTCGGATCGACCATCGGCACCGGCCTGCGCCGCGTGCTGCTCAGCTCGATTGAAGGCGCCGCCATCACCGCCGTGCGAATTGAAGGCGTAGCCCACGAGTTCAGCCCCATTCCCGGCGTCGCCGAAGACGCTACCGATATCATTCTCAACCTCAAGCAGGTACCCTTCAAGATGATGGGCGAAGGCATGCGCACGGTTCGCCTCAAGGCCGACGGCGCGGGCCAGATCCTCAGCGGACAGATCGAAACCGACTCGGAAATCGAAGTGCTGGACCGCAATATGCACATCGCCACCATCGGCGAAGGCGGTAAGCTCTCGATCGAAATGCGCCTCAAATCCGGCCGCGGCTACGTCTCGGCCGACCGCAATAACGATGAAGACCTGCCGCTCGGTTACATTCCGATCGACTCCGTTCACTCGCCGGTTCGCAAAGTGAACTTCTCCGTCGAGGCCGCACGCCTCGGCCAGATGACCGATTACGACAAACTGACCATCGAAGTCTGGACCAACGGAGCCATCTCGCCCGCCGACGCCATCGGGCAAGCCGCGAAGCTATTGAAAGATCACATGTCGATCTTCATCAACTTTGAAGAGCTGCCGGAGTCGGCCGAGGAGCCGGCCGAGCGCGCGCTCAGCCAGATGAACGAAGTGCTCAACCGTTCGGTCGAGGAGCTGGAACTGAGCGTGCGTTCCTACAACTGTCTCAAAAACGCGAACATTCAAACCATCGGCGACCTGGTTCAGAAAACCGAAGCCGAAATGCTGCGCACCAAGAATTTCGGCCGCAAATCATTGAACGAGATTAAGGAAATTCTGTCCGGTCTGGGTTTGACCTTCGGCATGAAGTTCGACGCGCAGGGCCGCCTGGTATCGCCCGCGGGCACTCCCGCATCGATCGGATCGATTGAAGACGATGGCGCCGATATCGACGACATGGACGATGAGGACGAGGATGAAGGCGAAGAAAGCGCCCTGACGGAATAACATGCGACACGGAAAATCCGGGTTCAAACTCAAACGCGACGGCGGCTCTCGCAACTCGCTCCTGAAAGGTCTGGTCACGAGCGTGATCGATAAGGAGCGCATCGTCACCACGGTTCCCAAAGCCAAGGCCATCAAGCCTTTGGTCGATAAGATGATCACGCTCGGCAAGCGGGACACGCTGCACGCCCGCCGCCAGGCCGCCGCGTTTCTCGAAACGCCCTCCTCCGTCAAAAAACTGTTCGACAAGCTCGGCACCCGTTTCGGCCAGCGCAACGGAGGCTACACCCGCATCGTCCGCCTGGGAAATCGCAAAGGCGATGGCGCGGAGCAGGCCATGATCGAACTGGTGGGCAGCGAGCTGGTGAAGCGCGCCGCGGACCGGGCCAAGCGCCGCGAAGACCGTCTGAACGCAATCCGTCAAGGAAAAGAAGACGGCGAGGCTCCGGACGAATAGCTCGCTTTTTTACCAAACGAACCCAAGGCGGATTGCTACAGCCTTATCCAGCGCTTGGATTTCGATTCGAAGCGCGGAAGGGTCCCGGGGTTGACGCTTGAAACGGGAATCCTGAGCGAAAAGGCGTTGGCGAGGGCGGCTTCGAGCTGGTGGATCGACGCGCATCCTTCGACCTGAACGTGCAATTCGGTGAGGGCCCGTTCGGTGCGGACCTCCACGCTATATTCGGTCACGCCTTCGGCGCGGAGCACTTCTTCAACCGCGGCCGGGTAGATGTTAACGCCGCGGACCACCACCATATCGTCCGTGCGGCCGAGAATCCCGCCTTCGAGCGCCAGGTCGGTGGTGCCGCAGACGCATGTGCCGTGAGCTGCTTTGACCAGGTCGCCGGTCCGGTAACGGATTAGAGGAGAGCCGATGCGTCCGAGGTTGGTCAGAATCAGCTCGTTGTCGATGACTTCCGCTACGTAAGAGGATTCGATGACGTGCAGGACGCCGGGACGGGCGGGACAACCGTAGCTGACGGGGCCGGTTTCGGTCATGCCGTGGTGGTCGACCACCTTGGCGCCGGGCCACAGCTTTTCGATGTGCGCGCGCGTCGAGGCGATGCTGCCGCCGAGTTCTCCAGCCACGAGGATGCGGCGGATGGCGGAGTTCTGGAGATCGAGTTTTTCTTCGGCGGCGGCTTCGGCCAGGCGGATCGCGTAGGTGGGCGTACAGCAGAGAACGGTTGCGTGGGTTTCTAAGATGGTGCGCAGGCGGACGGAGGTGCGCATGCCTCCGCCGGGGATCGCTAGGGCGCCCATGCGAGTGGCGGCTTCGAAGGCGGTCCAGAATCCGAGGAAGGGGCCGAAGGAGAAGGCGAAGAAAATGTGGTCTTTCGAGGTGACGCCCGCGGCCTGGTAGACGCGGTCCCAGTTGCCTAGCATCCAAGTCCAGCTTTCATTGGTGTCGAGCCAGATGAGGGGATGGCCGGAGGTTCCGCTGGTTTGGCAGAAGCGGGTATAGCGGTCGAGCGGGAAGGTAAGATTCGTGCCGTAGGGAGGGTTGGCGGCCTGATCGTCGATAAGTTCCTGTTTGGTGGTGAAGAAGCCGGGTGCGGCGGCTTTGCGGGCGTAGAACTTGTTGGTGGGGAGGATCTGGTCGAGCAGGGCTTTCACGGAAATCGCTTCCCCCATCGTGTGCTTGAATCCCCGCCCTGACGGGACGGGGTTATAGGCGTCAGCCAGGGGACATGCGGTTTATGAGGGCAGGGCGGCAATCATCAACCCTGCGCCGAAACGGTTTCTTGCTGTAGTAACGGCGCCCCGTGTTTTAGCGGCTCGGGGAGTTTGGCGTGCTTAGCCATGCCGTCGTACATGGGCTTGAAATCGTGTGTCAGGTTGCCGATCAAGCAGTCGGTCACGTCGCCTTTCATGGTGGGGAACTCTTTCAAGTATTCGCGGAAGCTGAAGTTGTGGTCGTAGAAGGCGTAGACCAGGGCGCGCATCGATTCGATGCTTTTGCAAAGGTCGGCGCCGTATTTGATGAAGCGCTCCGGCGAATAATCGTGGTCGGTGAGGCAGGCGTCGGCGAAGTTCGCGCCCATTTCACCGCTGTAGAGAGCGAGGAAGACGCCTGACGAAAAAACAGGATCGAGGAACGCGAAGGCGTCGCCGGTTAGAATGAGGCCCTTGGCTCCGCAATGACGCGAGCGGTAGGAGTATTCGCCGGTCACACGATAGGGTCCAACTTGTTCGCCGGCGGCCAAGTGATTCTTGATCCAAACGTTCTGTTCGACTTGCTGATCGAAGATTTCCTTCAAATCCTTTGAGGTCTTGTAGAGATAATCTTTTTCCGCGACCACGCCCACGCTGACGATATCGTCGGCTAGAGGGATGTACCAGAACCAGCCTTTTTCGGGCACGTAGGCGACGGTGGTGGCGCCTTCGTCGTAGCCCGAATCGCGCTTGGCGCCTTTGTAATAAGTCCAGACGGCGATCTTATTTAAGAAGGGATCGCGGATTTTCCAGCCGCTGCGGCTGACGAAAAAAGTGTCGCGTCCGGTGGCGTCGATGGTGACGGGCGCGCGGAATTCATGCGTAGCGCCGTCCTTGCCGACGGCCTTCACGCCGACGACGCCGCCGTCCTCCCAGATGCCTTCGCGAACCGTGGTTTCTTCGTGAACCTCGGCGCCTTTTTCGCGCGCGTTATCGAGCAGAATCTGATCGAACTCGCTGCGCAGCACCTGCCAGGTTTGGGCGGCCGGATGGTCCAAGTGCGTGTGGAAGTAAAAGGGAACGGACGCTCGTCCATCCGGACTGACGAACTGGACGCTATATTTCTTGGTGAACTTCGACTGCTTCATTTTGTCGACCACGCCGATGCGTTCCATGGTGAAGTAGCCATAAGGCAGCAGCGATTCTCCGATGTGATAGCGCGGAAATTTTTCCTTCTCGAGCAGGACGACTTTGCGTCCCTTGAGTGCGAGCGTGGCCGCGGCCGTGGAACCGGCCGGGCCGCCTCCGATGACGATTGCATCGTAGTTATTCATGAAGACCTTTTGCGGGTGGAAGGATTTCGAGGACCTGCGCTAATTTGCGGCCGGTGCTGTTGCCGAGGACGTTGCGTCGTCCGTACAGCGTTGCCGGACCCGCGATGCCCAGCGCATCGCAAATCGTAGAGTCGGCGTCGACCTCGAAAAATCCGTCGGGACGGCTGAAATGCTTCATCGCTTGAATTTCCAGAATCGTCCCCAGAGGGAGCCGGCGTTCCAGCACCAGTTCGCGTGCGGCAGCGGGAAATTCATCGAGGTAAATTTTGATGGCGCCGAAGACTACGGGCGAATCGCTGCCCTCCGGAATCAGCACGATCTGACGCGAGAAAACCTCATGATCCAGCGAATATTTCAGCACTCGCAGATTCATCTTTTGGCCGTACTCGGCTTCGAGGGTGGGCGTCATGTCGCGATCGTGCACCAGCAGGTGGCGATACGGTTCCGGCATCTCGCGACCGTTAATGCGCGCGGCCGCTGGAAGCGCGCCCTCGTAAAATTCGGTGAGGGGATAGAGCAGGTCTAAGGAAGTATCGATCACTTCAGGCATAGCGGGCCGTCCGGTGCTGAGGCAGAAAGAAGTCGTGGAGCAGCCGGTCGACCTGGAGCAGCCCGTCGCGATTGAGAAGCAGTGTGCCGTGGTCCGTCGCGAGGAATCCACGGTCTTTCAGATTTTTGAGCGGTTGTTCGAAGCGGCGTTCCACATCGACGCCGAATTTACGCTGGAAATAGGCGCTCTCCACATGGCCGAGCTTCATTTGCAGAACGAACTCACGGATCATGCGCTCCTCAGGGTTGGGAGTGAGGGCGCGATAAATCGGCAGTTCGCCGCGGTTGATTGCGGCTAAGTAAGGCTCCCAATCGTGCTGATTCTGGAAGTGCGTTCCGCCGACGTGCGAAAACGAAGCCACGCCCGCGCCGATCAGGTCCGCCCCAGCCCACAACAAGTCTCGATACAGGAACTTAGCGTGCGACGTTTTCTTGACTGCCGTGTAGGCGCTCGCGATGTTATATCCGGCTTGTTCGAGCGCGGCGAACGCGTCCTTGACCCAGCGGCGCTTGGTTTTCCAGTCTGCGACGGGCGCCGTCGTTTGTCCCATGATCTTCATTTCTTTGAAGATGCCGGTGTTGTAGGGCACTTCCATTTGATAAATGGTGACGGAATCGGGATCGAGCGCGATGGTCTTCGCGATGCAATCCTGCCAGTTGGCTTCCGTCTCTCCCATCATGCCGGCGATGAGGTCGATGTTGATTTGCGGGAATCCGATGGACCGCGCGAAGTCGTAGGAGCGGGCGACTTCCTTGGAACGGTGCGCACGGCCGTTGATTTCCAGAATATGATCGTCGAAGTTTTCGATGCCGAGGCTGAGGCGCGTGACGCCCTGGTCTTTGATGGTCTGGAGTTTTCCTTCGGTCAGCGTGCCGGGCTCGCATTCGAACGCGACCTCCTCCACTTCATCCCAGGGCAGCGCGCGCTTCATGGCGTCGACGGTGGCGATGAGCTGTTTCGATGATATGTAGGATGGAGTGCCTCCGCCGAAATAAATAAATTTCGGCTTCCTGCCGCCGATGAAGGCTTTCTTGGAGTAAAACTCCAGTTCCTTCATGGCTGCGTCCATGTAGCCTTCGATCTCGGCCGCGTTCTTATCGGTATATACCTTGAAGTAGCAGAACGTGCATCGCTTTCGACAGAAAGGAATGTGCAGGTATACGCCCAGAGGAGTGCCGGGCGCCGGCGGACGATCGAGCGCGGCGTGCGCGTCGGCTATATTTGCCTCGCTCCAAAAGGAGTAGGGAGGATAATTCGAGACGAAGTAGTTCCCGGCGGTTGTTTCTTCGTCAAGAACCAGATTCGAGTCGAGGGCCATGTTCGTTAGACGCTTTTCAGATACCGAAGGTCACAGCTTTAACAGCGCACGCAGGCGTTTCGTCTGCACGCGGCTGACGGGGATCTCGGTTTGCTTCTTATCGTCCATGCGCAGCTGGAAGCTGGATTTGAACCACGGGATCACCTCTTTAATCCGATGAATATTCACGAGATAGGAGCGATGGACGCGCCAGAACATGTCCGGATCGAGATTCGATTGCAGCTCCTCAATCGTTCGATAATTCGACTGGCCCTCAAGTGAAGAGGCGACTACGGTGATAAGTCCATCCTCGATGGTGGCATAGACTACATCCTGCGCATCGACGATGAAATTGCGTTGATTATTCTTCACCAGCAGCTTGGTTCGCTGGAGGGACGGCTTGGGTAGAGGCAGATCCGCAGGAACGATTTTTTGCTTCTCGGCGATGCCTTTGCGCGCGCGATCGATGGCCTGCGCGAGGCGATCCTTTTCGACAGGCTTCAGGAGATAGTCGAGTGCTTCCCACTTGAAGGCTTCGACCGCGTACTGATCGTAAGCGGTCGCCATGACGAAATAGGGAAGCGGGACGTCCTTCTCATGCAGCTTGCGAATCACGCCCATGCCGTCGAGGCCGGGCATCTGCATGTCTAAGAAAACGAGGTCCGGTTCGAGGTCCATGATGAGCTGGACGGCTTCGATTCCATTGGAAGCGGTGGCGACGATTTCGACGTCGGGAAACTCCTTCAATTGATACGCGAGTTCGTCGGAAGCGAGCTTTTCATCGTCGACTACGATCGCCGAGATCGCGACGGAAATGGCCGCGGCAGTCGCGCGATTGTGCATAAAATGTTAGTATATCTTAAGCTATCCCGCACCCGGCACACGTGACGCAGGGTGGCGGGTCCACTTCTTAAGGAGTTCAACAGTTTGTCCCTTAACGACAACGTCAAGATTGCGCCTGCCGAGGGCAAACTTGGCGTACTGATTCCCGGTATTGGCGCGGTTTCGACGACCTTTATCGCGGGTGTGGAAGCCATCAAGCGAGGCATGGCTGTTCCGGTGGGGTCGCTGACGCAACTGGCGACGATTCGCCTGGGCAAGCGCACCGATAATCGCACGCCGATGATCAAGGATTTCGTTCCCCTGGCGACCTTGAACGACCTGGTATTCGGCGGCTGGGATATTTACGAAGACACAGCCTATGAAGCGGCGGCAAATGCGCGCGTGCTCGAGGCTCCGCAGCTCGAAAAACTGAAAGAGCCTCTGTCGAAGATCAAGCCGATGAAGGCGGTGTTCGATCAGGAGTACGTCAAGCGCATCCACGGTCCGAACGTGAAAGAGGCCGGGTCCAAGATGGATAAGGCCGAGATGTTGATGGATGACATCCGGCAGTTTCAGGAGTCGAACGGCGTTTCCAGATCGGTGATGATCTGGTGTGGATCGACTGAAGTGTTCCATCGTCCCGCGGCGGTGCATCAGACGCTGAAAGATTTCGAGTGCGGGTTGATGAAGAACGATCCGGAGATCGCGCCCAGCCAGATTTACGCCTACGCGGCGCTGAAGAGCGGGATTCCGTTCGCCAATGGAGCTCCGAATTTAACCACCGATATGCCGGCGCTGCAGGAACTGGCGCGGGAGCGCAATCTTCCGGTATGCGGCAAGGATTTCAAGACGGGGCAGACGTTCATGAAGACGCTGATCGCTCCGGGTTTGAAGGCTCGGATGCTGGGGCTTAGCGGCTGGTTTTCGACCAATATTTTAGGCAATCGCGACGGCGAAGTTCTGGAAGATCCGGGGTCGTTCAAGAGCAAGGAAGAAACCAAGCTCAGCGTGCTGGACCAGATCCTCCAACCGAAGCTGCACCCCGAACTGTACAAGGATTTTTACCACGCGGTGCGCATCAATTACTATCCTCCGCGCGGCGACTCGAAAGAGGGCTGGGATAACATCGATATTTTCGGATGGCTGGGCTATCCGATGCAGATCAAGATCGATTTCTTGTGCCGCGATTCGATTTTGGCCGCTCCGCTGGTGCTGGACCTAGTGCTCTTCATGGACCTTGCGCAGCGCTCCGGGATGCGCGGAATTCAGGAATGGCTTTCGTTCTACTTCAAAGCGCCGATGCACGCGCCCAGTGTGTATCCCGAACACGACATCTTCATCCAGTTGATGAAGCTGAAAAACACTCTGCGGTGGATGCGCGGCGAAGATTTGATTACCCACTTGGGCCAGGAGTATTACGACTGATTTCTCATATTGATTCGGCTTGCGCATGAATTGCCTGGTTATTGGTGGAACCCGGTTCATCGGCAAGATGCTGGTGAGCGAGCTTTTGAAAGCGGATCATTCCGTGACGGTGCTGCATCGCCGTCCACGGCACGATCTGGGGCGGCGCGTGAAAAATATCATGGCGGACCGCAATGACGGTCAAGCGATGAAGCTTGCGCTTGCGGGCAAGAAATTCGACGTGGTGTTCGATAACGTCTATGACTGGGAGCGCGGGACGACCGCCGGACATGTCGAATCGTCCGTACGTGCCCTGGGCGGCGGAGGCTTGCAGCGTTACGTGTTCATGTCCAGTGTCGCGGCCTATGGCGACGGGTTGAATCATCACGAAGGCGACGCGCTCGCGCCGGACGATGCGCCGGAGCTTTATACGCGCAACAAGGCCATGAGCGAGCGCGCCCTGTTCCGGCTGCACCAGAGAATCGGACTGCCGGTGGTGACGCTGCGTCCTCCATTCGTGTACGGTCCGGGCAACAATCTTTATCGCGAGGCGTTTTTCTGGGACCGTCTGCGGGCGAACCGCTCCATCATTTTGCCGGGGGACGGACGCAGGCTGGCGCAGTTCATTTACGTCAAGGATCTGGTCAAGGCGTGCATCAAAGTGATGGATGAGCCGGCCGCGATCGGGCATGCGTTCAACATTGCGAATGCGCGTCCTCTATCGCAAGCCGAGGTGGTCGAGGCGTTCGCCAAGGTGTGTAAGAAGCCCGTGAAATTCGTACGGATTCCTCGGGAATACATTTTGCGGGCCGGCGGCCATCCTATGGGCCCGAAGCTGTATTTCGGAAACTACGTGGATGTTCCACCGATCACGCAGGTCACAGCCAAAGCGCAGCGCGTGCTGAAATTCCGGCCGACGGATTTCGCGACCGGGCTAAAAGAAACTTACAAGTGGTACCTGCGGCACAACACGTTCCCCAAGCCGGATTATTCTTTCGAGGATCAGTTGCTGGCGACGGCGCCCGTATTGATTCCGGCCAAAGTTTAGCGATTCCCTAAATCAGAACACCTCCACTACGATCATTTCCATCTTGTTCGGACCCAGATTGGTGGTCGCGTGCGTCACCGGGCCGCTCCATGATACATCCCCGGCCTTCATTTGGAGCGGGCTGGTGGACCCATCGGCGCGCTTCACCGACCCTTTGAAATCGGTCAGAAATACGCCTACGCGGCCCGTCCCAGCATGTTCATGCATCCTTTCGGTTCCACCCGGTTCGCGCCAGCTTCGAAATACGCGCACCTGCGAATTCTCAAACAAGAGAACATTGTGCTGCGGATCGATCGCCACCGGATCGAGCTTCGGATCCCTCGGCAGCGCCTTCGACGGTGGCTTCTTCAACTCGATCTCGACAATGTGCAGAGGTTGAGTACCGACGTTTTCGCTGGTATGCATCCCGCCCGCGGGACTCCAAGCCACCTGTCCAGCTTTCCAATGCTGTTCGTCGACATGTCCGTCCTGATAACGCACGGTAAGGTCGCCGGGGGTGAGATAGATCATCACCCGATTCACTTCGTGCCGATGCAGCGCGCCCGGGTGATGCGGCTGATCCACCGCGTGCAGGACGCGCACCGCATTATTATCGATATCCGCCGCGAATAGCAGTACGAACAACAGACAGGTCATGAACTGCATTATAATTCGCATTAGTTGCGGCGGCCAATACTTTTTCTTTTACTGGCGCTTGGTTGCGCCCATGCCGCCGACTTCCACTTCGTCATTCTTGGGGACCGTACCGGCGAAGCGCAGCCCGGCATTTACCAACAACTCTGGAAGAAATCAGCCGCCGAAAATCCCGCCTTCATCGTTACCGTGGGCGACACCATCCAGGGCCTGAACGATTCCACCGCCGACCGCGAATGGCGTGAAGCCCAACAAATTTTCATCAAACGCATTCCTCTCTACCTGACGCCGGGCAACCACGACATCTGGTCCGATCTCTCGGAACGCTTGTACCGCAAGTATTCAGGACATCCCGTCCACTACAGCTTCGATTATGAACAGGCGCACTTCAGCATCCTCGACAACAGCCGCACCGAGGACCTCTCCGCGGCCGAATTAACGTGGCTCGAAGCCGACCTGCGTGCCCACGAAAAACAGCCCTTGAAATTCGTCTTCTCTCACCGGCCATCCTGGATCATCGAAGTCCTGCTCAGGAATCCGCACAATACCCTCCATCAGCTCACGAAAAGGTACGGCGTCCAATACATCGTTTCGGGCCACGTCCACCAGATGATTCACAGCGAGCTGGAAGGCATCACCTATCTTTCTATGCCCAGCGCGGGAGGCCACCTGCGTGGCTCCATGAAATACGAAGACGGCTGGTTCTTCGCACTCACCCGGGTCGACGTCAGCGGCGCGGAAGCGCATTTCCAGATCAAAGAACTGGAAGGGCGCCAGACCAACCTTACCGATTGGGGCCCAGCCGGCATTCGCCATCGTTGATGTGAGTGGACACGTCGGAGTTGACCGCTCCCGCTGGTCGCGGTTCTTTAAGTGCCGACCTCCGGTAATCTGCTAAGATCATCGACTATGCTGATTCTCGCCGCGATCTTATCGATCCTCGTCTACGGCGTCATTGCCGCCATGCTGGGCACCGTCATGCCCAGCTTCACCGCACTGTTCCAACTCTCGGGTGAACAGAACGGCAACATCGCTCTCGCGCAAGCTCTGGGGCTGGTCATCGCATCTCTCTCCGTCGGCCCTCTTATCGATAAACGCGGCAAGAAAACCGCCCTTCTCGGCGGACTCATCCTCATCACCTGCGCGCTCGCCGGCCTGCCCAGCGCCGGTGGATACCAGCAGCTGATGCTGCTCTATTTCGTCCTCGGCCTCGGCGGCGGAATCATCGTCACTGGGGCGAACGCTCTTGCAAGCGACGTCGATGTGTCGCGCCGCGCCTCCACGCTCAACCTGCTGAACCTCTTCTTCGGACTCGGCGGACTGCTCACGCCGCTGGTCGCCAATATGTTGAACGGAGAGACCGCGCGGCTGTGCTATCTCGGCGCAGGGCTCGGAGTCGTCGCCCTCATCGCCAACATCGCCGCGAAAATTCCTCCGCCCACCGGCGTCGTCAGCTTCAAATTATCCGAGATCGGCGATATTGTCCGCCGTCCGGTCCTCTATCTTCTCGCGTTATTTCTCTTCCTGTATGTGGCCTGCGAAGTCGGCGTGTGGAACTGGCTCACCAGCTATCTGATCAGCCGGAATATCGATAAGGGGACTGCGTTGAAAATCCTCTCGCTGGGCTTCGCGCTTGGCCTGCTGCTCGGCCGCGTGGTGGTCTCGCGTATCCTGATTAAAATCTCGTCGATGAACGTGACGCTGGCCGCCGCGGTGCTCATGGCCGCGACCACGTATATGATGCTCCAGTCGAGCGATGCCACTTTCGCCTGGATCGCCGTCTTCTGCGCCGGCTTAGCCATGGCCCCGGTCTTCCCGACTACGCTCGCCATGGTCGCCGACGCTTTCCCGAGAGGCACCGCGACTGCGATGGGAATCGTCATCACCTGCGGCTGGCTGGGATTGGTAGTCAGCTCCCCCATCATCGGCTCGATCGCCGGCAAGGACAACGCGAATCTCGGACAGGCTTTGCTGCTGCTGCCCGCGTTTTCCGTAGCAATGGCGCTGGTAAACCTTGGGCTGCGCGCGATGCTCGCCAGAAAGTAAGTTTAGCCGCGTCCCCAGGCTGACGCCAGGGGCTATCGCTGGGCCTTGCTAGCCACCGGGTGCTAACGCCCTGCACGCGTCCTCGACATCCTCATCGAGCCTCACAATCCGGCTCATATGGATGACTTCCAGCGTTTTTGCCACTGTCCCATGCGCCCCCGCGATGCGAATTGCCCCGCCGGCCCGCTCCATCTGACCTCCGCAGCTGATCAGCATCCCCACGCCCGCGCTATCGATGAAATTCAGCTCCGTAAGGGCCAGCACCATCTTGCGGCTGCCGTCCTCGATCATTTTCTTAACCGAGGTTTCCGTGTAGCTAAGAGAATTTCCCAGATCCAGCCGCCCCGAAATCTCGACGACGGTGATATCCGGCTCGACAACGCGAGTCTTCATGGTATGAGCCAAGATTTTTAAAACAATACCACGTCCCTCACCCACCGGAGGGCGGCTACTTCTTCGTCACCGCGCTCGCGGAGATGTTCACCCCGAACGAAAGCGTGTGCGTCCCATTGCCCATCACCACGCCCCCATACATTGGACCCCACCCTACGCCAATCAAAATATGATGCAGAGGTTGGCTTCCCACCCACACCCCCTCCACTGCATGTGGCCAATTCCCGAATCCCAGCCCTTTGATATCCGTGGGACGAAAATACAGATCCATCACCCCAAATATTCCTAAAGAGCTAGCCTTTCCCACCGGCACTGCGGCGCTGAAGTCGATCCAGGACAACCCTTCGTCGTCGAACGTCCGGGCCGCGCCAAACGCGGGGGTAATCACGACATCCGACGGCAGGTACGGAATGGTGAAGAGTCTCGCGTTCCAGATGTTCTGGGTTTCGCCAGCCCCTGTGGTCAGACTTACGCCGAATAATCCCGCCGCCGTTTGCAAGTGCGTGAAATACGCCGGAGCTTTCTTTGTGGTCTGGATCGTGTACGTGGTATTCGCGCCGGAACGCGCGTTGAGCTGGATATATAAGAACCACACCTGGCCGCGCCCGTAGATCCGGTTCGCCGAGCTAAACTGCGCATCGCTCCACTGCCCGGAATGATACACATACCAATTCTGCTTGACGATTTCCCCACCCTCGCTCCACCGTACGACGTGAATCACAAAGGTGAGGGCGCCGGGCTCAATCCCGATGGTTTCGCGGATCAATTGTGCTGCGCCGCTCTTATACAATGCTGCGTTCGAGACATCCACAAACCGATTGAGGTCCCCTAACCGCAGGGGACGAGGCGCGTTCACCCAGGTCTCGGTACTGCTCTGTAGCAACATCAAAAATAACAGCGCTGTCTTCACGCGCCCATCTTAGAAGCTCACGAGGAATTTAATCGCGCTTGAAACCTCAAACTCATAGAAGTGACAATACTTTTAGTCACTCTTTGCCAAGAACCGACAAGATAGCCGCTCCAAACCGCTCCGCCTTCTTTTCGCCGATCCCCTGCACATCCATCAGCTCCGCGATGGTGGAAGGCATCTGCCGGCACAACGCATCGATGGTCGAATCGTGCAAAATCACGTAAGCCGGCACGGCTAATTCCTTGGCCAGCCCGCGTCTCCATTCCTTCAGCTTTTCGCGGAGCGTTCCATCCACCGGCAGCACTTCCGCCAGCTTCTTCCGATAAACCTTTCGAACTTCAGCCTCCGCCAAAGGAGACGCAGCGGCGGGCGCGGGGACCTCCAGCAGCCACTCCGGCTCCGCTCCGCAGATATCACAGGCATCGCAGCGCTCCCACTTTGGGGTCTCGCCGAAATACAAACAGATCTGGCGGTGCCGGCATTCCTTGCCCTCGACAAACCGGCGCATGACGCGATATCGCTGCCACGCCCGGCTCTTCTCCGCTTCATCCTGCAACTGCTGAATGAAATGGACCAGCAATCCCGCATCGCGTTTTTGCCACAGCAAGATGCAATCCGCGGCGAGGCCATCACGACCTGCGCGTCCCGCCTCCTGGTAATACTGCTCCAGAGACTTCGGCAGAGCCAGATGGATCACGGCGCGCACGTCCGGCTTATTGATCCCGAGCCCGAACGCCAAGGTTCCCACAAGCACGCGCTTTTCTCCAGTCATCCAGGCTTCCTGATTTTTCCGCCGCGCAGAATTATCCATCTGGCCGTGATAGGCGACCACCGGCAACCCTTGCCGTTCGAGCGCAACCGCCGTAGCCTCGACGGCTTTGATCGTCGGCGCGTAGACGATCACATTGCCTTCGGCGTACCATTCGAGCGCGGCTTGAACCCGCCCATCCTGCTCGCGGGCAGCGCATTCGTGAACGATGTAGCGCAAATTCGGACGGTGAAAACTCATCGCGATTTTCGCCGGATCGTGCAGACCCAGTTGCGAAACGATGTCATGCCGCACGGGACGGGTCGCACTGGCCGTAAACGCGGCGATCGGAACCTCCGGAAACCAATCCCGCAGTGCCCGCAATTTACGGTATTCCGGGCGAAATTCGTGCCCCCACTCAGAAATGCAGTGCGCCTCATCGATCGCGAAAAAACCTAGCGGAACTCGCTTCAACCACTCCAGCACGTCGTCTTTCACGAGCCGTTCCGGAGATAAATAGAGGAGCCGTAATTCGCCGCGCTCCGCCCTGCGCATGATGTCGCGCTGCTCGCTATAATCGATCGAACTATTCAGCACCGCGGCGGGAATTCCAGCCTGTAACAGCTGCGCCGCCTGATCCTGCATCAGCGCGATCAGAGGACTCACGACGACGCACACCCGGTCCATCGCCGCGGCTGGCAACTGGTAGCAGAGAGATTTTCCGCCGCCCGTGGGCATGATCGCGGCCACATCGCGACCGTCCAGGATGCTGCGCACGATTGCTTCCTGTTTAGGACGAAACTGCGAATAACCCCAATGTTTTTTCAGTAATTTGAGCAGATCCATTAACGAGTGGCGAGCCCCGCGCCGGCGCCGATCAACAACCCTCCGGCGACGCGGTTCGTCCACCTAGCATAGCGTGGAGTGATCGCCGCGCCCGCGATGCCGTAGCCCAGCAAAATGGAAAATTCAATCACCACCGAAGTGGCGCCCAGAATCGCGACTTGCGGAACGATCGCCACGTGCGGATTTAGGAACTGCGGCAGCAGCGCCGAAAAGAACAAGATCGCCTTGGGATTCGACATTTGCAGCGTGAAACCGTTGAAAAACAGATGGTGCGATTTGTGTTCATTCAGGGCTTCAAGACGCCTGGCAGGTTCCCGGCGCGCAAACAACAACCGCAGCCCCAGCACAACAAGGTACGCCGCGCCCGCCCACTTTACGGTGAAAAACAACTTCGAGGACAGTAGCAGCGCCCCGATCCCGGTGGCCGACAGCCCGAAATATACCGTGTTCGCCGTCAGAATTCCCAGGTTGGAGGCGATGCTTTTACGGGCCCCGGCCTTCAGCGCACTGGACAAAACAAACATTACCGCCGGGCCGGGAATCAGGCACAAAACCGTCTCGGTACACGCGAAAAGCCACCAGGTGGTTAGCGTCATGAGGGCGCGCAGGCCGCAATTAAAGCCTTCTTCAAACGCACCTGCGCGTCGCCCCCGATCTTGCTCACGTAGAAAACGTCGAGCGCCTTGTGCGCTTCCGTATCGATCAACACGACTTCGATATTACAACCCTGCTCGCTGATCGCGCGCGCCAGATCGTAGAGCAAACCAGGGCGGTCCTGGGCGACGATTTCGATGAGCGTCGCAGTTTCCGAGGCTTCGTTATTGAACGACACGCTCGGCGTGAGGCGCGCCCGCGGGGAGAGCAGAGGCTTGGGACGGGCGCGCAATAATTTCATCGCGTCCTGTTTTCCTTCGACCACTTTGCGCACGATGCCGCGCAGGCGGTCCACTTCCGGGGGATTCAATTCCAGAGTGCGGTGCGGATCCGAAAACGTGAACGTATCCACGACGACACCCTGCGCGTTCGAAAACGCCTCCGCCTTCAAAATGTTCAAGCCGAAACTGGAGATCGCGCCGGCCACGGGGGCGAACAGAGCGGGACGATCGCGCGTGAGCAGGGTCAATCGATAGGTGCTGCGCTCATGTTCGATCTCGATCGCCAGCGGGCGCGATTCGAGCTGCCGGGCGAGCTCAAAATGTCCGTCGATTTCCGCCGCGTTGTGGGTGCGCAGATAGCGCGTAGGCAGACCCTCCAGAAACTGCGCCCGCTGCGGATCGGCGCCGGGTGCATCGTGAATGCGCGCTGTTCCCAACTCGCGAGTGAGCTCCTCATAGGCCAGCAGATAAGCGCGCCAGAGCTGTTCCAGACGCCACGGCGTCATGGCCTGAGGATTCACCGCGCTGATGTCGGCGTAGGTCAGCATCACCAGCAATTTCAGGCGCTCGATGGTTTCTACCTGGCCCGACAGCAACCGCCCTGTGGAGGAGTCCGAAAGATCGCGCGACGTCATCATGCCGGATAGCACCAGATGCTTCTCCACCAGGAATTCAATCGTGCGGCGATCCGCTTCGGGCGCGCCCACTCGCTCCAGTACAAGGCGCGCGATGCGCAGCGATTCGTGCACATGCTCTCGACCCGAGCCTTTGCCGATGTCGTGCATCAGCAGCGCGAAGCGCACCAGAGCGCGATCCTGAATTTCTTCGAAAAGGCCCGCGAAACGGGGATCTTTGACGGATTCGAGGGTATCGATCGCAACCAGGGTATGCTCATCCACGGTGTAGCGATGATAAAAATCGCGCACGACTAAGAACTCGATGTTGTGCCATTCGGGCAGCAGCGCGGTCAGCGTTCCACACTCCTGCATGGCGCGCAATCCGAAGGCGGCGTGGTCCAGTTCCAGCAGCTTCTTCCAGTCGTCCCAGGCCGCTTTGGGAAGGAAGCCGCGCAGGCGCTCCACCGTATCGGGCGCGAGGCGCAACTGGTGACGCGCGGCGAAGGCGAACAGGCTCAAATCGGCCGGCAGGATGTTGCTCGACCGTAGAAAAACCTGATCGCGCACGACGCTGAATTCGGAAGTCGATAAGCGAGAACGCCAATCGTGAAAACGGCCGATGATGCTGCCCGGCTGCTGCGCGGAGCGTTCGATGGCATACTGCGCGGCGCGATCCACCAGGCGCGCGTGCCGATAATAATCGCGCATTAACGCGGAGGGATTCTGATTCAACGATTCCTGCGCGTCGAAGGTCAAAACGTTCTGATCGCGCCCGGACATTTCGTGCAGGCTGATGCGGATAGTGGCAAGAAAATCGAACGCTTCGTCCAAACCCCTGGGAACATCGCGCGGGTGCAGGGTAGCCAGCCAGTTGACGGTCTGCAAGTCGCGCAGGCCGCCAGGCGTGTCCTTCACATTCGGTTCGAGATGATAAATCGTGTTCTGAAATTTAGCGCGCCGCGCGAGGGCGAGGCTCGCCAGCTGCCGCGCGACAGCCTCACCGCGCTTGTGAATGAAGACGCGAAATTTCTGGTCGAAGTATTCATAGAGCGCGGGATCGCCCGCGAGCATGCGACGGTCCAGCAGGCTGATGGTGAGCTCCGCGTTGTGCTCCTGCTCCGTGACGCAATCGGCGACGGTGTGAACCGAGTGGCTGGGGCGCAGACCGGCATCCCATAGCGCTTGTAGAAAAATCGAGAGATGCTCTTTCACCGAAGTGGGGTCTTCGATTAAGATCAACAGGTCGATATCGGAGTGAGGGAATAGCTCGCGGCGTCCGAATCCGCCGACGGAAACGAGCGTGACGCCGGAAGGGAAGGACGGCGCGAGGGTCGAAAAATAGGCGCGGTTGACCGTTTCTTCGACGGTAGAAGAGCGGGTGGAGAGCGTTTCCTGGACTACGCTGGAGTTCACAATAATTTTTCACAGACTAAAGTCTGTGCCACCTCGATCTGTTTTCACTCCTCTCAAATCCTTCCAGAAAAAGGTGGTGGCGCACAAACCGCCCTGCGGCCACATCGCGTGGTTGGGCATCACGCCCAGCCGCTGCCAACCTAGCTTTTCATAGAGCCGTTCCGCCGGCGAGCCGGTTGAGGTATCGAGACAGAGCAGCCAGCGCCCACGAGCTTTGGCCGTCTCTTCGACGGCCGCCATCAAGGCTTGCGCGATACCGCGATTGCGGGCGTGGGGCGCCACCAGCAACTTCTGCACCTCCGCGCGATGCGGCTGATTCTGCTTTTGTTCGGGACTCAGCAGGACGCTGCCCAGAGGCTCGCCGTCCGCATAGGCCACAAATAAAATGGCGCCGCCCCGAGCGATCTTTTCGATGACGCCTTCGTAAAATTCCCGCGCCGTCCCGCAGTCGATAGGTAGCATGAAGGAGACCGAAGCGCCCCCCTCCACGCAATCGATCAGAATACGGGCCAGCGTGGGGATCAGCTCGCGAGCTTCATCGGCGTCGGGCGTGGTGATGCGAATAGTGCTCACGAAAAAACCCATTTTGGCCGTGGTTATCAGCGGCCATCACAACGCTCCTTCGCCCCGGTCATCGTTGCGAATGCGAATAGCTTCTAAAACGTCGAACACGAAAATCTTGCCGTCGCCGATTTTACCGGTGTGCGCCGACTTCACCAGCGTCTGAATCACTTCGTCATATCGCGCGTCCGGAATGACCATTTCCACCTTGATTTTCGGCAGCAGGTCGACCTGATATTCCATACCGCGATAAATTTCCTTGTGCCCTTTCTGGCGGCCATGCCCGCGTACTTCGGCGATGGTCATGCCGTCGATGCCGATGGCCTTCAGGGCTTCCTTCACTTCTTCGAGTTTGTGAGGCTGGATAATCGCTTCGATTTTCTTCATGGCTTATGCCTCGAAATTATATCCTTCCTCGCCGTGCATGCTCAGGTCGAGCCCTTCAATTTCGTGATCCCCGGTGACGCGCACGCCGACGATCAGGTCGCAGATTTTCAAAATGATGAACGTCCCCACCACTGCGAGTCCGATCGCGATCAGGCAGCCCACCGCTTGATTGCCCACCTGCGCCGCGTTGCCATCCGCCCACCCCAAAGGCTTGCCGGACATCAGGTCGTTAATCTCCTTGGTCGCAAACACGCCGGTCAGGAGCGCGCCCAGCGTTCCGCCCGCGCCGTGGACTCCGAACGCGTCCAGCGAATCGTCGTACCCGAACATTTTCTTCACCGCCGTCACCATCAGGTAACAGACCACCCCGGCGGCGATTCCAATCATCAACGCGGGCATGGGTTTCACGAATCCCGACGCGGGAGTAATCGCGACAAGGCCCGCCACCGATCCCGATATCGCGCCCAGCACGCTGGGCTTCCCAGTATGCGCCCATTCCGCAAACATCCAGGCCAGCGCGGCGGCAGCGGCGGCGAAGTGCGTCGCGACGAAGGCGCTCGAGGCCAGCGACGATGCCGCAAGCGCGGAGCCCGCGTTGAAACCGAACCATCCCACCCACAGCAGACAGGCCCCGATGGTCGAAAGCACCATGCTGTGTGGACGCATCGGCTCATTCGGAAACCCGACGCGCTTCCCCATATACAACGCGCACACCAGCGCCGACACACCGGACGTAATGTGCACCACTGTGCCTCCCGCGAAATCAAAGCACGGAATTTTTCCGCCCAGTGATGCGTTCAGCAGGCCGCCTTTGCCCCACACCATGTGAGCCATCGGGAAATATACGAGGAACATCCACAGGGTCATGAACAGCAGCATGGCGGAAAATTTCATGCGCTCCGCGAACGCCCCCGATATCAGTGCCGGCGTGATGATCGCGAACATCAACTGGTAAATCATGAACGTTTGCTGCGGAATCGTCGCCGCGTAATCGGCATTGGGAGCCGCTCCGACGTTATGCAGGAAGGCGTAATTGAACCCGCCCAAAAACGGCGTCGGCCCCTCGCCGAAAGCGAAGCTATACCCGATCAGAGCCCAGATAACCGTGACCCACGCCATCAGCACGAAGCTCTGCATCATCGTTCCGAGGACGTTTTTGCGCCGGACCAAGCCGCCGTAAAATAAAGCCAGGCCAGGCCCGGTCATCATGAGGACCAGCGCCGCGCTGACCAGCATCCAGGCGTTATCGCCAGCGCTCTGCGCCGCCTTGGTGGCCGCGGTCAGATCCGCCAGACGCTTTTCCAGATCGGCTGGTTGCGCCGATACGAGCGCGGTCAGGAACAAAAAAGGAATCCAGAGATAGCGCATGAGACGTCCCAATGAGTAAACAATCCAGTATAGGAGAGTCCAGCGATTTTGCCAGTTAAACCTTTTGATGGGTGCGATTGAAGTTTTCTATGAGGAGGGTGACCGCGGGGCGGCCTTCGATCCCCGCCACCGTATCGCCGAGGATCGCTTGCGTGAACTGGATGCCCAATAAGTACTTTGAGCCGTTGCGCACGGAGTGTTTTACAGTGGCGGATCCGCGTAGCTTGATACGCTCCGCGCCCAATTGAATCGGGGTGCCGGGCCGAACCGGCTCCGGCGATTCGATGCGCAGACCTGTTTCCGAAATGTCGACGCATTTGGTCAAGGCGAAGCGCGGCTGGCCCTGATCCATCCAGGAAACCTTGATCGGGCCTACGTAGGGAATCCGGCGATGACGTCTGGTATTTTTGTCAGCGGGCATCTAAACGGTAATCGGCGGATCCCCCGGGTGGCTGTAGTTATCCTTGAGCGTGTTCGGAAAGATAAGCCTCAATGCGCGCGATCGAATCGAATTTTCGCGGATTCAGATCCGCATCCGGGACCTTGAAGTGAAACTCTTCTTCGAGACCGCTCACCAGATCGGGCAGTGCGAAGGAATCCAGCAATCCGCTCTCGAACAGCGAATCGTCATCGCCGATGTTCAGCGGCTCCGTCGTGACCTTTTTTAGAACTTTCAATAAGCGATCGCGCATGCTCACATGTTATCTAAAGAAGGCCGACATCGCCTCGTACTCGGCTTTGAAATCAGTCAGGACTGTTTGGATCTTCTCGCTGGACAGGCCCAGGGACTCGATCAGGGTCGCGTCTGCCGATTCGGTGGTGGTCTTGAAAATCGACACGCCCATCGAATTCACATATTGATTCGCCGCGTCCAAAACCCGGCTCAGCGGCATTTCGCCGGGCCCGACCTTGGCCGGGTCGAGTTCCGGGGCGTGGTGAAAGCGCACGGCGTTCTGAATCGGCGCGGGCAGGTTCCAATGCGCCAGCGCCTCGGCGGAAAGCTCAGGATGCGTCATCTCGATCACTTCCATTTCGCATTCGAGCAGAGGCTTCCCTTCCTGCTCGTGCATCTGCACGATGCGGCCGTACTCCTCGGTCAATCCCAACGCGATCAGCAACCGGCCGACGTCGTGCAACAGGCCCGCCACGAAGGCGCCTTCGGCATAATCCACGCTGAGACGCTGAGACAATAAGTCCCCTAAAATCGCGACCGCGGAAGAATGCATATTGAAGCGCGCCATGGACCACGTAGGGGGCGTCTTCACTTGGTTCCACATCCGCGTGATGGACATTCCCAGAACCGCGTTGCGCAGTTTATTGATTCCCAGCAGGCTCAGGGCATGGCGCACCGAATTGATGCTGCCGCGCCGCCCGTACAATGCGGAGTTGACCAGATGGAGAAGATTGCCCGCCATCACCGGGTCTTTTTCAATCAGGTCACCCAGTTTGTTGAAGGACACATCCTCCCTCGCGAGAGATGCCATCAGACGATTCAGGATGGGCGAAAACGGAGGCAGTTCGTTCAGACAGCGCAGCGCGCGCCCGCGCAGGAGTCCGCCATCCACCTTTGTTTCTATCAATGGTGCCACGTCAGACTTATCGTCGGCGCATCAAAAAACCTGAAGACAGGATAATCCCGAGCGCAGCGATCAAGCTGATCGCCGCACCCCACCGAAACCAATTCGAATGATAGGAAAACGTCAGCTCGTGACCTCCGGCCGGTGCAAACACACCGGAAAGAGCGTTATCGACCGCGTAAACCGGCGTGGATTTTCCGTCGATTGCGGCCCTCCATCCGGGGAAATACGGCACCGAGATTCGAAGCAGACAGTCGAAGGGCGCGGAGTATTTCGCGCCATAGGAATCGCCGCTATAGTTCACGATTTGGACTGGAGTAGTACCCGGCGCGAGCGGCCGCAAAGGCGACTCGACGATGGCCCATTGCGTCTGATCGAGAGTCGGAAGCAGGGCGCGGGCGGCCGCGTGGCTCGCGACGAACTTAACCTGCGGCGGCGCATAGATGCGCGGCAGCACATTGGTATTTTCAGACATGGTGCCCCGCTGCGTATCGATGCCGTGCGTCACCGCAAGCCCGTTCAACAGGCTTGGATTCCTTTCCGCTGCCGATAAATATTCGCTATAGCGGGAAAGCTCCAGAGGGTTATAGCCGTAAGTAACCTCCGTTCGCCCTTCGAGCGAGCTGTTCAAAGGGCCGAACGCGTTGGTGTCGAACGGCGACCAGATGCGCGTAAACGGTTTCAGCTTGGCCTGCGCCAGGGCGGCCTGAAAATTCTTGAAGGGATCGCCATATTTTTCGGCGAAGCTCATGCTCATGTAGGCCATCTGGTTGTCGGCCATGTTCCAGTACCATAAATCGCCCACGGTCAGCACCAGCACCCCCACAATGAGCCAGGATTTATGGAATCGCTCGGCCAGCCACGCCGCACCGGATGCTGCCGCCAGCGCGAGTCCCAAGGCCACCACGAACCATATATGCACCGGCGCGCGAACGCTCTTAAATCCCGGCAGCAAAGTAAGCACAGAGTACAATCCGCCCGGCGGCCCGAAGGCGTACCACAGCGCCGGAACGATCAGCGCCAGCGCGATCCAGCTGCGTTTTTTCCAGATCCCCACGATAGCCAAAGGGACCAGCAGAATGCCCGCATAGAAATAAAATTGCGTAATATCGGGCGGGCCGGAGTAGGTGCCCGATACCGCCCCATAAAAATTGGGCATCGCGAGCGTCGCGAGCGCGGCTGGTTTCAAAGCGGCATTGGTCGCCCCATGAAAATTTGCGGCTGCGCGGTCCGATTCCGCTGTTAATTCGAGTCCGGGAAGGATTGCGACGGCGGCTAACAGAAACGCGGCTAGCGTGGTTGCAATAAGAACCGCGGCGGCCCGCTTCCACGGCGCGCGCCTGGCGATCACGAAAAACGCCAGTGCAAAAAACGAATAGAGAGCGGTTTGAAAGTGACCGATCAGCACCATGAGTCCGCCGACGATCCCCGGCAGCATCAAGGATAGAATCGTGTCCGATTCCAAAGCCAGCAGAGCCGACCATAACAGCCACGGCAGCAGCGCGGCGGTTTCAAACATGCCAACGTGGGAGCTGTGTCCGGCAAAAAATCCTCCGCCCGCGTAAAACACCGCCGCCAGTACCGCCGGCGGGCTCTCTGCCCCCAGTCTCCGCGCGAGCAGATACGTTCCGCACAATGCCAGGAAGGCGTGCAAAGCCAGCTCCCATTCAATTGCCTTAGGCGTGATACCCGCAAGGAAAAAAGGCCAGTGCAGAGGATACCAGGCGCCGGTCTGGGGATCGGCCAGAAAAGGAAAGCCCGAAAATAAATACGGAGTCCAATACGGCAGATGCCCTTCGTGCACGCTGTCCGCGAAATATTTCTGCGCGGAATAGTGAACATCCACCGCGTCCCATTGAATCGACGTCTGGGCATCGAACAGAGGCGTGAAATAAAACACCACCGTCGCGACAGCGAACGCTGCCCAGATCTTGTAATTTCCCATGTGGTTCTCGTTATTTTACTCTGTAAGCATCATGAAGCTCCTGTTACTGGCGATCACCGCTTTGACCGCGCACGCGGAATTCCTGCGCATCGAAGTTTTCATGAAGGACATGAACTGCCCCTCGTGCTCAGAATCGCTAAGTAAAACCTTCGAAAAGCTGCGCGGCGTGAAGCACGTCGACGTGAGCATGAACGAAGGCACGATCACGCTGGCGCTGGCCGATCAGAACCGCGTCACCCTGGAACAGGTGTGGGACACGATTAAACGCGTAGGCTTCACCCCGGCAGACACCAAGGTGATCGTCCGCGGATCCGTGAGGGGCGATACCCTGATTGTTTCGCTGATCGATAAGACCATAAAAATCGAGGGCCAAGCTCAGGATGCGGAAAACATCGAGCTAAAAGGCACCGTGACCCCGTCTCCCGATCCTCGCACGCCGGCAACGTTGCGCATATCGCAATAAATCGTTACGCGCGGCTAACCGGCATCCGCGCCGGCCAGCCACGCGGCAAGCGCGGCGAATTTCTGATCCTGCCGCCAGGGCGCCCCGACGATCTTGCCGAGATCGCCGAGCATCTGCTGAAGTCTTGCGGACGACATGCCAAATTTGCTCTCAGCGATACTGAACAATTCCTTTTCCTTGATTCGGTGCGCGCGTAAGCCGCAGCGTTCCGCGCCCTGAGAAACGACATCGCGAAAAAATTCGCCTTCCGCGCTGTGGATTGCCGCGTGCGAGGCGAGCGTCGCTTCCAGGCTTGGGGAACGGCGACCCGAACCCGTCAGGATGGCGCAGGTTTGAATGCGATCGCCGCCGACCTGCTTCATTGCCGATTCGAGCGACGCCGACGCCAGTTCTATTGAGGCCTCGCGGCACTGGTCCAGGAAGATTGCTCCGCGGTCTACGCCCAGGTCGCGGGCTGTATGGAAAGGCTGGACCGGACCCCGCTCCGACTCCTCGGCAATTTCGAGGCGTCTTCGATCGAGGATCATCGGATGAGCAGGCGAGCCGGCCACGGCGACCATTGCGGCCCAGCCGGAATGTACTCGAAATCCGAGCGCGATTTTTGGAGGAAGCGACACAGCAACGGCAGGCTAATTAAGCTCCCGGATCCAGATATTCCGGAAGCTGATCGGCTCGCTGCGATCTCCGTGCGCTTGCAGCTTGATCGGTGCGGAATCGTATTTTTTGTAAAACGGCTTACCGATGTACAACGTCTCGCCCTTCAACTCGAAGTGGTTTTGCACCAGGACGCCGTTGAACAAGACGGTCACGTAGGCCGGACTCTTCAAAGAGCCGTCGCTGTTGAACGTCGGCGCGGTCCACACCACATTGTAGTCCTGCCATTCTCCCGGCTTGCGATTGGGGTTCACCAGCGGAATGCCCTGCTTGTAAATGCTGCCCGCCTGGCCGTTGGAGTAAGTCCGGTTGTTGTAAGAATCGAGAACCTGAAGCTCGTAGCCCGCATCTCCGGGCCCTGTCGACGCCAGAAACACTCCGCTGTTGCCGCGCGCCTGGTCGGAGCCGGTGATGGTCGCGGGGATCTTCCATTCAACGTGAAGCTGGTAGTTCTTGAAGGATCGCTTGGTCTCGATGTTTCCAACGCCAGGCGTCTTGTTCACGGTCATCACGCCGTCGGCGACGGTCCATCTGGCGGGGGATTTGTCGGCGGCCGATACCCATTCGTCGAGACTCGTGCCGTCGAACAGCACGATTGCGTCGGACGGAGGAGCGGAGTCCGTGGCTCCGGGCGTGACCACCTTCGGTACCGGATCCCACACTTCGGTGTCCTGAGGCTTCGGCTTGGCGCTTTGAGCCGCCTGATATGCGGAGAGAGAAACTGTCGCGGCCAGGCAGGCCGCGTACGCGATGAAGGTCGAAGTTGAAATGCGCATAACTCTCAATAGTGAGGATACACCTCCCGGGGTTTGCCAGGTTCACGTGGGGCAGTGATTACTTAAGGGAATTGGCAATCGCCGCGTCCGCTTCAGCCGGCAACGGCGGACGGGTAATAAGCGAGCCGGCGAGCCGCTCGAGATCCGACCGGAAGGTTAATACGGAAGGCGTTCTCGGACCGTGCTTCATCTTATACATGCGCCGGTCTGCCGCCGCGAGCAATTCTTCCGCATCGACGCCGTCGCTCGGGAAGCAGGCGTGTCCGATGCTCATCGACAGCAAATTCTTCCCAATTACATCGAATCCCGCCTTGCGGCCGATTTCGGTGAACAAATCGATTTTTGCCTGCACTGTCTCCGCCGGATATCCGGAGAGCATGATCACGAATTCATCCCCGCCCATTCGCGCGACATAGTCGTATTCGCGGCAATTCTCGCGCAGCAGGTCGGCCACGCGGCGAAGTACGCGATTTCCTTCCAGGTGGCCGAACTGGTCGTTCACCTGTTTGAATCCATCCAGGTCGCAAACCAAGACGGAAAGGGGTTGATGCTCGCGCTTGGCGCGTTCCAATTCGCTGTCGAGTTGGAGGAACAGCGAGCGCGCATTCGGCAGATCGGTCAACGCGTCGATGGTGGCGCAGGTCTCCGCTTGACGATACTTCAACGCATTCTCAATACACAGCGCAATTTTCGCGGACACAGCCGAAAGGATGCGCAGATGATCGGCCGTGAATGCGTCCCGATCGTCGGCATAGAGCGATAAAACTCCCACCACGCCGTTTGAACCCTCCAGCGGGACGGATAGCGCGGACTTCAAAATGCTGAATTTCGTCGAATCGTTCAGATAGCCGGTTTCGACGCTAGGATTTCCGTTCACAATCGGGCGCCGGGACTGCGCCACCCAACCGGATAAACCTTCTCCGATTGGAATCTCCAAGGGCGCGAATACCTCCGCGTCGTGGCCGCTCACAAACTCCGGGACAAGAACATTGTCTCTCAGGACGTAAATTGCGATCCCGTCGTATTGGCACATCCTCTTCAAGCGGAGCCCCAGCACAGAGAGGGTTTCATGCAGGCTCAGAGAATTACCCAGCTCATGCGCCAGTTCGAACAGGTCCTGAGCTTCCTGGCGCGCGGCGGCGATCGAAGAAAGAAAATCCGGTTTTTTCTGCACTCCTGCCGGGCGCACCGTTTCGATACCGGAAGCGGGTGTCGCACCCCGCGAAATTCTGATGTGCTTCGACAATCGCGATCTCGAAATGGGCTTGGCGTTGACTTGGTTCTCCAGATCGACGTATCGTCTCGCGAGGATCTCCACGACTCTGGGGTCGAAGCTCTTGCCGGATTCCGACAAGATATAATGCATCACTTCTTCGGGAGGCATCGCGCGCCGGTATTGACGATGTGAAGTCATTGCATCGAAGCAATCGACCACCGACAGGATCCGGGCGCCAATAGGAATCTCCTCTGCTTTCAGGCCGTCCGGATATCCGCTGCCGTCCCACTTCTCGTGATGGGCGATCACAATGGGGACCACCGGATACGGAAATTCGACGCTTTCCAGAATCTCCGCGCCGATGACCGGATGGATTTTCATTTTTTCGAATTCGGCGGAAGTCAGCTTGCCAGGCTTCGAGATAATGTGCTCCGGGATCGCCAGCTTGCCGATGTCATGCAGCAGCGCTGCGGCTTGCAGAGCCTGGAGCTCCACTTCCCGGACGCCTAGCTCCTTGGCGATCTCGACGGCGTAAACTCCCACCCGGAGGAGGTGATCGTAGGTATTGAAGTCTTTGGCTTCAATAGCGAGTGCTAATGCTTCAATGGTCCGCAAGTGCAAGCCGGCCATCTCTTCCACGTGCCGTTTTTCAGCTTCGAGGCGTTCCAGGTACAAACGGTAAGAACGGTAGATCCAGTATAAGATCGGAAAAATGAGGAGCGACGCTTCCCAGCCCACGATACTGCTGACAATCTCCAGGCTTGCAGCAAGCGCCGCTCCCACCAGGTAGTAAGGAAACGACCAGAAATAACATTCCCGCCAGGTTTTGATAAGTGGCTTTTTCTCCGTCAAACAAACGATGGCCGCCACTGGGCAGGTGTTGCTGACGAAATACACGCAGGCCGCCAGCAGTGCAACGAAAGGCTGCTTGACACCGTGGCTTGCGAACCACGGAAGATGATACCAGTAGGATGCCGCCGTAATCGCGAGCGAGATACTTGCGACGTTGAATAATATCTTGATCGCACCCGGCCTGCTCTTAGCACGCCATACGCATTGCAAGACTGTACCGGTGCAGGCGATGATCAGACTCTCAGGCAGGCTCATCGTGGTGATGGAAATCAGAACGAACAGGAAATTCGCCGACATCGTTCCCGTAATTCCCGGCAAGTGGACTTTAAATCCCGATGCCAGGTTCGCAATGATGAAGTAGCAGATGAACCGCGTGAGATTATCGGAATGCCACGAGAACATACCCGCCGTCACCGTGCCGATCCCGGCCAGTAGAGTGACGCCCAAGTAGAGCTTTGCTGCGCGAGGCATAGTCTTTACTCCGTCTAAGCAAGAGCCTGGCCAAGTTTTGGTCATCGTCGAAGTCCTTCTATTGCTTCGCTTATCGGCTCGGCTGTAAGAATTACGCGACAAAGTGTCTCAATAGGCGGGAAAGAAAAGGGACAACTCGCCCATAAATATTTGGTTTCAGAGGCCAGGAGTTCTAAGGGGAGCCTTAGTTCTTAGTGTTTCGGCCCGGCGGCGGTTTCGTCGGATTTCTGTGAAAGCATGACCGTTTTAGGGTCCACCGTGATTTCCTTTAGCCGCTGGATTACTTCCGGAGAGCCGCCCTCTTCGAAACGTCCCCCCAGTTGCGCCGCAAGAAACTTCTCTGCCGCCATGAACATCGCCATATTGTTCACCGGCCGCGCGAAGCCGTGTCCTTCGTCCGGCGCGAGCAGGTATTCCACTTGCAGTCCGTTATCCCGCAGGGCGACCACGATCTGCTCGGCCTCGAAGCGATTCACCCGCGGATCGCGCGCACCCTGGACCACCAGCACTGGAGTCTTGATTTTCGCTGAAGCACTCAAAGGGGAGCGTTCCAGCAACCACGTTTTTCCTTCCGGCGTACCCGGATCAGCCATGCGGGTGTACATCACCTTGCGCTGCGCTTCCCAATAGGCCGGAATGGCGCTGAGCAGAGTGATCAGATTCGTAGGGCCGGACACGTCCACCGCCGCCCGGTACAGATCCGGGGTGAGCGTAATCCCCGCGAGAGCCGCGTAGCCTCCATACGAACCGCCCATAATAGCGACGCGCTTCGGATCGGTAATGCCCTGAGCCACCAGATACTTGACGCCCCAAGTGACGTCATCCTGCATTTTTCGTCCCCATTCGCCATTGCCCAAGTTGAGGTACTTTTTCCCGTACCCGGTCGATCCCCGGAAATTCGGCATCAGCACCGCATAGCCTCGATTGGCGAAGAACTGCGCGAGCGGGTTATATCCCCAATTGTCCCGAGCCCACGGTCCTCCATGCGGTACCACGATCGTCGGCAATCCCTTTTGTGACGAGCCTTTTGGCAATGTCAGATACGCGGGAATCTCCAAGCCGTCTGAGGAGGTGTACCGGATCGCCTGCATGGGCGCTAAAGCCTCCCGCGGAAGCTTCTCCCGCACGCGGTATTGCGCCCAGAGCCGGCGTGTCTTCCGATCGAACAGATATGCCTCACCGGGCTCCATATCGCTCGAAGCCGTTACCAGCCACATAGTTTCGTCGTCGCTACGCGAGCCCAGGCCGATCTCTTTGCCCGGCAGCTTCGCTTCCAGCCATTTGTAATCCGCTTCGAAGGATTTGTCGGCAAAGTAACGCCGGGTCCGATCATCCTGATAGGACGTCGCCACCAGCTCGCCGGAGGCTTCGGAAAACAAAGCCGTTCCGAAGTCGACGCGCTTCAGCGGATCGGACTCCACACTTTCGACCGCTCCAGTTTCTGGATCGAACAACACCAGCGCAAGCAGGTCGTTCCTGTCGCCTTTGTTCGTCTTCAGATAGACTCGCCTTCCGTCGCGATGGAAGCGCACCGCGGCGCATTCCTCGAACACGCTGCAGGAGTAAACTTTCGTGAGGCCGTTCGCGTCCACGCGAAGAAGTTCCTGGTCTCCGTTATCGGCTACCCGCGCAGCCAGACGAAGCTTCCCGGTGAGATCGAAGATCCAGCCGGAGATACGCTCCGTATTTTTGCGGATCAGGGTCCGTTCGCCGGTACTGATCGAGAGGCGGTAAAGGTCGTGCCACGCCTTGTCGCGGTCGTTGATGCCAATGTAGAAAACGCCGGCGTCATTCTTAGGCGCGCTCACCAACTGGACCTTGACGCCTCTCAAGCCAGTCAAATCGCGCGAAACCGGCGCATCGGCGCCTTCGACCGCCGGCGCGCCCGCCTCGACTGTGTATACGTTAAAATTCTCATCTCCGTCGTGATCTTTGACGTAGGCGATGTATTTCCCGTCATGACTCCACAACCAGCTCCCGATCGGACGCTTCGTTTCCGTTGTCAGCAGCTTGGCGGAGCTGAACGGCTCCTCGATCCTTTTTATCCACAGGTTCCGCGTATCTTTCCAGGGCTTGATGAACGCGAGATATTTGCCGTCCGGCGAGACTTGCGCGCCGGTAATCTCGGGATTCCCGAACAGTACCTCCCGGTCGATCAGCGGCTGCGCGGCGACCGTGGCCGCCGCGCCCGCCAGAACTAATATTGTCGAGAAGAAGCCCTTCATAATGTTCAAGCAATCCACTCAGGACGCCGGGGACTGAGTTTCGTGCGACGAAACATAAACCTTGTAGTAAGAATAGGTTAGATACATCACCGGAAGCGCAAGCAGTGAGAGTCGCCAGCCGACGGTTTGACTCGATTGCTCAATCGCCGCGGCGATCGCGGCGCCTACCAGGTAATAAGGGAACGCCCACAGATGGCACTGTTTCCACACCGCCAGCATCGTAGACTTTGACAGCATCGCCAGAATGAGAGAGATCATTCCGGTATTCATCACGAAAAAGATCGTGGCAGCCGGAGCGATCGCGAGCACCAGGTGAGTTTGTCCTGGCACCGCATGTGCGGCAGCGTAAGCCAGGGCCGCGCTGATCAGCACCGTCGAGGTGTTGAACATCACCTGCACCAGCTTGGGCCGGGTCTTCGGCCTCCACAGGCACTGAACCAGAGTAGCGGCGAAGGCGATCGTGAGGGTTTCGACCAGACTGAACTGCGTCAGCGCCATCAGGATGAACACGAAGTTCACCGAGATCGTGCCGTGCAGCCCAGGCAGGCGCACCTTCATCGTCGCCGCAACGCACGCGAGCGAGAGACACGCCAGATAGCGAGCCACATCCGGGAAGTTGCTGAACCAGATCGTGGTCCCCAGCAGCAGCGCGTACCCGACTGAGACACTTGTTCCTATGTAGAGCTTTGCCCTGATCGGCATATGGTTATCCTCTTAGAAGCAGGTGTGTCAGTCACCCCAGATGACTGAATAGTCCCCGTCGCCGGAGTCCAGCGCCTGAATCGACGTAGGTAGTATCAGGGAATCTCCCCAGACCACGCTGAACCCGCCTCCTCCGTCATCCATACCCCAGATGGCGCTGCTGCCCCACAGGACGGATAGTCCGGCGCCGGTGACACCGGCAATTACGTTCGTCCCGTATACCAGAGAATCACCCCAGACCACCGAGCTTCCCCAGACCACCGATAAATCGCGCACAATCGAAACCTGGTGCGTGGAGCTATTGTAAAGGGCCTTTGCCGATACCGCCGGCAAACTGGTCACATCGTGATTGTAAAGAGCAGCCTGGATATCCAGGTATCCGGCACCGACCTCAAAAACATCGGATTGCATATTGAAGGGGGCAAAAGTCCAACGATCGTAAGCCGTAACATATGGCGTCGAAATCTTCTGCGCCGTCTTCATCAGACGCGCTTTCACCTGATCCGGAGTCAGCGTAGGATACTGTTGCAGCAGCAGCGCTACGGCTCCAGAAACCACCGGCGTCGCCATGCTGGTGCCGCTGAGCCTCATATAAGTGCCGGAGTTTCCCGTCCCGTTGGTCTGATAATAGGAATTGGTCACGATGCAGGACGTGCAAGTGGTGGCGAGCGTAGAGCCCGGAGACATCAGCGAAACAGTGCCGTTGCCCGGGGCCACCAGGTCCGGCTTCACCAGGTTGTCAATCGGCGTCGGTCCCTTTGAGCTGAAACTGGCAATCTGGTCGTCGGATCGCGAAGCCGTACCCATGTCGTTCATCGCACCAACGGTAATGACGTAAGGATCGTTGCCTGGCGCAACGATGGTGCCGTAGCCATGCTCGTCCATCGAGTTGTCGCGCCCAAAGTTTCCTGCCGCGGCGACGACCACGATTCCCGCCTGATAAGCTGCTTCGGCGGCTTGGCAGAGAGGATCGAGCGTATAGCTCTCCCACACCGGACGTCCAAGTGAAAGATTGATCACGCGGATGTTATAGGTGTTCTTCAAAGTGATCGCTTCGTCGATGGCGGCGATCACGCTCGCGTCGGTGCCCGCGCCGTTTTGGTCCAGCACGCGAAGATTAATCAGGTTCACGTTGGGAGCCACGCCCTTCAACGTGCGCGTATAGGCGCTGCCAGTGGAGGATTTCCCGTTGCTCCCGACGATTCCCGCGACGTGCGTGCCATGCCCGAACTGATCGGAAGCATCGAGGCCGGGGACAAAGCTCTGGCTATACACAACGCGAGTCCCAGTGCCATTGCTGGTCGACAAGTCAGGGTGCGCGTAGATGCCGCTGTCGATCACCGCGACGCCGATGCCCGTGCCGCTGTAGCCCATGCTCCAGGCGGCATTCGCATTCACCGTCGACGTGGTAATGTCCAGGCTCCCCTTCGTCGGCCGGTTCGGTGTGATGTACTTTACATTGGGATCCTGAGAGATCAGCTTGATCTGCGCGCCGGTCAGCGACACGGATACTGCGTTCACGTTTACAAATTGTTTCTTGATCTGGCCATAGGCGCCCAACTGCTTCAATTCGCTTTTGGTGGGCGCGGTTTTGTACTGGATAATGCTATCGACCGACACCAGTAAACCGCTCGGCAGATCCGGCGACATATTCGCACCGGGCCCTCCTCCGAGCGTGGGCGCCAGGTTGCTCTGGGCGAGTACAACGCTCGCGCTGCTGATCATTACGAAAATTGCTAAAAAGTTTTTCATGGCCTTTTTCCCGATGTTCCTAACTTAGTCGCCCCAAACCGCATTGCCGCGAAGGTCCAGTACCGACGCGAGGTGGCATCGCATATTTTCGATGCGCCGCCGATTGCTGCTCCGGACCGATTCCTTTATCGACCCGTTCTGTTTAGTCATTGGCCTGTTCATCACAAATCCTCCGTCGTCAAGTTTGGCTTTCCTAAAGCACGCCGCGTGCCGACTTGCATTTTGTTGAGAACACGCCTATCAACGCGCTCCGTGCTCGAATTCATGCGACAACTTGTCGCAATGCCACGTCAGCGCGACAACTCTCTTGTCGTCGGCGCCGTGACTAAGCGAGCGGGGGTACTATGTCAGCACTCGGGATTTGCAGATGCAACGATCGGCAGCAATGGTACTGCGGTGATCGAAGTTCTAAGGAAGGTTAATCGTCGCGGTGCGAAATGGTGTGGCGGAATTCCGCCCTGTTAAAACATATTCCACAAAAACTGATTGTAAACTTCGTGGTGATACTGCACTTCCTGCGACTTCACGAACGTCCCCAGCAACCGCGGACACCGGTCAGCCGACCCTCTCTTCAGATCCGCGAAGCGTCCCTTCACGTCCTTACCGAATAAGGTCGTGGTCCATTCGGCGGCTTCGAAATTCTTGATGGAATCGTAGATGTTGTCCGGCAGATACCGCTCCGCCTGCCTGAGATTCTCGATCTCGGAAGTTTCGCCATCCAAGCCCGTCTTGAACACGCTGAGCAGCACCATGTAAGGATTTGCATCCGGAGCGACGGAGCGCACTTCCACGCGGGCGCTGCGCTCATTGCCAATCGGAATGCGGACCATCGACCCGCGATCCACCGCGGACGCCTTGATCTGGTTCGGAGCCTCAAAGTGCGGATCGAGTCGCCGGTATGCATTCACGCTCGGGTTCAGCGCCAGGCAGATGTCGTTTCCATGGGTCAGAATGCGGTCGACGAACTTCCAGGCGAACGTGCTGATTTTTTCCTGCCCCTTCGGATCCCAGAAAATATTCTTGCCGCCTTTGGTGACGGAAACGTTCGTATGCATACCGCTTCCGTTGACGCCTACCACGGGCTTCGGCAGGAACGACGCGGAGAGTCCCATGCTGGTGGCCACTTCGCGGCAGATCAATTTATAAAGCTGGATCTGATCCGCGGCCGCCACCACCTCGCCGTATCCGTAATTAATTTCGAATTGCGAAGGCGCCACCTCCGGGTGGTCCTTCTCATTCTCAAAACCCATCGAGCGCTGCACCTCCGCTACCGTATCGATGAAGCTGCGCAGAGGATCGCCGGGCAGCGAATGATAATAGCCGCCCGTATTCACATACTCGAACTTGCCCGTTTCGTGATAATGCCGCTCCGCGTCGATGCCTTTGAACAGGAAGCCCTCGATTTCATTCGCCGCGTTGAGCGTGTAATCCTGCTTGGCGTGCAGCCCGTTGGCGTACGCCTTCAGCATCCCGCGCATGTCCGCTGAAAACGGCGTACCGTCCTTGTCGATCACTTCTCCGAAAACCAGCACCTTGCCCGCGCCGAAATAATCCGCCGGAGCCCAATAAAACGCGCTCCAGTCCATGCCCAAACGCAGATCGCTCTCATGCTGCGCGGTGAAGCCGCGAATTGAGGATCCGTCGAACGTCAAGTTGTCCCAACTCCTTACGAGAAACTTCTTGTCGTAATCGAGCATGTGCAAGCGACCCTCAAGGTCGCTGAACAGCACGGTGACAGCCTTGATCCGCTTCTCGTCTGTCAGATACTTCAGGCGCTCTTCCTGTACCTTGCCGGCATCAACACGATTCTTGCGCTGCTCCTTGGCGTGCAAATTGAGATCTTCCAACTCGTCGTAAGGAAGCTGAAGGAAATTGCGCAGCTCGATGGCCATAGCTTTCAAATTGTCTCCCGGCGATTCGCCCGTTTTGGCCCTGAAAGGCCTTCTGTCAGTATTTCAGGCGCAGAAGCAATACCGCCAATCAGAATTTCTGATGACCCCAATAAAAGAATTGTTGGGTGAGCCCTGCTCGATCGCTCAGAGCCGAACCTTTTCGGAACTTGTATGATTGTTCCTTGACTCGCTTACAAGGAAAGTCCGCCCTCGTCACCGCCGCCGGCGCCGGTATTGGCCGCGCCACCGCCGCGGCCTTTGCACGCGAAGGCTGTCGGGTCATTGCCACCGATCTCGACGCCGCTAAACTCGAAGGATTGTCCGGCGAACTGCACGCGCTCGATGTCCGCTCGACCGACGCTGTTCGCGCGCTGGCGGCCCGCATCGGACCCATCGACATCCTGTTCAACTGCGCCGGATACGTCCACCACGGCACCGTCCTCGATTGTTCGGAAGCCGATTGGGACTTCTCCTTCGACCTGAACGTCAAGTCCATGCACCGTACCATCCAGGCGTTCCTGCCCGGCATGCTGGAGCGAGGCCATGGATCGATCGTGAACGTCTCCTCGGGGGCGTCCTCTGTCCGCGGGATTCCCAACCGGTATGTTTACGGCGCGAGCAAGGCCGCCGTCATCGGACTGACCAAAGCCGTCGCGGCGGACTTCATTCGCCGCGGCATCCGCTGCAATGCCATCTGCCCGGGTACAATTGACTCGCCCTCGCTCACGGCGCGCATCTCCACGCTCGCCTCACAACAGGGTCGCTCCGTCGAGGAAGTGCGAAAGGAGTTTGAAGCTCGCCAGGCGATGGGACGGATCGGCACCCCTGAGGAGGTCGCGAGCCTCGCCGTATACCTGGCATCCGATGAGAGCAGCTTCACCACCGGCTCCCTTCACATTGTTGACGGAGGCTTCTCCTTGTGAGCGCTTAGCGGGAAAGCAGGGAGACTGCGAGAGTCCCCAGCGCCAGCGCGGGAGGCATCGCTAACAATCCGGTTTTTAAAAACTCCCACCCGCTGATGTGCTCGCCCTCCCGGCGCAAAGCGATCAGCCAGAGCACCGTCGCCAAGGACCCGGTCACCGACAAATTGGGGCCAAGATCCACTCCGATTAGAACAGCATCGCGGATGTGCGGCGGTACCTGTATTGTTTGTAGGGCTCCGCCTGCCAACAAACCCGACGGCAGGTTGTTCACCACATTCGATAGTCCAGCGGTCCCGAAGGAAGCAGCCAGAGCGCCCCAGCCCTTGGGCATTCTCGCGCACAACTCAAGAACGCTACCGAGATGGTGAAGCGCGCCGGCTTGGTTCACCGCTTCTACCAGCACAAACAATCCCGCCACCAGCGGCAGCACGCTCCAGGAAACTCCTTTCACGATCTCGGCCAATGCTTTACGCTTCGCTCCGGTTGCCACCAGAACAGCAAGCGCGGCCGAGATACAGGTGGGCGGACCTAGATCGAGCGAGAACGCGGAGGCGCCGATCAGGATTGCGCCGGTTCCGATGATTCCCCAAGCCGCAAAGCGGCCTTCCCGGGATAATCGCGCCGCCTCACCAAGGTCCTGAACTTTGTCCCCGAGGTCCTTGCCCAAGACCCAGCGAAGAACCGCATACGTGACAACGATGGAGCAGATCGAAGGCAGCAGGAACGTACGGAGCCATGGCAACAGCGCCGGCAGATGTTTTCCGTACACCACCAGATTCGCCGGATTGGAAATCGGCAGCACGAAGCTGGCCGCATTCGCGACGAAAGCGCAGATCAGCAGGTAAGCGATGACCCTCGTTCCCGCTCTCTTAACGGCCGCGTAGACGGCCGGAGTAAGGACGACAGCGGTGGCGTCGTTCGAAAGGAAAATCGTAACCAGGGTTCCCACCAGATAGACCAGCAGGAACAGGCGTGCGGCAGACCCCCTGGCGGCCTTCACGGCACACCACGCCAGCCAGTCGAATACACCCTGGCGTCGCCCTAGCTCCGACAACAGCATCATGCCGGTCAGGAACAAGTAGACATCCGCCCCTTTGGCGATGGCAGCGTCCGCTCTCGCCAGAGGAAGAAGGCCGGAGATCACCAGGATCAAGGCGCCGAGACATGCCCACACCGCCTCCGGCCAGCCTCTTGGGCGTAACAGGACTCCCGCGATGGAAGCAGAGGCGACCAACCAGATGAGCGTTTCGCTCATTTCGTGCCGTGCCTGGGTTCACGCCCGGTGGTGCTCCCTTTCGCGCTCCACGCAATACCGTCGATCACCATCGTAGTTTCGCTTATTACAGAAGTTGCTGAAACAGAAACCCGGGAACGACGAGTTGGGTCAAGGAGAATGGCGGGGACGACGGGGCTCGAACCCGCGACCTCCGACGTGACAGGCCGGCGCTCTAACCAAACTGAGCTACGTCCCCGCTGGGGCGTCACTTCGGTCAGTTACTAAAATATCACAGGCGAGGCGGCGCACGTTAATATGGAAGACAGTGAAAATCACTGCTATCGATACATACATCGCCGGTAATCCCTGGAAAAACTGGCTGTTTACCCGCGTTTCTACAGACGATGGCATCCACGGCATCGGAGAAGGAACGCTCAATTACTTTGGCCGCACGGTGGAAGCCGCCATCCATGAGCTTTCTCCTCTGATTCTCGGCATGGACCCGTTTCAGGTCGAGACGATCAGCCAGAAGTTGATTCGCGACGTCTATTCGGAGGGCGCGCAGATCCATATGTGCGCCGTCTCCGCCATCGAAATCGCGCTATGGGACATCATCGGAAAAGCGACGAATCAGCCCATCTACAATCTGTGGGGCGGGCGCTGCCATGAAAAATTGCGCGCCTATGCCAACGGCTGGTATCGAGGTCCCCGCACCCCGGAAAGCTTCGCGGAGAAGGCGAAAATCGTGGCCGGCCGCGGCTATACGGCCCTGAAATTCGACCCGTTCGGGAACAACTGGCGGATGCTGCCGCGGTACGAATTCGACCTCAGCCTCGACATCATTACCGCCGTTCGCGCCGCGGTGGGCTCCAAGGTTGACCTGTTGATCGAGGGGCATTGCCGCTTTAACGTCGCGACCGCTGTCGAGTTCGCGATGGCCATGCATCACCTTCGTCCGGCGTGGTTTGAGGAACCGGTTCCGCACACCAACACCATGGCCATGGTGGAGGTCGCGCGCCGCAGTCCGGTGCCCATTGCAACCGGGGAAAGCCTCTCGAGCAAACAGCAATTCGCCGACCTTTTGCAGCACAACGCCGTCAGCATCCTGCAGCCCGAACCTCTGAACCTGGGTGGATTATTCGCCACCCGCAAAATCGCCGACATGGTGGACGCCCACTACGGAGTGATCGCGCCGCACAGTGCGCAAGGCCCGGTCTGTTCGGCGGCGTGCGTCCAATTGAACGCATCGCTCCCGAACTTTTTCATCCACGAAATTTTCGACGAGTTCAATGAGCCGTGGGAAAAGCAGATCGTAACGAACCCGGTCGAAGTGGTCGACGGATACATAAAGGTCCCGGAGGCGCCCGGCCTGGGCATTGACCTGAACCTCGAAGAAATAGCGAAGCACCCCTACCAGCAGGAGAATTGGCTGCCTCTGTTCAAGCCCGGCTGGGAACGGCGATCCCGCTAATTCAACAACATCGCTTAATCGGCGGAGAACACACAGCCTTGGGTTCGTTCCGTAAAAAACCAGGTCCCCCGCACTTCCGCCTTGGGTTCGTTCCGCAAAAAACCCAGTCCTGCACGCTCCCTGTTGGGTTCGTTCTGCAAAAACCAAGTCCCCGCAAAACTTCGTTGTGTGGCGCGCGCGTCCTCGCGTGCCGCGTCGACAATCGTGTCGACGTTCTTTCCCCACCACCCGGATTACACCAATTTTCTGCTATCCTTGAATTGGATGTGTTTCCTGCCTCCGCGTCAGCGGATGTTCTGCACGGTTCCCCGCCCTCGGTTTGCGCTCAATTCCAACTCTCTCGAATGAAATCCAACGTACAGATTAGCCGTGGGATCGAGTCGCTTTTCGGGACTCGCGATGAAAACATCCGTCTAATCGAAGATGGATTGAAAGTTCGCACGCGCCTGCTCAACGACTCGCTCGAAATCGAGGGCGACGACGACGCCGTCGCTCGGGCGTCATCTATTCTTAACGATTATGCGGCGCTGGTAAAAGAAGGGCACGTCTTTCACAACGGCGATCTGAACAGTTTTTTGCGCGTGGTTACAGCCGATTCGGAAACTACACTCCGCGGCCTGGTTGATAGCGGCAAGCAGCGCAGCTTCGGGAAGAAAATCGTCGCGCCGAAAACCATGACGCAGCGGCGCTACGTGGACGCGATTGAGCGCAACGATCTGGTGTTCGGCATCGGTCCCGCGGGCACGGGAAAAACCTATCTCGCCGTGGCGATGGCGGTTTCGGCGCTGCTGTCGAAGCGCGTCACGCGTATCATACTCACGCGGCCCGCTGTCGAAGCTGGTGAAAAACTCGGCTTCCTGCCCGGTTCGCTGCAGGAAAAGGTCGATCCCTATCTGCGTCCTCTCTACGATGCGCTGTACGACATGCTCGATCCGGAGAAAGTGAAAATGCTGCTGGAGCGGAACACCATCGAAGTGGCGCCGCTCGCATTCATGCGCGGACGCACTTTGAGCGATGCATTCATCATCATGGATGAAGCGCAAAACTCCACTCCGGAGCAGATGAAGATGGCCCTCACGCGGCAGGGTTTCAACTCGAAAATGGTGGTAACCGGCGATACCACGCAGATCGATCTGCCCGGCGGCCTGCGCAGCGGATTGATTGAAGTGGTGGATATTCTTCGCGGCATTGAAGGCATCAGCTTCGTGCAGTTCGACGATAAAGACGTGGTGCGTCACAGCCTGGTTCAGAAGATCGTGCGTGCTTACGAGCGCTATAACGAATCGATCGGCGCCAACCGCCAATTGTCCTTGAAACTCAGCGATCCGGCGGCGGAGTCCGCGCCGGTCGAGCCCCTGCACGGCGAAGCGCCGGCCGCCTAAGGGCGATCATGTCCTCTGACGATCCTCATTTATTGTTCCGCCATTCGTCGCGCCGCGTGCCGAGGACGCCTCTGCGCGAGTTCTTGAACGATCTGGTGAAGCGCGCGGGGCCGCGGCGCCCGGTGACCTGCCTGATCACCACCGATGCGGAATTGCGGCGTTTGAATCGCCAGTTTCGCGGAAAAAATTACGCCACGGACGTCCTTTCATTTCCGCCCGATGAGATGGCGATCTCGCTCGACCGCGCCGCGGCGCAGGCCCGGGAATTGGGACATTCGCTCGATGCCGAACTGCGCATCCTGATGCTTCACGGACTGCTGCATCTCGCCGGCATGGACCACGAAAACGATTCGGGCGAGATGCGGCGCGCCGAAACGCGATGGCGCAAAAAGCTGGGGTTGCCGGCGGGTCTGATCGAGCGTGCCCCGTGATCCCCGCTCTTATCTTCATCGCGTTCCTGTTGGCGATCATGGTCACGCTGGTCACCTGTTTGCAGATTTTGTATCTGGAATCCCTGCGCATCCGCGCGCGCGAGCTTCCCGCCCTGCAATTTTTCAAAGAGACCCTCGAGGCAAAACTTGGGATGGAAACCGAGCGTGGTTCGCTGGCATTTTCGCTGATCAAACACATCGGCCTGGGCCTTATTGGATGTCTGGCGATGGCCGCGGCGCTCGAAATGCAGAATAGCCCGGGCCAGGCGATGGCCATCGCGTGCCTCACCTCCGCGGTCTATACCGTCGTCGGCACGTATATTGTGCCGCAGCTTTTTTATCGCAAGAGCAGCGGACATGTCCTGCTGCCGATCGTCCCCTTCTTTCGCGCCGCGCTGCTGGCCGTCACTCCACTGTTATGGGCGCTGGAATTTTTGCAATCGCTATTCGAGTTGGGGGACGCGCAGACTCAAGTGGAGCCTACGCGTCCGGAAGAGCACATCGAAGCCTTGATTTCCGCGGGCGAAGAAGAGGGCATCATCGAGAAAGGCGACCGCGAGCTGATTCAATCCGTGGTGGCGTTCGGCGATAAAACGGTGCGCGAGGTGATGACGCCGCGCCCGCGCATCGTTGCCATCCGCGAGGATGCATCGCTCGAAGAACTGCGCCAGCTGGTGATTCACGAGCAGTTCTCGCGTATTCCCGCCTTCGATGGATCCATCGATCAAATCACCGGATTCGTCCACGTCCGCGATATGTTCGAGTTGAATGACGAGCAGCGCGCCGCACGCAAGGTGCGCGATATCATGCGGCCAATTCGCGCCGTTCCCGAATCCAAACCGGTGAACGATCTGATGCGCGAAATGCAGGAAGAGGGAGCGCACATGGTGGTGGTCGTCGACGAGTACGGCTCGACCGCGGGCATCGTGACCATGGAAGACATGGTCGAGGAGATCGTCGGCGAGATCCACGACGAGCATGAGCCGGACCGCGATTTTCGCGAGGACCCCGACGGCAGCTATGTGGTCAGCGGCAGCTTCGATCTGGGCCGCCTGCGCGAGTTGCTGGACTTTCATCCGCAGGACGACACAGAGTCGACCACTGTAGGAGGACTCATCACCGAATGGCTCGGCCACGTGCCCAAGGTCGGTGAGGAGACGGAGCGCGAGGGAATCAAAATCAAAGTGCTGGCGGCCAATCATCTGCGCGTCGACCAGGTCCGGGTGGCGAAAGCGGCAACAAAATGAAAGCTGGATTTGTCTCCATCCTGGGCCGCCCGAACGCGGGAAAGTCCACGCTGTTGAACGCGCTGCTGGGCCAGAAACTGGCTATCGTGACATCGAAGCCGCAAACCACGCGCACCTCGATTCAAGGCGTGGTTACCACGCCCGGTTATCAGATCGTTTTCGTCGATACGCCGGGCATTCATCGCTCGAATACGCTGCTGAACAAGCGCATGATGGATACCGTGAGGGCTTCAGCGTCGGCGGACGTGGTGTTATTCCTGATCGATATTCTGGAGCCCTTCAGCGAAGAAGACGCGCAGGCCATCGACTTGGTGAAGAAGCTCGAAGCACCGGCGCTCGCGGTCCTTAATAAGGTCGACAAGCTGGCGGACAAGACGCAGCTGCTGGCGTTCATTGAGCAGCTGGGCACCCTGCACGCGTTCGCCGAATTTATCCCCATCTCCGCGATGAAGGGGACCGGCGTCGAAACTCTGCTCAAGGAAATCGTCAAGCGCCTGCCCGAGGGCGAGGCGCTGTATCCGGAAGATCATCTCACGGACCAACCCTCGCGTTTTCTGGCGGCGGAGATATTGCGCGAGAAAATTCTGCATCACACGCAGCAGGAGGTTCCGCACGCCGTCGCGGTGATGATCGATTCCTGGGTGGAGACGCCTACGCTTCTGAAAATCATGGCGACGATTTACGTGGAAAGGCCCGGGCAGAAGGCCATCCTGATCGGCGCGGGCGGGGCGAGCCTGAAAAGGATCGGAACCCTGGCCCGTTTCGAGATGGAGAAGGCGTTCGAGCGCAAGATTTTTTTGCAGACCTTCGTGAAGGTGAAGCCCAACTGGCGGCAGGATCCCGAGTTCCTGGCCGCCATCGATTGGCGAAGCATGATGGGACAATAATGATATATATGACGCGCCTAACCTCTCTTGTTTTCGCGGCGTTGCTGATGGTTCCGACCTTCGCCGCGCAGCCTCCATCACAAACACCGGCGCCCGTAAAACACTCCGACGACGATCGCATTTACGATGAGGTCCGCCGTAAGCTGGCCAATGACCTGGACGTAAAGGGAGCAGGCATTGAGGTCGCCGTGAAGAATGGCGCGGTTACACTCAGCGGAAAAGTTCACACCGAGCATGGTAAAGAGAAAGCGGAAAAGCTCACCAAGAAAACCAAGGGTGTGACAAGCGTGGTGAATAACCTGGTGGCTACGGAGAGCGAGAAGTAAGGTTCACTTCACACAGGCTGAAGCCTGTGCTACCTGAGTTAGCAGGAGCTGCCTTTGTCTTTGTGGGGCAGGCAGCTCCGCCTGCCGTTATTAATGCCGGAAGTGGCGAACGCCGGTGAACACCATCGCTAAACCTAGGCGGTCCGCTGCCGCGATTACGTCGGCGTCCCTGACCGACCCTCCGGGCTGAATCACCGCGGTGATTCCGTGCTTTGCCGCTTCCTCAACACCATCGGGGAACGGAAAGAACGCGTCCGACGCCACCACCGTGCCCGCCAACGGCAACACCGCTTTCATGGCGCCGACCTTCACGGAATCCACTCGGCTCATCTGGCCCGCACCTACGCTGACCGATTGTCCAACCCGCGCGTAGACGATGGCGTTCGATTTGACGTGCTTGCAGATTTTCCATCCGAACTCGAGGGCTGCCCATTCTTCTTCAGTCGGCGCGCGCATCGTCTTTACCAGGGCTTGGGAACGAATCAGGCGATGATTGTCCGGCGTTTGCACCAGGTATCCGCCGGTGATCGATTTCACCACCGGTTCGAGCGGCGCCGAAGCAACACGCAGCAAACGCAAATTCCTTTTTGCGGTGAGAATCGACAGCGCGCCTTCGGAATAACCAGGGGCGGCGATGGCTTCAATGAACGTCTTCGCAATCTCGTACGCCGTATCCGCATCGAGTTCCCGATTGAAGGCAAGTACGCCTCCGTAAGCGGATACCGGATCTGCCTCGAAGGCCTTACGATAGCTCTCGGAGAGCGTAGCGCTCTCCGCGCAGCCGCATGGATTCGTGTGCTTGATAATCGCCGAAGCAGGCTGATCGAATTCGCCGATCAGTTGCCACGCTGCGTCGAGATCGACAAGGTTGTTATAGGAAAGCTCCTTGCCGTGCAGCTGCTCCGCGCCGGCGATTCCGGTTTTGCCATTTGCGTAGAGCGCCGCCGACTGATGTGGATTCTCGCCGTAGCGCAGCGCCATCGCGCGGGGAGCGCGAATGTCCAGCAGGGCCGGCAGAACTTCCTGGGAGGGCGGAATTTCGGCGAGGCGCAGGGAGACGGCGCGATCGTACGCGGCCGTGGTCGAAAAGGCCTTCTTCGCTAGATTCCAATGGGTTTCGCGCGATAGCGATCCGTCGTTCGCTCGCAGTTCCTCAATCAAGGCCGCGTAATCCGATGAGGACGTCACCACCGCGACATCCTGATAATTTTTCGCGGCCGCGCGAATCATCGTGGGGCCGCCGATATCGATGTTCTCGATCAGCTCCGCCAGAGGCGCGTCCGGATCCGCTGCGATCTTTTCGAACTCGTAGAGGTTCACGCACACCAGATCGATTCTTGGAATGCCGTGCTCCTCGATCACGGCCATGTGCTCCGGCCTCGACCGGATGGCGAGGATTCCTCCGGCGATTCTGGGATGGATGGTTTTCACGCGGCCGTCCAGCATTTCCGGAAATTCGGTCACGCTTGAAACCTCGCGCAGAGGCGCGACGCCAGCATCTTTCAGGACGCGATAGGTCCCGCCGGTGGAAATAATTTCGACGCCCAGCGCAGTCAGAGCGCGGGCGAATTCGACGATACCGGTCTTATCAGTGACGCTCAAAAGAGCGCGTTCGATCCGAGGCATAGGCTTTGTCAGTTAATTTCGCGAGCTTTGGCGACTTCCGCGAGGAACAGACGGGCGCGCTCCTCGAACACTTCGTAGCGGCCTTCGGCGATGGTATTCGCGTCGATCAGCTCCGCGCCTACGGCGACCGCGGCTGCGCCGGCCCGTAGAAAATCCGCCGTAGTTTCCAGGCTGACGCCGCCCGTCGGCACCATTTCGATATGCGGCAGCGGAGCTTTCAACGCCTTGATATACTTCGCGCCGCCCACCGCGCCGCACGGAAAGACTTTCACGAAATCCGCGCCCGCTTCCCAGGCGGTAACGACTTCGGTGGGCGTCAACGCTCCGGGCATGATGATTTTCGAGTAGCGCTTCGCCATCTCAATGGTCTTCACATTGAGCGCGGGCGTGACGAAAAACTGCGCGCCGGCCAGCATACAGATGCGCGCGGTTTCGGGGTCGAGAACGGTGCCTGCGCCCAGCACCAGCTTGTCGCCGAAGGCATCCGCCAATTTTTCTAAAGCCTTGATCGCACCGGGAACGGTCATGGTGATTTCGGCGGCGCGGATCCCTCCGCGGTAGACGGCTTCGATGGCCCGGATCGCGCTTTCGGCGCTCGAGGTGCGTACCACCGGCACGACTCCTATATCGAGAATGGAGCGGAGAATCACGTCTCTATGCATTTTCTTTTAGTGTACCCTCAGAAGTCATGCGACTCGTAACTTTCCGCCACGGAGGCAGTGGTGCCAGCGCCGGCGTTTTGAGAGAGAACCAGGTCACCAGCCTGGGCACGGATATGCTCCGTCTGATTTTCACCGGCGCCGTTCCCGCGCCGTCGGGCGAATCTTTTGACCTCGGCTCGGTCACCTTGCTGGCGCCGATTCCACGCCCTCCGAAGTTTATCTGCGTGGGCCTCAACTATCGCGATCATGCTATCGAATCGAACATGGCCTTGCCGAAAGTACCGACGATTTTCAGCAAGTTTTCGAACGTCGTGATCGGGCCGGGCGAAAATATCGTGCTGCCGAAGGAATCCACGCAGCCCGATTATGAGGCGGAATTCGCGGTGGTCATCGGACCCGGCGGACGGCGCATTTCCGCTGCCAACGCCATGGATCACGTGTTCGGCTACACCATCGTCAACGATGTGAGCGCACGCGATCTGCAACTGGCCACCACGCAGTGGTTGATGGGCAAAACCTGCGACACCTTCGCGCCCATGGGTCCCTGCATCGTGACTAAGGATGAAATTGCGGACCCGCACGCGCTCGATATTTCGCTCGAAATCGGGGGCGAAGTGTTGCAGAAATCGAACACGCGCGAGTTGATTTTTCGCATCCCGGAATTGATTGAATTCATCTCCAGCGTAGTGACGTTAGAACCCGGCGACATCATTTCCACGGGTACGCCATCCGGCGTAGGGTTCGCCCGCAAGCCGCCGCGCTATCTGAAGGACGGGGACGAATGCATCGTTCGCGTCCAGGGCCTGGGCGAGCTCCGAAATCCCGTGGTTGCAGAGAGATAAAGTGGTGGCCGAAAACCACCATTTTCGCGTGAAATGAGCCAGCAACCGGCCGAAACACCCTCGCATCTTTAGTAGTGGAGGTTCGAAATAATATGCGGCGGTCAAAGTTGATAACGGTTGCAGGGTTGTTCCTGGCGGCTGTGTCGACCCCTCTTTGGGCCGATACGCCAGCGCGTCCCGGTACCGTGAATTACGTCGAAGGTCAGGCGGCCATGGGTGGCCAAAGCCTTGACGCGAAGTCGGTTGGAGTGGAGATGAGCGAAGGCCAATCCATTACAACCCTCACTGGAAAAGCGGAAGTTCTTTTGACTCCGGGCGTATTTTTGCGCCTGGGTCCGAATAGTTCAGCCAAGCTGGTTGCGGCCGGGTTGGCGGATACACAAGTTCAACTCGATCAGGGCCACGCGATGATCGAAGTGGATCAGATCTTCCCCGAGAATCATTTGCGCGTGATCGAAGGGCCCTTCACGATTGATTTGCAAAAGAAGGGTTTGTACGATTTCGATGTAGCGGAGCATCAGGTGCGCGTATTCGACGGTGAAGCGCTGGCTACCAACGGCTCCCATCGCGTCGAGGTAAAGGGCGGCCATTTTCTGGACGTCGCGGCGACCGATAAGGTGAAGGCGCACGACTTCGACAAGAAGAAGTTTGAAGGCGATCTCTATAACTGGAGCAGCCTGCGTTCTTCGTACCTGGCGGAAGCCAACATCGGCGAGGCGCGAACTTACGTGCACGGTCCTGGGTTCTGGGGCAACGGCTGGTATTGGAACCCCTGGTATAGTGCTTACACGTTCATCCCGGGCGACGGATTCTTCTACAGCCCATTCGGCTGGGGCTTCTATTCGCCCTGGTACGTGGGTTACGCTCCATTCGGATTCTGGGGCGGCGGATATAGAACGTTCGTCGGCTACAGAACTCCCGCGGCCTTCGTCGGCGGATATCACGGCGGATTCGGCGGATATCACGGCGGATTCGGATATCGGGTTGGGGCTCCCGCGGCCAGCTACCGGGCAGCGGCTCCGGCCTTCCGGGGCGGCGGATTCAGCGGCGGCGGTTTCCGCGGCGGCGGATTTCGCGGTGGACGCCGGTAACTAAGTTCCTCCGACCGCATAAAGCGCGCAAGCGGGCTTCGGCTCCTTGCGCGCTTTTTAGTTTCGATTGAATAGAATCCCCAGGCTTACCCCAGGGGTTTTGCGTTCACTAGGAGCTGCCGATGAGGATGCCGGTGATCAGCACGAGTATGCCGCCCACACCTACCTGGAATGCCGCGGAATACCAGGGCGTATCCATATACCGGTGCCGGATGTAGCTGATGAGCGCGAGCTCAATCGCCACGACGATTCCCGCGACTCCGGTAGCGATACGGAAATCGTGAATCAAATAAGGAAGTGTGTGGCCGATGCCGCCGGCCGTGGTCATCAGTCCGCAGACGGTTCCGCGAATCAAAGGGCGGCCGCGCCCGGTGAGCGACCCATCGTCTGAGAGCGCTTCGGCAAATCCCATGGAAATGCCCGCGCCCACCGATGCGGCCAGGCCCACCAGGAACGCGTCCCAGCTATTCCGGGTGGCGAAGGCGGCAGCGAAGACCGGGGCGAGCGTGGACACGGAGCCGTCCATCAATCCCACCAGGCCGGGTTGAATCACCTGGAGTAAAAACAGCTTCTGCGCTCCCGCATCCTCGGCCGCGCGGGAGTTCTCATCCAGGTGTTTTTCTTCCATCGAACCGGCGGTGTTCAGGTGCTTACGCTCGGCCTCTTCGAGGTCGCCCAGCAGTTTGCGGGTGGAAGCGTCGGTCACGCGCTCCAAGGCTTTCAAGTAGAACTGACGGGTCTCCATTTCCATCAACTGGGCTTGCCTGCGGACCGCTTTGATTCCCAGCGGCCGCGTAAGCCACATGGGACGGCGGCGAACGAAGCCGCTGACGTCGTCGCGGCGGATGAGTGGAATATGATTGCCGAAGCGCTGTTTATAGAGCTCAAAAAGGCTGGCGCGGTGTTCGGACTCCTCGGCCTGCATCTCCTCGAAAATTTTAGAGGTCGCGGGAAAGTCGGCGCGCAGCCCGTCGGCGAAATCGCCGAAGATGCGGGCGTCCTCCTCTTCGAGTGAGATCGCGAGGGCGAGGATTTCACGTTCCGTCAGGTCTCTGAACCGTTTGGCCATGTCTATCCAGGATAATTCGCGGGGCGCCGTGCTTGACATGTAAGTAAGCACTTACTTACAATTGAGCCCAGTGCCCTCGACAACTCATCGCCTCTCCTCCGTCGACCGCCGCCGTCAGCTGATTGAAGCCGCCATGGATCTTTTTTCCCGCAAAGGATTTGCCGGCACCACGACGCGCGAAATTGCCCGAGCCGCCGGCGTTTCGGAAGCAATTATCTTCCGCCACTTCTCGACCAAGCGCGAGCTGTACACCGCCATCATCGAGCACAACATACATTCGGCGGGAGCGAAGCAAACGCTGGCCGGCCTCGACGCCTGCATGAAGCGCAAAGACGACGAAGGGTTGTTCCGGCTGATCGCCAGGGAAATGATCGAAGAGCATCGGAGGGATGCCCGATTCGAGAGGCTGATGCTGCACGCGAGTCTGGAGGGTCACGAACTGGCTACGATCTACCAGCGGGAATTCGGCCTGCCCATCTTCGCGGGGCTGCGGGCCTATCTGGACCGGCGTCAGCGTTCCGGCGCGCTGCGGCACATCGATTCCGCGGCGATGATCATCGCGATCGCGGGCATGGCTCACTACTACGCGCTCAACGCCGAAAATGCTAATCCCGGCGGTCCGAATCTTAAGGACGACCAGGTGGTGGAAGCGTTCACGCGCATCATGATGGACGGCATTCGCGGGCGAAAAAAAGAAGAGAAAAAATCAAAATGAGATTCGTATCGTTGTTCCTGCTCGGCGCGAGTTTATTAGAGATCGCGTGCAGTTCGAAACCTACCGCGCAAGCGTCGTCAGCCGCCGCGGCTCCGAAGGGCGTCGTCGTTTCGACCGCCCCGGCGGTGCTGCGCCAAGTGTCCGCCGGATTTGAAGAGACGGGATCGTTCGTCGCCGACGAATCCTCCGATATCGCACCCGCGGTTGCGGGACGGGTGATTTCGACGCCGGTAAACGTCGGCGATTTCGTGAAACAGGGACAGGTGATCTGCGAGCTGGATCATCGCGACGCGCAGCTGCGGCTGGATCAGGTCCGCGCGCAATTGGAGGAAGCTACCGCGTCGGTTCGCCAGGCGCAATCGCGCATCGGTCTGAATGGGAACCGGACATTCGACGCAACGTCGGTTCCCGAAGTGGCCGCGGCCAAGGCGGGCTATGAATCGGCGGAAGCGCAGGCCCGCATGGCGGCCGCCGACGCCAAGCGCTACGAAAATCTGGTGAAGACGGGCGATGTTTCCCGCAGCGCGTTCGAAAAGGCGCGCACCCAGCAGGAGACCGCGGACGCGCAGGCCAACGCCGCCAAGCAGCAGTACGAAGCCGCGCTGAATGCCGCGCGCCAAGGCTATGGAGCGGTGGAAACCTCGCAGGCATCGCTTGAAGGGATGCGCGCGCAGCTGGCGCAGGCGGAAAAGGGGGTGGCCGATACCACGATTCGGGCGCCGTTCGACGGGTATATCTCGGCGCGTCCGGTAGCCGCCGGGGAACATGTGGCGCTCACCGACAAGATCGCGACCATCGTTCGCGTGGGCACTATGAAGCTGCAATTGCAGACGCCGGAGCAGCGCAGCGCCCGCGCGACCGTGGGCATGACCGTGGTGGCGCGCGTCTCGGCATTTCCGGATCGCGATTTCATGGGCAAGGTGTCGGCCATCAATCCGTCGGTGGATCCGAACTCGCGGGCGTTTATTCTCGAAGCGCGCTTCAGTAATCCGAAGGCCGAATTGCGGCCCGGAATGTTCGCCACGGCGCGGGTGCTGCTGCCAGGCGCCGAAGACGCGGTGTTCGTGCCGCGCGCGGCCGTGCTGCATGACCGGACCACCGATTCGAACCAGGTCTTCGTCATCGAAAATCCGGTGGGCATCAACATCGCGCACCTGCGCGTAGTATTGACCGGCGAGGCCGATGGCGAATCCATCCGCATTCTTTCGGGGCTCACCGGCAAGGAAATTGTGGCGACCAATCACTTGAGCGATTTATTCGACGGCTCCCCCGTGGTGGTGAAATAATGCACGGCCTGGCTCAATTGTGTGTCCGGCGGCCCGTGTTCACCACGATGCTGATTCTCGCGCTGGTGGTGGTGGGCGTTTTCTGCTATTTTTCGCTCGGCGTGGATCTGTTTCCTAAGGTAGATATTCCTGCGGTCACGATTACCGTCGCCGATCCGGGAGCTTCGCCGGAGGAAGTGGAAACAGAGATCACGAAGAAAGTGGAAGACGCGGTGAACACGATCAGTCTGATTGACGAGGTGCGGTCGACATCGTCTGAGGGCCGCTCCGTGGTCATCGTCAGCTTCCTGCTCCAAAAAAACGGCGACATCGCTGCCCAGGAAATTCAGAACAAGGTGAATTTGATCGTCGCCGACCTGCCGCTGACCGCGAAGCCTCCGGTGGTGCAGAAGCTGGACCCCGATGCCGCGCCGGTGATTCAGATCGCTGTCTCCGCGCCTCGCTCCATCCGCGATCTTACGCTGATCGCCGATAAGAGGATCAAGCAGCAGCTTGAAAACGCGAAGGGTGTGGGCGAGGTTACGATCCTAGGCGGAGCCCGGCGCGAGATTCACGTGGTGGTGGACCCGGATCGCTTGCGCGCCTACAACCTGACCGTCACCGATGTGTTCAACGCCGTGCGGCAGCAGAATCTGGAATTACCCGGAGGCAGTCTGAATGCCGGGGCCAAGGAATTTACGGTTCGAACCACGGGCAAGGTCATGGAGCCCGCGCAGTTCAACCAAATTGCGATCGTGAATCGCGGAGGCTATGTCGTCAAGATCTCCGACATCGGCTACGCGGAGGATAGCTATGAAGAACCGCGCACGGCGGCCAGGCTGGATGGCATCGCGGCGGTGACGCTGGTGGTGGCGAAGCAATCCGGGGAGAACACGGTCGCGACGGCCACGGAGGTCAAGCAGCGACTGAAGGAGATCGTGGCGCTGCTTCCGAAAGATATACGGGCCGATGTGATCACCGATCAATCCGTTTTCATCGAAGCTTCGGTGAATAATATCCGCCATCACCTGATTGAAGGAAGCATCTTTGCGTCGATCATTATCTTCCTGTTTCTGGCGAATATCCGCACCACTCTGATCGCGGCCGTGGCGATTCCGACATCCATCATCTCGACCTTTGCACTGATGGCGGCCGCGGGATTCACGCTGAACCAGATTACGATGCTGGCGCTGACGCTGATGGTGGGCATCGTGATCGACGACGCGATTATCGTGCTCGAAAATATTTATCGCTTCATGGAAGAGAAGGGGATGTCGCCCTTTGAGGCCGCGATCGAAGGGACACGCGACATCGGCTTCGCGGTGATGGCGACTACGCTCTCATTGCTTGCGGTTTTCCTTCCCGTGGGTTTCATGGGAGGCATCGTGGGGCGGTTCATGAGCTCCTTCGGGCTCACCTCCGCGTTCGCGATTGCGGTATCGCTGCTGGTGTCGTTCACGCTGACGCCGATGCTGTGTTCGCGATTCGTGAAGAAGCCGGAAAAAGATCATGGCTCGAAAGAATCGTTTTTCTTCCGGATACTGGACCGGAATTATACGAAGTGGCTGGCTTGGGCGATGGGGCATCGTAAGACTGTGATGCTGCTTTGCGTCGTCGTGATTTTGAGCATCGTGCCTTTATTCATGGTGGTGGGAAAGAACTTCGTGCCGGTGGACGATCAATCGCAATTCAACGTGCTGGTGCGCACGCCGGAAGGCACCTCGCTGGCCGCGACCACAAACCTTGTAGAGCGCATTTCGCAGGAGATCCGGCAACTGCCGGGAGTCCAGCATACGCTCGCCACGGTGGGCGGAGGCACGGACCGTTCCGTCAACAACGCGACGACGTTCGTCAAGCTGGTCGATATGGACCAGCGCAAATTGTCGCAGCAGCAGTTGATGCAGAGGACGCGCGATATGCTGAAGCAATTTCCGCCGGAAATCCGATCGAGCGTCGAGTTGGTGAACGCGATTGCGAATGGACAAAGCAACGCCGACATTCAGTTTTTCATTCAAGGTCCCGATCTTCAGAAGCTTACCGAGTATTCCGATGAACTGCTGGCGAAGATGAAAACGATTCCGAAATTCACGGACACGGATTCGACTCTGCGCAGCGGCAAGCCCGAGGTTCACGTGGATATCGATCGCGCGCGGGCGGCCGATCTGGGCGTCTCGGTCGAGAATATCGAGCAGGCGATCAATACGCTGGTCGCCGGCCAGACGGCTTCGACGTTCAATACGGGGGACGATCAATACGACGTGGTGGTGCGCGCGCAGCAAGGGTCGCGGGGGACGGTGGAGGGGCTCGAGAAGATGACCGTTCCTTCGACGAAGAAGGGCTCGGTGGGCCTCAATGAAGTGGTGGCAATTCGCAGCGGGACTGGGCCATCGTCCATCAATCGACTGAATCGTCAGCGGCAGGTTACGCTCACCGGCAATATGCTCGTGGGCGGATCGCAGGCCGCCATTTTGAGCCAGGTCGCCGCGGACGCGAAGTCGCTCAACATGGACCCGGAATATTCGTATGGTCCCAGCGGCACATCGAAGGAATTACAGCGCACCGGCTACTATTTCATTCTCGCGTTTTCGCTGACCTTCATCTTCATGTACATCGTGCTGGCCGCGCAGTTCGAATCCTTTCTGCATCCGATTACGATTTTGCTGACGTTGCCTTTGGCGGTACCCTTCGGAATCCTTTCGCTGCTGATCGCGAACCAGAGTTTCAATATTTTCTCCGGACTCGGATTGCTGCTGTTATTCGGCATCGTGAAGAAGAATGCGATTTTGCAGATCGATCATATGAACGGGCTGCGCGCCGGTGGAATGAATCGCCACGATGCGATTATGCAGGCCAATCGCGACCGGCTGCGGCCTATTTTGATGACAACGGTAGCGCTGGTCGCCGGCATGATCCCGCTGGTATTGTCGACGGGCGCCGGATCGTCGACGAACCGAACGATCGGCGTGATGGTGGCGGGCGGACAGTTGCTGTGCCTGGTGCTCACGCTGCTGGCGGTGCCGGTCTTCTATTCGATCTTTGAAGATATCGCGGAGCACTCCTACGTGCGCGGAATTTCCGCCGGATTTAAACATTTGCGCGGACGGTTCGCGATGTTCCTGCTCCTTATGTTGCTCGCGATTCCCATGCGGGCTCAGGATCCGCCATCTCCGCAGCTGCCACAAATCGATTCGCTGACAATTCCTTCGCGCGTGGGCGTTCTGGGCGAACGGAAAATCAGCCTCCAGGAAGTGGTGGAGCGCACTTTATCAAACGATCGCGATCTCGCGGTGTCCCGCATTGTTCTCGATGAAGCCGGCTACAGCGTCAAAGCGGCGCGCGGATATTTCGACCCGGTGGTGGGTCTGAGGGCCGACGATTTGAAGAGCGTTTCGCCCGCGGCATCGTCGCTGAGCGGCGGACCGAACGGAAAACTCACGACCAAGCAGTTGGACCTGACGCCGTCCCTCAGCGGTTCGTCGCCGTGGCTGGGCGGAACTTATGAGCTGGACCTTTCCACCTCCCGCATCAATAGCGACAACCAATTTCTTTCCCTGAACCCGCAGTATCCATCGAACATCGGGATCAAGCTCACGCAGCCGCTGTGGAGGGGTCTGCGCTACGACGAGAATCGCCATCGCCTGCAAGTGGCTTTGCAAAACCGCGGATTGAGCGCGGAGCAGTTGCGGCAGAGAGTGATTGAGATCGTCACTCAAGCCGTGCAGGCCTATTGGGAGCTGGATTATGCGCGCCGAAATCTCGATGTGCAGATTGAAGCCGTGCGTCTAGCGGAGCAGCAGTTCGCGAGCAACCGGCGGCAAGCGGAGCAGGGACTCCTGGCACGGATCGACGTGGTTGCCGCGCAGACGCAGATGGCGACGTTTCGCGAAAACGTTTTTCTCGCGCAGGAAGCGCTGACGCGGGATGAAAATAACTTGAAGCAGATGATCGCGCCCAATCGCAGCGATCTGATTTGGGGTATGGCGTTGATTCCCGAAACCGCCGCGCCCTCCAGCATCGCGATGCCGGATCTGGCCGCGGCTACGAAGCAGGCGATCGCCACGCGGCCGGAATTGAAGCAGAGCAATCTGTCGATCGAAATTAATAAGCTGGACGCGCGGCTCAATCAGGAGCTGTCGAAGCCGCGCATCGATCTGTTCGCGAATGCCAGCCTCGCCGGCCTTTCGGGGCTGGCCGTTTCGCAGGCATCGAATCCCATTACCGGCGCTTTTGGCGCCATGATCGCGCAGTTAAATCAGCTTTCGCAACTTGCCGGCGTGCCTCCGCTCGATACTTCGTTGTTTGCGAGTACGGTTCCTCCGAATCTGATTGGAGGCTACGGACAATCGTGGGTAAATATCGGAGCCGCTACATTTCCCACGGTACAGGTGGGCCTGAATATCTCGATTCCGATTCGCAATCGTACAGCGGAGGCGAACGCCGCCATTTCCGCCGCGGAGGGAAAGCGTCTCCGCGCGCTTCGTGAACAGGCGGAAATGCTGATTGAGGCCGACGTGCGCAATTCCCTGCAAACCGCTTCCTCGGCGCAGGCGCGCTATGCAGCCGCGGTTCTGGCGCGCCAATCGGCGGAAGAGCAGTACGCAAGCGAAGAGCGCCAGTTCCAAGCCGGCACTTCGACTGTGTTTCTGGTGCTGCAAAGGCAGACCGATCTGATTGTCGCGCGCACCCGCGAAGTACGGGCGCAAGCTGACCTGGGCGTGGCCGCCGCCAACCTCGATCGTGCCACGGCCAACACGCTCGATACCCTGAAAATCGGTATCAAATGAGAGATGCTTCCATCACCTGGCGCGCTCATTGCAAAGTCGTATGACTGCTGACTAGCCGACGGAGGGGATATCTCTGCCGAGCGGTGTTCGATAGACTGGAAGCAGAGGACGGTTTTGCCGGAAACCATCGCGAGTGAAGAGGATTCGGGACGCCTGCGCTGGGTTCTTATCGCCGGTTTGGGCGGGATCGCTCTCATTTTTCTTGCTGCAACCGTTGACGCCGTACGCTTGCTCGGCGCCATGCGAACTGAAAATAAGGTTTTGCGGCAGGAAACGCTGGAGCGAACGAATCATATTTCGGCGATCCGTTCCTCCGTGGTGTTGTGCCACACTTACCTGGGCGATTGCATGCTCGATTCGGGGCGTCGCAAAGCGGACGATTATCTGGCGAAAGTGCAGGACGCGCGGCTGCGCTCCGCCTACGATTTAGCCAACTATCGCTCTAGCACGAGTGCGGAACAGGTGGAAATCACCCGGCTTAGCGGCTTGCTCGATCAGCACTGGCAGCGGTTGAGCCGCGCGCTCACTTCGATGGCGGACGAAAGGGACGAGATGCTTCCGTTGGAGGCTTCGTTTGTAGAGATCACCACGCAGCTGCAAGGCCTCGACGGCCAACAGGCTGCCTGGACCGAAGCGCAGGTCGAGGGACAATTCGAGCAGCTAGGCTCGCGATTAAGCATGGCGCTCGGCCTTGGCCTGATTGCGGCGCTTCTGCTAGCGGCGGGTTGCTCGGTGTATGTTTTTCGTATCGAACGGCAAAACCGGCGGCGGTACCTTGAGGTTCTTAAAGCGCGCACCGCGCTGGGACAATTATCGGCTCGCCTGGTGCATGCGCAGGAAACGGAGCGGCGGACCATTTCGCGCGAGCTGCACGATCAGGTGGGCCAGACGCTGAACGCCGTTCTTGTAGAAACAGCGAATCTGGCGAAACGGATCCCGCCTGACGATTCGGTCAGTCTTCATTACCTGGACAATATTAGAAATTTCGCCGATTCGAGCGTCAACTCGATTCGCGATATCGCCCTCCTGCTGCGGCCCTCGATGCTGGACGACCTGGGGCTGATACCCGCGCTCGAATGGCAGGCCCGCGAAGTTTCGCGCAGAAGCGGCATCAAAGTGACCGTTTCCGCGAATGATCTGCCGGACACTCTTTCGGACGACATGCGCACCTGTATTTATCGCGTGGTGCAGGAGGCTCTGCACAATGTGGCTCGCCATTCCGGAGCTAAGAGCGCGGTGGTGACAGTACGAGAGGAAGGAAATTCGCTGTTGCTGAGCGTGGAAGACGACGGGTCGGGATTCGATGCGGAAAAGACGCGAGGCCTGGGAATTCTCGGGATGGAGGAGCGCGTCCGGCAGCTTGGCGGGCAGCTCGATATCCGGTCGACGCCCGGAAAAGGAACCGAGCTGCGCGCCCGCCTTCCGATTCCGGTTACTGTATGATCCCTTTGCGGACCGCGTAGAGAATCATTTCCGGAACTCCGTGAAGGTTCAGTTTCTGGAGGATATTGCCGCGATGCGCGTCCACGGTGTAGACGCTCAATTTCAAAAGGTTGGCGACTTCCTTATTGGTGCGACCTTCGGCCAGAAGCTGGAGAACTTCACGCTCCCGCGGGGTGAGCAGATCGTAGCTATCCTCGACGTGCTTATCGCGAATTTGGCGAACGTAATCCTCGAGCAGCATTTTGCTGATCACCGGGCTGAAAAAAGATTTGCCATCCGCGACCGTCCGCACCGCCCGGATCAGGTCCGCTTCCGCCGAATTTTTCAGAATGTACGCGCGAGCTCCGGCCTTAAGCGCGCGCAGTACGTATCCCTCATCCGCATGCATGCTCAGGATCACGACTTTGGTGTCCGGTTCCTTATCCGCAATCTGTCGCGTCGCCTCGATGCCGTTCAATTGTGGCATCCCGATGTCGAGAACAGCTACCTCGGGATGAAGCTTGGCAACTTGCTCCACCGCCTCGCGTCCGTCGCTGGCCTCGGCGACCACCTTGAAGTCGGTCTGCTGATCCAATAGCAAACGCAGTCCGGAGCGGATAATCGTGTGATCGTCAGCGAGGAGAATGCGAATTTGAGGCACGATCTCAAGCCGTCTGAGCGTGACTCTTCAGGACTCTGAGGTAAGTTCCAATACCGCGCGCGACCTCTGAAGCGATTTCGCCTTCGCGTTTCAGGACGCACGAATTCGCCCCAAACTTGTAGGCTTCATTTACGCCGCTCGAATCCGCCGAGGACGCCAGCGCGATTACCGGGATTTGCTCGTAACCTTCGGTGCATTTCAGCCACTGCAATATCGCGAACGGCGAGCCGTGGTCCAGATCCAAAAGAATCATCGCCGGTATCGGATGGCGGCGGACTTCCTGAGTGTCCCGAGCCACCGAAAGGACAACATCCGGCGCGGCTTGGTTAAAAACGCTACTCAGTGCCCCGGCCTTCTCGAGATCGTTATGAATCAACAGGAGCGAATCCATATTAAGCCAGGTCAGGCGGCTGAACGCATAACCTGATAGTGCTCGCGGGCGCGGGCCAGGATCTGATCCGCGTGGCCCGGAAGATTATTGCGCAACCAAAGAATGGTCGATTCGCCCTTCGGCATAACCGCCCAGGACGGCCGGAAGTTCGCCTTAATCAATATTTTCAGGTCGTGTGCAGAAGTCCCCAGAATTTCATCCATGGCGAGGTTAATCGCAGGTTCCAAATGTCCGGCCGAGCCCGGAAGCAGGTGAGTATGCGCGCACAGCAGCGCATCCAGGTGCGCCATCTGAAAATCTTTGCCGAAAACGTCAATGGCGTATCCGCAGAACAGACTGAAAGAAGACCGTCCCAGCAGTTTGTTCCAGAATTGTTCCAGGCGAATCGCGGCTGAGAACTGACCGGCTCTCCACAGAATCCCGACCATTTCGCCGTAAGCCCGCAATCCTCCGCCGGCCAGCTTCGGACGAACCTGGGCCATGGCCGCTCCCACGACGACTTCAAACCGATTCCAATCCGGCTGCCCGTTGTGCATGAAGCGCGACAAGGTTTCCTGGGCATCGGCAAAACAAATCTGCCCGTTGCGGACGGCGAGATCCACGTCCTCGACCCCTTGTGCCAACTGCCGGCGGAATAATTCGCAATTCTCTGGTTCCGCGATCACCAGAAGGCCTTCCCGCCGCTTAAAACCCTCTGTCAGATATTGGCCGACGTTGCGGGCAAGCGACTCCTCATCGCCGCTATAAAGCTGGACCAGGTGTCCGTGCGGGTCCGGGCGTTCGAGGAGTTTGTCCCAAGGCGACATACTTCTATCCGCTGTAATGATACCGCTGAGCTCTTGGTTGTTACCTCAAAACATAAAATTTTTACTTCGTAGGAAGCAGCTCGAGGATTACCCTCCCAAGTTCCATGAATTCAGTCAGATCCGCTGTCTTCTGAAAATATGCCGAGGCTCCCAGCGCCTGGGTCGCCGCCAGATCGAGGGGGGATTTCGAAGAAGTCACGATCACCACTGGAATTGCGGCGCACCGTTTCCCACGCCTGATCCGGGCCAGGATCTCGACGCCGGACGCTTTGGGAAGATTCAGGTCCAGCAGCACCAGCTGCGGACAGGGAGCCTCCGCATCGTTTTCGATGGTGTCCCAAAGTTTTAGGGCCTGGTCGCCGTCGGAGCTTACTTGCAAGTGCGCGTCAAGGCCCGATCTTTTCAAGATCTCCTGGATGATATAAACGTCATTGCGGTTGTCCTCGACAAGCAAGATGGTGGCCGTCCGTGGTGATTTGGACGAGGACTTCCCTTCACTACCCGTTTCGTCGATCGGGAATTGCAAACGCGAAGGTAGACCCGGCGCCCGGCTCAGATCGATCAAGCCATACTCGCCCGGAGTACTGTTCCACGATGCGCTGGCAAATGGCCAGTCCGATTCCGCTGCCGGGATAATCGTCCCGGGGATGCAGTCGCTTGAACAGACCGAAGATCTGCTCCGCGTACTTAGGCTCGATTCCGATTCCGTTGTCGGCCACGGTGAAGATGGTCCAGCCGTCTTCCTGCTTGGATGAAATATGGACACGAGGTGCCTCCGGCGATCGATATTTGAGAGCGTTGCCAATCAGATTTTGAAACAGCTGGCTCAAGTGAATTTCGTGCATGGCAATCAGGGGAAGATCCCCTGCCGTCACGGTCGCTGCGCATTCTTCGATGCGTTTTTTTAGAGTCTCCAGCACGTCCTGAAGAACTTCTTGACTGGAAATATTGGAGGCGGGACCATCGGCAAACCTGATCGCCTGAATGTAGGTCAGCAAATCCTTCATCAGGGTTTCCATCCGGCGGGCGCCTTCGAGAATGGAATTGAGAAACCCCCTCTGGAAGGCATCCAAGTTGTTCCCTGCATGAAGCTCCAATAACTGGGCGCTCAGGGCGACGTTGCGCAGAGGCTCCTGCAAATCGTGGCTCGCCGAATAGGCGAAAGTCTCCAGATCGCGATTGGCGCGGCGCAGCTCTTCATTCGCTCTTTGAAGATCGGCCTGCACCCATTGGGCCTGCTCGAATAATCGCGCGTTATCCATCGCGATTGCGGCCTGACCCGCGATGCCGGTGATAATTTCTTCGTGCTGCGCGCTGAACACACCCGCTACGGAGTGCCCAAAAAAAGTCCACCCAGCACTTCTCCGGACCGCGAAACCACCGGAGCGGCCAGATAGCTTTTGACCGGCAGATGTCCCTGAGGCATGCCGTGGTGCGGGGCGCTGTGACCGTAGCGGGGATCCTGCGTGATGTCGGATGAACGCACTACACCTTCGCCGCCAAAGGTCGGCGCGAAAACTGCGGTATTGCGCGGCATCGGGAAGCGGGAAAACGCCTCCCGGGGCACGCCCGATAAGGAGTACAGCATGTACGACTCTCCGCGCTCATTGGTCACGTTATGGAAAAACGCGCCAAATTCCGCTGCCACCAGCTTGGTGGCGATATCGGTAACACTCTGGACCAGTTTTTCCAGGTCCAGCTCGCGAACCAGCATCGGCCCCACGCGATTCAACAGCTCCGCGGTTTGCCGGGCCTGCTGCTCGCTGGTCAAACCAGTCACGGACTCTTTTTCTTGCAGGCGAAATTCCAACTGTTCGATGCGGCGCTTCAACTGGTCGATGGGAGGCTCGGGATGCGATCCCATTCAACAACCATCCAGAGGGCGGCTCTTCATATCCTCAGTCTAGCGGCTGACTTGCGCTAACTGGATTTCTTTTTCTTGGGAATTTTGGCGCCGGAGCTGCGCGCCTCACTGAGCGCGATTGCCACGGCCTGTTTGCGGCTCTTTACTTTGCCGCCCTTGCCGGCTTTGCCCGATTTCAGGCTGCCGTGCTTATACTCGCTCATTACCTTGTGGACTTTCTTTTTTCCCGTGCTTTTTTTCTTAGCTGCCATCCTTACCTCCTTTGTTATAAAAGTTTGTCCGGCGTGATCGGCAGATCGCGCACCCTTTTGCCGGTAGCATGATAAATCGCGTTGGCGACCGCGGCGGCCGAACCCGTAATCCCGATTTCGCCGATGCCCTTTGCTCCCATCGGACTCACGTGCGGATCCGGTTCGTCGATCCACAAAACATCGATCACGCCCGCGTCGGCATTGGTCGGAACATGATATTCCGCGAGATTATTATTGACGATGCGCCCCAGGCGTTCATCATAAGTCGTATGTTCCAGCAACGCGAAGCTGATGCCCCAGATCATTCCGCCCATGAGCTGGCTACGCGCCGTCTTGGCGTTCAAAATGGTTCCCGCCCCGAATGCGCCCACCATGCGCGACACCTTGATCTGACCCAGGTCCCTGTCGACTCTCACTTCCGCGAACTGCGCGCCGAAGGAGAACATCGAATATTCCTTGGTTTCCTCGTTCTGTTTGGTCGAGGCTCGCGCTTCGATATACTGCTGCCCGCCGCCTGACACGAGGTCGCGAATCGACTTGCTCCGCCCTCGAACCGTGACGTTGCCGTTGGAGATGGACATATCGGACACCGCCGCTCCAGAGCCGGCGAATTTCGAATCCGACATCAGCATGTCGAATATCTTCTGGCGCAGCGCAATCCCCGCTTCTCTGACCGCTGTGCCCGCGGTCGCCGCGGTTTGCGATCCGCCGGATACCGGCGTCTCCGGATAGCGCGTATCGCCGAGCTTGAAAATCACTGAGGTGACCGGCACGCGCACCGCATCCGCCGCGATCTGGGTCATGATCGTGTAGGTGCCTCCGCCCAAATCCTGGGAACCGGCCTCGACCAGGATCGTACCATCCGCATTCAATCGTGCCAGCGCCGAAGCGGGACTCCGCCGCGCCGGATACACCGCCGTCGCCATTCCCCAGCCGATCAGGTCGGGGCCCTCACTCATGGATCGGGGCTCGGGCTTTCTGCCGGACCATCCGAACTTCTCCGCGCCCTTCAAATAGCACTCGCGCAGCGATTTGCCGGACCACGGCAGCTTCTTCTCTTCATCCCTCTCCGCGTAGTTTTTCAGACGCAATTCGAGAGGATCCATCTTGAGCTTCACCGCCAGCTCATCCATCGCCACTTCAAGCGCGAACGTTCCCGGTGCCTCACCAGGTGCGCGCGTATACGATGGCGTACCAATGTCTGAGCGGATCAGCTTCTGCACCGTCGAATTGTTCGGTACCGAATAGAGCATCCGCGTCGGCAGCGTCGCGGTTTCCGTAAATTCGTCGAACGTCGAAGTATGGGAAATGGTCTCGTTCTTTAGCGCCGACAGCTTCCCGTCGGATCCCGCGCCCGCCGAAATGGTCTGATGCGTAGCCGAGCGGCAGCCCACCGGCCCGAACATTTGCGGACGCCGAACGACGAGTTTCACCGGTCTCTTCACCTCCCGCGCAGCCATCGCGCAGATCATGGTGTGAGACCAGCAAGGCCCCTTGCTGCCGAACCCTCCGCCCAGAAACAGAGAGATCACCCGAATATTCTCAGGCTCCAAGCCGAGCAGCTCCGCCACGCGCTTGCGATCTCCGAAAATCCCCTGGGAAGCGTCGTAAAGCGTCAGCTTGTCCGTCCCCTCCCACACGGCGATGGTGGCGTGAGGCTCCAGCGGCGAATGGGTTTGAAACGGCGTGGTGTACACCTGCTGTATGCGCGTCTCCGCGTGCGGATAAGTCCCGTCGAAATCGCCGCGGCTGCTGGCGCCCGGATCTCCCGCGCCTCCCACTTTTTTCGGAATATAGGCGTGCGGTAATCCCTGATCCAGCCGAACGGCCGGCGGTTCCTCCGCGTACTGCGCCGTAATCAGCCGCGCCGCCTCCACCGCCGCTTCGAACGTCTCCGCGACAGCCACCGCGATGGGCTGATTGCCGTAAAGAACCCGGTCGTCCTGCAACAATTGCAGAGCGCGATCCGCGGGCGACGACGGCGTCACCTTGCTGGGATCCTTCGCCAGCTTCATTCTATTCTTATGAGTCAGCACCGCAATCACGCCCGGCACTTTTTCGGCGTTAGCTGTATTGATCGAAACGATTCGCCCCTTCGCGATCGTGCTGGTGGCCAGCACCGCGTGCGCCACATTGGGAATATTCCAATCCGCCGTATACTGGGCCTTTCCAGTAACTTTCAACCGTCCATCGACGCGAGTCAGAGGCTGGCCGATCGCATCAGGCATGGGATTCTCCTTGAACCGCATCGGTGAGCGACCGGACCACGCTACGCCGCGCAAGCTCGACCTTAAACGCGTTGTAACGATGCGTCTGCGCGCCTCGCACGATGATCTCCGCCGCCTGCCGATAGCTCGCCTCGTTGGCTTCCTTGCCGGTCAGCGAACGCTCCGCCTCGACCACTCTCCACGGCCGCGGCGCGACGCCACCCAGGGCGATTCGAGCCGTGCGAATCCGGTTCGCCGAGTCCACGTCCACCACGCTCGCCACCGATACCAGCGCGAACGCATAGGAGTTGCGATCCCGCACTTTTACGTAATTCCATTTCCGCCCCGCGGGCGCGGGCAGATCGACCGACGTGATCAGCTCGTCGTGCTTCAACGCCGTTTCAATGTGCGGAGTCTGACCCGGCAGCCGGTAGAATTCCGCTAGAGGAATCGATCGCTCCCCCGACGGCCCTTTCACCTGGACCACCGCCTCCAGAGCCGCAAGAGCAACCGCCATATCGCTCGGATGCGTGGCGATGCAGTGTTCGCTCCCACCCAGGATTGCGTGGATGCGGTTATATCCTTTTAGTGCGGCGCAGCCCGAACCGGGAACGCGCTTATTGCATTCCTTATAACTCGGATCGTAGAAATAAAAACAGCGCGTCCGCTGCAACAGATTGCCGCCCACCGTCGCCATATTGCGAATTTGCTGCGTGGCACCAGAGAGCAGAGCCTTCGCCAGCACCGGATACTGATCGCGAATCAAAGAGTGGCTCGCCAGTGCCGAATTTCGAACCATGGCGCCGATGCGCACACCGTCCCCATGCGGTTCGATGTTGGTGAGTGGAACCCGGGTCACGTCGATCAGCGCCGCCGGATGTTCCACTCCGTTCTTCATCAAGTCGACCAGGTTCGTTCCCCCGCCCAGGAATTTTGCGTCCTGGGTCTTGATCGAAACCAGCGCGTCATCGACGGTAGCCGATCGCTTGTAGGTGAACGCGTTCATGACCTGGCCTCAACCGCGCGAATCGCCGCCACGATATTCGGATAGGCTCCGCAGCGGCAAATGTTGCCCGACATGCGCTCCCGGATCTCCGCGTCCGTCAGCTCCATTCGCCCGTCATGTGATAAATCGCGGGTCACTACGCTCGGCATTCCTTTATGCGCTTCGTCCAGCATCGCGACCGCAGAACAGATCTGCCCCGATGTGCAGAACCCGCATTGAAATCCGTCATGCTCCAAAAAAGCCGCCTGCATCGGGTGCAATTGATCGCCCGACGCGAGCCCTTCGATGGTGGTGATGGAATCGCCGTCGCGCGTAACCGCCAGAGTTAAACAGGAAATCACGCGCTCGCCATTAATAATCACCGTGCATGCGCCGCACTGCCCGTGATCGCAGCCTTTCTTGGTCCCGGGCATGTGCAGATGCTCGCGTAGAAGGTCCAGCATCGTAACCCGCGGCTCAATGTTCAGATCGTGACGAACATTATTAATAGTGAGCGAACATGGCGCGGTCTGCGGCTGGGCTTCGAGCTCCCCGATCGCGACGCTCGAGACGACGGCCGCTCCAAGGAATGTACGCCGGGTAAGGTCGTCCATAAACCTTTAGAGACGCTGTTCACAGCTTTGTTTCGACTAGACTAAGTGAGCCCTAAAGTGGGGTCGTCGGCCTTCTTGATGGTTAACTCGTCGTCGGAAAGATCTTCCGGTTGCACCTTTCCTGGAAAAACGCTGTCTTGGGGAAGCCGGTTCCCGGCCGCCTCAGAGGGCTCGGTCACTGTATCGTCGACCACCTCGGATTCAAGCACCAGGTCGGAGTTTTGCAAGGCTAGCTCAAACTCCTGTTTGCGGGCGTCAACCACCTCATACTCCCAGACTTCGGCGGCTGCGACGCCGAGGAACGCATCGTCTTCATCGAGGCCGTCCTCCAGATGCTCGGCTTCGGATTCGATCTCTTCCACCAAAACCTTCTCCGCCACGACGCCATCCGAGAGGTTCAAATCGAGCTCCGCGCTAGGGCGCATGGCCGAATCTTCCCGCTTAGTGAACGCCACACGATATCTCATATCTCCCTAGACCCCGAGTCCGGTGGTGTCGTTTCCCCGAATCCGATGCCAATTGCTCGCGTGTTCTGAAAAAGTGCGAAAAATGGGGTCCGCTCAGCCCAGCGCCCGATGTTTTCGGGAGCGTCGACGTTTCTTGTGGGGCGGCCAATTTTGGCGGCAGCCGCCCTTTCCAGGCGGCTTCTTAAGGCCCACTACACTACAATGGATCTCAATGAAATTCCTCGCCATCCTCTTTTCAGCCGCCCTGCTCCTCGGTCAGAAGCCCTTCTCCGTAGTCGAAGCCACCATCCCCGAAATGCGTGCCGCCATGGAGCAAAAACGCGTCACCTCGCGCGACCTGGTAAACCAGTACCTGATCCGCATCGCGATTTACGATCACACGCTCCACGCCGCGATCACCATTAATCCAAACGCGCTAAAGGAAGCCGAGCAGCTCGACCGCGAGCGAGCCCAGGGCAAGATTCGCGGACCTCTGCACGGCATCCCGATAGCCCTCAAAGACAATATTCAGACCACCGATATGCCCACCACCGGAGGCGCGCTCGCATTCGATGGCTACGTTCCTCCTTACGAGGCGACACTCACCAGGAACCTGCGCGCCGCCGGAGCGATCATCATCGCGAAGACCACTCTGATTGAGCTGGCCAATTGGGTGGCAGGCGCGCCCACTCCCATGCCTGCGTACAACGCAGTGGCGGGTTTTGGGTTCAATCCCTACGATCCGCGCAGAGATCCACGCGAGTCGACTGGCGACGGCCGCGCCGTTCTCTCACCCGGCGGATCGAGCTCCGGAGCCGGCACCGCCGCCAGCCTGTGGGCGGGAAATATCGGCTCCGATACCGGAGGCTCCATCATCAGTCCCGCGAATCAAGCCATGCTGGTCGGGCTGCGGCCCACCATCGGACGCATCAGCCGCTACGGAGTGATTCCGATCACCGCGGATCATGACACCGCGGGTCCCATGACCAGAACCGTGGCCGACGCGGCCATTCTGTTGGGCGTTCTCGAAAGCGCTGCGCCCGACCCGAAAGATCCGGCGACCAAATCCTGCACCGCGCCTCCGGGCCATGACTACACGAAGTTTCTCAAAGCAGGGGCGCTCAAAGGCGCGCGCATCGGCATTCCCCGCGCGTTTTATTACGACAGCATCACTCTGCCGGGCGAAACGCGTGAGCGCCGCGGGTTGAATCCTGATCAAGCCAAGGTCATGGCCGAAGCCATCGCGGTTCTGAAAGCTCAGGGCGCCGAAGTGGTCGACCCCGCCGATATTCCCAGCTTCATCGATAAGGATCCGAAGAATAACTTCCCCTTGTGGGGATATTGTTCAGGCGCCAATCAGGCGAAGGGCAAGGACGACAACTGCTCCGTGAACTTCAAGTACGGCATGAAGCGCGATTTCAATAACTGGCTGGCGAGCCTGGGTCCGTCCGCTCCGGTGAAAACCCTGACCGAGCTGCGCCAGTGGAATCTGAATCATGTGAAAGCAGGCGCGATCAAGTTCGGCCAATCCAGAATCGACATCTCAGACGAGATGGATCTGGAAGCAGACCGCGCCCGCAATGAAGCCGACGTGAAGAAGGACATTCTTCTCAGCCGGACCAACGGAATCGACGCCGTGCTCAATGCCAACCATCTGGATGCAATTCTGACACCGGGATTAAGCGGCGCCGATCTGGCGGCACGCGCGGGATATCCGATTATCGTGGTGCCCTTCGGCATGGTCCCCAATTCACCGGCCCAGCAGCCGTTCCCCGAAAATTTCCACGCCAAACCAATGCCCTTCGGAGTAGGCTTCACCGGCGCATCCTGTAGCGAGCCGAGGCTGTTCGAAATCGCCTACGCCTTCGAACACGCAACCAAGCGCCGCGTCCCTCCGGCAGCGACGCCATAATTATGTTGACCGCTCCCGATGACTTGCGATGTGCCATGCTGGAAATTCATGCGTGACCCGCAGATTATCGAAGAAGAGCTGATCAGCATCAGCGCCATCGCCGACGATTCCGTCAAGCTCGAACGCATCGTAGCCTGGTGCGCCGCGCATCCCGACGAAGTACCCTTCGCCCTGCACCATATAATGAGCCGCGATAAACCCCCCGCCTAAGTTACAGCTCTTACCTGCTGAAACACAGACTAAAGTCTGTGCCACCTGATGTTGGTTACATGGAGAGCACGGTGGCACAGGCTTCAGCCTGTGAAAGAGTTTTTCTTCCTAGCCGATAGTCGGGACCCAATCTACCCAATAGAGGCTATGGGTTCGAACTCCCTCCTCCTTCACTATGGTTATGGAGGTAGTGGACATGAAAAGCGAGTTCTTCAGGGGCCGCCGCTGGATGGCGACGGCCGCAATGGCGACCGCACTGGCGGTCACTGGTTTCTATGGTTTACGGGCAGCGGAAAATCCGGCCCCGACCATTAAAACCGCCGCCCGGTCCGAAGCCGCTGCCGGCCGCGGGTATTCCGCGGTGGTCAAGCGGGTAGTTCCGGCGGTGGTCAATATTTCAACTTCGAAAATGGTGAAGCAGACAGCGATGGAGATGCCCGACGGCTCCGACGATATGTTCCGCCAGTTCTTCGGCAACGGTCAAGGGTTTAACGGGCGAGGCTTCCAGGCTCCGCGTTCCCATAGCGAAAAAGCTCTGGGATCCGGCGTCATTATCAGCCCGCAAGGCTACATTTTGACCAATAACCATGTAGTTGACGGAGCTACCGTAGTAACCGTCACGCTGCATGACAAGCGGGAATTCAAAGCCCGCGTAGTGGGCACCGATCCCCGCACCGACATCGCGGTGCTCAAGATCGACGGCTCCAATTTCCCGGTTCTGACGCTCGCCGATTCGAGCAAAGTTGAAGTCGGCGATATCGTTCTGGCCATCGGCGATCCGTTCGGGGTTGGCCAAACGGTTACGGCCGGCATCGTTAGCGCGACGGGCCGCGGAAATCTGGGAATCGAACAGGTGGAAGACTTCATTCAAACCGACGCGCCCATCAACCCCGGCAACTCCGGCGGAGCGCTGGTTGACGATGAAGGCCATCTGATCGGCATCAATACGGCGATTTTGGCCGGTAATTCCGGCGGCAACCAGGGCATCGGATTCGCGGTTCCAATCAACATGGCTCGCCATGACATGGACGAGATTCTGGCCCATGGAAAAGTGCAGCACGGCTACCTCGGTATCCTTCCTCAGGATGTGACGCCGGCGCTCGCCAAGGCCTTCCATGTAAGCGATACCAACGGAGCGCTGGTGGGTGAAATTACGCCTGACAGCCCGGCCGCGCATAGCAGCCTCAAACAGGGTGACGTCATCGTTGCCGTGAACGGGCAGCCCATCGCGGACGCCGGCCAATTGCGCACGAAGATCGGCATGCTCGATCCTAACCAGACCGTCACGCTGAAGGTTCTGCGCGATGGCAGCACGCAAAACGTTGCAGTCACGCTCGGCGATTATCCTACTAAAGAGGAACGCGCCAGTGTGAGTAAGCCCGACTCAGACAGCAGCCTGCAGGGTGTAACGGTGGAAAATCTGACACCGGATGCAGCGCAGGAGCTGCAGATTCCTGCCACAACGAAGGGTGTTGTGGTCAGCGAAGTAGATCCGTCGAGCCACGCGGCCGACGCGGGCTTGAAGCCCGGCGACGTGATTCAACAGGTGAATCACCGGACGGTCACAAATATGAGAGAGTATACACAAGCTGTCGGCTCGTCGAAGAAAGACGATCAGGTCCTCTTACTGGTGGACCGCGGCGGCAATACCTTGTTCCTGGCGGTGTAAACGCAAGTTCGCCCGCGGGATCAACGGCCGGTTCGAGCTCCCCTCCAAGGCTCGAACCGGCCTTTTGTTTATGATGAAGGTGTTGCCGGTCACCCCAGTCGAAGTGGAGCCGATCAGTCCGTACCTTCGCTTCTCGCGAACGGAATGGGCGGGTTTGCGCGCCTCGACGCCTCTGCCGCTCACTGAAAACGATCTCGCCACTCTCCGCGGCATCAACGAAGAAATTTCGCTCGATGAAGTCGCCGGAGTTTATCTGCCTCTTTCGCGGCTGCTCAATCTTTATGTCAGCGCGATCCAATCCCTGCACAAAGCCACCGATACCTTCCTGGGCCATCTGCCCGCCAAAGTCCCTTACATCATCGGCATCGCCGGGTCGGTCGCTGTCGGGAAAAGCACCATGGCCCGCATTTTACAGGCGCTGCTCTCGCGCTGGCCCGATCACCCCAAAGTCGATTTAGTCACCACCGATGGGTTCCTTTTTCCAACAGCCGTCCTCGAAAAACGCGGCCTGATGAACCGTAAAGGCTTCCCCGAAAGCTACGATCAACGCCGCCTTGTCCACTTTCTGACAGAAATCAAGAGCGGCAAGCGCGAAGTCTCCGCGCCGGTCTATTCGCACCTGATTTACGATATCGTCCCCGGCGCCGCGCAAACCGTCAGTCAGCCCGATGTCCTGATCGTCGAAGGATTGAACGTCCTTCAATCCGCGCACGCACGCCGAGGCTCGCGAATCTTCGTCAGCGATTTTTTCGACTTCTCCATTTACATCGATGCCGACGAGGAAACCATTGAAAACTGGTACGTTTCCCGTTTCCTCAAGCTCCGCGAGACCGTGTTTCGCAACCCCGAATCGTACTTCAACCGATATTCCCAGTTGACCAGGGACGAGGCGACCGCCAAGGCTCATTCGATCTGGAGGCAGATCAACGGCCCCAATCTGCGCGAGAATATCGAACCCACCCGGGAACGGGCGCAATTGATTCTGCGAAAAGGCACCGGCCATTCCATTGAGGAAGTCCGGCTGCGCAAGCTCTAAAAAAAGCGGAACAAAATCATTATACTTGCGTCCCATATAAGGGACAGAATAATATGCCGCCAGAATCTGAGTGGAAAAAGGGGAGCGCCGAGCTCCTGGTGTTATCTTTGCTCGAAAATCAACCCCGCCACGGATACGACATCTCGAAGCTGATTGCCATGCGATCGGGAGGGGCTCTTAAGTTTCACGTCACGTCTTTATACCCTCTTCTCCACCGTTTGGAGCAGGAAGGGACGATTGAAGGCCGCTGGGTGGAAAAAGCCGAGCAGAGGCGCCGCCGTTACTACGCTTTGACCGAGCGGGGAAAGCAGCAGCTTCTTTCCAAACAACAGAATTGGAAGGACTTCGTGGCGGTGATGAAACAAGTTACGGGGATTGAACATGCCTGACTGGAAACTGCTGGTCTCTAAAAGGCTGCCTGACGCGGAGCAGGATCTGGTGCTGGAGCTTGCTCAGCATCTGGAAGATCGTTATCGCGACCTGCGCAACGCAGGCGCCGGAGAAAACGAAGCCATCCGCTGCGCCATGTCGGAATTGGATGATGTCTATCCTATAAGAAACAAACGCTCTATGCAGGATCCAGTCCCGATCGGTGATACCGGCAGCAGCAACTTCGTGGAGGATTTCTGGAGAGACCTGCGATACGCAGTGCGCACCATGTGGAAAAGTCCCACGTTCGTTCTGTTCGTCGTACTGACGCTCGCATTGGGCATCGGAGCGAATACGACGGTGTTCACCATCATCAATACGATGATTTTGAATCCCTTGCCCGTTAGGAATCCCAGCGAGCTCGGATGGATTTCGGCCGGTGAGTCAAAACGGCTTGCCTACGCCGATCTGAAGGATTATCAGGCAAAAAATCAAGTATTCAGCTCGCTCGCCGGCTTTACGTCTCCCCGCGTGATCACGCTTCAAGGGGAGGCAGGTTCCGAGGGGCTGTTCGCCGAATTGGCAACGGGGAACTATTTCTCGACGCTTGGCATTACGCCCGTCATGGGGCGCTTCTTTTTCCCGGATGAAAAGGGGCTGGTGGCCGTGCTGAACTACGGAACCTGGCAAAACCGTTTCGCCGCCGCGCCGGATATTATCGGGAAAGTTCTGCGCCTGAACAGCGGCGCATACACGATTATCGGCGTCGACGCCGCAGCATTTTATCGGTGTGAATGGAATCATGGGGCCCGATTTATGGATCCCTGCCGCGATGACGGAAGAACTACTTCCGAACGAGATGAAGAATGGGCTGACCGATCGGGACAAGACGGTTTTTCAGGGAGTCGGACGATTTAAGCCCGGAGTCTCGCTAAGCGAGGCGCAAGCCAATCTGGCGACGATGGCAGCGGCTCTGGCGCGCGAATATCCGGCCACGAACGAGAATCGCAAAGTGCTGGTCCGGCCGATTCGCGACGCATTGTTCGCCAATGCCGGCCTGGGAACGTCGACCCTCTTTTTCGCCGGTGGGGCGCTGTTGATCGTGGTGGGAATCGTGCTGCTGATCGCATGTTCGAACGTAGCCAACCTGCTGCTGGCCCGCGCGGCCGGGCGTCGACAGGAAATGGCTGTGCGCCTGGCGATGGGGGCGAGCCGGCCCCGGCTCGTGCGCCAAATGCTAACCGAAAGCGTTCTGCTGGGTTTATTGAGCGGCGTAGTGGGGTTAGGGATCGGTTATACGGGCCTGCATTTTCTATTCGGCATGCTGCCTTCGGCTTCGACTTTTATCGCACCGAAGTTCGACCTGAGCGTTTTCCTTTTTGCCTTCGTCATCTCGCTCGCCACCGGCTTTTTGTTCGGAATTATCCCCGCCTATAAAGCCTCGCGCGGCGATGTAGCGGAAACTTTGAAAGAAGAGGCGCGCACAACAGGCCGGGGCAGGCAGAGGGTGACGCTCGCGAACACGTTACTGGTGGGGCAGGTAGCGTTCTCCTTTGTTCTCCTGGTCACGGCCGCACTGTTTCTGCGGAGTATCCAGAAGGCGTACGACGTCGACCCTGGATTTCAAACCGACCATCTGGCCACGTTCATGACCAATCCAGGGCAGGCGGGATTCGGAAAGACGCAGACCAAGGCCTTCTACAAAGACGTGCGGGAAAGGGTGAGCCAGATCCCCGGAGTCGCGTCCGCGTCCTGGTCCTCGAATCTGCCTCTGTGGGCGCGAACCGTAAACGGACTACAGGTGGAAGGACGGGAGCAGCGTCCCAAAGCAGAGAAAATCACCGCCATCTTGAGTACGGTGGGGAGCGATTATTTCGAGACCGCCGGAGTCAAGATCGATCAAGGGAGAGTGTTCACCGATCAGGACCAGGAGAACTCGGCGCCGGTGCTGATCGTGAATGAAAAAATGGCGCACGATTTCTGGCCGGCAGGTGACGCCTTGGGAAAGCAAGTGCAACTGCCTGGCGAAAAGCAGCTGCGCCAGATCGTCGGTATCGCCAGAAACGCCAATTATTCCGCGTGGGCCGAACCGCCTCAACCGTGCGTGTATGTGCCATTGGAGCAAAACTACTCCGATGGCATGGTTTTGTACGTCCGGACCCAAGGGGATCCCAAGGAAATCATCAATACGGTATCGCGTGAAGTGCGGGCAGTCGCGCCGCAAATTCTGGTCAGCGGCCAACGAACCGGACGTCAACTGGTCGACGGAGGCTTATTTCAGCCGAAGGTCGGCGTAATATTGCTGACCGTGTTCGGACTGCTGGCGCTGGGCCTCGCGAGCATCGGTTTGTACGGAATTCTGGCCTACTCCGTGAATCAGCGAAAGCGCGAAATCGGATTGCGGATGGCATTGGGTGCGGCCCAGGGAACCGTTCTGAGGTTGATTTTGAAACAGGGCATATCGCTGGTTCTGACGGGCTTGTCGATCGGCTTGGCCGCGTCGATGTTTTTGGACCGCCTGTTAAGCCGCATGCTGTACGGAGTTAGTGCCAGCGATCCGGCCAGTATCCTGGGGGCGGCGTTGATATTGGTGGGGGTCGCTCTGGTCGCGTGTTATCTCCCGGCTCGATGGGCCAGCAGAGTGGACCCGCTCGTCGCGCTCCGGGAGGGTTGATGTGCACGCAGTGCGCAATAGCAAAGCTCTCGTTTCCGACGGGATTATAGCCCCTGGCGTCAGCCTGGGGACGGGCGCCAGACAATCCTCTAGCAGGCTGTCAGGTGACGTAAATCACTTGAGCAAACCGCTTGTGTGCAGCTGTTGAGCGCATATTAGAATAAAGCACATGGCAAAGAAACGGCTGGCGCAGGTTCCCGCGCCTAAAGTCGCTCCGCTGGCTGCCGTCTGGCCGGCCCGTGCGGAGGCTTTCATCGGCCGTTACTCGCTGGCGATCTTCCTGGTGCTGACGGCCGTCGCCACCGCGAGAATCATTTCCACTTACACAGTCTTCAACCATACCGTGGATGAACCCGCGCACATCGCCTGCGGCATGGAATGGCTGGACCGCGGCACGTACCACTACGAAGCGCAGCATCCCCCTTTAGCCCGCGTAATGACCGCGATTCTTCCGCATTACATCGCAAAAGATCACTCCTGGGATCGGCCGGCGATGTTCAATGAAGGCGCAGCGGTACTCTATACCGGCAATCATTATGATTGGACGCTGGCCCTGGCGCGGGCGGGTATTCTACCCTTTTATTGGCTCGCGTGTTTCGTCGTGTTTTGGTGGGCTCGCCGCAGTTTCGGGGATCTGACCGCGATTTTCGCTACTTTGTGTTTCACCTTTTTGCCGCCCGCTCTGGCACATGGCGGATTGGCGACCACGGACATGGCGCTTACCGCAACCTTCGGAGCCGCGTTCGTCATGATGCTCTCCTGGCTCGAAAGACCCTCATGGACGCGCAGCGCTCTGTTCGGATTGTGCCTGGGCGCGACGGTACTGTCGAAATTTTCCGTGCTGGTGTTTTTTCCGGGCGCGATCGCCTTCGCGCTGCTGGGATACTTTGTTTTCGAACGGCCGCGTTTTGCGCACGTCCTGGACCTCGCCAAAGCGCGGATTCTGCCTCTGGCTTTCGCCGCCGTCATCGCCTGCCTGATCATCTGGGCGGGTTATCGATTCAGCTTCGACAAGGTTCCCGCGCCGCAGTTGTGGGCGGGCATTCAGGAAGTGCGCGCTCACAATGCGCTGGGGAATCCTAGCTATCTGTTGGGTTCGTTTAACGAAACCGGATGGTGGTGTTACTACGAAGTGGTGCTGGCGGTGAAAACTCCTCTCGCGCTGCTCGGACTCATTGGGGTGGGCGCGTGGTTGGCTTGGAAGAGGCGCCTCGAATACAGCGCCTATTGGATTCCCTTCGCCTTCGTGGCGGGAATCCTGCTGGTGGGTTCGTTTAGCAGAATCAATATCGGCGTGCGCCACGTGCTGCCGGTGTACCTCGCGTTCTGCGTGATGGCCGGAGTGGGCGCGAAATGGCTGTGGACGACGGGCGGCAAGGCGCGGTGGATCCTGGGCGGCCTGCTCCTGTGGATGATGGCTTCCTCGGCGCTGAGCCATCCCGATTATCTTGCTTATTTCAATGAACTTGCCGGCGACCGGCCGGAGCGAATCATCGTTGATTCGGATCTCGACTGGGGCCAGGATATGAAGCGGCTGAGCGCGCGCTTGCGTGAAGTTGGGGCGACCGAGGTGGCCTTCGACCCGTTTATCATCGCGCATCTTGAAATGGTGCACGGCTTTCCCCCCATCAAGCCACTGGATCCAAAGGGACCTTCGCCGGGTTGGAACGCGGTCAGCCTGACCATGCTGAAACTCGACCGTCTGGGGCTGCGCGGACATCCTGAAATGGTGCCGTGGCCGGAATTAGTTCCACAACAGGAGAGGGTAGGCAAAGGCGTGCTGCTTTATTACTTCCCTCCAAAGCCCTGACACCACGCTACGCATGGATCGCGGCCGGAATCCTGGTAGGGATTCTCTACGGTTCTTTTTATCCGTTCCAGTTTTATCTTCACCATGACCCGCGCGGAGCCTTGGGAGTGCTGCTCGACAGCCCTCTCCGCTCCAGTTCGCCCGTTCATGCGGCGTCTAACATGCTGCTTTATGTACCGTTTGGCTTTTTCGTGGCGGGAGCGATCGGGAAAAAGATGCCGGCGGCCGTGGCAGGGGCGACACTCGCTGGGTTCGTTCTGTCATTCCTGGTGGAGACGTTTCAGTTCTACGATATCGGACGCGTCCAGGAGCTTTCTGACCTGTGGGCCAATACCCTTGGCACGTTTTTCGGGGCGGTCGCGGCGGCGTTGGCGCTACGGTATCGGGTCCGCTCGATCTATGTGGCGTTCCTATTGGTTTGCTGGTTGGGAAGCCGTTGGTATCCAGCGCTTCCCCCGTCCGCTTCGTTTCCAGCCGTGGGTTCGTTTCGTTATTTTGCCCAGTGGCTGGCTATAGGATTGATACTCGAGGCTTTGTTCGGTACCCGGAGGAGCCGCGTCGCTCTTCCCCTGGTCTTGGGAGGGTCGCTGTTAGTGCGCCTCGCGATTTATCTGGAGCCGGAGGAAATCATGGGTGGGGCCGCGGCGGCTTTGTTGTGGTCTGGCGTCTTATGGCGGGTCAAGGCACGAGCGAAGATCGCCGCGGCGTTATTTGTGGTCCTGGCAGTTGTGGTGGCTTTATCCCCGTTCCATTTTTCCGCGACTCCGAGGCCGTTCGGTTGGGTTCCTTTTCGCGGATTTTTCGAAGCTCCGACGGAAACCGCCGTACGAGTTTTTCTCGAAAAGGCGTTTCTTTACGGAGGCATGGTGTGGCTGCTCGTGCGGGCCGGACTTTCGATCGGCGCGGCGGCGGTTTTCGGAGCCGTTCTCGAATTGTCGCTGCGCGTCTTCCAGGTGTATCTGCCGGGGCGGTCGGCTGAAATCACCGACGCCCTTATGGTGCTGGCGCTCGCCGGCCTGTTGAAGCTGGTGCGGGCCTAGTGTAGCGCGCCACTCATATTGCACATTATTTCCCCGCGTAGCGCATGCGTCCACGCGTGCCACATACATTCAGGATCTTCGACGCAGACCACTAGGAGCCGGGCTTCGATTCAAAAGAAAAAACCAGCCACCGGATGCCCGCATTTTCGACGGAAACGGCGCGGACTACTTCGCAGGTGAAGGTGGATATCGCCTGGACCCAAAAGCGCTGGGCCGAAACATTAGCCTCCATTACGCGAACTTCCCACAGCCCCGGGAACCTCCGCCACAGTTCTTGCGCCATCCATGTTCCGATGCCGCGCCTGCGGTAGCCGCGCAGAATAAAAAATTCAGCCATGTCCCACGCCGAGGACTCTTTTCTGATGAGCGCGAGCCCCGCCGGCCGGCCCTCCATCTTAATCAGGAATGGATGGCGGTCAGGCTCGGCCCAATAAAGAGGAAGCGATGGATAGCCGAATTTTCCGTCGCCGCCTATATTCAAGTCGTGAAATTCACTGAAATCGTGAGCATACAATTCCAGCAAATTCGCGAGCAGAGGCTGCTGCTCGCGACCAGCGCGGATCATTTGAACGTTAGGAGGCGGCGTTTGGTCCACTTGCTTCGTAAGAGTCTATCATTCACCCTCCTGGTTGTTTTCGCGGGAGCGCCATCAAGAGGGAAACAGACCGTTCTCGAAGGCATCTAAATGGTTGATGTCAAGAAAAGTCGCGGATGTTATGTGGGAGCTCCTCGAGAGCGCGGGCGTGAAGCGCTGTTACGGGATCGTTGGTGACGCGCTGAATCCGGTGATCGACGCGCTGCGGCGCAACGGGAAGATCGAGTTCATCCACGTTCGCCACGAAGAGTACGGCGTATTCGCGGCGGTGGCCGATGCGTATTTGACCGGCGATCCGGTGGTGGTGTGCGGAACCGCGGGGCCGGGCGTCACGCACCTGTTCAACGGCCTGATGGACGCGCGCAAAGAGGGGGCGGCGGTGATCGCTATTGCGGGCGATGTCGAGACCGGGGTCATGGATACAACCGCTCTCGAAGAGCTGAATCCCTACAAGTTTTTCGATACCGCATGCCTTTACGTGGGTCGAGTGGTGAATCCGGAACAGGTGCGGGCCGTGGTGACCACTGCGATCATGACCGCGGTTCTGGACAAAGGTCCGACGGTGATATCGATGCCGGGGGACATCGCGGCGTCGAGTGCGCCGAGCGATTCGCCGCACAAAGTTATCATTCCCGGGACGCCGGTGCTGCGCGCGGGCGATGCGGAGATCGACAAGATCGCCGCGATGATCGAGGCGGCGAAGACGGTGGCGATTTTCGGCGGGGACGGGTGCCGGGAAGCGCGCGAAGAAGTGCTGCGGCTGGCTGCGAAATTGAAGGCTCCCGTCGGATATACCTTTCGCGGCAAGCAGTGGCTGGAGTACGACAATCCGTATGCCGTCGGGATGACCGGCCTGTTGGGCTATGGAGGATGTTACCAGGCCATTCACGATGCGGATCTGGTGCTGCTGCTGGGCACCGATTTTCCGTTCCCGGACTTTCTTCCCGGCGACGGAGTGAAGAAGATTCAGATCGACAAAAATCCAAAACACCTGGGCCGGCGCACTGCGGTGGACCTGGGAGTGGTGGGCGACATCCAGCCGACCATCGCGGCGCTGCTGCCGAAGATCAGCGAGAAAACCGAGAGCAAGTTTCTGGAGAAGCAGCTCGAAGAAACCAAGGATTTCCATGAGCTGCTGCAAAACTATGTGGAAAATGGGCCGGGGATCAAACCGATTCGTCCGGAATTTCTGGCCGCTACGCTGGACCAGTTGGCGAATGACGATGCGATGTTTTTCGTGGACACCGGAACGGCCTGCATCTGGGCTTCGCGCTATATAACGGGCGGTCCCGAGCGCAGGATTTTCGGATCGTTCACGTGGGCTTCGATGGCCAACGCGGCTCCGAACGCGTTCGGGGCGCAGCTCGCGTTTCCCGGGAGGCAGACCATCGCGCTATGCGGGGACGGCGGATTCACGATGCTGGGCTTAGGCGATTTGCTGACGCAGGTACAAAGGAAGACTCCGGTGGTGCAGATCATCCTCAACAATGAATCGCTGGACTTCGTCAACATCGAGATGCAGGAAGCGGGGGTGGTGCCTTTCGGCGTCGAATTTAAGAATCCGAACTTCGCGAAAGTAGCGGAGGCGATGGGCGCGAAAGGAATACGCATCGAGGAGCCGGGCGACGTTCGGGAAGCGCTGGCGGTGGCGCTGGCGCATCAGGGCGGACCGGTGGTGGTGGATGCGGTGGTGGATCCGTTCGCGCTGTCCCTGCCTTCGCACATTCCATTTCATGTGGCGAAGAATTTCACGCTGAGCCTGGCCAAGCAGGTATTGAGCGGCAAGATGGATTCCGCGATCAAGTCGATCGAGCGCAATGTGAAGTTAGTCTGAGTCGTCGAGGGGCAGATACAGATAGCGGTTACAGAAGTACCGGAACCTCGTGCCGTAGTTATTCGACATCCGCTGCCAGGTTTGTTGGACCATGGGCGAATTGGCCCAGACCTCAAACATAGTTCGCCAGCCTTTGTTATCGGCCTGGTCCCAGGTTTTTTCGAGGTCCAGATCCAGATAGACATTCTCCATCAACTGGATCATCTGGCAACAGGCATAAAATGAGGACCTGAACTCAGGCGATGGATTGGCAGGCCATGAGCCGGCCAGCTCGCGGTCCAGCGATTGGAGATTCGAATCCTTGCTCAGCTGCGCCCACAGCTCCATGAGGCGGGCACTGTTCCTGGTGAATCCTGAAACATGCAGAAGCGGGGGGGCCCAGATGTCTTCCAGTTTCTCCGCGACTTCGGCAAGGTTCCAGGTTCGCGCGACGGGCGCGAAGGTGTGGGTCGAAATCTCATTACCCAAACTGCGATAACTTTCAAACTGGTCTTCGCGGTAGAACTGGTTACCGGTACTCTCATGAGGGAACGCGGGATGAGCGGCTTTATATTGCAGAATGGCGGTTCCTTCGTGGCCGGTCATGGACGCTTTCAGGTAAATCAAAGTGCCGGTGGTGCCGTCGGCATAGCGGATGGACCCGACCGCGGAGCGCGTTCCGCTCCATTCGGAATCGCCGCGCAATCCGATGGGACCGACGTCGATGGTGATAATGGCTTGGAGGTCCACCTTGCACATGCGGATCAGGGTGCCCAGTCCTTCAAATTGCAGGCAGGGGTCGCACTCGGCATCGCTGATGATGACCACCTTGCATTTCCGCTTGATGAGTTCATAGGCGCCCATGTTCTCAAAATGTCCACCGTCGGAAATCGCCAGGAACTTCGATTTATCGTCGGCGAGGCCGAACAGCTCCATGACCAGGTAGCTCAAGCTGAACGAAGGCGACGTGCTCCGCACCCTTGATTTTTCGGGGTTTGGAAACCACCAGCCCAGCCGTACATTGAACAAGGTCAGCAGAAATGCGACCACCGGTGAAGTGTGATACCCCATGTTGGGACTGGCGGCGGCGCCGGACACGGAAATAGCTTGTCCTAATAAGGGTCCACCTTCTTCGCTAAAACGATCGGTCGACGTGAAGCCCATGGGCGGCAGTTGATTGCCCAGCAAATCATGGCTGCTATAGCTGCTGCCGCAGTGCAACGGGGTCAGCGTGAAGTTGGCGCTGTGGCGGGTGTGGACGGAAAGATCGCTGGACCCACCCAGATTGAGCGCGCAGTTGACGATGTGGAACGGGCCGAGCTTGGGAGTATCGAGAGGATTTAACGGTGTGGCCAGCTTGGAGAGCGGTAAATCGTCGCAGTCGTCGAATCCGGTAAAGTTCTGGGGATGCCTTTCGCCCGGTTTCCGGGTCGCGCCCAGATAGCAGCGCACCAGGCGATTTCGATAAAACGCATTCAGGCTGAATTGGTTTATATCCACGCGCGCAGCCATCAGAAGCAACGCGGCGGCGCAGGCGACAAAAACCCAGAACGTGACCTTGGGGCTGGCGTACCAAAGCAAAGCCCAGGTGAGATTGAGCGACAATCCCTGACAGTCCGGAGAGTTGATGCTGATGATGAGATGCAGAATGGCGCCGACCGCGACCAGCAATCCCGCGATAAACACGAAGGGGGCGATGGCGGCGACCAGTTCCAGAACTTTGGTGAGGACGGATTTGGTCTTTTTGCCGTTCTTGCCGCCGGTATCGCCGGAGCCGCCGGCGAGCAAACCTCCGATGGTGGTCCCGATCCACGCTCCGCTGACAGAAAGGCCCTTCCAGGGATGATGGTAGAACACGTCCGCGACCCAGTAGGGACCGTAGATTGCGGCGATGGTGATAATCATCCAGGCGGCTCCATAGATGGCGAGCCACGCGCCGAAACGGCTCCACCACTCGCGCACGCCTTCGGTAGATTCACGGCCGATGATTCCGATCAGGATCACGACGGTCAAGGAAAACGCATAGAGCACGAAGCTCGGGGCCCAAATAAAGGCGAGCCACTGGCCTTCGTCTCCTAACAGCGCCCAGGTTTGCAGCAGCATGACGATCGCGCACAATAGGGCGTGCAATACCGCCACGCTGGGGATGGGCGCGAGCACAGCCCAGGTGAGGCTTGCCGGATTCCACTTCTGAATAGAGCACAGGGAGAGCAGCAGCAGCGATGTGAAGACTATGGTCAGAGGAAGAGGCCAATAGCGCCACGCGGTGGTGAACAATACTCCAAACGAAGTGGCGCTGGCGAGAGCGCCGGTGCTTTGTTGCCAAAGGATCGCGGCGACCAGCATGCCCACCGCCATCATCGGCAGAACGACAAAACCCTGAACGCCGGATTGCGTGTAGTTGACCTCTTCCGCTTTTCCTCGAATCCGATTCACCAGTTTGACGACGGCAGGCTGAACCAGGAAGCCCGTCACTACCATAAGGAAGGCGATGACGGCTGCCAGAGGATAACGAGTCGGTTCATCATCCCGAGGAGGAAAAGGCACGAAGTGGAAGTAAACGGCGAGAACTATCGCGAGCGCGGCACTGAACAGACCTCCGGCGAGCAGGCGGCGCCAATACTTGAAACGGGGCGCAACCCCATCGGGCCAAAGATTACCGGCGATGCCTACCGCTCCGAAAATGAACAGGCAGATGGTGGTCCAGCGCCAATCGCCAACCTTATACCAGGCTCTAAACCCGAAAAATAAAGGACGAGGCGCGAGCAGCACGACCGCGATCGCCAGGATTACGGTGATCTGGACGAGAATCGTGTTGCGCAGCCAGATGGTGAGCATGGACCAGGTATCGGCGCTGAAAAATCCGAGATCGGGCGAAAGATAATTGGAGTAGCGGCGCAGGTGAGTGATGGAACGCTCCCACTCCTCGTCCGCCGAGTACAACCAGTTTTCAGCGCCTGGCTGGTCCGCGGCGCGCTTGCAGTTTCCGCTGAGCCACGCTCCGATGTAGCCTCCGCCCGATACGGTGGAGAGGTAATCGATGTGCTTCAGCAATCCGAGCCGCTTGAGGCTTTCGATGACCCCTAAACCGAAAGTGGCGCTGCGAATTCCGCCTCCGGAGATGGCGACTCCCACCAGATCGTGATTGATGGGCCGGGAGGCGGGCCGCCGTTTGTTGACGAAGTCAAGTTCTTCTTGAAGGGCGTCGGGCCACGAAATAGAGTCGTTATTGTGTGGAATCAAAGGTCGACCTTTTTGTGTTCTGCATCATTGCGAATTATACGCAGTCCCACATTCGATAGCAGTAGCGGGCCGGCGAGTGGTCCACCAGACTTGGGGGAGCCGGGATCCGATCCAGATTTGCACAACGAAGACTGGCCGGTAATCCGTAGACGGCGGCACACAACGCGTTCACGTCTCCGGAGAAGGCGTCGCCATCCGGGCCCAGATTTCCGTTTTCAGCGAAGCGGTAGCACTGCACCGGGCTTTGCTTATAGAGCAGGCTTTCGAGAGGAACGTGCGCGACCGCATCGTTGAAATTGACGATCCTGTAAATGCCTTTGCCGGGATTCGAAATCACGCGGTCGCGGAAGGCTCCGTCGCCCACCCGGGGACATCCGAAGGTGCAGAGGGATAGATTGGAATCGTCGAACCTGCTGTAGGCGAGCACTGCCAGGGCTCCGCCCAGGCTGTGACCGGTGAAGCGAATTTCAGCAGTGGGATATTTCGAACGGTAATCCCGAACAAGCTGGTGGACCTGATCCCACACAGGACATAAGGCCTGTTGAAAACCCCGATGCACGAAGCAGGGAGCGGAGAACAATTGCATGACCGAGGCAAAGTGTCCCAGAGCGGGCTTCGGGTCGCCGGGAACGGGACGGTAATCGGGTTCATGCACCAGGGCCAGATCGCCGTCATAGAGAACGTCGTCGGGGTCGTCCGCTTCGGTGCCGCGAAACGCCAGGATTGCGAACTGGTCGCATCCGGCAAACACAGCTTGGGTCCCTGGAGCGTTCCAATTGCCCGGTGTTCCGCCGATCTTCTCGAAGGCGAGACCGGCGCGGTCGAAGTTTGCTTTGAGTTCGGCGTCGTCCATTCGCCGGACGCCGTAACGCGCGTAGGCCAACATGGACGCATCGGCTGACCATGCGGCTTTGGCGATGGGATCATCGCTCGTGAAAGGGAGTTCTCCGGCCCGCTTGAAGTAGATGTAGTCTTCAGGCGGATAGAAGAGGTTTTGGAGCGTGCCGGGCAGCAAATCCGTATGGCGCAGCGGTCTGATGAGGTTGAACATGGCTTCAAAAGGTTTTGAGGTATTCGATCAGAGCGCGCTTGTCGGCATCGCTCAGCCCCGGTCCACGCTCGCTTAAGGCTTTCGCGCGTAGCTGCGGATCGGCCTTCTCGGCGGGTTCCAGAAAATCGGTGCCGAAATAATGTCCGCGGTTCACGATCAGGTCCTGACACTTGCTGAGGTTCAGCATGGTCTCCACCAGATTTTCGAAAACCTTCGTGGCTTGTTGATCCGTGGGATTAGGACCCAGCGCTTTGAGGTCGTTATTAATCTTGCGGACCAATTCGAGGATTTGGCCGTCGCGCGCCAACTGCTGAGACGAATCCTCCGACAACAGGTTGAGGTTCGATAACAGGCCGATCGGGGTGCCGGCCGGAATGGGTCCCAATTGTATGCCTCCGGCGCCGAAGACTGACGGCACGAGACGCTCGCCCAAGCCGACGAGATCCTTGAGGCCATCGGGCAGGTAACCGCCGGCGACGCGCAGATAACTGGTCTCGGTAGTCCGGTCGATGGTTCCGGGGATGACATCTTTCAACTTACTGTCCTGTTGGCGTCGCTCCGGCCACAGCATCTGTTCGATCGAAGCCTGGAAGGAGCGCATGCGGGCATCGACCGACGCATCCGGTTCGAAGGTGCCCACCGAATTGTTCAACAGGAAAGGCGCCGTCGACCACAGGCTGATCAGCGACGGCGGACGCGTGTAGCCTCGGCCTCCGGCAGGAAGCGTGTATTTACGCGCCTCACCGGTGACCGGCTGATACCAGGTAATCTCACCCGCGGACGGGAGGTCCTTGTAGGAGTGGGAGGAGAAGTTATCCCAGATATTCCCGCCGAGCGCATTGGTCGCCAGAGGGCTGCACGCATTGGTGTGCAGCAGCGTGACCGGGACGCGGAACTCGGCCGAGAGGTAATTGTTATCCAGAAAATCGTCGGCCAGAACGATATTTCTCATCTGATCCTGGAACTCGATGGTCTTGGTCGATTCAAAATATTTGTTCCAGCAGGTCATGTAGTCCTTGCCGTTGCAGCCATCGGGATCGAGGCCGGCGGCGACCGGCGGAAGCTTGCTCGAATGGCATCGCGCGCATCTTTCGGCGAACACGACTTTTCCCCGGGTCAGCACCGCCTGATCCTTAGTGAGATATTGATCGCCGCCCGGTGCGTCCTTGAGTTTATGAGGATCGGTGGTCTTGAGGAAGAACTCCGCGGTCGCGAACGTTTGCGCCTCCGTGGCTTTGAAATAGGCGGAATTCTTACGCGCCACTTTGATCTCGATCGGCGAGATCGGCTTGCCGCCTACCAGCGCGTTGAAGTGCAGCAGCCATTCCTCGCTGAACGTGCCGATGTTCAGATAGACGCGATTCAACGCGCCCATGACGCCCACCGAATCCGCACCATCTTTCAAAACGCGCGGGGTCCAGACAGTCGCGGGTTTCTCGTAGAGCTGGGACAGAGGACCCGTGGGCAGATAATCGTTGATCTGGTGGTTATCCTGCTCGCCTCCGACCAGAGTCTCCTTGCCCCAGCGTTTGGCTTCCAGCAAACGCGGTCCAAGCAGGTAGAGAGCGTTCATCGTGCGCGGATTATTAATGTTGTCGGTGGAGACCAGCGAGGTATCGAGGCTTCCCGGGCGCGACGTATGAAATAGCTGATAGACGAAATTGCTCTCGTCTCCGGACCAGTAGAAAATCTTGTCGATCCAGAAATACTGCGCGCCGACGTTGGAACTGAGGTTTTCCCATTTCGGATTATTAGGATCGGCCGGAGGATGGATGGGATTCGGTCCCACGTGGCAAAATCCGCAGGACATTCCCACTCGATAGGGGCGGATCAGGTCCTTCGATTCGTAGTAGCCGGGATCGGTATAGAACTTCACGGGATCCCATTTTTTCTGGGCAGCCTCATCGAAATCGGGATTCGGAAAGAGGCGCAGACCGACAATTCCCGTGGCGTATCCATAATAAGAACCGGCGGGAATATTTTTCCCACGCGCGCCGTATTTCACGCCCGGATATTTTTGCTCGTTCTCAAAAGGATCCGCGGGACAACTGGGGTCGCGCTGATCGAGCCACAGGCCGAATCGCTTGGGATCGGGACCGGTGGGCTTAGAAAAACAAGGCTCGTTCACCAAGCCGAGATACATCCAGCGATTGTCACGAGAGGCCTTCAGACCGGGATAGGAAGAGAGAGTCTTAAGGAAATCCAGAGCCCCCGCGCTTGCGAGCGTCAATTTATCCCACAGACGGTCGTTTCCCGCGGTCCAGATGACCCAGCTGTTGCGTCCCTTCATCTCATCGGGGGAAAGCGTGACGGGACCATCCGGTCCCTGGTCCATGTCCCGGAGATAATCTTCGTCGGCGGCCTTGAAATAATCCGACGTCAGGCCGGCGAGTTGCGCCTCATCCTGAACGTGGCCGATTTTCGGATTTCGCCACCATGCAGCGACGAAGAGTCCCCCGGCAACCAAAATCAGCAGCAATAACACGATGAGAAATGTTTTCACGCTTCCTCCTTATTCGCCCACACGACTGAAGTACCGCAGCGTCCGGATGCCCGGCAGGAAAAAATATTCGCCTCCGCGGACGGCGATAAATTGCGGGAGTCCGGTGACGCAGCGCCGGACGCCCGCAGCGCGCGGAATCGTAAAATTGGCGGTCGAGCGGCCGTCCCCGACCGGAGTCCGATTGCCCATCAGCGAATCGCTTTCACCGCTCAGCCCGTCGAACTTCGTGCTCATCAGCCACGCGTTTTGCACGAACTCGAATTGCCGCGTGATGTTCGCATTCAAGCAGAGGAATTGCAGGCCACGCTCCTGATTGTCCGCCGGCTGATCTTTGACCGCGTCTTCCGGCGTCAATTTGGGTCCGTATTCCCGGCCTCGCCGAAGCACGCGATGGAACCTGGTGGAAGCCATGATATCGGCCCGCAGTTCCTTCGACGCAAAACCCAACATGCTGAACCAACGGGTCAGAAACCACGAAGGCCGGTTGGGATAATCGGTATCGCGCGGGTTGGCCCTCCGGATGTGCGCACCGAACGGACACTTCGTGCCCTCCTCATCCTGGTCGAACGTGAAGCGGTTCTGATCGCCTTTCGGCTCGGAGCTAATTCCCTCGATCGGAACCTCGGTCACCGGCACCAGAGGGTCACCATCGAGGGTCCGCCCCACCATTATCTCGCCGAGCCTTTGACGCGCCTCCGGTCCGGACCTGCTCTGGCTGTCAAGAAAGGTCCAGAATCCCCGAACGTCCTGTTCGAGCGTGCGCATCACGACGTAGGTCCCGTTGCGGCCCACATCTTTCTTTGCGGGCGAATCCTCCGCGGGCAGCAAATCGCTCGCGCCCGGATCGCTCGGGTCGATCAGGGAGCGATCGGTGTACTTACCATACTCATTCGGATATCCCAGTAAAAATTCGCCTGCCGCGATCAGGTTGCGATAAGTAATCTGGTCGCGATTCACGTCGAGCGTGGTGTCCCAATCGATCTGCGGCTGGCTGACTCCGTCTTTGAAGCCAAACTGTTCATGGCCGCCAAGATTGCTGGTGGGCAGACAGCGAATCGACTGAAACGCTCGTTGAAAGAGTTCATTTTCGGTGGTAGTTCGCCATGCTTCGAGCTTGCCGGGATTGGCGAACAGCATGACGACGGCATCCACGCGATTTTCAGGACCGCCCCAGAACCAGGTTGCGGGCGCACTCGGACCCACATCGCCCAAACGGCGCGAGCGATTATCCTCGCCTGCCATCCCGCTCTGAAATTCGGCGGAAAAACCGTCCAGAACCGCGGGCGGCAGACCCAACGCGGACAAACCGCTGTAGCTGAACGCGACCTGCATCGCGGTCTCCGGCGCATGCGGCAGCAATTCCGCGGTCGAGATGGGAGCCGTCCCGCACCAGGCGCGAGCCGCCGCCCGGTCGCGAATGCGAAGCAGCAAGTAACAGGCTTCCGTCATGGCCGCGTAACCGAAGCGGACCAAGCCTTGGACGTCCTTGGGATCGATGGAGGTCACAACAGTTGAACCCATTCGCGCGCCTCCTGTTCAGAAAGCGCGGCGGCTTCGAGACCCTGGCGCACACGGCTGTTCCATTCCAGTTCAACCGCGGTTACGCCGGGGTGCGCGTGATACCAGACCTCAGTGGGAAGCTGATGTCTTCTGAGAAAATACTTGAATTTCTGCTCGTCTTTGGCTCCGTCCAAAAGCAGCCAGCGCGTGCTGGGATAGCCAATGCCGTGCGAAAAAACCACGTTCAGTCCGAACCCCACCTTATTGATGAAATCGTCCATGTAGCTATCGAGGCTTCCGTCGTAGTTGCTGCAAAACAGAATGCGCTTTTTGCCGTCCAGAAATACCCAGCGGGCAAAATGAATCGTCCGGACGCGCGCCAGCCGGCCTTTGGTGTAGAGATGCCGCGCCGTCCATTCGATGGCCCACAGGGTGTAAACCAAAACCCATCGGCGAGCGAAGCCGGGTTTCAGGCTTCCCATCGCGCTGAACTGATTGGTGAACGCGTAGTCTTCGAGAATCGCCAAATCGCCGGCACGCTCCGGATCGGGTCGCGGCGCGAATACAGGATCGGTTCCTTCGAGAAAGCGAATCCGGAAAATTACCAGAAGGGCGATCAGAGGCAACAGCAGCAGAATGAGGAATCCGGCACCGATCCAGTGGACCGCATTCGCAATCCGCGCTCCCAGGGGCGTGGGTGGGGAGGGCGTGAGCTTCAGTCGTCCGCCGGCGACTTCGGCCTGCACGAACTTACGCATCTCCGAACGAATCTGCTCCGCCGTCCGGCCCTCGAACGATTGTGCGCGGGACCGCATGTACCGGTCGATGGCTTCACGCAAGCGGAGTTCTTCACCGACCTGCTTCACGGTTCTCCCGCGCCAATTCACATAGCTGGTGGCCACCGGAATATTGTGACTGCGCAGCCATTCGCGCAGATCCGCATTCTCACTGAAATCGCTGGAGTGGGAAAAAATGCGGCGCAGTCCGGCACTGGAATGCATGAGCAGGTCGCGGAGAAACGTCTCCAGGTCGCCATCGAAATCGCAAACAAACGCCAGGTAAAGGGGATAATTTTGGGGCGCCAAATGGTACAGACGAACATCGTCGACTGTCTGGTCGTCCAGAATCACGAAGCGAGCGAAGTGGAGATTCTCCAGTTTTTCAAAGGGCACCAGCTCATTGCCGGGGTCCACTCGGCCGGGGGCGGAATTCATGGTCGAGAGTAATGCCTTGAGACCCTCCACCGACTTCGGGTCTACGCGAGCGACCACCATCAAACCACATTGAGATGTCATCTCTCTTTGAGCCTTGGCTCACTAAGACTAATGAAATTCGAGGCAGAAATGTATCAGCGGATCCTGCCCCCAATAAACTTTTCCCAGGTAAAAATTGGGTCCGACCAGGCGAATCTCATCGCGGACCCTTTCGGCCACAATCGACGTTTTCGAATAATCCAGGACGATGCATTCTTTTTGATCCATCCAGCTAGCGCCCTTATAAACCTCGGCGACGATCGCATTGAAACCCAGTACGGAGATCCGGTTGGTCAATACGCCGCGCTGGGCGTCGAACGTCTTTCCCTGCCAGGTGAAGACGTTAATGATTTGCGCGATTTCCTTGCTGAATACGGTGCCCGGCGCGATGATTGCCGTGCCGTCGGCCGATCCATTGGGGATCGGGCCCGCGGGGCTTTGTCCAAACAGATCGTCCAGCTCCGTGTTGCTCTTCGTCAGCAGTTGTGCGACATCCAGTGGCATATTTCCTCCGTACTACGAGCAAAGTGTTTTAATGGGCCGTTAAATGTAGAAGCATTATATACCTGCTGGACTCAGATGTGTCCAATTATTTCTTATCCGATAAAATCACATCCGCGGCCTTCTCTCCCACCATGTAGACCGCGCTTGCGATGAAAAAGCCTGGAATCTTTGGGAAAACAGAAGCATCCACCACCCGCAGGCCGCGGGTGCCGTGCACCCGAAAATCGCTGCCCAGCACGCCGTTCTGTTCCAGGGGTCCAATCGCGCAGCTGCAAGACGCATGATGGCCCCAGCAGTTGTAGCGCGCGAAGTCTTTTAATTCCTGATCGGTCTGGTACTCTTTGCCGGGCATTTCCTCTTTTTGGATGACGCCCTCTCGAAGCAGGCCGTCGGTCAATCGCCGGACATAGCGGATCCCCTCGACTACCGCGTCCAGATCTTCTTCGCCGCCCTGTTCGAAATACTTGAAATCGATGGCCGGAGTATCGCGAGCGTCGGGCGAGCGGAGCGTCACCTCGCCCGCCCGGTTCCTGGTGTGCGCTTTGAGCACCACCCAGGTGAGAAAATTCAGATGGTCGGTAAACGCCAGCGAATACCTGGGGAAATATCCAGGAAACGGCGCCAGTAGGGACATGCAGAAAAGATCGGGCAACTCGCCCGCCTGCCGGGATCTGCGAAACAGCGTCAGCACTGAGCCGTTGCTTCCATACACGCCCGTTCCTCGCGCTTTCCACTCGGCGAATTGCGGATCCCCGGCGCTGAACTTCGCGCCTTTATAAGCAGTCCAATTGGACTTCCTTCGATTGACGACGGCGATTTCGTAGCGGTCCTGCAAGTTTTTTCCCACGCCGTTGAGTTCCACGCGAACTGGAATCCCGTGCCGGTCGAGTGCGGCGCGCGGTCCAATGCCCGAAAGCATCAGCAGCTGCGGAGAATTAAACGCGCCTCCGGCTAGAATCACTTCGCGCGATGCATGGATCGTCAGGCGTTCGCCGCCCGCGCCGCTCGGCTTGGCGTGGGCCCGGTACAAACGCTCGCCTCGAAGATATTCGACGCCTGTCGCGCGATTATCCGCATCGAGGATCACTTTCGAAGCCAGGGCGTTCAGCACGATCCTTAAATTCCGGGGATAGCGGCGCGCGATATCCAACACGCGTTCGCGCGCTCCATTACGCCGATGCCCATGCGTCGTCATCGGCAGATACCGGATCCCGACGGCATTCTGTCGAACCAGGCGCCAGTCGTTCGGATCGAAGCCACCCTCGGCCGCCCACCAGGTGCGCTTCCCCAATCGGCCGTCGTCTGCCCAAGCCTCTAAAGCCGAAGTGACGATGGTTTTCTCCAAGGCAAGGTCGCGCAGAGCCGAACCCGGCATCGACCTTTCGGTGTGCAGCCAGCCGTTCCATCCGTGCCATGTGGGATTGATGCCGATCTTCGCAAGCCACCGCTCGAGCGGGCGATGGTGGCAGTTCTCCAGGCGCGCGAAATAGCGCCGCATATTCTTGGCCCGCCAACTGGAATCGCCGGTGAGCTGCGCGATGTAATCCCAATCCTCGTTGTGCGGATAGACCAGGATCATCGCGTTATGCGCCGTGCATCCGCCCAGCGTGCCCGCGCGAGGATAAAGCACGCCATCTACTTTTTCTCCTTCCCAGGTTTCGTAATACTTGGGATCGCGAGCTTGGGTGTCCTGGTCGGAGAAATGGCGGATCCAGAAATCCCACTTCATCGCGTCGTTTTCAGACGCAAAGGCGTGGAAGGCGGGGACGTCGTAATCTTCGGGCAGCCGATTATCCGGCGAGACGGCATCGCCGCCTTTCAGTTCGCGAGGATCCCCGCCGGCCTCGAGCAGAACCACTTTCTTACCCGCCTCAGCCAGCCGGGCCGCAACGGTTCCGCCGCCCGCGCCCGAACCCACCACCACATATTCGCAGTCTGATTCCTCGCTACTCAAAAACTTCATCTCCGGTCGGTTCGTAAAGAGGCACGCCGTTCATGGAATGCCGCAGCTTGGAAAGTGTATCGTACATGCGGCGGCGGGCGCGACTCTGGTTTCCTAGCGGACGATGCTCCGGTATCGAGTGCCACGGGTTGTACGAGAGTTGCCTTGCAAAATCCAACTGCGCGGGCGAATTGAATTTCTGCCGAGGTATCCGCAGCGTGGCGGCCGTGATCCGCGGCGAAAGTTTTTCCGGCCACAACACCGCGTTGTTTTCAATGGGCATCAGGTAAGGATCGGTCTGCCGCTGCAATCGAATATCGAATTCGACATTCTCTTTCTCGAGCGTAGCCACCATCGCGTTGCGAAGATAATCGTCGGGAGGACGCAGAGGAAGGCGGGGGATCGGGGTCCGCGTTTTCTTTCTCGGCCACACCGAATACTGCATCGCCTGCCCGTCGCCCAGCAGGTACGGAACGCAGCTGAAATAGGGAGCTTCAAATGGACTGCTCTGCGTCTTGATCCACAGTGATTGCATGATCAAGTCCAGTATGTGCGAACGCTTGAGATTTACAAAATAATATATCTGAGTATTTTTGAGGCTCTCCCGCTGCAACTGCGCGTTCGCGTTGGTATCCGGCGTCACGAAAGTCGGGGTGGACACGCCGAACATATCCTGCGTGAACTTTTCCTCCTCCATTAACTTGGGCCCCGGAACACCCATTAATTTAATACTGATGCTCATGAACCCGACATCGTCAATATCCGGCGTGATGTAAGGACCAGGACCGGAAAAGCGTACCCACGCCTTATAGGTGCGCGGCTCCGCATAAATTCCGTGGCGCAATTCCGGCGGCAGATTGTCGTGAACGATAAATTCTCCGCGCACGATGCCGTGGGTTTTGGTATTCCCTCCGCGCTCAAACTGCCCCGGTTTCCAGAGCAGCCGCATCTGGTTTTGGAAGCTTGTGATGATGGAATCGAGATAGGCTTCTTCGTCCGGGAGCGCCCTTTCCTCGGCAATCTTCAAGCCGTCGTTCCGCCGATTACTATTGATCAGCCACGTAACCACGCTCGCCACCGGATCGCGCAGAGCCCAGTCGAAGAGGGGACGGTAGAACGGATCGAAGCGGCGCTCAAAATGGACCAGCGACGTCGATGCATTCGCCAGCAGGTTCCAAAACACCGAACCCGTATTCGCCTTCGGTATGGGTCGATCGATATTGGCGCTCACGCTTGTATCCTAAAGTTAATGACAAACGAGTGGCGCATCGTTTCATCGCATCTCATCTGTCAATATCCGCAAAAAAATATCTTGCCTTCGGTGTTCCTGGTGATATTCTAGCCCTAATCCAAAAAAGCAGACGGATAATTGCGAGAACGGGAAGCAACAATGGAAATTTATCTCCAATGTTTATCTCTGGCCGGCGCGCGGCCCATCCAATATGCCCAAGACAATTAACATCGCGCCAGGCGACCGTCGCCGCGCTTGGCTGCGTCTCGTTGTATACTCGTCAACCATGAACCGCCGCCGGTTTCTTCATCGCTCCATGGCCGGAGCAGCCGCCCTGACTCTTGCGACCCACGCCCACGCCGCCGACGATGTGCAGGCGATTCAAACGGAAATCGACAAGCATCGCGACGAAGCCGTTCACCGGTTGCAGGATTGGATTCGGCAGCCGTCCATCGCCGCCGAAAATCGCGGCATGACCGAAGGCTGCGACATGATGATGCGCCTGCTCCGCGACGCCGGCTTCGATCAGGTAACCAAAGTTCCCACTGACGGCCAGCCCGGAGTCTTTGGGACGCTCGATTCCGGCGCGCCCAAAACAGTCGGCATTTATTTCATGTACGACGTGAAACAGGCAGATCCCTCGGAATGGTCCTCGCCGCCTTTCGACGCAGCCCTGGTCGACAAACCCGGTCTCGGCAAAGTGCTCATCGGCCGCGGGGCCGTGAACCAGAAAGGACCCGAAGCCACCTGGCTCGCTGCGCTTCATGCGTTTAAGTATGCGGGCCGAAAACCGCCCGTCAATCTGGTTTTCGTAGCCGAAGGCGAGGAAGAAATCGGCTCGCCTCACTTCCCCCAGGTCGTGCGCCGTCCCGATATTTTAGCCGCGCTGCACAAGTGCACTGGAGTCTACATGCCGATGCCCATGCAAGCTCTCGACGGCACAGTGACGATCAACCTGGGCGCGAAAGGCGTGGTAGAACTGGAGCTCGTTTCCAGCTCCGAGGATTGGCATCGCGGTCCCAAACAGGATCTCCATTCCAGCAATGAGGCCCGCGTCGACAGCCCCGTCTGGCACCTGATTCAGGCTCTGAACACTCTAGTCGGCCCCGACGGACACACACCCGCCATCGACGGTTATGGCGATAAAGCTCTGCCTCTGACGCCCGCCGACAAAGCGCTGATCCGTGACGCTTCCAAGCGCATGAACGAAGCCATGGTCAAGCAGCAGTTAGGCGTCGACCATTGGGTTCATAACGTCGACTTCCTGGAATCCCTGGAGCTACTGGTTGGCCGGCCAACAGTAAACATAGAAGGATTGGTTGCCGGCTACACCGGTCCCGGGGGCAAAACCATCCTGCCTCACAAAGCGGTCGCGAAACTCGATCTGCGATTGGTCCCCGGCATGACCGCCTTAGGATCGCTCGCCGCATTGAAGGCGCACCTCGCCAAGCGCGGCTTCGGGGATATCGAAGTGAATATGTCCGGAGGCTACGATCCCACGACTACCGACGCGAACTCCTCGCTGATCCGCGCGCAAGCCGCGGTGTATCGCAAAGCCGGCCTCGATCCGATCTTGTGGCCTCGCCTCGCCGGTTCCTGGCCAGGCTACATTTTCACCGGCGCGCCGCTCAATCTGCCCGCAGGACACTTCGGCCTGGGGCACGGCAATGGAGCCCACGCGCCCAACGAATACTACGTCATCGAATCCGCAAATCCAAAAATCCAAGGCATGGCCGGCGCCACCCGATCCCACGTGGATTATCTCTACCAACTAGCGATGTAGCGCACGCGTCCACGCGTGCCGCGTCGACATTCGTGTCGACGTGTCAGACCGTCCGATAAACCGCAATCTCGCGCAACCCGCTACACGCTAGATCGCCGCTAACTTCCCTCCAAGCCCGTTCCCGCTCCTCCAACGATTCAAATGCAAATAGAATTTTGCCGTTTGATTCCCAAAACCGAATCCCATGCCGCCTCAAAATCCCGGCGACCTCCGCCGACCCGTAATCCCGTAACTCAAAGAACGGAGCCCTAGCAACTCCGCGTACCAAAATCCGATGCGGCAGCTTCTCCGCAGCGATCGCCTCCAGCACCAGATATTTTTTCGCCGCGCAAAACGAAGCCGCGCCGCCTACGAACATCCGCCGCGTGATCACGCCCAATCGACCTTGGGATGCATTTTATGCCACTCTGTGGCCTGTTCGAATGCATGCGCGACGCGCAGCGGACTCCCTTCTTCATACAAACGTCCCGTGAAAATAATGCTTTGCGGATTATTGCCATTCAGAAACCCGCACGGCACCGCGACCTGCGGATGCCCGGTCAAATTCGTAATTTGAAGCGTCGCCGTTCCCGTCGGGACGATCAGAACATCCCAGTTCTGCATGAATGCATGGAAGTGCTCTTGCAACAATGTCCGCTCGCGCATGGCGCGGATGTATTCTACTGCGGGAATCATGCGCGACGTCCGAAAACTATTCGGCCAATCGTTGTTTGCCTGCCCGCTCAACAGGCTCACCCGTCCATCGCGACTAATATCGTCGAACGCCGCCGCCGCTTCGGCATTGAGAATCACCGTCAGCGGCTGCGCGTTCATCTGCGGCAGCTCCGCTGCTTCGATCTTCGCGCCCGCCTTTCGCAGCGCCTCGAACGCGTCATCGTAAATTTTCTTGCGCGCCGCAACCGTCTCCGGATTCGCCTGCTGTCCAAATCCACCTGTTCGGTCAAACTCGCTTTTCAAATAACCGATCTTCAAACCCGCCAGCGGCGTTGCCGGATTCCAGTCGAACGGAGCGTCGATCGTAGTCACATCGTGCCCATCCGGCCCATACATGGCGTTCAACACCAGCGCGGTATCTTCCACCGACCGGCAAATCGGCCCGATCTTATCCATGGTCCAGCTCAATCCCATGGCTCCGTAGCGGCTGACGCGGCCATAAGTCGGCCTCAGCCCGGTGACCCCGCAGCGCGTGCTGGGACTCACAATGGACCCCAACGTTTCCGTCCCAATCGCGAACCCGACAAGCCCCGCCGCCGTAGCCGACGCCGATCCCGCCGATGATCCACTCGACCCCTGTTCCAGATTCCACGGATTCTTCGTCACCCCGCCAAACCACTTATCGCCCTGCGCAAGCGCCCCCATCGATAGCTTAGCCAGCAACACCGCGCCTGCTTTTTCCAAACGATCGATCGCGGTGCAGGTATAAGCCGGAACCTGTTCCTGATACGGCTCCGCGCCCCACGTAGTCTTGATTCCCTTGGTGTTAAACAGATCCTTCGCGCCATAAGGAATTCCGTGCAAAGCCCCTCGATACTTACCGGCCGCGATCTCTTTATCCGCCCGCGCCGCTTGTTCGAGAGCAAGATCTTCGGTCAAAGTAATCACGCACAGCAGCTTCGGCGAATACTTTTTCAGCCGGGCTAGATACATCTTCGTCAAATCCGTCGAAGTAACTTTTCGCGCCCGTACCAGCGCCGCTAACTGCGTCACCGGAAGAAAACAAAGTTCCTCCGCATCCTGAAAGGAGGCCAGCTTCACCACGCGCGTCGGCAAGAACTTCGACGCCCGAGCCTTAGGCTCCTTCCCCGGCAGCGCCGGCCGGAAATGAAAGGCCGGCTCCGTATCGAGCGGCACCTCGATTTTCCGCAGCGCTTCATAGCCGCTCAGCGCCCGATTCACGCCGGGCAGCATCTGATCGCGCTGCGCCTCCGTAAAATCGAGCCCGATCATCTCGAGCGCCGCCTTCAACTGCTCTTTAGAAACCCTCTGCGGAACGTTCTGCTGGCCGCGTCCTTGCGCCTCGAGTCCAGCCTCGGAAGCAATCAACGTCGCGATGGTAGGAGCAAGAGCAAGAAGAGTACGTCTGCTGAAGTCAGCCATGAATTACAGGATATCGGAAATGTGTTTTATCATTTGCAGCATGACGACTCGACTACTTGAAATACGATTGGTGCAGCGCCGCGCGCGTCTATGAAATATCGTCCATGCCGGCCGCTTACGCGAAAATGGGGCAGGCATTGCACGACTCCGGCAGGCCGATCGTTTATAGCCTCTGCCAGTACGGCATGTTGAACGTCGGCGACTGGGGCGCGAAAATAGGAGGCAACCTGTGGCGCACCACGCACGATATTCGCGACGCCTGGGCGTCCATGGCCGCACTCGGTTTCGATCAGGAGATTGGCCTCGAAAAGTACGCAGGCCCCGGACACTGGAACGATCCCGACATGCTCGAAGTAGGCAACGGAGGCATGAGCCTGGACGAGTACCGCGTGCACATGAGCCTGTGGTCGATTCTGGCCGCCCCTCTGATCGCCGGCAACGATGTGCGCGACATGACCTCCGATATTGCGTCCATCCTGATGAATAAGGAAGTCATCGCCGTCGATCAGGACACGCTGGTCAAACAGGGCGTGCGAGTTTCAAAGCACGGGGACCTTGAGGTCTGGTCCAAACCGCTCGCGGATGGCGCAATGGCCGTAGGTTTGTTTAACCGCGGAACAGAGCGCGCAAAGGTCACGGCCGCATGGCAGGATCTAAAGATCAGTGGCTCAAAAAACATCCGCGATTTGTGGGCGCATGCCGATCGCGCAAAAGCGTCAGGAGATTACTCAGCCGGACGTAGTGCCGCACGGCGTAGTAATGATCAAGCGATGGTGATGCACTTCGAAACGCAGGCGGAACCGCCTGCGCCACAATGACACAATGGCCAATGACCACAAAGACCACCATGACACTGTGTAGGTGTAGGTTGTAGGTTGTAGGTATGGGTGTGGGTGTGAGCTGTAGGTGTGGGTGTGAACTGTGGGGCAGGCGGTTCCGCCTGCCAACAATAAGGAGCAGGAAATGCCAAAGACTTATGACGCGATCGTAGTCGGATCCGGCCCCTGCGGCGGATGGGCGGCCATGGAGCTCTCCAAAGCCGGCATGAAAGTGCTGATGCTCGAAGCTGGCTCCAACATCAAGCAGACCGATTTTCATCACGTATTCCTCTATGAAATGGAGTTCCGCGGCGCCGGCAAACCAGGAGCGATGCGGCAATACACTGGCAATGAGCGGAACTACCGCATCATGCTCGACAGCAGCGAGAATCCCTACACCACCGCGCCCGACACAGCTTATCGCTGGACCCGCTCCCGCTGCCTCGGCGGCCGCGGCTTGCATTGGGCCCGCGCCACCGATCGCATGGCCGATTACGAATTCAAAGCCGCCTCCCGCGACGGCTACGGCAAGGATTGGGCAGTGACCTACGCCGATATGAAGCCCTACTACGACCGCGTCGAAACTTTCATCGGAGTGAGCGGCGAGAAACTCGGGCTGCCGCAATTTCCGGATGGACCCTTCCAGCCGCCCATGCCTTTGAACTGCGCGGAAACCATCTTCACCGCCGCTGCCAAGGCGCTGGGATACGCGACCACGCATCGCAGGCTTGCGCAATTGACGAAGCCTCTAAACGGCCGCCCGGCCTGCCATTACTGCGGCAACTGCGTGAACGGATGCGATGTCGGCGCGATGTTCAGCACCCTTTCGACCACGCTGCCTCCCGCCCTCAAAACCGGCAATCTCGAAGTGCGTACCGACAGCGTTGTCGCGCGCGTCCGAATGAATAATGAGAATCGCGCGCAGGGCGTCACCTACATTGAACGCTACACCATGAAATCGGTCGACGTCGATGCCAAGTACGTGATCCTTGCGGCCTCGACCCTCGAAAATACCCGCCTCATGCTGCTTTCAGCCAAGGGCGGCTTAGCCAATTCGAGCGGCGTGCTCGGCCACTACATGATGGATCAGGTGGGCGGCGGAGGCATCACCGGAATCCTGCCCAGGCTCAAAGGCGGCCCCGCGCGCCTCGACGACGGCAAGTCCGCGGGCATCACCATTCCCAATTTTCAAAACATCAGCAAGGAGACGCAGAGGAAGGATTTTATTCGCGGCTACGTCATGAACGCCACCGGCGGACAAACCGAAACCGTGGGCTACGCGGCGTCGATTCCCGGCTACGGCTCCGATTGGAAGAAGGAAGTGAAAAGCCGCTACGTGGCACAGGCGCGCGTGTGGAACGCGGGCGCGGAGATGCTGGCGCGGAAAGAAAACTTCGTCGAGCTGGACCCCGAAGTGAAAGACAAATGGGGCATCCCGGTATTGAAAATCCACTTCACGCACTCCGATAACGACCACAAGCTGATCGAAGATTTTCAGCATCGCGCGGAGGAGCTTTTCAGGAAAGCCGGAGGCGAGATCGTTCAAGGAATGGGACGCGGCGGCCCAGCCGGATTCCCCGGAGGTCCTGGATCGCCCGATACCGGGAAAGCCGGCCAGGCCGTCGGCAGAGGCGCGCGGCGCGATACGCTGGGCGGCGCGATTCATGAGGTGGGCACCGCGCGAATGAGCGACGACCCCAAGGACGGCGTTCTGAATTCCTATTGCCGGACCCACGATGTTCCTAACCTTTATGTATTCGGCGGCAACGCGTTTTGTTCCACCGGCGACAAGCATCCCACGCTCACCATGCTCGCCCTGAGCGCCCGCGGATGCGCGCACTTGATCGAACAGTCGAAGGCATGAGTAACGTCCGTAGAAAATGTTATCCTTATAGAAACGTTATGATCCGACGTAACCTGATCGGACTTTTACTTACATCGTCTTGCGTCGCCTACGCGGCTGACGGCACGATGGTGAATCAGTACTGCGTCGGCTGTCACAGTAAGAAACTTCACACCGCCGACATCATCCTCGAAGGACTCGACGTCAATAAGGTCGATAAGGACACCGACGTCTGGGAGAAGGTGCTGCGCAAGCTGGACGCCAAGCAGATGCCTCCCGACGGGCTGCCGCATCCTTCCGCCGCCGTGGAAAAACAGTTTACGGATCTGCTCGAAAGCCAACTGGACCGCGCCGCCGCCGCCCATCCGAATCCCGGGCGTCCGACCATCCACCGCTTGAATCGCTATGAGTACAGCAATGCGGTGCGCGACCTTTTAGCGCTCGATGCCAAGCCCGGTGAGCGGCTTCCACCCGACGACAGCGGCTACGGCTTCGACAATATTGGCGACGTATTGACCGTGTCTCCGATGTTGCTTGAGCGCTACATGTCCGTGGCGCGATCCATCTCCGCGCTGGCCGTCGGGGACACCAATATCAAGCCGGTTATCGACACTTTTATACCGCCCAAAGAGGCGCGCGGCAAGGGCCGCCCCAGCCCTCTGAGCGAACAGATCAGCGAGGATCTGCCCTTCGGGTCCGCCGGAGGAATGTCCATCCACTATACCTTCCCGGTGGATGCGGAGTACGTTTTCAAGATCAAACTACCCGGTCCCGCACCCGCATTCGGTGAAACCGCGGCGCCCGCACAGATTTTGGAGCTGCGCGCTCCCGTCAAAGCGGGCATTCGCGAGGTGGGAATCACGTTCACCCAATCGGGAGCGGTTCCCGAAGTTCTGCCGAATCCAGGTCGCGGCGGGGCTGGCCGGGGGATGGCCCCGGTCCATTCCACGGGTCATATCGACCTGCGCGTGGACGGCGCGCGGCTCAAATTTTTTGAAGTGATCGAAGGGGAGAACTGGCCCAACTTCCGTGAGCTTTCGATCGCCGGTCCATACAATATTACCGGCCCCGGCGATTCCGCCAGCCGCCGGAGAATTTTCGTGTGCCATCCCGCTTCCGCGCAGGAAGAAGAGCCGTGCGCGCGCAAGATCCTCTCGACCTTGGGCCGCAGGGCGTTTCGGCGGCCTCTTTCCGATACCGATGTCGATGCCCTGCTGGCCCTCTATCGAAACGGACGGGCCAAGGGCAGCTTCGACAGCGGCATTGAAATGGCCCTCTGGGCGGTTCTGGTTTCGCCCGACTTTTTGTTTCGAGTGGAGCGCGATCCCGCCGGTGCCGCCCCCGGAACGGTTTACAGAATCAGCGACTTCGAGCTGGCCTCGCGCCTGTCATTCTTTCTGTGGGCCAGTGCGCCGGACGATCAACTGTTGAGTCTCGCGGAGCGCGGCAAGCTGAAGGATCCGGCGGTTCTCCATCAGCAGGTGGTGCGGATGCTGGACGATCCCAAGTCCGACGGCCTGGTCAGCAACTTCGCGGGACAGTATCTCTATCTGCGCAATCTGGCGGGAGAGAAACCGGATCCCGATGAATATCCGGAGTACGACAGCAGTTTACGCAACGCCTTCGAGAAGGAAACGGAGCTGTTCTTCCGCTCCATCCTGCGCGAAAACCGTCCTGTGACGGAGCTGCTGGACGCCAAATACACCTTCGTCAATCAAAGGCTCGCCGAATTTTACAAAATCCCCGGCGTCTACGGCACCCAGTTCCGGCGCGTCGAGTTGACCGACCCGAATCGCTGCGGAATTTTGGGACAAGGAAGCCTGTTGACCGTTACTTCTTATCCCAACCGGACGTCTATTGTGCAGCGCGGAAAATGGGTACTGGAGAATTTATTGGGAACGCCGCCTCCCCCGCCTCCTGCGAATGTTCCGTCGCTCGACGTGCACGGCAAGGACGGTAAGCTTTCTATGCGCCAGGCCATGGAGGAACATCGTGCGAATCCCGTTTGCGCGGGCTGCCATGCGCGCATGGACCCCATCGGTTTTTCGCTCGAAAATTACGACGGCGTCGGCGCGTGGCGCGATAAAGACAAAGGCAACGGCGTGCCGATCGACGCCACCGGCAAACTTCCGGACGGCGAGGTATTTAAAGGACCCGCCGGGCTGACGCATCTGCTGGTGACGGAGCATCGCGATGAGTTTATTAGCACGTTTACCGAAAAGCTGATGATTTACGCCCTGGGGCGCGGTGTGGAATCGTACGACATGCCGGCCATGCGCGCGATTATTCGCGACGCGGCGAAGCACGATACCACGATTCCGGCGTTGATCGACGCCATTGTGAAAAGCTCGCAGTTTCAGATGAGGAGGACCCGAGATCTATGATGTTCACTAATAAAGCCATGGCTCGCCGCACATTTCTGCGCGGCATGGGAACGGTCGTGGCGCTGCCGCTGCTGGATTCGATGATCCCGGCGATCGCGGGCACGTCCGGAGCAAGGTCTCCCATCCGGATGGGTTTCGTGTACGTGCCGAACGGCATTATTCCCAAGGACTGGCTGCCGCAGAGCGAGGGCTCCGCGTTCGAATTCATGCCGACCATGAAGCCGCTCGAGTCCATGCGCGACAAGATTCTGGTGGTCAGCAATCTGGCCCAGAACAACGGCCGCGCGCTGGGTGACGGCGCGGGCGATCATGCGCGAGCGGGCGCCACCTGGCTGACCGGAGTGCATCCGAAAAAGACCCAGGGCGTGGATATTCACGCCGGTATTTCGGCCGATCAGATCGCGGCGAAGGAGATGTCCAAGTCGACGCAGTTCGCGTCGCTCGAAATTGGCCTCGAAGAGCCTTACCTCGCCGGAAATTGCGATTCCGGATATAGCTGCGCCTACACCAACACCATTTCCTGGCGCAGCCCCACCACTCCGAATCCTGTCGAAGTAAGCCCGCGCGCGGTCTTCGAACGGCTGTTCGGCGACGGAGGAACCACCGATCCCGCCGTCCGCCTGAAGCGCAACCAGGAAGACCGGACCATCCTCGATTATGTGCGCGGCGATCTGGCCCGCATGCAGCCCGGCCTGGGCGCGCGCGATAAGAGCAAGCTCGACGAGTATTTCGAATCGATCCGCGATATTGAGCGCCGCATTCAGAAAGCCGAGCAGCAGAGCGCCACCATGAAAATGCCTGTGATGGAGCGCCCCGCGGGCATTCCCGATTCCTTCGAGGACCACGCGAAGCTAATGGCGGACCTGATGGTAATCGCCTGGCAGACCGACATGACCCGCGTAATCACCTTCATGATGGCGCGTGAAGGGTCCAATCGCAGCTACCGCGAGATCGGCGTGCCGGACGGCCACCACTCGGTCACGCATCACCAGAACGATCCCGTAAAGGTCGCGAAAACCCAGAAGATCGACGAGCTGCACGTCAAGGCCTTCTCCTATCTGGTGAAGCGCCTGGACGAAACCAAGGATGGCGACGGCACCCTGCTCGACCATTCGATGGTCCTTTATGGAAGCAGCATCCGCGACGGCAATGTCCACGATCATCACGACCTGCCGCTGCTGCTCGCGGGCGGCAAGACCGCCGGCATCAAGAGCGGCCGCCACATCCGCTACGCCCCCGAAACTCCCATGAACAACCTGCTGCTGACCATGCTCGATAAGGCCGGCATCCCGGGTGAAACGCTGGGCGACAGCACCGGTAAAGTGGATCAACTCTCCGGAGTCTAATCGTAATGCTGCGGTTCGGAGCTGTTCTCATTCTTACGGCGCTCGCGCGCGGGAGTGAATCGAATCTCATCGATGCGATCAAGGACCAGAACCGGAAAGCCGTGGCGTCCCTGATCGCGAATCATTCCGGCGTAAACGCCGCGCTGCCCGACGGTTCGACGCCGCTCGCGTGGGCGGCCTATGAAAACGACCCCGATACCGTGGACCTGCTGCTCAAGGCAGGCGCCAAACCCAACGCCGCGAATGAATACGGCGAGACTCCGCTGACGCTGGCCTCCGAGATCGGCAATGCCGCGATCGCCGAAAAGCTGCTCGCAGCGGGCGCCGACGCCAATGCAGCTCGTGGATATGGAGAAACGGCGCTCATGCTCGCCGCCGGTTCCGGCAATCCCAAGCTCGTGCGGATGCTGATCGAGCATGGCGCGAAAGTCGACGCGGTCGAATCCCGCAAGGGACAAAATGCGCTGATGTGGGCCGCGGCCAGAGGGCACAGCGAAGCGGTCGACATTCTGCTCCAGGCTTCGGCCAATCCGAATCACGCTTCTAAATCCGGACTCACTCCGCTGCTCTTCGCCGCGCAATCCGGCGACGCGAAAGCGGTCACCAGCCTGCTCGCCGCGGGCGCGAACATCGATTACGCGGTGCCCAGCGGAATCACCGCGCTCGCCATGGCGGTCAGCTCGCGCAAGGACGCGGCGGCCGAGGTGCTGATCGCAAAAGGCGCGGACGTGAAGGTGAAAGATCGCAGCGGCCTCACCGCTCTCCATACCGCGGCGCAGCTCGGCGATCTCGAAATCGTGAAAAAACTTTGTGAGCGCGGCGCTGATGTCAACGCGAAGAACAATCCCGTCGCGCCTTCCGGCCGTGGAGGCAACCCTTTTCGCACCCAGGCCGGTGAACAGACGCCCCTGATGTTCGCCGCGAGAGGGAACCATCTCGACGTCATGCGCGCTCTGGTCCAGGCCGGCGCCGATCCCACCCTCAAAGCGCAGGACGGCAGCACTCTGTTGATGGCCGCGGCAGGCAGCGGACACGTCGAAGTCGTGAAGTATGCCTACGAGCTCAGTCCCGATATCAAAGCGCTGACCACATCGAAGTCCACCGTGATGCATTCGGCGGTTACCGGTACGATGCAAACGTCGACGCAGGCCGAAGTTTGCAAGGTGGTTCAGTTCCTGGCCGATAAAGGCGCGGAGCTAGATCCGATCGACGCCAACGGCCGGACCCCTCTGATTATCGCCGACATTATTCCCATCGATCACGCAGTGGAGCTGTTAACCCAACTGATTCGCGCGAGCGGAGCCGAGCCCTACCGCCGCAGCAAACGATAGGTGTGTGCGGCGCGCGCCTCCAGGCGTGCTGCGTCGACAGTCGTGTCGACAATCTGCGTAACGCTTCCCCGACACGCCGACACGAATGTCCACGCGTGGACGCGCGCGCACTAAACCTCGTGATGTTCCGGATGCGTACAAGCAGGGAAAACGACGTTATAAGAGTTCCCTTTGTAATCCAACGTTTCCATGAGCCCCGCTCGCGACGTATAAAACGCAAACGCGTTCTGCTGCTTGATCAGACGATACGCGCCGAAGCCCGGATGAGTCACACTGCGATCCGTTTCCGGCCGAGCCATGGCGGCAACCAGCTCCGCGCGTCCTTTCGAATCCGCCGTGTGAAAACCCAGGTCCTTCAAACTCTGAAGCGCGTCGCGCCACTGCTTCTGCACCGGTAACCCGTCTGAAGCCGTCATCAGAAAATCGATGTAATGCGCGCAGTGCGCTTCCTTCGCCCCCGGCGTCGCGTCCGTAGGAATCAGGATCTCCGTAAATGCCTCCAGCGCCGCGAAATCTTCCGGCGAAAAAAATTGCGGCGCCCGATTCTTCAAAGGATCGGCCAAAGGCTGCGCAGGCGCATGCTGGTGATCCTGCGCCTTCAGCCATAAAGACATGAACTCCGCGCCTCCGGGAAGCGCCGCGGCGCGCACCGCCAATTCCAATAATTCGCGTCGTTCCATATCAGTTCTTAGGATACCCCTGCCACACGTATTCAAGCGCCTCAGGCAGCGTCTGCTGTTTTACCGTCCGATCCGTATGCCCGGCGTTGCGCGCGAATACGAATTGATAATGATAACCCTTGGCGGCCAGAACTTTCGCCATCAACTCATTTGCCAGCACCCAGTCGTGGTAGTTGTCGCGCGTGATCAGATTGTCGCGGTCGCCCACCTCCATCCACAACCGGATCGGCTTCACCGGACTATCAGGAATCAGGTGCTCGTGAAATTCCCACGCCCCGTGCGGAGTCTCCGCATTCGAAGGCCACTGCTGGTTCACATAGGTGCCTGAGTAAGTGAGCACGCGATGGTACCACTCCGGGTGATACCACGCCATGATCAACGCGCAGGATCCGCCGGAGCTGCCGCCCATGGTGGCCCGCCCTTCAGGATCTTTCGTCAGCTTCACGTTGAATTTCTTCTCGACCAGCGGCAGCACTTCCTTCTCCACCCACTCCGCGTACAAGCCGGACATAGTGTCGTACTCCAGGCCGCGCTCACTGCCCTGCGCGTCGCCGCTGCCGTTGCTGATCGAGATCGCGATCATCACCGGCACCCGATGCTGCGCAATCAGGTTATCGAGCGCTGTGAACAACGCGCGATCCGGCCCGTCCGCGCCAATGATAAATGGAGCCGCCGTCCCCGCCACATATTGCTTCGGAATATATACCGCCATCTTGCGTGTGTACGGCGCCGGGTGGCTCGCAACAATCATCTTGGTGGGGTTGTCCGGATCGGGTCGTGAAGGCGTGTTAGGATCGCGCGCGATGCCCGGATAAATTTTGCTGTCGGTCGATTCCATCGTGAAATCGTAAACGGTTCCCTGCGGCACGCCTTCCTGAACCGTCATCTCCGGCGCCGGATTATGCGTGGGGCCCAGGATGAAATTTCCATCGGCTTTGGGCGATGGATTCGTTCCGTCCGGCAAATCTTTCGCCGCGACATAGCCGGGCGTGTTGGGATCGCGCGTGGGTGCCGGGGGACGCGCCGGCCGCGGGGTAGCGGGCGTAGTTTGTGCCATCGCCGCGGAACACGCCAGCACAACAAACGCGAAGCAGACAAAACGGTCCATAAAACGACTCCTCTTCTAATACCTTATCCAGCTTAACTCCAATTGGCATGCTGGCTTAATGGGACTTCTAGTTTCGTTTGGTAGAAAAATGGGGGCAGGTCACACCTGCCTTCCAGGCTACCTGGTTACGCAGACATATGGCTACGACAATCTGAACCGGTTGACGAGCGCGGCCGAGAACGGCACCGGATGGAACCAGAGCTACCAATACGATAACCTTGGAAACCGCTGGGTGACTGCGAGCACCGGCCTGCCGCCGCTATCAAGCGAAACACCGCAATCGAACGTCTACAACTCGCAAAAACCAGATCAACACATGGACCTACGACAACAACGGCAACGTCGTCACGATCCCCATCGCCAGCGGCCAGAGCCGCAACTTCACCTACGACGCCGAAAACCGCACCGTCAGCGCTACAATCGTAGCAGGAACAGGCAATATCTCGGCGAGCTACCTCTATGACGGGCTCGGCCAGCGAGTGAGTAAGACAGTGAACGGCGTGACGACCACCTTCGCTTACGACGCCTTCGGCAACTTGGCGGCGGAGTACGGGGCCACCAGTAGTCCGTGCGATACCTCGACCTGCTACGTGACGGTGGATCATTTGGGTAGCACGCGTCTGCTGACCGATGGACCCGGGTCGAGCCCGGTGACCCGTTACGACTATCAGCCGTCTGGGGCCGAAGTACACGGGCAAATATCGGGACACCGAAACCACCATGGACTGGTTCGAAGTCCGGCACATGAGCGGCGCCCAAGGTCGGTTCCAGAGCGTCGATCCGGGGAACGCGGGAGCGGATCCAGGCGATCCGCAGACGTGGAACGGGTATGCGTATGTCGGAAATAATCCGCTGAGCTATACCGACCCGAGCGGGATGTATGCAGCAGCGGGTGGAGGTGATGGCGGCGGTGTGTTCGGAGCCATTGCTGGTTTGACTGCCAACGGTTTCGAGGATTTGATTAGCTCCCTTACGGGCGGCGGCCACACGCCATCACTGGCGAACTTCCCTTTTCCCAATGTGACTCCGACGTTTTCAGTAGCCGTGTGGGACGCAGCGAATAGCGATTCGACTTCGTTGAGTTCGAGCACCGCTCCGCTACTCATTCCTGGTCTGATGTTTTATGCCCAAGGGACGGCCTCTAATCCAAAAGGCAACGGCTGTATTGCGAACCCCGTCGGGAATTTTGTGAATTTGCATTTAGCAGACGCACAGCAGTTAGCCAAAAGCCTCGGTAACGGAGTCTCATCGGCAGAGGTGCTCGCAACCGCAGGCAATGAGACAGGGTATGGGTTGACAGGGTTTGCATTCGCTGGTAACTACTTCGGTCTCCACGGCTCCGGTCCTGAGGGGAGCGTCAAAGCGGCAAGAGATGGTCCAATGCAGAAGTTTCCCCTTCGGAAGCGGCTTTTTGCTGTCGGGCAAAGTGTTCGTGAACACTGTCGGTCCCTACATGCAACCGGGGATGGGGCAAAATCCTTTGAAGTTTTATCAGATCCTAAATCAACATGGATACGCAACTGGCAACTCCGGGTATCCATCATTTATGGTTAGAACAGGCAAGATTCGAGGACCGTACACCCTTGTCAACGCCTGTACGGGAGGACGCTGATGAAACGGCTTTTCTTTCTTGCCCTGCTTCTGTTCGCCTTCGGAATAGTAGCCTGGTCGACTGAACCCTCCGGAATAACTATTCCTCAAGCCAAAGAACTAGTTCTGGCCTCCCTTACTGCACAGCAGAGGCAACTGCCGAAGCTTACGGTTGATCCATACAACGAGTCGGGCGCTTCCAGATTCTGGTTCTACACGGTTACTTGGGAGGGTTTACCCAAAGGAAGTGTAGTCGTGGGGAACTACGCTGTAGATCCATTCACAGGAGATGTTTTCAGCGCTGTCGCAAGCTGTGACGAACTACACACGAAGAAGCTTCAAGCCCTACAAGAGGAAATTCGAGCCGCTCTCCATCTGTCGAAAGCGGAATATCAGCGGTTGAAGACGAAAGGGCCTCTTTGCGAAGAGTGAATGTGATATTTTGGTAGTGGGTCAGTTTGAAATTTAGCGGATATCAAAAACGAAAGCTAGACCGTGCCCAACCGCAATCGTGGCCGTCTGAGAGAGACGCCCAAGTTTTTGTTCAAGCCTGGACTTGTCTATCACTCTAACTTGGTCGGTCTTCGCTACGCAGAGCTTAAGCTGGCTTCCCGAAGATGGGTCTTTAGTAATTTCACTAATCGGTATCATGACCCGATACGCGGGCTGGTTTTCTATCGAAGTGCTCAGAGGAACAACTACTACTGTCTTCACTGTCTTATTTACAGCGGTCCGAGACATTACTATACAGGGTCTGCGGCCAAACTGCTCAGAACCCTCAGTCTGTTCCTCAGGGATATTAACCCAATATATTTCCCCTTGTTGAACATCCGCCCCAAACATTGGCAACAATATAGCTGCCAACTCACCCAAAACTCGGCGTGAGAATTTATTTCACGTTTCGCCACTACCTTATCAATGCTTTTTCTGTTCGCGTTACTATTGGCGTTTCAGGATATTCCCGATTGGCTGAAGCGTGCTCACGAAGCGGAACATCCTACCAAGGTCCGCAGAAGCACGGCGGCGCGCAATGCGTTTCGTAGATCGCACCCATGCCCTGCCACTGGAGATACAACGGGGCCGTGCAAGGGGTGCGTAGTCGATCACGTCATAGCGCTGAGATGCGGCGGCCGCGACGATCCATCCAATATGCAATGGCAGACCACGGCAGATGCCAAGGCGAAGGATCGCATTGAACGCCACTGCGAAAACTGATTCAGTGCGGTTTCTTCGTGGCTCGCTTTTTATCGTTTGCCCGTTTGATACGGGCTTCTTCTTTTAGCAGGTCTGCTTTAGATACCCTCAAGACCATGCGTAGCGCGTTGCTCATGCGTTCGGCGTCTGTGTTGCCGGGGACGTTCGGTGCTGGTAGTGGCTTCATGCTGTCCTCAGCGTACGCCGGAAACGGCCCAGAAGCAAACCCCTTTGCAATTGAATAAAACATTATGCTACCATCATGTTCGGATCGCGAACTTGAGTGGCCTTGCCGCGCTACACTTTTATCCGACACATGGGCAGGCGCGCTGAACGGGCTGACAACCCGCTCCCGTAGCTGCCTTTGATGTGATAAGATGCACACGATTTTGTGCGTGAAAAAGTGCGTAGAGAGGCTGAATCTGAGTGTCATTGACGATCACGCGAATTCCTGATCGCTACCATTCCGGTCTTGGAAAAATAAATTTGCTGCCCTTAGCGGTGGTAAAAAACATCGCCGAATCTGTTGGATCGGCGGTTTCGCCCACCGGCATTAAGGAACTACGCTCCTGTATCGAAAAGGCGGCGTCAATCACCACGGAAGAGGCGGAGTCGATAGTAACCGCCCTACATTCTCTTTACGTCTTCATGGCCAGTGCGGACGCACTGGTTTCCGAATTCGTCCCGGTTCTCGTCGGCGCCATGGAAAGAAGCGGGAAGAACGCGCTCGCGGTGGGCGATGATAAAACCGAGATCAGCGAAAAACTTACGCTTCTACTCAGCCTTAAGACGATGGAGCGTGCGTCTAAAATCGAACAACTGAAATCGGACCATCAAGCAATTTTCTACGACGCAAAAATTCTTAGCGACATCAGACCTTTGTTTGATCAGCCCGACGAGCCTCCTATTGGAGCTGTGATTAGTCAAACTCTTAAAATCGTCTTTCATGAAAGTGGTCAGCATAAGGAACTGTACATGGCCTTGGATTCCCAAGACCTTGAAATCCTCAAGAAAATCGCGAATAGGGCCGAACAAAAGACGGCTAGCATCGAAGCGCTGATAAAAGCGGTAGGCATTCCAGATCTTTCTTAAAGGGGTAGAACAATGTTGGATTATAGCGAGCCGCCATGTGTTGCGGAATGGATTGAGCCTGAGTCTTCGTGGATGTGTGAGGCACGGGCCGAGAGCCTTGAAAAGATCAAGGAAACGCGGGAGCTTGCGAATGCACTAGGAAGTCGCTTTCTAGGCAGGACCGAAGTGCCCGAGGTTTCAACACGAGAGCGTTTTCGTGAGCAGTCCGATAGATGGTACAGAGAAACTCAGCATCTTTCATCGCCTAGCCAAGTGATGATGCATCCAAGTTACCAAGCAGTCATGGGAATGGCGGTCAATAATGAAGATGAAATCATACGCCTAATGCTCAAGGATATGCGAGATAGTAGAAGACCCTGGTTTTGGGCGCTAAGCTACCTCACGAAGGAGAATCCGATAAAGCCAAATGACGCTGGCAGGCTCGACGCGATGATCAAAGCATGGCTCACCTGGGGACGACTGAAAGGCAAGCTGTAGCGCAGTGGCTCGTGAGTTCCGTAGCGCATCCGATATCAGTACAAACTTTTGTGCTATTTTCCCGAAGCTAGCTTCGGCTGTTTGGTCTATCAAAAGCCCCCGCGATGATCGTTATCAGTGCATCGCATGGGCCGCCTGTCGTACTAATATTAGATGGTGGCCAGTGCACGGCTACAAACAATACCACTGGCCTCCAGATGCTACATTTGACGACACGGTTGATGCGTTCGTAGAAGCATTTGCAACTTTAGGCTATCACAAATGTACAAGTAGGCAGTTCGAATTCGGATATCAGAAAGTGGCTATGTATGTTAGTCACGAACGTCGGGTATTACACATGGCGCGCCAACATTTCTTCGGCCATGGATGGCTTAGTAAATGCGGAGACTTAGAGGACATTTCTCACGCTGAATTAGAGTCAATTGAAGGAGATCTGTCTCCATTGATGATTACCATGGGCCGGAGCTATGGGGTAGTAGACGATACGATACTCACGCGTACATGGTGGTCAGCCTGTATCCATCTCTGTATCTTTCGCAGTGCTCGGTCAGCATTTATACATTGGCTTTATCGCATGTCATTTTGGCATGTCTAGGCTTACCGCGCTTTTGCCTTTTGGCGGACCTAGGTCTCAGAGGATTGAGCTGATTTACCAGTTAGCTGATCGAATGTGAGCCGCTTGCCCACGATCCCATCCACGGCGGCGCTGAAGCGTTCCGAGTCCGTCAACTTGCGGTTATTGAACCGATACGTCTGCTCGTCAAGGTAGCGGAACAGGTGGAACGGCTCGACCGAAACATACGTTCCGCTGATCGACCGCTTGAGTAAGCTCCAGAAATTTTCCAGACCGTTCGTGTGCGCCCGCCCGTTCACGTACTCCACGGCGTGGTCTACCACTTGATGAGCGTAGTCCGACTCCAGACCATCGTAAGACAGAAGGAAATCGGTGTAGAGCGCGGAACCCGCTTCCACGTGCTGCCGTATTTCAGCCTGCAAGGTTTTCTTCTTCCGGTTCTCGACAACCGACGTACGCACGGTGCTAGGCTTGCCAGCTTTTGTGCGTTGCAGTATTCCCATCACGGCGGTCTTATCGTTACCGCCGCGTCCCGTGATCCGTTCGGCGCGCTTCCCTTTGTGCATGTTTCGCGCTTTGCCGCCGATGAACGTCTCATCGGCTTCGACGTGCCCCGAAAGTTTGTCGGGAGTGTCGAGTCCCAAGGCTACCCGGATGCGATGATCCATGAACCAAGCCGTCTTCTGAGTTACGCCGATAGCCCGATGGATCTCATAGCTACTCACTCCGTTTTTGCAGTTCACAACCTGCCACATTGCGAGTAGCCACTTGCTAAGCGGAAGCGGCGAATCTTCGAAGATCGTACCCGTCTTCGAAGTGAACTGACGGAGCGGATGTTTCGCGCCACACTGCCAGCGGTTGTACTTCTCTTGGAACAATACCGACGTGCCGCCGCAACGCGGACAGATAACGCCAGTGGGCCACCGATGCGCTACCAGATACTCACGGCAGTTGACCGGATTGGCAAAGTACTCGATTGCTTCTTGCAGCGTCTTGGGTTCGTAAGCGGCTTCCATATTTCAAGCTTAAGCTAAAACCGGTGAGTTGTCAACTATATTGTTGCCCAAACATTAGACGGATTCGCGTTCCATGTCACGCATCGAGTCGGCCAACCAATGCTCGTCCTCTGCATCCCACGGCACCGGGGCAATTTGAGGCTCTGGCAAAGACGCACATGAGTCGAGCGACTGCCTAATCCACGCATAGGCGTTAACGGCAGCGCGTAACCCGTCGCGAATTGGCTCCACAACCTCTGGATAAACAGGCTTGTGGGTTCTGATGGATTTAATAAGACAATCCACATGAAATCTCGTCCAAACAGCAGTGTAGGCAAACGTCATCGCCATTTCGGAATTTATTTCTTTGACCTGCTCTAGAGGTACCTTAGCAATCTCCTGTGCGAGGTCGTTAATTTTGCGCAGCGTCCAAACGGTGAACAGACCTCGGTCACAGAGATCTGCGCCGAATGTTGTGACACCGTGATCTCTGAATTCCGATTCCAATTCGGAGAGCGACTCGGAAATCAAGCGCTCCATGGAGTGCTGGGGAACAATGATTCTAAGCAACTGCCCGAGAGCAATCATCGCCGCATAATATTGCGGGAAAACTTCTTGCCGAATCCTGATGAAATCTTCAGCCGTACGAGCCACCATGGTTCGCTGGACGAGATCATCAACAATCGCCACCACAGATTTTAGCAATCCCTCTGCTGTTCCAGAGAGTTGCTTTGGTGCGCGTCCAGTTTCCGAGGGAAGCCCGACCAGCTTCAAAACCTCACCAAAACTTACGCTGCCGAAACCCTTTGGAAGTGCTAAAGCAGCGCTACCCATAAATTGTCACCTTCCAACCCCTTTGCGGCCCTACGAAGGGCCTAGTCGTGATTCTTCCATCTAGCTTCGTTAGCCTTGATGGCGATCTCTTTTCGTCGAGCAGGATCAAGTTTCGCAGCCCGTGCTGGGCCACCTAGTTTACCCGCAGAACGAGCAGAAGAGGATTTCTTATCCTCTTTCTTTTCAGTAGTAAGTTGCTGGACGACTCGAAAGGCGCTGACATTCAGGTCCATACGAGGACCTCCACTACCCTTAGACACGACATGACCGTCATTGGTGTCAAGTATTCCATGCTAATCTTCACGCCGCAAGATAAGAATCGGCATTTTACCGCCAACCATTAACTTTCGCAACCAACCTCTTTCTATTTGACCATTTTGCTTGACATCTGTCAAGTCGTCAAGTAAAATGGTCAGTATGAATCGCCTTGATGCCGAACTCCAATGTCGCGTTGTAGCCTCCCTGGTAGAGGGTTGCAGCATCCGGGCCACCGTTCGCATGACTGGAGTCGCTAAGAATACGATAACAAAGCTTTTAGTAGAATTGGGCGCGGCGTGTTCGAGTTACCAGGACGAAGCGTTTCGCAATCTCGACTGCCAGCGCATCCAGGTTGATGAATGTTGGGCCTTCTGTTACGCGAAATCAAAGAACGTCAAACCGGAACACTTCGAGAAGGGCGGGTACGCGGGCGACGTGTGGACTTGGGCCGCGATTGATGCCGATACGAAGTTGATACCGTGTTGGGCGATTGGACAGCGCGACGCGGCCACTGCAATCCATTTCGTTGAAGACCTCGCCGGTCGTTTAACAAATCGCATCCAACTTACCAGCGATAGTCTCGGATCGTACCTAGTCGCGGTCGAGAAAATATTCAAAGGAGCAGTGGACTATGCTCAGTTAATTAAAATCTACAGTGACTCCTCCGAAGGTCAGAAGCGCTACAGTCCCGCCGCGTGCATCGGCTGTGAGCGCAAGGCTGTCGTTGGCAATCCCGATCCTGACCATATCAGCACAAGCTACATCGAACGCGCTAACTTAACAATGCGGATGGATATGCGCCGCTTCACTCGCTTAACGAACGGATTCTCTAAGAAGGTTGATAACCATGAAGCAGCCATTGCGCTCCATATGATGCATTACAACTTCGCCAGAAAGCATCAGACGCTTGGGACCACGCCAGCCGTTGCGACGGGAGTAGCTAACCGTGTTTGGAGCATCGCGGAAATAGTTGGCCTGTTAGACTCCCAAAACATAATCCTAAGAAAATGTCGAATTCAAACTGACCCACTACCGATATTTTCGACTTCCTCACACGATGATTCACTCCCTTCGGCGTTTCGCCTCGCCAAGGGTTATTGAGCACTGCTCCGTCGCTGCACTTCGAGCCGGACAGCGTAGAAGGCAGTTTGCAAGAGATGGATGGGGCCGTGGTTGGCGGCGATGACGAGGTTGCCGTTGGACCACTCGGAGTTTTTGTCAGCGCCGACGAGAAGCTCCAGTGCGAGCTGTTCGAGGACGTGATCGTAGAAAAGCTGGAGTTCGTGATCGGAAAGAGAGCCGAGGACGGCGCTTGGTTCGGTGATGTCTTGGACGAGCAGTTCGTCGGCGAGTTTGGTGAGCAAAGAGTCCATGTTGGTTCCTTCAGATATTTAACGTTCCAGATGGTCCGGGAAGAACGTCGTTCGCTCCGCTCACGACCTTCGGGATCAAGTGAAGGAACCAAATCTACAGGGACCAGGCGAAGCATGGTTGCGAAGCAACATCTCGAAAAACTGGTCTTGAAGATTTATTCCAACCAGTTCTAACTGGTCCTACGGACCCTTTCGGGATACTGATGATTCATGTGGTTGGTTCAGATGTACGCCTCAGGAGAGTGGCGGGGATCTGAAATGGCGGTGTGCGGAGGACGCGGCGCAGCCGCTTGACAGCTATCAGAATCGTACAATCGATGAATGGCCGCTACAGCCGATCCGATCTACCACACCTCTGGATTCGTCCGGCTGACGCGGCCTCAACTAATCGGCACGCTCGGAGGATTGCTGCTGGCATTGCTGGTCTCCGCGCTCGATCAGACCGTTGTCGGTACGGCGGAGCCGCGGATTATCGCGAACCTGTCCGGCTTCGACCGCTATCCGTGGGTCGCAACCGCCTACATGTTGTCGATGACGGTTTCGGTGCCGATTTTCGCCAAGCTCTCCGACATCTATGGCCGGAAATGGTTTTTCCTTTCCGGCCTTATCCTGTTCGTGGCCGCATCGGCATTCTGCGGAGCCTCCGGCGAGCTTCCTCTCCCCATAGACGGCATGAACCAGTTGATCGTGTTCCGCGGCATTCAGGGCATCGGCGCGGGGATACTTTTCGGTTTGACGTTCACCATTGTGGGCGATATTTTTTCTCCGGTCGAGAGAGGGAAATATCAGGGGATTTTTGCAGCCGTATGGGGCCTGGCATCGATTTTCGGACCTACATTGGGCGGGTTCCTGACCGACCATTATTCCTGGCGAGCCGTCTTCTACGTCAACCTGCCGGTGGGCTTGATCGCGGCGATCGCGATCTGGCTCGAGTTTCCGTCGTTCCGCCCGCACGGAGTCCGCCGGAAAGTCGACTTTGCGGGCGTCCTCACACTCACTTCCTGCCTGGTTCCCCTGCTGCTGGCATTTACCTGGGTAACCGATTACGGCTGGACTTCCATCCGCGTCGAATCTCTGCTGTTGTTTTCGATCGCGATGCTGGCGCTCTTCCTATTCGTCGAAACCAGGGCAGCGGAGCCGGTGATTCCCCTGGCGTTATTCCGCGATCCGATCATCGCGATCTGTTCGATCGCGGCATTTGTCCTGGGCATGGGAATGTTCGGCATCATCATATATCTGCCCCTATTCATGCAGGGAGTCATGGGGGTGTCGGCCACCCAATCCGGATCGCTGCTGACCCCTCTGATGATGGCCGCGGTGGTGGGAAGCATTGCGGCCGGGCAGTACACTTCGCGATCGGGACGCTATAAACCTCTGGCCATGGCGGGATCGATCCTGATCGCCTTGTCCATGATCCTGTTCGCCCGCATGAATGGAGATACCGTGCGTGTGGAAGTGGTGCGAGCCATGGTGCTGGCCGGCGCGGGATTGGGATTGATCCAGCCTGTCTACACCTTGGCGGTGCAGAACGCGGCGCCCCGGGAGCATATGGGATCGGCCACCGCGTCGACGCAATTCTTCCGTTCGATCGGCAGCACCATGGGCGTCTCGATTTTCGGCAGCGTGCTGCTGACCATTTATAAACACGACTTCGCTGCCGGCGTTCCCGCGGGCACTCCCTCCATCGCCCTGACGCCTTTCCACAATCCTCTGCTGCTCGCGCAAATCCGCCCGCAGCTCGAAGCCGGATTCGGGCGCTATCCCGGTGGATTGCAACTGCTGAAACTGCTGATGGGAAACGTGCGCCTCGCGCTGATCCACGGCATCCACGCGATTTTCGTGGTGGGGGCGATCATCATGTGCTGCGCGGTGGTGTTAAACACTTTCCTGCGCGAAGTTCGCCTCAAGTCCAAAATGCAAGTCGAGCCGGACATCGGATAAGACTGGTGGTGCGGCGGGCGCGAAACTGCCGATGAACACTCATGAAGTGGTTCGCGGTCTTATGGATAGCAGGAAGCGTCTTCGCCCAGGTGCCCTATCAGCGCCCTTCCGCCCCGCCCGAACCGAGGCGGGTAAACATGACGCCGCAAGGGGCGAACCGGCTCCAGAAAATTGTGCCTCGCAATAAGATGGCAGCGCCGAAGGCGGGCGAGCGCGGAGCGGGCGTGCCCCACAAAAAGGTGAGAATGAGAAGAAAAATGAAAAATGGTTCCAAGTGACCCGTTAGTCAACTCGTTCTCCAGCCGGCATGCACGGCTAGAACATGGCATCCGGATAACGGCGTGACGTTGGCCCTTTGCTCCCCGCTACCGGTTTTATCCAGCATCGGATCAAAGCTCTGGTGCGCGTCCGCTGTCCCGTTCCGGTAGAAACCCGTCTCTCGATACGGCCTTTCGCTCTCCGTCAGCGACGATCCACCTTTCGGCGGACTGCCGCGGCCGGGTCAACGGTCCTGGCCTGCATCTTCGAAACGATTCCGCAATTTTCCCTGGCCCGTTCGATTGCGAACTCCCGTCCCCTTCAGGCTTTTTTATGGCCTATCAGGGGCGCGATCCATGCCCGCAGCCCGTTGCCAGGTCCGATTTCGGAACTCCGCGCCTGTACTCAGACCTCCGCTCCCCGTCAGGATTTCTCAATCCCTTCGGCTCGTAGCGCCCAGCCTGATTCCAAACGTAGAGGCTTGCCCTAGTAGGTCGCCCGATCTTCCTTCGCTCCCCGCCGCGCTTGAATAATTACTTATCGCTTTGCGCGTCGGATCATCGTTCCGGATCCGCTACTTCCCGCCAGGCTCGCTGTCCTTCGAACCTCTTGGAACCATAGTCATGATGCGCCCGGAATCGGTTTCAGTCAAGTGAAAATTAAATTGAGGTAGGGTTTTCCCTCAGGAAATATTTGCCCTGTAATCAATTACTTACAGAGGGTTTACGGTGCACCTGTTGTGGATAAAACAGCAGGTCGCGGATCTGTTTCAGAAACTACGGAACGAACCCAGGACAGGTCGGGGACCTGTCCTACTGGAACTACGGAACGAACCCAAGGATTACTGGAAGGTCGTCTTCAGATGCAGGATCATCCCCGTATCCGTCGCCACCCACAGGTGTTGTGGATCTGGGCCCGCCATTACCACGGACCTCGCCACGGCCTTATAATCCACCGGCATTTCCGTCCAGGTGCTGAAATCGTCACTCTGAAGGATCCTCACGCGCCCGGGAAGCGCGGCGGTATTCATCTTCCCGGTGGGTTCCACGCCGGCCAGGTAGATATGCGGGCCGGGATACATCTGCGCATCGATGATCCGTGGAGTCTTGTCGCGAAACACACTGCCTGTATTTCGATCCGAAAGGCGATAAACCTCAGAGGGCCACTGGAACGACTCGTTGAACCCCATGATGATCAGGCCGTCTGGCCCGGTGAACCGAACATTATTCACCAGACCCAGCAGAGGGACCGTGGATGTCTTCCAGGTCGCGCCGCCGTCCATCGTCTGGGCGAGCAGCGTCAGGGTGGGAACTTCTTTGCGCTTCGACGCGCGCTCCGGGTCGATCCATGCGGGAATGGAGCTGCGAAATCCGTCGCCTTTGCGCGGGGGCTCGGAGCCGCCGACGATCACCCCGCGTTTCGCGTCGGCGAAAACGATGCGGGTATAGGCGGTATACGCAGGATTACCGGCCGGTTCCGACGCGGCTGCCACAGGAAGCCAGGTGTGGCCGCCATCCTTCGTCTCGATGATGGTCTTTTGCAGCCCGACGCCGAAGCCGTGTTTCTCATCGAGAAAACAAACCCGCAGCAGCAGCGCGATGGTGGTTTCGGGCTCCAGATTCTTGTCCGGCTTAAGCTGCTCACTGATCTTTTTCCAGCTGCGGCCGGATTCCTCAGTGAACCAGACGCCGTGATCGGTGACCATCCAGCCCGTCGAATCGTTCAGAAAAAAGATGGACCGCGGATATTCTTTCAGGATCTGGAGCGACCAGTGCTGGCCGCCGTCGCCGGTCGAGAGCGACACATACTTCTCCCGCCCGCTCATCTTGTCGTAAATCGCGCCCACGGCGATTCCCCTCTGGGCGGATGGAAACGCGAGGTCGGTAATCTCCATCTCCTGCTTCATCTCATCGAAGAAGTATTGGATGGTCCACTTTTCAGACGCCGGCAGGGGATTTGCGACTCGATCTTGCGCGGCGGCGGACAGGGCCAGAACCGAGCATGCCAAAAATTTCTTCATCATCCTCTGGGAGCCATGACTAAATCCATTACGCTCATCGATTTCATGCGCGCCGTGTCCACTTGCGCGAGCGCCGCCAGGCATCCTACCTGTTCGCCCACCGTGGTCAACAGCTCCATTTCGCCGCCGGTATGAAAATGGGGCTGCCGGTGCTGGACGTTGATGACCCCGGCCACGCGGTTGCGAACGATCACCGGTGCGGAAAGAAAAGCCTCGAAGGTGTCTTCGGGCAGATCGGTGAATAGCTTGAACCGGGAATCGGTATAAGCTTCGCGGGAAATCGAGAGCAGGCGGCGCTCCCGCGCGACCCATCCGGTGAGTCCTTCGCCCAGCTTCAGCCGCACCTTCCCGATGGTATCCGGCCGCGGATTATTCGAAGCACAGAGAACCAGTTCCTGGGCCTCAAGCAGATAGAGCAGGCAGGAGTCGCATTCCATGAATTCGACCACCAGGTCGACCACGCCGTGAAAGGCCTCGGCCAATCCGATATCGCGCACCATGAAGCGGGAAATTTTCTGAAGGAGACGGAGCTGCTGTTCAGTACGTTCGAGCCGGGATTCCAACTCTTTGACGCGGGACACCGAGCACTATTATCCCAGATTTTCGCAGGCGAAACCGCCTGCGCCACCAGATTCACCCTGGAGCGCTATACTAAATCGCCGAAGGCGAATAAGGAGAGCTATGAGCGAGCTGACGCCCGAATTAATCATGCAGGTCGGACTGGGTTTTTGGCCGTCGAAAGTTCTGTTGAGCGCGGTGGAGATGGAAGTGTTCACCGATTTGGCCAAGGGGCCGCAGTCGCTCGAGAGCCTTCAGGGGCGCCTCGGCCTGCATGCGCGCTCCGTCCGGGATTTTCTGGACACGCTGGTCGCGCTGGGATTCCTGCTGCGGGCGGATGGACAATATTCGAACACGCCCGCAACCGAGTTGTTTCTTGACAAGCACAAGCCCAGCTACATCGGCGGCATGCTTGAAATGGCCAATCAACGGTTGTATGGGTATTGGGGCCATCTGACCGAAGCACTTCGAACCGGGCTGCCGCAGAACGAGGCTCGCGGCGGCGGCGCGCCTCTGTTTGAGACTCTGTATGCGGACCCGGCTCGGTTGAAAGCGTTTCTAGCCGCGATGACCGGCGTGAGTCACGGGGCGAATATGGCCATCGCCTCGAAATTTCCCTGGGCTCAGTACAAATCGTTTGCCGATGTGGGCACGGCGCAGGGCGACCTGGCGGTACAGATCGCACTCCAGAATCCTCACCTCGCCGGGATCGGCTTCGATCTCGCCGAAGTGGGACCGATCTTCGAAGAATACGTCGAAAAGAACGGCGTCGCGGGCCGCCTGCGCTTCGTTGCCGGCAGCTTTTTTAATCAGCCTCTGCCGGCGGCCGACGTGATTCTGATGGGGCACATCCTGCATGACTGGGGTTTGGATGACAAGCGCATGCTGATCCGCAAAGCTTACGAAGCCGTTCCTGATGGAGGCGCGTTTATTGTCTATGAGAGCATCATCGACAACGACCGGTCGAAGAACGCGTTCGGGCTGATGATGAGTCTCAACATGCTGATCGAATCGCCGGCCGGGTTCGATTATACCGGCGCGGACTGCGAGGGCTGGATGAAAGAAGCGGGATTCCGGGAAACGCGCGTGGAGCATCTGGTGGGGCCGGATTCGATGGTGATTGGGATTAAGTAAATCGGGGAATCGACGATCGTCAAAAGCCGCCTGAAACGCGGCTGCCGCCAAAATTGGCCGCCCCACACTGCGATGTGAATGCTGTTTCGCGGCGATATCATTACTGTCGTCCCCGCGCTGACGCACGGGGTTATAACCCCTTGGCGTCAGCCAGGGGATTCGGGAATGGATGAAGAGGGCAGGTCAGGAACCTGCCCCACTTGGACAGGTCGGGGACCTGTCCTACTTGTTGGTGTAGGTGTTGGACAAATCGATTTTCGCGTCTCGAACCGCGGGGAGCGAGGTGCTCAAGACTTTGTAAACCGCTTCGACGGCCTCGGGTGTAAATTTGCCGTCTACAGAGAGCATCGCCTGCGCGGTGCGTAGCACTTCGATATCGGTCGCTGGGTCTTCCGTGCGAAACGAGGCGGGCATCTTCTCGCGGATTTCTTCCGGACTGTGCTCGCGCATCCAGGATAGGGTCTTTGTGATTACTCCGGCGAGCTGTTTCGCCGTCTCGCGATTTTTTTCGACCCACTCCGTCTTTGAGTACAGCACCGCGGATGGATAATTTTCGACCCCGAATACCGAGCGCACGCCTTCCGCCGTCCGCGTATCGGACAGAATATGCAGGCCGGGGATTTGCTTGCGCACGATGGCCAGGGCGGGATCGGTCATGACTGCCGCATCTACTTTGTTGTGAGTTACGGCTCCGACCGCGGTCGCGCTCATGCCGATCGACGCGTTGCTGACGTCGTCGGGCTTCATGCCATGTTTCACCAGCAAATAGTTGAGAAACATGTGCGTCGACGAGCCGGGCGCGGAAACACCGACGGTTTTCCCCTTCAGATCCTCAATCCGGCCGGCCGAAGGCGACACCAGCACCAGACCCGGATAGCGGAGCATGGCGACGAAAGCGCGCAAATCCTTGCCCTGCGCGGCCATCTGAATCGTGTGATCGTAAAATCCGCAAACCACGTCTGCGCTGCCGCCCATCAGAGCTTCAAGCGCCTTCGCTCCGCCTGGAAAATCGAGCAGAGTGACATTCAACCCCGCGTCCTTATAAAACCCCAGCGACTCGGCTAGCGTCGCCGGCAGGTAAATCAACTGCGCTTGTCCGCCGATGGCGATCTTTACCTCGGCAGGCCTCCGCGCGCTGCATCCTGCCAGGAATAAAAGACAAACTAAGGTTCGTAAAAGCACGTTATGATACTATACAGCGTTGGTATGCTCCTCTCCGACAAGTACACCGTTGAGCGAGGAAGCGTATATCTAACCGGCATTCAGGCGCTGGTTCGCCTGCCTCTCGAACAAATGCGCCGCGATCGCCGCGCGGGGCTCAAAACCGGGGCTTTTATATCGGGCTATGAAGGTTCTCCTCTGGGCGGATACGACATGGCTCTGGCGCGCTCAAAGAAGCTGCTGGATGAGAATAATATCCACTTCCGCCCCGGCCTGAATGAGGATCTGGCTGCGACCGCCATCATGGGGACGCAGATTTTCGAGGTCGTCGGCAAGCCGAACGTCGACGGAGTGCTCGGCATCTGGTACGGAAAAGGCCCGGGGGTTGACCGCAGCGGGGATATTTTTCGCCACGCGAATCTGGCGGGCACCGGGAAAAATTGTGCCGCGCTGGTCCTCGCGGGCGACGATCATGGCTGCAAGAGCTCGACCATTCCGCATCAGAGCGATTTTAGTTTGTATAACGCGGGAATTCCGTTCCTATTTCCGGGAAATGTCCAGGAAATTATCGATTACGGCCTGCTGGCGATTGCCATTTCACGCTTTTCCGGAGCCTGGGTCGGCTTGAAATTAGTCACCGATGTTTGCGACGGCGGAGGCACGGTCAGGCTCGATCCCGACCAGCCGCAAATTGTAAATCCTGAGGGTTATCAGAAAACGGTGGACCCTCGCCTGGTTCCTCCGATCACGCTGGCGCTCGAATATGAGGTGAATGCGCGGCGCTTGCAAGCTGTTCTGCAATTCGCGCGACTGAATAAGTTGAATCGCTGGCGCGGGCGGAAACAGGGAGCATGGCTCGGGCTTGCCAGCGCGGGCAAAGCTTATTACGATCTCGCGCAGGCGCTGCGGGATCTTGGGATCGGAGAGAATGAACTGGAAGATCTGGGCATTCGCATCGCGAAGTTCGGGATGACGTTCCCTCTCGATCACGAATTCGCGCGCGAGTTCGCCGAAGGGCTCGATACCATCCTGGTGGTCGAGGAGAAGCGCAGCTTCCTGGAACTGCATTTGCGGGACGCGCTTTATTCCAGTGCTTCTCATCCTTCGATTCTCGGGAAGGTCGACGCGAATGGCGCGCCTCTGTTTCTTCCTTCAGGCGAGCTGGATCCCGATAAAATCGCGCGGGTGCTGGGCGGTGTGCTAGCAAAACGGCGGACCACGGATAAGGCCGCGGCGCGTGTGCAATTCCTCGAAAACATTGCAGCGAAGCCTCGCGAGCAGCCGCTCTCGATTCGCGCGTCGAATTTTTGTTCCGGATGTCCGCATAACAGATCAACGCTGCTGCTCGAAGGCCAGGTCGGCGGAGGCGGCATCGGATGCCATACCATGGCCATGCGCCTCACCGATTCCGGGCGAGCGTTTTCGCACCTCACGCAGATGGGCGGCGAGGGGACCACATGGATCGGCATGGCTCCGTTCGTCGGCCATGATCACATGTTTCAGAACATCGGCGACGGGACTTTTTTTCACTCCGGGCAGCTTGCCGTCAACGCTTTGATCGCGAGCGGACTCAACATTACTTACAAGATTCTCTATAACGGGCACGTCTCGATGACCGGGGGGCAGGATGCTGTCGGCGCGCTGCCGGTGCCGCAGCTGACCAAGAAGCTCGAAGCGGAGGGCGTGCGACGGACCATCGTTCTGACCGAGGATCGTGGGCGCTATGAGCACGTGGAGCTGGCTTCGAATGCCGAGCTGCGCGATCGTTCGGAGCTCGAAAAAACGTTGGCCGAGCTTGCGAAGGAAAAGGGCGTCACCGCGCTGATCTACGACCAGGAGTGCATGGCGGAGGTCCGCCGCAAGCGCTCGCGTGGGAAATATGCGGAGCCGGTGAAGCGGCTGATGATTCACGAAGAGGTCTGCGAAGGCTGCGGCGATTGCGTGAAGCAATCGAATTGCATGAGCCTGAATCCGGTGGCGACGGAACTGGGGCAGAAGATGCGCATCCACCAGTCGTCGTGTAATAAGGATTACTCGTGCGCGCTTGGCGATTGCCCCTCGTTCGTCACGGTGAAAATCAAGGAAGGGACCGGGCTGCGGCGGCAGGCGCTTCCGGTATTGCCGGACGCCGATGTGCCCGCGCCGCGCCAGATTGCCGCTGTGGGAGACGGTTATCGCATCGTCTGCCCCGGAATCGGAGGCACGGGCGTCGTCACGATTAACGCGCTGCTCGCTACCGCGGGATGGATCGACGGCCTGTATGTCTCGACCCTCGATCAGACCGGAACCGCTCAAAAAGGTGGCGCGGTGGTATCCCACATCCTGCTGAGCCGCGGACCTATCGAAGCTCCGGCGCGAACCAATACCGGCAACGCCGACGTGATTCTCGGATTCGATCTGATCGGCGTCGCCAACGCGGAGCTGCTGAAAACCGCGTCGCCCGATAAGACCACGGCGGTGTTGAACACTAATGTGACTCCGACCATCGATACCATTCGTTCGCGCGTCCCGATTGCCGGCAGCGAGCGGATGCTGGAAGCAGTCGAGATCGTCACGCGGCGCGGGCACAACATCGTCGTCGACGGCACGCGCCTGGCGGAAGGATTATTCGGCAGCCATATTGCCGTGAATTTATTTATGCTGGGCGTCGCGTGGCAGGCCGGTCTGATTCCTCTTACGCTCGCGGCGTTCGAGCAGGCCGTGCGGCTCAACGGCGTCGAGGTCGACCGCAACTTGCAGGTCTTCATGTGGGGGCGGAAATATTATCACGACGCTGCGTCGGTGGAGCAGTTATTGAAGCCACGGAAGAAGCGCCTGGTGGAGTTCGATCGCGCCTCCGAACTGACCGCTTATCAGAATGTCGCATACGCCCGGCAATTCGTGGATTTTGTCGAGGATGTCGAGCGCCAAGCTCCCGCGCTGACCGAAACCGTCGCGCGAAATTTATACAAACTCATGGCTTACAAAGACGAGTACGAGGTCGCGCGCCTGCTGACCAAGCCTTCGTTTGAAAGCCAGATTAAGGATACCTGGACCGAGGTCGAATCGATCTCCTACAATCTGCATCCGCCGCTGCTTAGAAGGTTTTTCAAGAAGAAGCTGGCGTTCGGCCCCTGGTTTAGACGTCCTCTCAAAGTCCTCGCTTCGATGAAAGGATTGCGCGGCGGCCCGCTCGACCTTTTCGGACGCTCGAAGCACCGAAGGATGGAGCGCGAACTGATCGGCTGGTACCGCGACCTGATCGCGCAAGTGATGGAGCGCAACCCTGCGAACGCCGTGGAAATCGCCGCGCTGCCCGATCAGATCCGCGGCTATGAGCAGATTAAAGAAGCGAGCATCGCGAAGGTGAAAGCCAGGGCCGCGGAAATGATGGCCGAGGAACCGATCCTCACCCGATAATCATAAAAAAAGTAACCCTCTGAGCGACAAAATTAGCGTCCCGGCGGTTAGGGCAGCAAAATTTTAATAAAGTTGCTGCTGTACGCTCTTGTGGCTTGCGCAATCTTGCTGTAACCTATCACATACCACGTTGGCAGCTATATCTTTTGGGGGTCTCAAGAATGGACAGATGGAGTAGTGTTTTTACACGGCGGCTATCCGCCTTTATTTTCATCGCGGTTCTGCTGCTTATGGTGGTTTCAGCGCCGGCGCAGATCCTGACGGGAACGCTTACAGGTACTGTAACCGATTCCACTGACGCCGTGGTTCCGAATGCCCAGCTGACGGCTACCGAAGTGAACTCGGGTCTTGTTTTTAAAGACAAGACTAATAGTAACGGCGAATATACCTTCGCAGCGCTGCCTAACGGTATCTACAGGCTCGAGGTCGATTTTCCGGGCTTCGCCAAAACTGAGGTTAAGGCGGTGCGTGTCGACGTTTCGCAGACGGCGCGCATCAACGTGAAGATGGAGGTCGCCCGAACCGGCACTGAAGTGGTGGTCGAGGCGCAACAGACCGCGCTCCAGGCCGATTCCGCGGAACTGAAGAGCTCGGTTGAAGCCATTCAGCTGGATACCATTCCGCTGCCCACCCGCAATCCTCTCGATCTGGTGAAAATGTTCGCCGGTATTATGACGCCGAACGCGGGCTCCGGTATCACCGGCGGCGATGCGTTCGTACATGGTCTGCGCGGAAACGACACGAATCTCACGCAGGACGGCATCAACGTCCAGGACAACTTCGTCAAGACCAGCGCGTTTTTCGCCATCAGCGCGCCGGTCGCCGATACGATTGAAGAAATCAACGTCAGCGTAGGCGGCATCGGAACGGACGGAGGATTCGGCGCTGCCCAGGTTTCGATGGTCACTAAGAAAGGTACCAATCAGTATCACGGCACGTTGTACTGGTATCAGCGCACCAGCTTCCTGAACGCCAACACCTGGTTCAATAACGATACCGGCGTCAAGCGCCCCTTCCAGCTGCAGAATCACATCGGTGCCACCGTCGGTGGACCGGCCAGCATCCCCAAGCTTTATAACGCTAAGAATAAGACGTTTTTCTTCTTCGCTTACGAAGCCTATCGCGAGCCGCGCGCTTCACCAACGGAGCGCACCGTTGAGACGCCCTCGGCCGAGCAGGGCTTGTTCACCTACACCCCGACCACGGGTGGCGGACCCGTTACGGTCAATCTTTTGAACATCGGAACCATCGGGACCACCGGAATCAAGCCGGTCATCAATCCGCAATCCTTCCCGGTCTATACCTCGATCGTTCCTCAATCCGGCTATACCGACGCTGGATGCGGCAGCGGTGACGGCATCAACGTTCGCTGCCTCAGCTTCAATGAGTCGGGCGTCAATAATCAGGATCGCTACACCATCCGCATGGATCAGCAGCTCGGTCAGAGGAACGCGATTCAATTCATCTGGAACCGCTCGAATTACAACACCTCGCCCGATTTCTTGAACAGCAATCAGCCGCCGTTCATCGGCGCGCCCTGGTCCGGCGGACAGATTTCCTCGCGTGAAGATTTTGTATGGGCCTGGACCACAACCATCAGCCCGACCATGACCAACGAAGTTCGCATCGGCTATCAGCACGCGCCGGTCGGCTTCGACTATGGATACAATTTCTCGGATACGGGCGGGAATCAGGTCCTTTACTCCACGGTCACGAGCCCGGTCATGACATCGACTAACTTCCCGCAGGGCCGCAACACGCCGGTGCAGCAATACATCGACAACTACGCCTGGGTGAAGGGTACGCATCAAATGCGGTTCGGAGGCGAATACCGCCGGGATCTGGCGACCTCTTACGTGTACAACACGGTTTTTCCGCGCGTGACTCTGGGCACCAACGCTTCGAATCCGGACAACCTGAGTAACGCCACGCTGCCGGGCATCAGCGCCGCAGAGTTGACGCTCGCCAATTCAATTTTCGTCAATGACACCGGCCTGCTTGGCTCCATCAACGAAGGGTACAATCACACGTCGCCCACCTCCGGCTATGTTCCCGGGGTTCCGGAACAGTACACGCCGATCCAGCAGAACTTTGCGTTCTACGGGCAGGACAACTGGAAAATCAAGCGGAATCTGACGCTGACCTACGGCGTCCGCTGGGAATACCAGGGACCGTACGATGCGCGCAACGGATTGGTGTTACTGCCGCAGAACAATCTGTCCAGCCTGTTCGGTCCGACGCCGACCACGGGTGTGCCCGTGGCGAATCTATTCACGCCCGGCAATGTCAACGCGGCGACGGATTCAATCCTCACGCTCCAGGGCGGCCACAACGGAGCTCCTGTTAACAAGCGCGATCTGAATAACTTCGGTCCTTACGTAGGCATCGCCTATACGCCTTTCTCCGATGGCAAGACCGTGATTCGCGCCCACTTCGCGCAGCATTATGTGCAGGACGGGTTTACGTTCTACACGCCAGCCACCACCGGCAACACCGGGCTGTTCAGCACTTTCTCGAACGCCGTGCCGACCGGTGTTTACACCAATACCGGACTGCCGCTGCCCACCCCTCCGGCCGGAAGCGGCGGGTTCCCGGTTTCGCAGCTTGCCAACTGGCTGAGCAGTCAGACGTCGGAAACCAACTACGACCACAATCTGGTCACGCCCTACGTGCTGGACTTTGGCTTTGGTATCCAACGCGAGTTATGGAACAAGTACACCATTGAGACCCGCTACGCCGGCAACCACGCGGTCAAGCAGTACCGCAACTGGAACATCAATGAGCTCGATCTCACCAACAACGGATTACTGACGGATTTCAACAACGCTCAGAACAACTACAACATCGATGCGGCTCACGGCGTTTCCGGCACCTTCGCTTATAACAGCCTCCCGGGCCAGGTTCCCACTCCTATTCTCGACAAACTATTCGCGGGTCTCGCCGCTACCTCGGGCTACGGCAGCAGCAGCTTCATTACCAACCTGACGCAAAACAACATCCAGACGATGTTCAACACCATCCGCACGTCGCCAACTTATCGCACCAACGTGATGGGGGCTAATGGTCTGGGCGCGTCGAACGGCCTTCCGCTCAACTTCTTCGTAGCGAATCCGTGGGCCAACAGCGCCTTGCAATACAACAATGCCGGCTGGTCTTATTACGACGGCCTGGAAGTAGAAGTGCGCCGCCGGTATTCGAGCGGATTCTTCCTGCTGGCCAACTATTCCTACAGCAAGGTTTTGTCCGACACCACTTTCGCGGAGTCGCAAACCGAGGGCCAGAACTATCAATCGCTCGCCAACACCAAGCTCGACAAGTTCGTGTCGGCGATCAATGTGCGGCACTCCTTCGGTATGACCACTTCTTATCCGCTGCCAGTCGGCCGCGGAAGAAGATACGGTTCGAACATGTACCGCGCTCTCGACTATGCGATTGGCGGGTGGACTATCAACGGAAATACTCACTGGTCTGTGGGAGCGCCGATCACGATCTCCTCGAACCGCTTCACCAATGGCTCGGGAATCGCGGAGACACCGGTCCTGAAAAACATGACCACGCAGCAGTTGCAAAATGACATCGGTGTCTACCGCACCGGCAACGGTGTTTACTACATCAATCCGAACTCCGGACTCTTCACCATCAAGGGAACGGGTAGTACCGCTAACTTCTGCACCGCGGGGCAGACGACGCCTTGCTTCGCAGAGCCCGCCCCCGGTGGATACGGCAACCTGCCTTACAACGGATTTGAAGGACCGCACTTCTTCGATCAGGATCTTTCGATGATCAAGGACGTTCAGTTGTTCGAACGCTTGCACTTCCAGGCGAGGCTTGAAGCGTTCGACGTTTTCAACAACGCGAACTTCGCGACGCCCAGCCTGTCGACGGATTCGACTACCTTCGGGCAGTTGACCACCACGTTCGACACCGCCCGCGGAGGCGGTGTGACCTCGCGCATCGTGCAGTGGTCGATGAAGTTTATCTTCTAGTCAGTTCACGACCTCGATAATCGTGGCGGTCGCCATCCCGTAGCCGATACACATCGACTGCAAACCATAGCGGCCGCCCTTTTTTTCGAGAATATCCACCAGCTTGGTCATCAGCACGCCGCCGGTCGCACCCAGGGGATGGCCGTGCGCGATCCACCGCCCTCGACATTCAGCCGCCGCCGACTCGACCACACCAGCGTCCGCACCACCACAAAGCGTCCATCTCCGACACATCGTCGGCCACATCAGCCCACCTGCGAGCCTTATCATTGCCGCAATCACAATCGCCCCCCCCCCCCCCCCTGCTGGCCATGTTCTGTAGCTCTCGCTCGTCGTCTTGCTTCTCAAACGGTCTAGGAAGTCAACAAAAATAAAATCATTTTTTTGACATGTCAATAATTAGTTCAAAGTCAGATGTTTCAATTAAAATCTTTGCAATATCCTAGGCCAAATTAAAAAATCCTCGTATCCAATAAAACTTCATACCTAAATCCAATTGGAACATAAATTTCCCATTTTTATTTACTCTATAAATACCATAAACAATTACGATTTAAATAAATAAACCTAGCTGCCTAGTTCTAGGAATAGTTTTTGGTTCCTTGATCTGATATGATAATAATATTCCGTATCATAAATATTACCGAGTTTTTCAGATTTGACACAAACCCCCCCCCCCCAACAGCGCCCGCCGACGGCCCCCGACCGAATACAGTAAATCACATCACTAACAAACAAGCCACCACCGAACCAACCAAACCCCCAACCAACCCGAACCCTCCGCCCCCAACGTCTGGCAATGGCCGCCCGGCACTGTTTGTGGCACCGCTCGTTCGCATCTTCTCCGACGCCATGGAAAGTGCAGCCGCAAGGTTCCGCAGCAG
>CAVOPN010000011.1:0-71390 GCA_963698105.1 Bryobacterales bacterium
TTTTGCAGATTGTTTCATTGGAACCGGCGCATGGATACGGCATTGCGCAAAGATTGGAACAGATCTCGCGATCGGTCGTGCAGGTGAATCAGGGCTCGCTTTATCCAGCGCTTCACCGTCTGGAGCAAAAGCAATGGTTGCGAGCTGAGTGGCGCGAATCCGAGACCGGACGCGAGGCGAAGTTCTACTCGTTAACGGCGGCGGGTAGGAAACAGCTAGTCGTCGAGAAAGACAGTTGGGCGCGCCTGGCTGGCGCGGTTCAGTTGATCTTTGACGAGGGTAACCGATGATACGGCAACTGACAAACTGGTTTCGGCGCACGAATTTGGAAGGCGATTTGGACCGTGAGCTGCGCTATCACTTGGACCGGCGAGTTAACGACCTGGAAAAGTCGGGCTTGACCATCGATGAGGCTCGAAGGCAGGCCTCATTGGAGCTGGGCCGTGTGACGCAAATTCAAGAAGAAGTCCGCGACGTCTGGTTGACTCGCTGGCTGCGCGACTTTGCGTACGATCTTCGCTTCGCGGCGCGCTCTTTCCTCCGGACTCCGTCGTTTACTATAACCGCTGTTTTCTCTATGATGCTCGGCATTGGCGCCACGACGGCGATTTATTCGCTGGTGGATCAAGTTCTGCTGCATGCACTTCCGGTGCGCGAACCCGCACAGTTGGTGCTGGTCGATTCTACGAAGGGCCAGCAGGTTACCGACGGCTTCGGTAGTTGGAATTTGATGTCCTATCCAATCTGCCGCGACCTGGATGCGCAGAAACAATTCTTCGAGGGAGTTTTCTGCCGGGCCTTAACCGATGTGAATCTTTCGGCCGGGGGAGAATATCATCCAGCGACGGCGGAAATTGTTTCCAGCAATTACTTTAACCTGCTCGGGGTCGGACCGGCTTTGGGGCGGGTGTTGACAGAACAAGATGATGGCGTACCGAACGCGAATCCAGTGGCCGTCATTTCGTACGACTTTTGGAAGACCCAACTGGGTGGGGCGGCGGATGTTTTGGGACGGAAGCTGATCGTCAATATGCATTCTTTCGTTGTGGTCGGAGTAGCGGCGTCGACGTTTCGGGGCATCGATGTTGGCGAAGTCCCCTCTGTCTGGGTTCCCGCGTCCATGTCCGACGAAGTGATACCGGGCTACACTGATCTCCGACATAGCAGCACTCGCTGGATGCAAGTGCTCGGCCGCTTGAGTGAAGGCATGACGCTTAAACAAGCTCAGGTTGGGTTGCAGCCCTGGTTCAAGGCTGTGCTGCAGAAGAATATGAATGAAGCCGGATTCCCCAAACTTACCCCGGAACAAACGCAAGAGTATCTCCATTCGTCACTCTTGTTGACCGCCGCGCCGCAAGGCCACTCCGGTCTGAGGCGCATTTTGGTTCAGCCGTTGTGGGTGCTATTCGCAGCAACTATGGTGTTGTTGGGCCTGGCATGTTTGAATGTGTCCGGTTTATTTTTGGCGCGTGGCTCGGCGCGCGATCGCGAGATTGGCACGCGCCTGGCATTAGGAGCATCGCGCGGCAGGATGGGACGGCAGTTTCTGGCCGACAGTTTGTTAATCGCGCTGACAGGAGGATTTCTTGGGGCGGCGCTAGCTCCTCTTGCGGTCCGCGCCTTGGTCGCATTCCTGCCCAAGAACACCGCAGCTAACGCATTGCATGCGGGAGTGGACACGCGGCTGCTGTTGTTTGCTTTCGCTGTAAGCGTGACGGCTGGGGTTTTAAGTGGCTTAGCGCCTGCGTGGCAATCGGGACGGCGATCGTTAGTATCGTCACTGCAGCAGCGAGGGGGTACGGCACTTGGCGGCGTTCGCCTTCGCAAGGTGATGGTGACCGCGCAAATCGCTTTGACTTTAACGTTAGTTGTGGGGGCGACGCTGTTTGTCAGGACGTTAGATGCGCTGATGACAAAGGGCCCCGGGTTTGTGACATCCAGCATGGTTTCGTTCACACTCGCTGCTTCGCGCAACGGTTATTCCAAGACGGACGGCAGCCGGCTGATTCGCCGCCTTGATGTAGCCATACGCAACTCGCCGATTACGCAGGTGTCCGCCGTAGCAGGCTATGCCTTGCTGACTGGCGGAAGTTGGAACAATCCGATCACGATTCAAGCCGACAGGCGAATAACAACCGACCGTGTTGTGAATTTGAACACCGTCACGCCCGGATTCTTTCGAACCATGGGCATTCGAATTCTGGCTGGCAGGAACTTCGACGAACGCGATACGCGACCTTCGGGCGAAATGGGGTTTCGTTCGGCAATCGTGAACGAGTCTTTTGTAAAACGCTTTCTGGACGGATGGAATCCGGTGGGCCTGCGCATTGGCATCGGTTCCGGACCGGACGTGAAGACCGGTATCGAGATCGTCGGCGTTATGTCCGACTTCAGTTACCGCGGGCTTCGGGACGAGTCCGAACAGGCGTTTGTTCCTTTCCCCGAGGCAGGCAGTGGCGACGCGACATTCTATGTGCGAGTTCGCGGGACGCCGGAATCGGCTTTTCAAACGCTTCGAGCGATTGTGCACAACGCTGACCCGACGCTGCCCGTGATGGACCTGCGCACTTTGGACGAACAGGTGAGCCGATCGTTGAATACCGAGCATATGCTGGCGACGCTGTCAGGCTGTTTCAGCCTATTGGCATTGGTGCTGTCGGTGGTCGGTTTGTATGGCGTGATGTCGTTTGTCGTTACACGGCGTACGCGCGAGATTGGGATTCGATTGGCTCTTGGAGCGGACCGCTGGTCCGCGATTTGGATGGTGCTCCGGGATGCGTTGTTCATGATTCTGGCCGGGGTCGGAATTGGATTGCCAGTGGTTTGGTTTTTGGGCAAGCTGATCGTGTCGCAGCTTTATGACGTAAAGCCATTCGATCCTACCGTGATTACGATGGCGACGCTGGTTCTTGGAATGGCGGGGCTTAGCGCGGCGCTTATCCCGGCGCATCGTGCTTCGGGCGTGAACCCTACTGAATCGTTACGCGCGGAGTGAGCAAGATATCAGGCTGCCGTGCTGCGAAATGATTTTGAATTGGGTGGCGAGCGCAAGTTTAGTTGGCGGAAAGTTAGATAGTGCCCAGAGAAGGCGTGCGGCGCAGACTGTCGCTTGAGAGGTTGCAAGCCAGCATCAAGGGTTCGCTTAATTCAAATGGAGGGCGCGTGTAAGCCGGTTCAATATGGAAGGTTTTCGACGCCATGGCGGGATTGCAGCGAAGCTGAAATGTCAATCGCGGCGTTTATCGAAGCGGCGGCCACCGCAAACAGCGGACAGCCGTGGTACTTATCTACATCTGCTGATCACGATCGCGGTGGAACCTACTCAGTTAAGTGGTGTTATCGGCAACTGCGTTTGTCCCGCAAGGGATCCTTGCGCAACGCACTGAAACCGTCATTTGGTACTGATAAGATTAGGAAACGCGGAGTTCGTTTGATTGATGACTGAACATGCCATTTCAAGTTTGAAGTCCGCCATTTACCCTCTGCTCGTTCTGACCGTATGGATCACCCTTACGGTACCCTGTCCTGGGCAGGCGGGCGCGGCGGCAACACCGACATCGTCATTGCCTGCGGACGCTCCGTACGTGCCGACGATGATGTTTGCCGTGGCATCGGTGCGCGAGAACAAGAATCTCGACCCGAACGCCGGTATCACAATGAGTGGTCAGTTTGTGCCGCATACGACAAGGTTGCGGGTGATCAACTGGTCGGTCGATAACCTGATCGGCTACGCATACGAAGTGGATCACTATCAGATTGTGGGCAGCCCGAAGTGGCCGTGGCCGACGATGTTTGTGATCGAGGCCAAGGGTGATAGCGAGGCAGATGCGAAGGTGGCGGCACTGCCTGCGGCTCAACAGCAGATGGAGCAAGCGCATATGCTCCGGGCGCTGTTGGAGGATCGTTTCAAGCTGAAGACGCACTGGGAGACGAAAGAAGGCGACATTTACAACCTGGTGGTGGCGAAGGGAGGCCCGAAGCTGGGCGCGGCGGGTTCGAAGCCGCTGACGGCGGAGGAGCAGAAGAACTTTGGCGATGCGCCGGTGAGCCCGATCTATCAGAAAAACGACGGTCGCGGGTATGACTTTATTGGGCACTCGTGTCCGATAGAGCTGCTGGCGAGGATCCTGACGGCGCAGTTTGGTCGGCCGGTCATTGACAAAACCGGGTTGACGGACAAGTACGACTTTGCGATGAAGTACAAAGGGCGATGGGACCGGGATCGAAACGCCGACGACCTTGACCCGACGCCGCCGATGGATCGGGCACTACAGGAGGAGCTTGGCTTGAAGGTTGAGGCGGCAAAGGGTCTTTCGAAGGTCCTGGTTATCGATCACATTGAGAAACCCTCAGAAAACTAGCGGGCCGACAGTTCTCGCAAGACGGCATTTGATGCTTCGGGGCGAAGGCCATTTCCGTCTCGATAAGGGTCCTGTATGCGACACGACAAGGTGGACTAATGATGTTCTGTCTGACCTTTGGAATGAGGCGCGGGCCTTCTGATTTCCGGGCACCAACGGCAGAAATCAAATGCCGAACCTTCGAACCTCAAACCGTGCCACCGGTGGAGGCCCGCAGCGCAGATTAGGCTTTTCAGCCAATTCGATTCGTGTTCGCGGTTCGGCCAGAGTCTCCCGAGCGGCGCTAAATCGGGTTCCATATGGCGTATCGTAACAGGATCAGAAGTCGCATATAGGGTAGGTTTCGGGACGACAATCGAATGCAACAAAATCAACGCCCACGGTCCCTTTTTGTTGTCCAATTAGGGAGTGCGAAACGGTTCATTGCTTTGCAGGCGTTAATGGATGCGTCGTTACATTTTGGTTTCCCATTTTGGCGTCAGCATTTCATTCCCTTCAGCGAGCCCCGCCGCCAGATGTTTCCCATTGTCGGCATTCACAACTCCCGGCACCTCTACGTGTCGCCGACAAATCGTTAGGGCGGGTGGCATTCAGGAACACCTGTATGGGAGGGTGCAGGTCACGCGCTGGCACGCCGGCGTCCCCATTTTCGGACATCCCGCTCCGGAAATGAGAACTAATTCGCCGGCAGTGTTGAACAGAATCAAACACTTAGAGTCGGAAGTCCAATTGCCCTTAAGGCAGGAACCCTATGCGCGGCATCCTCCAAGACCTCCATTACGCAGCCGGTGTCCTCCGCCGGACCCCCGCTCTGACTGCGATCGCAGTGCTTACCTTGGCGCTCGGTATTGCCGCCACCACGACTGTCTTTGGCTGGATCGACGGAATGGTCCTGCACCCATTCCGCGGCGCCACGGATGACGGACAACTCGCCGTCCTCGAATGCGTCCGTGCCAGCGGCATCGAGGCTCCTAGTGTTTCGTACGCCGACTCCCGGGACTTCCAGCACGACCTCCGAAGCATCTCCGGATTGGCTCTCAACCAAAAGGCTCCAGCCTCCATCGGCGACGGAGAGAACGCCTCTTCCGCGTGGTTCGAACTCGTCTCCGGAAACTATTTCGACGTACTGGGCGTAAAGCCAATCCTCGGCCGCACGTTCGCTCGCGAGGAATACGGCGACAAGGCCAAAGCGTTCACCGCGGTCATCAGCTACCGGCTGTGGCAGAACTACTTCCATGGCGACCCGTCCATTCTCGGCCGCACCGTACACCTGAACCGGCAACCGGTCACCATTGTCGGCGTGGCGCCTCCGGAATTTTACGGCGATTTTCCGGGAGTTGCCCTGGACGTATGGGTTCCAGTGCCACTCGCCGGCGAAGGCGAGCGCAATGCGCGGCGCTTTGGGGCCGTCGTCAGGCTTAAACCCGGCGTCAGCGTCTCCCAGGCAAGCGCCGAAGCGGCGACGGTTGCCGCGCACCTAGCGGCTGCCTTTCCGAAGACCAACGAGGGCGTCGGCGCCCGGATCGTACCGATCTGGAAGGCAAAGGAGGGGGCCTCAAGCATTTTGGCATCGCCGATGGCCATCCTCGGCGCAGCGTGCGGACTCGTGCTCATGATTGCGTGCGCGAATGTCGCCAATCTTCTGCTGGCTCGTTCTGCATCCCGCCAGAGGGAGTTCGGTATCCGCCTCGCCCTGGGCGCGGGTCCGGGCCGCTTGCGCCGCCAGTTATTTTCCGAAAGCCTGCTTCTGGCGGTTCTGGCGACGCTTGCGGGGTTGCCTCTGGCTATGTGGTTTCAGAACCTTCCGGCATATCTTGTGCCGCCCACGGGAATACCGATCTACTTCAACGTCTACCCGAGCGCGCGGGTGTTCCTTTTTGCCGCGCTGGTCTGCCTGGTTTCCGCCCAGATTTCCGGTCTTCCGCCCGCGTTTCAGTCGCTGCGGTCGAGCGTAGTCGATGCACTGAAGCAAGGAGGAAGAAGCGATACCCAGAGCGGGCACTCGCGGCGAATCTCCGGGCTGCTGGTGATCGCCGAGGTGGGCCTCGCGCTCGCGGCTCTCGTGACGATGGGATTGTTCCTCCGGAGCCTGAACGGATTGCAGAACACGCCGGCCGGTTTCGATCCCAGCAACGTGACCGTGTGCCGTCTCTTTCTGGCGACGAATAACTACACACCCATTGAGGAACAGCAGTTCTCGCGGCAACTGCGCGAGCGCCTGCTCGAATCGCCGGGGGTGACCGGCGCCGCGTATTCCGACTCGATCCCGCTCGGTTTCGGACTCGGGAAATGGAACGACATTATCGTCGAAGGCTATGCGGCGAGGCGCGGCGAGAACCTGGGCGTGCATCACGCCTCGGTGTCGCCAGGCTACTTCGATGTGTTGAAGATGCCGCTTCTCACCGGACGGGATTTCAAAGCTGAAGACAATGAAAACGCGACCCGCGTCATGATCGTCAACGAAGCCTTCGCGCGCCGCTTTTACGACGGACGCGACCCGGTGGGGCGCCGCGTCGAGGTTCGCGGCAAGCCGCTCACAATCGTGGGCATGGTGAAGGACAGCAAGTATTTCAGCCTGTCTGAAGCGCCGCAGCCATACTTCTACATGTCCTTCGACCAAGTGCACGGTGGCAGTGGCGAAAACGGGGTGGCCTTCTATGCGCGGACCGACCGCGATGCGAACGGTTTCGTCCCAATACTCCGCCGCGAGATGTCTGCCATCGATCCGAACTCGGCCGGCCTGACGGCCATGGCCCTTTCCGATTACATCTCGGCTGCCTGGTTCGGGCCGCGGCTCGCCTCCTTGTTCCTCGGGGTGCTCGGCGTCATTTCCTTGCTGCTGGCCGGAGTAGGTCTTTACGGAGTTATGGCTTACTCGGTCAGCCAGCGGACCCGGGAAATCGGCATCCGCATGGCGCTGGGGGCAGACCCTCAAGGCGTGCTCCGGATGGTCATGAGACGTGGCTTGTTGCTGGCGTTATCGGGGATCGCCGCCGGGCTCGTCATCGCCGTGGCGGCGGCCCCGCTGATCGCGCCTCTGCTGTACCGCGTCAGTCCGACGGACCCTGTAAGCCTAGCGGGAGCAGCGTTGTTCCTGATTGCGGTTGCCGTACTCGCGAGCCTGTTCCCAGCGCTGCGAGCCACCAGGGTTGACCCGATTGTCGCGCTCCGACAGGAGTGACTGGCCAATGGTCGTGGCAGGCGTGTTCGCGGATTGGTGACGACGGAGCGCGTGGTGTGCACCAAGTCGTGTAACGGCCAAACCCGGTAGGTACCTGTTGTCAAGGATTGAACTAAGCCTCCGGCGGCCTAATCCGAGGACGTAGGCTCACTGGGGTTCCGGCCATCGTCGATTTGTGATGTGGTCACAAGCGAAAGGAGCTTCGCTTATGACCCCACTTCGACAGCGGATGCTGGAAGACCTCCAGATCCGACACTATTCGCCTACTACGATTCGCCTGTACCTGCACTCGGTTGCCGAGTTTGCCCGACACTTCCATAAGCCACCCGACCAACTCGGTCCCGAGCAGATTCGCCAGTACCAGTTGTTCCTGATCAAGGACCAACAGGCATCACAGTCCACCTGTGTTCAGCTGGTCTGCGCGCTGCGATTCCTGTACACCCACACGCTGCACCGTAAAATCGAGATCGAACGTATTCCGTTTCCGCGTCGGGAACGAAAGCTGCCGTTAATCCTGAGCCGGGACGAAGTCAAAGCCTTGCTGGAGGCTTCGGCGAAGATTCGCGATCGCGCGCTGTTGGCAGTGCTGTACGGCAGCGGACTGCGCGTGGCGGAGGCGGCTCAGCTCAAACCGCGCGACATTGATGCTCGCCGCAATGTGTTATGGGTGCGCCAGGGCAAAGGCCGCAAGGACCGGCAAACGCTGTTGCCCGAAAAACTGCTGGAACTGCTACGCCAGTATTGGCGAGCCGAGCGGCCCGGCGAGTGGCTGTTTCCGGCGAGCGACGGCACCCGGCCAGTCGGCCCCAAGACGATCTACCTGGCTTGCCGCAATGCCGCACGCGCAGCCAGCATCGCGAAAGCGGTTCATCCGCACTCGTTGCGGCACGCCTTCGCCACGCACCTGCTCGAAGCCGGGACCAATCTGCGCACCATCCAGATCCTGCTCGGTCACGCCAACCTGGAGACCACGGCGCGGTATCTGCAAGTCGCCGACGTGGCCGTGCGCTCCACGCCCAGTCCGCTCGATTCACTCGATCTCCATCTGCTTCGACAACGATGAACCCGCGTCGGCCCGAGATGGCCGACATTGTCCGCACTCATCACCACGAGTTCCTGGCTCGTTGGAATCCAGTGTTGTCGCGCGAGCAGCGCAAAGCACTGCGCGATATTCGCGACTGCCGGACGGCTGCCCTTGGCGGACGTGTTCAACAGTGCGATCAGTGCGGACATCGAGTCATCCTTTATAACTCGTGTCGAAACCGGCATTGCCCCAAGTGCCAGGCCACGGCTCGCGCCCGGTGGCTGGCGCAACGCGAGACCGAGCTTCTGCCCGTTCCCTATTTTCACGTCGTGTTCACGCTGCCTTCCCAGATCGGCCGGCTGGCACTTCAGAACCCGAAACTGATCTATCGCATCCTATTCCGCACCGCCGCGGCCACTTTGCTTGAAACCGCCCGCGATCCCAGACTGCTCGGCGCCCACATCGGGTTCCTCGCCGTGCTGCATACCTGGGGACAGAATCTCCATCTGCATCCGCACCTGCACTGCGTAGTACCCGGGGGTGGAATCTCGCTCGATGGCTCGCGCTGGATCCGATGTCGAAAATCATCCTTCTTCCTGCCCGTGCGCGTGCTCAGCCATCGCTTTCGAAAATCGTTTCTGCGAACTCTTCGCCGCGCATTCCGCCAAGGCATTCTCCGCTTCCATGGCGAGCTGAAGTCTCTGTCGGAACCTGCCGCATTCCAGGCTTTGTGCGATCAGGCTGCTGCCATCGACTGGGTCGTGCATGTCAAACCACCTTTCGGCGGACCCCGCCGCGTGCTGAAGTATCTGGCCCGCTATACGCATCGCGTCGCCATCTCCAACCACCGTCTGCGTGCGCTCGAAAACGGCCACGTCAGCTTTGCATGGAAGGACTACGCCCACCGCGCCCGTAGGAAACTCATGACGCTCGATGCGGTCGAGTTCCTGCGCCGTTTCCTGCTGCACGTGCTGCCTTCTGGCCTCGTGCGTATCCGCCAGTTCGGTTTCCTCGCCAACCGCGTCCGTAAATCCAAACTGGAACTGTGCCGCAGTCTGCTTGCCGTTCCTCTACCAGCGGCTCATTCAGACGGCAACAATGGCGAGGTCAATCACAACCCGCAGCGTTGCCCGATCTGCAAACTCGGCCGCCTGCTGCTGATTGAATTTGTCGCCGTTGCACGGATGACCGTTCCGGATACCTCATGACCCTACTCGCCCTCCCGCCGATCGTCGAACTTTGTGCCCTCGATTCGAGGTTGGGTAAATCTCTGTCTCCGAGCGACCCCATTATCGTTCACCTCAGCCCCACGGCCTCCGAAATCGCTCTCCAAACAGCAGTCGTGTGGCCGGACACTGCACACTTCCTTGACTCCCCATCTGCGGACCGTCGGAAAAACTCGATTTAAACCCCATAGACTCTATCCGGCTCAGTTCAATGAATTCTATCGGCAGTGCTCACGCCGTCTATCGTCCACTCCCGACCTTTTCGCCCGTGAGCACTCCCGATAGAATGCTCTTCATTATCGGCTTCAATAGGACTTCTCTTTTGGAGGACGAAGTTCGGGGCCGCGCGAAGCGGAAATCCCAAGTTACGTGACCGCACAGTTACGTTATTCAGAAACCTGTGCCACGACGAGAGCTTTGCCGAGCCCGAGATCACGCGGTGAACATTGGCCTTGATCCCAGATTGAGGATCGACGCGCGTGCGCATCAAATACAAAGTGACAAATGAATCGAAATTGAGGCGAGCAATCCCTCAGAAGTGGAGATCGATCACTTCGCAGGCTACGAAAGTGCCCCAGCCGTCATGGTAGTTTACCGAGCTCGGCGTCGCTCGCGGATTGAGGGATCAGCTTCACCTCGACGTGCTCGTTCGCGCCCTCGGCGAGACTGATTTTCTGCCCTTCGAAGCGAGCCCGGAATTCGGGAATCCCCATTAGCTGCGTCTCTATCTTTTGCCACGCAACGATTTGATATTCACCGGGCGCCAAATGGGTGAACATGCTCGTGCCGCCTGCTTCGACTCTATTGGAGAACTCGGCTGTCTTGCTCCATAGGACGACCTGTGCGGCCTTGCCACCTTCAATGCTGACGTTGAGGATAGCGGCGTTGGGCGCGACCACAACCTCAAGTCTGCCGCCGGCGCCGTTCGTCAGATCGATTAACGGCAACGGCCCCGGCACCGGCTCGCCGTTGAACCGGATCGACTTCACATAACATCCGTCGGGAGCACCGTAATCGAACACATATTTCACCGGAGCCAGGCCCGTCCAACCGAAAGATCCGTCCGCGCTTGCGACCACGTTCTGATTGGAGGAAAACTGAAAGGCGTGAATGCTGATGGACGGAGGCGCTGGGAATGACGCACCACCGTCCATTGTGATCGTTCCTTGTATCGATGGCCCGTGTGAGATTTCAAGGGTCACTTCGATATCCCGGTCCGCGATCACCACGGGCATGCGTCCATATACATCCTGGCTGTCCAATCGCAGCATGTAGCTCGCGGGAGCGATGCCCGCAAACTCGAACGTCCCGTCGTGAAGGCGCGCCATCGAGTCATTTCCATGAATCGAACCGTCAGAGTCGGTGAGCCGGATCGACACGCTCGGCGGAGCATTTGGCACATGCCCGTGAATTCGAAAAACGCGTGACCTGTGAACCTGAATTTCGATATTGCGAAGGGAGCCCCCCGCGGCAACATCGCGGGGCACCTTATCGTCGGAGTGTACGAATCCAGCCTCCGGCCCCGCGTGGCCGGGGCGCGGCGGCTCTGCGTAGCTGTGGATCGGCTCCGCGGAGATGTAATAACGCCCTGCCTTCAGGCCGCTCACCAGAAAATATCCCTCGTTGTTGGTAATGCCGGCCCCCGTATCCAGTGCGATGGCGCGGCCGCCGGCGTGAATTGTACGCACAGCGTGAACCTGGAGACTCGGAACGGGGTCTCCGTCTTCGTCGACGACATGGCCATCGATGACGCCTTGAGGCGTCAGTTTGATCAGCATGTCCTTCACATGCTCGCCGGGCGCTACCTCGAAATCATCCGTATCGGAGTCATCGAGAAAGCCTTGGCGCTCGACGTCAATCTGATACTCGCCGGGATCAATTCCCTCAAACCGGAATTTCCCTTCGGCATCGGTCAGCAAAGCATATTTGTGTTCTCTCGCCCAGAATTCAAGCGTGACCTGCGCTTTCTTCAGCGGTTCATTCGTGAGCGCGTTCACCACCTTGCCTTCGACGATGATGGGATCGACGTTAGGGGCTTGGATGAGCAGCAGCGCTAGAAAAAGAGCGTTCACGGGCGACTGGATTAAACTTAGCATGTTAACTGCCACGCTCCGTTCACATTCTTCGAAGCATTTTTTCCGTGCTATCGCATCGCGAGTTGCAAACCTCGGTCCATGTCGTTCGAAAGCGGCGCCCTCGGCTTACAGCCGTGTGCGGCGTACCTGCTTATGGCCTCAGTAAGTGACGCGACGGACCGGTTGCGTCACGGTCGCGGGTTTATCGGAGCCGCCGGAACCGACTGTTGCGTCGCATTAACGTCCCCATCGAGGGCCTGAACCCGAGAACCTAAGAGTGGACGTATTTGCGGATTATGTGATCACGTGTCGCCGGAATACCGAATAAGCGACAGTCCGACTGGATCCCTCGCGTCAACTTGTTATAAGATCGTCGGCAGGTTCAGGAGAACGAAGGATGCGAAAACAAATATCGGTTTGGGTTTCCTGTGTCGGTTGTGTATTCACCGCGGGCAACGTGTTTGCGCAACTGGCGCAGGCGCCGGCGGAGAAATACATCGAGACGATGAACCGTCTGGAGCGCGGAATCGAGGAGAAGATCCCCACAGTGATCGCGAAACTGCGGCTGAAGCCAGGGGATATCGTGGCCGACATTGGCTCCGGGTCCGGAACGTTTTCGATTCCGATGGCTAAGGCAATCGCCCCAAACGGGATTTTGTACGCTGTGGACATCGATCAGAAGATGCTCGATTACGTCGCCGAGAGGGCGAAGAAAGAGGGCGTGACCAATCTGCGCACCGTGCTCGGCGTGAACGATGATCCCAAGCTGCCTGTGAACGATGTCGATGTAGCCTTTTTCCATCGCGTACTGCACATGATCGAACACCGGCAGACGTACTTGAACGCAACGGCGCCGTATCTTAAGCCGGACGGAAGAATTGTGATCATCGACAAAAATCCGGAGCAGTCGCCCAATAGCTGGATGTGGCTGAAAGAGTCCGACGTGGACACGTGGATGGCGGCGATCGCGTTCTATCCGGCAGAAAAATTCGATGTAGTTCAGGACCGGTATTTCGTAAGTTATCAGCGGCCCTACGGCAACAGCGTTCTGCTGCACAAGCATGATGCCGGCAAGCAGTGAACTCGTGAGCCGGTACGGGCGATAGGTAAGGTCGCGGGTGCTCGGCAATCGCCCCTGACATCTCCCATTAACGTCCCGCCGACGAACTTCGAGGATCGAGCGCGAACTGTGGACCTACCGGGTTATCGAAGTGATTCGGTTAGCGTTCATTAAGGGGGGGCCAGTCACAAAGGAGCGCGGCGGTGGGCAACGATCGGTGCTGATCGGAACCGTCGAAAAAGTGAGAGAGTCAGTTTTCCGACGGCATCGCTGCGCCATCAATTACCACCACCTCGACCGGCCCTTTGATCGGCTCCAGTATTAACCCCAGTTGATGAAGCGCCGCGAAGATATCGGGCAGATTGTCATCCGCCGGCGCGCCTCCCATGAGCGGCGCGAACTGCAACGCAATGTTGTACTGCCCTTTGATCCCCGTCCGATCCAGCACGGGCGCACCGACGACGCTAATCAGCATGCGTGCGAGGTCTGAAAGAGTAGCGCTCCGGGCTTTGATCTGTCGCGGCCCCTGGCTCGTCCCGGCACGCGCTTTGTCCTCCTCAGTCGCGTCTTGCAGTCTTGAGCCGCCCTTGGTCACCTCCAACGCGTACTCCCGAAGCGCTCTGGTCTCGCGATGAATTTCAAGCCTGAACCGGTCCGCCAACATCGACTGGATCATCAGCGGCACCTGGTCGCGCGTCGCCCCCGTCGGCATTTTGGCGACTACATTAAACTTTGCGGAAGCGACCCATTTGGGTCCGCCGACAAGTTGAAATTCATTCAGGCCGTACGCGCTCCGCACCAAGGTGTTCAGAGTTGTATTCCGCATCTCCATGCCGCCTTGCGTGCTTCGCCCACTGGAACTCGGGTCGTTGGGATCGCCTGGTTTCACGCTTACGACTTCGAATTCCACGCGCGGGGCTGGCTGCTGCAGTTGCTCCGCTGGCACCCTTGCGGCTCGGGATTGTGCGTTCAGCCGGGAGGTCATGTCCAGCGCCAAACAAGTGACCGCCACCATGATAGTACCGATGACCTTGAAATTCATGCAGGATCGATTGTTCAACATTGCCTTTGGACGATACGAAACCATCAAAGTTAGGCGTTTCGCTTCCGCCTATTATAAAGGGCGCCGGCGAAGGCAGGCCGGTCGGTCGTCTATAGCCTTGTGGGTGCCGCCTCCGTAGTCGCTTGCTACCTACAAGCGCAACCGCTTCATACGGGATCGTCACTCCGACCAGACTCTAAACAAGCTCGCGTCTAGCGTCGCTCGGTCGTAGCTCGCGATAACCCGTCGGACGCTTGCCATTGTCGATCGAGTGGGGCAGGGAACTGATCGCCCCGGCGCTTTGGCCGAGTCCGAACTCCAGGGCAGCACCAGGTCAGCACGTCAGCCGTCCATACAGCCTTAATAAGGATAGCGCCGAACTGAGCTGAACTGAAAACACAACTACTTAGGCTTAATTGAACCGAACTGAACCAGCACCCAGCGGGTTCGATTCCCGTTAGCGCTACCATTTTTTCATAGACTTACAGCCTTCAGGCCAGCACAGGTCAGCACGCGCGGGCTCAGCGGTCAAAGGGCCCGAGAATCCGATTAAGTTTGACGCCGATCTGGCAACGGTAGATAATGCAGAAAAGGCCTCGGCCATGATTTTAATGACAAGCTTACCCGAATACGATCTGGCCGGGTTATCGGTGAGGCCAGGGGACATCATCGGAAGGACAAAGTTTGGTTCGTTCATAGAGCACACGTTTATGCTCGGCTTCGACGACGAGATAGTGCACACCTCCGGTCCTGGCGATTTGTTCCGGTTAGGTAGCCTAGAGGAAGTGCTAAAAGAAGGCGGAATTTTGCGGGTGGTGGACCCGACACGCTCGCTCCAAGAAACGCAACTTCGGTTCGCTCACGCGAGGCAAATCATAGGCGTGCCTTGGTGGAATATGAATTGCCACCAAACGACGAGCTATATCGCTCAAGCCGCCCGGAATCTGTCGGTGGTCTAACCTATTCCCGAACGGCCAAGCCGATTCAAACGGGCCAGGGGCTTCTAATTGAGCGCGTTCGTGATTCCCGCGCGAGCTTTGCGTATTTCCGCTTGAGACGGACTGGCCAGCATCACCTTTCTTTCTCATCTGATTCACGGCGGCGGTGTTTTTGCGATGGTGATGCTTTTGGTAGGTTTATCTCCGATGAAAGATAGGAATATTCTCCTGCGATCCGCTGAACACATAGTCCACGATTATGCCACTTTGGTTTTGACGGGGACAAAAGTCCACGCGGGTGTTCCCGAACCCCTGAACGGTCCCGTCGAGCAGTCATTCCATGTGCAGTGCAGGAATCTCGGGAACTTCTTCAAGAGCACGCGTTCAAACTGCGTGCATGATGAAATGCTGGCGCATCACTTCATAGGGAAAAGGGTGCGATTCAATCTATCGGCGTGGACAGCATGGGATCGCCATATGAACACTCACCTGTTCCACCTAAGCTACGACCGGCTGAAGAACACGCGACGATGGACAGGATATGGAGAAAACCAGGCATTCTTGGAAGAGTTCCGGGCTGCGTGGCGCCTCTTCCTCTCGCAGCTTCCACCAGACCTACGCTCGGAATTCGACAAAGCAATAGCAGCGAAGAAGCTAAAGGATTTTCCCGATCTTGATATTTCTTAGATTGCCTTGCCACACGCGGGAACAGAGCTGGAAAGTTTGGGGAGCCTCGCAGCCGGAAAAGCCTTAACAATGAGTCTCTAGCGGAAGCTCGCGGTGCGAGAGACGCACGCAATTAGGATACATCGTCATCCTAAACGTTAACGGGAGGCAAAGCGCGCACCAACCTTCCCACAGCGGACCTGGGTAGAATGACCCAAAGCCGACATTTGCCGATGGTCCGCGCCGCAGGATATTTTGTGGCGTTAGGCGAAAAGAATGCGAGGATAGCAAGGAGGCAGTCTGCCACTTCCCGAAGATGTTGAGCGTTGGCTCGACGAGACAGAACCGTCCGCAGATCCCCTCGACGTATCCAACGTCTTGTCGCGGGTAGTCCTTCGCCTTCGAGAGCGGGGTGAAACCGGCGACCGTATTGAGGATACGATGCGCATTATTGCGCCCCTCGACTTTTGGACCCATGGGCCAGAGAAGAACCCGTGGCGATCGTACTTCGCGCCGCGATTTAAGGCTGAGAACGGCCGAGAAGAGTATCCGTGCCTTTCGAAATTGAATTCGGGTGAAGTTGAAGAGTGGGAGCGCCTCGCATACGGTCTAAAGAGTGCGGCCATTCGCGCTCGTTTTGCCGACGCCGTTTGGGAACTCGGGGGGAGCCTGGGAAGTCCGAGAAGGGATTTTTACCGTTACGCCCAACTGGCCGCCGAATTGTACCTTGAGGCCGCGGACTCTGATGTTAGACCTCAACACAGTTTTTCGTTCTTCGAGATTGTCACACGTAGTATATCGCTAGGCCTCCAGTTGCGCCGCCCAGCACTGGTCAATCGTGGTTTTCGCCGGATAATAGATTTTGCCGCGGCAGCCGAACAACGGCATCTCGGACTGTGGATGACGCCTTTGGCGAAGCTGATGGGGTTGAGAGGATTAAGCGATTCTCAACGGAATGAGATTCTTGGACATCACGAGAAGCGTCTGAGCGCCAGCGTCGCTGATCGTGACCTGCACCAAATCAGGATGGCGGGCGATATGTTAGCAAAGCATTTTCACGACCACGAGAATTACACGCGGGCCAAGGAGATCACGTTTATTTGTGGCGAGGCTTTACTTGATATCTCGGCGGGCATGAGCGCCACCCTCGCCACCCACCACATCGAAGGCGTGATGCAATCATATCGCCAGATGGGCCTTCGGGAAGAGGCGGAACGCGTTCAGGTTCTGTTGGAGCAGCGGGGCGAGGCCGCCATAGCCGAGATGAAAACGCGGAGCATCGAATTCCCGATCGATCGCAAGCGGATTGAGCACGCAATTGCTGAACGTGTCAACGTTTCAGACCCGTTCGTAGCCCTCTACCGTCTCGCAGAGTGGTGCCTTCCCAGTCCCCAAGACTTCAAGAAAATGCTGGACGAAGGAGGATTTGTTGCTCACCGCATCATGCCAACAGCAATAATCGGTGGACACGGTCTACCTGTTGGCATCGTCGGTACGGACGAGGATGACATTCAAGGACAGGTGTTCATACAAATGGCTAACCAAATGAATTTCAACGCGATGGTATTTTTATCCGGCATCGAGGAATGGAAGAAGAAATTCGAACTTGGAGGCCTACCAGAAACTCCTGCCATTCTGAATAGTCCGCTCATTCCCAACTCGCGCCTTTCCTTGTATCGCGAGGGCTTGGCTGCCTTCGACAACCAGGACTACGTCAAGTGCATCCATGTTTTGCTACCACAAATAGAAAACAGTCTTAGGGAACTGCTAAGGATTTTGGGCGGGCCCTCCACAAAAACGGTCGACGACGGAGTATTTGAGCTGAAGAATATGAATGACGTACTGCACGAATCGCGCGTACGCGAGGCACTTGACGAGAAGCTGTGGGCCTTTCTCAATGTCCTCTACGTCGACAAACGCGGCATGAATCTGCGCAACCTCGTTGCGCACGGCGTTGCATCCGCGGAAGCGTTCAATCCCGCGACAGCGAGTCTCGTTGTACAGAGCGTTACACTTTTGAGTATGATCCGGCCTGAAGCCATGTTCCTGCCGGACGATGTGGCCGCCGCACGTGATCGGAATTCCCGACTGCACGACCTTTAGCGGAAGTGGCGTAGTCGTGTTTGCAAACTCTTTGCTCAGCGACAGTCGGCCCTAAGCTCCGAAACCGCGAACGTCATCCCCAGAGTGGCCTTCCTGGGCCCGACCGATAATGCGACTAAACGGTCCTTAAACTTCCCAGAACGGGACTTGAAGACAGCCACCGCAATCCCCCGGACATTGCCTGCGGCTAGAATAGAGCAAATATGGACGGCGGACAGCTAGGTCATTTCTCGCTTCTCGAGAAGATCGGCGAAGGCGGCATGGGACGCGTATTTAAGGCGCGCGATAGTCGTCTCGAACGTTTCGTCGCTATAAAGGTGCTGACAGACGATCGCATTGCGGATGCCGACCGCCGCGCTCGCTTTATCCAGGAGGCCAAGGCTGCCTCCGCGCTGAATCATCCCAACATCATCACCATCTACGAAATAGGGGAGCAGGACGGGCAAACCTTTATCGCAATGGAGCTGGTGGACGGCAAGCCTTTGAGCGAGTTGATTCCGCGCAAGGGCATGCGAGTCACCGAAGCTCTCCGCCTCGCTGTTCAGGTCGCCGACGCGCTCACCTCCGCGCACGCAGCTGGCATCGTACATCGCGATCTCAAACCCGCGAACATCATGGTGGACGCGCATGGCAGAGTCAAGGTGCTGGACTTCGGATTGGCGAAGCTTTCCGTTTCCGCTGGCGTTGTCGGAGCAGAGGAGGCCACGCAAACGATCGCTGAAGCCCGCCCAGTGACTGAGGGTGGGATTATCCTCGGTAGTATTCCTTACATGTCGCCCGAACAGGCGGAGGGTAAGCCAGTGGACGCGAGAAGCGATATTTTCTCCTTCGGCGCGGTGCTTTACGAGATGATAACCGGGCAGCGGGCGTTCCAGGGTGCGTCGCGGATCTCCACATTGGCGGCCGTCGTCGAAAAGGACCCGAAGCCGCCCAGCGAGATCTCTTCGGGAACGCCGCCCGAGTTGGAGCGGCTCATCGCCCGTTGCCTGCGCAAGGACCTGAGCCGCCGCAGCCAGAACATCTCCGACGTTAAGTTGGCCCTGGAGGAACTTCGTGATGAGTCAGAATCGGGGAAGTTAGCCGGCCCCGTCGCAGCTCCAGCCCGCACGCAACGTTGGCTCTGGCCGGCGGTGGTGGTCGCTTCAGCGCTTGTCGCCGCGGCCGCGATCGCATGGATTTTCAGGAGCACCTACGTCAATCCGTCGAAAGGCCCGGATTTGGTGCGCCTTTCCCCAGAAGACGGGCATTCCTACTACGCACCCGCTCTTTCTCCTGACGGAGGATTCGTCGCCTACATCTCGGATCGATCCGGCAAAGATGAGTTATGGCTGCAACAGGTGGGAGGCGCAGAGCCAATCCAATTGACCCATTCCGCTGAACGAGTGGACGACCCATCGTTTTTCCCCGATGGCAAACAGATTGTTTACCTCACGGTTTCGACGGACAAGAAAAGCACCATCGAGACGATCGCCACGCTCGGTGGTGCGCCAAAGATTCTGATCCAGGGCGGCCAGATGGGAGACAATGATCCGAAGCTTTCTCCAGATGGGCGTCAAATCGCTTACGTCGAAAACAGGAACGGGTGGCACCTGATGACCGTCTCCTCCGCAGGTGGTCAGCCACGTGAACTACAAGCCTTCGCAGCCACGCCCGGAGTACGACCTTCGGAAAGCACCTGGACTGCCGACGGCCGCTACCTCCTTTTCACCGTAGTGAAACCGACCGAAGCGGGCAGTGCGGAGTGGGACTGGTTTGCATTTCCAGTGGATGGAGGCGACCCAGTCAAGACGGGTATCGGCGAGAAACTGCGCGCGGCGGGCGCAGGACAGGCCTCTCCACAGGTGGTAACAGCCGGACGCGTTCTCGGCTCGGCTGTCTCGAACGGTCACCGGAACGTATGGGAGGTCCCCCTGTCACCGGGCTCCTGGTCCCTAAAGGGCGTTCCGCGCCAGCTCACATTTGGAGCATTCGACGAACGCCCATCGAGTGTGAGCGCAACTGACACGATGGCGCTGATGGTTGAAAAGTACTCATCAGGCATTTATCTGATTCCTCTTTCCCCTTCCACGGGGCAGCCGACCGGTGTAGCCCAAAAGCTCGACCAGGATGTGCGCCCAAAAGCGTTGTATTATGCGGGCGGATATCCAGGAAGCATTTACTATTACGGCGCTAATCGTGAGTCCTGGGAGACCATCGATCATTACGCATTGGATCTGGACAGCGGCGCTCAGAAGCCTGTGAGTGCGGGGCTTTCTCAATTCGCCAACTTCGCAATTTCACCGGACGGGAGGTACATCGCCTATTCTTACCCGGACGGTGACGGAATCACGATCAGTGTGGGCGAGGTCGGCGCCGGTTACGCGCAGGCACGCGTCCTCTGCAAAGGTTGCGGTCGGCTTCAGTGGTTTTCTCCCGACGGCCGATTCCTTTTCTACCATCCCGAGCTCAAGGTCAAGCCCGACCCGAAACAAAAGCTCACTGTCCGCCTTCTTGAGATCTCGTCGGGGAAAGACCGTCCATGGGCAGAAGACCCGATCGATTCCGTATCCGTCCAGGAACCAATCGGCAACGGCTCGGAATGGGTTCCGCTGACGTTGAGGCAGCCCGGGGAGCAGGCGTTTCAGGATTATTTGGTCCCCTGGCGCGAACAACCGGTCCCGCAGTCGGAGTTGACCATGCGAAAGTTGGCCCTAGGATCAGGGCAGCGCCGGTTCAGCCCCACGGGCGACGTCTATTACGTCGACGGAAAACGATTTATGCTTCGCCGCTTCGATCGCCAAAGGGGCAACTTCGGCGAGGCTCACGAGATTGTGTTCCTTGCTGGTTCCGCGGTTAGCTTGAACCCCGGTGACAGGTTCGCCGTACGCAGCCGGGGCTTGGTTTTCGCCCATTCCGAGCCAGCCGGTTCCTCCCTGTGGCTGATGAAGTTGCTGCCCTGAAGCCAGGAAGAGCGATCACCTTCCGTCGTCGGTCAACCGGAAGTATCTCGAAACGGCGCTCTGGGAAGTGCCGATAATGAACTCACAACGTCCCCCCGTTTACCGGTTGTCGTATTCGTAAAGTCGACGTGACGGCGACTTCACCGGACTGCCTTCGAACATGTCCCGGGGCATCCGTTCCCCCAGTACCTGGCAATCCGGGCAAGGTATTTCCAATGTGCCGACACCCACTGGGGCTTCGCGTGCGGCCTGTTGGCACCCAGCCCTCCGCTAATGAAACGCTCCCGCCGGGACGGGAGTTTGCATAGATGATTTGAAAACGGTTCGAAAAACTTTAGCTCCGCGAGGCAGCGATGCCAAGACAAATGAGGCCGACAATCCCTAAAGCAAGACGGCCCCAATTCGGCTGCCCCTGAACCGGCGGCGGTGGTGGCGCCGGGGTGAAATCGAGACCTATCAACGATTCACCATTCTTCAACTTGTAATAGATCGGTACGTTGATCTTGAAGTGGAATTCCGCCTGGCTTAGTCCTGCGGGAATCATCAGATCAAAGGGCGGTTCAGCAGGACGCATGGGAAGCGCCAGCCCTTCAGGCGTGTCCGATCGCATGATTCCGCGGCAGCGGGTTGCTCCGTCGCTCAGACGAACTTCGCAAGTCTGAATATCCGCCCGACGCGGTCCGTCTCCGCGCAGCAGCGTGTAGCATTCGTTAACAGGGACCATGATCGCCTCCTCTCCGCCCATACTATCACGGGCCCGTCCGCCCTGATCCGCCGGCTACAATCAGGAACAATGACCGACAAGTACATCAGACGAGCGGTGGAGGCGTCGATCGACGCGCTGAAGGCCGAGGAGCCCCCGCTTAAGTTCGCCAAGGTCCACGAACGCACCACCGCCCAGCGACTCGCGGTCCACATCGGGCAGCGTTTCGAAGGCTGGAACGTGGACACCGAGTACGATCGTGACGGAGAGGCGAAGAGGAAGATCCTGCCGAAGGTAAAACCATCACGCTTCAGAGAAAAAACGGGCTCAATTTATCCAGACGTAATTGTTCACCACCGTTTACAATTAGGGCGTGCGAACAACCTCTTGATCATCGAACTAAAGAAGAATTCTGCAGAGGACGCGTGGGACCTGTACAAGCTCGAAGCCCTAACGAATCCCGACGGCCACTACGCCTACCAACTCGGACTTTACATCAACGTCAACGGCGGAGCTTTTGATTGCACATGGTACAAAGATGGGGGGCCTCCTAGGGTTAAGATTCCACACTCCGGCGCGTCAGATGCGCTTTTAGAGCGGCCCGAGATTCGGAAACGTGAGTGACCGCATCAGCATGTAATATGGCCGCAGCAACCTCTTCAGCTCGCCCAAGGGCCGGACATGTTTCCATAGCAGGTAGTTGATTTCTCCAGAAGTATAGTCCTGCATCAATCTCTTTGAAAACTTCGGATCGGAATGCTGTAGAAAGCCATTGTAAAGGTACCCGTAGTCGAACGCCGCCAGGAGATGGCGAATTGCCTGATTACGCTCGCCGAGCCATTTCACGTATAAGGAGGTCACATCCTGTTGCTGAACGTCCAGGGCGCGCACCACGATTCCCTTGGATTTGTCGATCTGGCGGAGAGCCTGAACCCATGTGCCGTGAATGTTCTGATAGTAAATCGAGTCCGACTGGTTCTGTATAACGGATCGAAAATCGTTCAGGGCTTGCCGCAGATCCCACAGATTTGCAATCCACCAGTTGCTTTGCTCATCAACGACGATGCGGGTGTGGAGATCGTCAGGGAAATGATCGAAGCGCGTGACGAAGCTTACCGATTGCGCTCTCTCATACTCGCTTAGAATGTCCCGGTTGAGGACGGCGCCCTCGTACCTGAAGGCTATTTTCTGGGGAATCGTGGTGACAATCTTCTGGTTGGCTCCGTCGATCGCCTTCTGCACCTCGGCAGTGATAGCTTCGAAACGCTTGGCAATCCGTTCCGGCATCGATGGAGGGGTGAAAGTCTCATCCGGCATCGGTCAATTCTAACGAAAAAACCGCCGGTCGTCCGAGTGGGCGTGGTGTCGACACCGAACCGGGCCGCTTAGTGAAGCAACCGCGGCTGGCCAGGGTGGCGACTAGGCAGGATGCCAACAAGTCTTGGAAGGCGAGTAAGTGGAATGACCGTTTTGCGCGTCCTCTGAAGGGCCGTCCATGCGAATCCAGGGTTGCCGAAGTTTCCGGCGACCAGTTGCGTGCTCCGAGTGGATCACGCGCATTCGGAGAACGGTAACGCGTACAGACTGGCGGAGTTTATCTCCACGTTCGTTGAACCGCTTCGCCGCATCGGGATGAAAAGCGCACTCCATAAATCAGCACCATGTTACATGGACCGTGCCGCTCACGCCGGAAAAGGGGCAGAATCGATGGCGGTCGCCCAGATAAACAAGCTGAGTCTCGAAAAACGCCGTCACCGGGAGTGTCGCCGATAATCCTTGTTAACGCGACAAGGTCTGATCGGAAATATCTAGGAATCCGCGGACGAGTTTCGTATAAACCAACATCTTTCCGCCTAGCGGCGGAAAACAGCTGTTCCGAACACCTCACGGCGACGGAAATCGCGGTAAAATCGACGTGGTGGTTCCGGAGCCACCGGAATGGCGATTTTATCGAATTGGTCCTTTCTGACGGAAGGGCGACTGAATCGCGGACGCGAGTTGCATTCTAACGTGTAAGGACCCGGTACTAGAGGCATTTCAACAAACATCGTGTGGAAACTATCCCCTATCCACGACATTCCTAAACTAAGAGGGAGTGGTGGTCAGCTTTTCACCGAATTTGTTGATGCTCTGCTGCGTGTTCAGTGCTCGGTTTCCGGTACCCCCAATGCCGCTATCGCCACCACGCTTCGCGTCAACGTTGGTGATGGTGGTGTGGATACAAGGATAGATGAAGGATGTTCCACAGATCTCACTGGTTGGCTGCGATGTAAGACCGCTTGGCAGTTCAAGGCAGAATCCCTTGAACGTGTGACAGAAGCCTCGGTGGCGGCCGAGATTCAGAAACCATACGCCCGCGAAGTGGTGGCCGGAGGATACGGCTTTCGGATTTGCGTCTGCGATGAAATGACAGCTGAGCGCAAGGATTTCCTGGTGCGAGCCCTGAACCAGGCGGCCCAAGCCATAAATAAAAATGCGCGGCAGTGCTACGTTCTGAGCGCGTCGGACCTTGCGGATTGGGCGAATCGCTTTCCCGGACTAGTTGCGAACCATTTCGGCCGCCCGCTAACTATAGCTCGTCACTGGCGCGCATGGCAGGCCAGTGAGCTAGCTGTGACGCCGGCTTACGTACTGCCGCCCGACTGGCGAACCCGATTCGAGGCGATTCAGAATCATTTGAGGTTCCCTTCCCAACCCTCTGAGGCTGTTCTCCCTGTTCAGGGAGCGGCGGGAGTTGGCAAGAGCCGACTGGCCTTCGAGGCCATTCGACAGCTCCCCGGTGCCACGGACTTGGCCCTCGTCACCAACGATGATGAACCTGCTCGTCAGGCGGCACTTTGGCTGGTGAATTCAGGGCAGGAATTCGCGATTCTTGTTGCTGACGAATGTACTGTCCAAGGTCGTTTCCACGTAAGCCAAATCGTGAAAGGACACGAGCATCGAATCCGTGTAATTGCTATTGACAACAGCGGCGAGCCGCCTCCGGGGGGCGCTCCGGGAATTTGGCTAGAACAGATCGCTTCGGATACGACGGAAGTTGTTTTGCAAACCAATTTTCCGCTTGTACCCGCGGAACGACGCAGAGCATACGCCGGTCTTTCAGAGGGTTATATTCGGCTCGCAGCCGATCTTTGTCGCCACGACGCCGCGATGACCGCTGTGGGTGGATTCGGACCTGCTATTTCATCGCTTCAAGAGTATTACCGCAGCCGAATTCCGGACAAAGATCAGATTATCGTTGAGGCCATAGCGCTAGTTGATCGGATTGGGCATTCCGACGACCGAGCGTATCAGTTGGAGTTACTGGCAACGCTCACAGGCATCGATCCAAGCCACGCCCGGCAAGCGGTGCATCGCTTGAAAGATGCCCCGGGTTTCGTGGCGGTTACGCCCCGTTATTTTTATGTGACGCCTCAGATCATTGCAGAGATTGCTTTCCATCGGGCCTGGCGGCGCTGGGCAGCACTGAATGCGCAGAGCTTTCTGGAAAAAATCCCGGATGCATTGCGTCCCTCGTTCGAGTTACGTGTGCGTGGAATTGCTGATCTGGAGGTGCGCTCGATCGTGAGCGCACATTTTCGCCAGCGTGTTGCCGACCTTGCGCCACACGATCTGGGGGACTACGAACGAATAAAGCCGCTACTTGATTTGGTTGAGACAGATCCGGCAAGATATTTGTCACTTCTGGTTCGCCTCGTTAATGACGCGTCTCGCGAAGAGCTGTTGGCGATTAGCGGCGAGAATACGACCGGCCACCGGGCGCGGCGTGGCATGGTCTGGATGGCCGAGCGACTCGCCAGTTTTCCCGAGTACTTCGAATCCGCTGAGTTGATCCTCCGTCGTCTGGCAATTGCGGAGACGGAGCGTGGGATCGGCAACAATGCCACGGGAATTTGGCGGCAACTGGTTCGGATGTACTTGTCCGGTACCGCTGTCCCATTCCAGATACGCTTCGGACATTTCAAGGCGTTGGTTTACTCGGATGAGCAGGAACGTGATCTTGCGTTAGGCGCCTTCCCGCGACTCCTGGATATGCATGTCAGCCGTATGGGAACGCCGACCCTCGTAGGGGGTCGAATTCCCCCACCAGACTGGCTGCCTGCGACGTTTGAAGAACGCGCCGCATGTATCGCCCTGGTAATCGATTTCGTGGCGGAGTTGCTTGCAAAACCGGACCCGTTTGCTGACGCTGGCTGGAGGTATCTGCAAGAACAGATGCGTTTCCTGCTGGCCGCACGACAACTTGATCGCCTGCAAACCATGATTCAGCGGAATCCTGTTCCTGAACCGCTGCTCGGCCCTTGGCTCGAAGCCATTGACAATTTTCTTGAGTATGAGCGGGGAATAGAATCGGACGGCATCGAACCGGTGAGCGAAAAGGATCACGAGGAGTACTGCAAACGGGTCAAGGCTTGGCAGCAATCATTGATCCCCGACGATTTTGGAGGCCGCTTGCGCGGAATTGTGGGGAAAGACATTTGGCATCACAGTATTCGCGAAGATCTACAGAAAGAGCGATCCGAGATTGCACCCTTGGTGGAAGAGGTGATCGCGAACCCTTCTCTGTTCGAATCAAACCTCGATTATCTGCTAAGCGCCGCAGCTCGTAGTTCCTCCACGTTCGGGGTCCTGCTTGGAAGGCAAGACCCATCCGCGGTATTTCTGGAACCCGTACTTTCAGGATCGCGCGCAAAACACTCTCCGGTTCTTCTTAGAGGCTATGTTGGCGGGTTGCTCCAAGCGGCGCCGGAAAAAGCCAAACACATTTCGGAGATCCTCGACATCCTTGAGCAGGAAGACCCCGAGATCGCCGTAGAGGTAATCGCGGCGGCGCTTGATCGAACTGATCCTGGTGTGCGAATTCCCAGGATGATCCGGACGGGAAAGTTACCTGCCGCATACATACAATACTTGCACTACGGGCCCGTGCTCCAAGAGATGTCAAGCGCGACGTTCACCGAGGCCCTCAAAGTGACAGCGCCTATCGACTGTACATCCGATCGCTTGAAACTTGCTGTCGAGCTGATTGGATATCGTTTCCGAAGCAAGGAAATCCTAGAGATCGAGGCCTGCGAGACCAAACAAACCATGAAGGATATTTTAGAACGTAGCGCCATTGTGGAGGACGGTGCCGACTATTGGTGGGGGCAGGCGATGGAACAATTCGTCGAGACGGCTCCAGAGTGGTCTTCAACTCTCGCCGTCGCAGCAATCGGCGGTTCAGACTACAGCAAACGTAGCCACGCCATTCGAGTCTTAGTTACCATCGCTCGTACGCATCCAAACGCCGTGATGCAAGCGGTGGGCGAAGCGATCCAGGCTCCAACGCCCAGCTTCCGATGGCTCGTCGGCTCAAATCGTGAAATAATTGAGGCGCTTCCAGTCGACGTGGTAGGACAATGGTTGTCCCAGACGGGGATAGCAGGAGCGCGCCGACTCGCGCGGCATCTCCCGTCTCCGTTCGTTGACAAAAATGGAGTGCCGCTCGTTCCAGAAGTCACAGCGCGGATTCTCGGATCCTTCGGATACGACGAAACGGTTTTTCGGGAATTCTCAATCGGCCGTCACAATCTGGAAGTCACATGGGGTCCACTGTCCGCTAACTACCAAGGCCGCATAAAACAGGCTCAAGAGTTTCTTAATCATGAAATTCCTGCGATCCGTAAGTGGGCCACCGACGAAATAGGGGAGGCCGAGCACTTCATTCGCATTTGGCGCAAGCACGAAGAAGATGAAGGATTCGCTTCGTAGAGGATGAAATTTGATCCCGACAACGGGAAGTGTGTTCTTTTGAGCCGGGCAGTACACTTTGAATATTTGCCGATAACACCACTTAACTGGCGCGCGAACGAGCCCCATCCGCGACGTGATGACTATACAGCCCTGTGGCCCAGCCCCTCGCTGACGCTTTTACTCGTGTCGGAAGGCAACCATGGGGTCGATCCGTGACGCCCTCCTCGCCGGCGCATACCCGGCGAGCACCGCCGCAACCAATAAAATCGCTACCGCCGCACCGATCGCTAAAGGATCGTTCGGCTTCATCCCGTACAAAAACGACTCCACTAATTTCGACGCTCCAACCGCCACCGGAACGCCGATCCCCAACCCGAGAGCCGCCATCACCAGCACTTGCCGCAAAATCATCCCGATCACATTCCCTCGCGGAGCCCCGAGTGCCATCCGAATTCCAATCTCCCCGGTCCTCCGCGCGACATTGTACGATACAGTCCCATACAGGCCCACGCCGGCAATGACCAGCGCCAGAATTGCGAACCCCGTGCACAGTTCCGCAAAAACAATCTCCTGATTGATCGTCTGATCGATCTCACCCACCTGGGTCTGCACTTCAGCGAGCGGCACCAGCGGGTCTGCCTGATGCACGATGTCCCGCACGGTACTGACGAAACGCATCGGGTCGCCCGCCGTCCGCAGCTCGTAGAACATCTCCTGGGGATGTGGATAACCTTGGTTATACGGAATGTAGATCACTGGCCGTGCTTTGTCTTTAAGCCCGCCATATCGCACGTTCTTGCATATCCCGACGATCTCCATATTGCGCGCGGTTTCGGGATGTTTGAGATCTCCCCGCAGCCTGACTTGCTGGCCCAGCGGATTCTCATCCCCAAAATTCAGCTTGGCGAACAATTCGCTTACCACGGCGACGCCCTTTGACCCAGGCTGGTCGCGCTCGTCGATGTCACGACCGGCCAAAATCGGTATCTGCATGGTCCTGAAAAATCCCGGCCCGATAACCAACATCCGGTTGGCCGCCTCTGGCGCCTTTCCATGTATGAGAAGACTTAGGCCGAAGCCTGCTTCAATCAAGGGTTGATTCGAGAGGCCCACATCCCGCACACCAGGGATGGCGCTGAATCGTTTTTGTAGATCGCCGTAGAAGGTAACAATCTCCGGCTCCTTATGACCCGCCTTCTGCGCATCCAATTCGAATAGGAGAAGATTTTCACGATTGAACCCCACCTCGATCGATTCCAGATTCGAGAGCGTGCGTACAAAAAGGCCCGCCGCAACCAGCATCAACAGCGACAGCGCGATCTGCCCCACCACCAGCGCCTGGCTCAAACCCACCCACCTTCGCCCGCCCGCCTTTCCCACCCGCGTTTCCTTCATCGCCGAGATCACATCCACTCGTGTCGACTGCATCGCCGGAGCCAGCCCGAACAACACGCCCGTCAATAACGAAAGTGTGATCGCCACACCCAGCACATGCCAATTCAACACCGCGTGCAAAGTTAAATTCCTCCGCCCGTTGCCTAACAGCAGAGTCAGAAAACGAATCCCCCTAATCGCGAACAACACGCCCAAAGCCCCGCCCAGAGAGGCCAACAGCAGGCTCTCGGTCAACAATTGACGCACTACGCGAAACCTTGCCGCACCCACGCTTAACCGCAGCGCGATCTCGCGACGCCTCGCAGCCGCTCGCGCCAGAAGCAGATTCGCGACATTCGCGCAAGCGATCGCGAGGATCAGCCCCACCAACGCCATCAGCACATAGAGCGGCTTCGAATATTCCCTGCGAAGACTATCCAAGCCCGTTGCCCCAGGCTCGATCTTCAACTCCGGAAGATTCGCACGCTCCACATCGGTAGACGCCGTGCTCGCCACCCATTGGTGAAATGTCGGACCCAGTACAGCCTGGGCTTCAACCAAAGTCACCCCAGGACGAAGACGGCCCATCGTCTCGGCCCAATAAAAGTTTTGATCGTGGTAAAGGCCCTCGCCCGTTGACATCACGTGTATCGGAAGAAACACATCCGGAGCCGCTCCCGGGTCGACGCCGAAGAATCCGGGGGGCGTCACTCCCACCACAACAAAGGGAGAGTCGTTGATTAGAATGGACTGCCCGGCGGCATTCGCGGGCCCGCCGAAACGACGTTGACTGAGCCCGAAACTGATCACCGCGACCGGCGGCGCTCCCACTCGATCATCGTCAGGAACGATCAGCCGCCCCGCGGCGGGCGCAACGGCGAGTCCCCGAAAATAATCCCCCGAGACATACTCGCCGTTCGAAATATCGGCGTTTCCTTTAAAAATAACGTTCAGATCGCGCGCGGTATGATACGCGAACACGCTCGAAAAAACAGAATCGTTTTTCCGGAAAAGTTCGAACGCCCGATACGGAAAAATGCCCGCCGTAGTCCCTGTGAAATCGTCGTAAGTGCTGCCGTCGATGGAATGCATCACGAAACTGCCCCATTTAGCCTGCTGCTTCGCATGCCAGTTCATCACCACCAGCGACTCTGGTTCCGCCACCGGCAAAGCCCGTAGCAGAATCGCATCCATGAAGCTGTAAATCGCCGTGTTCGCCCCGATGCCGAGCGCTAATGACAACACCGCCAACCCCGTAAATGATCGGTTCCCCACCATCGTCCGGAACGCGTACCGCAAATCCTGGCCGAGCTGTTCCAAGAACATCCATCCCCAGGCCGAGCGCGTATCCTCCTGCAGCAGCGTTACATTCCCCAACTCGCGCCGCGCGGCGAATAGCGCCTCGTCGGCGGAAACGCCGGGATGCAATTCCGCCTCTTCTTCAAGATGAAATTGCAACTCCTCCCGAAGCTCTTCCTCTTTATCACGCCGCCGCAACAGCCAACCGAGCTTGCGAAAGATCTCCATCATGATCTCTCCTCCGCCGGATTCAGAATCAACCCCATCGCCCTCGCGAATGCCTGCCACTTCGACTGTTCGCTTACAAGCTTTTTCCGCCCCAGCGCCGTGAGCCGATAGTATTTCGCGCGCTTCCCTTTGTCGGAAAGCTCCCATGAAGCGGCGATCCACCCCTTCGCCTCAAGGCGGTGCAGCGCCGGGTATAACGATCCGGTCTCCACCTGCAGCAGATCTTCCGAAGTCTTCTGAATGTGTTTGGCCACCGCGTGACCGTGCGTCGGCCCGGCCAGCAGCGTTCTCAAGATCAGCAGGTCGAGCGTCCCTTGCAGAAACTCGACCCGCGTGGGCGCCTTTGGAGTCATTGTGTAGTGAGTCTACTATATGTTGGTGTAGAATGTCTACTTTTTTTGGGAGAGCACCATCAAAACCGAATCGCCGACATGCGTTACCGGAAGTTCGGCGGTCGCTTCGTCGTCCATTGCGGAGAAGTGATGGCCGAAATCTTGTTCCATAGAACGCCGATAATGCGCGGCATCATGGAGCGAGGGAGCTTCACTACTTCAGAGGTCGTTTATGGAGTCGCGTCGGTGCATACCAACTGCGGCGCGGAGATAAATCACATCAACTTTAAGCGATCGAGAACTAATTGTTTTTCCGTGCACGTGATAAGGGCGCCACAATTTGGAGGGAACTGCGGTAAGCGCTCTCAAAATCTCGATTCAGCCGAGACGCCTCGATCGCTGCCTTGCGGGCAACGGACGGGCGTGCTCCTGCGTTTACCAGTGCGGAAACAACGTCCTCGACTAGGGGATCAGCCTTGGGTGATGGCGAAGCCGGCTTTCTAAATGAAGGCGAAGAAACCTTACGCCGGGTCGCAACGCCCGAGTGAGCCGTCGCGACAGCGTTCAAGAAACGCGCCAATTTTAGAACCCGTCTTTTTGAGGACAGTACCGCAGTTATAGGAACCACCACGGCGAGCACGCCAGCGAAGAACATAGGCGCTCCGGAGTTAATTCCTGCTAAATGCTCGATGCAGATTCCCAAAGGAATTCCGGCCATAAACATGAGTGAAAACTTCATTTGTTGCTATCTTTCATTGCCGTATGAAAAGACATTTCGTGCCTTGTCTATTGCGCTCGTAGGAGCCTAGCGGCGCTTACCTCGACTCCATGGATCGCTCCAATTGGACGAAATTGCGAGGTAAATTTCGGACCGGCCACAATGATCGTCATAGAACTGCGAAGAGTCCTCTGTAGATCATCAAAAGAGGCACGAAACCTTTTCTCTAGATCCGCGTATATATCTCAGATACGCACTAGTCGATCATCGACACGACAACATGCCGAGACGCCATTCTCCCCTCCAATCCGAGATGGTCCAGGGAACCCTGGACATGCTGATCCTTCAGACACTTGTCCTGGGTCCTGCCCACGGACAAACGATCGCCCATGCGATAGAGCGGGGGACGGAGGAGGTGCTTCAGGTTGAACACGGATCGCTTTACCCGGCCCTGCACCGCCTCAATAATCGAGGTTGGATAGCCGCGTTCTGGGGGACGTCGGAGAACAATCGCAGAGCCAGATATTACCGGCTCACGCCGGAGGGGAAAAGGCAGCTCGTCGCGCAGACGTCGCGATGGGAGCAAATTGTGCACGCTATCGGCCGTATCCTGAAGCCGGTACCGGAGAAGCAGGGGTGAACTGGCGGCGATTCTTGCGACGCCAGGAAGCCCACGCCGAACAGCGCGAAGAGCTCGATTTCTATTTGGATACGACGGCGCAAGAGTACATCGAACGAGGCATGGATCCGGCCGAGGCGCGGGCCGCGGCACAGAGGAAACTCGGCAACACTACCAAAATACGCGAGGAGATTTATCGGATGAATACACTCATATTCATGGAGAGTCTGCTACGAGATACCCGCCACGCTGTGCGGCTGATCCGCGCGAAGCCCGGATTCAGCATGGCCGTTTTGCTTTCGCTGGCATTGGGAATCGGAGCCAATACGGCTATCTTTAGCGTATTGAACGCGGTACTGATTCGGCCTTTGCCTTACCGCGGATCCGAGGCGCTAGTAGGTGTATACAACAGAATTGTAATTCAAGGGCAGGTCTTTGAAGACGCGGAGTTGTCCGCCAGGATGTTTGTTGCATGCAAAGAAAGCGGCAGGGCCTTTGAAAGTTTTGGCGTCTGGAGTCCCGGGGCCGCGACGGTGACCGGTCGAGGAGATGCAGAGCAAGTTGCGACGATTACCGTGACCGAAGGCGTTCTGCCCACGCTGGGTGTACCGGCATATATCGGCAATTGGTTTTCGAGTGAAGACGATACCCCAGGCTCGCCGGAGACCGTAATTCTTAGCTACGGATATTGGCAGCGGAGGTTGAGTGGCGATCGTGGCGTGCTTGGCAGCACTGTTGTGATCGATTTCGTTCCTCACCGGGTGATTGGCGTGATGCCCGAAAGCTTTCGATTGGTGAGCTATGCACCCGACATGCTCCTTCCTCATCGTTTCTCTAAGGGTCCTGCCGGACCGGATGAGTTCAGCCATCGCGGCATTGCCAGGCTTAAGCCCGGCGTTACCATCGCCGCAGCGAACCGGGATCTGGCGCGTGTTTGGAAGATCTGGGCCGAAGCGGGAGGGGGCGGTGGATACGCTGGTGGGATTCCATATCACACCCAACCTGCGGCCGCTTAAGAAGGATGTGGTGGGCGACGTGGGTTCTGTACTGAGCGTCCTCATGGGAGCGCTCGGGCTGGTGCTGTTGCTGGTTTGCGCAAACGTCGCGAATTTGGTGCTGGTGCGAGCGCAATCCCGGCGACAGGAGTTTGCCGTTCGCGCGGCGCTTGGCGCAGATTGGGGAATGATTGCGCGGGAACTGCTTGTGGAAAGCCTGGCCCTGGGCATCCTCGGCGGCGCGGTGGGGGTTGCGCTCGCCTACGTTGGTCTCCGAATACTGCAGACGCAGGGACCGGCCACGCTTCCCAGACTCCAGGAGATATCGCTGGACGGAACGGCCTTGGCATTCGCACTCACATGCTCTCTGGGGACAAGCCTGCTGTTCGGCTTGGTCGCGATCCTGAGGTTCGGCATCCCCGGTCGAATTCAAAGCGTACGGGGCGTCACACCAGGAACACAACAGCTCCGGGCACAAAATATCTCGTAGTCACGCAGGTGGCTCTCGCGTTTGCCTTGCTGGTGGCCTCCGGGTTGATGCTTCGGAGCTTCTTTTCGCTGCGGGCCGTTAAACCGGGATTTACGCATCCCGAGTGGATTCAGACGCTACGTATTGTAATCCCAGAGGTGGAAACGGCGGATGCCGATCGCATAATTCACGTGCAAATGGAAATCCTGAGCAGGCTTTCCGCGATTCCTGGCGTCATCGCGGCCGGGTTCGCCAGCGGCTTGCCGATGGAATGGGAGTACCGGAATGGTGTCCTCATTGACGTTGAAGGCAAGACTCCAGCGGGCAATGTCTCCCCTAATCGGGCCGTAGTTAGAATTTCACCAGGGCTTCTTGCGGCGCAAGGTACGCGCCTGACGGCCGGGCGCGATTTCAGATGGGAGGATGTTCTTCGGCACCGGGCAGTAGCGCTAGTGTCGGAGAACATGGCGCGCGAGAATTGGGGTGAGCCTGCCAACGCGCTGGGTAAACGGATTCGGCAGGGCTCGAGAAGCCCGTGGCTCGAAGTGGTGGGCGTGGTCGAAGATGTCCACACGGAGGGAGTGAATCTGCCCGCACCGGCGACGGTCTATTTTCGCGCCGGAGGCCACGGCGCCACATTTGCGATTCGAAGCCAACGCGCTGGAACGAAAGCGTTCCTGAGCGAAGTCGCCGCTGCAATCCGCACGGTGAATCCTGATTTGCCACTGGCCAAAGTGCGAACTCTAAACGAGGTCTACACGCGATCCTTGGAGCGCACTTCCTTCACTCTGATACTGCTTGCGATCGCTGGAGCGATGGCGCTCGCACTCGCGACCGTCGGCATATACGGCGTCCTGGCCTATGCGGTAGGGCAGCGGCGGCGCGAGGCCGGTATCCGATTGGCGTTGGGTGCCCAGCCGAGGGCACTCAAATGGTTGTTCGTCCGAAAAGGGCTGACCCTTAACCTCGCGGGCGGCGTCATCGGCGTCGTAGTAGCGGCAGGGTTGTCACGCTGGATGTACTCCCTGCTATTCGGTGTCGCGCCTATCGATCCGCTCACATACGTCGCGTCGGCGGCGCTGATCGGCGCTGCGGCCGCAGCCGCGAGTTATATCCCAGCCCGCCAAGCTGCGTCCGTGGATCCGATGGAGACGCTCCGCAGCGAATAGACGCGCGCTGGATATGTGCGGCTCGCCCAACAGGCCAGACTTAGAGCGCTGGAAGGGCCAGAAGCGCCGATTTTACGTGGCGGGAGTAGCGAACCCCAGGCGATCCAGGAAGTTTGCCGTTAATGGCGGACATCAGGCGACTTTCTATAATTGGGTTTCGAGGTCGGAGAACAAATCCGGGCTGAATGGTTTTTTGCCCGCGCTCGAATAATTGATATTTCTGGCGTTACACTCTAAGGCAAGGAGCCACGGATATGCGGAAGAGTATTTTGGCCACAGTTTTCGCATCAGGGTTAATATTCGCTGCTGATCATGTAACAGCGACGGGTAATGTGACGGACGCGGCCGGCAAGCCTTTGGAGCACGCGACCGTATTTATTTACGAAGGACACGTTAAGAAAGGATATGGCGTCTATTGTCCGACGTGCTGGGCAGATTGCGGTAAACACGCTTCCACTGATACAGACGGCAATTTTACGATCGCGGGCCTGAATCCGGATCTGCGGTTCAAATTGATGGTCGTCAAGGAAGGATATACTGCCGCGTTTATTGATCAGGTGGATCCTGAAAAAGGTCCTGCGCCAGCGGCTTCTCTGAAAGCGCGTCCGCCGGTTGCGGACACATCGCAAGTGGTTCGCGGACGGATAGTGGACGCGCAAGGAAAGCCGGTGAAGGACGCCGTCATCGAACAGGAGGGCGTTGGTTATAAGGGCCCAGGTGGAGGAATCGGACACCGTTTCGGAGGGCCGGCTGACTGGATCGACCCTCTGACTGTCACCAACGAGCATGGCGAGTTTGAGATTGCTTACAGCAAGCCCGCGGTCGAAATGATTCTCCGGGTCAGCCCTCGCGGGATGGCGCAGAAACTGTTCACAGAACCGACAGGACCGGATCGCAAAACAATGACGGTCACCGATGGCGCGACGATTTTCGGGCGCGTGATGCGACCGGACGGGAAGCCGGCGGCAAATGTCGAGGTCGGAGTGATGGCGCATAGCCGCCGGGCGGGAACTGGTTTTCCAGAAATAGTCATCGGGACCCGAGAAGATGGGACGTTTGCGATCACGAATGTCCCGGTAGGACGGATCCTGTATGTTTATCCGAAGATGGAGTCGCTCGCGCCGCTGGGGTTCGCCGGGAACCCGGAGCCTTTGGAAACGAAGGATGACGGGCAAGAAATACATATGAGCGATCTCAAGTTGCAGCCAGCGTACATGCTGCGCGGGAAGGTGGTGTTGAGTGACGGCGCGGCGGTGGGAAAAGAGATGCGCGTTACAATCGGTTCCGACGAGATCATGGACACTCAAATGGTGGTGCTCGGCCCGGACGGGACCTTCGAATTTAAGGGTCTGTCGAGAGGCGTCTACACGCTGATGCCCGGCGTCAGGAACTACCAGCTCGCGGAAGGCGACACGGGCGAGGTACTGGTGGACCGCGATAGCAAGAATGTAGTGCTACGCGTGGAGCCGAGACCGGCAAGGCAGTGACGATGCTTCTGTGCGAAGGCGGAGTTCATCCGCAATACTAGCGGCATACCTATCGTCGTTAATGCCGCTCAACGCGGCCTTTGGTTGGGATACGTTCCCATCAATACAAGAGGCTCCAAAATGGCCGCACGGGTTATCACGCTCGACATTAGCGAATCACTCATGGCGAAGCGCGGCCATCGGGTCTGTTTTAGACGCTTTTCGTGCGGGTACATAGGCGGCTCCAAACGCGGCGCTGAGTAGTATGGCAATCGCGGCCGCCAAGGCCCACGGATCGCTAGGTTTGACTCCGAAAAGGAGTGACTCCAGCAATTTCGACGCGCCCAGCGCCGCAGGTAAACCAATCGCCATGCCCGTGATCGCCATCATCAGGACATCTCGCAGCACCATCCAGATAACCGTTTCCCGCCGCGCCCCGAGCGCCATGCGAATCCCAATCTCGCTTGTGCGCCGCGCCACCGCGTACGACGTCGTTGCATACAAGCCGACGCACGCAATCGCCAACGAAAGCAATGCGAACAACGTGCATAAGCGCGCGAACAGCCTCTCGCCGACCATCTCATTTTCAATCTGCGCCGATTGCGTGTTCAAACCCGCCACGGGAATACGTGGATCCGCCTGGCGCACGATCTCGCGAACTGCTCCGGCGTATCCCAATGGATCGCCTGCGGCGCGCAGGAAAAATGTCATTTCGTCGAGTGGCAAACCGGCGTCTTGTTCCACGAGAAGATAAACGATAGCGGGGAAATCGCCGGTCAGGTCATCATACTTCGCGTTTTTCGCCAGGCCAACGATCTCCACTTGCCGGGGCTGTCGACGGTTCGCGCGCAAACCGAAGTCGATCGCGCTCCGGCCGACCGGATTTGCGCCGTCGAGATTAGCCGTTGCCCAAGCTTCGTTGACGATCGCCACGGGCGCACCGGTGCGGTCGCGTTCATTGAACTCCCTCCCCGCCAGCAACGGAATGCGCATGGTGGAAAAGAATCCAGGGGAGACTCCCAGAACGTGAGAAGCGGATCGCGAGAAGCCCGAGCCGTGGCCGCTGGGCGCCTGCTCCGGCCGTGGTTGACCCAGGGGCACAATCGGCCATCCCCAGGCGCCGGCGCCGATCAGCGGCGAATTGGCCATAGCCGCAGCGCGTACGCCGGGTATAGCAGCCAGACGCGTTTCGAGGCCGTTATAAAACGAGAGGATCTCCGGATCGCGATGGCCGGCCTGGCGCGCATTCAGTTTGAACAGCAAAACTTCCCGGCGATCGAAACCCACATCCAGCGAATGCAGATTGGCGAGGGTCCGCAGAAACAGGCCCGCACCCACCAGGAGTAACAGGCACATGGCGAACTGGAAGACCACCAGCATCCGGCCCAACCCGAAACGCAACGGACCGCCGGACCGCGGACTTCCGCTTCGGCTCTCCTTGAGCGCGGGCATCGGATCCACGCGCGCCGCCTGGAGTGCGGGAGCGAGCCCACACAGCAGGCCCGTTACGGCGGTCAGCAACAGAGCGGCCGCCAGTACGCCGAGGTTCAGCTCCGGCTCGATCGTGAAAGGGCCGCCTCCGGTGGATAGCAAATTGGTGAGAAAGCGGATGCCCCAAACCGCCATCAGAATCCCGGCGCCGCCTCCGAGCAGGGCGAGTAAGAGGCTCTCGGTCAGTAATTGACGGATCACTCTCCACCGTCCCGCACCGATGCTGAGCCGGATCGCCATTTCCCGCCGCCTTGCCGCAGACCGTGCGAGCAGCAGATTCGCAATGTTGGCACACGCGATGGTCAGGATCAAACCAACCATTCCCAGCAAGAGACCGAATGGTTGGGAGTAGGATCGGCGCAGCTTGTCCACACCGCTAGCGCCATCCTGCAATAGAAACCGTGGAAGGTTTTTACGTTCCAGGCCCGTGGTGGCAGTGCCGGCAACCCAGGTGTCGAAAACCGGCGCGAGCCTGGCCTGTGCTTGCGCCAGCGTCACTCCGGGCCGCAAGCGGCCCATCACCTCCGTCCAATAGTAGTGCTCGTCCTCGTAGCGGTCGACCATTCCCGGATTTTGTTGCGGCTCGAGCAAGAGATCGGCATGAAACGGAAGATACAGGTCCGGGGCCTTGGACGGATCCACTCCGAAGAACTTCGGTGGAAGAACGCCGATGATGCTGAATTGGATGTTATCGATCAGCACGCTCTGACCAACCCCGCTGGCGGCATCGCCGAAGCGCGCCTGGGCGAATCGGTAACTCAGCGCCACGACAGGAGGGGCCTCGGCCCGGTCGTCGTCCGCCGCAATTAGCCGGCCAGTCGCGGGGACAACCCCGAGTCCCGGAAAAAAATCCCCGCCAACGTACTCGCCGCCGGTGATCTCGGCCTGCTGACCCACCACGACACTCAGCTTTCCGGCCGGGCGGTACGGGAACACTACGGAAAGCGCGCTGCTCGCTTTTCGCAGGGTATCAAAGGCGGGGAACGGGAAGATCGGTGATATTTTTCCGAGCTTCGGATCATCATTGAAGTAGCCGCTGGCGTTATGCACCACGGTGCCGTCCGTGTTGTTCTTCGCCGCAATGTGCCACTTTAGTATCACGAGCGATGCGGGGTCTTTCACCGGCAATGATCGCATCAGCAATGCGTCGATGAGGCTGTAGATCGCCGTATTCGCTCCAATGCCAAGCGCGAGCGTCAGAGTCGCGAGCAGACTGAAGCTCTTGCTCGCAGCCATCGTGCGAAATGCATAGCGCAGGTCCTGCCCAAATTGCGCGACTAGCGTCCATCCCCACGCCGAACGAGTATCTTCCCGCACGAGTGCCATGTTTCCCAAATCCCGTCGCGCGGCCCGTCGAGCCTCCTCCGGTGACCCGCCCTCCGCGAGTTTCTCCTCCGCTTCCTCCTCCAGATGAAACTGCAGTTCCTCGCGCAATTCATCTTCTTTGCGGCGCCTCTGCGCCAGCCAGCTCAATTTGCGAAAGAACGAGTTCATTGCCCCTCCTCGATCACCGGAATCAAAATTAATCCCATCGCCCGCGCGAACGCCAGCCATTTCGATTGTTCGGTCACGAGCTTCTTCCGCCCCAGCGCCGTCAGGCGATAAAACTTTGCCCTCTTGCTCTTGTCTGACAACTCCCATGACGCTGCGATCCACCCTTTCGCTTCCAAACGGTGCAGCGCCGGATACAACGATCCCGTCTCCACTTGAAGCAGGTCTTCGGAGGTCTTCTGAATATGTTTGGCGACCGCGTGTCCGTGGGTGGGTCCAGCAAGCAGTGTGCGGAGGATGAGCAGTTCGAGCGTGCCTTGAAGCAACTCTACGCGGCTGGGCGGCTTTGGACTCATTGTGTAGTTACTCTACTATAGATTATGTAGGCTGTCTACGGGCACAGAGAAGAAGCTGCATCAGAGCCAGAGGGCACCCAGCCCGAGTAAAAGAACCGCCACCAGGGTTGCCCTCTTGAATTGCTCAAGCAACCGGGAATTCCGCTTGATGTGCGAGGCTTCCAGAGGTAATGTTCAAGCGGCCGATAATGCCCAGCATCTGTACCGATCAACGCGCCGCCCCTGAAGTTCACATTGCAGTCTTCACCGATCTCCAAAAACTTGGACGGTTACTGGACTTTTGTTTCAGGGCTGTCCGGTGTTCCCTTGCGTTGAAATTCATCCCAGCGCCGGGCCGCGTCATCATCTTGGCCGCGGAGCGCGTGCGTGTACACGTCCACCGTCGTTCGGATTGACGAGTGGCCGAGGCGCTCTGCAACCACCGGCAACGGCACTCCATCAGCCACTAAATGCGAGCCGTGGCTGTGACGCAAGGAATGTAGACTCGCTCCCTTGGGAAGGCCAAGCCTTCGGAACAGCAGCGACACCCCAGAGGATATCGAGTTCGGCCGGAGCGGTGTCCCGTCCGGATTAGCGAATACCAAATCCAGCTCCGCGCGATAGTCTGGCCCATGCTGCTGGCGAAATTCATTCTGGCGCTTGCGGTGGCGTTCCAGAGCGGCGAGCGCGGATGCCGGCACCTTCACGTCTCGTGGCCTTTCCGTTTTCGTGCCCTTGAATTCCAACACCTGCCTGGTTTGGGTGAGGGACCGCGTGATGATGGCGCGACCATCCTGAATATCAGACCAGCGCAAGGCCAGGACCTCGCCGCGGCGCGCGCCGGTGGCGGCGCAGATTTCCAGAAACGTTGCCATGCACCACGGCGAAGTCGCGGATGCGAAGACCAGAGCTTGCTGAGCCGGGGTCAGTGCAACGCCTCTGTGTTTCTTGGGAACCGGAGGCTCGCTCCGAGTAACGGGATTCTTAGCGACCAGCCCCCACCTCTCGGCTCGTGCGAAGGCGCTGGAGACCAGACCCGCAATGTGCCTTACGGTCTTGGCACTCAGTGGTCGAGCCTGTTTGGTTTTTCTGTGACGGCCTCCGGCTTTGAGGAGCCGGTTCCATTCGCGGCTCAGATGAAGTGGCGTGATGTCGGCTAAAGGCATGGCCTGCAGGTCGGGCGCTAGATAAGCGGCCAGTTCGCGGTAGCGTTCGATGGTCTTTGGAGCAAGTTTCTCTTCGGCGTGCTGCCGAAAGAATTCTTGGAACAGCATCGCGAGCGTAGTCGGAAGAGCGGCAGCGACCGGACCGGCACCGGCCTTTGCCAACTCGTGCTTCTGGAGTTCCTCGGTGCGGCGCTTTGCCTCGGCGTCGATAGCCGCCTGTTTGCTGGAGAAGCCCACCGCCTCAATCAGTCGCCGATCCTGCCGAGTCGAACCCGGCGCGCTGAATATATAGCGCCAGACCTTTTGCCAGATTCGTATGTGCGCTTGAAGACGGGCATCAGTTCACCACGTCTACCTCTGGTTTGGGCTGAAGTCCAGTGCCCGAAGGGAGACCGCAGGTGCTCTCCCAGGTCAGATATGCCTGTCGCGTGACGATCCATCGCCGGCCCAGGCGAAGGCCGGGAATGATCCCTTTTTCCAACATCGAATAAACCGCAAGCCTGCCGATGTTTAGTCGTTTTGCAATTTCCAGCACGGAGATACGGCTGCTGGGTGAGTCCATCGATTCGTCTGCCCTTGGCTGCATTGGTTCTGGCATGGCGTTATTCGATGGCCTCGGCGGCCACTTCTCCGGCGATGCCGCCCGGCGCTGCAATCTGCGCTCGCAATGGCGCCGCATCAGGTAGAGGCTTAGAGCTTAGCCAGGTGATTTCAGTAGAGTGTGCGTTCCGCTCCAACTTCGTTACTCGATCGTCGAGATCGTTGATGGTAGCGGCCTTCGCACCCTGCTCCAGTACAATCTCGATGGCTCGCAGGCGGGTTGCTGCCGGCGTGTTGGAGTCGGTCATGATTCGCAACAGGGTCGAAGTCGCAACGCCTGCGGCGTCCTGTAGTCGTCCGATGGCTTGGGAGAACGCTGCGCGGCGCGCTTTCTGGAGTTCGGCCTGGAACCCCGCTTCCTTCATCCACCGGTGGAGCGTGTTTGCGCTGATTCCCACCTCGTTGGCCGCCTGCTCGATGCTTCTGTGGGAGAGCAGCGCGGCAATCGCCTGCTGCATTTTCTGCTGGAACTTGGCTCCGTGCCCTAACATGCGCCACCGTTTCCGCAGATTCCCGGGCTCTGCAGATTTCCTGCAGAGTTCGCTTGCAATCGATGCGAAGCAGAGGGATTGATGTGAGCGTCGCGGTAAGCATCGCGAAAGGAGAAACCAAAATGAACGTTGTTCCAGAAAACGCGCCGAATGTCGAGCCAAGTACTCCGTCCGACAAGCCAAGTCCGGCGAAAAAGCCGCGTGTGGCCGCACAGGGGCGCCCCGCCGCGCCTGCCAATGTCAAGTCCGGCAAACAGGCCATCCGGGCGAAGAAAGCCAACACGACCGCGAAGTCCGCGAAGTCGCGCAAGAAGGCGCCCAACAGCCGCGAGGGCAGCAAAACCGCCAAGTTCCTGGACTTGCTGCGGCGCTCCGGCGGGGCCACCAGCGCGGATCTCATGAAAGCCACCGGCTGGCAGGCCCACTCGGTGCGTGGATTTATCTCCGGCGTGCTCGGCAAGAAAATGGGCCTGAAAGTAGCGTCCACTAAGGTCGAGGATGGGGAGCGCCGCTATTCGCTGAAGAGCTAGAGTCCTGCCAATCGAACTTTCTTGGCCGCCGGGCGCCTGCCTCGGCGGCTTTTCTTTGTCCACGTACTTCATGCAACCTCCTTGCGGCGCGCTCGCGCAATCTCATCGAAGCTCCGGCGGTCACCATCGAGCACAGCCTGTTTTCCGGTGAATCGCTGCCATCGCAGCACGGCGACATCGATATACCGCGGATCGATTTCCATGCCGTAGCAGATTCGACCGCAGGCCTCGGCTGCAATCAATGTGCTGCCACTCCCAAGGAAGGGGTCGTAACACGCCTCGCCCAGACGTGTGTGATTCAGGAGCGGTCGCCGCATGAGCTCGACAGGTTTCTGCGTGCTGTGGCCAGTTAGTTCGTTTTCCGCGACAACCTCACCTCCAAACGGATTTAGATTCGCGACTTCCCAAACGGTGGTCTGCTTGCGACCGCCGCGCCAACGCCCCTGTTGGCCTTTCCGCACGGCGTACCAACACGGCTCATGGCGCCAGTGATACGCACCGCGGGAGATGGCAAAGTGCTGCTTGACCCAGACGATCTGCGATCGGATTTCGAATCCGCTGGAATCGAGCCCGCGCGCAACCTCGCCCGCGTGAATGCCCGCGTGCCAAAGGTATACAACGTCACCGGGAAACAACGCCCAGGCCGCCGACCAATCCACTCTATTGTCGTTGGCGACCTTGCCGCCCTGACGCGTCCGCGGGTTGAGACCGGCTTGCTCGCGCCACTCCGGTTGAAGATCGACGCCATAAGGCGGATCGGTCACCATGAGAATCGGAGATTGCTGTTTCGCCAACAGGTGCGTCACATCTTGGACGACTGTGGCGTCACCGCACAACACCCGATGCTGTCGCCCTTTGTCAGATCGCAATAGCCAGAGATCGCCTGGTCTTGTGACGGGGGAGATTGGAATCGTCGGAACTTCGTCTTCATCCGTGACCCCGGCCGCCTGATCCTCAGCAAGTTGCCGCGCCAGTTCCACGTCGTCGAAACCGAGCAGAGCCAGATCGAAGTCGGCTTCCTTCAAGGCAGCAAGTTGCTGGCGAAGCATCTGCTCATCCCAGCCCGCATTAAGTGGGAGCTGATTATCGACAATAGCTAGCGCACTACGTTGGATTTCAGACAAGTGTTCGAGCCTGATTACCGGGACCTTTCGCAGGCACAGCGTAAGGGCCGCCCGATAGCGTCCCTCACCCGCGATGATCTTGCCGTCAGCGCCAACCAGAATCGGGTTCACAAAACCGAACTGCTCGATCGATGCAGCGATCTGTGCGACTTGTTCGTGCGAATGCGTGCGCGGGTTCGCTTCGCTCGGGACTAAACGATCAATAGGCCATAGCTCGATTTGAATCTCTAGATCCTTCGCAGTTCCATCGAGCGGGGCAGCCGTCATTTTTTTCGGTTCCATATCCCATTCCGGCGAAAAATCGGCACCGATAGAGATTTTTCGCCGGGCGAAGGAAGCGCGACCTCTCTAGATGGCTGGATTCAAAAAGTGAGGGGAGGAGCAAAGACCGTCCAAAACAATCCGGTGATTCGCAGCGAAAAATCGTTGGTGCGTCTAGTGCTCGCTGGATTTCGAGAGTGTGATCCTGAACTGGGCTTCGTACGCCCTACCCCTGCGAAACGGGAGGGGGTCGGCCTGGATGCCAAACAATTCTTTAAATCTGGCTCTAATGGTCTGAACTTGTTTCTCAATTTTGAGCCATCCGGGCTTTTCAAAATCACTCGGTCTTTGGATCTTGCCGTCCCATTTAGCAAGCAATCTCAGGCATTCCCAAGCTAAATCTGGTTTTCCGCCGCCGCCCCTCTTGTCCTCGAAGTCCATTTCCGCGTAGCTCCGAGGTTCGGTGACCCCCATGACGGATACTTGAACGCGATGGTCACTGATGAACGTGACCGTCACATCCTTCCAAGTGGCGCCCTCGGGCGTAGGGAATGGGACGACTCGTCGTACCTGCTTTCGCTGGATTTTGTTCGCAAGCTCCAACATCTCCTGCAAGCGCATTTCGAGCGTTTCGAGAGCCGGATCTGCCGGTGGGTCGCACCAGCAATTTTGTTGGCGGACATCGAGGCGCCGAATGGCTCGGCGATAGTTTTCCCATTCCGGCTTCAGTGGTAGACGCTCTGCGAGCTGGCACACGTCCTGGGCGAAAGGTCCGAGAAACGTAACCGCTTCGTTGAACTGACGCCACAGATCGTTCGACTCATCCGTTACTGTCCGGAGCTCAGACATTCGACGATTAAGTTCGGCTTTGGCTTGGCTGTGCGCGGGTTCCACTTGTGGGAGCGGATGCATTTGCTTCACAAGCGGCCGGAGTTCATCGCGCTTCGACGCTGCGGCCTGAAAGTTCTCGTAAATGCTCTTAGCTCCCCTCACAGTCTTCCGGCCCGCGGCGATTCTTCGGAGCAGATCCGAAATAATTTCAGCCAGATCGAACGACTCAGCTCCCATTGCATGCCATTCTAGTTCCTTTCGAAATCCGAAATCATCCGACCTTCTTACTCCTCGATCAGAACTGTGGGGATCAGTGGCCGAAGCCGTTTTGCCTCGGCGCTTCACTTGCCAGGTTTGGAGTTCGAATTCCTTTGAGCGAAACCCCATCTGGCGATAGCCGGCCTCTTCGCCCAGCCCCGCCGAAAATCGCGAAATCCTAACATCTGGCACCATCTGCCCCTATCTGGCGTCCGGGATGGCTGTTTCTTCGCCCCTCCTTCGTCCCGCCGATTCCCCGCTCGGAAATGAGAGCACGCGGTAATCACCGGCAAAGGGAAATGAAATGGCGATACCAGAAAGTTGCTAGCGATCACACGGGCCTATACATCGAACTCTTGGGCGCGGCATTCTTGCACTCCAAACCCGCAGTTTTTTCACCTGAGCTCCTGAACGCACCAAAATGCTAGTTCTACGGGAGATATTGCCACGGTTTCAACAAGCGGCGGCACATTATAATTACCTATCATTCGTATACGGCGCGAGACATGAAATAGGCGTGCGAAGCCAATCCGCCACCGGAACGGGAGTTTGGCGTGGTGTCATAAGCCATCGTGCCCGGGGCAGCGGCCCCATGCCGCGCAGCTGCCCGTGTGGACTCCCTCAGTGCGGGGGATGACTGCGAGGAAAAGCGAAACGCCGCGCGTCGCCGAGCTGAAGAAAGCCAATTCGGGACCGAAAGGCCGCACGTTGGCGCACCGTCGCGCCACGTCGCGAGCTTCGCGGCAAGTCGCCCCATACTGGCTTGCCCGGCCGAAGAACGCCAACGTGGGCGCGAGTTCGGCCAAGTCGGGAAAAGGCTGCCAGGTGGAGCGCCCGCCGCTCTGTTTCTGGCCGGCTTACAGCTCTCGGAAGAAAGGCCGCCGGATGATGCCCCTACGGGGGCTGTGCAGGTCGGCCGCGGTTATATATATGTATACATATAGCTCCGGCCCGCCCTTTGCGAGGGCGGTCCGCCAAGCGTCTGCCCCTTCGAGTCCGCCTCTTTGCTCTTTCCGCCGATATCCGCCGATAGATGGGCGCTGAGGCGGGTCGGAAAGCCCGGGAGCCCCACGTTGCGCCACAGGCGCGCGACGTCGCGACGTCTGACGGTGGGTTGGGGAAGGAGGCTGACTTAGGCTCAAAAGCCCGACGTGGGCGCGACGTTGCGGACGTCGGCCAACCTACCTTCAAGATCCGGCCTCGGGGTTACTCTGAATGGCTAGCTTAACTTCAACTTGATCGCGTCGTTCGGTGCGTGCAGCAGATCCTGGCGCGTCCCCAGATACCGCTCGGTGGTCTGCACCGAGGCGTGGCCCAGCAACAGCTGGATCTGCTCTAACTCGCCGCCGGCGGCCCGGCATAACTTGGCGCAGGTGCGTCGCAGATCATGAGGAGCTATACCCGGCACCCCGACGTCGCTTGCATACCGTTTGAGCATCTGCCAGACGACCTTCTCTCCGAGCCTTGCGCCGCTGACGCATCCCTTGCGGTTCACTGGTCGAAAGACATGGTCGGAGGTCACATCCGATGCAGAAGTCCAGGAGTCGATTGCCACTTTCACCCATGTTGGCATTGGCGCGGTCCGAACCCGGCCGTGTTTTCCGACCAGATCGACAATGCACCAGCGCCCATCTCGCTGTTGGACGTGAGTGAAGGTGAGGGCCGCCACTTCCGATCGCCGAAGTCCGCAGCCGAGAAGCACGGCGAGGATGGCGCGGTCTCGCAGTCCGCCGACTGTAGCGATATCCGGCGCGCTCAGCAGCGCCTGGGCTTGGCGCTGCGACAACCAATTGCCGACGCGAATCCCGGTCGACTTCACGCTTTTGACGCGGCTAATTCCCTGCGCCAGCTCCGGTGCGAGCAAGCCATTGTCTGCCGCCTCCGCCGCGAGCTTGCGAATCGCGGACATTCTAATAATGATAGAGGACGACCCTAACGCGCGTTCTTCCAGCGATACCCGCCACGCGCTCACCGTCGCCTTAGTGAATCCAGGCCTCGACGCCTGCTGAAACCACTCCATAAATTCGTTCAAGGCCATGTTGTAAACGCGTTTCGTTATCGGCGAGGAGACGCTATCCAGTACCAGCTGCTTCAATTTTTCCCACTGCGCGATCTTCTCAATTGCGACAAGTTCGTTCATGTTCCGTCCAGTTGTTGGGCATTATCGGCCATTTGGACATTAGCTCAGCATAGGGCCGACATCAAGAAGAATCACCGGTTTTTTTCCAATCCAGCCGGCTCGGAGATTGTTCACCTCCTGACGGAATCAAGAAGCAAGTATTATGATTTCGAAGCCGTGCCCGCGACTGTCCATCTGAGCGATATCATCGACGCTCTGGAGATGCTGTTCGAGGAATCCTTTTTCTATTTCGTACCGTAATTCATCCCCTCACACCCACGGTTCATCCACGGGGCGAAGTGGGTGTAGAGACGAATCCGGCCGGTGTCTCGGTGCAGCGTGCTGCTTCCATCACGGAGGATCCCGCGAACCGGCGCGTGAATGGAGGCGGAGCACAGCGGTGGGTCGTCCATTTGATCCCGATGTCGGCGCCGCAAATTTTGAGCGGACCGGTTGTGTTTCCATGCCGACTTCTCACCGGTAACAGCCGCTAATCCTGCCAAAGCCCGCGACTTGCTGATCGCGGAAGTAAGTGGTCTCGGCCCCACCGTCCCCGCCGTCGATCCGTGCCAGCCGTTTCCAACCGGATCGTTAGTTCAGGTCAATTCGCCAGTGGGAGTGACGGTCAATGGGATAGCGGCGGAAGTGATCAACACGATCGGCTGGCCGGGACTAGTAGATACCTACCGCCTGGATTTCCGAGTGCCCGCCGGGTCCGCATCCGGCATGGCGTCGATTCAAATAACCGCCGCCTGGATCACCGGGCCTCCGGTGGGATCGCGGCTCAGTAATAGTCGGCGGTACCAAGCCCAAGGTCGCAGCCGATTCCTCCTCCGAGCGCCTCTGTGTTCGATGTCGCGTCATAATGTACAGGTGCCGGATCTCGATCGAAGCTCGATGTGCGCCTGCCGGAGTTGCCTGTACATAGTCGCCAGGCCGTCGAGCAGGGCTGAAGGCCTGGATTTTCTGGAAAAGCAGATTGAGTCGGCAGAGAAGCGTTTGGAAGGATTATGAAAGTCAGCGCGGAAGCCGATCTGCTGAAGACCCTGCCGCGCGTCGGAAAGATCCTGAGAATGGTACTGATGTTGGAAATCGGAAGAGTGGATCGGTTGCTGTTCCTGCGCTCTTTATACTGCGAGTAGAATGAAACGGCTTTTCGCGGTTAAACTCCAACAAATGATGGTTTCTACGTGAACAGCCCTTTGCAGATCTTCGGATTGAAGCTTGTTGGCGCAACCCTGAGAATGGGCGAAAGCTCCTGTTGACTCTAGTTTTCCTCGGTGCCGCATACGGAGTGAGCCGGTTACTCCAGTTCCTTTCATCTCTGCTTTTCCGGCACGGCCGCAAAAACCAGCGTTTGGACTTTTGGGTTCAGCAGGCAGTCAATCTGATTATGTCGGTGTTGATGATCGTGGTTCGAAGGACAATTAAAGCCGAGCGCCGGTCTATTCGCGTTTGTCTGAACTCACACAACAATCAGTTCCTCCCTGCAATCCAGAAACGGCGTTAGTAGTTCCGCCCCGTTTTCGGTTACCGCCACCATATTGCAATGACGCATCCCACCTTGGCCTGGAATGTAAACAGCCGGTTCGAGATTGAATACCATTCTCACCTCAAGCACATCATTCGACAACGGGTGAATGCGTGGAAGTGCATTGTGATTGATGGCAGCAAAGCCAACACCGTGTCCCGTCGCGTGCTTAAACTCTTTCCTGAAGCCCCGACTATCGAGCACCTCGCGCGCCGCGCGATCCACCACAGAAGACCGAATGCCGGGCCGCACCGCGTGGATTGCGACTCTACTCGCCTCCAGCACGGCGTCGATGATGATGGATTGAGCGGCATCCGGTTCACCTGTACAAAATGTGCGGGTAATATCGGTCCAGAAGCCGGCGTTATAGGAGTTACAGTGCACCAGTGCAAACTCTCCCGCTTTGATAGGACGATCACTCGATTGCTGGTATGCTTTATACGCTTCAGCTGAATTGGCTCCGGACATGCACCAGGCGAACCCATCACATCGTTCCGAGCCATGGGCTGAGGCCAACCTGCCGCGCAGCAGACCGGCAACTTCGCTTTCTTGCGAACCCGCGACAACACGATGTCTGATGCCTAGGAATGCCGCGCGTGCGACTGAACAAGCCAGGCGTAGCCGGCCGATTTCATCGCTTGTTAACACCGAGCGCAAACGTTCGATCGATTGAGTCGCATCCACAAGTGCTACAGAAGGAAATGCTGTACCAAGAACACGCTTGATTCCAGCGCCGTAAGTAAAGGTAGAGGCGTAACTCGATGGATCGCATGAGGCCCCTTCCTCATAGCCAATAACACTCCCGGGATGAAAACCGAGGAAGGCCTTCACTTCGCTGAGCGAGTCCAAAACGTTCTCGGTGATTGTCTTGAGGTTATGGAGTGAACCGCCTTCGAATGCTCGGATCATGTCGGCCCAGCCCAGCGCAGCCAATTGCTGTTCGTCCTCGGGTGCAAGGACTACTACCGCGCCTTCGCGTGTGGCAATAGCGAGTGCGCTGCCGGTTACTGGCCAATAGCCCGAGAGCAGCAGAACGTTGGATGGCAGCGTGCAGACGAGTGCATCCCACTTACGCTCAGCAAGCATGCTTTGAATGCGGACTATCCGTTCTTGGTCTCGAAACATACGGTATCAACTCCGGGCTCGGCGCAAGCCCCACCAAATAGCGTTACCCGCCAATGATGCACCTGCCCAATGATGCTTCGTGGGACCGCGGTTCGATCCAAACACGCATGTTGCCGCCGGCAAGCGGTCCGATGATCCCTGTGGACCGTCACTAATTGCCGTCTGAAGCACCTGCCGAGGTGGAGCACACGCCTGTCAGTCTCCTGGCGGCCACAACAGAGAGCTTGGCGGGGTACATGTTGCGGAATCCGCAAATCACGATTCAATCGGAATATCATCATGTTGGCGTCATGTTTGCAAATCAGGGCCATAGACCTTGTACTGACTCATATCTCCTTCCTTGAGCGTCAAACCGAAGCCCGGCCGCGATAAGTCTGGAGAAAGGAATCCGTTTGTCACCTCGAGTGCGCCGTCAAAAGCCATTTTTTCGATCCGCGCATGATCGTAAAAATACTCGACATTGATGGCACGCTGCGTCCCACAGCATGCGTGTGCGTGGATGGAGGGCGAGGTATGTGCCGAGAGGGGTATGAATCGGCTTTCGCAAAGAGCGTCGGCGAGCAAAAAGCCAGTGACGCCAGCGCATCGGGTGGCGTCGGCTTGGAGGACATCGACCGCTCCCGCATCCAGCATTCGCCGAAAATACCAGGAATCGTAGCCGTACTCGCCCGCGGCGATGTCCATACCCGCCGGGCCGTCATCCCGAATCAGCCTCAATCCTTCGAGGTCGTCCGCCACGACAGGTTCTTCAAACCACGTGACATCGTCGTCCCTGAATCGGTGTGCCTGATAAAGGGCCTGTTTCCGAGTGTACGCGCCGTTGGCGTCGACGAAGAGCTGGACTTTCGGTCCGATCGCCTCGCGTGCCGCATGTACGCGAGCGATATCCGCGGCGGCATCGCGGCCGATCTTCATCTTGACCGCGAGGAAGCCGGCTTCTGCCCAGCCGGCCAACTGGTCGCGCAATTGAGAATCCGAATAAGAAGTAAAACCGCCGCTCCCATAGGCCATCACGCCCGGACGTGCGATGCCGAGCAGAGCAGCGACCGAGACGTTGAGAAGCCTGCCCTTCAAGTCCCACAGCGCATTATCTACGGCAGAAATAGCCATCGAAGCGATTCCGGGTCTGCCGAGATTTCGTATTTGCTGAACCATTACTCGCCATGCTTCCCCGTTAGCGAGAGCATCGTGGCCGATCAACTTCGGGGCAAGCGTCTGATCGATCAGCAATGCGGTGGAGGTGTCCGCATAGCTATAGCCGAGCCCTGTTTTGCCATCTGCCAAAACTTCGACAAGCACCAGCGAGGTTTTATCCCACTCAATCGTGCCATCCGATTCCGGCGTTTTCGTCGGCACCGTGTAAACAGAAACCTGAATGTGTTCGATTATCGGACTGGATTGCATAAGCGTTTCGATTTCAAATCCAGGGCATGCCACGACCCCACGTATCCGGCGGAGACAGATCTCGCCGAACAGGCGGCTTTCGGGTGGTTCGCTTTCCCGGCTTGAAAATCTCTTCTCCTTCTGCGATCAGGTAGTCGGCCGCGCGGGCGGCCAGCGCCATGATGGTAAGCCCCGGATTCGCCGACCCCTGCGTCGGCAGGATGCTGCCATCGCAAATGAACAAATTCGCAATATCGTGCGCACGTCCAAACTGATCGACCACCGAGGTCGCCGGGTTGTTTCCCATGCGCGCCGCTCCGACCAGGTGCGCATATCGCGCCTCCTGGACCACTTCCTGGGCGCCCGCTGCCCACATCACCTCCATGGTTTTGTTCTTGCCGTACTCAATCAATTTTTTGTCGTTGTCGCATAAGTTGAACGTGATTTTGGGTATTGGAATCCCGAACTGATCCTTCTCCTCCACTACTTGTACGCGGTTATCCTGGTGGGGCAGGATCTCTCCCAGAAATCCGAATGCCGCCCAGTGGTTGTAATCCATCATGACGGTCCGCAGCCCCCATCCCCAGGCGCCTTTCGCTGTCATCATCTGCTTGGCGAAAGCGATGGGCAGAGGCCCGACCGTCTGGATTGCGAACCCACGTGCGAAGCCGCGTTTCGGGTCGGTCTCGTAAAATTCTTCCGTCAACGCATGCGCTGGAGGAGCTTTGTACATACGGACGAGTTCCTCGAAGCGGCCGAGTACCACATTGCCGGCTTGCGCCATCAGGTAACGGCCCACGCAATCGCTGGAATTAGCCAGGCCCCCCTCGAAGCCTGGACACGCGGAATTGAGTAAAAGGCGAGGTGTTTCAATCGAATAACCCGCCACGATCACCGCTTTGGCCTTTTGGAAGCGGGCGCGCCCGTCCGGATCGAAATAGCTGACTCCCGATACCCGGCGGGTAGCGCCTACGTGAATACGCGAAACCATACAGTTTGGGCGAATCTCGGCGCCGTTCTTAATTGCGTCGGGCACATGCGTGACGAGTGTGCTCGCCTTCGCACCCACCTTGCACCCCTGGATGCAGAAGCCGCGGTAGATGCAGTGCGGGCGATCGCCGCGCGAGGCACTTAATATCGCTACCGGACCGCCAGCGGATACACCTATGCCCAGCGCGGTGCATCCTCGGATCAGCGCGTCTCCTACACCGCCCATCGGATGCGGCCCGTAGGGATAACCATGAGGATCGCCCCACGGATAGTACGAGGGGCCGGAGACGGGGAGCTCCCGTTCCATAAGCTCGTAATAGGGTTTCAGGTCCGAATAAGGCATGGGCCAGTCGACCCCCACCCCGTCTGTCGAATGGATGCGGAAATCGGAAGGATGCAATCGCGGTGTGAATGATGCCCAGTGAACGGTTCCTCCTCCCACACCCTTGCCGCTGTTGTTCGCTCCGAACGCCAAAGGGTGCTTACCGGCCGTGATCCGAATGTCGTTCCAATAGAGGTTATGCGCTCCCTTCTCGTCACTGACCCAATCCCGCTCGGTGTCCCAGAACGGGCCTGCATCGAAGCCGATCACCCGAAATCCGGCCCGGGCGAGCCGTTGCAAAAGCACGCCCCCTCCTGCGCCGACACCAACGATGACGTAGTCCACTTCCTCTCCTTCGGAGAAGCGCCGCATCGGGTGCTCGATTCGCTGAATAGAACCGAGCATGTGCGGTTTCCCGATCGGCGGGCGAAACTCCCCAAGAATCGGGGATTTCAATGGGTTCCTCCCTGGCCAGGACCGCCAAGGTGCTCCGCTTGCGCGGCGACTGACTCAAACGCACCCGATACGGAGCTGTCGGGAGCCTTCCATTGGTAACGCTTTTCTTCTGACTCCCAGGGTTCCGGCTCACCCCGTTCGAGGCGCATATACGCGCGTGGGTAGGCGGGGCCACCAAAGCCGATTTCGTCCCAGGCCCAGGGATGTGAATAGTAAGCATCGGCGCAATCGGAAACCAACAGCATCCAAAAACGGTGGACGGGCATTCGTTTCCAGATCTCGTGCCCGGCCGACGGTTTACCATCGTGCAGTGAGCGGAGAATCACCTCCTGCTCTCGCGGGCCAATGTCCAGGAATCCTAGCCTATACTCGTTCAGAGCGATTTCCTCGATTGCGCGCAGTCCCAATCGGAAGGCGTCACGATCGGGCGGCATGTCTTCATACCGGTAGCCGTCGTGCGAGTTCTCGTAGAGCCGCTTATCTATTTGCGGCACGATCGGGATCCTATGAGCCTCGTCGCGGTCGTCCTGCGGGAGAATGCGATCACAAACCGCTTTCAGAAGGCGAGCCTCCTGCCGGCTGAAAAATCGGATCTCAGGGACGTTGATCACACGGTCTAAAACAACTTCCCTCGTCTTGGCATCCCAAAACTTCTGCTGTGCGAGTGTGCTAAACCCTGGATAATATCCGGGTTGGCTCAGGGGGCCAATCGGCTCTCCCGTACGAGTATCCACCGGACGCGTATCCCCTCTTGCCGTTTGAGTGCTCATTTTCGTTTCTCTCTCCGAAGCAAACTAGCCAACAGGCCGAGAAATCCGCAGGCCGCAAACAATAAGGGCGCAAAGACCGGTGGCCCGTAAATGACGTTGTAAAACGGTTTTTTAAAGCCGCCTGGACGCCGCAAGACGCCACGCGTGTGATAACCAAAACCAACTGCTCCATCCACTACCGCCGCAGCGGAAATGACCGGGAGCCACATACGTGCGACGCGTGGGCTTTTGACCGCGGCGATTCCTGCCACCATCAACATGGGTGCGATGATTACCGGCGTCCATTGCGCCTCGTAACGAAAGTTGTTCTTGTAATGTGAGTACCAGGCTTCGAAGCCGCTGAAGAATGCCGAAACAGCGGTCGCGATGGCCATTTGCTTTTGAAAACGGCCTTCCCGCACGTCTTGCGTCCAACTAATCGGCTCGTGTTCGCCCGTCACGATGCTCGCCCAATGATCCGGCTGTGCGGGACGAGGCAAAAGTCCTTCGCCGTTCCATTCACCGCGACGGAGAAGAGATGCGAGAAAACCGAGGTAGGCGCTGACCCCAAACAGGAGAGGGGCGAACACTGGCGGACCCATAACCATGTTCGCGATAGGCAGTCGCCATCCACCTGGCTTCCTATGGATTCCGCGAACATGGAAGTAAAAACCTACGGCGCAATCGCCGAGTGTCAGGATCGAGAATGCGGGTAGAATCGTTCGCGCGGCGCGCCTGCTGAAAAAACCCGACAATCCACCCGCCACCAGCGCCACGCTTAGGATCACCGGAGTGTACATGATGCGCCGGCTATAACTGCCCTTGTAGTGCTCATAGGCGACTTCGACGCCGCTTAGCGCGCTCGAAAGAGCCGAGATCAGTGCCAACCAGCGCTGAAAACGTCCTTCGCGAATGTCCAGATCGGCGGTCGCCGTGACGCGTTCCAATTTTGCGCCGAGCACCTCAGGCACGAGTGCGCCGTAGGTCTGCTCGCGTGGACGGTCACCGGACATCGTCTCCTCCCATCAAGCAACGAAGTGCCGCTTTCGCTTCAGGAATCGCGAGCGGAACGGCTGCAAATGTCGCGGCCGCTGTCATCAGGGACCACACAGAGATTGCATGGTATTTGCGGCAGGAATCGATGGTTAGCTTTCCCGCCAGCGCGGCATCGGCGAGCAACTTAACCCTCATGCCAATCGGCATTAACGGATGTGTTTGCCAGCGGGTCTCGGGACCCAATCCGGCCAGACAGGCAGTCACTCCGTAGCTGGTCAAACCGAGCAAGGCGTCGGGAATCGCCAGAATCGAATAAGCCTGGCCCGACCCGTTGACTTTCTCTGCATCGAAACCGCGCCCGCGCGGGCCCGGCAGCTTCTTCAATATTCCCGTCTGGTAAAGCGCGATTCCCCCCAGAACCGCAGAGGAAAAGAACGAGAGACAAATGATACTGCGTCGCCGCTTCAGAAATAGGCTCGATCCGGAACGCAGTTCGCGGCCGAGTGTCTCGGGACACAACTCATTTTGCATCTGACGCCCTCCTTCTCAGGAACGCGAATAGGATTCCTGCGAGTGCCATTCCGGCGACGGCGACAACGCCGCGATGGGCAGTAAGGTTCATGAACTCCAGGTTCAGCTTGCTCTGCACGCTGGAGCGTCTGGCGCGATCATCGAAGATTCCATGCGCGGAATAATCCCCCGGCGCTGGCTCGAATAAGTTGTCGACTCGATCGGGTGAAACCGGTTCGGAGGTCTGCTGGCCGTCAAAGCAGTGTTTCGCCAGATAGCGGTCGGCAAAGGATGGCGCGATTTCATTAGCGTAGATCGCTTCGACCGTCGGCCAACCCACATAAACTTCCCGCCGTTTGTGGCTTGCCGCCCAAACAATTGCGCGTGCCGCTACTTCCGGCTGGAAGATCGGCGGCACGGGCTGAGGATGGCGCGGAAGTCGAGTGCGGCACCAACTGAATTGTGGCGTATTCATTGCCGGCAGCATCACCCCTGTGATATGTACAGCGCTGCCATCGTGAATGAGCTCCGACCGAACGGAATCTGTGAATCCAACAATGGCGTGCTTAGCCCCGCAGTAGGGTGATTGCAGAGGAATGGAACGGAAAGCCAGTGCCGAGCCTACCTGGACGATAGAGCCGTGATTTCGTGGGCGCATTCGTTTCAGGGCGGCCATGGTTCCATAGACTTGACCGAGATAGGTGACTTCCGTGGCGCGTTTGAATTCCTCCGGCGTGATTTCGAGGAACGGCGCAAAAATCGTGGTCATCGCATCGTTGACCCAGACATCAATCGGCCCCAATTCCTGCTCGACACGCTCGGCTGCCGCCTCCACCTGCTGCGCGTCAGCAACGTCCGTCGGTAGGACCAGCGCCTTTCCTCCGAGTTCCTCCACTTCGCGCTTCGCTGCTTCCAGGCGGCCCGGCCCCCGCGCGATTAGCCCGATATGAGCTCCTTGTCGCGCGAACTCTGCAACCACCGCGCGACCCACCCCAGCGGATGCGCCGGTGACAACAACGACTTTTCCTCGATTTGGATACTCCATACTGGCTCGCTCCTACTCCGCCCGTACCATGTAATTTCGGCCTTCCCAGCGGCTACGGCTCGTCCAAAAGAACGTGAATTCGACCTGTTCATGAAAATCGGCCGGTGCCAGGTCGAAATATTCGCCCCCTACACCCGTCGCGCGAGAATTGCTATCCTGCCATGTCCTCCAGTTATCGGCGGACCAGCGAAGCCGGAATGGTTCAGGCGCGCAAATGCGAAGTATATGGTCCTTCCGTGCTCGGCGAATCGGGTGCTTCGGCAGCCAGAACTCCACTTTGCTTTTGGTCTTGTCATCACGAAACCTGGCCACGACTTCTGGAATCAGGTCGAACACCTTCCCGTCATGACGCGAGCGAAGCAGACGTAAATATTCCGAATGGGCCCACAGCAGGGGGTTGGCCGAACCGGTCGGGCCGCCGCAGCGCAAATTTGCTTCCGGCAGATCGGCCTCGTCCCATATCTGTTCCGGCAAAAGGCACGTACTATTTGAGAAATGTTCCATGGCACGCACCAATGGTAGGCAATCGTGGCCCGCCGCGAGTTCATAATGCGCTCGCTCACCGGTCAGCAGAGGCCACGATCGCCCCTCTCCCCAATGGAGGTACGGGCCACCGTCGGGCCGCTGGCCATAGCCGTCGTGATTGTAGCGGCGCCAACACGGGCCTGCCGGCGTATTCGTCTTGAGAGTTGCATCGACGACGCGCAGGCTCGACAGGATCAGCGGGTCGTCAGCGGACAGGATGCCATAACGAACCAGTTGCAGAAACCCGGCATCGACGATGTCGCGCGCCGGATAGGATGCGGGATTTTCCGGAGGTTGGCTGGTCAGATTGAACAACGTCTTATTTACCGCGCCGGGCTCGGCAGCTTCTCCAGGCTTGGCCGGATTCAAACGCACAAAGTGTCTAGGCTCAGCGGGAACCAACGACCCTTCGGATGTCACCGTCCACTCTTCGAGATGAGCTCTCAGGAAATCGGCATAGCTCTCAAGAAAGATCGCCGTGTCGCTGTCCTTTTCCGAGCGCGCGAAGGAGGCCCCACAGATGAAAGCTGCGATGATTACCGCCAACGTTGATGGAGAATAGCCGCTCGCTTCTTCCCACCGCTCCTCGCCGGTTACGGGTCCGCTGTGCAGGAGAAAAGCGACTGCCCGGTTCACCATCACCTGAGGATTGAAATGCCCCAGCAGCTTAAGCTGATGGAGGCGCCAGGCGAGCAATACCGGAAAGGCCACCTCATCCAATTGCATCCCCTTCGAATGTGCTTCACCATCAACCCAGAAATTCTGAGGAAAACTGCCATCTTCTTCCTGCCGGGCAGCGAGGTAGATCAACGCGCGCAGAGGCGCTTGCGTGTTGCCCGCCGCCAGAAGTCCCATGGCGGTCTCGACCATATCGCGCGTCCAAACAAGGTGATAACCACCCCGACCCCCTGTGTCGTCGCGCGCTTCACCCCATGGAATCGTAAGCGATGCAACGAAGGCGCCCTGGTAGACTTTGTCCTCGTGAGTCAACAAGACGTTATAACTCGATTCGAAAAGACGACCCTTGTCTCCACTGTACCTTTGGAGGGTAATTCGACCATTCAACCCCGCTTCCCATTGACGGATGAATAGCTCACGACGATCCTTGTAAGGGATGCCCAAACTTTGAAATAGACCTGATACGGTACTCGAGAGCGTTTCACCGAGTGCGATACCGATTGTGAACTCTCGTGTCTTTGAAAGATCGAGTTCGCCGGTGAGGGCGACGTTCCCGTTCCGGGCTTCGTCGAATTCAAATTCCATTTTGCGGTTCTTAAGCAGATCCGTGTACCCGTCGCTTTGTCCGACATAGCCGCAGGAGAGGTGCCTGAACTCACAGGAAGCGCCTACGGCGAGCCAGCGATTCTCTTTCTCCGCAACGAGCACCTGCCGCCCCGCCACCTCCACCACAAAAGCGTTGTTACCTTCCCCCATTCCTTCTAAATGAGGAGCACACAGAACATAGGTTCTGAGATTGCGAAGAAAGTCGCCGTCCCCTTCAATTTTTGTGTGCATCAGCACGCAGGGTCGCGCCGGATCCACGATCACTTCTTTCGTAAGAGAGAAGCGCCGATCGGAAGCGTGCCGGCTGATTCGATAACCCTGAGAAGGCAGAATGCGTTCAATCTGGTAATCGAGATCTCGCTCTTCTTCCAGAAACAATCCGTCTCCATCGGAAAACAGAAATTGAAGATCGCGCACTTGCGGACGATCGACCGTCGGATAATACATCTCTGTAAGAATGCCGCGCCCTATCGTGAACCAAACCCGGCCGCCGGTCGAATAAGCCGTGCCGACGCCGTCCTTGTCGGCGCGCGTCCACCGGGGTGGATCTCCCGGCGCCCCGAATGCGCTCTTGTTTCCGCGATAGTGTGCCATTCAATTTCTGTCTGCCTCCGAATACTTCGCTAAATCACTTCCCGGAACTTGTCTTCCAGCAAGGTCTTCAGAATTTTCCCGCCTTCCTTTTGGCCTTTGAGGAGCGCTTCTCCGAATTTGATCGCCTGATCGGTGGTCACCTGTCCAGGCATGGGGGGTTCATTCGGATCGACGATTGCCTGAATGACGGCCGGGCCGCGATGAGCCAATGCTTCACGGAGGATGGATTCCGCACCTTCGGGGCGCTCAATCGTGAAACCCGCCGCTCCGCAATCCTTTGCGTAACCTGCAAAATCGATAGGCTGCAAATCTATTCCGAATTCCGGATTTCCCTCGAAGACGATCTGCTCCCATTTAATTTGGCCGAGGACGTTGTTCTTGATAATCACGACCTTGACGTTCATGTTGTATTTGACGAGGGTGGCGACTTCCCCCATCAGCATCGTGAACCCCCCGTCGCCAACGACACAAACCACTTGCCTGTCGGGATACGCCGCCGCGGCACCTATGCTGTACGGCAGTCCGTTTGCCATCGTGGCGAGCGACCCAGAAAGAGAAAACTGCATGGTGTCCCGCATTTCGATATATCGAGCAGACCAGGTTGCGATCGTGCCGCTATCTGAGGAAACGATGGCATCGCTGTTGAGCAGCTTGTTCAAGGCATGAGCAACGACCTGCGGCTTCATCGGCATATCCATACGGGTGCCGCGCTCTTCCATCAGCTTGTTCCAACTTGTCATGCGCTTCTGCGCCTTCTCGAGAAAACTTTGGTCACTCTTCGTTTCGATCAGCGGCAATAGGGCCTTCAAAACGGTCTTGCAATCTCCGATCAGACCAACGTCCGCTGGATGGCGCAATCCGATTCGTGTCGGATCGATGTCGATCTGCACGGTCCTCGCCTTGCCTGGCTTCGGATAAAACTCCATGTAAGGAAAGCCGGAGCCGGCGATGATCAGCCTGTCGCACTCCTGCAGGGCATCCTGAGATGGAGCGGTACCGAGCAACCCGATTCCTCCGGTAGTATAGGTACTGTTATCGGGTACGACTGCCTTGCCGAGGAGAGGTTTGACGATTGGCCCACCCACGGCTTTGGCCAGATCCAGCACCTCCTCGCGCGCGCGCAGACAGCCCCTGCCCGCCAATATGGCTACCTTCGAACCCTTATTGATCAAGTCGGCCGCCGCCTGCAACGAGGCGTGAGGCGGGACGGGATACACGGCCGCATATAGATCCGAACTATGTTTGGCAATGTTGGCCGAAGAACGAACCTCTTTCGATGATGTCCATTCCTGGATATCCTTCGGAATCGTTATATGCGCAACGGTGCGACGCGCGAGCGCGGTTTTGATCGCTTCATCCAGAACATTCACAACATGGGCGGGCCCCATGACTCGCTGGTTGTATGCCGCGACGTCCATATACAGCTTGTCGAGGTCCACGTCCTGCTGATAGTGCGTCCCGATCAGATCATGGAACGTGTGACCCGTAATAGCGAGCACCGGCTGCCCGTCGCACTTCGCGTCGTAAAGGCCATTCAGCAAATGAACGCCCCCGGGACCGGAGGTGGCAAGACACACACCCAGGCGTCCCGTGTATTTGGCATAGCCGCAGGCCGCGAACGCAGCGGCCTCCTCGTGCCGAACCTGGATGAACTTGATCTTGTCCTTGCGGGTCCGAAGTGATTCGAAGATTCCGTTGACTCCGTCTCCAGGGAAGCCGAAGACTATCTCTACACCCCAATCGATCAACCTTTCAATTAACAAATCTGCCACTGTTTTTGCCATATGTTCTACTCCATTTGTTCTGATCGGGCCCGTATTGCTTTTGCGGCAGCTGGGATGCCTGCGGGGGACGGGGGATCGAAAACGCTGATGTGCATGTTACGTTTCTAAGCAGTTCGTACGCTTGCAGCCGGCGAGGCAAGATGCCCTATAAAAACTATAGAAAGGGCGGTCTCAAAAAGGGGTCAATAAAACCGAAGCCCACCGTCAAGAATGTGTCAAGAGACCTTCTCTCGCGACGGTTGGAAAATTGCGTGCGTTGCATGGATCCAGCCAGCAGCCGGACCCCTTTCATTTGCGACACTAGCAACATGAAGGGACTGTGCCGTCTCGGAGTCGCAGCCGGTGCCGGAATGGCCGCCGGGGCCTTCATCGTGTCCTGGATCAGAATGAGCAGACGTGCTTCGGCGGATCCGATTCATGAACTTACGCGCGCCTTAACCGATTGCGATGGCAAGCCGGAGATGCTCGCCGTAATCGAGCGCTCCTTCACGTCCTCGCTGGGCTTTCCCTTGGCAATCTTCGTTGCAGACGGTGATCGACTGCGCGTAGGTCACCATAGTTCTGGGTTCACTCCGGATCAGGATGATCTCGCGAAGGCGACACTGTCGATTTCATCTGGCCGCCTCATCGCCCATGCCGCTTCTGGGGTTTGTAAGTATTTTTTGCCGCTTACAACTTGGAAAGGCACGCTGGGGGCGCTTGGCTTCCAGGCAAGGGGAACGCGCCGGATTTCCGGTCCCACCTGGGTGGTGGTTCGATCTTTCGCAAACCAGATTGCATTGGCCATGCTGCGCGCCACACTCCAGGATCGAGTGCGGGACGCCGAAAGTTTATCTGAGGCCGATCGACTGCAGAACGCGCTCTTGAATTCGGTAGCGCACAATGTCAGGACGCCCTTGGCCTCGATCATTGGCGTGCTGAGCACCTTGCAGGAACAAGAGATCGTAATAGACGGGCCGGCCCGTCGAGACCTGGTTGATACCGCGCGCCAGGAGGCGGAACGCCTGAACCGTCTCCTGGGCAATCTCCTCGATACCAGCCGTATCGACTCCGGAGCTCTTCATATTCGCCAAGATCCTTGCGACGTTCAAGACCTTATCGGTGCCTCGCTCGAACAGCTCCGCGCGGCAATCGGAACCCGCCGCATCGATGTGATTATCCCCCCAGATCTTCCTTTTGTACAACTGGATTTCGTCTTGATCGTGCAGGTGCTTGTTAACTTGTTGGATAACGCCCTCAAATACTCTTCCGCCGGGGCGCCCATCACTGTCGAAGCACGCCTGCGCGAGCATGATCTTGAAGTCTGTGTGTCGGATCTCGGGAACGGTATTGCTGAGCATGATCTCGTCCATATCTTCGAAAAGTTTCATCGCGGAGGTCGAACGGGCGAAACAGGCGGAATCGGGCTGGGTCTATTTATTTGTAAGGGATTGGTCGAGGCGCATCATGGAACAATACGGGCGGAATGCCGGCGCCCGCGTGGGACCGCGGTCACCTTCACAGTGCCGGTTCAGCAATCGAGATGACGAGGTTAGACCCACATGTGCGCGAGTCCTCGTTGTCGACGATGAACAAGGAATCCGCAAGTTCCTCCGAACGTCCCTGGCTGCCCAGGGTTACGAAGTGTTCGAAGCGGCAACGGGAGAGGAAACCCTCCAGGCAGTTCCTATCAATCGCCCGGACCTGGTTATTTTAGATCTGGGACTCCCGGATCTCGACGGCATCGCTGTTATGCGCATGCTTCGGGAATGGACTGAAGTCTCTATCGTGATCCTGTCCGTTCGCGATCAGGAGTCCGACAAGATTGCCGCGCTGGACGCCGGAGCTGATGACTATCTCACAAAACCGTTTGGGACAGGCGAGTTGCTGGCCCGGATTCGGGCAGCGTTACGGCGGACCCGGAATGTTGAGGACAGTGCAATCTTTGCAGTAGGCGAGTTAAGCGTCGATCTGACGCGCCGTGCGGTGCAGGTTCGCCACGAAAAGGTTCAGCTAACTCCGACTGAGTATGATCTCCTCAAGGTTTTCGTGCGCCACCCCGGTAGAGTTCTGACGCATCGACATCTAATCCGGGAAGTCTGGGGAGGCGTCTGCTATGAGGACGAGAGGCATCTTTTACGTGTCAACATGAGCAACTTACGTCGCAAGCTGGAGGCCGACCCTACCCGTCCCCGTTACGTCGTGACGGAACCGGGTGTCGGCTATCGGCTCCGAAGCGAATAGCGATCTAGTGGCTTGTCGCGGACATAACGTTACCGTGCTGTCCAACGATCTGGTTCCGGCGGATCGTTTTTCGCAATTTTGGTTTCTTGGCCTTTAGAACGCGTTTAAACGCGATCTCCGAGATTTCCGCCATCGGGGGTAGGCGAACGCTCCTCCGACGCGCCAATTTTCGCGAGTTTGACACGCAAAAACTGATTCTGTGCGAGTTACCGGAAAAATTTGAATGCGGCCGAGAGCGAAAATTGCTCCGCCGGGCGCCGTGAGGGCTCTTACGTTTTCTCCGCGACAGGCCACTAGCGATCGCTCTCTTCCCTGCATTGACTATTTCTTGACGCGCCGGCGCCGATTTTTTGACTCATTCTTGATCCGGAGGTCTATAAAGTCAAAGTAGGAACGGCGAACCACATCACGGCTCTCCGCGTCCTGTTGCCCTCCGGAGCCTTATGGTACGCCATGACGTGATTCGACGCGCCCTCGAACAAACGAATTGGGACTTGCTGGCCTGTTCCATGCCCTCGAACGTGCTCCTTCTATCAGGTTACTGGCCCGCTGCCGGCTATTCCGTCGCCGTTGCCAGCCGCGAAGGACAGATCATCCTCATTGTTCCCGAAGATGAAGACGAACTGGCTGAACACAGCTGGGCAGACGAGATCGCCACGTATTGCCCCGTCCCGCTCGACCAGGTATTGACGGCCGAAGAGCCGGTTTTCGGGACGTTTGCGAAAATGAAAAAGAAACTTGGCTTTATGGGCGATCGCATCGGTTTCGAGCAGGCCGAGGCCTTTGAGCCCGCCGGCTATGCGCCCAATCTTTTCCGCGGCAGCGCCGCAAGGCTTTTGCGGCGCATTTTTCCCTCGGCGGCATTAGTTCCTGCCGACGAGCTCCTGGCTCAGATTCGGTCGATCAAGACGGCGGCCGAAATCGAACACATCCGTGCCGCCTGCGTTATTGCCGAGCAGGCGTTTTTACACGGTTCACACTTGTTGCGCGCGGGCTTAACCGAGGCTCAGATAGCAGCAGTATTCCGTGGTCCGCTGAGTTCTTGTCTCGCCGAATATAAACACATTAACCGCTGCGACGGCTTTACGTATTGCATGTCCGGGCCGAACGCGGCGCAGGCGTACGGACCGTATTCCCGCTCGCGCTCGCGGAAGATTGAATTAGGCGACCTGGTCATCGTGCGCTGCCATTCCTACGCAGACGGCTACTGGGCCGACACCACCCGCACCTACCATGTGGGGCCGATCGAACAAAGGAAGCAACAAATGTTTGACGCCGTCTTCGCCGCACGCGATGCGGTGTTGGCGGGAATTCGACCTGGGGTACGAGGGGCGGAGCTGGATCGGATCGCCCGGCGCCTTTTCGAATCCCATGGATTCGGTGCGGCATTTAGGCACCCCACCGGGCATGGTGCTGGCTTTGGAGCTCTCGACTATACGGCTCGTCCAAGATTGCATCCGAAATCGGATGACGTACTGGAGGCAGGCATGATTGTGAAGATTGAGCCGGGCGTTTATCTGGAGGAGTGCGGGGGTGTTCGGAAATCAGATATGGTGGCAGTCACCGAAAATGGCGCGGAGGTACTGACACCGTTCCACTGGAGCACCCGTGATGTCACGCTAGATGGTTTGCAGTGAGCCGCGTCGGGATCGAGCCAAAAAGTCGCCGAGCCTGCCGTGCAGGGCTGCACAAGTGTTTTCCGCCACAGATTGCGCGCTTCTCGCGCCGGTCATTGATGGCGCTAGGTCGACTGTGTGTCTTCATCCTATGCGCTCTCTCGCGTGTCTCGGCTTTCGAGGAACGGCAATCGGGAGCCGACGAGATTATCCGGAAATCCGTGGCCGCCAATCAGCTTGATTTCAAAACTGCTGTCGATTTTGATTGGAAGGAGCGTGACAGCACTGCGAAAGGTTCCAAGACCTATCAGGTCACTATGATTGAGGGAACGCCATATAACCGCCTGCTTGCCGTAAACGGGAAAGCTTTGTCCAGTGAAAAAGAAGCGGAGGAATTGAAGAAGGAGCACGAGGCCGCCGCACAACGGCGCCAGGAATCGCCCGAGGACAGGAGGAAACGCATTGCCAAATTTGAAAAAGAACGGACACGCGACAACTTGATGATGGAGCAATTGACGGAGGCGTTTACTTTCTCCCTCATGGCCCAGCGCAAAGTGCGTGGTTTCACGGTTTGGATGCTGAAAGCAACCCCACGACCTGGCTATAAACCGCCTAATCTCGAGACCGAGGTACTGCCGGGAATGCAAGGCGAGCTCTGGATCGATCAGAAAACCTACAATTGGGTCAAGGTTTCGGCTGAGGTTATCCGCACTGTTTCAATTGCAGGTTTCCTGGCGCAAGTCCAGCCGGGTACCCGGTTTGAGGTCGAGAAGTCACCTGTCGGTAATGGTATTTGGCAGATCAGCCACTTCTCCATGAAGTCAAGCGCAAGGATACTCGGTCTCTTCAGTCGATCTTCATGGGAAGACGACACCTACTTTGATTACAAGATCCGGAGTGCAAGTGTGGCGCAGAGAATGCTCCGCGATTTGTCTCGAGCCAGCAGGGAGTCCAAGGCTTGCCGGATTTGTCTCACATGCGGAGTGGAACGGGCAGGCCCCACCCGGCTCATTTTCCGTGATGGATTCAGCCTCAGACCGAATTTGAGACGCCGCCGCGCAGGAGCGCAGCGCGATTCTGTCGCCCTTTTAAAAAACGTTCCCATTCGACCTTAATCACCGCGGCGCGCCCGTGAAGCTTCCACGATCACCCTCCAGTAGCTCCGAGAATGACCAACGTCGATTTTACTACGCGATAACGTATTGTGTTTTTCCACCGTCGTTGCCGGATTTCGGGAGGGATTTTCGAACAGACCTTGTATGTTAACAAGGATTATCGGCTCTTTATGCAGCGTTCGCGACGGTTCCGGATTGTGCGACGATCCGCGAGTTGGAGTCCCGCCAGTGAAGAATTCGGCGGGTGGCCAAACTTGGCGTGGCGAGTGATCCCATGCGTGTCGCGGATCTGCTCATTATTATGTTCGCGCTCTGATATTCTCTAATGGAAATGATCAAGCTTGGCTCACACCCTCTATTTTCGTTTTGGGCCACTGCCACAGCGATCGGGTTTTTCGCTGTTAACGTCGGCGTGGCTCAGATCTCCAATACCAAAAAGACGGCGGGTGCTCCGACTCTCGTAGTGGCCGATCAGGTCGACCTATTTGACGGTCGCGCGCGGGAACCAATGGTTGTCCAGCATCCCGACGGCACGCTGTTCGCAAGCGGGTTCAGCCTCACCGACGACGAACCTGGTCCGAAGCTGTGGAAGAGTCGCGACCTCGGGAAGACATGGACGCGGGTTAAGCTCGGGACTGCGGCCGATGGCGTGGTCGGCAACTCTGACGTGAGCCTTGCGATGGCCGCCGACGGCACGCTGTACATGGCAACCATGGGTCCGGACAGGCAGGAACCTGACATAACCAAGCGAAAGCGCTTCATCGCTGCCGGCGTCACCAAAGACGGTGGCGTGACATGGCGTTGGACGATCCTATCGGCGCTATCGGACGGCAAGTTTGGAGATCGACCCTGGGTTGCCGCGGCGACCGACGGTACGGCCCATGTCATTTGGAACGACGGTAGCGGCGTCGACTACCGTGTCAGCAAGGATCAAGGAATCACCTGGGTGCCGCGGCCACGCATCTATGGACAGGGCGGATCAAGTCATATTGCGGCAGGACCAAATGGGGAACTCGCGGTGCGAATAACGCCGGCCTCGGCCTCGGGGCGTAGATTTGACGGCGGCGTCGATTTGATCGCCGTCAGCACGAACGGCGGATTGAGCTGGCCCAATTATCCGGCGCCCAGTCACCTGGAGTGGAGCGCATCGATCCGCGCTTTCCCACCGCATTGGGTTGAGCCGCTGGCGTGGGACGCCCAAGGTGCCCTGTATTCGTTCTGGGCCGACGGAAAGGATCTTCGACTGGCGCGGTCGCTAGATAAAGGCGATACCTGGACCATTTGGCGGATCGCTTCCGGCGACGAAGTGTCGTACTATCCATATCTCATCGCGCGCGGTCGAGGGGAACTGGTAGCATCTTGGTTCTCAGGACGGGACGAAACTCTAAAGGCGCGTGTCGCAAGGATAGACGCGAGCGAGGCTGGCGGAGCCCCGAAGGTCACGCTCTCGGCTCCCTTTCAGATTGACTGCTGGCTGCCGGCCGCTCGCTCGGCAGATCCACAGCTTCGATACAGCGGCGGCGAATATCTGGCATCCACCTTTCTCAAAGAAGGCGGCTTCGCCGTCATCAGCTTTATCCAAAACCCGCGCGAACAACGTTACGGATTCTCATGGCGCAGGTTTGAGGTGCGGTGACGTGGAGGGCTGTGGAACCTGGATTGTTTCGCATAGATATCGTTCACCGAATCCCGGACAATTCCGCATCAACCGCCGCCAATGATTTCGTAGGCACCGACGCGGAGACCAATTAAAAAAAAGCGATGGGGAATGGTTTACGGTGTATCCGAAGTCTCTTCCCCGACCTGATACGGGTCATTGAACTAAGCCTCCGGCGGCCCGACCGGAAGACGTAGGCTCACTGGGGCTTCCAGCAATCGTCGATTTGTGATGTGGTCACAAGCGAAAGGAGCTTCGCCGTGACCCCACTTCGACAGCGGATGCTGGAAGACCTCCAGATCCGACATTATTCGCCTACTACGATTCGCCTGTACCTGCACTCGGTTGCCGAGTTTGCCCGACACTTCCATAAGCCACCCGACCAACTCGGTCCCGAGCAGATTCGCCAGTACCAGTTGTTCCTGATCAAGGACCAACAGGCATCACAGTCCACCTGTGTTCAGCTGGTCTGCGCGCTGCGATTCCTGTATACCCACACGCTGCACCGTAAAATCGAGATCGAACGTATTCCGTTTCCGCGGCGGGAACGAAAGCTGCCGTCAATCCTGAGCCGGGAGGAAGTCAAAGCCTTGCTGGAGGCTTCCGCGAAGATTCGCGATCGCGCGCTGTTGGCAGTGCTGTACGGCAGCGGACTGCGCGTGGCGGAGGCGGCTCAGCTCAAACCGCGCGACATCGATGCTCGCCGCAATGTGTTATGGGTGCGCCAGGGCAAAGGCCGCAAGGACCGGCAAACGCTGTTGCCCGAAAAACTGCTGGAACTGCTACGCCAGTATTGGCGAGCCGAGCGGCCCGGCGAGTGGCTGTTTCCGGCGAGCGACGGCACCCGGCCAGTCGGCCCCAAGACGATCTACCTGGCTTGCCGCAATGCCGCACGCGCAGCCAGCATCGCGAAAGCGGTTCATCCGCACTCGTTGCGGCACGCCTTCGCCACGCACCTGCTCGAAGCCGGGACCAATCTGCGCACCATCCAGATCCTGCTCGGTCACGCCAACCTGGAGACCACGGCGCGGTATCTGCAAGTCGCCGACGTGGCCGTGCGCTCCACGCCCAGTCCGCTCGATTCACTCGATCTCCATCTGCTTCGACAACGATGAACCCGCGTCGGCCCGAGATGGCCGACATTGTCCGCACTCATCACCACGAGTTCCTGGCTCGTTGGAATCCAGTGTTGTCGCGCGAGCAGCGCAAAGCACTGCGCGATATTCGCGACTGCCGGACGGCTGCCCTTGGCGGACGCGTTCAACAGTGCGATCAGTGCGGACATCGAGTCATCCTTTATAACTCGTGTCGAAACCGGCATTGCCCCAAGTGCCAGGCCACGGCTCGCGCCCGGTGGCTGGCGCAACGCGAGACCGAGCTTCTGCCCGTTCCCTATTTTCACGTCGTGTTCACGCTGCCTTCCCAGATCGGCCGGCTGGCACTTCAGAACCCGAAACTGATCTATCGCATCCTATTCCGCACCGCCGCGGCCACTTTGCTTGAAACCGCCCGCGATCCCAGACTGCTCGGCGCCCACATCGGGTTCCTCGCCGTGCTTCATACCTGGGGACAGAATCTCCATCTGCATCCGCACCTGCACTGCGTAGTACCCGGGGGTGGAATCTCGCTCGATGGCTCGCGCTGGATCCGATGTCGAAAATCATCCTTCTTCCTGCCCGTGCGCGTGCTCAGCCATCGCTTTCGAAAATCGTTTCTACGAGCTCTCCGCCGCGCATTCCGCCAAGGCATTCTTCGCTTCCATGGCGAGATGAAGTCTCTGTCGGATCCTCCCGCGTTCCAGGCTTTGTGCGATCAGGCTGCTGCCATCGACTGGGTCGTGCATGTCAAACCACCTTTCGGCGGACCCCGCCGCGTGCTGAAGTATCTGGCCCGCTATACGCATCGCGTCGCCATCTCCAACCACCGTCTGCGTGCGCTCGAAAACGGCCACGTCAGCTTTGCATGGAAGGACTACGCCCACCGCGCCCGTAGGAAACTCATGACGCTCGATGCGGTCGAGTTCCTGCGCCGTTTCCTGCTGCACGTGCTGCCTTCTGGCCTCGTGCGTATCCGCCAGTTCGGTTTCCTCGCCAACCGCGTCCGTAAATCCAAACTGGAACTGTGCCGCAGTCTGCTTGCCGTTCCTCTACCAGCGGCTCATTCAGACGGCAACAATGGCGAGGTCAATCACAACCCGCAGCGTTGCCCGATCTGCAAACTCGGCCGCCTGATGCTGGTTGAATTTATCGCCGTTGCACTGATGACCGTTCCGGATACCTCATGACCGCACTCACCGTCCAGCTGATCGTCGAACTTTGTGCCCTCGATTCGAGGTTTGGTAAATCTCTGTCTGGGATCGACCCAATCATCGTTCAACTCAGCCCCTCAATGTCCCGGATCACCCTCAAAACCTTGGTCGTGTGGTCCGATGTCTCACACTTCCTCGATTCCGCACGTGACAATCGCCGGAAAAACCCAATTCAAACCCCATAGACTCCACCCGGCTCAGTTCAATGAATTCTATCGGCAGTGCTCACGCCGTCTATCGTACACTCCCGACCTTTTCGCCCGTGAGCACTCCCGATAGAATGCTCTTCATTATCGGAGTATTCCTCTCTTCCGAATGCGGGCGGCCCGGCGTGGTCATCCTCGACGCTGACACCGCCGTGTTTCGCACGCTTCGGCAACGTTAAAGCAACAATTCCGTCGGCGTAATAGAATTGGTGCTCATGAAAACCGAATTTCGGGCCATGCTCGTAGCAGTTCTAATTGCCGTCGGCGGAACCTTCACAGCTTGGTCGCAAAAGTCCAACCCGACGGAACTAGTCCTGAGCGGGCCGGTCGATCACATCGATTTGCCGGCGCGGGAGCCAATGGTAGTCCAGCTTCCAAACGGCGCGCTGTTTGTGGGGGGGTATGGCCGTGGATTCGACGCCACTGAGCCGTCCCTGAAGCAGCCACCGCACCTGTGGACGAGTCGCGACCGCGGCGCGAGCTGGTCCCGCGTCAACCTGGGAGCCGCCGCGGACGGCGCTCTCGGCAACTCCGATGTGGACCTGGCCGTCGCACGCGACGGGACTCTTTACTTCGTCAATCTCGTCTACGACCCACCGAAAAGAGAAGGCAACTTTGTCACGATCGGCGTAAGCCGCGACGCCGGTGAAACGTGGTCGTGGAAAACGCTTTCGAAGAACCGCTTCGACGATCGTCCATGGGTCAAGGTCGCGCCAGACGGCACGGTGCACGTGATCTGGAACGACGGCGCCGTGCACTATCTCGCCAGCAGGGATCGCGGCGTGACCTGGAGCGTGCCGGTGCGCCTGACCGAGCACGGCGGGTCGAGCCATCTCGCCGTCGGCCCAAACGGCGAGGTCGCGGTGCGTATCGCGCCTTTGTCCGCCTCGGGGTTCCAATACGACCAAGGACTCGATCTCATCGCCGTGAGCACGGATGGAGGAAAGACATGGCGCAGGCGGCCCGCGCCGGGAGAACGCGAATGGGTCGAAGGTTTTGATGCCGCGGTGCCACGCTGGGTCGAACCGCTCGCTTGGGGCTCAGATGGCGCTCTCTACTCACTCTGGACCAATGTGAAAGGGCTCTGGATCGCGCGATCGCCCGACAAGGGAGAAACCTGGAAGATCTGGCAGCTGCTTGGGAGCGGCGAGGTTCTCTATTTCCCGTACCTGACTGCGGGACCTCGACCGAACGAGCTTGCGGGGACTTGGTTCTCCGGCAAAGGCGATGCCATGCACGCTCACGCCGCGCTTTTCGAGATGAGCGAGGGCGATGCTCCGCCGCGCACAATCCCGTGCCGCCCGTTTCAGATTGACTCCTGGACTAGACCTGGCCAGAAAGGTCCCGTCACTCGCAGTGCGGGCGGCGAATATCTAGGGATCACCTTTCTTCGAGAAGGCGGCTTCGGCGTAGTTAGCCCGATCTACAACGGGGAGACCAGGCGGGCCGGATTTTCGTGGTGGAAAGCTGAAATTCGATAAGGCTAGAGTCAGCGCGCCCCATGCTATGCGGGCTCTAGTGGCATATCGCCGGTGAGAATGTCGCATGTCACCCGCCGTTACGTCGCGTCATCGGCGCATTCGGCCACACCCTTGGGCGCACATTCTCGGTTTGTGATTTAATCGCGCGAAACACCTGAAAAGTACTCATATTTTCGACATAATAGGTACACATGATTTCTCTTGAGCAGCTTGAATCATTCGGTGACGTCGCGGCTGAAGACGAGCCCGTACTCGACTACTTTTTGACAACCGACGCGGTCACGCGGATCGAAAATAACGAAGTATTAATGGTCCTTGGACGGAAAGGTTCGGGCAAAACCGCCCTGGTTCGTTTTTTCGCTGAACGCCGCGATGCTGCTGCTTCGAGATCCCTAAACTTGAGGGGGTATCCTTGGAACGTCCATGCTGCTCGGATGGATAGGGGTGCCTCCGACGTGGAAGCGTACGTTTCCTCTTGGCGCTATCTCATTTGCTTGGAGCTAGCCCTGCTGGTGTTGTCTAAAGCTGAAGATAGCGGACATTCGAAAGCTAAGGCAATAAGACACTTTCTAAAGGACAATTACGGTGGCCTCGCGCCCCGCGCTAGGCGATGTACTCAAACCATCCAAAATTCGCTTATCAGGAACGTCATTCGAACCCGAAGTGCTCGGCTTCAAACTCGGCAGTATAGACTTCGAGAGGCAGCCTGGAGATCTCGGCCTTGGCTCCGAGTTGAACGCACTATCGGACTCTCTACTCGATGCAGCGATGACCTTGGCCAGCGAATCTAGGCTCACACGATTGCTGCTGCATTTTGACGAACTCGATCAAGGTATAACTACATTCGATGCGCCTCGCGAGAGAATGTTGACTGGCTTAATCTTGGCCGCACGCGATATTCGCAGAGCGACACGGGATTTGCCTGTGCCGGTCAATCCGGTGGTCTATCTTCGATCAGATTTATGGGATGATCTTGTTTTTTCGGACAAAAACAAGATAACTCAAACTGCGACGCTCAGCCTCGAGTGGACGTCAGGCACCCTTCTTGATTTGGTTAATCTCCGAATAAGAGC
>CAVOPN010000012.1:0-7812 GCA_963698105.1 Bryobacterales bacterium
GCGCCGATCCCAAAGTCGTTCAGGTGCAATTCCATATCGATCCCGCCGACCTCCTGCTGCGCGAGGAAGGCGATACCTTTTCAGGCGGGGTGACGTGGCTGATCGCCGATCGCGGCGCCAATGGACCCATGGGGGATCCCGTGCTGATGGGCTATCCGATCCACCTGACCCGCGATCAGATGAAAGAAGGAATCGCGATTTCGCAAAACCACCCGATCCCCGACGGAGTCCAGAAATTAAGGATCATCGTTCTCGATCAAGGCTCGAACATCGCAGGTTCGCTGACGGTGCCTCGTTAGCCTTGTGGCGCGCGCCTCCAGGCGTGCCGTGTCGACGTTCTTTGAGTGTAAAATTACCGAACGAACCCAAGGAAATAGAGCACAAAAACGTCAAGTATAAGAAATCTCAGGGCTTGTTCCCCGGCAAACTCTGCGGATCCTGCCGGGCTTTGAGCCTGACAAACTCCTCCCGCTCCCTCTGCGCGTCGGCTTTCCGCCCCACCCGCCGGTACGCCTGCTCCAGATAGAAATGCGTCTGCGCGTTTTCAGGCTGGAGCTTCACCGCGTGCTCAAACAGAGGCACGGCCTTTTCGGGTTCGTCTTTGGCGAGCAGCGCGCGGCCCATCTCCGCATCGCATAACCAGACGTAGCTGGCCGGCGCCAGTTTTCGCGCGCGCTCCGCCATCTGCATCGCCACATCGGGCGTGCCCTGCCGGGTTTCGAGAAACGCCGCCACCAGCAGCGTCGGCCAGTGATCGGGATCGCCCTTGAGTTCCTTCTGGAACTCCGCCAGAGCCCCATGCTGATCGCTATCCATCAGAAACAGCCCGGCGGCGTAATGGACTCCGGGCTCGTTCGGATACGTGGCCAGCAGCTCGTCGAAACCCTCCTTGGCGTCCTGCGGCCGCTGGCTGGTGGCGGCCCACATGGCTTTACCGGCCATCGCGACCACTTTTCGCCGGCTCTCCGGCAACTTCGATGGATCTGTGGCGATGGCGAGCGAGCATAACCCGACCGCCTCAATCACGGCCGGCGAATTTTCCTGATGCTTCGATAGAGGCTGCAACTGCGCCATCGCCTGGTCGAACAGCGAGGCTCGGATCAGGATCATGGCGGCGCGCTGCCTCACCGCGGCTTCGAAGCCCGTGTTGGGACCGAGCCCCAGCTGCTCTCCCTTGTCGATGGCGTTACGCGCACCGTCGATATTGCCCAGCTCGTACTCGGCCAAGCCCAGAAATCCCCAAGCCACACCATTGCGCGGCGAAAGGTCGAGCCCTTTGTGAAACGCTTCGCGGGCCTCCGTGTACCGGTCCAGACGATACAGCACGCCGCCCAGATAGAACCATCCTTCAGGCCACGCCGGCCGCAGTTCGAGAGCCTCTTTGAAGAGCGACGCGGCCCCCGCGGGATCCGCATCCACGGCCGCTTCGGCGCGCTGCGCCAGATCCTCGAAGCTGGCACTGGGCGCCTGCGCCGCGCAGATGGGAGCAAGCAGCAGACACGCCAGTCGGGCGATGGAAAGCCTCATGGCATCTATAAGCGTAACGCAGTCTATGATAAAAATTGATGGGTTTTCTCGCGCTCGCAATTCTGATTTCGATGGCCGCCCCGGCGCAAACCACGAGCCCCGAACAGTTGTTTCGAGAGGCAGTCGAGGCGCAGCGGCGCGGCGACGATCAAACCGCCATTGCGCGCTATCGCGAACTGCTGAAGCTGCGTCCCGATGTCCCGGAAGTGCGCGCCAATCTTGGAGCGGCCCTGGCTCACGCGGGACTTTACGACGACGCCATCGAGCAGTATCGCGCCGCCCTCGACAAAGTTCCGGATAATAAAGCGCTGCGGCTCAATCTGGCTCTGGCGTATTACAAGAAGGGCGACTTGGCGCAGGCGGCAGAGAAGTTCGATGCTCTGCGCCAGGCGGATCCATCGGATGTTCGCGTGGCGACGCTGCTGGGCGATTGCTATTCGCGATTGGGCCGCGACCAGGACGCCATCGCCGCGCTGCTGCCTGCCGAGACAGCGCATCCCGACGATCTGAATGTCGCCTGGGCGCTGGGGTCCGCGTTGATTCACGCGGGCCGCCGCAACGAAGGTCTGGAGCGCGTGGTGAAAGTGGCCGAGAAAGGCCATAGCGCCGAAGCAAATTCGCTGGCCGCTGAAGCCTGCCTGGCCATGAGCGAGTTCGAGCGCGCGGACGAGTTCGCCAAGGAGGCTCTGCGATTGGACCCTCACATGAAAGGTCTGCACAGCCTCAGCGGGCGGATTAAACAATACCTGGGCGATTTTCCGGGTGCCAAGGCGGATCTGGAAAAAGCGTTCGCCGAGAATCCCGACGACTTCGACGCCCACGTGACCATGGCGGCGATTCTTAACCTGGACCGCGATGTCGACGGGGCGGCGCGGCACGCCAAGCGCGCGCTCGAATTGCGTCCGGCTTCGCCTCTCGCGCTCTATCAGATGGCTCGGGTCGAGCGTTCCCAGGGCGATATTAAAGGAGCGGTGGCCAACTTCGAAAAGGTGATTGCCGCGGAGCCAGAGTGGCTGCGCCCGCACATTGAATTGGCAGCTCTCTACTATCGCCTGAACCGCCCAGAAGACGGGCTGAAAGAGCGGGCGATTGTCGACCGACTATACATGCAAGGGAAAAAGCTGGGCCCGGACGCAGATCGGTGAGCATCTTTTCACAGGCTGAAGCCTGTGCCACCATGTTTTCCAGTGGCCCTCTTCGGGTAGCACAGACTTTAGTCTGTGTACTGGATCACACGATTCGCGGCGACGTTTCCAAGGTTTGAATCACGCCCGACGGCCAGCGAATCTCGATCGACAGGGCCTTGTCATCCGCGCCTAAGCCAAGGAGCGGGCGATTGTCGACCGGGGAAAAAGCTAGGGCCGGACGCAGATCAACCGAGCCCGGCTACTTTTCTTTCACCCGGATCACCCGGTTTGCGGCGACGTTTTCCAAGGTTTGAATCACGCCCGACGGCCAGCGAATCTCGATCGACAGAGCCTTATCATCCGCCCCCAAGCCAAAGTGCACCGGCCCCGCACTCGACGACGCGTAGCAAACGCTGGTGGTCATATGGTTGAATTGCGCGCCGCTCTTCGTGGTCACCTTGATGGCAGCTCCGATGCCGTCGCGATTGCTTTTCGTGCCCTCGAGCGCGATATCCAGCCAGTGGCCGCTGGGCTCCGTCCGATTCATCCATATCTGCGCCGGCTTGCCGAGCGCAGTGGCCACCACATCGACCCGCCCGTCTCCATCGAGGTCGCCGAAGGCGCACCCGCGGTTGCGAGCCAGCTCCGCCGCCCCCAGCCCGGCCTCCTCCGTGTACGCCTGCCACTTGCCGGTGGCTCCCGGATTACGAAAAACCGTATTGTGCTGGTCGACGATGGTGCCGGGCAGATTGCGCGACACGGCATCCCCTCGGGTGACGAATAAATCCTTCCAGCCGTCGTTATCGAAGTCGTAAAACGCGGACCCGAACGCCGACATCGGCAAGGTCAGCGCGCGCATCCCGGTCTCCACCGTGACCTCACGAAATTCCTTGCCTCGCATATTCTTGAGCAGCGGAAAGGTCTGCTTGCTCAAAGCCACGTAAGAGATGTCCGGCCACCCGTCGTTATCGAAGTCGCGAAAATCGAGGCCCATTCCGCCGATGAACGTTCCGTCTTCCGGCAGCGCGACGCCCGTCTGGAACGCGACCTCCTCGAACTTCCCGCCGAGGTTGTGAAACAGGAACGTGTAGAAAGTGTCGTTGGCGACGAAAATGTCGGGGCGCCCATCACGATCGTAATCGGCGATGCCCACGCCCATACCTTTTCCGATGTGGCTGCGGATGCCCCATTTTTCGGATACGTCTTCGAAGGTGCCGTCACCTTTATTGAGATACAGCTGGTCGGGCAGCCCTTGGTAGGACCTGGGGTTGCAATATTCGGAGAGGCCCTCGTGGTTGCACTTGGGTTCGTTCTGGTAATTCCACTGCACGTAATTCACGACGAACAAGTCGAGCAGCCCATCGCCGTTGACGTCCACCCAGGCGGCGGTGACTCCCCAGCGCGGGCCGTATTCGCCATCCGGACGATTGAAGCCGGCTTGTTCCGAAATGTCGGTGAAAGTGCCGTCGCCGTTATTTCGATAAAGAGTATTGTGATGGACCCCGGCGACGAAAAGATCCGGATAGCCGTCGTTGTTAAAATCGCCGACGGCCACGCCCATGTCGAAGCCTGTTCCCGCTAGGCCGGCCTGCTTCGTTACGTCGGTGAAGACGCCGTTGCCGTCGTTGCGGAACAGACGGTTGGAGTACTTCGGATCATCCTTCTTTAAAGTGGCGAGGTTCGCGCCGTTGGTGAAGAAAATATCGGGGCGCCCGTCTTTGTTGTAATCGAAGACCGCCACGCCTCCAGCCATGGTCGCGGGGAGATGGCGGGACTCTGTTTCCGCATTTTCCAGTTGAAAAGGGAGGGATTGGAGAGAGAAAAAGATCGGCGGACGTGCGGTGGCTGCGGCGTAACAGAGGCCGGCCACGATCGCAATGTGGCGGATCATAAACTTCAAGAATAAACGAAAAGGGCAGGTCGGGGACCTGCCCTACTTGGTCTAGAAGTTGTACTTGATCGCGAACTCGATCACGCGGCGATTTACCGTGAACAGCGGTTTACCGTTGGTGTTCTGATTCTGATTGGTCGTGGTGAGGTTTCCGTTGGCATCGGAGAACCGCAACTGCACGTCGGCGTTGTTGCCGGTCGCATTGAACTCCGGCAGCGGATGATTCAGGAAGTTGAAGGCCTCAAAGCGCAGTTGAAGCTTCTGTTTTTCCCGGATCTTGAAGTTCTTAAACAGCGACAAATCGCTGTTGAACAGCGCCGGACCCTTAATGTAGGGCCAGATGATATTGCCGACCTGGCCGGGCTGCGGCGGCGTAAAGCAGCCGGGGTTAAAGTACTGTCCGGAACTCAGACCTTTCCGCGGGTCGCAGGTCAACACCGGAAGCAGGGCCATCGAATTGGTGCCCAGATAGGTCTGCGCACTGGTCGCGCCGTTCGGATTGTTGCCATAGGAGGCGTTCAGAGCCGCGTTGCTATTGGCCCCGGTGTTGTCCTGTAGAGGGACGCCACTTTGCCATTGAGTGATTCCCGAGAATTCCCATCCGTTCACAGCACCTTCCGCGATGTGATTGCCGTGGATCGGGCTGGGCAGGTTCACGACATAAGCAGCGTTGAAAATATGCGTGTGATCATACGCCAGCACGCCGTAATTCGCCCCTAAGCTGTACGGATATTCAGCCGCGCCAGCCTGATTGCCATTAAACGTCTGACCATCCCTGGTGCCCAGAACCTTGCTGAACGTATAGTTCGTCGTGAACGTTGTACGGCCGGTCTGTTTCTGCCAGGTGGTGATGAAGGCGTTGTAGTTTGAATAGCCTCCGTGACTCAGCAGCTGGATTCCCGTGTAATTGTGGTACGGATAGTAATCGTTCGCGTTGAAGCTGGAGCTGTACGGGCTCACCACTTGCCCGGTAAGCGGATCCGGCTTGAAGAAAGTCCCGATCGGAATCAGGTCCTGATCGGAGAGAGTCCCATCGAGAATCTGGTCGCGGCTCGCGCTGCCCGAATATTGTACTTCCCAGACCGATCTCCACGGCGCTCTCTGAGAAATCGTGAAGTTGTAGGTCATGGCGTAAGGCTCGCGCTCGTCGCCTTGCTGATCCAGGCCGTTCGCTGAGCTTCCCAATCCGGGAGCGCCGAGCGAAGGAGAGAACTGGTTGAAGGAGTTATAGCCAATGCAGCAGTTCCAGGTGGTGGACTCGGTCAATACATTGATGGGAGCGTTGTAGTTCGCGCCGCCCAAATTGTTCGCCGATCCCTGGTACCGATAGACGCCGAAGCCTCCGCGCAGTACGGTCTTGCCGTTTCCAAACAGATCGTAGGCCACGCCGACGCGGGGCTCAGCGAAAAACGGCTTGGTCGGCATACCGGATAAGGGAATCGCGCTATCGATCGCGTGCCATTCAACTCCAGTCCAGCCGGGTGCGTTGGGGCTGTTGTTATAAGTAGCTGGATTCCAGACCGCAAACCCCAGGTTGTTCGCGTTATTGACCCAATTGCCCAGGTGGTCGAATCGAATGCCCAAAGTCAAAGTAAGCCGGCGGCTGACCTTCCATTGATCGTTGGCGTAAAACGCGTACTGATAGAACTTCACGTCCTGCACTGGGGCAGCGCTGGCCTGGAAGAAGCCGGCGATACGGCCCGTGGCGAAGTCCGCCGCGCCATTGCTGGTGGTGTTAGCTCCGTAGGTTTCGAACTCCACCGTCCCCTGGTTGGCAAACTGGAAATTGCTGGCTGCCTGATCGTTGCGGGCGAAATCCCAGTAGAAGCCGAACTTCAACAGATGCGTGCCGGCCACCTTGGTCAGGTTGTCCGAAATGTTCGGAGTCTGCGACAGCTTGCCGAAATCGCCTCCCTGGAACGCCTGCCCGAACGTGGGCGCGAAATATCCGGGAGCCGCCTTGCTCCAGCTCAACGTGTTCGGGATCTGCGGTGCATAGGGATCCTTAAACAAGCCGGTCATGCTGAATCCGAGCTTCGACGGATCTACTGCCCCGGGATTTGCCAGCGCGATCGGGTTCAGGAACTGCGCGTCCGCGAACACCACTTCGTTGGTCAGCGTCGGAGAGAAGATATGGGTCACGTTCGCGCTATAAACCTGCGATACCTGGTTGGCAGGCATCTGCGTGGGATACGGAAGATCGTTGCCTGTGCCCCACCAGATATTGTTAGGATTCAGATCCGTCTCGTCCTGGCGGTTCCAGGAGAAAAAGGCCTTGGTCTTTTCGCTGATGTTGTAATCGCCGCGCAGACGAAGCTCCCAGCGATTCACCGGCAGATTGAGAATCTGCTCATAGTTCGCGCCGATGGGGTTGGAGTTAGGATCGACGTTCGGCTTCGGAAAGGTCTTATAAAGGGCGGCCGAGTTCGGGTCCAGCATGGTCGGCGGAATGATTCCGCCCGGGAAAACCAGATCCTTCGTGCCTCCGGGGCTGTCCGTGCAGGGATTCGTAGCGGGGCACGGCACCACCGAGTTATTCGCGAAAGTGCCATTCGCGAAATTCGGCCCCAGACTGGCCAGATAAGCGGGGCTGAAGTTGCCCTGCATCATCTGCGCGGTGGGAATGAAGCGGAAATTGATGCTGCCTTCGGGATTCTGGCGCATGTTCTCGTATGCCGCATAAAAGAACAACTTGTCGTGATTGCGGTTGAACCTGGTCCACGGCAGGACTACTGGTCCGCCGATATCGCCGCCCGGATAGTAGTAGGAGTCATTCGGCTTCGCCGTGTTGGTCGCATTGTAATAGGAGTCGGTCGAATTGAATACGCCGTTCCGCGCGTAAAAATACGCCTGGCCGTGGAAAGCGGCCGATCCGCTCTTGCCGATCGCCTGGAAAATCACCGGCCCCTTCGCGTACTCTGCGCCATAAGCGGAAGTTAACAATGAAACTTCCTGGATCTGGTTCTGGTTGATATTGGCCGTCTGGGTGCCCATGTTGCCCGGATAGAGAAGACTCGCGCCATCGGCAGTCATGGTCATTCCGCCATAAAGCTGCGTGCCCTGCGCCGACATCGTTCCGATCGGACCCGTATTGCTCTGCGTCGTCAAGCTGCTGAACATTGATTGGTTCAGGCCTTGCGCGTTGCCCATGCCCGGCATGATCTTTATCAGTTCCGCCGCATCGCGCCCCTGGATGGCCAGTTCGGTAATCATCTGCTCATTCAAGGTGTGGCTGACCGCCCCGGTATCGGTGGGAACGACAACTTC
>CAVOPN010000013.1:0-166819 GCA_963698105.1 Bryobacterales bacterium
ACTCGGCTATGCATCACCTCTCACCCACCATGACGTGCGGATTTACCTACACGTCGGGCTACAGGCTTACACCAGTACTACCACTCACTGGCGGAGCTACCCTCCTGCGTCACCCCATCACTTGACTACTACCAGCTCAGATCCCGCGCAACCTGCATCTGGCCCGAAGGCTTCCACACAAGTCGGGCGGTTAGTATCACCAGCCTCATCAGGGACGCATCCACGCGGGTACGGGAATATCAACCCGTTGTCCATCGACTACGCCTGTCGGCCTCGCCTTAGGTCCCGACTTACCCTGGGCGGAACAGCCTGGCCCAGGAACCCTTGGTCATCCGGCGGCAGAGATTCTCACTCTGCTCTCGCTACTCATGCCTGCATTCTCACTCCCACACCCTCCACCCCTGGCTCACGCCGAGGCTTCCCTGGATGCAGGACGCTCCCCTACCCATCAACACGACTGCACCCACTCTTCAAGAGAGCAGGTGGATCTCTTGTGTCAATGACACAGCTTCGGCGGTGCGCTTCAGCCCCGCTACATTGTCGGCGCAGGACCACTTGACCAGTGAGCTATTACGCACTCTTTCAAGGATGGCTGCTTCTAAGCCAACCTCCTGGTTGTCTGGGCGACCCCACATCCTTTCCCACTTAGCGCACACTTAGGGGCCTTAGCTGGTGTTCTGGGCTGTTTCCCTCTCGACTACGAACCTTATCGCCCGCAGTCTCACTGCCACGCTCTCACACACCGGCATTCGGAGTTTGGCTGACTTCAGTAAGCTTGTAGGCCCCCTAGGCCATCCAGTGCTCTACCTCCGATGTGAAACACGCGACGCTGCACCTAAATGCATTTCGGGGAGAACCAGCTATCACGGAGTTTGATTGGCCTTTCACCCCTACCCACAGCTCATCCCCCAGGTTTTCAACCCTGGTGGGTTCGGGCCTCCACGACGTCTTACCGACGCTTCACCCTGGCCATGGGTAGATCACCCCGCTTCGGGTCTAGAGCACGCGACTACATCGCCCTATTCAGACTCGCTTTCGCTACGGCTACCCCACACGGGTTAACCTCGCCACGCACCACTAACTCGCAGGCTCATTCTTCAAAAGGCACGCCATCACCACTAATCCAAAAGACCAGCGCGGCTCTGACGGCTTGTAGGCACACGGTTTCAGGTACTCTTTCACTCCCCTCCCGGGGTACTTTTCACCTTTCCCTCACGGTACTAGTCCGCTATCGGTCACCAGGAAGTATTTAGGCTTAGCGGGTGGTCCCGCCAGATTCACAGCACATTCCACGAGTGCGCTGCTACTTGGGATCCCTACCAGAAGACATCAGGTTTTCGCGTACGGGACTCTCACCCTCTACGGTCTGCTATCCCAACACAGTTCCGCTAACCACAGTGTTTTATAACTTCTTGCCAGACGCGGCAGACTGGCCGGCTGAGTCCCACAACCCCAAGCACGCAACCCCTGCCGGGTATCACACACAGACGGTTTGGCCTTCTCCGCTTTCGCTCGCCACTACTCACGGAATCACGGTTGTTTTCTCTTCCTGCGGGTACTGAGATGTTTCACTTCCCCGCGTTCCCTCCACACACCCTATAGATTCAGGTGCGGGTGACACCACATAACTGGTGCCGGGTTTCCCCATTCGGACACCCTCGGATCTCAGCTCGGTTGACAGCTCCCCGAGGCTTATCGCAGCCTCCTACGTCCTTCATCGGCTCCTGATGCCCAGGCATCCACCGTGCGCCCTTAATAACTTGACCACAAAGATGCTCGCATCCACTGTGCAATTCTCAAACAACCACCCGAGACAACCGCTCCACCGGCGCACCAGCCAAGCCCGACTCACGATCGCGGCAGATCCTTTCGATCTACCTAGGCTTGCGGTATGACACCCAAGATGGTCCGGGACCACCAAGACAACACTCTGGCCCCCCACAAGAGGGAGGCCGCGTGTGTTCTCTCAGGACCCAACAGTGTGTCGAACACTCCCCGACAGCCCACACAACACGAGTTTCCACGACAGCGACCCCGAAAGATCTCTGCCAGTACTAGATGCTGTGTCAACGCAGGAAAGCGCATCCGCTAGTAGTTCCACATCCAATGAGCAATCAACCACCACCACGAACGGGCAGTGCGTTGCTTAAGCTCCTTAGAAAGGAGGTGATCCAGCCGCACCTTCCGGTACGGCTACCTTGTTACGACTTCGTCCCAATCGCCAGTCCCACCTTCGACCACTCCCTCCCTTACGGGTTAGGCCATGGGCTTCGGGTGTTACCGACTTTCGTGACGTGACGGGCGGTGTGTACAAGGCCCGGGAACGTATTCACCGCAGCGTTGCTGATCTGCGATTACTAGCGACTCCGACTTCACGGGGTCGAGTTGCAGACCCCGATCCGAACTGAGACCGGCTTTGTGAGATTCGCTCCACCTCACGGCTTCGCAGCCCTCTGTACCGGCCATTGTAGCATGTGTGAAGCCCTGGACATAAGGGGCATGATGACTTGACCTCATCCCCACCTTCCTCCGAGTTGACCCCGGCAGTCTCCCATGAGTCCCCGCCATTACGCGCTGGCAACATGGAACGAGGGTTGCGCTCGTTGCGGGACTTAACCCAACATCTCACGACACGAGCTGACGACAGCCATGCACCACCTGTGCACCAGCCTTGCGGAACCACCATCTCTGGCAGCGTCCAGTGCATGTCAAACCCAGGTAAGGTTCTTCGCGTTGCATCGAATTAATCCACATGCTCCGCCGCTTGTGCGGGCCCCCGTCAATTCCTTTGAGTTTTAGCCTTGCGGCCGTACTCCCCAGGCGGGGCGCTTAATGCGTTAGCTACGGCACGGAAACCGTGGAATGGTCCCCACACCTAGCGCCCAACGTTTACGGCGTGGACTACCAGGGTATCTAATCCTGTTCGCTCCCCACGCTTTCGCTCCTCAGCGTCAGTATCGGCCCAGAGACCCGCCTTCGCCACCGGTGTTCCTCCTGATATCTGCGCATTTCACCGCTACACCAGGAATTCCAGTCTCCCCTGCCGAACTCAAGTCTGCCCGTATCGACCGCAAGCCCCAAGTTAAGCCTGAGGTTTTCACGGCCGACGCGACAAACCGCCTACGAGCTCTTTACGCCCAATAATTCCGGACAACGCTCGCACCCTACGTATTACCGCGGCTGCTGGCACGTAGTTAGCCGGTGCTTCTTCTACCGGTACCGTCACTCACGCTTCGTCCCGGTCGAAAGAGGTTTACAACCCGAAGGCCGTCATCCCTCACGCGGCGTCGCTGCGTCAGGCTTTCGCCCATTGCGCAAGATTCCCCACTGCTGCCTCCCGTAGGAGTCTGGGCCGTGTCTCAGTCCCAGTGTGGCCGGTCGCCCTCTCAGGCCGGCTACCCGTCGTCGCCTTGGTAGGCCATCACCCCACCAACAAGCTGATAGGCCGCGGGCCCATCCTGTACCGCCAGAACTTTCCACCACACCCCATGCAGGATGCAGTCATATGCGGTATTAGACCCAGTTTCCCAGGCTTATCCCACAGTACAGGGCAGGTTACCCACGTGTTACTCACCCGTTCGCCGCTCGTGTACCCCGAAGGGCCTTACCGCTCGACTTGCATGTGTTAAGCACGCCGCCAGCGTTCGTCCTGAGCCAGGATCAAACTCTCCAATAATGAACTGGTGTTTGAATCCGAGGCGCCAGAAACAATCTGGCCAAACACTCATCTCAAAGGAACCCTTAGACAGGGTTCAAAACTGCTAGAGCTCTACTAGCATATCGACACACTGTTGAGTTCTCAAAGAACACACGCACACCGCCACACACCACCCACAAGAGCAGCGCACGGAACGGGGCAGAAAATCCGTCCTGAAGCTTTGATCAGATCGCCCACTCTACCACGGTGTGTGGGAGCTTGGTTCGCGACCCCTGCCGCGCTCGGTTCCGATCGCCCAGACCCAGTAGATCAGGAGGGGGCTTCCGAGGCCGTGTTGCGCTGGCAGAAGTAAAGTTACGCGGATGGGAACGGGAAGTCAAATCGCGCCCCAACCAACCCGACACCGGCAGTAACCGCAGGTCAACCGCACCGTGTCGGGTTCGTGTCTAAGCTATCCCACCAGCCTGACCCCCGCAGTGTGACGCTTGCCACGACGCAGCACAAGCCACCCGCCGTCGAGCAGGTCGGTGCCGCTGGGCTGCCAGTTCTCGTCGGTGACCTTCACGTTGTTCACGTAGGCGCCGCCCTCCTTGACCGCCCGGCGTCCCGCGCTCTTGCTCTCCACCAACCCACTGGACACGAGCAGGTCGACGATCGTGGCGCCGTCGCCGAGCCGGGCCTCGCCGGTCGGGGCCTCGGCCATCACGGCCGCCAGCGTGGCCGCGCTCAGCTCACGCAGCTCGCCGCGGCCGAACAGGGCCTGGCTGGCCGCGATCACCCGTTTGGTCTCATCCGCGCCATGCAGGAGCGTGGTGACCTGTTCGGCCAGCTCACGCTGGGCGACACGGGCCGCCGGCTTGGTCGCGGTCTGTTCGGCCAGGTCGTCGATCTCGTCGCGGGACAGGTCGGTCAGCATCTTCAGGTAGGTGACCACGTCCTTGTCGTCGGCGTTCATCCAGAACTGGAAGAAGGCGTACGGGCTGGTCATCTCCGGGTCGAGCCAGACGGAGCCGGACTCGGTCTTGCCGAACTTGGTGCCGTCGGCCTTGGTCATCAGCGGGGTGGCCAACGCGTGCATCGACTTGCCGGTGACTCGGTGGATCAGGTCGACGCCGCTGGTGAGGTTGCCCCACTGGTCGCTGCCGCCGGTCTGCAGGGTGCAGCCGTACCTGCGGTGCAGCTCCAGGAAGTCGTAGGCCTGGAGCAGTTGGTAGCTGAACTCGGTGTAGCTGATGCCGGCGTCCGAGTTCAGCCGGGTGCTGATCGCCTCCTTGGCCAGCAGCCGATTCACTCGGAAGTGTTTGCCGACGTCACGCAGGAAGTCGATCGCGGACAGCTGGGCCGTCCAGTCCAGGTTGTTGACCATGGTGGCCGCGAACGGGCCGGTGAAGTCGAGCAGCGGTTCGACCTGGGCCCTGATGCGCTCGACCCACTCGGCCACCAACTCGGGCGCGTTCAGGGTCCGCTCCGCGGTCGGCCGGGGGTCACCGATCAGGCCGGTGGCGCCGCCGACCAGGGCCAACGGCTTGTTGCCGGCCCGCTGGAACCGGCGGACGGTCAGGATCTGCACGAGGTGGCCCACGTGCAGGCTCGGCGCGGTCAGGTCGCACCCGACGTACAGCGTGAGTGGGCCCGCGTCGAGATCCCGGCGCAACGCGTCGAGGTCGGTGGACAGCGCGATCAGGCCGCGCCAGGACAGATCATCGAGGATGTGCTCACTCACGACTCATATTGTCGCTGATGACCACACGCCGTTTTCCGCCCCTGCGATATGCGCTGACCGCTGGCGCGCCGGCGACCCAGAATCGCCACGGCACCTCCACCGCGGTGGCCACGCCGACTCTCGGGCGAACTCTGCCATCAAATCGGGATTCCATCTCCCTGTATTACTTCAGCGGAGGAAAGAGTCGTTGTTACCACGCTTAACCCTAGATTAAAATACGGAACAACGTAGCCTTGTGTCGCAAACGATGAGCACTGTGGCTAAAAGGCCCGTATGCGTACTGGCCGCCTTTCAGTCAATATAGGCCGACATTTACTCAAGTTTGGCCCACCTTGGACAGCATAAGGCTGCGCTAGTGTCCGAACCGAGTGATAGGACAGTGGCACCTCCTGGGGCAACTCCTGGAAATGTGCCCTCGAAGGCCATCGCCGTGTATATCCACTTGGACATAGCCCTGGGCTATCTAATCTAAAGCTCAGTAAATGAAACAAGGGCGATGAGCCGATTGGGGCAGAAGTTACAGTAGTAGATTCCATGGAGGAGGTTGAATTAGATCACAGCCGAAAGTGTTCCTAGTGGATAGCAGTTTGCATCCAGAAGTGCCCTCTGCAAGTGTCCCACGAACAGAACCGCATTCCCATTATCTTGATATCCATACGTCAGTGTCGACAGACACGACGTCGGCGCAATGAAATTAGGGGTTTCTTTGTGGCTCATACTGATTGCGGTCATTGTATTCGTCATCGGCGCTGTGGTATTTATGATTGCTGGAAGCAAGTAATCTCCCTCCAATCCATTGTTCCTACGGAGAATCGGTTTCTACGGACTCCGGAAATACAAAAAACCACTCCCTTACGAGGGTGGTTTTTGTTCATGCATCCGTTCTTAACGGCTAAATAGTGATTAGAAAGTACAACACCAAACGCTTGCGCAAATCGTTGATTCAAAGTAGCGCTAACTTTCGAAAAAATTAACGACGACCATCAGATGAGATGTTTAGAGAGATCGAAATCCCGTAGAAACATCTGAATTCCTTAGAAAGGAGGTGACTGTCCTGCGATTACTTGCAGGACTCCACAGAAACAAATTGAGGGGAGCAGTTTTCTGATCTCGATAATGATAAAGAACTACCGAGGTAACATTAGCTCCACGCTGCGTTCCTGTCAAATCGCGAAGGAGATCGCGGAGATTTCATGCGGTTTGGGGGAACCGCGCGGCCGTGGCGTCATCCTCCTCGTCTCCGTAGCGAAGATTCTTGCGAACTGCATCTCGTAACGTCTGCTTGCTGACGCCGAGGTAGTACTTCGCGGTCGTTTGAATGTCCTGATGCCCGGCGAGTTCCTTGATCAAGGTTATGTCCGTGCCGTTGTCTCGAAGGTTCGTGCAGTAAGTGTGGCGTAGAATGTGCGGCGTCAGAGGTTTGTCGATCCCTGCCTTCCACTTCAGTTCCTTGAAATACTTGGACTGATCGTTGCGGTCCCAGCGGCGAGGGATGCCGGTGGTGACGAATATCCATTAGACGTCAGTGGAGGAAAGGTGAGAGTGTATGACCAAAGCGCAACTGGAATAAGCGGGTTGATCGTCAGGTACGGAGCTAATCAAAGTATCAACAATCATGCCATTTCAATTCAAACTTCTGCGGGCTCAGAGATCGGTTACTTTGGAGACAGTAATGGAACGCTGTGGGGTGATACCGGCGCTTTCGTTCTAAGCACTAATACTGCGGCGATGGGTCAATATGGTGCTTTTACTTCGAAAAGTACTGGAGTTCTCGGATGGACCCATGATGCCAATGTCTACGACACAAAAGATACCGGCCTGTCCCGGTATGGAGCAGGCGTACTTGCGGTCGGTAACGGGCTACAGGGAAACGCAACTGGAACTCTAATAGCCGGCAACATAGGCATCGGCACGACAGCGCCGACGTCGACGCTATTTGTGCAGGGCAGCAGCACGACTACTCCTTTCGTTGTCGCTTCCTCGACGGGCACGCAGTTGCTGAGCGTAAGCACTGCGGGCGCGCTCACCGCGAGCGACTACCCGAACTGCAGTGGCTTTACTACCAATAGCGGCGGTCTCATCCAGTGTACGGCTTCGGATGAGCGGCTGAAGCAGGAAATTATTCCGTTAGGAACCGCAAGCGGTCTTGCGGCCATTAACGCACTGAACCCGGTGTCTTTCTATTGGCTAGATCCGACCCGCGGCACCACCGAGCAATTTGGGTTTATCGCCCAACAAGTCCAGCAGATCTTCCGAAATCTAGTGTCCACAACCACCCCAACTGCCCTGACCCCTGGCGGCACCTTAACCCTGAACTATGACGGTTTAATTAGTCCTCTAATTTTGGCAACCCAGGAACTTAGCGCCAGTTCCACGGCCATGCAAAACCAGCTTGAAAGGTTACAACTAACAGTCAATAGCTTGCAGGGAAACTTGAGTGGCAACGCCACTTCCAGCAGCCTGACCGTCTATTCGCCATCCGATTTCTCCGGAGATTCGGTCGGCGAGGCTGAGATCACGTCGGGACAGACGTCGGTCCGCGTGACGTTCAGCCAGCCATATGCATTCCAGCCGATTGTCACTTTCTCTCCAGAGGGCGAGTTCGCCCCGGCGTTCATTGCCGAGAAGGACTCCGCTGGTTTTATTTTGGATCTGGAGGCCGCAACAACCAGCGCCATCACATTTGATTGGCACAGCTTCGCCTCACCAACCGAACAGCTGACGGTCAGCGGCGGCGAAGCGCAGGCAATTACGCTGGTTGTGGCGACATCCACACCGACGACCGATCAGCCCTTGATCGTCAGCGCGGATTCCGCGAGTTCATCAGCGGAAACTCCGACAGCATCCGATTCCTGCGCTACGGGCACGCCGGAGGTCTCGGGCACATCGACGCCCGCGTCCGATCAAGACTCGGGAGATTCCACCACAACGGCCCTTGCGGCTTCGCCACCGACGCCCACCGTCATTCCAACCCCGACCCCGACAGTCTCTCCAACACCCACCGCACCACCAATTCCGTCGCCAAGTCCTACCCCAATCCCCGCAGCGGTAGCGCCAGCCGCTGATTCTGGAACTTCCGCGGATCAAGGATCTAATTCCGGCTCGTAGCGACTCCAAATACATCGCCTATTTTCAGCCATTCCCCGTGGGAGTGGCTGTTTTCATTTCTACCCGGATCATCTCTGAGGGGCGTGCTTACCTACGCGCCACCATTCCTGGCTGTGAGATCAAATGGTGACTAAAAGGCCTTTACTATTTGTTATTTGTGTGTATAATTGCGCAGAGATTCCTAGAAATAGGAGGGTGCGTCGATGTTTGAAAACAAGGAGCGCAGGCTCAAGGCGGCGTATGGGAAGGGGATGGAAAAGGCCCGCCAGTCCGGCGCACTTGAGCAAATCGGCGAGGGAATGGTCAATCTTATCCTTCCGGACTCGATGGGCGCTGAAGAGTACCAATCGTACAAGGCGGCTATAACGACTATATCCGGAGCAACGGCGCGAAGGGTCCGGTTGCGCTAGCGCCTGAGCCAACCCCTCTTGATGCCTCAGAGAAGGCTTGGTACGCGCTTTGCAACTCGAGCGACTTCATCCCGGAGGAGATTGTCAGTCGCTATGAAGAAGCGTTGCTCGCCGTGGGCAAGCACGTCACGATTGTTGTTGGTCTGAGCGACTTTACGGCGCACGTCTGTCCTCGGTGTGGAGCGCGCGGGCAATTCAAAATCCATTTTCTTGGTCGCCTCCGACACCCTTCGTGCAGCTGGGAAGGACATGGGAACAGGGTCATACATCGAATTTCAGTTTGCGCAAATAATCCATAGCGGTATCCGCGCCGGTGGAAGCGTGAAAGAAGACGCCGACAATAAGGGCGAAAGACATACATGGGTCACCGGTCTATTTGTATTTCTGTTCGTAGGCGTATTTCGCGCGGTGGCGGCTGTCGTTCTCGTTCCGCTTCACCTTCTGGTCAGCATCTGTCATCCCGGCCAATCCAAGGAGGACTTGGTAAAGCGGACTGCTTGGTTGGGCGCGTTGCTTGCGTTGGTCGGGATCGGATGGTACGAGGCCAAGGACCTAGTGAACGCATCCCCGGGAATAAGAAGTACAACGCAGATTGCGCCGCAGTCCGCAATCCTAGGGAAATGGCACCCAGCCCAGATCATGCCGAGAGCTCTTGAGGTCGGATACGAGTTTTTTGCGAATGGGCAGTCGGTGACGGTGCCCTTCATACAGGACGAACACAATCCTCGGTTGTTCCGCGCCGGGGCTCCAATGCGTGGCAGATGGTCAATCACGGCCAATTCTCTGAACCTTGACGGCATGCTCTTTCCGATTGTCCGCTTGACGCAGGCAGAGCTCGTCATCGCCATGTCAAATGGAGTACAGTTCGCCTACGGTCGACAGCCTGGGCCGTATCCGCCCTTCAACTCCTCGGTACCAAACCTTTGACGCCGCACATTCTGCGCCACACTTATTGCACGAACCTGCGAGATAACGGCACCGACATCACTCTGATCAAGGAGCTTGCCGGGCACCAGGACATTCAAACGACTGCGAAGTATTACCTCGGCGTCAACAAGCAGGCCCTACGAGACGCGGTTCGTAAGAATCTTCGCTACGGAGACGAGGCGGATGATGGATCAGCCACGGTTCCGGTGGCCGCTTGAAATTCTCCTCCTCGATTCTCCTTCGCGATTTGACAGAACGGCGGCGCAGAGCTACTGTTACCTCGATAGTTCTTTATCATTATCGAGATCAGAATACTGCTCCCCGTCAATTCTTTCTGCGGAGTCCTGCAAATAATCGCGGGACAGTCACCTCCTTTCTAAGGAATTCAGATGTTTCTACGGGATTTCGATCCTTGGAAACATCTCATCTGATGGTCGTCGTTAATTTTTTCGAAAGTTAGCGCTACTTTGAATCAATGATTTGCGCAAGCGTTTGGTGTTGTACTTTCTAATCACTATTTAGCCGTTAAGAACGGATGCATGAACAAAAAGCACTCCAATATTGGAGTGCTTTTTATGTTTCCGAAGTCTGTAGAAACGGATTCTCCGTGGGAACAATGGATCGTACGGAGAATCAGCTCTGAGCGCTACCGTCGGGCCCGGCATTTTTTATTTCTAGCTTCCAGTTGCGGCGTCGGATCTTGCGGCTGTCACGCTTAGCTTCGTACTTTGTGCCCCAGTAAGCACCACGCCCGTGCTTGGCACCTGTGTGTTCCGTTTTGCGTGCGGAGAAACCCATAGCAATAACTTGATTTATTGTATCTATTTTTTGTAAATCTGGACGGCAAGCCACCCGGGCCCAGTTATTTTTGAAAACGGCGCTCAGTTTCCTGGCGAATCTTCCTTACCCACTTGGCTGCGCCTTGCTTGAGTTCGGGATGGTCCTTGCCCTTCCATGCTCCGGTAACTGCCTCGAGCGCTTTCATCTGGCGCAGGCGCATGGACTCGATCGGAGGAACAGCGTGTTCAGGTTTACGTGCCACAAATTTCATAGAAATAATTATTATCTCTCGAGCTCTTAAATATTCTTTCCCAAGCTGCGCTGAAAATCAACAGGCCGAACAATACCGATGCCGCGGAAAGCTTTTAGCCTGGTTAGGTGCCGGTCGCCGGAAACGACGAGGTCGGCCCGGCCTTCCACGGCGCATTCCAGGATTTTGTCGTCATCTGGGTCAGCTTTTACGACCTGCAAGCTAGTCTTGGGAACTACGATCTCGCCGATTCGGCTGATCAATTTGAGCTGTGGGACAATCTCGGACTCCTGCCAGCCCAAATCCAGGCGCAGTACCTGGGCTATCTCCCTCAGAATGGGAGGGGAGACGAGAAGCGTAAATTGCCTGTTGAGCGCCTGTTGCCAAATTTCAAAAGGCACCCCTCCGGGATGCCGGAAGGCAGAAAAATAAACGTTGGTATCAAGAACGGCTCTTAGCCCTGTTGATTTTGCGACGCTCATGGATGATGCGGTTAGTATCTCCGGGTTTGATGCCGAGCTTCTTGGCCTGCGCGGCCCCATAGGCGGTAAGCCGTTTGGCCTCGCTGAGCATTTCCTCTGTGCTCATAGGGTTATTGGCCTCTTCGGCCTTGGTTTCCGTAATCAGGCTCATGATTACCCGATCGTCATCCAACTGCCGCTGCTGCCGGTAGCGTCGATAGACTCGCACCATCTCCCGAAATAGCTCGCTCTTGGTGCGGCGCTCTTCCTTGGCCAGGCTCTCGACTTCCTTGACTACCATTGGCGGCACTGAGAAACCCAGTATTTTGCTTGTTCTGCTCACGTTCATAGACCTTGCGATAATGATTATACTTCGTTGAACTAAGTATAATCGGTCTATTAAATGTTGTCAAGGACTTGCAGGTCTTGCTGTTCGGCTGGCACGGATAGACCCACGTTATCCACCCCACCGGGTCGAAAGTTGGCGGAATCGCCAAGTTTTCCCTACTTGCCGAATCCCAGGGTTTCGGTAAGCTACCGAGACCATCATTAAACTGAACAACCTATGATCGTCTCCGACGCCTTCGGGCATTTTCTAAAGTATTGCCGCGCCGAGCGGCACGTCTCCGATTCCAGCCTTCACAAGTACCGGGACTGCTTTTCGTCCTGGATCTCACCGTGGTTCGGCCAGCAAGAGGTTGGAACCATTATCCTGTCCGCAAGTGGGCCCAAGCTGACATCTCCCGGTTCTTCATTCTCCTCAAGAAGCGTGCGGGCATCCCCAAGAAGCTGACCCCGCATATTCTACGGCACACCTTCTGCACCAACTTGCTCCATCATGGCGCCGATATCACCCACATCAAGGATCTGGCTGGCCACCAGGACATCCAGACCACCGCCCGGTACTACCTGGGCAAAGACAATGCTGTGCTGCGAAAAATTGTCGACCGCTGTCTGGACTATCGGTCCAGCGAACCCCAGCCCCGGCACTCCCTTGATGCCGAGCTGGGTCCGCAGGCCAATCTCCACCGCGAGGGCTTTGAACAACAATTAACCGCATAAAATCTATGGAAATTACCAAAGAACAATTCGAGCAAGCGATTGCAAGCGTGGCGACCAAGGACGACCTTAAGAACGCCAGAGACGAGGTCATTCTGGCGATCACAGATATGATGGCTAATATTGAGGAGGGCTTGGGGCCTGAAGAGCGCTTGGTCCTGATCGAGCGCAAGCTCGATCGCCTCCAAGATCATTTGCACATCGAAGTCTGAGGCGCGACTCTTGAGATGTTTCTAGTGGACTTGACGAAAAGGGGTTTCTCGGGCATAGTTCCCGTAGAAACATTAATCGAGCAGAAGATTCCTCCCGAAGGCCGCTGAAACAACTACAAATCCTCCGTCGAAATCGTGCGATGCAGTCACCTCCTTTCTAAGGATAAATAGCTTGATGGTAACGTCTCGACGTTCCTGTCAAGCCATCTGACGGTCGATCCCTCCTCTTTTTGGGAGGGACACTTTGAACGATTGACGCAAACGGCTTTGTACTTTCTAATCACTGTTTAGTTGTGAAAGTTCTCTTAGGCCTTCTGGGAAAGCAGTTTTCTGCTCTCATCGGAAGGTCTTTTTGTATGGCGATCAATCATAGCGGCCCGCCGCGCATCAGCGAGGCGGCCGCCCGGTTCCTCGAATACGCGCGGGTAGAATTGCAGTTCGGCGCGCAGACGCTAGAAAAATACGAGTACTGTTTGCGAAGGCTGGCGCGGGCGCTCGGCGACCGACCCGTCACCGAGATCACCGCCGCCGACATTACGGGCATCAAGTCCGAAATGCTAGGCCGGGGGAACGGCGTTTGCTGGCAGATTGTCACGCTCGCATCCATTAAGCGCCTGTTGCTATTTTGCCGAGACCAGTTGCCCCTCCAAGTACTGGATCCGGCGGCGGTCACGATCCCCAGACGCCCGCGGCGCGAGGTTTTGTTTCTGACTCCGGACGAGGTGGCGCGGTTCGTCGCCGCGATTCCGTTAACGACATCGAAGAACCAGCCGCATCACCCGGGAATACGGTTCCGGGCTCTGGTCGAAACGCTCCTTGGCAGCGCGATGAGGATTGGCGAGGTGCTTTCGCTCAATCGCACCAGCATTGATTTCGAGCGCAAGGAGGCGCGCGTGATCGGCAAGGGCAACAAGGAACGAACCGTATTTTTCACTGACCGCGCCCTCGATTGGCTGCGCCGATATCTCGAGATGCGCACGGATAAGGAAGAGGCGCTGTTTCTCTCGCAGAGCGGCACAAGGCTTTCACGAACGGACATCTGGCGTCCGTTCAACCGCTATCGCAGGATTGCGGGCCTCAATAAGCCGGTGCGGCCGCATCTTCTCCGGCACACTGCGGCGACCCAGCTGTTGTTCAACGGCTGCCCCGTCGGGCACATCAAGGAAATCCTCGGCCACGAGCGCCTCGAAACGACTTGCCGTTATTACCTCGGGCTCGACCGGAGGGCCGCAAAGGCGGCGCATCAGCAATATTTGGTTTACGGGTCCGCGCAGGAAGCGCCAGTCATTTGCGGCAAGAACCCGGGTATTTAGCCAGCGTTTGGAGCTTAGGGAACCGCCCGACCACTAACACCAAGTTGCCCACTTCGACGACGCGAGCGGGTCACGGTATTCGCTCCGGACAGGAACAGCTTTTCAAGTGTACGTCATCCTGATTCCGGTTCCGATATTGCCTATTTGGCCGCCTGTAGCGACGTTTCTCCTGCGTGTTTGACATGCACACGCGTTGTGTATATGATGCAGGTGCAAGATCATTAACCTCATTCCCATGAGCAAACGCCTCAATATCGTTTTGCCGGAAGCCACGATCCAGACCATCGATCGGATGGCGAAGCCGGGCGAGCGCAGCCGGTTTATCAATCAGGCTGTGCAGCACTACGTGGCCAACCGAAGCGCGGAAGCGCTCCGAGCCCGGCTTGAGAGCACCGCCGTCCGTGATCAGGATATCGACCGCGAGGTCGCCGCGGATTGGCTTGCCGTGGATCAGCAACAATGGCAACAACTCGACAAATCCAAACGAAAGCCGGCCACCCCAAGCGCGGCGAAATCTACCTCACGGCGCTCGACCCAGCGGTAGGTCGTGAGATACAGAAGACCCGGCCTGCGCTCGTGATTCAGAACGACGTCTCGAACCGTTTGAGCGGAATTACGATTGTTGCGCCCATCACATCCACCGTCAGGTTCCCGTTGAACCCGGTTCATGTATTGTTGGCAGCGGATCAGCATACCGGGCTCTCGGTGACCTCCGTTGCGCTCTTCAATCAAATTCGCGCGGTAGATCGGGTCCGGCTGGTGAAGCGCCTCGGCCGTGTTGATGAGGCGACCTTAGAACAAGTCGACGAAGCGATCCAGGTCAGCCTCGGTCTTTTGGAGTTCTGAAGCTGGCTCAATCCCGTCCTCGCCCCCCGGAAATCGCCATCTAGGCCCTCTGTCCTTCCGCCACTGTGGCGGAAGGACAGAGGGCCTACTTCGTTTTGGGAGCTCCAATTCGGCTGGTGATATCGGGTAGGAGAGATTGGGAATCGCCCAATTGATCTGGCTGGGCTCGAAAATTCCATTCGCCCAGGAGCAACGATAACCTCCCTGCCCCGCCTTCCAAACCGAAAATCGCCGTAGATTCCAGAACTTCAAAGCCAACGGACCTCCGCGCTGGCCGCGCCATAGGAGTACTGCGCGATCCGAGGGAACGAAGAACCCGTCGCAATCCCAGCCGTCGGGTGTCGTTCGGCCCGGTGGCAGAAGATACGGCGAGGTATCGAAAATCGAGCGTTCCTCAAGGTGCTTTGGGCCGTAGACAATCAGATACTCGTCTGCCAGATTTGTGTACTGGCCCCAGCCACGCGACGGAAGAATGGTATACGGCGGACGCAACAGGTCTCCATAATCGAGTGGAAAGAGCGCCATCTCCTCCGGAAGGCATTTTGAGTAGGCATGGCGTGGCATTTGCAAACTCCATGATTATCGCTCGGAAAAGGGAGCTTAGGATTGGGCTTGTCCTTTCCCGCCTGTACAGATTGCCCCATCAGCGCCATCATTGCCTGATGATTTTCGATCTCTTCATTCAATTTGCAATAGAACTCGCTCGCGCCATGATGGTTGATTCCCTCTCCGGCCGCATCCGCGGCCGTGTGAGCGCTTTTCGCCGTATTCGCGGAATTTGGGGCGCACAGGACGTCGTTCGTGGTGTTCACCGCCGAAACCGCGACCGCCTTCTCCACAGGCTGCGCACAGAGAGAGACCACGAGTTGTAGTTTTCCACAATTTTCCCGCCTTTACCGTTTCTGCCTAATTGCTACAGTGCACACAAGAGAACGCAAATGGATTTACTCAAACAGAAACCAAACGATCTCGTTCTATATCGAAGGAGGATGGGCTTTTCTCAGAAGCAAGTGGCGAAGCTGCTCGGCCATCGCGATACCTCGATGGTTTCGCACTACGAACACGGCCGCGCATTGCCGCCGATTGCCGTGGCGCTGGGCCTCGAGATTATCTACCGGGTTCCGGTATCTTTCCTTTTTCCTGGAATGTATGACGAATTGAGGCGGAAGATCCGTCAGGACGAGGAATCTCTCTGTGGAGCCGGCCAATGTCAAGGGCGGAGTGAAAGTTTCCCACCACGGCGGAGCAAAAGGGGACCACTTATTTGCTTCCGATGCCCGTTTCCCTGGAGGTTTGGGGGCGGCTGGAGCGAAGCCCTGCGACCCGCTTTGCGGGGCGCGTTTAGGGCGGAGCGGAAGCCGCCTCCAAACTCGGGGGTGAAGCTGCGGCTTTTCTTTTTCCTGCTGTCTTGAGCCGGAAGCTGTCCCCGTTCATCTCCAGGATGTGGACATGGTGAGTCAGCCGATCCAGCAGCGCGCCGGTCAGCCGCTCTGAGCCCAGGATCTCGGTCCATTCGGCAAAAGGCAGGTTGCTGGTTACCAGCGTGGAGGTCCGCTCATATCGCTGGCTGAAAACTTCAAACAGCATTTCGGCGCCAGTCTTGGACAAGGGCACGAAGCCTAGCTCATCGACGATCAGCAGTTCCTGGCGCGCGAGGTTCTTCTGATAGCGCAGCAGACGCTTGTCATCCCGAGCTTCGATCAGTTCATGGACTAGCGCCGCCGCGGTGGTGAAGCGCACGCGAAATCCCTGCTGACAGGCGGCCAGTCCCAACGCCAGGCCGATGTGAGTCTTCCCTGTGCCGGAGTTACCCAAGGCCAGAACGTTCTCCCGCCGGCCGATCCACTCGCATCGCGCCAGCTCCACCACCAGCTTTTTGTTCAGCGAAGGAATAGCCAGAAAATCGTAGGTCTCCAGGCTCTTACTCACCGGAAACTTGGCCGCTGTGATGCGCCGCTCGGTGGCGCGCCGCTCCCGATCCAGCATCTCCTGCTCGACTAGACGCAGCAGAAACTGTTCGAAGGTGGCGCCTTCTTTGGCGCACTGCTCGGCCAGCTTCGGAAACTCGCGCAGCATGGTGGGCAACCGAAGCTGCTTCAGATAATGCTCCAGCAGCACGCGAGGCGTGTCCATCTACTGGGCCTCCTGCAGCAGCACCTGATAGTCGGCCGCACGAGTCAGCGCCACTTCCGCCACCGGCAGGTGCGGGTAGTTTTCCAGATCCAGCCTCGGAGGCCGGCACTCGATCGCGCACAGCAACAGATGCTTGACCGCATCGAAGGAGATGGCGGAAAACGCAGTGCTTGGCGTGCTGCCGCGGACACTTCGTCCATCGAAAATGTCTCCAGTAGCCGTAGCACCTGCACATACTCACGCCGGCCGTGTTTCCCCAGCCGCGCTTCCATCTGCCGCCGCAGCTCCATCAATTCCTCCGGCAGCTGCAAGCCTTGGAGCGGCGCGGCCTGATCCAGCGCATTGGTCTTCTGCTCCAACAGCGCCAGATAGTGCAGCGGATTGAAAATCATCTCCTCCCGCCCGTAGCTGCGGCTATGCCGCGCAATCACTTCGCTCGGAGCACCGATCACCACTTCCCACACGAAGGCTTTCACCAACACCTGCCGATGCCCGTATTCGGTCGGCACCGAGTAATCGTTGGTCTCATACCGCACCAGCGCCTGCGAACTGACCCGCGTGGTTCTCTTCTCACACGCTTCCAGCGGTGCCGGTGGAAGCGGCAATAACTTCTCCCGGTCGCGCTCGAATCGCTCGGCAATGGTTTCGGTGTGTCCCCACAGCTTCCGCTCGCGACGCTTCCGGCACTCTTCCAGCAGATGTGCGTTCAGTTCCTCCCAACTGGCCACGCGCGGCACCGGCACCATGAAGTTGCGCCGCGCATAGCCCACCAGCCCTTCCACGTTCCCCTTGTCGTTGCCCTTTCCGGGACGTCCGAACTTGGCCGCGAACAGATAATGCGATTGCAATCCACTGAACGCTTCGGTAGGCTTGCGCTCGCCATCGCCGGTGATCTCTTTCACCGCGATGCGCGTGTTGTCGTACAGCATCGTTCGCGGCACGCCGCCAAAGTAGGCAAAGGCCTGGTTGTGACCTTCCAGGAAAGCCTCGGTGTTTTCGGCCGGAAACGCCACCACGAAGCAGTCATCCGATTGCGGCAGATCGAAGCACTGGAAGTGCGCCTTCTGCTCGACCCCTGCGATCACCACCAACGCTTCCCCGAAATCCGCCTGTGCGTCTCCCGGCGGATGCGCCAGCGGCACAAACACCTCTTTGTGTCGCAGCCGCGCCTGGCGCACGTAATCCTTCACGACCGTGTAGCCGCCCTTAAAGGCGTGCTCGGCCTTCAACCGGTCCCAGATCCGCTTGGCCGTGTGCCGCTGCTTTTTCGGCTGCGTCTGATCGTCCACCAGGATCTGATCGATGATGCCCAGCCATGGTCCCAGCTTCGGCCGTACCACCGGCTTCTTGCGTTCATAGCCTGGCGGCAGTGAAAACTGCATCATCTTCCGGATGGTCTTGCGCGACAGGCCGAACTCGCGCGCCGCCTGCCGGATACTCATGCCGTCCACCTGCACGGCTCGTCTTATGCGTGCATACACTTCCACCTTGTACACCTCCCGGTGTCCCACAAAACACAACTACCCTGTAATGTTCTGGAACTGAAGTGTGGTGGTCTACTTTTCGACCGCCACAAACCGCCGCTCACGCGGCGTTCTGTGGTCTATTATTGCTCCGCCGTTTATATTTTCTCGGCAGGAGCGACCTGGCTGGCAGGTTTTCGCGATCAAGCTCGCCTTTTTTCACAATAACGCAGACTTGTTGTGGAATGTTGTGGATTTGAGCGCTACATTTTTCGCTAAAGCCCGACGGCTGTAGGTTTCTACAACGATGAATTATTGAGATTTTCACTGCGCCACCCACTGTTCGCACGGCAGAGGGTCGCGCCGTGGTCTCAAATCAACAAATTGAAAATTCGCATCCCAAGAAAACTCTAGCCTGACCGAAAATGCCGAGATCCCAGGGCGGCGAATCGGAGATCACAACGCCGTGGCCTCGTCCGAGCGGTTCTGAAATCGAACGAGGCTCCTCCAGGTAAACCTAATCGTCTCACAATATTGGCTGTTGCGAAGCTTGTTTTCAAGAACAGAATCGATCATAAAAATCTATTGCTCCCGGCCGCTACCAGATTCTGTGTCGAAATTATTAATTTACTTATTCTGTTGACAAATACGCTTACGCAGAGCATTATCTAGCTTCTCATTGTAGATGAATTCTCGTGGGATAGGAGGCGCTGTTAGTGCGTCTAATTCAGTGGTATATCCTCGCGCTTTTAGCGGGGCAATCGATTGTTTCTGGGCAAGCTACTGCAAGGATTAGTGGGAAACTCATTCCCGAGCTCATCAACACGCCCATTCCCTCGGCTTATGTAACGGCGATGAAGAGCGGTCTTCCGCCGGTCGCGCAGACCGTGAAGGCTGCTGCGAATGGATCCTTCCAAATCTCCGCGCTTCCAGCAGGAATGTACATTATCTGCGTTAATGCAACCGGCTTCTTGAACCCGTGCGAATGGAGTCTCCCGACCCTTGTGGTGACCTTGGGGACAGGCCAGTCCTCAGCGGGGAATAATCTGACAATCAAGCTCGGAACAGTCGCGAAGCTCCGCATTCAGGATCCTTCGAATCTTTTGAGCCAGAAGACATCAGCCGGTACAAATCCTAATATTCTTGCGGGAGTGTGGACTGGGAAGGCTGCAAACGCTCTCCTGCCTACTGTATTCGCGGCCACGGCCGTTCGCCCACCATCGCTTCCGGTCCTATTCCACCCCGTTCATCAGACTGGGACCGATAGCATGGGAGCCAACTACGAAGTGAGCGTTCCGCAAAACATGCCGTTGGTTTTCCACGTCACGAGCGGCGACGTGCTGTTGGCGAATTCGCAAGGATTGGCACTCGTCAGTAACGTAGATGAGCAAACGTTTCAGTACAGTTTTGCGACCACGATGCCGCTGAGTGTTTTGTACACCGTGACGGGACTGGTGGCTGGAAAATGATGAAGGTCGCACGCATCTTCTTGTGGCCGATTATCCTCAACGCTCTGGTATTCGCGGTGCTTGCGCAGCCTTCAAATGTTTTAGTGAGTCCCTCATCCGGAGCCGGGCTCGCGCAGACGTTCGCTTTTACGGCATCCTCTCCAGCCGGCTATACGAACATGCAGTGGTTTCAAATCATCTTCAATACTTCGACAAGCGGTGTCGAGGCCTGCTATATGTACATCTCGACAACGAGCAGCACGGCTTACCTGATGAACGATACCCAAACCAATTGGGTGGGCACCGCCACGCTTGGTAGCAGCGCGACGTTGCAGAACAGCCAATGCGCGGTCAATTTGGCTGGATCATCGGCTTCCGGATCGGGCAACAATCTGACACTGAACTTAGCGCTGACTTTTAAGACCGGCTTTTTGGGCACTCAGAACGCCTACCTCTCTGCCGGCGATTCGGTCGGTAATAGCACATGGCAACAGATGGGAACCTGGACCGTGCCGGGGCCTACTGCGCCCTCGGGGATATCCATCAGTCCCAACTCCGGGAGCGGAAATTCGGGGACATTTACTGCGACATTTACTGACCCTGCGGGAAATGCGGACATCGAGTACATGCAAATCTGGTTCAGTCCCGACGGGACGAACCATGCGAACACTTGCATGTTTCTCCTGGGACACAGTACGGGGCTGTTCCAAGTGTTGAATGACGCTGGCACTGCCTGGCAGGGATCGATTCCGACAGGCCAATCCGACCACAACAGCCAATGCACCCTGAACACGGCCAACTCCGGATTCTCATACAGTGGAAATACCGCAACCATGACCGTCAATGTGACGTTCAGCGCAGCATTTGCCGGGACAAAGGGAGTATGGCTATGGGCCGAAAACTTCGCCAACGAGTATGCGTGGAGCGGGCAGGTGGGCTCATGGACCGTGACTGGAGCCGGGCCGCCCGCGGGAGTGTCAGTTAGTCCGAGCTCCGGGAGCGGAAGTTCACAAACTTTCACTGCGAACTTTGCCGACCCCGTGTCTGCCGCAAATATCGAATATCTTGAGATGACCATCGCCGCGAATAACAACGGTGCACCTAGCTGCGCAGTGCTCTATGTTCATAGTACTCAGCAGTTCCAGTTGGGGAGTGACTCCGGCGGGTGGCGGACTGGCTTCGCTCCGGGCGGGTCGGATGCTAACAATGAGTGTACATTGACCACATCATCACCCGGAGCATCTTTCAGCGGAACCGCTGCTTCAATGACATTCACGGCAACGTTCAAGCCGGCATTCGTAGGGACGCAGCAGTTTTATCTCTGGACAGAGAATTACGCCGGGCAATCCTCGGGAACCGGGCAGCTAGGAAGTTGGACGGTTACGACTTCAGGTACAGTCGCCACGCCAACGATTAGCCCAAGCAGTGGGACGTACACATCGCCCCAAACCGTCACCATCAGCACGACGACTTCAGGAGCCTCTATTATCTATACTACGGACGGGACGACTCCGAGCCAAAGTAACGGTTCCAACTACACCGGCCAATTCACTGTCAGTAACACTACCACCATCCAAGCAATTGCAGTCGAGTCCGGGATGTCGAGTAGCGGGGTTGCCTTGCATCGGATTACGTTGGCACCGATCATCACCTTGCTCTCGCCTACATCAGGACCCGTCAATACCCCGGTCACAATTCACGGCTTTTACTTCGGTGTGAATCAGGGATCGAGCAGTGTTAGTTTTAATGGCGTCGCTGCGAATCCGACTAGTTGGAGCTCATCAAACATCGCAGTCCTTGTGCCTCCGGGCGCCACCACCGGAAACGTCGTCGTGACTGTCAACGGTATACAAGCCACCTCTCCGCAGCCGTTCACTGTCACGCCCAGTGTTACGATCACGAACCTAACGCCTACATCAGGGTCAGTGAACACTCTGGTAACAATAACGGGCTCAGGGTTTGGCGCAACGCCGGGATCAGTTAGTTTCAATGGCATCGTAGCGACTAACACAACCTGGAGCGGATCAAGTATCCTGGTGCTGGTGCCACCGGGCCAAACAACCGGAAATGTGGTCGTAACTGTAAATGGCTACCAGACTATTGCTCCCCAGCAATTCACCGTCAATTCCACTATAATCACAGGGCCGAACTTTCCCACCGACTTCCAGGATTGTCTCAACAACACGTCCGGTACGCCTACTAACCCGCTAACCTGCGAGCTGCTTCCCGGGATCTACACAGTTTACGGCTACGCATCGCTTACGATAGGAGCCTCCAATCTAGTCATCACCGGAGGCGGCGGACCGGGCGAAACAACGCTCAGGAGAGGGAGCTCGAGCCTTACGCTTGAGTCGATTATGACCGTAGTCGCAGGTGCCGCAACGGTTACTAACGTCACAATCAGCAACCTGACCTTCGACGGAAATCGATTCGGCCCCGGCCTCGGGATGAGCTGCGGTACTGAAAACAATTCTTGGGACCTCGACCTGAGCCTTCCGCCTCCTGGGCAGCCTGGCTCTGGGACGACCGGTGCTTTCACGGTTGAATGGGTGGATTTCATCAACTCCCCAGCAACCGCGCTACTACTTGGCGGCGCGGGGTCCACCGTTTCCGTCTCGAACGTCGGACAAGGCGGAACTGGGTACCTTCCGGGCGGAGGCTACGGCACGCAAACCGTTCCGGGGCAGATGGCGACGCGCTTTACCGGGATTTCCATTACCGACGGCACAGGTGCCTGGTACAACAACATCTCGTACGCAGGCACCGCAGGGCTCGCTCTCGGCGGTCTGAGCGGAGCACCCCAATACGCTTACGGAAACAAACTAACTCAGAACCGCTACGAGATGCCTGACACCTCGCCGATCCCAGGATTCGGATGCCCAACTGCCCCATGTTTGAACCAGGGTGGGCAACTGTTTGTGAGCGGGACAAATGTATCGATTGCCGCGAACGTCATCGTGGGAAACGGTTGGCCCTCGGTAGCTAGCCCGCCGTATCCTCTCCCGGCGACCAACTGCCCGTTGGCTAATGGCACGGCGGCTAACGCGGGGGTCGAGGCATACGGTTTTGGGCACAGCTTTTATAACAATGAAATAAACACGAACACCGGATCCGGCATGTCGTTCGCTGGATCTGTCGCCACAGGCGATATCACCATCTCGAGCGCCAATCCTTGGGACCCTATTGGCCCTACCGGCGACACCACCAGGTCGATCAATCGCAATTCGAACGCTGGCATTTCGTTTCTAGGCCCGAGTACTAACGCCGCGTTTACTAATCCAGCGGTGGGCGTGACGCTGGACGATGTGGTCGTGCAAAGCAACGCAAAGTTTGCAGTGGTGCTCGACAGTGTCTCGAACGACACCTCCCATGCAAACCCCATCAACTCCGCAGCCTATCTTGGGTTCATCAATAACGGGTGCCTCGTCGGCGGAACAACCCCACAGGTTGACACGTCTCTGCTCGGGACAACCGCTACGGCCCTTAGCTTTCCGACACCTACGTCAAACTTTATGTCAGACAATATACTCCGGGGAGTGGTGTGTTCCGGCTTGTACTCGTACTTGACTCCAGCCCCGTCGCACATACCTGGATGGTCTTGGTGACATTCATATGAGATGCGTACTCGTTCTTCCATTCGTGCTGACGTGTAACCTTTTTGCGCAATTGAATTTAGAGCCGGTAACGGCCGGCTCCAGCTATGCGTTACCCAATAACTTTTCCGTGGCCCCAGGCCAGCTTCTGACTCTCATCGTGCAGGGAATCGCTCTGAGCCCTGCGACCGATACACAGATTGTCAGGGCGCCGGCAGGCGCGAACCTCCCGACAACATTGGCTGGACTATCGGTAACATATTGGCAGTCGGTGCCTCGGTCCGCCCCCATCCTGGAGATGCATCCGTTCTTTACATGCCAGCAGGGTCCCCTTTTCCAGATCGCGTGCGGCTTCCTGGTAGCGCTGACGATTCAGATACCCTATGAGGCGCAGTCAGAATTCCCCTATCTGCCGCCCCCCGCCCCGGGAGTCGTGAATGGCCAAATCAGCGTCTATCAAAACGGAAAGGGATCTACCGAGAACGACGTAACAGTCCTCGGGGATCAAGTCCACATAATTACGAGCTGCGACATCTTTATGAGCGTTTCGGAGTTCGCCGGCTATAATGCCACCGGCCTCCCCTGCCCTTCGACAGTCACGCATGCCGACGGATCGCCCGTCTCGGCGACCAGTCCCGCGAAAGCTGGCGAAGAGCTCATAGCCTACGCGGTCGGGCTGGGTCAGACGAATCCTTCGTCAGTGTCCGGGCAACTTGTCGCTCAATCAGCGCCGACGCTAACCGCATTCAATCTCGACTATAACTACCACCCGAACGCGCTGCCGTCCCGGCCTCTGCCAACCGGCTCGCAGCCGGTTTTCGCAGGGACCACACCAGGCTACGTCGGCCTATACCAGGTAAATTTCGTTGTCCCGCCAGTCCCTGCTGGAACGCCGCCCTGCGTGGACACCAGCACACTGTTCCCTCCATACAATGTAGTGCAGTCTAACCTGACCGTCAGCATTGGCGGCCAATTTTCGTTTGACGGCGCGAGGATTTGCGTCGCCACCCAATAGCTCTCAGGAGAAATATGCGTTACCTATGTTTTGCAGCCCTGGTGATTTCAAGCGTCTGCTTTGGACAGACCGTCACACAGCCTCTAGCCACGGCGGATGAAATTAAATATCTCCGCTTCCTGCTGCTGAGTGTCGGCAGCCTAGATCATAGCCCGGACGCCACCAAGTCTTACGAAAATTCGTTATTACTGCAATTTGGACTTAGCACACAAGAGGCCGCGGTGATTCATTCCGCCGGCCAAATCCTGAACACGATCCTGGCGCAGCTTCGCCAGTCGACGCAGACGCTCGTCGCAGGAAAGACCGTCCTCGCACCAGCCGATATTACTACCCTCGCGAATCTGAACGCACAGCGCGAGCAACAGATTGTGACCCTCGCGAACCAGATCCTGAACTCCGTAAGCTCAACAACCGCAACTCGCCTCAGGAGCGCTGGGCACATTCTGGCAGCAAAAGGAAAGAGCAATTGACTTATGTGCGAAGTTTGTGGTTCGCGAAAATGTCATGCTACGTTAAGGAGCTCAATTAGGTTCACGTAGGTCTCAAGATTTTCTTCAACGTAGATATTTTTTGAGGACAGGGAAGCCTCCGCATTCCATTGAGATCCACGCGGTTCAATACCGAGTCTGCAAATCCCTGAAACTAAAGACTTGAAAACAGACACGCTTGCGTTAAGTCCAAAATCTGCCTTGGGCGCAGGGGGTCGGGCGTTCAAATCGCCCCGCCCCGACCAATTGAATCAATGAAATACGGCCATTTTTGAATTGGCCGTAAATCCCTTGTAGACGATATTGAGGATATCGAAGCCCCATGGTTCAATCCGAATCCGCGCCGTTCAACACTGCGCGCTTAAATCGTTGAAATGGAAATAGTTGAAAACAGGTGCTTTTGTGTGAAGTCCGAAATCTGCCTTGGGCACAATGAATCGGTTTTGCATCTTCCATTGAATCAATGCTTTGTGGACGTCAAGTTGTTGGGATTGACCGCTACAGTGTATCTACGCGACCCTCTGCTTTTGCGGGAGGTGCCCGGGTACGGATTCCTCCAAAACGCCCAAAAATCGACAAGCTCTTCGCCGATTCGTCCTTTTGGTGATGATTGACATGTACAATTTTGATAAACGGCCGTTCTATGATCGCAATAACCCGGCCGTAAATCGTTCATTTTGAGGGGCCGAGGGCGTGCCGAGACCGAGCGGTCCACTGCCCTAAATGCAGGGGGCGGGAGGCAGAGGATGCCTGGCGACGAGGTTTATCGCTGCGGGATGTCGCGAAGCTGCATAGCTTCTTGGACGAACACAAATCTCTTCCCAGCCGTCTCGAAGCCTTTTGAGAGCGCAGAAAAATTATGGGACTCTATGAAGAGACCGTGCTAGGCGACGAAACAAAATACTTGTTCCGCGATGTAGCTGATCTCTCCCGCGCAGAGCGCGAGCGCTATTTCAAAGAGCATTCGGTCCCGCAGGATTTGCGCTCGGAGATCGAATCGCTGCTCGGGTACGATTCGGATCTCGACCCGACATTTTCGGACGCCATCTCGAGGGAAGCTCGCGTATTCCTCGAAGCGAACCACGCCGGCTCGCAACCATCCATGGTTGGCCAAGTCCTGGGCGCTTACACTTTGGTTTCGGAGATCGGCCACGGCGGGATGGGTAGCGTTTGGCTCGCGGTTCGAAACGACGGGCGGTTCGAAGGGCGCGTTGCCGTGAAAATCCTCAACGTCGCTCTGGCGGAACGTTCCGGTGGCGCTCGGTTCCGCCGGGAGGGTAGTATCCTCGCACGGCTTTCTCACCCGCACATTACCCGCCTCCTGGACGCCGGCGTCACGCCGTCCGCCCAACCGTATCTTGTCCTGGAGTTCGTGGAGGGAGAACACATCGACCGCTTCTGCGACACCCGCGGTCTGGATGTGGAAACCCGTATCCGGTTGTTCCTCGATGTGCTCGGCGCAATCGCTCACGCGCATGCGAATTTGATCGTCCATCGCGACATCAAGCCTTCGAACGTTCTGGTGACGGCGGGCGGACAAGTGAAGCTGCTCGACTTCGGTATCGCCAAGTTGCTTGAGGACGCCGATCAACCCGGCGACGCGGCCTTGCTGACCCGCGAAGAAGGATGCGCCCTTACCGCCGCCTACGCCGCGCCCGAACAGGTGACCGGCGGCGTGGTGACGACGGCAACCGACGTCTATTCTTCCGGTGCTCTGCTGTTTGCCTTGCTGGGCGGAGAGCGGCGAATTGGTTCCGTGGCGGAATCGATCCAGGCGATTGCGAACGCCGAATTTCCCCCGATTCCTGGAATCCAGGGAGATTTAGCAACCATCGTCCAGAAGGCGTTGAAGAAAAACTGGGCGGAGCGCTACGCTTCCGCGGGCGCATTCGCAGACGATCTGAGGCGGTACCTCGAGCATGAGCCGATCCGCGCCCGCCCGGTCACCTGGGCTTACTGTACCAGAAAGTTTTTACGCCGCCGTTGGCGCGGTATCGCGGCCGCCGCCGCGACCGGATTGCTCATCGCGTCATTCACGGGATTCTACACGGTGCGCCTGGCTGCGGAGCGAAATCACGCCCGCCTGGAAGCGGAGAAGGCGAATAAGCTAACTGATTTGCTGACCAGCCTGCTGACCGCGTCCGACCCCTATGCGACGCGGGAAGTCAAAGAGCCAACAGTTCGCGCACTGCTGGATGCCGGCGCGGCGCGGGCCGAAAAAGAGCTGACCGGTCAACCCGAGCTGAAGGCCCAGCTTCTAACCGTCATAGGCCGGGTCTACCAACGATTGGGAGTTTATGAGAACGCACAAACTCTTCTCGAAGAAGCGGTGACCATCGGCCGCGCCCGCCCGGAAAGCGTGGCGCTGGCTGAGAGTCTGAATGACCTGGGGGTTCTGCACAGGGCCAAAGGGGATTACTCCGGAGCCGCGCCGGTGCTCGAAGAGGCGCTTGCCATGCGCCGCCGGCTTCTAGGGCCGGAGCATCGGGATGTCGCGGAGACGATCGCAGCTCTGGGCGTCGCTTATCGAAATCTGGGCGACCTCACCCGCGCTGAAAGTTTGCTGCGGGAGTCACTCCGAATCCGCCGGAAGGTGTTGGGAGACGAGAGTTCGGACACCGGCACCTCCATGAATGATCTTGGATTGTTGCTGTGGGACCGGGGTCAGCTTCCGGAAGCCGCTCTGCTTTTCCGTCAGTCCTTAGCGATTATCCGCAAGATTTTTGGCGAGGACAATGCGAACACGGCGTCTGTACTGGACAATCTCGCGCTGGTGACCGAAGACCTGGGCGACAAGGCGACCGCCGAATCGCTGTTTCGCGAAGGATTGGCGATTCGCCGAAAGGTGCTGGATCCGAAGCATACGGATATCGCCCTCTCGCTGAACAATCTCTCCCATTTGCTGAGAGAATCGCGTCGATACGACGAGGCCGAAGCGGCGCTACGCGAAGCCTTAGAGATAGCGCGTCCGACATTGGGACCTGATCATCCGATTAGCGCTGCCTACATGGCGAATCTTGGTTATGTGCTGCTGGCTGAGCGAAAAGCCGCGATGGCGGAGCCACTCATCCGGCAGGCGGTCGAGATCCGGCGGAAGAAATACCGGCCGGGAGATTGGCGAACCGCGGCATCCGAGAGCATGCTCGGTGAGGCTTTGATTGATCTTGGCCGCTACCAGGAAGCGCGGCCATTGCTCTTGGACGCGGAGCAAATCTTGAAGGACGTTCCTGGATCACAGGGCCAGGCGGCGCGCGCCAATCGGGAACGGCTGGCCCGCTTGAAAATCAAATAAATACCGTTAGCCAGATAATTTCCGCCGCAACCACGCTTGCGCAAGCCGGAGGTCGTGGCGAACGACGTGCACCGACTCATTCAGCGCTTCCGCCGACTCCTCGGCCGTCATTCCGCCGAAATAGCGCATTTCCACCAGTCGGCCCAAGCGTTCATCTTCCGCACTGAGGGCTTCGAGCGCCCTATGAATATCCAACAACTCCACGCCTCGCTGCCCATTCTCCCACTCGACCATCAAATGGCTGTCCCAGGTCACCCGATCTCCGCCATTTCGCTTCGGGCCGGCGGCGGCGCGGGCGGAGTCAATCAGAATCTGGCGCATCACCCGGCTGGCAAGGGCAAAAAAATGTACCTTATCCGTGATTTCCGGCGGCTTTTGCCCAAATAGCTTGAGGTAAGCTTCGTGCACCAGCCCTGTCGGCTGCAGCGTTGAAGATAAACCTTCTCTCATCCGGGCCGCCGCCAGCCGCCGCAAGTTGTCATACACTAGCGGCATCAACTCCTCGCTCGCCGAAGCATCTCCATTCCGCAGCCGGTGAAGGAGTTTGGTTACATCGCCCACCCCTAGATTATGGATCAAAGATCGTCTGGGCGGCCGTTGGCCCACTCGACCAATGCGATTCTCAGGCCCAAAAAAACTTTGCTAAATTTCCACCGCTATTCCGTTCTCAGTCTTAGAGGAGATCCGATGAATATCAACCTGCAACCCGGGGAAACCACCCTGGGCACCTGGACTCTGCTTTACGTGCCGCCCGCCGGGGGCAAGTACAACGGCAAGCTAACCGTCACTTCCAAGCGATTGCTCTACGATGCTATGTTCGATGCTTCGTTCAAAGGAATCATATCCGAGGCGGTATTTGTCAAGTGGGGAAGCGAAGGCTACCTGGAGATCGATAAGGACTCCATTCGACAAGTGGAAGTGGAGAAGAAAATGTTCAGTAAAAAATGTATCGTCACGCTCGCCGACGGTAGCAAGCACATATTCGATTATGGCGCGCTCAATATCGACAAGACCGCTGCCGCCATTCAAGCCCGATAAAAGCAGGGCCACAGATGAGCAGGATCGTCAAGATCTTTCTATCCACGCTGCTTTATCTGCTTGGGTTCGGTCTGCTTGGCGTCCTGGTATGTGCCATCTTCGATGTCGCGAGCGTTCTGCCGTTGAAACTCGGGAACACCAGCACGATGCTCTTCTACGCGGTCTGGATTGTCGATGGGATGTTTTGCGGACTCCTCAGCTACGACGCGGGCGGCAGGATCGGTTCAGAAAAAGGACCAGGGGATTGGACCAGCCGGGAGGGCGCCGCCCGCGCCGGCTTGGTGGTCGTTGTGGTGCAGTGTTTGCTTGTGGCCGGGTTGTGGATTCTCTGCCGCGTGTTCTTGTGGCAAAGGGGGATCGAGTCCGGGATCATTGCGCCGGACAATCCCCGCGTGGCCTTCGTTTTCGCTGCGTCGACGGTAATCTCCGCCGCCGTTGGACACTTCCACTTTCGTCCCGCGGCGCAAAAGTGAACGGCATGAAGGTTCGGAGGAAATTTCTTTGCGAAGTAAGGTCTTCTTATCCGTTTTCTCTAGTAGCACCGCCAAGTCATCCTTGAGGGAGATAGTTCATGCGTACCGCCGTTGTACTTTTTGTTCTTTTTTTGGGAGCCTGCGAATCCGGTCCGCCCACACGGGGCATCCCGGTCGCGTTCAACGCTGTATGCAATAAAGAAAATGAGGGCAAACGCCTGATGGTGGAAGGCTACGTGAGTTTTCCGGAACTTTTTAAGGAAAACGAGGTCTCTATCATGCTGCGCATGCGGCCGGGGCTTAGTTTAGGACAGACGCCGTTGGGTGTCAGCGCCAAGCTGGGGAACGAAGTCAACAGTATCGAACTACCGCCTGCCCGCTTTAACGATACGGACCTCAAACTCCACTTGGCCGACGGAAGGGTTGCCGGCTTTGCGGACAAGCTCAAAGTGTCCGGGACCATGTACTTTCCCAGCTCCATCGCCCACGTCGAGTTCAAATGCGGACTGAGTAACACGCTTTATGAACCTGCTCAATAACAAAACGTTGCGCTTGTTTCTGCTCACATTCCTTCCGCTGTTTGTGCGTGCGCAAGACCGGCTCTCCCCAGCCGTCGTGGTGAAAGCCGAGGATGCCTGTGCGAAGGCGAACGAGGGCAAACGCCTAATGATCGATGGTTATGTCGATTTTCCGCTTCATTTCGATACCAATGACAGGTTTCTGGTCATGCGCGTGCGCCCGTCCCTGAATTCATGGGCGTTGACCGTTGGCGCAGTCGCGCCGGTCGGACGGGAACCAAATCATGTGGAGATGCCACGCCTCAATAACTCTACCCGTGAGGGGTACTCCAACCGGGACGTGAGACTCCATCTCGCCGATGGGCAAACCGTTACCTATTGGAACAAAGTCAAGGTATCGGGGACCATGTACTCCGCCACTGGTCTCGCACCGGGAGCCTATAGCTGCGCGCTCAAGGATACGCGATTCGACCTGGGTAGCGGGTTTCAGCCGGCGTTCCCGAAATAGGAGATCTTTATGTGGAGCCCGCCGCCTTACGTTACCGGCCACAATGGAGAACCTCTTTCTCCGGAGTGCGACTTCTTTGTGACGCCTCCGGCAGAGATCGGAACGGTCCGCACGGCTTACACGTCGCTAAAGAAGGGCGTCGCAACCAGGTCGGTGGCGATTCGCACGACGCTCGCCCTAACGGCCGGCATTGTGGGATTCCTGCTGACCTGGGGATTCGATTCCCTGACAAAAATCCTGTTTGTGATATCGGATCTGACCAGGACGCCGGTAATTCTTTGGGAGCTGGCCTTTGTGCCGCTCTGGATGTACCTCGGCTGGCGGAAATCGCGCTTCAAGCACTTTTGCACTTTCGCCGGCGACGGGGGCTGCGCGCACCACCAGTGCGAACACAAGAGGTCCAACGTCGTTCAGAAGTCCTTCTTTCAGTTCGCCGATGCGGCCGCCCTTTCCGCGCAGACCGTACGCCGTACGAAGAATGGCGTCTACCACGGCACCAACTTTTACTTTCACTGGTACTCATCGAATACGTCAAAACCGATTTACAGCATCACAGGCAATCATATGGCGGATTCTAAGACGCCTCCTCCCGGGAACCTCTTTAACTTCGCATCCGCGGTGGAATCTGCTTGGTACCGCTACGCGACTCCGAAAATCGAGGCCGAGTTCGCCAAGAAAGGAGCCGTGAAATTCTATTTGGGGGGTAAATACTCCTGCGTTCTGAGTCACGGCGTCATCGATTTTATTGACGAGCACGGGAAACTGAGCCGGTGCGGCGCGGACGAGATCGCCTCCGCCAAGCTGTTCGACGGCCAAGTCACGATCCGGCGCAAGGACGCCCGGCGCGGCTTCTTCGACTTGTTCAACTCCGAAGGCGTCTTCAGCTTCCCCTACGGCGCGATCCATAACGCGCGCCTGTTCCTCTATCTGTTCGAACGATCTCTTGAAGTCAAAGTCCAATAGGAGCCTTATGCACAGCAAGATCATCCACGGAGCTTTCTTCATTTTCGGATCCAGCGTCCTTCTTAATCCGGCACTCGCCGGCGGGCCGCAGAAACTCACCGCGAACGATCCGAACTACTCCGCGCTTTCGCAGCTTTCCACCTCCATCGGCTGGTACCAGATCAGCGAAACCAAGGCCTGGACGGTGGGCGATAACGACGCGGACCGCAACGGCGCAGCGTGCATGGCTCCCTTAGACAAACTTCGAGCCGCAAATGTGCCTGACACCAGAACCGTCGAAGTGCAATGGGCGTCGCCGGAGTTCAAGCCCGGAGTTCACACGCTGGCTGAGATTCGAAAGTCCTGCGAGTACGTCGCCAGAATTGGAAAGATAAAGGAATTTGAAAAGTGGGGAATTCTCGCGATGCAGGCGGGAACCAATTATCGTTCGGGGAGCGATTACTACCGCCTGTGTCTGAAGACTTATGACGATATCGTCAAGGCGGGCATCCCGCCCACGGAACGCGTGCCGGACCGGGTCATTGGAGGCGCGCAATGGTCAGGGACGATCCAGGATTTACGCAATAAGTGGTGCGAAGCCGGATCGAGCAAGGCCACCACCGCGAAGTCGGCGAGTGAAGAACCCTTTCGCAAGGAACTAAAAGCCGACAAGCTGAAGATCGCTCTCACCTACGGCAGCGTATTCCTTTCCGGACGCGTGGGAACAAGCAACGCCAAAAAGATGGCCGCCGCATCAGTCTGGTACCTCGATCTTTCGCCCCCGAAGCACTGCGCTGACGGGAGCCAGGTCCACACCATCCGCCGGTATCATTTCGATGGCGATACCCTCGTGAAGACCACTCATCACGATTACTGCGGCGCGATTCCGGGCGCCGCGTTTAAATAAAGCCGGTCGGAGCGAGAAACATCTGAGGTCTATCATGAGCTACTATCTCGCGCGAAATGGTCTACAGGAAGGGCCTGTTGAGGAAACTGTCATCCGGAGTATGGTTACCGAGGGACGTGTTTCATCGAACGACCTGGTCTGAATGCAGGGCATGGCGGCTTGGACGCCCATCTCACAGGTTTTCCTTGCGTCTCCACCGGCGATCGCGGCCCGTCCTCCGGCCGCTGTCTTAGCCGCTACTCCGGCTGCGATAGCCACAGCGGCGCCGCTCTCGGGCCAAGGCCCCATCCCCCCATCGATGCGCTGGTTCGTTGTGCTTCTGCTCGGTGGCTTCACCTTCGGAATCTTCAGCATCGTTTGGGCATTCGTTATCCCCAGCTTCGTGAAGAAAATCGCGCCGAAGTGCAATGGCCGCGGGCTTCTGTTCGCTGCGCTCGCGTTCGCGGTCCTGGCGTTGTTGCCTCGTGGGACAGAAGCGTACGTCATCGTGGACGCGCCGGTGGTCGCCGCTACATCCCTGCGGGTGCTCCCTCTGATCATCAACCGCGGGCAGCGTGCGCCTTCGCGCAGGCCGTGAGCTGTGGCTAGCGTCGTGCTCATAATTACGGGCGTGGGTACGTTATGGATCGAAGGAATAGGATCGCCTTGGTCGCCCGATTTCAACGCGAGAGCGCTTCCCCCAATGGTGGTTCACGCCGCCGATGCTAAAGTAGCGCAAGGGGCCGTGTTCTTCCATGACAAGGGCTGCGAATATTGCCATGCCGTTGCCGGAATCGGTGGCAATCGCGGGCCGGATCTGAGTTCGGTAGCCGACCGCATGACGCAGCAGCAAATGACCCTTCGAATTTTGAACGGGGCTAAAAACATGCCGTTATTTGCGAGCACGCTGAAGCCGGGAGCAGTGAATCGCCTCCTCGCGTTCCTCGCTTGGCGCCATCTGGCAGATTCAGCAGGCGATATTGACCATTCCAAAGAGAAAGGCTCACAGTGAGATTAGAAAACAAAGTTGCGATCGTGACCGGAGCGGCAAGAGGCATCGGACAGGCGATTGCAGTTCGCTTCGCAAAAGAGGGTGCTTTGCTGGTTATCGACTATGTAGGAGATCCTGATCAGGCGCAGGACACCTCCAAGGAGATCGCCGATGCCGGAGGAAAGAGCATCTCCGTGGCGGCGGACGTGTCGAAGCCGGATCAGGTGCAGAACCTCATCGACAGCACGGTAAAGGCCTTCGGGAAACTGGACATTGTCGTCAACAATGCAGGAATAGAGAAAAAAATTGCATTCGTCGATTATCCGTTAGAGGAGCTGCAAAAGATTCTCGACATTAATCTCGTCGGCCCTTTTCTGGTGTCTCAGTCCGCCGCGCGCCAAATGATCCGGCAGGGGAACGGCGGACGCGTGATCAACATTTCCTCGATTCACGAAGATCTTCCGATGCCGACGAATGCGGCGTACTGCGCAAGTAAAGGTGGCCTCCGCATGCTCACCCGAACGATCGCCGTGGAGCTGGCGAAGTTCAAGATCACGGTCAACAACATCGGCCCGGGCGCGGTGTTCACTAAGATCGACGCCGACGTCGAAGCTAATCCGGAGATGGAAAAATCGTTGATGGGTGAGATTCCGCTGGATCGCTGGGGCAAACCTGAGGAAATCGCGGGTCTCGCCGTCTATCTCGCTTCCGATGAGGCGGCTTACGTCACCGGATCTACCTATTTCATTGATGGCGGAATGCTTCAGCAGTCCGGCAGTTACTGAGGTATTATGGCGTCGAAAAAAACCTGGCTTTGGTGTGCCGGCGGTGCCGCGGTCGGTTATCTGGCCGTGAAGTCCTGGCAGGCCACTCGGAACCATGGGCTCGCCAAGGGTAAGGTCTTCGTCGTCGTAGGCGCGGGTTTCGCCGGCCTCTCCGTAGCTAGCGCGTTGGCGAAATTGCTTCCGGGAGCGGACAATGGCGAAATCATTCTGATCGACGAAGATCGCTTTCTCCTATTCACGCCGATGTTGACGGAGGTCGCGGGAGGCGAAGTCGAAGCGCGTCACATCATTCATCGGTTAGATCAAGTTTCGAATCGCATTCAATTCGTCCACGGAAAGGTTACCGGGATCGATCTCGCCAGCAAGACGGTACACCTTGGCGCACAGCATTATCGTGCGGATCACCTCATCATCGCGCTTGGATCCGTGACCGACTTTCACGAAATTCCCGGCCTTGAACAGGCGGCGATTCCAATGAAGACCCTGGGCGATGCTGCCGCGGTTCACTCGCGCGTAATTTCCTGCCTGGAAGAAGCGTCGCGCGAAAACGATGCTCAAAAGCGGCGGGAGCTACTCACGTTTGTCGTGGCTGGAGGCGGATTCAGCGGCGTCGAGACGATGGCCGCGCTCAACGACTGCGTGCGGCGGAGAATCCGTGCGTACCCCAGGCTTTCGAAGGAACAGATCCGGACGATCCTGATTAATCCCGGCGGCCGGCTGCTCGAAGAACTTACCCCGGAGCTCGGGGCGTACGCCCAGCGGGCGCTCGAAAATCGCGGCGTCGAGATGCGGATGAAGGGTAAGGTGGCGGGCGCAACCACGATGCATGTCGAACTGGAAGGCGGGGATCGAATCGCGACCCGCACCTTGGTCTGGACGGCCGGCGTAAGGCCCAACCCCATCGCGGAGCAGCTCCCCTGTGAGAAGAGCCGGCATGGAGCCATCAAGGTCGACGCCTGCTGCCGCATTCCAGGCGCTCCGGGCGTTTGGGCGTTGGGCGATTGTGCGGAAATTCCGCGGCCTCATCATAAGGCATACGCCCCGACCGCTCAAAATGCCACGCGCGAAGGATCGCTGGTCGCTCATAACATCGTGGCCGAATTAAGTGGAAGGAATCCGCATCCGTTCGAATACACACCCATCGGAGAGCTTGCGCTGGTTGGGAGACGTTCGGGCGTCGCAAGAATCTACGGCCACAATTTTTCCGGTCCGCTCGCCTGGGCCCTGTGGCGGGTGACGTACCTCGCGAAAATGCCCGGCGCGATGCAAAAATCCCGCATTCTCGGCGACTGGCTAACCGACTTGTTGTCCTCGGGCGATTCTATTCCAGAAATGCCCCGGTTGAAAGAGGCAGAATGACGTCGAATGAACGTTACGAGGTAATCATTATCGGATCGGGAGCAGGAGGAGGCACTCTCGCCTATCATTTGGCGAAGGGGGGAAGGCGAGTGCTTATCCTTGAACGCGGTACATTCTTGCCGCAGGAAAAGCCCAACTGGAACACCACCGACGTGTTCCTCGATAACCGCTATCACACCAAGGATGTCTGGACCGACAAGGATGGCAACGACCTGCATCCCGGAACCGGCTACTGGGTAGGCGGCAACACCAAAGTGTATGGCGCGGCACTCTTCCGGTTGCGTGAACAGGACTTCAATGTTCTCCACCACAAGGGTGGAATCTCACCGGCGTGGCCCGTTAAATATGAGGTCTTTGAGCCCTACTACACGATGGCCGAGAAGTTGTTCTGCGTTCACGGGGAGCAGGGCGTCGATCCGACGGAGCCGCGCCGCAGCGCGCGGTATCCCTATCCCGCAATTTCAAACGAACCGCGCATGCAGGAGATCCACGACGACCTGCAGGGACTCGGATTGAAGCCGTTTCCCTGTCCCCTCGGCCTGAAATTGAACGAAGCGGATCGGGTGGAAAGCAAGTGCATCCGGTGCGACACCTGCGATGGATTTCCATGCCTGGTTCATGCGAAATCCGACTCCGACATCAATTGCATCCGCGCCATCATGCACCTGCCCAACGTCACGCTCCTTACGCAGGCGAAAGTAACCCGATTGCTTACCAACGCAGCGGGGACGGCCGTAGATTCGGTCGAGGTCGAACTGGATGGGTCAGGGAAGAAAACTGAGTTCGCCGGAGATCTCGTTGCCGTTTGCTGCGGGGCTATCAATTCCGCCGCGTTGCTATTAATGAGCGCCAATGACAAACATCCGAACGGACTGGCGAATAGTTCAGATATGGTGGGTCGACATTTCATGTTTCATCAAGCCGACGCGATTCTCGCGCTCGGTAAAGAACCCAACCGATCCTCCTACATGAAGACGTTCACCCTGAACGATTTCTATTTTGGCGACAAAGATTATCCGTATCCGATGGGAAATATTCAACCGATCGGATCGTTCCAGCCGGAAATGATGAAAGCCGATGCGCCACCCCTGACGCCGACCTTCGTCCTCGATCTCATGACCACCCACGCGGTCCCATGGTGGCTTACCACCGAGGATTTGCCCGATCCAAATAATCGCGTGCAGGTCGTCGACGGACGCGTCCAATTGGATTACACGCCGAATAACGTCGAGTCCTTCGAACGCCTCAAATCGAAGTGGATCGACACGCTGAAACAGGTCGGACATGCCGACCATTGGTTCCACATGCATGCCTATTTTAAGAAACGGATTCCGCTCGAAGGCGTGGGCCACCAGAATGGGACATGCCGCTTCGGTACCGATCCGAAACAGTCCGTCCTCGATACGAATTGCCGGACGCACGACGTCGACAATCTCTACGTCGTCGACGGTTCCTTCTTTGCATCGAGCGGAGCGGTGAATCCTTCGCTGACCATAATCGCAAACGCGCTCCGTGTCGGGGATCACTTGTTGGAGAGACTCCATTGATTTGTGACCGGGCGATGGCCCGGATAGTGACATAGAAATGGACACTCATACGCAGGATCCGGATGCAGCTTGGCGCATAGAATTCGATCCCGTCCCTGGGAGCGTACATAGACTTCCCCGGAGAAAAACATACCCAGCAGCGGCGCGCTGAAATAGACCCATATAGCCGTCCACACCTCAGCGAAAACCGCCGACGCAGTGGTGCGGGCAGGATTGATGCTGAATCCGGAGACCGGAGCAAAGAGAAGCACGTAAAAAGTAATGAGAATCCCGACATAGTACCCCGTTCGCGGAGCGAGCGCCGGCCGGTTCGAGGTCCAGAGAACCACTCCCATCAGGAGCGCGGCCATGAAGGTCTCCGCAGCAAAGGCTGCTCCGGTTCCATATTTCCCGGGTATCGTTTCCGCGTACCTGACGGAGGGACTGGCCAGCGCCCGTCCCAGAAACAGGGCTGATACAGCGACGCCGGCAATGCCCCCGATGAATTGGAAGATCACATAAAAGAACGCGTCCGCTGGAGCAATTTTTCCCAGCCGCAGGTAGGTCAACGTGATGGCGGGGTTGAAGTGGGCGCCCGAGCGCTTGCCCATGGAGGAGTGAATGATGAGAACCGCCGTCAGGCCCATGGAACCACCCATCAACAAGCGGCGGAAAACGGGGCTAGGAATTTCATTTTGCACCGCGAGCGAGGGATCGAAAAGGATCACCGTGAACACGCAAGCAGAGATCATGAACAGTGCGAGTTCCGCGCCTTCGAAAATATAAAGCGGCCAGTGAACGGCGAACGAACGCGACAAAGACTTCTGCGGCACGTCCTTCACAGTGGCACACTTCGCGCCCGGGGGCGTGAACCGCGTTCTGCGATACTTAAAGCGCGGAGACAAACTTAATGAGCTGGCTCGATAAACAGGAAATACCAGCCGCTAATCAGACCCCGCGCTTTGATTGCGATTTTCGCAAGGTGCGCACAACCTTTCCGCACTTTTGGGAGCACACAGTAGGAAGCGGTCACGCCCCTCTGGCGCTACGCGCGGATTGGCAGGCGCAGATGCGGCGCTGCCATCAGGAGCTCGGCTTCCAATATGTGCGCTTTCACGCTCTCCTTTCCGACGAGATGGGAACACTGCTCTGTGAGGAAAACCAGCTCCTTTATTTATTTTTCAACGCGGACCAGATTGTCGATTTTCTTCTCTCGATCGGCATGAAACCGTTCGTTGAGCTCTCCTTCATGCCCGAAGCGCTGGCCTCGGGCGCGACTACTGTTTTCAGCTATGGTGCGAATGTAACGCCGCCCAAGGATTACGATCAGTGGGCAACACTGATTCAGAAGCTGGTCGAGCACTGGGTTTCACGGTACGGAGCGGCCGAGGTTCGCACATGGTTTTTCGAGGTTTGGAACGAACCCAATCTGGAGGCCTTCTGGACGGGAGGGCAAGATGGGTACTTCCAGCTTTACCGCCGCACCGCCGCGGCGATTAAGAGCGTTGATGCCTCTATCAAGGTTGGGGGTCCGGCGACCGCCGACAACAAATGGATTGTTGAGTTTCTCGCATTCTGTCGAACCAACGCCGTTCCTGTCGATTTCGTTAGTACCCACCATTACCCAACTGATGCCTTCGGAAAGCCTGGCGCCGATACCGTGACCCAGCTTCAGCACTCCCCCAGGGGGATGATGAAAGATCAAGCCAGCACCGCACGCCAGCAGGCGGGAGAACTGCCGCTCTATTACACGGAGTGGAATATCTCTTCGAACCCGCGGGATCCGATGCACGACGAGCCATTTGCCGCTGCCTTCGCCACCAGGATCGTGATGGAAGCGCGCGGGCTCGTGCAAGGCTATAGCTATTGGACCTTCAGTGATATCTTTTCGGAAAATTACTTTCCCTCGGTTCCTTTTCAAGGCGGATTCGGACTGCTGAATATTCACGGGATTGCGAAACCGATCTATCGCGCCTTCCAGTTGCTCCACTCCTTGGGCACTGAACTCCTGGAAGTCGTAGGAAGTCATCCAACGTTGGATGTCTGGGTGGTCTCGAAGGAGAAATCGGCGACTGTGTTGACCACCAATCTCGCGATGCCCCGGCATCCGATTCAAACGGAACTCGTTCATGTGAGTCTCTTGGGCGCGCCAACGCCCAAAATTGCATGGATTGAGCGCATCGACGAAGATCATGCCAATCCGCGCGCGCTCTGGCATACGAAGGGCGAGCCGGAATATCTCAACGCATTGCAGGTCGCGCAGCTCTCCGAGGCTTCCGCCTTGCGGCAGGAGCCCCAGCCGTGGATTCGCGAACAGGATAATCTCGAATTCCATCTGTCGATGCCCGCACAAAGCGTAGCCGCGATTACCATCGAATTCGATTAACGCCCATGACCCGGCAGATCAGCGACGAAGAATGGCCGACATGGGAGCCTCAAGCAAGTGACGCGGACATGCTCGCGGAACTTCGCCGCGTCAATTTCCAATATTTTCTGGATCAGTGGAACGATCAAACCGGCTTGATTGCTGACAAAACTCAGGCCGGGTCTCCCGCCAGTATTGCCGCTGTAGGTTTGGGTCTCAGTGCTTATATTGTCGGAGTAGAACGAAATCTTATTTCGCGAACTGAGGCCGTCCGGCGAACTCTGACGGTTTTGCGATTCTTTCATGAGAGTCCGCAAGGAACGCAGCCGGATGCGACCGGGTACAAGGGATTCTACTATCATTTCATCGACATGGAAACCGGGCGGCGAGCCTGGAAATGCGAATTGTCTACAATCGACACGGCCATTCTGATAGCAGGCGTCCTCACGGCGGCGACTTACTTCGACAGCGATGACCCCGAGGAAACTGAAATTCGCAAACTCGCGGACAGCCTTTACGGACGAGTTGATTGGAAATGGGCTCTCAACGGCGCCAATACAATTTCTCACGGCTGGAACCCCGAATCTGGCTTCCTTTCGTACTGGTGGGATAAAGGATACAGCGAGGCTCATATCTTATACGTGCTGGCCCTGGGCTCGCCAACTTTTCCCATACCGCCGGACTCCTATCAGGAATGGACCGCAACCTTTGAATGGAAGGAATTCTACGGTCGCGAACACCTCTACGCGGGGCCGCTTTTCATTCATCAGCTCTCCCAAATGTGGCTGGACTGTCGTGGGATCAGGGATGAGATGAACCGCAGAGTCGGCATTGACTATTTTGAGAATAGCCGGCGGGCCACTTATATTCACAGGCAATATGGAATCGAAAACCCGCACGGGTTTGCCCATTACTCCAAGCACGGCTGGGGACTTACGGCCAGCGACGGACCTGGCCCCGAGGTCCTCACGTTGGACGGCAAGAGGAGAGAGTTTTTTGGATACGTCGCACGAGGCGCTCCTCTAGGGCCGGATGACGGAACTATCTCGCCGTGGGCAGTCGCCGCTTCGCTTCCGTTCGCGCCCGAGATTGTTGTGGAGACTCTCCGTCACGCTATCGAGCGCCTGGATTTAAAGCAGCGTAGCCCCTACGGTTTCGACGCGAGCTTCAATCCGACCTATCCGGAAAAAAGCAGGAATCCGAACGGCTGGGTCTCTCCGTGGATCTTCGGCTTGAATCAAGGTCCAATCATTCTTATGATCGAAAACCACGCCTCGGAACGGATTTGGAAGACGGTCCGGAAATGTCCACCGATAGTCGAAGGGCTGCGTCGAGCAGGTTTTCGCGGAGGTTGGATTGAAGAGTAAGGCAGCACTCTTCGCGACGGAAAGGAGAGCCAAAGACAAAGAGATTCAAAGGGCAACGCATGAGAACACCCTTACTCCATAGCTAGCTCTAGTTTTTACAGGGCGATAGTCGAGTGTAGATAATATTGAGGATGCCGAAGCTGGACTCTGGACAGCTACAAATTTGGGTAGTGGGTCCATTTGAAATTTTCCACAGCGCTTTAGCATTGACATGCGAAAGCGGATATGCATGTGGGATAATAGCAAAATGGATCACTCGTTTTGGGGATATAGTAAGCACGTCTGGGGCTTGGCATGGAAGCACTCGGGGGGCGATGTGCGCGGCATAGCCAGTGGTGCCCTTATCGTAGTCCTAGTTGGAGTCGGGACGCGGCTTACCAGGGGAACATTTGACAACGTGTCGGCATATTGGACCGTTGGGGTCAGCGTCGGATTGATAGCGGTAATTTACATCACTTTTCTGTGGCGGGCTGCACACCAAAACTACGTTGCTCAGCATGAGGCGATAACAGTCAGCAGCAACACCGCTCAGGCTAATCGCATAGCTCAATTGATGCCATATCTGAACGACAGGTTCAACGCATTGGGGCAAAAGGTGACTCATCCGTTTAGGGTGAATGTTAAGCCAATGGACGAATGGAATGAAAGCGATATCTTATCCGACGAATTCCGGCAAACTTACAAACTGGTTCGCATCCTTGCTGACTGCGCCGGGTTAAAGATCAAGAATATAAACATCTTGGCAAAGGAATGCATTCTGCCTCAAGAGTCGGAGGGTACTACGCGCCAAGAAGTAGAGCAAACTCTGAAAGATTACAGCGAAGGAGTTGAGTTTTACGCCGCCAGAGCTAAAGAGGAATTACAAAGATTGACCAATTCCTGAATCGACCAAACATGAGAACTCAAACCAGCTTCCATCGCCGGAGTCACCCGCAAGGTCTGGTGAATCCTTGCGAAATTATGGTGCATGTGGTACAGAGCGATCATGGCGATGTGGTTTTCGAGCTTCTTCGAGAACGCATTAGTCAAGCGGGTAAACCGACGCATGTTCATCCGCATGTTAAGATTCTGCCGTTCCACATAGGAAGTCGAAATAAACTTATGATCGGGATCGCCGATGATATCCACGCGCTTCGTGCCAAGACATTGCGCGGGGCTGTAGCGTTTCTGTCCTTCAGTGGTATCACCGAATACCTTAACCAACTGCGCGTAGTCTACAGCCTCGCCAAACGCGTCAGGAACGGCAGTCAGATACATCTTATGGCCGTCCGTGGTCAGTTGGATTCGATTCGACAATCTACCAGCTACATCCTGAAGGAAGTCCGCCGCATACCCCGCGTCCCTCGTACCTACCAACCAGCTAATCACCAGTTTCGTATCGGCATCAATCGCCGTGAACGTCCAGACATCGCCCTTATATCCGCCATTATCGAAATGCTCCGGTTTTACGTTCTTTGCCTTAGCTCCAACGAAGCTCCAAATCTCGTCGACCTGGACGCGCTTCGCCGGAATGTGCTTAATAACTTCGTCCTGGTAATCAGCGCAGGCTTTACCGACACTCGACAAAAGGCGAAGGATAGCGCCCTTAGACACTCCAGTCATGCGGACAGTGGAGCGCACAGAACAGCCCTCGACCAAAGCCGAGATCACCGCTACTTTCTTCGCCATGCTGATTACGTTTGCCATAAACCAATTGTACGACAGCGCTTTCGCATAAGCAAGAGAAAAGCAGCTTCGATGCGTGTTCTAAGGCGTTTTCTTTGCTTTTGCCCATCTCGCCTTAGCAGCGTTTTTAGCGCTTTTACTCCGTTGTGCATCGGTCATAGTCTCAAGTCTCCGCTTGCCGCCGATCTTACCCCCTTTAGCTCCCATCTCTCTCATGACTTGTTGGACAATGGTAAGCTCTGTGCTTTGAGTAGCTTCAATGAACACCCTGCGAGCGTTCTGGACAGTATCAAGTTTCCCTGTTGTGCGTTTCCGCTTTGGCATACACCTCAAGCGTGCCACGAAACGAAAGAAACGTCAAGATATGCCGATTTCAAATAGACCCACTACCCAAATTTGACTACAGGCTTCTGGGGTGGACCCCTTTGGCTGAGACAAAATCGCGTAGCTATGCTCGCCGTTAAATGTATTTTACTCGTCACCGAGTTTTCTCCCCATTAAAATCATTCTCGGCTGGCGAAGCGGAGGCGGGCGCTGGTGGAGACCAACCCGCCGAGGAATAGCCAGTCGGAGACTCATCGAGACGATGGTCCGGGGAGCCGGCTTCGGTCGGCTTCCTTGTTTTCCGACCCCTTCCATCGGATCGATAGATCTCCTGATGCCTGAAAAAACTCATCGTCGCACCCAATGAATCGGCTCGGGCGGCCTGCTCGAACTCTTCCGGCGATTGGTAGCCAAGTGCCGAGTGGAGGCGCAGCCGGTTGTAGTAGTGGTCGATGAACTCCTCGATGTTGGCGCGCAGGTGATCCAGATCCCGGTACTGGTTGGCGTAAATCTCCTCGCGCTTCAGAGTCTTCATGAAACTCTCGCAGCTGGCGTTGTCGTAAGGATTCGCCGGCCGGCTCATGCTCGGAATCATCCCGCGTTTTCGCAGGGTCCTCACGTAGTCGCCGGATGCATATTGCGCGCCGCGATCGGAGTGATGCACCAGACCTGGCCGCGGCTGGCGTTCGGCGATGGCGTCATCCAGAGCGCTCAGCGGCAGCCGCGTGGCCAGCGTTTGGTCCAGCGCCCAGCCGACCACTTTGCGTGAATACGCATCCAGAATCACCGCCAGGTAAACGAACTCGGTCTTCAACCGGATGGAGGTGATGTCGGCGACCCACAACTGATTCGCTCCGCTCAGCTTCATCCGGCTCGCTACGTTCAAGTAGACCTCCAGCTCGTGATCCGCATCCGTCGTCAGCCAAGCTCTCCATTGTCTACTACGGGATAAGGACCGCATAGACAGCCCGAATTCCCCGTCGGCTATCTGCTGTAATCGCGAACAGGGGCGCACCGAATCTTTAGAGGGAAGAATCAAAACCCGGCCGACGAACAGCCAGTACTAATGCGGCGAAAAACGTCAGGGCGATGACTCCTTCGCGGCTGTTTTTCCAAAAACGATTTGGCATCAACCTGGCGTGCCTCAAAGACTGGGATAATAGGAAAGTACTCAAGGGACTCTGGATCCTGGAATGAGCCTTCCTTCCGGATCTTGAAGTTCCTGGCAAAGCGGATCATTTCGGCAGCGACGCGTGACCATGGCATCACGTCTCTCTCCGGAGGGTTGCGCCGAGGAAGGCAAGAATGGCGAGACCAACTATCCTGAATGATCAATTGATCCAAAACTTTTGCTTGAAGTTGCGATTGTCCGGTTCAATCGAGACGGCGATCGCCCAGACGGGGTGCGGGCACGCAACTTTCTATCGCTGGATGGGGCGAGTGCGTAGGGGTATCGGCACCGAACTGGAGCGTCGATTCATAGAGGCAATCGATGCGTCCCAGGCGGAAATAAAGATGCGAGTGGAATATGCGCTCAGCAAGTTCTTCGATAAGAAATGGCGCTCCCTGGCATGGTGGCTCGAGCGGAAATCCCTGCAGAGTACGGGCGGAAACGTTCCCTGCCGGCACAGGATCCACGTACGCGGATCGAGCACGTGTTCGACAGCATTCTTTTGCATCGCAGCCCCAGAAGCAAAAAACAAAAGTTGATCGCAGGGGGCCAACCAACAGAAGCGTCGGAGGCCGGCATTTTCGAAGCCGTCGAGCGAGCTTCTTTCGCATGGGTATACGCCGCCTACTTTCAAAGCACTCAATTGGAGCCTCTGCTTGGCCGGCTGCTCACACCCGAGGATGATCGTCTCGATGCATTGGCGGTCGCCGTGATTACGGACAGCTACTGGGCACGCCGATTCGGACGCAATGCCGAGGTTATTGGAAAGAGCCTGCAACTCGGGCAAGTAGCAGTAACTGTTGTCGGTGTGAGTCGCCCGGATTTCACATACGTTCCTAACGGACCAGTGGCGGATATCACTATGGCGAACGGCGTGAGGGCGCGATTTCCCACAAGTCAGACACGCGTTACAATCTTATGGGGCGAACTCGTGAACAGCTAGCCGACGAGGCGCGGAAGACCGCAAAAACGCTCGCCTAACGAACGTAGCGATGCTTTGATGCTTCTCCATCGTGCTTTCAGGAATTTCGGCTGCACTCTACGGGCTTGCTTTGGCTCGCGCCCTCTAAGGTTATCTGTCGCGGTTCCCACATCGGTGTTTAAGGACTATCATGCCTCCGTCTCGCGCCGACAAATCCCATCGGCGCTTGGCGGTTATCCTGTCTGCCGATTTGAAATGGCGGGCGAGTCGTACGAATGTGTCCTTGCTTCATGAACACCCGTACATCTCCACACACCGGACTGTTTCCGTCTCTCTAGGGGCGTCAACAATTAACTGCGTATTGGAAAAAGTACTCGACGCCGGGAGCAACAATCGGATGTACTACTTTTTTCAAGGTGCGTTTCGACTAACATGCCGCGGAGTCAATTAGACTCAGAAATTCGCCTACCCCTCCCAACACTCGCTCTCCCGAATGTTGATGGCTTTTTCAGTCGCGCCCAAGCATCGAACCCGCTTCAGAGGTTCCCGAGGGTCCTTTCCGGGCACACAACGAACTCCATTATTACGTCACGGTTGTCGCAAAATGGTGCTTAAACATATAATACTAAACGAATTACTCCACATTTTCTAGTATTGTTTTGGGACTGTGGCATCTGACCTATCTGCCCATATGTAACTCTTTTACATTCAAACGGTTAATAAATTTTGTGGCCTTAAATCAGATCTTGAAAAACTGTAATTTAGTCCCATAATAATTCTAGCTAACACATATTTTCAAGCGGTGCATTCCTCTGCTGACAGTAGGTTAGCGACCTTTCTTGCCATCCGCAAGAGTTCAGAAATCTGGAGCGCCGCTCGGGCAAGCCCAGCGCGGTCACAAAAGGAAACTGGCCGCGCGCCTTCAAGAGCGGGCTAGGAATCGGCGCAAGGACCGAAATCACAAGCTGTCCCGCCGGCTGATCACGGAGAATACGACGATCTGTTTTCTCCACGACAATCACCGGGCGGTGACGAAACGTTTTGGTAAATCGGTGAGCGACAGCGCTCACAGCGGGTTGAGACTGCAACTGACTACAAGAGCCTTCTCGGCGGTAGCGATTTGGTCTTTCCCGACAATCGGAATCCACGAGGATCTGCTATACCTCTGGTGCCTTCAACGGTCCGACACGCTTGGTGGGACTCAACGTAAGGGAATGGGACTGCGGAGCCTGTGGTGCTCATCATGACAGGGATACGAATTCCGCGATTAGCGCGCTCATTTCCGGGGCTGGATGGGCCCACGAGACGGTACACGCTGTGCGTGGCATCAGGAATCCCGGTGTTTACGCCGGGAGCATCAATGGCTGCTCGAACGAATCAGCCCCGAAGAGAATCCGCCGCCCGGCATTGACGAGACGCCGATCGAACATGATTTGCGATTGTCAGTTGAAATGGCACGCCAAGAGAGCGGAGCCACCAGCCTGCGTCGGAGAGACCCCATTGACCCCGCCTGGCAACGGCCACGCCCACAATAGTAATGGCGGGCTGAAACTTGTTCCTAACGGCGCCTCGGCGCCCATCACGAAGCTGGAGCACGCGCTCAAAACCGCAATTTCGGCAGCACATGATGCCGAAAAGTTCGGCTCCGAGCTCGGTTATGTGGTTCGATTCGATGCCGACGCGATCAAGTCCATGGCGATCACGGTGCTGATCAATATGAGCGAGCGGGTACAGCGATGAGAGTCGAACTGCCCGCTACCGAGCTAGCCGAAGTACTTTCTCCCAGCCAGGTCCGATGCTTCACGGATTGCCAGGTGCGATGGTGGTTCAAGTACGGCTTCAATATCCAGATCCGCTGACTGGGAATCTCGCGCTCGGAAGAGCCGTCCGCGGCGCGCTCGCCCAGAATTTCGAGCAGAAGATGCAGAGCTACGAGGATCTCCCCTTCGCTGGCGTCGTGGCATCGTTTCGCCAAGCCTGGGCCGCGGAGTCGAGGAGGCCGAATTTCGGGATGCGAAGATCCTCTGGAACTCGCCCGATGCGGCGAAAATCTCGTTCGGACGTACCTCGATGAGGTTACTCCCATCATCGTCCCGGCTGAGGTGGAGCAGCATTTAACAGGCGAAATCGGCGGTGTCCATAGTCAAGGGTGGGTCGACGTGCTTGACGTGCGGGGGAGAATTCTCGAAATCAAACCGCCGCCCGGAAACCGAGCTCGATCTCGCCCGAGCACCGTTTCCAGATCGCGACGTACGCGCAGTGACGCCCTTCGCAACGGGGATGCGCGGATCGACATGCTCGTCAAAACCAAATCGCCGGGGTTGGTGACGCAGCGATTCACGGTGACTGACCAGGATCTCCTCGCCGCCGGCGAAATCTATCCGACGGCGCAGATGGCAATGCGATCGGAGCTGTATATGCCCAGCCGGACGTCGATGAACTGCTCCCGGCGAAGCTGCTCTTTTAGGGGCGCTGCGAGCAGGAATGGGGTGGGGAGGTCCCGGCGTGAAGCCGCAGCGCGACTCCAGGTACCTCGCGTGGATTCGCACTCTGCCCTGCGTAGTTTGCGGCTGCACCAGAGGGATCGAAGCTTCGCATACGGGTCCTCACGGCCTGGGTCAGAAATCCTCAGACTTTTCGGCAGTTCCCTTGTGCTACCGGCATCACCGGACCGGAAAGGACAGCTATCACAAACTCGGCCCCCAGAAATTCGCGCAGACGCATGATCTCGACATCCCCTCGATCGTCCGGCGATTGAATACAAAACCGATGATCCGGATCGAATCGGGCGCCTTTGTCGGATACCTCGAAAGCCAGCAATATCGGCTTGGACCGACGGGCGAAGGAATCGTGCCGGCAGTGCGCAAGATGATCAAGTTAGCAGCGGAAGACCGGCTGAATACCAAAGTCGCATGATGACAGGAACCATATGAGCTTCAGCTTTCAATTGCCGGAGGAGGACCCCGTTTGCGAGTGCAGTTACGACGAGATGACCGCATGGATCGGGAAGACTGCCCATTCCACTGCGACATAGGTGAGGACGAGCCTCTGGTCGTACTGGAGAGCGACCGCAAACCTCCGGTCTCAGTGGCCGAGGGAGGCCAGAAGGTCGCTTCCGCGCTTGCTGATCGGAGGCGCACGGGGAAGGGAGTAGTAGCGGGTCTCTGTTGTTGTGTCCCCGCCCCATGCTTTTCGGTAAACGCAACTCATTGATCCCTATTGACATACACGCTTGTTGTGTCTATACTACACACGAGATCTTTAACCGTAGTTAACTATGAGCAAGGGAATCAACGCGGGGCGAAATCTACCTCACGGCGCTTGACCCCGACCCTAAGGCCGCGAGATAAAGAAGACTCGGCCGGCGCTGGTCATTCAAAATGACACGTGCAATCGCCTAAGCGACATCACCATCGTGGCGCCCATCACCTCGACGCTGCGTTTTCCGCTGAGCCCTGTCCACGCACTGCTGGAAGCGAGTCCCACTACTGGGCTTAACGTCACCTCCGTCTCGCTATTGAATCAGATCCGCGCTGTAGACCGGCTTCGGCTGATCAGGCGTCTCGGCGTAGTGGACGACCTGACCCTGGAACGCGTCGATGAAGCCATCAAGATCAGTTTGGGACTGCTCCGGCTTTAGCCAAAGCCCACTTCACCCCTTTCCCGACCGCCGCTCTGCCTGGGCGTAGGACTTGAACCCCAGTTGGCGAGCCTCGCGACTATCGTCTGATACGATCTGCACTCATCTGGCTCGTCCACAGCGTTGATTAGGCTAGCGTCACAAGGCACGAACCCGCAGTCGAGCCCGTGGGGCAAACGCCTTGTCGATTCCTATGCCGAAATGACAGGGCGAAGGGGAACATTTCCAGCTACGATTAATGAAGATGCCCCGATTCGCTTAAGACCGGGCGCGTCAGAAATAAGGAGAGAAATGACGATGAACCCGGCGAAAGCGCCGTTGATGATTGCCCTGATGTCGGTCGCGGCATGGGCCCAGGTGAATATGGGCGAACAGAAGCCCGAAGTCAGCCTGCCCTTCACGATGACCACGACGGCCACCTTTGAACTGCCGTGGCGAATCGCCTTCCTGCCCGATGGCCGCATGCTGGTCACTGAGAAGATCGGGCCGATTTGGCTGGTGTCCCAGAAGGGAGAGAAGATCACTCCGGTGACGAACACGCCCCCCGTCTATTGGCAGGGCCAGAGCGGCATGCACGGCGTTTTCCTGTCGCCCCATTACGCCACCGACCACTTTGTCTATCTTACGTATGCCGAGCCGGGTGACTATGGCGGCGGGCTGGCGCTGGCCCGCGCCAAGCTGAACGTATCGGAAACCTCGGCTAGACTGGGAAATTTCGAGGTGCTGTGGCGCCAGCTGCCCAGGGGCAAAGGCGGCCAAGAGGGTGCGCAGGTAGCCTTTTCGCCCGACGGCCAGTTTCTGTTCCTTTCCGTGGGCGACCGTCAGCGCATGACTCCCGCGCAGGATCCGGACCAACCCGTAGGCAAGATCCTGCGCCTGACGCTCGACGGCAAGCCGGCGCCTGGCAACCCCAACTTCGGCAAAACGGGCGCCGCCACTGTGCCTTTGATCGATCCGCCCCGAGACACCGAAGTCGCCAAAACCGCCAAGGTTGTGAGCACGTATACTTTTCCGGGCCCGAATCTGACCCCGGCCGAAACCTGGGCCAGCGGCGTCCGCACGCCCTACGGTTTGGCGTTTTCACCAACAGGCGAATTGTGGGAACTCGAGCACGGCCCGCAAGGCGGCGACGAGCTGAACCTGATCGAGAAGGGCAAGAATTACGGTTGGCCTCTGGTCTCCTACGGCAAGAACTATAACAACGTGCCGATTCCCAACCCCGATACGCGGCTCGACCTGGCCAAGCCGGTGCTCTATTGGGCGCCGGTGATCGCCCCGGGTAATTTGATGTTCTACAGGGGAACCCAGACCTTCCCGCAATGGAACGGCAACGGCTTGATCAGCGGCTTGGCGAGCAAGGCGCTCATTCGGGTCATCTTTGACGGGCATGGCGGCGCGAAAAGCGCCGAGCGCTGGGAAGTGGGCGTTCGCGTCCGCGATGTGGAAGAAGCGCCCGATGGCTCGCTGTGGATGCTCGAAGACGCCAATCCCGGCGCCCTGATCCACGTGACACCCAAGTGAATCGCACAGAAGCGTAAGCCTTATCGGCGCTCTCTGCTATCATCAACCAAGGAGCGTTCCTGCTAGGTTGGTGTACGGTCTTCAAAAATTGATCCAATGCTCAATGTCATGGAGTCCGACTCGATTTCGCATCTGTGAGCCGTGGGAGCCGCCGAAAGCGCCGCGGTAGCCGCTACGCCGGTGATCAAAAAATCGCGAGTAGTGAGAGCCATAAATCACTCTCCTTTATGTGCCGCTTTACCACGAACTTGCCGTTCGCATTCGCGTCAATCCACCCAATACGTCGAGTAATTTATAGCAGGACAAGTTCTTTGAAAATTGAATAGCCGAATCTTCCGGCGGAGCCTCCGGCGTTAAAATAACGCCAATCTAACGCCACAGGTTTTTCGAACGATCGACGCAGCGACGTGTTTTCTCAGTTTGCCCGTTTTCCCCCGCCACTATAACGTGGAAGATGGCGTTAAACCGTGGCGTCTACCGCGTTAAAAAACATATCCGGACTTGGGTTCGTTTCCTAATTTTTGTAGCACACCTCTTTTGTGACACTCTTACTGTAAGCGGAGGCCATACGATGCTCGATCAGATCAAAATAGCATCCCCGTGCTTCGCCGTTGCTGCGGCGCTTTTTAGAGCCGCGACCTTCGGGAGCGGTCAGCTCCGACGCTTTCAGAATCGCCGGGAGTCCGATGGTTATCGTAAAAAACATGAACGAAACATACTTTGCAAACGTCGACCTCGACATCTACTCGAGGTCCAACTTGGAGCCGCTCGTCGCCGCAATGGGCCGAAGGGTGGATGTCCTCTACGTAGGGCGCCCGAAGCGCACCTATGAAGCGCACCTTGAGCTTTCTAAGATCACTCAAACTGCCGACGCTACAATCCGCGGCTTTTGCGCCCTTATCCAGACCCTGCCGAAGGCGGAACGAAAGATTTGGGACGGCGCCAAGATTCGTGAGTTTAACATCGGCGTTCAGGGGAAGCTCAAGCCACTCACGTTCGAACTTACGCTGCTAGAAGAAACAGTACGTGCCGCCTCCGAAGTCAACGCACGAATCGGCCTACGCTTTATTCGCCGGCGATGGATGAGAAACGCGCCGCCAAATAGGAACCTTCGCCAAGCTCTGCTATCATCAACCAAGGAGCGTTCCTGCTAGGTTGGTGTACGGTCTTCAAAAATTGATCCAATGCTCAATGTCATGGAGTCCGACTCGATTTCGCATCTGTGAGCCAGCTCCGGTGGGATAACCTGCCATGGAGACGCCTGATGGTGCGCGGGGGATTCCCCCCTTGTTGTCTGGGGTCAAATGACGGAGACTGGGACGGCTGTGTGGTGCGCTCCTGACTAATCTACTTTTCATCGGCGACATTTTCGCCTCTCCTGGCCGGTCGATTGTGGCCCGCCACTTGAAGGAAATCGTCGCGGCCGAGAAAATCGACCTCACTATCGCCAATGCAGAAAATTCGGCGGGAGGTTTCGGCATTACTCCGCAGCTGGCCGATGAGCTGTTTGGCTACGGCCTGGACGTGCTCACCAGCGGCAACCATATTTGGGACAAGCGCGAGATTTACGATTACTTCGCACGTCAGCCGCGCCTGCTTCGTCCTGCGAATTATGTGACGGAGCTCCCGGGCGCTGGCATCGTGGTGGTCGAGGCTCGCAACGGAGTCGATTGCGCCATCATCAATTTGCAAGGACGAGCCTACATGCCTTCGACGGACGACCCGTTTCGAAAAGCGGACGCGCTGCTTGCCGATCTGCGTTCCGAAGTTAAAGTGAAGTTCGTCGACTTCCATGCCGAACTCACCAGTGAAAAAGTCGCCATGGGATGGTATTTGGATGGGCGCGTTTCAGCCGTGATCGGCACGCACACGCACATCCCGACAGCGGACACGCGCATTCTACCCGGTGGCACCGCCTATCAAACCGATGTCGGCATGACCGGTCCGTATAACGGAGTGATCGGGGTCGATAAGGACATCGTGCTGCAAAAATTCCTGACGCAGATGCCGGTGCGGATGGAGGCGGCGAGGCACGGCGCGGAATTGCATTCCGTGATCATCTCCGTCGACGAATCGACGGGGAAGGCGTCCTCGATTAAAAGACATACAATCGTCGGCATATGACACGGTTATCTGTTTCACAGGCTGAAGCCTGTGCCACCTTAATCCAGAGGCGGCACACACTTCAGTCTGTGTACTGGTTTTTATGACGTTCCAGGAAGCGCGCGAATGCGTATTGCGCGAGGTCCAACCAGGGCGGGGGTCGCTTGAGGAAGTTCGCGTTCTCGACGCAGCAGAGCGGGTCCTCGCCGAACACGTCTCCGCCGATCGCGATTATCCTCCATTCGACCGCTCCGCCCGCGATGGTTTCGCGGTGCGCGCCGCGGATGTGCCCGGGGAACTAACGGTCACAGGCGAAGTGCGAGCCGGAGAACTGTTCGATGGCGAAGTGAGCTCCGGAAGTACGGTCGAAATCATGACCGGGGCTCCCCTGCCCCGCGGCGCCGATGCAGTCGTCATGGTGGAGCACGTCGAGTGTCGCGACCATCGCGTCGCAATTTCCCGCTCCATAAAATCGGGAGAAAATTTTACGCCGCGCGGCACAGAGGCTAAGTCCGGCGAAGCGGTCCTCCGGAAAGGCCGCAAGCTGGGATTCGCCGAAATCGGCGTCCTGGCCATGGTCGGACGCGAGCGAGTCCAGGTTTTCAGGCAGCCGCACGTCGCGATTCTCCCCACCGGCGATGAAATTGTGGAAGCCGGCATCGCGCCGCTGCCGCATCAGATCCGCAACTCGAATGCGTGGTCGCTCTCCGTGCAAGTGCGCCGCGCAGGCGGCATGCCCGAGATTTTACCCATCGCCCGCGATTCCTACGAATCCACGCGCGCGTCCATAGAACAAGGCCTCGAGGCGGATCTGCTGCTCCTTTCCGGAGGAGTCTCCGCCGGTAAATACGACATCGTCGAGCGCGTGCTCGCCGACCTCGGCGCAACGTTTTTCTTTACGCGCGTGAAAATCCAGCCCGGCCAGCCTCTGGTTTTTGGAGCGGTGCGCGAAAAATTCTTCTTCGGCCTCCCGGGCAATCCCGCATCGACGATGGTGACCTTTGAGCTGTTCGCTCGCGCCGCTATCGAGCGGCTCGCAGGCCTGGATGAGCCGATGCTGCCGTTGCTTCGCGCGAAGCTGACCCGTGATTTCCGTCACAAAATCGGCCTCACTCGCTTTCTGCCTGCCCGATTAAGCGACAATGGATCGTCGATCGAACCTCTTGGCTGGCAGGGCTCGGGCGACATCCCGGCGCTGGCGCGCGCCAACGCGTTTTTAGTCGCGGACGCGGATCGGGAATCCTGGAAGGAGGGCGACGATATTCGCGTGCTGCTGAAATGAAGAAACTCTCCCATTACGACGAACAGGGCCGCGCGAGCATGGTGGACGTTTCGGCGAAGGCCGAAACCAAGCGCACCGCGATCGCTCAAGCATTCGTGAAAATCCGGCCCGGTGTGCTGAAACAACTGCCGCAAAATCCAAAAGGAAACCCTCTCGAAGTAGCCCGCTTCGCCGGAATTGCGGCGGCGAAGAAAACGTCGGAGCTGATTCCGATGTGCCACCCTCTGCTGATTTCGCACGTCGATGTTGACGCGAAGATCGAGAAAACCGGCGTGCGCATTACTGCTACCGTTTCCATCACCGGCAAAACCGGCGTCGAGATGGAAGCCCTGACCGCCGCTGCCGTCGCCGCGCTCACGGTTTACGATATGACCAAGGCGCTGGATAAGTCGATCGAGATACAGGACGTTTACTTGCTGAGTAAAACCGGCGGCAAATCGGGGGATTTCAAGCGTTGATCAAAGTTGCCATCGTCACGATCAGTGATTCGGCTGTGGCCGGAACGCGCGAGGACCTTTCCGGGCCCGCGCTGGAGCAGCGCGCGATCGAGCTCGGCTGGACCGTAGTCCAGAAGGCCATGGTTCCCGACGATCGAACGCTGATCGCCAAAACCATCGCGAATTTCGGTGGCTGCGACGTGGTTCTCTCGACCGGTGGAACCGGACTTGCCCCTCGCGACGTCACCCCGGAAGCCGTGAAGCTGATCGCGGAGCGGGACGTTCCAGGCTTCGGTGAATTGATGCGCAGCGAAGGGCTGAAGTCCACCAAGTTCGCTCCGCTGTCGCGCGGAGGAGCGGTCACGCGAGGGTCGACGCTCATCGTGATGCTGCCCGGCTCGCCGCGCGGCGCGGTGGATTCGCTGAACGCGGTGGCCGGTCTTATTCCGCATGTCGTAGAGTTGTTACATGGGCGGACGGAACATAAGGAGAAACTCGGTGCCTGATCGTAGCATCAAATGTAGTGTGAGTAAGAAGCTCCTTGCGCTGATCTGCGTTGCGGGATTGACGGCCGCTCAAACTCCGCAACAGCCACCGCCGAAGCCGGACGACGTCGCGAAATTCAGCACCACGCTGAAGCTGGTTCTGGTTCCCGTGTCGGTGACGGAGAGGAACGACGACCCGGTGAACGGCCTGACGCCTTACGATTTCGAGCTGTATGACAATAACCGTCCGCAGTCGGTCACCGAGGACATCACCTCCCATCCGATCTCGCTGGTCCTGGTGATTCAGGCCAACAGCAGCGTGGAGCATTTCCTGCCGAAGATCGACAGGCTGGGCAACATGGTGCAGTCGCAGCTACTGGGCGATTCAGGCGAAGTGGCAGTGATGGCGTTCGATCACCGGATTCAGACCATCCTGCCCATGACCGCGGATCTCGATAAACTGTCGCCCGCACTTAAGAAGATCCACACGGGAAGCTCCCAGTCGGTGGTGAACGATGCGGTGATGAGCGCAATCAACCTGCTGCGCGACCAGGATCCGAAGCGCCATCGCATCATCATCGTGATCGCGCAAAACAAAAACGGCGGCAGTGAAATGAACACGCGCGAAGTAATGATGGCGGCGGATTTCGCCCAGGTGACCATTTATCCCATCGATATTTCGAAGCTCATTTCCGATCTGACGGCGACGCCGCAGTACAATCGTCCGAACCCGATTCCTCCGGAGGCGCGGCCGATTACCGCCGGAGTGATTCAGACCCCCACCACCGATTCGCAGAACGATATGGGCAACTGGGTGCCGGCGTTCACACAGATTTTCGACCTTGCGAAAAGCGTTTTCATTCCCAACCCGCTGACGGTTTACGCCCGTTATACCGGAGGCCATTCCTATTCCTTCATGACCCAAAAGGATCTGGAACACGCGATATCGAGGATCAGCGAAACGCTGCATAGCGAGTACATGCTGACCTATTCGCCTACGAACGTCGGGCAGCCCGGCTTTCATCAGATCGTGGTCCGCGTGAAGCACAGAGATTTGAGGATCACGACGCGCGACGGCTATTACTGGGCTGGCGAGAAAAAATAAGTTAGCGTGCGTGTCCCGCGGGCTCGATAATCGCGGTCATCGGACCTTTCGATTGCGGCATGCGCGGATCGGCTCCATAAGCGTGGATCTGATCGCGGCCGAATTCCGCCTGTTCGCGCTCGCAGGTCATGACGATCGTGCGGCCGGTGGTATCCACTTCGACCGCGTGCTGGAACGCGGTCTCGGCGGAGACGCAGAAAATCGCGGCCAGCATTTCGATCACGTAATCGTAGGTGTGATCGTCGTCGTTCAATAGAACGACATGGAAGAGAGGCGTGAGCTGATCCTGCTCCTCGGTCGACTTCTGCGTTCCGGTGTCGGGCTTCGAGGTCGTCCGCGGCATTGTCTTCTATCGATGCTAAACTGAAAGGGAAGGGGGGCGCAACGGTTTCGACGGGATTGATTCTGTCGTGGTGAGTCGTGCCGGGTTCCGAGCTCCCGTAAAACGATCGGAAAACAACAACTGCCAATAATCAGCAGTTTGCTTACGCAGCCTAATTAATTAGGTCGCCGTCCTGGGTCGTGGGCTTGCACGCGGCTCGTGGACGTCATTTCGCAGGATAGGCCCAAAGCTTCCGTCTGAAGCTGAAAGCCGAGACCAATCAGGCTAAGCCGCTTCCCTCTTGCCGGTGCCTTATGGGGCGGACGAAAAATACCGAACCGGAAACGCACGTAGTCTTATCGCGGTAGACTTTCTCGGACGCGGGTTCAAGTCCCGCCGCCTCCACCTATATTAAATATCAACTATATGCAAAGTAGAGTGGCGACACGTAAACTTTACGTAAACGCCTTGTGTAGCATTTGGGCATGCTCCACATCTTTCGTCGCCATGATGCCGGCTGCACCCACAACGGAAAACGCACCGGGCAAAAGTGCCCAAAAAACCGTGGCGGGCGCCGCTCCGACAGTAAATCCGTTCGAACCCTGTTCCTGGTAAGTGACCGACACGGGAAGCGCAAGCAGGCGCGATATCTCATAGGGTACGACCGCATTAATCTGGGTGCTGCTGGCGTAGATCAGAGGCGCCGGCGTTCCACCTACGTTCACCGTCACTCCGCCAGTACGAATACCGCCATCAACGGCGGCAGCCTAGCTTTCTTGGCGAGCTTCACTTGAACGCACCGGTATTGCCGTCGCGCGAAGTCTTGGGCGAACAGTATAGGACATATTGATTCCGGAGCGTTGAGATCGCCTTCATATCAGGCGATCGGGCGAGGAAGGAAGCGGGTCGGGGAAGCGCCCTTCCTGACGCCAACCGCTCCCCCCCGATTCCATTGGCCGCCACCAGCGATCACGCCTGGATTGAGCCGACCGTCCAACGAATGTAAAATGGCTGCAAAAATACAGTAGCTCTCTTCCTCAGAGCCCCGGCCAGTCATATACTCGACGTTTGAGGAAGCTTTTTATGGAACGTGTGGAGCGCGCGTTCGGCGTGCTATTCCTGATTGCAGCCTGCCCTGTGATCGGCATTTCCGCGGTCGTCGTGTCGGTATTGTCTCGAAGATCGCCCTTTATCGCTCATCAACGCGTCGGTAAGGCCGGAGAGCTTCTTTGGGTGTGGAAGCTGAGGACGATGTGGACGCGGCGGACGCCGGATGTGCGCGAGCGGGGATGGGTCGAATACGTCGTTGCGGAGCCGGTTCGGGGATCGAAGGATCCCGATGACCCTAGGGTCACCAGCCATTTTGCGAGGATCATCCGGCGTCACTCCATTGACGAGCTTCCGCAGTTGTGGCATGTGGCGCGCGGGGAGATGTCGCTGGTAGGGCCCAGGCCGTTGACCCGCAGCGAAGTCAGTCGCTACTACGGCCCTCACGCCAGCGAATTACTTTCAGTGAGGCCTGGCATAACCGGCATATGGCAGACCCGGGGTCGAAGCGCGGTTAAATTTCCGGAACGAGCCGCAATGGACCTCGAACTGGTGCATAGCCTGAGCGCACGGACTTACTTCTCAATTCTGTTGCGTACGCTGCCGGCGATATTTCACGGTAATGGAGCGTGGTAGCGCTAGCGCTCAATCCCCGATTCACTCCAGGGGTTATAACCCGTCCCATAAGCAACAAGGAATCGCGGGCTCGTAGCGGCGGAAGCGGAACGAAGGCTGGACAGCGCGCGAGAGCGTTGGGCGAAACTGCGGAGAGTGAGCCGGGCGGGTCACTTCAACCGCAGATAGAATTCGATGTCGACTCCTCGAAAGGTCTACCAGTCCTTGATCTAGACCCGCAGCGATATCGCTAAATATGAGCATAATCCTGATTCTCAGGGAGATTTGCGGGGAATTACGCGCAAGGGCGCCGGAGTTGGAGAAAGACAAGCGTATCGAACTGAATGGTGAATTGGCATCAAGAGGCCCGTGGAACGGTCGAAGCTCGATGTGGATTTGAAGATGGCGTAGGCGGCGAGTGAAGGCTCCAGTGCACATCGTCGCGCACTGCGTGCGACGGCCGGAACACGTGGCGAACGACTTCGCGAAATCGATCCTGAGGCGGTGCCCCAGCGTCCAGTTCGCCTAACATCGTCGCGGCTATACTTTTGACTCTGATCGCATGGCCGGCCTGGCTGACCGGCTCCGTATCCTCGACGATCGAATCGTGCGATTCATTAGGGGAGTAAACGGTAGCCGACCCCGTCAGAGTCAAAAATAGCGTGCGCTCGCGACGTCCGGCTCCAGTTTTTGCCGCAATCGGACCACGTGTGCATTCACGGTGCGCGTGTTCGGAAAAGACTCATAGCCCCACATCGAATTGAGAATCATATCGCGGCTCAGCGCGCGGTCGGGATTCTGAAGAAAGTAGGTGGGCAGATTGTATTCGGCTCTGGTGAACTTCAATTCCTCGCCTTTTTTGGAGACAATTCGGCGGGTGAAATCGACTTCTACGTTAGCGAACGCCAGCACCTTGTTATCGCTTGCCGATTCACGCCGCAGCAGAGCCCGAATGCCCAGTAGTTCGCGCGTGCCGAACGGCTGAATCACGTAATCATCGGCGCCGATTTCGAGCAGCAGTACCTTATCGATTTCGTCACCTGGGCGCTTAGCACATCAGCGGCGTTTTCATTCCCGAAGCGCGAAGTTGTTTGCAGACTTCAACACCGCTCATACCCGGCATGCGGAGGTCCCAGAATAAGAGCTGGCTTCTGCGTGAGGGCCTGGCGAAAACCTTGCATGCCGTCCTAAACGAGTACTGGATGAAAACCCTCTGTCTCGAGGAGAAGGCCGATGCTATCCAGCAGAATGGCGTCGTCGTCGATGACTAAAACCGTTTGCACAAGCGAATTACGACGATTATAACCGACGGGCGGCTGAAGAGAACAACTTGCGGAAGCGCTGTGCTTGTTTTACAGCTCTTTTACAAGTTATGGACGACGGGAAGATTGGACTCGGGAAATCGTCTTCTTATGGAGCCACGCAAATTAAAATGGCTGCAAAGTTACGGTACAAAGCTTCGGGAAGCGCGGAGGGCTCTTATACTCGAAACCAGAGAATATTCTGTTCGCAGTGCAAAGAACGGAGGGTGGGGGTTGCGGGTAGCGGCCTCCCGTGATCGCCGTGTCTGGTGCCGCGATTTTCTTGCGAGCCGGACGATCGCCCTTCATTGCGCATTTGCCCGTCAGGGCAAGGAGGCCGTTTATTTTGGGTACGAAAGCTCTGAACGATGTGTCATGAGCCCGCGGGTCGGGCTGTCGGTGGAATTTATTTTCGCCGAACTCTCGAAGGACGATAAAGACCCCCGCGACCAGAGAGTCACAAGCCCTTTGGCGCGATTCCTGCGAAAACATTCCATTGATGAGATCCCGCAACTTTGACATGTCGTTTCGGGCGAGATGGTGCTGGTGAGTCCCTGTGTATGCCACAGACCCGTCATACCCGGCCTCGGACATCGCTTCCGGGCCACTCGTGCCATAGTATTTCGCCAATTCGGCCCGGGTCAGCGGCCGTGGGCCGGAACAGGATCAGTCTCCGAAGCGGAGCCGGACCCGGAACCTGTAAACGTCTTGACAGTTGTCTTATGCGTCCATCCTGTTGCGGACTTTTCCAGCGTTATTCTTTCGGACGCGGCGACGGCTGGTTAAAAGACGCCGGCATCAGGAAAACGCCGGCGTTAGGAAGCGGTCCACTAATTGCCCACTGCGATCGTGAAGGTAGCCGGCGACGTGATACCGCCGACCTGAATTTGAATGGGCACCGAGCTACCTATCGGTGCGTTCTGCGGCACGATGATATTCAGTTGATTCACGCCTGGAAACTGGGGGGTGAGCCCGGCAAATTGGACTTGCGCGCTAATCCCTCCGATCAGCACCACAGGCGGTGTATTAACCGATGTCAACACGTTTCCGGCTGCGGCCCCATCGTCAATGGTTTGGTTTACGGCGCCTAGTCCGGTGGCGTAGACTATGAGCAGCGAGCCAGGCGCAGCTGGATGCGTCGTGAGCCCTTGGACCGCATTGGCCGGCCATGCGAACATCCCGTCAGCATATGTATACGCCAGCGCCAATGTGCCGGTTGCGCTGTTAAACCCGAAAATTCCAGGAGAAAACGGCGCAATATTCACCGGAGTGGGAACGGACGGGACTCCATTATTCGACACCACCACGTTGACTGTCGCGGAGGTTCCGGGCGCAGTCAATTCCCACGGCACTTGCGCGTTAATCTGTGAACTGGTGCCGCTGCCTGGCTGAACGTACGATATGGGAGCGTCTATGGTGGTAGATCCGTTGACGAATTGAACTGTGACTCCGCCGAGCGAGCGGGAGAAGGGAATCGTGCTTGCGCTCGCTGTTTGCGAAGCGAGTCCTGAACCGAAGATGGAGAATAGAGCCCCCGGGGTCAGCGGTATCGCCTGAAAACTCGCTCCGTTGGCGATGCCGTTCGGTGCAATGGTAGGAAGGATGCTCTGAGCCGCCGCGAACGACGCGCCCAGTAGCAGAACAGAAAAGATTCGCATAGAAAAGTAGTCCCTGGGCCAACTATAGGCGACCCGTGCGACGGTTTAATGTGAGGCTGGTAAAGAAATTGTGAAACTTCACGGCAGGCTCAGAATTCGCTGGGAGGTGGCCGTCACTTCGGTGTCGTGTCCGCCGTTCAAACCAATCGCAAGCGAAGCTTCGCGGCGCGCCTCGGCGTGGCGTCCAGTGAGTTCGAGAAACTGCGCCAGTGTCCAGTGCGGCTTGAACCAATTCGGAGCGCAGATAACGGCTCGTCGGAGTGCGTCCTCCACTCCAATTCGGTCATTTCGAACAGCGGCGATGGTGGCGAGGTTATACCAGGCATTTTGGCGATCTTCGGCGGTATGAGTGGCGCGAAGTGCGGATTCGTAAGCCTGCTGCGCCGCGGCCACGCTGGTCTTGAACGCGGAAGTTGTTGTAGCGAGCCGAATCATCGCACGCGAGTAGCGTAGATCGGTGTCGCCTCCCCCAGGTTCCCATCGCCGGACCATCCGATATGCGTCGACGGCACCGGTGACGTCGCCAGATATGACGTGCTGCTCCACGAGCGCCATCGTGCGGTCGGCGATTAGCAGGCGAGCGCCAAACACGAAGAAAACCATCGCGAGGGCAGCGGCAACCGGCGTGAGAACCCAAGGGAATCGTCGAGGCTCGAGTGGTAGTTGTGGAATGGTTTCGGCAATCATCACCGCAAAAAGCAGATAGAAGTAGAGAGCGGTCGGAATCGTCAGCACTATGAACTGTTGACAGACGATGGCGCCTGAAAGCGCCGCGGCTAATGCAGCATTTTTTCGTGCGGACCACAATGCAAATATGCACAGCGCGAGCAGAGCGATAACGCCGGGAATTCCTCGCGAGACTAGCGCATCGAGAAACATGTTGTGCGGCGATTCGTGATAAAAATCGGGATGCGCACGGGACAGTTCCACAGATTCGAAAGGCGGAAATTGCGTAGTGAATGTTTCCGGCCCGTACCCGAGAGCCGGCCGTCGCGCCGCCATGTGCAAAGAATCCCTCCACAGCAACAAGCGCGCACCACCGTGAATATCGTCCAGCGACCAATGTACGCGCGCCCTCAACTTTTCGCCTGCCGGAGAAGTATACAGCAGGGCGAAGCAGGCGAGGCCAGCGGCTAGGATGAGACTCGTCCTTCGATCCAGACGCGGCCGCGCGATCACGATGTATACGATTGCGCCGACGAGAAGGCCAAGCATCGCCGATCGGGTGCCGCTCAAAATAATCGCGAAGATTCCCAGGACAATGGCCAGGTTCGCGAGAATATTATCGAAGGGTCGCAGAGCAAGCGCGAGAAACACGACCATGACCTGCCAGTTCGCAAAATAATCCGCGTGCCCGAAGGTGGCGGGCGGCCGAACGATGGTGAAGATTCCTTCGCCCGCCTGGTACGCCTTCGACGGCAGCAGGGGATCCCAACCGAAATACTGGGCAATCCCATATAACGATGCGGCAGCGCCGGTGATCACGGCGGTCCGCAGTACGATGCGAACCCGAGCGCGATCCTGCAACAGCCATCCAGCCACAATCAGCGCGAAGACGAGAATGGCTGATTCCGCAATCAAACCATCGCGGCGCCAACTGCTGCCCACCTCTGAAAGTCTGGGGTTCGAAGACACGAGCGTTGACAGGCCGCTCGATAACCATTGCGCTGCAAGAGCGTATATGAAGAGCCGTCCCGGGGACGATTTATAGAGCGCTCCAATGCCGTTCACAACTTGTTTACAGAATAGTAACAAGGCCGATTCGCAAAATAGGAGAATCGCGATTTTCGGCGTAATATCGAAAGCGGAAAGCAGCCCTGGCGCTATGGCGGCGGGGACCAGCGCGACAATCAGGAGCACGCAAAGTTGCATACCGACTATAAATACGAGCGCCGCGGTGATTCCGAGTACGGCGATTCGTCGAAAAACGCATTTGAATATCTCGACTACCTGAGACGTCGCTGGCGTCTGATCGCGGCAGCGTGCGCCAGCGCACTGATACTCTCGTTAGCTCTAAGCCTGCTGCTTCCGAAGCGCTACACGGCGACGGCGAGCATCGTAATCGAACCGCCCTCCGGCAACGACGTGCGAACCGCTACGGCGGTCAGCCCTGTGTATTTGGAATCGCTCAGAACCTATGAACGATTCGCGTCAAGCGACACGCTTTTCGCGGGTGCGGCGGAACATTTCCACCTGGCTTCGGTAGAAAAAGCGGCAAGCATGGAATCGCTGAAGCAACAAGTGTTGAAGGTGGCGAAGCTTCGCGATACGAAAATCCTGGAAATTAGTGCGACGCTGCGCGATGCTGAACTGGCACAGCAATTCGTTAATTATGTGGCGGAGGAAACGGTGAAGTTAAGCCGGGGTCAAAGCGCGGCGACCGATCGCGAGGTGACGGGAGAGGCGGAGCGGCAAGCGGAGGAAGCGCAACGAAGGCTGGACCGCGCGCAACAGGTTTGGTCGGAAAACGCGGCGAGAGAGCCGGGCGCAGCGCTCCAACCGCAGATAGAATCCGATGTCGATCTGCTCGAAAAGGTTCACCAGTCCTTGATCGAGGCGCGCGGCGATATCGCGGAATATGAGCACAAGCCGGATTTTGCCCCCGATTTGCCGGGATTCCGCGCGAGGGCGGCGGAGCTTGAGAAGAGAGCGGCCGAATTGGACAAACGTATCGAGCTGAACAGCGCGTTGGCGTCCAAGAGGGCCGCGGAACGCCAGAAGCTCGAGGCCGAATTGAAGATGTCGCAGGCGGCGAGTGAAAGCTCCAGTGCGCGCCTTCGCGAACTGCGTGCAACCGCGGGGACGCGCGGCGAAAGGCTGCGCGTGATCGATCCTGGCGTGGTGCCGCAGCGCCCCAGTTCGCCTAACATCCCGTTAAATATACTCGCGACGATTCTGTTGACTCTGATCGCAATGCTGGCTTGGTTGACCGTCGCGTTTTCGTACGGGAGACGACGGGTCTGATGAACTTCAACCTGGAACGGCCGCGCTTCCAGGTCGCGGCCGGCATCGTCACGGGATCCTGCGCCGCGACAATCGCAGTGATATCGGGAAGCGTTCTCACTGCGTCTGTGGCCGCAGCGATGCTTGCCCTGCTCCTACTGAGCTGGATGCTGTTCGGGCCCGGGCGGTGGCTGGTGTTATTCTTTGCCGCGGCGCTGCTGCTGCCTCCTTTGCCGCTGGAGATAGGCGATGCGGGTCCTCACGTCGCCCTCCTATTCGCCGCCTTCGGACTTCTCATCGGACTGGTTCATACGCCGCGGATGCCCGTCGACCGCTTAGGCAGTTCGCTGATTGCGCTGTTTACCGCGATTGCCGCGAGTGTCGCGATGGCGGCTATTTATTCCGGCATCTCCATCGCCGCCGCCAGCACGGCGCGCGCGATACTGTTCGGAATCTCGGTGTACGTATTTTTCTTCGTCCGCTCCGGCTGCGTCCCATTTGGCATTGTGCGGGTATTATGGTGGGCAGCGGTCGGATCGGCAGTGTTCGCGTGCCTTGACTTTTATTTTCAATTCCCCGCGCCGGGGGGATATGGGCCGCAGTTCATATGGCTCGAATCCGGAGTCTTCCGGCGCGCGCAGGGCGTGTTTTATGAGGCGAGCACGCTGGGGAACCTGTGCGCGTTCTTTTTAGAAATGATCGCCGTCGCGTTGTTTCGTCATCCTTCGCAAAGGCCGGTTTCATTGGTGGCGATGCTGGCTGGCGGAGTGGCGATAGCCGCGGCGCTGGTCTTGTCCTACTCACGCGCATCGCTGCTAAATCTCGCTGTGGGGATTCTGGTGCTGTTGTGGTTGAATCGGAAGCGGGTGCGGCCCGTGCGATTGTTCGCCGCCGCGGGTGTTTCTGGCGGCGCGGCTTTCTTGCTGCTGTTTGGAGTGTTTCCTCTATTCGCGAGGGCGTACTGGCTAAGAATCACGCAGTCGTTTTCATATTTTCTTGAGTCGCCAAACGCGATTCTTTCAGGGCGTGTTCAGAGTTGGAGGATTCTTACTCAGTTTCTACTCGCCCATCCTTGGCATGCGATTTTCGGCATCGGCTACAAGACGCTACCTTACTCGCAGTTCATTGGACAGACGACGATTGCCGACAATACCTACCTCAGCATGCTGATTGAAACCGGCATCGCCGGCCTAGCGGCACTCATGCTCTGGAACATCGCTGTGATCCGCTGCTCCTATCGCGCGTCGCAGTCTGAGGACGCACGACGATCGTTCTGCGGAACGTGGATGCTGTGTTTTTGGACGGGACAGATCGTGCAGATGTTTTCCGCGGATTTGCTCACCTATTGGCGCGTCTTGCCGGTGTATATGTGCGTATTGGCGCTGGCGGTGCGCCACAAGTGAATATCCTTTTTCTGGATCAATTCGGTGTGCTTGGCGGCGCGCAGCGCTGTCTGCTCGATCTTCTACCAGCGATTGAGGAGCGGGACTGGACTGCGCGCGCGGCACTCCCGCCGGGTCCGTTATTCGAAATTCTTCATCGACGCGGAATGCCCGTCGATCAGATTCCGTGCGGTCCTTATCGTGCGGGCCGCAAATCCGCCGGGGATGTGTTGCAGTTCGCCGCCGATCTGCCGCGGCAGACCGCCAAGATCGCTGAACTTCTCGATGGAATCGACCTGGTTTACGTGAACGGTCCACGGTTGCTCCCCGCCGCGGCATTGGCGGCGAGGGGGCGCGTTCGCTTGTTATTTCACGCGCATCATTGCGTCGAACAAGGCGCCGCTTTATATCTGGAGAGATGGGCTTTGCGGCGATCGCGAGGCATCGTCTCCGCATGCTGCGATGCGGTGGCGCAATCGTTCAAAAATTCTATACCAGGCGAGCGAATCCACGTAATTCCCAACGGGACGGCGGATATCGGATTTATCGAGCGAAGTTTTGAGAAGCGGCGGATCGGTCTGATCGGACGGATCGCGCCCGAGAAAGGGCAATGGGAATTTCTTCGTGCGGCAGCGCTCCTTTCCAATGCTCGATTCGTTATCTGCGGTGCGCCTCTATTCGGAGATCGTTCTTATTACCGTGAGGTCCTCCGCCTCGCCTCGGGATTGCCGGTTGAGTTTCTGGACTGGCAGGAGGACGTCGGGAGTGTGATGCGGGATCTGGATATTCTGGTGATGCCGTCCAAGATGGAAGGCATGCCGCGCGTTCTTCTCGAAGCGTTCTCGGCAGGGCTTCCCGTGGTGGCATTTCCAGTAGGCGGAATACCGGAGGTGATCGAGAATGGAATCACCGGCTTTCTGACCCCCGACTTGGGAGCGACGTTACGGTATGTTCTCGATTGCGATCCGGAGACGCTGCGCCGCGTGGCCCGGAACGCGCGCCGGGAATGGGAGACTCACTACACGGTGGGGCATTATCGACAGCGAATCACGGATCTGATGGCGCGATGCGTTCCGCCCTTAGCCCTCGAAACAGGAGTGCCGCAGCGCCACAGATCACTGAAGCCGCAAGCAGGACCGGTGGATACCCGAAGCGAGTGATCAGCCACCCGGCAACGCCCGCCGCCGCCGCTTGCGCCGCGAATATCACGATCATATTGAGCGCGGAAATGCCCGCTCGCTGGGCCACAGGCACGCTATTCATCAGCAGCGCGAATAAGCCCGGTTCGCTCATGTACTGAAAGACCATATAGCCGCCGTAGGCGAACGACGCCTGAGTCCACCCGCTGCAAAGTGCCAGTCCGCCGAGCGATAACGCTGTTCCGAGCTGCATGATCGAAATTCCGCGCGCCAAGCCGAGGTGACGGATCGCGACCGGCGCGGCCAGCATAGCAAGGGCCTGCACCAGGTGGACGATAGAGAACAATCCTCCGATTCGCTCGGTCGAAAATTTCAAGTGGACGAAAAACGCGCTGAAAAACGGATTGAACGCGCCCGTTCCCAGATTCCACGCCACCATGGCAATGAAGAATCTCATGAGCACCGGGTTGGGACGCCGGAAAACAGGCTCGCTCACCGGCGCAGCTTCGATTTTCAGTCGCGAAAGCGGCACCAGGGCCAGCAGCACCATTCCGCAGCCGAACAGCAGCGACGCCCGATAACCTTCGACGCTCGATACCAGGAGTCTCGCGAATTTGCCGGGAAGATGGCCGCCGACGAATCCGCCCAACACGCCGATACCGACACCGGACGCCATGATCAGACTAAAGCCCAGTGAGCGATTACGCTGGCTGGTCAACTGCGCAACCGCCGGGGCGATGGCGACACCCCACGTGGATGCAGCCAATCCACCTACGAATGCGAGAGCGACCAGCGCCGGCGCCAAAGGAACTATCGCACGCAAAGTGGAGAAGCATGCAACTGCAATAAAAGCCGCGAACAGAGTCCGGCGGATTCCAAATCGCCGGATTGCCGCCGCTGCCGGAATACATCCCGTCAAGCTGCCCGCGGTCATCACTCCGGATATCAGCCCCAGGAAATTTTCCCGGAATCCCAGTTGTAACAGGTACAGGTTATAAAGAAAGAAAAACACGAACATCCCAAAATTGAAGAATGCCGCCGTGAGGAAGAAAATCCAATACTGACTTCTCAGTCCCGCAAACCATTCGAGAGCGCCGATCGCAACGCCGGGCAGCGCCACCGTGTGGTGCGTCACTCGCGACAAGGCATAGCTCGCATAGCGCCATCTGCGCCGCACAGCGATGCGCCACGTTATTTCGCTATCGGGCAGATGCACGGCGTCCACGGGTCCTTGGGGCGCCGCTGGAATCAGCCGTCGATAGAGCATCGAGCATCGCGCCCGCGGCGAATCGATCAAGCTCCAATGCAGCCACAGTTCATCTTTGTTGGGCCGCGCCAGATGCATCAAGGGTGAGAAGGCGCAGTACTCCAGCCATCGATTTACTTCGGGCTGCAGCAGCTCGATTTGTTCGGACGCCGCGGGGTGTAAGCTGCAACCGAACCATCGCTGCGCGAGCCCGAAGCAGATCGCTTCTACTTGGCGAAGAAATGGATCGTGCCATTCCTGCCATGTGCACCAGAAGGAGTCGCAGCCAGCGGTTTGGTGCAGCAACGTAGCGAGTTCATGAACGTGAAACGCCCTCACATCGCCGCGCAAAAGATGTCGCAACAAATGCAGCGATGCATAGCCAACCGCGTCCACCGGATGAAGCGCTGTAAAGGAGAGGTTCTCTAATTGACGCTGTTCGCGGCGCTCCCAAAATTGATCCAGGCCAGCCGGGTTGAAGTGCTCCGTGCGCTGATCCCACAGGCGGAAATGCAGCTCCAGTGCTAGAGGTATGTCGGGATCGAAGAGATCTCCGCGCCATTGCCATCCAGTCTTTCGGATCATCGTCGGCAAATGATCTACTCGCTCGCTCGACGCCCGCAGAGGCTCATAGCCCAGCCACTTCACCAGATCACGAGCGCGCAGCAGTTGCTCCTTCTTCAGCAGCAAATCGATGTCGTATTGCGGACGCCAACGCGGATTGTGCACGAACCCCGGGCAGTGCGAAAAGCCCTTCAGCACCAGGGCCTCGATTCCAGCGCGTTCGAATGGGTCCGCCAATTGCCGATAGGCGGTCTGAACGCGCTGCCACCGTTCGGCGTTGCCGGCCAGGTTGCGATCCGTTCGCGCGCGAATATTGGGGGGCAGACAATCGCGCCAACGCAGCGCTAAGGGCAGCGTGAGCTGCGCCCGGTCGCAAAAATGCAGGGCGCGCCTCCATTCCTGTTCCGTGAGTTTCGCCAGCGAACCGCTATCGGGCGACGAAAACTGCAGCGCCGCGAGAGGCGCGCTCATGTATACGGGAAGCTGGTGCGCCGAAGATGTCAGAAATCGTATCTCACCGCGAACTGCATACGGCGCGGATTACCCGCTGAAAATGCTTTTCCGTAAAACGGCCCGAAATCGGGATACGGGCCGGGTACGCCGATGTTTGGGTGATTCAGCGAATTGAATGCTTCGCCCCGCACCTCGATCGTTCGATGTTCGGATAGATACAATCGTCGATGCAGCGCCAGATCCACCACTTCATTTCCTGGCCCCGGAAGAATGTCCCGGCCCGCGTCGCCGAAGGTATAGGGCGCGGGCGCGGAGATCGCCGCTGGATTGTAAAAATGATCTGCCGTCGGATCGGCGTTGAGAAGACTCTGGCCGAGCACGATGTTCGGCCGATTCGGCGTACCCGAATTTGCGTAGTCTGTGGCAAAATACACCGGGTTCAGAGGGGTGCCGGTTTGCAATGTAACGTTTCCGCTCAGTTGCCAGTTTTTCAGCGCGGAGCGTAAAAGCGGGGCGCCCGGAATCGAATAGACGAATCCTGTACTGAAGCGGTATCGAACATCGAAAAACGAAAGTCCGCGCTCCAGATGTAAATTGCGCTCATCCTGCGCGCCCCAGCTTTCGTACTGTCCCTGAATGATATCGTCCGCGTTGTCGATGGACTTGGCCCACACGAAGCTGGTTAGAAATGCCAGGTTGTTCGACAACCGCTTTTCGCCTTTGATCTGAAGCGAGTGAAAAATTGAATTGGCGAGATGCTCGCGTTGGAAAATCGTGCCTAACTCGGGAAACGCCACCAGCGATTGATAAGGACCCGGGCGCGGCGCAAGATCGGTTCCCGTTTCCACCTGTGCGGGCGTATTGAAACGGCGGAAGCGGCCCAAATCCGTTCCCTTCGTGCCCGCATAGGCGAGCTCCGTCAAAATGTGCCCCGGCGCTTCGTGCTGCAGACTCGCCGACCATTGCTGCACATAAGGCGTCTTAGCATTCTGATCCAGTCCGAAATAACTGGGCAGTCCGGTCGAGCCGGTTTGCGGAAATCCGTTTTCGAGCGTCAGCAAAGGCGTCAATCCGCGTGGCTGATTAATCTCATTTAGGACTCCGTTGCGCAGCAGATCGTAGGTTTCAACCGACGTTTCATCGCTATAAAAAATACCATACCCCGCCCGAAACACCGTGTTTCCAATCAATCGCGCGGCCAGCCCGAAGCGCGGAGCAAAATCCAGATAGCGCGGATTGACGCCCGTTTTCACAGCCTGCAATTGCGGAGCAGCCGGAAGATCGGAGTAGTTCAGATTCAGCAGCGTACCATGATCGTCCGTGAACGGCGCGTTGTATTCGTAGCGCAGGCCGATCGTTAAACTGATGCGCGGCGTGGCGCGCCATTCGTCCTGAACGAACACCGCGTAGCCATTCTGACGAAGATAGGCCTGGGTCGTGCCTACGTCACGCGTGGTCTCCGAAGCATCGCTCAATAGAAAATCCGCGAACGGATCGCCGGTTGTCGAAAGATTCGAAGGATCGTTGGTATAACTTCCGTTGAACTCATATTGCCCGCGCACAAACTGGCTTTGTAGATAGGCCATGGTGAAGTGCGTAAATTGAACTCCGGCCTTCCAGGTGTGCTGCCCCTGCGTCCGCGAGATGCTGCTGCCCAGATAGGTCGTGTTGTCGCGCTGGGTCTGTGGTAGGGTATCGGAATCCTGAACCATGTCGTAATCTGTTACGACCAGTGAGGGCAGTCCGAATGTGTAAGGATTGGTGGACGCGTTTAGAACTCCCAGGCTCGCCAGCACGTTGGTCCCGAAGGCGCTTTCGGGCAGATCGAATACGCGCAGCCGGGTAAATGAAAAGTGGGTTTCTCCGATCCACTCCGCGGCGGCGTAAGTATGGCCGATCGCGAACTGCTGCGCGCGCGTGGTCTCGGACGTAGGCAGCTCCGGAAAGGACCCCGCCAGCAAGCTTCGCTCGTCGTTAATCGTGTACCGCGCGAATAGCCGGTTATGCTGGCCCCAAGCGTGATCCAAGCGCAGTGACCCATTGTCGACATGGTCGCGATTGGGCGTTGCGTCGTTATAATCGTCCGCGTGATTTGCCGGATTATTGGGCAGAGGCTCGTACCTGGCGAGATAGTTCTGCACGTTCGGATCCAGCCGGCTGAGAGGAATGGTGTTGTTCGCGAAGGGCAGGCGCAGACCGGCCGCATTTAGCGTTAATGGATCGAAAATTTTCGCACCGCCCGAAAAATTTCCGGCCCGCACCTCTGCCGTCGGTACCGAATGCTGCGTCGGATTGGCCGATCTCCCGCGCAGCCCCTCATAGGACGCGAAGAAAAATGTCTGGTTTGAGCGAACCGGCCCTCCCAGCGTGGCGCCGTACTGATTCTGGCGAACAATGCCCACCGGCAATCCGGGAACCGAGAAAAATCCTTGCGCGTCGGTCGCCTCGTTCTGAAAATATTCGAAGGTATTTCCATGAAAATCGCGACTTCCGGACTTCGTCGCCACGTCCACGACCGCGCCTCCTCCCTGAGAAAATTCAGCCGGCGCAAGCGAGGTCAGAATGCGAAACTCCTGCACACTTTCAAGCGGCGGCAGAACCGCAACGGCGAAAGCATTGCGGTCCGTGTTATCTGCGCCGTCGAGAATAAACCGATTGTCGTAGGATCGCGCGCCGTTTACCGGAGGATTCAACGCCACCGCGCCGCGGTTCGCCTGTTTGTCGTTGATGATGTCATGCACAAATCCGCCGAGTTGCCGCGGAATCGCGCCCGGCCCCAGAGTCACCAGTTCGATAATATTGCGGCTCGACAAAGGCAGGTCGTTGATCACGCCGGAGCCCAGCAGATACCCTTCTGAAGCGTCATCCGTCTGCACCGGCGAAGAGTTTCCCGTCACTACGACCGCATCGCTCTCCGGTCCCGCGCGCATCGTAAAATCCAGCCGCGTCTTGCGGTCAACTTCCACCAAAATGGACGACACCGTCACCTTACGAAATCCCGGGTGTTCCGCGATCACCGTGTATTCGCCCGGCAGAAGATCCTCGATGCGATACCCGCCGTGACTGTCCGTCATCGTCGATCGCGAAAACCCGGTTGCACCGTGCCGCACGCTGATGGAGATGGTCGAAAGCCCCTGGGAGCCCTCATCGGAAACATCGCCGATTAAACTTCCAGTGGACGCCTGACTCCAGCACGGAGCGGCAAAAATGATGAATAGCAGCGTCGTTCTCATCGAGCGCCTCCGAACTGCTCCAGTACCTGCACCGCCTCGGAAAGATCGGAATAGTGCAATTCCCAAATGCCAGCGTCCAGCAGCGTGCGATATGCGTGCCTCTGCGATTCCTGTAGCTCGTGCGGCCCAAAAAGCGTGGCTCTCTCGAGCCATCGCAGCGCTTCGCTCGAGTCAAATCGCTCGATTCGCGCCCGCCCGGCGCGGGATCGCCGCAAAAACACCAGGTTGTCGATCGAACAGCCCTGCGCCGTGGTTATCGGCAGATCCCCCGTCATCGCTTCGATCCCCAGCGCTCCATTGTGGCGGCGGGCGACTCTAAAATTTCGGAGTTCTGGAAACAGAAATGCCGCATCGTCGCGAAAACGCATGCGGTATGGATTTCCTACGGCATAGCGCTCCCCTCTATCGCGCAGCAGAAACGCGCCGTCATCGCAAATAAAAGTCCAGCCGTTGCGCGCGCACGCATATGCCAGCGTGCTTTTCCCCGCGAACGAATCGCCGCACAGAGCGACTCCCACGCCCCGGCGCGTTACCAGCGCGCCGTGGATCGGCGCCAGATGCGCTGTAACCAGCAGTGTCGAGACCGAGGATTCCAGAAAATGAAGCCTCAAAAATCCGCTGGCCTGCGCCACTCGCCGCGTGATCCAGCCCGTGGCCAATCCGTTGTCGAAATCGCAAACCACCTGATTCTGCGCGTCGGAAACAATCGACATCAAGTGGAGGTGCGTACGAAATTTTGGGCGCGCCGGCAATCGTTCGTCCTCGTGCTCGGTGACGGCTAGGCTCAGCCTTACTGGTGGCTCTGAAAACAGGGCAGGAAAAGCGTCCCAACTTTGCTGGGCCGCGCTGATCACAGCATCGGAGTTCGTGGAGAGCTCCAACGGAAAGCCCAGCGGAAACAGCGTTTTTCGCAACGGTAGAGGAAATTCCGCCAGGAATATATCGCGCTCGGTCGGCATTACTAATTCGACAGGCATAGAAAGGTTTTGATGTCAGAGTAAGCTATGAAAGCCCGTGAATCCAGGATTTGGCGGTGATTTTACAGCAAAAATACAACGTTGGCACAAGGCCCGCGATGCTGGGCGAGATCATGAAAATATGAGAGCCGCGATTATCCATTACTGGCTGCTCCACATGCGCGGCGGCGAGAAAGTTTTAGAGGCCCTTTGCCGCCTCTTGCCGGGCGCCGATATTTTTACGTTGTTCTATGATCCTGAACGCGTCTCTCCGGCGATCCGGTTACATCGCGTTACTGCCTCGCTCTTGCAGCCTTTTCGCCGCCATTACCGTTCGATGCTTCCCTTCGCTCCGATGGCCCTGGAAAATTTTGACCTTCGAGGATACGACCTCATCCTAAGTAGTGAATCCGGCCCAGCCAAAGGAATCGTGGTACCCTCCGGAGCGCGCCACGTGTGCTACTGTCACACACCAATGCGTTATTTATGGGATCTCTATCCCGCGTACCGAAATGAATGGACCGCATCACGAACAAAGCGCTCGCTGATGACGCCGCTCACGCATTATCTTCGCCTGTGGGATTACGCATCGGCCGCCCGCGTCGATGAATTTATCGCGAACAGCGAAAATGTCCGCCGCCGGATAGAGAAGACCTATCGCCGCGACGCGCACGTCGTCTGTCCGCCCGTGGCCGTCGAGCTGTTTTATTCCAAGCCTTCAGACGATTATTATTTGATCGTTTCCGAACTGGTCGCGTACAAACGCATCGATGCGGCGGTGCGCGTATTCGCGCAATCCGGCAGAAAACTGAAAATCGTCGGCGACGGCCCGGAATTTCGGGCGCTGAAACGCCGCGCGCCCTCGAATATCGAATTCTGCGGCCGGGTGAGCGACCACGAAGTCCGTGAACTATTCGCGCGTTGCCGCGCATATCTTATGCCTGGAGAAGAAGATTTCGGTATCACTGCCGTGGAGGCGCTCGCCAGCGGGAAACCTGTGATCGCCCTCGCTCGCGGAGGTGCGCTTGAAACCGTTCCCCCTTTCGGCGGAGTTCTCTATTCTGATTGCAGCGATGAAGGTCTCGACCACGCGATCAGACGATGGGACGCACAAGAATCGAACATCGACCCGCGAGCCCTTCAAACCTGGGCTTCGCAATTCTCGGAAACAGAATTCGCTGCCAGGATGCGACCGATCCTAGCCGGATCATCCCCGGTTGTTTTTTCGCAAAGTGATTGAAGTTTTGGAGTTCTAACGAATTTCTTTCCTGCCCTAAGGGGCTTCGCCCCTGGCGCGGTCAAGGCTGAATTCCGCTGGAGCGGGACTCGCAGCCGGTATCCCCGAGCTTCCGCGCTGCGCTTGCGCAGCTCTCAAGGCTCTTTTTTAGGAAATCGAACGCCAGCAACCCCGCGCGGTGAGCGCTTCCACGGTAAAGAAGTCAACACCCGCCATTACGTCCTATGCGCCGAGATAGAGTCCTTCCACGAAGTGGTTTGACTTCGCTTCGCCGCTGGGGCAATCGCGTGACGGCGTAGAATGTTCCCAACACTTTGATCCGACAGCCGATGACCGAGGTTGGCCAGCGCGCCGACGATACGGTCATATCCCCAGCCGGTGTTTTCTCGGGCCATCTTCACTACTTTCGGCATCGCACGGCTCCTCGCCGTGGGATGGTCCCATATTGAAGAAGCTCACACGGAAAAAACGGGTTGGGGCAAGATAGTCGGCGCGATTGGTGCCTCTTTTCGGCCACAGAGCCTGCGATCGTTTGCTGTACGCCTGGCGGGACGCAGCCGTCCCACGAGACAGCGACCAGCGCGCCGGAGGAGGCGATCCGGACCGGTGGTAACGCTTGCTACATGGTGAACGCCATCTCCTTGTCGGAATGCTCATAATGCTTTTTCGAAACTTGCCAGATTCTCCCAGACCGGAATGTGGCCGTCACGATCACGATGGCCGTGTTCGTGATCGTCAGCCTTAGCTCCGTCAGTGACGTGCTGAGCGCACCGAAGTTGGGGCAGTCGGGGCCGAACCAGCGAGTCGAAGGCCGGGCTCCGGAGAACTGGCGTCCCGGAACAGGAACGATCATCACGGGAGAGGCAGCCGATCAAGCTAAGGCCGCAGCTCTCGTCAAGTACCCCGGCGACAGCGTCAATCGTGTATTGAAATTGAGCGACGGCTCGTACGCGGTTCACATGATTAAGATCCGCTGGCCGCACCACGTGTTCGTCAGTAAGACTTTCGAGGTGACAGAAGCGATCGGCTAGCTCATGTCGGCTAGCTCATGTCGTCCACCATCCGCACGCCGTTGACCCCGGCGACGAACAGACCTCCGGGAATCTGGTCATCCCTCGGGTCCCTTTGTACGACTGGCAGATCTGCTCGAAGCTCTCGCACGCTGGACACGTCGTCGGAAACCGCGACATCAAGCGATACGCAGTTTGCCGCCGGACCGGGCTTCAACCTTCCTTCGCCACAGCATTCGAAACGCCAAGGCATGCGTTATCAGGAGAAGAGGCACGTAGGCCGTCAGAATAAAATAGCCGGCCCCTAACCACCCCGGTGTATCCGGGAGTGAGATGCCGGCTCCCAGGTAAGAGGCAAAGAGCAGGTCCGCCAATCCGAAGGTATTGAAGACCCAGGTCAACATTGTTCCTGCACGGGTGCCCAACGTGGCCAGCGCGAGCAAAGTCAGAATGGCGGTTAGGAAATCACCATAAGCGACTGGCTCAGCAAATGAGGCAGGCAACTCCGGAGACACGACTCCGGCACCACAAATGCCAATCCGAGGAACCTGAACCCGTGCAGCAGCAGGATGGGCTTGAGGTTCTCGGGACTGGAGCGTTCTCGTAGCACGGGCCAAATATAGTGCCACGCCACTGCTCCCCAAACAGCCATGCCGAACACTACGTTGATTGCGAACAAAATTGGAAATGGCATAATCGACTCTCGCTGTTGGCAGTGTTATTGCCCACTGGACATCAATGCCCTGAGCGGCATTAAGGGTCCGACCGGGAGGTACAGGTGATCCATCAAGCGTTCTTTCGCGAGCGGCAGCGTTTCAATAAGGGCTCGTGCTTCGTCCTCGGTCTTCGCATCGACCAGAAACACGACGCCTCTGCCATCGCCGCGCGAATACCACTGGCGGATCTTCCCGTCGAAGTAGAGCTTCACAGTTGCCCGAATCTCATCCGGCATTACTGCAAAGATTTGTTGGGGGGTTACGCCCTGCTTGACGGTCTGGATGACCAGCACTTCGGTGATTTTCGGTATAGCCGCGCTGGGGACACCTGGGGACTGTGATTGCGCCACGGATGCCAACGGAAGCGCAGAAATAATGAAGGGGAGCAGATGTTTCATAGATAATCCTCGATGCAGTTTGGCGGCGTCTCGCTCGCCTGCCTGATATTTGCCCGAACCAAGCGACCTGTGACACGATTACGAAAGATCGATTTTCTGATGATCCGGTCACAGACGCGGCGCGCGCGGCAAAGAGTTAAACAGTGAGCGAAGGAGATCAGGAGCTTCGTGCCCTGATGATCCGTTATCAGGGCGGATCGCTGGAAGCGTTCCAGGAGATCTACGCGGAGCTCGCCGCAGGAGTGCGCCGTTACCTGTTGCACCTGACCAGCGGCTCCGAGGCGTCCGACGATTTGCTGCAGGAGACGTTTCTTCAGATGCACCGCTCGAGGGCCGCCTATAACCCGGCATACGCGGTCCGACCATGGGTATTCGGTTTGGCGCGAAATGTTTTCCTGATGAATCGGCGAGCGGCCCGGCGATGGGCACAGGTTTACGAATCGCGCGAGGATTTGCCCGAATTTCCGGTGCTGCCGGAAGCTGAGAGTCTCGGCTCCAGGGACCAGATCCGCAGAGGCATTGCGTGCTTGTCCGCGGATCAGGCCGAAGCGCTGTTGCTTCATCACGAGTGGGGATTCAGCTTCGATGAGATCGCAGGGATGTTGGGCATTAGTGCCACGGCGGCTCGCGCGCGAGCCAGCCGTGGAATGGCGGACCTGCGCTCTGCACTGAATAATCTTCAAAGGGCTCGGGCATGACGAATCGTTCACCTAAACCGCCGGAAGCGCTGCTGCAAGCGGTCACTCAGGATCTCAAACCCGTCAAACCTTCGCTGCGCCCGCTCCGCCTGGCCATCGAGACCGCGCCCTGGGCATTTTTGGTTTCCTCCCTAATCCTGCTGGCGATCGGAATCCGGGGCGACTCAGGGGTCCTGGGACCACTCATGACGTGGGGCGCCTCCGCCGCGCAGTTCACGCTGGCCATCGTGCTCATCTGGGTCGCTGCGCACGAGAGCACGCCGGCGGGGAGGTTACCGAAAGGGATCGTTTACGCAGCGGCTGTGGCGGCGTTGTTCGTGGTCGTAGCCATCACTCTTTCCACATTCTGGATCAGCCCTGTGGGCAGCACATTGCGTGTCGGCGGACCATTGCGTGTCCCTCTATGGATGATGGATTTGGCCTGCGGTATCGGCAGCACGGTGGCCGGAGGGATTCTGGTCTTGCTGTTTAGCTGGATGTTCCGAAACTCGCTCGCGATCCGGCCAACCGTGGCGGGCGCGCTCTATGGGGCGGGCGCGGGGCTCGCGATCAATGCCGGTTGGCGGATTGCTTGCCCGTTTCCCACACTTAGGCATGCGCTTGGAGCACATGGAATGGCGATTATCGCCACGGTGCTGTTGGGAGCCCTGATCGGGCGTTTTTTAGGAAATCGCCGACTGTACACCGGCGGCAAACGTCCCTGAGCGCCAGTGCGCAAAAGCGCAGGCCCCGCTAAAAATGGCGCAGCTTTGGTCTCCTGGAAGGAGATCAGGAATAATCCACGGACAAGCCAAGGCGCGATCTGTCACCTGGTGTGAGCTGCCGTTAGTCTCATCATTTATGTACGGCACCAGACAGAACCTGAACGCGCAACACTCGCGTATAGCCTGGGCAGGGAGCAAGCGGTGTCGCCAAGAGCATGACGATTGCATACATCGCATGACGAACGACCGTGTAGGGGCCGCTGGAGATGTCGCCGTGCTGTAAACTTCATATCAGGTCATCATCGACCGGTCATAGTCCGCAGGGGGAGCCGATGAAGCACTTGGACGATCCTAGGGTAAGCGATGTCCCGGGCAGCTTCAAATGGTACCAGGTGCTATTCGGTCAGCCGGCTACGCTTCCTGCCCATCACGAGCAAATTCTCGATTCAGACGGCACATCTTGCTGTGCCTCCACGAATGGGCGCGCACGGGCATCCCTCGCTGATGAGCCCTGACCTTGCAATATCCGGCACCAGCCTCCTGTCGTTCTTCCATGTCGATGATTTCGACATGGAACTCCAAAGGGCGCGCTCACTTGTCGCTCGGTTCGAAGAGGAGCCACACGTGAATCCGAACACTCAAACTAACGAGTTCTCGCTCCGAGATCCCGACAGGTATTACGTTACGATCAGCGGCGCTTGCAGGGCTCGCATGGATGCCTAAGATCAAATGAGGGCGATGCGATATTAAGCAGGCCAAGTCGTCTAAACGAGCGCAGCCCTTTCAATACGCTTATCCGGGGCCGATACGCTTATGGTCCCGTTCACCTCGCTTTTCCGGCATTCATCACCACGTTCTCGCGAAAGATGCGGGAATAGCGGATGATGCGATGAGATGACCAATGTGACTCCTTACGTTCTTCCGCTGTTTCTCTTCGCGGTTGCGACCGGACAGCCGCAGGCGGCGGCCAGCCGACTTTACGTTGACCGCGCGCATGGAGAGTTTGTTCCACCTGATCCGCTCGCTGGGCTTGCCCGGCACCTGAATCTGGAACTCGTGAACAGGGAAGATCCTATATCGACTGCTAGCCTCCAGAGCTGCCTGGTGTTGTATTTGCGCGCTCCGTCGAAATCCTTTACTGGGACGGAAAAGGAGGCGATTATCAATTTCCTCCGCGGCGGCGGTTCGCTTCTCCTAGTGTTGGACGAAGAGAAGCGGCAGAGTCTTGAGATTACTGGCGTCAACGATCTTCTTGTCCGTCTGAAATGCGTCTCACTGCGGATACCCCTACGTTCCCAACGCGGGCGCAATTGCAAAGGCGGGCGAGATCAATCGAGCTGATCGTGAACTCCCTTACGATGGCGGGCGCTCCATCGAGGGTGGGACGCCGTTCGCATTCCAATTGGATCGTGAAGGAAAGCCCGGCCAACCATACGCCGCCTCTAAGAAGTGTCAGGGGGGGCCGAATCATCGTGCTGGCGGAAGGTATGGCGAGTCTGTTTCTGGAATCGCCTCAGAGCCACCGGCTTACTCTCGACAAGGATAATGCCGGCATGGACCTTTACTGGGCTAAGGACAGCAGGATCTTTATGCGATGCTCACGGGGACTATGTTGTAGTGCTACGGGATCAGACGCAAATCCGGGTCGGACCCCGCTTCCGAATCCGCCTTGAATCCCGGTTAGGACAAGCGATATGAAGCGTCATCTGAAATGACCAACGGAACTAATGGAAACATAGCCACAAGAGACAAGTGAACGATCACCGCGCGACTGGCTTTTTTTCCAAACAGCTTTGGATCACGGCAGGAGCTGTACTGTTCTGATGGCGCTGCTGGTATCGGCGATCCTTGTTCCAGCACTCCGGGTTCTTCATTCCTTGCAGGCACTGATTTATGTCGCTGTCATCGTTCGCGCGCACCGTGAAAGTCCTTGGGGATTCGGAGCCGGAGTCAGTAGCGGGATCGTTTGGAACGCGCTCAACATCTTGGTTACACACCTCATACAGGCGGGTGCGGCTGCCTTCTGGTTATGGTTGCGTTCTGGACACGTGACGAAGCCCGCAGCGTTGATGGTGGCGTTGGTTGGATCCGGAGACGATCGCCGCAGCCGCCACGGTCCTCCCGGCGGGAGTCCTCGCGGCCGCCTTCCCCGCGTGGCTAGCCTCGAACGTGAGCCCCACGATCCATCGGGGACTTTTCGAGACGCGCGATTTGCAATGGCATTCCCGCGTCCTTCTTCAGAAAGATCTCGTGCGGGTCACAAACTTGATCAGAACGTCCTGGGATTGTGAAGCCCTCTTCGCCGGTGGACTTGGCTGGTGCCTCGCTTGAACGGCCGCGCCCGGATTGGTCGCGATGTTCTCGAAAGAAACCGATCCGGCGCGGTTCGCGCTTTCGATGGACACCCGGTTCTCCTGTTTTGTGCCGCGGTTTCGGCGCTCGCAGCCGAATGCTTCGGATTGCTTTCCGTTTCATCGCATCCCTCCCCGGCGTATTACGCCGCAGTTTTGCCTATAACCCGTTGGCGGCGGAGCGCACTGACGAGTTGATCTTGGGATCAGGTCAATCAGTTCGGCGCCCTTGCCTAGCAAGGGTCGGCGGCGAAAGTGGATGGGACTACATCTACGCCGACGATGATGGACGCCGGCTGTACATCCCGAGAGGTGCTACGCGGGAGATTCCAGCGACCGACGGGAAAGCCGCCGTGCCGCCGGTTGCGGCCCGGCTGACGATCTTCGATCTGGACACACTTGCGTCTGCTGCTGAAATTCCGGGCGTAAGTGGGGAATGGAGTTGATTCGAAGACGGGCCACGGCTTTCCGAGCGACCATCCGCAGGTGTCCATGTTCGATACCAAAACCAAGACGCTGATCAAGCGCGTCGATGGAGTCGTTACGGCTCGGCGGCTTCGGGTCAGCTCCTCGCGTGACGTGTTCGAGATGCGTCGTCACGAAAGGATTACGACTGACGAAGAAATACGAAAGGCTGTACACATCAACCGTGAACCAGACCGCTCAAGCCAGCGAAAGTTTGACTTGGAGCCGCCTTTATAGCTATACAGAAGCCTTCGGCATGGCGTCAATCTTTTCGAACGCTCCCAAGATTCGGCATTTCGGAAAGTTGCCGATAATCTTTGACATCAGCTCTTTACAAGGACCATTGCAGACAACCGGAGGGAACGTGTGTGACAACGCGAACGGACCCGCCATCTTCAAAAAGGCAAGCTGAATTAATGCAAGGACCTAAAGGGGGTGAGATCGAGGCGCACCGCCGATTCGTCCAGTTCAACCGCATGGCAACGATCGATGTATACTCTTGAGAACCGTCATCCGTTATGGATGTCCGGTTTGAGGAGTCCCTATGTCGAGATTCTCACTCGCAGCGGCCTTGTTGCTTTCGTTTGCCCGCGGTCTGTTGGCACAAACAGGCGGCGAGATTACTGGAGAAGTCACGGATCCCAGCGGCGCCGTCATTGCCGGGATTCCGGTCACCGCAACCAACATCGGGACCAACGTGGCCCGGTCGACCGTAACCAATAGCGCGGGGCTTTATAGCTTCCCCGACCTGACGCCCGGAAAATACCAGGTGAAAGCGGCTTCGAAGGGATTCGAGACCGCGATAGTGAACCTCGAGCTACAGGTCCAGCAGACCGCGCGCATTGATTTTCATCTCAAATTGGGGGACGCCGCGCAGACCGTGGAAGTCAGCGCCGGGGCGGAGCTGTTGAGCACCGAGAACGCTACGGTGGGCACCGTCATCGAGGAGCGGCGCATTAGCGAGCTGCCATTGAATGGCCGAGACTTCTTTAGCTTGGTGGCATTGAGTCCCAACGTGACTTATGGATTCGCGCCGGCGCAGCAGGCCAGCAGCCGTTTGGGCGGCACGCGGTCCACCATCACGATGGCTCTATCCGGGGCGCGCGCGACGTGGGAAAACTACACGCTCGATGGCGTGACCAACACCGACCTCGACTTCAATACCTACATCGTTCTGCCTTCGGTGGAAGCTCTGCAGGAGTTCAAGGTGCAGTCGGGAATCTATCCCGCGGAGTTCGGCAGGGAAGCCGGGCAGGTAAACGTCTCGACCAAATCCGGAGGCAATGTCTACCACGGGACCGCATTCGAGTTTCTGCGCAACAACGTTCTCGACGCCCGGCCGTACGACTTCAGCGCAGCCACTCGCAGTGCCACGAATCCTTCGCCCAAAAGCAATCCCTACCGGCAGAATCAGTTCGGCTACACGCTGGGAGGACCGGTCCAGATCCCGAAGTTGTTTAACGGGAAAAACCGGCTGTTCTTTATGTCCAATTTCGAAGGGTTTCACTCCCGTCAGACCCTTACGAATTTCGCTACCACGCTTACCCCGGCGATGCGAAACGGGGACTTTTCGGCGATTCCCACTGCGCTGCAGGATCCGCTCACCCGCACCGGCACTTATCCCAATATCGTCTCCTCGCCGTTTCCCGGAAATCAGATTCCCGCGAACCGCATCGATAAGAACTCGGTGCTGCTGATGAAGTTTTTCCCGCTGCCGAATCAGCCCACGACATCCGGCGCGCCGAACCGGAACTATGAGTATCTGGCGGATACTCCTGTCGATAAAAACCAAGTGACGGAGCGCCTGGATTACACTCAGAGCACGAGCACGCAATGGTTCGGACGCTATAGCTGGACCAATGAATCGACTCTGACGCCGGGCATCACTACGAACGACGGGCAAACGCTCCAGACCAGGGCCAGCCAGTGGGTGCTGTCCAATGTAAAGATCATCTCGCCCACCAAGGTGAACGAAGCGCGATTCGGTTATAGCGCGCTGTTCAACAATATTACCCAGCAGCTGGCCAACGTCGAGAACGTGGATGCCGAGATCGGTGTGCCGGTATCGGTTACCGACAAGAATTCCTGGGGCATTCCGAATATTCAGTTGACCAACAATTTGACCAGCTTCGGGAATCCGACCAGCAGTCCGTTCCAGATTAACGACAAGTATTTCCAGGGCGTGGACAACTATTCGTGGGTCATCGGGAAGCATTCGCTGCGTATGGGTGGAGAGTACCGCTATAACAAGTTCCCGCAGTTGGGCAATGAATTTCCACGCGGCCAGTTCTTTTTCAACGGCCAGTTCACGAATACGATTACGCCGACCGCGCAAACCGGAGGCTACTCCGGCGCGGATTTCCTGATGGGAGATATCCAGAACAGCATCATCGCCGTCGCTCTGGCTTCGGCGAATTTCACCGGCAGTGAATGGGCCGCATATGTCGACGATACCTGGAAGGTTCGGCCACACCTGACCATCACGGCCGGTCTTCGATGGGAAGTGGAGCAGCCGCTGCTCGATACCTCCGGCCATGAGGTGGGTGTGCAGCTGAACGCGCCGCTCGCGTCGACCGCGAATGTAACGGACCCGTCCCAACAGCCGGTTTACGTCCGCTCGGGGAGCGGGAATTTTTATGACGGCCTCCAGTTCCGGTATGAGCCGTACTGGCAATCGGTCGCGCCGACGGCGACCCAGTATCCGGCGTTACAAGTGGCCCGCGACGGCCGCCTCGGTCCGCGACTCATCAACACCAACTACAACAACTTCGCGCCGCGGCTGGGGATCGCCTGGAGCCCTTCGAATAAGTGGGCGATCCGGACTGGTTTCGGGATGTTCTACTCGCAGGAAAGCAAGAACTCGATCTTCGATCTCAATCGCGGATTAGGAGGGAGAACGGGACAGGTCACTCAAACCACCTATGGACAGCCGACGATCACGTATCAGAATTTCATCGATACGTCGGCGCTTCCCGTCACCATACCGATCGGGTTGACGTGGGGCGCGAATCACTACCTGCCCACCAGCTACAGCATGCAGTACCTGTTCAACGTCCAGCGAACGCTCGGTTCGTCGACCACGCTTGAGGTGGGGTACAACGGCTCGCAAAGCCGTCATTTAGACGGCCTGATTAACGCGGGCGCTCCCATTCCGGGCACTGCGGCGATCCTTGCACGGCTGCCCTATCCCGAATTCGGAGCCGCCGGAATCCAGTTCCTGAAGGCGGATGGCGTCGGGAACTACAATGGCCTGGGCGCCAAACTGAATCAGAGATTCGGGAATAATCTGACCACGTTGATCAGCTACACGTATTCGAAAGCGCTCGACGACGGCAGCGCCATCCGCGGTCCGGGGAATGACTTCGTGCCGCCGAATGCGCGCTGCCGGTTGTGCGACTACGGCCCGGCGGACTTCAATATTCCGCATCGTTTTGTGGCGTCGATCCTGTATACCCTGCCCTTCGGAAGGGGACAGCGATTCTTGAATCGGGGAGGGGTGGTGAACGAGCTCGCGGGCGGATGGGAGTTCAGCACCATCACCACAATTCAGAGCGGAGCCGCCACTGAGACCGCCTCATGGGATTCCGCGGGCGTTGTTTTTTCTCCGAGCGGCGAGCGGCTCAACTGCATTCCCGGCGTCAATCCGGTGCTCAAAAATCCCAACGCAAGCGGCGGATACGGCTGGTACAATGCGGCGGCTTTTTCGAATCCCGTGGCCGGCACGTTCGGCAATTGCGGGCGCGACAACCTGCGGGGGCCGCGGACGGTGAACGTCGATCTGTCCGCCATTAAGCATTTCGCCATCACCGAAAGACAGTCGCTGCAATTCCGGGTAGAGATGTTCAACGCTCCGAATCATGTGGAACTCGGTACGCCCGGGTCGGTGAGTTGGGGAGGAAGCTCGAATGTAGCACCGCCGTCCAATTTCGGCGTCATTACTTCCACCTTCACCACTATGCGGCAGGTCCAGATGGCGCTGAAGTACAATTTTTGATCTAGTGGCCTTGACGTGCGCCACATACCCTCGTAGGCGGCCATCGCGATGGCGATGACAACGCTGTGCGCGCATGATTGCCCTTACGGAGGACGGCCGCCAACACGGCCCCAAAAAAATGTTGGAATCGTTCAATCCATGTACCGATAGAATGAGCGATTCTGGATAGGGGAAGTTCGAGGGCGAGATATATTGCAAACCCGAAAACGAGCATCGAGAGAAGAAGGTCGAATGCCTTGCTGAAACCGAATGTCCGCCGTGCGGCGCTTTGCAAGAGGATGCGCCCAGCATTACTGCGGCCACCATACTGGCGGCCGGTCTTGGGTCAATAGCGACGGCTGGCTCACCTCTTGTCCGCGGGTAAGGTCTTTCGGAGAAATAAACCCGCCCGAATGGGTGCAGGGGTTATACCTTTCTCCGGACGCTCTTCGTGATTTTAGGATTCAGGATCGTGCTCGCATTCTCCCGATAATTTACTGGAAAATCGGTTTTTCTTCCGATACGAATCGCACGAACGACCCTCGTGGGGCCACTGTTACTGCCGACTCCTGGGGGGACAATACTGACTGCCACGCGTCCGGAAAATCTGTCCGGAAGGAGGCTTCGCCGGGGTCTCCGATCATCGCGGGATGCACGGCCAATGCCTCCTTGAGAACCGCTTTAACCGACCGGTAGCCCGCTTCACCTGAATCCGATATCGTTTCTCTTGCCACCGCTCCTCGATACGCCACTACGGCGGCTCGTTCTACTGGCGACATCGGGCCGCGGCCGAAGGCTTCTCCCATATCGGACGTAATGTTCTTCTGATGGACCGACGCGAAATCGGCCAATTTTCCTGGAGCCGAAAATCTCATCGTCCGGTGCGCGCCTGAAGGAATAAAATGCAGACTCCACACGCCGTCCGCCAGGTCTCTCGACGAATGGTCCGCGAAGCGCACGGTTACGTAAACAGCATCGATCGTGTAGGGGCAGGTGTTGGTCCAGGTCGCCCAATAATGTTCCTCGTCCGCGCGCAACAGCTCGTGGACCTTGAAACAATCTGAAACCTTGGGATGTTGCGCGATCGCGAAGGCTGCAAACGTCAGCCCAAACACTAAGTGCTTCATCTTAGGAAACCGCTCCGACCCGGCTAACCCGGTAAACGGGCTAGTATCTCATGGATCGGCGGCCCCTGTCAAAAACCTTAGGCGAACGGACTCCTTTTTACCGCGTAATCGATGGCCTCCTGCGGCACCTTAAATTCCTTCGAGCCGCGGTTTCCGATGTAGCCGACTTCCTTGATGCCGGCCGCGCTGGTGTAATACGCGTCCACCGTCATGCGCCGCGCCCAATCGAAAAATCGGATTCCCGGCGCCAGTTCCTCGGTGCGATTTTTGCGATACGCGATCTTGTCCAGCAGCTCCGTTCTCTGCTCCGGCTTCGCACTCAGAAAATCGGCATGATAATGCCGCCGCATTTCATCGTCGAGCCACGCCAGGCCGCCGGTGTAAATGGCCAACATCTCCGGATTCTGGCTGGAGAGGATGTCCACAAACTCCGCCGCTCCGCCCTTGGACGCGCCCGGAACAATTATCTCGCAAAGTGTTTTTAAGGTATCGAATTCGTGCTGCGTCAGGGCCTTCGGTTTATAGACTCCACCCGTGGTCACGGCCGCCGCGGCCGCCGCTTCGTGGACGTGCTGCGCCGCATCGATTCCTACCGGACCGGCCATGGCCGCCGCCGCGATTTTCGCCAGAACGCTTCTTCGTGTCATCGCCATTTTAAACGTTCCCCTTTCGCATCTCTTCCGCCAGGTAATCGGCCGTGCGCCATGCCAGCGCCACGATGGTCAACGTCGGATTCTTATCCGGATTGGTCACGAACGGCGCCGCATCCGCCACGAACAGGTTCTTCACATCGTTCGCCTGGCAATATTTGTTGAGCGGCGCGTTCTTCGGATCGTTGCCCATCCGGACCGCACCCACCTCGTGAATAATATCTCCACCGACCGAGATTTTTTCGGTCGTGGGGCGGTTGCGCCGGATCACCGTGCCGCCCATCGCCTCGATGATATCGGTGAAGGTCTTCTCCATGTGCTCCACCTGTTTGTACTCGGCGTCGGTCCATTTGAAGTGGAACTTCAGCACGGGAATGCCGAACCTGTCGACCACGTTGGGGTCGATCTCGCAGAACGTATCCTTATTAGGAATCATCTCGCCGCGCCCGCTGAAGCCGACGTGCGTTCCGTAATCCTCGTAGATCGCTTTTTTGAGCGAATCGCCGTACCCTTCATGCTGCGCGCAGACGCCCGCGAAGCTGCCGACGCCGGGCATGCCGTAGCCTCCGCCCAGCTCGACGTGATAGCCGCGCGGGAAATCGGTCTTCTTGTCCCACAGCCACCAGGGCATGTACAGATGCGCGCCGCCCATGCCGTCCGCGTCGTGCCTGGGCATTCCTTCGAGCGCGGGAATCCGCGCGCCCAGACTGAATCCGGTGTTATCGGTGAGATATTGGCCCACTGTTCCCGACGAATTCGCGAGCCCGTTTTCATGGCCCGGACCTTTCGAATTCAGCAGCAGGCGGGTCGATTCACAGCAGCTCGCCGCTACGACTACCGTGCGGCATTTGATCTGTTTTTCGGTGCGGGTATTCTTATCGATATAGGAAACCGCGGTCACCCGGCCTTCATCGTTGGTGATCAGCTCGCGCGCCATCGCATCGGTGATCAGAGTCACTTTGCCGGTCTTCATGGCCGGAAAAACCTGCACCTGGCTGGAGGAATAGTTGGACCCTGGAATGCACCCGCGCCCGCACTGGCCGCAGTAATGGCATGCCGGACGCCCGTTGGTCTCTTGCGTAATCACGGCCAGGCGATTCGGAATGCAAGGAATGCCCAGTTTATCCGCGGCCTTCTTGATCAGCACTTCATGGACGCGCGGCGGGGGGCACTTCTGGAAAATTCCATCGGGCGCGCTGCGGATTCCTTCTTTCGATCCAGTCACGCCGATGAATTTTTCAGCCCGGTCGTAATAAGGAGAGATCTCGTCGTAGGAGATCGGCCAATCCGTGCCGATACCGTCGCGCGAATACGGCTTCAGATCGTAATCGGCGTAGCGCAGCGAAATGCGCCCATAATGATTCGTTCTTCCGCCCACAATGCGGGAGCGGAACCAGTTCCACTTCGACCCTTCGGCCACCGTGTAGGGCTCGCCTTCGAGCTGCCAGCCGCCGGCGTGAGCCGAGAAAAATCCGAAAGGGCGTCCATGACCGAAGTAGCTTGCTCCGCCATCCATGGCGCCGCGATGGGGATATTCGTACGGCCATTTATGCTCTTTAAAATCCCTTGCCGGATTGAGCATAGGACCGGCCTCAAGCAGCGCCACGCTGATACCCTTGTCCGCCAGGACCTTGGTTACGGTGCCGCCGCCAGCCCCCGATCCAATAATGACAACGTCGTAGACGGGGGCGCTGCGAGTGATCTGGAACATGGAATGATTATACCGCCCACGCCGCGCGCAACCAATTGCCATTTAGCTCGTCTATAATTCTGTACAGGCACAATGACCGATGAAGGAATAGTCCATCCAACGCCCGAGCCGGAAGACAAAGGCAAATCCACTGCCGGAGCTACATTATCCTGGCTGCGGGACCTGTTTCTGAGCGTGCTGATCGCCATCGTAGTGATCCTGTTTCTCTACCAGCCGGTGAAAGTGGAGGGCACCAGCATGATGCCTTCGCTCCAGAACGACGAGCGGATTTTCATCAATAAATTCGTCTACCGCTTCGGCATTTCCGATATTGGGCGCGGCGACACCGTGGTGTTTCTCTATCCGGGCGAGCCTTCGAAATCGTATATCAAGCGCGTGATCGGCATTCCCGGCGACACGGTCGAGATCGACGATGGAACCGTGATCGTCAACGGTAAGCCTCTGACGGAGCCGTACGTGGCGGAAGATTTTCGAGACCACCTTCCGATGGCCCGCAGAATCGTTCCGCCCGATCAGTATTTCGTTTTGGGCGACCACCGAAGCTCCTCTAACGACAGCCGCAGCTGGGGCTGGGTGCCGCGCCAGAACATCTACGGGAAAGCCGTGTTCGTCTACTGGCCTTTAGAGGATTTGGGCGCGGTTCACTAAGGACTCTCGCGGGTCCTCCAATCGCAGGCGAAACCGCCTGCGCCACCATGTCAGATCAACTTTGGCTCCGGGTGGAGCAGGTGAGTTTGCCTGTCAACGACGTCCCAGGCGCCAGCTAGAAGAGATCGCTCCCTGTGGTCGCGGCTCGGTAGAGAATGTCGACGCGGCACGCCGCGAATCGATCGGGGCCATCCAGGCGGCCCCGGGCTCTGGAGCAGTGGTGTCCTGGACGGTTGCAGCTTCAACGTTGCCGCGCGCTCCCCAGCAGAGGGCCCATCGGCATTACGAAGTTGTGAAAGATAGTTCTGCCATTCGCCGACATTGTTATTGATCGCCGGAAATGACGTGCTCGAATAGGCCGCATGCGTTCCCGTCGCGCACCAGTTACGTCGCCGTCCCACGGCAAAGCACTGAGTAACGAGAACGCGATCGCGTCCGTCTCCACTTTGAATTTCGCGCGCTGAACCTAACTGCGGAAGCGGCCTATATCGAGTAAGAACGGCCCCGATGGGCGCCGACCAGGATTTGCACCATTCGGTGGGCGATCAACTCATGCAGCGTGAGCAACTCGCGATTGGCGGCCACGATCGCTTCGACGTCGAGAGGGTCGGTGGGCCCGCCTCCGGCCCGCAGCGCGGCCGAGGCTTCCGAGATCACAGGGTCCGCGATCACATCGCCAGCCATCTCCCACAAGGTGATGAAGCGATCGACCGCGGTGGGGAAACTGAGCGCGAATACGCCCCAGTTGCTGGTGGTTCGCGGAGGCTTGTAATCTAAATTGAACGGCCCTGAATACTTGTGGCTGCGCAGCAGCACCAGCACGTTCAACCAATCGAGGGGATTCACGAGGCCAACCGCGATGTCGACGTCGTGTTTCAAACGGTACCCATCATTAATATCGAAATGCCAAAGCTTGCCGCAGAGCAGCGCGCGAGCCAGCGCAGCTCGCGGCGCGGCGCCCCACATCAGTTCATGCAGATACTCCGGATTCAATCCGACCATCTCCGGGTGGGTCAGCAAACCCGAGGAAATAAACGCGAGCATCGCGTCGCTGGTGGGCAGTAAAATCTCGGCCTGCGGTTCGAACGGTTTGGCCTCCATGCAATGCTTCAGCGTCGGCCTGTCGAACTCCTTCGCGATTTTTATGTCGGCTTCGCAGGCGGCGTTCAGACCCTCGGCGTACCAGCGCAGCGTTTCGGTTTCCTCGACCGCACCCTGCACGAAATATCCCAGCGACCCAGGCCAATAGACTGCGAACTCCGCACCCAATTGGTGGCCGATTTTCACGGTATTGGCGAGGCGGCGGGCCGCATAAGCCCGAACTTCCGGGGCTTCCGCCGCGGGACCGGCGGCCCAGACTGCGTGATGAAACGTTTCAGTGGTGACCATCGAACATTTCAGGCCGTCGGACTTCAAGACGGCTTGAATGCGCGCGACGATCTGTTCCTGCTCGTCTTTAAAGAGGCACGCCGTGGGAATCACATCGGTATCGTGAGTGGTCCAATACCCGATGCCGATTTTCGAGTATTCTTCTATGACCTTTTCGAATTTCACCGGCTCGCGCGTGGGAGCGTGAAAAAGGGCGTGCCCTTCGTACGCCGCTGCCCATTGAGGACCCGAAATATAATACTTCCGTCTTACGTCCGGCGAATATCCGCCGCCGCACGCTTGGATCAAGCGCTCCACCAGCGCACGTTGCTGATTCTGAGGGATAGGTGCCATGAAACGCTTATGATATCCGATAATCAAGAGTGGAGACCACACCACATATGATCCTCGAAGCGACCATGCCGTCGACCCTCGAATCTGAGTTCAATCCGAAAATTTCCGCCGAGGTACGCTTCGATGAAGCCGCAGCGCGCCTGGGCCTGGACGAAGGAATGCAGAAGGTGCTGCGCAGTCCATCGCGGGAAATCATCGTCCATATCCCTATCGCGCTTGACGACGGACGACTAGAAGTGTTCACCGGCTATCGGGTCCAGCACTCGGTTGCCCGCGGTCCCGCGAAAGGAGGCATTCGCTACGCTCCTGACGTCTCGCTCGATGAAGTGCGCGCGCTGGCCGCGTGGATGACTTGGAAGTGCGCCGTCACCAATCTGCCTTTTGGAGGCGGAAAAGGGGGCGTGATCTGCGATCCCAGCCTGCTTTCGCCTTCTGAGATCGAGCGCATCACGCGGCGCTACACTGCCGAGCTGTTCGACTTCATCGGACCGGAAAAAGATGTTCCCGCTCCCGATATGAACACCAATGAACAGACCATGGCGTGGATCATGGATACCTATTCCATGCATGCCCGCCACACGCAAACCGCGGTGGTCACCGGCAAGCCAATTAACCTTGGAGGATCCAAAGGCCGCTCCGAAGCCACTGGCCGCGGATGCATGATCGTCACCGAACAGGCCTTGCGCAAACTTGGCCTCGAGCGTTCCGCGACGCGCGTGGTGATTCAAGGATTCGGCAACGTGGGTGGGATGGCCGCGCGGCTGATGTCCCGCGCGGGATTCAAAATCATTTGCATCATCGAATGGGACGGCGCGGTCTATAACGCCGGCGGTCTGGATATTCCGGCGCTCACGAAGCATCGCAACGAAACCGGATCCATCAAAGGATTCGAGGGCGGAGAATCCATCGACAAGGCCGACGCCATGTTCCTCGAGACCGACGTTCTGCTGCCGGCGGCGAAGGAGAACGTGATTACGTCAGAAAACGCGCATCGTCTGCGCACCAAAATTCTGTGCGAGGGCGCCAACGGGCCTACGACGCACGTGGCGGATCACATCCTTTCTGAAAAAGGCATTTTCGTAATTCCCGATATTCTGGCCAATGCGGGCGGCGTCACCGTATCCTATTTCGAATGGGTACAGGACCGCCAGGGGTATTTCTGGAATGAGCAGATGGTGAACGATCGCCTGGAAGAAATCATGATCAACAGTTTTCAGGACGTGGTCGCGTATGCGGAGAAACATGCTGTGAACAATCGCACCGCGGCGTACATGCTGGCGCTAGACCGCGTAGCCTACGCCATCAAACTGCGAGGAATCTACGCGTAGTTTGGTCCACCCGTCTTGTGGGGCGGCGCCATGCGCTGCCACGCTGTGGCGCGAGCTTCAGCCTGCAGCGACCGCTTCAGCGGTCGTCCTAAAAGAGCCGGTCGGCGTGGATGTTTTCGAAACTGTCGACGTCTCCGGTTGATCGAATGACACCAACCCCTGAAACCCCTCTGATGCGCCAGTACCACGGCATCAAGCAACAAGTCCCGAATGCCCTGCTCTTGTTTCGCTTGGGCGATTTCTACGAACTCTTCTTCGACGATGCGGTCATCGCGGCGCGGGAACTGGAGATCACGCTTACTGCGCGCAACAAAGAAAAGGGGCAGCCGATTCCGATGTGTGGCGTCCCCTATCATGCGTCCGAAGGCTACATCGCGCGGCTCATTCAGAAAGGCTACCGGGTCGCGATTTGCGATCAGATGGAGGAGGCCGGAGCCGGCAAAAAACTGGTACGTCGCGAAGTCACACGCGTCGTGACGCCCGGAACGGCGATGAACGCGGGCTCCCATGAGAATAATTATCTGGCCGCGGTTTTTGCCGACACAACCAGAGCGGGGGTCGCGCACGTCGACATTTCGACCGGCGAATTTCGCGCGACGGAAATTGACGCGGCGGAAATTTCCTCGGCGCTGGAGTCGCTCAACACAAAGGAGTCGCTGGCTCCTACGGGCTCGAATTTGAAACTCCCGTGTCTGAAGACCGACGTGGAGCCCTGGGTGTTTGGGGCGGACTACGCCGCGCGCAGCCTGTGCGACCATTTCCATCTGCTGTCGCTCGATGGCTGCGGACTCGAAAATCGCGCCCTGGCTACGGGAGCGTCCGCCGCGCTGCTTCATTACTTGAGAGAAACGCAGCGGGCCGCGCTTGATCATTTAGAACGGCCTGCATTCTACAATCGGGCTGACTCATTGGTGCTGGATGCGACCACGGTTCGCAATCTGGAATTGTGTGAGCCTCTGTTCGCCGGCGAATCGAAGGAATCGACGCTGCTGCATGTTTTGGACCGCACGCGGACCGGCATGGGCGGCCGGCTCCTGCGCCGCCGCTTGCTGGCTCCTTCGATCGACGCATCTGAAATCAACCGAAGACTCGACGCTGTGGTTGAACTGCACGCCGCGCCGATGCTGAGATCCGCCATCGCGAACGATCTTGCGACGATACTCGATCTGGAAAGGCTGCTCTCCAAAATTTCACTGGCGACGGCGGGTCCGCGCGATCTGGCGGCGTTGGCGAAATCGCTAGCGGCTGTCCCTTTATTGAAGCAGCATCTTCAGAACTCGAAATCGCAGAACATCGAACTGGATGAAATCGCGGACGTTCGCGACCCGGTTCTGGCTGCGCTGGCCGATGAGCCTCCGGTCAACCTTAACGATCTGGGCGTGATCCGCGACGGCTTCGATTCGCGCCTTGACGAACTGCGTGACATTTCCAAAAACAGCAAGACTTATTTGGCGCAAATCGAGCAGCGTGAGCGCGCGCGCACCAATATCGGGTCGCTTAAAGTCCGCTTCAATAATGTTTTCGGCTACTACATCGAAATCTCGAAGGCGAATCTGCACCTCGCGCCGGTGGAGTACGAACGCAAGCAAACGCTGGTCAATGCGGAACGCTTCACGACGCCGGAGCTCAAGGAGCTCGAAATAAAAATCCTTGAAGCCGAGGAGAAGATGCTTGCTATCGAGCGGGAGATTTTCGAAACTCTGCGCGCATTAGCGGCCTCGCACGCCGCGCCTATTAAGCAGACCGCGGCCTCCATTGCGGAACTGGATGTGACCGTCGCGCTGGCAGAAGTGGCCGCTGAGAACCGCTACGTTCGTCCGAGTTTCGATGAATCGGGGGAGATGCGCGTGGCCGCCGGACGCCATCCGGTGATTGAGAAATTAGCCGCCAAGGACGCGCAGCGCTTCATCCCCAACGACCTCTATTTTCATCCCGAATCAGAGTTCATTGCGGTGATCACCGGCCCCAATATGGGCGGAAAATCCACCTATCTGCGCCAGGCTGCTCTATTGACGATCCTCGCGCAGATGGGCTCGTTCGTGCCGGCCGAATCCGCGCTCCTGCCGATTGTGGACCGTGTGTTCACCAGGATCGGCGCGGCGGATAATCTGGCGCGCGGACGCTCGACGTTCATGGTGGAGATGACGGAAACGGCCGTAATTCTGAACACCGCGACCGCCCGCAGCCTGGTGGTGCTGGACGAAATTGGGCGCGGGACGTCCACGTACGACGGCTTGGCGCTGGCCTGGGCGGTGGTCGAGCATATTTATAAAAACATCCGCGCGAAAACTTTATTTGCGACGCATTATCACGAGTTGACGGAGCTGGCTGAAACGCTTCCGGGAGTTCGCAATCTTCACGTTTCGGTTAAGGAATCGAAGGACCAGATCCTTTTTTTGAGAAAAGTGGAGCCGGGGGCGGCCGACAAGAGTTACGGCATCGAAGTCGCGCGTCTGGCTGCGCTACCCATGTCTGTGATCGAACGAGCGCGCCAGATTCTGGCTCATCATGAAGACTATGTGCCCAGGAACGCGCCGGTGCAGATCCGCCTTTTCGAGCCGATCAATCACGATATCGCGGAACGGATTCGTCGAGTGAAGGTCGATGAGTTGCGGCCGATAGAAGCGCTTCAATTGTTAAGCGACTTACAGCGAGATTTGAAATCATGAGAGTGGCGGGCGTGATGTCCGGCACGTCGCTTGACGGCATCGACGTCGCCCTTGTGGATATCCACAAAAAAATAAAGCCCATCGCCTTTCACTCGGTCCCCTATCCGACGGCGGTGCGGGAAGCTCTACTGTCGGTCTCGAACAACATTACGCACACGGCGACGATTTCCCGGCTCAACTTCCTGCTGGGCGCTCTCTATGCCGACGCGATCCACGAAACTTGCCGCCGCACGCGGATCCCTCTCCAATCGATCCAGCTGTGCGGGCTTCATGGGCAAACTATTTTCCACGAAGGACAGCCGGTCGAATATTTAGGCATGCAGGTTGCGAGCACTCTGCAAATCGGCGAAGCGGCAGTGGTGGCGGAGCGCACCGGCATTCAGACGATTTCGAATTTCCGCGAACCCGATATCGCCGCCGGCGGTAGAGGAGCTCCGCTGGTGCCTTACGTCGACTATCTATTGTTCCGCCATCGCCGCATCGGGCGCGTTGCGCTGAATATTGGAGGCATCGCGAATATCACCGTGATTCCGGCCGCGGCCAACCCCGATGAGATTATCGCTTTCGACACCGGTCCAGGCAACATGATTATCGACGCCCTGGTCGCGCATAAAACGAAAGGCCGCCAGCGGTACGATCGCGACGGAAGAATTGCGCATCGAGCCCACATCCATACGCGAATGCTCGAAGCCATGATGAGCGATCCATATTTCGCACTCGATCCGCCCAAATCCTCGGGCCGGGAGCAGTTTGGGCGCGAGTTCGCAAGCGGGCTGATCGCGACTGGCTTGCCGATCGACGACCTGATCGCGACGGCTACGGAGTTCACCGCGCAATCCATCGCGCAGGCGATTCAATTTCCGAATATGAAGGAACTGATCGCCTCCGGCGGTGGAATCCACAACCGGCAAATCATGCGCCGGCTGCGCGACCTGCTGCCGGAGCTCGCGCTTTCGACCACCGCCGATCACGGCATCGATCCGGACGCTAAAGAAGCCATCGCTTTCGCCGTGCTGGCGCACGAATTTGTTCAGGGGCGTCCCGCGAATCTTCCCTCCGCCACTGGTGCCCGGCATCCCGCGATGTTGGGAAAAAGCTCTCTACTTCGGAAACAACACCGGCAAAGTATCCTCTGACGTAAACATGCAGCGGGCGTTGTGTCCGCACTCCGGGATGATTTTAACCACGTGATGGGCGCCGAGTTTTTCATTGACAAATTTTCCGAAGGCCTCGCCTCGCGCGAGACGCGTAGGTCCCTGGGCCATCGCCGAACACGATCCATCGAAGCCGCCTAGCGGAAAAACATCCAGCTCGCCGAGCAGGTACGTGGTCGGGCGGGAGGTGAGCTGAGCTTTCAACTGGTCGTCGGTCTGCTTTGCGGAATAACCGGTGCGATCCTTCATACCATATGGCCATTGATCGTAGGTGGTGCAATCCCTGGCCCCACTGAAATTGCGGAACGCCGGGGCGTTGGCGGGAATCGCCGGAATATAACCCGGCGCATGCGACTGAGTGGAGTAGGCCGCATCCGTGGGGCGCGTCGAATCCGGCCAGGCGTAGCTCGAAGGATTGGCGACCACGTAAGTCACCGGCGCTCCGAGCTTGTCGTGGACCTGATTCGCCATCTCATAACGATTGAGCACCTGGCCTCCGGCGGAGTGACCGGTGACCACAATCTGCTTGAGGTTGGGGAAAATATCTTTGCGGGCCAGCTTGCGGAGGACTTCGTCAAGGAAGTCGAACGAAGTCACCTCGGGGTTACTGATCGCGGGTCCGCCCGATCGCCAGGTGTTGCAGTTCCAACTGATCTCATTGGGGCCAAGAGGATCGTGGCAACTCGCCGCAGAGGAGGCCATGCGCGGCGCGACCACGACGGTATCTTCCAAAGCGCCGGCCAGAAATGCGGCGGCCAGCGCGTTGCGAAAATAATTATCGGCATCGCGACCGGCGCCGTGTACGACTACCAGTGCGCGCGTAATGCCTTCGTTGCGGGTGTCGAGCGAGTACGTGCGATAGATCATCGACCGGGCCGGCGCGGCGCCGAGGGAGATCCATTCCGTGCAGGATGGATTCGCAGTTACGCACGGAGCGGCGGCGGCAAAGGAGATCGAAAAAAGCGTGAGGGCGATCAGGCGCATCTATCTAGTATCGCGCTGCTACATATACTCCGGCACTTCGATTCCCAGCACGTCCAGAGTCTTCTCCAGTTGCGCCCGAAAATATTCGGTCATCCACAGCAGGAACGTCTTCTTCTCGACGTCGGGCTCTGAAAGCACGGGATTCTCATGATAAAAATTGCTGAACGATTGCGCCAGTTGAAACGCATAGCGAGCCACGTGCGCCGGCTCGCCGCTTGCCACAGCCCTTTCGATCGCCGATCCTGCTTTTGAAGCCGCCAGCAATAACTGCCAGCAGTCTTCGCGGGCCAGTTGGCGCTTCATAATTTCGCGCGTAAGAAGCGAGGCGAAATTCGGCAGCGCTTCCCCCAGTTTCCGCAAAATATTACGCGCCCGCACCGCTGAATATTGTACATACGGACCTGTTTCGCCTTCGAAGCTCAGAGCCTCCGCGAAATCGAACGCGATCACGGAATTGCGCGTGAACTTCAGCATGAAGTAGCGCAGAGCTCCAATGGCGATGTGGGTTGCCGCACGCCTGCGGGCTTCCTCCGGCTCCTCCTGATGTCTCGACGTCACTTCATCGAGCGCTTTTTCGATCAGCTTGTCGAGCAGATCGTCCGCCTTCACGCCGATCCCTTTTCGCCCGGCCACCTGTACGTAGGGCAGCTTCCTATCTTCTTCGGACAACTCAATTCCCATCTCGATACACGTCCGCGGCGACAGAGCGACCATTTCGTAATTGAAGTGGATGCTATTATCCGCCTGCTGGCTATAATCGAGCGCGCGCAATCCGGCCACTACTACGTCCTGCAAATAGGATTGACGCGTGTCGATCACGTTATAGACACGCGAGCCTTTCCCAAACGCCGGGGTGCCCGTTCGCGGCTCCGCCGTCGACGCCCAAACCTCATGCCCGTTCGGATAGGTGTGCCACAGCCGGTAATAAAAATCCTTTCCCAGTAAACCGAATTTCCAGAGCTGATACGCGATGTCCTTGCCGACATAAGTGACCGTCCCGTTCGACCGCACGATCACTTTGCTATCGTCATCGCCTTCCACGGATCCTTCTCGAAACGCCGAGCCCGGCATCACCCAGCAGCCTTGATTCTTGCCTTCCGTCTCGAAATAAATCGCTTTGCGATCCTTCAGTTGCTGAAACGCCGTCGCCCAAAATTGCAGATGGAGAATCTCGCTTTCGCGCGGCAGCACATCGTAGGTAATTCCCAGGCGCCACATGGTCGCGATATGAGCGTCGACAATCGCATCAGCCACCAGGTGAGCCATCTCCGCCTCAATTCCCCGCCCCGCCTCGATCGAATGGAGCGTGGCGTGGCGCCACTCGAGCGCGTCCTTGTGCTCCTCATAATATTGGGACGTCCGCGCGTAGACATCCCAGCAAACATAGTCGAATCGCGTCTCGGCGATGAGCTTCCGAACTTCGTTGATCGACTGTTTTTCCAGATGCTGGAACCCTACCACCACGTCCGCAACCTGCACGCCGGTGTTATCGATGTAGTTCTGAACCTCGACCCGTTCGCCGGTCGCGCGCAGCATGCGCACGAAGGTGTCGCCCAAAATCGCATTGCGCAAATGACCGATGTGCGCGGCTTTATTCGGGTTGATATTGGTATGCTCGACGATTGTTTTAGTCGCGCTCGCTTTCGCTTCCGCTCCCACTCCCTCCAACACTCCGTATCCATAAGACCCGCGCTCCAGTCGAACATTGATATATCCATTGCCGGCGATTTCGAGCGATTGAACGCCTGCAATCCGCTGCTCACTCGCAATTTCCGCCGCGATCGCCTTGGGAGCTTTCTTCAATTGGCGAGCCAGTTGAAACGCGGCAGGCAGCGCTAATTCACCGAACGATGACTGCTTCGGCTGCTCGATCTGCACCGTGGTTTCGACGCCGTAGAGCGACTGAATACGCGAGGCAATGGCCTGGGAGATACGTTTTTCAAGGAGATGAAACATGGAAAAACCCAGTATGGCAGGTACAATGAGAGTGTGCCTAAAGTTACGTTCCTGCCTGAGGGGAAGACTGTCGAATTTGAGTCTGGGAAGCTGCCTTACGACGAACACGGCAAGCCCGAATCCGTTTTAGACGTGGCCATCAATTTCGGCGTCCACATCGAACACGCGTGCGGAGGAAGCTGCGCCTGCACCACCTGCCACGTGATCGTGAAGCAGGGCGATGAGAATCTGAGCCCCAATCCGGCTGATGACGATGAGCTCGACCGGCTGGATCAAGCTCCTGGTCTGACCCTCCATTCGCGGCTTGCCTGCCAGGCCGTCGTAACCGGCGACGTGACCGTCGAGATCCCGGGCTGGAATCGCAACTATGTTAGTGAAGGCGGCGGATCGATGAACCTGGGCAACGCTATCCCGCCTCCAAAGAAGTAGCGAAGGACGGAATCGCGAGGTGCGGGGAGCGCATCTACAATAGTGATAGAGACGTACTATGAATCCCTCCAATCCTAACTCGTCAGTATTCGACCGGATGTCGACGACTACCGTTCTAACGGCATCTCAAGCGGCGGTGATCAAACAAACTTACGCCCTGTTTGGGGTCGCGGTTCTGGCGGCGATGGTGGGCGGGTATATCGGCGCCACCACTGAGGTCATCGTACGGTTCTTTTCGAGTTGGGTGGGCTGGATCGTGGCCATGATCGGGTTGAACTTTGTGCCGCGAATCGCGATGTCGGCGCGGGGGAATTCCGCGCTGGGAACGGCGGCGCTGGTATTCGACGGATTTTTCGCGGGCCTCTGTTTAGCTCCTCTATTGTGGTTTGCTTCGCTGAAAGCTCCGGAGATGATTCTGGTGGCGATGGGGATCACGGCGATCGTCTTTCTGGCGATCACCGGTTACGTATTTACGTCGGGCCGCACGTTCAGCGCGCCGAGGGGACTGATGGTCGGGCTGTTCTTTTCGTTGATCGGAGCGATGGTGTTGAACGCGTTTATGAACATCGGCTTCATCGGCGTTCTGATCGCGGTGGGCATCGGCGCGATCGGCGTGATCGCGTTGGTAACGTCAACCAGCGCGATTTTGCAGAGCGGGGATGCGGATAGCGCGATTCCAGGGGCGCTGGCGTTGTTCGCTGGAGTTTTCAACGTGTTTGTGGCTACGTTGAATATCCTGCTGAGATTGTTTGGGGGCGGGGACCGGCGGCGGTAAGAAACGTCGACACGAATGTCGACGCGGTACGCCTGGAGGCGCGCGCCACCAGGGCCTGCTGACGAGCGCCGCGCTGTATTGAGCGGCATTGCGCCCGAGGCTGAATCACGGACTACGATCTTGGTGTAGACAAATCCACTCTTGACGAACCTCTGATAACTCCGTTGCAGGGGCGGCCTTAATTCCAGCACAGTGCGATGCGCTGACGGCGATCGACCGTTTAGGGTTACAATTAGCGGCGCAAAGCTTTGAGCGCAAACGGCAAAAGAAACACCGGGATTAAGCAACCTTCACCCATCCAAATTCATCAAAACAGTAGTGCGCTGGTTGAAGTTTAATACCGTTGGGATCGGCGGCGCGACCGTGCAGCTGTGCGTCCTGTGGATGCTGCATCATTTTACGGCTATGCCGTATCTCTGGGCCGTCGTTCTGGCAGTGGAAATCGCGATTCTCCACAATTTTGTATGGCACGAAGTCTGGACCTGGCGCGGGAAGCCGGTGGAGGACCGGTGGTGGAGGCTGCTCCGCTTCCATCTTGGCAACGGATTTTTGTCGATCGCCTCGAATGTAGTGTTGACCACCGTATATAAAGAATTCGTGGGACTGCCGGTAGTGGCCGCCAACTTTGCGGCTATTGTCACTGCGGCTCTGTTGAACTTCTGGGTGGCGCAGGCGTGGGTCTTTCGAGGTATCGTCTTCTTAGCGCTATTTGTCCCGCACGCGAAAGGCGCGGTCATCACCACGACTCTACAGCCGCAGACGGTGGCAGCATGGGATCGATACATCGCAACCTTCGAATCTGGAACGCCGCGCCCGGTTCTGAACGTCAAAGGCGACAAGCCGATGCTGATGGACCTAAATCCGGACGGCGAAGTTCCCGACGGATTCATTCATCACTGGATCGGCGCGGAGCTGATTCCGAACGCGACTGTTCCAAGAGTTGAGAGTGTTCTAGAAGACTACCCGCATTACACGAGCATCTATTCTCCGGAGTTGAAGCTGGCGGAGGCCAGGAAGACCGGCCCGCGCAACTACGACGTGCGTTTGATCACGGAGCGCCTGGAAGGCCTGCTGCACTTCGCGTTCGATATGCACTCTCGAGTAGATTACCGGCGAGTGGGAGACGATTCGCTGATTGAGTCGAGATCGTACCTGATTCGAGAGAGCAACAGCGGTCACGCGCCGTACACAGACCTTTTGCCGGAGGGCAGTGACCATGGAATCCTGTGGCGGCTGAACTCGTATTGGCGATTGCGTCAACTCGGCGGGTCGGTTTACGCGGAGTGCCAGGCGATTTCGCTATCGCGCCGGCCCTTATTCGGTACCTCCGGGCAGGTGAAGAGCCGGGCAAGAGAGTCGCTGGCATTCACGCTGCGGAGGACGAGGGAAGCAGCAGCGGTTCGGTAAGCGTGAACTCCCCGCCCTGACGGACGGGGCTATAAACCCTGGCGTGAGCGTGGGGACCCTCTTTTGGCCTTCAGAAATTCCGCTAACTCGCTCAGAATCAGTTCCTGCGATTTAAACTCGCGAAAATCGGCGCGCCGGAAGAGGCTTCCCGGATTCTGATAGCGGAAAGTTCAGAAGATGCGTTTAAACGCGCGCCAGGGGCCAGGAAACGGATATCGCCGAAAACGGCTTCCCTCAAATCGCAGGCGAAACCGCCTGCGCCACTATGCCGAGTGGGCAGCCGGTTTCGCCTGTCAACGGGTTTTCGTCACTGCTTGCGGAAGTGGGCGTGGGCGATCTGGAATGCGGTGACTCGCGGATAACGGTCCAGGGCTTCGCGCGCCAGGCCCTGCGCGGCGGCCAAGCTGCCGGATTGTTCGAGCGCGGCCAGCTTCGCCAGCACTTCGCGAAGATAGGCGTGCTTTCCCTGTTGTTGCTGCGCTCCGTCGGCGGCGTTTTTTGCGGCGTTGACCTTGGCCTCGCTGGCGGTGCCGGGATGAGTTTGACGGACGACCATCGCGGCCAAATCGACTTCGCCTCCATCGAGCAGCGAATCGATGCGGCGGATCGATCGGTTGATGTCCGCGCGGATCTCGATGGGCGGAAGATCGGTCGCATGGCTGCGGAGAAACCTTGCCATCTCATGGCAGCTCGCGAAGCGGTCCTCAGGAGCCTTCTGCATCGCTTTGAAAATCGCCTGGTCGAGGAATTCGGGGACATCCGAGGTAACGGTGCTGAGCAGCGGCGGTTCTTGTTCCAGATGCTGGTGGAGCAGTGCGAAGTCGTTCTCGGCGTGGAACGGCAGCTTGCCGCTAACGAGTTCGAACAACAGGATTCCCAGCGAATAAATATCGCTGCGGGGACCGATTTCCTTGGAGTTAATCAGTTCCGGACAGACGTATTGCAGGGTCCCGACCAGGCTCTGTTCGCGTGTCTGGCGCACCGAGCCGAGCACGTGGGCGATGCCGAAATCCATGATCTTCACTTCGCCGCGCGGTCCGGCCATGATGTTATCGGGCTTGAGATCGCGGTGTAGCACGCCGAGCGAGTGCGCGTATTCCAGGCCATCGAGAATCTCCAAAAACAGCGCCAGCGCCTGCTGCCAGGGCATCGGCAGCAGCTTGCTGAAAGGCGTCCCGTCGACGAACTCCATGACGATGTAGAAGGAATCGCCGTCCTTGAAAAAGCTGTAGAGGTGCGCGAGGTTCGGATGATTGAGGCGAGCCTGAATTTTGGCTTCGCGGCGAAAACGCTCCGCGATGTCGGGCGTTCGGGAAAATTCGGAGCGAAGTTTCTTGATGGCGACCTCACGCTCGAGCATCACGTCGACGCCGTGGTAGACGATGCCCATGCCTCCGGAGCCGAGCTCGGAAAGAATTTTATACTGCTGGCCGACAATCACTGATGCACCACTTTAGGATCGATCGGCTTCAGCTTCGGCGGTTCCGGAGTGGTGTCCTTAGTCTCGGCTTTCTTTGCGAGTCTCGGTTTTGGCTTGGTGACGGGGCGCGGGGAGTCGGCGGCACGCGGGGGTGGGGTGGGCACAATTTGCGGAGCGGCGGCGGGTTGGGGCGGTGTGGGCCGTGGGCGCGTGATCAGAATTGCGGCGGCGATTACGATTACAACGATTGCTGCGGCGGCCAGGATCCAGGGTAGGAGGGATTTATCTTCTCCCGGGATTGGACCGCTCCCTGTGGTCGCGGCTCTGTCGGACGGGAGGCTGATCGGAGCGGGCGCATAGATCGTTGGAGGGGCGGTGTAGGCGGTTTCGAATGCCGCGGCGAATTCGGAGGCGGACGTGAAACGATCGGATGGGGATTTGGAGAGTACCCGTTCGAACGTCTTCACCATCGACGGAGACGCGCCGCGTAGTTCGGGAGGTTCGAAGGCGATGTTCGCTAGCAGAGTGATCGGCGATTCGGCTCGAAATGGAAGCGCCCCTGTCAAGGCCTGCCAGGCGATTACACCTAGCGAATATTGGTCGGAGTGGGGATCGAGAGTATCGCCCTTCACCAGCTCGGGCGACATGTAGTGGATCGAATCGAGCAGCAGATCGAGGTCCTGACCGGCTTCGGAATTCAAATACTGCGCAGGGCGCGCGATTTCAAAGCCGGTGATTTTGAGATCGCCGTCGTCATCGAGCAGCAGGCTTTCAGGAGTCAGATTGCGGTGAATGAGGCCCTTCGAGTGGGCGTGATCGAGCGCCAGGGCAGCTTTCTTCAGGATGGAGGACAAGCGCGCCGGCGCAATGATGCCGGTGATCGGCTTGCCGTCGAACCGCTCCATCACCAGGTAGGGACGGCCGTCGTCCTCTTCGCAGGCGAGAAACTTAATAATGTTCGGATGATCGAGATGGGCCAGCTGTTTGGCATCGAACAGGATGGCCTGGCGGGCCTGATCGAAGCTGACGCCCGGATCGGTGGTGCGGTCGGCGATGCGGATCATCACCCGCCGGTGCATGACCGGATCGAAGGCCTGATAGAGCGATCCCAGGCCATGATTGCCCGTCTGGCGGACGATTTCATATCTGCCGATTTGGCTCATTCCAGGCTGTTGTAATCAAGGCCGCACGCGGGCGGTCCATTCCTTGCCTTCGTTCTCGATTTTAATCTGCTGGAGATTTTTCCCGTTTGTATAAATGTACTTTATTTTACCGGGGCGGCCGTTGACGGAGTAGTCTTCGCCCGTGATTATCGAACCGGAGTACGCGATAGTCCGCTGATAATAGGGCGCATTAGAACCCTTGTGGTAGGCGCGAACGGCGACCAGTTGGTTGCCATCCCAGGAGAAGCGCACCAGGTTGTCTGCGTTCCATTCCTGGGCGGATTCGGCACGGCCCTGGCGGTCGTATTGAATGGTGAAGGCGTGCACGCCATCCCATAAAAACGGATTGAAAAAGGAATTGCCCGCGATCACGGAAGTAACAGGGCCGCCTTCGACGATAGCGAGGACGGCGGGATCCACATAAGGGTGGTCGGGAAGGACCACTTCCGGATGTTTATCTTCATCGATCAGCAGAGCGCGGCCTTTATCGTCATGGGCGACATGGACGGCGTAAGGACGGGGAGCGGTGGGCGCTTCCTTTTTGGGAAGCACTTCACGCAGTGCGCCGGTGGGGTGATATTCGAAAAAAAAGTTACCGGGGTCGGTTAGAGAGGCGGCGGCAACTGCGCCGGAATCGGCGGCGCCGGCGACCACTAAAGCTCGATACGCCTGCGCTCCTTTCTCGTCGTCGAAGGTGGTGCGAATGGATTCGAGACGGCCGCTGGCCCAATTAAACGTGAAGTGAACTTTATTGCCTTGCACAGTGTCAAGGGGGATTTGGAAGGCGAGGCTTTGCGGATCGTAGTAGGGGGTATCGGGTCTGCGCGCGGCTGGTTTCGGCTGTTGGACAATGGCGAGAATGCGGCGGGCGCGATCGCGCAGTTTCGGATCGACTCCGAGAGCATTTGAGTGTGCGAGAAAATCGTTCAGGAGGGTTTTCGCGCGCTCACTGTCGCGCAGGATCGCGGCAGTCACCCCGGCCTGATACAAAAATTCGGGATCTTCGCCGTCGAGCTTGAGGGCCGCGCGCAGCAGTTCGTCGAGTTTTGAATATTGGCCGTCTTTAAGCAGCGCGGCCATCTGCTGTCGGTTGGCATCCTTTAACTTGTCGAGATCGTACAGCACCTGGCGGCGGACGTTGTAACCTTTTTCCCGCTCCGACGGATCGACCACCAGGCGATCGTACTGGTCGAGCAGGGGCAGCGCGTCGGAGTTGCGGCCTTGGGCGGCCAGGAGCTTGGCACGCTCCAGAATAATTTCCGGTGCGCCGGGATTTTCATGTTCGGCGTCCTGAATGGAGTCCTGCGCTTTCTTGAAATCCTTGTCGGCGATGGCGCGGTCGGCATAGTTGATGGCGTTGCCGAAGCGCACGTCGGCCGGAAGGCCTTTGGGCAGAATCCTCCGGCGGGATGCGTTGCTCTGCGCTTCGTTTTGCGAGGCGAGCAGCTTTTCATCGCTCAGCAGCTTGCGGATCTCCCGATTCGAAGGATCGCGCACCAGCGCCGCATTGGCTTCGTGCGACGCATGATCGTAATCGCTGCGCTGCTCAAACGCGCGGGCACGCCGGGCATGCATGCGGGCGCTTTCCTCCAAGGCTTCCTGATGGAGAGCCCGCATTTCCGGGAAGGAGGATTCGTAACGCTCGAAGTCCTGATATTTGTCGAGCAGAGTGTCCCAATCGCCGAGCGCAGCGAGCGATCGGAGCAGTTTCGGACGCTCGGCCAGGAAGCGGATGCGATCCGCCATGCGGTCGTCCAGCGCTTGGAGGGGTGCATCGGCTGGAAATGCCTGGCGAGCGAGCTCGCTGAAGCGGCGGGCGGCCAGAAAATCGCTATACGAGCCACCTTCTTCGAAGCGCGCGAGAGCAGCGGCGATCCGGCGCTCCAGCGAATCCCGAAAAACTTTGGCTGCGGGCGACGAGGGGAATGACACGACGAATCCCCGCATCGCGGCAAGCTGCTCGTCGACGTTCGCGAAGGCCCAGTCCTTACCGATGAAGTCGCGCACCGATTCGTCGGGCGTGTTCCCGAATAAGGCGACGACAAACAGCTCCGGAGCAAGAAGGTCGACCTGCTTCGTTCTCTTATTGCGAACCAGCGAGAGGCCGAGGCGGCCGGGGACATCCTTGGCGGGGGTGGGCGCGCGGAGCGAATAATTTTCGGGAAGAACGATGTCGCGCGGAGCCCGGGGACCGTTGAGGTTCACAACACGGCCGGTGCCGTCATTTCGAAGCAGGGTCGCCTGGGCCATGTCGATTTTCGACAGTTTACGGACGACGTTGGGATCGACGTCGTCGGACTGTTCGGGAAGGAGGCGGATTTTGCGGCTGCCGTTGATTTGAAAATCCTCAACGGTTTCGAAGGAGATTTTGCCGTCAGGGGTACGGGTGCCTACGACTACGCTTTGGGAGAGCGCCAAAGGAGCGAGGAGAAACAACAGACACAGACCAAAGCATGTGCTGTTGGTAGCACAGGCTTTAGCCTGTGAAGCGGCGCTCATGGCGTCCTCTTTTTGGGTGCGGCAGCTTTCTTACGCTCGATTTCCTGGTCGAGCGCGGCGACCTGCGGGGAATTCATGGCAACTAATTTGTCGCGCGCGGCGCTCAACTCCTCCATTTTCCCAAGTTCGAGGCATAGCAGGGCGAAGTTTAGCTGTGAGGCTTCGTCGTTGGGATTGAGTTGCACCGCCTGCGTTTCATAAGGATAGGCTTCGTCAAATTTGTTTTCGTTATAAAGGAGGACGCCATAGGCGTTATAGGCCCAGGAAAGGCGCGGCGGAATGGGCGGCTGGACCTTGCTGAACCCGGTTTTGAAATTCAGTTTCGCGTTGTCGAGATCGTTCATCTTGCGATATACGTTCCCCAGCAGCAGATAGCCTTCGGCATCCTGCTGGACCTTTTGCAGGTAATCGCTCAGCAGAGCGACGGCGCGCGGCAGGCGATCCTTCAGCTCGTCGTAATTCGAATAGAGACCGGCTAAACGATAGACGAAATCCTTATTGGTGGGCTCCAGTTTGAGGGCGCGTTCATAGAGGTCGGCGGCCTCGACGGGCTTTCCCTGGCGAGCCGCGACATCGGCTGCGATCTGGAGGAGCGTGGAGTTTTGCGGGTCGCTCACCAGCAGCTCATTTGCCAGCAGACCGGCCTGGTCCCAATTTTCAGTTTTGTATTCGACGCGCGCACGGAGGGTTTTCGCTTGGATCAGCAGAGTGGGACTCTTCACGCCCGCAACCGTTTGTGTGACGCACTTATAGTCGTCGGACGCGAAGCACAGGCGGGCGAGCTTCATGCGCGCGGTATCGGTAGCTTTGGGCGATTGCACGGCCGCTTCATAGTGGGCGCGCGCATCGGAAGGATCTTTCTGGTCCATAGAAATGTCGCCCATGCGTTCCTGAATGTCGGGCGAATCGGGCTTTAGTTTCACGGCTTCGGCATATTCGGAATAGGCTTCGCGCGTTCTTTTAGCGGTGAACAATAGATTCGCCAGGCTCAGGTGCGCGGTTAGATTCGTGGGCGTCGCGATGATGGCCCAGCGACAGTATGCTTCCGCGGCGGCTAAATCGGCGCTGGCGGAAAAGGCTTCGACGACCATGCGAGTCGCCTCTTCATCGCGCGATTCCTCGATGGTGCCGGTTCTGAGGGCGCTTAATACCGCGCTCCAGCGCTTCAGTTTCACGTCACAGGAGGCGACTTTTTTGGCCAGCGGATAGTCGTCGGGTGAAAGGTCCAGGGCGAGGCGCAGAGGATCGATGGCCCGTTCGCAGTTCCCCAGCGCGGCATAGGCGGTCCCGATTCCGGATAAGACGCGGCTGTCTTCAGGAACCTCCGGACGAATTTTTTCCAAGGCGTCGGCGGCTGCCTGCCATTTTTCCTCATGCAGCAGCAGCAGCCCGACGCCGATACGCGACCCCGGATCGCCGGGTTGGTCGCGCAGAACAGTCTGATGCTCGGTCAGCGCGTCGGCGCCGCGGCCCTCGCGCATGTAGAGGTCGGCCAGAGCGGTCCTTAGCGATTGCTCGTTCGGATGCAACTTCAGGAAATCGTTAAGGATACCAGCGGCTGCGTCACCGTGACCGGCGCGTTCCTGCGCCCGCGCGAGCAAAATGACGGCTTCAGGGTCGGAGGGGGAGGATTTCTGATAGGCGGTGAACGCTTCCGCGGCTTTCACCCACTGCCGGGTATCGAGATAACAACGCCCTATCAAAAGATATGCATGAGGGTTGGTGGCCGAGGTACGGTCGAGCAAAGGGATGGCGGCGGGACAATCGCCGCTGCGATAGAGCGCTGCAGCTCGTTGAAAAGAATCGTCGGATTGCGCCGCGCAGGCGCTCCCAAGCACGAGCGTTAGTACAATCCGAAGCCGCAAGCCGTTAGTATAACCGTCCTTGCAAAAATTTGGATTAAAATAGCTTTCGGAACTAATGTAGGTAGCGTCGCATCGCTCATAGTGTAAGGAGGCGGTTATGGCAAAAAGAATTCTAATCCTGAGTTTGGTGTTGGCGTCATTTGCGGCGGTGGCTCCGGCAGCTGCTGTATATGGACGCGGATATGGGTATGGTCGACCGGGCGTTCGGGTCGGTGTTTACGCCGCCCCTCGCTATTACTATGGACCACGCGTGTATGCGGCGCCGGTGGTTCCTTATGTTGCGCCGGCCTATCCGGTTTACGGAGCTCCGTACTACGGTTATGGATACGGGTACCGTGGATACGCGCCACGATATTATGGCGGCGGCTACCATAGGGGTGGTTACGCGCGCGGCTATCGGCGTTAACGGAATACAAAACGAGGAAAGAAGATCCCGGCGGATGCAATCGTGCTCCGCCGGGTTTGTTGTTTTTGCAGGAGGCGCGATGGAACGCTGAATGCTCCTGTATACGCAAAGCTGTGAGGGAGCAATGGTTTCAGGGCGAGCAGGCTGTGCATTGCAGGCACATGCGAGAAGGATAGGCACACTTGTATGCGTCCCCGAACAGGGTTAAAATCAGGGGAGGTGTTTCCCGCTATGCGTCAGGTTGTCATCTATATCACTCTTGGCACGGTTCTGTCCGCACAGAATCCGCCGGCCCCTTCGCAGCCGCCTCAGTCGTCTTCATCGTCAGCGAGCCGCGAGACCATCGCCAAGCCGATGACCGACAAACAAAAGAAGAAAAACGAAGCCAAGCTCAAAAAGGAACTGGAAACCCCTTATAAGCGATGGCTGAACGAAGAAGTCGGCTACATTATCACGGACGAGGAGAAGAAGGTTTTTAAAACCCTCCAGACCGACGATGAGAGGCAGACGTTCATCGAGAATTTCTGGTTGCGGCGCGATCCTACTCCGGACACCGAGGAAAATGAGTTTCGCGAGGAGCATTACCGGCGAATCGCGTACGCCAATGACCGCTTCGCTTCGGGAATTCCGGGGTGGAAGACGGATCGCGGCCGGATTTATATCGAATACGGTCCGCCGGATGAGATCGATTCTCATCCTTCGGGGGGAACTTACGAGCGTCCTTATGAAGAGGGCGGCGGAAGCACTTCAACTTATCCATTCGAGCAGTGGCGCTACCGCTACATCGAAGGGATCGGCACCAACATCATTTTGGAGTTCGTGGATACTACCATGTCGGGCGAATACCGCTTGACCATGGATCCTTCGGAAAAGGACGCGCTGCTCTATGTTCCCGGCGCCGGTTTGACGCTGTCGGAGCAGATGGGGCTTACCGATAAAACGCAGCGGTTTCAGCGCACCGACGGCACGCACCTCGGCACCGGCAGCATGCCTCTGCCCGAAAGCATGAACGAATTCTCGCGCCTGGAGCAATACGCCAAGATTTTCCGTCCGCCAGCCATTAAGTATAAGGATCTGGAAGCGGTGGTCAGCTCGAGCATCAAGTACAATCTGCTGCCCATGAAGGTGCTGGTGGATTATATTCCTCTGACATCGTCGTCGGTGCTGACTCAGATCACGATCCAGTTCGATTCGAAGGACATGCAGTTCAAGGACAAGGAAAACTCGTCCACGGCAACCGTGAATATTTACGGCCGCATTTCCACGCTGGCGCGGCGTCCTCTGGCTCCGTTTGAGGATGTGGTTACGGTGACGCAGCCTACGGAAATGCTACAGGCGCTGATTCAATCGAATCCTCACCAGATTTATCAGAAGACGATTCCGCTGCAACCCGGTCCTTACCGGCTGAACATCGCGGCCAAGGATCTGGTGGGCGGCAACACGGGCACGTACGAAGTTGCGATTCACGTGCCGCGCATGGAAGACGATGTGCTGTCGGCGAGTTCCCTGATTCTGGCGGACAAACTGGAGCGGGTGCCGACCAAGAGCATTGGAACCGGGATGTTTGTGATCGGCGGGTCTAAGGTTCGCCCCAAGCTGGGCTTGGCGGATCCGACGATCCCGACCTTCAGCCGTAAAGAGAAGCTGGGCATTTATATCCAGTTTTATAATTTCGAGGCCGATGAAACGACTCACAAGCCGGACGGCACGCTCGATTACGAGATCGTTAAGCTGGGAGCCAACCCGAGCGCGCCGGTACAGCAGGTCTTCACTTTCAGCGAAGCGGTGAAGGACGTGCAGGGAAGCGGGGCGTCGCAGGTGGTGGTAGAGAAGTTGCTGCCCCTGACCGACCTGGACCCCGGACAGTACAAGTTGACCATCAAGGCCACGGACAAGCTGCGCGCTGACAGCAAGCCCTTAACACAGACTGCTACGTTTACGGTAAACTAACCGTCAGATAGCAGTCGCAGGCAAGAGGTGTTTGCCAAGCATGACATCAGGTCGCACGAATCTTTTATTGGGGCGCGCTCTAGCGGGTATTTTTTGTGCGGTGCAGATGGCGCGTGCGGGCGGTCCTATTCCCCTTTCGGGCAGCATCGCGGGCGAAGTTAAGAGCGTCGCGGGCGTGGTCGAAATGGGCGCGAAAGTACTTCTTTACGACCGGCATGAACAACTTGTCCGGCAGGTTCTCACCAATGAGCTAGGGCGATTTGGGTTTGCAGGCCTCGCTCCGGATGTGTACACGATTCGCGTGACGCTGGCCAGTTTTGTGCCGGCGCTGCGGCGGAATATCAGTGTCGCTGCGGGAACCGAGGATCTGCTGCAAATCAATCTTTCCGGGATTTTCAGCACGGTGGACATCTTATCGTCAGCGGCGCATGGGACGCTGATGGGCGACGATTGGAAGTGGGTGCTGCGGGCGGCGCCTTCGACGCGTCCAATTCTGAGATTCCTGCCGGATTATTCGAGTAGCTCGTCGTTGGCGAGCAATTCCACCAGCAGCAGCTCTGGTCCATTCGCGTCGATTTTTTCGGAAACCGAGGGAGTGCTTAGAGTATCGGCCGGAGACAGCGACGGACTAGGATCCAGCCAGCAGGATCTGGGGACGGCCTTCGCGCTGGCGACTTCGATTTACGGAAAATCGCGGCTGCAATTGAGCGGCAACCTGGGGTATGCGACCAATAGCGTGATGCCGGCGGCGGGCTTTAGCACCACTTATTCGCGAGCCAGCGACAACGGCGGCGGCAATCCGGAAATCACCGTGTCGATGCGGCAAATGTACTTGCCGGACGGGCGCGGGGACGCGGGTCCGGCGCTGCGAACCATGACGGTGGGCCTGTTCGATCATCTGGACCTGGGCGACAAGCTGCACTTCGAATATGGGTTCAACTATGAGTCGGTATCGTTTTTGAGCCACTTGAATTATCTGAGTCCGTTCGCGCGAACGACCCTCGATTTAGGCGCGAATAGCTGGCTGCGGCTGGCTTTCAGCTCCGGCACGCAGCCCGGGCAGTTGCTGACGCGCAATATGGAGTCGGCGGATACGTTGAGTCAGGACCTGGCGTCTTTGGCGATGGGACCGAGGGTTTCGCTGAGCGATGCACATACCGATGTCGAGCGGAGAGAGTCATTCGAGGCCAGCTACCGGCACGTATCGGGCAGCCGGACTTATTCGGCGGGATTCTATCGCGAGTCAGTATCGAATGCGGCGTTTCTGTTGAGCGGACCGTCCGATTTCCTGCCCTCGGGCGACTTGCTTGCAGAACTCGGTTCCAGCAGCCAGGTGTTTAACGCGGGCAGCTACCAGCGGATGGGATATTCGGGATCGGTGAAACAGTCCATAGGCGAGCATTTGGATGTTACGCTCGCGGCGGGACGCGCCGGAGCACTGCTGGCGGGTTTGAACAGCGCGGCGGACGCGGCTGCGCTGCGCGGAGAGATCAAGACGGTACAAAGAAGCTGGTTGACGGCCCGTGTATCGCATACGCTGCCGGTGACGGGAACGCGCATCAGCACCAGCTATGGGTACACGGATTTCCGGACGCTGATGCCCTCCCATCTGTCGCTCACCGATCAATCGAACCAGGATTCCGGCTGGAACCTCGACATTCGCCAGCCTTTACCGGCTCTGCCGGGCTTATTCGGGTCGTTCGGGCGATTCGAAGCATCCGCGGAGTTGCGCAACCTGCTGGCGCAAGGGTATCTGCCGGTGGTGGTGAACGACCAGCGCGCAGTATTGACCAATTCTCCTCGTGCGGTGCGCGGCGGACTTTCCTTTATATTTTAAGACTCAGTCATGACGAAGTGCGGTAACAGGATCCAGCCTTGCCGCGCGATATGCGGGTAGCGACGAGGCGATCAGCGCTACGGTCGAGAGCACCAGGATCACGGTCAGTACGGACACCGGATCGAAGGTCGCACCTTCAAACACTTCGAACTGGACGAGCCGCACCAGCAGGATGCTTCCCGCGACTCCGCATCCGAGCCCGATCCCGACCACCGTGCCTACCATCTTAAGGACCATGCCGAGTACATCCGCGCGGCTTGCTCCCAGCGCGAGGCGCACTCCGATCTCATGGATCCTTTGGGTCACGTCGTAGGAAACCACGCTGTAGATTCCGGCTGCCGCCAGTGCTAATCCCAAAGCGGCGAAGGCTCCAAACAGCGCCATATTAAAGCGTGGCTGAACGGTCTGGAATCCGAGGACTTCTTCCACGGTGATCGGCCGGCCCAGAGGCACCTCCCGATCCATGGTCTGAACGACAGAGCGAAGCGTATTCAACATGGCCATGGGCTCGCCGGCGGTTCGAACGGCGAGGACCCGAGAAGGGGGCGCGACAAGGGTGTAAGGAAGGAAAATAGCAGGGGTCGTCGCATCGCGCAAACCCGCGTTCCTGGTATCCGCGAGGATGCCGACAATCGTCACGTCGGTGCTGCTTGCGGGCGGGACCAGCACCTGCCTGCCGCCTGGTTTGGCCAGAAGGTCGACGCTCACATGCCTTCCGATAGGATCCTGTCCAGCGGGCCAGAGTTTCGCCGCGGTCTCATTGATCAAAGCGTAGCGATCGCCGCGCGTCACATCCTGCGCAGTAAGCTGGCGTCCACCGAGGAGCCGGATTCCCAAAGTCTGTGGATAATCGGCGCTGATGAGCCCGACCGTCAACTGCTGCGATTGCGAGGGAGGAAGCCCTTCGATGGAGAATCCCGATCGTGGCCCGCCAAACGGCATTCCGCCATTTCCCATGCTCGCGGCTTGCACCCCGGGCAGATGCTTTACGCGTTCCAACAGGTTCTGACTGAATATGTTCCGCTGTTCGATTGTGGAGTAATGTTTGGGAGAGAGTTGAACGTTGACCATCAGGGTCCGTTCCGGGTGGAAACCTGGATCCTTCTTGAGCAGCGACTCGAAATTGCGGATCGTGAGGCTGGAAGCGGCTAAGAGGATGACGGCCAGCGCGACTTCGATTATGACGAGTGTGCGGCGAGTCCTTTGTCCGCGAACGCTTCCGCTCGCTCCGCGGCCGCCTTCCTTGAGGGAATCGACCAGATTGGGTCGCGAGCACTGGAGCGCGGGAACAAGTCCGAACAGGACGCCCGTCATCACCGAGACGGCGAAGGAGAACAGCAACACCCATCCATTGACGGCGATTCGAGCCTCATTGGGAACGTAAAACGATGGAATGAGCGCGGCAATCGCCTTAGTGATGCCGACGGCAAGCAGCACGCCGACCACGCCGCCAAGCAGAGAGAGCAACACGCTTTCGGTGAGCAGCTGCCTTACCAGACGCTGCCGGTTCGCGCCGATCGATAATCGCAAAGCTATCTCCCGGGCCCGGGTGGTGGTGCGCGCCAGTTGCAGGTTCGCGACGTTGACGCATGCAATCAGCAGCAGAAATCCGACCGCGGCGAGCAACAGGCGCAGGCTGGAGCTCATCTCACCGCTGGCAACGGTAATATCCATGTAATTGAGAAATACCGTGCGGAAGTCCCCCTTGGGAAAATTCTGCGGCGTCACCCGGGCCAATTGCAGATTGAGCGCTTGCAGTTGCTCTTCCGCGCTTTGTTTGGAGACCCCCGGCGCGAGGCGCATGATCACATTGAGGTAGCCCTCCTGTTTGAGGTCCATCGACATCGGCAGCCAGAAACCATCGCTGGTGTACCAGCCGAATCGGGGAGGCATAACGCCGATGATGATGTGCGGCACATTGTTCAGAACCAGCGTCTGGCCGAGTGCGCTCTCCCGTCCGTCGAACAAACGCTGCCACAGCCGGTAGCTCAGCACGACAACCGGCGCCGGGTCGCCTCCCGGTCTGATATCGAAAGGTTGAATGGTTCGCCCGATTTGAGGCTTTACGCCGATGAAGTTGAATGCGTTGCCGGACAGGAAAACTCCGCCGAAGCTTTCGGGGGCACGATCTCCGGTCAAGAGAACAGTGTCCAGCGTCGTCGCCATGACCTGCGAGAACGCTGGAAGCTTTTGGATCTCGACAAACTCACGCCGCGGATACGAGTGCCAATCGCGAACAGCTTCCTTGGGGCCGACCACGGCAGGAGCCCAGATTTCATCCGGCTTGGCGTAGGGATAGGGAGCGATCAGCACTCCGTAGACGACGCTGAACAGCGCGGTGGTCGCACCGATTCCCAAGGCAAGCGAAAGCAACGCTACGGCTGCGAAACCGGGAGTGCGCCAGAGCCCGCGAATGGCATACTTCAGGTCCTGCCAGAATTGTTCGACCAGCGTCCATCCCCACATGTTGCGTGCTTGCTCCTTGCTCAAAATGGCGCCGTCCAGGCGAGGCGCTAACCCCATAATACTGCCAGCGAATCTTGTGGTTACTGAATTTCCGTACCTACGCGCGCCCTGAAAACTCCCGGGTCTCCGTCGCGATCTTTACTTTTTCACCTTGCTTGATAAACAGTGGTACACGGATCTTGAGGCCGGTCTCCAGTGTGGCGATCTTAGTCCCGCTTCCGCTCGACGTATCGCCACGCACGGCAAGTTCGGTTTCGGCGACTTTCAACTCGACAAACATGGGCAACTGGAGACCAATCGGATTGCCATTGTACTTATTCATGTGGAGCAGCGTACCCTCCACCAGCAGGTCCAAGGCGTTTCCGACCACTTCAACGGGAAGGGTCAAAGTTTCGAAGCTTTCCTGGTCCAGGAAATAGGAGCCATCCCGATCGCTATACAGATAGCTGACCGGAACCAGTTGCAGGTCCGGCTCTTTGAACTTCTCACCGGCCTTGAAGGTCTTATCCGACACTGCGCTGGTGAGAAGGTTACGCATCTTCAGGCGCACCAGCGTTTGCCCTCCGCGGGCCGTAGGCGTGCTTATCTCCGCATCCATGCAGGAGAACGGAGTATTTTCAAACTCGAAGACAGTCCTGCGCTTAATATTGATTGCCTCAATGAGAGCGGCCAATTGTATCCGGAATCCTTTCTCTTCAAGTATAGAGGCCGAGCGGCGTCAGACATCGAGTGCGATCCACACGGGAGCATGATCGCTTGCATTTTCCTCGCCCCGCACCCATCGGTCCACGCCACCGTCCACCAGCCGCTGCGATATTTCGGGCGCGAGTAAGAGGTGGTCGAGGCGCATGCCTTTGTCGAGCGGCCACCGGTCGCGCTTATAATCCCAGAACGTCCAGAGAGGCCCTTCGGGCTGCAATTTGCGCAGAGAATCGGTCCAGCCTTGAGCGAGGAGACGCGCAAAGGCCTGACGGCTGGCCGGTTGAATGAGCGCGTTGTTATCTAGAGATCGAGTCGGATAGATGTCCTGGGGGGTCGGCACCACGTTGTAATCGCCAGCCAGCACGACGGGCACGCCCGTGGTCAAGAGTTGGGCGGCATGCGCGATGAGCCGATCGAACCAAGCCAGCTTGTAATCGAACTTCGGACCAGGCTGGGGATTGCCGTTTGGGAGATAGATGGAAGCGATCAGGATGCCATGGACCGCAGCTTCCAGGTACCGGGCCTGGGAATCCTGGGGATCACCGGGCAGGCCTGAACGAACCAGCACCGGGGAGTGATCTCGCGCGAGAATGGCTACTCCATTCCAGGGGCGTTGGCCGCACCAGACAGCCTCATATCCAACCCTTCGAATAGCCTCCGTTGGAAACGCGCCGTGCTCTGCTTTTAACTCCTGGAGGCACGCGACATCCGGTTTTGTCTTTGCCAGCCACTCCAGGAGATTTTCCAAACGCTTGTTAATGTTATTTACATTAAAGCTGGCAATTTTCATCGACGGCTTCCCGGCAAACACCGACGCTGTTACTTCTTTCTCGTCACCGAATCTTTGGGCCCAGCCCAGCCGCTGATCTGAAGATTGAATCCGTCAGGATCGCTCACGTGGTAACTGGAATAGCCTGGAATTCCGCCACCGGTATCGGGTTTCGTACTCTCCTTCAAAAGCTTACGCCGCATCAACTCGTCGCGAACCTGATCGGTATCCCAATTGTAGATTCGATAGGAAATGTGGTCGACCAGCGAAGTCGGTGCGGGACGGTTGCCAGCGGGCGGAGTCGCGACTGCCGGAGGAGTGGCACCTGCCGCCTCACCGCCGCGGGGCCGGAAATGGTTGCGCGCGAGCAGCATCGAGTTGCCGAAATACAACTCGCACTGGGTCTTCCCATTGTCGTTCTTGACTTCCATACCCATCAAGTCCGCGTAGAAATCGCGAGTCACACGATAGTCGTTGACCTGATAGGAAATATGATCGAGCTCCACGGTTTTGAAGGGCGAGTCTGGTGCTCCGGCGGGCTGCCCGGCGGGCGTCTGTGCAGACGATACACCAAGCGCGGCAGTGAACGCGAGGCCGAGGTTCTGGATTAATTGGCGGCGGTTCAGAAAACCGTCTTCGAAGTCGCGAAGGAGCTTCGTAATGATTTGTTCCATGGTTGAGGATCTCCTCGAATAACGTAGCATACCTATTAGAAGGACCTTCAATGGTTCGCTTTTATAATTCCTCGAGAAAGAACAACTCCATTCGGAAGCAGGGCGCTTTTGCTTTCAGGGTGACGGAGGAAGGCTTCGGCCTGTGTAAAGCCGCTCTCGACGCCGCGAGACCCGGTGAGTTCAACCTGTTTGGGATACCATTTGCCGGGCTGCTGGGAGAGGTGCGCGAAACAAGCGGCGCGGCGGCGTTGTTCCACAGCGGAAATGTCGACGTAATCGGTCGGCGAGAACATCGTAGTGTCCTCGGCGACCTCGTAATAATAAAGCGAAAACTTATTTTCGGAGGCGAACCATGCATCAAGCGTAAGCATCGAAACAGCCCGATGGTCACGGTGATGGTCGATGGGCCATTGAGTCAGAACCACATCGGGTTTTTCCGCAGCGAGCAACCGGCCGAAAGTCTCATAGTGCGAGTTATCGACAATGGCGCGGCCATCATACTGGCTGGCGAAAGCTGCTCGAGCCCTCAAGCTTTGGCAAGCCTTCTGAGCTTCGCCAGTGCGGATCGCGGCACAGCGATTCAGACTCGCGCCACCGCAGAACCCCTCGCCACGGTTTAGGTACAGCAGGACCACTTCGTGCCCGAGATCAGTGTAAAGTGCGATCGTCCCAGCGCACCCGCACTCAGGGTCGCCTGGATGACCGCCGGCGACAACGATCTTGAGTGCTGACGAGGAGGATGCTTGTAACAAGGGCAGCGAGGTAGCCGCCGTGAGGAATGCGCGCCGTGACGTGGACACGGATGAATTGTAATATGCTGGGACCGTTGTTCACGGGACTCCGAAGCCGAACTGCCCGATGCCGCTCCCATTCGCTAGCTGAATCCCGCCGCTCGTTGGCCTACACTAACACTTGTACTCGACCTCACAATTTGAGAAAGATGCATAGAAAAGGAGTTGCCCATGATCAGAAAATTCGGCATTACCGCATCCTGCGGGTTGTTGTTGTTGTGCGGTCTTGTGTCCGCGCAGCCGGCGCCACCGACGAAGTCCTGTCCGCCGGAGGGATTTACAGGAGGATTTAGTCGAGGCTGCCCACAAAAACAGTTCGCGAACGCTGCCGATATCTCGGCGATGATGGCAGCGCTGCCAGATAAACCGCCGGCTACGCCGCAGAGCCTTCGTCATGTACTCGTGTTGTGCACCGCCGCCGGTTGGGTACACACGTCGATTCCGCTGGCGGCGAAGATGGTTGAGTATCTGGGAGATAAAACGGGCGCATGGATGACCACTATCACTTACGATCCGGCCGCGATCACGGCGGAAAATCTCAAGCGATATGATGCCCTCTTTTTGGACAGCACCACGGGCGAGTTTCTGGATGACCCCGCTGATAAATCTGTTACGCAGGCGCGCAGACAGGCCCTTCTCGATTTCGTCAAGGGAGGAAAAGGCCTTGCTGGCATCCACGCCGCGACCGATTCGTATCACACCAGCCCACGCCCGGCTCCAGGAGGTGTCACAACTGCGCCTACGGGCACTTGGCCGGAATTTAATGAGATGATCGGCGGCTTTTTCAAATTTCACTGGGCCTATCCGACTCTGATTCCGGTCAAAATCGACGATCCCAGCAGCCCTTTGACGGCCATGTTCCCGGCTCATGGCTATGAGATCGTAGATGAGACTTACACATTCGCGCAGGACTCGTTCAGCCGCAAACGCGTTCACGTGTTGACCAGCATCAATTACAAGCGAATGAGCGCGGAGGATAAGGCCAAGGAGCCGGCCGCTACCCGGCGGACCGACGGCGATTACGCCTTAAGTTACATCCAGCGCGTTGGGAGCGGCCGCGTGTTTTACGAAGCGCACGGACACGATGAGAAGATCTATTATCTGCGACCGTTTGTCGCGCACATGCTGGCGGGAATTCAGTATGCACTCGGCGATCTGAAGGCGGACGACAGCCCGAGCGAGAAATAGCCGGACGCTCTAGGGGCTGATATACTGGCGCGTTCACCACTATGCGAACCCTTTGTTTGTTCCTGATCCTTAGCGTGACCTGCGTGGGTCAGCGCGGAGGAGGCCGCGGTGCTAGAGGAGACGAACCCGGCGACCCTGCCGCCGGCGTCTTCGGCGGCTTGCGCTTGCGATCCATCGGACCAGCATCTGCTTCCGGGCGCGTGACCAGCTTCGCCGTCAATCCGGAAAATCCCGCGCAATATTTCGTCGGCGTCGCCTCCGGCGGAGTCTGGAAAACTGTGAATAACGGCATCACCTGGACTCCGGTGTTCGATAACGAGGGCTCCTATTCCATAGGAACAGTCACTCTCGATCCTAAGAATCCATCGACACTGTGGGTCGGCACCGGCGAGAATAACAGCCAGCGAAGCGTGAACTGGGGCGATGGAATTTATCGATCCGACGACAGCGGGCGAAGCTGGCGCAACCTGGGCTTGAAGGATTCGCAGCACATCGCCAAAATCGTGATCGACCCGCGCGATTCGAATGTAGTGTATGTGGCATCGCAAGGTCCTCTGTGGTCGCCCGGTGGCGATCGCGGAGTTTTCAAGACGGTCGACGGCGGGAAAACCTGGAAGAACGTTCTGACCATCAGCGAAAACACGGGAGTGACCGATATCGCCATCGATCCCTCAAATCCGGACAGGCTGCTCGCCGCATCCTATCAGCGGAGGCGTCATCAATGGACGCTGATCGACGGTGGACCGGAGTCGGCTATTTATAAATCCGATGACGCGGGCAACACCTGGAAGAGGATTCGCTCGGGATTGCCGGCGGGCGATCTGGGGCGCATCGGGATCGCGTTTTCACCCGCGCAGCCACACCTGGTTTACGCCAAAATCGAGGCGGCGAACAATCAGAGCGCGTTTTACAGGTCCACCGACAGCGGCGAATCGTGGGAGCGGCGCGCGGCTTTTGAGGGTACGCCGATGTACTACGGCCAGATCGTGGCCGATCCGAAAAATCCTGAGAAATTCTACGCCGCCGATACTAATTTCCGCGTTTCCGACGATGGAGGGCGCACCATCCGCGTCCTCGGCGATCGTAACAAGCATGTGGATTCGCACACCATCTGGGTGGATCCGCGCAACACCGATCATATGTTCGTCGGCTGTGACGGAGGCATTTACGAATCCTTTGACGGAGGTCAGTTCTGGCAGTTTAAATCGAATCTGCCGACGCTTCAGTTCTACGACGTCGACGTCGATTATGCGAAGCCGTTTTATCACGTCTACGGCGGCACTCAGGACAATTTCAGTTGGGGAGGGCCGGCGGCGACCCGCAACGTGAACGGCATCATGAACTCGGATTGGTTCGTCACCACGGGCGGCGACGGATTTGTTTCGCGCGTCGATCCGGCCGATCCCGACACGGTGTACGCGGAGTCGCAGGGCGGAGGCCTGGTCCGCTACAACCGCAAGACCGGCAGCCGCATCAACATCAAGCCGATTGAAGCGAAGGGCGAGCCTCCTCTGCGCTGGAACTGGGATGCGCCGCTGATCGTCAGCCCGCACGACCATCTGCGTCTCTATTTCGGCGCGAATAAATTGTTCCGCAGCGACGATCGCGGCAATACCTGGAAGGCCATCAGTCCCGATCTGACGCGCGCACTGGATCGAAACGCGCTGCCGGTGATGGGCAAAATCTGGGGTCCGGACGCGGTGGCGAAAAACGCGTCGACGGCGTTCTACGGAAACATCAGCGCGATTTCGGAATCCCCGAAGCGCGCAGGTTTGCTCTTCGTGGGAACCGATGACGGGCTGATCCAGGTTCACGACGATGAAGGCGCGGCGTGGCGCAAAGTCGACATATCGGGGATGCCGGACCATATATATGTCCAGCGTTTGCTCGCGTCGCAACACGATGAGAACGTGGCCTACGCGGCACTCGAAAATCATCAGAACGGTGATTTCAAGCCTTACCTCATGAAGACTGCCGATCGCGGAAAAACGTGGACCAACATCTCTGCCGGGCTGCCTCAAAACGGGCCGGTCATGTCCATTGCGGAAGACTTCGTGAATCCGAAACTTCTGTTCGCAGGCACGGAATACGGTCTCTATTTTTCGATCGACGGCGGCGAGAAGTGGACGCGCCTGCGCGGTGGCTTGCCGACCATTGAAGTCCGCGATATGGTGATCCAGAAGCGTGAAAGCGATTTGGTGCTCGCCACCTTCGGACGAGGCTTTTACGTACTGGACGATTATTCCCCGCTGCGAACCGCGACGGCGGAAACGCTGAAGGAAGAGGGCGTACTGTTTCCTGTGAAGAATGCCCTCGAATACGCGCAGGCGTCGCCTTTGGGCGGCCGCGGGAAGGGTTTCCAGGGCGAGAATTTTTACACCGCTGACAATCCCGCTTTCGGCGCGACGTTCACTTATTATTTGCGGGACGCGCTGCGGACAAAGACCCAAATGCGGCGCGATGCGGAGCGGGAAGCGGACCGCAAGAAGGAGCCGATCCACTACCCGACCACCGAAGAACTGCGTGCCGAATCGCAAGCCGAGGCTCCGGTTGTCGACATCACCGTTAGCGATGCATCCGGCAAGGTGATTCGGCGCCTGACCGGTCCAGTGGACCGCGGCATGCATCGCGTGACGTGGGATCTGCGCGGATTTCCTGCAACCGTTGCGGCCGAGGGCGGTCGTGGCGGACGAGGAGGCGGCGGCGCACCTCAGGATGACGAAGGCGGTGGATTTTTCAACGCCGGCGGCGGACATTTCGTGCCGGCGGGTAAATATAAAGTCGCGATCGCCAAAAGAGTGGACGGGCAGACGACCGGCCTTGGATCGGCACAGACCTTCGAAGTGATCAACGAGGGCGCGGCGCCGCCCGTCGATTTTCTCGAAAAGGTCACGCGGCTCCAGAGCGCCGTGAGCGGTGCGCTCGAAGCCGCGAGCACCGCCAAACAGCGTCTGGCGGCGATGAAACGCGCGCTCGAAGAATCTGCGGCCGATCCGAAATTAATGGAGGAGCGCAACCAGCTGGACCGTCGGCTGGATGGTTTGCTGACGGCGCTTTCAGGCGATCAGGCACTGCGCGGCCGGCGTGAAAATGTCGCGCCGTCGATTTCGCAGAGGACGAACGCGGTGGCGAATGAGACTCGAGGATTGCTGGAGCCGCCCACCAAAACGCAGCAGGATCAGTACGCGATCGCGTCGGCCGAGTTCGCCCAGGAATTGCCGAAGCTGCGGACGCTGGTCGAGATGGACCTGAAAAAGTTCGAACAAAAGCTGGACGCAGCGCATGTCCCTTTCACACCGGGCCGGTTTCCGGAGTTCCGTCAACAGTAAGCCTCTGACTGGCTCCAGTGATGGCGGCGTGGCGGCTCGTGGTATCGGAGATTGCGTCTCTGTCTACCGTTTCTTCGCCGGCGCGCCGTTCTCGGCCACCGCTGCCTTCACCAGCGCCTTGAACGCGCCCGCGTTGATCTTCTCCCCTTCGTGGATGTCGATCGCCCGGCGGATGTTGCCTTGCAAGCTGGAATTGAAAAGGCCCGAGGGGTCGGGGAGCTGGGCGCCGTTAGCGAACGTGAGCTTTACGACCTTCGTGTATGCCTCCCCGGTGCAAATAATCCCGTGGTGCGACCAGACCGGAGTTCCTCTCCACTTCACTTCCTCGGTCACCTGAGGATCGGCTGCCAGGATCAGCGCCCGCATGCGGGCAAGCGTCTCCCCGCGCCATCCCCCGAGATCCCGGATCCGCTGGTCGATGAGCTGGGAAGCAGAGTTACCGGTCGGTTGCTCGCGGCTGCTGGTGTCTTTTGTTTCTTTCACAGAAAGTACCTCTTTCATTTTTCCAAGTCCTTCGTTTCGTGCCACGCCGTCGCTTCGCTGCCGCGCGATGTTAGCCGAACACGCTTGACGGAATGCATTCAGGTTCGGACTCTTGGCCGGAGCCGAGTAGCGGTCCCAGGCACGTCGACACGAATGTCGACGCGGCACGCCTGGAGGCGCACGCCACATAAACCCGGCCCAGCATTCTCTCCATAGGATAATGCCAGCGAGAAGGTGGCCCGCTCGGCAGGTTCTACCTCAAAATACGATTCTTCGCCTCAGCGGTTTTGCAGGGCTCAGCGCACCGGCTGGCTGATGAACGCGGCCGTATCTTTGGCAGCCTTGGTTTCGACGCCGGGCTTTTCGAGGAAACCGAGATCGCGGAACCAGTCTATGAAGCGGATCTGCCAAGTCCCAAACGGGGTGCCGTTGCGGTCGGTTAGGCCCCCCGTCATATGGCTGCCGTCGGTCAAGGGGTCGCCGGGGTGGCGCCCGTTGGCGTAAATGTGCAGTTCGATATTCGGGATGCTGGCGGTCAGCATTGCGTTGAAGTACTCCATTGCCCAAACCGCATGAACTCGGTCCCCAGAGCCGGCGCAGACGACGAAGGAGGGCGGACTATTCCGCGGAATCGCAGGAGGAGTTCGATTGCGCGCGAACGGCGAAGGCCCGGGATAGATGACGCCAACGAAATCGGGACGCGAAGTGACGCCGGACAACGGATCTCCCGGGTCGCTGTTTTTCTTGTCGAAGTCGTCAAACAGGACGGCCGACGGGGCGGCCAATTCGGCGCCCGCCGAGAAACCCATGATCCCGATCTTATGTGGATCGAGGTTCCATTCCTTCGCATAGGCGCGGACGAGCCGGATGGCCTGGAGAGCATCGTACACTTCGTCCGTTTGAGGATTATAGCCGTCGCGACGCAGGCGATTGCGAAGGATCACGGTGTTGACGCCATAGTTGTAAAAAAACGGCACGAAGTCGGCGGCCTCGCTGCCGACGTTCAGAGTGTTATGGCCTCCGCCCGCCGCGAGAATGATCGCGGCTCCGGTATTCAGGCCGCGATCGACCCTATGCATTTCGATGGAAGGATTGTGGATGTTGACGATGCTGTTGATGCGCCCAGGCACCGTTTGGCTCATGTTATATTTTTCCGGCTCACGAATGCGGTCCATTTTCAGGAAATGTGAGCCGGGAGGATAAAGAGCGAGCACGACGCCCGCCGGCAGTATCGGCAGAGGAGCGTATGGCGCATCGGTGGCAGGCCCGGGTTTCGGCACAGCGAGGGGCTCAGGAAGCGGAGGAAGTGTGCTTTGCGCCACAGCACCGATTGCACAGAGCAAGAGGATTTGAAGTTTTCTCATGGTTCCTTGAGAGGGGCTCGAAGGCTGGCGCGGCTCAGGCTTCGCACAGGCGACGTCGATATAATATCGCGGTCCGTTCCAGTTTTTCAAGCGTGATCTTTCATTCTGGAGTGGTAGTCGTCCAGAGGTGACTCGATTTGGAGGGCGAGAATTCATGTGATCAACTTTTTGTTTAGAAGCATTTAGAAGTTTCCGCAATCTTTTTTCGCACTTTTTCCCGCCTCCCTCGCATTTATTCCCGAGAAGTGAAATACTATGATGCCGAGTTTTGCGATGAACTTGCCTCGATCCTAGCCGCGCGAATCGGATCGGAGGGTTCTCGGAGAGCGGCGCATTGCCTTGCTCAAGCCTTCGATCCGGAACCCCCGGCGCCGGCCCGCGGATCTACAAGTTTGGGCCGCCGAAGTCGCAGGCTTGGTGGACTCAGCCGCTACACGCAGCGATTGAGCTGGCTCGCCATCCAGCACAGGCCGAATTCGTAATCGCCTCGGACGCGCCACTCCTCGCGGCTTTGCAATTGGCTCATTTCCCGGATGGTCATGCCATCGACCGAACGCATCCACACCGTCTCGGCCACTCTCGCATCCATCGCGCGAAGGCGTTCGAAAACGATCTTAGCTGCCAGACACAATTCGGGTTGGGCAGCCTTGGTGATGCTCGGCAGCAGGACGTCCTGAATCATCTCCGCTGACACCTTGGCCGGCTTCGGAGAGCGGGCGCGATCGATAAGGACTTGCCGCATTGCTCGCCGGAGGTGGGGAAAAATGGTCTTCGCTCAGGATCCGCGTTTCGCAGCGATGGAGCTTCAGAAACAATTCGCTCACCAGAGCCGTCGGCTGAAGCGTGTAAGCGTCGCGCTCGCGTCGCAGCAAAGCCGAAGCAATTGATCGCAGCCGACAGAAAGCAAGCTGATAGATCGTGTCGCGCGCGAACCGGTCGCCAGTTTGCGCTCGTTCGAATTATGTCGTGAAACTCTCCACCACTCGTTTTCCGCTCAAGCGGATCATAGATCTGCGGCATCGCGATCACAGAAAAAGGTTCCGTTGCGTATTTCACTGTAACCAAACACTTGGCCGGAATTTCTATGTTCTGCCTACAGAGATCGCAGCCATTTTCCCCCCAGGCTCACGGTGAGTAGCGCAAGCAGCCTGCCTCTGAACGAATAATGAGCGGGATCCGGGCCGAACTCGCATTCGATACGAACTATTTACCCACCGGTGAACTCATCGCTTTCTGGGGAACGGCCTCACCCCCGATCCCGCGAACGGCGAGTCGGAGCAGACCAACAATCCGAATGGCGCCATCATGCCGTAGGCTTCGCCAGGTTTTCTCTAAGGGAGATCGGCCGCCCCCCGCCTTATCGAACCTTCGTGTATAAGCCTGCAGGGCTCCCGTATGGGCTCGGCCAGCTAACCTTCGTCACAACCGGTGTCAGACATGCATCCAACGCTCAAGGGCACCCGCCGTCGGACGTGTACTTTAATGCTGTTCGCTTGGTTTGGCATTTTCAGGAGCCTTGTTGGAAGGCTCTGGTGGACGGGGCGCGGTTATCCGGGCCCACAAGCGCTTCCACATGCTAACCACTTGGTTCCATACTCCAAGTGCCTGGAGCACGAAAACGCAGGTTGCGACCACAACTACGATATTAAGGATGGTCTTTATGCTCTCGGCCATTGGAATGAACGTATTGATGAGCCAGAGCGCGATCCCGACGATAATCAAGGCTACCACCAGGTTCACGACCCGCTTCATCTCTACGGGAACTGCGGCGCTTCGATTTACAAAGCTAGCGATCAAGGCCACCACAATCAAAGCTATCAAGAGGCAAATTGCTGTCGTCATAAGCGTCCGCTGTGAAGCAGAGCAGGTCAACAGCCAGGAATCCGGTCCAAAAAGTCCTTTAAAATCTGTCAATACCCGTAGATAGCGAAGATTGCTAGGCAATCTTTGCCGATCGTGGAACCGACCAGCGAGCAACCAATGAAAAGCTGTTTGATACCCGGAGACTCGGCCTCCGGCCCCGACGATTCGATTGCACCACATCCTCCCGCCATCGGCCCGTCTGCAAGGAACCCACTCGGTGGCGGCGAGGTCAACCAACTCCACTACTGTAGGGTCTTGGACCGCGTTCCTTATAAAGCGACCCAACAGGCCGCCGCCTACGAACACATGGCGAGTGCCGGCGAGTATCTGCTGGACAACGTCCGCAGCGCCAACAACATCGGCGCTTTCTTCCGCGGAGGGGCACCGACATTTGCAGGATTTGGAGACGTCTTAGACCCCGGCTTGGAAACCTTGTTGGAAAACTTTCGCTCCATTCTCCGCGTTCGTGGGCGCGCACAAAATCGGCGCTTACCAGTAGCAGTGATTGGACAGGCAGAATCGTTTCGGAAAAAACTCCACCGCACGCTCGTTCGTCGGATAGCTCGCCTTCGGCAAACTCAGCCGCATCGTCAGGACGTTGCCTGGATCGTACCCGCGATCCACATGTTCCAGTTGCAGCAGCGTGCGCGCCAGCAATCCCGGGCCAGCCAGCAACACGACGGCCAGGGCGATTTCCGCGCTCGCCAGTAAATTGCGTACCCCACGCCGCGCCGTATTCGAACGATCGCCCGCCCGCATCGCGGCGGTCAGACTCACGGAGGAAAAACTCCACGCCGGTGCCAACCCGAACAACAGTCCCGTGACCACCGACGCAATCACCGTGAACGACACCACCCGCCCATCCAGTTGCAGCGGAATCGCCGCCGGAATCATCCCCGGAGGCAGCAGTTAGGCCCCAACTCCACCTTCAGTTTCGCGAGCCACAAACCTACCGCGCCTCCCGCCATCGCCAGCACCAGGCTTTCGGCCAATAGTTGCGATACGATCCGGGTCCGCCTCGCTCCCAATGCCGCGCGCACCGCGATTTCCCGTGCCCTGCCCGCTCCGCGTACCATCAGCAGATTCGCGGACATTCACGCAAGAGAGCAGCAGCAGAAATCCAACCGCGCCCGCTAGAGCCAGCGAAGTACCACGCAGATCGTTGCCGACACGCAAGATTGCAGAGGGTCGATCGTCACCCCCCAGCCGCGGTTGGTATCGGGAGCCAACGCCGAGATACGCGCGCCAATGACGTCATATCGGCGCTCGCCTGATCCGGCGTAACGCCCATCTTCCTCCGCGCAGTCACCCGAAGGATGTGTGACTTTCGCCGCGCCGGATCCGCATCGAGCGCCAGCGTGGTCCAGACATCCGGATCCCCCAGCACGCGAAAGTGCGAAGGCATCACTCCGCAAATCCGGAAAGGCTTTCCGTCCAGCGTAATCGTCTTGCCAATAACCGCGCGATCCCCGGCGTAACGCTGCATCCCCATCCGGTAGCTGATCAGAACCAGCTGTCGCTGTAAAACCGGGCGATTTCCGCAACCCGCGAACACTCTGAATGAGATCCCGCATGTGATGAATACCCAACTTGGTTGTCCCGGTTACAGCCCGGAAGATCACTCAGTTGGCGGTACTTGCGGAGAAACGACCGATAATGGACCCCTTATGATACATTCTCTATCGCAGTCCACCGCTTATCGCGAGGATTTTGAGACCCGCCATTCTCGGATCTAACGGAACGGTCCGAATCTTATTTCTTCGGCTGCCAAGCGGGCCCTGCATCCTCCCAGTGGTTATCCGTGATCTGCTCGACCTGCGTCCCATCGAACCGCATCACAAACAGCTCTCCATAAGGCTGCGGAGAGCTTGTGTATAACGCCTCGTCCTTGAATCCCCCATCCGGGCGCACCGTATAGATTTCGAAGTCGTTGTCCACCCTGCGACGAACGCGATCAAATCTCCGCGAGGAGACCAAACCGGAAAGTTATCGAGCCATCCGTCACAGCCCCGATGTGCCCGTTGTCCAGGTTCATGATGCGGAGACCGCCGCCTTCCGGCCCCATCGTCCGGTATGCGATGCGCTTGCCATCGGGAGAAAACAATGCGAATCCATTGTTGTTCCTCCGGAGGTGATCTTTCGGAATCCTTAGGGCCTTTCTCTGTCCGAGTGGCCCGTGATACGAGCGGAGCTGCTGCACTGCAAGTAGCGAATCTTTCGTCACCGCGACGGCGGCAATATTCTTGAGCCGTCGCCTATTTATCGTCGTCATCGCGGTATTTTTTGGCGGCTTTGACGAATGGCCCAGGCATCTCCACCTTGTTCTCTCCCGGATAGGGGCGTTTCCAGTCCGTCGCCGAGTACCAGGTTACATGGTTCAGAAAGTTCGGGTCGACCGCATCGGCTTTGTCGTACTTGCCCTTCATCACCTCCGCTGTGGCCTTCAGCCAGGCTTTTTCGAGAGGGCTGAAAACAAGCGTCTTGTCGGCCGGCAAGTTTGGTCCCTTGTCGAGAGGGATGACCGCGGGGAGCACGTCGTATGGCGTCAGATCGGGAGTGTTTTGAAACGCGTCGAACATGGGGGACGCCACCAGATCAAACTGGGTCAGGGGCTGCATACCCAGGATGTTTTCGATGGTCCGATTGATGTTCTCGGCCGTATATGTGGTATGAATCGCCTTGCCCTGGCCGGGCGCCTGGGGAGCCGCGGTATAAGGGCTGATGACAAAAACGGGCTGACGGTGACCGTCCACGTGGTCGACCCCACCCTGTGAATCGTCTTCCTCAACGAAGATGGCCGATTGCGCCCATATCTTGCTGTGGCTGATGGCTTCCACCATACGGCCAAGAGCCAGATCGTTGTCGGCCTGGTAGTTGATTGGAAAAGGCTGGCCTTTTGTGGTCCCGGCGGTGTGATCGTTCGGAAGCCAGAGAATGGTCAGATTGGGAACCTGATTGGCCGCATCCAGCCGCTGGAACTCGGGTATCCAGTAATCCATTCTGTACTGGTCGGGAATCATGAGATTGAACGGCGGATAATGCGGGTCGATGATTTTGGCCGCCGAGGGAATGTCGGAGCTTACGCTGATCGCGTCGTCCGGAACGATGCAACTCGATTGCGGCGCTTTGCCCTCCTTGCATTGCGCGGTGCTGTAGAAATCGCTCCACCCGTATTTTGTGCCATCCGGCTTCTTGGCGATCTTGGCTTCGTTGCTCCACTCCCCGTACAGCCTGGCGGTAAGTCCCTTGGCTTCCGCGGCGGTCCACAGGAAACCTTTCGGAGTATAGGTCAGAGCATCGTCGGAATTGCCGCCCGGATAAGAACGGATCCAGTCCGGCGACAAGATGTCATTGGAATAGAAGGACCCCGACATGCCGATCCAGGGATGACCGTCGGCCGATTGGCGGCTGGGTGCGTAGACATTGTCGAGCAAGCGGGAAGCGCTTCACGAAGGCGTGCTGATTGGGAACGGCGGACGCAAAAAGCGCCAGCGACTGGTCGCCGTTGCCCCACGACACGTCTCCCAGAATCTGGTCGTAAGTGCGGTTTTCTTTGATCACCAGAAAGACGTGTTTGATGAGGGAGGGCTCGCCAATGTGCCTGGGAACCGCGACTGGCGCGGCGTGAGCGTCGACGTACTGCGGTCCCACCTCAATGTTCGTGGACAGGTTCCAGTGATTATTCTCGAAGACCTGTTTACTGTACAGCGCCAACTGATTCGCATTCGGCAGCGGGATGAGATTGACGGTTCCGGTATCCTGATGCGTGTTAAAGCCGGCCAGCCCACCGGAATGCGCGGGAGCATGCGCGCCCAATCCCTTGTCGTCGGCGACCACCAGCTGTTTCTGCGCTTTGTCATAAGCGATGGAAGTCGGAAAATAGCCGGTCGGAATGTACCCGATAACCGGATGTGCATCCCGTCCCTGGAGGTTGATAGCGGCGACAGCATTGGCCTGGCCCAGCGTTACATAAGCGCGTCCGTCATCGGTCACAGCGACGCCGTTCGGTCCGGAGCCGAAAAAACCACCGGCAATCGGAACGCTGAGATCAATCGTCCGCACCACGCGATCGGTATTCAGGTCGATGACCGACAGACTGTCGCTGTAAGCGTTCGTCACATACAAACTGGAGCCGGAAATGGTCATTCCGGCCGGGTGCAGGCCCACGTTCACGGTCTTCACTTCTTTGCCCGCCGCCAGATCGACAACCGACACCGTGCCGGTGATGGCGAAAGCATCTTTCCGGTCAGCGACGATGGGCGTGCCGTCCGAATTGTTGGTGTAGTCGCCGCTGGTGGCCGGGCGTCCGCCTTCGTTGCTGACATAGGCATACTTGCCATTGATGACCACACTGTTCGGCGCATTGCCGACCGGAATCTGGGCGACGAGTTTGGCCGGAGAGGCGGTGAGGTCGATCACGCCGAGCGTGTTGGTCACGTTCAGAGCCACATAGGCGCGCTTACCGTCGACGGAAACCGCGATACCGCCCGGGTTGATCGATTTCGCATTATGATAAGGCCGGCCATCCGCCGGCGGACCGGGAAGCGTCGACGCTCTGCCCGTTGGTCAGAAGACCCGTTTTGCGGGTCCACATTCGCTATGACTACATGATTGTCGTCCTGGCTGAAGAACAGACTCTTGCCGTCCGCGGAATAGGTGATGCCAGTGAAGGACCCTGCTTTGCTGGTGGCGGATTCCGTGCCTTTCATAAAGGTGGGAATGAAGCGTTGGAGAACCTGTCCGTTGGCGGTATTGAACACGATAATCGGTTGAGGCGAACCCATCAGCAGGACGGCGCCGCTGTTGGTCCTGGCATTCGGATTCAGGGCCAGGGCTTTGGCGCGCACCGGCGAACCGAGTTCAATGATTCTTGCCGGCAGGCGTCAGCGTCTGGTTGTCCGACACGACCACAGACCCGTCCTTTTGCGGGCCGACGGTGCGATTGGGATTGGTACTTTGTGAATTTTGAGCCTGGCCCGAAAATATAATTGAACCGGCTATCATCGAGAACAAGACTCCTCTTCCGAACCGGTATGCTTCACTCCGCTTCTGCGTCATTGATTGTCCTTTCTTTGGGTAAATCCCTCGCTCGTCGAAGGACGGCTTCTCATTCAGCATTGGATTCAGGGGAAACGTAATTGTACCCGGTCACTGTGACAATTGCGTTATCAGGCTGTTTCTGATCTCTTCCCGCTACGACCCAATAGCGTAGCAACCGCTACACCCAAAAATTGACTTGGCAATTAGCGTTCCGAGCGTGGTGCCGGCGACTCGGAGAGCGCCCACGGCAGGGAATTGGCCCTTATGGAATTGTTGCTCGAGACATTAATTCTCCGTCGGCGCCTGATTCACATGGTCGATCACCACCACTGGCATCGGCCGCTTCTGCGTCTCGACCTTCAGCCCCAACTGCCGGTCGATCGCCTCGAACACCGTAATCCCGCTTGGCTCGGTCGCTACTGCCGACGGTCCCGCGCCCCCCGCCGCGCCATCCTTAGGAACTGCCGGAGCGCCGCCTGGAATATTTTGCTTCGGCGTCCACGATACGGTGAAGTTATACGTACCTTTCAGCTCCGTCGCATCAACCGCCGGGTGATCGAAGTACCCGCCCGCAAACTGGTGGATTTGCTTGGTGAATTCCGCCATGGTCGTCCGCTTGCAGCTCACGCTTAACAAGCCCTTGTCAAAGCTCGGAGTACATCCCAGCCGCTCCGTGCCCGCCGATTCTTCGAGCTTAGGATGCTTCCCCGCCACCACCGCATACACCTGGATCGTCTGCTGCTCGGTGTGAACCGCCAGCTTGAACCGCTCCGCCAGCAGATTCTTCAGCATTACGCGCAGCGCATCGATGGGTACCGCCCGCGAGGCCTTGGCCAGGATGTCGAACTTCTCCGAATCCAGCCATTTCGGCTGATTCACCAGCGCGTTGTCGTCGAAGTTGTCATACGCGAGCTGGATCAGGAACTTTAACGAGACCGCCTGCACCTCCAATCTCCCGCTCGGCTGCATTCGTGCGTTCATTTTCTCGTCGGGCCTGCTCGGTTTGATATCGGCGACTTCAAACTCGGTCGGCGTCTCCGGCAGTTTCTCCGTCACGCCGGGAGCGTTGGGCGTCGGCGTTTTGTTCACGCTGTCGATCACCAACGCCGGTAACGGATAGGTGCCGGCCGTCAGCTTCAGCCCCATCTGTTTCTCCACCGCATCGATCGCCCCGATGCCGTCCGGCGTCGAATCGAGCGACCCCCGGTTAGTCCAGCGCAGTGTGAAATCGTAGCCGCCCTTCAGCCCCGTCTCATCCACCGCCGGATGAGTCACGTACCCATTCGCCCACTGATGGATCTTTTCGGCGAACGACGCCATGGATAAGCCCTTACACGTAAAAGTGATCCATGGAGGATCCATCTTCGGCTCGCATTCCCCATCCTCTGAATCGCCTGGTTTGATCAACAGTTTCTTTCCCAGCGTGAGCGCAAACGCCGCTCGCGGCTTATTTTCGATGTGGTAAACCAGTTTGAACCGGTCGGCGAGCGTCGCCCGCAGCATGACCCTGGCCTTGTCGTCCGATGTGCCCTTCGGCGCCTTCGCAAATATGTCGAATCTCTCCGAACCCAACCAGTCCGGCCCGCCCACGATCATGTCATCGTCGACGCCGAACGAGAACCGGATCAGATCCACCAGCGTCAGCCCGTGCAACTCGAACCCGCCCCCAGGCAGTGGCGCGCCGCTCTGCGACGAACCTGGCTTCGATACGTGGACATCCTCGACTTCAAATGCGGGTGTTTGCGCGAAGGCCACGCAAGAAAGCAGCAAGAGGAGCGTAGATTTCATATTGTGGATGAACCCTAGCATCATTAGACGCCACTATACTGCCTTTTGTTCGCTCACTGCGCAAAATTAGAGGTGAATCAAACACCCGCAATACTTCTCGAAGCCCGACTGCGCTGGGCGCCCGACAGCGAACGATTCGGCGGCAACTCGTCACTGAAATCCAGCATTCGAATGTCAGTCCGATTCCAGCGATAGTAACCCAGACCTCGAGGGCGATTGGGAGTACAGCCGGATTTTCGAAGCCGGTTTGCTGATTTCGCGCAGGGGCAACCTGGTGGCGATTGAAGGGCTTATGCAGCTATGCGCGGAAAGCGACGTGGTGGTAGCCTTCTCCGTCAACGATGGCGGCGGTCTCGAAGAGGATACGGCTCGATTCGAGGCGATCCACCGATCATTCGCGGGCCGTAGACGGCGAACTTGAATCCATTGCTGGACCTCGTGGCACACCAGGCCGGCGGGCCGACGTCACTGCGTCTGCAAATCACGCGCTATTCGGTTCATTTGGTTGACTGACGCTATGGGAAGGCGGGTTTCTGCTGACTATTCAGGCACTCGTCCCGGACGCAAGGTTGGATGAACGTTCCCGCAGCGCTCGCCTGGTGGCATCCAAACACCGTTCCGGAATGTTATGGATTTGAGGAACGTTCTCCGGTTACGCTGTGGTTCAGAAGTGCTGCCTTTCTCAATCGGCTAAAATGAGTTCGGCCGCCATCTCCACAAGTGGTGACTCGCAAAGGATAAAGGCATAATGCTATGTCGACTCGTCAACCCATAAAAGTTGGTCCGCTCAAAGAAAGTGAACTCGAGGAGGCCGACCGAATTGTCCGGCTGGCATTCGGAACCTTTCTGGGGTTGCCCAATCCGCTCGACTTCATGGGCGATCGCCATTTTATGGCGCCTCGGTGGCGCTCGACCCATGTCAAGGTGATCGCCGCACGGGAGGGTGGCCGCCTGATCGGATCGAACATTGCGACGCGTTGGGGATCGTTTGGGTTCTTCGGACCCCTGACAGTGCTTCCGGATTATTGGGACCGTGGTGTAGCTCAGCTGCTGCTCGAAGCCACCATGAAGAGTTTTGACAGGTGGGGTGTGCGGCATACTGGGCTCTTCACGTTCCCGCAAAGTGCCAAGCACGTCGGCTTGTACCAGAAATTCGGTTACTGGCCACGTTACCTCACAGCGTTGATGACGCGCACGCCGGAAGCTGACTCAGCGCCGCAGGCCAAACGCGCGGACGCTCCGGCCCTGCTATCAACCTTCACTAGAAGCCAGCGCGAGCAAGCCATTCACGCATGCGCGAAACTCACTAACAAGATTGATAAAGGACTCGATCTCACCGGTGAAATCCGGGCCGCGCTGGCGCAACGTACAGGAGACGTCGTGTTGGTATACACGCGCGGCATGCTAGACGCTTTCGCGGTGTGCCTGATCGGACCTGGATCTGAAGGCGGCGAGAAGACGTGTTACGTCAAGTTCGGCGCGGCCCGTGGTGGTGCAGGCGCCGGTGAGCGATTCGACAAATTGCTCAATGCTTGCGAGGCCTTTGCGTCCTCGCGCGGCGCGACTGTAGAAGCGGGCGTGAACTTGGCTCGCGAAGACGCCTACCGGCGCATGCGCGCTCATGGATATCGAGTGACTATGCAGGGTGTTGCCATGCAACGTCCACATGCGGATGGATTCAATCGGGCCGATGCCTACGTGATCGACGACTGGCGTTAGGAAGAGAAAGCGGACGCGGTGATTTCGTTCTCGGCAACATACGGACTACCGTTAATGGGAAACATCTGGCGGACACGGTGCCGATGGAATGCTGACGCCAAGATGGTATAGCAAAACGAAACGGCTCAGCCTTAGTGTCGATCGGTGATGATCGCGTCGCCGCCGACTGGGTGGACGCTTCAAACCCTGCTAGGCGGACGCTGGTGCCATGCTCCTTTGTGCACCGCGATTCACGGCCAGGATGACGAGGCAGTTAAAAAGTGGGAGGAATATACGCTACCTCCACACCTTTACGATTCGAGATGCGAGGTGTTAGATTAGCGGGTCCAAGGACAATCGGAATCAGTGGTTAGGGGTCTTTGAATGTTACCTAAGACCTCAGATCTTTACCGCTTGGCAACTTGACCAGGCAACAACGGCTCCCACCCTGGAGTGCCTTCTTCCCACTGGTTGTCGGTGAGTTGCTCGACGTGGGTGCCATCGTAACGCATCACGAAAATCTCCCCGTACGGTTGCGGCGCGTCCGTGTAGGCCACTTCGTCCTTAAAGCCCATGCGGGAGCTCGCGAAGGCGATCGATTCGCCATCGGACGACCACGACATATGCGCGTCATTCCCTTTGCCGTTCGTCAGCCGCTTGAGCGATCTCCCATCCGGCTTAATCGTAAAGATGTCGTAGGCGCCATCGATCTGCCGGGCGAACATGATCAGATCCCCCCGCGGTGACCACAAGGGGAAATTATCGTAATCCGAAGTCAGCGTCGTAACTGCCTTGCTTTCGAGGTTCATGATCCGCAGCCCCTGGCCGTTCTTACCGAAGGTCCGGAATACCAGGCGATTCCCATCCGGAGAGTAGGACGGGAACGCATTGTTATCCGCCCCGGACGTCAGTTCCTCGAATCCGCTGCCATCCCGGTTAATCATGGCGATCTGAGCGCCGCCTTCCACGCGATCGCCAGGCTTGAAAAATTGGGAATGAAATCCGTCGAAAAACGCCGCGAAACCGCCCAACGAGAAAACCACCTTATCTCCGCGGGGCGACCATCCGCCAACGAATGCATTGCGAGTCTTGTCCTGATACAGAACCTCGGACTGCCCGGTTTCGAGGGTGTTCAGCTTCAGAGATGCTACGCTCCCGGAGGGCCTTGCCGTGGTCAGGAATTGTTTACCCGAAGGGCTGAACACCGGCAACAGGCCCGACAGACTCAACTCATAATTCGGATTCCGGCTGAACATCTTTACCAGCGGCGGCAGCGTCGGGGTGCTGCGCCGGTGGAACACCACACGTTTCCCGTCGGGCGACCATGCCGCTGCGCGGATCGCTCCTCGTGGACCACGGCGGCCGCTTGTGTAGTAAATACCGGCATCCGCGGGATCCTTTCGGATGAAGCCGATATCGTTTCCGGGAAGCGGAGACGGATTCATCTTTACCCCGGGCCCGGCGGGCACATCGGTGAGCGCGCCGGTCGTCATATCGATCGAAACCAACCGCGATTCGCTTCCAGGGTCGGGATCCGCACGTCGAAGGTCCATCGTCTGCTGAGCCGTCGAGCAATACGCCACGACATGCCGGCTGTCGTTCATCCACTTCGGGCTTCCGCAGAAGGCTCGCGTGTCGGTGACCTTTTTCATTCCGGAGCCGTCAGGGCGAATCAAATAGATCTCGGACAGTTGCTGGCGTTCCCAACGTCCGTCTGCGAAGGGCGCAGTGATCCCGCGACCGGAAGCGAATGCGATCCATTTCCCGTCGGGCGACCACGACGGGCGGTAGTCTCCCCCGGGACCGGATGTCAGCGCCTTCGCACGCCCCGTAGCGATATCAAGCGTCCAGATATCCGCATAGCCGCTGCCGCGTGTGCTGACGAACACAAGCTGCTTGCCATCAGGAGAGAACGCCGCTTGATCCTCGTATGCGGCATCGGAAGTAAGCTGCGTCAGCCCGCTGCCATCCGGGTTGACCCGGAAAAGATCCCCCGACCCGTTGCGATCCGAAGTGAAAACAATCGATTTGCCATCGGGAGCCCAGACTGCATCGTAATCGTCGTGAGGCGCACTCAGCAGTGGATGCTCCTCGCTGCCGTCGGAGGCGGAAATGAAAAGCTGCAGCGTACCCGGAACTACCCCGCCCGCTCGGGCAAACGAGATTTTGCGAGGCGGCGGCGCCGCCCACAGAAAGCCCAAAGCGATCACAGCAAGAGCCAGAATGCGCATCTGTGAATTGTACAACACCCTCCTTAGCAGCCTCTCCTGTAATCACAGGGCCGCGGGGGAGAGCCGAATCAGGCAGCTTAACTGGCGACTCCGCGCCACATCATCTGAATCATTGCAAATACGACTACTCGGAAGCTATCTAGTCGGGTCACACCTCAATATCCAGACTTCTTCGGCGCGTGCTGGTGGGAATGGATTTGACGAGAGAAAACAATGATTCAAATTGGGCCCGGCCGTGGAGTCTCACACCTGGAGTCCGTCCCATGACCAGTGTGGGATGCTGAGGCCAATCGGTACATCGTCGGCGGACTGGTGGTACCTGGACATCGCTGCCGTGGTAGCCCAGGCGAAGTAGTCGTGCAGCACTTGACGCAAAGCCTCGTCGTTGGCTAGTCCCACATCAGCCAGAGCCTGGTCGAAGCAGGCAATCGCACGGCGATCCATTTCATCGTGCTCCCCGTTCCCGCTGTGCATCTTGACGACGGTGGTCTCGTCACCATAGGAATCGGAATACTTGGTCGGGCCACCGAGTGCCTCGGCCCAGTAAGCGGCGAGTCGCTCGACATGCTGAGGATGGAAACCGTGGCTGAACGCATGGGCGACCACTTCGTCCGCCATCACCCGACGATGCCAAGCGTCGGCAAGACGGCGTAGGCCGTCATTGCCGCCCGCCGCCTCAAAGACAGTTCGCATGCATTCATGATGACAATCCTTTCGGGTCGATGCAAGATAATGGCCCCAGCGAGTTCAGGCAAGCCATGCCATCCGACGGGACTCGCAAAGTGTGGTACCAGCCTTGGTCGCGTAGTGTTTTACCGATTGCTGTCCGGAACAGTCCAACCTACCAGTAGTCAGCGTGATTCGGTCAAACGGAAGTCCGATAATGACTCAACGGTCACCCTTGCACCGTTTGATCGTTAATCAGTTCTACGCGGCGGCTGTCGCTGCGAGCGTTGGCTGCTAGGCGCCTTCCGGCATTCCGTTAAACTGGTCAGGAGGCAACATGGGTATTTTGTTCTTCCCCCTCGCCGCGGTGCTCCCCGCCCAGCAGGAAGTCGACCCTGAACTCGCTCCCATTCGCACGCCACCGGCCAAGAGCGCCGCGGTCGATGGGAAGGTCGTGGAACCACAACCCAAGTGGCTATTGCTGGGGCCAGTGTCATCCTCCGTTACAACACCTCTCCCATCGGTCTCCAGTCTGTGACCACCGAAGTGAACGGTGCTTTTCATTTCTCCCTTGACCGGACGGGTGATTTCGCGGTGGAGGCGTCCAAGGAGGGTTACCTGACGGCGTCGGAGAAGCTGAGGATCGACAAAACTAATTTCTCCGACATAAAGTTGGCTATGTCGAGCAGCGCGGAGATCAAAGGCACGGTTAGAGATGCGGATACCAAAAAAGGCTTAGCCGGGTTTACCGTGTCCGCACTACGCGTGAGATATTTTCAAGGGCACCGCGAGACTCAGACAGGGGGGACGACCTTCACGGATGAGCAAGGTGACTTCCGGCTCGATGGGCTCCAGCCAGGCGACTACCTCCTTGAGATCAAGAAGTTTCCGCAAGGGACGATCCTTCAGGATTCGCAGGTGGAACCACCTGGCTCTCAAAAGCGCTATCCGCAAACGATCTGGCCCGGCAACGCCCTCCTTTCTGATCCTGCCCCCCTCGCTGTATCTTCAGGCGAGACGGATATCGGCTATGTGAATCTCGCAAAAATCCCCCCGGGGCTGATACACGGCGATGTGGTTGGCATGGACTGCGCCAAGGCTTCCAGTTACGAACTGACCGTGCAACAGCGCTTCGGATCGAGGGGCATCGAGGAGCGCGCTACAAGCGTGCCCTGCGGATCCGGGTTCACCGTGCCGGACCTCTCTCCTGGCATCTATCGGGTTTGGGCGATGCCCCGTCCTGGTATGCTCCAACTGGCGGTTGCCGATGTCCGGGTGGAAGCCGGGAGTGAACTTGATGTCCGTCTTACCCTGAAGGAACGGCCTGTGATTAACGGCAGCGTAACATTCGAATGCAAAGCGGATTGCAGCCAAAACACCCAAGTCCAGTCCGTTTCCCTAACGCCCGTCGCTCGCGACCTCTCCAATGATCCGTGGCTATATGGATCGGAGGCCCGCGTGGATGAGGCGGGCACGTTTCAGGGTATGATGCCGCTGGCCGGCCCCATACGGGTGTCAGTGTCGCCCCTCCCGGAGCTCCGCCACTGGGGCCGCCAGAGGCCACGACTGCCACCTGCTCGGCGATGGGGATGGCGTCGCCCGAGAGCGTTGCCTTGTCCGGGTCGAACGATTGCGCCACCAGCGTCGTGCTCCGAACGTACAGCAGCCAGGAGGGTGGGACAAACAGGGCCGAACTTCCGGGGCCGATGCGCTTCCCTTCCTTCGAATCGAGCGTCGCGATGGAGATGCTCGGGTTAGCCTCATTGAAGACGCGATAAAGGAAGCGGCGGCCGTCGGGCAGGAAGCTGGGAAAGGAATCGCCCTCGCCGGCGGCCATAGCCGGCTTCGCCTCTCCACCGGAGGCGGGGATCTGATAAAGCACGTAGGGGACTTCACGGCCCGCTGAACAGAATGATCCCTTTAGGCCCCCACGCCGGCATTAATCCGTTAGACAGGACGGTACCCAGTGGCTGGCGCGACCCGCCGTCCAAGTCCATCCTTAGCAAAGCGGAAGCGGTCGGAATGACGATCGAGCGCCCATCTGGCGACCAGGCGCCGTGGCCGAAGGTACTTCGGTTCCTGGAATCGGTTGCGCCTGGATCGAGTCCATCGGGCGGATCCATACAGATGTTCGGATGATTCAACCGAGCGATGGCCCGGGCTTCGGGTTCGAAACGCTCGCTGAATTTTTCAGACGAGGTTTTGATGGCGACGATGCGGTCTAGGCGCGTGTCGCGGGCTTTCCAGACTTCACCCATGCCACCCGCCGATGGGCGCGAGGATTTCGTAGGGGCCGAGTTTATCGCCAATGAAAAGTGGCATGTTCTTGATTCAGCTAAGTGTAGCCGATCAGAAAGTAATCAGGCCCGGATGACGCGCTACTCTCCGGTACCCCTAATGTGCAGTCGCGTTTCGGCCGATTCTCTGCTGTGCCGGAAAGGCTCACCATCCGAATGTTCGACGCTCCTCTCCACGGCGAGCGGTCCGCGGCCGGCGGAATCTTGCTGGATGAGGGTCCAGCAACGCTGCGGGACTTGATTCGACGCCGCCTCCAGCAGGAAGTAGAACGCTACAACCAAGCGCTTCCTGAGACTTTCCAGGGCTTGGTGCAGCCGGATGAATCAGAGCAGATTCTGAACGGATTCCGGATGAAGACCAAGCGGCCTCTCGACTGCGAAGTGCAGTGCCGCCGCGCCTATGCGAGCTTCGAAAAGAACGGTTTTCTCGTGCTCGTCGATGGAACGCAAGTGACGGAACTGGACTCGCGGCTTGATCTCCGGGAAGATTCAGAGATCGACTTCATTAAGCTGGTCCCCCTGGTCGGAGGATGAGATGGTCATTGACCCCGAAGCAGTCCAGCGGGCATTGCGAGCCCGGTTTCCAGTACCGGAACTCACTCCCGGGGCGAGCGCTTGGATGCGGGAAATTGTCGCCGCTGTTGGGTCCAATCCGTTTGTCCACCGGGAGCGAGATGTACTCAAGTTTGTGGAAACACCCCTCAACAGACTGAAAAGAGAGCCGCTGGAGGTGCGCCTGGCATTCGTCTTCGAGGCACTCGCCGAGCTTGTGAGAAGCAGCTCGTATCAGTTCAAGTTCGTGTTGAAGAGCGTGGTTGCTTCCCTGCTGCGGGGCGGCGTGGCGCTGAATGCCGTCGAGGCGGTGCGGCTGGTGGAACTGGTGTCGCAACCGAAAGTGCCGTTTCCGTTTAAAGCGGTTCTGTCGGCGATCGACGGCGCTCCCAGAACGCCCGCGCTCCTCGCCGCACTACACCGTTTGCGCAGTTGTGTGACGGATTATCACGGCGCGGCCGAGATGAAAGACCTCCACGAGCGCATCGACGTTCTCGTCGGCGGTCCCACCGAAAAACCTCTTGCACCCGCCGGCGTCTGGAGTCAAACGGTTTTTCACGAAGTCTCCGCCTCCGGCAAGGAGTTTGAATGGAACGCCCTGCTTCTTCACGCACGATCGCTCACGCAGAGCACTGCGTCCAGGAAATGGCAAGCCGAAGCAGTGAGCCTGACCACGCGAATCGGACAGGCAGACGTTTTGGAAGCAGCCCGGCGTTGGTTGGCGCTGGGTCCCACACCCGGCGAAACCACTGTCCAGTCGCCGGAAGCGGAGGCGGACTACCAAAAGGGGTTCGTATGGGTGCTGGGTGCTGTGGGCGATGCTTCGATCGCCCCCGATATCGCGGACTTCGCATTCGGCTGCTTCCGGAAGATTTCAATGTTGGGCGCGGTTTCACAGCGCGTAGGTAACGCGTGCGTGAACGCTTTGGCCGCTCTGCCCGGACTCGATGGCGTGGCGCAATTGAGCCGGTTGGCTGCCCGGATTAAATACGACGTGGCCCGCAGGCTTATCGAAAAGGCGATGACCGAGGCGGCCGAACGCAATCAGGTATCCCGGGATGATCTGGAAGCGATGGCCGTTCCGACGTTCGGTCTGGTTAATCTAGGAGCCGAGGCCGGCCTCCGGGTGGAGCGAGCCGGCGATTGCGAGGCCTGCCTCACCATTGGACGCGACGGAGCCTCTCTCATTTGGCGCCGCGACGGGAAAGCCCTAAAGAGCGCTCCCGCCAGTGTCAAAGCAGACCATGCGGAACTCCTCAAGGATCTGAACCGCACTGTGAAAGAGATGGACGGCCAAGTGGCGGCGCAGCGGTCCCGGCTGGAGCGCCAGTTGATCTCCGAAGGAACCTGCTCCTTCGAGCGGTGGAAGCCGTGGTATCTCCAGCACCCGGTGGTTTCCCATTTCGCGACCCGTCTCATCTGGGAATTTGAGGAGGACGGCGAAACGCGGACTGCTATTCCAGTTCAAGGCAATCTGGTGGATTGGGCGGGTCATGCCGTCGAGCCTTCTCAGCAGGCCCGCGTACGGATGTGGCATCCGATTCGGTCCGACGTGCAAACCATCCTGAGTTGGCGGTGCTGGCTCGAAGACCACCAGGTGCGCCAGCCTTTTAAGCAGGCGCATCGCGAGGTTTATCTGTTGACCGATGCGGAGCGCGAGACGGCGACCTACTCTAATCGCTTTGCGTCGCACATTATCCGCCAGCACCAGTTCGCCGCGATTTGCAAGGAGCGGGGCTGGAAGTTCAAGGTGATGGGCGATTGGGATTCGCACAATACACCATCGCTCGATCTCAGTCAGCACAACTTGCAGGCGAAGTTCGATGTGGAATCGCCCGAAGCGGACGACGATGAATCCACCAGCGCCCATGGGATCTACCTGGCCATAAGCACGGGCCGTGTCCAATTCGTCAGGTTAGAGCTTGAACAGCCGAATAAGTTGGAGACCGGACCGTTCGGGTTATCCTTTCCACGGAAGTTTCGAGCCCTGCGGCAAAAAGCAGCCCTTCGGCTCGAGGAGGTCCCACGGCTTGTGTTCTCCGAAGTTATGCGAGACTGCGACCTGTTTGTAGGCGTGACCAGCATCGGGACCGATCCGGCCTGGACCCGGGATCATCCGGACGACCCGCATCTTCCCTACTGGGAACAGTTCGCATTCGGCGATCTGACCTCTGCGTCGGAGCAGCGGAAAGCGGTGCTCGAAAGCCTGCTGCCAAAGCTCGCTGTTCGGGACCGGTGCCGGCTGGATGGCCGGTTTCTCCTGGTTCGCGGCGATCTGCATGAGTACCGCATCCACATCGGAAGTGCCAACGTTCTGATGGAGCCAGGCAGCCGCTACTTGTGTATCGTGCAAGGTTCCGGGGACACGGCCGCGAATCTCCCGCTGCCGTTTGAGGGCGATCGCATCCTGGGCTTAATTCTTAGTAAGGCGCTTCTCCTGGTGAACGATAAGAAGATCAAGGACCCGACGATCGCTCGGCAGTTGCCCTAACGAGGTGAGGTCTGACCTGTCGAGTCGGGTCTTGACGAAAATTGGACGACGATATTGGCGGCGATGGGAGTCACCCGCGACCAAATCGCATGTGACCGATGGCAATTAAATTAGTCGAGAGCACCAGAACCCGATTGAACGAATGAAGCCGCATCTGATGCAGTGTGCGGCTGGCTCCCACTATCTAGCTGATATCGGAAAGGCGTGATCCGAGTTTTAACGGCTTGGAGCTGTGTGAGCAGCCATTTCGAAAAGACATGTTCCCCAGATAGTTTCACGGCACGATGGGCAATTCATTCTATCCAAGCAGTTGTCCAGAATCGGCCGTTGAGCACCAGCCAGGCCCGCGACAAGCAAAAAAGCCAGAAATCTCGCCGCAATAGAACTGTATCGTGTAGAATGGAGGGAGCTAGTCCAAAACGTGGGCGCGTAGCTCAACTGGCAGAGCAACTGACTCTTAATCTTCTCACGGCACTTTTCGCCACTTCCCTGCTCTTCAATGATTACACTATAGTTAGCTTATTTATCAGCTAGTTGCCAGCAAAACCCAATCCACCCCTAACCACTCCTGACTGCTACCGACATAGAGAAACTCCCCACAAAATCCCCCACAGTCCCCGATCACTTCACTATTTCTTTTAGGTGTTTTGCGCACGCCTCAGCGACCGATTGTTTCCCGCGTCTGAAAATCCCCTTCGTGACGGCGTATGCCCAAATAATCTCCCCGGACTTATTCGTCAATTTGAAGGCGGCTTCCGAGGAATGGCCTGCCTTTGCCACGTCGCCGGTTACGAGGGCCTCTGTATTATGAAAAAGCGAACTATCTAAAATGTAATCCGCCTTGTCCCTCGATGGCACGAGATGAAGATTGACGCTCTTGTTTTGGAGCGCCGCGAGGATAAAGGTGTCGAACCCATTATTCGTATCAACGAAGATATTCGATCCTGCGGGAACGGTGATGGAGGTCTGTTTTTTTCCAGCAGACACGAAGGTCATCACTACGACAAGAAGGGCCATCGTGCGCGCGATTCTCGCAAATGTCATTCATTGATAATACAGTCGCCGCGTGGCTCATTGCGTGCCGAAACGCAACCGATGTAAAATGTTCTTAGCCGCCTGGCCGACGGGCGACAAACGGGAACCCCTTCCCGCGGCGGCTTCTCCTTCGGGAGAAACAGTAGGGGATCGCGCAAAGGGGAGCGACTTGGAACATAAGCGGGCTTCGGCCATTGCAATCGGCCGCGGCGATCTTCATGCCGCGGGATCGGACACGGCGCTGTACGCCGTCAGACGCGCATTCTTAGATGCCCTGTTGCAAGTCGCTCCGCAAACCCTGGCGGATCTTCGCGCTTTAAGCCCGCTTTCTGATGACGAAGCCAAGCCGAAGATTTGCAAGTGGGCGATGAAATATCGTCTCGCGCATAACGGAAGACCTCCGCGATGGCTCACAAACACCGCAGCCCTTACTTTGATGCAGTTTTCTATACGCCCAGATCTCGCTCAATGGTGTCACATGGGATGTAGTGATTGGAGCCTGTTATCGGACGATCAAATCCGAATCTCGATAAGAACCCACTGGGATCCGACCGAGGAGTCCCGTGAAACCGCACTAGGGCGGATCACAAGCAACCTCACGGCCCGAATGGACGAGATCGCGCTCGCCGCCCAGATGAACGGCGGACGAGTGACAGGATACAAGCGCGAACCAGAGCACTTTGCATGGCTCGCTCGATATCTAGCGAACGGTGATGCACCGAAGACGCTCTCCGCCATGACAAGCCCGATCGCAGTAAAGCAAGCGCTTCGAGAAACTGCTGCGTTGATTGGTTTAAGCCTCCCACCATTTCCCGTAACTGGAAGTCGTGGACGGCCCGCTATAAATAAGAAGCGCAGCCTCTCTCGTTCCTAAGTTTCTTAATTCTGTGAGCGTTTGGCCGCATACTGCGATCGATGTTACCGATTGCAATTACCCAAACCGAACAAATCTTAGAGCAAACCGCGTACAACCTCAACGAACGGTTCGCAGCTCGTTTCTACGGCGTAGACATCGAGACCGTCCGCGGCTGGCGTAAGCGCGGATGTGGTCCTCGGTGCCGCAAGATCAACGGCAAGCTGGTTAGATATTCGCTTGCGGATCTCGTGGCGTGGGGCGAGGCGCAGCCGACCCGCGGGGTGCGCGCCTGAGCCTCCGATCCCCACTCACCGCGAAATGCCGTTTATGTGGCGGGCCGCCCATGCCCCGCTCAATCTGCTGCTTGAGTTGCGCGGGGGGTGCCACCGTTTGAGCAGCCAAGCAATTAGCGCCGATGCCGTGAGGCCATCGCTTCCCAGTGTCGATCGGATCGCACTCGACCTTTATGGGATCAATTTTCAAAAAGATCAGGAGCGTTGCCCATTCCCGGATCGACATAATCACGGTGATAGGGATAAGAGCCTCCGTTTTGATCGCGGCAAGGGGCGCATCTTCTGCGCGTCACAGCAATGCTTCGGCGAGAACGGCGTCGATGCATTCGGCCTGGTGCAGAAAATGGACGGCGTTACCTTTCCGCAGGCCGTCGAGAAACTGGCAGAGAGGTACAGCGCCGCTCCCGTTCCACCCATAAGGCCGGCCGCTCGAAAAACATCGGCTTCCGTTAGGGCCAGCCTTGAACGCGACGGCTGGGATTTCAAGGCGGAAGGATATTTCGGCGATTTCATCCGGCAGGTTCGTTTCGAGCATCGGACGAAACTACAACCGAAGGGGAGACCCGAGAAAACTTTCCTCTGGGAACATCGCGACGGTGATGACGAATGGTATTCCGGAACGGGCGGCCGCGAAATCCCGCCGTACCTCAATAAGACGCTACGCAAGGGCGAGCCTTGCGGCGCACTGCTGTTGGTAGAGGGTTGGGGTAAGGCCGATGCCGCCGACGCCATGGGCATCGCCGCCGCTTCGCTCAAGGAGATCACAGAGACGAACGCCGATTGCTTTGAAACCTTCGAGCGTGTAGTTATTTGGCCAGATCACGACCCCGCGGGCGCGAAACTTGCGGCGAAGGCCGCCGAATACTTGTTTCGGCACAACAAAAACGTCTACATCATCGAGCCTCCGGCCGACTTCCCCGCAAGCGCAGACATCGTAGACGCGATCGCTCTTGGTTGGACCGTCGAGCAAATTCTTGATCTGATGGCCCACGCGAAGCCAGCTGTAAGTCCAGATCAGTGCGCGATACAACGGATCGAAGACCTACTGCCCATGGCGGCCTTCGGTAATACCGAAGCCGTGATGATTGTGGAGCAGGTGCTCGGTGAGGGCACTATAACCGTGGTCACTGGCGAACCCGGCTGCGGGAAGTCCACCACCGTCGCGCATATGGTCTATTGCGTGTCGCGCGGTATTCCATTCGCCGGTCGAAGCACAATTCAAAGGCCCGTTCTGTGGAACGACAGAGAGGATCCGATTTCGGCAGTTGCTCCGATGCATGACCGCCTTGGCATCGCCGAACACGACGGCTTCCGCGTTTGGGGTATGTGGCAGCCCGAGGAACCTCCGGAACCCGATGCGCCAATCATTTTGGACTATATCGCGCGGTGCAATCCCAAGCCGATCATTGTGCTAAACCCCCTGGTCGCGTTCTGGGGTGGCGATGAAAACGACGCCAAGCAGACACGGGCATTTATGAGCCGCCTGCGTCGGCTCGCTGCGATGGGTGCCACGATCATCGGAATTCATCACATCGGCAAGAGCGAATCGTCGAAAGATTTCCGGGGTTCGAGTGATCTGAAGGCCGCTATTGACCTCGGCCTCAAGGTCACCAACACGAGCGATACTCCCGGCCGTTTGGATAAGGTCACAGTCGCCGCGTTCAAGGATCGCATGGGCATCTTTACCGAGGCGAGGCTGCGCTACAAAACCGGCGGGTTTGTGCCCGATCAATTCGCCGTATCGCTGACGAATACCGACCGCCTAGTCCAACTGTTGCGCGATAATCCGCGTGTTCAGAAAGTTGCATTTCTCGACCTCGCCAAAAGCGAGGGGCTGGGCAGAAACCGCGCCGAAGCCTTCCTGGAATCCGGCGTCCGTAACGGCAGTATTTCGGTCGAAAATGGCACCCGAAATTCAAGGCTTTTTTCATGGTCCCAGGAGGCCAACTAAATGAGCAATGGTGGGAAACTGGGAATCAATCAGCCAAAAAGCCCTTACCGGGAATCTCGAACTAGTTTGTTTTGTTGTAGTTTCCCAGTTTCCCACCACGGGCCAAAACGATCCGGGAAACAGGCTATTTTCGTCAGCTTCCCCGTTTCCCACACCCGAAGGGTGGGAAACGGGAACGAAGCCCAGATTTGCCACCAGAAAAAGAGAGAGACAGGAGGCCCCCGGGAAGGGGGCCAAAGTCTCCCAACCTTTTGGCCAGGCGTCCGTAGCAAATGTCGCTACGAACTTCCGCGTTATTGACGCGGTTTCTGAGAGGTTAATGCACACTCAAATTATTGAGAATAAATGGTTTTGTTGCGCGCGGGGGGTAGTAAATGCCATTGGATGATGCCCGCGACCCGCCCATGATACCGACTCGGGCTGATAATCTCGTGCACGTTGCCGTCATAACTGGTAATATACCTACCGATCGCGACCCGGCCGACATTGTGGCGACTGCTGATACTCTGGCCGACAATGTGGTGCTGACTCCCAAAATCGCGCGAGTAATCGCGGCGTACCATCCTGAGGATGTGCGGGCGGAATTTGAGCGCCTCCTAGCGCTCGCCCGATGGGGCGGCGGCGAACGCTGGCGCCGCGCAAACAGCCCGCGGCGTATCTCGCCACGGCTGTCTTAAATGCTGCCAGGCGGATGCGACTGCAGGAAGGCCCGCGCGACTTCGCCCAACTTTCCGATGAGATCGCGGATGAGGGAGATAGCCCAGCCGAGACCTTTGACCTCGCTGGCGCCGATCCGGACATAAAAACAGTACTCGCAGCCCGCGCCGCTGGGATTCGTTGGAAAGACATCCCCAAGGAAGTTGGCTGGGGGAGCGACCGTCGCCGCGTACAGGCTGCTCTCGGGAGACTGCGTCGCCTCGATCCTCCGCGAGTAACCTCTGTCGGCTCTGGGAAACCCTATAAGGAGCGATTGGCTTCCGGCCGCTGGTGTTGGTCGTTCCAGCCGCAGTCTGACATTAGGCTTCTTGAAGAAGTGATGTTTGTAGAGCGCGAAAATCTTTTTCCTCTCTCGCGTCAAAAATCGACACCCTCCTGTCTCATAGCAAGTAGAGAGGAACTTCTATCAGTGAAACACCCGACAAGAGAACAAATGGAAGAAGAGCTTCGGACCGAGCGTGACACTCTGACACGGCTGGAAGAAAAGTTAAAAAGTCAGCGCGGGATCGCCGAAAATTGCGACTTGGCACTTCGCGAAGCGCAGAACCAGTTAAAAGGTGAGCATATTCTTGCACCCCTTGAAAATCGGTCGCCGCAGACCTCCGAGATCGAGAAAGAAATCCAGGTGTTGGAAGCTGCGGTGAATTCGAAAAAAGCGGAACTCTCCGGCGTACAAGACGCTATCGCCTTACAGCACTCTCGGGTTCAGAATATCGCCGACAACATCAGTTGCTACGAAAGAAATCGGAAACTGAAAATAATCGAACCTCTCATTAAGAGGTACGTAGATCTGCGGAAGGAAACCGTGATCCTTGCGGAGGACATTCGACAAGAGGCCCGAGAAGTAAACCTTTTCTGGAACGATTTCTTTACCGCCGATGAGCATGACTGCACTAAGATTGCTCGATTTCATGATCTCTTTGTAAGCCAGGGCGCGTTTCTGAGCGCTCTCTGCATGTATGATCCCAAGTTACGGGGGGAGCTTTACCGCAGGTATCCGAAAACGACGCCGGAAACCTGGGCAGCAGACGCGTAAGTAGAGAGCCCCGTTTGAATTGTGGAGTGCTTGGAGGTTAGGTTTATGCGAGTTATTTCGGACACCCCGATGTTTAACGCTCCGGCCATTGGTGTTTCCCGCCAACCGCGGCGACTACGCCCCCCGGCGCGAATCCGCACCGCCGCACAGTCAGAGCGAAAGTGTCAAGCAAAGATCGCACGGCAGACCGAGCTGATGCATCTGAAAGTACTGGGGATGCGCCTCGACCGGCTTCGGTGAAAGCCCGACCTCCCGGCTATGAAGCGAGCCGGGCGCGCCACCAGGTGGTTTCTCCCGAACCAAATAATAAACGGTGGTTCTTTACTGTTCATACCCGTTGCTCCTTTCACCTCGGTCGGCGCGCTCGTGTTTTTGAAAAGGATCGTTAAATAGATAGGGCCGATGCAGCTATATATTGAAGGCTTCCCTCTCGACTTTACTGAGAGACAACTGAGAATCGGCTTTGAACCCTACGGAACTGTTGAGCGAGTCTCAATTATCACTGACCGTAAGTTATGGATGAGAGACAGGGGAATCGCCTTTGTAGATATGCCAGATGATCGCGAAGCGATTGTGGCGGCTAACTCACTAAGCGGATGTAGTTGGTGCGGACCGCGTGTATACGTTAGGCTATCGCGCCCCCGAGATCACGAAGTGGAGGAAATGAAGAATGACTAATTTGTCCGCCGCCCGGAACCCTAAACTGACGGACGAATTGAAAATCGGTAGCCTCCCGGTTGGGTTGTTCATTCCCGACACTCCTTCCCCGGTTTGTCGTCCGTCAGTTTAGGGCTTTGGGTAGAACACGAAAAAATGATAGGTCGAATTAAACATTATGATCGGGATCGCGGCTTCGGATTTATCCAGACAGAAGGCGGTTCCTTTTTTTTCCATGCGACAGCGCTGCGTTCGACAATCGATCGTAACTCCGAGGTTGAGTTTTATCTCGATGATGATCCGCGAACCGATGGCGGGCTAAAGGCTGTGGACATAAGACGTGTTTTCGTTGTGGACGGGGAGTACAAAGTATGGCAGCAGGAATCACAGTAGACGGTCTTCAGGAGACGATGGCGATGCTTCGCGACGCACCACGCACGCTTGTAGCGCGTGGCTATACCAAAGCCCTATCCGCAGCTGGCAACGTGATCGCTGATCGACTGGAGTTGAATACTCCAGTTAAGAGCGAAGATGTCGGTGGAATTTTAGATCGCGGCGAGTTGCGCGAGGCAATCACAGTAGCCGTCGAGTTAGATTCGCAATTCAGCGGCGGCTCGGTCGACGTTGGTTTCTCCCCGGCTAAGGGCGCTGATCGCGTGGCGCTGTGGTTGGATTCGGGACATCAGATAGTCGGACACAAGCCAGGTAAAAAGCTGCTCGGAAACTTTGCAGGTACGGGTTTCATGCGGCGAACTGCGGACGAGACCGCGGAGGCCGCGATTGATGCGTTCGCCGAATCACTGAAGCAAACGGCGACTCAGGAACTCCCGCAAGGAAAGGTGGCATAAGACATGTCCGCATCACGCAAGGCAGGCGTAATTTCGATCAACCTCAATGCGGGAACCGCTCAGTTCCTTGTTGATATGGACCGCGCCAATGCGAAAATTGGGGCCTTCGGGCAGAGGGCGCGTGAAACGAGTGGAGCACTTAGGGGCATTGGCGAAGCGGGCAGCCATTCCGTCTCTGGCGTTCAGGCTACCAGCGGCGCCCTCAGGGTTTTAGAAGGCGGCTTATCAAACAACTTGCGCGCGGCCGAAAGATTCACGGCCAACGTTCTCGGACTGGGGCCAATCCTACAAAAAGCCTTCCCACTGATTGGAGGACTCGCCTTTGCCGGCCTCATAATCACGCTTGGCGAAGAGGTTAAGAAGTTTTATACCAACATGCGTGACGCTCCGGAGAAGATCACCGGAGGTTTTCGTGTATTGAACGCCTCGGCACGACAGACCAACGACGAGTTGGAGCTGACCAACGTTAAGCTGGCGAATCAGATCGCCAAGTTAGAAGGGCGTCACCAGGACGTTTTGAAAGAAGAGCTCTACGAAGCCAGGGTAGAGGCTGACAAACTTGCGGAGTCGCTCGATAAGGGCATCAAGAGTCTGCATGAGTTGCTCAAAAGTAATGAACCGAGCGGGATTGAGACCTTCCGTAACTTCATGGCGGGAGCGCCGCCCGTAATCCAGCGACTCACCAAAGAAATCGGCGGGCAAACCGGCAGTGGAGGCTTTGATGCTCAGATCGCTGGTATAACCGCAACCGGCAACAGAGAACTGACCGCGGCCGCGCATATGCCGACAGACACGGCAGACCAAAAAAGGGCCGCTGACTTAGCGAAAGAAGCGGCGCAACGCAAGATGAATACTGCGCTGTTAGTTGCGTACGAGAAGCAAATCCAGAGTGTAAATGAGGCGCTCGGTGAGATGACGCGCTTACAGCAGAAGCAGTGGACACAGGAAGCGGCGCTTCTGGAGGCAGCAAAGAAGGCGCGCGACACAACGCAAGCCGGATTCCATCAAGGTGGAGTGCAACCACCCGAGACTAACATCGATTGGGCTAGGTTCATTGAACCCCTGACGGCCCTGCAACAGCAGTTGAATCTGCGAATGTCCTCAATTGATTTAGGCGCCACGCAATCCACACTCACCTCGAAGTTGCGGCGGGATGAAGCGAAGAATGCCTCCGATACACAAGAGCGACCAGTTAAGAAAATGACGGACGAGTTGACGGCCCGCGTAGCGGAGGCCGCCGCGAAGCTTAAGGCGGCTGGCCAGGAGGAAGCGGGCAAAGCGATTGCTAAGGGAATGGCGGAAGCGCTCGCAGCGATTCAGCGGGTAAACGAGGGATTGGCAAAACAACACATGGCCCTTTTACCCACGGATCCCACCAAGAGCGCAAAGGGGCGGGAGTTCTTGGGGCTGACCACTCAAGAGGCTACGCTCAATGCCGAGGCGACCTTCAAAAATAAGGTCCAAGAAGTTAATTCGAAGCTCGCCGATCAACTCCAGAATCAGCGTGCGATTAACGATGCGATTGGGAAGGGCTGGGAGGCGCTCGCCAAGGTGAACGTCGAGATCGCACTTCAGCGGGATCTGGGTGCTGTGCTCTACAGCGATCCGGGCCATGCTGCTGAGGTCCACGCGCTGCGTGAAAAGGCGCTCACTGCGGAGATTGCAAAGCATGTCGAGGATGTCGGCAAAGGGAACATGGCGACTCGTGATGAGATCACATTAGAAACCAATCTCGCACGGGCCCAGTCCGCTGGCGCTGAGGCTGTCCGGTTGGCGACCCTCCAGCACAAGATCGCGATTATGGAGCGCAACGGAGCCACCAAGGAATCCATTGAACTCGAAAAGCAGTTTTACGCCGCCCAACGCGCGTCCGAAGTCTCAAAGCAGATCGCGGACATTGACCAACAGATTGCGGCACTGAAGCGCTTAACTGCGGCTTATGGGCAAGGCGCCGAGGCGGTTCGCAAGGCGGAGTTAGAAAATAAGCTGGAGGCCCTCAAGCGTCAGGGTCCAGCATCGATAACGGGATCTCAGGCAATTGTCTTAGCGAATACAGAGGCAGAAAATAAAGCGGCCGAGGCGGCCGGCAAGAGAGTCACTCTCTATGCCGATCAACTCGCGGAGTTGCAACGTGAAACCGAGGCGCTCGATAAGATCAAAGTAACCGAAGAAAACCGTAACGATATTGAGCGCGCCCGCCGCGATATCCTTGACGCCGAACTCAAGATCATAGTGGAACAGGATCTAGCTCAGAAGCGCGCAATAGACGGTGTCCACGCTTTCTTCACCGAGATGCATCAAGGTTCGAATCAAGCCAAACAGGCCTATGACGCACTGAATTCTGCGCTTGATCAAACCTCCGAAAATTTAATGAAATTGATGACCGGGCAGAAAACATCATGGGCGAAGGAATTCCAGGGCATCGGGAACTCTCTCTTTAAGGGCGCTATCAAGGATTCACTCCAAAGGGGCCTGGTGCGCTCGGCGGACTCCAGAAGGGACAGAGGGGACTCGGTGCGCTCGGGGACCTCATCCCTGGAGTAAAGGGAGCCAAGGATGCCGCAAAGAAGGCGGCGGATCTAGCCAAGATTGGGCATACCGAAGCAAATCCCTGGTACGTAAAGGTTGTCGGGAACACCGATAAAAACAGAGGGCCAGACTCCACGCCCGGAACTGGACCAGGAAACATTCTATTTGGCAACGGTGGCCTGTTGGGAACCGGACAGGTTCCTAAGGCGACCGGCGGATTCCTGAATATCCTTAAGGGACTCGTCGGCGGGCTCGCCGGCATCGGATCTCCGTCATCGGGAGCCGGCAGTACCCCCGACGTTTCGAGCACTGTCAGCTATCCCGAAATGGCTTCGGGCGGATACACTCAGGCAAACACTTCCTATCTAGTCGGAGAGAATGGTCCAGAACTATTCCGCTCTACCGCAGGAGGGCACATTTCGAATGCTGGGCAGACGCGCCAGATTCTAAGCGGCGGCGGTAGCGCTCCGGTTTTCAACATCGACGCGCGTGGAACCGATCCGCATCTTACCCGCGAGAACGTCATGGCCGGGTTCCGGCAGGTTCACAGCGAATCGGTATCCCAGAGCATTCGTGCGGTCCACCAGAGTTCCGCGCGGACGCCGCAGCGTGGATAAAACCCTTATGCCCTTCGAGAAACAACCATCCATTGAGTTACTGGCGGATTCCAAAGAATTCGCGGAGTTACATCCGCAACTTCTAGGCATGATCGCGGCGACGGAGATGGAAATGCGCGTAGCGCTCACGGAGATGCTCCAGCGCTTGCCCCCGCATGTTGCAGTTCACTTAGTGGGGATCGTGGGGCAATTGCCAGCGCGTTTTCTAAAATCGCACCTATGGTTCTATGCCGAACTGTCGGCGCTAATGAAACTCGGCGCGGCGGTCGCCAAGGCAGAACAAGAAGCGGCGAATTCGACGTCAGCGACGCGGATTCAATGAGACCGCGAACGCTCAAACACACTTGAGGTGAACACTTGAAAATAACGAAGAGACTTTTGATATTTGTGGCGGCTACGGCACTGTGGGCCCAACCTCCGGGTAGTGCGGAATTCGTCGGCGGCGAATTGCGGCTCAACGGTTTCTCTTCTACCTGGAGCGGCTCGGCAGGTACGGTGGATGTGGCGCTCGACATGGGGAACTGGGCTGGAACTCCTTCAGCGGGGAACTGGAATTTTAATGTCTACCTGGGATGCGTTGCGACTGGCGGAGGTGTGGACTATACCTACGGGACTGCCAGTGCAACCACCGCGGCCCCTCCTCCAGGCACCGCCGATACAAATTACCAACGTTATCTCGCGAACGCGGTCAACATTCCAGCAAGTTGTACGGCGGGAAGACCGGCAAGAATTGTCGTGCAGAGAGTCGCGGACACGGGCGGAACGACCGGCATTGCGGCAAACTCGATAGGGACACAGGTTACAGTGAGGGGTAATTAGTGAAATGACGAGGCTAAAATTCTATCTCTCCGTTCTGTTCGCCTTCGCGCTACTGCGCGTAATCTGTGGGCCGCTGAATGCATCGACCGTATACTACCTGGGCAATCCCGGAAGCGATTCCAACAGTCCTACGCAGGCTCAATCCCCCTCGACTCCTTGGGCATCGCTCCAGCACGCCGTAAACAATGTTTCCTGTGGCGACACGATCATGGTGATCGCCAACGGCAACTCCGTCCCGGGCGATGCCACGCTGCCATATTTCTCCAACTGCGGCTTGGTCACCACCGTCCAATCGGCGGCGCTCTCTCTTTTTCAACCGATCGGCTATCGGACAAACCCGACAGCAGACGGTCCGAACTATGGAAAACTGACCTTTACGAGCGGTCCAATTCAAACCGTTCCCAAGGTGTATACCCTCAATTTTTACTTTGGTTATTCCGCGATTTCCTACAACCTCTCCACAAACACCGTGACCATTATGGGGAGCAATGGGCTGACAAACGGAGGGTCCGCTACTTTTGGCAACGGAACGCAAATAGAATTCGAAGTGGATTCCACGTCGACCAATAACTATGAGGCGAGCGGCATTTATCCGACCATCTCTATTCCTTCGGGCCTTACCCCCGGAACGCATTATTACTTAATCACATGCTCAGGATGTGGCGCTCAAAATACGACTTTTCAACTCAGTACAACTCCCGGTGGAAGTGCGGTGGCGTTCGGAACGTGCGGGGCCTATTGCTCCACGACCGTTTCTACTCTTCCCTCGGGGGCTTGTTCGAACGCGAAGTACATGGAGTACGACACCGCCAACTCCACAAACTATATCTGCTACGGCGGCGTTTGGGCAGCGACGGGCGTGGAGCCTATCAACGTAGGGGTGCCGGCCCAGATCAACACCAGCAACTCCACCGTCTGGATCTCTCAAAACTGGGGATCAGGCAGCCTAAGCAATGGGGACGCGGTTACCTTTTCCACTTCTGGTTTACAGTTATTTGGCACCCTTCCTGCGCCACTCCAGCTGGACACTCCCTACTACGTGGTCAGCTTGAGCGGCGGCATTTTTAAATTGGCCGCCCTTCCTGGAGGATCGCCGATCACGCTCACCAGCGTGGGAACGGGGATGATAAATCTAGCCACTTCTGCTATCGCCTCTGGGTGGGCGCTGCGGGGGTTGGAACTGTATCCCAACGGCACAAATGTGCCCTATGGGCTAGTTTGGATGGGTAGCGGCACGGAAACATCAATCTTGGGGATGGCGTCTCATTTTGAGATCGACCGTTCTTATCTGCACGATAATCCTCCGACTCAAGGTGTCGTTCACGCGGTCATCGACAACGGAACATTTATTAACATACACGACAGTTGGATTATCGGTGCGGACACTTCGGAAGGCGCCGAAGGACAAGCTATCAGCGGGTGCATGAGCCTTGGCCCCACAACGGTCACCAACAACTTTCTGGAGGCTGATAGCGAAGTCGCGCTGTATGGCGGCTGTGGATCGGGGTATGGGAAAGCGAACATTTTCAAGTTATTTCAAAGCAACTTCTTTTTCAAGCCTCCGTCCTGGAAGATCCTCACCGGCACTGTTCCTGTCTCTGGCCCTTGCCTGTATGACTCAACGGACCCGACTCATCCAGGGGGTGAGTGGTGGAAGAACACCAGCTCAGGACAGGCTTATCAATGCGGTTCCAATGGCCTGTGGGCGACTACGGCTTCTCCATTTCCTACCGTTTCGCATGAGATCAAGGACATGGCCGAATACAAAAACGGCCGATATTTTACCTACGTAGGAAACTTGTTCAAAAACTCCATAGCGCAGGATCAGTCCGGGCAGTTGTTCAACAATTCGATGGGCATTGGCCGAGGCGGTGGTGGTCCCGGGTCAGGTAGCGACCATATCACAATCATGCACAACGCGGGTTACAACGCATTGGTATTCAGCAATCGAAACTCAATCTGCAACGAGACCTCCAACGCGGAGTGCGATAATCAGCCTGGCGTACACCGAGCGATTAACAACCTCATGGTCGTAAACACGCTCACCTGTGGCGTGACGTTCCCGACAACGGCAACACAGTCTGGGTCTAACACTATAGTCGTTGCGGATGCATCGGGGGTTGAGATGTCGGACACCTTTGGTCCTCCCACCGCGGTTAGCGGAGTAGGGATTCCTGCGACAACTCAAATCAGTGGCATTTCGGGCACCACGATTACGCTGAATAACCCGGTGTCGATCACTGGCACAATCAACGTGTACTTCAGCACCGGATGCGGTTTTCAATCTGGCAATCAAGCATTCGTAGGGGGCTTCGCCCCAAATTTTACTGATGACTTATGGCGTCACAATACGGTCTGGACGCAGGAAATATATCCTTTCGCAACCAGCGGTTGGAGTCCGATTTTCGCACCGCCGCCTAATAATGGTAGCTGCCCTTATTCGCCGTTGCCGGCCGATAAGGTTGTGATGCTAGATAGCATCATGCCAAAGGATCTGGAAGGACAATGCGGAGAGGGTGGATTAGCCCTGGTGGGTCAGTACAGCAACAGCACTTTTAGCCATAACGTATTTCGTGGCGCGGTGGGTAGCTATGCAAGCGCAGGGGCGTCGAACTGCTTCACCGTGTCTAATTGCGCCACGCCATCAACTTCGGGTGCGTTCCCGGCGCTCAATTCCAGTATCGGCTACGTGAGCGCCACAGGGATGAACCCGCTGAATTACGGCCTCACCTCATCGAGTCCGTATAGTGCGGCAAACGGTAGCGCTTCCTTTGTGGCAACCGATGGATCTGACGTAGGCGCGGACGTGCAGACCATTGCCATGCACCAGTGGGGCGCACAGAACGGCAAGCCGGTTCCGTCCGTGAACGTCGCGCCGGGGTCAGTCAACGCGATCCTGACCTTCCAGGCGCCGGCTCTCGGGGCTTGCACGGCGCTCCTCTATCCGGGGACCGGGCCGCACAACGGAACCCCCCTAAGTACCACGACGGACACCATCACTAGCGGGCTATCAAAAGAGATCGATCTGTTGAGTCTGACCGCCTCGACGCAGTATCAGTTTGTGGTGACCTGTGCTGGAGACGCAACCTGGATCGTCGTCGGCAGCTTTGCAACCAACGCGGCGGCCGCGGCGTCGAAGACTTGGCAGATCAGCAATGCCAGCGGCCTAACATGGTACAAGTCCTCCAGCCCCTCGATGTCTTCGCCGACTTCGATCGGTTCAGGGTCAACAGTCCAAGCCACGGTCAGTGCTGGCGGCCTGACCTACGTGAGCCCGTTGTGCTCCTCAGGGGCGTACTGCGGCGTGCAAGGCGTAAACGCGCCGTAGAGTAAGCGCTCCCAGTCCAGCCAGCGCGGTCCAGGTTCCCGGCTCTGGCGTCGTTGTTCCTCCTCCAGTCGGCGGATCTACTGCGGTAAACGTGCCGCCAGAATATTCTACTGGCATCTCATCGCCATAGCAATAGCACTGCCCGTAGAGTTGTACCCCTCCTCCATCAGGGGCATTTACCCAAATATTGAAAGGACCGTAGGAATCATCCGGCACGACCGCAGACCAGTTGTATGTCGCGCCAGCGCAGTTGGTGAGTACGTCAAACATCCCGGCATCCCCGGTTTGACCGTTGGCGCAAGATGGTGAGCCCTCCAGCCATCCGTTGGTCATATTGAATAGCACGCCGCCCCAGTCAACGTAAAACTCTCCGGTTGTACTATCAGGCGTATTAGAGAACGCCCATAGATATTCTCCGGCGTCTGGGAATGTGGGATCGTAATAAAACGATGCGGTGGGCGCGGGAACTGGAATACCAGCAGGTTGCTGCCATCCTCCTGGCATCGTCGCCCCCTGCTGCGTCTCTCCTCCGAAAGTGTAAGAGAAGTTGAGGGTATAGGAAACCGGCGTGGCGTGCGCGAGGGCCGCGAACGCCAACAGGGTAAAATATCCGTAGATCGACATAGAGCTAACTCCTCTTTGTTGATTTAGGGGGGATTTGGCGGTTTCGGCCGCCTAGTCCCCCGCATTACGCCATCGATACTACACCCCCGTATTATTCCGAGTCAACTATCGCTTTTCCCCGTTCACCACAAGAATTTAGCAATGACATCTGACGAATCCCTTCGCCGCGCGGCGTCACGGGCCTATGATCTGGTGCGGATGAGGAACCTGGCGGTGGTTCCCTCCGCATAAGTCCGGGGAGAAGTGTGCCCGAACGCCAGCAAATCGGCGATTCAGGCATACGGGCTCCGCGAAAATGCCCGCGAAAAGCTCATCGGTGAACATAAAGAGCCTTCGCCGAGTATCTTTTTCAGCAGCCTGCTAGAGGCCACGCCTATAGATATTGCGGCGATCACGATAGAAACAATCAGCCATCGTATGTACGTGTCATTCCATGAATTAACCGAGGCCTTCAGGCGCCCCTACGTCGGCAGGGAGAGACTGGATTAGTGAGGAATCGGATGGGGCTGCGGGGCTATTCGCGGCCCTGTTGGTTTCCTGGGCCATAATGTTCGTAAGCATCGTCGTGCTGCTGGCCATGATGTATAGGGCCAAGCATAGATTATGAATCCGCATCTTGTTGTGGCAACTTTCGCAGCGGGTATTATCTCATCAGCGGTATTGTGATGCCCCTCGATTTCCTAGAGTCTATGGTTGGGGATGCCATGGCTGGAATTTTATCACTTCGAATGCGGGGGCAGAAAATGCCCTCCAACGCTACAATCGTAGGTGCGCTAGAGGGATCATTTCGTCAACCAAAGGGCACGCATAAAAACAAAAAGGGCCGATCCCGAAGGACCGGCCACGGCCTATCTGTGCGATTCGAACAGATAGGCTATTCCTGCGGTTGTGCCTCCCTTTGGCGGGCGAGTACCGCCGTTAATTTGTCGAACGTCGCGAGCATCTCGTCTACCAGGGCCTGGGCATCCCCTGATGCCACCGCCTGCGCCTTGGGCTCCGCGTGCGGCTTCACCGACGCAACGGCTTTTCTGATCGCCGTGAGGCATTCTTCCATCGCATCGGGATCGGGAACCAACTCGCTAGTCTCCACCAGCGGCTTGGGACTGTCATGAGGACGGAATATCGCCGTGACGATGCGCTTGACCCACGCCTCCGGATCTTCTTCCCCGCGACGACGGCGGCGGAGACGGTCGATCGTGTATTTGAACTCCTCCCTCGTGAGGTCGATGCTGTTGTGGTCACCAACAAACAGCGTCACGGGCGTAGGCCCCGGCTCCTTTTCAAATTCGTCAAACTTGCGCTCCAACATAGTGGTATCGGGGACCGTCTCTTCGTCCCCCTTCGGTTCGGCCGCGTCGAGGGACTCGGAGAGATTTGTGAGCGAAATAGCGGGCTCAGCGGAAACCGCTTCCCCGTTAACCATCTTGCGCATGATTTCTATGGGCGAACCAAAGGCCTGTCCGAGATGGCTGATAAAGTATATGAAGTGATCGAAATCCAACTTCGGAGCTTTCGTCGCATAGAGATTATAGACGGCACACGACAAGTTCTCTCCCAACCGGCGCGCACGTTTTTTGAATGAGGCGTCACCTTCGCCAGAAGCAAGGCTAAGCGCCATGCTCTCGACGGCTCCCTGTATCGCGTAGGGTTCGAAATCATCGGTTTCATATCGCCCGCGCCGGTTGAATACTTTCAGCATTCGTCGAAGAGCGTCAAGCTGCTTCGGTTTAGCCTCTTTCATAAATTCAGCGAATTCGCGCATACAGCGGCCGTTCGCGTCTATCAAATCTGCGATCTTGTCCATTTTCATAACGGGCTCCTTTTTTTGTGTGGCGTTTTTCCGCCAGCGGGTTTAATATTAGCTTAGCCCCTAAGCTAAGTCAAGAGCTAGCTTACCCCCTTAGTGATTAACCTAACGGGGTGACGGAAAGGTTTGGATCAGTGACGGAGATGTTGGAGTTTTTCAAAAACGCTGGAGCGGCCGGCGGCAAGGTCGCCGCAAAGCAAATGACCAAAGCGCAGCGCACGGCGCGCGCCAAGAAAGCCGCGGCCGCGTCGGCGCGGGTGCGGAGCGCCAAGGCGAAGGCCGGAAAGAAGGGGAAGTAGGAATCAAATGCGAGAAACCGGTCCGGGCGTAGTGTTGGGCCTGTGCGAGGGCGAGGAAATTCCACCAATGGGCATCTTTCCGCAGGGCTACATAATCGAGAAGATCGGAGAGGTATTCGTTGATGACCGTGAGCGCCGAATGGTTCAATTAACCGTCCTTCCGTTGCCACCGGAGGGAAAATGAGAAAAAACGAAACGCCCAGACGCGCGAAAGCGCCGTCAGGCTCGGGAAGTTAAAAAATGGCCATCTATAAGCGCGGCGATGTCTATTGGTACGAATTCGAGTTTAAGGGTGATCGCATTCGCGAGACCACTAAACAGGGCAATCCGAACGTCGCGCGTCAAATCGAGGGCGCACGCCGCACGCAGCTATCCAAGGGCGAAGTGGGCATACTCGATAAGCCAGCAATGCCCACGTTCGCCGAATTCGCGCCACGGTTCGAACACGCCATAGAGACGCAGTGCAGCGAGAAACCGCGCACGGTTGCGTTCTACAAAGAGCGCATGCGCCGCCTGCTTGATTACGCGCCCCTGGCGGGCGCGAAGCTCGACACCATAGAGGAAGAACTGATTGAGAAGCTGAAGCGCCAGCGGACGCGCCAAGTATCGCGGCTGGGCAAGCCGCTGGCGGTGGCGTCGATCAATCGTGAGCTCGCCACCCTGCGGCGGCTGCTTCGCCTCGCCCAGGAGTGGAAGGTAATCAGCCGCGTTCCCCGCATACGGCTGTTCCGCGGCGAAGAAAATCGCGAGTTCGTTCTCAACTACGCGCAGGAGGAACTATACCTGCATATGGCACCGCAACCGCTGAAGGACATCGCAATGCTTATGCTCGATACCGGCATGCGACCGGGGGAGGCGGGCGCGATCGAGTGGAGGCACGTCCGCCTAGACCCCGCGCCCGGTTCGAAATTCGGACACGTCCACGTCCCTGGTGGAAAATCGAAAAACGCGAAGCGCAATCTCAGTCTGACGGCGCGCGTATCGGCCATGCTGGCTGAGCGCAAAAAAGCAGGCAAGAGTAAGGTTTACGCCTTTCCTGGCGACAGCGGCGACGCCTTCCTGGTGTCCTCCCTGGACCACCAGCACACCGAGTTCAGGCGCGTTCTTGGGCTGCCCGCGGAGTTCGTGATACACTCGTTAAGGCATACGATGTTGACCCGTTTAGGCGAGTCAGGAGCGGATGCTTTTACCATCATGCGGATCGCCGGCCATAGCAGCGTAGTTGTCTCTCAGCGGTATGTCCATCCGTCGCCGGAATCCCTTGAAACCGCCTTTGAGCGTCTTGAGAAACTGAACGCTTCGAAGGGGCAGGTAAAGGCCGCAGTCCCCACAATTTCCCCCACAGGGGTAAAAAGAAACAGCCTTAAGAAAGCTGCTAAAGTGGCTGTGGTTAGTTAGGGTTAGGGCGCGTAGCTCAACTGGCAGAGCAACTGACTCTTAATCAGTAGGTTGCAGGTTCGATTCCCGCCGCGCTCACCACTTTTTGAATACCGGTTTTCCACGGGCCGGGACGCCCTCCCCTCTCACTCTTACCTCATGCGCTGGGACGCCACTACTTCTTCTTCACCAACGGCTCGATAATCTTCGACAACACATCCGCCTTACTATCATCCCGCGTCAAGTGCGGATACATCTCTCCCCCGTGATAATCGACCTTGAGCGTCTGATAATATTCTCCATTCTTCACCAGCAATTCGATCGGACCCGTCTTCGTCACCGCCGCGTGAACCGCCTCGCGCAAAATGACGGGTGAATATTGCCGGCCATTCACTGCAATCAGTTTCGTCGCCGGAGACACGCCGGCCTTCTGCGCGGGACCTCCATAAAGGACATCGGAAATGTTCCCTTCTTCTGACACCTTCAGCCCGATCGAGTAGTTCATGTTATAAATCTTGCTGTCCTCTTCGCGATCCCTCCACATCTCCGACCGCGTCGAATTGTAGGTCACCTTCCACCCGCCGTTTTCGATTCCTCCCAGAGGCGTCGAGTGCGCGCCCACCGCATCCAGGCGCTTATGCAGGAAGGCAGCCCAATCGTAAGGCTGCACCGCGTTCAGACCGACCACGACATCTTCGAACGTATATGTTTTAAGCGCCGGCGCGCCTCCCGGACCGCCTTCAAACGCGCGGCAGAAATCGTTTAGCGATTTCGCGCCCTTGCTCAAGTCCCGAATCAGCACGTCGACTTCGAGCCAAATGAGCGTGCCTTCGTCGTAATAATCCACCCCGCGACGATACCCCGCATAATCCTCGCGCGCGTTATAGAGCAACTGCGCCGCCACAGCCGTATCTTCAAGTGGCCTCCAAGTGCGCCCGTACTTGTGATCCAGCGCCGCCGCCGTAATCGCCAGCTCTTCTCGAAACTCATCCCCCGTCAACAGCCCGCTGCGCGGCGTCAGGATCTGACCCAGATACTGCGTCATCCCTTCATAAACCCACAGCAGGCCGCCCTTCATCGGCTCCGCGTAATCGGGCGTCGCCAACCCCGCGGGACGTCGATACTTCCCATTCCACGAATGCGTAAATTCGTGCGGCAACAAATCGGCGTTGACCTTCCGGGTGACCTCGTCGATCATGCCGCGCTCCGCGATCCGGTCGTCGCTCGATTCGTGATGCTCCAGGCCGAAGCTCGCCACATGATCGCTCAGCGTCAGCAGAAAATGATAACTGCGGTAATGCCGCGACCCGAACAGCACGCCCGTTTCCTGCACCAGGTTCTTATAATGCTCGATCAGCTCATCGCTCAACTCGATGGACCGCTCGCTATCGCCCGCCACGTGCAGATAATGCGATTCGCCCAGCGAATTCCCCAGTTCAATCGTCCGGTAATGCGCGCCGGCGGACACCGGAGAATCGATGAGCGTGGTCAGCGGCGCGGGTTGAAACTCGATCTCATTTCCCGATTCAAGCGCAATCGGCAGAGCCGTCCCATACTTCCACCCATTCGGAACTTTCAGGTTCGCCTGCAATCGAATCTGATCCGCCGGCATCCCTTGCGGATAGAGCAGCACCTGATTCCAGTTCAACACCGCAAGCTCCGTAGTGGCCGACGCGCCGGACGTAAAACCGGCAGTTTCCGGCGGCGTGATGAAATCGAAAACCACATCAAGAGCGGACGCTCCTGCGGGAACGTCGACATGAAACGCACACATGTTCACCGCGTCGCGCGACCAAGGAATCATTTTTCCGCCCGCGCTGATTTTCAATCCCACCAAGTCGACAACGGGACCCGTAGGTCCGTGCTCGCCCGGAATCCATTCGGGATAAAGCAGCGTCATCGGACCCGCTTTGGCCGGGATATTCATCGACGCGTGCAGGATGTGGCGCGAAGCGTCCGTCGCGTCCACGCGCAGCTTAATTTCGCCCGTCTGCGCACTAACGAAAGCGCTAAAAAAAACGAACACGACCAAAATACGCATCTTATACCTTGAACTCTCGATAATAAAAAATCAGATCCGTGGGCGGCGGCGCGACTTCCAATTGGCGCAGCAGCGACATCGCTTGTCCCCTGTGGAGCGTCGCGTGATTTACCACGTGCAGCGCGATCTGCCACACCGGCGTGCGATGCGAATTGCCCTTCATATCCTTGTAATCGACCGTGCGCACAATCTCCTGATGAGTCAACCCCGCGGCCCAATTCTCCCACCTCTTTTGAAGTTGAGGCCACGAAATCGAAAGTGTTTCATTCAATTCCAGCACCCGCGGATCCACCATGCGCGAAAACCAAATTCGATCTGCCAGAAAAATGTGTTCCAGCGTGCCGATCAGGCTCTTATGGGACACTCCGAATTCGCGCCGCTGCTGCTCTTCGGGCAATAGGAGCGCGGCGTCGAGCAACTTCTTCGAAGCCCAGCCCGAATAGGAAACGTGCAGACGGATTTCCTCAGCCGTCATCGCAGCAGCCACATCCTCATGGACCTCGACACCAGGTCCGATGCATCCTGCTGCACGAAATGCCCGGCGCCAGGGATCGTCACCAGCGTCAGGTCCTGTCCCATCCAATCCCACGTGTTGTTCAGCGCGCCCGATAGTAGCGCCGTATCGCCCAAACCGTGGATCATCAACACCGGCATCGTGGTCTTCACCACCGGCGATTTATCCTCGACGTAAGGCTCGCGCGGATAATTCGCCTTGTAATAATTCAGCATCGCCTGTACATCGGAGCGCTCGAACGCCTCAATATATTTCTTCTTCACCTCGGGATCTTTGACCCAAAATGCAAGCTGCACCGGCGTCATCGTGGCCTCCGGTTTTTGAAAATTGCGCGCGTACGCGCTGGCCTTCTGCTGCGCCGGATTATTCGCCAACTCCCGCGACAGTCCGCGCGGATGGGGCAGATTCAGGATGATCAGTTTGTCGGTCATCTGCGGCAGATTGAGCGCGAACTGCCACGCCACCGCGCCTCCCCAATCGTGCCCCACGATAATCGCTTTATCGTGCCCCAGCGATTTAATCACCGCGGCCACATCGCCCACCAGCAGGCGCATATTGTAATTTTCGACGCCCTTCGGCTTATCGCTCAGGTTGTACCCGCGCTGATCGATCGCCACACATTGAAAATTGTCAGACAGCGCCTCCATCTGATCGCGCCAGGTGTACCAATAGTCGGGAAAACCATGAATCATGATCACCAGCGGACCCTGCCCCAGGCTCGCGTAATGAATCTTCACCCCGTTCGAATCGGCATAACCGTTGGTCACCTTGGACTCAATATCGCCCGCAACAAGAACAGCCGAAAAAATCAGCGCCATCATCAGAAATCGCATAAAGCCAGTGTAGAATAAGCTCGATGCTCACCGAGACCACGTCTGTCCGCGCAGGTGAAGAGATCGATGCCGGGGCGCTCAGCGCGTACCTCGCGGGAAGGATTGAAGGGATCGAACACGGCATTGTGGTCCAGCAATTTCGCGGCGGCCATTCGAATTTAACTTATCTGCTGCGGATTCACGGACGCGAAATGGTGTTGCGGCGCGGCCCGCTTGGGACCGGTTGCGCCGAAGGCTCACGATATGGTGCGCGAGGCCCGGGTCCTCGAGGCCGTGCATCCTCATTTCCGGCCCGCTCCGGAAATTTATCTGGTATGCGAAGACCCTTCCATCATCGGCGCGCCTTTTTTTCTGATGGAGCGCCGCCGCGGGATCGTGCTGCGCGATCAGATCCTTCCGGAAGTCGCGGTTCATCATAATTACGCGCGACGAATCAGCCGCGCGATCGTCGATTGCCTGGTGGAGATGCACTCGATCGACGTCGAGAAAACCGGTCTCATCTCGCTCGGAAAACCCGAGGGATTCGTAGCTCGACAAGTAAAAGGATGGTCCGAGCGATGGGAGCGCGCCCGCACCGAGCCGAGCCCGGCGATGGATCAGGTGATGGCCTGGTTAGCCGCGACCATTCCCGCGTCAGGCCGTCCGACACTAGTGCATAACGATTTCAAACTCGATAACGTGATGCTCGACCGGAACTCCCCGGATCGCATCGAAGCAGTGCTCGATTGGGAAATGACCGCAATTGGCGATCCTCTTTGCGACCTCGGTTTGACGCTGTGCTATTGGAGCTCGGCGGTGGTTCCCGGGACCGGTCATGAGGCGCTGACCGCGGGTCCAGGATGGTACACCCGAGACGAATTCGTGGCGCATTATGCGGAAAAAACCGGCCGCGATCTGTCGGCGCTGCCTTGGCATGAGGTGCTAGGAGTCTTCAAGCTCGCCGTAATTCTTCAGCAGATTTATTTCCGCTATTGGAAGGGTCAAACCAAGGACGAGCGATTCAGCAAATTCGATGAGAGAGTGAAAAGCGCTAGCAGCCCTAGCTTCCCAAATGGTAAGTGGGGCATTTTCCCGACCTGCCCTTCCCCTGTAAGCAACGATTATGGCGAGAACGTTACCCCACCTTGGCCGACTATTCTTCGCAATCTCCCTCCTCGGCTTCGGCATTCAAAACTTCTATTACACCGGCTATTTAAAAGGATTGGAACTGACCCCGGAATGGGCTCCCTGGCATACCTTCTGGGCCTATCTCGATGGAGCGATTCTCATCACAGGAGGCATCGCGATCCTGCTGCGCCTGAAAATCCGTTGGGCCGCCGCAGCGGCGGCTGCCGTCTATTTCGCCAGCGTGATATTTCTCCGCATTCCTCGAATACCGCTAGCCATTCACGATGTCGCTGAGCGCACGGTGCTGTTTGAGCCCATAAAGGCCTCGCATACCTGGCCGCCATCTCAATCGGCACGGGCCTGTTGTTCGGACTGACGCCAGCGCTGCGGCTCTCCAAGATCGACGTGAACAACGCCTTGAAAGATGGAGGGCGCGGATCGAGCGGCGGCGGGCGCGGAAAATATCTTTCCGGCCTGCTGGTGGTTATCGAAATGGCGCTCGCCGTCATACTTCTGGCGGGCGCGGGGGTCATGATCCGCAGTTTTCTGAACGTATATAACGCCCGAGTTGGTGTGAACACGAAGAACGTTCTGGTGATGCGCCTGTTCCTTCCGGAAGCCAAGTATCCGCGATGAAGATCAAGTATCGTTTCACCAGCGCCTCAAGGCTCGCATCGATGCGCTGCCGGGCGTAGAGGTTTCGACCATCGCGGTCACGATGCCTACCGGCGGCGGTATGAATTTACCGTCTGAACTGGAAGGGGCGCCGCCAGTGGACGAGAAGAACCGCCAGCAGCTCACGGTGCTGGTGATCAGTCCGGATTACTTCCGCGCGATGGACGTGCGTTCTCAGCGGGGCCGGTTCTTTACGGACTCGGACGGCGTTGCGGGATCTCCCGTGGCGATCGTGAATCAGCGATTCGTGGAAAAGTTCTGGCCCGGTCACGACCCGATCGGCAAGCGGCTCCGATTGTACGATCGTGGCAAAGCGGAGGCTTGGCTAGCCGTGGTCGGGGTGGTGCCCAATATCCTTCAGAACGATGTCAGCGTGCGGGAATACGATCCGCTGATATACATTCCATACCGGCAGAAGCCTCTGCGGGATATGTCACTGATGGCTCGGACTCGCGTTCCACCAGGCTCTCTCGGCGCGGCCTTCCGGCGCGAGGTGCAGGCCGTGGACGACAACCTCCCCGTCTACAACCTCCGCACACTCGAGGAATGCCTCGAGATCAACAATTGGCCGTTCAAGGTGTTCGGCAGTTTATTCGGGATCTTCGCGGACATTGCCTTGCTGCTTTCTTCGATCGGACTGTATGCCGTGATTGCCCACTCGGTGAGCCAGCGAACGCAGGAAATCGGAGTCCGCCTGGCGTTGGGTGCGAGCGGCACGAACATACTGAGACTTGTTTTTGCACAGGGCATGGTGCAATCGT
>CAVOPN010000014.1:0-89135 GCA_963698105.1 Bryobacterales bacterium
TGGGGCAGGATTCCGGAGGCTTCGAGGATGTGCGAGAGAGGCACGCCGGTCCATTCCGCTATATAGGACCAGCCTTCTTCACACGCGAGGTGAGTGATCTGACTGCGGGAGGGGTAGCTCTTGAGCTGGGCGAGCGAAAATGAGGCGGGGTTCGAGACCATGCCGTCTACGGTGAGCCTCCAATCGGCGAAGCCTCCGGCTTCGAGGTGTTTAAAGGTCTCACTGAGGGGCGCGATGGGATTGGGAACCGGGCGCTGCGAAATCTGGCTGCGGGAGAATTCGCGGGCTAAGGAGTGTCTGGCGAGGAGTCTCTGGGACGCATAGTTCAGAGTTTCACCCAGGCCGTAGATCCCATTGTGATCGGGGGGGACCAGGCCGTGTCTTTGAGCGATGCGCGCGGCGGCGCCGAGGCCGGCTGCACCCGCGGCGGTGGTCAAGCCGGTCGCGATCAGTCTGCGGCGAGAGAGTTCTTTCATGTGTGCTCCATATCGTTGGGGGCGCGGCCGGTGATCATGGCTCGCATCCGGCTTCTGAATCCGGCGACGAAAATCATCGCGACGTGAATTACAAGGAATAAGACCAGTAACACGGTAATAAAGAAGTGGATGGTGCGAGCGGACTGTTGGCCGCCGAACGCGGTGACAGTTGCCGGGACCGCGGAGACAAACGAGGGAGACATGGCGAGGCCGGTCCAGATGACTAAGGGGAAAAGAACGAAGATGACGATCAGATAAGCGATGCGTTGGAGAACGTTATAAGACCAGGCTTCGGTCTCACCGGGCCGCTGGAGATGCCGTGCGACGGCACTCCATGAGAGGTCAGCGCCCCGCGGGAGCAAGTCTTTACGCAAATGGCCTGTGAACAAAGACGCGATGACATAGAACAGGCCGGTGAATACTACGATCCAGGCAGCTTGAAAGTGGAGATAGCGGCTCCAGCCATTCTGATCGGGCAGAGTGTAGAGGTAGCCGGTGGGAACGGACGATCTGGATGCGGGGATGGGGATTTTGAACAGAGGCGGGGTTAAGACGTTCCCGGTTTCGCCCCAATAGAAGCGAGGGTGAGAGATGAGAATTTCTACACCGGTGACGAGGAGGGCGAAGAAGCACAGAGTGGCGATCCAGTGAGTGATACGAACTGACACAGAGTGGCGCGAAACAACGGACTTTTCCGGGATGGTCGGAATGCTGAGGGAGTCGCCCACAGAGGAATGTTAGCAGGGCTGAGTGTCGGGTGGTAAAGGCACGTCGGCACGCCTGGAGGCGCGCGCCACACTAGTGGCCTCTCTCAGATAAAACATCGTCGACTGGGAAAACAGGTCGACACTCTCGCCAGGGCTGCGGCGTCAGCAAAATATATTGGTTTGACGATCCTGAGGTCGCCTTGGGACAGAGTAGGCAGTCCCCGCTTTTCGCGGGTTTCATGGTTATCGGGGTGCGGAAGAAAAGACACGTCGACACATTAGATGGAAGTTAAAGAGCCGTGCTGTGTTAGTCTCACAGTCATGACAACTGATTACATACTCTCACTGCTGGTGGCGGAGAGAGACAAACTGTCCGCGGCGATTGAGGCTCTTCAATCCGGGACACGAGTCGCAGAAGCGGCGCCGGCAGCGCAGGCAAAGCGAAAACTCAGCGCGGCCGGACGACGGGCGATCATCGCGGGAACAAAGAAGCGGTGGGCGGCGCTGAAGTCGGCGAAAGCAGCCACGGCGGCTCCGACTCCCGCGCCGGTTAAGGCTGCCGCTCCGGCTAAAAAGAAGGGCGGACTCACGGAGGCGGGACGAAAGGCGCTTTCTATCGCCATGAAGAAACGCTGGGTCGCACGCAAAAAGGCGGCCGCGAAGAAAAAAGCGGCCTGACTAGCGGGGGCGGCGCAGGGTGCCCATTCCTAGAAAGACGAAGCCCAGTCCGATAATCCAGCGGATGACGATTGTCCAAACCGGGGCTGCGGCCACCAGGTTGCGTAGCCCCAGCAGGCCGAATCCAATGCCGATGCAGATGTACCAATAACCCAACTGGCGGAATTAACGCTCGGGGCGATATCCGGGTTCGCCGGGCTCTTTCTTCTGGCCGGGCTTTTGATCCGTGCTGGGGTTGCTGGGTTTGGGTTTGCCGGTCGAGCCTGGATCGAGGCCCGGCTGAACCGGATCATTTCCCTGGCGAGTCTGACGTGGATTGCTGATGTCCTTCATGGGTTGGAGTCCTTTCACGATGGTTAGAGGACGGTTCCCGGCAAAACGTAACGCGCGGCGCGGCGGCGGGCGAGCTCGGAGATCAACGACTCCTCGCCGCGGGCCATGGCCCAGCGGTGATTGGCTTCGAACAGCGGTTTCAACAGTAGGGAAAACCAGCGCAGCAGGGGCTTGTTGGCCCGGACAGACCACAGGTATCGAATGTTGGTGAAGGCGCCGTCGCGCGTAAACGTCCAGCAGCCGGTGCCTTCCAGGTCGCCCCAGGCGGCGATCGAAAATCCCAGCGGAGCATGGGATTCGACGACTCGCGCGTTCCATCGAAGAGCGTAAGGCAGCCAGCCGCGCGTTTTGAAAGAGTAGACGCCGGGTTCCGGTTGACGGACTTCGAGATAAACTTGCGGCCACCAGCGGGAAAGAGCGGCCGCGTCGCTAAGTATTTCCGTCACTTCTTCGGGCGGCGCCTGCACACGCCAGAGGGTTTCGAAGCGATAGGAAGTGGCGTGCATGCTGTTTCTATTTTATTTCTCGTCGACACTTCTCGACGAGGCGAAAAGTGGGGACAGCCCGCTCTGTCCACGGCGGCGCAGCAGGTATGTGACGTGTTGCCGGACTGTGGGCGTAGGCCCATTTTCGCGGGCTGAGTGGCCGGGGCGAAAAGTGGGGACAGCCCGCTGTCCACTTCGGCGCAATAAGTATATGGTGCTCCCAGGGATTGCGGGCGCCTTGGGACAGATTAGGCAGTCCCCATTTTTCGCGGTTTTTAAACAATTGGGCATTCGGCTCCGCAGTCTTGAAACGGGACTTCTTTCCATGTCTCCTTCCTAATGAGGGCTATCATTCTTATGGATAAAACTAAACCGTTTGCTGTAATCACGGGAGCGTCGAGCGGGATAGGACTCGAGCTCGCCAGGCAATTTGCCGAACACGGATTCGATCTTCTTATCGCCGCGGAGGATGCGGGGATCGCCGGCGCTGCGAAAACGCTACGCGGAATGGGCGCCCAGGTGCAAGATGTCCGGGTGGACCTGGCCAAGGACGACGGCGTGGACCAGCTTTATCGCGACATCAAGGGCGCCGGGAAGCCTGTGGACGCCATCGCCATCAATGCCGGAGTGGGCGCGGGCGGGGAGTTCGCGCGGGGGACCAAACTCGAAGACGACTTGAACGTCATCGACCTGAACGTCCGCTCTTCGGTGCACCTGGCGAAACACGTGGTGAAAGATATGGTGGAGCGGGGGCAGGGGCGAATCCTCTTTACCTCGTCGATTGCGTCGACCATGCCCGGGACCTTTAATGCTGTTTATAACGCGTCCAAGGCGTTCATTCAATCCTTCTCGCAGGCCATTCGCAACGAATTGAAGGACACCGGAGTCACGGTCACGGCGCTGATGCCGGGGGCCACAGAAACAAATTTCTTTCACCGCGCCGACATGGACGATACCAAAGTGGGTTCGAGTGACAAGGACGATGCGGCGGAAGTGGCTAAACAGGGCTATGAAGCTCTGATGGCTGGCAAGGATCACGTGGTGGCGGGTTCCTTCATGAACAAAGTACAGGCCACGATGGCGCATATTCTGCCGGATAGCGTAACGGCGGAGATGCATCGGAAGCAGGCGCAGCCGGGGACCGGGGAAAAATAGCCGGGCGTCAGGCTTCGGAAGCCCCGCGGGTGCGCGGCTCGGTGCTCGCGGGGAGCTCCGCTTTCAAGCAAACCGGCAAGCAGACGTGAAAAGTAGAGCCTTCGCCGGGAATCGATTCCACCCACAGGCGGCCGCCGTGAACCTCCACGATCCGGCGGCAAATGGCGAGTCCGATGCCGGTTCCGGGAATTTCGCGTCCGTGAAGACGTTTGAACGGCAGGAAAATCAATTCGTGATACGCGGGATTAATTCCCTCGCCATTGTCGCGAACGCTGATTCTCACCTGGTGTGGATTTTCGAGCGCGGCGCTGAAGTCTATCCGGAGCGGTTTCTGGCGCCGGTATTTTATCGCGTTGACGATCAGGTTCTGGAACACGTCGCCCAGTTGCACCGGGTCCCCTATGACGGGCGGCATCCGCGCCACGGTAACGATTCCGCCATTTTCTTCGAGATGGTCGCGCGATTCCGCGATCACGCGATGGACCACCGCGTTCAGATCCACTTCCGAATACGGCGCGTGCTCGCCGTGACCCAGCTGGGAGTAGGAAAGCAGCGCGCGAATCAGGTGGTCCATACGCTCCGAACCCTCGACGACGAAGTTCAAATAGTTGCGCTCCTCGGGGGTCAGGCGGTCCGCCGCGGATTGGAGGATCAACTGAACGAAGTTGGTGACCTGGCGCAGAGGCTCCTGTAGATCGTGGCTGGCGAAGTAGGCGAACTGTTGCAGATCCTGATTGGATTGCAATAAATCCCGGTTGGCAGTGGCGAGGTTCGAATTGGCGTGGTGGAGCGCGGCGTTGGACTCTTGCAGCTGCTGTTCCGCTGTCCTCATCCGCAGGAGCGCGCGTATGGTGGCCACCAGGACCGTCGAATCGACGGGTTCGGCGAGGTACCCGTCGGCGCCGCTGTTGAGAGCTTCCGTGGCATGCGGAGCGCTGGTCGCGGACGCGGAGATTTGCAGGACCAGGGTGGAAGCATGGCTGGGGGTCGCTTTGAGCCTGCGGCATATTTCGATGCCGCTGATATCGGGCAGGTTGATGTCTAACAGAACCAGGTCCGGGCGATGCAGCGCCGCGAGGTCGAGTGTTTCCCGGCCGGTGGCGGCGTTATAGGATGTAAACCCCGCCTCGGTCAGAACGCGATGCCGCCAGTAGCGGTTGGGCTCATTATCGTCGACATTCAGAATCACCGCGGAAGTTGCCATGACGGTTCTAAACTGCTCCTTGTGAGGATGGCGTAAATTCGGGCTCGCTGGCGAATAATTCCTTCTCACCCAGTATCCGACGAATCGTGGCCAGGCCCTCGAAGCGCCCGCTTCCGGCTTTGGGCAGCACCGCCGCCTCCCGGCCGGCCAGCCGCTCATAATCACCTTCCGACAAACTCTTGGAGGTCTGAATGATCACCGGAATGTCCCGCGTCATCTCATTGGATTTCAATTCGTCGAGCACGTTGAAGCCGTTTTGGCGGGGCATGACCAGATCGAGCAGGATCAGCGCGGGACGCTCAAAGCGGGCTCGCTCCGTCCCCTCTTCCCCGCTCTGGGCTTCGACCAGATTGTATTGGGAGCCGCGAAAAAGCTGGCGCGTGATGTAACGCGAGGCTTCTTCATCGTCGATAATCAGGATGGTTTTGGAGGGCGCCGAATTATGACTTACGGGCAGGCGCAAGGTAAAGGTGGATCCCGATCCCAGGGTGCTTTGGGCTTCCAAAGTCCCGCCGAGCAGCGCGGCCAGCTTGCGCGAGAGAGGCAGTCCCAGGCCGGTGCCGCGCACTTTCTTTTGCAGAGGATTATCGATCTGGGCGAACTCATGAAAAATGGTTTCCAGATTTTCGGGAGGAATGCCGACGCCGGTATCGGCCACCGCAAAGCAAAGCATCCCATCGGCGAGCCAGGCGGATACGCGGACCTCTCCGGCATCCGTGAACTTGAGGGCGTTGGAAATCAGGTTGCGCAGGATCTGCCCCAGCTTGGTTTCATCCGTTTCAATGGAAATGCCGGCGGGCGGATCGTCGAAAATCAGCGACACTGCTTCGTTGGTGGCGAGCGGCCGCATGAGCGCGCGGACGGAACCGACAAAATGGCCGAGATCCACGCGTGACAGGCGGATTTCACTCTTCCCCGCCTCGACTTTCGCCAGATCGAGCAGATCGTTCACCATTTCCGCCAGATCCTGCACGGACTGGCGGATGTAGCGAACCTGTTTTTCCTGTTCCTGGGTCAGGTCTCCATCCAGGCGGCGCAGCAGCAGCTGGGTGAGAGCGAGCACGGAGTTTACAGGCGTCCGGAATTCGTGGCTGACATAGCGCAGGAAGTGGGACTTCATTTCGTCGGCGCGTTTTAGCGCGGCCGCTTTTTCATCCAGCTCCGCGTAAAGAGCCACTACGCCGCGGTTGGTTTCTTCGAGCTCGATGCTCAGGCGGCCTAATTCGAGCTCCCGCTTTTCGAGCTCCGACTCGCGCAGGCGCAGAGTCTCGAGGGTATCGAGTAGTTCTTTATTCTGGCGCTGCAATTCGTCGAGCGCTCCGGGCACCGGCGGAAGATGGGAGCACAGCTTCGCGGCCTCCAGCGGTTGGATCGGCTTCAGCGCGGGAGGCAGCGCTTTGCCGAAGGCGACCTGAGTTCCGGCTCCCGGTTCGGAGTGGATGCGAAAATGATCCATCAGGCGGCGGGTGCCGGAAAGGCCGATGCCCATGCCCGTGCGGGACTCATAGCTGCGGTTGAGGATGCGCTCCGGATCGCCGATTCCAGGGCCTTCGTCGCTGACCTCCACCCACAGCACCTGCGGCTCGGAACGGAGATCGAGCGCAAACTCGACGCGGGCCGGGCCCGCATACTGGACGGCGTTGCGCACGATTTCCGATACGGCCGTGGCGAGGCGCGCCTGATCCTGGCTGCTCAGTCCAAGCGAGGACGACACCTGCCGCGCCCTTTGACGCGCCGCGACGATGCCGGCCTCGTCTTCGATACTGAGCGCGAGCAACAGGTTCGCCGAATCGGGAATCTGGCGGACGCTCACTATACGAAATCCCTGGCCACGATAACACAGACGTCGTCGCGATTTCTGCTCGAATCCCTATACAGAGTGCCCGCGATTACCGCCGGATGGTGGGTTTCAAGACCAGGGTAGGAGCTGAGATTCCAACTGGTCGCCAACCCGTCGGAATGCATGATGAGGATCGCGCCGTGCGGGAAGGGGTACACGAATTCCTGAAAACGAATGGTTTCATGGCCCGCCGTTCCATTGTGCGAAATCATGAACTGGGTCTTCTCCGTGCCGATGACCGCGCCTGAAATATTGCCGATTCCAGCATATCGCACGCGGCGTTCCTTGCGGTCCACGCGGGCGATGGCGACGGCGGCGCCGCGCGTACCTCGAAGGGCGCGGTGCACCCGGTCGAGCAGCAGCACCGGCTCGGTATCGGTAGAGGTTCTGAAGGCGGAGATCGCTTCGGCCGAAGCTTCCGCGGCGCGAATGCCATGGCCCAGTCCGTCCGCGACGATGAACACGGATACAACACCCTGTTCGCGCACCGCCCAGGCGTCTCCGGAGGTTTCCTCGCCCGCGAGAGGGCGGCCCGAGAAGCTCACCACCATGCCGTTCTTTTCCGCTCCGGAAACATGGATCCTCGCCAGTATTACGGTTCCCTTGCCGGGCTGCGAGTAGGCATCGAAATGCGCGCAGCGGGAAATGGCGCCGAGTCCGGTGCCGTTGGTTCCCGAGCTGGAGTACCCGTCCTTCAGGCATTGGGCGATACTGGCGATGCCCGGGCCCCGATCGATGGAGAGGACGTCGATGCCGGGGCCGTGGTGGTCAGGCAGCCGGGAAACGTGGAGTTCTCCTTCTTTGGCGTGTTTCCAGAGATTGGTCGCGAGTTCGGTGGCGGCCAGGCCCGCATCCGCCGTTCGCTGAAGATCGAGGCCTGCTTCGCGCGCAAGCGACATGGCGAGACGCCGCGCTTCCGATACCCGGCTGGGCTCATCTACTGGAATAAAATTGATCACCCGAGTTAATTTTTCCAACGCACGATGGAGATTCGGGTGCCCGCGCCGGGACGGGATTCGATCGAAAATTCATTGGACAGCCGCTTGGCCCCTCCCAAGCCGAGCCCCAACCCATTTCCCGTGGTGTAGCCGTCGGACATCGCTTTTTCGATATCGGCTATTCCAGGTCCCTTATCTTCAAACGTTAGACGCAGGCCGCGTTTGCCTGTTTCCTGCAAAACTTCAACCCGGATCAAGCCTCCGCCGCCGTGGATCACGGCGTTGCGGGCCAGCTCACTGGCCGCAGTCACGATTTTGGTTTGATCCACCAGGCTCAGCCCCAGCTCTACCGCGCAGGAGCGGACAAACTGCCGGGCTGCCACCACGTCGTCCTGCCCCCGGAGAGGCAGTTCCGACGTCTTCTCTACGGTCACTCGTCGACGGCTCCCATTTCTGCGGCGCTGGCTTTCAATAGATCCATGCCGCGGTCGATATTGAGGGCCGTCCGGATGCCGGGAAGGGACAGACCCAGTTCGACCAGGGTGATGGCGACAGAAGGCTGCATTCCTACCACAACTGTCGCCGCATCGAGGATGCGCGCCATACCGGCGATATTGGCGAGCATCCTGCCGATAAACGAGTCCACGATATCCAGAGCGGAAATGTCGATCAACACGCCGCGCGCACGGCTGCTGACGATCCGGTCGGTCAGATCGTCCTGTAACGCGACCGCCAGCCGGTCGTGCATATCCACCTGCACGGTCACCAGCAAAAAGTCTCCGATCTTTAGAATGGGTATGCGGTCCATTCGTCAGTTGCTACCAATCGCAAGATTCTTTTTCTTGAGCGCCAGGCGGAAGGCGTCGGCGAGCGTCGCCTTGGTGATGACGGAACCGAGATCGACTCCCAGGTGGATAATGGTCTGGGCGATCTGCGGGCGGATACCGCTGATAACGCAGTCGGCGCCCATCAATCGCGCGGCGGCGACGGTTTTGAGCAGGTGCTGAGCGACCAGGGTATCGACGGTGGGGACCCCGGTGATATCGATAATCGCCAGGTCCGCTTCCTTGGCGACGATGGCCTCGAGCAGGTTCTGCATGACCACCTGGGTCCGGCCGCTGTCGAGGGTGCCGATCAGGGGCAGAGCCAGGATGCCGGTCCACAACTCGACCACCGGCGTCGAGAGCTCGAGCAGCTCCTGCTGCTGGCGCGAAATGACGGATTCCCGGGTCTTGGTATAGGATTCCACCGTGAACAATCCGAGCTGATCCAGCATCTGCGTGGCCTGCCAGATGCGATCGGCAAAAGCCTCCGGATCGTTCGCATACTCCTGGCGGAGCCTCGCGAACAGCGCCTGTTTGAACGATAAAACAAAAAGCGCCGTTTCCGTGGGAGAGAAGCCCTGGGACGCGCGTTGTTTGGAAACCTCGGTTAACACATCCCGCAGCCTGGCCCAGGCGGGGCCGCTGGTATCGCTCGAATCGGCGGCCGAGAGCGCGTCGCGGAGGGCAATCAGGAAGTCCTGCGAATTCGCCCGAAGCTGACCTTCGGTGATGCGATCGCGGCGCGCCGCCAGGTTCTGATTCTGTAGCCGGAGCCACTCGACCAGCAAACTGTCTTCGTGGCGGCGAATAGTTTCGAACAGGTGGTGAGTAGGCACGTGGTCAATATTGTACAACCTCGGACCCGTGCTGAAACACGATGCTGGCACCAGAAGTCTACCCGAGGGAGGTACTATGGCCATAAAAAGAACCCTCATTGAACCTCATAAAGGGGACAAACGATACATCCGGCGGGCTAAGGACGGCACTTTCACCGAAAAACAAGTGGACGTGGGAAGGTCCCTGGCCGCCGACCGGCGGTCTCATTCCGAAACCGTGGTCCCCAAGGGTCAAGGTGACCGGGGCGATCAGAAAAAATCGAAGTCCTGAAGATGGCGGTCTCCGTTTGGAAGGGCAGCATCACCTTCGGCTTGATCTCGATTCCCGTACGCCTGTTTCGCGCGGCGCGCAGCGAACGGGTTCCCTTAAGGGAGCTTCATCGCACAACAGAGGAGCCGGAGCCGCCAGTGAAAGCTCCCATACGAATCGACCGCCAAAAGGCGGAGGAAGAACCGGCGGCTTCCCCGGAGCCGGTTTTTGAGCCGGTGAGGCGCGTTTCGGTAGGGGAATTTTCTGAGCAGAGAGCCCCCGCCGAGGCGATTACCAAAGGCTACGAATATGAGCGCGGCCAGTACGTGACTTTGTCGCCCGAGGAGCTGCGCGCCATTGCGCCCGAAACGTCGTCCACCATGGAGATTACCGAGTTCGTCCATCTGGCGGACGTCGATCCGGTGTATTTCGAAGCATCCTATTATGTGAAGCCGGAGGAGACGGGGCGGAAGCCCTATGCGCTGCTCTATGAAGCGATGCGCGAAGCGGGATTTGCGGCCATGGCGCGGTTCGCCATGCACCGGCGGGAGCGGGTGGCGATGCTGCGGCCCGGACCCTCCGGAATGATCGCCCATACGATGTATTTCGTATCGGAGGTTCGCTCAGACCAGGAGGTTCATGCCGACAAGTCCCTGGTGAGTCCCAAGGAACTTGCCATGGCGAAGACGCTGGTGGGCGCGCTGGCCGCGCCCTTCGACGCGTCCAAGTACCGGGATACGTATCGGGAGCGCCTGGAAGCATTAATTGCGGACAAGGTCGCCGGCAAGCCCGCCGCGGTGGTCGCCGCCGTGCCGCACGCCAAGCCGGTCACCGACATCATGGAAGCTTTGCGGAAGAGTCTCGAAGCGGTCAAAAAACCTCAGGCGAAAGAAGGTCCCAGGCGGAGCACGCGCCGCGCGGCGTCAAAGTGATTCGAATCGGGACGTCGGGCTGGCATTACAAACATTGGAAGGGTCCGGTGTATCCTCCGGGTACGACCAGCGCGGGGATGCTTGGTTGGTATTCCCAACATTTCGATACGGTCGAGCTGAATAACACGTTCTACAAACTGCCGGCGCTCGAGGCGGTTCGGGTGTGGCGCGAGTCCACACCGCCAAACTTCCTGTTTTCGCTCAAAGGAAGCAGGTTTCTGACCCATATGAAGAAGCTGACCGACACCACGCTGGGAATCGAGCGATTTTTCGAGCGCGCGTGGGGCCTGGAAGACAAACTGGGTCCGGTGGTCTTTCAGCTTCCGCCACATTGGACCGTAAATCCAGAGCGCCTGGAGGGTTTTCTCGAAGCCCTGCCGAGGCCGCAGCGCTACGCTTTCGAATTTCGCAACGAGACGTGGAATACGCGGGAAATCTTCGATCTGCTGCGTCGGTTCGAAGCCGCGTACTGTATTTTCGACCTGGCGGGCTTTCAATCTCCGCTCGAAATTACCGCCGGTTTCACTTATATCCGTCTGCACGGGCCAGGAGGAGCCTACCAGGGCAGTTATGACGATCGGGCTCTTCTGAGGTGGGCCAGACAAATCCGGCAATGGAAGCTACCCGAAACCTTCCTTTACTTCGATAACGATCAGGCCGGATATGCCGTGCGAGACGCGCAGCGCCTGCGGGCTCAGCTGGAATAGGCGCCACGCGAGCATTTGATGTGGCGCACGCACTCGTGCGTGCCGTGTCGAGACTCGTCTCGACACTCACAAATCCAAGCTATCAGCCGATATACAAGTTAGTGATCTCACTGCGGAAATTCGTTTGGGCAGTGCTCTCGGTTCTGACCGTGCTGCTGGTCTTCGTAATTGCCAAGAGATCCCACGCGACCGATTTTACCGGGCGCACGTTCCGGATCGGCTTTGAGGAATCGCGCCCGACGCAATTTGTGGCCCCGGATGGGACCCCCGCGGGACCCGCGATCGACATCCTGAAGGAAGCCGCGCGACGGCGCGGAATCCGGTTGAACTGGGTGCACAGCGACATCGGGGCGGAACCTTCTCTCAGTTCCGGCGACTGGGATCTGTGGCCTATTTTCAGCGATTTTACGTGGCGGGCTCCGTACTATTATGTAAGCCGGCCGTATGCGTATGTCCGGTACTGGCTGGTGGTGGATCAGGAAAGTCCTCTGACCAGCGCCGCCCAGATGAACGGCCGAACGGTCGGGGTCAGATATCCGGGCACGCAGGAGAGGGTGGCGAACGGATTCCTGTCCCATCCGCGCGTCGTCCGGGAACCCGATCTGGCCAGGGTGTTTCATGCGGTCTGCACCGGCGAAGTCGACGCCGGGCTGGTGGCGGAACGAGTGGAGCAGCCGGTGACGGTGGATCAAAACGGGCCTTGCAGCGGGCGGCTGTTCCGCTATCTGCCTATCCCGAACGGCTTCGGGAACGCGGGAATTGCGGCCAACATCGGGAACCGGGAGGCCCGGCGGGCGGCCGATGCGCTGCGCCAGGAGATCAGCGGCATGGCCCGCGACGGCACCATGGCGGGCATCTATTTCCGCTGGTTTCGCCTGTCGAACAACGATGCCCTGACCATCGATCTGACGGAAGAAGCGAAGCAGCGCAGTGTGCTGCTGACGGTTGCCGTCGCAGCCCTGATCCTGATTCTGGGAATGGTCTGGTGGCTCTATCGCCGCACCCGCGCGGCTTGTGACCTGGCCGGCGCGGCCACCGTCGCCAAATCGGAGTTCCTGGCCAACATGAGCCATGAAATCCGCACTCCCATGAATGGGGTGATCGGGATGACCGGCCTGCTGCTGGACATGGACCTGACCACGGACCAAAGAGAGTGCGCCGAAGTCGTGCGCCGATCGCGGCGAGGCGTTATTGACCGTCATCAACGACATTCTGGACTTCTCCAAACTGGAAGCCCGGAAGCTCCAGATTGAATGCGTGCCCTTCGATCTGCGGCAGGTCGTCGAAGACGTGAACGAAATGCTGGCGCCCCAGACGGAAGGTCGCGGAGTCGACCTGGTGCTGGAATATCCTCCGTCGCTCGACGAGCGTTTTATCGGCGACGGCGGACGCATCCGGCAAATTGTCACCAACCTGGTGGGCAATGCGATCAAGTTCACCCGCCAAGGCCAGGTGTTGATTACAGTAACCGGTCAACCCGAAGGCGCTTATCGCTTCCGAGTGCGCGTGACCGTCACCGACACCGGCGCGGGCATCCCCGCCGATAAGATCGATTTGCTGTTCCAGAAATTCAGCCAGGTGGACGGCTCCATCACCCGCAAACATGGAGGCACCGGGCTGGGCCTGGCGATTTCGAAACAACTGGTGGAGCTGATGGGCGGATCGACGGGTGTGAAAAGCGTAGCCGGGAAAGGATCGACCTTCTGGTTTGAAGTTCCACTGCTGATGGATCCGGAGCCGGCGGCGCCGCCGGTTAGCCTGGCGGGCCTGCGCGGATTGCGGGTAGCGATCGTCGACGATAACGAAGTGAACCGCCGGGTTCTGCGCGAGCAGATCGCCAATTGGGGAATGATGAGCGACACTTTCGACTCGGGCGCGAATGCCATTACCGCTTTAGACGACGCCGCGCGGCAGGGACGCGCGTACGATTTCCTGCTGCTCGATTACCATATGCCGGCGATGGATGGAGCAGCGGTCGCCGCGAAGGTCCGGGCAATGCCCGGGGTGCAGGATACGCCGATTATCATGCTGACCTCCGCCGCCTACGGGCGCGGCCGCGAATTCAGGCAGCTCAGCGATGGAGTGGCGCTGGACGCGTGCCTGACCAAGCCGGTGCGCCAGTCTCAATTGCTGAACGCGCTGACCACGACGTGGGCGCGGCAGCTAGGCGATGCCGCGGTGGCTCCCGGAACCGCCGGCGAATATTGCTCGGGTTTGGAACAGAGATACGCCCGTGAGCACTGGCGTGTGCTGGTGGCCGACGATAACGCGGTGAATCAGAAAGTCGCCACACGCATGCTCGAAAGGCTCGGCCTGCGCGCCGATGTCGCGGCCAATGGAGCGGAGGCGGTCCGGATGCTGAGAACGCTGCCCTACGACGCCGTCTTCATGGATTGTCAAATGCCTGAAATGGACGGCTACGCGGCCACCCGCGAGATTCGCCGCACGGAAAAACCGGGACGGCGTATCGCGATCGTCGCCATGACCGCCGAAGCCTTCACCGGTGCCCGCGCCCGGTGCACCGCGGCCGGGATGGACGATTATATCGCCAAGCCGGTGACGCTCCAGGATCTTTCTAAAGCCATCGAGCGCTGGCTACAGCCGGCCGTATCGTCGGGCGAGTAGGTAAACTTGAAGGCATGCCCTGGTTACTCTTGCTGCTGCTCGCGGCCGACTGGCCGGAATGGCGCGGCCCCCATCGCGACGGGATCGTGGTGGAGGAGCCGCAAAACTGGCCTGAGAAGCTGAATCTCAAGTGGAGAACCGAGGTCGGCATCGGCCATTCCTCGCCGATCATGGCGGCCGGCAGCATTTACGAGTTCACGCGCGAGGGCGATCAGGAAACCGTTCTTTCGATCGACCCGGCCACCGGCAAAGTGCGTTGGAAGCAGCAATACCGGGCTCCCTACAAGATCGATCCGGCGGCCAACGGGCATGGCGCGGGACCGAAAGCGACGCCGGTTTATTCGAACGGCAAGCTGTATACCCTGGGCATCGACAGCATCCTTTCGGCGTTTGACGCGGAAACCGGCAAGCCTCTCTGGCGCCTGGATTTCAAAGGCGCGCCGGACTTCGGGACCGCCATGTCCCCGATCGTCGACCACGGCCAGCTGATCGCGCATGTACCCAGCGGGCTGACGGCGTTCGATCCCGCGACGGGAGCCGTGAAATGGGTCTGGAACGGCGATTCTCCCGCCTATGCCTCGCCAATCGTGGTGAATGGCGAGGTGATTACGCAAACTCATTCGAACATCGTCGCGGTGGCGGAGGCGAACGGGAAATTGCTGTGGAAAATTCCTTTTACGACGTCCTACGATCAGAATATCGTCACGCCGGCGGTTTATAAAGACACTCTTATTTTCTCGGGAGTCGACAAGGGGGTCTTCGCGGTCCGCGATGCCAAAGTCGTCTGGCAGAATAAAAGCGTTTCTATGTACATGAATTCTCCGGTTATTTCCGGAGATTTACTGCTGGGTTTTTCGCATTTGAAAAAGGGCCAGATTTTTTGTCTGGACGCCCGCACCGGCCAAACGTTGTGGACCGGTCCTCCGCGGGCGGGAGACAATGCGGCGATGCTGATGAGTGCAACAACGCTGTACACGCTGCTCGCCGACGGACAGCTGCTGATCGCGAAACCGACCGCGAAAGGGCTAAACGAAATTCGACGCTATGAAGTGGCAGAGAGTCCCACCTGGGCGCATCCCGTGATATTGCCGGACGGCGTGCTGATCAAGGATCTGAAAAGCCTCGCGCGCTGGAGCATCCAGTAAAACCGCGAAAAGTGGGGACTGCCAACTCTGTCCCAAGGCGCCCGAATGGTGAACAGCAGACATATCGACTGCGCCGCCGTGGACAGAGCGGGCTGTCCCCACTTTTCGCCCCGACCACTAAGCCCCATGCCGGCCGCTTTCGAGAGTGTAGACGACTCTCGATGAAACCCGCGAAAAGCGGGGACTGCCAACTCTGTCCCAAGGCGCCCGAATGGTGAACAGCAGACATATCGACTGCGCCGCGTGGACAGAGCGGGCTGTCCCCACTTTTCGCCCCAACCACTAAGCCCCATGCCGGCCGCTTTCGAGACTGTCGACGGCTCTCGATGAAACCCGCGAAAAGTGGGGACTGCCAACTCTGTCCCAAGGCGCCCGAAATGGTGAACAGCAGACATATCGACTGCGCCGCCGTGGACAGAGCGGGCTGTCCCCGCTTTTCGCCCCGGCCACTCAGCCCAATGCCATCCCCTAACTGACGCCAGGGGTTATAGCCCCGTCCCGTAAGGGCGGGGACCAACATCGATCACTCAGCACGAAAGAACCGGCTGTGACAACTCCGGCACAGGAACGGCGCGCGGCCGAATCTTCGCAGCACCCAGGCGAGCAACCCCACGCGTTCCGTGCGGCGCACATCGCCCGATCCACATTTGGGACACTGAAGTATGCGCCCCTGGTTGTCTTGCGCCATCTGTCTCACGATATCATCCGTTCCGTCTTTCGCGCAGCAGAACCCGGATTTCGAGAGCCAGGCGCGCGAAGTGCTGCTCGAAGTCGTGGTGCGCGATGCGCACGGGAAACTGGTCACCAGGATCGATCCGGCGCAGGTGTCGGTGTATGAGGACGGCGTGCGTCAGGATATAAAATCGTTCCGGCTAGTGCCGGGGCGTGAAGTGCGCGCGCAGGCTGACAAGCCCCCCGTTGCGCCGGCGGTCGCGGCCGAGCCTGTGAGCGCGACGCCGCAGCCCAAACTCAACACTCCCTCGAATCCCCTGCGCACCGTCAATGTCATCTGCCTGATCATGAACGATCTGACGCCGGAGACTCGCGGGTTCGCGTTCGATGCGGCGCGAAAATTTGTCGACAAGGAGCTGCGCCCGGATACTTATATCGGCGTCTTTAGTCTCGACGCGCGCGGGCTGCGTCCAGTCTTTCCGTTTTCCAATAATCGCGAGAATCTGCTGAAGGCCGTCAAACTGGCCGCCGTGAATCAGCTTGCGACCATGGCGCAAGGCAGCGCGGCGGTGCTCAACGGATTGAGCATGTCGACGCTCGGGGTGTCTTTGAATACCAGTGTCAGTTCGGCCGCGGCCACGGTATCGGCCACGAACGCAACCACTCCGCCTCCGGCAAGCTTGACCGCTCCGCCCCCCGCCGGCGTCCCGACTGCCCCTGATGGTTCTAGCGCTCAGGACCCTTTGGGAACGCGTGGAGACATGGGCCTTGCCGTCAATGCGGGACTGCGCGAGATCGATGCGCTGACCACAATGGTGAAGCAGTTGAGCCAGCTTCCATTCCAGAAAACGGTGCTGCTGATGAGCACCGGATTGACGCGCCCCCCCGATCAGATGGAGCGGTGGAATTCGCTGATCAGCGCGGCGAACAAAGGCGGCGTGACTTTCTACGGTCTCGACGTTTACGGACTCGGCGTCTGCCAGGACCGCGCGGATTGCAGTCAGGGAACCAGCTCAACTCAGGGCGGTTCTCCGGCGATTCAGGGATCGCCCGTGTCGACGCCCACCAGCACCTCTGTCGCATTGACCCAAACCACCGCGGGCTTGAGCCAGACTCAGGCGACGATCGGGATCGGCCGGAGCGATCCCTACAAGTCAGGAGGAAGCAGCACGCAGGGACCCTCGCCCACCGCCCAAGCCATGGAATCCGCGCATCAGACCGACTACGCGAGATTCGCCGTGTTGAGCGCCAACACCCAGGAGGCTCTGCGCGAAATTTCCGAAAGCACCGGTGGATTCGTGATCGCGAATACAAATAATTCGGAAGCTCTGCTCGCCAAAGTGATGGAGGAAGTGGACACTCATTTCGAGCTCGCGTACCGGCCGGCGGCGCCCGGCAACGACGGGCATTTCCGGAAAATCGAAGTAAAATTGTCGCGGACGGATCTGCGCGTCGAAACGCGGCGAGGGTATTACGCGGTGCCCGAAACCGGCGAGGGTCCGCTCACGCCGGGAGATATGGGAGCGCTCGAAGCTCTGGACAGAACGCCCCTTCCTTATGACTTCGGGTTCGAAGCGAAGGCCTTCCGCTTTCGGCCGTCGAAAGGGACCACGCAGTACTCGATCGCCTTCGAAGTTCCCATCGCCAATCTGACCGCGACGGCCGAGGGCAGCCAGAAGCATAAATTTCACGCCTATTTGCTCGCTTTAGTGAAAAATGCGCAGGGTGAAATTGTGGAGCGAGTGAGTAAAGACGTGCCCTCCGATGTCGCGGACAAATATCTGGCGGGGTTGCGCGGGGAAACGATGATTTATGAGCATGCCGTCAATCTGAAGCCGGGAAATTACACGATTGAGACGGCCGTGGTGGACCAGCAAGGCAATCGGGCGAGCACCAATGTGTTCGCCGTCGATAATGCCGACAAACCGGGACTGGGAGTCAGCGACATTACGCTAGTGCGCAGGATCCACGATCTGGCGCGGCCTGCGGAGGCTTCCGATCCGTTTGAGATTCCTGGGAAAAGGGCGCAGCCGTACCTGTCCGATGCGCTGCCGGCGGGCGCGCAGCCGTACATTTATTTCGTGGTTTATCCGCAGCAGGACACGCTCGAAACATCGTTTCTCGAAGCGCGATTTCTGAAGGACGGCAAGCTGATCGCGACCCAGAGATCGGCGCTGCCCGCGGCCGACGCGTCAGGTGCGGTGCCGATGGCGATTCAACCGGTGGGCGGTCCCGGCGGCTACGAGGTGAAGATCGCGGTGCAACAAGGGCAGGCCGTCGTGGAGAGAAGTTTGAAATACACGATTGAGGGAAAGTCAGGATCCTAGTGGTCTGGGTCGAAGATCCTGAATATTATGTGGCGCGAGCACCTAGGCGTGCCGCATCGACATTCGTGTCGATGTGATTTTCCAGCGAACGGAAACAATGGCCGAACGTCGACACGGCACGCGTGGACGCATGCGCTACGCGGGGAAAATAATGTGCAATATGAGTGACGCACTACACTAGCTGCAATGTTCGATGCGCATTTTCCCAGGTCATCTTGCGGAAGGCGGCCGGCTGGACGGTTTTCCGGAGTAGCGTAAGCGTCTCGCGCGCCACACATTTCCCGGCCAGCCTGTTGGCCGCCGGATTGCCGGCCTGCGAGATTCCACCGCCCTTGCCGTCCGTGCAGGCGCAATCGCTGCCAAAAATCAGCTTGTCCTGGTGCCGGTTGAGAAAGCCGATGGTGAACTCCGGATCGCGCGACAGAGCATTGTTGCCCGAGTTCGCCGACAAATCGCCATAGAGGTTCGGATAATCGCTCAGCAGCTTATCGGTGATGCCGCCGGGCTTGACCGGACCGCTCGGATACGCAACATCGTTGGCGTAATCCGCGCTGATATTCGCCCAGAAAGCATCCGCATGCCCGATGAAGCGAGTCTTAGGATACGCTTTCAACATCGCTTCAAAATTCCGGAAGCCGGTTGAAAAAACGCCTTCCGTGGCGGTGTGCGGCACTTCCTGGAAATGAATCAGAATAGGCACGTTCAAATCGGCGGCCAGCGAATAGGCCCTCCTCATTTCGGGCCCGGCGGCCTCCACGTGATATTTAATCTCGCCGAATCCGATCGCCCCATTTTTTATTGCCCTGGTGAGCAGCGCCTCCGCGTCGGGCTTCGCCACATCGGTGGAGGCGAACCAGCCCAATACCCTGCCCGGATACTTCTGCTCCAATAGAGCCATCTGATCCGCGGCGCTCTCCCGCGCGAGAACCATCGCGTTTGAGACGCCGCATCCGTCCAGGTGAGTAATATTGTCTTCGAGGGTCCGCCGCAAGTGGTGATGGCAATCGACCACCGGGCCTCCCCACAGATTCGAATCCGCCCGGGCCGCGAACGGATTCGCAACAGCCCCGGCCATAGCGAGAGAAAATTGCCTGCGAGTCAGAGATAACAAGAGAGTCTCCTCGGAAAGTCCAAACTATCACGTTCCGTCGTTGTTTAGGCGCAGCATCGAATTTCCCGTAAAAAGACTCATGAATTGACTTGAAAAACCAAGTCAATCTGATATACTTTCCTACCGAATCGCATCCTAACAACCAAAAAGGAAGCTCAAAATGGAAAATGGCGGTTACGCTATCCTCGCAAGACTCGCGAAGAAAAGCCACTGCGAGCAGCGCCACCTTCTCCGTATGCACGAAGAGGCGGGCTTCACCGAAGACGAATCTCAGACAACCGAATTTCGTCTCGAGCTGGACCAGGTGCTCCAGAACATTATGCTCCGGGAGCTGCGCAAGCAGCTGGATATCGCGACGCCCGAGGATGACAAGCCTATTCCTTGTTTCGACAAACTACTCAGAGACTCGCCGGCCTTTGTTCAATACCTGAACCACTACCTTTACTTCGGAGTCCGTTTTGCCGCCGGCGGCCGGCCTGAAACTTCCGGTCCGGATTACCGCGGCCTTTCTGCCATCAACACCTGGGACTCTGTTCCGGCGTGCCGATCGTCCGCCTTTAATAGAGGTACGGTGTCACTAGACCGCACATCGCTGGTGAGTTCTGAGGATTCGTGAAACACACCGTTACCGGGTTTGAAACCGCCGAGCCAACCGAAACTGTGATCGTCGCCGTGCCGGTTCCAGCCAGGCTCGCCGGAAGAGCCACGTTCACCTGATCCAATCCGGCGTCCATCGTATTCGGCGGAAGCGGAGCCATACCTGCGAACAGAGCCGGCAGCGGTGGCAGACTGCCGATGGTCACAGTCACGTTCGAAAGCAACACCCGATTGCGAATGCCGGTCCCGTAAAGCACCAAAAACGTGGTGCCTGAACTGACATCGAGAGGAACCGGCTGACAGTTGGTCGGAGGAGAGCAGGAGAATACAGGCGGGAGTCCGGAAACATGGCTGGACACAAACTGCGCCGCCGCCACACCCTTGCCGGACTGATTTGCAGTGAACAGCGACGGCGCGACAGAGTTTACGGTGACGGTTCCTTTCTGAATCGGTGTCGTGGGAGCTGTCTGGCATTTCGAGTCCGAATAGCTGGAGATCCTGAAGGTGCCGGCCCCCGTAGCAGCCGATGCGGGCATCACGGCATTGATCTGCGTGGGGCCGACATAGAACAAGTTCAGGAGACTGACAGTGCCGCTGTTGTCAGTGAGTGTAACTCCCATCTGGTCGAAACATGTACTCTCCGGCTGCGGCGCGGACGGGACATTGGTGTTGGTGTAAGTGCCCAGGATGGTAACTGTCTCACCCGGTGAGACTCCCTCCGCCGCCGCATAGCTCGCGGCCGATACCATGGTTGGCGCGGCCACGCTGCCGTTCAACAAAACGGTGACAGAGGCGTCAGTCGGATTGGCCACAACCAGGTCCGGCACTCCGTCCCCATTGAAGTCACCCACCGCGATCGACACTGGACCCGGACCGGCGGCGACCGGACTGTTGGCGCCTGCCGTGAATCCACCCGCTCCATTGTTCAGCAGAACGGTTACGTTGTTCGATCCAGCGTTGGCAATCGCGAGGTCCGGCAGGCGATCTCCGTTGAAGTCCGCGGTCACCATGGAAATGGGCTGCAAGCCGGTCTGAAACGGACTGGACAAGGAGGTCGTGAATCCGTCCGTTCCATTTCCCAGCAGCAGTGTCACAAAATCGCTGTTCAAATTCGCGACCGCGAGATCGAAATTCCCGTCGCCGTTAAAATCCGCGGCCGCCAGCGCACTGGGGGCGGACCCCACCGGATAGGGGCTGGCGGCAGACGCCTTAAAGCTGCCTTTCCCCGAATTGATCAGCAGGGTGACCATATTGTTCGCCTCGTCGGCCACCGCCAGGTCCTCTAAACCATTGGCATTAAAAACTCCAGCCACTACGGAACTGGGGCTCGCCGGAGTAGGGCTGCCGCCGGTTGGCAGCCCAACACTTGTGGACGTCCCGAACTGTTGCGTGCTGTTATTCCACAACAGAACGCTGACGGTTCCGCTGTCGCGATTGGCGACCGCTAAGTCCGGATAGGTGTCGCCATTAAGGTCGGCCGCGGCGATCGAGCTGGGAAATGATCCGGTAGCGTACGGACCCAGACTCTGTCGCACATTGCCCGCCCCATCGAGCAGCAGGACCGTGACATTGCCTTTGGTCTGACTGACAATGGCGAGATCCTCAAAGCCGTCTCCATTAAAGTCCGCAACCGCGATGGCGCCGGGAGCGGGAATTTGAAACGATGAGCCTGGAGTAAACCCGCCCGCGGCTTTGCCCATTAATAACGTCACGGTATTGCTCGCCGTATTGGAAACGGCAAGGTCCGGAAACTTGTCGGTATTAAAATTTCCCACGGCGACGAAAGTGGGCGCGCTCCCGCCGGTGTTAACCGGGGCGAGCGCCGGCAAAAACTGCCCTCGCGCGGTGGAAAGCAATAGACAGAATCCCGCGGCCTCAAGAATGGTTCGTGTCCCATGAGCTCTCATCTGGTAGAAAGCCTCCTGCAATAAATAGCCCATCCCGATGAGCCGGCATTCCTGGCATTTGGAAAGAATCCTGGGGCATCCGTCGGGTTTTGCTTGCAATTATTCAGACATAACAGTAACATTGAAAACTGTTATTTTAAATCCTTTTTTTGGATGCGAAAATGAGCCGAATGTCGATCGCCATTTCGACAATTCTATTTGCGGGCCTCGTTAGCGGCCAGCCGTCGGCCCCCACCATATCCAAGGACGCCACGCCCCTGCTGGCAGCCGAGTGGAGAAATCCGGCAAGCGTTCATTATTGCCTGGAGGCGCTGGAATTGTTTTCCCGCCCCGGCATCGATGACCCCGGCAGGCTCAGCCGCCGCGCCACTGAAATACTCACCCTTTTTTCCGCCTTGGATACTCACGGAATTTACCGCGAGGCGGCGCGCCTGAAAAAGCTCGACGTCCTGCTGGCTACTGCGGCCCGCTTTAAGATCCCCAAGGAGGATCAGACGAACACGGAATCCCTGTTCGCCTACGCGAACATCGTGCTGACCGACCTTTACGGCTTTAACCGGACCGTGCTCGACCGCGATGTGAACCAGGAATATCTCCGCAATAATTCTGAACGAGCCCTGTGGGGACTCTTGCGCGATCTTCAGTACAGAACGGATAGCCAGGTTTTGTCCATTCGTTCGCATTTGAGCAAGATTCCCAAGACGGCGGTCACCAATGCTGCGGAGGCAATCAGGAACATCCCTCAGCCCCAACAAGTCGCCGTGCTGAATCAAGCGGGGGCGGCCTCTGCGTGGGTGGCGGCAACGCAGTTCGTTGCAACGCGTGAAGCGGAAGTCAGGACGGCGGCGAATCGGCTCCGCCGCGCCGTGGAAAAACGCGAGAAAGAGTCCGCCCAGGCCGCTTTAGCGGCAGCGAACGCCAACCTTGAAAGGGCCAGGAGAGACGCCGATCTCGCGGAGATCCGCAGTCGCCAGGCCGGCCAGGACCTGATCGTCGCGCAGAATGCCCTGGCGGCGAATTACAATAACGTCCCTCTGATCGCGCTGAACAGTTTGGGAATCGACGCGTTGGTATCACCGCAGGAGCCGGCCAACCTGCGGGTGAACCTGATGGAATTACTGCGCATTTGTTATGAGCAGGACCCGAATAGGCTCTTAAAGATCGTAAAAGACTTTTACAATTAGCAACCATGTCCCCACTTCCTCGCAATTATTCCCTGAACCCGCCAAGGCTTCGCCGCTTGCTCCATGGGGCCGCGCTCTGCGCTGTTGCCTTGATCGCCTTTCCACCGGAATGCCTGGCGCAGGACGACTTTTTTCATTCCTGTACTCTGAACGCCGGTGGAGGCTGGACGCCGGTTGCGGGCGCGGACGCCGGCAGTCTCAAAAACGGCTGGAATTTCAACGCCGGCGGAGGATTCGGCGGACCCCGTCCCTCTCCCGGTCATGCCTGGAGCTTCTTTGTGACCGCCAATTTCCTGTTCGATCAGCTGGGCGTCAGCCAGACGGCGTTGCAAAATGCGCGAGTGTTGAACCCCACCAACATCGGCCTTCTGTCCGCTACCTCGGCCCAGGCGAAGTTCTATAGCACCACGTTAGATCCGACCGTCCGGTTTCCCGCGCAGGGACGTTTTCAAGGGTATGCGTTTGCGGGCTTCGGCTGGATGCGGCGGTCCATCGACTTCAACGGAACGTCGTATCAGGGCGGCTTGCTTCAGCCGTCCACTCCAACGGTTTTCGCGGCCGCCGGAAATTCCGGGGCGTACGATGCCGGCGTGGGCGCCAACGTGCGGCTCCCGGGCGCCATGAATCATTTTGGATTCTATGCGGAAGTGCGGGTAGTCCATGGACTCGCGGTGAACCGCGCTTCAACCTTGATCCCTGTTTCGGCCGGCTTCCGATGGTGAGGAATTCATGAAAAGGATCGTACTGCTCTTACCCGCGGTGTTGTTCATTTCGGCGCTCCAGGCGCAGCATCATGACGAGGATCTCCGGCCCTTCGGAAAGTATCTGGTGGAGGTCTGCACGCTGTCGAACGTCCCTGGACCTGGGTTGAATTGTCTGCTGCCTCCAGACTGGCCCGCGCCGCCCTCCGCCGCGCAGTTGCCGCAAGCCATCAGCATCAAACAAGCGGGATGCGCCCAAAAGTCGTCCGGATCCTGCGACCCCGTGTATCCTCTTCCCGTTTACAAAAGCGGTGTGCGATTCTTCGTCAACGCGACGGCCGATTCCGGTCTGCCAGTCGTGCAAAGCGTGGTTTCCGGCAACGCAGCCCCCCAGTTCGATCATCCCCCTTACGATCCCGGAACCCAGGAATATAGTTATACCGGTCCCGGACCCGTGGTCATCCGGGCCACGCAAGCCGGCAGCGCCCAGTACGGTCCCGCCGCGCCCGTCGAGCTAACCTTGGCCGTATCGCTGACGGAACCGACCGACTCCGATAAATCGGATGCGACGTGCAGCGGACTGCTGGCTGCCCCTTCGGCTACCCAGATCCAGCCGCTGCTCGATCCGCCCAGCATCATCAATTTGATGGGCACGCCCACGCCCTTTACGTTGGTCGCGCAAGGGAAAAATACCATCTTGATCTACGCTTCCCGGTTTCCGGATAAGGAAGAGCAAAAGATTCTCGACCATTTAGTCGCCCGGATGCAGAAGCTCGTCGAATGGAGATCCGATGTGTTGGGAATCAGCGCGCCCGCGAAACCCTTCAGCGTGGAACTTCGCATTCCCCACGCAGCCGCCCTCGGCGACCTTGCCACGCGGATTGGCGCGCTGAATTACAGCCAGTTCACGGTGCAGGATATCGGCAGCAGCGCCGTTCGCATCAACTCTACTTCTACCCCCGATTGCAAGGTCTGGACGGCGTTTCTAAAATCCATCCGGAACCTGGCCTGGCAGATCACGCCGGAGCCATTTTCGCTAAAGCTGTATTATCTGTCCTCGACCGATGCGGCTACCGCCTTTACCGCGCTCGCCCCCGCCGCGCCGGCGCCCGCGGCCGCCACGCCTGCGCCGAGCGGTGGAACTCCCGCGGCCTCGAACTCCGCGTCCGGTGCGCCCACTGTTTCCTTAAACCAGCCGCCCGGCAGCCGGATTGAAGTGAAATCGGATACCACTCCTTGTGTCGTGGCAGGCCTTATTTTGACCAATAGCAGCGCCTGCGCGCCCGCCGCATCCGGATCCTCAACGACGGCAGCAAGCACGCCGCCCGCGAATACTCCGGCAGCGCCGAAGCCGATTGGAATGGCTCCCATGGCCGTGGCCCAGGGAACCGTCGAACAGATCCCTTCCGACCTGCTGGTATTTTCCGACGCCAATTCGGGCGACGACGAGCAGATCGTGGAGCGCAAGCGCATTCTGGCGCAACTGGATTTACCGCGCCCGGAGATGATGATCAACGCCTGGGTCATGCAGAACTCCACGGCGAACCCGCAGGCGATGGGAAAATTCAGCAGCGTGGTTCGCGACCTGGTGGGTGAGTACAATGGAGCGCTCGAACAAGTCGTGGTGCGCGGCTGGGGTTCCGTCCGAGGGCAGACGCAGGCGGCGGACTTTTTCAATCGGCCTTTTTATCACTACATCGCCGACCGCTACATCGCCGAGTCCTATACGGCGCCGACCTCCAAGACCACTAACCAGGACGCTGCGCAGAACCTGCTCGAAAACGGCTCGGCAACGATGGTGGATCCGGAGAGCCGGACCAATAACTTTGGAATCTGCAAGGCCAATAGGTATTGCCTCGGCTACGATTTGCTGTTCCAGCCGTTGAAGCCCCGGCTCACCGATCTGCTGCTGACGTTGATCGCCGCTGACAATCCACTGGCTGCCGCCAAAAAAGCTATTAAAGACGTTGAGATCTTTGACCGGGCTCCTCCTCTCAGCGAGGCATTCTGCGAAGGATTCGTTAGCATGCGCGAGCTTCGTGACCGATGCCGCGCCATCTGGTTCAATATGGGCCTGGATCGCATAACGGATCCGCCGAGCTGTGCCTCTCGAGATCTCAAAGATACTCTTTACTCTATTTTTGAAGGGGCCGGCGGGCGGCCTCCTAGCATCTACCTGGAATGTTTTTATGACGCCGCGGACACTTTTCTTCGGGACCCTGGCCTGCTCCGCTCCGCCATCGCGGACTTCCTCTACCAATACAAACTGAGTCAGCAATATCCTCATGAGTTCGGTCCCTACGAGCTCAGTCAAAGCGCCGATTCACTCAACTCCGCGCTCGCGCTGTTGATCGACGCCTTCAACCGCGACATCGCCGCCTTTCAGACTTTCATGCGTGCCGACGTCCAATACCAGGTCGATCGCCTGAATAACGATACTGACCAGCGCTGCTGCGCCAAGCGCCTTTTCGGATTGGATAAGCCATCCTTCTTTAACGACGGCCTGGTTACGGTCCGCACTATCTCCGGTCAGCCGACGTCTGTGACCACTACTTCGCAAAGTGTGCTCGATAGCAGCTCGGCGCCGACGATTTCGAACCTTCTGAACAGCATCGGCACCGGAGGAGCGCCAGGTGCGTCTCCTCTGAGCGGCGCCCTGGGAGCAGCGTCCCAACCCGGGGTGGCACTGCTTGCCGGAGTACTCAACGCCTATCAGACCACTCGCGTCCAGATTGGACGGCAATTGAGCCTTCAGGTAACCCCCAGAAGCCTGAGCACTGCCTCTTCGGCCGAGCTTTCCGTCACCCTGAGCGCCGACGAGGTCAGCGGCGGACCCGTGTTTACGGGCGGCCCAGCCAGCGGCGCGGCGCCCGATCTTTCGCGTGTCGCGAATCACGACGTCACCTCCCGGATTCGCGTCGAGTCTGTGAAGCTGTTTGAGCTCTCGTCGTTTTCCGCGATTTTGCAGCGCTCCCGTTCGCGGTTCCCCCTGCTTCCTCCCTTTGTCGAAATTCCTTACATCGGAACGGTGCTGGGGATTCCGATTCCCGGCGCGAAGGAGTATCACAGCAGCACCGCCATCATCAGCGCCATGGTCGTGCCCACCGCTGCCGACATTGCCTATGGACTCCGCTTCGCTTTCGATCAGGTCGTCGATAGCGCGGAGGGCGGCGCATCGACGTGCAGTTTTATCACCGGCTCCGCGGGAACCGGCTCTGTTTCTCCGTGCAAGTTCAGAAGAGCGGTATCGATGGGGGATCTGAAACAGCCGGTGCGGAACTTCCATAAATCCCTGCTGAATTGCTTCGCATCGAATATGAGTTCTCCCTATACTTCCTATGGAACTTTGTCTGGAGTCTCGGATGGCGCCTGCAAGAATCTTTCTTTCGACAGGGTTCCCCATTAAAGCGCGAACACCGTGCGGATTTGCTGGAGGAAGGCCGCGACGCGCTCTCTTGGATCGCCCGAACCCAGCGCTTCAAAAGGCAGCACGCCCCGGTAGCCGACCTTGTCGACGATCGCTTTGATGCGGCGCAAATCGGTATTCTCCTCCCTGGTGCCGTAGCCGACTTTCTCCTTGATCTGCCAGGAGACGGCATAAGGCACCAGCTTTTCGATCTCCTGATAAGGATCGTTGGTGCGCAGGCTGCCTACGTCCAGGATGTCTCCGAACCACGGGGAGTTGACGGCGTCGATCACGCGGATGGTTTCGTCGGCGGTCTTCAGAAAATCGTTGTGCTGCTGGAGGCCGAGGATGACTCCGTGGCGCTTGGCATGTTCGGCGCATTCCTGAAACGCGGGAATCATCCAGGCGAGCACCTGATCGAAGCTATAGCCTTCAGGGCGCGCGCGGCCGCTGAAGACGCGGAGGACGGCGGCGCCCAGCTTCCTCGAGACTTCGATCCAATCCTTGACCATCTGCACGTCGCGCGCGCGAAGGGATGCGTCGGCCACCGCGAAATCGTTGCGGACGCCGCTCCCGCTGAGCTGGACGCCGTTGAGGAAGGCGGTGCGCTTCAAGCCATAAATATATTCGTCCGTGGGAGCTTTCGGGTAGCCGGGGAAATAGTAGCCGGTGGCATCGAGAGCGTCGACCCGCTGCTGGGCGCAGAAGTGGATCACGTCGTCGAGGGTCATGGTGTGGGCCATGAGCGGCTTATCGAAAGAGTAAGCGTTCAGGGCAAGTTTGAGTTTCACGCCAGGTTCCCGCGGAACGGCGGCCGAGGCCAGAGCGGCGGATTGAAGGAAAAAGCTGCGGCGCGTGGCTTGCATGCGCCTATTATATTGTCAAACGCAGGTCCCCAACCTGTTCCGTAATAGTAGGGCAGGTTCCCGACCTGCCCTCCGTGACTCTGGTAATCCTTTTCACCCCCCTCCAACCACAAGATTTTCAATTACTTGTCACTCTCACCCGCGCAAGACTGAATCCCCTCGATGTTATATAGGACGCGGAAGTATTTATGACCACATCTTCACGAGCTGAAATGAATCGCGCCAACGCGCAACACTCCACCGGACCTCAAACCGAATCCGGCAAACACCGTTCCTCACTGAACGCCCTTCGCCATGGCCTCACCGGCCAGATCGTAGTCATGCCCTCGGAAGACCTGCATGCCTACGAGCTCCATCTGAAATCCTTCACCGACGAATATCGACCCGTCGGAGCCACCGAAGCGCACCTGGTCCAAGCCCTCGCCGACGCCTCCTGGCGCCTCAACCGCGTCGCCGCTCTCGAAACCAACGTCCTCACTCTCGGCCTCGGCGGCCAACCCCAATTCGCGGACGCGCCGCAACAGGTCCAGGCCGCCATGGCGGTCGCCTCAGCCTTGGAAAGCCAGTCGAAGGCGTTAGCCAACCTCAGCATGCACAGCCAGCGCCTGTCCCGCCAGTTTGAAAAAACCGTCGTCCAGCTCCGCGAGCTGCAGCAAATTCGCCAATCTCAGGAGCGGACTGCTCTCAGGCAGCTTCTCGATATCAGGGATACGTATCAATCCAAAGGCCATGCCTACGATCCCTCCGAAGATGGGTTCGTTTTTTCACAAACGCAAGTCGACGACGCCGCCCTCACCCGTCGCCGTGAAGATAAGCTCCTCGCAATACGCGGTTACAGTTATCCCGCATGACGACGGGCAGGTCGGGGACCTGCCCTACTAGAGCATGGATTTCCAGGCGGCTTCGTCGTGGCCGATGCTTAGGAGTTTATCGGCTCGGACTAAAGGGAGATGGAGCAGTTTGGGGTCGCGCTCGATTTTGAGCAGCAGATCGGAGTCTGAGAGGCGGAGATATTTGATGGAGGGGCTTTCGCGGTCGACCAGGGCGGCGAGCGTGAAGCAGTCTATGAAGCGTTTGATTTCGCCGGGGGACATGGGCTTTTTTTGAAGGTCGACGAACTGGACCGGAGTGCGGCGTTCTTTGAAGAATCGTTCGGCGGCGCGCGTGGCTTGCGAATTTTTTACTCCGAAGATCTGAATGGTCATTCGGTAAATTCCTATCTTAAAAGAGCCGCGACCATCGGGAGCGGTCACCCCCGAATCCAACCACACAGCTCTACCGAGCCGCGACCACAGGGAGCATACGTTCTTGAACATGACAACAGAGAAACCGTGCTAGTAAGCTGTCCCGGTGATATCGTTACTGGTGCTCCAAAACGTTCAAAAACGCCGGCGCTGACCGCTTCCGATGGTCGCGGTTCTTCAAGAACGTCGACGCGGCACGCTGGAGCCGCGCGCTACAAGAATGCAAGCGGGAGTGCAAATTGATTTGCCCTCGCCTCGGCTATTTCATGGGCTGTTCCGACTTCGTGTAAGCTCGATTTTATGTGTTCTTTCGAAACTTGCTGCGCGGTGCTGCTGGCGGGCGCGTCTTTGGCGGCGGCGCAAACGACGGCTGCGTTGGTTGAGCGCGGCGGTCCGATTTTCATTCAGCAATGCGGATTCTGTCACGGGCGCGATGCGGCCGGAGGCGAGGATGGTCCGGATTTGACGCGTTCGAAACTGGTTGCGGCGGACAAGGCGGGCGATCAGATCGCGCCGGTGATTCGCGAAGGGCGTCCGGAAAAAGGGATGCCGCGGTTTTCATTACCGGAGGCGGATATTTCCGCGCTGGTGGCGTTCATTCACGATCAGAAGATCAAGGCCGAGGCACTGTTCGGCCAACGGCGCGGCGTCGCAACCGTGGACCTGCAAACGGGGAACGCCGACGCGGGGAAGGCTTATTTTAATGGGGCTGGAAAGTGTTCGTCCTGCCACTCCGCGACCGGCGATTTGGCGGGCATCGCTACGCGCTTTGAAGGGCTGAAGCTGGAGCAGCGGTTTTTGTATCCGCGAGGCGCGAAGGCGAAAGCCACGGTGACTACGCGATCGGGCGAAACTGTTTCAGGCGAGCTGGCGTACAAGGATGAGTTCACGATCGGTATTCGCGACGCGGCGCGCCGGTATCGCTCCTGGCCGGTAAGCGCGGTGAAGTTCACGATCGACGATCCGGCGGGGGCGCATGCGGATCTGCTGGCGAAATATACGGACGACGATATTCATAATCTGATGGCGTATCTGCAAACGCTTCGGTAGAGACTCTATGACACGAATCCTGATTGGACTTTGTTTTGCCGCGATGGCGATGGCGCAGGGCGTCGATTCCACCATGCTGTTGAATCCTCCGCGCGATAGCTGGCCGGCTTATCACGGCGATTATTCGGGGCGGAGGCACAGCTCGCTCACGCAGATTACGCCCGAAAACGTGGGGCAACTGGGCCTCTCCTGGGCTTTTCAAACCGGGCAGACGCAGCAGATCAAGAGCTCGCCTCTGATGGTCGACGGTATCCTTTATATGACGGTCACGGACAACGTGTGGGCGGTCGACGCACGGTCGGGGCACCTGTTGTGGCACTATACGGCGCCGGTGAACAAGGGATTTAAGATCGGCTCGCGCGGCGTTTCGATGTATAAGGACTGGCTGTATTTCATGACGCCGGACGCGCATCTGATCTGCCTGAACGCGAGCGACGGAACGGTGCGATGGAACATCGTGGTGGCTGATTCGCAGAAGGGCTACTGGACGACGATGTCGCCTCTGATCGTCGGAAACCACGTGATCGTCGGGGTGTCTGGCGATTTCGATAATCTTACGGGGTTTCTCAAATCCGTCGACCCGGAAACGGGCAAGACGCAGTGGCGGTGGGACAGCACTCCTCCGGCGGGAACGCCCAACGCGTCGACCGGCGGCATGACCTGGATGACCGGGACTTACGATCCATCGCTGAATTTAATTTATTGGGGCACCGGGAATCCGACGCCGGTTCTGAACGGCAAGACGCGTCCGGGTGACGACCTTTATACGTGCAGCATTGTGGCGCTGGATCCCGACACCGGAAAATTGAAGTGGTCCTTCCAGCCGTCGCCGCACGATACGCATGATTGGGATGCGGTGGAGATTCCGGTGCTGGTCGATGCGAATTTCAAGGGCAAGCCGCGAAAAATGCTGATGCAGACTTCGCGCAACGGCTACTTTTTCGTGCTGGATCGAACGACCGGAGAAAGCCTGCTGACGACGACGTTCGGTCCGGTGAACTGGACCAAAGGAGTAGACCAGAAGGGGCAGCCGATTCCCGATCCGGCGAAAGAACCGGCGCCCGACGGTCGTCTGATCGCGCCGAACGAAGGAGGGATGACCAACTATCGGTCGCCTAGCTTCGATATGAAGACGGGTCTGTTCATTGTGGATGCGCATCCGAGTTATGGCATCTATTTCGCGAAGCCGGCCGATGGAAGTTTCGGGTGGGCGGGCGCGGATTATGATGTGTGGGCGAAGGGCGTGCTGGAGGCGATCGATTATCAGACGGGGAACATTCGATGGAGCCATGAGCTGGGTCCGAACGGCGCGTCGGCGGGCGTGCTGACCACGGATTCGGGGTTGATTTTTACCGGCGATGCGATGGGCAACGTTCTGGCGCTGCGGACCAGCGATGGGAAAACGTTGTGGCACGCGGGCGCGGGATCGCCGATGCAGAGCTCGCCTATCAGTTACGAACTGGATGGTCGGCAGTACGTGGTGACCAGCTCAGGCGGCGTGCTGTTTTCGTGGGCGCTGCCGGTCAGTAAATAACCCCGACCCGTAAGGGCGGGGATCTGATTACAACATCCGGTAAGCTTCTTTGAGCTGCGCGTACTCGGCCTCGGAAAATGGCGAATACGGAGGCGCGGGTTCGGGATTACAGAGCCCGGCCAGCGCCATCGCCGCTTTGATGCCGCGCAAATAGCTGCTGCCGGGGAAACCCGTGTGATAGAGCGCGAGGTCCATGCGCTTTACCGTTTCCTGCAAATCGTAGGCGCGGTGCGTGTCGCCGGCGGCGATGGCGTTGTAGAGGTCGACGAATAGTTTGGGGTTGAGGTTGGAACCTCCGCAGACGCCTCCGACGGCGCCGCGCTTCATGGCTTCGAGCAGCAGGTCCTCTGGTCCGATCAGGACTGTGAACTGAGGGCGGTCGCGCAGCAGGTCCATCGCTTTATCCAGGTATTTCAAATCGCCGGTGGAGTCTTTCAGGCCCACGATTCCCGGCATGTCCGCGGCGCGGCGCACGGTTTCGGGATCGAAGGACGTTTTCGTGAGGTGGGGAATGTTGTAGAGGAACAGAGGCAAAGAAATGCGCCTGGTAATTTGCTCCAGGTAGCGGAGGAGGTCGTCCTGAGAATGCTCGAAGTAGTAGGGCGGAGCCAGCACCAGTGCGTCGGCGCCGGCATCGGTGGCGGTGTCGGCGAGCAGCAGACTTTCTGAAAGCGCCGTGTCGGTAATCGCGGCCAGCACTGGAATGCGGCCGTGCACTTGCGCGCAGGCGCGGCGAATAATCTGCTGGCGCATTTCGCGGCCGAGCGACGTGAATTCGCCGGTCGAGCCCAGCAGGAACAGGCCGTGGACGCCTCCATGGATAACGTGTTCGATGAGCCGCTCCAGCGCGGGAACGTCGAGAGAAGAATCAGCGAGAGGCGTAGCGAGAGGGGTGATCAAACCGCGTAACGGCAGGTTCATGTTTGTCCCATTGTACGTTTACCGCGCCGATTTAACTAAAATCATGGTGTGTGGTGGTTCCTGGTTTTCGGGTACGCGGTGAGCCGGACGGCGGACGTGTCGCCGCCCAAGGTGCTGCATCGCGTGGATGCGCGCTATACGCGGGAGGCGCGCGCGAACGGGATCCAGGGCACGGTGCTGATCGAGGTGGCGGTCGATGAAACGGGAAAGCCTGAAAATGTTTCTGTGCTGAGTCCCATCGGATTTGGACTCGACAGCCGCGCGATGGACGCGGTTCGCCAGTGGACCTTCCGGCCCGCCCTCAAGGAAGGACGCGCGGTGCGCGGCGTGACCACGGTCGAGGTGCGGTTCCGGATTTTTCACCGTCCATTCGATCCGGCGGCCGAAGGAAAGCGAATCTCCTTCAACCTCGCGGTTGACGCTCTGCAACGAAAAAAACACAGCAAAGAACCGGCCGACGCGGAGACTGTAGATGCGATTCGCAAGCTGGCGCAGCAGAAATATGCGCCTGCGATGTATTTATTCGGCAAGCTGCAAGAGGCGGGCGAAGGGCTTCCGCAGGATCGCGACGCGGCGTTTCACTGGATCGCGGAGGCGGCTGAGAAAGGCTACCCTTCGGCGATGTTCGACGTGGGCAGGATGATGCTCGAAGGGAGGCGCATCGCGAAGAATCCCGAGAAAGGGCTGGAGCTGATGCGCAACGCGGCGGTGCAGGGGAACCGGCGGGCGCAGTTTTTCCTGGGCGTGGCGTATCTGAGCGGGTACGGCGTTCCGAGGGACACGGAGCGCGCGCACCAGAATTTCCGGCTGTGCGCGGCGGAGGGCGAGACGGCGTGCCAGGTCCAACTCGCGAAGCTGCTGCTCGAAAATACGACTCGCGAAGAGCGCGATTATTTGCAGGCGATCGCGTGGCTGGAACTGGCGGCGGCGGAGCGCAACGATGAGGCGCGGCTGATTCTCGACCAGCAGCATGCGCAGCTTTCTGAGAAGCAGGCTTCCTGGGTGAACAAGCTGAAGACGCAGTTGGTGCAGAGGCAGTAAAGAAATTATCGCGGCGCGCCGGGCTTATCTAAGAGCTTGCCGAGGAGTTCGTAAATCGAAATGAGTCCGGTGTCACGGCGCTGGGATTCAGGAAAGAGTTCGGCCGAGGACTCTTGGCGCGCAGCTGCCATCCGCTTGATGCGGATGACGCCGACGGTGGCATAAAGAGGATCATGCATGCCGATTGAGCCGTGTGTGCGCGCCCTGTATCCGCGCCTATCTGCCGACATAATCGCCGGCATGTCTGGTGGGCGGTTGCGAGTCCGGAGTCCCCGTCCTGAAGGACGGGGCTATAGCCCCTGGCGGCGCAGTGATGCCGACATAATCGTCGGCATGTCTGGAGTCTCCGCCCTGGCGGCGGGCGGACTGAGCAGGAGAACGCTCCACAGGCGCATTTGAATACTATAATCCTCTTACATGCACGTGCTGATTCGCGGCGACGGAGTGGCGGCGCGGTGTTGCGGCCATCTGCTGGCGCGGGCGGGATACGGCGTTTCATTCGAACCCTCGGGACGCGCGCGGGTCCCTTTTATTATGCTCAGCCCATCCGCGCAGAGCCTGATCCGCGATATTTTTCAGAGGGACAATCTGTTTCGCGATTTGCCGGTGATCCGGCGCAGGATCGTCGCGTGGGGATCCGATCCCCGGGAGCTGGATCACTCCGCGGTCGTGGTGCCGGAAGAGATTTTGCTTGCCAGGCTGGGAATGAGTTCCCGCGGCGCGGCTGGTGCGGACTGGACGATTTGCGCGGCTCCGCCTCTGCCTGCTTCGATTGTCGAGCATCGCTTCGGTTCGCGGATCGCGTCGGCGGCCAGCGTCGAGATGAAGGATGCAACTCCGCAAGATGCGTGCTGGATCGAGTCGCTGCCCGATGGGTGGTTGTTCCTGAATTCGGGATGGCTGCTCGCGGTCGGCGCGTCCGCTGACGAGTTGTTGCGCGAGAGCAGGCTGGTGAAAGATCAGATTGCGGAGTGCGGCAGTCCCGTGGCCCAGTTCCCTGCTTCGCCGCGGATGATGACGCCGCTCGGTGGTGAGCGATGGATCGCCTGCGGCAGCGCGGCGATGGCTTTCGATCCTCTGTGCGGGGATGGGACGGCTCACGCGGTGCGCGAGGCGATCCTGGCGTCGGCGGTGATTCGCGCGGCGGATGGAGGGGAGAGCCTTACGAGGTTGCTTGACCATTATCAGAGCCGCCTGTCCTACGGGTTTCAGAGACACCTTCGGGAGTGTTTGAAATTTTATTGCGGTGGCGGGTTGGGGCCGTGGTGGCGGTCGCAGCAGGAGTCGATCATCCAGGGATTACTGTGGACGGGAAGTATGACCGAAGGTCGCGGGCAGTCTGCGTATCGCTTAAATGGATTCGAGCTTGAGCGGCTGGGCCCTTAAGCGCTGGAATTCACTCGTGTCGATGCCTGTCGAGACGAGTCTCGACACTGCACGCAAAGTGCGTGCGCCACATAACTAGTAAGCTGTCCCGGTGATATCGTTACTCGCGCTAACCGCTCCCGATGGTCGCGGCTCTTCAAGAACGTCGGCACGCCTGGAGGCGCGCGCTACAAGGTGCTAACGAAATGACCGGGCGGCCAATTTTGGCGGCTTCTGCTGACAGAGGAAAAGCCTGCCCGGAAGGCAGGCTGCCGCAGCAACGTACTAACGATTCGGCTGCGCGCGTTTGAAGGCTAGAATTTTCGCGGTGAACACTTGCACTGGCTCACCTTTCTGATTCATTGTTGTGCTGCGAACTCTCACAATGCCCTGATTGGGTTTTGAATGCGACGGGATAATTTCCACGATCTCGCTCTCAACATGCAGCACGTCGCCGGGGCGCGTGGGGCGCGGCCATTCCAATTCGCCTCCCAAACCGACGGCTCCCGCGGCGAAAGGCAATCCGCCGGTGATCAGCAGGCGCATGGCTGCGGCTGCGGTGTGCCATCCGCTGGCGGCGAGACCCTGGAACACGCTGGCCTGCGCGGCCGCTTCGTCCAGGTGGAACGGCTGTGGATCGAACTCGGTGGCGAAGCGCTTGATACGCTCCTCGGTCATCTCATAGGTGCCGGAGACGAACTTCTGGCCGACTCGCATGTCATCTAAAAACAATCCGTCCTGACTCATTTAATATGGGTAGCATGATTCGGCGCGCGCTGCCTTTGTTCCTGCTCGCAGCTTTTGTCTCCGGGCAAAGTCGACTCACGTTTGAAGTGGCGTCGATCAAGCCGTCTAAGCCGGGCGGCCGCGGAGGCGCGATCAAAGTACTGCCCGGAGGCCAGGTATACATGCAGCAGAACTTCCCTATAAGGTTGGTGATCGCCAGGATCCACTTGGTTCCTGTTCGGCAGGTTACCGGCGGACCCGAGTGGCTGGATACGGAGATGTGGGACATCCAAGCCAAAGCGGATCGGCCCGGTTATGACCGGGAGCAAATGCTGGAAATGGTTGGAAACCTACTGGAGGACGAGTTCAAGTTGAAATTGCGCAAGGACGTGAAGGAAGGTCCGGTGTATGCGCTGATGGTGGATAAATCGGGCTCGAAAATGAAGGCCAACGAGAGCCCGGAGGATTACGAAATTCCGGTTCAGGGCGGTCCGGGCGGCGTCACGGTAGGGAAAAGGGTTTCGATGCAGAGGCTCTGTTTTGATCTGGGGCAATTCCTTCAGGCGAACGAACGTCCGGTGATCGATAAGACCGGGCTCAAAGGCTATTATGATTTCACGCTGTCGTTTATGCCGGAACTGCCGCCGGGGTTTGATAAGGAACGCCTGCCGCCGGAGATGTTAAACAGGCCATCTCTTTTCGAAGCTCTAAGAACGCAGCTGGGTTTGAAGCTGGAGCCGCAGAATGGTCCCGTGGACTATTACGTCATCGATCATGTCGAGAAGCCCGCGAATTGATATCGTCAAGCGGGTCGCGCGGGAGTGTGGATTCGAACTTTCCGGCGTAGCCGCGGCCGGGCCTTCGGACGACCTTGACCGTTATCGCGATTGGGTGCGAAAAGGCTTCGCCGGCGAGATGCGGTACTTGACGGACCGGCGCGCGGAGGTGCGCGAAGATCCGCGCAATTTACTCCCCGGCGTGCGCTCGATCATTTGCGTGGGGAAGCTTTACAACACTCCCGGCCCCCCGGCCGATACGGTTTCGCGCTATGCCTGGGGCGCCGATTATCATCGCGTGATGCGCGACGGCCTGGGTCGTCTGGTGGATCTGCTCCAGGCGGAGACCGGCGCGTTCGAATATAAAATCTGCGTCGACACCGCGCCTCTTCTCGAACGCAGCTACGCGCGCGAAGCCGGCCTGGGATGGATCGGGAAAAATACCTGTCTGATTCATGAGCCTCTGGGGTCGTGGTTCTTCCTGGGAGAAATTCTGACGTCCCTTGAAATCGAGCCGGATTCGCCGCCGCCCGATCGCTGCGGGACTTGTACGCGCTGCATCGACGCGTGCCCCACGCAGGCGCTGGTACCTGACGGTCAAGGGTACTGGACCCTCGATTCGCGCCTGTGTATCTCCTACATGACCATTGAATTACGCGGTCCCATTCCGCATGAGCGGCGCGGCGAAATGGGCGCGCACATATTCGGATGCGATATCTGTCAGGACGTTTGTCCGTGGAACAGACGCGCCCCTTTTACCGATGAGCCGGACTTCATGGAACGCGGCCGCCCCGGTTTGGAAAATTTTGCGAAACTTTCAGCCCCTTTGTTTAATCTGATTGACAGAGAGAGCCCCATGCGAAGGGCGCGGCACGCAGGGCTGTTGCGTAACGTGGCGGTAGCGATGGGCAATTTACGGCTCGAGCGGTATCGTGAGCCCTTGGAGGAGCTGGCCACATCTTCCGATGAGGTGGTGGCTGAGCACGCACGATGGGCATTGGAAAAACTGTAGGCGTATTGGCCATATCACTGCCGCTGAGTTTCGGAGCCTCGCTTCATGAGACGATGTCCGCTCAGCCCGGATTTACGGCTTTTTATAATCTCGACTACGATCAGGCGCTGGACGTTTTTGTGGCCCAGGCGGAGGCGCATCCTTCGGCCGACGCCTATAATCACATCGCGCAGACGGTTCTCTATCGAGACATGTATAAGGCGGGGATGCTCTCCAGCGATTTTTTCGGGGGCACTAAATTCGTTCATCAACCGAAACTCGCCATCAGCGACGCGGACGAGAAGCAGTTCCACGATTCGCTGAATCGGGCGCTCGGGATATCCCAGGAAAAGCTCACCGCAAATCCGGACGATACCGAGGCGCTCTATGCGATGGGTGTGAGCTACGGGCTGCGCGGCAACTACCTGTTCATCGTCAAGAAAGCGTGGGTGGATGCGCTGAAGGATGTGGGGGAGGCGCGCAAGCTGCATCGCCGGGTCACCGATCTGGACCCCGATTTCATTGACGCGAAATTAACCCAGGGCGTGAACGATTACATTGTGGGAAGCCTGCCTCTGCACTGGAAGATGTTCGGATTTCTGGGCGGATTCCACGGCGACAAACAGCGCGGCATCCGCACTCTGACCGAGGTTTCCGAAACAGGACGCATTAATCGCGTGGACGCGATGATTCTGCTGGCAGCGGTCTACCTGCGCGAGAAGACGCCCGCGAAAGCGATACCGGTTTTAACGGAGCTGACGCAGGTGTTTCCGAAAAATCCTCTGTTGAAAATTGAATTGGAGAAGGCGACCGAATCGGTTAAATAAGTTCTACGCTCTCGCCGCCCGGCGCATGTTGAGGACGCCCAGCACCGCGCTCACAGAATCGTGAAGAGGCTCCTCGCCGCTCACCACCAGATTCGCAAATTGGCTGCTCGGCAAAACGTACTGGACGGCCATCGGCCACACCGTTTCAGAATATTGCTTCAGCACGCTTTCCCGAGTGCGCCCGCGTTCCGCGACATCGCGTTCCATGCGGCGGCGCAGACACTCCTCATCACGCGTGGCGACGAAAACCGAAAGATCCAGCAGCTCCCGAACTTCATCACGATGAAGCGCTAGAATGCCTTCAACGATGAACACGGGCTGGGGTTCAATATGCCGTGTCAGATCGGCGCGGGTGTGCCGGTCGAAAAGATAAACCGGCTCCTCGATCGGCTCGCCGCGGGTCAAAGTTCGGAGGTGCGTCGAGAGCAGAGTCCAATCGAGAGCGTCCGGGTGATCATAATTCACCGTGGCGCGCGCCTCGACCGGCAGATGCGACTGGGAGTGATAATACGCGTCGAGGGTGATAACTTCAGCACGCAGATGCGGCGCCAGCATGCGCGCGAGCGCCGTTTTACCGGAGCCGGAGAGTCCCGCGATACCGATCAGAAGAGGCTTCAAATTCGTTCTATTGTAGGATAGTGACTGGAGGAATGGGTGAGTGGTTGAAACCGGCGGTCTTGAAAACCGTTGAACTCGAGAGGGTTCCGGGGGTTCGAATCCCTCTTCCTCCGCCATTCTTTACTATGCGATTCGGGTGCGTGATTTTGTTGACTGGCGCGGTTGGGTTCGCGCAACAGCCGCCGCCTCGTCCTCCGGCTCCGGTGTGGGACATGGCTGCTGTACAACGCGGACGGACGCAGTTTAAATCGAGCTGCGGATTCTGCCACGGCGATGACGCGACCGGAAATCGCGGACCCGATCTGATCCGGTCCGCGCTGATGGGCCACGATGTGAATGGCGACCTGATCACGCCGGTGATCAAGAATGGACGGCCCGATAGGGAGATGCCGGCGTTTCCGACTTTGAGCGATGCGACGATTGCGGACATTGTCCTGTTTCTACACAAGCAGGCTTATGACGCTCTGCACAGCAACGGGATCCCGACGGATTATCCGCTCGCGAAATTGCTGACCGGCAACGCCGCGGCCGGAAAGGCCTATTTTAACGGTGCGGGAGGATGCTCGGGATGCCATTCGCCCACCGGCGATCTGGCGGGCGTCGCCAAGCGCTACGCGCCGATCGCGCTGCAACAGAGGTTTCTCTATCCTGGCTTCGGCGTGCGGATCACGGCTACGGTGACCCTCAAAAACGGCCAGAAAATCGAGGGCCGGCTGATGCACCACGATGAATTTGAGATCGCGATTATCGGGCCCGACGGATGGTACAAGTCGTGGCCGATTGGTGAAACCAGGAGCATCGAGATTCACGATCCGCTGGCGGCTCATCGCGCGCTGATGGACAAGTACACCGATAAAGACATCCACAATTTATTCGCGTACCTGGTGACGCTCCAATGAAACTGCTTGCCGCATTCCTGCTGATGTTCGGCGCCGACGGACTGGATCCCGCCAAGCTATTGACGCCTCCCACCGACACGTGGCCGACTTACAATGGCGACTATTCGGGGCGCCGCTATAGCACTCTGTCGCAGATCGATCAGTCGAACGTGAACCAGTTGACGGTCGCGTGGGTGGCGCAGCTGCGCACGGTGGCGATCAAATCCATGCCGCTGGTGGTCAACGGCATCATGTACCTGACCACGCCCGATAATGTGTTCGCGCTCGACGCGCGCAGCGGCCGCACTATCTGGCATTACGTGCGCGAATCGCAGGGCGACCACATCGGCCAGCGCGGCGTGGGTATGTATAAGGACTGGCTGTATTTCGAAACGCCCGACTGCCACTTGATTTCTCTCAACGCGAAGGACGGCACGGTGCGCTGGAATATCGAGCTGGCGGATCCGAAGCTGGGATACTTCGCGACCATGGCTCCGCTGGTGATTAAGGATCACGTGCTGGTCGGCGTGTCGGGCGACGTGACCGATCTTCCGGGATTCATCGATTCGATCGATCCTGAAACCGGCAAGAAGCAGTGGCGCTGGTACACTACGCCGAAGCCGGGCACACCGGGATCGGAAACCTGGCCCAAGGGAACGGATGCGATGGAGCACGGCGGGGGCATGGCGTGGATTACCGGCACCTACGATCCGGAATCGAATCTCACTTACTGGGGCATCGGCAATCCGCAGCCGGTGCTGAACGGCGAGGGGCGAAAGGGCGACAACCTTTATAGCTGTTCGATCGTCGCGCTCGATCCGGATACGGGAACATTGAAGTGGTACTTTCAACCCTCGCCGCACGATACGCACGATTGGGACGCGGTGCAAACTCCGGTGTTATTCGACGACATGCACAACGGAGTGCGCCGCAAACTGGTCGCGCAAGGCAGCCGCAACGGATACTTCGTGGTGCTGGATCGTACGACAGGCGAGCATATTCTGACCAAGCCGTTCATTTATACGAACTGGTCGACGGGGATCGATGCGCACGGCCAGCCGCGGCCTAAGAAGGAAAAGGAGCCGCAGCCGGATGGCGTGCTGGTGTCGCCGGGGTCCGATGGCGCGACGAATTGGATGGCTCCCAGTTACGATCCTTCGACCGGTCTTTTTTTCCTTAGCGCTCGGCGATTGTGGAGCGTTTTCTATATGACCGCGGAAGGCAAAGCGGAAGGCTGGGCGGGGCGCGACCGGAATCTGTGGGCGCAATCCACGCTCGAAGGGATCGACACGAAGACGGGCGAAGTTCGCTGGACGCATGAAGTCGGCGACGGGGAAAACACTTCGGGAATGTTGACGACGGCCGGTAAGCTGCTGTTCGCGCAGGATAACTCGGACAACCTGATGGCGCTCGATCCGGCGACGGGGAAGACTCTGTGGCATGTGAATATGGGAGCGAAGATGGCGACGTCGCCGATGACGTATGAGCTGGACGGGCGCCAATACATTCTGACTCCCATTCAGAATGTCATCTTCGCGTGGGCTCTGCCGCGGAAGAATTAGGCTGCCGTCCGCCAGGCATCGACACTCTCAAGAACATCGGGCTGGGTGGCCGGGGCGAAAAGTGGGGACAGCCCGCTCTGTCCACTGCGGCGCAGTTGATACGTACGCCTTTTGGCGATTGCGGGCGCCTTGGGACAGAGTAGGCAGTCCCCATTTTTCGCAGTTTTCATCGCTATCGGTGCGGGGTGTCGGCACGGCACCATGAGTGCGTGCGCCACGGTGGATTTAGGCGGCGAGGCCGGCGACACTCTCGAAAACATCGGGCTGGGTGGCCGGGGCGAAAAGTGGGGACAGCCCGCTCTGTCCACTGCGGCGCAGTTGATACGTACGCCTTTTGGCGATTGCGGGCGCCTTGGGACAGAGTAGGCAGTCCCCATTTTTCGCAACGTGACAAAAAGTTCGTGTCGATGTCGGGCTAGGCCGCGAGGCTGGCGAATTCGGTCATGGAGGCGATCGCGGCCAGATATGCTTTGCCGACTTCGGGTCCGGTGATCCCAAGGCCTTGCGCCAGAATCGACACTTCGTCCCAGTTGCCGGTTTCGTAGTTCGAAATCAGAGCGTAAACATTGGCCATCCGGTCGCCGGGAGGGGCCGTGCGCAGCAGCGTTTCCTCCACTTGGGGCGACAATCGGAGCTGTTCTAGCGCGCTTTCTATGGTCTGATCGAGCATGGTATCCAGTAGCGAAAACAGTCCCATAAGGAACCAGTTATGCAGGTCGCTGACGCCCCCGAGGGCAGCCAGGCGCTGCGCGAATTCGGCGCGCAGCATGGATTGCATGATCAGCTCATTCGGCTTGTCTCCAGCGAGGCCTTTCATGGCGGCGAACGCCACCCAGCGGCGAATTCCGTTTTCACCCAGAGCCAGCAAGGCGCGCTCCACGGTGCGAATTTCGACGGGGTGATTGAACATGGCGGAATTGGTAAAGCGCAGAAGTTTATAGCAGAACGAAACGTCGTTCTTGATCAGGTCGCGCAGCTTTTCAAAATCGATCTCCTCGCGCTGCGTCTCTTCGAGCAAACGCAGGCAGGACATCTTCCAGGAGGGAGTCTGGCGGCCTCGCAGCACCACAGGCTTGGTGAAGAAGTAGCCTTGAAAGAGGTCGAATCCAACGGCCGATGCCCATTCGAACTCCTCGGCGGTCTCGACCTTTTCGGCCAGCATCTGGAGGCCTTGCCGGCTATACTTCGTCACCATGCGCTGCTGTTCGGCGCGGGTGCCGGCGCGCAGGTCTATCTTGATGATGTGCGCGGTTCGGATCAAGGGCTCCAGTTTGGGATGATGCAGGAAATCATCGAGCGCGATGGTGTAGCCCTGGGCGCGAAGCCTGCGGCACGCCGCGAGGACCGCGCCATCCGGCTCCACTGTCTCCAGCACTTCGATGACGGCGACGTCCTTAGGCAGAATCGACCAGGAATCGTCGAGGAGCATTTCGCGGTCGAAGTTGATGAATCCTTTCTTGCCGCCGAGGATTCCTTCGAGGCCGGCTGAAAACAGGGTGTTGGCGATCACCTGGGTGGTGGCGGACTGGGATTCGGTGCCGTCGAAGTGGTTGTTTTCAGGGCCGGATCGAAACAATAATTCGTAGCCGTACAAATCCTTGTGACGATTGAGAATTGCCTGCCGCGCCACAAAGACATCCATAGAAGATCTATCGGCAGAAGAGGCAAGTGTGTGAAGTCAGCGGGGAGTTTTCCGGGCATCGATGGCGTTCAACAATCGGCGGGCCTTGTCGTATTGGGAATCGGCGGGCGGAATGGCCAGCAGGATGTGGCGGGCGCGATCCACTTCGCCTTTCTGAACATAGGCAGCGGCCAGGAGATACTGCGCGGGGCTTTCGGGGTCGATGCGCAAGCTGACGCGGAAGGCGTCGATCGCGCGCGGGAGGTCGCCGGTGAGGAAGTAAAAACGGCCGGCGGCGATCTGCTGCTCCGCATCGTCGGAATTGGCTTCGGCGCGCGCGCGAAATGATTCCTTGGCGCGCTCAAAGCGCCGGCCGTCCTCGCCGGGAAGGTCGCGGACACCCATGCTGACGAGGGAGGCCGCGGCTCCGATGCGGACCGATGTTTCGGCGTCGTCCAAGGCTCGTGTCAGGGCCGTCACGGCCGCTTCGCGATCGACAGGACCGGGCTCGATCCGCAGGGCGGCGACTTGGCGGACGGCGGGCTCTTTATCGGAGAGCGCATGCTCGAGCGCGGCAAACACCGAGGGATCTTTAGAGAATTGGCTCAGGTGGCCGGCGGCGTTGGCGCGCGCGAGCGGACCTTCGGCGGGGTCGGCGAGAATCGCCAGCAGAGGATCGATTGAGCGCGGATCTCCTTTGGCAGCGAGCGCGAACGCATCGGCGCGGCGGATCAGCTTCTGGCGGGAATGTGTTCCGTACCACGCATCCATTTGCTTGACGGACCACGCGGCGTCGCGATCCCGGTGGCATAGATTACACGCGTTGGGAATTTCGTGATGAATGGTGTTTTCGGGCACGGGAATGCTCATCGAATGGTCGCGGATCTCGGCCTTGATGCTGTAGACGGTCCTGGGCATGTGGCATTCGATGCAGGAGCTGCCGGTGCTGCCGACGGAGTGATGCGTGTGCGCCGATATTTTCTCGCCGATTTGAACATGGCAGCGGGTGCAGAGCGCGTTCGCGGTGGGGCGAAGCTGGGGATTCTTCTCAATCTCCACTTCATGGACGGAGCTGTGGCAGGACACGCAGGTGGCTCCGCCTTTGAGAAAACACTCGCTCTGCCATAGTCCGTAAGCGTCGTTCGAAAAGCGGCGGGTACGGCCGTCGGGCCAGTAGGCGGGATCTTTATCGCGCGGCTGGTTGTATTCGAGGATGGGCATGAAGTAGTTATAGTAATCGCCGCCCGCCGCAAAACCCTTCGCGAAAATATCGCGAAACGAATGGCATTGTGCGCAGACCATGGTGTTGCGCGCGGCGTCGAGGCGGGTCTGAACGACGATATTCGCTTTATTCTCCGGATGGGCGACGTGCTCGCTTCCGGGACCGTGGCAGCGCTCGCAATTGGTGCCGAAATCGAGCCAGGACGTTTTGTACTGGTTCTTTTCGACGTCGAAATTTTTCTCCTGCTGGCTGACGTGACAGGAGTAACACTGCTTATTCCAGACCTGCACCTCGACACCTTCCACTTCATCAGGGTCCGCGATATCCAGGTTGTGGAACCAGCCTTTTCGTTGAATATCCCAGCTCGGCGGCAGCACGATGACTTTTCCGTCGGCGAGAGTGGTCAGGTAATGTTGAATGCGGCGGTTGCCGAGCGTGTAGTCGACGCGATGCTCCTGGGGCTTGCCGGTGAGATAACTCTCCGTGATAAAGAACGCGCCCGCGGTTGAGCGCAGCCCGTAATTTTGACCGCGCAGTTTCACGCGGGCGAGCTTGAAATCGCCCTGCACACTTTCGGCGGTCGCGGGCTGCACCATTTTGCTGTGGCGGGAGTGGGTCCACTGTCGATGAATATCGGCATGACACTTTTGGCATGCCGCCATGCCGGTGTAGGCAGGACTCGCCTCCACGGCAAGCGCTCCGAAAAGCAACAGGAGAGCGGTCATCGATTTTCACAGGGTAACGAATTACTCGCCGGTTTGCAGCCTCTCGCTTTCGAAGGCCTGATAGTCGAGCTGCTTTACGCGCTCCTCGGCATTTTTCGACAATATCTGATTCGATAAATCGTCGGGGGCCTGAGCGGGGGGCGTCAAGGAGACGGTGGGATCCTCCTTCCGCGCTTTGGGCGCGGTTGGCGTGAAATTCTTTTTCTTGGAAGTTTTCAGATCGTCGATCATGTCGCGGATGTGTTTCTTCATGCCCGATTGTGGCTCGCGGTTTGTGGGGGAGGAGGGGGAGGTTGGGTAACTGATTGAGGATTCGGGATAATTTTTGGGTTGAGGGGGGTGACTGGGGTAGCGGGGCTTCGAATCGTTATCGAAGGATGGCCGCGGGTGGGGGGGTGCGGTGGGTTCGTTTGGTATTTGATGCGGGGAAAAGGTCGGGTGGGATCGCTTCCTCGGGTGGCGGGGCTTGGGTTCGTTTGGTATTTGATGCGTGGAACTGGGTCGGGAGAGATCGCTCCCTCTGGTCGCGGCTCTGATGGCAGCGCATGGCGCCGCCCCACATTTATTTTATGGCGATGGTTGCACCGGATTGGGTGGTTCCTGAGGCGATGATGATCGATACGGGGACTGCATTTCCTTTGGTCGAACCCGCGGGGACGATTGCGTTGATTTGCAGCAGGCCCAGCAGGCCGCCGGGGACGACGCCTGCGTAGGACACCGTGGCTGCTACGCCTCCGATGGTTACTGTGGGCATGGGGCTCAACTGTACCAGGGGGGTCAGGTTCAGCGGAACAATGTATCCGCTGGTGGCGGCGGGCGCCATATCGTAGATGCCTTCGCCGGTTAAATAAAAGACGATGGTATCGCCTACCAGGGCCGTGTTGGTTGCGGAGTTTACGGAGTACGCGCCGGTGGCGGCGCTGACCTTGAGAGCGGCGCATTGTCCCGCGACGCCGCTATCGAGAAACAGGCCGGGAGCCGTCGCCGTGGTGGTGACGCCCGGCGCGTAGGACTCCGCCAATCCGTTGTTGGTCACGGCCACTATTTTCCCGGCGCCGATGGTCACCGAATAAGGGACCTGGACGGTTAGCTGATTGGCGCTGACGTAGATCATTGCCGCGCTCTGGCCGTCGATGGTAACCGAAACGCCTCCCAGGGTCAGACTTGCGTAGCCGTTCACCACCGACATTCCGGCGGGAGCGGCGGGACCGATTCCGATTCCGAACAGGGTCACGAACTCGCCCGGCGAAACCGGGCCGGAGGAATAACTGGCCGCGCTGACCAGCGCCTGGACTACGGGAGTGGGGGAAACGGTGAAGACCGCGGGGATGGAGACGCCGCCCGGCGCTGGATTCACGGCCGAGATATTGATCGATCCGGCCGCCACCAGAATGCCGGCCGGCAGCACTACCAGAATCGTGGTGGGATTCACGTAGGTCGGCGTGGCCAGAGGAGTGGCGCCGGCGGTCGCGGTGGTGCCTCCTTTATAAAATCCGGTGCCGGTGACGGTGACGGTTAGCGAGCCCGATCCTGCGAGCGCCGCCGAGGGGTACAAGTTCGAGACGGTGGGTTTCAAGGCGTTCACCAGCATGGTTACGGCAACCGTCTGGGTCGCATTGGTGCTGGGAACATTGGATGCGAGGATGGTGATTTTCCCGGCGTACGCGGTCGCACTGGGGGCGACTCCGGTATCGTTCACCGACACGCTGAGCGTAATGGGCAAGCCGGGCAACACCACTCCGCTGGTGGGCGTCACCGTCAACCAGGCCGCGCTGGCCACGCCGGCGCTGAAGGTAACGGGTCCGCCGGTAGTGGTTAAAGTAAGCGTCTGAGCCGCTGGAATACCGGGAGGGGTAGCGAAGGTGAGCGAGGATGCGCTGACGACCAGAGTCGCCGGCGGTTGCACCACGGTCAGCGTGACGGGCACGGTAAGGGTCGCGAAGCCGGCCGCCGTAAATTGAATATCCACTGTCCAGACGCCGATGGGCAGGCCGCTGGGATTCACCAGCACACTCAGCAATCCGGGCAGATTTCCGGACGAAGGAGTCAGCGTGATCCACTGCGTGCCCAGCGGCGCGAGCGAAGTCGAGAAGGCGGCGGTGCTGCTGCCGGCCTTGAAGCTGATGGTTTGCGCGGCTGGTAACAGGCCGCCTTCCTGCCATACAAACGATAGCGCCGCCGGGGTAGACGTCAGGGCGACGGGTGTTTGACCGGCGGCGAAAAGAGTCGCGAGAGAAAAGACGATTAGACGAGGGCTCACTCTTATCTCATCGACCATCGTGGACCTGAACCGGAGAAATCTCGGCGGAGGGAAATTCTTAAAACGTAGCCTCTTTTAAGGTGTTCCCCTCATCGTCTCTTACTACTACTCTGCCGATACACTCATCAGCAGAATTTTCTTCATGACAGATACAGAGCAGTTGAGCGCCCTAAACATCGCGGTCACCAGCTATTTATCGACGCTGCTGGCGGTTTCGGAGTGCGTGGGCGCGGCGTGTCCGGAAGTGGGCGGCCCTTACAGACATCGGCTGAGCCAGCTGCGATCGCGGCTGGCATTCGAAACCACGTCGGAGGCGATGACGGAAAGCAATGCGGCGGTCGAAAAGGAGCTGGCGGAGTACGCGAAGAAGGCCGCGTATTATGTCGAGCAGCACGGCGTCGAGTTGAAGAAGACCATCGAAGCGCTGGAAACCATCGTGAAATCCCTAGCCCAGCGCCAGGAATTTTACGGCGCGCGATTGCGGCAGTTCGCGGCGCAGATGGAGACGACGCCCTACCCGCCGGAGCCTGAACATCTTTCTGAAGTGGTGTCCCTACAGGCCGCGCAACTGTTGGGCTGCGTCGAAAGCATGACCAACGATTCGCAATCGATGGTATTGAGGATGCGCGAGGAGCTGGCCGGGGTGAGCCGACGCCTCGAAGACGCGGAGGTCACCGACCGGCTGACCGGCCTTATGAATCGCAAGGAAATGGAGCGCCAGATCGCCGAGCGAAGAGCCTGCGGAGAAGAGCCGGTGCTGGTGGTGTTCGAATTGTCGGGGGACGTGCGCGACGAGGTTGCGAAGGAGGTCGCGGCGCGGCTGGGCTCGCAGTTCCGGCACAAGGACCTGGTCTGCCGGTGGACCGAGTACGAATTCATAGTGTTGTTTCAGGGCAACAAGGAAATCGCGTGGTCGCGCACGGAACAGATCGTGCCATGGATCGCCGGACGGTATCCGCTGGACAGCGGCGAATCGGTGGAGATCCGGGTGGAAGCCGGTTTGATTACGCCCGACCTCGCAATGCAGTAACGTGAGGTTGTGCACTCCTTAAACAATGCATCCGTTCTGGTAACGGGGGCGGGACGCGGAATCGGGAAGCGGCTGGCGATCGGGTTCGCGGCGCGCGGAGCGAAGGTAGGGCTGCTGGCGCGGAGCAAAGCGGAGATCGATTTATGCCATCTCGAAATCGGTCATGCGGGAGGGTCCGCGTCGCGTATTCTGGCGGATGTTCGCGACTATGAGCGGATGACGGCGGTGATGCACCAGATGCGGATCGACCTGGGCGGGATCGACGTGCTGGTATGCGCGGCGGGGGTACAGGGGCCGATCGGACCGTTTGTGGATACGGTTCCCAAGGCGTGGCAGGAAACCATCGAAACCAATTTCACGGGGGTCCTGAATTGCTGCCGCGCGGTGCTTCCGCAGATGATCGAGCGGAGGTGCGGAAAAATTATCGTGGTGACGGGCGGAGGAGCGCGGCAGGGCCGTCCGAATTTTTCCCTTTATGCGGCTACCAAAACGGGGCTGGTGCGCTTCGTCGAAAGCGTGGCGGAGGAAGTGTGCGAGCACAACGTGCAGATTAATTGCATGTCGCCCGGCGGGAGTTATACGCACATGACGGATCAGATTCTGGCCGCGGGGGAGCGGGCGGGATGGAGGGAGATCGAAGACGCGCAACAGGTGCGGCTGACCGGAGGGGTGCCGCCCGATCAGCAGGTGGAGCTGGCGGTTTTTCTCGCATCGGAGCAATCGAACCACATCACGGGGCGGCTGCTGCACGTGCAGGACCACTGGAAAAAACTGAAAGACAAAACGGTGAATCCGGAGCTGTATACGCTACGGAGGATGCAGCGGGTTTGATGCTATTTGGGCCTGGCGTCAAGCTGGGTGGGCGGGGCGGAAAGTGGGGACAGCCCGCTCTGTCCACGCGGCGTCGCGGGTATGGGACTCCTGCGGGATTGCGGTGCCTTGGGACAGAGTGGGCAGTCCCCACTTTTCGCAGTTTTCCCCTTTTCGCGAGTAAACGCACAGTTAGATACAACATTACTGTGCTAACGGCGATACTCTCATGGGGCGGAAAGCGGGGACAGCCCGCTCTGTCCACGCGGCGTCGGGGGTATGGGACTCCTGCGGGATTGCGGTGCCTTGGGACAGAGTGGGCAGTCCCCACTTTTCGCGAGTTTCATGTAGAAGCCGGGGCACGTCGGCACGCCTGGAGGCGCGCGCCACACACAGCTAGTCGTATTCGGTGGAGCCTTGGACCCATAAGAAAGATTGGATATCGATCAGGTCGCGCGGCTGCAAATTGGCTAAGTCGCGGCGGACGATTTTTGCGATCTCCAGAACATTCGCATAGGTCTCCCAATTGGGGCGGGATTGATAGCGAAACTCTAGCCCATACTCTTGCGCGGCCTTGCGAGTGACCATGGGCTTCAGAAAGAAATGCCGCGACGGCAAGGCAATAAAGCCGAATACCGTAACCACGGGCCAGGTCAGAACCCTCGTCTGCTTCCGGGGCAGCGATGCTACGGTCTCGCACCAGCGGTCGAACTTTACCGGCGCGGGTTGGGAGCCGTGAAGGAAGTCATGGAGTCCGGCGGCGAAGGTGCGCGCTCCGGCGGGGGTGCGAACGGCGTCTCGCAGCGCCATTTTTTCGAAAGAAAACAGCAGATTGGTGCGCGACTCAATCTGAATCGCCCGCTTGGCGACTTCGTCATACTTTTTGCGCGCCAGCAGCGCTTCGAACTCAAACCTGCCGAGACTCGCCTGCCAGCGCTGGTGCGCTTCCCACTTATAGTCTCTCTCCCAGGCAATGTAGGTGGGGTCTGAAAACCCTCCCGGAAAGAAACGTAGAAACTTGCGGCGGCATGCCATGGCGCCTGCGCGGCGGTTGGTTTCCTTCTTTTCACCGATAGGCAGCATATAGAGAAGACTCTCTATGCCGCTGCCGAGTTTCAGAAGTTAGCGCAGAGTCACATAGGCGAAAGAGGAAAGGTTCAACGAGGGGTTCGCGCTGCCATCGGTGGTCATCCCCGAGATCGATGCGCTGGTCAGATTCGAGCCGGTGCTGTTGATCGCTGGGAAAGTGCCGGGCGAAGTCATGGACCAGTTACGGAAAGTATCGCCGGTGCTGGTGAAGTTCGAAATGGTTCCTTTCGAGGTGCGCGCGGTGCAGGTGGAATCGGGCTCGATTTCGGAAGCCAGGACAATGCCGCCGAGCCCCAGGTTAGCGAAGGTGTTGCCGCTGCTGAGCACGTTCAACATGTTCGACTGACAGTTGGATTCCACATAAACCGCGGCGTAGTCTCCGAGGTAGCTATCGAGAGCATTGGAAATGGAGTTATTCGATATCACGATCGAAGGCATGACAAGGGCGCAGTAGGAATAGACGGCGATGGCCATGGTGGATCCGACAATTTGGTTATTTTCGATGGTCCATGAAGTGTAGTTCTGGATCGTAGGGCAGGAAGGAGAGTGAAACCCTCCCTGCAAAAGTTTGATGGCGGAGTTACCGTGATTCTGAAGGACGTTGTTCCGGATGAGCACGCCGCGAACTGCGAGAGTATAAATCGCGTGGTCGTTATTGATTGCTCCTCCGGGAACACTGTCTCCTGTAAGTATTGAATTGGTGACAGTGAGAAACACGGCGTTCGCGGCGTTGATGGGCTGGCTCACGGCGTTGGCCTGGGTGCCTACCGATAGATTGCAGTGGTCCACGGTGATCGAGGCCAGCAGATCGGTTTCACTGGTGCCGTTAATATCCATGCCGAAATTGAAACCGGAGGAATTGAAGCGGACAAATTTGAAGGTGTATCCGAGCATGGGGGCGGCTGCCACAGAAGTGCCTCCGAAGACTCCGATCATAGCGTAATCGACTTTGAGCGGAGTGGTGTTGACAGCGATATCCTGCATGGTCAGCGGATAGTTCGCGACGATCCCGTGCATCAGCGTGTACTGATGAGTTTGAAAAATAATGCTGGCTGTGGGTCCGTCGCCGGTTAGTGTCATGGCGCATCCGGTTACCAGGGGCGAGCTGATGTTATACGTTCCCGCCGGGAAGTAAAGGTCCGCGATGGCGCGCTCACTAATCTTTCCGCCGGAGATGTATGCTCGGTTGCCGCTGGCGGCGACGGAAACTTTCGTCGGAGAAAGGACGGTGGCGATCCAGCCGCCGTTGGCGTTGGTGTTTCCTTCGACTCCTGCAATCCTGACAAAAGAGCCATTCATGAAACTGTGTGGCGATGAGGTGGTGATGACCATGGGAGAGATTCCCGCTCCGGTGATATTCGAGATGGAGAAGCTGTCGCCACAGGCGGCATTCAATCCGCTCTGGATGGCTGCCGTATCGTCGGTGACGCCGTCTCCCTGGGCTCCGAAAGTCTTGATCGAGATCCTGATGCCGGTTTCTTTGGGGGTCTCTCCACAAAGTGTCAGGCACGCGGTTATTACAATGGATATTGGACTTAAGTAATTCATTTTAAGGAACTTAGGCGAAGTCAGTTTTAAGGCGAAAGAATCCGGGCTCGAATGATGTCTAAAAAGAGCGGTTGTTATCGGCGCTTTTGAAGCTGCGAGGTTGGAGCGGTTAAACGAAAACGAGTGAGGAGTTGTTTGTCATTCGTGTGTCCTTTGTCTCTGGGATGATCTTAGGATCTTCCGGGATAAGGGACAATGAGGCGTTGGTACCCGTCACGTGGGGGCGTTCAATGGGCCATTGGTTCTGAGGGCGTACAAAGAAGGCCTTAGGATCGAGGGATAAAAGCGATGCGAGTTACTGAGTGGCCGGGGCGAAAAGTGGGGACAGTGGAACGGATGTTTGTCGAGTTGAGTGGCCGGGGCGAAAAGTGGGGACAGTGGAACGGGCGTTTGTCGAGTTGAGTGGCCGGGGCGAAAAGTGGGGACAGTGGAACGGGCGTTTGTCGAGTTGAGTGGCCGGGGCGAAAAGTGGGGACAGTGGAACGGGCGTTTGTCGAGTTGAGTGGCCGGGGCGAAAAGTGGGGACAGCCCGCTCTGTCCACTGCGGCGTCGCAGGTATGGGACGCCTGCGGATTGTGGCCGCCTTGGGACAGAGTAGGCAGTCCCCGCTTTTCGCGGGTTTCAGAATATTAGCCTTTTAATCGGCGGGTTTGTTGGAGTTCGTGGAGGAGGCGCATTACGTTGTAGGCGCTTAGTTCGATCATCAGCCTTGTAACCTTGTCGTGCTGGTCGTCGCTTAGGCTGCTTTCTACGGACTTCATGGCTTCTACTACGCTCAATTGCTGTTGCTGGAGCTCCTTGTCGTCGATTACGCCGTCGGCCATGGCGTCTACAAACGTCGACAATTTCTGCACCTGCTCGTCGATCACGGGCATGTGGGTGTGTTCATCGAACCAACTGATTCTGGTCATAAGATACCTTTCAATTCTAAGAAACGATGCTGCAGGCGCTCTCTGCCGCCGGGCTGCTGGACGCGCTCGCGGAAGGATTCGGGGAGGAACTCGGCGTCGGTGCATTCTAACATCGCGGCGATTTCCTGCATCTCTTTTTCTAGCCCTTCTAACGAGGGGAGGAAGCCGGCTAGCTCGCGTTCGAGGGCGATTCTGGTGATGCCGGATTCGCCGAGAAGGCGGCTGCGGCGGGCGGCTCGGGTCACGATTCCTTCGATATCGGCGCCTGAGAGGCGGCCGGTTAACGGGACGTCGGGGATGTCTTCTGGCGCCAATTTAATGCCGGCTTTGCGGCCCATGGCTTGGAACATCGCGCGCAGCTCGTCTTGCTGGGTGGGGTAAAAAAGAGGGATGTGAACTTCGGCGCGGCCTTGGCGCTTGAGGTCGATGGGGAGAAGATCGGGACGCGAGGTTAGCAGCATCCAAAGAATTTTGCCTCGATACCTGGTGTCGCCCATCTGCGCGGCGATCAAGGAAAACACGCGGCTGGAGGTGCCGGAATCGCCTTCCTGTTCGCGATTGCCGAGCGCGGCGTCGGCTTCGTCGATGACCACGACTACAGGTCCCATGGCTCGTAATACGCCAAGGACGCGTTCGAGGTTCCCCTCGGTTTCGCCGACGTATTTGGAGCGGAAATTTTTGAGCACCAGGCAGGGGGCGCCCATTTCTCCGGCCATGCATTGAGCCAGGAACGTTTTCCCGGTGCCGACGGGTCCGCAGACCAGGTAGCCCATGGGCAGAGTTTCGGTGTCGCCGCGCTGCAGCAATTGCGCGTCTTCGCGGAGGCGCTGTTTGACGGAGGCGTGGCCTACGAGGACGTCGGTGGTCCACTTGGGCTCCATAAATTCGAGGAGTCCGCGGCACTGGCGTTCGATCAGTTCCTTTTTTAGGCCGCGCATGCGGGAGGCGTCGAGCTTGTGAGCGGATTCGAAGGCGGACTGGACCATTACGTTGATATCGACGTTGGAGATTCCGGCGGTGAAGTGGGTCAGCTCGGCTTCCGTGTAATCGGAGACGTCATGCAAGTCGCGGCCTTCGAGGGCGTAATGGAGAAATTTGGCGCGGGCGGAGGCGTCGGGCATCGGCACTTCAATTCGCGCGACATAGGGATTCGAGGTGACGCGCTCACTTAACGCGGCGGCGCTTTCGTCCATCAGAATCATGGCCATGTTGAGGCGTTTTACGTGCGGGCTGGCGGCCCAGTTCAGGAGGGTCACTACCTGCTGCGATGCCGCCGGACTCAGGCGGCCGGGGTCGCCGGAGGGCATCAGGAAGGAGGCGTGGTCGATGAGAATGGCGGCGCTGGCGCTGTCGTCGCCGGCCATGATGTTGTTCTGGACGAAGCGGTCGAGCAGGGCGAAGGCGGTAGAGGAGTCCTTGCGGGCCAGGGCGAGATCGCCGACTTTTTCATTGGCGCGGACGACCATTTCCTTGAGGCGCGCGGCGTCGCGTCCGGCGAAGGCTCGGAGGCCTCGGGCGAGATCGTAGTAGAGGACCAGGTCCCAGCGGCCGAAGACCTGTTCGGCCAGGAAATCGGCTGCCGCGCCGTAGGCTGAGCCGTCGGCAGACAGGGGGACGAGGTCGTGCACGTTGCCGTGAAGGACGAACAGCGACGTGGAGCCGGAGAAGTAGAGCTCAGAGAGTTCGGCGGCCCATGCAGGAAACCATTCGGGAATTTTGCCGTGGCGATGGGCGGCGGTCATTGCGGGACCTTTCGCCAGTCGGCGTCGAGGATTTGGGGGGGCTCCTGCATCTGGTTTACGACGCCGGTGATCTGCTGGAGTTCGCGGATGGCGGCTTCTGTCGATTGGACGCTGGCGGCTACGCCTTCAATCTGGCTCGAGAGGGCGTCGGGGTCCTGGCGGTTGACGGTGGATTCTACTAAGGCTTGGATTTTGGCTTCAATGCGGTCGAGTTCCAGGCGCACGAATTCGGAGTTTTCATTGGCCTTTTTGTAGTTTTCGAGGCGGAGCTGCTGGGCGGCGATGCTGTCGGTCAGGGAGTGTTTGATGCGCTCGTCCTGGGCGGTTAATGTTGCCAACTTTGATTTGGTTTCTTCGATACGGGCGCGGATTTCGGGTTCGTTCATGGAGTGGAGGAAGCGGTCCAGGGCCTGCTGCGAGACTAGGAGGCGGAGGAAGATCCAGAGTAGGCGATCGAGGGCGGGGGTGCTTAGATCTTCAGAGGACGACGCGGGCTGGCCGCTGACGCCGCGGGCGATGGATTTCATTTCGAGGCAGCGCTGGCGGAGGGTTTCGAAGCGGCGGCGGGCTTCGGGAGGAATGGAGTTTAGGATATCGGCCAACGATTCGCCGGTGGTGGTGGACGCTTCTTTGTGAACCTGGGCGTCGATGGCGTCGCGAAATTTGGGGCGGGAAACTAAGGCGCCTAAGAAGGTTATTTCGGCAGCCATGACCAGGGGAAGAATCGCGTCGGGCCAGGGGGAGATGGCGGCGCCGGCAGCTCCGCCGAGGAAGAAGAGGAGATTCCAGCGGTAGAGGAAGGCGCGCTTGAGATACTCCGCGATGCCCGCGGGGGTTTTCACTTGCGGACCTCGCTTTGTTCGACGATGTCTCGAAGGGCGAAGACGGTTTCGTTGAAGTGCGGGTCGCGCTGCATGTTGCGGGCGGGGCGGTCGGGGCTGGGAAGCTCCATTTCCTTAATGATAGTGCCGGGGGAGCCGCCGAGGATGTAGATGCGGTCGCCCAGGAAGACGGCTTCTTCGACGGAGTGGGTGACGAAAAACACGGTGGCTTCCTGCTCGCGCCAGAGGCCGATGAGGAGGTCCTGCATGTTGAGGCGGGTGGCGGGGTCGAGGGCGCCGAAGGGTTCGTCCATTAAGATGATGTGCGGCGAAAGGATCAGAGTACGCGCGATGGCGACGCGCTGGCGCATGCCTCCTGATAATTGGTGCGGGAATTTTTGGGCGTCGCGGAGGGGGTTGAGACCGACTTTGGCGATCCAGTCGCGGGCGCGAGTTTCGCGCTCTTTGCGGGAGACTCCGGCGCATTCCAGGCCAAAGGCGATGTTGTCTAGGACGGTGCGGTTGTCGAAGGAGGTGTAGTCCTGAAATACCATGCCTCGGTCGGGGCCGGGTCCTTCGACGGGTTTGCCCATCACTTTTACGGTGCCGGTGGTGGCGGGGAATTGGGGGCGAAGTCCGGCTATCAGGCGGAGGATGGTGGATTTGCCGCAGCCGGAGGGGCCTAGGAGGGAGACGAACTCGCCTCGGCCCGGTTTATTTTCGACTTCGAAGGAGATGTCGCGTATGGCGGTGGTTGGGCCGTAGGATTTGGTTACTCCTTTGAATTCGACTATGAGGTCGTCGGGCATTATTCAGTCTCTTAGGGGCGATTTAACGTGGACACTCTCGACATCGGAACGGGCGTTCGTCGAGTTGAGTGGCTGGGGCGAAAAGTGGGGACAGCCCGCTCTGTGGCACTTTCGCGATTGCGGGCGCCTTGGGACAGAGTTGGCAGTCCCCGATTTTCGCGGGTATAACGGAATGGACGTTGGTCGAGTTGATTGGCTGGGGCGAAAAGTGGGGACAGCCCGCTCTGTCCACGCGGCGGAGTCGCATTTTGCCGCTCTGGCGGTTTGCGGACGCCTTGGGACAGAGTAGGCAGTCCCCATTTTTCGCGGGTTTCATCGCTATTGGTGCGGAAGCAAAGACGCGTCGACATGAATGTCGACGCGGCACGCGTGGGCGCGTGCGCCACAACGGCATCCATAAGTGGTTAAAAAAGAGCCGGGTCATTAGTCGGCGTCCTCTCTGTAGGGGAAGAGGCCGTGCTGGACCCAGCCTAGGAAACGGTCGATGCTGTAGGCCAGGGCGCCGATTACTATCAGGATCAGGATGATGTGTTCGGATAAGCCGCGGCGCTGGCTGGTGGATAGGAGATAGCCTAGGCCGTGCTCGGCGTTGATCAGTTCGGCTAGCATGATGTAGCCGAAGGCCAGGCCGAAGAGGGAGCGGAGGCTTTTGTAGATATCGGGGAGAGCCAAGGGGACCAGGACTTTGCGGATCACTTGCGATCGGGATGCGCCTAGCGTGGTGGCGGTTTCTACGTAGCGGTCGGGGACCGAGGTGATGGCGTGGACGGAGTCGGAATAGACGAACGGCACGCAGGCTATGAAGATGAACATTACTTTTTGCGTTTCTTCGATGCCGAACCACAGGATGGTCAGGGGGATTAACGCGGCCACCGGGATGTTGCGCGCGAACAGGGCTACGGGCATGACGGCGGCTTCTAGGACTCGCCAGGATCCGGCCGCGATCCCTAGAGGGACTCCGATTAGAATCGCCAGGCCGAATCCGGCCAGTACGCGGCGCAGGGTGGCGATGATGCTGTCTAGTAATCCGCGCTCATACCAGAGAGGTTTGAAGCTTCTCGCGACCTCAACGGGCGAAGGGAGGATTACGGGCGATACCCAGCGCTGCTCGGCGGTCGCGCCTACTGTGGCGATGAACCAGAGCGCGAAAATCATGCCGACGGCGGCGGCTCCGATGGCCCATCTGGTGGGCGGAGGCGGAGCGATCCTGAGATCGAAAAGGCTCGGGGTTTTCCCCATTACTTCGTGGCTTCCAGCGGATAAACCTTTACCTCGACGCGGCGGTTCTTGGCCTGGTTCAGGGGATCGGCGGGATCGGCGGGACGGGACCATCCCATGCCGGACACTGTGAACTGATTGGGCTGGAGCGTGGGGAATTTTTTCAGAATCGCTTCCTTCACGGCGTTGGCGCGGTTGGCCGAAAGCTCCTGCACGGCGGACTCGGGGATGCGATCCTTCATCGAAGAATCGGAGTGCCCTTCTATAATGATGCGGGCGGCGCCGAACTGGCCGGCCATTTTGCCGATCTCTTCGACTACGAACGCGGCGTTGGGGTCGTAGAGTTTTTCTACAGATTTGCCGTCGGTGGTGTCGGTGATTTTCTTGGCGAGGTCCCAGGAGTTCGGGTAGAAGTGAATCACGACTGTTTTGGTGAGAATCTCGTCGGACTCGCCTTGAATGGAGGAGGCGGTGGCGGGGGCGAATTGTACGTCGTATTCGTTTTTCTGGCTGGAATATTTCGCTTCTTTGCCGAGTTTCTGAAGGACGCTGAAGTCCATGACCTGATCGAACTCGGTTTTATCGGAGACTGCGCCGATACGTTTATAGAGGTAATAGGCAGTATTCCAGGTACGCTCGAAGTTGGTGGGGTTGTTCTGATTAAGGAAGAACTCCTGATTTTCGGCCCAGTTGGTGGAGTGCGCGTCGCCTTGCATGCTGAGCGCGTCGGCTTCGGGGATGGAGTAGCCGGCGGCCATCAGTTTGGCGGCGGCGGCTTTGTTGTTCTGGTCTTTCAACGCGTCCATGCCGTCGAAAATTCCACGGACGAGTCCTTCGATGATGTCGGGATTGTCTTTGGCGAAATCGGCCCGGGCGAACCAGATGTCGGCGATCAGTTTGTTCGCGGTGGTGGTGGTCACGAGCATGCGGTTGCCTTTGACTTTCGCGAGGTTATAAATGTCGGGCGACCAGCTAACGGCGCCGGCGATTTTTTTATCGGCGTTAAAGGCGGCGGCGGCTTGGAAGGCGTCCTGAGTGAATTTGAAATTTACTTCGGAGGGCTGGACGCCTCCGTTGATCAGAGCGTTGAGGACGAAAAAGTGGGAGGGCGAATTTTGCGCGAGGACCACGGTTTTGCCGCGCAGGTCGGCGATGCTTTTCACGGAATCGCGGACTACGATTCCATCGCCGCCGTTGGACCAGTCGACTTGCTGAAAGATTCTGGGCATGACGCGGGAATCCTTGTGCAGAGCCTCCATGAAGAGGGGAACCATGTCCAGGGTGCCCCAGCCGATGTGGACATTTCCGGCGGCGTAGGCGTCGCGCATGGCTACCGGATCGTCAATCAGGATCAGCTCGACTTTGAAGTCTTTGCCCCCGGGACTCCTCCAGATTTTGCCCGCTTTGAAGCCGTTGTTGGCGAAGATAATCGGGGCCCATCCGGCCCACACGTTGATCGCGAATCGCACGGTGCGATCGGCCAGGGGTTTGTAGCTGGAGATACCTTGAACGGGAGGAAGCTTCGCGGCGGGAACATATTTATATTCCTTGGCTGTGGTGATGCCGCCGGCGTCCGGGGCTTCGGTCTCGGTGGTCATTTCGTCTTTCGAAATTTTGGTGGTTTTGACGCCGGGCAGCGCGCCGAGGCGCCACAGGGCGAAGCCGACCAGACCCAATACCACAGCCAGGACAGCCAAATAAAATGCAGGCTTCGGATTTCCGCTAGCCATATAGAATTTTCACCTCGAATGTGCGTTTAATTGTGGGACGTCTGCGTGGCTTTTTCGTCGGTAACCGCGGGGCCAAGGTCCTTGGCGGCGTCGGCCAGCTTGGTGGTTTCGGGCGAACGCAATCCCAATTCCTGTTCGAACTGCGTGAGGGCATCTTCGGCCATGGCCTTTTCGACGCGCTCCTCGGCTTGGATCGATTCGATGCCTTCCTGCGATAAATCTGCGGCCACGCGAACCTTGGCGCGGTTCTTATCGATTTTGCCCTGGATCACCTCTTCGATTTTGCCGAAATCGGTGGTGATATCCATGTTGAAGGATTGCGCGAGCTTGGCCACTTCGGCTTCGGCGGAGCTCATCTTCAACTCGGCATCGTACTTCTGAATTTTTTCGCGAACGTCGCTGAGCTTCTTGGTGGCGTGCTGGATCTTCTTGAGATTGTTGCCGTAAGCCTCTTCATGCATGTTGAGCTGCTGCTCATTGGCCGCCAGGTCCTTTTTCGCCTTTTGCAATTCCAATGCGAACTTCGCCGCAGCGTCGCGCTCGCCTGCTTTCAAATAAGTTTTTGTTTGTGTTTCGAGCTTTTGAACGTGATCGCGGCCTATGGCTACCTGGCGCGAAACTCGCTCGACCAAAGCTCGATAGGTCTCCAACCCTTGACGACCGTCCTTCATCTGCTCGACGGCGGTGTCGTATTCGTACTGCATCTGCGCAATCGGATCCGCTTCCCAGAAAACATTTGCGATCTTATTGATTTGCGCCCGAAACGCGCTCCAGAATTTCCCCAGAATCACAGCAGCCTCTTTCTTCGATCCTCATTCTACTACTACGAAGAGCGTGCCCATGGGGTTCCGTGGCGGCCAATCACATAGAATGAAAGAGTTTAGATGTTACCGTTTGACGTATTTTGCGGGAAGGTCGAGCGCCGGATCGAAGAGGGCTACGGCATCCGCGTGGTTACCAGGGACATTCCGGATCCTCTCACCGGCGATCTGAACGGGGTGGAGATTCACCTCGACTGCGCTGTCACGGCGGAGCAGAGGCTGTTCCTGTTGGCGCATTTGTTTGGGCATACGGTGCAGTGGAACACGGATCCCATGGCTTACGATCTGGGGCGTCCGCAGACGCCTCCGGTGAGCGGGGATGCGCTGCCGGGGTTGATGGAGTATGAGCGGGAGGCGGCGGGGTATGCGCTATCGCTGTTGCATGAGAGCGGTGTTCGGGATGTTGATCAGTGGTTCGCGGATTATGCGGCTTGCGATGCGGCATACTTGCGGCATTTTTATGTTACGGGGGAGAAGAGGGAGTTCCTCAGTTTTTGGAGGGATGGTACGGCGCTGCTTCAGGAGGCCGGAATTCCGCGGTTCAAAACGGTGGAGCGATGCTTTCGCACGGACGGGATTGTTATCTAGGGTGGAGTTGGGTCCTTAAGAACATCAAGAACGTCGACACGGCACGCCTGGAGGCGCGCGCCACACACTCGCTTCGGTGGTCCAAAGGGGCATATATATACGCTTCGGAAATTAGTGGGTTAAATCGTAGATGAAGTAGTTCATGGCGATTCGGTAGGCTAGGGAGGCCCATTTTTCGGGGTAGCGGGGGTCGTCCGACCACTCCCAGGCATCGCCCAGATCCATGTTGTGGCAGATCGCGACCATCACGCGGCCTTTGTCGTCGAAGATCGCGCGCCAGTGCGGGACCTTGCCCGTTTCTCCGGCTTCATACGTCCGGCCGCTGCGATACCACTGCCAGCCGGGCACCTGGAAGCGGTTATCGAGATCGTAAATGGTGTGAAAGATGGGATTCGAATCTTCCAGATCCACGATGGGGCGGTCCGGGAAAATTTTGACCATGCTTTCCAAAAACACCCGCCACTCGCTGTAGACCCGGCTATACGGCTCGTCGCCGTGGAAATCGTCGACCATGAGGAAACCGCCGCGCAACAGAAAATCGCGAAGCTGAGCGGCCTGATCGTCGGGGAGGGTCCAATGGCCCACTTCAACCGCATACAGCATGGGCCAGTTGTAGATGTCGTCCGAGCCGTCCGCCTCGACTACCTGCTCTACGGACCGGGTATCGATGCGGGTGAGCCGCCGCACGCCTTCGAGCAGATGCCGGTCGGAGCGGGGAAAATCGATGGTCCAGTTCAGATCGAGTCCGAAGCGGCGGCGTCCGACGCTGGGATATTTCAGGCGGGCGCGGGTCCATTCGGTCTTCTGATTCCAATCGGGAGGAAGAGGAAAATCCTCATATTCCGCGGCTTGATATTGCTTGAAAGGCTTCTGCGCGCGCAAAATTCCCCAGACTCCCAAGGCGGCGGCAAACAGCAAAAGTGCCGAACGGAATCGCATGCGGCTGTCCTCAGATTACCATTGAATCGTGAAGAGCTATCGCAAAGATCTGTGGTTCGAGATACCGACGCGCCGCGGCTTCGTGAACATCACTGGTCAAGTGGAAACCTGCGTGGCCGAATCGACGATCCGCGAGGGGCTGGCACTGATTAACGCGATGCACATCACGGCTTCGGTGTTCATCAACGACGACGAAAGCGGCCTGCATCAGGACTACGAGAAATGGCTGGAGAGGCTCGCCCCGCATGCGCCGACGACTGAATACCTGCACAATCGTACCGGTGAAGACAACGCCGACGCGCACTTGAAACGCCAGGTGATGGGCCGCGAGGTGGTGGTGGCGATCACCAAGGGGAAACTGGATTTCGGGCCTTGGGAACAGATTTTCTATGGCGAGTTCGATGGGCGGCGCAGGAAACGAGTGCTGGTAAAAATCATTGGCGAATGAATTCCCGGCGGCAGGCAGGACGGCCATATCCGACTGGCTGATGGCGTGGCCACAAAGGCCAGATTTTCCCCTGGTGATCTTCGAGCAGCGAATTGATCCGGGCGGGGACATGCCGGTGAAGAGATCGAGGGTTCAACAAACTAATTGGCGGCGCTTGCTGTATGTTCTGGACTCCCATTGCTGGAATACTCGTGACCGGCGTGGAAGCGTGAATCATAGGGTCGGGAAACACGAAGGCTGAAATTCCGGTGATGCTGTCAGTTCTTGGGCTGACGATCGGGCCGGGAACATGGAAGCACTTTACCCTAGGAGAGCGCTAGAGGTTAATGAGGAAGTCGCCGGACCCTCGAATCGCAGGCGAAACCGCCTGCGCCACCGACACCTTGGCGTTGCGTGAAAATGGGAAAATTGCAGGAAGGTTCGCCTAATGCTGGTCGTCTTCGCCTGGTTTCAGCGTCGGTTCGGTTGGGCGGGTTATCTCATTCTCTGCACTATCCTTGTTCCCGCGAATGCACTGGATACCAGGACATCCTTCCCGGAATATGCATCGACTACCTGGGGGCACAGGGACGGGCTGCGGTCGACGTTCATTCGGGCGATTGCTCAAACCGCTGAAGGATACATCTGGTTGGGCACAACTGACGGCCTGTTCAGATTCGACGGTGTCCGCTTTATTCAATGGCGCACTAGAAACCAACAAGGGTTGGGGGTGGTCAATGCTCTTCACTCTGCACGTGATGGGAGTTTATTGGTAGGGACCGAGACGGGAATCGTCGGGCGGGTTCGAGGAGAAAACCTCGTATCGGTAAGATCGGGAGCGACGGGCGTCCAGACGATCCTGGAAGATCGAGATGGCGCAGTTTGGGTGGCCACTAGAGATCGCTTGCTTCAATATGTAGCGGGGCAATTGTCCTCCGCCCCCGTTATCATCCCGCTGCCGTCAAATTTGCTCTCCGGGCCGCTCCAGGATGGGAGCGGATATGTGTGGGTGAGCACTGAGGAAGGAGCGGGACGGATTGAGCAGAATCGATTCACGAAAATACCGTCTGGCCGAATGTGGCTCAGCCAGGCTGCGAACGGAGCAATCTGGGCAACGCGAGAAGACGGCCTGAGTGGGCCCGTGGATGCTCCCCTGAGATCGGGCCGCGCGACGGCGAGGCTCAACATCGACACGGTGCTTCGCGACAGCGAGGGGACAACCTGGATCGGAACACCTGGCTCCGGGCTTTTCCGGGTTGGCTCCGACGATGGAACACTGCAACAGTGGACGCAATCCGCGGGACTGGTGGACGATTCGGTTTCGTCACTTTTTGAAGATCGCGAGCACAACCTGTGGGTGGGCACGCGGAACGGACTCCAGCGCCTGCACGACAGCAACCTCAGGAGCCTTACCAGCCGGGACGGATTGGCCAGCAACGAGGTTGTCGCCCTCGCGGCGGCGCCCAACGGGGACCTCTGGGCCGCTACATCCCGGGGAGTGAGCCGGATCGATCACGGACATCGGGACCTGTATTTGAAAGGCGCGGAGGTGAGCGCAATCGCGGCGGACAGGCAGAGCAGATTGTGGGCTGGGACGGCCACCGGAGTCGTCAGGGGGATCAAGGGTGAGTCCGTTCGTTTGTTCCCGGAACTGACACGGGTCACGGCAATCGCCATCGATTCGCGCGATGACGTGTGGCTCTGCGATGCGATCCGCGGATTGTTTCGATGGTCCGGCGGGCATACCGACGATTTCTCGAGAGAGCCTCTGCTTAGAGGAAAGCGGGTTCTGAGTACCGCGGTCGATTCCAGCGGGCGTGTTTGGTTCGGACTTCGGGACGGAGGGGTGGTCGTCTTTGAGAATGGGCGGTTTCGCGCGTATTCCGACCACGACGGCTTGCCGGGAGGCTCCATTACTTCGATAGCCGCCGACGACGACGGCACAGTTTGGATTGGGGCCGAAACGGGCCTGAGCCGCTTTGACGGATCGAGATTCGTATCATCGAGATTTGTATCCTGGTCCAGCGCCGACGGCTTGCCCGGCGATCGGGTTTTATGGATATTGAGCGATCCCCATGGGCTGCTATGGGTCGGTTACAGTTTTGGGATTGCCAGCATCAAGCGAACGTCGCTCGACGCGGCCGCACAGCACAGATCGGGCCGGATTGAATTCGATCTGTTCGACAGCGGCTCCGGTTTGCGCGGGAATCCTAGCCGTAACGGACAATCACCAGCCGTCCAAACGGCAGACGGAGAAATCTGGTTTGAAATGTCCGAGGGCGTCGGCATCATCGACCCGCTGCGGCTTACAAAGAATCCCGTCGCCCCTCCCGTTCAAATCGAAGCCATGACGGCCGACGGCGTGCGCATGGATATCGCGCAGCCGATCCGCCTACAGCCGCGAACTCGCGATGTGGAATTCGAATACACCGCACTCAGCTTTGTGGAGCCGAGGCGAGTCCGGTTTCGCTACATGCTCGAAGGCTATGACCTCGCATGGCAGGAAGCGGATACCCGGCGCCAGGCTTTCTATACGAACCTACCGCCGCGGCAGTACCGTTTCCGCGTTCTGGCATGCAACAACGACGGTGTTTGGAACGAAGCCGGCGCGGCTTTGCAGTTCGACCTTCTTCCAGCTTTTTATCAGACGTCCGCGTTTAAAGTCCTCTGCGGAATCTTAACTTTAATGCTCGCCTTTGGCGTGTATCGCTGGAGAGTCTGGCAATTGACGGGGATTTTGAGGACGCGATTCGAGGAGAGGCTGGCGGAGCGCACGCGCATCGCACAGGAGTTGCACGATAACCTGCTGCAAAACGTCCTCGGAATCAGCTTGCAGCTGGAAGTCACGGATGAGTTACTCGGGGCTGACGCGAGCGCCAGGAAGCCCCTGGACAGGCGCTACGACTGTCGAAGACGGCAATGACCGAAGGGCGGCGCGCGCTGAGCGACCTACGGACCCAGGCGCTGGCCTCCGACGATCTGGTGCGCGCATTCGCGCAGATCGCGAAGGACTTTCCGGCGACCGCAGGTCCAGAGGTGGACGTCCTGACGGAAGGCGAAGAACGGCCGTTGAATGGAATCGCGGGCCAGGACGTTTTGCAGATTGGACGCCAGGCGATCGCGAACGCACTGCAACACGCCAATGCACGGCGAGTTCATGTCCTGCTGAGTTACGGCCGGGGCGGACTCAGTATCCGCGTGAAGGATAATGGCAGGGGAATCGATGAGGGCACCTTGAATCTCGGGAAGGCCGGGCACCATGGAATTACAGGTATGCGCGAACGGGCCGGACGGATTGGCGCGACACTGTCGATCCTGAGCCGGGTGGGTGAAGGAACCGAAGTATGCCTGGATGTTCCCGAGCATCTGATTTACGATTCAACCGGTCGTGACTATCGATGAAAAAGATCCGCGTCCTATGCGTTGACGATCATGCGGTGGTCCGCGAAGGGATCGGCGCCATCCTCAATTTGCAGCCCGATATGCTGCTGGCGGCCTCCGCGTCGACCGGGCGGGAGGCGCTGGAGCAGTATCGGAACATCAGGCCCGATGTCACACTGATGGATCTCCGTCTCACCGATATGAGCGGTTTTGACGCGATCCGCACGATTCGATCCGAATTCCCGAATGCCAAGGTGGTGGTTCTCAGTTCCTTTGAAGGCGATGCCGATATTCGCGAAGCGATGGAGGCCGGCGCGCAAGGCTACGTGGCCAAAGGCATGGTGCGCGAGGAGCTGCTGGATGTGATTCGCATGGTAGCCGCGGGGAAGCGGCGCATACCCGCGGCGCTCGCTCAAACTCTTGCCGAGCATTTATCGGACGACCAGCTCAGCCCTCGCGAGCTTGAAGTCCTCCAACTTGTCTCCGCCGGAAGGCGCAATAAAGAAATCGCGGCGGAGTTGTTCGTCGCCGAAGACACCGTGAAAATGCACGTCCGGAATCTTCTATCGAAGCTAGGCGCAAGCGATCGGACGGAAGCCGTCACGATCGCTCTGCGACGCGGCATCCTTCACTTATAAGCCTCGAAATACACCCGAAAGAGTAGGTTCGAAAGCATCCGCTTGGTCGTTTGTTCCGAAGCACAATCTCCTTATTCTGGGATCGTGATGAGTGCTCAAGAAGGGGACAAATCGATAATGACCACGATTTCAAGGAGAAATTTGCTGACCTTAGGTTCCGCGCTCGGCGGGGCCGCCGTTGCGCGAATGACCGCGGAGGCCCAAACACGCGCGAGTGCGACCGCGGCTGAAAAGGACGGCTCCATCAGCAATCCCGGGCCGGAAAACAAGGCGATGCTCGCCGCGAATCCGAACTCGAACACCCCGCCTCCGACCGATCACGGCGACGTCGGGCCGATCTGGTATTCGTTCGATCTCACAAAAAGGCGCGTTCAGGAAGGCGGCTGGACTCACCAGGTCACACAGCGGGAATTGCCGTCTTCGAAGGAACTCGCCGGCGTCAACATGAGGCTTACGAAGGGCAGCTTTCGTGAACTGCATTGGCACACCGCGGATGAGTGGGCCATCATGCTGTACGGCAACGCACGAGTTACTATTCTGACGCCGGACGGGAGGATGTATATCGACGATGTGGAGAAAAACGACCTTTGGTACTTCCCCGCCGGATATCCGCACTCGATTCAGGGTCTGGGTCCCCACGGTTGCGAATTTTTGCTCGTATTCGACGAAGGCATGTTCTCCGAGGACAACACGTTCCTGCTTTCGGAGTGGGTCGCGCACACGCCGAGTTCGGTGTTGCGGAAGAACCTGGGTTTGAGTGAAGCATCTCTCGCGAAGTTGCCGACCGATTCTTTGTACATTTTCCCCGCCGACCTGCCGAAGACTTTGGCTCAGGATCGAGCCGCTGCCGGCACGCAGAACGCTCAGTCGCCTTACACCTTCAAGATGAGCTCGATGGCGCCTACGAAACAGGTGCCGGGTGGCGAGGTCCGCGTGGTGGACTCGAGAAATTTTCGGGTGTCTACGAACGTCGCGGCTGCGATGGTGAGAATCAAGCCCGGGGGGATGCGGGAACTGCACTGGCATCCGAACGCCTCGGAATGGCAATACTACATGGACGGCAAGGGCCGCATGACCGTCTTCATGCCCGTCGACTCCGCGCGCACCTCGGATTTCAAAGCGAACGACGTCGGCTTCATTCCTGCAACGGCGGGGCACTACATCGAAAACACCGGGGATACCGACCTGGTTTTCCTGGAGATGTTCAAGGCGCCCCAATTCATGGATTTTTCGTTGAACAACTGGCTGAGGAATCTGCCTCCGGAGACCTTGACGTCGCACCTCGGCCTGAGCGCAGCCGAAATCCAGACGATTCCGGCTGCGAAGTCGGAAATCATCGCGAGGTAATTATGGAAAGGCTGCATTCCCAGTATCCCGGCGGCGTGGTCGGACTCGCCTTGCTGCTGCTCAGAATCGCCATTGGGTCCTGGCTGTCGTGGGATGGCGTATATCGCAGTATTGCGCTGCAAAAGGGTTCGGCGGTCGAGATCGTGATCGGCCTCTCGCTCACCACTCTGGCGGTCCTGCTGATGCTGGGCTTGCGTACGTCGGCTGTGGTGACGACCAGTGCGGGGCTGCTTCTAGCGTCGGCACTTTATTCGCGGGTCTCCGGCGCATCCGATGGACAGAACGTATTCTGTCTGGTCCTGCAACTACTTTTCTGTGCTTCGGTGGCCTTGCTCGGACCGGGCGGTTACTCGCTGGACGCCAGGTTATCGGGCTGGCGGAGCATCAACATCTCTTCGACAAAGAATTAACGAGGGACTATTATGTGGATCGTAAAACTTGCACTGCGGCGGCCTTACACGTTCATCGTGCTGGCACTCCTGTTATTCCTGATCAGCCCGGTCATCCTGCTCCGCACGCCCGTGGACATTTTCCCGGCGATCAACATTCCGGTGATCAGCGTCATCTGGACCTACACCGGCCTGGTGCCGTCGGAAATGTCGAGCCGCATCGTTTCGATTTTTGAACGATCACTGACAACCACCGTCAACGGCATCGAGCATATTGAGTCGCAATCGCTGAATGGCGTGGCGGTTGTCAAAGTGTTTCTCCAACCCTCCGCCGATGTCAACGGCGCAATTTCCGCAGTCATCGCGGAATCCGAGGTCGGACTGAAACAGTTCCCTCCCGGCATCACGCCGCCGCTGGTACTCAGCTACAACGCCTCATCCGTCCCGATTGTGCAACTCGGGTTGGGTGGGAAAGGTCTCACGGAACAGCAGCTCAACGACCTCGGGATGAATTTCATCCGGCCCCAACTCGCCACCATCCCGGGAGCGGCGGTTCCACTTCCCTACGGCGGCAAGGTCCGCCAAGTGATGGTGGATATCGACTCCCATCAACTGATGGCCAAGGGATTGTCTCCGATGGACGTCGTCAACGCGGTGAATGCGCAGAACGTGATTCTGCCATCGGGCACGGCCAAAATTGGACGCACCGAATATAACGTCGCGTTGAACGGAACTCCCTCGGTGGTTGAGAGTTTGAACGAACTCCCCGTCAAGGTTGTGAACGGAGGCACTATCTACATCCGCGATGTCGCCAACGTGCGCGACGGTTACGCCGTCCAGACCAACATCGTGCGGCAGGACGGGCAGCGCGGTGTTCTCCTGACGGTTCAAAAGTCCGGTAACGCGTCCACGTTGTCGATTGTTTCGGACATCTACAAAGCGCTCCCGAAAATCGCAGCGACGCTGCCTTCACAACTTTCGATTAAGCCCCTGTTCGATCAATCGGTATTCGTGCGCGCCTCGTTGACCGGTGTGGTGCGCGAGGCGAGCATCGCCGCATGCCTCACCTCCCTTATGATTCTCCTGTTCCTGGGTAGTTGGCGCAGCACTTTGATCATCACCATCTCGATTCCTCTCTCCATTCTGACTTCGCTGCTGATTCTGAGCGCACTGGGCGAAACCATCAACATCATGACGCTTGGCGGCCTCGCGCTGGCGGTTGGAATTCTGGTCGACGATGCCACGGTTGAAATCGAGAATGCCGAGCGCCAATTGGCGGCCGGGAAGGAACTGCACGAGGCGATACTCGATAGCGCACAGCAAATAGCCGTGCCCGCGTTCGTCTCGACGCTTTCGATCAGCATCGTCTTCGTTCCCATGTTCTTCCTGACGGGCGTCGCGCGCTTCCTGTTCGTGCCCCTGGCAGAAGCCGTCGTCTTCGCCTTGTTCGCCTCCTATTTCTTTTCGCGGACCATCATTCCCACGCTCGTGATGTACCTGCTGGGCCACGAACGGGAGAACCGTGAGAAGCGCGAACGCGAAGGGCGCCGCGGAGTCTTTACTCGTCTTCATGCCGGCTTTGAGCATGGGTTTGAATCGCTCCGGAAAGCCTATGCGAACCTGCTTCAAGTCTGTCTCGATCACTGCGCCATTTTTGCCGGAGGGTTTCTGATCTTCTGCGCCGCCAGTCTCCCGCTTTATACGCATCTCGGCCAGGACTTTTTTCCGCCGGTGGACGCGGGCGAATTCCGGCTACACTTGCGAGCCAAGACCGGTACTCGAATTGAGGAGACAGCGCGCGTCACCGATCAAGTGGAGCGATCCATCCGCGCGCGAATCCCGGCACCGGAGATGGGCGGAATTCTCGATAATATCGGGCTGCCCGTAAGTGGTATCAATCTCTCCTACAGCAACAGCGGTGTCATCGGTAACGCCGATGCGGAGATCCTGGTGTCACTCGCCGGTAAGCACCGGCCGACCGGGGAGTACATTGCGCAATTGCGCGAGGCCCTGCCAAAAGAGTTCCCCGGCACGACCTTCTTTTTCCAGCCCGCCGACATCGTGAGTGAGATCCTGAACTTCGGTCTTCCCGCGCCGATCGACATTCAAGTGGTCGGCGCCGACGTCGCGCACAACTTTTCGGTGGCTTCGTCGATGGCCGAGAAGATACGCTCGGTTCCCGGAGCGGTTGACGTTCATGTCTACCAGCTACTCGATCAACCGAAAATTCAGTTCAACGTGGATCGCGTGCGAACCCAGCAGGCCGGCCTCAGCGAACGTGACGTGGCCAACAACGCGCTGGTGTCGTTGAGTTCCAGTTTCCAGACCAGCCCGAACTTCTGGCTTTCGCAAAACGGCGTCGCCTACAACATAGCCGTTCAGACGCCGCAATATAAACTCGATTCCCTGGACGCGCTACGGAACATTCCCGTCAACTCCTCCATCGCCCCTGTACCGCAGCTTCTCGACAATCTGACTTCCATGACGCAGACCGCGGAGCCGGCGGTAGTCAGTCACTATAACGTGCAGCCGGTGATTGACGTTTACGCGAGCGTGCAAGGCCGCGACCTTGGTGGCGCGGCCTCCGACATCGCCCGAATCACGGCCGCGGCGGCCAAGGAATTGCCCCATGGCAGCACCTTGGTGACGCGCGGCCAGGTGGCGACGATGCACTCATCATTCATTGGACTGATCGGCGGATTGGCCTTTGCTATCGCTTTGGTCTACCTGCTCATCGTCGTGAATTTCCAGTCGTGGACCGAAGCGTTTATCGTGATCACGGCGCTTCCAGGAGCTTTGGCTGGAATTGCCTGGATGTTGTTTCTCACGCGAACCACTTTGAGCGTGCCCGCGCTCATGGGAACCATCATGAGCATGGGAGTCGCCACCGCGAATAGCGTGCTGGTCATCACCTTCGCCAATGAAAAAATGGCCGAGCTTGGGAACTCCGCCCGGGCGGCGCTCGAAGCGGGGTCGACGCGCCTGAGGCCAGTGATGATGACGGCTCTCGCCATGATCATCGGGATGGTGCCCATGGCTCTCAGCCTGGGCGAAGGAGGCGAGCAAAACGCGCCTCTAGGCCGCGCGGTAATCGGCGGACTGCTATTCGCCACCATCGCCACCCTCTTCTTCGTACCGGTCGTCTTCTCGATCGTACGCCGGAACTTCAAACCCAAGACCCAAGTCAATTCGTGAGGACATTATGAGAAAACTATCTTCAGCCCATCTGCTCTGGTTCCTGTTAATTCCCGCTCCGCTTCTGATCGGTGCCTTTTTCACCGTGAAGGCCCGACAAGCGAGCACCAGGGATCTCGCAAGTTCCACTCAATCGCTGGCGAAAGAAACCGTCAGCGTGCTGCACCCCTCCCGAGGCGAGCCTGTTTCCTCAATCACGCTGCCCGCCATGACCCAGGCGTATTCGGAGTCGCCGGTATATGCGCGAGTGAATGGATATGTTCGCACCTGGTACTCGGATATCGGAGCACACGTGCGGAAAGGGGATCTGCTTGCGGAGATCGACGCCCCGGATGTGGACCAGCAATTGAGCCAGGCTCGGGCCCTGCTTACCCAGGCCCAAGCGAATCTTGAACTGGCCAAAATCACCGCCGCTCGCTACCAGGACTTAATCGCGACTAAGTCTGTCTCGCAACAGGAGGTGGATCAGAACAACCAGAATCTGGCGGCGCAGCGAGCCAATGCGCAGGCGGTGACCGCGAACGTCGGACGGCTGGAACAGATGCAGGGCTTCGAAAAAGTCTATGCGCCGTTCGACGGCGTGATCACAGAGAGGAAAACGGATTTCGGAGATTTGATCAACGCGGGCAACGACGGCACCGGGCGCGAGCTTTTTCGTGTCTCCCAAATCGGCACCATCCGTGTCTTTGTGAACGTGCCGGAGGAATATAGCCAGCAGATCGCCAATGGCGCCATCACTTCCATGGATCTGACCGAGCTTCCCGGCAAGAAGTTCATCGGGCGCGTCACGCGCACCAGCAACGCCATCGACCCGACGTCGAAAACGCTCCTTGTTGAGGTGGACGTCCCCAACCCTGCTGGACAATTACTGCCCGGCGCTTACGCAAACGTTCATTTCAAAGTCTCCCGCGGCGTGGTTCCGCTGGTGTTGCCGAACAGCTCTATTTTGTTCCAGTCGGCAGGTCCACAGGTTGCGATTGTCAGCCGCAAGGACCAAATCGAGCTGCGCAAAGTGACTCTCGGGCGCGACTTCGGCGATACCGTGGAAATTCTCAGCGGCGTGACTGCGAAGGACGCGATCGTCGCCAACCCTCCCGATTCGCTTACCACCGGCACGGCGGTCGCGGTCGCGCCCGGTTCGGGAAAGTAGGCTCGTCATGACCCAGAAACAATCTTGCCTATTGCTGTTCGCGGCGGTTTTGCTACTCTCGCTAGCCGGTTGCGCGGTCGGGCCGAATTACGCGCGACCAAGCGTACCGACTCCGCCGAAATTCAAGGAGACCGCTCCCTCAACCCAGCCTGAGCTCAAGACTCCCGCCGTTGCCTACAGCGATTGGTGGAGGGTGTTTAAAGATCCAGTGCTCGACGGGCTTGAACTCCAGGTCGCCTCCGCTAATCTCGATATTCGTGCAGCCGTCGCGCGATTCGACCAGGCAGAAGCCGGAACGAAATACGCGCGGTCCTTTCTTTTTCCGACGATCGGCGCGGGCACCAGCGTTTCCCGAACCCGGGAGGCGCAGAATCGCCCCAACAACGGAAACACCAACGGCCTGGCCGCAACCTATAACGACATACCGGTCGCACTGACTCTCGGGTACGAAGTGGATGTGTGGGGCCGGATCCGGCGCTCAATCACCTCTGCCCGCGCTCTGGAGCAAGCCTCGGCGGACGATCTTCGGTTCGTGAAGCTTTCGATGGAGGCCAGTATGGCGATCGATTATTTCAGCTTGCGTGAGAACGACGCCGAGGAGCAGGTATTGCAACTGACGATTCAGCAACTTCAGCAAGCCTTGGACTTGACCACGAGGCGCCTCAACGGCGGCCTAGTTAGCGACCTTGATGTGGAGCAGGCCCGCACACTTCTCGACCAAACCAAAGCCCAGGCCCAAGCATTGGATGTTCATCGGGCCCAACTGGAACACGCGATCGCGGTGCTGGCCGGCCGTCCCTCTTCAGAATTCTCGCTTGCGAAATCTCCTTTTAACGGCGCTCCACCGGTGATTCCACCCGGTCTCCCCGCGGACTTGTTGACTCGCAGACCCGATATAGCCGAGTCCGAGCGTTACCTGGCCTCGGCGTCCGAAAAGATCGGAATCGCGAAGGCTGCCTATCTCCCTCAGATCTCGCTCAGCGGTCTTGCCGGCTTCGAAAGTGTGAGCCCGGCGAGTCTTTTTACCTGGGCCAATAGCATCGTGTCTCTGGGTGCGTCGGCGCTCGCGCCCGTATTCAATGGCGGCCGCACTCGCGCGGGAGTCGACCAAGCCGCGGCGGCCTACCAGGAATCGCTAGCGCAATATCAGAAGACCGTCCTCTCCGCATATCAGGAAGTCGAAGACCAACTGGCCGCCCTTCGTATATTGCAAGGCGAAGCTCAGTCAGAAACCGCCGCCGTCGATGACTCGACGAAGGCCGAGCAAATTGCCACAAATCGTTACGCGAGCGGATTGGTCAGCTATCTGGACGTGGTTTACGCGCAGACGGCCACGTTAGCGAATCAGCGCGTGCTCACGCGGATCAGCGGCCAGCGGATGGTTGCGACCGTGGTTTTGATCAAGGCGATCGGGGGCGGCTGGCTTCAGGCGCCGTCACCTCAGGTTGCATCTGGAGGGCGCCCGTGAACCTAGTAAGCTGTCCCGGTGATATCGCTACTGGTGCTTGGGCGAGAATGCCAAAACGTTCAAAAACGTCAGCGCTGACCGCTCCCGGTGGTCGCGGTTCTTCAAGAACGTCGACACGAATGTCGACGCGGCACGCCTGGAGGCGCGCGCTACAAGGTGCTAACGAAATGACCGGACAGCTTACTAGTCGCATGTCGGAGCCGAATCGTTAGTATGTTGCTCAGCGGCCAATTTTGGCGGCAGCTTGCCTTCCGGGCAGGCTTTTCCTCTGTCAGCGGAAGCCGCCTCAAAAGGCGGCTGCCGCCAACATTGGCCGCGCCACAAAGAACGCCACTAGAGAGTACTCTTGTTCTCGCGCACCAGCGCCATGAACGCTTCCGAAATCGGATTCACCCGGGCCGGCGACCACGCCATCACCAGCTCGACAAACGCATCCTTCGACTTCAGCGGACAGGCCGACAACCCGGTTCCGAATGTGTCGTGCAGCTCCGGCAGGATCGCGATCCCCTCGCCTGCCTGCACCAGCATCAGGGCACTCGAACGCACCACCGGGAGCGCGGCGATGTGGGGCGAAAAACCGGCCTCCGAACACAACTCGATGATCTTGTCGAACACCGCCGGAGCCGTCTCCCTCGCGCAGAGGACGAATTGTTCCGAAGCGAGCTTTCGAATGTCCACCGGCCCCTTCGCCAGCCGATGATCATCCGGAAGCACCGCGTCCAACCGATGGTGCCGCAAAGTTTCCGACCGCAGCTCACTCGCAAATGGCTCCGCGACGCGGCGGGTAAATGCGACGTCGATCGATCCGTCGATCAGTGCCTGAGTCTGCGCCCCTGGCCTCATTTCCGCCAACGAGACCTGGACCTCCGGCCGGCTCGCGCGAAACCTTCGGATCAATGCAGCAAAACGCGCGCCCACGCCGCCCGCGAAAAATCCGATTCGGAGCGTCCCTACCTCTCCGCGGAACGATCTTCGCGCCAGAGCGACCGCGTGCTCGGAGCCATCCAGCACTTTGTGCGACTCCCGCAGAAAAATCTCGCCATGCACCGTGAGGCGAAGCTTACGCTCGCTCCGGTCGAACAGCGGCACGCCAAGCTCTCTCTCCAGGTCCGCGATCTGCTCACTGAGCGCCGACTGCGACACGTAAATCCCGCGTGCCGCGGCACTAAACGAGCCCTGTTCCGCGACCGCCTTGAAGTATCGAAGATGACGAAGCTCCATGGGCTTCATTCTATCGGTTTTTCCGATAGGGCCTGCCGGAACGAACGTCGAAGCTATGGTGGCCTATCTCCATCTAAGAAACCAGATCGGCTACGGAGCCGCGACCGTCAGGGAACGGACTAAAGATTATGTGGATCGTTAAAGTCGCCTTAGATCGCCCGTATACCTTCATCGTTCTTGCGCTGCTCATCATTTTGATGAGCCCGGTAGTCATCCTCCGCACTCCGACCGATATTTTCCCGAACATCAATATCCCTGTGGTCTCGGTTGGCTGGACCTACACAGGCCTGAATCCGGAAGAGCTGGAAGGGCGCCTCACCTCGCCCTATGAGAAGTCGATCACCACGCTCGTCGACAATATTCAACATATCGAATCGACCACCTATAACGGTATGTCCGTGGTCAAGATTTTTCTGCAACCAGGCGCGAGCCTCGATACGGCGAATGCGCAAGTCACCGCCGCTTCGCAATTCATGCTCCGCCAGCTTCCTCCGGGAACACTTCCGCCGCAGATCATTGACTTTAGCGCCTCATCAGTACCGATTCTGCAAATCGGCCTTTCCGGAAATAACCTATCGGAGCAGGACCTGAACGACATCGCCACCAACACGGTGCGCACGCAGCTGGTCACCGTGCCGGGCGCTGTCGTTCCCTCGCCTTATGGAGGCAAACAGCGCCAGATCACGATCAATATGGATCAGAACGCGATGCAATCTAAGGGCATCGCGCCGGGCGATATTCTAAACGCCGTATCCTTGCAGAATGTCGTGATGCCTTCGGGCACCATCAAAATCGGGGAGAGCGAGTATGACGTCCGCACGAATGGCACGCCGCGCACGGTCGAGCAGATCGGTAATCTGCCCATCAAGCAAATACCGGGGACCACAATTTACCTCCGCGACCTCTCAAGTGTTAGCGACAGCTTTCAGGTGCAGACCAACATCGTGCGCCAGGACGGCCACCGCGGCGTTCTCGTCACCGTCCTGAAGAGCGGAAACGCTTCCACGCTTGATGTGGTCAAAGGCATACGGAATTTATTGCCGCGCGTAGCGAACATCGCTCCTCCGAACCTGCGGATGGTGCCTCTCGCAGACCAGTCGATCTTCGTCCGCGCCGCTGTCTCGGGTGTGATTCGTGAGGCCGTCATCGCCGCCGCGCTCACCGGCCTGATGATTCTGCTGTTCCTCGGCAGTTGGCGTAGCACGCTCATCATTGCGGTTTCGATTCCTCTGTCGATTCTTACCTCGGTCATCGTGTTGAGCTTTCTGGGAGAGACCATCAACACCATGACGCTCGGCGGCCTCGCGCTGGCTGTCGGCATTCTGGTCGACGACGCGACGGTCACCATCGAAAATATCGAGCGTTATCTTGAAGAGGGTCACGAGCTGCGCGACGCGATTCTGGAAGGCGCGTCACAGATTTCGGTGCCGGCGCTGGTTTCGACGCTCTGTATCTGCATCGTGTTCCTGCCTATGTTCTTCCTGGGCGGCGTGGCTCGCTACCTGTTCGTCCCTCTCGCGGAAGCCGTGGTTTTCGCGATGCTCGCGTCCTACATTTTGTCCCGCACACTGGTGCCGACGCTCGCGATGTATCTGCTGCGCGTAAAGAAACACCCCTCCGGTTCGCACAGTATTCTGGTCCTGTTTCCACAAACCTTCGACCGCGTTTTCGAACACTTTCGCGCCGCTTATCGGCACACGTTGGAACAACTGGTGGCGCACCGCCGCGTCTTTGTTCCTCTCTTTCTCGTGCCCTGTTTGTGCTCTTTCCTGCTGGTGCCCTGGTTGGGCCAGGATTTCTTCCCCGACACCGATAGCGGGCAGTTCATTCTGCACGTGCGCGCTCCTTCCGGCCGCCGCATTGAAGAAACGGCGAGGCTCTGCGACCTGGTCGAAACTTACATCCGCCATCAGATCCCGGCTTCCGAAGTGGACAATATCCTCGACAACATCGGCCTGCCCTATAGCACGATGAACACTCAGCACCTCACCAACGGAATGCTCGGCGCAGGCGACGCCGACGTGATGGTGTCGTTAAAGAGAAATCACCGCCCGACCGCCAGTTACGTTCGCGCGCTGCGGACCAAACTGCCAAGAGCATTCCCCAACGCTACATTTTACTTTCTGCCCGCTGACATCACGACACAGATTCTGAATTTCGGCTTGCCGGCTCCGCTCGACATTCAATTTGAGGGCAATGACGTGAACAAGAGTTATGAGCTCGCGAATGCAATGATGATAAAGCTTCGCCACGTGCCGGGATTAACTGACGTTCGGGTTCAGCAGCCCTCCGATTATCCTACCCTGGACATCGCTGTCGACCGCACGAAGGCCTCTCAGGGAGGTTTCACGGAGCGCGACGTCACCACCAGCGTCCTCAATACTCTGTCTGGCAGCTTCCAGGTCACTCCGATGTTTTTTCTCAACTGGAAGAACGGCGTCAATTACAGTCTGGTCGCGCAGACTCCTCAATACAAGATGGACGCGATCGAGGATCTGCAAAACATTCCTATCAATCGAAGCAGCATAAGCGTGAATGCCGGTGCACCGGCAACACAGGAAATTCTGGCCGATATCGCGTCGCTCAAACGAAATCACGAAATGGCGGTGGTCAATCACTACAATATCCGCCGCGTGGTCGATATTTGCGGCGCGGTGCAAGGGCGCGACTTGGGCGCCGTCGGACGCGACGTGCAGGCACTGATCAACGCCGGCAAGGGTTCCCTGCCCCGCGGAACCTTCGTATCTCTCCACGGCCAGATCGATACCATGCGCAGTTCCTACATTTCGCTGCTCGCTGGACTGGCCTTCGCCATTGTTCTGGTCTACTTGCTCATCGTCGTGAATTTCCAATCCTGGCTGGATCCGTTCATCATCGTCACCGCACTGCCCGCGGCGCTGGCCGGAATCGTTCTATTCCTATTTGTGACGCGCACCACGCTCAGCGTCCCCGCACTCATGGGAGCCATCATGTGCATGGGCGTCGCGACAGCGAATAGCATCCTTGTCGTCTCCTTCGCCAAGCAACAGCTCGGCCAACATGGCGACGCGATCCGGGCCGCTCTCGAAGCCGGCGCGACGCGTTTCCGTCCCGTGCTCATGACCGCGCTCGCGATGATCATCGGCATGGTTCCCATGGCCCTGGGCCTAGGCGATGGAGGTGAGCAGAATGCTCCGTTGGGACGCGCGGTGATCGGCGGATTGCTCTGTGCAACCGTCGCCACTCTGGTCTTCGTACCGTCAGTCTTCGCACTCATTCACGGGAGATCTCTGAATCATGAAAAACAATAAAGGCATCTTCGTATTCACCGCGTCATTTGCAGTATTGATCGGAGTCATCGTCTATCGCGGCATCGGATCCCGTGTGAGCGCCGAAGCGGCTCTGACCGTGGAGACGGACGCCGCGGCCATTCCCTCGGTTACTGTCGTGCATCCCACACTCGGTTCGCCGTCCCAGGAAATCGTGCTGCCCGGCAACGCTCAGGCCTTCACCGATACGCCCATTTACGCTCGCACCAACGGTTACCTCAAAGCGTGGCATGCCGACATCGGGACGCGTGTACACCAGGGACAGTTACTGGCCGAGATCGAGACCCCGGAACTGGATCAGCAACTTCAACAGGCCGAGGCGGATCTGAACAGCGCGCAGGCGACGCTTCAAATCGCCGAAATCACCAACGCGCGGTGGCAGAAACTCGTCGCCAAACAGGCGGTTTCCATGCAGGAGGCCGATCAGGCGAAGAGCGATTTCATAGGCAAGGGAGCGATGGTCGCAGCGAGCGAGGCGAATGTTCGCCGCTTGCAGCAGTTGCAGGATTTTGAGAAAGTGACGGCTCCGTTTGACGGCGTGATTACGGCTCGCAACACGGATATCGGAGCCCTCATAACCGCGGGGCCTGCCTCGGGATCTTCGAAGGAGCTGTTTCATCTAGCCTCCACCCAGCAACTCCGCATCTATACTTCAGTGCCGGAAGTGGACGCCGCTGCCGTGCGAAATGGCGAGCGGGTCACGCTGACCCAGGACGCACGTCCAGGACGGATCTTTAGCGGAACAATTGTCCGCAACTCCAACGCCATCGACCAGGCGACGCGCACGCTGAACGTCGAAGTAGACGTCGACAATCCCACCGGCCGTCTGCTTCCCGGGGCGTACATCTTCGTCCACCTCAGGACGCCCGGCGCGTGGCATGCGGTCACCATTCCGTCCAACACACTGTTGTTCCGGTCTGAAGGACTGCGCGTAGGGGTGGTTCGCAACAACCATATTCAGCTAGTGCCGGTCACCATAGGTCACGATTTTGGAAGCGCGGTCGAAGTTCTCTCCGGCCTCAGCGTGAAAGATGCCGTGGTCGTCGATCCATCGGATTCGTTAACCAACGGAGCTCAGGTTCATGCCTTATGACCTCCAAGACTATCCTAGTGATCGCCGCCATGCTCACTCTGGGCGGATGCATGGTTGGACCGAATTACACCAAACCCGCAGTGCCCATCTCGCCGGCGTTCAAGGAAGGTCCCCCCGCCGCGTTTAAGGAGGGCGATGGCTGGAAAACCGCGACGCCGAGCGATCAGGTATTGCGAGGCGACTGGTGGACCATGTTCGGAGACTCGCAACTCGATGCGCTTGAAACGCAGGTCGACACTGCGAATCAAACGCTAAAAGCCGCCGAGTCAAACTATCGGGCCGCCCGCGCCGCCCTTATGTTCAGCCGCGCACAGCTCAAGCCAACCATCGGCATCGAGCCCGGCATCGCCGCGCTTCACGAAACCGTGGGAACCGTCAATGGCCAGGCGGTTCGCACCGGGGCGGGAAGCATCAGCCTTCCAGCGGATTTCGGATGGGAGGTCGATCTCTGGGGCCGCCTCCGCCGCGGCGTTACCTCGGCTCGCGAGCAGGCGCAGGCCAGTGCCGCGGATCTCGAAAATGCCCGACTCAGTCTGCACGCCGAGCTTGCTATCGATTATTTCGAACTTCGCAGCGCCGATACGCAAACGAAGCTGCTCGACGAAACCATCAAGGCGTATACTCAAGCCCTTCAATTAACTCAGGATCGCTTCAACGGCGGAGCCGCTCCGCAATCGGATGTGACGCAGGCCCGCACGCAGCTCGACACAGCGCGCGTCCAGCAGACGGACATCGGTGTGATGCGCGCGCAGTACGAACACGCGATCGCGATTCTGACCGGCAAGCCCCCCGCAGATCTCACATTACCGCCGGCGCCGATCGCCGCGTCGATTCCCGACATTCCCGGCGTCGTGCCGTCCCAACTTCTGGAGCGCCGTCCCGACATCGCCGCCGAGGAACGCCGGATGGCCGCCGCGAACGAGCAGATCGGAATCGCCAAAGCGGCTTACTATCCAACTCTAAACCTGAGCGCTCTGGCCGGTCTCCAGAGCGGGTTCCTAGGATGGCCGGCTGCCATGTGGGCCGTCGGGCCGACCTTGTCACAAACCCTTTTCGACGGCGGGCGACGCCGCGCGACATCGGACATCGCGCTCGAAAACTACGACTCCGCCGTCGCGAATTACCGGCAAACGGCACTGACCGCATTTCAGCAAGTTGAAGATAATTTAGCCGCCTTGCGCGTTTTGGAGACAGAATCGCAGCAGCAGAAAGAAGCCACGGCGTCGGCCGAACAGTCGCTCGATCTGTTTCAAACCCGATACGAGGGCGGCGTAGACACCTATTTACAAGTGGTCACCTGGCAGACGTCGGCGTTGTTGAATGAGCGCGCGGAGATTGACTTAATGCGGCGGCGCCTGGACGCGAGCGTGTTGTTGATCAAAGCGCTTGGTGGAGGATGGGATGCCGCGCGCCTAACGGCTCTCAAATGAGTATAAACGTCCTGTGATTTATTTGGCCGTAATTGGCGAGGAGAATATATGATTTACCGAACTCTCGGGAAAACAAAAGAGAAAGTATCGGCGATCGGACTTGGCGGATATCACCTGGGCCATCCTCCCGAAGCCGAAGTGGCGATCCGCATTGTTCACAGCGCCATCGATCGCGGTATCAACTTCATGGACAACTGCTGGGATTATCACGATGGCGAGAGCGAAAAGCGGATGGGTGCCGCGCTGCGCGATGGATACCGGCAGAAGGTATTTCTGATGACTAAGTTCGATGGGCGCACGAAGGATTCCACCGCGCGGCAGATCGACGAATCCTTACAGCGCCTCCAGACGGACCACATCGATCTCATCCAATATCACGAGAACATCCGCCTCGAAGATCCCGATCGCTTCTTTGGGGCTAACGGGCCGATCGAGGCTCTGAGGGAAGCGAAGAAAGCCGGCAAAATTCGTTACATCGGTTTTACCGGACACAAGGATCCCCTCGTCCATCTCCGGATGCTGGATGTCGCGGCACAGCATCATTTTCATTTCGATAGCTGTCAGATGCCTCTCAATCTGATGGACGCGCATTTCCGCAGTTTTGAGCGGATGGTGTTGCCGAGACTGGTGGATCAGGATATTGGCGTCCTGGGAATGAAATCGATGGGCGACGGCAATCTCTTGAAAAGCGGGCGCGTGAAACCTGTCGAGTGCCTGCATTACGCGCTGAACCTGCCGACCTCCGTGGTGATCACCGGTTGTGAAAGCATGGCCATCCTCGACCAGGCCATTGAGGCCGCGCAGACGTTCCACCCGTTGACACACAAAGAGGTGGCAAGGTTACTCGCAAAAACTAAGGATGCCGCCGTGACCGGAGAATTCGAGCCGTTCAAGACTACCCAGCAGTTCGACGGCACGGCTCAGCATCCTCAATGGATGTCATAAGAAAGGACAAAAATCATGACTACTCAAACTCGATTAGGATTCATCGGACTGGGACATCTCGGTTCCCGAATCGCCGCCCGGCTGGTGTCAGCGGGATTTCCTGTGACCGTCTTCAATCGCGACCGCGCAAAAACAAATGCCGTGGCCACCCTCGGCGCAGACGTAGCGCCCGATCCGCGAAAACTAGCGGACCGCGTAGACGTAGTGTTGTCGTGCCTCGCAGACAGAGCTGCAGTGGAAAACGTCTACCTCGGATCGGACGGCGTCCTGCGCACCGCGAAGCCGGGCACGGTGATTATCGAGATGAGCACGGTCGCGCCGGAAACGTCGCAAAAGTTATATGAGGCCGCACATCAGTTCGGGGTCTTTATGCTCGATGTACCGATTTCCGGAAGCACTCCAGCGGCTGAGGCGGGCGCTTTGACACTGTTCGGAGGAGGCGACCGGCAGACCTTCGAGGACGCCAGTCCGATTTTTGCCGCAATCGCGAAGCAGTGGTTTTACATGGGCGGGAGCGGCTCCGGTGTGGCCATGAAGCTGGTGGTAAACACGATGCTGGGCCTGGGCATGCAAGCGGTCGCGGAGGCGGCTGCCCTGGGCCAGAAACTCGGCCTGCCCCGCGAAGCCTTATTCGAGACTCTGGGGAAGACGGCGGTTATTGCACCCGCGCTCTCGGGAAAGCTCGCGAGTGCCAAGCAGGGCAACTACGCGCCGCAATTTCCCGTCCGCCTGATGAGCAAGGATTTCGGATTGATCCTTGCCGCGGCGGCTCAACTGGACGTCTCTATGCCAGCGACGGAGCGAGCTGCGGCAGTCAGTTCCGCCGAGGCCGCGGTCGGCGGTGAGGAAGACTTTTCAGCGGTGATCCGGCGGATGGAATTGCAGGCGGCATAAGAATGATGAAGGCGTTGCGATTTACCGCCTTCGGTCCGCCCTCGGTCCTGCGGCTCGAAGAGATCCCGATTCCGGAGCCGGCCGAGGGAGAGGCGCTCGTTCGAGTAAGGGCCGCGGCCATCAATCCAAGCGACATCGGGAACGTCGCAGGACGCTTCAAGAAAACCGTCCTGCCACGAACCCCCGGCCGGGATTTCGCTGGCATCGCGATCAAAAGCATACGTCACGAAGGCGCCGAAGTTTGGGGCACTGCTCCGAACCTCGGTATCGTGACCGATGGATCTCACGCAGAATATGTTGTTGTTCCGGAGGAGACGCTTTCACTTAAGTCAAAGTCGCTGAGCATGGCGCAGGCGGCGGCTATCGGGGTGCCCTACATAACGGCCTGGGCGTCGGTGGTGAGCGCGGCTCAAATCCAACCGGGCGAAACAATTCTCATTGTTGGTGCCGCGGGCGCAGTGGGGCAGGCAGCCATGCAGATTGCGAATTGGAAGGGGGCGCGCGTGATTGGGGCGGATATAAGACCGGATCCAATTCCCGGCACCGAGTATGCAATCGATACCAAAACGGAAGACCTTCGTGAAAGAGTCCGAGACCTGACCGCCGGAAAAGGAGTCGATGTCGTCTTCGATACCGTTGCCGGCCCGTTGTTCGAACCGGCGATGCAATCGCTCAGTTACAAAGGCCGACACGTGGTTATCGCCAGCCCGGGGCATCCGCAAGTCAGCTTCAACCTGGTCGAGTTCTATCACAATTTCTCGAGGCTGATCGGAGTAGACAGTTTTGGGCTTACGACGCGAGAGATTTCAGAGATCGAAGACCAGCTCGAGGCCGGTTTTGACGAAAGGGTGCTGATCCCTCCGCCGGTCGAAATCGTTCCGTTTGAAAAAGCTGTGGAGGCTTACAGCCTGGTGGCAGACAGACAGGCGAAAGCGAAGCTGGTGCTCGGTTTTAACTGACACCGGCGCGCATTGTTTTTTAATTGAAAGGACTTATCGAAATGAATCTACGAACTCTTGGACAAAGCGACCTGAACATTACGCCGATCGGCATTGGAGCCTGGGCCATCGGCGGAGGAAAGTGGGAATCGGATGGGGCCCACAGGATGACAAGCAGTCCATTGATGCTATTCGCGCCGGGTTAGACCGCGGGATTAATTGGATCGACACCGCGGCTGCTTACGGCCTCGGCCACTCCGAAACCGTGGTTGGCAAAGCGGTGAAGGGGCTCGACCATCGGCCCTATATCTTCACGAAGTGTAGCTTGGTCTGGAATGAGAAAGGAGAGATCTCGCATAGCCTTCAGGCGGCCTCGATTCATCGCGAGGCGGAAGCAAGCTTGCGGCGATTGGGCATCGACGCCATCGATCTCTACCAGATTCACTGGCCAGCATGGAAAAGGAATCCGGAAAGCGCGTCGCCCGGCGCAATTCAAGAAGCCATGGGGGCGCTCGAGGAACTGCGAGCGGAAGGGAAGATCCGGCATATCGGCGTCTCGAATTTTAGCGCGAATCAGATGCAGAGGGCGATGAAGATTGCTCCGGTCACCTCCCTCCAGCCGCCGTATTCGCTGCTGACGAGGGACGTCGAATCGTCGATTCTACCCTTCGCCAAAGATCACCGGATAGGTGTGATTGTTTATTCGCCCATGGCTTCCGGGTTGTTAACCGGCGCTATGACCAGAGAGCGGATCGCGGCGATGCCCGCCGACGACTGGCGCAAAAACAGTCCGAACTTCCAAGAGCCTTTGCTGACTCGAAATCTGCGGCTGGTAGAGCACCTGCGCGCGATTGGCGAGCGCCGCAATGCGACGGCGGGAGAGGTAGCCATCGCCTGGACCTTGACAAATCCCGCAGTGACAGGCGCAATCATCGGCGTCCGCAGCGCCGAACAAGTAAGCGGTATCGCCGGAGCCGCTGATGTCCACCTGAGTCCGGAGGAGATCCTGGAACTCCGCCAAGACGCACGACAGGCGGCCTAAAGGTCATTCGCGCGTTCCGGGCGAACATTTCGTCAACACACCGGAGAGGGCTGCTGCTATGTGGAGTTCAAACAGCTGCCGCTTACTTCTAGACGCCGGTCCGCCATGGGGGTTCCAGCCCCGTCGTCCCCAAAAGGGGATCCGACATGCCGTCGATGGGAAGTACCTGGTTTCTGCCGGGCCGCCTCCCGTCATGACCCGCTGCCGGTAACTCTATGATTCTATGGTAGGACTAATGGAACCGAACCCGCTAGTCTGAGTCAGTTCATTTGGATCTAAGCAGCTATGGTTCAGTTCAGGTCGAGGCCATCCTTATTAATGCGTATGGAGCGCCCGCAGGTCGCGTCGCCCGCCGCCAGATTTGGGACTAACTAACGTGCTTCCGCCGACCTCCTGGCGAAGGAGGAGTCGGTGAGGCCGACAGTCTGGAATTCGGCCCGAACGGGAACCTGTTTCTCGCCGACAACACCAAGAGCCGGGTGCTCGAATACAACCGGACCACGGGGGCTTTCTTCGGAACCTTCGTAGCCAAGGGGTCCGGAGGCATTTCAAATCCGGCAATCTCCTTTTTCAATCCAACGGAGATCTGTTGCTTGCCTCGGACTCGCACAATGCCGTTTATCAGTACGACAGCTCGGGAAACTTCGTGAAAATCTTCGCCCAGACAGGGGAAGCTTTTGGATTGGCCGCCGATTCCGTCGGCAACGTGTACGTGAGCACCGGGTACGGCACGATTCGAGAGTACAACAGCTCGGGCACCTTCGTTGGTACATTTGCGTCCGGACTCAACGACGGGCTGGATATCATCGAGGCGTCGGCTCCAGAGCTGTCCACATTGGCGCAGGTAGGGCTCGCGCTGCTGATGATTCCGTTCGCGTGGAAACGGCTTGCCCGGGGGATTTCCAGATGACCATTGCTCAGATCCACGCCAGACACGGAAACGGTTCAAACCGGAACGACGACCGCCGCGCTCAAGTGGAAATACGAACTTCTTGTCGGCCCTGCACCGGTAACACAACACTAACGATCGAGTGTCCGGAGAATAATGGGCGATCCGGTTTGCGTCATCGGACTTCGGGAACGGTGTTGATCGTAACAGTTGGTCGACGAGTTGTGGGCCGTTGTGTGTCTTGCGGCGCAGCAATTCAGGCTCCTCGCCGGACACGACGCTCCTATCGGACCGTAGCCGCCTGGTAATTGATCCAAGAGTCAGAGAAGTGACGCAAGAAACAGAACATATGGCCGCATGAGTTTCAGTGTAACGCCGGTTTCATGGAGTCTCAGCACATCTTACTTGACTTGAATCACGACTCTTTCATGACCGCCCTCCGCTAACGAGAAATTGTCGCCCGTCTACCCACTGCTGGAACCCGCCCGTGACTATTTTCTCGTATTCGCGAGAAAAACCGGGTATAGGAATAAAGATGGAACGGGTGATTAAGACGCTGATCGTGGACGACGAGCCCGTCGCCCGCCAGATTCTGCGCGAGGAACTCAACACGATGGCCGATGTCGATCTTATCGGTGAAGCGGACGATGGGAAGGAAGCGCTCAGAAAAATTGTCGATCTGCAACCGGACCTCGTGTTCCTCGATCTTCAGATGCCTCTGATAGACGGCTTCGAGGTTGTCCGGCGACTCAGCGGAACGCACCTTCCGGTGATCGTGATTGTGACCGCCTTCCACGAGCACGCCATAGAAGCCTTCGAAGCTGGAGCCATCGACTATCTCTTAAAACCTGTTCGCGGAGAGCGGCTTAGAAAGGCCGTGGATCGCGCTAAAGTCCTTCTCGGGAAACCACGCGAGATCGCCAGATCACTAGCGAAAATCGCCTCGGTTAAGGACACGCCTGTTGCTCTCCCAGGCTCTCGAAAAATAGTAGGCCGGATCGGACGCGAGTACTTTTTACTTGATTTAAACGAAATTCTGGCTCTTCAAGCCGAGGGCGAACTGGTCTGGATCGTGACCTCAGAACGGCGCTTCCTGGCGTCGCAGACGCTTCGCGCCGCCGAGTCCACCTTGGACCCTTCGTGCTTTCAGCGTGTACACCGCAACGCCATCGTCAATACGAATCACGTCCGCCAGATGACCGCGATTACCAGTCATCGCTGGGTGCTGACCTTGAGTAATCAGCAGGAATTTGTCGTCAGCAAACGGCAGGCGCATAACATCCGGCGGCTGTTGCAGCGTTGATCGCTCAATCCGCTCATAGGGTGGAGTACCCCGCTCACAACAAAGTATTGCCCGCTCACAATTAAACTTTAGGCAATAACATACTTGACATTCCGTGATTCTTGCCGCATACTTGGTTTATGGAAAGCCCCAACACACTCCGAGACGCGATTCTGTGGTTCGCGGACTTCGAGCATTGCCGCGAGTTCATGATTGAACTGCGGTGGCCCACTGGCAAGATCGCTTGCCCGACGTGCGGGTCCGAAAAGCTCACGTGGCTTCCTAAGGCGCGAGTTTGGAAGTGCTATACCGGACATCCCCGGCCTACGTTCTCGCTTAAGACCGATACTATCTTTGAGGACTCTCCTATCCCGCTTGAGAAGTGGCTCTGTGCAGCGTGGATGCTGATCGGCTGCAAGAACGGAATCTCTTCCTATGAGATTCATCGCGGCCTTGGTGTCACTCAGAAGACCGCATGGTTCATGCTTCACCGTATTCGTCTGGCAATGCAGGACAAGGGTTTTAACAAGCTCGCTGGCGAAATCGAAGTAGATGAAACCTTCATTGGTGGCAAGGCCCGCAACATGCACAAAGCCAAGCGAGCGGAGAAAATCAAGGGGCGCGGAGCGGACGGCAAAGAAGTTGTGTTCGGGATGGTTGAGCGTGGCGGCAAGGTCGTTGTTGACCATGTTGAGACTCGCCGCAAGAAAGAACTTCAGAGCGCGATCCGCGAGCGCGTCGAAGCTGGCGCGGCCATCTTTAGCGACGAACTTCTCTCTTACGACGGTTTGGAATCTGACTACCAGCACCAAGTCATCAATCACGCCGTAGAGTACGTGAATGGCAATGTCCACACGAACACGATGGAGAACTTCTGGAGCTTGCTCAAGCGCGGCCTGCACGGCACCTACATCAGCGTGGAACCATTCCACTTGTTTCGTTACCTGGACGAACAGGCCTTTCGTTATAACAACCGCAAGGCCACGGACGCCGAACGCTTCGCCGCCGTCATGAAACAGGTTGTTGGCCGCCGCGTGACGTACAAGGAACTCACGGGCAAGACTCAGGAGGCTGGACGATGAAACCTCCTTCCCGTAAGCGCCAGGGACGCGGCAAGCGCATTCGCGTCCTAGTGGGGAGAGTATGAAGGCCGCACCATTCGATTCAACACCCGAGTTCCAACACTTCAAGGAAGTCATGCGTGGTGTCCTTGCGGTACCAAAGAAACGACTAGATAAGGGCTGAGTGGCAAAAGCAAAAGAGGAATCGTCACGAAACGGCGATCCGCACGCGCCGGGGCGGAAGAAACGGACAAAGAGAAAACGTAGATCATGATCTTCGTACTCCGAGCAAACCTGCCATTCCTACGATGATCGTCCACAATACCCGCACTAACAGGAAAAGCCCCGCGACGGCAATTGCCAACAGGCATACTGCTTCTTTGCGGATGGAATCTTGGCTATGGATTCGGTCGTTAATCTAACAATTTCGTTAGCTACTGTAAAATCACTTAACGATTACCCTAGAGGTAATTGGTTGGTTCATCTTTGTAGCCACCTTCATTGTTGTGGCTGGTTTGATCTTTGACTGCTGGGATGACTTTGAAATCTTGATACATGCAATCCAAACTAATCATCAATCGCTCCCCATAATTGAAAAGCTTAGGTCAAACTCGCCTTGTTCGGCGGTTTCTCGGTAACGATTGGAGTCGCTGGAGAATTGATATTTGAGCATATGGCACGAGGCATTGAGGGAAATCTGCAAATAGAAAACGGGAAAACGGGCACGGCTTCCTAAATAACAAGGCAGACAGGCTAGCCCGCGCGCAGCAGATGCCGAGCAACGCACTGCCGAACTGAGAGCGCAAATACAACCCCGAGAACTTACGGCTGAGCAACAGGCGGCTATCGCTAGGGCATGTGCGCGGTTTGCCGGGGCTGGTCCAAGAGTTCGGTATACACCGGGCGATGGCGAATCATTACGATTAGCACTTGAGATCAGCGCTGCTCTCAGCCCTATCTTCCCCAATATCAAAAGAAATCCACCTGACCCCATGTCGATAACTGATCCATTGATTTTTGGTGTGCAGGTAGTCACTCCGGAGGATGAAGCGACACAACAGAACAAGCGCGAACGCGCTTTTGGGGAGGCGCTATCAAAATCGTTGGGAATAGACGGCAAGTTGAAAGTAAACCCCTTGCGGTCAACGGTCGCTGCCTCCACAGAAGTATTGGTGGGCGTCAAGCCCATCGCCACACTCAAATAATCGCTACGGCCTGTCACGCCGCCCCAAGCGTAGCCCGTCAAGGCTAGGAATGTCAAGTATGTTATTGCCAAACTTTAGGACGAATCGCCGTTTCAGCCCATACTGACCATTATGAAAAAAGTCCTCGCGCTGGCAGCTCTTTTTCTACTCATTGGCTCGATCCTACCGGCACAAACGATCAGCAGCGGTTCGGGAGCGATTCGCGGATCGGTGGTGGACCCGTCCGGAGCCGTCATCAAAGGCGCAGCGGTCGGAATCACGAACCCGGTTTCGCAATACAGTCGCACGACGCAAACGGACGCCCAGGGAAACTTCGAATTCGACAATATTCCCTTCAACAACTACCATGCGTCCGCATCGGCACCCAATTTTCAGACCGCCCATCAGGACCTGAACGTCCGCTCTTCAGTACCCATGGAGCTGAAATTGACCCTGAAGCTGGGCGCTGCGAGCGAAAGCGTAACTGTGTCGGAAACGGGCGCCGATCTCGTCGAAACAGATCCGTCCAC
>CAVOPN010000015.1:0-245706 GCA_963698105.1 Bryobacterales bacterium
TACGTATGAGGCCGCCGCTAGCCAAGGCGAGAAAAATCTTGTTCTCATCGGGAGTCGCGGCGAGATCGAAGACGGGGCGCCCCGTGGGGATGGACCGGTCGACAGTTCCGAGCGTGGTATTCACCACCATCACCAGGGCGTCCGGGGAGCCGATATAGAGCCGCTTTCCATCTTCTCCGATCGCAGCGCCGCGAGCCGGATGGGGCAGATGGAATGTCCGGTTGATCTGGAGATCGTCCACGCCCAGCTCAGTGACGCTTCGCCCAAACTGCTCGATGGCGTAAAGAATCCGGCCGCCGGGCTTGACCAACAGCCATCCCGTCTGATTCCCCAAATCGAAACGCGTGGGCGCCTAGCCTTCCGAGGTGGAGTTCGCGAAAATGCGGCCGATGTTCGGAGTGGCCAGTGCCGGTTAGGAGAGCGGCGTTCGGAGACTAAAGAACTGCACTGCGATCACAATGGCCAGAAACACCATGCCGAAGATGACAACCATCTTAGGACTCCGGGAGGCGTCGGCGCAGGTACGCGTTCGCTGAGCCCGGCACCGGGCGCGCCGTTTTGAATAGAGAGCGGTCTCAGCGCGAATCGTGCAATATAGGCCCCTTCGGGCACCGTGATGAGGACGTCGTCATCCCGTCCCTGGCCTGCATAGTACGCCGCGAGCTTGGCCCGAAGCCGATTGGCTGCGGAGCGCACCGAGGAGTTTCTTTTGGGATCAAAACCGGACTGGCCGAAGAGCTCGGTGCCGATCACCAGTTCCTTGAGTTCGGCTCCCTCCCCAGCAGTGATTGCCTCACGACGAAGGCGAGAAAAGCTTTGGAGCCAACGCGATTCCGCAGCTTCTGCGCTGCGACTCCACCCTTAAACGGAACTGGATTAAGGTGAAACTGGTGGATGTTAAATCGAACCGAACCGGCGGCGGCAGCCGTCATCGTAACCACCAAAATGCCGAACCGTTTGGCGATTTGATCATCGTAACCCGGGGGATTTGGGTGCCAATGTGGCCAGCTTCTGGTAGGCGGCAAGGGCTCCATCGGCGTCTCTTGCTGCGAGGCGTTCCCGCGCGGTGGCTTCGAGTTGCTGCACGGTTTGCGCAGCCAAGGAGACGTAAGGCAGAAGCATAGCGCTTCATGCTATCTATAAGTAAAACGAACCGAGGTTCGCTGATAGCCCTCGCCCGCCGGGAACCGCACCAGCAGTTTTCCGTGATCCAAAATGGCACCCTCGATTTGCGAGGGGGCACGAACAAACCGGACATCTAACTCTGCGATCGAACCAGCCACGCCTTCAATTTCGAAGCTGTTTTGCGACAGCGAGAGGATCTTCGCGAAGACTGTCGGCGAACCTGGCGGCGGCAACACCTGGGTCACGTTCACTTCGAACGGCGGAAGATCCAATTCGAGGTGATGTGTGGTTGCCGTTGTTGCGGTGCAATCCTTTCCGGCAGTCAGGCAGAGAGGCTGCGGGTCGGCGGACGATGCGTCAATCAGCAGTTTGGCGCGGTCTTTGCGGAAGCGAAGATCGAAACGGGTTGCGCCGACCGGAACGTTTTCTAGCGCAGCGGTTTCCCAACTCGCGGGGAGCTGCGGATGGACTCGGAGAATGTGATGCAATGCGTCCGCTTCGAGCCCGAACAGGCCGCGAATTGCCGGCGTCAGCACCATGGCCGATGACCACAACTGGTGCGAGCTACTGCGGCCGAAGGGCTGGAAAAATTCGCCGGACAGCAACTCGGTTACCGCTCCGAGGTCCTGCGTGAATGTCATGGCGGCGTTTTGCATGAGGTGCGTGTAACCCGAAGCCGGGCGGGCGTCGCGGTATTCGGCCAATGCCGTCCACCCGGTATACAGAGGCCAAACTGATCCCTGATGGTAGCTTATCGGGTCATAGATAGATTCCGCGCGGCTGACGTCGCGGATGCCCCAATCGGTGGAGAATTCGTACGACGCCCAGCGTTCGAACATTTTTTCCGCATGAGGCAATGCGAAAGTGCCGTCCCACCAGGCGACACTGGGAAAGGCCGTCGCGGTGCGGTCGAGAGTGCCGTCGGCGTTGCGGCTGAAGGCGTAGAATCCTTGATCGAAATATTCGGAAGCGATCTTCGAGGCGATCGACGCAGCTTGTTTGCTCGCTTCGGCGGCGAGTTCCAGCTCGTTCATCGCCGACGAAAGCCTGGCCATGGCCGCGCAGGACTGCTGATCGAGCGCTGCCAGATAGATTTCCTGGTGGGGCATGCCGGAGGGCCAGCTTTCTACCCAGCCTGTGCCCTGGGTATTTTCGTAGATGCCGTCGCCATCGGAATCGTGAGCGCGGGTGAAGGCCCAGGCTTTCTTTATTTCATCCCAGTGGGCGCGGAGAAAATCGACGTCGCCGCTTGAGCGAACGTAATCCCACATGGCCATGACCAGCAGAGGAGTGGAGTCGGCCGAAGCGTAGAAATAGGGCGTGGCGGACCAGTCGACCAAGTCGGCGGTCTGGGAAAACTCGTGCATAATTTTTCCGTCGGCACGTTGTCGATGCAAGAGGAATTCCAGAGCGCGGCGGCTGAGAGCAAAATCGCCATAGCTGTGCACGGCGTAAAGGGTGAAGAGAGTATCGCGTCCGAAGAACCAGCCGAAGCCGGGGCGAGCGGAATCGGCGGAGGAGTAGTAACCGGCGATCAGACCTGTTTCCTTATGAAAACGCACCTGCGCCTGATCGATGGCGATTTCGGCCCAGCGCATAGCCAAGTTGAATGACGCGTCAGGGGTTTCGGCGGTCAGTTTATGGTCGAAAAAATGGGCGTAGTATTCAGCGGTCTCTTGATATTGCGCGGACCACGCTTGGTCGAGGTCCAGCAACTGCGCGGGGGTGAGCGCCATCAACAAGGGGAAGAATTGTCGCGACTGGATTTTCGGATCGAAGGCAAGTTTGAGTTCCAGCGGCCAGGTGCGGGACCGTTCCTGATAAGGCGCAAGGATTCCGGGGACGGCTCCCGGGATTCCTATGCAGCCTGAAAATTTCGGATTGTCGGTGTGGAGGATATAGTAGCCGCCGTCCTTCACCCATTCGGCGCTAGGCAGCCCAAAATTGGGGGCGGGCCACATCCGCGACATTTCAGGAGTGAAGCGGAAGGTGAGCGTGAGGGGGCGGACGGAGGCGATCTCGAAAAATATTACCGGACCCGCGGCTGCCGAAGACATGTGTTGTTTCACGGTAAACGCGGCGTGCGAATATGTGATGGTGGTGTGATCCGGGTTGACGTCGATGGTTGCGGCGTAGTCGGAGAGTTCGATGGGAATGGGATAGTCGGCCAGTTCGGCTGTTATGCGAAAGTGGCTGGCGATTTTGACGGGAAAGATCCAGGCTTCGAACGAGCCGTCGCCCTGGCCGAAAATCGCTCCGGTTTGGCCAGCCACAGTGAAGGGCGCGCGAGGTTGGGCTGGTCTGGAGATCGTTAGAGGGCTCGATGCGAGCGGGAAGCTCGGGGTGGGGTGCAGGGTTTGGGCGGGCAGGGCACTGAGAGACAGGAGGCTGATGCAGATGCTGGCAGCTAGTTTCTCGCGGCTATCCACTGCCTGACGGCCGCGGCTCCGCGTGGACTCTGAGCCACGCGGAAAAAGTCGCCGGGGTCTCCAATTGGCAGGCGGAACCGCCTGCCTCACCGAGGCAAACCAAACAGTTACAGCGAAGCTTCCTACTGAGCGAGGCATTTTGACTCCAGGCTTCGTTTGCCGGCGTCGGACAGTTCCTGCCACAGCAGCACGAAGGCGGCGTTGGTCCAGCCGAAGCCGATTTCGTTGGAGGTGTAGCCGAAGCGGATGCCGGCGCCCAGATCGCTTTTGCCTTCGACGACGTTGTACTTCTCCTTGATGGTCCGGTGCTGGTGGAAGTCGCGCAGAATCAGTGATAGAAACTTCAAGCTCAGTCGCTCCGCTTCGGCGTTGAAGCCGTAGCGGCGCAGGCCCTCAATGGCGATGATATGGAGCGGCGCCCAACCAAAGGGCGCGTCCCACTGATTGCCGGAAACATGAGTGCTGGTTTCAAGGCCTCCTTCTTTTTCGAACAGGGGAAGGTTGGCCGCCACAGCCGCGGCCTCCTCTGGCGTAGCCAAGCCGGACCACAGCGGATAGAAAGTGGTGAGGAAAGGATAATCGAGGCGCCGGGAGGTGACGAAGTTATAGTCCGCGAAGAGGCCGGATTTTGCGTCCCACATCAGGCTGCGGATCGTTGACGCGCGGGTGGCGGCGCGCTCCGACCAGACCGTGGCCTGGCGTGGTTGATCGAGCACCGTGTGGATAGCGGCCAAGTCCATCTCCATGCGATAGAGCAGCGAGTTCAAGTCCACGCTGTTGTAGTTCACGATACCAACGCTGAAGGGGCCGAAGCGGGCAGAGGGGTCGAAGCCGGATTCGCGCATGGCCCGGTCCCCGCGATAGAACAGGGGCGTCAGTTGATCTGTTTTGGCGTCGTAAAAATCGGGTACGTTATACTCTTTGACTTCATGTGCGCGGTAGTATTCACGGACCCTGTCGTAATGGTTTTTCCCGGCTTCATCGCGTTCGCCGAATACCACTTCGGGGGCGGCCTGATCCGATCCGCCGTCGTAGCGGGAAAGGCCGGTCTGGGGCGTCAAATGAGGCTCCCTGGTCCAGTATTCGTAGTAATTTTCGAGCGCGGGAAGGCTGTCTCTCAGCCACGCTGAGTCGGCGTTGTTCAGGTAGACGTCCAGCACCATACGGCTGAGAAACGGGGGCTGGGAGCGAGTCAGATAATACGTACGGTTGGCGTTGAGGACCTTGCCGTAATGGCGAACCTCGTAGATGAAGTTATCGGTCATTGACTTGGCGAGCGCGGGCTGGCCGTCGCGCAGGAGGCCCAGCAGGATGAAGTAACTATCCCAGCCATACATTTCGTTGAACCGGCCGCCGGGGACAACGTAGGGGTTGGGGAGGTAGAGTAGTCCGGATTCCTGAGTGGGAAGTTTGCGGACGTTCACTTTCATTGCGCGCTCAATGCGAGCGGCGTCTTCGTCGGCAGCCACCCAGAGAGTGATGGGGCCTTTCTGGGCCACCTTCGAGTCAATTGCGGAATCGGAAAGAGAGGCGTTGGAGCGACTGAGCGTCTTCCAGCTTTCGTGGATGTAGTTGCGGATTTCGGAGAGAGTAGGGCAGGTCTGCGCCGCGGCGAGAGATGACCAAACGAGGAAGAAGAGGGCTCTCATGAGCGGCCCTCTTGAAGCGAGAGAATCTGGTTTGACTTCACGTCGCGATAGACTTCTTTGAGACCGGATGGCCAGTGAATTTCAACGTCGGCTGATGTGGCGGAGCCGAGGCCGAAGTGCAAACGGAGGTCGCTCTGCGAGTAAAAACTCGATTGGCTCAGGACTTCCTGCCGTTGGCGGCATCGGCCGACTGAAACGAAGGCGCGCGCGCCGATGGCGCTGCGGTTCGATTTCGTACCTGTTAACTTCAACTTGAGCCAGTGGTTGTAATTGCTGGTTTCGTTGTGGAGCAGCGATGGAGGCTCGCCCATATTCATGATGACGACATCCACTTTTCCGTCGTTATCGAAATCTCCAAAGGCGCAGCCGCGGCTGGAGTGACGATCCGTAATGCTCGAGCCGCAGCGGTCGCTGACGTTCTCGAACACACCTGTTCCGAGGTTTCTCAGCAGAATGCGCGGGTTCTTGTACTTGTATTCGGAGAAAAATTGTTCGATCTCAGGGTACACATTGCCGTTGACGAAAAGCAGATCGAGAAGACCATCGTTGTCGAAGTCCGCGAAGCCCGCGCCCCAGCCGACGTAGCGGGTGAAGGCTCCGAGGCCGGCCTTCGCAGTCATATCTTCAAATCGGCCGTTGCCTTTATTGTTATAAAGAATCGGCGTATCGTCCGCGAAGTGAGTCTTGAAGATATCGAGGCGGCTAGAGTTTAAAGCGTCGCCGACGGCAACGCCCATTCCGGCCTGTTCCCGTCCGTCTTCGTTATAGGCGACCCCGGCTTCAAGTGCTATGTCGGTGAACGTGCCGTCGCGATTGTTCCGGTATAAGATGCTGGGCGTCGAGTCGCAGGCAACATAGATGTCCGGCCACCCATCGTCGTCGAAGTCGGCGGCTACGGCGGTCATCGCATAACGGTGGTCCACTTTAGCGATCCCGGAGCTCTCCGAAACATCGGTGAAGGTGCCATCGCCGTTATTGCGATAAAGGAAGTTGCGACCGGTCGGCAGACCTCTGGGTCCGCAGTTGACGGCGATGCCTTTCCAGGTGCAGTTTTCGGTGGCGCCGGGCAACGGGACTGTTTTCAGATCGAAGTTCAGGTAGGTGCTGACGAACAGGTCCAGGAAGCCGTCGCGATTGTAATCGGTGAAGGTGCAACCTGCGCCCCACTCGGGTTTCGAGTGCACGAGGCCTGCTTCTTTCGTGACGTCGGTAAACGTACCGTTGCCGTTGTTGCGATACAGAATGTTCTGTCCCCAGCAGCTGAGGAAGAGATCGTCGAAGCCGTCGTTATTGTAGTCCCCGATGCAGACGCCGGAGGTCCACACCGCCCGCTCCAGGCCGGCTTTTTTCGTGACATCGGTGAAGGTGCCGTCGCGGTTGTTTTTGTAAAGGCGGTTGGTGGTTCCGGGAGGCGCGCCTGAGAGTTCGGAACCTCCCGGGACAAAGATATCGAGCCAGCCATCATGATCGAAGTCGAAGAATGCGATTCCACAGCCGTTAGTCTCCAGAATGTATTTCTTCTTGTCGGGGTTGCCGTAAACGACAGGAGCGGTCAGTCCTGCTTTAGCAGCGATGTCCGTGAACACGAACGGCGCTTCGGAGGAGGATCCAAAGGCGACCAACGGGAGGGCAAAAAAATCACGCCGTCTCACTTGATCCCTTTTCCTTCGACTACTGTGTATATACGGTTTGCCGGCAGCGCGGGGAGTTTGTCCACTAGTCCGCTGGGCCAGTGGATTTCGATATCCGCGGTCTCTGCTTTCGCCAGTCCGAAGTGCACGCGCAGATCGTTCTGTGAAATATAGCTGCCTCCGCTGCGTACCTCATCCATTTGTTTCCGCTTGCCCGTTACACAATACAGGCGTGCGCCGACGCCGGAGCGATTCGATTTTGTGCCGATGCACTTGATCTTGATCCAGGTATTTCCGTTCGTCGAATCGCAGCGCAGCAATTGCGGCACCTGGTTCACGCAGTTCACCACCACATCCAGGTCTCCGTCGTTATCGAAATCGCCGTATGCGCAGCCGCGCCCGGCCACCTTCTCCAGAATTCCGGGACCGGAGCTTTCGGAAACGTCGAGAAACCGGCCGCCGCCGAGATTGCGGTAGAGCACTTTTCTCTGCCAGTAGCCATATTCAATGGCAGTGTCCGACACTTCGGGATAAACGTGCCCGTTGGTGAGCATGATGTCGGGCCAGGTATCGTTATCGTAGTCGAGAAACATCGCACCCCAGCCGAGGAATCGGGTGTTGCGGCCGAGGCCTGCTTGAAACGTTGCGTCGTCGAAAAAGCCCTTTCCGGTGTTGTGATAGAGGCTGGAAGTATCGCCGGCGAAATTTGTCTTGACGATGTCCAGGAAGCCGTCTCCATCGTAGTCCGCCGCGGCGACTCCCATGCCGGCTTGGGACTTGCCGTCGGCTGAATACGCCACGCCCGCTTCGATGCCGATGTCGGTGAAAGTGCCGTCGCGATTGTTGCGGTAAAGAGCCGACGACGTGGAGTCGTTGGCGACGTAGATGTCCGGCCAGCCGTCATTGTCGAAATCGGCCACCAGCACTCCGAGCGCGTAAGTGCCCGGAGTTTTCAGAATGCCCGCCTTCTCGCTGACATCCGTGAACCTGCCTTGACCGTCGTTGTGCAGCAGGATGTTTTTTCCGCCATCGAGCCCCGGCGGTCCGCAGGCGACCTTCAGATTTTTGTATAGGCAATGCCCATCTTCGGGCCCAGGGACGGTCTTTGGATCGAAGTCAATGTAATTGCCGATGAAGATGTCGAGCCAGCCGTCGCGGTCGTAGTCGACGAAAGCGCAGCCGGTGTTCCATCTGTTGAGGCCGGCCGCGGTGACGCGCGTCGTTTTCGCGACGCCGGTTTTTTCGGAGACATCGGTGAACGTCCCATCGCCATTGTTGCGATAGAGAACGCAATCGCCCCAATAAGTGACGAGAAGATCGTCAAGCCCATCGTTATCGTAATCGCCGACGCAGCAACCCTGTCCCCAGCCGGTGCGCGCGAGGCCCGATTTCAGGGTGACATCGGTAAACGTGCCATCGCGATTATTTTTGTACAGACGGCTTACGGGCGCGTCGGACTTGGTCCAATTCGCTTCAAAGCGCGTGCCGTTGACCAGAAAGATATCGAGCCAGCCGTCGTGATCATAGTCGTAGAAAGCTACGCCGCAGCCGGTGGTCTCGAGCAGAAACCTATTATTGTGTTCCGTGCCGAAGACGGTCTTCGAGCGAAGTCCGGCTTCCCGTGCGACGTTGATAAACTGCGGGGTCACTGGAACGCCGGCGAGCAACTGGTCGAGCGTGAAGACGGGCATCGAGGCGCACAAGGAGCGGATTAGTTGCCGGCGGCTGAGCTTCACGGCTTTCCTTCAAGGCTACGGCGCGCGCGCGCCAGATTGTCTTTCGCGACGGCATTGGACGGGTCCGCTTTCAGAGCTCTCTCAAACACCGGGACGGCGCCGGCAAGGTCGCCTGCCGATGCCAAAGCCGAGCCGAGATTAGTGAGTAAATCGGCGTTGTCAGGTTCCAGCTCCGCGGCTCGGCGGAAATGAGGAAGCGCTTCCTCGAATTTCCCGGTGGATGCAAGCAGGCGTCCAGCGAACTCGTGGGCATCCGCGTCGTCCTGGTTCGACTCAAGATATATCCTCAATTCGGTCAGAGCATTTGCGTTGTCGCCCGCTGCTGAAAGCGTGCGAGCTAGATTGTACCGGGCATTTCGATAGCTGGGGTCCAGCGCCAGCGCCTGCCGAAACTCCCCAGCCGCATCTCCGAACCGGTCCATAGCGAACAAAGCTACCGCCAGATTGTTCCTGGCAGTGACGCTCGATGGCTGGATGCGAACGGCTTCGGTGAGATGCGGCAACGCTTGTTCGGGATGGCCAAGCTGTTGCATCGCGGCGCCCAGATTGAAGTGGCCCACAAAGTCGGCGGGATATTTTTCGATCCTGCGCCGCATCAGGGCCTGCTGAAGAATCAGCCGTGGATCTTGGTCTTTATCTTGGGCCACGGGCAACACTTGCAGCCATACGTGTCCCATCTCGTCTTCGCTGCGATTGCCTGCCCTGATCCTCTTGGGCGGGTGGTGTGGATTGCGCGGGTTTTCGGCGGTATTGTCATAAGTTATCCGCATGGCAACGGTCGTTCCCGAGGGCAGGGGCACGGGCTGCCGGTAGGTATAGGAGGCCTGCCAGTCAATGTCCCAATGGACGATCTTCAGCAGCGACAGCCGCTTGCCGTCCGGAAGCTCGGCCCATGCGTCCACCTGTTTCCCAAGGAAATGAGCGTGGGGATAAACGGCAAGCAGGTTGACGGCAACGGGGAGTTTCAGATGGTCGGTGACGGCAAAGCTGCTGCTTCCCGGCGGTATATCGAGCGCGCCATCATTTTCCAGTTGCAGTAACATTGGGTGCAGCGACGGAGGTTGCCTGGTGAAATACAGCCCGACATCCGCGTCCACGATTTCAGGCTTGCCCGAGGGCTGAAGATGCAGATTTACGATGAGGTCCGAGCCGGGATCAAGCCTCCAGGACATGTCCGCCGGTTCCTGCTGCGCCGGCGAGCCGGGCTTCCAGAAAAGAAAATGCGAATCCGGATCGAACTCGCCGGTCACCTCGGTAACGACGTCCATACCGCCGAATCCCGGCTGCCCATCTTCTCCATCGCGGCGGCGCAGGAGGCGCGAACGGTCGATGATCACGTTGGCGTGATGCACCACCTTTTTATTACTGGGGCGCAGCTCGAAGGCGCGGACATATTTGGTTTCTTTCAGATTGACCGGCATGACGAAGTTTCGAAAGACGTCTCCAGGGAGGGCTGTCAAATGGTAAACCTGCCTCATATGCACGATCAGATCGGGCGTACCCAACTGCCATCCATCGGTGAATCGGGGCGCTGGGGGCAGGTCGGCCGGATCGCCTTCGGGCATGCCGTGGCCAACCCAGCGGGCTAATATAGCAATCTGCTGGTCGCTCAGTCGCAGCGACCCCGCGAAATCGCCGTGGCCCGGCTCCGGCATCCACGGCGGCATGTAACGTCGCCCGGTGACCTGCACGATCTGCGCGCCACGTTTACTCACGTCGTTGTAGGTAAGCAGCGAAAACGGCGCCGCTTCCCCAGGGCGATGGCAGGGCGCGCAGTGGCTGAAAATCATCGGCGCGATGTCCTTCGAGAAAGTCGCGGTTTGAGCGGCGAGCGGAAACGATGTTAAAGCCACCAGCAGCGACAGTTTTCGGCGAATGGACATCGTTCACTTCGATTTTATACGCAGTTCGCCGCCACCAACCGGCGTGGTAATTCTTATTCGCAGCACGCCGTGAGCCGCATCATACCTGGAACCGGAAACAGGTTGACCATTGAGTGTCACGTTCGCATTCGGGTTCTGCCAGCCGTAGAGCACAACCTGAGTCTCCTTCCACCATGGCGCCCAACTCCCTTCCTGCGCGCTGAATTTCAAATGGACATCGCCCACGAACGTTTCGCAGGAAAACACTTGCCTCAGGAACTCGCCCTCCTTATAGGCGAAGCTGATCCCGTCGTCCTGGTAAATAGACCCGTGGCAATCGGGGCCCGGGTAGACCCGGAGTTCGAGAGGACCTTTCGGCTTCTCGCTGGTGCTCTGCACTAATGGCTGTAGAGGAATGATCGAGCCGCCACGGACAAAGACCGGAAGGTCATTCAGGGCCGGCGTTATATTGACTTCCATAACCGCGGGAGGACCTTTCGCCACGCCCGTAATCACCGGATCGCCGCCCGGAGCATTACCTGCGACCTTCTTGCCCGTCCAGTAGTTGAACCAGTCGCCCGAAGGCAGTTTAGCCGAGTAGCTCTGCGGGTCCTCCCCGAACATTGCGGGCGCGATCAGGATACTCGGTCCCCACATAAACTCGTTGCCAGGGTCAAGGTCGACATTCGGAAACTCTAGGAACAGCGGGCGCATCAACGGTATTCCATTGCGCGAGTTTTCTTCCGCCAGCGTGTAAATGTAAGGCATCAGGCGGTAGCGTTCCTCAACGAACCTCCTGCGGATGGCTTCGTGCTCCGGTCCGCCTACCCAAGGCTCCTGCGGGTTCGTTCCCTTTTCCGTGTGGTCGCGAAAGATGGGATTGAACGCTCCCACTTCAAACCATTTTGTGAGCAGGTCCATCGGAGGGGATCCTCCGAACCCGCCAATATCGTCACCGGCTATCGCGAAGCCACTCAGGCCCAGATTCAGCAGCATCGGTATGCTCATGCGCAAATGGTTCCAGGTGCTCCGGTTGTCTCCTGTCCAGGTGGCCGCATAGCGCTGGCCGCCGGCGTAGGAAGCGCGGGTCAGCACGAACGGCCTCTCATTCGGATTCAGTTTTAGCAGCCCCTCGAAGGTGGCGCGCGAGTTCTCCATCCCAAAGACGTTGTGAGCCTCGCGCTGCGTCACGATACGCGGCTGAAATCCGGGCTCTTCGATTCGACCCCTGACGTCGAGCGGGATCGTTTTGGTAGGTGTCTGAAAAACGGCCGGCTCGTTCATATCGTTCCAGAAGCCGCCTGCGCCCATGGAATAAAAATTTCGGTATAGCGTTCCCCACCAATCCCGCGACGCCTTTCGGGTGAAGTCGGGAAATACCGCCGGGCCCGGCCAAACGATGCCCGAGTAAGTCGTGCCGTCCGGATTCTTTAGAAAATGGTCGCCTTTGATGCCTTCGTCATAGGGTGCGTAATCGGCGTTGGGAAGCTTGGCGATATGAAGGTCGGTGATGAGGACGGTGTGAAACTGCTGTGCCTTCATATCCGAAAGGAGTTTGGCGAGATTGGGAAATGCCTCGGTGTCCACGGTAAAAGGACGATTCTTCCTTTGATAATCGATGTCGAGGTAGAGCGCATCCGCTGGAATGTGGTCCGCCCGCAGATGGGCAGCGATCTGCCTCAGCTTGGCGTCGGATTCGTAGCTATATCTCGACTGCTGGAAGCCCAGCGCCCACAGCGGCGGCAGCGGCGCCGTGCCCGTCAGCCAGGCGTAAGTTTCGACAACGTGCTTTGGTTCCGGGCCCTGAATGAAATAGTAGTCGAGTGGCCCGCCCTCGGCGCCAAACGAGTAAGTGCCCCTGATCTCCTTGCCGAAGTCGAAACTGGAGCGCCAGGTGTTGTCGAACAGCAGACCGTAACTCCGGCCCGCGCGAAAGCCGATAAAAAAAGGAATGCTCTTGTAGATGGGGTCCGTGCTCTCCTGAAATCCTGTATCCGTGTTCCACAGCGTGAACGCCATGCCGCGGCGATCCAGTGGTCCGGTCTTGTCGCCCAGACCGAAATAATGTTCGTTCTCCGGCATCTCCTTATAGATCCGGAAACGATCGCCGTGGTATTCGATGGATTGAGCATCCGCGGAGATGACGTTGCCTTCCAAGTCGCTAACGGTCATCCGTAAGCTGTTCTTGTCGACGCGAAAGAGCAGTTTACCGGTGGAAAAGCCGGATGCCGCCTGTTCGTTCAAAGGTGCGACGGAAACCCGCGCGGTGCGGGCGTTCGGCAATACCGCCCAGGATGCGTCCTCTGGCAGGCTACCCTGGGGACCGAGACGAATGCGCAGAACATCGTCCCTGAGGGCGGCGATCCGCAGCACAGCGGATCCGCTGTGGATCTCAATACCATCCGGCGTAGCGGTGGAGCTATTGACGGTGCTGAAAATCCGCACCGGCTGAGCGGATAGGGCCGTCCCGACGCAGAATAAGAGTGCCGCAACTGGCTTCATGAGCAAAGCTGGCGGAACTCGCGTCCCACCGGCTCCAGCTTTAGTGTCGTGAGATCTCCTCAGAACTTGATCGTGCCTGAGAACTGCAACGAACGCATGTTCGCGCCGGCGGCAAGTCCCGTAATCTGGCCGGCGTTCGGGCTTTGAACATCGCTGTTCGGCGTCCCGAGGTTGGTATGGTTGAACGCGTTTCTGGCGTCGGTGCGGAGAATGAAAGCAACCCTCTCGGTAAACTTGAACGACTTAAAGATCGACAAGTCCTGCTGGATGAACTGCGGGCCGAACAGTGTATCGATCGGATAGTTCCCGAACGTATTCGAGGCCGGGAACAGGAACGCGCCGCCGACGCCGCCTTTGAACCATTGGGCCCGGTTCCCCAGGGCTCCCGCATAAGGGCTGCCGGTTCCGATGTTAGGCCGGTTGGTCGGACCCTGGTTGGGCTGGATCCCGGGGCCGTAGTTTTCGAGCGTAGGCGAGAACGGGAAGCCGCTGTAATACGTCATCACACCGCTGATTTGCCAGCCTCCCAGAGCGTAATCGGCCATCCTGTTGATACTGGCGCCGTACTTGAGGCCGCGCCCGAACGGAACCTGATAGATCTGCGCGAACGTCCACTGCTGGCGGGGGAGTAAGTTGGTATAACCCTTGCCGTCCGGCCGGTCGTACATGAAGTAGTAGTTGGCGTCATAACCCCAGCCGTCGCCCCACTGCCGTTGATAGGTGTAGCTGCCCTGCAAAGTCCATCCCTGCAAGGCATTGATTTTCAATGAGCTCTGGAACGAGTTGTAACTCTCATTGGAGCAGTTGCAGTAATAGGAAAGATCGTTCGTCCAGCCAAACTTGCTGTAGTAAGGACGGTCGAGGTTGGTGTTGCTGACCCCCGGCACGAAGACGGCTTCGTTGGGATTGATGCTCTGGCCGGTTCCGATGAAACCGTGCCGGTTCTGGTTGCCCACGTAGCCGGCGGTCAGCGCGATCTTGCTGGTAAGCTGCCGCTGGGCGGTAATGTTGTACTGGTAGGTCGCGAGTGGCGTGAACACCGCCGGACGAAACTTCGGATTGATGCCGGGGGGCAGCGGGAAGGTGCCGCTCGAACTAACGGTAACCGGCGCCAGAGTGGGGGGACCCTGAGACAGCGTAAATACATCGGTGAAACCATTGGCAGGCTGTATGCTCTGATTCGACAGCGTGGGTGGGTTCTGGGTGACGTTGTGTCCGAAGTTGGAGCCAAAGGTGCCCAGGTCGTAGCCGACGCCGAATCCCGCGCGGATGACCGTCTTGGAATCCAGTTGGTAGGCAACTCCCAGGCGAGGCGCGAAGTCCTTGTAATTCGTGTTTTGAATCCCGTGAAGCGAAACGCCGCCCTCGCCGAAGACGTACATCAGACCGTTGTTCAAGTTGAGGGTCGCGCCATTGCCGGGCGCGTTCACGCTCTCCGGCTTGACAAGTTCCCAGCGCAGCCCGATATTAACGGTCAACTTCGCAGTCGGGCGCCACTCGTCCTGGCCGTAGAAGAATAGACGCGGCTGATGCTCCATGGCGTTCGTGCTGGTGCTGACGTAACGTTGGAAGTTCGAAACATCGCCCAGCAGGAACGAGGCGAAACCGATACCCTGGGTCTGACTTTGGCCCGCCTGGGGAACAGTACCGGTAATCCCGCCGTTAAAGGTCAACTCGCCGGCGCGATGGCTGTCGCTGGGCACCCGGAGGTTCGAGGCATAACGCAAATCTACTCCGAATTTCAGTGTGTGCTTACCCATGGTCTTACTCCAGTTATCCACGAACTGGTACTGAGTCTCGGTCTGGGTCAGCGGGCAGTTGCACTGGTTGACGCCGAGTGCGTAGCCCAATTGCATCGAATCGTTCGGGGTCGGAATGTTGAAGTAGGGTAGACCCGAAGTGTAGGTTTTGTCCAGATTCAAACCGGGGATCCCCGCAGCCAAAGCCGGTTGTGTGCCGTAGCCGTTGGGGACATCGAACACGTGATATCGCATATAGCCAAAGCGGAATTCATTGACCATCGTGGGGCTGATCGTAGAGGTCCAGCCGAGGGCGACGCTCTGCTGGTGAGAGTTCGAATTTCCGGCATAGTTGCCGAAGTTCGGTCCGCCGGCGACGCTGCCGAAGGCGCCCGGCGCCTGCTCCGTGTAGGCCTGCGAGCTGTAGCGGCCGAAGACTGCGTTTTTCTGGTTCACATAGTAGTCTTCGCGAGTATCGAAATCGTTGCCGGTGATGGCCACCGCGCCGTTCACCGCGTAGTTGTTGACGAAGGGGGCACCCGGAACCTGCTGGAAGTTCGGAGCCGGGAAATACGCCATGATCGCCGCTGCCTGGGGAGAGATCTGGCTGGCCGGAATCGTGTTATTCGGGTAAGGAGTGCGGCCAACACCCGTAGCCGCATTGCCCGTCGTGGGATCGTAGATCTGATACACACTGTTATATTTCAGCCAGTCGCTGAAATTGCCGGCGCGGTTGAGCGCATCGGGTACGCTCGTAACCACGGAGCCGCCTTGCGACTGCCGGTTCAATTGCATATCGCCGAAGAAGAACAGTTTGTCCTTGATGATCTTGCCTCCGACCGATCCGCCAAACTGATTCTGGCGATAGGTGGCCGCGGGAAGGCCACTGAACGGGTTTGCCGCGAACGTCGTGAATCCCGGAGTATTTAGCTGGAGATATTCAAACGCGTCGCCATGATAGGAGTTGGTTCCGGACTTGGTGGAGTACGATGTCGTGCCTCCGCCCACGTACGAAAATTCGGCATCGAAGTTCTGAAGCGACATCTTGGCTTCGGAAATGGAGTCGAACGTCGGGTTAACCACAATAATTCCCAGAATCGGATCCTGATTTGTCGTACCGTCCAGTTCGTAGCCCATCGCGGAGAACAACTGGCCATTGACGATCATCTGCACGCTTCCCTGCGGGTTTTCATCGGACGCATGCTGCCAGCCGAGCTTCGCAGTTCCGGGCTGCAACAATTCCATCGATTGAAGGTTGCGCCCGATGTTCGGGAAATCGTTGATCTCCTGGGAGGTAAATGTCTGCGCCACGTCGGCTCGGTCGGACTGCAGCAATGGTGCAGACGCAATGACTTCAATCTCCGTAGTCACTTCGCCGACCTTCATGGTCGCGTCGAAACGGGCTGCTTCGTCCACGCGAACTTCCAGTCTGCTGGAAACGACCCGGGAGAAGCCTTTAGCTTCGATCGTCACCGTGTAGGGGTCGGGAACCAATTGACCTTTATTGTAGTTTCCGGCGGCATCGGTAGCCACCTCGAACTTCGTTCCCTTGTCTAAGTCGGTAATCGTGACCTTTGCGCCGACTACGGCAGCCCCACCGGGATCGGTTACCGTACCAAAAATACTGCCGAAAACCTGTTGAGCATAGCTGATCGAGCCGTGAAAACTCACCGCGAGCGCCAGACCGATCAGGAACAGGCGACTACATAACCTGAGCATGGTGTTTCCCCTTCTAACCCTTTATTGAATCCGCAAGACTAGTTGGAATCAATTACTTAGCTCCTGAGAGTGTGCTCTCAGGAAATCCTGGTTTCAAGTTTGATCGCAGTATGACGCCGTTACGAACCGTAAACTGTGTGATTGTAATTGGTTCGAGTAAGTGTTACATTACGTTTCATGCCGGTAACAGGGGTTTCCCCCGCGTTGCGGGAACCGCTTCTTTCGGAAGTTGACAAAATCGTCCACAGCGATGTACTTCGTGGATCGGAGTCGTTATGTCATTTGCTAACTTATCTGGCCAGCCATTCGGTGGGTGAGCACGGTTCGGTAAAAGAACACCAGATCGCAACCGAAGTCTTCGGCCGCCCCGCAGATTTCGATTCGCGGCTCGATTCGACAGTCCGCGTTCAGACCAGCCGCCTGCGGGCGAAATTAGCGGAATATTATGCCGGCCCGGGAGGGCAGGACGAAGTCATCGTTGAGATCCCGAAAGGCGCCTATTCAGTTACCGTCCATCCCCGCGCCGTTCCCGTTTCAGCCGTTTCAGCCGCCGTTCCCCAGCATGAAGTTCGTCCCGCCGAGGTCGCGCCGGCGTTACGACGGAATCCCTACAAAATTGCTCTCTGGCTGCTCGCGATCTGCAACTGCGGGTTGCTGGTCTGGCTGGTCTCCGTGGCTCGCAACCGACCGGTTCAGGTTGCTGAAGTGCGCCCCGAAGTCCCAGCGCCCCTGAAGGCGCTGTGGAACGTGTTTATGGACGCCCCGGAACGGACATGGGTGGTATTCAGCAATGCTGAGTTCGTCGGCCGGCCGGAAACCGGCCTGCGGTATCTCGACCCGGCCAGAGATCGAGGCACCGCGATTTTCGACCATTATACGGGAATCGGCGAAGTGATGGCCATTCACGAATTGGATCAATTGTTCACCCTGTTCCGGCACGGCGTGGTGGTCAAACGCGGCCGCCTTCTCGCCATGGACGACGTGAAGAACAACGATTTGATCTTCGTCGGTTCGCCGTCCGAAAACCTGACGCTGCGCGATATGCCGGTCATGCAGGAGTTCCAATTTCGCAGGCTCGATTCAGGTCCGCGGAAAGGGGATCTCGGAATCGCCAACTTGCATCCGGCGGCGGGCGAGCAGGCCGGTTACATCGCTACCGCGGGTCTTCCCGTCACGGAAGACTATGCCGTCATTGGCTTGATGCCGGGGCCGACCCGGCAGCACTGGGTCATGACGCTGGCGGGGATTACGACCATAGGAACTCAGGCCGCGGTCGAATTTGTATGCAGCAGCACGAGCGTAAAACAATTACTGGAAGAGGTGCCGCGCTCAGGCTCCGAGCTCATGCCGTTCGAGGCGGTAATTCGGGTGAGCGTCAGCCGGGGAGTGCCGGTGTCGAGCCGGCTGCTCGGCGTGCATACGCGGACGCCTTAGTCTATTGCTTGTGTCGCAGCGTCTCGGCTTGCTCGGCTTCCTTTTTTTGCTTGATCCGCGCGCCCTCCGCGAAGGATTGTTTGCTGCCTTCCAGATCGCCCTCGATCCGAAGAATCTGACCGATCATGTTGTAAGGTCCTGGATCATCTGGCAGCAGGCGAACTCCCTCGCGCAACTCTTTCAGAGCTCCCTCCAGATCGCCCTTTTGCTTCAATACCGTGCCGAGCAGATAGTGAGCCTCTCCGTAATCGGGCCGCTGCGCAATTGCGGCCTGCATTTGTTTCGCGGTCTCCTCGAAATCGCCCAGTTGCCAGACTGTCATGCCGAGCGTGTAATGAGCTTCCGGTAAATCGTTATCAAGGCGGATCGCCTCCAGAAACTCTTTTTTCGCGGATTCCAGATTATCCTGTTGCTTCAGGGACAGCCCCAGATTGTAGTGCCCGACTGCGGAGGCGGGGTCCACCTTAATAACAGAGCGGAACTCCTCCTCCGCTTCGCCGTATTCGCCTGTCTTCAGGAAGGTTAGGCCGATATTGATCATCGCCTCCGTGTTGGCTCCGTCCATCGCAAGAACCTTTCGGAACTGCACCATCGCTTTTTTGGGCTCCCGGGTCTGCATCAGCATAAACCCATAGCGGTTCAGCGCGCTGAGGTCGGCCGGATTCAACTCGATAGCTCTCGCGTAAGCGTCGCGGGCTTGACCGAAACTGCCAGTCTGTTGAAGGGACAGGCCCAGCGAGTTCCAGGCGGAGGCGTTGTCAGGCTGAAGCTGCGTGGCGGCATTGAGTTCGCTCACCGACTCATCGTAGTGAGAAACCGCGAAGAAGGAAAGGCCCAGCTTGAGGCGGTAATCGAAGACCGCGGGCGCGAGTCTGACCGCCGTTTGCAGAAGCGGAATGGCTTGGTTCGGATCCTTCTCCAGCCAGTAAAGTACGCCCAGGTGAAAGTGGGCGGCGGCATAAGCGGGATCAAGCTGAATGGCTCGTTCAAAATGCGGCTTCGCCTCCGTGTTCCGTTTGAGCACGGCCAGAAGAAATCCGATCTCATCTTCAATCCCCGCTGAGGCTGGATCGGCGTCCCCCGCCTGTTTCATTCAGCTCGAGGGCGCCGGCAGCATCTCCCCGGGCCTTATGTTCGTCCGCCTGCTGCTTCAGTTCCGCTGCCATCTGCGCGTTCGCGGCGGCCGATAGCACGGCGGCGAAGAAAAGAATTCGGCGAAACATCGAGCTCATCGTAATTATACTTAGAATTATGCTAGGTGGCATTTTTTTGCTGTTGATGCTCGCCGACGATCACACCCTCGGAGTAGAACTTTACAAGCAGCGCCAGTTTTCGAAAACGATCGAAGTGCTGGAACGTGCGGCGGTGAGCGAGAAACCGGGCACGCCGGAGTATCGCGAGTCCGCCGTGATACTAGGTCAGAGTTACTATCTCTCCGCGCGTCTCCCGGAAGCGACCGCGTGGCTTCAAAAGGCGGTCGATGACGGAGTCCGCAGCAACGAAGTCTTCTATATGTTGGGCAACTGCTACATCCAGCGAAGGGAGCCGCTAAAGTCCCGGGAAGCTTTCGCCGCGATGTTTGGCGTGTTGTTCGAATCCGCCGCCGCGCATTTGCTGACAGCGCAGTTCATGATCCGGCAGGAGTTCGAGGAGTTTGCCGAAAAAGAACTCGCGAGCGCACTGGAACTCGACCCAAAGATTCCGCAGGCTCACTACCTGCTGGGGATGATCGCCATCTTCCGCAACCAACTCGACAAGGGAATTGAGGAAATGCGGCAGGAAATATCGATCAACCCCGACTTCGCGATGGCGCATTATAAACTCGGGGATGCCTATACACGCCGCGAGGATTGGGACGCGGCGATCCCTCCTTTGCAGCGAGCCGTCTGGCTTAATCCGGACTACAGCGGACCCTACATTCTGCTGGGCAAGGCCTACTTCAAAAAGAAGGACCTGGGATCGTCCGAAGGCATGTTGCGGCGTGCGATCAAACTGGATCCGGCCAACTACCAGGCTCACTATATGCTCGGCCAGGTCCTGATCGAGGCGGGCAAGCCCGATGAGGGCCGCAGCATGCTAGAGGAATCGCAGAAGTTGCGCGATCCGCGGAGCAAGTGATGCCATAAGCGGCCGGCAGGCGCTGGTTTTTTCGGCACCTGTTGGCGGCACGGGCGTGCAGGTGGACTCCAGTGGAGCGGCGTACATCGCAGGCAACGTTAGTCCGGCAATCAGAAGTCCGGAGTTGCGACGAATATCCCGGCGAGATTTGCCGTTCGCAGGTGCATTCTTTGCGGCCGATAGGGGACAACGCCACAAGCTCAATGCCTCGGAGTTAGCGATCCTGTTGGAACGATACTTGCTCACAGTTGAGCAAGGAGTGAATCCATGGCAAAACTTACAGCCGCCAAGAAGAATGCCGAGCCGAAAAAAGAATTTGGGCTTCCGAAAGAGCGAAAATATCCGATGCCCGATGCAAGCCACGCCAGAAACGCGAAGGCGCGGGCCTCTCAGATGGAGCATCAAGGCAAGCTCAGTGCGGCCAATAAGAAGAAAATTGACGCAAAGGCAGATCGGATCCTGAATAAGTAAAATCGACTGTGTCCCGCTACTGGATGGAAATCGGAACAGGTACGCTCGACGACCCTCCGAGCGTTACCATCAGATTCATCGTCGAAGCCCGAAGGCTCGACGGCCGAGCGACGTTAATTTGGAAGTATCCGGATTCGAGCGTGGGAGCCGATCCGGCGTAGAGAGCCCAGGGCATTCATATCCCCGATCGTAACGGAGACTGGCGCCGCCAGAGCCGGAAGCGATTCGAGCGATCGGCCATAGTCCTCCCGTTATTCCCAGGGGATTCGTCACACCGACCCCGGTTCCGTAGATTGTAATTGAATCCCCCGCCTTCGCTGGATTCTTAGCAGAATTCAGCATCTCGTCAGAATTCGCGACGGCGAAAATCCCTGGCGCTGCCGGCGCGACAACCGCCGGCGCCGATGCCGTCGTCCCGACCGACGGGCCACCATTGTAAGTGACGAAGACTTCGGTTGACTCTGGCCGGCGATCTCCCTGCGCGGTCACCTGTTGCGACTGCGCGGAAAACACGGGAGCGGCAATTCCGTCGAATGTGACCTGAGTGCCTCCCGATCCCGCGGCGGCGGTCGCGGGTCCAAGCCCGTAGCCACGGAGGGTGACGATCTCTCCCGCGGCGAGCGGCGTGGCGTTCTCGACCGTCAGCCACGGGAAGATGCTGATGACCGTCCAGTTCGGGGCCCCTTGCGCCAGCATGATCGCGCCGCTGGGAGCCACCGCGATCAGTGGCCCACCCCCCGCAGTCGGCGATACGTACGCGTAGGTAGCGCCGGCAAACTGTCCGTTGGAGGTGAACTTCGCCGCGATCACATCGCCGCCGGTGTTTCCTGCTGATCCTGATTCATACGCTCCCGGAGATGCCGCGAGAATCGCAGTCCCCGCCGTACTGCCGCGAAGGATGAAAATGTTTCAGGCCATGAGTGAGCGGTCTGGAGACGTTGGCGGATTACAATTCAATGATCTACACGGCGTCGATGGAGCACCTACAACGCCGTTTACTTCCGCCCGCGCAACTTCACAGCGGAAGATCCAGAGCGATAAAAGCGCTCCGTGCGGAGAGTCAGGCAAGCAGGAGCATGCCATCACGCCCGTGACTGATCCCAACGGCTGGTTTCGGATCCGCATCGTGGTCGCCAGCCCGTGTGTCGACCGCGGAGCCGGCCAGTGCGGTGCAGAATGACGTTGATTCAGGTTCATGGATGCTCTTAGGGAACTAGAATACGATAGATATTGCGATGCGCCGTCACTTGGAGATACGCATATGCCTGTGGATCGTTCATGAACGCCCGCTGAGCGATGGTTCGCAACCCCGCGATCGACGGCGGCGCGGCGCGCCAGGAGATCCCATCAGGTGGAATCGGCGGCAGCGGCTCACCAGGTTTCAGCGGCACGGCGTCGATCTGGCGCATATCCTCCGAGTACAGATACAACTCCCGCCCGTCACGCGACCAGCTCACGATCGGTGGCGTGATCCCACGTTCCTCAGCACCGCCCGAGGCGCAGTGGGAGCATAACAGCCTCGGATCGCTCCCGTCGGAACGATAGATCCTTATGGCCGTTCCGGCGGTGGCCCATACGGCGACCCATTTTCCATCCCGCGAAATATCGTACAGAAACGTCACCCTTTCCTGTATGACCTTCTGCAAACCCGTGCCGTCCGCCTTTATCTTTTGCAGATACATGCCCTCGTTCCCTCCGCAGGCGAAATAAATATCGCCGTTGGGAGCAAACAGGGCGCGATTGCACTCCTGGTTCACTAACTTGCGCGCGGGCAAGCTTCCGTCAGTGCTTCCGATCCATAAATTCCGTTCCGAGTTGTCCGCATTGATGAACACCACTTGCTTTCCGTCGAGCGAGACGCTGTAGTTCTCCATCATGAGATCGGGCAGCAGGCGCTGTTTTTTCCCGGTCTGAAGATCGACGGTCCAAAGTTCCCCGCTGGCGAAACGGCGATTCGCGGTCGAGCGCTGCAAATAATATAACCGTCTGGTATCTTCCGAAAACGAAGGCAGGTACGCGTAGCCTTCAAACGTGATCTGCCGCTCCCCTTTTGAATCGTGCACCCATAAGGTGCTCTGACTCTCGCCGATGGAAGTGACGAACGATTTCCCATCGGGCGCAAAGGAAATGCCATGCTCTTCGGTCGCGCCGGAGGTGACTTGCTCCGGCTTGCCATCCGGGTAACGCTGCCGCCAGGTATGGAAGCCATTTCCCGTATTGGCGGAAAAATACATCCAGTTACCGTCGGGGGTCCAGCCTGCGTAGGTGCATTGCGCGGGGTCCGGGCCCACGCGGCGTCCGGGCGAACTCCCGTCGAACGGAACCAGGCGGCAAGGCAGCCATTTGCCGGTGTCCATTTCCACAACGATCACCGAATCGCCCTTGGGCGAGAGGAAGGATCGATGGGCCATGCCATCCACGCTCGCCGGCATGTACACGGTTCGTTGCTCGGAACGGCTTTCGGTCGCAGCGAAGATCCCCATGTGAATTCCTTCGCCGGTAAGCGCCGAATAGATGACGTGATACGGCTTAGTACTCGGGTTGGCCCAGCTGAGACCCTCGGAATCGGCCAATAAGCGAGTCGGCTCTCCACCGAGCACGGGAACAGACCACGTCTCCTGCATGCCTCGGCTGTAAGCGATTCGCGAACCGTCGGGCGAGAAGTTTACCGGACCCATTTTTGCACCGCCATCGCGGGTTAGCGGTACGGGATCGCCATCGGGCAGTAGCTTCACATAAACATCACCGGGCCCCTCGAACGTGCTTTCTCCCCGAATGAAGGCGAGCATACGTCCATCGGGCGACAAAGACGGAGTCACCGCCGAATCGGTGAAATTGGTGAGCGGGATATACTCCAATTGCTGCGTGATGGACTTCCGCGACCAGAACAGTGCCGCACCGGCCGCAGCCACGGCAAGGAGGACCAAGCCTGCTGCGGCCAGCGGGAAACGGCGATGCTTTTCCGGCACGGCAGCCGTCAGACCACTTGGCCGCTGGGCAGCGCGCAAAGCGGTCACGAGATCACGCATGGAAGAAAAGCGATCCGCCGGATTTTTCTGGAGCGCCTTCATGACCAGGGCCCGCAATGGCTCGGGGATATCGCCGCTGAGAAGCGCGGGCTCGGCGTGCCTCACTTGCTGAAGCAATTCGAGATTCGTCGGAGCAAGAAAGGGGCGCCGGCCCGCCAGCATCTCGTACAGCACGACTCCGAAGGAAAACATGTCACTGCGCGCGTCGAGCACACTGCCGGAAGCCTGCTCTGGCGACATGTACGCTATCGTGCCGACGATCATTCCCCTGCGCGTCTCATCATAGATGACTGTCCGGGTCGCGGACCGCTGCGGCGCATCCTCGAGTTTTGCCAACCCGAAATCCGCGAGCTTGGCGTAGCCGGTCGAGGTGACGAGGATGTTATCGGGTTTGATGTCGCGATGCAGAATTCCGGCTTGGTGCGCCGTCGCCAGACCGTCCGCGACGCCCGTCAACAAATGCGCTATATCTTCCCAACTCCGCGTTTCCTGGCGAATCCAGTGTTTGAGCGTCCCGCCGTCTACGAATTCCGTCACCAGGTACTGCTGACCTTCGAATTCGCCGATGTCGTGGACGGTGAGGATGTGGGGATGGTTCAGCGACGAGGCCATCTTCGCTTCCCGTTGGAACCGCCTGCGGGCCGCCGCGTCGCCGAGGTCTCCCGAGAGGATCTTGATCGCGACCGGGCGTTGGAGTTTCGTATCCACCGCCCGAAACACCATCCCCATCGCGCCAGCGCCGATGACGGTCTCGATCTTGTAATGGCTCAGTTCCGTACCCGGCCCAATGCGCAATACGGCCGTCGATTCCGGCGCACATTCCCACGCAGGGCGGTCCAGAAGATTCGATCCGGCCGGCAGTGCGAGCAACTCCTCGACCTCCGAGCGGACGTCAGGAGCCGACCTGGCCAGGAGCGCTGCGCGGTCCTCGCCCTGTAGTTCCATCGCTGCCAGATACAACTCCTCAATTTGCCGCCATCGCTCAGGGCTCATGTTCCTGTATTATGACGCGGCTCCAATCAAGAATTGAGGGCAGGAAATCGCTCCTCATTTGATCATTAGGTTTCCCGTCATCGGCTCCGAGTTGCTTACTAATCGGCGGCCATCGTAAGACCGGCCCAGAACACGAACCGATATCTCGAGACGATCGAGCTAAAGGCGCCCTTGAGGCCTGCAATGCTCAGGCCAGGATGGACGGGGGGGTTGCGCGAGACATACAGCGGATCGTCGAAATTGACATAGTCGAAACTGACCGTTTGACCGCCTCCTGCTGGCGCCTCAGCCGCTTCAGCGTTACCGTGCATCTCCATTTGGGGAAGTATATCGCAAACGTCGTTATCCACACCCCGATTCAGGAGGTGGGTGGAAGGCGCATTGCCCCGTCCATAATAACGATCCGCGTAGACTCGATAGTCGCCAAGATCGGAGCCGCTAATCGATGGGAAAGGTACATGGGTTTGCTGTTCCCAATCGGCCACCATTGTTGCCTCATCGCGTAGGTGTCGCCAGCGGAATCGGTCGTAATAGCGAAATGACTGCGGTATTCGCGCCGCCAAGGCCGTGGTAAATTGTCCCGCGTAAGAGAGCTCAGCGAAGGAAGCGCACTCAGGATAGAAGCCAGAAAGCTCCTGCCCTCATCATACGCTTTAAGATTCGTACCACTTCAGGTCAATTATTTCCCGGTCACCTGGGTCTCTGAACACGAGCGCGGATTTTGCCAAATCGATGTCCCGCGATAAAGATGTATCAAACGGGGGACGCGTAACGGCGATATTTTTGGGGACGGTGCCGGCATCGAGACTCGGGCCGACTGATGCCCGCCCTTTAACCCCGCGCAGGGCTTTGCTTGGACGGGCAGCGCATAAACGGCGAGAAAGTGCCACCGAACCCCCGAGACGATAATTCAGGAAAACCCGGCTTAGGAACCCTGGCTATAACTGCGTAGTAGAAGCGGTTGGGCGCGTGCCAATCGGCTGCGTTCCGAATCCGGATCTCCAGATCGCCGGCCCAGCGTGGCCGAGTTCGCATACTAGAGGCCAGCACACCGCTAACAGCACGCACCACAGCAGGAAGTCATCATGTTGGATTCTCCGACTTAGAATACGAGACCCCGTGAATAAGTTCGCGGAGTTATTTCGGCAGGGCGGCTAGTGCTGCTTTCGCAAAACGGCGCCATTGTTTGCCGGAAATGTTCCACCACTGCTCATAGAGCAGTGGGCCCTTATGAGGAGCGCGCGAGAAATCGTAACAAGGCGCGCGCCGCAGGCGCTCATCGAGAGTGGTGAAGCGTGTAAGGATGGACTGTTGAGTCTTAAAGCAGGCGAGCATGCGCTTCTTAATGCGCCTCTCTCCGGCCGATAGAGAAATCACTCGAGCCCTGGAGGTCTTCACCGGAATAAAATGACTCGTAACCATCTCCCTATTCGGACCCGCGTGATAAAGACTGTACTCATAGTGGGTGAACTCAGCGGAAGTCAGCTTACGAACCGCAGCGACTGCCAGCGCCGACGCGTCGTGGTCGGGATGCCCGCCTTCGTAGGCCGGCGATAGGACCAGTGTCGGGCGAAGCCTTTCCACCAGCGCTTTCAGGCGAATAACGAGCCGGGGAATATGGAAGTACACTTCCTGGTCGATGAAATGTAAGGGGATGCATTGCTTGCGACCGATTGAAAGGTGCGTCAGAGCGCTCCTCAGTTCCTTCGCGCGGGCCAAGGCATAAGTCTTTCGCGAGCGGAATCCGGCAGCTCGGAAGAAGGAGGCGTTGCGCGGACAGCCGTCAGTGACATGCACGATCGTGACCTGTTGGGCGCCGGCGCGGCGCATCCAGATGGCGGCGCCGAGAGTCTCATCATCGGGATGCGGAGCGATCAGGAGAACACTACGCTGCGTCAGCGGCGGGGCCATAATTGAGGAGAGTCGCTTCGCGGCCGCTTGCCGCTGTCTCGCAAGTACCTTGCAAAATGTTTTGATAGAGGTTGAGGTAGCTGGCGGCCATCCTGCCGGCGGAGAAACGAGAGTCGGCCACACGTTGGCACTCCGCAGGATCGATACAAGCCGCATAAGAAATCGCCTCTGCCATCTCTCGAACATTTTTGACCAGGAAGCCGGTACGGCCGGGGTCGATGATTTCAGGAAGCGCGCCGATAGGAAACGCAATCACTGGTGTGCCCGATGCCATCGCCTCCATGGCCACAAGAGAACTGGTTTCGGCCACAGTGCTGGTAATCAACAGGCACTTCGCCCGGGCCAGCAAGTCTCTCTTGGGTCCGAAGGTCACAGGACCTATAAATCTGCGCCGGGCATCGAGACTCGGGCGTATCTTCTTGTTAAAGTAAGACAGATGGGAAGCGTAAGGAAATAACTCTCCTGCCAGAATGAGGTCGACGTTGGCGAGACGCGCAGCGTCGAGGGCCGAATGAAAACTCTTTTCCGGACAGATGCGCCCCAGGGCAAGTGCGAAATCCCCGCGCTGCGCGCGCCAATCGAACTTATGGACGGGAACACCATTCGGAATGGTATCCAGCATTCGGCGGCTAGGTGGACAAGCCTTTCTCTCCGAGGCGGAGACGCAGTTAAGGTACAAATTCGACCGCCTGTTTCGGAAAATGCTTCGTGGATACCAATCCGGGGGAAGGTGAAGCGTCGCAAGCACGGGAACGTCGTTCGATGGAAGATACTGATGGAAATCGAGACTGTGCATGTGCACTAAGTCCACTGGATATTCCTTCAATACCGATTTGAGGAGCTTACGGTGTTGCTTGCGGCCCCACTCTCTTACTGAGTCGTCAAGTCTCCCGGTGACAGAAGGAGATGGAATTAAAGTACCCTTGACCTTTGACCCAGCCGCCGCAATGACCAGGGACTGATGACCGGCCTCGACCAGCGCACTGTCAAGGAGGGTGAGTATCTGTTCGGAACCGCCAGCCGCATCGGCGCTCACTTCCGTCAGGGGGTAAGCGATGCTTAAAACCCTCATGTTTGACAAAGATCATTTGCATCTTAAATGCCATTTTAATAAGCTTGATGGCCCGGGAATTGCAGATTCCCAGTGAGATCTTCCACGTGCTAATTCCTAAAGTGTTGGTGGTAGGCGAGTTCTTCGTGGACGAGATCTTTAGCGACTTTCCCTCCTTACCACGGATGGGCGAAGAAAGCTTCGCCCGCCAGTTCCAAAGGGAGATTGGAGGCGGAGCCGCGATCACGGCTTGTGCGCTCGCGAAATTAGGCCTGCGGGTATCTGTTCTGGGAGTTGTCGGAAAGGACGGTACGTGGTTAACCAACCGTCTCTCATCTTTCGGCGTAGATTGCGAGGGTCTGGAACGCCATCCGGCTGAGCCAACCGGCTTGACAGCCAGCGTATCTACGCGAGAAGACAGAGCTTTTTTCACCTATTACGGCGCCAACCAAAGATTGCCTCAGATGCTGGCAAAACCCGAGACGTTGCGATCCATTCGGAGCGCCGATCACGTTCACTTTGCGTGCGCGCCCGACGCGGAATTTAATATGAACCTGTTCCCGGCGCGGGGACACCGCAAGTTTCGCGTCTCGATCGACGTTCAGTCTCACACTACGTGGCTGGAACGTCCGCAGAGCTTGCAAATTTTGCGCCGATGCGATATTTTCTTCCCGAATGAAAGGGAGTCGGAACATATTTCTGGAACCTCCGGGGTTTCGAACATTCTGGATGCATTGCGTCAAAAAGGTCTGCGGGGAGTTGGTCTCAAGTTAGGAGCTCAAGGAGCAGCGCTCCTGTGGAAAAACCGTGAGTTCATGTCTCCGACAATGCCTGTGGAAACAGTGGATACCACCGGCGCGGGAGACTGTTTCAACGCTGGGTTCATCTATGCGTGGCTTCGCGGCGAAAAACCACAGATGTGTCTCGAAGTCGCCAATATCTGTGGAGCGTTGTCGACTCGCGAACTGGGCGGAATTGCGGGTTTTCCCACCCTTCAGGAGCTTCAAAAGTATGAGGCTGCACTTACGGAGAAACAATGAAGCTCGCTGTTATAGGATCCGGGCTGCGAAGTCCCTTACTTATTCATGGTCTGGTCCACTCGGGACTGAGTATCTCAAGTCTGGTCTTATGCGACTGCGATGGGGAGACTGCAGAACGGATGGCTTGGCTGGGTCGCGCTATCGCCGCCGGCTCCGCGATGCGCATCCACGCCACCACCGATGTTGGCGAAGCCGCCCAAGACGCCAGTTTTGTCATCAGCAGCATTCGTCCCGGAGGTATGGACAGACGGGCCCGCGATGAGCGCTTGGCGATCGCGCACGGTTTCGCGGGACAAGAGACTACGGGTCCAGCCGGTTTTGCCATGGCTTTGCGTACAGTTTCTGTCGCGATTGAGCAGGCACGGATTATACACGGTGTCGCGCCCCAGGCCTGGATTGTGAATTTCACAAATCCGGCGGGGCTGATCACGCAGTCAATACTGGCTAATACCCCCGCCAAGGTGGTCGGGATCTGCGATACACCCGCCGAACTGTTCTTTCGAATCGCGCTGGCATTGGGCGAACCTCGCGCACAAGTGGAGTGCGATTACCTGGGGTTAAACCACCTCGGGTGGGTAAGGAGTATAAAGGTCAGGGGTGAGGATGTCATCGATCGCCTGCTTCTCAGTGACGACCTGCTGGCGAGTCTTTATCCGGCGAAGCTATTTGATCCGGCTCTGCTGCGCGCGATAAAGCTTATTCCCACCGAGTATTTATTCTTCTATTTAAACTCACGTACCGCTCGCGATAATCTTAACGCAGCAGGCGCTACAAGAGCGGCAGAGTTAGAGAATCTTAATCGACAATTGGAAGACACCTTGATGGACTGTCGGCGGCGATCAGACACCGGTGCCGCTTTACGAGCCTACCGTAATTATCTGAATCGCAGAAATGGAAGCTATCTCCGCCTCGAAGGAGCGGCGGAATCGGCTCGAATCATTGCCGACTCGGATTGGGATCCCTTCCAGGCGGAGACCGGATATCATCGCATCGCGGTTGAAACCATCCGTTGTCTATCGAGTGTTGAACCCGGACGAATTGTTCTAAATGTTCCGAACGCAGGAGCGATTGCCGAGCTGCAGCCTGACGACGTGGTTGAGGTCCCGTGTATAATCGACTTAAACGGCCCGCGCCCCCTCGCGGCCGGCCACTTACCAGCGACGGTTCAAGGACTCACTCTGGCCGTAAAAACTTATGAGAACCTTACGATTCGGGCAGCTGTAGCCAAGTCGCGGGGCCTTGCAACACTAGCTCTGCTTGCCAATCCAATTGTGGCAGACTGGAAAGCAGCGTCGAACTTTGTCGATGCGCTGATAGAAGACGATTCTAGCCATTTTGGGGAGTTTACACACTGACAACCACGCTCGACCTTCCTCGACCCGAGTATCCGCGCCCGCAGTTCGTTCGCAAAGAGTGGGCCACCCTGAACGGCTACTGGGAATTTGAAATCGATGATGCAAACATCGGATTGGAGCAATCCTGGTTCTCCGCGCCCCACTTCTCCAAGCGGATACTGGTTCCTTTTTCTATCGAGACGGCGCGCAGCGGGATCGGAGATCGCGCATTTCATCCCTGCGTATGGTATCGGAGGTCATTTCGCGTGCCCCAGGAGTGGGCCCATAAGAGAGTCTTGATGCACTTTGGGGCAGTCGATTATAGAGCAATGGTGTGGGTAAACGAAGTACTCTGCTGCATGCATGAAGGGGGTCACACTCCCTTCGACGGCGACATTACCGGCGCACTTCACCCCGGAGACAACGTAGTGACTGTTCGAGCTGAGGATCCTCCTGACGATCGCTACATTCCCAGGGGTAAGCAGTATTGGGAGGCGGAGTCTATCAGTATCTACTATGCCCGCACCACTGGCATCTGGCAAAGCGTATGGTTGGAGCCAGTGTCTGAAAGCTATTTCGAGAGCCTGCGAATTACTCCTCAAAACAGCGGCTCGGTCACCTTCGAAGCGAAGATTAAAGGTTCTAAACCGGCACTCCAGGTAATGGCGACAATCTTATATCACGGGCAGGCGTTGAGCCGTGAGGGAAGCTCTACTGACGGGCCAAGGGCCGCAATAAGTGCTCGGATCGATCAGCCGGATCTGTGGTTCCCGGACTCGCCTTCTCTCTATGAGGCTCGAGTTGAATTACATGGCCCCTCCGGGCTTTTAGATAGCATCGAGTGTTATTTTGGTTTCCGCGAGGTCAAGACCGACAACGGCAGGATTGTGTTGAACGGACACCCCTTTTATCTCAATGCCGTACTGGACCAGGGCTATTGGCCCGAGTCGAATCTCACTCCTCCGTCTGACCACGCCATCGTAGAAGATATCCGTCGCACCAAGGCTATGGGGTTTAACACTGTTCGCAAGCATCAGAAGGTGGAAGATCCTCGATACTTATACTGGGCCGATAGATTGGGTTTGTTGGTATCAGCCGAAATGGCGAACGCCTATCTATTCGATGAGGATGCCGTTGCCGTTATGACTCGGGAATGGATAGAGGTTATCCACCGAGACTACAACCATCCTTCCATCATCATCTGGGTTCCCGTTAACGAAAGCTGGGGCGTTCCCAACCTGTCGGAAATGAATCAGCAGGCCCATCTCAAGGCTCTATACTATCTGACGAAAGCTCTGGACTCCACTCGCTTGGTTATAGACAACGACGGCTGGGAGCACACGGATGCAACGGACTTATTCGCCATCCATGATTATACGCGCACCGGTCTCGAGTTCACGGAACGGTTTGAGAAAGTTGTTCCTGGAAGCATCCCTGAGCCGTTTTCTGGGAAGCTCTACGTCATCCCTGGGCAGCATTATAACGGCTCGCCGATCTTTTTATCGGAGTTTGGTGGTATCGGATACGTCTTGCCGGAAGACTCATTGAAAGTACCCCGAAACTCCTGGGGTTATGCCGGCGTCGAGCGCAATAAGGAAGAAGCCTTGGAGCGAATTCGGGGGTTATACAAAGCCATCAGCACCATGCCTCGGATCGCCGGTGTATGCTACACACAGCTATACGACGTCGAACAGGAAGTCAATGGGCTGATGACCTACGATCGCCGTTTGAAGTTCGATTCCGAAGTCATCCGCCAGATCACTTCGCTGCTCAAGATTCCTTAAGCCAGTACGTTTGTCCCGACGGCGCGCTTGGGCGCATGAAGAATCTCCGCGCGCGTAGTTCCAAAACGCTTGGCGCAGAGCGTCAGAGCCTGGGCTACCACTTGATCCATGTTGTAGTACTTGTAAGTCGCCAGTCTCCCCACGAAGTAAACGTGTGGCGTCTCCGCGCCTAGGGCTTCATATTTCTTATAGAGGGCCGCGTTCTCGGATCGGGGAATCGGGTAATATGGATCCCCCTCCGAACAAGGATACTCGTACACTACACTTGTACAGTGATGAGCTTGCCCTGTTAAATGTTTGAATTCGGTAACCCGGGTATAGGCGTGTTGATTTGGGTAATTGATCACCGCGACCGGTTGCAGTTGCTTCACTTGGAAGGTCTGGTGGTGGAAATTCAGCGAACGGTATGGGAGCTTGCCGAACCGATAACCAAAGAACTCATCGATAGGACCGGTGTAAATCATCTCGTCGAAGCGAACGTGGCCAATCACGTCCTGATAGGAACTGCCGAGCTCGATCGTTATATTCGGGTGATCTAACATGTTTTGAAACATTCGGGTGTAGCCGTGCGCGGGCATCACCTGGTAAGTGTCGGTGAAATACCGGTCGTCCCGATTGGTTCGAACCGGTATACGAGCGGTTACGGATGCGTCTAACTCAGACGGATCCAGCCCCCATTGCTTGCGGGTGTATCCTCGAAACAGTTTTTCGTAGAGATCGCGGCCTACTCTGCTGACGACGACGTCCTCCGATGTTCGAATGACTTCAGGTGTTTCAGCGACCGACTCAAGATACGCTTCCATTTGCTCGACGCCGAGTGTTAGCCTATAAAGTGAATTCACTGTATCGAGGTTGATAGGAACAGGAACCAAGCGCCCGTCGACCTCCGCCAGGACTCTATGGTAATAGTGTCTCCATTCCGTGAACCTCGATAGGTACTCATACACGTCGCGCGAGTTGGTGTGGAAGATATGCGGTCCATACTTATGCACCAGAATACCTGAGGCGTCATAGTGATCAAAGGCGTTACCCCCAATGTGAGCGCGCTTATCAACCAGCAGGACGCGCTTCCCGAAAGTCCTGGCCATTTCGGAGGCGACCACAGATCCGGCAAATCCGGCACCTACAATCAGGCAATCGAACGCCGCTTTATCCGACATAAGCCGCCTCTCGCAGAACCTCGGAAGTATTCGCTTCCGCACTGGGGCGTCTGGAGGCGACTGTATCCTCGATAAGTGTGTTCATGGAAGACCAGGTTGCTTCCCACGATAAAGGGCGTAAGAACAGGTCGACACGCTCCCGCCATTTCAATCCCTTGGTTTGCCGGAGAGCGCGCTCCAATTCCGCTACAAATGCTTCCGGGTTTTCAGCAATGTGCGCCAAACCCAGTTCCCCATAAGGCCGCACAACGTCACGAATCGCTGTTGAGACTACCGGCAGGCCGGCCGATAAATACTCGGGCGTCTTCGTGGGACTGATATAGCGCGTGGATTCATTGAGAGCCCACGGCATGATCGCCGCATCCCAGCCCGCGAAATACCTTGGCAAATCCTGGTAATTCTTCATCCCCAGCCAATGAATACTGGAGCCTTGTGGAAGAGTGGCGGATTCAATCTTAACGACCGGCCCCAGCATGACGAACTGCCACTCCGGTCGCATCAGTGCGATCTCCCTTAGCAGATCCAGATCCATGCGCTCATCGATGACACCGGCAAAACCGATCCTCGGATGCGGAATAGCAAGTTGGTCATCCACTTCGGCCGTGATATGGCGCGCGCGTGCAAAGTGTTCTACGTCGACTCCGCTGGGAAAAGGATATACTCGCGGGTGACGATCACGCTTAGCTTCGAACAAACTGACTCCGCCGGTGAATACCAGGTCGGCCATCTTCAATAGTCTGTCTTCATTGGCCTGCAGACGCGGAGAGGCGCCGCGGAAAGCGGACAGCTCATCCATGCAGTCATAGACGATCGCTGCGGGAGATAATTCGGCGGGAAGAATATCGATCGCCATGGGAGTATAGAACCAAAGGACTGGTTCATGGATGCACTGGAGCTTTAGAAACTCCGCCAGTGCCTTTTGAAGGATCGTATCTGAATTCGGCCTCTCCGTCTCCGGAAGGTGAGGAGTGACTACATGGACGCCTGTTTTGCCGCACAGCTTCATAGTCAAGTAGGAGTCCACGCTGTCAAACAGAGGTTCTTCGACAAAAAAGACTCTTCGATCCCGAGCGAACCTGCTCATCAGGTGCTGCGGCCGCTGGAATACAAAATCCCAGCGCAGGTGAGAAAGGCATAAAAGGTCGCATTTATTTGCTTTGGAAGGATAGTTGTTCATAGAGATGTCCTTAGCGGCACTTTGTCTTCGAGAGAGCTCTATCGCGAGGGGCTTGTAAATGCCTCTGGAGCCATCGGCTTTCGGATAGTCCCATAACCCATTGCGGCAGTGACGATCGTCATCCCATCCCGGGTGGTTCAAGATCGGATAAAGACAGATTCCGTGTACGGAAGAGCCTTTGGCAATAGCCGCTTGCACTTCGTCGCAGATATAGCCGAACCAGGCCGGCCTGGCCTCATCCTCTGTGCCAGTCTCCGAGACAAACATAGGCCGCTGGTAGCGGCTGAACACTTCTTGAAGAATCTCCCGGAAGGGGCGATAATCGGATTCACCCACCCGAATCGTGCTGCCGCGATGGTGCCACTGATTCCTATCGTAATAGTTGATGCCAATAATTTCCAAATGAGACTCTTTACCGCCTAACTCAGGATGCAAGCGGCCCGCGATCATGTCCCACGCTTCAAACATGGAAAGGCGATATCGTTCCGCCTCCGCCGAATCCCTGGGGTCCGCGGGGTCACCCACAATGTGAATCACCGGCTCCGGAGCCACCAGCCGAACTCCCGGCAACTCATTCCGCAAGGTATCGGATGAACGTATGACTGCGCGGATCAGGATCTTCTTCAACTTCTCCCCCTGGTTGATGCCAAAAGGGTTAAGGTATCCTACCTCGCCTCCGGCCCACGATAGAAACGAAACTTCGTTAACAGGCGCAATAAACGCCGGGCCTGGAAATTCCCTTCTCAGGAAGCGGCTAAAGGCGAGTGACAGGTTATCAAAGGCTTCAATCCAATCCGGTTCAAATACATCAAGATAATCGGGCCATCCAAAATGGAGTAAATCCCAAATAATTTCTATACCGCATTCGGACGCCGCTTCTAACATGGGACGGACCGACGAAAAGTCATACCGGCCCGGTTCAGACTCAATAAGATGCCAGCGCAGCCCCTCGCGGATAGTCTCAATACCCTGGCCACGAAGCAGGCGGTAGTCTGGAATTACCAACTGATCGTGCTGGGTGCTGTGTACCAGATCCAGGCGTCGCCCCGTCTTAAGCTTATGAGTGGAACACTCAAAACCCGCTTGCCAGAAACTCCTGAATATCGGTTGTTTAAACACGCGTCCTCTCCCAGCCGGTTGTTGGAGTTACCGATGGCTACTCGATAGAGCATCGGTTTAGCCTTAGCGTTTCGGCTGCCACGCTTCGGTGAGAGGTGTGTCCTGTCTGAATTCCACATAAGCGACCTTACAACTACATAAAGTCTTGAAGTTACCGACCTCATCGAGTCCGTAAGAGGGCTCGGGGACTTCGAATTTAAAACGGAAGACATCGCCCTGCGCATCTTCGCTCCATCTTCCGGAGTACGGCCTTAGAACCAGGACCCACCAAATGTCCGACGGGGAGGAAGACATGCGCGTTCGGAAGCCGTTGGGATTCAGTGCTTTCCAAAAGTTGTAATGATCGCCGCCACCACCCCCTTACCCGTCTTCTAAACACTGTCGGCTGTTGGGGACCCTCTTCGACCGCATACTTCGTCGTGAGGAGACACAAAGATGAACATCGAATCACGGCTCGTGAAGGACATCGTTGCTTACGCCAAGAACCTGAGGAAGATTCCGCAGAAGGCGCTCGACAAGGTTGCGCTATCGATTGCGGAATTCGGCCCTCGCCAACCGATCGTTGTTGACGCGGCTGGCGTCATCATCGTCGGAACAGTCCGCTACCTGTATGCAAGAAGCTCGGATTAGAGAGTTTTCCGGTTCACATGGCCGAGGGCTTGAGCCCGGCGCAGGTCCGGGAATATCGCATCTTGGACAACCGGAGCCACCAGGAAACGGACTTTGATCTGGATCTAGTTAAGCTCGAAATGATGGAACTCCAGGCGCTGGAATGCGATCTGAAGTTCACCAGCTTCGGGCCGCGGAAAATCGACGCATTCCTGGCCGGTGCGTGGATAATGAGGCGTAGAATCAATCGCCTGCTCCACCTACGAAACCAGTCTCGCGGCGTGGCGACTTATGGCTTATGGTCCCCACCGCGTGCATGATGGGGACGCGACCAAACCCGAAGATGTGACCTGTGCTTTGGGAGACCTGAAGCCGCAACTCATGACTGGGGATGTCTCCGGTCCGGTTGCGGCTAAAATCCAGAATGCGGGTTTCGAGATCCGCACACAGATCATTTGGACGAAACCGCATTTCGTTCTGAGCTGTGGCGATTATCACTGGGCACATGAGCCGGCGTTCGTCTGCGTCCGCAAAGGTGCTTCTTCGCACTGGCGCGGGGACCGAACGCAATCCACAGTTTGGCCCGTCGCGACTTTGAATCCGTTTGGTGGCAAGAATTAGGAAGAAGTTCCACGCGGAAAGTCACCACGTGGGTGGGGTCTAGCCCGGATCTACACGCTGCAATCCGACCAGAGTGCGGAAGAGGAGCCCGGCGCCTGCCAGCAACACCGACAGCGCCACCTCAGCTGCCACTAAGCCGGCGCGCAGAGATGGGAATGGCCCGACCACCATCCAACGGGCGAGCGTCACACCGAGGACTCCACCGGCCAGCCCTAACACCACCCGCTCGGTGATGAGCTGCCGGATCACCCGCCCACGGCCGGCTCCTATCGCCATCCGCACCCCTATCTCGCGCCGGCGGGAAGTGTACCGGCCCAGCAGCAGGGTGGCGACATTGACACATGCTACCGCTAGAAACAGCCCTACCGCCCCAGCAGTACAAGTATGGAGGTCCTCACGTCGCTCACGAGCGATTCACGCAGCGATTCCACATTTACGGTCCAATCGGTATTGAAGTAAGGAAATTCAGTTTCCAGCGCCCGCGCAATTGCCGTCATTGGTCCTTAATCCTCCTCGCGAGTGACGCCGGGCATGAGGCGCGCGATGCTCATCAGGCCTCCCCGCGATTGCCGGATAATCTCGCGCAGGGTCCAACCCGAGGAATTCCCCCAGATCCAAATTTCGTTTGCGGAAGGGTTAGCGCGTTCGTTTAATGGACGTGAAATCGAATTTGCCCAGATAAACCGGCCTCGAAACCGGTGACCCGTTTCCTGGAAGCGCTTCTACCGGATAAGGGGCGCCGGCACCATGCGTGGGAAATCCCCAGACGTCACCGGTGATCATATTAATCACCACTTTACCTTCGCTCTGCACGCCGCCGTTCAGATTACGGATCGGGGTAGTCCCGGGTTCGACAAAGAAAGTTGGTGTTTCATTGTCGGCACGGACCGGCGCGGGCCTCATCACCAGCACCCCCAGCAACGCCGCAATTAAGGTAAGAACCGCCTTTAAATAGGTCATATTATTCTGACGACGGCGTGCGACAAAGCGTGTAAGACCATAATTGCGGCGGAACCAGGGACGTGGCTCCTAACATCGAGGCGGTACAGGAGTTCAAGGTGATGACCACCCCTAAGACGCGCAGTATGGCCATTCGGAAGGGCGGCGTCAAGGAGCGCTGAGCACGGTCATACGAAAAAATGTATGGTCGTTCTCCTGCAACAGCTCCTGGTTCACCGAACCGGTCACGTTCGCCAGCGATCGGATCCACTTTTTGTTCCTCATTCAGATTGCCTATCTCACTGTGGGCGCAGATCGTTTCGGTTTTTTGATCATTCGGGAACAACAAGGGTTGGCTGGATAATGCCTCTCGAACGCCGCATAGTTATTTAATGAACTAGGCCGGGTCGGAGTACTCCTAGAGAACGCCATGGGCGGTCAGATTACTTGGCATACCACGTTCAGGGGTTTCTGCCAAAATGGAAACGTGGTAAGTGAGAATTTCCATACGGAACCTCATCGCAGATGAAGTATATTATTATGCTCTGAACGAGCACGGTCTTGTCGAAGCAGGAGCGCGTTCAACAGATCTGGCTGGCATCGACACAGCCTGCGCGCGAACGAAAGCTAATCGACCGGGACCATTTACAGCTTGCCCTGCGCGATGTCCCGCACTTCGGCTTTCCGGGGGAGTTACCGCGCCGATTAGAATCGTCAGGGAGCATTGATGTTCGTTGACGTTACAGTCGAGCCGCCGCCACTGGTGCGTCCCTATAGAGTATCCGGCAACCGAGCCGGCCTCTGCTGTTAGAGAAGGTGGCCAGAACATAGGCCATGGGGTATGGGGTGCACTATAAATGCGTTAGCTTACTTCGCCGGCGTCCGAGATCGCACTGGCTATTGACCTGCCCCCGATAAACTCCACCAATCATAATTAGAGTTCTCCAGTTTAGAAAGGAGAACGAAGATGAAGAAAAGCCGGCACAGCGAGGAGAAGAGGATCGCGGCGGTGAGGCAGATGGAGGGCGGACGCAAGACCGCCGAGGTGGCTCGCGAGCTGGGTGTTAGCGCGGCGACGCTATACGCCTGGAAGAGCAAGTATGCTGGGATGCAGGTCAGTGACGCCAGGCGTCTCAAGCAACTGGAAGATGAAAACCGCCGCCTGAAACACATGGTGGCGGACCTGAGCCTGGACAAAGAAGTGATGAAAGCGGTCATCGCAAAAAACGGGTGGAGCTCGTAGGCGTCCGCCAAGACGTGGCGTTCGCCATCGACAAGTTCGAGGTGAGCGAACGCCGCGCCTGCGAGCTGAACCACTTGGACCGCAGCAGCTATCGCTATCAGCCGAAGCCGGACCGCAACGCGGAACTGCGCAAGAAACTGACAGCTCTGGCTCGCGAGAAGCCGCGCTGGGGCTACCGGCGGCTCGGAGTGCTGCTGGAGCAGAAGGGCGAAACGGTAAACCCGAAGCGGTTGTTTCGCGTCTATCAGCAAGCCGGGTTGGGAGTGCGGCGGCGCGAACGCAAGCGGCTAGCGCGTGGCTCGGCCACCATGCCGCTGTTCGTGCGGCCCAATCAGGAGTGGTCGATGGACTTCGTTTCCGACGCGCTGGCCAATGGTCGCGCACTGCGGGCGCTGACGCTGGTGGACAACTTCACCAAGGAGGTTCCCGCGATTGAGGTCGATTGTTCGTTGTCGGCTCCGCGGGTGACGCGCGTGTTGGATCGAGTGATCGCGGGCCGTGGGACGGCTCCTGAGACGATCCGCATCGACAACGGACCGGAGTTCACCAGCCGCTGCTTTCTCGCGTGGGCCGAGCAGCGCGGCATCCGGTTGGTCCACATCCAGCCGGGCAAGCCAACGCAGAACAGTTTCATCGAAAGCTTCAACGGCCGCTTCCGCGACGAGTGCCTGAATGCGAACTGGTTTGAAAACCTGGCCGACGCGAAGCGCAAGATCGAGTCTTGGCGCGAGGACTACAACCAACGCCGGCCGCACAGCAGTCTGGCCTACCGCACGCCGGCCGAGTTTGCCCGCGTGTGGTCCCCTTCACCCTCAACCACCGTCGTAGAGCAGACCGGGGAGTCTGTCAAGGATTCCCTGGCGGCGCGCAAACCCCGCGCGTCCTTGACAGACTCCCCGGCCTGCTCAAAGGCCTCTGATACGAGGGTGAAGGGGAAGTCTGAAGGAGTTATGATTTAGCCGAGAATTCTAGTTTCGTTTGGTAGAGAAAATGGGGGCAGGTCACTATGATGCCAACGAAGAGCGCTCTTATTGGGCTCCCGATCAGATGATCGCGGATTTGCGACGGTGGTCGGCGGCTGCGAGCCGCTGTTGATGAACCTGATTCAGGACGCCCAGAGAAAATTGTAATCTTATTTTTGGAATTTGGTAGACGGGGTTTCCAGAATGTGCCGATATAAGATTAGTAACTAAATTGGAGACCAAAATATGAAAAATTCATTTACTGTTGCAATAGCGTTGTTTGCCTTCGCTTTTACCGGACTGCTTAACGCTCAGGCAGGAGTGAGCGGCTCCGGGACGCTCGGGGTTACAGCCAACCTTCAGAGTTCTATTCTCCTGACTTTCAGTGCTGCCACTTCCGGCGCAGCGATTACCGGCACTGGGACCAGCGCGGGATCGTTGGCATTCGGCACCGTGCAAATGTACGGCGGGTCGGTCGCGAGCGGTGTGACCAGGACCCTTACAGGGACGACAGGCTTCACTCTCAGCACTCCGATCAACATTCAGGTGCAAGTCGCGAACAGTGCCAGCGCCGCTTATACTCTTGCGGCAGTGCTCACGACGGCGGACGCCGTCAACACGTGGACATTCAATGGCGTCATCCTCAGCGCCACGACTGCGTCTATCACTGTGGCGGGCCTCTACGGGACAACTCCTTACCCGTTTGTCCTTGGAGTGCCGGCAAGTGAAGCAACGAGTTCAATATCGAATACCATCAACTTCACGGCGACGACCAACTAGTTCCTGCCGCGAAGTAACACTGGCCGGGCGGCAATCGCCGGCCCGGCCGGTTCTAATTTTTATGAACTCTAAAGCCACATTAGGGGTGTTGCTTCTTGCCACGGAAGCAACATTCGGGCAGCTCGTTGGCCTCCCGCGAGTTGCCGTTATCAGCGCGCCTACAGTGACCATCGTCACGGCCGCAAGCGGCGCCATTATTCTTAACCAGGGACCGGGCAGCGCGTCCCTCAATCTTGGCGGCGTCTCTTGTTTCAGGGGAACTTCCGCGGCGGGGGAAAGCAGCAAGAGGACCGCGAACTCCTTCGTCATTACCACCCGGTTCTCATTGCGAGTGGACTGTCCGGGAAATCCGGCATCCAAGCAAGTGACCGTGGCCATGTCGCGCATGGATGCTGCGGCTTCGCATGACATGTCGATCGACGGAATGAAACTGGGAACGATGGCGCGGATTCTAGAGCAATCCATGTCCTGCGGCTCCAGCGCCGAGCACAGCCTCGAGGTGGAAATTCCGAACTGGACGCTAGCCGGTTCGATTGGAAGCACGATAGCTTTCGAGGCGACGCTCAAAAAATAAACCAATGAAATTCAACTTGATTTTCCTTGCCGCATTCGCAGCAGCCCAGGCACCAGATACGCAGCGATCGACACTCGCGCTTTCTCCAGCCATCATCATGGTGCACTGTAAGCCGGGGCAAAGCACGACGCAGACTTTGACGATCGTCAATCATACCGCGAGCGATCTCAAGTTCAACGTGGCGACTGAGGACGTGGTGGTCCGCGACGGCAAACGGGTATTCCTACCAGCCGGCCAGATTGCCAACGGAATTGCCTTGACTTCGGTGGCCGCCCCGGCTGCGGTGATGGTGAAGGCCGGAGACGAAGCCTCCGTTCAGGTCACGTTCACCGTTCCGCCGGAGACCGAACAGCGAGCCGTGGTCACCTTCTTCCGGAGCGTCGCCGCGCCTTCCGCGAAAGACTCCGTCGGATTAAGCGCCTCCCTTGGAACGCTGATTACTTTTAACCTGACCAGCGACACCAACGTGAAGATCGGACCGGTCGCCGCGTCCCTCCAGACACCCGCGGCGAATATGATCCTTTCAGAAGAGCTCGGCAACACGGGGTCGGAGCCGATCCTGCCGAAGGGCGTGGTTGTAATTCTGAATGAGTCCGGGAAACGCGTAGCCAAAGCCACCTTCGATACCCAGCGTCTATTGCCGGGCGAGCGGCTGATTTTTGCCGCTACCAATCCGGCGCAGCTTCCGCCGGGGCATTATCGCGCGTTGTCGTCGTTTGAATTCGAACAAAAGATCGTAACCAGTGCCGGCGAATTCACGGTCCCCTAGATGGCTTCTGCCGCTGTGGCTCGCGTCATGTTGTCTCATTTTGCCCGCCCAGGTTCATAGAGTCGATCCCGACAAAACTGTCACCTTGGAAATCGCCGGGGCGACTGCGGCTTATAGCCTGGACTCTTTCCTGGTGGACGCCAGGGCGGCCAATGGAATCGTCTTGGTGTCGGGTATTCACCCTGGTACCACGCATGTGGTGGTGGTTACCCCTTCGGGAGTCCAGTCGTTTGAATTTCTGGTGACGACGCCACCGCCGATTTATCCCGCGGGTTTCGTGATGCCGGTGGGATCCGCGGATCAGCAGCAGACCGGTTCCTATGAAGGGCGCTACTATTCCAGCCCGTCGCAGGTCCAGAACCAGTTTGACTTCATGAAAGCAAATGGAGACGACTGGACCCGCGTTCACCTTGTGACAACGAATCTTCTGGGTCCGCTCGAGCAGGGGCTGCCTCGCGCCGCATTGTCGTCGGCGAGCTACGAAATCTACACGCCGCAAAGGGATATCACTCTGCTGGACAGGTACGTCGACGAATCCCAGCTTACGATTACCGGATCGATTGTCCGGGGATTCCACATGACCGACGACAATTGGTTCGTTCATGCGGGCTATACCAGCGTGGTTATGTTTGACGGACTGTTCCTGCCCCTCCAGCCGGAACTGGTGGTGGGCGGCGGCTATCGCTATCTAGTCACCGATAATTCTTCGTTGACCGGCTCTTTTTATCACATACAGATCCCCAGTTCGGACCCTCTGGGCCGCTCCGGAAACGTCGTTGATTTGCGATATAAATATAGCCGCGGGAGAGCTACTGGTTGACGGCGGACCTAGGGATCGGCAATGGCATCGCGGGGTCGGGGAGGCTTCATTACGTAACCCAGCGCGATACGCTCCTCGCGCTGATCCGGTACATGCCGGTCCAGTTTGCGTCGCTGGGCGCCAACAATTTGCGGGGCCTGCACACGGACTTTTCGTGGGGCCGCCATGTCACCAAAAAGTTCGAGACGGATGTGACGTTCTATAACAACAACCTGGTCCTGCCGGGTCTGAAGGAAAATCCCATCTCCGGCGGCATTAATCTGCGCTATCAGCTTACCGGACACTGGGGGGTGACTGGAGGCGCGCTCGCCTCCAGTTTCCAGACTAAAGTGCCGCTGAGTCCGGCGATTCGCAACCTGACAGTCCCGGCCGGTCTCGATTTTCAGTCGCGCCATTTTGGCCTCAGTGGACAATATCAATACTCGGTGACTCCAGGGAATGACAGCGCCGCTAAGCAATTTCGCGCGTCGCTGCGCTCGGGTTGGGGCGGCGTCACATTCAACGCATTTGCGGAACGCGATACTAACGCCCCGACTCTGAATTTTATCTTCGGCGCGACCACCGGATTGGAGCAGATTCTGGACCAAGAGGGCATCCGCGCGACCAGCATCCAGCAAGTGGACCAGCTATTGTCGATCGACGCTTACCTGATGGCGGCGGGATACCTGAAAGGCGCGACCATCAACCTGGTTCCCGTGCGCACGCAGCTTGGCGGGACCATGGACTGGCTGACCCACGGCGTGCATAAACGGGACTTGAGTTACAGCTTTCTATACAACGACAACCAGTTGCTGCAGGGAAGTTCGATCAACATAACCCAGACACTTTCCTATACGCAGAGCATCACGCGTTCGGATAACATTTCGCTATCGTGTTCGGTTGTGGCCGTGAAGAATCCCGGAGTCCCACAGCAATTCACGCCGCTTTGCTTCACCGCCTGGAGGCATCAGTTCCACACCGTGCCTTACTTCATCGTTCCTGAAAGGCATGGGACCATCTCGGGTACCGTGTTTCGCGACGACCCGTCCGTCGGAAGCGTTCAGCCAGGGATGAAGCCGATTCCCGCGGTCGAGGTAATGCTCGACGACCGGCGGCGGACACTGACTAAGAATGATGGCACCTACCGGTTCGCCAATGTACCCCGCGGCAAACATAAGATTGCTGCCATGTACCATAGCCGCGATCCGTTTTTCTTTACCACTCCATCGGACGCGGAAGTGGATGCGGGCGGCACGGTGAACTTCGGCATCGGATACACGCTTTCGGGCCTGATGGGCCAGGTACTGAATGACGCCGGCCGAGGAATCGCCGGAGTTGCCGTGATGATTCAGGGCCGGGGAATCAAATGGAGCGCTGTCACTGAGGATGACGGCAGCTTTTTTGTGCCGTCTCTAGCCGCCGGCGAATATGAAGTCAGGGCGGACGCGGATTCGCTGCCGGCGGGGTACGCCGACGACGCGCTCGCGGAACCCCAACTGGTAACCGTTGAAGCAACCTCGCCCGGTAAAGCCTCCTTTCGCGCGCGGGCATTTCGCACCATTGCCGGACGCGTGGTTCGCTACGAGCCAAAGGCGGCCCAGTATGTTCCCGTGACTGGGGCGCAGGTAATGCTGCGGGAACCCGGTCTGTCAGCCACGACAGATTCAATGGGACGATATCTGTTCCGGGACTTGGCCGCGGGGTCTTACACTTTATCGCTTCAAAACGAAGCCCCGGCATCCAACCATGCGGTTCGACTGCGGGACCAGCCTGTGGATTTAACAAACGTGGATTTTCAGATTGCCGCTCCAGTGATTACCGGCGTCGAGCCGCAGACGGCTCCGGTGAAATCGCCCTCGATTATCAAAGCGCTTCCTGTGAATCCTCAACCGCCCGCCGCAGGCCCGCTCCTCGAAAAATCCACTGCCGAGCAGCACAATCTACTCGGGCGCCAACTCACGACGGCTGGCCGATACCGGGAAGCAATCGTCGAACTGAACGAAGCGATTCGCATCGCGCCGGATCTTGCGCTAGCATTCAATGCCCGAGGCTATGTCCTGGTTCTGCTGCGCGACTGGGCCGGAGCTATTAAGGATCTGGACAGGGCGATTCTGCTCAATCCGGCCTACGGCAACGCCTATCAGCTCCGCGCAATCGCAAGGAAGGGGATCGGCGATGCGCCCGGCGCAGCGCGCGACTTGAAAAGATGGCAGCAATTGGTTCACTGAGCCAAGAGGCTACACTCAACGATCACATCACGGTATAGAACAACAAAATGCCGCATGGGTTCCAATTTGTTTTGACCCTGGGGCGATTCGTGGTTGAAGAGGGATGCCGGGTGTTCTACATCGTTCCGGAGAGCGAAACGGCCGACGGAATATCGCTCTTCAGACTCCGGACGCGCGGGAACGCGACGTGAACGCGCTCGGTCATCGCCTGTGGCGGCAATAATATAGTTGCCAACTCATCGTAGGAGCGGCCTAGGTCGAAATGGGCGTACAATTTGATGGTAGGGCGCTATCGATATGCAGCTCAAGGAATCGGTGAAATGGTGGACTGTTCTAATCCTCGTTGAGCTGGTTCTAACCGGCACCTACTACCTTGCACAGATGCAACTGATCTCTGACATCTTTCGCGTTCACTGATGCAGAAGGGAGCAGCGCCCCTGCGTTTCAGTGCGCCTTTTTCGTCTCTCGCTCCTTATCCTTCGCTACGGCCTTCAGTCGAGCTTCCTCTTTTAGCAGGTCTACTTTAGAAACCCTCAGTGGCGACCGGCGTTCTGCTATCGCCCTCCAGCGAGTCCGATGGTTCCGTCACCTTATCTCCGATTCTCGGTGTCTGTGCGCTATAGTCACCTGCGCCAGGACATTTTCAATGGCGGCATCTTCCGGACAGTTCAATTCCAACGAGAGCCTTGGCGCGGCGTTTACACATATATTCAGCCCGGCGATCGTGAACTGGCTCGCTTCGGATACACGCACACCAATGCCAACTTCACCAATGCCTCATTCAACGATGAGCTAACGGGCAACGTCTATAATCGCCGACAAGGAGATCGAAACGATTCTTCAGAAAGCGTACGCTGCTACCAGGACATTGAAAAGTACTGTCTTCGTGATTCCGATCTTGAGGTATTCTTCTCACCAGGCTATTGTTTGGCGGCGCCCTCGGAATACACGGCATTATGCTTTTCTTTTTCCTGCTCCCGCTCGATGTACGGAATGCCCTTTTCCATCCATTCGGGTTTCGGGGCATCCTTCAATAAATAATCGAAGAACTCTTGCATCCGCACGGTGTAATCCTTCTGGTTCGGGCGGCGGTTCAGGTGATGAGGCTCGCCGTTATAGTTGAACATGTATGCTTCCTTGCCCAATCTCCGCATGGACAGGAAAAACTCGATCCCCTGGTACCACGGAACCGCGTCGTCGGCATCATTCTGGAGAATCATTACGGGTGTTTTGATGCGATCGATCTGGAAGACCGGCGAGTTTTCGATAAACCGCAGCGGGTCCTCCCACAACGTTCCGCCGATGCGGCTCTGCGTCTTTTCGTATTGAAACTGTCTGGGCAGTCCGGTACCCCAGCGAATTCCGTTGTACGCGCTGATCATATCCACCACCGGTGCGCCCGCCTCCGCCGCGTGAAAAATGTTAGTTTGGGTCAGCAGATAGGCAGTCTGATAGCCGCCCCAGCTGTGCCCCTGGATACCAATCGCATTGCGGTTCACATACCCTTTGGCTACGGCTGCTTCGATGGCCGGCAGCACGCATTTCAGCGCGCTCTGCCCGGGATGCCCGGTGGTATAGACAATATCCGGCGTCAGGATGATGTACCCATTGCTGACGTAATAGGCGAAGTTGATGGAATGTCCCGGCGCAGGCTTCACGAACGTATGCAGGTTCTGCGTGAGACGCTCGTAGATGTAAACCATCATCGGATACTTCCGCGCCGGGTCGAAGTTTTCCGGCTTGTACATTGCCGCCTGAAGTTCCACCCCATCGTCGTTGCGATATTTGATCAACTCGCCCGTGCCCCACAAGATCTTCGCCTGCTGGGGATTTGCGTCCGTCACTTTCTTCATTTGGCGAAAGGTCAAATCCGTGACGTGAATATCCGGCTGATCGTGAAAGGTGGTGGCCGTGAGCATCACCACGTCGGCGTCTTTCGCCTTGCCCAGCGTCCGATAATTCTTCGGACCCATTAATAGCTTTTGCGGGATCCCCTTGTCGAGACCGGCCAGCGAGTAAAACCCAGTTTCCCTGGTCTCGGTGTTCTCCGCGCGCAAGAGCAGGGGCTTCGCTGGATCAAGCCCGCGCTCCTCGTCTTCGTCGGCCGCGAGCCGGACGATCCGGAACTGAAGTTTCGACCCACGGCCGTCGGTCAGTTTCTTCGCCTTGCTTCCATCGGGAGAGACAGCCCACACGTCGAACTCGTCGTAAACCAGCGCCCACTTGCTATCTTTGGTAAATCCTGCCGTGCCGTAGGCCGGTGGCGTATCCGGTGTGTCGTGTTCTTCATTGAAAAACACCGCGCCGGTTTTACCTGTGAGATTCACGGCCGCGCCATCAGGCGTGGAAATGGACCACCAGTGCTTGTCTTTGAACGCGAGAAGGTATTTTCCGTCGGGCGAAAACTGGATGCCGCCCCCGCCGCCCCCGCGGCCCCCTCCGCCACCCCTCATCTGCTCCAGCAGCAGCTTACGGTTGCCGGTCACCGTATCAACAAGGTATACGTCGTTGAAGGAACCGTCGTAGTCCACCATGTGACGCAGGGCCCGGTCGTCCATGCCGATCGCGTACCGCCCATCGTCGCTGGGCGTTAATCCAATCATTGTCGGATCGGCCAGCTGGACGAATTTCTTGTCCGTCAGATTTACCACCGCGCGATAGGACCGTGCTCTCTCCTGCGCCGCGCGTACCTTCTGCATGGGCTGCACATAATCGTCGTTCCAGCGCCACAAATCCGCGATCACTTTCTCCTCGTTCGGCCCAGGAGTCGCAGTAACCGGCGGCGTTTCGCTTTCGGCCATCACGATCGTTGACAGAGGAGCGGCGCTCAGAAACAAGCGTGACCCGTCGCGGGAAAAAGTGATCGCTCCGCGTTCGAAAATCGCATAGCCCGCGCGGAAGCCCGGCGTCGATTCCGATATCAGTTCCGCCGCCGTAGCCGAATGTCTGTCCCACAAATAGACCTTGTACTTCGCAGGCTTGGAAGCCGCGTCGTCGCGATCGCTTAAAAACGCCATCTGCTTCTGGGTGAAATCCCAGGTCAGCTTCGAATAGTGTCCTTTGCCCGCTAACAGCGCGACGGGCGGTCCTTCGCTGCCGGGAACCATCGCATACGCGCCGTTCGAATCCTCTTTCTTGGACGCGACCGTGTACGCCAGCATCTTTCCATCCTTACTCATGGAGTATTCGGAGACATCTTCCAAGGTGCGCTCTTTCAACTCCGTAACTCTCAAGTCGCGAACCACTAAGTCCGCTCCGATGTTTCTTCCGCGAGAGCCGCCGCGTCCTCCACCGCGTCCGGCGCGACCCTGATAGTCGCCGTCATTCTGGGCCGGCGGCGCCGGCGCGGCCGATGGCTTGGGACCTTTCAAATAAGCCAGAATGCTTTCCCCGTTTTCCGGGACCTGGAAGCTTGCAACATCAGCAACTCGGGAAGACGTCCCCGCTGTCAGGTTGAAAATCAGCAGACTGGCCTTGGGCATTTCTTCGGGGCGCTTCTTGTCTTTTTTGGCCTGATCGGTATCCGCCTTCTTCGGGAATGCAGTCGAGATCAGGAACTTGCCGTCGGCGGTAAATGCGAGCCGCGGGCCGCGGGGGCCAGCAGCCGGCCCTTCTGTTGGACCTTCCGAATCCTGGTTCTCCGTGACGGGTGGCATCGATCCCGCATTCTCCCGATACTCCTTGCCGGTAGCTAGATTTCGCACCACAATCTCGCCATCGCCCTCTTCCGGGAACAACGAATAAGCCAGAAACTTTCCGTCGCGTGAAAGAATTTGCGCCTGAATCGAGCGCCAGGAATCATAGTCGCGATGATTCAGAGGCCGTTTGGCCGCGGGCTGCGCAAACAGGGCAGCCGCGCATGCCAGAAGTGCCGAAAATCTTAAAGCGCGTAGAGGGAACATGCACGAGCCTCCATTACCAATTAATTCTGCCGCCCAGCACGATGATGCGGTTGTTGTTGCTGCCGGCCGCTGTGAAACGGCCGAAGTTGGCATCGTCGATGCTGCTGTCAATCGTAGCAGTGCTGAAATCCGGATGGTTCGTCGCGTTCAGAAAGTCGGCGCGAATTTCCGCATTGAAGCGTTCCGTGATTCTGAATTGTTTGGTCAACGCGAGGTCCACGTCGAAGAAGTTGGGACTGGTGAAGAAGGTCTGCGCCAGGTTACCCAGGGTCCCCGGCAGAGGGTTCGATAACACCACGCCATTGGGGGCAGTCTGCGCGAAAAGCGTGCTCCGGGCCGCGATCGCCGGAGTCAACGCGGCTATGCTCGGATCCGCGCTTTGCTTGAAGTTACAGAAATAACAGGCGCCGCTGCCGTTAAATTGAAGCGCGCCTGTACTCTTCGGCAAGGGGCCGCTCACGTTGGGCGTCTGGCCGGTGGTGAATTGATCCCAAGTCGAAACCGGCGCGGTGACGGTGAAAGGAACTCCGGACGTGTAGGTCAGGATGCCGCTCAGTTTCCAGCCGCCGAGCGCGCCATCCACCAGTCGGTTCGCGTCCCTCATCCAGGTCCGTCCCTTGCCGAAAGGAAGCTCGTAAATCGCGTTGCTTTTGAAAACGTTGGTGCGGTTAAACGTCATGATGCGCTTGTCGAAACTGCGATTCTGAGGATCGCGGTAGTTGTTGTCGTAATATTGAGTGCTACCGAGCTCGAGCTCGCCCAGGGCTTTGCTCCAGGTGTAGCTCCCCTGGTAAACCCAGCCGTGGCTGAACCGCTTCTCATACTCTACTTCCATTGCGTTATAGGTCGAGTTCCCGTTGTTCCCCACCAAGTACACGTTGGCGAACTGCGGGTTGGTGACGAAGAAGTTCTGGGGAAGGCCGGCTGCCGCCAACAAGCCTCCGTTGATGTTGGTTCCGAGCGGAGTGCTGTTGACATAGTTGGCCATCGCGCCGACGTTGCCGTTGGCCAGGTAATTTGCCAGGGTGGAATTGGATCGGACATAATCGGTTCCCGACTGGGTTCCTGTTGCCAGGGATCCGAAAATCTGGTTGAACAGAGTCGATTGTCCGCCGGTGCGCGCGGCGTTGAAGGCGCCAAGGAATCCATTGCTGTTGATGACGTCGGAGTTCAGATTGACGCCGCTCAACAGTTTGCTGCCCTTGGTGCCGACCAGGCGGACGCTGAGCACCGAATCCGTGGTGATCTGCCGCTGCAGCGACACGTTGTAGTTCTGATAATACTGATTGCGCAGTCCGGTATCGAACACGCGGAGAGTCTGCGTGCGATCCGTCAAAGGAATGGTGCCCTGCCCGGCGAAAGGCGGAATCCCAGGATTGTAAGGCACTCCGACGTTAGAAAGGTTCAGCAGGCCTCCCGAGGCATAGGTCGGCGTCGTGTTCATCGGTGGATTGCTGCCGACTTCGGTATCGGCATTGCGCAGCGAATTCCGGTCGGAAGACATCGCATAACCGGCACGGAAAACAGTCTTGTTATCTTTGCCGATGGCCCAGCTTAAACCAGCGCCCGGCAGGAAGGTGTTGTACTGCGGGTTGTACACGCTGGTGTTGGGATTCGGAGACCGCGGTCCCACCAGCTCGAGCTGGGTGAGCGATCCGCCGGTGGCGCCGGGCGCGAACGCGGACGCGTACGAAGTTCCGCTGATCCCGAATGCGCCCGCTGTTCCGCCTACAGGAATCACTGCCTTGCCGTTGGCTTCAAACGGCGGGCTGTAGTATTCGTAGCGAACTCCCAGGTTGATCGTTAAGGCGCGCGTCGCCTTCCAGTCATCTTTAAAAAATCCGCTGTACTCATGCTGCCGCCAGTCGCGCCGGTCGGTTTCTCCCGGAACATAGGTCGGATTCTTTCCGCCAGCCGAGTTGAAGGACTGCTCCCAGCCGCTGAGCGAGCCGGAGAGATCGCCTAGCAAGTTCTGGGCGTTGGTGGAGTTCGCGCCGATGCCGGTAATCGTCGTGATGTTGGTGAAGGGCACGCTGCCCGCGCCGGTGATGGCGTCGGGGATTACGTAAAACGAGTTATAGCCGTTGGAGCTGTCGAATATCGCCTGGACTCCACCTTTGAAGGCGTGGTGACCTTTCAGCCAACTGACAGTGTCTCCATACTGATACAAAGGCGACGTTCGACCCTGAGGCGCGTTGTTGGAAGTATATTCGTTCGGAGTTATGGTCGTGAACTGAAAAAAGAACGGCTGCGAGCCGATGTGGGGCAGCACGGAATCTTCATTCGGATAGAACGGCCCGTTATAACCAGCCTCATAATAGTTCACGCCCGCTTTGAACTCGTTTAACAGGTTCGGACGGATCGTGGTGGTGGCCGAAAAGGTGTACAGATAGTTCTTCTGCAAAGCGGCGTCGCTGGGCTGCAAAGGGTACACCTGACCGCGATATCCGTTGAACTGATCGGCATGTTTGGCCTGCATCGAAAATGCGAGCCGCGTATTTTGCGTCAAGGTATGGTCCACGCGAAAATCATATACGTTGAAGTCGCTGGTCGCGGGTTGCTGCCACACGAAACCTGCTGTATTCAAGCCATCTCCGCGCTGGAAATTGTTGGGAAGTGGAACGTCTTTGAGAGCGAGGGCCACGTTTCCCGTAGGATCCGCCACCGGCCGGTTTGGATCGCGGCCGAAGATACTAATGCTTTGGAGCGGACCTGTCGCGGCCGAGGGAGCCACCGGGTTGCCGCTAAGATCCACCGTCGGCACAGCCGCCGTGGCGTTCGCGTTCTGCACGCCGGGGTAAAATCGGAAAATTCCCTGCCGGGCGGATGCCGTCAGCACCGTGTCGTTTTCCGTGGTGTTCGTTTTCTGGCGCTGGCCCTCGTAGAGGAAAAATATAAACGTCCGATTCTTGATGATGGGCGCACCGACTCGTGCACCGAACTGGTTGCGAATCAGGAAGTTTCGCGGCGCGACCAGCGCCCCGCTGGAGTTAGTGCCGAGCTGATTGTTGAACCACGTGTTCGCGCTGAGCGCGGTCACGCGGTTAAACCCGAACGCGCTGCCGTGAACCTCATTGGTGCCAGACCGTGAGATCATCTGTACCTGAGCCATTCCGCGCCCGGACTCCGCGTCCACCGGCGCAGTGCTGACCCGAAATTCGGCGATTAAGTCCACCGCGTTTACGGTGGTCGTGTTACCACCGGCCAGTCCGCCGTTGTAACGCGTCTCCTGAACATTGACACCGTCCAATGTGACGTTCTGCGACTGCGACCTTACGCCGTTGATGTTATCGCCGACGACGCCCGGCTGAAGCGCCACCAGCGCGCCCGCATCGAGACTCTGGAGCGGCAGCCCCTGGATCCTCTGCAGCGTAACAACGTTGCTGACCGATGTGTTGACCGCCTCCAACTGACTGGAAGTCGCCACAACGCTGACGGTCTCCGCCGCGGTTCCGACTTCCAGCTTCAAGTTCACGGAAATCGTCGCGCCGACGGCGAGTTGGATATGCTCCGCAATCGCTTTACGGAAACCGGGAGACTCGGCACTCACCTGATACTCACCGGGAAGCAGCGATGGGAAAATGTAGACACCCGAATCGTTGGTGACAGTCGGCAGCGACACGCCTGTCCTGACGTTTACCGCCAGCACGCTCACCTTGGCTACCGCGGCGCCGGAGGAATCGGTGACTGCTCCCGAGATGGACGCATTCGTCTGCGCGCTCGCTCCCGAAATGGTCAAAAACAGCGCTGAAATAAGATAAAGGCGTTGCACCATACACGTCCCCCCCTGGACTCGAAAACGTTAAAGACTTTCACCCTGAATGTGGCCGGCCAACTAGGCGGCGCTGTTAAGCGATCAAAACGTCACGGTTCATGAGCAAGGTTTGCCGACGGCGCTGTCGGCTATTGTGACGCTGGAAATGTGATATTCACTATACTCTAACGCGAGCACAGGATCAATCTCAAAATTTGTTGAATTCACAGCATCGATATCGCCGCTGCAACATCCGCGCTGCTGTCTTGCCGCTTTTTGACTCTCGTGTTAGTGTAGAAGCCCAAAGGAGCCGTCATGCAGATATCCGCAAGAGTTTCCACCTTCGCTTTTTCACTCTCGTTGATTACCACTGCATCTCTAGCGCAGAGTCCCCGTCCGATGACGCTGGTCGATGTGATGAACGTTCCCCAAATCAGCGATCCACAAGTGTCCGCCACCGGACGCGAAATTCTCTACGTTCGATCGGAGCCGGACTGGAAGGCCAACCGGCGCATCGGACACATCTGGAAAGTGAACTCCGATGGCTCCGGCGCCATCCAGATGACTGCCGGTGCGGACGGAGAAAATGCGCCGCGCTGGTCCCCCGACGGGAAAACCATCGCGTTTATCGCCAAGAGGGACACGGGTCCTGAAGCTGTCGGTCAGATTTATCTGCTGTCCGATGCGGGCGGCGAAGCGCGCGCCCTTACTACGCATGCCACCGCCGTATCGAATATCGCGTGGGCCCGTGACGGCTCACTCATTTATTTCCGCGCTCCCGATCCGAAGTCCGACGAGTTGAAGGCTCGCGAAAAGGTGAAAGACGACGTTTTCATGTTCGATGAAGACTATCAGCAGCAGCACCTGTGGAACGTTGCCGTGGCCACGAAGGCGGAGCATCGCATCACGCAGGGTCACTTTTCCGTGTTGGGCTACAACCTCTCGGACGACGGAAAAAAGATTGTGTACCATCGTGCGCCGACTCCTTTGATGGAAGATTCGGATCTGAGTGAGGTATGGGTGATGGATGCGGCGGGCACCGATCCGAAGCAGATTACCCGTAATCACGTGCAGGAGTCTGAAGCCGTTCTGTCTCCGGACAATTCCAAAGTTCTGTTCTTATCGCAAGCCGACCAGAAGTTCGAGACGTACTATAACCGGAAGATTTTTATCGCGCCCGCGATGGGTGGTGGGGACGCCAAGGTTCTGATGCCGGAACTGGCTTACGAGGTCGATAAAGCGGCCTGGTCCAAGGACGGGAAGTCCATATTTTTCCTGGCCAATATGGGCGTTCACACGGAGTTGTTCAAGGTCGCTGTGATGAACCCCAAGCCGGAGCAGCTTACCAGCGGGAAGCACACTCTCGGCGGCTGGAGCATGTCGACGGAGGCGGGCAAAAACGTCTACACCACCAGTGAAATGACCAGTCCCGGCGAGGTCTGGATATCGGGAGTGGATGGCTCCTCGGCGCCGAAGAAGGTCACTTCGGTCTACGATTATCTGCCGCGCCAGTTCAAGCTCCCGCGGCAGGAGAGCGTCCAGTGGAAAGGCGCTGACGGAGTGACCGTCGAAGGATTGCTGTACTATCCGCTCGATTATCAGGAGGGCAAACGTTATCCGCTCGCGGTGCAAACGCATGGCGGCCCGCAGGCGTCCGACAAATTCGGTTTCGGCGGAGCCCAGAATTTCGTGCCCGTACTGGCCGCGAAAGGCTACGCCGTGCTGCAGCCGAATTACCGGGGCAGCACCGGATATGGCGACGAGTTTCTGCGCGATATGGTGGGGCACTACTTTCAGAACGCCCATCTCGACGTTATCGCGGGTGTGGATTACCTGATCGCGCGCGGCATCGCCGATCCCGACCGGATGGTCAAGATGGGCTGGAGCGGCGGCGGTCACATGACCAACAAGATTATTACCACGACTACCCGCTTCAAAGCGGCATCTTCAGGAGCGGGCGCGGCCAATTGGATTTCGATGTACGCGCAGAGCGACGTGCGCACCTATCGAACTCCCTGGTTCGGAGGAACGCCGTGGCAGAAAAACGCTCCCATCAGCGTCTTTTGGGACAACTCGCCGCTGAAAGATATTGCCAATGTGACCACGCCGACCATCTTCCTGGTGGGGCAGAACGACGTGCGCGTGCCGGAGCCGCAGTCGGTGGAAATGTATCGCGCGTTGAAGAGCAACGGCGTTCCGACGCATCTCTACGTGGCTCCGCGTGAGCCTCATGGTTGGGCGGAACTGCGGCACGTGCTTTACAAGATGAACGTCGAGCTCGCCTGGTTCGAAAAGTACGCGACGAACCGGCCGTACGAATGGGAAAAAGCTCCGCAGTAGCGGCGATCGCGTGCGCGGGGCTGGCGGCGATCGGGATTTCCTGCCGGCCGAAGCAGCAGACCGTCGGGGAAACATCCGCCTACGTCAATCCGGCGGTGTGCGCGAGTTGTCACCCGGCCATCGCGAAAACTTACAGTCTTACCGGGATGGGGCGATCCTTCTTTAAGCCGCGCCCCGAAAATATCGTCGAGGATTTTGAAAAGAAGCAGACCTTTTACCATCGCGCGTCGGATCGCTATTACACGATGATCGCGCGTGAGGGACGCTGGTTTGAGCGCCGCCACCAAATCGGGTACGACGGTAAGGAAACGAATATCTTTGAAGCGCAGATCGACTATGTGATCGGGTCCGGCAGCCATGCCCGCAGCTACTTGCACAAGACTTCCGAAGGAAAACTGGTGGAGCTGCCGATCACCTGGTACGCGGAAAAAGGGGGCTACTGGGAAATGAGTCCAGGCTATGCGCGGCCCGATCATTCCGACTTCCGGCGTGCGATCTCCTACGAATGTATGGCCTGTCATAACGGCTATCCGTCGGGAAGCTTTCCGGCGGGCGATACCATCTTCGGTGGCGCCGATATCCCCGAAGGCATCGACTGTCAGCGATGTCACGGGCCGGGGAGCGCGCACGTGAAAGCGGCGACCTCCGGGAATGCGGACAAAGAATTAATTCGGAAGTCCATCGTCAATCCGGCGCGTCTCAGCCGCGAGCGTCAAATGGACGTCTGCCGGCAATGTCACCTGCAAACGACCAGTCTTCGTTCGCCCGATTCCATCCGCCGTTATAACCGTGCGCCGTTCTCGTACCGGCCTGGGGAAGCGCTGGCGGATTACACGGTGCACTTCGATTTTCCGGCGCAAGAGACCTTCGAGATCGATCATGCCGCCTATCGTCTCGCGAAGTCGTTGTGCTTCGAGAAAAGTCAGATGACCTGTACCACGTGTCACGATCCGCATCGGGGATCGCGCGATTACGAATCGGTTTGCAAGAGCTGCCATGGCGCCCGCCATCCCGCAGTGACGGCGATGCAGGGAAAGAGCTGTATCGATTGCCACATGCCCAAGCGCCGGACGGACGACGTGGTGCATGCGGTGATGACGGACCACTACATTCAGAGGCGCAGGCCGGCAACCGATTTACTCGCGCCGCGCGAAGAGATTCACAAGCGGGCAGGGTCGGCAGTAGTGATCTACAAGGGAGACGCAGTATCTTCGGCCGACGCAGGACTCTACCTGGGCGTCGCCGCAGCGCAGCAGCAGATCACTTCGAATCCTGGAATCGCGCGGCTCGAAGCAGCGATAGAACAGTCTCATCCGCCGCAGCCGGAGTTTTACTTCGAACTGGGCAGAGCGCACATGAAATCGAGCGACACCACGAAGGGAAGCTACCGGCTGGAAGAAGCGCTGCGAATACGCCCCGGCTTCGCACCGGCGTTGAAAGAATTAGGCGCGGCGCTCTCCGATTCCGGTCAATTCTCGCGCGCGGCCGAAGTGTTGGAGAAAATCTCCTCTCCGGATGCGGACGCTCTGGCGGATCTGGGAGCGGTCTATACTCAGTCGGGGAAATTGGAACTAGCGGAGCAGACGCTCCAGCGAGCCGCGGGCATCAATCCCGATCTTCCCGAGGCGTTCAATTTGCTGGGGCTGGAGCGATTGCGCAATCGCGACACGAAGGGCGCAGAAGCATCTTTCCGCGAGGCGATCCGTATTCAGCCGGATCTGTCGGCGGCGCAGACGAATTTAGGCAACCTGCTGGCGGGAAGCGGAGACTTTCGGCAGGCGATATTCCATCTCAAGAAGGCCACGGCGAGCGATCCCGAAAGCGTCGACGCCCATTACAACCTGGGCCAAGCCTACGCGGCCAGCGGCTCTCTCGATCAGGCACAGAATGAGTTCGCGACGGCGGCCCGGCTGAATCCTAAATTTGCGAAAGCTCATATCGACCTGGGCCGGTTGATGGCGATTCGGGGGCGAGCCGTCGAGGCCAGCGCGCAGTTTCGCGAGGCAATTCAATTAAACCCCCCTGACGGCGAAGCGCACTTTTACCTGGGCGAACTGCTGGTGAGCCAGAGGAAAATGGGAGAAGCCGAACAGGAGTTCCGGCTCGTAATCCGAGTCGATCCCGAGAATTATCCGGCCCACTATGCCCTGGGGCGCCTGCTTGCCGCGACGGGCCGTCGGGCGGAGGCTCGGACGCATTTCGAAAAGGCGGCCGAGAGCCGAAATCCGGAACTGCGAGAGGCGGCCTCGCGCTTGCGGTAGTTCTCGACGTGGCCGATCATCCTCGCCCGGCTCAACGGAGTCAATGCCGACATCGGCGGACCCGGTCCGGAGGACCGAACAACGGAGAGGCGCGCCATGCAGCGGCGGCACGGCCAACTATGACGCCTACGGATGCGGCCCATGCCCTAACGCGCGCACGGAATATTGCAGCAGCACCAGTTGCAAGCAATAGTCGATTGTAATCATCGGCCAGCGCTGAGGTGCGACAGGTATCCTTGGGCTTTTACGCGATTCGTTCCGCCACGGCGAGACGAGGCGATTGCGATAAACTGTCCCCCGGCGCAGCTGTATCTTAGATATAATCTAAGAAAGCCGAATGGACTCAGAGGCAATTAAACGATCCTTGGCGGACAGCGGTCTGCGAAGCACTCCGCAGCGCTACACCGTCATGGCATTCCTGATGGACAGAGCCGGCCATCCTACCGCGGCCGAGATCTTCGAAGCTGTGAACCGTCTCGATCCGCGCTGTTCCAGGGCTACGATTTATAACAATTTGCGCGACCTTGTGCAGGCTGGTCTGGTGCGTGAAGTTGCCATGGAGGGCCGCGCGGCCCGCTTTGATGCGAAAGCCATGCGGCATCACCACTTTATCTGCGACCGCTGCGGAAACGTCGAGGACGTCGACTGGTATAAGGTGCCCCGGCCCGCCGCGGCTTCACTCGGCAAGAGGGTGCTTCGCGAATGTGAACTCATTTTTCGGGGGCTCTGCGCCAAATGCGCAAGCCGGCGCGGTCCCTTTAAGTATTCTGATTCGAAGAAAGGATAAAGAGATGGAAAAAGTAATAGAGGCGGCAGGTGTCGCCAGCAATGGTCAAACTGTAGCCGGCGCCGCGAAGTGCCCGGTAGCGCACGGAGCGCGAGGGCGCAGGAACCGCGAGTGGTGGCCGGACGCCCTGGACATCTCCGTTCTTCACCGGAACTCCACGTTGTCGGACCCGATGGGCGAAGGATTCGACTATGCCAAGGAGTTTAAGAGCCTCAATCTCGATGCGGTGATTAAGGATCTGCATGCCCTGATGACCGACTCCCAGGAATGGTGGCCAGCCGATTTCGGCCATTATGGCGGATTGATGATCCGCATGGCCTGGCACAGCGCCGGGACGTATCGGATTACCGATGGCCGCGGCGGCGCCGGCGCCGGACAGCAACGCTTCGCGCCGCTCAATAGCTGGCCGGACAACGCGAATCTGGATAAGGCGCGCCGCCTGTTGTGGCCCGTCAAGCAGAAATATGGCGAGAAGATCTCATGGGCCGATCTGATGGTGCTCGCAGGCAACGTCGCGCTCGAATCCATGGGTTTCAAGACGTTCGGTTTTGCCGGCGGCCGCGCCGACGTGTGGGAACCGGAGGAGCTTTACTGGGGTCCTGAAGGGACGTGGCTCGGCGATGAACGCTATAGCGGCGAGCGTCAACTGTCGGAGCCGCTCGGCGCGGTTCAGATGGGCTTGATCTACGTCAACCCGGAAGGTCCGAACGGGAACCCGGATCCGGTTGCGGCGGCGAAGGATATTCGCGAGACGTTTTTCCGCATGGCCATGAACGACGAAGAGACCGTCGCACTGATCGCGGGCGGTCACACTTTTGGCAAGACTCACGGTGCCGGTGACCCGTCGCTGGTGGGGCCGGAGCCGGAAAGCGGCGCCTTGGAAGACCAGGGCCTGGGGTGGAAAAGCAAGTTCGGCACAGGAATCGGAGCCGATGCAATCACCGGCGGTCCGGAAGTCACCTGGACGCAGACGCCGACAAAGTGGAGCAACCTGTTCTTCAAGAACCTGTTCGAAAACGAGTGGGAACTGACCACCAGTCCGGCGGGAGCGAAACAGTGGCGGGCCAAGAACGGGCAGGCAGATGTACCGGACCCGTTCGATAAATCGAAAAAGCGCGTGCCCACGATGCTGACCACCGATCTGGCGCTGCGCCTCGATCCGGCATATGAGAAGATCTCGCGGCGGTTCTATGAAAATCCGGATCAGTTCGCCGACGCATTCGCCCGCGCCTGGTTCAAGCTCACGCACCGCGACATGGGCCCGATCGCCCGTTATCTCGGCCCGCTGGTGCCGAAGGAAACTTTGATCTGGCAAGATCCCATTCCGGCGGTCGACCATCCGCTAATAGATGAAAACGATGCTGCGGCACTGAAGGCAAAGATCCTCGCCTCCGGTATTCCGGTATCCGAACTCGTTTCGACCGCATGGGCATCGGCGTCGACATTTCGAGGTTCCGACAAACGCGGCGGCGCCAACGGCGCGCGCATCCGCCTTGCTCCCCAGAAGGATTGGGAGGTCAACCAGCCCGAGCAGCTTCGAAAGGTGCTGGACAAATTAGAGGGCATCCGCAAGGAGTTCGGCAAGAAGGTTTCACTGGCTGACATGATCGTGCTGGGAGGCGACGCCGCGATCGAAAAGGCCGCGAAGGCTGCTGGAGTCGAGGTGAAGGTGCCCTTTACGCCGGGACGCATGGACGCCTCTCAGGACCAAACCGATGTCGCCTCTTTCGCACCTCTGGAGCCGCGGGCTGATGGCTTCCGCAACTACATTAGCGGCAAGATTCAGTTCATGCAGCCGGAAGAGGCCCTGGTGGACCGCGCGCAGTTGTTGAGGCTGACCGGCCCGGAAATGACGGTCCTGGTCGGGGGGCTTCGTGTGCTCGGCGCGAATGCGGGCGGCTCCAAGCACGGTGTCTTCACCGAAACACCCGGAGTTTTGACCAACGACTTTTTCGTCAACCTGCTGGACATGCGCACCGAATGGCGGCCGGCCAACGGTAAAGATGGTGTCTACCAGGGCAGCGATCGCAAGACGGGAGTTCGCAAATGGATCGGAACAAGCATCGACCTGATCTTCGGTTCACACTCGCAGCTGCGTGCCTTCGCAGAGGTCTATGCTTGTGCGGGATCGAAGGAGAGGTTCGTGAAAGACTTTGTGGCGGCATGGAACAAGGTCATGAATCTGGATCGCTATGACCTCGGCGGCCGCAGCGAGCAGACAGCAACTGCGTCGCGTAACTAGTGGCCTGCCGCGTCGACATTCGTGTCGACGTGTCTTGGCTTCTGCACACCGATCCCGATGAAGACCGCGGAAAGCGGGGACTGCCAACTCTGTCCCAAGGCGCCCACAGGATCGTCAAAGCAACATATTTTGCTGACGCCGCAGTGGACAGAGCGGGCTGTTTCCGCTTTTCGCCCTGGCGAGAGTGTCGACCTCGTTCCCAGTCGACGTACCATAGAAATGTTTTATCTGAGACTGGCCACTAGTTCGTGTTGTGTGCGCGCTTGGTGGCTCAAGACGACTGCAAGGTGGTAAAGGATGCCTTGACCAAGGTTTTCGATGTCCCCACTCACGCATACGTCACGATGGATGTAACCGGCAAGCCCCAAACGGGTGAGTCTATCTTCGCGGGCGGCCTGGTATACGCGAAATACGGGGGCAAATGGAGTTCGGGGATGACCACTCAGGAGATGAAGCAGCTTACGGAAAAGAATCGGAAGAATAACAAGACGACCTGCCGCTATCTGAACGATGAGCTCATAAACGGCGAGAACACCGCCGTATACACGGTGCACGAAGTATCGCCCAAGTCGACGTCCGACTCCAAGGCCTGGATTTCCAGGTCGAAAGGGCTGCCTCTACGTTCCGTCACCGACCTGGATTCGGGTAAAAATCGCGTTTCCACGCGGTATGAATACGGAAACGTCAAGCCGCCGATGTGAGAGTCCCGGTGGAACAAGCTTCAGCGATGGCTACTTCGCCATGACTATCTCGACGCGGCGATTGCGCTGGCGTCCCGCTGGGTCGTCGCTACCATCGGACTTGGCGTTGGGCACCACAGGATTCACGGAACCGAATCCTTGGTCGCCACCAGGCATACTTTCACGGCGGCGGGTTCCTGCGACAGCCGCATGTTGTAGGCTTCGCCTCCCTTCGGGTCGTATAGCCTTTGATCCTGACAATATCTTGGCGGTTTGGCGAGGACAATCGCAGCCACGTGGTGCAGCGTCGCACTGGCATCGGGACCAATCGAGGCTTTATCGAAATCGAACAGCACATCGGCGGCGAGGTACCGCCGCAGTTCCCGGCTCGAATCCTGAACAGCGCTGGGCTCATAGAGTGAAGTGCCGCAAGTGGTAAAGCTCCGTGTTCTGAAGCTTCGCGCCGCGCCAGTTGCCGGACCGGTGTCGAACACAGCGGCCCCGGTCACCTCAATCTCTTAATAACCTCCTAGTGGCCTTTGTGGCGTGCGCCTCCAGGGGTGCCGCGTCGACATTCGTGTCGACGTGTCTTGGCTTGCTGATGAAGACCGCGGAAAGCGGGGCCTGCCTAATCTGTCCGAAGGATCGTCAAAGCAACAGATTTTGCTGACGCCGCAGTGGACAGCCCAAGCCTCCGTCGTCGGGGTGTGAAAGTTTAGAAGGAGGGCGGCTGGTGGGATTTGAACCCACGACTTCCAGAATCACAATCTGGCGCTACTACCAGCTGAGCTACAGCCGCCGTATTGTTCTATTTTATCACTTAAGGCCGGCTCGCCTCCATAATTCGTCCACTCGCTTCGAAACATCGGCGGGCATGCGGATTACGTCGGGCCAGGGGCGGGTGAAGCCCTCTTCTTTCCATTTCCTGGTTGCGTCGACTCCCATCTTCGAGCCGTAATTTGCCAGGCGGCTCGCGTGATCCAGCGAATCTACCGGGCCCAGGACGAATTGGATGTCTCGCTCGGGGTCGATATTGTTTAGAGCCTTCCAGGCTACTTCGCTTACGTTTTGAACGTTGACGTCTTCGTCGACCACCACGATTACTTTCGAGAACATGGCTTGGCCCAGGCCCCAGATGGCGTGCATGACTTTGCGGGCGTGGCCGGGGTAGGATTTTCGGATCGCTACGAAAATCATGTTGTGAAAAATTCCTTCGGCGGGCATGCAGATGTCGCGGACTTCGGGGAGTTGCAGGCGCATCAAGGGGAGGAAAATTCGTTCGATGGCTTTGCCCATGTAGAAATCCTCCATCGGGGGCGGGCCGACTATCGTGGTTGCGTAGATGGGATTTTTGCGGTGGGTGATGCAGGTGAGATGGAAGACGGGGTAGTCGTCGTCGAGCGAATAGAAGCCGGTGTGATCGCCGAAGGGGCCTTCGCGGCGGAGCTCGCCTAGCTCGACGTAGCCTTCTAGGACGATTTCGGATTGCGCGGGGACCTCGATATCGACGGTTTCGCACTTCACCATTTCTACCGGCTTCGAGCGCAGGAAACCGGCGATCATCATCTCGTCGAGATCGGGCGGGAGGGGGAGAATCGCGGAGTACATGGTCGCGGGATCGGCTCCGATCGCGACGGCTACTTCCATGCGCTTCCCGGGGAAGCGGCGGTAATGTTCGGCTCCTTGTTTATGAGTTTGCCAGTGCATGCCGGTGGTGCGCGCGTCGTAGACTTGCAGGCGGTAGCAGCCGCAGTTGCGCTTGCCTGTGTCGGGATTTTTCGAGAAGACCATGGGGAGGGTGATGTAGCGGCCTCCGTCCTGGGGCCAGCATTTGAGGATGGGAAATTCGTCGAGCGAAAAATCCTCGCGACGCATTACTTCCTTGCAGGGGCCGCTGGACACGATTTTCGGAAAGAACGCGCCGATTTCGCCCAGCTTGGGAAGCATTTTCAGTTTGCCGATGATTCCTTCGGGCATGCGCATTTCTAAGAACTCGGAGATGCGGGCGGCTACTTCATCGACCGACGAGACTTCGAGCGCGATCTCCATGCGGCGCATGCTGGCGAAAGCGTTGATGAGGACGGGGACGGTGGATCCCGCGGGTTTTTCGAACAGGAGCGCGGGCCCCCCGGATTTCACGCTGCGGTCGGCGAATTCGGTGATTTCGAGCTCGGGAGAAACTTCGAAGGGGATGCGCTTCAGCTCGCCTTGTTTTTCCAGGGCTCGGATGAAGTCTCTCAGATCGGTGTAAGCCATAATCTAACTATGACAAACGTGGGGACTTATAAGACAGCATTTATTTCGGGGGCTAGCCGGGGAATCGGACTGGCTTGCGCTAGGGCTTTGGCGGAGGCGGGGGCTCATGTGGTGCTGGCGGCTCGGGATGCGGCGAAGTTGGAGGAGGCGTCGAAGGAGATTGCGAATTCGACATGGGTGACGATTGATTTGTCGTCGTCGGAGTCTATCAAGGAGGCGTTTGCGAAGGCCGGGAAGATCGACATTCTGGTGAACAACGCGGCGGTTACCAAGGATGGACTCGCGATACGGATGAAGAAGGACGACTGGGATACGGTGATTGCGACGAATCTGACGGGGGCGTTTCTGGCGACGCAGCAGGTTTTGCAGGGGATGATGAAGACCCGGTGGGGGCGCATCATTAATATCTCGTCGGTGGTGGGCGAATCGGGGAATCCGGGGCAGGCGAACTATGTGGCTTCGAAGGCGGGGCTGATCGGCTTGACGAAATCGCTGGCGCAGGAGATGGGGAGCCGCAATATTACAGTGAATTCCGTCGCGCCGGGATTTATCGAAACCGATATGACGGCGGTGTTGTCCCAGGAGGTGAAGGATAACATCATCGGTCATATTCCTTTGAAGAGGTTCGGACGCGCGGAGGATGTGGCGGCGGCGGTTCGTTTTTTGGCTAGCGAGGAGGCGGGGTATATTACGGGGGCTGTGTTGAATGTGAATGGCGGGATGTACATGTGATCTGAAAAGGGACAGGTCGGGGACCTGTCCTACTGGGCACAGTTCGGCTGTGCGAGAAATCGTGCGCGACCCGCTGACTTCGGAAATCAACCGGCCGCTAATGGCTCGAGCTACCCGCTAGGTAGGAGCTGTGTGAGTACACGGGCGCAAGTTGCAAAGGGAAGGGAGATGAATTGTTTTACTGGCTTATGAGTGCGAATTGGACCTGGGCCAGTACGTCGGGGCAATCGCCGAGGATTACTGTTCCGTTGGGGCGCCAGCGGGAGAAGAAGCGGTCGCTGGGGAATCCTTTGAAGATTGTTATTAGCGGGACGCCGGCGGCGGACGCTACGTGTTGGCCGGCGGAGTCGTAACCGACGTAAAGTTTGCTGCGGGCGATCTGAGCGGCGAAAGGGGCGAAGGCTCCGTCGTGAGTTCGCATGCCGGGGAGGACGGCTCGTTCGACGCGGGCGCGTTCTTCGGGGCTCGCGCCTTTGTCGACCAGGATAGATTTTCCGGTTTCGCCTAATGCGCGGAGGAGGTCGGGTTCGAACTCGCCTTCGATTCGTTTGGAGGGATTTTCGCCTACGCCGAGGCTGACGGTGATTTCGGCGGGAGGGTCGGAACGGGGAAGTGGGGCGGTGAACGGGCGGGCGTTGGTTACTCCGAAGATTTCGGAGGCCCATGCCGCGGCGAGAGCGGGGAGGGGCAGGGAATTGGAAGCTCCGTAGCTGCGGCTTTCGAAGAAGAAGTAATTTTGCGGGGCGCAGACGGAGAGTAGGCCTAGCTGGGTTAAGCGGGAGTCGGGGTCGATTACGATTCCGTCGTCGAAATGAAGGGTCGCGGAGGCGCAAAGGCGGTCAGTTAGGGCTCCGGTGCGGGCGTAGGGGGCGCGGAGGTGGCTGATGCGGGGATCGGCTTCAAACATTTCGTAGGATTTACGTGGACCTACGAAAATGATTTGGGCGTCGGGATAGCGTCGTTTGGCGGCGTCGAGCATTACGCTGGTTACGGCTACGTCGGCGCCCAGGGTGATTCTTGAGAGCACGTATACGCGGTTGGCGGTCGACGGGGCGGGGGGCGCGGGAGACTGCGCGCGGAGGCGCGGGATTAGATCGGGGCAGGTGCGTTCGATTACTTGGGTGAATAAGCGATCGTAGGTGCGGCAGAGCGCGGGTTCGAACAGGTCGGCCAAGCGTTCGACTACGATTGATAACAGGGCGCGGCCTTCGTCTTCGGCTATGGCCCGGTCCAATAAATCGGAAGACCATTGCTCGTTGCGCAGGCAATGCTCGAGCAAACGGCGGCTATAGATACTTTCCAACCAGCAGCTCCAGCTTTTTGCGCGTTGCTTCGGGGATGAGTTTGCGATCGGTCATCAGCGCGTGTTTAAGCGCCGAGCCGCACTTGCACTCGCGCGCCTCCGGCATGGAACGAACGGCCACAGCGATCAGTTTTGCGGCGTTTTCGGCGTTCTTGGTGAGGTTGGCGATGATGTCGGTGACGGTGACGGCATCGTGAGCGGGATGCCAGCAATCATAATCGGTGACCATGGCGATGGTGACGTAACAGATCTCGGCTTCGCGGGCGAGCTTGGCTTCCTGAAGGTTGGTCATGCCGATGACGTCCATGCCCCAGCTGCGGTAGAGGTTCGATTCGGCGAGCGTCGAGAAGGCAGGGCCTTCCATACACAGGTACGTTCCGCCCTGGCTGGCGGGGATTCTCAAAACTTTCGCCGCAGTCAATGCCAGGTGCGAAAGCTGCGGACAAATGGGCTGGGAAAAACCGATGTGCGCGACCAAGCCTTCGCCGAAAAATGTGGAGATGCGGCCGCGCGTGCGATCGACGAATTGATCGGGGATGACGAAGTCGAGCGGCGCGTGTTCCTCTTTGAGCGAGCCGACGGCGCTTAGCGAGAGGATGCGTTCCACGCCAAGCGATTTGAATCCGTAGATGTTCGCGCGGTAGTTCAGCTCAGAGGGCGAGAGGCGATGGCCGCGTCCGTGGCGGGCCAGGAACGCCACCTCTTTTCCCGCGAGCCAGCCGACTACGTAGGGGTCCGAGGGCGAGCCCCAGGGGGTTTCGATCACGCGCTCTTCCTGCGCTTCAAATCCGGGCATGGAGTAGAGTCCGCTGCCGCCGATAATTCCAATTTTAGGTTTCATTCTTGAATCAGTTCGATCAGCACCCCGCCGGTTGAGGAGGGATGCACGAACACGTAGAGGTGTCCTCCGGCGCCGGCGCGGGGCTCGTTGAGCAGGCGGGCGCCCGCGGCGCGGAGCTTCTCCACTGAGGCGTGGAAGTTGGGAACTTTTAATGCGATGTGGTGCAGGCCTTCGCCGCGCTTGTCTAGAAATTTTCCGATTACGGAGTCGGGTTCTGTGGGCTCCAGGAGCTCGATGCGAGGGTCGCCTACTTGGAGCATCGCGACGTTTACTTTTTCCTGGGGGACGGTTTCGCGCATTGCGACTTCAAGGCCTAGCTGGTCGCGATAGAAGCGCAGGGCCTGGTCGACTGACCGGACCGCGATGCCCAGATGATCGATTTTAAAGACGTTCGAGCCAGTCATGGAGAATTGTAAATGGGTCGCGGCGCTTTTCGGCTACGTCGCGTCCGGCGGCTAGCAGTTCTTGTTCGGGAAGACGATCGAGCAGGCGGTCCCGGAGCATTTCGCGGAGGCGGTGGCTCCAGATTTCGGCCATGTGCGTTTTCGCGGCGGCCTGCGTTTGATACTCGCGGGCGGCTTCCAGGGCTTCCTTGATACCTTGGCCTTCGGTGGCGACGGTGTGGATGATTTTCGGGGTCCAGCCATCGGGGCGATGGGAGAGGCCGAGATAGTTGTTGAGCTCGCGCTCCAGTTTATCGGCTCCGGGCAGGTCGGATTTGTTGATGACGAACACGTCGGCGATTTCAATGATACCGGCTTTGATGGCTTGGACGTCGTCGCCCATGCCGGGGACCAGGACGACCATGGTGACTCCGGCGAGGCGCGCGATCTCAATTTCATCCTGGCCGACACCGACGGTTTCGACGATGACGACATCGCGGCCGGAGGCGTCGAACAGCATGGTCATTTCCATGGTCGCGCGGGCGAGTCCGCCGAGCCATCCGCGGGTGGCCATGGAGCGGATGAAGACCCCTTCGTCGGCGTGATGCCGCTGCATGCGGATGCGGTCGCCGAGGACGGCACCGCCCGTGTAGGGGCTGGAGGGGTCGACGGCGATTACGGCGGCGGTTTTTCCTTCTTCGCGGAGGGTGTGTACGATCTGATCGCAGAGGGAGCTTTTTCCGGCGCCGGGGGCTCCGGTGACGCCGAGGATCATGGCGCGGCCGGTATGGGGGAATAATTCTTGCAGCAGGGGTTCGGCTTCGGGGCGGCGCTGTTCTATCCAGGTGGCGGCGCGGGCGAGGGCTCGGGGGTCGCCGGTGAGGATTTTTTCGGCGGTGGTCATTTAGACTCTCGAAAACATCGAGCCGTCGGGCTGAGTGGCTGGGGCGAAAAGTGGGTACAGCCCGCTCTGTCCACTGCGGCGGAGTAGGTGTGGCTGCTCCTTGGGATTACGGGCGCCTTGGGACAGAGGAGGCAGTCGCCATTTTTCGCGGTTTTCATCGGTATCGGCGGCAGCGCATGGCGCCGCCCCACATGGTCATAAGTTACTCTTCAGGAGCTGGCGGGCGATGACCAGTTTTTGGATTTCGCTGGTGCCTTCGCCGATGGTGCAGAGTTTTACATCGCGGTAGAATTTCTCGACTGGATAATCTTTGATGAAGCCGTAGCCGCCGTGGATTTGCAGGGCTTCATTGGCGACGCGGACAGCGGATTCGGAGGCGAAGAGCTTGGCCATGGCCGATTCCTTGTTGACGCTGGCGCCGGAATCTTTGAGCCACGCGGCGCGCAGGGTCAGCAGACGGGCGGCGTCGATCTCGGTGGCCATGTCGGCCAGTTTATGCTGGATGGCTTGAAATTCGGAGATGAAGCGGCTGAACTGCTTGCGGTGTTTCGAGTACTTCAGCGCTGCTTCGTAGGCGCCTTGCGCCAAGCCCACGGAGAGAGCCGCGATCGAAATTCTGCCGCCGTCGAGAATGCGCAGGCTGTCGACGAATCCTTCGCCGCGCTTGCCGCATAACTGCGTGGAGGGCAGGCGGCAGTCAGTAAAAAGAACTTCGCCGGTGGGGGAACAGCGCATACCCAGCTTGTTTTCTTTCTTACCGACTTTGAATCCGGGAGTTCCTTTTTCGAGAATGAAAGCCGAGATTCCGTGGGCGGAGGCGCTACGGTCGGTCATGGCCATCGCAACGCAGACGTCGGCGACCTGCGCGTTGGTGGTGAAGGTTTTCCCGCCATTCAGCACCCAGGAATCGCCGTCGAGAACTGCTTTGGTGCGCGTGCCGCCGGCGTCCGATCCTGCTTCAGGCTCGGTCAGAGACCAGCAGCCGATCCATTCACCGGTGGTCAGCTTGGGCAAGTAGCGCTGCTTCTGATCGTCGTTGCCGGCCAGATAAATATGATTGGTGCACAGCGAAACGTGCGCGGCTACGCTGAGCGCGATCGATGGATCGACACGCGCGATTTCTTCCATCACGATGGAATAGTCGACGTAGCTGTAGCCGGAGCCGCCCAGCTCCTCCGGAAATACGGCGCCCAGGACGCCCAATTTTCCAAGACGTTTGAAGACGTCGACGGGGAAATGCTGGGACTCGTCCCACTCCATCACGTGGGGCTTGATTTCCGCCTCGCAAAATTCACGAATGGACTTGCGCAGCTGCTGCTGCTCCGATGTGTAGCCGAGATCCATCGGTTAAGCGAAGTCTTCCTTCTTCGCATCCCAGCGCATGGTGCGGCCGAAGCGATAGCTGTCGACGGCCATGCGGCAGGCGATGGAGACGCGGAAGCCGAGATCGAAAGGACAGTTCGGCTCCTTGCCGGTGCGGACGCAATCGAAGAAATTCAGCATGTGCTCGTGGGGGACGGCCTTGGCGCTGCCCGTCATTTCTGAAGCCGACGGAAGATTCATTTTCTGCGGGAGGTAGCGGAGCTGGTTGTCGCGCTGAATGGTGCCGTTATCGCCCAGTACGTCTTCAGTGATGCCGGGCTGATTATTGCCGAAGCCCGAGGCCCAGCTGATCAAGATTTCTTCGGGCTGCTCGACCGAAACATTCATGGTGTCGGGGACTTCGCGGCCGTCCTTCCATAAATAGATTCCGCCGTTCATGGTCACGGCCTTGGGCACCTGAAGCCTGAGAGCCTTGTACCAAAAACTCATCTGGTGGCACATGTTCTCGTAGACGTTGCCGCCCGAGTAATCGAAGAAGTAGCGCCAGTTGATGTAGCGATTCGCGTCGAACTCATGGGGAGGCGCGTCGCCCTGGAACGATTTCCAGAGAATATTTTCGGCATTCATGTCCGGGGTGATCCTCGACGTGCGCGACCATTGCGGCTTGCCGTGCGGAGTGTTCCGGTACATGTGCATGTCGATGGCGGTGATTTTGCCGAGCTTCTGCGGATCGGTGAGCCACTGCTGAGCGTCGATCATGTGGCCGGAGGAGCAGCTTTGATGGCCGATCTGCACGGTATGGCGGCCCGCGTCCTTTTGAAACGCGGCGCGCATTTTCTTGGCGTGGTCTACGGAGAAGGCCATGGTCTTCTCCTGATACACGTGCTTTTGGGCGGCGATGGAGGCGCAGAAATGTTCGGCGTGCAGGTGCTGAGGAGTGGCGATGACCACGGCGTCAATTGACTGATCGTCGAGCAGGCGGCGATAGTCGAGATAGGTGGCGGCGGTGGGGACCAGTCCTTTGGCCCGCTCCAGTTGTTTGGTATAGATGTCGCAGAAGGCGGCGACTTCGGTGTTTGGACAGAGCTTTATCCAGTTGTAGAGATCGGTGGCGCGGTCGCCGAAGCCGATGAATCCCACGCGGATTCGTTCGTTGGCACCGAGCACCTGCGCGGGGACCGCAGCCAGAGTCCCGGCGATTCCGGTGGCGAATTTGCCAAGAAAATGGCGGCGAGAGTCCATGATTGGAGTGTACCAAGCCGGAGCTTTAGCGCGCCGCGACTGCGACTAATTTATAGGGCGCAGCCGGGGTGGCCGCAATCGCAGGAGATTTCAACTTCATCGCCGCCTGCATCTTCGCAGCGGTTGCTACAATACTTTTTGTCGTGCGCGACCATGCATTTGCAGGGTGGGTGTGCGCATTTCTTTTGCTGGTTGTCAGCCATGTTGTTCGCTCCTTGTGTGCTGATGGTGAGAGCGCGCGAAGCTGCGAATGTTTCAAAGAAGGAATAGGTACTGGGAAACATCGGACGCTGACCGCGAGGCCATTTTTCGCGGGATGCCGAGACGTATGAGAAGATATGGGGACCATGCTGCGATCCCTGGTTTTGCCGAGCTTTTTCGCGCTGCTCTGCGGCGGGCAGGGGTTCACGATCCAAACCGTGGCGGGCGACGGGGTGCAGGGTTTCGCGGGCGACAACGGGCTGGCCGTGAACGCCGAGATTTTTGCCATTGCGGGTTTGGCTGTGGATGCGGCGGGGAACCTCTATATCGCCGATACCGGGAACTGCCGGATTCGGAAGGTTGCCGCCAACGGCATCATTACCACGGTAGCGGGCAATGCCGTTCCCGGATATTCGGGCGATAACGGGCCGGCAACCAGCGCTTCGCTGTCGTTTCCCCGCGGGGTGACGGTAGATGGTGCGGGGAATATTTACATCGCCGATTCGAGCAACAACGCAATCCGCAAAGTCGACAAGAACGGAATCATCACTACCGTCGGCGGCAACACCACCGCGGGATATTCGGGCGACGGCGGACCGGCCATCAACGCCGAACTCTCCAACCCGAGCGGAGTGGCTTTGGATGCCACAGGCAACATCTATATTGCGGACCGCTCCAACGGCCGCATTCGAAAGATCGCGCTGAACGGGATAATATCGACGTTCGCCGGGACGGGGGTTGCGGGATTCCTGGGCGACGGAGGGCCGGCCGTCAATGCCTCGCTGTACTCGCCAAATTCGGTGGCGTTCGACACGGCGGGTAACCTTTATATTGCGGATTCGTCGAACAATGCGATTCGCAAAGTAACGCCGGCCGGGATCATCAGCACGATTATCGGGGCCGGTATCACCAGTTTCGGCTTTGCGGGAGATGGCGGACCGGCAATCAACGGGAAGCTCAACGATCCGCAGTCGGCGGCGGTAGACAGCGCCGGCAACATCTATATATCCGACGAAGACAATCAGCGCATCCGCATGATTTCGGCGAATGGGATCCTCAGCACGATTGCAGGCGACGGGACAAAAAATTTCGCGGGTGACGGATTACCGTCCACCAGCTCAGAAGTCAATCTGCCTGACGGAATCGCTGTGGGGCCAACGGGCGCGGTCTATTTCGTCGATTCGGGAAATAAACGAGTGCGGGCTTTGATTCCGATGGTGCAGCCGCCCTCGATTTTAGCGGGCGGAGTGGTGAGCGCGAGCTCGTTTGGCGAATTTTCGAGCATCGCTCCGGGAGACTGGATCGAAATTTACGGGTCGAATCTGGCGCAGGGAACCAGCACCTGGAGCGGCGGGAATTTCAACGGCAACACAGCGCCGATTTCACTGAACGGGACCAGTGTGACTATCGGCGGAGCGCAGGCGTTTGTCGAATATGCGGACCCGGGGCATGTGAATGTGCAGGTGCCTTCGAATGTCGCGACCGGATCGCAGCAACTGGTGGTGACTACGCAAGCGGGGAGCAGCGCGCCCTATGCGGTTACGGTGAATGCGACCGAGCCGGGTCTGCTGGCGCCTCCTTCGTTCAACAGCGGTGCCACTCAGTACGTGGTGGCGCTGTTCTCCGATGGAACCACGTATGTTCTTCCTCCCGCGGGTATTCCGGGAGTCGCTTCGCGGCGCGCGCAGCCGGGCGACGTCATCACCTTGTATGGTGTCGGATTCGGGCCGGTGACGCCGTCCACGCCAGCCGGGCAAATTGTTCAGCAGGTGAATTCGTTAGCCTCGACGATGCAGGTGTTTTTCGGTGGGACCGCGGGGACCCTGACCTATGATGGACTGGCGCCGGGCGCGGTGGGACTGTATCAGTTCAACGTCATCGTGCCGAATGTTCCGGCGAACGATGCCACGCCGTTAACGTTCACGCTGGGCGGAGTTCCCGGGACTCAGACTTTGTTTATCGCGATTCAATAGCTCCATGATTACTCGAATATTTTTTATTCTTTTACCCGCTTTTACTCTTTGCGCCCAGGTTTGTCCTCGATTCGCGACGGGCAGCGCGATTACCGCGCCCGAGGATCTCTATAGCAAAGACGGTTTGCTGGCCGTGAAGCTGACATACCAAACCACTGTCGATCAAAATGGAAACACGCTGTTCTGTTTCACCGATACCAACGGTGCGCAATCGCCGACTTTGCATGTCAATCCGGGAGACCGCATCGAGATGAGCGTGACCAATCAGATTACCGGTCCGGCGCCCGCGGTCCGCATGACCATGGCTACGGAGCACACACATCCGGCGACGTGCGGCTCGACCAGCCCCATGAGCCCGTCTTCGGTCAACGTTCATTTTCACGGGACCAATACCCCGCCCACCTGCCACCAGGACGAAGTGATCCGCACGTTAATCAACGGAGGAGAAACCTTCGAATACAACCTGGAGATTCCCGGAGATGAACCACCGGGATTGTACTGGTATCATCCGCACGTCCACGGAATCGCGGAAGCGGCGGTGCTGGGAGGCGCGTCGGGCGCAATCGTCGTCGAAGGGATTCAAAACGTCAATCCAGCCGTGGCGGGGTTGACCGAGCAACTGCTCATCATCAGGGACAACAATGTGCCGGGATCGCCCAGCGGCGACAACGTTCCTGCATGGGATCTGTCGGTGAACTACATCCCGGTCGCGTATCCTTCGTACACGCCCGCGGTGTTAACCGTGAAGCCGGGCGAGAAGCAACTCTGGAGGGTGCTGAACGCCTCGGCCGATACGATTATCGATTTGCAGCTCCAGTATGACGGGCAGACGCAGAATCTTTCCATCGTGGCCCTGGATGGAGTGCCGACGGGTTCGCAGGACGGCACGACGCAAGGTCAGTTAATGATCGTGAGCCATATCCTTCTGCCGCCCGCGGCGCGCGCCGAGTTTATCGTGACTGGTCCGGCGGCGACCGTAGCCACGGCGACATTGATGACGCTCGCTGTCGACACGGGTCCGGGAGGCGACAACGATCCGGTGCGTCCGCTGGTGAAAATTCGGACGAGCCCGGCGCCCTCCGGGCTGGCGCGGCGCGTGATCCCTCGCGTTTCAGCTCCTCCGCCCGAAGCGCGATTCCCGAACCTGGCCAGTGTGACTCCGACCGTCAAACGGACCATCTATTTTTCGGAAGTGTCGCTGGATCCCGCGGATCCGGACGAATCCATAATTTTCTTCATCACGGTGGACGGGCAGCCTCCGGTAGCGTTCGATCCGAACAATCCTCCGGCGATAGTGACCACGCAGGGCGCGGTGGAGGATTGGACCATCGAGAATCGCGCGGATGAGAGTCACGCGTTTCATATCCACCAGATCCACTTTCTGCTGATGGCGCAAAACGGCGCTCCAGTGAGTAATCCTCAATACCTGGACACGGTAAATATTCCTTACTGGACGGGATCCGGCCCTTACCCCAGTGTGACGCTACGGATGGATTTTCGAGGGTCCGTGGTAGGGGATTTTGTGTACCACTGCCACATCCTGGAGCATGAGGATGGGGGCATGATGGCCACTATCCGCGTGAAACCCGCTCCGCCGCCGGTTCGGCGTTGACGGGCGGTAAGAGGGTTACGATAATCGTGCCTGTCGCGTCGCAGCATCGCGAGGGCGCTCTGTGCCTGTCCGCCACGACGCTAGCTAGATCATGACCTGCATCGATGAATACTAGAGAAGTCAACGTTGTGGAATCGCCTCAAATCCAAGCGGTTATGTGGTGCACGCACGATTGTGCGCCACGGGAGACTTCAAGCCTACTCTCTTATTCCTGTCGCAACGCCGTTAGGGGATCGATGGACGTGGCCTGGCGTGCCGGCGCGAAGCAGGCCAGCGCCGCCACCAGCAAAAATACTACGGGGATGGCGGCGAAGGTCAGCAGATCCGTGGGACTGGTCCCATAGAGCAGGCTGGCCAGCAGCTTCGTCAGCAGCGCGGCGAAGAGCGTGCCCGCAGCGATTCCAGCCATGGTGAGGAGAATTCCTTGCCGCACGATCATCGCGACAACCGAAATGCGCCGCGCCCCTAACGCCATTCGCACCCCGATCTCGCGGGTTCGCTGGCTCACCGAAAGCGCCATCACGGCGGCGATGCCGCTGGCGCTGATCAATAGCGCCAGTCCGGCGAAGATGCCCATCAGCAAGGTCATCATGCGCGGCGGCTCCAGCGACTCATATTCCGCATGTTCCACGGTCTGAACCTGATCGATGGCCACCAGCGGGTCGACCTCCCGGATGGCCGCCCGCATGGTCTGTTCCGCAGTTTCGGAACTGCCGCCGGCGCGGACCACCAGTCGATTGACGAAGCCGTCCCGCAGCGGCCCATAGACTTCGCCAACGGCCGGCCGGCTGAGTTCGTATTCCTTCACGTCGGCGGCGATGCCGACAATCTCCGCCCAATGTTCGCCGCCGTTAAAGCTGATGCGTTTACCAATGGGATCTTCGCCGGGAAATTGGCTGCGAGCGAGCGTCTGGTTAATAACGACTACCTCCGGACTCCCCGGTTCGCAATCCTGTTGAGTAAGGCTTCGGCCTTTGACAATGGGCTGGCCGATGGTTTCAAAATAGCCCGCGGTGACGACTCTGATATCGGTGGTGGAGGTCGGTTCTCCTTTGCCGCGCGGCCGGCCCTGCACGATGTACTGGTTCTGGGCCGGCCCGAATACGAGACCTGCTGGATTAAACGGAAACGTCGAGCCCATGGCCGCCGATTCCACTCCCGGGGCGCTCCGGATCCGGTCCAGAATACGATTTGTCAGCAGATGGACCGTCTTCGTCGTGTAAGGCGGCATTCCGGGGCTGATCCTCATGGTGATGAGGCGGTCGGGAGCAAATCCAGGCCGCACCTGTTCTAACTTCACGAAGCTTCTGATCATCAGCCCTGCCGCGGCCAGCAGGATCACCGAAAAAGCCACTTGTGCCACGACAAGCGCCGCGCGCAGCCGGCTGCGCCCGAGGCTCGACGTACTGCGGGACCCCGCCTGTTGGAACGCGGTTCCGAGCCATCCTCGGGTGGTGAGAATCGGAGCCAATCCGAACAGCAGCCCCGTACCCACACTAACCAGGAAGGTGAACAGCAGCACCGGTCCATCCATCCGCACCTCTGCCGCGCGGGTGGTGAAACGCCCGGCGAATCCGGTCAGCACCTTCAACGCCAGCGGCGCGAGGCCGACGCCCACGAGGCCGCCACCCACCGCCAGCAGCAGGCTTTCGGTGAGCAGTTGGCGCATCAAGCGCGCCTTGCCCGCTCCGAGCGCGGAGCGCACCGCCAGTTCCCGCTCCAACTTCAGCAGCCGCGCCAGAAACAGGTTGGCAACGTTCGCACACGCGGCCAGCAATACGAATCCCACAACACCCAGCAGCACCAGAAACATAGTGCGGGCGCGCTCGGTCAAATCGTCGCGCAGGCCGTCGGCGCGGATACGGTAGCCATCCGGCGCCAGATAAATTTCCGGGTGACTCTTCACCATATTTGCTGCGATGACCGCAATGTCCGCCCGCGCCTGCGACAACGTGACGCCGGGCTTCAGCCTGCCGAAAACATTCATCATCCGCGCGTTGCGATTATCGATGAACTGCGCGCTTGAACGCGTGGGGCACTGCGAAGTCGGCATATAGACGTCGCTTTCGACCGGATACTGCGGAATGGGGGGCAGTACACCGATTACGGTATGCGGCCGGTTATTCATCTGAAACACTTTGCCGGTAATTTGCGGGTCGCCGCCCTGATGAGTCTGCCAATACTTGTAGCTGAGAATCAGCACGGCCGGACCGCCGGGGGCTTCATCGGCAGCTACGAATGTCCGGCCCAGCAGCGGTTTGACGCCGAGAACGTCGAAGAAGTTAGCGGAGACCACCGCGGTCTCGACGCGCTCCGCGGTCTCTTTGCTGATCAGCAGAAAGCTCATGGTGTGATGCTCCGCCATGCCCTGTAGGGTATGATTCTGCTCGCGGTAGTCGGCGATCTCCTTCACCGAAAATGGAAAATCCAACACGTTGGCGCCGGGGGCATCCTGGTGGAGAACGACCAGCTTCTCGCCGTGCAGATAGGGCAGCGGACGCAGCAGCACTCCATAGACGAGACTGAAAATCGCTGTATTGGCTCCGATTCCCAGAGCCAGGGTCAGTATTGCCGCGAAGGAAAAGCCGGGGTTCCTGAGGAGCACGCGCAGTCCGTAGCGGACGTCCTGCACCATGGTCTCGATCGAGCGGCCCAGCCGCGCGTCGCGGCACTGCTCTTTAAGCTGCTCCGCGCCGCCCACCGCGATCGCCGCCTGGCGGACGGCTTCCCCGCGGCTCATGCCGCGAGAAATGTTTTGCTCCACCTGGCGCGAATAGTGATCGCGCAGCTCTGCGTCCATTTCGCTCTCGAATCGACCGCGCCGGAAAAGGAATCGAAAAATAGAGGCCAGTCTGTTCATCGTCAGGTCCCCACGATCCGCGCCACGGCCCCTGAAAGCCGCAGCCAATTCTCTTTTTCCTGCGCCAGAAACTTCCTTCCGCGCGCCGTCAGCTCGTAAAACCGGGCTTGGCGATTATTTTCAGAGCTGCCCCAGGATGCCCGGATCCACGCCCGCTCCTCCAGCCGATGCAGAGCGGGATAGAGGGACCCCTGGTTCACCTGGAGCACGCTATCTGAAACCTGCTGAATTCGTTGGGTGATGCCCCAGCCGTGCATGGGCTCCAGTTCCAGCGTTTTTAGAATCAGCAGATCGAGCGTCCCTTGCAACAGGTCGGTTTTTGGTTTGGCCATGCTCTCCTCTCGATACTCTACAAGAGTGCAACAACTCCTGTAGATTGTCAAGAGGAATAGCGTAACGGTTTTCGTCCGTTGGTGGCGCCTACTTTCCGACAACCGATACCCTGCTCAGTTGGCCGTCGGGATCTTCTCCACGTGCTCAATCACCAGGATTTCGACCTTTTCCTTCCGAGCTACGAGGCTCAGCCCCAGTTGTTCGCGTAGAGCAGACATCACGATCGCGGTCATATCCGGTTGTTCGCCCATCGGGTATGAGCTGAGATCGACGGTGAAATCGTACCGGCCGGTGAGTCCCGTTTTGTTGACCACCGGAGTTCGCAAGGGGCCAGAAAGAGTGCTGACGAATTCCTTCATGGACCCGTGCTCGGCCACCATCGCGCCTTGCGTGGGCCGCAGGACGCCGGCAGCATCCACCTCCGACCGATGCAGCTTAGGGCCGCCCTTCGCCACCACCAGGTCCAAAGACTTTCGCTCCTGGACGTCGCGATGAAAGGCGAGCTTGAATCGCTCGGCGAGCAGCGTGCCCATCATCGCTCGGAGGGCGGGCACGGTCTCAGGCGCGGCTGCCTTTGCGGCGATATCGAACCGGTCCACACTGAGCGCGCCGACGATCTGAAAATCCTGGACGTTGTAAGCCGACTCGATGCATGATTTAAGTGTGACGTTGTGCATGGTCACCCGGTCGGTGGACACTTCGATACTCTCTCGCCGGCTGCCTTCGCCATCGGCACTTGAAATTGGCTTAAGTGAATCGAAGCAACTTCGAAGCTCTGTCCAAAACAAAGTTGGAAGAGCAGAATTAGTCTCACGTTTAGATTCTATCCCCAAGCCGCGCACACGACCTTCAACAGGCCCTTGTAGCCAGACAAACCGACGAACGAGATTCTCCCGTACGTAAATAGACCCGATTGAAAGCTGTCAAGCAGCTTTTAGACACGACGGTTTATGGGCTGTACGGATATGTTGGTACGGACATTGGGTGCGGAACTGACGTTCCCCCCCTGCGTAAATCTTCGATATTATTGCTCCCTTTCTTTGCGCCGCCACTCGTAAACAAAAGATTTATCGAGGCCTCTTTAGCCAGGAGGCTTTACTTCGCCTGGCGCGAAGATCCGGCATCATGCACCGGAAGGCACCCAACGTACGCGCGCCCTTGGAGGCGGATCTAGAATCCTACCAACCGGCCGGCCCCGCCCTCCGTTGGAAGAGCGCGGAACCTCGTTGACTACAAAATAGCCGAGAGTTTTTGAGGCGGGAGTGGTTGAAAACGGGATGTTATTGATATCGCTAAATTAAAGGTTTCGTAAGTTCTGAATCGGCGCAACCGATGAGCAGAGACGGGAACAATCTATTTGACACTCCGCGGTATTGTTTCTAGGATTGCCCTATGCGGAAGCTGATCTTCAACCTTCATCTTTATGGGGCGCTCATTGCCGGGCTCTTTGTGGTGGTCATCGGGGTGACGGGAAGCATCATGGCGTTTGAAGACGACATCGACCGTTTGACTCATCCCGGCCTGTTCCACGTCGAGCCGCAGGGCGCGGCGATGCCGGTGGCGGATCTTTTGAAAGCGGCCCAAAAGGCGTACCCGGGGCAGAGGATCGGCTCGATTCGTTTTCCGCAACGAGCCACCGATGCCGCGCAGTTTACCGTGAAGGGACCGCGCGGAGTGTTCATCAACGCTTACACCGGCGCGATCCTCGGGGAGCGGAATCCGGTTACGGTGCTTTCTAAAATTCATCAGCTTCATCTGCGTTTGCTGATGAGTCCTTCTTCGGGAAAGGCCGGCGGCAATATCGTGGCCGCCGCGACCGCGGTATTGCTGTTTCTGGTCCTCTCCGGAATTTATCTCTGGTGGCCGGTGAAACGGGCATCGATCAACTGGAGCGCGAACGCGCGCCGCATCCATTTCGATCTGCACAACACCGCGGGAATCTACTCCGCGGCGTTCCTGCTGGTGCTGGGCATAACTGGCATCGTGATTCGCTTCGATGACGATATCGAGACCTATCTGCATCAAAGAGCGGGCACCCAGAAGACCGCCAAGAACGTTCCCTCAGGGATCCAGTTGAATACTGCCCCTGTCCCGGCTTCCGTGGCGGCAGCAGCGGGTTGTATCGCTCCCACAGCCACCAACGCCAAGGGCGCGTTTAGCACGCCTGCACTTGTTGGATCGCAGACAGTATCCGGCGATCTCGGCCGTAACGCCGCCCGCGCATTCCCCTTGCAGGAACTCGACTTTTCCATACATCGCGACTTCCCCATCCGGGAGCAGATCCGCATTCGGTTTCAAGCCGACATGTTTAACGTAGTCAATCACCCCAGTTTCGGCGCGATGGGCGGAACGGTTAATGCGACTGCATTCGGGACCACCACCAGCATGGCGAATGCCGGGCTCGGGGCCAATTCCTCCAGCGGGGCCGGATTCAACCCCATCTTCAACACCGGTGGGCCGCGAAATTTCCAATTCGCGTTGAAGTTGTTCTTTTGAACCGAATCTTGCCATGAAAAACGGAGAAATGCTTGAAAAATAGAGTGTTGATGCTGTTCGTAGTTTGTCTCCTGCCAAGCATAACAGCTTTGGCGCAACATCCACCGCTACTCGCCGCAGTCGTACCAGCGGACGGCGTTGTGAATCTCTACCAGGTGAATGGAACCCAACTGCAATTGACGAAAACGGTGCAGGCTGGGAAGACACTGGGGCAAATGTGCCTCGATCCGACGGGTTCCATGCTGTTTGTGGGAAAACTAGATCCAAAGGGCGTTTCTGCGATCGATTTGAACAGCAAGGCTGTCGTCGGTACATTTTCGGACGCTGGTCTTGAGGCCCCTGACGGCTGTGTTGTGAGCCCGGACGGCAAGAAGCTGTATCTGGCAGACCGTAAAGCGAACGCTGTATTCGTATTCGCGACCGGCTCCGGCCGTCTGATAAAAAGATCGCAGTCGCCGAAGAGCCACGCCGGGGGCTGTTCCTGCCCAACGGAAAGTTGGTGGTGGGAAGCGACGGAGCCAACAGTCTCAACCTGATTGATCCCTCGACGGATAGTTATTCGAACGGTAAAGGCCGGACCCGAGGGATGGAGCATCGACCCTCGGATCCTGGCCCGAACGCCGGATGGTAAATTCCTGGTGGTCGCCAAGGTGTCGGCGGACATCCTGGCCTTTTACAACCCTGAGACCCTCGATTTTATTGTGGAGTGCGGTGTGCGGCGTTCCCCGCAGGCGCTGGTCATGGGACCCGTCGCAGGCACCATCTATGCCCTGAGCGTAGCCGAAAATCTGGTTGGGATTGTCAACGGATCCAACAAAGAGTGGCGAGCCACCGATACGATTCCGGTGGGTCCCCCCTTGCCTCTCTCGATGATCGGCGATCCTAAGGGACAGTACCTTTATGTCAGCCGCCGGGGTGGAACCATTGTGGCTATTGAGATTGCGACTAAGAAGACCACTACGATTCCCGATGCGAAGGGCGGCGGCGCGCTGGTTTATCGGCCGTAGCCGGTGGGCCTCAATTCATCGGCACTGCCGATGGCGCGCCGCGTCTAAAAACTGTTTGACAAATTCAATGACGGACGAAAGACTTTAAGTTATGAGAAAGATCCTTTTCTGGACTCATCTAATCATGGGCGTGGCCCTGGGCGCCATCATTTTTGTCATGTGCGTGACCGGCGTTCTGCTCACCTTTGAGCGGCAGATGGTGGATTGGGCGGACCGGCACAACGCACGCGTGGTTCCTCCGGCCGGCGCCCCGCGCCTACCTCTGGCTGCGCTCGTAGCGAAGTCCGGGGGGACGCCGGCAGGCGTGATCGTTCGCTCCGATCCTGCCGAACCTGTCGAGCTCGTCATGGGACGAGATCACACGGTCTACGTGAATCCGTACACCGGCGAGGTAACCGGCGAGCCGTCGAAGGGTGTCCATGCTTTTTTTGAATCTACCAGAGCATGGCACCGCTGGTTCGCAACCGGCGATATCGCGCAAAAGCGCACTCAGCCGATCTGGGATTGGCCAATCTCCTGTTGTTCCTGATCGTTCTGTCGGGACCGTTCCTATGGTGGCCGAAGAAGATGACGTGGCGTCATCTTCGCCCCATCGTCTGGTTTCGCGGCAACCTTTCGGGGAAAGCCAGGGACTTCAATTGGCACAACGCGATCGGCCTGTGGATGAGCATTCCTCTGGCGCTAATCGTGTTGACCGGAGTCATATTGTCTTACAGGTGGGCCAACGATATGGTCTATCACATGACGGGAAATGAGCCGTTAAAGTTCGCACCTGTCGTGCCGATGCCGAAGAGCGAGGCTCCGCCACCATGGCAAGGACTCGACGGATGGGTCGCCCGCGCCGAAGCGCGAATGGCCGACTGGCGCACGATCACCATCCGCAATTCGCCGGCGCGCAATGTCGGCGTGACCGTCGAATCCGGCACCGGGGGCCAGCCCCAGGATCGCGCGACCTTGACCCTCGACCGCGTCACCGGCGACGAGGTGAAATGGGAGCCGTTCTCCGCCAACAACCTGGGGCTGAGGTTGAGGATACTGGCGCGGGTAGTGCATACGGGCGAAGTGGGGGGAATGCCGGTACAGGCGATTGCCGGGCTGGCGTCGCTGGCAGGAGCGGTGCTCGTGTACACGGGGATCGCGCTTTCGCTCCGCAGGCTGGCTGCGTGGAGGCGACGAAAAGCAAGAACCGCGGTGCCTGAAGTCGCAGAGGTGGCATAGGCCCAATCTATTTTCCGGACACGAGTCTTGATCGTGCTCGTGTGCCTGGGCGTGGCCGGAACCTCGATGGCCGAGCCTCTGCTTGCTGTGGTGGCCCGTGGGGATGGCGAGCTTGACCTGGTCAGCCAATGCATTGTTGGCATTATCACGGACGCGGACTTGACGCCCGATGGCTGCACGGTACGTCCACTCTGTACTTGAATGACAGCGGCGGAGACACAGTCTTCGTCTTTTCGATTAACTCCCACAAACTGCTCGCGAAGATTCCGGTTGGCAAGGACCCGCGTCGAGCATTGTTTTCTGCGGACGGGATATGCTCCGGGGGCCGGATGAAAATTCCTGGTGGTCGCTTTGGTAAGTGGCGATTCCATCGCCTATTTAAAGGCCGATTCGCTCGAGTTCGCGCCGTCAGATTGGCACTGAGGTTTCGCCTCGGCTCCGCTTTCGGAACGCCGGAAGGACGACGCACCATTTGATTGAAAGGAATTAACGTTTGGTTGCGGGGGAAGGATTTGAACCTTCGACCTTTGGGTTATGAGCGTACCTGTCTATGGCTATGTAGTTCATAACAAGGCACGAGCGGCACTCGAAAGAGCCTTAAGAAACCCTCGGGAACGGGTAATGGGAGTTGAATGGGAGTCGAAATTGACCTTTGGGTTGACGACCCAAGGAATGGGAGTTGATCGAGCGGCCGAATGATCGACGAGGATGGCGAATCGGCGGGAACGAACAATTAGTAACCTCCGCTCCCGGCACCTGCTTGCAGTTTTTCGCCGACCTAGAAGGGGCAGATTTGAACGGCGAGCAACTCAAGGGTTGCGAACGAGTCGGACCGCTCTAGGCATACTCAGCCCGAGGGCCTGCACTACTTTCAGAATCCTGGTAAAGCTGGCGCTCCCATACTCCGTCGCCTCATAGCGCTGCACCTGTTGCGGCTTGACCCCAAGGCGGCGCGCCAGGCTCTCCTGCGTCATTCCCGCCGCTATTCGTGCTCGGATTAGGGCTTTGGGCAAGTCCTCGACGCCTTCGAGAACCACTCCCTTGCTGCGGCCGGCGTTGAGCCGCTCGTAGGCTTCAACCTGCTCTCCTAATTCCTCCATCTGGCTCCGAGCCGCCTCGCGTTGGGCCTCCCATAATCGTGCGCTGATGTTCGAGGGGCGCGCCTGACTGGCCACCTCGGCGACTGCATCCTGAAACCGCCGGACTTGTGCCTTCGTGATTCGGTACTGCTTCTCGTTCTTGATCATTTTCGTCTGCTCCTTCCCAGCCTGATTGCCAGAATCCCTTTCGGTTCGCCGCTCATTCTATTCACCTGGAAGAAATCCACGAACGCCTTTCCGGTCGCACCTTCAGGCAGTTGCGCCGGAAACAGCTCTCCCAGAAACCGCTGCTTCTGCGCCACGCGGCCCCGGGAGAAATCCCAGAAGACTGGATCGAGTCTGGCGTCGTCGACATTCTGAACGTCCCAACAAGCATCGAAGTCGCCGGGGCGTTCCTTCCGGGTGACAAAGCTGCCGTCCAGGTAAACCAATCGGCAACCCGCTTTCCGCAACTCCTCGCAAGCCTGCCGGAATCCTGCCAGCATCCGATGACGCCGCGGATTAAAGGCGAGCCGATCCTCAAGCTCCGGCCAAGTGACGAAATGCACACCGGGCGGAAGGTCACCGTTGGCTGACCATTCTGGAATCATTGTATCAATACTACACGATCGTTGTGTTGAACACCTGACGGTGCACGCACCGATGCCGGTCCAAGTCTACGGATGTGCGCCCGAAGAAGGGGAAGGAGGGGGCGTCTCCTGCTCGATCACATAGCCAATCGCGGCATAGCCCTTCAGCCTTCGCCCGTACATTCTGGCCAGCATCAGAACGTAGTTGTCCACATAATCGTAGACCTGCACGAATCGCTTGTTGTCATGAAGACGATGCAATCGGCCCACATACTGCTGCAGCGTGCCTTTCCAGGAGATCGGCATGGCCAGGAATAGCGTATCCAGTCGCGCGTCGTCAAACCCTTCGCCGATGTAACTTCCGGTGGCCAGAATCACTCGCGATTCGTTTTCCGGCACTGCCGCCAGGGCCGCCGACGTTTCCCGACGCTGCTTCTTTCCCATGCCTCCCTTCAAGACGAAGACGTGTTTGGCGACACCGGCAAGCCTGGCGGCGAAGTATTGGAGGTGCTCTGTCCGGCCGGTCAGCAGCAGCGGGCACCGTCCAGATTCTATGGCGTGAACAATGTCGCCGGCGATCATCTCGTTGCGCGAGGCATCGTCGACAAGAGCAGCGTAGATATCCTGAATCGTGAGCTCGGTGAGTTCCGGCGCCATTCGAAACTCTGTGTGGCGGGGAGTGACCTTGTGCTCGAAGGGCGTCGTCTCGGTCATCGTCCGGGCGCTCATGTTGAACCGCACGGGGCCACACTGCATGTAAATGATCGGATGGTGTCCGTCCTTCCGCGTCGGAGTGGCGGTCAGGCCGACAACATACTTGGCCTTAACCTGCCTCATGACCTGTTCGAACGTGAAAGCGGAAATGTGGTGGCATTCGTCCACGATTACCTGGCCATATTCGGCAACGAAGTCCTTCACTTGATCCTTTCGGTAGAGGCTTTGAATGACAGCGACGTCCACACACCCCGTTCGATCCGTTTTTCCGCCACCAATATGCCCGATGGATTTGGCTGGGAGATCCAAGAACATCCCAAGCCGCTCCTGCCACTGATCGAGCAACTGCTGCCGATGGACCACAACCAGAGTGTTGACTTTTCGTTTCGCGATCAGCCAGGCCGCAACGGCAGTTTTGCCGAACGCCGTCGGAGCACAGAGGATGCCCTCATCGTGAGCGGTAATCTTCGCGACCGCTTCCTCCTGAAACGGTCGAAGCTCACCCTGGAACTTCGCATCAATCGCCGTGCCCGCGTACCGTTCGTCCCGGACTTCGGGCCGGATCTTGTGCGCTTCAAGAAGAGCCAAGGTCTCCGTCAGACATCCACGGGGCACAGCGATATGCTGAACAAATTCTTTGCCGCATGCGATTACACGTGGCTTGTCGTACGTCGAGAGCCGCATGGCCTGAGCCTTGTAAAACTCTGGGTTCTGAAATGCAGCCAACCGGAGTAGCCGATTCAGCATAGCTGGCGGTAAATCCTTGCTTTCGACGTAAACAAGATTCGCGCGAACGACCTGAACAGTCTTTGGCAGAGGCCCTTCGATCAGCTTCTCCCTCCGTTTGCGGGAAGGTGGCAAAGTCCATGGGTCTTGTGTATCCTCGTCATCGGCGATGCTCATCCGGACACCGATCAAGTCGCCTTTGCGTTGAGCTGCCGCGACGATCTCCTCAGCGGTGTCGGCACTTAGTCGCCGAATTGTCGAGAGGAACTGCCATTGATCGGGGAGCACACGAAAGTCGGAGTCAATGAATACACTGTTGCCCGCCTTGCGCGGCGCGAACTGCAAGGGGAGCGCAATTAGGTTCCCGAACCCTCCTTTGGGCATCGTGTCCTGGTTGGGGAAAAAGCGATCATAGGAATCAAGACCGACCTGATGCCTATGCTCCATGGTTCGCGTAAGCAGGAGGCATCCGAGTTTGCGCGCGGTGATCGCCGGTAACGCGCGCTCAAAGAAGATCCAAATGTGGCCGCCCTTCCCGGAACGAGAACGTTCCAAGGCAGCGGGCACGTTCAACTCCTGGCAAATCTCAAGGAAAGCCAGGGAGTCATACTCCCACGTTTTCTTGTCGAAGTCTGCCGCGAGGAACCAGCACGTTTCGTCTGGCAGCAGAGGGTACACGCCAACGGCCTCCTTACCCAGGAGGTGGTTCTCGATGACAGCGTCGGTGAGCGGGATAAACTTCCGCGTTTTCCGGTCGACTTTCTTCCGCTCCTCCGGGCGGCTTTTGTTGATAGCTTTCCAGTCCTTTACGACCACCGGCATATATCCGTGTCGGCCATCATCATTCTCCCATCGCCGTGCGTAGACATCTTCTCTGCCGCGAAACAGGCTTCGAAAGAGCGCGATTCTCTTTCTAGCACGCTCCTGCTTGTCCACTGGAGACCCTGGCTCAACGATCTTGGTTGGAAGAAGATTCTCTAGTGCCAGTTGCGGAATCGGAATGCTGTGAACCGCTAGGAGTCGCCGCAGGCGAGCATTCTCCTCGCGGAGACGGACATTCTCTTGCTCTGGAGGTTCGAATGGAAGAGATTCTGAACCGTTTTCGGTCATTGCCGCGTTCCCGTTATGCGCCCTGTCGGGACCCGCCGGGGCATTAAAACGGGCCTCACCGATCCGCTGGCAGCCCACAGCTTCGTTGATATTACCTCATATCTGGTCGCTGCCGAGGAATCGGAGTTGGCCATAAAAGAAGGTGTTGCATAACGTTTACAGAGGCGAGATGCTGAGTACGTTGTGCAACAACCAGCCAAATCAGACCGCGTGCTGGCACTCGCGCGGAGATTCCCCATCGTCCGGACCCGCGCGACGTTGAAGGCATCGGTCCCGGAAACTCTATCGCAACGGGCGTCAGCAAAGCCGAGATCGCCCGGCGATTGGACATCGGTCGGACGTCGGTGCGCCGGATTCGGGAAGCAAAATGATGAGAAAGCCGACCAAAGACCCGATCCGCGAAGACCGCATCCATAACGAAGCCATCGTGGAAGCCAATGGATCGGAAGAGCAAGCGATGAGTTGGTATTACTACCTGGAAAACAAAAGCCGCTTCCCGTTCTCAGCAAAGTGCATCGTCGCGAACCTCGTGTCTCCCCTCAAAAAAGGAGAGACCGTCGAAGTCCGCCGCCTGGCGCCGGAGGACGCCTGTTCCACGGATATGCCGTGCTCATTCGTTGGCAGGGCCGGAACATGGCGGTGCCTCTATTCCAACTGGCTCCGCTCGATCCGGACGAATCCACCGCCGAACCCATCGGTGATTGGCATTACTGGGTAGCTCGGGGCTACCTCTTCTGAATCACGCCGGCCGGCACGTCCTCTACCGTTTTCTCTCGCTCGTTAGAATCGAACAGAGCCATGGCATCTCATGCAAAATCACAACCCACGTGGACCGACGTGAAGGCAAAGCTCGCGAGTTTCGACCGGAAAGGCTTGCTGGGATTGATCCAGGATCTTTACGCCGCGCACAAAGACAATCGGACGTTTCTTCACGCTCGCTTCGGCTTGGGCGAGGACTCGCTCAGCCCTTACAAGGAAACGATCTCCCGGTGGCTTTGGCCGGACAGTTTTCGGAACCAGGATACGTCAGTCCTCAAAGCCAAGAAAGCCATTGCCGACTATAAGAAGGCGATTGCGAACGCCGCCGGACTGGCCGAGTTGATGGTTTTCTATTGCGAGCAGGCGGCCGGTTTTTCAAGCGACCTCGGCTATCAAGACGAGAGCTACTTCGATGCACTGGTGCGAATGTTCAACCAGGCTGTTGCGACCGCGAACCGGTTGCCGGTCGGTCGCCGTGACGCTCTGATCGCCAGACTCGATCGGGTACGTAGCGTCAGCCACGAACTCGGGTATGGCGTTGGCGACGACATGGACTCCATTCTCGCAAAGTATACGAAGCGTAAGGCCTGACCAGTTCCGATCCAGCTATCCGCCGGTTTCACATCGGTCATTCAGATTCCCGCAGCCTTGCCGAAAGGACACCTTCAATGGACGGCGTTCTTAAACGCCTTCCAGCTCGATTCCGCCACCCCGTCCCCAATGAAATTGGCGAAGCCATAAAACGATTTATCGAAGGACCTCTCCGCGGCTCGCGAGAGGAGCGCCATCGAAAAGGTCTGGCCGGCTTCTGGCGGCTGGGCCACTCCTCCCTAAACCAGATACGACCGCCAAGTTCTCGCACCACTGGTGCGAGTTTCTTATTTTTCCTCGGCTGCTGGCTGAATCGACTTGGAAAGCTGCCAATAAGACGCGGGACGCCGGCGGGACGCCGACGGGCTCTGACGCTGTGCTGTCTGCGATATCATCGCGGCAGCGCTTGGTCCGAAGCCATTCAGCCATGAGTCAGGGCGGTCACCTCGTCAAACCCACCGGTTCTCGAAAGACATGGGCAATCATGTACCGAGATACCGAAGGAAAGCTCCGGTGGGAGGGGAAATTCAGAACCAAGAGCAATGCGCAAACGCGTCTAAGCGAAGTCTTGAACGAGATCGACAAAGGTACCTACTCGCGGCCCTCGTCCCTTAGCTTCGAACAATTCGCGAAGGAGTGGCTGTTAAGCCGCCGCCAACTCCGTGGCAGTACGGAAGCCGGTTATAGCTCCCTAATCGACAAACAACTGATTCCGCGGCTAGGTTCAATGAAGGTTTCGCGTGTCAGGTTCGAGGATATCGACGCGGCTGTCAGCGGGATGATCGAGGATGAACTCGCTTCGAAGACGATCCACAACGCAGTAATGTTGTTGCGCAATATGCTTGCAGGCCGGAAGGGCCCAAGCGCATTCCGGCGCGGTCTGGCTTTTGCGGATTCTACGTTGGGCGTAAAGTTGCCGCCACTTGCATACCGGCAGATTGTTCCGCCGACGCCGTCGGAAACGTGGGCCTTGATCAAGGCCGCGAAGGAAATTGGCGGCGTCAGCTACCCGATCACGTACCTGGGCGTTTCTGCGGAATGCGACGAAGTGAGGCTCTGGGTCTTAGGTTCCTCGACATTCGATGGTTCGATAATGAAGTCCGCATCCAACACGCCATCTCGAAACGGCGCTGCCAGGATGGCATTCGCAAGTGGGAGTGGTACCTCGGCCCGCCAAAATCTCGCAAGTCGTTGCGCGGTATTTCGGCCACCGACAGCGTGATGCGGCTCCTCGCCGACCTCAAAGTCGGCAACGCCGATTCCGGATTCATCTTCCCAGGACACTGCCACGGGTTCATTGATCCAGATAGATTTGAAACCGACATCTGGCGGCCGATCGTTAAGCGGGCCGAGCTGACGGGAACAAGGTTTCACGACCTCCGCCACTTTTTCGCGAGCCAGTTGATCGCCAACGGCGAGACGGCCGCCTACGTTCGAGATCAGATGGGGCACTCCAGCATCCACGTTACCTTCGATACGTACGGGCACCTGTTTCCCGGCCGAGGGAGAGAAGCCAGCGAGAGGTACGAAAAATCGATGGACGCAGCCCGCCGGAAATCGGAAGCGGCTGCTAGCAATGGGTTAGCAATTGGCAGCGACGGAATACGAAAACTGGACACGCGTAACTGATTTGGCATCCCGTCCGTACGCGGATTTCAAGTCCGATCGCCGCCCGCCGAAGCGTTGAGAAACTGCGCTATTGTTAGCAATTTGTTAGCAAAAATGGACGCAAAATCTAAGAGAATCCGTGCAACCGATTGAAAGGATTGGTTGCGGGGGAAGGATTTGAACCTTCGACCTTTGGGTTATGAGCCCAACGAGCTACCAGACTGCTCCACCCCGCACACCTATCCTAGCGTAGGAGTGCGGTTTGGTCAAATTTTGAGCAGAGGACCAAGGTCCCGGCGCCGACCATCGCCCATAGCGCGAAAACTGCGGTTACCCTGATCGCGAAATCCCGCGTACCCGCCGCTAGCGCCACTACTATTTTCTGTACCGCGTTCGCCGCCAATGCCAAGAGCACCGCGATTTCCGCAGTCGTCAGGGTCATGCTCTGTTTTTTCAACAATTCAGCCGCGGGAGCGATTACCGTGGACACATCGACCAGGCCGCCCAGCAAGCTGGTCCAATAAAAAGCACCGGCACCGAGAGTAGCCGCGGCCGCTTTGGACAAGAACACGACCGCTGCGAACATGGCGCCGAAGCGCAAGGCAGGCGCGATGCGGAAGGGATTGCCGGTTGTCATCGGCACCGCTCCCAGCGCTTTGTGCGGCCAGCGGCGCATGATCTCCGCCACCAGAACCCCACAGAGGAACATCGCCGCCAGCGGCCACACGCATACGCGAGCGAGCTCCGGGCTCACGGCCATCACGATCAGCAAGGTACGCGGAAACTGCACCGTATTTGCGATCACGAAGGCGCGCCATAATCCGAACGTATCCAGCGGATGCTCCTTCGATTCCCTAGCAAACAGCAGCGCGGCCGCGGTGGTGGAGGCTAATCCGCCTAACACGCTCGTGTAGAAAAGTCCTCTTTCCTCGCCGAGGAATTTCTCGAGGAAATAGCCGGCATAGGAGATCGACGAGATCAGAATGACGAACTTCCACACCTGGCGCGGTTCGAAAAACGCGTACGGACCATAAGCGCCGGCCGGAAGGAGAGGATAAATCACGACCACCACGCCGACGAACGCGAGAGTGGCGTTGAACTCCGTTACGGAGATGGTTTCCCGGAGAAACTTCTCGATGTTTCGCTTGGTTTCGAGAAATACGACGACGATTAGGGTCACGCCGATGGCCACCGGTTCCGCGAAAGCAGGAACGGGTGAGGCTGCCAGATAGGACAGGGCGAAGGTCGCGACCGCCGCGAGTTCGGTGGTGATTCCGCGTCGTTGCAGCCGGCATTCGAACTGGTAAACCGCCAGGAACGCCGTGATCGAGATCAGCACCGGGGCAGTCAGCCACGCGACGCCGAGCATGCCGCAAACTCCGCCGGCGAGAGCGACGATCAGAAAATCGCGCAGACCGGGCGGCGTTCCTACGCTGGTATCGAAATGCCCCGCGTCCCGATGAGCGGCCTCGCGCTGGCCGCCGATCAGCAGCGCGATCAGTAAAGCTCCCGCCAGCGATTCCGCGGCGGCCGCCAGTGAGATATTCGCATCCATTTAGCGAACGGGGGAAAAAGGCAGGGGCTGCAGCAGCGAATTGCTGATATTGGAAACGATCTCCGCGTCGCTGTTGCCGGGAAGACTGCGGATCTTCTGCCATTCGGGATCGGATCCAAACGCCTTCCAGAGCTTCTCCCGCGAAGCCAGATCATCGTAGCTCAACATGTACACCAGGTTCGGCATCCGCGCGCCGACGATCGTCTCCGAGAAAAAGACGGGCCGCATGCCCAGCCGCTCAAATACGCCAATCTCTCCGGATTCGAACATCTTGATCTTGCGCGCCAGCGTTGCCGCATTATTCGACTCATAGCGCCGCAGTTCGAAAATGCGCGCCGGGCGGGACGCGGCGTCCGTGGGGACGATCATTTCCGGAAATGCCGCGAAGGCTCGGGCCAGCGCGCTGTCGATTCTTTCGTAATTTAGACCCGGCTGCGCATTGTACGCGGCGAGCGCCTTCTTATACTCCCCATCCGCCGCCAGTTTGGCGCGTTGATGCTCCATCGCCGCCAGCGACTCATAGCTCGCTATAGTCATCACGAAGGGAGTTTCCTCAGCGATCATGCTTCCAAAATAGGCGCAGGGGGCGATGCCCGCCCGGGCGAACGCTGGCACCGCGGCGTGCTGTAAAAAATCGGTAAGCCGCGCGCGCTGGTTGTCCAAAGTATTGCGCAGATGGATGGTCCGGATTTCGTAAACGGAGGGCGCCTTCGATTGAGCAGACGAAAGCAGAGATCCTCCGGCGGCTAACGCGGGCACAAATTTGCGACGGGTCATAGGCTATAGCTTAATGCCTTCGGCATTACACTAGGAATACGGTGTCTCGCAGTTTCCTGATAACGGTTTTTTGGGCCGCGGCGGTGGTGCGCGCGTCCGCTCCCTCGGCCGCCGAACTGGCCAGGTCGATTCACGAGGCTGCGCTCGATCCCGACGAGTGCTATCGGGTGCGGGACCTGAGTTTCCGCAAGGAAGATATCCGCGTCTACTTCACCGACGGCTACCTGATTTTCGCCAAGCCCGCGGCAGGCCAGCGAGTATCGGCGGTGTTTACCACGAATGTGGAGGGCGGCGACGGCGAGGTAATTCTGCTGCCTCCGACGCGCGGGGAAAGAAGGTCGCTGGCCACTTTTACGCAGTCTCCGAATCTGGACGAACATATGGCCGCTGCGCTGATGGTTTTTACGGATGGAACGGGAGCCATGCTGCTTGATCGCATCCAAAAAGAAGGCCACGGTAAGAAAGTTCCGGAGGTAGGCGCGCTGATGGCGGACCGGTGGTCCGGCATGCTGACCGCTGTTCGCGATGGCTTCGAGCTTCGCATGGTGGACGATCTTTTCTCTCCGGATCCAAACAAGTCCGGGTTTATGTTTATGGGAGTCGTGGGCCGCGAAAAAGGCAATTTCGACATATTGTACGATCCTCGAGCGCGCGAGCAGATCGCCGCCGGCCAGTTGTCTGAACACGGGCCGGGGCCGCACTACAACATCTGGACCAGCTTCATGTCCCGCAGCGTTCGAACCGGCGCTGCGAAGAGAAGCGAGCCCGGATTCGCGCTGACGCATTTTTCCATCGACGCGGCACTCGACCCCGGCCTCCATATGAAAGCGTCGACCAACATCAAAGTGCGTGTGGGCAAGACCGCCTTGCGATCGTTTCCATTTGACATCGCCGGCCGGATGAAGGTGACGTCGGTAACCGTCGACGGACAGCCGGTTGAGTTATTCACTCACGATTCCCCGCGCGAACACGCCCTGCGTGGCAGTGACGACAACGCGCTGCTGGTAGTGACGCCGGAGGCGCTTTCCGCGGCGAGCCAGCATGAATTCTCGTTTGAACACGAGGGTGACGTCATCTCCTCGGCGGGAAACGGGGTTTACTTTGTGGGCTCGCGCGCCAACTGGTATCCGCGCGGCGCGCCGGAATTTTCGACCTACGATCTGACCTTCCGTTATCCGAAGAAGCTGACCCTGGTGACGCCCGGTGAACTGGTGGAGGATCGCACCGAAGGAGAGATTCGCGTCACTCGCCGCCGCACCTCCGTTCCGATTCGATTCGCCGGATTCAACCTGGGCAATTATGAGCGCATTACCGGATCCGTTCCCGGGTTCGATGTCGAGGTCTATGGAAATCGGGGACTGGAAGCGGCACTCCAGCCCAAGCAAGGCGCGATTCCGCAGGACTTCGGCACCAGGCCGCTCACATCCCAGCAGCGCCGGGAGGCTCTGCTGGGGCCCGCCATTCCGCCGGCAGTTCCCGATCCCCTCGCGCGCCTGCATGCGGTCGCCGCCGATGTTTCCAGTTCGCTGGAATTTTTCTCGAGCCTGTTCGGTCCGCCTGTGTTGAAAGGCCTGACAGTGGCGCCGATCCCAGGAACTTTCGGACAAGGTTTCGCCGGCTTAGTGTATTTATCGACCCTCGCCTATCTGGACCCTTCCTCGCGGCCCGCCGCTTTGCGCACCGAAAATCAGCAGCTCTTTTTTTCCGACCTGATGGTCGCTCATGAAGTGGCGCATCAGTGGTGGGGAAACGTGGTCATCGTTTCGAGTTATCAGGATGAGTGGCTGATGGAGGCTTTGGCAAATTATTCGGCGCTCCTGTGGCTGGAAAAGAAAAACGGAGCGAAGGCCATGGACGCGGTGCTCGACGATTATCGCACCCGTCTCGTGCTCCGGAATGGGGAAGGCCGCACCGTCGAATCGGCGGGGCCGATCGTGTGGGGAACACGCCTGGAATCGTCAGAAATTCCGGACGCCTGGCGCGCGATCACCTACGAAAAGGGCGCCTGGATCATGCAAATGCTGCGCCGACGCCTGGGCGAGGATCGTTTCCTCAAGCTGCTGGCGGAGGTGCGCCGCCGCTATGAATTTCGCGTGATCACTACTGAGGATTTTCGCGCCCTCGCCGCCAGGTACCTGCCGCCGCGCTCGCCCTCCGATACTGTGGATGCGTTTTTCGACAACTGGGTCTACGCAACCGGCATTCCCAAGCTGAAGCTGCAAAGCAGCATCAAGGGACTGAGAGTATCCGGCACAATTGCGCAATCCGGTGTCGACAGCGATTTTTCCGCGGACGTGCCCGTGGAGATTCAATTTGCCAAGGGATCGCCGCAGACCGTTTGGGTGCGCACGTCGAGCGAGCCGGTTTCCTTTTCCGTTGCCATCAAACAGCCTCCGGTAAAAGTAGCCTTGGGGCCCTACAGTGTTCTGACCGCGAAAAAGTAGCCTTCAGCGAACTATTAAGGTTTTAATTGACAGCCTCGGACGGATCGTATACATTTAAACTATTAATTCTTTAAGGAAGGAATCGAACGCCTGTGGCGCGAAAGAAGTCTCCCCATCTGACCGACGCGGAACTGCGGTTGATGGACGTGTTGTGGGACCAGGGCAAAGCCACTGTGTCCGATGTCGCCGGAGCTCTTCCCAGTCCTCCCGCGCTCGCCTATTCGACGGTGCTGACCACGCTTCGGATCCTCGAAAATAAGGGTTTCGTGCGCCACACCAAAGATGGGCGGGCCTTTGTTTATCATCCTGTGGTCGGCCGCGAACAGGCTCGCGAAAGCGCCGTCACTCACCTGGTGCGGCGCTTCTTCGAAAATTCCCCGGAATTGCTGATGCTCAATCTGCTGGACGGAAAAAAGGTCGATGCCGCTGAGTTGCGCCGGTTGCGCAAAAAAATCCAGGAGGCCGAAGTATGAGCGCACTCTTTGCGGCGTTGATCAACGGCGGAATCGCCGGAGCGGCGGTGACGATAGCGGTGTGGCTGGCGTTGTCGGTCGCGCCGCGCCGCGCTCTGAACGCAGCGACGCGATACGCGGTCTGGTGGATCGCATTACTGATTGTCGTGGCGCTGCCGGTGTTTTATTTACCGCGGGGCACGGAACCGGCTGCGCATCCGCAAATGACGTTGCCCGCGGAATCGCCAACGGTCTTCGCCGCGGAAACGAAGCCCGCGGTCGTCTCTGACGATCCCCCGCAACTTCTGCGCTGGCCGCGGTTTCCCATCGAAGTCAGTGCCGGCGCATGGCCCGGCCGCATTTCTATCGCCTGGGCGATCACGGCGGCTTTCATGCTGATTCGCCTCTGCACAAGCTATGTGGTCTTGGAACGACGCAAACGTCGCGCGCACACCGTGGAAAAATTCGCAAACTGGCCGGTGCGCGTGCTCATATCCGCCGACCTCGCATCGCCCATGGCCGCCGGCTTATACCGCCCCGCGATTCTGCTGCCCCAACGCCTGCTTGCCGAACTGGATGACGATGAGATCGAGCAGATTCGCCTCCATGAAACCGCGCATCTTCTCCGGCGCGACGACGTCGCTCTGTTGCTTGAGCGGACCGTCGAAGCCTTGTTTGCGCTCCATCCCGTGGTCCGATGGATCACCCGCCGCATCGACCTGGAGCGTGAAATCGCCTGCGACGATTTCGTGGTGGAGCAGACCGGGAATGCGCGTCCCTACGCGTCCTGCCTGACACGCGTGGTCGAGCTAGCGGGGGGCGTCCGCTCGTCGATCATCGCCGCCGCCGCTGCCGAAGATCGTTCGCACCTAGCCAGGAGAATTGAAATGCTACTTGATAAAACCCGCCACAAAGGTACGCGGCTGCTGAAGGTTCGTTTGCTGTTGATGCTCGCCGCGGTGATGGCGCTCGCTTGCGTGGTTGTCAGATCCCCGGGTCTTGTCGCGTTCGCAGCGGCGGAGCCCCTCTTTAATCAGATACCGCAACAGCCGCCCTCATCCTCCTGGTCGGAGCATAGCAATCACACAGTCAACTGGCGAACTAACGATGGACTCCACACCCGCGAGATGCGCCTTCACGGCGACGTTCATTTTAACGACGACGACAGTGACGTGCAATCGATGTCCGCAGACGGTTTCTTCAGCTACGAAGAATCCTTTGCCCTGTCGAGCCGCCGCTATCAGGCGACTGAGGGCTCTTCCGGTCAGATCCAGCGCCGATATATGGTCGATGGCCGCGACAAGCCCTTTGACGCCGATGCACAAGCGTGGCTGCGAGCCGCGCTGCCCGATCTTCTGCGGGATTCCGGCATCGACGCAGCCGCGCGCGTGCGCAGAATTCTGAAGCGAGGCGGCGTAGCGGCCGTTCTCACCGAAATCGGCAGGATTCACAGCGACGGCTCGAAACATCTGTACATCCGCGAGCTGGTTCCCATCGGGAATCTCAACACCGATCAGTTTCAGTCCGTAATGCGCCTCGTTCGCGGCATGAATTCCGACGGTGAAAAAGCCGCTCTGCTGGTGTTCCTTACGCCTTACACGCTCAACAACAACCTGCGTACGTATACTTTTGAGGCTGTCAAAACCATTCATTCCGATGGCGAAAAACATCGCGTCCTGACTCACTTTATTTTGGAGGATTCATCTCGTGAGACCTACGCCATGGCGGCGCGCGCGGCTCTCGATATCAACTCCGATGGTGAAAAAGCCGCGGTCCTGGTCGACTTGGCGCAGCATCTACGCAGCGATCCTTCTCTCTCGCACCCATTTTTCCGGGCCGCCGAATCGATTCATTCGGACGGCGAGCGAGCCCGCGTCCTGATGGCCGCCATCGCCTCCGCCGGTGAGCAGCGCGACACGCTAAGCGACGCTCTGCGCGCGGCCGGGTCGATGAACTCCGATGGCGAGAAGGCTCTGGTTCTGACCCATGCCGACGCCTATTTTAAGGAGGACGACTCGGTGCGTCGCGCCTACTTCGATTCGGCCGCCACCATTCATTCCGATGGCGAGAAAGCCCGCGTCCTCACCTCGCTCGTAGAGCGCGGCGGCCTCAGCGCCCGCACGCTGATCGAAGCGGTTCATTGCGCCATTCACATCAATTCCGACGGAGAAAAAGCGCGCGTCCTGGTCGACGTGGCGGATCACTCCAATGGCAAAGCCGACGTGAAAGAGGAGATCAAGACCGCTGCCGGATCCATCCATTCCGATGGCGAATACCGCCGCGTAATGGCCGCCATCGATCTACGCGCGGACAATCTCCGGAATCCTCCGCGAGCCCGGTAGCTCCGCGCGCAGTTTGTCTGGCTCTTGGGGCAGGGGAGCGCTCGGTGCGGCAAACTGCCTTCCTTCATGTGCAACAGGAGCAACACCGACGGAGGTTAATCGGTCGATTATCAGCAGGTTTACACCGCCGCCGGCTTCTGCCGGCCCGACGACGATCCCCGGTTACCCGCCTCGGCGATACTGTGTTGGGAGGCTCGTATTCCTTCTATTGGGGTTACGCGGCGCTCGTTCGGTGGACAAACATTTCCTCTACCTACGATCCATCACTTGGCGATCTGTTATTTGAGGTTGTAGTCACCAATCAAGACACCGACGAGAACAACGGGTATAACGAGCGGATGACACAGGGGCAGTCACCAGCCGGGCGTATTGTGTAACTTTGGGATGCTTGGCGGCGCACTGTTGCGTGGACAATTCTCTAGGGCGTAGGGCGGGAGTCGCGAATCGCCCGCAGGCCGGGTAGCGCGTCGCCTTCGCCCAGTTCGAAGTACAGCTTCCGGAAAATCGCGAAAAGCCGTTCGTACACCGCCGCTTCCCTCGGATCCGGATCGTAGGTTTTCCACGGCGGACAAAGCGCCTTCTGCGCACCCTCGATCGTCTGAAAAGTCCCCGCCGCGAGAAAGGCGAAAATCGCCGATCCCAGACTGGTCACATCCCCAGCCGGCACCAACACCGGCTTGTTCAACACGTTCGCGTACACGCGATTCAACGTATCGCCGCGCTGCGGAATCCCTCCGGCGTTGATCACGCGGTCGATCCGGACGCCGTGCTCCGCCATGCGCTCTAGAATCACGCGCGTATGAAACGCCGTCCCCTCGATGGCCGCGAACAGCTCATCCTGCGCCGTGCTGGTCAGGTTCCAACCGAGCGTGACGCCGCCCAGTTCCGCATTCACCAGCACCGTTCGATCCCCGTTATCCCAGGTGAGCCGCAGCAAACCCGTTTGCCCTGCGCGGTACTTCTCCAATCCTTGCGCAAGTGACGAAACGGTCGTCCCCGCGCGCCGCGCGATCGCATCGAAGATATCGCCGGTCGCTGACAATCCCGCCTCAATGCCGAAATAGTCCGGATGAACCGACCCTTTGACCACGCCGCAGACGCCCGGAATCAACCCCGTGTCCTTCGCAATTGCCATGATGCAAGTCGACGTGCCCACCACGTTCACCACGTCGCCCTCGCGAATGCCGGATCCCACCGCGTCCCAATGCGCGTCGAACGCTCCGGCGGGAATCGGGATGCCCGCGCGCAGCCCCAATTTCTCCGCCCACTCCGCGCTCAGATGCCCCGCCAGCTTATCCGACGTCTGATAGCGCCCGCCGATTTTCTCGCGAACTCCCCCAAGCAGCGGATCGACACCGCTTAGAAAATCCTCCGAAGGCAACCCGCCCAGAGCCTCGTTGAACATCCACTTATGCCCCATTGCGCACACGCTGCGCGAAACCGCCGCTGGATCTTTCACGCCGCATAGCACCGCGGCGATCATGTCGCAATTTTCAAATGCCGTCCGAAATTCCGCGCGCTTTTCCGGATTGTGCCGCAGCCAGTGCAACAGCTTTGACCAGCCCCACTCCGACGAATACACGCCCCCGCACCAGTCGATCGCCTCCAGCTTCGCCTCCCGAGCCGCGTTGGTAATTTCCCCCGCTTCCTTCCACGACCGGTGATCGCACCACAGATAATAGTCGCTCAACGGAGCCATATCCGCGCCCACCGGAATCACGCTCGACCCAGTAGTATCGAGCGCGATCGCCTCCACCCGGTCTCCAGAAACCTCCGCTGTTTCAAGCGCCATACGCATCGCCTGAGTCAGCGCGCGTAACTGGTCCGCGTGACTCTGTGTAGCATGATCGGGATCGTCGCGCCTCCGATCCAAAGGATACTCCGCCGTCGCCGAACCCAGCCGCCCCCGCTTGCTATCCACAATCGACACTCGAACGCTGAGCGTCCCGAAATCCACACCGGCCACTATTGCCATAAGCTCCCTAGAGCTTACTGAAAAATTGTTCATAGTGGCCTCTCCCAGACAAAACGTTACTGTGGGCATGTGTGGCGCGCGCCTCCAGGCGTGCCGCGTCGACATTCGTGTCGACGTGTCTTGACCCCTGCCAGATTATCGAACGGGCTCCGGGACCGCCGACCCGTCCGCGCGAGGATCGGAAGCCGCGTAGTTCACGCCGGTCTTCGAATCATGCATGATCGCCTGTCCGCGCCCCATCTCCTGCGTGTACTCCCGCCGTATTCTGATCTGGTGCCCGAATTCAGAAAGCTGTTGCAGCGTCTGCGCCGGCACTCGCGATTCAATCGATACATCGCACCCCGTCGCATTTAGCTTCGTGAACCGCGGAGCCTCCAGCGCCGCCTGCAAATTCATCCCGTAATCCACAATGTTCGATACAAACTGCGCATGCGCCAGCGGCTGATTGAAGCCGCCCATGATGCCGAATCCGACATGCAGATCGCCCTTCTCCATGAACGCCGGAATAATCGTATGCAAGGACCGCTTGCCGCCCGCGAGCACATTAGGATGCTTCGGATCGAGCACGAAATTCGCCCCGCGATTCTGCAGCACAAAGCCCATCCCCTCAACGGTAATCCCCGATCCGAACGCCGACGACACACTCTGAATCCAGCTCGCCATGTTTCCGTCTTTATCCACCACCGTCAAGTAAGTCGTATCGCCCCCAATCGGCTGCCCCGCCGGAACTTCGCAGTTCGCCTTTGCCGGATCGATCAGCGCCGCCCGCTTCCGCACATACTCTTTCGATAGCAGCGCGCTCACCGGAACATCGTAGGTCCGCGGATCGGCGTCATAGCGCCGCAAATCCGAATAGGCGAGCTTCATTGCCTCAATCCGCAAATGCATCTCCTGCGGACTGGAAAATCCGAACGGCGAAGCCGGAACCGTCTCCATGATGTTCAGCATTTCGAGCGCGGCCATCCCCTGGCCGTTCGGAGGCAATTCATAAACCCTCCAGCCCCGATACTCAGTAGAAATCGGCGTCACAAATTCCGATGAAAACGACGCCAGATCCTCCGCCGTCATCGTTCCACCCAGCTTCTCGGAAGTCTTCAAGATCGCCGCCGCAATCTCGCCCTTATAAAACGCGTCCCGGCCCTGCTCGGCAATCACCCGGTAGGCGTGCGCCAGATCCGGATTCCGAAACACCTGCCCTTGCGCCGGCCGCTTCCCTTTAGCTCCAAAAACGCGCACGGATTCGACATTGCCCATCGGCGCCCCCCACTCCTCGACAATGGCCTCCGTCACCGGAAAACCCTCTTCCGCGTAAGCGATCGCCGATTGAAACAGATCCTTCCAAGACAGTTTCCCAAAGCGCTGATGCATCGCCCACCACCCATCGACCGCGCCCGGAACGGTCACCGTATGAATGCCCTTCGTGGGCATTTTCGTCACGCCCAGCCCCGCGAGGAACTTCGGCGAAAGCCCCTTGGGCGCAGGCCCCGATCCATTCAATCCGGTCAACTTCCCGCTCTTCGCATCCCAATAAATCGCGAAAACGTCGCCGCCCATTCCGTTCATCATCGGCTCGACCAGTCCCAGCACCGCATTGGCCGCGATCGCCGCATCCACCGCCGATCCTCCCCGCGCCAAAATCTGCGCCGCCGCTTGCGAAGCCAGCGTCTGGCTGGTCGCCGCGATCCCTTGCTTGGCGATCACCATCGACCGCCCATAATTTCTCCCCTGCCCATCCAGCAGGGAAATAGCCGCCATCAACAGCCCAAAAACGCGCATAATGCGGAGCATACCAGAACTCCCTTGATGACTTCTGCCAACCAGGAGTGTGTGTAGCGCGCGCGTCCACGCGTGCCGCGTCGACATTCGTGTCGACGTGTCTTTTCTTTACCGAGCCGCACCAAGTTGACATCCTCCGCCAATCGTCCTACCCTGACAAAGGTTAGCTGGAAGTTAAGGAATGCTCGGGAAGGCGGTTAGAATCCGCCACTGCCCCGCAACTGTAATCGGCAAGTTTTCAGGCGGGATCTAGTCACTGCGCAAGCGGGAAGACAAAATCCAGTAGTCGCCAGCCGTAAGTCAGGAGACCGGTTCCTTGACGTTTACGATAAGACCGTCTCGAGGGAGAACGTCTCATGACACTTTTTCTATTTCTACTGCTGTCTATTGTGCGCGGCGTGGTCGTCGACCCCGCCGGCCGCCCGGTCGAAGGCGCGAAAATCGCCTGCGGCTCGGAAACCTCCACCACCGATTCGCGCGGCACATTTGAATTCCCCAACCCCTGCGCCGCCACCATCGAAAAACCCGGATTCGCCCCGCAGACCGTAACTCTGTCAGAGGGAAAACCGTCCGAGATCACGCTCACCCTAGCCTCGTTAAGCGATCGAGTCCTAGTCACCGCCTCCGGATCGCCGATCTCGATGGAGGAAGCAGGCGTAGCCGCCACCGTCTTCACCGCCTCCGATTTCGCCGCCCGCCAGTTCCCATTTGTCGAGGATCTTTTGCGCGATGTTCCCGGCATGTCCGTCGTGCAGACCGGCCGCAATGGAGGCCTCACGAACCTATACGCCCGCGGAGGCGATGGCGACACCACCATGGTCCTTCTCGACGGCATCCCCGTCACCGACCCCGGCGGCAGTCTCGATTTCATCCATCTCACCTCCACCGGACTCGATCGCATGGAAGTCATTCGCGGCCCCGAAAGCGCCCTCTATGGCGCCGAAGCGTCCAGCGCCGTGATTCAACTATTCACTCAGCGCGGCGACGTGGAATCGCAGATCCCGCATGGATCGTTGCTCTACGAACGCGGCTCCTTCTCCACCGATCACTGGTCCGGCACCCTCGCTGGAGGCCTCTTTAAGCACATCGACTACGCCTTCACCGCCGACCAGTTTCGCTCCACCGGCGAATTCGTCAACGACGCTTATCGCATCACCACCGGCACCGCGAACATCGGCTATCACTTTTCGGACTCGACCATCCTGCGCGCCGTCTATCGCGAATTCGATTCCTACACCGGCGTCCCCGGCCAGGTGTTTTACGGACTCGCCGACACCAATGCCTGGGAAACCGTTCGCGATTCCGCGCTCAGCGTCCGCCTCGACGATGCCCGCGGCAAGCGCTTCACGCAGAAAGTAATTTTCGGATACCACCGCAACAGCACGCTCGACGTCGATACATCCGATGGCAATCCCTACACCGTCGCGGCTCTGACGCGAACCACGCCCGGCCCGATCCCCTATACCTATCTGGTCAGTCTCGTTCCACCCTCGAGCACCGTAGCTCCGCCCGGAACATCGCTCAGCACGTACACGTATTATCCATACGCCTACGACAGCCCCACTCTCACCGATCGCACCAACGTGCAATATCAGGGCACGCTCACGCATCAGGGCGGCGCGTTAGTGTTCGGATACGAATACGAACGCCAAGCCGGCGATATTTCTCCTCTCAATGTCTCCCGCTCCGATAACGGCCTTTTCTTGAGCGATCAATACGCCCTCACCTCTCGCATTTATCTCACCGCCAGTGCCCGCTATCAGCAGAGCAGCACTTTCGGCAGCGAGTTCGCCCCCCGCGGAGCCGTCACCTTCCGTCTGCCCACCGAAACGTTTCTCCGCTTCAGCGCCTCCCGTGGAATCAAGGAGCCTTCGCTGCTCGAAAATTTCGCGAATGCCGGATATTACGTCGGCAACCCCTCTCTCAAGCCCGAGACCACCGAAAGCTACGAAGCCGGCGTCTCCCGCGAATGGCTCACCCGCCGCCTGCGCACCGAGCTCTCCGTCTTCCGCAACTCGTTTCACAACCTGATCGAGTATGATTCAGCAGTGTATCCAGGCACCTGGGAAAATGTGGACCAGAGCTGGGCCCGCGGAGCCGAAGCGTCCGCGCATCTCCGCATCACTCACTCCATCGCCGTGCGCGGCGCCTACACCAGGCTCTATACGAAAATCGCCAGCACCGGCGAAGAACTCCTCCGCCGTCCGAAAAACTCCGGCTCCGTTTCACTCGAACTGACTCCCCAAAAAATGGACTCTAATCGCCGGCGGCCGCTTCGTAGGCGAGCGCCAGGATGAAGATTTCGCCTTCGGTATCAACCGCAACCCCGGCTACCAATACGTCTTCATCAACGCATCCTACCAGGCCACCAAAAATCTAGAGCCCTTCGTACGAATCCAAAACGCTCTAGATCAGCAATATCAGGAAGCCCTAGGCTACGCCGCCCTCTCGCGCACCGCCACCGGAGGCCTCAGAATCACATGGTGACCCTGTATGGTGCTGTGGCGCGCGCCTCCAGGCGTGCCGCGTCGACATTCGTGTCGACGTTCCGCCCCGCCCTAATCCTTTTCCTCTGCGCCGCACTCCTCGCCGCCCCGCAACGAATCGTCTCCACCGCCCCCAGCATCACCGAACTCCTCTACGCGCTTGGTTTGGGCAACCAAGTAGTCGGCGTAACAAGATTCTGCCGCTATCCTCCCGAGGCCCAATCAAAGCCGAAAATCGGCGATTACACCTCCCCCAACCTGGAAGCGATCGCCGCCCTGAAGCCCGACCTGGTAGTAATTCAAACCAACCCCATCCATCTCGCCGACCGTCTAACCGCGCTCAAACTGCACGTCCTCGAAGTCGACCAGGAAAACATCGCAGCCATTTACAAATCGATCCAGCAAGTAGGGGCCGCCACGGGCACCGAACCGGCCGCCCAAAAACTAACCGATAAAATCCGGGAAGGCTTAGCCAAAGTCCGCGCAAGAGTCTCCCCCTCCCCCGAGTAAAAATGATGTTCGTAATCGGCCGCTCCCCCGACCGCCTGGACGGCCTGGTGGTCGCCGGACGCGCGTCCTACCTCAACGAAGTCATCGAAATCGCCGGCGGAGAAAACGTCTTCCGCGACGCCCTGGCCGCCTATCCCGCCGTGTCTCTCGAAGAAGTGATGGCCCGCAACCCCGAAGTCATCGTCGACATGGGCGACATGTCCGACACCGTAGGCGTGACCGAGCAGCACAAACAGAAAGTGATCGCCCTGTGGAACCGCATCCCCACGCTCGCCGCCGTGAAACAACATCGCGTCTTCGCCGTAGCCTCAGATATCTATGTAGTCCCCGGCCCGCGCGTCATCGAAGCCGCCCAGGCCTTCGCCGAAATGCTGCACAAATGAGCTTCCGCGCAACCAACCTCGCCTTCTCCTACGGACTCCACCAAGCGACCTTCGATCTGCCTCCGTCCGGATTCGTGGCCATCGCCGGACCGAACGGAGCAGGGAAGTCCACCCTGCTCAGTATTCTCGCCGGCCTGCGCCATCCCTATCGCGGCCAGTGTAGCTATCGCGGCGTTGAGATTCAAAAATGGCGCCGGCGCGACTTTGCTCGCCAGGTTGCGTTCCTCCCGCAATCCATGAAGCTCGAATTCCCGTTCACCGCCGAACAGGTCGTGTTCATGGGCCGGGCCCCCTACGCCGACGGCTGGTTCGAATCCGCGCAGGATCACGCCGCCGTAGAGAAAGCCATGGCGACCACCGACACCGTAGTGTTCGCCGCCCGCGATTTCCGCTCCCTTTCCGGAGGCGAAAAGCAGCGCGTAATCCTCGCCTCAGCCCTGGCTCAAGAGCCCGAAACCTTGCTCCTCGATGAACCGACCACCTTCCTGGACCTCAAGCATCAGCTAGCTATGTATAAGCTCCTCTCGACCCTAGCCAAGCGAATGCTGGTCGTAGCCGTTACCCACGACCTGAATCTTGCCTCCCGTTTTTCCGATCAGGTCATCGTGATGGAGAACGGCAAAATCGCTGCGAATGGGCCGCCCGCCGACGCCCTGGCCCCGGACTTGATCTATAAGGTATTCGGCGTCCATGCCGAACGCCGCGACGGCTGGCTCGTCTACAACCCTTAGTCTCCACATTCTCGGCCATTCAGATAATGGAGCAGCTTCATCTCCCGCCGCCCCTTCGTCACCGTGTCCAAAATCAACCCGCACGCGAACAGCACCAGCGCGGAGATCGCCAGACCCGTCGCAAGAATCGCCGTTGGAAACCGCGGCACCAGCCCGGTTTCGAGAAAGGTAACTACCACCGGATACGCCAGCGCCAGCGACGTTACCAGCAAAGCCAGGCTCCACACCGAAAAAAACACGAACGGCTGCTCATTTTTCGTCAGCGTGAAGATCGTCCACAGAATGCGCATCCCATCGCTATATTTGTTCAGCTTGCTGGACGATCCATCCGGCCGCTCTTTATAAACCGTCTCGATTTCGGCAACCGGCAGGCGCAGCGTCAGCGCATGAACTGTAAGCTCGGTCTCGATCTCGAAGCCTCCGGAAAATACCGGAAACGATTTCACAAAATCGCGCGACAGCACGCGATAGCCGGAGAGGATGTCTTCGAGGCGGCTCCCGAACAGGACCGCAATCGATCGGGTGAACATCCGGTTCCCCCACTGATGGCCGCGACGGTACGCCGCTGCCGATGTAGCCACGCGCCGTCCCACCAGCATGGCCAGCCTCTGCCCGGACGCCTGGTCCAACATCCGTGGAGCGATCGCCGCATCGTAGGTATCGTCGCCATCCACCAGCACGTAAAAGTCCGCGTCGATTTCCGAAAACATGCGCCGCACCACCCACCCTTTCCCCTGCATCGGCTCATCGCGAACGATGGCGCCGGCCTCGGCGGCAACCCGTGAGGTCGCGTCCTTCGAATTGTTGTCGTAGACATAAATCGCAGCCGACGGCAGAGCCGCGCGAAACGATTCGACTACTTGGGCGACGGTTTGCTGCTCGTTGTGGCAGGGAATCAGAACGGCGATTTTCATGGGCGTAGTCGGTACAAAATGGAGAAATCCGTGCGCGCGACTTCAGTGTAATGGGAAAACCACTCCGCAAGCGATGCTTCCCGCGAAATCGCCAGAGGAGGATTGTACAACCCCAATCCGTCGACGATCCACGTCGGGTGCGTCGTCAGCAACTCCCGCACATTCGGCGCCGTGAAGTCCGTAGCGATCGCTTCGCTTGAAAAAAGATGCCGATCCGCCAGAACCCCGGAGATGGGCTGGCTTTCAAGAAACCGCGTCCCCGCGGGCATCCCGGAGTCGATGAAAATATCCGGACGAAAGCCCCAGACAAACAAAGTATCGCCAGGTTTTGACAGTTGCCACAATATCGCAGACGCCGCGAGGCTATCGCCATCCATCGCGAGGTCGGTCATTGTGCCTTTGTGAGCCAGGATGACGTAGGGTTTCCCAAACCGGATCAGGGGAACAGCCAGCAACGCGCAGAGCGCCAGGATAGCGAGTTTGTTTTTGGTGGCGCGAGCTTCAGTTTGCAGCGTCGGCTTCAGCCGACGTGTGAGCACCGCCCACCCCCGCGCAGCAGCCACAACCATCCCGGGCAGCAGCAGAAAATAGTATCGCGGGAAGAACCGCAATCCCAAAATCACACCCACGGCCGAAATTAAAATCCAAACAAGCAGCCGCTTCTCGCGGCGCACTCCGACGATCGCGCCCACCACCAGAGCAGCCTGAAATCCCATCCAATTCGCAGTTCGCAAAACCCCTTCCGTGAAAGGATGCTCGACGAAAGTGTGCGCCGCATAAATCCGCCCCCACTGCCAAGCCTGGCGGTAGTATTCCTCCGCCGACCCATGCATCCACATCCAGCCCAGCGCCAGCGCGTTAGGCGCCGCGAATCCAAGCAATAACAAAGGAAGCTGCCTCCATTGCCAAAGCGCGCACGCCGCCAATACGAAGACGGCTTTGGAGCTGCACAGCAGTCCCACCCCTGCCGCGACCCCGCTAAAAAACGCCCGCCCCCGCCAAGCGAAATAGACAGCGGTAAGATGCGGCAGGATCAGCAGCATGTCGGACGCGAGTGGAATCACAGCGCTCGGCAATCCGAACGTGAGAAAAAATGCCGCAAAGAAAGCGGCGAACAGGCCTTCCCGTTCCGTCCACTTGGACCGAGCAAACTGCCGCGCCATGGCCGCGACCGCAATAACGTAAGCCGCCCCGGCCAGTCTCAAAGCGACGCCCGCCCGCGCGCCCCACAATAAATCGATCCAGGCCACCAAAGCGGGCTTATCGAACCAAACATCGCGATAGAGGACTTTTCCGCGCGCCACCTGCATGGCGGCCGCGAGCGGAAGATTATCGTCAGCCCACAACACGTGCGAGTGACACAACCGCGCAGCGATCACGAGTGCGGCGATCAGAGAGAGGGTTACAACGCCGCGGCGCATTCCTCCGAATATAGCGGATTCGCGTGCCATTGCCGGGCCAGCCGGAAGTGCGTGATCAGCAGGTCGACTAGTTCCTCGACGTCGTCCCGCACATCGCGGAATGCGCTCTCATCGCCCTTCAGCGGATCCCGAAGCGGCCGCTTCAGCACCATCGTCGACGTATCCGGCACACTATATTCGCTCAAATTAATCACCACGTCGAAGTCGTCAAGTGTGAAGGCTGAGATTGGTTTGGTGGAATAACCATCGTCGAGAGCGATACCTTTTTCGGCCATGACCGCGCGGGCCCGCCGCGATATGCGAGCCGCGGGAGCAATGCCGGCGCTATGCGGCTCCAGAACGTCGCTGCCGTGGACCCGTGCGAACCCCTCCGCCATCTGGCTGCGGCACGCATTTCCCACGCAAACAAACAATACGCGGGCGCGCCGCTGATCGAGGATATGAAACAGACTCACCAGTCGAGAATGCCGCTGAAACCAGCATCGAACAAGGGAAGGGAGTCCCATTTCGAAGGGTACCGGCCGCGTGGTACAAAAACCGCACAAGTACTAGTCGTGTGGCGCGCGCGTGCCGCGTCGACAGTCGTGTTTCTGATGCGCCCGTCGGCGCACCGGCAGCGATGAAAACCGCGGAAAGCGGAGACTACCCACTCTGTCCCAAGGCGTCCTCAGGATCGGCAAAGCAACATATTTTGCCGACGCCGCAGTGGACAGAGCGGGCTGTCCCCACTTTTCGCCCTGACCACTCAGCCAACGCCGGCGTTTTCGAGAGTGTCGACGTCTCCGGAGCCGCGACCGACTAAGCATTCAGCCGGCTATGCGTTTTCCCGTAAAAGAAATACACCACCAGCCCGATCAGCATCCAAATAAACGCCACCAACTGCGTATAGGCATCGAGCGATACGATCATGGTGATGCAGAACAGCACACCGAGAATCGGAATCACAGGCACTAGGGGTGTCTTGAAAGGCCTGTGCTGTCCGGGGTTCTTCACCCGCAGAATCCACACTCCGATGCACACCAGGACGAACGCAAACAGAGTGCCGATCGCGGTGAGGTCGCCCAGCAGATCGCCGGGAACAAAAGATGAAAGCATCGCGACGAAACAGAACACAATGATGTTCGATTTATAGGGCGTGCGGAACTTCGGATGAATCTCAGAGAACAACTTGGGCAGCAATCCATCGCAAGCCATGGTGAAGAACACTCTGCTTCCGCCCATGAGCATCACCAGGATCACCGATGAGAACCCCGCCAGAATCGCCACTGTTACAAGAGTCGCGAGCCAGCCGAACCCCGGCATATGATGTTGGATCGCGTAGGCCACCGAAGCTTCTTTGCCCGCCATCAGAAATTCGGGATACGGCGCGACACCGGTCAGCACCCAGCCGAACAGAATGTACAGCACCGTGCACACCGCGAGCGAGCCGAGAATCCCGATGGGCATGTCCCGCCCCGGGTTGATGGTTTCCTGCGCCGCGGTCGAAACGGCGTCGAATCCGATGAACGCGAAAAACACAATGCCCGCGCCGCGCAGCACGCCGCCCCATCCGTGCTGGAAAAATCCTTCATGTCCTGCGACGCCTGCGGGAATCAGAAACGGAGTGTGATTCGCGGGGCTGATGAAGCTCCAGCCGATGCCGATGAACGCCAGCACGATGCCGACCTTGATGGCCACGATAATCCCGTTGACCGTCGACGATTCGGATGTTCCCTTGATCAGCAGGAGAGTCAAAATCAGCACGATGAACAGGGCAGGAATGTCCATGATGCCTCGGATCCCCGATGCCGGATCGTGTTCGAAGGGCGAGTGACACCACTCGTAAGGTATCCTTCCTCCGCATAGCTTGTTCAAATATTCGCTCCAGGCAATCGAGACCGTCCCCGCGCCAAACGCGTATTCGAGCACCAGGGCCCAACCGATGATCCACGCGATCAATTCGCCCATGGTGGTGTAAGCGTAAGTGTAAGCGCTGCCCGCGATGGGGATCATCGAAGCAAACTCGGCGTAACACAAGCCGGCAAACAAGCATCCGATCGCCGCGAATATGAAGGAGAAAACCACTGCCGGCCCCGCGGCTTCACCCGATGCCGCCGCGGTGCGGACGAACAGGCCCGCGCCGATGATCGCGCCGATTCCGAGAGCAATAAGTCCTGGCGCGGTCAGTGTCCTCTTCAGTCCAGAGTGATCCTCTGCCTGGGCGAGAAGCATCGATAGAGGCTTCTTACGAAAGATGCTCATAGATTTTTAAGAGTGTAACAGGAAACGGACGAGGATCAGTGCAGCTCAACGGGTGAGCCGTAATTGGCGCGCCCGATCGTGCTGCCGACGTTGACCGCGACGTCGAACCAGCCGATCATCATCTCATCCCAGCTCTGCGGACCCCAGAACACGGTGGCGGCGGGATTCGGATTAAACGGATTGTTCACCGAATTGTCAAATACCGCGCTCACGTCGATCCGCGTTCCGCGCGGCAGCGGCTTCGGAGTCTCGAGATAGTAATACGGCTGCCAGTTGAAATCGTACTTGGGGACATCGAGCAGAGTTTCCGATTCTCCGTTGGGATAGACAGCGCGGAAGATCATGGATTTTCCACGCAGGTGCATGTGCACGCGCATTCCGACCAGGTCGACATTCTCATGCATGACGGTCGACGCATCGAGGCGATAATTCGCATCGCCCGGAGGAATTTGCAGCCAATGCGCGGCCGCCTGCATCGCTACAATCTGCTGCGTCGGCGGACGCTTCGAGAAAATCATCCCGATCTTCGTGCGATCGTGCGCCGCCTTGCCGTTGGTGGTGTAGTGCATCTGAAACACCAGGTACGATCCGGCTTTAATCAGCCTGGCCTGTCCGGGCTTCCAGAACTGCGGAGCCATCCCCGGCGCGTAGCCGGCCAGATATTCCTGGCCTCGAAAACCCGTCCCGCTATCGGTCACCACGATGGCGTGATGCACCACGCTGCGGTCGCTCGGCCGCACCTCCACCATCTCCACCCACTTATCCTCAGTGAAATTCGTAGGCACCGGAATATATTGATAGTTGATGACGCCGGTCGCGGGGATGGAAAATTCCTCGGGCATCTCGAAAACCACATCCGGTTTGGGAATCCGCCATCCTTCGACCCAGGTTTTCGGCTTCGGAGCATCGGCGGGATTTCCTTCGTGCGCGCCCGCATCGATCCAGGAAATAATGGTTTCCTTCTCCCCGGGTTTGAGCGATAGATCGTTGCTGAAATGTCCGTAGCGAGGATCGGCCTGCCAGGGCGGCATCTTGCCCGTAATCAACGCGCTGCGTATCGCCTTCGCCCACGGCCGAACCTCTTTATAGGTCAGCAACGCCATCGGAGCGGCTTCACCGGGCCGGTGGCAGCCCTGGCAGCGGTTTTCGAAAATCGGCTCGACGTCTTTATGAAACGTGGGAGCGGGCGTGGCCCCTTTCACGGAAACTAGCGTTATCAGCAACGGAAGCGCTCGGGTCACGGCCACCTCTCTTCTACGATCATAACCCGACTCCCGCCGAATTGTAGCCGGGTGTAACATCGATGTTGATGGTTTGGCTGCTAGTTGTTCTCATGCAAACGCCGGAAGTGCACGTCAGTAGCCATCCTTACGTCCCGCAGTACACGGTGCACGTGGATACCAAAGTCGTCGAGGTCGCGGCGGTGGTTCGCGACTCGCACGACAGGGTGGTTTCGGGGCTCACCAAAGAAGATTTTCGGCTATTGGACGACGGAAAACCCCGTGAGATTGAGCATTTTGTGGCCGATCATGCGCCTCAGGATGCTTCCAAAACGCCCAGAGCACCGGCATCGGTCGGAAAAATCGCGGTGGTGGCGGCTCAAACCCGTTTTCTCGCCGTGTTTATCGACGATGTGAACTCGACGGACGCGGCGCTTGCCAACGGTCTCCGGCTGACGCAAACTGCGGCGAAAAAGTTTGTTGCGGGTGCTTTCAATGGGGACGTGCGCATCGGTCTCTTCACCGCGTCCGGCCAGCAGAACGTGGAGTTCACCACCGACGAAGCAAAATTAATTGAAGCGATTTCCGCGGTAAGGGCGCACGTCAAAATGCGCGAGGACGGACTTACGAAATGCCCTCGCATTACGCCGTACCTGGCGTTCCGGATTTCTTCAGAACATGACCAGGCTTCGATTCGGGCGGTCATCTTCGACGCCGCCCAACATAGCTGCTCGATGCCTCCATCGGTGATCCTGGCGCAAGCCGATGAAACCTGGCGCATTGTGCAGGAGATGTCGACGGACACGTTAAACGCGGTGGGACGCGTGGTGGTTCATCTGGAGTCGATGCCGGGCAGGCGCGAGCTGCTGCTGGCGTCGTCGGGATTTCTGGCCGCTCCGCAGGAGGAGTTGAAGAACAAGATTATCGACCGGGCTCTCCGCGCGGGCGTAGTGATCAACGCGCTGGACGCGAAAGGGATTTATTCCGAGGCTCAGCCGGGCGTACGGCCGCAGGACGGTGGCTTTACCGAAACGCTGTCGGGCTCGACCGCGGGCGCCAATGCCTGGATCCGGTATGAGACGACCGAGATGCCGGTTCGCTTACAGGCGTTGAGTGAACCCATGGGCACTTTAGCGGCGGGAACCGGAGGCGTTTTTTTCCACAACAACAACGATCTCAATGCCGGTTTTCGCGAACTGGGCAACGCTCCGGAGGTCATCTACCGGATGACTTTCCGGCCGGAGGGCGCGGTGGACGGGAGCTATCACAAGCTAAAAATCGTGGTGAATGGGAAGAATCATTCCGTCCAGGCCCGGCCCGGATATTTCGTCCAGGCTTCCGAAGAGAGTTTGCAGACGAAGATCGATCGGGAGATTCTCGCCGAGGATACTAAGCAGGAGATTCCCGTTCAAATCGCGGTCGAGCAATCGGGCGCGAACGTTTCGGTGGTTCTGCATGTGGATATTTCGAAGCTGCGGTTTGTGCAGCAGGACGACCGGCGAGTGCAGCATATTTTGTTCACGACGGCGCTGGTGGATGCGCAGGGAAAGATCGCCGCGGCCAAGGAAGGTGAGATGGATCTGGCTTTGACGGAGGCCACTTTCAAGGGGCTGCTCACCAGCGGATTGAAGGCCATTGTTCATCTGCCGGTCTCCGCCGGTCCTTATAAGTTGCGGCAGGTTTCCGCGGAAACGGTCGACGGAAAATTGGCCTGTTCCACGCAAGCGCTCCAGGTCAGATAATCAGGAGTCACGCGTCAATTCGATCGCCATGGCTGGGCGGCTGACTGGTGACCAGAATGCGGAGGGCATTCGCCCCTTTATTGGCGGCTTGATGCTGTTGGCCGGCCGAAACTTCGATGCCTTCCCCTTTTTTGAGAACAAACTGGTGATACTCGATCTCCATGGTCAGTTCGCCTTCGAGGACATAAAAAAATTGGCGGGCCTGGACGTGGAAATGGCGGCCTTCGCTGGCCGCCGCGGGCATAAGTTCTTCGATCACGCTGAGCTCCGGGGTTTTCACCAGGTGCCAGCCGTCGCAGGCGCCTCCCCAGTTGTAGTGTTCGGCGGATTTTATGCTGGTTATCGTGGCGGGCATGTCTAGTAGAATAAACGCTGCATGGCGAAATTTCCCGGTGTGGATTACCTCCTGATCGACTCCCAGTTGAATGAGCAGGAGCGGATGGTGCGGCAAACAGCCCGGCAGTTCGTCGATGAACGGGTCATCCCGCAGATTCGCGATTGCTTCCGCGATGGCCGGTTTCCGAAGGAGTTGATCGGGGAAATGGGACGGCTCGGATTTTTCGGCGCCAATTTGGAAGGGTATGGCTGCGCCGGTATGAATAATGTCGAGTACGGCCTGATCATGCAGGAGCTCGAGCGCGGCGATTCCGGCATCCGTAGTTTTGCCAGCGTGCAGGGCGCGCTGGTGATGTATCCGATTTATGCCTACGGCAGCGAAGAACAGAAGCAGAAGTGGCTGCCCAGGCTCCAATCGGGCGAGGCGATCGGATGCTTCGGATTGACCGAGCCGGGATTTGGATCGAACCCGGCTGGCATGCTGACCAAGGCCCGGCGCGATGGGCCGGACTGGGTTTTGAATGGTGAAAAGACCTGGATCACCAACGGATCGATCGCCGATGTGGCGATTATCTGGGCCCGCGCAGAGGATGGGATTCGCGGATTCCTGGTGGAAAAAGGCGCTGCGGGATTTTCGTCTTCCGAGCTGCACGGCAAATTATCGATGCGCGCGTCGGTGACGGCGAGCCTCGCATTAAGCGATTGCCGGGTGAGGGAATCTGCGATGCTGCCGGGCGCGAAAGGCTTGAAAGGTCCTCTCGGATGCCTCACGCAGGCCCGCTACGGGATCGGCTGGGGAGTGCTGGGCGCGGCGATGGATTGTTATGAGACGGCCCGGTCCTATTCGGTTCTCAGGAAGCAGTTTGACGATAAGCCGATCGCATCGCATCAATTGGTGCAGGAGAAACTGGCCGACATGATCACCGAAATTACCAAGGCGCAGCTGCTGGCGCTGCACTGCGGCCGGCTGAAGGATGAGGGAAAAGTCGAGCCGTGGCATATCTCCATGCTGAAACGAAATAATGCGCGCATGGCGCTCGAATGCGCCCGGCAGTCGCGCGATCTGCTGGGCGGGAACGGCATCATGGACGAGTATCCGATCATGCGCCACCTCTGCAATCTGGAGACGGTCAAGACCTATGAAGGCACCGATCATATCCATACTTTAGTGATCGGCGAAAGAGTGACGGGCGTGGCGGCGTACAAATAGGAGCCGTGGTAAACTACATGAAGAACACTTCTTAGAGAGCCCTGCGGAATTTCGTATGATTTACTTTTTAACAACGATACATGTGCTGGTGTGCTTGTTCCTGGTGGTAGTGGTGCTGCTGCAAAGCGGCAAGGCGGCCGACCTTGCCGGCGCCTTCGGCGGCATGGGCTCGCAAACCGTATTTGGCCCGCGCGGATCGGCCACGGTATTGTCCAAGGCAACCACGGTCGCGGCCGTCGTGTTCATGGTGACGTCGTTATCGCTATCGATCATGGCGACGCGAAGCGGCGGAGCAGTCCCCGCGATTTTTGAGAAAAAAGCGCCGGCGGCCAAGACCAGCGGCCAGCAGCCGCCTCCGGTAGGCTCGCAGGTGCCTCTCCAGGTAACGCCGTCGGTAAACGGACAGCAAAGCGCACCCACGCAAACGATTCCGGTACCGGTGCAGGCGACGCCCCCGGGCCAGAAGAAGTAGAGTTAGATCCACCTGCGGAGGTGGCGGAATTGGCAGACGCACTAGCTTGAGGTGCTAGCGGGAGCAATCTCGTGGGGGTTCAAGTCCCCCTCTCCGCACCACAGAATCAGGAAGTTTTGCGTGATCGCCGGCGCGGACACGGTGTTGCTTACTTGCACCAGTGTAGCTACCAGGGCGTGAGCGGCTCGCGGCACGCCACGTATAAGAATGCCGACCGCGCCTGCAATGAAAAGAGAGAGTTTTACGTTCGATCATCTTTTCCCTGAAGCGACCAGGATTGTTGCACTGAGTTACGGGGAATTGTATAGTAACGCATGGTTCTTCGCCGTCGATTTCTGGCCGCCTCTCTTTTTTTACTAGGCGCGACCGCGGCCCTTGCACAGCAATCCGCTCCCATTGTGCAGCCCGGCGCCCCTGGCCAGCCTGGCAAATTTCTCAACGAGAAAACCGTCTGGACTCCCGCTAAGGCTCCTTTTGCCGCGGACGTGGAATTCATGCAGGGCATGATCATGCACCACTCTCAGGCTGTCGAGATGGTTGCGCTTCTGCGCACCCGCGGCAAAAGCCCCGTCCTCAAATCCTTCGGGGAAAAGATCTCCGTCTCCCAATCCGACGAGATCGGCTTCATGCGGCGTTGGCTCGAAAGCCGTGGTCAACCCGCCACCATGAAAATGGACCACAGCCACATGAGCGCGGCGGACATGAAAAACATGAACATGCTCATGCCGGGAATGCTGACGCCTGAACAAATGGCCGCCCTGGCCAAGGCGCGCGGCGCGCAGTTCGACCACCTCTTCCTTACCGGAATGATCCAGCACCACGGCGGCGCACTCACCATGGTGGAGGAGCTCTTCAAGACCCCCGGCGCCGCTCAGGATCCCGTCTTATTCGACTTCGCCACCGACATTGAGAATACTCAGAGCGCAGAAATTAAAATCATGCGCGCCATGCTTGACAAGGAAAAGAAATGACCCACAAACGATATTTCGCGGCATTACTCGCCCTCCCCGCGCTCTCGATTGCGCAAAGGGGGCCGCAACCCGACCCCGCCAAGGCTCTGCCCCCGAGCGTCTACTCCAACCCGCGCTCCGGCCCGGACGATCCACGCATTGGCCTCAAGCCCGGCCTCTTCGACGCCGGCGAGGCCATCTTCGGACTCCAGAAAGTCGCGACCATGCAGAAGCCACCCGGATTCGCGCCGGATCCTAATGCGCCAGAACCCCCTCCGCCTCCCGCTCCGCCTGCAAATGCACCTGGAGGAGGACGCGGGCGCGGACCCACGATCAATACCGGTACCGTCAACTCCGACCTCGCGTTCAATGGGAACCATCTCTTCGTCGGCAATTACTACGGCATCAACTTTTACGACATTGACAACCCGGGTCAGATCAAACTCGGCACCTCGCTCGTCTGCCCCGGAGGCCAGGGCGACGTCTCTGTCTACGGCCACTTGCTCTTCATGTCGGCCGAAGCTATGAATGGACGTATCGATTGCGGCACGCAAGGCATCCCCGTTCCCGCCGGCGCGGCTCCGCCTGAGCCGCCCGCCCCACCGCCCGCTGAAGCAGCAGCCGGGGCAGCCGCGGCGGGTCCCGGCAGAGGCCGGCGTGTCACTCCTCCCAGCCCCGACCGCTTCCGTGGCGTCCGCATTTTCGATATCAGCGATCTCAAGAACCCCAGGCAGGTGGCAGCCGTCCAAAGCTGCCGCGGTTCCCACACCCATACGCTCCTGATCGACCCTAAAGACAAGGACAACATCTATGTCTACATCTCCGGCACGGGCCCCGTCCGTCAAGCCGAAGAGCTCCCTGGCTGCTCCGGTGTCGACCCCAAGGCCAACCCTGAGACCGCGCTCTTCCGTATCGACATCATCAAGGTACCCCTCGCTCACCCCGAACTGGCCAAGATCGTCTCCAGCCCGCGCATCTTCACCGACACCCAGACCGGCGACATGGATGGTCTCTGGAAAGGCGGTACGCACGGAGAGGGTACCCAGCAGACCTCGACAACCAACCAGTGCCACGACATCACCATTTACTCCGCCATTGGCCTCGCGGCCGGCGCCTGCTCCGGTAACGGCATCCTGCTCGATGTTTCCGACCCGGTGAACCCCAAGCGCCTCGACGCCGTCAGCGATCCCAACTATGCTTACTGGCACTCCGCCACCTTCAGCAACGACGGATCCAAGGTGCTCTTCACCGATGAATGGGGCGGCGGGTCCCAGCCTCGCTGCCGCGCGACCGACCCGATGCACTGGGGCGCCGACGCCATCTTTTCGCTCTCCAACCGCAAACTGACGCTGCAATCCTATTACAAGATGCCGGCGCCCCAGACCGACCTTGAGAACTGCGTCGCTCACAACGGCTCGCTGGTCCCGATTCCCGGCCGCGACATATTCGTCCAGGCGTGGTACCAGGGCGGCGTTTCCATGGTCGATTTCACCGACCCCTCCCACCCGTTTGAAATCGCCTACTTCGACCGCGGACCGCTCGACGCAGTCAAACGCGGCACGGGCGGCTTCTGGTCCGTCTATTGGTACAACGGCTACATCTATGGCTCCGAGATCTCGCGCGGTGTCGACGTCTTCCGCTTGACCCCGAGTAAGTTCCTCACCCAGGAAGAGATCGATGCTTCGAACCAGGTGCACTTTGATATTCTCAACGTGCAAAGCCAGCCGAAGATTGTGTGGCCGCAGAATCTGATCGTCGGTAAAGCTTACATCGCTCAACTGGAACGCAGCGGAGCGCTTTCCGCCTCGCGAATGTCTTCTCTGAAGTCCGCCATCGCCAAGGTCGAAAGACCCGGTGCCAGCCGTAAAGACTCGGCCGAACTCAAGACTATGGGCGCACTTCTCGACAAAGACGCGGCCAAGGCGAAGTCCACAGCCGATGGAGTCCGGATGCATGCGCTGGCGTCCATCCTGAAACAGAGCGAATGAGTTTTCCCCTATCGGGACTTGTCTGCGGAACCCAAAAGAAAGCGCCCCGGACGGTTTGCTGCTCTCTGATTCTAGCTGAATTACAAAAGATTCATCGGTATCTGCTTGATTCTAAACAACAAACATTCGTTACCTTTCTTGCTGTCTGTCCATCTAAGATAGTGGATGGATGAAAGAAGGCATTAATATGAAGGGCTCTACTTTGAAGTCGTTCCGAATGGTGGCCGCCGCGGCGGTGCTGTTCGTTCCGCTGAGTATGTCGGTGGCTGTCGCGCAGGAGGCTCAGCCGATGGCGCCGCCGAATCAGCAGGCTGTACCCCAGTCCTCGCTCTCTCCTCAGCAATTGGATAATCTGGTAGCGCCCCTCGCGCTGTATCCGGATCCCCTGCTGAGCCAGGTTCTGGTGGCTGCCACGTATCCTTTGGAAGTGGTCGAAGCCAATCAATGGTTGCAGCAGAACCGCGGTTTGACGGGCACCGCGCTTACGGACGCCGCCAAACAGCAGAACTGGGATCCCAGCGTGCAGGCGCTGGTCGCATTTCCCGATGTTCTTGTGCGCCTCAATCAAGATGTCCGCTGGACCACGGACCTGGGCAACGCTTTCCTCGGTCAACAGGCCGATGTGATGGCGGCTATCCAGCGTCTGCGCGCCCGCGCCCAGGCCAACGGGAAGCTGCAAACCACGCCTCAGGAAACGGTGACCACGCAGACTGAAAACGGTCAGTCGGCGATCTCGATTCAGCCGGCCGATCCGCAAGTAATCTATGTCCCGACCTATGACCCCACCTACGTCTGGGGACCTCCGGCTTGGGGCTATTATCCTCCGCTCTACTATCCGACCTATGGATTCGGATTTGGATTCGGAATCCCCTTCGGTGGACTTTACGCCGGATGGGGCGGATGGGGCGGATGGGGTTGGGGATGTAACTGGTTTGGCGGCGGACTGTACGTGAACGGCGCATTCTTCGGCCGCTACGGTTACCGCTACGGCGGCTATGGCGCATTCGGTGGCAGCCGCGCATGGGCTCATAACTACTCGCGTTCCTCAGTGGCAACAGGGCACGCCGGTTACAGCCGGTCCTATAATACGGCTGGGAACAGCCGAGGATTTAACTCTGGGGCGAACGGCCGTGCGGCCGGCAACTACCGCTCCGGCGCGGCTGGCAGCAATTATCGGTCCGGTGCGGCGGGCAACAGCTATCGGGGCTCGACGGCCAACAGCTACCGGGGCTCGACGGCGAACAGCTATCGAGGCTCCACGGCCAACAGCTATCGAGGCTCGACGGCCAACAGCTACCGGGGCTCGACTGCGCAGTCCTACAGCCGCGGATACGCCGGTCAATCGGCTGCCCGCAGCTACTCGGCTCCGTCCAGAAGTTACTCGGCTCCGTCTTCGCGAAGCTACTCGGCTCCGTCGCGTAGCTACTCGGGTGGTGGCGGCGGCGGATTCCGCAGCGGCGGCGGTGGTGGATTCCACGGCGGCGGCGGTGGCGGCGGATCGCACGGCGGCGGTGGACGTCGTTAACTCCAGTCCATCTAGTTCCACAAAGACGCGGCTTGCAACCATGCAGGCCGCGTTTTTTCATTTGTACCCAGCTATACTTCGTAGGAAATGTTCAGATGGATTCTGGTCGGTTGGATGTTCATCGTTTCCGCGATCGCCTATCTCGATCGCGTCAATCTGTCGATCGCCGGCCGCGCGATTGAAGAGGAGTTTCACCTCACCGATATCCAGCTTGGCTACGTGCTCAGTGCTTTCGTGCTGGGCTATGCGGCGTTCCAGGCGCCGGGCGGCCGCATCGCCGATCGCTTCGGCGCTCGATTGGTGCTCGCACTCGGCGTCGTCTGGTGGGCGATCTTTACCGTGCTCATCACCCTCCTTTCCCCGCAACTGACCGGCTTGCTGCTGACGCTGGTCGCGATCCGTTTCGCGCTCGGCCTCGGCGAGGCCGTGGTGTACCCGTCCACCAACTGTATCGTCTCCGCCTGGATTCCTTCGACCGAGCGCGGCATCGCGAACGGCATCATTTTCGCGGGCGTCGGATTCGGCGCCGGAATCACGCCTCGCCTTATCGTCTATTTTCTCGAGCACGGCGGCTGGCGGGTATCTTTCTGGGCGAGCGCGGCGATTGGACTCGCCGCCGGCGCGGTGTGGTTCATTCTCGCCCGGGACCGTCCGCGCCAGCACCCCTGGGTGTCAGCCGTCGAGCTCGAACACATCGAATCCGGACTGCCTCCCGAAGATCCGAAGGTGGCGCGCGCGAAGCTTGACTGGGGAGCGATCTTCTCCAACCGCGACGTTCTCGCCGTGGCGTTCGCTTACTTCTGCTTCGGCTACACGGCCTATATTTTCCTGAGCTGGTTTTTCATCTACCTGAACAAAGTTCGCGGGCTGGATCTCAAATCCAGTTCTTACTACAGCATGCTGCCTTTCCTCGCCATGGCGATCGGGTCGACGTTCGGAGGCTGGTTGAGCGATTCGATCACTAAGCGGCGGGGCAAGAAGATCGGGCGCTGCCGTCTGGCGTCGATTGCCGTCGCTTTTGCCGCGCTGTTCGTCGCGCTGGGCACGCAGGTCGAGAGCGCCCGTCTTGCCAGCTTCGTGCTCGCGGCAGGCGCGGGCGCGCTCTATATCGCGCAAAGCTCCTTCTGGTCGGTCAGCGCGGACATCGGGAAAAGCTCGGCCGGCTCGGTTTCAGGCGTGATCAACATGGGCGCGCAGTTGGGCGGCGCGCTGACCTCTTCGCTGACTCCGTGGATCGCGAAAGAGTTCGGTTGGACCGCGTCATTTCTGGTCGCGGCCGGTCTCTGTCTAGCAGGTTCGCTAACCTGGCTGCTGGTAGACCCGGACCGACACCCCTAGTCATGGTCGCTAGATCCCCGCACTACGTGACGGGGTTATAGCCCCTGGCGTGAGCCAGAGGACCAGCCACTGCATGTCGCAGCCAGTTCGTGGGTTGGTGGCGCGCGCCTCCAGGCGTGTCGACGTGGTCTTTCTTAGGTCTGCTGACACCATGCTGTCAGCATCCCACCCGCACAATCGAACCATGACACAACCTCTTAGCTGGTTTGAAATCCCCGCACTCGACTTCGCGCGAGCGCGTTCCTTTTACGAAAAGCTTTTTGGAGTCGAGCTTCAGGAGCATGTCGCGGGTCAGAATATCATGGCCGTCTTCCCTTACGATCGTGAGCGGACGTCCGGTGGCTGCGTGATGAAAGGCCCGGCGCTGGTCCCCACCAACGACGGCGTCATCATCTACCTGAATGCAGGCGAATCGCTCGACGATGCTCTCGGACGCGTCCAGCCGTCGGGTGGCGACATCGTGTTTCCCAAGACGCAAGTCCCGGGGATCGGATTCTTCGCCCATATAAAGGATACGGAGGGCAACCGAGTCGGCCTGTTTGCGGTGAAATAAGGAGGTGCGCAGAGCGGACCGGCTCTTCCAAATCGTGCAGCACCTTCGCGCGCGGCGGCTCACTACCGCCGCGCAGTTGTCCGGCTGGCTCCAGGTTTCACAGCGCACCGTCTACCGTGACATTCGCGATCTATCGCTATCCGGAGTGCCAGTCCAGGGCGAAGCCGGCGTGGGGTATCGCATCGACCGCGCTTATGATCTGACTCCGCTTATGTTCACTCCGGATGAAGTCGAGGCTGTCGTTGTCGGCCTGCGCATGGCGGAGGCATTCGCCGGACCATCCCTACGGTCCGCGGCGCGCATGGCGCTCGATAAAGTCGCACTCGCGCTGCCGCAGCAGAGGCGCGCGGAGATCGAGCAGCCGCAGCTTTTTGCGCCGACATTTCATTTGGATCCTGCGCTCGGCGAGCGGGTGGAGATGGTGCGCCAGGCGATCGGCTCGCGCCACAAGCTGGACGTGGCGTACCGGGATAAACAGGACCAGCCGAGCCGCCGAGTGCTGCGGCCTTTAGCTCTTTATTTCTGGGGAAACGGGTGGTCGCTCGCGGCGTGGTGCGAATCGCGCAGAGGTTTCCGCAGCTTCTGGCTGCATAAGATGACGGCGTGCGTCAAGATGGATGCGACTTTTGAGATGGAAGCAGAGAAGTCGCTGGCGGAGTTTCTAAAATCCGTGGGAGCTACATAGTCGACAGTCTCTACCGAGCCGCGACCACAGCGAGCGATCTTTACAGCAACGGTTTGTGAAGAGATCGCTCCCTGCGGTCGCGGCTCGGTAGAGAGTTCAGATCAGGCGGGGAGGGCGTTGGCGTATTGATAGGTCAGGCGGATGTTGAGGGCCCGCTCGATTTTCTTGATATCGCCGCGCTCGCTCTTGGTGCCGAACGTGGTTGCGGTGCCGCGGGCTCCGGCGCGTCCGGTTCGGCCTACGCGATGGATGAAGTCTTCGGGAACCTGAGGGAGATCGAAGTTCACCACGTGGGCGATCCCTTCAACGTGAATGCCGCGGGCGGCTACGTCGGTGGCGACCAGCACTCGGAATTCGCCCTGCTGGAACCCTTTAAGCGCGCGATTGCGCTGGCTTTGCGTGCGGTTGCCGTGAATTGCCGTCGATTTCACTCCGCTGGTCGCGAGCCGCTTGGCGAGGCGGTCCGCGCCGTGCTTGGTGCGGGCAAATACGAGAAACGAACCCTTCTGGTCCTTCAGCATGTTCTGCAACAGGCCGACTTTGCGATCCTGCTCGACTTCGTAGACGTGCAGGTCCACGTGTTCGGCGGGCTTGGTGGCGGAGCCGACGGTGATGCGGACCGGGTTTTTCACGTGGTTATTGATCAGATGCGCGACGCTCGATTCGATGGTCGCGGAGAAGAACATGGTCTGGCGCTCAGTGGGCAGCAGCGTCATGATTTTCTTGATGGTGGGCAGAAAGCCCATGTCCAGCATGCGGTCGGCTTCATCGAGGATCAGAATGCGGGCGCCCGACAGCTTTACCAGGCGGCGCTCAATGAAATCGGACAAACGGCCGGGGGTGGCGATCAGCACGCGGGCTCCGCGGCGGATTGAATCGAGCTGCGGATGCTCGCTCATGCCTCCGACGACGACGGCGTCGCGGATGCCGGTGTGTTTGGCAAGTTTCACAAAAGTCTCGTGAATCTGGATGGCCAGTTCGCGGGTGGGGCTGAGGATGACGGCGCTAACGCCGGTTTCAATGGGCTGCTTCAGCAGCGATTCGAGCAGAGGCAGCACGAAGGCTAGCGTCTTGCCGGTTCCAGTCTGCGCGGTTGCAACGACGTCCCGCCCTTCGAGCGCCGGCGGAATCGATTCCGATTGCACAGGCGTAGGAGTCACAAAGCTATTTTGGGCAAGGTTCGCTTGCAAAACGGCGGACACAGGAAATTCAGAAAAAGTTTTCATTAGTCTTTCGGGGGAAAGAATCAGCAAGCCTTACAGGGAAGAGCAAAGACAGGAAGAAGGAGCGGATTTACTTTCTATACAAAGCTAGTATAGCACGCTGGTAATTAATCGCCGATGACAACGTCATGTGTATGGAAAGGCGGCATATGCTGCGAATTTTAAGCTATGTTCTGTTGATTTCGGCGGTATCGGGACAGCCGGTTTTTGACGTCGCGTCGGTTCGGTCGAGCCATTCCGGCAGCGTGAAGGAGAGCAGAAGGGAAAAATACGAAACGAACCCAGGGACGCTCAACCTGCGGAACGTGAGTTTGAAATCGGCGATCCGGTGGGCTTATAAGGTGATGGAATATCAGGTCTCCGGACCGGATTGGATGGGCTCTGAACGGTTCGATATTGCGGCCAAAGCGTCTGAGGCCGTCCCGGAGGAGCAGCTTCGGCTGATGTTGCAGGCGTTGCTGGCGGAGCGGTTCAAACTGACGCTCCATAAAGAGACCAAGGATGTTTCGGTATACGTGCTGCTGGTGGCCAAAGGGGGACCGAAGTTTCATGAGTCCCAATTGTCCGATGGAGAACCGGTTGTGAATGCGGATAAGAATCGTATGAATGTGGAAGTAAACGGAGTTACCGCGGATATGTTTGTGGAAATGCTTTCGAACATTCTGCATGTGCCGGTGATCAACCAGACTGGCCTGGCTGGCCGCTATGACGCGAAGATTAATATTTCGAAGTATATGCCGGATGGGTCGGCGCCGTTTGATCCGGTGGCGACGATTCTTACCGGGTTGCAGGAGGAGCTGGGGTTAAAGTTGGAATCGAAGAAGATGCCGCTGGATTTACTGGTTGTCGATCATGCGGAGAAGGTGCCAGTGGAGAATTGAGGGCAGGTCGGGGACCTGTTCTAATATTACGGAACGAACCCAAGGGGTGGATTACAGAACGAACCCACGGAGGACAGGTCGGGGACCTGTCCTACTTTTCGGAACGAACCCAGGGAGGACAGGTCGGGGACCTGTCCTACTTTTAGGCCATGATTTTGGAGACGGCGGACTGGAATTTTAGCATTTCGGCTTGAGTGCCGATGGTTACGCGGACTTTGGTGGGCCACGCTTTCCAGATGCGGCCGATCATTACTTTATTGTCCGCCATGGCTTTGGCGAACTCGGCGCCTGGACGGCCGACTTCCATCATGAAGAAGTTCGCTTCGCTGGGAACGTACTTGATGTTCTTCTTTTCCAGGAACTCGAAGGTGTTTTCGCGAATCTGTTTGCAGAGGGCGCGGCGCTCCTGAATCAGACCCTTTACCTTCATGCTGGCCGTGGCGCCGGTCAGTCCCATGACCGGCTGCATGCCGGCTCCATAAGGACGGAGCTTGGCGAGCAGGTCCGGACGGGCCATCGCGAAGCCGGCGCGAATTCCGGCCATACCGTAAATTTTCGAGAAGGTGCGCAGGACCACTACGTCCTTGCCTTGGGCGACAAGATCGCTCGACGGCTGGGCGTGCTCGGAGAAGTGAATGTACGCTTCGTCGATCACCACTACCGCGTCCTTTTTCTTGTTGGCCAGGAGGTACTCGATGTCTCTGCGGGCGGTCAGCGTGCCGCTGGGATTATTGGGATTGCAGACGTAATAGGCTCCGGCATCGGGATCGGCTTTGATCATGGCTTCGACGTCATGGCTGAAATCGGGGCGCAAAGGGACCTGGTGCAGTTTCGATCCGATGAACGCCGGTGCGCCCGCGCCGTACCCGGGCTCGCCCATGGTCCAGCTATGCTCGGGCGAGGTGAAGGCGCACTGGGTGCGATGCAGAGGATCGCTGGACCCGGCGAACGCGGCGATGTGATCTTCCGGCACGTCTTCGATGCCGGCCACCGTTTTCCCGAAATCCTGGTGCGGCCCGATGGGAGAATAGCGCCACGCCAGGGGAGCGATGGTTGCCATCGCCTCCAGGCACTCCTTGCACGGACCCATTGGATTTTCATTCGAACTGATGCGCACCATGTCCGGATCGTTCATCCGTCCAGCCCCGCGCATCATTCGACGCTCGGCGTCCTGCGCCATGGCGAATTCGTTATAAAACGGCAGTGCCGCTCCAGCTGTCAATAAGCTCGCAATCCGGCCAACCTGCCGCCGCGAGAAACCTTTGCTGAGAAGTACTTCTTGTTGCTTCACTGGAAGGGTCATAAGTCTCCTAAAGGCAGGAGGAGGCGGCGTGGCAGCCTCCCGGTTGATAGCAATTATTGGGGGTTGACTGATGGATTGTCAAGCGAAAAATAGGGGTGAGTGGCCGGGGCGAAAAGTGGGGACAGCCCGCTCTGTCCACGCGGCGCCCACGGAAAGAGCGTTTTCCCAAAGCTCTGACGCAGTCCCCAATTTTTCGTAAGCGCCAAGGTCCGGCTCACTACTCGCTGAGCCGCCGCTTCCAGAAGAAGCCGGCCAAAGTGCACAGCGCCATTCCCGCCAGAAGACCGGTAGCGGGTTCAGGAGTCGCCGTAGCCGCCACGGAGATATCGTCAAACGACCAGTAGGTATCGTCGTTCTCAAAAGAGAAAGCCAATGTGGTGCTGGCACTTGTTGCCATTTCAGAAAACGAGTACTGGGTGAATGAGCCGACTATGCCCGGCGATGCGACTGTCGGCGTCAGATTGAGGACGGTGGTCGAATTCCAGTCCGCGCTAAACGCGTGGGTGTAACCGGGCGTCGGCGCCGTATCCTGCTCCAGCCAGAAAATGAAGGTATAGGATTGGCCCGCCATCGTGGCCAGCGTCTGCGTCAGATCCAAAGGCACCGTGCTATCGTCCACAAAATCCTGACTCATGTAGGCGCCGTAATTCCCGCTATTGGCATCATAGGCATCCACGCCGTAGTAGTTATCGCCGGGATTTAACATGTTCCCGCCAAGGGTCCAGCCGGTAAAATCGCCGGTTTCGAATCCGCAGTTCGTCACCAGGTTGCCGGATATGGCGTCGCAATAGGAAGTAGCGCCCATCACCTGCGATGCGCCCCATACTCCACAAAAAATCAGTGCCGAAATTGAAAAAGTCTTCATCATAATTGATCTCCCCCTCTGACCGCCGGCACCAGCGCCGAGGTCCACGCCGTTGAATTAACGAGGTTGTATACGTTTACCGTTCCGATGCCGGTGGCGAAATCCCAACCTGTTCCCGCTGGATAAGCTTGCGGCGAAAGACTGGTGACGCCGTTAATAACGGACGCGCAGGCCGCCGTGGGCGATCCGCCGCCACCGGTCAGGGTACAGGTCGGGTCGGTCGTATAGCCCGAGCCGCCCGCGGTAAGCGTAATTCCGGTCACGCCGGTACCTTCGGCCGCGGTGCAAGTCGCGCCGCTCCCGGAGCCACCCGACAAAGTGCACGTGGGCGCGGAGGTGTATCCCTGTCCACCGCTTTGCAGGGTAAGCGCGATCGTCCCACCGGCGTTCACGGTGGTGCTGCAAGTGGCGCCCAAACCGCCGCCCCCGGTCAACGCACATGACGGAGGACTCGCGGTCGTGTAACCGGTGCCATTCGCGGTGAGCGAAAGTGCTGTGACCAGGCCGGAAATGGAGGCGGTGCAAGTCGCTCCCGTACCCGCATCCCCCGTAATCGCGCACGTGGGAGCCGAGGTATAGGAAGTCGTGCCCCCGCCCGCCGCGGTCACATTCAGATTCGTCACCGGCCCCGGTCCCCCCAGCCCCGGGAAAGTCATCGGCGCGGCGGACATCACACCGTAATCGGTGGTTTTATCCGTAGCCGACGGCCGATAGCAGTTGTAAAGCCGTGCAGCGCTTCCGCTGCCGGTCGTGGCGCAGGGAAGATAAATGGAACCCTGGGTGACGTCGTAGAAAACGCATCCGGGGCCCACGGCATTTCCCAGGCTGGAGTTGCAGGAGGCATTGCCGCTGGCTCCATATTCGGAATTCGCGATCTGGTAGTAAACCGTATTCGCGTTGCCCCACCGCTCACCGCTCTGCTGATTCACCAGCGCCTGGATCCCGGCCCAAATGGGCGAGGAGACGGAGGTTCCTCCAAACCCGGGCCACACCGTAACCGGGTTGCTGCACGGAGACGCGTAGCCTCCACTGACTTCGGCCGGATTGGACATGCAGATGACGTAGAAATGGTTCCATACGCCGTTGGCCGCCATGAGGGAAACGTCCGGGATATCGCGCACGCCGTCGCTCGGATTGCCAACAACGGACTGCCACGAGGGCTTCGCGTATCCGGCGCAGGTGCCGCCCGAGGCGGGAGCGCCACTGGTGGAAGGAGCTCCGGTCGCGCAATTACTGGGACCGCCGCTGCCGGAACCGGTGGTCAGCAGCTCGGAGCTGCTGTTGAACGGATAGGTATTGCACAAGCCGGTCCCGCTGGGACCGAAGCCGTTGATCAAATTCGAAGAATAATAAGTACTCAGGAAATTGACGATGATCGAATCGGCGCAGGAGTCGTTCCAGGGGATCTCCGGAATGTACGACTTTGCCGAACCGTAATTCGCGGTGTTCGAGGCGGTCCAATAGGTGCTGGTGGTGCCCGCGTAGGAATCCCCAAAATCCGTGCCGCCCACCGAGATATTGTAGGGCGTAGAGGTGAATCCGCTCACTGTGATGCCTTTAGTGGAGTCTGCGCCGTTGGCGTTCGAACTGGCTGGACCCTCGTCACCCGAGGAAACGAAAATCGACACGCCCTCGGCTACGCCCTGTTGATAAGTGGAGTTATAAGCGGCGTTTTGCGTGGCTCCGTTCTGTGACTCCGATTCGCCGTAACTGATACTGACGATGGCCGGTCCGGTGGTGCTGGCACCGGGGGCATTGAGAAGATTCTGCAAGGCGATCAGGCCGCCGAAAGTCGAACCCGAGTCTTTACAGACTGCCACTTGAATCGCGGCGTTTGGCGCGGCGGCGCTGGCCCATTCCATATCGATCGCGACTTCGTCGTCGGTAGTGTCGTTGAGGTCACCGGGGTCGGTACAGTTGTTGGTTCCGACGGGAGGGGCGGGATGAGTCTGGCTGATGGTCCCATAAGGATAGGTCCGAGCCAGCCCCGCCACTTTGCGGAAGGAACTCCAGTCGCCGAGACTATAAGCGTCCTCATCCTCGATCACCACGATGGTTTGGCCCTTGCCCGAAATCCCCGCGCTGAACACAGGATTTAAGTTGTAAATCGTCGCCAGGTCTCCCGGCATCAGCGCCTCGCAACTCGAAGTGCCGTCCCGGAGATCGGTCAGGAATCCGCAAGCCATGTTAATGGTAAAATCCGTACCGGCGTTGTGTGGGACGCGCTTGAACATTTTGCGCGGCCGGAAGTCGTTCAGGGACACGACGCCCGCCACCGCCGGCGCCAGCGCGGCCGGAATCTGCGGATCGCTCATATTTGCGAGATGCGTCTCTCCGTTCACCGAAAGATGATGAATCTCGGTGTGGAAAGTCGCTCGAACCTGGCCGGCCGTGCCGGAGAAATCCAGCAGCATGCGGTTCGGATAAAGAACGTTCACCGTAAAGCCGTGGGCCCCCAGCCAGCCTTTAATTACATTAAGATCCGCTTCTCCCAGGCCGTAATTCTGTCCGAACTGCTCTGGGGTCAGCCAGTGGTGGAAATTCGCGGACTTCCGGTCGTGCAGCTGGTCGATCATGGCAACCAGGGCTTGTTCCCTTTCCGGAGCCCGTTGGAGCTGAAGGAACATGTGGTCCATCGCCATATCGTCGGCCACCCGGCCGAGATCGTTCTGGGCCGTCGCTTCAGGACGGGTATTGCCTCGCAGTCTCACCAGGTTGCTCTCATCGGTCTTGCCCGTAATGAGCGAACGGACCGGGGTTTGTGCGTGCAGCGCACCGGATGCAAACACGATCAAAGCGGCAAAACCGACCACCCGCAACTCAGAGACGCACTTTAGCATGGACTTTCCTCCTAATTAAGCTCCGAAACAAATGGTCGCTGGAGTATGTCCTAGTGCTGTACCTAAAGTCAATACCAGTACTATACCCAGGAGCGCTTTTGCACAGTGACGGCCAGCACGATGATGACGGCCTTCAGCATCATTTCGACGTTACTGTCGATGTTGTTCAATCGCAGCATGTTGGTCAGGACGCCGATGGTCAGGGTGCCTATGATAGTGCCTCCGATCGAGCCACTGCCGCCTGATAGTTTGGTGCCTCCGATGACTACGGCTGCTATCGCGTCCAGTTCGTAGGCTACGCCGGCGTTGGGGTTTCCTTGATGATTTTGGGCGGCGTAGAGGACTCCGGCGATTCCGGCGGCTAAGCCAGCTAGCGTGTAGACCAGGATTTTGATGGTGCGGATGGGCAATCCGGCGTAGAGGGCGGCGTGTTCGTTGTCGCCAATGGCTCGGACGTTTCGGCCGAAGACGGTTCGCTGGAGTAAAAGCCAGAAGACGATGGAGAGGACCGTCCAGGCGCCGATTACTACGGTTTTTGTGCGCAATAGTTCGGCGAAGCGGGCGGCTGTGTCCTGGCCGAATCCGATGTCGATATTGGCGTTGCCGGTCAGCCATTTGGCGAAGCCTCGGATGCCGATCATGGTGGCTAGCGTGACGATGAACGGCTGGATTTTTAGCAGGGCGACGCAGGCTCCGTTGAGGGCGCCTACCAGGGCGGAGGCTAGGAGGGCTAGGAGGATCGCGATGGTGATGCTGGAGTCGGGTTTCAGGTGCATGGCGACTACAGATGTCGCGAGGGCTAGCGTGCTGCCGACGCTTAGATCGATGCCGGCGGTCAGGATCACGAAGGTCATTGCCAGGGCGATGATGCCTGTCACGGAGACTTGGCGGAGGATGTCGGTGAGGTTGCCGGGGTCGAGGAAGATGCGGGTTTTCGTGACTAGGAGTGATAAGGCGACGATGATCAGGAGGCTTAGGAGAGCGTTCGTTGGCCGGAATTTCATGGTTACGCGATTTGCGCCAGAATAGCATCATGAGACTCGTCCTGTTTTTCGCGGCTGCGGGAGCGTTGTTGGCGCAGCGGCCGGAACATCCTCGTCCGGATTTTGAGCGGGCGCAGTGGATGACGCTGAACGGCAAGTGGGATTTCGGGTTCGACGATAAGTTCGGGCGGTCGATCACGGTGCCGTTTTGTTGGGAGAGCGAGCTGTCGGGTGTCGCGAAGAAGGGCGAGACTACGGGGTGGTACCGGCGGACGTTTACGATTCCTTCGGATTGGAAGGGGAAGCATGCGTGGCTGCACTTCGATGCGGTGGATGAAGAGGCGCAGGTTTGGGTGAACGGGAAAGAGCTGGGGTCGCATCATGGGGGGTATTCGGCGTTTGAGTTCGATTTGAATAATGTTGCGAAGGCGGGGGAATCGGCGACGGTGGTGGTGCGGGCGTTTGATCCTACGGATCAGGAATTGCCGGTGGGGAAGCAGACTCCGGGGTGGTACACGTATACGAGCGGGATCTGGCAGACGGTTTGGCTGGAGGCGAGGCCGGAACATCATATAAAGAGCTTCGCGCTAACGCCGCGGCAACAGGGAGAGAAGTGGTTCATCGATATCGATGCTGTGCCGTCACCCATCGCGAGAGTTACCGTAGATGCGCCGCAGCCAAGTGAAGCAGATTTTAGAATCCGCGTGACGGGTGCGGGGATTAAAGCGGCTGACGTCGAACTCAAAATGGGCCACTGGCGCTCTTCGATTCCCATCGAAAATCCTAGGCTTTGGACGCCAGATTCGCCGGCCCTGTACGAGGTTACTCTCGAAAGCAGCGAGGATCGGGTGAAGACATACTTCGGGCTGCGGACGATTTCGCGCGGGAAGTTTGGGGATCTGACGCACGAGTCGATTTTTCTGAATGGGCAGCCGGTTTATTGGCGCGGGGCGCTGGATCAGTCGTTCAATCCGAAGGGGATTTATACCGCGCCTTCGGACGAGTTTCTGAAGCATGACATGGAACTGGCCAAAGCTGCCGGGATTCAGTTTTTGCGTATCCATATTAAGGCCGATGAGCCGCGGAGGCTTTATTGGGCGGACAGGCTGGGTGTGCTGATCATGCAGGACATGCCTAGCGCGTCGTTTCAGAATCCGGCGAAGCGGGGGGCGTGGGAAGAGACGATGCGGGCGACGATTGCCCGGGACCGGAATCATCCTGCGATTTTCGCGTGGGTGGCTTTTAATGAGACTTGGGGGTTATCGTATTTCCGCAATTCGCAGCCGGCTTATCCGCAGAATTTGGACACGCAGAAATGGGTGGAGGCGATGTGGAGGGAGATGAAACAGACGGATCCATCGCGGCTGGTCGAGGATAATTCGGCGGACAAGCGGGATCACGTCGCGACCGATATTAATTCGTGGCATTTTTACATCGACGACTATCAGCGGGCGAAGGCGGCGATTGAAAATGTGGTGGCGAACACGATGGCGGGGTCGAATTTTAATTTCGTGAAGGATCGGGTGCAGGATACGGCTCCGTTGATTAATTCCGAGTACGGGTCGGTGAGCGCGGGGGGAGGGGATCGCGATGTTTCGTGGGGATTCCATTACTTGACCAACGAGCTGCGGCGGCATGAAAAGGTGCAGGGGTATATCTATACGGAACTGTCGGACATTGAGTGGGAGCATAACGGGTTTTATAACTACGACCGGTCGGCGAAGGAGTTCGGGTATGACGCGTATGTGCCGGGGATGGGCACGCGGGATTTGCAGGGCGAGGATTATATCGGGTATGACGATCCTCCGATGATGAAGGCTCCGGTGTTTTCGCTGCCGGTGTTTGTGAGTCATTTTTCGGGGCGGACGGGGCAGGCTTCGCTGCGGTGGTGGCTGACGGGGACGGACGATTTCGGGGCGGCGGTGTCGACGGCTCCGGAGACGCGGGCGGTGAAGTGGGAGACGGGCTCGGGTGATTAGTCAGGCTCCTCTGGAGGTGAGGGTGCCGGGGAGCAGGCCGTTTACGGGGGCGGTCGCTATGGAGTTGTTGGATGCAAGCGGGACAGAGAATTGCGGCGAATTTCGTGAATGTGGCTACGCGGTCGGCGATGTCGCCTCGGATTGAAGTGATCGATCCTAAGCTGGTCGCGTTGCGATTTGCTCCGATTGAGACTCGGGAATCGGGGCCGGACAGCGGGATTCATCCGGGGAAATTTTGGGCTTCGGGGCAGGCTGAAGTGGGCTATCGGGTGACTTTGCCGGAGTTCGTGGTTGCGGCTGGCGTGTCGAGAATCGAGTTGTTGGCTGAGATGGGGACTCATGCGGGGACGGCCAAGCTCGATTGGCCGTGGAGGCAGAAGCCGGTGGATTATCCGCAGACGGATGTGCGTAAGTATCCGGGGAAGGTCCACGTGGTGATTGGCGGAGTTGACGCGGGCGAGGTTGCGCTGGCGGATGATCCGGCGGATGCTCGCGGGTTCTTATCCAGTGTGGCGGCGTTTCATCATGCCAGCTATGGGTATTTGACGCGGGTTGCGGTTGCGGGTCCAGGGAAGGCGTCGGATGTGATGATTCGGATTGAGGCGGACCACGGGATTTCGATTTATGGGGAGGGGATGGGGCGGTATGGGTTCGATCCTGTGGTGTTGGTGCATACGGAGAGTGATGTGCGGGTGGGGAAGTAGTGTTGGAGATCGCTTCGTGTTAAAACACGTCGACACGAATGTCGACGCGGCACGCGTGGAGGCGTGCGCCACAGACACAGAGGTAGACTGGGCGTCAGAAGGTGAATCTTAACTGCAGGGTGATTTTTCGGTTGTAGGTGGGCGAGCCTCCGCTGCCTCCTCCGGGGGGGCCGAAGCCTTGCGCGAGGCTGATGGACTCGCCGAAGAAGGGCGAGGAGAGGTTTCCTACGGGCGGTCCTAGATTGGTGTGATTCAGGACGTTTGAAGCTTGGACGCTCGCGGTGAGAGAGTACTTCTTGCCGGCTGTTCCGCCGCCGCCGAACATCATGGGCCCGCCGCCGCCTCCGCCACGGGGGCCACCACCGCCTCCGCCGGGAGGAGGTCCACCGGGTCCGCTTTGAGGCTGGAACTGGGTGGTGCCTTCTTTATTCACGAAGGCCCAGGTGCGCGCGATGCGCAGCATTAAGGTTTCATTCGCGGGGCCGCGGCCGTAGTTGCGTTCTATCGCCGTGCCGGGAGCGGGATTTAGATTGAAGCATCCGTAGCCGGGTTCATATTTGAGCCCGGTTCCCCCGCAGCTTGCGGCTGGGACGTTTACGGCGAGTGAAGGACGCTCCGCGGCGACGCCTGCATCTAGCGAATCGATGCCGGTGGTGATGTTGTACGGCGTTCCGCTGCTCATGATCAGAAAAGGACTGACGCTGATCTGATAGGGCAGAGGAATGTTGGTGCCGATCACCGCGCGATTGCGGACGTCGGCGAAGGTGGAGGGACCCCATTCGGCTTTCAGATTATAAGGATTCGCGGGAGCGCCTTCGTTATCGTCCTTGCCGTGCGAATAGGCATAGAAGCCGAACAGGAAAAACTTTTTGTAGTTGACGTTGGGCGAAACGATGAGCTGATCCTGGCGGCTGAAGCCGTTCGATTCGGAGAGCTCGAGCAACGTGGGATTGCCGTACGGATAGATTCCGTTGATGGGCGTGTTGATGTTCAACGAGCGGGACAGATGCACGCCGCGATTGGCCATGTACTGGGCGCTGATGCGCGCGTATTTGTTGATGGTCCGGTCGACTCCGATGCTGCCTTGATAGATGCGCGGCGCGACGATTCCCGAGTACAGTTCCTGCAACTGCTGGGGCGATTTCGTCAACTGGCTGGGGTTGGGAATCGCGGGGTAAAAGGTTGGGTCGGTGATGAAATAGGACTGCTGCGTGATGCCGTTATAAAGCTCGGCGTTGAGCGTGGAGCCGAGAGGGATGCGCGAATAAAACGTGCCGACGCCGCCGCGCAGGACGGTTTTCGCCGGAGTGTTGCCGTGCGCGTCGACTCCCCACGCGAAGCCGATTCTAGGCGCAAAATCCGAGTTATTGCTGATGTTGGTCTGATTCTCATAGCGCAGGCCGAGGCTCAGAGTCAGGTTCGGCAGCAGGCGCCAATCGTCGTTGAAGTAGACTCCAATATCGAACTGGCGCACGCTGAGCGTGGGGATTCCGGCACCCAGTTGAAATTGGATGGCGCCCGTGCTCAAGCCCTGTGCGTCGCCCATCAATGTACGCTGATACACCTGGAGCGCGGTGAGCGCCTCGGTGGTTCCGGCGATCGGCTGGTTATTGGAGTCGAGCAGCGGACCGGTCCCGCCGAGGAACGTGTAAGATCCGTTGAAATTGGTTTCCGAGGTATTGCTGAGGAAAAATTCGCGGGCGCGGGCGCCCCATTTGAACGAATGCTTGCCGAAGATGTGAGTGGTGTTGTTGGTCAGCTCGAGATTATTTTGGGTGCTGCCGAAGTTGCCGAGCGCGGAGCCTCCACTGACGAAGGATCCGGGCACGTTGATCTGCGGCGCGTCGGAGGCGGCGATGTTGCTGGAGGTCACGTGCGAATATTGGAAGCGCGTTTCATTGATTGTTGTTGCGCTCAGCATGGCGGTCTCCGTGAGCTGGACGGTGTTTTCCTGATTCCTGGTGTTATACGCCTGCGACAAGAGATTGTAGCTGCCGACGCCGTTGTCGTCCTGGCCGATGTGGGTGTTCTGATAGCGCACGATCAGCGTGTTTTTATCGTTGATCGCGTAATCGATGCGAGGCGTAATGGTCATGCGCGTCTGCGGCGTCACCACGCCTTGATTGATGGTCACGGGATTGAAATTGTTATCGAGCGTGGTGGCCAGGATGAACGCGTTTTCTGTAATATCGCGGCGGTCGAAGTCGAAAGTGAAGGAGGCTTTGTTTTTCCTGATGGGCCCGGTGACGCTGAAGCCTTCGAAGATCTGCTTGTAAGGCGGCAGCGAGGATCCTGTGAAGAGCGCGCTGCGCGAATTGAAATCCTGATTGTTGAACTGTCCAAAAGCCTGTCCATGAAAACTATCGCTGCCGGGCTTGGTGAGAATTTCAATTCGTCCGAAGCCGGGCATATCGAATTCGGGCGCGTAGGGATTCGAATTGATGCGGATTTCGCGGATGGAGGATTTGGGAGGCAGGTTGCCGCCGGTGAATCCATCGATATAAATCTGTCCACCGCTGGGACCGGCTGGCGGGTCCGGCCATGGCTTGCAGCTGTTGCGCGAGTTCGTCGGGATCGTCGGAGAGCGCTTCGAGTTCCTTGGCGTGGAGCACCAGCGCATCGCCGTTCGAACCGGGATCGGTGGTCACCTGGCCGGCGGTTTCTTCGACGTTTACGACCTGCGAATCAGCCTCAATAGTGAGCTGAATATCGAGCGTCTGCGGAGAGGCGATATCGAATCCTTGTTTCTGGCCGACGGTGAATCCCTTGGCGATCACGCGGATGGTGTATTTGCCGGGCTGAAGCGCGGCGAAGGAATATTGCCCTTTGTCATCGGAGGTCGCGCGCAGCTCGGGACCAGGTCCTCGAAGCTGCACCAGAGCGCCGGGAACGAGGGCGCCGGAAGGATCGGTCACGGTGCCGTGAAGGCTCACGGGCGTCTGCGCGAATGCGAACGAACACACGACGAGTGCACAAATCAATATAATTTTCATTTTGTTTTTTAGTTCATGATCATGGAGGGGAGGTCCAGAGTCTGGAGTCCGCCCATGCCCATTCCACCCGCGCCCTGCGGGGCTCCTGCGCCACGGCCGCTGGGGACGGTGGCCATTTGAATCAGCATGCCCGCGTTGCCGAGGAGCATGATTGCGGTTATCTCGTCAGGTTTCGCGCCCTTGGTGCTGGAGACGACGATTTTTTCGCCGGGCTTTAACTCGTCAAGCTTCGCGGCCGGCATACGGTCGAGCATTTGCGACATGTCGGGCATGCGCGGCGCTCCGGCGGGTCCTGCGCCTGCCGAGGGAGGTCCGCCACGACCCATCGGCATTCCGGCCATATCCGGCATTTTCTTGATCTGCGAATCGGCGGTGAATTTTATGACCAGGGGCTTGTTGGTTCCAAGTTCGGCGACGGTCATCTCTTTGGTATCGGGATTAATGGCGGTGATGGTGCCGGCTTTCGTGACGAAGGTTCCGAAGACCACTTCTTCGGCGGATACTTTCGATCCGTCATCGCTTTTGACGCCGCGGGCGCGCAGCTGGTCGCCGATGCTGACTTCATCGAGCTTGCTGATGCGGGCGTCGGCGAATTTTACGGAATCGGTATCGTAGCGGCGGTACGAGGTCTTATCGTCGACGGTTACGGTCGAGATGGTTTCTCCGGTCAGGCCGCGCATTTTGAGTGTTACGGTGGTCGGGGTTTTGGCGGTTACTACACCGGATATGCCGCGCTTGGTCCAATCCAGGCGATCGGCTTCGTTGCGTTTCGTAATATCGGTGGCGGACATCACTACGATGCGCGCGGCTTCGGTGGTGCCGGGCTTGAATGACACCAGCACGCGATCGCCGAGAGCCATATCGGTCATCTTCATATCGGCGGCGTTTTTCAAATCGTTCTGGCCGGGGGCGACGCGTTTGAAAATAGTCTCCGGCGTAAGCTTCACGTTTACCGCATCGGTATTGTCTGGTTTCACCACCACGACTGCGTCTTCCGCTTTGAACGCGCTGATCGAGCCGAGAATCGCCTTGGGCTGCGCGAAGGCGACGGCGCATAGAAACAGCCCTGCAAATAACCTGTTCATTACTTCTATCAGACGACAAGACAGCCGCTTCAGACCGTTAAGTTTTGTAAAACGGCTACGTAGACGGCTCGCGATGGGTTACAACAAAGATAGAGATGGCGGAAAAATCTATCCTTTTAGTGGAGGATGACACGGAGCTTTGCGCCCTGATGTCAGATTTTTTTTCGCAGCATGGGTTGTCGCTGGAGGCCGCGCATGACGGGCGGCGAGGCTTGTCCCGCGCGCTCGAAGGAAATTTTGACCTGGTGATTTTGGATGGAATGCTGCCGGTGCTGGACGGCTTCGAAGTGTTGAAGCAACTGCGGCGCAGGAGCAGCGTGCCGGTGATCATGCTGACGGCGCGCACGGAGGAACGGGATCGCATCGCGGGCTTGAACGCGGGTGCTGACGATTATCTTCCGAAGCCCTTTGGTCCCGACGAATTATTGGCGCGCATACGAGCCGTGCTGCGGCGCGCGGGTGCGACGGAGCAGGGTAAAGCGCAGACTTTTGAGATCGACGGACTTACGCTCGACGAGCGTTCGCGACAGGTTTGGTCGGGAACGGAACGCGTAGAGGTCACTTCGATCGAGTTCGATATTTTAGACCTGCTGGCGCGGTCGGCGGGGCGCATTGTTTCGCGCGATGAACTGACGGCGGTGCTGCATCAGAGGGAGTCGAATCCTTATGAGAGGTCGCTCGACGTGCATATCAGTCATTTAAGGAAGAAGCTGGAGAGGGGCGATCGAACGCCGATCCGCACGGTGCGCGGGGTGGGATACATGTTCATGTCCGGGAAGGCCGAATGAGATCCGTTTACGCCAAAGTCGCGGTGTGGTGCTTCGGGACGCTGCTATTTTCGCTGCTGGCATTCGCGGTGATCTCGGCGGCGGCGCAGGTGCGCGCGTTCGGGCATGGCGGTCCATTCGAAAAAACTTCTACATGGCAAATGATGGAAGCGCGGGAGGCGTACGAATCGGGGGGTGTGCCGAAATTGCAGGCGTATATCGAAAGGGTGGACCGGCATTTCCAGATCGAGCATCATTTGACCGATGCGTCGGGCCGGGATCTGGTCACCGGCGAGGATCGATCCGCATGGCTGACGCAAAAGCAGGCGCGGCCTCTGCCGTGGCCGTTCGGGATGTTCAGCTCGCTCGGTCATCGCGGAGAGCAGCATGTGATGGTGGCAAACACGTCGCGCGACACTCCGTACCGGTGGATCGTGGTCGCGCAGCCGATGAACAACGATCCGTGGAATTTTCTTCCTTACTACTTGCTGGTGTTCGTGGCAATTGCGCTGTTGTGCTGGCTGCTGGCGGTGAACCTGGCGTCGCCTTTGCGGGCTCTGGCGCGCACTGTCGACCGGTTCGGGCGCGGCGATCTTTCAGCCCGCGTGCATTCCAGAAGGCGAGATGAAATCGGCAATCTGGGGCGCGCTTTCGACGATATGGCGGAGCGCATGGAAACGCTGCTAACGGCGGAGCGGCGTCTTTTGCAGGACATTTCGCATGAGCTGCGTACTCCGCTCGCACGTCTGAGTTTCGCGGCGGAATTATCCAGAACGGCCGAGGATCGGAATGCGGCGACGGCCCGGTTGAAAAAAGAGATCGAACGGCTGACCGATCTGGTGGGCGCCCTGTTGCAGGTGACGCGCGCGGAAGGCGATCCGTCGTCGAGAAATTTGACGGACCTTCCGCTGAACGATTTTCTGCGCGAAGTAGTGGACGATTGCGCGGTCGAGGCCGAGGCGAGAGGCTGCCGGGTGAACCTGGAAACATCGGCAGCGCTGCATTTCCGCGGCGATCGCGAACTGCTGCGCCGGGCGATGGAGAACATCGTGCGCAACGCGATTCGCTACGCGCCGGAGGGGACGCCGGTCGAGGTGCGGCTGGCGTCCGATCATGACGACGCGGAGATTTCGGTACGCGATTACGGGCCGGGTGTGCCGGAAGCTGAGCTGCCGAAGATTTTCAAGCCGTTCTTCCGGGTGGACCAATCGCGGGATTCGACGACCGGCGGAGTGGGGCTGGGACTGGCGATCGCGCATCGCGCGGTAACGGTGCATCATGGGACGATGACGGCGAAGAATGCGGGTCCGGGGCTGCTGGTTTCGATTGAGCTGCCGCTGCATTCGGAATAGGGCATTCCGGCGGAAGCGACCGCTCCCTGTGGTCGCGCCTCGGTAGAGCGGTGCGGCATCCATGCGAATGCAGGCGAGAATTGGAGTAGATGCGAATCACCATTGAGATTGACCCGGAGTGTCACGCGCGCCTTCTTGCATTGGCTGCGAGAAGAGGGAAGAAAGGGTTCTCGACGGTGGTGGCCCGAAGCACTGGAACTCTACCTTGCCGAGCAAGAACGCCGTGAGAATGCCATCCGAGCCGCTCTCGCTTTGAAGAGGTCGATGAGCGAGGCGGAGACCGCCGGCTTAAAGGCTCGAACCGGTAGAATCCGGGCGAACTGGCGATGACGGTCGCCGATACTCTCTGGCGAGGGCGTATTTGGTTTACTTTACGCATCGATCAGATCTTCAAGAACCGTTCTGCCTCGATGCTGATCTCCTCAACCATTCTGGTCGTGACACCCAGTTTGTGGGTCGGCGAAGGTCATACGGCCCTGCTGTTCGGAGTGGTTCCCTGGAACATAGGAACATTGGCGGCGATAGAAGGGATGCTGGGAACTTACGTGCTTTAATAGGCTACATTCCCGCCTGCAGGGCCAGGTCGGTGAGCCGAATGAAAGGGCCGCACAGCGAGTTGTTGCGGCGTCGAGTACAATTTCTATTTGACGGGGCGATGAATATTTCCGTAAAGGGCGAGTATGCCCTGCAAGCGATCTTCGACCTGGCCACGCAGCCGGTTGGTGAACCGGTTAAGATTGCGGACATCGCCAACCGGCAAAAAATCCCGCAGAAATTTCTGGAGTTGATTCTCGCCAGCCTGAAGCAGGGAGGCTTCGTCGAATCGCGCCGCGGCGCCGAGGGCGGCTATCGGCTGGCGCGGCCGGCCGATCAGATCACCATCGGCGAGGTTCTGAAATTCGTCGAAGAGGGCAAGAAAGCCAAGCGCGCGAGTCCCGACGCGTTTACCGATATCTGGAAGCGGGTCGACCTGGCGATCTCCGGCGTGCTGGACCGCACCACCTTCGCAGAGCTGGTCCGCCGCTGGAAAGAAATGCAGACGCGCTATGTTCCCAACTGGGAGATTTAATGGTTTATTCCGATAATTCCTTCAGCATCGGCCGCACTCCGCTGGTGCGCCTGAACCGCGTTACCGACGGCGCGCCGGTGACCATGCTCGCGAAGATCGAAGGGCGCAATCCCGCGTATTCCGTGAAGTGCCGCATCGGCGCGTCGATGATCTGGGACGCGGAGCGCCGGGGGATTCTCAAGCCGGGCAAGGAGTTGATCGAGCCTACCAGCGGCAATACGGGAATCGCGCTGGCGTTCGTGGCGGCGGCGCGCGGGTATAAGATTACGCTGCTGATGCCCGAAACCATGTCTCTCGAACGCAGAAAAGTTCTGAAGGCGCTGGGGGCGAAATTGATCCTCACCGATGGCGCGCTGGGAATGGGCGCGTCGATTGAGAGGGCCGAGGAGATGGTCGCGACGGATCCAGAGCGCTTCGTGCTGCTGCAGCAGTTTCAAAATCCGGCGAACCCGGAGATTCACATGAAGACCACGGGTCCTGAAATTTTCGAGGACACGCAGGGGAACGTGGACGTTCTCGTCGCGGGGATCGGGACGGGCGGGACGATCACCGGTATTTCGCGTTATTTCAAAGTGGAAAAAAAGCGGCCGCTGATTTCCGTGGGAGTGGAGCCGGAGGGCAGCCCGGTGATCACGCAGGCGCTGGCGGGGGAGGAATTGCATCCGGGTCCGCACGGGATACAAGGGATCGGCGCGGGATTTATTCCCGGTACGCTGGACCTCACGATGGTCGACCGGGTGGAACTGGCGGGCGATGACGAATCGATCGAGATGGCACGGCGGTTATCGCGGGAAGAGGGGATTTTGAGCGGGATTTCCTGCGGGGCGGCGGTTGCCGCGGCAGTGCGCATCGCCCAGGAACCGGAGATGCGTGGAAAAACGTTCGTCGTCATTCTGCCGGACGCCGGCGAGCGGTATCTGAGCTCCGTTCTTTTCGATAACGTCGATTGATTTGGGAGGAGTAGCGGGCGCTTTCTATGGGTGAAAAGGGGTGAGAGCGCCCGCTGTCGTAACGGGGATTTAAGTTATCTGTATAAACGCTAACAACCCCGGTGGGGTTACTGTTTTTGGAAATCTTTTTTAATTTTTTTCTCCTGTCAGCTATTAGACTTAGAACATGCGCCGTTTGATTAAATCACGGTGGACTCATAGGCTTTTAGACGCTCTGAGTGACTATATTTCGGCATACCCGGAAATGATCTTGATTTCCCCTAGCTATTTGGCAGGCGAAGGGATAGCGCACAGGACATCAGGCGGGGCCGGATTTCACCGGGCCACCCTGATCCAGTTTGCCGCGGAGTTGGCGCGGCCGGAGATGGCTTTGCGCGGATTGGCTCCGCTAAGTGCGCTCGGCGCGGAGGCGATCGCCGCCCGGGTGATTCATGGGGAGCGCGAGGCGCGGTCATTTTCATATTTCGACGGCGTCGCGGCCATGCCCGGATTCGCCCGCGCGCTGGCGCGGACTCTGGGCGAACTGCGGCTCGCCCGCGTAGCTCCGGAATCTCTGGAGAAAACCGGGGCGCCGGGCGAGGATATGGCGCGGCTTCTCAGGCGTTACGCAGCGGAATTATCCGAACGATCTCTCGCCGATTTGTCCACGGTGTTCGAAATCGCGGGAAATGCCAAGTCGCACCGGTGGCTGGCGTTGCCGCTGCTGTTCCTCGATACGCCGCTCGATTCGTTGGCGCATCGCGAGTTTTTTTCGTGCATCGCCGGACAGGCGCCCGCGGTGTGCGCGGCGGTTACGACAGATTTCGAGACGATGGAGAAAATTCTCGGGATAGCGGCCGAGGATCTGGATGTGAATGAGCCGGAATCCTCAGTGGAACATCTGCGGCGGTATTTATTCGCGGTGTCGCCCCCCAAATACAAGGAATCCGACGGGGCCTTTGACATTTTTTCAGCGCCGGGCGAGGCTCTGGAAGCAGTCGAAATCGCGCGGCGGATCCTGAGGTTTACACGCCAGGGCGTCGCGTTCGACCGGATCGCCATTCTGCTGCGTAGCCCGGAGCGGTATCAACCGGTGATCGAAGATGCGCTGCGGCGCGCGCGGATTCCGGCGTATTTCAGCCGCGGCACGGCCCGTCCGGACCCCGGCGGCAGGGCGTTTCTCGCGCTGCTGGCCTGCGCCGCGGAAAAGTGTTCCGCATCGCGATTCGCAGAGTACCTTTCTTTAGGCCAGCTGCCCGACAACGCGGACCGCGCTACGGATTGGGTAGGCGCGGACGATGAATTGCTTTCCTCCGCTGCACCGGAAGCGCCGGAGAATCATCCGGAGAAGCCCGCGCCGTCCGCCTGGGAAAGATTATTGGTGGACGCTGCCGTCATCGGCGGCAGCGATCGATGGGAGCGCCGGTTGCGCGGTCTGGAACGCGAGTTGGAGCTCCACCTCGATGCCTTGGAGCGCGAAGAGGATGAGGGTTCCCGGCGGCACGCGGCACGGCAGCTCGAACAGCTTCGCCAGTTCGAACACTTCGCCCTTCCTTTGATTGAAACATTAGACTCTCTGCCTGAGAAGGGTTTGTGGAAGGATTGGCTCGAATCGCTCGAGGCCCTGGCGCGGCGCGCGCTGCGAAATCCCGAGGGAGTTTTGAGCGTGCTCGCGGAATTCGAGCCCATGGGCGAAGTAGGTCCCGCGAGCCTCGAAGAAGTGGGGGACGTGCTGGGCGAACGACTGGGATTTCTGCGGCGCGATCCGCCGGACCGGCGCTATGGACGCGTGCTGGTGTGTTCCATCGAGGAGTCGCGCGGCCAGGAATTCGAGGTCGTATTTCTGCCGGGCTTGGCGGAAGGACTATTTCCGCAGAAAGCTCTCGAAGATCCTTTATTGCTCGATGTGTTCCGCAAAATTGTGGATGAGAACCTGACTCTGCGGCATCACCGGGTGGATCAGGAGCGTGTTCGCTTGCGTCTGGCGGTTGGGGCCGCGAACGAAAAACTGGTGGTGTCCTATCCGCGCATGGATGTCTCCGAAGCACGTCCGCGCGTTCCATCATTCTATGCGTTGGAGCTGCCGCGCGCGATTCAGGGCAGTCTTCCGGAGCTGAAGAAGTTCGAGGAGCGAACCAGAGAAGCCGCGCCGGCGCGCCTCAATTGGCCCGCGCCAGGTTTCGCGTCGGATGCGATCGACGACGCGGAGTACGATCTGGTCGCGCTCCACGGGAAGCAGTCCGCGCAATACCTGATGCAAGCGAACGACCGTCTGGCGCGGTCGCTGCGGGCGCGCTGGTATCGATGGGAAAGCCGGAGCTGGCGCGAATCGGACGGCCTGATTTCTGGTGACGCGCGAACGCTGGAGGCGCTGGGCCGGCATCGGCTGGCGGCGCGCGCGTGGTCTCCTTCGGCGCTCCAAAGATTCGCGGTGTGTCCGTATCAGTTCGCGCTTAGCGGTATTTACGGGCTGCGTCCCCGGGAAAGCCCGGCGCCGCTCGAACAGATGGACCCGCTGACGCGCGGAGCGCTGTTTCACGCGGTGCAGTTCCGGTTGTTGGGAGAATTGAAACGTGCCGAGTTGCTGCCGGTAAATGTGGACAGGCTGCCGGCGGCGCTGCTCCTGGCGGACCGCGTGCTCGACCAGGTCGCCGCCGAATTCGCGGACCAGCTTGCTCCCGCAATTGAGCGTGTGTGGAATACGGAGATCGAGGATTTACGGACCGATCTGCGCGGCTGGCTGCAGCACATCGCGGTGAACGACGACGAGTGGGTTCCGGTGCATTTCGAATTTGCATTCGGGCTCAGGGAACGAACCGGACGCGACCCGGCCAGCTCAACGGAAGAGGCGATCCTCGAAGAAGGCGTGCATTTACGCGGGTCCATCGACCTGGTGGAGAAGCATCGAACGCGCGGTGTGCTGCGCGTGACCGATCACAAAACTGGTAAGTGTCCGGAGAATCCGCCGGCGTATGTCGGCGGAGGCTTGTTCCTTCAGCCGATGCTCTATGGCCTGGCGGCGCGGCGCTTGCTTGATTCGGAGGTGGAGTGCGGAAGGCTGCTGTACGCGACGCAGCGGGGTGAATACAAGCACACGCAGATTGCGATTACAGAGCGTTCCCGCGGAATCCTGGCGAAGTTGTTGCAGAACATCGACGCATCCATCGAGCACGGTTTTCTGCCGCCCGCGCCTAATAAAGAAGCGTGCGTGCATTGCGACTACCGGCCGGTTTGCGGCCCGTACGAGGAATTTCGAGCGGGAAAAAAGAATCGCCGCGATGAGCGTCTGGAGCTGCTGCTCGAAATTCGGAGCATGGCGTGAATCCGGCTGCTCACCTCGAATCCGATGAAGCGGCGCGGCGGAGGATTCGCACTTCGCTCGATGAAAGTCTCATTGTCGAGGCGTCGGCGGGCACCGGCAAGACCACCGCGCTCGTCGGGCGCATCGTTGCGGTTCTCGCGGAGCGGAAGACGACAATCGACAGGATCGCGGCGGTGACATTCACGAACAAGGCCGCTGGTGAGCTGAAACTAAAGCTCCGCGCGGAGTTGGACCAGGAACGTCTCCGGAAGCCGGCGCTCGAAGACGCGTTGCAGCGCCTGGAAGAAGCGTCGATTGGAACCATCCATTCGTTCTGCGCGCAAATTCTGCGGGAGCGGCCGGTGGAGGCGCGCGTCGACCCCGATTTCCAGGAATTGACAGATCAGGAAAGCCATCGGTTGTATCAAAAATCCTTTCGGCGCTGGCTTGAAAAAGGTCTCGCAAAGTCGTCTCCCGGTCTGCGGCGCGCGTTTGCGAGGCTGGCGTGGCGCGATTCCTGGGACCAGTCCCCGCCCATCGAGCAGTTGATGTGGGCCGGGAAAAAACTCGTCGAATGGCGCGACTATCCGGCGCCGTGGCTGCGCGACACATTCGATCGCGATGAGGAGATCAGGACGCTGGTGCGGCTGGCGCGCGAGCTGGCGGAAATGAGCGCGAACCCGCGCCGCGTCACCGATTATTTGTATCGCAACCTGGCCCCGGTGCGGGCGCTGGCGGGGTGGATCGACAAGGCGGAGAGCGCGGGGCCGCGCGATTATGACACGCTCGAAGGACTTCTCCTCAAGCTCGGGCGCGACCTTGGCCGCAATTTTCGAAAAGGGTCCGGCGAATATGGCGGCGGAGTGGGACGCGAACAATTGGTCCTGCACCGCGAGGAACTGATGCGCTCGATTGAGGAGTTCCGATGCCGGGCGGACGCCGATCTGGCAGTCGAACTCCGCGAAGAAATGCGCACCTTGGTCGACGAATATAGCGACAGGAAGAGACGCGCGGGCAAGCTGGACTTCGTGGATCTGTTGATCGCGGTGCGCGACCTGGTACGCGACGACGCGAGCGTTCGCCACTACTTGCAGGACCGCTTTACGCACCTGTTTATCGACGAATTTCAGGATACCGATCCGCTACAGGCGGAGGTTCTTCTGCTGCTCTCGTCGGGTGATCGCCATGAAACCGACTGGCGGCGCGTGACTCCGGAACCGGGAAAACTTTTCCTGGTGGGAGATCCGAAGCAATCAATCTACAAGTTCCGGCGCGCCGATATCGTGCTGTACCGGAAGGTGCGAGACGACCTGAGAGACCGCGGCGTGGGGTTCGTAAAATTGACGCGCAGCTTCCGCTCCGTGCGAAATATTCAACATTTCGTTAACGCCGCGTTTGAAACAGAAATGACCGGCGACGTGGAAAGCGGGCAGGCGGATTGGGCTCCCCTTGAAAAGGACAGAGAAGATGCCGATGGACGTCCCAGCGTGATCGTACTGCCGGTTCCCCGGCCATATAAATCGCGCCTCGCGAAGGAAGCGGTGAACAAATGCCTGCCCGACGCCATCGCCGCGTTCATCGCGTGGCTGGTGGAGGAAAGTCATTGGGGATTTCGCGCGCGCGACGTGGCCGTGTTGTTCCGCCGCCGCACGCAGGGGGGATCGGATCTTACGCGCGAATATGCCCGGGCGCTGGAGGCGCGCGGACTGCCGCACCTGCTCGCCGGATCGAAATCGTTTCATAAACGCGAGGAAGTGGAAACGCTGCGCGCGGGGCTGGCCGCCATCGAGTGGCCGGACGACGAACTCAGCGTCTTCGCGACCCTCAAGGGATCGTTGTTCGCGATTCGCGACGAGGTCCTGCTCCGCTACCGGCATGAGCGCGGCCGATTGTACCCGTTTCACAAATTTGAGGCGACAGAAGATCCGGATTTCCTCCAGGTCGAAGAAGCCTTGGCCTTGCTTGGCGACCTTCATCGCGAACGCAATCGCCGTCCGTTTGCGGTCACGGTGAACGCTTTGTTAGAAGCCACGCGCGCCCACGCGGGATTCGTGCTGCGCCCGGGCGGCAATCAAATCCTTGCGAACGTCGCGCGCATCGCCGACCTGGCGCGCTCCTACGAAGTGTCGGGCGGAATTTCGTTTCGAGGGTTCGTCGATGAGCTTGCCGCGCAAGCCGAGAAGGAGGACGCGGCGGAGGCGCCGGTGCTCGAAGAAGATTCCGATGGCGTGCGCCTGATGACCGTGCACGGAGCGAAGGGATTGGAGTTTCCAGTAGTGATCCTGGCGGACTTAACGGCGAACATCTCCGTACGCGATCCCGATCTCTACGTCGATGGCGATCGCCGCCTGTGCGCTGTCCGGCTGCTGCGCTGTGCGCCGCGCGAGCTGGTTGAAAACGGTGCCCAGGAAAGCGTGAAGGATCGTGCGGAGGGCGTCCGGGTGGCTTATGTCGCCGCCACGCGCGCTCGGGATCTGCTGGTGATTCCCGCGGTCGGCGATCAGGCATTTCCAGAAGGAGGATGGCTCTCTCCATTGGACAAGGCGATTTATCCGTCACCCGCGAATTGGCGTAAATCGGAAATTGCCGCCGGCTGTCCCCATTTTGGCGTCGCCAGCATTATGGAACGGCCGCTGGATTTCGCTAGCGAAGAGGAGTTCTCCGTGCGGCCCGGAAAAGTCCGTCCGCAGCACGGCGAGCACACCGTAGTGTGGTGGGATCCTTCGCAGCTCACCTTGAACGTCGAAGGCGGAGTGGGCTTTCATCAGAAGGAGCTTCTCGCCGACGACGGAGGCGCGAGTCTGCGCGCCTATCGCGAATGGCAGGCGGCGCGCGCGGGTGCGATCGCCCAGGCTTCCCGTCCGGAGCATGATGTATTTGTCGCGAGCCAGGCACTGGATGCGCCGCCCGGCGCCGCGCTTCCGGTCGAAATCGTCAAGGTGGCAAGAGCGTCTCGAACCGCGGGTGGCCGCCGATTCGGCACGCTGATCCACAACGTGATGCGCGATGCGCCGCTCGATGCGGATGCGGAAGCGATTCAAAAGCTGATCGACTGGAACACGCGGCTGCTGGGTTCGCCGGATGAAGAGAGGGAGGCCGCGGCGGAGGCTGTGCAGGCGGCCCTGGACCATCCTCTTTTCGGCCGGGCTCGCGCCGCTGCGCGTTGTCATCGTGAATATCCTCTGGTGTTGAAGCTAAATGACGGCCGAATGCTCGAGGGAATTCTGGACCTCGCGTTCGTCGAAAACGGCCGCTGGGTGATTGTCGATTTTAAGACCGACGCCGACGTGTTGGAACGCCGCACGCAGTACGAACGGCAGCTCCAGTGGTATGGATTCGCGCTCACCGAGCTTACGAAAATGCCCGCCGAGGCGTATCTTCTGGAGGTTTAATCCCTGCGGCTGCTGCGCGCCCCGTGGCCGAGAAGCCCAAGATCGACCAGCACGGATATGATCACCGCCACCAAATAAAGCCCCTCGACAGGATGATTCGTGTTCACGATCCATGCGTACACGATGGTGGTCACCGGCAGGAAAATGAATCCGACGATGATGAGCAGCAGCGAATGATAAGCCCGCTCCAGGAAGTTCGAAAAAAAGAACAGCAGGACGATCGCCACTCGCGGAAACGCGAGTGTTAACAGCAGCAGCAAGCAAGGCATCGGGGCTCCTTGGGAGTAGATACTCGATCAGGTGCGGCGTTTCGCTGTTAGTGTATCGTACCGGGTGAAACCAGCGCCGCGGTTCCGGGCCCCAGGTGCAGCGCATGCTTCACATCCGGCCAGAATTCCTGCGCGATATTCATCCCCATACCCATTCCGATGGCGATGCCGGCGGAGCGGAAGGCGTCCGGAGCATTGATGCCGTTCGGACGCCAGGTCTGCGCCAGAAACGGCATCCCGAGGTCGCCAAAGAACCGGCTATAAGCCGGCATCATGGATCCGTTATCGTTGCGAACTTCAAAGGTATGCGCGATCGCGTATTTAACCCGGTCGATATTTCTGGTCTTGTGGGAATAAAAATACCGCGGATCTTCGTGATCCAGAGCGCGAATGCCGGACGAAATGGTCGCACGGATGAAGCTGCGCCCGAATTCGGACGCCACGCGCACCCCTAACGACGGTGCGTTCGACCCCCAACCGCGCGGGCTTACTTCCACCTGATCGAGTGCCGTGCGCGTCAGGATCGCCATCAGCCGCGGACCGCTGAACATCTGTTCGAGCGAATATTGGTACTTCTGTTTTAAAGTGATGGGCGTATAGGGAACGACGGGAGCATTTTGCTCATCGGGGTTCAAAAGAGCGCGAACCGGCGCGACATCCTTGGCCGGCTCCTGCGGAGGCGGCTGCACTTCCTGAGCAAAGCTGTTTGCCACGCTCAGACACAACAAACCCGTTGTAAGCACAACAGGCGCGACGAACTTTCGCAGCGCACTTTGCACCGGTGCTCCCCGTTATCCACAAATCGCCTCGCGGCGTTGCATCCACTATACTCTCAATCGGCTGCGGCTGCCACGGGCATTAACCGGCCAGATCGTAAAAGATCTTAAGCGGACGTCGACCTTTTTCCTCGCGCCGTCCTAACACCATTTGCCGTATGTACCGAGCCGCGACCGCAGGAAGCGGACGATTCCCACCATGCTCTCTTCAGAACCGCGACCCACGAGAGCGGTCATGCACAGTTTATCGCGCCTTTTTCACCCCGCCCCCGCCCGGCGTCCCCGGCCGAAACGGATGCTTCGGCTCCAGCGTGAAATCCTCACAGGTATTCGGGCCAATGGAATTCTTCTTAAGATTCACCCCCGGACCCGCTGCGATACAGCGCGACTTCATCTTGTGCCCGGATATCGTATTTCCTCGAATCACGTTGCCCTCGACGTCTTCCATCCGCACTACGCCCCTACTTAGATAGATCCCCGTCTCGAGCATCTCCGGCTCATCCTTCTTATAAATGCATCCGAACTGTTTCGCGTTCTCATTGCACTCAGCTTTATTCAAGTGCAAGAACAGATTGTCGGTAACCCGATGTCCTCTGCCCATTAGGAACAGACCTCCGAATTTGGTGCCGTCGATAACGTTGCCGCGGATGTCGATGTTCTCAGAGTGCATGTTCGGATCCGTATTATTCATCACGATTCCGAAATGTCCGTAAGGATAGGAAACGGGCGAGCCCCGGTTGGTGCATTTATTTTCCACGATCGACCCGTCGTGAAATCCGTCCAGGTCGATACACTTCCCGTCGACCTCTTCGAACCGGTTCCGCGCGTATGTGGAATGGTCCACATTCCCCGCCGTGTCGATCGCCACCGGAGTCCCCAGGTTCTCGACATCCACCGCTTCCGGCGGATAGCCGATGTGGTCCCCCGTGTTGTCCTCCACGCGCACGCGCGTCGCCGCGCCTACTTCAATGGCGTCGCGTCCAATAGTCTCGAATCGATTTCCCGCGAACAGCCCGTCATGCAGAATCGGTGACGTATACAACGAATGCGTCCATAATCCATTTCCGCGAATCCGCCGGAAGCGCGACTCCTTTACCTCGAAATCGGAGGAGCCCTCTTCGATCACAATTCCTCCGGTGGTGTTGTTGCGGCCCTTTGCGTTGCGCGTCCCCGAATCCTCTACCAGCACGCTCTTGATCCTGATTTTCGACGACCGGCTCGCAATGATCGCGAACGCCGGTACAGCCGCGAATTGCACGTCGGAAATCTCCACCCCGGCTACTTGATCCAACACGATGCCGTTGTGCGAATAGAAGATCCGGAACGCATTTTCGGGCGGCGCCATCTCCATCGGCTGCTCGAACGTCCCCCGATTACCATCGATTGAAAAATCGCGAAACCGGATGCCGCGCGCATTCTCTACAACGAAAATCGCGCGCCCCTTGAAATCCTTCGCCGCTTTGAAAAGAGTCCCTCCGCCCGCGATGTCCAGATCGTGCGCGCCCGGCGCGAGCCGCAATTCGGAGGAGACTTCGATCACCCCTCCCGGCAATTGGATTACGCCCGTCGTCTGCGCCGCCAGCGTCTTTCGCAGCCTGGACTCCGCTGTTCCACCGCAGGAAGTCACAACACCGGATAGCAGCGCGACTACCCCCAAAAGCCATTTACCCACTAATTTGATGCCTTTTTCAGCCATTCTCCGATCCATTCGAGGAACTGGTCGTACCACAGCACGCTGTTCTGAGGCTTCGATATCCAATGTCCCTCGTCTGGAAACAGTACGATTTTCGACGGGATTTTCTGTAATTGCAGGGCAGTGAATAATTGCATCCCCTGACCGACCGGAACCCGGTAATCGAGTTCCCCGTGCAACACTAGCGTCGGTGTTTTGAAGTTGCTGGCGAAAAAACTGGGTGACCACTTCGCGTACATATCCGGGTTGTCCCAGGGCATCCCCTTGAACTCCCATTGTGGAAACCACAACTCCTCGGTTTCACCCGCCATACTGCGCAAATCATACACGCCCGAATGGGAAACGAGTGCCTTAAATCTTGTCGTATGCCCTAGAATCCAGTCGATCATGTAGCCCCCGAACGACCCTCCCGCCGCCGCCATCCGGTCGGCGTCTACATAAGGAAGGGCAGCGATATGATCCGTAACCGCCATGATGTCGTCATAAGCTCGTCCACCCCAATCGCCATTGATATCATCGATGAATTTCTGCCCGTATCCGGTGGATCCGCGGGGGTTCGGCATGACCACCAGGTATCCCGCCGACGCAAATACCTGGGGGTTCCAACGATAACTCCAGGTCTCACCCCAGGAGCCTTGCGGGCCGCCGTGGATTAATAATAAAACCGGATATTTCTTCATGGGCGAAAAATCCGGCGGCTTTACGATAAATGTCTGAATACGAGTTTTGTCCTCATCGCCGCTTTCCACCCACATTTCCTCTAGCGGCCGGACGGTGGAGGTCGAAAGCGTCAAATCGTTGAAATGAGTGAGCGCAATTCCGATGCCCAATCCCGCAGTCGCTTTATAGATCTCCACCGGCTTCGACCCGCTTTGCTGCGTGTAAATCATGGTGTCGCCGTCCGGCGTGAATTGCACGTCATCGACGGTAGGGCCCGGAATGATGCTGCGAATTCCTCCACCGGCCGCCGAAATCATTTGCAAACCGGTTCGGCCGCGGTCCTCTTCTGTGAACACCAGACGCTCCGAATCCGGCAGCCAGGTCATGCTGCCGACCCATCGGTCGATCGCTTCCGATAAATTCGTAGTCTTGCCGGTGGTCCGGTCGAGCACAATCAATCGCCACCGGTCACTCTCATATCCCGCCCTCGGTTGAGAACGGAACGCCAGCATTTTTCCATCGGGCGAATAGAGCGGCGCATCATCCGCACCCATGCCGATCGTAATTTTGTGAATCTCTCCGCCGGTGATCGGCACAGTGTAGATGTCGGAATTGGTGCTGGTCGCAAGCTCGTTATCCGCGTTCATCGTGAACGCCACTTCGAGCGAATCGGGCGAAATGGTATAGTCGTCGGGACCGCCGAGCGAAAACGGAGGCACGTCATGCGGACCCGGCGTCAAGTCCTTCACATTCGATCCGTCGGAATCGATCACTAATAGATGTTGGCGGCGCTTGGTCTCATACGTGGTCCAATGGCGATAGAGCAGGGAAGTATAGATGCGGGCTTTGACTTTGCTCTTCGCCTCGGCATCCATCTTCTCTTTATTACAGGCATCGTCCGCGCCGCATTCTGGATAGACGCTCGATTCGAAAACGAGTTTTTTCCCGTTCGGTGAAACCAGCAGCCCCCCGGCTTCGGTAGAAAGTCGCGTGATCTGCCGGGTGTGTCCGCCTGCATTATCCATCACCCAGATTTGCGACGACCCGGACCGGTCGGAGATAAAGTAGATCAATTCGGAATCGGGCGACCAGCGCGGGCGCTCGTTATCCGTGCCATCGTGCGTCAACTGCACGGACGGTCCGCCTGCGAGCGGAACGATGTAAATCTGTTTCGGCTTGGTGTTTTTCTCGACGTCGACCGTCTGCACCGTGAACGCAACCTGCTTGCCGTTAGGCGAGAGCGCAGGCTCGCTGACGCGCGAGAGGCTGAGCATCGTTTGCACGTCGAACGTTCGCTGTTGCGCGAACAGAGCGCCGCCAGTCAGTAAAACCAAAACAAACCGCATGGACTTTTATTTTACCGCGCATGGCCGTCGCTTCCCCTGACTTACGTCAGGGTTATAACCCCGACACGTGAGTGCGGGAAATACTTAAGTCGCAATACACTCCGGAGCTAATGGATCCGTGCCCGTGCCGGAGAGCTGTTCCATCAACCATATGTACGTAGTTATATGATGCATGCAAGCCAAACTCTGCTGGATCTTTCCGAAGGGAGGATTCAGTTCGTACTTCGTATTGACATGTTCGTAAGGCAAAGGCAGAATCGGAGGCAGCTGCGGAACCAGGTCCTGGCGATTCACGATCCGGATATTCGTGGACACGGAAGCGTTGAACGCGGCGGCGAATAAGTGGTCCCCGGTTCGAGGACTGGCGTAGGTATACCCAGTCGGTTTCTTGCAGGGCGTATTGACCGCGACGTCCGCCGTCAGCAAAGTCGCCAAAGCGGCCCCGAGACTGTGTCCGCAGACGGTTACCGAAGTGGCAGGTCCCGCGGTAAGCTGCGCTCTGATCGCGGCGACCGCCGAAGTGGATCCCGCCGCGGGCGCGGTTCGTAAGCCGCGGTAGATCACAGTGAATCCGTCCTCAGTCAGCCCGGTCATGCCGGGAATAGGGCAGGGAACCATGAGGAACGAAGCATCGTGAATCCACTCCCACACCGTATCGGTACCGCGGATGGCAGCGACCAGTTCGTTGGCTGGCGAAAGCGCCAGAAATCCGTAGGAGACAACTTCTCCCGAGTGCGGATTCACGTCCGTCGCGAGCTCATTGGCCCATAGCGTCTCCAGATAGGTATAACCCGCCGCCGTAATTGCCTGTTTCAGCGCATTATCGTCGCCCGCGGGAGGAATGCTCTCGGCCAGCAGCACTAATTTGGCATATTTAACGGCAGTATTCCAGTCGCTTGGCAGCATAGGGGATCAGTTTATCAAAACAAAAACTAAAATCCATAATATTTGGATGTCTTTATTGTTAACATCGCAAGCTCTGCGAGTGAGGCACAATAGGACGATATGAAGATCATGCTTGGCGCCGCTCTATTCGGCGCAACTGTTTTGATGGCCCAGGATGCAACGAAGCTGGCCGAGGATCCGACGGTCAAAGCGGCACTCGAGGCCGTGAAGCGGAACGAACCGCACTTTATCGAGGAGCAGGCGCGCTTCTGCCAGATACCGGCCCCGCCATTTAAAGAGCAGATTCGCGGCCAGGAATTTGAGCGTCTGTTCAAGGCTCTGGGTCTCGAAAACGTGAGGATCGACAAAGCGGGAAACGTGATTGGCGTGCGGCCCGGCGCGGCGCCGCATCCGAACCTGGTGTTCGCGGCGCATCTCGATACGGTCTTCCCTCCGGAAACCGATGTGAAAGTGACTCGCGAAGGGACCGTGTTAAACGGTCCCGGCATCGGCGACGATTGTCGCGGCTTGGCCGTGATGCTGGGCGTGATTCAGGCATTAAAGGATGCCAACGTGAAAACGCCGGGCACCATCACATTCGTGGCGGACACCGGTGAGGAAGGCCTGGGCGACCTGCGCGGCACGAAAAATCTTTTCGCCGACAGCTTGAAAGGACAGATCGACAAATTTATTTCCGTGGATGGCACCGGCTTGAACATCACCAACATCGGCGTGGGCAGCTATCGCTACCGGGTGACGTTTCAAAGGACCCGGCGGGCACAGTTTCGGAGCGTTCGGCATAGCGAATCCGATTCAAGCGATGGGCCGCGCAATCGCGAAGATCGACGCCTTCGACGTGCCCAGCACCCCGAAAACCACCTTCAACGTAGGTCGCGTGGGCGGCGGAACATCGGTGAATGCGATTCCCTTCGAGGCGTGGATGGAGGTCGATATGCGATCCTCCGATAAGGCCTCTCTCGAAGCAGTGCACGCGAAGTTCAAGCGCGCGGTGGAGGAGGCCGTGGATGAGGAGAACAAGCGATGGAACGGCCGCGGTCCTGTTTCCGCAACGCCCGAACTGGTAGGCTATAGGCCCGCGGGCAGCACGTCGGCGGATTCGGCGATCGTGATCACGGCCCTGGCGGTGTCGAAGATTTTCGGACATTCAGGCAGGCTGGGCGAAGGTTCGACCGATTCGAATGTCCCGATGAACGTCGGCATTCCCGCCATCACCATCGGCGGCGGCGGCGTCGGGACCGGAGCACATGCGTTGAATGAGGCGTTCGATACCAAGGATTCGTGGCTGGGCACGCAAAGAGCTCTGTTGCTCGCCGTGGCCCTCGCGCGGTAAGTATACGGAAGGAATTTCATGAGAAGTCTGGTTGGACTAATCTTTATTGCGGCCGCGTTCGGGCAGGTTCCTCTAAAGGAGCAGGCCTGGACCATCATTACGGAAGCGTTGCAGGACAAAAATCCCGATACGCGCGTGCAGGCCGTGCAATCGATGGGATTGATCGGCGTGCACGAGCCGTACATCTCGACCCTCGCCGGAATGTTGGACGACAAAGATGTCGAAGTGCGCGTGGCGACTGTGTCGAGCCTGGTGGATCTGAAAAATAAACAGACCGTGCCCGCGCTCAAGAGAGCCCTGAACGACGACGTTCCGGAGGTGAGCTTCGCGGCCGCGAAAGCGCTGTGGACTTTGAAGGACCCGCAGGGAGCAGACGCGCTCCTTTCCGTTCTGAGCGGAGAGACCAAGGCCTCCTCAAAATTCCTAACCAAGAAAGAACGCGAGACGCTGCGCCTGCTTCACACGCCCAAACCGCTGATGTTTTTCGCGCTGAAGACCGGCGCCGCGTTCGCGCCCGTGCCCGGCCTCGGCACCGGAGTTTCTTCCCTGCAAGGTATCCTGATGGACCCCGCGATTTCCGGTCGCGCGGCCACCGCGTTGCTCCTGGCAACTGACAAAGATCCGCGCGTGCTGCCGGCGCTGATCGACGCGCTAGAGGACAAAGACGGATCGGTGCGCGCGGCAGCCTGTCACGCAATCGCCCTGCGCAACGATCGAAAGCTGGAGAAGGATCTGATTCCTCTGTTCGAAGATAAAAAGGCGGCAGCCAGGCTGCGCGCCGCCGCAGGATATCTCCGATTAGAATCGCTCCCGGCTCCCGCAAAACGCCCCGTGGCTACGAAGAAGTAATCCGCTTACCGAGCCGCGACCGCAGCGAGTCGATCTCTTCACGTTCTCCGCTAAAGCGCCCCTTCGCGCCCCGCAACGCCAGCTCCCAACCGATTCGCAAATTCGCCGATTTTTGCAGTGCTCCAACCTTGATCCAGCCCATGGAGAAACGCCGCCGCGAAGGCGTCGCCGGCACCGACGGTATCGATAACCTTCACCGGAATGCCCGGAATCTCCACGTACTCGCTGCCCCTCAAAATCGCGCACCCGCGCTCACCTCGGGTGACGCAAACCGCCTCCCATTGGAATCGAGCGGAGTAATCGCGGCAAAACTCTTCGATCGATTTGTGAGACGCGCCAGCCATCTGCTGGACCTGCACCACCTCGTCGTCATTCAGCTTGACGACATGCGCGTGCTGCAAAAGTTCCATCACTAAAGGCCTCGTGTAGGAGTCTTTTCGCAGATTGATATCGTAAAATCGCCGCGCTCCGGGATAGCTCGAAAGCAGCGCATGCATCCGCGGTTCGACGAATGAGAGCGTCCCATGGTAGAGCCAGTCCGGGTCGATCCGCTCCTCCGGAATCGCAGCGAAATCGTACGCGGCCGGCCGATGCAAAAAATAATCCGGCACGCCCTGCGCGTCCACGAAAACTGACACCGTGCCCGTGGGCGCACCGTTTACAGTGCGAATAAATTCCGTGGATAGGCCCATGCCGGAGGCAGCGGCAAGCGCGCGCCGTCCGCGATCGTCATCGCCCACCGCGCTGATAAAGTGCACGTCGTGACCCAGCCGAGATAGCTGAACAGAAAAATTAAATGTGGCCCCGCCCAGCAACTCCCGATCGCCGATCAGGTCCCATAAAATTTCGCCGATGCTCGCGACGCGCACTTAGCGAACGAAGGCTTCCTGCAAGCCTCCGTCGACCTGCACGGTCTGCCCGGTGATTTTCGAGGAGCGGTCTGAGAGCAGGAAATACGCGGCCTCCGCCTGGTCCTCCGGTGTGATCGCCGCCTTGGTCAGCGTCCGTTGTGCATAGTAGTTCGCGAGCTTATCGCGCAGCGATTCGTCCGTCTCCGTCTCCTGGAACTTGATATCGTATTTGACCAGCGACGCAATCACGCGATCGCGCGGGAACATCGTCGATCCGGCGACCACCGTTGCGGGAGCCAGCGCATTCACGCGCACCAGCGGCGACAATTCGACCGCCAGTCCGCGCACCAGATGATTCGCCGCGGCCTTCGACGCATCATAGGCGAGCGAACCTTTTTTCGCCACCACCGCGTTCACGCTGGTCGTAAGCACCATGCTTCCGCGCAATCCCTGCCGCGCGAAAACGTGCCGCGCCTCATCGCCCACCAGATACCCGCCCATCACATTTACGTCGAACGTCAGCTTCCATTGATCGTCCGTCACGTGGCCGGTGCGGTCCGGCGGCACATACACGCCCGCGGTCACAACAATGCTATCGAAGCCTCCATAGGCGAGCACCGCCTGCTTCAGCATTTCGCGAACACTGGCCCGATCGGTGATGTTGACCGCCACGCCAATCGCGGGTCCGCAGCCCGAAATACCCGTGCCGGCGACGCCGATGCCCACGCCGTAGATTTTCGTCAGCTCCCTTGCCGTGGCCTCCGCCGCATTTTTATCCAGGTCCGCGCAAACCACGTGCGCGCCTTCCTTCGCCACGCGATGCGCGATCGCTCGACCGATGCCGTTGCCCGCGCCGGCCACGATCACCACGTTGCGCGCCATCTCTTTTTCCGGCGGCATCCGCTTCAGCTTCGCTTCTTCCAGCAGCCAGTATTCGATGTCGAACGCCTCCTGCTGCGGCAGCGCGATATATTCGTCGATCGCCTCCGCCCCGCGCATCACTTCCACCGCGCAGTTGTAGAACTCGGCGGTAACGCGCGATTCGCTCTTGTCCTTTCCGAAGGCGATCATGCCGATGCCGGGAATCAGAATCACGGTGGGATTCGGGTCGCGCATAGCCGGCGAATTCGGATGCTTCGACCGCTCATAATACGCCGCGTAATCCTTGCGATACTGCTCTAAACCCGCCGTCAGCTTGGTTTTCAACCCATCCAGATTTTCTTTCTGCGGATTCCAATCGATATAAAGAGGCTTGATTTTCGTGCGTAAAAAATGATCCGGACACGAAGTTCCCAATTCCGCCAGGCGCGCGGCGTCATGGCTGTTCATGAATCGCAGAATGGTCGGATCGGATTGCAGCGTCGCGATGAACCGCTTCTTTTTCGAAACCTCTCCACGCAGCCAGGGCAGCAGCTCGAACAACAATTCGTCGCGCTCGGCGTCCGGAATCGTCTCGTATTTCTTGCCGCCGAAAGTCTTCTCGCCCTTATCGCGCGCTTCAATATAATCCGCCGCCTTCTCGATCAGAGCGAGCGTCAGCTCGTAGCACTCCTTATCGTCGTTGGCCCAATTAATCAGGCCGTGCTGACCCAGAATCACGCCCTTGCCCTTTTGTTCCGCCTTGGCGATTCGTTCCAGTTCCAGGCCCAGCTCAAAACCGGGCCGCAGCCAGGGCGTCCAGGTAATCTCGTCGCCGAAAATCTCTTTGGTCAACTCCTTCGACCGCTTCGAGGCCGCCACCGCGATCACCGAATTCGGATGCATGTGGTCCACGAATTTCTGAGGAACGAACGAATGCAGCGTCGTATCGATCGACGATGCACGCGGATTCAAGTTGAACGTGCAGTGCGTGAACAGGCCCACCATCATGTCTTCATGCGGAGTCTTCGGACCCTTTTCCTGACCCGCCGCGTAGATCGATTGCAGCGCCAGCAGCTTGTCCTGATAGAGCGACGAAAAGTTTTCAAGCTTGCTGGTCCGCAAGTCCCCGCCCGATCCCTTCACCCACAGCACCTCGATTTCCCGGCCCGTCAACGGATCTTTTTCCATCAGCTTCGACGACGTATTTCCCCCGCCTGTATTGGTGATGCGCTGATCGGACCCCAGCAGATTCGAGCGATACACCAGCCGCTCCGCCGGTGACAGAGAGTTCGCCTTCTGGTCGTCCCAGAGGTAATTTACATGTTTCATGCGTATATTTGTTAGGATATCAACGCCAGTGCCACTCGCTGGCTTAAGCTTAAGGTATGCGATTGTTTTTCGCGACCGCGGCCGCCATACTGCTGGCGGCGCAGCTTGCCGCGCAGGACCAGCCTTGGCGTTCCCTGTTCGATGGAACCACCTCGAAAGGCTGGTTGGAAGCATCGGGTAAACCGTTTCCCACGCATTCCTGGACCATCGAGGACGGCTGCCTTAAAGCATTGGTCCCCACCGGCGGCTTCGAAAATATCCGCACCGTCGACACTTTTAAATCCTTCGAGCTGCAATTTGAATGGAAGCTCGCCAAGCTGGGAAAATCCGGCGTGAAGTATCTGATTCAGCGCGTGGATGATTCCACCGCCCGCGGCTTGGAATATAAATTGGTGGATATCGACGCATCCGGCGCCATCGATCCCACTCGCATCACCGGCGCGCTCTGCTCGCTCCTTGCGCCCTCGAATGCAAACTGGCGAATCGCGGTATTCAACGAATCGCGTCTGATCGTGCACGGCGGTCACGTGGAGCACTGGCTGAACGGCGTAAAGGTGCTGAGCTACGAAACCACCAATCCCGCCATTCAATCCGCTCTGCGCAAAGACGCGAGCCCGCAAACTCCGCTAGTGACGGAAAGTCCGATCGGTTTCGAGAACCACTCGTCGGAAGTGTGGTTCAGAAATATCAAAATCCGCGCCCTGCCCTGATCCGAAGTGAGTAGGGCAGGTCCCCGACCTGCCCTCTGTTATTGCCTCGCGAAATACGCCGCGATATCCGCCGCTTGCGCCGCCTTCTCCGCTTCGCACAGCCGGATTCCTTCTAGCGTCTGCTGGTAAATCCGCGGCCCCCCCGTGAATTTCTTCGCCCGCCCTCCGAAAAAGGCGATGTACTCTTTTTCCGAAGCCGCATCGCAAAACGAACCCGCCGAATGAGGCAGCACCGCGCCAAAATCCGACCCCCCGCCGCTCGGCGCCCGTTTCAGGATCGCCTCGTAGTTCGCCTTCACGAACTCGAAAGGCATCCGTTCCGTCGCCGGATCGTCCAACCCGGAATAGAGCAGCACCGCCGTTTCCCGTGTATCGATGTCGGAATGGATCACTAAATCCAGCGCCGCCGCCACCAGACTGGGATTACGAAACGAACCCAAGGCTCCAATAATCGCACTGCGCTGCCGCAGGTCCTTTGTTTTCTTCAATTCGCCTACTAGCTCGTCGAAAAGACCGCGATCCCCGTGTTCCGCCGCCGTCGATAGAACGGATCGAAGCATATCGGAGTCCACCCCTGTCCCATCCTTTAACCACTGCTCGGCCAATTGCCGCGCCTCCTCCCCCAGGGTCGCGTCATATCGCGCCACAAACGGAACCAGGTTGGGTCGCAGCAGACGCGTCTCCAGATCCTCGCCGGGTTTCGCCGACCACCCCAGTGCCCGCGCCCGTTCGCCAAAAACCTTCTCGACGAAGCGCCCGTAGTTCGGCTTCAACGCCTCCGGGACGAACCGTCTTGGACCCTCTATGATATCCTTCGCTTCCGTAACGATTTGGCGCTCCGAAGATTTCGCAAACGTAACCGCAGCATCCAGAGCGCGGCTGATCTTCACATCGCCCGATCCGGCAAGCGACGAAACGTCGTGTAACAGCGTCAACTGCTCCGCCGGGTTCAGAAAGTCCGAACCCTGGTCGACCATCTTGTCCAGCAGGTTGCCTTGATAGAAAGAAATGTAATAACCCGACGCATTTTCGTTCGCCGCGAGCCACGACGGACATCCCGACGCCTTCGTTAATTTGAACTCCGCATTCGTTTTATCCAGCAGAAAACATTGCTGTTCGACTCCGTTTGCGCCCCGATAACGCACGCAAACGGGAACCTGCCACGTCTCTTTGGTGGACCCTTTCGACCCTAGCGGAAGATAGCGTTTCTGGCTGAGCGCCACCGCGGGCGCACCATCGCACTTCAGTGTCACTGAAACTTCCGGCACCCCCGGCTGATTCAAGAATGTCTGAAACGCCGCGCTCAGCCGAGGCTGCCCGGTTTGCGCGATCGCATCCAGAAAGTCGCTCATCCGGGCGTTCTTGAACGCATAGCGCTTCAAATAGGCGGTAACGCCGCTTTGAAACTGCTTTTCCCCGGTCCAAACCTCGAACATTCTAATAACCGCCGCGCCTTTTTCATAAGTAATATCGTCAAAAGCGTTCGAAATGTCGTCGTTAGTAAGGATCTCCTGGTGGATTTTACGGGTGGAAACCAGGCTGTCCTCGCTCATCGCGCCGAACTTCGCATTCAGGTCGCCCAGACGCGTCTTCCATTCAGGTTTCCACTCCGCCAGGATCTTCGAAGAGGTCCACGTGGCGAAGGCTTCGTTCAGCCAAGTATCGTCCCACCACGCGAGCGTCACTAAGTCGCCAAACCATTGATGTGCAAGTTCATGCGCGCCATCGCTAGCGTAAAGCCGGCGGCGCTGCTCGGTGTCAGTCGCGGGGTCTGCCAGCAGGATGTTCTCCGCGTAAGTGATCAGCCCGGCGTTTTCCATGGCCCCGAATCCGTAGGTCAGCGGGATGGCGATGCTGTCGCTCTTTTCATAAGGATAGGGGATTCCGAAATAATCCTGTAAGCGCTCGATCAAAGTGTGAGTTATTTCAGCGGCATATTGAGCATCCTTTGATTTACCTTTTGGCGTAATGATGCGCACTTTGACGCCATTTAATCCCACTGAACCCGCGTCCACCACATCAAAAGGTCCCACTGCGAACGCTACCAGATAGCTAGGTAACGGTTTGGTCGGCGCAAAGACCACTTTTTTCATCCCGCCGGCTTCTTCGGTCTCCGAAACCTGCGGCGTGTTCGCGAATGCCCTGTCGCCGGACCTTACGTGCAGCGTGATCTGCCACGGCGTTTTGAATCCCGGCTCGTCGAAACAGGGAAACGCGCGCCGCGCATCGATTTCCTCGAACTGGGTGAACAGATAGTCGATGTCTCCGTCCCGTCCCTGGAAAATCCCCTCGCTGCTCTTCGGGCTGATCTTCCCGGAGTACTCGACGTGCAGCTTCGCGGGTCCAGCGGGAATGTTCGACGGCGCGCGCAGGGAGATGAAGTCTTCGTTCACCTGCTTGACGGCCAGCTTGCTCTCCTTCACCTCCGCAGCCGAGATTTGCAGTTCCTTTGCATTGAGATAGAACAGCGTCGTGGGAGCCGTGAAGATGACATCGATATCGATACTGGCTTTGAACGTGGGAGCATCCGGCAATAATGTGAGCTCCGCCGCGTACCGGACAGGGCGCACGCCCTCCGGCAACCGCAAAGTGGGCGTAGCCGCCATCGCGGTCGACATCAATATGAGCCAAGGGAGGCTGAGCCGCACTATTGATCCCCTTCCTGAAACAATCGGACGCCCCCTTTTTGTGCGTTCGAGTTCTCGCCCAGGCGCGCACCTGGCGGCAAATCCTTCAACAACTTCGCGTTGCCGCCGCCGAGGATAACGTAATCGGCCTCCAGCGCCGCTTTCAATTTCTCAACGACGTCGGTCACGTGACGCGCCCAGCGTTTCTTACCCAGGCGTTCGAGACCGCGCAGGCCCACGTAATCTTCATACGTCCGGCCTTTCTTATACGGTAAATGCGCCAGTTCCATCGGTTCCAGATCCCCGTCGACGATCATCGCGGACCCCAGACCCGTGCCCAGTCCGAGGAATAACATGCGTCCTCCCTCATAACTGCCCAGGGCCTGCATTGCCGCGTCGTTCACCAGTTTGACGGGTTTGCCCAGGGCTTTTCGAAAATCGAAGCCAACCCAGCCGCAGCCCAGATTGTGGGGCTCCCCAACGGGGCGTCCATGCAGCACCGGACCCGGATAACCGATCGCGACCGCGTCATATTTCCAACCGTTCGTAGCTTTTTTGACCGCGGCGATCATTAGCTCAGGCGTCATCGCGGACCCCGAGTCGATCTTCACGATATCCTTCCGGTCACTGGCGGCGATCTTCACGTGCGTACCGCCGACATCGATCACCAGGACCGTCTTAGCGGGCATACTTCTCCTCGATCGCCTTGACCTTGGCGATGCGCCGGACGTGCCGCGCTTCGTTCGAGAACTTCGCACCGACGTACGCATTAACCAGTTCCTCGGCCATGGCTTCGCCGATCACGCGTCCCCCCAGCACCAGCATGTTCATGTTGTCGTGCTCCACTCCCTGATGCGCGGAGTAGGTATCGTGGCACAGCCCCGCGCGAATCCCGGGAATTTTGTTCGCGGCCACCGATGCGCCGACGCCGCTGCCGCACAGCAGAATCGCTTTATCGGCGCCCCCTTCGAGGATCACCTTGCCGAGAGCTTCCGCGAAGTCGGGATAGTCGTCGGGATGAGTGCTGTCGTAGGCGCCCAAGTCCTGTACTTCGTGACCCTGCGCGGTGAGGAACTGTTTGATGTGTGCTTTGAGGTCGAACCCGGCATGATCACCGGCGATAGAGATACGCATTTCACCTGTATAATAGCGCCAATTATGAGATTTATTCTCTTTTTGGCAATCGCCGTTTCCGCCTTCGCACAGGAATCGATTGATGCGGTGGTGGAAAAAGCCCGCAAGGTGTTCGACGTTCCGGGTATCGCCGTGGCCGTGGTGAAAGACGACCGTGTCGTGCTCGCCAAAGGGTTCGGCGTGCGCAAGCTGGGCGATCCCGCCCCGGTGACGGTGAACACTTTGTTCGGAATCGCGTCGAACACCAAGGCGTTCACGGCCGCGTCGCTCGCGATGCTGGTGGATGAAGGAAAGATCCACTGGAGCGATCGCGTGATCGATCATCTGCCCTCCTTCCAGATGTCCGACGCCTATGTCAGCCGCGAGATGAGGGTGAAAGATCTGTTGGTCCACCGTAGCGGACTCGCGCTGGGCGCGGGCGACCTGATGTTTTTCCCAGCCTCCGATTTATCGAGCGACGAGATCGTGAAGCGCCTGCGCTACGTGCCGCTCGATACAAGTTTTCGCAGCGCCTACGCGTACGACAACGTTCTTTATCTGGTTGCCGGAAAATTGATGGAAGCCGTCAGCGGCAAGCCTTGGGCCACGTTCGTGAAGGAGCGGATTTTTGCGCCTCTGGGTATGTCGGCCACCAAGACCAGCATCAGCGATATCAAGCCCGGCGACGATTTCGCCGCTTCGCACGCGCATGTCGACGGCGTGCTGGCGGAGGTCCGGCCGAGCGTGCTCGATAATAACGCTCCCGCGGGCGCCATTCAATCGAGCGTCGCGGATATGTCCAAGTGGATCATCATGCAATTGAACCGCGGCGAGATTCCCGGCGGCAAACGGCTGTTCAGCGTAGCGCGATCCAAAGAAATGTGGTCGGAGGTCACGCCGATCCCGATCAACGATCCTCCTCCGCAGCTTCCGGCGTTGAAGATGAACTTCTCGTCTTACGCGCTCGGCTGGTCAGTCAACGATTATCGAGGCTACAAGCTGGTATGGCACACCGGCGGACTTTCAGGGATGGTGTCGCGCGTCACCATGGTGCCGGATCTCAAGCTGGGTGTGATCGTGCTTACCAATCAGGAAGCGGGCGGAGCGTTTTCTTCGATCACCATGTCGATTCTCGATCAGTATATGAACGCTCCGCCGACGGACTGGGTGGCGGGCTACGACGCGGCGGTGAAGAGCCGCGAGGCAAGCGTCGGCGAGATCCTGAAGAAGACCAGCGCGAAGCGGAATGCCGCTTCAAAGCCGTCCCTTGCGCCAGCCGGTTATGCCGGACGCTACCGCGATCCCTGGTATGGCGACGTGACTATTAAAGAGGAAGGCGGCAAGCTCATCATGCGCTTCACGCATTCGCCGGATCTGACAGGCGAGCTGGAGCACTGGCAATACGACACGTTCATCGCGCGCTGGAAGGATCGTTCGCTGAACGCGGACGCGTATGTGACATTTTCCTTGAAGCCCGACGGGTCAGTAGACCAAATAAAAATGGCCGCAGTGTCCCCGCTAACGGATTTCAGCTTCGATTTTCACCATTTAGCGTTGAAGCCGGTGGGCGATGTGGCGGCGTACGATTAACCTGCTCGCTTGCGTCACTGCGCTTCACGGAGTAGCTTTAAATAAGCTGTGAGTAAATTGGATTCCATTGTCGAGGAGTTGAAGGCTCTGCCGCCAGATCGATTGGAAAGCGCGGCGGATTACATCCATCGGCTGAAAACGATCACGCGCGCAGAAAGGGGCGCGATCATTGAGGGCACAGCGGGATCACTCACTTCTGAAGAAGGCGACGAGCTGGCGCGGATCATTGAAGACGCGTGCAAACGGATGGATGAACCCGCCGGGTAGCGTTCTGCCCGGACACCACGATCGTGGTTGATCATCTGCGAGGCAAATCTCCGCTTCTGATTGAACGATTCAGGCAAACCAGCACACTATACCTGCCGGCGACGGCTTTGGGTGAGCTTCTGTATGGAGCTTACTCGTCGGCGTTCAAAGTCAAGAGTCTTCAACAAATCGAAATTTTCCTTCGGCTCTGTGCCATTCTTGGAATCGACAATCAAACGGCCGACTACTACGGGTCAACTCGGAATTAGGACGTATCGGAAACCCCATCCCGCAAAACGATGCCTGGATTGCCGCCGTGGCGATGCAGCACGATTTGCCCCTGGCAACGCGTGATAAGCATTTTTCGTTCGTTGCCGGTTTGATTTTGTTGAACTGGTGATCTCTAGACTTTTCGTTTCTGATATACTGCTGCGTCTGATAAGACGGAGCAACTAACATGCAAAACCTCCCCAGACTACTCATCGCCGCCGCGATCACCGCAGTAGCCATGCTCGCCGCGGACACTTCAGTTGGAACCTGGAAGCTGAATTCCGCGAAATCCACGTCCACCAGTTCGAATGCGCTCAAGAGCCGAACAGAAGTCATTGAGAGCACTTCCGATGGCGGCTTTAAAGCCACCCGGACCGACGGACGCACCAACGGGAACATGAGTTACAGCTTCACCTTCAAATACGACGGCAAGGAATATCCCGTGACCGGAGCTCTGTTCGATACGATCTCTCAAAAGCGGGTCGATGCCAACACTACGACGATTGAGGTTAAGAAACACGGAAGCCCGTACCACCAGACCGGCCGGGTCGTCGTTTCAAAAGATGGCAAAACCCGCACCATGACCGTGAAAGGCATAGACGCGCAAGGCAAGCCCGTGACCGCGACCTACGTGTTTGACAAGCAGTAAAACGGCGAATGCCGCGCCATGCTAAACTGACTTCCTAATTGATCGCCCTTCCCCGTCAGAAGCGGCAAACCTGAGCCAAGGGTGGGGATTGTCATGGCGGGTACAGCAAGTCAGAGTGCGCTTCCGGCTCCGTTTCAGGACTACGGACTGGATGACGCCTACGACGAAATGGTCGCACCGGATGGTAACGCTCGTCCGCACTACGAGCATCTCTATCAGGCGCTCCGCGAGCTGCCCGCGAGCGAATTTCGCCGCCGCCAGCAAATCTCCGACCTCTCTTTCCTGCACCAGGGCATCACTTTTACAGTCTATGGACGCAAGGAAGGGACGGAGCGAATCTTTCCTAACGATCTGCTGCCGCGCATCATCACTAGCGAAGAGTGGTCTCGAATCGAGAAGGGTCTCACTCAGCGGATTACCGCGCTGAATCTGTTTCTGAAGGACCTGTATCACGAGGGACGCATCCTCAAAGACGGCGTGGTGCCGCGCGAGCTGGTCTATAGTTGCAAACATTTTCGGCGTCAGATGAGAGGCTTGTATGTTCGCAAGGACGCGTACGTCACCGTCGCCGGAACCGATCTGATCCGCACTCCTTCCGGCGAATTCGTGGTGCTCGAAGATAATCTGCGCGTGCCGAGCGGCGTCAGTTACATGCTGGTCAGCCGCCAGGTGATGAAACGCATTTTCCCCGATTTGTTCCGCCAATGCGGCGTTCAGGGAATCGAACATTACAGCCAGGCCCTGCTCGCTACGCTACGCGCGCTCGCCCCGCTGGGATGTGCCGAGCCCACCATCGTGCTGCTCACCCCCGGCGTCTACAACTCGGCGTATTTTGAGCACGCGTTTCTCGCGCGGCAAATGGGAATTGAGTTGGTTGAAGGGCGCGACCTCGTCGCTCACGACAATTTTATTTACATGCGGACCACCGAAGGTCTTCGCCGCGTCGACGTGATTTACCGCCGCATCGACGACGATTTTGTCGACCCTCTCGCGTTCCGTCCGGACTCATCCCTGGGCGCGCCCGGTTTGTTCAACGCGTATCGCGCGGGAAATGTCAGCCTCGCCAACGCATTGGGAACCGGCGTCGCGGACGATAAGGCGGTCTACGCTTATGTCCCTGCGATCATCAAGTATTATCTGCAAGAAGATCCGGTTTTGAACAACGTCGACACGTTTCAGATGTCCGATGCAGCGGAGCGCCATCACGTGCTCGACCATCTCGAAAAATACGTGGTCAAGGCCGTCGGCGAATCGGGCGGCTACGGTATGTTGATCGGTCCGCAAAGCACCGCCGCGGAACGCGATGAATTTCGACGCCGCGTGGAGGCCGATCCTCGGAACTATATCGCCCAGCCCACCATCATGCTGTCGCGCGCGCCCTGTATTATCGATGGCAAAGTGCAGCCCCGCCACGTCGATCTGCGCCCGTATATTTTGTTCGGCGAAAAGATCACCATCGTGCCCGGGGGGCTTACGCGCGTCGCGCTCAAGAAGGGATCGCTGGTCGTCAATTCGTCGCAGGGCGGCGGAAGTAAGGATACCTGGGTGCTCCACTGATGCTCTCCCGCGTCGCCGAAAGTTTGTATTGGATGAGCCGTTACCTGGAACGCGCGGAGCACACCGCGCGCGTCATCAAGGTCCAGTTGAACCTGATGCTGGAACGCGAAACCGAGGACGACGACATGCACTGGAGGCGCATGTTGAAGTCGCTCGCCGTGGAACTCAACGAGGTGCCCGAGGGCGAGGCTCAAACCCTCGCGAAGTCCCTGATCTACTCGACAGACAGCCGTTCTTCGATCGTCTCCTGCGTCATGGCCGCGCGCGAAAATTCGCGCCAGGTGCGCGAGCAGATCAGCTCTGAAATGTGGGAGCAGTTGAATCGCATGTTTCACGCGGTGACGCGTAAGGACGCGGAAGAAGCGTCGGATGTCAACGATTTCCTACAGGCCATCAAAGACGGCGCGCATCTTTTTCAGGGCATCACGGATTCGAATATGACCCACGGGGAAGGTTGGCAGTTCATTCAAGCCGGCCGCTCGCTCGAACGCGCCTCCGCGCTCGCGACGCTGCTGGGTGTGCATTTCCGTGAGTTTTATGGCAAGGATGCGGAGCCGGAGCCCCTCGAATGGATCGGCCTGCTGCGATCCTGCACCGCGTTCGAGTCGTATTGCAAAGCCTACACGGCAGATCTGCGCCCGAAGCGCATCGCCGAATTCCTGGTGCTGAATGCGACCTTTCCGCACTCGATCCGCTTTTCCGCGGACGCGCTTGAGACCGCCATGAAACAGATCGGCGCCGAAGTCTCCAGCCGTCGATCGGCGCGCATCGAACGCATTGCCGGAAGAATGCAAGCCACGCTAGCCTTCGGGCAGATCGACGAGATCATGACCGGCGGGTTACACGCTTACCTCGAAACGGTGCTGCGCCAATGCTCGCAAGCTCACAGCGCACTTTACCAGACCTATATAACTTATCCCATCGAGGCAGCGCTGCAGGCATCTTAATATGTTGATCCTTTGCGCACTCAACTGGCACAGGCTTCAGCCTGTGATCATTCCCTGAATATGTTCTACGCCATCCGCCATCTCACTCAATTCCGCTACGATTCCGCGGTCAGCGAAAGCCTGATGGAAGCGCGCATGCATCCCCGCACGGAGGGCACGCAGCGCTGTCTTTCCTTCCAGCTCTCGGTCGATCCGCGGGCGATGGTTTATCAGTATCGCGATTATCTGGGCAATAGCGTGCATCACTTCGATGTTCCGGGGAAGCATATTCAACTGCGCATCGTGGCCGAAGCGCTGGTCGAAGTGCAGGCCGCGCCGGACCTCCCTAAGCGCCTCGGCGCCGATGCGTGGACCCAACTCGATGCGCTCATCGCAAGCGGCGATTACTGGGAAATGCTGATGCCCAGCCAGTTCGCCGAGCCCACGCCCGCGCTGCTCGAGCTGAGCGCGGAACTCGGCGTCTACCGGCACGAGGATCCGCTGATGTTTCTGCGCGAGTTGAATGAGAGCATCTTTAGCTGGTTCGATTACGTGCCCAAGGCGACGCATGTCGATTCGCCGATTGACCATGCCATTGAGGCCCGCCGCGGCGTGTGTCAGGATTTCGCGCATATCATGACCGCGCTGATTCGCCACGTGAAAATTCCGTGCCGCTATGTCAGCGGTTATCTCTATCCTCACGCGCTGCGTCCGGACCGGTCCTCGGAAGGCGCGACGCACGCCTGGGTGGAGGCTCTGCTGCCCGGCCTGGGCTGGGTTGGCTTCGATCCCACCAATAATCTGCTGGCGGGCGAGCGCCACATTCGAACCGCCATCGGCCGCGATTACGCCGACGTTCCTCCGACTCGCGGCGTTTTCAAGGGCAAAGCCTCGAGCGAGCTGACGGTGTCGGTTCGCGTCGCCCCGTCCGACGCGCCGCCTCCGCCCGATGCCGAAATGAGCGCGCCGCCGCTTTGGGAGCCGGCCCCCGAAATCGAACAAATCGACATCCAGGAACAACAGCAGCAACAGTAGACTGGAATCATGACTGCCAGGCCGCCTTTCCGTAAAGGACTCCCGATTCTGGGCATGCTGCCGCAATTCCGCCGCAATCCGCCCCAGTTTCTTCAGAATCTCGCACGCGACCATGGCGACCTGGTGCATTATCGTTTGGGCCATCAGGACATTTACCTGGTCAGCAACCCGGATTGGATCAAGGACATCCTGGTCACTCATCAAACCAACTTTACGAAGAGCCGTTTCCTCGAACGCGCGAAGGTCCTGCTGGGCGAAGGCTTGCTTACCAGCGAAGGTGAATTTCATCGCCGCCAGCGCCGCCTGGTGCAGCCCGCGTTCCATCGCGATCGCCTGGCTGGCTATGCCTCCGCGATGGTCGAGTGCACCGCGCGAACTCGCCAACAGTGGACCGATGGCGCCCAGCTCGACATGTCCCGGGAGATGATGCGGCTCACTCTCGCGGTGGTGGCGAAAACGTTATTCAGCGCCGATGTCACCAGCGAAGCCGATAACATCGGCGGCGCTCTCACCGAGGTGATGGGGCTGTTCGACATGGTGATGATGCCCTTTTCCGAATGGATCGAAAAGCTCCGTCTGCCTTCGGTGCGGCGCTTCGAAAGGGCGCGTGATTTTCTCGACCAGACGATTTACAAGATCATCGCCGAGCGCCGTGCCGGCACGGAAGACAAAGGCGACCTGCTCTCGATGCTGCTGCTCACGCAGGACGAGGATGGCTCAGCCGGAATGTCCGACAAGCAAATTCGCGACGAAGCGCTCACTCTGTTTCTCGCCGGACATGAGACTACCGCCAACGCGCTGATGTGGACGTGGTATCTGCTGTCGCAAAATCCTGAGGCCTCCACAAAATTCTACGAGGAGATCGATCGAGTCCTCGCGGGCCGACTGCCGGCGTTCGACGATCTTTCAAAACTGAAATATACGGAGGGAGTGTTCGCCGAGGCCCTGCGCCTGTATCCTCCTGCGTGGGTCATCGGCCGCCGAACCAAGGCCGATTATTCGATGGGCACGTTCACAGTTCCCGCGCGGTCCATACTCACGCTAAGCCCTTACGTCGTCCACCGCGACCCGCGCTGGTTCCGCGAACCGGATCGATTCCAACCGGAGCGCTGGTCTCTTCCCGACGATCGCCCAAAGTTTTCCTACATCCCCTTTGGTGGAGGCACGCGCGTTTGCATCGGCGAACGATTCGCATGGATGGAAGGGGTCCTGCTGCTGGCGACGGTTGCGCAAAAATGGCGCTTCAAACTCGCGCCGGGACATCCGGTCGAAACCGCGGCCTTGATCACTCTACGCGCGAAACACGGGATGAAGATGATCGCGGAACAGCGCTCTCAGAACGTGACGTTGCCGTCCTCGTCCACGCAATCTCACCCAATCCCAGTGTGAGCACGGCCGGGTCCGCCGCGTCGTCGAAGATTAGCGCGACCCCTACGGCATCAGCGCGCCGCCTCCACCATTCGAATCCTGCAAACAGAAGCGCGACGATCAAATAGAACGGTATGAGCCGCCGCGGCCGCTTCACCATCCACGATTCCAGATTCGCCATCGAGAACGCATAGAGCAAAAACGCGACCCAGTACCCAATCCACAACAGCGTCACGTTCGCTTTCCCCGGCGGATAGGAGCACGTAAAGGGAATCTTGCGCAGCTCCATGGTCAGCACTTCAATCAATAAAACCGAAATTGTAATGCTGAAAATCAGGTTCGCCAGCGCCACCGCGGGCGTCCACCACACGAAATAAAATGGCGACAACACCAGGAATAAAGGAAGCACGCCGAACCACCGCATCGACGTTCGTGTCCCATTCAACGCGGGCCTTTGCCGATCGGTATCGCATACCCGAAACTGCCAGTTGGCCGGCAGCTCCGAAGGAATTGTGAAAATAAACCTCATTCCGCTCAGCAGAAAAAATCCCACAACGAGTGGCAACGATAGCCAGGCATCTTTATTCTTAACTGCCGGCATCACCTGAGCTGCGAGTGCGAATCCCACGCCTGCATACGCCGCCAGAAAAATGCGATGCTTCGAACTCCGGGCCATGGTCTTGCCGATGAAGCCGACGGTCCCTCGCTCCACCGGATCGGGAACAAAATAATCCGCGATGGCCCCGATGCGTTCATGCATCGCCGTGCGGGTAGAATCGCCGCCCTCGGTCGATTCCAAAGTCCTGCGCACATGCCTGCGGTAGGAGACCGTGTACGATAATCCAGCCACTAATGTGACCAGCCCCAATGCCAGCTCCGCCCGATGCGCCAATGCTAAAAACACGGCATCGCGCGACCCGGTGATCACTTCATTCATCCCCAGGAACCAGGCAGGCGGAAACGCGTAGAGCACCCAGGAATTCTGGGCTTTCAACTGCGCCACCGACGCCGCGATGTTGGGGAAAAGGAAGAACAGCCATAAGCAGCACGAACACCATCCCGCCTTGGACGTACGCCGACAATTTGCGGAACCAGCGCACGCTCAAAACATTCAGCAGCACTCCTTCGAGCGCCACCAGGAACAGGAATGCAAACGCGCTCGACGCCAGAATCGAGGTCCCATGCGCCGCCATCGTAAGGATCAATCCCTGCCATACGCCACGATAAGATACCGCTGGAAATGTCACCGTCGAGACCAGATTCACCGACGCAGTGAAGGCGATCAGAAACAGCGCCAGGGCACCCACTTTGCCCATAAATATGGTCCGCGAATGGATCGGCAAAGGCATCAAGGTAGCGTAGTCGCGCCGGTCGGGAAAGAGAGCGTCCCATTCAAGGACGGTAACCGCGCCCATCACCAGCATGGAGAAAGAGAGATAAAGGCATCGGTCAGACCACAACATCGGATAGCGCATCTCGCGGGGGAATGCGTCGAGGCCGAGGTACGTCGTGTAGCGCAAAAAGGGCAAGATGATTCCGGGCGAAGCCAGGACCGCCAGCATCTTTGTCACCGTGACTTGAATCTCGGTATTCTTGGCGACAAATTCGTTGTCGAAGAATCTCCCGAAGAAGTGCCGGATTAGTGCGCCCAGTTGATTCACGCGCTCTTCATGACCTCCACAATTGAGTTCGCGGTGGTCTCTGTGTCCTGCTCCAGCACCAGCTCGGAAAAAATATCTTCGAGCGAAGGGAGCTGCATGAGGTTCCGCAAAGCCTCCACGGTATCATTGGCCGCGATGCGTCCCTTGCGCAGAATCATCACGTGCGTGCAAACTTTCTCGACCACTTCCAGCACGTGGGAGCTATATAAAATGATCTTCCCCTCGCGCGCCAGCGACTTTACCAGGTCGCGAAACACCAGGCCAGTGGTTACATCGAGGCCGGAGAGAGGCTCGTCGAACACGAGGATGTCGGGATTATGCAGCAGGGCCGACGAGATCAGCACCTTTTGACGCATCCCTTTCGAATAGGATCCAATCGGGGAATGGCGCGCGGGTCCCAGCGAGAAGAGCTGCAATAAGTCGTCGATCTTGCGGTCCAGCGACTTCTTGGGAAGCGCGCGCAGCCGGCCCACCAGCTGCAAATACTCGCGTCCGGTCAAGTGCGGATAGAGATGCGCCTGTTCCGGAACATAACCCAGCCGCCGCTTATATTCGATCAACTGCGATTGAATGCTGCGCCCTTCAAACAGCACCTCGCCGCGAGTGGGCTCGAGCAGGCCGGTAATGATGTTGACGGTGGTGCTTTTGCCGGACCCGTTCGGGCCCAGATATCCGAGCACCTCATAAGGCTTGACGGAAAAACTAACGTCGTCAACCGCCGTCGTCGTGGTGTAGCGCTTGGTCAAGGCGCGAGCTTCGAGCATGGCGTATAGACTCCGGTGACTGGGAGTTTGTTCCCCGAGGGTCCCGGCGATAGATTCGCGTCAGAATAACGCCACAGCGGGATTGTGAGGCTTATACTCGGCATCTCGCACATAGTATGCGGGGCGGTGGCGTTGGGGGAAATGGGTGAAAGTGGTATGTGGGTGAGGGACGGGGATTTATAGAGGAAATTGGGGAGCGATTCTACTGTTTCAATGGAAGCCCGCGCCCACGGGCGCTCTTTGTGGCTTAATTTTCATGTCGCTTTGGCCGGCGTCAGTGTTCCAATGCCGTTTGTTCAGCTTCACGCGAAGATCAGACGGCGGCCTTTGGGTTTTGGAACCGGGTCGCCAAACTCATTCGCAGTGTCGATCCAAAGACGAATGGCTTCCTGCGCACTTGCGAGGGCCGCTTGCTGCGTGGGGCCGTGGGCAGAGCAGCCCGGGAGTTCGGGCGCTTCAGCGATGAAGGTCTGATCTTCGTCGCTCCAGTAGATGATAACTTCGTATTTGTTCATTCGACATCCACAAGTTTATACCGCAGAAGAACCGTTCGCACCTGCTTCACTTGGTATGGCTTTGCTTGATTGCCATCCCGTTGCAAGTTGATTTGTTCTTCTACTCCTGCCTTTCGAAAGAGGTGATGGCTGCCTTTTATCCGTTTCTCAAAACGCAGGCTTTCGAGCAAGCCGCACAGATCGTCAAACCGAATGTTCGCATCGGCCTGTGTGCTGAGTACCTGACGCAGTGTCTTCGATATGCCCAATGCTCAGCGACGATAACACAATCCGAGTGGGACTGCGCCGGGCTGCCACCTACTTCTCAATCCTGACCAACCCAACCAACTCTAGCGGGTAATTCCTCTGCCTCCACGCTTCGAAGCCGCCTTCCAGGGGACGGACGCGGGTTATCCCGAACCTTTTGAGTTGCAGCGCCGCACGGGCGCTGGTGGCTTCGTTTGGTCAAGTGCAGTAGAGGATGATATCTCGATCGCGGGGGATTTCCAGATGTCTTTCCTCCAGCTCCTTGCGGTCGAACCATAGTGCGCCGGGGATCTTCGCGCCGTCGTTTGCGAACTCTTCGGCGGTGCGCAGGTCGAGAATGAACACATCCTTGAGCTGAGACTTTAACTCTTCAGGCTTGATGCGGGCTATGCGCAGGCTTCTGATAAATCTGCGGCGCTGATAGTATTTCCAGAGGATCCACAGGGTCATCGCGCCGCCCAAAACTGCGAATAAGCCTCCGCCGAGGCGCGCCGCGTAGGCGGCTACGTCTTCCAGTTGCGTGCGGAAGACGTGGCCTAAACAGAGAAACGCGCCGGCCCACAGGAAACCGCCGAGCCCGTCCGCGCCCAGGAATTTCCACCACTTCATTTTGGATAATCCGGCCATCGGGGGCGCCACGGTGCTCAACCCGGGCACGAATTTCGCGATCACCAGCGCCCATCCGCCGAGCCTCTTGAACCAGTAACGTGTGGAGGAAACGCAGGAATCCGGTTCGAGCGAGATGCGGCACAGCAGTTTGAGAACGGACGATCCCTTGACGCGTCCGAGGCCATACCAGGCGCCGTCGGCGGCCATCGACGCGGCGATCGATAGAGATAACGCGCCGGCCCAGGAATATTTTCCGGTACCGATCAGAGCGCCCATCGCGAGCAATACCGGCATTGCGGGGATCGGCGCGCCGAGCTGCTCCGCCAATACCATCGCGAATAGCACCGGGTAGCCGTGCCGGAGCAGAAACTCCATCGGGTGATGCATCTTAAAAGTTAAGCCGAGCGGGTGAGTTCGGTATCGATGGTGATGTGCACTTCGTCGCTGATGGCTACGCCGCCCGCTTCGAGGACCATGTTAAAGACGAGGCCGAAATCGCTGCGCAGGATGGTGGCTTTGGCCGACGCGCCGCGGCGGAAAAGGCCCATCGGATCCTTAATTTCCGGGGTCACATCCTCTACATCGAGGTCGATGGTTTTGGTCACGCCGTGCAGCGTCAAATCGCCTACCACCTCATAGCTGTCATCGCCCGATTTTACAACTTCCTTCGAGACAAAGGTCATGGTCGGAAATTTCTCGACATCGAAGAAATCGGCGCTCTTCAGATGCGCGTCGCGCTGCGGCTCGCGCGTGCTGATGCTGTTCACGTCGACGGTCACATTGATGCTCGATGCCGAGGGATTTGCGTCGTCCAGCACGACGGTGCCGGACACTTTATCGAAATCTCCTTTCACATTGGAAACCATCAGATGGCGGACCTTGAATTGGGCATGGGTATGCGCGGGATCGATTTGGTAGTTAGGCATAACACATAGATGAAGTTAACTTCGGTCCGGATTCAGAACTGCAATATATCCTAAATTGCGGTAAAGCTGCTTATAATCCAGGCCGCAGCCGACGACGAAGCGGTCCGGAATTTCGAAGCAGCGGAAATCGACAGGTACCGGAACGATGCGGCGCACAGTGCGGTCGAGCAGGGTGCAAATCGCGATCGAGCGCGGAGAGCGCCCGGCGAGGGTTTGCAGCAGATATCGAGTGGTCAGGCCGGTGTCGACGATGTCTTCGACCAGCAGGACGTCTTCATCCTGGATGGGTTCGTCCAGATCCTTGGCGATGCGCACCATGCCCGGCGTATCGTGGCCGAAGCTCGAAATGGCCAGGAAATCGATCTTCACAGGGATGTCGATGGCGCGCGCGAGAGCGGTCAGGAAAAAGACGGATCCTTTTAATACGCCGACGAGTTTCAGTTCGCGGCCGCGAAATTTCGCGCTGATTTCGGCCGCGACTTCCTTGACGCGCGTGTTGACTTGTTCTTCGGTGAACAGGACGCGTTCAATGGGCATGTTTGAAGACCAGGTCCTGCAAATCTTTTTGATAGAAGATCTGAATATTCACGTGCGGATAGATGGCGCGCAGCAATTTGATTTTACGATTCTTTTTAGTGACCAGAGCCTGCTTCATTGTCGTAAGTTCGACATACAGATCGATTTCAGGCAGGTAAAAATCCGGAGTGAAAGCCTCGATCACATTGCCGTCTTTATCCCACTGGAGAGGGAAGCTGCGGGGCTCATATTCCCATTCGATGCGGTAGAAATTGAGCATATTCGCGAAAATCTGCTCGCTGGGATGCCCGAATTCGACGCGCTTCAAACTCGCCTGGCCGGCGGGCGCGATGCCGTGCTGGGCGAGCTGCAAGCGGGTTTGAAATTGCATTTGCGCTTCGGCGGCGCCCGAAAGGAATCCATACTCGATAAGATGGCGGGCGCAGCAGGCGGCGCGCAGAATTTCCGCGGCTTGGGGAGCGTCCATGAACTCCATATTCAGAACCAGGTCGTAGGTCTTGACGGCTCTCGCGACTCTGGATTTACGCAGGCGCTTGGCTTCGGAATCGAGACCGGTCAAAGTTTTGAGGGCCGCCGGACGTTCGAGGCGCTGGTCCACCATGACGTTACCCGCGCGGCGCGCTTCCGGTGCGACGATACCGGCGCGCAGCAGCATCGGCAGGGGGTTGAAAAGAGATTCGGCTCCGGTGACGGCAACCACTAAATGGTGGGTGGTGGCCATGCGGGTAAGGATCAAAACTGCCGCTGGTTTCCAGGCTTTTTCAGGGATCTCGGTCTCACCGAATTCCTGAGTCAGCCAGGAAGCGAGCCTGGATTCGGTAACCAATTCGAACGACAACAGTTGCGCGGCGGCGTGCGCGACTTCTTCCCAGCGCGACGCGGGGTCGCCCGAAATGGTCAGGAGTGCCATTCGCTACAATCCTACAATGGTCCTCGGTGTGGATATCGGTGGGACGAAAATTGCTACCGGCATTGTGAATGAGCGGGCCGAGGTTGGGCGGGCGAGGAGTCTTGCCACGCTGGCGAATCAAGGGTATGACGTTTCCATCGGGCAGGTTTGGAAGGCGATTGAAGAAGGTCTTTCCGCCGGCGTGACGGCGATCGGGATTTGCGCGCCGGGTCCTCTGAATCCGAAAACAGGGGTGATTTTGAATCCTCCGAATTTGCCTGGGTGGCGCGATATCGCGCTTCAGGAGATGGCCGAGGCGCGATTCGGATTGCCGGTACGCGTGGAGAATGACTGTAATGCGGCGGGACTGGCGGAGGCCCGGTTTGGAGCGGCAAAAGGCTGCGCCAGCGTGTTTTATGCGGCGATCGGCACGGGGATTGGATCGGGAATTATTCTGGACGGGAAGATTTATCACGGGAAGCATGGCTTCGCCGCGGAGGGTGGGCATGTTTCGATCGATTACCGGAGTGAAACGGTGTGCCGATGCGGGTCGAGGGGGTGCATTGAGGCGCTGGCGTCCGGACACGTGCTCGAGCGTGGAGCCTACGATTTGGATCAGTTGGCGGTTCAACTGGGCGCCTGGCTAGGAAGCGTGGTGAGCCTGCTGGATCCGGACATTATCGTGATTGGAGGTGGTGTGGCGGGGATCGGAGAGCCTCTGTTCGAGCGGCTGCGGGTGATTGTGCCGACGCGGACGGTGAATCCTTATGCTAGGGAACTGCCGATTGTAGCGGCTAAATTTGGCTCGGAAGCCGGGATTGTTGGGGCGGCGACACTGCTGGCGGTATGATCGAGGTTTGGGAGAGAAAAGTATGGGTTTCTTCCTGGTTTTGATGCTATTCGCGGCTTCGGCCGGTGCACAGAGTGCGCCCAGCGGGTGGACGCTGGTATGGAGCGACGAGTTTAACGGCGCGGCCGGATCGGCTCCGAATCCCGCGAATTGGAATTTCGATTTGGGAGGAGGCGGCTGGGGCAACGGTGAGGCGGAGACATATACCAACTCGCCGAATAACGTGTTCCAGGACGGAAAGGGCAACCTGGTGATCCGCGCTATTAAGGATGCGCAGGGGAATTACACTTCGGCGCGTTTGCAGACCGGGGCGCCGGGAGCGTCGACCAGCACCACCGATTTGAGCTGGCAATATGGGTTGATCCAGGCCCGGATCAAGATTCCTTATGGGAAAGGCGTGTGGCCGGCGTTCTGGATGTTGGGCGAGAACATTTCCAAGGTGGGCTGGCCGACTTGCGGCGAGTTGGACATCATGGAGAATTTCGGGACTTATCACAATAATTTCAACATCAATAATGGGACTCCGCATGGGCCGGGGTTTACGAATGTCGCATCGCTGTCTGTGCCGTACACGCTGCCGTTCGGCGAGACGGTTTACAACGACTACCACGTTTACGCGATTCAATGGTCTCAGGATTCGATTACCTGGCTGGTGGATGGACATGCGTACAGCACGGTGACCCCGGCGTCGCTGCCGGCGGGGAGCACGTGGCCGTTCAATGCACCGGCGTTCATTTTGCTGAATCTCGCGATTGGGGGGCCGACTACGTTTCTGGGAATGCCGGATTCGACAGTGACCTTTCCTGAGGACATGCTGGTGGATTGGGTGCGCGTGTATCAACCGGCGGCGGCTGCGGCGAGCACTCCGATAATTACTCCGGGGAGCGTGGTGAATGGGGCGTCCTATCTGGGGGCGATCTCGCCTGGAAGTTTGGCGGCGGTGTATGGGACGAATCTGGCGGATGCGGTACATACGGTCTCAGGTCCGGATTTTCCGACGAATGTGGCGGGAGTTACGGTGACGGTGAATGGACTGCCTGCGCCTCTGATTTACGTTTCTCCGACGCAGATCAATTTTCAGGTTCCGTGGGAGGTTTCTCCAGGACTGGCGGTGCCGGTCGAGGTTAGCTGGAATGGGGCAGCGAGCAATGTGGAACAGGTTACGATCGCGTCGACGGCGTCTCCGTCTATGTTTTTGAGTGAGTATGTCAATGGTGTCGCGTGGGTGACCGGGGCTGTGGCGGATGGGTGTCCTACGCCGGTTTCGGAATGTTCGGTAAAGGCGGGGGCGAATTATCAACTTTGGGCGAATGGGTTGGGACCGGTGAGTTCGGCGTTAGAGGATGGCGTGCCTGCGCCTTTGGCTCCGCTGGAAGTTACGGGAAGTTGTCAGTTGACGATTGGTGGGCAGACCGCTCAGGTATTGTATTGCGGGGCTGCGCCGGGGGAGATTATTGACCAGGTGAATTTCGTATATCCGCCGGGGGTGGGGTCGAGTAGTTCGGGATATGTGGGTGCGATGCTGACGGTGGGGGGAGAGACGGGATATTTTCGGGTTCCGGCGCCTTCGTGATTTGTTGGGGAGTCGGAGCTGACCGCTCCCGGTGGTCGCGGCTCTTTTGCAGAAGAAACGTCGACACTGTCGAAGGCACAGGGTCGAGTAGTCGGGCTGGGGCGAAAAGTGGGGACAGCCCGCTCTGTCCACGGCGGCGTCGAAGGCGGTCCTAGATTGGCGATTTTGGGCGCCTTGGGACAGAGTAGGCAGTCCCCATTTTTCGCAGTTTTTATCGCGGTCGGGACGCGCCGCACACAGGCGGATGGTTTATGAATGTTTGCTGGCTGATTCCAGGTTGGGGAGGAAGGCGGTCAGCAGGCCTATTGCTGGCAGGAAAGCGCAGAGTTGGTAGACGAAGGTGATGCTGGTCGCGTCGATCAGGCGGCCCAGGAGGGCGGCTCCTATGCCGGCTACTCCGAAGGCAAGGCCGAAAAATATACCGGAGATGGTGCCTACCCGGCCAGGGACCAGTTCCTGGGCGTAGACGAGGATGGCGGAAAAGGCGGACGCGATTACCAGGCCGATGATGACCGTCAGGATCGAGGTCCAGAACAGGTTGGCGTGGGGCAGCGCGAGAGTGAAGGGCAATACTCCCAGGATCGAGCACCAGATTACATATTTGCGTCCGATGCGGTCGCCGATGGGGCCTCCCGCAAAGGTTCCGACGGCGGCGGCGCCCAGGAACAGGAACAGGTGGATCTGCGCGTTCTGCACGGAGACGTGGAATTTATCGATTAAATAGAAAATGTAATAGGCAGTGAAGCTCGCCAAGTAGATATATTTCGAGAAGATCAGCGCGACCAGAACACTCATGGCCAGCGCTACTTTTTGGCGCGATAGAGTCGAATGGCGAGCCGGGGCGACTCGTTGCGCGGTGGGCGGGTGATGATTTTTGTACCAGGTGCCAACACGGGTCAGGATCAAGATGGAAATCAGGGCAGCGATGGAGAACCAGGCGATGCTGTGCTGGCCTTTCGGAAGGACGATGAAGGCGGCGAGCAGGGGTCCGGTAGCGGAGCCGGCGTTGCCTCCGACTTGAAAAAGGGATTGCGCGAGGCCGTGCTGTCCTCCTGAGGCGAGGCGCGCGATTCGCGAAGATTCGGGGTGAAAAACGGCAGACCCTACACCGACCAATGCGACGGCGGCCAGGATCGCGAGGAAACTGGGGGCCGAGGAGAGTAAAAGAAGTCCAGTGAGGGTGAATCCCATGCCGATGGCTAGGGAATAAGGCTTGGGGTGAGCGTCGGTATAGGTTCCGACCAGGGGCTGGAGCAGGGAAGCGGTGATCTGAAGAGATGCCGTGATCATGCCGATCTGGCTGAAATCGAGGTGATAGGAGGTTTTGAGGATCGGATAGACGGCGGGGACGACAGACTGCATCATGTCGTTCAGGAGATGGCAAAAAGAGATGGCGGCCAGGATTCGGAATGCGGTGGCGCCCGGGTTTTGAGTGACGTGAGGCGGGAGGGTTTGGGTGGACACTCTTTCTCATTGTAATGCTTCGGGAGACGACCGCTCCGGCTGGTCGCGGTTCTTAAGGCGTGCGATACACAACTGTATATTGGAATCTCTTAAAATACATAATGGGGGATTGCTCCGGGCTTGAAAGTGCTGTAATATCAATCACAAGCTTCGGTCAAAGGGTGGTCATCCACGTGCTACGGATGTACCGGGTTCGTGTCGCTGTATGAGGGAATTCAGGCAACAGCTCGTGAGTGCGTTGCTGGTGGTGATTACGGTTGCGGCGGTAATTGCGGCGGCCATCAATTTCCAGCAGCAGAGCCGTTTTGCGCTGCCTGACGACGGGGTGGCCTGGGTTGACCAGGCGGCCGGCGATTCGGAGCGGGTGGTGGCGGCTTACGTGACTCCGGGGAGCGCGGCGGCGCAGGAGGCCGGGTTGAGGGCGGGGGACGTGCTCCTGTCGATTGCGGGTGTGCGGATAGAGAACGCGCTGAAGGCGACGGAGGTACTGGCGAGGCTGGGTCCGTGGTATCAGGCGGATTACGAAATTCAACGCGGCGGGAAGAGTTTTACCGCCAAGGTGATTATCGGGCAGGTGGAGCGCGACTCCACTGTTTTTTATCAATATGCGGTTGCGGTGGTGTACCTGGCCATCGGCTTGTTCGTATATTTCCGCCGGGGGACCGCCCCGCGGGCGTTGCATTTTTTTCTGCTATGCCTCACGTCGTTCATCATGTCGTCGTTCCATTATTCGGGGAAGCTGAATAATTTCGACAAGGTGATTTATTTGGGGAACGTGGTAGCGGGATATTTTGCACCGACCTTGTTCCTGCATTTCTGCTGCGTATTTCCGGAGCCGCAGAAATGGATCCGGCGGAAGGGCGCGGCGGTGCTGCTCTATTTACCGGGGCTGGTTCTGCTGGCGTTCCATCTGAGTATCATGTTCGCAGCGGCGCCGCGCCTGGAAATGCGGTGGATGCTGGATCGGACTTGGCTGACCTTCCTGTGCACGATGTACCTGGCGGGAGGAATGGTGCTGGCGTGGCAGCTGCGGAGGGCCGAGGATCCGATCGTGAGAAGGCAGTTGACGTGGCTGCGCAATGGGGCGGTGATCGGAATTCTACCGTTCGCGCTGATTTATGCGGTTCCGTATTTGATGGGCGTGCCTCCGAACCACGCGATGAATCTGGCGGTGCTTTCGCTGCCCTTGATTCCTTTGACCTGGGCGTACGCGATTCTGCGCTACCGGCTGATGGACGTCGACGTGATTTTCCAGGAAGGGTATGTTTACACGCTGGCTACGCTTGCGGTGCTGTCCATTTTCTATGGCCTGATTTTCACGGTGAGCAAGGCGGGAGAATTGAGCGGGACGGCGATGGTGGCGCTGATTCTGATCGCGGCGTTCGTGTTCCAGCCGATTCGAAACTGGATTCAGGAGCAGCTGGACCGATACTACTTCTATAAGGACCGCTACGATTACCGGCGCACGCTGATCGAGTTTGCGCGCGAGCTGGGGTCGCCCACGAATCTAGGGGAGATGCTGGAAAGCGTGGCGGACCGGCTGATTCGCACGCTGGGGATTCGGCACGTGGCGTTTTTCGTGTGGGATGAAGGGGAGGCGAAGTTCCGGTTGGAACTGGCCAGTAACCGGCGGGGGAAGCAGACGGAGAACGTGCCGTACGGCCTCGACATGAGTTTTCTGAGCGCGAGTCCGAAGAAGCCGTATTTGTTTTTTGAGCGGACCAGGAATTTGCTGGACGTGGTTTCGCATGAGATGCCGGTGTCGGCCCGGCGATCGATTGCGGAGCTGGAGCTGACGTATTATCTGCCCTGTTCGGCGCGCGGACGGACGATTGCTTATCTGGGGGTGAGCCGCACGGAGACCGGCGATTTTCTCTCTAGCGAGGACGTTGAATTGCTGGTGACGCTTTCGGGATACGTCGGCATCGCGGTGGATAATTCGATGCTCTATCAATCGCTCGCGCGCAAGGTGGAAGAGTACGAAAAGTTGAAAGAGTTCAGCGAGAATATTGTGGAATCGATCAACGTGGGCATTCTGGCGGCGGATCTGGAAGATCGCGTTGAGAGCTGGAATTCGCAGATCGAAAAGCTGACCGGGATTTCCAGGGAGCGCGCGCTGGGCAGGAAGCTGGCGGAACTGCTTCCCGCAGAATTATGCGACCGTTTGGGCGACGGCGTCGAGAACGTCTACAAGTTTGTTTTGAAGCCTAAGGACGTGACGTTGAATATTGCCATCGCACCGCTGATTTCGCGTGAAGGAGCGCAGATCGGGCGGCTGATTATTTTCGACGACGTCACGGACCGGGCGGAGCTGGAGCGGCGGCTGATGCAGGCCGATAAGCTGAGCTCCATCGGGCTGCTGGCGGCGGGCGTGGCGCATGAGGTCAATACTCCGCTGGCGGTGATTTCAACTTACGCGCAGATGCTGGCCAAGCAGATTTCGGGAGACGAGCAGAAGGCTCCGCTGCTTGAAAAAATCGCGCGGCAGACGTTTCGGGCGAGCGAGATCGTCAATTCGCTGCTGAATTTTTCGCGCACTTCGGCGACGGAGTTTGTGAGTGTCGATTTGAATAAAGTGGTTCGCGAGACGCTGGCGTTGATGGAACATCAGCTCACCAAATCGGGCGTCACGGTGAATTTAACGTTCGACGAAAAGCTGCCGCGGATCAAAGGGAGTCCAGGAAAATTGCAGCAGGTGTTCCTGAATTTATTCCTGAATGCCCGGGACGCGATGGAGCGCGGAGGGGTGCTGGCGGTAAAAACGTCGGCGCACGACGGGCATGTGCTGGTGTCGGTTGCGGATTCCGGAGGCGGAATCGCGCGGGAGAATCTGGAAAGGATTTTCGATCCTTTTTTTACGACGAAGGGCGCGAAAAAGGGCACCGGCCTGGGCTTATCGGTTAGCTACGGAATTGTGCGCGAGCACGCGGGGAATATCGAGGTCCAGAGCGAACTGGGCGCGGGCACGCGGTTCGAGCTATCATTCCCGGAGGCGGTGGTGGTGAAGCGAATCGAGAATCCGATGATCGAGAAACCAATAGCGGAGCCGGTTTCGGTACAGGCCGTTTCTACACAGGCGATCTCGACGCAGGTGGGGCAGACGGCTGTCGCCTCGCAAAATGACAGGTTGATTTGTTGATGATTCCTGAGGGTCCGCTTCCCGCTGACATCATCGCGACTGAGAATCCTTCCCGCGGGCGCATTCTGGTGATCGACGATGAGCCCGACATTCGCGAGAGCCTGGAAGCCTTGCTCTCGAGCGAAAATTATCGCGTCGATTTGGCGTTTAATGCGACGGAGGGGCTGAAAAAGCTCGAAACATCGACCTACGATCTTGTTTTAGTCGATCTGATGATGCCGGATAAGAGCGGCATGGAAGTGCTGGAAGAAATTCGACTGCGGGATCGGGAAACGCCTCTGGTCATGATCACCGCGTACGGGTCGATCGAGGTTGCGGTCGAGGCTCTGAAACGCGGCGCGAACGACTATTTCGCGAAGCCCTGGGACAACGAAAAACTGCTGATCGAGATCGAGCGCATGATCTCGAAGCGCTGTCTGGAGCGCGAGAATACCGAGCTCAAGCGGGCTCTGAAGCAGCGCTACAGTTTTCCGAACATTGTCGGCAAGAGCGAGCGAATGATGAAGATCCTGGACCTGGTCGCGCAGGTCGCGGCCAGCCGGGCAACCATTCTCATCACGGGTGAAACAGGCACGGGCAAGGAGCTGATCGCCAATGCGATTCACGCGCATTCCGCGCGCAGCGAGCATCCGTTTGTGCCGGTGCATTCGGGATCAGTGCCGCCGGACTTGCTCGAATCCGCGCTGTTCGGCCACGTGAAGGGCGCGTTCACTGGAGCGGTGGCCTCGCGCAAGGGATATTTTGAGATCGCCAATCGCGGGACGATTTTCTTCGACGAGATCGGCACGATTTCGCTCGAGACGCAGACCAAGCTGCTACGTGTGATTCAAGAACGCGAGTTTATGCCGCTGGGGTCGACGGAGACGATTCGAGTGGACGTCCGCATCGTGGCGGCGACCAACGCGGAACTAAAAAAAGCCGTCGAAGAAGGGAAGTTTCGCGAGGATCTTTATTACCGTCTGAATGTGATCAACCTGGCGCTTCCGCCGCTGCGGGACCGCAAGGAAGATATTCCGGCGCTGGTGGATCATTTTTTCGCGAAGTACTGTAAGGAGAATGAGAAATACCTGGACGCGAATGGGAACTCGATTCTGAGCTTCGAGCCGGAGGCGATGCAGATTTTAATGGATCACCTGTGGCCGGGCAACGTTCGGGAGTTGGAAAACGTCGTCGAGCGCGCAGTGGTGCTGGCGTCGCAGACATCGGTCCCTGTCGATGTGCTGCCGGAGCATCTGCTCGAAGCCAAAGGCCTGCGCATCCGCCGCGACGAAAGCGGCCATCTGGCGGCGGACGCGAGCTTGTTTGAGATTGTCGCGGATTACGAGCGGCGCAAAATTATCGAGCAGCTGGAAGCGTCGGACTGGAGCCAGACCGCCGCGGCGGAGGCTTTGCGAGTACCTCTGTCGACTCTGAATCAGAAGATCAAGCGGCTGAATATTGAGATCCGGAAGCGGGGGGCTTGATCCTGAGGCGCGGAGGAAGTTTTTGTGGCCGGATTAGCGAAGTCTTCCGGTTGTCTTCTGGTGAGCTCCTTCGCCCCGCGTTCAACTTATCCTTTAGCCTTAAGCTGCACCGCTTTTTCGATGGTCTCGTAGCTCTTGCACGATATCCGGATTGCCTGATCTTCGTAGCCGTCAGCGGAGATCGTGAAGTCCTTTGAGCTGTCATTGAGGACCGCAGTAAAAATGCGTCCATGGCGATCTGCAGTCAGTTGGCGCGTGCCGCCCACTACGGTGGCAAATGCCGAGACGACCTGGCGACCGTCGGCCGCCGACACTCTGAAATATATCAGGCAAGACGGCGGATACCGTCCGCCATCTGCACCCATGAAGCAAGGGTTCAGGATCACGCTGAAATGCTGCGCAAGGCCATAGACCAGACTGATTCGGTGGAGCGTCACATAGCCGCATTGGTCGCTCCCGACCCGAATTGTGTGCTCGCCAAATCCAAAGTCGCAGAATTCTGCATGACCATTTACTGAGTCGACCTTTCTGACAACGTGGTTATCTGAGTCAATCAGCGCGACAGGCGTTGAAGCAGGCGTCCCCATCTCTGAAGAAACCGTCACTTTTACCGCACAGAAATCTGCGCCAGCCAGATGCTGGGCAAAGAAGCCCAGCAGGACAGCGAAGCAATGCCGCGCGATGGCGCTAGATGAGCCTTCGTGGCCAAACGTGAAGTGACTTCTTAGTGCGCTCGCCATTCGCATCGCTGGAGGCTATTCTACAGTATCTAGCGTGATATGCGCCGGTGGGGTTTGGCCGCAAAACATCGGCATTTCGACTTCCGATTAATCCGGTCATATGTAAATCGGCTGGCGTGTGAATTGGTGAGATGGGGGTTCACTGGTTCACAGGGACAGACCGAACTGTCCCCATGGTTTCCTTTGGGTTCTTCAGTTGACGGCTGAATATTGAGATTCCGAAGCGTGGGCTTAGGATATGATCGTCGTGGATTCCGATTGAGGATTGATCACGTCAATTCCTACTTTCATCGCAACGCGGCACATCCTGACGTCTGCAGTAACCATGGAGTGCAAAGTCCGGCGTTCACAAGATGGACTGCGATCGACAACTGAAGCGCATCGAGCGTGCGAATTCCCTCTTGGGGGCCGTACATGGCAACACATGTCCGGGCGTATTCCAAATGAATGTTCTCCAACGGCGGAGAAACGAAAATTCGGCGCTCGTAGAGATCCGATCGCAGCTTATCCTGAGCGACCCCTCCCGGCCGCTTTGATCGAGCTTCTTCATTCGCATTCTTATCGCAAGCACCGACTCCATTTCGACCAGCGTGAGGGGTGAGATGATCACCCGATATTCGCTCTGCCGCTCGAACAGACCCTCCATGTAGTCTGAACCCGATTCACGATGGTACAGTTTGGCGAGGGCGCTAGTGTCGAGGAAAAGATTTTTCAATTAGCGCTCTTCGCGCGACTCGATGACGGCATCGGAAAGCGAACCGTCGATCGACGAAAGGGCGCGCCTCACTTCTTCAAGCGTGATGTCGTCCGCGTTGGCACGCTCCCACTCTTCTGCTGAAAAGTACACGGAGGGATCGGAAAAGAATGCGGTTTCATCTACGATCGTCACAAGCAAGCGCGCGTGATCCGGCAGCGTCAGGGGCTGGGTGGGCTTCAGAACGCCATCCTCATACACGGCTTCGAAGGTCCTCGGCATAGTTCAACACCCATTCTACAGCAGGCAGCCTTAACTCTAAGCGGGCGATGGTATTCTAGTACAATCTCTCGCCAAACCAATCGCACGTTAGCGGTCATCTTCGCGGGGTTCTGCGCGTTTTTGACTGTTTACGCGACGCAGCCGATTCTTCCTGTATTGAGTAAGGCGCTCGCGGTCACTGCGACTCTGGCTAGTCTCACGGTGACGGCGAGCACTCTGGGAATGGCGTTTACCGCTCCCATGGCCGGGAGAATTTCTGATCGCATCGGGCGCAAGAAGACCATCGTGATTGCCGGGTTTGGGCTCGCGGCCTCGACACTCGCCGCGGCGACTGCCTGGGGACTTCCTTCGCTGCTGTTTTGGCGGTTCCTGCAAGGCGTTTTCACGCCGGGCATCTTCGCGGTGACGATTGCCTACGTCAACGACGAATGGGGCGCGGCGGAATCGGGTCGAGGAATGGCCAAGTACGTGGGCGGGACGGTGGTGGGCGGGTTCCTCGGCCGATTCCTGGCGGGGCTGATCGCGGCGCGATACGACTGGCATTACGTGTTCCTGGTTTTGGGCGGATTGAATTTGCTGAGCGCCTTGATCATTTGGCGGTTCATGCCGGTGGAGACCAGGAAGCCGGCGCCTCCTGCTAGCGGGTTCTGGGCGTCGGCGGCGGAGCATTTCCGCAATCCTCTGCTGCTGGCTACCTATGCTGTAGGGTTTTGCGTGTTCTTCTCACTGATCTCGACGTTCACGTATATCAACTTCTATCTGGCGCGGCCTCCGTTCTCGCTATCGACCACCGTGCTCGGGTCGTTGTTCTTCGTTTATCTGACCAGCGCGGTGGTGACGCCGATCGCAGGGAGGTATATCGACAGGTACGGCCACCGGTTCGTGCTGCTATGCGGCATCGCCGGAGGAGCATGCGGGTCGCTGCTGACGCTGGTTCCAAACGTGGTCGTGATCGTGATCGGGCTCGCGTTGGTTTGCGACGCGGTATTTGTGGCCCAAACTTGTTCGAGTGGATTTATCGGTGCCGCCGCGAAGACCAATCGCGCGCTGGCGGTGGGGCTCTACGTGATGGTGTACAACATCGGGGGCAGCGTGGGGTCGGCGGCTCCGGGTCCGGTATGGAAGGCGTATGGATGGCCTGGCGTGGTGGCCATGATTGTGACGGTGCAGGTGGTGACCATGTTGCTCGCGTGGCGGCTGTGGCCGGGGCGGAAGCCTGCGAGCGTCGGGTGACCGTCTGTACTAAGATCAATCGATAGAGGTGATGATCGATGATGACGTCCATGATGACATCCAGGCGGCAGATGATGAGCCGGGTGCTGGTTGCCGGTAGCGCACTCTCGGCAATGGAGATGTTGGCCGCAGTGCCGGCTGAGACCGTGGGGGATCCCGGCGAATTAAAGCTCGGCGTGGCCAGCTATTCGTTTCGTGAGTTCGGCCGCAAGATCGCCATTCAGGGCACGCAGAAGTGCGGCGTCCGCTACATCAACTATAAGGATGTGCATCTGCCTTTGACGTCGACGCCGGCGGAAATCAAGAGGGCGATTGCGGAGACGGAGAAGGCAGGGCTGAAAATTGTCGGCGGTGGCACGATCTATTTCCGTACGCCTGATGAAGCGGACATTCGATCGAAGTTCGAGTACGCCAAGGCGTGCGGGATGCCCACCATCGTGTGCATGCCCGATAAGGCGGTGCTGCCGAAGCTCGACAAGTTCGTCAGGGAATACGACATCAAGATCGCGGTGCACGCGCACGGACCGGAAGACCCGAATTTCAAGCGGCCGCAGGATGTGCTCGCGGTGGTGAAGGACATGGACCCGCGTTGCGGATTATGCATCGACGTCGGTCACACTGTACGCACCGGTGTCGATCTGGTTTCGACGGTGGCGGAGACGGGTCCGCGGCTGCTCGACATGCATGTAAAAGATCTGGCTAATTTCACGGCGAAAGATAGTCAGGTTCCATGCGGGGATGGCAAGATTCCGTTTCCGGCATTGTTTACGCAGTTGAAGAAGATGAACTATCAGGGGTACATCAATCTGGAATATGAGATTGACGATACCGATCCGCTGCCGAATATGATCAAGAGTTTCGCGTATATGCGCGGCGTGATGGCGGGGTTGAAGGGCTAACAAGACTATTCCCGTGGCGCGCGCACTCGTGCGTGCCGCATCGACACTCGTGTCGATACCTGCGAGGGTTATCATCATCGAGGGGGTGTCGAGATGAGTCTCGACACGGCATGCACAAGTGCGTGCGCCACATAAGTGACAGAGCTACACTAGCGCTTGTAGGCGATCTTTCTTAACAGGCTGTGGCGCCATTGCGCATCGGACTCTGTCTCGACCCCCTTCGGGCTGCTGCCGTCGATTACTCCCAGGATGCCGCGACCCTGCTCGGTTTCGGCCACGATCACCTCCAGCGGATTGGCCGTCGCGCAGAAAACCGTGCAGATTTCGGGGATGTCGCGGATGCGGCCCAGCACGTTGATGGGATAGCCCTCGCGCATCGACACCACGAAAGTGTGGCCCGCCGCAATTTTCTGTGCGTTGGCGGTGGCGTTTTGTTTCAGCGCATCGTCGTTGCCGTCGACGCGCGTCAGGCAGTCGCCCGAGGCCTCGTTGAAGGCGATGCCGAACTTCATTTGCGGGACGGTGTTGACAATCGCTTCATAGATATCCTCTACCGTCTTAATGAAATGGCTTTGCCCGACGATGATATTGCCGTTCTCCGGGATCTCCAGGCGCACTGTCTTCAATTCCATTTCATCCATCATAATGAAATGTGGCACAGCACAAAGCGCGCGGCGCGAAGGCCAGCAAACTGATTGAAGGACGGCTGAATGTCCATCGCGACGGCTACGCGTTTCTGATTCCGGATAAACCGATTCCCGGCGTCGACGGCGACGTGTACATCACCAAGGAAGAAGCGCACAAGGCCATGCACGGTGACCGCGTGGGCATCCGTCTGAAGCGCGGCGACCGCGGGCGCATCCACGGCGAAATCATGCAGGTGGTGCGGCGCGCGCATCCCACCGTAGTGGGTGAATTTCGCGTTCGGAGACGCGGGAACTACGTGGTCCCACACGAGGATCGCATTCGCCAGTGGATCGAAATTCCGGAGGGCATGGAGTTTCCGAAGACGACGGCGTCGGCGAACCGCGTAGGCGTTCGCCAGGTCGACGTGAAAACCGTGGCCGACCTCGACGGCATGATCGTCAACACGGAGATTCTCGATTTTGGCGACGGCGATCGGCCCATCGGACGGGTGACGGAAATCCTGGGCAAGCCCGACGATTTTGGAGTCGATGTCGAAATCCTGATCCGGTCGCATCATATTCCACACGAATTTCCGGAAGAAGCGCTGGATCAGGCGCGGTCCATCCCAGGCACAATTCCAGAGGCCGAGATCGCCAGGCGCAGGGATTTTCGAATGCTCGACATCGTGACGATCGATGGCGAAACCGCCCGTGATTTCGACGATGCGGTATGGGTGGAGAAGCTCGCGAATGGAAATTTCGCGTTGCAGGTGCACATCGCCGACGTGAGCTACTACGTCACGCCCGGCTCGGCCATCGATCGCGAAGCTTTGCTGCGCGGAACCAGCGTTTATTTTCCCGATCGAGCAGTGCCGATGCTTCCACTGGAATTGTCGACCGACCAGTGCTCGCTGCGTCCGCATGAAGATCGCCTGGTTTTATCGGCCCTTCTTGAGATCGACAAGCGAGGCGATGCTGTGTCCCAGGATTTCACGCGCGGCGTGATCCGTAGTGCGGAGCGGATGACGTACACTGCCGTGCACGGCGTGCTCGAAGGAGATGCAGAGCTGCGCAGCCGCTATGCGCCTTTGGTCGACAGGTTTGAGCTGATGCAGGAGCTCGCATCGATCCTGAACAAAAAAAGAGTGCGCCGCGGATCGATCGACTTCGATCTGCCCGAGCCTCTGCTGGAGTTCGATGAGTTTGGAGCAATGATCGGTATCAGGCGCGCCGCCCGCAACGATGCGCATCGTCTGATTGAAGAATTCATGCTGGCGGCGAATGAAGCCGTGGCCTCGCATATCGAAGCGGCGGGGCTGCCGATGATTTACCGCATTCATGAGCGGCCGGATCCAAAGCGCGTACTGGAGTTCGAAGAGGTGGCGACGCAGTTCGGCTATTCGCTGGTGGGCGGGGGAGCGCCGGTGAAGAAATTCCGCGGCGAGATCATCGCGCTCGATAATGAAAAGCTCACCTCGCGCAATTATCAGAAACTGGTAGCCAAGATCGAAGGCAAGCCCGAGGAGCGCATACTCAGTTATCTGATGCTGCGTTCCTTGAAACAGGCTCGCTATAGCGATCAGAACGTAGGCCACTTCGCGCTGGCCGCGAAAAGTTACACCCACTTCACGTCGCCCATCCGCCGCTATCCGGATCTGATCGTGCACCGGATTTTGAGGGCGCATCTGGATGGAAAAGAGTACGACGACGACATGCGGGAGATCGCGAATTCATCCTCGTCCACGGAGCGGCGCGCTGCCGAAGCGGAGCGCGAACTGGTCGAGTGGAAAAAAGTCAAATTCATGATCGATCATGTGGGCGAGGAGTTCGACGCACTGATTATCTCCACGCAGCGCTTCGGGTTCTTCGTCGAATTAGTGGAGATGTTCATCGAAGGCCTGGTTCCGATGGACACCCTGCTGGGAGACCACTACACGTATCACGAAAACACGCGAAAAATCGTCGGCCAGCGGACGCGCAGGCAATTTTCGATCGGCGATAAAGTGCGGGTCCGGCTCGATCGCGTCGATGGGGTCGAGAAACGTCTGCAATTCTCGCTACTTCAGAAAAAGAAGTGAGAGTTCGCTAGAATCGCAGGGTGACCAAACTCCTATACTTGTTGCTCGCTGCGTCGGCGTATGCGCAGACCGTGGAGCCCAACCTCTACGCAGGCATGCGCTGGCGATTGCTGGGGCCGTTTCGCGGAGGCAAGAGCACCATGGTCGCGGGGGTGCCCGGCAACCCGGCGGTTTATTACATGGCGACGGCCGGAAGCGGCGTGTGGAAGACCGTCGATGGCGGACAAGTGTGGAACTGCGTCAGCGATTCACTCCGTCTCACCGCGGTCGGCGCGATTGCCGTCGCGCCGTCGAGTCCGGATACCGTGTATGCGGGTGCGCCCGGAGGATTGTATCGCTCGACCAACGGCGGCGAGCATTGGGAGTTGGTCGCGCTCGAAGGACACGCGGTGAGCTCGATCGTGATCGATCCGCGGCGTGCCGATATCGTGATGGCCGCAGCGGGCGATACCGGCGTCGTGCGCTCCACCGATGGCGGCAAAACGTGGAAGTCGACGCTTCCCGACGCGAAAGTAGGAGGCGTCTGGCTGGTCTTCGACCCCGATAACGCGAAGAATGTTTACGCCGGTACGCGTCCGATCTCCGCTGGTGGACGCGGTGGTGGCGGCGGAGGCCGCGGCGCAGCGCCGGTGCTGACACCCGCGACGGATTCGCAGATCTATCGCTCCACCGATGAAGGCGTTACCTGGAAAAAAACCAACCCCGATGGGCTGCCGGGAGGGAATTTCGGAACCATCGCAATTGCCGTCGCGCCCGGGACCAAAGGCAAGCGCGTTTACGATTACGTCGCGCAGGGGATTTTCCGCTCCGACGATGCCGGCGAACATTGGACCCGCGCCACCGACGATCCGCGCATGATCGGCGGCGGACAATTTCACGACATCATTGTCGATCCGCGCGACGCCAATATTCTGTTCGCCACGCAGACGTCGCTCTACCGGTCGACCGACGCGGGCAAGACCTGGGAGTCGTACACTGGCGCGCCCAGCGGTGCCGATTTTAACTATGTCTGGATCGATCCAACCAACGACAGGTACATGGTCCTCGCCATCGACCAGGGCACTATCGTGAGTATGGATGCCGGCCGCACCTGGACCACCTGGTTCAACCAGCCCACCGGCCAGATGTACAACGTCAACACCGATCACGGCTTCCCTTTTTTCATGTACTCCGCGCAGCAGGATAGCGGCACCATCGCCACCCCGATTTTTGGACGCGGCGGCCAGATCACCTATCGCGACTGGTACACCACCAACGGTTTCGAAACCGCTCGCATCATTCCCGATCCCGAGGATTCGAATTACTTATACGCGACCGGCTGGTACGGCTCGGTTTTGCGGATCAATAAAATCACCGGGCAGACGCAGCATATTTTTGAGAAGACTCCGAAATATCGCGAGAGCGGCGCGCCTCCCATGGGTTTTTCCCCGCTCGATTCGCAGACGTTTTATCTGGCGACGCAGTATCTGTTGGCCACGCACGATAAAGGAATGCACTGGGAAACCGTGAGTGCCGATCTGACGACGGGCGGCAGTGAAGGGGAACCGGCAGCGACCACGCGCAGTGGAGGCCGCGGCGGCGGACCGGCCATCAGCTCGCTCGCATTTTCGCCCAAAGACTCGAAACTGTTTTGGGCGGGTACGAATAATGGCCTGATCCAACTCACGCGCGATGGCGGAGCTCACTGGACCAACGTCGCGCCTAGGGATCTCGGCCAAGCCGGTCCAGTCTCCGCGATGGTGGCCTCGGCGGCTGATAGCGGACGCGCTTTCGCGTTGGTAGGCGCGGCATTCGGATCGGCGCGCGGTGCGGCGACCACCGCTCCTCCGCGGATTTATCGCACCGACGATTACGGGCAGACCTGGAAGATGGCTAACAAAGGTTTGCCGAACAGCGTTGGATGGGCAGTGCGCGAAGATCCAGAAAATCGCAACCTGGTGTTCGCGGCTCTCGACGCGGGCGTGTTCGTATCCTTTAATGGAGGCGACCAGTGGCAGTCGCTGGAGCTGAATCTGCCCGCGGCGTGGTGCCGCGACCTCGCTATCGAACAGAACACGCTCGTGGTCGCCACTTACGGACGCGCGCTGTGGGCGATCGATGACATCAGTCCTCTGCGGGAGCTGGCCGCGAACGCGGCGAAAATCGCTTCGTCGACCGCGTACCTGTTCGCGCCCGCCCCAGCCATCCGCATGCAGTGGGACACATACACGGACACTCCTTTGAACCCCGATGTTCCCGCCGCGGAGAATCCACCGGACGGCGCGACGATCGATTACTATCTGAAGTCCGCGGCCCCCGACGTGAAGCTTGAAGTGTTCGATTCGTCCGGTAAGCTGGTTCGCTCCTATTCGAGCGGCAGCGCGGCGTCGCTGGGGTATAAGGTAAACGTGCCCGATTACTGGCTCGCGCCCGCGCCGGTGCTGCCGAAAGATGCCGGCCTCCATCGCGTCGTGTGGGATCTGCGGTATCCCGATCCCGACCAGCTCCTCTACACCTACTACGGAATTCACGTCGACTATTTCGAGTACACGCTGGCCGATCATGCGATTCCGCACAATACTCCCTGGCATGAGCCGCAGGGACCGATGGTCGTGCCGGGCCAATATGAGATTCGCCTCACCGTCGGCGGAACCACGTACCGGCAGCCGATCACGGTGAAGCTCGACCCGCGCCTGAACGCGTCGACCGAAGATCTACAGCGTCAATTGGATCTGTCCCAGAAAATCGCGGCAAGCATGGGCGCCACCTATCAGGCGTACAACCAGGCTGCGCAATTGCGAGCCGAGTTAAGATCGCGGATCGCGACAATCACCGAAGCGCAGAAGGTGGCCGCCGCTAAGGCCGTGGATACGAAATTGCAGGCGTTAACCGACGGCACGGCCGCACCCCCAGGACTCGGACCCATGAATCGCGATCTTACGCGCTTAATGATCGCCGTGGATCAATCCGATACCGCGCCCGCCAGTTCGCTGATCGAAAGCTTCGCCGGAATGTGCCAGGAGACGCGCGCGGCCCTGACCCGCTGGAGTGATTTCCGCACCACAGATGTGCCGCAATTGAACGCTCTCCTGGTCGGTCAATCGTTGGCTCCTCTTACGATCCCCGCTGTGGCTGCACGGCCGTTGGATTGCGCTCCCGAGTAAATCGGGTCGGTTATGGGACACCGTTCAGGCATCGACACGATTGCCGATGCGGCACGCATGAGTGCGTGCGCCACGGGCAGCGGAGGGAACTTTTCCTGCTGGTAGAGGTGTCTAATAAAAACAATGGCCAGCGCGAGATTGTATCTTTGGACCGCCATCTGCATGGTCGCGCAGCCCGCTGGGCACGGCGTCATTTCGGGAACGGTCATCGATGCCTCCAGCGGCGATCCTGTTCGCAAAGCGATAGTGACAATAACCTGGCACGGCACTCCCCGGGCCTGGGCCACCACTCGCACCGATGGCTCCGGACGGTTCATCGTTGAGGGATTGCCCGCCGGCAAATACGATCTTCGCGCAGGCAAGCCGGGACTGGGTACCGCAATCTATGGGGCCAACAGCGTCCGCGAGTTGGGCGATTTGCTCACTCTGGGCGAAAGTGAAATTCACGGTGGTGTAAAGCTTCGCTTCCTGCGCTCCGCCTCCATCTCGGGCACCGTGGTCGATCCGGATGGCGACCCCATCCCCGGCGCCGTTGTGGCCGTGCTTCACCGTGGACGCCAATTGGGCGAGCCCATCCTCACCAACGGTCAGAGCACCACCACCAACGATCGCGGCGAGTATAGAATTACCGGCATCGATCCAGGCGAATTTTTCCTCCGATGTCTTCCCAATGTCCCGCGCCCCATGGGATCGGTCCAGAACCCGATTGTGGTTCCTCAATACTTCGGAGGGGCGCACAATTCCAAGGACGCGGCTCCGTTGACCGTGCGCGCCGGCGATATTTTGACCGGCATCGATTTCCATCTCACCTCTCAGCATCCCGCGCGGATCAGCGGCCGCGTTACAGGCGTCCCTCCTCTCGATCCACCGCCCGATCCGCCCGCTGCATCTCCGACGGTGAACGTCGGCCGGACGCGTAACATCAACGGCCAGCAGGTGGCGATCTCGCTGACTCCAGCCGACAATAATCAGTTCACGGGAGGCGGCGGTGCGAGTGCCCGGCCTCCAGACTTCCGGTTTGATCTTCCCGATACTATTCCCAGCCGTTACCGCATTGAGGCATCCGTCCGCGCGGGGGACAAAACCTACTACGCATCGCAACTGATCGACGCTGGGGAGGGCCCCAATGACATTGTGCTGGCGATGGCCCCCGCCGTCACCGTGAAGGGTCACCTAACGGTGGAAGGTTCCGCCCTGCATCCCGCCGACAGCTTCACCGTCATGCTTAACCCGAGTAGGGGTCGGGGCAGAAACTATTCCGCGCGCGTCAAGAAGGACGGCAGCTTTCTGGTGGAAGACGTCCCGCCGGGCCCGTGGATCCTCAACGTCAATCCCACTCCCGCCGCGTTATTTGAGAAAACCGTGCGCCTGGGAGACAAGGATTTCCTATACCAGCAAATCGAGATTCCTCCCGGTTTGGACGCGCCTCTCCATATCGTGATCAGCTCGAACACGGCCACCGTGACCGGCGAAATCGACGCCGGCGGCGCGCAGGCCAGGCAAGCCGGGATCTTGCTCGAGCCCGTCGGGACCCGCCATACTCTGGCGCGTTTTTACTATACGACGACCGCCGACGATGCCGGAAAATTCAAGTTGAACGCCGTCGCGCCGGGAAAGTACAAGATTTTCGCCTTGGAAAAAATAGCCACGGCGAGCTACCGCAACCCAGAATCGGGCGACATTCTTGACGCCGTCAAGGATCTGGGGCAGGACGTGGAAGTGCCGGAAGGCGCGAAAATCGAGTCGCATCCGAAACTCATTCCGGAGGAGCGCGCCAAGGAGATTTTGAAGCCATGAAATCTCTGTGGCTGCCGATCATCGCCGTCGCCGCCTTCGCCCAGACGCCGCTCCCGACCGGCAGCGTTAGCGGAACCGTTACCGATGCGGTCACTCACATCCCGATAAAAAAGGTCGCGGTCTCGATCATGGGCATGGGTGGTCCAAACCAAGGACCCGCGGCCACCGCGACGGACGCGGGCGGAGGGTTCACGCTCACCAACCTTCAAGCCGGCCAATACAGATTGGTTTTTCAGCATCAAAGTTATCCGCAAGCCCGGTTCGGCAACTTCGCGAAATCCGTGGACGTCAAAGCCGGCGAAGCGGCGGGCCCCATCAATGTGGAGTTGATGCCCGGAGCGGCCGTCAGCGGCCACATTGTGGATGAAGACGGCGATCCGCTCGCGAACTGCGGCGTTCAGATTCATCCGGCGAAAAACCCGGAGCAGGGCGCTCCGATGGTGGGCAACTCCTCGTCCAACCAGGACGGCGAATGGAGAGCTTTCGGAATTCCCCCCGGCAAATATACGGCGTCGGCGCACTGCGGACGAGCGGTATTTCAAGCGCGCCCTTTATCAGCCGGACCCGATCCGCCGCCCTCAAGAGCCTACCCGATCCAGTACTATCCTCTATCCGCCGAGTCCAAAGGCGCCCAGGTGATCGAATTAACCGGCGGTAATGAGAAATCCGGCGTCGATTTTCTGATGAGTCCCGTACCGGTGACCCAGGTGCGCGCCGTCTTCGCCCCGGGCGGAGCGGATTGGCACGGGGACCAACTCGCCATGCAGCTGCTTCGTTCGGGCGAGCGCATGATGAATAGCGCTATAGGCGGTGCTCCCAACCTCGATAAAGGCACGTTCGACTTTCGACAGGTATTTCCCGGGTCCTATACGCTGGTCGCGTTTTCCCAGGGTCCTGAAGAAAACCGCATCGGCGCCTGGCAGCGCGTGGATGTGAGCGACAAGCCCGTGGACCTGGTTGTCGAATTGAAACACGCCTTGGACCTGACCGGCAAGGTCGAGATCGAGAGCAGTGGAAATAACACCAACAAAATTACGCCCGTGGCGATCTTCATTCAATTGTTACCGCAATCGCAGATGGGCCTGCCCCCAGCGCAGACTCAAGTCAGCGAAGACGGGACCTTCACGCTAAAAGGCGTCCTGCCCGCGATCTGGCGTTTGCACGTGAATGGGCCTTCCGTTTTCGTAAAAGCGGCGTGGCTTGGCAGCACTGACGTAACCAACGCCCCCCTGGATGTTTCCGGCGGCGCGGCCGGTGCGTTGCGGATCATAGTCAGCACCAACACCGCGACCATCCGCGGATCGGCCCCCGCGGGACAGATGGTCAGGGCGGAGCGGTTAGACGAGGACCTCCCTTTTAGAGGAGGTCTCATGGCCAGCGTGGATCAGAACGGTCAATATATGTTCGTCGGGCTGGCTCCGGGCAAGTATCGTTTGATGCTAACCGATTCCGGCGCCGTCAGTCAGGAAGGAGAAGGGCAGGAAGTCACGGTGCGGGAAGGTGAGACGGTCATGGTCGACTTGAAAGCTCCGTAACCTCTTCGCTCCATCGCGGTAGTCTCATTACATGCGGACTGTCCTCGCTGATCTTCGCTACGGCTTGCGCCTTTTGCGCCAGGCTCCTGCTTTCGCCGCCATCGCGATATGCGCTCTCGCCCTCGGAATCGGCGCCAACACCGCCATCTTCTCGACTCTCGATTCCGTGGTGCTTCGCGCGCTGCCTTATCACGACCCCGATCGCGTCGTCATGGTTTTCGAAGATTCCAGCTCCATCGGCTTTCCGCACAATACCCCGGCCCCCGCCAACTACTTCGATTGGAAGGCGCAGAACCACGTTTTTAGCGACATGGCCGCCGTCCGCTACCGTGGCGCGACCATTACCGGCGACGGCTCCCCCGAACAGATCAAAGGTCAGGCCGTCACCGCGAATCTTTTCTCGGTCCTCGGTGTGACGCCTCTCCTCGGGCGAACGTTTTCCGAAGAGGAAGACCGCGGCGGCGCGCAGGTCGTGGTCATCAGCTACCGGTTGTGGCAGCGCAGGTTTCTGGGCGATCCGGCTCGCATCAACCAACCCATCATGCTCAACGGGACGAAATACACCGTGATCGGCGTGATGCCGCGCGACTTCGTCTTCCGCGATCAGGAGCGCGATTATTGGGTCCCGATGCACTTCACTCCCGCCGACCAGGCGATGCGAGGCTCCCACTACCTGAGTGTCGTCGCCCGTCTCAAGCCTGACGCGACTCTCGAACGCGCCCGCCAGGAAATGGCCTCCATCGCGAAACGTCTCGAACAGCAGTATCCGGATGATAATTACCGCGTCGGCGCCGTCGTAGTCCCGATGAAAGAGGACCTCCTGGGCAAGACGCGGATTGCGCTTCTGGTGCTGATGGCCGCCGCCGGATGCGTCCTGTTGATCGCTTGCGCGAACCTCGCGAGCCTGCTTCTCGCCCGCGCCGTAGCTCGAAAAAAGGAGCTGGCGGTGCGCGCCGCCCTGGGCGCCGGCCGCGGACGGCTGGTTCGCCAGATGGTCACCGAAGCGGCCATGCTCGCACTTGCCGGAGGAGCCCTTGGACTCGTCTTGGCTCAAGCCGGCATGACGATTCTCGCCCGCCTGGTCCCCAACGGCTTGCCTTCAACGGCGAAGCCCGCCCTCGATCCCACCCTCCTTCTGTTCACTCTCGGACTCTCTCTGCTGACCGGCCTGATTTTCAGCGTCATCCCCGCGGTTCAGGCCGCCCGCGCCTCCGTCAACGACGCGTTGAAACAAGGCGGCCGCTCCGGCGCGGACACTCGCGGCCGCAACACCCGCGACGCTCTGGTGGTCATCGAAGTCGCCTCCGCCCTCGTGCTCCTCACCGGAGCCGGCCTGATGATTCAAACCATGGCCAAGCTCCGCGCCCTCGATATCGGCTTCCGTCCCGATCACCTGCTGACCCTCCGCACGGCCCTCGGCCCGAAGTATAAAGATCCGGTCAAAGGCATCGACTACTTAAATCGCGTCCTCGCCCAGGTCCAAACGCTGCCCGCCGTCGAAAGCGCCGCCTTCGCGTCCACGCTCCCTTTCCAGAGCATCGGCAACACGCGCGGCTTCAAGATCGACGGCGGCGGTATCGATCTCAACTATTCTCCCGACGCTTTATTCCGCGTCGGCTCCGCCAACTATCTGGAGACGATGGGAGTGAAACTGCTCGACGGCCGCCTGTTCACTGAATCCGACCGCAACGAATCCGCGCCGGTGCTGATCGTCAATGAAACTCTGGCCCATCACTACTGGCCGAAGGGCGGTGCCATCGGTCACCATATCGCCTTCGGCCGCGGCAACGAGCCGCGAACGATCGTCGGAGTCGTCGCCGACGTCCATGAGCGCGGCTACGAGCTCGCGATGAAACCCGGCGTCTACGTTCCGATCACCGCCCTCGATTACGACTGGGGTCCCGACATTTTGGTGCTTCGCACGAAAGGCGATCCGGCCTTGCTCGCACCCGCCGTCCGCCGCGTCATCGCCTCGATCGACCCCGATCAGCCTGTCTCCGAGCTGCGCACCATGGACGAAATCGTCGACCTGAACGTCGCCGACCGCCAGCAGCAGATGACGCTGCTCGGAGCCTTCGCCGCACTCGCGCTGGTCCTCGCATCGATCGGCCTTTATGGCGTGCTCTCCTATGCGGTCACCCAGCGCAGCCGCGAGATTGGACTCCGCATGGCCTTGGGAGCCAGCGCCGCGAGCGTGATCCGGATGATTGTCGCCCGCGGACTCGCGCTTACCGGAATGGGCCTCGCCATCGGCCTGGTCGCCGCGTGGCTCGCCACTCGTGCCATGAAAAACCTCCTCTACGGAGTAGCCGCCACCGACCGCCTGACCTTCGCGGCTGTGGCTGGTTTGCTGGGATTCGTCGCTCTGATCGCCTGCTGGGCGCCGGCGCGCCGAGCGTCCAGGGTAGATCCCATCGTGGTCCTGCGCGACGAGTAGAATCCGCCACACAAGACCAACTAATGGGCGGATATTTCGGCGGTCTCTTCCGCTTTTAGAGGGAAGTGGGCGCCATCGGGAACGGGGACCAGCATCTGCTCCTTGCGGTAGATCAGAGTGGACGTGTTGTAGCTGGCGATTTCAAAGCCGTGGCCGTGCGTGATCGCGTCTGTGGGGCAAGCTTCGACACAGAAGCCGCAGAAGATGCACCGGTTGTAATCGATGTTATAGACCTTGGCGTAGCGCTCGCCTCCGCTGATGCGCAACTGGTCGGTATTTTCGGCCGCTTCAATGTAAATGCAATCGGCCGGACAGGCGGCCGCGCACAAAAAGCAAGCAACGCATTTTTCCAACCCGTTTTCATCGCGCTGGAGCTGGTGGACGCCGCGGTAACGTTCCTGGAACTTGGCCGGCGACTCCGGATAATCCTCGGTGATCGTCGGTTGGAGCATCTCCATGAAGGTGATGCCCATCCCTTTGGCGATGGCCGCTGCGCCGCCGAGCGCGTCAGAAATTTTCGAAGACATTCTGTTTCAATCTTACCAGCTACCGAACCGGCAGCCTAGTTTTTCGAGCTTCAGCCAGCTTTCCATGCAGGGACAGTTTCCTCTTGTCCGAATCGGACGCCGATCGATTCCAGGTCCGCTTTCACGAACCCTTCGGAGACGAAAGAAATGACGCTGTCGGGTTCGACTAAAAAGAGGCTGGGAACATGGGTGATCCCGAAGGCCTTGCTGACCGGGTAGCCGTCTTCTTCGCGGTCGAGCAGGGTGGGCAAGTCGACACCGAATCGCAATTCGAAGCGCCGCGTGGCTGACGCGTCGTCTTCGGAGATGGCGATGACCTGAAGCTTGCCGCCTGCGAGGCGATTAAGAAAGGGAAGAGTGAGCTGGCAGACGGGGCAGCTGATTTTAAAGAGGACGAGGAGAACCGGACCTGTCGCTAGGATGTTGTGGAGCGAATGTTGGACGCCCTCGAGGTCGTGGAGAGAAAATTGCGGGGCCTTTGATCCGGTAGAGAGCATTCTAAAAAATCTTGCGGAGGACAGGTCGGGGACCTGTCCTACTAGGTGATCGGGTCTTCCTTTTCGGCCTGGACGAATTGCAGGATGTCGAAGTGTTTGATTTCGCGGTCCGGGAAGAAGCTGTTCACGGCGTCCTGTTCGTCGGCGAAGACTTCAAAGATGGTGTGCAGCTTGGTGAGCAGCAGCAATTCGACGTTGCGCTTGTTGGGATTCACCAGCTTCAACGCTCCGCCGGCCTTCTTCAGAGACGTGAAGCAGATGACCAGTGCTCCCAGGCCTGTCGAGTCGATGTATTCGACGTTTTCCAGGTTCAGCAGGACCTTTACGTTTCCGGCGGCGGCGACCGCGGTGCATTGTTCGCGGACCGCGCTTGCCTCTCCCACGGTGAGACGGCCCTTCAGCGACAGGATGACCACGCCTTCGCGCGCGCTTTCACGAATATCGAGACTCATTAGAAGCTAGTGTACCGGACTCGGGCGGTGCAATTTCCGCAGGCTCTGGCCCCGAGGGCAGCAGCACGGTGAACCGGGTGCCGACGCCCGAATTACTGGCGACGTCGATGCGCCCTCCGTGGGCTTCGACGATCCAGGCGACGAAGCTGAGGCCGAGGCCGAGTCCTTGGATCGAGTTGGTCTGCGCGTTGCGGACGCGATAGAAGCGGTCGAAAATATGCGGCAGATTTTCGGCGGGAATGCCGACCCCGGTGTCCTCGACCGAGATTTTGGTCCAGCCGGATTCGCGGGCCGGCCCCACGAAAACACAGACGGAGCCGCCTTTGGGCGTGTACTTCACGGCGTTCGAGAGCAAGTTCGAGAGCAGGCGCTCGATCTGGGTGTGATCGGCTTCGACGGGCGCGCAGGGTTCGATGGACGCCGTGAGTTTCACGTCTTTCTCCTCGGCGGGAATCTGGAACTGATCGACGAGGTCGGTGACCACTTCGGCAAGGTTGAGAGGCGCTTTTTGTAGCACCACCTGCCCGGATTCGGCCTGCGACAGCAGCAACAAGGCGCGCACGATGCTCGAAAGTTTCTCGATATCCTCCATCGCGTTGATGATCGATTCGCGATACTGCTCGGGCGTCTCGGCGGTAAAGAGCGCGACTTCAAGCTGGCCTCGAATGGCGGTGATGGGGGTACGCAGCTCATGCGAAACGTCGGTCGAGAAGCGCCGGATCTGTTCGAAGGATTGATGCAGGCGCTCGGTCATCTGATTGAAGCTGTCGATGAGGTGATCGAGCTCATCGCCCGCGCCGCGTAGAGGGATCTGCATAGTGAGCGTGGATCCCGTCACGTTCTGGGCGGCCTGCGCCACGGAATTTACGGGTCGGATGGCGATCCCGGCGAGCCACCATCCGAAAAAGCTGGCGAGCACCAGCATGGCGGGCGCGAGCAGAAGATAAGTTCGGGTGAAACTTTCGACGGTGCGGTACGGTACGGCGAGCGAGCGCCCGATGGCGAGAAAATATTTATGCTTGTGATCGTCCTGCGTCCAGCCGGCGCGGATCATGTACGGGACGCCGTCCGCGTCCTTCTGAACGAAGTACTCTTTGGGCCGCGTTTGCTGTTGGAGAACGTTCTGGATGGTGGCGCGCGTTTCCGGCGTATCAATTCCGATGGATTCGTAAATAGTCGAATTTTCAAGCACGTTTCCGTCGGCGTCGGTGAGCAGGTAGACGTGGCGGAGGCGTTCGACAGTGTAGGCTTCATCGGGGTCGGTGCGATCGTAGACCCACTCCGGACGTTGATTCACGAAATGGAGATAGCCGACCGTTGCGCCCCAGTCGGCTTCAACGGTGGTCTTGACGTCGGCTTCGGCCTCTTCTTTTAAATGACGCCAGAAGAAGAATCCGATGGCGGCGAGGAGAATGGCGAAGAAGGCGACGTAGCTCAGCGCGAGCCGAAAGCGGAGGCCGCGCACGAATCCTACGCGTAGCTGGCGGACTCCGAAGACTCGCGTGAATCTTGCCATATTCTATATTGGCAGGGCATGGCCCCGCGCCACAATGGGGACTGCCTCGGCGCACCGATCATAGGCGATGGCGATGAAAAGTGCGAAAAATGGGGACTGCCTACTCTGTCCCAAGGCGCCCGTGGACAGAGCGGGCTGTCCCCACTTTTCGCCCCGGCCACTCGGCCCCTGATGTTTTCGAGAGTTTCGACGTTCCATTTCCCTTTCAAGAACCGCGACCATCGGGAGCGGTCCATCGAACGCGCTAAAGTGTACACTCGACTATATGAGAATTCTCGTCGTCGAGGACGAAAAACGCATCGCCGATTTCCTCTCCCGAGGCCTCGAAAGCGGAGGCTATGCCGTCGACGTAGCCAACGACGGCAACACCGCCATCGAGCTGGTCCACAACACCGAGTACGACCTGATTATTCTGGACCTCGGTCTCCCGGATATGGACGGCTTGAGCGCCCTGCAGAAAATCCGCAACCGCAAAACCAGTCCCCCCGTGCTGATCCTGAGCGCCCGCGACGCCGTCGACGACCGTGTCAAAGGACTCGAAGGCGGCGCCGACGACTACCTGGTCAAGCCCTTCGCCTTCGTCGAATTGTTGGCCCGCGTCCGCGTCCTCCTCCGCCGCGGCCAGCCCACTCCCGAACGCCTCCAGGTCGGCGAGCTCTCTCTCGATTGCATCCGCCGTAAAGTGACCCGCTCCGGTGAAAACGTCGAGCTCGCTCCCAAGGAATTCAGCATCCTCGAATACCTGATGCGCAACCGCGGCCGCCCACTGAGCCGCACCATGATCGTCGAGCACGTCTGGGACATGGATTACGACGGGCTCACCAATATCGTCGACGTCTACATCCGCCATCTGCGCAGCAAAATCGACGACAAATGGCCAGAAAAGATGATCCAAACCGTCCGCGGCATCGGTTACATGCTGGATATCCCCGATAAAGCGGGCGAAATCCCCAGATAGCGTTTTCAACCACCACCGTTCGGCCAAAATAACGCCGATCTAACACTGTGAGTTTTTCGCTTGGTGGCCGAAGTGCCTCTAGTTTTCTGCGTCAGAAATCCTGAATGTTACTGTGGCGCGCGCCTCCAGGCGTGCAGCGTCGACATTCGTGTCGACGTTCCCGCCTTTGTTTCCGTGAGCTGGAAAGACACATCGACACGATGCGCCACGCCTACGCGTGAGTGACGCGCTACACATGCCTTAAACCAGCGTTAGACAAAGGCGTTTACCGCGTTATTTCGCTACCGGCGCCATGCGGAACGTCGAGAGAAATGTCGACGCTACACGGCCGGTGGCGCGCGCTACGAGCTTTATTTCTTGGCGGCGTACGGTCCCACCTCGGGTTTGCCTTGCGTATCCTTCAAGGTGCCAAGCTCAGAGGCGACGCCGCGGGCGATGGCGGCGGTTTCACTGCCGTTTTGGAAGCAAGTGAAATCCGGACGGTCGCGCCAGGCGAAGGGGCCGCACAGCCGTTTTCCGGCGGCCAGGGCGGCGTCATGCACGGCGTTAACCAGACGCTCATAATCGGGATCTCCTTGTTTATAGCCGGAGAAATTGGCGAGATCTCCGCTGGCTGCGAACACGGCATCGACGCCCTGAATCGCCGCGATCTCGCGCGCGTTGGCTACGCCGCCGACGGTTTCAATCATTTCGATCAGGACGACGTTGTCGTTAATGGTGTTGCGATAACCTCCGGGAACAGCGCCCCAAAATTCAGGCGAGAAGGCGTGACCGCCGCCTTGGCTGCGCTTGCCGAGGGGAGGAAAGTAGGTCCAATCGCGCGCGGCCCTTCCTTCTTCGACCGTCCTGACCGTCGGGATTACGACCACCAGCGCGCCGGCGTCCATGGCATGTTGAATTTCGCGTTCATCGGCGTAGGCAACGCGAACGCCGGGGACCGCTTTCGCGTGAGGGCATGCCTGCCACATCTTGGCGACGTTTTCCCAATCGCGCGAGTCGTGCTGCATTTCGGTCCAGATGAAGTCGTAACCGGCGTTGGCCATGGCGCAATAGGTGGAGGGATCGGCGGTGCTGAACACGGTTCCGCCGGTGACCTTTTCGCCGCGCATCATTTTGAGCTTCACTGGATTCCAGATTTTCGCGCCGGCGGGCGCGCTGAAGGACGGGCCGTACTTCCATTTCGATTCCTCGATGGTTCCGAGGTTGACGGCGCCCGGGAGTGGTTTCGCGATGGCTCCGGAATCCTTACCGGCGGGCGCGGCGAGCGGGAATTGCAACTTCCCCGCGTCGGGGTTATTCGCATAAGGGTCGGCAGTGGGGCGAGGCTGCTGGGCTTGCAACGCAAAACCTAGGGTCAGAAAGATTGCTGGAAAACTGTGAGGCATTTCGGTCTCCCTATATGGCGGGCATCATTTTATCAGATCGAAGGAAATGGAGTTATAATCCTGCCATGCCTAGAACCTTGTTGTTCGCTGTGTTGGGAATTTCGGTAATGTATGGGCAGCCCGCGCCGGCCGCACGTGTGGGCGGAAGAGGTAACGCGCCGCCGCCGATTGTCTCGGCAGAGGTGAAGGCGGATCGGACGGTCACGTTTCGATTGCGCGCGCCCGAGGCTACCGATGTCAAGGTCGGCGGCGATTTCATTCAGGGACCGCAGCAGATGACCAAACAAGACGACGGGATCTGGACGGTTACTCTAGGTCCGCTGAATCCGGCGATTTATAGTTACACGTTCCGGGTGAACGGAGTGAGCGTGCTCGATCCGGTGAATCCGATGATCAAGCCGGGGGAGCGCAGCGGAGAGAGTATGTTCGAGGTGCCCGGCGACAAGCCCGCTCCTTACGACCTTCAGGACGTTCCGCACGGGACGGTTCACGTGAGCTATTACGATTCGAAATCGCTGGGCGTGCCGCGGCGGATCGACGTTTATACGCCGCCCGGGTACGAAGCGGGACGGGCTACTTATCCGGTGTTGTATTTGCTGCACGGGTCCGGCGATACCGAGGCGGGGTGGACCACGATCGGACGCGCGAATATCATTCTCGATAATTTGATTGCGTCGGGGAAGGCCAAGCCGATGATCGTGGTGATGCCTTATGGAAGGGCGCGTCCGGATGTATATCTGGCTCCGTTCGCGACAGCGAATACGCAGCCGGACGCGTTCGCGAACGATCTGCTGAACGACGTGATTCCGATGGCGGAGAAGATGTATCGGATCTCAGGAAAGCCGGAGGAGCGGGCGATTGCGGGGCTTTCGATGGGCGGTGGGCAGGCTTTGCAAATCGGACTGCACCATCTGGATGAGTTTCGATTTATCGGGGCGTTCAGCGCGGCGCTGCGGGCGCAGAATATCGATGAGCAGTATAAAGAGGTCCTCGCGGATGCCGCCGGGACCAACAAGAAGTTGAAGGTGTTCTACATCGCCTGCGGCAGGGCGGATAGTCTGTTTGCCCCGGCGCAAGCCTTCGATGAGACGCTGACGAAGTATCAGATCCGGCACACGTTCGCGCCGTCCGAGGAAGGGCATGTGTGGCGCAACTGGCGGAATTACCTGGCAGATTTCGCGCCGCAGCTTTTTCGGTGACAGGTGGCGCGAGCTTTAGCTTTCAGCGTCGACGTTCAGTCGACGCAAGCGGCATCGGACGCCGGCTACAGCCGTCGCTGCAAGCTGAAGCTCTCGCCACTTGGCTTGAAGAGCCGCGACCAGCGGGAGCGGTCTGCTACGCCAAAGAGAGCGCGTCGCGATCGCGGTCCATGGAGGCTCTCATACGGGCGCTGTCTTTCGTCACGAAGAAAATCGCGGCGACCAGCAACAGCAGGCACGCCAGCAGATAAACCGTCGAGGCGGCGGTGATTCCGGCGCTCAATCCGCGGTCCTTGGCGATCCAGCCTATCAATACGGGCGCGGACCCGCCTCCGCCGAGCCACCCTACGGAGTTTAGGAATCCGGCGGCGGTTCCTCGGGCCTCCGGCCGCACCACGTCGAACAGCGACGCGAAAATGTTCGCATCGTACATCCCTTTGCAGAATCCCCAGCAGGTGAGCGCGACGATTAATGCTGTTACGGAACGCGTCATGCCGCACCAGGCTACGAAGGGGGCTCCGCAGAGGACGCCCGCGGCTTGCACCAGGATTCGTCCACGGGGCGTTTTCGAGCGGAGGAAATCGGCTAGCCAGCCGCCGGTGAGCGATCCCAGCACGCTGGCAAGTTGGACGAAGATCGTGGCCGTTAATCCAGCCACGGCCAAGCCCATGTGGAAGCGGTCGTAGAGGAACTTGGGCATCCAGGTGAGCAGCACGACGGCCACGAAGTTCGAGCACATGAACGCGCCCATCAGGCAGAACATGGTCGGCGTGCGGACCAATAATTCAAAAAAGCCGGCGAGATTGAGCGAGGCGGCGGGTGTCTGATTTTTCGTCAGGTCCGCCAGGCCGCGTTTGGGTTCGCGCAGGAAGCGGGTGAGCGCGAAACCGAGCAGAATGCCCAGGCCTCCGAAGACCACGAACGACCATCGCCATCCATAATGCTGGCCGATCAGGCCGGCGAAAAAGCCCCCGGCGATGGTTCCCGCATAGACGCTGGTTTGATGGATTCCAATGGCGCGGGAGAGCGTCTCCTTGCCGTGAAAATCGCTGATCATGGACATCGACGCGGGGTAGTAAAAGGTCTCGCCCAGGCCTTCGGCGGCGCGCAGCAGGAATAGGGAGTTGAAGCCGCGCGATAACGCGGTAGACATACAGATCGCGCTCCAGGCATAGAGGCCGCCGAGGATCGCCTTCTTTCGGGAGATACGATCGACGACGAATCCCGCGAAGAAGCCGCTTAATCCGTAAACCCAGGCGAAGGCGCTGCCCAGCAGGCCGAGCTGCAGCAGGTTCAAGCCCAGCTCTTTTTCGAGCAGAGGGAAAACGGAGTTGATCGCCTGGCGGTCGGCGTAGTTGAAAAATGAGATGCACCATAGCATCGCTACTACGGCCCAGCGGTAGTTCGTCATTTATAGAGCAGCCACATTAATGGACTGAATGCTTCCAAGTTTCGCTCAAATGCCATCCAGAGCGCTTCCTAAAATCCGTTCTTTACCGAGCCGCGACCGCAGGGAGTCGATCCTGCTCCACCTTGATTAACCACACCTCGGAAACTTGCGTGCCGCGTCCGTTGCCGCCCAGGCCAGAGGGCTTGGTCCACTCTAGCGTCAGCACTCCGGTCGATGTCGCCTGCCGCGGGATGTCGAACTCCGCTTGCTCACCCACTGGCCCCTTGGCCCGGAAAGGATGCACTTCCACGGAATTCGCCGTCAAGCGCAATGGAATATTCCGGGCGTCGCCGCCGTAGGAAATCCGGATTTTGTATCGCGCCTTCGGGTCCAGGTCCGTGTAGCGCATGCGCAAGGGGCGATCGCCGATAATCTCCGCGTCGGCTGCCCAGGTGGTCCGGGCGCCTCTTTGCATCGAGCTGCCAAAAGAAGTCAGCGGCGATTTTAGAAAATCGGGGTCCTGGGCGTAGGATTCGCCCATCACCAGATGAGGACGCTGGTTGACAAAACCTAACGCGTCATAGAAACCGCCGGGGCCGGGGTCGGTCCAATGCAGCAGGTTATCGATTCTCGCGATGCGGTCCGCCTCCTCGGGCAGCGCGCGAATCTCCTGAAACTTATTCTCCAGCCAGATGCGATTGTTCAGCGCGAAATCGATGCTGTCGAGGCTGGCGCCGCGATCGATAGAAATTGCCTTGTACCGGTCCACGCTCAGCTGCATGTGGATACTTTGGAACAGCGCTTCGGCGAGCTCGAACCCACGCGCCCGATAGTTGCGCGCGTCTTCGGTACGCAGGTCGGCGTCCAGAATCGCCTCGGCGGCTTCCATGGCTTTCAACGAACCGGCGGAGGTCAAGGGATACGTCCGCCTGGCTTTCGCAAGCTCCGCCATCGCCATTTCTTCCTGCCGGTTCTCAGACAGCAGGCGGCTGTGCTCGTAGGCGTCGTAATAGGCGCGATAGAGGGCTTCCTGAAATCTCCAGTTCAGTTTCTGCTGCGGCGTCGCGCGCCTCTCCAGGTCCTGAAACTGCTTGAGCGTTACGTCGACCTGGCGGTTCGATGCCAGGGGTCCGCGCCAGTTTTCCTCCAGCGCGAAGAGGCCGTTCGCGAAGTCGTCGGCCATATCGTCGCCGATGAAAAACCGGCTGTAATCCCTCAATATGTCTTTGGTCGACGCTTCTGGATTCCAGCCCAGGCCGCTCCAGATAAATTTGTTGACGTCATCGTTGCAGCCTTCCGAGTAAGTTACAAAGCCGTCGGCGAAAGGTTGATACCGTTTGAAAATCGCCGTCTCGTCGACGGGTCGCGGATTGATCACCTCGCGTGCTTCCGTGGTGGCGTACGCCAAGTCCCAATCGGGCACCGGAAATTCGGAGTGGATGCTGTGAGTGATATCCGGATAGAAGCGGATCGGAAACCGCTTGGGCACCAGCGCGCGAAATTCTTCCAGGCTGCCGTATACTTGCGGGCCGAACACTACGCCAGAAAGCCATTTTGGCTCCTGCGCCATCAGGCCCCAATATTCGTCGCGCCACTCCTTGGTAAATCCCTGGGGGGACATCCACATTTGCGCCTTGGGGTGATACTTGTGGAGGCTCGCCGTCTGCTTTTCGAGCAGCGCGAACATGTATTTCGGCTGCGTGTGACCGGGATCTCCTCCGGGAACGAAGATCGCGTCGATGCGGGGAAGCTTGCGGAACACCTCGGCCCATTCCTTCAACGCAAAATCGACCTGCGCTGGATCTGAATAATCTTTTTCCATCGCCGGGTACCAGATGGATACATCGAGGCCGTATTCATTGGCGATGCGCGACATCTCGACCATCATTTCCAGCTTCGGCAGCGGGAAGTGTGGACTCTCGTCAGCATCGTCGGTGCGCGGAGGTAGCAGCTCGATGGTATTGTTCCCAAAGATCGCCAGCTCGCGAATATACTGCTCCCACATCGGCACCGACCAGGCGTCATAGGCGTTGGTTTTCGGACGATACCCCAACTGCTGTCCGCGGATGGCGTACTTCGGACCGGTGGTTATATTCAGGCCGCTTTCAAGATCGAGCCGCTGGCGGGACATATGAAAATGGCGCAGCAAAGAGCCGGTACCGAAGACTACGCCGCGGTCGTCGGCGCCTCCGACCACGGCCATCCTGTCGGTCGATACCAGCGTGAAACTTTCCGGGTTGGCTGCCGGCATCGGCGCGAAGCTCCGAACCGCGGCGGCCAGGCCCAGATAGATCGCCGGCGCTCCGGGCGGTGCGCCGGTTGCGATTTTGAGCCGGAGCTGGGTGCGTTTTTCAATCTCCTCGACCAGCATCTGGGCGGCTTTTTTTTGAGGAGTGGTGGGGGTGCCGGCCAGTATCACCACTGCGTTCTTGAAATCGGCGGCGAAGACCGAGGATGTCCAGAGGGCTAGCGCTGCGAGACGGGGCAGCATTGTTTTGCTTGTTTTCATAAGTTGAAATGTGAGGGATCGCTCCCTGTGGTCGCGGCTCAATTAGGGCTCCCAGATAGCGGCGGAGATTTCTCCGGAGGCGTAGTACACGGTTACGATTTTGCCATCCTCGCGCTGGACTGTTCTTGTATATCCGATCTCCCACGTGGCTCCACGGTCGAGCACAATATCGGGAGACCACGTTTTCCTATCATCGCTCGAAAATTTCGCGCGGATTTCGAAGGTTCTGACGGAGCGGGACGGAGGGACGGCGCGGATCGGGGGCTGATGGGTTCAACAATCACGCGCCCCGCGGGGGCATCCATGTAACGGACTTGTGAATCGTTGTTTGACGCGGCGCGATACGCGCCAAGTAACCCCCAAGAGCATAGGCTTCCATCTTCGCTCTGGCGTCATCCAGCGCCTCATCATCGACCATTCCATAACGGGTGTCCATCGAGTCCGTTTTATGGCCCATGATCGAACGTCGTGTCAGATTGTCGATTCCGGCCTTTCTCATTTGGTGGTGCGCCGACCTTCGCAGGTCGTGAAAGTGCAGGTCAATCGGCTCGACGCCATCAGCCACCATTTTTTCCTTCAGGGCATCGACCGCATGTTTCCAGTTCGTATCGAAGCGCTTGATCGGTTCGCCTTCTTTGTCAGTGCGAAGGTCGTACCAAAAGCAGATGAACGGATTTCTTGGGGAATGCACTTCACGTAGTTCCTTCTGGTGACGAAGAACTTTTTTCCATCTCGCCAAAGAACGGGCACTTCACTGGACCTGTTTTTGTGATCTCAAAGTAAATGCAAGCGCTCATCGAAATCAATCTGATTCCACTTGATGTTGAGAATATCGGCTTTCCGCCTTCCGATGTGGTACCCAAGCACGAAGGCGCATTTCAGTGCCGGGTGGATCGGATCACGAAAAAATGTGTAGTACGAATCTGGCAAGCGGACTCGTCTCGTGTTTTGCGTTTCGGGTTTCTTATGGAAATCGCATCCTCCAGGTGGCATGGCGTGAACGGTGCCGAGCTTGATTCCAATTTTGAACGACTGCTGGACCTTTGACAGATCACGGTTGATCGTGGTGTCCTGAATCGGCTTCCCGTTCCCGAGCGTGCTTGGCAGGATGATCGTGCCCGGTTCGTTCCTGAACATGGGCCGGATCGTATCGGGCGACAGCTTCAAGTTTTCGGCGAGTTCTTTAACTGTGAATAGGTTTTCTTGGAGCGGTCCATCTCTGCGTAGGATGCAGTTTGCCGACGCAAAAACGAGTGCAGAGCGTTCTTGGCTTAGTGCGCTACCCTGTGCGCTACCCGGCTCTTGGAACGTGCCTCAATTGCCCTGATTAGCGCTACCCTTGCGCTACCCTAGACGACTTCAGCCACCTTTTGATGGGTGGCTGATTTCTTGTAACTCTTTTATTTTCTTCTGGTGCGGATGAAAGGACTTGAACCTTCACTCCCTTTCGAGAACCAGAACCTAAATCTGGCGCGTCTGCCAGTTTCGCCACATCCGCAGTTGCTTCGATTATAGCGATTCGGATCTCTATCTCGCGTAGGCCGCGACTCTGCGCAGATTTGCCGCACGCTCCGGCGCGATCAGGCGCGGGGACGTCCTGCCGCAGCCGCAGGGCGCGGTTTCAAGAATTTCCCCTTCGCGCGGACACGCCAGTGGAGATTCAATATGCAACCCGTCGTGCGCTTCGCATTCCTGAGCCAGCAGGCAGCACTCCTCGTCGATTATCTGCTCGAATATGGGAACCCGGAATGCGCGCCACAAGCGCTCTCGTGCATCCTCGGAAAGCGGCGGCTCATAGGGACGCACCAGGGCGATCAGCGCATTGCTCACTGAGGGAACCGGCGGCAGTGCCAGCAGCCAGGCCGGCGGAGCGGCGATCGCCAAGGGGCAGAAATCCGCGGCCTCCTTGCCCCATCCACGTTCGAAAACCCGGGTGTTTCCCGTGGACCGAAAGCCGCCGATCAGGATCGCCGTCAGCGGCGCGGGAGGGATCGGATAGACCAGTACCGGTTTTTTCCGCCAACTTCTGATTTGCACATATAACTCGTTGCGTCAGCGGGCCAGAATTCTCAGGAGATTTTTCATCGACGACCTTGCGGATGCCGAGATTCCGATGTCGTCGTACAGGGCGGGACGTGCCCTACTTAGCGATCACTGACAGGGAGCCGGTGGCGGAGGAGCGTGCATCCAAAACCGCGATGCGGATGCGGGAGAGGTTTTTTTGGGGCGAGATGGCTTGCTCCAGGATCAGGCCTTCGCGGCGCTTCGCGTTATAGACTTCGTCGGTGATATCGATGGTTATTTTCTTAGTGGCGGTCGAGAGAGTGCGCCCGTCGGCGGATTGAGAGATAAAGGCTATGTCGAATTCGCCAATCCATTTTCCATTTTGGTTTCGAGCGCGAGATCTTCGAAACCGATGCGCAGCGCGATGCGGGAGTTGTCCATGGTGGCGACCAGACCGATAGCGGTGGAGTCGAGCGAGTTTACGGCAGTCTTGCGACGTTGACTTGGACGAGTTGGGTAGAGACGCGGATGGTGGGATCCTGGGCGAGGAGGAAAGCGGGGAGCAGCAAGATGGCGCGCATCCTATTCAGGCCATCTCAGTGGGTCATCGAATAGACGATGAAGTTGATGCCCATGCGGATTCCCAGAGCGGAATAATGTTCCGGGTATTCCGGATAGTCGGCCCACTCCCAGGAATCGCCGGCATCGATATTGAACCAGATGGCGATCATTAACCGGCCCTGGTCGTCGTAGATGCCGCGCCAGTGCGGATCGACGCCGTCGTTGCGATAAGGGCGGCCGCTGCGCAGGGACCATTCGCCGGGGATGGGAGTTTTCGCGAGATCGAAAACAGTATGGAAGGCGCTGTCGGATTCGTCGATTTCCACGATGGCGCGGTCGGCAAAGATCATGTGCATGTTGCGCTCGAAATTTCCCCATTCGCGCGTGCCCCAGAAATCGTCGCAAATTAAGAATCCGCCGTGGAGAAGATAGTCGCGCAGCTTAGCGGCTTGCTCATCGGTCAGGTTCATACTGCCGGCTTGCACGGCGTAGAGCCAAGGGTAATTGTAAACGTCATCGCCATCGTCGAGGTTCACGGGTTGCTCGACGGAGCGGACGTTCAGCCGCGTCAGGCGGCGCACAGCGACCGTGAAGTGGCGATCGGCGCGCGGATAATCGTTGGTCCAGGCGGCCCATCCGTTTTGCCAGGGTCCGCGAGTGCGAACCAGGCCGATGGTGGGATGCGGTGGAAACATGAGGCGGGCGAACATCCACTCGGTCTTTTCGCGATAGTCGGGAGGCAGAGGAAAGTCGGCGTACTCCTGGCCCGGATACTGCCGGAAAGGCTGCTGAAACGCGTACAGTGTTCCCAAAACGGCGAAGGCCAGCGCGAATCGCCCGTTCCGAGGAAGCATACAAGCATCATTATCACCAACCGGGCCTCTTGCGCGAAAGATCGATCGGGAGTAATCTGCAATCAGAGAGGTACTTGCGGTGAAACTCGTTCGTTCTGCTCTTCTTCTTTCTTCTCTTTTTTCCCTTTCTCTTTTTGCCCAACACGGGGGCGGCGGTCATGGCGGCGGGGGTGGCCATGCCGGTGGAGGCTTCGGCGGTGGGGCGGTCCGCGGTGGCGGAGGCTTCGGCGGCGGTGCTTACCGCGGCGGCTCATTCGGCGGATATCGCGGCGGATACTACGGAGGCTATGGCTACCGCGGCTTCGGTTACGGCTACGGGTTTGGATTCGGCGTGGGATTGGGCTGGCCCTATTATGGCTATTACGGTTATCCCTACGGCTATCCTTATTATGGAGCCGCTTACTACGATCCCTATTACGATTACGGCTATGCGGCTGCTCCAGCGGTGACCTACGCTGTTCCGGCGGCTCCGGCCGCTCCAGCGGCTCCAGCCGTGGCGGCAGGCAGCTACTATCGCCAGCCGGATTACTATTTGATCGCGTTTAACGACCATTCCATCCGCGCCGCTGCGTCCTATCACATCGTGGGCGATGACATTGAGTGGACGCCGAAGGAAGGCGGTCCGGTGCAGCGCGCTCCTCTATCGAGCGTCGATAAGGCGTTCAGCGCACAGATCAATCGCGACCGGCGCGTGCAATTCAACCTCCAGTAAATTCAAGCGCATCCGGGGAGTGAAGTTCTGCATCCACTGAGGATATGGACCTTTTCTCCCCTTTGTCTCTTGGCGACTACACGTTACGCAATCGGATCGTAATGGCGCCCATGACGCGGTCGCGCGCCGATGCGCAAGGCGTACATTCCGCGCTCGCCGTAGAATATTACAGCGCGCGGGCCGGTGCGGGCTTGATTCTCACTGAGGGAACGGGTCCAAGTCCGATGGGGATGGGCTATGCACGCACACCCGGTATTTATAATGACGCGCAGATCGCTGCGTGGAAAAACGTGACGGATGCTGTTCACGGGCGCGGCGGCCGGATTTTCTTACAGATTATGCACGTCGGCCGGATCGCGCACTCCGCGAACCGGACGATCCCCGATGCTTTGGTGGCTCCGTCCGCAATTCGCGCGGAGGGGATGATGTGGACCGATTCGCAGGGCCTGCAACCGAACGACACGCCTCGCGCGTTGGAGCTTGCGGAGATCCCGCGCGTGATCGAGGAGTACGCCACAGCGACGCGCAACGCTTTGAAGGCGGGTTTCGACGGTGTGGAATTGCACGCGGCGTCCGGATATCTGCCGAACCAGTTTTTAAGCCCGGATGCGAATAAGCGGACGGATGCATACGGGGGATCGATCGAGAATCGCATTCGCTTCGTGATCGAAACATTAGAGGCCATGATTGCGGCGGCGGGCTCTTCCGGCAAAGTCGGCATGAAAAACAGTCCGGGAATGAAGTTCAACGGCATCAACGACTCGGATCCGATTCCGACGTATGTCGCACTGGCGAACGCCATCGCACCGCTGAATCTCGCCTATCTCCACGTAATGCGCAGCGGGATCGGCGCCGAGGTCGCGCTCAGAAAGGCCTATCCCGGCACAATGCTGTTAGGCGGAGGCTTCACGAAAGAGGAAGGGAATAAAGTCCTGGCCGAAGGCGGCGCGGACGCGATCGTCTTCGGCTCGAAGTACCTCGCAAATCCCGACCTGGTCACTCGATTCGAGAGAGACGCAGAGTTGAACGCGCCCGATCCCTCCACGTTCTATACGCCCGGCGCGAAGGGATACACGGATTATCCCTTGCTTGGTCCGGTACACTAAAAGTTCACGCCCATGTTCAAGTCTTTGTTCGGCTCCTCGCCCGCTCCTTCTTCCGAGCCTGGTCTTCTCGAACGCCTCAAGGCCGGCATTCAGAAGACGCGCGCGGGCCTCATGGAGAAGATCGAGGACGCCGTCAGTGGACGTAAGGAGATCGACGCGGGGGTTCTCGAAGAGCTCGAATACGCGCTCATCACCGCGGACATCGGCTCGAAAACCACGGCCGAGATTCTGGAGCGCATCCGCCAGCGCGTGGAGCGCCATCAGGTAGGCGATATCGCGGAGCTGAAGAGCCTGATTCGCGAACATCTGCTGGAGATTTTGCAAGCGACGGAAAAGCCCGTGCCGCTGGTGAAGGATCCTCCGGCGGTGATGATGGTGGTGGGCGTGAACGGGGCGGGGAAGACCACGTCGATCGGGAAACTGACGCGCAGGTTGCAGTCGGAAGGCCGCACCGTACTGCTGTGCGCCGCCGACACGTTTCGCGCCGCGGCCATCGAACAGCTGGAAGTGTGGGCGGAAAGAACCGGCGCAGGATTGATCCGCCAGCAACCCGGCTCCGATCCGAGTGCAGTGTTGTTCGACGCGCTACAGGCCGCGAAGGCGCGCAAGGTCGACTACGTGATCGTCGACACGGCGGGACGTTTGCACACCAAAACGAATCTGATGGCGGAGCTGGAAAAAATGCGCCGGACAGCAGCGCGCGTGATTCCGGAGGCCCCCCACGAAGTGCTCCTGGTGATCGAAGCCACGACGGGACAAAACGGCTTGGAGCAAGCGCGCAAGTTCACGGAATCGAGTGCGGTGACCGGAATTATTTTGACCAAGCTCGACGGCACGGCCAAAGGCGGAGTGGTGGTGGCGATTTCGAGGGAGCTGAATCTGCCGATCCGCTATGTAGGGGTCGGCGAGCAGTTAGACGATCTGCTGCCCTTCGAGCCCGAAAACTTCGCAGCGTCGTTGTTCGATTAACGACACGCTAGGCGAATAGCAAACGCCCTTTGGGCTCCGGAATAGCGCGCCCCAATTCCTTGGCTGTCTCGATCCATTCGTCGATCACAATCTCGACGTTGGCAAGCGCTTCCTGCCGAGTCGGCCCGTCAGCAGCGCATCCGGCAAGTTCAGGGATCTCGGCGATGAACGATTGGTCCTCGTCGCTCCAGTAGAGAATGATTTCGTGTTTAGTCATGTGTCTTTCATAAGAGTCAAAGATCACGTCCTTCACTCCGTCCCGCGTTTCACTTGGCCATTTCTAAGCAACTTGGCTAAGTCCCCTTTGTCGCCTTTAAAATCCGCCAATAGCATTCCGTCGACGATGCTTTCGTATGTTTCCTTGCGTCGCGATTTTTCTTGCATGCCAAGTGAAGTGACGCGGAACAGCCTGTCGCCAGATCCTTGGCTGAGTCTAGCCCCACCGGGTTTCGCCGAACTTGGAGGCGTCGATTTGCTCGATGTAATGAATTCGAATAAGAAGAGCTGATCGCGGTATCGGCGGTATCGCACTAGTTCGATGCTTCTAGGGATCTGTTGAACAGCGTGCTGGTCATAGGTCGAGAAATCCCCCGCTATACAAACCAAGCGAGGGCCCGACCAGTCCACATGGTCGGAGGCATCCGCGCCGAGTTTCCTTCCTACAAGCCGCTCAAACTCGGCCTGGTGATCCATCAACCAATCAAAATAATAGAGAACCTGATTAATAACGTTCTCGTTGAGCGCTCGTTTGTATTCAATGATGACAGGATGATTGCGGTCGTCAAGCCCGAGCGTATCGATCCTGCCGCCGTGGGTCTTGCCTGTCGGGTACTCCGTTGCCACCAAACGAATGTTTAGAAAAGACGGCAGGTTGTTTTCCAGTAGGCTCTGAAGAGACTTTTCGATCGCAATCGATTCGCCCATTAGCTCCTCTACTGCGTCCGAGCCAATTCGGAATAGCTTTATCTCGCCCATTCACCGAATATACTCGCTTGGCCTGGCGTGTCGCCTGTGGTGGCTCAAAGTGCAACTCAAGCGCCTCTTTAAGATTCGCGAGCGCTCTTCTTCCGTCTCACCCTGACTCGCAATGTCGACCTCCAGGCACTGCGACACGTACCAATCTCCTTCGCGCCAAACAGTCGCCGCAAACGGTCGTTTCATGACTTTATTGTTGCAAATACCGCCCCACCGCCTCCGCCGCCTTCCGACCCTCCGCAATCGCCCATACCACTAACGACTGCCCCCTCCGCGCATCCCCCGCCGCGAAAATTCCGGGTACCGACGTCGCGTAATCCGACGTTTCTATATTCCCCCGAGCATCCAGTTTCACCCCAGTCTCTTCGAGAAGTCCTGAGCGAACAGGACCCGTGAACCCCATCGCCAGCAGCACCAGATCCGCGTTCAGAACAATCTCTTCCCCCGAATCGAGCTTCTTCAAATGAAGCTGCTTCACGTTGCCAGCCTCATCGCCGGTAAACTTCGTCGACGACGCCGACCAGTGCCTCTCGCCGCCCTCCTCATGCGAGCTCTCGACTCGCAATTGCAAAGGCCACAAAGGCCACGGCGTCGATGCCGCTCGATTTTCCGGAGGCATCGGCAGAATCTCCAGCTGCTTCACCGACGCTGCTTTTTGACGATGCGATGTTCCCAGGCAATCGGCGCCGGTATCGCCTCCGCCGATGATGATCACGTGTTTGCCGGTCGCAAGAATCTGACCCTCGACCGCATCTCCAGCGATCCGCCGGTTCTGCTGCGGCAGAAAATCCATCGCATAGTGGATGCCGCGCAACTGCCGCCCTTCGATCGGCAATTCGCGAGGCTGCTCCGCGCCCATCGCGAGCACCACCGCATCGAACTCCTTCAGATCCGACGCATGTACGCTTATGCCGGTTATAAACGAGACGCCCTCCGCCGCGATCTGCTCCAGCCGTCGATCGATCCAGCGTTTCTCCATCTTGAAATCGGGTATGCCGTAGCGCAGCAGGCCGCCCATCCGGTCCGCTTTTTCAAACAGCGTCACGCGGTGTCCTGCCCGCCTCAATTGCTGTGCCGCGGCCAATCCCGCGGGCCCTGATCCCACCACCGCCACTCGCTTTCCCGTCTCTTTCAGCGGACGCTCGGGATGAATCCAGCCTTGCTCGAACGCATGATCGATAATCGAGCGCTCGATCACCTTAATGGACACCGGAGGCGCATTAATTCCCAGCACGCATGCCGCTTCGCAAGGCGCAGGGCAGATGCGCCCGGTGAACTCCGGAAAATTATTCGTCGCATGCAGCGCACGCACTGCTTCACGCCATCGGTCGCGATAAACGAAGTCATTCCAGTCGGGAATCAGATTGTTCAGAGGACAGCCCGTATTGCAGAAAGGCACGCCGCAATCCATGCAGCGCGCGGCCTGCGTCTCCACTTTCGCGTCCTCGAAATCCTGATAAATTTCAAAGTAATCGTTGACCCGCTCCTCCACCGGACGCCGCGCGGGAACCTCGCGCTCATATTCCAGAAATCCTGTGACCTTACCCATGCACTGCTTCCTTCTTGCGTCCCACGCCCAGCACCCGCCGATACTCATGCGGGAAAACTTTCACGAACTTCGGCTGCATGAAGTGCCACTGATCCAAAATCCAGTTCGCCCGCGGACTCCCCGTCTCCTCCGCATGACGCGCGATCCAGTGGCGTAGCGTCTCGCTGTCGTCGGCCTCCTCCACCCGCTCCAGATCCACGCTTTCCCGATTGCAGCGAGTCCTCTGAAACTCGCCGTTTTCATCCATCACGTACGCGAAACCACCGGTCATGCCGGCGGCGAAATTCTTGCCCGTATCGCTCAGGCAAATGACCAGCCCCTTGGTCATGTATTCGCAGCCATGGTCGCCGACGCCTTCCACCACCGCCGTCGCGCCGGAGTTACGCACAGCGAACCGCTCCCCCGCGCGGCCGTTGAAAAACGTTTCGCCCGAAGTGGCTCCGTACAAAACCACGTTCCCTATAAGGATGTTGTTCTCCGGCAAGAATGTCGACGTGCGCGGCGGATAAACCACGATCTTGCCGCCCGAAAGTCCCTTGCCCACGTAATCGTTGGCATCGCCCTCCAGCTCCAGCGTCACACCCGCGGTTAGAAACGCGCCAAAACTTTGCCCCGCCGATCCCGTGAACGAAAAGTGAATCGTGCCCGGTTCCAGGCCCTTCGATCCATGCCGCCGCGCAATCTCACCCGACAACATCGCGCCCACCGTCCGGTCGACATTGCGAATCGGAAGCTTGAATTCGACGCGTGTTCCGTTCTCAATCGCATCCTTCGCATAGCCGATCAGCTTCGCGTCCAGAGCCTGATCCAAACCGTGATCCTGCGCGATGGTGCAGCGCCGGCCCACGCGCGCGGGCACCTGCGGGCTGAAAAGAATCTGCGAAAAGTCGAGCCCTTTCGCCTTCCAGTGGTCGATCGCCGGACGCATTTCGAGCATGTCCGCCCGCCCGATCATCTCCTCCATTCGACGGAAACCCATCTTCGCCATCCACTCGCGAACCTGTTCGGCGATGAAGAAGAAGAAATTGATGACGTCTTCCGGAGTGCCTGTAAATTTCTTGCGCAGCACCGGATCCTGCGTCGCAATCCCCACTGGACACGTATTCAAATGACACTTGCGCATCATGATGCAACCCAGCGCGACCAAAGGCGCCGTCGAGAATCCAAACTCCTCCGCGCCCAGCAGCGCGGCGATCGCCACGTCTCGCCCCGTTTGCAGCTTGCCGTCGGTCTGCACGATGATGCGGCTGCGCAGGTCGTTCAGCACCAGTACCTGCTGCGTTTCGGCCAGCCCCAGCTCCCATGGAATGCCGGCATGCTTCAACGAAGTAAGTGGCGACGCTCCCGTGCCTCCATCATGTCCGCTGATCAGCACCACGTCGGCATGGGCCTTCGCGACTCCCGCCGCCACCGTCCCCACGCCCACTTCCGCCACCAGCTTCACCGATATCCGAGCCTTCGGATTCACGTTCTTCAAGTCGTAAATGAGCTGCGCCAAATCCTCGATCGAATAAATATCGTGATGCGGAGGCGGCGAAATCAGAGGCACGCCGGGAATCGAATGGCGCACCCGCGCGATAGTCTCATCGACCTTATGCCCCGGCAGCTGGCCGCCCTCACCAGGCTTCGCCCCCTGAGCGATCTTGATTTGCAGATCATCGGCATTGACCATGTAATTGGTGGTAACGCCAAACCTTCCCGACGCCACTTGCTTGATCGCCGACCGCTTCTCGCCGCCGAATCGCGCTTCGTCCTCCCCTCCTTCGCCGGTGTTCGATTTCCCGCCGATGCGGTTCATCGCAATCGCCAGCGTCTCATGCGCCTCCGCGCTGATCGACCCGAAGGACATCGCCCCTGTGGCGAACCGCTTCACGATTTCGCTCGCCGCCTCCACCTCTTCGAGCGGCAAAGGTTTCGCAGCCAGCCGGAAATCCATCAACCCCCGTAGCGTGCATAGCTCGCGATTCTGCCGGTCGATTAACGCCGCGTATTCCTGAAAGGTCTCATAACGCCGGTCTTTTACCGCGTGCTGGAGCTTCGAAACCGTCTGCGGATTAAATAAATGATATTCGCCATTCATCCGGAATTGATAATTTCCGCCCAAATCCAGCTCAGTTTCCGACTCCGTAACCGGTTGGTAGGCGTATTCGTGCTTGAGTCGGGCTTCCTCGGCCAAAACATCCAGTCCGACCCCTTCGATTCTGGAGGCAGTCCCTGTGAAGTACTTATCGATCAATGCTTGATTAAGGCCGATCGCTTCAAATATCTGCGCGCCGCGATAGCTTTGGAGCGTCGATATACCCATCTTCGAAAACACCTTCAGCAGTCCTTTGTTTATCGATTTCTTATAATTTTTAAGGGCTACATCGAACTGAACTGCGCTTAAATGACCCTTTTGACAGCTATTTTCGATGGTTTCAATGGCTAAATAGGGGTTAATCGCGCTGGCTCCATAGCCGATCAACATAGCGAAATGGTGCACTTCGCGCGGTTCCCCGGATTCGATAATCAGCGCCACTTGGGTGCGCGTGCGTTCCCGAACCAGGTGATTATGAACTGCCGTCAGCGCCAGCAAACTGGGGATCGGCGCGTATTCGTCGTCGACGCCGCGGTCGGATAGAATCAGCAGGCGGTAGCCGTCGCGGATCGCGAGCGATGCTCGGCGGCACAGGCCGTCGAGCGCGCGTTCCAGTTCTTTCGCTCCGCCCGATGCTGGAAAAACAGCAGACAGCGTCGTCGCCAAAAAATCCCCCCAACTCACGCGGCGCAGTTTTTCCAGGTCGAGATTGGTCAGGATCGGATGCGGCAGCTTCAGCGTGTGACAATGCTGCGGAGTTTCTTCCAAAATATTCCGCTCGGTTCCGATGTAGCTGGTCAGCGACATCACCAGCTGCTCGCGGATCGGATCGATGGCCGGATTCGTGACCTGCGCGAACAGCTGTTTAAAATAATGAAACAGCGTCTGCGGCTTATCGGACAGACACGCAAGCGGAGTATCCGTACCCATGGAGCCCACCGGCTCCTCGCCATTCGTGGCCATGGGCGCGAGCAGCAGCCGCAGATCTTCCTCCGTATATCCGAACGCCCTCTGCCTCTGTACCACTGTTTTCGGATCGAAGCCGTATACGCGCGGAGGCTCGGGCAGAGCGTCCAGCATAATCTGATTCGCATTCAGCCAGTCCGAATATGGCTGCCGCGCCGAAAGCGCGTGCTTGATCTCGTCGTCGGGAACGATGCGGCGTTCTTCCAGATTCACCAGCAGCATTTTGCCGGGCTGTAAGCGTCCTTTATATTCGACGTCCTCCGGCTTGACGGGCAGCACGCCGGTTTCTGACGCCAGGATCAACTGATGATCCTTGGTGACCAGGTAGCGAGCCGGGCGCAGCCCGTTGCGGTCGAGCGTGGCGCCGATCCATTTTCCGTCCGTGAAAGCGACCGCGGCGGGTCCATCCCAGGGCTCCATCAACGACGCGTGATATTCGTAGAACGCGCGTTTTTCATCGGGCATCGTCGAATCGGCATCCCAGGCTTCCGGAATCAGCATCGCCATCACGTGCGGCAAACTGCGTCCTGCGAGAGTGAGCATCTCAACCGCATTATCGAGCGAGCCCGTATCGCTGTTGCCGGGCTGAATCACAGGGAAAATTTTCTTGATATCGTCGCCGAACTGATCCGACGCCAGCACCGATTCCCGCGCGTTCATCCAGTTGACGTTGCCGCGCACAGTGTTGATTTCGCCGTTGTGGCAGACATACCGGTAAGGATGCGCCAAAGGCCAGGTGGGAAACGTGTTGGTCGAAAATCGCTGGTGAACCAGGCACAGAGCGCTGCGCGTCGATGGGTCCTTCAACTCGCCGTAAAACTCGGCGATCTGCGGAGCCAGCAGCAATCCTTTATATACGATGGTCCGCGAAGAGAGCGATGGCACATAGAAAAACGTCTTCTCCCGGATATCGAGCGCACCCACCGCTGCCTCGGCGCGCCGCCGTACGACGTATAGTTTCTGCTCCAGATGATCCTGCGCCCAACCGGGGACTCCCCGCAGAAAAACCTGTTCTATATAAGGTTGCGTTGCCCGAGCCTCCCGTCCAATCGCATCGCCATCGATAGGCGTGTCGCGCCAGCCGAGTACGGTGAATCCCTCCTCGCGGGCGATTTTTTCCACGATACCTTCGCAGATCAGCCGCTGCTTCTTTTCCACCGGCAGAAACATCATGCCCACGCCATAGCTGCCTGGTTCCGGAAGGGAAAAACCCAGTTCCGCGCATTCACGCGCGAAAAACTCGTGCGGAATCTGGATCAGAATGCCGGCCCCATCGCCCGTCTCGGGATCGCAGCCGCAGGCTCCGCGATGCGTCAGATTGATAAGGATTTCGATGCCTTTGCGGATGATTTCGTGGGACTTTTCGCCATTCAAATTGACCACGAAACCCATGCCGCAAGCGTCGTGTTCGTGACGCGGGTCGTAGAGTCCCTGCCGACCTGGAGGGTATTCCATGCTTTACCTTACACGATCGGACAATATCACGTCAACAGGATTTATTGGATTGCAATATTAGCCATACTGATGCTACGATAGACAAAGATGCCACAAGAAAACCTGAAATTGTTTCGGGATATCGCCCAAACCCGCAGCTTCAGCCGCGGCGCGGCCCTGAATGAGCTTAGCCAAAGCGCAGCCAGCCAGCACATTCAGGAACTCGAAAAAGAATTAGGAATCGAGCTTTTGGACCGCTCTACCAGGCCTTTGGCAGTGACTGCCGCCGGGCACCTTTATTCGGATTTCTGCCGCGACGTGCTTCGCAAAAGGGAGGAATTCAACGTTGCCCTGGACCGTATGAAGCAGGAAGTGCAAGGTACAGTTCGTGTGGCGTCAATCTATTCCGTTGGTTTAAGTGAGATGGTCCAACTTGAACAGGAATTTGGGAGAAGGCTGCCGGATGCCAAACTGGAAGTTGAGTATCTGCGGCCCGAAAAAGTCTATGGATCGGTGCTCTCGGATTCAGCCGATTTGGGGTTAGTCAGCTACCCCGAGCCGAGCCGTGAGATCACAGTAATTCCCTGGAGGCAGGAAGAGATGGTGGTCGCCGCGTCCACCTATCATCCTCTGGCGCAGCGCGGAAACGTGGCCTGGAATGACCTCAAAGGAATCGATTTCATCGGCTTTGACGACGACCTGCCGATTGCGCGCGATATCGACCGTTTTCTAAGCGGCCAGGGAGTTAAAGTAAACACGACGTTTCACTTCGATAACATACAGATGATAAAGGAAGCTGTCTCTCACCGTGCAGGGGTGAGCATCATGCCCGCCAGGATCATGAAAGACGAGATCGCGCAAGGCCGTTTAGTCGCAATTCCGATTGCCGCCCCGGAACTATATCGTCCGCTCGGAATAATCCACCGCAAGAAGAAGAGGTTCTATCCGGTGGCGCAGGCATTCTTGGAACTGTTATGTGAGAAGCCCTCCCCGGAGTATGCGGCGGTTTAAGAGCTAACCAGGTCATCGTATTCTGCGTGGCTGCCGATCCAAAACCAAAGCACGCCTCGTTCATGGTCGACGCCCACAGCACGGTGATGCATGCCCACTCGTGCCGACCAGAATCGGCCCACGCGCTTGAAGTGAAGTGATGGATGTCTGGGATTTACCTTGAGCAGAGAGAACGATTTGTCCGCAAGCTCCCTGGCAGTCGCGGAGAGTGAGTTATAGCTGGAGACGCCCTATGGGTCAAATCTCCGTCGACCGGCCTTCGGCGTGTTCATGTAAGGCACGCTCGGCCAAGGCATCCAGCTTTCCTGCCTTGACGTCCGCTTCAAGCTGCCGATCCCATGCGTCCGCGACGAATTTGGAAAACCAAGCTCGGAACGCCGATAGTTCTTCAGCCGAAAGTTCTTTCACCGCTCCTTCGATTTCCTTAATTTTACTCATCGGCTTCTCACCTCTCGGATTATATCAAGGCGTACGCTTCGGGTCGTCGACTAATCTGTTGTGTTATCCCGCATCAAGGACTGAATTACGTAGAACCAAGAAAATTGCCGCGGCCCGCAACTAAGTTTCCGCCGCAATCTGCCGATAGCATCGGGTACACCTATATGTCCTCCGGTGCCGCCGGCAAATTTCAAGATCATTACGTCCTTCTAGGCGTCGAAACCAACGCCGATTCTGAGACCATTCAGGCAGCCTACTCCAAACTCGCGCAAAAATTTCATCCGGACAATTCAGAGACCGGCGACAAAACCAAGTTCGATGCCCTCAATCAGGCGTTCGAAGTTCTGTCCGACCCGGCGTTGCGGACCGCTTTCGATAAGGTAAAAGGCGTCGACCTGGAATCGGGGAATCCGAAATTCACGGGACTTGAGTTTTTCGATGCACTCGAGCAAGGCGCCGCGCTCCGATCGGCGATCCTGTGTATCCTTTATGATCGGAGGCGCGTCAAATCCTTCCGGCCCAGTCTTTCGCTTCGGCACCTGGAAGGGATGTTGACCGTGACCACGGACGAGATGAATTTCGCGCTGTGGTACCTCAAGCAGCGCGGGTTCGCCATCAACGACGACAAGAGCAGCCTGGCGATTACGGTGGAGGGAATGGATTACTTGGAGAACAACCGCCCGGCGGCGGAAGCTGTGATTAAGTTCATCAAGAACGAATCGCTGCTGAATCCGATCGTCAAGCCGAAACCCGAAATCAGCATAGGCGAGCCGGTCTTAAACGTGTTGAGCAGAGCATTGCAGAGGCAGAGCTCGCTCGAAGATCGCCCGCACAGGGTCCCCCTTCGAACCAAGTAAGCCTAAACACTGGCGGCAAAGGCTTAGATTAAGGTTGTATGACCACGACAATCTCATCGAAAGGGCTAATTGCCATCCCCAAGGCGATTCGGGACCGTCTGAACTTGAAAGCGGGAACGGAGTTAGTGATCAACATCCAGGGTGAGGCGTTGGTGATGAAGAAGGCCGTTCGCGATCTGCCTGATTGGCGGACCATGGAAGGCATGGTTACGGGAGGTGAGAGCCTGACTAAAGCTCTTGAAGAAGAACGGGCCGCGGAGAACGCCCATTACGATGCCCGTATCCTCCAGGACAGTTGATTCCTGGGCGCTGGTTGCGTGGGTTAGGCGAGAGCCTGCAGCCCCGCTGGTTCGGCAATACCTTCTTGAAGCGGATGCCGGGAATATCCAGTTGGACATGAGCTGGATCAACGTAGCAGAAACCTTCTACATCCTTGCCAAACGCAGCAGCCGCGCCATTGCGGACGAGTTTATGGTCGCCTGCCATCGCTTCCTATCCGCGTCGTCGTACCTGACGAAGAAGGAATTATGGCTGCCGCCCGCATCAAAGCCGACAACGCAGTCGCATTCGGAGACGCCTTCGCGATTGCACTCGCGCAGGCAGAAGACGCCAGCGTGATTACCGGCGATCCTGAAATCCGCCGCTGCGGAATTGTGCCGGTGGATTGGGTGGGGTAGCATAGCTAACATGAAACTACGCCTCCTCTCCATCTGCATTCTGACCGCTGGACTCGCCTCGGCGGAAACTTTTTCGGGCACCGTGGTCGATGTGATGTGCAAGGGAAAGGATCTCGCCGGCCATACCCGCTCCTGCGCCCTCGACTGCGCCAAGAGCGGCTTTGGCCTGGTTCAGGCCGACGGCAAGTTTCTGAAGTTCGACGAAAGCGGCAACGCCCGCACGCTTTCCATGCCCAAGAAAAGCTCCAGGGAAAAAGACTTGAAGGTGAAGGTCAATGGGACTCTCGATGGTGAGGTTATCAAAGTGCAATCGGTTGAATTGCTTCCTTAGCATTTCGCTCGTATGCCTGCTGGTCCCGGCGTGCCGCCCGCGTCCTCAGGTGAGCCATGCTTTAGAGGAGATGAAGATTGAGGAGTGGCAAAAGGCCGAGGCAACCGACGCCGCGAATCGCTTTCTGGAAGCATTTAACACCTCCAAATGTGAACCGATGTACCACGCTGCCGCCGCCTATTTCCGAACTCAAAGTTCGAGTGAGTGGGCAACCGAATGTGAACTACTGAAGAAAAAACTGGGATCCTGGCGGAGCTTTCAGGTCACCGAGACGCTATTCTGCGCGTCGCAGGGAGTCGTGATTTGTGTGCACGGCTCTGCCGAATTTGAAAATGGGATGCAGGAAATCGACACCGCGTGGCTGCTCGACAGCGGCACCGCCCAACTATTCTCGATCGCCATTAAGAAGGACGAACGCCATTGGCAGCAAATCCCTGAGATGCGACTTCTTCACAAACTGATGGATCCTATCCCAATCAGAGTTATCAAAAACGGGTAAAGTGCGCTACCTCGTAATGCATCGCCACCGGCTCGATTCTCGACAGCAGCCTTTTCGCTTCCGGCTCGAATATAGCTACCGTGTAGTCTTCTCCCGCGAACCGCTTCACGGCCTCAATCGAGTCGAACATATTCACCACGACGAACTCCGTTTCGCCCGCGCCGTCAGAGCGCAGAACGTACCCGCCGCGATAGCCCTCCACTCGCGTCAGCGCCGGCAGGACAGTGTTTTTTAACAGAGATTCATAAGCGTCCGCATCATCCACCTCGGTCCATCCTCGCCAGTGCCGCGCAATCATGATTCAATTAAAACAGGTCCGCAAGTGAAGCGCGTACTCCTCATCCTCGCCGCCGCCTTCTTCGCGATCGCGCAGCGTGGACGATTTGAAGCACCCCGGCCTGACGAAGCAGACGATGAGAAACTGGCCCCCGTTCGCAACGCCGAGTTCCATTTCGTGCGCCTCGAATATACCGACCTGCCGCAGTACCATCGCCGCTGGGGCTACTCGTCCCGCGACGGCACCGGCGCCGGATGGTGGCTGGTCGATTGGCCCGCCGCCGACAATCATTTCACCTACGGCATCCAGCGCCTGACCCGGATTGATATCGGCGATCCCCGCCACCTGCGCCTGCTCGACGACAAAATTTTCGATTACCCCTGGATCTACGCCACGCAAACCGGATGGTGGAATCTCTCCGACGCCGAAACCGACCGCCTCCGCGAATATCTCCGCCGCGGAGGCTTCCTCATGACCGACGATTTCTGGGGTCCCGGCCGCGAGCAGTGGGAAATTTTTCGCGAAACGATGAACCGCGTATTTCCCGGCACCCAAATTACCGAGATCGAAGAATCCGATTCCTCGATGCACGTTCTCTACGACATTCGCGAGAAGGATCGCACCTTCATCCCCGGCTCCCGCCACCTGCGCGGAGGAACAGTGGTTCAGCCCGCGGGTACCAGTCCGGAATGGCACGCGATCCTGGACGATCGCAACCGCATGCTGGTCGCCGTGAACTACAACACCGATATCGGCGACGCCTGGGAGTTCGCCGACAACCCAATTTACCCCGAGCAAATGACCGCCCTAGCCTATCGCTACGGCATCAACTACATCATCTACGCAATGACCCACTAAGCCCGCGCGGACAAGAGCAGACTGTCCCCATTTTCCGCCCCTCGAGACTATCGACGTGTCTCGGCCCCCGCACTCCAATAGCGATGAACACCGCGAAAAATGGGGACTGCCTGCTCTGTCCCAAGGCGCCCGAAATCGCCAACGGCAGAAATACCAACTACGCCGCCGTGGACAGAGCGGGCTGTCCCAACTTTCCGCCCCAGCCACTCAGCGTGACTCGGCCCCCGCACCCCAATAGCGATGAACACCGCGAAAAATGGGGACTGCCTACTCTGTCCCAAGGCGCCCGAAATCGCCAACGGCAGAAATACCAACTACGCCGCCGTGGACAGAGCGGGCTGTCCCAACTTTTCGCCCCGGCCACTCAGCGTGACTCGGCCCCCGCACTCCAATAGCGATGAACACCGCGAAAAATGGGGACTGCCTACTCTGTCCCAAGGCGCCCGAAATCGCCAACGGCAGAAATACCAACTACGCCGCCGTGGACAGAGCGGGCTGTCCCAACTTTTCGCCCCGGCCACGCAGCCCATGCCCGATGTTTTCGGAGTATCGACGTGTCTCGGGAAAAATGGGACAGCAACGCGCCCAAAATCGTCAGCGGCCAGAACCACCAACTGCGCCGCCGTGGACAGAGCGGGCTGCCCCATTTTCCGCCCCGGCCACTCACCCCCACACCCGATGTTTTCGAGATCGTCCGGCCTATCGCAGTGACGCATTGAGAAACGCGAGCGACCGTTTGTGCGCCAGCTGCGCCGCCTCCGGATCGTAGCTCAGCCCCACATTGCGGTTGAACGCGTGGCCAGCCTCGTACCAGAAAATCTGTACTTCCGGATGCGCCTTCTTGACCTTGTCCACGGCTTCTTTTGGAATATGCGTATCCAGCGATCCAAAGTGCAGCGTCACCGGAACCTTCGGCGTCTCGGCGGCGTACTTATCGATTCCGCCCGCGTAATACCCCACCGCTACATCGACATTCAGACGCGTCGCCGCCAGCCATGCGAGCGTCCCGCCCGCGCAATACCCGATCACGCCGACTTTGCCGCCGCTCTCCTCGCGCGCCCATTGAACCGCGGCCTCGATATCCTTCACCGCGTCATCCATATTGAGCTTCTTGAAATATTCCATCGCCTTGACGCGATCCTCGCCCTCATAACCCAGCTCCACGTCTTTTTCGATGCGGTCGAACAGCGCCGGTGCGATCGCCAGGAAGCCGTGCTTGGCATAGCTGTCGGCAACTTCGCGGATATGCGCGTTGACGCCGAAAATTTCCTGGATCACCACTAAGCCGCCCACCGGCTCCTCCGAAGGTCTGGCCACGTACGCGCCTAAACTGTGGCCGTCGCTCGCTTTCAATTCGATATGTTCACTCATAGTGTCTAAGATAGGAGGACTTGAGCGACAATAAAGTTGCATGATCCGTAGAACTATTTTGCTTGCCTCGATCGCGCTGCTCGCGCTGGCGCAGGAAACCGATTGGAAGAAAGTCACCGCGCCCCCCGGCGTCGATTTCTCGGGACTCTCGAAAGCCCAGCGCGACGCCGTGCTCGCCGTGATTCGCACGGAGCCTTGCGCCTGCGGCTGCGATATGAAAGTCGCCGAATGCCGGGTGAAAGATCCTGCCTGTGGCAACAGCCGCCGCCTGGCCGCCTTTGCGATTCGCGACGCAGCCGCCGGTAAGCCGGAATCCGCGATCCGCGCCGACCTCGATAAATACGCGAAGGAGCCTCCGCCGGTCCTCGAAGCACCCGTCAAATTAGCCATCGCCGGAGCGCCGTTCAAAGGACCCGACAATGCCCGCGTCACCATCGTCGAGTTCTCCGATTTCCAGTGCCCCTACTGCGCGAAGGCCGCCGTCGAAGCCGCGCAAGTGGTCCAGAAGTTCCCCAAGGACGTGAAACTGGTTTTCAAACAGTACCCGTTAGAGGATCATTCGCAGGCCGCGCTCGCCGCCGAAGCGTCGCTCGCCGCCCATGCCCAAGGCAAGTTCTGGCCTCTGCACGACAAAATGTACGCCAACTTCCGCCAGATTTCGCGCGCCAACATTCTAGTCTGGGCCGCCGGAGTCGGCTTAGATATGACCCGCTTCCGAGCCGACCTCGACGCCCACAAATACGCCGCCCGCGTCCACACCGAGGAGCAGGAAGGCGAAGTGGCCGGCGTCGAAGGAACCCCCACCTTTTTCATTAACGGCAAGCGATTCAACGGCGTATTCGAACTAAGCGCCATCGCCCCCATCATCCAAGACGAGCTAAAAACCAAGTAGGGCAGGTCCCCGACCTGCCCACCCCCCAAATACAGAACGAACCCAAAACACCCGAAGTAGAGCAGTTCCCCGACCGGCCCACTCAAATACCGAACGAACCAGTGGGGCAGGTTCCCGACCTGCCCATCCCAATACAGAACGAACCCAGTAGGGCAGGTTCCCGACCTGCCAAAATACAGAACGAACCCAAGACACCCGAGGCAGCTTCCCCCCATTCACCGCCAATTCGGAAACGGATTCACCCTCCCCCGCCGCGAATCCTCAATCAAATCCCCCACCCGCGCCCGCCGCTTCATCAAACGCGCCAGCAGCACTTCGAGCGCTTCTTCCTCCCCCTCCAGCCACACCGGAGGAATCGACTTCACCGCTTGATCGATCACCTCCTCCGGAAAATGGACAATCCGGGCCAGCCAAGGCTCAAAGTCGTCGAGCCCCCGCACGCTTCGGTAAACCGAAGGCCGAAAATACAAACCCTGGATCGCCGACTCTGAAAATCCCCAATTCGGCCCGTCCAACACAAATCCGTTGTCGATCATCTGCGCGACAAAACCCATCTTCAAGCCATGCGCTTCCGATCCCGGAATCCACTCCTTGAGTCGAGCCCGGAAAAATACCGCCTGCCTGGAATCCGCGTTGCCCATCCATTTGTCGAACGCCAGCGCGCCCAGAAAATCCGGAAGGTTTTCGACTGTTTCGAGAATCGTGTCCGGCAAAAAATCGTAAACCACCGTTCGTTCCGGATCACCCGGATAGCGCGAACCGAAATGCCAACCGGCGTTGGGCACGCGCCTGGACGTCCCCATCTGCAGATGCACCTCGGGATTCGCGGCGAGAAATTCTTCCGGCACGCGAATCATGGCGGACTCCGGCGTCGCTATGCCCAGATAATTGAGAAATGTCGATGCGATCCACTCATTCACCAGAATCCGCCGGTGTTGCGGATTGTTGATGAACTTGACCACGTAAGCGTGGCCGTCGGAAGCTTCTAGCAGATGCGCCTGCGCTCCACCGCGCATCTTGCGGATCAGCCGGCGCGCGTCAGTGGGCATGTATGGCTGAAATCGAGTACCTTATAAATTATATGACGGACGAAAAGGAAACACCGCCGCGCCCCGGCGCAAGCAAGGATGAAGTCGCACTGGAATTGATGCGATTTATCAGCACCACCACCGGAATGGGCAAGACCTCGAGCGGCGCAGGATTCGGCGGGAAGTCGCCGAAAACTCCGGAGGAGCAGGTGGACACGCTGCTTCAGCTATTCGAAAAATGCCGCGAGGCGGTCGGCAAGTAGTGCTCGCCCAGTTCCACGAGCAGGCGGAATTTTTGCGGGAATCCAGTGGTTCCAATATCGAAAAGACGCTTCTAAAAGCGGTAAAGGTGTTGGCCTTATTTCGCATCCCCCACTACATTTGCGGTGGATTCGCCGTGCAGGAACACGGCTATCCGCGATTTACGGTGGATGTCGATATCATTGTGCCCGATGTGGATTTCGCTCGTGAAAAATTGAGCTTGAATGGGTTCAGAGAGAATCAGATGACGGTGACGGATCGCGAGACCAAAGTGGAAGTCGACCTTCTCCCCGCTGGAAGCAAAGTCGATCCCGGACCGCTCACCCTTCCAGTCCCGACACAAGTATCCGATGAGCCGCAAATTGTTTCGCTAAGCGACCTGGTCTCCTCTAAGCTGTCCACTTATATCGGTCGAGGTATAGCACGCGCCCAGGATTATGCGGATGTTGCAAAGCTCATCCAAGCCAATCAGCTTCCGCGTGAATTCGCTGTGCATCTGCACGTGCGAGAGCTCTATTACAAAATGTGGGACGATTTGGCAGCCGCATCCCCGGGCTGACGCCAGGGGTTACAGCCCCGTCCCGTCACGGCGGGGATTCGGCGTGAGCATAGCGGTTCCACCAGCCACTTGCATCCCTTGAGCAACTTTGATACCTTATAGGTTCATATTCCCTTGGGAGGCTCCTGGTCTACCAGCTTGTTTCGACAAGGTCTGGGCTAGGGCCGTTTGGACCATTTAAAAACATGAGCCGCAAAACAGGTAAGAAGTACGCCGCTGCCCTAAAACAGGTTGAGACCAAGCCGTACGCTCTCAACGACGCCGTTCCCCTCGTCAAGAAAATCAAGTTCGCCAAGTTCGATGAGACCGTCGAGCTCCATCTCCGCCTCGGCGTCGATCCGAAGCATGCCGACCAGATGGTGCGCGGAACCGTCGTTCTGCCCAACGGCCTCGGCAAATCGAAAAAAGTGCTGGTCATCGCCTCCGGCGACAAGATTCGTGAGGCGCAGGAAGCCGGAGCCGATCTGGTTGGCGGCGACGACATGGTCGCCAAGATCCAGAACGAAAACTGGACCGACTTCGATGCCGTCATCGCCACGCCCGATATGATGCGAGGCGTCGGCAAACTGGGAAAGATTTTAGGACCCCGCGGGCTGATGCCGAACCCGAAAACCGGCACCGTGACCGTCGACGTTGCGAACGCGGTGAGAGAAGTGAAGGCCGGTAAGGTCGAATTTCGCGTTGATAAAACCGGTGTGATTCATGTGCCGTTTGGCAAAGCGAGTTTCGATTCCCAAAAGCTGGTCGAAAACGCCACCACGCTTCTGAATGCCGTAATCAAGGCGAAGCCGTCCGCGGCCAAAGGCAAGTACGTAAAAAGCGTGACCGTGTGTTCCACCATGGGCCCGGGCGTCACTCTCGACGTGACCCCTTTTAACGCGAAGACTGTATAAGGATCCGCAAATGAAAAAGAAACCTGAAAAGCAAAAGGACATGGAGGCGCTGCGCGAGCAGCTCGCCAAGGCGCAGAACGTGTTCCTGACCGGCTTCGAAAAACTGACGGTAAGCCAGGATTTCGAGCTCCGCAAGACCATTCGCGGCGCCGGTGCCAATTATAAGGTGATCAAGAACCGTATCGGCGAGAAAGCCGGCGATGGAATCCCCGCAGGGGATTTGTTAAAAGATTTGAAGGGCATGTGCTCCATCGCCTACACCTCGGGCGATCCGGTGGCGCTCGCCAAGGCTCTCACGGCATACGCCAAAACGAACCCAAGCTTTACCTTCAAGGCCGGTATGGTGGAAGGCCGGGTAGTGGATCTCGCTGGTATTCAAGCACTTGCGAGCCTGCCTCCGAAGGAAGAAATTTACGGAAAGCTCCTGTATCTGATCCAAGCGCCGGCACAAAGGCTGGTCTCGGCGATGAACGGAGTAGGACGGAACCTGGCCGTTGTGGTCGACCAGGGTGTAAAAGAGAACAAGTTTTCGAGCTAACAGTAAAGGATAAGGTAAATGGCAGACATCAACGCGATTGCGGAACAGATTCAAGGACTTACGCTCCTCGAGGCATCACAGCTCGTGAAATTGCTCGAGGAAAAGCTGGGCGTTTCGGCGGCAGCGGCCACCGCGGCGGCACCGGCGGCGGGCGGCGGCGCGGCAGCAGCGGCCCCGGTCGAAGAGAAAACTGAGTTCACAGTGGTTCTGACCGCTGCGGGCGCCAATAAGATCAATGTGATCAAGGCCGTACGAGAAGTGACCAGCCTCGGCTTGAAAGAAGCCAAGGATCTGGTGGATGGCGCGCCCAAGACCGTCAAAGAGGGCGTGACCAAGGACGAAGCCGAGACGATTAAGAAAAAGTTCGTCGATGCCGGCGCGTCCGTAGAAGTAAAATAAGGAGGTCGCGCGCAGCGCAAACCAAGTTTATCCAATGGCGCGATTGCCGCGCCTGAGCGCCGTTTGACAGAATCAAATGGCGTTTGTTATGATTTGATTAACTGGAGAAGGCACCGTAACTGGCAAAGGTGAATTTGGAATCCCGCGATCTGCACGGCAGTTCGTCTGAACTACCGCTAGGCTTTGTCCTGCGCGCACATACCTCGCCCGAAGTGTACTCACACTGTCGGGCCTTTTTGTTTTGATTTACCGGCGGCATCCTGACCGCCTGCCGGCGTCCGCTCGGAACTGAGGACTTTGGATCATGCAAACCCCGGAACATGTTTCTTATCGTGAGCGAGTCGATTTTTCTAAGATTAAAACTACGATCCCGATCCCTAATCTGATCGAGGTCCAGAAAAAATCCTATGAGCGGTTCCTGCAAATGGACCTGCTCCCCAGCGAGCGCGACGACACCGGTCTCGAGAGCGTTTTTAAGAGCGTTTTCCCGATCTCCGATTTTCGCGGCCTGAGCCAGCTCGAATTTGTCGATTACGCGATCGGCAACTGGGAGTGCAAGTGCGGAAACCTGAAAGGCCTGCACCACCTGCGGTCGACCTGCCGCAATCCCGCGTGCGGAGCGACCATCAAGACCGATCCGTTCCACCTGGGGGACGTGCTCTGCCATCGCTGCGGAACGTTCAACAAGAACATCGTCACCTTTTGCAACCGCTGCGGCGATCCCGTCGGCCTGCAGCTCAAATACGATGTGACTGAGTGCGAAGAGCGCGGCATGACCTACGCGGCTCCTCTGAAGGTCACCATCCGGCTCACGGTTTTCGATAAGGATCCCGAAACCGGCGTAAAAACCATCCGCGACATCAAGGAACAGGAAGTTTTCTTCGGCGAAATTCCTTTGATGACGGAAAACGGCACCTTCATCATCAACGGCACGGAGCGCGTCATCGTATCGCAGCTGCACCGCTCGCCCGGCGTATTTTTCGAGCGCCAGCAGGCGCAAGGATATTTCCTCGGCAAGATCATCCCCTATCGGGAAGCTGGGTCGAATTCGAATACGACGTCAAAAATCTTCTGCATGTCCGCATCGACCGTAAGCGAAAATTCTACGGCACGGTGTTCCTGCGCGCGCTCGGCCTCAAAACAGATGCTGAAATTCTGCGCGCGTTCTATAAGACTAACGACATCGTCATTAAAGACAAGAAACTTTACTGGAAGCTCACTGACAAAGACGGCAAGACCGGCGATTTAAAGTATAAGGACGGCATCATCGGCCACAAGCTGTCCTTCGCGATCAATTCGAAGTCGGGCGACCAGGTGGTTCCGCAAGGCCGCAAGATCACCAACAGCGTCTTCAAGGAAATTCAGAAGGCCAAGATCGAGCAGGTCGAGGTCGCTCCGAACGATCTCGAAGGCGCGTATGTCGCCGCCGACGTGGTCGATATGGACACCGGCGAAGTTCTGATCGAAGCCAATCACGAGCTGACCGCGCCCATCATCTCCAAGTTGATGGATTCCGGCATCACCACGTTCGACATGTTCTTCCCCGAGCTCGATGACGTGGGCAACGTCATTTCGATGACCCTCAAGAAGGACGGCGTCAAGGCGCAGAACGACGCGCTGCTCGAAATTTACCGCAAGCTGCGCCCCGGCGATCCGCCGACGGTCGACACCGCTACTCAGCTTTTCCAAGGCATGTTCTTCGACCCGCGCAAGTACGATTTCTCGCGCGTGGGCCGCATGAAGTTCAACATCAAGCTTCACGAAAAGGCCGACTATGCGCCCGCATCGTGGCTCAGCGATCCCGCGACGGCGAACAAAAATCCGATGGATCGCCGCGTTCTCGATCACGACGATTTCATCGGCACCATCAAGTACCTGCTGAAGCTCCGCCGCGGCATCGGCGCGGTCGACGATATCGATCACCTGGGCAATCGCCGCGTTCGCGCGGTGGGCGAGCTGCTCGAAAATCAGTTCCGCATCGGCCTGGTGCGCATGGAGCGCGCCATCAAAGAAAAGATGTCCGTCTACCAGGAAATGTCGACGGCCATGCCGCACGATTTGGTGAACGCCAAGCCCGTCATGGCCGCGATCCGCGAATTTTTCGGATCGTCGCAGCTTTCGCAGTTCATGGATCAGACCAATCCACTCTCGGAAATCACCCACAAGCGCCGCCTGTCGGCTCTTGGACCAGGCGGTCTTTCGAGAGAGCGCGCGGGCTTCGAAGTCCGCGACGTTCATCCGACTCACTACGGCCGCATCTGCCCGATTGAGACGCCCGAAGGTCCGAACATCGGTCTGATCAGCTCGCTCTCCTGCTTTGCGCGCATCAACGAATACGGCTTCATCGAAAGCCCGTATCGCCGCGTGAAGGACGGCAGCGTGGTCGACGAAGTACAGATCATGAACCCTGGCGATACCGATCTAAAAGTCGGCCAGGTCGTCCTTCATCCCGAGCTTCAGAAGGCCATCAAGAACGCCGGCGGGAAAAAGGGCACGCTCGAATACGAAGCCCATTGCGACTACCTGTCGGCATGGGAAGAAGACAAGTACATCATCGCGCAGGCCAACGTCGCCATGGACGACAAAGGCCACATCACCGCCGAGCTCGTCAACGCCCGCCAAGCCGGCAACTTCGTGCTCAAGCACGTCGGCGAAATCGAGTACATGGACGTCAGTCCGAAACAGCTGGTCTCGGTCGCGGCCAGCCTGATTCCGTTCCTTGAAAACGACGACGCCAACCGCGCGTTAATGGGATCGAACATGCAGCGCCAGGCCGTTCCTCTGCTGCGCGCCGATTCTCCCTATGTCGGAACCGGCATGGAGCGCGTAACCGCCCGCGACTCGGGCGCCGTGGTTCTCTGCAAACGCTCCGGCATCGTCGATTCGGTAGATAGCGAGCGCATCATCGTGCGCGTCGAAGGCAACGTCCAGGAAGGACAGCTTTCGCGCGAAGTGGGCGCGGACATCTATACGATGACCAAGTTCAAACGCTCGAACCAGAACACCTGCATCAATCAGAAGCCGATTGTCATGCAGGGAATGAAGGTCAAAAAAGGCGACGTGCTCGCCGACGGACCTTGCACCGAGCTCGGCGAACTGGCCCTGGGCCGCAACGTTCTGGTCGCGTTCATGCCCTGGCGCGGCTACAACTTCGAAGACGCGATCGTGGTCTCGGAGAAGCTGGTCAAGGAAGACTACTACACTTCGATTCACATTGAAGAGTTCGAAGTCGACGCCCGCGACACCAAGCTGGGCCCCGAGGAAATCACGCGCGATATTCCAAACATCGCCGAAGGCTTCCTGCGCAATCTCGATGAAAGCGGCATCATCCGCATCGGCGCCACGGTCAAACCGGGCGACATCCTGGTCGGCAAGGTGACTCCCAAAGGTGAAACCCAGCTGACTCCCGAAGAAAAACTGCTCCGCGCGATTTTCGGTGAAAAGGCCGGTGACGTGAAAGACGCGTCGCTTTACTGCCCTCCGGGAATCGAAGGAACGGTGGTCGATTGCAAAGTGTTTTCACGCAAAGGCGCTGAGCTCGACGAACGCTCCAAACTGATCCTCGAAAATCAGGAAGAGCGTCTCCGCCGCAACCTCGAAGACGAAAAACGCATTTTGAATGACGAGCGCTCTAAGCGCCTCGCCAACATGCTCGAAGGCAAGCAACTTCTTGCTGACTTGCATGATGAAAAGACCAACAAAAAACTGCTCGCCAAGGGCACCGATTTAACGCGCGACATGATCGAAAAACTTCGCGCTCGCGACCTGAAGCGCATGAAGCTCAAGGATAAGGATCCCCGCCTCAACGAACAGGTCGACGAGATCGAAGAGATGACCTCGCGGCAGATCGCGGTGCTCGAAAAAATCACCGACGAAAAGATCGCCAAGCTCCGCAAAGGCGACGAGCTGCCTCCGGGCGTCATCAAGCAGGTCAAGTGCTACATCGCCATGAAGCGCAAGCTTTCGGTCGGCGATAAGATGGCCGGCCGCCACGGAAATAAGGGCGTCATCGCCCGCATCGTTCCCGAAGAAGATATGCCCTATCTTCCCGACGGCACGCCGGTCGAGATCGTCCTCAACCCTCTCGGCGTTCCCAGCCGTATGAACGTCGGGCAGATTCTCGAAACGCACCTGGGCTGGGCCGCGCACGCGCTGGGCGTCAAATTCGCCACGCCGGTATTTGACGGCGCCACCGAAAAGGACATCAAGGCGCAACTCAAGATGGCGAACCTGCCGAGCTCCGGCAAGGTTCAATTGGCCGACGGCATCAGCGGGCAGACCTTCGAACAGCCCGTCACGGTCGGCTACATATATATGTTAAAGCTGTCCCACCTGGTCGACGACAAGATCCACGCACGGTCGATTGGGCCGTATTCGTTGATCACGCAGCAGCCTCTGGGCGGCAAAGCACAGTTCGGTGGACAGCGCTTCGGCGAAATGGAAGTTTGGGCTCTTGAAGCATATGGAGCCGCTTATGTTCTACAGGAATTGTTGACCGCCAAGTCCGACGACGTCTACGGTCGCGCGAAAATTTACGAAGCGATCGTCAAGGGCGAGGCCGCCGCTGAACCGGGAGTGCCCGAAAGCTTCAACGTCCTGATCCGCGAATTGCAATCGTTGTGTCTGGACGTCGAGTTGATGAAGAAGCAGACCGAAGAAGTGGATACTGCGCTCGCAGCGGACTAGAAGGAGCCGATGACTGACCAGCAATTCCATTTGTTGGTCGGCATCCCTTCGGTAATCACCGTCCTTGGGATGCTGATCAATGTGCTGTTCTTCGAGTCGATGATTTCAAGACTGAAGAGCTTAGAGAATCGTGTAGCCCTGAACATTAGACAAGGGAGCTGAGGAAATTATGTACCGTTCTTCTCCGTACGACCGTGCAAATTTGATCGCCGATTTTGACTCGATTCGTATTTCGCTCGCGAGCCCTGAAAAGATCCGCAGCTGGTCTCATGGCGAGGTCACCAAGCCCGAGACCATCAATTACCGGACCTTCAAGCCGGAACGCGACGGCTTGTTCTGCGCGCGCATTTTCGGACCGATCGCCGACTGGGAATGCCTCTGCGGCAAATACAAGCGCATGAAGCATCGCGGAGTCATCTGCGATAAGTGCGGCGTCGAAGTCACTCTTTCGCGCGTCCGCCGCGAGCGCCTGGGCCACATCGAGCTCGCGAGCCCCTGCTCGCACGTGTGGTTTTTCAAAGGACTCCCCTCGCGCATCGGGTACCTGCTCGACATCACCCTGCGTGAGCTCGAACGAGTGCTCTACTTCGAAGCGTTCGTCGTGGTCGATAACGGCGAAGTGCCCGACCTCAAAAAGGGCGAAGTAATTTCGGACGAGCGCAAACGCCAGCTCGACACCGAATACGCCGGAAAATACGTCGCCATGATGGGCGCCGAAGGCATCAAAGATCTGCTCAAAAAGGTCGACTGCGAGGGCCTCAGCCTCGACATCCGCGAGAAGATGAAGACCGAAATCTCGCAGCAGAAGAAGCTCAAGTTCGCCAAACGCCTGCGCGTCGCCGAGAGCTTCCGCAAATCCGGCAACAAGCCGGAGTGGATGATCCTCGACGTCATCCCGGTCATTCCTCCGGAGCTGCGTCCGCTCGTTCCGCTGGACGGCGGCCGGTTCGCGACCTCCGATCTGAACGACTTATACCGCCGAGTAATCAACCGCAACAACCGCCTCAAGAAGCTCATCGAGCTTCACGCGCCGGACGTCATCGTCCGCAACGAAAAACGCATGTTGCAGGAAGCCGTCGACGCATTATTCGACAACGGCCGCCGCGGACGCGTGCTGCGCGGAGCCAACAATCGCCCGCTCAAGTCTCTCTCCGACACTCTCAAAGGCAAGCAGGGCCGCTTCCGCCAGAACCTGCTCGGCAAGCGCGTCGACTACTCGGGCCGCTCCGTCATCGTCGTCGGACCCGAGCTCAAACTCAATCAGTGCGGCCTTCCCAAAAAGATGGCGCTCGAGCTGTTCAAGCCCTTCATCTATCATCGCCTCGAACAACGCGGCCACTGCACCACCATCAAGCAGGCCAAGGAACTCGTCGAGCAGCAGGACCCCGTGGTTTGGGACATTCTGGAAGAAGTCATTAAGGATCACCCGATCCTTCTGAACCGCGCTCCAACCCTGCACCGCCTCGGCATCCAGGCGTTCGAACCTGTGCTGGTCGAAGGCAAAGCCATCAAGCTTCACCCCCTGACCTGCACCGCCTTCAACGCCGATTTCGACGGCGATCAGATGGCCGTCCACATCCCGCTTTCTCCAGAAGCGCAGATCGAAGCCTCGACCCTGATGCTTTCCTCGAACAACATTCTGTCCCCCGCGCACGGAGCCCCCATCGCGGTCCCCACGCAGGACATGGTTTTGGGCCTCTACTACTTGACGAAAGCGCGCCCCGGCACCAAGGGCGAAGGCCGCATGTTCGCCTCCATCGACGACGTTTTGATCGCGCTCGAAATGGGCGAAGTCGAAACGCTCTCGCCGATCCGCCTGCGCTACACCGGCAAAGTCATCGACCTTACCAAGGCCTTCGACAGCCAGAACCTGATGCACACCGAGCCGATCGAGTTCGTGAAGCAGTACATGGACACCACCGTCGGCCGCGTCATATTGAACGACGTGCTGCCCGACGAAATGCCGTTCATCAACGGCCTGCTCAAGAAAAAGGGCCTCGCGCAGCTGGTCCAATATTGCTATCTCAAATACGGCTTGCCGATCACCGTCAACATGCTTGACAAGGTCAAGTCGCTCGGATTCCTCTACGCGACGCGCGCCGGAATCTCCATCGGCATCGACGACATGATCGTGCCGAGCGAAAAAGCCGGCCTGGTCCGCAACGCCGAAAAGGCCGTCATTGAAGTGGTCGCGCAGTATCAGGAAGGCGCGATTACCCACGGCGAACGCTATAACAAAATCATCGAAATCTGGTCGAAGGTCACCGAACGCGTTTCAGAAGAAATGTTCAAGACCATGGAGGAGGACGACCGCACCGGCCGCTACCTCAACCCCATTTACATCATGGCCGACTCCGGCGCGCGCGGTTCGAAACAGCAGATCCGCCAGCTCTCCGGTATGCGCGGACTGATGGCCAAACCATCGGGCGAAATCATCGAGCAGCCGATTACCGCCAACTTCCGCGAAGGCCTCGACGTGCTGCAGTACTTCATTTCCACGCACGGCGCCCGCAAAGGCTTGGCCGATACCGCTCTCAAAACGGCGGATTCCGGCTATCTCACGCGCCGCCTCTGCGACGTCGCACAGGACGTCATCGTCACCGAGACCGACTGCGGCACCAGCGACGGAATCTACGTCGAGCCCATCATCGAATCGGGCGAAATCATCGAGCCGTTGCGTGACCGCATCGTCGGCCGCGTGGCTCTCGAAGATCAGCTCGATTACGAAGGCAATCTCATCGTCGCCGTCAACTCCGAAATCACCGAGGATCTGGCCGGCGCGATTCAAGGCGCCGGTATCGATCGCGTCAAGATCCGTTCGGTGCTGACCTGCGAATCGAAGCGCGGCGTCTGCCAGCTCTGCTATGGCCGCAACCTGGCCACCGGCCGTCTGGTCGAACGCGGCGAAGCGGTCGGCATCATCTCCGCTCAGTCCATCGGCGAGCCCGGCACGCAGCTCACCATGCGCACCTTCCACATCGGTGGAACGGCCACCGGCTCGGCCGAGCAATCGAAGCAGGACGCCAAGTCGGACGGCTTCGTGAAGTTCATCAACGTCGTCACGGTGAAAAATGCCAAGGGCGAGTTGATCTCCATGAACCGCTCCGGCATCATCGCCATCCTCGATGAAAAAGGCCGCGAAAAGGAGCGCTATCAGGTCGTATACGGCGCGAAGATTCATTACGCCGACGGCGCACCTGTCAAAAACAACGCCGTGCTGCTCGAATGGGATCCGTACACCTTCTCGATCCTGACCGACGTCACCGGCGTGGTCCATTTCAAGGATCTGACCGACGGCCTCACCATGCAGGAACAGGTCGACGAAATCACCGGCCGCTCTCAGTGGGTGGTCATGGATTCGACCGACGAAAAACGCGTGCCGGCCGTTCTGGTCCGCCCCGTGGGCGGCACCAAGGCTGAGGAGAAACGCTACCTCATGCCCATGAACGCTCACTTGATGGTGTCGGACGGCGATGAAGTGCACGCCGGCGACGTCATCGCGAAGATCCCTCGCGCCACCACCAAGACCAAGGACATCACCGGCGGTCTGCCGCGTGTGGTCGAGTTGTTCGAAGCGCGCAAGCCGCGCGAAACCGCCGTCATCACGGAAATCGACGGCATCGTCAAATACGGCGAAATCTCCAAGGGTATGCGCAAGCTGTACATCATCGGCGACGATGGCGAGCAGAAGGAATACTCGATTCCGCGCGGTACTCATATCAACGTGCAGGAAGGCGAGCGCGTCAAACACGGCGATCCGCTGATGGATGGCCCGCGCAATCCTCATGACATCATGGCCGTCATGGGCGAAAAAGACTTGCAGAAATACCTGGTCAACGAAATCCAGGAGGTTTATCGTCTGCAGGGCGTGAACATCAACGACAAGCACCTCGAAGTCATCGCGCGTCAGATGATGCGCTGGGTGAAGGTCGACGACATCGGCGATACCGAATTCCTGCCGGAAGAAGTGGTCGATAAGTTCAAGTTCCGTGCGGAAAATAACCGCGTGATTGAAGCGGGGCAAACTCCCGCCTCGGGCAAGACGGTGCTGCTCGGAATCACCAAAGCATCGCTCTCGACCGACTCGTTCATTTCCGCCGCCAGCTTCCAGGAGACAACGCGTGTGCTGACCGAAGCCGCCATCAACGGCAAGGTCGACTACCTGCGCGGCCTCAAGGAAAACGTCATCATGGGCCGCCTCATCCCGGCCGGAACCGGAATGCTATATTACCGGAACGTAAAAATCGCCGGCGAGGATGTGGAAGAAGAGCTGGTGGCCGAGCAGGAAGCCGCCGCGCTCGACGCGATTCCCGGATACGACGAAGAGACGCGCGCGCTCTATGCCGGCGGACTTTCGGAAGCTCCGGAGCCGGGTCCCGAAGAAACGCTCGCCGAGTAAAACACCATCGGAAAGCGACCTCCACTGCCGCAGATCCTGCGGACTGCGCTATGCGCAGCCGTGTTGTTCGCGGTAAATGGCTTGGTCGCTTTCCGCCTTTTCCGGACTGAATATCTAGCCCAGCTCAGCTCCATCGAAGGCGCGTTCGTCAGCCTCGCTCGCTACATACGCTGGCATCACCCAATGTTCGGATGGTTCCCTACGTGGTTTGAAGGGATGCCATTTTCCGTCGTCTACCAACCCGGCCTACACTACGTCGTTGCCTGGGCGATTGCTCTCTCCGGACGCAGTCCCGGAGCGGCTTATCATGCTGTCACGGCGATCACGTATTCGCTGGGACCCGTGGCCGTCTTCTTCTTGTTGAAGCGTTTGTGCAGCCAGGAATTCGCGTTCTCCGGCGCATTGCTGTACTCGCTCTTTTCTCCTTCCTTATTATTGGTTCCAGAAATCGCGCGCGACGCCGGAGGCTTGCTTCATGCCCGCAGGCTGCAGGCTCTGGTCGGTTACGGAGAAGGACCTAATGTCACGGGTCTGACGCTGGTTCCTCTCGCTCTTGCATTGCTCGATCGCTGGGTTCAGACAAGATCGAGAGCCTCTTTATTGTTAGCGGCATTAGGAATCGCCGCGGTGATCGTCACCAGCTGGCCGGCAAGCGTGGTGCTCGCGCTCGCTCTTGCCTGTTACGCGGCGTCGAGCGACACGGCCGAACTCATTCGATCGGCCGGAAAAGTCGCACTGGCCGGTGCGCTCGGCTATGCGCTCGCCAGTCCCTTCGCCCTGCCGTCGATGATGTGGCTGACCTTCACAAACGCACGTGCCATGGCTGATAGCCCGGTGCGAAACGCCAAGTATTACATCTCTTGCGTGCTGCTCGTCGCTGCGTTCGCCGGTGTCCGCGCCCTGCTTTTCCGAGCCAGTCCGCCCATCCGATTTTCAGCTCTGTGGCTCCTGGTGCTCGGCTGGATCGTACTCGGAGCCGCGTGGTTACGAGTGTCGATTGTTCCGCAGGCCATGCGCTTTCACCTGGCTCTCGAAATGGCGCTTATCGTTCTAGCGGCTCTAATGGCTCAGCGCGTCTTGCGCACCGGACGCGCGCGAATCATAGCCGCCGTCGCGCTGGCGATCTTCTGTAGCGTCCAAATCGTGAAGTATCGAGCCTACGCGCGGCATTTGGTTCAGCCCATCGATATAACTCAAACGCTCGAATGGCAAGCGTCCGATTGGCTGGCGCGCAATATGCCCTCGGCCCGTGTATTCGCGCCCGGCTCCGTTTCTTTTTGGATGAACGCATTCACCGACAATCCGCAAGTCATGGGCTGCTGCGATCAATCGATCATCAATCCCCAGAATCGCATCGCTGCTTATATCATTCCTGCCGGATACGGGGACCAGGAGAAAGATGCGGAGATCAGCCTCCTCTGGTTGAAGGCTTACGGCGCTCAGGCGGTCATCGCCGGCGGTCCCAACACCCGCGAGTTTTATAAGACCTACACGCATCCTCAAAAATTCGACGGACGATTGAAAGTGCTGTGGAACTCGGGCGACGACAAAATCTACCAGGTGCCGTGGCGGGCCGATCCCCTGGTCCGGGTAGTGCGGTCGATCGATGTCGTACACGATCCGCCGGCCAATGGAATCGATACGTCCGAAATGCGGGATTTCGTCGCCGCATTCGACGACCCCACTCTCCCCGTCGCGTCCACTACCTGGGATTCACCACAGAAGGGAAGGTTCCATGCCAACCTGGAGCCCGATCAAGTTGTGTCCGTGGCCATCAATTGGCATTCCGGCTGGACCGCCCAAGCCAACGGCCATCCCATCCCCGTTCTGAAAGACGGTCTTGGCTTCATTCTTCTTAAACCCGGATGCACCGGCGAGTGCAACATCGTCCTCGACTGGTCTCCAGGAAACGAAGTCTTCGGCGCGATCGCGCTCAGTTCCCTCACCGGGCTTATCCTGATCTTTATGAAGAGTAAATGAACCACGGATATCGGTCGACCGGCAGGCCTGCGCGCTTTCGCGCCAGGCACCACGTCTGCTCTCCACGATTCTCCGTGTCGTAACCGCTCTCTGCCAGGAATTTCAAAAGCGGCAGGTGGGACTTGAACTCGTCGATGAACGTTGTGAACAGTTGAGTCACTTCGAAGCCTGCTGCCTTCACCGCCTCTCCCAATTCGTGTGCCGTATACTCGCGCATGTGCCCGATGTCCGGCTCTTCGCCCGGTACCGGTCTCTTATACAAGAAGAAGATCTGCGGATTGTCATGTCCATCGAGAGTCTTCGCAACACTGGTGATGCTGCCGACGTTCGGGGTCGTGACCAGCAAAAAGCCTCCATCCGCCAGCACCCTTCTGGCCTCGACCAGCATGTGCATCGGATCGTAGATCAAGTGTTCGATGATCTCGCCTGCGATCACCAGGTCGAAATGCCCCTCGGGGTAGGGAAAGCGATCCCTTTCGGCATCGAAGTGATCCACCTCGCAGGTGAACTCACCGTCTGGAAACTGAACTGTTTTCCGGTCAACTTTGCCCACCGGCCCATAATACGCGCCGCGGACCTCCTGATAGCCGCAGATTCGCTGAAGAAAAGGGGTTATCTGCCCATAACATCCCAATTCCAGTACCCTTCCGGTCGACTGCGGCGGAGGAACCAGCGCCAAGGTCCTCGCCAGCCTCGGCACATGCTTATCCAGATACGCCCGAGCGCCCGCATCCGGCATCGGCAACTGGCGGAGCGCCTCTTCGCTCGCCTTCAACTTCTCCTGAACAAACTGTTCGGAGGCTACAGGGGAGGGGCCTAAATGATAATTCAGCTTTTTCAGCAGATTCCGAACGAACCGAAGAGGTAGAGGCGGCACCAACCCAAAGTCTAACAGGCGGATCAGGCCGCTGAGAATAAGCTTTGCTGCTGCGTATGTCCAAATTGTTCCAGCTCCATCGGGAACCTGCGGCGCAGTTCTTTGGGCGCCGCTGCAT
>CAVOPN010000016.1:0-116205 GCA_963698105.1 Bryobacterales bacterium
ACTTGACATCTGGCTTTTCCGGACATTCGATTAGTACCCCGGCATGTTGACGCGCCAACGCAAAGATCTTTCGATTATCTTCGAAGTTGGCCGATTTTTCATGAGATTCTGCGGATAATCAGTGCCCTACTTCTGTAGAGCTTGTAGTTGTTTTCGCATCATTAGCGGGGTCGGACACCGAATGAGCGAAGATGCTTATGATCTTTTATGCTCAGCGACAGAGTTTCTGTGATATTCTTCCAGAGTTTCCAGACATCGGAGGATTTTTATGCTTCGCTCTCAACGGAGTATCGCGATACTCGCGTGCGTGCTCATCTTTTCCGTCGCAGCTCGTGCGGAAAAAGAAGCTCCATCCTACAAGGTGATTTACGATGGGGGATCGCTTCCGGAACAGAAGGCCGGCACGGGGATGAAGTTGTTCATCGATCCGAAGGTGATCCGCTTGGTGCGCGACAAATCCGAGGTCATCGCAATACCGGTCGCATCCATTACTGAGATCAGTTACGGGCAGGATGTTCATCGCCGTGTCGGGACGGCGATTGGCCTCGCGGTTGTCTCCCTCGGAATCGGCGCGCTAATGGCGCTCTCGAAATCCAAGAAGCACTTCATTGGGCTCACATGGGCAAATGGTGACCAGAAGGGCGGTTTTGCGATGCAGTGCGACAAAAACGACTACCGCGGCGTCCTGGCCGGGCTGGAAGGGGTAACTGGCAAGAAAGCAGTCGACTCGGCAACACTGGGCGTGAAGAACTAGTACTGGCTGACTGATGCATAAGCATCGATAGAATTGGCGGGGCTGGAGGAACGCGGATTCAAAAACTAAGACAATACGCCCCCGCCCTGTGGATGATTTTCCGGGGAAAGCCAAGAGTCTCTGTCGGATTCGCCAAACATTTCCGCGAGATACTCCATAGTCTCCAGCGGGATACGTGACTTCGATGCCATCGAAAAATCCAAATGCCTCACGCTAAAGCGAAGCGTATATAACAAGGCAATGTTTGTGCGTTATGGTGCATCCTGAAAGTTATGCCAGCGCAACTCATTCGGTACGTTGACGTGAAGTTAGCTCGTGCCAAGGTTCAGGTGCAAGCGATCACCGATATAGTTTCGGCCTGGGGTTCACGCAGCGCAAACGTGGCTGCCCGCTGCGAGCTACGAGAAGGTAGATTGGGCTTTAAGCTGATCGTGGAACAGTTTGCCGACCCGCCGCCGTTGGAGGAGTGGGGCGTGCTCGTGGGTGAGTGCGCTCACAACTTGCGGAGCGCCCTCGATAACCTCGCTTTTGCTCTCGCTCGACTTCGGCGCGACCCTCCGCCTGACCCGGGTCGCATTGCCTTTCCGATCTTCACAGACAATCGCAGTTCGAAAAGAAGGCGCGCCAGGCACTTGAACAGATGCCCAATGAGGCGGCTGAGTTAATCGAAAGACTTCAGCCTTTCAATCGCGACGGTTCTCCCGCGATGGGCAACCCTGAGAGTGACGCGCTCGTATTGCTGCAGGCGTTGAACAATGCCGATAAACACCGGATTCCTTCCGTAGTTCTAGTGGGACAAGTGGACGCGGCCCATGAGGCGTCGATTGAATTTTACAGCGAGGAAGACGCTACGGCAAATATACCGCCTGACACCACTGTCTGGGGGGGCCCGCTTGAGCCTGGCGTAATCTTACTCGAACATAAAACAAAACACCCGGTCGCGAAGGTGAGAGGCCAATTCAATGTGCGCGCCGCCGTCGCGATCGAGACTACTTCTGGGCACCCGTCGGTCGTTATAGTGATGCAATCTCTTGCCTATTACACGGCTTTGATCGTCGATCAGTTTCGAAGTCTGTTCGCAGCATAAGGGCAGCGCACGGTTCAGCTGGGCTTCTCGAAACGAAGTATTGACGCCGTCGCCGATTTTAACGCTGATCGGTCCCTACGGTGTTTGCTAACGCCAAGTTCCGATAAGGGGAATCATGTGGCGCTTTTGGGCAGATCGCCTGAATCTGGAGTATGGGCGATTACCTACTTTATGGTCCAGTCCCGAAACGCCAGGGCCGGTCTCACATGGACCTTTACAACGCATCTGGCCTTGAGGTTTCGCGAACGTATCGAATTGACGGCGTTTTAATTTTCGGCAGGGATCCTATCTACATGGTCCACGACCAAGACATTCAAGGGGGCTTTCTTTTCTTCCAGCTTTAGGTTAAGTTGCTGGCGAAGTGCGGCAAACAAAGTAGGCGCGGTATCGGCCTGGCCGTCGGGCAACGGCGGGAGAAACGCTCCGCCTGGGCCCCAGCGGCCGGCAAACTCAAATGTGAAACTGTAGAGTCCGTCGAGTCCCGTCTTATCGAAAACCCGCCCCATCGCGAGCCCTCCCGATCCGCCTATGGTGCTCAGAGGCCAACCTAGGCGCTCTGCAAAATCCACCATTGAACAGTCTCGACACGTCATCCGAATATGGCGCGGGGACGGTAGAAGAGCCCATTTTTCACCGGCGGGCGGCACTGGGAAGCCCGGCTCCTGGCGGAACTTCGGGCCACCTTTGCCTACCGACAAATCGTACACGGGGAAATCCTTTTGGGTAAAGTGCGTCTTCAGGTGGAAACGCTGGAGAAGAAGGTCCTTCCACATGAGCCGAAGCTGCTCTTTCGTGGTCCCTGGAGGGATTCTGGCGACGATACTGTAGAGGTCCGTGCCTATCCACCCGGGTCCGGAAATCTGATCAAAGTCGAGTCCGTAAGCGACGGCTAGGAGACGCGACAAGGGCTGTCGTTGATAGGTGATCAACTCAGGGTCGGAGGTGCCGGGCCCACCACGCATGTACGAGGGAGCATCGTCATCGGGGGCGGCGAGTTTCACGGATGCGACGTCGAACTTGAAATGGTCGGATTCTTGCGCAAGCGCGGCTTCAGGTGGCAAGCACCGAAGCAATAGGCACAGTGCGGCAGTTCTCATTGGCCACTCATCTCTCCAGATTAAACAATACTTGACGAAGTCGCGCAGATCCAGTGCTCCTCGATAACCGCGTTAATTTGCGAGATTGTCTCGAAATTCACGCCACCTAACTCTGATAATCAGGGAATATGTCCGCTACCGCTGATTTTGCCCAGTTCGCTTCTGCCGATAACACCACTTGTCAGGCGCTTCCTTGACCCGAAAGAAAACGAGCGATACTACTTCGGCGCACACTTGTTGGGCCGATCGCGTCGGTTTGCATTGAAAAAAGCAACTGGAAAGGAAATCTTCAACATGATGGGGCGCGATTGGTAGCGGCATCTCCATCAAAACAAGGTTTTGACACCCTGCTGGGCGACTTGGTGCGCTACGCCTCGCCATAAACCTAACGCCTTGCGCTTCTACACGTCTATTGGATAAGTTGTAGAAGTACGAGGTATCATGACTCAGCCTAAATCCGATCTTCCTCAGGGCACCCTGGACCTGCTGATTTTGAAAATCGTGGCGCTCAGCCCGGTGCACGGCTACGCCATCGCGCAACGCCTCCAGCAAGTCTCTCGGGACGTGGTCCAGGTACCCCAGGGCTCGCTCTACCCCGCGCTGCATCGTCTTGAAAATCGCGGACTTCTCGCCGCCGACTGGAAGGACACCGAAACCGGCCGCGAAGCCAAATTTTACAAGCTCACGCGCAAAGGCCGCGCCGAGCTCGAATCCGAATCGGCAAGCTGGCAGCGCCTGGCCAAGGCGGTAGCCCTGATTCTTAAGCTGGAAGGAGCCATCGAATGAATCCCGACGAGCGTCTCGATAAGGAAATCCAATTCCATCTCGACGAGCACATCGCCGACCTCATCGCCCAAGGCGTCGACCCCGGCGAAGCCCGACGCCAGGCGCGCATGGCCGTCGGCGGACCCGAACAGGTGAAGGAAGAATGCCGCGACGTGCGCCCCACGCGCTGGATCGAAGATTTTGTTCAGGACGTCCGCTACGCGCTTCGAACTCTGCGGCAGCGCCCCTCTTTCACCGCCGTCGCACTCCTTACGCTCGCCGTCGGCGTCGGCGCAACCACCGTGATGTTCACCGTCATCGACGGCGTTCTCCTCAAGCCCTTCGCCTATCGCGATCCCGCTCGCCTCCTGCGCCTGCAGGAGAGAACCGACTACAGCACGCACTGGGGCGACCTGTGGGGCTTCACCTACCCCAACTTCGCCGACTGCAAGCGCGACGCGTCCTCGCTTGACATGCTCGCCTGGACCTTCACGCTCGGCACCGTCACCTCGCCCATGCCCGCTGAACACGAGCAAGGCGTCGAAGTCACCTCCAATTTCTTTTCGACGCTGGGAACCAACATCGCCATCGGTCGCGACTTCACTGCCCAGGACGACCAACCCGGAGCGACGCCCGTTGTCGTCATCAGCCACGCCTACTGGCAGCGCCGCTATGGCTCAAACACGTCCGCGCTTGGATCGCGCTTCGATTTCGACGGCGTGTCCTACACGGTCATCGGCGTCACGCCGCCCAGCTTTCGTGTCGAAGGCGGTGAGATCCCCTTCTACACGCTCATCGGCCAGGACACGGGCAAGTGGCGCGAGCAGCGCGGCGCCCACGCGCTGGCGGTCTGGGCGCGCCTTCGCCCCGGCGCGACCGCCGCGCAAGCCCGCGCCGAACTCGCCGTCGTCGGCCGGCGCCTTCAGCAACAATATCCCGACACCAACAAAGGTCGCACCTTCATCGCCAACCCGCTCCGTCCCGATGTCGATGCGAGCTCGATGCTGTGGATGCTGCTCGCCGCCGTCGGACTGGTGCTGCTGATCGCCTGCGCCAATATCGCGAACCTCATGCTGGCGCGCGCCGTTTCGCGCGAACGCGAGCTCGCCATGCGTTACGCCCTGGGCGCCGGACGCGGACGCATCGTCCGCCAGTGCCTCACCGAAAGCTCCGTGCTCGCGCTTGCGGGCGGCGGCCTCGGCGTCATTCTTACCATCTTCGGCGTCCGTCCCTTCATCGCCTTCTGGCCGGGGAATCTCGATCGCTCCGATCAACTCTCCGTCGATTGGCGCGTGCTCCTGTTCGCTCTCGCCGTTTCCCTTGCGAGTGGACTCCTATTCGGCCTCGCGCCCGCCTTCCGCGCCGGCGCGCGAACGCTTCAAACCACGCTGCGCGCCGGATCGCGCAGCCTCACCGCTAGCTCGCGCCGCCTCCACACTGCGTTCGTCGCCTGCGAAATCGCGCTGGCCCTGGTTCTGCTCACCGCTGCGGGAATGCTCGGCCAAACCCTCCTGCGGCTCTCGGCTAAAAGCCCCGGCTTAGACCCGCGCAACGTCCTCACCGCGCGCACCGCGCTTTCGCCCAAGACGCTAGAGAACGCCGACCGCACCCGCGCCGCCTGGAACGAAATCCTCGATCGCCTGCGCCACATCCCCGGCGTCGAAGCCGCCGCGACCGTCGACACCGTCCCGCTGCGCCGGGGCGAAAACCCCGTCGGTTACCGCACTAGCGCCGCGCCGGTCCCCAACGATCAGCAGCCGCTCGTGCTCGCCAACTGCGTATCGCCTGACTACTTCAACGTGATGCGCATCCCACTCGTCGCTGGCCGCTTCATCGCCGCGCGGGACGTGAAAGGTTCCGAAAACGTCGTCGTCATCGATGAAGTGATGGCCAAGCAAGCCTTCCCCGGCGAAAACCCGATCGGCAAACACCTGTGGGGAATCGCGCCCGACCCGCAGTCGTCCACGGTGATCGGCGTGGTCGGCCACATCCGCCAATGGGGAGCGACCGACGACGATCAAACCCAGATCCGCCCGCAACTGTACTACGCCTTCGGGCAGATTCCGGACGTGTGGGTGCGCCGCTGGTCGAACCTGATGTCGATCGCCATCCGCACCAACGGCGATCCCATGAGCATCGTCGAGCCCGCGCGCCGCGAAATCCGCGGAGCCACGGGCGACCAAGTGATCTACGAAATCAACACCATGGAGCACCTCCTCAGCGCCTCGCTTGCCCAGCATCGCTTTCTGCTTTTCCTGTTCGCGATCTTTTCCACGCTCGCGATGCTGCTCGCCTCCCTCGGAGTCTACGGCGTGCTTGCGTACTTGACCGGCCAGCGAACCGCGGAAATTGGCGTCCGCATGGCGCTCGGCGCAAATGCGGGAACAGTCCTGCGCCTGATTCTCCGTCAAAGCCTGGCCATGCTCGCGATCGGCATCGTGATCGGCCTCGCCGCCGCCATCGCCGCCGGCCGCATGCTGATTCAATTAGTCGCGGGCATGCGTCAAACCAGCCTTTCGACCTTCGCGCTGACAACCTCGATCCTGATCGCCGCGGCACTGCTCGCCAGCTACCTCCCGGCGCGCCGCGCGAGCCGGATCGACCCGATGAAAGCCCTTCGGCAAGAGTGAATCAAAATCCCTTAAAGGGGTTAAGAGTGTGAGCGAACTCCGAAGTACAACGTTCTGCAAGTCGGTCGATAATGTCCGTCATCGTGCCGAAACGGCAAATCCAAATAACTCGCGAACCGTCTCGATGCAACGTGATTCTGTAACACTCAGTCGTAACATGGTTTAGGTCTGCTGAATGAAAGATGCGTGCATTGTAGGTTCCGGACCCAACGGAATGACGGCGGCGATTCTTCTGGCGCGCGCTGGTCTTCATGTCACCGTGCTCGAAGCGCAACCAACCATTGGAGGAGGAGCGCGGTCAAGCGAGTTAACGCTGCCCGGATTCATTCACGACATCTGCTCAGCCGCGCACCCCATGGCGGTTAGCTCGCAGGCATTCCACTCATTTCCTCTGGCCGATCACGGCCTCGAATGGATCCATTCTCCCGCCCCGCTATGCCATCCGTTCGACGATGGCAGCACCATGGTGCTGGAACGGTCCGTGGAAGACACTGCGTTGCGTCTCGGTATAGACAAAGTCCGATACCGGCGGCTGATGGGTCCGATGGTGAAGCGCTGGCGGGACCTATCGATGGATGTGCTCGCTCCGCTGCATTTTCCGAAGCATCCGTTTCTATTGTCGCGATTCGGCTCTTTGGCGCTCTGGCCCGCGTCGCTTACGGCGCGCGTTGCATTCCGGAACGCACAAACCCGTGCTCTGTTTGCGGGGATCGCCGCTCATTCCATCCTCCCCTTGGAATTTTTCGGCACCAGCGCCTTCGGCTGGGTTCTGGGGATCGCCGCTCACGCCGTGGGCTGGCCTATTGCCAAGGGCGGCTCGCAAAGCATCGGCAATGCGCTGGCCTCTTACTTCCAATCGCTCGGTGGACGCATTGTGACAAACACCAGTGTTCAAAAATTGAGCGAACTGAAGGGTGTATCGATCATACTTCTCGATGTTACTCCGCGCCAGGTTCTTTCGATTGCGGGCGATTGGCTCCCTCGAAGCTACAGCCGTAAGCTGGAAAGCTACCGCTACGGTCCTGGCGTGTTCAAAATGGACTGGGCGCTCAGCGGGCCAATTCCATGGAACTCGAGTGAGTGCTCGCGCGCGGCAACCGTGCACTTAGGTGGTTCTCTTGAGGAAATCGCGGAATCGGAACGCGCGGCGTGGGAAAACAGAGTGGATGAGCGTCCGTTCGTGCTGTTAACACAACCCAGCTTGTTCGACTCGTCGCGCGCTCCCGCGGGCAAACACACCGCGTGGGCGTATTGCCATGTCGCGAACGGGTCGACTGTCGATATGGCCGATCGCATCGAAAGACAGATCGAGCGGTTCGCCTCAGGCTTCCGATCCCGGATTCTCGCTCGCAGCGTTCTCACGCCGGGAGATATGGAGCGGCACAATGCCAATCTTATCGGCGGGGACATCTCGGGTGGCGCGGCGAATCTTTCCCAACTTCTTCTGCGACCGACACGAACCACGTACCGCACGCCGGTTGATAACCTCTATCTCTGTTCATCATCGACGCCGCCGGGAGGTGGAGTTCATGGAATGTGTGGTTATTATGCCGCGCGGATGATTCTCGCTCAAAATAAAGTACAATAAATTCCGGCCAAGATTGGAAAAATAAATTCAGATGGCGGAAATTGCCCAAGCCCTAGCCTCTTCGGTGCCCTCTAAGAATGCACCCGAACGCTGGAGTCTGCTCCGCCGGGTCCTGTTCCGCTTCGCCTTCGCATACCTGGTTCTTTATTGTTGGCCCGAAGCGGGGAGATCAAACCTGCTTGATGCAATTCCCAGCTATGGCGACGGCGCCGGAAACGAGGATGATTCTCTGGGCTTAACCAAGCTGGCGGAGGCTCCGTTTCACGCTCTTACCCCATGGGTCGCTGTCCACATCTTTCACCGGCACGGGACCATAACTAAATACCATCTCACCGGCAGCGGCGACACTACTCTTGACTACGTCCTCGCGTTCTGCTTCGCCACAATCGCCGCCTTCGCGACACTCATTTGGTCTCTTCTCGACCGCAGTCGCCCCAACTACCGAACCCTGTACGCATGGCTTCGGCTCCTGGTTCGCTTTACGCTTGCATTTACAATGCTTTCGTACGGTTTCGCCAAGGTGTATCCGCTGCAATTCAGTCCGCCCTATCTGTCGCAGCTCACCCGAACCTATGGGGAATCGTCTCCCATGGGTATTCTCTGGACCTTCATGGGCGCGTCGGTGGCCTATACGAAGTTTTGCGGACTGGCCGAAGTCCTGGCTGGAGCCCTGCTTTTGTTTTGGCGGACAACAACGATTGGCGCTATGGTGGCGGCGGGCGCCATGTTAAACGTGGTCACGCTGAATTTCTGTTACGACGTTCCCGTAAAGTTATACTCGTCGCACCTGTTGCTCATGTCTATTTTTCTGCTGATCCCCGACGCAGTTGCGATGATGCGCTTCTTCCTGCTGCACCAGCCGTCCCTGCTCGAAGGTGTGTGGGTGCCAAGGTTCGAGCGCCGCTGGCTGCGGGTCGTCGCGATTGCGTTGCAAGTCCTGGTGATCTCATCGATTCTTTACAACAAAATCTGGGGCGGATACAAGAGTGTCAGAGAGTCCTCCACCACGTATCTCAAGCATGCACCTCTCTATGGCGTTTGGAACGCCGATAGCTTTACCGGAGACGTAGCAGATGCCGCGCGCTGGCGTCAGCTAACCATTCAGTTTTCGAGGGGGTTGTCGATCCGCGATGCCGGCGGCGAGCGGATCAGTTTCACTACGACGTACGACGAGCCCAAGCGCACTCTCAAGTTGAGTTCCATGCAATTGAAGAAAGAAGGCAATTTTACTTACTACCAGCCTGACGCTGAGCACCTGATTCTTCGCGGGAGCCTGGATGGGAACCCGATAGTCGCAGAGTTCCATCGTTTTGACGACTCCCGGTTTCTGCTCATCAGCCGGGGCTTTCGTTGGATCAATGAAGATCCATTTAACCGTTAGATCCTAGCCCGCTCCTTAATGCCAGACGCCAAACGGTTGCGAAGGCGGCTATTCGGAAAATGATTTGAATAGCATTTCCGCAAGGCCGCCGTTAATGGCGGACATCCGGCGCCAACCCTCGCCGGCTGTTCCCTCGCCCCTGCCGACCGCTAGGACCAAGATTAGCGGCCGGTACATGGAAATGTCCGGTACTCTTAACACAAATCTAAGGAGGACACCTAACCCGCAGCTTTCGCCGCCGTCTGAATGTCAATTGGAGCTTTGCATGTTTGACACCTTATTGCAGGATCTTCGCTATGCTATCCGAGCCCTCCGCTCCGGTCCCGGGTTCGCCGCCGTCGCGATTTTGTCGCTTGCACTTGGCATCGGAGCCAACACGGCGATCTTCAGCCTCGTCAATGCCGTGATCCTGAAATATCTCCACGTCGATCACCCTGAACAGCTCGTTCAGGTGGTGGACGCAAGCAAGGACGGCGAGTACACGAATCCTATCTGGGAACAGCTTCGCGACCGTCAGGACGTCTTTAGCGGCGCGTTTGCATATTCCTCGGACCGTTTCAATCTTGCGAAGGGCGGCGAAGCCAGATATGCCAGCGGCAACATGGTTAGTGGAGATTATTTCGCGACTCTCGGCCTCCGCGCGATCCTCGGCCGCACTCTCGCGGTCTCGGACGACAAGCGCGGCTGCCCTCCGACCGCCGTTTTGAGCTACGACTTCTGGCAAAGAGAACGTGCTGGGTCACCCGACGTGCTCCGTCAGGCCATCTCACTCGACGGCCATCCGTTTGAGATTCTGGGCATCCTTCAGCCAGGCTTCAACGGCATCGAAGTCGGCCGCGGCGTCGATGTATACATCCCCCTTTGCGCGGATCCGATTATCCATCCAGATTACGCGCGGCTCGACGGGCGGAGCTGGTGGTGGCTCAGCATCATCGCGCGTCCGAAGCCGGACATGTCGATCGAACAGGTCCACGCGCGCATGAAGGTCCTCGCACCGCCGATCTACGCAGCCACCGTCCCTCCCAATTTCACGGCCGACGGAAAGGCCGAATACGTGAAGACGGAGCTGATGACAGAGCCGGCAGGCAATGGACTGTCTTCGATCCGCTCCCAATATCAACGGGCCCTCTGGACCCTGATGGTGGTGGCCGGCGTCGTCCTGATGATCGCGTGCGCGAACGTCGCGAACCTGTTGCTTGCTCGCGCCGCTATGCGACAGAAAGAGGTCGCCATCCGGATGGCCGTCGGCGCGGGTCGCTCGCGTTTGATCCGCCAGTTGCTTACCGAAAGCCTCGTGCTGTCGTTCGCGGGCGCGGGCCTGGGGATTCTTTTCGCGCAGTGGGGAGCGCGAATGCTTGTCCGGCTCTTGTCGACCACTAACCCCGTTTCGCTAGACCTCGCCATTGATCTGCGTGTCCTTAGTTTCACGATTGCGGTGGCCATCGCGACGGGCGTATTGTTTGGAATGGCTCCGGCGTGGAAAGGAACCAGGGTCGATCCGCAGGTGGCGATGAAAGCCAACGCGCGCGGAATCGTCGATGCGCAGAGTCATTTTGGGCTCGGCAAGTCGCTGGTTGTCGTTCAGGTGGCCCTGTCCACGGTTCTGGTCGGGGGCGCGGGCTTGCTGCTCAACACGTTCCTGAAACTGACGAGCATCGACGCCGGCTTTGACGCCAACCATATCCTCCTGGTGAACGTCGACCTGCGCAACGCCAACTACCCGAAGGAGCGCCGCACGGCGGGTTTTGAAGAAATGCTGGGACACCTGCGCGCCGTTCCGGGGGTGCGCAGCGCCGCGGCGTCCAACCTGACTCCGGTCAGCGGCCAGGGCTGGAACACGGTGGTCGAAGCAGCCGGATTCGCCGCCAAATCCCGCCGCGACGCCATTTCTTGGATGAATCGCGTCAGTCCCGGATACTTCGAGACGCTCGGCACGCCCTTCCTCGCCGGCCGCGATTTCAGCACTCATGACGCCTTCGGCTCTTCCATCGTCGCGATTGTCGACGAGGCGATGGCCAAGAAATTCCTAGGCGGTGTGGAGAAAGCCGTTGGCAGGACGTTTGTCACGACCGGCGGTCCCACTCAGACCACCCTTGAAGTGATCGGGGTAGTCAAGAACACCAAGTATCGCAACCTGCGCGACGACAACGTGCCGATCATCTACGTCGCCCAAGCGCAGGACCCCGCGCCCGGTGTCACAAAATCCTTCGAACTCCGCGTAGCTGGTCCGGCGACGTCCGTCGTTTCGGGGGTGAAAGAAACTCTGGCCCAGGTAAATCCCGACATCATGCTCAACTTCCGCACGCTTACCACGCAAGTCGAAGAGACCCTGACGCGGGAGCGCCTGCTCGCCACGCTTTCGGGATTCTTCGGCGCGCTCGCCCTGCTCCTCGCCACCATCGGACTCTACGGCGTCATGTCGTATAACGTCGCCCGCCGGCGCGGCGAAATCGGCATCCGCATGGCCCTCGGAGCCCAGCAGGCTCGAGTGCTCCGCATGGTCCTCCAGGAAGTCGCACTCCTCATAATGGTCGGCCTCGCGCTCGGCCTCGGAGCTGCACTGGCGACGACGCGTTTCGTCGCGTCTTTCCTGTACGGAGTCAAGCCGAACGATCCTTGGACGCTTTTTCTCGCCGCTACCGTATTAGCGTTAGCGGCTGCGCTCGCCGGATTTGTGCCTGCACGACGTGCCTCGAATCTCGACCCGATGGCCGCTCTTCGCGAAGAATAGAATTGATCGAGCACACCGGAGCCGCCTGCGAAGGTCCACTCAGCCGATAATGCCGCACATCATGCCTCAATGTCGCAGGGTGCAGTTCCTTGGGTTTGCGATGAAAAACGGTCGGTGGCGAAGGCGAGTTTGCGGGGTGAATCGGTTCGAGCTTTCTCCGAGTCGCCGACAAGTCGACCAAATGGCCAAGTGCCCCGGTTGATAGACGATTTCATACCTTATGGTCTAGAAAAGTTGCTTCGGGATAGTAACCGAAGTTCATCGGAAGGGTGCCGAAAGCGATTCACTCACAGTGAAGCGAGTCAATTGGATTTACGCGGCTCGCGCGGTTCGCAGGGAACCAAACGGCCATCAGCGCCACTGTGCCCAATACCATTGGGACGGCTGCGAATACGATTGGGTCATGTAGCTTTACGCCGTAAATAAAGCTTTCAATCGACCGGACCAAGCTCCACGCCGCGGCGAGGCCGGCCACGATGCCGGCGAGAGCGAGGCTCATTCCTTCCCTCACCACCATATTCCTCACCTGGCCGGATTCAGCTCCTAGGGCCATGCGGATTCCGATCTCCTGCCGGCGTTGCTCTACGGCGTACGCCATCAAACCATAAATTCCAATGGCGGCTAGCAGCAGCGCTACGCCTCCGAAGACGGTCATCAACACCATGCTGAAGCGCTGACGGCCTATTTGCGCCCGCACTACGCGGTCCATCGGAGCGACATCGGTAACCGGCAGGCCTGTCGACTGACGCAATTGTTCCTGAATCGCGGGAATGAGGGTACGTGGTTCCGATTCCGTTCGCACAATCCAAGCAAGGGGTAGTAGACGGAGAAAGAAGGCGTTCTCCGCATCGGGAAGCTGGGCCTGCGGGACGTACATGATCGGGCGTGGTTTCGTGTCCAATCCTTCGGATCGGATATCGCCGACGATACCAATGATCTCCCGCACCGGTTCGTCTTTAAACTCCTTCATCCCAGGCGCGCGGCCGATTGCGATGCGGTCGCCGAGAGGATCGCCATCCGGCCAAAACTGCTTGGCCATGCATTCGCTAATCAAGACTACGGCTGGAGATTTGGTGTCGTCCTGAGTGCTGAGCGTTCTGCCCCGGTTCACGGGGATCCTGAAGGCCTCGAAATAACCTGGCGAAACAATTGCCCATCCGACGTCCTGACCGATGGATGAACCCGCCGACTGCCTGCCGACAATATCGAAACCCATGTCGTATGTCCCCTGCGACAGAGGTTCGCAGCAGGTGGTACCCGCCGCAAGCACGCCTGGCATCGAGCGAAGGCGATCGCTTCCGGCGCGAACGATTTGCGCCACGGTGGCCGATTTTAAATACTTCTTTCCTGAGACCAGGACGTTCATGGTCACAACGTTCTTCGTTTCGAATCCGGGGTCAACGGCACTTAACGCCATGAAACTGCGAGTGAGTAGAAACGAACCGACTAAGAGAACGACAGCCAGGCCCACCTCGCTTACGACAAGAACCGCGCGCGCCTTGTTCTGCCCTACACTGGCGCCGGACCGCACGCCGCCATCCTTTAGGCCGGAAGTGAGGTCCGCGCGCGAACCACGAAGGGCTGGGACCAGACCAAAAGCGATCCCCGTTCCGAACGAGACCGCGAGCGCGAAACCCATCACGCGCCAGTCGACGGTCACGGCGCCGCCGTTCTCGCCGACCATATCGAGGCTGCCGGTGTTGAGCGCGAGTAGTGCCCGGATGCCGGCATAACCCAGCAGCGATCCCAATGCGCCTCCAGCGAGCGAAAGGAGCACGCTTTCGGTTAGCAGTTGGCGGATCATTCTTCCGCGACCCGCGCCAAGGGCGAAGCGGATCGCGATTTCTCGCTTTCGACCCGTGGCACGGGCGAGCAACAGGTTCGCGACATTGGCGCACGCGATGAGCAATACGAGACTCACGGCGCCCGAAAGGACGAACAGCAATGGACGGTCGTTGTCGGCCATGCTCTCTCGGAAAGGTTTCGCGGTGAAATTATCCTTGGGCCCCAGAGTGTTCGGAAACTTGGCGCGGTAGTCCCCGGTCGAAATACGTAATCGTGCCCTCGCTTGATTCAGCGTGATTCCCGGTCTCAAACGAGCGATCACGTCGAAAAAGCCTCCCTGCTCGCCGGTGTTGGGATCGATCTGGAATGGCACGTAAACATCGGGATGCTGACCGAACTGGCTCAGCGGGTCGCTGCCCGCGATTCCGATGACCGTGTAGGACTCGCCATTCAAGGAAATCTGCGATCCAAGAATTCGCGGGTCACTGGCAAATTTGCGTTTCCACAAATTCTCGCTCATCACTGCCACTAACGGACGCTTCGGAAGATCTTCGTCTTGCGTGAAGGCTCGTCCTCGCAGGATGGGCAATCCCCAACAGCGAAAATAATCGGTAGATGCCCTAACGTATGGCCACACTTCCACCACTTGGCCGGCCGTGTGATTGATGAAGCCGCTGCTGTAGGCGGATACTTCCTGAAATATAAGCGACTCAGCCCGCCAATGCATAAACATTGCCGGAGAAGCGCCGCCCCCGCTAGGTCCAGTTGTCAGCGCAACAAGGCGTTCCGGATCGGGAATCCCCATCGGCTTAAGCAGCACGGTGTTGACGATCGAAAAAATCGCCGTGGTCCCGCCAATTCCCAGCGCCACGGCGGCGACGGCCGTTATGGTGAAGCCGGGACTTCTGAGAAACATGCGAATTGAATGCTTCACATCCTTAAATAGGGCGTCCATCGGCGAATCCAAGCGTTTAGTATAAAGCCTCATTGCACACACTACGCCGTTAATGGGGAGGAAGCACAAATCAGACACCAAGCAGGTACGTCGCGAGTGGGCTGAGACGCGAGAGTGTTTCAGGTCGCATGCGAGTTTGCCAATCGGTCGCAGGCTTCTCCCTTCGCCTACTCAACGCACCTTGGACGGATCTTCGAGGAAAGTCGGTCGCGTTCGGCCCATGTTCATGCCAAACAGAGCCGTTATAAATCAGCATTGACCCGGCCGGGCCGCAAGCAGGCACAACGCCGTCGAACGTATCTGGCGCTGTGGTCAATCCTTGGGAGCACGGCAGAAAGCAAGTGGCTCCGTTTTCTGACCGAAATGAGTCGATCATGAAAATAAATCCGACCATCGGCCAACCATCGTCGTCGTTTGGAAAGTCGACGTGAAGCTTTTTGGGCAACTTGCCGGGATTCAGGGTGCGCGCCACCAGATTGCTTAGCCTGAAGGGCTCCTTGATGATTTTGCAACATGCCTCAAGTAGTGGTGGGTGTAGGTACAAGCTATCGAACTCCGGTCCGCGGTTAACGAAATCTAGAACACGAGTCGTGGTGGAACCTTCCTTCACGTCGGCACGATCAGCCTGAAGGACGGCAGAGTCGTAGGCGCGCGACAGGGTCGGAGAGTCCGCGGCCAAAACGGGGCCACGGGTTACGACGAAGCCGTCCTTTTGAAGGGCGAGCAACTCAGACTGCGAAAGTGCCTCACTATCTGCGAGTGATTCGAACCATGGATCTGGCTGCTGTATCAATTCTCTGCTCCCGACAGGGCCCTGACGACACGATAACACCTCCGGAAATCCGGGCTAAGGTCCTGTCGCCTAGCGTTTAACGATGGCTCCTCCGGGTGGATCACGCGCTACTCGGAGAATGGTTGTCGTCTATCGCTCCAAACTGTCGCCGGGATCGGCGGAGGATTACTCGCGAGGAACGCCGACGCTCTTTTGGACTCCCTTTCGCGTCCGACCGCGAAGGGCGCTAGAATCTGTGGTCGGAGCGAGAGTGACAGAATTTTCCTTTCCGTTCGTCTCGGTGGCCAGTTCTGGCGGTGAGTACTTCCAGGTCTCGTTTGAGAACGACCCGGAAAGCGACAGCGCTTATTTTACTATCCAGCGGCAATTCGAATCCTACGACGGCGGCTTGTTCTACATTGAGAGCCACGAACGAACACTGTGCGGACATTTTAAGATCAGAAGTGCGCACCTTGGAAGGGACACGTTTCGCCTTGAATTGGCGTGCAAACCCGTCGAGACGATTCAAATCAGGTTTCAGGCCGATACCGCCCGATACCACGAACTGAGGCGTTTTCTAACCATCATGATCCCTCCTGAGGTACTGAAGATTCGACCGTTTGCTCGTTGATTGGAAAAAATCGCCGAGCGTCCTTTCGGTCAGCGCTTTCCGGCGCTTTACTTGATGTCGCGTCCAGACCGAGGTAATGTTCATGTTGCCGATAATGCCCAACAACTGGACGGAACATGAACGAACTTGTCGCAATTGAGAAGATCGCGCAATGGGAAAAATTGAAGCAGCTGGTACTGGATAGCGTCTCCTCGCCGATAACCAAACGCGTTTATAACATGGCCTTGAACGAATTTATGGAGTGGTTTCAGCAGGCGCCGAGGCCGGGTTTTACCAAGGCCACCGTGAGCGCGTGGCGGGTATCGCTCGAAGAACGTGCCTTAGGGTCGTCCTCTATCATTATTAGGATGTCCGCGATTCGCAAGCTCGCGGCGGAGGCGGCAGACAATGGTTTGCTCGCACCGGGGCTGGCGCAGGGAATTAGCCGCGTCAAGAGCGTGAAGTCGACCGGGATTCGCGTCGGCAATTGGTTGTCGCAGCGGCAAGCCCAGGCGCTGCTGAGTGCGCCGGATATCACTACGGTCGGCGGACTGCGAGACCGCGCCATCCTCGCCGTGCTTCTCGGCTGCGGACTTCGCCGGTCGGAAGTGGCTGCCCTCACCTTCACTCACGTCCAACAGCGAGATGGGCGCTGGTGCATTGTCGACCTGGTCGGCAAACACGGGCGGGTGCGGACCGCGCCAATGCCTCCGTGGGTGAAGGTGGCGATCGACGCCTGGACTTCTGCATCGGATGTGACCTCCGACCATGTTTTTCGACCGGTGAACCGCAAAGGATGCGTCAGCGGCGCAAGGCTCGGAGAGAAGGTCGTCTGGCAGATGCTCAAACGGTACGCAAGCGACGTCGGGGTGCCGGGTATAGCTCCGCACGACCTGCGACGCACCTGCGCTAAGTTATGCCGGGCCGCTGGTGGCGAGTTGGAACAGATCCAGCTGTTGCTGGGCCACGCCTCTGTGCAGACAACCGAGCGGTATCTGGGCACGCGCCAGGATCTGCTGCACGCACCGAACGACGCGATCAAGTTGAAGTTAAGCTAGCCATTCACAGTAACGCCGAGGCCGGATCTTGAAAGCGGGTTGGCCGACGTCCGCAACGTTGCGCCCACGTTGGGCTTTTGAGCCTAAGTCAGCCTCCTTCCCCAACCGAGCGCCAGACGTCGCGACGTCGCGCGCCTGTGCCACAACGTGGGGCTCCCGGGCTCTCCGACCCGCCTCAGCGCCCATCTATCGGCGGATATCGGCGGAAAAAGCAAAGAGGCGGACTCGAAGGGGGCAGACGCTTGACGGACCGCCCTCGCAAAGGGCGGGCCGGAGCTATATGTATACATATATATAACCGCGGCCGACCTGCACAGCTTCCGTAGGGGCATCGTCCGGCGGCCTTTCTTCCGAGAGCTGTACGCCGGCCAGAAACAGAGCGCCGGGCGCTCCACCTGGCAGCCTTTTCCCGACTTGGCCGAACTCGCGCCCACGGTGGCGTTCTTCGGCCGGGCAAGCTAGTATGGGGCGACTTACCGCGAAGGTCGCGACGTGGCGCGACGGTGCGCCAACGCGCGGCCTTTCGGTCCCGAATTGGCTTTCTTCAGCTCGGCGACGCGCGGCGTTTCGCTTTTCCTCGCAGTCATCCCCGCACAAGAGGGAATCCACACGGGCAGTTGCGCGGCATGGGGCCGCTCCCCCTGGGGCAGGATGGCTCATGACACCACGCCAAACTCCCGTTCCGGTGGCGGATTGGCTTCGCACGCCTAGTTCATGTCTCGCGCCGTATACGAATGATAGGTAATTATAAGGTGCCGCCGCTTGTTGAAACCGTAGCAATATCTCCCGTAGAACTAGCATTTTGGTGCGTTCAGGAGCTCAGGTGAAAAAACTGCGGGTTTGGAGTGCAAGAATGCCGCGCCCAAGAGTTCGATGTATAGGCCCGTGTGATCGCTAGCAACTTTCTGTATCGCCATTTCATCTCCCTTTGCCGGTGATTACCGCGTGCTCTCATTTCCGAGCGGGGAATCGGCGGGACGAAGGAGGGGCGAAGAAACAGCCATCCTGGACGCCAGATAGGGGCAGATGGTGCCAGATGTTAGGATTTCGCGATTTTCGGCGGGGCTGGGCGAAGAGGCCGGCTATCGCCAGATGGGGTTTCGCTCAAAGGAATTCGAACTCCAAACCTGGCAAGCGAAGCGCCGAGGCAAAACGGCTTCGGCCACTGATCCCCACAGTTCTGATCGAGGAGTAAGAAGGTCGGATGATTTCGGATTTCAAAAGGAACTAGAATGGCATGCAATGGGAGCTGAGTCGTTCGATCTGGCTGAAATTATTTCGGATCTGCTCCGAAGAATCGCCGCGGGCCGGAAGACTGTGAGGGGAGCTAAGAGCATTTACGAGAACTTTCAGGCCGCAGCGTCGAAGCGCGATGAACTCCGGCCGCTCGTGAAGCAAATGCATCCGCTCCCACAAGAGGACCCGCGCACAGCCAAGCCAAAGCCGAACTTAATCGTCGAATGTCTGAGCTCCGGACAGTAACGGATGAGTCGAACGATCTGTGGCGTCAGTTCCACGAAGCAATTACGTTACTCGGACCTTTCGCAAAGGACGTGTCCCTGCTCGCAGAGCGTCTACCAGTGAAGCCGGAATGGAAAAACTATCGCCGAGCCATTCGGCGCCTCGATGTCCGCCAACAAAATTGCTGGTGCGACCCACCGGCAGATCCGGCTCTCGAAACGCTCGAAATGCGCTTGCAGGAGATGTTGGAGCTTGCGAACAAAATCCAGCGAAAGCAGGTACGACGAGTCGTCCCATTCCCTACGCCCGAGGGCGCCACTTGGAAGGATGTGACGGTCACGTTCATCAGTGACCATCGCGTTCAAGTATCCGTCATGGGGGTCACCGAACCTCGGAGCTACGCGGAAATGGACTTCGAGGACAAGAGGGGCGGCGGCGGAAAACCAGATTTAGCTTGGGAATGCCTGAGATTGCTTGCTAAATGGGACGGCAAGATCCAAAGACCGAGTGATTTTGAAAAGCCCGGATGGCTCAAAATTGAGAAACAAGTTCAGACCATTAGAGCCAGATTTAAAGAATTGTTTGGCATCCAGGCCGACCCCCTCCCGTTTCGCAGGGGTAGGGCGTACGAAGCCCAGTTCAGGATCACACTCTCGAAATCCAGCGAGCACTAGACGCACCAACGATTTTTCGCTGCGAATCACCGGATTGTTTTGGACGGTCTTTGCTCCTCCCCTCACTTTTTGAATCCAGCCATCTAGAGAGGTCGCGCTTCCTTCGCCCGGCGAAAAATCTCTATCGGTGCCGATTTTTCGCCGGAATGGGATATGGAACCGAAAAAAATGACGGCTGCCCCGCTCGATGGAACTGCGAAGGATCTAGAGATTCAAATCGAGCTATGGCCTATTGATCGTTTAGTCCCGAGCGCAGCGAACCCGCGCACGCACTCGCCTGAACAGGTGGAGCAGATCGCCGACTCCATTCGGGAGTTCAGTTTCGTGAACCCGATTCTGGTTGGAGCTGACGGCAAGATCATCGCGGGTGAGGGACGGTATCGGGCGGCCCTCACACTCGGCCTGCGAAAGGTCCCGGTAATCAGGCTCGAACACTTGTCCGAAATCCAACGTAGTGCGCTAGCTATTGTCGATAATCAGCTCGCACTTAATGCGGGCTGGGATGAGCAGATGCTTCGCCAGCAACTTGCTGCCTTGAAGGAAGCCGACTTCGATCTGGCTCTGCTCGGTTTCGACGACGTGGAACTGGCGAGGCAACTTGCTGACGATCAGGCCGCTGGTATCACCGACGAAGACGAAGTTCCGACGATTCCAATCGCCCCCGTCACCAGACCAGGCGACCTATGGGTACTGCGAACTGACAAAGGGCGACAGCATCGGGTCTTGTGCGGTGACGCCACAGCTGCCCAAGATGCGACGCGCCTGTTCGCGAAACAGCAACCTCCCATTCTCATGGCGACCGATCCGCCCTATGGCGTCGATCTCAAACCGGAGTGGCGCGAGCAAGCCGGTCTCAACCCGCGGACGCGTCAGGGCGGCAAGGTCGCCAACGACAATCGGATCGAGTGGTCGTCGGCCTGGGCGTTGTTTCCCGGTGACGTTGTATACCTTTGGCACGCGGGCATTCACGCCGGCGAGGTTGCGCGCGGGCTCGAATCCTGCGGATTCGAAATCCGGTCGCAGATCGTCTGGGTCAAGCAGCACTTTGCCATCTCCCGCGGTGCGTATCACTGGCGCCATGAGCCGTGTTGGTACGCCGTGCGGAAAGGCCAACAGGGTCGTTGGCGCGGCGGTCGCAAGCAGACCACCGTTTGGGAAGTCGCGAATCTAAATCCGTTTGGAGGAGAGGTTGTCGCGGAAAACGAACTAACTGGCCACAGCACGCAGAAACCTGTCGAGCTCATGCGGCGACCGCTCCTGAATCACACACGTGTGGGCGAGGCATGTTACGACCCCTTCCTTGGGAGTGGCAGCACACTGATTGCAGCCGAGACGAGCGGTCGAATCTGCTACGGAATGGAAATCGATCCGCGGTATGTCGACGTCGCCGTGCTGCGATGGCAGCGATTCACCGGAAAACAGGCTGTCCTCGATTGTGACCGCCGGACGTTCGATGAGATTGCGCGAGCGCGCCGCAAGGAGGTTGCATGAGGTACGTGGACAAAGAAAAGCCGCCGAGGCAGGCGCCCGGCGGCGAGGAGAGTTCGATTGGCTGGACTTCAGCTCTTCAGCGAATAGCGGCGCTCCCCATCCTCGACTTTGGTGGACGCTACCTTCAGGCCCATTTTCTTGCCGAGCACGCCGGAGATAAATCCCCGCACCGAGTGGGCCTGCCAGCCGGTGGCTTTCGTGAGATCCGCGCTGGTCGCCCCACCGGAGCGCCGCAGCAGGTCCAGGACCTTGGCGGTTTTGCTGGCCTCGCGACTGTTGGGCGCCTTCTTGCGCGACTTCGCCGACTTCGCGGCCGTGTTGGCTTTCTTCGCCCGGGTGGCCTGTTTGCCGGACCGGCCCTTGGCAGGCGCGACCGGGCGCGCCTGTGCGGCCACGCGAGGCTTTTTCGCCGGGTTTGGCTCGCCGGATGGAGTACTTGGCTCGGCATTGGCGGCGTTTTCTGGAACAACGTTCATTTTGATTTCTCCTTTCGCGGTGATTACCGCGACGCTCACATCAATCACTCTGGTTCCTGCCGATTGCAAGCGAATTCTGCAGGAAATCTGCAGCAGTCCGGGAATCGCGTGAAAACGGTGGCGCATGTTAGGGCACGGAGCCAAGTTCCAGCAGAAAATGCAGCAGGCGATCGCCGCACTGCTCTCCCACAGAAGCATCGAACAGGCGGCCAACGAGGTGGGAATCAGCGCAAACACTCTGCAGCGATGGATGAAGGAAGCGGAGTTCCAGGCCGAACTCCGGAACGCACGCCGAGCAGCGTTCTCCCAATCCATCGGACGACTACAGGACGCCGCAGGCGCTGCGACTTCGACCCTGTTGCGTATCATGACAGACTCAAACACGCCGGCAGCAACCCGCCTGCGAGCCATCGAGATTGTCCTGGAGCAGGGTGCGAAGGCCGCTACCATCAACGATCTCGACGATCGAGTAACGAAGTTGGAGCGGAACGCACACTCTCCAGAAATCACATGGCTAAGCTCCAAGCGTCTACCTGATGCCGCGCCATCGCGAGCGCAGATTGCAGCACCGGGCGATAGCGCCGAGAAGTGGCCGCCGAGGCCATCGAATAACGCCATGGCAGAACCAATGCAGCCCAGGGAAAGACGAAGCCGGGGACTCACCCAGCAGCCGGATCTCCGTGCTGGAAATTGCAAAACGACTGAACATCGGCAGGCTTGCGGTCTATTCGATGTTGGAAAAAGGGATCATTCCCGGCCTTCGCCTCGGCCGGCGATGGATCATTACAAGACAGGCATATCTGACCTGGGAGAGCACTTGCGGGCTCCCTTCGGGCACTGGACTTCCACGCGAACCAGAGGTAGACGTGGTGAACTGATGCCCGTCTTCAAGCGCACATACGAATCTGGCAAAACGGTATGGCGTTACATCTTTAGTGCGCCAGGTTCGACTCGGCAGGATCGCCGGTTGGTGGAGGCGGTGGGCTTCTCCAGCAAACAGGCGGCTATCGACGCCGAGGCAAAGCGCCGCACCGAGGAACTCCAGAAGCACGAGTTGGAAAAAGCCGGTGCCGGTCCGGTCGCCGCGGCGCTTCCGACCACGCTTGAGATGCTGTTCCAAGAGTTCTTCCACCAACACGCGGAAGAGAAACTTGCTCCAAAGACCATCGAGCGCTACCGCGAACTGGCCGCTTATCTCGCGCCCGACCTACTCGCCATGCCTTTAGGCGACATCACGCCACTTCATCTGAGCCGCGAATGGAACCGCCTCCTCAAGGCCGGCGGCCGTCACAGAAAAACAAAAGAGGCTCGGCCACTGAGTGCCAAGACCGTCAGGCACATTGCGGGTCTGGTCTCCAGCGCCTTCGCACGAGCCGAGAGGTGGGGGCTGGTCGCTAAGAATCCCGTTACTCGGAGCGAGCCTCCGGTTCCCAAGAAACACAGAGGCGTTGCACTGACCCCGGCGCAGCAAGCTTTGGTCTTCACATCCGCGACTTCGCCGTGGTGCATGGCAACGTTTCTGGAAATCTGCGCCGCCACTGGCGCGCGCCGCGGCGAGGTCCTGGCCTTGCGCTGGTCGGATATTCAGGATGGTCGCGCCATCATCACGCGGTCCCTCACCCAAACCAGGCAGGTGTTGGAATTCAAAGGCACGAAAACGGAGAGGCCACGGGACGTGAAAGTTCCGGCATCCGCGCTCGCCGCTCTGGAACGCCACCGCAAGCGCCAGAATGAATTTCGCCAGCAGCATGGGCCAGACTATCGCGCGGAGCTGGATTTGGTATTCGCTAATCCGGACGGGACACCGCTCCGGCCGAACTCGATATCCTCTGGGGTGTCGCTCCTGTTCCGCAGGCTTGGCCTTCCCAAGGGAGCGAGTCTGCACTCTCTGCGCCACAGCCACGGCTCGCATTTAGTGGCTGATGGAGTGCCGTTGCCGGTGGTTGCCGAGCGCCTCGGCCACTCGTCAATCCGAACGACGGTGGATGTGTACACGCACGCGCTCCGCGGCCAAGATGATGACGCCGCCCGGCGCTGGGATGAATTTCAACGCAAGGGAACACCGGACAGCACAGAAACAAAAGTCCAGTAACCGTCCAAAGTTTTGGCGGTTGGTGGAAAGTGCAGGGTGGTGACTTCAGCGGCGGCGCGATCTCCGATCGATACAGATGCTGGGTATTAACGGCCACATGAACATTACCTCTTGGTAGGCGGACACATCAAGCGAATAAGCCGCACATAGGTAGGGACAATCTCTGGCTTCTTGCTGGAGATTGGTTGAAGTCGATCACCAGGATGAAACGCGATACTTACTAGCGCGATCATATCAAGCGAGTCTTGAGCGCAAAAGGGACCAATGGAAATCGCGGCTCCAAGCAGACCACCAAGAGGCCCGGCGTGGATCACGCGAGAGAGAGCACTTACCTTCCGCGAAGCGAGCGTTCTCGCCTTGCCAATGCTCCTGTTTTCTCTGACTCTATCCGCGCAGGACTTGCCCACGGGGACGGCCCTGGAAGCGCGTCTATCAGGCGCTACCGGTTCGCGAATCTCCCACCATGGTGATGCAATTGAGGCCACTATTATCGCCCCGGCTAGCGTTCAAGGGAGAATTCTAGTTCCACAAGGATCGAAGTTGCTGGGGTCCATAGCAACCGCAACAGCGATCGGTTTCGGGTTGAAACATTCCACAGCAAGCATTGCTTACAGCTTCAATACGATTCGGTTACCGAATGGCACAGAGGTCCCGGTCAACACGCAATTAGCAGAAGTAGAGACCGCCAAGGAGCACGTCGACAATCTCGGTACAGTACGCGGGATACATCCGATCGTGAGCCTCTCTTCAGTCTGGACCTATTGCACTACTCCTTTGCTGCTTGTGAATCCACCGATTGGAGCCCCTCTGTTGGGCGCGAAGTTCCTCGTTGCGCCGTCTCCAAATCCGGAGATAGACTTTCCGGCAGGCACCGAGGTTATTCTCCGGCTGACTGCTCCGTTGACGCTCCCTGCTGACAACTCGGATTTCTCGTTGCCAATTCAATCGTTTTCACGAAGCGATCTTGGCGATATTGAGTATTTGCTGAAAAAGTCTGCGCAGCGAGCCTACATCGGAAGCCGGGCGTCCGACAATGTGAACGTGCTTCTGATTGGTAGTCCGAATCAGATGGATCGCGCATTTCATGCCTCAGGATGGTCGCTGGCGCAACGTAAGTCGCCGATGTCGCTATTTCGGATGTACCACGCACTGGCCAAACGATTTGGTTATCCCAGCGCACCAATGAATGCGCTGACGCTCAACGGAGTGCCTTCCGCGTTTGTGCACCAGAAGACCCTGGACACGGTCGAGAGGCGCCACCACGTGCGCTTATGGCAGTATCCGCAAAAAGAGAACGTCTGGTTAGGCGCCGCAGCGGAGGATGTCGGGTTTCGATTCGAAGTGGCCCACTGGACTCATTACACGGAGCCTAACATCGACTCCGAACGGGCCAAAATAGTCAATGATCTGGCTTTTACCGGTTGCGTCAACGCAGTCGGCTTGCTATCCCGGCCGTCAGCCGACCTCGTCCAAGATCCGAAAGCGCAACACCCGATCCTGACGGATGGAGACGTTGCCGTGATTCGGTTGAATGATTGTGTACATCCTAATATCATGCCCGGCGTGAGTGAAACGTCCCCTCCGCCTCGACAGCGACGACTGACTCACGTGCTGCGCGCGTTCCGAGATGATCTGGTACGCTCAAACATCCTCTTCACGACATACAACACGCTTAAGTTGCGCGATAGGCATAACGCGGAACCAACGTCTATGGAGACGCAATCGGCGAATCGAGTAACGCGCGGACTGGACTGGTTGCCCGCAGCGGCATCACCGGAAACTCAACCGCGCTGACTTTATCCCCGAGGCTCTTGAGCTTTCCCATCGATTGGTCTAGCGGTCCGGAGCCAGGGAGACTTGCGCAATGAACGGATGTCGCCAACCCCATTACCTGTAACAGTCGAATTTCCCACCAGCTTATATCGATCTCATACCATGCGAGTCCGTGTCTGGCCGACGTTGGATGGGCGTGATGATTGTTGTGCCATCCCTCGCCGAAGCTCATGAGAGCAACGAACCAGTTGTTCCGTGAGCCGTCTCGCGTGGTAAATCTACGGCTACCCCAAAAATGCGTCAGCGAGTTGACCATCCAGGTAGCATGCAGGCCGATGGTGACCCGGAAGAAGATTCCCCACAGGAAAAATGGCAGACCGCCAAAAGCGAGCAGCAGGATACCCAGGGTTACCAACGGGACATAGTGATATTTCGAAAGCCAAACCAGGAAACGATCTTTGCAAATATCCGGCGCGTAGCGGGAGCACTGTTCGATGTTGCAATGGGTCGCATCACCGACCAGCATCCAGACGATATGGCTCCACCATTTTCCATCGCGCGGCGTGTGCGGATCGCCGTCCTTGTCCGAGAACTGGTGATGAACCCGATGGGTTGCCACCCAGAACATAGGGCCGCCTTCCAGTGCAAACGTCCCACAGACCGCCAGGAAATACTCGATCCACTTCGGCGTTTTATAGGAACGATGCGTGAGCAAACGGTGATAGCCCATTCCTATTCCCAAGCTTAAAGAAATCCAGTAAAGCGCCAGCGCGGTAAAGAACGCCGGCCAGCTGAAGAAAAACAGAGCAACCACTGCCCCGACGTGAAAGACAGCGAATGCCGTCACCGATGTCCAGTTGATTCCGTCTCTTTTAATAAATGATTTTGCGGGGTCCATTGGGTCCCCTCCCTTGAGAGTCCCTTACGACATCTCTATGTTGCTCACTTATTGGACGAGGGCGAAGCTCCGCGCGACTGTCAGAGTTGTGTAATCTTTCCATCGTCGACGGTTGATTCACGACAGAGCTGGTAAAGTTGCCGGTCCGCACCCTCGCGGCCCGGGGGAGTAAGCTGAAGGGGTAGTTGAGGTGCGATGTGAAGGTTAAGCAATTCTCGCGCAGAACCTTTGGGCGTCTTTGGGCCGGGTCTGCGCTATGTATCGGCGGGGCGCGAAAAGGCCTTGGGGCCGTTGCGAACCGGCTGGAGCTGGAAGGGCAGCGGCGGGCTGACCTGAGTTTGGACCGCAACTATCGGGCCGATGCGCTCGTGATTCTCCTGTCGGTGCCGCTGTTACACCGTACGTCCGTCGGTGGCGGCAGTGTGCAATGGAGTGAATGGGCTGGGGCGAATGGAGGTTCGCAGCGCCTAATCGAGTTTCTCGGATTTTCAGCGCCGGAGCGGGCCGCTGGATTGAACCGGCTGGGATTCATCCGCGAACTGACCCGCACCGCTCCAGGCGGCAGTCGCGATGCGGTCTACTTTGGCTTGATGACGGCCTCGAACGAAGAAAGCGCCGAGGAGGCGCGGAAGGCACTCCATTCGAAAGCAACCGAGTCCGCCTACACCGTGATCGAAGGGCGCATTGCCGGCGACGCTTCGACCAGTGCATTAGCGCACTTCATGGGGCCGTCGCGGATCTCAGCCGAGCGACGCGGGGAATTGGTGACGATGGGCCTGCGCGCCTTGTCGGGGGTGCCGGTTCAGCCCGCCGGTTTCAACCTGGCTCCGTTGCCACCTCCCTTCCTGAGCGCACTGGCAGACGCACTCTTCGGCCCGACACAACTGGAATCGCACTACGTCTACGCGGGGCGCCTCTATCGCCTCTCGCTGCGCAAAACCGCCGATCCGAAGGCGACAGAGTATTTTCAGAAGCGGAAGTTGATCTCTCCAGGCGCCAAAGTGATCCGCGCTTCGGGCACGGTGCGGCGCGAAGCGGGCGGCAAGGACACGCCGTTCGGAATTTGGGTGGAAGAGGGTAACCGGCGACCGATCCCTCTGCGAATTGAGTATCAGGCGAAGTCCTATTTGCGGTTGACGTTTGAGGCCCAGAGTTAGGGCGCGATATTCCGGTTCCATTTCGGTCCACGTGCCTGAGGTGCGGCATTATCGCCCTCAACGCTTTTTTCGACAGCCGCTACCAGAATCGTTCGCGCGAATTCTGTAACCTTCGATCCAATATGCAGTACCTGGGACATGCGGAATCTAACTGCGGACCTGCGCTTCGCATTTCGCACCTTCCGGAAATCTCCGGTCTTTGTCGTGGTGGCGCTTCTTTCCTTAGCCCTTGGGATCGGCGCGAATACAGCCATCTTTACCCTGGTCGATCAGCTCATGCTTCGATTACTGCCGGTTAAAGATCCTGAGCAACTGGTGGCACTTTGGGGACGAGGCGAGCACTATGGCGGGAACAACGGCCGTTACAAGCTTTCCTACCCGATGTATGCCGATTTTCGCGATCAGAACCAGGTCTTCGACGGTATGTTCGGCAGTTGGGACACAGCCCTGAACCTGAACTTCGATGGCAGGACGGAGCGGATCGCCGGCCAACTCGTCACTGGCTCGTATTTCCCGGTGCTCGGCGTAGGCGCGGCGCTAGGGCGCGTCTTCACCCCAGAAGACGACAAGATTAAGGGCGGCCATCCAGTAGTGGTCCTCAGCTACCGGTATTGGATCACGCGCTTCGCCGGAGATCCCGGCGTCATCGGGAAGAAGCTCTCCGTAAACGGCTATCCCATGACGGTCATCGGCGTCAGCCAGGCAGGATTCGATGGCACCGATCCCGCCAACTCGCCGCAGATTCGCGTGCCGATGCTGATGGAGGGCCAGATTAACGCACCCAGCAAAAATCTGGAAGACCGCCGGTTCCGATGGGTGAGTGTTTTCGGTCGGTTGAGGCACGGCGAGACCATGGAACAAGCCAGGGCTGGCCTTCAACCTCTGTTCTATCGGACCATCGCATGGGAGGTGCAGCAGAAAGAGTTTTCAAAAACAGCTCCGCTCACCCGCGAGAAATTCCTGAAGATGTGGATCGATCTCCTTCCGGCGTCGAAAGGGCTTTCTAACTTGCGGCAGCAGTTTTCGAACCCTCTGTTGGTGCTGATGTCGATTGTCGCGTTGGTGCTGCTGATCGCGTGCGCCAACGTCGCGAATCTACTGATCGCGCGTGCGACGGCTCGCCAAAAAGAGATTGCCGTCCGTCTCGCGCTCGGAGCAGGACGGCGGAGAATCATTTCTCAATTGTTGACGGAAAGTCTGTTCCTCGCCCTCGCCGGGGGCGCGGCCGGAGTGGCTCTTGCAGTCTGGATCGATCGCCTCCTGATCAGTTTCCTGCCAACCGGAACGTCCGACCTGGCCATCTCGACGACTCCCGATTGGCGCGTTCTGACGTTTGCCCTGGGGATCTCATTTCTGACCGGTCTGATTTTCGGGCTGGTGCCGGCGCTTCAATCCACAAGGCCGAATTTGGCTCCTACGTTGAAAGATTCGGTGGGATCGATCGCGGCCAGCGGTTCCGTCGCTCTGCGAAAAGCGCTGGTGGCAGCCCAGGTAAGCCTCTCCCTCCTCCTTCTGATCGGCGCGGGCCTGTTCATCCGGAGCCTTCAGAACCTGAAGGGTTTGGATCCGGGTTTTCGCACCAGAAATCTACTGACGTTTGCCGTCGATCCCACTGCCAACGGATATCCCAGAGAGCGAAGTGTGCAATTCTATCGCCAGCTAAAAGAGAGCCTCGATGCCATTCCCGGAGTAGAATCGTCGAGCCTTGCGGTGGTTCCCGTGCTAGAGGGGAACGAGTGGGATAACTGGGTCAGCGTCGAAAACTTTTCGCCCAAGCCCGGCGAATGGATCGATCCTCACGTCAATTTCGTTTTTCCCGATTATTTCAAAACATTGGACGTCCCGATTATCGCTGGGCGCGATTTCCGGAGCACCGATGACTCTGGCGCGCCCAAGGTAGCCATCGTCAATGAAAAGTTCGCGAAGCAGTACTTCGGTGGCAACCCGCTTGGCCGGCACATCGGCATGGGGGGCGATCCGGGCACCAAGCTGGATATTGAAGTCATCGGAGTGGTTCGCGATTCGAAGTACGAGAGCATGCGCGATGAAATGCCTCTCGAAGTCTTCACGCCTTACCTGCAACGGACCTATGCGAACAGCATGTCGGCCTATGTGCGCACCGCTCGCGATCCCGAACAGACCTTCTCGATCGTGCGGCAAGTTGTTAGCGGGATCGACTCCAACGTTCCTATGTACCGGGTGAAAACTCTGGAAAAACAGCTGGACAACTCGCTCATCACGGAGCGTCTGGTGGCGAGCCTTTCGAGCGCCTTCGGACTTCTGGCAACTCTGCTGGCCGCGATTGGGCTCTATGGCGTCATGGCCTATACGGTCGCCCGCCGGACGCGCGAAATCGGCGTTCGCATGGCGCTCGGCGCTGCAGCTAGCCACGTAATCTGGCTTGTGATTAAAGAGGTGTTCGTCCTGGTAGCTATCGGGATCGGCGTTGCTCTAGCGCTCGCATTCGGCTTGACGGGATTGGTGAAGGCACAGCTTTACGGCATCGCGCCCAACGATCCAGCGTCACTGGTTTTCGCGACACTGGGAATCTCCGCGGTCGCACTGATCGCGGGCTATGTGCCCGCGCGCCGCGCCACAAAGATCGATCCAATGCGCGCCCTCCGATGGGATTAACAAGGGGCGTCGACCGCCGGATTGAATTCTTCTTTGCATCGCCCGGGTTGGCCTCGATGTACTCTTGGGCTAACCTGGGCAAGAGTTTTCGCGACCTGATGTCCGCCATTATCAGAATATGCTGGGGAGCCATTCTAGTTTGCTGCCTGACCCTTTTTCGGGTGCCTTACAGCCAGACGCACTCAAGTCTTAACATTTCCCGCCACCGATCAGCTCGTCCGGAACTCGCGATTTGATATGCGCCGGTAGCTATCAGTACCAGGAAATTCTGCTTACTAGTCCTTGATATCCAGCAGCGACTTCCTTGAATCTATCTAGCGATCCACCGAACAGCCCTACTGCTAGCGGAGGCCAAAGACGCGCCCGCCGATTCCGCCTCAGCGATTTGCTGGGCCAGCACTCCATGCTTCCATGCAAATCTTCCGACAGGCCCCCAGTAACGAAAAGGGCTATCCCCGCGATCGTATATATGTGCGTGTTCAAGCGCGTACAGAGCCTCGAATCTTTCAAACGCGCTTTGATAGTCAGATCCCAGAAGGAGCAAATCCCCTAGAAGGGTTTCGAAGAAAGCGTACAGGTAATCGCTCTGCGGTGTATATACTCTTTCGAGACCGGGCAGCGTCTTAAACGCACGATTCAGTTCGCGCATGGCTTCGGCGAGGGTGTGTATTAATGTTTGCTCAAGCTCGGGCGGGTCGAACGGATATCCAACGGGCAACAGCATGAGATCACGAAGGTTTTCGTATCGCCCCGCCGCCACTGCTGCGATCCCTCCTGAGTACAACAGGAGGAGTCCGGGATACCATCGGCAAGCAAGCCAGACACTAAGCCCCGACTGCGGCAAAATTTGTTCGCAAAGCCTTTGACGGCGAGCGTAAGCACGCCCCCCTGGCTAGATTCAGTCCAAAAACCCAAGAGCGCCTGCATGAGGAGCAAATCATTGGTGGTTGCCTCATACGCATGGAGCCTCTCGGCAAACGCCGCGGGGGACCATGTTCCCTGAACTTCGAATCGTGGCGTCTCCCTTAAGACTGCGCGTACCTCTTTGGTAAGGGTGTCATAGAGTTTGAGCTCAAAACGTTCCTCAGAGAGATATTCCTTGAATGTCCGTACCTTGACGAGTGTCGGTGTGCTGTCGGCCACCATTTCCGCACCGCCTTCAGAAGAAGGTGCTAAATCCCAAGCAGATTCATCCCTCACTAAAATGTCTGCAAAGGTCGAGTAACTGCGAGAGACAGAAAGCCGCGTCCCGCGCTCTCGCAACGCTGCAATCTCCTCTCCATAGGAATACCTCGGAACATGCTGAATCTGCACTTCGTCAAAATAATTTTTCAGATTGCACTCTGGCAATCCGTAGACTGTAGTAAACAATTTCTCGAAGCGCTGCTGATAACCCTCTTCATCTTCTTCGCGGTCGGAGTCCCCAAAGCGCCATTTATCAAGCAACTCCGGCTCCGACACGTCGATTCTGGATGGAAGGGGAAAAACCGTCAGCGGCCTCAGGTCCTCGGATTCGATTCGATATCGGGTTGCCCTGGTAACGGCCTCCAGCCCGCCAATGAGACTTTGGTGGTTCGAAGTGAAGACCAATACTAAGTGATCAGGAAATAGCGCTGTACAGATTCCGCTTATATATCGTTGAGACCTGTCCGAGAATCAACGAGCACATAATCGTATCGCCCGGCCAGAGCTTCGTGTCCTTCCGGCAAGCCTGCGTAAGGCTGTTGTGAATCAGGATTTCTTTTTGACCAGGAGTCGGCGGACCGAGGTTCGGCCTATCTCAAGCCTGCGGGCGATTTCGGATTTGCTGCTGCCTTGCTGGTGCAGTTTTTGGGCTTCGGCAGCTTTGTGGGCCACCGATGGCGGGCGCCCGAGGCGCTTGCCTTGTTGTCGGGCATGAGCTAAGCCGGCACAGACACGCTCGCGAAGGATCTCCCTTTAGAACTCGGCGAACACGGAAAGCAGTCCGGCCATGGCGCGGCCTGCGGGCGTGGTCAGATCGAGTGCTTCGGTCAGGGACACGAAGGCCACACGGAGATGCTGCAGTTCCTGGAGCGACGAAACCAGATCCGCCACAGACCGGCCCCAGCGATCCAATCGCCAAACCAGAACCACATCGATTTCACGGCGGCGTGCGGCAGCGATCAGAGTTGCGCGTTGTTCTCGTTGCGCCGCGCCGGAGCCGACCTCTTTGATCTGCACAGCGATGGTCCAGTTCCGCTTGGCTGCGTATTCGCGCATGGCGCGGATCTGCAGGGGCAGCGTCCGTTGATCGTGCGTGGAAACGCGCGCGTAAACCTCGGGGATCACCCAAAACCGGCCAATGAGGGTCAGCTGAAAACCGGCCAACGAAGGAGCTGAGCCAGGACATTGACTGTGACGTGAGGTTACTCTTCGTCATCGTGAGTAATGTCTTGAGCGAAGAAAAGAAACAGCAAGTCATCGCGCTGGGGCGGCTGGGATGGTCGCTGCGGCGTATTCAGGCGGCCACCGATCGCCGGGAAACTGCGGCCAGCTATCTCAAAGTTGCCGGAATCGGGGTTCGACCGCCGGGAGGTTGGGGGCGGCGGGAGGCAAAACCGGCCATAGAGGTGACCACCGACTTTGGCGCGGAGTCCACTGGTCGAACGACCCCCGAGCCACAGCCAGGACGCAGTCCTGTCTCCAGCGCCAGCGAGCCTTACCGCGAAGCGATTGAGCTGGGGATGTCGCGAGGCCGGAACGCGATGGCGATCTGGCAGGACTTGGTTGACGGCCATGGTTTCACGGCCGGCTATCAGAGCGTCAAGCGCTTCATCCAGAAGCTTCGTGGATCGCCGGCGCCGGAGGCTCGCGTAGTGATTGAGACCGCGCCCGGCGAAGAAGCGCAAGTCGATTACGGCTCTGGTCCGATGGTGCGCGACCCGGAAAGTGGCAAGTATCGGCGCACGCGGTTGTTCGTTCTGACGTTGGGACACAGTCGAAAATCGGTTCGGCTGCTGGTGTTCCGCTCCAGCACGCGAGTCTGGGCCGAGTTGCACGAGAAAGCGTTTCGCCGGCTGGGCGGCGTGACTCGCGTGGTGGTCCTCGACAATCTTCGCGAAGGCGTGATCGCGCCGGACATCTACGATGCCACGCTCAATCCGCTTTACCGCGACGTGTTGAAGCATTACGGCGCCGTCGCTTTGCCTTGTCGCGTGCGGGATCCGGATCGGAAGGGCAAAGTCGAATCCGGCGTCGGCCATGCGCAGAAGACTCCGCTCAAAGGGCTGCGCTTCGAGAGCCTGGAGGAAGCGCAGACGTATCTGGATCGTTGGGAAGAGCGCTGGGCCGATACGCGCATTCATGGCACCACCAAGCGGCAAGTGGCGGCGATGTTCGCCGAAGAGCGCCCGGCGCTTCTTCCATTGCCTCTGGAACCGTTTCGCTACTACCAATACGGCGAGCGCACTGTACACCTGGATGGCTGCGTGGAAGTCGAGGCCGCTTATTATGGCGCGCCGCCAGGCTGGATCGGACGCCATGTTCAGGTGCAGTGGAACACAACGCATGTCCGCATCCTGGACCCGCTCACTAGCCAACTGCTGCGGGAACATTTACGTCAGCAGCGAGGCCGCCACCGGATCAAGGACGAGGATCGTTCCGAGCGAACTCCGCTGTCGACCAAACAACTGCTCCACCGCGCCGAAAAAACCGGGCCGCACATCGGTGCGTTGTGCCAAGCCATGCATCGCAACCTGGGCGAGCTTGCGGTGCGCCGCATCCTGGGTGTTCTCTCGCTTGCAAAAAAGTACGGCGTTGCTTCCACTGACGATGCCTGCGCCATGGCTCTGGAAACCGGCACGCGCGAATATCACTTCGTGCGTCGCTACCTGGAACACAACCCACAACTGCCGCTCAGTCTGCGGCAGGTCGATCCGCTGATCCGTCAACTCACGCTCTATCGCGATCTCATCGAAAACCGAACTCGTCAGGAGAATCAACCATGAACCTCATTGAACTTAGCAGTGCCCTTCACCAGCTTCGTCTCGGCGGCATGGCCGCTGTGCTCGAAACCCGATTGCGCCAGGCTCAGGCCGAAGCGATGGCTCCCATCTGACCTGCCCCCATTTTCTCTACCAAACGAAACTAGAATTCTCGGCTAAATCATAACTCCTTCAGACTTCCCCTTCACCCTCGTATCAGAGGCCTTTGAGCAGGCCGGGGAGTCTGTCAAGGACGCGCAGGGTTTGCGCGCCGCCAGGGAATCCTTGACAGACTCCCCGGTCTGCTCTACGACGGTGGTTGAGGGTGAAGGGGACCACACGCGGGCAAACTCGGCCGGCGTGCGGTACGCCAGACTGCTGTGCGGCCGGCGTTGGTTGTAGTCCTCGCGCCAAGACTCGATCTTGCGCTTCGCGTCGGCCAGGTTTTCAAACCAGTTCGCATTCAGGCACTCGTCGCGGAAGCGGCCGTTGAAGCTTTCGATGAAACTGTTCTGCGTTGGCTTGCCCGGCTGGATGTGGACCAACCGGATGCCGCGCTGCTCGGCCCACGCGAGAAAGCAGCGGCTGGTGAACTCCGGTCCGTTGTCGATGCGGATCGTCTCAGGAGCCGTCCCACGGCCCGCGATCACTCGATCCAACACGCGCGTCACCCGCGGAGCCGACAACGAACAATCGACCTCAATCGCGGGAACCTCCTTGGTGAAGTTGTCCACCAGCGTCAGCGCCCGCAGTGCGCGACCATTGGCCAGCGCGTCGGAAACGAAGTCCATCGACCACTCCTGATTGGGCCGCACGAACAGCGGCATGGTGGCCGAGCCACGCGCTAGTGCTTTGACCGCGTAAAGAGATTGGGTTGATAGTGGAAGGCCCGGTGGGCGTCGCGCCGAGTGAATTTCCAATGTATGGTGATTCGATCGCGATTGATTCGTCGGTTCCAGGCATGGCATTCTGCCTTGAGGAACTTCAGGCTTGGAATCCGCCTCTTCCCCAGACATTGGCGGGCGAGCAGGCTGATCTCAATTTCCGCCTGGTTGAGCCAACTGGCGTGCTTCGGCGTGTAGTGAACCGTGAAGCGCTGCCACAAGGCGGCACCGTGCTCCGCGCCGAGATGATCGATCAGGATCTTCCGCGAATGCGTGCTCAAGTTGTCGACCACCAGATGAATGGTGCGAGCCAAAGGATATTGCAGGGCCACGCGCTGAAGCACCTGCGCGAACTGCGGTCCGCTTCGATTCGGGGTCGGAAAGGTGAAGTGGCGTCCGGCCAGCGGCTCGACCGCGCAGAACACATTAGCGGTACCTAAGCGTTTGTACTCGCTGTCCTGTTTGGCGGGCTGACCGGGTTGGGCTGCGGCCGGCGGGCGGACGTCGGCATGCAGCGGCACCGGCTTTTCATCCAGGCAAACGACGGGTTCCTGCGGATTATGGGGCTTTTCGTACAGTTTCAGCACATCTTCCATCTGTCGGATGTAGGCCTCATTCACTTCCGGCACGCACCACATTTTTTTCCCGCCACGGCTTGAGGTCGTGGTCTTGGAGCAACATGCGGATCGTCTCCCGTCCCACGCGCGGCACCAACTTCTTCTTCTGCGCTTGCTCCACGATCAGCCGCACAGTCCAGCGAGCCTGACCCGCGGGTGGCGCGCCGCACACCATCGCCACGATTTTTTGACGCTGTGTTTGATCTAATACGCGGCCTTTGCCGGGCCGCGGTCCTTCATAAAGCGCGCGCTCCAGGCCGCCTTCCCGGTAGCGGCGCACGATCTGCCTCACGGCCTGATCGGTAAGCTGGACCATCTGCGCCACTTGCGGAGCGGTGAATCCTTGTCCGATTCGCAACAGCGCGAGCGCGCGGAGCGTTACTCGAACCTGCTGCACTCCGCCCGATAGAAGCTGTTTGAGCTCCCTCTGGTCCCCAGCAGAAAGTTCCAAGCGGATAGCACGGCGTGACATACCCAAGTATGCGCCAAAAGGCTCCGCAAGCCAAGGTTATTATCCAATCTCTTTACGCGGTCGCAGCACTAGCCGCTTGCGTTCGCGCCGCCGCACTCCCAACCCGGCTTGCTGATAGACGCGAAACAACCGCTTCGGGTTTACCGTTTCGCCCTTCTGCTCCAGCAGCACTCCGAGCCGCCGGTAGCCCCAGCGCGGCTTCTCGCGAGCCAGAGCTGTCAGTTTCTTGCGCAGTTCCGCGTTGCGGTCCGGCTTCGGCTGATAGCGATAGCTGCTGCGGTCCAAGTGGTTCAGCTCGCAGGCGCGGCGTTCGCTCACCTCGAACTTGTCGATGGCGAACGCCACGTCTTGGCGGACGCCTACGAGCTCCACCCGTTTTTTGCGATGACCGCTTTCATCACTTCTTTGTCCAGGCTCAGGTCCGCCACCATGTGTTTCAGGCGGCGGTTTTCATCTTCCAGTTGCTTGAGACGCCTGGCGTCACTGACCTGCATCCCAGCATACTTGCTCTTCCAGGCGTATAGCGTCGCCGCGCTAACACCCAGCTCGCGAGCCACCTCGGCGGTCTTGCGTCCGCCCTCCATCTGCCTCACCGCCGCGATCCTCTTCTCCTCGCTGTGCCGGCTTTTCTTCATCTTCGTTCTCCTTTCTAAACTGGAGAACTCTAATTATGATTGGTGGAGTTTATCGGGGGCAGGTCACAGGCTCGGAGGTTGGCAGTCCCGTCGAGGTTCACGTCCATCGTGAAAGTGAACCCATCCGTCCTGTCGGTCATCAGGACTGGGATCGTGCCTGCAGAATACTTTCGAACGCTGTTCGCAAGGATTTCGCGCGGCAAGTCGCCCCTCGTTGTACACTTGAAAGAGATCAGGAGTCAGTTATTGCAAGTTCGAGCCGTCGCAATCAAGGAAGTGGCTTTCACTTTTTTGGGTTCCGTACCTATCAGGGTTGATACCATGTCAAATCATCAGCTTCGAGCCCAGATTATGCTTATCGAAGATAACCCCGCAGACGTGTTCCTCGTTAAGAAGGCATTAGAAGCTAATAACGTTGAATCGGATGTGATGCATTTTCAGGACGGAGACCAAGCGATCAGAAGTCTACTATCTGAAGGCGAAGATCACGGCGTACAACTTCCGGACCTTATTCTATTGGACTTGAATCTGCCTTGTCGAGATGGCTTAGATGTTCTTCACGCAATTCGCAGCAACCCGAGGTTAGCGGACATCCCCGTTGCTATACTTACATCCTCCGAAGCTCCAAGTGACAAGAATCGAGCATCCACAATCGGAGCAGTCCATTACATCATAAAACCTCCTGAATTGGCGAGCTGTTTAGGAGAGGTTGGAGGAGCGGTCAACAACTTGCTTTCCCGGCGTGGCTCGAAAACGACGAATAGTAGGTAAATCGCCAATCCCCTCTTCGTGAGTAATCGAAACACTCACGATTTCGGCAGCGTAAAACGTAGCGTCGTGCCGCTACCAACTTGGGATTCGACCCAGATCCGCCCGCCATATCTTTCGACAATGCGTTGGCAAATCGCCAGGCCGATGCCCGTACCCGGAATCTCTCTTCCGTGCAGTCTCTTAAAAACGCCAAAGATTCTCTGGTGGTGCTCCGAGGCGATTCCAATGCCGTTGTCGACCACTGAAAAGAGCCACTCAGTGCTTCGACTCTCTGCGCAGACATGCACGACGGGCGAGCGCTCACTGCGATACTTGATTGCGTTACTCACGAGATTTTGTAAGAGCTGGATAAAATGTGCCGCCTGCCCCAGGACTTCAGGGAGGTGGTCGCTGGTGACGACAGCAGACGTCTCGTCTATTGCTATTTTGAGATTCTGCGTTATTCTTTTGAAGATGATGTTAAGATCGACTAGCGCTGTTTGAGTTCTGTCCTCAGCACCTAAGGTAGTAAAGGAGAGCAGACCGGCGAGCAGCTCGCGCATCCGCTTTGTTCCCTCCGTAATATAGTTCACGCACACTGCCGCATCGCCCTCAAGTTGACCTCGGTAGCTTGAGAGCAATAGTTGCGAATAGCTGGTGATCATGCGCAGCGGTTCCTGGAGGTCGTGGCTGGCTGCAAATGCAAATTGGTTTAGACCATCGTTAGCCCTCCGAAGCTGTTCTTCTATCTCTTTTTCCTCATGAATATCGGTGCTCGACCCAATCCACATCGAAATCGTTCCTTCTTCCTCACGCATCGGACGAATGCGGCTGAGATGCCATCGATATGAACCGTCAGCGCGGCGAAAGCGATGGACGAACTGAAAAAGGTCACCAGTGTCGACGGAATGTTGCCAAAGCCGAACAGTCTCGCTGACATCTTCGGAATGAACGAAGCCAGTCCATCCTAAGTTCTTGATTTCCTCGGAGAGATGCCCTGTGAACTCCACCCACTGCTGATTGAAATAATCTGCATCACCGTTTGATCCGGTCGTGAAGATTTTTGCCGGCATCGATTCAGCTACGAAGCGCAAACGTTCTTCACTCTTTCGCAACGTATTCTCAAAACTTTTTCGCTCGTCCACATCCGTGCACGAGCCCACCCACTCCCTCGCAATTCCCTCGAGGTTCATTACCGGTGTCGCACGAGCCTCGAAGTGACGGTATTTCTGACTCCGGGCATTCCACAACCGTCCCTGCGTCTTAAATAACATGTCTGCCTCGCGAGAGCGCTCCCAAGCCTCTCTGACCTGCTGTCGATCCTCTTCGTGAATCGCTTTGAGCCATCCAAGGTCGCGTAGTTCTTCCCAAGTCTGACCGGTGTATGCTGACCAAGCCGGTTGAGGCTTCACAAACCGACCGTCAGAATCCGCGGTCCAGACCACGTCGGTGATCACCGACACTAGGGTACGGAAGCGCTGTTCAGACTCCGCGATGGCGTTCCGGGCCAAGACCTGGCGCGAGATGTCCAAAAAGTAACAGACAACGCCATATCCCCCCTCCGGCAATGGAATCCGGTTAATTTGCCAATCGTAGTACTCGCGCACTCCGAGATCACGCCGCTCCTCAATCCACTCGGGGCCTACGTAAGATTCTCCGGTTTCCAGAGTGTGGCGGAACCTTTCAACGAGTTTGTCCGCGTGTGCCTGCGGCCACAGGATGTGAATGACCTCGCCAAAATCTCGTCCGACGAGATTGGGGATGTTTCCGAAAACTCGAAACGCGGTTGGATTCACCTCCCGAATGCGAAAATCAAAATCAACCAGATAGACGCCAAGGGGGGCCTCGTTCAAGAGCGTCTGGAACTGCGCAGTCCGCTGACGCACGGCCTGCTCGGCCTTCTTGCGTTCGGTGATGTCATTGAGCGCCAAGAGAAGCATGCCATCACCGTGGCCGGGTAGCCGGCGCGCATCGACAAGAAGAGTCCGTTGTCCAATGGCAGGGAATTCGCGCTCGACTTCGATAGATTTAAATTCAACATTTTCGGAAAGGGCGCTTAGGGATTCCCACAGATTGGACCTTTTCCACGCGCTGTTACCCAGATCGTAAAGCGGAACACTCTGTGTTTCATCACGGGAAAGCCCGAACATCGTGTAGAAGGCCCGATTGGCTGTCTGCACGCGAAAATCTTTGTCGAGTACAACGAGGGGCTCAATTACTGTATTGAGAATCACCTTCGTATATTCCCGCTCGTAGATTGCCTGATCGATACTTGCCCGGAATGCAGTTATATTCGTGAATGTCAGCACCGCGCCGACATTCGTCGTGTTGAACTCACTGTAGGGGGCAATCCGAATCAGGAAACACCGGTCGCCATCTCGCGCTTCGCGCCGGCATAGTGTTCCGTCAGCAATCACGGTCGCGCACAGTGTATCTAGCTCTGCGCCGCCAGGAAGGATTTCAGAAGGCGAATGGCCTATATCCGATTGCGTCAGGCGAAGCACGGTTGCCGCAGCCCGATTGAATCGCGTTACCCTACCATCGCCGTTGGTTACAACTATCGGAAGATCGATTGCATTGAGGATGCTTGCAATATCGGTGCTGAGACCGCCCACGTCCGTGGTGTTGTATGGCGCCTTGTGCACTTTGTTCGTTTCGTCATCAGCAGACAGCATGTTTGTTAGTCGGACGAAGTCGAAGCATGGTACAGGGTTCTGCTTCGTTGCAGTACATCATCCGCTACAACTGGGAGAACCTGCCGCAATGCCAAAAGCAACGCTTGAGACCGCGGCATCTGGAACGGACCCGGATAACGGTCCAGTAGTTTCCTTTCGAGAATGCGGGATTCTTCTGGGCCGACCGTCTCGTGAAGCGCCTCAGAAACAGCGCGCTCAAGGCGCGAGTAATCTTCAACGGGAATAAGGTGAGAGTGATTTTCCCCAAGTCGCGGCAGCATACGAGCGTGCACGTCTCCGTTGAAGTTGTCCATCAAAAAGGAGCAAAAGATCGCGATATCGTTCTCATGTGCGAGTTGGTCGAACAGATCCTCGAGATTCATGCTCGCGGCAACCTCGCCGCGCTCCCAAAGGATGTTGACCATCTCACCCCACCAACGCACCCTCGGATACCGACCGTCCCCGCGGGCTCGAGTGATGACGTCCGCAGCCAAACCAAGGAATACCGGCGAGTCCGGCATCGCGTCCCGCATGAAAGTGGGCAAGAGATCGTCAGCGTCTACGATGGTCAATTGGCCCCGGTTCTGCGCGGCCTTCACATCTACTCCCTCGGCCTCTAGACGCGGACGGAAGGCATCCCAGTGAGCGATCGTCGGAACTAGAATGACGCCCTCGCCACTGCGGAGCGCCGCAGCCGCAAAGCGGCACACGGCTCGATTGAGAAACTGCTGATCCTGATAAAGCTGGACGATATGATCTCGCGGCCCTGCTTCGCCTAAGAGGCCATGCCAAGGCTCACGGTGGCCCCCGAACACACCCTCCGTTCCACTTGATGGATCACCTGAGCTGAAGCCGAAGGCATCTTTCATTTGACTCATATTTCTAGTGGGTTCCATTCCTAGTGCTCCATTGAATTGAAGATGTCAATCATCGTGCTCGCGCCGCGCCGTCATCGCCAGGGAACAGTTCAAAAAAACATCGGCGGCGACACCGGATCAAATTGGCATTGTATCAGTTTGGACGCCCCTATCCGTGCCACAACCGTTGCCGCGTGCCCACTCCCGGAGCGTGGTAAACCTTGCTATCATCACGAATGTTTCTGGACATTTCCCTACGCCATTATGAAGAGGAACTCCAACTCCCGATCCTCCCAGGCTTTCGGCTACAAGAAGATGCAGAGAGGATTGCATTAGACCCTCCCAGTCCTCAACTGTTTCTCGGAAACTTAAGAACACATTAGGTGGGACGGTTGAACCGACGCGACGCGCTCCCAAGCAGTCTTGCATTGGAGGAACTTCGCACACGTGGTTTGAATTATGGATCATTGGCTTGTCGTTCTCGTGAGGCTTGGCCCTTGTTTGCGCGGCCGAAGCGATCCCGGAGCGACCGGATAACAAGATTAGGCGCCCACGCTAACGTGCGGGTGGTCTGCGGCCTTGCCAACACGCCCACAACGGACATCTGCCGAAGCAAGGAAAGCTGTATTGGGAGTACCAGGGGAACAAGCAGGACTTCTTCAGATTCGTACACATCCCTCCGGGCGAGTACTTAATCGTCGTGAATCCAGCCGACTCAGTCGATCCGAAGTTTCCTTACCGGAGGACGTTTTTTCCAGGCGTCCATGACCGGGCGTCGGCCGCAACAGTCACCATTCACGCAGGCGAGTTGATCAAGGATGTGACATCCGGCTCGAGGAGCAGTTCGCACCGCGTCATCTCGTGGCTCGCGTGACATGGGCGGACGGACGGTTTATCAGAGATTTCGTCTTCGTCACGGCAAAGGGAACCGGCGACGCAACAGCCATGGCAGACGCGAGGCAGCCGGACTTGAAAACGAGCATCGTCGAATTAAGCGTGCTCCCAGACGAGCCCTATGAGGGGGAGGCGGAACTGACGTTCAGGTATGCCGACGAACGAAGCCTCGGGCCGGGAGAGAAGCTGAAATCGAACAAGATTCATCTCGCGCCCGACGATGATCGAAAAGAATTGTTGTTGACGATCCCTGCAACCTCCTGCCCGGAGGTGGTGGGGAAAAAGCTGCTCAGTGATCAATAAGGCAGACCCTGTAATTCGCGATACTCAACTATCGCCTCTGGTCCATTTACCCGTGGAGTCGGCAGTACGCACTTGGATCGCCGTTTTTTCTAGAGATCGCCGATAATGAACCACATCGGGGAGTCACTGACGCTCCAGCTCGTGTGCCGATACTTGCAGATCGCCGTGCGCCATTTAGTAACGTACTCGGTTATCCACCAACGCAAGGCGAGAACCTCGCCGCGGCGCGCGCCGGTGGCGGCGCAGATTTCCAGAAACGTTGCCATGCACCACGGCGAAGTCGCGGATGCGAAGACCAGAGCTTGCTGCGCCGGGGTCAGTGCAACCCCTCTGCGTTTCTTTGGAACCGGAGGCTCGCTCCGAGTGACTGGATTCTTGGCAACCAATCCCCACCTTTCGGCTCGTGCGAAGGCGCTGGAGACCAGACCGGCAACGTGCCTAACGGTCTTGGCACTCAGCGGTCGAGCCTGTTTCGTTTTCCTGGCGATTACCTGTGGGCGCCGGCCGCCGTCAACCTCTGCCACCGCTCATCGCTTTTTTGAAGCCACTCCGAGGAATGCGCCGCATCGATCCGGCTGAAGACGTCATAACACTTGGCGAGAGAAAAGTCGCTTTCAAGATTCTCTTCGCCGGTCTCGGCAACGTTGAACAAGCGCATAGCGCCTTGCTGGCTGAGCGACGCCCCGGCGTTGTCTCGCGCCTGATGCTGAACATCGGCAAGGACGCAATACGACCTCATCAAGTCCCCCGAAAAATCTTTCCTGGGCGGCTGAGATCGAATCAAATTGATGAGCCCATCTCGGGACGCGAGTGCATGAGCAAGAGCTCCCTGTATCCGATTAGTCCGGCCGAGCGCCTCGGCAACCTCCCGTTCCCGAATCGCGAGCCACTCACGGTAATCGACCGACGTCGGGCTTATGTCCAGGAGTTCGCGCGTAATCGCGATCGATCTTAGGAACCAATCCACAGCCGCGGCCGGATTCAACCGGCTTTGGACTCGTCCGATGTTCTCATAAACCCCCGCGAGATCGTCCCTTGCTTGCTTGTTGGTGCTGTCCAGGTTCGCCAGCCGTTCAGCGATCTCTCGTCCCTTGATCACGTACACGACGGCGGTCGCTGGATCGCCCAAGCCGCCGTCGGAACCCAGGATCCTTGCGATATCGATATAGGTGACCTCGAGCCTTCTCTGGTACAGCAGGTTGGACGGATACTGCTCGACGAGGCCCTCACGAATCTTTGCCGCGGAGCGATACGCGTCAAGCGCGGCGGCGAGCGGTCCCACCCCGGTGAGAGCCACGCCGAGATTTCTGTAGCACATGCCCACGGTTTCCCTGATTCGCTCGGGGGCTCCGGCGTCGATAGGCTCGAGCACCGCGAGCGCCGCGCGATAGTTTGCAATCGCCTCGCGAGCCTGATCGAGGCGGATCTCCAGATCCGCCAGCCCTGAAAAAGTCGATGCGAGAATCCGCCGGCGCTGCGGATCGGCAGGTTTGGCCGCCTCCCAGGCCTTGGCCAGATTGAGCGCGGCCGTGTAGTTGACTTGGGCCTTGGCCAAATCCCCGAGTAACTGCTGGACTTGCGCCAAGTAAAAGTGGGCGGTGAGCCGAACGCGCGGGAGATCAGGATCCGAGGAGCTCTTCGCCGCAGCTTGCTCCGCGATTTGTACCGCCTTTTCCATGCTGTGGAGCGCTTCCTCCTCATGGCCCACGTTGGCCGTGCCTATCCGCAAACCTTGCACAGTTCCCGCTTGTAGATACGCGCTGGAAATTTCCATCAGCAACTTCGGGGGAAGGTCGGGATTCTTGGCCAGCGCGTCGAGATTATCGATGATGGCCTTGAGCATGGTGGCGCGAACCTCGGTCGATTGCGGAAGATTCTTGAGGTCGTCATCCGTTTTGACCACGACCGATTCGATCAGCTTCTGCATTTCATCGGCTCGCGCTTGCGCCTTGCGAGCCTCCCGAATCGCCACGATCGTTCCGGCAGCCATGGTTGCCAACAGCGCCAGAATCGCGGCGATGCCGGTCCTGTGCCGGCGGAAAAATTTCCCTGCGCGATAAAACGGAGTATCGGTCCGGGCGATGACTGGTTCTCCGCTCAGATACCTTGTCAAGTCCTCGGCGAGTTGTTCGGCCGACTTGTACCGGCGCTCCGGCTCGGTGCGCATCGCCATCGTCACGATGTTGTCCAGGTCGCCGCGCAATTCCCGCGCGAGGCGGTTCCCAAGACCCGGCGTTTCGCTCGGCTTGCTGCGATTGCCTGCGCACACGACCTGCTCCAGTTGGCCCGGGCTCAGCCCCTTGGTCGAATAGGGAGGAGAGCCGGTGAGCAGCTCAAAAAGGACTACGCCCAGCGAGTACACATCGCTCGACGTGGTCAGCGATTCGCCGCGGACCTGCTCCGGGCTACTGTAATCCGGCGTCATCGCCCGCATCCCGGTCACGGTAAGGCCCTGCGCAATGGAAGAGTCGTCGGTTAACAATTTGGCGATTCCGAAATCGAGAAGTTTCGGAATGCCATCCGCGGTCACCAGGACGTTGCCCGGCTTGATGTCGCGATGGATGATCAGCTTCTGGTGCGCGTAATGGACCGCCAGGCAAACCGGCAGGAACAAGCGGATGCGCTCTCGAACCGTTAACTGGCGCGCGGCGGCGAAGTCCGTGATGCGTTGGCCGTCGATGTACTCCATCACGATGTAAGGCGATCCGTCTTCGGTGCTGCCTCCATCGAGAATGGCGGCAACATTGGGATGAGTCAGGTTGGCGAGGATTTGTCGCTCCGCGCGAAACCGGTTCACGATCTCGCGCGAATCCATTCCGGACTTCACCAGCTTGATCGCCACGGTTTGCAGGTACTGTTCGTCGGAGCGCTCCGCCAAATAGACGACGCCCATGCCGCCTTCGTCCAAACGGCGCAGAATGCGGTACAGCCCGATCTTCGAGTCGATATATTTGTCCGGGGAACCGGCGAGTTTGCTCGCCGCCTCGCTTACCACCGACTTCAAAACCTGCGTCCCATCGCTCGCGTGCGCCAGCAGAGATTCCACCTCCGCACGAAGGTCCGCGTTACCTTCACAGACTTCGTCCAGATATCGGGAGCGCGCGTCGCTATCTTTTTCCAGCGCCGCCAGGAAGATTTCTTCAACCTGGCGCCACTCGTCTTGCGTAACTCGCGGCCCGTTCATCCTGCGCTGCTCCCGGCCAACTCCCGATGCAGCCATGCCTGGCCCACTCGAAGCTCGCGGCCCACGGTCGCAACCGAAATGCCCATGACCTCGGAAATCTCCTCCGTGGTCATCCCGCCAAAATATTTAAGCTCGATAATCCGGCTCTTCCGCTCGTCGATCTCAGCGAGCGATTGAAGAGCGAGATCCAGCGCCATCACATCCGCCGGCTTCTGATCTGCCGCATCCATTTCCTCATGCAGCGTGACCTTCAATCCGCCGCCCCGTTTTTCCGCGTGTCGTTGTCGCGCGTCATCGATCAGGATGCGGCGCATAACGGTGGCAGCGATGGCGAAGAAGTGCACGCGGTTTTGCCAGGGTAGCCGGTTGTGGTCGACCAGCTTCAGGTACGCTTCGTGCACCAGCGTCATTGGTTGCATGGTGACGTCCCGGCTCTCGGCGCCGATCCTGAGCTTCGCCATGCGAAGCAGTTCGTCATAAACCAGCGGAGTTAGACGGTCAAGGGCCGTTTCATCGCCGGTCTTCCACTGCACGCGATGAAGATTTTTTTCCGCGCATGATCGAATTCGCCCTCGCGTTCCGCCTTGTTAAGTGGAGGAGAAATTACAATGACCGGACATTCCGTCCAAATAGTTATGATCGGCTCCGCGCTCGCGTTGCTGGCATCGGCCGCGAACGCTGGTCAGGATCTCGTTACCGTTAAGGATCTGGCTCCCTTTACTCACATCGTCCGTATTCCCGCCGACGCAGAGCGATCTTCGATCCGGTTCGAACAGGTAAAACTGGTCAAGGTTCCGACCAAGGTGAGGTTTACCGAAAATGCGCGCTACTGCGAGCAACTGGCTTTCAGAGACCCGGGCGGATCTTCGTACTGCCCGAGCGCCGCATTTGAGGAGCCCACCGCGGCCTACGAAGTCATATGCTCATATAACGGTCCGCTGATGGCCGCGGATGAATTGGGGGGGAACCATTTCACGTTCCGTGCATATTTTCGTCCGGATGACTTCAGCGCGGGCGCGCGAAAAATGTTTTCGGAAAAGGCTGCCCGATCCGATCTCGCGGCCGTCTTCACTCTCACGACTTCGAGAGATCCAGAACGGCGACACGTGATCGACGAGGCTAGTTCGCGATTCTGTGAGGGAAACTATGTCGATGGAGCCTGGCAACGGAAGAATCCCCAGTGTAACGAAACCGTCAAGTACGAGACAGTGACGGCGCCCGCGGAGTACTTGACGGTCCAGATCGGCCTTTCCCAAGCGCGGCAAACGATGAGGGCCAGTGCGGCGACGGCCGGTGTCCGGTAGGGAACCCTATAGATGCCAGAGGATTTCACGCCATTCAATAACTTAGAGGGGGATGTATGCGTTTCAAACTTTCACTTCCCGCGGCCTACTCACTGGCAGTCATACGGCTGCTGTCGGCTCAGGGCTCTTCCAAAGTAGATTTCGCGAAGGATGTGCTGCCTATCTTGCGCCAGAATTGTGCCACCTGCCACAGCGGGACGCAGCCTGCCAGCGGCATGCGGCTGGACCGCAAGAGCGCGGTGATCAGTCGCCGCGGCGTCGTGCCGGGCAGCGCGGAGAACAGCTTCCTGTTCCACCGTATATCCGGTAACGACTACGGAATGCAGATGCCTCCCACCGGTGCGCTCAAGCCGGAACAGATCGACACCATCAGGCGTTGGATCGAGCAGGGCGCCGACTGGCCGGACGCGCTCGCCAATGAAGCGGAGTTGCCACCCATCAATCCCAAGGCAGTCGCCATGGTCGACGCGCTGCACGAGGGTGATCTTCAGAAGTTCATGAAATTCGTCGCCGAGGACCCGAACTTACTCAACGCGCGCGGCCCTGAGGGTTCCACGCCCTTCACGTATGCTGTGCTCTACACCAATGCGGCGACGTTGGAACGCCTGTTGAAACTGGGCGCGGACCCCAATAAGAGGAATGACGCCAATGCCACGGCGCTGATGTGGGCGGCCACCGATATGGGCAAGACCAAGGTGCTGCTCAGCCACGGCGCGGACGTCAACGCCCGGTCCAGCGACATGCGCACGCCGCTCATGATCGCAGCTCGCAAACCGGGCAATTCCGCCGTCGTGAAGATGCTTCTCGACAAGGGCGCGAATCCCAATCCCAATCCGCATCCATCCGCTGAATCGTCCCCACTGCTGGATGCCGCCAGCGCCGGCGACGCCGCCAGCGTGGAAATGCTCATCGGCAAGGGTGCGGAAGTGAAACCAGTCGGCGAGATGGCGATTTTCATGGCCGTTACGGCGGAGTGCTCCAAATGTCTGTCTCTGCTGACCGCCAAGGAGATCGAAAAGAAGGACTACAGCCTGGCGCTGGCCGACATCGCCATTACAGGCGATGTGAATGCCGTCAAGATGATGCTCGACCACGGCGCCGACGTCAACATCGTCGACCCACTGGGAAGAACTCCCCTGATGTACGCGGCGGCATCCGACAATCTTCCGCTCGAAGAAGTCAAGGTGCTGGTCGAACACGGGGCCGACGTTAACGTCAGGGACGCGCATAAACTAGGAGCCGATAGCGGATGGACCGCCCTCGACATCGCCCGCCAGCATGGCGACACGCCGATCGTCGCCTTCCTGTTGAAGTCCGGCGCGAAGGGCAATCGAGCGCCTCTGCCCCAGTCGACGCCGCGCCGTGACAACACCATCTCGATCGCCCTCCAAGGAAGTCTTCCTCTCATCCAGAAGGCCGACGCCAATTTCATGCCCAAAGCTGCCTGCGCCTCCTGTCACAACAACAGCTTCGCCGCCATGGCGGTGGGGTCCTCCCGCCGCAACGGCTTTGCGGTAGATGAGAAAATCGCCGCCCAACAAGTCCAAGGGAACGTTTTCGGCCTCATTCAGATGCGCGACATTCTTCGCCAGGGATTCATGGTGCCCGTAGGTGAGTACTTCGGACCGGTCGTCATCGGCGACATGCTTTTGGGCCTCGACGCCGAGCACTACAAGCCGGATCTGAATACCGATACGGCCGTCATCTTCTTGAAGAACCGCCAGGGCGCCGACGGACACTGGGCTTACCTCCCAGCCGATACACGTCCGCCGATCTGCTCCGATTACATCGCGCAAACCGCCATCGCTATGCGCGCCATGCAACTCTATGCACCCAAGCTGGAGCGGGCATCGTACGACCAGGCCGTTCAATTGGCCGCCGCGTGGCTCCTCAAACAGCAGCCCAAAGGCAATGAAGATCGCGTCGGACGTCTCATGGGACTCGTCTGGAGCGGCAAGTACAAGGGTGCCGCTCAAAAGGCTATCGACGATCTGATTGCCACGCAACACAACGACGGCGGCTGGGCCGACATCGACACCACGCCGAGCACCGCATTCGCCACCGGTCGCGCACTGGTGGCTCTCGAGACTGCCGGCTTGCCCGTGTCCGACGTCGCATATCAGCAGGGCGTGAGGTATCTCCTTAACACGCAACAGCAGGATGGCTCCTGGTTTATCCCGAGCCGGGCGATGACCTTCCAGCCTTACTTCGATTCCGGCTTTCCCCACGGCTTCGATCAATGGATCTCCGCCGCCGGCACCAGTTGGGCAACGATCGCCCTCTCGCTGGCAGCGCCCGCGCATCCCCCGACCGTCGCCAACGGAAGTAAGCGGCCGCCTGGCGGTGCGCAATAACCGCTTGCTTCAAGTGGGAAATGGGCTCCGGTGCGATCCCGTATTGCCACTAACATCTCTTCCCCAAACATCATTGTGAAATAACGCCAATCCCCATAACTGATCATGGCGACGGAGGACTCCAAAGGAGGGCTGAGCGTGGGCGTGACGAGCTGATTCGTGAACGCTGTCCCATCCAGGGTCCCCTGTCACCGAGCGATTCCGTAACGGTGATTGTGCCCGCATTGGGGATTGTTATAAGCGCTCTCCAATCCAATCATCACGCACGATCGTCACCGGGCGTCTCAGAAGATCAGACACGTATGGATCAGGGCGCTCTCCCAGTCCGCGGTTGGGATCTAACGTGATCCGACGGCTTGACTTACCTGCAGTGGTCCGCCTGGCATAATACTTGCGCCCGGAGATCTTGGAGGATTGGGGTTACAAGACGAACAAGATGTTCATCATGATGCGCTGCGTTACGGCAATCTCGTGACGTATCTGCGCATCAATGGTCTCGAGCCGTCCGGGGGCTGGCTTTGATCGCGTGCAGACGCTGTCCGTATCCACTACTCATGAGCGTGCACAACCAATTTTCATGGTGCATAGCTGGCCGCCATGCGTCGGTTCAACTGCGGCTCAATCCAGCCGGTCTGCGCTTCCTTCGAGAACGCCAGGTTGAGCTGCCAGATCCAGGGCTAGCTATTTCAGCGGCTGCGCGATTTCCTGCACGCCTTCTCCCAGCGCGTTGAAAATTCGAATCGGCCCGGATGAGTCCTCAGATTGTGGACGCGACAGTACGATCGCACGCGGGCTGTCTTCCAGGTTGTAAATGCGGATAATCTGGGGGTGCGCATCCTCGACGTGAGTTACCGAGAAGCTGACCGGCTCCATCGGTTGATGCGCTTCGACAAGGCGGACAATCGCAATGGCAAGTGCAAGCGTCACTAAAGACTAATCGGCAGCCGAGCCTGGTTCCGTTAGGGTGCGTCAGAGCGCGGAGATGGTTTTGGTAAACTCAAATCAGACGCGTGCAGGACGCGTCCTGTCCCCGGAAAGGGCCGCGCCCACCTGCTGGTTTGAGGCATCACTTTTTTGTTGACCCTCTTTCGCCTGTCATGCGGACCAGGCATACGAAGGAGGCACTCTTGAATCTTGAACAACAGAAGAAACAGGCCCGTGAGTTCCTGCGGGCGATCCGCTCTGGAAGCGCGGACGCTCTCTCCCGGCTGAGAAAGCATCATGCGCGCTGGGCAGAGATAGGAGAAGGCGACATTCGGCACCTTGCATCTCTGCGCGACGCGCAGTTTGTGCTCGCTCGTGAACACGGGTTCCCCAGTTGGTCGAAGCTGAAGGCCTACGCGGATCCCGCTGACCAGGTGCGCCACACCAGGATCTTTGTTGCCGACGTCGCCTGGATGATGGACCGCGTTCATGGATTGATGCGCACGCGCGCCTCCGCCGGTCCGGCTGCGCTGGAACAAATCCGCGAGTGGCATCCCCGCTTCGCGGATGCGACCGACCGGCAAATCCTGGACGCGCCGTTCAGCGAAGAGGATGCCCGCTTGGTTTACGCCCGGGAGCATGGGTTCGACACGTGGGCGGATTTGGTCAGCCGTGTAGAAGCACTCGCTCAGAGTAAGGACTCGCGCGATGAGCCGTTTCTGGCGGCGTTTGAGTGCTTGAAATCCCGCGATTTGGCGCGCTTGCAAGCGTGTTTGAGGACTCACCCGCAGGTGGCGAAGGACCGCGGCACCAATGGGAACACGCTGCTGAATCTTGCCATAAGCCTCTCGCCAAAGACGCACGAGGGCGGATACCCGTCGATCACGGCATTATTGGAAGCGGGTGCGGATGTGAATGAAGGCAACGATCGCGGGTGGACGCCTTTGCATGCGGCTGCTTACTCCAATCAAAGCCAACTTGCTGCGCTGTTGATTCAGAATGGCGCCGCGCTCGATGCTGAGGCGCATGGCGCGGGCGGAACGCCTTTGATCGCCGCTCTTTTTTGGGGACATCGCGAGGTCGCGTTCCTGATCGCAAGCCACGGGATCACGCCCAGGAATCTTCGCGCGGCTGCGGGTCTGGGCGATGAGGAACTGATTGAAGCTTCCTTCCGCGATGAGCGCACCTTGCTGCCCGAAGCGCGCGCGGCGCGCGGCTTCTATCGTCCACATAGCGGCTTCCCCGATTGGACGCCTTCTACCGGTTCGCAGGAAATCCTCGACGAAGCGCTGGTGTGGGCCTGTAAGAGCAATCGGGTCGCCGTGCTGGATCGCTTAGTCCGGGCCGGCGCCCGGGTCAACGCCGATCCTTATCGGGGCACGCCGCTTCTCTGGGCGGCGTTCTGCAATCGGATCGAAGCGGCAGCGTGGCTTCTGGACCATCGAGCCGATGTCAATCAGAAGGCCACTTTCGGCGGCCCGAACCACGGCCAGGGAATCACCGCCCTCCATCTTGCGGCGCAGTGCGGCCATATGCCCATGGTGAAGTACCTGGTACAAAGGGGCGCCGACTTGTCGGTGAAAGAAGACCTCTACAATTCAACGCCTGCAAGCGCTGCGGCATACTTTGGGAAGACGGCGGTGCGAGACTACCTTCAGCAACAAGGATGAACATGTTGAACAGCATTACTCCTTTCTTCATCGTGGATGACCTGGCGGAAACGATAAAGTTCTACGAGCTCAAGCTGGGCTTCGAGGTGCGCTATAAAGGCGGGGGTGATGTGCCGGACGAGGATTATTGGGCGATGGTGGGGCGAGACCAGATCATGATCATGTTGAAGCACATTACACCGGACATCCATCCCCAGCCAAGTTCTTCGCGGCATGAATGGATCGCATGGGACGCTTATATATTCTCGAGCGATCCCGACTCGCTCTATGCGGAGTATCTTCTCAAGGATGCTCCCATTCGTCGTCCCTTGTCGGATACGAGCGATGGGCTGCGAGCCTTCGAAGTCGCCGACAACAACGGATACGTCCTGTGCTTTGGACGCCCCCTGAGGTAAGCGCACGGCGCCTCAAACTAGGAGAACATGAATAGCGATTGCCGAATTTCGTGACGGCGGTAACTCCCCGATGATCCAGCCGACGTATGCCGCCGCCGAGGTTGCGGCCCGGCGCATTCATCGCCATTTGGCGGTTCCTTCGAACCCGGCGGTCCCCGTTTCCTCGCTACCCGACGTGGTGACATTAGCCGCCTTGATCGACGCCGCATTCTGGACCAGTCTGCGCCGGGAGGAAGGCTATGTCCCCCGCATTTCGCTCGCGTTCGTTGCGCCGGGGCAAGCGGGCGAGGCCGTCTCCTTCGCCGTTTCGCTTTCGCTAGAGCCCAAGGATCTGACGAAAATCGCCGGAGCCGTTGAGAGGGTCGGTCTTCATCTGGGCGTTTGGCAGGAGAACGGCGAACTGCGAGTTTGGGGGATTACCCGTAACCTGCCGGCTTTCTGTGTGATCTTGGAAGTGATTCTTCCTGGCTTGCTGGTTGTGAAACAGAGTCCTTCGGAGGAATCGGGCAAGTTCATCAATATCGCCGTGCTCCAGGGAGACGAGATCAAGATTATCGATCCCCAGGCCGCGATCAGCCCGGTTTATCCGACGCTGCTCACTTCACTCCTTCGCCTGGAATCGCAGTTCGCTTCCGGTAGGGAAGTGAATGTTCTGTTGCAGCTTGCGGTATCGATCAGAGCGCACGGCCGCGGCGGCACGCTGCTGGTGGTGCCGGCGGGGTCCGATGCGTGGACCGCTTCCATCCTTCCACCGATCACCTATTCGGTTGTCCCACCGTCCTCCGTGCTCGCGGATCTAATGCGAAAAGACGCGGCGGGAAAACCCAGCCGCCGGTGGGAAGATGCGCTGAGCCGGGCTATCGACGGAATGGCAGGCCTCACCGCTGTTGATGGAGCCACGTTGATTGCGGCGGATTACAAGTTGCTGGCGTTTGGCGCGAAGATCGTCCGCCGCCTGCGTTCTCCGCAAGTGGCCCAGGTTATCGTCACGGAGCCCATCGAAGGCGGGAAGCCGGTGATTGTCGAACCGTCGCAGTTCGGCGGCACTCGCCATTTGTCGGCGGCACAGTTCGTGCACGACCAGCGCGATGCGATTGCTCTGGTCGCCTCCCAGGACGGCAGATTCACCGCCTTCGCGTGGTCTCCCAACGAAGAAATGGTGCATGCTCACCGTATTGAAGCGCTGCTCCTGTAATCAACGCCGGGGTATCGCCACCGGATTAAGATTCGGCTGCCTCACTGCCCCTCCCATCGAAGAGAATGCCCCTGGAATAGCCTCGGTGATCAGTTTGTTCACTGCGGTCGCGGACGCCGCGGCATCTTCCCAAGCCCACTCGACCTGGCGGAACTGGGCGGCGGTTGGAAGACCGTCGTAGCCGTCCATCGCATTCTCCACTTGCGCCGCCGACGCAATCGCGCGGTCGATCTGCCCCTGTGCCTTGGTGATTTCGGGCGTTACCTTATCGATCGCTTCGACGGAAGTTTTCGCCCCGATGGCGTTAAGATATTGCCGGAGACCGGCCAATTGTTCGACGAGCGCACGTGCCGCCTCGCGCGCCGGAGCCAGCTGCTGCTGAATAGAGTAGGCGCTTAAAATTGCCGCGTGACGCTTGTTGCGATCTGACTCCGAGATGGTGAAGCGCGGATCGGGCTCGACGGTCACGTCCTGCTTGAGCGATCCGACCGCAACCGTATATCGTCCGGGTAGAACCACCGGTCCGACGCCGCGCCCGCCGCGTCCGCCACCCCCTTGGCCGCCGGGCACTTGACCTGATGGAGGAATGAGCGGATTCGCCGCAGCGGCGCCGCGTCCACCCCCGGGGAGGATGCACGTGGCGGCCGGCGCAGGGCTCAGATCCGCGATCGGAGGCGCCTCCCGCAGATCCCAGCAGGCGCGATTCAAGCCGGCCTGCGCGGGCCCCTGCAATGTGCGGATCGTCTTGCCGGCCGCGTCCGCGATCGTGATCGAAACGCCCGCGGGCTTGGCACTGGGAACAATGTAGGTGATGACCGCACCCGCCGGAGGATTGGGCGCGAAAAATTCTCCGTGGCCGAACCAGAACTGTCCGGTGTATAGAAACTGATGATGAACCGGGGGGATCGGGAACAAAAATTCCTTCGCCGCGATCTCCGCTGTGATCTGAGTCAAAGGCTCGTCATGATCCAGCACCCAGATACCGCGCCCATGGGTGCCCAGCACCAGTGCGTTCGAGGTTGGCTGAAAGAGAAGATCGTAAACCGGCACCGGCGGAAAATTGGTGTTGAGCGACGTCCAGTGGCCGCCGCGATCGAACGTCGCATAGACGCCTTGCTCCGTCCCGATGACCAGTAATTCGGCCTTCGAGGGATGTTCCCGGATCCGGTGCACCGAAGCGTCCGGCAGTCCCGAGGCGATCGCGCGCCAGGTTTGCCCATAGTCTTCGCTCACGAAAACGTACGCATGATAATCGTCGTTGAAGTGGCCGTCCGCCGTAAGATAAACCCGTCCCGCCGCAAACTTCGAAGCGACGATGCCGCTGATGTTCAGCATGCCAGGAAGGCCGCGAACATTTTGCGTGAGATTGTTCCAATGCTGCCCGCCGTCGCGGGTCATCTGAATAGTGCCGTCGTCCGCGCCGGTGTACAAGACGTTCTTATCGATGGGCGACTCGGCAATGACAGAAAGCGTGCTGAAATTCGTCTGCCCGTCATGCCGCGAAAGCGCGCGTGCCCCGACCGGTGCTCCCATCATGGTCAATTTATCCCGGTCGAGGTGCGCGGTCAGGTCGGGGCTGATCGGTTTCCAGGTCACTCCGCGATCCTCGGAGCGGAATACCTGTTCAGAGCCGGTATAGATCGTGTTTCCGTCGTGCGCGGAAACGATCAACGGAGTGGTCCAATACCAGCGATGGCCGGGTTTGCCGGGCTGCGGCTTCTCCTCCGGTTGCACGGGACCGATCGTTTGACGCTCCATCGTATCCACATCGACGCGTCCAGTCGCCCCGTTTTGAGAACTCACCAGCAGCGTGTGATCGTCGGCGAACACGGCGTGCATCCCATCGCCGCCGCCTACGTTGTACGCGTCTTTGAAGGAAACGCCATAAGTCAGGTTGGTCGCGACCGGCGTACACCAGCTCCCGTTATCCTGAAGGCCGCCGCAGACCGTAAACGGATCTCGATTATTCGCGGAAATGTCATAGAACTGACCGATGGGAAGATTGATCCGGAACAGCCACGTCGCGCCCCGATCGAAGGAGATGGACACGCCTCCATCGCCGCCCACCACCATGTGGTTCGGACTCTCCGGATCGATCCATAAAATATGATCCTCTCCGTGCACCTCGCTGAACACTTCGCGGAAATTACGCGCGCCGTCATCGGATATAAAAACGCCGCGGTTCGAACCCATGATGTACACCCGGTTCATATCCTTCGGATCCAAATAAATCCGGCTGTAATACATGGGCCGCGGATTCAACCCCGTCATATGCTGCCAGGTTTCCCCTGAATCGAGACTGCGAAAGATTCCGCCGCGCGCTGTAATCGTCTCGGGCGATTGCGGTCCTCGCCCGCCGCGGCCGCCTCTCCCCGCCTGGGCCGGCTGACCGGACTCAACCGCAGCCTCCGCGCCCCCCTCGCCCCGGCCCGCCGGAGCCGGATCCGCTTCCACGATCGCGTACACCGCACGGTTATCCCCAGCGAAAATCGCCAGCCCGATCCGCCCTTTATCCCCCGATGGCAGACCGTTCTTCAGCTCCGTCCAACTCGCGCCGCCGTCCATGGTCCGGAAAATCCCGCTGCCCGGGCCACCGCCGTTGTACCCCCATCCCTTGCGCTGCCGCTGATACATCGCCGCGTAGAGCACATCCGGATTCTTAGGATCCATCACCAGGTCGATCGCGCCCGTATTCTCATCCTTATACAAAATTCTCTTCCACGTTTTGCCCCCATCCGTGGTTTTGAAAACGCCGCGCTCCGGGTTCGATCCCCACAGGTGCCCCACTGCCGCGACATACACCGTATTCGGGTCGTTGGGATGAATCACAATCTTGCCGATGTGGCGTGTGTCCGCCAGGCCCATCTTCTGCCACGTCGCCCCGCTGTCCAGCGATTTGTAAATCCCGTCGCCCCATGACGAGCTTTGCCGGTTGTCCGCCTCGCCGGTCCCCACCCAGACGATCGTCGGATTGGAAGGCGCCACAGCAATCGCGCCCGTCGACATCATTGCACCCGCATGGTCGAAAATCGGCGCGAAAGAAATCCCGGCGTTCGTGCTTTTGAAAATTCCCCCCGTCGTGGTGGCGACGTAAATGATGTCTGCCTGTCCCGGCGATTTGACCACGGCGAGATCCGCAATGCGTCCCCCCGTCGCGGCTGGTCCGATGCCGCGCCATTCCAATCCATGGAGTGTCGCTGGATCGATCTGGGCAAAAACTGGAAAGATCAGGGCTAAGGCGATAACGGCTCTGCGCATGAAGAAAAGTCTAGCGGGGAATCGCTGCCATACACAAATTGAGCGGTTACCATATAGGCAGCTTACTCGATGCAAATCAGCGTCCTCGATCAATCCCCAATATCGGAAGGCTCCACCGGCGCTGACGCGCTGCGCAATACGCTGGACCTGGCGCGCCTCGCCGACGGTCTCGGCTATACCCGCTACTGGGTAGCCGAACATCATGGCACTCCGATGCTTGCCTGCGCCAGCCCTGAAGTGATGATCGCCGCGATCGGGTCCATCGCCACCCGGATGCGTATCGGCAGCGGCGGCGTCATGCTTCCGCACTACAGTCCTGTGAAAGTTGCCGAAACGTTCAGTATCCTCAGCGCCCTCTACCCCGGACGCGTGGACCTCGGGATCGGCCGCGCGCCGGGAACAGACCACGTCACGGCGTTCGCTTTGCAGCGTGACCGCCGTCAGCCCGCGCCCGACGATTTTCCGGAGCAGCTCGCGGAATTGCTCGGATATCTCGAAAATAATCTGCCTCCCGGCTTTCCGTTCCCCCGCCTGGCAGCCCTCCCCGGACGCCCTCATGTCCCCGACGTCTGGCTGCTGGGATCCTCGGCGCAAAGCGCCATCTGGGCCGCGGAGAAAGGACTCCCGTATTGTTTCGCCGATTTCATCAATCCGGAAGGACCCGCCTATTCCGCCATTTACCGGGACCGCTTCCGCCCTTCTCGCCTTCTATCCGAACCTCGCATCACCGTAGCCCTGTGGGCGATTTGCGGGGAAACCGATGAGGAGGCGCAGAGGGTCGCGTCCAGCGCCCGCATGACCCGCGCCTTGCTGAACCAAGGAAAGCTCATCCCCGTTCCGCCCATCGAGAAGGCCCTTCATTTCCTCTCCGGCCGCGGACCCAACGCCGATTCGGTTGCCCGCCCGCGCCGCGCCATCATCGGCCAGCCTGCTGCGGTAAAGCGTGGAATAGAAGACGTGGCGGCCCTTTATGGCGCCGATGAAGTCATGATCGTCACGATTACCTACGATCATGCGGCGCGGCTTCGATCCTACGAACTGATCGCCAAGGCGTTCGAGGTTCCGGCGATCTAGTGGTCTGCGTCGAAGATCCTGGTTGTTATGTGGCGTGCGCCTCCAGGCGTGCCGCGTCGACATTCGTGTCGACGTGTCTTGGCTTCTGCACACCGATCCCGATGAAGACCGCGAAAAGCGGGGACTGCCTACTCTGTCCCAAGGCGTCCTCACGATCGTCAAAGCACCATATTTTGCTGACGCCGCAGTGGACAGAGCGGGCTGTCCCCGCTTTTCGCCCTGGCGAGAGTATCGACCTGTTTCCCAGTCGACGTTACCATAGTAATGTTTTATCTGAGACAGGCCACTAGCGCGACGCAAGGTCTTCGTCGGCGACCACCGGCGGCGCCGAAAGTAACTGCATCGCCAGCCGCTCCTGCTCGTCCGCCGTCAGCAGCCAGAATCCTAATTGGTGCGTTTCGTCGAAAGGATCCAAATACCGGCCGTCCTTGCGCGTCTCGAAATGCAGATGCGGCGCAGTCGAATGTCCGGTGGATCCCACCAACCCGATCATGTCGCCGCGAGAAACCTGAGCGCCGGCCTTGATCCCCGGCAGGATCTTCGATAAATGTGCGTAATACGTCTGATAGCCGCGCCCGTGATCGAGAATGATCAGGTTGCCGAAGCCGCCCCGTCTTCCCGCAAAACTAACCGTCGCATCGCCCACTGCGTGCACGTCGGTCCCCTTGGGCGCCGTCATGTCCACACCTAAGTGGTAACTCGGAACGTTGATCGTTTTCACGACGGTGCTCTTGGCGCTGCCCTTTTTGGCGGGCACGCGTCGGCGCCACGTGGTGGTAGATGCTCCCACCCCTCGTGACGATCGAGTGTACTTTACGGGAGACTCCCACAGCAGCCGTTCATAGGCGACGCCGTCCATGCCGATAATCACGCCCGGGCCACCGGGCCGGTCCAGCCACCACGCCCCGTTCACTCTTTTTCCGGAAGCTTGGTCGATGATCTCAATCGATTCCAGCCGCTCCTCTTCATCGCCCGCGTAGCGGCCGACGGCAATGCGCACCGTGTAGCCGTCGGTGGGCGTCTCCGCATCGCCGACGGTCCCTTTTGCCCCAAGACCTTCAATCATCCGCGGAACCAGGATATCCAGCTGCCAGCGGATGTTCGCGGGAATTGACGCCGCTAGAGGTTCGATCCGCGCTGTGAACTCCCTCGCCGGCAAATTCAGCACCCGGCGCGTGGACTCCCGGCAATCGCAAACGCCCGGCGTCGTAACGATCCCGTCCGGGGTCTTGTGTAACGCCAGCGTGCGCGATTCGCCGTCCGTCTCGCTATACCGGAAAATCACGGACGCAACCCCAGCGTCCCCTCCGGTTGCGGCCACATACGCGATACAACCGCCCTGGCTCGCCGGTGAGCCCAGTTCCTCGAGCAGCGCTGCAAGCCGGTCCGGTTCTATCTCCAGACTCGACGCAAGTTTCGGAAGGTCCTGGGATTCCAGGCAGCCTCTCCAGACCGAAGCCGATTCCACGACCGGCGGAATGTTAGCGGCCGGCGGCGCAGGCTTTAACACAGGCTTGCGAAGGGTTCGGGCCGAGGGTTTCTTGACCCTGTGCTTTACGGCGTGTTTTACGGCAGGTTTTGACCTTGCCGATGCTGCGACTGCCGGCATTGAAGACGCCCCGGCGCACACCGCCAGCAGGCTCACCAACGCCATCGGGCCGCTGCTCAGGTTATGACTGGTTTTGTGCAAACCATTTAGTGTACCTGATCAGCAAGGTGTCCGCAGGCTACACTTCGTACGGCTTGCGATAAACCGGGCGCGTATTCATTTTGGTCGCCTCGGCGTCGCCTGTGAACTTCGGAGTCGGACCCGGCTCGATCTTCAGTGCGCGGCCCACCCGGTAGCTGATGTTCGCCAGATGACAAAGATCGGCACTGGGCACTGCATTAGATAGCGGATCATGAAGATCCTGCTCCCGCCGTGATTTCACAGCGGCCAGGAAATTCTGCATGTGCAGGCTCGTAGGATCGCCCGCACTGCGGTCAGGCCGCTCTTCCATGATCAGCTCGCTTGAATCGCCTTTATACGCCTGGAACCCCCCGTCGCTCATCGCGGCCCAACCTTCGCTGCCATAGAAAAGGTCGCCGACACCGATGTTGAGAGGATTGCTCGCCGCTCCCACCTGCGTAGGCGCCGGTGTTGCCGGAGCCGCGCCGTCCGCGGGTCGCTGCCCACCAGCCCTGCCGCGTCCCGCCCCCGGTCCGGCCGTCACCACATGCGCCTGCCGAACGCCTTCTCCATTCGTCATTCTGCCGCGGACCTCAACAACCAACTGCTGGTCTCCGTAACTGTACCCGGCCGTCAGCGTGTTCGGTGTTTCGGTGTCGTCATCGATTCCGAACTTGCCGCCGAAAGCCATAACGGATTTCGGCCACCCCGGATCGCCCAGAGCCCAGCGCGCGATACCCGTTTCATGCACACCCTGGTTCCCGATGTCTCCGTTACCCGTGTCCCAGAACCAGTGCCAGTAATACGCGAAACGCTTTTCATTAAAGGGCCGCATCGGGGCAGGTCCCAGGAACAGATCCCAATTCAACCCGGCAGGCGTCGGGCTATCCGGCGTGTGGCCGATCGAGGGCCGCAGCTTGTAGCACAGCGCCTTGGTCATGTATAGCTTGCCGATCAAACCCTGCTGGAGCGCGTTGATCGCCTTGATCTTGAACGGCCAGCTGCGATGCTGCGACCCCACCTGCATGATGCGCTTGGTGTCGCGCTGCACCTGGAGCATCCGCATGCCTTCGTAGATGTTGTAGCAGGCGGGCTTTTCGCCGTACACATCCTTGCCCGCCTTCATCGCCCAGATCGCGGAAAGCGCGTGCCAGTGGTTGGGAGTGGCGATCGAAACCGCCTCGATCTTCGGGTCGGCGAACATCTGCCGCATGTCTTCGAATTCCCTGGCTTTTTCGAGGTTCTTCCTCACCAGCGTGGCCTGGGCCTTTTCGCGCGCCGCCTGGTTCACGTCGCAGAGACCCACCACCTGAGCCTCACTCAGATTGGTATAGATATTCAGGTGGCTGGTGCCGCGGCCTCCCAGCCCGACGATGCCGACCGTGACCTTGTCATTTGCGCCCCACACGCGAACCGCGGACGCAGCGGTCAGGGCTCCGAGAAAAAACCTGCGAGTTGTTGGATCAGCCACCTTGAGACTACCTTTCGCGCCAATTGTATCAGAAGGTGACACAGGCTTCAGAGGCCGTCGCAGTGTGATCAAGCCTCCGCCAAAAATTTCTTCGTCTCCCTCATGAACACTTCCAATTGATCGTGATGCACCCAGTGCCCCGCATTATCGACCTTCACCACGCGATGATTCCTGATAATGTCCGCCTGCCCGCCCTCCTCCGGATCTGGAGCCCAGCTCTGCCGCCCCCAGAACAGCAGCGTCGGACAAGTTATCCTGGACATGATTTCTTTCGCGTCGTCCATATTGAACCCATACGTGATAAACGTCCGCACGTAGTTGTCGAATTTCCACGTCATCGATCCGTCGGCGTTCCAATTGGTGCCGTGAACCGTTAAATGCCGCGCCACCTCGTCCGACAAAAACGGGTTGGCCTCCTTCATCCGCGCGACCGCTTCCTCCAGGGTCTTATAGCTGTGCGGAGCCCGGTTCTCGGTCTTGCGAACCACTTCGATCCAGTCACGCAGACGTTGCGAGGCAGGCTTCGGCGCGCGATGCGTCACCGGCATCCCGATCCCTTCAATGGCCACGACTTTTTTTACGCGATCCGGATACACGCCCGCGTAGAGCAAGCTGATCACGCCTCCCAGCGAATGCCCGATCAACGTAACCGGAAACCCGTTAATAATGTCGGCCAGCGCCGATAAATCCAGCACATGTTCGGCGACGCTATACAACGCGCCCGGCGCCCACGCGCTATTTCCGTGGCCGCGCAGATCCATTGCATAAACGTGATAATCCTCCCTCAGCGCGCGCGCCACCCAGTCCCAGTTGCGCGCATGGTCCAGTCCGCCATGCACCAGGATCAGCGCCGGTTTTCCTTCCGACCCCCAATCCCAAAACTGAAGTTTCAAGCGGTGCGAATAGAAAAAATGGGAGACGGGTTCCATGGCAGAACCTTGAATATCTCACGTCTCTGCCACAGGCTGAAGCCAGTGCTACCTAAGCCCGTGCTCACCGATCCGTCCGCGACCCGCAGTTTGTAATTACCCAAAGGCTGCAGCCCGTGGGATCGTGGAACAGGCTTTAGCCTGTGGTTGTCTAATAATCCGATCGCAGAACATCGAAATACACGTGGATCCCGCGCAGAAATTCCGCCACCGGAATGCGCTCCTGGTCGCTGTGCATGGTCGCGATGGTAGCTGCATCCAGCACCATCGGTAGGAATCCATAGGCCGGAATGCCGCGCTTGCGCAGCACCACCGAATCGGTTCCATAAGGAACCAGCATCGGCGTCACCACTGCGTCCGGATGCTCCCTCAAGAGAGCCTTCTTAAGCGCCGCAAACAGCGGCGTTTCCGACGAACTGATGCCCGCGTCCACCGGATCGCTCAATCTCTCCACCGTCACGCGCCGGTCGTTGATGCGAGCCTTCACGCCGCTCTCGAACTCGTCCGCATTGACCCCCGGCAGCAGCCTGCAATCGAGCGTCGCCTCCGCAATCGATGGGATCACGTTGGGCTTTACCGGCGATCCCACTCCCGATTGCAGCGTCGTCAGCGACATAGTGTTGCCTTGTACCGCGCCCGTGAATTTATTGGCCGCGAGCCGCCCGCCAGCCGCTTGAGACATCAGCTCCACCACCGGATTCTGTTTTTCCGGCGCCGGCATCTTCGTCGCCTTATGAATCGCATCCAGCAGAATCATGTTCGCGTTTTCCGCAATCGGCTGCGACCCATGCCCCGCCGTTCCATGCGCCCGCACGCGCAGCCACAGCATCTGTTTCTCGCCCACCGAAATTCCAAAAATCAGTTTGCCTGCCGCGAATAAATCCCGGCTGCCTGCGCCCCCTTCATCAAGGACGTAAGCCGGATCCACTTCCTCCGGATGATTCTTCAGCATCCAGCGGATTCCCAAAGTGCCGCCCGCCTCCTCATCCGCCGTCGATAGCATCACAATATCCCGCGGAGGCACGATCCCGGCGCGTTTCAGCTCGATCAGCGCCGTCATCTGCTCCACCGCAAGCCCCTTCATATCGAGCGATCCGCGTCCCCAAATCTGGCCGTCTTTAATCGCGGCTCCGAAAGGATCGATCGCCCCCCAAGCCTTCGCGTCCACCGGCACCACATCGAAATGATTCAGCAGCAGCAGCGGCTTTTTCGATCGATCCCTTCCCGCCAACCGCACGATAAGATTCGTCTGCCCGCCAGGCCCGCTGACATACAGCTTCGGCGCAAATCCCGCCGCCTCCAGCTCGCCCTTGATCAGCTCCGCCGCCTCCGCCGTATTCGCCGGAGGATTCACGCTAGCGATCCGGACGTAAGTCTGCAACAACCCCAGCGCATGCCTCTCCACCGCAGCCCAATCCGGCTCCGCCCCCCAAGCAGTCCCACCCATTCCCACCCCAACGAAAATCATGAGCAGGAATGTGGCGCGCGCCCCCAGGCGTGCCGCGTCGACATTCGTGTCGACGTGTCTTCTTTGCGTAACTCTCATGGCACATCCTTTAAATCGACCCTCAATCCCGCCACCCGATAAGCCTCAATCAACGCCCCCTCCGCCGCCCCATAAACCGGCTCCGCCACCCGATTGCCTTCCTCCATCTCCATCAACGCCCGATACTGCTCCAGCAGAATCCCGCTGCGAAACACCCCGCCCAGATAAGAAATGCAGCACAGCTTGGTCTCGTCGAATATTTGTTTATGCACCGCAGTCGCGAGCGTCGCAAGCCTCTGCGCCCCCGCCAACAGGATCTCTCTAGCCACCGCGTCCCCGTCGCGAGCCACCTGATCCACCGCTCTCGCCAACCCCGCCACCCTCTCCCTCGGATATTCGTCGGTATAAAAACGATGCAGCAGATCGTTCGCGTCCGAAGCGCCCGTCGCCGCCCTCAGCACATCGAGCAGAGCCGTCCGCGGACCCCAGCCCTCTTCATAGCGCAGCGCCGCCCGCAGAGCCTGGCGCACAATGTCGAACGCGCCCCCTTCATCGCCGAACACATATCCCCATCCGCCGGCCCTCGCCGTTTGCCCGTCCCGATTGCGCCCAAACGCCATCGACCCGGTTCCCGCGATCGTCACCACCCCTGGCTCACCCGCCGTCGCGCCCATCAGCGCGACATAAGCATCATGCGTCACTACGTAAAGTCTCGCCCGGATCAGTTCCCGAACGTACGCGTCCTTATCCGCCGCCCCGCCGCTGAATCCCAGGCACGCTGCCTCAAATTCCGCGCCTTCGAACCCCGCAGCCCGCAGGCACCCTCCCATCGCGCGAAGAAACTTCTCGCGACCCTCCGCCTTCCCCACGTGATTGCATGGACCCCCCACTCCAACGCCCACCACGCGTCCCGACTCATCGCCGACCAGTGCCCGCGTGCTCGATTGCCCTCCGTCCACTCCCAGGAAAAGTTTCACGGCGCCACGACCTTATAGATCCGCGCTCCATAACCCTGCGCGAGCAGCTGGAATCCCCACGACTCCGGATCCTCGCGCATATCCTCCGCGCCCCAATCCGTGTCCTGCATCACGACGTAATCGATGCCTCGCGCATGCAGTTCCCGGCTGGCCCATTTGCGGATCCCCACCGGCGCCTTGATAATTTCAGTCTGCGGCGCTGCCGAAATCTTCACCCACTTTCCGCCCGGCTCCATCGCTTCCACTTGCAGTTTGAGATTCGCGTAATCGAACGATGTGTCGAGCTGTACCTCATCGACCGCTTCATACTTACCGAAGTCCACATCGATGTACATCCCGGGCCATGCCGTCTCCCACGATCGCCACCGCGTCGCCGGAGAATTATCGAACGCCATCTGCACATCCCAGGGATTCGGCCACGCCTGCAAGCGCCACGAAGGATCGCGCGCCAGCTCCGCGCCATTCGAATAAAACCGAACCTCGTGCGCCTTGAATTCCTCTCGCGGAGCGCCCACGCCGGTTTGCAAGATCCTCACCCTCCGCACCGGCCTCTCCAGAAATTTGAACGTCCACCGCCGCGTCGGCTGCCGGCTCTCATCCCACCCCGAATTCAGGATGTCCGCCAAATCGTCGTTATACGCCGACTGGAAACCGACCAGAATCTCGTGCGTTGTATAGGAATCGGGCAGCCCGTTTACCGTCAGCACCGGCGCACCTTTTGGAATCTTTTCATCGATCATCCGCGCGATCCCGTACCCCGCGAAATTCTGCCGCAAATATTTATCCTGTGGAATTTTCCGAATCGCCTGCTTCCATAAAATCCGGTCCAGGCGCCATACGTACATCGCCGAATAACGCCGGATATTCGGAGGCCATGATGCCAGCGCATGGAACACCAACACCGCGCCCAGCGCCGGAGGATAGGAAATCGCCAGCGCCATCGCCAGCGCAAAAAATGGCAGACACGGAATCAGGAATCGCGCGCCGACATTACTGAGATAAGGAATGAACAGCAGCGTCCCCGCAAGTAATAAACGCCGTCCTTCGCGCAGCCGCAGAGCCAATAACGCAATCGGAGAAAGCAGAAAAATCGGCCCGATCAGTCCGTCGGTTTTCCCACCGCGTACGATCACTTCCATCGGCAGCGTCCACTTATTTTCGATGCCGTAGCGGCTCAGATAGTCCGTGTACTCCTGCTCGGAGACGACGCGATAGTAAGGATTTCGGAACACCTTGTTGAAGAACGGAGCCACCGGATTCTGCATGTAAATCCAGTCCTTCGCCACCCACGGCACGATCATGACCGCCGCGCATCCCGCCGTCACCAATAGCGGCCGCATCTTCCGGGCCCTCCACGCCACGAACCCCACCGCGTAAATGGTCATCACGAACGCCGTGTACTTCGCCGCGTAACAATATCCCGCCAGAAATCCAGCCGCGATCAGCAATCGGGGCTCTCTCTGCTGATCCCAGATTTCCAAAAAGTAGAACACCGAAAACGCGATCGCCGCGACTCCGCAGTCGTTATACGCGCTCGATCCATCCATGCCGACCACGGGACTCGCGTACACCAGCAGCGATCCCGCCGCGCCCACCCACGGCCGGCCGATGCGCCGTCCGTAAGCGAACATCGCCATCGCCAGCGCGATCAGAAACGCATAATGCGTCAGCGCTCCCGCCGAGTGCTTTCCGATCGCGAACGCCGGAAAATACAGCATCTCCACGCCCGCGCTCAGGCTCGCGTACATGTTGGTGATCACCTTCTCGAATCCGTGCGCCCGCAGGTATCGAGCCACCAGGCCCAGGTGATACGCCGATCCATCCGCACTCAACTCCGGCGCCCACGCGTGGAAAAAATAAAGGATGCTGAAGCCCGCGAAAATCACGCCGTAGAGATATTTAAGACCGTCGCTCAATGGCGCAACCGCGTCACCCTTTAATCGCCACGATCCCTTCCAGATCGCCAATCCAATCGCTACCGCCAGCAATCCGATGATGGCCGGACGGTACGCGATTTTCAGCGCCAGCATCGCAAAAATGATCAGGTGCAGAACGCTTGCGCCCAACAGGAACGACAACGGAAACCGCTCCGGTCTCTTGAGCGGAGCCTTGGCCCAATCCACCATCAGCGCGCCCAGCGCGTAACACGCCGCCACCGTCGCGGCCGCTCCCAGCAGCGCCCAGATAGCCTGCCACATTATTGCGTCAGTCCGATGCGCGTGAGAATAAACCCGAGCTTCGCTCCGTCCGCCGGAGCCACCCAAACCTTGTCGATCTCCACCGCCAGCAGAGTATCCTTCATCGGTTCCACCCACTCCGCGGGCACCGCTTTTTCGTAATGATAATCGCCCGCCGTCTTATAGAGGATGCTGTCAAGCGCATGACCGTTCACCAGAAACGTCAGCGTCACCGGACCGGTGTCTTTGAGTGTCGCCTCCGCAATACTGAAATCGATGCTGTACCGCAGCCCCTGATTGGTGCGCACCACCACTTTGACCGTCGGCTTCCGCCCGGTCCATTTCCACGGCGCGGGATCACCCGGTTGAATATCCTGCACTAGGTGCGCCGACCAGTCGCCGTCGCTCATGTTCACCATGCGCTGCATCCGATGCGGACGCCCTTCCTCGAACGGCTGCCTCTGCACCGGAGGCGCATAAGGCTCCGGCATATTCTGGCACGACGAAACCAGCACAGCCATAGCGGCGATGAACAGGAGTGGGCGCACTTTCCTGTACGATAGCAAACTGGTAAATTGGAGACAGAACTATTATCTTCACGTCAGACGATAATAGGAACTTCCGTCTATGAAACTATTTGCTTTGGTTGCCGCCTGTGCGGCTGTACTTTGCGCCCAGGCGCCGCTTCAGCTTCCCATCAACAATCTGCCGCCCGATACCGTGGTGGCCACGTCCGATGGCAAGCCCATCACCGCGGGCGAAATCCGCAGCATCCTCGAAAGCGGCGATCCCCAAGCCCTCGGAATGGCCAAAAATAATCCGCAACAATTTCTAGGCAGTCTGTTTGTGATGCGCTACCTCACCGCCGAGGCCGAGAAGCAGCATTTGCAGGATCAGAGCCCTTTGAAGGAACAGTTGGCGTACCTTCACGACCGCATCATTGCCGGAGCCGTCGTGAATCAGATTCGCGAATCCTACAACGTGCCGGATGAGGCCATCGCCGATTTCTATGCGCACAATCAGAGCCGCTATGAAATGGCCCGGGTCAAAGTGATCGCCATCGGCTTCTGTCCTGTCCCCCCCACCACCGGCACCACTGAGGAAGAGATCAAGGAAGCCGCGCGCGCTGCGGTCCTCGCCGCCGGTTGCAAGAACAAGCACACGGAACAGCAGGCGCACGAGATGGCCATGAGCATCGTCGGCCGCATTCGCGGCGGCGCGGACTTCGTGAAGATGGTGACGCAATATTCCGAAGACCCCGATTCCAAAGCCACCGACGGTGATTTCGGATTGGTGACGCGTGACGGCGCTTTTACCCAGCCAATCAAGGACGCCGTGTTCGCCTTGAAAGACGAAGACGTCAGCGATCCCGTCCGCTCCGGCAACTTTTTCTACATCATCAAGATTAAGGAGCGCGCCGTACAGCCGCTAGCGAACGTGCGCGATTCCATCGTTCAGGAACTCAAGCAGAAACACTTCACCGACTGGCTGGATGAAGTCTCCAAGCGCTTCAAGCCGGTAATCGCTCGCCCCGATTTCTTCACCGCGCAGAATCCGTAACCCCGTGCTCCCCCCTCTGTCCGGCCGCCCGATCCGTGTCGAACTGCGAAAATCGCTAGGTCCCCATCATGCCGCGACCTCGATTCCCCGCCGTTTGATCCTCCTCGATCGCGGCCTGCTAACAACTCCCGGAGACTTTGAGCGCATCCTGATCCACGAAATTTTCCATTTCGCCTGGGTGCGTCTGTCAAACCAGACCCGCCGCACCTGGGAGCTCCTGCTGGCCTTCGAAGACGCTCCCGGTGAACTGGGTTGGAGCGCCGAATGGCGCAAATTGAAACTCCATCCATCCGATGCAAAGACCCGATCCCCCAAGTGGAAACGCTACGCCTGCGAGAGTTTCTGCGATTCCGCCGCCTTCCTTTTTTCAGGATTAGAACATCATGACGAGTTCACTTTGCCCCGGGCGGCACGCCGCGCCCGCAAGTCATGGTTTCAGAAGAATTTTGCATCGCAGCCGATCGCTATATAATCAAATTAGCCGTGAGATTCCGTTCCATTGCCGCCGGGCTAGTCCTCTGTGCCGCCGTATCGATTACCGGCTGCTCGGAATACTCCTCCACCGTCAAGGCCGCGGTCAAGGCCGAGAATGAGCGCAAGCCCGCCCCCGATTTCAACTTGAAGGACGCCGACGGCAAGCCGGTGAAGCTGTCCGATTATCGCGGCAAGGTCGTCCTGTTGAATTTCTGGGCCACCTGGTGCGGACCATGCAAGATCGAGATCCCCTGGTTCATGGATTTTGAGCAGACATATAAGGATAAGAATTTCGCGGTACTCGGCATCTCCCTCGACGAGGATGGATGGGACGCGGTCAAGCCGTACATCCAGCAGAAAAAGATCAATTACCGCGTGATGATCGGCACGGAGACTGTGGCGCAGATGTATGGCGACGTCGATTCGCTGCCCACCACGTTTCTGATCGATCGCGAAGGCCGCGTCGCCGCGGTCCACATCGGACTGGTAAGCAAGAGTGACTACACCCATGACATTGTCGACCTTCTCGGTGCGCCGCAGCCGGAGCCTGTTAATCGCGGCATCCTGCTGGTTCGTCCTGCCGTGCTTCGCACAAAATAGCAACGTCCTGACCGTAGCGCCGCCTGAAAAGGTCACGGCGAAAATCGGGTCGACGGCGCAGGTAAAAGTGTCCCTCGAATTGCGCCCCGGCTATCACTGCAACAGCAACAAGCCGACCGACGACTATCTGATTCCTCTGAAACTGACCTGGGCCGCCGGTCCACTAGAGTCGCCCGAAGTGACCTACCCGGCCGCGCAGATGGAAAAATACAGCTTCTCGCAAACCCCCCTGTCCGTCTACACCGGCAACTTCGACCTGATCACGAAATTCAAAGTCTCGGCATCCGCGACCCCCGGCCAGGCGATGATGACCGCCAAACTCCGCTATCAAGCCTGCAACGACCGCATGTGCCTGACCCCCAAAACTATAGACGTCAGCGTCCCCATCGACATAATCAAATGAGGAAGGTGGCACAGACTTTAGTCTGTGGAGTCTTCATCTTCCTAAGCTCCTGTACCAACGCTCCACCCCCAAGCGTAGACCCCCAACTGGCCGCGGAAATCGCGAAAATCAAAGCCATCGATAACCACGCCCACCCCGTCCGCCCCGGCTCCCCTCCGGACACGGACTTCGACGCGCTCCCCGTGGAGCACCTCGAAGCCTATCCGGAACCTGTCCGTACCAGAGTCGATTCGCCGGTCGTCGCGGAGGCCCGCCAAAAGATGGCGAGCGTCGACAAAACGAACCCAGCCGCCGTACTCGACGCCTTGGGTATCGACATCATGCTGGCCAATCGGGTAGCCATGTCGCCGCCCGTCAGCGCGCCCCGCTTCCGCTTCGTAGGCTATGTCGATGCCTTCATGTATCCTCTTGATAACACGCAGATGATGAAGGATCCGGACAAAAAGGAGTTCTTTCCTCTCGAAGAAAAGCTCCTGAAGCGTTACTACGCCGAATCCGGCGTTGCTGCGAAGCCCTCGACGCTGGACGACTATCTATCGAAAGTGGTGCGCCCCACGCTCGAGCGCCACGCACAGGCCGGTGCGCTGGCCGAGAAATTCGAAATGGCCTACCTCCGCGGCTTCGATATCGGCAATCCCTCCAAAGCCGATGCCGACAAGGCCTATGCGTCGAGCGGCGACTATAAAACGTTGCAAGACTATATCTTCCGTTTCCTCGCGGCTGAATGCGGACGCCTCGGGATGGCCGTCCACATCCATACCAGCGCCAGTGCCGGAGGATATTTCGATATCGCCGGCGACAATCCCTTGCTGCTGGAGCCTCTGCTGCACGATCCCGCGATGCGCAAGACCAACTTCGTTCTGCTTCACGGAGGCTGGCCTTTCATCGGCGAGATCACGGCCATGCTTGAGAATCCCAACGTTTACCTCGATTTCTCGGAACAAACATTTGCGAGCTACCCGCGCGAAGTGTCGGCCAACATTCGGAAATGGCTGGAATACGAACCCGAAAAGGTCCTGTTCGCCACCGACGCCTATCCGTTCTCGAAAGAAATTGGATGGGAGGAGGCCGGCTATATTGCCGCCAAAACCGGTCGCGAAGCCATCGGGATCGCCCTGACCGGCATGCTCCGGGACGAAGAAATCTCGCGCGACCGTGCGGTCGAGTTGGCCCGCATGGTCCTACGGGACAACGCCCGCAAGCTGTACGGCATTCAATAATGATAAGAATGCGTCCAGCCGTAATCCTGCTCGTCCTTATACTTTGCGTCACCGGACGCAGTGCGCCGCGGCGGCAGATTACGGTAAACGAAGCCGAGGATCTGGTCCGGGCCCTCCTCAAACCTGACGGCTGGACCAAGCTCCGTGGGTTCGTTCTGTATCAGGCGCTGTTCGACGCCGAGTTTCAGGGCTTCTATTTCATTCACGCCGAGTGGGGCAAGCCTCCGGTGGCAATCGGCCACTTCGCCGTCGAACGGTCCACCGGCGATGTTTGGGATTGGGTAAAGTGCGGGCGCTTCAACTCGCCGGCCCTGGCTGAGGCGCAGCAAGCTTTAAGAAAACGAATCGGATTGAGCGATGCGGAATATCAGCAGGTCCGGAAGCCGGGTCCATTCTGTGAGCCGAACGAACAACCCCAAGCCCTGAAAATGGCTAGCCCCAAACCTAAATGAGCTGCAATGAGCTGCCAGAACAAGTGGGGCAGGCGCTTCCGCCTGCCATCTGCGTTGAAATCATGCGACGCCTGTTAATCCGCCCCGGCGCTATTGGCGATGTGATTCTATCGCTGCCTGCGCTTGAAGCGGCTCGGGCGGATTACACGGAAGTCTGGGCGCCGCGCGCGACTCTTCCTCTCATTCGCTTTGCCGACAAGACCAGAGCTATTGCCGACACCGGACTTGAACTGGTCGGAGTTGTCGACGATGCCAAATGCGAAGCACTCGAAAGGTTTGACGAAATTTATTCCTGGTACGGGACCGGCCGCCCGGAATTTCGCGAGGCCGTGGCGCATCTGCCTTTTACTTTTTTCCCCGCGCGAACGCTGCCCGACAAACCTCCTCGTATCGAGGTGCCCCCTGCGAAAAGGGACGACTTCACGATCATCCATCCCTACTCCAGCAGCCCGAGAAAGAACTGGCCGTTTGAAAACTTCCAAGAGGTCGCATCGAAACTAAGAGACGTCAGATGGTGCGAGCCCGGCCAGATCGAGGATCTTTATGAGCTCGCCTGCTGGATCTCAACCGCACGCCTGTACATCGGGAACGATTCCGGCATCAGCCACTTGGCTGCGGCTGTGGGGACTCCCGTGATTGCTATTTTCGTCTCTACCGATCCCGGTGTCTGGGCTCCCCGGGGCGAATTCGTTACCGTGCTCGAGAATCCCTCCGTTGGCCAGGTTCTCGATGCCTGTGCGCAGCACCAGCTCTTGAAGCGCGGCTGAATCGACTTCCAGAATTCGCGCCAGACTTTCGGTGTTTTTTACGAATCGCCTGGTGGTACGCTCCGTGCGGGTGGCGCCCAACTCAATCAGCGAGTTGATCATGACGCCTTCTCGCGCCAGCATTTCAATGAGCGTTCGCGGTTTGAGTTTCACCGTTTTCAAAATGTCCTGATGCCAGACGGGCAGGAACCGGCGCCTGAGCCGCGGATCGTCATGGATGGCTTCTGAAATCCGGGCGAGTCGGGTCTGCATGCCCCGTCCGATCGATCGTAAAACCTTCGACAGAGTAACCAGGTCGCCAATATCGTAAGTGAATTCGGTCGGCCTGGATCCATAACAGGGGTGGCACGACGAATAGACGATGAGGGTGTAGGCGCGATCGAGGTCGGCCGCGACGCGCGCTTGTGCCGCGAAGAAATTCAGCGATGCCAGCGACCGCACCTCGCGCTGCAACTGGACGGAGAGTCTCTGCCAGGTGCGAAAATGCCGCGGATCGCGCTCCGGCGGAGCGTCAGCGGCGAGATCTAGAAATTGTTGTAAGCGATCCACGGCTGTATGCTAACTCACGGTTGCAATTATTCTGCACCGATCCGTGCTAACTCCGTGTACGATAGTCGGATATGCGACGCAGAAACTTTGTGACCGCTCTGGCAGCAATGCCATTGGCCGCCGCTCCGCAGGAACGGAAAGGCCGTCTGAAGCAGTGTGTGACCCAGGGAGTTTTCGCGCGCGGCACGCCTTTTGAAGACACCTGCCGCGAGGCCGCCCGCCTGGGAATCGTGGGCTACGATTTGCGCGGCCCGGCGGACTGGCCGACGCTCAAAAAATACGGATTGATCCCAACAATGTATCCGCCCGGCCCGGGGGGTACAATTCCCGAGGCGCTGAATCGGGTCGAGAATCACGATCGCCTGGAAAAGGCGATGCACGCTGCGCTCGATGAATCGGCGGCCAACGGGGTGCCGAACATCATCACTTTTTCCGGCAACCGGAAGGGCATGCCCGATGCCGAAGGCGCTGACAACTGTGTGAAATTCCTCAACAGAGTAAAGGCGCACGCAGAGGATAAGGGCGTCAACATCTGCATGGAGCTGTTGAACAGCAAGGTGAATCACAAAGACTACATGTGCGACCACACCGCGTGGGGCGTGGACGTGATGAAGCGGGTAGGTTCGCCGCGCATAAAACTGCTCTATGATATCTATCATTTGCAGATAATGGAGGGCGATATTTGCCGCACGATCAAGGATAATATCCAGTATTTAGGACATTTCCATACCGGAGGCAATCCCGGGCGGCATGAGATTGACGATACCCAGGAGCTGAATTACCGGTTTATCGCCAAGACGATTGCGGATTTAGGCTTTACGGGTTACATCGCGCACGAATACTCGCCGGCCCAGGGGCGGGACGCGATTGAGAGCCTCAAGCAAGCTATGGCGATTTGTGACGTTTAGCGTAATCGTCAAGGACCCACTGGGGCGGTTCATCTTCGTAAGTGGTGAATTTAAGGTGTTTGGCCTTGGCCCATCGATGAATCCAGGTGAAGCCGCCGGGGCCGGTAAAGTCGTCCGGGAGCGCGTAGGCGGGATCCTCTAAAGCTTCGGTTAAAGTGATGAAGGAATACCCTTGGGCGCGGAACATGGCGAGGAGTTCGGGCATCTGGTCCGCGTTTAGCTGATTGGCGTGAATCAACAGGATTTGCGGGATCTGGCGGCCGGTCACTTCCTCCGCGCGGTGTTCAAAGAATTGGATAATTGTGCGCAAATAGGGTATATAATCCTGCAATATTCTTGCTTTAAACACAGGATTTGCATACACTTCCGCGAAAATATAATCGGAACTGTCGAGGGTGACAGGGCGATCCGGTATCCGCGCGCGGCCAGAAACTGCTCGAAGGCGCGCTTGGTTTCGAGGTTCGGACCGACGTTTAAGAAGGGATGCCGGAAGTATTCGAGTTTCTTGCCGCGCGCGGCGAGGGCGGCGCGGGTGACGGATTCGCCGTCGATTACTTCCCGCTCGAATTTATCGAGTGGAGTGGTGAAGAAGTTCGCATGCGAAAGCGTGTGATTGCCGAGACCGGCGCCGGCGTCGAGCCACAAATCCAGGATCTTGCGCAGTTCGGGCGCGGGCATGTGTCCTTCATTAACGAAGCCGATGACGGGGATTTTCTGGTCGCGGATGGGCTTTAGCAGTTTCTCGGTCATGACGCGGACCGTGGCGTAATCGTGGGGGCCGTCGCCTCCGCGGGGGAGATCGTCGATGGTGATGGCGACTCGACGATCGGCCGCGGAGCAGAATGAGATCGCGATTAGAAGCGCTAAAAGCTTCAAACGAAGGCCTTTCGGAGCAGGCCGATCTGACCGGCGTGATAGGCGTTGTGCTGGACCACGCCCATCAGCAGCCAGTAAATGTTAAATTCGAAGCCATCGAGATTGGGCCACAGATTATCGTCGGGGATTTCGCCGGCGGCCGCGATGAGCGCGCTCATGGAGCTGTCGAGGATATCGAGCGCAGCCTGCCAGGCGGCATCGTCGGTGGAGGAAATGGCGGGCCAATCCTGCTCCGGAGTCAGAATGGCGTATTGCTGGCCGTCGATGGTGTTGATGGCGACGTTGATCCAGGCGGTGGCGTGCTGGACGAGCTCCCAAATACAGTGGGCGTTAGGGATGGGCTTTTGGGTCGCCTGGGCGGCGGTTAAGTCGTTGAGGTTTTGGACGAGCGACGGGCCGTGCCAGGGGGTGCCGTTGTAGCCGGTTTGGAGGAGGTCGACCAGGAGTTCGGATTCGGACATACGAATGATTTTACGCGGAATCTGGGGACTTAGCGAACACGGACACGTCGACACTCGCGAAAACATCGCTGCGGTGAAGGAACTGAAAACCTGAAGCCGTCGAATGAGTGGCCGGCGCGAAAAGTGGGACAGCCTTGCGGATCAGGTGGCAATTTCGTTCGGCACGACGCCGGTGACTATTATTTCTTATCAGGGGCTGGAGCGTGCGTACTTAATATTGTGGCAGAGGCCGCAACAAGCGGGCGAAGATATGTTGGTCAGGAAATCTTTTTAGACACGCCGGATCGCCGACGGCGGAATAAAAAAGCTAGCGCGGCTCCGGCAAAAAGGAGCGTTGACGGCTCGGGCGCCACCGATGCCGCCGTAATGTTTCCTAGGATCGTAAAGTCCGACGAGCCATTGTCGAGTTGAGCGTACACTTGCGCCGGGTCCGCGGTTGTTCCTGGAAGATAAACGTCAGCGAGGTTGAAAGGGTTCGGAATCGCATTTGAGGGAACGAGAAGAGGATTTACGGAGAACGAAGCGAGGTCGAAGTCCAACCTGAGTCCCGGATAATTCGTGAAGAGGCTACCAGATACACCGTCGGAGGATCCCTGCAACGAATCCGCGGTATGGTCCGGAATCGTGGTGTAGGGTGGGTCGACGATATTCATATTCAGATACGAGGATCCTGCGAACGTGAACCCGTCCACGTTAATTACGACCCCGTCTTGCGGCTGGTAGAATCCGTAATTTATAGATCCAGGGCCACTGCCGAGGACCGTTCCCGTGGTTTCGTAGGTCATCGAGCCTGTGAAAGGGTCGCCCACGGCCACGCCGGCAAGGCTGCTGGTCGAAATCGTCCCAGAGAAGTCGACAGTAATTGTGTTCGCGAAACAAAAGGAACCAAGTTCGAAGAAAGCCGTTATAAGAAGGCTTAATTTCATCATCGAAAATATCAAGATCTTTGAATGTCTGTCAATCTTATGCTCCAGTTCTCCGAGTTGAAAAGGCTGCGTCAAAAATCTATCACAGGCTGAAGCCTGTGCCACCACTGAATGGTTGAGAGCAAATGGCACCGACTTTCGCTCCTGATTTGCGGTGGGCGTGCCGACTTGGGGCAATGAGTTGCCGGTCAGAATGACAGAAGACATAAAGGGACGAGGGCCATGTTGTCGCCGCGAGCTGAAGCTCCCGCCACATTTCTGAAGCGGTATCATAGCGGGATTATGCGTTTACGCGTTCTGCTTGCCTTGGCCCTTGCCGCGGTTTCGTTGATGGCTCAGAAGACTAGGAGGGCTGCGCCAGCGGCTGCTGTTGCGCCGCAAACTAACGATCCAGGGTACACCGCGAAGATTCTTGCGGATACTACGGAGAAGTTCTTTCTCACCGAGCTGGTTGATCATTTGCCCGCTTCGGCCACGGTGCCGACGCCTGAAAAGGTGCTGGGGTATATCGCGGGTGCGCCGAATCATCTGACGTATTCGAAAGATATCTACGCGTACATGAACGCGCTCGAAAAGGCATCGAAGCGGGTGAAGATTTTCTCGATCGGCAAGACCGAAGAGGGGCGCGACACCATGCTGGTGGCCGTGTCCGATGAGGCGAACATCGCGAAGCTGGACCGGTATAAAGAGATTACGGCGATGCTGGCCGATCCGCGGAAGACGGATGACAAGAAGGCCGCGGAGCTGATCGCCAATGAGGCGCTGCCGTTTTATTGGGCATCGGGGTCGATCCATTCTCCGGAGACCGGGTCGCCGGAAATGTTGATGGAGCTGGCGTACCGGCTGGCGGTCGAGGATACGCCGCTGATTCAGAATATTCGCAAGAACATGATCGTGCTGATTACTCCGTGCAGCGAAGTGGATGGGCATGATCGTGAAGTGGACGTGTACAACTATCGCAAGGAGTTTCCGAAGAAGCCCGCGCCGAACCTGGTTTATTGGGGCAAATACGTGGCGCACGACAACAATCGCGACGGGATGTCGATGGCGCTGGCGCTGTCGCGCAACATGATGGGCGCGTTCTTAGATTGGCATCCGACGGTGCTGCACGATCTGCATGAATCGGTGCCGTTTCTTTATACGTCGACGGGGATGGGTCCTTATAACGCGTGGCTGGATCCGATTGTGGTGGATGAGTGGCAGAAGATGGCGTATCTGGAAATCGAGCAGATGACCAAGCGCGGAGTGCCGGGCGTGTGGACGCACGGATATTACGACGGGTGGGCGCCGAATTACATGTTTTATATCGCGAATGGGCATAACTCCATCGGTCGGTTTTATGAAACGTTCGGGGCGGGCGGGGCGGATACGGCGATCCGGACTGTTCCAGCGAATTCGACATCGCGAACCTGGTTCCGGCCGAATCCTCCACTGCCGAGGGTGAACTGGTCGCTGCGGAATAACGTGAATTTGCAGGAGAGCGCGATTCTGTTCGCGATGGATTATACGGCTACGAATCGGAAGGAATTTCTGGGGAATTTTTATTTGAAGAGTAAGAGGTCGGTCAACAAGTGGGCGAATGAGGGTCCGGCGGCGTGGGTCGTGCCGAGCGACGATCCCCGGCCGGTGGGCGCGGCGGGGTTGATGGATCTGCTGCAAATCCAGGGCGTGGAGGTCCAGAAGACTTCAGCCGATACGGAGGTCACGCAGAAATCGGGGAAGGTGAAGATTCCGGCGGGCAGTTACGTGGTGCGCATGGATCAGCCTTATAGCCGCATGGCGGACATGCTGCTGGATACGCAGTATTACAACGTGAACGATCCGCCTCCCTACGACGATACGGGGTGGACGCTGGGCGCGTTGCATAACGTGAAGACGATCCGGGTAACGGATGCAGCGATTTTGAAGGCTCCGATGTCGATGGTCTCGGCGCCGGCTAAGTTCGAAGGGTCGGTGACGGGAGCGGGGTCGGCGGCCGCTTATTTGATCAATAACAATACGGACAACACTTTGTTTACGTTTCGGTACCGATTGAAGAACGTGAAGATGTCGGCGCTGGAGGCTCCTTATCAGAAGTTCAATGCGGGGACGTTCGTGATCAAGACGGATGGGGCTCCTGCGGATTTGCGGGCACAACTGGATGCGGCTGCGAAGGACTTGGGATTAAGAGTGGTCGCAGTTTCGGAGATGCCGAAGACGGCGATGCACGAGATTCCCGCGCCTCGGATCGCGCTGATTCATACCTGGACGAATACGCAGAATGAGGGATGGTATCGGATTGCGCTCGACCAACTGCACATTCCTTACGACTACATCGCCGATCAGAAATTGAAGACCATGACGGATCTGCGGTCGAAGTACGATGTGATTATTTTTGGGCCGGTGGGAGGGTCGGCGCAATCGATTGTGAATGGGCGGCCGACGGCGACGGGCGATCCGATTCCGTTTAAGGGGTCGACGATTACGCCCAATCTGGCGGGGGCTCCGGATACGACCGACGATATGCGTCCGGGGATGGGTTTTGAGGGGATATTCGCGCTCCACAAATTCGTCGAGGAGGGCGGGTTGTTTATCACGATCACAGGGAACGCTACGATTCCGATCGATTACGGGTTTGTGGAGGGCGTTTCGGTGCAGGCTCCGGTGGCGCTCAAGGCGCAGGGGAGCGTGGTGAACGCGGTGTTCGCGGATAAGAACAGCCCGATCGCTTATGGGTATGGCGATACTCTGGCGGTGTACTTTAATTCGGCTCCGCTGTTGAATGTGGGCGGAGGCGGCGGATTTGGAGGGCGCGGCGGCGGTGGCGGCGGTCGAGGAGGGGGACGCGGGGGCGCCAGCGATACGGGGCCGAATCGTCCTTCGGGTCGCGGCACTATGACGGATCCCGATATACCGCAGGGGCGTCCGCTGTTCGTGCCACCGACGGGCGCGGCGGTGGCGGGCGGGGGTCCGGATGACGATGCTAACGCGGGAGGCGGTGGCCGGGGAGGAAGAGGCGGCGGGAATGCCGGGCCGGCTCCGCGAGTGATTTTACGGTTCGCGCCAGAAAGTGAGCTGCTGGTTTCAGGAGAAATGGCCGGAGGTAGCGAACTCGCGGGGAAGGCGGCGGTCATCGATTGCCAGATGGGCAAGGGGCACGTGCTGATGTTCGCGAATAATCCGATGTGGCGGAGTGAGACACACGGCAGTTATTTTTTGTTGTTTAATGCGATGTTGAATTTCCAGCATTTGGATGCGGGGAAGCCGGCTGCTCGGGGTCCGGGGGTGGGTGCGGCGCAGTAGGGCCACCGCTCCATAAAGCCGTCGAAAAAAGGTTCACCACACGCTCGTTGGGAGAGAGGAAGGAAACGCGGCTGACGTAACTTCTGTCGTTTGCACGATCACGACGGTATACGTCAGCGATACGCTTCGCTCCGGCGCCTGACACGATGGATCTGCAGAATCTCGCCCGTTTGGGAAAAGATAACCCGGTAGTCTCCCACCCGCAATCTGCGCTTGCCCGCGAATTCTCCCTGCAACTCTTTGGCATCGCCGTGGCCCGTGGCAGCGAACTCTGCTAATTGCTCGAATATGCGCATAGCGGCGCGCTTGTCGAGGCGGCGGCTGTCGGAGCGCGCCTCGGGAGACCATTCAATCGGTGGAGTCAATCACCTTGTCTTTCAGCGGGAAGTCCTCCATCTTCAGGCCGAAGTCGGCGAGAACGTCTGCCATTGGGATCCCCCTTCCGCCATGTTCCTTGAACCAAGCCTCCGAACGCAGGATCGCCTGGCGATCTCCCTCGGTTACTGGCTCATCGTCGGTCGGTAGCGGCAACATAGATTCAAGAAATCTTGCCGCGGCTGGAAGCCGTTCCGTGGGTATCCGGTCGATCAAGTCGTGGACTTCTTTTCTGTCGATTACCTGGCCCATGAGAACACCACCTCTCTGATGATAAAGTATCATCCAGCACCAATGAAATATCTCTCGCGAGTCGTGTGGTCGGAAGGGATGTACCTGGCGCCGCATCATTTTCAGGCGCAGTCCCGATACTTCGAGGATTCGGCTCGATTTACCACCTCTTCCCTATGGTTCGAGCCATGGGGGCTGGTGGCGGCGCAGCTCGATGCGGAGGCTTTGAAGAACGGGACGGTTTCGCTGGTGCACGCGCGTGGAATTTTTCCGGACGGCCTGGTTTTTCATATGCCGGAGAGCGATGCGCTGCCGGAGGCCCGGAGTATTGCGGAGTTGTTTCCGCCGGCGCAGGATGCCGTTACCGTGATGCTGGCCGTTGCGCCTCGAGGTATCGAGCGATATAGCGCGGAGACTCGTGTGTTGTACGACGAGACTACAGGGCGCGATGAGAAGCCGGTGCAAGTGGGGCGGAAGAATATTTCGCTGCGCCTGGATACGGAACCGGCGGACGATCTGGTGACGCTCGCGATTGCGCGGATTAAAAGGGATGGATCGGGGCAATTTGTCTTCGACCCGGATTTCATTCCGCCGTGCGTGGAGTTTAGCGCGAGCGAGAGGATCATGTCGCTGGCAGGCCGGTTGATCGAGATCCTGGAAGATAAGAGTACACGGTTCGCCCGCAGCGGGGCAGGGAAGTCGTGGGCGGAATTTTCGACCACGGAAATCGCGAATTTCTGGCTGCTGCATACCGTCAATTCGGCGCTCGCTCCGCTTCGTCATCATTATTTGACACGCAGGGGGCATCCGGAAGCACTGTATATCGAGATGCTGAAATTGGGCGGAGCGCTGTGCACGTTCGCGATCGATTCCCATCCGCGCGATCTGCCTTTGTACGATCATCGCGATCTTTCAAAATGCTTCGGGCTGCTTGACGACCACATACGAACCCATCTGGAAACCATCGTGCCGACGCAGTACATCGATATTCCGCTGGTGAAGCGAGCCGATTATTTCTATGAGGCCGACGTGAAAGATCAGCGCTGCCTTGATCGGGCGCGCTGGATTTTCGGGGTGCGGAGCAAGATCAGCGAGCCGGATCTGATCGCCAAGACGGGGCAGATCGTGAAATTATGTTCGAAGATTTTCCTGCCGCAGCTGGTGAAGAGGGCTCTGCCGGGCATGGCGCTGACGCATTTATCTGTGCCTCCGGCGGCGATTCCGGTGCGCGCGGATTTTCAGTATTTCAGCGTCAGCAGAAACGGTCCGTGCTGGGACCATATCGTGCAGACGCGGCAGATCGGGCTGTATGTGCCGGGCGATCTGCCGGATCCTGAGGTGCAATTGCTGGTGGTACTCGAAACATCATGACGGCGACACAACCTACGCGGCGGGTAGAAAATCTGGCGTTCGTATTTCAGGAGCTGCTGACGGTGGGCGAGCGGCTGCGCTCAAACCGGCAGCAGGTGGCGGACGCGGCGTCGTTTCGCGCCCAGATCTGGGGCGCCGTGCGGCAGGCCGAAGAGGATGCGCGCCGCAGGTCGTATCCGACCGACGATATCGAGCTGGCGGTGTTCGCCGCGGTCGCGTTTCTGGATGAGTCGATACTGAATCTGCGCTTGCCGGTGTTCGCGGATTGGCCTCGCCAGCCTTTGCAGGAGGAGCGCTACGGGCATCACGTGGCGGGTGAGATTTTCTTTCAGAATTTACAAAAGCTGATGACGCGGACGGATTCGCAGGACCTGGCCGATCTGCTCGAGATGTATCAGCTCGCGTTGCTGCTGGGATTTGCGGGACGGTACAGCATGGGCGGACGCGGCGAATTGCGCGGAATCACCATGCAGACGGGCGAGAGAATCCAGAGGATCCGGCAGACCAGCGCGTGGCTCGCGCCCGGCTGGCAACTGCCGGTGGAAGCTCCGGTGAAAACTGGAGGAGATCCGTGGGTGAGCCGGATGGCGGTGATCCTGATTGCGTGCGTGGTGCTGATGGCGGTGCTGTTCGGCGTGTTCGTGGTGCTGCTGAATCAGGGGTCGAACGATATTAGCAGGATGGCGGGCGCATGAGTCCGATGGTGATTGTCGGCGGGATCGTTTTGGGCGCGGTGGCGCTGATTGTCACTGCGGTCACGATGTATTTTCATCGGAAGACGGAGGAGGGGATTGAGCGAGCGTCCTCGGGACCGTCAAGGGCCGCGGCACCGGCGGGCGGAGGCGATGCGGATCCCCTGATTCGCGAGGCGAGCGCGAAGCTGGCGCAATCCAAGGGCGGCGCGGGCGTGGCGAATCTGCCGATGATTTTTGTGATCGGCGATAAAGGGACGGCCAAGACCAGCACGATTCTAAATTCCGGCCTCGATCCGGAAGTGCTGGCCGGACAGGTTTATCAGGATAACGCCGTGGCGCCGACGCGCGCCGCGAACATTTTTTTCGCGCGCGGAACGGTATTTGTCGAGGCGGGCGGAGCGCTGATGGCGAACCCGCAATCGTGGACCGCGCTGGTGAAGAAGCTACAGCCTTCGCCGCTGAAATCGATGGGCGCGAGCGGGCAGGCTCCGCGGGGCGTGCTGTTGTGCTTCGACCTCGAAACCTTCACACGGGCCGGCGCAACGGAGGCGATCGCGAATGCGACACGCTATCTGCAAGCGAGGCTGGGCGAGATTTCGGAGATTCTGGGGATCAGTTATCCGGTCTACGTGCTGTTCACACGCGCCGACCGGATCCCGTTCTTTGCCGAGTTTGTCCGCAATTTGAATCCGGAAGAGGCCGGGCAGGTGGTGGGAGCGACGTTGCCGATCCGGGCCGCGGCGGCAAGCGGGGTGTATTCGGAGGAAGAGACGCAGAGGCTGACGTGGGCGTTCAACCAGCTCTTCCATTCCTTCGCGGACCATCGGCTGCTCCTGCTACCGCGGGAAGGCGATGCCACGAAACTGCCGCAGGCCTACGAATTTCCGCGCGAATTCCGGAAGCTGAGAAACGCGCTGGTCCAGTTTCTGGTGGATGTATGCCGGCCGAGCCAGTTGCGCGCGGGTCCATTTTTGCGCGGATTTTATTTTTCCGGCGTGAGGCCGGTGGCGGCCGCGGAAACTCCCGAGGCGCCTCTGATCGCGCCAACGACTCCCGCGGAGCAGGCCGAAGTGGGTGGGGCGACGCGAATGTTTCGCGCGGGTTTTCAGGCCGAGCAAAAAGCACGGCAGGGAGTGGCGCAGGCGGCGGGAGGCGCGGGCCGAAAGGTGCCGCAGTGGTTATTTCTAGGTCACTTGTTCAACGATGTCGTCCTGGCGGACGCGAATGCGCGCGCGGCCAGTGGGTCGAGTACGAAGACGAGTCTGGTGAAGCGGATTTTGCTGCTGGCGGCCGCTGCGATTTGCCTGATTTATTGCGGCCTGGCGACGTGGTCGTACTTTGGGAATCGCGATTTGGAACAGGAATCGCTGGCGGCGTCGCGAGGGATTCCGGCGGGCGAAGGCACGGGCGGCGCGCTGCCGGGAATCGATTCACTGCAAAAGCTGGAAACCGTGCGCCAGTCGCTCGCCACGCTTACTTCTTATGAACGCACCGGACCGCCGCTACGCTTGCGCTGGGGCCTTTATAAAGGCAGCGACATTCTGCCGGACGTGCGGAAAATATACTACACCAAGTTCCGGCAGTTATTGTTCGGATGGACACAGGCGCAGATGCTCGCGACGCTTCAGCGCTCACCGGCGGCGCCGGGACCGAATGACGATTATGGCGCGCCGTACGACACTTTGAAATCCTATCTGTTGACCACTTCGGAATGGAAGCGGACGTCGGATGCCGGGCTCCAATCGTTTCTCGCGTCGAAGCTGGATGCGAAATGGATTGGGAACAGAGAGGGCGAGATCGGCAAGGAGCGGCTGGATCTGGCGAAACGGCAATTCGATTTTTACGCGTCCGATCTGCATAACGGCAACCCGTATTCTTCCATTGCGGACGATGGCGCGGTAATGCGGGCGCGCGTTTATCTGTCGCAGTTCTCAGGACTGGAGCGCGTGTATCAAGGGCTGCTCGGCATGGCGGACAAGCAATTTCCGCCGGTCAGTTTCAATCAGAAATTCCCTGGCACGGCGGCAGTCGTGACCAGCTCTGAAGCCGTGCGCGGGGCGTTTACGAAGGATGGCGCGAAGGTGGTGCAGGACGCGATTCGCAAGCAGAATTTCGCGGGCGAGGAGTGGGTGCTGGGTCCTTACAAAGGCCAGATGCCCGACAAAGCCACGATGGAAAAAGGGCTGATGGATCGCTATGCGGCCGATTACATCGCACAATGGCGCAACGTTCTGAAGAAAAGCAATGTGAATCGCTATGGCGGATTGAAAGATGCGTCTAGCAAGCTTACTTTGCTGACCGGAAGCGGTGCGCCATTGCTCGCGTTATTCTGGTGGACCTCGCAAAATACCTGCGTGGACGTGCCCGGAGTCGCGGATAAATTCAAGGCGGCGCAGGCCGTGGTACCATGCCCGACTGCGCAGTTATATATCGTGGATGCGAATCGGCCTTATAATTCGGGCTTGCAGGCGCTGCAACAGGCGGTGGATCGCGCGGCGGATCCGTCCGCGAATAAGGAGGACGCCTCCCACGCGATGCGCGATAGCGGACAATCGGCCACACTGACCGCCCGGCAGCTGGGCGCGAGCTTTCCACCGGACCCGGAGGCGCAGATCGATCAGCGGTCCCTCGAATTGTTGCTCCAGCCGATCAAGTATCTGGATGGAATGGTCTCGAGCGATTTGAAAGGCTCCGGTCAAAGCTTCTGCACGGCGTTCAATCAGGCGACTCTCCACAAATTTCCGTTCGACGCGCAGGCCAAGGATGAAGTGAAGCTCGACGATCTGGCGGCGTTGCTCCAGCCGAAATCGGGCAAGCTGTGGGTTTATTACGAGGGCAGTTTGAAGAGCGTGCTGCAATGCTCGAACGGCGAATGCTCGGCGGCGGGCGGAACCCCGCTCAGCCCCGGATTCGCGGCGTTTATCGGCAACCTCATGAAATTTTCGCGGGCGATTTATGGTGATTCCGGGACGGAGATGAGCTATCAATACTCATTGACGCCCCAGAAATCCGACCTGATCGACGAATTCGACGTGACTATTAACGGAGTGCCCTCCAAGCTCAAGGGCGGTACGCAGCATTCCTATGTATGGCCGGGCACCGGCACACGGAATTTCGAACTGGACCTGAAGCTCGCGGGAGGCGGTTTGCCGCAGCAGGCGAAAACTTATGACGGGCCCTGGTCCGTGTTCCGATTCTTCGCGGATGCCGACAAGACCACCGGAAACCTGTTCAGCTGGAGCGTCACATCCGGCCGCGATCAGCAGCCGACGAAGATCAACGGCAAGCCTCTGACCTACGATTTCAGCGTGGGGACGACGGGTCCGGCCGTATTCAGCAAAGAGTTTTTGTCTAAACTGAGATGTGTCGTTCCGGTGGCACGTTGATGGCGGAAATGCCCGAAAACACGCGCATTGGCAAGTATGAGCTCGAAGAGTTCTTGGGCGGAGGCATGTCCCATGTCTATCGCGCCAAAGACAGCGTGCTGGGCCGCCGCGTCGCGCTGAAGATTCTGACCGAAGCGGGCCTGCGGGATACGGAAACCAAGGCGCGATTTTTGCAGGAGGCCCGCACCGCCTCCAATATCAGCCACGAAAACATCATCAACGTTTTCGATTTCGGTGAGGACCAGGGACGGCCCTTCATGGTGATGGAGTTCCTCGAAGGCGAGAGTCTGCGCGACGCCATCAAGCGCGGGCATCTGGGAGATTTTCCCAGCCGTTTGAAGATCGTCGTGCAAGTGGCGCGCGCCATCGATTACATCCACACCAGGAAAATTATCCATCGCGACATCAAGCCGGAGAATATCAATCTGGATTCGACGGGCAAAGTGAAACTGATGGATTTCGGCATCGCGAAATCGGAAGGGATCGCGCTTACTCGCGCCGGATTCACGCTGGGGACCCCGTATTATATGGCTCCGGAGCAGGTGCTGGGTCAGGCCGTGACGACCCAGGCGGATGTCTACGCATTTGGGATTTTGTTGTTCGAGGTATTGACGGAGCTGAAGCCGATCACCGGTGAATCGGTGGAGAAAATCTTCAACCAGATTTTGTATGAGCCCATCGACCTGGCGCCATTGCAGCCGCCGAAATTTCCCGCGGCCGTCGGCAGCCTGATCGAACGATGCACGGCGAAGCAGCCGGCGCAAAGGCCGCCGGGCCTGGGCGTAGTGGTGGAGGAATTGGAGCGGATTCTGGATCCCACTCGGCCGATATCCGGGCGCGGACGAACCGGACCCCAGCCTGTCCCGACGCCCGCCAGGCAGCCGGAATCGCCGCACGCGGAAGGCTCCATGATTTCGACCGTCACCGCTTTTTCCGAAGCACCGCCCCCGCAGCGCGCCGTAAGTATCGATGGCCTGCCGGGGTTCGTGCGCAATTTACCCGCGCCTCTGCAATCGCAAGCCGGGCTGATGATTCTGGCCGGCGTCGCGATGGTGGTGCTGATGGCTCTGGTCTATGTGGCGCTCTCCCTGACTCACGTAATTTAGCCCATGCAGACACCGGCGATGGTCGGCAAATACGAATTACTGGAGTTTTTAGGCGGAGGCATGTCGCACGTCTACCGGGCGCGCGATACCGTGATCGATCGGCCCGTGGTGGTGAAGCTGCTGACTGAAGAAGCATGCCGCGATGCTGAGGCGAAGGCGCGTTTTTTGCAGGAAGCGCGGCTCGCCGGAAATATTCAGCATGAAAACATCGTCAGCGTGTTCGACTTCGGCGAGCACGAAGGGCGGCCGTTCATCGTCATGGAGTATTTGAAGGGCGAAGACCTGCGCGATGCGATCGGCGCCGGCCGCTGCGGCAGCATCATGGACCGGTTGAAGATCGCTCTCCAAATCGCTGAGGCGCTCGAATACGTGAACGCGCGCGGCATCGTGCATCGGGATATCAAGCCGGAAAATGTCCACATCGATCCCAAAGGGCGCGTGAAGCTGATGGATTTCGGGATCGCGAAAGCGGCGGACCTGTCCCTGACCAGGACCGGGATGACGATGGGAACCCCGTTTTATATGGCTCCGGAGCAGGTGGCGGGAAAGCCGGCAACGCCGCTGGTGGATATTTACGCGTTCGGCATGTTGTTTTACGAATTGCTCACCTGCCATCGCGGCGTGAACGGCGATTCCATTGAAGCGGTGCTGTATCAGATTCTCAATGTGACCTTGGATCCCGCGCCGCTGGTGAACGCGGGCGTTCCTCCGCAGGTGCGCGCGCTGGTGTTGCGATGCGTGGAGAAGAAGCCGGAGGATCGGCCGCAGAGCTTTCGGCCGGTCATCGAGGAGCTGCGCGGCGTCATTGCAGGCTCCGCCGCCGGGACGCAGCCGGCGGAGTCGAAGACGATTCCTTTCCTGGTGAATACTCCCTCCGCGCCCAAGCCTGCGTCGGGCTCGAAAGCGATCTGGGCCGTCCCCCTGTTATTGCTGGCGATCGGTGGAGCCGGAACGGCATGGTGGATCGCCCGCGGCAAGCCGCCCGTGGCGACTCCTCCACCGGCGAAAGAACAGCCTGCCCCGGCGCCGCCTGTCCCAGGGATGATTTACGTTCCGGGCGGGACGTTTTTGTCGGGTCCGCAAAACACGCCTGTGTCGCTGCCGGCGTTTTACATCGACGAGACGGAAGTCTCGAATGCCGACTTTGCGGAATATTGCCGCGCTATGGGATGCACGGCGCCGGCCGCCGAGGCGGACCTCCCGGTGGTGCGCGTGACGATCGCGCAGGCCCGAAAATTCGCGGCATGGAAGGGAAAGCAATTGCCGACCGCGCTCCAATGGGAGCGTGCGGCGCGCGGAACCACCGGCAATAAATATCCCTGGGGCTCTGAGGAGGATCCATCGCGTGCGAATGTATCGAGCCGCGCCTTGAAGCCGGTGAAGTCGTACGCGGCGTATCCGGAGTATCAGATGGCCGGAAATGCGTGGGAAATGGTGGAGGCCGAAATCAAACCGGGCAAGGAGCAGGTTGCACGTTTCGCGAGATTGCTGAAACCCCCTCCGGCCATGGACGAAAAGTGGATCGAAATTCGCGGCGGTTCATTCAACACCCCACTGGCATTCGCCGTCGGATATGAATGGAGCCCGATTCCCGAGCGGTATGCGTCGGCCGACATAGGATTTCGCTGCGCGAAATCAGCCCCCTAATCAACGACTTCCCGTGTACACCCGCACTAGCGCGAGCATGCCCGTGAGACACTGAACCCGGGAAAGATATGCAACCTGGTAAGCTGTCCCCGCGATATCGTTACTGCTCCACCGATCGGGGGTCCCCGCCCTGACAGGCCGGGGCTATAGCCCCTGGCGTCAGCCAGGGGATGAGGGTGCTGGGAGGGAGTCCGGCGTTAAAGTAACGCCAATCTAACGCCAATGACAATTTTCAGAGCATCGAATTTTTGTTCGCCGCGAGTGTCAACCTCCCGCGATAGATTTGCACCAGGCGCGTTAAAATTTTTCACGACGGAGCCGTAGGAGGGAGTGCAATCATTGATAGCAGTGGTAATCTGAAGTATGGCAAGCATCACAATTCGCCGCCTGGAGGATTCAACCAAGCGCAAGCTTCGCATCCGGGCATCCCGGAACGGCCGATCCATGGAAGAAGAGGCTCGCCAGATTCTGAGGGTTGCGTTGGCCGAAAAAAGAGAGTCCGAGGAGAATATCGTCGAGTCCATACGTCGTATCGTTGAGCCCATTGGCGGCATAAACTTGCCGGATATCCCCCGGGGTCCCATGCGGCCGCCTCCAACTTTCGATTAAGTGATCGTCGCTCAGATGACCGTTCTGGACACCAACGTTCTTTCCGAAGCGGTTAAGCTTAACGGGTCCGCCGCTGTTCTCGGCTGGCTGGCTCTCGAACCACGCTCGAGTGTGTTCACGACGGCAATCACGCAAGCGGAGTTGTTATACGGAGTCGCGCGGATGCCAAAAGGACGACGCAGGTCCGAATTGGAAACTGCCATCGCGCGGATACTGACAGAAATTTTCCCGGATCGCATCCTGCCTTTCGATAGCGATGCGGCTGAGTCGTATGCCAAAATCGCCGCCGGGCGTCGAGTCAGGGGCAGGCCGATTTCGGAAGCGGATGCCCGAATTGCGGCAATTGCCCATTCCCTCGGCGCGTCTCTGGCCACTCGAAACATCCGCGATTTTGAGCATTGCGGCATCAAAGTCGTGAATCCGTGGGCGTGAGGTTTCAAGTGAGGTGATACCCTCGAAGTATGGGTCTTTCCCAATCTTTCTTCGCCGGGCGATTCGGCATTACCGAACACGATCTTGAGTCCTATCTGAGTGAGGCTCTTTCGGCGGGCGGCGAATATGCCGACCTTTATTTCGAATATCTGGCGACCACCTCGATCGGCCTCGATGAGGGAATCGTCAAGAGTGCGACGGAGGGCGTCAGTCTCGGCGTTGGCGTCCGCGTCATCTCGGGCGAACGCACCGGCTATGCGTATAGCGACGATTTAAGTCCCGAGAAAATTCGCAAGGCCGCACGTGTCGCGGCGCATATCGCCAAGGGTCCGGCAACCATCGTCAAGACCGGCTTCGAGGAAACGCGCCGGCATAATTTGTATCCCATGCTCTCCGCGCCCCATGAAACCGGGCTCGCCGACCGTGTTCAACTGGTGAAGCGCGCCGACCTTGCAGCCCGCGCTTACGATCCGCGCGTGTTTCAGGTGCAAGCCACCTACGCCGACAGTTTGCGCAACGTTCTGGTCGCGACCAGTGAGGGACGCTTGAGTTTCGATCGTCAACCCATGGCGCGGATGAGCGTCAGCGCGCTCGCGCGTCAGGGCGATGGTCCGCCGCAGCATGGACATTCGGGCGGCGGCGGGCGCGTTACTCTCGAGTTTTTCGAGAAGGAAAAAACGCCGGAACATTTCGCTCGAGAGGCCGCGCGTCAGGCGATCGTGCAGCTCGATGCGGTGGATGCGCCGGCCGGAGAAACGACGGTGGTGCTCGGTCCGGGCTGGCCGGGAATCCTTCTTCATGAAGCCGTCGGACACGGATTGGAAGCGGACTTCAATCGCAAAGGCGTCTCCGCGTTCAGCGGCCGAATCGGCCAGCAGGTGGCGAGTCCTCTTTGTACCGTGATCGACGACGGGACCATCGGCAGCCGCCGCGGATCCTTAAACGTAGACGATGAGGGCATGCCCACGCAGAAGAACGTGCTCATCGAAAATGGTGTTTTACGGGGCTATTTGCAGGATAAATTGTCCAGCCGCCTGACCAACAACACTTCGACCGGCAGCGGGCGGCGCGAAAGTTATCAGCACATTCCCATGCCTCGGATGACCAATACGTACATGCTCGCCGGTGAAAGCGATCCCGAAGAGATCATCAAATCGGTCCAGAAGGGCCTCTATTGCGCGACGTTCGGCGGAGGCCAGGTGGATATCACCAGCGGCAATTTCGTCTTTTCAGCGACGGAAAGTTACCTGATCGAAAACGGAAAATTGACCCGCCCCGTGCGCGGCGCTTCACTGATCGGCAACGGTCCGGAAGCGTTGAAGTATGTGAGCATGGTGGGCCGCGACCTTCAACTCGACGAAGGCGTCGGCGTCTGCGGTAAAGAAGGTCAGAGCGTGCCCGTGGGCGTCGGAATCCCCACCGTGAAAATCGACCGGATGACCGTGGGTGGAACGGCGCATGGATAATCTCGAAACGCTTGCCGCCGATGCGGTGAAGCGTGCTCTTGCTGCCGGAGCCACCGATGCGGAATGCACCATCATGGAAGGCGAGGAATTTTCCTCCGCGGTTCGAATGCGTGAAGTGGAGAGCCTGAAAGAAGCAGGCTCGCGCGCCGCTGGAATTCGTGTTCTCGTCGGCAAGCACGGAGGATCGTCCTACACTTCGGATCTGACTCCCGAAGGAATCGCGACCATGGTGCGCGGCGCCATCGAGCTCGCCAAAATCACTAGTGAAGATCCGTTCGCCGGTTTGCCGGATGAGTCCGACCTGGGTTCCCGGAAGGAGGATCTCGCGCTCTATGACGGTGCTATCGAAGGTATGGAAACCGACTGGAAAATAGCCCAGGCGAAACGCGCCGAGGAGGTCGCCTTCGCAACCGATGCGCGGATTCAGAACTCGGAAGGCGCGTCCTTCGATTCCTACGTGGGCCTCCGCGTATTTGTGAACTCTCGCGGATTTTCAGGCAGCTATCGCACTTCGAGCTGCGGCCTCAGCGTTTCGCCGGTCGCGAAACAAAACGGATCGATGGAGCGCGATTATTGGTACACCTCCGCCCGCGCCGCGTCCAACCTGGAGAGTCCCGATGAGGTCGGCAGGCGTGCGGCGGAGCGGGCCGTGCGTCGATTGAATCCTCGCAAAGTCCCGACGCAAAAAGCAGCGATTCTGTTTGAGCCGCGGACGGCGCGAGCCTTGCTCGGCGATCTATTCGATGCGGTGAACGGGGGTGCGATTTACCGGCACGCTTCATTTCTGGCGGGCAAACTGGGCGAAAAGATCGCGGCCGAATCGGTCACCGTGATCGACGATCCGACGCTGCCCGGCCTGTTCGGAACCTCGCCTTTCGACGATGAAGGCGTGCTGTGCCGCCGCACCGCGGTGATCGAAAAAGGCGTGTTAAAAAGCTATCTTCTGAACTCCTATTCGGCCCGGAAACTGGGCCTAAAAACCACCGGCAACGCATCGCGAGGGGTCACCGGAAACGCGGGGGTCGGTCCCGGGAACTTTTTTATAGAGGCTGGCGAGCGGTCGCCGGAGTCTATATTAAAAGCGATGCGCACCGGGTTGTTCGTCACCGAACTCATCGGAGGCGATACGAATACGGTTACCGGCGACTATTCATCGGGCGCCGCCGGCCTGTGGATTGAAAACGGCGAATTGGCGTATCCTGTTTCGGAGATCACAATTGCGGGAAACATGAAGCAGATGCTGATGGATATCGAGATCGGATCGGACCTGGAATTTCGCGGCTCCATCGCCTCTCCATCGCTGTTAATTCGGGAGATGACCATCAGTGGCCGGTGAGATTTTCCCCGCCCAGCGCGTAACGAGCCCGCAGCGGATCGGCGTCGTCGTCTACGTTGCAGCCGCTCTCGCCGTGTTGGCGCTGGGAGTGTTCTTATACCTGCAATACCTGGCGAAGCACGCTCCGTCCGACGCCCCTCTGACGCCTGAAGCCAAGGCTTACGTGAAGCACTTGCAGTTGAGCGGCGTCGAAATCAAAGCGAACAAGAGCTATCTCAACCTTATGGTGGTGGAGATCAACGGCAAGATCGGCAACGCCGGCGATCGCGCGCTCGATACGGTGGAAATTTACTGCATATTCTACGACTCCTACGGGCAAATGGTATTGCGTTCGCGCGTTCCCATCGTGAGCCCGCGCACAGGCGGCTTAAAGCCCGGGGAGACGAAACCGTTCCGACTTCCGTTCGACGAGATTCCCGAGAGCTGGAATCAGGCCATGCCTCAACTGGTGATCGCAGGGGTTAAATTTCTCTGAAGCTGTCTCAGTTCTGCCATCCCCCTCCAAGCGCCTTATAGAGTTGAACGACGCTAAGAATTTCGTTGCGCTTCAGCTGCGCCAACGTCAATTCCGCTTGGAATAAATCGCGATCCGAATCCAACGCGTTCAACTGCGTGTCGACGCCGCCGCGATAGCGCATGTAGGACAACCGCTTTCGATCATCGAGGGCGACAACCAGGGCTTGCTGATGAACCCGGCTTTCTCGCACCCTCTGATGCGCGATCAAGGCGTTCGAAACTTCGGAGAAGGCAGTGGCGATCGTTTTTTCATATTGCACCAGCGCGCCGTCGCGCTCCGCACGAGCCAGGCTCACACCGGCCTTGAGCCTGCCGGCGGTGAAGATGGGCTGGGAGACTTGCGGAATAAAGCTGTAAGTCGACTTTGGTCCCGCGAATAAACTCGAAAGCTGCGAGCTCTGTCCGCCCAGCGCGGCGGTCAAACTGATCTGCGGAAAATAGGCCGCCTTGGCGACGCCGATCTGCGCATTTGCGGCGATCAGATTTTGCTCGGCGGCGCGAATATCGGGGCGGCGTTCAAGCAGCGCGGAAGGAAGGCCGGACGGGACGTCCGGTGGAAATTCCTGATCGGTCAGACTACTTCCGCGCGTCACCGAACCTGGATTTTGCCCCAGCAAGAACGAAATCTGATTTTCTGTCTGTTCGATTTGCTGCTTTAAAGACGGGATGGTTTCGGCCGCGGTTTCGACTAATTGTTCAGACTGGCGCAGGTCCAGTTGCGTGGCCACTCCGCCGGTCTCTCGCTGCTGCGTCAATTGTAAAGACTCCTGGCGCGTGGCCAGAGTGCGCGTCGAAATATCGAGTTCGTAATCGAGCTCGCGAAGGTTGAAATACGCGGTCGCGACATCGCTTACCAAGGTGGTCAACACTGCTTTCCGATTCTCTTCGGCGGATAGCAGGTTGGCGCGCGATGCTTCCGTGGCGCGGCGCAAGCGGCCCCACAAATCGACTTCGAAGGACAGCATTTGGAGCGAAGCCTCACCCCAGTTGCGATTCTGGCTGGGTACGAAACTTGCCGGCAGGGGGAACGCGCCGTCCCTCGAAAGCCGCGTAAACTCGACGTCGCCGCCCGCTTTGAGCTGCGGGAATTGGTTGGACCGCGTGATGCCGAGATTTGCGCGCGCCTGCTCCACTCGCGTGACCGCGTCGCGAAGATCATAGTTTTGCACGAGGCTGGTGCGGATGAGCTGCTGTAGCTCGGAGTCTTTGAAAACTTCGAACCACTTGAGGTCGGCGAGCGATGCGGCCTGCTCCGCCGGCAGAGGCTCCGGCGCGCGGAAGGAAATCGGCACCGGAACCTTCGGCCGTTCATAGTTCGGCCCTACCGTACAGCCGGCGAGTAGCAGCATCAAAACGACGATCGAGAATTTCATGGTCAGTCTCCCTGCGCGGGCTGCGGCACCAGTCCGTCGATGTGTTTGTCGGCGCCGGAGAGTTTTTCGACGACGTAGAAAATTGCCGGGATGAAGAAGATGCCGATGGCGCTGGCCGCCAGCATTCCTCCGATGACGGTGGTGCCCATGATCTGGCGTCCCACTGCTCCGGCTCCGCTTGCGAACCACAAAGGGACGCAGCCCAGAATGAATGCAAACGAGGTCATCAAAATGGGGCGCAGGCGGAGCCGCGCGCCTTCGAGCGCGGAATCGACCAGCGGCTTGCCCTTCTTCAATTCATCGCGGGCGAATTCGACGATCAGAATCGCGTTCTTCGCCGCCAGGCCGATTAACATGACCAAGCCGATCTGCGAATAGACGTCGTTTTCGATCTGCACCATGTAGGCGGGAAGGAACCAGCCGAGCACGATGCGGCGCAGCCACAAGATGAAGAACGCGCCGAAGATCGCGATGGGTGTGCTGAGCAAAACGCTGAAGGGCAGCGACCAGCTTTCATAAAGCGCGGCCAGAATCAGGAACACGAACATCAGCGAGAATCCGAAGACGGTGGTGGAGGAAACCCCTTGCTGCGCCCTTTTTTCCTGAAAGGACATGCCCATGTAGTCGTAGCCCATTTCGCGCGGCATGGTCTGGTCGAAGGTTTCTTCCAGTGCCTTCATGGCTTGCGCCGAGCTGTAACCGGGCGCGGCGCTGCCGATAATTTGCGCGGACCGATGCAGGTTATAACGCATCGTGAACTCCGGACCGGGGCGCGACTCGAACTTAGTCAGCGCGGACAGAGGCACCATGTTGTTGGAACTGTTGCGCACGTAGAACTGGCCCAGATTGCCGGTGTCCCTGCGATACTCGCCCTCGGCTTCTACATAGACCTGCCACTGACGTCCGAAGCGATTGAAGTAATTCACGAACACGCCGCCCATGTATGCCTGGATGGTTCTATAGACGTCGCTCAAAGGCACGCCCTGCTTCAAGACCTTCTCGCGATCCACGTCGAGGAACTGTTGGGGAACGCTGGGCAGGAATGTCGTGAGCATGCCGGCGATCTCCGGACGCTTGCCGGCGGCGGCCATGAACTTCTGTAGATTCTCCGACAGGAATTCGACGTCTTTGCCAGCGCGGTCTTCGAGGACGAAGGTAAATCCGCCGGAGGTTCCGACGCCGGGAATTGCCGGCGGAGAAAAGCTGAGCGCGAAACCGTCGGGCAGTTGGCCGAGTTCGCGATTCACGTTTTGGACGATCTGCTGATACTGTTCTTCCTTCGTCTTGCGCTCGTCCCAATCCTTGAGAGTCACGAAAAAGAGTCCACTATAGCTGGTGCGCACGAAACTCAACAGGCTGAAGCCGCAGACCGATGTGGTGTATCGAACGCCCGGCATTTTGCCCAGAATACGTTCGACCTTCGCGGCGACCTCCTGCGTGCGCTCCAGCGAAGCGGCGTTCGGAAGCTGCAGGTGGATGAACATGTAGCCTTGATCTTCGTCGGGAAGAAAGCTGGTGGGCAGCCTTCCGGCGAAAAACCACGCGCCCGCGCCGAAGACCGCGAGCACGATGAATGCGACGGCGCTTTTGCGGATCAGCGCTCCGGACCAGCGGACGTAGCCTTCGTTCGCGCGGCCGAAGATGCGATTGAACCAGTCGAAGAATTTCTGTAGCAGACTCTTGCCGGCCGTTTCGTCGTTGGGTTTCAAGAGCAGAGCCGCCAGCGCGGGACTCAAAGTGAGCGCGTTGAAGGCCGACAGAATTACGGAGATCGCGATGGTGACAGCGAATTGCTGGTAGAGGCGTCCGGTAATGCCTGGAATAAAGGCCGTAGGAATGAACACCGCGGAGAGCACCAGCGCGATGCCGATCACGGGCGACGAAATCTCCTGCATCGCTTTTAGCGCGGCGTCTCTCGGGGATAATCCGTCGTCAATATGCCGCTTCACGGCTTCGACCACGACGATGGCGTCGTCGACCACTAGTCCGATGGCCAGCACCAGGCCGAACAAGGAAAGCGTATTGATCGAGAATCCGAATAGAGGGAAGAAGATGAACGTGCCGACCAATGAGACGGGCACCGCGAGCAAGGGAATCAGCGTCGCGCGCCAGCCTTGCAGGAAGATGTAAACCACGATTATGACCAGCAAAATGGCGATCAGCAGCGTGATCACGATTTCCTTGATGCCCTGCGTAACAGATTTCGTGGTATCGAGCGCGACTACGTAGTTGACATCCTGCGGGAAGCGCTTTTTCATCTCATCCATCGTTTTGCGGACGGCATTGGCGGCGTCGACCGCGTTGCTGCCGGGCAATTGATAGAGCGCGATCACCGCGCTGGGCTTGCCGTTCAAGCGGCCCACGACGCTGTAATCCTGCGAGCCCAGCTCCACGCGCGCGACGTCTTTCACCCGCACGATTCCGCCGTTCGAGCTCTCGCGCACGACGATCTGCTCGAAATCCTCGAGTGATGTGAGGCGTCCCTGGGCGCGAACCGAGTATGTAAACTCCTGGCCCTTGGGCACGGGCGCCGCGCCGATTTGTCCCGCCGGATTCACCGTGTTTTGCGCTTGAATCGCGCTGACTAAGTCGGGCACCGTGATGCCCAGCTTCGCCAACTGGTCCGGCTTCACCCACAGCCGCATAGCGTATTGGCCGGCGCCGAACACCTGCACGCTGCCGATTCCGGGAACGTGGGTCAGCAGATCGTTCAGATTGATATAGGCGTAATTCGCCAGGAATTGGGCGTCATAAGCGCCATTCGGAGAATTGAGCGCGATCACCATCATGGGCGCGGTAAGAGACTTCTGCACGGTGATGCCGTAGTTGACCACCTCCGGAGGAAGCTGGGACGCGGCCTGATTCTCGCGCATCTGGGTCAGGATCAGATCCGTATTCGGATCGGTCTTGACGTCGAAGTCGACAATCATGGTCATCTGACCATTCGCGGCGTTGAGCGAGTACATGTAATTCATGTTGTCGACGCCGCTCATCTGCTGCTCGATCGGAGTGGCGATGGATTGCTCGACGGTCTGCGCATCGGCGCCCACATAGCTCGCCTGGATCTGCACTTCGGGAGGAGCGATCGACGGAAATTGCGCGATGGGCAGCGCGGCGATACTGATTGCGCCGGTGATCACCATGAACAGCGCGATCACCATGGCCACGATGGGCCGGTCGATGAAAAGTTTCGAGATCATGGTGCGATTAATTCTTTCCGCCCGCGGATTGCGGGACCACGGTCGATCCAGGGCCGACCTTTTGAACACCCTCGGCCACCACGCGGTCTCCGGGCTTAAGGCCTTCGTCGATCACCCACATGGTGCCGACGCGGTCTCCTGGCTTGACCGTGGCAATGGTCACTTTATTCTGCGAATCGACCACGGCGACCTGATAATTGCCTTGCAGTTCCGCGACGGCGCGCTGCGGGATCAACAAGGCTCCGATTTTCGTACCAGTAACGGCGCGCACCTTCGCGTATTGACCGGGCCGCAGCACATTTCCGGGATTCGGAAACAGCGCGGTCAATTGGATGGAGCCGGTCCCCTGGTTCACTTCGCGGTCAGCGAAGAAGAAACGGCCCTTCTTCGCATAGGTGCTGCCGTCCGATAGGATCAGGTCGAGCGGCAGCTTCGAAACCTCGATGCCCGATGTATGCGTGAAGCTAAGGTACTCCTGCTCGCTGACGGTGAAATTCGCGCGGATCGGATCGAGCGTGGAAACCGTCGTCACCGCCGCGCTGGCCGGACCCACCAGCGTGCCCACCTGCGAGGCCGCGATACCTGCGACACCGTCGATGGGCGACGTCAGCCGCGTGAATCCCAGATTATATTTCGCCACGTCCACATTCGCCTGCGCGGATTGCACCGCGGCCTGCGCCGCTTCAATTTGCGCCTTGGCGGTCTCCACCGCAGCCTCCGATGACTTCACTTGCGCGAGCGCCGATAGATTGTTCTGCGTGGCGTTGTCCAGATCCTGCTGGGTAACGGCACGCTCTTTCACGAGCGGCGTGTATTTATCCACATCGAGCTGCGTGCGATGCTGCGACGCTTCGGCGCCGGTAAGATTGGCGCGCGCCTGAATCAGTCCCGCGCGGGCTTGCGCGAGCTGTCCATTCGCTTGCGCCAGCTGCCCCAGGGCTTGATCGACCGCGGCCTGGAATGGACGGGGGTCGATCTCGAAAAGCAGTTGTCCCTTCCGAACGAACGAGCCCTCCACGTAATTCTGCCGCAGCAGAAAGCCGCTGACCTGAGCTTTGATGGGAGCATTGACGTATCCGTCCAATGTGCCGATCCATTCGCGGGAAACAGGAATATCCTTCTGTTCGACCGTCACCAGCTCGACTGCCGGCGGCGGATATCCCGCGGGGCCCGAGGCGTGCGCCGTGCACCCGGCGGCAACAGAAAACATCGCGACAATAACGAGATATAGAGATAGGTTCTTTTTCATGTGAGTGGGATTGAATTAAGGGCAATGAAGCGACGAGAAGCACGTCTGGACAGGAGCTTGACGCATAGCGCCGCGTGCTGTGCCCAGGCGTGCGGGCGGCATGTCCGATCCGGCCGCCTCGCGGGTTTGTTCCAGAGAAGTGGTCAGCGATGAACGGGATACTCGACGCACGATAGGATCCACCACCCAGCGCAGCGTCGCCGGAATGGGGCGGCTCAGCGCCATCGCTTCGGTTTCGATGTAAACGCCGCCGTCGCGCTCCTGGTATCGAGACAGGGTGCATAGGCGCCAGATATAGCCGCTGCCTTCGCCATCGGGAATTCGCTGCTGGTCCGCCAGTTCCTGAACGCGCGTGGTTTGCGCGATGCTGTACCATCGGCGCTTGTCCACCTCGACAAATCGGGAACGGTATTCGCTTTCGAGCGCGCGCTTCATGAACATCGCCTTATCGATGACTACTACTGAAAAGCGATCTTCCTCGGCGCTTTGACTCAGTGTTCGCGCGTCGATCACCGATGGCTTGTAGTATTCGGAATAACGGTCATAATTGCGGACCAAGGCGATCACATCCTCGATGCGGCCGCCCGGAACGAAGGCCGCTCCGATCCAGTGGTGGATCAATCCGGAGGGCACGGACTGCGGACCATGGACCATCGGCGCGACTATGATTTCACCCGCGCGAACTCTCCCTAAACGTTCCGGCGATTCGTCGATCCACAGAAAATGTTCCTTCGCGGCGCGGTCCTGCATACTCGCGGCGGCCGCGCTCACGTAGCGGTCCCAGGCGTCCAGCGTCTCCTGCTTCAGTTCCGCCGCGCGAACGGGAAGTACGGAAAATACCCACAATACGGCCAGCGCGCCGATGATTTTAGCGCGTGCCATGTCCGGTGTCCTCCATTGCCGCGACGGAAGAGCCGCCTGCGTAGGCGGCTTCGAAGATGGTCAGCTCCGTGCGGCCCATCAGACGGGTATTCACATACAGGTGCGTTTCGCGGGCGCCTTCGCGGATATTCATGTCTTGCCGCATCTCGATGCCGCGCACGAAAATCGATTTCACTTTTAACAGGCGTCCTTCCAGATGCGTGACGCGGCCCGTGTCGCTGTCGATCCACAGTTGGCCCTCGATCATCCCCAGACGCTTCTTGCGGGGCGTAATCTGGAACACGCTCGAATTGTCCCGGGTGGTCAGGAAGCGAAATTTGTAATTCGCTTTGGAAATCGCGGCGGCCATCGGCACCGCCTCCGTATCCACGGCGATGTATCGCGCGATCATTTGTTTCCGCACCAGCAAATCGCCCTCAACGGAAACGAATTGATACGCGCGCCGCCCGTCGGTCCAACGGCGGATCGCTTCGACGTGCGCTCGCTTATCGAGGCGAGGAACAGAGGCCTCGATCTCGACCAGCATCGGTACCCTCTCCTCTGTATCCGCGAGGCGAGCGCTATAGCGTTCGAGAACGGCTGAAGCATCGTCGGCCGCCGATACCGTCGCGGGAAACAGGAACATCGCTAATAACAGCAGTCCGGCGAACAGGGCCCGCAATGACGCCGCTGTAAACCGCGGATCGAATGTCGGCCCCACCTGCGCGTCGACCTGCGAATAAGGACGTCCCGTAATTGATTCCACCAGTCCGCGGGAAACCGGCGAGTTCGCCACGAAATGCGCGCCCGCTTCCCACCAGGCCAGCAGCAGCTCACGACCTTTTCGATCGGCCGAATCGAGAAACGTCACATCTACCGCAAGTACTTTTCCATCCGCCGTGGACGAAGCAGTTCGCCACGCCTGCTCCAGTTTCGACACTTCCACGCCCGCAAGACTGCCCGACAACTCGAACCGGAACGTGCCCGGTCCGTCGTGCATATAAAACATGAGTTCAGACATATAGATCCTCAGCCCAACGACAACACCGGAACCGGATTCATTCCCGGATAGGGATCGCGTCCTTCGGTTCCGGCAAGCTTGCGGGTCAGCTCAACGACGCCGATGCGTTGCGCCGCCGCGGTCAGCGATTCGTCCGCGTTCAGCAGCAGCGCCGCATCCTTGAGAGACATGCCTTCAAAGGTGGTCAGCAACATCGCGCAGCGCGGAAACGCGTCGATCGCGATGACCGCATCCTCGAACTCCTGCTGAGAAATATGCGACCGGCGCTTCCATTTCTCAGTGCCCGCCTCCTGCCGATCTGCCCGAACCACACGTTGCTTCGATGCGCGCAAGTCGGCGTCGATCGTTCCCAAAGCCTGTCCGATGATCAGCTTGCGTGCCCACTCATTCATAAATCCCGCAAAAACCTGGTTCTCTTCTCTAAAATCGAGCGCCTTGTCGAATGCCGCCACGCTGCGATCGACGTTGCCGGTAAACAGAAATGCCAGTTGATACAGCTCCGCAGAATTCTCTTCGAAGGCTTCGATCAATTTCTGGCAGGCATCGTAATGTTTCATCGCTTCTTGATTTCATCCTTTCCACAGGGACCGGAGAGGAAAGACAAACATCGCCGCAGAGGAGGCGCGCTCTTCCGCTTCCAGTCTTCAAGAAGATGCTTGGTATCGACGCCGCACGCAATGAATCGCACCCCCGCCTCTCTCATTTCGCTCAACATCAGCGCGCCGGCCTCGTCGACGAACGTCACGCTGGTCAAATCGACCACGCATTTTGACGATTCCATCGCACCGTGCCACGTGGATCGAAGTTCCTCAACCCACGGTCCAGCCAGGCGGCCGTGCAGGGTCCATTTTCTGCCGTTCTCCATTTCGGTGGTAGTGATTCGCAACATCGATCGCTTCTTCGATGTTGTTGCTTGGCAGTCCACGGGCCAAATATGTAACTGATTGTGGGACCTGGAAAAAGAGACAATGATGCGGAGCGGAGTGCCGAACAAATCAAGCCCGCCCGTTGGCACTCTGCCAGGATTTCGGCAGATTCGTTAAAGGGGGATGACTGAAGCAGGTCGCAGAGGTTTCAGCCTGTGATTAGCGCACCAGAAATTGAGCCTGGCTGTCTACCGCCGGTTCGCCCGTCTTTTCCCACACGTAGCTTCCGTCAGGCAGCATGAGCCGCGCGTTGCGATTATCGGCCAGATACTTCGCCAGAATTTCATCGCGCAGGCGCGCCATGATCTTCTTGTTCTCAATCGGAAATAACAGTTCCACGCGATGATGCAAGTTGCGGCTCATGAAATCCGCGCTGCCCAGATAAATCTCCTCGCGTCCGCCGTTGTGGAAATAATAAATCCGGCTGTGCTCCAGGAAACGGCCGACAATGCTCACCACGCGGATGTTATCGCTCACCCCTGCCACGCCTGCGCGCAACCCGCAAATTCCGCGGACCAGAAGGTCGATCTCGACACCCGCCTGCGACGCCTGATAGAGCAAGCGGATCATGTGCAGATCCTCGAGCCCATTCATCTTCAGAATCAGGTGCCCTTTTCCTCCGCGCTCCGCGTGCGCGATCTCCCGCTTGATCAGCTCCTCCAGCTTCTCATGCATATTGATCGGAGCCACCAGCAGCTTCCGAAACTCATTCTTCGCCGAATATCCGGTCACGTAGTTGAATAAATCCGTCACGTCCGCGCCAATCTGATCGTCGGCGGTGAAGAAACTCAAATCCGTATAAAGGCGCGCCGTCGTCGGATTATAGTTGCCGGTGCCCATATGGACGTAGCGTCGCATCGCGTCGCCTTCGCGCCGGACCACCAGCGCCACTTTCGAGTGGACCTTCAGTCCCACCAGTCCATAAACCACGTGCACGCCCGCGGCTTCGAGAGCCCTCGCCCACTCGATATTGCTCTCCTCATCGAACCGCGCCTTCAGCTCCACCAGCACCGCTACCTGCTTGCCGTTCTCGATCGCGCTCAACAGGCTTTCGACAATCGGCGAGTTCCGCCCCACGCGATACAGAGTGATTTTTATGGCCAGAACGTCCGGATCCACCGCCGCCCGCCGCAGAAACTCCACCACCGGCTGAAAGGAGTCGAAGGGATGATGGAGCAACAGATCGTCCCTCCGCAGCACCGCGAAAATATCGTCCTCCGCCTTCGGATGCAGCTCCGGCGGCGTGTAAGGGAGAAACGGCGTATCCTTCAGATCCGGCCGGTCGACCGCCAGTACTTGCCGGAGCCGGCTCAGATCGAGCGGCCCGTCGACGTGATACACATCGCGCCGGTCCAGCTCCAGATTCGCAACCAGTGTTTCCAAAATATGATCGGGGATATCGCGCGATACCTGCATCCTGACCACCGCGCGAAAGCGCCTCTGCCACACCGCCTCTTCGATGGTTTCGAGCAAGTCGTCGCTCTCCAGTTCCTGAATCTCCACCTCCGCATCGCGCGTCACGCGGAACGGATAGGCTTCGATGATCTCAAGACCTGGAAACAGGGAATGCAGATTTTCAATAATGAGCTGTTCGAGCCAGATCAGCCCCGGCCGCGATCCCGCCGGCTGATCGGGCATCGAAACCGGCACCAGCTGCGGAAGCGTGTCCGGAATCTTCACGCGCGCGAACCGCTCCACGCCCTTCACGTCCCGAACCGCTACCGCCAGGTTCAAACTGAGGTTCGAAATGTGCGGGAAAGGACGCCCGGGGTCGAACGCGAGCGGGGTCAGCACCGGAAAAACCACCTGGCGGAAATAAGTCTCCATCAGGCTGCGTTCGCGATTGGTCAGCTCGCGATAATCCCTCAGTTCGATGCCGGATTGCGCCAGCGCCCGCTCAATTTCGCGCCAAGCGTCATAAGCCTCGCCCATCAGCCGCTGCACCGCCGAACGGATCCGCTCCAATTGTTCCGTAATGGAGCCGTCCTGGCCCGCCGCGACCTTCTGCTTCAGCACCGCGAACCGGACCATGAAGAATTCGTCGATATTCGAAAAGAGAATCGCCAGAAACTTGACGCGTTCGAGCAGAGGCGTCCCGGGATCCCGCGCCTCCTCGAGCACCCTGTGCTGAAACGCCAGCAGGCTCAACTCGCGATCGAGATAAAGGCCGGGATCGTTAAGAGAAAGGCTATCGGCGGGGGACGTAGTGGAGGCCGTAGTAGGCATAAACCACTTCCAGTCTACCGTAGCCCCAATCATGGCTGCTCCCGCGGCACGCAAAAGTGTGTGCGCCATGTCGCGGCCGAATCGTTAGTATGTTGCTGCGTTGTCGGGCGGCCAATTTTGGCGGCAGCCTGCCTTCCGGGCAGGCTTTTCCTCTGTCAGCAGAAGCCGCCTCAAAGGGCGGCTGCCGCCAAAATTGGCCGCCTCACAAAGAACGCGGATACTAATTGTTTCGCTGAGTGTCGATGCCCGGCGGCGATCAGAAACTAGAAAGTAAATCGAAGCGACAAATCGATGCGCCGGTTGAAGGCCTGCGCCGCGCCTCCGGGCCCGCCGAATCCTCCGCTCGCAAGCGACAGAGGTTCCCCGAACTCCGGACTGATCAGCGACCCGACGGGAGATCCCTTATTGACCGTGTTGAACATATTGTGGAACATCAGGCTCGCCGTCAGCGAATAGCGCCGGCCGCTGGAATCGCCGCCGCCCATTCCGCCGCCGCCGGGACCGCCCCCTCCGCGCGGACCACCTCCGCCGCCTCCGCGTCCGCCGCCTCCGCCCGCCGCCTGTCCGAATCCGGGGCCGCGTCCGCCGCCACCCGCATCCTGCTGCTGTTGTCTGTTCCGGGCAGCCGCGGTCAATTCACCGAAACCCCAGGTGCGGCTGATGCGCAGGTTTACGTTCACCTGCGGGAAAGCCGAGCCAAAGTTGACTGGGATGATCTTCATGCCCGGCGTCGGATTTTCAACAAACCCCGTAATCCCCCCGACCCGCCCCTGGATCTGTGGATTCACCATAACGATGCACGGCCCTCCGCCGGCAACTGGACGCGCGCTACAGTCCGGCAGATTCGAACCCGCCGGGATGAACGCGGGTCTTTGGTTGAGCACCGTGGTGCCGTAGTTATCGATTCCCGTGACTATATTAAACGGGGGAGCTGAATTAATTCCGATATTTGGCGACAAACGGATCCCCCACGGCGCAATCATGCTCCCATTGACGTTCGCCCGGTGGCGGATGTCATAGCTCGCCCGTCCGTAATCCTGAGCGAGGTTGTACGGGTTCGAAGGTGAGCCGTTGCTGTCCGTGTTGACATGGCCGTACACGTAATAGCCGAACAGGCTGAACTTCGCATTGATACGCGCGTTGCCGTTGACGATAAACTGATTCTGCTTGTAAATACCGACGTTGGCATACTCGTCGATGATACCGCCGCCCTGTCCGTAGGGGTAAAGTCCCTGCGCCGGCACGCCGCCGATGGCCGGCACATACGTGCCAGGATACGGAGAGTTAATATTGATCGTCATCGGATCGTGAGTGCCGCGCGTATTCAGGTAGTTCACCGAAACCGTAATATTGTGAGGCAATTGCCGGTCGACGCCCACAGCCGACTGTAGCTGCGTGGCCGCATGCAGGTTCGGATCGATCCGGTAGGTGTTTGATGCCACCAGCGGCAAGCTGTTTATTGCCGGAACCGGCACGCCCGCCTGGGGATAGAATGTCGGGTTGGTGACCGTATAAGTAAGGTCGTTAATTCCGTTAAACCGCTCTGCGTTGATAATATTGTTCAGGTTGAAACGGTTGTAAAAGAATCCCGATCCGGCGCGAATCACCGTCTTCGGGGTGCGGAAACGGCCTTGGCCGCCGCCGATTCCCCACGCGTATCCGATGCGCGGCGCCCAATCGCCATGATCGCTGATGTTGTTCTGAATCTCATAGCGTAAACCCAGGCTCAAGGTCATGCTCGGAACCAGTTTCCAGTCATCCTGGACGAATAAGCCGGCGTCGAACTGATCGCCCGCGATCAGAGGCTGACCCGCCGCCACCTGGTATTGGATGGGACCAACTCCGGTTCCCAGAATGGTCGGCAACGCTACTCCCGCAGCGACCTGCTCTTCGAAGCTCTGGTAGGCGTATATGTTTGCGAAATTAAACTGGCCCGGAAAGTTGTTCGTGCTGTAGCTGCTGGTCCGAATCTCGCGCAGCCGGGCTCCGAATTTGATGAACTGCGTTCCGTGCGTGATCGACGTGTAGTTCTGAAATTCGTAGTTGCCGGTGTTCGCGTAGGTCAAGGGATAGTTGCTGCCCGACGTGAACGCGCTGCCTACGGAGATATTCAGCTCCGGATCGTTCCCCACGCTTCTCGAATCGTTCCTGAAATATTGGAACCGCGATTCGTTGATCGTGCTGGTGTTCACCACCTGCGTCTCGGTCAGGAAAAACTGCTGGTTGCTGCCCTTATTGGTGGCCCCGGTGTTGGGAAGATTGAATCCGCCCACGCCCTGGTTATCAGTTTCGTTGCGGCTATACACATACCGCGCGTCCAGGGTAATTTTGGACGTTAACTGATAATTGATGCGCGGACTGATACGCGTATTCGTGGTCGGCGCTATGATGCCGAAGGCGTTCGAAATAATATTGAAGTTCGGATCCAGTTGCTGCACGTTCACGAGCGCGGCCTCACGCAACTGCCGCCGGGTGAAATCGAGGAAGAACGACGCTTTCTTATTGATCGGACCGCTCAACGTCGCCATCAGATTCTTGGTGTCGGACGCCGGCAGGCCGCTGGTCTGCGTGTCGAACGGATTGCGCGCGTTCCAGATGTGATCGCTGTAGACCAGGTTCAGGCTGCCGTGGAATTTGTCCGATCCCGGCTTGGTGAAAATCTCAATGCGCCCGTGCCCCTGGGTGTCATATTCGGCTGAATACGGGTTGGAATTAATGCGGATCTCGCGAATCGAATCTTTAGGAGGCAGCTGCCCGCTCGAAAATCCGTCGATGAAAATTTGTCCGCCGTTGGGGCCCGCCGCAGGACCGGCGAGCGCCAGTAAATCCGCCTGCAAATCGTCCGGATCGTCGGACAACATGTCGAGATCGGCCTCTTTCAGCACCAGCGCGCCGGCGTTTTTCGCGGGATCGAGCTCCACCTGCTGCGTGTCCTTGACGGTCACTTCCTGCTTCTCGCTGGCCACCGACATCTTGGCGTCGAACGTCGATACGCGCCCGCCCGGCAGATCCGCGATGCTTCCTTCGAACAGGTCGAAGCCGGCCGCAATCACCCGGACGACGTACTTCCCCGGAGGCAATCCCACCACCGAATAAGCGCCGTTATTATCGGTCTGCGCGACCTTTACCACGCCGTTCGGACCGGTCAGCGTAACGGTGGCTCCAGGAACCGCCGCGCCTGAGGGGTCGAGCACGTTCCCCTTCAAACTTCCCGGTGTCTGCGCCATCAGTGCAGCCGAAATCGCCAGCACCAAGAAACCTAAAAGTACTGCTCGTTTAGAAAAAATCATTCCATTCCCTTCGACAAATTCCCAGTCAGTGTCCTCATTCCGACTCCTGACTTCTGACTCTTCGGGCTAGTTCCCGCCGCCCATATCGCCGCCGCCGCCTAAATTCCAACCGCCCAGCGACATCTCCGGCTTACCGGGCGACCGCAGGATCGGCTCCACGCCGGCCAGCATCGTGATCGCCATAATATGGTCCGTCGAGGCGCCCACCGCGCTCGAAATCACGATCGGCTCGCCGACTTTCAAATCCGCAATCGTAACCGCCGGCTGCCTGTCGAGCATCTGTTGCAGGTCCCCTCCGCGTCCACCACCACCGCCTCCGCCGCGCATGCCCGCGCCGCCGTCTGGAGGACCACCGCCGTCTCCACGTCCTCCCCCTCCGCCGCCCCGGCCCGCGTAAGCATCCGGATGCACGCGCCGCGCGATCATCTGCGCGATCGGATCGGACAACCGCTTCATATTAGAATCCGCGTTGACCTTCACCACTAATGTCTTTTTCGAATCCAGATCCTTCACCGTCAACTGCGAATGCGCCACGTCGATCGAAACCACTGTCGCCGCGATAGTCTTGAACGTGCCCGACACAATCTCCTCGGCCTTCAACTTAGTTCCGTCATCGCTCTTATCGCCTCGCGCGCGAACCTGGTCGCCGACTTTGATCTCCGCCAGCGTGGAATCCTTCGCGTCCGCGAATTTCACCGAATCGGTTGTATAGCGCCGGATAATCGCCTTGGCTTCGGGGACTACCGTGACCGTCTTCGCCCCCGCCAGCGTCCGTACATTCAACGTCACCGACTCGGGCGTCACGGCCGTCACGATCCCGTTCACGCCGCGCTTATCCCAATCCGCGCGCTCTTCCTCTTGTTTCTTCGCGACATCGGACGAAGACATTACCAGGATCAGAGAAGCCGTCATCGCCTTCTGGTCGGCCGACTCCACCCCGCGCACCATCACCCGGTCGCCGACGGCGATGTCGGTCACCTCGATGGTCGCCGCTTTTCTCAGATCGGTTTCGCCCAGCGCAATCTTCCGCAGACTATGTTTGGGCGCCAGCGTCACCGCCAGCTCGCCGCCCGCATCCGGCTTCACAATTAACTCTTTCGCCCCGGCGTCGATCTTCAACACCGTCGCATAAACCGGCTTGGGTGCAGCCGCGTCCTGCGCGAGAGCCATCCCCACGCTCGATAGGGCCGCATACACAGCCAGCCACATGGCTTTGCTTTTCATAAAACTTCTCCCCCGCGACATTTGTAAAGACCGGTTTCCTCCGCTGGGGGTTACAGGCCCTTAAGGTAAATTTACATTGAAGCTGTTGATTCTACTCGTTTGCTTTCAACCCGACCGGCGGCAGATATTGGCCTTGAAGTTCTCTCTTCCACCAATTCCCGGTTTCCCGCCGCTCCCCGGCGTCCGTAAACTTATACTGATAAAGCAGCGCCCGGATATACCGCGGAGGATGCCCCCCGAACGGGTCCGCCTCGATCAACCCCAGCACTTCCGGGGACCCTTCCAGTAATTTTACCGCGAAGTTCACGAACCATGGATTTTCCCGGTAATTCCCCAGCGCCGCGAACCACATCTGCCAGTCCAGCCGCGGCTGATACGGAGCCGCCCAGCGAGGCGCCCGCGCCAGCTCCCCCGGCTTATACCGAAACGAGTAAGCCCGCCAGTTCTCTCCGTCATTCGACCCCTCGACAATAATCTCCGGCCGCTCCGTGGTCATCATCGCGAACAATCCATAGGAGTTGACGATCTCAAACGGCGCGCTATATCTCACCAGACCCACCGGCACGCTGAAAAACGTCTCGACCATCCGCGCCAGGCCAATCGATATCAACAAAACCGCAACCACAATCGGCAGGTGGAACCGCCTGCCCCACCCAATCCACCCAACCTGTGGCGCAGGCGGTTCCGCCTGCGGTTTCAGCCACCGCTCAAAATCCCTGTCATCCCACAAAAACAAACACAACGCCATCGCCAAAAGATTGAAGAAAGTATAGTTCCCCGTCAAAAAAATCAAAACCTGCAGCACCAGCAAGCACCACCCGCCGAATAACCGAATCCTCCGCGGAGCAAACACGAAGAAAGGCACCACCAGCTCGACCGCCAAGACAAAACCAGTCGAGAACTTCTGAAACGCGAGAGGCAGCTGCGCCATGTACCACGAGATCCGGTTCGGCAAAGGCTGCGTCCAATAGTGATAGGTCATGGCTGTCAAGTTTCGCCAGGTCGGATCGTGGCTCAGCAGCTTCACCGCGCCGGATAAAAACATCAACCGGAACAGCAGCCAGCGAAACAACCACACGATCACTCGAGAACGGCCTAGAAAAATCGCCAGAAACCCCACTTCGATCAACAGCGCATCCCACTGAAACGACAAAAAATCCTGCCCCACCGAGCTCAGCGATAAATAAAGGACGAACAAAATCGCGAGCCCGGTGCGCTGAAAAATTCCCGCCAGAACCAGAACCGCAACCGCCACCCCAATCCAGCAAACCCCCACCAGAGCCGCGTCCGACGAGTCCACCCAGAACACACTCGGCACATAATAAAACCGCAGCCCGCCCGCGGTATCGGCCACCGTCTTCAGATAGTCCGCCACGGGCAGAATGCCGTGCGATCCCACCAGTCCTCTGATCTGCCCGATCAACGACCCAAACGCGATGGCATAAATAACTGCCAGCAAACGCACGAAAATCCATTGGGTCAACGCGAATCGGGCAGGCTCAATGCGCGTCCCGAAGGTCCATTTTGTCAGGTGATAAAAGAAGTCGCGATGCCGCGCGATGATGCCGTATCCCCACTCCCACAGCGGCGCGAGAGGCTCATAAATCTCTTGATGCCCCAGCGTTTCAAACACCGCCTCCGCGCCGCTCGCCACTGACCCATCCGGCCGGACCAATTGCACAGCGCGCGAAAATTCCTCTTTAGAAATCTGCGGATACTGCTCGCCGACGTCCTGCGAAGCCGCATACTCCACGCGGTCGCCAATCAGCTTGCGCCAGTAATCGAGCCAGATTTTACAGAATCCGCACTTGCCGTCGTAGATCAGCAGCGGTTTAGAAGAGGACACGCACTTACTATCATCCTACTCATCGCCCGCATACGCGGCGTAATCGGCCGCGCTCATCAACTCCTTGGTCTCATCAGGCGAAGATAGCTTCACTTTAAAAAGCCACGCAGCCCCGTGCGGATCTTCGTTGAGCTTCTCGGGCGATGTAGTCAGCAGCTCGTTGACCGCGGTCACTTCTCCTGACACCGGCGCGAAAATATCGCTCACTGCTTTCACCGATTCGACTGACCCGATGGTCTTCCCCCTCTCGGCCTTTGCGCCCACCTTCGGCAGATCGACGTAAACGATGTCCCCCAGCTCTTTTTGCGCGTGGAACGAGATACCGATCGTGCCGGTATCGCCTTCGACGAGCACCCATTCATGTTCTTTCGTGTATCGAAAATTTTCCGGATAGGTCATTTTGCTCTCTTATAAAAAGGTGTTGATACCGTCACTGCTTCCACAGGTTGATTACGCACCATCACATGAATGGTTCGACCGATCTGCGCCTCTACCACAGGCAAATAACAGAGGCCGATGTTCTTGTTTAGCGTAGGCGCCGGGCCGCCGCTGGTCACCCAACCGCTTGGCTCGCCGTCCACCCGCACTTCGTAGCCATCGCGCCCAATACCTCGCCCGAGCATCTCGAATCCCACGAGCTTGCGCGTCAACCCGCCCTCTTTGGCCTTCACCAGCGCCTCGCGCCCGACAAAATCGCCCTTTTTCAGCTTGACCATCCAAGCCAGATCAGCCTCCCAGGGCGTAATACTCGCTCCGATTTCGTGCCCATACAGCGCCATCTTCGCCTCTAGCCGCAAAGTGTTGCGCGCGCCGAGCCCGGCCGGCTTAATCCCGAACTCCTCACCCGCAGCAAGCAGTTCATCCCAAATCCTCGGCGCTTCTTCCGGAGCGATATAGATCTCAAATCCATCCTCGCCCGTATACCCAGTGCGAGCAATCCTCGCCGCCGTGCCCGAAACATCGCCGTCTTTGAAGTGATAATACGCGATCGGCTCCAGTGCGACCTCAGTCAACTTTTGCAGCGTCTCAAGCGCACGCGGCCCCTGCACCGCGATCTGCGCGTAACGCCCGCCAGCGTTTTCAACCGAGCAATCGAAGGCGTTGTGCGCCGCGATGTGCTCGTAATCCTTATCCTGATTCGACGCATTCACGCACAGAAAATAATGATCGTCAGCGACCTTGTGCACCAGAATATCGTCGACAAATCCACCGTGCGCGTAAAGCAGCCCGGAATACTGCGCCTGCCCGATCTTCAACGACGCCGCGTCATTAGTAGCGACATAGTTGACCAGCCGCAAAGCCTCCGGTCCGCGAACTTCGATCTCGCCCATATGGCTGACATCGAACAGCCCGACAGCGGTGCGCACGGTGCGATGTTCATCGAGGAGGCCGGAATACTGCACCGGCATATCCCACCCCCCGAAATCGACCATCTTGGCCCCGAGCCGTCGATGAGTCTCATTAAGCGGAGTTTTCCTGAGAGGAGTCGCGGGTGCGGTCATGAAAGAATCAGGCTAGCACACGCGGAACAGGGTCGATACCGTTAAAGACAATCGTGGCGCGTCCTGCACACATAGTCGATCCACACGATAAAGAATAACCACCAGAGTGCCAGAGGGGCGCTGAGAATCGTCGGCCAAGCCCGTCTCCTGTATTTCCAGAATGCGAAACTCAGCGCGACTGCCCAAGCCACGTTGAGAGGAACGATCCATATGAACAGCGGCTTCGCCGCGGTGAAGCCGATGACACTCGTGGCAAGGAGTATCAGAGAGGATAGAATCGCTAGCAAAAACGCGAGAAAAATGGATTTGTCCAGGGTCAGCTTAAGGATAATCCCCAAAATCGGTGACGCTCGATCTTCTGTTATTCCATCGTAGAATAAACTATGTGCGCTGAGGACAACATTGAGAAGACCAAGGACGTGCCGGCAGCATACGAGAAGCTTTCGGACCCTCCGTTCTGCGGGATGTGGAAGGATCGCGAAGACATGAAAGATCCCGCCGCATATGTCCACAAGATCAGGCAACCCCGCTATTATTGGGATGACGTTCTAGGCGTTGTACGCTCTGACCAGTCGTGACGCTTAGAGTGCGCCGGGAGCACGGACGCCGCGCAGGATTCCCGCAATGCTCAGATCCTCATCTGCATCGGGCCAATGAATGCCTTCTCCATCGCCCATTAATTCGAATTTCGCACGCTGCTCAGGAGTCGCCTTCAGGAGCCTTGGGAACCAGGTCAGCGGCACCGAAACTGTCCTGCCATCTTTCAGATGGACCGTCAACTCTGTGCTGCTCACAACCACGTCGCGTGCGCGCGCCGCTGTTTCAAGAGCCGAAGTATTCATGCCACGACTCCATCCAAGCCGCCCGATGTTCCCTGATAATCCGTTCGATTTCCCGCAATTCTCGCGGCGCGAACCCGCCGGGAGCAGCCAGCGCGACCGGGTCCAGCCAGAACTTGGCTGTCTTGGCCTCGCGCTTCACATGCACGTGCGGTCCCTCGTCTCCCTCGTTGCTGTAACAGAAGAAGCGATAAGGACCGATTTGCGCTAGTGTGGGCATGAATCATAGCGGGCCTGTTGAAAGTATACCAGCGCCGGATTATAACGAATCGACCAGCACCATATTCTGTGCTATCCTACTTTTGTACAAATCGATTAAGAAAAGACGAGGAGTTTCGTTTTCCGAATGGCACTGGCGGGTGAAGCTAAATTAAATGTTATTTCGAAGTTCCGGGTCCATAAAACGGACACCGGCTCGCCAGAAGTTCAGGTTGCTATCCTGAGCCGACGGATTGCCGAGCTTACGGAGCATTTTAAGACGCATAAGAAGGATCATCATTCGCGCAGAGGTCTGCTGCTGATGGTGCAGCGTCGCCGTAGCCTGCTGGGATATCTCCGCAGCCGTAGTCCGGAGCGTTATAAAACTCTGATTACGAGCCTTGGCATCCGCCACTAAAACTATTCGGTTTTCGATTCTCGATCCCGGTTCAGGTGACCGGGCTCCCGCAGAACCTCACTCCAGTCTCCACTTAGTCAAGCAGGCTGGCCGCGTCCAAAAATGTCGCGGCTGGATTTTGATTAAAGGAAGATTTCAAAAATGTTGCATTCCGTTGAAGTAGACCTCGGTGGCAGGATCATTACGATCGAAACCGGGAAGATGGCCAAGCAGGCCAATGGGGCGGTGATTATCCGCTCCGGCGAGTCCGTGGTGCTGGTCACCGCGTGTACCGCCGAGAACCCCAAGGTCGGCGCCAGTTTTTTCCCCCTCACCGTGGACTACCGTGAGTACACTTATTCGGCCGGACGTTTTCCCGGCGGCTTCATTAAGCGCGAAGGGCGCCCCACGGAAAAGGAAGTGCTCACCAGCCGTCTGATCGACCGTCCGATCCGGCCTCTGTTCCCGGAAGGTTATTCGCATGAGACGCAGGTCATCGGCATGGTGCTTTCGGCCGATCCTTTGCGCGATCCCTCGACGCTCGCGATTGTGGGCGCCGGCGCATCGCTCGCGATTTCCGATATTCCGTTCGATCACGTTTTAGGCGGAGTCCGCGTCGGGATCGTCGACGGCAAACTGGTGGCGAATCCCACCTACGAGGAAACCAAGGCCTCGAAGGTTAACATCGTGGTCGCCGGCACTGAAGGCGGCATCGTCATGGTGGAATCGGGCGCGCAGCAGGCCACCGAAGCCGAGGTTCTGGACGCCATCGAGTTCGGCCACGATTGCTGCAAGAAGATCGCGACCGCGATTCGGGAACTGGTGAAAAAGGTCGGCAAGACCAAGCGCGAGTTCAAATCGCCGGAGTTGAATCAGGCTCTGTACGATCAGATCTCGACCGCTGCCCGCGCCGAATTAACCGACGCGATGAACACCGAGAAGTACGAAAAGATCGACAGCTACCGGCGCATCGACGCGGTCAAAAAGAAGGCCATTGAGGCTCTCACGGATGAGCAGAAGCCGGAAGCGGGTAAAGTCTTCGACGCGCTCAAAGAGCGGATTTTCCGCGACCAGATGCTCAAAGAGCGCCGCCGTCCGGATGGCCGTAAGTTCGATCAGGTCCGCAAAATCGAGTGCGAAGTAGGCATTCTGCCGCGCACCCACGGCTCCAGCCTGTTCACGCGCGGCGAGACCCAGGCGCTGGTGACGGCAACGCTCGGCACCAAGGACGATGAGCAGAGAATTGAACTGCTCGATTCTTCGGAATCGTCGAAGCGCTTCATGCTGCACTATAATTTCCCTCCGTTCAGCGTAGGCGAAGTCGGGTTCATGCGCGGAGCCGGCCGCCGCGAGATCGGCCACGGAGCATTAGCCGAGCGCGCATTATCCGCTGTCGTGCCGGACGATAAAGCGTTCCCATACACGATGCGCATCGTGAGCGACATTCTGGAATCGAACGGATCAAGCTCCATGGCGTCAGTGTGCGGCGCGACGCTTTCGCTGATGGACGCGGGCGTTCCTTTGTCGGCGCCCGTAGCCGGCATCGCCATGGGCCTGGTGCTCGAAGGTAAGGATTACGCGGTACTGACCGACATCGCGGGCGCGGAAGATCACTATGGCGACATGGATTTCAAAGTCGCGGGAACGAAGGACGGCATCACCGCGCTCCAGATGGACATCAAGGTCCCGAACGTGACCCACGCCATCATGACCGAGGCTTTGGAGCAGGCCCGCAAGGCTCGTCTGCACATCTTAGACAAGATGAACGCCGTGCTGGCGACGCCGCGTTCGACGATGTCTCCGTACGCGCCGAGAATTTTCAGCCTGAAGATTCCGACCGACAAGATCCGCGAGCTGATCGGACCCGGCGGCAAGGTGATTCGTGGAATCGTCGAGCAAACGGGTTGCAAAATCGACGTCGAAGACGATGGCAGCGTGAAGATCTACTCCTCCGACGGCGCCGCGGCGGATCGGGCGATCCAGATGGTCACCGACATCTGCGCGGTAGCGGAAGTAGGCAAGACGTATCTGGGCAAAGTGGTGAGGATCGTCGATTTCGGAGCCTTCGTAGAAATTTTCCCAGGCACCGACGGCCTGCTGCACATCAGCGAGATCTCAGAAAGCCGTATCAAGCAGGTGCGCGATGAGTTGAACGAAGGCGACCAGATCCTGGTAAAAGTCCTGGCTCTTGAAGGCAACAAAATCAAGCTCAGCCGCAAGGCGATTCTCAAAGAACAGCGCGAGAAGTTGAAGAAGGAAGAAGTGGCTAAGAGCTGAAGTAGCTAGACTACACACAGACTAAAGTGGCAATAATATAGTTGCCTCATCAAAAGATGGGTGCGATGATGGGGCAATCGAGGTTGAACCTGTGACGCTTTGTATTGCCGCTTCTGCTCTTCATCAAGACGAAGAAGGTGAGGAATATCCAGTAATTGTATTGTGCTGCGATGAACGCGGAGATCGGGGAATTGTTAGTGCTGATGATTCGGATAAGATCCGATGGGTCGAATCAAATATATCAGTACTTTTGGCGGGACCGGCGACCAAATGTGAGGAACTCTTTGTAGCAAGTCTGGAATGCCTAAAAGCGTACTCCGCGTTAGAGGAGCCAGATGAATTGGATATAGATAAACTCAAGCAGGGATTGAGGGCCGCTGCCCAACGACAGAAGCGCGGAGTAATGGACGAACATGCCCGCCTTCAATTCGGCATGTGCTTGGATGAGTTTCTCTCCACCGGAAGAGCAAAATTTGGAGAGGCATATTTTCAGGAGTTGTTCTTAGAACTAAGAATGCTTCAATCGGGTGCCCATATGATAGTAGCCACCTTCGGGCAAGGCGAAGCGATCCTATTGAGAGTTGCTGGCAATGGTGAAGTCTACTGGGACCCCGGTTGGTTTTCTACTATTGGAACCGGATCACCAATAGCAGAGGCATTTTTGGTCCAGCGGCCTAAGGATGCTCAACTACCAGTAAAGCAGTGCGTGTATTGCGTTTATGAAGCTAAATTCGCCGCAGAAAAAAATAAGGACGTAGGCCCCACCACGGTAATCGAAGTGATGCCACAAGGTTTAAAGCGTTTTGGACTTACAGAAAAGCAGTTCGATGCGCTCGATGAAATAACACAAAAACATCTACATATCATGCCTGTTCTGGATGCCTTGACTGGACCCATGGACCTTCTGGATGAGGACGAAGAGGAAAGTGATGTAAAATGAGGACGCATGAAGCACTCAGCCGAATACGATGCGTTTACGGCGCTCGTGGATCGCGTTCTTGCGGTTCCGCACAGCGTGATAAAGCAACGTGTAGAGGAGCATCGAAAGCAAGCTGCGTTGAACCCGAATCGACCTGGACCGAAACCCAAAAAGCGAAAAGTCAAACCTTCCGCTTCTTAGGCCCTCGGGGCAACGTTTTTGCGTTGCTAGTTCAACATTTCGGCATCGACTTTGCCCGTCACTTCTTTCCATGTGAGCCGCTTGCCCACGATCTGGCGCACAGCCAAATCAAAGCGGTCGCTATCCGTCAACGGTTGCCCGTCGCTATCCTTGCGGTTATTGAACCGGAATGCCTGCTCATCGACGTACCGGAACAGATGGAAGGGCTCTACGCTGATGTACGTTCCATGCAAACCGCGCTTCAGGAGACTCCAGAAGTTCTCGACGCCGTTTGTATGAATTGCCCATCGACGTACTTTTCAGCGTGGTTGATAACCTGATGATCGTAGTCTTTGATTCCGTCGTACATGAAGTAATCATCGGTGTAGAGCTTGCTGCCAGCCTCCACGTGCTTCTTGATGCCATCGACAAGTTTGTTCTTATACGCCTTGCCGACAACTTGCGTCCGAATCTTTCCGTGACGCTCCAGAAGCCCCTGAACGGCGGTCTTGCCGACCTGTCCACCGCCAGCGCCGCCAAGGATGCGCTGCTTACGCGCCTTGTGCATATTGCGGGCCTTGCCGCCGATGTAGGTTTCGTCAACCTCGACTTCACCGGACAACTTGCCGCCAGAATATTCGTCCTGCAACGCAAGCCGGATGCGCTGAAGCATAAACCAGCACGACTTCTGAGTAACCTTGATCGCGCGGTGAATCTCGTAAGAGCTAACGCCATTCTTGCCATTGGCAAGCATCCACATGGCAAGCAGCCACTTGTCCAGACTGATCGGCGAATCCTCGAAAATAGTTCCGACCTTGATGCTGAATTGCGACTTCGGATGACGGCTCTTGCACTGCCAAACGCGACGGGCCGGAATGAACGAAACATCCGTGCGGCCGCACGTTGGGCACACTACGCCGTTTTTCCATCGGCGAACCCCAAGGTAGCTGATGCAGTTGTCGATGTTCGCAAAGTACAGAATTGCTTGCTGAAGAGTCTTGGGTTCGTCTGCCATGAACCCATTTTAAGGCAGGTTGCCTGATGAGTCAAGTAAATTATTGC
>CAVOPN010000017.1:0-80841 GCA_963698105.1 Bryobacterales bacterium
GATCGCGATGGCCGGGCGGCTGGTGCCCGGGCTGGCGGACGTCCAGCAGGATCCGCGCAGCCCGGCGCTGGACAGCCCGGCGGCGGTGGCCCGCATGTACGCGGCCATCGCGGACACCCTGCTCGTCGCGGCCGGAGCGCCTGCGCGGGGCGGGAACGGGCAGCGGCGGCCCGCCGGCGTTATCGCCGTGGAGGACGTGCACTGGGCGGACAATTCCTCGCTGGGCTTGCTCTCCTACCTGGTCCGCAGGCTCGCGGGCTGGCCGCTGCTGCTCGCGCTCACCTGGCAGCCGGAACAGGCGGGCCTGCGGGGGCACGCGCTGCATTCGGCGAGGCGGGCCCGCTCGGCGGGACGATCGAACCTGGCCCGCTCGGGCCCGACGCGATCAGGTCCCTGCTGAGCCTGCCGGGGACGCCGCCGGTAGACGTGGACCTGCTGCTCGCCGAGACGCACGGGCTGCCGATGCTGGTGCGCGAGTACGTCGAGGCGTTGCGCTCGCCGAGCGCCAGCCCCGCCAGGGGCGTCGGCGGACGGCGCGCAGGCGATCCCCCTCGCAGACTGGTGGCCTCCGGCCAGCGTGCGGGAACTGTTCCTGGCCAGGCTGCGGGCGGCGAGCGAGCCCACACTGCAGGTGCTCACCGCCGCCGCGGTGCTCGGCAGCGACGCCGACGCCGACCTGCTCCAGGCGTCAGCGGGCGAGGTGAGCACGAGATCGTCGAGGCGATCGAGGAGGCCGTCGCCAGGTCGCTGCTCACCGAGAACCGCCGCCAGCGTCGGCGGGGCGTGACCTACAGTTCCACGAGGCGATGCGCAAGACCGCCTACGACTCGGCCTCGCTTGCCAGGCGGCGCCTGCTGCACGGCCGCGCCGCGGAGCCTCGCCCCGAGGCACCAGCGCGTCCTGCGGGGACCCCGCCGAAACGGTCGCCGAGCACCTGCAGCTGGCCGGACGGGACAGCGCGGCAGCCGAATGGTGGTGGCTGGCCGCGGCCAGGGCCCGCGAGCTGTACGCGCACGCCGAGGCGCGCGGCTACCTGGCCCGCGCCCTCGCGCTCGGCTATCCCCAGCTGCCAGGCCGGATCGCCCTGGGCGAGGAACTCGTCGTGCTCGGCCGGTACCGGGAAGCGCTCGCCGAGTTCGAGACCGCCGCGGCCATCGCCAGCGGCCAGCACGGCGGCGACCAGGCCGCGCTGGCCGGCATCGAGCACAAGCTCGCCGACGTGCATCACCGGCTGGGTGACTGGGACCTGGCAGAAGCGCACCTCGCCATCGTGGCCGAGCTCGCTGACGACCCCGGTCACCTGGCCCGCGCGGCCGCGGACCGCGCGGTCGTCGCGTTCCGGCGCGGTGACACCATCCAGGCCGAAGTGTTCGGCCAGGCCGCGCTCAACTCCGCGCGCGCCGCCGCCGATCCCGGCGCGATGGCCCAGGCGCTCAACGTGCTCGGCATGCTCGCCGCGCGCGGCGGGGACACTGATGCGGCGGAGAAGTACCTCCGCGACAGCCTGGCCGAGGCCCGGCGGCTGCCCGAGCTCGGCGCGGCCGTCGCGGCGCTGAACAACCTGGCCAGGCTGCTGGCGGAAACAGGCCACGGCACGGAGGCGCTCGCGCTGGCGACCGAAGCGCTCGAGCTGGGCAGCGAGCTCGGCGACCAGCACCGGGTCGCGGCGCTGCACACGAACCTGGCCGACCTGCTGCACGCGGCCGGGCAGCGTGAGGCGGCGGTGACGCACCTCAAGGAGGCCGCCAGGCGCTTCGCCGCCGTCGACGCCGACGACCACCCCCGCCCGGAAATCTGGATGCTGGTGGAGTGGTAACCCCGCAGGTGAACCGGTCGATTGCGCAATTGACCGCTCTAGCGGTACGCGCCAATACCCCAACGCGCCGCCGCCTCACGATCGAGGCGCCAGACGATCTGTAACCACTCGGACGGCAGGAGGAGCCTCTTTCGCCGTCGCGATGAGCGGCGTTCCCCACATAGGGCGCAATCGTCCCGTTTTATGTCCTTTTTGCCCTAGTTTATCGGTGCCTTTTGCGCCCTATGTGGGGGCCTGCCGAAGCGCGGCCCGGCCGCGCGCTTAGCTGCCTGGGAGCTCGCCCAGGGTTAGCTTGACGGTCAGCTCCTGGCCGCCGCGCTCTACCGAGAGGGTGAGCTGATCCCCGGGGGGGGCGGCGGCCTGACTCCGGCGAGGGCCCGCGGGTCAGGTACCGGCGCCCGCCTGCCGTGCGGATGACGTCCCCGGCGCGCAGCCCGGCGCGGTCCGCGGGGCCGCCGCTCGTGACGGTGACGATGCCGGTCCCCGCCGGGTTGCCGTCCTGGCCCGTGACGGCGCCAAACTGGGTGCCGATCGCGGCGCGGTGCGAGTTGGTGACGGACCCCAAGGTGATGATCTGCTGCGCGATGTCCCTGGCGAGGTTGGACGGGATGGCGAAGCCGATGCCCTGGACCTGCGCGCCGCCCGCCGAGCCGCCGGCGGTCAGCGTCGGGATGCCGATCACCTCCGCGGCGGTCGTGACGAGCGCGCCGCCGCTGTTGCCCGGGTTAATCGGCGCGCTGGTCTGGATCGCGTCCTGGCAGCGTGGCGCCTGGTGTCCCGGCGCTCGCGGGTTCGGCGACGACCCGCCCGGTGGCGGAGATGATCCCGCTCGTGACGCTGCCGGACAGGCCGAGCGGGTTGCCGACGGCGAGGACCACGTTGCCTGCCCGCGCCGCGGCCGAATCGCCGAACGTGGCCGGCTGCAGCCCGGCCGGGTCATCGACCCGGATCACGGCCAGGTCATCGGGCGGGTAGCTGCCCACCAAGGTGGCGGTGCGCGGGGCGGGATCGCCGGAGACCTGCACCTTGAAGCTGGTCGCCTGCCCGGCCACGTGGGCGTTCGTGACTATGTTCCCCGCCGTGTCGAGCACCACGCCAGAGCCGAGGCCCTCGCCGGTGCTGATCAGCACCACCGAGGGCAGGACCTGGCGCACGATGTTCCTCGGTGCTGGCCTGCGCGCCGCCGTCCGCGGCCGGCGGCGCGCTCGCCGCGGCCTGGACGCTCGTGGCGGCCGGGCTCGGGTCGCCGTGGCCGCGCCGATAGCGACACCGCTACCGCCGATCACCGCCGCCGCCACCACGGCGAGTCCCGCAGGGCGGGCGCGATGCATGCTCTTCATCTTTGCCTGGCTCCTTCTCGAGGGTGTCTGGAGCCAGCTAAACCGCCTGGCGGTGCAGGACTTGTGCCGCCGCGATGGCGGTCATATGGATTAGGGACCGGCCGGGCGTTCCGCGGCGGTCAGGCCAGCGGCAGGGTAAGGGCGAACGTGGCGCCGTGCCCGGGCTGGCTGTCCGCGGTGAGCGTGCCGCCGTGCGCCACGGCCAGCTCGGCGGCGATGGCGAGGCCGATCCCGCTGCCCGAGACCTGGGCGGCGGCCTGCCCGCGCCAGAACCGGTCGAAGAGACGTGGCAGCTCGCCGGCCGGGATGCCGACGCCGGTGTCCGCGACCTCGAGGACCGCGTGCGCGCCGCGCTGACTGGTGCGGATCGTGACCGTGCCGCCGGCTGGCGTGAACTTGAGCGCGTTGCCGAGGAGGTTGGTAACCACCTGGTGCATCCACCGCTCGTCGGCGAGCACCGGCGCCGTGTCGAGCTGGCGGTCCAGCTCGACCTCGGCCGCCTCGAACCTCCTGGCGAGGCTGTCGGCGGCGGCGCCCGCGATGTCCGCGAGATCGGTCCGCTCGCGCGTCAGGCGCAGCACAGCCGCGTCGGCGGCGGCCATCGTCTGGAGGTCATCGACCATGCGAGCCAGCCGGAGCACTTCGTCCCGCAGCGAACCAAGCTCCTCGGGGTCAGGGTCCGTGATCCCGTCGAGCAGCGCCTCGTGCCCGGCCTGCAGCACCGCCACCGGCGTGCGCAGCTCGTGGGCGACGCTCGCCACCAGGTCCCGGCGGATCTGTCCTCGTAGTCGAGCGTGTCCGCCATGTTGTCGAAGGCGGCGGCCAGTTCACGCAGTTCGCTGGGGCCGCTGAGCTGGCCCGCGCGGGCGGACCTGTCGCCGGCGGCCATCGCGCGGGTCACCGTGATCAGCCGGGCGATAGGACGGGTGATCCGGCGGGCGACCGCGAGGCGGGTAAAAAGCGCCAGCAGGGCGGCCAGCCCGGCCGACGGATGCATGTTCGCGAACTCGGTGATGACGGATCCGAAGACGTGGCACGATGTTTTGAGCACGATGATCCAAGTCCGCGCCGCACATGGGTGGGGTGATGAAGAGGACGCTTAACATCGGAATGGTCGGCTATGGTTTCATGGGCCGCACGCACTCGAATGCGTTTCTGCAGGCGGGAAAGTTTTTCGATCTGCCCTATCAACCGGTGCTGAAAACCATTTGCGCGCGGAATGGCGAGCGGGCCAAGGCGTTCGCGGCCAATTGGGGTTACGAGAAGGTCGAAACCCATTGGCGGAAGATGGTGGAGTCTCCGGACATCGATCTGGTGGACATCGCGAGTCCGAACGATACTCATCTGGAAATCGCGGTGGCGGCGGCGAAGGCGCGCAAGATGGTGATGTGCGAAAAGCCTCTGGGACGCAGCGCGCGCGAATCGGAATTCATGGTCAAGGCCGTGGAGGAGGCTCACGTCCCGAACATGGTCTGGTACAACTACCGGCGCGTGCCGGCGGTGATGCTCGCCAAGCAGTTGATCGAGGAAGGGCGGCTCGGAAAGATTTTTCATTATCGCGCGAAGTTCCTTCAGGACTGGACGATCTCGACGGAGCTGCCGCAGGGCGGGGAAGGATTGTGGAGGCTCGACCGCAGCGTGGCAGGCAGCGGCGTAACCGGGGATTTGCTGGCCCATACCATCGACACGGCGATGTGGCTGAACGGAGGCATCGACGAAGTATCGGCCATGACCGAGACGTTCATCAAATCGCGCAAGCATAATTTGACCGGCCAGGTGCAGCCGGTCGAGATCGACGACGCGAGCCTGGCGCTGGCGCGGTTTCGCAATGGATCGCTCGCGACCTTTGAGGCGACGCGATATGCGCGGGGTCACAAGGCTCTGTACACGCTGGAAATTAACGGCGAAAATGCGTCGATCCTGTGGGACCTTCACGATCTGCATCGCCTGGAATATTTCGATCACCGCGACGAGGGGTCGGTGCGCGGGTGGAAGAGCATCCATATAACGGACCGCGAGCATCCTTATATGTCGCACTGGTGGGTACCGGGGCTACAGATCGGCTATGAGCATACGTTCATCCATCAGGTAGCGGATTTTCTTACGGCAGTGGGCGACGGAAAAAGCGCACCACCGACGTTTCGCGAGGCACTGGCGACGGATGATGTGACGGACGCCGTGCTGGAATCGGCGGCGAATCGGCAGTGGGTGAAGGTCCGGGAGCGGGTCGCTTAGTGGGAGACGAGATTACACGTTGCACAGCGCGACGGCTTGGGCGAGGCCAATAGACGGGTCTCTCGTGGGAATAAATTCCTGGCCGACGTAGCCTTCATATCCGATTTCCAGCAGCGTGCGCATCACCGCGGGATAATTGATTTCCTGATTTTCATCGAGCTCGCCTCGGCCTGGAACTCCGGCGGTGTGGATATGGCCCAGCAGATCACGGTACTGGCGCAGGCGGCGAATAACATCGCCATTCATGATTGCCACGTGATAAATGTCGAACAGCAGTTTCGCGTTGGGCAAACCCACGTTCTTGATGATCCGCGCGCAGTAATCGATGTCGTCGCCCTGATAGCCGGGATGCCCTTTCATCGGATCGGAATCGTCGCGGGTGTTGAGCTGTTCCAGGCACAGCGTGACATTGCGCGGCGCGGCGTAGCGGGCTAGCTCACGAAGATTCTTCTCGGTGTTCGCGGCCCCTTCTTCAGCAGAAATTTCCGGGCTGTCCGGATCCTCCGCGTCCTTCCATTTATGACCTGTAAATGCGAGAACGTTCGGGACGCCCGCTTCAGCGCACCGGTCAATGGCGAACTTCGTGGTGGCGATAACCTCCTCCGCGTATCTGGGATTATTGAGGCCTTTCGCGAATACAGGTTCGGCCATGCCGTTCATCGCGACAGCGATATCCAAGCCGTAAGACCTGATTTTCGGCCACAGCTCCGGCGGAGCCAGCTCTACGCTCCCGCATCCAAGAGATTTTGCTGTCTCGCAGATGCGATCGATGTCCCATTTCCAGCATGTCGCGTTCAGGCACCAATAGGTTAGCGATTGCTTGATTCCCACTTCAGTATGATAACGATTACGAAATGTCCGATCAGGTCCTCGCCGCCAGTTCGATCTCCAAAGCCTTTGCGGGTGTGAAAGCGCTGAAATCCGTGTCGTTCGAGCTGGAGGCAGGCGAAGTGCACGCGCTGGTTGGCGAAAACGGCGCGGGAAAATCGACGCTGATCAAGATTATTACGGGCGCCCTGACCCCCGATACCGGAACGATCACGGTGCGCGGCGAACGCGTGCCTCATATGGGTCCCAGCTTGTCGAAGGCCCTGGGAATCGCAGCGATTTACCAGCAGCCTTCTTTATTTCCGGATCTCACCGTGGCGGAAAATATCGCGCTCGCGCTCGAAGGCGGGAATGCCTGGCGCATCTTGGATTGGAAACAAAGGAGCCGCCACGCGAGAGAATTACTGGAGCGCGCGGGAGCGTCGATCGATACCGAACGCCTGGTCGCTACGCTCAGCATGCCGGAGCAGCAGTTGGTCGAAATCGCGAAGGCCATCGGCGCGGATGCCCGCATCGTAATCATGGACGAGCCGACGGCTTCGCTCACCGAACGCGAGGTTGCGAGTCTGTTCGAAGTCATTGCGCGATTGCGTTTAGAAGGCGTGGGCGTGGTTTACATCTCGCACCGGTTGGAGGAGATTGCCGCCGTGGCCGACCGGGTGACGGTGCTGCGGGACGGCGAAAGCATCGCGACCAGGCGCATGAATGAAGTGGACCGGTCCGAATTGATTCGCTTGATGGTGGGCAGGGAACTGGCATCGATTTTTCCCAAGCGCGAAATTGTTCCGGGCGATGTCGTGCTGGAACTGCGCGATGTTTCGAGCAGCGCGGTGCGCAACGTTTCCTTCGAAGTGCGGAAAGGAGAGATTTTGGGGATCGCCGGTTTGGTGGGGTCGGGCCGGACGCAACTTGCGGAGACGATTTTCGGGCTGACGCCGGCCGCCTCGGGCGAGATTCTGCTGCGCGGCGAATCCGTGGCGATCGCGTCTCCCTCGGATGCGATCGGACTCGGGATCGGCTACGTGCCGGAGGACCGTCCTCGGCATGGCGCGATCCTTCCGATGTCCATCGCGGCCAATACCAGCCTCGCGAATTTGAGAAAAGTAGCGCATTATGGTCTGATCGACGGCGAACAGGAACGCGAGCTTGCGGAAAGTTTCGTTCGCCGGCTGCGCATCAAAACGCCTTCGGTGGAAATGGAAACCGGATCGCTTTCTGGCGGGAATCAACAAAAGGTCGCGCTGGCCAGATGGCTGGCGATCGATCCGCTGGTCTTGATTCTGGATGAGCCCACCCAAGGCGTCGACGTGGGTTCAAAAGCGGAGATTCATTCGCTGATGGCGGATCTGGCCGAGCGCGGGCTCGCCGTCGTGATGATTTCCTCGGAGCTGACGGAGCTGCTGGGAATGAGCGACCGCATCGCGGTCATGCGCGCCGGAACCATTTGTGGAATTCTCGACCGGAAGGACGCGACGCAGCAGGGGATTCTGTCGCTAGCGTTGGGGCATGCGGCGTGAAGCGGTTTAGAAGCGAGATTTCCGTTGCCCTCGCCATCGTCGTCTTGGTCATCATACTCGCGTTTCTCGCCCCCTCCTTTTTCACGCGTGAAAATTTGAGTGATCTGGTGCTTGCAAATATGCCGGTGCTGATTGCCGCGCTCGGGATGACTCTCGTCGTTCTAACCGGGCACATCGACATTTCCGTCGGCTCCATGTTCGCCATTTGCAGCGTTGCGGCCGGAGAAGCGGCGAAACTCGGGCTGCCGGCCTGGGGCGCCGGACTCGCGGCGTGCGCCGTCGGATGCGCGATGGGCGCCATCAATGGATCGCTGGTCGCCTATGCGCGCATCCCGTCGATTGTTGTGACTCTGGCGGCGATGGTCGCCTTCCGCGACGCACTGCGGTGGAGCACTCAAGGCGCTTGGGTGCAGGATCTGCCGGCGAATTTTCAATGGCTGGGGACCACTCGTTCGGTCAGCGATGCGATCACTTTTTCCCTGGCGGCGGTGCTGGCAGCCGGAATGGGCTGGGGTTTGCAAAATCTGGCTGCGGGCCGATCGGTGTATGCCACGGGATCGAATGAGAACGCGGCGCGCCTCGCGGGCATCGATTCGTCGCTGGTGATCTTCTCCGTCTTCACGCTCACCGGAGCGCTGACCGGCTGCGCCGCGCTGCTCAACTCCGTGCGCTTCAATCAAATCCCCAGCAACGCGGGCCTCGGAATGGAGATGAAAGTGATCACCGCGGTAGTGGTGGGTGGGACCGCGATTACCGGTGGCCGTGGAAGTATTCTAGGGACTCTGTTGGGCGTCATGCTGATGGGAATGATTAGCACGGCCCTGACATTTATGGGCTTTAGCGCCTATTGGGAGAAAGCGATTCAGGGAGCGATCATTTTATGCGCGGTAGCCTTCGATGCGGTGCGCTCGCGATGGGAAGGGCATGCAGTCACAGCGTGACGCCTGGGTGGCGCAGACTTCAGTCTGTGTCTTCTCTGTGCTTAAGTCCAGGAGCGAGTGGATCGTGCTCCTCTTGGGAGAAAGCGATTCAGGGAGCGATCATTTTACGCGCGGTAGCCTTCGATGCGCTCCGCTCGCGATGGGGAGGGCATGCAGGCGACTTTGCCGAACGCACTGCATGATATTCACAGCGTGACGCCGGTGCCGCATCTCAGGAAAGGTGGCACAGACTTCAGTCTGTGTCTTCTCTGTGCTTAAGTCCAGGAGCGAGTGGATCGTGCTCCTCGCGCTGCTCATCGAGATCGGCATTTTCTCGATCGTGGCGCAAAACTTTTTGACGGCGGCGAATTTTGTCGAAGTCCTCAGATTAAGCGTCGAACTCGGATTATTGGCGCTGGCATTGACGCCAGTGATTATCACCGGAGGAATCGATTTATCCGTAGGATCGATGCTGGGGCTGTCCGCCGTCGTGTTCGGATCGCTGGTGATGGATTGGCACTGGCAGATCGGCTCCGCAGTGGTGGCGACATTACTAATCGGATGCATCGGCGGAACCCTAAACGGGTTGCTGATTGCCCGGTTCCAAATCCCCCCTTTGATCGTCACGCTCGGTTCGTTTTCGGCGTTCCGCGGCATTGCGGAGGGAATTACTCATGGAGCCGTAAACTATTCCGGCTTCCCGAAATCGTTTTTGTTTCTGGGCCAGGGCTATGTTTGGGGAATCCCCGCGCAGCTTCCGGTCTTAGCGTTCGCGATGGCAGCCTACGCGATACTGCTGCATCGATCGGTGATTGGACGCGGATTATACGCCATTGGCTTTGCCGGAAACGGTGCCAAGTACGCCGGAGTTCCCGTCGCGCGCCGCATCGGACTGGTGTATTTCCTCTCGGGCCTCGCCGCCAGCGTCGCGGCCATCGTTTATGTCGCGCATCTGGGCCAGGCGAAATCGGACGCGGGCACCGGCTATGAGCTCGATGCCATCACCGCAGTGGTCCTCGGCGGAGCCTCCGTTGCAGGAGGACGCGGCACCATTCTGGGCACCGTGCTCGGTCTATTTTCAATTTCGATTTTGCAGAACGGCCTCCATCTAGCCGCGCTGCCTTCCGAATTGACGGGCATTCTCACCGGCACGGTGTTGGTGCTGACCATCGCGATGGATCGCCTGCGCGCACGTCCGCGAATAGGAGAAGATGAGGCAATTGAAATGAAAAACAGCCAGGTTGCTATTCTTTGCGGGGCGATTTTGTTGGGATCGCTCATCACCGCCGGCGCTAACGTGTGGCTCGTAAAGTCGTTGAAGGCGCCTGCCGCGGCGGGTGTCGCCGCACATACCCCGGTGATCGCCGTGATGCCGAAGGCGAAGGGCGATCCATACTTCGTGAGCTGCCGCATCGGCGCGGAGGAAGCGGCTCGCGAACTGGGAGTGGAGCTGATCTGGGATGGCCCAACCGGCCTCGATGCCGCTAAGCAAAATGAAATCGTCGAGAGCTGGATCACGCGCGGCGTCGATGCGATCGCGGTCGCCGTGGAGAATCAAGCGGGCATTTCGACGGTGCTGCGTAAAGCCCGGCAGAAAGGGATTCACGTGCTGACCTGGGACGCCGATGCGGAACCCGACGCACGCGAATATTTTCTGAATCAAGCGACCCCCGAAGGCATCGGCAACGCGCTGACTGACGAAGCGGCCCGGCTCCTCGACGGCAACGGCGAGTTCGCGATCATCACCGGCGCGCTGAGCGCCGCGAATCAGAATCAGTGGATCGCGTTCATCAAAAAAAGAGTGGAGGCAAAATATCCAGGACTGAAACTGGTGACCATCCGCCCCTCAGACGACGATCGCGACAAGGCGTTTTCAGAGGCGCAGACGATTATGAAAGTGCATCCCTCGGTGAAGCTGATCATGGCGATCAGCGCTCCAGCGGTTCCAGGAGCCGGCGAAGCGATTCGGCAATCCGGCCGCAAGGATGTCGACGCAATCGGCCTCTCGCTCCCCGGAATCTGCAAGCCATATATAAAGGATGGAGTGGTGCAGACCATTTTTTTGTGGAACACCAAAAATCTCGGGTATCTGACGGTATACGCGGGCACAATGCTGGCGCAAAATAAAATCCCCGCCGGCGCGACCTCTTTTCAGGCAGGCCGATTAGGAACACTAGAGGTGAAAGGAAGTGAGATCATTCTAGGCGTCCCTCTACTGATCGACAAAAGAAACATCGACAAACTGGACTTCTAAAGTGGCGCGCGCCTCCAGGCGTGCCGCGTCGACATGTGTTCCAGCACGGCGCCTCACCGCGAAAAATGGGGACTGCCTACTCTGTCCCAAGGCGCCCGCAATCGGCAAATGCAATCTATACTACTGCGCCGCCGTGGACAGAGCGGGCTGTCCCGCTTTTCGCCCCGGCCACTCATCCCCGATGTTTTCGAGACGGTCGACGTGTCTTAGCGCCCAGCCGGCGCCTCAGGATTACCAGGTCCAAAATGTTTGAGCATGACCAGATTCTCAGTCTTGCTCTTGTTCGTAATCTTAATCCCTTCGCCCGCTGCCTGAGCCGTGACGAACAACTCATCCTGCGTCATCTCACCGTAGCGGATCAGAGTAGGCGTCTCGATATCGTGCCTCCCGAACGTCCCGAAACCTTGCGTCAAAATCACCCCGTAAGCCGCCGCATCGCGAATCGCGACGGACCTGCCCGGCAGCACCGTAAGCTCCTTCGCCGAATAATGCGCAGTCGAGTACACCACCCACTTTTCACAATATCCGTCGGTCTCTAAGTGCGCGGGCTTCGGATCGAACATCCGATGCTCCGCGAACTCAGGATCCGTGTTAGCCTCCCAATCCATCATCTCGATCAGATAGTCGAGATCGTGATGATGCTCCGGCGGCACGTCCTTGACCAGCAAATCCCACGGCACCGAGCGCCCTTCCACCAGCGATTGATACATCGCGAACACATCGGAGTTCACCTGCGGCTCATAAGTCACCAGCGATCCAGGCGCGTGTAGAATTCCCGGATCGATCTGCCACCCGCTGCCGGCTTTTAACTTATACGCCCGCGAAAGATAGAGGATTTCATTGTCCCCATCGTTCCATTTCTTCAAGCACCGCCGAATATCGTCCTTGGTGGTCCCCGGATTCAGCCCCATGAACGTGTACGGAAAATTATTGTCCTTGAAGTTATACTGCGGCGGAAAATAGTACGCTTCCGGTTTCCCCTTTTGCCCCACCCTCGCCGCGAACTCGTCGTTCTGATGAAGATGATGCGGGATCGGCCCCAGGTTGTCGAAAAACTTGCACAGCAAATTCCAGCCGCCGTATTTCTGCATCACCCCCGAACCGAGAAACTGATCGCCCACCGTCTCGATCGCCTCTCTAAGCAAAGCCTTCTTACCGTTAAACTCGATATAGCTGAGCCCTTCATCCTCAGCCGTCAGTGGACCATTCGCCGCCTTGGTAGTCGATGAAAACCAGCGTTCATCGATCCCTCCGCGATGCGCGCCCAGCGCATAAAGATCGCGAGGATCCAGCTTCAGCCGTCCTCCCGGCATCAGAAACGCGCGCGGAACCCAGCATGGCGCGAGTCGTACCACGCCCTCGCCCGCGAGCAAAGCATCGGCGATAAGAGATTTGTTCGACATTAGTACAGCGTGAATGTATACAAGGTGTCGCCGGCCGCAATCAAAATATATTGATGCCCATCGAGCATGTACGTCTCCGGTGCGTTCGAAACCGTGCCCAGCCGCACGTGCCACAAGATTCTGCCGTTGGCCGGATCGTAAGCCACCAGATTCCCGCTGAGATCGCCGCCGAATAACAGCTTGCCCGCGGTAGTCAAAAACCCGTTCCCGAGATTTCCACCTGTGCCCGGATAGCGATGCCTCCACGCGATCTTCCCCGTTTTGTAATCGATCGCGGTCAGATACGCACCGATCGATCCCACGCCCAGTTCATCCTTGCCGCCCAGCCCCATGGCTCCGCGCGGATCCGTTTCCGTCAGGTAGTACATCGCGTAAGCATCGTTCGACGGAACGTAAAACAATCCGGTATCCGGCGAATACGCCGGCGGAGGCCAGTTGGTCGCGCCCCCGTTGGTCGGCGATACCAGCGACCCCGGAACCGTCGAATCTTTTTCCGGATCGCGCATCGGCTGGCCATCCTTATTAAGGCCTTTCGCCCAATTGACGGTGTCGGAATACTTGCTGGTCACCAGATGCTCGCCCGTCACGCGATCCAGCGTGAAGTAATACCCGTTGCGGCTCGCGTGCAGCACCATCTTACGAGGCCTTCCGTTAAACATTCCGTCGACCAGAATCGGCGTTTCCGTGGAATCCCAATCGTGCGTATCGTGCGGCGACGTTTGATAGTGCCACGCCAGTTTGCCCGTGTCCACGTTGATCGCGACCAGCGAACAAGTGTACAAATTATCGCCCTTGCGCCCCGGAGAATCCATGTATGCGGGCGATGGATTGCCCGTCCCCACGATGTACAGATGCGTCTCCGGATCGTACGCGCCGGGAATCCAGATGTTGCCCCCGCCGTGCTTCGCCGTGTCGAAATCGCCCCAGGTCTTGAGCGCGGGGTCGTCGCGCTTCACCGGCACCGAATAAAATTTCCATTGCACGTCGCCAGTTTCAGGATCGAACGATTGCAGCAGCCCCGGCTCATCCAGATCGTCGCCCGTGCCCACCAGAATGTGGTTGCCGATCACGATCGGAGCCATGGTCGAGAAGTACTGCAAATTGAAATCCGCGATTTCCTTGTGCCACCGCTCTCTTCCGGTCCTCGCGTCCAGGCACACCAGATAGTCGTCCGGCGTTTCCATGTACAGCCAGTTCCCCCACATGCCCAGGCCGCGATTCCCGATGTGCGTGCCGCCCTTGGTGCGCCAGTAAAAATGCCACAACTCGTGCCCGTCGCGTGCATCCATCGCCCATGCGTTATCGGGCGTCGAAAAATAGAGGATCCCATTTACTTCCAGGATCGACGCGCGGATATTGGTCCCTCCGCCGCCGCCCATGGTCGATTCCGTTTGCGCAACCCCGCCGACAATCGTCGGTGCGGCGCCCCGTCCGCCTCCGCCCGATCCATTGGCCACGCGGCTTACCCAACCGAGCGTCAGATGACTCACGTTCGATTGATTGATCTGCGTCAGCGAACTATATCGCTTTCCGCTATAGTCGCCCGAATACGTGGGCCACGAATCTCCCAGGGGCTTCAACAGCAGCGCGGGATCGAGAGGACCTTGCGCGAGCGCCGCCGCCGCAACACACCCTGCCAGAAAAATATTCTTCATTTCACAGTCACCAGATATGCGGTCAGATTATGAATGTCCTTGTCGCTATAAACGCCCAGCAGCGCCTTGTGCGGTTGCAGCGGATCGTGAATTTCAACCCTGGGAACGTCGCCTGCGCGGCGAAAAGTCTGCTGCGTTCCATCGGCGTCCGCGAGGGTGACAATGAAGTCGTCAATGCGGACTAGCCGCCCTTCCACCTTCTGTCCGGAGGGAAGAGTGACGGTAACCGTCGTCGGAGGAACATTGCCCCCGCGCCCGCGCCCTCCGCCCGGCATCACGAAAGTTTGCTGCAAGTCCCTCGGCTCCGGATATTTCGATCCGATGCCTTTCAGATCGCCGTTCACCGAATGACAGGACGCGCAGCGAGCCTTAAAATAAGCCTCGCCCGCCGCCGCGTCACCCACCACGATCGTCGGAGGCTTCATGCGCGAATTATCATAACCCGCCACTCGAAAACTGTGGATGAACGCCGCGATATCCGCCACCTGCGCGTTGCTCATCGGAAACTTCGGCATCCCCTGATCGATGCGCCCGTTCTGAACCACGGGTCCGATCAGCTCCCCGTTCATATCGTTCAACACCAGCTCTGAGCGCAGTAGATTCGGTCCACCCTCGCCGCCTCTCGCGTCCGATCCGTGGCAGAACTGGCAATTCACTCCGTAAAGCGCGCGGCCTCGATCGATCATCGCCGGATCGCCCGGAGGATGCTGTGGAAAGGCATTCGCGAATCCGCCCCCACCTCTACCGCCGCGTCCAGCCGGCGGCTGAGCCGTGGTTTGACCGATAACCGCGACGGCTAACGCAGCCAGAATCGCGGGAACAAGAAAACTTTTCATAATGAACACTCAAATATGATACCGGACCAGGGTGTAGTGTAGAAGTATGGACAAGAGATTAGCCAAGCGCCACAAGCGGCAGGTTTCCCGCGAAAGGGCCAAGGTGCAGCTCTCTGAGCCGGACCTTCGCACGCCCGAACAGATCGAAGCCGCCCGCGCAGCCAGCCGTCATGATGGTGCGCGTGGAAATCAGCCCAAGGTTTCCGCCGGCCAGGGCTTCCGCAACGCCTCCGCCACATCCACCGGCAGCTCCGCAAAGACGGGCGCCTGAAGTGTTCTCCGCCCGTTGTCCCAATTGCCGCTCGGTCGAGTTAAGAAGCGTCGGTGTGCGCAACGCCATCGAAAAAGCGATCCACTGGATCCTCCTCCCCTACCGCTGCTCCCTCTGCGGCCGCCACTTATTCCTGTTCCGCTGGCTCACCCCGATCGAATCCTAACGTGGCGCACGCACTTATGCGTGCCGCGTCGACACTCGTGTCGACGTGTCCTATTCTATAAATCTGAGTTACACTCGTAATAAGATGTACAAGCCTGCGATTCCGGTTTTTGCCATCGCGAGCCTTACGGCTCTCGCGCAATCGCCGGCGAAGACCTTTGAGGTTGAACCCGGGACGCATATTCCGCTCAGCCTGATCAATAGCGTCAGCACTAAACATGCGGCGGCAGGCGACCGTGTTTATCTCGAGACGGTTTTTCCAATTCTTTCCGGCGGCCGCATCGTCATTCCTCCGGGCAGTTATGTGATGGGAACCATTACCAACGTGGTTCGGCCCGGGAAGGTGAAGGGTCGCGGGGAATTCTATCTGCGCTTCGATTCCTTAACCCTGCCCAATGGAGTGACTAGGGATTTTCGGGCCCGGGTTTCCCAGCTCGATGGACGCGCCAGTGAGGAACTCGACCGGAACGAAGGCGCGATCCGGAGCGAGGGGAATAAAGCCGGTGATGTCCGGACCGTGGGCGAAACTGCCGCGGCCGGGGCGAGCATCGGAGCGCTCGCGGGAAGCGCGGCCGGCGCGGCCGGAATGGGCGCGGGCATCGGAGCCGCTGCCGGAGCCGCCGCGGGCTTGGCTGCCGTCATGTTCACGCGGGGGCCGGACGCGGTGTTGGCCAAAGGCACCACCATCGAAATGATGCTGGACCGGACCGTCACCTTCGATGAGACCGATTTGGATTTTTCGAACGCCCCGGGCCGAAGGGTGAACACGAATGACGGTCAGGGTCCGCTCCCCAGTCAGAAAACTCCCGTGGTGAGAAGGTTTCCGTAGTAACAGCCTCAAATCGCAACTCTTTCTCCCTTCTTTTCCATCTCTTACCGTTTGCACTCGGATCAACCCGCAATTACTTGCTCTACCTTGTAATCGAGAGGCAGGCGCCCTGATCAGCGTCCAGCCCACCGAAGGTGAGTGTCCTAGGCAACCTCATCGGACGTAACAACGGTCAGCGAGAGCAGCGTGCGATACAGCGCTAGGAGATCTCCGAAGATGATGTTTTATTGCAGTAGGGCAGGTCCCCGACCTGCCCTTTGAGGTTGTAATAAAGGGAGAACTGCGCCCCAAGTGTCGGAATAGGTGGAGTGCCTGAGTTACTCCCAGGCTGCACTGTGTTATCGTGCACCTGTGGATCGTTCTAGCCCTTCGAGCAAAGCGCATGGCGGCACGGCCGGCACGGTACCGTTCTTCTCGCTGTTCGGCACGCCGTTCCGTCTGCATTTCAGCTTTATTCTGTTAGCGACAGTTGTGATTGTGAAGGATCTGGCCGGGCACCAGGCCAGCGCCACTTACACCTGGTTTCTGATCGGCATGCTGATCAGCGTGCTGCTGCATGAAGTGGCTCATGCGCTGGTCGCGAACCGTTTTCGGGTGCGCACTCTCGAAGTGGTGATGTTCCCGATCGGAGGCCTGCCGCGCATGGAAAGGACTCTGAAGCCCGGTGAGGAGATCTGGATCTCGTTCGCCGGGCCGATGATGAACGCGCTGCTGGCGGCGGGTTTGTTCGGTTATCTTGCGGCCACGCACCAGGCGGTTTCGATCAAACCTGCCGACCTGATGCAGCCCGCGGACGTGAACCTGATCGGCCTGCTGGCGTTCGGAAATCTGCTGCTGGTGGTCATGAATCTATTTCCGGCCTTTCCGATGGACGGCGGCAGAATCCTGCGGGCCGTCCTTTCCTATGTGCGTCCCGAAGACGAAGCCACGCGGATCGCGGCTTGGATCGGAAGGATGCTGGCCATGGGCGCGGGACTTTACGGATTGTTCGTCGGACAGTTCATGCTGGTGTTCTTCGCTCTGTTTGTGTATCTTGGCGCGGCAATGGAGGGCGCCGCGGCTACGGGCCGCACGCTGACTCACGGAATTCCGGTGCGGGCCGCGATGGTGACGGAGTTTCATACGCTCGAACACGGCAAGACGATTCGCGATGCTGCGAACATGATGCTCGCGACCTCGCAACAGGATTTCCCGATCGTGCACGGCGACCAGGTGGTGGGCCTGCTGGGGCGCAACCTGCTTTTAAAAGCGCTGGCAGCCGAGGGTCCGGACGCCTATGTCGCGGGCGTGATGGATCGCGAATTTCTAACCATCGCGCCGGGCAACGATCTGGCAGAAGTACTGCCCCTGATGGCGCAAGCCGGCCGCTGCGCGCTGGTGATGGAGGGAGAGAAGCTGGTAGGGCTGTTGACAACGGAGAATCTATCGGAGTTCCTGGTGTTGCGCAGGTTTGGGATGGAGCCTTCCGAGAAGTAGCAGCCTGCAAGCCCCTGGCGTCAGCCTGGGGATGCTTTACTGAAATCCGCGGAAAGCGGGGACTGCCTACTCTGTCCCAAGGCGTCCTCAGGATCGTCAAAGCAACATATTTTGCCGACGCCGGAGTGGACAGAGCGGGCTGTCCCCACTTTTCGCCCTGGCCACTCAGCCAACGTCGGTGTTTTCGAGAGTGTCGACCGATCGAAAAACTATCTACTTGCGTTGGACATGCCTTATGCGAGACACTAACAGGTTTTCCTGGGTGAATTTTTCTGCATGAGGATGAGAATTCTTTATCACGACCATTGTTTCGATGGCGCGGCGTCGGCTGCATTTTTTTCGCGCTTTATCGAAGCCAAGTTTCATCCTGAAGCGGAGTTCGCTTTCACCGGCCTGGCACACAAGGCTTCGCAGTTATTCGAGCCTGGATTATTCGACGGCGATGAGAATGCCATTGTCGATTTTAAGTACTCCACCGATCCGCGGCTGACCTGGTGGTTCGATCATCATCAGAGCGCGTTCCTAACGCCTGAGGATGCCGAGCATTTCCGGCAGGACACCAGCGGGCGGAAAATGTACGATCCCAATTTCCGCTCGTGCACGAAATACATCGCGACCGTCGCGCGTCAGCATTTCGACTTCGAGGCTCCGGACCTTGAGGAGCTGGTCCGGTGGGCCGACATTGTCGACGGGGCTCAGTACGCCGACGCCGAGGAAGCGGTCGAACTGCGGTCGCCCGCGACGCAGTTGACGCTGGTGATCGAGGGCTCCAACGGCTCCGACACGGTGCAGAAGATTATCGGGAAAATGCGCCACTGCACCCTGGAGAAGATCGCCGCGGACGAAGAAATCCGGTCGATTTATCAGCCTTTATATGACCGCCATCTCAAATCGATGCAGGTGATTCGCGAGAAATCGACCTGCGAGGGCGGGGTCGTTTTCTTTGACCTCGTGGGCGACGGCATTGAGGGATACAACAAATTTATTCCATATTACTTGTTTCCCGAATCGGTCTATACGGTTTCAGTGAGCACCTCGAGCTTCCGGACCAAGGTCAGCGTAGGGTCGAATCCCTGGGTAAAGGCGCCTTTGAAGTACAACCTGGCTTCGATTTGCGAGCGCTACGGCGGCGGCGGCCACTCGAAAGTCGGCGCGATCAGCTTCGAAATCGGAGCCGTCGAGCAGGCGCGCAAAGCCGCCCACGAGATAGCCGAGGAGTTACGCTCTTAGGCGATGAAAACTGCGGAGAGTGGGGACTGCCTGCTCTGTCCCCAGGCGCCCGCAATCGGCAATGCAGTATACACCTGCTGCGCCGCCGTGGACAGAGCGGGCTGTCCCCACTTTTCGCCCCGGCCACCCAGCCAATAACCGCGCCCAATGTTTTCGAGAGTGTCGACGTGTCTTGAAACCCGCGCCACCTACGGCTTCCCCAACGAACACAGAGGATCCCCCACCACGATGTTCTGCCAGCTCAGCGAACGGATAGCCAGATAATAGCTCTCCGCCAGGTTGCGCCCCTTGTAGTACGCCGGCAGCAGCAATTCCGGACGAGGCGTCTGAATCAGATAAGGTTCGAAGACGTGCCCCGATGCCCCGGTAGCGCCCTCAAGCAGATAATCCGCCGTCAGGCTCTGCGGACTGCTGACGAACAGCGCTTTTGGACTTGTCCAGTCGCTGCTGATGTTCCAGGAATCCGGAGGCTTCTTAAACGTCCGTCCGTCGGTGGAGACGAATTCAGTGACGATGGCTCCGGGCAGCCAGTGGAAGCCCAGAAAGCGCCTCTTGCGGTTGGTATCGTTCGATCCCCAACCCGCGTAGCCGATCACGTTGCCGATATCGTAGAGCACCTTGGTGGAGGCATCGACGATGACGCGGTCTTTCGGCAGCAGAATGGACGCGGTTTGCAGCCATTCGTCGCCGCCGTTATCGCCCGAATCCTTTTCGTCGATCACGAATTTCCCCTTGTTGGCCGCCTGGAGAGACCGGTCGATAATGGCTTTGACGCCGTCGAAATCATAGGCGGCAAGGCGCGTGACCAGGTAGATGGGGAACTGCGTGTGCGCGAACACTGAGTCTCTTTTTCCGAAGAACGGATTGGGCAGGGAGCCTTTCAAAGGATGCGGCCCACCGCGTTTCATGTCCAGGTAGAGCAGCGTAAGCTCGCTGTCGACGGCCGATTGATCGCCGTCCGGACCGCCCGTGCCGGTAATGCGCAGGGGAACGCCCATGGTGGTGACGATATACAGGATGTTTTCAACGAGGCCCGATTTCCGCAGGAATCCGGCGATCGGCGCGGCGACCTGCGTATCGTAGACCGCGCGTGCGACGGTTTCATCTTCAGTCGCGTTTATGTGGCAGATATTGGTTTGCGGAATGGACCGGCGGCGCGCATAATAATCTCCAATAGTTTTCGAGAGCGAAGAGTTGTCGTTCACCACCAGCAGCACGCTGTGGCCATCATTCTGTGCGGCGGCCAGAGAAGCAAGGAACAGGCAAATGGCAATCGGCTTTATGAGCATGGAAGAAATGAAACCGCTAAACTCAAAGATATCCCGTTGCGGGCCTGCACATGGACCTGGACCAGCTCCACACATTTCTCGAGATTGTGCGCCTGAAGAGTTTCTCCAAGGCCGCGGTATCGTGTTTCCGAACGCAGCCGGCGGTGAGCGCGCAGGTGCGCCAGCTGGAGCAGGAGCTGAATGCTTCGCTCTTTGAGCGCCTGGGGACGAAGATCGCTCTGACACCCGCGGGCCGCATTTTCGCCGAATACGCCGAGAAAATCCTGGAGTTGCGCAGGCGCGCGCAGGATCAGATTAACGAGCTCGAGCGCGTTCCCCGCGGCGAACTGGTCATCGCGGCCAATGAGGCGACTTGTATTTACGTTCTGCCGCGCGTCTTCAGTGAGTATAAGAAGCGGTTTCCCAATGTGCAGATCCTTGTCGACCGGTCCTTCGGCTCGCGCGTAGTGGATGCGGTGGTGGATAATCAGGCGGATTTCGGCATCGTCCAGCTTCCGGTGAAGGAAAAGCGCCTACAGGTAGCCAAGATCCATGCCGATGAAATTAAGGTCATCGTGCCCGCCAAACATCCTCTTGCCGCCAAGGCCACCGTATTTCCGCAGGATTTGAAGGAACTGCCTCTCTTGCTTCCCAAAACCGGTACGACGCGCAGCCGGATTTCGGCATGGCTCGATCCGGTGGAAGAAGACTTGCGCATCTCGATGGAGCTGGATTCGACCGAGATGATCAAGCGCTTCGTGCTGGCGGGCCTGGGCGTAGGTTTCAGCGCGGGCGCGCATTGCCGGGAGGAAGTGCGGACCGGCACCCTGGCCGCGATGTCCATGGGTCCCGATCCCATGTTCCGGCAGATTGGACTAATCTATAGGAAGGACAAGGCTCTGTCGAAAGCGGCGCTGGGGTTCATCGAAGTGACCCTGCAATACGCGGCCATCGACGGAACCAGGGCGGCGGTGCGGATGGCGGAGCGCGGCACGGAACGTAAGGCCGTCGCGGAAAGCTGATATGCAAAGGGTGACCGTGAAGACCTCGACGATCTTCATCGCCAAAAGCGGTAAGACGCAAGTGTACCGCTCGGTCAGCGAAGTGCCTCCCCGGTTGCGCAAGGAGCTGGAGGAGTCGACCAACAGCTTCAATTCCGCGACGATTCTGATCGCCGACCGCAAGGGCCGGGAAGAAATTCTACGCGCCTTAAACGGCCTGCCGTCAGGATTGCGCACGCGCCTGGCATCGTCCCTCGCATCGAAGCCCGTCGAACTGCCCAAGTTTCGCCCCTCGCTGATGAAGACGCAGATGGTCGCGTTCGTGCGCAGGAATTGGGCGGAGATTCTGCTGCCGGGCGCGGTGGGATTGATTGTCTGGCTGGCGTTCAATTATCGATAGAGGTGGGACGCCGTCGCAACCGTCTTATCGTTTGTACCAAAGTTCTTTTCTAGGTCTCCTTGAGCTGCCACATTTGCATGATCGTGCCGCACATCCCTCCAGCGACAGAATCACCCGACACCTCGAATTGGTAACAGACGCGTTTTGCCTGCGGCTCCTGAAAAACATCCCGGTATTCGATCTGGCCAGTAAAGCCTGTACTGAGGCCTGGGCTGCCGCGTGCGTTGCGCACATGTTTGAACAGCGCCTGGCCCGTCAAGACACGCGAATCTCGCGGGCCCAACTCGAACGGCACGAGGTCAGGGAACTGTACCGCGACCGGAACTCGATCAGGGTCGCGCGCAACAGTGATCTTGGGATAGATGGACTCCGCTGGAGTGTTTCCTACATTTGCAATCGTGATTTGATAGTTCAGGAAGAAATCCTTGTCGGCGCGAAGCGCCTCAATCGCTTCTGGGCCATTCAAAACTGCCACCTGGTAGCTTAGATACGCCCGCTGGCCCACCTTCATCGATCGTTGACTAGTGTTCAGACTGAGCAATGCTATCCAGACCGCAGCGCAGGCAACCGCTGGGGAGACCAACCCTAGAACAATTGTCACGATATGTGGCCTGTCGGCAATCTTTCGCGCTACGGTCGTTCGGACAGGCACGGTCGCCGCTTCGCTTCCAGGAGCTGAGATCTGCTGCCGATTCACTTCTGACGAAAGCCTCTCGGTGGGTGGGGAAACCGTCCCGTCCTCCGCCGTAGATGGACGCCTGCCGCCCCGGGGAGACCTATTTTTCATCCGGCACCTCCAATTCAAGGTAGCTGCCTGGCGTGGTCTTATTGACGGCGTCAACGACGCGCCCAACGTGGGGATGAAGTTCAGGCCATTGCTGCACGCCCAGCACAACAATAGAAATTTTGCGGCCAGCAAGATTTTGTTGATAGTGCATATTCTTGTCGGTCGTCAACAGAACGTCAAACCCAGCCGCTTCCGCAACCGCCAACAATTCTCCATTCCGAAGTCTGTCCCAACCCTGTTGCGCCGCTGTTCGGACGACGTGGCCGCGGAGATAAGGACGGATTGGAAGCGGAGTCGACTGATCGAAGAGTACTCGCATTTACGGCGTGTGCGCTGGTTCCTTGTCGAGGCTACGCGCTGCAAACGCGATGACGGCTTTTACCTGTTCCCGATCCAGCCCGTCGAACCATTCCATGATGTCGTCGATGTTTGCGCCGGCTTCCAGGTTTTCGAAAATAGCGGACACCGGCATACGGGTTCCTTTTAACACCCACGCACCGCTCATCTTGCCGGGGATGCTTTCTACGACCGGGCATTCGGACCAATCTAAGGCCATAAGATTATCTTAATGCTTCCGCTTTCCTCACCGATAAGCAAGACGTGGAACATCGTAGAGAGTCGCGGCTGCGGGCGGATCAGACTGTTATGGTTACCGCTCAAGGCTTATTCGGAATGCCCCCGGTCGAGGGGCGCGTGGTCGATATATCGGGCAGCGGCCTGAGGGTGCGGGTGCCGAATCCTCTTCCCTGCGGGTCGCCGGTGAAGATCGAAACCAAGAACATGGTGATGATGGGTGAGGTGGCGCGCTGCGAAGACATGGGGGACGGCTACCTCGCCGGCTTGATGATTTTTAATACCACCACTGTTGCCGATAAACAGAGTCGCGTCATAATAGGGATGTGAAACGAGTCGCGATTTTTGGTGGTGGCGGGCAGCTGGGCGTCGAACTGAAGGCGGTTTTTGGCGCCCGCGGATATGAAGTAGCGTGCTTTGAGCGCGCTAAGGTCGATATTACGGACCGCGGTCAGGTGGAGCACGCCCTCGCGCAGTACGATCCGGCGATTGTGCTGAATGCGGCCGCCTATAACCAGGTCGACGTCGCCGAAAAGGAGCCGCTCGCCGCGCTCGAAGTCAACGGGCTTGCGGTTCGCAATCTGGCCTGCGCGTGCCGCCAAATCGACGCGCAACTAGTCCATTTTTCAACGGATTACGTGTTTGATGGGCTCGCCGGACGAGCTTACAAAGAAGAAGACGCCACCAGGCCTTTGGGTGCCTACGCGGTCTCGAAGCTGGTGGGCGAACTCTACGCGCGGGCGTACCTCGATAAGGCCCTGGTGATTCGCACGTCGGGCGTTTTCGGGCCCGGAGGGCTCGATACAGCGCGCGGTAATTTTGTGGAAATGATGCTCCGGCTGGCCGCCAAAGGGTCGCCGATCAAGGTGGTGGAGGATCACGTGGCGTCGCCGACGTTCGCGCCCGCGCTCGCCGAGCGGACCGCTCAACTGGTGGAGAAGGGGATCGACGGCATTATTCATTTGGGCGGAGGCGCGCCGATTTCCTGGTTCGATTGGGCGGTGAAGATTTTCAAGGCGGCGAACGTGAATCCGCCGGTGAAGCCAACCAATGAGCGCGAATTTCGTACAGCGGCGCGGCGTCCGAAATACTCGGCGCTGTCGAACCAGAAATCGGAGTCGCTGGGGATTGCCCCGATGCCTCCGCTCGATGAGGCGATCCGATTGTATATGGAGGCGCGGGCCAAAAAGATCGCGCCGGTCGCGGTGTGATGCAGTTGCTCTCACAGGCTAAAGCCTGTGCCACCAGGGCTGAGGTAACACGGAATTTAGTCTGTGTTTTGATTGCTCACAAAGGTGGCACAGACTTTAGTCTGTGGATCGCATGAGCACATTTTTCCAGCGCGTCCGCCTGACGCTCGAAATGATCAAGTTCGAACACTCCGTTTTTGCACTGCCTTTTGCCCTTACCGGAGCATTGCTCGCATGGCGCGCGTCGGATTTCGACCGCCAGGGACTAGGGTTTAAGCTGTTGTGGATCGTCGTCTGCATGATCGCGGCGCGGTCCGTGGCGATGGCGTTTAACCGTGTGCTGGACGCCGATATTGACGCGAAGAATCCGCGCACCGCCTCGCGTCATCTGCCATCCGGAAAATTGACCAGGCGATTCGCATGGGGATTTATCATCCTGTGGTCCATCGTATTTATTTTTGCCGCCAGCCGGTTGAATCCCTTGTGCCAGCTGCTCGCGCCGGTCGCGCTTGGGACAGTGATGTTTTACTCCTTCACAAAACGATTCACGGCATTCTCGCATATCGTGCTGGGATTTTCGCTGGGCATCGCGCCGGCGGCCGCGTGGATCGCGATGCGAGGCTCGCTCGATCCACGCATTCTCTGGCTAACGGCCGCGGTGACTTTGTGGACCGCGGGATTCGACATGATTTACGCCTGCCAGGATTACGCGTTCGACGTCCACTCCGGCCTGCACAGCGTTCCGCAGCGCTTCGGAATCGCAGGAGCGTTGTGGATGGCGCGCGCGATGCATGTGGGCATGCTCCTGTGCCTGCTCGTTCTGGTGCGCGTGTTTGCGCTGGGACCGATCGCGATGACGGGCATCGCGGCGGTGGCCGGATTGCTGATTTGGGAACACCGCCTGGTCAAAGCCGACGATCTTTCGAGGATCGACGCGGCGTTTTTCACCATGAACGGCTATGTAAGCGTGATATTCTTTGTATTTTGGGCCACTGATATCTACTTCAAATGAAACCAGTATTTGACGACCCACGCCTGATCCCGATTGCCGAGAAGGTCAACGCCCAAACGCGCCTCGATTTTAACGACGGCGTGACGCTGTTTCGATCGCCCGATATTCTGGGCGTCGGCTGGATGGCGAACCAGGTGCGCGAGCGTCTGCATGGCGACAAGACTTATTTCAACGTGAACCGCCACATTAATCCGACCGATGTGTGCGTCGCCAGCTGCCGTCTGTGCGCGTTCGGGAAGCGCGCCAAGGATCCGACGGCTTACACCATGTCGCTCGAACAGGTGTGGGAGCGAGCGGGCCACGGCGTGAGCGAAGCGGTGACCGAATTTCACATCGTCGGCGGCCTGCATCCGGAGCTAACGCTCGACTGGTATTGCGAGATGCTGCGCGGGTTGAAGGAGCGGTATCCGCAGGTGCACCTGAAGGCGTTCACGATGGTCGAGATCGGATTCCTGGCCAACCGCGCGAAGATCAGCATTCGAGAAACGCTCGAAAAACTGCACGCGGCGGGCATGGATTCGATGCCAGGCGGTGGCGCGGAGATTTTTTCCGAGCGTGTCCGCCGCATCATCTGCGATCACAAGATCACTGGCGACCAGTGGCTGGATGTCGCGCGCACAGCGCACAAAATGGGGTTGCATTCGAACTGCACCATGCTCTACGGGCATATCGAAACCGAAGAGGATCGCGTGGATCATCTGATGAAGCTGCGTGGTCTCCAAGACGAGACGCACGGCTTCGTCACCTTCATTCCGCTGGCGTTTCATCCGGAAAACACGCCTCTGGAGCATATTTCGAAGACCACGGGCTTCGACGATATTCGCGAAATCGCGGTGTCGCGCTTGATGCTCGACAATATTCCGCATATCAAGGCGTACTGGATCATGATGACGCCGCGAATCGCGCAGATCGCGCAGCGCTTCGGCGCCGACGATATCGACGGCACGGTAATTGAAGAGAAAATCTATCACGATGCAGGCGCGACCACCAGCCAAAATCTCCGCCGCGGCGAGTTGCTGCGGCTGATTCGCGAAGCGGGGCGGGAGCCGGTGGAGCGCGATACGCTGTACCGGCCGGTGGAGCGCAGCGAGAACGTTTTTACGGTTCTTGTGTAGACCGTGTCTTGTGGGGCGGCCAATTTTGGCGGCTGCCGACTTTAGAGTCGGCTTTTTTGTTTAAGGAAGAGAAGCCGCCTCAAAGGGCGGCTGCCGCCAAAATTGGCCGCCCCACGGCTGATGCGGGGAGCCCGTGAAGCGCTCCCGATGGTCGCGGCTCTGCACGCTTCAGAGCGCTTTCCCGTCATTATTTCCATGAACGGAGCCATCCTTGCGCTGTGCCTCTCGTTACCCGTCAGTGCTCAGACGTTTGAGGCTGCGTCGGTGAAGCCGGCGGCTCCTCGAACAGGACGCGGCGGGAGGACCACTGTCAGTGGCGATCGAGTCAGTTACGCTTATTCGACCTTAGCCAATCTCGTGGCCCGCGCGTATTCAGTCAAAACCTATCAGATCGAGGGGCCGTCCTGGATTCGAACCGAACGCTTCGACGTCGTGGCCAAGGGTCCCGATCACACCCCGCTGGATCAGATTCCTGTCATGCTCCAGGCTCTACTCATGGAGCGATTTCAACTCAAGGTGCATCGGGAACAGAAGGAAATTTCCGCTTACTGGGCTGGTCGCCAAAGGGCAGGCGAAATTTCAGAAGAGCGAAGGGGAATTGTCGTACGACATGAGCAATAATCGCCGGGAATTGAAGAATCACACGATGCCTCAGCTGGCGGATTTTGTCTCGGCCACCGTCCAGCGCCCGGTTTTCGACCATACTGGTTTATCTGGAACCTACAATTTCCCCATCGAAATGTCGATGGAAGAACTGGGAGGAATCAACGCGAATCCGGACAATCCCGCGCCCTCTATTTTCACCATCCTCGAATCGCTCGGCCTCAAACTTGAAGCGCGAAAAGAGGCCGTCGAGGTCATCGTGATCGACGGTGGGAATAAAGTGCCTGCTGAGAACTGACCTTAACACTCCTTAACGTAATCGCAGGCAGGTGGCGCGCGTCGAAGTAACCATGGGGAAACGGGCACTATTATTTTTTCTGGTCGGCCTGGCGATTTACGCGGCGCGGCCTGCGTCGAATCGCTATGCTCTGTTGCTCGACGACCCTCCGGTGTCGCAATTTTATCCTTCGCGCGAGTCGCAGACCTCGCCTGCCGCTTTAGCTTACCGGCGCCAGATTCGGACCAGGCATGCCGCGGTCCGGTCTGAAATCGCTACCCGCGGGTGGACGGTAACCGGCGAAGCGGACACGCTTCTCAACGCAGTCTTCGTCGCCGTTACGCCGGAGCGGGCGGCGGAATTGACCGTCATTCCCGGCGTCTCCGCTGTCATTCCATTGCGCTACTACAAGCCGAATCTCAACCGCGCGGTCACGCTGGTCGACGCCGCGGGAGCCTGGAACGCGCTCGGAGGCGTCGGCAACGCAGGGCTGGGAGTCAAGGTCGCGATCCTCGACACGGGCATCGATCAGACGCATCCCGCGTTTCAGGATTCTTCGCTCGTCCCTCCCGCCGGGTATCCCATTTGTTCGGGAACCGATTGCGCGTTTACTTCGAATAAAGTGATCGTCGCGCGCAGCTACGTGGGCATGCTGGCCGCCGGCACGTCCGCCTCGAACCCCGCCGCCGATTCGCGGCCTGACGATCTCTCGCCGCGCGATCATATCGGGCACGGCACCGCGGTCGCTTCCGTGGTCGCTGGCAACACCAATACGGGACTCGTGACCATCACTGGCATGGCTCCCCGCGCTTTCCTGGGAAATTATCGCGTCTTCGGATCGCCCGAAGTGAATGACACGACCTCCGACGACGTCATCATCGTCGCGGCGGAGCAGGCGGTGAGCGACGGCATGGACATCATTACTCTGTCGCTTGGTGTGCTGCCTTTCAACGGTCCTCTCGATAGCGGAGCGGTCTGCGGTCAACCCGCCGGCACCGCCTGCGATCCATTGGCCTCGGCGCTTGAATCCGCGGCGAAGGCCGGGACGATCATCATTGTCGCCGCTGGCAACTCCGGTGAGGACGGCGTCAATTATCCCAGCTTCAACACCATCGCTTCGCCCGGCGATGCTCCATCGGTGATTGCGGCCGGCGCGAGCACCAATTCTCATGCCTTCACGGAATCCATCGGCGTAGCGGGAACGTCCGCGACCTACGCGGCTTATTTGGGCGATGGAACCGCGCCCGGGTCCTCCTTCACCGCGCCCGCGATCGATGTGGGAACTCTGGGGGCGGGAACGCTGGCCTGTTCGGCGCTGCCCTCTGGATCGCTCAGCGGCGCGATCGCCCTGATTGAACGCGGCACTTGCACGTTTCTCGTGAAGCTTCAAAATGCGGTCTCAGCCGGCGCGGTCGGCGTGATCTTTTATATGGCGGATGCCACTACCCCGGTTACGCCCGGAGGCCTCAGCGGCACCACCCAGCCCACCGTCATGATTTCCAATGCCGATGGCGCGAGTCTACAGAGTGTTCTCGACGCCACCCCGCGCGCCAACGTCACCATCAATCCCGCGCAGGTGGAGCAGGCTCTTGCGGTCTATAACCGGCTCGCCGGTTTTTCTTCGCAGGGTCCAGTCACCGGGTCGAGCGCGCTCAAGCCCGACCTGATCGCTGTGGGGACCAATATGTACATGGCCGCCCAAAGTTACGATCCGTTGGGCGAGGTCTACGGCGCCAACGGCTACACCGTTGCAAGCGGCACCAGCTTCGCCGCGCCCCTGGTTACCGGCGCGGCGGCACTCGTGAAGCAGAGCCATCCCAACTGGACCGCGGCCCAAGTGAAAAGCGCGCTGGTCAACAGCGCCACCCAGGATGTCACCGAGGACGATTCGGGAAACACCGTAACCGCGCAATCCATCGGGGCAGGGAAGCTCGACGCCGGCCGGGCGGTAGCGGCGACGGTGACCGCCAACCCCGCGACGATTTCCTTCGGCGCGATCACCCGTCTTTCCACCGCGCAGCAGATCGTACTCACCAATAACGGAGGCTCGACCGTCGCCCTCGCCATCGCGAACGATAATAGCAACGGTTCCCCCGCCGTCACCCTGACCTTAAGCGCGTCGAACCTGACGCTTGCCGCCGGCGCGTCCGCAACTTTGACGGTCACGCTTTCGGGAACCGTTCCTCCTCCCGGATCCTATTCCGGCGCGGTGACCATCACCGGAACAAATGTTTCGATGCGCGTTCCCTATTTGTATCTTGTGGCGAGCGGCGTAGCGGCCAACATCATTCCGCTTTACGGCAACGATTACGACGGCACGGTGGGCGACACGACCTATGCGTTCTTCAAATTGGTCGACGGCAACGGGCTGCCCGTTCCCTCCTCACGCATCACCTTCGCCACATCCAGCGGAGCCCGGCTCCTGGGCGGCGATTCGGTCACCGACAGTTACGGCATCGGTGGCGCCGAATTCGCTCTGGGTTCGACGCCCGGCACATATACAATCGCGGCGGCAGCGGGCGGCCAGAAATTCACATTCACGGCGTCGGCACGCGCGGTGCCCTCCATTTCATCGATATCGAACGCCGCCGGAGCCAATCCGGCGCAGCCGTCGCACCCGGCTCCTACATCTCGATCTTCGGATCGAACCTCAGCGACGTCACCGCTTCCTCTTCGAACGCGCGCCTTCCGCTCGCGATCGACTACGTGAATGTGAGCTTCGACGTCCCCTCGACCGGCCTTAGCGTCCCCGGCCACCTTACTTATGTGAGTCCTTCACAGGTGAACGTGCAGGTGCCGTGGGAGCTCGAAGGCCAAACATCGGCCCAGGTAAAAGTGACCATCAATTACACCTACGGAAACGTCGTCACCGTGCCTCTCCAGAACTTTGCGCCGGCATTTTTCGAAATCTCCACCGGCGCCGTCGCCGCGCTGGACCTCAACTATAAAATCATCGGCGCGTCGAACCCGGCCGTGCGCGGCCAGCCGGTCGCGCTCTATGTAAACGGTCTGGGTCCGGTAACGAACACGCCTCCGAGCGGCGACCCGGCGGCGCAGTCTCAAACCACGTCGACTCCCATCGTCACCATCGGCGGAGTCGCCGCGCCGGTATCTTTCGCCGGTCTCGCGCCGGGCTTCGCGGGCCTGTATCAAATCAACGTAACCGTGCCGTCCAGCATCGGAGCCGGCACGCAGCCGATCGCCGTATCCATCGGCGGACAAACCTCCAGGCAGAGCGGAATCGTCGTCCAGTAAATTATTTGCGAACTCGCGGGAATCCGATTCGTATAGGAGATATGGACTTTCGTTACGCTCTGCGGGCGCTCGCGCGCAATCCGGGATACGCGGCCATCGTGATTCTGATTCTCGCGGCCGGCATCGGCGCGAACACCGCCATGTTCAGCATCGTCGATGGAGTGTTGCTGAAGGCCCTCCCGTTTCATGAGCCGGAGCAGCTTTACGCCGTCCAGGAATCGGTGCCGAAGTTTGCCAAAATCGCGCCGGATTTTCCGGTTAATGCTCTGCACGCCCGCGAATGGAGGAAGCATTGGAGCTCGGCGGAGCAGGTTTCCCTGATCGGCCTGCTGACTCTGAACCTGACCTCCGATGGCGAGCCGGTGCGCGTGAATGCGGCGCGTGTTTCCGCCAATCTGTTCCCGACGCTGGGGGTGCAGCCGCAACTGGGGAGAGACTTCCTTGAAGAGGAGGATCAGGAGGGGCGCGATCAGGTGGTGATTCTGAGCGACTCGCTGTGGCGGACCCGTTTTCACGGCGATCCCAACGTGCTGGGACGGAAAATCGTTTTGAACGACAAGCCGTTCGAAGTGGTTGGCGTCATGCCTCCAGGGTTGAAGATTCCGCGCGTCAGCCAGCTGCAATCCATGCATTTGAACGATGAAGATCCGGAGCTCTGGAAGCCATTTGCGGACACCAAAAATGACCTTCAGCCGCTGGGCGATTTCAATTACGGCTGCATCGTGCGCCTGAAGCGCGGCGTGCCGGTTGCGCCCGCGCTCGAAGAGGCCAATGCGGTTGTAGCCGATATTCTGCGCGACGTGCCGGACAAAGTGGAAGTGCGCGTGAAGATGAGTCCTTTAGAGCAGCAGTTGACAGGGCGGTCGCGCTCCGGCCTGCTGCTGCTGCTCGCGGCAGTGGGAGCCGTGCTGCTGATCGTCTGCGTGAATATCGCGAATCTGATGCTCGCGCGGGCGACAGGCCGCAGGCGCGAGTTTGCGATTCGCGCAGCGATCGGCGCGAGCAGCAGCCGGCTGCTGCGGCAGATGTTGACCGAAAGCCTGGTGGTTGCCGCCATCGGAGGAGCCCTGGGAATCGCCATCGCCTACGGCGCGCTGCACCTTATTTTGACCAATGCTCCCGTGGATGTCGCGCGGTTGAATGAAGTGCGCATCGATGGGCGGGTGCTGGCGGTCGCGTGCGGATTAACGTTACTCTCGGCGTTGTTGTTCGGGATCCTGCCGGCGTGGAGATCTTCGCGGATCGATCCTCAGGAAGGCATGCGATCCGGCGGACGAAGCGCCACCGAATCCAGGAGCAGCGGCCGAATGAGGACCGTACTCGTGGCCTTGGAGGTCGGCTTGAGCACGGTTTGCCTGGCCGCGGCCGGCCTATTGCTGAACAGCTTCGTGAGACTGATGCACGTCGACAAAGGATTCGACACCGAACACGTGACCAGCGTGAACCTGTACCTGGCGGGAGCCCGCTATTCAGACAAGGAGCGCGTGGCTTTTTTGCGCAAAACGCTGGAGGCCGTAGAGCCTCTGCCCGGCGTGACGGCGGTAGGGGTCGTGAACGTCCTGCCGTTGACCGGAGAAGGCAACAATAACCTTCTGATTGTGGAAGGAGTCAACGTGCCGCTTTTTGAGCGCCCTCTCGTCGACATGCGCAGCGTGAATGGAGATTACTTCAAGGCGCTCGGCATTCCTCTGCGCTCCGGACGGGTGTTTCAGGAATCGGACAGAGAGCATGGCGTCGCGATCATTGCCGAAAGCACTGCTCGCAAGGTATGGCCCGGAGAGAATCCGATCGGCAAGAGAGTTTCGTTTGGCGATAAGAACGCGCCGCTGATGGAAGTGATCGGCGTGGCGGGCGATGTCCGCGCCAATGGCTTGCAAAAAGTTCCGGAGCAGGTGGTCTACATTCCCTACTGGTATCGCGGTCAGAGCCAGACAGCCCTGGTGGTGCGAACCGGCATGGATCCCAAGGCGATCGCGGGAGCGGTGCGGGCGGAACTACGCAAGCTGGACCCGGAGCTGCCCGTCCCGCAGTTCAAGACCATGCAGGACATCCTATCGGCATCCGTCGCCGAGAGAAGATTTCAATTGGCATTGGTGCTCATCTTCGCGGGAATCGCGCTGGTGCTGGCTTGTCTGGGGATTTTCGGCGTGGTCTCCTATACCGCCGCTCAGAGGCGCGGCGAGATGGGAATCCGCCTGGCCTTGGGCGCGACGTCCGGAAATCTCGAAACCCTGGTCGTGCGGCAAGGCCTGGCGCCGGTGCTGATCGGCCTGGCTTGCGGAATCGCAGGCGCGTTGGCCCTTGGAAGGGTCGTGGAAGGCCTGCTATTCGGCGTGAAGGCGTACGATCCGTGGACGCTGCTGAGCGTCTCACTGCTGCTGATCGCGGTAGCGGCAGCGGCTTGTTATATTCCGGCCAAGAGAGTGTCGCGGGCGGATCCGCTTAGCGCGTTGAGGTATGAGTGACCCTTTACTGAAGTTCCGGTCTTGAAGTTCCGATATTGCAGAGAGAGTGCCCGCTTGGGCTGCGTATCGCTGCGTATCTTGGACAGGAACCAAATTGTCATCAAATTCAACGAACCTTGATTTCCTCCGCAGCGTAGCCGTACTCTGCGTCTTCGTTTCCCATGTGATTTATTATGCCGGTTGGCGCATCGATTTTCCGCTGGCGGGCGCCGGAGTCCTTTTATTCTTTGTACATACAGCGCTCGTGCTGATGATGTCCATGGAGAAGATGAAGGAGGAAAATATGGTCGCCAATTTTTACATTCGGCGCATCTTTCGGATTTATCCGTTGAGCCTCTTCTGTACCTCCGCCGTGCTGTTATTCCATATTCCCAGCAGAATGAGTATGATGACGTTCGCTCCTTCGTTTTTGCCCAAATTCGAACCGCCGTTCAGCGCCAGTGAAATTATCACCAATCTTGCATTGGTGCAGAACCTGTTTCCCAATCATCGCTCTATCATCGGCACACTGTGGACGCTGCCTTATGAAGTTCAAATGTACCTGGTGCTGCCCGCGATCTTTCTTTTCCTGAGACGGGTTCCCGGCAAATTGATTCCTTCAAATCTCCTGGTGCTGGCGGTATGGATTGTGTCTTTGACCGGCGCCTATTTTGTTCCGGCCCTGGTGTTCGCACCTTGTTTTATAGGAGGCGTCTTTGCGTATCAATTGAGTAAAGAGCGAACGTTTAATCTGCCCGGCTTCGTCTTTCCCATCAGTTTGACTATCCTACTTTCGCTGTTCTTACTGTTGAAACTGACGGTGCTTCCCGACTACCGAAGCGACTATCTGTTATGCATGTTCCTCGGCGGGATCATTCCGAACGTGCTGGATTTGAAATCTTCATGGCTGACCACTGCGGGACATTACATTGCCAAATATTCTTATGGCATCTACCTTTGCCATCTTCCGATACTCTCGTTCTGTCTCGTTCGATTGCATTCCCTGCCAATAACCGTTAGATGCATGGTGTTGGTGGCACTGATGCTCATCGTACCGGTAGCGCTCTTTCATCTCCTCGAGGAGCCGTGTATCAAATTTGGCCGAAGTTTGCAGGTCGCGCGTGTCCCTGCGGCAGATCCATTAAGCGCGCTCAGGTACGAATAGTCCCCCTAACGGAAGCTTCTGGCTACTGGCCGCGACCTATTGGCTTCTACTCGGTACACCGTTCCAAACCCGTACTCGAACATCGGAGTCAGCTCCGGATTCTCGTGAACCGCCCGGCGCACGGCTTCCACTTCCTCGGGGTCGCTGGTCCAGCGGATGGTATCGTCGGCATTGGAGTAAAAGTATTCGAAGCCATGGCTGCGGCAATAGGCGGCGATATTGCGGTAGGCGTTCACCGTACCGGCATAGTTGTCTGCGTACCAAGAACGAAGTACAAAGACGGCCTCACCCCGGTGGCCGGTGTAGAGATACAAAATCGGATCGTCGTTGGAGAGGACGTTGGCCGAACCGGGCACATTCTTCTCGATCCACGCGTAAGCTGCACGCTCGTCCACCAGTTTTGCGCGGTATTGTTTCTCCGCGGTTTCGAGATATGGGAAAGCCATGAAACATTGCAATGCGAGAGTCGCCAGAACGATAGAGGCGACCACTGCGCCCATTCCATAGGCCGCGATTCGTTGCGATGCATCTTTATGCCGGAATGCACCTCTCAACATGGACGCCAGATGATCGAGCTCCGCCATCAATCCGGCCAGCAGCAAAGGACAGGTCGGCAGCACGAATCGCGCATTCGACGGAAAATGCCACACGATCAGCATCGCCGAAGATAGAATGGCGAAGAACGAATATTGGACGCCGATTCCCCGCCGAAACAGACGCACGCACCCTGAAATCATGGCGATCGCCACAACTTCCGTCAAAATCTTGATCGGCGGCAGCGCGAATACCGGCGGAATCGCCAGGGAGCCCATGCCGTACAGCAGGCCGTCCAGGTTTTTCCACAAAACGATGTGCAAATTATCCAGCCCGACGGTGAGAAATTCATATTTCACATAATCGGTGTAATAAATGAGCGTCTGGTCTACAGTATGGATAATATTGTGCCGAGACCACACCATCCATCCCAAAACAAAAGGAATCATTCCGGCCGCAAATGCGATGGCCCTGCGAGTGTCCCTTTTCCACAAATACCAGGCGGGCATGGAAATTAACAGCGCAATTCCAGCGGTGCGCGAAAGATAGGCGCATCCCGCGGCCGCTCCCGCCAAAATCGCCCAGGAGATCCCTTCGCGGCCCGCCAGCAGAAAGACGGCCAGGAGCCAACAAAGGAAGAAAACCTCCGAGAAAGTGTTGGTTCCAAACAGAATCATGTAAGGATTCAAGCCTAGAAGCGCGATCAGAACGATCACCCGGGTCTCCGAAATTCCTTCTTTGCGAAAATAAGCCCAAGAAAGGGCAAGGCAGGCAATGAACAGCGCCCAGTTAAATAAGCGCGCCAACAACAGATTGTCCGGAAAGCTCGGATTTAACCTCCAAACCATAGAAAGATAAAGGGGATATAGAATCGGATACTTGGTCTGCGCAGGCTGCTCCGGCAGGCTCAGGATGCGGAACCCCTGCCCCGTGGCCAGACTCTTCGCGGATACCATCAGGAGCCCGTCGTCGTGAAATTTGCCGAATTCCGGCATGTCGGGATTCTTCCATAGATAGATCGCCGACGGGATCAGCACCAGCAGGAAGACAATCGATGTTCGCAGCCGCATTCTATGTAAGTTACGGACGTTTAAGACCCGCACTTTATAGAAGGCTGCTAAGCATAACAAAATAGGCCCAAGCTAGTAAGGATTCCCCGATAGCGTGACTGTGGTGGTAGGGGCCGGAAGTAAGACAATCGAATTTCGCGGCGGAGACCTTAGGAGTTTTCCACCGCTCATTAGGTGTGATGCCTGATTCTAACTCGCGGCTGCCGATGATAACTTTTATACAGCGGCGGGGACACTGTCGCGGCCCCTTAAGGGAGAGGAGACAAAGGAATATGAATAAACTCATTTTGAAGTTGCAGGTTTGGAAAGATAAACGCGGTCAGGACCTCATCGAATACGCTTTGATGGCTGGTTTCGTCGCGGTTGCCGCCGGCGCGATTATGCCGGGTGTTGCGAGCAGCATCAGCACGATCTTCTCGAAGATCGCGTCGGTGATGACGGGCGCTGCTTCTCAAGGTAGCTAAGAATTACAATTTGCCGGATGGGGAGAGGGTTACCGCCGTCTCCCCGTCCGCGTTCGTTTTCCCCGTAGTAAATCCCTCCTTCGTTCGTAAAACACCCCTCAAATGCTAGCTTGAAGTATGTCGATCGACGCCGCTATTCGTATTGGACACGTGCACCTGAAGGTCGCGGATCTGGAGCGGGCCATCGGTTTCTATCATGGGGTGCTGGGTTTCGACGTGGTCCAAAGGCTGGGCGACGCGGCAGCGTTCCTGTCAGCAGGCGGATACCATCACCATATTGGACTGAATACCTGGGAAAGCCTGGGCGGGTCGCCTCCGGCCCCGCAGTCGACGGGTTTGTATCACACGGCGATCCTCTATCCGTCGCGCGCTACGCTGGCCGATGCGTTTCGACGTGTGATTGCCGCCGGCATCGACCTGGACGGAGCGGCCGATCACGGCGTCAGCGAATCCCTCTACCTGCGCGATCCAGACGATAACGGCGTCGAGCTGTATTGCGACCGACCGAAAGAAGTCTGGCCCCGCCACGCGGATGGCAGCTTAGCGATGTACACGCGGCCTTTGGATTTAGAGAGGCTGCTGGCGGAATGACCTTCCGGCCGGCCCTTCCCGCCGATATTCCCACGCTAACCGAGTTAATCGCGGCATCGGTACGAATTTTGCAGGCCGCTGACTATTCCGAGTCGCAAAGAGAAAGCGCCCTGATCTCCGTTTTCGGAGTCGACACGCAGTTGATCGCCGATGGCACCTATTTCGTGGCTGAAATCGACGGCACCATCGTCGCCTGCGGAGGATGGAGCAAGCGCAAGACTCTATTCGGCGCCGACCACTGTGTCGGCCGCGAGGATTCGCTGCTCGATCCCTTGAAGGATGCGGCAAAGATCCGGGCATTTTTCGTCCATCCGGAATACGCGCGTCGAGGAATCGGGACCCGGGTTTTGGAAGCCTGCGAATCGGCAGCCACGGCGGCAGGCTTCAAAAGATTCGAAATGGGCGCGACGCTGACGGGGGTGGCTTTATATAAAGCTCGGGGATATCGGGAAGTCGAGAGAATCGAAGTTCCGCTCGCGAATGGGGAATTGCTGCCGATTGTGCGGATGGAGAAGGAGTAAATAAACTCTCAGCGAAGCATGTGCAAGCACCTTTATGCGCCGATCAATCGTCTGTGTCTTAGGAGCCCTTTTCTGCATCTTTCGGGCGGTGTGTAAAAATGGGGCAGGTGCACTGATGGCGCTTGCATTTGTCGATGACAGCGCTTATGGGGGTGATTCTCAATATTACGTCCTCGCGGGATACTCCGCCTCCGAGGAAGTTTGGAAAGCGTTCTCGCGGGACTGGCAGAGCGCGCTGGATACCGCGCCGAGGCTCGATTATTTCAAGATGTACGAGGCGGAGGGTCGGACCGGCCAGTTTGCAGGATTCACGCGAGAGAGCCGGGATTATCGGCTAGGGCAATTCATTGATGTTATTCTGACCCATGAACTCTTAGAGGCCAGCGTTGCGATTCGTGACCGAGACTTTAGCGACGTTTTATATCCGGTTCTGCCGACCGCGCTTGCGAGCCCGTACTACTGCGCCTTCATAGCTATGGTGACGGCCTTCTCAGGAATATATCGACACTCCGGATTTAATGAGACAGTCCATTTCATCTTTGACGAGCAGGATGGGATGCAAAATAGGATGATGCGCCTATACGCGCAATTTAGGGGATGGTATCCTCACTGGAATCTTGGTGGAGTTACATACCAGAACGACAAAGAGAGGCTGCCCCTTCAGGCTTCGGATCTAATCGCTTGGCAAACTCGTAGATTCATGTGCTCATCTGAGGGGACGCGAGCGGACTTCCGAAGACTCCATTCGGTGCGTACACCTTTCAGAAGCGTTCTCAAGCGTCGAGACGTCGAAGACTTCGCTTTTGCAATAAAAGAAAATCTCCCTCTCCTCAGAAGTCAAGTTGGAAACGAGATACTTGACTCCCTATTAACAGGAATCGAAAAACGTAACCGCCGGCAAGGTATAGGAGTGAAATGAATAGCTTTCTGCGATCTAGTGCGGGCCCACGAGAAACCTCAGTGCCCGACCATCGCGGCTTCCATCAGATTATGCAAATTGCCGGACTCGTCGAAATCCAGAGGCTCGGCGTCGCCTTCAACCTTGAGCATCGGATTCGCCTCTATTTCGCTTCGTAGATTCTCGCTTAAGCGCAGCCTTGCGAGTTCCATCGAGTTCGCGATCCAGGCGATGGTCACGTCTTCCCGCCTGAATTTCCCAACGGTCGGCCAGAATTTTTCCAGGCACATTTCGTCCGTCGGAAAATGAACCGGCGTACGGATCGCAGCAGGCGTCGATGCCGTCAGCGAATTGATCTGCGTCGGTGTCCAATCGATCACCTTCAGCAGACGATCGTGAATCACATCGGCCATCCCCAGGCCGACTCCGTTCCCATAGCTCTTGTCACTTAACCCGCGCAGGAAAATTCGATGAATGTTCGGCGCCGTGTCCCACGGATTATACGCGCCATTCACGCTGCGATTCACCACCTTCGTATCCATCCCCGCGCCCGAATACGTTTTCCCGATCTCATCGACGATCAGAATGTCGACCTCTTTCACCGGAATCCGCCCCATCCAGGATTTAACCAGCGCGAGCAGCTCCTCTTCCTTCCGCTCCATCTGATCCACCGGAACGGCGGTGAGCTGCGCGGTGTTGTGATTCGCGTCCTCCAGAATCGCCATGCCGCCGAGAATTTTTCCGCTCTTCAACACCTGGCGCCCCACGCTGCGAATCACGTGCTCCAATCCCAGGCGATAGGCGAAGGTATGATACCTTTGCGCGCCGGCGAATTTGCCCAGGCCGATGGCCATCATCTTGAACAGGCCGCTCTCGATCTTGCCGGCGAAATCGGTGTGCCATTTCACGCGCCCGATCAGGAACACGCCGTCGGAATCGTACGCGTTCTTATCCATGAACGCCTCGATCCCGTCGGGCGTCGAGCCCAGAGGCACCACTTCGAGCGAGCTGATCACCGGGCATCCCATCGCCGATTCGACGATGCCGTAATGCGCCAGCACATCGGCTTGCCCTTCGGCGGTCGCCGCGCCGTGGCTGCCCATCGCGGGAAATAGAAACGGCGAGAATCCGCGCGACTTCCAGTAATCGACCACTGCGCGCACAATCGCCGCGACATTCGCAATCCCCCGGCTGCCGACGCCGATCGCGATCCGCGCGCCGGGCTTCAGATTCTCTCCGAAACCGGCCGCGGCCAGCTCCTTTTGAACCGTCGAGGAAATATCTGCCACGCGGCGATCGGGGAATTTCTGGTGGATGTTGAGGAGGCGCGAAAAACTCATAAACCTAGAATACGGCGAAGCGCCAGGTATTTGGGAAATACCAGGGACCGCAGCAAAGGGTCGCCCGCGTTATCGGGCAAAGGCCAGCGCGCCGCCAGCTTTTTCGCATCGTCTTTATTGCCGCTCGCAAACAGAGCTTCCGCATAGAGCGTGCGATACAAGCCATCCTGGGAAGGATCCGACGCTTCGTAGGCGCGCTTCAATTGCCCGATTTCCGTGGGCAGTTTCATATCGCCATGCCACACGCGAATCTGCACCGCCGCTTGCGGAGCCGGCGTTTTTTGAAGCCGCGCAATGGCCATGTCTTTTCGACCCGTCGAATATTCCCACTGCGCATGCTGCAACTCAACCGAAGGATCCCTCAACTGCGCGCGGGACGCAAGGTACCGCTCGAACATTTTATCCGCGCCCGGCAAATCCCCCGCCAGCCAGTGCGCATAGGCGGCCTTGCGCAGATCGCCTCCCGCCAGAAGCGCCGCGTTCACTTCGTGAGTCTTCAAAAACGACTTTTCCGCGTCCCCGAATTTTCCATTCATGAAATACATTTCGCCCATCGAATCCAGCGCGTTGGCTTCCTGCCCGGGCAGCTTTCCATACTTCGCGAACACCGCCTCGGCCTCCGGGACCCTCCCCTGGTAGGCTTCGGCGTAGCCTAATTTATTCAGCGCATCCGCATTTTCCGGCTGCTCCTCGACAATCTTTTTATAGTCCTTCTCCGCCACAGCGAAATCGCGCCCGCGCATTTCGAGTTCCCCAAGATTCGCCAGCAGCTTCGGATCTGACACTCGCGCCGTCAGCTTTACCAGAGCTTCGCGCTGCGCACTCGAATCCTGCTCTAACGTCGCGCGCGCGAGCCCGATCCGCAGGCCGTCGATCTCGGAATTGACCGGATGTTCCATCGCCCGCCCCGCCGCTTCGATCGCGCCCGCTGTGTTGCCAGCCCGCGCCAGAGCCTCGATCCAGCTTAGCCACGCGGTTCCGAACGCCGGATCCAGCGTCACCGCCTTTTCAAATTCGCCGCGTCCCCACGCCGCGATCGCCTCTTCATTCGAAGTCGAAAACGGTTTCGCATTCGAGTCGAGCCTTTTCGCCAAACTGTTCGCCGAGGTCAACACGGACCCGTCGATCCGCTCAGTCGGGCCCATTTTGTGACTCGCCGCATCCTCCACTTCGACGGTCAGACGCAGCGCGTTCGCCGTTCTGGTGAAATATCCGTGCACGAACCGATTGGCGTTTTCCAGATACGCATCGTTCACGGAGCCGGCGTAGCGGGCGGCGATCTCATCGGAAACGATCCTGGGCGCGGTGCGCGCAATCCAATCGAGCGATGCGTCGCCGGTAAGATTATCGAACGGCAGCACCGCGTAGCGCGCCGGAGCCTGGGGAGCACGCGAGCACGCGCAGGTAAGTACCACACAGAAGAGCGCCTGCTTCATAATTGACATTCCATCCTACCGTGGCGCGCGCACTCGTGCATGCCGTGTCGAGACTCATCTCGACACCGCGCGGGGTCATTCAGCGGGGCGGACGGGGCGAAAAGTGGGGACAGCCCGCTCTGTCCACGGCGGCGCAGCAGGTATGCGACGCCTTGCCGGCTGTGGGCGCCTTTTCGCAGTTTTCCGAGCCGCGACCGCAGGAAGCGATCTCTTCACCGACCCTCAGAGGACCTTGTGCTCCGCAGAAAGGATCACTTTAAATTCCGGATTGTTCCGCACCACGGCGAACTCCGGATCTTTAGTAAACTTATCCGGCTCCTTGAAACCCTCTTCGAGAGACTTGCGAATATACATCAGCGCGTGCTCGATATCGCCAGCCTTTGCGTAGGTCCGCGCCAGATAATAGTGGAACTTCGCCCGCTCCTCGACGGTACGCTCCTGGAGGAGAATTCCCATGGTGCTGCGATGCTCGAATACTTCCGGGTCCAGCGCCAGCGCCTGCTGATACATCTCAAAGGCCAGCTGATAATTCTTGCGCGCGAAATACGCCGTGGCCAGATTGCTGACAATCGAAGCCGAATCCGGAGTCAGCCGCAGAGCCTTCTTATACTGCGCGATGGACCTCCGGTAGGACTTCCTGGCATAGTAAATCGTCCCCATATTATTGATCGCCTCGGCATAATCGGGGCGCAATTTGATGGCCTTCTCGTAATACTTGCGGGCGTCTTCGAGATCCAGCATCTGGTGATACGCGATGCCGATTTTGTTGGCCAGAACCGCGGAATCCGTGGGACCTGTCTTGTACGTCTCCAGGGCCTCGCGGTACATCTTGCGCGCCATGAAAATATCGCCGCGCATTTCCACCGTTACTTTGGGAGCTTCGGCCGCCGGGCCCGATTGCCTGGTGTCCGACGCGGGACGAAACCCGTTTTCCTGAATCTGGAATAACAGAGTCGTTACGAGCAGAAAACTGGAAATCATGCCAGCCTCCTTTACAACCTTGTAATTACTTTACCACCGTTACGCGGCTATCGAAGTCTATCGGCTTTACTTGAAAATTCCTTTAAGCCGGCCCAGGAAGCCCTTGCCCTTTTTAGTCGGGTCGTCGGTTTTCTGGTCCGAATTCCAATCCGTAATCTGGGTGCCTCCGCCGTGCAGGGTGCAGGTTTCGACCGGCTGCGTACCGGCCAGGAAAACTTCGCTGCGTTTCTTCGGACAGTTAGCGGTCGCCAGCAGGCCGGTCTCCGCGTCGATTTCCGCCGTGACCACGCCCTCGGGCGCCGGAAATCCGTGAACGTTGGAATATTCGCGATGCGCGTGCGCCATCATCATGAACTCCGTCCATATCGGCAGTGCGCTGTGAGCCCCTTCGAGCTTGAAATCGCGATTGTCGTCGAAGCCCAGCCACACTACGCAGATCAGTTTGGAGGTGAAGCCCGCGAACCAGCCGTCGCGCGAAGTGCCGGTTTTTCCAGCCGCCGGAAGACGGAAGCCGCGCGTACGAACCTCCGCGCCCGTGCCGCAGCACAGCACTTCCTCCATCATATTTTCGACCAGGTAAGCCACGCGCGGATCGAGCGCCGGCTTGCGGTCCTCGGTCTCCTCAAAAATATCCGCCCCGTGCTGATCGCGGATGGTCTTGATGAACGACGGCTTCACGCGTTCGCCTTTGTTGGTGAACACGGTATAGGCGCCGGCGATTTCGAGCGGAGTCACTTCATAAGACCCCAGCGCGATTGAAGGCGTCGGCTTGATATCGATATTCAGGCCCACCGCGCGCGCGGTCTTCACCACGTTGTCGTAGCCGGTCGCCTCGGCGACCTTCACCGCCGGAATATTCAAGGAACGCGACAGCGCGTAGCGCAGTGTAACGGTCCCGTAGTAGTGATCGCCGTGATTATGCGGCTCATACGGAGCCTGGTCCTTCACCTCGAATGTCGTCGGCTCATCCTCTACCGTGGAGGCCGGCGTCAGCACGTCGGAGCCGCCTTTGAGCAGCGCCTGCGTAAACGCGGCCGCGTACACGAACGGTTTGAAACTCGATCCCGGCTGACGCTTTGAGAGCGCATGATCCAATTGGCTGACTCCGTAATTGCGTCCGCCCACCAGCGCCTTCAGCTCTCCGGTTTCCGCATCCAGACAAATCAGCGCAACCTGCGCCAGAGGATTGTCTTCATTGGTGCCGTATTTCTTATTGCGCCGTTTCCACTGATCGTCCGTTTCCTTGATCCCTTTGCGAACCGCTTCTACCGCATCGCGCTGGAGATTCATATCGAGCGTGGTATAGACGCGATAGGAATTGGTCTGAAAATCGCGATCCTGAAAGCGATTCTGCAAAGTCTGGTTCACCAGGTCGACGAAAAACGGCGCGTCGGTCGATTCCGCGGTATCCCGATGCACTGTTAGAGCGGAAGCAATGGCGTCTTCGTAATCCCTTTGCGAGATCTGCCCGTTCTCGCGCATCGCCTTCAGCACCACGTTGCGGCGCTCCTTCGCGCGATCCAGATAGTAAAAAGGATTGCGCCGGTGCGGGGAATTGATCAGCCCGGCAAGCGTCGCCGCCTCCGGCAGAGTGATCGACTTCAGGTCCTTGCCGAAATACGCCCGCGATCCTTCGCCGAATCCGTTGATGCTGAAGCTGCCCACGTTGCCCAGATAAACCGAGTTGGCGTAATACTCGAAAATCTCCTGCTTGGTCAGCTTGTGTTCCAGATAAAGCGTGATAAGAGCTTCTTGCATCTTTCGCTCAAAGCCGCGGTCCGGCCCCAGCCACAAGGTTCGCGCCAGCTGCTGAGTCAGCGTCGATGCGCCCTGCCCGTTGCGCCTCTGCTTCACGTCGACGTAAACGGCGCGCACGATACCCACCGGATCGAAGCCGTTGTGCTGGAAAAAGTGTTTATCCTCGGCCGATAGCAGCGCGTTCACCATCACCTTGGGAATGTCGTCGAACTTCACCACCCGCCGCTTTACGCGGGCGCGATCGAACAGGTTGGTCATCAGCTCCGGTTCCAGCATGAACCGGGTGCGCTCGGTATGGTCGCGAAGAGAAATGATCTGCGTGACCTTATTGTTCGCGACCTTAATCGTCGCGCCTTCCGAATCGTAGGAATCCGGACCCGGGTTAATCTCAATCGCGTCCGGCCGCATATGGTACCAGCCCACGCGGCTGGTATTGGACTCGGTATAGCCGCACCGCCTGAGATACGACGCAATTTCGCCCAGCTGCCCGACGTCGCCCACCATCACCGGCCGCGGCGCGGCGTACAACAGCGAAGTGCTCGCGTAGGGCCCCGTCGCCAGCTTGTCTTCAATCAGCCGGCCGTACTTAACGTAGTAGTAGCAAAAGGTGCCGACGCTCAGCGCCAGCGCAACTACGCAAAAGACGACAAACGTTTTCCCCACTCGGCTGAGCAGAAATCGGGCAAGCAGGGTTTTTCTAATGTGAAGCTTAACGGCCACGTCGGGTGTCTTCTGTCGAAAACAATTCCTTCCACATGTCTTCGTGCGGCTCCCAGTCGGGTTGTTGACGCCCGGTGATCTGTAGCTCGGCTACCTTTAGCGTACCGTGTCCGTAGGTGCAAATGTATTCGGTGCGCGGAGCCCCCAGCAGGACGTGGGTCCACGATCCGGTCTGGATCGGCATGCGCAGCCGGCGCAGGCACGTCCGGCAGCGGAGGCGCTGGTCCCACAGGATCAGCCAGAACAGGCAAGTCGCGAACAGGGCTTGAAATACCATGGCGAAGATCATGCCGTAGGACGCCGTGAGTGGCCCTCCATCGACATACCGCTTGGGGGGCGGAAAAAAGTGCGCCAGCACCAGGCCCAGCCCGAACACGACAGCGGCCGCGACCACCAGCTTAGCGATCAGGTAAGCCCAATACCTCATAGTCTGTTGGACACCCGCGGAACGCTTTAGTTCCGAAACCTCTCCTTCAGTGTTACACATATGGCTGAAGGTCAGAAAATCCCGCGGTGCCCGGTGGAGCGACGCGCTGTGGCGCAGGTGGTTCCGCCTGCGATTTCCGCCGAACCCCAAAAATCACAATTGCCACAGCCAGCAAGCTCAACCCCGCACCCACATAAACACTCCAGGGCCGATACTTCATTTCAACCGTATGCGTTCCGCCGTCCACCACAATTCCCCGAACGAACCCAAAAGCCCTTTCGATCCGAGCCGGTTTTCCATCCACCGTCGCCCTCCAACCCGGAAACCAGGTGTCGGTCAGGATCACCATCCCCCTGCATTGCATAATCGCCTCAATCCGCACGTAATTCGCTTCATGCCGGGGCATCCACACCTCATCGCCTTTACACGCCGGCATTCGCGGAGGATTATCCCCCACCGTAAACACCTCATTCCGTGCGTCAAACCCATCATCCGCCAGCAGATCGCGCGCCTGCTCCCGGCGAGTCAGTTTCCGCGACTGATGCACCGACCAGACCCGCGGAAACGCCATAGGATTCTCATAAATATTTACCCCCGCCTGCCCGTGGAACACCTCCTTCTGTTGATCGCGCGCCTGCGCTTTCCCCAGGTAATAGCGGACCCCCAAAATATCCTCGACCCGATCCGAAAAAACGTCCTGAGCCCACAAATCCGACGGAACACTGGCCGCGTATGCGTTATATGCTTCAATTCCATACCAATCCCCGATGTTATAAGGAATCTCCTTATCGTCGTAAGTGAACCGCGCAAACTCCCCCTGTCCTTTGATATACCGCGCGAGATCCGAGTGCGCGGCCAGCTTGGGCAAATACGTAGTAGTCGGAGTCAGCCAGTAATCGGTGACATTCCCCAGTTCGAACAGGATCAAAGCCAGCGCCAGGACGGTGCCTGCTCGCGCCGAAATGCCTCCCGACCGCAGCCCCGCAAATAACGAAGCTAACATCAAAGCCGAGAACCCCGCGATCACCATGCGATTATCGGAAATCGCCGGCGCGACATGAGCCGCATAGAAAAACAGACTCGCGAACCCCAGCACCGCGCCGAATCCCGCCAGAATCCAGCCCGCGCGCCTAGTCAAGTAGTGGCTTTCTTTCAAGGACATCGCGTCAACACCGAAAGCTGCCAGCGGTGCCAGCCCCAGCATGAACACGATCGACCCCGCCGCCGGCACCCGAGCCTTATCCACCATGGGAACAAGCGCGTAGATCATCCCATGAAACACGCTGTTCGGCCCCAGCGCAAATAGTATCCCTCCCAGCGCCATCGCTCCCAGCCATCGAACCCTGCGATCCTTCCACCAAAGAATCAGGCCAATCGAAGCCAAAGTAACAGCTGTCCCTCCGACAAACGAATCGTAAGCCCCATGTTCGATCCCAGGAACCACCAGCCCCAGGAGTGAAACGGGCTTTAAGGAATGCTCTTTATGCTGTTCATAAGGAACGGTTTCCCCAAGGCCCTGCGGCTGCTCCTCCCCCACCCACCGAACCGCCAGCCGTCCATATTCCGCCATAGGGAGGATCTGGAACGCCCCTGTCATTCCAGTAATCAGGAACGCCAATGCAGCAAAGCGTGCCGTCCTAAGACCTAATGCAATCCATAGGATCAGCGCCGCTAAGCTTACAAATAAAGGAAGCTGATGATGTCCTACCAGCCAGGTGACCCCCAAAAAGAACCCGGAGAGCAGGGAACTGGCCAGCACCCTCTCGCCCCTCGCCACGCGGAATATATAAAGGAAGACTAGAGGAGCCCACACCGCTCCATTCAGCATTTGCGGCCAATCGGTATAGGCGACATATCCTCCGAGGGCAAAAATGCAGCCCGCAATTATCGACGCCCCTCGCGACCGCCCCAACTCCCGAACGAACCCAAAGCAGGTCCACGCCGCCAGAAAGTGGATGAGGACGTAATACCAATGCAATACATCCTGCCGCAGCCACCCATGATTGTTGAGAGGCATCCAGAACATCAGCCAATTCAACGGATACGCCGCCCCCGGCTGTCCTTGCCCCAATAGAGGCTGCCCCGTCCAGCTATTGGGGTCCCACATGGGAAAGTGCCCTTCATGCCACTCACTGGCCTGAAACTGGAGCCAAGGCAAGACCAGATTCGCCATATCCGGCGAATCGAGCCACGTATATTGATTGGTCAGCACCAATTTCCAGTGAAATAGTACGCTGATCACCAGTAGCGCGGCCGGTGCGGCCAATCGCCTGAGCCATGCTCGTTTCCAATCAGGCTGGTGGTTTTCAGCCAGGGACATAAGAGGTCATGATACCGGGAATTGTCCCAAAATCAAAGAGTTATCGTTTGGCGTGGGAAGTGCTACAACTCGAAACGCATGAGAAGCGTACTACTGGCATTTCCATTAGTGTTAGCAACGGTCATCGGCCAAGCTCCGGAGGCGGCCGACAATTCGGCGGATACGCCGAATCGCGCGGTAGCCCGCATCAGCGTCATTAATGGAGTCGTCTCCGTTCGCCGAGGCGATTCGGGCGAGGCCGTCGCTGCCGCCCTCAACGCTCCCTTGACCTCGACCGACCGGCTGCTGACGGGCGAAGGTTCCCGGGCTGAAATCCAGTTCGACGCCGCGAACATGATTCGCCTGTCCCCGAACACCGAAGTCCGGCTGGGCGACCTTGCTTATCATCAATATCAAGTTCAAATCGCCGGTGGAAGTACCCTGTTCCGGATGATGCGCGACACGGACGCGCAGATCGAAATCAGCACTCCCAGCATCGCCGTAAGACCTCTGAAGCGTGGAGTTTACCGCGTCACAGTTAAACCCGACGGTACCACCGAAGTGACCGTCCGGTCCGGGGAAGCCGAAATCGCTTCTCCGAAAGGCACCGAAAAGCTCGCCGCCGGCAAAACCATGGAAGCGCGCGGCTCAGCCGACAATCCGGAATTTCAGATCACGGCCGCTATCGCGCAGGATCAGTTCGAGCAGTGGAACCTGCAGCGCGATCAGGATCTCGAAAAATCCGGCAGCGGACGCTACGTGAACCCCGACATCAACGGGACCGAAGAACTGGATGCCAACGGCCGCTGGGTTAACGATCCTCAGTACGGCCAGGTTTGGGTGCCGACGGTCGATCCGGGCTGGGCTCCTTATCAGGTGGGCCGGTGGGTGTGGGTCGATTATTATGGCTGGACCTGGGTCAGCGGCGATCCTTGGGGATGGGCTCCTTATCATTATGGACGGTGGTATATGGGCGCCTATGGATGGGCCTGGTGGCCCGGGGCTCTGTACGGTCCCTATTATTGGCGCCCCGCGCTGGTCGGATTCTTCGGATGGGGCGGTCCCGGATTCGGCGTCGGCTTGGGTTTCGGATTCGGCAACGTGGGCTGGGTGCCGCTCGCTCCCTATGAGCGCTTCAACGCCTGGTACGGCCCCGGAATTTACGGACGCGGTTTCGGCGCGGTCGCCCTGGCGCGGACCAACGTAGCCGCCGTTTACCGCAACGCGCGAGTGGCGAACGGAGTCACCAGCATGTCCTCGAATCAGTTCGGGCGCGCGGGCGTGAACGGTGCGACGAATATTCGAGCCACTTCCGCCGATCTGGCGCGCGCCGGAGCCGTGCGCGGAGCCATGCCGATCGCACCTTCGCGCGAGAGCACGCATTTTTCGAACAACGCCGCCAGCGCGTCACTGCACTCGAGTGAGAATTCGCACTTCTATTCCACTCGAACATCATCGGCGAGCCAATCGGCAAGCCATGTATCCTTCGATCAGCAACGCCAAGCCATGGCGCGGCCGGCGAGCGCCGCGGGCTCAGCCGCGCGTAGCACGGAGCGCGTGAATCCCTCCCCGGCATCGTCGGGCAGCACCTCCGCCGTGAGCACGCGGCCCGCCCGGCCTTCGGCAGCAGCACCGCAGTCGGCAGCGCCATCGGCTCCGTCGTCCAGTTCGCAATCGGCAGCCGGCGGATGGCAGCGCTTCAACGGCAACAACAGCGCAGCGACTAGTACTGCTGGTAGCAACGGCGGTGCCGCGAGCGGAAACAGATCGCAACCAGTTCGAATCAATCCATCAGTAGTGCAGAGTCGCGGCAGCTCGAGCGGCGCATCGAGTTCGTCCGGTTCGAGCCGCAGCGCACCGAGCTCGGGATCGCGCGGCGCAAGCTCCTCCCGTGGAGGTGGAGGCGGACGCCGCTAAAAAAGTTCTTGAAGTGCAAGCTGTGTCAGTCGGGTGTATTTCTTCTTTCCTCGTGGAGCCCGGCGAAGTCGAAAGGCTTTCGCCGGGCTCTTTTTTTGTTCTATCTTAAAAATTGAAATGGACCATAAACAGGAACTAGCCGACGCCGGTTTCACCGTGCTCGAAAATTACATGAGTCCTGAGCTGCTCGAAAACATGCAGGCGCGCGTCGATCAGCTGTTAGCCGACGAAGGTGCGGCCGCTGGATCCGAATTCAAAACTGAAGAAAACGCCCGCCGCCTGGCGAACCTCGTCGACAAGGGCGAAGTCTTCCGCGAAGCCATCGCGCAACCCGAAATGCTGGCGCTGGTCGAAAGCGTTCTGGGCGACGGTTTCAAGCTCAGCAGCCTGAATATGCGCTCCGCCAATCCGCATTCGTCAAGCGTGCAGCCCTTCCATATCGACATGGGCCTGCTGCCCGATTCTGAAGGCTACGCAGTTTGCAACTGCGTGTGGATGCTGGACGATTTCACACTCGAAAATGGAGCTCTGCGCGTCATACCCGGCTCTCACAAATGGGGCAAGAAGCCGCAGGACGAACTGGCGGATCTCTATGCATCGCATCCGGAGGAGCTGCTGGTCACAGGCCCGGCCGGAACCGTCGTCGTCATGAACGCGCACGCCTGGCATGGAGGCACCGCGAACCGCACCGGTAAAGAACGCCGCGCCCTGCATAGCTTCTTCTGCCGCCGCGATATCCCGCAGCAGCAGTATCAGAAAAAACTCCTCCGCCCCGAAACGCAAGCGGTTTTGACCGGCGAACTGCGGAAGATCCTGGCGATTGACGACCCTCTGAACGATCAGCTCAGCTCCACCGGCAGCGGCCAGAGCGGCTTCATGAAGTGACGTACCTCATCGGCGCCGGCCCCGGCGATCCCTCGCTCATCACCGTTAAAGGCCAAAAAATTCTCGCCCGCGCGGACGTCATTCTTTACGATCACCTGGCGAGCGAACGCCTGCTGGATCTCGCGCCCGCAAGCGCCGAAAAAATTTACGTGGGGAAAAAACGCGCGAAGCACGAAGCCACGCAGGAGGAAATCTCGGCTCTAATGATCGATCGCGCACGCCGCGGCCTTACTGTCGTCCGCCTCAAAGGAGGCGACCCGTTCATCTTCGCGCGGGGCGGGGAAGAGATGGAGGCGCTGGCCTCGGCCGGCCTCGCTTTCGAAATCGTGCCCGGCGTGACCACGCCCCTGGGAATCGCGGCCTACACGGGAGTTCCTCTCACCCATCGCGAACACAGCTCGACCGTGACGTTCGTCACCGGCCACAACGTGGAAGCCATCGACTGGAACAAAATCGGCGCCTCCGAAACAATCGTCCTGTTCATGGGACTTATAAATTTCGCAGCAATCGCGCGTGCGCTGATCGAGGAGGGCCGCGCGGCCGATACGCCCGCGATGGCCGTGAGATGGGCTACGCGCCCCGACCAGCAGACGATTGTCGGGACGCTCGAAACGCTGCCCCAGCGCATTTCCGACGCGTCAATGAGGCCGCCCGCGACGATTATTATCGGCGAAGTGGTTGCTCTGCGCGACAAGTTCAACTGGTATGAGCGGTTGCCCCTGTTCGGCCAGCGCATCGTAGTCACGCGCGACCGCTGCCAGTCGAGCGAGCTCGCGGAGCCTCTTGAATCGCTAGGCGCCGAAGCATTGCTGCTCCCGGTAATTGAAATTCGCGAGCCTGCGGATGTGCGGCCTCTGAACGACGCCATCGCGCGCCTGGATTCCTATGACTGGCTGATCTTCACGAGCGCCAACGGAGTGCGCTACTTCATCGACGCTCTGGATAGATCCACACGCGACCTGCGAGCGCTGAAGGCTCGCGTCTGCGCGATCGGCCCCGCGACCAAAGCTGCCGTCGAAGCACTGCATCTTAAAGTCGAGCTCATGCCGAAGGAATATGTAGCCGAAAGCCTGGTCGAAGCCTTCGCGTCTGAAGAACTGCAATCGCGGCGAATCCTGCTTCCGCGCGCAGCGGTGGCGCGCGACGTCATCCCTCTCGAACTGTCGCGCCGCGGCGCAACCGTCGATGTGGTCGAGGCTTACCGAACGCTCGCTCCCACCGATTTAGCGGCGCGAGCGCGCGCCATCCTCGCTAGTAAACCGCACTGGATCACGTTCACCAGCTCGTCGACCGTAACCAACTTTATCGCCGCAGCGGGCAGGGAAGCGTTGCTTGAAATAAAAATAGCCTCCATTGGGCGGGTCACTTCCGCGACGCTGCGCGAGCATGATATCCAGCCGACTGTCGAGGCCGACCCGCACACCACTGGAGGCTTGATTAAGGCTATCTTGCCACCGGACTAAACGTGTTTCGAACCACGCGCAAGCGGAATGCTTCCACACGGTCGTGCTGTTCCTCGGCACGCGCGGCCAGAAAGCCATAATCTTCGCCGCGCACGCGGTAATCGAATTCCGCAACTACGGCGAGCGCCTCCCACAGCGAAAGTTTTCCCAGGATTCCCAGGGCCAGCAGTTCCAGAGCCTCAAAGGTGCCGACGCCGTGCGGCTCATCGTGGGTCAGCTTGAACCTGCTGGTTCTCTCAAACAGCCATGCCGAAGCTTCTTTGAGGTCCGTGCTGCTTTCCCCGACGCGCTCGATAATCCTTTGCAGAGTTTCCTTGTCCCTGGCGACCTCGGCCAGGATGTGCGCCCCGAACTGCGCCAGTTCCGGGTCCCCTTTCTGGTCGCGCATCCCTTCGAGCAGGTTGATCGCGAAGTTCGCGCCCGCGCGATGGTCATGAAGGTACGTTGCCAGTCGCTCGCTCATGATCCGTTAGAATCCCCTTTGATCTGAAGTGTTTCGCGAAAAGCAGCCGCCATCAAATTCCGGGCATACGTTTCCGGCAGGCCCTTATTGATCAGGTTATCTAAAACCACGTGCGGCGATTTACCCGCCGCAAGCGACGATACCGCTTCCCGATAGATCGAAGGTAGAGCAATTGTTGGAGTCATGGCTGGAGAGCCCCCGCACTTAGTACTTGTGTAATTCAAGGTCCCCCCGTTTCATGCCTGCTGTGTGGCGCGCGCGTCCACGCGTGCCGCGTCGACAGTCGTGTCGACGTTCCGGGAGATTTTTGCAGAGAATTCCCACTAATATTTATGGAATCGACGCGACGCCTCCCCACATCCATCCCGAAGGCCGCTGGCTTTTTCTAACTTGGGATCTCCATGGATCCCTCCGACCATCCCAGTTCAGCCCCCCGCAAAGATGTCGTCAGGCGAAGCTTTTCTTCTGATGGATCGGGAACTGGATAGAGCCGTGACCGGTCCAATGTTTCTCCGTGAGGAGGCCGTAGCCGCTTTGGTGGAGCAATCTCTGCACTGGGGCGAGAAAACCGGCAGCTTTGACTTGGCCGCGTACGTGATCATGGCGAACCACGTACACGCGTTATTATTGCCCAAGATTCCCGTAAGTGAGCTTATGAAATCGCTCAAGGGTTACACTTCGCGCGAGGCGAACAAGCTGCTGGGACGAAGCGGAACGCCTTTCTGGCAGAAAGAATCATACGATCATTATGTAAGGAATCGGCTCGAATGGGAGAGGATTAAGAGTTACATTGAAAATAATCCGGTCAAGGCTGGGCTGGTAACGTCGCCTGAGGACTATAGGTGGTCTAGCGCACGGAACGTCGACACGAATGTCGACGCGGCACGCGTGGACGCGCGCGCCACTTCCTCCGGTTAAAATACACGGTGGCCGCTTAAATAGGTTTCCAACACCTTGACTCCGTCGTTCAGCCGGAACTTCACGACGTCTGCTCGCGAGCCGGGCTGCAATCCTCGCAGCCTTCCACCCACGCGACCGGCCCGCGCTGCATTTGTCGTCGCCATCGTGATGGCTTCCGCCAGCGTGACCCCTGCGATCTTCATTACATTCGTAATCGCGCGATCCATTCGCAGACTCGAACCCGCGAGTCGCGTCCCTCCCACCATGCGGACGCTCTGGTCTTCATGCAGTTCGACCTCGACCTCACCCAGCATATAGCGGCCGGGCGCGCACATCGCGGGCATCACCGCGTCTGTAATCAGCACGCTGCGCTCGACGCCTTTCGCACGCAAGGCGACCTTCAAAAACGCCTTCCCGATGTGGATCCCGTCGACGATCATGCTCGCATTCAGACGATCCTCGGCAAGCTGGTCCCAGATATAATTCGGATGCCTCGACATTACGGCGTGCGCGCCGTTCCCGATGTGCGTCGAAAGCGTCGCCCCTGCGCTCACCGCATCCTGAATCTGTTCGGCCGTGGCCTTGGTGTGCCCGATGCTGGTCACCACTCCATCGCGGCCCAGCGCGTCGATGTAGCGCGGAGCTTCCGGCCATTCGGGCGACAACGTCACGAGACGCACGTTGCCATTGGCGGCCTCCTGCCAGCGCTTATACTCGTCGATGTCCGGAGGCCGGACCCACCTCTGCGGATGCGCGCCGCGCGGGCCGTCTTCAGGTGAAATGTGCGGACCTTCGACATGAAATGCCTCCATGGCGGGACCTTCGGGCAGCGATTCGCGCGCTGCCGCTAGATTGCGCAGCGCTCCCAGCATCGTTTCTGGATCGCCTGTAATGACGGTTGGAAAGCAGCGCGTCACACCGGTCGAAAACATCACTCGCAAGGACCGCGCTATTTCCTCCCGCGGCGCATCGGGCGAATTATAATCCACGCCCGCGAAGCCGTTTACTTGGATGTCGATGAATCCAGGCGCGACATAGATATCGTCCGGGACATTTTCGGAAAAGGCGGGATTCAGCGTCTGGATCACCTCGTCGAACTCCAGTGTGATCGCTTCGCCTGAAACCGCGTTCCGTCCGCTACATTTAATGGGTGTCATGATTTATGCACAGCATACCCACAATCAGGGCCTTGCAAGTCCGCGAAAGCAAGCGGGAAACAACTGAGGAAATCCGCTCGTTTCCGCTTCCCTCACCTCCCGAATCCTGGTACAAACGTTCTAGATTTCTGCGCGGGATCGAGCCTGTGTGTCAGTCTCGGGGGAGGTGGCCGTGGGTCAGGTCCCTGCGCGGAGTCGATTTGTGAAACCCTCCGACAGATGTGCGTGGGGCGCCCCTTCCCCCAGGATTGCTGGCGCCCTCCGCTCGAAAATTTACCGGACCGCGACCGGCACAGGCGTCAGCCACCCATATCGATCGGCGATTTTTCCTTCCACGATCCCGTAAAACTCCTTCTGAATTTTCTCCGTGACCGGTCCGCGCTTGCCTTTGCCGACCTTGATCCGGTCGACGGAACGAATCGGCGTGATTTCAACCGCGGTGCCGGAGAAAAACATCTCGTCGGCGATGTACAGCAGCTCGCGCGGGATCAACCCTTCCACGACTTCGATTCCCATGGATCGCGCGATGGTCACCACGGTGTCCCGCGTAATCCCCGGCAGGACGCTCGCGCCCAGAGGAGGGGTCAGCAGCTTGCCGTCGCGCACCACGAAAATATTTTCGCCCGACCCTTCACTCACATAGCCCGCTGAATCGAGCGCGATGCCTTCGCTATATCCATTGGCTTCGGCCTCCATGCGGATCAACTGCGAGTTCATATAATGGCCGCCGGCCTTGGCGAGCGCCGGCAGGGTATTGGGAGCCAGGCGCGCCCAGCTCGAAACGCAAACATCGACGCCGCCCTCGATGGCTTCTTCGCCCAGGTATTTGCCCCACTCCCAGGCGGCGACATAAACTTCGATGGGATTGTCCTTGGTGGGCATCACGCCGATATTTCCATATCCGCGAATCACCAGCGGACGCAGATAGCAGCTCTCGAGCTTGTTGACGCTCACCACCTCGAGCATCGCCGCCGACAGTTCTTCAGCGGAGTAGGGAAGCTCGACGCGATAAATTTTCGCCGAATCCTGCAAGCGGCGGACATGCTCTTTGAGCCGGAAAATCGCCGGACCGGATTCCGTCGCGTAACATCGAATGCCTTCGAACCAGGAGCTGCCGTAGCTGGTCACATGCGCCAGGACGTGGATTTTCGCATCGTTCCAGGCGATCAGCCGGCCGTTATGCCAGATCTTTTCGGTGGGTTTGATCATGCTAAATTATAACCTTGATTTTCGATTCGATTCTGTTCGATTTTGACGGCGTGCTCGCCGACACGGAGCCCATCCATTACCAGTGCTGGCTCGAGATCCTGGCGCCCTTCGGCATCGAACCCACCTGGGATTTCTATCAGCGCGAATGCATCGGAATCTCCGACCGCCTGATGGTGGAGCGCATTTCTACTCCCGCATTATTTGACCAGATATGGCCTCAATATGCGTCGAAACAAGCTCTATTTCGAAATAAATTGATGCTTAAATCGCCCTTTTTGGATGAAACGACCGCGTTAATTGCGGATCTTTCGCAGCGTTATAAGCTTGCTGTCGTGTCTTCGAGCGGCCGTACCGAGGTCGAACCGCCTCTCGTCCGCGCCGGGATCCGGCAGTACTTTCATGCCTTGGTGTGCGGCAGGGAAGGCGGCAATTTGAAGCCTGCAGCCGATCCCTACCTCCATGCGGCGCAGCTGCTGGGCGCAAAGAATCCGCTGGTAGTCGAAGACTCCGCGGCCGGCGAAGCGTCCGGCCGGGCCGCGGGATTCGAAGTCCTCCGCGTAGCTTCCGCCGAGTCCGTTCCTGCGGAATTGCGCCGGATTCTTCATACATCCTGAATCCCGGGCGATAGAGGAGCCATGGACTCCCTGCTCGGGTTTACCGAACTCGCGATCGTTTTGATGATGATCGCCGCGCTCGCCGCTATGAGCCTACGGAACGAACAGAGTAGAAGGATCTGCCACCGCGGTGCTCAGGGATAACCCCACCGATCCAGCCGTCGACGCGGACGATCCATTGGAACCCGTGCCGCCATTTCCACCCATCGCGCCGCCGCCTAGCGCCCCTCCGGATCCATTTACGCCTCCCGTCCCAGCCGCGCCGGCGCTCACGATCCTGCTGCCGGCCCCGGTGATCTGACCGCTGGGAGCAAGCAAATGGATCAGACCTCCACCCCCTCCCCCGGCTGCGTCGGCAATACCGTTTTGAGCCGCTGCGCCGTTTCCGCCGGGCGCCGACAAGGAGCCACCGTTATTGATCGAGGTTTTCGACGCCACGATGATAATTCCGCCTGCTCCTCCGCCGTCTGCCTCACCGAACGAGTCTACTACTCCATTCGCTCCGCTAGCGGTAATCGTTCCAGTGATGGATACTGCGCCCGCCGCCAGAATGACGATGCTGCCTCCGCCGTAGCCGGAAGTTCCCGACGGCACTCCCACAGCTCCGTTTCCGCCTCCGAATGCGCCTGGATTTAATAGCTTTCGCAGTGTGTAAGCAGGAAGTCCCACCCCACCCGATCCTCCGCCAAAGCTGGAGAAAGCAGGCGTCAAATACAGCCCCTGCGCGGACCCCGCCTGTACCGTGATCGTCCCGGAAATGGTGACTGTGCCGGTGGCTCGGATCATAGTGCCGGTTGGAACGGTCAAAGTCGATCCCAATGCGACCGTGAAACTGGCGCACTGCATCTCGGTCGAGGGCGGTGTCGTCACCCAGTTGGTGTTGGACGCGATATTACAGGCGCCATCGGACCCATCGCCATAGATCGCTGCCGTACCCGCAGGGCCAGTCGCTCCCGCCGCGCCCGCGGCACCGGCTGGCCCTTGGGGTCCCGTGGGACCGGTAGATCCAGTCGCTCCCGCTGCACCGGCCGGACCCGTGCCACCGGTAGCTCCGGCCGCGCCTGTCGATCCGGCCGCCCCCGTAGTTCCCTGTTGAGCCAGCAAAGCCCAGGGGGAGCCGCTGGTGGGAACATTGTTCAGATTTCCGTTTGAAAGACTGATATAGCTGGATCCACTGAAAAATACCGCGCTCCCGGTGACGTATGTAGTGCCACTATTCCAAGTGCCTTGAAAAGTTACCGGAGGCCCGGTTGCCCCCGCGGGTCCGGTGGGGCCCGCGGAGCCAGTCGCACCTGGAGCACCCGCCGCACCCGCCGTGCCCGCAGCTCCTTGCGGTCCTTGCGCGCCCGCCGGTCCGGTAGACCCAGAGGGTCCTGCTGCGCCTGTAGCTCCGGTGGACCCAGCCGCCCCGGAGGAGCCCTCCTCGGCCAGCAACGCCCAAGGTACGCCGACAGAAGGATTGTTATTTATGTTACCGTTAGACAGACTTATGTAACTTGACCCATTAAAAAAGGCCGCATCTCCAAAAGCATAGAGCAACGCGGGGTTCCAGGCGCCTTGAAATGCCAACGGAGGCCCGGAGGGTCCGGGTGGCCCATTGACACCGGCAGGCCCGGAGGGCCCGACGGTTCCAGGCGATCCCGAGGGGCCCATGGGCCCCGCTAAACCTGCCGCGCCGTTTCCGCCGGCGGGTCCGGCGATTCCCGGCACTCCGGCGGAACCTTGCTGCGCCAACAGCGCCCAGGGGGCGCCGGCCGCCGGATTGTTCCCGACATTCTGTCCCGCCAAACTGGCGTAGCTGGACCCGTTGTAGAAAACCGCCGCGCCGACCGGGTAAGTGGTTGCATTACTCCAGACTCCCTGAAACGAAACCGGAGGACCAGTTGATCCAGCCGCTCCCGCAGGCCCTTGCGCTCCGGCCGCTCCCGGCGCTCCGGCCGCTCCCGGAACACCCGCGGACCCGCTGGGTCCCGTGGGTCCTTGCGGGCCGGTCGACCCGGCTTGTCCCAGAATTCCCCAATGCGCGCTCCCCGCGGCCACGTCATTTGGCGGAGCCACGCCCTGGCTCGCGGTTACCGCAATATAGCTGGACAACGAAGCCGTCACCACGTCATCGGGCAAATAAGCTGTCGTCGCGCTCCAGGGCCCCCTGAAACGAACCGCCGGCTGGTCCAGAAAATATCCGTTAATATCGATCACCAAATCGGTGGAATTGGACGCGAATACCTGAATGCCTCCATCGGCGCCGCTGGCGATAATCGCGGAATTGCCGATCACGCCGCCCACCGGCGCGTTCACGGTCGCGGTTCCGGGCCAGGGCTGATCGTCCGGCCAAGCGGATAAGAATCCGACAGTGCCGCCGGGCGGTGGCACCAGCACCAGGTACAGCGAATAAGCTGCCGCGGAGGGAATTCCGCAGGCCGAACCGGGCACCGAAATGATGCGCGCGAATTTTCCGCTCTGCGTGGGATCCCCGATGAGCGAGGGAGGGCCGAACGGCCCGGTGACTCCCGAGGAAGATCGCGTATCAAGCAGGCGGCACGGCTCGATGGCGACGAACGTCAAGGGCGACGCGCTCAAACCCGCCGAACTCGCGTCAGGTTGCGCGGCTCGCCGGGGCGCCCAGTAGGGGGCTGTTTTCCAATCCTTTAAAGGCGGAGACACCTGCTGCGCGGAGACGACGGCGCCGAACGCGATTGCGATCGCAAGAAATTTCACAAAACAGTAGTACCTTGAGGATCAAAAGTTCCCCCTAAGATTTTTCTTGTTTCCTCCGATAGTCTTATGTTCACGTGTACAGATCGTAATTTGGATTACAACTAGGAGTACTATGACACATGGCGCCAGTGCGGCCATAACTATATTCATTACTTTGGGATACGCCCTTAAAGCTCAGGTGAATCCGCGAGGAATTCCGCGAGTGACGGAACCGATGAAAGAAGGCCAGACGATCGCCCGCACCGGCAATGTCCATCCCGCGGTCTTCGAAAGCGGTACCACCGATCTGGGCGCGGTGGCCGATGACCGGATGTTCCCGCATCTGCACTTGCAGTTGCAGAGAACCCCGGAAGACGCCAAGGCGACGCAGGCATATCTGGATAGCCTGTCCGATCCCAAGTCGCCGAACTTCCACAAGTTTGGGAGCGCCGCAGAATTTTCAGAGAAATTCGGACTTGCGCAAACCGATATTGACGCCGTTACCAGTTGGCTGACCTCGCATGGATTTACCGTGCATACCGTTTATCCGAATCTGGTGGTCGATTTTTCCGGCACCGCCCAGCAAGTTCGAGAAACCTTTCATACCGTGATTCACAATTTGACCGCGCGGGGCGAATCCCATTTCGCGAATGTGAGCGATCCCCAAATCCCGGCCGCGCTCGCCGGAGTGGTGATGGGTCCGGTGGCTCTGCACGATTTCAAACCGAAGCGGCTGCTGCAAAAAGGGATTGTGCCGCCGGTTTTGAATCCCACTCTTACCGTGAATGCGGATTATCAGCTGGTGGCGCCGCTCGATCTGCAAACTATTTACAACATGAACCCTCTGTACGCCGCCGGGATCTCCGGCCAGGGCCAGACGGTGGTGGTTCTGGAGCGCACCGATTTATACAGCACGGGAGATTTTCTCTCGTTCCGCAAGAATCTGGGGCTGACGAAATTGTTCCCCTACGGCAAGCTGGTGACGGTTCATCCGCCGGCGACCGGAACTGCGACCACAGCCCCGAACGGAGTCACCATTTCTCCTGAAACCTGCAAGGACCCGGGAGATGTGGTGGGCGACGACGGAGAGGCCGCGGTGGACGTGGAATGGGCCAGCGCCAGCGCGCCGAACGCTACCATTGAGCTCGCATCGTGCAAGGATACGGCCACCAATTTCGGGGCCTTCATCGCGCTCGAGAATCTGGTCACGGCGACGGCCACGCCTCCCGCTATCATGAGCCTCAGCTACGGCAGCCCCGAATCTGAAAACGGAACGGCCGGGAACGCCTATATTAACGGGTTGTATCAAGTGGCGGTGTTCCGCGGCGTTTCGCTGTTCGTATCGACCGGCGACGCCGATGCGGACGTGACCGATCAGAACAAGGCCGCCGCAACCCACGGTATTAATGCGAACGCCCTGGCGTCCACCCCCAACAACGTGGCCGTGGGAGGCACCGATTACGGCGATACCGTCCTCGGGGAGAACTCCGCCTACTGGGCAGGAACCAACGGCACGTATTTCAACTCTGCGCTGTCGTATATTCCGGAGATTCCCTGGAACGATTCCTGCGCCAGTCAACTGATCACGATCGCGCTTGGATACCTGACCGCTTACGGCGCCGGCGGCTCTTGTAACAGCGCCGTGGGCGAAGCGTACTTCCTGACCACGGCCGGCGGCAGCGGCGGACCCAGCGCCTGCGCGTATGGAACCGCCAGCGTACCCGGAGTGGTGAGCGGAACCTGCACCGGTTACGCGAAACCGCCATGGCAGACCCTGGTTTACGGAAATCCAAGCGATACCGTGCGTGATCTTCCGGATGTATCCATGTTCGCCGCCAATGGAGTGTGGGGCCACTACTTTGTACTTTGCTATTCGAATCCTGCCGGCGGGGGAGTACCCTGCCTGTCCACCAATCCGAGCGCCTGGGCAGGAGCCGGAGGCACTTCGTTCGGCGCGCCGATCTGGGCTGGGATCCAGTCCTTGATCAATCAGGCCACCGGCACGGCTCAAGGTAATCCCTCCTTCTTTTATTACCTGCTGGCGGGCACTGAATACGGCTCGACCGGCAGTGGCGGCTGTAATTCCACGTTGGGGAGTTCGGTGTCCCCCAGCTGTATTTTCTATGACGTGACGCTCGGCGATAACGACGCCAATTGCAAGAGGCTCAGCGGCGTCCCTTATAACTGCTACTATCCCAGCACTCAACCGGGCCCAAACGGAGTCTTGTCGCTTTCGAATACGTCCTACCAGCCGGCTTACGGGACCACTACCGGCTGGGATTTCGCCACCGGAATCGGCACGCCGAACGTGTATAACCTGGTCGCGAATTTCCCGGGTGCCACCATACCGTAACCGTTTGCTTAGCCGGAGGAAAATTATATGCTCAAACAATTCCTGTCTATTGTTATTCCCAGCGCAGTTCTCGTTTTAGGATTCGCCACGGCTGAACGCGCGCAGGCGACCACATCTTTTTGCGACTCGAAACCTGCCAATAAGATTCAAAACTGCGGGTTCGAGGATGGAGACTTCACTGACTGGACCGTCAGCGGCAACGGGAATCCGGCGTTCTCCCTGGGCACTGGGGTCGATGATCTGGGCGCCACCGCCTTCATCGACAGTACCGCGCCTAACACCGGAACTTACGATGCCTGGTTCGGAACCCCCAGCGAGTACGCGCAGACCGGCAGCGGCGACCAGTACGGCCCGCCGACGTCGTTGACTCAGTCTCTGACCTTGTTAAAGGATCATTTCTATAAGCTGGTATTTTATCTGGCCAACGACGGTTGTTCCGTAGCGGACCCCGGTTGTCCGGGCTACTACAACTATTTCGACGTCCTGTTCAACAACGTCACGGTGTTCGCCGAGGATAATGTTCCTACTACTAATGGCGCGTATCAGAAGTACACGTTCGAGGTAGCCACGGCGAAGTCGACCGCGGCCTCGCTGCAATTCGATTTCTCGAACGACAGCAGCTTCTTCTATCTGGATGATGTGGTACTGAGCAACGACGGAGCCACGCCGGAACCGGCAACATTCCTGTTAATGTTAGCCCCGCTGGGCTTACTAGGGTGGAAAGCCGCGAGGCGGCGAGGGTAGGTGGCCAGATACGGCGCTTCCGATAACGCATATTATGTAAACTTTTAGGGTAGTGGGTCAGTTTCAATTTTCCGCATCTTGACTTCTAAAACCGATCAGCCGTAACCTCAGATCAGCCATGCCTGACCGCTCAACGAAACGACCCCGCGATCCCAATTCGCTCGCGCACCAGATATTCCTAGAGTCCATCGGCGAAGCTCCCAAGTACGATCCAGCCGCCGCCGAAAAGCCAGCCGATCCTTCCAAAAACCCGCACGCAGTCGCGCTGGGACGGCTAGGCGGTCTTAAGGGCGGCGCGGCTAGGGCCGCTTCCCTCGCACCCAAGAAGCGCTCCCAAATTGCGGCTAAGGCAGCGAAGGCGCGGTGGGAAAAGAAACCGTTATAAATCCATCTGAACTCAAGGCACTGATCGGACTTTTGACGTTCCTGACAGAATCGCAGCTAGCAACGCGGAAACTGCTTAAAGCCTCTGGCGTAACAAATCGCCAATATATTGACGCACTGCTTGAGGCCGGAGCCGAGGTCTCTAAGATTCCAGGGATAAAACAGTTTCAAGAAGATCCCGGTACAGCAGACCCAACAGTGCTTTTAGTGCGCCTTCGAGGTCTGTTGAATTCGACGGATCTTCCTTAGCATTAGAAAGGCGAAACCACACCGGTAGCCACGAAATTATCAGATTTTTGTTCCATTTTCTACTTGACTCTTTATGCTTGACCGCTATATACTTGGGTCAGGATGAACAAGCTAGACACTGCCAAACGGGTTCAGATCGTAGCCGCTCTGGTTGAAGGTTGCTCGATTCGCGCCATCTCTCGTATGACTGGCGCATCGAAAAACACGATTGCGAAATTGCTTGTGGATCTTGGCGCGGTTTGCATGGATCACTTGAACAAGTCACTTGTAAACCTTACTTGCGAAAGGATAGAGGTTGACGAAATTTGGTCCTTCGTCGCCGCGAAGCAGGCTAACGTAACGCCGGAGCTTCGCGAACGTAATCCCCGCGCTGGTGATGTTTGGACTTGGGTTGCCATCGATCCCGATACCAAACTGGTTTGCTCTGTCTGCGTCGGCAATCGGGACTTTCAGACGGCAAAATTGTTCATCGATGACCTCGCCAGCCGCTTGACCAATCGGGTCCAACTGAGCAGTGACGGCAACAAACTTTACTTGCACGCGATCAAATCTGCTTTCGGCTCCGATATCGATTACGCGACCGTGGTGAAGCACTACGGCGGCAGTTCAAGCGTGACCGCCGAGGTCCGCTACAGCCCCGCAGTCTGCACTGGATGTGAGAAAACATCCAAGATCGGCGATCCTGATCCGCGTCACATCTCCACCAGCCTGATTGAGCGCCAGAACCTCACCATGCGGATGCACATGCGCCGGTTTACGCGCCTCACAAATGCCTTCAGCAAGAAGTTTGAGAATCACGTCGCGTCCATGTCGATCCATTACGTTTGGTACAACTTCGTCCGAATCCATCAAACGCTCCGTGTCACTCCGGCGATGGCCGCTGGCGTCACGGGCAAGTTATGGTCGATTCACGACATAATCGGCTTGCTTGACTGAAGTAACCCGACAACGGCCTTGCGCATTCTTCGTATCTCGGCCCCAACCGCCTTAGACGCAGCCGCATCCGAGTCTCTTTGGGCGCTGAAGATAAAGTGTATGAGTCGCGCTTCAAGGTGTGAGTATTCGCGAAACAAGCCCTCTAGTTCCGTTACTTTCTCCCTGTCAACCCAGTGAATGCCATCATCACGAAGAAAAATAATGTCGGTTTCGTTACCGCAGCCATCCACATGTTCCTTCACCTGAAACACCACATAGGCCGCAAGTTGGATTGCACTCGTAAGGCCCAGCGGAGCATAAAGGCGCTGAAGCAAAATCCCCGCATACATTGCTCCCGCGCCAACAGAACAGCAATCGTAGTGCTCCGTAACTACACTCTTTTCGGAGGAAAGTAAGACCTGCGCCCCGTTGCGGCGGCCCGCCACAATCATAGAGACATCGGGTCTTTCGCTACTGGCGTACCCCGAAAAGGGAATGATATGATCCTGATAAAACGTGTGTATCCGCTCGGCAAAATGCTTTTGGAGTTCATTCGTAGCGGGAAACGGCTCGTTAACAAATTCGCGCTGAAGATGCTCGATATAATGCGAGTTTCCGGCCCCGGTGACGGCCAACATATTCCCGCCCGGTTGACCAATGGCACCCTGCTTGCCAAATGCGATTTTCCCGCGACCCATTTTTAGGTACTCAGGCATTCCGACCTGCCTGTCGGATGCTATTACCAACCCGTCCTTAGCGAGTATGCCCAGAGCTATTGTCACCGCGCGCTTATCCTTTAGTTTCCCCCAAGGATAGCGCGGTCGGATCGTCCCTGGCGACACTAATCGCTCATCGCGAACGCGGACAGGTGGCGCTATCGCTTGGGCGCGATTCGCAGAGGATGGCTGCATTAGAAGGAAAAACGCCGAACTCAAAAAGTCAAGATGCGGAAAATTGAGGTAGTGGACCCACTACCAAAATTGAAACTGACCCACTACCACTTTTAGGGTAGTGGGTCAAACTGACCCACTACCACTTTTAGTTTCCTTCGCTCCAACCACAGAGCCCACCCCTAGTCTTGATTCTTGTGCATCGCGCCTCTATTTCAGCCGTCGCGCTAGCTCTTCTCCCACCGCTACCGGATCCTGCCCGCGCCCCTCCCCTCGCTGGACGTTCCCGCCGCCGGGGTCGGACACGAATGCCCGCAGGTGAATTTCCGAGCCTTCTAGGGTCGCGTACGCCCCGATCGGAACCTGGCAGCCTCCACCGAACACTGCGAGAAAGGCCCGCTCGGCAGTAACCGCCATTCGCGAGGCTTCATGATCCAATCCCCGGGCGATGCTCCAGGCTTCGCCCCGATCATCGCGCGTCTCGATCGCCAGCGCGCCTTGCCCCACTGCCGGGATCATCACATCCACCGGAATCAGCTGGGAAATCCGAGCGCTCCAGCCCAGCCGCCGCAAACCCGCCGCGGCCAGAATAATGGTGTCGTACTTACCTTCATCCAGCTTGCGGATTCGCGTGTCCACATTGCCCCGCAGAATTTCTATCGACACTCCCGGATGCATTGCCATCAGTTGAACCGTTCGTCTTAAGGAACTGGTCCCCACGCGCGCCCCATCCTTTAATGGAGCGCCCAGCAGCGCGTCGCGCGGATCTTCCCGTTCAGGAATCGCCGCGAGGATCAGCCCCGGCGGCAGCTCCGAAGGCATGTCTTTCAGGCTATGCACCGCCAGGTCGATGCGCCGGTCGAGCAGCGCTTCCTCGATCTCTTTCGTGAACAGTCCCTTGCCGCCGACCTGCGCGAGCGGCACGTCCTGAATCTTATCGCCGGTGGTTTTTATAATCTCGATGCGCGACTCGACGCCCAGTCTTGAGGCGATATGGCGAGCCTGCCACAACGCGAGCGCGGAGCCGCGGCTGCCGATGACGATCATTTACTTCTCCAGCCGGAACAGCCTGCGAATCAGATCCGGCAACTGGCCGCCTTCGGGATGGGAGGCAGTGCGGCGCAGCTCCGTGATGGGTCCATGGGCGATCTTGTTGACGATGCCCCGGGTGATCGCCTCAATCGCCTCCTCCTGCTGCGCGGTCAGCGGACCCAGGCGCGCGCGCATCCTGGCAATCTCGTTCGATCGCACGCTTTCCAGTTGTTCCTGCAGGCTGACGATGGTGGGCGCCACCTCCCGGGTCTTCAGGCGCTGCATCATGCGCTCTACTTCCTCGCGAATAATCTCCTCGGCTTCGACCGCCGTCTGGTGGCGCCCTTCCACATTGGATTGAACCACCTTGTCCAGATCATCGATGTCATAAAGGAATACGTTGTCCAGTTTATTGACGTCCGGTTCGATGTTGCGCGGCACGGCGATATCGATCAGAAACATCGGACGATTTTTGCGGCGGCCGATAACGCCGCGCATCTGCTCGCGCGTGAGAATGTAATGCGCCGCGCCACTAGATGCCAGCAGAATGTCGACTTCCGGCAGCGCGTCCAGCAGCGACCTGTAGTCGATCGCGCGGCCGTGGAACTCCTCGGCCAGAGCTTCGGCGCGCTCCCGCGTGCGGTTTACGATGAGTATTTCCGACACACCGGCGCGGCGGAAATGGCGCAAAGCGGATTCGGCCATCTTCCCCGCTCCGATCACCAGCACGCATTTCCCTTCGAGCGATCCGAAAATATCGCGCGCCAGTTCCACCGCCGCGTAGCTGATCGAAACCGCACTCTCGCCGATGTCCGTTTCCGAGCGCACCCGCTTCGCCACGTTGAAGGCGCGCGTCATCACCAGGTCCAGAAATCCGCTGAGGGCTCCGTGTTCCTTGGCCAAGGCATAAGCACTCTTGAGCTGGCCCAGAATCTGCGGCTCGCCTACCATCATCGAATCCAGACTGGACGCCACGCGGAACAGATGGCGGATCGCATCGGGACCGTTGTAGCGATACAGATACGGCACCATCCAGGCGCGCTCGACGGCGCGGGATTCCGCTAAAAAGATCTCGACGGCCGCACCCGCGTCGGCGTCATCGTCGAGGGTGGCCGCAATCTCGACCCGGTTGCAGGTTGAAAGAATCATCCCTTCAAGCAGCCCCGGGCATTTTCTCAAAGACGCGAGCGCAGCCGGCAGAGCATGCTGCTCGAACGCGATCTTTTCGCGGACTTCGACCGGCGCGGTGCGATGATTCAGGCCCGTGAGCAGCAGTTTCATGGCGTGAGCGCGGGCCTCAGTCCGATGTGCGCGGCCCAGGTGAGCGCCGAACATCCCAACACCGTCAGCGCCATCCACGCCGCTTTTCTTCCCCTCCAGCCGGCGGAGGCGCGCAGCACGATCATCAGCAGGCACAAAGCCCAGGTGAAAAACGACAGCAGTATTTTCGGATCGGACAGCCAGCGCGTGCCCGATTCGGTCGACGCCCAGGTGATGGCAAAAATCACGCCCAGCGTCAGCAGCAGAAAGCCCAGGTTCATGGACGTGCCGATCATATGATCGAGCGTCGCGAGCGGAGGCAGTTTTTCGAGCCACGCGCTGGATTGCTTATTCTTGAGCCGCCTCTCCTGCACCAGGTAAAACAGGCTGGCTGTCGCCGTCAGCAGCAGAGCGGCGTATCCGGCCAGCACCAGGATGATGTGCGTCATTAGCCACGCGTCGCGCACGCCCACGTTCGGCCAGGTCGCGACCGGACGCTCCAGCGCGGCCACCAGCGTCATCAGAAATACCAGGGGAAACATGGCAATCGCGGTGCCATGGAAGCGGAAGCGCGACTCGACGAACAGGAACAGCAGCGCGACCAGGAACGCGCACAGGCTCAGCGTTTCGTAAAAATTATCCAGAGGAAGGCGTCCATAGGCCATCGCCAGTTCGACCAGAGAAACCGCGTGCAGCACCACGCCTACCCGAAAAGTCCCTAGCGCGGCCGGATAAACTCCCTGGTTTCGCCGGACAATATACAGCATCGAGTGCAGCAGCCCAATCGCGTAGAGGCACGCCGCGGCGCGGAGCCAGAAGATGCTGGTGTCAAGCATTCGCTTAGTTCAATTGTAAGGGGTTCCGTCTGTGGCGCACGCACTCAGGCATCGACACGAGTGTCGATGCGGCACGCACAAATGCGTGCGCCACGATTCTGCTCTGTGGGGCAGGCGGTTCCGCCTGCAAGCAAGGCGGGCCTCGTCCGCCGCGCCGTTTTTCCCATTCACGATTTAGATTGGCGCAACAAATCTGTTCATCGCGGCATCTTTATAAAGGTACCGCCCACTGCGCCGCGCGTTTCGATCGCGGACAAGCTCAAAAAAGTTTGTTAACAGTACTCACTCGCCATCCGCTCTAATATTCGTCATGAACAACAAAACTTGCCTGGTCACCGGCGCCACCCGTGGAATTGGACGCGCCATTGCAAAAATGATGCTCGACGAAGGCGCGCAGGTCGCAATTTGCGCACGCGACCAGGCCGCCGTCGATCAAGCCGTCGCGGAGCTGCACTCTGAAACCGGCGGTAAAGTCGCGGGGAAAGCAGCCGATGTTAGAAAGCAGGAAGATATTGCCGGGCTATTCCGGTTTATCGATACCCACTTCGGTGGGTTGGATGTGCTGGTGAATAACGCAGGGGTGGGGGTGTTCCACTCAGTTTCGGAGTTGTCGGTCGAAGACTGGCAACGTACGCTTGAGACCAATCTCTCAGGTGTGTTTTATTGCTGCCGTGAAGCGTTTCCCCGATTTGAAAAGCGCGGTGGGGGCTACATCGTGAATATCAGCAGTCTGGCGGGAAAGAACCCTTTTGCCGGTGGGGCTGCTTATAATGCCGCGAAATTTGGCCTGAACGGATTTAGTGAAGCAATGATGCTGGACAAGCGAAATGACAATGTGCGAGTGAGCTATATCATGCCGGGAAGCGTGGCGACTGAGTTTTCCTTGCATGGTACCGATTCGGGATCCGATTGGAAGATCCAAGCCGAAGACATTGCCGAAATAGTACGAACGCTGCTGCATATGCCAGAAAGAACCTTAATAAGTCGGGTCGAAGTTCGGCCATCCAAGCCGAAAAGGTAAACAGCGACGAAGAATCGCCGCGATTTTAGGAGCATCTAAATAAATGGCACTTCGGTTGCCTGAGAAATTGTGGCGGGAGGTTGAAAGCGGCTTCCCCAAGAGAAAGGCGGCAGACAAAATGGTAAGGCTCAATGTCCCGTTAGATCCGGCCAAAACAGGCCGGGAAGCGAGTACCCTCGAAACGGGGCTCCGGCGGATGATTATCGGTCAGGATGAAGCGATCCAGCAAATCGTCAACATCTACCAGATGCATCTTACAGGGATGAACGCCCCGGGCCGCCCCATCGGAAATTTTCTGTTCCTCGGTCCCACCGGTTCGGGCAAAACCCGCATCGTGGAAGCGACCGCGGAGACGCTCCTGAAAAATCCCCGCGCGGTCATCAAGATCGATTGCGCGGAGTTTCAGCACAGTCATGAGATCGCGAAGCTGATCGGTTCGCCCCCGGATACCTGGGACACCGCGAGACGCATCCTTTGTTGTCTCAGGAGGTGCTGAACCAGTATCAAACAGAAACCATGAAAGTGAGCTTCGTTCTTTTCGACGAAATCGAAAAGGCGTCGGATGCACTGTGGAACCTGCTGCTGGGCATCCTGGACAAAGCGACGCTGACTTTGGGCGACAATCGCAAAGTCGATTTTTCGAAAGCGATGATCTTCATGACGTCCAACCTGGGCGCCTCGGAAATGAGCTCCATCATGGCGCCGAAGCTCGGGTTCGGAACCTCGGACATGCGCATTAAAGCGTCCACCGGCGTGTTCGACGATAAGATGACCGGCAAGATCGCGCGCAGCGGAGTGGAAGCGGCGCGGCGCAAGTTTACGCCGGAATTCATGAACCGGCTCGACAAGATCGTGACGTTCTCGCCGCTCGGCACCGAGCAGCTGAAGAAAATTCTGGATATTGAATTGAATCTGGTTCAACAGCGAATTTTCAACACCTCGGCGGACCGCGCCTTTGTGTTCACGATGTCCGATCCCAGCAAGGATTTCCTGCTGGCTGAGGGCACGGATCTGAAGTACGGAGCGCGCCACTTGAAGCGCGCCATCGAACGCCTGCTGGTGCATCCGATGTCGAATCTGATCGCTACGGATCAGGTCCGTGGCGGCGACTGGGTTCGAGTCGAATACGACGAAGCCTCGAAAGCCCTGCGTTTTGCTAGGGAAGCCGAAGGTTTGCCGGTGCAGGATATGGCCCGCCTGGTGGATACGTCCATCACTATTCCGCAGCTAACCATGGCCAGCGGCGCGGTCCTCGAGCCGGTCCGCACGCAGACGGCAAAAACGTCGAAGCGCGGCTAAAGCCAGTAGCCAGTAGCCAGAATACGAGAGCCAGAGACACTTCGGTGTTTCTGGCTTTTTCTTTAGCTGGCTACTGGCTGCTGGCTACTTCTTCACGCCGCACATTCGCCGCGGCCGAGCTGGAGAGAGAACGCCACGTCGTCGCCCCAATCCTGATACATCTCCGGCGGAGCGTCAGCGGGCGGTTTGACCAGATCGGCCGTGAGTTTGCGGAACGTTTCCACTTTGAACCGCATCACGTAGGATCGGAACGACTCCTCCGGTTCACGATTCGTTTTGAAATGTTCCAGCACCCGCGCGACTGCCGTAGGCGCGTAGCGCGCGGGCAGGCTCTGGATCGCCACACCGAACTGTTGATACGTGCCGCCCAGAAGCATCAAATAGTAGGGGACTTCCCTGCCCTCGATCTTGCGCGCGTTGCCGTAGAATCCGATGTCGCCAACCCAGTGCTGGCCGCAGGCGTTGGGGCAGCCGCTCGCATTGATGCGCAAATTGCGAACGATCGTGTCGTTTTCCGACTTCAGCATTTCGCGCAGTTCATAGCCGAGATTCATCGTCTTGGTCAATCCCAAGTTGCAGCTGTAAGCGCCCGGGCAGGTGACGACGTCGCTGATTTCGTCGGCTCCATCGTCGGCCAGACCGAGTTCGACGATCCGTCCATAAACGCGTTTTAATGCGCCCGCCGGAACATAGGCCAGCACCACGTTCTGATTCATGGAAAACCGCAGCGACCCGTCTCCCGCGAGCTCGGAAAGTTCGGCGAGTCCGCGCATCTGATCCCCGGTGAGATTGCCCTGAGGCACGGTCACGGTGACGATCGAATAGCCCGGCTGCTTCTGGGGCTGCGTATTCGTTTCCCTCCAGCGATTGAAATCGGGTGACGAAGAATCGTAAATCGCCAATAATTCGCCGGACCCTTTCGGTGGTGGTACCGGCTGAAAACCACCGAAGTTCTCGGGGACTTCGGCCGGCATGGGGATGCCTCCGTTCTGCTCGATGTCCCGATACTCCTCGGCGACCGCGTCACGCAGCCAGTCAAATCCACGCTCACGCATGACAAATTTTAGCCGCGCTTTGTTTTTATTGGCACGGTTGCCATGTTTATTAAAGATCCGAATGACCGCTTCGACATGCTTCACCACGTCATCGGCCGGAATAAACTCGTGCAAGACTTTGGATTCGACCGGCAGCGGGCCGAGGCCGCCCGCAACGGTCATGCGAAAGCCTTTTTCCCCGTCTCGAATCACCGCGCGCAGCCCGACGTCGTTGATCGCGGTGGCGATACAATCCTCCGGGCAGCCGGCGAACGCGACCTTGAATTTGCGCGGCAGATTGTCGGTCAGTTCCTTGTGCAGAAACGCGAATGCCAAGCGCCGAGCGTAAGGCTGAACGTCAAAAGGCTCATGCGGATGGACACCCGCCAGAGGGCACGCCGTCACGTTGCGGACGGTGTTGTAGCATGCCTCGCGCGTCGTCAGTCTCACATCAGCAAGCAAGTGCAGCAAATCCGCGACCTGAGCCAGCGGAACGAAGTGATACTGCATGTTCTGTCGAGTAGTGAGATGACCTTTCCCACCGCCAAATTCGTCGGCAATCCGCCCCAGTTGACGCATCTGTTGAGCGGTGAGCAGGCCACCAGGAACCTTCGTGCGAATCATCTGAACCCCGGCCTGGCGCTGGCTATAAATCCCTCTGCGAAGCCGAAAAGGCCGGAACTGGTCGTCGGTAAGATGACCGCTCAGATTCAACTGAGCTTGTTGCCGGAAAAGCTCGATATCCTCGCGAACCGTAGCATCATATTGCTGCTCAGTAACTTGGAGCTCATTCAAGACGGCAGAGGACATAGGCACCCTTCTCTATAGAGATTAGCATAAAACGCCCCGTCATTCGACTCCCACTTGAACGTCGAAGGCGGACACTCTCAGCCCTCCCTGTTCTAGCCGCCGCGAGATGCATTCGAGCTGCTGCCCGCCGACCACTGAGTGGTCACTAGCGGCCTGTCGCAGCAAGTCGTTACTATAACTTTTGTGGCGCGCGCCTCCAGGCGTGCCGCGTCGACATTCGTGTCGACGTGTCTTTTCTTCCGCACCCCGATAACCATGAAACCCGCGAAAAGTGGGGACTGCCTACTCTGTCCCAAGGCGACCTCAGGATCGTCAAAGCAACATATTTTGCTGACGCCGCAGTGGACAGAGCGGGCTGTCCCCGCTTTTCGCCCAGGCCACTCAGCCACGATGCGGACCCACCGCTGATTCTTGTCGACTCCAGCGTCTGGATCGATTACTTGGCTCGAAAAACTGCTTGGCCAGGAGTTTTTGGCCATCGCAGACTTGATTCTGACGGAAGTTCTACAAGGCTTCAGCGACCAGCCGGACTTCAACCGAGCCCGGAAATTGCCGACCTCTTTGCGGGTTCAGCTCGGCGGTGAGGAAATCGCGATTCAAGCGGCGAAAAATTTTCGTGCGCTGCGCGTACTCCGCGTGACCGTTCGAAAGACCATCGATACTGTGATAGCCACCCGATGCATGGAAAGCGGGTACGACGTGCTGCACAGCGACCGCGACTTTGATCCCTTCACCCAGTACCTGGGCCTGCGTGTAGTGGTGTGTTAATTTTAGAAAGATAGCCATGATTATTTCGATGAAATTGCACGCCTCCAAAGAAGAGGTGGCGCAGGTCCGGGCGCGGATTGAGGAGTTCGGCTACAAGGTCCATTCGATCGAGGGTGAGGAGCGAGTCGTCATTGGCGCAGTCGGCGTCGGCGACGTCACTCAGTGTCTGGAATCGATCGAGGCCATGCCCTGCGTCGAACGCGCCGTGCGCATTTCCGCTCCTTATAAGTTCGTCAGTCGCGAGTTTCGCGCTTTGAAGACGGAAATCACGGTCCGCGGGACCACCATCGGCGGCAGCGAATTCGTCGTAATGGCCGGCCCCTGCTCTGTCGAGAGCGAGCGGCAGATTCTGGAATCGGCGGAGATCGTCGCCCGCGCCGGCGCCAAACTTCTGCGCGGCGGAGCCTTCAAGCCTCGCACATCGCCCTACGATTTTCAGGGCCTCGAAGTCGAAGGCCTCAAGCTGCTGGACAAAGCCCGCCGAGCCACCGGCCTGGGGATCATTACCGAAGTGATGAGCGACCGCGATGTGGATCTAGTCGCCGAATACGCCGATATTTTGCAGATCGGCGCGCGCAACATGCAGAACTTCGCGCTCTTGAAGACGCTGGGTAAGTGCGGGCGTCCCGTGCTGCTGAAGCGTGGCATGAGCTCGACAGTGAAGGAGCTGCTGATGTCGGCCGAGTATGTCGTCGCGCATGGGAATCCGCAGGTGATTCTGTGCGAGCGCGGCATCCGCACGTTTGAAACCATCACGCGCAATACCTGCGACATCGCGGCAATCGCGGCGCTGAATGAGTTGACCCATCTGCCCGTAATTCTCGATCCCAGCCATGCCACCGGCAAGCGCAGCCTGGTTCCGGCGTTGTCGCGCGCGGGCGTCGCGATCGGCGCGGACGGACTGATTGTCGAAGTGCACCCCAATCCCGAAAAAGCGATGAGCGACGGCGCGCAGTCGCTCGATCCGATGCAGTTCGCGAAAATGATGGCCGACCTGGCCCCGTACATCGAACTGTGGAAGCAGGATCGCATGGCGGTCTCCGTCGTGGCGGTGTGAAAAAAATCGCATTAGCCGCCGTCCTGCTGGCGCTCGCGGCCGGAGGGATTTATTGGTGGACCGCGGCGCGCACGCTCACCAATCAGCAGCTGATTCAGAGCCTGCCGCAGGCTCGCGCCACGCACGTCTTCATCGATGTCGACGGATTGCGGCGCGCAGGCGTGCTGGATCTGATCGCCGGATCGAAGTCTACCGAGGACGCCGATTATAAGACGTTTGTCGAGCAAACCGGCCTGGATTATCGCACCGATCTGGACGCGGTCGCCGCCGCGTTCTCCGAAGGCAACACGTATTTCGCGCTGCGTGGGCACTTCGTGTGGAAGAAACTGGCGGCCTACGCGCAGGCGCACGGAGGAAGGTGCGAAGGATCGCTCTGTTCGATGCCCGCGACACGCTCGGGCTACTTTATTTCGTTCGTGCCGATGCGCCCGAAGGTTTTGGCGATGGCGGTTTCAAGCGATGAGCATGGCGTGAACATGGTGGGTCCGCAGGATTGGAGAAAAGCTCCGAAGCTGCCCGCGGAGCCGATATGGATTTCGGTGCCCTCCTACGCGCTGAGCGACGCGAACCTGGGGGCGGGGACGCACGCGTTCATGGAGCCGCTTTCGCAGGCGCAGGATGTTACGTTCGCGGTGGGGGCGGCGCCCAAGGGTTTTCAATTGCGCCTCGAAGCAGTGTGCGCGACGCCCGAAATCGCGGAGCTGATGACCCGCCGCTTATCGGCATCCACCGACCTGCTCAGGAAAATGCTGGACCGCGAACACATGAAGGCGAATCCCAGCGACTTGAGCGGAGTCCTGACGGCCGGCACATTTTCGCAGCAGAACGAACGGGTCCTCGGCAACTGGCCGATCGAGCGCGGATTTATCGAGTCGCTCGCGAATGGGAAGGTTCAGTAGCGATTATCCGGAGGCGAACAGCTGGCGAATATGATAACATCCTAATCATGGCACGGCCTGAGGATAAGCCAGCTCCCCCGTTGAATCGCGAGGAACTGAAGAGGCTTCGCGAACAGCTGGCGAGACTTAGTTCCCATCATGTTACGATCGAATATCAAAGGGCTTACATGAACTGCCGGATGTATGGAACCCGATTGCCGCCGGCCCGTGCGATTCAAGAGCTGGTACAAATCTATAAGCAGCTTTGGCGCTGGCGCGATTAGTTCGGGCAGACGAGGAAACCCGATTCTACTCCGCCCGCCAGGATGCGGTTCCAGATCACCCGCGCTCGCCCCGTAGCCTCCACGTGAGCGAAGTCGACTACCTGCCCGGAACAGAGTGAAACACAGCCGTGTGCCATCCGAAACCCGCTGGGACTTACGTCCATCAGCTTTCCGTCGATTTCGAGCGGCTCCGGATTCGTGAATTTTACGCGCACCGTGCCGCTCGCGGGGCGGCGCGTTTCGCGGCGCTTCTCATGCATATTCACAGGCGCGCCTCCGTCAGCCCGGAGTCGTATACCTTCAGCTTGCGGCTCAGCGTGCGGCGCGAAATTCCCAACTTCGCCGCGGCCTTCTGCTGATGCCCGTTGGTCGAGTGCAAAGCGTCGAAAATCATTTTGCGCTCCATTCCCTCCAGGCTGCCCGCAGAGCCGGCCGACGCGGTCTCAGGCCGGCCAGGCGCCTGGAGCGGCAGATCGCGCGCGCGAATCTCATCTTCGACCGACAGGACGGCGGCGCGCATCACCACGTTACGCAGCTCGCGAATATTTCCGGGCCACGAATGCCCTTCGAGCGCTTCAATCGCATCCGCCGAGAATCGCAGCGCGGGGTCGTGCTGGGTCAGAAAATGCCTGGCTAAAGGCGCGATGTCCTCCAGGCGCTCGCGCAGCGGAGGTACGCGTAACACGATCTGAGTGAGCCGGTGATAAAGATCCGAACGAAAACGCCCCTGGGCGACCGCTGTCTCAAGCTCCTGATTCGTCGCCGCGACCACGCGGACATCGACCCCCACTTTCTTGACCGCGCCCAGCCGGTAGTAGGGAACGCCGTCCAGCACGCGCAGCAGCTTCACCTGCATTTTCATTTCGAGCTCGGCGATCTCATCCAGGAAGATAGTGCCCTGGTGGGCCAGCTCAAATAGACCCGGCTTGTTATTCGCCGCTCCGCTAAACGCGCCCCGGTCGTAGCCGAACAATTCACTCTCAATCAGATGTTCCGGCAGAGCGCCGCAATTCAGATCGACCCACGGTTTTTCTGAGCGGCTGGAAAAATGATGAACCGCGCGGGCCAGCAGTTCTTTGCCGGAGCCGCTCTCCCCCAGGATCAATACCGTGGCATGAGACCGCGCAACCCTTTCGGCCAAGGCCATCAACTGGCGCATGGACGGGCTGGCGATGACCGCTTTCATTCCTAAGAAAACATGAGTACAGTCGGATGTCATTGTTATGAATTCGCCAGTCTCTATTTCGACAGCATTTCCGCAATAGCACCCTCAGCCGAATACCCTAGGACACCTCAGAAAACTCCCCCGGAGGATGAGACAGTTTGTCGCAATACCATCGGGCGTGACGGGCCATATTGTCCACGGCGCCCATCTTTCTTGGCGCTAACCCATTGCGAAAAAAGCTTCCTGAGCCTGGAATGCCGCGTGCATCCATCAACGGCAATAACATGAGCTCCCTCACCCTGGTCGTTCCTTCGGGTACGGCAAATCTAGCGCCGGAGGAAACTCTGAAACCGCTTGCGGCCAAGGCGCGCCTCCTGGTGCTGATCACTGGCATCCTCGGGATATTTGTGGTCGCCAGTTCCATCGCCACCTGGGAATCGGTGGACCTGTTGAAGTACACCGGCTTTCTCCTGATGGCAATCTTCTCCTCCCGCATGCGCATCAGCGTCCCGGGAATGCCGGGCACCTTGAGCTTGAACTTCGTATTTGTTCTGTTCGGCCTGGTGGATCTTTCGGCCAGCGAAACCATCGTAATGGGGGCCGTGGTGACGCTGGTGCAGTGCTTGTGGAACACTGACCGTAAGGCCCGCCCCGCCCAGGTGGTTTTCAACACCGCGGCCATGGCCGTGGCCATTGCCATCACTGAGGATGTCTACCATTCCACCTGGCTCTCCGCCAACGCGGTGGATCCGACCATCCGGCTGGCGATGTCGACCTGCGCCCTGTTCTTCCTCAATACCCTCCCCGTGGCGCTGGTAATCGCGCTTGCGGAAGAGCGGAAATTCCGCGCGGTGTGGAAGGAATGTTATTTCTGGGCTCTCCCCTACTACCTTGGCGGAGCCGCCGTCGCCGAAGCCTTGGCCTACGCCAACAAGTACATCGGATATCCCACGGTGCTGCTGACCGGACCCGCGCTCTATCTCATTTATCGCTCCTATAAACTCTATCTACAGCGCCTGGAAGTGGAGAAAAAGCATGTGCAGGAAGTTTCCTCCCTGCATCTGCGCACCATCGAGGCCCTGGCTCTCGCCATCGAAGCAAAAGATCACACCACCCACGGGCATTTGCAGCGCGTGCAGGTCTACGCCGTCGAAATCGCCAAGGACCTGGGACTCAACGAAGAAGAGTGCAATGCCCTGCGCGCCGCCTCTCTTCTGCACGATATCGGCAAGCTGGCCGTTCCCGAACACATCATTTCGAAGCCCGGAAAGCTGACTCATGAAGAGTTCGAGAAAATGAAAATTCACCCGGTGGTAGGCGCCGAAATTCTGGAGCGCGTCAAATTTCCCTACCCCGTGGTTCCCATCGTCAAGGCGCATCACGAAAAATGGGATGGCAGCGGCTATCCTTATGGTCTCTCCGGCGAGAACATCCCCATCGGCGCGCGCATTCTTTCCGTAGTGGACTGCCTGGATGCACTGGCCACGGACCGCCAATACCGGCGAGCCCTGCCGCTCGACGACGCAATGAAAGTCGTCATCTCCGAATCCGGCAAAGCCTTTGACCCCAAGGTCGTGGACGTGTTGACCACGCGCTATGTGGAACTGGAACAACTGGCGCAGTCCAAGGAACACGTCAAGGGTAAATTATCGGTCGACGTTAAGATCGTGAATGGCGATTCTCCCGCGGCGGGCTTCGAAGCGTCTCCTGAGGAGCCCTCTAAAAGGAAAACCAAGGCGGGTGCGGTGGACTTCCTCACCTCCATCGCAGCCGCCCGCCAGGAAGTGCAGGCGTTATTCGAGATTTCACAGGACCTGGGCAACTCCCTCAGCCTGGATGAAACCTTGAGCGTGCTCGCCGTCCGTCTTCGTCGCATTATTCCATTCAACGGACTGGCCATCTGGATCCGCCGCGAGAATGTGCTGATGCCGGAGTATGTCACCGGCGACGATTTCCGGCTCTTCTCGTCGCTTGAAATTCCCGTTGGTCAAGGCTTGTCGGGCTGGGTAGCGGAGAATCGCAAGCCCATTCTGAACGGGAATCCCTCCGTGGAACCCGGTTATTTGAACGATCGGACCAAATTTTCAACCTTGCGGTCCGCCGTAGCCGTGCCGCTTGAAGGCGTCAATGGAGTGCTCGGCGTGCTCACGCTTTACCACGTGAATGTCGACGCCTTTACCAAGGATCATCTGCGTATTCTATTGGCGATCAGCTCGAAAATCGCCGTCGCGATTGAAAACGCAATGCGCTTCCAGAAGGCGGAATCGTCGGCGACCACGGATTACTTAACCGATCTGCCCAATGCCCGGTCCCTGTTCTTGCATCTGGATTCGGAGTTATCCAGAAGCCGGCGCAACAATGCTCCTTTAGCCGTATGCGTTCTCGACCTGGACGGGTTCAAGATGGTGAACGACCGGTTTGGACATCTGGAAGGAAACCGGGTACTGCACGAAGTGGCGGCAGGCCTGCGGGAATGCTGCCGCGAGTACGATTACGTCGCGCGCATGGGCGGCGACGAGTTCGTGGTACTGCTGCCGGGCGTCAAGCCGGACGATGTGGAAGGAAAAATCGAGCAATTCCGCCAAGTCGTCCAGCAAGTGTGCCTGAACCTGTTTCATGAAAGCCTGCTCTCCATCAGCATCGGCGTGTCGCACTTCCTGATTGACGGCAATGACGCCGAGCAACTGCTGGCCGAAGCCGACCGCAGGATGTATAAAGAGAAGCAGACCCATCATCCAGCCCGCATGCAAGCCGCCATGCGTAACGACTGGGTCGCCACCGTCCAATAAAGTAGGGCAGATCCCCGACCTGCCCAATCGCGTGCCTTAAGTAATCCCCATTGACGTGCAGTTCTCCCCCGCAGCCCCCTCTGAAAATCCATCAATTCAACAAGTTCCTCCTTCCACCCACAAATCGAAATGAAATATCCGTCGTATCGTTCTTCCGAGAGGCGATACACAACATGCCAGTCCAACATTTCAGACAACATCCGGATCAACAACTGCCGTGGGCGCAGTGGTCTGAGGAACAGACACTTCACGTCGCGGTTTGCTACTCCAATCCCTTCCGCTGGCGCACTCGCCGGGAACTGGCCAACGATTGCATACGCCACCTGCGCAGCGCGCCCAATGTCTGCCTGCATGTGGGCGAATTAGCCTACGGCGACCGGCCTTTCGAAATTACCGATCCGGCGCAGGATCCGAACGATGTACAGCTTCGCACGACCCATGAGTTGTTTCACAAAGAGAATATTCTCAACCGAATTATTCAGACTTTTCCGACGAATTGGAAATACGGAGCCTATATGGACGCCGATTTTCATCTCACCCGTCACGACTGGGCGCTCGAAACCATCCACCAGCTCCAGCACTACGACTTCGTTCAGCCCTTCTCCTCCTATTCCGATCTGACCGGTGAAACCTATGGGACCGGGCATCTGCCGATGCGCGTGAATACAGGCTTTGTCTTCAATTACATCCAGAACGGCTATCGCCTTCCCGGAGGCTATGCCAATGGAGGATGGAAAAAACAGGGCTACTCTGGCGGGGTCGAGTATGGGGCGCCCGCCAGCTCCCGCGGCGTCGGCGCAACCGGCGGGATGTGGGCGTTTCGCCGCCCTGCCTTCGACACCGTAGGAGGCCTCCTCGACAAGTGCATCCTGGGGCACGGCGATTGGTTTATGACCTTCGGCCTGGTAGGCGAGGACGCTCCCGACATGCACCTCGACGGATATTCAGAGGACTATCGCGCGGCCATTTCGGCGTGGCAGCGAAATGCAGCCAAGTTGAAGAAGAATGTAGGGTATGTGGATGGTTTCGCGGTCCATCACTTCCACGGCTCGAAGGTCAAGCGCGCTTATTCCCATCGGGACTTGATCCTGGTTCGCAACCAGTTCTCGCCGACGAAGGACCTGCGCTCCGATTGGCAGGGAATTTATCAGTTAAGCCCCGATAAGCCGGCTTTGCGCGACGAAATTCGCCACTATTTCATCTCCCGCACCGAAGACGATCCGAATTTGTACGATCCGGAGAAATCAATCGCCTGATTACCAGAGAAAAACCCGGGGGCCATCCTACTATTTCGGGGTGAACCTAGCGGCACGTTTCCGGTACTTCAGGCTTCGCCTTTTGAGGAGCTTTGCGGAACTGATTGAAGACACGACCTCGTTCGTGGCTGAACCCTACAAAAAATAAACGTTGACAGATTCGCCTCTTCTTCGCTATGATTCAGTCAGGCGAATAGATAGCGAATAGGAGCGTCTGTCATGTCCTCATTTGTCGGTACAGCGGGATGGTCGTATCCGCATTGGAACGGGTTGGTTTATCCGAAAGTCTACGGAAGCGGTTTTCATCCCCTGGAGTACCTGTCGCGCAGGTTCGACACGGTCGAGATTAATAGCTCTTTCTATCAACACCTTAAACCTGAAGTTGTAAGGCTGTGGATGAAGAAAGTGGAGGCGAATCCGCGGTTTCAGTTCACCGCCAAACTGCACCACCAGTTTACGCATTCGCGAGTGCTCGATGACGCCGAGGTGGGTTCGTTTTGCGAAGGACTTCGACCCATGCTGAAGGCGAAGAAACTGGGGGCCCTGCTGATGCAGTTTCCCTGGTCCTTCCGTTTCACCGCGGAGAACAAGGATTTTTTCATCCGCCTGCGCAGAGCGTTCCACGAATTCCCCCTGGTGGCGGAGATGCGCCACAGCAGTTGGATGGCGGAGGAAGCGGTGGGGGTATTTCTTGATTATCGGGTTGGTTTTTGCAATATCGACCAGCCGGAATATACCCGGGCCATGCCGCCGACATCGTATTTGACCTCAGGAATCGGATATGTCCGCCTTCACGGCCGGAATCCGCAGAATTCCTTGGGTTCGTTCAGTAAAAACTCGCAGAGGGTCCGGCAGCATGACTATCTTTACTCAGAAGCGGAGCTGGCCGAGTGGACCAAGCGCATCGATCACATTAGCCGCTTCGCGGATTCGACCTTTGTTATCTTCAACAACGATGCCCAAGGCAAAAGCGTAGTCAACGCGCTTCAGTTACAGTCGTTGATAGGAGGATCGCATGCAGCGGCGCCCAAAGAACTGCGCCGCAGGTTCCCGATGGAGCTGGAACAATTTGGACATACGCAGCAGCAAAGCTTATTCTCAGCGGCCTGATCCGCCTGTTAGACTTTGGGTTGGTGCCGCCTCTACCTCTTCGGTTCGTTCGGAGTCTGCTGAAAAAGCTGAATTATCATTTAGGCCCTCCCCTGTAGCCTCCGAACAGTTTGTTCAGGAGAAGTTGAAGGCGAGCGAAGAGGCGCTCCGCCAGTTGCCGATGCCGGATGCGGGCGCTCGGGCGTATCTGGATAAGCATGTGCCGAGGCTGGCGAGACGTTGGCGCTGGTTCCTCCGCCGCAGTCGACCGGAAGGGCGCCGGAATTGGGATGTTATGGCAGATAACCCCTTTTCTTAAGCGAATCTGCGGCTATCAGGAGGTCCGCGGCGCGTATTATGGGCCGGTGGGCAAAATTGACCGAAAACAGTTCAGTTTCCAGACGGTGAGTTCACCTGCGAGGTGGATCACTTCGATGCCGAAAGGGATCGCTTTCCCTACCCCGAGGGGCATTTCGACCTGGTGATCGCAGGCGAGCAACTGAACGAAGTACACAACAT
>CAVOPN010000018.1:0-314242 GCA_963698105.1 Bryobacterales bacterium
TTCGCGCTTGGTGCGACGGCACAAGCTCCCCCTTGTGACTCCACGATCTTCGGCACAGCTACGCGTCGCTCGCGTTCGCGGTCGGCGTCCCCTTGCAAGTCGTTTCCAAATCCCTAGGCCACGCAAGCATTGGATTACCGCTGGCATCTACCTCCTAGCTATGCGCGCGCGAGAGAGTGCGTTAGCCGCTTGCGCGCCCCCGGTTTGCCGTGACTTGCCGGCAACACTTGCTCGGCGGCGAGCTCACGCAGCGAGCGTTGCGGGCGCGCCCCGAAGTGACTGATAACCTCGGCCGCGGCCAAACTTCCTAACTGCCCACACTTTCGCAGTGGCGCGTCCCGCGTCAAGCCGTACAAAAATCCCGCAGCGTAAAGATCCCCGCGCAGGTCGGTCAACCACCCGGCCAACCGGCGCGGCCGCGATTTCGATCTCCTCGTTGGGCGCGACGATCACGGAACCAGCGGCGCTGCGGGTGACGATAGCGAGCTGCGTCATGGCGCGCAAACGCGCGTACCACCGTTCGCAGTCGCCATTCTCAAAGAGCATGGCGTTCGCGTTCGTTGGCAAACAGAATGTCGACGTGGCCTTCGATGAGATTCAAAAAGTCGGCGCGATGCCGTTCGACGCAAAACGGGTCCGAGAGCGTAAGCGCCACGCGTCGTCCAGCGCCGTGGGCGATTTCAGCGGAACGCGCGAAGGCTTGCTTGGCAAGCGGTTCGTCGTAGAGATAGCCCTCGAGATAAACGATCTGAGCATCGCGCACCAGCGCCTCGTCGACGTCGTCCGGCCCAAGCGTGACGCACGCTCCGAGGTACGTGTTCATCGTGCGCTCGGAGTCGCGAGTAACCAGGATCAGGCAACACGCCGTCGCTGGCCCATCAACAGCAGGCGGTGTGGGAAAGTGAACGCCCAGCGCGATGATATCGTGGCGAAATGCCTGTCCGAACACGTCGTCGCGGACCTTTCCGATGTAGGCCGCGCGGGCGCCGAACGAGGCAAGTCCGGCGATGGTGTTACCGGCGGAGCCTCCCGAAGTCGTGACGGTAGCGCCCATTGCCTCGTAGATTGCGGTAGCCTGGGCCTCGTCGACAAGCATCATGGCGCCCTTGGTCATCCCGTGCGCGGCGAGAAACGCCTCGTCGGCGGTTGCGATCACGTCGACGATTGCATTGCCGATTCCGACGACATCAAAACGAGTTGCAGCCATAGCGGGGGGGTTAGCGGCCTGCGCCGCCGCCCCTTGCAGGGGCTATGCCGGGGGAGAGCTCGTTGCGACCCCGTGCTTGACGCCCGCCGACGTAGCGACGGAAGGAAAATCGCCAACTCAAGATTGGACACGAGACTCCGTCAAAAATGTAATTGCCGTTGAGCTAAAGGTTGCCTAATCTTCGGATCCTTCAGAACGAGCTTCATGGCATCGAAGTCGACCGTGAATGCGTAATGCTTGAGAAATCTTCCGAGATTGCGCCCCAAACCGCGAAGGGAAAGAGTGAGAAGGGCGGGCTTTGCGGCCTATAGATTCCGGGAACGTTTCGCTGCGAGGCGTCCCAACGTCGACACGATCCGCAACAAAGGGCGCCGTTAACGCGCCCGCTCCTCCGTATCCCGTCGTCGCCCGCGCACTGTTGATCGAGATCGGCGCATTTTGAATGGGATTTGTGCTCATACGTGGCGGGAGCGTGTAGGAGGTTCTCCTAACGTCCCCGCCACTACCCTCTGAGCTCCAAATATCCTTGCTGGTACTGGCAATTTTGCGGATAGGCGCTACGAAGCCCAAATAAATCGTAGGCCACTTTTGGCCGATTCTGTGTAGTGAACGGTGTAGTGAACCAGTACCAAAGGACGGCAGAGCACTGGGCCGAGGATCCCCGTCCGGTGCAACCGTGACGACTACCGCGTCCCGTGCGGAACCACGGCTTCGAGCGCGTCGCGTTTCGGGATCGAGGCGAGCCAGGCAAAGAGAAGCGTTGCACTTATCGCCCCCAGCAGTTGGACCGCGACGAACGCAGGAACGTCTGCTAGCCGAATCCCAGCGAAGGTGTCAGGAAAGCGATCGGGCGATGGTAACGGCGGGATTGGCAAACGACGTCGACGACGTGAACCAATACGCACCGACGATGTACGCGGCCACCGCGAAAGGCGTAATGTCTTTCCGGAATCGGACACATCCCCAGATGACGAAGAGCAGCCCAAACGTCGCGAGGAACTCCGAGAACGCCATTGCCGGCCCGGTGCGGACGCGATGCGAAAGTACGATGGCTGGAAGACCGAACATCAGATTTGCGCTAGCGACGCCAGCGACAGCCCCCAAGAGTCGCGCACCTATGTAGAGCGGCAGTTCGCGCCACGCAAGGCCGCCTCGCATAGCGTCCGCAAGCGAAACCGCCGGGTTGAAATGAGCGCCAGAGATCGGCCCGAGTGCGGCGATTAGGCACAGCAGCGCGCCGCCGGTCGCTATCGAGTTTGCAAGCAGAGCCACGGCTATGTTACCGCCATCGAGTCGCTCGCCCATGATACCCGAGCCGACGATTGCCACGAGAAGAAGCGCCGAGCCGATGGCTCGGCGACAACGCGCTGCCTAGGCGGCATGTCTGCGCGCAGAAGGCATCCACCCGGTCGGCGATCGTTTGGCGTATCGGGCGGACCGCTTCGAGCCGCTCCTCCCACGTACCGGTGAGGGCGGCGGGATCGGGGATGTTCCAGTGAAGGCGGGTGACGCTACCCGGGAAAACCGGGCATGCTTCCGCGCTGGTCTCATCGCAAACGGTGATGACATACCAGAATAGCTTGCCGGACTTGTAGACCTCGAAAAGCACTCTGCGTCGAGTTGGGTGAGATGTCGATGCCGACTTCCTTCATCGTGGCGATCGCTAGCGGGTTTACGATTCCGCGCTCCAGACCTGCGCTCTCCACTTGGAACTGTGCGCCGCAGGCTCTTTTGAACAATGCTTCTGCCATTTGACTGCGGGCGCTGTTGCGAACGCAAATGAACAGGACACGTGGCGCGCCGGCGTTGCCTACTGCGCACGTCGGCTGGTTCATCGCTCCACGCACAAGAGCGCGCCGCCCCATCGGAGGCGCAGCACGTTGCGTCCGAGCTATCCCGATCGTCAGTATCCTCATGGACGGTGTAGACTTCCCAGCGCCGCCCCTCCGGATCAGTCGCCCACACTTTCGTCTGATTGGCGTAGCAGCACGTTTCCTCGCGCTCGACGGTCGACGCAAATCCCACCGCCGAAAGTCTTGCAATCGCACGCTCGACGTCGTCCACCGTCTCACGCAGATGCCGAAGTGCGCGTCGGCTGCCGGTTGAACGCTTTCGCGCAGGTCCACGCGAGTTCCATTCCAGGGTCATCGATCGCGAACAACGCGTAGTCAGCCAGGACCTTGTTAGGCTTAGCGTCCAGGAGGTGGAGTAGAAGGATACGCTCTTATCGAGATCCTCGTTCCCAGATTGATGTGAGTTTTCATAGCCGGACTTTCCGTTTGAGAAGACTGCTAGTGGCAGCTTTGATTCGGGCCGGTGCTCGGGAGCGAGTTGGTAGTAGACCCACGTACCACGCCGCTCACACGTAATGAGCTGAGCCTCGCGTCGTAGGCGGAGGTGCTGCGACACCGTCGGCTGATTGAGCGGCAACGCATCGGTGAAATCGCAGACGCAGGCTTCCTCTGGCGCCCGAGCGAGGGCTGCTGGCATTCGGAGACGGTGGGCATCACCGAGGGCTTTGAAAAGCGCGGCCTCCTCTTCGAATGAGTCAGAGACAACTTCGGCTGGAGGGCAACACCTTTGCATCGACATCCGTCGATATTACTCCATTGCATCGAAGTGTGTCAATATTCCCGAGCGGTTGCTTAACCGTCGAGCTCAAATAGTTGCAATATTCAACTGTTGTCGAACAATCGCAAAGAAGCCGTGGCGCAAGCGGTCTACTTTCAGGACGAGATCGTTTCGCGGATACGAAGCCTTGGGTTGTACAGACCAGATCAGACTCCATGCGGCCAACCGGCTTCGGTCGCAGAGGCGCGGGCGGTTCTTGAGCTGTCACGAGAACCACGGATATCGCAGAACGGCTTAGCGACGCGGCTTCAATTGGAGAAGAGCACTGTCAGCCGAATCGCCGCCATCCTAGAGAATCGTGGCTGGCTCGAGCGCACGCGCGATAAGGATGAGGCTTTCACAGCCCCGGCCTATGCGGACACGCCGGCCCCGACCAGAGCATTGCGCTAAGCCTCCTCCGCAAATTCGCTACGCGTACTCGTCGGATCCTTGAATCCAGATGAACGATTGCAGATCAATCATATCGCGAGGCCGAAGGTCGCGCAAATCGCGGCGCACAACTGCTGCAAAGCGCAGCATGCTTTCGTACGTCAGCCAGTTCGGCGTGGAAGTATAGCGGAAGTCAACGCCATATTTCCGGGCGGCCGCGCGCGTAACCATCGGCTTGAGGAAGATGTGTTCGCGGGGCGCTGCGATGAAAGGAAAACGGTAATAATCGGCCACGTTAAAACCCGTGTTTGCTTGCGCGGCAAGCCGGCGACAATGTCGCGCCATCGTTCGAACCGCGTATCGGATGCGCCGCTACCGTAGAGAAGGTCAGACAACCCTCGCGCGAAATTCCGTGCGCCCGACCTGGTCCGAAGTGCATCGCGCAAGGCCATCTTTTCAAAGGAAAAGAGCAGGTTCGTCCGCGACTCAATCGTTATCGCCGTCTGCGCGATCACCGCGAACTGGCCTCGGGCCAGTAGTCGCGCCAACCGCTCGCGTCCCAGCTGTTCGGCCCAGGTCACGTGCGCGCGCCACTTATACCCGCGCTCCCAATCAACATAAGTTTCGTCCCTGAACCCGTCCGGAAAGATGCGCAGGAACTTGCGTCGGCAGGCGAGGGCCTTAGGCGATAGTGCGGTTTGCGACAAGTCGGATTCGTACCCGCCATCGTTCCAAAGCATGCACTAAGCATCGAGATATTTAAGCGGTGTGGTTTCGTAAGCGGCCCGGCCTGACGCCCGGAATTTTTTGAGCGAGCGCACCCAAACCAAACATCCCAGCGGGGTCCGCGACGCTAGCAAGGTTCACTGCTTTCTGTCTGACCTTCCCGCTATCTTGTGAATCTGCATCAGCTGTGCCATGGCGCGGTAGTGCTCTCGAAACTAGCGAGATTCTCATTCATGCCGACGACCTGGCGCAGTATGACTATTCAAATAATTTGTCTCCGTGACCAATTCGTGACCCGCAGCGCATTTTGGGAGCCGGTTTGTGCTCGGTTTTGGCGGGAGCGTGTAGGAGGTTCTCCTAACGTCCCCGCCACTACCCTCTCGGTCTTGAAAGTCCCTGATAATACTGGCAATTTCGCGCATAGGGCTACGAAGGTCAAGAAAATCGCAGGCCGATTTTGGCGATTCTGTGTAGTAAACGGTGTAGTGGGTCGCCCTGCTCTTAGGAGCAAATGTGTTTCCACCGTCATGGAGGCCGCCATCTAAGAGTGGGCTTTCCCAATCCACCGTTATACGCCCTTTAAACGAGGACCAGTCGAACCTGGAAAAGTGCAAGTAGAGTAATCACTCTCCGTAGGCGCCAACGCGAATTGAATCGGGAGGAAACGATCTGAGTGTAGCTGCGGCGATCGTTGGAACGTGCTGTCGGGTAACCCTCCTCAGCCTTGGTGCGCACGGTATCCGCTATCCCTCGTCCCGAAAGCCAGTAGTGTCGCCAAGGCTACGGGCAAATCAGTGGTTCGTAGGACGAGCTTCGTTCTCGCGAGCCTGTCGCTCTGCGGTCGTACGGTCGAAGCCGCAGAGCGTTATCGTTGGGTTGATCCACAGCTACTCGAATGATTCGCTGAAGGATCGCTTGGAGATTGCGGCGGTGGCGCTCCCAGTCCAATGGCGACTCTTGATGTAATAGCTTAGGTCGTTCATGACGAGATTGGGACAACCCAAGTGCTTACCATAAAAATCGGTCTTCCACAGTTGACCCTTAAATGTACGCTTACCAGAGCCTGATCGTAAATGACTCGCGGAACCAAACACCTTGATAAATATTCTCCCACAATCTCCCATGTGCTGTAAACATGCCGGGAGTATGGGCCACTCGCTGTTCCGCTCGCGCTGAAGAAGTCGCTGCGGCTCGTGGCCAGTGGGGTGGCATGTCAGGTGAACGCCTCTTCCAGTGAGAACCTCTCCAGACATCGGAGAGTTCAGACGATGCGAAGTGGGTGAGGTAACCTTAACGACAGGGGTCTGATTTGCATCTGACGTCGTGACTACTGTCAGCCCGACCGGGCGTTGGCGCAATCTGCGCCGCGTTCGAGCAGCCAGCTAGCATGACGGCGGCGCAAGCCATCCGCACGATACGAGCTCTGTGGGATAGGTAGGTTCGCGGTTCCATGTGACCTCCTTCAATACACTTAAGTTGAAGTGCGACGGTGAGGTTGTGGCACCAGCGTGGAGGTCTAGGCTGAAATGGAGCCTAAATGGACGCCGCGCCTTGCTTCGCCAGTGAGTCAATTTTGCGAAAATGGGCATCGAAAGGGTCGAGCGGCCTTCGCCGAACGATGCGCGCCGCAATCTGATAATGAGCCGCTCGCATGCGGGCACGGCCTCCGAGCGGTTCGTTGCCGACAGCGGAATGTTCCAGGGAAAGATCGTGTGCTCGCCCTCGGCGGAAGCGCAAGGGCCCTTTCGGCGTCTGCAGCATCGCCGGGTACGTCGCGCGACAGAAGCGCCTCGATCCGCAACGCCGCCAGCGTGCGGGTCTGCGCGCAGCAGCGCCTTGCACCCACCTCATGAGTGTGCCGTGGGTTTGAATCCTCGTCCTCGCGAGCCCGTCGCTCTGCGTTCATATGGTCCACGCCGCAGAGCGTTATCGGTCAGTCGATCAGCTACTCGAATGATTCGGTAAGGAATTGCTTCGGACATCGGGGCGTTGGCGTGCCCAGTCCAATGGCGACGCTTGATGTAATAGGGTAGCTTCTTCATGACGAGTTTGTGGCAGCCCAAGTAACTAGCGCACTTTCCCCCCATATGCGGCCGCCAAACGTACGCTTACCTGGAGTAAATTGTAAATGTCTCGTTTGGACCAAGAATAGAGGGAATATCCAGCTCTCGATACCCATTTCCCATGTATCGTGAATGTGCCGGGGTATGGACCATGCGCACAGGCTTCCGCTGCCGCTAAATGTGCCCCGGACCGTTGTTCCACCTTTGCATGCCATTTGAACCCCGGTTCCCGTGAGAAGCTCCCCAGAAATTGGCGAGCGTAAGACCGTGCGATGCTGGTAAGTCAGCCCTCATTGCTCGCGGATCTGTTTTGGAGCCGACGTCACGGCACTGTCAGTCCGACCCGGCGTTGGCGCAATCTGCGCCGCATTCGAGCAGCCAGCTAGCATGACGGCGGCGCAAGCCACCCGCACAATACGAGCTCTGTTGGGTAGGTAGGTTCGCGGTTCCATGTGACCTCCTTCAATACACGGGTAAGTTCAAGTGCAACGAGTAGGTTGTGGCACCAGCGTGGAGGTCTAGGCTAAATGGAGTCTGGAATGGACGCCGCGCCTTGCTTCGCCAGTGAATGAATAGGACTGAAAACGGGCGTCAAAAAGGTCGGAGCGGCCTTCGCCGAGCGATGCGCGCCGGATTCGGCGATAATGAGCCCCTTGCAGTGCAGCCCGAGTATCGAGCACCTCATTCCCGGCAGCGCGGCACGCGAGTTCAATCTGAGCGTAAAGAACGATCCGCGTCAAACGGTGAATTTCCGTTCGCCCGCTCCTCGGCCGCATCCAAAGCGCTTCGCAGGAGCAGATCTGAATCGCTATGCTCCAGTCGCGCAGCAACGCGAGCCCGGGACACTTCAAAGGGAATGTTCCAGGGAAAGATCGTGGACTCGCCGTCCTCGGCGGACGCGAGGGCTCTCTCGGCGTCTGCAGCATCGCCGGGTTCGTCAGGCGCGACAGAAGCGCCTCGATCCGCAATGCCACCAGGGTGCGGCTCTGCGCGGGCAGAGTCTTGCAATCGCAGCGCGCTTCCATTTTAGCGGCGATGTCCAAGGCATCGTACCACCACCGTTCCTCGACCAACGCAACGATCGCCGACATCAACCGATTAAAGAAGAGTGTCGGGGGCCGAGTGCTAGCCTCGATTTTGGAAGCTCTCGCAAGATCGCGTTTTGCATCCGCATACCGCTCTCGCACGTACGATAGCACGGCTATGAGATCGAGATGATCGGCGAGATCAGCTTCTCCGCAGCGTGCTGCGTGGCAGGCTCGAGAGACTCGTCGCCGCTAGCCGCGATGCGCTTTCAACGTTCCACCAAGCACAGCACGAGAGGAGAAGTTCGCCCAGCGCGGACCGTGCCAGTCGAGGCCAATCGCCTTCGGCGAGCGCCAGTTCATACGCCTCGCGACCCAAGGCAAATGCCCGATTCCCTGTCACTTCGAACTCGTGCCACGGCGGACAACCCGGCAAGCGACGTAGCCAGCAAGGAGGTATTCCTGGCCGCTGCGCTATTCCCGCTGCTTCTTCCAGGTCGTGCGTCGCTCGGTCTCGTGCGCCCGCCCACTCGTTGCATCGTGCCCGTGTGATAAGCGCGTGCGCTAAATCGACGGTTCGATCCCCGCCGCGTTCGAAGCCAACTGCCTGATCTGCGTCCTGCGGAGGCCGCCGCCGTCTCCCCCGCGGCAAAGCTGCGCGTTCGATCTCATGCGATAGAGCGTCGCAAGTAGATCGTCGCCTTCGATCGACTTCTCGAGCTTCAGCAATGCGCCTATGGCTTCATCGCACGCAGCTATACAATCGAGAAACGCGGCGCTTTCGAGCGCAGTCGGGGCGATTTTGACGAAAGCTTGTCCAGCTCCCAAGACGTTGCGCCTGCAAGCAAATGCACGGCGATGCGCGCAGGTGCGTCACGCTCGTGAGAGCGCAGCAGCAGGTCAGCAAATAGTCTGTGGATGCGGGCGGGGCGTCGGCGTTAAGCAGTGCCGCCGGAGACTTCGCGGATCAGGATTCGTGGAGAAAATTCGAACTGCGGCCCAACCTGGGGCTGTCGAATGAGGCCCAGCGCAAGCAGGTCGTCCAAGGCGTCTAGGAGCGCCTCTTCATCCAGTCTCAGCACCACGCCGAGGTCGAGCGGCCGTGGCGAGTGGTTCGACCGCCAAGGCACCGGCAACCGTCGCGAGCAAGATTACCTCGAGCGAGGAGCCTCGCTTCGATAAAGGCCCGGAACGGTGCCCGGCAATGGAAGCGACTCATCGAACTTCTCTGTAACGTTCCACGTTCGCCGCCGGCGCTCCAAAGCGCCACTTTCCACCAACGCTTCGAGTAAGCGCACGAGGTACAGCGGGTGGCCGCCGGTGCGCTCAAAAAGCTTCGCGGACACCTCGGACAGCTTGCCGATCCCAGCCGCGGCTGACGCGAGAGCGCCCTCCACGTCATTGCGGTTCAAAGGACCAATGGCGAGCTCAAAGGGTGCGCACCGCTCTAAACGCGATCGCAGACCAGCTCGCGCTTCCGGACGTGTAGCTACCACGAAACAGTGCCTCTCGGCGGCCGCCTCGAGAAGGTTTAGAAAGAACGAGAGCGCGTCGGCGGCGAGATTTTGAGCGTCGTCAATCACGACGATGAGGGGTTGTCCGGCCTCTTCGATGGTTTCAGCAGCCTTTGCGAGGTCCTTCGCGCTCTATTTCCGTTGCAAACGATTTCAATCAATGCCAAACCATGCTCGACCGCTACGCGACTCGTGTGGGACAGCAATGTTCGACTTCCCTATGCCTGCATCGCCGTGGATGAGGGTGACGCTCCCTCGCCAATCTCACATTGTCGAAAGCGCTTCGTTAAGAATCGCAGTTCGCGGTCGCGTGCTACAAATGGAATCCGCAGCTCCGATTGAGCGCCGTCGCTCGGACGTCGTAACGTACCGAACCGCAGCTCGAATTCGTCCGAAGGCTTTGCCCCCACCTCTTCCAGAGCGCGCCTGCAACGTTCGACAGAATAGCTGCTGCTAACGTTTGGCCCGCTTCGAGCTGCGATTGGATCATCGTTGCATACGCGGTCTCGTCGTACGGATTTCTGCCGATGAGCTGTTCGGCTGCATTGATGCTTCCAAACTGCTTCGTGGCCCGGCTCAGCAGCGTTTCGTGGCTAAGGAAATCCGTTCGCGTTCGGCCACCGACCAGTCGTCGAAATCTCCTTCGAGAAAATCGCCGCGGTAAAGGGTCAGCGCTTCTTTTGCGGCGGCCTCGTCCATTTTTTCAGAGATTGCCAGCAGGCGATCGACGTCGAAATCGACGGAGGCATGCCAACGGATGACCGTTCGATCCGCGCGAATGACTTCATCGGGGTTCAAGGCCGCATTACGAAGCACGCGACGAATCGACCACAATGTCGAAATTCAAGTTATCGCGGGCGCGCTGCGGCTCAAAGTCGCGCCAAAATACCTCCAGGAGTTGCTCGCGGGAAACGTCCGCGGCGCGATGCATCACAAGATATGCGATCAGCGCGCGGGCCTTTTTCGTCGGGGGCGTCGGTAGGGTGCCGCCCTCCCTCGTCAGCGCGAACTCGCCAAGCGCCTTCAGCGCCAGCTCGGCCATAGCTTATGATATCCCGTCGTTATATGCAAGGCAATGTTTCTATTGGGACGGTGACGCTTCGCGCGGCCGGTACCAGGATAGAAAGACTGAAGGACAAATGCGCACAAAATGGCTGTCGCAAGCCCTACCATTCAAGCAAACGCAGACGGGCCGGCGCCTAAATCGGGCGTCCGGATAGCCGTCGTTGCGTTTCTAGCGGCGTGCTCGCTCTGGTTTAGCCTCGCGCAGATGCGTGGACTATTTTGGCTGTACCCCGGCGACTTTGGGGTAACGGCCGATTCGAGGATGCGCGTGCTCGAGGTCGACCTCCCGGGCCAGCGGATCATGCGGGGATTCGTGTCGGCGACCGCTTTGATGCCCAAACCTCGTTTGAATCGCGGCTCTATCTGCAACGCGTGCAGAACCCGGCCCCCGGACAGTCACTTGGGTTGCAAGTTAAGGGGAAGAATGGTCCGCCGCGCGCTATCATCCTCGTCGCCGAATATTACGAGTTCACTGCAAGCGACATCGCGGAGTTTTTCCCGTGGATCATAGTCGGTCTGGTATTCGTGGTTGTCGGCTCCATCCTGGTGCTATTGCGGCCATCTACAATGACGTGGGCCTTTTTTCTTTACTGTATCGCGGCGCCGCCCGGCTTTATGTTGGGGTTTGTTGGGTCCCGGTGGCTGGTGTTCGCTACGGGTGTGTTCGTCAATGTTCTGCAGGCGCTCGGCTTCGCGGCCTTCCTAGTTTTCTGCGCGCGAGTTCCAAACGATCGCGCGATCGGACGATGGCGCTACGTCGAGTGGGTCGCCGCTCCCTTCGTCTTCGTGAGTTTGCTGCTCTGCAGCGTAGTGATCGAGTTGTCAATCGCCGGAGTTCTGCATGCGGACGTTATTGCGGGGCAAATTCCGGGGGCCATTCTAGCCGCAACGTACGTCGTCGGCGTTCTGGCACTGATTGCGACGTTTTGTAGAGAACGCGGTGACCGCAGCCGCGTCGCCTGGATAATCGCCGGGTTTACCATCGGGCTTGGAGCCAGGGTAGCGACCAATCTTATCGACCCGGGGAATCACATATACACCGGGCAATCAAACGAAGCACCTGATTGGCTACCGCTTGTTTCGGCGCTTGAGGTCGCAATACCGCTTACGGTTGCCTACGCGGTCATGCGACACCGAGCTTTGAACATCGGCTTCGTCGCTAACCGTACGCTGGTTTACGGGCTATTCTTGTGCGTGGGCTTCGCGGCGTTCACTGTGCTCGACTTGCTGGCAACGAAAAGGTTCGCGCACAACCAATTCGAGATTGGGTTGGACATTGCGGTTGCGTTGGCGATAGGCCTCTCGTTTGAATTCGTTCATCCTCGCGCGATCCGTCTGATCGACCGGGTATTCTTGCCCGAGCGTTATCGCGCCGCGATCGCGCTGGATAAGCTCCGAGCGACTCTCGGCCTCATTCGCAACCAGAACGACGCTGCAAATCATGCGGTCAAGGCGGTCACGCAGGAGCTGGCGTTATCTTCGCTTGCGATTTTCAAGAAAACGCCCGATGGCGGCTTCGTGCGATTCGCCGCTGCCGGTTGGCCGAAGGGTTCGACATGGCATATCTTTGCCGGAGATCCGCTGGTGCAATCGTTCGGCTCCAGCAGGCGCGTTAAACTAATTGACAAGGGGGCTACGGAGCAGTTGAAGATCCCACTGGAGCCAGGCCGGCCGAGTGTAGGCATGTCGTTGTCGCCACAGACCCCCGGCGAAAGCCTGCTGCTCGTGGGGGCACACGTAAGTGGCCGGCGACCCGATGGCGACGAGGTGCGCGGCGTTGCGTCGCTGCTGCGTGAGTTTGTGACCATATGAATCGAGAGCGGCGAACCTATCGGAAGCTACCCATTCGCAAGATGGTCGATTGGTCCAGCGATTTCGAAAGGGCCCGAAGCCGATTGTTCAGAGTCCGGGCCCCTTATTTTTATTTACTTCGGGAGCGTTAGTTTGCCGATCTTGCCCGTTAGCGATTCTGTGAACCAGATGTTCCCGTCGGGGCCCGAGGTAATGCCCCATGGTCCGCTGTGTGGCGTTGGAATCGCGAACTCGGTAACCTTGCCAACCATTGTTCCAGTCAGGATGATCCGAGCAATCTTTCCGGTGCTGAACTCGGCGACGTAGAGGTTGCCGTCGCTGCCGACGGCGATCCCTTTCGGAGATGAATCGCTTGACAGAGGCCACTCGGCGGTCACCACACCCGAGGTGGTTATCTGCGCGACTTTGCCCCCAAGAAACTCCGTGCCGTACAGATATCCGTCTGGACCGGCGACGATGGCCGCCGGGCCAGCCTTCTTCGGAAGAGAAAAATAGCTAACTTCCCCGTGCTTCGTGATCCGGCCGATGATGTCGTTGAACGTTTCGGCGAACCAGAAATTTTGATCGGGTCCAACCGCGACTCCATAGACCCCATTCCTCTTCTTAATTGGTCTTTCTACCAGCGAGCCGCCCGTCGTCATTTGCCCTATCGCTCCTCGCCTTTCGGCGAACCAGAGATCGCCCTTCCACGGGGTGATGCCTCGAGGATCGCTGTACATCGTCGGTAGGTGATAGACGCCGATCACGCGGCCCGACGGCGTCATTTGTCTGATCGAGCCGTATGGATCGGGTACGCCGTTGGATAACTGATGGTACGTCCGCAGTGTTCCGCACGTCGCCCATAGGTTGTTGTCCGGCCCTGTCGTTACGTTTTGCGGGAATCGCGAAGGCCCGTCGCCCTCTACCTTCAAACTGTACTGGGCCGTAATGGTCCCGTCGGTCTTGATGCGGCCGAGTTTGCCCCAGCCTCGCTCGGCGAACCAGAGCGCGCCATCGGGGCCGTTGCTTATCCCGATGGGAAAGGCCTTGAAGCGCGTTTTGGCGGGCGGAGGTATCGTGTACTCAGCAATCGCGCTGCCTGACGTCCTCGTGAGCGCATCGTGCATCGCGCTCGCCGGCAAGCCAAGGCTCGAGGCGGAGCCACCGCCATTGTTACTGCATCCAGCCGCTAGGGCGCCGACGCACGCGGCCGTGACATAAAGTGGTATCTTCTTCATAACAGTCTCCATTTCGTAATTCAGCTTCTTCCGTAATTTGCTCGTTTCGAATGACCAGCGCCCACAGTTCGTGCGCTCGCGCGACCATCCACGATTTTTTTGCGAGGACGTCGGTGACCCGGCATCGGAGCTTTCCGTCCCGTTGCCTTAGGAAATGCAGGATAATGACGTCCTTGCGTTCGTTCTCGTCGATTGCGCTCTCCGACCGTGAATGCCGGTCAAGGCCAAGCGTGTCCAGCCAGGCTAAATGGTGCCTAAATGAAAGATCGGAGGGGCGCCGAGTGTAAAAGCGAACGCGAGACCATGCGGGGACGCTCGGTCGCTGCGTTCTTACTTACCGCTGCATTGTCGACCGATGGTACGTTCGCCATCGCAGGGACGACTGGAGCGATCACCGGAACCGTTATTGCCGCAAGCGGGGGCGCGCCAATCGCCGGCGCCCGCGTTTCGGCCACGAGCCCGTCGCAGATCGCGTCGGTGAAGAGCGATGCAGCGGGGCACTTCACGTTGCTTTCCCTCGTCCCCGATACGTATACGATCGCCGTTTCAAAACCCGGGTTCGTGACTGAGACAACGGCGGGCGTATCGGTGTTGGCCGACCAGGCGCAGAGCTTGCGCTTTAATTTGGTGGCGGCACTGAAGACCATCACGACGGTAAAGACGCGCTCGCCGATGGACCTCGTCAAACCGGGAACGACCGCGGACGTGTACTCCGTAAATGCGACCGTCACGCAAGCCGTGCAAGGCGTCGGCGGAGGCGGGAACTTGAACAACGCCTATTCGGCAATCGCGATCGTCCCCGGCACCTTCGTGCCCCCCAGCCAACAGGGCTGGAATCAAGCCGTCTACATTCGCGGCGGCGGCTTCGATCAGGTGGGCTACGAGTTCGACGGCGTGCCCGTGAACCGGTCGATCGACAATTTTCCCGGTGGAACGCTCGGAACGCTCGGGCAGCAGCAGCTTCAGGTATACGCGGGAGGGGGTACCGCTGGTGAAAACGCCAGCGGGTTAGCGGGTTTTATAAATCAGGTAATCAAGACGGGAACGCATCCGGGATACGCCTTCGTCAACGCGGGTGTCGGAACGCCATCGTACTATCACAGCCTGCAGTTGGAAGTCGGCGGAGCTACGCTCGATCGACTCTTTTCCTACTACGTTGGCATCGGCGGTTACAACCAAACCTATCGTTACTTCGACCAGTTTAATGGCGCTCCGCTCGGCAACGCGTGGGGCGTGCCCGTGATCGGCGACAACACGTCCAACCTCGCCAACCTTCCGGGAGTCTATCCAACCTGCGGTTTCGTTCCGCCCGCGGGCGCAGGATTCTACGCAGGTCCGGATGCCTCGCCCATCTACGATCCGTTTTCGCTGCAGCCGGAGCAACCGGAATACCTTCCCCTTCCACGCGGCGTCCACCGCGATCCGGGATGCTATCAAACGATCTCCCCGGCATATGCCAGCTATTCAAACATCAGCGATCGCGAAACGGTCATCAACGCTCACGTCGGAATTCCACACCGCCACGACGAGGGGCGCGACGACGTTCAGCTGCTCTATGACGACGACGTGTTGCTCGCTCCATTCTATAGTTCGGAAAACGACATGGGGCCGCATTTGATCTATCAGCTCAATCAGCTCAACCTCTATCGCAGAGGCTTTCCGCTTTCGCGCGCGGTGCCGGCAGTCTGGGGCGATTTCGTCACGTGGCCAACCGGCACGTACTTTGGCGAAAACGCAGCGGACGTGCGAGCGGTCCCGTATTTCGCGCCGTCGAGTCCCGGCGACCGGTGCGCCAACGTCACGCCCGAGGCGCCGCCCGGAACGCCGCCGGTGCTGCCAGGCGCGTGCCCAGGCGGCGTCTACTCCGCCATTCCTTCGGACACGCGCGAGACGTTTTCGAACGGTGCCTCTATCTTTAAGGTGCAGTATCAGCACAACATCGGCGCGACGGCGTACATCCGGATGTACGGCTACGCGTTTTACTCCGATTGGTTCGTGAACGGCCCCCTTACCTATACCACCGATCTAGCCGGGCTAGGAGTTACCGTATACGACTTCGAGTTGGATTCGCACACTCGCGGCCTGGCATTCGCTTTTGCCGACCAACTCAGCTCCGAGCACCTCCTGACGTTCGACGCCAACTACACCACCGCCACCACTACAAGCCACAACAACACCAATTTCGGCAACGCGCTCGATTCGATTGCGACCAACTATACCAACGGCGTTGAGTGCTTCAATCCCTCGAACGGAAACCGTGCTCCGTGCAACGCGCCAGCAAGCAGTGGGACCTTCGCGCGGCCGGTCCGGCCGGTCGCCGTCCCGGTGCCCGGGGCGTCGTGGCAAGTCACCTACACGGGCAACCGCGGATTTGAAAGACAGACCATTCCGGAGTTTTCGACGATCGCACTGCTGGATCGCTGGAGTCCGACGGACAAGATGAACGCCGAGATCGGTCTACGCGGGGCAGTTTATCGATATCTGCTCGGCAATACGTCGAGCGACGGTCAAGACTTTTGGTATACGGCCGGACAGCATGAGTTCTGTTACAATCCGGTAACGTCGCAGCCTTACGCCCAGCCCGCACCGCCGGCAAGCGGATTACCGTCGACGCTGTTCGTCGGCTTCGACTGCCCGGTCGATCGTTCGATTCCCGCGCATCCGGTTCAAACCGTGCATCCCGACGGGAAGAACGGTCATTTACTTTTGAGCGATACGTACGATCCGGTCTTGACCGATACCGCCCTGACGCCGAGGCTTGGCGTAACCTACACGGTAAGCAGCAACACGGTGTTGCGATTCTCCGCCGGCCGGTACGCGCAGCAACCGCCGGTCTACCAAGTGCAGTACCAAGCAAAGCAGAACAACATGGCGTATCAACTCTTTCAAGCCTTCTGGCAGTACGGCTACACCACTCCGCGACACGACGCGTCCGTACAGTTTTCAAATAACTACGATGCCTCGTACGAACACCGGTTCAATGGCACCGACGCGTCGGTAAAGATTTCGCCCTATTTCCGCTATGCAACGAATCAGATCTACAATATTTTTCTTCCGTTCAGCGCGACCGGCGGGCTCAACAGCGGTACCGAACGCGTCGACGGCGTCGAACTGCAGTTGACCAAAGGCGATTTTGCAAAAAACGGCCTCTCCTTCTTATTCTCTTACACGTACACAAACGCGGCCGAAAAATGGAACGACTACGCTGGAACGTCGATAAACCCCATCGATCCATTCAACCAAGATATTGCGAACTTTAACGGCCTGACGAAAGCGGGCGGGGGCGCGCAGTGTTACGAGAGCGACCACTCCGGAAACGTTTACCCCGACCCCGGCTGCAGGCGCCTCGGCGGACCGGGCTACAACTCGCCCATCTGGAATCCGTATTACGCCACGAAATCGCAGCCTTTGCTCGACCGCAGCGGTTGGTACCCGGTCGGCCTCGCTTTTCCATATCTATCGCCGAACGTCCTCAGCGTTGTGGTCAACTACAAGCACGACGAAAGTTACCATCACGCCTACGCTGACGCTCAATGAAGGCGTCCCCTACGGAAATCCCGCCGACGTCGTCGGGCTCAAGCCCGCGCACGTGCGAGAAAAATTCGCATCGTATGCTCGGCGACATTGCCACGTCCAATCCCGATCAAGCCGACTACACCACCTGTTCCCTCGCCGACACGCAGAGCGGAACCTCGCCGGGCACCCTCTTTATCCCGAATCCCGCGACCGGCGTCTTCGATACCTTCGGTGCCTTTGTGCAGCCCTCGCAGCTTAACCTGAGCGTATCGTTCTTGTATGCCCTTACGCCGAATATCAAAGCCACTCTTTTGCTGGCCAACCTAGCCAACGCGTGTTTCGGCGGGTCGCAGACGTCGTGGACCAAGCAGTATCCGCCAAATTCCTATACATGCGGATACATCACGAATACTTACTACGTTTCGAATTTTTACAATGGAGCATCAGCGAACGATCGGGCGGCTAACGGGGTGGCGCTCAATCCGGCGTTCGCTCAGCCATATATCCCCGGATGGGCCGACGAGAACGTATACGTGCTCCCTGGCCCGTTCAACGCTTACCTTCAGCTCAACGTCAAGCTTTGAAACGTATCACCTTGTCAAGACCTGAGGATAAGGCCACTTTCGTAGCGCCAACGGGATCGAACTCGCAAAGTCAGAGCTCCGATCGATACCGCCTCATACCAAGCTCCTTTCCTCGAACGAAATCCTAAGGCGCAACTGCCCACAATTTAGAAGACCGTGGGTAAGGTGAACGCCCGGTCGGCGGTGCGGGCAGGTCGTATGTACAGGATCGGTCGAGCACAGCCGCCGGGGTTGGAGGGAGGCTTCAATGCCGTTGTTTTTTGGGAGTCGATTTTTCGAAGAAAATCTTAGCAAACGGTGTAGCGAATGAACACAGGGGTGCTGTAAAACCCGTAAACAAAGGCGAATTGATCTTGGCGGGAGCGTGTAGGAGGTTCTCCTACCGTCCCCGTCACTACCCTCTGAGCCTCAAATGTCCTTGCTAGTACTGGCCATTTTCGGCATAGGGCTACGAAGGCCAAGAAAATCGCAGGCCGCTTTTGGCCCATTCTGTGTAGTAAACGGTGTAGTGGGTCGCCCTGCTCTTAGGAGCAAATCGCGGCCCTATGTATTTGTTCCGTTGGCGTAGATGGAAAGCGCGCGCGCAATGACCCTGTTCACCGGCGCGTCGACATGCAGCTCGGCGGCTAGTCTGACGACCGCGCCGTTGAGCCACGGCAGCTCGAGCCGCCGTGCGTGCTCTAGGTCGACTGCCATCGAAGCACGCATTCGCGCCGGCAGCGTATCGCAATAATCTAATTGAGCCTGAGCGAAATTCGGGTTCCAGGTTGACGCCGGCAGCCAGCCCGACCGTGACGGCTTCGAGCATCGTCTCTCCGAGCAATGAGCGAGCGTCAGCGTTCTCTCGGATTTGGCCAATATCCGAGCGAAGCAGAGAGGTTGTCCCAGCTATGCCAACCAGAAAGACGAACTTTTCCCAGGTTGCTCGGATGATATCGTCATTGACCTGTGTATCGATGCCCGCGAGTGCCAGCATTCGTGCGAGCGAAGTCACTCTCGCCGTATGCGCCCCATTCAACTCCCCCACGATGGCGCGAGCCACGCGCCCCGTCTGCTCGATGACTCCGGGCCTCGCGACCTTGACTGCCATGTAGCTGACTCCACCGATTACGTGCTCGGAACCGGCGATTCGTGCCAACATCTCGTCTTTCCCAATGCCGTTTTGGAATGAGACGATCGTCGTGCCTTGCCCGATCATCGGCTTCGCTGCCTCGACAGCTGCCTCCGTATCCCCCGCCTCCGCCAATTTTTGAACGTCGATGTCGCCACACTGGAGGAATTCTGCCCTGTGGGAAAACCATGTTCATCACCGAAAATCGATCCTTATACCGTCAAAGGTTTCAAAGGATGCGACCGCAGCGCGAGCGCCAACATCACTAGCGTCCATCCTCTAAACAGCAGATTGATCCCCAGCAACATGCCGATGAACCACAGACCCGACACCGGCCATCCGCTCCACACGATGATCCCTAGCGCGAGGCTGATGAGTCCGCTTACCAACAGCCATCCCCAGTGAAGTGGGCGCAGCGATAGGGCTCCGATCACGCGAAACACTCCGGATATTACGAAATAGATAGCGATCATCGTAGTAAGCACGATGGCACCCGCCACCGGGCTACGCAGCAGCAAGACGCCGATCACGACCGCAAGCAGAGCTTCAAGCAAATACAGGATCAGATGGCCCCGTTCGCGGTGGCGGATCGCATAAATACCCTCCATCACCCCTACAAAGAGCACCAGCGCCGCCAGAAAAACGACGGAAACCAGGGTTGCGACCACGGTGTAAGTAATGGCCGCAAAGCCGGCCAGAATCGAGATGCATCCGCCTGCCAGAAGCCATCCGCGTGCTTCACGAAGTGCGCGAAGATCCGCCATAAAATGAGACTCCTTTGTGAATAGAGTCTGCGCGCGTCATAATGCTTCTTACTTTTGCCAGGGCCGAGGCGCGACGCCTTTGTCGCGGTCTACCACACGATCGTAAAGATGCTCATCCGTGGTCGTGCCCAGCGATAAATTGTACAGGCTGGTCAGGCCGAGCCCTTCGCGTAGATCCTCGTCGAACTCATGCAGTTGTTTCAGGTGCGAGGCCAGCGCGGGCACTTCCACGCCCGAGGGCGTGCGGACGATCATCTGGTAACCCAGGTTCACCAATTCGCCGATTTCGTCGCCGATCAGCACGCCTGCCTTACCGATCCTTACCTTGCCGTCGCCCACGCTGTCGATAATCGCGGCGTAACATCCCCTCTTCACCAGCGCCTTACCGGGAGACTGCACTGCGCTCTGAAATCCGTACTGCTTCAGATTCGCGATGCGGTCTTCAAAGGTCGATTGGTGGATCTTGTCGCGGCGAAAGAACATATGATCTTCATTATAATCTGTGAGTGCCTTACATTCTTTCTTTGGACGAGGGAACCACCAGCGCGCGCGCCGCGCTCTACGATCAGGAGGGCCGCCGGGTCGCGATGGAATCCAGTCCCATCGAGTGCGTCTATCCCCATCCCGGATGGGTTGAACAGGATGCCAACGCCATCTGGCGCGCGCAGCTCGATGCGACCCGCCGGACGTTGAACACCGCGAATACTACGGCGCGCGAGATTGCCGCCATCGGCATTACCAATCAAAGGGAAACGACCATCGTATGGGATCGCCGCACGGGCGAGCCGGTTGCGCCCGCCATCGTGTGGCAATGCCGCCGCACCGCGGCCTTTTGCGATGCGCTCCAACCCCGCGAAACCATCGAGCGTAAAACCGGGCTAGTCATCGACGCCTATTTTTCGGGCAGCAAAATTCGCTGGATTCTGGATCATACTCCGGCCAAGCCGGCGGATCTTTTGTTCGGTACTGTCGACACCTGGCTGATCTGGAAGCTCACCAACGGAGCTTCGCACGTCACCGATTTCACCAACGCCTCGCGCACCATGCTCATGAATCTTGTGTCCGGAGATTGGGACGAAGAGCTGCTCGCTATCTTCGGAGTGCCGCGCGAGATGATGCCGAAGATTGTCGCGTCCTCGGGGATTTCGGGCGTCGCAGCCGCGGAACATCTGGGCAGCCAGATCCCGATCGCGGGAATCGCGGGAGATCAGCAGGCTGCGCTTTTTGGACAGGCATGCTTTGCGCCCGGTCTTTCTAAGAACACCTACGGTACCGGATGTTTTGCGCTCATGCACTCCGGCGCCACGGCGCCGGTATCGAAAAACCGTCTGCTCTCGACGCGCGCCGCATCGCCCGATGGCTCGGCGCGATTCGCGGTCGAAGGAAGCGTGTTCATCGCCGGGGCCGCGGTGCAGTGGCTGCGCGATAAGATGCAGATCATCTCGACCGCCGCGGAGTCGGAATCGATTGCCTCATCCGTCCCCGACACCGGCGGAGCGTATTTTGTTCCCGCGTTCGTCGGCCTAGGCGCGCCGCACTGGGATTCCGGTGCGCGTGGAATCTTTACAGGCATCACCGCGGGAACCGATCGGGCCCGGCTGGTGCGCGCCGCTCTTGAAAGCATCGCCTACCAGACGCGCGAGCTGGTGGAGGCGATGGAATCCGACAGCGGGCACAAACTGAAGGAGCTGCGGGTTGACGGTGGCGCAACCGCGAATAATTTTCTGATGCAGTTTCAGGCCGACGTTCTGGGCGCCCCCCTGGTGCGTCCCGCCGATATCGAGACTACGGCGCTGGGCGCGGCGTATCTGGCGGGATTGGCGACGGGATTCTTCAAGAGTCTCGATGAGCTCAAGAAGTTCTGGCGCGCCGAACGGGTCTTCGAGCCGCGGATGAGCATCGACCAGCGCGAACAATTATTTAAAGGCTGGAAAACTGCAGTCGCACGTTGCCGGATGGTTTGATCAAAGAACTTTTTTAGCCGCTGATGAACGCAGATTTCGAGCCTGAAATAAGCGTGTCGCTATCCGCGTTCATCAGCGTTTATCAGCGGCCACTTCTCTTTATAAATCTCCGCAGCCACGCGGAAAGTATTGGCGTGCGCCTCCGCGGTTAACTCGATTGGGTTGGAATATCCGCCGCCTAGCGTGATCGCCAGGGGCAGCGCGTTTCTATGGCACATCTGAATTACTCCCGTATCTCGCTCCTTCAACCCGTCGAGTGTCAGCGCCAGTCGACCCAGAACGTCGCTTTCCAGCGTGTCTACGCCAGAAAGATAAAACACAATTTCCGGAGCGAAGTCGAGGACGCGCGGCAGCACGGAATCTAGCACCGGCAAATATTCCGTATCGACCGTTCCATCCGCCAGTTCGACATCGATTTTGCTGCGCTGCTTGCGAAACGGAAAATTGTTCGCCCCGTGCAACGAAAGAGTCAGCACATTAGGGTCATGTTCGAAAAAATGCGCGGTGCCGTCGCCCTGATGTACGTCCAGATCGATCACGGCCGCCCTGCGCACACGGCCTTCCGCGCGAAGCGCGTAAATCGCAATTGCGACGTCGTTGAATACGCAGAACCCGGACCCTTCGCTGCGAAAGGCGTGATGCGTTCCGCCGGCGAGCGTGCCTCCGAACCCGGTTTCGAGAGCATCGCGTGCAGCGGCCAGCGTGCCTCCGGCCGACGCCAGAGTTCGCTTCACCAGCCCCTCAGACCAAGGAAATCCGATGCGCCTCATTACCCCTGCCGGAAGCGTTCCATTGACGAACTGGGCCACATATTCGGGATCATGCGCCAGCGCGATCGTTTCCAAGGGCGCAGGCTTCGCGGGCTCTAATTCCCAAAAACCGTCCGCCGCGAGCATGTCCCGCAGCAGACCATATTTCCGCATCGGAAACTTGTGCCCTTCAGGCAGGGGAATTTCAAAATGATCGCAGTAAAACAACCTCACCGATGTGACAGGTCTCGAACGATGATGTCTTTAAATCGCATGTTGCCGCGGCCTCCGGAGTGCAGTTGCAGTGCCAGCGGACCGTCGTCGCTTTCCGGTTTCGGATCCGTATAATCCACCATGACGATGCCGTTCAGCCGCGCGATGTAGTGATTGCCCACCACCATCAGCAGATACTCATTCCATTCATCCATCCGCACCACCGACTCATTTTCCGGCGCGGGCCAGACGATCCATCCGCGCTTCTGTTCATACACCCCGCCGGTGTGTTTGCCCAGCGTGCAATCGATTTCAAACTGTGGACCCTTGGTCACGTCCGCGGTGCCCGGCTTGAACCAGGTATGGAAAAACACTCCGCTGTTGCCGTCGCCTTCGCATTTGAAGCGCAGCGACATCTGGAAGTCCTTGTAACTCTTTTCCGTCTGTAAATAGCCGTAATCCTTAGTCACGGCGATTCCGTGCAGCACCCCGTTCGGTTCAGGCTCCCATTTTTCATGGCCCACGTTGACCCAACCGGTCAGATCCTTACCGTTGTAAAGCGAAACCCAATCTTCGCCCGGAGGCTTCGGCCTCACGGACTGCGCGAGAAGGGCGGCCAGCATCATTAAGGTAATCATGAGAATCAGTGTAACGCGCAAATTGAAATGCCAGACTGACGTCTGTGCTTAACACGGACTAAAGTCTGAGCTACCAGGTGGCACAGGCTTGAGCCTGTGAGCCTACGCGACGCCCAACTCGTTTCCGATCGCATCCGCAATCGCGTGCGCGTGATACGTCACCCGATCGATCGCCGGACCCTCCACCATCACGCGAGCCAGGGGCTCAGTCCCGGAGAAGCGAACGACAACCCGCCCCCCCTCGCCGAACTCTTCCTGCGCGCGCAGGATGCCGGCGTTGACGCTCTCGAGTTCCGCCAGAGGACGCCGCTCCTTCACCCGCACATTCACCAGCACCTGCGGATAGGAGACAAACTCGGCCGTCAACGCGTCCAGATCTTTACCGGATTCGCGCATCGCCTCCAGCACCCTCAGCGCGGTCAGCAACCCATCGCCGGTGGTCGCGTAGTCGCGAAAAATAACGTGGCCGGATTGCTCGCCCCCCAGCAGCGCGTTGCGCTTCACCATTTCGTCCAACACATATTTATCGCCCACGGGCGTCCGCACCAGGCCGATGCCGTGCGCGCGCAATGCGACCTCTAATCCCAGGTTGGACATCACCGTCGCGATCACTTCGTGCAGCCGTCCGCGCGCGTGCAGAGGAAGCGCCGCTACCAGCAGCACCATATCGCCATCGACGATCTTCCCCGAATGCGAGATGAACATGGCCCGATCCGCATCGCCGTCGAAAGCGACACCCAGGTCGGCGCGCGTCTCCATTACCCGCTCGCGCAGGCTTTCCAGGTGCTGCGAGCCGCAATGCAAATTGATATTCCGGCCGTCCGGCGCGCAGTGAATCCGGTCGACCTTCGCACCCAGCCTCTCGAACAGTGCGGGAGCCAGATACGTCGCCGCTCCGTTCGATCCATCCACCACCAGCCGCAAATTTCCCAAGCCTCCGGGAAGTGTCGCGGCTAAGTCGTCGACATACGCCTGATCCAATCCTTGATCCGTCGCCAGCTTCGCTGCCTCCGGCGTCTCGCCGGAATTGAGCCAGGCGAAAATATCCTGTTCAATGGCGTGCTCCTGCTCATCCGGAAGTTTGAATCCGGAATGATCGATGATCTTGATGCCGTTGTCGTGATACGGATTATGCGACGCCGAAATCATCACCCCCGCCGCGAACGGACCCGTCCGCGTGACATGCGCGATGCCCGGAGTGCTGATCAGGCCCGCGAATCGCGCCCGCACGCCCTCCCTCTCCAAGCCGCCCGCTACCTGCGCCGCAATCCCGGGGCCCGATTCGCGCGTGTCCATCCCGATCACCACTTCGGCATCGAGATGATGTTTCCCGATCCATTTCGCGAGCGCCGCGCCTACTGCGAACGTCGTCGAAGGATCCAGAGGAGGCTCACCGGCAACCCCCCTCATTCCGTCCGTCCCAAAAAGTTTTCTCATTCTTGATTTTTCTCGACCGTGAATTTCACTGTAACCACCGGAGAAGTTTCGAACCGCACTTGAGGATCGGCCACAAATGCGTTGACCTTTATCTCCCGATTGCCGGTGACGCCCGACAAATCGATCGCGTCGGTCTCCGCGCCGGTAATCGATGTGACTCGAGGTTCCGGTCCCACAATCCGCAGCGTGCCCGGCACCACCTCCTGCCGGACGATGCGATAACCCGCGGGGGGAGGCGCATAGATCCGGACATTCACCGGCACTTCTCGCGTCATCATGCGCGCCAGCCGGACGCGCAGCTGCGAAGGCACGGAGCGCAGAAAGGTCACGCCTTGCGGCAAATGAAAATCGGTCTCCGATAGAGTGAACGTCCGTTCTCCCGGCCCTTTCACGTCCGATAAATCCAGCAGCACGGCCATCTCCGCCAAGCGGTCGGGCAACATTTTTCCGGAAGGTCCGCGCAGCTCCACGCGCACCTGGTCCAGGGCATCGCTTCCGATCAGCATGCCTTGCGGGAGGTTCTTATAAAGGATCGGCGCGGTGTGCGTAGTCACCAGCTCCGGCTCGCCCAATAGCGAAAACCACAACAGCACCGACAAGGTGAGCGAACCCAGTTTCCATCCGAAATTACGCGTGATCAGCCTCACGGCTCGACCCCATTCCACTGCGCCTCGACGCCACGATCCCTTTGCTTGGCGGACGTAGCCATGCTCAGCCGCTCCCGCACGCGGTCAATGGATACGTCGGGTTCCAGCTCGCCGCGCGCCGCCATGGAGATCTGTCCCGTCTCTTCAGAAACCACGATGGCCAGGCAATCGGTTTCTTCCGTGACTCCAATCGCCGCGCGATGCCGGGTTCCGTGCTTGCGCAGCATTCCCGGATTCATGGTCAGGGGAAGAAAACACGCGGCTGCCGCGATATGCTCGCCTTGCAGGATCACCGCGCCGTCATGCAGCGCCGCGCCGGGATAAAAAATCGCGCAGAGCAGATCGCGCGATACGTTGGCGTTCAGAGCCACGCCGCTTTCGATAAAGGTCCGCAGGCCGATGTCCCGTTCGACGACGATCAGCGCGCCCATCTTCAATTCCGACATCTGCTCTACCGCGAGCAGTATTTCGTCGACAGCTTCACGCCGCTCGAGCTCTCCTCCCAAGCCGAGCCAGCGGCTGCGCCCCAGCCGCGCCAGGAACCGGCGGATTTCCGATTGGAACATCACGATCAGCGCAATTCCCGTGTAAGGCGCGAGTGCCGCCAATACGGACCGCAGCAGCTCCAGGCGAGCATACGCGGCCACCAGGTACACCAGCATCAGGATCCACAACCCGCTCAACACGTACGCCGCGCGCCGCCCGCGAATAATCACCAGCAGTTGATAAATCAGAATCGCGACCGCCAGAATGTCGATCACCGAAGTGACCGTCAGCTTGGGAATGACCGGCAGCGAGATGTGCGGCATTGCGCTCAGCTGAACTGATACCGCACCTTGGCGATCGGTGCGCCGCGGACCTCGATGCGCGATAAATCGGCCGATCCCACTCCCAGCGCCTCCGCCAGCAGCAGCGTGTTGTCGCAGGTTTCGAAAGGCTTGGTGCCGCGCTTCGCCCGCGGATCGTAACCCATCACCGCGGTGGCCACCGTGTCCGTTGTCACCGCGTTGGTGCCCATGATGAGCACGCCGGGCGTGATGTGTTTCAACCCGCGAATCCACGGACCTTCGCCGCCCGAAACGGTCTCAATGCCGTCGATAAACGCGATGTCGATGGGGCGCGTCGCCGCCAGGTCGGCCACGATGCGCGGCATGCGGTATCCGGGTTGGCGGCTGGTCGAAGGATCGTGTTCCGCGGCCGCTGTCGCTGAAGGCTGTCGCTTTCCGATGTGGCAAACATCGCTGCGGCCCTTGGTCGGCTTCTCGTTCGGCTCATGGATGCCCGCGTCATCCCCATATATCGACGCCGGCGTGATGCCGAAGCAGTTCTTCATGGCGAGCGTCACACCGCAAGTCGCGTGATTCTTCAGCTTCGCCATGGACATGAAGACGTCCGTGTCTTCATAAGAATGATTCAGATCGAACGACGGATAAATATGGCCGCCATTCGGAACTTTAAGCCGCGAATATTTCTTGCCCAGGCCGAGTGCGTTGGTATTCTCGAACTCCAGTTTCTGCGAAGCGTTCTTGAGCGCGCGCACATTCCAACCGGAATCGAGCAGATATTCTTCGAGCGGACCGCCCGTGCCCCACGCGCTTTCGACCAGCCGGATGCGCTTCGCCCCGGCCGCGTCCAGCACGCTGACCATGGCCATCACCGTGGCCGGATGCGTGTAGTGCGTGACCCCCAGGGCTCGTCCTTGAAACTTAAGCGTCGGGCTCCCCGTAAGGTTCATCTTGATGGTAACGGTCTTGTTCTTAACCAGGCGCCCCGCGCCACCCAGTTGATCGAACATCCATTCGATCTGATCGTCCAGCTTATCCGTGTAAGAGGTCGGCGCAATCGCCACAGGAGGAGCCGGCGGCACAGCCCCCCGAAGCAGAGGAGCACCAGCGGCCAAGGCAAGCAACTCGCGACGTGTCATGAACCCAGTTTATAACGTTTGAGCCGCTACCAAATAATTCTGAATTCAAGGGAACTTCGGTACTATGTATTAGCGTATACTGTGTATTGTGGAGTACCCGGACGACAGCAAAGATCGTCGCATTACCCAACTGCGCAAGGGCATTCTGGAGCTCGCGGTCATGGGGGTGCTCTTTCACCAGCGGCACTACGGCTATTCGCTGGTGCGCGTCCTCACCGCAACCGGATCCATGTCCATTAAGGAAGGCACGATCTATCCCATCCTTGCTCGCCTGGATCGCGACGGACTGGTACGCTCGGAATGGGTCGAATCGGATCAGGGTCCGCCCCGCAAGTACTACACATTGACTCCCATGGGCCGCCAGGTCTTCAACGACTTGAGCCAGGAGTTCGCTCTGCTGGTCTCCCTCGCCCAGCGGAACTGGACAGAGCAGCCGGCCGCGAAAAAACTAGTCATGCGAAAAGGCTAAAAAATATGAACGAATATCCCGATGTGGTCGCGACCATTGCCAATGACTATGTGGAGCGTGTTAAGTCGCACCTCCGTCAATTACCCGCTCTGGAACAGGCGGATTTTCTGCGCGAGATCCGATCGCACTTGCACGACGCCTATGAGCAGATGCCCGGCAGCGACGATGTCGCCCGCATCCTTGCCGTGCTGAGGAACTTCGGCGAACCTGCAGACGTCGTGTCGGACCGGCTCCCCGGCGTCCTGATGCGCACCGGCGTCCGCCGCAATCTTCCCCTCTATATCGGGGGCGCGATCCTCATCGCACTGTTCGGACTTCCTCTCGGCTTCGGCGGATTCGCCGTCCTGCTGGGACTCCTCGCGGCACTCGCTGGCATTCTCGTCGCCTACTATGCGCTCGCTGGCGGCCTGGCGCTGTGCGGCTCCATCGTCATGCTGATCGGTCTCACCAGATTTCTGCTCCCGGAACTCTGGGAGCGGCATGGATACATCCAACTAGATGGACCATTCGGCCAATTCCTCGAAAGCCTATCTCCCACTGACGCGGGACTTATGCTGATGATCATCGCCGTGGTCGTTCTTGCCGCGGCCTGGGGTATGTTCCGCCTGGGAAAATATTTTCTCCGCGGCCTCCGGTTCCTGTTCAGCCTGACCTTCGATTGGATCCGCCGCTTCGCGCAAAGCATTCGCCGGAAGCTGGGGCGCGACTCTCTAAAATCCGCTCCCTTGGACCCACTGTCTTTCCCCGCGGCAGATCCGAGATGAAGTGCCCGGCTCTCCCGAGCCGCTATTGCCCTTCCCGGCTCGCCGCCGCGTGCCTACCCAGTTTTTTGAGTGCGTGCACCAGCTGAATACGCTCCGCTGGCGACAGCACTTGAACCATTCGCTCCATATCTTCGGCATGATTCTTGAAAACGCGTGCGATCAATTTTCTTCCCTTGGCCGTCAGGTCGACGATGCGAACGCGGCGGTCCTCCCCGTTTTCGCAGCGCGAAACCAGGCCTTGCCGGTGAAGACGGTCGACCGCGGTGCTGATCGAACCGGGTGTCAGATAAACTTTGGGACCAATCAGGTTCACCGGTAAAGCGCCTTTGTGAAACAGCACCTCCAGCACGCGAAAATCCGTCTCCCCCAGTCCGCTCTTCCGTAGGCGCGGACCCACCCGCCCCCCGATCGAGTGAAATGCTTTAATCAGAATCAGCCATACGTGGGTACCGCTGGGTGTTTTTTCTGAATCGTTCATTTTATATTGACATCAATAGAATCGCCTTCGGGATACTCGAAGCTAACATCTTGACTAAGGAGATTGCAACCATGGCTCAACCCGCCGTTTACGCACCCGCTTCTAAAAAAGGAGCGAATATTGCCCTCTGGGGCCTGCAAATTATCGCCGCTGCCGCCTTCCTCGCCGCGGGTGGATCGAAACTCGCAGGCATCCCGCAAATGGTTCAGGTATTCGAAAAAGTCGGCGTTGGTCAATGGTTTCGTTATGTCACCGGCCTGCTCGAAGTCCTGGGAGCCATCGGTCTCCTGATCCCCCGCTATACCTTTTACGCGGCCGCCTTATTAGTCACCGTAATGGTGGGAGCCATTATTGCTCACCTGACAGTTTTAGGCGGATCGCCCGCCGCCCCCATCGGACTCCTGCTGATCACCGCAACGATCGCCTACCTCCGCCGTCCAAAATAAACTGCGAAAAGTGGACTGCCTACTCTATCCCAAGGCGCCCGCAATCGCCAAAGGCGGCACGTATCAACTGCGCCGCCGTGGACAGAGCGGGCTGTCCCCACTTTTCGCCCCGCCATTCAGCCCCTGATGTTTTCGAGAGTGTTAGGAATTCCTCCTGCCAAAGACTACCTTGGATGTGAGCGTAATCGCATCCCAAGTGGCTACTCAGGACGAACTATATAAGGAAGCCGCGGCCCAGTTCGGCCCCTCCCTCGACCGCCTCGCCCGGGCCTACGAGTTCGATCCCGATAAACGTCGCGACCTGCTCCAGGAAATCCATTTCGCCATCTGGCGCAGTCTCGCCATCTACGACCATCGATGTTCGCTCCGCACCTGGATCTATCGCGTCGCCCATAACACTGCGTCGACGCAGATCGTCCGTCAGCGCCGCATCTATTCAACTCTCGTCAGCCTTGAAGAGCTGGATCAAATCGCCTCGGAAACCCCCTCAGACTCCCATCTCGCAACAGAAAGGCTCACTCGCCTGATCCAGAAGTTAAAGCCGCTCGATCGCCAGGTGATCGTGTCCTACCTCGAAGGCCTCGACGCCGCCTCCACTGGCGAAATTACCGGACTTTCCCCCGCCAACGTCGCCATGAAAATTCATCGCATCAAGAATGTCTTAGCCCGTCAGTTCCACAGCGGAGCAGCCCATGCCGAATAACGATCCACAAACCATCTGGCAGAACCAGAACTCAGAGGAGATCAAAGTGTCACCCGCCTATTTCAAACTTAAAGCCGAACAGCTGCGCTCGAGAAATCTTTGGATCGTGATCGCCACCGACCTGGTTTGTCTCGCAACCGCGGCCTTCCTCGGATATGTTTTTATGAAGACCCCGAACGCCGCTGCGCGCGTGGGATTGATTCTGCTGGCCGCCGGTTTGCTCTACACGATGTATCAAATGCACCAGCGCCTCTGGCCCGCCGCGCCGGCCCCGGCCGATACAGGTCTTGACGCCTACCGCCGCGAACTGCTACGGTCGCGCGCCAGCCAATACCACGCCTGGCGAATGCTGGCGCCTCTGCTGCCCGGCGCGATCGTGTTTACCGCCTCTGAAATCCCGTCAGTGATGCGCGCCGCATCCGAAAATCCAGCGATCCTGACCAACGGAGCGCCGTTCTGCATCTTACTAGTCGTCTGGCTGGTGGCCTTCATCGTCGTGCGCAAACGCCGCCTTAGAAGCATCCAACAGGAACTCGACGCGCTCGGTTCGCTCTAAGGCTCTAAAACCAGCGCCCCCAGCGCCCCCAATGAGGGAACATCCACCCCCGTTCCTTCCTCCACGTCATACACGTCAAGCTTCTGCGCCGCCGCATCCGGCCGCACCAGCGTCGCGTGCTTGAATTTCCCCAGCACGTGAACCGTAATATCCGCCACCGGAAAATCCGAATAATTCACCAGTTGCAACACCACCTGCTTCCCATCCGGCGATTCCAATAAATTCGACAGCATACTGCCGACGTTGAACAGACGCGCTCCCAGATTCTCGCGCCCGGTGACTGAATTCAGCTCCTTCCAAATGGAATCGAGCGTCTCCAGATCTTTCTTATCGAGCGTAATCTGATCGGGCTGCAAGGCCGGAAATCTCCACCCCGGCGGACCCGTCAGCAACGTTCCACCGGCCCGCGTAAAAGCTTTGAGAGCCTCTTTCTGACTCGCCGATAGCAGCTCCGGATCGACGTTCACCGCCATCTTCGAATGCAGCAGCGACTTCGAATCGAGCGTCCCCGCCGGCACCGGCGTCACCGGAGTATGCTTGGTCGCCATCATATCCAGCACGCCTCCCGAAATCAGCGCCCCGCTCTCCGGCGCCTCGACCAGCGCCAACGTCGACCGCATGGCGAACCCGCGCCACTCCTTGTGATCCTCATAAAACTTCACATGCTCGACGATCAACGCCCAGTTCTTCAGCGCCTCCGGATCGCCCTTCACGAGCCCTCGCGCAAACTGATCGTCGAAATCCAGCACCCATCGAGCGCCGGTCATCCCCGCATCCCCGATCGCCGCCAGATACGCCGTGACTAAAGGATGCGCCTTCGCCGGAACCCGGTTCGCGATCCAGATCGCCGCACGAGTCGACACGCGTGCATACCTCAGAAACCCAGTATTCGTGTCGATCCAAGGAGCCCCCGTCGGCGCCGCGATCAGCCCGTCCTGCTCCGCCCGAATTCCCGGCCACATCCCCTGTTTGGTCGCCAGCACCTGCGCGTCGGAGGAAAATTTCATCTCCGCCCGATTCGTCAAATCCACCACCGGCATGTCCACGCGCCCCGCGCTCAACGATCCTTCGACTGCCAATCCCGTCAACCCGGCCTTCTTAGCTTCCGCCGCGATATCCGCCGCATTGGCGCTTCCCGTCACCACTCCCAGAGTCGCGATCCCCCGCGCCGCCGCCGCCCGGGTAAACTCCGGCGACCAATCGGCCTTCTCCATCAACAGGCAATTCACCGGCGTCGATTCCACCAGCTTCAACGTAGCCGGATCTTTAGAAAACCATCGGGCGGGAACCCAATCCGGCATCGCAACCATCGCAACCGCGGCAAGTAACAACATTCAGCCACCAGATTACTGCAAAATAGAACATCGCTTCCAAAACCAGACTCGACGGCGTCGACCTCCTGCGCGGCCTCGCAATTTTTCTGGTGATGATGAACCACATCTATATCCGCCTGCGCGGCGCGAAAATCCCCTCTCATGTCCCCGACGCTCTGGTCTGGAACGGCCAGCAAGGAGTACAAATCTTCTTCGCCGTCTCCGGCTTCCTGATCACCACGACAGCGATGCGCCGCTGGGGCAATGGCATCGACATCCCCGCGTTCTACCGCCTAAGATTCGCCAGAATCGCCCCGCTGCTGATCCTCTTACTGGCCATCCTCAGCACTCTAGACCTGGCGCATGTCAAGATCTTCTTAATCAACCCAAAAGTTGCAACGTTACCCAGAGCCCTGCTAGCGGCGCTAACTTTCCACATCAACGTGCTGGAAGCGAACCACGGCTACTTGCCTGCGAACTGGGATATCCTGTGGTCACTGTCAGTAGAAGAAGTGTTCTACTTAGTCTTCCCCCTGGTTCGCCGCCACACCAAGCTCTTCATAGGACTCTTAATAACATGCGTAATCCTGGGCCCAATCAGCCGCAGCCATGGCAACGAAATCTGGCGAGAGTATTCCTACTTAGGAGGCATGGACGCCATCGCATTGGGATGCCTCACTGCCTTACTGCTCGGCGGCGGCCCAGATCAGGGGACTGACTGCCTTTTTCGCCCCTCAGAACCCGAAAAAGCAAAACTGGTTCCGTCGCGAAAAAGGCTGTCTCTCCCCTGGCTTTCCGCAGTGTTGGGTCGCAGCCGGCTTTGCGCTACCGTAGGCGCCGCACTCCTTCTCTTCACCCTCTCCTACTACCGGCCGATCGCCCCAAGCATGACAATATTGGCAGCAGGCACGTGCCTGCTAATCGCCGCCAGCGCCCAAACCCAATGGAAAGCCCCAGCAATCCTAAGTCCGATAACTAAGCTAGGCGAGCGCAGCTACGAAGTCTATCTAACCCACATGTTCATAGTCTTCGCCTTCTTCCAACTCTTCCTGAACAGTGGCAAGCCACTAAAACAAGTCCCACTCCTCTTCGCAGCAACCATCCTGATATCCGGCCTATTAGGCGAATTAGTAGCTCGTGTCTACTCCGAGCCACTAAACCGCCTCCTCCGAAGTAGAACAGGTCCCCGAGCTGTCTTATGACCCTTCACCGACGTCGAGAAGACGCCTGTGGCGCAAGCTTCATTTTAGTCTCTGTAAGATGGTGACGTGACAGTATTAAATAATCGCGTGATTGTGGTGACCGGCTCTGCCAAGCGCATCGGACGCGCAATCGCTTTGCGTCTGGCGAAGGAAGGGGCGCAGGTCGTGGTTCACTACAACGAGTCCGAAGAAGAGGCCCGAAAGACTGCAAAAGATTGCGGGAATGCAGGTTTATATCGCGCTGATCTGGGCAACATCGATGCAATAAAGTTGTTATTCAACCAGATTTCGCAAGATTACGGACGCATCGATGGACTGGTGAACAACGCCGCGCGCTTCACCCGCATCGATCCTTTGGAGGTCACGGAGGCCGATTGGGATTTTATTCATTCCATCAATTTGAAGGCGACCTTCTTTTGCTGCCAGCAAGCTGCCAGGCACATGCTCAACGGCGAAGGGGGCAGGATCGTCAATATCAGCTCGCTGGGAGCGATCAAAGCATGGGCGCATCACGCGCACTATTGCGCGTCGAAGGCCGGAGTCGTGATGTTGACCCGCGCTCTGGCGAAGGCTTGGGCTCCCAAAATTTCCGTGAATTCGGTCGCGCCAGGGGTTATTCCATTTGGCGAGCTGGATGAGCGCGTGAAAGGTTTGATCGCGAGGACGCCTGCCGGACGCGCCGGCACCGCCGATGAAATCGCCGATGCGGTGATGTATTTTCTGACGGCCACGACTTTTGTCACGGGCCAGTTAATCGCCGTCGATGGAGGCTTAAGTCAGAGGTAATCCGCGGGATACGCCCGGCGATGCTCTTCGGCCATCTCCATCGCCGTGCCGATCTGGATCAGCGGGCCCTTGCCGATGCCGGGACAATATTCGCCCGTGCGCGACCATTCTTCGCGATTTTCCACCAGTTCGGGCCAGAACGGAAAGGTTCTGCATTGCGTGGGCTTCGCGGGATGCAGACTGCAACTGTGCTCCAGGAGGAAAGGGCACTGTTTTTGTCGAGGCTTGCGGAATCGCAGCTGATATCGTGTGCGATAGACGTATTTCTTTTCAAACGCGCTGGGCGACATGTTCATGAATTTGGCAGCGCGCAGCAGATCGGCCTCCGTCAGATACACGAAGCCGACCTGGTCGCAACAGTTGATGCAGCCGCGCTGGCAGGTGAAACGAAGTCCGGTCATTTTCGAGGCTTCCAAATCGCGGTGTGGCGAATGCGGGTCAGCAGATGCGTTCCGCTCACGACTGCGACGTCCAGCACGACGAACTCGTGTCCTTTGCGCTCATAAGCGTCCACGATTTTACCGCGTGCGTGGACGCACTCGCCATCCCGTGCGGGACTTGCATTGCGGATTTCGCTGGAGGCATGGATCCATGGACCGAGCTCATAATTGTGCATCAAGAGCTCATTTGCCAGCCCGAGAATGACAGCGGGATGAGCGAATCGTTCAGGACCGATGAACGCCTCGAGCGGCGCGCACACGCCGGGCTGGGATAAATCCAGTGTCTTTTCCAGGCCTGCGAGAATAGTTCCGGCGACGATGGTTTCGCGCGTGGCCGGTTGTTTCGGCTTCCGAGTCCCGGCAGCATAATCCGCGGACGGGGACTCGTCGAGCATCCACGCCGTAGCGGAGGCCCGAGATCCGGCTTCGATTTTAATTCGCCCATCCGGCTGATCCGCCACCGCGACCGACACTTCTTCGCCCTCATAGAAAGGCTCAACAAATCGAACGTCAATGGCGCCGCGGGTCAGCCAAAAAGGTCCTAGCCGCTCGAGCGCGGCGCTCGCCATGTATCCATATATAGTTACCCCAGGAACCAGACCGCGGCGAAATCCGTATTCCGCCGCAACCTGATCGTCATGGATTCGATTCTCAGAATCCGTGGCCGTATTCACCGCTCGAATGCGTGACGAGAGTCCCATCGGGAATACCGTAGCAAAAAATAAGCTGATCGGCAGCTGTTTTTGGGCAACAATAATTCTAAAGTTGAGTTATAAATCTTATAAGAAGGAATCGAGAGGTTTTCGATGAGCCTGAACCGGTTCGTGGTTACGAATCCGTTTTTCGCCTGGAGCCCGGGGGATCGGAATTTACCGGAGCGCAGGGTTTCTATATCACCTGGATCGAAACACTTATTTACCGATGAGCGCGAAAGCCAGCCTGTCGGGTCATTTATCAAATTCCTGAAGGGCGGTTGTTGGTACGAAGCGGACCGCTGGGATTTCATCCAATCCACGGCGCCTTTATGCGGGAAACCGCAGGAGCCAGCGATCAGCGTGCAACGCGGCGCGTAATTTCGCGGACCAGAATCGCTCCGCGGCGCTTACATTCTGCGGCAGCTTCGGTGGTTTCGCGGCGGGTAACCGTGTATTCGTCCTGGCTGATGTTCTTCGCGAGTCGGCTATTCACCAGCGCAGTATTCTGAAGCCTGAGCTCCTTGTACCACGCGCGGTTGTCGATTTCCGACGTAAAGATCTCTTCCAGGGTGCAGCTCGAAAGATCGTCTGGCCAGTTTGGCATCTTGTAACTGTTATCGTCTGAATCGGGCATTTCCATTAGACGTCAGGTTAAAAGCCGTAGAGGTGACTCGGGTTATCCACCAGAATTTTCCGGATGAGCTGTGGATCCTGGCACCAAGCTGCAAAGTGGTTAAACAGCCGTCCATCGTCGACCACCAGCGGCGCGGAAACCTTGGTGGACGGGGTCGTATTGGGGTGAGGCCAATCCGTGCCCCATAACACGCGATCCGGATTGGCGACGATCAGGCCCTTCGCGAAGGGCGCGACATCCGCGTAATCCGGCGCCTGGGTCGAGACTCGATAGGGCGCTGAAAGTTTGACGTATGCGCTGCCCGCGCGCAGCAGATCGATCAGATCCGCGAAGCCGGGCTGGTTGGGTCCCTGGGCGGATTGAATGCCTCCGAAATGATCGAACACCACGGGGACCGGCGAAGCCAACGCCACTTCCTTAATGGCGGGTATGGACGCTGCGGCGGTGTAGACTTGCAGATGCCAGTTGTGCGCCCCTTTGATCCTCCCGATCGCGACCGTCAAGCGCTGTCGAACGGTCGATGCATCGGCTTGCGCGCCTGTCGCGAGGTTTAAGCGGATGCCGCGAATGCCCGCCGACGCCAGAGTGTCGAAGTCCTGCTCCGACATTTTATCGTCGATCACGGCGATACCTCTCGCGCTCGCGCCGAGCATCTTGATCCCGTACAAAGTTGCGGAATTATCGGTGCCGTACACGCTCGGGGTCACAATGACTACGCGCTTGACGTGCATCGCGCGATGGAGCGCCGCCAGATCCTGCGGCGAAGCGGGCTCCGGAGTGTAAACGCGTCCTGCGAAAAACGGAAACTGCTTGGGATCGCCGATGATGTGCGTGTGGCAGTCGCACGCGTTGGCAGGCACGGCGAAAGTGACCGGCGTGAAAGGATGAATCGGCTTGCCGAGCAGTGATCCCGCGGCAATAGAGATGGCGGCGCGCCGCGTTATTGCAGATACTGGTTTAGCCATTTCACTGTTCGCTCCATCAGGTCCCGCTTATGCTCCGCGTTGCGGAACATATGTCCTTCGCCGGGATAAACCACCAGCTCCGTCGGAGTTCCCTGCGCTTTTAACGCATGCCAGAATTCGTAGGACTGCGGCGCCGGACACTCGCCATCGCGTTCGCCAACCACTACCAGCGTCGGCGTTTTCGCATTTTTGATGAACGTGATGGGCGAGCTCTTTGCATACACCGCCGGATCGTCATACACCGATTTTCCGAAATAAGGAATCATCCACTGGTCGATGGAATTCTCTCCATAGTAACTCTGATAGTTCGCGATCCCGGCTCCAGCCACGGCCGCGCGGAAGCGATTCGTCTGCGTCACGGTCCACATGGTCATGTAGCCTCCGTAGCTCCATCCGGCCACGCCGAGTCGATTCTCATCCACTGGAATGGTTTTCAGAACCGCGTCGACGCCAGCGAGGATGTCCCGCAGATCGCCGTAGCCGAAATCTTTCACGTTGGCGCGCGTGAAGGATTCGCCTTCGCCGTAACTACCGCGCGGATTCGGGAAAAATACGAAATAGCCGAACGCGGAGAGCACCGTCATATCGAAGCGGTCGCCGGGCCAATGCTGCGCGTTCAGATTCGCGGGGCCGCCGTGAATCGAGACCACCATTGGATAGCGTTTCGACGCATCATAGTCCCGCGGGATACAGCAGCCAGCCCTGAATTGTGAACCCGTCGTTAGTCCATTCGATATTTTTGACCTCGCCCCACTTGGGGTGCAGATTCGAATTGGCGTGGGTGATCTGCTTCCAATCGCCGATGGCGCCCGCCCAAATTTCCGGAGGATGCTGCCAGTCGCTGCGAATCACCGCGGCGGTTTTTCCGTCGCGCGCCACCGAGAAGTTCGCGAAGTTGCCTTCATCGTGGATGTTCTCGCCGCCCTGCCACAAGCGCTCCGTCCGGCCCGACGGAATTTCCAGCGTGCTGATCGCGCTGCCGCCCCCGACGACCTCTGTGAACAGAATCTTCTGATTGGAAATCCATTGCAAGGAACTCACAGAAGATTTTCGGTCCGGAGTGCGATTGACCGCTTGGCCGCCCGACGACGCAATTGTGTAAACGTCGCCGCCAGTGAAACCTTCGTCGCTCATCAAGCCCTGAACGAACGCGATCGACGATCCATCGGGCGACCACCGCGGAACCGCAATCTGCGTTTTCCGGCCGGAAGATCGATTTCAATTTTCCGGTGTCGGCGGACATGGTGTACAACTGCGCAATCCACCAGTTGTTATCTCCGGGTCCCGGCGCTGCGCTCAGCGCGAAGCTGCCTCCGTCAGGCGACCAGTCGTATTCATAGACGTTCATGTCGGCCGGCGAAACTTGTTTCGACGCGCCCGACGCGGCGTCCACCAGCGTCAACCGCTGGTTGTGAATCTCGCCTCCGATCACCCCGGTTTCGACTGGCTCCGCTTCGAGAGGACCTCCGCCGCCAGGAGCACTTTCGGCGAACAGCACCGCGATGCGCGACCCATCGGGCGACCAGCGAGGGTCCGTCAAATAGCCCGTGAGATTGGTCAGCTTGCGCGCCCGTCCGCCCGCGGAAGGAACTACATAAAGCTGCATTTGCCCCTTCTTATCGCGGTCCGATAGAAAGGCGATACTGTCGCTCGCAGGCGACCACGCCAAGTCGCGCTTGACGCCCGATACGCGCGTGGGCGCGCCCTTGCCGCCCGGCTCCGCGATGTAGAGCGTGTCCGCTTCGATCCACGCCGCGCGTTTTCCGTTGGGCGAAATCGCGACCTGATCGAATTGATGAACGGAGGCCAGCTCGCTGAGCATCGTGCCAATCTGCGGCTGCGCAACTCCCAGCACTGCGGCTGATAGAAATGCGAACGCTGTTCTCATGTATCTTTCAGAATAACCCGCGCTCCGTTGTGGATACGATACCCTCTACATAAGATGGCAGATACAGACGCGAAATTAATCGAATTTCTGAAAACCGTGGATACGGCGACGCTGGCAAACGCGATTGAGCTATTGGACCTACGCCCGCGCGCCGAAGGCTACGCGTCGCTCGATTTGAAATGCCTGTTTCCTGAATTCGGACCCATGTGCGGTTATGCCGTCACCGCACAGGCCGAGACCGTCACGCTCGGAGCTCCGAAATCGGAAGAAGCCTTTGTCGAGCTGTTTGAAGCCGTGGAGGCCTCGCCCAAGCCGGCGGTTGTCGTGATTCAGGAGATCGGCGGAGACCGCGACCGCGCCACTCATGCGGGCGAAGTGATGGCGACGATCTTCACTCGCCTGGGCGCAGTCGGCCTGGTGAGCGATTGCGGTGTGCGCGACCTGACCGCGGTGCGGAAAATCGGGTTTCACTATTTCGCGCGCGGCGCCGTGGCCAGCCACGCCAACTATAGAATCGTCCGCAGCAGTATGCCGGTGGAGATCGCCGGAATGACCATCCGCCCCGGCGATATGCTGCATGGCGATGAGAACGGTCTGATCACAGTCCCCGATTCGGGGCGCGAGCGGCTCCATGAACTGGTCGATCAGATTATTTCCAAAGAGAGAAAGCTCCTGGATTTCGTCGGGCACAGAGAATTTACGGCCGCGCAGTTGCGAGGAAGATTTTTCCATTAGAGTGACCGGTATCGCCGGTCGGCCGCCGTCCCCTCGATATCGCGACAGTTCGCCCTGACGGGACGGGGTTATAACCCCTGGCGTCAACCAGGGGATGAGGGTGCTGCCTGCTCCGGAAAGTCGACGCGGCACACACATCACCGGGTATTCTTAAATTGCAATCTTCAACGCGATGGCATACTCGCAAGGCTTCTCCGCCGGCATCCGCACCTTCAACCCCGCCTCATCCTGCGACCACTTCAATTTCCCTTTATGCCCCACCAGCTCCACGTTGTGGACCTTCTTGTCCATCGATTTCACCATGCTCTCGCCGTTCGGCCAGCCCATCACGAACGCATAAATCCGATCGCCCTTGGCCGTAAAACGAATCTCCTCGGCCGTCAGTTCCTTGCGATTCTTCTCATTAAATCCCGCACTCGTTTCCACACTGGAAAGACTGGGCCCCTCGCCGTACACCCTCCACGGACGGGTCCCGTGAATCCCCTCACTATTCACTTTCATCCAATCGGTGATCGACGAAAGAATCCGCAGCTCCTCCCCATCCAGTTCCCCGCTCCCCGGCAGCGGAAAATTCAACAGCAGATTTCCGTTGCGGCTCACGATGTCCACCAGCATATCGACGATGGTCTTTGGACTCTTATAGGCGATTCCCTTCTTGTAATGCCAGTTGCCGATGCAAGTATCGGTCTGCCAAGGCTCCGGCCAGATCTTGTTCACCAGGCCCCGCTCCACGTCCAGCACGCACGTGCCTTCGGCGCAATCCGTGGCCGCCTTGCTGTTATAAACCGCTTCCACCTTGCCATGCGTTTTCGCGCTTACATTGAACTCATGCGCCACCAGGCTCAGCCCGTATTCGTCGAACGGAATCGCTCCATCGGTATATAGAAGATCCGGCTGATGCTGGTCCACTAGATCGCGGATGCGGTCAAAATATTGCTGCTTCCAGCGCTCGGGAGCCGCCCGTCCCATGGCCTTCGCGGTCTCCGCGAAATCGGCGGGCATGCCGGCGTAGCTGTGATAGAGGTCGGAATAATGAGGATCGGCACCGTCATAAGCAACGCCTGCGAACTGGCCCGTCTTGTCACTCAGATGCGACGGCGCCAGCCAGTCAAAGCTGTTCGAAAGATGCTCGCTCACGCCGAAGCGCAATCCCCGCTTGCGCGCCGCCTGCTTCCACAATCCGACGATATCTTTCTTCGGACCCGTCTTCGCCGCGTTCCATCGCGCCTGGTATCGCGAATTCCACATGTCGAAATTATCGTGATGCACGCCCATGCTCACGAAATACTTCGCTCCCGCCTTCACATATAAATCCATCAGGCGCTCGGGATCCCATTTGTCGGCCTTGAACGTTTCGATCACATCCTTGAAGCCGACCTTGGAGGGATGTCCGTAATGCTCCACGTGAAATTTATACTGCGCGCTCCCTTCCATGTACATATTGCGCGCATACCAGTCGCCGTCCTCCGGAGCCGATTGCGGACCCCAATGCGCCCAAATCCCGAACTTCGCGTCTCGAAACCAATCGGGCGTGCGATAGGCTTTGAGCGATTCCCGAGTCCCCTGAAAAGGTCCTCTGGCAATCTCCAGGTCCCGAGCCTGCGCGTAGCTCAGTGCAGGCACCGCGCCAGCCAGAGCGGCCAGCGCTCGTCGACGGTTGAAAAGAATCTTCATCCGTAGGACAGTTTACACTCCAGCCACCCACAAATTCTCAGCGAAGCACCACTCTTCGTCGATCCACTGCGCCGAGCATACGAATCCGCTTTCGGCCGCCATCAACGGAATCTCAGGCCGGCGGTATTTGTGGCTGCTCTCCGTCCAGATGGTGTCGCCCTCGCGAAACGCAATGGTGATATCGGCCGCGTCAATCGAAACCGCCTGCGCCTGCTTGGCCCGCAAATGCATCTCGATGCTGCGCGCACTCTCGTTGAAGCGCGCCTCATGCTCAAACTGCGAAAGCACAAAGTGTCCGCCCAGCTCGCGATTGATGCGCGCGAGTAAATTCAAGTTGAACGCCGCCGTGACTCCCAAAGGATCGTCATAGGCATCGAGCAGCATGGGAACCGGCTTTAACAAGTCGGTGCCGAGCAGCAGAAAATCGCCGGGATTCAGCATGGACCGGATCTTACGCAAAAATACCAGCGCAGCCGCAGGCTCGAAATTTCCAATGGTGCTGCCCAGGAACAGCACCAGCAAATGCTCGCCCAGCCGCCGGCGTGCAGCCACTTCCAGCAGGCCATCCAGATATTCGCGTTCGATTCCGACCACGCTCAGCGAGCCGATGTCCCTCATCTCCCGCTCGCACGCCGCGAGGGCGGTATGCGAAATTTCGATGGGGAAATAGCGCGCCTGGTGATCGCGCGATAAAGCGCCCAAAATGCGCCGGGTCTTGATTCCACTCCCGCTGCCCAGCTCCGCAATCGCCACCGAATGCGGAACGCGAGTCGCGATTTCCCGCGCGTGGCGATCCAGTATGCGATCCTCCGCCCGCGTCAGCCCGTATTCGGGAAGCTCCGTGATCACGTCGAACAACCGCGATCCTACGGCGTCATAAAGATACTTCGACGGCAGCTCCTTCTGTCCGGGCTTAGTCAACCCGGCGCACACTTCTTCAGCAAACCGGGTCTGAACGGTGGTTGTTAAGGTCATCGAGTCACGCAACGAAATCCACTATAGACGTATTGGTAGTGCGGTTGAAACCAGTTCCGGAAGGAAGGCCGCAGCAGGCACGACGCGGTGCGCGCCGAGCCGCCCTTCATCACGTAATGCTGATCGTCGAAAAAATTTGCCGAGTAGCCCGGATAAAAAGGAAACGGCTGAAACCCTGGAAACGGTTTGAACAGAGTCGAGGTCCACTCCCACCCGTTCCCGATCATGCTCGCGTCGGCCGTCACCGGCACTGGATCCCAACGCTCGAAATCCGTATTTCCGGGCCGCGAAGTCTGGGAGGCACGCTGCCATTCCGCCTCAGTCGGCAGCGATTTACCCGCCCAGCGAGCGTACGCCGCCGCTTCGGAATGACTGACATAAACCGGCCAGTCAAGCGGCATCGGAATTTCCGCAAACATAGTTCGATATACACTCTCGTTCTTCCAGAACACCGGCTGTTGAATCCCTTTATCAGTAAGCCATTTCAGTGATTCATCCTGATATCCGCCCGCGCGAATAAAATTAAGATAATCGCCGTTTGTCACCTTATATCGATCGATGGCAAACTCCGCGACATGAACTTCATGCGCGTCGAATTCGTTATCCCATCCAAATCCCTCGGACCGGCCCAGCGTAACGGTACCCTCCGGAATCGTAATCATGCCGGGCCGCGCCGCTCGCGCCTCCATGGTCGAGCTTGGCTGCGCCACCTTCGTCTCAAAAGGCATCTGATGCAGCATGTACGCCAAAGTTTCCGCGTGCATCAAGCGATGCTCGATCGCCACATTCCACAACTGCTCGTTTTCGGGCATCCGGTCAATCGCCGAACGAATGTTGAGATTGTATTTTCGAATCTCTTCAATCGATGGCCAATCGCGCGGCTGATCGGTCGGCAGGCCTCCGCCCACCGGGTCGATTCCGAAGGCGAAAAGCTTGTCCATCTCCGATCGTGGGCCGCCCTTTAGCAGATTAGAATCAAATGCTTCCAGGTGGCCGAGATAGAAAATGACGCGATGTCTTTCGGCCACCGGGCGGTCATAAAGGGCCTCCGGCTTCACCATTTCAAACAAGGAATCCGTCTGCCTCCGAGCTTCCGCTAACCTTTTTGCGAGCATAGTGCTATGCTACATCGAAACATTAGAGACCCTGCACGCTCATTCATTTCATGAACACGCATGACGCCATCATTATTGGTACCGGGCAGGCTGGCCCGTCGCTGGCCGCGCGGCTTTCCAAGGCGGGGATGAAAATCGCCGTCATCGAGCGAAAATTGTTCGGCGGAACCTGCGTCAACACCGGCTGCACTCCCACCAAAACGCTGGTCGCCAGCGCCTACGCAATTCACCTGGCACGCCAATTCTGCAACGACTTGCAAGTCGATATGAAGAAGCTGAAAGCACGCAAGGACGAAGTTGTCGCGCACGCCGAGGTGGAAAAATCGCTGCGAAGCCTGCCGAACTGCGAAGTGATCAAGGGGCATGCACGTTTTACCGCGCCGCACACAGTCGCCGTAGGCGATAAAACCCTGATTTCAGGACGTATCTTTCTGAATGTAGGAGGGCGAGCCAGGATTCCAGACATTCCTGGTCTGGATGAGGTTCCTTATCTGACCAATTCCTCCATGATGGACGTCGATTTCGTGCCTCCGCACCTCATTATTCTGGGAGGTAGCGCGGTGGGGCTGGAGTTCGCGCAGATGTTCCGGCGTTTCGGCAGCGAGGTTACCGTGATTGAGGCAGCCGGCCGCCTTTTGCCGCAGGAAGACGAGGATATTTCGGCCGCTGTACTCGATATTCTGACCAAAGAAGGCATCAGAGTGATGCTAAATGCACAAAATGTATGTGTAAAGAGCCTTCAAAACGGCGTCAGAGTGCAGAATGTGTCCGGCTCTCACCTCCTCATTGCCACGGGGCGCGTCCCCAATACCGACGATCTGGGTTTGGACAAAGCCGGCATTTCGACCGATGCCCATGGCCATATCCGGGTCGACGAAGACTGTCAAACGGAGGCACGCGGCGTTTGGGCTCTGGGCGATTGCAACGGCCATGGAGGATTCACACACACGTCTTATAACGACTATGAAATCGTGGCGACCAATATCCTGGACGACGGATCGCGCCGCATCAGCGATCGCATTAAAGCTTATGCCGTATTCATTGATCCTCCGCTCGCGCGTGTGGGAATGAGCGAGGCGGAGGTGCGAAAATCGAAAATGCCCGCGCTGATCGGACGAAGGGAAATGTCGCAGGTTTCCCGCGCCAGAGAAAAGGGCGAGACCGAGGGGTTCATGAAAATTCTGGTAGACGCGGAGACCAAGCTGATCTTGGGCGCGGCGATTTTGGGAACCGGCGGCGATGAGGCGATCCACTGCGTTCTCGACACGATGTACGCGGGCGCGCAATATCCCGTGATACAGAGGGCCGTCCATATTCATCCCACGGTCTCGGAATTGATTCCCACCATGCTGGGCGATTTGAAACCTTTAGCTTGACACCGGATTCTTTGGAACACAGACTAAAGTCTGTGCTTCCGGTGGCACACGCTTCAGCCTGTGAAGACATGCCTTTAGTTGAGTTTCGCGATGTGTCCTATGAAATCGCCGGGCGGACGATTTTGTCCGGTGTCAGTTTTTCGGTTGAGCCGGGTGAGACGCTGGTGCTGTTGGGCCGCAGCGGATCGGGGAAAACCACGGCTCTTAAGATGACCAACGGGCTGTTGTTTCCAACCCGAGGACAAGTGCTGGTGGAGGGCAAGAGCACTCGCGATTGGGATCCGATCCGGTTGAAGCGGCATATCGGGTATGTGATTCAAGAGGTCGGGTTGTTCCCGCATTTCACGATTGCGCGCAATGTCGGTTTGGTTCCGACACTCGAAGGGAAGCCCGATAAAGGCCGTGTGGATCGACTGCTTGATATGGTCGGGTTGCCCGCGGCGGAGTTTCGAGAGAGATATCCGCGGCAGCTTTCGGGCGGGCAGAGGCAAAGGGCGGGAGTCGCGCGGGCGTTGGCGGCGGAGCCTCCTTTGATGCTGCTCGATGAGCCGTTCGGCGCGCTCGATCCGGTGATCCGCCTCGATTTGCAGGATCAATTTTTGAAGCTTCGGCAGGAGTTGAATACGACTTCGATTTTCGTGACTCACGATATTCGGGAGGCGATGCGGATCGGCACGCGGATTATTTTGCTGGCTAATGGAAAGGTCGATTGGATCGCGCCTGCCGCGGAGTTTCGGTCGGCGGAGACGGAGGAGGCGCGTGCATTTTTGCGAGGGTATTAGTCGTAAAAGAGCCGCGACCAGCGGGAGCGGTCAGCCCCGAGGTTTTCTCTAAACGACGATGCGTAGCGATCTATTAAACGACCTTCTCGAGCTGACAGGCGAGCACTTGGTGCTCGTCACGATTGCGATGGCCGTGGCCATTGCCATCGGCGTTCCGGCTGGAGTCTATCTCACTCGGCATGAAGGCGCTCGGAAATGGATGCTGGGGTTTGCCAGTGTCATGCAGACCATTCCGAGTCTTGCGCTGTTCGGCTTTCTGATCCCGATTCCTTTTATAGGAGGCATCGGCAAGAGGACCGTAATTGTCGCGCTGGTTCTCTATGCGCTGCTTCCGATTTTGCGCAATACCTTTGTCGGGATTAACAATGTCGACCGCGCGGTGTGCGAGTCGGCGATCGCCATGGGGATGACTGACGGACAATTGCTCCGCCAGGTTCAGCTGCCTCTGGCCGCGCAGACTATTCTCGCGGGCATCCGCGTAGCGACCGTCACGACCATCGGCACCGCGACCATTGCGGCCGCTATCGGCGGCGGGGGGTTGGGTGTGTTCATCTTTCGAGGAGTTGCAACGGTCGACACGGCGCAGATACTGGCCGGAGCGGTGCCCGCGGCTTGCATGGCTTTGCTCGCGGACGGAGGATTGGGATGGATCGAACGAAAATTATCGCCAGCCTGATTGTTTTGTTGACTGCGTGCGGGCCTAAGCATCATACGATTCGCGTCGGCTCGAAGAACTTCACAGAGCAGGTAGTGTTAGGCGAAATCATCGCGCAGCATCTGGAGAACCGCCTGCATGAAAGAGTCGCCAGGAGCTTGAACCTCGGTGGCACGATGCTCGCGCAGCAGGCGCTGATCAATCGCGAGATCGATATCTATCCCGAGTACAGCGGGACGGCCCTGGCTATGGTGTTGAAAGCTCCCCCGCAAACTGACTTGGCTGCCGAGTATACCCGGAGATTTCATTTAGCGTGGCTGCCTCCGTTGGGGATAGATAATACCTTTGCGATGGTGGTTAAGGGGAGCACTGGGCTGAAGACACTGTCTGAGGCTGCTAAGACTGCTTGGACACTTGGAGTGGGCTATGAGTTCGAGAGACGTGCCGACGGGCTGGGGGCGCTGAAGTCTGTTTATGGGATGCAATTCAAAGGATCGCCGAAGACTATGGATTTGGGGTTGCTTTATAAAGCGATTGAGTTAGGACAAGTCGATATGATCGCGGCGAATGCTACGGATGGGATGCTGGCTAAGTCAGACCTGAAGGTTTTGGAAGATGATAAGCATGCGTTTCCTCCTTACCAGGTGTCGATTGTGGCTCGGGAGGCGCTGTTGGGCGAAAGACCGGAAGTTCGTGCGGCTTTATTGGAGTTATCAGGAAAGTTTAGTAATGCGAAGATGCAGGAGTTGAACTATTTGGTGGATGTGGAGCATAAACCAGTTGGTATGGTGGCTGCGAGATTCTTGACGGGCGCAGGGTTGAAGTGACAGTCGCTCGCGCCCGACCAAACACACCACACAGTCCTGTGCAACAGCACAAGGGAGCACAGGCTTCAGCCTGTGAACAATTAAACCGTAGGATCATCGTGAACTTCGATATCGTCCGGGTCCACACCGGATAGCGCCGGCTCCGGCAAACGGCCCCGCCAATTCGCCCAGCCCCAAAAAATCGCGGTACTCGAACTGAACACCCCGGCCCACGCTCCGATTACACGTGGACTCACATGAGTCGACGCCAAACCGGCGACAGCCATCGAAAGCATCATCGTCATCCAGTTCCAGCTCTCGATGGTGGCAAACACGCGTCCACGGAACTCGTTGGACACATGCCGTAACTGCTGCGTGACATTCAACACGCTGCTCACAGCGACTGCGGCGCGCGAGAGCCCGATGAAGAATAGAGCCCATCCGAAAGTCTTCGCCTGGCTGAACAGTACGTAGGATCCGCCGTGAATTACGTAGCAGATCGAGACCGACCGTTTGTAATTTTCGAAACTGATGGTCTTGCCGATTCGATGGGCGACCAGCGCTCCGATAATCAGCCCGATGCCGGCGCAGCCCCAGATGACGCCGATCCCCGTGGGGCCGCGATGAAAGACCACCTCGCCGAAAACGCTGAATAAAATCTGCGCCGCGCCGCCGCCGGTGGCCCATCCCACAGCGACTAAGCCGATTCCAAGAATCAGCGGCGACGATTTCATGTAGCGCAGACCTTCGGTATATTCATGCCAGGGCCGCACCACTTTATCCCCCGCAATATCGGAGCGCTCCGCGCGAAAACCATGTTCGACATGCAGCCTCGAAATGCACCAGGCCGAGAAAAGAAACGAAAGCGCGTTGAATAAAAAGGCCAGTTTATAGCCGAATTGCGAGACCGAAGTGCCGCCTAAAAACGAACCCAGAGTGAGAGTGGTCCACTGGGTTAATTGCGTCAAAGAGTTGGCGGAATGAAGCTCGTGCTTGGTGGCGATGGTGGGCAAAATCGATCCACGGCCGCTGGAAAAAAACGGAGACGCGAACATCAGTGCTCCGCTCAATACGTATAGAAGCCACGTGCGCCCCTGCGGGATTCCCAGTATGAACAGGATCGCAATGACGGCGCGCACCAGGTCGCTGACGATCATGATCCGTTTGCGATCCATCCGGTCGAGCAGCACACCGGCGATGGGTCCGGCGAGCACGGCGCAGATCGCGCGCGAAATCAAGATTCCCGCCACCACTAATCCGGAGCCGGTGTTCGACAACGCCAACGCGAACACCGCCACGTTGTTATAGTGGTCGCCCACTTCGCTGACGACTTGGCCCGACCACATGAACCTGTAGTTGCGGTTTTCGCGAAGCAGGCCGAGGAATCCGGTCAACTAACCGTTTCCTCCCGAACTGTTACCGAGTTGAGAAAATCATGATCGATTTCGTAGCCGAAGCCGGGTCCGGTGGGAACGGCGATGGTCCCTTGCGCGGATACCTCAACGGGAGGGGCGACAATATCGCGGGCCCAATAACGTTTGCTGGCCGATACATCGCCGGGCAGCACAAAATTCGGCAGCGTCGACAGCGCGATGTTATGCGCGCGTCCGATGCCCGATTCGAGCATGCCTCCACACCACACCGGAACGCCGTGCTGTTGGGCGACATCGTGCACGCGCCTGGCTTCCCCGAATCCGCCCACACGGCCGAGCTTGATGTTGATAATGCGGCAGGCCTTCATGCGAATGGCCTGTTCGGCCTGGTGCGCGCTGCGGATGCACTCGTCGAGACAAATGGGCGTTTTGAGTTTGGACTGCAATTCGACGTGATCGATAATCTCATCGTGCGCGAGCGGCTGTTCAATCATCATGAGGTTGAACTCGTCGAGTTTTTTCAGGCGATCGACGTCGGCCAGCGTATAGGCGGAATTAGCGTCGGCCATCAGCCGGACGTTCGGAAACTCCGCACGCACTTCGCGAATTACGTCGACATCCCAACCCGGTTTGATCTTCATTTTGATGCGCTGATACCCCGCGTTGACCTCGATTTCGATTTTCTTGATCAATTGCGGAACGGAATCCTGAATGCCAATGGACACGCCGCATCCGATTTCAGCGCGTGCTCCGCCGCCGATTTGTTTCGTCAAGGAGACGCCGTTCTTCCGCGCCTCCAGATCCCAGATAGCGGCTTCAACGCCGCCGCGCGCCATCAAATGACCGCGGATATGTGAGGTCCGTGAGGCCGTTTCTTCGGGTCCTGATAGTTCGTAGCGCAGCACGCGTGGTGCAACGTAATCCCGGACGATGAGCCACGCGGATTCGGTCCATTCTTCGTTGTAAAAAGGATTCTCACCCGCGGTGACTTCCCCCCAACCGGAAACACCGTCGGCCACCACTTCGACCAGCACGATCTGGCGTTCGAACGTCCGCCCAAAACTGGTTTCGAAGAAGTGCACCAGGGGCATGCGGATCTGGCGCAGAGTGACACGTTCTATTTTGATTCCCATTTTATTCCGGTGAAGAGAAAAGATACGTTCCGTTTTCCGCCGATCGCTCAAAGCCCGTGACTACGAGATTGTTCGCAAAGTTTTCGAGGAACTGATCGGCGACCCGCTGCTGAATTTCGCGGGCCTTTGCGAAGTCGTTCGCCTTGAGTTTATAAATATCGTTAGTAATGGATATGCGCGCGACGATTTCGCGTCGAGGCGTCTCGCCCCCGGCAATGAGCGCGTTGACGCGTTCGCTTTCGAGCCACCATTCAGCCGTGCAGCGATCCGTTGGAAGGCCCGCATTTAAGGGGCTAGAGGTGGTTCCATATTGATTAACCACGAAGCGGCGGACGATAGCGCCTAAGCGCTCAATGTTGAAAAAGGCGTTCTTGATTTCAAGCGGATCGAAGGTCCACTCAATCAAATCGAGACCCCGGCGGAGGGCATCGTCACGTTGGGCGAGCTTTAGTTTGCGGCCCAACCCGGCGTCTCGATACTCCTTCATCACGCCGAGCATGTGGCTGTGCAGATAGCTGTTGGCGCCGGGTTTGATCCCTGGAATGGCGACGCAGAATCCGACCATACGGTCGCCGTCGTATGCTCCAAAAGAATGGCCGCCGATCTTGCTGGCGGTCACGAACAGGCGGACGGGCAGCAGGTCGATTTCGTCGAATCCCCAGATGGCCTTCTGAAGCTTCACGGCGTCAGCGAATTCGTGATTCTGGGTTAGCTGCCGGATTTTTTCGCCGCCTGCCATAGCGCCTCCATTTCCTGGATCGTGGCTTCTTCGAGAGGCTTGTTGAGACCCTGCTCGACGTGCGCGAAGCGTTGGCGGAATTTTGCGTTGGTGCGGCGCAGGGCTTGTTCGGGATCGACCTTTAAAAATCGAGCGATATTGACGATGACGAAAAGGATATCGCCGAGCTCATCTTCCTTTTCATCCTGCGATGATGCTTTATGCAGCTCAGATAGCTCTTCTTTGAGCTTCTCGAATACCTGGTCGACGTTTTCCCAATCGAAGCCGGCAGTGGCGGCGCGAGACGAGACTTGCTGGGCCTCGACCAGAGCGGGCAGAGTGCGCGGAACCCCTGTTAACAGGCCCTTTTTGCCCGGTTTCTCAGCTTTTTTGATCTCGTCCCATTTGCGCTTGACGTCATCCGAGGTTTTGGCATCGCCTTCGGCGAACACATGAGGATGGCGGCGGATCAGTTTGCTATTGATGGCCTCGAGCGAATCGCTGATGTCGAAATGCCCTTCTTCGGACGCCATTTGCGCGAAGAAGACGGATTGCAGCAGCAGGTCGCCGAGCTCTTCGGCAAGTCCCTTCCAATCGCGCGAATCGATGGCGTCCATTACCTCATAGGTTTCTTCCAGCAAATACGGCTTGATGGTGTCGAAGTTTTGTTCGCGATCCCAAGGGCAGCCGCCGGGCGCGCGAAGGCGGCCCATGATCTCGACAAGGCGGCCGAAAGCTTCTCCTGGTTCAGGTTTTTGCACGGGAAATTTCAGGTTAGCATGGACGTTGTAGAGCTATGTCTCGCGCTTCTTTCATCCTTGCTTTAGCTGTGAGCCTTAACGCCAAAGATATCTATACAGGGCCGAAGAAGCTCGGGCCGTTCGTAATGGACACCATAAAACTCCCGCTTCAGGCCTGTTTGACTTGCTGGGGCCTCCGGTTAAGGCTAATGCGCAGATATTTTGTTACGAATCCACCGACGGGAAGGTCTTCGTCTGGTTCAACAGAATCTCGCCTTCGGCAGGTTATCCGAACGCCGTAGGATCCGTACTCGTTAGCGAGTTTCGCAATTGTTTCGGTCAACCGAGGAAAGCGACGATTATTGATCCGGGCAGATGGAGAACAGAAAATGGCCTTGGCCTTGGGAGTACAACGGACGCGCTTATGAAGGCATACGGGAAGCCATCTGCTATTGACCGGATTTATTCGCGAGATGCACGTTTGATCATCCCGGGCGATAGTCGCCCAAACGTGGCTCACCCCGAATTAGGGCAGACCCTGTGGCGCTATAGCGGGGCGGATGACGATCTGCGGACGGCATCGTTTGGAATACGCGACGGAAAGGTGGCCTGGATCTTTCTCTCGCATGACGAGTAGTCGCAAGAGTTCACAAAAATCGGGATGCCCGCAAAATGGCTTTAGCCTAGCTTCGGGGTTAGCATCCATTAGAGTCCCCCTGGGGGGCGCCGGCTGAGGCCGGTGTGCAAGCTGGAGCTCGCGCCAAACTACAGTTTACTGTTACACCCTAGCGGTGCGCATCTTAGGACGACGGCGGCGATGATGCCTACGGTGGCGACTACGCCGATCCCGACGATGATGAGCACGTTGCGCGTGGTGTGCGATTTATAAAGCTTCGCCGAGGCTACGTCATCGTAGGCGATAGAGCGGTCGGCGGATGAGGTGATCAGCGTGAAGCCGGAATCGGAGACGGCTCCTCGAGTGCCGCGCAGTTTTTCCTTGGTCTTCAGTCGAACCTCGATGCGCGCGCCTTGCGGTACGGCGGCTACTTGCGCGGCTATACTGCCGCTATCGGCTTTCAGAATTCCCAGCGCAAGGATCACGGACAAGAGTTGTCGCATTGACTTTCCTCGTGCATCGAGTATACATGCAGAGCGCAGTCATGCTAGTTTCGGGGTTAGCATCCAGTGGAGGACGCCCTGAGGCTGGGCGCTGAAGCTGTGAAGGTCGATGCGGACCAGGGCCGCTTTTTTGAACTCCACCATTTGATTGGTCGAGCCTAAAAGAAACGCTACAGTTGCGGAGAACAAAGGCTCGTGGCCGGCCAGCAAGATCGAGGGCTCGTCGCGATGCTCTCTGATTTCCGACCAGACCGAGGGCGGCGAAGAGTCCGGCGTAAGAGTGCCCGCGCGGAGGATCTTTCCTTTGTAGGCGAGTTCCGAGGCGGCGATCTCGGCGGATTCGAGGGCGCGTTTATACGGGCTCGAGATAATGAGTGACGGCGATACCCCGGCCGAGGCGGCACGCTTCAACACGCGCCGGAGCTTATGGCGGCCTTCTTCCGTCAACTGACGATCGGCGTCGGTCGCGGCATTGTCCTCGGCGATTCCGTGGCGGAGAAGATAGAGTTCCATCTAGTTGCGCTGTACAGTCACCGCAGGAATGTTGGAGTCGCGGACCATTTTATTGAACTGCGACACGTCGTCCTTCAACAGCTTGTCGGCGGCACGAATTTGCGCGTTGGCTTCGCTCGCCAAGCCTTCATAGACCACGTTCGATTGCTTGGTGGGTCCGGCGTCATTCGCCTGAATTACGCCGAGCAGCGCGGCTAATCGATTATTGAGCTTGATTGGAAAATTCAGAGGATCCTGGCTGCTCTGATTCTTGATCTGGTAGAGTTCCTCCTCTACCGCGGTGAGTTTTTTGTCGAGATCGCGCGCGGCATCGGCAACTTTCTTGGCCGCCGTATCGTCTTTGAGGCGAGCAGCGTAGTCTTCCAGTTGCTTTTTGGCGGCACGAATGTCGATGACGGCTTGATTGACCTGCGACAGCTTATCGCGGACCTGGATCGACAGCGATAGCTGGGCGCTGTACTCCGCTGGCGTGGTCTTCAACCGAGGATCGCTCTTCACGACAATTTGCTGCGATTGTGTTTTATCGCCTACTGTGAGTTTTACGGTGTAGGTACCGGGAACAATGAGCGGACCGCGCGTGGATCCGGCCCACATGATGAGGCCTGGGAACGTAGTCGCGTCGGGATAATGCATGTCCCAGATGAAACGGTTCATGCCCGCTTGGGCGGGTGCGCGGGCAGGCGCGCCGAAGCCTCCCCGGCCTCCTCCTCCTGCGCCCGGTTCGCCGGTCTCCTGTTCAGCGGGAACGAAGCCGACGTCAGCCGACCCTGTGGGACGGGCGGGAGCGTTGCTCGAATATTTGTTGACCAGCTTGCCGGAGGCATCCACGATTTCGATCTTCACTTCACCGGTGGGACGGTCCTTCAGCCAGTAATCGATGATCGCGCCGGTGGGAGGATTCTGGCCGATGGCGACGGCGCCGCGTCCGCCACCACCTCCGCGACCGCCGCCTTCAGCGCGAAGAGTTTCCTTGGGTGTAAACAAGCGCACGTCCTCAGTGGGCGCGCTTCCTTTTAAGTCCCGCAGCAATGGGAGGTCGTCCAAAATCCAGAAGGCGCGGCCTTGCGTGGCGACCACCAGTTCGTCATCGCGCTTGTGAAACGCCAGGTCCGTGATCGGCACGATGGGCAGATTGAGCTGAATCGATTTCCAGTTCTCGCCGTCGTCGTAGGAAACATAAATGCCGAATTCGGTGCCGGCAAACAGCAGCCCTTTTTGCTTCAGATCCTCGCGGATGACGCGGGTGAAATGATTGGCCGGAATCCCGTTGACGATCTTCTTCCAGTTCTTACCGTAGTCGCTGGTTTTATACAAGTACGGCCGGTAATCGTCGGATTTATACATGGTCGCGGCGACGTAGGCGGTCGCGGGATCGAAGGGCGAAGGCTCGATGGCGTTGATCTGCGACCACTCCGGAAGCATGTCTTTCGGGGGGGTCACGTTGGTCCAAGATTTGCCGCCATCGCGCGTTAGGTGGATGAGTCCGTCGTCGGAGCCGACCCAGATCAAGCCTTTCGTAATGGTCGATTCATTGACCGTAAAAATGGTGCAGTAATATTCGATGCTGGTGTTGTCCTTAGTGATGGGCCCGCCCGACGAGCCTTGACGAGTCTTATCGTCGCGCGTCAGGTCCTTCGAGATTTGCTCCCAGCTTTGTCCTTCATCGGTGCTCTTAAAGAGGACGTTGGCGCCCGCGTAGATCACCTTCGGATCGTGCGGCGAGATAATAATCGGGAAGCTCCACTGGAAGCGATATTTCAGATCCGCGGCGGGGTGGCCCATGGGATTATCGGGCCAGGGATTGATGTTGCGCTCGACGCCTGTGTTGGCATCGAAGCGGGTGATGAGGTTGCCGTAAGAGCCGGCGTAGACGATCTTCGAATCGCGCGGATCGGGGGCGATCCAGCCGCTTTCTCCGCCGCCGACGTCGTACCAGTCGCGTTCGGTGATGCCTCCGCGGCCGCGCGTGGCCGTTCGCACGGTGGTGTTATCCTGCTGCGCTCCGTAGGCATGATACGGATAATCGTTATCGAGTGCGACGCGATAGAACTGCGCTGTCGGCTGATTCATTTCGCTGCTCCAGGTGCGTCCGCCATTGGTGCTGATGTTGGCGCCCCCGTCGTTCGATTCAATCATGCGATTGGGATCGTTGGGGTCGATCCACAGATCGTGATTGTCGCCGTGGGGCGTGGGGATGGCCGTGTAGGTGCGGCCTCCGTCGTTGGATCGATAGACGCCGGTGTTGAGCACGTAGACGGAGTCGGCATTTTTCGGATCGGCGTAAATATGCGTGTAATACCAGGCGCGCTGGCGCAGGTCGCGCTGTTGATTGACGCGAGTCCAGGAAGTTCCGCCGTTATCGGAGCGATAGACGCCGCCGTCATCGGCTTCCACGATCGCCCATACACGATCGGAGTTCGCGGGCGAAACGGTGACGCCGATGCGGCCTTGAATCCCGCGCGGCATGCCGGTCGCGTGGGTGAGATCGTGCCAGGTGTCGCCGCCGTCGGTCGATTTCCAGAGGCCACTCAAAGGACCGCCGCTTTCGAGGCTGTAGGGTGTGCGATAGACTTCCCAGAAACTCGCGTAGAGGACGTTGGAATTATTCGCGTCCATCACGATGTCGATGGCGCCGGCTTTAGGACCGCGCGTGAAGACCTGTTTCCAGGTGGTCCCACCGTCGAGCGATCGATAGACGCCGCGTTCTTCATTGGGCGCGAACTGGTGGCCGAGCGCGGCGACGAACACAATGTTCGGGTTACGCGGATTCACAATGACCGCGCCGATCTGCTGGGTCTGTTGCAGGCCGATGTTTTTCCAGGTGCGGCCCGCGTCAGTGGATTTATACACGCCGTCGCCCGGGGACGCGTTGCCGCGGATGCAGCCCTCGCCCATCCCGGCGTAGACGATATTTGGGTCCGATTCAGATACGGCGAGCGCGCCTACAGAGCCGGTGGCGAGCTGGCCGTCGGCTACGGGAATCCAGGAAGCTCCGCCGTCGGTGGTTTTCCAGATGCCTCCGCCGGTGGCTCCGAAATAATACGTTTGAGGCTGCGAAGGGATGCCGGCGACGGCGGTCACGCGGCCTCCGCGGAAAGGTCCGATGGAGCGGTAGCGAACACTGCGAAGAGGTCCTTCGGTGGTCCGGGCAGCGTCGGCGTTTTGTCCACCACGGCGCTGGGCGGGTGCGGATAGGGAAAACGAAGCCAGAATCAGGAGCGAGAGTAGGCGATTCATTAGAGAGATTTTAGCAGGCACGGGTGATAATCTGGCAGGAGCCATGAATATTATCAAAGCCAACCAGAAATACGAGGCGTGGCTGCATGAACGGATTCCGCTGCTTCCTGAAGATTTGGAGCATAAGCATGAGCTGATGAGCGAGGCTCCTTTCCCGTTTTTGCGCGCGACTTTCTATCGCTGGGCGCAGATGTGGCCCGTCGTCTCGCCGAAGACGGCGGCTGCTCCCTTGGCGCTGGCCGTGGGCGATCTGCACGTCGAGAATTTCGGCACATGGCGCGATATCGAAGGACGGCTGGTGTGGGGCATCAACGATTTCGACGAGGCCTGCTGGCTGCCATATACGTGCGATTTGGTGCGCCTGGCGACCAGCGCGCATTTCGCGATCGCCGGGGATCATTTGAAGATGATCACGCCGGCCAAGGCATCGAAGGCCATTCTGGACGGGTATCGGGCGGCATTGAAGGAGGGCGGCCGCGTGTTCGTTCTAGCGGAGCACCATCCCGTTTTGAGGACGATGGCGGTGGAACGATTGAAACAGCCGGAGTTGTATTGGCAAAAGATGCTGGCGCTCAAAACGCTGGCGGGGAAAATTCCGGCGAGCGCGATCAAATCGTTAAAACGGATGATGCCGGATCCGAAGTTGAAATTTAGGGTGGTGCATCGGGTGGCGGGATTGGGAAGTTTAGGCAGGTTGCGATTCGTCGGGTTGGCGGATTGGCATGGAGGCACGGTAGCCCGGGAAGCGAAGGAATTAACGACGTCGGCGTGGCTGTGGGCGCACTCGCCGAAGCCGAAGGCGAAGATTTTTTATCAGGAAATGTTGGACCGGTCGATTCGCTGTCCGGATCCGTTCGCGAAGTTGTGCGGGCGCTGGATGCTGAGGAGGCTGGCTCCGGACTGTTCGCGAATTGAGCTGGCGTCGCTGCCGGAGACGCACGATGCGGTGAAGTTGTTATTCGCGATGGGATGGGAAACCGCGAATGTTCACTTGGGGAGTGTGAAGGCAGCGGTGATTGGACGGGATCTGGTAAAGAGGCCGTCCGGATGGCTGCACAAGGCGGCGGAGGAGATGTTTGAATCGACGTCGCACGATTGGCAGGATTGGCGGAAGGCGCGGAAGGGTTCATAGGGCTTTATATTTCTGGTCTGAAGTGTGGCGCGCGCGTCCACGCGTGCCGCGTCGACATTCCGCCAACTTTTTTATCCCCGACCCCTCAACCACTTCCCGCCCGAGCCCACCCCTGTCCCTCACTCCGGCGCGTACCTTGACACCGGAGATTATTTCAAATGCCGTCAGACCTGAAAAGCACCACCGCTCCCAGCAACGGAATCGAACGGACCTGTCACCCCCCAAGGAAAAGCCCGCTCCTCCCGCAACAGCCGTCTTCACGGCCTCGCCGCCGCGTCGATGATCGTCGACGGCGAATCAGCCTCCCAATTCATATGTTCCTAGCCGACTACCTGTTCGACTTCCAACCCCAAACCGAAGTAGAAGCCGACCTGGTCGAAGTCATGGCCATCTCCCGCTGGCGCCTCCGCCGCCTGCTCGAGATCGAAGCCGACCCCGAAGACCGCCTAGCCTTCGTCTTCAAAAAGCTGAGCGACAACAGCACCAGCCTGGCCCTCCTCCTCCGTTACGAGGCCAACATAAACCGTTCATACGACAGAGCCTTAAAGCAACTCCTCCACCTCCGCTCAAAACAAGTGGGGCAGGTTCCCGACCTGCCCTCCCCAAAAATACCAAACGAACCCAACGGCCTTTCAGAGCCTCGACCACAGGGATCGATCAGCCCCGAAGCAAAGCAAGTCCCCTCACCTTCTATTCCAATCACAAAAATACCAAACGAACCCAACGGTCTTTCAGAGCCGCGACCACAGGGAGCGGTCAGCCCCGAAGCAAAGCAAGTCCCCCACCTTCTCTTCCAATCACAAAAATACCAAACGAACCCAACGGTCTTTCAGAGCCGCGACCACAGGGATCGATCAGCCCGAAGCAAAGCAAGTCCCCTCACCTTCTCTTCTAATCACAAAAATACCAAACGAACCCAACGGCCCTTCAGAGCCGCGACCACAGGGAGCGGTCAGCCCCGAAGCAAAGCAAGTCCCCCCACCTTCCGTTCCAATCATCCACGAAGAGATCTCTCCCTGTGGTCGCGGCTCTGTAGAGATTCGCAGGAATCAGGTGGCAGCGCCTGGCGCGCCCACAAGAACGCTATAGAACCGCGGTCTCTTCGATCAACCGACCTTCAGCGAACCGCGCATAATCCAGCAGCCTCGCGTCGATCAAATCAGTGGAATCCTTTAGAATCAAGTCGGACAGGATCTTTCCAGTTGCCGGAGAATGCATTACGCCGTGGCCGCTGAAGCCGTTGGCGAAATAGAGGCCGGGGACGCCGGGGGCGGCGCCCAGGATGGGGTGATGGTCCGGGGTCATTTCGTATAAACCGGCCCACGCTCGCGAAGGATTCACTTCCAGATTTTCGAACACCGGAACCCGATCGACGGCGCGGGTTAGGATTTTTTCTATGAACCCGCGATCGAAATTGGTGTTGAAGCCGGGCTTTTCTTCAGGATCGTTCCAGGCTAGCAGCAGCCCGAGGCCTTCGGGGCGGAAATGAAAACCCGTGGACATATCGACCACCATGGGGACGGTGTGCGCGACTTGTTTGAAAGACTCGGTAGGCACCAGCATGCGGCGCAAGGGCTCGACCGGCAGATCGATGCCAGCCATTTTCGCGACCTCCGCCGACCAGGCACCGGCGGCGTTGACCACAGTACGCGTAGCGATGGAGCCTTGCGTGGTTTCGACCGATGCGACTCCCTTGGCGTCGCGTGAAATACCCATCACGCGTGCGTCGCGAATCAGCGTGGCGCCTTGATCGACGGCGCGCAAAGTGAAGCCGGTCATGACGCTGTAGGGGTCGACGAAGCCGTCGGTGGAACAGAAGCTGCCGCCGATAATATCGTCCGAGCGGAGCTGGGGAACCATCTCGACGATAGTTTCGCGGGTCACAAGCGACGCAGTTTTCAGTCCGGCCGCAACCTGGCGCTGATAATTTGAGCGCAGGTAGTCGAGATGGCGCTCGGCAGTCGCGACGAAAAGGTAGCCTTGCGCGCGATATCCCGATGGGTGTCCCATCGTCTGCTCGAAATCGCTAAAGAAGGGGATCGAGAAGAGGGACATCTGAATATTCACGGGGGTCGAAAATTGCGCGCGCACGCCGCCCATGCTCTTTCCAGTGGAGCCTTTCCCCTGGCTGGTTTCGCGTTCGAGCACGACCACGCTGCGGGCGCCTGCGCTCGTGAGCTGATACGCGATGCTGGCCCCGACAATTCCCGCGCCGATGATCACTACGTCCGCCGATTGGATCATGCTTAGCTCAACGAAGTGCGGGTTAGCGACGATCCTCCGTCGCAATGATAAACCGAACCCGTAATGTATGAGGCGGCGGCCGTACAGAGGAACAGCGCGAGGTCTGCTAACTCATCTTTGGTTCCATAGCGGCCTAGGGGAACCGATTTCTCGGCGGCCGCGCGCGCTTCCGGAGTCGGCGCCAGGCGCCGCATTCCTTCCGTATCCTCGGTCGGTCCGGGCGTGATGCAATTCGCGCGGATGCCTTGAGGTCCCCACTCGATGGCCAGGGTTTTCATGAGCAGTTCGATTCCGGCCTTGGCGGCGCACACGTGAGCCTGATTCGCGATCGCGACCGTCGCGTGATTGGCCGAGATGCTGATCACGGAGGCGCCGGGCTTGCGCAGCGATTCGTACGCGGCCCGGCAGGTGTTGAACGTCCCCAGCAGATCGATGTCGATCACGGCTTTGAATCCATTCGCGGACATGCCCGCGACGGGAGCGGGAAAATTTCCAGCGGCTCCGCAGAGGAGGATGTCTATTTCGCCTAGTTCGTCGCGCGTCTTTTTGATGGCGGCCTCGACGGCGGCATAATCGCGCACATCTAGCGCGGCGGTCTGGGCGAATCCTCCGGCGCTGCGAATCGCGGATTGGGCGGCGTCCAGCTTTTCCTGTTTGCGGCCGACCAGCACCACTTTTGCGCCATGCTCGGCGAAACGCTCCGCCATGCGCTGTCCGATGCCGCTGCCGCCTCCGGTGACGAATGCGATTTTATCTTTTAAAAGGTGCTCGCGAAAAATGCTGGCCATTCTGGCAACGATAACACTATTTCAAAATCACGAAAAAGGCGAAGCCGGCGGCGAAGGCGAGGACGCCCATGACTCCGATGGCGTCGAGAATTTCGGGCAGGCGGGTGGGAGCGGGCGTGCGAACCCGGTTCATCACGGAGGCGGCCAGACGCGCGGGCGCGGACGTGCCGGCGAACGCCCGCGTCAACTCCCGATCTATATTGTCAAGCTCGTCGGACGCCACTGTCGGTCTCCTTTAACATGGTAGCGAGTTGCTGGCGCGCACGGTGGAGATGCGTTTTCACCGTACCCAGCGGCAGGTCGAGCATACGCGCGACCTCGTCATAGGATCGGTCTTCCATGTAGAACAGCATCACCACCTGGCGATAATTCTCGGGCAGTTGACGGACCAGATCGAAGATATCGCGCGTCCGGTCCGGAGTCTCCGGCTGGAGGTGTTCCGCGGCTTCGAGGGGCGCGACGCGGGCGCGTTTTGAGATCGCGGTGAGGCAGACGTTGCGGGTGATCGAAAAAATCCAAGTGCCGATGGCGGACTCGCCGCGATAGCGGTCCATCGATTTCCAGATGCGCAGAAAACTTTCCTGCGCCGCGTCTTCAGCCTGCGCTCGATCGCCCAGCATCGAATAGCAGAGGCGGAATACCTTGTCCTGATACGCGGCGAGGAGCGCTTCGAAGGCCTGGGACTCCATTAACTGGATTAGACCTCGATTGGTGAGCGAAAAGTTTCAGACGCGACTTGAAACTTTGAAGCCGAGGCTGAAGTCTCAATAGGCATGTTGAACGCCTTTCCATTTTACGCTTTGATGTTAACTTTCGTGGTGGTTTTCCTGGCCTTGGCCTACCGCTATCGCGTGCGGGAGCTGGATCACAAGCAGACGCTGGCGGCAATCGAAAAGGGAGTTGACCCTCCAGCGCGGCAGTCTGCACCGTGGACGGCCCGGACCTATCTGCTGCACGGCATGATCTGGCTGTTCGCCGGCCTGGCTTCGTTTATCGCGCTCACCGCGGTCGCCATCACTTCGCATAAGCCTGTGTCCTGGGAGTCCCGCCTGGCTGCCGTCAACGACGCCCGGTTCCGCGGAGCCACTCCGGAGGAGCTTAAGTTACTCCTTGACGCACCGCGCGAAGACGAGGGAATTCCGATCGGACTGGGGTTTCTGGGCCTGATTCCAGTGGGTGTGGGGCTCGCGTATCTGATCTTTTACCGGGTGGAATCGAAGAAACTGCTATCCTGAAGACTGGCGTGCGTACCGCATGCCCATTCGAAGGCGAGGTGAGTCGAGTTTGGCAGAAGTCCACATCCAGGATGGAGAAACCCTGGAAAGCGCGCTGCGCCGCTTCAAGCGCAAGGTCCAGCAAGAGGACATCATCAAGGAAATCAAGCGGCATTCATTCTACTTGAAGCCGGGTGAGAAGCAGCGCACCAAGGAAGCCTTAGCGCGGAAGCGCAACCGGAAAAAGCGCACACGGGACACGGAGTAACGCTCCGACCTCACTGATCGAGAACAAAAGGGCAGGCCTGAGGGCTTGCCCTTTTTTGCGTCTGTCCGCTTCTGAATTCGGCCGTGGCGCACGCACTTATGCGTGCCGCATCGACACTCGAGTCGATGCCTGGCGAATGCTTTGATCGCCCAGCGAAGGTATCGAGACGAGTCTCGACACAGCACGCACGAGTGCGTGCGCCACATAAAACGAGACCGTCGACACTCTCAAAACATCGACGACTGAAGCCGAGGCGCGCTAGAAAAAAGGCGGGCCCGGTCTCCCGGAACCCGCCTTTTTGTTCAATCACTACTCACCCTAAGGCGCGTACGTGACCGTGACTTCCTGCGTGGTGGACATGCCCTTGCTGTCCGTTACCGTCAGGTTGAAGTAGTACGGACCAGCCGTCGGGCCGAGCACGATGGTCGTGGTCGCCGAGTTGGGATTCACGATCTCCGCCGAGCCGTAGAGAGCAACCCACTGGTAGGTCAGCGGATTGTTACCCGCCGGGCTGCTCGATCCGGAGGCGCTCAGCTGTATACTGCGCACCGTGGTCGTCTGGCTGCTGCCGCCGGAGATGACGATGGTCGGCGGAGCGGCGGTCGGCGGAGCGCTGGAGCCCACCGTGACCGTCACCGACTTGCTGGCTGTTACGCCGTTTTCACCCGTCGCGATACACATGTACGACGTGGTGGTCTGCGGGTACACCGTATAGGTGATGTTCGGAGTCAGGAACGTCAACCCCGCCATCGTGATGCTGGCCGCGTTTTGCGTCTGGCAGTTCAATACCACCGCTCCGCCCGGCGTGGTCGACGGATTCGGAGTCGCCGTGAAGCTGACGATAACCGGATTCGGAACCTGATTTACCGTCACCGTGGCTTGCGCCGTTACGCTGCCGGCGGCATTGGTCGCCGTCAACGTGTAAGTGGTGGTCTGCGACGGGGTCACGCCCTGCGAACCGGCGGGTGTCACCGAGCCGAGAGTGGTGATCGTCTGCGAGGTGGAATTATCAACCACCCAGACCAGCGTCGAGCTCTGGCCGCTGAGGATCGTCAGAGGCGCGGCCGAGAACTGGATGATTCTCGGGAGTGCGCCGGCAGTGACCGATACCGCGATGCTGCACGAAGCGGTCTGCCCGTTCGCACCGTTGGCGGTCACTATGTAGGTGGTGTTCGTGGTGGGGCTGACGACGACTGTGCCGCTCAATCCCTGCGTCCCAACTGCGTTGTTGATGCTCACCGAGGTGGCGTTCTGCGAGGTGTAATACAACGTCGCCGATTCGCCCGCCATGATGTTGGACGGCGATGCGTAGCAGGAGGTCAGCGTGGTCTGCGGCGTATTTACGATCACCGTCGCCGTCGCGGAAACACTGCCGTTGGCGTTAGTCGCCGTTAACGTGTAGGTCGTGGTCGTGGTCGGCGAAACCGGGCTGGTACCGTTCAGGGCCACGGAGCCGATGCTCGAGATGGTCACCGTTGTTGCATTCGTGGTAGCCCAGGCCAGAGTCGAGGACTGGCCGGCGGTGATCGAAGTCGGATTCGCAGTAAAGGATACGATCTGCGGTCCGGTCGCGGACGCCGTCGTTACATATACCTGCGCGGAGCTACGCCCGCCATAGGGATCGACGACTGTCAGACGGAAGGCGTAAGACTGGCCCGCCGCCGCGGTGAACGTCGTGATCGCCGCGGCCGGCGAATTCAGGTTCACCGCCGGACCCGTAGTTTGCGCCCATTGATAGGTCAGAGGGAAGCCGTCCGGCGAGTAGGAAGCCGATCCGTTCAGAGTAATCGTGCCAGCCGGAACGCCGATCTGGTTCGGACCCGCGTCCGCTACCGGAGGAGTCTCGCCCACGTGCACCTTGCGCGTTACCACGTTGTAACGCACGCGCGGGACATCGACCGGCGTGGGCATGCCGGAAGCGATAAACTCGGTCGGACGCATCATGTTGCCCAATTGCAGGCCGGCCACCGCGCGCCCCGTGTTTCCGGACGGGGCGAGATAACTTTCATTGACGCCGCCTTCGACCGTGAACGCGACGTGCGTATTGAGCGGGAAAACAAAGCGCAAAGTGCCGCCCGGGCGATCCGCCGCGACATAACTCTTGATATAACCGATGTTGGCTTCGAGGTAGGCGTGCGGGCCTAACCCGATAGTGGTGCTGACGCCCACCTGGTCCGCGATCTTCAGGTACTTCTGGATGAAAAGATCGCTCGAAACATAACCGTTCGCCGGATTCACGTAGGCCGCATCGTAGACGCGGGCGTTGTCCAGGAATCCCTTGGTGCCGAAGATCCCCAACTTGCCCCATTTGAACAGGTAGTCGACGGTAAGGGCTGCCTGGCCAAGCGTCCCGCTGTTTTGCGCTCCGTCGACCATCGCGTTCTTGAAGCTGGCAAACAAGCCTGCCTGCACGCGTCCGATCCGGTCCACTAAACCGATATCGAACTGGCCTTCCTTGTTGCGGTTGGCGTACAAGTATTCGGCTTGCGCCTGCAACGCATAGTGTTCGCCGAACACGCCGAAGAACCGGCCTTTGCCGGTAAAGCTCACGTGGTGATCCTGATCCGCACCGACATTCATGCCCAGCAATTGGAAGCGCGAATCTTCTCGCTTGACCGGCGGAGGCGCTGGCATCGTGACCGGTGCCGGCGGAGGCTGGTTGACCTTCGATTCGAGCACCGCTTGCTGATTCTTGAGCGCGTCCAGATCCCGTTTCAACTGCGCGTTCTGATCCGCCAGATCCTTCAACAGGCGGGCGATATCGTCCAGCTTATCCAGGCGCTTCAGCACTTCGGTGCAGCAGTCGGTCATGCCCTTGGGGGTTTCCATCGAACGGATCACATCGCCGGGGCCGCCAGCGCCCACCACGCCGCCCGATTCGTTCATCACCGTCAAAACCACGCGCCGGTTCATCCAGCGGGCTTCATCGGTCTTGCTGTAGGTCGGCCTCTGGCCGGGATACTTGGGGTCCGCTTTGCCGCGCGTGCCGGTTGATATTTGACCCGCGCTCGCGCCGTATTTCACCAGAAAATCGCGCACCGTATCGGCGCGCGCCTGCCCCAATTTGTCGTTGTAGCTTCCGCTTCCGATGATATCGGCATGGCCTTCGACCCGCACTTTATAGCCGGGGTGCGCCTTCAGCAGCTCCGCCACGCGGAGCAAGCTGGGATATCCATCGACTAATACAGAAGAATTAAACTCAAAATTAATTTCTTCCCAGTCGTTCGGGGAAGCCTTCGTGTCCAGCCCCTGCGCGTACGCCCCCACCGCCACGAACGGCAGCACCGCTAACAGCGCGGCAAACCTGTTGAACATGTTGACCCTCCTCAACCCTGCAAACAACTCTACCGGAAAATGTTTAAGTACTGGAACCCTGAAAAACTGTTAGGACACCCTGCAAGCAATAGAATACACGAACGAACAAGAGATACGCCAGTTGTCTTTTGCGTTTCTGAGAAAAACCGTCTTGCGTTCCCACCCGGTACTCCCGATAATAGGAGCCGAGCTTGCCGGATGGACAGTCGCTCGCGGCATTTTTTCTAAAAGCGCTGCGGGAGGAAAGTCCGGTCTCCATAGGGCAACATGCCGGCTAACGGCCGGGAGGGCTCGCTTAAAGCGAGTTTTACGGAAAGTGCCACAGAAAACTATACCGCCTGTCGTGTATTTCGGCGGGTAAGGGTGAAAAGGTGCGGTAAGAGCGCACCGCGGCCGCAGTAATGCGCGCCGGCAGGGCAAACCCCATGCGGAGCAAGACCAAATAGGGGAGGAGGAGCGGCCCGCTCCGTTAAGACTTCCGGGTAGGTCGCAGGAGTCGTTGAGAGATCAACGGCCCCCCTTTTATTAGGGAAGATGAATGACTGTCGCTTCGGAAACGGAGTACAGAAACCGGCTTATAGTCCGGCAAGCTCGTAGTTAAGTGTGTGGAAAACACGGACCAGAACGGTTCTAAGAATCCCCGGATGGACCGCATTGAAAGGCAGAGTGCCGATCACGACGCCTTCACGGAGGAGCACAAGAGTGGTTAGACTGACAGCGGCGCAGGCGCACACGGACGAAAACCTGGGCATCCTGATAAAGATGATGGACATCTTCCAGCGGGCGCAATCGCCGAATCCCCGCCCTCACGGGACGGGGCTATAGCCCCTGGCGTCAGCCTGGGGATGAGGGTCCTATTTACCGCGGGCGCCGCCGCCCATGCCGCCGCCGTGGCCGCCTGCGCTGGCTCCGCCGCCGCTGCTCATTCCGCTGCTCGCTGCACCGCCGCCGCTGAATCCGCCGCCGTTGCTGAATCCCCCGCGCGCCGCTGCGGTCGGGGTCGACGAGTTAAGGCCGTTGCCGCTGCTGCGGCCGCTACCATACGATCCGCGCGGTGACATTACCACCGTTCCGTTGCCGTTATAATGCGGCGATGTGGAGGAAGCGCTCAAAGGAAACGCGCTGCCGCTGAAACCCGAAGGTACGAAATAGCCTACGTTGCTCGGACTGTAGAACGGGTACCCGAACGGACTGTAATACATGCTGCTTCCATAAGGCATGTAGGTGAACATGCCGTACCAGGGGTTATACGCCCAGGCACCTGAGCCCAGCATTCCGTTGCCATAGCCGTACCCGGACCCGTATCCCGAATAACCGAGATTCGAAGCCGTGCGCGCCGAGGACACATTGGCTTGCGCCAGATACTCAGACCGGCGGGCTGCCCAGCGCAGGAACGCATCCGTATCCTTCACGTCGAAGCCGTTCATATCGAGCACCGCGCCCAACAGAACTTCCCGTCCCTTGCGGGCGGTCAGCGTCTGACTCGCCGCCGTCACCCGAGCCTCGCCGTCGTACACGCGAAGCTTGCCGGGATCGGAATCGATGCGGTACAGGCCCTTCTTGATCAACTCAATATGCGCGTCGTTATACATCACCGTGATGGAGTTGGAGGGCAGCAATTCTCCCACTTCGACCAGCGCGGAGCCGGTCAGCACCGTAAAACGAGTGTCGGAGCGGCTGTTCGAAACCATCTGAAAGGAGCTGTTTTCCGCGATCCGCAGGATCACGCCAGGGGTCAGGAGAATTTCCGCGCGGCCATCCTCCGCCGCCAGCGTCTGGCCGTTTTTCACATCCGGGAACTCGGCAAATTTGGGCTGCACCGGTTGTCCGTCGAGAGTAACCGTCCCCTCGACGAAGTGAATCACGCCTGAATGCGCCGAAATCACCTGCTGCGCCCAAGCCGAACCGCCCGCTAACAACACCATCAAAGGAAGCCGTTTCAACATCTGGAAACTCCTATGTATGTAATAATGCGCTTTTTGCAACAGGCCGTCAAGCCATCCGAGAAGCATATATATTGGAGAATATGCAAGCGGCGGTGCTGGCGGTCACTTTTTTTCGCGACGTTCTGCCGATCCTCCAGAATCATTGCCAGGAATGCCATCGGCCGGGGCAGATGGCGCCGATGCCTTTGCGAACTTTTGAGGAAACGCGGCCCTGGGCCAAAGCGATTCGGGACCAGGTTCGTTCCCGCAAGATGCCTCCGTGGCCGGCCGATCCCTGTTGCGGCCATTTTTCGAACGACCGGTCGCTGAGCGCCGTCGAGATCGAAACCCTCGCCAAGTGGGCGGATAGCGGCGCCGAAAAGGGCAATTTGCACGACGCGCCTCCCCAAAAAACGTGGCCGGAACGGTGGAATCTGCCCGCGCGCGATCTGGAGCTGGCCATGCCCAAGGCGTTCGAAGTCCCGGCGTCGGGCGCCGTCGAATACCAATATTTCCCGATCCCTACGGGTTTCACAGAGGATCGCTGGGTGCAGGCGGTCGAAGTCAAGCCCGGTGATCGAACAGTGGTGCACCACATTGTCGTTTACATCCGGGAGCCGGGGTCGACCTGGACAGGCGGCCCCACGAAATCCGACATCCTGACGGTTTATGCCCCCGGCACCTCGCCCGATTCCTGGCCGGAGGGGATGGCCAAGCTGATTCCGGCCGGTTCCGACCTGGTCCTTGAGATCCATTACACTCCAAAGGGCAAGCCTGTGTCGGACCGAACGACAGTTGGCTTCGTTTTCGCGAAAAAGCCACCGGAGAAGCGGGTGCTGACGCTGCAATTAAATAATGAGAGCTTCCTGATTCCAGCTGGCGAAAAGGATTACAGCGTCACGGCCTGGGGGTCGATTCCGAACGACGCCCTCTTGCTCAGCATCTTTCCCCACATGCACTTACGCGGAAAATCGTTCATCTTCACTGTAAATAAGGACACGGTTTTGAACATCCCGAGATATGATTTTTTCTGGCAGCTTGCTTACCGTCTGAAAACACCGCTGCCGCTTAAAACAGGAATGCATCTCCAATGCTGGGGGATTTTCGACAATTCTCCGAATAATCCACGCAATCCGGATCCTTCGGTCGACGTCCGCTATGGGCAGCAGAGCTGGGAAGAGATGATGATCGGATTCTTCGACGTCGCGGTGGACGCAAAGATCGGCAAGCCCGAGTTTTTTATTCGGAAATAATGTGGCAAGCACCAGTTAGCTGACTTTTGTTTTTTTAAAGACTCGGTTTAGTGCTGTGATGGCGCGATCGACGTCCTGCTCCGTCAATATATAAGGCGGCAACATGCGCAACACCGTGTCGTGGGTGCAATTTATGAGCAGACCTTCGGCCATCGCATCCAGGACGATTTGCTTGCCGGGCATATCCAGCTCCACACCGATCATCAAACCCACTCCGCGAATTTCTTTAATGAAGCCGTAGCGCTTGGCCAGCTCCGTCAGCCGCATCCGGAAATAACTGCCGGTCTCGACGATTTTGGGCAGCAAAGGGTCCAGCAGATCGAAGAATTCGAGCGCGACGCGGCAGGCTAGCGGTCCTCCTCCAAACGTCGATCCATGCATCCCTGAGGAAATTGACGCGGCGGCGCGTTCATTGGCCGCGATGAATCCCAGGGGGATTCCGCACGCCAGGGGTTTGGCCGCGACCGTCACGTCCGGCAGCACCACCGGGTCGAATAATTGATAGGCGAAATAGGTTCCAGGACGCCCGACGCCGCATTGAATTTCGTCGAACACCAGCAGCGCGTTGAAACGGTCCGCCAGCTCGCGGGCTTTGCGGACGTACTCCTCCGTCATCGGCAGAATGCCGCCTTCCCCTTGAACCAGTTCCAGCACGATTCCGGCGGTATTCTCGTTGACCACCTGTTCGAGCGCCGTGATATCGTTGCGCGGGACGAACCGGGCGCCGGGAACCAGAGGCTCAAAATCGCGGCGGTATTTTTCCTGCCCGGTGATCGACAGAGCGCCGAAGGTGCGGCCGTGGAAGGAATTTTCGAGCGATATCACCTGGTACTTCGCCGCGTCGATCTTAGTTCCGTGCGCGCGCACCATTTTCAAAGCGCCTTCCATCGATTCGGCGCCGGAATTCGAGAAAAATACGCGATTCAGGCCGCTGATTTTCACGATGCGCTCGGCGAGCGGGCCTTGATACTCGTGGTAATAGAGATTCGAAATATGCAGCAGCAGTCCAGCCTGCTCGCGGATGACTTTCGTAAGACGAGGATGCGCGTAGCCCAGCGCGTTGACGCCAATGCCTGCGATCAGATCGAGATACCGCTTGCCGGCGGTGTCGTAAACATAGCAGCCTTTGCCGCGATGGATGACCAGGGGGAAGCGGGCGTAATTTTGAAGAAGGTACTCTTTTTCCAGGTCGACGACGGAAGGATGACCGGCGGCAGCGGCTACGGATGATTCCATTCACCTATCATAACGGCTGCGAGGAGACTGCTTTTTGGTCACCGCTTTGGGAAAGAAGGACAGGGCGAGAAGGCCGGCTGCGATCAACATCCAGGAGCGCGGCTCGGGCGCTACCCCGGACGGGGTGACGTTCTGAAAAAGGAAAACGTAGTCGTTGAAGTCGAAATCCGTGCCGTTTTCAAATCCGGAAATATACCAGACGTCGCCCGCGGGCACCGCCCCGCCGGTTAGTTCCCAGGTGACCATGTGATCTTTTCCGTCGGAATTATCCGTTGGAAGAGAGGACCAGGTCTGGTAGGGCGCCGAACACGAACTGGGGGCGCACTGGATGGCGAAGCGGAAACTGCCCGGCGCGATGGCGGTAAATAACGGAAGGTTCGAATTATAAGTTGCCGAGGACTGGAGGTCTCCATTCGCGTTTTGTCCGCTGCCCGACGGAGGTACGCTCGCGGTCGGCAAATATTCCACCGATCCGGGGGCGCCGATGACGTCCAGCACCGACGAGTAGACTCCTCCGGATTCGCCCGGCAGTTCTCCCAGGGTGAAGTTGCGGGAGGCAGAGCGCGCAATGCCAAAAACGCCGGCGTTACTCCCGGCAGTCCAGATTACGTCGGAGGAATCGTCGATTCGCGTCAAGGTCAATCCTTCCGAATCGGCGAAGAGCTGGATCATAGACTCGAATCCGCTATAGACTCCGCCGGCGGCGCAGTTTCCACCCGCGCTTACGCCGCTGCTCAAGCACCGCTCAGAACCGGTGCCCGCGCCCGGGTCCACGATAAACGTCAGGCTGGCCCGCGCGGGAAGAACGCAGGCGGCGGCCAAAATCAAAACATACAACGTATGTTTGGAACCGGAATCTATAGTCATCTTCATCAAGGTACTCGCGCTTGATGAATATGGGAATAATCCGATTCCTTATGTCCCTTCGGGAATCGCAACTAATAGGCTTACGATTTAGACCCTAGAAAGAAGGGCAAAACAGCGGCCGGACTTACTCAGAGAAAGTCACTATCGACATCGTCGACGGGAAACGACGGCTCCCTGTAGTCGCGGCTCGGTTGCGCCGAACGATGAAAAACCCGTTGACAGGCGAAACCGCCTGCCCCACCCGGACCCCAGGTTGTTGATCTGACATGGTGGCGCAGGCGGTTTCGCCTGCGATTTTTTCTAGTCTTCCGACCACTCCCGTTCCAGCATCCGCGAATATTCGCCAGAAGCGTAGATATCGAAATCGAAGTTCATGTGCGCGATATCGGCGTAGTGGGCCTGGCTTTGCCGGCAGAGAAAAATGGAGTCGGCATAGCGATAGTAATTGCGCACGAAATCGTCGGCCAGGATTCCGCGTTCCGGCACCTGGGCGAGGATGGCATTCAGCCCCAGCGCGCGCATGAAGATGGACTTAAAATCCGCCACGCCCCACTTGCGCAGCTTCGCCTGCACGGCGGCCGGAGTGTTGTTTACCAAGTAAGCGGCAAAGCTTTGGAACTTGATTCCGGAGTCGGCAAATTGCGCCTGCCTCTGCACGTGTTCGAGGGACTGCTCAATCCAGCGGATCAGATCCTTGCCGACGTAAAACAGCATGCGGATTTCGCAGTACCGGCCTTCGAGCAAGGATTTGTCGAGGTCGTCGGTCGAGCGCTCACCCGAAGGAAGCAAGCCTTGCAGCATCAGGCTGGCGCGGGAGCTTTCCACCAGCTTATCGGGTCCTCCGGCGTCGGCGAACGGATGAAGAATCAGTGGCGGCAACTTCTTGGTTGCGTTCGCAATGGAGTTCGGGGGGCTGGTTTGCATGGTGTTTCGCTGAACAAGTATGCCAAATTAACGCCGTTCGGTAAGCAGTACTTTGGCCTCAATTGTTTTATCCCCGCGAAGTACTTTCACCAGTACCAGATCGCCGGGTTTATGGGCCCTCAAGGCATAGGTAAAGTCGTACAAATTAGCGATTTCCTTGCCGTCGAACTCGATCAGGATATCGCCCGCCTTGAGGCCCGCTTTCGCCGCCGGCGTGCCGTCCCGCACATCGGCGAAGCGGACCCCTTTAGGAGGCTCGTTAAAATCGGGGATGCTGCCGAAGTTGGGTCCGTACCCGGAGCCGCCGCCCGACCCAACCGGACCGACAGAAGGCTCCGGCACGCGAATATATTGGGGGCGGGGATCGGTTTCCAGGTGCGCGATCAAACCGGCGATGTAATCCAGCAGCTTCGCCGCGTCGGCGCTGTCGATCTTGTCGGCAGTATCGCTGGGCTTGTGATAATCGGCATGCAGGCCGGAGAAAAAGAACAGCACCGGCACGTTTTTGGTGGTGAACGAGGTATGGTCGCTGGCCCCGTAGCCGGCCTTTTCCGCCAGGTCGATCTGGAGGGGCGCGGGCGGCTTCACTTCGGCGATCAGCTGCGGGAAGGTCGAGCCGGTCCCGGTTCCGCTCAAATAAACTTTGCCCTCGCGGATGCGGCCGATCATATCCATATTGATCATGGCTACGGCCTTTTCTAAGGGGAGCATAGGGTGATTCACGTACCACTCACTGCCTAGCAGTCCCAGTTCTTCGCCGGCGAAGCTCAGGAACAGGATGCCCCGCTTAGGCTTAGGCTGGTGCGCGGCCCAGCGCGCCAGTTCGATCACGCCCGCGGTTCCCGACGCGTTGTCGTCGGCGCCGGGATGAACCGTTCCAACCTGCGAAGGCGCGAGCGAGTGCTCATCGCCCAATCCGAGATGGTCGTAATGCGCGCCGACGATCACGTATTCATCGGTCTCCCCCGCCAGATACGCGGCGACGTTATGCACCGTCTTGGTTTCCGTTCGCACGTCGACCGACAGATCGACCGTCAGATTGGGAATCGCGAAGGAGTGCGGCCGGCCGTCCTGATCAATTTGTTTCGAGAGGGTCAGAAGGTCGTGGCCGTCGCGCATGACCCAGTCTTCGGCGGTTTTAAAGGTGATGTGAATGAACAGAATACCGGCGTTCTTGGGTCCCACAGTGGTCGAGAACTTGCCGATATCGTCGGCGGTGCCTTCGTGATGCGCTACATCGTTCACCAGGATCACGCCGCGCGCCCCGTGCATCTTGGCATTCACCGCTTTGTCCGCGAACGAGACGTGTTCCTGATGAGGATTTTCCTTCGGCTCATGGCGGAGGATCAACACGAATTTTCCGGTGACGTCGAGGCCCGCGTAATCGTCGTAATTTTCCTTCTTGTCGGTGATTCCGAAGCCGGCGAAGACTACGGAGGAGTGCAGTTCGCCGGAGGACGAGAAACTGAAGGGGATGAAATCCTTGCCCGATTCGAGCGTCCGGGTCTCGCCAGGCTCTTTGAATTTGAGGCGATTTTTGCTTCCAAGATGGGCTCCTAACGTAACGGGAAAGGGTAATTCGGTGGTGCTCAGTCCGAAGGAACGGAACTGTCCGGCTATGTAGCGGGCGGCTTTTTCCAGCTCGGGCGAGCCGGTGGCGCGTCCTTTTAATTCCGGTGACGCGAGATACCGGACGTGCGCCAGATATTGGTCCGGCTGGATATCAGCCGCGAACGCGAAAGCTGCAAATAAAATAATTTGGCCGCTGATAAACGCGGATGAACGCAGATGAAGAAAAGAAATCGTTTTGTGTGATCCGCGTTTATCAGCGTTCATCCGTGGCCAAATTGTCTTACTTCACGATCTTCGGAATCGTCACCGTGCAGCAGCTATCGTCCTTCGAGGTCAGCGCGGCGGCCTTCGCCTGGTGATCGATCTCTGCCTTCAGCAGGGCCTGCAAATTTTCCCAGGGCACCGCGCCTTCGATCCTGCGGCCGTTCACGAAGATGGTCGGCGTGGAGCTGAGTGACAACGAATTACCGATCGCCATCGAAGCGTTCACTTCAGCCTCCGTGGTCTTGGACTCAATGCAGCGGCCCAGTTGCATGCCGTCCAGTCCCTTCGCGATCGCGAATTCCTGGAGCTTCGAGTTCAAATTATCGAGCCCGATATACTGTTGATTTTCGTAAATCCAATCATGGTATTCCCAGAACGCGGCGGGATTCAATTTATAAACGCACCGTCCGGCGATGGCCGCGGGTTTCGCCCAGTTATGCAGCGATTCCAGCGGATAGTCGCGGAAATACACGCGCACCTGCGTGGGAAACGCCTCCGTGATCTGCTGGTGAATCACTTCCGCTTCCTGCCGGCACATCGGGCATTGAAAATCGCTGAACACCACCACTGCGACCGGAGCGCTGGCCGGACCCAGGCTCGGCGCGCCCTTCACGTCCAGCTTGTCGATATTCGCCTGGAACGGACTCTTGTTCACGTCGTACACGTCGGCCTTGAAGATTTTCTTGCCGTCTTTGGTCATGAAATAATGCTGTGCCGGCAATTCGTTTTTGTTGTAGCTCAAATGAACGGTCACGTCCAGAAAACCGGGCAGCTCTTTGGAATCCTTGGGATCGTCGATTTTTACGGCGACTCCGGGCACCCATAGCTCGACGTGGCGCAAATAAGCTTCAAGCGTCGCTTTATCGAGTCCCGTCTGTTCGGCCGCCGAAGCGAATCCGGCAATGATCAAAATTGAGGCAATAAATTTCATGAAGAGAATCCTTTACATAACCGGCCCGATGCGCCAGGGAACAAACTCCTGATGCCCGAGCCTTTCGCTCGCAGTCCGTTCGCCTGAGGCGGCACGGAGCAGGGCGTCGAAAATTTCGTGGCCCACTTCAGCCACCGTGGCTTCGCCTTCCGCAATGCGGCCGGCGTTGATATCCATGTTGTCCTTCATGCGGTGATACATGACGGAATTCGTGGCGATTTTTAAAACCGGAATGGTCGGGAATCCGATGGCGCTTCCCCGCCCCGTCGTGAACGCGATTAAATTGACGCCGCCCGCACCCAGGCCGGTGAGTGAAACCGGATCGTGGCCCGGCGTGTTCATGAACACGAACCCGGACGTGGTAACGCGCTCCGCATAATCGATCGCGTCATTCAAAGGAGTCGTGCCGGCCTTGGCCACCGCTCCCAGCGACTTCTCGAGAATGTTGGTCAGCCCGCCTTCTTTATTCCCCGGCGAAGGATTATCGTCGAAGCTGCCTTCGAACCGGGCGAGATATTTCTTGTAGCCTTCGACGAAGCTCAGCAGTTTTTCAGCGACGGCGCGATTGCGGGCGCGCCGCACCAGCAGATGCTCCGCGCCGAAGATCTCCGTAGTTTCCGCCAGCACGAAATTCGCCCCCGCCTGCGCGAGCAGATCGCACGCGACACCCAGCGCCGGATTCGCCGTGATTCCCGAAAACGAATCCGAGCCTCCGCAGTTGAGTCCCACGGAGATCTTCGAAGCTGGAATCGCCACTCGTTTTTCAGCCGCCGCGCGTTCGATCCATTTGTCGATCGTCCGCCGCGCCGCCTCGACCGTCGACCGCGTGCCGCCGGAATTTTGGAGGGTCATGCCGATCAGCCGGTCCGAGCGAGCCGTGCCCGCGCCCAGGTAATGATCGATCTGATTCACTTCGCAGCCCAAGCCGAGAATGATGGCAGCGGAAACGTTCGGATGATCCAGCACTCCCCCGAGCGTGCGTCGAAGCTGCGCCAAGTCCGGTCCCGGAGATTGTCCGCATCCATCGCCGTGCGGAAACGCGACCACTCCGTCGACTCCCTCGGGCAGCGAGGATTTATCGTAGCTCGACGCGATCCATTCCGCCGTGTGCGCGGCGCAGTTGCTCGCGGCGACCACGGCGATATAGTTACGCGTCCCCGCCCGGCCATCCTCGCGCGCGTATCCCATAAAGGTCGGGACATCCGCCGGAGTCGCCGGCAGAAGAATATCGCCGGTAGGAAACTCGTAATTGAAGGTCAATTCCTCAAACGCCACGTTGTGCGTGTGGACGTGATCCCCAGGCTCGATCGCGCGGCTGGCTCGCCCGATGATCTGCCCGTAGCGGATCAGCGTTTCCCCCGGCGCGACGGCCTTGATCGCCACTTTATGACCCGCGGGAATCGCCGTGCGGGTGCGAATCGTCTCTCCTCCCACGTTCAGCCCGATGCCGATGCTGAGCGGTACGCGGGCAATCGCCACGTTATCGCGCGCATTCAGCTGGATCGCGGAATTTTCCGCTGTCGGAAGTTTCGAAATGCCGAGAAGGCTCATGGTCTATCTTAAGAGTACTGTTTCGCAGATCTGCTCGCCCGTATGGACGTGCAATTTTCCGTTCACGGGGTGGATCCAGTAGCCGTCCTTGCCCGGCACCGGGATCTGCGCCGGTCCGTCCACCAACAGAAAATCCCCCGCCTCCACGCCATCAATGAGCCGCCCGATATGAATATGGACGTGGCACTGGGTACGAACGTTATCACCGTTATAGGCGATTCCCCACCGGTCGCCCCACTTTTCCCTGCCCTGTTCGATCGCCCCGGTCCACAATGCGAGCCGGGTCTCAGCCGAAAGGTCGGCCAAACGCTGCATCCCCGGCGTTTGCTCCCTGGGAAGCGCCAGCAGACGATTCGGCTTTTTCGGATTCGCATCGGGCACAAAAAATACCAGGATACCCGGCGGCTGCTCCTCGGTCAGCTTCGTTAAGCTGCACTGGCGGACCTTCAGAGTCTCCGGAATCCTTGCGTCACAGGCGCATTGTGTCTGCGCCCGCGCGCACATCGACACCAATAGCACCGCGAACATCCGCATTAGAACATTATACTTAAGACTTGTCTCGCAGCTGGCTGATCGTTCCTCTGTTGATCCTCTATCTCCTCGATCTGGGGGGCGTCGGATTTATCAGCACCGATGAACCGCGCTATGCATCCATCGGACGCGCGATGGCGGTTTCGGGCGATTGGGTCACCCCGCGCCTCGACGGCCAGCCGTGGTTTGAAAAACCGCCTCTTCTCTATTGGATGATCGCCGCCGGCCACCTCGCGCATCTGCCCGGCGAATGGGCGGCCAGATTACCGGTAGCGCTGCTGAGCCTCGCCTTCCTGCTGCTTTTCTTTTACATCATTGCGCGGGATTTCGAGCCCCGAATCGCCATCGCGGCCGTGACCATCCTTGCGACCTCCGCCGGCTGGCTCGCCTACAGTTTCGGAGCCTTGACCGATTTACCGATGTCCGCGCTGTTGGGCGCGGCCATCCTGATCACAATATTTGAAAACAAAAAATGGAGCGCACTCGCCGCTGGAGCCTTACTCGGACTCGCGGTGCTGGCCAAGGCCTTCGTGCCTCTGGTCCTGTTCGCGCCTGTATACCTGATCGCCCGTGGTAAACGCGTGGCGATCGCCCTTGGATTGATCGGCGTCGCCGTGCCCTGGCACGTCCTGTGTCTCGCCCGCAATGGACAAGCCTTCTGGGCCGAATACTTCTGGCGGCAGCAGTTTTCTCGCTTCTTCACTACCGAACGCCAGCACCATCAGCCGTGGTGGTTTTACTTGCCCGTTCTTCTCGCCGCGATCTACCCGTGGACCCCTCTGGCCGCCCTCCTGGCCCGCCGCGGAACCTATTCCGATGTCCGCATGCGCTACCTTGGCGTATGGATTCTTTACGGGATCCTATTCTTCTCGGCATCGCAGAATAAGCTGGCCGGTTACCTGCTGCCTCTCCTGCCCGGTGTGGCCCTGCTGCTGGCCCTCGGAATCGACCAAGCACTCGAAAAATCGAAAGTCGTGCCCTGGCTGCTGGCCGCCTGCACTGCGTCTCTGATCGTCCTGCCGACCATTGTCGCCGCTCTGCCCGATGCCATGCTCGCCGGAGTCGGGCGCACGCATATCGATCCTGTGCTCGGCTTGCCCTTTCTATTGATCGCAGGACCGGTGTGGTGGCTCTCCTGGTCCGGGAAACCTTCACTCGCGATTCTCACTGCCGGAATGGCGGTAATCTTCGCCGTGTCGTATTTTAAAGGCGCGACGTTCCCGGAACTGGACGACCGCGTCTCCGTCCGAGGTTTCTGGCGGGCACACGGAACCGAGGCCTCCGCAGCTTGTCTCGAAGACGTAGGAAGGGGCTTTGAATACGGCCTGAACTACTACGCCGGTCACCCGTTTCACGCGTGCGCCTCCGGCGAGAACCCGAAAATCGTGGTGATCAATGGACGCCTGGCGATGGGATCCGAGCTAATCCTCGAACAGCCGGCCGACCGGTAGCTCCCACTCCGGAAGCAGCTCCGGAATCGTCAGCGTCTGGCGCACGTAAGATGCGCCTCCCGGAATGAACACCCGGACCTCTTTCTCTTCCGGATAAATCACCCAGACCGCCAGGCTTCCGCCCGCGAGCAGAGCGTCAATCTTGCGATTCAGATCGCGCGCTGTTTCTGAAGGAGAGACAACTTCGATGGCGAGCTCGGGCGAACCTTCAAAATAATCGTCGCCGCTGGTCGCAAGCGCACGTTCGATGCGAAGAACGGAAACGTCAGGCTCGATCCAGGTTGGCGGATCGTTTGAGAGCCTGTATCCGGCTTCCATATACACCCTCGCAAGACCTCGGTCCTCGAACGCCAGCAATGCTCGATGCGCGCGCCGTGCGATTTCACTATGTTTCGACTTTGGAGGAGGCAAAACGATCAGTTCTCCTTCCACCACCTCCCGATGCCAGCCGTCGCCGTCGGGAAGCTGTTCGAAGGCCTGCCACGTCATCTGACCCGTCGTCGCCGCCATATCCAATTGTAGACGCACAAACCTATTAACCCGTTTACAGATTTGTTGCAAACGTGCTACACTAACCGGAATCGTTGTTAGACCCTTTCAGGGGTGTCCGTATTTCAAAGAAGTGGGGAAATCGAATTGACCAAAAGTATATTTCGCTCCATGGGCCTGTTAGCGGTAATTTTCGCGATCGCGGCTCCGCTGACCTTCTCCCAGTCGATCACCACTGCCGATGCAGTGGGCGTGATCACCGACAGTACCGGCGGCGTTGTTCCGAACGCGACTGTCACTATCAAGTCCGTCGAATCGGGTGAAACCCGAACTGTCACGACGAACGAGCAAGGCCAGTATCGTTTTCCGCTGATGAAACCGGGCGACTACGTGGTCACCGCTGCCGCCAAGGGTTTGAAATCGAATATTGTTCGAGTCACCCTGCTGGTCGGCCAGGAGCAAGCCGTCAACATTGCCATGAATGCCGAGGGCAATAGCACCATCATAGAGGTGATGTCCGAAGCCCCTATCGTGCAGACTGAGAACGCCAACCTGGAGTCGAACTTCAACCAGAAGCAGGTTGTCGATCTGCCCATGGCAGGTGGCGATCTCACCACTCTCGCGATGACCGTTCCCGGCGTCCGCGTCTCTGTGGTAGGCGGCTCCGGCAACATGAACGCCAACGGCATTCCCGGTTCCTCCATCCTGTTCACGTTGAACGGTACCGACGAGATGGACCCCGCGAACAATTTGAACAACTCCGGCGCCAGCAACAACCTGCTGGGTGCCAACGAAGTGGGCGAAGCGGCGGTGGTCCTCAACGCCTATAGCCCGCAGTATGGACGCATGGCCGGCGGCCAGGTCAACATAATCGGTCTTTCTGGAACCAACCAGTATCACGGAAATGTTTTCTACGACTACAATTACCAGGGTCTCAACGCGAACTCTTTCTTTAACAACGTTACCGGTACGCCGAAGGGACGCGCCGACGCACATCAGTTCGGCGGACGATTCGGCGGAGCCATTATCAAGAATAAGGTGTTCGGCTTCTTCAACGACGAAAACCTGCGCTACGTGCTACCGGCGGCCGGCGTAGTTTCGCTCCCTTCGCCCCAATTGCAGGCCTACACGCTGGCCCATGTGCCGGCGTCTACATTGCCTCTCTATCAGGATTATTTTAATTTGATCAAAGGTTCTCCCGGAATAAACCGAGCCCAGCTGGTAACCAACGGCACAGGCCAGTTGCAGGACAGCCTTGGCCACCTCGGCTGCGGCTCGGGAACCTTCACCGGCACCCCCGACGGCAACGGCGGAAAGTTCGGTGTCACCACACCCTGCTCGGAAGCCTTCGGAACCAACAACACCCAGCTCAACACCGAGGCGCAGTACACCATTCGCGTGGATTACAACATTGCCAATAGCGAGAAGATTTTCTTCCGCGTCGAACACGATTTCGGCCTGCAGGCCACTGGCACCAGCCCGGTGAATCCTTTGTATAACTCGCTCAGCAACCAGCCGTCGTGGCAGGGAAGCGTCAACCTCACCTCCGTGATCAGGCCGACTCTGGTGAACAACTTCGTCGGATCGGTGTTATGGTACACCGCCCTGTTCGGCGTCGCGGATTTCGCCAAGACCAGCGCTTTGATGCCGGATTCCATCGCCATCGCTGATAGCGGCGCCGGTGCCAACGGAGGCGGTTTTACGACAGTCGGAAATGGTGCGTTCCCCAACGGCAGGAACGTCGGACACCTCCAATTGATCGATGATTTATCCTGGAGCAAGGGCACGCACACAATCAAGGCTGGTATCGCTTTTCGATACGACAGGTACACCTACACCAGCATCGCCTCGGGCGCCTTCCTGGGGGCCTACAGCCTGAATGATCTGGCGGACTTCGCGAACGGCACACTGAACTACTCGGGAACCGGTTTGGGCAGCAGCTTCAGCCAGAGCTATCCGAAGTACGGCGCGCTGCATTTCCGCGTACCGTCCGCCGATTTTTACGTATCGGATGAATGGGCCGTCGGCAAGAACATCAAGCTGACCTATGGCATGCGGTTTGAAAAGGACTTTAACCCGAGCTGTATCGAGACCTGCTTCGTGGTCACCAATGTCCCGTTCACTTCCTCGGCTTATCAGGGCGGCGTGAGTATCCCCTATAATTCGACCATTAAAACGCAGTCGAACACCTTCTATAACGTGGAATCCATCATCCCAGAGCCCCGAGTCGGAATCGCCTGGAAGCCTTTCGGCAATGGCAAGACCGTGGTTCGGGCCGGCGCGGGCCTATTCTCCACCAATTTTACAGACGGCTTGGCCGGTACCTTTGCCAACCAGATTCCGAATAAGTTCGCGCCGTCAGGCTTGAACTTCGGAACCGTCGGAATTGCCGCCGATCCCACTAGTTCGGCTTATACCGGGCAGGCCTCGGCCAACGCCTTCTTTAGCGGATTTGGAGCCGGTTATACCCTGGCGCAGATCCAAAATGCCGTGAAACCCGCGAGTTTCAGCATCCCGAGCATCGTCGCCGGCCCGTCGACGTTCCGCGCGCCGAAGGATATCGAATGGAGCTTTGAGATCGAACATCAGCTAACCGCGCACAATCTCTTCACGGTGACTTATGTAGGCAACCACGGCTATGATCTTCAGGAGGCCGTGAACGCCAACCTGTATACCAGCGCAGCCGGCGTCGCCCGCTACGGAGGCGGTTTCGCCGGTCTGCCCACGGCTCCGCGTGACGCGCGCTTTACCAACGTCACCCAGCTTTACTCCAACGGCATCAGCAACTACGATGGCCTCAGCATTTCGTACCGGCACACCTTCACCTATGGCCTGACGGGACAAATCCACTACACCTGGAGCCACGCGTTGGGAGACACCATCGTCGGCAGCACCAGCAACAGCTACTACAACCCGCTGAACCTGGGCGCTTCCTACGGCAGCCTGAACTTCGATAGCCGCCATCAGTTGGCCGGTGACCTTCTGTGGGCCCAACCCCACAAATTCGAAAACAAGATGGTAAACGAGCTTGCCATGGGATGGACTCTGGGCATTAAGATGTACCTCTATAGCGGAGCGCCTTTCACCGTAACGGATAGCAAGATCCCAGCCCAGATCAACTCTGCGCAGAGCTTCGTCAGTTCTCCTATCGCCGACGTGATCGTCCCCTCGGCCGTCAACGCGAACTGCGGGCGAGCCGCCATCAACGCGCCGTGTCTGCCGAAGACGGACTTCGCCACCTACAACTCCACTTCCGGTGTTTCCGCTCCCATCCAGAGCGACTGGGGCAACGTTTCGCCGGACAGTTTCCGTGGACCCGGGTACTTCGATATCGATGCCCAACTCACTCGCAGTTTCGCCATCCGGGAGAAGATGTCGTTCCAGGTGGGCGTCCAGACGTACAACGTGCTGAATCACCCGAACTTCGCGAACCCGTCGGGAACTCTTTCCGGCTCGCTTGGCCTGATCACGGCAACCGTTGGCCCCCCCACCAGCATCTACGGATCGTTCCAGGGCGCTTCAGTCTCGGGACGCGTGGCGGTGGTCACTGGCCGGTTCACCTTCTAGTCACCAAGCTCACGCATGGGGTTATAACCCCGGATGTAAGTCCGGGGATTCCGAAATAAAAAAGGGGCGAGCCTTCGGGCCCGCCCCTTTTCCCTTTGGGAAACAGTATCGGCTACTTCTTCTTCCCGCCCTTTTTCTTAGCAGCAGCCTTCTTCGGAGCCGCCTTCTTAGCTACCTTTTTCGCGGGAGCCTTCTTCGCGGCCCCCTTTTTCGAAGCAGGCTTTTTGGCCGCACCCTTCTTGGCAACTGCCTTCTTGGAAACAGCCTTCTTAGCAGCAGCCTTCTTAGGAGCCCCCTTCTTGGCAGCAGCCTTGGCGGGAGCCTTCTTCGCCGCGGCTTTCTTTGAAGCAGCAGCCGGCTTAGGAGCGGAAGCAGCCGGTTTCGCCGCCGCCTTCTTCGCCACCGCCTTCGCGGCCGGCTTCCTTGGCGGAGCCTGGGGCTCCTCCTCCATCACTACGATCGTTTCCGTCACGGCCACGGGAATCGCGACTGGAATCGTAACCACCTCTTCTTCCTCGTCGTCGTCCATCCCGTAATCGCCCAGATCGTCGTCTACGTTGATCTGGGTTCCGTCCTCGTAGTCGTCTAGCTCGTCATCTTTGACTGAAAGTCGAAACTGCATCGGTTCACTGCCTCCTCGCGAGGCGCACTTACGCGCGGCGCCAGAGCGTAATCAAAAATTAGAATATCGCGTTTTTGAGCGAAGGCAAGAGAAAAAACAAAATCGCTCTATTACGATCGGGGTTTCGGCATGCGTAAAGACGCAGTGTGCCGCACCGGCGCTTTCGCGGCGCTCTTCTGCGGGACTCCCGCCGTCTTCCTGGGCGCAGTCTTGGAACCGATCTTCACCGCCGGCTTCTTCTTCAAAGCCGCCGCCGTAGAACCCGCCGCGCGCCGTTTGGCCACTGTAGCTTTGGCCGGGGTCTTCGGCGCCGTGCGATCGCCTGGATACGCCACCGGTATCGCCATCAATGAACCGGGCTCCGGCAGCTCCTCGTGATTCACCAGGCTGATCGCCGCCGGCTTTGCGCTGTACCGCTTCGCCAGGACCGCGAAAGAATCGCCCTGGCTTACCCGGTGCAGCCTCCAGGAATCCCGCTTGGCCGCTGGAACCACCGCGAACGCCGCCTCGACCGCCGCCACACTGCCCTTAGGCACATTCACCTTGAACCCCGCCGGAGCCACCGATTTCAACAGCCCCGGGTTCAGCTCTTTCAATTCGCTTAAAGGCTGATCCACCGCGTCCGCGACCAGCGCCAGGTGAGTAGGCGCTTCCATCTCGATCGATTCCGTTTCCACCGGACTTTCGAGGTCCAGATTATCCAGCCCGTACGCCGGCGCATTCTTCCCCACAATGGTCATCGCCAGGATCACCGGAACGTAGTTCTGCGTCTCCTTCGGCAGCACGTTCAGCCGCCGCAGCTCGAAGAAGTCCGCGTACCCCGTCCTCATCACCGCATGATCCACGCAAGCCGGCCCGCAATCGTAGGCCGCCATCGCCAGATACCAGTCCCCAAAGTGGCTGTACAGATCTTTAAGGTACCGCGCTGCGGCACGCGTGGCTTTTTCAGGATCCATCCGGTCGTCGGTCGACGCCGTCTGCATCAACCCGTAATCGTGCCCCGTCGAGCGCGAGAACTGCCACAACCCTACGCACAACTTGTTCGATTTCGCGCGCGGCAGATAGCCCGATTCCGCCTGCGCCAGAAACAGCAGCTCCTGGGGTACGCCCTCCTCGGCCAAAACCCGCTCGATCATCGGCTTATATCGCGCCTGCCGCTTCAGGCCCGCCGCGATAATCTTCCTGCCCCGCTCGCTGGTGAAATAGTTCACCGCCCCGATCACCGTATCGTTCTGCTGTAAAGGGAGTTGCGACGCGGTTGAATGAATCAGATCCAGCACTTTGCTGCGCGTCCCGGCATCCGCCGGCGAAAACGTCAACTCCACCATCCCGTCCATTGGACGAGGATCGTAAACCACCTTGTCGGAATCCTCAGCGACGGCCTGGTCGGCATCGTACCGGTAAATCGCCTCGATCAGCTCGTCGAGACGCCTCTCCACGCGGCTCCGATCCGGGAGATTTTCCGGAGCCGACAACAACGCCTCCACCGCATGGTCAAAATTCTTGCGTGCGTCGGCTGCCCTGCCCGCCTCGATCGCCCTTTTCCCTTCGAGGAAACTATCGTCGGCCTTCTTGATCAGAAACTCGGCATCGGTGGGCCGCGAAAGAGGAGCCAGCGGTGCCGGCATCGCTGGAACTTCATTGCCGTAAAACGCGCTCGGCGGTGCCGGAGGCTCGAGCATCGGTTCAGCAGGCGGCGCCATGGCCCGCGTAGGCGGCAGAAAGAACTGCCTCGCCGGCTGAGGACGCGAAGTCAGCGCGCAACTGGACATCAGCACAGCGCCCCCGGCAAACAAAGCTCTGCCTGCCCGGGACTTGATGTCGATCCGCATGCCTGTTAGTTCGTCAGTTTAACAGAAAGATTACAGTCCGCGTCAAGGGCGGGTATTCTTGATGAGAGCGGCAAGCTGACCTACCTCCTCACCTTCTGTTGTTATCGAACGCACTTGCCGGGCGATTCGCGAGGATGGGTCGACCGTGCCCGCGCCGATCATTGCGGCGGCCTTTGTGCACCGTAGGCGGCGCTGGAAAGTCACGCGAGAGAACAAATGCAGTATGCCCCTTACAAGCTGGATAGCCGCACGGGACCGGCGGTGCTCGCGGCGATTCGGCAAGTCTGTACCGCGCGCAACTGGCAGTTACTTGCGGCGCACGCCAGAAGTACCCATGTTCATGCGTGGCCGCCGGCCTCGAGTACCCAAGTCGTGCCATCGAAGACTTCAAAGCCTATGCCAGCCGCGACCTAAACGAATCGGAGGGGTATCGGAAAAGATGGGCAAGAGAAGGGAGCACCCACCGCCTCCAAACCCCCGTAGCGATTAAGGCAGCCGTACGATACGTCGTTGAGGGGCAAGGATAGCCCGTGGCCTTGGGGGTTCTAACCGATCCCCGTGCTAACGCCGCGGGGCTATAACCCCGCACGTCAGTGCGGGGATCTCAGCAATCCCTCCGTAACCCCCACCACCACCTCCCCGCCCTTCCCCCGATAAATGATCACCAGCTTCTCCCTCTCAATAAACGGCTTCTCAAACGGCCCATGGATCACATAAACCGCCCTGCCCACCGGCAATTCCCCCACCGTCGGCTTAAACTCCCCGAACGTCTCCTTCCCGGACGCGACCCGGTAGAAATTCAGAGAGCTCGCATACACCCCGCTCGCCGCCACATCCGTAACGCCGTAGCGATGATTCAACTCCGCGAGCACCCCATAAACGTCCTTCACATCGCGATCATACTCATATTCCTTGAAATAGGTCGACCTCAGGCACAGCACGAAATAGCAGGCCAGGCACAAAAACACCGCCGTCATCGCCCTTCGCAGCCCGCGCGAAACCCCCGACCAATCCGGCCCCGCCGCCGCCGCGCCCGCGAACAGCGTACAGAGCGGCAGCAAAAAGATCCCCGTACGGCTCTTCGGCAAAGCCAACCCCGCGAACCGGAACGCCAGCCAATGCAGCAAGATCGCCAAGGCAACGACCGCAAGAAATCGACGCGCCGGTGACGGATGCCGCCAATCCGCCGCCATCCTGCCCACCGCAAGAACCCCCAGCGCCGGCAGCAGCCAGGGATTCAGAACCCGCATAACCTTATATAAGGACCCTCCGACTCTCGGATTCATATGATAAAGCGAAGCCGCGACTAAACTCCGCGTCATCTCCCCCAACGAGTGCGCCCCGTAAAACAAATCCCCTCGTTTCAAATGCATCAGCGTATAAGCGCACACCCCCAGCGCGACCAGCAACCCCGGCAACACGCACCATACGACATACTTCCGGGCCCAAATCACGATGGCAACGAGTACCGCCAGATCCACAAAAGCAAACGAGAAATTCGCCGTAAACGACAACCCCAGCGCCAGCGACGCCAGTCCGCACGAAACCGCGCCCGCCGGACGCCACCAGGGAACCGCAATCGCCGCCATCAAAAACGCCAGCGCCAGGCTATATCCCCGCGCCGCCACCATGAAATCCATCACCAGGGGATTCAATGTCAGACAAAGGAAAACCGCAAACTGCAGAACGAACCCAAGGATCAATCGACGGCACAAGTAATAGCAAACAATGATGTACAGCGCCCCTCCCAGCAGCGCCGGTATCCGCAGCGTCAAACTCGACAGCCCGAATAAGTGCGTCGAAATCCAGATCAACACCGTATTCAGGACATGATTATTCGGGAAAGGATAAAACACCTCGGAATTCGCAACAAACCAGAAATACGTATCCGCCTCATCAAGCGTCACCGACTGCGTCACCGCCCTGACCACTGACCAGGTCATAGCAAAAACGGCCGCAACGATCATCAGACACTCTTTATATTTCCGCATCTCGGATTTACGCTATCGTAACCACATGAGCCGCATCGCCATTTTATCCGCCTTCGCCGTTTTCACACTGACCGCGCAAACCCAGGAACCCAAGCCCGCGACCCCTACCCCTCCGTCCGCGCCCGATGCCAATAAACCGGCCGATAAGGAGTCCCCTCTGCCCGCGACCGACGCGCATGTCGAGCAGACCATGCAGCTTGACGGCAAGCTTCTGCGCTACACCGTAACCGTCGGCGCCCTGGGCGTCTTTGAAAACGGCAAGAAAACCGGCGAAGTGGTGGTCACTTCCTACGTCGTCGACGGTCCGGATCGTCCCGTCACCTTCGCCCTCAACGGCGGACCCGGCGCCTCCTCCGTCTTCCTGAACTTCGGCGCCATCGGACCCAAGCATCTCGCATTCGGCGAGCAGGGCGACAGCCCCTCCGACCCGATCAAGCTGACCGACAATCCCGGCACCTGGCTCGATTTCAGCGATCTGGTGTTCATCGATCCCGTCGGCACCGGCTACAGCCGTTCGCTGGTCGACGCCGCCGAAACCAAAAAGCAATTCTACAGCACCGAAAACGACATCCATTATCTGTCGCGCGTGATTTACGACTGGCTGGTGAAAAACGGCCGCCTCAGCTCGCGAAAATACCTGGTCGGCGAAAGCTACGGAGGCTATCGCGGCCCCCGCATCACCCACTACCTGCAAACCCAGTTGGGCGTCGCCATGAACGGAGTGGTGCTGGTTTCGCCTTATCTGAACCCCGCGCTAGCCGATAACGGCGACATCTCTCCCCTGCCCTGGCTGCTGAGCCTCCCCTCGATCGCCGCCGCGCATCTGGAACGCGAACACAAGCTGACTCCCGAAGCCATGGCCAAAGTGATCTCCTACACCCGAGGTGAATATGTTACCGACATTTTGAAAGGCCGCTCCGACCCCGAAGCCACTCCTCGCATCGTCAAGCACGTGACCGAAATGACCGGCCTCGAAGAAGAGTTCGTCCGCCGCGCTGGAGGCCGTCTCGAAATCGCAGCCTACCTCCGCGAAGTCTTCCGCGAAAGCGGCAAAATCGGCAGCATCTACGATTCGAACGTCACCGCCTATGACCCGTTCCCCTACGCCCCCGAGCAGCGTACCAACGATCCTCTATTAGAAAGCATGATCGCCCCCACCACCACCGCCATGGTCGATTTCGTAACCCGCATAGTAGGCTGGAAAACCGACGCCCGCTACAACACCCTGAGCTACGACGTAAACAATCAATGGGACCGCGATAGCCGAGCTCTAAGAAACGGAGCCGTCCCCGACCTCCGCCAAGCCGTAGCCGCGGACCCCAAACTCCGCATCCTGATCGCGCACGGCTGGAACGACCTGTCCTGCCCCTTCATGGGCTCGATCCTGACGGTAGACCAAATGCCAATAATGGGCGACGCGACGCGAGTATCGGTCCGCGAATATTTCGGAGGCCACATGTTCTACAGCCGCGCACAAAGTCAGTCCGCCTTAAGAAAAGACGTCCAGTCAATGTTCGCGAAACACTAAGTGTGCTTAGTGGCGCAAGCTTCAGCTTGCAGAGACGGCTTCAGCCGTCCAAACCGTGATTTTGGAGAGTGGCGACCTTCGTCCTCAACCACCGCAGGCACAATATGGATCGGACTATCGGAAGCTGGGCTTTATACTTGATGTCATGCGGGTAACCCCTGTTCTGTTGTTTCTTGCATCCTGCTTGATAGCTGCAAATCAACCGACGTTTACCTACGCTGTCCCTTTCAACACCGGAGTCGCTGCCATGGCGGTGGACGCGGCGGGAAACACATACCTCACCGGCTCGACATCCTGGGTGTCCTTTCCTACGACCGCGGGCGCGCTTCAAACCCAGTTCAGCGGCGGTACTTGCGAGACTCTCGTGGGCCTTCACCCGCTGATGCTTCCGTGCACGGATGCGTTCGTGATCAAAATGGATCCGGCGGGTAACGTCGTATTCGCGACCTACTTCGGCGGCAACGGAAATGAGACAGCAGCGAGCGCGATTTGCGTGGACGCGAGCGGGAATGTCTACCTGGGTGGTACCACGGGTCCAAATACTCTCGGTCAGCCAGATACCTTTCTGGTTACGGCGGGCGCCGCGTTCACCGGTTCCGCGGGCGGGTTCGTCGCTAAACTCAACTCCTCGGGAAATGCGCTTGTCTATTCGACCCTTCTTCCGGCGCGACTCGCGGCCATGGCGATCGACCCTGCGGGCGAAGTCTTTGTCGCTGCCACAACCGCCAGCGCGTTGCCATTTCCAACGACGCCCGGCGCGTTTCAGTCCACGCCGCCATATCCTAACGGTTCGGGTGTGGTCGCCAAGCTGAATGCGTCCGGGTCGGCGCTGCTCTACGCGACGTACTTGTCCGGCAATGGACTAAGCGTTCCGCAAGGGATCGCCATCGACGCGGCGGGCGATGCCTTCGTTGCCGGCTACACGCAGGCGGCCAATTTCCCGACGATCTCGACGCACGGTTCGAAAAGCAGCCGATACCGTCTCTGATGGAGATTAAGGGCAGTTGGCTAGCGGGCTTGCCACGTTGACAGGAGTCGCCGGTGATGGGCTATCCTGCCACCACCGCTCTCAAGACGAAGGCGGGGACATGGGAGCAGACAGCCGATGCCTACCTGTACCTCGGACCGCGGGACGGCCTGACGCAGGGTGGCGAGAAATTTGATTTAGAGGGCACTCCCTACGGAAACGAGCTCCGCCGCCGGTGGAAGATCATGTTCCCGAAACCTCCCGAGGCGCTGCCGAAATCCGATGGCAAAGAGCATCCACTGTTCCAGCGGATCGCACCAGCCCCACCCGCATTGCCACGCGTGCCGGCATTCAATTGAAAGGCGGGTTCTGGCCCGTGAGTTCTCAATAAAAACCTGAGGGGAAGCTGAATAGGGCGCGACGGGACCTGCCATTCACATTGAGAGCGTTTCTTAGTTCTCCCAATGCTCAGTTCGCCGATGGTTTTTCGATGTGGTCGATCACGATTACTTCTACCGGAGCCTTGGATGGCACCAGACGCAGACCGAGCTGCTCCTGAACGGCGGTGAAGAACGTCGGTACATCCTGATCCCGCGACGCTTCCGGGGTCAGCCGGTCCGACGCCCAGGTAAGCTTGAAATCGTAGGCTCCCTCCAGACCGGTCCGGTTCACCACCGGACGTCCGCCGGTAGCGCCGGCGATAAAGGGAGAGCGCGCGAACTGGTCAAGCGAGACAGCAGTGGCTGTCATCTCATTCTTTTGACCGCGATCGATCAACGTAAGTTTGTTCGCTTCGCCGCTTTTTGCCGGCGACAGCTTTGGGCCCTCTTTTGCCGCAGCGAGCGCGTATACCGTCATTTCTCGCGACTCGAAATGTACCCTGAGCTTGAAGCGATCGGCAAGCAACGCCTGCTCCATCAAGGCGATCCGCTCTTTTCTCTGCTGTGGAGCCATCTTCCGCATCGCCTCAAACTCCTCTGTCTCGATCTTGGCGGTAATTTCATACTGTTCGATGTCCTGATTCAGCCAGTCGGGCGCTTTCACGATGCGGCTTTCAGCACCTGGAGGCAAATTGAAGGCCGACGCGACAAGCAGCGCGGGCGGAAGAATCATATGCACATGGTCGGTGAACCCGGCGGGAACTTCAGACGGCACTACCTTTACCGGTTTTTCAGGCGATGGCGGCGGAGTGCGCTTCCACGGCTTCACGCTGGAGACTTCAAAGGAAGGCAGCGGACCAGCGGGATGAAGGATCTGTCCCTGAGTCGCAAGCGGTGTTGCGAGAACAGTTATGGGTAACAGCATCTTGGCGAATCGCATTCTGGTCATCCCTGATAGAATTCTATGACGAGGAGCTCCTGCGAATCCCTCGCTGAATCAAGACCGCGAAAAGCGCGGACTGCCTACTCTGTCCCAAGGCGTCCTCAGGATCGTCAAAGCAATATAATTTGCTGACGCCGCAGTGGACAGAGCGGGCTGTCGCCGCTTTTCGCCCTGGCCACTCAGCCAATGCCGCTGTTTTCGAGTGTGCCGATGTGTCCCTCCGGTCGACGTTACCATAGTAATGTTTTATCTAAGGGCATTCATACGAGGACGCTCCTGCGAATCCGGCGTCGCTGAATCAATGCCCAAAAAGTCGTGACGTATTGCTTGACGAGAAACCCGGATCGCTGATTCAGGCTCCTCCGTCTCCGGGCCTTACGCCGACCGGTAAGTCCCCAGCACCCGTAGAAAATCCGCCAGCTCCTCTAAATGACCCAGCGCCTTCTGCACCACCGGATCGCTGCTCCGCCCCAGTAAATCGAGATAGAACAAATACTCCCACGGCTTCCCGCGCAGCGGCCGCGATTCGATTTTCACCAGGTTCAAATCCCGCAGCGCCAGCGCGCTCAGCGCCCGGAATAGCGCCCCCGGAATATTTTTGGTCGAAAACACCAGCGACGTCTTCCAGGCGTTCTTCGCCTGCCCGCGCAAGGTTCGCGGCTTCGACCCCGCCGGCTCCAATAGAAAAAATCGCGTAAAATTCTGCCGGTCGTCCTCGATTTCACGGCGCAAAATCCGGCCGCCGTAAATCTTCGCCGCCAACTCCGACGCAATCGCCGCGCCGCCCGGCGGCCGCTCTTTCATGATCATTTTCACGCTGCCCGCGGTATCGTAGAAGGTCACCCGCTCGGCTTTTTTATAACGTCGAAAAAAATCCAGACACTGATTCAAAGCCACCGGATGCGAGTAAACTTTCCGCACCCGTTCAAACACCAAACCCGGCGGCGCGATCAGATTGTGCACGATCCGCACGCTGGTCTCCGCCGTGATTTCGAAATCGTAACGCAGCAGAAGATCGTAATTCTCATGCACGCTTCCATGCAGCGTATTCTCGATCGGCAGCACCGCGGCATCCACTTTTTCCGCCCGCAAAGCTCCGAAAACCTCATCGAACCGCTGGTAAGGCGCGGGCTCCGCGCGGGTGCCCAGCAGCTGCGCGATGGCTTGCTGGCTGAACGCTCCCAGTTCACCCTGGAAGGCGACCCTCACTTTTGAACCCCGTCCCACCGGCGCGTGCCGGGAGACGGCGCGCCCATTAAATCCATCACCCGATCGACACTGTGGTCGACAAGATCCGCCACCGTCTGCGGCTGATGGTAAAAACCCGGAACCGGCGGCGCCACAATCGCTCCCATTTCCGCCAGCGCCGTCATCGAACGCAGATGTCCCAGGTGCAAAGGCGATTCGCGCACCATCAGGATGAGCCGCCGCCGCTCCTTTAACGTCACGTCCGCCGCCCGAACCATCAAATTATTGCTGATTCCCCCCGCAATTGCCGACATGGTATGTATGGAGCACGGCGCGATCACCATCCCGTCGGTCCTAAAGGAGCCACTCGCCAATCGGCAGCTGATATCCTCCACCGGATAGGTGGTATGGGCTAGCGCCTTAAAATCCGCCGCCGTCTTTCCCATTTCAAGAAATGCCGTCCGTTCGCCGGAACGGGAAATAATCAAATGGAGCTCCATTTCGGGAATAGAGCCCAGTTTTTCCAGTAACCGCCAACCGTAAATGCTACCACTGGCTCCTGTTATACCGATAATGATGCGCAAATCGACTCCCGCGGATTTAACCCCGCAAACTCGTTTGTTCCAAAAATGTCGCCCTGTGGATTTTTTTGTTCTGATTTCAGAACGGAAACGCCTGATAACTCTTGCTCTTCCCTGCCACCCACCGCTATAATTCTAACCAGCGCAAGCTTGTTTATTTTCGACCCAAATGATACCTGCTTCTGGGCGTTTCGACCGCTCATCACACTCTATCATGGAGGAACCCGGTCAGAAACTCAAGAAGATACGAGAACGTCTGCGCCTCCGTTTCCGCGATGTCGAAGAGGCCAGCGCCCGCATCGCCGCCCAGCACTCCAATGACGAATTCGTAGTCGCCCTCAGCCGCCTAGCCGATATCGAAAATAAAGGGACGATGCCCTCTTCTTATCGTCTCTATTCGCTGTGCGCCATTTACCGCCTCGATATGGCGGAAGTCCTTGGCTGGTATGGAGTTTCCCTCTCCACCCTGCCGGCCGACGCCGCCGTCGTTCAGCACACCCAGACGCATCTGATAAATTTCCGCGCCGAAGAAGGCGAAGTGCAGGTGCCCGTCTCCCTCGACCCGGGCATCGATTTGAGCAAAACCCTGTTTCTCAGCCGCATGATTCAGCGTTGGGGCACTCTCCCCCTGATGCTTTTTAATCATCTGGATCTCCGCAACTTCCGCTACGGCCTGATCGGAACCGACGATTGGTCCATGTTTCCGATTATTCCCCCTGGCGCCCTGGTAGTAGTGGACGACACCAAGCGGAGAATCGCCAACACCGGCTGGATCTCCGAATTCGAGCGGCCCATCTATTTTCTCGAGCATCGCGAAGGTTACGTCTGCGGATGGTGCGCCCTGCGCGACGGCAGCGTCATCGTGCAGCCGCATCCGGCCTCGCTTTATGAGCCCAAAGCCTACCGCTACCCCGATGAAATTGAAGTCATTGGACAGATCACGCAGGTGGCAATGAGCCTTGATCCCGCGTTTCGGCGCCGCCACGCGGCCGGCGTCTGAGCGCCTCGTTCTTCCTGAGCGCCAGCAGCATTTCTAAATCCTGACAGAAATGCTCTATTTCCGCCTGCGCCGCCGATGCCGGCACATAGCCGCGATACACCCGCGCCTGGAGCCAATAATCGACAACTTCTTCCTCGGGATCGTCGAGCCCCCTCAGATAATCCCTTAAATCCTCGTTTTTCTCCGCGAGCGAAAGATTCAGCCAGGAATGGAACGCCGCTTGGTGACTCTCCCGCAGTGCCCGCACCGCCTCGTCCCGCCCAAACGATGTGATTAACCCATGATGCCTGTATGTGCCTGAATTGACATCCCTTAGTGTTGCCAGATACACCAGGCGACCGCTCAATGTCGGAATTCTCGACAACGTATGTTTGGAGAGGTCAGCCAACGCGTCGCGTTCCAACTTCGCCGTCGGCCTGAATCGAGGCATCCTTACTAGCATTGTACGCGAGAATTACCGGTGCATATCCCACTAAATCCAATTGGTCCCGAGTCCCGAAACGTTCGCCCGTGTTCTGATTTCCGAAAACGTGATTATCCCATCGGTGGAATAGACATAAGGGGGGTAGGCTAGTCACATGAAAAAGCTATTTGCGATGCTGGTCTTGACCTTGACGTTCGCGGCCGTGGCCGGTTCGGCGAAAGATCTGCCGACCCCTTGCTGTTACCCCTGCACGCCCGGCAGCAATTAGATCAACATCTACCGATATAAGAATACTCGCTCGCGCTCGCAAACCTGCACCGGTTTGCTCACGCCGGGCGAGTTTTGCTTTTTAGTGAAGACCTTTCCAAATTAAGTGCTAGACTTCCTAAGAACCGTTGTCGGAGACGGGAGATCACCTTGAATCCCTGGGAAAAAGGCATATGGTGTTTAACCATCGGGCTAACGGCCGCCGTGCTCATAAAGCTGTGGATGAGCGGTCTCCTCAGGATTTATAAACTGCTCTCTTGCTACCTGGCGGCTGACCTTCTGTTTTCCGTTGCCGGCTTTTTTATTCCTTTTCGAACCAAGTACTACGCACATTTCTATTTCTCGGCTCAAACAATCAAGATCGTAATCGCCGCGTTCATTCTAGTGGAAATTTACTCGCTCGCCCTCGAGCGTCATCCCGCCCTCGCTCGCTTCGGAAGAAGCGCCGTTGGATATATCCTTCTCGCAGCCGCGGTGCTCCCCGCCCTGGGCCTGCTTTTCGACCATGGCGCTTCGGCCGGCATCCATCCTTACGTGAATGCTTTTCTTTTATTCGAACAGACCATGGACGGCACCATGGCGATCTTCCTGATCCTTCTTTCCGGCTTTCTCGCGTGGTTTCCCGTGAGAATGCGGCGAAATGTCATCGTTTATATCGGTGGATTCATCGCCTGGTCGTTATCCCGCTCCGTGCTGGCCTATGTGATCCATCATTGGTTTCAGAATAAAAACGTCAACCATGCCAGCAATATTGTCCAATTGTCCATCGAAATCGCCTGCCTGCTGTTCTGGCTGAAGGAGTTGCGGCCGGAAGGGGAAACCCGCACCGCCGTGGTCGGCCACCTCTGGAACCGGGCCGAAGCGGAGCGCCTTACCCAGCAGCTCGATGCCGTGAACCAGGGCTTGGAGCGTTTGCGCCGGCGATAAGCCCTTTTATTAAGAAAGAATGTCTATTGCGTTTTCCGCAATAGTCCGGTATTCTGTCTTAGATTTCGGTATAGGTGTGCGGGCCTTTGATGCAGGGGGACTTTCAGTGTTTCGTTTATTGAGCTATAGAAGTTCGAAGGTCGACGTCGGCCCGGAGTGGAGCGACGTCGAGTTTTCTGCGGCTCGCTATGAGCCCATGGCTCGCCTCCTGTGCGAGGAAGACTTGCTGTTTCTGAAGTCCCAACCCGGCTTCCGCCCGGAGATGGCTAAGAAATTTAATCGCGAAAGACGCCGCATCTTCAGGCTCTATCTGCACGATCTGGCTCAGGATTTTCACCGTCTCCATGCCCGCGCCCTGGAACTCGCCGCCGGGCTGCCCGCCGAACATTCTCCCCTGATCGGAATGCTGCTTCGCCAGAAGGCGCGATTCTGGTACGAGATCGCCGCCCTCGAACTCCGCCTCTCGCTCGATCTGACCGTCGCGGCCCACGCCCGCGGTTTGGTACAGGCATTAGCCTCCATGCAGGCCGAAATCAGCATGGCCGCCGCTCCTGCATTACAAATGTCGTAAGGCTTCCTGCGCCTCCTTTAGCTTCTCGAACTGCTTTTCCGCCTTCTTGAATTCCTTGGTATGCACGCATCGGCGCGCTCCCCGATGCTCAGCCGGATACCGCAGATGCAGCATTTCGTGAAATAACACGTACTCGACAGCGATTCGAGGCGTCTGCGCACGATCCAAAATGCGGCTCAGTACAATCGCATTATGCGGAGGATCATAATGCCCCAGCAGGGTGCGCGAAGCATTCGGACTCCAGCCCAAAATCGGACGCGCCATCAATCCGTGGAAATATTGGAAATTTAACTCCTCGAAAATAGCGTCCAGATTATAATGCGTGCCCTGCGCGTCCTCCACCTGTTTGCGCCCGCGAATCTGCCGCACCAGATCCAGGCTGCGGCGCACATCCCGTCGATTCAGATAGCGGCGGTAGCGTTCATTACAGTGCGCGGGAACCGGCCGCCGGAAAAGTTTGGAGAGCAGAATTTCCGCCAGCGCCTCCATCACTCCATCGGGAGCGCCCGCCAGAGTATCGGCGATACGCACTTCCAGCACGCCCTCTTCGAGCTTGATTTTCGCGCTGGCATTGGCATACCGCCGGAATTTCACGCTGATTAAAGGAATCGGCGTCCGCGGACGCATCTGGCGAAACACTTTCGCGTAAATTTCCTGCGGCGTCAGGGAGGCGGATTCAGCCGGTGCTTCCGAAACAAGTGCGTCCGCCGTCTCGACTTGCATTTCCTCCCGAATGTAACATGGCTATGTACCTCTTAAGAAAATGAACGGAGACTAAATTTGCCAGGAGCAAAAATCAGTGCGCTGGGTTGCTACGTGCCGCCCGGCGTGCTGACGAATCAGGACCTCGAGAAGATGGTCGAAACCAGCAACCAGTGGATCGTGGACCGCACCGGCATCTCGGAGCGCCACATCGCGGCTGCCGGGATGGCGACTTCCGATATGGCAGCGGAAGCGGCGCGCGTAGTGCTGGCCCAGCGCGGCATCGATCCATCGGAGCTCGACGCGATCATCGTTTGCACAGTGACCCCCGATATGTTCTTTCCCGCGACCGCGTGCCTGGTGCAGCATCTTATCGGGGCCCGTGGCGCCTGGGGATTCGACTTGGTGGCCGCCTGCTCCGGCTTCATTTACGGGCTCACCACGGCGGCCCATTTCGTCATGGCCGGAACTCATAAAAAGGTTCTGGTGATTGGCGCCGATACCATGTCCCGCATTCTCGATTACACCGACCGCAGCACCTGCATCCTGTTCGGAGACGCGGCCGGCGCGATGTTGATTGAGCCCTCCGCCGACGGCGAAGGGTTCATGGGGTTTCGAAACGAAATCGACGGCGCCGGGGGCGATTATTTGAAAATGCCCGCCGGAGGCAGCCGCATGCCTTCCACCAAAGAAACCGTCGAGCAACGGATGCATTTCGTCAAACAGGATGGCGGACAGGTTTTCAAATATGCGGTTCGCAAGATGGAGGAGCTGTGCACCGGGCTCCTCGAGTCCCATAATCTAACTCCTAAAGATGTGAAGCTGCTGATTCCCCATCAGGCCAATCGGCGCATCATTTTGAGCGTGGCGGAGCGCTTGGGGATAGCCGCGGACCAGGTCATCGTCAACATCGATCGCTTCGGCAACACCACCGGCGCGACCATTCCTTTGGCCACGCGCGACGCCGTCGAATCGGGGAAATTGCACAAAGGGGACATCGTATTATTCGCCGCGGTTGGAGCCGGATTCACGGCCGGAGTGAATTTATGGCGCTGGGCGTATTAAAGTGAAATAGCCATATGCAAACGTGTGCATCCCTGCTATAATCAGCTTTGGAGGTGCAATGCAAGCCCCAGGTCCTCTTCAAAGCCCAGGTCCTCTTCAAAGCATCGAGCAGTGGGACGATTTTGTCGGTGAACGTTATAATCCGAGTAAAAAGACCGAGGAATTTCGGGATTATTCGAAAACCACGCCCGGCGTCGTCGAATTTTACCGCCAAAACCACGCCCGCCAGACGCGGGACTTCGTGCTCGAAAAGAAGCGCCAGTACACCGGCCTCACGCGCACGAAGATGAGCATCTGGGAAGCGCTCGATTATCTCAACACTTTGGTGGATGAGAGCGATCCCGACACCGACCTGAGCCAGATCGATCATAACCTTCAAGCCGCCGAAGCGATTCGCCGCGATGGGCACCCCGACTGGTTCCAGCTCACCGGCCTGCTGCATGACATCGGCAAGGTGCTCTGTCTTTATGGCGAAGAGCAGTGGGCGGTAGTGGGCGATACGTTCCCCACCGGCTGCGCCTATTCCGATAAGATCGTGTTCCCCGAATTTTTCGAAGCCAACCCGGATTCGAAGAATCCCGCGTACCAAACGCAGTTAGGCATATACGAAAAAAACTGCGGCCTGGATAACGTAGACCTGTCCTGGGGCCACGACGAATATTTCTATCACATCGCCAAACCGTACTTGCCGGAGCCCGCGCTCTACATGATCCGGTACCACTCGTTCTACCCCGCGCATCGCGAAGGCGCGTACGATTACCTGATGAATGACCACGACCGAAAAATGTTCGAATGGGTGAAAATGTTCAACCCCTACGATCTCTATTCAAAAAGCGATAAAAAGCCCAGCGTGAAAGAATTGAAGCCATACTATCAGGGCCTAATCGAAAAGTATTTCCCCAGCCAAGTAAACTTCTAGTTTGACGTAAACCGCGAAAAGTCGGGACTGCCTACTCTGTCCCAAGGCGCCCGCAACCGGCACATGCTGCAAATGCCACTGCGCCGAGTGGACAGAGCGGGCTGTCCCACTTTTCGCCCCGGCCCTTCAGCTCGACGCCTTGCGCCCCGCCCAATGTTTGTTCCTGTTTCTACCGAGCCGCGACCACAGGTAGCGATCGTTTCCCACTACCAATTCGGCTTATCGAGCTTACCCGGCAACACAATTTCCTTCGGCCCATCATCCAACCCAACAATCCGAATCACCAAAGGCTTCTCGACAACTTTCTCCACCGCATAAAGTATTTCCCAAGCCAGGTAAACTTCCAACCGGGTTGGCGTAGCGCGCGCCTCAAGGCGTGCCGCGTCGACATTCGTGTCGACGTGTCTGCCGCATCGATCACGCTGAAAACCGCGAAAAGTGGGGACTGCCTACTCTGTCCCAAGGCGCCCGCAACCGGCACATGCTGCAAATGCCACTGCGCCGAGTGGACAGAGCGGGCTGTCCCACTTTTCGCCCCGGCCCTTCAGCTCGACGCCTTGCGCCCCGCCCAATGTTTGTTCCTGTCTCTACCGAGCCGCGACCACAGGTAGCGATCGTTTCCCCGCTCACCCTTTACCAATCCGGCTTATCCGGCTTAACCGGCAACACAATCTCCTTCGGCCCATCATCCAACCCAACAATCCGAATCACCAGAGGCTTCTCGACAACTTTCGCCACCGGCTTTGGAACAACGATCTTCTCAACCGTCTCAACCGGGATCTGCTCCACCCGATCCGGCGTCTCAACTCTGATAGTTTCAACTGGAGCCGCCACCGGCGCCGGTCCACGTAGCGCCGCGGTCACTTCCTCGCGCGTCGCGCCCAGACTCAACGTAATCGAATCCTGATCGACACTCACCTCCAACCGTCGCGCGATAGCGGGTAGGTTCGGAACCATCGCGCGCAGCCTGTTAGCCGACGCATTCGCTTCCTGCTCGGAGCCGGCAATCAGCACTCCTTCCACTTCTATCCCATTGCGCACCGACAGCCATCCTTCAAAACTCTGCGCCGGAGTATCGAGCGGAACAAAACGATCCGCCAGCGCATCAGGAAGCTGCGACGAAACCACCCACAGGTCCTTTTGCGCGAATTTCGCCGCGCGCGCCAGCAGCGGCGAATAGTTTCTAGAATCGCTCATGCCGCGGTCGACCGCCATTTCAATCGTCTTGGGATCGCCGATCAAGATGAGCTGGTCCGTGACCCGCGCGATGCTGAGACCATCCTTCTCCCCGGCAAACCACATGTCGATGCCGCGATACGTCATCGCCTTGAAACCCTTTTTCGCCGCCTGTTCGTGCAGCGCCGGTCCGGAAAAATTTCCACTCAGAAGCCCCAGCAAGTCGGGCGACGAAACTATTATCTGGCGGGCGTTGCGGAGGCAAGGAAGATCCGGAAATCCCAGGTCACCCAATTCCGCGTCGATCGGCTCCGCGAAGGGAGATGCTCTTACGCTTTGCCAGTCGATTCCCACCAGGGCCGTGGCGCCAGGCGACGCATAGTTCCACCAACTGGGATGCGACTGGGCACCGGCGAACGAAGCGAATGCCAGTAACGCTAACAAGATCCTCACCATCTTCTAATCGGGAGGAATTCCTAAGTAGATTAGACCGACTATCGGAAGAAATTACTGGGTGCGGCTTGCCAACGCATTGAGTGTGACCAGTTTGCAAGTTGGTCCGCGGATTGCACTTGTCCCCCGGCAAATGCTACGGAACGATTACGCATTGGCATTCGAATCCGGATATGGCGCGACGCGCCGGTTTCTGCTGGCCCGAGGGGCTCCGCTCGAAGAAGCGGAGGAGATCGCTCAGGCCGCTTGGGCCCGCGGCTGGGAATTTCGCGAGCAGCTCCGCGACCCCGGCCTAGTCAGCTACTGGGTCAATTCCATTGCGCGAAATCTGTTCCGCGCTCGCTTCCGCGCCCCGCTCCAAACCGAAATTGAAGACACCAACGCGTCTTACACCTTGGACATGGATGCGATTGAAGTCGGCCACATGCTCGACAAGTGCGGTAAGCAGGATCGCAAACTTCTGGAACGCAGTCTAGAAGGATACTCGGCCGAAGAAATCGCGAAGAGCGAAGGAATCACTCCCACGGGGATCCGTGTGAGAATGCTGCGGATCCGGCAGACTCTCCGCGATCAACTGCACTTGTCCCTGGCCGAAGCAAATTAACCAAACGAACCCAAGCCACGGCAAGTTATTGAAAACAGTAGCCGTTGTATACTTGGCTTCGTTTTTATTTCTTACCTCAGCCCCCTTCACGGACGCTCCCAACCACTTGGCGCGCGCGGCCATCATGAAGTCGCTGTGGTTCGACCCAGCTTCTCCTTATAGAGGCCTGTTCTCAACCGGCCACTCTTTCATGCCGTACATGCTCCCCGACCTTGGCAGCATGCTGGCGATCCGCATCTTCGGATTCAACCTGGCGTGTCCAATCTGGAGCACATTGACCATGCTTGTCCTGGTTTTAGCAGTGTGGATCTACGCGCGCCAGATGCTCACATCATCCTGGGCGGTCGGCGCAGCGGTGCTGTGCGGCTGGTATTTCGCGACCAACTACTTATTCATACAGGGATTTTTCTCATTTCAATGGGGAGTCGCCGCGGCTTTCCTCGCGCTCGCCGCACTGGAAGCGTGGCGGCGAACGAACGCCCGGGGCTGGATGATCCTGTATGTCGCGGCCTGCTTTATCTGTTACGGATCGCACTTGGCTTCGTTTGCAATGCTCGCGGCCATCGTTGCGACCACAGGGCTGATAAAGTGGCGGGGCTGGATGCGCTTCGGCTGCGAATTACTTCCCTTGGCGGTGCTAGGCGGCTATCAGTTGACCATGCTTCACTCCGTGGGCGGAATGATCGAACGCAGCACTTTGAAGGACAAGCTCGGCCATTTCATCGAGGCTTTCTTCGTCCGGCAGAATTATGTGATGGACCGATCCATCCTCGCTCTGTTCTGGTGCATCGTGCTGGTTACGATCTGGTTCAGCATGCGCCGGGGCGCGGATTTTCGCAAGCAGTGGGAATTAGCGGCCATCTGCGGCTTGGCCGCGGTCATCTATTTTGCGCTCCCCTTCGGTCTCGCAGGGATCGTTTATGTGGATGAGCGGGCGCTGCCCTTTTTCTTCATGCCACTGACGATTCTGGCGCTGCGGATGTTCGAAGATTCGCAGCCGGCTGGCCGCCATGTCGCGCTCTTGACCACGGCGTGCGCCTTACTGGCGATCGCGAACCTAGGTTCTCTCGCTTGGTTTCTGCCGGCCCAGAATAGCGAGCTCGCCGAGTATCGCGAAGCCTTGCGGCGGATTCCCGAGGGCAAGACGGTGCTTCCAATTCTTACGCGGCAGCGCTCCGGCAACACCTATCCTCTGCGTCATGCGGGTTCGTTTTATGCGGCGGAGCGCGGCGGCTATGTTCCGTATTTATTCAGCCAAGTCAACGCCAGCGGGCCCGCCGGATACTTTGTGGACCTTTCGACCATCTACAGGCCGCCTCAAAGTTGGTATCTGGATCACACCGAGGTGGATTGGCGGAAGGTGAACGAGGCCTACGAATACGTGGTGATTACCAAGCCGTGGATTGAGGGACGAATCGATACCAGCCGCCTCGAAACATTTTATGAGAATTCCGTGGCAACGGTGTTTCGAGTGCTTAAGCAATAAAAAAGGGGCCGGCACGAAGCCCAGCCCCAATCACAAGGAAATACCGCCCGATTATTTTTTAACCGGTGCGCTGGACGCCGCTGGTGTTACGGGCGCCTTCGAGGCCTTTACTTTGGAGGCCTTCTTGTTGGCCACCTTGGACGAGTTAGCGGTCTTCGCCGTGGTCGCCTTAGTGGATTTCTTCACCTTCTTGGTCTTGGTGGTCTTGGTGGTCGAGGTCTGCGGGGTTACCGGAGCACTCGATGCCGGCGTGCCCTGGGCGAACATCGCGGCGGAAGTCAAAATGGCTAACAGAATCGTGCGTTTCATATCGTTTCTCCTTTGATGGGGTGCTTTCGGTCTCCCCTTGCATCTCCATCTTGCAGCCATATGCTTTTCGGAACACTAGCCCGCGCAGGCGACTGAATCTCACGGCTTTGCCGTATACACGCAGTGCGTTTGTTAATGAAAAAACGTTAGTGTGGAATAAAGCCAATGCGCACACTACTACGCGTGCTGGTGATCGGATTCGCGGTAGTCATCGCGCTTCTGGCCACCGCGGCGGTCATCGGAGTCCACAACGCGCGGTCGATTACGGCGAGCACCGCGGGACTGGTTGCGGATCAACTGGCGATCACGCGCCTGCTCGATGAGGTGGAGCGCGAGCAGGAAGCGTTGAACGCGGCGTTCTATCGCATGTCGCGTGCGCCGGAAAACGTGGACCGCGCGAAGGTTCTCAAAGCCCTGGACCAGACCGGCGGCGAAGTGGCGATTCTAGTCAAGCAGGCGCGCGGAGGTCCGGATGAAGCGGCGTGGAACGCGCTGGAGCGCGCGGTGCTGGATTTTTCCGCGGAAGCGCGCCAGTTGTTGACCGGCAAGAAAGCTCCAGGATTTTCGTCGCGCGATTTATTTTTCCGCCATGAAGAAGTGACCGCCGTGGTCGCGCACCTGGCAGATGTGAGCTACGCGCGAGCGGCCGAAACGCGAAGGCGAGTGGACGCACAGACTGAGAGTATCGTCACCGAATCCGTACTACTGATCGGAGGATGTTTCCTGGTGGCCCTGGTTTCGGCGGTAGTGACAGTGCGAATCGCGGCGCGGGTGTTTCGCGAAATGGAGGCGCAAACCGGCGAGCTCAGCCGCGTATCGTTTCGCATGCTCGAAACCCAGGAGGCGACGGCGCGGCGCTTTTCGCATGAGCTGCACGATGAGCTGGGAGGATCCTTGACGGCGATCAAAACTAATCTGACCAGCACCGATCCCAAGATCGAGGATTCGATCAAGCTGATCGACGAGGCCATCGGCAATGTGCGCACTTTGTCGCAACTCCTGCGCCCGACGATTCTGGACGACTTCGGATTGGACGCCGGCATCCGCTGGCTCGCCGAACGGTTCAGCGAGCGCACCGGAATCGACGCGGATTACCGGTCGGAATTCAACGGACGCCTGGCCGATGAAACGGAGACGCACCTGTTCCGAATCGTGCAGGAGGCGTTGACCAATGTGGCTCGGCACGCCAATGCGTCGCGGGTGACGATTTTTCTGCGCCCTGAGAATGGGAATATCCGGCTGACGCTTTCGGATAACGGACGCGGGCTGCCGCTGACCCCGCCCGAACATACCGGCATGGGGCTGACCGGGATGCGGGCACGCGCGCGCAGTGCGGGCGGCGATTGCACGATCTCCTCGACCAGCGGCGGAGGCGTCACTGTGGACGTCACCGCGCCGATGGAAAGAAAATGATTCGAATTTTGCTGGCCGACGATCACGCGCTGGTGCGCCACGGATTCCGCATGATTCTGGCGGCGCAGCCGGACATGGAAATCGCAGGCGAAGCGGGCAATGGACGCGAAGCCGTCGAGCTCGCGCAGAAGCTGAAACCCGACGTGGTGATCATGGACGTGACCATGCCGGAGCTGAACGGCATCGAAGCGACGCGGCGCTTGATCGAGCTTTCGCCGCGCACCCGCGTGCTGGCGTTGAGCATGCATAAGGATGCGGTATACGTCCGCGAAATTTTGCGTGCGGGAGCGCGCGGGTATCTTTTGAAAGACTCCGCGGACGCCGATCTTCTCGCCGCCGTGCGGGCAGTCGCCAAGGGCGAAGGCTATCTGAGCCCAGGAGTTTCAGACGCGGTGCTGAGCGATTACCGCCGCCACGTCACCGATCCTCTGGATCTGCTGACCAGCCGCGAGCGCGAAGTTCTTCAACTGATCGCCGAGGGAAAAACCAATAAGGAGATCGCGACGTCTCTCAATTTGAGTGTCTATACGGTGGAGGCGCATCGCGGCCGTGTGATGGAGAAATTGAATTTGCATAGCACCGGGGAGTTGGTGCGATTCGCAGTGCGGAGCGGGCTGATCGATTGATATGGAGAATCTGTGCGAGAGCTGTGTGCATTGCCGCGTGATTCGCAACGATCGGGGATCGGTATTCTTGTTGTGCGAGAGATCGTTTACGGATGCAACGTTTCCTAAATATCCCCGGCTTCCGGTTTTGGAGTGTCGAGGGTATGAGAAGGTGGATAAGTCGTAAGGGAACGGGCTGAGTGGCCGGGGCGAAAAGCGGGGACAGCCCACTCTGTCCGCGGCGGCGCAGCCGGCTGTGATTCTTTCGCGGATAGAGTGGGCCTTGGGACAGAGTAGGCAGTCCCCATTTTTCGCAGTTATTCGACGCTGCACGCGTTACGCGAATATTTCCAGTTCTATGGGGGAGCCCGCGGCGATCCCGAGGAGCTTTGCGGCGGAGCCTTGATTTACTGCTACCTCGATATAGCCTGAGCTGCCGACGATTGCGAACAGCTCGCCTATTTCGGTTCCGGCATACGTCGAGGCCAGGCGGGTGATTCGCTCCAGACCGGCGCGGAGTTCGATGGAATGTGTGAGGACATCGGGAAATTCATCGATGTGAAAATTGGTGATCAGGTTTCCGAAGCGGTCAGTTTTGAGGACGACTCCGCTCCAATCATGACGCGATAATCGAGTCGGCTTCAGCAGGAAACTGCGCACAGGATCGTGGATCGGCTTGCCGAATTTCGCGGGAGTCACACCTCTCGACAAGTGCGCGGCGGCCGGCGCAAAAACGTCGCGTCCGTGAAATGTTTTACTGATTGTTTTTAGAAAAACGGAACGGTTGGAGATTACGCGGACCCTGTGGCGAGAGGAATCGTAGATCATCGACAGCACTCCATTATCCGGCGCGATGAAGAATTGGCCCTCCGCTTCGCACAGGATCGCGCGGCGCGCGCTGCCGACGCCGGGGTCCACAACCACCACATGGATGGAGCCTTTCGGAAAATATCGCCATGCCTGCGCAATCACAAACGCGGCTTCATTTATATCCTGCGGCGCGATGTGATGCGTGATGTCGACAATGCGCGCGCGGGGGGAAATGCCGAGAATCACGCCCTTCATGACGCCCACAAAATGGTCGGCGGTGCCGAAATCGGTGGTGAGTGTGATAGGTCCGCGCAACATCTGCTGTTAAAATTAAAGAAAGCCGTGCAGCGATATTATTTCGATCACAATGCGACAACGCCGGTGTCTCCGGAGGTGCTCGAAGCCATGCTTCCGGCGATGACGGAGGTTTTCGGCAACCCCTCCAGTATCCATCATTATGGGCAGGCGGCCCGAGCGCGCCTGGACAACGCGCGACGTCAGGTGGCGGCGCTGCTACACTGCGCCGACAACGAAATTGTGTTCACCAGCGGCGGGACGGAGTCGGATAATCTGGCCATCCTGGGCACGGCGGCCGGAGGGCACGTGGTCACGACGGCCATCGAGCATCCCGCGGTTCTCGCGCCCGCCGATCAGCTGGCGGTTACGCGCGTGCCGGTCGATCGAAGCGGCATCGTCGATCCCGACGCGATCCGGCGCGCGATTCGACCGGACACGAAATTGATCACGGTGATGCACGTCAACAACGAGCTGGGCACGGTGCAGCCGGTCAAAGAAATTGGACGTATCGCGAAGGAAGCCGGGGTCGCGTTTCATTCCGATGGCGTGCAGGCCGCGGGAAAAGTTCCGATCGACGTGCGCGCGATTGACGCCGATATTTACTCCATCAGCGGCCATAAAATTTACGCGCCAAAGGGGACGGGTGCGTTGTTTATACGCAAGGGACTGGATTTGCGGGCGCAGGTTCATGGCGGGAGTCATGAGAATCGATTTCGCGCGGGAACACAGAACGTGGCCGGAGCCGTCGCACTGGGTGCGGCAGCGGAGTGGATCCAAAACCACGCGACTGCGGAATGGCCGGTGCTCGCTGGGCTTCGCGATGTTCTCGAACACGGCGTTCTTTCGCGCGTAGGCGATGCGCATGTAAACGCCCAAGGAAGTTTGCGCGCGCCGAACGTCACCAATATTCGCTTCGATGGAATCGATAGCGAAGCGCTGCTGATCGCCCTTGACCTGCGGGGCTTCGCGGTTTCAGCGGGCTCCGCGTGTTCAAGCGGCGCGCAGGAGCCTTCTCCGGTGCTTCTCGCGATCGGCTTGACGCGCGACCAGGCGAAGTCCAGCATTCGTTTTTCGCTCGGCCGTTCTAACGACGCCGCGCAGGTTGACGCATTGATCGAAGCCGTTGCGGAATCGGTCGCGCATCTCAGAAAGCTGGCCCCTGCCTATGCCTGAGCCGACCATCGCCGTTGCGATGTCCGGCGGAGTCGACAGCTCCGTCGTCGCGGGAATGCTGCGCGCGCGCGGCGAGAATGTCGTCGGACTCACCATGCAGCTATGGAATCAGCGCAGGCTTCCGGATCTGGTGCCGGAAGGCGGATCGACGGGGCGATGCTGTTCACTCGACGACGTGTACGACGCGCGGCACGTGGCACAATTGCTGGGCATTCCTTATTACGTCGTGAATTTCGAGGATCGTTTTGAAGCGCAGGTGGTGAAGCCGTTCATCGATGAGTATCTCGCCGGGCGCACGCCCGTGCCATGCACGCTGTGCAATAACTTCATCAAGTTCGATCAGTTCCTCGATATGGCGGCGGGGGTGGGCGCGGAGCGGATCGCGACGGGACACTACGCGCAGATCGCTTTTAACGGCGATAGCGGCCGATGGGAGATGCGGCGCAGCGCGGATCGCACCAAAGACCAGACCTATTTTCTTTTCGGTTTGAAGCAGGAGCAGCTCGCGCGCACCATGTTTCCGCTGGGCGGGATGGAGAAATCCGCGGTGCGCGAGCTCGCTCGGGAACTGGGCATTCCTACCGCGGCCAAACCCGACAGCCAGGAAATTTGCTTCGTTCCGAACGGCGACTACGCGGCGTTTATCGATGCTTATTTCAAAGAGCAAGGCATCGCGTCTTCGGAAACCCAAGGCGAGCTGGTGACCACCGACGGGCAGGTGGTCGGCGAGCATTCGGGCGTCCACCATTTCACGGTGGGCCAGCGGCGCGGACTCGGCGTGGCCGCGGGCGAGCCCCTTTACGTCATCTCCACCGAGCCCGCATCGAAGCGGGTGATCATCGGGCGCAACGATGCGCTGCTGCGCTCGACCATGAACGTCAACGATGTAAATTGGATTTCGATCGCCGCTCCGGCCGCGCCCCTGCGTGCTGAAATCAAGATCCGCAACAAGCACCAGGCCGCGTCCGCGACGATTACGCCGACCGCCGATCCCGTGCGCGTCGAGGTTCAGTTCGACGAACCGCAGCGCGCCGTCACTCCCGGCCAGGGCGCGGTGTTCTACTCGGGCGAGCTGGTTTTGGGCGGTGGTTGGATTGGTTGAGTATTTCGTCGCACGCCTCGCGGTCGCAGCCGTCGCCGTCTTCCCTGCCCTTTCCAAACTGATCGCAAAACTTCTCGATGTTCTCGTTCCGCGGCTGCGGCGCATTGCACTACAGAATCTGAAGATGGCCGGGTTTTCGAATCGCGAAGAGATCGTGAACGGCGTCTTCCTCTCCATCGCGAGGCTGCTCCGGACCTTCGCGCGTCTGTCGAAGCTGACGCCCCAGAACATTTCATCGCTGATTCGTTACGACGGCCTCGACAACTTCAAAGCCGCTCTGGCACGGGGCCGCGGAGTTCTCGTCGCGACCGCGCACCTGGGCAACTGGGAGCTCAGCGCCTTCGCACATGCCTGGATGACCGCGCCGATGCACATCGTGGTGCGTCCGCTCGACAATCCGCGCCTCGACGCCTTCGTCGAGCGCTACCGCGCCCTCTCCGGGAATCACATCATAGAAAAAAAGGACGCGGCTCGGGGAATTTTGACGGCCCTCAAACAGGGTGACGCTGTCGGAATTCTGATCGATCAGAATACTGCGCTCGACCAGGGCGTGTTCATCGATTTTTTCGGAATGAAAGCCTGCGCGGGAACGGCATTTGCGAAGCTCGCGTATCATAGCCGAGCCGCCGTGGTACCCGGATTCGCGCTGTGGTCGGAAGAGGAGCAGCGCTACATTCTGCGGTTTTATCCCGAAATTCCGATGTCCGGCGATGTGGCCCAGGACACGCAGCGTATTCACTCGCAGCTCGAATCAGTCATCCGCCACTATCCGGATCAATGGCTATGGATCCATCGCCGATGGAAAACGCGGCCTCCCGGGGAGCCAGTACTTTATTAGTTCCCTTGCACCGTCAAGTATGCGCCCGCGGGACTTTGCTGGCTTCCGATTTGAATCATGATCGGCAAATTGCCGCTCGGCGTGTTCGCGGGCAGCAACAGATTCAATTGATAAAGCCCCGGGCTGCTGGGCGTGACGCCCGCGTAAAGCACGTTCGACGCGGGGATCGCGACGCCTCCCAATGTCACCGTCACCGGTCCCGCGAGCGGAGCTAACTGCGGAAAGAACGTGCCGGGAGCTACCGCCGGATTCGTGGCGCCGAATCCCGTGGCGTAGATGGTTACATATTCGTTCGGCTGCGCAGGCACAAATCCGCTGCCGGGAAACAGGCTTGCCGCGGCGAGTCCAGCGCCGGTGATCGCGTCGGTGGCCGCGACGGGATTGATGCCGTTCGCATTCTGCATGAAGTAGAAAAACTCGGGCGTCGAGGCTTGCGTGGGAATCGCGATGGCGTTGCTGGTCAGCGCATTCGCGGTCCCGCAGGAAGTAATTACTTCCACCATCGCCGTGCCGGTCGACGCCAACGCCGGAACCTGGAAATTCACCTGCGTCGAGGAAGCGCCAAACACAGGAGCACTCACCCCGCCGACGGTTACGCAAATTCCCTGGAAATTTACGGGAACCTGGCCATTCACCAGGTCGCCAGCGCCCACCTTCTGGAACGCCGCGCTGGCTGCGAAATTGGTTCCGAACACGCTCGCGATCCCGCCGGTTGAAAGCGCCGCGACCGCGGGAACGCTGAGCGCCGCGCCCTCCACACCTCCGCTGGAAATTTGCGGCATAGGCGTGGTGACCACAGGCTGCGTGACGTTCAAATTGAAAGTCACGCTAGAAAGTCCTGGCGCGGACGCCGTGATCTTCAGCGCGCCAACGGTCGCTCCCAAGGTCAACTGGATGGAAGCCGTTCCATCGCCGCCCGTCGTCGCCGCGGCCGCGCTCAACGACGCTGCTCCGGCCGAGACCGCGAAATTCACCGGCACGTTGCCAACCGGCATTCCGGACGCATCCACCACTTTCACCGCGATCGAAACCGATGTTCCTGGAGGACCCGCCTGCGCGTCGCCGGACGAGATGGTCATCTTCGCCGGCACTTGCAGAACCAGCTTGCGGACCCGGTCGTTGAACTGATCGGTGATGTAGATGGCTCCCGTGGAATCAAGCACCACTCGCGTGGGATCGATGGACACGCCGATTGCCGTGCCGGTCTCGCCGTTGAATATCAGCTTGCCGTTGCCGGCGATGGTCGAGATCACGCCCGTGGTGCTCACGCGACGGACGACAGAGTTGCCATTATCGGCGATGTACAAATTTCCCGCCGCATCCACAGCCATGCTGGTGGGCGAGCGGAGCTGCGCACTGGTCGCCGGGCCTCCATCGCCCGAATAACCCGGCGTTCCGATGCCCGCCACAGTGCTGATCACCATGGTGGTCAGATTAATTTTTCGGATGTAATGATTCGCGCGATCGGCCACGTACAGATTACCCGCGTGATCCAGCGCCACGTCGTAGGGATCCAGCTGGGCGGATTTCGCCGGAGAATTATTCCCCACGAAGCTCGGATTTCCGTTGCCCGCGATGGTCGAGATATCGCCGTTCACGTCCACCATGCGAATCCGCTCATTGCCGTTATCGGCGATATAAACGTTGCCCGCCGCGTCGACGGCCACACCGGTGGGGCTGTTGAGCCGCGCCTGGCTGGCCTGGCTCCCGTCTCCTCCGAAGCCCGTGTTGCTATTGCCTGCCTCCAGCATCATCGCGCTGCCTGCCGGAATTTTCATCACTCGATCGTTGTAGTTATCGGCAATGAACAGATTGCCCAGCGAATCATACGTAATGCCGCGCGGGAAAAATAATTCTCCAGGATCGGACCCTCGAACACCGGTGCCGGCGACGTTGGCGATCACTCCGGAGGCAGGGACGCCGCGCACGCGGCTATCGCCGGTATCGCCAATCAGGAACCCGCCTTTGCCGTCGAGCACCAAGCCATCAGGCTGGTTCAGAAACGCCGTGGTGGCAGGAATACCGTCAAGAATGGACGTGCCCGCCACGGTGCTGACGTTTCCCCCCGAGATTTTGCGCACCCGGTAATTCCCCACGTCGGCCAGCAGAATGTCGCCGTTGGGAGCCGAGCTTACATAGAAGGGAACCGCGAACTTGGCCGCGATCGCCAACCCGCCGTCGCCCGAAAAACCCAGCGTATCGCTGCCCGCGATGAAGTGAATCGACCCGTCGGAAGCGAGCACGCGCCATAGCTCGAATAGGCACAGCACCAGCACATTGCCGTTGGGCTCCACCGCGGTCGAAACAGGAAACAACAGAAATGCTTTGACCGCCGGTCCGCCATCTCCGTCATAATTCGGCTCGCCGTAGCCATAGGCGCCGGAACCCGCGAAGTTGACGATGGTGCCTCCGGATTTGATTTCCCGCACCCGGTTGTTGTTGGAATCGACAAAATAAACATTATTCTGAGAGTCGACGGAGATCCCCGTTGGTCCATCGATCGCGGCCTGCACGGCGGGTCCGAAATCGCCTCCGTTGCCCGGATTCGCGATCCCCGCAATGGTGCTGACCGTCCCTCCCGCCGCCAGAACTTTTCGAATACGGCTGTTTACATAATCGGCGATGTAAATGTTGCCCGCGGAATCGACCGCAATATCCTCGACGTCCATCGGGATCTGAGTGGCCAGCCCGGTATCCCCGTTCCAATTCAAACTCCCATTCCCCGCCACCGTGGAAATCACGCCGGTCGCCAGCACCACCATCCGGACCCGGTGATTGTTGTAATCCGCTATGTATAAATTAGCGGCCCTGGAATCGAGGCGAACCCCCTGCGGACCGTCGAGCATCGCCTGCGTGGCCGCGCCTCCATCGCCGCTGAATCCCGCGACGCCCATGCCCGCAATCGTGGAAATAATACCGCTGGTATCCACCTTCCGCACGCGATTATCGGAAGAATCGGCAAAATATATGTTCCCCGCCGTGTCCTGGGCCATCCCATACGGATAGCGCAGCGGAACCGTGGTGGCCGCGCTTCCATCACGCAGGCGCGAGGACCCCGCTACGGTCGAAATGCTGAACGATTGAGCGGAAACAATAGCCGCAAATAAGGCAGTGTAAAAAATAAGTATGGGTCTCATTATCTGGAATTATCCAGATAAGGCTACCACGCCAGCGGCGGGCGATGGGATCGTCCACCGCCCTTCGAACTCTAAAACTGGAACTTTGCCGCCAGCTGAATCTGCCGCGAGCTGCCGAAATCCCCCGCCGGGGTCCGAGACCCGCCCGTGATGATCCCCAGCGTCGTCGATGGAACCGTGGTCACCGGATTCGTGAAATTCGGGTGATTGAAAATATCGTAGGCGTCCGCGCGCAGCTGGAAATTCAGATGCTCGCGAATCTTGAAATTTCTCACCAGCGCCACATCCAGATTTGAGAAGCCCGGACCGATTACCACGTTGCGCCCCAGATTCCCGAACGCGTTGCCCTGGTTCACAAACACCGACGGATTATCGATGTAGCCGATCGAAGTCGCGCTGCCGTTGTAGGCCGGCTCATATCCGGTAATCACCGGCCCGGTCACATTCGGACGCAGCGTTCCCGCTCCGGTAAACGCAGTGTTGGTGGTGTGGAAATTCAGAGGATTGCCGCTTTGCAGCGTCTCAATCAGCGACACCTGCCAGCCGCGCATGAACACGTTGTGCTCCACCGGGACCGCATAAATGCCGCTCAACACGAACCGGTTGCGCGCGTCGAAATCCGACAAGCCGCGGTCGCCGCGAATGTTATTGCTATCTTGAATCACCAGTCCCTGCACATTGCGCGAGTTATCGTCAATCGATTTGGACCGCGCATAATAGCCGTCGAATTGCAGGCCTTTGCCGAAGTTTTTCTTGAAGTCCACCCAGCCCGCTTCGTAAGACGAATTGCCGTCGCTCTCATATACCAGGATGTTGGTCAGAGGCTTGCCCGGATCGATCGGACTGCTGGCGGAAAGCGTCGGATAGGGCCGAACGCCGTTGATGAACTGGTTATAGTTGCGCTCCAGGTTCAGGTGCGTTCCCTTACTGCCGACGTAGCTCACCGTCAGCGCGTAAGTTTTGCCAAGCTGCTGCTCGACCTGGAAATTCCATTCCGAGAAGTAGGCGTCATGATAATTGTGCGCGATCGAAACCGGCGAAACCGATCCCGCCGCCAGTGGATACGCATTTTCGAGCGTCACGAACGATCCGCTGGGCGGCGTATAAGACACCGGAAATGCATAGGGAGGATTGCCCGCAAGACCGGTGACCAACCCTAGCGTCGGCTGGTCCGTCATGATCGCGTAGCCGCTTCGGACCACCGTCTTTCCGTTCTTAAAAGGATCCCAAACCAAGCCGACGCGCGGCTCGAAGTTGAGCGCGCTTTGCTGATAAGCCCGGCTGGGCCCCCCATTCTGCCCCACTTGATTCAGCGCATCGGTAGCCGGATTGAATACCACAAACCGGTTTTCCGCTTCCGTCGGCGTGCCGTACCAGTCATAGCGAAGCCCCAGAGTCAGAGTGAAGGTCGGCCGGACTTTCCAGCTATCGGTGACAAATGCGCCAATCGAATTCCCATAAGTGCGGTTGGACCGGTTCGAATTCGTGACCGCAAAACTATTCGCCTGGTCCGCCAGAAACGCCGTGATGCTAGGAAAGCCGAAGGTCCCGGGCGTATAGGAGAAGTTATCGGTATTCTGACGCCGGTATTCGCCGCCCATCTTGATAATGTGATTCCCGTGAACCCAGCTCAGCGTGTCGGAAGTGGTTTCGACATCGTCGCCGCGCCCTTGCGGAAATCCGCCAATGCCTCCGAACGTGAACGCGCCGGTGACGGAGATCTGCGGAATTCCGATGGCCGCCGTCACTCCGCTATTGATGTTGTAAGCCGGCGCCGCGCCCGTATTATCGGCCGCGAACACGATGTGGATGCGGTTCCCGCCGAGCCGAAATTCGTTGGTCAGCGTGGGGCTGATGGTCCAATCTTCGTTGAACGTCAAAATCTGCCGGCTGCCGTTGCGCTGATCGCCTCCACCCGGAAACGTGTTGCCATCGGTGGTCGGAGGCTCATTTCGCTGATCCCTCTGAACGGCGTAATAAACGTTCACACGATTATTGGTGCCCATCAAATAGCTCACGTTCGCTGTGCCCTGTTCGATGTTCACCGGCGCGGTCGCCGAACCCGCAAACTGATTCGTGCCGGAATTGGCCAGCGGGAATCAACGGCAATAAAGCCTGAATCGCCGCGTCGCTCGTAGCCAGCGCCTGCGCCCTCTGCGCCGCCGTCAGCACGGTGCCCGAAAGAGGCACGGATTGGCGCTGCCGCAACTGCTCATAGCTGAGATAGACGAACAGCTTGTCCTTCATGATCGCGCCCCCGCCATCGCCTCCGAACTGGTTGCGGATAAATTGCGCCTCCTTCAAAGTAGTGGGGTTGGACCAGTTGCGCGCGTCAAACCAGTCGTTGCGAATGTACTCGTACGCTTCGCCATGCCACGCGTTCACACCGGACCGCGTCGCGATATTCAGCACCGATCCGGAGTTGCGTCCATACTCCGCGCTGAAAGTCGAGTTGTCGATTTTAAATTCCTCAATCGTGTTAATCGTCGGCTGAAAGGTGATCTGGTTCTGATTCGGATCGCTCAAATTGATGCCGTTGATCATCGGATTGAAGCTATCCTCGCGCGCGCCGGAGGTGTTGTACGCGAACATTCCCTGCCCGCGTAAAGGCGCCGTGAGAAACCCATTCGCCGGCGGCGTCACCGTGCCCGGAGTCAGCAGCGCCAGATCGATAAAATGCCGTCCGTTCAGAGGAATCTCCTGCACGGTATGCGCATTCACGACAGTCCCAAGCGTAGAGGTGCTCGAATCGATCAGCGGCGCCTGGCCCGATACTTCCACCGTTTCCGTGGTGGTCGACACTTTGAGCGCGAAGTCCTGCCGCACCGAACTGTCGACGGAAATCCGCACGCCGGTAGCCGCCGTGGTTTGCATGCCCGGAGATTTCACCTCCACCCGGTACGTCCCCACCGGCAGCGAGGGAACCAGGTAAATTCCAGAAACATCCGTCTTCGTGACGTGTTCTTCGCCGGTCGACTGGTTGCGCACCGTCACGTCCGCATTCGGCACCACCGCGCCCGCCGCGTCTGTAACCGTGCCTCCAATGCTGCCTGTGGATTGCGAAAAGGCCAATTGACCCAGGAGAAGAAAAGAAATAATCAAGAAGAACTGACACGCTCTGCGAGCATTAACCACGGAACTACCCCCTTATGATCTGGTTTGACTACGCACCAGGGGGTTAAGTTTCGGAAAAAATGTATCTGCATTACAGAATGACTTGTATGAAAAAGGATATCCCTAACTTGATGAATCTAACCGGCTAAGTCATCAGCTTGCGGGAAAGATCCCTATTTACGGATAGTAGATAATTAGCGCGGCTGTAATAGTCTTTCCATTATCTTTTTGGCCGCTTGACTTATTTCCACATCCTGACTTTGGATCGCCTTTCGCAGATAAGGAAGCGCCCCCTCCCGGTTACCTGCGTTCAGCAAAGCCGAACCGAGGTCCAGATTGGCCCGGTCGAAATCCGGACGGAGGCGCACCGCCTCCCGATACTCGTCCAGAGCGCGCTCCGCCTGACCTTCGGCCGCGAAAAGATTGCCTAAAAATTCATGAGCCTCCGCGCTGTTGGGATCCACGCGCAGAATCGCTGCGACCTGCGCCGCAGCCTCATCGAGGCGACCGGCTCGCTTCAGTGCGAGCGCGTAATTGTAGCGCGCCCCCACGTAATCGTCTTTATAGCGAAGCGCCGCCGCGAAATGATATTTCGCCTCTTCGAAGCGCCCCGTTTCCGATAGCAGATTCCCCAGGTTATTGTGGATCGGCGCGAAGTTCGGCTTCGCCTGAATCCCCGCGCGCAAGGCCGCCTCGGCGTTCTTCGCATCTCCGCTCTCAAATTGAATGGCGCCCAGCAGATTGTATGCTTCCACGGTTTCCGGATCGGCTTCGGTCGCTTTCCGGAAGGTCGCAACAGCGTCGGATGTCCGGCCTTGCGCCAGCTCCGTCGCTCCCAGCTGGATCCACGCCGCGGCATCCCCTGGCGCGATTTTCAAGGCCTCATTGAGGGTCGCAGCGGCGCGCGGGAACTGCCGCAGTTGACTGAGACAGGTCGCAAGCCGCACCTCCGCCGCCTCCGATCGCGGCTGATGACGGAGCGCGGCCTCATAAGCAGGGACAGCCGCATCGCACTTACCCGCATTCGACCACGCATCCCCGAGCTGTCGATAATATTCCGCGTTCGCAGGTCGAAATTTCTCGATGGCCGCCGCCAGACGCGCAGCACCGCTGCTGCCCTGCGCGATCGCCAGATACAACTCGTCCTCCGGTTTCGGCAGCGACGCCGGGTAATACGGAACCACCGCCCCTCGATAGGCCGACGCCTCCGTCTGCTTCTGCTCGGGCTTCTCCGCCAGCAAATCTCCGGGTGGTTTTCGCTGGATCAGATGATCGGTCATCACCGCGTGAACCACATCGTCGGTGCGCCGCTTGGGCATGTGGCAGCCAGTGCAATCCGCGGCTTCGGTATGCGGCTTCTGATGACACTCTAAGCACACCGCCTTATAGGACGCAGGCCGCGCGGCGCTGTGCGGATCGTGACAAGTGGTACACGTCAGCGCGCCTTTGCTTTTCAGGAAGCATTGCGATTTTCGCAGCCGGTAAGCCGAGCCGGTGATCTCGAATTTATCGTCATGCCCGGTCCCTGGTGCGTGATCGAAGTGCAGCATGAAATCGCCCAGAGGCTCGCCCGGCCGATAAGAAAACGGCTGCCGCTCATAGCGCACTATCGAAGCCGGCAGCGCCGAGCTGGTGGTTTCCAGGTGGCACTGCATGCACACCTCCATCTGCCTCTCTTTCGTCAGCCGCGAAGGATTCACAATCGCCGCGCGAATCTCGTCGCGCTTCGCACCGCTGCCCGCCAGCGCAATGTGCCGGTCGCCGCTGCCATGGCACCGCTGGCAGTCGATTCCTTCCGGAATGCTCGAAAAAACCGGATCGCTGCTTCCCGCCGGAATTTCCGGATACGCGTTGTGGCAGAACATGCACTCGTAGCTGACCTTGCGCCGCAGCCCCTGGTGATCCGGCCGGTCGTAGCCCGGATTCATCGCCCACGTGCCTCCGTCTTCCACATACCAGGCGAGCGGCAGCAGGATCAAAGTATTTTGCGCCGTGCGATGCAGATACGACCGCACGTGATTGCCGGACCCCAGCACAAAATCGATCTGCGTCTCCCGCAAGTTCGTCATTCCGTCCTGATACTGCCGCTGAAAATAACGCCCGCCGCGCTGAACCATCTCGTAGTGAATATCGGAGGGCTCGTGATAATACGTGCCGACCCCCATGTTCTCCGGCGTCGGCCGATAGAACGAGCGCGCCATCCCGGTTTTGCTAAAGCTCCGCGCAATCTCCAGATGACAGCCCGCGCATTTCGTCGATTGAGCGTGGCCCACCGCCAAAGCCATCGCCCCGGCGGCCAGCCGCAGCATCATATCGATATACTACCCCCGCTAGCCACCGTCATTTATTTGTGCTACGTTTTCGTCCAAAGGAGAGCCACCATGTGGACCTGGCTAGTTGGGTTGTGGCACCGGATCCGCGGAGAAAAAAACAGAGCTCCCGTTTATCATCGTTCCAATCTCCACGGCCGCCATCGTTAGTGCCCCCCGCATAAAAACTGCGCAAAAGTGAGGACTGCCTACTCTGTCCCAAGGCGCCGCAATCCGCGAGTCGTCACATGCTTACTACGCCGCCGTGGACAGAGCGGGCTGTCCCACTTTTCGCCCCGGCCACTCAGCCCAATGCCCGCAATCCGCGGGTCCGCCGTGGCGTCCCCACTTTTCGCCGCATGAAAACTGCGCAAAAGTGGGGACTGCCTACTCTGTCCCAAGGCGCCGCAATCCGCAAGTCGTCACATGCTTACTACGCCGCCGTGGACAGAGCGGGCTGTCCCACTTTTCGCCCCGGCCACTCAGCCCAATGCCCGCAATCCGCGGGTCCGCCGTGGCGTCCCCACTTTTCGCCGCATGAAAACTGCGCAAAAGTGGGGACTGCCTACTCTGTCCCAAGGCGCCGCAATCCGCGAGTCGTCACATGCTTACTACGCCGCCGTGGACAGAGCGGGCTGTCCCCACTTTTTCGCCCCGGCCACTCAGCCCAATGCCCGCAATCCGCGGGTCCGTCGCCCCGTCCCCACTTTTCGCCGCATGAAAACTGCGCAAAAGTGGGGACTGCCTACTCTGTCCCAAGGCGCCGCAATCCGCGGGTCGTCACGTACTTACTACGCCGCCGTGGACAGAGCGGGCTGTCCCCACTTTTTCGCCCCGGCCACTCAGCCCAATGCCCGATGTCTTCGAGAGTGTTCTGTACTTCTGTCCCAAACCCGCAATCCGCAGGCCCGCCGTGGCGTCCCCACTTTTCTACCGAGCCGCGACCACAGGGAGCGATCGCTTCCCCTACGTCACCCCTAAATCGATGCTGATAGTACGCTAGAGATCTAGGATGACGAAGATCGATGAGCGTGGCTGGCGATGGATCATCGGTGCGGCCATTTTTTGGTATTGCCTCTGGTCGATTTTATTGATTCACTCGAACCCAGGGTTTCACTATGACGAAGCCATCGACGTCCTGGGCTCCGTCTCCCTGCTCCATTCGCATGAAGAGCTGAAGCTGCCCCACGCACCCGGCACCTGGTTCTGCGTCGTCGGCCACTGCTTCCCCCTGATGAGCGCGCGCTACATCGGCTCGATCAAGGAATATATCTGCCTCCCTTTATTCGCGATCTTCGGACCGCGCGCGCAGGTGGTCCGCCTTCTGGCAATGACCCTCGGCGCTCTGGGAATCGTCGGTATCGCAACATTAGCGGCGACCCAGGCGAGCTATCCCGCAGCCGCCGCCTGCGCATCGTTGCTCGCCCTAAATCCTTCTTACCAGGACATGACCATTTTCGATAACTCCGCGTTCTCCCCCTGGATGGGCGCGGTCGGATTATTGTGCCTCGCGTCCGCGGCGTACCTCAAGAACCCGACCCCGCGCAGAGCATTCTGGGTCGGCGCGGCCATAGGATTCGGCGTGTGGGCCCGCGCCAACTATGTCTGGATGCTCGGCGCTCTCGCCGCTGCGCTGCTCATCTCCCTGGGACGCCGCCTGCTGGTCCCTCTCTCGCAACTCGCCGCCTTCGCCATCGGAGGAATCGTCGGCGGCCTGCCCTTTCTCGCGTACCAAATATTATCCGGCGGAGGAACCTGGGAAGCCGTCGGCATGTTCAACGCGACCGGCACCTGGGTCCAGCGCTCCTGGCACCGCATGTGGATGCTCTCTGAAACCGTGCTGAGCAACGGCGAACATCATCGCATCTGGGCAGGAGCAACGTCTCTGCCGATGTGGCAGCTCTGGCTGTTCCCTCTGCTGATTCTGGCAAGCTGCATCGTATGCCTCACGGTCAAGCGGTTTCCGCGCATCGCCGCGCTCACTCTGCTGTTCTACACTGCGACGTTTTTCTATACCGCTCTTCCGATCGGCGAACATCACCTGATGACTCTGGTGCCGATCGCCGCCGTAGTCGTCGTGTTGGCTTGGCGCCGTATGGCGCTCCCCAAATGGGTACCGATCGCCTTCGCCGCAGTCTATGCCGCATCCGCGATCTACTGGTCTTCCGCCGCGCTAGCCGGCTTAAGAAGCACCGCCGGAGCCGGTCCCTGGTCCGACGCCATCTACGTTTTGACCGACCGCCTGCACGCCGATTTTCCAGGCCGCGAAATCAAGGTGCTCGACTGGGGCCTGCAAAACAGCATCTACGTGTTGTCCAACGGCCAGGTCCATACCCGCGAACTTTTCTGGGATTCGACCGCCGACAAAACCGACTGGAACGGCCCCTGGATCGAAGAAATTCGCCATGGAGGCGTCTTCTTATTAAACGGCCCCCAGAATCGCCAGATCCCCGCGACCTCCATCGGCTTCCTGCGCGCTCTGCGGGAAGGCCGTCCCACCGCGCGGCGCTATACGATTCCCCAAAAGAGCGGCGTTGCTTACGCCGAAGTGATCGATATCGTTCCCGATTCGCTAGGTACCGGCCCCGCCCCGCCCCCCGAACCAGTTCCTCCAACCGTTCGCGAACTGCGCGCCAAAGATCCCGATTTCCTAAAGCAGTCCACCGGATTCTATATCCTCGAACAAGGCGGCTGGCGCTGGACCGGCCGCGAATTTTCGTTGACAGTGCCAGGCTCCAAAGAGCCGGCCAAGTTCACTCTGCACTTCAACGTCCCCGACGCCGAAATTCAGAAGGTCGGCACGATCACTCTCAGTGTGCGCGCCGGAGATCACCAACTCCCTCCCGAAACATTTTCGCGGTCCGGCGATTTTACCGTCACGCGGACTCTCGAACCCGGTTGGGGCAATCGCCTCGATTTCGCCGTCGATAAAACGCTCGCACCCACCGCCGCCGACGCCCGCGAATTGGGAATCATCTTCGTCGGCGCAACCGCGGAGCTCAGGTGAGTCGCGGCGTCTGGTACTCCCTGGCGATTCTGATCGTCGTCGCCATCGGTGCGCCCCTGATCGGCAGCTCTCATATCGAGCTTCGCCGCGCGCTCGCCGGAACCTCGCCCGACCACGAAATTCTCTTCTACGCCCGCCTCCCCCGCGTCATTCTTGCGCTGCTCGCCGGAGCCTCGCTCTCGCTCACTGGCGTCCTCTTTCAATGCCTGCTGCGCGATCCCCTGGCCGAGCCCTACACTCTGGGAATCTCCAGCGGAGGATCCGTCGGCGCCGTCGTCGCCATCTGTTTCGGATTGCCCTTCATCGGACTATTCTCCCTTGCCGGCGCCGCCGCCGCCCTGCTGATCGTCCTCGGAATCGCCTTCGAAGGCCGCCGCCTGTCCTCGTTCACCCTGCTGCTCGCGGGCGTCACCATGAACAGCATCTCCCTCGCGATCGTGCTCTTCCTCCACAATCTCGCGACCTTTTCACAATCCTTCTCGATCACCAGATGGCTGATGGGAGGCCTCGACGCGGTCCCCTATTCGACCCTCGCATGGCTGGCCGCCGCCGTCATTCCCGTGTGCCTCGCGGTCATCGCGCGTTCGCGCCAGTGGAATCTGCTCGCCGTCGGCGAAGAGTGGGCATCGTCGCGCGGCCTTTCGACCACCACCTACACGGTGCTAGGCTACATTGCGGGATCGTTCTTGACAGGAATCGTCACATCGCTCACCGGACCCATCGGATTCGTCGGCCTCATCGTCCCGCACGCCCTGCGCCTGAAACTCGGAGCCGACCATCGCGCGCTCATGCCCTGCTCCTTCCTGCTCGGCGCGGCGTTCTTAGCGGTGTGCGACACGCTCTCCAGAACCGTAATCGCCCCGACAGAAATCCCCGTCGGCGTAGTAACCGCATTAGCCGGCGGACCCTTTTTCATCTGGCTGCTGCGCTCCAAACGGAGAAGCCTGTGGCTGTAATCCTGATCGGCGGCGGAGCCCGCAGCGGCAAGAGCCGCTATGCCCTCGAACGAGCGCGTGCAATCGAAGGCACCCGCGCCTTCGTAGCCACCGCCCAACCCTCCGACGAAGAAATGACCGCCCGCATCCGCCATCATCGCGAAGAACGCGCCGAGGATTTCACCACCATAGAAGAACCCCTGGAACTCCCCCGCATCATCACCGAATCAAAGTGCGACGTCCTGGTAATCGATTGCCTGACCGTCTGGCTCTCAAACCTGATGTTCAAAGAACCGCGACCACCGGGAGCGGTCAGCCCCGAAGCCGCCACCAAATCCCTGGAAACCGCCGCCCAATCCGCCTCCGCAACGATCATCTTCGTAACCAACGAAGTAGGCAGCGGCATCATCCCCACCGACCACGCCCTCTCCCGCGAATTTCGAGACCGCGCCGGAATCCTGAATCAACGCATCGCCGCCATCGCGCAAGAAGTTTACTGGATGATCTTCGGCCTGCCCCAGCGCATAAAGTAATGCGGACATTTCTAGCAGCCGTTTCCTTCCTCACCATCATCCCGGTCCCGCGCCAGGACATCCAAATCGGCCGCGCCGCAGCGCTGTTCCCCCTAGTAGGCGCGATGCTAGGCGCCGCCGGCGCAGGGTTGTTCATCGCCGCAGGCTTCCTCCTCCCCGTCTCCATCGCCGCCCTGACCGTCGTCGCATTCTGGACCATAATCACCGGCATCCTCCATGAAGACGGCCTGGCCGACGTAGCCGACGCCATGCGCACTGGCCGCTCCCGCGAACGAATGCTAGCGATCTTAAAAGACAGCCGCATCGGCACCTACGGAGCCGTAGCCATAGTCCTCAGCATCGCCGCCCGCTGGCAGGCCCTCGAACACATCCCCGCAGCGCGAATTCTAGAAGTCTGCATCGTAGCGCAGTCTGTTCCAAGAGCCGCCATGGTAGCCCTAGCCTGGACCTCCCGCCCCTCCGGCACCGGCCTAGGCTACGCGTTTACATCTTCTTTAACCACCACCGGATCTCTCATCGCCATCGCCCAAGGCCTGATCGCCGCGATGCTTCTAGGATGGCGCCCCGGCCTGCTGATCGTCCTCGCTGCCTACCTGATCGTCCGCGCCGCGCGCTCGTATTTCTATAAACGAATCGGCGGCATCAACGGCGATTGCCTGGGCGCGACCGAGCAGCTGCTAGAAATCTCCATACTCATCTTCTTCGCCAGCCCCTTAACTTATGACCTATGAGATCCGCCCCATCGCGGACCCGGCCTTGGAAGCGCGCATCCGCGCCCGCCTCGATTCCCTGACCAAGCCGCCTGGAAGCCTCGGCCGCCTCGAAGATCTGGTCCTTCAACTCGGCCTCATTCAGGAAACCGATGCCCCAAAAATCACCCGCAAATCGATGATCGTCTTCTGCGCCGACCACGGCGTCGTCGAGGAAGGCGTCAGCCCCTATCCCTCCGAAGTCACGCGCCAGATGGTCGCAAATTTCCGCTCCGGCGGCGCCGCCATCAACGTTCTGTGCCGCCACGCCGGGATCGAGCCCGTCATCGTCGACATGGGCGTCGGCCATCCCACGCGCAACTTCGCGCGTGAGGCCGCCATGACCCGCGCCGAAGCCGAGACCGCTATCCACACCGGCTTTGAATACGCCGCGCAAGCCGAAATCCTGGGCGCGGGAGAAATGGGAATCGGCAACACCACCTCCGCCGCCGCGATCTTCAGCGCCTTCTCCAGCCTCGATCCAACAGAAACCGCCGGCCGCGGTACCGGCCTCGACAACGCCGGCGTCGCTCGCAAGATTGAGGTCATCCGCCGAGCGCTAGCGCTCCACAAAACCACCGATCCCATAGACGCTCTAGCCGCCCTGGGAGGATTCGAAATCGCCGCCCTAACCGGCCTCATTCTCGGCGCAGCCTCCCGCCGCCATCTCGTCATGCTAGACGGATTCATCACCGCAGCAGCCGCCATCGTAGCCAGAGCCATCGCCCCTGCCTCTCTCGATTACGTAGTCTTCTCACACCAATCCGCCGAACAAGCCCACCAAAAAATGCTGACTTTTCTCCACGCCAGCCCTCTTCTAAACCTAAAAATGCGTCTAGGCGAAGGCACCGGAGCCGCCCTAGCCATCGGTCTCCTCGAATCCGCCTTGAACCTCTATAACGAAATGGCGACCTTCGAAAGCGCCGGCGTCTCTCACCGACAGCAATGAAAAGCGCGAAAAATGGGGACTGCCTACTCTGTCCCAAGGCGCCCGCAGTGGGCAAGGCGTCACGTTACCCACTGCGCCGCCGTGGACAGAGCGGGCTGTTCCCACTTTTTGCCCCGGCCACCCAGCCCTCTTTTCGTTTACTTCAACGCCGCCACCAAACTCCCCGTCAGCCGCAGAACATTCAGCCGAGCTCTCTCCACCGTCTGCCGGGAAACATAAAACGTCAGAAATTTTTCGTTCTCCTGCGCCCTCAACGTCTCGACTGAAGACAGCGGCACCCGGCCCTCGCCGTACTGAGCCAGCGCAACATTCAGATCGTCGCGCACCAAATCCAATTCGCCTTGCGCCAACTCCTCCGAACTCTGCGCACTCTTCACTTCGAGATACGCACGCCGCAAATCCGCCGTAATTCTGGACCGCGTCCGCCCCACTTCGATCCGCAGCTTCGCCACATCCGCCTCGGCCTGCAGGGAATATGCCCGCGCCGTCTTCCCGATCAACAGAGGGATGGTCACCGACGCGCCGAGCTCCGGATTGTTATAGCGGAACGTATAATTCAACTGCGTCGAGTAGTTGTACTTCGCGAACACGTCGTCCTGCGCCACCAGGTTCACCTTCGGCAGACGAGCCGCATGGTAGCCCTGGATCTCGAGCGTCTTCATCTGCATGTTCGATTCCAGCTTCCGCAGCTCCGGGCTATGTTCAAGAGCCTCTTCGATGGACGCGTCCTCAGAAACCGGCAGCGCAATCGCCGCTCTCTCCTCATCGGCCGCGCGCACCCGATCGTCCGGAGCCATCCCCAACACCTGCGCCAGCGACATCTCCGCGTTGATCAGATTCTGATGTAACACGTCCGCCGTGTGCCGGGCCCGCGCCAGATTGACATTCGCCCGCTTCGATTCCGTCGGCAGCTCTTTCCCTTCGCTCACGCGCGCATCCATCAGCTCTTTGACCTTCGCCAGGCTGTCGATCTGTTTCGAAGCCGCGTCGAAGCTATGCGCCGCTTGTTCGGCGTCGAAGAAGAGCAGCGCCACGCGATACGCCGCGTCCTCCTGTTTCAGGGTGACGTCGATGGCGGAGCCGCGCAGCCCTTCCTTGGCCTCCGCGACTTTGTAACTCTGCTGCCGGTCGAACAGCGTCATGTCCGTATGCGCCTGAAACACCGACGGCGGATTCCCGTCAATCGAAACCGGATATCCGTTGGTCCACGCGTAGCCCCCGCCTCCGTACACTTTCGGATAGAAAGGGTCCTTCGCGATGAGAATCTGGTCCCGAGCTTTCTGCTGGTCCAGGCGCGATAGCAGCACGTCGGGATTCTGTTCCAGCGCCAGTTCGAGAGCCTGCTTGAGCGTCAAAGTCCGCGTCTCGGCCGCCGCTAAGGCAGCAAAAATTACCATCCCCAGAAATCTCATATAAACAATCCTCCCAACCACTTGCCGCACGCGCCCACCCAACGCAACGCGGCGTCCAAGCTATTCTGACAGCGGAGAAAGCGATAACCCGCTCATACGACAGCAAATGCTCATTTTACAGAACGAACCCAAAGCCCCCTCACAAGTAGTAGGGCAGGTCCCCGGCCTGCCCACCCGGCAAAATACAGAACGAACCCAAGTCGACCTGCCCACCACGCAAAATACAGAACGAACCCAAGGCAGGCAGGTCGGGGACCTGCCTTTACTCATACCGCAGGGCTTCGGTAGGATTCATCCTCGACGCCCGGCTAGCCGGCAGGATCCCAAAAATCAATCCCACTCCCAGCGAAACGGTAAACGCAACAGCAATCGACAGATAGGAAATTGGAACCACGAAATCGTCGGTGAAAAACCGCACACTCAGCGGAATCGCGATCCCGATCAAAATTCCCGCGATCCCTCCGCCCATGCTGATCAGAACGGCCTCCGCCAAAAACTGCTCCAGGATATCGCGCCGGGCCGCGCCTACGGCCATCCGGAGTCCGATCTCCCGCGTGCGCTCGGTCACCGTCACCAGCATGATGTTCATGATCCCTATCCCCGAAATCAGCAGCGCGATCGCCGACACCACGATCAGCACGATATCGAGAATGCTGGCGATCTCCCGCGCTGTATCCAGGATCGCGTTGAGATTCATCACGTTATAATGCGCACCCGCGCGGTGGCGGCTTTCGAGGATGCTCGCGACCACCTTGGTCGCCTGCTCCACGCCCGCCTGGTTGCGGACCTCGACATATAAAGGATCGATCCGCTCAATTTGCGTGAAGTCCTTCAAGACGGTAATCGGGATCAGAATATTGTCGCCGGTCAATTCGCTTTGGCCGAAGGTCGAGACGCGCTCTTTGAAGGTTCCGATGATGGTGAATGGCAGGCCATGCAGCTTCACCTGCTGGCCGATCGCCGCTTCCGGGCTTCCGAATAACCGGCGCGCGAGCTTCTCAGTGGGCAGGGCCACATGGGCGCGCATCGCCACTTCGGTGGCGTCGAAAAATCGCCCGCTCAGCAATTCAAGATTGCGCACCACCGGATAATATTGATCGGACCCGAGGATCGCGATGTCTTCCTCGTGGCCCTCGACGCGCATGCGGTCGAGGTTATTCATCACCCCGGTTGCCGCCACGATACGCGACCCCAGTTGCTGGCGCACGGCTTCGACGTCGGAGCTTTTCAGGTAGTCGGCGGCGGTGGTCGCAGTGGCGCTGTTATTGCCGGCTTCGTAGTTGGCGATGATCAGGTTCGATCCGACGCGCTGGATCGCATCGAGAATGTAGTCCCGGCTGGTGAGTGAAATGGTCACCACCAGAATCACGCTGGCGTTGCCGATGACGAGTCCGAGCGCGGTGAGAAACGCGCGGAACTTATTCGCGCGAAGAGCCGCAACACTGGACCGCAGCGCCTCCAGGTGCGAAAAGACCCGCATCAGACTCCGAGCTTTTTGAGCATGGCCTCGGCCCGGTCGCGCGGAGGATCCTCGGGCGTTAAAGGCGACCGCAGATACTGTTCCAGCAGTTTCTTCGCGGAATCCAAGTCACGATTTTCCTTGATGAAGGTCGTCGCCCGATCGAACATCACATGCGGATCGTTCGGAGCCATGCGCGCCGCCTGCTCAAACAGCGCGTCGCTCTCCTTGACGCGGTCATGATTCGCCAGATAGCGCGCCAGCACCAGAACGTGGCCGACCTGCCGGGGAGCCAGCTCCGCTGCGCGCCGGAACTGCGCCTCGGCGGTCGCATACTCCTTCTTCTTGTCGGCCACCAGACCCTGCGCGTAATGTCCTTCCGCGGCGTCTTGCTTTAGGATCAACTGCGCCAGCATCTCCGCTTTGTGCATGCCTCCACCGAGAAATCCAGGGGCATCCATATAGAAATCGAGCAGATCCCCCAGCGCGTCCTTGTCCGTCGGGTCCAGCGCTACCGCTTTCTCGAACATCTGTCCCGTCTTTCGAGCGAGGCCGGGAGCCGCGAACGGATTCGCCGTTTCCGCGCGCCGTCCATAAGCCCGCCCCAGCCAATGAATCAGCTTAGGGTTGCGGGGATCCATGGCCGCGGCTTTCTCGAGCGTGTCGCTGGCCTTTTTAAAGTCGCCCAGCATGAAATAATTCTGACCGGCCAGCTGGAGGGCCGCCGAATCGCTGGGAGCGGTTTTCAAAACCGCCAGCGATTGCTGATATTCCGTCCGTTGATAGAGATTGATGGCCCGGGAAAATTCCGGCGTAGCCGCAGACAATCCAGCGGCGAGGGCCAACGCAAAGAGATAGATACGCAAGGGTTCCCTCTATTTTACATATGTTTAGATGAAAAGGCGTGCTTCCGGGTTGCATTTTTGTGTTAGCCTATCCCTCTTATGCAATTGCTGCCGGCCCTGCTGCTCTCTACCGTTCTTATTGCCCAGGTTCCGACTCCCGAATCGGTCCTGGGACACAAGCCGGGGGACGATTTTTATCTCGCCACTTACGATGAATCGCTCGCCTACTTCCAGAAGCTGGCGGCTTCGACCGACAAGCTGAAACTGGTGCGCGTGGGGAAAACCACGCGCGGGCTGGACTGGTACATCGCCTATATTTCATCCGCCAAGAATTTGGCCGAGCTGGATAAATATAAGGGGATCGCCAAGAAGCTGGCGCTGGTAAGAGGATTGACCGATGCCGATGCGCATGCGCTGGCGCGGACCGGGAAAGCGATCGTGCATATCGATGGAGGGCTGCATGCGACGGAAGTCGCCGGCGCGCAGCATACCATTCAGCTGGCCTATAACCTGGTGACGAAGACGGACCCCGAGACTACCAATATTCTCGACAACGTGATCCTGGTGCTGTGGTTTTCGATCAACCCGGACGGCCAGAATCAGGTTGCTAACTGGTATCGCAGCAATCTGGGCACCGCTTATGAAGTGAGTCCGGTGCCGGGGCTGTGGCAGGAATACATCGGGCACGATAACAACCGCGACGGATACATGAATAATATGGTCGAGTCGCAGACCATTACCAAGGAAGTGCTCGACGATTATCCGCAGGTGTTTTATAACCATCACCAGACGGCTCCGTTTCCCGCGCGGATCTGGATTCCTCCGTTTGCCGAGCCGATTTCGGCGAATCCGCATCCTCTGATGTGGCGATGGGTGAATAAGTTCGGGACGTCGATGGCGGCGTATCTGGATGAGCATGACATGCCGGGCGCGATGCATCGTGGACGGTTCGACGACTGGTATCCGGGGTTCGTCGATCACGTGAACAGTTTTCGGAACACGGTTTCGTTTTTGACGGAGACGGCGCTTTATCGTTATGCGACGCCGCACTTTTACACCATTGACGAGTTCCCCCGCGATAAGCAGGATCTGAAGGCCGAGGTGTTTTATTCGAGTCCTTGGAGGGGTGGCTGGTGGCATTTGCGGGACGCGACCAACTATATGCTGGGGGCGTCCATGGCGGTTTTGGATACGGCGGCGAAGAGCCGGGAAGAGCTGCTTTATAACCGCTATCAGGCGGGGCGCGATGTAATTAAGAGGTTCGAAAACGATCCTCCTTACGCTTACGTGATTCCTCAGGAGCAGCACGATCTGCCGACGGCGGCGATTCTGGTGGAGAAGTTATTGATCAATGGAATCGAGGTCCACCAGGCGACGCGCGAGTTCAAGATGAATGGAGAAATGTATAAAGCGGGCGACTGGGTGGTACTGATGGATCAGCCTTTCGCATCGCTGGTGAAGGAGTTGTTCGAGCCGCAGCATTATCCGGATTTGCGTCCGGCGGGGGCGGCGGCGGGCGGAGGTCGAGGGGGAGGCGGTCGAGGTGCGGCTGCGGCGGCTACTACGCCCGCGGCTCCGGCGGCGACACCCGCTCCGACGCCGGCAGCAACAGCGGCAGCTCCCGCTACCGGAGGAGGTCGCGGAGGTGGTGGTGGACGAGGTGCGGCGGGGGCTGCTCCGGCGAATCCAACTGGCAGCTCGTTCGAGACTCCTTACGACGTGACCGGTTGGACGCTGCCGATGCAGATGGGAGTTACTACTGTCATGGTGGTGGAACCGGTGACGGCGGAGGCACGGGCGGCGCTTAAAAAGATCGACCGCGTGACGCCTATTGTGGGCAAGATCGAGGGGTCGGGTCCACTGTTCGCGTTCTCTCATAACTCCAATGCGGCGATGAAATCGGTCAACGATATTCTTGCGGCGGGCGGGACGGTCAGCTTCGGGAAGTCGGAGATTTATGCGGGCGGGAACGCGGGATCGATTTTGAAGAACAACGGGGTGGACGCGAAATCGGTGAACGATTCGGCGTCGGCCATCGCGGTGAAGAAGATCCGCGTGGGATTGTACGAGCCGTGGGCCGGGAACATCGATGAAGGATGGACCAAGTGGATTCTCGAACAGTTCCATTTCCCGTTCACCGTGCTGCACAACGACGACGTGCAGGCGGGGCACTTGCGATCGAAGTTCGATTCCATCGTGCTGGCGGAGATGTCCACGCGGCAGATTGTCGATGGGATGCAGCCGGGCACGGTTCCGGGACGCTATGCCGGAGGGATCGGCGATGAAGGAGTCGAGGCGCTGCGCGAGTTTGTCGAGCAGGGAGGCACACTGGTCACTCTCGGGAACGCGTCGCAATTCGCGATCGATCGATTGGGGCTGCCGGTGACCAATGTTGTGGCTGGGCTGAGGTCCGATCAGTTCTTCTGCTCCGGCGCGATCTTGCGCACGGATGTGAAACCGCATCCGGTGACGGCCGGCATGCCTGCGCAGGCGGATATACTTTTTGAACGAAATGAAGTGTTCGACACTAAGCCGGAATTTCGCGGCACCGTGCTTGCAAGCTATATCGAACACCGGAATCCATTAAGAAGCGGATATCTGATTGGGGCGGATCGCATCGAGGGCAAGGCAGCGGCGCTCGACGCGGTGCTGGGCCAGGGGCACGTGATTCTGATCGGCTTCCGGACGCAGTGGCGAGGCCAATCCCACGGGACTTATAAATTATTGTTCAACGCGATGTACTACAACAATTCGATGGCGCCCGCGTTGCCCGCCGCTGAGCCTGTTAAAGAGGGCGGGCGTGGACGGGGAGGACGTGGTGCTCCTGCGGCGACTCCGCCCGTGGTGCAGGAACCGGAGTTCAAGCGATGAAAATCTTATCCTTATTAACATTGACCGCGATGCTGGGCGTCGCGCAGATCCCTACGCCGGAATCCGTGCTGGGACATAAGCCGGGGGACGATTTTTATCTCGCCACTTACGATGACGCGCTGAATTATTTCCAAAAGCTGGCGGCGTCGAGCAAGCGGATCAAGCTGGTGAAGGTCGGCAAGACGACGCAGGGGCGCGATTGGTACATGGCGTTCATTTCGACGCCCGAAAATCTGGCGAAGCTGGATCATTATAAGGAGGTCTCGCGGAGGCTGGCGCTCTCGCGCGGGGTCAGCGATAGCGAGGCGCGGGCGCTGGCTAAGGATCAGAAAGCGATCATCCACATCGACGGAGGGCTGCACGCTACCGAGGTCGCGAACGCGCAGCATACGATTCAACTGGGCTACGATCTGGTGGCGAGCGAAGATCCGGAATACAAGCGCATTCGTGAGGATGTGATTACGGAGCTGTGGTTTTCGATCAATCCGGACGGGCAGAATATGGTTGCGAACTGGTACCGGCAGAACGTCGGCACGCCGTACGAGGTTTCGAATCTGCCGTATTTGTGGCAGGAATACGTGGGCCACGATAACAATCGCGATGGCTACATGCTGAACATGATTGAGAGCCAGGTGGTGACCAAGGCGACGCTCGAAACCCAGCCGCTCGTGTTTTACACGCAGCATCAGACGGCGCCGTTTCCAGGCCGAATTTATCTGCCTCCGTTCGCCGACCCCATTTCGGCCAACATGCATCCTCTGATGCTGCGCTGGCTGAATCTTACGGGCATGACTATCGCGTCGTATCTGGATGAGCACGGGATGCCCGGGTCGATGCATCAGGAAACATTCGACGTGTGGTATCCGGGGTATCTGGATAACGTTGGAAATTTCCGCCATACGCTGTCGTTCTTCACGGAAACGGCGCTCTATCGTTACGCGACGCCGCACTTTTATACGGTCGATGAATTCCCCGCGGCACGCCAGCCTTTGCGCGCTGAGATGCTCTATTCGAGTCCATGGAAAGGCGGCTGGTGGCGTTTAGCGGACGCGTGCCGCTATATGTATGGAGCCGACATGGCCGTGCTCGACATGGCCGTCGAGTATCGCGAACAGATGGTCTATAACAAGTACCGCGCGGCGCGCGACACGATTGAGCGATTCGAGAAAGATCCTCCGTACGCGTATATTATTCCGCGCGAGCAGCACGATTCGCCGACGGCGGCGCTGCTACTTGAAAAGCTGATGCTGCAAGGTATCGAAGTGAAGCAATCGTCCGATCCGGATGCGTGGGTGATCATGATGAACCAGCCTTTCGCGGGCCTGGTGAAGGAGCTGTTCGAGCCGCAGAAGTATCCGCAGCTATCGCAGCGTCCTTATGACGTGACGGGATGGACGGTGCCCTATCAGATGGGCGTGGAGGCGCACGCGGTGACTACGCCTCCGTCGGCGAAGTTTACGGATTCGCTGAAGCCCGTGCCGATGAAGAACGGGTCCATCATTGGTTACTCGGCGCCGTTTTCACATGCGGAAAATGCCAGCTTGCACGCGGTGAATGAGATTCTCGCGGCGAAAGGATCGGTGTCGTTCGCGGGCGACGAGATATCGGCCAGTGGAATCGATAAAGGAAAACTGGATTCGATTTTGGCTGCGAATCATTTGAAAGCGGTATCCGCAAAAGGGGAAGGCAAGGCCGTGAAGGCCGCCAGGATCGGGCTTTACCGGTCGTGGAGCGCCAATATGGATGAGGGCTGGACGCGCTGGATCCTGGAACAGTACCAGTTCCCGTTCACATCCTTATATAACGCCGACGTGATCGCCGGGCATTTACATGATAAGTACGACGTGATCGTGATGCCGGATTCGCAGACGCGCCAGATCATGGAGGGCAACCGGCCCGGGTCCATGCCGGAGCGTTACGTAGGGGGCATCGGAGAAGAAGGCCTGGACGCGCTGAAGGATTTCGTGAGCGATGGAGGCACGCTGGTGGCTTTCAACAATGCGTCCATGTTCGCGATCGACCAGTTCAATCTTCCGGTGACCAACGCTCTGGCAGGCGTAGGCAATAACGATTTCTTCTGCTCCGGCTGCCTGCTGACGATCCACGTCGAAGATCCGAAGAATGCTTTGAATGCGGGTCTTTTACCGGATCCGATCGTGATGTTCGAGCGCAGCCCCGCGTTCGATACCAAGGCCAATTTCAAGGGGACGGTGCTGGCGCGGTACCCCAAGGATCGGAATCCGCTGGCTAGCGGCTACCTGGTGGGTCCGGCAAAAATCGAGGGAAAAGCCGCGGCGTTGAGTGTCGATTACGGGAAGGGCCATGTGATTCTGCTAGGCTTCCGTCCGCAGTGGAGAGGGCAGTCGCATGGGACTTATAAGTTCTTTATGAACGCGTTTTATTTGCAGTAAGCTGAGAGAAGAATGTCAGTTCTCGACTGGTCACAATGCCCGGCTGCGACGGTCATCGAGAACCTTGAGGATTTGAGTGTTGAAGAAGTCATGGAGCAATTCGATGTGACGCGGGAGCAGATCGCCGCAGTTCTCGAATTCGTAGTCCAGAGCCTCGTCCGTGATCAGCAACCAACTGGTTCAGGATCTTTTTCCTAGAATCTCTTTCAAATCGCGCCTCCCATGCAGCACCGCAATCACCTGCAACGGGCCGTCTCCGGTCGATAGACGATGACGTAATTGGGGAATCTGGTGACAGTCCAGAACCGCACCGGCAGCCGCGTTATGTTCTGCCGTTTAACGCCCATCAGTGGATGCCTGGCTAAACGGCGGCAGCTTGCGACAATTTCTGCTTCGACACGATCGGCGGCAGCGCGATTGGCTTCCGCGATGAACCGCCAGATGAGGTCCAGGTCTTGCACCGCTTGTGGTGTAAGCAGAATCGCATCATTCATCCCTCAGTCTTTCAAGGCTTCGCGCGCCGCTTGCGCAGCATTTCGATTGCTGCATCGCCGTCCATCAGCTCGCCACGTTCCGCCTCAGCGAATCCACTCTCGAGATGCGCCGCGATCTCTTCACGCTGTTCCTCCATCCAGTCACCCAGATCAAGCTGTTCGCGGATTATCTCAAACGCTTGATCGACAACCTCTGCCGGGTCTTGATAAGCCCCGGATTGAACAGCCAAGTCAAGGAGGCGCTGCTGTTCGGGTTTCAGCTCGATGACCATGTCCCTACCCTACCCGTAAAACAATCTTGCGTCAACGGGAACAAATCCCCGCCCATCTCCGTCCTCCTCCGCATGAGCATCCTTGAGGACCTACGCTTCGGCTTCCGGACTCTCATAAAGAATCCCGGATTTACCGCTGTCGCCGTCACTGCTCTGGCGCTTGGCATTGGCGTCAATGCGACTGTATTCTCGCTCGCCAACGCCGTCCTCTTTAAGAATCTTCCCTTCCCGAACAGCGACCAGATCCTTTACATCATGTCCACGAATCCCACCAAGCCTCACTGGTGGTCCGGCTTCTCCTATCTCGATTACCTCGATCTTAAAGGGCAATTAAAGTCCTTCGACGCCGTGGGCGCAAGCACTCAGGTATCCGCCAATATCAGCGACCACACCGCTTCGCCCGAGTCTTATCGCGGAGCCCGCATTACCGCGAACACCTTTTCTCTCCTCGGCCAAAAACCCATCGCCGGACGTGATTTTACTGCCGCCGATGAGCAGCCTGGGGCCGCGCCGGTGGCCATTCTCAGCTACAAGGTCTGGCAGAATCGCTATGGCCGGGACCTTTCCGTCATCGGGCGCACTGTTCGCATCGATGAAGAGCCCACGACGATCATCGGCGTGATGCCCTCCAAGCTGGACTTCCCGCGCGAGACTGAGGTCTGGAAGCCGCTCATCCCCACCGACAATTACAAAAAGCGTGAGAATCGCCCGTTTACGCTCTACGGACACGTCGCCAAGGGCGCATCGATCAAGTCTTCCACCGCCGAAGTCGGCACGGTGATGAAGCGGATCTCCACCGAATATCCCATCACGAATAAAGACATCGGCGGACGCGTCATCGATTACAACGAATACTTCGCCGGCAATGAGAGCGAAATCAGGATCGTGTTCCTGGCCATGCTCGGCGCCGTGGGATTCGTGCTGCTGATCGCGTGTGCGAACGTCGCGAATCTTCAGCTTGCGCGCGCCGTCAGCCGCATGCGCGAAATTTCGATCCGCGTGGCGCTCGGCGCCGGGCGCTGGAGAATCGTCCGCCAGTTGCTGATCGAGAGCCTCATGCTCTCAGCCGCGGGCGGAGCTATCGGACTTCTGCTCGCTCTCTGGGGTATTCGCGGCTTCGACGCCGCCGTCGCTCCCACCGGTAAACCCGAGTCTCTCGATTTCACCATGGACTTCCGCGCGCTGCTTTACTTCGGCGCGATCACTATTGGCACCGGACTCCTGTTCGGACTCGCTCCCGCCCTGCGCCTCTCCGAAACTCGACGTCAATACCGCGCTCAAAGATGGAGCCCGTGGGTCGAGCGGAGGCGGACGCGGCAAGTATTTATCGGGACTCCTGGTCGTCGTCGAAATGGCGCTGGCCGTCGTTCTGCTCGCGGGCGCGGGGCTCATGATGCGCAGTTTCATGAACGCCTACCGCTCTACGCTGGGAATCAATTCCTCCAATATCCTCGCCATGGAGATTGAGCTGCCGAACGCGAATTACAAGCTTCCGGCGCAGCAAAAGGCGTTCTTCGACCGCCTGAAGATCCGCCTTGACGCCGTTCCAGGCGTCGAAGTCTCCACCGTCACCTCGAACATTCCGCTGACCGGCACCTGGAATTTCTCTTATGAAGTCGAGGGCCAGCCGCAGCCCGACGCCCGACGCCGTCCCAATGTCAACGCCGTTGTGACTACGCCGGACTACTTCCGCGTCATGGGCGACCAGATCCTCGCCGGGCGCGACTTGACCGCCGCCGACAACACCAATATCGTCGTGAGCCGTCAGTGCGCGGAAACTTTCTGGCACGGTGAAAACGCCATCGGCAAACGCCTTCGACTGTACGATAAGGATGTCGCGCAGCCCTGGCTCACGGTGGTCGGCGTCGTGCCGAACATCGTGTACCAAAATCGGGCCAGGACCAACTCCGAACCCGTCATCTTTCTTCCTTATGGACTGGAAAACAGCTCGCAGATGCACGTCGCCGCCCGCACGTTGGTTCCTCCGTCGACGCTGAAGCAGGTATTCCGCCGCGAAGTACAAGCCATCGATAACGACCTGCCGGTCTCCAATCTCCGCACCATGGAGGAGCAGCTGGAGCGTAACAACTGGCCCTACCGCGTCTTCGGCAGCTTGTTCGCCATCTTCGCCGCCATCGCGCTGGGCCTGGCGTCGGTCGGACTCTACGCGGTAATCGCGCACTCGGTCAGCCAGCGCACCCAGGAAATCGGCGTCCGCATCGCCCTCGGCGCACGCAACCGGAACATCCTGCGGCTGGTATTTTCGCAAGGCATGATCCAGCTCACTATCGGACTCGTCATCGGACTCGCCGCCGCCCTGGCGGTCACCAGAATTCTAAAAGCGCTGCTCATCGGTGTTTCTCCTACCGACCCTGCGACGTTCGTCTCCGTGGCCCTGATCCTCGCCGTGGCCGCGAGCCTGGGGTGCCTGATTCCGGCGCGCCGGGCGATGCGGATCGATCCGATAGAAGCGCTGCGGCACGAATAGGAACTTTGCGGAGGGCAGGTCGGGAACCTGCCCCACAGCTGATCGATGCTTCTCCGGCGATGTTCGTCTCCCGTCGAAGCGCTGCGGCAGGATTAGTAACTTTGCGGAGGGCAGGTCGGGAACCTGCCCTACTGCTGATCGATGCTTCTCCAGCGATGTTCGTCTCTGTCGAAGCGCTGCGGCACGAATCGCACATGCTCGAAACGTTTCGCTGCGCTAGCGCGTCACCTACCGGTAATGGTACTTTGTGATTCGGAGGAGCAATGAAGCGAACCCCCGGCGGCTCCGTGTTTCTAAGCTGCCTTCTCTTGATCAACCCACTGAATGCGCAGGTGGCACCCGCCTTGAACATCGTGATCGTCGAAGGGGAAGGCACGCTCAACAACATCAAGCAGCGCGTCAATCGCGAGCCCATCGTCGAGGTGGAGGATGAAAATCACAAACCCGTCGCGGGCGCGGCCGTGGTCTTCTTTCTGCCCACTTCCGGCCCTAGCGGAACGTTCGCCAATGGCTCCCAGACGCTGACCGTCACCACCGACGCCACCGGACGCGCCTCCGCCACCGGCATCCATCCCAATCACCTGACCGGCAAGATGCAGATCCGCGTGACCGCTTCCGCCAACGGATTATCGGCGACCGCGATGATCACTCAGACCAACATTTCCGGACCCGCGGTCGGCCGTGGGCTCAGTACCCCGGCGCGACTCGCGATTATTGCCGGCGTCGCGGTTGGGATCGGCGTCGGAGTGTATTTCGGCCTCAAAGGAGGCTCCTCCGGCCCCACCACCGGAATCACGATTACTCCCGGGACTCCGACTGTAGGAGCACCTCACTAATGATCCGCTCATTTACTATATTTTTATCCCTATCCGCCGCGGCGTTCGCACAAGTGGGCGGACCCATTCTCGGCTACCTGCCGGACGGCGCGTCCATTCGCACGCTGTATGGATTGCCCGCCGCGGGAGCCATCGGACCCGCGGTCCACACCGGATTCGCGCAAGCAGCGGTGTCGCCGCAGCAGAATTTTGTCATTGCGGCGGATGCCTCCACCGGCTCGGTCGTGCTTCAAAAGTTTGGCGCGGCCGCCACTCCGATTGCCGGGGCCGCCGCGAATCCGGACCGCATCGCGATCAGCCCTTCGGGCGCGTCCGCCGCACTGTGGATGCCTTCATCCCAGCACTTCCAGATCGTGACCGGACTGCCCGATTCGCCGGCGGTCAGAACCATCGATGCATCGTTCCTGAACTCGTCCCCTTTGGCGATGGCCGTCACCGACGACGGGCAGTGGACGGCGGCCATCTTTCCGTCCGGTGTCTATGCCTTCGGCGCCACGTCGCAAATCGTCCCTTTGCAGACCGATCCCGGCGTGGTCGCGCTGGCATTTTTCCATAACAATCACACTCTCGGGCTGGCTGCCGCGACCCGAGCCACCTCGATCGCCGACGTGGGCGGCGCGAATCAGCCTTCGATCCTCTACGATTACTCGCAGCAATTTTTATCCCCCCGGGCCATCGCACTTTCTTTCGATAATCAGCATGCCGTGGTAGCCGATGGCTCCGGCAAGCTGGTGAACATCGCGGTGTCGGGCTCGACTGCGAACATCGTGGATTGCGGATGCTTCCCGACCGGCCTTTACGGCCTGGGCGACGCTGTGTTCCGGCTTAATGGAAGCGAGCGAACCGGGCAGACCAGAACCGGCCACACGCCGGATCTGAAGCTGTTCGATGCCTCTACCGGCTCAGTCTGGATCGTACCGCCAGCGCTTTCGCTCACCGGAGGGCGGCAATGAAGACCCTCCGCGCGCTTGCTTTTATTCTCTGTCCGATCATTCCCGCGCTCGCGCAGAGCGGACCCGCGATCACCACCACCTCGCCTCTTCCGAACGGGGTGCAGAACCAGAGTTACAACTACCAGTTGAGTTGCAGCAACTGCCAGGGCTACACCTACGGCTTATCCAGTGGAAACCTGCCTAACGGCCTCAGCCTGTCGCCCGGCGGGATCATCAGCGGCATCCCCAGCGTCGTCGGTACCTATAGCTTCACGGTCGGACTCTACCTGCCGACCACCGGCACCCCTTTTGCGCAAAAAACTTTCACCATCACCATCCCCTCCGGACTCTCCATTCTCACCAGCGCGTTCCCGGCCGGAACCATCGGCATCAGCTACAGTCAGGGGCTGTCCGCGAGCGGAGGCTCGCCGCCTTATACCTGGAGCATCACTCAGGGCGCGCTGCCCCCCGGGTTAGGCATCGTCAATAACAACAGCATCGCCGGTACGCCCACCGCGGTCGGAAATTATAATTTCACTCTCAGCGTCAACGACAGCGCGGAAAGCGGAGCATTTGTTCAGACCTCCATCGCCATCAACACCACGGGGAGCAATGGAGCGACCATCACCACTACTTCCCTGCCCGTGGGCATCGTGAATACGTCCTATAGCGGGCAGTTGACCTGCTCCAATTGCACCGGCTACAGCTGGGCGATCTCGAGCGGACTGCTTCCGCTGGGACTTTCGCTGAACTCCTCGGGAGCCATCACCGGTACCCCCACCACTCCCGGGACCAACAGTTTTCAGGTGACCCTTTCGCCGCCGCCCACCAACGGCGCGCCCTTGCCAACCGTCTCAACCGTGCTCAGTCTTACTGTCAACGCGGCCGGACTTGGGATTACGCAGAGCACTCTGCCGCTCGCATTCACCGGCACAACCTATTCGACGGCGCTCACCGGCACCGGGGGTCTGACGCCTTATACCTGGACTCTGACTTCTCCCGCGTCCTCGAACGACGGCCTCACTATCGGAGCCTCCACCGGAATTATCTCCGGCACGCCCACGGCGAGCGGGACCTATATCCTCGCCGTCCAGCTTGCCGATTCAAGCGGCCTGACGTTCAGTAAGCAGTTGACGTTGAACGTCTCGACCGGGCTCAGTATTTTGACCACGACGCTTCCCAACGGCAGCGTGGGCACTGCGTATCCCACGCAAACGCTATCGGCCGGCGGAGGTCAGCCGCCCTATCGCTGGTCGATCACCAGCGGAACCTTGCCGCCGGGCCTCGCGCTCGATGGGGTATTCGGCCGCATTTCCGGCACGCCGACCTCGAACGGGAGTTATCCCTTCACGCTAATGGTCACGGACAATCAGGGGAACACGGCCAGCGCGAAACTATCCATCAGCGTCGGGGCCAGCGTCAACATCACGATCACCCCGGCGACTCTGCCCTCGGGCGCGGTCGGAACGGCCTATTCGCAATCCCTATCGGCTACCGGAGGGACGGCGCCCTATACCTGGACGCTGGTCGGCACCAGCGGCACCGTAGTTCCCGTAGGAGGCTCGCTGCCACCCGGATTGACGCTGAATCCATCCACGGGAGCGATCACCGGAACTCCCACAGCGTCTGGAAATTACGCGTTTACAGTTCAGGCAACGGATTCGACCCAGGCGACGGGACAAGCCGCCATCAGCCTGACCATTACGGCCGGGACACCCTTGAGCATCACCACCGCGTCTCTGACCAACGGAACCGTCGGCACCGCGTACAGCCAGACATTGGCCGCCACCGGCGGAACGGCTCCTTATACCTGGACGGTTTCGAGCGGTTCTTTACCGGCGGGATTGTCGCTCAACTCATCCAGCGGGTTGATCAGCGGCACACCGACCGCCGCCTCCACCGGCAGCTTCACGGTTACCGTCACGGACTCCGCCAAGGGCACGGTCAGCAAAACGCTGGGCATCGTAGTCGCCGCGCCAAGTTCGCCCTTGACCGTAACCGCGTCGGCGCTCTCCGCCGGAACTGTAGGCACAGCCTATAGCGCGAGCCCTCTCACCGTTACCGGAGGGACCACTCCTTATAAGTATTCGTTCTCCTCCACCGGCAACGATGGATTGACCATCAATTCCACCAGCGGAGCCATCTCCGGTACGCCGACCGCATCGGGAACGTTCACTCTAACGGCGCTGGTCACCGACAGCAGCTCACCCGCGCAGACCGCGACTCAGAACCTGTCGCTGACCGTGAAAGCCCCGGTGACGATTACCATCACCCCCGCGAGCCTTCCCGCGGCTACGGCCGGCACTGCGTATTCACAGGCGCTGACCGCCGCTGGAGGAGCCTCACCCTACAAATTCGCGGTGACCTCCGGCAGCCTGCCCTCCGGATTTTCGTTGTCTTCGACGGGAACGATAACGGGCACCGCAACGGCTGCGGAATCGGGGACGTTCACGATCACCGCTACCGACGCGAATGGAGCTACCGGCAGCCTGCAATACACCCTGACGGCGAACGCCGCCAGTGCGCCTACCGTAACGCTGGCGGGACTTCCCGCGACGTCAGGATTTCAGCAGCAGCCCTCGGTGACGCCGACGCTCAGCTCCACCTATCCGGTTGCCGTGAGTGGAACCGTCACTTTGACGTTCACTCCGTCGGTGACGCCGCCCGCGGGATCCACCGGAACGATCGACGATGCCATGATCCAGTTCTCCGGCGGAGGCCGCACGTCGAGCTTCACGATCCCCGCCGGAAGCACGACGGCTCCGAGCCTGACCGTGCTTACCGGAACCACCGCCGGAACGATCACGCTCACCACGACGCTGACCGCAAATGGCGCACCGCTTGGGTCGCCGACCACGCAGTCCATCACGAATGCGCCCGGCGTCCCGTTCATCAGCAAAGTGAGTTTACAGCAAGTGGCCGGCGGGGTGACGGTGACGATCACCGGCTTCTCCTCGACGCGCGACATGATCAACGCGTCGTTCGCCTTCGCCCCCGCGACCGGCGATACCTTTGTATCGGATAATGTTTCGGTGCCCGTCCAAGCCGCCTTCGCGGCGTGGTGGGCCAACACCGGCCAATCGAATCCCTACGGCACCCAGTTCACATTGACCGTCCCATTCACGCTAGCGACAGCAACCCAATCGGTAACCTCGGTCGCAGTCGTCAGCGTGACAGTAACGCTTCAAAACTCCAAAGGCGCCTCGAACTCCGTAACCTTGTCGCAGTAATGTAGTACGCGCCTCCGCGTGGCGCGTCCACATATGGCGCAGTCGAGCGCACGCCGCGAGTCCCAGCGCCGATGTTTTCGCTTCTGGAAGCGGGCTTGAAAGGACGCCAAAATTGGCCGCCCTAGGTCGGAGGCCGTTTGGCACCGCCCGCATACGCCTTCTCCAATACTGCCAGCGCTGAACCAATCCCATCGTCGCCTTTCACTTCGAACTTCAGCCATTTGCCGGTCTTTTTGTATGCGACTGCATCTGGGGTTTCGAGCGATCGCCTATCCGGCAGCATCGCGAAAATTACGCCTGCCCGGTACATTGCCCGGACTCCGAACATCAGCCGCGTAGTGACTTCCGGCCATCTCGCAACCTCCTCGGCGAGCAGCGTGAACGTCCTTTTCATCTCTTCCGATACCGGAGGCATTTTCGGACGGGTGCGCGGCATTTGACAGTTGACCTAAAATAGTAATTATCGAATGATCTTTGACTTCGAGTCTTTCTCCACTCGTCATATTGGTCCTGACGCAACCGAACGCGATGCAATGCTTAAAGCCTCAGGCGCGGCAACCCTGGACGCGCTGATCGATGAAGCCATACCCCGGCGGATTCGGCTTTCAAAGCCGCTTCACGTCGCCGCGGGCCAGAGCGAATATGAGTATCTTCGCGACTTGCGCGCGCTCGCTTCGCGCAATCAGATTTTCAAATCTTACCTGGGACTCGGCTATTCCGATTGCGTAACGCCCAGCGTCATCCTGCGCAACGTTCTCGAAAATCCCGGCTGGTACACACCCTACACGCCTTATCAGGCGGAAATGGCGCAGGGTCGTCTCGAAGGGCTGCTCAATTTTCAGACCGTGGTTCGCGATCTGACCGGCATGGAGGTGGCGAACGCTTCGCTGCTCGATGAAGCTACTGCCGCCGCCGAAGCGATGACCATGCTGCATCGCGTCCATTCGAAAAGCACGCAGAAATTCTTCGTCGCCGATAGCTGTTTCCCGCAAACCATCGAGGTGCTGCGCGGGCGCGCCGAGCCGCTCGGCATAGAGCTGATTGTCGGCGACTGTCGCAGCGCGAATCTCGACGGGGCTTTCGGAGCGTTGCTGCAAACTCCGGATGAAGCCGGCTTCGTGCACGATTTCAGCGAATTTATCGCCGAGGCGAGGCGTGCTGGCGCGCTGGTCGCCATCGGCTCCGATCTGCTGAGCCTGACGTTGCTGACTCCTCCGGGGGAGATGGGGGCCGACGTTATTTTCGGAAATTCGCAGCGCTTCGGAGTTCCTTTGGGCTACGGAGGGCCGCACGCCGCCTTCTTCGCGACCCGTGAAAAATTCGTTCGCCAGGTTCCCGGTCGCGTGATCGGCGTTTCGGTCGATGTGCACGGCAACACGGCTTACCGCATGGCTCTGCAAACTCGCGAACAGCATATTCGCCGCGAGAAAGCGACCTCCAACATCTGCACGGCGCAGGCGCTGCTCGCGAACATCGCCGGGCTTTACGCCGTCTATCACGGACCGAAGGGACTTACCGCCATTGCTCTACGGGTTCATGGATTCGCGAAGTTGCTGGAGCGCGAACTGGCCAAGGTCGGCGTCGCCCAGCGCAATGAAATTTTCTTCGACACTTTGCGCCTCGAGCCGCCTGCGGGCACGCTCGAGAAAATCCGTGAAGCAGCTGAAGCGGCACGCATCAATTTCCGTTATCGCGACGATGGGACCATCAACGTCGCCGTCGATGAAGCTACTGATTTGCGCGACATAGAAGCGATCATAAGAACCTTCGGGAAAGCCACTGGAGCCGAGGCGCAGATCGATTTCTCGGCGGCCGGACTTGAAACCGAATTTCCCGAAGGGTTCGCGCGCACTTCACCGTTCCTGGCGCATCCGGTGTTCAACACGCATCATTCGGAGACGCAGATGATGCGCTACATCCGCTCTCTGGAACGCAAGGACGTGGGGCTGGATACGTCGATGATTCCTCTCGGCTCCTGCACCATGAAGCTGAACGCGGCGTCCGAAATGCTGCCAATCACCTGGCCGGAGTTCAGCAAGCTGCATCCGTTCGTTCCAGTTGAGCAGGCCGCGGGCTACCGGCAGATTTTCAAGGAACTGGAACAGGCGCTGTGCGAAATTACCGGATTCGCTGCCGTTTCGCTTCAGCCGAACGCCGGATCGCAGGGCGAGTTCGCGGGGCTGATGGTGATTCGCGCGTATCATCACGATCGCGGCGATACCGGTCGCGACGTGGTTCTGATCCCGGCGTCAGCGCATGGAACAAATCCGGCGAGCGCGGTGATGGCCGGTATGCGCGTCGTGGTCGTCAATAGCACTGCCGAAGGCAACATCGACGTTGCCGATCTAAAAGCCAAAGCCGAAGCGCATCGTGAGAATCTGTCGGCGCTGATGGTGACTTATCCTTCGACGCACGGCGTTTTTGAAGAAAGCATCCAGGACATCTGCGCGATTATCCATGCGAACGGTGGCCAGGTTTATATGGATGGCGCGAACATGAATGCGCAGGTGGGGCTCACCAGCCCGGCCGCGATCGGCGCCGATGTTTGCCACCTCAATCTGCACAAAACTTTCGCGATTCCTCATGGAGGAGGCGGACCCGGCATGGGCCCCATCGGCGTCGCCGCGCATCTGGCGCCTTACCTGCCTAGCCATCCCGTGATAAAAACCGGGGGGGCGAATGCGATTCATGCTCTGGCTGCCGCGCCCTGGTCGAGCGCCAGCATTCTGCTCATTTCCTACGGCTATATAAAGATGTTAGGCGCGAAGGGCATGACGGACGCGACGCGCTACGCGATCCTGAATGCGAACTACATCAAGTCTCGCCTGGAAGAGTATTATCCGGTGCTCTATGCGCGGGAGAATGGACGCGTGGCGCATGAAATGATTTTCGATTTGCGTCCTTTGAAAGCGCAGAGCGGTATCGATGAAACCGACGTCGCCAAGCGGCTGATGGATTATGGATTCCACGCGCCGACGGTGTCGTTCCCGGTGGCGGGAACGCTCATGATCGAGCCGACGGAGAGCGAATCGAAAGACGAGCTGGACCGTTTTTGCGACGCCATGATTGCGATCCGGCGTGAAATTCAGCAAGTGATCGATGGGGAGGCCGATCGGCAGAATAATGTGCTGAAAAACGCTCCGCACACCGCCGCGGCGGTTTCGGCCGACGATTGGCCGCACCCTTATTCCCGTCAACAGGCAGCGTATCCTTTACCGTTCGTGCGAGCCAAGAAGTTCTGGCCCAGCGTCGGACGTATCGACAATCCATATGGAGATCGGAATCTGATGTGCTCCTGTCCTCCGGTGGAGGCCTTCGCTGAGAAGTAGCTGCCCCCGCAGGAGAAACCGCCTGCGCCACAGCACCACCTGTCAGATCGAAAACTTGCGCTTCGGGTGGGGCAGGCGGTTTCGCCGGCCTACGAGTTTTTCAAGAAAGCTCGTAGCGAAACATTCATTCGAAAGCCTGCCCAAGGCAGGCTGCCGCCAAAATTGGCCGCCCCACAAAATGCATGGCTGCCGGCTACTTCTTCGGCTATCATTTCCGTATGCCCAGTCCGCACCTGTTGATCCTTCTCGCTCTCCCTCTCGCCGCCGCGATTACCGATCCGGTTCGCGTCGAACAAGGCCGGCTTTCAGGCACATCCGGCACTGACCCGGACGTTCGCGTCTATAAAGGAATCCCTTTCGCCGCGCCGCCGGTCGGCGATCTGCGTTGGAGGGCTCCGAAACCTGCCGCCGATTGGCCGGGCGTTCGCAAAGCCGACCGGTTTTCCGCCACTTGCATGCAGACGCCGTATGCGGAGGGTTCGGTGTATCATTCCGATCCCGAGCCTGTCAGCGAGGATTGCCTCTACCTTAATATATGGACCGCCGCGAAATCGGCAGCGGACAAACGTCCGGTCATGGTCTGGATCCACGGAGGAGCGTTCACGCGCGGCTCCGGTTCCCTGCCCGTCTATAACGGCGAGAACTTCGCAAAAAAGGGCGTGGTGCTGGTGACCGTCAACTATCGCCTGGGCATCTTCGGATTCTTCGCGCATCCTGAGCTGACCCGCGAATCCGAGCATCACTCGTCCGGAGATTATGGCATTCTCGATGAAATCGCCGCCCTCCAGTGGGTCCAGAAGAACATCGCGGCCTTTGGAGGCGACCCCAGGAACGTCACTATTTTCGGGGAATCCGCCGGATCCTGGGCCGTCAACGTCCTGGTGGCGTCGCCGCTGACCAAGGGTCTGTTCCAGCACGCCATCGGCGAAAGCGGGGCCAATTTCAACAAGATGACCAAACTCGAGGATCTGGAAAAATCCGGCGCGCGGGCCGGAAGCATTCAGGATCTGCGCGCGAAATCGGCTGAGGAGATCATGAAGACTCCTGGCGGGACCTCGGTCAACGTCGACGGCTGGCTGCTGCCCACCGACGTGATGACGATCTACGAAAAAGGACAGCAGAATGACGTGCCGGTTTTGATCGGGTCCAATGCCGATGAGGGCACTGCCTTCATGCCCGGGAAAATTACCGTCGCCGGGTTTCAAGCTACCGCGAAACAGCGCTTTGGAACCAGGGCCGATGAACTCGCCAAAGTCTATCCCGCCAGTTCCGATCAAGAGGCCTGGAAAGCTTCCGCGGCGCTCATGCGGGACCAGATTTTCGGTTTGCAGATGCGCACCTGGGCTCGCATGCAGACCAAAACGGGCAAGTCTCCCGCCTATCTTTATTACTTCAGCCACGTGCCCCCGGGGGCCGAACATTACGGGGCATATCACGCCTCGGAAATCGCTTATGTCTTCGGAACGGGACGAAATTGGCAGGATGCCGACCGCAAGCTGAGCGACCTGATGTCCTCCTACTGGGTGAACTTCGCCACTACCGGCAATCCTAACAGGAAAGGGTTGCCGGCTTGGCCGAAATACGATGAAAAGAAAGATGTTGCGCTCGGCTTGGGCGATGAAATTCAACCCATTCCCGTGCCGAACAAGGCTGGGCTCGATTTTCTGGATGCGTCCAGATGACGCGCCCGGTGTGTCCTTTGAACCTTGACACGGGGTCGTAACTTAGCTATAGTGAGGATTCGTTAATTTTTGGACTGCGCGTAGTACTCTCCGGCTATGATCTGATTTTTGATCACAGTCGAATTAATCTAGGAGATCGATGAAGCAGCACTATTTCGTAGTCGTCCTCGCTCACTCGTTACACGGACGGTTGCGACGTATCCACATTCCGCACCAGGCGCTGTACCTTGTGGTCGCGCTCGCCTTATTCGGCACTTTTTCGCTGTTTGGAGCAGTTTCGAGCTACCTTCGCATGACCTGGAAGGTTTCCAATTACAACTCCCTGCGATCTGAAGTGGATACGCTGCGAAATAAGTACCAGGTTTTACAACGCGAAAACGATGAAAAGCAGGAGCAGTTGGCTTCGCTTCAGTTGATGGCGAGCGAGGTCAGCGTGGCGCTTGGATTGAAACGGCAGCTGGAAGGCACGGCCGATATTTCCGACGAAGGTCCTTTAGTTCCCTCCTTTAACGAATCGATCGAAGAATACAACTTCCTGAAATCCGCGAGTTTTTCACGTCTCCATCACGAATACGCCCGCAGCTGGCAGAAAAACATCGTTCCCAGCATGTGGCCGGTTAACGGGGTCCTGTTGAGCCGTTTCGGCGAACGAACCGATCCGTTTTCTGGTGAAGGCGCGATCCACGCAGGTGTCGATATTTCTTCGCCCACGGGAACTCCGGTGCACGCCGCCGCGGACGGAATCGTCTCGCGCGCTGAATATTATGGCGGGTATGGGAAGCTGATCGTGATCGATCACGGCAATGGAATGAGCACCCGCTACGGCCACCTTTCCCGCTTCGACGTGGTTCCCGGGCAGGAAGTTCGCCGCGGGGACGTGATTGGGTTTTCCGGAGCAACGGGGCGCGCGACTTCTCCGCATCTGCACTTCGAAGTACGTGTGGGTGGAACCGCGGTGAATCCGCATCCTTATTTGATCCGCTCTGCGATGATGCCCGCGGGGCATTCGGATCTGCCGTTCTAGGATTCCTCGAATCCTGATACACTGTAGGGCAATCATGCGCTTGCTCCCACGATTGCTGCTTGCTTCCGCCGGCATCCTGATGCTCACCGCGGCGTATTACAAAATTAACTCTCCCAGCGTCATGACCGACGCAGCGAAGGCGTTTCTCGCTTCGCTGCCGCCGGATCAGAAAGCGCGCGCGACGTTCGCGTTCACCGATGAAGAGCGCTTCAACTGGCACTTCATTCCGCGCGTGCGAAAAGGGCTCGCGTTTCGAGAGATGTCGCCCGGTCCGCGGCAGCTTGCGCACGCATTGCTCGCCGCCGGATTGAGCCAGCAGGGCGTGATTAAAGCCGATACCGTGATGAGTCTTGATCAAGTTTTGAAGGAGATCGAAGTCAACCCGGTGAATGAGCGCGATCCTGAGAAATATTACTTCAGCATTTTCGGCGAGCCGTCTGAAACGGGTACCTGGGCCTATCGCGTCGAGGGCCACCACCTGGCTTTGAATTTCACGATCGTGAAGGGGCACATCGCGTCCACGCCGAGCTTCTTCGGAGCGAATCCTGCCGAAGTTCGAGGGACGTCGCGCAACGGCCTGCGTACGCTCGCGCGTGAAGAGGACCTGGGCCGCGCCATGGTGAAATCGCTGACCGATGCGCAGCGCACCATCGCCATCGTCGACAAAGAGGCGTACAAAGACATCATTACCATGGCCTCGCGCAAAGCTGCGATCGAAGGAAAGCCCAGCGGACTTCCCTACGCGAAGCTGACGCCGAAGCAGCGCGAGTTGCTCGAAAATCTGGTAGCCGAATACGCGAACGATTTTCCTCCGACCATCGCCGAAGCGCGCATGGATCAGTTTAAGAAGAGCGAGAGCGGCTTGTACTTCGCGTGGGCGGGCGGCATCGAAAAAGGCGAACCGCATTACTATCGGATTCAGACGCCGATTTTCCTGATTGAATACGATGACACGCAGAACAACGCCAATCATATTCACTCGGTGTGGCGCGATTACGAAGGGGATTTCGGGACCGACCTGCTCGGCGAGCATTATCAGACCAGCCATAAGCACTAGTGGCTTCGCGGGAAAAACGTTACCAAGATAACGTCGGCATCGACCGCTCCCTGTGGTCGCGGCTCTTTCGGACGACGAATAAAGGCGTCACCCGGTTCGCGGGTCCCGGGCTGCTGCTGATCATCACGATCCTGTTCCATTGGAAACTGGTTCTCTCGAATCAGTACACTTGGCTTGAGGCGGGGGACATCGGCAGCCTGATTCTGCCCTGGTTCCAGTTTCAGGCGGGCGTCTGGCATCAGTGGAGCTTCCCCATGTGGGACCCCTATAGCTGGACCGGCCAGCCTCTGTTCGGGCAGGCGCAGCCGGGGGCGGCGTATCCTCTCAACTGGCTGCTGTTCTGGATGCCTCTCGACCGGGGCTGGCTGCGGCAGGATGTTCTGCATTGGTTCTACGTCCTGGTGCATTATCTCGCGGGGCTTTCCGCGTACGCGTTGTGTCGCGACCTGGGGCGATCGCGAATGGCTTCGGTTTTGGGCGGGATTGTGTACTCGCTGGCTGGCTACGTCGCCTATACGGACTCGCCTCAGATGCTTCATGGAGCCGTGTGGGCTCCTCTGGTGTTCCTGTACCTGTTTCGGGCGGCGCGCGGGGAGAGGCCGCTTGCGAGCGCCGTGTTGTCGGGATTTTTTCTAGGTGTGAGCTGGCTGGTTGGACATCACCAGATGCAGATTTTTGTATCGCTCGCCGCGGCTGCGATGTGGGTGTGGGTTTCCGTGCGCAATCGGACACTAGTGCTTTGCGCGGTTGCGGCGTTTCTGATGACGGCGCTCACCAGCGCGTTTCAAACTCTTCCCGCGGCGGAGTATGGACGGCAAGCGGTCCGATGGGTCGGCGCTGAAGAACCGCAAGGGCTCGGCGAAACCGTGCCTTATAAGGTTCACGCAGAATACGCGATGAAGCCTATTTCGCTGATTGGGATTTTTGTGGCCGGTGTGGAGCAGGGTCCGTACAACGCGTTCTGCGGCGTGGCTGCGTTCACGTTCGCGATTCTCGGTGCGATTTTGTGGTGGAGGGAGAAGGAGGTCCGCTGGCTCGCGACCATCGCTTTGTGCGGAATTCTGTTCGCGTTAGGAGGTAATAGCGTTTTCCACGGGATGATTTATTCGCTGGTTCCGCTGGTCGAGAAGGCTCGAGTGCCGCAGGCGGCTACGGTTCTGTTTGCTATTGGCGTGTCGACCTTAGCCGCATTCGGCTTGGATGCTTTCGGAAAAAGAGCTGCGACCTTCGGGAGCGGTCCTCTAAGATACGTCGACACGAATGTCGACGCGGCACGCCTGGGGGCGCGCGCCACATCCACTTCCACATACATATACACATACACATCATGGATTCTTGGCGGGTTTGGCGCGGTGGTGGGTTTAGCCTGCCTTATGTTTTATGCGGCGAGGGTTCAGATCGACAACCGGATGATCATCACTGCGTTCTGCGCTATTTTTCTGGCAGCGATGCTTAGGACGCGCTTCTCGGCTTGGGCGGCGATTGCCCTAGTGCTGTTGGAGCTCGGCAATGTCACCGATTACTATTTGCCGACCGAGGATCGCGCCACGCATCCTTATCTTTATAAATTGGCTGCACACTACGATCTTGCGGCCTTCGTGCGCGGCTCGCGGATAGTGTATGACAGCGCCGCGATTCCCTATAACATCGGCGACTGGTATGGGATCGAAGCGCTCAACGCCTATGCGGCCAGTGTGCCTGCAAATTTGTGGCAGCACCAGGTATTTTCTCCGCGCGTCCAGGATATTATGGGCATCCGCTATTATCTGGGTCTCACGCCTCCGAGAGCCGATCTGCGGGAGGCGTTTGAAGGCCGCAGCGGCGTGAAGGCCTTCGAGAACGCCAAGGCGTTTCCGCGGGCGTGGGCGGTGCATCGCGCCCTGAAAGTCGATAATTCGACGCAGGCCCGGGCTATGCTGGCCGATCCTTCGTTCGACGCCCTGCACCGGGTTTTCCTGATCGGCGAGAAGCCTCCGCAGCTGGAAAATTGCGCCGACGACGATGTGTGGATCTCGCGTCACGAGTCGAATTATGTGGCGATCCGCGCGGCCATGTCCTGCCGCGGCATGGTGATTCTGACCGACACCTGGTTTCCCGGATGGCGCGCCAGCGTGGATGGCAAACCGGCTGCGATCGAGAAAGCTTATGGCGCGTTTCGCGGCGTGGTCGTCGAGGCGGGGGATCATACTATCGAAATGCGGTATCGTCCTTGGAGTGTATTCGTGGGCGCGGCGTTAACGTCGGCGGCCGCGCTGGTTGCATTGTGGATGGCGCGGGGTGAGAAGACAAAGATAGAATTGGCCGCTGATGAACGCCGATGAACGCGGATCGAACAAAAAAGTTTCGCACACCTACTTTCCGGCCTTCGACGTGTTTCGCGGAATTGGAATTTTATTTGTCGTGCTGGCGCATACGCCTACGAGTGGCGATGTGCTCGCCATCATTCGTCCTATCGGCGCGCTGGGCGTGCACATGTTTTTTGCGCTTAGCGGATTTTTGATCACGTACCGCTTCCTTGAAGAGCATCAGCAGACCGGCCGCATCGACTTGCGCGCTTTCTATCGACGCAGGGTCCGCCGGATTCTTCCTCCCGCCATGATTTATCTGGCTGTGCTCGCCGCGCTGGGTCCTATGTTCCATCGGCTGCCGGTGACCTTTAGCGAGATCGCGGCAAGCCTGTTTTTCTATCGAAATTTGATTCAAGCCGGATGGTACACGGGTCATTTCTGGAGCCTCAGCCTGGAGGAGCAGTTCTACCTCGCATGGCCCGTCCTGCTGGTGGCGTTAGGAATTTCGCGGGCCCGGATCGGGGCCATCGTCCTTATTGCCGCGACCGTGATCTGGAGGATCTATGTCTTTTCCGTAAACCAGGACGCGAATATTTATCGTCCGGACCTGCTTGCGGACCATCTGTTGTGGGGATGCCTGATCGCACTGCTGTGGCGGCAGGTCCTCAGGATCTCGCGAAGCCTGCGAATCGCTTTCGGAATGGGAGGCATCGCTCTCGCCACCCTCCTGATTTATTGGCAGCCCCGTTTCTGGCAGGGCTTGTTCGCATTCTCGGTCGCGCTGGGCTTCATTCTCTCGGCTGAAGCTTGGTCTAAGAAATGGAAGCCTCTCCAGAAGCTGGGCGAGGCAAGTTACGACTGCTATATCTGGCAGTCTCTCTTTCTGCCTTTGCCCTTTGCGGCTATGGCTCTGCCATTCGCGCAGCGCTTGCCGTGGAATTATCTGCTGATCGCAGCGGTGACCACAGCAAGTTTCCTGTTGACGTTCCCGAGAAGACGATGGTGGGTCAAGGGCCCGGCAGCGAATTGACCTCTGCTAGGATCGAGGTATGGCGCTCTCGCGCCGCTGGTTCCTTGCATCGCTCCCGGCGGCTTGTCTCGGTCAGACTGGAGCAAAAGGGCGCGTACTTCCTTCCGCCTTCAAACGGTATTCTGACCCCGCCACCGAAAACTCCGTCCTCAGGCTGACGGACCCGGCGCACTCCTCGTTCCTCCCCGCTTCCGGTTCCCACTCCATTTCCCGGCACGGATTTCTGGTCTGCTCCTCCGATCAATCCGGCCGCTACCAGGCCTATCGCCTGGATTTGAAATCGGGGCAGCAGAAGCAGCTTACCGACGCGGCCGATCTCGATCCCCATTCGTTGACGCTGTTACCCGACGAGCGCGGCGTTGTTTATCTGGACGGAGGCGCTTTGGTAACCGTGAATCTCTCTTCGCTGCGCGTGCGAGAAGTTTATAAAATTCCTGAAGGATTCGAACGCGTCCCGGGAATCGGCGTCGCCGAGGACGGCCTTTTCACCGCGCTCGTCGAGCGCAAGCAAGCTCATCACCGCCTTCAGTTGGTCGGCATGGCCGGCGGATCGGCTCACACACTGGTCGAAGCAGAGGAAGAAATCGGAGCTCCGATTCTCCGCCCCAAACGCGCTTCCGTCCTCTACCGGCGGGGAGAGGGTTTTTGGCTCGCCAATTACGACGGCAAACAGAACTATCGTCTGCACGTGGCCGAGGGCGGCCTGGGACCCGCGTTGTGGAGTCCGGAAGGACGGTCGGTTTACTATCTCAGCTATCCCGAGGATGCTCATAAACTGCACGCTCTACGCGAGTTCGTGCCCGATTCGAACGAGGATACGGCCGTCGCTAATACCAGCCAGTTTGTCGGCATCGGCCGCAATGCGGATGCCAGCGTTTTCGCTGGAGCCAGTGGGAGTAAGGCATCGCCCTATGTATTGTTGCTGGTGCGGGCCGTCAAGCGTGAATTGACTCTATGCGAGCACCGGGCCGGCGATCCTTCACTGGTTTCTCCGGTATTCGCGCCCAATAGCCAACATGTGTATTTCGGCAGTGACCGGCACGGGAAATGGGCAATTTATTCTATTGCAGTGGAAAAATTGGTGGCAGAGACAGAGACTGCATAGGACAATAGTGCCAATTCTGCATGTTTTACCGTTCTTCTATTTTCCATATTGAATCTTCCAAAACTCACTGACTCTAAAGGATTAGAAGAGAGTTGTCGAATTGACATTATGCGAAATTTCTCTTATAATTCCTCACGGGGTAACTCATGAAAAATCTATGTAGGGCTAGTGCTATGTTCGCGCTGCTGGTACTTTCGATTGCTGTTGCGTACTCCCAGGCGGTCAGCGGCACGGTGGTCGGAACGGTTACCGATTCCACCCACGCCGTCATCGTAAACGCCAGTGTGACGCTTACGGAGACCAATACCAACGTCAGCCGCTCGACTCATAGTAACGAAAGCGGCAATTTTACTTTTTCCGATGTCCCTCCAGGCACCTACGCGGTCACGGTCGAAATTGCCGGATTTAAGAAGGAGCAGCAACGGGGGATCCAGGTGCAGGTGAATAGCACGCAGCGCGTGGACGTTCAGCTTCAGGCCGGCAACATCACTGAGAGCGTCGAGGTCACCGGCGCCGCCCCGGCGCTGCAGACGGATCGCGCCGATACCGGCCGCAAGGTTGACTCGATGTCGGTCGCGGAACTGCCGGTTCTGGTGAGCAACCGCAATTACCAGGCCCTGCTTGCCCTGGTGCCCGGCACGGCGCCGCCGACCGAGGAGCATTCCCAGTTCTTTAACGCGTCGGACTCGCTGCAGACTGAGGTCAACGGAGCGCCGCGAGTCTCGAACAACTACCAAATTGAAGGTATCGACGACAACGAGCGCACCGGCTTGTTACAAGTCCTCATCCCGCCACTCGAAGCCATCACCACGGTGGACGTTTCGACCAGCAACCACACGATAGACCTGGGACGCGGCGCCGGAGCGGTCACGAATGTGATCCTCAAGTCGGGAACCAATCAGTTCCATGGCTCGGCCTACGAGTTCGTGCAGAACGGCGATTTCGACGCCCGCAATTTCTTCCAGCCGACCGTGGCCGCCGTCCACTACAATTACTTTGGCGGCACCATCGGCGGGCCGATCAAGAAAAACAAAGTGTTCTTCTTCGCCGACTTCCTGCGCACAACCGATCATGAAGCCAACGCCAACACGGAGACGATTCCGTCGGCACTGTCCCGCACCGGCAACCTGAGCGAAGCGCTGGCTGGCTCCAGCCCTGCCTTCGTTTACGATCCGGCTACCGGCGATCCGGTCACCGGAGTGGGAAGGACTCCATTCCCCAACAATGTCATACCCACATCGCGCCTGAACCCGATCGCACTCAAGATCCTGGCCTTGGTCCCAAATCCGAACCAGAATCTGTACAACACCGTGGCGCCGTCCAACAACTACTTCGCCCTCCTGCCCTTCACCAAGGACACCAATTTCACGGACGGAAAGGTTGACTATAACGTCAGCGACAAGGACCGCATAGCCGGCCGCTTCAGCTTCCAGCGTCCGGTAATTTATCAGGCGCCTATATTTGGCCCGGCCGGCGGCGACGCCAATGGCGCTTTTGAGGGTACGGGAGTTCAGAAAACCTACAGCAGCGGCATCAACTATACGCACGTTTTCTCGTCCACCCTGTTTCAACGAATTCCGCTTCGGCGTCGCGCATTACCACAACTCGGCGCAAGAGACCGATTATGGGAAGAACGATTCCACCGCCCTCGGGATCCCCGGCATCAATATCAATCAGTTCGACAGCGGTCTGGTGGGTATCAGCTCATGGGCCATTCACCAATCCGATCGTGGGATATTCCGCGAGTTTGCCCTGGACCCGCGCCGAAGCCAACATCGATCTGGTGGACAACGTGACGAAGACTCATCGGCAACCACACCTTCACGCTCGGCTTCGATATGCGCCGCATCCGTGACGATTTGCTTCAGACGCAGACCTACAGCCCGCGCGGCGTATACAACTTTGGCGTCTCCCAAACGAACTGCGCGGGAAATTGCCAGCTTGCCAACGGCACCGTCACTTCGGCCCGACAACCCCGAACCCCACCACCTCGTGGGCCAACGACCTGGCCAGCTTCCTGCTCGACATGCCCACGGCCGGTAGGACGGCCGCGATTTCAGCGGCACGTTCCCGACTTTCCGGGCTTGGTATTTCTTCCCCTACGCCTCCGACAGATGGCAGGTCAACAGCAAGCTGACTATGGACATCGGACTGCGCTGGGAATTGTATCCGCCAGGCCCTGCCGGCCTTCCCCGGGCAGTTTTCGAACTTCATTCCCTCGAACAACACTCTGGTCGTGGGCGGCGTGGGCGGCAACCCCAATAATGGCGGCTTGACCAACCACCTGAACTACCTTGCGCCGCGCTTCGGGTTGGCGTACCGGCTTGACCGAAAAGACGGTTATCCGGACGGGTATCGGCGTCAGCTACACCCCGTTTGAGGACAACACGTACATTAACAATAACTATCCGACAAAAGGCAACATCGGAGCGGTGCAAGGCGCTGAGCGCCTATACCCCGCCAACTACAGCGGCACCCCTGCTGAGTTTCGAGAGCGGCCTCCCGGCGCCGGCGCCGGTTCCCATCCCGGCGAACGGGATTTACAGCGTCACCGCTTTGGGCTTCAACGGTTCTACGGAAGGCTTTTTCCCGACCAACTACAAGAACCCTCATATCATTGCCTGGAACTTCTCGATTCAGCAGTCGTTGCCGTATCACTTCACGATGGATGTTGCCTACGTGGGAAATCACGGCGTGGACATGGGCTCATCGCAGAACATCAACGCCAGTCACGTAATCTCACCGTCTCCGCCGGCGATTCCGCCTACCTGCCCTATTTGCCGCACACCGGCACCATCACGCAGTACTTCGTCCCGGTGTCCTCTATGTACAACGGCCTCCAAGTGAAGATTGACAAGCGCTTCGGCGGCGGGCTCAGCATTACTTCGGCGTTGAGCTACCAGAAGGGCATGGCCTACTACAACGGAGGCGACGACGACGGATTCTACGGCTTCTATCTGAACGGGCAGTACCACCGCAACTGGGCGCTGAACGATTTCAATCGTACTATCACCTACGTGCAGAGCTACGTTTATCAGCTGCCCTTCGGCAAAGGAAAACCCTTCCTGAGCTCTGGTGGGCGAGTGACCAACGCTATTGTCGGCGGATGGCAGATCGAGGGCATCCTGACGGTCATGACCGGAACTCCCTTCACCGTCACTTACAGTTCGACGTACCTGAATCTGAATCAGGGCGGCACCAATACGGCGCAGCAGGTGGCTCCCGTCGTAAAACTGAAGGGAGTCAACACTGCTTCCAATGGCGGGAGTCCATGGTTTAGTCCAAGCTCGTTTGCCCCGCCGCCGTGCCAGTCCGCCACACCGAGCGCCGGCTGTCCGACGGGTGCCCCCGATCAGATCGCGGGCGCGGCCCAGCAAACCGGCAATGTCGGCCGAAATTCGTTGATCGGTCCCGGATTCTTCAATCTGAATGCCGCGCTGGCCAAGACCTTCGACTTCACCGAGCACATGCGCCTGCAGCTGCGGTTCGAATCGGTGAATACCACTAACACGCCGCAGTTTGCCAATCCGAATGGCGGTTGCTGTACTTCGAACAACGCCAACTTCGGATACGTGACCGGCACGGTCGGCAGCGGCTCCGGCTCGATCAACTCCGGAACCGGCGGTCCACGCACGCTTCAACTGGCCGGAAAGTTCACGTTCTAACTACAACCGATCCCCGCACTAACGTGACGGGGTTGTAGCCCCTGGCGTCAGACTGGGGGCTACGGCTGTTTTTCGAGACGCTCCAGCATCTGCCGGATCTCCGGGTCGGGCTTCATGCGCAACGCCGCTTGGAAATGACGGATCGCCTCCGGTTTTCGGCCGGGTATACCTGATAAAGCAATCCCGAGATTGACGTGTGCGTCGAAGGAATTGGGATCGATTCTCAATGCGGTTTCAAAATGTGAAATTGCTTCCGGTAGCCGCCCGGCGCCCGCCAGCACTACGCCAAGATTGTTGTGCGCATCCACGTAGTCCGGCTTACGCCGCAGGGCTTCCTCGAAGTGTGCGATTGCCGCCTGCGGATTGCCGCTCTTCGCCAAGTCGACACCCAGGTTATATTCCATCCCGGCGCCATTTGACTCGACCTGCGCCAGGTTATTTCGCGCCTCCTCATAATCCGGCTTGAGGCGCAACGCGGTTTGATACTCGGCGATCGCCTCCGGCAGGCTTCCGGGAATCGCGGTTAGAGCATTGGCCAGATCGTTGTGCGTGATGGGCGCATCGGGAAGGAGTCTGAGCGCCGCGCGATAATGCGCGATCGCCTCCGGGACGCGCCCGGATTTTGCCAGGGCATTTCCATAATCGGTTTCGACGTTCGCGGCATCGGGTCTAATTTGGAGCGCAGCTTGATATTGCTGAATGGCTTCGGGGAAGCGCCCTTCCTCCGCCAAGGCGACACCTAGATTATGGTATGCAAGGTAGTTGCGGCTGGTCACATCGAGCGCGTGACGAAAGAGCGTCTCGCTATTCCGCCAGTACTGAAGCTCAAAAAAAGTTAGAACCCCGCAGACGGCGCACGCTGCAATAGCCAATGCCGCGACACCGTTCCTTACTCCGGGCCAGCGTCGGACGATATCCGCAAACCCCCATCCCAGCATGATCAGCAAGCCCACCATCGGGACGTAGGTGTACCGGTCCGCCCGCGCCTGCGCTCCCACCTGCACAATTCCGATCACCGGCACCAGCGTCCCCATAAACCAGAACCATCCGACCGAAAAATAAGGATGCGTCCTGAACGCGCGTATCGCCAACCCGGTAATAGCCAACAGAACCAGCGCCGCCAAAGCCACCTGCCACCCGGCAATTTCCTGAGGGTACGGATAGAAAACCGCCAGCCTATCTGGCCAGAACATCTTCGCGATGTAAAACAAATACGAAACGAACGCGTTTTCGAGCCGCATCCCCAAAGGAATCCGCAGGTCTTGCACCGCTCCGCTGCCAGCCTGCACAAAATAAGTGACCGCCGCCGAGGCCGCCGATAGCGCGAAAAAGGGAATTTTTTCGCGCACCCGCAACCCCCGACGCAAAGGCCACACGTCCACCAGCATCAATACGAACGGGAGCGTGACGATCATCGGCTTCGACAGCAACCCCAGGCAGAACGCGCCCAGCACCAATAAATACCGCGCGGCATCCGGTTTCTCCGTATATCGCACATACGCCCACAATGCGAGAAACCAAAACAGAGCGGCCAGCGTGTCTTTCCGCTCCGCAATCCAGGCGACCGACTCGACATGCAGGGGGTGCACCGCAAACAGCAGAGCAACCATCGCGCTGGGCCATCGCTGACCGGTCGCCCGATTCAAGAATGCGAACAGCAGCAGCGTAGCGATCGCGTGCAGCAGCACGTTCATCAGATGATGCCATCCCGCGTCCAGGCCGAAAATCTGCACATCGAGCATGTGCGACAGACGCGTCAGTGGAAACCAGTTCGCGATTTCGGTCGACGTTAATGCCCACTCGATTCCGCTGGCCGTGAGCCCTTGCCGCACGTGGGCGTTCGAATAAACGTAGTCCGGATCGTCAAAATTGACGAAATCGAAACTTCGAACCGGCAGGTAGGCGGCAAAAACGGCGAGGAGAAGACCTGCGTAGATCCAAATATTGCGTCGAGGCGGCAAGCGGCTAAAATAATGGTACCAAGCTAAGGTTTGGGCTACTCTACGCCGATTACACTAGGGATGATGCGAATCGTGCGAGCCGTCCTGCTATGTATGCTCGCGCTTCCCGCGGTCCAGGCGGGAGCGGCGAAACCCAAATCGCAATGTAAGAACACCTGTAAATCCAGCTACACTCTGTGCATGAAACGGTCGAACACCAAGGGCGCCAGGAAGGCCTGCAAAGCTCAAAACAGGACCTGCAAGAAAGGCTGCAAAGGCTAGCCGGTTCCGTCTTTGAAGACCACGACCTGCGGGAACGGTCACTAAGGTGTCCGCCTGAATAGACCGATAAAAGATATATGAGGCTTCTGGAAGTCTTGCTATTCCTGCTCGGCGGAATATGGCAGGGTATCCGCCAGGACTTCAACCTACTCGAAATTATCGCAATCGCGGGGGGTGTATGGGCCTGGAAGCGGGGGTGGCGACCCTCCAGAATTCGTCTCCTCAACTTCGCAAAACCTTGGCGTGCAGCTTTGATCCTGGTCTCGGCCTTTATCGCCCTACGCCTCGCGTTGCTTCCCCTGATGCCCGTCCCGATCCCGGTAGTCACAGACGAGTTCAGCCATCTCTTGCTCGCAGACACTCTACTCCACGGACGTGCTGCGAATCCAGTCCACCCGTTTTGGCCCCACTTTGAAAGCATCCATATCCTGATGCAGCCGCATTATGTGTCCGGATATTTCCCCGGTCACGCGCTCTGGCTAGCCGCTGGACGCCTGCTGACTTCCACCGCCTGGACCGGAGTTCTCGCCGAATGCGCGGTCTTCCTGGCGGCTCTTTATTGGATGCTCCGCGGATGGATGCCCGCGCGCTGGGCTCTTTTCGGAGTCCTGCTGGCCGGCCTGCGATTCGCTATAGCCAGCTACTGGATCAACGCGTATCACGGCGGATTCCTCCCGGCCATCGGAGGCGCTCTGGTCGCAGGGGTGTTCCCGCGCATCGCCAAAGAACCCCGTTTATGGCACGGTTTCACGCTTGGCATCGGCCTGGCGATTCTCGCATCCACCAGGCCAGTAGAAGGAGCTTTTTACAGCATCCCCTTGGTGGCGGTCCTGGCCTGGAATTTCCGTCGCAACACGGTGGTGCTGGCCGCCGCCATCGTCCCCGTGCTACTCTCGGCCGCCGCCCTGGGGGTCTATTTTTCGCACGTCACCGGCAGCCCGTTCATCACCGCCTATCAAATCAATCAGAAAACATATGGATGGCCGATGACTCTCGCCTTCGTGAAACCTCCGGTGATCGAACACTCTAACATCGAATTCGCCCACTACTACGAATACGAGTTAAGCGAGCATCAAAGAGTCGACGGACCCGTCCATTTCCTGCAATTCCTAACCTTCCGCCTTCAGGAATACTGGCGCTTCTTCCTCGGACCCTTGCTCACCGTCCCCCTCATCATGATCGGCCGCGTCTGGCGCACCAGAAAAATGCTGCTGATCGGAGCCAGTGGAGGCCTTTTCGCCATACTGATCGAAGGCGGCGCGTCGCCGCATTATCTGGCGCCGGCCACCGCCGTCCTGATCGCGATCGTAGTCGAGTGCTGCCGTCACCTCCGAGCCTCGCGAGTCTACGTCGCAAAATTTCTTCCGGCCGGGATGGCGCTAGTGCTAGCGCTCCGTATCGGTGCTGAGACCGTCGGGTTGCCTTACACCCAGAAGCTAAATTTCCAATCATGGTGCTGCCGGGTAGAAGGAAATCAGAGCAAAGCGCGCATCACAGCCATGCTCGACGCCATTCCAGGAACTCACCTGGTCTTCGTCCGCCCCAAAACCGATGAGTACAACCTGCTCCAATGGATTTACAACGACGCCGATATAGACGCTGCCAGGATCGTCTGGGCTCGGGATCTCGGCTCCCTACAAAACGCGAAATTAATTCAGTATTATGCGGATCGCCAGGTCTGGCTGGTGGATCCCAACGCGGATCCCGCGACCTGCGTAAAATTCTAAAGGCGCTTCGTTTCGTATAGTGAATCGATTATACTAACCTGAAACCCGTAAGCTATTGACGAATCGCGGTCATCGGGTTCATAGAAAGTTTTGATTGGACCGGCGGTCGATTGAGGCTTACTCTCGACTGTATGATCGCCACTGAGATTATGGAACCGCAAAGCTCCGATGCCTCCGTCCTGCACAGAGTGAGCCGGATCGTCAGCTCAGAACTGTCTTTGGACGAGATGCTCGGTGAAATCGTGGGATTGACGGCACAAGTTTCAGGCTGCGACGCCTGCCTGGTTTATCTGGTGGAGTCGGAGACGAGCGAGTTCGTGCTCCGCGCGTCGCAGGTGCCGCACGCGCAGGACCTGGGACATTTGCGCATGAAGATGGGTGAAGGCATCACGGGTTGGGTCGCTGAACATCAATCCTGCGTGGCGCTGGCAACCAACGCCGCGGCCGATTCGCGCTTCAAGATTTTCCCTGCGCTGATCGAAGATACTTACGAGGCGTTTCTTTCGGTTCCTCTGGTGAACAAGGGCAAGGCAATCGGAGTCATTAACGTCCACCATCGCGAGCCGCATTCGCATTCGGCGGATGAAGTCGCAACGATTTCGTTCATCGGGGAACAGATGGGCAGCGCGATTGCCAAGAGCCTGCTGGAAGAAGAGAACGCGCGCCTCGCGGAAGAGACGGCGGAAATGAAGCGGCAGCTCGAAACTCGCAAGGCCGTCGAGCGGGCGAAAGGCATTCTTCAACGCCGTCAGAATCTGACGGAAGAGGAAGCGTATCTGCGGATGCGCAACGAAAGCCGGCGCCTGCGCCGCCCGATGAAGGATCTCGCGGAGGCGATCATTCTCGCGGAGGAGTTGGGCCGCAAGGATTCGGCTGGGCGGGAGCAGTAACCGCGCTTCGCCGCTAGTTTACGAGAGCGTAGGACGGTTGCGAGGAGAAGGACTCCTCGGCTACGATCCAGCCGGCGAGACGCTCGATATATTCGCGACGGTCTACCAGGCTGCACATCGGCAGACCGGTCATATCTTCGGCCTGGTCTGCGCTCAATCCGCCCGGAACCCGGTCCAGGAGCAGTCCGCATTGGTCCGCCATATCAATGGACTGAAGCCATTCTCTTTTTTCACGCGCCATTTCGAGGGAGGGCCGATCGGAGTGGCTGACGATGAAGATGCACTCGGACGCGCGCAAGGTTTCAAGAGCGTGCGTGTCCTTGGCTTCCGTCATATCCGCGCAAACGACACGATATTTCTGCTGCGCGTAGTCGAGGACCCGCTTCAGTTGCCGCGGGTAAACTTCGCGCGCATCGAGAACTTCGATGCCGTGCGAATCGAAGACAAACGCGCCCCAGGTTTGACCATCGAGGCGGCGCGGCGAGTCCGCGGGATTCCACAAGAAATATTCGCGGGAAGCGAATCCGGCGAGCAGCACGGAGAACCCAGGGACCTCCGACAAGGTTCGGCTCAACTGCTCCGAAACCGCGCCCGCCCTGGATCCGCCGTGCGCCGGCATGAAAGAATAGATCGGACCGGGCGGAAGCTCCACCTGATCGTATTCCGAACGAACCTTCGATTCTCGCCGCATGGCGATCACTTAAGCACGCGGGTTTCCACGACTCGAAACCTGTGAAAATAAGGCGATCTGGAATCGCGATCCGGTGCGGCGCGACAGAGTGTCGCAGAGCAGCGAGACATTCTGTCCCAATTGGTACTCTTGGTCCATAGCTGACAGAGATTTACACATGGCATATGAGTTGCATTGAGGTATATATCAATGCTGCTCTTTAAGAGTTGGCTGGCTATCAGCGTAGTACTGATCCTAGCCGGCACTGCCTGGATCGCCGCAGGAGAAGGCACCAATTCGTACTTCATCTGCTCGCTGCTGGCACTGCTCGCATTCGGCCTGGATCTGGCGGACGGCTCGACGATGGGGTTCGTATTCATCCTGGTGGCGCTGCCGCACCTGGCATGGAGGGAAACACTTCTGCTGGCCGAATCGGCAACATTCATCCACGCGGTGACGCGCTCCGACCGCGAGGAGCCTCGTGTGCTGCTGCGCACGCTATGCTCCACCGCGCTGGCGATTATGGCCACGCAATTCGTGTTTCACGCCAGGGCGCTGACGCCTGTCGCAGAGCCGTTGCGGATTATGCTGGCGTCCGGAGTTTGCTTCATCGCAATGCACGCGCTGCGCTGGAGCCGGTCGAATCTTTGGTCCTTCCCCTACTACCCGGTGGCGGGCGCGATCGCGGCTCTATTCCCGATGTCGGTAGTACTCGCGCCGCTGCTGTACTTGACGTGGTGGTCCTACCGGCTTTACGAGCGGCGGCTGCAACAACAGCAGAAGCAATGGAAGAAGGCGGCGGCGCTGAATCTGCGGACCATTGAAGCGCTCGCGCTGGCGATTGAAGCGAAGGATCAGCCGATGACCGGGCATTCGCGGCGGGTGCAGATTTATGCCACCGAAATGGCCAAGGAACTGGGCCTGCCTGAGCATGAGATCGAAGCTCTCCGCACCGCCTCCCTGCTCTATGACATCGGCGAGCTGGCAGTACCGGAACACATCATTCTGAAGCCGGGTCCGCTTACGCCTGAGGAATTCGAAAAGGTAAAAATTCATCCCACCGTGGCGGCGGAGATTCTGGAGCAGGTTAAATTTCCGTATCCGGTCGCGCCGATTGTGCTTGCCCATCACGAAAAATGGGACGGGACAGGCTATCCCAAGGGGCTGAAGGGAACGGAGATTCCAATCGGCGCGCGCATTCTCTCAGCGGTTGATGCCGTGGATGCGTATGCATCGCCACGGCGGCACCGGGCCGCGATCGACGTGAGGGAAGCTCTCGAAAGGGTGTCGGAGCAGAGCGGCAAAGCGTTCGATCCGCGCATCATCCAGGTGCTGCGCAGACGGCAGAAACAGTGGGAGAAACTGGTGGCCGCGACTCCCGATCACGGCTTCATCGACTCCATCTTTTCCGCGCAGCGCGAGGCCAATGCGCTGTTCGATCTGACGCGGCGAATGGGTAGCTCGCTGGATCTGACGGAGACGTTCGCGACCTTGACGCCGGCCTTGCAACAACTGGTGGCGTCCGATTCCTTTGTAGTCTGGGTGGAGCGCAAAGAGCGCCTGGTCGCGGAATACATCGGCGGATTTCACGTCGCGATGTTCTCTTCCCTGCGCATTCCGATGGGCCGCGGCGTATCCGGCTGGGTGGCGGCGAATCAGAAATCGATCATCAACGGCGAGGCGGCGTGCGAGCTGGCGCACCTGGGAACGGCGCCCATGACCACGTCGGTTCGCCATGCGCTTTCGGTGCCGCTGGCCGACGGCGATTTGCGGGGCGCTCTGACCTTGTATCGCACGCACGATCCTTTGTTCACCACTGAGGATGCGCGCATTCTTTCCACCATCGCTCCGAAACTGGCCGGCGCGGTCGCCAACGGATTGCGGTTCCGGCGCGCGGCCGATGAAGCGGTAACCGATCCGATGACCGGATTGCCGAACGTGGCGGCGCTGGCGATGCGCTTGAGCGTGACCAGTTCGTTGGGCGCAGTGGTGGTCTGCGATCTGGACGGATTTAAGAGCGTCAATGACCGCTTCGGCCATCTGATGGGGAACCGGATGCTGGAGGCTCTGGCGGATCGTTTTCGCGCATCGTGCCGCGGCGGGGATTTTGTGGCCCGCCTCGGCGGAGACGAGTTCGTCCTGCTGCTGGAGGGCATCGGGCCGGATGAGATTGGCGCGCGCATCGCGCAGTTCAGGGAAATGGTTCGCGCCACCGGACGATCTTTATGCACTGAGGAAGTTCTGGACGCAAGTTTCGGGGCCGCGTTCTTCCCCGCTGACGGAACGACCTCCGACGAGTTGCTGGCGGCCGCGGATCAACGGATGTACCGGTACAAATCCGAACAAAAATCCGGCGTGCTGCGCATGCGGCAAAGGCAGGCCGGCGCATAATTTCCGCCATGTGGGGCGGCCAATTTTGGCGGCAGCCTGCCTTCGGGCAGGCTTCTAAACTGCCAGCAAGAGCCGTTTGAAAAGGCGCTAGTCCGCCATTTCCCAAGCCCCCTAGTTCCGGTTTCGTATAATCACTTCATGCCACAGGTGAACAAGCATCAGCCCGGGACTTTTTGTTGGGTGGAACTGGCAACCACGGATCAAACAGCAGCCAAACATTTCTATAGTTCCCTGTTCGGGTGGTCTATTGTCGAATATCCGATGGGTCCGGGCGATTTCTATACGATGTTTCAACTGAACGGCCGCGATGCGGCCGCCGGATACACCATGCGGGAGGCGGAGCGCGCCCACGGAGTGCCTCCTCATTGGAATCTGTACGTCGCGGTCGAGGATGCGGATAAGAGCGCGGCGCGCGCCGTGGAGTTGGGTGCGACACTGCCGGCCGGAGTTTTCGATGTGTTTACGAACGGCCGGATGTGTGTGGTGATCGATCCTACCGGAGCTGCATTTTGCCTGTGGCAGCCCAAACAGACGCAAGGCGTCGGCGTCATGGGAGAAAATAATTCCTATTGCTGGGCAGACCTGATCACCGGAGACCGCGCCACGGCGAAACACTTTTACGAACAATTGTTCGGGTGGAAGATTTTCCCCGGCGCGGACAAAGACGATTCCGGCTATCTGCATATTATGGCCGGTGAACAGGCGATAGCCGGGATCCAGCAGGAAGCGATGCACCGGCCCGGCGTACCTGCGCATTGGACTCCGTATTTCATGGTGGCTGATGCCGATGCGACTACCGCCAACGCGCAAGGCCTGGGCGCGAAGGTGTACGCGCCGCCCATGAACGTGGATAAATCGCTGCGTATCGCGGTGCTCGCGGATCCGCAGGGCGCGGTGTTCGCGTTATTTTCAACCGTAAAATAGCGGATGGAGTTGCTTCCGCTTTATTGCGACGTCAGCCTGCCCGTTCCGCTGGATCAGGTGTTCACCTATCGGCTGCCGGAAACGTTGCGTCATCGTGTGCGCGCGGGTTCGCGCGTTCTGGCGCCGTTCGGAACCCGAAAGCTGGCGGGCGTGGTGCTGCGCACCCATACTCTCGCCGGAACGCCCGCTCCGCGCGAGCTGTTGCGGCTGCTCGATGAAGAACCCGCACTCAATCAGGAGTTGCTGAAACTCGGCGCCTGGATTTCTTCCTACTATTGCGCTCCTCTGGGGGAAGTACTGCGGGCCATGACGCCTCTGGCGTCGGACCTTCGGCGGGGCAAGATCATTTCGCTCACCCCATCGGGCCGGGAGGCGGCGCGGCAGCTGCATTTAAACGAAACCAACTTCGAAGATCCGGCGATCGAGATTCTTCGCCTGCTGGATGTTCGAGCGTTATCGGCTTTTTATTTGACTAAGAAAGTTCAGAAGGCTGCGGCGGTGCTGCGTTCGCTCGAGAAGAAAGGATTTGTGGAAACAGAGGATGTGGCTGCGGATAGGGATCCTTTGCGGGCGTCCGCGGCGAGACTGCGGGCGGAGTTTTCGCGGCGGCCGTCGACGGAGAAACTCGCCAAGGCGGAGCGCGAGTTGCTGTCTTATCTCGAGTTGCATCCGGGAGGTCACAACGTCGCCGAGCTGGAGCAGTCGGTTGCAAAGGCCAGCACAGCCGCCCGGGCGCTGGCGCGGAAGGAGCTGATCAAGTTGTCGCTCGAAGCGGTGGGGGCATCGCAGTTTCCTTTCCGGCCTCCTCATAACTTAAACGCACATCAGCAGGCGGCGTTTCTGCGTATCGAGCAGGCGCTCGAGGCGAAACAATTCCAGACATTTCTGTTGCAAGGTGTCACCGGTTCGGGAAAGACGGAGATTTACCTGAAAGCAATCGATTCGGCGCTTGAGCGCGGGTTCGGCGCGCTCATGCTGGTGCCCGAAATTGGGCTCACGCCAGCGGTCGCGGGGCAGTTTCATCATCGCTTTGGGGGCCGCGTGGCGATTCTCCATTCCGCGATTCAGGATTCCGAGCGCGCGCAGGAATGGCGGCGCATCCGTGCGGGCGAAGCGAAAGTCGTAGTTGCGACGCGCTCCGGAGTGTTCGCGCCGGTTCGAGACCTGGGCCTGATTATCGTCGACGAAGAGCACGATCAGAGTTATAAGCAGCAGGAGACGCCGCGCTACCATGGGCGCGATGTGGCGATCGTTCGGGCACGCGATCTAGGCGCGGTGGTGGTGCTGGGATCGGCCACGCCGAGTCTCGAAAGCCGCTATAACGCCGATCGTGGGAAATACGAGCTGCTGCGCCTGCCGGAGCGCGTCGAAAGCCGCCCGATGCCCAAGGTTGAGGTGATCGACACGCGACAGGAGTTTCTCGAAACGCGTAAGCAGGCCACGTTTTCACGGGCGCTGGTCGATGCCGTCACGGAGCGGCTGGAAAATGGAGAGCAGTCCATGCTGCTGCTCAACCGGCGTGGATTTTCGAGTTTCATGACCTGCCGCGCTTGCGGGGAACGACTGGAATGTCCGAACTGTTCCGTGACGCTGACGTTTCATCGGCGCGACAGGCGCATGCTGTGCCACTACTGCAATTTCTCGTCACGCGTGCCGGAAAGATGTCCAAAATGCGACAGCGACCACATTCAGTTTCTGGGAATCGGCTCGGAGCGCGTCGAGGACGAATTGCACGGAGCGTTTCCGAGAGCGCGAATTGCGCGCATCGATCGCGATACCACGGGCGGGAAACGTGATTATGAGACCATCCTGGCAAAATTTCGTGCCGGCGAATACGATATCTTGGTCGGCACACAGATGATCGCGAAAGGCCACGATATTCCGAATGTGACGCTGGTGGGCATCGTCAGCGCGGATATCGGGTTGGGGCTGCCGGACTTTCGCGCGGCGGAGCGAACGTTTCAATTGCTGACGCAGGCAGCGGGCCGCGCGGGCCGCGGGACGACGCCGGGTATCGTACTGATGCAGACGATAAATCCCGATCACTACGCGATTCGTTTCGCGGCGGAACAGGATTACGAGAAGTTCTATGCGAAGGAGCTGGAGTTTCGCAGGCTGATGCATTATCCTCCATTCGGGGCGCTGGCAAACGTGATGGTTCGCAGCGCGCGGGAGGAAGAGGCGCTCGCACGCAGCGCGGCCTTGGGGCGGTTATTGAATCCTCCCGGCGAAGGGGTGAAAATTCTGGGTCCGGCGGCGGCTTCTGTTGCGCGGCTCAAAAACGAGTATCGTTATCAGATGCTTATTAAGACGTCCAGCCGCGGACGGCTGAACCGGATTATCGGTGAAGTGCGGCGCTTCGCGGCGGCGGAGAAGTGGAATCCGACGGCGCTGACCATCGATGTGGATCCGATGACGATTCTGTAAGGTCTCCTTAACCGTGCGAGAGTTCCTTACAATAGAAGAAAATTTGCGGTGCGCCATGCGCTTCTTCGGGGAGGCGACCGGTACGGGCGAGGTGCAGGAGCTGGACCGGACGGTCGCTATGTATTCAGGCCTGGAGTACGGCGTGTTCAATATTTCTCTGTTGACGCGTCCGGTGACGGCGAACGACGGGGGGCTGGGCGCCGCGTTGACTGAGACCGCGTTGTACTTCAAGAAACGCACCAAACGGTGGTCCTTCTGGTTGTGCGAGGATCTGCTGGACCCGGCGACCCGGCGCAAAACGCGGCAGATCTGTAATGATTTCGGGTTGCGTCCCATTTCGTATCCGCCGGGGATGATGGCGTCAAAGCTGCTTCCCCCGGTGCGGCCTTTGCCGAAGATCGAATGCCGGCCGGTTACGGATGAGGCGATGCGACAGGCATTCGCGGAGATCACCTCAGTCTGTTTCGAGATTCCTCCCGCGATCGCAGCCGCGGTCTATGGACCGGCAGGTGCCTGGAACGGAGCGTATAAAGGATTCGTCGGACTGGTGAACGGTAAACCGATTGCGATCGCGGCGATCGTGCAGGCGGCCGCGGCGTTGGGCATCTACTCGCTGGGTACGCTTCCGGCGCACCGGCACCAAGGCTACGGCGAAGCTCTGCTGCGCGCGTCGGCGGCGGCATCGCGCGCCAAATCGAGCGTGGATCCATTCGTGCTGCAGTCAACGGAGGCCGGGCATGCGCTGTATCGGCGGATGGGCTTTCGGGATGTCACGAAGTTCACGGTCTACCTGACACGTTAGAATGAAGGCGAGTATGTGGTTGTTGCTCGCAGTGTTTCTGGCGCAGTCCGTTGATTATTCGGCGGAGGGTATGAAGGCCCTGGACGCGCAGAAATACGACACCGCCTTGGAGCTGTTCACCAAGGCCGTAGCCGAAGACCCCAAGGACTACGGCGCCCGATTCAATCTCGCGCTGGCGTACAGCCTGATGGGCAGGGACGCTGAATCGATTCCTCAATATAAAACTGTATTGGAATTGAAGCCGGGGCTCTATGAAGCCGAGTTGAACCTGGGAATTTCGCTGCTCCGCTCCAAGGACGCGGCAGCCGCCGGGGTCCAACTCAAGGCCGCGGCGGAACAGAAACCCGGTGAATTCCGGCCCGTTTTCTATTTGGGTGAGGCGCTGCGCGAGTCCGGCTCGCTGGCCGGCGCCGAGCTCGCCTACGCCACGGCGGCCACGCTGAAGCCCGATTCGGCGGAGGCGGAGTGGGGTTTGGCGCAGACGCTGCTGCGCGAGAAGAAGCTGGCGGATTCGGAGCCGCACTTTCGAAAAGCGGCCGCATTGAATCCGAAATACAAGAGCTACCTGCTGGAGCTTGCGTCGCAATTGGAAGCCGATCATCAGACCGAAAGGCCGTCGCTCTATACCGTGAATTTCCGGACGATCCGGCAGCGCGGGAGCGCATGGGCGCGCTGCTGCTCAATTCGGGCGATGCCGCGGCGGCGATTCCGGCTCTCGAGGCAGCCGCCGCAAAGGCTCCAACGGCCGGCAATCGCGTGGCGCTGGCGCAGGCGTATCTGAAAACCAAACAGGATGAAAAGGCGCTGGCCGTTACGGCGCAACTGGTGGCCGCGGAGCCGCGGGCTTATGATGTGCGCATGTTCGCCGGGCGCCTGCTGCTGAACCTCCACAAGCTGGCGCCGGCGGCCGCACAATTTTCCGCCGCCGCGCAGATCAAACCCGATTCGATCGAAGCGTGGAGGGAGCTGAGCGCCGTACTGGTGATCAATCAAGACTACCCCGGCGGGATCGCGGCGCTCGACCGTTTGCGCGCCTTGGGGGTCGAGACCAGCGGCCAGCTGTACTTCCGGGCGCTGGCCTACGATCATCTGCATCAACTGAAGGAAGCTCTGGGCGCGTACAATAAATTTTTGGAGACCAGTCAGGGGAAAAATCCGGACGAGGAGTTCAAGGCGCGGCAACGCGCGCGGATTATCCAACATGAGCTGGACAAACGGTAGTTTATGCAGGTGCTGTTGATTCTTTTCTTGGCTTTCGATCTAGCGGCGGTTAAACTGGAGCCGAATCTGGAGCGAAGGAGCGAGAGGGCCATCGACAACGCGTCCGCCGCGATGGACGCGGCCCGCGATGCGGCCAGCGCCGGCGATTCGGCGAAAACCAAAATCGCGCTCGATGAGGTGCGCGATTCGGTGGATCTCGCCTATCAGTCGCTGGTCGAGTCGGGTAAGAGCGCGCGGCGAAATCCGAAATTTTTCAAGCGCGCGGAGTTGAAGACGCGCGAGCTGATGCGGCGCCTGGAAGGACTGGCGCAAGCCGTGGATTCCGAGCGATCGGACATTTGTCGAGAGCGTGCGTGACCGGGTTTCCAAGGTGCATGACGATCTGATTCAGGACATCATGCAAAAGAAGTAGGGAGGGAATGTGAAAATCGCAATTTGGCTGATGCTTTTCGCGGTGGGGCTTTCCGCCCAGGCGAATCGCGACTTCCTTACGTCCGATGAGGCGGACCAGGTGCGCGAGGTGCAGGAGCCGAATGAGCGGATGAAGCTGTACGCTCATTTCGCGCGGCAAAGGCTGGATCAGGTTGACAAGCTGCTGCAAAAAGAGAAGGCAGGCCGCAGCGCGATGATCCACGACCTGCTGGAACAGTATTCGAAAATCATCGATGCGATCGACGTGGTGGCGGATGACGCGATGCGGCGGAAGGTATCGGTGGAGGTGGGGTCGGGACTGGTGGCTTTATCGGAACAGGACATGCTGGTGCAGCTCAAGAAGATTGAGGAGTCGCAGCCGAAGGATATTTCGAGATATGAGTTCGTATTGAAGGAAGCAATCGATGCGACCTCCGATAGCGTGGATCTTTCGCAAGTGGATATGAAGGAGCGTGCGGCGCAGGTGGCGGAAAAAGAGAAGAAGTTGAAGGAGGAGCGCGAGGCGGCAATGACTCCGGCGGAACTGGCTCAGCAGAAGGCGACGGAGCAGAAGACGGCTGAGAAAAAGAAGGCTCCGAGCCTGCTGAAGCCCGGCGAGAAGTTATCGGACGTGAACAATCCGCCGACAAAGCAGCCTTAGCAGTGTGCGGCGCGCGCGTACACGCGTGCCGCGTCGACATTCGTGTCGACGTGTCCCCTCGACCATCGTCGGACAGAGCGGGCCCCCAGTCAAATTGCTTAGTGATGCTCGGCCGTGGCGGGCGAAGTCGGCGTGGGCGTCGGAACCGCAACGCCGGGAAGATTTCTGGGCGTCATGTTATCGCGCGTATCGAAATCCAGCAGCGTGAACATCAGGAACAGGCCCAGAAAGATGAACCCGGCGGCTGCGATCAAACCATTCACTGGTTTATCGTGCAACAGGTGCATGAAGAACAGTGCAACCAGCGTAGCCTTTATGGTGGCGATGGTGAGCGCGACCACGACGTTGGCCGCGCCCGATCCAAAGTGAATATAGGACGCGCCGACGGTGATGCCGGTCAGAATGAGTAGCGAGATCAGCGTCTTCAAATAAACAGCCGCCTCTGCTTTAGGGTTCTGTGTATGTTCGCTCATGAGATCAAGTAGTACAGCGGGAACAGATAGATCCAGATTAAATCGACCAAGTGCCAATACAGGCCCACAAGGTCGACCGGCGTGTAGTACGAACTGTTGAACTCGCCTCGATTTCCGCGGACGGCGATCCAGGCCAGCAGAGCGATGCCCACCACGATGTGGATTCCGTGGAGGCCCGTCATCATGAAGTAGAAGCTGAAGAATGTCGCGTAGCCGTTGGCGCCGTTCACGGTGGGGATCTTATCGCCATGGTGGGTGTAGTAGTGACCCGGCAGTAATCCCTCTTCGTACTTGTGCGAATATTCGAAATATTTGACGCCCAGGAAGATGCAGGCGCAGAAGATGGTGATGACCAGATAGACCACCAGCTTTTTGCGCTGGTTGGTGCGGGCGGAAAGAACGCCCATCACCATGGTCCAACTGGAGATGAGCAGCACGACGGTGTTCAATGCGCCGAGCGGACGCTGCAAGTGTTCGTGCGCTTCCTTGAACTGCTCCGGGAAGCGCGCCTGCATCATTCCGAAGCCGACGAACAGGCCTCCGAACAGCAGAACTTCGGTCGCCAGGAACAGCCACATACCGATCTTGCTGGTATCGAACTGCTGCTCCATCGTGGTGAAGTGATGCTGATGGTGCTCATTATGATCGTGCTCCCCGCCGTGTCCGTGCGGGTCCTGATGAAGGTCGACTGTCGAAGTGCTCATGCGTGTTTTTTCACCTTCGGCCGGTAATCGTACGGCTCATGTTCCAGCACCGGCTGCTCTTCAAAATTGTGCTCGATCGGAGGCGAGGATGTCTGCCACTCCATCGTCGTTCCGCCCCACGGATTATCGGGCGCGTCATAAGGCTTACGCAAGGATGCGAGAAGATAGGCGGCCGTGATAAACAGACCCATCCCCAACACCCACGATCCGAAAGTTGAGAAAGCGTGCAGCGGCTGATACTGATCGAGGTAGTTGTAATAGCGGCGCGGCATGCCCTTGCTGCCGAGGAAAAACTGGGTCAGGAAGGTCATGTTGAAGCCGGTGAAAACCAGACCGCAGGCGATGCGGCCCCACTTTTCGCTGTACATGCGCCCGGTAATTTTCGGCCACCAGTAATGGACACCGCCGATGAAGGCAATGACCGTTCCGCCCATCATCACATAGTGGAAATGGGCCACCACGAAGTAAGTATCCGTCAGGTGGATGTCGGTGGAAAGCGCGCCGAGAAAGATTCCCGTCAAGCCCCCGATGGCGAACAGCAGGATGAAAGAGATGCCGTAGCACATCGGCGTTTCGAGCGAGATATTTCCCTTATACATGGTCGCCAGCCAGTTGAACAGTTTGACACCGGATGGAATCGCAACCAAAAACGTGAGCGCGGAAAAGACGACCGTTGCCAGCTCCGATTGTCCGGCGACGAACATGTGATGTCCCCATACCAGGAAGCCGAGCAGCGCGAGGGCGACGCTCGAATACGCAATGGCGCGATAGCCGAAGATGGTTTTGCGCGAAAACGTCGGGATGATTTCGCTGATGATGGCCATGCCCGGCAGAATCATAATGTAAACGGCGGGATGCGAGTAGAACCAGAAGAAGTGCTGGAACAGCACCGGATCGCCGCCGATCTTAGGATCGAAAATGCCGATGTTAAAAGCCGCTTTCGAGAGCCAGCAGCACCATGGTGATACCGAGCACCGGAGTCGCCAGCACCTGAATAATCGCGGTGGCGTAAGTTCCCCACACGAACAGAGGCATATCGAACCAGCCCATCCCCGGCGCGCGCAGCTTGTGCACGGTGGCGATGAAGTTCAGGCCGGTGAAAATCGAGGAAAAGCCCAGGATGAACACGGCCATGGTCATGATGCCGACGCTGTTCTGGGTGGTGGTGGAATAGGGAGTGTAAAAGGTCCAGCCGGTATCGACGGCGCCCGCGATCATGGATACGACGGCCAGCACGGCGCCGGTGCACCACAGATAAAAACTAGCCAGGTTGAGCCTGGGGAATGCCACGTCCTTGGCGCCGAGCATCAGCGGCAATACGAAATTCGCCAGCGAACCGGGGATCGACGGAATAATGAACAGGAACACCATGATGGCGCCGTGCAGCGTGAACACGCGATTATAAGTATCGGCGTCGATCAGCACTTTGCCGAACAGCTTGTGGCTCGGCGTCAGCAGCGTGAGGCGGATCAGCAGCGCGAACATCCCTCCGACGAAGAATGCCGAAGTGACCGCAACCAGGTACATGACTCCGATGCGTTTGTGGTCGACCGTGGACATCCAGCTCCAGATGCCCTGGCTCGCGTTGAGGTAATTTTTCGCCGGGCGGGGCCGGTCCCCGATCTGCGGCGCGCTATGTGTGAGTGCTTGTGCCATATAACCTCTACTTCAACGTCTTGATATACGCGATCAGGCCGCGAATATCCTGGGGATGCAGCAGGCCCTGAAATGACGGCATGATGGGGTCGAACCCGGCCACGATTTTGGCGTTCGGCTGCAGCATCGACTCCTGCAAATACGCGTCGTCGACCAGATAGGACTTCCCGTCGTTCATCTTCACCATGGTGCCGTAGATGCCCTTCCACGTCGGCCCCTGGCCCTTCGAACCGTCAATCGAGTGGCAGGTCGCGCAGCCTTTTTGTTCGCGCTGCATCTCGCCCCACTTTTCGGGCGGATAATTTTTCCATTCGTCGCCGCCGGTTTCGAGCCACTTCTTGAAATCGGGTTCACTGTCGACCACCAGTTTCGCGGTCATATCGGAATGGCCCTTGCCGCAATATTCGGCGCAGGTGACGTGATGCGGCCCCAGCACCGTAGGCGTGAACCACACTTGCGTATAGCGGCCGGGCACGATGTCGTGTTTCACGCGCATATCGGGGACGTAGAAATCGTGCAGCACATCCTCGCTGGTCATGATGAATTTCACCGGCTTGTTAACGGGCACGTGAATTTCATTCGCCGTGCGGGAGCCGTCAGGATACTCAAACGTCCAGATCCACTTCTTGGCGGTAATCTGAATCTCCATCGATTCGCCGGGCGCCACCGCATACTTCATCCAGTCGTTCAGGCCCCAGAAGAAAATCACGCCGCAGAGCAGCAAGGGCAGCACGCTCCAGGTAATTTCGAGCATCGTATTATGCGTGATGTGCGGCGTCACGCGGCCCGGTTTGTAGCGGTAGCGCCACGCAAAATAGATTGCCGCGAACGCGATCCCCAGGAACAGGAACACGCTCAACCAGAACAAAAACATGTATAGCGTGTCCACTTCGCCCGCGAACGCGGACCCCTGCGGAGGCAGCATGATCGAACGAAACCACTCCATTAGGCAATTCCCTCTTTTAATCTTTTGGGTTTCTTACGCTCCGCCAGTATCATTCGCCACACGAAGAAACCGATCAGCAAAACCGTCAGCACTCCGCCGGCGCGCATCAGATTGGTCGCGAACAGTACATAGCCGCCAGCCTGCGGATCGTAGTGGTAACAGAACAGCAGAATCTTCTGCACCGCCATGGTAGTGCGATTCTCCGATGCTTCGGCCAGCGAAAATCGCAGATCGCGGGGATGAAAGCTGGCCCCATAAAGATAGCGCGCGACTTTGCCTTCAGGCGTCAGAACCATGATGCCGGCGGCGTGCGCGAACTGCTGGGTACGCTCATCCCAGCGATATTTGAATCCGATCAGTTCCGCTAGTTTCTTAGCATTGCCGTCGCGGTCGCACAAAAAATGCCAGCCCGGTGCCGGATGATCGAAGCTGCTGGTATACAGCGCTTTTTTCTTGCGCGCCAAATCAAACGATTCGTTGGGGTCGATGCTGATGGTCACCACTTCGTACTCTTTTCCCGGCGTCCAGGGAAGGATTTCGCGCATCACCGCAGTCTGCCCGTTCAGGATCAGCGTGCACAAATTCGGGCAGGAATAATAGATCAGGTCGAGAATCACCGGCTTGCCGGTATGGAAAAATTCGCGCAACGCGACCGGGTAACCGTTTTCGGCGGTGAAAGTTAAGTTCAGATCGATCTGCCGCCCGAGATGCTCTTCGATCCCCACGCCGTCGAGCATCGCGGGCCGCACGCCGACCGGTAGCGCGCCCGGGATCCCGTAGCGGTCGAGCCGCGGCTGCGCCGATACCGGCACCGTGAGTATGAAAGCAATCCCGAATTGTAGAACTTTATTCATTACTTCTTTTCTGGCGCAGCTGCCGGAGGCGTTGCCGCCGTGTTACCGGGAGCGGGCGCCGCAACCGCAGGCTCTTCCTTCTTAGGAACGTATTCCTTGGCCGGATAAAAGGTCTTGCCCGCGGCGGCATCCTGTAGCATCAGCTCCATGGCGCGATCCACCGGAATGCGCACCTGCCCCGAAGGCTTATCCATGAACATGTAGTGCGTCAGATTCCAATCGTCGCGGCCGCGCAGCTCGCGCAACTGCTCGCTCGGCGGCGCCAGCACCTTCTCATAAACCGCTTGATTCCAGATGTGATCGAAATACTGCTGGATGGCGAAGATGGTAATCGCTAGCAGAATCAGGCTTCCCACCGCGAATGTGGCGATCGCCCCCGCGCTCGGTTCGGCGCGATCGAACCCTTCACTGGGGTCCGCCGGTATTATTTCTTTCCCGTCTTCTACGCTCATCGTAATCCTCTATGCATTCTCAAAATGCAGGCTCTGCTCGAATCGAAGATCCCCCACCGGCGCCAGCTTGTTCTTGCGGAACCGGCTCCAGAAAACCAAGGCGCACACACTAACCGTCGCGGCCAGGGTGGCGAAATCCAACCAGCTGATCTGCGGCCCGTTCTTGAAATAAGTCGGCATCACCACCCAGTACAGATCGATGTACTCAACCACAATGGACCAGATCGCCAGCGCCGCAATCATCTTCAGACTGCGTTTTGCGGGACGGCTCAGCATGACGAAGAATGGAATCAGGAAGCGGATAAACGGCATCGCCAGGCTGATCGGCAGCCACCCTCCCACCGAACGGTGCCGGTACCAGATCGTCTCCTCCGGCAGATTCGCGTACCAGATCAGCAGGTATTGCGAGAACGCCATGTACGTATAAAACGCCGTCAGCGCGAACAACCATTTTCCCAGGTCGTGATAATGCTCCCTGGTGATCGACCGTTCAAGGATCCCCGCGCGCCGGAATCCCAGGCAGATCAGCGTGACGAAGGACATGAACGTCAACGCTCCGCCGGCCAGAATGTAGAGGCCGAAGATCGTCGAATACCAATGCGGCTCAAGCGACATCAGCCAGTCATAGGAGGCCAGCGTCCCCACCACAATCGCCAGGAATAAGCCCGGAGCCGACCAGCGCGCAATCACATTCATCTGCCGCGCCGAGCGTTCCCTGTCCTGCTTGGTCGATTGATAGTAAATCGCGAAAATCCATATGGACCACAGCGCGAAATAGATGTACGTCCGCGCCACGAAGAAATTCTCCGTCAGGTAAGCGCCCTTCGTTCCCAGGAATGGATTCGTCTCGCGGTTCATCCACGGATAAATGTCCTTGAGCCCGAATGCAATGGGAAGAAATAGAATAGCTCCCACTGGCAGCGTGATCATGATATTTTCCATGATCCTGCGCATGGTGACGCTCCACGCGGAGCCCGTCAGGTACTGCACCATGACGAAAAAGAACGCCCCCAATCCGGTGGCCGCGACATACGAGAATGCGATGATATACGATTGGTGGAATCGCACCGGATCGTTGAAATAGCCCGCCACGCACGCCGCCACCGAAATCAGTACGGCCAGCACCAGTGTGTTGCGACCCTTCGCCCAGCGCGTCGCGTCGAGTTGATACGTATCGGTGGTCCGTGCGTGCGTCATTTCCGCGCTCATTGCAGCTCCGCCGCGTGGTCCGCCGGAACATCGGCCTTGGTCGCGTGCGCCGCTCTCTGCAGCGCGCGAACATAGGCGATGATCGCCCAGCGGTCTTCAATCGCAATCTGAAATCGATACGCCGGCATCGAACGCCGCCCGTTAGTGATCACGTTAAAAATATCTCCGTCGGCAAATTGAACCACCCGGTCCTCGGTAAGATTCGATGGCTGCCAGGTGGGCATGTGCGCGGGCACGATTCCCTGCCCCGATCCGGTCTTGTCATGACACGGCTGGCAATAAGTGTTGAACTTCTGCTGACCCGTATGCAGCACAGCCGCCGTCAGCGGCACCGGGCTCTTCCCCACATAAACGTCGCCATTCATCCCCGTGAAATAGGCCGTCTGCTCCATCATGTGCCCCCGCGCGACGGTACCTTCCGGAGGACGCCGCGCATCTCGCGCATCGGCTAAGAAAGGCAGATCGTTCTCGCCCTGAGGATGAAATTTGGGCTGCTGCTTCATATCGTCCCAGACCTGAATCGGAGGGTCCCTCTGAATCCCCGAACATCCGCTCAGCAGCAGAGCCGCCAACACCACGGCAAGAAGCGGGAGGAAACAATAGCCGCCGATCCACATGATCGAATTGTCGCTTCTCTTCATCCCACCACCACCTCTACCGTGCCCGCGCCCACGCTCTTCAGATCCTCGGCGGTGATCTGCGGGTTAAATTTCGGATCGTCCGCTTCGACTAACAGGATGAAGCGGTCGTCGGTGGCGCGATGCGCCATCCGATAATTCGACGACGGATGATACAGCCGCGGCAGCCCGTTCAGCGCGAACATCCCAATCACGCTCGCAAACGCTGAGAATAATACCGTCAGCTCAAACGTAATCGGAATCGAAAACGAAAAATCGAACAAAGGCTTGCCGCCGATCACCAACGGATAATTGATAGTGCCGCACCACCATTGCAGCAGCAGCGCCGTGGCGGACCCGCAGAGCGCCACACAAATTACGATCCAGCCCAGCCGCGAATATGGCACTCCGATCGCGTCGTCGATCCCGTGCACCGGAAACGGAGTCATCGCATCGATTTTGGTATAGCCCATCTCGCGAATTTTGCGGCCTGCCCGCACCAGGCTTTCAGGCTCAGTGAACTCGCCCATCACCGCGTAAATCTTATCCGCGCCGAAGCCCAGCTTGTCCTTGATCTGTTCAATGTCCATCCGCGGCATCTAGTGGTGACCTACCGTTTCTTTGGCGAACGTCTGTTTTTCCACCGCCAAAACGCCCTTCACCTCCGACATCGCAATCATCGGCAGGAAGCGGGCAAATAACAAAAACAGCGTCAGGAACAATCCGAAAGTACCGATAAACGTACAAATATCGATAATCGTCGGTCTGAAGTAGCCCCATGAGCTGGGCAAAAAGTCGCGATGCAGGCTGGTCACGATGATCACGAATCGTTCAAACCACATGCCGATATTGGTCGTAATCGAAATCGCGAACATCACCGGAATCGACGTCCGCATCTTCTTAAACCAATAAAGCTGCGGAATAAAAACGTTGCAGGAATACATCGTCCAGGCCGCCCAGGCATAAGGACCGAACGCGCGATTCACGAACGTGAACCGCTCATAGACGTCGCCCGAATACCAGGCGATGAAAAACTCCGTGCAATACGCGTAGCCGACCACCGATCCCGTCACCAGGATGATCTTGTTCATGTTTTCGAGATGCTTGATCGTGATCAGATTTTCGAGATTCAGCAGCCACCGCGCGATCAGCAGCAGCGTCATCACCATGGCGAAGCCCGAAAAAATCGCGCCCGCGACGAAGTACGGTGGAAAAATCGTCGTGTGCCATCCCGGAATTACGGACGTCGCAAAGTCGAAGCTGACGATAGAGTGAACGCTCAGCACCAGAGGAGTCGAAATGCCCGCCAGGATCAGGTACGCGACCTCATAATGCCGCCAGTGCCTTGCCGACCCGCGCCATCCCAAACTCAAAAATCCAAAAACCCACTGCCGGACTTTCGTCGTCGCCCGATCGCGAATCGTCGCCAGATCCGGAACCAGCCCCGTAAACCAGAACAGCGCCGAAACCGTTCCGTACGTCGATACCGCAAACACGTCCCAGATCAGAGGGCTGCGGAAATTCTGCCACATGTTCAGGTCCGTATTCGGAACCGGGAACAGCCAGTAAGCTCGCCACGGACGCCCCGTATGGAACAGAGGAAAAATTCCCGCGCAAGCCACCGCGAACAGCGTCATCGCCTCCGCCGACCGGTTGATCGACGTCCTCCATTTTTGGCGGAATAAAAACAAAATCGCCGAAATCAAAGTCCCCGCGTGCCCGATACCGATCCAGAAAACGAAGTTCGTAATATCCCACGCCCAACCGATCGGCCGATTGTTTCCCCACACGCCAATACCGGTCGAGACAAGATACGTCAGCATCCCGCCCAGCATCAGCAGGATGCTGACGGTGATGCCCAGAGTGATCCAATATTTGCGAGGCGTCTTGTAAACATCGCCCTCGATAATCGTGCTGATCTGCTCGGTGAGGTCGTGATACCCATCGGCCCGGACCAGCGGCGGATTAGTTTCCATCAATTGCGGATCTTGCACCACGTGATGCATTTCCGCTACAAACGGGAATACCGGTCCGTGATCGCCCTTGCTCATGCGGAAAGCTCCGGATTTGGATTTCGTAATTTCGCCAGGTACGTCGTGCGCGGCTTGATGTCAAGTTCTGCGAGCATCGCGTAGTTGCGCTCCTGCTTCTTCAATTTCGAGACCCGCGATTCGGGATCGTTAATATTTCCAAATACGATCGCATCGGCGGGACAAGTCTGCTGACAGGCGGTGACAATCTCGCCATCCTTAATAGGACGCCGCCCTTCGATCTTCGCCTTGATCTTCGTTTCCTGAATGCGCTGCACGCAGTAGGTGCACTTTTCCATCACGCCGCGCATGCGGACCGTCACATCCGGATTCTGCGCCATCGCGAATTCCGGCGAATCGTGCCGGTGAAAATTCAGGAAGTTGAAATGCCGAACCTTGAACGGACAGTTGTTGAGACAATACCGCGTGCCCACGCACCGGTTGTACGCCATGTCGTTCAGCCCTTCCGGACTATGCGTCGTCGCGGCCACCGGACAAACGTTTTCACACGGCGCGTTCTCGCACTGCATGCAAGGAACCGGCTGCTCCACCAGCTGCGGATCGTCTTCCGGACCCACATAATAGCGATCCATGCGAATCCAGTGCATCTCCCGGCCGTGCATCACCTGCTCTTTGCCCACCACCGGAATATTATTCTCCGCCTGGCAGGCAATGACGCACGCATTGCAACCCGTGCACGATGTCAGATCGATCGACATGCCCCACTGATTGCCCTTATCGTAGGTCCACTCCGGATACACCGAGTGCAGCTCCGGAACCTCCGCCATCTCGTCGATGACCTTCGGCTCTTTCTTATATTCTTCAAGCGAGGTTTCGCGATAAAGCGGCCGCTCGTTCATGTGTTCCGCGTTGACGCCCTTGTCGCCGGGAACCCCGTGCTCCTGCGTCGTCGCGTGCTTGTGCTTGTTGCCCGTCGAGGCGATTTGAAACCCGTCGCCAAACCAGTAAGCGTCCGACGTGCGGATCAGATTCGCATTAAACCCGACATCTTTACCCACCCGTCCACAGCGCACCCGCCCATAGCCCAGCGAAATCGAAATCGCGTTATCCATGTGGCCCGGCTGAACCATCACCGCGGCCTCAAGCTTATAATTTCCACGTGAAATCGCGATCATGTCGCCGTCAACCAGCTTCTGATCGCGCGCCATGGCCGGAGACATCATCGCCGCGTTGCCCCACGTCAGCTTCGTAATCGGGTCCGGAGCTTCCTGCATCCACCCGTTATTGGCGAACCGCCCATCCCAAGCCGACGCGCTGGGATAAAACGCGACCTCAATTCCGCTCGCCGAACTTTTCGCCTCGGCCCCGGCGGCTCCCGCAAGCTTCTTGGCATCCACCGAAATCTTCGCCGCGTCCGCCGGCTTGGTCCCCGCGACCACTCCGTCATTCAGAGCCTTGCGCCACGCGCCCTCTTTATCCTTCGCCGTCGACTGCCCCTGCCAGTAATTCTTAACGATGTCGTAAGCTTTCTTATCCTTCGAATCGATTAGCAGCGCGACAATCTCCGCGGCCGTCTTCCCGCCGTAGAGAGCCGAAATCAGAGGCTGCTGGATCGCGACAACTCCGTCCGCGGTCCGCGCATCGCTCCAACTCTCCAGAAAATGCGCTTCCGGCACGTGCCACTTCGCAGCCGCCGCCGTTTCGTCGTCATCCAGTCCCAGGTGAATCGAATTCGCCACCTTCGACAATGCGACGGCGAACTGCAAATCCGCCGGAGCCGTATACGCCGGATTCCCGCCTAAAATCACCAGCGTCTGCACCTCGCCCGACGACATCTCCGTCGTCAAAGCTTTCAGCCCATCGATTCCGGAGTCGACTTTATCGCCCAGCGGCTTCACATACGAAACCCCCGCGCTGCCCACCGATTGATTAATTCCCGCCGCAATCGCGTGCACGATCGCCGGCTGCCGCATCCCCGCAATCACCAGCGCGCCCGGACCCGCCGCCTTCAAATCCTTTACCACCGCCGCCAGGAACTGCGAGCGCTTGTCACCGGCTCCCTGCATCACGTTCAAGCCAGGCACCGCGCCCAGCGCCGACGCCAGATCCATCGCGAACTGCTTCACATCCCCGCAGCGCATCCGCAAACGATGATCCGCATTCGAGCCCGTCAACGAAAACTGGCTCTCCACCGCATATAACCGGTTGGCCTTCTCAAAATCCTCTTCCGAAGAAAACTTGCGCCCCTTCGAAAACTGCTTCGTCGGCACCACCGTCGGCGAATCCAGGCCCAGGAAATCCGCGTCCAGCGCCACGATCACTTTGGCTTTATCGAGCGCCGGAAGCATCTCCACCGGCTGCCCGAACGCCATGCTCAATCCCGCGCGCTGATTGTCCGCCGAGACCGCTTCATACTCTATCCACTTCGCCTTCGGAAATTTCTTCAGCGCATCGCCGCGCAGCGCGGAAAGCGACGGCGACGTCACCGCTTCACTCAGAAACCGTAGCCCCGTCCCATCGCCGAGTTGTAACGCCTTCACCGCCGCTTCAAATTTCGCCCAATCCGATTCCTTGCCGCCCTCTAACACCATCGACGACCGATCCGGATCGTACAGCCCCAAAATAGCCGCCTGCTGCATCGCAGTGGCTGCGCCCAAGCTGCCCGGATGATCGGGATTACCCTCAATCTTTGTAGGCCTTCCGTCATGAGCCTCGACCAAAAGCCCGCTCACCCCGCCCGACAGCGACATCACCGTCGTATAGAAGTACGGATTCCCGGGAATCATGTCCTCGACGCCCTTGGCGTATGGAAGGATATGTTCCACCGGCCGCCGGCACGCCGTCATCCCCGCCAGGCCGAACGACGCCGCCATCAGCTTCAGAACCGTCCGGCGCGAATTGCCGTCCAGCATCTCCGACGCGTTCCGGGGAAACTCGCGATGCACCCACTCGCTGAATTCTTTCGTTCCCGCAAGCTGATCCAGCGACCGCCAATACTTCGGCCCGCTCGATTTGGTAGTAATATTTATCAAACTCACCGATGGCACCCCGAGCAGTTCGTCGGCGGACTAATATGTTTCTCCGCGATAATCTCGCGCCCGATCTCCGCCGGATCTCTGTCCGGCACCCAATCGAGCTTCGTCACCAGCTCAGCCGGCCGTATGTTCGGCGCCGGGTTGCGATGGCACTCCAGGCAAAACGCCATGTTCAAAGGTTTGTCCTGATGCACTTCGATCATCTGATCGATGCGTCCATGGCAGCTCACGCAGCTCACCCCCGCCGTCACGTGCGCCGAATGATTAAAATAAACGAAGTCTGGAAGATGGTGAATCTGCACCCAGGGAATCGCTTGACCCGTCGCGTAACTTTGCCGCACCAGCTCCAGGCGCGGACTCGTCGCCTTCACTCGCGCATGGCAGTTCATACACGTTTCCGTCGGAGGCACCGCCGCATAGGCAGCCTTATAAACCGTGAAGTGGCAGTAATAACAATCCAGACCCAATTGACCCGCATGCAGCTTGTGGCTGTACGGAACCGGCTGCACCGGTTGATACCCCGTATCGATCACCGTCGGATAGGAAAGGTAGGTGTACGCGCAAATGCCCACCAAAGCCCCGGCGCCAAGCACCGCGCCCGCAACCTTTAAAATGATGTCAGACGACTTTGGAAAGATAGCTGCCATCTCAGATGTTGGTCCTCAATAATTTCTATCATAACTGGAGCACCTCCGCAACCGGAGCAAAATTTCTTGTCTAACAATAAAACCTCCAGCGCAGTGAGACTCTTCGGCGACCTGAAGGTCCGCCCCAAGCTCATGGTGCTCCACAACCTGTTCTTTCTAGTGCTTACGTGTGCCGTTTACTTCTCAATAATTCCGTTATTCGAGAAGCAGGTCGCCGACGCGCAAGCCAGGGAATTGACCATTCTGCATCAAACCTCTACTTCAGGGCAAGACCTCAACACACATAAGGAGTACGCCGAAGCCGCCGCGCGCGCCAGATTGACCCTGTTTCTCGTTCTGGGAAGCATTTACCTGTTGGCAGTTTTCGTTTTAGAATCCGCATGATGCCTCTCTATGTCTATAAGCCGTTGCAACGAATGCTCGACGCCGACGCCGCGACCCAAAAAGGGGACCGCGATCGTGAAATGATCCCTCCCGGGGAAATCCTAGGCGATGAGATCGGTCAGATTATGCGCTCCCGCAACGAAACGGTAGGCGCCCTGCGCCGCCGCGAGGACGAATTGGCCGCCGCTCTTCGCCGGCTCGAAGAGCAGGACCGCCTGGTCAGCCTCGGCCTTCTTTCCGCGAGTGTCGCTCATGAATTGAACACGCCGCTCGCCGTGCTCAACGGCTCCATTGAAAAATTGATCGAAACCACCCAGGACCGGCCCACCCTCGATCGCCTCGCCCGCATGCAAAGGGTCGCCCAGCGCCTCCAAAAAATCAGCGAAAGCCTGGTCGATTTCTCCCGTGTCCGCCATCAGCACATGGGACCCCTGCTGATCCGCCCCCTGATCGAAGAAGCCTGGGGACTCGTAGCCATCGACGACAAATCCGCCGCCGTCGACTTTGTCAATCACGTCGCGCCCGACGAGTCCGTCATCGGCAATCCCGACCGCCTCATTCAGGTCTTCGTCAATCTTCTCCGCAACGCCCTGAACGCCGTCGAACCCGGATCGGGGAAAATTGAAGTTCACGCCCGCTCCGGCTCCCGAGGAGTCACCATCGCCGTCGAAGATAACGGACGCGGCATCCCCACCGACGTGCTTCCAGACATCTTCGACGCCTTCGTCTCGACCCGCCTCGACGCCCGCGGCACCGGCCTGGGACTCACGGTTGCCGAGGGCATCGTCCGCCAGCATAGCGGAACCATTTCCGCCGGCAATCGAACCGAAGGCGGCGCGCGCCTCGAAGTAACCCTGCCCGCCGCCCGCGAACGATAACTCACCAGTGTTGGCATGAACCGCATATGCCGCGTCGACGCGTCTTGTATGAAAACTGCGAAAAGTGGGGACTGCCTACTCTGTCCCAAGGCGCCAAGCAATCGGCTAATGCGCCGTGGACAGAGCGGGCTGTCCCCACTTTTCGCCCCGTCCACTCGTTTCGCCGCCCCCACCCTTATGCATCCAGCAGAAACGCCAGCACATAGTGAATCTGCTCTTCATTCAAATGCCGCCCGAATTTCACGTCGCGTTCGCTCCCGTGTATCACGATCCACGCCGTCGATCCGCCTCGCCCGCGCTTCACCGCATACTCCAAACTGCGAAACGAACCCAAGGGTAGCTTCCGTCTCCTCCCGATCCAGCCAACTCCTTCAAATACTTCGACCTGTCCATCGCGAATCAGAACACAAATCCGCCCCAGACTCTGCATGATCGCCGCTCCCACCATAAATGGAGCGAGGACCAATAAATACCAGTTCTCCGCAGTCACCCCGAACCAGATCATTACCGCGCTGACCGCCCAGGTGACGATGGCCCACGCCGATCGTGTCGAAATCTCAACGGAGCAGGCCGATCTATGCACCCCGGCCGGTATCGGATTGAGTCGTAGAATCTCCGCTAGCGCCGCAACCCGCTTGCCGGAGTCGATCTCCCCATCCCAGATCAGTTGCACTACAGCAGATTGTCGCGCTTTTGCTTTTCGAGCTGCTTCACCAATTCGCCCACCTGCTGCGCCCTGGATCGGTCGGCGATGAGCAGCGCGTCCGGCGTATCGACCACGATCAAATCGTGAACTCCCAGCAGCGCGATCAACTTCGATTTCGCCGCGTCCACGTAGTTCCCTCCGCTATCGACCAGCAGCGCGTCGGCCAGCAGCGCGTTTCCATTGGCATCTCGATTCTGTAATTCATACACCGCGTTCCAGCTGCCGACGTCGTTCCATCCGATATCGCCCGCCGGAATCCCGACCACATTTTGCGCCTTCTCCAGCACCGCATAATCGATCGAAATATTTTCACAGCGCGGAAAAACTTCAGCCATGCGAGCCCCGAACTGCCGGTGCGAAAATGCCGGCAGCCCAGCGATCAGCGTAGCCGTTTTCGGCAGAAAACTCCGCAGCGCATCCAGCAATACGGAAGTCTTCCAGAAAAACATCCCTGCATTCCAATAAAAATTCCCCGCCTTGAGAAACCCCTCCGCAGTCTTAGCATCCGGCTTCTCCCGAAAACTCTTAACCGGCGCGCGGCGCCCGGCGCGCGGCGCCTCCTCGAACTCGATGTACCCATACCCCGTCTCCGCCCAACGAGGCTCGATCCCCAGCACCACGATCTTCCCTTCCGCGGCCGCTTTGAACGCAGGTCGAACCAGTTTGATGTAGTCCCGCGCCTTGCCGATTACGTGATCCGCCGGGAACACGCCCATCACCGCGTCAGGATCGATCGATTGTAAAATGTGCGCCGCCAGGCCGATGGCAGGCGCGGTGTTGCGCTGCGCCGGCTCCGCCAGGATCTGTTTCTTGGGCACCTCGGGAAGCTGCTTGACGATCTCCGCCCGCAGATACTCGTTAGTAAGGATCCAGATCTGCTCCGGAGCCAGCAGCGGCTTCAACCGATCCACCGTCTGCTGAATCAGAGACCGGTCCCCAAAAAACTTGAGAACCTGTTTCGCCTGCGCCCGCCTGCTCCGAGGCCAAAACCGCGTCCCCCGCCCCCCCGCAAGAATCAGCCCATACAAATGAGACATATCTTTTCCAAGTTGCAACGAAAATTGCGAAAAGTGGGGACTGCCTACTCTGTCCCAAGGCGCCCGTAATGTCAACGCGAGCGGATACCATTGCGCCGCCGTGGACAGAGTGGGCTGTACCCACTTTTCGCCCCGGCCACTCATGTTTCGCAACATACCGAGCCGCGATCACAGGGAGCGATCTCTTCACGGCTGAACCGGATACCCCCGCACCAGTTTCAACGTCCGGTCCCACCGCGTCTTTCTGAAAAAGTTTTTCGCCAGATCGATAAAGTGATTGGAATTGTAATCCACCCAATCCTCGGTCGGCGCGTCGTACGACCAGAAAATCACCAGCGGCTTGCCGATGATATTCTCCCGCGGAACAAAGCCCCAGTACCGGCTGTCCAGCGAATTATCGCGGTTATCGCCCATCGCGAAATAACTGCCTTCCGGCACCACCACTTCACCGTTGACCACGTTATCGGCCAGCATCTTGCGCGCGCGATCGTACACCTGACCGTAGGGCGCAGACGGAAAATTGTCGGCGTACGGATCGATGTTCGGGCGTATATGCTGAATGTACGGCTCCACCAGCTGGTGACCGTTGAGCCACAAATTCTTGTCCACCACTTTTATGCGATCGCCCGGTATTCCCATGCAGCGCTTCACATAGTTCTGGCTGATGTCCATCGGATACCGGAACACAATAATATCGCCGCGCTTAGGCTCTGTGTACGGCAGTAGGTGCTTGCTGAACCCGTCCGCCGGCGCGTAGGAAAGCTTGTCGACCAGCAGATGGTCGCCCACCATCACCGTCTTATCCATGGACGGAGTCGGCACGATGAACGCCTGCACCAGCGTCGTGGTGCCAAACAGCAGAATCAGAATGTTCAGCGCCCACTCGGTGATGAAATCACGTGTGGAATCGGCAAAGTTTTTCATTGAATAGGGTATCCGTGGATCAACATGAACGTGCGCTTCCAGCGTGTCTTGGGAAAGAAATTTTTCACCAGGTCGAATACATGCGTGACGCTGATGCCGGAATCCTGCAGCTGATCCGTGGGCGCGTCGTAGGACCAATATACGATCAGAGGCTTGCCGATGATGTTTTCCCGCGGCACAAATCCCCAGTAACGGCTGTCGAGAGAGGAATCGCGGTTATCGCCCATCGCGAAATAGTAGTTCGGAGGCACCACCACCTCGCCGTTCACCACGTGATTGGTCAGCATATCGATGGCGCCGGATTCGACGTTCACATTCGGCTCACCCGGAAAATTATCGCGATAGGAGTCGAAGTAATCGGTCTTATTGACCTTGTATGGCTCGTCCAGTTTCACGCCGTTCAGATAAACTTGCTTGTTCACGATGCGGATCCGGTCGCCCGGCACGCCCATGCAGCGCTTCACGAAGGTCTGCTTGATGTCCACTGGAAAGCGAAATACGATAATATCGCCGCGCTTCACGGCCCGGTAAGGCAGCAGATATTTGCTCACCGGACCCGCGGGTGCATACGCCAGTTTATCCACCAGCAGATGATCGCCGATCAGCAGCGTATCTTCCATGGACCCCGTGGGAATCACGAACGCCTGCACCAGCGTGGTGGTCAGAAACAGCAGCAGCAGAATGGTGATGGTCCACTCCGCAATCGCTCCACGCGGCTCTTCCTGCGGCAGCTCGGAAACGCTGGGCTCAGGAACGATTTCGGGAACAGGCGCAATCGGGGCGTTTTCAATGCTCACTAAGTTTTAGTTTATCAGAGCCTGAAAAATCACGAAAAATGGGGAATGCCAACTCTGTCCCAAGGCGTCCGCGACCCTCGCGCAAAAGAGCACATCCGCTACGCCGCAGTGGACAGAGCGGGCTGTCCCCACTTTTCGCCCCGGCCACAGTACTGCCGTCACTGCCCCTTCGAATCCCCGTTCTCGACCCGCCTCGCCAGCAGCAGATTCGATGTGATTTTCTTATACCCGTATCCCACATGCATCGGCAGAGGCTTCGTCCCCGGCTGCTTATACGCATTGCGCAGATCCGCCTGCTCCAGCCACTTGAAGCTCCCATAAGGACGGTCGTAATCCCCATAAAGCTGCACTTTCCACAGCCCCGGCCCGAACCAGCGGTACGGAATTCCGGAATCGTCCTGCAACACCGCAGCGCTATTTTCCAACACCAGATTCCGGATCAGCGAAAACTCCCGCCGATGCAGCATGTACGACGTCGATTTGAACATCGTCGTCGCACCCCGCAAGCTCCCGACGTAAGTCTGAAACGGAGTGTTCTCCCTCAGCCGCTCATCCGACAGGTTGACGGAAAAATAGTAGAGCTGATGCACCGATCGATCCGCATCCGATCGAAATTCAACTTCGACTCCCTTGTTGCCGTAGCGCGTCGGCGCGTGATAATCCAGGCTGCGTTCGATCACCTTTCCTTCTTCATCCAGGCGCACGTAGCGAAAACCCAATACCGTGTGATCGGTCCTGACCAATATTTGCAAAATCGGCAGCAGCAGGCCGTCGGTCACCTGCCCTCGAAATTGCTGATCCATCTGCCGCGTGATGAAAAAGCTGCGCCCCAGCTCCGATGCCATGGTAGTTCGCATGGACGCCAGGTACGCATCCAGGTCCTTATTTTCGATCGTTTCCTGGCTCGGCAGCGTGCCCGCAGGTTCCAGAGCCGCGAATACGTACACCGGACTCTCGGGGAAATATTGTGTCGCCATCAGCGCGTCCGGCCCGCTGAACGGATAGAATACCGGGCCCGCCGTCATCGGCGCGCTCTTCAACTCCCGCGCCTGAAACTCGCGCAGCCCTTGCAGCAGATCCCCATCCGCTTTCCGCCACGCCGCGTCCACCAGAGCGCGATGCTGTTTCCAGACGTCGTCATTTTCAAGGCTCGCGAACGGGCTCCCCGGATTCCCCGGCATTCCCGCAAGAAACCGTGCGGTGTCGTCAGCCTCGCGGGAACGCGTGATCGGATCGCGGACCCCGGCGTGTTTTGCCTCGGCCGAAACCGTGGACACTCGTCCACACCCAGCCAGCAGAATCGGTATGAAAGAAAGAAGATAAATGCGCGGCATGTTTCAATATCGTGATCGACAACTATGACATTGAAGAATAGCAAAACGCCGCGTATCTCGAATTAAAGAAAGTTAAGAAGCAGTGGGGCAGGTTCCCGACCTGCCCTTCGTAACTTTCGAAGAGCAGCTCGCTAGTACGACGACCGCTCGTAAGATTCTTCCGCCGCCTGCCGCGAACGAATCCGCCGGCTTCCCGGCCACTCCAGGCGCATGTCCTTGCACACTTCGTCCAGCATCTCGATCGAAGCGAGCTTGGTTTCCTGCGCGAACGCGGTCAGCAGCAAATTGTCGCAGATCGCGTTGATCAAGCGAGGAATTCCCTGCGAGCGCAGATGAATCTCCGCCATCATCTCTTCGGAGAAAATTTCCTGCTTCGGCATCCCCGCGATTTCCAGGCGCGATTCAATGTATTCCATCGCATCCCGCAGCGTGAACGGCTGCAAGTTGCAGCGCAGCACGATCCTCTGTTTCAACTGCCGCAAATTCGGCGCGTCCAGCTTCCGATCCAGCTCCGGCTGCCCGGCCAGGATGATTTGCAGCAGCTTCCCGTTGCGATTCTCCAGATTTCCCAGCAAGCGTATCTCTTCAAGAACGTCCCAATCCAGGTTGTGCGCCTCATCGACGATCAACACCACCGTACGCCCTTCCTGCGCCTGTTCTACCAGCAACTGGTTCAGCGCAAAGAGCACTTCCGTCTTCGACGTGCGCGCGCACGGCAAATCCAGATCGTACGCGATCATCTCGAAAAACTGTTCCGAATTGATCCGGGAATTGAAAATAAACGCGAACTCCATGTACTGCGCTTCCAGATAATCGCGCAGACATTCGAGCATCGTGGTCTTGCCCGTTCCCACCTCGCCCGAAAGTACGATGAATCCCTTCCGTGCCTGGACTCCGTACACCAGGTTCGCAAGCGCTTCTTCATGCTGTTCACTGCGATAGAAAAATGCGGGATCGGGGCTAAGACTGAAAGGGTTCTCCGAAAATCCAAAAAAAGCGTTGTACATGTTTTGCCAACCGCCGATGTGCTGAGATGGAGGGCTTATCTATCTGCAACCCTCTCTAATTTTACTCTTCGATAATACCATGCAAAAGTGTGAGGACAAACGGATTTTAAGTCCTAAACGTACTGACTGTTATTTTTCAATCACTTCCAATAGGACATAGCCCGGCAAGGTTGCAGGCCTGTCGCCTAGGAACAGGATTCTACGGGTTTTAGGAAACGGAAACCCCGTCTGAATGGCTCTCTGATAAATGGGCGTCTGGCGAAGGATTTTTCTGTAGGATTCATCCTTGGTGTCGGGATACGCCGACTTGCCCAAAAAGCCCCCTCCCCACCCCATCGACAGCACACAGGAATGATCCCCCGCTTCGGCCGTCTTCTTCTCCAAATCCGCTATGCTTTCATGCAATTGCGACAATCCTGCCAGTTCGGCATAGGCCTTATGCTGCGCAAGCACCTTGGCAGTGTAGCGATTGCATGCCTGGAACAGCTTCTGACGGTCTGACCGAACATGGTTCGTCCACGACCCGTCGAACGATACGCCTTTGGACGCCATTTCCGCCCATAAAGGCGTCGAATCCGATACCCTCGCCGCGCTGACCGACCCTCTTTGGGACTTCCACCCCAGTTCGTATTTGCCGCCGCCTTTCGCAATCAACGTTGACACGCGCAGCAGATATACCTTCATGCCCGCATGCGTCACCGGGTTCGAATCCCCGGCCGCGAATCGCTTCATGCGGCTCGAACCAGCCCCGCCCAACACCGCTTCTTCCGCCCGCAGCGCCGGATTCCGCGGGAGCCTCTCTTCCGCCGCCAGCCTCTCCGACAAATCCCGCATCGACCCTTCCGTCCACCGGTCCGCCACCGCGCCGGTGCGCAAAGCTCCCTTAATCGCCGTCCCCGGTATATAAGGACCGCCCGGCGATACCGCAAATGTCGGTATCGACAAATTTTCCGGCTGCGATTTCTCCCAGTACGGAATCGCGCTGACGTTTTCAAAAGGAATGCGCCGCCCCGCGAAATTCTGCGCAAACCCGCCCCAGGACGCGAAGTCCAGCCGGTCCGCCTTCTTCAACTGCGCCAGATACCCATCCAGCCGCGGACCCTTCGACAGCAACTTAAAAATACGCCTCTGATCGAGAACGTTGACGTGATCCTTCCAGACCATGTAATCGATAGGCGACAGCTTCTGCCCGTCGCCAATCAACGTCGGAGTCAGACAGGTGATCCGATATCTCATGCCGTCCTCGCCTGCGGAACCAGAGGAATCGGAATCGCCAGAGCGAATCCGGACCGATATACAGGATGAGCAAAATTCTCCGGCGCGACATCCGAAACCGCGCCCACCGGCGCTTCCGCGCTAACGATGACGCTGCCTTCGGTCAACATGCGAGTCGGCTTCTTCTCATCGCCGTAACTCTCGATGCGCCCTCCGCGCGTCGAAAGCGCATAGCTTCCATGCCGCCAGTCAATCGCATCCGACGCCGCAGGATGAAAAACCGATAGCAGCCAATATCCGTCGGCGTTCTCGGAAGGATTCAACAGCAGCCCCGGCAATTCGCCTTCGGTAATTTCGGGCATCTCCGATCGTCCCCAGCCCCGCGATCTTCCTCCGCCGAATCCGCTATCCGCCAGCAGCCGAAGCGCGCCTTCGAGCAGCCCCCTCCAACGCTCCTTCGCAGCATCGTCCGAAAACGATGCGATCAGCCACAAACCGCCTCCCGGCGTAAATTCGAGGCAGGCCGTAGAATGCGGCGCGACGCTCTCTCCATTACGATCGACGGCCGCATTGGACCGTACACTGACCCGGAACGGCCCCTGCGCGCCCCCGGAAATCAAGCACTCGCTAGCCCCGTCGATAGCCCAATTTTCTTCCCCAACAGCGCGCCCGGCAATCAGCGACTCGACCACCTTCAACGGAACGAACCGCGCGCCCTTAAATCGCACCTTAGCTGAAGGCGGCGGAGGCCACAAATTCCTCGGAGGAACCACGTAAAGCGTCTCGCCGTAAAAAGGAAAACAGGAGCTAAACGTCACCGCCGGGGTCGCCGCGCGAGCCGTGGCATCGAGCCACGCGTCGAGCTCCCCGAGCCGAGCCATAGCATCGCACACAGCGGAGTAAACAGAATCGCTGTGATAGATCCGGTCGACGCGATCCCGATCGCCCGAGTCAGGACCGATGCGCCACGGACCAGTAGGCCGCAATTTAATAAGCAGCGCGGACATTATTCCTTGAAAAATCTTGGCAGCCCTTCACAGGCTGAAGCCTGTGCCACCTTTGGTAGCACAGACTTTAGTCTGTGTTCTGGACAAACTGAATCCCGTGCCACCGGAGCTAGTCTGTGTTCTTGAACCCGACTCACGACAGCTTTTCCCCAAAGCCCGAGTCATTAGTCAAAGCCTGCAACGCCCCCAAATCCGCACCCGAAGCCAGCTCCGCCTCCGCCTCTCCCGACGAATAGAACGACCGCCCCCGCCAAACCAATTTCAAATTCTTAAAGCTAACCCGTCCGCTGCCCCTGGACCCGCCCCCGCCCAGCGCGTCATCTTCGAGCAGCCGTAACCCCTCCAGCACCCGCGCCGGCAAAACTTTATCCTCGTCACACAGCACGTCGACCACCAGCCGCACCTTAAACCGCGCCCCCGCCGGAACCCTCTCCAATGTTCGGGGATTCGCCTGCGAAGTAATCCGGTCGATCGCGTTCTCGCTCTTCACTTCCGTAATCTCGTCGTCGAGATTTTCCCGCATCTGCGCCGTGATGCTCTCCTGTTCTAAAGGAGCGTCATACACCGTCAGCCGCGCCGGCGTCGCCGATCGAGCATCGAGCGCCTCGCCCTCCACCCGATCGAGCCGCAGAGGACTGCGCCCGAACAACAACCCGATCTCGTCATCCGGCCGGTCGCTCTGATGGATGCGAACCTCCTGCCCCTTGCGCTTCGAAAGATACACCAGCTCCGCCGGCGACGTCAGCCCCAGCGCGTTCTCGAGCAGCGACCGGATCTTCCCCCGCAGCGAGCTCCCCGGAATATAAGGCAGCCCGAACGCGTCCTTCACCACCGGATTATCCGCTCCGCCAATTTCGAGCGAGCCCTTGCCCGCGCCGATATGCAGCCCGGTTTCGCAATGCAGGTCCCCTGAAAGTATCAACTTGCCGATCAACTGCAACTTCGTTTGAGCCGTATGGTTGGCCATGAGTGTCCTTACTCGTTGTAGGCGACGATCGCCTCGAACAGATCTTTGAAACGCTCATAACCGCGAGCGTCGTTTTTCCGCGTGACCTGCAACAGCAGGCGTTCGAGCGCATCCAGACTTCTTAAAGAATGACGCGCGATGGTGTACGCCAGGCGCGCGCGCAGCATTACGAACTGGTGCTGCCGCTCGCTTTCCGGAGCCCGTACCGCGCGGCGAACCGCATTATACAAGCGCCTCAATTGACTCTTCGTCCCCGAATCCATGTCGCGCATCCGCATGACCACAACGTGCGCCTGATTGTCGAGATACAGACTGTCCGAAATAAGTTTTTCGAGCTCGATGTCGACCGGCCCGTCAAACGGCCTTCCGCCGCCTCCGAAGTTAGGCCGCCCGCCCTCGCGACGATCTCCGCGAGGACCTCCACCCTCAGGCCGGGGACCACGGTCGCCGCGCTCGCCGCCGGTAGGTCGAGGGCCGCGATCGCTGCCTGGAGCTTGGGCAGGTCGGGAACCTGCCCCACCGCCTCTCGGTTTATCATCCCTTTTCTCGGGCCGCGGACCGCGGTCGCCTTGGGGACGCGGCTGCGGCGCGGGCGTCGCGGCTTCCTGCTTGGGAGGTTCCTCAGCCGGCTTTGGAGCTTCTTCCGGCGTCGGACTTTCCAGCTTCTCTACTATGGGTTCCACTTCGTCTGGCATTGCTTCCCCTTCGTTTACGACTCGGCCGACAGTCTCGCCCATTCTAGCGCCACGCGCCCCGCCGGTCGCAACTTAACTGTTACCGCACTGCGCCCGATCAGATCCGCTATCAGAGCCGTCTGCGCCTTTTGAAAATCCCCTCGCTGCGGACCCGTCGTCCGCGCCGCGCCCAGGATCCGCCGGATGCGCCGATGGTAGCGCCACGGCTTCTCGCCGCCGGTCCGCCGCGCCTGCCTCTTGGACATCTTCGATTGCGTCTCGCGATAGATCCCGCACAGGTCCTTCAAATACTGCGGAGACACCCCGAAATCCGCCACCATCCGCGTGAGCGAATCCTTCAACTCCGCCGCTTCAGCGAACTGCTTCCATTCAAGCGTGCGCCCCAGCACCCAGATGCAATCTTTATCCGCCGATTTCGCCGCTTCCAACCGCTGCTTCGCTTCCTCAAACACCGCGCTCAACGACGCATCGACCGAAGGCGCGAGCGCGAGCGCCATGCTGATCGTCTTGCCCTCCGGCCCATCAAAATTTTTCAAATTCGCGTCCGCAAAGCGATGGAACAGCCGTTCAATCTCCCGCGCCAGCGCGATCAGCGAATCCCAAGCGCCATACACCGCAAAATCATCCCCGCCCGAAAAAATCACGGTCACCTTGCGCCAGAACTCGGGCATTGAGCACAGCACTTCCAGCTCGCCGGCGAAAAATTGTTTGTACAGCACCGAGAGCTGAATATGCTCCTCAACCGAATGCGCCCGCCGTATCCGAATCCCAAAATTATCGACGTCCCCGCACAACACGCCCCAAGTCTGCAGCCCCACAGCCCGCGAAGCAATCTCCGCCGTCGACGCCGGCTCCAGCCCATCGTCGCTAGGCGCAGCATGCCGCGCAAAAGGCAATGCATCGGATGCCGACCATGCCAGCGTCCAAACGTGCTTCCCTTCCCCAATCTGAATCCGCCCCGGAGTCTCCGGCGACCACGCCGCCGATTCCGCATTGCGCAGCTTCATCCCCAGCTGCGTAGCGAAATACTCTTCCCCAGCCTCCAGCGTCTCGGCAACATCCGAAAATCCCGGAGCCCCGCGTCGCCGGTCCATCTCCTCAGTCAGCCGCCGTCGAACGATGGTCCAGTCGCCCAGATTTTCCGTGACACTCCAAATCAGTTTAAGGATGCCTCCGCTAAGCGACCCGATCTCCGCGCCCGCCGCTTCCAAAAACTTCTCTGCCGCCTCGCGCGACTCCTCCGGCAGCAGCACCAGAAACTGCCCGCCCCCGCTAGACCCCAGCAAAATCTTAGCGAGCCCCAACTCCGCCAGCAGCGCGCGCGGCAGCACTTCGCTCAACAGAGCAATCCAATGCGACCGGCCGGTAAAGACCTGATCGTGGTCGTTTTGTGTGGGTGCGTAAAGAAACTCGTCGATGCCGAGGAGCTTCCCCTGAAGAAATATCTGCAAGGACATTCTGGGGCGAAAGTATCAGAGTATCACGGCAGTTACAAGGAATCCACGGTCCCAATTCAAGAGACGATGGATTTCTGCCACTGTCGCCTCACGAACTTCCCCGTTCCGCGCCTTTGTAAAACAGCATAAAATTCAAAAAGATAGCGCTTTCAACCACCGCGATTCCGCGCCTGGTCCATTATCCTGTTTAAGAAGCAGATGCCACGAGGGCCATCCAAGTCCGGCGTTAAAACAACGCTAATTTAACGCGGCAAGGTTTTTCGCGCATAGGAGAAAACGATGGATGGTCTTCCCGAAAATCGCGCACGATTTTAAACCGCCCAAACCGTGTTATTTAACACCGCATCCGCGCTAAAATTGACGAGCTATCGAACCATGAAATTCATCGAAACCAACGGCATCCGAATGCATTACGTCGAAGCAGGATCCGGCCCCCTGGTCATCCTCCTCCACGGCTTCCCCGAGTCCTGGAATTCCTGGCACCACCAACTCCCCGCCCTGGCCGCCGCCGGTTTCCACGCCCTAGCTCCAGACCTCCGAGGCTACGGCCAAACCGAAGCTCCGAAGCCTCTAGAAGCCTACGATATCTTCCAACTCACCGGCGACGTCGTAGGATTGGTCCACGCCCTAGGCGAACAACAGGCGATGATCGTCGGCCACGACTGGGGCGCCTGGATCGCATCCTACGCAGCGCTTTTCCGCCCGGATCTCTTCCGCGCGCTCGCGCTACTAAGCGTCCCTTACACCCCGCGCAGACCCGTAAATCAAACCGACTGGGAACAGCAAACCTACCCTGGCAAGGTTTTTTACCAGGCGGCGCTCCGCAACCCCGGCTCCAATCAGTTCCTGATGCTGGACGTCAAGTCTAGTATTCTCAGAGGGTTGCATTCGCTCTCCGGCGAAGCCGAAGGCCCGGATCGTTGGCTTCCGGTCAGAGATCCAGCCGCGCCCCGCGGATTACCGAACGAACCCAAGATGCCCTCCTGGCTCTCAGAGAACGATCTAAATTTCCTAGTCAAAGAATATGAGCGCGCCGGGTTCACCGGAGGCTTGAACTACTACCGCAACATGGATCGCAACTGGGCTCTCACGCCGTTTCTCGACGGCGCGAAGATCCTACAGCCGACTCTATTCGTCGCCGGCGATCGCGACCCGGTGATAGGCTTTCTGCGTGCCGAATATGACAATCTCGAAGCCAACGTTCCCAATTTAAAGAACAAGGTGCTCCTCCCGGGCGTTGGCCACTGGACCCAACGCGAGAACCCGTCAGAAGTGAATCGTCTGCTCCTCGAATTCCTGGAGGCACTAAAATAAAAGTGATGAAACGATACGTGATTGCGTGCGCTATTTTTTCCTCCGCGGCGTTGGCCTGGCAAGCTGGGATCTATCTGCCCGCGCCCTACGCGACTCCTTCGGCGAGAAATAATCCCCGGGTGATCAAGCGTCCCGAAGGTGCGCAATTAAAGCTCGCGCCGGGATTCAAAGCCGAAGAATATTTGACCGATTTCAAGGTCCCGCGCTTCATGCTGCTGGGCTCGCACGGCGAAATGCTGGTCGCCGATAGCGCGAAAGACGGCGAGGGCCGCGTCTGGATTTATCCCGATATCGCTCACACCAAAGACCGGCGCGTCTTGATCGATAAGCTCGATCGACCCTACGGCATCGCTTTCTGGAAGGATTACGTCTACGTCGGCGAGCCTACCTCGATCAAACGCTACAAATATGATGCGTCGGCGAAGACGGCCGGTTCCGGCCAGGAGATCGCCTCGCTCGCCGGGTTCGATCGAGGCCACTGGACCCGGTCCCTGCTGTTCGATCGCAAGGGCGAGAAGTTGTACGTAGGCATCGGATCGCAATCGAACGTCGACGCCGGGGAAAATCCCAATCGCGCCGCGATCAATCGCTACAATCCGGATGGCAGCGGACACGATTTGTACGCCACCGGCACCCGCAATCCCATCGGCCTGCACTGGTACCCAGGCACCGATGTTCTATGGGCCGCCGTGCAGGAGCGCGATGAACTGGGCGACGATCTGGTCCCCGATTATTTCACGCACATCCAGCAGGGCGGTTTTTACGGCTGGCCGTTCGCCTACGCCGGGCATCACGAAGATCCGCGCCGCAAGGGCGAGAATCCGGCGCTGGTCGCGAAGACCATCGCGGGCGACGTTTTGCTGCCCGCTCACGCCGCTGTCCTCGACTTCGCGTTTTATACCGGTAAGCAGTTTCCGAAACATTATCAGGGCGGCGCGTTTTTGGCGTTTCACGGCTCCTGGAACCGGTCGAAGCGGCTGGGCTATTCGGTGAATTTCATTCCGTTCACTAACGGAAAACCATCGGGAAAAGTCGAAGAGATCCTCACCGGCTGGATGCTGTCGCCCGATGACAAGGACGTCTGGGGAAGGCCGGTGGCGATCCTCGAAATGCCCGATGGCAGCCTGTTGGTTTCGGATGACGGCGGCAACAAAATTTGGCGAATCTCCTACAAGGGCTGATGCTGTTTGCCCTCATGGGCAGCGCCGCCGATTTTTCGCATCGCGACCACCTGGCTCTAAAACTGGAGTGTGTCACCTGCCACGCATCGGTCACCAAAAGCTCGCGCGTCGAGGACAATAACCTGCCGAAACCGGAGGCTTGCATCCGCTGCCACAATCCCGCGCCTCGAATCAAGCAGCCTCGTCAAACGGCGCTCGCGCACTTTCCTCACGATAAGCACGTCGGCGCGATTCAGTGCGTCACCTGCCACAAGATCGCGGCCACGGCGAGCTTTCCGCCGATGGCGCTCTGCATCACTTGTCACAACCAGGTCGACATTCCCGATAGCTGCTATTTCTGCCACGCCAAAACCATGAACTTAGAACCCGCCGGCCATGGCGAAGGATTCGTAGACGCCCACAGCCGCATCCATCGGGACGCGGCTGCGAAGCAAAGCTGTCAGGTGTGCCATGGAAGGAACTTCCATTGCGCGGGCTGTCATTAGTGCCTGGTTACCACCACGCTGCGCCATCCCGAATTGCCCGCGGCGTCATAGGCGCGGATGGTCACGACGTTCGATCCCACCAGCAAGGGGATCGATGCCGACCAGCTGGTGGTGCCGCCGGCTGTTCCGGATTGCCCCATGTTGGTCGACCAGGTAACGGAGGCCACGCCTACGTTATCGCTCGCCGTGCCGCTAAAGGCGATGGTCGTGGATGTCGTCGAAATCGACGTCGCGCCCGGCGATGCGATGGTCAAGGTCGGAGCCGTGGTATCGGTCCCGCCGCCGCTTGATGGAGGAGTGGCCGGGGGAGTGGCCGGAGGCGCCGGCGCCGTGCTCTGGCGGGTGATCGTCACCACCTGCGAAACGTGGCTCGATCCCGCCGTCGCCGTCACGGTGATGGTGTTCGCCCCCATGGCCAGCGCGATGTTCGAGATGGTCCATGCCGCGGCGGTTCCCGTGGCGCTGCCCGAGATCGCAACGGAAGATGAAGCCGTCGACCAGGTGATTGAAGCCGCTGCTGAAGAAGTGCCGGAAAGCGTCACCGCCGACGCCGTTGTCGTGGAACTGGTGGCATTGACGGTAAGCGTCATTGCTCCAGCCGAAGGCGCCGGTGCCGGCGCCGGCACGGGTGCGGCCGCACCGGTCTGCGCCGCATAGAGCGTCTGAATCGCCGCGATGTCGTTCGCGGTCAAGCCGGTCATGACTTTGTAGTACGGGTACATCACGTCATTGGGATTATCGGAATGCCCCAGGCCCAGCGCATGACCCAGCTCATGCAGCGTCACGCTAAACAAATCCGTGTTGGTCCCGATGCCCCAGGCCTCGGAATCGTTCAGATGCATATCGCCCGCCACCGGCTCCGGATTCGGATTCGCCGGATAGAAGGTGTGCGCCAATTGTCCGCCCACCCCTGTGAACGGATACGCATCGCCGTGAGCATAAGTAGCCCATAAAATATTCACCGTCTGGTTCGCTGTCGGGCTGGACCCGGGCGCCCAGGTGACCTTCACGACGTTCGCCCACTGGGCCATGGCGCGCGCAATCTCCGCCTTCGCGGCGGTCGGGTCCAACTGGGTGGTGACGTTGGTGTAGTAATAGAACACCGTCGCCGAACCGAGGCCCGGGCCATCCCAGCCGTTGCCGTACGTGGGAATCGATTGCACCGTGGCGCCGTTGGTGGTCAGCGCGCCGGCGCATGGAATCACCACCCGCCCCTGAGCGAGCTCGGCCGATGCCGGGAAAATATAGGAGACGGGATCCAATTGCGAGAGACTCTGGACCAGCGCCATATCGCTCGTCCGGATCATGAGCACGTGCGCCCCGAGATCGGGGTTCTCGCTCAGCACCGCGCCGGCATTCAGAAGGATTCCGCGAGCGTCGTTCAGATTCACATCGGGATAAAATTCGACCAGCAGATAACCCGTGGTGTTCGCCGCATCGAGCGCGCTGATCTTATCCGCCGCCGCAATGGGAGCCGCGTAACGAACGCCGAGCCCGGCCAGGTTCACGGGTCCGGTCACGGAAACGAGCACTCCGTTTTCCGGCACGTCGGCCAGAACGCTGACGCCGCGCGCAGTCAAAGCAGCAATATGTTGCGCCGAAGGAACGCGGTCAAATTGCAGCAGCAGGTGTCCGCTGGCGGAGGTTTCCATGACCACCTGGGTGGGATCGGTTTGGATCCGATGGGTTTTGAGAATCAAAGAGGTCTGCGCGAAGGCGGCCCCGGAAATCAGGAGAGCGGTCAAGAACGAACGGAGAATGTCCACAGTTTCTCATCGTCTTTTCGATGAGGAAAGTCCGTTCCGAACTGGTACGATTCCAACTTAGAACAAGCTAAGCTGACTGACCCCTGGCCGGTTGTGGCTATCTACGTGTTTGGGGACGGCGGTGATTCCGAAAAAGGCTAGAAACAGGGAAGCAATACGCGAGGAGTGTTGTAGTCCTACGCTCCAACAATGGTTATAGACCACACCAAGAGCCTTAGTCCCGATGCCGTTATGGCATCTTAATCGTGACGTAAAGCTTCCATCGGATCCACGAGCGCAGCCCTACGGGCGGGGACATAGGCGGCCACAAGCGCGATCGCGAGCATCGCCAAAGCGCCGAAAAAGACGGGAGCCGGAGTAGTCACCGTCAATCCCTCGACCAGACCGGCGGCAAAGCGGCGGCTCCACAATACCAGCGGGATGCCCGCGGCGAGGCCGGCCAAGACCATCCCCATCGCGTCGCCTAAAACCATCTGAATCACGTTCCTTCGAGTTGCTCCGAGCGCCATGCGAATGCCGATTTCATTTATGCGGCGGGTCACCGTATACGCCAGCAATCCGTACAAGCCGATGGCCGCCAGCACCGATCCCAGGACCCCAAACAACCCTGAAAGCATCGCGATCAATCTTTCCGGCACAATAGACGCATCGACCTGTTCGTCCATTGTAATAACGCTCGATACGCGGACCGTCTTCAACGCGTCGCGAACCACGCGCCGGAGAGCGGGGATCACCGAACCGGGACTGATGGCGGTGCGAATCACAAATTGCGATTGGGGCGATTCCTGGAACGTATTCAGATAGATCATGGGCAGGATCTTCCCCCGTATGTCGCTATATTTCGCGTCGCCCACCACTCCAACAATTTCGTAGGGCTGCTTGCTGCCGTCGAAGACAACATGCCGTCCAATGGGACTGCCGCCGGCGAAATAGTGTCGCGCCATGGTCTGATTGACAATCGCAACCCGCGTGCGGTTGCGGTCCTCAAAATCGAAATCGCGTCCCGCCAGCAGGGGCGTGCCCAGGGTTTCAAAATAACGGGGCCCGATCCAGCTCTCCCAAAGCAGCCGGCGATCGCCCGGCTTGTCGCGATAGCCTTCCACCCTCGCCGGACGATTCGCCCCGACTCCTTGAATGGGAGAAGCGGCGCAAATCGCAGCCGAGCGCACGCCTGGAATCGATTCGATGCGTCCGAGCAGTTCCCGATACGCGCGGGCGAGCGGGTCTCCTTTGTACCCGCTCGCGAACGGATCCAGATGCATCAGCAACAGGTGGTCGCGATGAAAACCCAAATCGATATTCTCGAGCTCCGACAGATGACGAAGGAACAGGCTCGCGGCACTCAGCAGTAAAACCGACAAGGCCACCTGCATCGCGACCAGACTTTTGCCAAAAAGCATTCGCCGCCTGGTCTCGCCGCTGCTTCCTCCCGTCCGCAGCGCGGACATGGGAGCAGTGCTCTGCGCGCGCCACGCCGGGGCCAGCCCGAACAACAGGCCCGCCAACAACGCGATTCCACTGGTGAATAACAACACCGAAACATCCGGCTGGATCTGAAGGTCGATGCGCAATTGACCGTTCCCGATGACTCTCAGGAGCGCGATGGTTCCTAAGTACGCGAGGACGATTCCGAACAGGGTGCTCACGGTCGAGAGCAGAAGCGATTCGGTTAACATCTGCCGCACCAATCGGAACCGTGCCGCGCCGAGCGAAACCCGCAGAGCCATCTCGCGTTCCCGCGCGGCGCCCCGGGCCAGCAGCATGCTGGCAACATTGGTGCAGGCGATCAGCAGCAGCAGCCCGACCACCGCCATCAGCAACAGCAACGGCTTTTCGAACAAGTCGCGCAGACGCGACAATCCAGCTCCGGCCGGCTCGACTTCGAGCGTCCAATTGCGAAGACGAGAATCGTCGTTGGCGTGCGATTCGTCCTTAAGAGAGTCCTCGAACAGGACCCGCATTTCCGCCCGCGCCTGCTCTATCGACTGGCCGGGTTTAAGCCTCCCCGTCAGGTTCAGCCACAAATACGCGGGGGAGCGCGTGTAGCTATTGTTGCGGTGGATGAGCGGCTCGAGGCCTAGGGGCAGCCAGATGTTTTGCCTGGTGCCGGTCTGCAACCCGAAGAACTCCGGCGGAGCCACGCCGATGACGGTAAGCGCCTCGTCCTCGACTAGAATTTGCTTGCCCACAACGGCAGGGTCTCCGTGGAATCTGGTGGTCCAGTAAGACCAGCTCACCACGGCGACGTTTTGAGCCGCGCCCATCCGGGCATCGCCGGGACCAATCCATCGACCCATCGCGGGATGCACGCCCAAGGTGGTGAAAAAGTTTCCGGAGACGAAATCGCCGTCCACGTTTTCCCAGTCAAGGCCCTCGGCGCGGGCATGGAAGCGCGCGTAATCCGGAGAATCGGCGACCAGGCCGGTCAAGGATTGCGCACGGTCGCGCATGTATTCGTAGCTCTGCCATGAAAAAGCGTTGATACGCCCCTGACCCCGATATCTGGCCAGCAACTCCACCAGTCTCCCCGGTTCCGCGACCGGGAGCGAACGCAATATCACTGCGTTGATCAAGCTAAAGATCGCGGTGTTCGCTCCGATTCCGAGCGCGAGCGACAACACGGCAACCACTGTAAATCCGGGGCTGCGCCGCATCATGCGTAGCGCGTAGCGAACGTCCTGCCAAAGTCGTTCGAGCGAGGTCCACGCCCATGCTTCTCGCGGGATTTCCTTGACCGGCATGCGATTGCCGAGCTCGCCAGTTGCGTCGCGCTTGCGCATTTCGAGAGGAGCCTGAATCCCTACCTTATTTTTCGCGAATCTTGTTCAACTCCGCCACGCGGGCGTCCAGTTCCTTGCGCAGTATTTCGTAGCGTTCGACCGCGTCACGGCCTGGTTTCTGGTCGGCGGCGTTGGTCAGGCTATATAAATAAGTTATGTGCGTCTGCAACTCCGGCTTGCTATAGCGGATGCTGGGCGTGATGATGTGCGAGGCCAAGTCGGACAGTTGGGAATTACCGCGGAGCTTCGCCACCATCTTGTTTACGTCGCTGACCAGATCGCGAACCTTGATGTTCAGGTCGAATTGCTCTCTGAGATCGGCGGTGGTTACACCGTCTTTGGTGATGCGCGGATCTTCGATCAAAGTGAACGGCTGCGTGGCGGTGTAGGAGCCGGCGGTGAGCCGCACCTGGTATTTTCCGGGCACGGCGGCGGGGCCGTTCGGACCCTCGGGCCGAGATGCGCTTTGCCAGGGGCCGGGATAGCGGAGATCCCAGGTGAAGCGGTGCATGCCCGCTTTGGCATCCAGAGGCATCACCGCGCCGCGGCCCCGGCGTCCTCCTCCGCCGGCTGCCTCTTCTTCATCGGTGGGGGCCGCTACCGCGGTCGAGGTAAATTTGCGGACCGGCTTGCCGGTCGCGTCGAGGATCTCAAGAGACACCTCGGATGCGGATGGCAGGTAGTAATCGATCTGCGCGCCGGTTTGCGGATAGCGGATGGTCTCGGTTCGGGTCAAGCCTTCGAGCGCCTGCGCGCCCGGCGTGCGCACGGCTTCGCGCGGGGCGAACAGGATGGGTTGTGCGCCGGCGCCGTCCTTCAATTGATGGAGAGGCGTCAGGTTATCGAGGATCCAGAAGCTGCGGCCTTGCGTCGAGAGGACCAGATCCTTGTGCGCAATCTTGATGTCAGTCACCGGCGTTACGGGCAGGTTTAGTTGGAAACTCTGCCAGTGCGCGCCGTTATCCCAGGAAATATAGATGCCGAATTCGGTGCCGGCGTAGAGCAGATACGGACGGTCCGGATCTTCGCGGACCACGCGCGTAGGCTCGTCGGCGGCGATGCCGTTCTTGCCATCGGTGAGACGGGTCCATGTTTTGCCGTAATCGTCGGTGCGGTAAATATAGGGCGCAAAGTCGCCCAGCAGATATCGATAGATCGCTACATAAGCGGTGGCGGGGCGATGCGGGCTGGGCTCGATATTCTGCACGCGTCCGCCTTGCGCGAGCTGCGGAGGCGTGACGTTCGACCAGCTTTCGCCATCGTTGCGGGACACAAAAACCAGGCCGTCATTCGAGCCGGTCCAGATCACGCCCTTCTGAACCGGCGATTCGCGAATCGAGTAAAGAGTGCTGTACATCTCTTCGCCGGTGGCGTCGCGAGTAATGGGCTCGCCGCTGGCCGCTTGCGTTCCCGGCGGATGCAGAGTGAGATCGGGGCTAAGGCGGGTCCAGGTTTTGCCTCCGTCGCGAGTGCGATGAACGAACTGCGAACCGTAATAGACCACACGCGGATCGTGCGGAGAAACTTCCATGGGCGACACGCGCTGAAAGCGATAGGTAAGCGATTCTCCTCCGTTGCCGTACAGCGATTCGGCGCCGATCCAGTAGCGCATTTCATTGGTAGTAGTCATGTTGCGGCGGCTGAACTGGCCTTTACAGCTGCCGTAGACGACCTCAGGATTCGAAATATCGGGAATGATGGGACCAGTCTCGCAGCCGGGTCCGATGCGGAATTGTTCGCCGTCGCCCAGAGGCAGGCTGGGCGCGATGACAGTGGTGTTGTCCTGCTGCGCGCCATAGACGCGATAGGGATATTGATTGTCGAGCGCAACCTGATAAATCTCGGCGGTGGGCTGATTGGTTTGGGTGCTCCAGGTGCGTCCTCCGTCGAGTGTGACGTTGGCGCCTCCGTCGTTCGATTGGATCATGTAGTCGGAATTTTTCGGATTGATCCACAGGTCGTGATTATCGCCGTGAGGGACTTGAGCGGTGCGGAACGACTTGCCGCCGTCGGCCGATTTGAACCAGCCTTCATTACCGATGAAGACGACGTCGGAGTTGTTGGGATCCACCACGAGGGTGTCGTAGTAAAACGGCCGCGTGATGAGATTGCCACTGGCGTTGATCAGCGACCAAGTGGCGCCCGCGTCCTCCGATCGATAGAGGCCGGAGCCGGGTTTGGCTTCGATAAGCGCGTAAATGCGATTCGGTTTCGAATTGGAGATGGAGACGTTTGCGCGTCCGAAGAGCTCGTTGGGAAGGCCGCCGGCGAGCTTATTCCAGTTGTCGCCGCCATCGGTCGATTTATAAATGCCGCCTTCGTGCGCGCCGCTGAGGATAGTCCACGGCTTGCGCTCCCCGAACCACATGCAGGCGAAGATGACCGTGGGATTGCCGGGCTGAAGCTCCAGGTCCGCCGCACCAACGACGTCCGATACGTAGAGAAGTTTCTTCCACGTCTTGCCCCCGTCGATGGTGCGATAGACGCCACGCTCCGTGCTGGCGACGAAGGGATTGCCCAGCGCGGCCACATACGCGATATCGGGATTCGTGGGGTGAATCCGGATGGTCGAGATTTGACCCGCGTCGCGGAGGCCTGAGAAGATCCAGGTCTTGCCGGCGTCGGTCGATTTATAAATACCGCGTCCAATCGAAACGTTGCTGCGGATCTTCGAAGAACCTGTCCCGGCGAAAATGATGTTGGGGTCGGAGAGAGAGACTTCGACCGCACCTAGGGAGGCTACGGCGAAGTAGCCGTCGGATATGTTGTTCCAGGTATGACCGGCGTCGATGGTTTTCCATACGCCTCCGCCAGTGGATCCCATGTAGAAGGTATTGGGTTCGGAAGGAACGCCGGTAACGGTGGTGACGCGGCCTCCGCGGAGAGGTCCGATCATGCGGTAGCGGAGTCCGGACCAGAGTTGAGGGTTATAGGTGGTGGTGTCGGCGGCGAGGACGAGGGCGACGAGAAGGATGGAGGCGAGCGCTGAAAAAAAGTACTTTTTCATGGTAGTAGTCTATCGATTCTAGCGGGTTTGATCGAACTGATGCTTGTATATACAATCTGCTACGATATGGCTGTGGTCATTAGCGGGTTCGATTGGGATGATGATAATGTCGAACACATTGAGCGCCACCAATAAACGCCGGAAGAGGTCGAGGAAGTTTTTGCCGCCATATATAAGGTCCGGCGCACGCGCCAAAGTCGATACATCGCCTTGGGCGAAACACTCGACGGACGATTGGCGCTGGTGGTCTTTCGCCGCTTGCCCAAGGGGGTCGTGCGAGTGATCACGGCTCGAGATATGGATGCAAAGGAGCGGCAGCTATTCCGCCGCAAGTAGACTCAGAATGAAAAAGAAAATTGCAAGGCCGAGCGCACCGCTTCCAAAATTTGAATCGGACAAAGCCGCAGCAGAGTATTTCGAACGCCATTCCGTTGCCAGTGTATGGAAGCAACTGTCGGAGGCGAAGCCGGCAAAACTGTCGACCGAATTGTCCAAGAAGATTCGTGACCGCCATGCGCGCACAAAATCTCCTATCTCCATTCGGTTGGAGCCGGAACAGATCGAAGCAGCGAAGCACATCGCGGCGGCGAAGTCGGTCGCGTACCAAACCCAATTACGCATGTGGATCGCCGAAGGAATCCGGCGAGAGGCGAAACGCGCATAAGCAACAGCTCCTGCACACATCGTTACTCTGGCCGGATGCAAATGCTTCATCTTAACGTGGTCAGCGCGGCCAGGCCGCTTTCGATCGCAGCCAGTCTGTCGCGGGCTAACATCTCAGCCAGCATTTGCTTGAGGCGAGGGATAGCCGTACGCATACTCTCCGAGCCCTCCGCGTAAGTCGGCATCTGCCTACTCCGAGTGCCGGTTTTGCTCTGGCTTTTCAGCGGGTCCGACATTGTATGTAATTCTGAGAGGGATTGGTGAAGCAAGTCAATCTGGTCTTGCCGTTGCGTTTCGTCCGTGCCCTGTAGCCACTGAACCACGCTTTCGATTTGAGCCCTTGTTGTAGATAATGCCTCGCGGACCCATTTTCATCCAGGTCCAGTGATTCAGTCCTGGCAACTGCAGGTAACGATTGAAATGATAGGAGTTCTGGCTATTTTTCCTTGGCGATGCTGCGAGCGAGTGCGTGTCTAAACCCCCGCCATCACCGCTGCCGGCTCCTCGATCTGCGGAGGAGCCTCAAACCTCACACTCACCAATTTCGATACTCCCGGCTCCTGCATCGTGACACCATATAAGGCCTGAGCCGCCTCCATCGTCCGCTTTGCGTGCGTGATCACGATGAACTGAGTGGTCGTTGACATCTCTTTGATCAGACGCGTCAGGCGCATGATATTCGGCTCATCAAGCGGCGCGTCGACTTCGTCGAGGATACAGAATGGGCTCGGCGTGTAGCGGAAAATCGCCATCAGCAGCGCCATCGCGGTCAGCGATTTTTCGCCTCCCGACAGCAGCGCGATGTTTTGCAACTTCTTTCCTGGAGGCGAAGCCATAATGTCAATGCCGCTTTCGTTCAGATTCGCTTCATCCGTCAGACGCATCTCGCCCTGCCCGCCTCCGAACAGGGTTTTGAACATCCCCCGGAAATGATCGTTGATGGCGTCGAACGCGTCCTTGAACCGGCGGCGGGATTCGACGTCCAGCTCCTGAATGGCCTTCTCCGTATCGCGAATCGAGTCCAATAAATCCTGCCTCTGCGTGTTCAGAAATTCGTAGCGCTGCGAGGCTTCCTGGAACTCTTCGAGAGCTTGCGTATTCACCGGACCCAAGGCCTCGATCTTGGCGCGGACGTCCTGATATTTTTGCTCGATCTCCGCGACGCCTACTTCATCGAGGTCGATCTCTAAGCTTTCCGCCACTTCGGAAGCGCCGAAGCCCAGCTCCTTGCGCGAGGTTTCATCCAGATATTTCAGATCGCCCTGTTTGCGCACCAGGTCCAGCTCGATCTCGCCGCGCTTCTCCTGCGCGGTCTGCGCTTCGATGCGCAGGCTCTTCAAAATTTCATCGAGCGCAGCCAGCGCCGCGCGGCCTTCGGCTTCCTGAGCGGCGTATTGCTCAACCGCCGACGCCGCTGCCGCGCGCTGCTCCGATAACTCTCCGGCGCGTTGATCGAGCTCGATATTATCCGCCAGCAGCCGCGCGCGTTCGACTCCCAGCCGCTCCAACTCGGACGCCAGATTCGCGCGCCGCGCCGCCAGCTGTTTTGTCTGCATCTCGAGCCGCGCGAGCGACGATTTCTCAGATCGCGCGCGCTCTTCCAACCCAGCCAGCTCCGCGCGCAGACGGGCATGCTCTTCCCCAACGGAGTGCGCATGCCCCTGCAACCGTTCGAATTCCGCGCGCTCGACTTCGAGCGCCTTCTCCTGATCGAACCGAGCCTGTTCCTTCTGCGCAACCAGCGCCTGGCTCTGCTCGCGCTGCGCCCTGGAGCGCGCGTCTTCCTTTCCTAAACGATCCAGCTCGAGCCGCGCCACCGACAGTCGAGATCCCGCGCGCGCATACTCTTCCGCCAGCTTCCTCTGCTCATGCCCCAACGCGACCGCGTCTTTCTCACGCGTCTGCAAAGCCGTGCGAAGCTGCTCCAGATCCTCAGACATCTGAGCAGTGCCCCGCTCCAGCTCGGCTAGTTCCGAGGTAAGCGATTCCTGTTCGCGCTCGCGCGCCTCCACCTGGCCGATCAAATCGCGCAGCTCGCGCTTCAACGCCAGAGGACCGCCGCCGGTTTTGCGGCCGCCGCTGACCGCGTGGCCATGGTAGCTGACGCCATCCTGCAACAGGAAATAGCAGTCGGGATTCGAAGTCGCGAGGCGCTGCGCCGATGCCCGATCGGTCACCAGGAAGCAGCGCGCCAGGCGCGGGAGCAAGCCTTGCGGAGCCTGCGCGAAGCCGTTGGTGAGCCGCAAAGTATCGCGCAGACGCCCGGCGATGGCGGGATCGCTCGACAGGTCCGGAGCATGCGGCGAAGCCGCGCTTTTTTCGGGATGGACCAGGAATGTCGCGCGGCCGTCGGATTCCGCGCGCATCAGTTCGACGCCGCGCTCCGCTTCGGTCCAGCCGCCGACGACCACGTATTCGAGCTCCTCATGCAGGAACGCTTCGCACGCTTTTTCCCAGGCGGCATCGGCCACTTCCACGAAATCCGCCAGCACGCCGGAGGGTTTGAAATCGCCCACTTGGCCGCGCTCCACCTGGGTAAACAAACGCTTTACTGAATCCGTCGTATACGCTCGATGGGAAAGGATTTCTTCGAGTGAATCCCGCCGAGCTTTCTGCTTCGAGAGAGCGCCGCGGAGCTGCTCCAGCTTCTGGCGCATGTCCGCGGTGCGCGTGCGGCGCTCCTTAATTTCTTCATCCACGCGACGCCGCCGGTCCGCCAGAGATTCGAGCTCCAGTTGCTGCGCTGAAAATCTGGTGGATAGGTCGGCCTTCACTTCTTCCAGTCGTGTAAGATCCGAGGTCGCGCCGTCCTCTTCTTTCTTGGCGCGAGCGCGGTCGCGTTCGACCGCCGCCAGGTATTCATCGATCTGCGCGAGCTGATTGCGCAGGTTCGAAGCCTCACCCAACAGCCTAAGCACCTGCTGGCGAGCGGTTTCGAGCCCTTTTTCACGCTGGCGGAGATCGGCCTGCACCGCATCGCGCTCGGCAGTCTTCGCGCGCATCATCTCTTGAAGCGCGAGGCCTTCCTGCTCGATTCCGGCAACTGCTTTCGAGTGAACTTCGAGTTCCGCGAGCTCCCGTTCGTGCCGCGATTCCAGTTCCTGCGTCTCCGCTTCCCCTGTGGCCAGCCGATCGCCAATCGACCCGATTTGTTTGGCTTGCAGCTCCAGACGGCCCCGCGTGCGCTCCGATTCCAGGTTCAATTCAGCGACTTTACCGCGAGCTTGGGTCAGCTCGGCATCGACGCGGTAACAGGATTCCTGGGTCGAAGTGTGTTCCCGCTCCTTCTCCTGCACCTGCGCGGCGAAAGCCTGGAAATTCGACTGTGCCTGATTCAGATCGAGAGCGAGTTTCGCGGCCTCGCGCTCCAGCATGCGGAAACGGCCGGACACTGCCTGGCGCAACTGGGCCACCATATCGGAGCGCAGCTCTTCGTATCGCTTGGCCTTCGAAGCTTGGCGCTTGAGAGAGTTCACCTGGCGTCCGACCTCTTCTAAAATGTCGAACACGCGGGAAAGATTTTGCTTCGCGCTTTCGAGCTTCGCTTCCGCCAAGCGCTTGCGGGTCTTGTACTTACCGATACCGGCCGCTTCTTCGATTACTGCGCGCCGGTCCGCGGGTTTGTTCGAAAGAATCTGGCCGATGCGGCCCTGTTCGATGATGGCGTAGCTTTCGGGGCCCAGCCCGGTGCCGGAAAAGAGGTCCTGAATATCGCGCAGGCGAGCGGCGCGGCCTCCGATCAGATATTCGCTTTCGCCCGATCGGTACAGCCGCCGGGTGATCACGATATCTTCGTGAACGTGCGGATGATGTCCGTTGCCATTGCCGTTTTTAGGCGCTTGATGTACTACGTCGGGATCCCACATCGTCAGCGTTACTTGCGCCATCCCGAGGGGCTTTTTCTCGCGGGTGCCCGCGAAAATCACGTCCTCCATCCGGGTTCCGCGGAGGCTTTTGGCGCTTTGCTCGCCCAGCACCCAACTGATGGCGTCGCTCAGGTTCGATTTTCCACAGCCATTGGGGCCGACCACCGCGGCTATGCCGGAACCGTGAAATTTCATCTCGGTGCGGTCGTAAAATGACTTAAAGCCTTGGATGTCGACGCGTTTGAGTTTCAGCACGGGAGCCCCTTCTCGTTAGACGTTCACTCGGGGGGAGTGAGTCCATACTAAACGGATTCGAGGCAAAAGTAAAGCGGGTTGACCACCGCTTGTTGGGGCAAATTTAGGAGAGCCCCAATATCTAGCGTCCAGCTCCTTAAATAATCGGTGCGGGATTATAGTTTTTCGTCACGAAAGTTGTTGGCCGGATCGGTCAGTCCAGCGTACAGGCTGGTGGGCCCCAGGAAATTTCCGTTGGTATGAGTGGTTGCGACGTGGGGTCCTCCATTGAATACGAAGAAGGATGGCGAGAGCGGCTGCGCTTGCGCCGTGTAGGGTGCGCTAGTGCCGGCTGCCGTGGTGACCTGAACGGCCACGAGCCCCTGCATCGCATCCGGCGGCGTCAGTATATTCATCTGCGCCGGGCTGATGTAGTACCCGTAAGCGTTCTTGTCGTTCACCGTGACGCTGACGCCGTCGAGCTTCGCCGGTAACTGGCGATTGACGAAATCGGAGAGCCCCAGACCCGTGAATCGCCGGCTTTAGAAAGGTTCTGACCCTTGATTTCGACCCATGTATTCGGGGCGATGACGGGATTCTCGCCCTCCGCGTTCGCCACCAGGGTAATGATGGGAGAGTTCTGCGCACACACCAGGGAGACAAATGGAAGCACAAGAACAAATGTTCTTAGAACGTTCATTTGCTGAGGTCCTCACTGCTTATTTATGATAAACAGGCCGCCGCGCGTTTCAAAACGTTAGGGCTCGGGCGGCGATGGGAACGGCCCCCGCGCGTGTTCGAGCGCAACACCCAACTCTAAGAGAGCTTCTTCTTCCCACGGCCGGCCCACGATCTGCACCCCTGCCGGCAAACCCTGCTCATCCAATGTAAATGGAATCGTCAACGCCGGCAGACCCAGAAGGTTGAACGCGGTCGAAGGCATCATGGCTTGAAATAATCCCACCGGCTTCCCTTCCGTCGGAAATTTTCGTTCACGATGAGGGAACGCAACGATGCTCGCAACGGGCAGTAGCAGAAACGGGACGTTTCTCATTTGCTCGACCAGCCTGCGGCGCATGCGGTCGCGGGCGGCGAGCGACTCCATCACCTGCCAGCCGGAGGCAGGCGGCCTTTCGAGCAGCCGGTCCAGATTTTCGGTATACGTCCAGTGCGCCTCCGCTTCGCGCCCGGCGATTCGCTCCTTCGCGGCGCGGGCCGGAAGCTCGGCGAAAAAGAAGCTCCACAGATTTGGGGCCTTTTCGAGTCCGTCGGGACGATAGGAATCGACGGCGAAACCTAAACCGGCGAGCAGCGCCGCCGCTTCCTGAATCGCGCGCCGAATCGCCGGTTGCACCGGGACATCGTTGAAGGTTTCCATCACGCCGACCCGCGCGCCCTCAATCGTAGTGGTCCTTAGTTCCACCGGCGCGCTTAGAGGATCGCGATCGTCATATCCGGCCAGCACTTCGAACAGCAGCCGCACGTCGGCCACCGATCGCGCCATGGGACCGGCCACTAGAATCCCCGTCCCTGTTTGCGCCGGCAGATGCCCGACCATCGAAATACGACCCGGAGTCGGCTTCAATCCGGCGATGCCGCAAAAATGCGCGGGCACCCGAATGGAGCCTCCGCCATCGCTTCCCACGCCTCCCGGAGAGCAGCCGCTCGCGATCGCCGCCGCTTCCCCGCCCGACGATCCACCCGGCGTGCGCTCGACATTCCACGGATTGTTAGTGCGTCCGGTGACATAATTATCGGTTTCATAACTAGCCAGAAATTCCGGCGTGTTGGTCTTTCCCAAAACGATGGCTCCGGCGCGGCGCAAGCGCTGCACGGCCGCGGAATCCTCGCTCGCAGGAACCTCCGGCGCAAAATAACTTCCCAGGCGCGTAGGTGAACCTACCACTTCGAAGCTATCTTTTACCGTGACCGGGACGCCGTGAAGAGGGCCCATTTTCAACCCCTGATCGGCCCGGCGAGCCGATGAGCGAGCCTGGTCCGCCAGCACCATGGTGAACGAGTTGAAGTGCGGATTGACTGCTTCGATGCGGTCCAAATGAGCGTTCACGAGCTCGAGCGACGACACCGCGCCCGATCGGGCAAGCGAAGCCATCTCCACCAGCGGCAACCGGTGAATCATTGCGCGCCCGGGAAATCCTTCACCAGTTTGATGCCCGCGTGATAACCGACCTCCTGCTTGATGCAATACCGCACTTCACCCAGCGCGCTTTGGTTGTTGAAGCGAATCTGCACCAGAGTCTTGGTGATGAGAAAGCGCGGAGTCCGGATTTTCAAACCGCTGCGGGAAATTTCGATGACGTGCACATCATGAGGAGGTCCCACCGACGTCACTGGATCCAGCAGCTTCAAGCGACCCGGATAGCTGACCCTGACGCGCGGCTCGGTGCGGCGCTCCGCACCTTTCCATTGACCCGCAAGAGCGACATCGGCCAGCCGCAACTGGCATTCCTCGCACTCATCCAGGTGCAGCCGCACCACGTTTGTTTCATGCTCCAATAAATGGCCTTCGACATAGCGTTCCAGATCGCGAATGCTGGTATGGGGGGTCATTGTGGAACGTAAAATGCTAAGTTTACCGCATGAGAGGCTCTTGTTCTCGGGTTGCCGTATCGTCGCGCCCGAGTCGCCCCACACCTCCACTCGCGGCGCGTCGACGTTCCGCGGCTCGCATGCCGTTTTCGAAAACGTCAGGAGGTCCAAATCGTGGACATGGGTGACACTTTATTTAAGATGAGGTTCTGAGTTCCAATAACGGCACATTTAGCCATCCACTCGCAGGGTCAATCCATCCTCCGATCCCTTCACTCCAACCATATCCCCTGGCAGAATCGTTCCCTTCGACACCATCGCTGCCAGGGGCTGCGTTAAGTGCCGCAAAATTACTCGCTTCAATTCCCGAGCGCCATATTCCTCACTGGTCCCCTTTCGCAGCAGGAAGTCCCGAGCGCTATCCTTTACGTCTAGCTCAAACGCCCTTTCCATCAGACGGTTGGCGATATGCTGCTCGAGCGCCTCAATCTGCTGATCGACGATAATCGCGAGAGCTTCGCTGCTCAGCGGCTGATAGGTGATCACCGCGTCGATGCGGTTCACGAATTCCGGCGAAAATTTGCGGCGTACCGCCCGCATCCCGATGCCTTCCAGTTTTTTCGCCGCATCCTTGCGCGCGCCTTGCGGCTCGAATCCGAAATCCGGACGCAGCTGCTTGCGCATCGCCTCCGCGCCCAGATTGCTGGTCAGAAAAATGATCGTACGCTCGAAGCTGACGGTCGCGTTATCACCCAGCCGCAGCACGGCTTTGTCCAGTACGCCGAGCAGCAGCCGGCTCATGCTTGGAGCCGCCTTCTCGATCTCATCGAACAGGATGAGTGACAAGCTGCACTTGTCACTGGTCACTCCGTTCAGTTTCTGTTGCGAAAGCATCGGCTGCGTCTCGCGGTGCCCCAGATATCCCGGAGGCGCGCCGATCAGTTTGGCCACCTCATGCTCCATCTGAAACTCGCCGCAGTCCACTTTGAGCAGACTTTTCTCGGAGCCGTGCAGCGCCTGCGCCAGCACCTCCACGGTCCGCGTCTTCCCGGTTCCGGTCGGCCCTAACAGAAGGAAAACTCCCACTGGACGGCCTTCTGGCGCCAGTCCCGCCTCATGCATCTGCACGTACGGCACGATTTGCATGAGCGCTTGTGGCTGACCCACCACCCGATCCGACAACTGGCGCAGCAAGTCGTTCTCCGCTCCCGGCCGTCGGATTTTCGTGGAAACTGGCGTTCGCATCTCGCCCGAGTTTAGGCGTCGACGCTTTCTTCAAACCTGCCTGCGAACGCTAAACTGGTGAAAACCGAGCAGCTAGAACCTCCAGAATACGAGTGCTCGCCCGTCCGTCGCCATAAGGATTGTGGATTCGCGCGCGCCGCGCATACTCTTCGGGATCGTCCAGCAGCAGCTCGGTTTCGGCGACGATCGCGTCCTCATCGGTCCCCACTAACCGCGCCGTTCCCGCCTCAACTGCCTCCGGCCGTTCGGTCTTCCCGCGCATCACAAGCACCGGTTTACCGAGCGATGGCCCCTCTTCCTGAACGCCGCCCGAATCGGTTAGCAGGATGTGGGCACGCTGCATCATCAGAACGAACCTGACGTAATCGACAGGTTCTATCAACCTCACATTGGGAACTTCGCGCAGCTGTTCTCTTACGATGGCGTTGACGTTGGGATTCGGATGCACCGGAAAAACGATCTCCACATCTGCCCGCGCCGCCAGCCTTCGGAGGGCGCTGCAAATGCGAACAAACCCCTCTCCGAAGCTTTCGCGTCGATGCGCCGTGACTAAAATGATTTTCTTGAAAGAAACAGGATCGAACGGCACTACCGGGTCGCGAAGCGACAGCACCGCGTCGATCCCGGTGTTGCCGGTCACAAAAATATTCTCTTTTAAAACGCCTTCTCGCCGAAGGTTCCCGGCGGCCCATTCCGTCGCCGCGAAATGAAGGCTCGCCAAGCGCGACGTCAGCACCCGATTCATCTCCTCCGGAAAAGGCTGCCGCAAATCTCCGGTGCGCATCCCCGCCTCCACATGCGCCACCGGAATCCCTTGATAAAAGGCGGCGAGAGCCCCGCAGAACGTGGTCGTTGTATCGCCCTGCACAATCACGCAAGCCGGCTTTTCGGCGTCCAAGACGGGTTCGAGCGCGGCTAAAATTCTGGAGGCGGAGTGGGCCAAAGTTTGCCCCGACTGCATGACGTTCAGATCGTGATCCGGATGAACGGCAAATACAGCCAGTACCTGATCCAGCATCGCGCGATGCTGCCCGGTGACGGCGACTCGGGTTTCGAAACGGGGATCTGCTTGCAAACACCGGATTACCGGAGCCAGCTTGATCGCCTCAGGACGCGTTCCGAAGACGAATAAAATTTTCAATTTACCTGGGGTCTTACTTATGACGGTAGGTGATGCGGCCCTTGGTCAAATCGTAAGGCGAAAGCTCCAACGTGACGCGATCGCCCGCCAGAACGCGGATACGATTGCGGCGGAGCTTGCCCGCCAAGTGCGCAAGCACGGTGCGTTCCTGGTCCAACTGCACGCTGAACAGGCCGCTTGGAAATTTTTCAACTACTGTACCGGTTACTTCAATACTATCTTCTTTGCTCATTAGCCTCCAGATGTGATTATAACCCGCGACATCTGGAGTAGGGCTGTCCTAGCCTGCCCTGACGTGAATTTATTCAGTAATGGTTAACGCCAATGCCAGTCATCCCGGAGGCGGCGCAATTGGCGGGCATCCATGTTCAGCGTTTCCCGCGCCCTAGGATCCAGGCGGTCCACATGCGTGATATGCTCAATCTCCGCGATGGTCGCATCCAGTCTGCCGCGATCGAGACGACGCTCGTCGAGATCCCTGCGCACGTCCGCCAAGTTCCGCTCCGCGGCTTCATAATGGCCGCGATCGCCTTCCGCCCACGCCTCGTGATGTTGCACCCGGCGGAGATCTTCCTGAGTTTTCCCGATGATTCGATGAGCCCGGTCCCAATCCTGCGCGTTCACCAGCGCGGGAATCGCAAAGGTCAGACACAATAAGATAAGGTTGCGCATACACTTCCTCCCCAGGTTAGATTTTCATGAGGCGAAACCGTTTCAGCGCTGGGTGCCGCGTCGACATGAAAACCCGCCGACAGCAGCGAATCTCTACCGAGCCGCGACCAAAGGGAGCGTGTCGACGTTCCAAGTGGGGCAGGTTCCCGACCTGCCCTCCGTTTTACCGCGACGCCACGGAAGGCAGGTCGGGAACCTGCCCCACTTTGATCTGCGACCCCCGGCCGCGACCGAATCCCTCCCAGGGCAGGTCGGGGACCTGCCCTACTCTGCGCTATTCTGACCTCTGACCCGTATGGAACTTGTCACCGGCCACATCGGATGGATCGAAGTCGTCTGCGGCCCGATGTTTTCGGGTAAGAGCGAAGAGCTCATTCGCCGCCTGCGCCGCGCCCGTATCGCCCGCAAACGCGTCCAGGTTTTTAAACCTGCCATCGATACCCGCTATTCCGCCGACGAGATCGTCTCCCATGGAGATCAGCGCATGAAGTCGGATCCGGTGAACGGAGCCCAGGAGATCCTCCAGAAACTGGACTGGCGCACCCAAGTCGTCGGCGTCGACGAATCGAATTTCTTCGGACCCGATCTGGTGGATATCGCCAGCCAGTTGGCCGACAGCGGCAAGCAGGTCATTATCGCCGGTCTCGACACGGATTATCTGGGCCGGCCCTTCCCCCCCATGCCGGACCTGCTATGCCTGGCCGAATCCATTACCAAAACGCTGGCCATCTGCATCCGCTGCGGCAATCCGGCCAAACATACCCAGCGCCTGGTCGAATCCGACGATCTGATCGTGGTCGGGGCCTCCGGAATGTATGAAGCGCGCTGCCGCCGCTGTTTTGAGCCCGGCGTTCCCAAGCAGGAAGTCATGGAATTCGCCAAACCCGCCCGAACTTCCATGTAACTCAAATTAGCCGATTATACGTCCAAGCCATTGAGCTAGAATAAACTGGGGTAGATCCATGCAATCACTCTTGCCAAAAGACGACGAACCAATTAAACCGATCCAACCGCCGCAACCGCAGGCGCAGCCGCAATATCCGCCCCCGCAGGGTTATAATTATCCGCCGCCCAACTATCCTCCGCCGAATTATCCTCCGCAGAACTACCCTCCGCAAGGTTATCCGCCGCAGGGCTACGCGCCCCCCCAGCCTCAGCCGCAACCGCAGCATTCGGCCCCGGTAAACTACGTGCCGCCCCCCGCCGACGGATCGAACCTGAAAATGGCGATCCTGATGGGCGCCGTTGTCGTTCTGATCGCCACATCGGCTTGGCTGTACTACCAGATCAGCGATGTCAAGGGACAGCTCGCGCAGACCAAGGAAGCCCTGCTCGCCGAGATTGAGAAGATTCACGAAACCTCGTCGGTGACGGTGCAGACCAGCAAGCGAAATATCGATTCTCTCGAAAAGCAGTTGGCCCAGTCACGCGCGCAGGCCGCCGCGCTGAGCGGGCAGGCCAAGATTGAAGCCAACCGGCACGCCGACGAAATCGAAGCCAAGCTCTCGAAGGCGCAAGCGGAGCAGGGACAGAAACTAGGAGCCGTGGCTGCCGATGTTTCTCAGGTGAAAGATGTAGCCGCCGCGACTTCCACCAAAGTCGGCGAAGTGACCAATGACGTCGGCGCGCTCAAAACCGACACGGCCTCGAATAAATCGGCCATCGAAAAAACCATCGCCGATCTGAAAAGCGCCCGCGGAGATTTGGGCGTCCAGAGCGGATTGATCGCTACCAACGGCAAAGAATTGCTGGCTCTGAAACAGCTGGGTGAGCGCAATTACATCGAATTTAAACTCGCTAAAGTGAAAAAGAATGTTCCGCAAAAAGTCGGCGACATCCAACTGGTCCTCGAAAGCACGGAACCAAAGAAAAATACCTTCTCGCTGGTAATCATCGCCGACGACAAAAAGGTCGACAAGAAGAATCGCACGGTAAACGAGCCCATTCAATTTCTGCTATCGAAATCCGTCCTGCCATACGAACTGGTCGTGAACGACGTAAAAAAGGACCTGGTCGTGGGCTATCTATCCGTCCCGAAAGTCCAGCAAACCCGCGGCAGCAGCAATTAGCCTGTCCCTAGGCGCCATGGCGCCGTGGACGGGACGGGCTGTTCCGACTGTTCGCCCCGGCCATTCAGTCCAAATGACCGGTGTTGGCGTGGCTTGAACTACTCTACTGTGGATGCGACCCGCACATTCTCTACTTTAATATCCTGGTGCTAACCGCAAGGGGACTCGTCCCCTCCACTTCCCCGCTGGACTCATTGCGCGCCACAGGCTTGATTTCTACCGGAGCGTCGTGGCTCGAAAAAGTAATGGTCAGCGAATGAGCTCCTTCTGGCACCGCGATATCGGTCGTGATGGCCGCCGCGATTTGCTTGCGCCTGAACAGCACTGTGCCATCGTCCGATTTCACGAATAAATAACCATCGGCCGCGGGCACGATGACCAGGTGGCCCTTGGCGTCGAGCGAATAATGGAAGCCGAAGGCGGCGGTTTTTTGCGCCACCATAAGCGCCTCGCGCTGCTGGGGGGCCGCTTGGACTTGTACCGCGTCCGTTTGAGCCGGCTCGCTTCGCGACTGCTCGATGGCGACGAGCGGCCGGGCGGGTTCGGATTGAACCGGCGCTGGAGAAACCGAGTAGGCGCGCGCCTCGCGGAGGGAATCGCGGATGGCCCCGCAGGCGCGTTGACGACGGCTAATTGCGACGGCGCCTGTGACCGGGGATGCAGCAGAAGCGCGACCAGCAAAACCCCGCAGGCCGCAGCGGCGGCGCCCGAGAAGATCCACGCTGTTTTCCTCTGCGGCGCCCGCAGTGCCCGAATCATGCGGTCGCGGGCGCCCGGCTGTTCCAGAAACATTTTCAGCTCCTGCTCGCGCGCCAGCTCTTCGAACAGGTTCTGATCGCTGAGCGCGGCGTCGAACAAACGCTGGCGCTCCTGTTCGCTGAGCGCACCGGAGGCGTAGCGCCCCAGCAGATCGAGAATATCGTCGCTAGGCATCCAGCTTCTCCGCCAGCTGCTTGCGGCAGCGAAAATCCCAGGTGTAAAGCGTGTTCAGCGATCCGACTTTGAGCCGCTTCTGAATTTCCGGAAACGAATGGCCTTCGAGTTTCAATCGCAAAAGTTCCCGGCACCGGTTGCCGAGCAGCTTTAGAGCCGCTTCCAAACGATCCAGGCGCTGGCTCCGCTCCGCCTGCTCCAATGCATCCGGCGTGGATCCGGCCAAAGGCAGATCGTCGACCGGCACCGAAGCATATTCCCCACGGCGGGTGCTCTTTCGGCGCGCACCCCAGATTTTATAGCGGGCAATTTCGAGTGACAGGGGAACCAGCTCCTCAACGCGATCGACGGTGGGATACTTTTCGTGCAGGACCAGCAGCACCTCCTGCGTCACGTCCTCGGCCGCATCCCTCGCTAGCATAGATGCCGCATAACGCAAAATCCTTTCACGCAAAATTATGAGGATCTGGTTGCGCTCCACTCGATTTATTATGCGGTTTTTATCGTGAAATGGTTGCCTTTGTCTCGATCCTGCTGACACAATACCCTCATGCAGGTTCGCGTGCTGGCCTTTGTACTCGCTGGGGGAAAGGGCACCCGGCTGTATCCGCTCACCAAAGAACGCGCCAAACCGGCGGTCCCATTTGGAGGACGATATCGCATCGTGGATTTCGTGCTCAGCAATCTGATCAACTCCGGAATTTATTCCAATTACGTGCTGATCCAGTTCAAAAGCCAAAGCCTGTTGCAGCACCTGCGCGAGGGCTGGGAAGCCAGCAGCCTGCTGAAGGAGCACTTCATCATTCCCGTCCCCGCGCAAATGCGCTCCCCCGGCGAGGATTGGTACCGCGGCACTGCCGACGCGATTTATCAGAACATCAATCTGATTGAACAGGCGGATCCGCATTTCGTCATCATCTTCGGCGCGGATCATATTTACCGCATGAACATTCGCGAAATGCTGGAGTTTCACATGCACAAGCGCGCCCAGGTGACCATCGCCTCGATCCCCGTGGGGAAGGAGATGGCCAGCGAGTTCGGCGTCATAGAAACCGCCCCGGACGGCGCGATCATCGGCTTCCACGAAAAAAATCCCGACGCGCCCACCATGCCGGGCGATTCCGAGCGAGTGTACGCGTCCATGGGAAATTATATTTTCTCGACTAACCTGCTGCTGCGCGAATTGTACGCGGACGGCCAGAATCCGGACAGCTCCCACGATTTCGGGCGCGATATTCTGCCCGCGCTGGTCGGGCGCACGGAGATGTTCGCCTACGATTTTCAGACCAACCGTATTCCCGGCGATCCTCCGAATCAGGAGCCGTACTGGCGCGACGTCGGAACCATCGATTCCTACTATGAAGCCAATATGGATCTGCGCGCCGTGACCCCGGCGCTCAATTTATACAACCGCAAATGGCCTCTCAGAACCGCCGGGTATTCGGATGCCCCCGCGAAATTTATTTTCGACGTGGACGGCCGCCGCGGCCAGGCCCTCGATTCGATCGTCGCCGGCAGCACGATTCTTTCGGGAGGCCTCGTGCGCGGCAGCGTGCTAGGCCGCGGCGTGCGAGTCCATTCCGGCGCGCTGGTCGAGGATTCCATCATCTTCGACAACTGCGATATCGGCCGCAGGGCCAAGGTTCGCCGCGCGATTCTGGACAAGAACGTGCGCGTCCCGGAAGACGCGGTGATCGGCTTCGACCTGGAGCAGGACCGGCGTTTATATCACGTAACCGACAGCGGAATCGTCGTAATCGAAGGCCACCGCTCCAACGTAGACGTCGCCACCATGCTGGTGTGAGCGACCGTGTGGGGCGGCGCCATGCGCTGCCGTTCCCTTCATTTGAAGTACGGGTTTTACAAACGGCTCAATCCGAACAAACGCCCGAGCGCAATGACGCCGATCTCCCGTGGTCCTGTGGGAGAACCGCTACGGGAAAAACCAAGGAGTCATCGGGCAAACCATCCGAGTAAATGATGTGCCTACCACTGTGATCGGAGTGATGCAGCGCGGTATGGTGTTTCCCGGACAGGCGGACTTATGGACGCTCTGATTCCGTCAGCCGCGGACAAAGAAAAGCGCGAGCAACGCAATCTGACCGCGGTGGGCTTGTTGGCGCCGGGAGTATCGCAAAAATCGGCCAGCGCGGAAATGGAGACCATCACGCACAATCTTCAAACCGCATATCCCGCCACCAATAAGGGCATTTCGGGAGTCGTTCATACCTTCACCGAGGAGTTCAACGGCCCAGAACTGACCTCGCTGTTCCTTGCGCTGATGGGCGCAGTGGCTTTCGTTCTTTTGATCGCTTGCGCCAACGTGGCCAATCTCCTGTTGGCGCGTGCGGTGGGTCGTACGCGCGACATCTCGATCCGTGTCGCTCTGGCTGCCGGACGCTGGCGCGTGATCCGGCAGCTTCTGGTGGAAAGTTTGATGTTGTCCATAACGGGCGGGGTTCTCGGATGGTTGATCTCGAAATGGGGCATCCGCGCGTTTGACGCCGCCGTCGCCGGTCAGAAACCAGCGTTCATGGATTTCTCGATGGATTACCTAACCCTAGGCTACGCTGCCTTATTCCTCGCGGCTCTATTTTTACCGGCCGCGCGAGTGCTGTTCGGAATCACCATGATCGTCTATGGCATCGACCACTTTCAGGTGCTCCGCTTCATCGCCACTTTAATTCCCTCCTGGATTCCTTTCCGTTTATTTTGGTCCGCATTTACGGGAGTCGCCTTCATCGCGGCGGGCGTGTGTATCATCGCCAAGTGGCAACTGCGCCTCGCCTCCTTCTTCCTCGGATTGATGTTTTTTCTATGGGTGTTGGTTGTGCATGCCTCGCGAATTGCGGCCAGCGTCCACAATCAGGATGAATGGAATAGCGGGTTAATTGCTTTGGCGATCTGCGGATCGGCGTGGATCTTAGCGGAATGAGCGTCCTCTATTTTGTTCGGCATGGCCAGGCCGGCACCCGTGAAAATTACGATTCCCTCTCGGATCTGGGCCGCACGCAGGCGCACCTGCTGGGCGAATATTTTCGAGCCCAGGAAATCTCCTTCAGCGCAGCCTATTCGGGATCGCTCGCCCGCCAGAAGGCCACGGCCGCCGAGGTTTTGCCCGACGTCGAAATCACCGCCGATCCCGGATGGGACGAATTCGATCTGTCCCATGTATATCGTGAACTCGCCCCCCGCCTGGTCGCCGACGACGAACAGTTTCGTATCGAATACGAAGAAATGCAGCGTGCGATCGAGTTGAGCCAGGGTGCGCATGGAGCCCCCGTCCATCGCAAATGGAACGACTGTGATAAGAAGTGCGTCCGCGCCTGGGTCGAAGGTCGCTACGACTACTCCGGCGAATCCTGGAGCGAGTTTGTCGCGCGAATCCATGCGGCCCTAGCCCGCGTCGTGATCCCACCAGAGGGAAACGTGGCAGTATTCACCTCAGCCACCCCCATCGGCATCTCCGCCGCGAAGACCCTCGAAATCGACGATGAACGCGCAATGTGGCTAGCCGCAGTCATGTTCAACACCTCCTTCACCACCCTCCGCGCCCACGCCGCTGACCTCCGCCTCTTCACGCTAAACGCGACCCCTCACCTCACTACACCAAATCTCCGCACCTTCCGATAACCCATCGCTTTGTGTGTGTCTTGGCTCCGGCACACGATAGCGATGAAAACTGCGAAAAGTGGGGACTGCCTACTCTGTTCCAAGGCGCCCGCGATTCACAGAAGTACCCTAACATCTACTGCGCCGCCGTAGACAGAGCGGGCTGTCCGTTGTGGCGCAGGCGGTTCCGCCTGCGTTCATCCGCTGCGATCAATAACTCGAAATATCAACAAACTAACCCGACTCCAATCAATACATACCATCTTCAACCAAGCCAATTCCCCACCGCGCCCATTACCCTGGATTCGTAGGACAGCCCGTCGAGCCTGTTCTCGCCCAGCGTTAAAATAACGCTAATCTAACGCCAGGAGCTTTTTGCGGATCGAACGAAGTGATGTGTTTTCTTCAGGTCAGCGCATGAAAGCCCTCTGCCAACCGGCTTTATTTGGTGCCACATCGGCGTTAAACCAGCGCGTCTACGGTGTTAACGGGTCGCTATGATAGGTTCACCCCTATGAACTTTGAACATTCTCGCAAGGTGAAGGATTTTGAGCAGCGCCTCATCGCGTTTATGGACCAGCATATTTATCCCAACGAGGCTCGCTACCACCACGAAATCGAGCAGAACCGCTGGCAGCCGGTGCAGGTGATTGAGGAGCTCAAGCCCAAAGCCCGCGCCGCCGGACTCTGGAACTTATTTCTCCCGCACGATGAAAGCGGCGCCGGCTTGACCAACCTCGAATATGCTCCCCTGTGCGAGATCATGGGCCGATCGTCGATGGCTTCGGAATGTTTCAACTGCTCGGCGCCCGATACCGGCAACATGGAAGTGCTGGCCCGCTATGGCACGGCGGAACATAAGGAGCGTTGGCTGAAACCTCTGCTCGCGGGCGAAATCCGGTCCTGTTTTTCGATGACGGAAAAGGACGTGGCCTCCTCCGACGCGACCAATATTCAAGCGAGCATCGTGCGCGATGGAAACGATTACATCATCAACGGCCGCAAATGGTGGTCCTCCGGCGCGGGCGATCCGCGCTGCAAGATTTCGATTTTCATGGGCAAAACGGATCCCTCCGCGCCGAAACATAAACAGCAGTCTATGATTTTGATGCCCTTGGATCTGCCTGGCATCAAAATCGAAAGAATGCTGCACGTATTCGGCTACGATCATGCCCCGCACGGCCACGCGGAAATGACATTTACGAACGTACGCGTCCCCGCCGCCAATATTTTATTGGGCGAAGGAAGAGGCTTTGAAATCGCGCAAGGACGCCTGGGCCCCGGCCGGATTCATCATTGCATGCGCCTGCTCGGGCAGGCCGAAAGGGCTCTAGAAATGATGTGCCGCCGCGTGAAAAGCCGCGTGGCATTCGGCAGGCCGATCGCCGAAATGGGGACCATTCGCGCCGATATCGCACACTCGCGAATGGAGATCGATCAAGCTCGTCTACTGGTCTTAAAGGCCGCCCACATGATGGATACCGTGGGCAACAAAGCCGCCCGCGCCGAAATCGCGATGATCAAAGTGATCGCGCCGAATGTCGCTTTGCGCGTGATCGACCGCTCAATTCAAGCGCACGGAGCCGCCGGGGTCAGTCAGGATTTCGAGCTCGCCGCGATGTGGGCGAACTCGCGCACGCTGCGCCTCGCCGATGGGCCGGATGAAGTGCACATGGAATCCATCGCGAAACTCGAATTGGCGAAATGAGTACGCTCACCGTCGTGCGCCACGGCCAGGCGCGTCCGTTCGACTCGAATCCAGATCAATTGTCTGAGCTCGGCGAACAGCAGTCGCGTGCGCTCGCGGATTATTGGAAGCGCACAGGAGTCACGTTCGATGAGATTTGGAGCGGCTCCCTAAATCGACAAAGACAGACCGCGGAGCTAGCGGCTGGCTCGCCCCAGATTTCAGACGATTGGAATGAATACGACGCCAACGGAATTCTGCACCACTTCGCGCCTCCGTATGAATTAGAAGAGGGCGCGGATCGCAACCGGAAATTCCAGAAAATATTCGAGCCCGCAATGTTGGCATGGCTAGCCGTCGAGGAGCACGCCACCGTCGAGACCTGGGGCGTGTTCAGCAAGCGTGTCCTCCGTGCGCTGCGCCGCTTGCAGGACGGCCCTTCAAATCGCAACGTGGTTCTCTTCACCTCAGGCGGCCCCATCAGCGTGTTGGTACAAGCCGCGATCGGCGCCCAAGAGCGCAGCTTCCTCGAAGTGAACTGGCGAGTAAAAAATTGCTCCCTCACCGAATTCACGTTTTCCAGAGATAGGTTGTCTTTGGATTCCTTCAACGCAGTGCCTCATTTAGAACGGGCTGAATGGCGCACATTTCGGTAAAATACGTGGGGCGGCGCCATGCGCTGCCGTTACTTTTTGGGTCCGATCTCCGCCAGCAGCTCCTTCACCGCCGCATCGAGTTGCAAATCTTTGCCGGTATAGCTCTCCCCGATAGGCCGAGTAACCGCGATATCCACCGGGCGTGGATTGTTCTCCATGTTCTTCCCGTCCGCGCCCTGAATCAGCGTGCCGGGAGTTCTCATGCTGGAGCCGTCGATCAGCTCCATCGATCCCGTGTAAATGATCCATCCAGCCGTCGGCTCGCCGACGACTTTTCCAAGTTTCAGCGTCCGATAGCCTTCCGTGAAATCCTCCGCGTCGGAAAGGGAGTGTTGATTGACCACGAGAATCGTCGGCAGCTCGAGGGACCGTTGACCGAGCGAAGTTCGCGCCGGCGCCGGAGGCGCGCCCCGGCCTGTCATCGTCAAATAAGGGCGCCGCGCAAGAACATCGAGTGCATAGGCGTTGACGAACCCTCCGTTGTTATTACGGATGTCGATGACTACCCCGTCGCGGGCCCGGTTTTCCGCGTCGAGATCGATATAAAGCTGCGTCAGCGCCTGCTCCGACATGTCGCGGATATGAACGTAGCCGAGCCGCCCGCCGCTGATCTTCGCAACATAGGCGCGATTGTCTTCGATCCACTTTCGATAGATCTGCTCCGCAAGCGAGCCCACCGGCCGAACGATCACATCACGCCCGTCGACATTGAGAACCACTCGCTTGTCCACCTTATGTTGGAGCAGCTCGTCGAGATTAACCCGCGGCCCGATCGCCACGCCGTCGACAGCGCGCAGTTCCTCGCCGGCTTTGATTTTTGCGAGCTCGGCCGGAGATTGCGGAACAACTTCCGTGATCTTCAGCTTGCCGGTCTTCTCATAGGTGTCGCGATCGAAGCTCAGCCCAAGCTGCCCGGTGACCGCGCCCCGTCCGCCTCCGCCCGCAGGTGCACTGACACCCGAGTGCGAGGAATTAAGCTCGCCCACCATCATGCGGAGCAGGCGGCGCAACTCATCCGGAGTCTGCGCTCCTTCGACCAGAGGCGTGTATTGCGCGCGAACCTCATTCCAATCGTGGCCGTGATATTTAGGATCGTAAAACTGGTCGCGCTGCCCGGCCCAGGCCTGTTCGAAGACCGCCATTTTTTCAGTCGCGAAATCGACATCCATTTCCGCGGTCACATTGACGGCGTGAGCGACGCGCGTGTCGACCGGAATCGATTCGACGCGTCCGGCTTCGAGGTAAAACACTTCTTTCGAATCGCTCGAAAATTGCGGATGCGATTTTTGTCCCGCCGTGGAAGTCAGTTGCCGGGCGCCCCCACCCCCTCCTCCGCGGCCTCCGCGCCCGCCCGGTGTCGCGTCGAGCGAATAGAGATAAAGATTGGTTTGTCCGCCGACCTGCGCTCCGAACAGCAGCGACTTTCCATCCGGACTGATGGTCGGATTGTTGATCGAAAGGCCGATGGGCAGGAACGAAATTCGTTCGCGGATCCCTTCAAAGACAATCTCGACGGGTTTAACCGGCGGCTTTTCCGCAGCCGCACCGCCGCGGCCACGAGCCGGCGCTTCGGGTTTAAACAAGTCCTCAAAGCGCTCCTCCGTAAACTTCGGAGGCGGCGGAATCAGGTTGATGCGCGCCACTTGCGGAGTCTCCGTGCGCTGGCTGGTTTCATAAAGGATGTAGGTTCCATCGGGACTCCAGCGCAGCGAATTCACATTGCTGTTCGCAAGGAAACTGATCTGATGCGGCGTGCCGCCCGCGGCTTCGACGACATAAACATTGCGCAAGCCGCTGCCGCCGGCCGCCGCGTAAGCGAGCCACTTGCTATCGGGCGACCACGCGAACGCACCGCCGGCAAAGCCTCCTGCGATCGATCCCGTCACCAGCGACTTCTCTTCTTTCTTTTCGGGGTCGACCACCCGCAGCTCGCGGCGCTCGCGGACGAAGGCGATCAGCTTTCCGTCGGGAGAATACCGCGGCGAATTATCAGGCAGGGCGTCGTGCGTCAACTGCGTTTCAGCGTGTTTCGCGAAGTCGTAAACAAAGACGTGGTTGACGGCGTTGCGCTCGCTCACGAAAACCACTTTAGTGGAGTCGGGCGACCAGGAAACTCCGGATTCCGGACCGGCAGTGTGAGTGACACGCATCGCTTCCCCGCCCTCTTTCGCGCCGGAGGCGAAGACTTCGCCGTGCGCGATCAGAGCGATTTTTTTCGAGTCCGGCGAAAGCGCCAGATCAGTGAAGGTTGTGAGCTGCAGGTGCGTGGTGCCGGGTCCGGCCGCCAGTCCCATCAGTTTCAAGGGAAGCTGAAAAGCCTCACCCGTCTTGGTATCGAGCTTCCAGATTTTGAAGTCCCGCTCGAAGACGATGGCCTTGCCGTCATAACTTATCGACGGCCACAACACGCGGCCGTCGGTAAATTTGGTGATCTGCTTCGGCTTCGAACTGAGCGCCAGCGACCAGATGTTCTGCGCACCGGCGCGGTCCGACATGAAGTACAGGGAGCGGCTGTCGGGCATCCACATCGGCCAGACATTGCGGCCGTTGAGGTCGACGATTTTTTCGTAGCCCCCGGAGCTCCCGGCGCAGCCAGATTTCGGATTCGTCCAAATGGCTGTGCCCGTGACGCCACCACTGCTGATCGCCATTACCGCGCGCAGCAAACGCGATGGTCGACCCGTCCGGCGCGGGCGCGGCTTGAAACTCATTGGTAAACCGATCCGCGCTCACCGGCATCGGCGTGCCGCCTTCGGCGCTGACGCGATAGATATCGTTCTTGCGGCCCACGTCGTGCGAACCGGTCGAAAAATAAATCCATTTGCCGTCGCGAGACCAGGCGTCGAGCTGTTCCATTCCGTCGTCGAAGGTCAGGCGCTTCAACTCATCCGTCGCGAGCGTGAGGATATAGATGTCTCCGCCGCCGGTTCGGGTCGACACGAACGCGAGCTTCGCGCCATCAGGGGAATAAAGAGGCCGCGACTCCTCCGCCGGATGCGCGATCAGAATATGCGCTTCGCCACCGGAGGCAGGCGCGACCCAGATATCGCCTCCGGAAACGAACGCAATCTCAGGCCGGGTGGGGCACAAAGAGGGCTCCGTAAGATAAGGAGTGCCCGCCGCGCCTAGGATTCCGGCGGCGAGCGAAAGAGCTGCAAAAATTCGCATGATGGACCTTTTATACCGCATATTTGATAGCCTGATCTTCAATGAAGCTCGTCGCGTTTCTCTTCGTTTCCGCGTTCATCGTGGCGCAGGATGCCGCTCCGCCCGCACTCGAATTGAATGCGGCGGAAAGGCAGTTCCAGGAATCGCTCAACAATGTAACGTTGATCGGATATTTTACGCAAGGCGATGGAGCGGAGCTGCGCGACGATAAGTATGTGATCGAGCGCGTGACCAAAGTGAAAGAAGACACCTGGAAATTCGAGGCGCGCATTCAGTACAACAAGAAAGACTTCAAGGTGGCGATGCCTTTGCCGGTGAAGTTCGCCGGCGATACCCCGGTGATCTCGTTGACGAACTTCGTGGTGCCCGGGTTTGGATCGTTCACAGCGCGGGTGGTGATGTACAACGGCGCGTACGCGGGAACGTGGGGCAGCGCGGGCGCCAGCGGGCACGGCGGGAAATTGTTCGGCAAAATCGTCAAGAACGACCCCCAGCCCTAAATGCCGGAGCTCCCGGACATCGTGGTCTATATCGAGGCGCTGGAGCAGCGCATCCTTAATACCACGCTGACCGGCGCGCAGATCGCGAGTCCATTTCTGCTTCGATCGATTGAACCCCCGGTCGCCGCAACGATAGGCCAAAAGGTTCGAGGCTTGCTGCGAATCGGAAAACGCATCGCCATCGGATTCGAAAATGACGTGTGGCTGGTGCTGCATTTGATGATCGCGGGCCGGCTTCATTGGGTGACAAAGAAAGTCAAGCCGGACGGACGGCGGACGCTGGCGGCGTTCGAATTCGATTCGGGGATACTGACATTGACAGAGGCGGGCTCGCAAAAGCGCGCTGCTCTGAATGTAGTGGAAGGCGACGCGGGGCTGGCATCGCTCGATCCTGGTGGCATCGACGTGCTTTCAGTGCGATCCCGGGATTTCGCGGCACGGCTGACCCGCGCAAATCATACTTTGAAGCGCGCGCTCACCGATCCCAGATTGTTTAGCGGCATCGGCAACGCATACTCCGATGAACTTTTGCATCGCGCCCAGCTATCTCCAATTCTGCTGACGCAGAAGATGACGCCCGATCAGATCGAGCATCTGCGGTTGGCGACGCGGGCGACGTTGATCGAGTGGACGGAGCGCCTCCGCGCGGAATGCGCCGGCAAATTTCCAGAAGGCGTCACCGCGTTCCGACCGGAGATGGCGGTGCATGGACGATACGGCCTCCCCTGTCCGCGCTGTGGAGCGAAGGTCCAGCGAATCCGGTATGCATCGAACGAAACCAACTATTGCGCGGTCTGTCAGACGGGAGGAAAGCTACTGGCGGATCGGGCCTTAAGCCGCTTGCTGCGCGAAGACTGGCCGCGGACGCTGGAAGAGATGGAGGATCTCAAAAGGATGCTCTGATGAATATGGCCATTATGGCGGGGCACCTTGGTTCGCGCTAGTACTTCTATAACTTGTATTTGTAGTACCGATCCGATAAGATTTGCCAGCGGGTGCCATTCCCGCAGAAAGAGTGAAAGATGCGATCTTTCGCAGGTGCACTATTCGTTTTGTGTCCGTTCACTTTACAGGGCGACACGATTACGTCGGGTGGAATTGGCTTGGGGTTCGGGAGCGGCAATACAGCGTGGTTTTCAGGGCCGGATTTCACCGCTGGCATACAAGACCTCGACTCTTTTAGTGGGAATGATGGCGGCTTTATCCCATTCCAACCACCCTCCCCTACAGGGACCTATTTCATAGGATTCGAGGCCGATGGATATGGTTCAGGGATGACCTACAACGGGGTGTATTATACCTGGCCGGACGCAGCCGAGTCTGCGGCTTGCTGTCTCATTCCTTATGCCGAAATGTCTTACGCGCTCAACCTTATCTCGCCTTTGCCGACCATTACCGGCCCAGGCTTATACCCCGTGACGGTCTCCGTCCAACTGAGCTTTTGCCTGTACCCCTCCCTCCATGAACCGGTATTTTACTGTGGCGGCGCTGCGGGCCTAGCGACGGGTGCCTACGACTATACCTACGGCAACGATATATTTGACTTTCTTTCGGGCCACCAACTGGACTTGACCATCGTGCCGCCGGATCCACCCACCGTGGCACCCGAACCGTCGACAATATTTTATGTCGGCTTCGCCGCTCTTGCTGTGGGTTTTTCGACCTTAACGCGGATACGACGTGAACGCCGAACAAAACCAGACGGTCTTTAGTGGTGGCCGAAGTCGGGGTCGAACCGACACGTTCAGTGAAGAACGCCAGATTTTGAGTCTGGTGCGTCTGCCAATTCCGCCATTCGGCCACATCGAACGCGCACTGACAGTTTAACATCACTGACGCGCGGGCAGAAATTTATACGCTCTTCGGCTCATCTTTTTCGGCTCGGGCTTTTTTATCTATAAGGTTAGAATCGGCCCATGAAATGCACAACATTCGGGAAGGTGATCTATGCGCGCACTTCCTCTTTTCGCAATAGCATTGGCTGCGCTGGCGGGCGACTACAATGAAAAAACGATTGTCACGTTCGCCGCGCCCGTACAGATTCCCGGCAAGGCTCTGCCGGCGGGAACTTACGTGTTCAAGGTGATCGATTCCAGCACCCAGAACAATGTGGTACAGGTTTTTTCACAAGACGAAAGGCACCTGTTCGCTACCGTTCTAGCGGTGCCGGACTTCGCGATGCTCCCGACGGATAAAACGGTCATTTTGTTCGAAGAGAGACCGGGCGATACGCCGGAGGCGGTGCGAGCTTTATTCTGCCATGGCGATCAATACGCACGCCAATTCGTTTATCCGCACTCGGCGGCGCTGGATATCGCCAGGCGCTCCCATCAGAAAGTTCTTCAGATGCGGGATGAATCGGCGGATGGAAAAAACTTGAAAAAGACATCCATCACCGGCGTGGATGAATCCGGAAACACGGTGGATATGAAGGACGTAATCAAGCCGCATCAGCCAAAATAAAAGCGCGATCCGATGATGCCAGCGGACCGCGCTCAAAGGGTCAGTTGCGCGGCAGGGTAACGGCGATCGCTGCGGCCGTTCTGTGTTCCGGATTCACCAGCGAGTAGCTGGGGCCGCCCGGTATGCTAACGGTGGATAGAACGTTGGCGGAGCCGCGGCGGCTGAAAGTTACCCCGGCGTGGTCGGCATTTGAAGCACCGCTATTCACCGCCAACACCAGCGCGGTCGAGTTCGGCTGTGAGCCTCTGAGGAGAAGGACTCCGTGCATGTTCGGCTGGTCGATGGTGTAGGCTCCGGCCGGCATGACGCTGCCTCCTGCGACGAATTCGAACGGAATGTTGACGCTGAGGAGCGCGGATTCGGCGCTCAAGGACGCAGCGAGCGCGACGAGACCGCCGAACAGTAATGTGGTTTTGAAGATTTTCATATTAGGTTCCTTTTTGATATTTTCTAGTGTCTGGACAAACTAATCCTCCGCACGCCGGCAACGCGGCAACTGCAGATGATTAGCGACGCATTTCCCCGCGCATACGCATTGCGCATACGCCAATAATCTTCAGCGAGGAAACAAGACGTCTTCGAGGACGAATGATATAAGTCAGGGCTTTCTGACTATTTGCTTACAGTTCGAGCATACGGGATTTAGGCGGGACAATCAAATCAATAATTTCTATGCACGCGATATTGTGCTGTAAGACATTGATTCCCATACGCCAAGGTCATTTGTTAATCAATATTAATTCATTACATCCGCACGACATAATAATTCACTTTTATAATTAATTGAGTCATCTATTTCCAGGTCTGCGGCATGGTCTCTATTTGCCGGGCCGGCCGATTTCGCGCTTGCGTGACAATGTGATATCGTTTTCGATGGTTATGAGCACCACGCCCAGTACTCGCGACCCTTATCTGGTGAAGAGCCTGATTCACGCTTCCCAAGTTTTGGGCGTGTTTCAATTTTCCGGTGAAACGCTGCGCCTTCGCGATATTGCTTCGCGGTCAGGATTAAACAAGGGAATGGTGTTCCGGCTTCTCTACACTTTGGAGAAGTGCGGCATGGTGGAGAAAATCGGGGACAATCAGTATCAATCCAGCATACGGCCGGTGAAGCCCAAGCGCTACCGGCTGGGTTACGCGGCGCAGGGCACCGATTATCAGTTTTCCAAAGACGTTTCCGACAGCTTGCGGGCGGCGGCGGCCGCGGAAGGAATTGAAATTCTTTCGGTGGATAATCGATACAGCGCGGCAACGGCGCAGCGGAACGCGGAGTTGTTGATTCGCGAGAAGGTCGACCTGATCATCGAATTCCAAACCGATGAAGCGATCGCGCCGATTATCGCGGCAAAATTCAGGGAGGCGAATATTCCACTGATCGCCATCGATATTCCTCATCCGGGCGCCACCTACTTCGGGGCCAACAATTACGGGGCGGGTCTGATCGGCGGGCGATATCTGGGGCGCTGGGCAAAGCAGCACTGGCAGGGGACTATGGATGAGATTGTACTGCTGGAGCTGCCCCGCGCCGGCAGCCTGCCGCGGATGCGGCTGACCGGAATGCTGATGGGGATGAAGGAGATATTACCGGCGCTTGAATCCTGCCCGGTCACTTATCTCGACGGCGATGGCCAGTTCGGGCCGAGCCTGGAGGTGGTGCGAAAATATTTGCGCGCCCGGCGGACGACCCGGGTGTTACTGGGCGCCATCAATGACGCGAGCGCGTTGGGAGGAATGCGCGCGTTTCAGGAATTGGGGCGCGCCGAACAATGCGCGGTGATGGGACAGAACGCCTCGCCCGAGGCCCGCGCCGAACTGCGCGACCCTGCTACGCGCATGATCGGATCCGTCGGCTATTTTCCGGAGCGGTATGGAAAAGAGCTGATCCGCGTGGCGGTGGATCTGCTGAGCCGGCGCGCGGTGCCCCCCGCGGTATTCATCAAGCATCAATTGATCACGCCCGAGACGGTGGATCATTTTTATCCCAATGATGTGTTGATGGTGGCAGCGCCCGGGTGATTACCGCCGGGCGAGGAGCGCCCCGCACCAGAGCGCGAGATATCCGGCGATGACGCTGACGCCCACGTTGGCGAGGCCTTTGGCGAACTCGCCATCCCGCACCAGCGCATAGGTTTCCCACGTGAAACTGGAGAAGGTCGTGTAGCCGCCGAGGGCTCCCACGACGAGCAGCAGGCGCCAATTCGGATTGGCATTGCGCTGGGTCAGAATGGTCAACACCACGCCAATAAGGAAACAGCCGGTGATGTTCACGAATACAGTGCCGTACCAGCCGCGCGTGGGGATGCGGGCATTGACGGCGGTTGCGATGATGTAGCGTGCCAAACCTCCGAGCGCGGCCCCGGCCATTACCAGAATATATTTTTCCATTTCAGATCCGGTGAAACGACTTCAGGATATCGCGAGTCGAATAGCGCAGCGCGATCGGCCGGCCGTGCGGGCAGCTCATTGGGCAGGACGTGGCTGCGAGAGCGCGGAGAAGCCAATCGATTTTTTCAGGCTCCAGGCGCATGTTGATTTTGATGGCGGCGCGGCAGGCGATGGATGCGGCCATCGACCGCCGCAGATCGTCCAGCGACGCTTTTCGCAGTTCGGTCTCGGCAATCTCCAGAATTTCAAACAGCACCCGTTCCACATCGGCCGCGCCGATTCCGGCTGGAGCTGACTTCACGGCTATGGTGCGAACACCAAACGGCTCGGTTTCGAAACCGAGTCCGTCTAATTCTTCGGCGATGCGCGCGTATTCGATCTGCTGCGCGGCGCTGAGTCCGATCACCAGGGGCACCAGCAGTCTCTGCGTCTCCGCGTGGCCTTTTTCGCGCGCGGCCAAAACCTGTTCGAACAGGATTCTCTCGTGGGCGACGTGCTGATCGATGATCCACAATCCATCGCGACCGGCGGCGATGATGAAGCTATCGTGAATCTGGCCGAGCGGACGCAGATCGGTGAGCGAATCGAGACTCTGTAGATCCGGCAGCGCGGCGCCGTCAAAAAGGGGTCCGTGGGTATCGGGCATTGCTGCGACGTGGGCGCGCGGGGTTTCCGAAAAATCGAAGCGCGGAACGGGCGAAGGCGGACGGTGCAGCGTGAATTCGGGCAGCATGGCTGAGTCTGCCGCGGGAAACGCCATGGGAGGCATGTCAGGCGCGAGCGAATCGAAGCTCATATTCTCGACGCCCTGGCTGAATTCGGAATAGGGCAGCGCGGCGCCGGGCTGCGGAGGACTTTGCATAGGAATCCTGGACGCGGGACGTTCCGCCATTAAACGCGCGCGGATGGTATCGCGAACGAAGTCGTGTACCAGCGATCCGTGGCGGAAGCGGACCTCGGTTTTCGAGGGATGGACGTTCACATCCACCTCCTCCGCATCGCAATCGACGAACAGCAGTGCGAATGGATAACATGCCGGGGGCATCAGGTTGAAATACGAGGCGGAGATCGCGTGCAGCAGCAGGCGATCGCGAATCAGGCGGCCGTTCACGAACAAATAAATCGAATTGCGGTTCATCTTCTGCACGGCGGGAGAGCTGAAGAAGCCGCGCAAACGGAAGCGCCGGGAGATGGGTTCGTCTTCCTCGACGGGGAGCTTTAAATCGCGCGCATGATCGCCCAGATCGAAAAGGTCGTCGAGCACTTGTGAGCCGAACACCTGGAACACACGCTCGCGCAAAGTGGCGACGGGCGTGACGCTGAGCAGTTCAGTATTGTTGTGCCGGAGAGCGAAACTCTTGGAGGGGTGCGCGAGGCTGTAATGCGTCACCAGCGAGGCGATGTGCGCGATTTCGGTTTGTTCGGAGCGCAGGAATTTCTTACGCGCCGGGACGTTGAAAAAAAGATCGCGCACGGTAATGGTGGTGCCTCCGGAATGGGCCAGATCCTCGACGCGAAACATTTTTCCGCCGGCGATTTCGACCACGGTGCCGACACGTTCTTCACGCGCCTTGGTTTCGAGCAGCAGCCGCGATACAGACGCGATGGACGGGAGTGCTTCGCCGCGGAAACCCAGAGTGGAGATCGACAGGAGATCCTTCACATCGGAAAGTTTGCTGGTGGCATGACGCTCGAACGCCAGCAGAGCATCATCGTGCATCATGCCGCAGCCGTCGTCGGCGAGGCGAATCAGTCTGCGGCCGCCGGCTTCGACGTCGAGGCGGAAGTCGGTCGCACCCGCATCGAGAGAATTTTCGAGCAGCTCTTTTACGACGCTGGCCGGACGCTCCACCACCTCACCGGCGGCAATTTTATTGGCGACGTTATCGGATAGGATGCGAATGCGACCCATGGGAGAAGGGGCCAGGGCCCAGCGGCCAGGCGCCAGCACGAAGAAACATGTACTGGCCCCTGGCGCCTGGCCCCCGGCCGCTTTCTTACTGTACCGCGATGCCGTGCTCTTCGAGCAGCGTTCCCAAAGCCCTGAGGAGAGCGAGTTCGCTCAAACGGTAGTTGATCGTCTGGTTCACCAGCTGCGATTCGGCGGTGGTCAAATCGGTTTCCGCGGTCAGCAGAAAACCCATGGGAGAAGGGGCCAGGGCCCAGCGGCCAGGCGCCAGCACGAAGAAACACGCACTGGTCCCTGGCGCGTGGCCCCTGGCCGCTTTCTTACTGTACCGCGATGCCGCGCTCTTCGAGCAGCGTTCCCAAAGCCCTGAGGAGAGCGAGTTCGCTCAAACGGTAGTTGATCGTTTGATTCACCAGCTGCGATTCGGCGGTGGTCAGATCCGTTTCCGCGGTCAGCAGAAAAAAGATGGTATCGATGCCGAGCTCATACTTCTTCTGTTCCGCCTCGACGCGCTTCTGCGCGAGATCGCGCGCGGTCCTCGCCAGATCGACGCTGGCGCGGCTGTTGTTGAGATTGGTGATGGCGTTCAACACTTGTAATCGCACACTCTGCTCCGCCGCACGGAGCCGGAATGCATCCAGTTTCTTATTGACGCTCGCATCGGCCAGATTCGCGGCGGCCACGCGATTCTTCAGAGGAAGGCTGAGCGTCAATCCGAATCCGTAGGTGGGCAGGCCGAAGCCGAACATCTGGGCCAGGGCGTCCGTCACGCCGCCCGGCAGCACAGTTACCGCTCCGGATCCTCCGGTGAACACGTTCTGTAAAACGTACTGCGGGCCGCCCGTGCCGGACGATCCGTATTGTCCGGTCAAAGACAGATTCGGCCGCAGATTATCGTTGGCCTGCCGGATCGACAGGTCGTCGACCTCGAGCGCTTGGCGCGTAGATTTCAAATCCTGGCGGTTCTGAAACGCCTTCTGCACCAGCTCTTCTTTATCCATCGACGCGGCGGGCGGAGGCGTTACCGGCTCCGTCAACACGATCGGCATGCTGCGATATTTCGGATCCAGGTCCGCGCCCATCTGCATGCGCAGCGCGTTTTCGTTCTGCTCCAATGCGTAGCTCGCCTGGGTGAGCGCCAGTTGGGCGTTGGCGTAGCTTTGCTCCGGTTGAAAAATATCGAGCGGCGATGACGCGCCTAACTCCAGTTCACGCTTAGCCCGCTGGAGCGCGGTGTCGGCCAGTTTCAAACCTTCCTGGGCGACGCGAACATTTTCGCGGGCGCCCACCACGGACCAATACTGCTGCTCGGCAGCCAGCACGATCTGGATCAGTTGATCTTCAAATGTAAACTGCGCGCCTCGCAGGCGGCTGCGGGCGATGGTGATCGGAAGCCTGGTGATAAAAGAGCCGCGGCCGCGCAGCAGAGGTTGCGAGAAATTGAAAATGAGGCCGGAGCTGTAGGCCGGATTTATCGTCGCGAATTCACTGTTGGTGGAGCTCTTAAAGTCGGAATAACTGATGCTGTAAATCGCTCCGGTGGGAAGCAGCTGCTGAACGTTCAGATTCAAAGGCTGAGAAAGTGAGTTGAGCGTGGTGGCTCCGTTGACCGCGGAAGTGGTGCCGGTTAGAGTTCGCGTGGCTGAGAAACTGGCGGTGGCAAGGGGATCGAAAATTCCCAGGCCGCGAGTGATGGCATCCTCCGAAATAGCCACGTTAAGCCTCTGAATGCTGACGTTCGGATTGTTGGCCATCACCAGATTGAGAAACGCCTTGACCGACAATTCGAGCTTCGAATCGACCACGTAGTTTTCAAGCTGGACGGGTGGCCCGAGCTCGAAACCGGTGACCGGACGCGCGAGGTACTTCTTGAAATAATTCGGCTGCGGAAAAAACGGGTAGGTGTCGGCCGCGCTGGCAAGCGGCACAACTGTAAGCAGAGTTATGGCGACCAGGCATCGCGTCATAACAGCTATAGACGCCGGGAACTATGGAAAGTGTTGATTATTATTTGCGATTAACCGCTCATGGCGGCCAAAAATTCGCCGTTAGAGCGAGTTTTGGACAATTTATCGATCAGCAGTTCCATGCTTTCGACCGGCGAAAGGTTGTTCAGGACCTTGCGCAGTACCCAGACGCGGTTCAGCTCGTCTTTCGGGAGCAGGAGTTCCTCTTTGCGCGTACCGGATTTGGAGATGTCGATGGCCGGGAAAACTCGTTTGTCCATCAGCTTGCGGTCCAGATGGATTTCCATGTTGCCGGTGCCTTTGAACTCTTCGAAAATCACGTCGTCCATGCGGCTGCCGGTGTCGACCAGCGCGGAGGCGACGATGGTCAGCGATCCGCCTTCCTCGATGTTGCGCGCCGCGCCGAAGAACCGCTTCGGTCGCTGCAAAGCATTCGAATCGACGCCGCCTGAGAGGACTTTGCCCGACGGCGGAACGACGGTGTTGTAAGCGCGCGCCAGGCGGGTGATGGAATCGAGCAGAATCACGACGTCCTTCTTGTGCTCGACTAATCGCTTGGCTTTTTCGATCACCATCTCGGCGACTTGGACGTGCCGCGACGCGGGTTCGTCGAAGGTGGAGGAGATCACTTCGCCCTTGACCGACCTCTGCATGTCCGTCACTTCTTCGGGACGCTCGTCGATTAAAAGGACGATCAGCGAAACTTCGGGATGATTGGTGGTAATCGAATTCGCGACCGCCTGTAGCAGCATGGTTTTGCCGGTGCGGGGCGCCGCGACGATCAGTCCGCGCTGCCCTTTGCCTATCGGAGTTAGCAGATCCATGACGCGGCCGGAGTAGTTATCGCGGACCGTCTCCATCTTGAGCCGCGCTTGCGGATAAAGAGGAGTCAGGTTATCGAAGAAAATCTTGTTGCGCGCTTCCTCGGGCGGCTCGAAATTGATCGCGTCGACCTTGATGAGCGCGAAGTATCGTTCGCCTTCTTTCGGAGGCCGGATCTGTCCGCTGACGGTATCGCCGGTGCGCAGATCGAAGCGGCGAATCTGCGAAGGCGAGACGTAGACGTCGTCGGGGCCAGGCAGGTAATTATATTCGGGCGCGCGCAGGAAGCCGAAGCCGTCCGGCAGGCATTCGAGCACGCCCTCTGAGAAAATGAGGCCGCTCTTCTCGGCCTGCACCTGAAGGATTTTGAAAATCAGCTCCTGCTTGCGCAGACCCGCGAATCCCTGCACGCCCAGATCCTTGGCGATGGTGTTGAGATTCTGGATGCTCATGTCCTTGAGCTCCACCAAGTCGAGGGCGCTGCCGTTTTTCGGTCCTTGATTGCCTGCCGCGCGGCGCCGGTTATCGAACATGCGTCCGGCGGGTTGCGGCGCACCTTGCTGGGGCAGTTGCGCGGGAGACGTCTGCCCGGAAGGCGGAGCAGGCGGCGCGGGGTCCGCTTCCTTTGAGTCCGGCTGCTTCGCGGATTCCTTTGAGTCCGGCTGCTTCGCGGCTTCCTTTGAATCCGGCAGCTTCGCGGCTTCCTTTGAATCCGGCAGCTTCGCGGCTTCTTTTGAATCCGGCAGCTTCGCGGCTTCCTTTGAATCCGGCAGCTTCGCGGCTTCTTTTGAGTCCGGCAGCTTCGCTTCCGGAGTCACAGTCTTCGCTTCCGGGGCCGCAGCCTTCGCTTCCGCTGCGGGCTTTGCGTCTGCCGGGGCCGGAGGCTTCGCTTCCGCCGCTGGCGCGGACTCTGGAGCGGGAGTTTTCGCTTCCGTCGAATTCTTATGCTCCGCGTGGTGCTTCTCGGCGCGCGCGCGCTTCGGCGGCGCTTCCTTCACCACGTCATTCCTGGCGGCGTCGGGCTTGGCCGCTTCCACCTTGGGAGCTTCAGCCTTTTGAGTTTCCACTTCGCCGTCCGCCCCTGGCGTCATTTCTTGATTTTCGATATCGCTTGCCAAATTTCCCTCACTCCCCGGCCGGTTGCGGCCGAGCATTCGAAGATCTCCCCCGCGTATCCTTCGCGGAGATCTTTCACGCTTTGATGACGTTCTTTTTGAGACTTCAACTTGTCCACTTTCGTCGCGGCCACAATGTACGGCCGCCCATGGCATTCGAGCCAGTCCCGCAGCTCAATATCCTTTTCCATCCAGCCCCGCCTCGCATCCAGCACAATTACCGACAGCCGCAGCGAACCGCGCCCGGTCAAATAATGGTCGATAAGCTGCTTCCACGAATTCGTGATTTCCTTGGGGACTTTGGCGAAACCATATCCAGGCAGATCGGCGAAGCGGAGATCCTCGTCCATCTGATAGAAATTGATCAACTGCGTACAGCCGGGGCGGGCGCTGGTTTTCGCCAGTCCCTTCACCCCCATCAGCGCATTCAGCAAGCTGGATTTGCCGACGTTACTGCGGCCCAGAAACGCTACCTCAACTTCCGACTCCGGCGGAAACTGATCCGGTCTGGCTGCACTTATTATAAACCTTGGCACAGCACAAGGGGCCAGGGGCCGGGGGCCAGCGGCCAGCCAAAAAAGTTATTCATCCTTGAGTTCAGTTCCTGGCCCCCTAACGTCTCGTCCCCAGGCCCCTAATGAGTTACTTTCTCTTCCCGCGACCGCGCGATAATTTCGGCCACCGTCAGCATGCCGGGCAGCGCCGTCATTTCGATCTCGCGCTCCAGTGCGATTTTTAAAACCTCGTCCATCGACTTGACGAAGTGCAGCTTCATATCGTTTCGCACGATTTCCGGAATATCCGGCAAATCCTTCTCGTTATCGAACGGCAGGATGGCTTCGCGAATCCCGTAGCGATGCGCGGCCATTAACTTTTCTTTAAGGCCGCCGATGGGGAGCACGCGTCCGCGCACCGTAATTTCACCGGTCATCGCGATGTCCGCGCGCACCGGAATACTGGTCAGCGCGCTGATGATGCTGGTGGCGATTGTGATTCCCGCCGACGGGCCGTCCTTGGGGATCGCACCTTCGGGAACGTGCAGGTGGATATCCAGGTGCCGGTAAAAATCCTTGGGCAATCCCATGATGTGCGATCGGCTGCGCAGATAGCTCATGGCCGCCTGCGCGGATTCCTGCATCACATCGCCCAGCTTACCGGTGGTGGTCAGTTTGCCGCGGCCTTCCATGATCGCCGCTTCGGTCGTCAGAATCGAGCCGCCGACCTCCGTCCATGCGAGGCCGGTCGTGGCGCCCACTTCGTTCTTCTTGTCCCGCTCCTGATCGCGGAATTTCTGCGGACCCAGAAGGTCGATCACCTTCGCGGCGTTGACGACCACTTTCGAAAGCTTCTTTTTGCTGTTCTTCGAATCGCCTTGCGCATTGACCACCGTCCGCGCCACTTTGCGGCAGATGTTGCTGACTTCGCGCTCCAGATTGCGAACGCCCGCTTCGCGCGTGTAATGACCGATCAGCTCGTCGATGCCGGTGTCTTCGAATTGGATCTGTTCGCCCGAAAGGCCTGTGTCCTTTAACTGCTTCGGCACCAGGAACTTTTTGGCGATTTCCTTCTTTTCGAGCTCGGTGTAGCCCGAGAGGCGAATCACTTCCATGCGGTCCATCAGCGCGGCGGGGATGGTGTGCATCACATTCGCCGTCGCGATGAAAAACACCTGGCTCAGATCGTATTCGACGTCCAGATAATGGTCCATGAACATGAAGTTCTGTTCCGGATCCAACACCTCGAGCAGCGCCGAGGATGGGTCGCCACGGAAATCGGTCGACATCTTGTCGATCTCATCCAGCATGAAGACCGGATTGCGCACGCCGGCCTTCTTCATCATCTGCAAAATCTGGCCTGGCAGCGCGCCGATGTAAGTTCGCCGGTGTCCGCGAATCTCCGCTTCGTCCCGCACGCCGCCCAATGACAGGCGCACGAATTTACGGCCGGTCGCCTTGGCGATGGACATTCCGAGCGACGTTTTCCCCACTCCGGGAGGTCCGACGAAACACAAAATCGAACCCTTCGGGTCTTTTACCAGACGGCGGACGGCCAAAAACTCTAAAATGCGCTCTTTGATTTTTTCCAGGCCGTAGTGGTCGCTCTCAAGCACTTCCTGCGCGTGCGGCAGATCGCGGATTTCCTTCGATTTTTTCTTCCACGGCACCGCCAGCAGCCAGTCAAGATAGTTTCTAGACACGGTCGATTCGGCGGACATCGGAGGCATGTTTTCCAGGCGTTTCAGCTCCGCCATAGCCTTCTCATGCGCATCCTTGGTCATGCCGGCGGTTTCGATTTTCTTCTTCAGCTCGTCGAACTCGCTCTTCTCGCCGCGGCCCAGCTCTTTCTGGATCGCTTTGATCTTCTCATTGAGGTAGTACTCTTTTTGCGCCTTCTCCATCTGGCGCTTTACGCGGCCCTGAATGGTGCGGTCGACGTTCAGCTTTTCGATCTCAATATCGAGCATCTCCGCGATCCGCGTCAGCCGGTCGATGGGATCGAAGATTTCGAGCAGCTCCTGCTTCTCTTCAATCGCGAGCTGTAGATTCGCACTTACGGTGTCGGCCAGTTTGCCCGGGTCGTCGCCCCGAATTGCCGCCACCATGGTGTCGTAATTCACGTTCTGGCTCAGCTTCGCATACTGCTCGAAAAGTCCGGTCACGCGCGAGGTCAATGCGTCCAGTTGCGGACCGGCTTCTACTTTGAAATTAAAGATCTTAACGGTAGCCCGGAAATATCCTTCTTCTTCTGTGACTGAAATAATCTTGCCGCGCTCGACTCCTTCGACCAGGACCTTGATGTTTCCGTCCGATTGCTTCACGCTTTGCACGATGTTCGCCACCGTGCCGACGGAGAAAATCTCGTCCGGCCGCGGCTCATCGACGCTGGCATCATGCTGCGTCGCGAGGAATATCTTTTTGTCTCCGACCAGCGCTTCTTCGAGCGCGCGAACACTCGATTCGCGTCCCACCACGAACGGAGTCATCATGTGCGGGAAGATGACTACATCCCGGATGGGCATCATCGGCAATTTGCGTGTATCTGATTTTTCTTTCGAAGAGAGCATTTTGAGTAGGGGCCAGGGGGCGGGGGCCAGAGGCCAGCCTGATCAGGGTTTTACCGGACCCTGGCCGCTGGCGTCTGGCCCCTAGCCAGCTTTCTCTAACAGCGAAATATTGATTTTCTGCGTCATCACCATTTCCTTGGTGACTAAAAATTCGCGGACCTTCTTATACGACGGCAGGTAATACATCAGGTCCAGCATCAGGTCTTCGAGGATCATTCGCAGCCCGCGCGCGCCCACTTTGCGCTCCATCGCGAGCTGTGCGATGGCCTCCAGCGCATCGTCGCTAAACTTCAGTCTAACATTTTCAAACTCGAACAACTTCTGATACTGTCGGCTGATTGCGTTCTTAGGTTTAGTCAGGATCTGGACGAGCGCTTCCTTGCTCAGGTCCTCGAGCACCGCAACCACCGGCAAACGGCCGATAAACTCAGGGATAAAACCGCTCTTGATCAGGTCCATCGGCTGCACCTGTTCGAGCATGCTCACGTCGCGCCGTCCGCTGGACCCTCCGCGCCGCTTGTCGGCCGCCGCCGCCTCGTCCTGATTGGAGAATCCAATCGTCCGGGTACCCACCCGGCGCTGGATGGTCTTTTCCAATCCGACGAAAGCGCCGCCGCAGATGAACAGGATGTTCGTCGTATCGACCGGCGTAAACTCCTGATGCGGATGCTTACGGCCGCCCTGGGGTGGAACGTTGGCGATAGTTCCTTCGAGGATCTTTAGAAGAGCCTGCTGCACACCCTCGCCCGAAACATCGCGGGTAATCGACGGATTCTCGTCCTTGCGGCCGATCTTATCGATCTCATCGATATAGATGATGCCGGACTGGCAGCGCTGCACATCCCAATCGGCGTTCTGGAGCAGGCGTAAAATAATGTTCTCAACGTCTTCGCCCACATACCCGGCCTCAGTCAGGGTGGTCGCATCGACGATCGCGAAGGGAACGTCCAGGATCCGCGCCAGGGTCTGAGCCAGCAACGTTTTACCGGTTCCGGTGGGTCCGATCAACAGAATGTTGGACTTCGACAGCTCCACTTCGCCAGTCCGGTTCTTGTTCATCTGGATGCGCTTATAGTGGTTATAAACCGCAACCGCCAGCTTCTTCTTGGTGGCATCCTGACCGATGACGTACTGATCCAGGTACTCCTTTAATTCCAATGGCTTAGGGAGTTTATGCGGAGCCCCGTACTGCTGCTCATGCCGGTCGTCCTCGAGAATAGAGTTACAGACGCCGATACACTCGTCGCAGATGTAGGCCCGGGGGTAGTCGGAGGGAGACGAAATCAGTTTCCCGACAACGTCCTGACTCTTTTGGCAGAACGAACAACGCAAGGAATCGTCGGAGCCAGCACGCTTCACCATGGTCTCCTGGTTTTCATACGTAGTCTAGCAAACATTTTGATTATAGCTAAGTTTCGCCAAAATGACACCCGCCCTTCAAAAGATCCTTACACGGGAAACAAATTTGCACACCTTCGGCTCTCACCTTCAGGAGTTCAATAATGGCTAATAAAAACACAGCGGTATTCGGAATTTATAAATCGGTGGCCCAGGCTGAGCGCGCAGTGGACGTATTGACGTCAGCGGGGTTCGCGAACAATGACATCTCCGTCTTGCTAACAGACGCGCAGACGTCCCATGACTTCGCTCATGAAAAGAACACTAAGGCGCCGGAAGGTACCACCACAGGCGTAGTCGCCGGGGGAGCTATCGGAGGGACGCTCGGACTGCTGGCTGGAATCGGAGCATTGGCCATCCCGGGCGTGGGCCCGCTGATCGCGGCTGGTCCGATCATGGCGGCCCTGGCGGGTCTCGGAGTCGGCGGAGCCACAGGCGGTCTTATCGGAGCTCTCGCCGGAATGGGTATTCCGGAATACGAAGCCAAACGCTACGAAGGCCGCGTCAAGGATGGCGGCGTTCTGCTATCGGTGCACTGCAATACGTCGAAGGACGTCGATCGCGCGAAAGAACTGCTGAAAAACAGCGGCGCCGAAGACATCTCGTCGACCGGGGAAGCGTCCAGCCCGGATCGCCGCACGACTAGCCAGGAGACCTACGCGAAGCGGCCGTAACTATTCGTCCCTAAGGACCTCAAGCGGTTTCTGACGCAAAATGCGGAAGCTCGCGAGCCAGCCGGAGAGGTTCGCGAGCGCCGCGGTCAAAAGAATCGCTAATCCAGTCGCCTTCGGATCGAAGCGAAAGTGCGCCCCCAGAAGTTTCTTCAAAACTAAGCTCGAAAAGAGCGCGGCCAGCAGCGCTCCCATCAGTCCCGCGACCGCCCCCAGCGTTAAAAACTCCACCGAAAAAATCCGTCCCACGTGCCGGCGGGTGGCTCCCAGCGTTTTCAGAATGACGACTTCTTTGACCCTGCGAAAGCGTGTGCCCGCGATACTCGCCGCCAAAATGATCGCGCCCGCCACGATTGCGAATCCGGACAGAAACCGGATGACCAGCGCAATCTGATCCACCACCTGCTGCACGATTTCGAGCGCATCGGCGACGTTCACCACCGTCACCGTCGGAAATTTCTCATAAGCCGCGCGTTGAAACGAACCCACCAGGGGAGGCTTCATCCGCACGCCTCCGTAATAAATCACCGGCAGCCCTTCGAGCGTCTTCGGATTGAAGACAAATTCGTTCGCCGCGCTCACCCGGATCGCCTCCGTCTGATGCACCGCCACCACTCGGGCGCCGAAGGTGCGCCCCGCAGCCTGCATCTCAATCCACGCCCCGGGGTGGATATTCAGTATCTTCGACGCGTCCTCCGCAATCGATACCACGGGTTCGGTGGTCCCCGGCTTCCACCAGGCGCCTTCCAAAACCTTGGTCTGCTCCGGAATTTCGTTCTCCCACATCACCGACCGCGAATAGGCGAAGCGCCGCGCCATGCCCATCAGCTTCATGTCCGACAGCTTCGCGCCGTTGATGCTCACCAGACGGGCGCTGACGCTGGGCACGAACTCGGGCGTCCCTTGCACCCCTGGCTGCTGCGAAAGAAGCGCTCTTAAGGGCTCCACTTGCGCCTGTGTGATTCCTATCAGAAACACATTCGGCATTCCTGGCGGAGCCGTCTGGACGATCTGCCCGACCAGCGAATCCTGAATCAGGTAGACGCTCAACGTGAACATCACGCCCAACCCCAGAGCCACCAGAATCGCCTGCGCCTGATTCCCCTGCCGGTACAGATTCGCAAGTCCCTGCCGCACCAGCGATGGCACTCTCCAGGGCGATCTTTTGAGGAACATGCGAATCGCGAACAGCAGCAGCCACGCGACTCCGGTCAGCGCGATCAGACTGGTAACCAATCCTCCCGCGAAATATCCCCCGACCTTGGGAGATTCGGCCAGCCACGTGGCGATCGCTCCGATGCCGATCAGAATGATGCCGCCCACGGCCAATGCCTCGCGTCCTTCTGCGAACCGCTTGCGCCAACCGAGGCGCGCCTCCGGCATGTCCCTGCGCAGAATCAGCGCCGGACGAATTTTGCGAATCGCGAGCAGAGGAGGAAGCGTGAATAGCAGCGTCGTCAGCATTCCCACCGCAATTCCCTGGGCCGAAGCCGCGATGTGCCATCCCATGGCACCCGCGACGGAAAAGAATTTCGTGATCAGCCGCGGCAGCACTTCTTCGACGCCCCGTCCGACGATCACTCCGGCGAGGCCGCCGAGGATGCCCAGCATCAGCGTCTGTAGAGTGTAAATCCGAATGATCTCCTTCGACGTTGCGCCGATGGATTTCATCACCGCGATGTTGTCCATCTTCTGCTGCAAGTGCGCGTGCATCGCCATTCCGACGCCGATCGCGCCCACGATCAGGGCGATCAGACTCACCAGGCTCAGAAAAACCGTGGCGCGGTCGAGTCCGTTGGTGATGATCGGATGCGATTGCCGGAAATCCGCCACCAGCGATTCGGGCAGTGCGGTTTTGATTGCTTTACGCAATTCCTCTACTCCGGGCGCCCCGGGATTCATCTTGAACAACACCCGTTCCGCCGCGCGGCTGCCCAGCTGCATCAATCCCGTGCGCGCAAACGCGTCACGCGACATCATCAGCCGCAGCCCGATGTTCATGCTGCCGGACATCCGGTCGGGCTCGGATTCCACCGCGGCAGCCACGCGATAATCCTGGCCGCCGACGCGAATCGTATCTCCAACCTTGAGGTGCAGGCGGATCAATAAATCCTCGCCCACGGCGACGGAATCCGGAGTCAAAGCGGCAGCCAGAGGCATCGGCGGATTCAGCTTCACCTCGCCGTAGTAGGGATATTTCGCGGGATCGACCGCCTTGATCGACACCAGCAAAGGCGTCACGTCCGGCTGGGTGGTCGACGCCATGGAGAACGTTTCAGTAATCAGAGTCCGGTCGACATTGTGCAAGTTATCGAGCGCGGCGTTTTCCTGCGCGGTGGGCATCGCAAACTGTCGCGCCGTCAAATCCGCCGCCATCACCGTGCGGGCTTCCTTGGTCAACATTCCTTTGAAGCTCTGGCTGAATCCACGCACGCCGGAAAGCGCGCCAACGCCGGCGGCCACGGCTAGCACGACGAACAAAAACTTAGTGAGCGAGGAGCGAGTCTCGCGCCACGCGATGCGTCCCGCTGTTCTAAAAGAAAGGTTCATAAAAAAGTGTTTAGCCGCTGATAAACGCTGATGAACGCGGATCGGACGGAAAAATTTACTTCCGGAAATCCGCGTTCATCAGCGTTCATCCGCGGCCAATCTGTTTTCTCGCATTTCATTGCTCATTCATAGATTCCAATCGCAGGCTTTAGCCTGTGACCCGCATCTCATCGCTCACCACCATCCCATCCTTCAACGTGACGATCCGATCCGCACGCGTGGCGAGCGCCGGGTCGTGCGTCACCAGCACCAGCGTTGTCCCCTCACGCTCATTGAGCGAGATCAATAATTCCAGCACATGCGCTCCATTGACGCTGTCCAGATTTCCCGTGGGCTCATCCGCCATCAATATCGGAGGCTTCATCATGAACGCCCTCGCGAGCGCCACCCTCTGTTGCTCACCTCCTGAAAGCTGCACCGGATAGTGATCCAGGCGATCTTCGAGGCCCACGCTCGCAAGCAGCTCCCGCGCCCTGACCGTTCCGGATCGCACGTCGCGCCCGGCGAGCTCATGCGGCAGCAGAACATTTTCTTCCGCCGTCAGAGTCGGGATCAATTGATAGGACTGGAACACGAACCCGATCTTCTCTCCGCGCACAACCGCCAGCTTGTCCTCACTCAACCCGGTAATATCCACGCCCGCAATCACGACTCTGCCCGAAGTAGGCGTATCGAGCCCGGCCAGCAACCCGAGCATAGTGCTCTTGCCGCTTCCCGACGCCCCCATGATCGCGACAAACTGTCCCGCGGGAACCTCAAAATCGACGCCTTTTAATATGTTCACCGTGTGCGTGCCCGTGTCGATGCTTTTCGAAAGCGCGTGCGTCGCGAGAATTGTCATCTACAACCATCTTAGAATGGCAGCAGATGCGTTCTTCTCTGTTCTTTGTAATTATTCTTGTTCTGTGCGGCTGCTCGAAACATGAAGAGCAGCAGGTTCAAAACGCTCCCGCTTACACGCCTCCTATCGCTCCGGTCGCCGATAGTCGACATGTTCTCGTAGTGTTCGGCGATAGCCTCAGCGCAGGTTTCGGACTCGAAGCCGGCCTCAGCTTCCCCGATTTTCTGCAAAAGAAACTCGACGCCGAAAAGTATTCATGGCGAGTAGTGAATCAAGGTATCAGTGGCGACACCACCGAAGGAGGAGTCTCGCGCATCGACGCCGCCACCGCTCTAAAGCCCGAAATCGTGGTCCTCGAACTGGGCGGCAATGACGGCCTGCGCGGCCTGCCTTTAGAATCCACCCGCGAAAATCTGGAGACCATGATCGTCGCGTTTCAAAAGGCCGGAGCGAAGGTCGTCCTGGCCGGCATGACCCTGCCGCCGAATTACGGTCCCGATTACATCCACCAGTTCGAGAACATCTACCGCGATCTGGCCACGAAATACAAATTGACTCTCATCCCTTTTCTGCTGGCCGACATCATCACCAGCGACATGCGCTACATCCAGCGCGATGGAATCCATCCCACCGCGGCAGGCTGCGAAATCGTCGCCGGCACAGTCCTGAGGGCCGTAAAACCGCTTCTAACCAAGTAGGACAGGTCCCCGACCTGTCCTTTCACGCTAGAATACAACCTCATGCTCACCAAGCCCGCCGCGGTAGAAGCCCGTGACCTGCGAACCTATAAACACTTCGACCTGCTTCTCGCGATCTTCATCGTCGTCCTGCTGATCTCGAACCTGGTAGGCCAAAAACTCTGCGCCATCGGACCCTTTGTCATCAGCGGAGGCCAGCTTCTCTTCCCCCTGACTTACATCTTCGGCGACGTTTTTACCGAAGTTTACGGCTACGCCGCGTCCCGCCGGGCCATCTGGCTGGGCTTCCTAGCCAATGCGCTGCTCGCCATCATGGGGCTGATCACAGTGTGGCTGCCTCCCGCTCCCGGCTGGCACAATCAGGACGCTTTCGCGACCGTCTTCTATCAGATCCCCAGGCTGATCGTAGCCAGCCTGATCGCCTTCTGGTGCGGCGAATTCGCCAACTCCTACACGCTCGCGAGAATGAAACTCTGGACCAACGGAAGAATGTTGTGGACCCGGACCGTCGGCTCGACCGTCGTTGGGCAATTCGTCGACACCATCGTTCTGGTGATCATCGGATTCGGAGGCACGGCGCCTCCGAAGACGTTGGCCGTTCTGGCTTTTTCGGCGTACTTGGGCAAGGTGGTTTATGAAGTGGTCGCGACGCCGGTGACTTACGCAGTCGTCGGATTTTTGAAGCGCAGCGAGGGGTTGGACGCCTTCGACTATCACAGCGACTTCAACCCATTTCATCTGGGAACGAAGTGAACGTTCTGGCTCGCCTTGTGGGGCGGCCCCACAACGCGCTGAGCATCGGGCGGTTTGGCCCACCGGCGCTTATTCTATACAATTGTTCAACTCCAAATTCCGCGCTACGAGATGCATTATGAAAGGTGCGCTACTCTTCCTTGGTGCCACTTTGTTCGTCTGTGCCGGACCGAAGGTCGCGACGATCGACATCCGCAAGGCGCTGGTTTCCACCGAAGAAGGCAAGCCGCAACGGCCGAGCTGCATCTCTGGCGCGACGAAAAAGTCGATATCACGGACGAGATCGTCAAACTTTACGACCGCGCCAAGAAGCCTTAAATGTCGCTCAACACGCAAATATCCGGCAGATTCCGATAATCCTCCGCATAATCGAGCCCGTACCCCACGACGAATTCATCGGGAATCTGAAATCCACGATATGTCACCTCGACGGGCCTCTGCCGATGCTCCGGTTTATCGAGCAACGTCGCCACACGCAGCGATTTCGGACGCCTCTGCGCAAACAGCTTCATCAGGTAACTCAGAGTGATCCCGCTGTCGACGATATCCTCCACCACGATCACGTCGTAGCCTTCAATCGAGACGTCCAGGTCCTTGGTGAGCTTCACTTCGCCGGAGCTGGTCTTACCTTTTCCGTAGCTGGATATGCCGATAAACTCGATGCGCGCGGGCGTCTTCACGGCGCGCGCCAGGTCGGCGAGAAAAAAACAAGCACCCTTCAGAATCGCGATCAGGTAAATAGGTCCGCCGGGCAGATCGCGGTCGATCTGAGCCCCCAGTTCCTGAATACGAGTCTGAATTTGATCGGCGCTGATCAGCACCCGCAGCGAAGACATCCGCTGATTGTACAGAATTATCCGCTGTGCGGTCGAGTCTCGGGCTTAACCCATCCGCGCAATCGAACCGACCCTGGACCAATGTGGATATGCGGAGCCGTCGCCTTGCCCGCCATCGCGATTCGAAACGCATAGTAAGGGATCGCCCTCGCATCCAGATACTCCCGCAGCCAGATTCCTTCAGGCGAATCGGGATTCACCGCGACGTCGACGCGGCCGGTGTGATCCAGGCCCAAAGCCCTGTGTACGGCCGTCATGCCCTTGGCGCTGATCGGAAACGGCTCTGAAAATCGCTTTTCGAATGCTAGAGTTAGGGACTTCAACTCATTTGGCTGGATCAAGTGATCGCCGCTCGTTTTCTCCTCCGCCAAACCTGGCAGCCGCGCCTGTTCGGCGTGGGCCATCCCCGCCAAATCGCGTAAAAGAGCCGCGCGCACCGTCGCCTGCTGTAAAGCATCTTCGCGATTGGACAGCTCCCTTTCGAGGTCCGTCCGGTCCGCGGGAGGCGCTAGGTCTTTCGCAATCAACTCATTGATTCGCTTTAGCTTAGCCTGTTCGCGATCTACCCGGCGCGTAGCCGCCGCTAACATATCGGCAGCCTGCTGCTCATCGGTTTCCTCAAGATGTCCGTAAAGAGTACGCTCCAGCACCGCTTCATCGCTCGCATCATCAAGATTCTGCTGGGCATCGATGATTTTCGCGGCAGGAAGAGCCCCGGTTTTGATCAACCACTGAACGTGTTCCATTTCGTGGCGAGCGGCTGCGACCCCCTGCGATTCCTGAGCGTTAATTGACCATATTGCAACGAAAAACAGCGTAAACTTCATTCTTATCCTGTCTCTATTGTAGTACGATATTGGGTAGGAGAACGTTCCTGGGGCTTTTGCAGAAGAAGGCGCCGCTGGCGCCAGAACAGTTATGGCTGGCTGCGGTTGAGGCCGCCGAATCGAAGCAGGCCAAGGATGTTAAGGTTCTCGACCTCCGGGACATCACCTCATTTGCCGACTTTTTTGTGATCGCGAGCGGCTCCAATGCCCGCCAGATCCAGGCCGTCGCGGATGAAATCGAAATCCAGTTAAAGAAGCTCGGCGAATATCCTCACAGTGTCGAAGGCTATCAGAACGCCGAATGGGTACTGCTCGATTACGGCGATTACCTGATCCACATTTTTACCGAAAAAGCCCGCCAGTATTACGACCTCGAACGCCTGTGGCGCGATGCGAAAACCGTCGCGCGATAAATCCGTTTGCGTGGAACCCCTCGTATATCGTATTGTAAGTTTGGTAGGAGGTTTCACCCCAATGAAGAAATTTCTCGCAGCATCTGCCTTAATGGCGTTTGGATCCCTGTCGGCATTTGCCGGCGAATGGACCGGCTATATCGCCGACTCCAAGTGTAAGCATGTTGATGGAACTGAAGCGCACGTCGCATGCACGGAAAAATGCATTAAAGGCGGCGCGGATGCAGTGTTCGTAACTGCCGATAACAAGGTGTATAAGATCGATGCAGCCTCGAGGGACAAAGTGGCCCCGCATTATGGCCACAAGGTCACGGTGACCGGCAAGGTCGACGGAGACACCCTCAGGGTCGACAGCGTCAAGATGTAGTTTTCCGGCGCGGCCCTCAAAAAGCCGCGCCACCCTCACTTCTTAAGCGGCTGGAACTCCATGGTGAGTTTTCCGGCGGCGCCTTTGTATTGCAGGGCGACGTCTTTAGGCTTCAACTTGCCGTTAATTGAGAAGTAGAGCAACCCTTCCAGTGGCGTCTTCGTCTCCTTATCCGGCAGAATCTTGGCGGTCAACGCACCCAGCGCCGGACTTTCCTTCGCATTGTCGTCGATCTGGGTGTTCTTGATCACATCCCTCTGAACCGTTCCCGGACTCGACCCCAACCCCGCGCCCATTCCGCCCACTCCCCAACTGGATTTGCCCCCGTCGGCGGTGCCGTGCTTCACCACCATCGCCCCTTTACCCGCAATTTCCGACGGCGAAAGCGCCTGCGATCTCTGACCGTCCTTCCGCGAAATGATCGTGAAATCGTCCGGCCCCACGCGCAGCGGCGCATCGCCTTTGGGGATCACCTTCATGCGCACTACGATGTAGCCTTCGCCGATATCGCTGCCGATCGCTGCGGTAACTTCCTCACGAGTGAGAACGACGCTGCCTTCGAGATCGACATCGTCGTTTCCAGCCTGCCCGGGGAGTTGTTTCCGCTCCCCTGCCATGCAAAGGACAGCAGCCGCGGCAATCAAAATAAGTGGCTTCATAAACTCAAGTCTCCAGATCGTTGACGGATCTCCATGCAGCCTCGCCCGGTCGGCAGCACCTTCCCCGGATTTAGACGGCAGCCGGGATCGAACAGTTTCTTGAACCGTCCGATCATATCCAGTGTATCTGCTGCGAACTGGTGGCCCATCATCTCCATTTTCTCCATACCGACGCCGTGCTCGCCAGTGATCGACCCGCCCACAGCGATGCAGTAATCGAGAATTTCATCGCTCGCGAGTTTGACCTTCTCGAACTCGCCTTCGACAGCGGGATCGAACAGGATCAAAGGATGCAGATTGCCGTCGCCCGCGTGAAAAATGTTGCTGATGATAAGTCCGTGCCGTTCGCCGATCTCATGCATGAATTTCAGCGCCGGCGCGATTTTGGTGCGCGGCACCACTCCATCCTGTACGTAATAAGAAGGACTGCATCGGCCCACCGCTCCGAAAGCGTTCTTGCGGCCCTTCCACAATAGATCGCGCTCCAGCGCATTCCGCGCCACGCGAACCTCGCGCGCATTCGACGTCAGGCAGACCTCGCGAATCTGCTCGACCTGTTCCTCCACCGTTTCGCGTAGCCCTTCGAGCTCGATCAACAGGACCGCCGCGGCATCCATCGGATAACCGGCATGCGTGGCTTCCTCGATCATGCGCAGCATCACTCCATCCATCATTTCGATCGCCGCCGGAGTAATCGCACGCGCGGTAATATTCTCCACCGTCTCGCCCGCGTCCTCCGCGCGATTGTAAATGGCAAGAATGGTCTTGATCATCTCCGGCTTGCGCATCAGGCGCACGACGATCTTCGTCACCAGCACCATGGTGCCTTCCGAACCCACCAGAATCCCCGTTAAGTCGTAGCCTTCACCCTCCGTCGACGTCTCGATCACGGTGCCGTCAGGCAGCACGGCCTCGATGCCCAGCACGTGATTGGTCGTCACGCCGTAGCAGAGCGTATGCGGACCGCCGGCATTCTCACTGACGTTGCCGCCGATGGTGCAGGCACGTTGGCTCGAAGGATCCGGCGCATAAAAATAACCGTCGCCCTCCACCGCAACCGTGATGTCCAGATTCACGACGCCTGGTTCCACGACGGCCCGCTCATTAGCCAGATCAATCTCCAGAATCCGATTCATCCGCGCAAAAGAAATGATGATTCCACCCGCGCGGGCGATCGCTCCGCCAGAAAGTCCGGTGCCCGCGCCGCGCCCGACGATGGGCAGATTGTACTCGGTCGCGAGCTTGACGATCGCGACGACGTCTTCGGTCGACCTTGGAAACACGACCATATCAGGCCGCGATTTATCGACGCCTCCGTCGTATTCGTAAAGCGTGAGGTCTTCGGGCTTGTGGAGATATCCGCGTGGGCCGAGGAGTGCTTCGATGCGTTGATGCAGCAAGTTAAAGGTTACTCTGGATCGGCACGATCCGGGCGACGCGGTCCATAACTTTCTTGTCTCTAGCCGCCTTCTTTAGATCGTATGCCGCCTGAATCAGCATCCACATTTCGGGAGAGCTGCCAAAATCCCCGCCCTGACGGACGGGGTTATAACAGCCTGGCGTCAGCCTGGGGATCTTGACGGTACCGAGATGATCGAAACCGTCCTCTCTAGCGATCCTTTTCAAAACGTATCCCGACTTCCTCGTGTGTCTGAAACTCGCCCGATCAAGCTGCTTCAAGCTGGCAGTCACCTTCTCGCGGAACCAAGCGTCGTACTCTGCGACGCGCTGGAGTTTCGCTTCCGGTTCGAGAGAGGAGTTAAGTTCCATCGCTTTCAGATTCGCAGGCGTCAACCTCCCGACGGCGATCCCAGCATCACCTTCACCCGCGCCAGAAACTGCGGATCCATCCAGTTAAACGCATCCGCCGTCTTCTCGAGCACCTTTCCGTCGCGTCCGATGATGTATGTTTCCGGAATCTGAAATGTCCCGTACCGGGCGCTGATATCCGCATCCGGATCCCGAGCCGTGTCGAACACCACAGCGCGCTGGGTCAGAAATCTTTTGTAAAGCGTCGGGTTCTTATCGATGCTGATCCCGATCACCACCACGCCCTGGCTCGAAAATTCGCGCGCAAACTCGTTCATCGACGGCAGTTCTTCCAGGCACGGAGGGCACCAGCTGGCCCAGAAATTCAGCGCTAGAATTTTTCCGCCGAAATCCGTGGGCGTGATCGTGCGGCCCCGCTCGGTGACGATCGAAAAGCTGGGTGCCGTGTCGCCCGCTTCCGTGATATGCACTTGCAGCGTGCCGGCGACCGTCCAGACCAAGCCGGCGGTCAGCAACAGGATCGCAGCCACCAAAATCCGGTCTGTAGAGAGTTTCACGCTATTATTTTAAAGGATCGCGGAACCCGTTTGCCGCATCTAATCACTGGCGATGTTTCTGACCCGCAAGGCCGAATTTTCCGCGTCCCACGTTTGCGCCAATCCCGCCTGGAGCGAGGAACGCAACCAGCAAGTGTATGGCTCGAACGCGAATCCCAATGGACACGGCCACAATTACGTCCTCGAAGTGACGATAGAGGGCGACCCGGATCCCGTAACCGGCATGGTCTTCGACCTGCGCGAGCTGAAGGAAATCCTGAACGAGGAGGTGGTCGAACCGATGGATCACCGCTTCCTCAACAAAGAAGTTGCTCCCTTCGACCAGGTTGTTCCGACCACCGAAAATGTGGCCATCGAGATCTGGAACAGGCTTGCAGGACGCATCGGGCGGGACGGTGTGAAGCTCAGCAACGTGCGCCTTTATGAGACTGGCGATCTCTTTGTCGATTACGGAGGCGCGGCTTGAAGTTGACCCGCCGCTACCGTTTTTCCGCCTCCCACCGGCTGGATACCCCGGCCTTGACAGCGGACGAAAATCGCAAGCTGTACGGCAAGTGCAACAATCCCTTCGGCCACGGCCACGATTATGTTCTGGACGTGACGGTCGCGGGATCGCCCGACGAATCCGGGCAAATCGTGGGACGCGAAGCACTCGATACTCTCGTCGGTGAGCGGATTCTAGCCCGCTTCGATCATCGAAATTTGAACACCGACATCCCGGAGCTGAACGGAATGGTCGCAACCACCGAGAGCCTGGCGGTGGCGATTGAAGCCGCCCTCGCCCGCAACTGGCCGTTGCAAGCTAGGCTCGACCGCGTGCGCATCTCTGAAACCGAACGAAACATATTTGAACTGGAAGCCCAATGATCCACAAAGCCAAGAATAAGGCTGTAATCAAAGTGATGCCTCCGCAAGGGCCATCGATCGCCGCGCGGATGAAGGACGTTCTCGAAATGTTGGGCGAGGATCCGAACCGCGAGGGGCTGATCCAAACTCCGGAGCGCTATGAAAAAGCGATGCGCTATCTGACCAGCGGCTATACCACCAGCCTGGAGCAGATCGTGAATAACGCTCTGTTCAGCGTCAAGGTCGACTCCATGGTGATCGTGAAGGACATCGAATTCTTCAGCATGTGCGAGCATCACATGCTGCCCTTTTTCGGCAAAATGCACGTGGCATATTTACCGAAGGATAAAGTGATCGGGCTCAGCAAAATTCCCCGCATCATCGACATGTACGCGCGCCGGCTCCAGTTGCAGGAACGCTTGACGCAGCAGGTGGCGGAGGCCATGTCCGGCGTGATCAGCCCGCGCGGCGTCGGTGTGCTTTGCGAAGCGCGCCACTTCTGCATGATGATGCGCGGCGTCGAAAAGCAGCATTCGGGCACCGTTACCAGCACCATGCTGGGCAGCTTCCGGACGAATAAATCCACTCGCGATGAATTTTTGTCGCTGGTGAATCGGCCGGTGTAGACTCCCTTCCGAGTCGCGACCGCAGGGAGTCGATCTCTATTGGAGCGGCCGCAACATTGCATTCAGATCTTTTCGTGAAAAATAGCGCCCCCGCAAAATCACCGCGTCGATCTTCTGCGTGTTATGAATATCCTCTAGCGGATCCGCATTGAGCAGCACCAGGTCAGCCGCCTTCTTCACCTCCACCGTTCCCCACTCGTCAAGTTTATTGAAATACCGCGCCGGATTACGAGTAGCCGATTGCAAAGCCTCCATTGGCGTGAGTCCTGATTCCACCAGCAGCGCCAACTCCTCATGCAAACCGAAGCCCGGAAGCACCGGATTCCAGCCGCTCGAATCCGTGCCCGCCAGAAACTCGACCCCGGCCTTGCGCATATCGCCCACCAGTTTCTTGTAACGCGCCAGCAGCGCCGCGATCCGTGCATGCAACGCGTCGTAATCTTCCGGCGACAAATCGCGCAGATAAAACGTTGCTCGAGGATCCCACGAATCGGTCCATTGCTTGGGCAGAAAGCGCCGCCGCGGATCGTGCGTAAACTCGTCGTCGCGGGCGCCGGCAAATCCGGAAAGCACCACCAGCGTCGGAGTATGCCAGGTCCCATTCGCGACGAATTTCGCGAACAACTGCGCCGCTTTCTCCTCGCTGTAAGTGTCGAACAACCCTTCGGGCTCAGGCCACGCCATCGCGCGCAGCCGCGCTTCCCCGCTGATCTTGTCGCTGGTCATAGTCGCGATGCGCGCCGCGCGCAGCTCCTCCGAGCTAGTCGAACAATCCAGCAGCACGTTGATCAGATGCTCTTCGCTCAACTGCCCCGCGTCCGATGCCTCGCCGGTCGTAACCGCTTCCGGCACATGACCCGCGAAGGGGATGCCGATAGCGCGCGCCTGATCGGCGATGGCGAAGTACGCGTCCCGCGGAATGCTGTTGTAAACTTTCAGAAAGTCGACGCCGCTCGCAGCCAGAGCGCGCACCGCATAACGGGCCTGCTCGGCATCAGCAACCGCGAACGCTCCCACCGGCGGAGTACCGTTGTTCAACATCATCGGCCCATCCAGAAATCCGGGCGCGAAAATGCGGGGAACATTATCGCGCATGCTCCAGGTCCGAATCGTCTGGATCGGGATACCCGTGAACATCTCGCGGACCCCAATGATCCCGTTCGCAAGCAGCAGCGGAAAGAAAATCTCCGGACCGTTGAGATGCACGTGCATATCCCACAAACCGGGGATGAGAAATTTTCCGCTCCCGTCGACGATCCGCGCGCCCTTCGGAGCCTTGATCTTTTTCTTGATTGCGACGATCTGCCCGCGGTCGATCCCTACCGACATTGCGGGTTTAGGATCGGCTCCCGTGGCGTCTATGACGGTGACGTTTTGGATGATCAGCGATTGCCCGGAACAGATCAGAGCAAAGAAAAACAGTTTCACCGCAGAATTTTTTGGATCGCCGCCTCAATATCCTTCACCGGCGTTTCCCCCAGAAACGAGCGTGCAAGCTTGCCCGACCGGTCGTAAATAAAGATCGCCGGCATTTCCCCCGACCACTTCTTGTCGACCGCATCATAGAACTTATCGTCGTCCGCTGCTTTCTTGAGATAGAACGGAGCCGCCACGGCATCCTGCATCAACAGTTTGTAGGCCGCCTGCTCCTGCTCCGGCGCATCCGCGGAAACCGTGATGAAGTCCAGGCCGCGAGTGCGCAGCCGTTCCGACAATTTGACCAACTGCGGCATCTCCGCGCGGCAAGGGACACACCAGGTGGCCCAGAAGTCCACCAGAACAATTTTCCCCTTATGCGTGGCAACCAGTTTCGCGTAGGAGGTTTCGCTCACCGGCGTCAGCTTCTGCGCGCTCACCGCGCCCGCCGCAACCAACATCGCCAGCACCAGCCGCATCACTTCTTCTCCGGCTTGTCGGCTTTGAGGTTTTGCACCACCACTTTCCGGTTGTCGAAAATGCTGATCTTCTTGGTGCCGCTGGTCATGTGGTTGTTCTTCGCTTCCACTTCGTAATCGTCGTCGACCTTGAGACTGGAAAAATGATATTCGCCGTTGGCCTGCGTAATGTACGATCGCATTTGCAGCGTACGCACGTCCTTCAACTGCACCACCGCGCCCACCACCGGCTTATCCTGCGCATCTACTACGGTGCCTTGAACCGCCCGCAGCGTGGCCTCTTCCTTCTTGCTCTTCTTGTCCTCTTGCGCCGGGGCGGCCACGGAGAGCGCGGCCAAAATCGCCAGAGCGCAGCATGTTCGCTTCATTTCTTCTTCTCCGGTTCCAGAGTGAACATCAGCTCCACCCGGTCCAACCCGGTGACCGAAGCTTCTTTCTCCTCCGCGTGAAAACCCTTGAACGCCGCCCTCACGATATAAACCGCCGGGCTCGCCGGGACATGCATGGCGAACTCGCCTCGAAAATTCGTGCTCAACTCCACCAGTTTCTTGTGTTTGGGATCGTCGCGGCGCACCAAAGTGACCGTCGCCTCCGGCAGAGCGTACCCCGGATCCCGAAAAACCGTACCCGCGATCACCGTATCGGGATCGTTTGTTTTCTTCTTATCCCCACCCGCCGCCAGCATCGCGCACGCGCCGGCCAAAATTACGAAACGAACCCAAGGTCTAATACTCTTCATCCTTTTCTTCGTCTTCCTCCACCTCGTCGTCGTCTTCGTCGAAGTCGTCGTCATCCTCTAAATCGTCGTCATCCTCGTCTTCTTCTTTCTCCGACGCCAGTTCCAGGGGCGATACGCCGCTCACCGCCAGGTTCGCACCGCACTCCTCGCAGATGAGCGAATCGCCTTCATCCAACTCCTCTTCATCGACGTCAATTACCGCATCGCAAAGCGGGCAGTTGACCATCTCGGTTCCTCCTCCTTTTGAAGTGCAGGGAGCACCATAACCTTCAATTCTAATATCTACCACGATAGAGGGTCGAATTCGAAAGATGTTACACGGTTTGAGGCTTTTCAGAAGCTTCGGCCAGATCGGCGGGGGAGAGCGTAACCAGGACTTTTTCCAAATCCTCGCCGGATTCGATCATCCGCCGCAGATGCGCCGCCGCGATTTTCATACACCATGGATCGGTCAGCGGATGGCTGATCTTACGGCTCAGGTCGAGAAGATCGGGATGACGCAGGGCCAGCACGCGTTCCTGGCGCTCTTCGCCAGCCGTCCAGATGACGAATTTGACGTCGACCGTGTCGGCGTGGCGTATGGAAATGCCGGTCTGCAACCAGCGAAATTCCACTTGCCAGATCCGTCCAAAGGGATCAGGACCAGCTTCAAAGCGGCGAGAATTATCGGGCATCTGCCTTCAGATTACCAGTTATTTTCGCCGGCTCAGTGCACCGAGGATAACCAACCCCGCGCCGATCAACGCCACCGTCGACGGTTCCGGTGTCCCATCGTCCACTTGGCCCGCAAAATCCACACCGAAGCTTCGTCCTCTCACCTGCATGACACTGAACGCCAAGGTATCCGTTCCATCGAGCAAATACGGAGACATCTCTGCGAACGTGAAAGTCTCCTCGGTCGACGCTCCAGGCTTGATACTGGCGGGGATCAGCAGATGTCCATTCAGAATCACCCAGCTGAAATCGTCCGCCAGAACTTCCAGGCTCGCCCCCGTGATCGCGCCGCTCAAAATAAATTGCGTCTTGAACGTCACCCGGGTTCCAGGCGGAGGACTGAAGTGTCCAGGATCGCTCGGATCCCCCGTCGATCCATAAGAAATCCAATCCGATCCAGGCAGCGCCGCCACCCAACTTGGATCCGGATGCAGCGCGCCCGTCAAATCGACCGTCGGATGACCGGCATTGTTGCCCGTGCTCGAAGCGTCGCTATCTATATAAACGACGGTAGCGCGCGCGGCGACGCTCAGAAAGGCCAGACAAAGTATTGTTTTCATGTTCCGAATCGAGATAGTTCAGATTCGGGTCGGATTTTCTTCCTAAGGAATATCCTGTATACCGTAGCGCCGGGCTAGTGTGCGCTTATGGAACCGCGACCGCAGGGAGCGGTCAGTTCCGATCAACCTTCAGCGCCGCGACAACATCTTTCAGCGCCGCCGCAGGCACGCTTCCCTGCCCCAGCGTCTGGTTCCCTCCACCCCTGCCGCCCGCCGCCGACACCGCTTCTTTTACCCGGTTCCCGGCGTGAACTCCGGAATCGGCCGACGCAGCCAACAGCACCGCCGCCGGATCCTGGCTGACCGCGAGGAAAACCGCCTTGCCTCCCGCTACGAACGCCTGCGCGCGCGCCCTCACCGCGTCGTCGATCGCGCCCTCTTGCATCACGCGCCGGATCCCGTCGTCTCCCGGAGTTGTAGCGGCATGGAGTTCTGTTCCCTCGCGCTTCGCCAGTTCCGTCGCGAGCCGCGTGCAGGTCCTCTCGAGTCCCTTGGCCTTCTCGATCTGCGCCGCGACCAACCCCGGCACCTCCTCGAATGGTGTCGATAAGGTCCGCGAAATCTCAGATAGCAGCCGGAAATCCGTCCGCGCGGCGCGCAGCGCTCTCATGCCGCAAACAAACTCGACGCGCATTGTCCCCCGGATCTTTTCGAGCTTCCGGATCTGCACCGCCCCGATCTCCGCCGTCGACCGCACATGCGTCCCTCCGCACGCGCTCCGATCGAGCCCGGTGATCGCAACAATCCGCAGAGTCCCTGTGCGTTCGGACGCCTTGCGCAGCCCGAGATCGGCCGCGGCATCTTCGAACGTGATCAGCACCGGCCGAGCCTCGCCAACGATCTCCGCGCACCGTTCCTCGACCCTTTCCACCTGCTTCGCATCGAGCGACGCCGCGCTCACATCGATGGTCGACGTCACCGCGCCCATATGAAAACTGACGGTACCTCTCCCGAACAGTTCTTCAAACACAGCCGACAACAGATGCTGCCCGGTATGCTGCTGCATGTGATCGAACCGCCGGGCCCAATCCACCTGGCCGGCAATTTCACCTACCGAAACAGGTGAATCCAGCACATGCGCCACCCGGCTATCCTCATCGACAACCTCGACCACCCGCGCCCCGCCGAGCTCTCCCAAATCAAACGGTTGCCCCCCCGATGACGGATAAAACGCAGTCCGATCCAGATAAACCCGCCGCCCGTCGTCTGAAACCTCGACCACGCGAGCCTGAAACTCGCGCGCATAGCAATCGTTGTAATAAATCCGTTCAGTCATAGAGGATACTCTACACGCCTCCTACTTCCCGGCGTCCATCTCCACCCACCCCATAGCGCCGGAAGCGAGCTTCACCTCAGCCCACCATGCCTTCTCTCCCGGATCCAAACAAGTCGCGGCGCAATGGCCATTTCCGCAACCCGATCCATCCGGCCATTTGGTGAACGAGATATCGTACGAACCGTAATATCTTCCCTTCAACCAGACCGTTGAAAACCCCTCGCTTGAATATCCGTAAATTAGAAGAGTATCTCCGCGCACAAGATTCTGATCTGGCAAATCGCGATCCATACGGATCAGGCCAGGCTTTAGCGTGACCACCACACCATTAATCGGAAGCACCGCCGTCCCCTTTGCAATCTCAGCCACAACCCGCCGGTTTTCCTTATAAGTGTCATAGACCGGCATGGGACGCGGAACGGCCCATGACTCGCCATAACATCGAAATTCCCCAGGGCATGCTCCGCGCTGGTAAAAAGGCAACGCGGGCAGCGGCTGTTGCTTCGCATCCTGAGCGAAGATCGTCAAAACGGAGATTATGAGGACCGTGATCCGCACAAATCCAGCTTACTTCCGTCGGGCATCCATCAGACCGAAACATCAGGGAGCTGTAGAAGCCGAAGCTCAGGCATTGGGAAATGCCCCTGGTTATCGGTTACCAGCGTGAGGCCATGCGCGAGCGCGACCGCAGCGATTGTGACATCTGCCATGCTCAGCGTCTGGCCCTTCATCCTCCACTGCCGGAAAAGATCGCCCGCCAATTTGGCTGCGTCCCAAGTCACGTGATCAAACTCCAGGCTCCGGAGGAAAGTTTCTGTTTTCGTCTCCTCACCATTCCCATGTAAAGTTCAGTGACGCTGACCGCGCAACACGCGAGCAGAATTTCTTGCTGCGAGATCTCTTCGAGAAGTCCAGGTCTTCCCTTGCGATTATTCAAGGTGTCGATCAAAACGCTCGAATCGAGCAGATAGGTCATCTCTCTTCGCGGTGCCGTTGGAGCTCATCCAGCCGCTCGTTCTCCTGGGCTGCGTCGAGCGACCGAAGGTTGCGCACCCACGAGTAGGCTCCTTCCGATAGTTCCGGATGCTCCTGGTCCGTCCAGGCTCCAGCCGCCTCCTCTATCGCTTGGCGCTGCTGGCGGAGCTTGATCTCACGCTGAGCGAGTTCCGTCAGGAACTCACTTCGCCTTCGCTTGCCGACCAGCCTGTCGATTTCAGCCACCACTTCGACAGGCATAGTTACGTGGGTCTTGCGGTTTATACTGGTGGCCACATTAATAGTTTGACATATGGCAAGTTGCATTCGCGAGGATCTACCTCTACTGCACCGCGATATACACGGAATTACTACTCACCGATCCGATCATCAAATAAACCGGCACCGCACTCCCCTTCGGTGTCCCCGCCGGCACCGTGACATTCACCTGATATAACCCCACCGCCGACGGCGTCAATCCACAGTACGATGGCACTGAACTCACATTCAGGCGCGCCCGGCAGCACATTGGTCTCGAACACCATCACGCAATTCGCCACCGTCGAGAGTCCTGCCACCGCGACCCCCTCGGTCACCGGAGGCGATGTCTGCCCAAACCCCAGCCCGTAGAAAATCAGCGTGTCACCCGCCGTCGCAGGCCGGCTAGCCAAACCGGCCGTGGCCGGCACAGGGAACGTCACCGCATCCGGAAAAGTCGCAATCGCGTACTCCGTCCCCACCGGATTCTCGGTCACGATGTTATCCGCAGTCGTCACCGCCGCCGGTGTAATCGATGCGCCGCTCGAATTGAGTGCGAACTGCAACAGGCGCGGGGCCGTCGGCGCTACCTGCACGCTGATCGTATTTCCGGTCTGCACGGTCCCGTTATCGGTGCGATCCACCCGAATCGTCGCCTGACCCGAAGGAGTGTTATACGGAACCTGGAACGTGATCTGCCCGCCCTGATTCTCCACATGCGACGCGGCCACATAGTAGGTCGGCGCAGCCTTCCCGTTCACATAAACCGTCGCCCCGCCGAGCGTCGTCCCCAAAGGCAGCGACTGCGCGCTCTGCGGAGTCCCGAGCGTAAACTGATCGCCTCGCACCGCCACCAGATCCCCCGGAGAAATGGTCGCGCCCAGTTGATAGACCGCGTTATCCACCACTCCGTTGTAATAGAGTTGCGGCGGCCCCGTCGCCGTCACATCCATCTCCACCGGCACGACAAACGGACCATTCTTTGCATTCCCCGCAATCGTAATCGTCGCCGTATAAGGACCTGGACTCAGTCCGCTAGGATTCCCGGTCGCCACCACGCACGCGCCGACCCCCGATACCAGGCACGGCCCGTTTACCGATGCTGTCAACCACGCCGCACCGGAGGAAACCGTGGCGCTGGTAATCGAAACCGCGCTCACCCCCGCGTTCCCCAATTGAATCCACTTGCTCACCGGCGCCGCGCTCTGCCCGGCACTGAACTGGATCGATGGCTGGACCAGCACGCCGATCGGCTGGTCCGTAACGTTCACCGTTACCGGAACCGACTTCACGTCGCCAGGGAACCCCGAGCTGGAGATCGTAATGTGACCCGTGTACGATGTCTCAGGCGTAGCCGAAGCCGGTGCCGTCACATTCACCTGGTAAATCGACGTCGTGGCGAAACTCGATCCTCCGTATCCCACCACCGCCAGCGTCAGCCCACCCGAAGGATTCGTCGACGACGCGTTCAGCTGGCTCGACGCCGTGAACGTCGTCGACGTCCCCCCGCCCGGCGGAACGTATAAGTTGAGCGAATTGGGCACGCCTCCGCCCATCAGCACCGTTACCACGATGGTCTGCGGCGAGTCGATCGCCCCCGCCGCCGTAACCGTCACGATTCCCGTGGCCATCCCCTGCGCAAGCGTCGAAGTGTTTAACGCAATTTGCACATTCGAGCCCGCGATCGACGCCGTAATCCAAGGGACGTTCGCGCTCGCACTGAGCGCCAGCGTCCCGTCCCCGATATTACTGGTCGTCACCGTCTGCGTAGTTCCGTTCGAACCCACCGCGATATTCACCGGACCCACCGTAGTTGTGGAAAGCCGCAGTTGCGGTGTGGCATAAAGAGCCACAGCGCTTAAGAGGACAGCAGTCAGATGTCTCATAAGTTTAAGAAAAGGATCTTTCAGGATCTAAGTATTGCAAGTTGAATTCCAACATTTTTTCACCATGCATCTTAGGTAGCACAGGCTTCAGCCTGTGTTCTTATGGCTGCGGCGAAGTGATCTCAAACTCAGCTTTAATAAACTGCCAGTCCGGCAACTCATAAACCCGCAGCTTGCTGGGCGCGGTCGCCGTCACATCCTGGATCTCCTCCGGACCCAGTGACGGAACCTTCGCATCAAACTCCGCAATCGGAGGATCGTCCGGCTTCGCCGTGCTGGTGGTCACGCGCACCCGCACCCCCAGGTCTCCGATATCCGCCAGCGAATGATTCACCACCACGAATTTAATCCGCAGCTTCCCTCCGCCCGCCTCCGATAAGCGAAACCCCACCAGCTCGACATACTTCGCCAGAGGATGCTTCTTCATCGGAATCGCCGAAGTAGGCTCGATGGGCCCGGTTTTCTTAGCTTGTTTCGTATCTTCAGCGGGAGGACTGGAACAAGCCGCCAGCAGAACGAGAAAAGTTACAACGATGATCCGCACTCGTTCAGTTTAAGCCTTTTGTGGTACGTTAGACAAAATCCGTGACGGAGGAAATCATGGAAACAATTCCACGCCGCACCGCTCTAACGCTGGTCGCGGCACTGCCCTTGTGGCCCCAATTAAAAGGAGAGAGCATGTCACATCCCGTGGTACATTTTGAAATCGGATGCCGCGACCTCGCGAAGACGGAGAAATTCTTTAGCGACCTCTTCGGCTGGCAAATGCAAACCGCCGGCCCCGCCTCCACCATAGACACCGGCAGCAAGGAAGGAATCCAGGGCCACATCACCGCCCTGGGCCATGAGCCGCACCACTACACCATGTTCTACGTCGAGGTCGACGACGTCCAAGCCAGCCTCGACAAGGCGGCGTCGCTGGGTGGAAAGATGCTGGTCCCTCCCATAAAAATCCCCACCGGAACCTTCGCCTGGTTCGCCGACCCCGAAGGCAACACCATCGGCCTGTTAAAGCGCGGCTGATTCGCAAGCAAAAGAATCCCGAAGCGGGTCGGTTCCATCCAATAACGCGATAATAACTCGTAAGGATGTTCTCCAACTTCAGGGAACAAGTCGATACCGTTTTCAAGCGCGACCCCGCGGCTCGCAGTGTGCTCGAAATCCTGTTGTGCTATCCCGGATTCCATGCCGTCCTACTGCACCGCATGGCCCACGGGATTTATAAAAACGGCTGGTTCACCTTGGCCCGCGTAGTCTCCCAAATCTCCCGCTCCCTTACCGGCATCGAAATTCACCCTGGAGCCACCATCGGCCGCCGTTTCTTCATCGACCACGGCATGGGCATCGTCATCGGCGAAACCAGCGAAATCGGCGACGATGTCCTCATGTATCAGAACGTCACCCTCGGAGGCACCGGTAAGGAAGCGGGCAAGCGCCACCCTACCATCGGCAATGAAGTGGTCATCGGCACCGGCGCGAAAATCCTCGGCAATATCCGGATCGGCGATCATGTCAAAGTCGGAGCCGGCAGCGTCGTCGTCCGCTCCGTGCCCGACCACTCGACCGTAGTCGGCGTTCCCGGACGCGTCGTCGGCGACGCCAATGCCGACCTTGATACTCTGGCCCACGGCACTCTGCCCGACCCGGAAGGCCAGGCCATCGACGAGCTCACCAAGCGCGTCGCCGAACTCGAATCCATGGTGCGGACGCTCGCCAATGATAAAGCTCTTTCTACTAAGCGTTAGCCTGACCGCCTACTGGATCGAACCCAGCCAGTCGGCGGGAGACCCGCAGTTGGCCCGCTGGGCCCTCGCCGCCTGGGAACACGCGTCTCAAGGCCGCCTCCATCTGGTCGAAACCAAGGACCGCTCGGCCGCGCAAATCCAAATAGTATGGGCCCCGCCCAGCTCCGGCCTCTACGGCGAAGTGGAAGGCAAAGTGGTGAACATCCGCATCCCTTCAGAAGGCTTCGAGGACCCCCTGCTGCGCGATACCGTCGTCTATCTGACCTGTCTCCACGAAACCGGCCACGCGCTCGGCCTATCGCACACGTCCAACTTCGACGACATCATGTACAGCTTCCAATACGGAGGCGACATCCAGGAATACTTCGCCCGCTACCGCCGAAAACTAACCACCCGCGCCGACATCAGAAAGAATGACGGACTCTCCCCCAGCGACCGCGCCCGCATCGCAGCCCATCGCGAATGAAAACCGCGAAAAGTGGGGACTGACTACTCTGTCCCAAGGCGCCCGCAATCGCCAATGCAGCACATCCCTCCTCCGCCGCAGTGGACAGAGCGGGCTGTCCCCTCTTTTCGCCCCGTGGCTGTGGCGGCTTTCAAATCCCCACGCTGACGCATGGGGTTATAACCCCGGGCGTAAGCCCGGGGATTCCTACAAACCTACTGCAACCCCGGAGCCGCCGGCGAACCCAAAGAAGCAGGCTTCGCGCTCCCGTAATACAGCCCGTTAAACAGCAGCTTATACGTCCCATGCGGCTGATCCCGGAAATTCACCTCCGGCCCCAGCAGGACCACTTTCCCTTCGCCGACCGTAGCCTCCGCAATCGTCGTCCCCCCATCCAGATACTGCTGCCCCCACGCCCAGCCGCTATCCAGCACGTTCGACCCCTGGAACCACCCGACCGCGTTGGTCTTCTTCATCTCCGCCGTCGGCTCCAGCCGGAACACCGGGCTATTGTCGAAGAACACATCGACCGTCGTGTTCATCCCATACGCCAGCGGATTCGTATTATCGATATTGGTCTTCAGCAGCGACCCTGGAATATAAAACTTCTCCCCCGGCAGCGCCCGTTCCTTGCCGTCCGAACCCATTTCCGTCAGGTAATTCTTCACCGGAATCCCGAACACATCGGCAATGCTGGTCGAGCTCCCGATCGTCACCACCGACCCGCCGGACTCGACGAATTTCTTCAGCGCCGGCATAGTCTTTGTGTCGGTGATGCTCCCGACCCGCTCTCGATACTCCTCTGGAATCGATTCCGGATCCACCGCGCCCCCGCGCCCGCCGCCGCCTCCGCGTCCCACCGCCCCTCCGCGCCGAACCGCGCCGTCCGTCAACACGATCACATCGAACTTACTCTTCAAATCCCCGGCATCCAGCGTGTTCGGATAAATCACCGTGAACGGAAACTCGTACTGCTCAAACAACCAGCGCGTCCACCCCGAAGGCATCGACCCTCCGTAGGAATCGTAGAGCCCGATCCGAATCGGCTTCAGCTTCATCGCCTCGCCCTTCGGAGCCGTCGCCACCGCATACGAAGGCACGCCGATGTCCTTCGCCGCCTTTTGCAGCACCGGCAGCACATTCGCCGCCGCGGGAATCCAGATGGTCCCCGTGCCCAGATCCTGTCCGTCCTCCGTCATCGCCTTCTTCAGCCAGTAAACATCGCAATTCGCCGCCAGCAGCCGGTTGATCAGAATAAACGAATTGTTGATCTTGTGGCTCACCAAATATCCAGCAGCCTTCGAAGTCGACCCAATTACTACAGCCGGAGGCGGCGGCAGCAAACCGGTAACCTTGGTAAACGGCCCATCGAACCCTTCGTAAATCCGATCGAACCCCACCCCCATCTGGATCGCCAGCGTCCATCCCGTAATATCGTAAGGCCGGTTCGGAGGCCCACCCGGATACGCGAAATCATTCGGATGATCCTGCGGCTCGAACATATCCATCACGTGCGGACGGAACGCCTGCGCCGTCTTCACCACATACGATCCCGTCGGATAATTTTTCCCATTGACGGTAAACGCCGAAGTCGCCTTCATCACCGTAATGCCGTTCTTCAGCAGCGAATTGATGAAATCCGTCGCATTGGCGAAGTCCGCCTGATCCGCCGGCAGAATGTACCCGCGCGGGTCCCGATACTTCGGATCATGCAAAACCTTTTCGTAAAGATCCGCCGGCAGCCCTCCGCGTCCACGCCCGCCGCCTCCCGGACCCATATCGCCTCCCGCCAGTGCTTCCGCCGCACCGCCCCGGCCCCCGCGTCCTCCCCGGCCGCCAGCAGGAGCTTCCGCCGCCGCAGCCGCCTCCAGCGCCGCGATCCGCTTCGGAGTAATCGTCCAGTTATCCCGGCTCCCCTTCTCGATCGAATTCCGCCCCATCTGATAAATGTTGTACAGCCATATCTCCCGATACCGGGACGCCAGATCGAGCATCGCGCGATTGTTCGTGATCTCATACTCGATCGACTGCCGGTAGTGCCACTCCTGCGGCACGATCGGCAAAGGCCAATCGCCCTTCGGCAGCTGTTTATCAGCCACCAGCGGAATCCGCATCGGAGTAGGCTCGCCGATAATCTCAGTCAAAATCCCGATCATGTTGTGAAAATAAGTGACCGTCCGCAGCCCGCCGTTCCACCAGGTGGAATAATTCGCGCCCGTGCGCATCGCCGATCCGCCCTTGCCCTCCGCCACCAGCCTGCTGTGCATCGCCGTCCCCACCATCTCAATCCCCAAAGGAATCAAAGGATCGAAATTATAGTTGAACGGATCGCGAAACGGAGGCATAAAAATCACCGCGCCCGCCGGTCCCGTCTGATGATGGTTGTACATGATCTGCGGAAACCATTCGAGGAACAACTGGCGATTCATGTTCGTGGTTTCCTTCATGTTGGAGGTATAAAAATCGCGATTGTCGTCGTGTCCCACGTACTTCGCATACAGCCGCGGCAGCCCGCTCATACTGCGCTTCAAAGGATCCTTTTCGCGCATATACCAGGTCGCGACCAGCTCCTGCCCGTCCGGATTCGCCAGCGTATACAACCCGATCACGTCGTTCAGCAGCCGCATCGTCTCCGGATCTGTGCGGCTAGCCATCTGGTACACCATCTCCATTTCCTGCTGGGACCCGACCGTCTCACTCGCGTGCAATCCTCCGTCGATCCACACGACAGCTTTCCCCTCGCGCGCCAGCGTATGCGCCTGCTCGTCCGTCAGCCCCTCGGCATGCGCCAGCCGCGCCGAAATATCCTTATAGTGATCGAGCCTCTTCATGTTCTCGGGCGACGTGATGATCATCATGTACTGCCGCCGCCCCTCTTCGGTCGGCCCGATATCCACCAGCTTGCAGCGGTCGCACTCCGAGGCGATCTTATGCCAGTACTTATCGAGCTGCGTATAGGTCGCCACCATGTAGTCGTCGCCGAGGTTGAAGCCCAGAAATTCCTTGGGAGTCGTAATTTTTTGAGCCAGGCAAACGGAGGCGGCCAACAGAAGGATAGGGAGAGTTCGTATCTTCATTAGAGTAGAGTGTACCTCGCAAAGACGTTCCCGCGCCGGTCCGCGTAACGGCCCCGGCATTAAATTCTTTCGCCTTCGTTTTCCGCGAGTTACATGTTTCAACCGCGCTGGCCCGAACAAAGTCCGCCCTATCCTCAGGTCAAAGAGATTTGCGATTGGGCACCGCGAATCTCTCTGGCCGCGCGGATGTTCCTGGTGCATCCGCGCCGCCTTTTCTTTCCCAATCACAGCTGCTCAACATTTTCTAACTCCCGTGTTCCTAACACCTTTCCGCGCTCTGAACTCGAGCTCTTTCTGCACCAGGCGTAACATCGAATCAGAAAGGGCCCTCACCAGGCTCTTTCGACAGTGTTTTGCCGGCCGGCAAATGTCGTATTACGGTGGTGCTGAACTTCCGGGACGGAAGACATTTGGGAGCGATCCTGATAGCATCCTGGGGGTTACTCCCCATTGGGTTTCAGAGGGCTGTGTATCTTAAGCGTGAAAGCGCCAGAGACAGTTCAAACCATTAGCGGCCCGCGGCTTGGCAACCGCGGGTCGCGCACGATTTCTCGCACAGCCGTAACGCGGCTACTTCATCTCCAACTTCAAAACCTCCACCGCCTTCTCAATCTGCCGGTCATGCCCACTCAAAAAATCCGCTGGCGCATTGTCGACATAAATATCCGGCGGAACGCCATAATTCTCAAAATCGGTCCCGTTCGCCGTATACACCCCCACCCCCGGCGTCCGTATCGTAGCCCCATCCATCAATCGATAGGACCCGGTCCCAATCACCGCTCCCATCGTATTCACGCCGATCACTTTTCCGAGCCCCAGCGTCTTGAACCCCTCCGGAAACATCTCCGCGTTCGATGCCGACCGCTCGTTCTCAAGCACCACCATGGGCCCGAAGAACGCCTGCACCGGCCTGGGAACCTCTACCGAATCGCGGCTCCGATACGACTCGTACTTCTTCCTCTGATTCAGAATCTCGAGCAGCTCCTGATCGATCCCTCCGCCTCCGTTGAACCGTTCGTCAATGATGAGAGCCTTCTTCCCGCGATTGTCGATCAAGTCCCTCTGGAACCGTTCGAGCGAAGGCGCATCCATCGCGCGAATGTGCAGATACCCGATCTCCCCATTGCTCGCTTTCTCAACCATCGCTCGATGCTCGTCCACCCACCGCTCATATTCCAGATTCGCCATCGCCTGCTGCGTCAAAGGTTCCAGGCTGACCGTCCACGCGCCTTCGACCTGTGGCTTCGAATTGACGGTAAACTCGAACTTCCTCCCCGGCAGCAGATTGAACAGCTTCCAGTAATTCTCCGGAGTCTTCAACTCATGCCCGTTGACCGCGACAATGTAATTCCCGCTCGAAATCTTCACATAATCGTGATCCGCCGGACCCTTCCTATAAATATGCGTGACCCTATAGAACCCCGACGCATCAGGCGACAAATCGAACCCAGGGTAGTGCGTCTGAATCCGGTCGGCCGCCGGCACCCCCCCGCCGGTCACGCCGGTATGCGACGCATTCAACTCCCCGATCATCTGCATCATCACCGTGTGCAGCTCATCGTTATCGACGATGTTCGGCAGCAGCGATTCGTAGGTATCCTTCGCCGCGGACCAATTCACGCCGTGCATCTTCCCGTCGTAGAAGCGGTTCTTCATCACCCTCCAACCCTCTTCGAACACCTGCTTGCGCTCCGCCTCGTTATCGACCGCAATCCGCACCGTAAACGCGACCCTCCTCGGTGTCGCAGCCGCCGCACCCGTTGGAGCCGCCCCACCGCGCCCTCCCCGACCACCGCCCGTAACTGCCGCAGTCTCTGAAGCAGCCGCCGCCGGAACCGCGACCGAATAAATCCCTCCCCCCTGCATGTAGTAAACCGTGCGCCCGTCTTTGGCAAACTGCGGATCGAACCCACCGCCAGGCCCACCAGCGCCCCGGCCGCGACCTCCACCTTCAGGCGCAGCCGAAATCCGCGTCAACCGCGTGCCATCCTCGCTCAACGTATAAAGCCCGGGCCCATCCTCCGCTCCACCCCCGACCACCACCGCATACATCCGGCTATCCGGCGCCGGAACCACATCGGTCACCGACCCTCCCAAATGCGTCAACTGCCGTATCCGCTGGTCGAGCCCGTCCCACTCAATCTTCACGTCGACCTTGGGAGCCGTCCCTCGCCGCGTAGTATCCGCGGCAGCCGCCTCCGCCTGCGCCTCCGTATCCACATCGTGATCGTCCGGATTCTTCTCGTTCCTAGTCAGCGAAATGCTATAAAGCTGGAGCACCGTCCGATTCAAAGCCGACATCGCCGGCGCGCCGATCCCTCCCAGCAACAGCAGCTTCCGGCCATCCGGAGTCCACTTCGCCCCCGACGACACCAGAAATTCATCGGACCCAATCTCCCTCTCCGTCCCTCCCTCGACCGGCTTCACATAGACATGCGCCCGCAGCAGCGCGTCCTGCTTCGAGTAAGAAACCCACTTCCCATCGGGCGAAAACTGCGGCGTCTGAATATTGCCCGCTGCTCCGGTCGCCACCACCTCCGTCTTCCCGCTGTCGATGATCACGTGGCGCAGCTTATGATCCGACCCCGACCACAACAGCGACTTCGAATCCGGAGCCCACACCAGCGCCGACTTATCGCAATCCACATCCGAAATTTTCTTCAAGTTCCGCCCCATCTCATCCGCGATCCACACTTCTTCCCTGCCCGTCCGGTCAGAAACGAACGCGATCCATTTTCCATTAGGCGACCACCGCGGATTCTCCTCCCTCCACGGCGTCTCGGAAACGCGCTGCACCTCGCCCTTCTCCGTCGCCACCGTGAAAATTTCCCCATGCGTCGAAATCGCCGCCCGCCTGCCCGATGGAGACAAGTTGAAGCCCTCCGCCTCGCTGGTAACAGTCTTCAGCTCGACATCGCTTTCCTTCAAATCGGACTTAATATCCACGCGGATCTCGCTGCTCTTGCCGGTCGCGGTGTCGAGCTTCCACAGCCCGAAATTCTCTTCGTAGACGATCGTCTTCCCGTCCGAAGAGATGCTAGGAAAAAACAAATTGCCGCTAGTGTGATGCGTCACCTGCACCGGCTTGCCGCCCTTATCGGACATCTTCCAGATATTATTGGTGCTCTGAAAAATCTCCGGACTTCCCCACTTCACATTCTTCTCATTCGGCATCTCGTCCGACACGAAGTAGATGAAACCGCCGGTGCTGTACATGGGCCACAGATAGTTGCCCTTATAATCCGGATCCGCCAGCCTGGTAAACTTCTTCGCCGCGACGTCCTCCACCCACAAATCGGCCGCCCAGCTGCCTCGATAATGTTTACGCGACCAAACCGATGGATGCCGCGTAAACGCCAGCTTCGTCCCGTCCGGCGAGAAGCTGGCGGAGCTGCCCCAATCGGTCTCAATCGGCTTCTCCATTCCTCCGTCGACCGATACCTCGAACAGCGTCGCCACGTTCGGGAACACGCCCATATTTCGCGACGATGTGAAGATCACGTTCTTCCCATCGGGCGTCCAGCCAACCACGTTGTCGTCGGCCGAATGAAACGTCAACTGCTTGGCCCTCCCGCCAGTCGACGGAATCACGAACACGTCGTAATTGCCCTCGCGATTCGACGAAAACGCGATCCATTTCCCATCCGGCGAGAAGCGCGGGAAAACCTCCCGGGCCTTATGATCGGTCACGCGCAGCACGCCCGTGCCATCTTCATTGGCGGTCCAGATGTCGCCCAGATAGCTGAACGCGACCTTGCCCTTGGAATAAGAAGGATGCCGCAGCAGCCGAGCCTGCCCAAACATCAGCACGGGAAGCAGAAGAGCGAACAGAATTTTCCGGGTCATTACTGCATAATAAACGCTAGTGGAACGCGCCGTGCAACTTGAACCCCCTCGTGGCGCACGCACTTATGCGTGCCCTGTCGAGACTCGTCTCGACACCGTCGGCAGACATCTATCTGACAATGTGGGGCGGCACCATGCGCTGCCAACTTCCAAATGACCTCTAGCTGGAACGAATACCGCCGATTGAAGCCCTTTCTGGCTCCCTACGCCTCGCGACTAGCGGTGATCCTCGGCATCAGCGTCCTCGCGACCCTGCTCGGCCTCGCGCAGCCCTACATTTCGAAATTGCTGATCGACAACGCGCTGCTGCCGCGCGACATGCACGCGCTCATTCAGGTAGCGGCGCTGATGTTCGCGACCACCGTGCTCGGATTCCTGCTCAACATTCTATCCAGCTACCGCTACGTCCGCGTATCCGCCGCGATGCTGTTCGATATGCGCCTGGCGCTCTACCAGCACCTGCAAACTCTCTCGCCGCGGTTCTACGCGAAGTGGCGATTGGGCGATCTCGTCTCGCGCCTTAATAATGATATCGGCGAAGTGCAAAGGGTCTCCGCCGACACCCTGCTATCGGTGCTGAGCAACGTGGTTTTCCTGGTTGGCAGCGTCGCGATGATGGTGCTTCTTAGTTGGAAGCTGTTCCTGTTCAGCGTGATTTTCGTCCCCGTGAGCCTGATCACGTTTCGTCATTTTCAACGAAGGCTGATGGTGTTCACGAAACAACTCCGCGAACGTGGAGCGGACCTGGGCAGCCTGTTCATCGACACCCTGCTGGGCATGCGCACCGTGGTGACTGCGAACGCCGGTGAACGCGAGGCGGAGAAGTTCCGGGAGCGCAACAACGCCTTTGTCGATACGCTGCTGCGCTTGCAGATGACGTCGTTTCTTTCGGGCGCGCTGCCCGGTACGATCCTGACGGCCGCCACCGCTGGCGTGTTTCTGCTCGGCGGCTGGATGATCATTCACGGCACCATGAAAATCGGAACCCTGGTCGCGTTCATGGCCTATCACATGCGCCTGCTGAGCCCCGTTCAAACCATGATGGGACTCGCGGCGAATCTCGCTGCGGCTCGCATTTCTCTGGCGCGCATCTTCGAAGTTCTCGACACCGCGCCTGAAATTACGGAGCGGCCCGCCGCTGCCGCTCTCGAAGAAGTCCGGGGCGACATCGTATTCGAAAACGTAACTCTGCGGCACGACCGCGCGGACGTTTTGAGCGAGGTTTCCTTCTCGGTCCGCGCCGGAACCTTCTGCGCGATCCTCGGCCCCAGCGGCGTCGGAAAGTCCACCGTCGCCGACCTTCTCGTCCGCCTTTTGGACCCCGATAGCGGCCTGATTACGCTCGACGGCCGTGACCTCCGCGATCTGCGCATTAAAGATGTCCGCGAGCACATCGGCCTGGTCGACCAGTCGCCGTACCTGTTTAACGCGACCATCGCCGAGAACATCGCCTACGCGCAGCCCCTCGCCACCCGTACGGAAATTGAAGCTGCCGGAACCGCGGCTGGACTCGCGGAACTGATTCTCCGCCTTCCCGAAGGCTACGAAACCAAAACCGGCGAACGCGGACTCGCGCTCTCCGCCGGGGAGCGTCAAAGGATCGCCATCGCCCGCGCGTTGCTGCGGCGTCCACGCGTGCTGGTGCTCGATGAGCCGACCTCGGCTCTCGATGCCGACACCGAAAAACTGATCGCCCGCAGCCTGCGCGAGAATCTGCGCAACTCGACCGTCATCGTGATCACGCATCGCGCGGCGCTGGCCGAAATCGCCGATCAAGTCATCAATCTAAGAGAAGGAAAAGTGTGGCTGGAATTCGCATCGCTGTAATCGACTCCGGTGTGAATCCATCGCATCCACACATTACACGCGTCGACGGAGGCTGGCCGGAGCACGATTTCTTAGACCGCCTGGGCCACGGCACCGCCGTCATGGCCGCGATTCAAGAGAAGGCGCCCGATGCCGAGTGCCTCGCCGTTCGCATCTTCGAGCGCGAATTGCGAACCAACATCGACACGCTGCTGGCCGCCATCGAATGGTCCATCGCGCAACGAGTGGACATCATTAACTTGAGCTTGGGCAGCTCGCGGCACGCAGAAAGATTCGCGCCGTTTCTTTCGAGAGCAATTTTCATCGCAGCCGCCGGTGCGTTTCCAGGCGATCTGCCGGGCGTCATTCGCGTCGGGCAGGATGCCGCTTGCCCGCGCGACCGGTATCGACGGGATGGCGAGACTTTCTACGCGTCAGGCTACGCGCGCCCGATGCCGGGCGTGCCTGTGGAGAGAAATCTAAACGGGGTCAGCTTCGCGGTAGCCAACATGACCGGCTTCCTGGCTCGCGCCTGCGAAGATTTGGCGGACCGCTCTTATAGCTCCGTCCTCGCGCGAATCACTGCACAGGTAACACCCGCCCCGTTGGGCTGAACGTCCCCGCATAACCAATCTGAATCTGTGGATTCGACGGCAAATTCGCCGGCAACTGCACGTTAATCTGAAACAGCCCTGCAAAGGTCGGCACCACTCCCGCATAGAGAATCTGATGTGGATCGACCGCAACACCGTTAATCAGCATGCTGAAACTGCTCATCGGAGTCACGCTGGCCGCCGCCTGCGGAATCTGATCGGGAATCGCCGCGGGATTGGTCGGTCCCAGGCCGGAAGCGAACAACACCACGATCTCCCCGGACTTCGCGGGCGATGCGGCTGTGATGGTCGACCCGTCCAAATGCACGCCCAGCACCGTGGTCGCGTCCAATTGAAAAAAACCTGGAGCCGCATTCAGCAGCATGATCGGAATCGCCGGACCGGCCAGCGCGTCGACCACCAGTTGCAGCATCGCCGGACCGGGCGCAAGCGAAGTCGGGATCAGCAGATTCACCTGCGTCGGCGAGACATAATAAATGTTCGCCGGGATATTGTTGATCAGCACGCGCACGCCGGTCGACCCCAGCACCGTGGGCAAAACTCCGCCCGACACTTCCGCGGGCGTCAGATAAGCCGTCGCGTAGGCAAGGTTCGTGCCGTAAATGGTAACGAAGGTGTTCGGCGCGTAAAGCCCGGCCACACCGGCAGCGGAATTGGCGATGCTTTGGGCGGTGTAATACGGACCGCTGCCACTCGTATCAGCAAATACGAGTGCTGCAAGCATAACAACGATCAGATCTTCAGTGTATCAGCGATTGAAACAGCGCAAAGAATCGCGGCGCGTCCAGGTCGAGCATCACGTCGACAGGCGTGGCCTCCGGAGCCAATGAGCGATCGAGGGGAATCACCGCTCCGTAGTTTTTACCAAACACCGTATCGACGTCTAAATACTTCGTCTCACGCCTGGTGACGAATCCGGAGTCGAGCAGGTACGCCGCCGGCAGCGCGTCCCACATATAGGGCGATGGATTCTTCTTCCGATCGTCGCGATACAGATCCCCGATGGGCGTGCGCGCGGTGATCTGCACTTTACCGGCGGGCGCGCGCTCGCAAATATCCAGGCCGAACATGATCTTCTTTCGAATGGCCGACCGCATCACGATTTGCGCCGCCTCCGGATCGAACCAGAAATTGAACTCTCTGCCATGCATCGCCCCGCCCATGAAAACCAGGCGGCCGATTTTCGATGCCAGCTCCGGCCGCAGGCGCAGAGCAATTGCGAGATTGGTCATCGGACCCAGCTCCAGAATCGTGACCTGGCCCGGCGACTTTTCGATGGCGTCGATCAGAAAATCGATGCCCTTCACTGGGCCCGAATATTCCATCGCATCGCTTGTAAACGCGCCCATGTATTCGACCCCCGATTCTCTCGTCGTCATCGCGCGGGTATGCACCAGTGGAGCCTGCGCCGCGAAATAAAGAGGCACATCGGCGCGGTGCATCAGCTCCAGAATATGGGTCATGAGCGGCGCGCCGGTCGCCGGCCAGAAGTTGCCGGGAACCACCGTGATGCCTTCAATCGCCACCTGTTTCGGCCTTTGCAGCAGCATCACCAACGCCGCGCCGTCGTCGTTGAAGTACGCGCAATCGGTGTCGAAAATCACCTTCTCCTGCGCGAAGGCGGAGATTGCCATCAACGCGCAAACCAGAGCGGTCTTCATTTCCCGATAGCCTTCAAAATGTCGATAATCTCAAACACGGCGCGATTCTCAATCTTCTCGACGTTCGCGCGATACTCATGGAGCGAAGCCAGCAGCCGATCTACGGCGTGATGCACCTGTCGGAAATTCGGCAGGACCAGACCCGCGCCGTGCTCGGTGACCCAATCGGCGTTATAGCGCTCCTGCGGCAGCGTCCATAAGTTGCGCTCGACGATCACGGGAAGCTTCATCGCCACGGCTTCGGAAATACTGCCGGGCCCAGGTTTGCCGATGAAAAAGTCCGAAATGTACATGTATTTCGGAATCTCCGCCGTGAACCCTTCGATAAAATGTTTCGCCCGCGGCCTGCGCGCCCGCAACTTTTCCGCCAGCGATTTATTCTTTCCGCAGACGAAAATCAACTGCGTATCGTCCAGCTTCCGGTCGATCTCGAGCATCGCTTTCGACCCCTGGCCTCCGAATAAGACCAGCCCCGTAGGTTTATCAGGATCAAGTCCGAGCCGCACCCGCTCTGCTGCGCGATCGACGTTGACCGGTTCATAAAAACCAGGCCGCAGAATCATCCCTGACGTACGAAAGATTCGATCCTCCGGATGACCCATCGCCCGCGCCTGCTCGACAGCTTTCCTGGTGCCGCAGATGAAGTATTGATCCTGCTTTTCCATCCAGAAATGCGGAGGATAATCCGCGAAATCCGTGAGGATGGTCACATAGGGGACATCGGGCAGCGCCCGGCGCAAACCTGCAAAGAGAGTACGATTGAAGTTGGGAACCAGCGAAACGACGATGTCCGGTTGAGACTCCAACCAATGCCGCGAAAGGAGGCCGGTTGTCGAATCGTGGTACAACCGGACCACTCCTTGCATAAACAACAGACCTTGCGCCGACCCGAGTGTCCAGCCTTTAGCGAGCATCAGATTATAGATATCTTCGAGGCGTATGCGGGTTACCTTACGAAAAACGTCAAGCGAATGCAGCACTTCCTGCAAATTGACGAGCCTCACCTCCCAGGGAATATGTTGCTGATCGATCACGGCTTTCAGCGCCGTGGCAGCGGCCCTATGCCCTCCGCCGGCGTCGAAATAGATGAAATCAATTTTATTCACAATTGTTTTATAGCAGTGTCACACCCCTGTTATACCAGGGCATTAAAAAGGTAACATGCAGACCTCAGTTCTACACTGGGTCGAATTAGGGGATCACCGGCTGATGCGCCAGGTGAATCGCTGGCGTCCTCCACGGTGGTTGCGTTTGTGGATGATCGCCGCTACCCGCTGCGGAGATGGCTGGCTGTGGTACGGAATCGGAGGAATGGTTGCGTTATTCGGAGGGCCGGAGCGTTTCGCGGCTCTCCTTGCGACCGCCTTCGCGGTGGGCGCTGGCATCGGCCTGTTCCTGAAACTCAAACGCGCGTTCGGCAGGAAAAGACCGTGCGCGATGGAGCCGCATTGCTGGGCGACTCTGCTGCCTCCCGATCAATTCTCCTTCCCGTCGGGCCATACGATTACAGCTTTCGCAGTCGCCATCTCGCTGGGAGCATTCTATCCCGCGATGCGCGCGGAACTGTTGTTCTGCGCGGCGAGCGTCGCCTGTTCGAGAATCCTGTTGGGGATGCACTTCTTGAGCGACGTGATCGCTGGAGGCATCCTCGGCGCGGGCCTGGGCTGGGCCTCGGCGGTTGTGTTCAGGATCGTCGAAAGCGCAGTTTAACCGGCGAATCCCTGAGGCTTACGCCATGCGTCCACTTTCTTTCAATTTTCTGTGGGCCTTTGGGCTGAATCGATGACGAAGATCGACACCGGAACTTTTCGTGCTTCGAGACGGACTCCAAGTTGTTCCTGGAGCGCCGTCACCAGCGATGGACCAGCGTTGTCATCCCATGAAAGCTTGAAATCATAGAAGCCCTTCAACCCGGTTTCGTCGTTGACGGGCCGCGGTTGAATCTGGGTCAGCATTTCCGCCAGCATGGCCATCGAATAGTTGCGCGCAGTCGCCACGGTCGGCTGACCTTCAATTGGCTTAGAGGAAGGGCTGAAGCGAATTGTTGGTTCTCCACCGTCCTCGGCCGGGCGGACTTTCGAGCCGTTCTTCGCGACCACCAACGCGAACCCTGGTACATCCACAGTTTCGCGATGAAACTTCAGGCTAAACCGTTCGATCAGCAGCGTCTGCAGCATCGCCAGGAGCTGCGCTTCGGTCGCCTTGGGGTCCTCAGCCTTCGCCTCGATATTAAACCGGATATCGCCGGACTTAGCCCAGTCCGGTCCGCCTTTCAAAAACTCCAGCGAACGGAACCCGAACGCGATGCCAAGAAGGTGGCTGAGGCGCGCATCGTTGATTACGCATCGGCTGAGGGGCGGGGCGGAGGCGGCATTGCTTGCCGCATAGGTGGAGTCGATTCCATGGCAGCCTCCGCTGTAGCCCCCGTCGGGGCGACCGCGTTTCACGGAAGCTACCTCGAATGTCAGAGTCTGGGCGTGGAGAGAGACATGCAGCAGGATCGCTATGATAAACCGCTTCATAATCTAATTCGCCGCCGGCTTTTGCGCCGAGTCTACAATGAAGAATGACACGGGTACTTTTTGTGGCTCGAACTTCAACCCCAGTTGATCCTGCAAGGCGGAAAACAGCGACGGACCGTCAGTGTCGTTCCAGCACAGTTTAAAGTCGTACTCGCCCGTCAGGCCCGTCTTATCCACCGTGGGCCCTTTTCCCATCTGCGTAAGGACGTTCGCGAGCATCGAAACCGGCCATTTGCGGGCCGTCAGACACGTCGGCTGGCCGGGTTGCGGCTTGCCGTCCCCAAAACTAAATCCCGCGTCTTCGCCCTGGGCCGGGTGAAGCTTCGGTCCATTTTTCGCCACCGTCAACGCGTAACCTGGCATTTCCTTGACCTCGCGATGGTACTTCAATTGGAACCGCTCGATGAGCAGTGCCTGAAGCATTTCGAGCAACTGCTGCTCCGTCGCTTTCGTAGGATCCTCCGCCTTGGCGTCGACGCTGAAGCGGGGCCCGCCCATACCGACCCAGTCGGGACCGCCTTTGATGTACGCCATGGAGCCGACCTGAAAAGCGATGGAGATCATGTGGTTGAGGCGCGCATCGGTGATGACGCAGCGGCCCAGCGGCGGCGCCGACGCCCTTTCGTTCGCACCCGAGTATTTCGTGTCGATCCCGCGGCAGCCTCCTTGGACGCCGTTATTGCCCGCGTTCGCCGGCTTCAGCGAGGCGACTTCAAAAGCGGACTGCCCGTGGGCGGCAGCGATCAGAACGGCCGGGATCAACAGCTTCATATGTACAAATTTTACTCCGAGCGGCATTCACGGAGCCGCGACCATAGGGAGCGGTCCTTTCCTGGACCGGTCTAATCATTCGAGTTTGACCGCTTCCGTTGGTCGCGGCTCTTTGGGCCAGCAAACGGCGCATTTCAGTGTTAGTATCCAACTTATGAAGCATTACCGGTTTCTAGCCCTTTTTGTGTTCGCCGCCGCCTGCGCATCGGCTGATACGGCCCAGCGTCCCATCCAGTTGAATGACATCCTGGCCTGGAAGCGCATTCAATCCCCGTCGGTTTCCCCGGACGGAATCTGGTTCGCGTATCGAGTCTCGCCGGCCGAAGGAAACAGTGAGGTCGTGGTCCGTAATTTGCGTGACGGCAAGGAGCAGCACTTCCCGATTGGCGAAATTCCGCGCATCGATCCGCCCGCCGGAGGGCCTCCCGCGCCCGCGCCGGCTGGCCGCGACCTGGCTATTTCCGACGACGGCAAGTGGGCCGCGTTCCTGGCCTATCCGACAGCGAAGGAAGCCAAGACGCTGAAGAAAGCCAAGAAGCCGGTGCAGAGCCGTGTGATCGTCGTCGAGTTGGCGACCGGCAAGAAGACCGAATTCGAGAAGGTCCGCCGCTTCGCATTTTCAGGCGAGCGCGCGTCTATGCTGGCGATGCATCGATACCCGGCAACACCTGCCGGTCCACCTGCCGCCGCTCCGGCGCCCGGCGCTCCGGCCGATGACAAGCCCACGGGGGCCGACCTGATCCTCTATGAAATGGCGTCCGGCAATGAGATGAACGTCGGCAACGTCTCTGACTTCTCTTTCGATAAGAAGGGCAACTCACTCGCCTGGATTATCGACGCGCAGGATAAAATCGGCAATGGCATCGAGGTCCGCGATATGTCCACAGGAGCGGTGTCGCCTCTCGATAGCGCGAAGGCTTCTTATAAAGGTCTGAGCTGGACCGAAAACGGCGACGGTCTCGCCACCATGCGCGGCGCCGAAGATAAAGCTTGGGAAGACAAGCTTTACACTGTGGTCGCGTTTACCAAAGCCGGCGGAGGCTTTCAAAAAATCATCTTCGATCCGTCGAAGGACTCATCCTTTCCTAAAGGGATGTCAGTGAGTCCCAGTCGCAACGCGAGCTGGATGGCCGATCTCTCTGAAGTCACCTTCGGCATTCATGAGCTGCGTCCGAAAAAGAAAGGCGCTGACTCGAAGACCGAAGAGGCTGATGCGAAGGCCAAGCCGGATGACACGCCTGACCTGCCCGATATGGTCATCTGGCACTATAAAGACTCCCGCCTCCAGCCCATGCAGCAGGTGCAGGAAAACGCCGACAAGAATTTCAGCTTCCTGTGCGCTTACCGGCCGGCCGAACACAAGTTTCTGCGATTAGGCGATGACGATGTGCGGGTGGTCACGGCGAATGCGGACTCTAAGTACGCTCTCGGTATCGATATTCGTAACTATGAGCTTGACTCTCATCTGAGCGGTCAGAGCTTTGAAGATGTTTACTCGATCGACCTGAAGACTGGAGCGCGGAAGTTGGCCGTGAAGAAAGCGCGCTACGTCATGGGAGCCTCACCCGATGGCTCGCATATCCTTTATTACGACGATGGCGTTTACTATACGTACGAAGCTTCCACTGGGCAGTCCTATAACATCACCAAACAGATCCCCGCGACATTCTGGGATACCGAGGACGATCACAACGTAGTGAAGCCTCCGCATCGTCCCATCGGGTGGTCTAAGGATTCGAGCGCGGTGCTGCTCAGCGATGGGTGGGATATCTGGAAAGCCCCTGTCCACGGCGGCGCTGGCGTGAATCTCACGGTGAATGGAAAGAAGGACAAGATCCGCTACCGCAGCCGCTATCGTCTGGATCCGGATGAGAAAGGGATCGACCTGAACCAGCCGATGTACGTCAACGCCTACGGTGAATGGACCAAGAAGGCAGGCGTTGCGGTGATTCCTCCCGGCAAGACCGCGCAAATGCTGGCGTGGGATGAGGCGTCCTACTCAACACTGATGAAAGCCAAGCGCGCGGATGTCTATCTCTACACTCGTGAGACTGTCACCGAGTTTCCGAACTATCACATAGCCGTCAACGGAGGCCCTGGACCGAAGATCACCGACGCCAATCCACAGCAGAAGGATTTCCTGTGGACCAAGGGCTCCCGTCTGATCGACTATACGAGTGACAAGGGCGATAAGCTGCAAGGCACTCTCTATCTGCCCGCGAACTACGAGCAAGGTAAGAGCTATCCGACGATCACCTATATCTACGAGAAGCTTTCGCAAGGTACCAACACTTATCCGCAGCCGACTTATAACGGCTTCAATATTGCCGCCTATACCAGCAACGGCTACGCGGTTCTGACTCCGGACATTGTCTATAGAGTGAATGATCCGGGAATGTCCGCGGTATGGTGCGTCCTGCCCGCGGTGAAGGCCGCCATCGCAACCGGAATCGTGGACGCGAAGCACGTCGGCATACACGGTCACTCCTGGGGCGGTTATCAGACTGCGTTCTTAGTAACTCAAACCAACATGTTCGCGGCCGCCATCGCGGGCGCTCCTTTGACGGACATGATCGCCATGTACAACGCCATCTATTGGAACAGCGGCTCAGCGAATCAGCCGATCTTCGAGAGCAGTCAGGGCCGCTTCTCGGGCAGTCCCACGGATAACATGGAGGCGTACGTCCGGAACAGTCCCGTCTATCATGCGAAGAACGTAACCACGCCTCTCATCATCCTGCATAACGATAAAGACGGCGCTGTCGACTGGACCCAAGGTATCGAGTATTTCAACACTTTGCGGCGCATGGGCAAACCGGTAGTCATGCTCCAGTACAAAGGCGAGAACCACGGCCTCCGCAAGCCGGAGAACATGAAAGACTACACAGTCCGGATGAAGGAGTTCTTCGACTATCGTCTCAGCGATAAAGAACCACCGAAGTGGCTGATTGAAGGAGTGCCGCTCCTGAAAATGAAAGACCACATCGAGGAGCGAACCAGGGAACTTACCAAAGCTCCCGTGACCGCCCCCGCGGGCGCAGGCTCGCCCGAGAAGTAGTAGGACTGGCCCCGACCTGTCCTTCAGCGGCTTACGACCGCCTCGCGATCCAAAAACTTCAGTAGTAAGTAGAAAAACAAAAATATACCGACCGCGAAAAGCGCCATGTGCCAGGTGTGCGCTTTCACCCAAGCCTTGGAATTCTCGACAGTCCGCAGCTTGACTCCCAGGTACGCGAGGCCCGAATACCGCAGGATCCTTCCAATCGCGAGCACACCCAGAAATCGCCACCGGTTCACACCCATCGCCCCGGCGCAGGCCGCGAACACTTTGAAGGGCAGAAACGGAAGCGGCACCAGCGCCGGGATGAACACCGTCACCAGGCCGTAGCGATGGAACCAGGCCCGGAATCTTATTCCGCCTTCCGAGGACGTATATCGGACCAGCAATCTTTCCCCGCCGCGCTGCATCACGTCGAAAAAAACCGCCGTGCCGATCAGCGATCCCAGCACAGCCATCGCCGCGCACCAGGCGGCGTCGGATGGCCGAGCGATCGCCATGAATACCAGCAGCCAGTCCGTGCCCCCAGGATTCGGAATGCCCAGCGACTCCACGGTCGAGACGATCAGCAATCCCCAAGGTCCTAGCGCTTTGAGGATCTCCCAGAAATGACTCATTCCATCATTCCGATCAACCTCGCTTCATCGATCACTTTGATCCCCAGTTCCTTTGCCTTATCGAGCTTCGATCCCGCCTCCTCGCCCGCGATCACGTAGTTCGTTTTCTTGCTCACCGATTTCAGAATTTTGCCGCCCGCCGTTTCGATGCGCGCCTGCGCTTCTTCGCGCGTCAAAGTAGGAAGCGTGCCGGTCAGCACGAACGTGAGGCCTTCGAGTTTCCCCGTGTGCCGCGTAACCGTGTACGTGAAATCGAACCCGGCCTCGCGCAGCCTCTCCACCAGTTCGCGATTGGCCTGATGCTCGAAAAACTGGTGGATGCTGTGGGCCACTTTCGGACCCACCTCTTCCGCTTTCTTCAACTCGTCTTCGCTGGCGTTCATAATCTTGTCGAGATCGCCAAAGGTTTCCGCCAGAATCTGCGCCGTTCGCTCCCCTACAAAGGGGATTCCTAAACCGGAAATCAGGCGGTTTAAGGGCTGCTTAAGTGACAGTTCAATTCGATTTATGACGTTTATTGCAGACTTGGCACCCATCCTTTCCATCTTTATAAGGTCTTCGACAGTCAACTTGTAGAGGTCGGCAACGTTTTTCACCAAGCCGGAATCGACCAGATTATTGACTAGAACTTCGCCTAGCCCGTCGATGTCCATTACGCCCCGGCCCGCGAAGTGGATCACGGATTCCTTGAGGCGCGCCGGACAATTGGTGTTGATACAGCGGCTGATCGCCTCGCCCTCCGCGCGCACGATCTCTTCGCCGCAGTTGGGGCAATTTTTGGGCATCGCGAAGGGGCGCCGGTATTCCCCCACACTGACCACCCTGACAACCTTGGGAATCACATCGCCGGCGCGCTCAACTAGCACGGTATCACCAATTTGCACGCCTAACCGGCCGATTTCGTCCTCGTTGTGGAGGGTGGCTTTCGAAACCATCACCCCGCCGATATTTACGGGTGTGAAGAAGGCCGTCGGCGTGACGGCACCCGTGCGTCCGACGTTGACCCCGATATCTTCGACCAGCGTTTGGGCTTGCCTGGCAGGAAACTTGAAGGCGATCGCCCACCGCGGAGCCTTCGCGGTCCATCCGAGCCTGGTCTGCTGCGCGATCAAGTCGACTTTCGCCACCACGCCGTCGATTTCGAGCGGTAAATCGTCCCGTTTTGCTTCCCATTGCTTGCAATATTCAACTAATTCATCGATTCCAGAACAATGTTTACGATGACTATTTACTTTAAAGCCCATTTTATGGAGGGATTCGAGAGATTCCCATTGCGAAGGCAACGGCGGAAACAGAAAATAGGCGTAAAAATCGAGCTGACGCGAGGCCGTGATCGCCGGGTCCAGCACTCGCAGCGATCCGGCGGCGGCGTTGCGTGGATTCGCAAACCTCGGCAGGTCAGTCAGTTCGCGTTCCGCGTTGAGTTTTTCGAAGGCTTTTTTGTTGAACACCACCTCGCCGCGGACTTCGAAGGTTCCTTTGGCACGGAGCGGAAGCGACTTGATGGTGCGCGTGTTTTCGGTGACGTCCTCGCCCACCGTCCCATTGCCGCGAGTGACCGCCTGCGTGAATAGGCCGTCGCGATATTGGACCGCGAGAGACAGGCCATCCAGCTTCAACTCTGCAACATACGTATAGGGTTCGTCGCCTAAGAGGTCGTGCACGCGGCGGTCGAAATCGCGCAATTCCACCTCGTCGAGCGCGTTATCGAGACTCAACATCGGACCCGAATGCACCACCTTGACGAACCCTTCGCGAGGCTTGCCGCCTACCCTCTGTGTAGGCGAATCGGGCGAGGAAAATTCGGGATGCGCGGCCTCCAACTCCTTCAATTCGCGCATCATCGCGTCATACTCAGCGTCGGTGATTTCGGGCGCGTCGAGCACGTAATAGAGATGCTCATGACGGCGCAGCTGGTCGCGCAACTGTTCGATTCTTTGGGAGTTATACTGGGGAGATCGCAACATATCAGCAGCCGGTGCTCATCTATAATCCTGCGGCCGGCAAATTCCGACGCAACCCTGAGCGCACCTTACAACGTACCACTGACGCACTCGCGCGCGCGAGTCTTCATCCCCGATTCGTCGCTACCGACAAGGCGGGTCACGCCACGGAAATCGCGGCGCAGGTGGTGAGGGAAGGCGCCGATCTGATTCTGGTCCTGGGCGGCGACGGCACTATTAATGAAGTAGTGAACGGGATGAACGGAGGAATGGTCGGCGGCCAACTCGGGTCCGATGTGCATCTGGGCGTGCTTCCGGGCGGCACGGCGAATGTACTGGCGATGGAACTGGGGTTGGGGTCGAACCTGGAGCGGGCGATCGACCGTCTGTCCCGCTGCGTTCCCAAGCGGATCTCACTGGGCAAAATCTGGCAGATGGGCCAGCCCGCTCGTCATTTCCTGATGATGGCGGGCGCCGGATTCGATGCGCAGGTGGTAGTGGATCTGCATGTGGGGTTGAAATCGAAAACCGGCAAGCTGGCGTATTGGGTGGCGGGATTTTCGCAGATCGTCAAGCGCGTGGGGCAGCTCAAGACGCGCATCAACGGCGATACGTATCCTTGCGGATTCGCGCTGGTGGCGCGGGTGAAAAATTACGGAGGCGATCTGGAGCTGGCGCGCGGCGCCTCGCTGCTGACCGACGATTTTGAGACCGTGATGTTCGAAGGCTCGAACCCTCTGCGCTACGCTTTTTACATGATGGGCGTGGCGGTGAAGCAGGTGCAGAGGATGCCCGGCGTGCGCACGGTGCGCTCGACCAGAATCGAGCTGCTGGGCGATGCGCCGATTCAGATCGACGGCGAATATCTGGGGCGTTCGCCCGCGACCATCGAGATTGTTCGCGACGCGCTGACCATTCTGATCCCGGAGCGGTATGGATAACATCACGCATTCGCTGGTCGGGCTGATGCTCGCGCGGGTGTCGGGGAAAAACACGGCGATGATGGTGGTCGCGGCGAACATGCCCGACATCGATATCGTGTCCTGGGCGGGCGGTTCGCTCACTTATCTGGAGTTTCATCGCGGGATCGCGCATTCGCTGGTAGCGGCGCCGGTGTGGGCACTCGTTTTGATTTTGTTATTCCGCAGCCGCAGCTTGGTTTCCTATGCGTGGTGTCTGACGGCGGTGATGAGCCACCTGCTGCTCGATTGGACGAACACTTACGGAATCCGTCTGCTGCTGCCGTTTTCGGCGCGCTGGCTGCATCTGGATATGACGGATGTTGTCGACCCGTGGATCTGGCTCGCACTGCTGCTGGCCGTGGCCGCGCCTGGGCTCGCGGGGTTGGTCGGCTCTGAGATCGGCGCGAAGAAAAGCTCGGGAGCGAAGCGGGGGTGGGCGTGGGTCGCACTGGCGTTCCTCGCGGCGTATGAGGGAGGTCGATTCGCAGCGCATCAAAGGGCTCTGGCGGTGATGGGCGCGAGGCTTTATAACGGGCAGCCGGCAATCCGGTTGAGCGCGATTCCGAATCGATGGACACCGTTTAAGTGGCGCGGCGTGGCGGAGGGCGATGGATATGTGGTCGATGTGCCGGTGGATTTGAATACGGAGTTCGATCCTTCAGAAGGGCGCATCGAGTATCCGAGTCCACCGAATGAAGCGGCGCTGAAGACTCGTCCCTTTGAGGTGTTCAGCAAGTTCGATCAACTGCCCTTTTGGAAGTCCGAAAAGCTGGCGGACGGGGCGACGGAGGTGCAGTTGATCGACCTGAGATTCGGGACCCCAGAAGGTCCGGGGTTTGTGGCGACGGCGATTGTGGACGGGTCGGGGGTGGTGAGGGAGTCGAGGTTTGGGTTTGGGTTGCCGGTGGGGAAGTAACGATCAATTCATGGAAACATGCGGGTCGTCCCGGGTTTCCGGGTTTCGAATCTCGTAAGGAGTCACGTCAGGCAGTCGCTTTCGTGCTTTCGCGGTTTAAGGAATAGTCGGCGTATCCCTGGTGGACGGAGCGGAACCGGCCGCTCGGCGATCGATACGCAGCACGATAACGCCGCGGCGCTCTGCCCGCCGCTACGATCTACGCGCCAATTTTAGGGCACGATAGCCAGCCGCCAATCCCAATAGCATCATGCCAATTGTCCCCGGCTCGGGAGCCGTGGTGGCCTCCAACTCGTCGATATAGACGCCTGAGAGGTCGTCGGTCATGATCAGTTCCACCTTCGTAATGCTGACTGTCGGGTCGTAAAACTGAATAAGGGGCGCATCGTTGCATGGTTCGGGGCCATTGTGGGTCAAGCCGGCGCAAGTCCCGCCCGCTCCAGTGTCCATGACCTGGAAGGTGCCGATCTGCTGGCCTAGCGAATTGAAGGCCAGCAATTGCGCCGTGAAATTCGAATTTGTGGCGGAGCTAACTTGGAAGGCGATATAAGACAAGGCCTCCGTGAACGTCAGCGTGATCTCAGGCGCACCGCCGCTGCCGCCCGGCGGCGCGATCGCGCCCAGTAGATTGTCTCCAAAAGGCGGGGTGGATGTGGGCAAGGTGGGGGCTCCGAAGTGCCCCGCAAAATAATTATTCGTGGGGTTAACCAATGCAGCATTTATCCAGTTAGTTCCGTTCCACGCCTGTTGGGTGTTGTCGGCACGCGTAAGCTGGTCATTCGAGGAGATTGTGAAGGAGTTCCCTCCAATGGCGGCGCTCAGCGTCGTGCCCACCGCTTCAGGCCACGGCCCTCCTGAGGCGCTGTTCGTCGCGGGGCCCAATCCACCCGAATTACCGCCAGTAATGCTTCCATTGATGGGAGCGCCCCAATCGAGATTGCTCAATTGCGCGTCGATCGGGGAACAACTCACGCCGGTAAACACGGTTGAACTTCCCGAGGCAACCGAGCAGGACGCAGTGCTTGCGTAGTCGGGAACGCAGCCCGCCAACGCCAAGGAAAGGACGCCTACTATCCTGATGGTCGACAGAGAGGCGAGTATCGCACAGGTCCCTCTCGTAGTCAAGGGCCGAAGGGGCCGAGGCCGAAAGGGGCCGAAAGGGACAGTCAGAATCGACGCATTTTAAAATCTGGCGAATGTGGCGGACGGCTCCGTCCCCTTGGAGAAAAAGCGGGTGATTCGCCCACTTCTTACTAGATTGCTATGTTTTGAAAAGCCCGCCGTATCCTGGCGTAGGCATCGCTTCGCGTCCGGAGAAGTACCACTGTCGAGCGCCGCCTGAGCGGTCAATCGCCCTGGATCTGGCATTTTGGGAAAAACAGGGGAAAAACAGGGAAAAACAGGGGACAGCCCGCGTGTTTCCGGAATCTATGTCGGAGCTTGTCCCCAAGCTAGACGCACCTACGGCGATGCATGAGTAGAATCAAAGCTTTCCCGCTGCGCAGAGTCTCCGAGAGAGGGTAGTAAGGAAACACGCGGGCTGTCCTTGTTTATCCTTGTTTATCTTGTTTATCCTTGTTTATCTTCCCTGTTTCTTGGCAATGCGTTGACCTTACCGACGCGATGACTGCCCTGAGGCAAATCCAATCCGCTCGCCAGCGAACTCCTCCCGTATACTACAGGTGTGCGGTGATTGCTCCGGGCGGCGGCCTGCGAAAGTTCAATCCTAAAAGAGACATTGGAATCGGGCTGACCGACTTCGTCAAGGGAATTCCCTGGAAGTGAGGAGGGGCAACGGCACGATGGTTTTCTTGTGGAGAGGATTCCCGTCGTCGCCGATGATGAAGCAGGCAGGGAAGCAGAAGGATCCTTCGTGCGCGACCACCAGGCCGAGGTCTCGCGCGTCGCTGGGCACCGTGAAGGTGCGCAGGGTTTCGAATGATTCGCCGGGTCCGATGCGAAGGTCGAGTGGTATCGCCAGTGGGTCCGGGGCGGGATCGATGCGGCGGCCGCCGGCGCCGTAGAGATAAACCTGGACGCCTTTTTCACGCTGGGTGACGCGCAGGGCCCGGCTCGATACCTTAAAGGTTACGTTTAACTGGGCGCCGTGGTGTTCGGCGTGTTCAACGGTGATGCACCAATCGTCGAAGCAGTGGGGTTCGCCGATGTTTATAACGCGCTGTGGGGACGCGAGCGCGACTGCTACCACGATTGCGAGGTAGATCGCCAGGCAGATCCCGAACGTCCGCAGAATGCTGAGGGCTTTCCGGCCGCGTCCACGGAGGGCGGCCACTGCGGCCGTCAACAGGGTGACAACCGAAGTCAGAAACAGGACAATGAACAGCAGATCGAAGAGCGTCATAGCGAAGTACTTCACAGTGTAAAGTACTTCCCTGCATTTTGCAATAACAGGGCTGTGACATAGTTATGGCATGAGCGGCCGCCTGCTTTTCGCAATTCCGGTGCTCGCCTGCGGCGGTGCGATTCATGATGCGGCGGCGGTGGGGGATTTAGGGAAGATTACGGCCCTGCTCCAAGATCATCCCGACCTGATTTCGAGCCGGGACGACCGCGGCGAGACTCCTTTGCACGTTGCAGCTTTGAATGGCCGCGAGGATGCGGCGGAGTTACTGCTGGCGAATCGGGCTGAAGTCGACGCGTTGGATAATTCCGGCCAGACGCCGCTCGAGCGAGCGTCGTCTGCGGGGAAGATTGACGTGATGGCGCTGCTGCTGCGCCACCAGGCCGACGTGAACGCCTGGGACAGGAATGGCTGGACGCCTTTGCACTGGGCCTCCTTCAAGGGACACAAAGACGCGGCGGAGCTGCTGTTGAAGGCCAACGCGGATGTCAACGCTAAAGACAACGGGGGCGAAACACCCTTGTACGAAGTGCAGCGCGGCAGCACAGACGTGGCGGAATTGCTGCTGGCTCATAAAGCGGAGGTGAATGTTAAAGATCGAAATGGGTGGACTCCGCTGTACTGCGCGGCGGCGAAGGGCGATCGCGGGTTCGCGAAGGTCCTATTGAACGGCCATGCCGATGTGAATGCGAGGGCGAAAGACGGGTGGACTGCTTTGCACGCGGCGGTGTTCGAGCGGCATGAAGACGTCGCGGAAGTGTTGCTGGGCGCAAACGCGGACGTGAATGCGAAAGCCAACGATGGTCAAACTCCTTTGCATCTCGCCGCGTATCGAGGCTTTGAGGACTTGACGGAATTACTGGCCGCGACGGCCGATGTGAATGCGAAGGACAAGGACGGCTGGACGCCCCTGCATCACGCGGCGGATGCGGTTTTGGGCTCGCACGCGGAAGTAGTGAAAATCCTGCTGGAGCATCACGCCGACGTCAACGCCAGATCGACGGGCGGATATACGCCTCTGCATTACGCCGTGTCTGTGAATCATAAAGAGGTCGCGGAGGTCCTGCTGGCGTATAAGGCCGACGTCAACGCGAGGGACGACCGCGGATGGACGGCTTTGCAGTACTCCGTGGCGAAGGGGTACGAAGAACTGACGAAGATGTTGCGGCAGTATGGGGCTCACTAATGGCCCATCGGCGCACCGATGGGGATGAAAACTGCGAAAAATGGGGACTGCCTGCTCGGCGAGTCCCGATCGCTTCACACCTTTATCGTCTTATTCGACTGGCAGGCGGAACCGCCTGCCCCAGACGCCTCCGATGGTGGTGATGTGGCGCACGCACGAGTGCGTGCGCCACGGGAGAGGTTAATGTTGGACCTTCCGCGGTGATATGCTGGCCTGGAGGTCTCTCCATGAATCGACGAAACTTCCTTATGACGACCGCGGCGGTCGCCAGCACCACGTCTGCTATGCTCGCGAGCGCAAATAACACGGTCAGAATTGCCGTGGTGGGATGCGGTGGACGCGGCATGAGCCATGTCAACGCCTGGACTTCGCTCCCCGATGTGGAGCTGGTCGCCCTGTGCGATCCCGATCAATCCCATCTCGACCGGTACGTGAAAGCGATCGAGGGCAAGGGCAAGAAAAAGCCCGAGACTTATGCGGATGTCCGCAAGCTTTTGGAAGACAAAAATATCGATGCGATTTCGATTGCGTCGCCCAATCACTGGCATGCTCTGATGACCATTTGGGCCACCCAGGCGGGCAAAGACGTGTACGTTGAAAAGCCCTGCTCGCATAATATTTTTGAAGCGCAGCAGATGGTGCACGCGGCGCGCAAGTACGACAAAATCGTTCAGATGGGAAGCCAAAGCCGGTCGTCGGTGGCGCTGAAGGAAGCCGTTCAGAAGATGAAGGAGGGCGAGTTGGGCGAGGTCTACATGGCGCGCGCGTTATGTTTCAAATGGCGCGATACGATCGGCAAGACTCCTGTGTCGGAGGTGCCGGCCGGCGTCGATTACGACCTGTGGACAGGACCAGCGCCGAAGCGCCAGTTCACCAAGAATCGTTTCCACTATAACTGGCACTGGTTCTGGGACACCGGCAACGGCGACCTGGGGAATCAGGGGATTCATGAGGTCGACATCGCGCGCTGGGGTTTGGGCGTGGAGTTTCCGGCCAAGGTGACGTCGATGGGCGGCAAGTACATGTTCGACGACGACCAGGAGACTCCGAACACGATTAACGCGCTGCTGGAGTTCGACGTGAACGGCAAGAAGAAGCTGATGGCGTTCGACGTCCGGCATTGGGAGAGCAATCACGAAGCGGGGATCGGCGAGGGCAAGTCCGAATCACGATCGGGCCGCGCGCCGGATACCATCGGCAACACGTTTTTCGGATCGAAGGGCTACCTGGCGATCGACGGATACACGAAGTATCAGACCTGGATGGGTCCGAAACAGGAGAAGGGTCCGGCCGCATCGAAGGGCGGCGATCATTTTCTGAACTTCATTGAGGCCGTGCGCAGCCGCAAGCGGAGCGATCTGAATGCGGAGATCGAAGAGGGCGCCGCGTCGACGATTTGCATGCACCTGGCCAACATTTCTTACCGCGTGGGGCGGACGCTGCACTTCGATGAGAAGACTATGACCGTGGTGAACGATCATGAGGCCAACAAGCTGTTTACGCGCGATTACCGGAAGCCGTTTGTAGTGCCGCGCATCGGCGGATCAAATACCAGCGTCACTGGCTAGGATTTTTTCGATCACCGCCATGTTTTTTAGCGCGTCCTCAAGAGGCACGGGGACTTCCGTGTCTTCGCGGATCGCGCGGGAGAAGAGTTCGCCCTGGATCGTATACTGATCGCAGACGGGAAATTCTTCCACTTCATCATTCACGAAAATTCGCGTCGGTTTATCGGGCGGCGCATTGAACGGAATCTCTATTTCAATGCGGCCGGTGGTTCCGAAAATGTGCATCCGCTGATAAGGGACAAGCTGTGTTGAGCAGGTGAAGCTCGCGTGGCCATGCGGATATTCGAGGATCACAGAAGCGAGCCGGTCGGTTTTAAACTCGGGATCGCGATCGAGGAAGGCGTGAACGCGAAGAGGCTCGGCGGCGAAAATCATGCGGGACAAAGTGATGGGGTAGCAGCCGATGTCCATGATGCCTCCGCCGCCGATTGCGGCGATGTTGCGCACGTTTTGCGGGTCCCGATTGAAGTAGCTGAAGTAGCCGGAGACCACGCGCAGTTCGCCGATGCGCCCGGAGCGGACAATCTCCGCGGCGCGCAGCCATTGCGGATGCGTGCGGGCCATGAACGCCTCCCCGATTTTCACGTGGGCGCGGTCGCGTGCGGCGATCAGTTCGCGGGTTTCGGCTACGGAGAGTCCGATGGGCTTCTCGCACAACACATGCTTCCCGGCCTCGGCCGCGCGGATCGACCACGGCACGTGGAGATGATTCGGCAGGGGGTTATAAATCGCATCGATGGCCGGGTCCTTGAGCAGGTCTTCATAGGAACCGTAAGCCTGCGGGATGCCAAGCTGGTGGGCGGCGGACTGGGCTTTCTTCAGGTCGCGCGAAGCGATGGCGGCGACCTCGAGATTAGAGGCATGCTGCATCGCGGGAATCACTTTCGTCGTGGCGATTTTGGCGACGCCGAGGATGCCCCAGCGGATTTTCTTCATGAGACAATTCTACTCATGAAGCTGACGATCGATCTGGACCGCGAGGTAGACGGCCGCTGGATCGCGGAAGTTCCGGAATTGAACATCCTGCTCTACGGCGCGTCGAGAGAGGACGCCATTCGCCTTGCGGAGGATGCGGCTAGGACGATTATTGCGGAACGGGTCCAGCGCGGCACGTTACCGGCTAGTGCTGTTGATGCCGTCTTCGCGGTTTCCGTGTGAGCCAATGGCCCTCGACGAAAGCCCGGCGTGTCTTCGCGGCACTCCTTCGAATCGGATGGAAGCACGATCGAACTGCGGGCTCTCACCGAATTTTGGAGGAAGGATGGATGGAAAGAATACCCATTCTCCTTCCGCGATTCCGACGAGCTCGGACCGGCAATCCTGGCGAAAATCGCAAAGAGGACCGGCCTTAAACCCAGCGATCTGTGATTGACTAATCCTCAAGTCTAGCCGGCGGCTCCGGCAGGAAAAACGTGAGCACGTTGCCTAACAAATAAATGGCTAACGCGACCGCCGCGGCCGCGTAGGCAAGCCTCACCGATGGCGCGCCGCCCGGCATCGCTCCTTGTAAATGCGTGGTCACATACGCAGCCGAGGTGCCCAGCATGCGGCCTCCCACGTTGGCCGCGAATCCTTCGCCCGTCCCGCGCAGGTGCAGAGGATAGACGCGGGGCAGATAATTTCCCCAGAAGCTTAGTTGCGAAACCGTGCAGAATCCCGCGAAAAACATGCCGTATTTGAATAACTCGACGGTTTGAGTGGCGGGTCCATAGAATACGTAGGGCACGATGAACAGTCCGGGAAGCAGGAACACGCGCAGCAGCGCGCGCCGGCTGACCATGATCACGGCGAGTCCCGCGAGCACGATTCTGCCGGCGAGTCCTCCCAATTCCTGGGCTCCCTGCACGCTCGCCACAATTTTTCCGATGGTGCTCGGCCGCTCTTTCGGAGGCACCTTCGACGCGGCGGCCTGCACCTCCGGCAATCCAGGAGTGATCTGCGGAGCCTGTTGAATCGCTCCGAACGCGGCTCCGTAAGCACAGGCGAACAGCAGCGCGGTGATGATCGTCGTCTTGCGGTACGCCGGCGCGAACAGTTCGGCGATGCTGGGGCGCTTGAGCGTCCCCGCTTCGCGCTTGCGTTGCCACTCCGGCGATTCGGGCAGGAAGGGCCGGATGATCATTAAAGGAATCGCGGGCAGGACGGCGGAGATGAGCGTGTACCGCCACGCCGCGTGGCCTCCGTAAATGGCCGGCAGCGATAAAGCGTAGTGATTCGCCAGATAGCTGGCGCCAGAAATCGCGATGCCTCCAAGAGAAGAAAATGCCTGCGTCCAGCCGAGGACCGCTTCGCGTGTTTTCGGTTCGGGAAACAATTCGGCGAGCCACGCGACGGCGGCGACGAACTCGACGCACACGCCGATAAAACTCATCGTGCGCCAGAAGAGCAGCGCTGGGAGCGACGCGGAATATCCGGCGGCAACCGCGGAGACGGTATATAGAAGGATGCTCCAGACCAGGATGCGTCGGCGTCCGAACAAGTCGGTTAAATACCCGCCAATCAGCCCAAAAAATCCACCGCACAAAGGCGGAATCCAGAAAAGATTCGCCGCCCAATCGCGATACGCGGGTGTGCCCGGCTTGAGTCCGCTGAGTTCGAGCATCGCGGGTTGAAGGATTAGCGGCCCCACCAGCACCGAATAAATATCGAACAAAAAGCCAATCGCTGCGACGACGCAGATGGTCCATTTGACGGCGTTGGAGATGTGAAAATTCGGAGAATCGGAGGCAGGCATAAAAGAGTTGAGGTTACCACAACACGTCGGCCAAACACCGTTGTGGGGCCGTATAAAGCAGCCGTCCAATCGCGAGCTTGCGCAGCGTCGCCGCGGGGGTACGATATCGGGGCCGAGTCTTAATTCTCCTCTCCTCCCCCCTCAGCACCCTCCCAACTTCCTTCGATTCCGGTGCGAATCCCAACTTGCGATAGAACCAGAACGCTCCCGACTCGATCGCTTCTTCGTTCTCGTGGCCGATCTGATATGGGTCGACGGAGAAACTCTTCACCCCGCTCAGTTCGTGCAGCAGCTTTAGCAGCATCGCGTAAAGCCACGCCGTTTCGCCGTCCCGGAACGTGTAGTAGAGGTTGAAGCCGACTTCCATATTCTGATCGCGAGTCAGACCTTCGACGTAGCCGATGGGCACGCCGTTTTTGAAGAACATCCCGCAGAGATAATCGCGCACCGGCAGAGGGTAGCTGGGAGGAAAACAAAACACGTCGATTCCCCGCCCCAGATCCGCATGTTCGATGCGTGCGAGATCGGGATACAGGAAGCCGTAGAGCTCGCGGTACCGGACGGCGGAGGCGTCGACGATTACGCCGGCGATTTTGCGCGCGGCCGCAAGGCCCAGAAGTTTTCGAGGAATCGGGGGCGCGGCGAGCATTTGCGTAATCATATTCGGTTCGCGTTTCAGCAACGGACCATCGTGATAAAAAATATCGCGCCGCGGAATGCGCAGAGTCGAACGCGACGCGGCCCCCGGATTCCAGGAGATGGGGATTTCCATCAAGTCATAAATCTCGGGCGTCAGGTTATGCACCAGCCATTCCAAACTGCCCCGGCCCTTCTCGAACCACGCGCGCCAATCCGGATGCGCTTCCACCGCCCAGTCGTCGCGCGATTCAGGAATCAGCCTTCTGAGCGCCGGCACGAGCCTCTCCGGATGTTCGAAGCTGTCCCAATCGATCCCGACCGCGCTGCCGTGGCGCTCCACCAGACTGCGCGCGAATTCGTAGCTGAAATTCGTCGAGATCGCCGTTCCGATAATTCCTGAAATGTCGGGATCCGCGAACGGATCATGATTCCCGGGCAGCCTGTCCCAGAAGGAAACTAAAATCTCGTCGGCGAGTTGCATCACCCGGGCGCTCTGCGGGTAGGCCCGAAGAAACAGGACGATCTCGTGCAACCGAATCAGATCGGCATTGCGTACCCGCGTCCGCTTCAGCTTTTCAATCAGTCCAGCCGTACGATCCGCCGCCGCGGAGCCGAATTGGCCCTTCATCGCTTCCAGTTGATCGAGCGCACGCACTCGCATCAGTGTAACGTGATGGTAGCGCGCGCCTCCAGGCGTGCCGCGTCGACATTCGTGTCGACGTGTCTTGGCGATGAAAACTGCGAAAACTCGGGACTGCCTACTCTGTCCCAAGGCGCCCGCAATCGGCAAGACGTCACCTACCTCCTGCGCCCTAGTGGACAGAGTGGGCTGTACCCAGTTTTCGCCCCGGCCACTCACCCAAGATGTTTTCGAGAGTGTCGACGTCTCATGCCGCAAACTCGAAAATGTCGTTGCTGACCGCTCCCAGTGGCCGCGGCTCTTTTCAGTAGCGTGATGTTACCCTGAGATAAGAGATGAAAAAGACAAGTAATCCGGCCGAACTTGCGGCCATTGCCAAGCAAATGCGGCGCGAAGTGGTCGAAATGATCACCGAAGCGAAGTCCGGCCATCCCGGCGGGTCGCTCTCCGCGGTCGAAATCGTGGTTACCCTGTTCATGGATGTGATGAGGCACGATCCTTCCAATCCGAAATGGAAAGATCGCGACCGTTTCATCCTTTCCAAAGGCCACTGCTGCCCGATTCTCTACGCGGTGATGGCGGAGTGCGGCTATTGTCCCAAGGATCAGCTCAACACTCTGCGCAAACTCGGCTCCATTTATCAGGGGCATCCCGACGTGCGCTTCCTGCCCTCGCTTGAGGCCTCCACCGGATCGCTGGGCGAAGGATTATCGCTCGGTCTGGGTATGGCGCTCGCCGCAAAACTCGATAAGAGCCCTGCACGCGTCTACGTCGTCCTGGGCGACGGCGAAATTCAGGAAGGGCAGGTTTGGGAATCCGCGATGTTCGGCGCCTTCCATCACGTGGATAATATCGTGGCCATCGTGGACCACAATAAAATTCAGCTCGATGGATGGGTGGCCGATATCATGGCGCTCGATCCTCTGGCCGATAAGTGGCGCGCCTTCGGATGGCATGTGATCGATTGCGAGGGCAACGATATTCCGACCCTCCAGAAAGCCTTCGCCGACGCCGAAGAAATGAAGGGCAAGCCGACCTGCATCATCGCCGAAACCATCAAGGGCAAGGGCGTTTCGTTCATGGAAAACAATCCGAAATTTCACGGCACCGCACCCACTAAAGACGAATGCGTACTGGCGCTTAAGGAGCTGCAATAATGCCGGCAAAAACGAAGTATGAATTGAAACTGGGACCGGCCACCCGCGAATCGTTCGGCAAAGCGCTGGTCGAGCTGGGAGATTCCAACCCCAACGTAGTAGTGCTGGATGCTGATCTGTCCAAGTCGACTTACACCGCCGAGTTCGGCAAGAAATTTCCGGACCGCTTCTTCGAATGCGGCATCGCCGAAGCCAACATGATCGGCATTGGCTCCGGCCTCGCGGCCTCCGGGAAAATTCCCTTTGCGTCCAGTTTCTCGGTATTCGCGATGAATAAAGGGTTTGAGCAGATGCGCGTCACCGCCGCCTTTCCGAACGTGAATTTGAAAGTCGTCGGCACGCATAGCGGCATCTCGATCGGCGAAGACGGACCCTCCCAGATGAGCATTGAGGATCTGAGCCTGGCCTGCTCTCTCGCCGGATTTTTCGTGATCAGCCCCGCCGACGATGTGTCGATGAAGAAGCTGGTTCACGCGGCAGCCGAACACTTTGGACCGTTGTTCATCCGCGCGGGCCGAGCCAAGTGCCCGGTCATTTACGGAGACGCGCAGCGGTTCGAAATCGGCAAAGCCATTGAGCTGGTGGAAGGCTCCGATGTCACGCTGATCGCCACCGGCCTGCTGGTGGCCGAATCCATTCGCGCATCGGAAACTTTGGAAGCGGAGGGAATTTCGGCGCGCGTGCTGGACTTCCACACCATCAAGCCCTTGGATCGCGACGCGATCGCGAAGGCTGCGAAGGAGACGGGCGCCATCGTAGTTTCCGAGGAGCATCTGATGGACGGCGGCCTGGGCGTTCGCGTGGCGCAGGTGGTCGGGGAGACGCATCCCGCGATTATGGAATTCGTCGGCATTCATAATACGTACGCCGAATCCGCTTCGCCCGACGAGCTGCTCGATAAATATGGGCTCCGCGCGGTCAACGTCGCCGAAGCTGCGCGCAAGGCCGTCGCGAGAAAGATGAAGTAGACTTGTGGCGCGCACTCGCGCCGCCGGAAAGGAGAGACCAAGTGAAGCGTGTCGGCCCGAAGGAGCAACTGCGCCGCGCCGGCAAAACTCTTCATGACGACGTTGCTCCTCTGCTCGCGGCCGCCGGCCTGCAGCTTCAAGTCCTGAGCATGGACCATCCCGCCGCGGCTTCGCACGTGACCGAAGTTCTCGCCACGCTCGAAGACGCGATGGACCGTATTCGGGAGTTGAGCCAGCAGCTCGCCCCCTCTCCATTCACACCGGCCGACTGATAAGAGTACAATTTAATCCGATATGCCCAATGAGGTCCTCCTCGTAGATGATCACAAGATCATGCGCGACGGCATTAAGGCGATTCTCGGCCGCGCAGCGGATTTCCGTGTAGTGGGTGAAGCGGAGACCGGCATGGACGCGGTTCAGTTCGTAAAAAAGTTCAAGCCGGATATGGTGCTGATGGACATCGGTCTGCCGGGCCTCAACGGCGTCGAAACCACGGCCGAGATTCTGCGCCACCACCCCGATTGCAGAGTCGTGATTCTTTCCATGTACGACGATGAGCACTCCGTGGTCAGCGCCATCCGCTCCGGCGCGCGCGCTTTTATCCTGAAGCGCGCCTCCGATACCGATCTGGTCGACGCCCTGCGCATCGTCGCGCGCGGAGGCTCCTACTTGAGCCCGCAAGTGTCGGACCGCCTGCTCTCGCGCATTCAGAAAGGCGATCTGGAATCGAAGCCCGCCGCGGCCGCTCTCGAACATCTGGCTCCGCGCGAGCTTCAGGTTCTGCGCCTGGTGGCGGACGGAAAGACCAGCAAGGAAATCGCCGTGATCCTCGACCTGCGGGAGCATACCATCCGCAGTTATCGGAAAACGATGATGAAGAAACTGGGCGTCAACAACGTGGCGGGCCTGACGCAGCTCGCGCTGTCCACAGGACTCACCCAGCTGCCGCGGGGCGCCGGCGCGGAGTGACCCGCCAGAACGCTGCTGACGCGAAGTCCGCAATCGGCAGGATATCTCACACCCCTGCGCCGCACCGGTTTACGCCCAGACTGCGGAAAGTGGGGCCGCATCGGCAGGATATCTCAACCCGCAGTGGACAGAGCGGGCTGTCCCCACTTTTCGCCCCGGCCACTCAGCCCAGATGTTTTCGCGTACAAAAAAAATGCGGCCACCAGCCAAAGCCGGCAGCCGCAGTATTCTGACTCCTTCTTCTTAGAAGTAGAACCTCAAAGATAACTGCAGCGCCCGGACCAGTCCGGTCTTGCTGGTGATCTCTCCCAAAAGACTGGAGGTCGCGTTAAGATTCGGCCCGCTCAGGTTCGGATGATTCGGGAAATCGTATGCTTCCGCGCGGAACTGGAAGCCATAGTGCTCGTTAACCTTGAAGGTCTTGAACAACGAGATGTTCCAGTCCTGGAATCCCGGCTGGTAAACCGAATCGCGCACGCCCTTCTGGAGAACGAAGGTGTTAGCGGCCGGCTGAGTCACGTTCGCGGTGAAGTAGTGTACCGAACTCGAAGTCGCCGCAGGCCCTGCGAACGCCCCCGTGTTGATCGTAACCGGGCCGTTCAGGTTCCACAACTCGCCTTCGCTTCCGCAGCCGAAGCTGCCTACCTCGCCGACGCCCGCGTAGTCGTTCGACGCGCCGATGCCGCAAGGCGCACCCGTCTGGAACTGCGCGGTACCAGCGATCGACCATCCACCGGCCCACCGGTTCGACTTGAAGAACGGAATACCGTAGATGTAGTTGATGATCACCATGTGGCGGGCATCGTACTCCGACGGACCCCACAAATTGCTGGTGTTGTAAGTATCGGGAACGATGTCGCGATAGTTCGACCCGTTGTCCATGCTCTTTGAAAGCGTGTACGAGAAGCCGAAGCTCGAGCTGTTCAAGAACCGGCGTTCCCAGGACAACTGGAAGCTGTTGTACTCGGAATTCACCACGCTCTCTTCTTCCTGAATGGCGGCGAACCCTTTGTACGGACGCGCCTGGGTCACGTTGACTCCCGAAACTACCGAGCCCGCCTGCGGCTGGTTGATGTCATAAACCTGCCATCCGTGGTTGCCGTGATGGCCGACGTATGCGGCCGACAGCATGGAATGCAGGAACAGCTGGCGCTGCACCGTCACGTTGTAGTTCCACGCCGTGGGCGGCTTTAAATTAGGATTCAAAGTCGTGATCGTCAAAGGAGCCGCTGTTCCCGTCGTCAGGGCCGCGCCCGGATTGTCGACCGAAACGTTGGTCACCGTCACGAACGGCTGGAACGGCGAATTTCCGCCGGGAAATATGTTGTCGATCAGTCCCATGCGGGTCACGAATTCGCCCACTCCGGCGCGGATGACGGTCTTATCGTTGATCTGATACGCGAGTCCGACACGCGGCTGCCACGTGTTCGACGTATTGATGTAGCTCTGGTGAATGTTCGGATCGAATAAATTGCAAGGCGATCCGTCGCAGACGTTATTCTGACCCGGGGTTGCGGCCAGCACGCGTCCCACCGCCGATTGCGGGAAGGCGCTGATTCCCGGGATGATCACGCCGTTATACGGATTGCCCGTGCCCAGCACCACGTTGCCGGCGCTGTTCACAGTAACCGCTTGCGCCGGATTGTAGAGTTTGCCGTCGAAATAATCCGCGTTACCCCACAGCGGGTGGAAGCCCTGAATATTCGACCAGCGGATTCCAAAATCAATGTGCAGCTTGTTGTTCACCTTCCAGGAATCCTGAACGAAGGCCTCGCTCATGAATCCGCGCCAGATGGTCAAAGCGCGCGGTCCGATTTCCGTGTAGCTGTCGGCCAGGCCGAGCGCCAGGTTCGCGATGCCCACGCCGGAGGTCGCACCGAAGCCCGTGCGCGCGTCGCTGAACACGAACGTCCCGTTCTGATCGCTCGCGCCGCCAGGCACCGTGCTTACGTTGATCTGATCGCCGTCATTCTCGCCCGAATACTCGATCAGGAATCCCGCTTTAATCGTGTGGTTGCCCGCGATCTTGGTGATCGTGTCGCCATAAGTCCAGATCGGACCCGACGAGTGCGAAGGATACGGCCCACCCGCTAAACCATAAAAGTTCGGAACCGTGACCGTCGGAATCTTGTTCGGAAGATCCTTGCCGTACGGCATCAGATACGGATAATTGATTCCGAAAGTCTGCCGGTTGAAGCCTGGCAAAGCCGTGTTGACCGGGATGTATACGTCGTCGATGCTGAGCGTCAGCCGCGCTTCGTTGACAATCGTCGGAGTGATGGTCGAGATCAGCGACAACGTCGTCGTCTGATTCGGCCGCTTGAAGTACTTGCCGGTCAGTCCCGATCCCTGATCGAAGGGCTGATATTCGAAGTACGAAACATCGGTCCTGCGCGCCGTGATCTTGTTGGACTGGTTCACGATGATGTCGAAATCGAGCGTGCCCTTGCGCTGGTTGATCGGGTGCGGCGCCTGACCGATCCAATTCGTCGCTCCAACCTGGAAGCCCGGAACCGGCGTGGGATACGCGCTCAAAATCGCCTGGCCGTTGTGGCTCAATCTGGAGGTCGGAATAATGTTGTTCGGAAAAGGAACACAAGGTGTAGCGGGAGGCTGCGCACCCGTTCCAGGCTTCACCGAGCAGGTATTCGGATCATAGACCAGGGTCCCCGTTGCATACCAGGGGTTGGGAGCGAGGAATGCGCTGAAATTGCCCTGCACCATCGCCGGTGTCGGATCCGATTCCGTCGAATAGTCGCCCAGCCGGTAACGAATCCAGTCTTCGGCGACGAAGAAGAAGAACTTCTGCCGGAATTTATCGGGCATGCCCTTCACCCACACCGGACCGCCGATCGTGCCGCCAAAATTGTTGTACACCAGCGGCTGCGTGAAGTTCGTGATGGGACTCTGATTGCGCGTCCAGGTATTGGCGTTCATCGCGGAATTGCGAATGTACTCGTACAATCCGCCGTGAAAGTCCGAAGTGCCGGTCTTGCTGACCAGGCGGATCTGGCCGCCTGCCGCGCGTCCGTATTCCGCCTGATAATCGGCCGTCAAGACCTGAATCTCTTCCGTTGCATCTACGTTCGGAGCGCCGATCACAGCGCCGTTGGCGCGCGTGCGCATAGCCGGCGCGCTATCGATCGTAATCGAAGTATCCTGGGACCGCGCTCCGTTGACTGAGAACGGATTGCCAGGCGCAACGCCAAAGTTGAAATCCCCCAGCGTGCCGCCGCTGCGCATGCCCGGAATCAACTGCGCGATGTACAACGGATCGCGCCCATTCAGTTCCTGCATATCAATCTGTTTGCCGGTAATTTCCTGCTGCACCGCAGACGATTCCGTCTGCAACACCGTGGCGGTAGCAGTCACTTCCACAGTTTCTGTCGCCGCGCCCACAGTCAGCGTCGCATCGAGCAGCAGCGCCGAGTTCGGCTCCAAACGGTTATGCGTGCTGGTGAACTTCTTGAACCCGGACGCCTCCACCGACGCGCTGTAAAAACTGGGCGGAATATTCGTGACCGTGTAATAACCGGAATCATTGGTGGTCACGGTGTGTTCTTCACCCGTGCCTTCGTTCCGGAGTGTCACCTTCGCCTTCGGAATACTGGCGCCCGAAGGATCCTTCACGAATCCGCTGATCGATCCGTTGTCGGACTGTGCAAACGCTGTTCCGAGACAAAAGAACAACAAGGTAAGGCAAATCAGTAACTTGTACTTCAACATGGAACCTCCTCAAGACCCTGAGTTAACTTGCGTGGAACTAGTTTAAACCAAAACGTGCTCAAAGTACTAGCGACCCTGAATTTACAATTCTTATAAGAATCTACGATGAATTGTTCGATTTGTACAGGAAAAAATGCAAACGTGTGTTTAGCGCTGGATTCTGGCCGATCCCCCCTTCGCGAAATCCTTTACTTGCTTGAGAGTCGCCATGGTTGTATCGCCCGGAAACGTCGTCAGCAACGCGCCGTGCGCCCAGCCCAGTTTCACCGCCTCCTCGGGCGACTCTCCAGACAGCAATCCGTAAATAAATCCCGCCGCGAATCCATCGCCTCCGCCCACCCTGTCCAGAACGTCCAGTTCCGCCGTCGGCGAAACGTACGTCTTCCCGTTCATCCAGGCCACCGTTCCCCAGCTATGGCGATTGGTGGAATGGACCTCCCGCAGCGTAGTCGCAACTACCTTAATTTGAGGATGTTGCTTCACCACGTTGTCGATCATTCCGAAAAAAGTCGACGGGTCGAGCTTCGATTTCGCCGCCACCTCCGGCCCCGCGATTCCCAAGCCCTTTTGCAGATCCTCTTCGTTCCCCACCAGCACGTCCACATTCTTGACGATCCTGCCAATCACCTCAAGCGCTCTCTGATGTCCTCCGTGGACGTTCCACAGCTTCTCCCGATAGTTCAAGTCAAAGGAAACGATCGCCCCCGCGGCTTTCGCGGCCTGCATCCCCTCGATCGTCAGCTCCGCCGTCGTGGGGGACAGCGATGCAAAAATCCCCCCGCTGTGAAACCATCGAACCCCGCTTGAAAATATCGATTTCCAGTCGAAATCCCCAGGCTTCAGCCGCGCCGCCGCTTCATTCGACCGGTTATAGAACACCACCGGAGCCCTCACGCCATGCCCCCGGTCGCTATAAACCGTCGCCATGTTAGGACCGCCTACGCCATCGTGCTCAAACTCCTTGTAAAACGGCTTCACTCCCATCGCCCGCACCCGCTCCGCGATCAGGTCTCCCAAAGGATAATCGACCATCGCGCTAGCCACTCCGGTCTGTAAACGGAAGCAATCGGAAAGGTTCGCCGCGACGTTAAACTCGCCTCCGCTCACATGAATATCGCAGTGCGAAGCCTTGCGCCAGGGAATAATCCCCGGATCCAGCCGGTTCACCAGCGCCCCTAGCGCAAGAAAATCCAGCTCGCCGCTCGGACGAATCTCAAAACCATAATTGGTCTCCATAAATTACACGTTGTAGGACGATGAGGAAACCCGTCCGCCTCTCCCCGTCCAATTCGTATGGAAAAATTTCCCGCGCGGCTGGTCGACCCGTTCGTAGGTATGCGCCCCGAAATAATCCCTCTGCGCTTGCAGTAAATTCGCCGGCAGGCGTTCCGTTCGATAACCATCAAAGAAAGCCAGCGCCGTTGAAAATGCTGGAGTCGGAACGCCGTACTGGATCGCCTGCACCACCGCTTGCCGCCACAGGCCCTGATAGTTGTTCAGCACGCCGCTGAAAAACTCGTCCATCAGCAGGTTGGTCAGCTCCGGATTCTTATCGTACGCCTCTTTGATCTTTCCCAGGAACCGGCTCCGGATGATACATCCTCCGCGCCACATCAGCGCGATGCCTCCGTAATTCAGGTTCCACTTCTGTTCCTTGGCCGCCTCGCGCAGCAGCATGTAGCCTTGCGCGTAGGAAATCATCTTCGAGCAATACAGCGCGCATCGCACCCGCTCAATGAATTCCTTGCGATCCTCCGCCGGCTTCGGGCTCGGCCCTTTAAGAACCTTCGACGCCGTCACCCTCTCCTCTTTGAGAGCGGAAATGCAACGCGCAAAAACCGCCTCGCCGATCAACGTCACCGGCATCCCGAGGTTAAGCGCGTCGATCCCGGTCCACTTGCCGGTCCCTTTCTGACCCGCCGTGTCGAGAATCTTATCGAGCATCGGCTTCCCGTCCTCGTCCTTCTTCAGGAAAATCTCCGCCGTAATCTCGATCAGGTAGCTGTCCAGCTCGCCTTTATTCCACTCGCTGAAAATTTCGGAAAGCTCCTCCGTACTCAAACTGAGCCCCGTTTCGAGCAGGTCGTACGCTTCGCAGATCAACTGCATATCGCCGTACTCGATGCCGTTGTGGACCATCTTGACGTAATGCCCCGCGCCCTCCTCGCCCACCCAGTCGCAGCACGGAGTCCCGTCCTCGACCTTGGCCGCAATCGACTGGAAGATTTCCTTCACATAAGGCCACGCCGCGGGATTGCCTCCGGGCATGATGGAAGGCCCGTGCCGCGCCCCCTCCTCGCCACCGGAAACACCGGTCCCGACAAATAAAATCCCCTTCGCTGCCAGATCGCGTGTCCGCCGGTTGGTGTCCGGATAATGCGAATTGCCTCCGTCGATGATGATGTCGCCCTTTTCGAGATGAGGTACCAGCTCCTCGATCACCTGGTCCACGGTCTCCCCGGCCTTGACCATCATCATCACCCGCCGCGGCTTCTTCAGCGCTCCAATCAACTCCTCGATGGAGTGCGCGCCGGTCACCTGCGTACCAGCCGCCTCATGATTGATAAAATCGTCGACCTTCGATATCGTGCGATTGAAGACCGCCACTTTATAGCCGTGGTCGTTCATATTGAGGACCAGGTTCTGGCCCATGACGGCGAGCCCGATCAGTCCGATGTCACAACTTTCCGGTTGCATAGATCTCCTATTCTACTCATGGAGGGGCGGCTCATGATCCCGATCGCAGTTTTAATGGCGCTGACCTGGAGCGAACATCCCGCGCTCTCTTGGAATGACTTTCAAGGCCGCGCCCGCCGCACCTCCGGCGAGCCCTCCGCCGTAACCGATACCGGTTTTCGCGTTCAACTCGAATGCCGCGAGGACGTCTTAGACATTCGCGTCGCCGCCGAATTCTATCCCGGTTCTTCCTGGGTAAAGCCAACCGGAAAATCGCCCCAACTGCTGCGCCATGAACAAGGACACTTCGACATCACGGAGCTGTACGCAAGAAAGATGAGAAAAGCCATTCGCGCCGCCAAAATTGGCTGCGAAGACGATCGCCAGGCGGAGGCCGCGGGGAAGAAAATTTTCGATCAACTCGATCAACAGTGGGAAAAAGCCGAGAAACAATATGACCTCGACACCAAAGACGGCACCGATTTGCCCCGGCAACAAGAAGCTTTGGAAAAGATAAAAACCGACCTCGCGGACCTGAGCGGCTACCTCTTCCGCCCCATCCACAATCCCAAAAATTGATCCACCATCTCCTGCGGAACATCGATGTACAACCTCACCCGCCGATCCTGCAGCGTCACCCGCATCCCGTCCCAAGCCTTCTGCATCTCCGGCTGATTCGCCGGCGTATTCAAGCGTCCCAGTCCGATAAACGCCTTCAGCGCACCCTGTACGTCCTCCGCCGCCGGATCCGTCGCGCATTGCCCCGATGCCACTCCGTTCAGCCCCGTCCGCAAATCGAAATACACGCTGCCGGAATCGATCGAGCCCACCAGTTTATTGATATTCGCCAAATTCCCGCTGAACCCCAAATCCACCGGACCACCCGCGTATACCGCCCAAAACTGCGCCTCCGCCGGAATATCTTTCATGAGGGCCGCCAGGTCTGACGGAGGACCTTTCGATGCGCCGCGCTGGTCCAGCAAATATCGCAGCGATTCCGTCGGACCCATCGCCGCCGTGGTCGAACTGATAAACACCACCGCCGCCTTCTCATCCCCGATCAGGTTGTATCCTTTGTATCCAAATCGTTTCGCGCCGTTCTTTTCAAGCCGCGGCTCCATCTCGTTCGCGAATTTCCCCCGCCCTAACAGAACCTTCTCCTTGCCGTTCGAAACAAACAACAGCTCCCACAAATCCTTCTGCGGATCAAGCCCGGTCTGCTTCGCAAAATCCTCCACCTGCGGAAATTTTCGATCCGCCAGATACTTCTTATAAACCGGAGTTTTCTCAAGCGCCTCCAGCCGAGTCCCCACCAGCAGCGTAGTATCCCCCGGAATCAAAGTCTCCAGCGCCGGATCGACCCGCGGCCCCACCGCCGTTTTCCGCGCACCACACCCCCCAAAAATCACCACCGCAAACAGCAGGGTTAAAGTGGGGCAGGTTCCCGACCTGCCCTCCCCGTCTTTGACCGCCCTCACCTCAACCACCTCTCAAAAAACTGCAGCATCCCCGCATTCATCTGCTCCGCCGCCGCCCCACTCACCCCGTGCGTCTTCTGCGAATACAACATATATTCGAACTGCTTCCCCGCATTTTGCAGCGCATTCGTCATCTGCAAGGAATTCTGGAACAACACATTATCGTCCTCATAATTGTGAATCATCATGAGCTTCGCCTTCAGGTTCCCCGCCTTCGGAGCCAGCGCAGTCTTCTTATAACCGTCCGCGTTTTCCGAAGGCAGCCCCATGTACCGCTCCGTATAAATCGTGTCGTAATTCATCCAGCTCGTCACCGGAGCCCCCGCAATCCCCGCCCGAAAAACATCCGGAGCGTTCAGCAGCGCATTCAGCGTCATGAAGCCTCCGTAACTCCACCCGTGAATACCGATCCGCTTCTCATCCGCGAATCCCAACGACACCAGATACTTCACGCCCGCCACCTGATCCGCCAATTCCGCCGCGCCCAGATTCCGAAAAATCGCAGTCTCGAAGCGATGCCCTCGACCCATCCCGCCGCGATTCTCACATTCCCAGATCACATAACCGTGTTGCGCATAGACCTGGTCCATCCCCACGCCCGGCCACGCATTCCGCACCGGCAGCATCACTCCCGGACCCCCGTAAACCGTCACGATCACCGGATACTTTTTACCCGCCTGAAATCCCGCGGGCTTGATCATCCGTCCATATAGCTCGGTCCCCGCCGCGCCCTTGAACTTCACGATTTCCGTCGGCAAAATCTCAAATTCGCTCTCCTCGGCCGCCCGATACACACCCAACTCCGTCCCATCACTTGAATGAATCGTAGTCTCCGCAGGCGACTTCAAACTCGAATGCGTGTCCAGAAAATACGCCGCGCTCCCCGAAACATCGTGCCACCCTTCTGTTTTATCCAGCCTCCGCTTCCCCGTCCCGTCAAACTTCACGCTGTAATAATGCTGCTCGATCGGATTCCCCTCGTCCGACATATAAAAAACCCGATCCTCTCCCACCGCGACAATTCCTCGCACCTCCCATTCGCCCGCAGTCAGCTGCTTCGATTCCTTCCCGTCGTTCGAATAAAGATAGATATGCCGGTATCCGTCCTTCTCGCTGGTCCACAAGAATCTTTTCCCGTCCTTCAGGAACCGGACATCGCCGTCCAGGTTGATCCAATAAGGATCCGCCTCCCGCAAAATCGCCGACGGCATGTTCGAATCCACGCCAATCGAAAATAGTTCCAGGCGATTCTGCACCCGGTTCAGCCGCGCGACATACACACTGCGCGAATTCGGCATCCATCCCGCCCGCCCCACCAGATACGTATTCCGCGTATCGCCGATCTCCAGCCATCGAGTGGTCCCACCCCCCGCGGCGACCACTCCCAAATGCACCTCCGCGTTATTCTCCCCCGCCTGCGGATACCTCTCCGGCTCATATCGCACTCTCACGCCGAGCACGTCTTCATGCGGAACCACCGGCTCCCGGCTGGTATCGAATTGCAGATACGCGATCGACTTCGAATCCGGAGCCCACCAGTACGCCGTCCCCAAATCCAGCTCCTCCGGATACACCCAGTCGAGCTCCCCGTTCAACAGCGTCTCGGACCCGTCCCGCGTCAGCCGAGTTTCCTTCCCCGTAGCAATTTCCAACGTCCACAAATCCGCAGCCCTTCGAAATGCCACCATCTTCCCATCCGGCGAAAGCTTGGCGTCCTCCTCCGCCTCCGCCGTCTTCGTCAACTGCTCCCACTTCCCCGAATCGACGTGAATCAGAAATAAATCCCCTCCCGTCGAATACAGAACCTCTTTCCCCGACGCCGAAAATTCCACGCCGCCCGACTCCACATACCGATTCTTCCACCCATACGCCCCGTCTTCCGCCCCCTTCACCGCAGCCTTATCCAACACTTCAGTCGACACCAATTCCCGAGAAGTCCTCTTAGCCGGATCATAAATCCGCAGCGAAGTATCCTTCAAAAACAGAAACGTCTTCCCATCCGGAGCCCACGTCGGCGAACTTTCGCCCCCATGTTTGACCGTCTTCAGCGATTCGAGCGTAACCGGAGTCTTCTGCGCCGCACACAGCAACAAACTCAAAAAAAGTCTCAGCATGCTTTCGATTGTGAAGATAACATGTGCCCGATGTGGCGCACGCGTCCACGCGTGCCGCGTCGACATTCGTGTCGACGTTCCGCCCCGCCACGAAAACTCGCCGACACCCGCAAATCTCTACCGAGCCGCGACTACAGGGAGCGGTCGATTGTGAGGCAGGCGCTTTCGCCTGCCTGTATCGATCGACGCGTTTTCCAGAGTGTCGACGCTCCGCCCCTCCAACGCCGCTCCCCGCCGATGTAGAATATCCAAGTCCGCAGATCACATTAAGGAGGATATGTGACCTACCAACGCTTCCTTCGCCTGGCCCTTCTCCCCTCTCTCCTCACCTGCGCCTTCGGCCAAGTTCCCCTGATCTATAACCGTTCGATCTACAACGCCGGCAGCTATACACCGAACGGAATCCCTGGAGGCTCCATCGCCCAAGGCTCCGTCTTCTCGATCTTCGGTGCCGCCCTCGGACCCCAACCCGGTGTGAGTGTTTCCGCGTTTCCTCTAGGCAGCTCCCTCGGTGGAACCACCATCAACGTCGTGCAGGGCAAGACCACCGTCCAGGCCATCCCGGTCTACGTAAGCGCCACCCAGATCAACGCCATCATGCCCTCAAACGCTCCCCTGGGCGCGGCCTCCATCCAGGTAGTCGTCGGAGGATTCAAAAGCAACTTCGCGCCGATTCAGATCGTCACCAGCGTCTTCGGAATCTATACCGCTCTCGGCACCGGCATCGGACCTGGAATCATCCAGAACTACATCACCGCCACCAATCAGCCCATCAACTCGCCGACCATCGTCGCGCAAAATGGACAAACCGTCACCCTATGGGGCACCGGACTCGGCCCCATTCAGGCCGCCGACAACACCGCCCCTCCCGTAGGCAATCTTCCCAACGTGAAAGTCGAAGTCTTCGTCGGAGGCGTGCCCGCCCAGGTCCTCTATAGCGGTCGAACTCCCTGTTGTTCCGGCACCGATCAGATCGTGTTCACCGTCCCCGCCAGCGCGCCCAACGGATGCTGGGTCCCCGTCTACGTCCGCACCAATGGGACCAATATCAGTAACTTCGTCACCATGGCGATCGGACCGTCGGCGAACGCCTGCACCACCGACGTCCTACCCTCCGTCACCACCGCCTTCATTAACGGCCAATCCCTCGCCGAAAACATAGCGGTCCGAGCCATCACCCATCAGGACGTGGGCATGGTGTCCCCGGTCGATACCACCGCCGACTACAACGTCACCTTCGCGTTCCAGCCCGACGTGAAGCCTTTCCCGTTCAACCCCGCCATCGCCTTCCCGCCCTCCGGCACCTGCACCGAGTATCTGCATCAGGGCGATTTGATGAACAGCAGTCCCCTTCCCGGCATCACGCCCACCACCATGCCTCTCGATTACGGATTGCCTCTCCTCATGACCGGACCCAACGGCAATAAGGCCCTCACCGCGACCTTCAGCGGAGCCAACGCGGCTTACCTCGGCGGGTCCATCTCCAATGGAATTTTGCCTAGCAGCCTGTACCTCGATCCCGGCAATTACAGCATCCAGGGATTCGGTGGCCTCAACATCGGAATGTTCCTCACCAAGTTCACCATCCCCACGCCGCCCACCTGGACCAATCGGCTCTCGACCAACGTCGTTCCCCGCAACCAGCCGCTCACCCTCAACTGGACCGGCGGCGACTCGGGACAAGTGGTCGCCTTCATCGGCTTCGGCATCGACCTCCCCACCAATTCGAGCGCCGTCTTCGGATGCATCGCCTCCCCAGGCTCCAACAGCTTCACTATTCCATCCGATATTCTCGCCAACCTCCCCGCCACGCGCCCCAATCCTCTCCAATCGAAAGACATCATCTACATGATGGTCCTCTCCGGAGCGAGCGTTCAGGCGATTCAAGCCTCCGGCCTCGAAGTCGGCCTCACTTCCTTCTATTCGGTAGCCGGAAAGACGGTGGTGCTCCAATGACGCGATCCACGAAACTAATGGCCTGCGGCATCGTCCTAAGCGCCGGATGGTTCGTCTTCTCCGCCTGCGATTGCGACTCCACCAAAGAAGAAAATTTCCCCGGGTTCTGGGTATCCTGCATCGGCAATAAGCCCACGCTCATGACCTACAGCGGCGATAATCCGACCGTCGTTACCTCCGACCCCGCCGGCAGCTTCAACCCCGCCGACTTCGACTGCTCGCAGGATACCGATTCGCCGCCTCAGGGAAAGGGTCAGGGCGCATTATTTAAAACGGCCTCCCCATCCGGCCCAGGAGGCTACCTCAGAGGACCTCATCCTCAAACCACTGCGACGAATCCGGCGACCTTTCCCTATCTCCCGCAACTGCTCCGGGACCTGCCTTTCGTTCCCAACGTGCCTCCAACGACGGCCCCCGCTCCCTGCGATTCCACCTACCCGGATATGTTCCGCATCAACCATCTCGAAAATTCAGTCACCCGCTTCGGTACCTGTCCTTTCACGATTAAAGCCGTAATACCCGTGCAAGCGGCGCCTCTGCAAGTCGAAGTCACGCCCGACGGGACCCTGGCCATCGCGACCAGCTTCAGCGGCTCCGTCAACTTCATCAGTACCGCAACCAACCAGGTCGTCTATACACTCAATACCGATCCCTCCATCAACCCTCAGGGCATCGCCATCTCCCCCGACGGCACCACCGCTTATGTCACCAGCTTCAACACCAATTTCCCTGCCGTGATCGTGATCAATATCCCAACCCATCAGGTGGTAGCGAATATATTGACCAGCATGCCCTATCCCTCCGGAGAAACCATCAGTCCCGATGGATCGCAGCTCTGGGTCACCTCCACCCTCGCCAACGGAGTCGACGTCATCGATCTCCGGACCAATACCCGCGTCACCACGCTCAACATCGGCCTGGCCACGCTGGTCGCGTTCAACTCCACCGGCACCCGCGCTTACATCACCAGCGCCAGTCCCAATCCCGGAGTCGCCGGCCTGGTATTCGTGGTCAACACCCAGACCTACCAGATCCTCAGCAATTACACCGTCGGCCAATATCCCACCGATATTCTGATGTCCTACGGCGATCAGTTCCTGGTCGTCAACAACACCGGCGACGGCACGATTTCAGTGATCGACCTGATTCAGAACAAGGTGAAAACCACCGGTCCGTTAGGAAACTATCCAACCGGTCTCACCTGGGTGCATTGACCTGATCCCGTATTACCCGCAGCCGGTCCTTCACCTCGGCCCCTTCGAGATCCACGCCTTCGGGGCCCTGGCCGCACTCGCCGTATTCGTCGGCGGACGAACCATCCTGATCCGCGCCCATCGAAAAGGAATCCCCGTCGAGCAGATGTTCCGCTTCTGCTTCTGGGTCTACATGGGCGCCATGGTCGGCGCCGTCTTCTCGAAAACCGTGATGAGCGATTTCCACGGCTTCCTCGCCCACCCCTTCCAAGCCTTCCGCCTCAATGCCGGAGTCCGCTCCGTAGGCGGCATCGCCTGCGGATTCCTCGCCGCCCTCTGCTGGTGCCTCTACCACCGCCTGTCCCTTTACGAAACCATGCGCCGCCTCGACATCATCGCCTACGCCATGCCCCAAGCCTGGATGATCGGCCGCCTCGGATGCACCCTGGCACACGACCACCCCGGCCTCTATACCAACAGTTGGATCGCCGTAAAATTCCCCGAAGGCCCCCGCTACGACCTGGGCCTGATCGAATTCCTCTTCCTGATCGCCCTAACTCTGCTATTCCATTTTCTAGACCGCCGCCCCCGCCCAGTAGGCTTCTACTTCACCCTCTACGGCATTCTCTACGGAGGCTTCCGAATCTGGCTGGACACCCTACACATCCAACCCCTCCGCTTCTACGGAGGAATAGCCGGAGTCCTAGTAGGCCTACTAGGCTGGACCGCCATGCACGCGTTCCGTAAAAACCGCGAAAAATGGGGACAAGGCCCACTCCCTCCGCGAAGGAACCACACCCTGCTGTCCCGCCAAAGATAGAGCGGGCCACCCACAAACCGCGGAAAATGGGGACTGCCCACTTATCCCAAGGCCCAGTCCCTTCGCGAAAGAACTACAGCCTACTACCCCGCCGTGGACAGAGCGGGCTGTACCCATTTTTCGCCCCGCGATCAAAACCGCGGAAAATGGGGACTGCCCACTCTGTCCCAAGGCCCAGTCCCTTCGCGAAAGAACTACAGCCTACTACCCCGCCGTGGACAGAGTGGGCTGTACCCACTTTTCGCCCCGCGCTCAAAACTGCGAAAAATGGGGACTGCCTACTCTGTCCCAAGGCGCCCGCAATTTCAACTCGCAGATATAACCCCCTGCGCCGCCGTGGACAGAGCGGGCTGTACCCACTTTTCGCCCCGCGATCAAAACTGCGAAAAATGGGGACTGCCTGCTCTGTCCCAAGGCGCCCGCAATTTCAACTCGCAGATATAACCCCTGCGCCGCCGTGGACAGAGCGGGCTGTACCCACTTTTCGCCCCGCGATCAAAACTGCGAAAAATGGGGACTGCCTGCTCTGTCCCAAGGCGCCCGCAATTTCAACTCGCAGATATAACCCCTGCGCCGCCGTGGACAGAGCGGGCTGTACCCACTTTTCGCCCCGTCCACAAAACCCGGAGGCCCCCCCGAAACACTCCCCCTCCCAACCGACTCCCTTAATCAGTGTCCCTCCTTCTCCTCCTTTGCCTGGCCTTCGCGCAGCGCCCCCAATCCATCAACAACCCGCAATCTCACTCCATCCTAAGAGCCCAAATCCTCCTCTCCCGAGCCCACTTCTCCGTAGGAGAAATCGACGGCGCCATCGGCCCCAACTTTGAGCACGCCTTGAAAGGATTCCAACTCGCCCACCACCTCCGTCCAACCGGCATCCTGAATAAACCAACCTGGACCGCCCTGAACAAAGACACCGCCCCCGCCCTCATCTCCTACACCATCACCAAAGAGGACGTGGCCGGCCCCTTCGAAACCATCCCCGACGATCTCATGGCCCAAGCCGCCCTAGCCCACCTTGACTACGAATCCCTCGAGGCCG
>CAVOPN010000019.1:0-231070 GCA_963698105.1 Bryobacterales bacterium
TGTGTTCTCGCGTCGACGCGATACCAGGTGTAGTAGTAAACCATGATCGTCGCAATCTCGACGATGAAGAAGCACCACTCCATCGCCCAACCGAAAACGAAGTTATGAATCAGGGCTCTGGTGCTCTCCGGACTTGCCAATCCAATCGCAAACCAGATGCCGACCCCCGAAACCGCGCCGAACACACCGGTAAGGATTAAGAAAAATTTCGAATGCGCCCGGATCATCTCCAGCCAGTCGCTGCGTCCTTCACGGCGGGCTTTCCGTTCGGCCATGATCAGATAAAATCCGCCTCCCACCGCGAAGTGCGAGATCATCACGTGAAAAATCGCGATGGCTCCTACAATCCACACACTGCCGATCCATGGAACGTCCCACACTGGATAGTTCATATTGTTCGTCCGCGCCGGTTACAGCGTTGCATAGCCCCAAATGGTAAGAGAGACAATCCCCGCCAGGATCCCAAACCCGCTCCAGGCCGTGGCCCGGGCGCGCCGGCCGCCGGGACTTCCGGTATCGAACAGAGGAACCAGCGTCCAGAACAACATGACCGCGCCAAACATTCCCATTCCGAATATTTCTCCGGTGACTCCCGGTATCCAGCGGCCCACCACCTTCAGGGCCTGAAACTGCGACATGAAGTACCACTCCGGATGAATAGCCATCGGCGTCGGCAACAGAGCATCCGCAGGACTTCCGAGATCCCACGGATAGAGCGTCGCCAGGATGGTGACCACATTCAAAGCGATCAGCCACATGGCCAGGTCCATGGTCGCGAAGTTGGGGAAGAACGGGATGCTCCTCCTCTCGCCGGCCGGTTGCGCCTCCTCGCTGGGCGGCACTGCATTCCCGTGCTTCTGCACCAGGTAAAGGTGGAACACCAGAAGCGGAAGAAACAGCAGCGGCAAAACCACCGCGTGGAGCGCGAAGAAACGCTGTACGGTCGCCTCCCCCACATCCAGGCCGCCGCGAATCAGGTCGGTGATCACAGGACCGATGACCGGAATCATGGCCGGCATTTGCAGTCCCACCTTCGTAGCGAAGTAGGACAATTCGTCCATCGGCAGCAGGTAGCCGCTGAATCCGAAAAAAAGAGTGAGCCCCAGCAGGGCCACCCCGGACCACCATCCAAACTCCCGCGGCTTACGATAAGCCTTCATGAAGAAAGTCGAAAACATGTGGACGAAGACGGCAAAAACCATTAGATTCGCGGACCACGAATGGGCGGATCGAATCAGCCACCCAAAATCGATATCGTAGGTAATCTGGCGCACCGATTCATAAGCCTCCTTGCCGGGACGAAAGTACACCAGCAGAAGAATTCCGGTTATCAATTGAAGGATGAAGAAGAACAGGGAAATGCCGCCCCAGTAATACCAGAACGAATATTTGTGCTGCGGCACTGTCTTATGGCGCGCCAGCGCGCCAAGCGCATTCAGACCCAGCCGCTCCTCGATCCACGGATAAATCCCGCGACCCTGGTCAGACTCTGGAAACGACGACGCTGCCATCGTTCACCTCCACTCGATACGACTTCCGCGCTAGTGGCGGAGGACCGGCAACCACCTCGCCAGCGTTCATGTCGTAGGTGCCGCCGTGGCAGGGACAAAAAATTCTGTTGTTCTGCGGCTCAAAGCGCACCGTTCATCCCAGATGAGTGCAAACCGCATCGAAAGAGGCATAGCGGCCATCGGCATGATGAATCAGCAAGCTGGGCCGCGATCCGAATAGAAACATGGTTGCCGAGCCGGGGCCCGGCAGATCCTTCTGCTGAATCGACACGGAGGTCACCATGCCTAACGCCCTTGCCCGAACAGCCGGAGTCGCCAGATAGCGGTAGACCGGATAACCAACGGCAGCGGCGTAACAGGCGCCCATCAGACCCAGACCCGTTTTCAGTACAACTCGGCGCGCGCTTAACTGGTCCGCCAGAACGAGTGTTGATTCAGGCATATCTCTCCTCAATCCGCCGGGCTCTTGCCACGACCGAAATCAAATACCCGATCACCGCGAGCCCGGCGACGAAAAGAACTAGAAAAAGGCAGACAACGGACCAGTTCGTGACCACGTGCCGGTCCCACACATCGAATCCTGCAGCGCGCAAGGTGAAATCGCGTACACCGTCGCGGACCATTACGGTGGCCGCGACATTCAGGAACGCGATCATTCCCGCGCCGATCGCAAGCATCTTACTAACGGATCGATTCCCCGAGGCGATCACGCTAAGCAGGCCGAGGACGAACAGCAGAACCGCCGATCCAATCCACCCGTAGGCGAAGCTTCCAAAAAGCGGATCGTGGATGACGCTCGACATCACGCTGGGCGGCTGCGCGGCATAAGCCAGGTCCGCGAAGGTACTTTGCAGAAGCATTCCTCCCGCCGCAACAGCGCCGCCTCCGCGCATAAGAAACCGCCTCGAGTCCTCCTTGGTCCCTGGACGCAGAGCAAGCAGCGCCAGCGCCGCGCCCGCGATCGCCGTGGCGCCGCTGATAAAGAACAACCAGCGAGCCAGTAACGTCGGGTCACTGGTGTTGAGTTGCATTCCCGCCGGGCTGCCGTGATACATCGACGGCCAGGCTTGAGGCCGGATCATGAGCGTCATGTTGTTGCTATAAATAAACGTGATGGTCAACACCAGCAATAATGCCGCCAGGCCCGGAACCAGCCAGTTGCGCCGGTCGTTCGCGCGGCTGGCCGCCAGATAGATGCTGTAGTAACTCGCCATCAGCAGCGCGATGACGCCGATCCAATAAACCCCGATCAGCACGCTGCTGGTATAAAGTGCCCGGCCATAGAGCACCTGCGCAAAAAGCAATGGAGGGATGCCCAGGTTGATGACGAATGCCATCAACGTGGGCAGCCGGTGGATGATAATCCCCGCTGGTTGCAGGCGGCCCAGGAAGGCAAATGCCAGCGCGAGAATCAGGCCTCCCAACAATAAGTCCACGGCAGCCAAATGCAAGGACAGCGTGAGATCGAGCAGCACCTTGAAAAGCCAGAGCGGAGCTGGCAAAGGGATTGGGTCGACAGTCGGAAATTGGGTCGTATAACTCAAATTGGGCGACGCGTTTTGGAGGGGAAGTGCAATTGCGATGCCACGCGTCAAACTCACTGGTTCGTAATGGATACGAAGGCGGAAACGTTGATGCTGCGTCAGGCGACCCACATTAGGGCAGACTCTTGCTGAATAGTAAGATAGGTTCACCCCTCGAACAGATGTCGATACAAACCAGGAGCTTTCTACTTCTCGCCAGCGCGACTTTGCCGGTGGTCCTGGCCGCGGGACACTCGTGCCTTGCTCGTCTTCAATAGTCAGCGATTTGGGCTACTACTCGCTCTGCCCTTTCGCGCCTGGAGCACCATCGCGCTACTGCTCCCGGCCGGGTTGAGCTAGGCCTTATACCGCCGAATCAAAGCACAATCGCGTTGAACTGGGTGAGTTTCCGCAAAATACAATCATGCTGCGCCAACTGGCCCACCATAGGGGCACCGATTATCAAAAATAACCATAAAATCATGATGGCGACCTAGTTGCACGCAGGGTGAGGGAATATGATCCAAGTGACTGAAACTGTCGGTAGCCATTTTCACGACGTGCCCCGGGATTACGCACGAACCCCGATGAACGTCTATTGGGAGATGACCCAATCCTGCGCTCTGGCATGCCGCCACTGCAGGGCGGAAGCGATCTCCACAGCTCATCCGCTGGAACTGAACTTCGACGAGAGCGTCGCATTCCTCCGCCAGATTCCAGAATTCGGAGCGCCACTACCGCAGTTAATTCTTACTGGCGGAGATCCGCTGGCACGGACCGATCTTTTCGAATTAATCGACGAAGCCCGCAAATTGGGCATTTCGATTTCGATCACCCCCGCCGCCACACCAGCGTTAACACGCGAAGTACTAGTGCGGCTGAAGGAGCACGGAGTCGATGGGCTGGGCTTGAGTCTCGATGGCGCCACGGCGGATCGCCACGATTCCATCCGCGGCGTCACAGGTACCTTCGATCGTACTATCCAGGCCGTGCATTGGGCACAGGAACTAAAAATGCCCGTGCAGATCAACACGCTGATATCTGACGAGACAGAGTTTGATCTGCCTGATATTTTCGAACTGTTGAAACCGTTTGGAATCGCACGATGGAGCCTGTTTTTCCTCATAGCAGTGGGGCGCGGTAAGGTGCTGGAGCCGCTGTCGCCGGAGGACGCGGAAAAACTCATGACGTGGATCCACATCATCTCGCGGAAAGCGCCCTTCGTAATCGCGACTACGGAGGCTCCCTCCTATCGCAGGGTGGCGCTTCAAAGAAGGCGTGAAATGGGTATGAGCGGCGAGGAGATTCGCAGGACCGGAGCAACCCGCAGCTATGGGATCCGCGATGGCCATGGCGTTATGTTCGTATCGCATACCGGCGATATCTGCCCGGCAGGATTTCTGCCGCTGCCGGTCGGCAATGTGCGCCAGCATAATATCGTCGAGATGTACCGGGATTCCCCTCTGTTTCGGCAGCTCCACGATCCATCCCAATTTGAGGACCGGTGCGGCGCCTGCGACTTCAGGACGTTGTGTGGAGGCTCCCGCGCACGCGCGTTCGCCGCCACCGGAAATCCCCTGGCGTCGGATCCGCTTTGCTCCTTCAAACCGCAGATGAGCTAGTGCTGCGACCGCGTAAAGAGATTGGATAATAACCTTGGCTTGCGGAGCCTTTTGGCGCATACTTGGGTATGTCACGCCGTGCTATCCGCTTGGAACTTTCTGCTGGGGACCAGAGGGAGCTCAAACAGCTTCTATCGGGCGGAGTGCAGCAGGTTCGAGTAACGCTCCGCGCGCTCGCGCTGTTGCGAATCGGACAAGGATTCACCGCTCCGCAAGTGGCGCAGATGATCCAGCTTACCGATCAGGCCGTGAGGCAGATCGTGCGCCGCTACCGGGAAGGCGGCCTGGAGCGCGCGCTTTATGAAGGACCGCGGCCCGGCAAAGGCCGCGTATTAGATCAAACACAGCGTCAAAAAATCGTGGCGATGGTGTGCGGCGCGCCACCCGCGGGTCAGGCTCGCTGGACTGTGCGGCTGATCGTGGAGCAAGCGCAGAAGAAGAAGTTGGTGCCGCGCGTGGGACGGGAGACGATCCGCATGTTGCTCCAAGACCACGACCTCAAGCCGTGGCGGGAAAAAAATGTGGTGCGTGCCGGAAGTGAATGAGGCCTACATCCGACAGATGGAAGATGTGCTGAAACTGTACGAAAAGCCCCATAATCCGCAGGAACCCGTCGTTTGCCTGGATGAAAAGCCGGTGCCGCTGCATGCCGACGTCCGCCCGCCGGCCGCAGCCCAACCCGGTCAGCCCGCCAAACAGGACAGCGAGTACAAACGCGTAGGTACCGCTAATGTGTTCTGCGCGGTCGAGCCGCTGGCCGGACGCCACTTCACCTTTCCGACCCCGAATCGAAGCGGACCGCAGTTCGCGCAGGTGCTTCAGCGCGTGGCCCTGCAATATCCTTTGGCTCGCACCATTCATCTGGTGGTCGACAACTTGAGCACGCATTCGCGGAAGATCCTGATCGATCATCTCGGCGCGGAGCACGGTGCCGCCTTGTGGCAGCGCTTCACGGTTCACTACACGCCCAAGCACGGCAGTTGGCTCAACCAGGCGGAAATCGAGATCAGCCTGCTCGCCCGCCAATGTCTGGGGAAGAGGCGGATTCCAAGCCTGAAGTTCCTCAAGGCAGAATGCCATGCCTGGAACCGACGAATCAATCGCGATCGAATCACCATACATTGGAAATTCACTCGGCGCGACGCCCACCGGGCCTTCCACTATCAACCCAATCTCTTTACGCGGTCAAAGCACTAGTGTAGTGCGTCACCCATATTGAATATTATTTTCAACGGGTGTGGCGCACGCGTCCTCCACGCACCCGTGGCAAGGAGCGGCAGACAAAGTCAAGGCGGGAGAAGCGGCAAATCATTTCTCTTTCTATCTGTTGTCTTGAAGTATTACATACGCTAGAGTACGATAATCACAGCGACAACGCAAGGAGTTTCGTACGGGATGGTAACTAATAGTTCGAAGCGCGCACGAGGACGTCCACAAGGCTTTATCCCCGACGAAGCACTCGACCGTGCCGTTGAGATGTTTTGGGAGCATGGGTATGAAGGAGTCGACGTGGATCGGATCGCGCGCGCCGTGAACGTCACCAAACCCGCGCTGTACCGGGCCTTTGGAGACAAATCCACCCTGCTGCTCAAGGCGGTCGAGCGCTATGCAATAACCTATGGAGCTCCCATAATGGCAGCGTTTCACGCCGAGCCGGACATCCACAAGGCCGTGACCACCTTTTGCGAGGCTACCGTCAACCTCGCTTCGGGTGAGGCTCGCGGCGGTTGCATGATGGTCGCCGCGGCGCTGGGACAGTCGGAGCGAGTAACGGAGATACGTTCCCATCTCGCGAAGGGCCTCACCGCAGCTGCTGATATGTTCGCGAAACGTTTCGAGCAGGAGATGAAGGCGGGGCGCCTGACGCGCACACCCTCTGCCAAGGTGCGAGGCCATGCGCTCGTTGACTTACTGAAGGGTTTACAACTTCGCGCCAAGGCCGGTATTGCGCGTGAGCAATTGCTGCAAGACGCCCGAAGCTATGTGCCCCTGATTCTTGGCAAGCAAATCTAACGCACTTCTCGGCAGGGATGCGTCTGGACGAGTGCCAAGTCACCATGCACTCACAGACGACGGGTCACGATATGTGTTTCGTGGCAGGGTTGCGCACCGTTCACCCAGCATTGCCGGACGAAACGCAGACTATGGAAATATAGGGGTATTTACCCACATATAGCCTCGAAGTCTTGAATGCGCGCAGACGCCACATCGTAAAGCTTCTTGAAGTCGAAGGCCTCCGGCGGCGAACCAGTGCTCGGAGCACCGTCAGAGTGACTGTTGTCTTCCCGACGCCGCCGGAAGGAATGGCAATTCCAAACGCCACTTGGACCGGCGACGGCTTCACTCAGCGAGATCGGCAGAGCCGGATCGCTCGTGATGTCTGTCGATGTGACGGGCGGGACTCACGATTTATGAGGATCTTTCGTCGGACGTTTGTGATCGACTCCGATCTTCCGCCCCAAGAGGTATGGAAGAAACTACCACCGTCATGGATCACGAAGGCATCGGTGAACAGCAGCATGCCATTGACTCCCGTTCTTGTGTTCAGTATGTTTTCGATTGGAAGCAGGCATTGTAAACGCTGCGCAGCCCGAATTAAAACGGTGGGCCACTATCTTTGAATTTGGACCGCTCCGGGCTATAGTTTAGGGGTTAGGGTTCTGCAAGCGTTTACTCTAACCATCGGAGTGCGAACTAATGAGACGAATCTTGACCGGTGTGTTCCTCTCAGCCGTCTCGGCGGGAATCGGTCTTGCTGTCAGCGATCAGCAGATGCGGCCCGCGACCGTCGGCGCGGCGCCGCAAAATGCCGGGAGAGGCGCCGGTAGAGGCGGATTCGGCGGACCGATCGAGTTGGGCCCGGACGATAAACCCGCCTTCCCCGATCCACCGGCCGGCTTCAACCAGAGGCGCGAAGACATTCCCCATGGCGAGTTGACCGCGGTGGAGTACGATTCGAAATCGCTCGGAACGCACCGGCGGATGCGTGTCTACACGCCGCCCGGCTACTCGACATCTCGCAAGTATCCAGTGCTCTATCTGCTGCACGGCATCGGCGGCACCGACACGGAGTGGACGCAATCGTGCCACGCGAACAACGTGATCGATAATTTGTTGGCGGAAGGCAAGATTCAGCCGATGATCATGGTCTTCCCCGACGGCAATTCCAGTAGAACTGTGGCTGACCTCAATGCGCCGGCTGCCCCGCGGGGAGGCGCGGCCGGCGCGGGCCGCGGGCGCGGCATGAACATGGAGGCGTGGCTGACGCCTTTCGAGAATGACCTGCTCAAGGACATCGTTCCGTACATCGATTCTCACTATTCCGTATATACCGATCGCGGTCACCGCGCTCTGGCCGGCCTTTCGATGGGTGGCGGACAGACGTTGAATATCGGCCTGGTTCACCCGGAGACGTTCGCGTATGTCGGCGGGTTCTCTTCGGCGCCCGACACCAGGCAGCCGCCAACGGCGCTGGTGCCGGACCCGTCGGTCCCTAAGCAGTTGAAGCTGGTATGGCTCGCCTGCGGCAATAGGGACGGTCTGATTCGCATTAGCCAGGCGGTGCACCGGTATCTCAAGGAGAACGGCGTCCCGCATATCTGGCATGTGGATGGCAACGCGCACGACACCACCGAGTGGGATAACAACCTGAACCTTTTCAGCCAGCACATTTTCGTCGACCAGCCGATGCTGGTCCCGGCTGCGCAGGCGCCTCAGCCGGGACGAGGCGGCCCCGGGGCGCAGGCGCCCGTCGAAATCGACAAGAGTGCACCGCTGGAAGACTTCAGACCCTCGGAGCTGAACGCGATGGTCAACGGGCAGCTCAGGCAGTATCCCGAGGTCAATTCGCAACGGCGCGTGCGAACCCGTTTGCGGGCGCCTGCTGCGCAGAGCGTGCTGCTCGATATCGGGGGAGTCCGGTACCCGATGACCAAGGACGCCGACGGCTGGTGGAGCGGCGTTTCCAACGCCCAAGATGAAGGCTTCCACTATTACCAACTCAACGTGGATGGCGTAAGTGTCCCCGATCCCGGAACGCTCATGTTCTACGGAGCGAGCCGTTGGGGCAGCGGCGTCGAAGTCCCCGCGCACGATGCCGATTTCTACGCGATGAAAAACGTGCCGCACGGCAACCTGCGGGAAGTGCACTTCTTCTCTAAGATCGCCAACACCACGCTGCAATGCTACGTGTATACTCCTCCCGATTATGAAAAGGGAACGAAACGGTATCCGGTGCTGTATATTCAGCACGGCGCCGGGGAAGATGAACACGGATGGGGCGGTCAGGGGCACGCCGGCCTGATCCTGGACAACCTCATTGCAGAAGGCAAAGCCAAGCCATTCATCATGGTGATTGGCAACAGCTACATCCCGGGCATAAGCGGAGGTCGCGGCGGCGCTCCCGTTGGAGCACCCGCGGCCGCTCCCGCCGGTCAGCCTGGGGCGGTACCTCCGGCCGGCGCTCCCGCTGGACGTGGAGGGCCAGGCGGACGCGGATTCACCATGACCGACACGCCATTCGAACACGTGCTCATTGGAGAAATGATTCCCTTTATCGACGCCAACTACCGGACGCTGACCGATCAGCCTCACCGCGCCATGTCCGGCCTCTCGATGGGCGGCGCGCTGACCCACGGCATCACCCTGGCCCACCTCGACAAGTTCGCCTACATCGGAATGTTCAGCGGGGGCAGCATCGCTCCGTCGGAGATCAAAGACATGGCCGACTTCAAGAAGAAGGTGAAGCTGGTGTTTGTCGGCTATGGAAGCCGCGAGAATGGCGCCACCGGCAAGGCGAACGTGGACGACCTGATGAAGGCGGGCGTCAACGCCGTTTACTATGAATCTCCGCTAACCGCGCACGAGTGGTTGAGCTGGCGGCGCGACCTGCACGATTTCGCGCCTCTGCTGTTTCAGGGCAAGTAATTCAAGGTGATTGCCTGCCACTCCGCTACGCTTTTACCGATCGTTTAACAGACCGGCCCCGAGCCTGCGGATTCGCGCGTAGCATTGTTGACGCTCCAGACGCACCGCCAGCGCTCGGCGTTCATCGTGCGACGGGCGAAACCGTTACTACGCCCGTCGCCGCCAGCTTTTCGGCGTCTGCAGCCGTTAGCTTCCAGTTGCCGTCAAACCGGCCCTGAACCAGGATGTTGGTGGGTGTGTCCTTGTACAAAATGAAATCTCCCCACTTGGTTAACGAGCGTTGCGCCGGGGCGAAGAAGTCGATTCCGAGCGAAATATCCTGGCGGCCGAATCCGGGGCCTCCCGGAGTCCCGCCACCGCGTCCGGCGCGGGCCGGAGCCGCGCCGCGTCCCCCGGGGATCCGCGGCGCCGGGTCCGTAAGCGGAAACCACGGAGTGCCCGAACCGATCAGGAAGTAATGTCCGTTTACGGGATAGACGTAAACCAGCCCGTAACCCTCGGCCGTCGGGTCTAGATGCAGCGGCAACTGCTCCGCGAACTTAGCAATCACTGCGTTCGTTTCCTTCGTCCCGAACAGAAACAGGTCGGAACTCTGAAGGTCGCTCGGACGAACCTGTGTGTCCGGGACGGCGCGCATGCCCAGAAGCAGGCGGCCGCTGCCGGCGCTGGTATTTCCCCACGCGGCCGCCCGATTCGCCACGTCGCGCCGCGCCAGCGTTTCTTCGCGCGCAGGACTGCCGGCCGTGCCGTAAACGTAAACGTGCCGCCGGTCGATGGCGGAACCCATAGGGCCTTCCAGTCCGGCACGCTTGGCCGCCGGCTGGGGCTCGTACTTTCCGATTTTCCAGGCGCCGTTTTCCTTGACCAAGCCGCCCATCGAAAGTCCCGTGAGATAGGTGCGGTCCTCATCGATATTGAAGCGGCGCTTCACGTCCGCCACAACATCCCAGACGTCCTTTTCCGGAATTCCCTTGTAGCCCATGGTGCCGCGAGCTAATGGCGACGCCACGATGTAATCCACATCGGGCCATTGCTGGAAATAGCGGGTGGCTTCGAGATCGGTTTCGCCCTGCTGATTGCTGAATCCGAAAACCCGTTTCAACGAAAGCCTGTGATTCGACTGTGCCCCGTGGAGCATGATCACCAGCGGATATTTCTTCTTCTCGTCGTAGTTCTTTGGAAGATAGAGGCCGTAAGGCTGTTCCGAATCGTCGACATCGGAGAAGAACGTGAGTACCTGGGGCCCCGGCGCCAGGCGCTGGGCATTGGCCGTCCGCCAAGGCGCGCAAAAGGCGGCCGCAGCCGCCAGCGTAAGGACGAGACCGGAGCGGTGGGACATATTATCCTCCTATTCAATGCACGCTAAAGAGCCAGCATCGAAGTGAAAGCCGCGCCTGCGGAATGCCTGGCAACTGGCCTTCAAAAAGAGACTCCACGGTATCGATGTTCCTGCGAAGTGTCAAGTTTATCTATAGAAGGAGTGAATTACTGCTATTCGAGAATTCGAAGTGCGCCACGATCCAAATCCCAGACTTCACGATAGAATCAGACTCACCATGTACCGTATGTACCGTATCTGGACGTGCTTGCTTTTCTTGTTTGCTTTGTCGGGCAATCCCTCCTACGCGATGCCGTGCGAGAAGTTGACGGCGCTGGTGATTCCAGAGACGGCGATTACCGCCGCGGTTGGCGTGCCTGCCGGACCGTTCTCGCCAGGCGGCGCTGGCGGTAGAGGGGGCGCTCCGGCAGATGCAGTCCCAGCGTTTTGCCGCGTCACCGCCACCGCCACGCCGGTCCCGGATTCCGAAATTCATCTCGAACTATGGCTGCCTGAGAACAGCGCCTGGAACGGGAAACTGCTGGGCACGGGCAACGGAGGTTACTCGGGCGCAATCGGGTACAGCGACATGGAACGCGGCTTACGCCTCGGATACGCCGTCGCCGGTTCGGACACGGGCCACCAAGGCGGCGACCTGAAGTTCGGCGTGGGACATCCCGAGAAAATCAACGATTGGGCGTGGCGCGCCGTTCACGTCATGACGGAGACTGCCAAGTTGGTAGCACGCAGCTACTACGGACGATTCGCCGCGCATGCGTACTTCTCGGGCTGCTCGACGGGCGGACAGCAGGCCCTGACCGAAGCCCAACGCTATGCGGGCGACTATGACGGCATCCTCGCCGGCGATCCTGGTAACAACCGCGTACGGCTCAATATCGGATTTCTTTGGTCTTGGCAGGCGGCCCATGCGGATGCTTCCACGCCGCTTCCCGTGTCCAAACTAGCGTTGATCAACAAGGCGGCGATCGCGGCGTGCGACGCGGCCGACGGCGTCAACGACGGGATCATCGGCGATCCCGTGTCCTGCAAATTCGACCCTGCGGCTCTCCAATGTAACGGGGCCGATGGCGCCGATTGTCTGACCAAATCGCAGGTGGCAGCGGTTCGCGCGATCTATGACGGGGCGAAGAACCCGCGCACCGGGGAACAGTTGTATTCCGGATGGGTGCGCGGCAGCGAAGCCGGCTGGTCAAACTATTTCGTCGGGCAGCAAGAACCCGCGCGCCTCGATTTTTGGCGGTACTGGGTTTTCCACGACCCCAATTGGGATTTCCGCAGTTTCGATTTCGATCGGGACGCGGCCTACGCAGACTCCCAAATGAAGTTTCTTACGGCCAACGATCCGGACCTCGGCCGCTTTTCAGGTCGAGGGGGCAGACTCCTGATCTATCAAGGTTGGGCCGACCCTGTCGTCCCGCCGGAGGACACGATCCGCTATTACGAAAGCGTGCGGCGTTCGATGGGTGCGGAACGCGCGTCGAGCACGGCCCGCCTCTTTCTTGTTCCCGGCATGGGGCACTGCTCCGGAGGTCCCGGCCCGAGCACGTTCGACGGGCTCTCCGCACTCGACGCGTGGGTGACACAGGCAACGGCGCCGTCGAAGATCCTCGCGACGCACACCACGAACGGATCAGTCGACCGCAGCCGCCCGTTATGTCCGTATCCCCAGGTAGCGCGCTGGAAAGGCTCGGGAAGTACCGACGATGCTTCCAACTTCCAGTGCCTCGCTCCACGCCGATAGCCGGGTCCGATGCTAGCGTAAAGCTTATGGATGTCGACCTCAGGCACCTCCGGGCTTTCATTGCCGTCGCTAGGCACGGCAGCTTTACGCGGGCGGCAAAGGCCGTGCACATCTCCCAGCCCACGTTTACGGTACAAATTCGGCGGCTGGAAACTTCGCTGGGGGTGCGGTTGGTGGACCGCAACACCAGGTCCGTACAATTGACGCCCATCGGGCGGGAACTTGCGCCGGTTCTCGAGCGAATCCTCCGCGATCTCGATTCTGCGCTGCTCAATACGCGGGCGCTTTCCAGCCGGGCAAGCGGTTTCGTGGCAATCGCCGCCCTGCCCACGCTCTCCGCGACCGTGCTCCCGGGCATCATCGCGGCCTTCCGCCACGAGAATCCCGGCATCGCCATCCATTTGCGCGATGCAGTCGGCATTAAGGTGGCCGGCATGGTTCGGACGGGCGAGGTGGACTTCGGGTTTGAAAGCCTTCCCGTGAGCGAGCCCGACGTGGAATTCACACCAATGTTTAACGACCGCATGAGCGCGATTTTTCCGCGCCATTCGACGTTCGGCGAAAAGCGGTCCCTTTCGCTCAAAGACCTGACGGCATCGCCCCTGATACTGATGGGGCGGGACAGCAGTGTACGCGCGGTTGTGGACCGCGCGTTGGCGGCGATCGGGCACCTCGACCCGCCCGCGTACGAAGCCTCGTACATTTCGACGGCGCTGGGAATGGTCGAGGCGGGTTTGGGCGTTACCATTCTGCCCGCTTCGGTGCTTCGCATGGACCGCGGTCACGGACTGATGAGCCGGCCGATTCAGAATCCCAAGATCGACCGCGAAGTCGGGCTGATTCAGTTGAGGGGCAGATCGCTTTCGCCCGCCGCCGGCGCATTGCTGCGGGCGCTACGAGAGCGGTGCGCGGAGTTGTTCGCCCGCCGAAAATGATTTATTTACGGCTTCTATAAGTTGTATTCGAGAATTTGAATTGCTCAAAAACGGTTCAGAAACTACCATTGAGGGCAGACGTGCCGACGGATAATGCCCATCCACGCCGGCAAAGGAGCCTGATGCGCGCTCTGTGCCTGCTCGTTTTGCTCGACTCCCCTGCCGCGGCCCGCGTCGTCCGTCTCATCGTGGAGCATCGCGAAGAGGTTGGTACCGTTGCGCGATACGAGCGCTTCACGGGACATTTCTACGGCGAACTCGACCCGAAGAATCCGCTCAACGCCGTCGTCAACGATATTCTTCTCGCTCCCCGGAATGCGCGCGGCCTGGTTGAGTATTCCGCCACTTTCACGCTGCTTCGTCCCGTAAATTCCTCGGAGGTGAGCGGTGTGCTGTGGTATGAAGTGCCGAACCGGGGCAATTCACCGCTGAATCCCAGACCTTCACCGGATGCCATGACGGCCGGGCACATACTGGTGAGCAGTGGCTGGCAGGGCGATCTGGCGCCCCGCGCCGGCCTGGAAACGATCGCCGTACCCATAGCGCGCAACGCGGACGGTTCGTCGATTACTGGACCTGTCCTTTACCGGATCCGCAACGTGCGCGGCCAGACCGCTTCTCTCGAAGCCGGATACGGCGGATTGAGATATCAGTTGCCCGCCACGCTGGACACCTCGAATGCGCTGCTGACGAAGCAGGCGTCCGATGACGGCCAAGTCATTCCCATTTCGTCTTCGGAGTGGGTCTTTGCCAATTGTGAGAAGAGCGTGTTCCCCGGGGAGCCGGATCCTACCCGGATCTGCCTGAAGGGCGGCTTCGATCCGGACCAGCTATATGAGGTCGTCTACACAGCTAAGGACCCTCTCGTTCTCGGCATCGGCCTGGCTGCCACGCGCGACCTCGTCTCATTCCTCCGCTACGCCGAAAAGGGCGACGACGGAGCGCCGAATCCGGCCGCCGGATTGGTGAAACAAGCGATTGGATTTGGCACGTCGCAATCCGGCAACTTTATCAAGACTTTCCTCCACCTGGGTTTCAATCAGGACGAGTCCAAGCGCATCGTTTGGGACGGCGCAAACCCCAATATCGCCGCACGCCAAAACCCTCTGAACTTCCGGTTTGCGATTCCCGGAGGCGCGGCGGGCCCGTTTGAGCCCGGAAGCGAAGGCGTATTGTGGTGGAGTCCCTATCGGGACGACGTCCGCAGCCGCCCCACTGCGAGTCTGCTGGACCGTTGCCGCGCGACTGTAACCTGCCCCAAAATCATGGAGACGTTTGGGGCATCCGAATTTTGGGGGCTGCGGATGTCGCCTGGTATCGTTGGGACCGACGCTAAGACGGACATACCTTTACCGCCCAACGTTCGCCGATATTATTTTCCCGGCGTGACGCATGGGGGCGGCCGGGGCGGGTTCCAGACCATCGAGCCGGGAACCTCCGGCCGCGCCTGTGCCCTGCCGGACAATCCAAACTCCACGGCGGAGTCCATGCGGGCCCTGCGGCGGGCACTCACGGACTGGGTGGTCCACAATACCGCCCCGCCCGAAAGCCGGTATCCGACCATCGCCCGTGGAGAATTGGCTGCCCCGGTGCGAAGCGCGATGAACTTCCCGGCGATACCCGGTGCTCCACTCCCGGACAACCTGATCAACGCCCTGCCCAGCTACGATTTCGGCCCCGGGTTCCGGTATAACGATCTGTCGGGAGCGATCTCCATTCAACCACCGGTGGTGCGAAGCATCATCCCGATGCTGGTTCCCAAAACGGACGCCGACGGCAACGAGATTGGCGGGATCCCGTCCGTGCTGCACCAGGCGCCGCTCGGGTCGTACCTGGGTTGGAACGTAACCGCTTCCGGCTATTCCAAAGGGCGCGCGTGCGGGTTCTCCGGCGGTTTCATCCCGTTCGCGAAAACCGCGCAGCAGCGACTCGCGTCGGGTGATCCGCGTCCTTCCCTGGAAGAACGATACGGGACGCACGAAAGGTACGTCGAGAAGGTGCGGGAGGCGGCAAAACGGCTGGTGCAGGAGCGGTTCTTGTTGCAGGAAGACGCCAACCGGATGGTCCGGGAGGCTGAAGCCAGTGCAGTGTTGCGATAAACGGGAGTTGGATTGAGGCGCCTACCCTATGAACGCAAGTGACTCCGGGAGCAATACGAAGCTCCGCGCGCTGGACGGCATTCGCGTGCTCGACTTCTCTCATGCTCTTGCCGGCCCTTACTGCACGCTCCTTCTCGCTGACTACGGAGCAGAAGTGTACAAGCTGGAACCGCGCTCCGGCGATATGGGACGCGGCTGGGGACCGCCATTCGCCGGCGGAGAGGCGCACTTCTTTCTCGGTCTGAATCGTGGGAAACGCGGCATCTCGATCGATCTCAAGCAGCCGGAAGGAATAGAGCTTTGCCTGAAACTGATCGATCGAATGGACGTCTTGATCGAGAACTTCCGTCCCGGCGCGATGGATCGCCTGGGATTGGGATACGAAGCCATGCACAAGCGCAACCCCCGGTTAATCTACTGTTCCATTTCCGGTTACGGCCAGAACGGACCTGCGCGCGACGAAGCGGCGATGGACCTGGTGGTGCAGAGTTCGAGCGGATTGCTGAGCATCACGGGCACCGAGGATGGCGAGTCTGTCCGCTGCGGATATGGGGTGACCGACGTGACCGCGGGACTCTTTTCGGTTATTGGGATTCTGCTGGCGCTGCGGGCGCGGGACAGCACTGGGATCGGTCAATACGTGGACGTTTCCATGCTGGATGGCATGATCTCCACGATGAGTTCGAACTACATGAGTTATCTTGGCTCCGGCGACGTGCCGTCACCTATGGGTACGGCATTTCCGACGGTGGTTCCGTACCGCGTATTCCACACGAAAGATCGTGCAGTGGCGATTGCCGTCGGCAGCGAGAAACTCTGGTCCGCCTTCTGCCGCGTGATCGAGCGGCCGGATCTGGAGCGGCACTTCGATTACGCGACCAACGCGGAACGGATCCGGAACCGCGAAATGCTCGAGCCGCTCCTGGAAGATGTGTTCCGTACGTGTCCCGCGGCGGAATGGATTGCCCGTCTGCAGGCGGCAGGAATCCCGGCGTCGCTGGTCCGTAATTTCGGGGACGTTGCGGGGCATCCTCAATCGGCGATCAGGCACATGTTTCCGGAATTGGACCATCCCACGGCCGGTCGCCATCGTGTTACGGGCACGCCTGTGAAGCTGTCCGAAACTCCGGGCGCGCCGGGAGAACCAGCGCCCCTGCTGGGACAGCATACACACGCCGTCTTGAAAGAGTTGCTCGGATTGGATGACGAGGCTTTCGACTCGCTGGCGGAACGTGCGATCGTTTTTGAGCAGAAGACATAGACCCATGCTGGCCTTCCTGGGATTCGCGACCATTCTGACCCTGCTGGCAGTCATTCTCGGCAGGAAGATGACGCCGCTCGCGGCGCTTATCGCCGTCCCGGTGCTGTCCGCGCTGATCGGCGGATTCGGCTTGAAGACAGCCGGCTTCATCGTGCAAGGGATTCAGAGCGTTTCCGCCGTAGCGGGGATGTTCATTTTCGCCATCGTCTATTTCGGCATCATGACCGATGCCGGGATGCTCGATCCCATCGTCGACTGCATCCTGGCAGCGGTGGGAAGCAACCCCCCGCGCATCGTGGCCGGCACGGCGCTTCTCGCTTTACTTGTCCATCTCGACGGCTCCGGCGCCGTGACGTTTCTGGTCACCATACCGGTGATGCTGCCGCTGTACCAGCGGCTTGGCATGGATAAGCGAGTCCTGGCGTGCGCGGCCTCCATGGCCGCGGGCGTGAATTTCCTGCCGTGGACGGGGCCGATGATCCGGTCCGCCGCTTCTTTGAAGATCCCCGTGTCCTCGATTTTCAACCCGCTTGTTCCCGTGCAGATCGTAGGGCTGGCGTTCGTCTTTGCGTCCGCATGGTGGCTCGGTAGACGGGAAGCCAGGAGGCTGGGGCACTCGGGGGATGGCGTCGGGAAAGTCCTGCGCCGCGAGATCGACCAGCAGGAGTTGGCGCTTCGCCGGCCCGGGCGCGTTTGGATCAACCTGGGATTGACCCTGATCATGATCGCCGGGATGATCGCGTTCAAACTCGAGCCGGTTGCCGTTTTCATGGTGGGAGTCGTGCTCGCCTTGCCGATCAACTATCCCGATGTGCAACTGCAGCGCGAGCGGATTGACGCGCATGCCAAGGCCGCGCTGATGATGGCCGGGGTGATCTTTTCCGCGGGCGCTTTCACCGGAATCATGCGCGAGTCCGGCATGCTGACTGCCATGGCGAAGGCCGCGGTTGCATTCGCGCCGCACGGTTCGGGCGCGCACTTGCCTGTGGTCCTTGGCGTGATTTCGATGCCGCTCAGCCTGGTCTTCGATCCGGATTCGTTCTACTTCGGCGTGCTTCCGGTCCTGGCGGAAGTTGGCAAGACATTCGGCGTCGCGCCGGTTCACATGGCACAGGCAGCGGTTCTGGGCCAGATGACTACCGGCTTTCCAGTCAGCCCCCTCACTCCGGCAACGTTCCTGATTGTTGGCCTGACCGGAGTAGAACTCGGAGATCACCAGAAATTCACGGCGCCGTTCCTTTTTGGCGCATCCGTGTTAATGACGGTGGCCTGCCTCATCTTCGGAGTGTTTCCGCTATGAAATTCGATAAGAAAGGTAGGATCATGAACAACACATTCAGACTCACTACGGCGGCGGTTGCGGTGGCGCTTACCTGCGTGACCGCATCTTTCGCCCAACAGGCGCCCTCCCAACAGGCGAATGGACAGGCCGCCGGAAGGGGCGCGCAAGCCCAGCTTCCCCGGGTGGTATCCCCGGAAATTCTGCCCGACAAGAAAGTGACGTTTCGCTTGAGAGCGCCCAAAGCCGGTGAGGTTCTCCTGAACGTAACGGGGATGGCGGCAGGAACATCCAGATGACCAGGGACGATGAGGGTATCTGGTCAGTGACCGTAGGCCCCCTGGGCGATCAACTCTGGGGGTACTCTTTCAACGTGGACGGCGTGAAAGTGATGGATCCCGGCGATGGCGAGTACCAGCGCGATGGCAACCGGTATGACAATCTGTTGATGATCTCCGGGCCTGCTTCGGACCTCTGGGATTTCAAACCCGACATCGCGCACGGGACGGTGCAGGCCGTCTGGTATTCCTCCGAGATCCTGAAGCAGAAGGGGCGTCGCATGTACGTCTATACGCCCCCGGGGTATGAGTCGAGCAAGGCAAAATACCCCGTGCTCTACCTGCTTCATGGCGGCGGCGGCGATGAAGACGCCTGGACCACAATGGGACGCGCCAACGTCATCCTGGACAACCTCATCGCGCAGGGCAAAGCAACGCCGATGATTGTAGTAATGCCGAACGGCAACGCTACTCAGATCGTGTCGCAAGGATACGCCTACGGCCCCACACCGCCCCGTCAATCCGTTACCGCTCCGGCGCCTCCGCCGGTTCAGGCGGCGCAGGGAGGTCTCGGCATGGGACGCGGCGCCGGATCGCCGGGCACAGCCCCAACCGCGGGACGTGGCATGCCGCAGGCCTACCAGGGTTCCTACCCGAACAGTCTCGTCGAGGAAATCATTCCGTTCATCGAGAAGAATTTCCGGGCGATCCCAAAGAAGGAGAGCCGGGCAATTGCCGGCCTTTCCATGGGAGGCGGCCACACTACCATGGCCACCAATAACAACCCGGGCGTGTTCGGATGGATCGGCGTGTGGAGCGCCGGAGGCCAGGATACCGAGGAGTATGTGAATACGCTCAAGAAGGTGAATGCCGGAGGTGTGCAGCAATACTGGATCGGCGCAGGAACGACAGATATGGCACTCAACGGCTCCAAGACACTGTACGCGGCTGCCCAGAAGGCCGGCTTGCCTGCGACGTTCCACACCGAACCCGGAGCCAATTTCTGGTTCATCTGGCGTAAGTTCCTAAGTGATTTCGGATCCACCATCTTTAAATAGCGGTGATGAAACGTGCCGAGGGTGCGCAGTTGTGGGCGCGACGGGTGGGCGCGGACGCGGGCTGAATCCTTTCATCATTCCGCCCGGATCTCCAGAACCGCGACCGTGTAAGGGTCCAGGTCCACGGTGAGGTCCGTCGCGTACGCTAGCGTACGGCTCACCGGGGCAATCGCATTCGGGTGGTTCAGGGACGCGGAATCCTTCAGCCCGGCGCTGATCGTGTGCAACGTTGCAACTGCCTTCCCCGGAACGCTTGCGCCACGCAATCGCACGAGCAGGGCTGTACTCTCCGCTCCATAGTTGACTGCCTTAATCACGATCCGGCGGCCGTCGGCACTGCGCGTAGCAATGGCGTCAACCGTAACGGGCCTCCAGTCATCTGGCCTGATGGTCGAGATCTCTTCAAAGAGGCGCTTGCGGTCGGGAACGTCCCGGAAAGAGCCGCTCGTGGAGGCGACGTACCGGTCCGCGTAGTGCTCGCGAAAGAGTTTCTCCACCGGGTAGGCCGACCCCGGGAACCAGGACACGTGGTCGTGGTAGATGAACGATGTCCAGGTCGGATCGTCCGTCGTGTTCCGCATCAGCAGGGCCGGGCAACTCATCGCCAGACCGGGGCTGAGCTCTTCGTAGAGGATCAGGCTCCCGGCTGCATGGAGTCCGGCCCGCCAATCGTAGGTGCGGGAGAGGTTCCACTCCAGAACGCCCGATAGTAGCATGAAGACCCGTCACGTGGCGCTCCATGAGGTCGGAGTCGCGCCATACCATCGAGTTTGGGGTGACACTATCGCAACCCATTGAAGAAAAGCAGTTTAAGTGGAATGTGCGGCGAATCATTTCTTTATCCTTTTTGCAGGCTGGCTGTTCGTTCCAGTCTGGAATTTTCGGTGTTCCATGGGTACAGGTGTTCCATGGGGTACGTTGCGACTTCGATCCTGTTGCGAATCATGCTGCTCGGAGACGATGGAATTATCAAGACTGGGTCGCAATCGTGTATTCGCTATCACGTGAATACGACCGATGGCTAGCCGAGCATTCGTGATTTGATGAGACTGCGGAGGTAGTGTATGCATGCGAAGGTTTCAGAGCTTGCTTCCCGGTACCGGTTCAGCGTGGACGCGATCTACGCCTGGCTGCGCTCGGGGCTAATCCCCGACGCCTGCATTCTGCGGGCTGGGAATAGCATTCGGATCGACTCGGATCCCGAACTTGCCGGCGAGCTGCGACGGTTTCCCGTCGTGATTAATGAGGATCGGATTTTTCCGCCGAAGGCTGGGGCTACGAGCGGACGGCAGCGCGTGGAGGGAAGTTTCGAAGACCTGCTCGAAAGGGCCGGGATCAAGGATTTCCGTTTTCACGATCTCCGTCACACATTCTCGTCCTGGTTCATGATGAACGGCGGCGATCTTTACGAGCTCGCCAAAATCCTTGGCCATTCGAATATCAAGATGACCGAACGCTACGCGAAGCTAGGAAGGCAACATATTGCCCGCGGACTGGCAGCACGGCGCGGGAAATCTGGAAGCAGTTGGAAGGAATTGCCGACAAGGCGAACGTCGGTTGACGATGTTCGGTTATTGTTCGGTTGACAGAAAACCTTAGCTGTTTGGCTGCTGCTAAGTGCTTTATTTTGTGGTGGCCAGGGACGGAATCGAACCGCCGACGCCAGCCTTTTCAGGGCTGTCGGATCAATCACTTACAAAGCAGTTTTTCGTGGTTTCATAGAGTTGCGGGCGTTTCATTTGGACGCCATTTGGACGCCAGACGCCATCTCTATCGAGGTTGGACTCCACTCGGACTCCACTTTTCGAGGCTGTTGGACTCCACCGGACTCCGCTCCAGCCGACCGCCACAGTCGCGGTGGTGCCACTCGTGCTTCGTGTGCGCGCGGTTGAGAACCCCTCAAAAAATGCCGCCCTTCGGGAGAGAAATGTGGGTCCTTATATAAGGAGATGATCCCCGATGGATGCCAACGATCCAAACCTGCTGAGCAGCAAGGGTATTATCATGAACTATTGTTTGCGAGCGGACGTTGAACCCACAGTCTCACTATGGCCAAACTTGAGGATCTAAAACGTGAAGCGACCGTCAAGGGAATCTTGCCGGATTGCCTCGTCACGGTGATTGACGTCAAGTGGTACGGCTCAGCGGCAGTCGAACTCACATACAAGGATCCCTCCGGGAAACCGAGCGTGGTGCTCCTTTACCGGGATCGTGAACCCACCCTGGAAATCGCTGAAACCGGCCGCCCGTGGAGTTTCGACGGCGACGGGAAGCTGTTTCGTCTAGTCTCTGAGGCGCACCGGATCAACCTGGCCCACCTATTCGATCCGCTACTCGCCATTCACACTTCGATGGTCGATCCGCTGCCGCATCAGATCACTGCCGTCTACGGCGAGATGCTGCCGCGGCAACCGCTCCGGTTTCTTCTCGCCGACGATCCTGGCGCCGGCAAGACGATCATGGCTGGTCTCCTGATTAAGGAATTGCTGATCCGCGGTGACCTGCACCGCTGTATGATTGTCTGCCCCGGCAATCTCGCCGAGCAGTGGCAGGACGAACTCTACCAGAGATTTCAGCTTCCATTCGAAATCCTGACGAACGACAAGCTCGAATCCGCCCGCACCGGTAATTGGTTTTCCGAGAATCCGATGGCCATCTGCCGCCTGGATAAGTTGAGCCGTAATGAGGACGTCCAGGCGAAACTGGCCAACACCGATTGGGACCTCGTGGTTTGCGATGAAGCCCACAAAATGTCGGCCACCTTCTTTGGCAATGAGGTCAAGTACACCAAGCGTTATCGACTCGGCCAACTTCTCGGCCAACTCACACGGCATCTGCTGCTCATGACGGCGACGCCGCATAATGGCAAGCCGGAGGACTTTCAACTCTTCCTCGCGCTGCTCGATGCCGACCGCTTCGAAGGCCGTTCCCGTGACGGCGTGCACACCGCCGATGTCTCCGACCTGATGCGTCGGCTGGTCAAGGAGCAACTACTCAAGTTCGACGGAACGCCGCTGTTCCCCGAGCGGCGGGCATACACTGTCAGCTATAAACTCTCCGATGCGGAAGCATCCCTGTACAAGAGCGTCACCGACTATGTCCGCGACGAATTCAATCGTGCCGACTCGCTGGAGAGCGAGGGCCGCAAGGGAACGGTCGGATTTGCTCTTACCATCTTGCAGCGGCGACTCGCGTCTTCGCCGGAAGCAATCCTGCAATCCCTCAGGCGCCGCCGGGAACGGCTCGAAAGGCGCCTGCGCGAAGAGCAGATCCTGAAACGGGGAGCGGATCTCCAGGACGGCGACTTCCAAGGCCTCCCCAACCTCACGGAGGAGGACATCGACGACCTCGACGATGCGCCCGACGACGAGGTCGAGCAGACCGAAGAGACCGTCGTCGATCAGGCCACGGCGGCGCGCACGATCGCTGAACTCCAGGCCGAAATCGAGATCCTGAAAAGCCTTGAGGCCTTGGCTCTGAAGGTCCGCCGCAGTGGTACTGACAAAAAGTGGGAGGAGTTGTCATCCCTGCTCCAGAACCGCGCCGAGATGTTCGATGCTCATGGCCACCGCCGCAAGATGGTCATCTTCAGCGAGCACCGCGACACGTTGAACTACCTGACCGAGCGGCTCCGCGCGCTCCTCGGCGCTCCCGAGGCACTCGTCACAGTCCATGGAGGCATGGGCCGCGAAGAGCGAAAAAATGCTCAGGAAGCATTTATGCAGGATAAAGATGTTCTCATCCTGCTTGCGACCGACGCCGCCGGGGAGGGCATTAACTTACAGCGCGCGCATTTGATGGTCAACTATGATCTTCCCTGGAACCCAAACCGTCTCGAACAGCGGTTCGGGCGCATCCACCGCATCGGGCAGACCGAAGTCTGCCATCTGTGGAATCTTCTCGCGGACGAGACCCGCGAGGGCGATGTCTACAAGCGACTCCTTGAAAAAATTGAACTGGAACGCGAGGCGCTCGGCGGAGGGGTCTTCGATATCTTGGGCCAACTCTTCCGTGAGCAGAGGCTCCGCGACCTGCTTATCGAAGCGATCCGGTATGGTGACCAGCCTGAAGTCAAGGCTCGCCTTCATCAGATCGTTGACAACCTAACGGACCGCAAGCACTGTCAGGAGCTTCTCGAAGAGCGTGCGCTGGCGAACGACAGCATGGATGCATCGCAGGTGCGAAGAATCCGGGAGGACATGGAACGTGCCGACGCGCGTCGTCTTCAGCCTCACTTCATTGAGTCGTTTTTCCTGGAAGCTTTCCGCATTCTCGGTGGCTCTATCCGGGAACGCGAGCCACGCCGCTTCGAGATCACCCACGTGCCGGCGTTGATCCGACAGAGGGACCGTCTGATCGGTATCGGTGAACCAATACAGGGCAAGTATGAGCGCATCACCTTCGAAAAGGCCCTCCGCGCTGTTCCCGGCCAACCACTGGCCACCTTCGTCTGTCCAGGACAGCCCCTTCTCGCCTCGACCATCGATCTGATCCTGGAGCGGAATCGGGACCTTTTGAAGCGCGGTGCGGTGCTGGTGGACCCTGACGACTCGGGCGAAACTATCCGCACGCTTTTCTATTTGGAGCACACCATTCAGGACGGACGGACCGACAAGGTGGGCAATCGCGGCGTCGTCTCGCGGCAACTGCAGTTTGTGGAGACGGACTCCAGCGGCGTTACCAGGAACGCCGGCTACGCCCCCTACCTCGACTACCGGCCCGTGACGCCCGAGGAACAGGCCGCTCTGACAGCGACTCTGGAATCGCAAGCATGGCTCAAGGGTGATCTGGAGTCGATGGTTGTTGGTCACGCGATCGCCGACTTAGTTCCAAAGCATCTCGATGAAGTTCGAAAGCGCCGCGCGGATCTGGTTACGAGGACCATGGCCGCCGTTAAGGACCGGCTGACCAAGGAAATCACTTACTGGGATCATCGGGCCAATCAACTCAAGGATCAGGAGCTGGCCGGCAAGACGAACGCCAAGATCAATTCGGGGAAGGCCCGCCAGCGGGCCGATGAGCTGCAAGCCCGTCTTCAGAGGCGGATGGTAGACCTCGAACTGGAACGTCAGCTTTCGCCTTTGCCACCGGTCGCCATCGGCGGTTCAATTGTCGTCCCCATCGGTCTTCTCAATAAACTCCTACCGTCCTCCCTCCAGACGGGGAATTCGAACGGCGAAGCAGTGTCGGCGGAAGCGCGGAAGAGGATGGAGCTGCTTGCGATGCAGATGGTCATGGATGCCGAGAGGCAGCTCGGCAATCAACCCCGAGACGTCAGCGGCGAGAAGTGCGGCTACGACATTGAATCAACGGTTCAGGCAGACGGCAAGCTCCGATTCATCGAGGTGAAGGGACGTGTGGCAGGCGCCCTCACCGTCACCGTCACGCGAAATGAGATCCTCACCGCGTTGAACAAACCGGCTGACTTCATCCTCGCTGTTGGACAGGTCGAGGATGGACAGCAGAAGCTTTTGTACATCCGCGAGCCATTTCAGCAGGAACCGGAGTTTGCGGTTGAGAGCATCAATTACAAACTTCACGAATTGCTCTCCAAAGGGACGTCTCCGGCATGACGCCGCCCTCCGATCCAGTGGACGGGCTCGATGTTTCTCGGGCTGATCTTTCGCAAGCTGTAGGGATCGTCGCCAGGTTGATGGGAAAACGCCCTTCGGGTGCGAGCCTCCGGTTCGAGGACGGATGGCTGTTTATTGAGGCCGGTAGCGCCATTGCGAAAGCACCGGCAAAAGGATTCTGGCCGCTAACCATCATCGTTGGTGCTTTATGGGTTCGGAGGCTGGCCAAGAGCATGCCTGCCGGGGACCCCATTCATCTGCGAGTTGACGAAGGACGGCTCCATACCAATCGTTACTCAGAGCCATGCGTCTGGACACCCGTAGATCAACCCTTCAACCCAGAACTCCCCAAGGTTGACGAAAAGCGGCTGATTCTTGAGGCCGCTAGGATTCTTAAGCCGCTGCTCATCAAGAAATCAGATCTCGACACGCTGGTTTCAGAGGCGAGGGCGAGAGGCGCGGCTACTTGGTCCGAAGACGAGAAGAAAATGATTGCGATCGTCGCGAGGGCATGGATGCTGCTCGCGCCGCTCGGCGTTGAAACTGCCGATATTCGCCGGTTGATGGACAAAGCGGTTCGCAACGCATGGAAGTAAATGGGAGAGGCGTGAAAAAGAAACTCATCGAGGTCGCGTTGCCGCTGGAGGCTATTAATAAGGAGTCGGCGCGGGAGAAGTCGATCCGGCACGGGCACCCGTCAACGTTGCACCTTTGGTGGGCGCGGCGGCCTCTAGCTGCGTGCCGGGCGGTATTGTTCGCCTCGCTGGTCGATGACCCGTCGAGCCTTCCCCAGCAGTTCCCCACCGAAGCCGACCAGGATAACGAGCGGCAGCGCCTTTTTCGGCTGATCGAAGAGTTGGTGAAGTGGGACAACTCGAACAACGATACGATTTTGAAGGCCGCGCATGCGGAGATCTTGAAGTCTACCGACGGTAATCCGCCTCCGATTTACGATCCGTTTTGCGGAGGTGGGTCGATTCCGCTCGAAGCCCAGCGACTAGGGTTGGAAGCCCGCGGCAGCGACCTGAACCCGGTTGCGGTCCTCATCACGAAGGCGCTAATCGAGATCCCACCTAAATTCGCCGGGCAGCCACCTGTGAATCCGGTTGCAAAGCAGAAGATGACCGGGAAAGGCATGTGGATTGGTGCACGCGGACTCGCCGATGACGTTCGCTACTACGGCCATTGGATGCGCGATCAAGCTGCGGAGCGTATCGGCCACCTCTACCCCAAGATCAGGCTGCCGAGCGAGCACGGCGGCGAAGAAGCCACCATCATCGCTTGGCTATGGACCCGCACCGTCGTCTGTCCAAATCCAGCTTGCGGCGCTCAGATGCCACTTGTGCGGTCCTTTGTGCTCTCTTCGAGACAAGACCGGAAGGCGTGGATTGAACCGAGGATCGATCATCTGACCAAAACAATTCGGTTCGAAGTTAAGAGTGGTTCCGGCGAGCCACCTGTGCCTCCGAAAGCTGGCCGGGGGGCAAAGTTTAGGTGCTTGCTCTGCCAGCAAGTTGCTCCAGAGCAGCACATCAAGACCGAAGGATCGGCCGGCCGCATGCGCCAGCAGTTAATGGCCGTGGTAGCGGAAGGACGCAGTGGCCGGGTCTATATTTCGCCGTCTGAAGAACAGCTATCCGTAGCAGAGTCGGCTAAACCAGATTCGGGTCCCGAACAGGAACTTGCTAATGATCCACGGAATCTATGGTGCATTCCGTACGGCCTCCGTCGCTTTCGCGATCTATTCACGCCTCGTCAACTGGTAGCCTTGACCACATTCAGCAACCTCGTCACAGAAGCCCGTGACCAGGCAGTCGCTCATGGTGCCACTCAAGACCGCGCAGACGCGATCGCGATGTACTTAGCCTTCGCAGTTGATAAGGCATCGGACCGGAACACATCCCTTTGCGCCTGGGAACCAAACATGGATCGAATGCGCGGCACCTTCGGACGACAGGCGCTCCCTATGGTTTGGGACTACGGCGAGACGAACCCCTTTGCCGGCGCAAGTGGTGATTTACTGGGCTGCGTCGAATCGCTCTGCGAAGCGCTCGAGGTGTTGAACTCACGGACGCCTGGAGTAGTTCGGCAATTGGACGCGACGTCATTGCCTATTGATGGCCCGCCCATGGTGTTTTCGACCGACCCACCTTACTACGACAACATTGCCTACGCGGATCTGTCTGATTTCTTCTATGTTTGGTTACGACGGAGCATGGGAGCAGTCTTCCCTGATATCTGCAGCACTCTGCTCGTGCCAAAGAAACAGGAGCTAGTGGCGACCCCGTATAGATTCGGCGGGAGCAAGGAGCAGGCTCAGGAATTCTTTCAGGATGGTTTCGCCAAAGCATTTGTCCGAATGCGTCAGGCCCAGCATCAGGATTATCCGCTTACGATTTTTTATGCTTTTAAGCAATCTGAATCTGACCGAGGACCAGATGAGGACGCCCCTTCACAGGCATCAACCGGGTGGGAGACGATGCTGGAGGGCCTGCTTCGAGCTGAATTTCGTGTGACCGGAACTTGGCCTATGCGTAGCGAATTGCAGACGAGGAATATAAGTAGGGGAACCAATGCGCTCGCCTCCTCGATAATTCTTGTCTGCCATCCACGTTCAGAAGCCGCGCCGATCACCACCCGCAAAGATTTTCTCTCCTCGCTGAAGAAAGAACTCCCCCAGGCGCTACGCAACCTGCAAAAGGGTAACATCGCTCCGGTCGATCTCGCGCAGGCGGCCATCGGTCCCGGTATGGCAGTCTTTTCCCGGTACAAGAAGGTCCTCGAAACCGACGGATCGCCGATGCGGGTCAGAACAGCCCTGTCGCTGATTAATCAGGGCCTTGATGAGGTACTGTCCGAATTGGAGAGTGAGTTCGACCCTGACACGCGCTGGGCAGTGGCCTGGTTTGAACAGCACCAGTTCGATGAAGGTTTATATGGCGAAGCCGAAGTGCTGGCGACGGCAAAAGCGCTCAGCATCTCACATCTCTCGAAGGAAGGCATCGGGATTCTCCACTCGGGAGCCGGGAAAGTCCGCCTTCTCCGCCGGGAGGAACTTCCGAAAGATTGGGAGCCATCCGCCGTTGATCGTTTGACCGTCTGGCAAGTCACCCAGCACCTGATCCGCAGCCTCGACCTGAAGGGCGAAAAGGAAACTGCGAATCTGAAGGCGAAGATCGGTGGGATGGCCGAGATCGCACGCGACCTCGCCTACCGGCTGTACACGCTCTGCGAGCGCAAGGGCTGGACAGACGAAGCGGGCTACTACAACAGTCTCGTGGTAGCGTGGCCGTCGATGGCGTCAGAAGCGTTCGAGCTGAAGTAGGAGAACGGTCGAAAACCCCATGGCCATCACAAATAGCGAACGAGTCGGCAAAGCTCTGGATCTCCTGAAGGACGGATTGCGCCCCTACGTGGAGCGCGAGATGAAGGCGACGTACAAAGATCGGTGGATTGATACGGCCCGCCCAAGTTTCCCGAACTGGCAGCAGCCAGGCAAGGACGGCAAAGGGCTGAATTGGGATACGCAGGCGTTGTTGCAAGTGATGTGCGAGCTGTGGCAAGACTGCTTCAAGAAAATCCTCGGTCCTTCCGATCGCAACCTGGCCTTCGAGCTTCGCGACGTTCGGAACAAGTGGGCTCATCAGAAAGCCTTCTCGACGGATGACGCATACCGCGCGATTGACAGCGTCTCGCGACTGCTGGCGGCTGTTTCGGCGGAGCAGGTTGAGGCCGTCGAGCAGATGAAGGCCGAGATTCTCCGCGTGAAATTCGACGAACAACTCAGGACCCAGAAGCGTAAGGAATCGAGCATCGCGGTCGAAGGCAAACCGGCGACAGGATTACGGCCTTGGCGGGAGATAGTGACACCGCACCCCGATGTGGCTTCCGGCCGCTATCAGCAAGCCGAGTTCGCTGCGGATCTCTGGCAGGTCTACTTGGGTGAGGGATCGGACGAATACAAGGACCCCATCGAGTTTTTCCGCCGAACGTTCATCACGGAAGGCTTGCAGAAGTTACTCTCTAACGCGCTGCTCCGCCTGGCGGGGAACGGCGGCGACCCGGTGGTGGAATTGCAGACGAATTTCGGCGGCGGTAAGACGCACTCGATGCTGGCGCTCTGGCATCTGTTCGCCGGCGTGCCGGCAGGACAACTACCAGGACTGGAGACGGTCACGAAGACGGCGGGGGTTTCTCAGCCTCCAAAAGTTCGGCGTGCCGTGTTGGTTGGTAACCGGATGTCCCCAGCCGATATTCACAAGAAGCCCGACGGAACTGTGGTCAGAACGCTGTGGGGCGAACTTGCGTGGCAGTTAGGCGGCAAAGAGGGCTACGCGATGGTGCGCAGCGCGGACGAAAAAGCGGTCAGCCCAGGCGACTCCCTGCGACTCCTCTTCAATAAGTACTCGCCATGCCTGATCCTGATCGACGAGTGGGTGGCGTATGCACGGCAACTCTACAACAAATCGGACCTGCCCGCCGGCGATTTCGACGCGCACTTCACCTTTGCGCAAACGCTAAGCGAATCGGCGAAGCTGGCGGATAAGACCTTGCTGGTGGTCAGCATTCCCTCCTCGCAGAATGAAATCGGCGGTGAGGGTGGCTTGGCTGCACTGGAGCGCTTAAAGAACGTGATCGAGCGGGTCGAGACATCGTGGCGCCCGGCAAGTGCGGAAGAAGGGTTTGAGATCGTCCGGCGGCGACTGTTCCAGCCAATCACCGACCCTGAGTTGTTCACCGCGAGGGATGCGGTCGTAAAGGCGTTCGCGGACGAGTACCGCAAGTTCGCGCAAGAATTCCCTTCCGAGGCTGGCAAAGGGGAGTACGAGCGCAGGATGAAGGCTGCGTATCCGGTCCATCCGGAGCTGTTTGACCGGCTATACAATGACTGGTCTACGCTCGATAAGTTCCAGCGGACCCGCGGCGTGCTGCGCCTGATGGCCGCGGTGATTCACGCTCTGTGGGAGCGCGAAGACAAAGGACTCATGATCTTGCCGGCAAGCGTACCGGTGGACGCGCCCGCTGTTCAAAGCGAACTCACTCGCTATCTGCCGCCAGTCTGGGACCCGATTATCGAGAAGGATATCGACGGGCCAAACTCGCTGCCTCTGAAAATCGACCGCGAGAACCCGATGCTCGGGCGTTATTCTGCTGCTCGCCGGGTGGCTCGGACGCTTTACCTCGGTTCCGCTCCGACTCAGGATGCGACGAAGAAGGGCCTCGAGGACCGCCAGATTAAGCTCGGGTGCGTCCAGCCGGGTGAGACATCGGGGACCTTCGGCGACGCGTTGCGCAAATTGGCTGATCAGGCGACGTATCTCTACGTAGACGGCAGCCGATATTGGTATGCGACGCAGCCGAGCGTAAACCGGCTGGCCGAAGAGCGAGCCGAGCGTTATCACGCTGAAGACGTGACGGAGGAGATCCGGCGCAGGCTCGCGGAAGAGGCGAAGCATCGTGGGGACTTCTCGAAGGTTCACGTCTGTCCTGCCGGATCCGGTGACGTGGTGGACGAGCCCGAAGCGAAGCTGGTGATTTTGAGCCCCGAGGCAGCACACAGCGCAAAGGCGGATTCGAGCGCGGGTCGGCAATCGGCTGCTGAGATTCTCAATCGGGGATCGGCGGGCCGGAACTGCGGCAACATGCTAGTCTTCCTCGCCGCCGATAAGACTCGGTTCGTGGATCTCGACAAAGCGGTCCGATCCTACATGGCTTGGCAGTCGATCGAGAAAGAAAAGGTCTCGCTTAACCTAACTCCATTCCAGGCCAATCAAGTGGAGCAACGTTTAACGAGTTCCGATCAGGCCGTGAAAGGAAGAATCCCCGAGACGTATGTCTGGCTCCTCGTAGCTGGGCAGAAGCGGCCAGAATCCGGACAGGCATTCCCCGCGATCGAGTGGCAGGAGTTCAGGCTCCAGGGGCAGGAGTGGCTTGCGGAGCGTGCGTCGAAAAAATTAAAGAACGACGGTCTGCTAATCACCAGCATGGCCGGAGCGGTCCTGCGATTCGAAATTGACCAGGTGCCGCTGTGGCGCGGGAACCACGTCGGCGTGAAGCAGTTGGTGGATGACTTCGCCAAGTATCTCTATCTGCCGCGTGTCAAGAACGCCCAGGTGATTCTGGACGCGATCCAGGATGGAGTGGGCCGGCTCACTTGGTCCCAAGACACGTTTGCATACGCCGACTACTTCGACGCCACCGCTGAACGGTACCGAGGTCTCGAAGTGGGCCGACGCCCAACGGTTCAGTTAAACGCCAACAGCGTGGTAGTGAGGCCCGACGTTGCCGCAGCCCAGATCGAGAAGGATTCCGCCCCGCCAATAACCACGGCGTCAGATTCAGGCACTAGTAGCGCCGAAACCGGCACCGCAGCGAGCGGCACCGTGATCGCCGGTGCAGGCGGGCAGACCAGCAAGGGTGCGGGAGATGGTGGCACGCAATCGAAGGCGCCAGTACTGCGCCGCTTCCACGGCTCTGCCAGGATCGATGCCACACGCCTCTCCCGCGACGTCGACCTGATCGCCAGTTCGGTGGTCCAGCACCTCGCCGGACTACTAGATGCCAAGGTGACCATCACTGTAGAGATCGAAGCCGAAATTCCCTCGGGTGCGCCGGATAACGTGGTTCGTACGGTCACGGAAAACTGCCGGACCCTGAAGTTCGATAATCAAGGATTCGAGGAGAGCTAGGGCGGTTCGATTCAAGAACGCGAGTCAAACGCGGACTGGATCGACCGCAAGCGTGAGCTGAAAAACATGGATGGGAAGCTCGTATTGATCACAGGCGCGGCTGGCACTGGGAAAAGCACGCTGGTGCGAACTCTTCTTGAACGAGGCCGGCCATTCAAGCGAGTGGATTATGGACAACTGCTTTTAGAGCACAAGTTGCGCAAAACGGGTGTCGAGGTCGGATACGACGAATTGAGGCGGGACTCGGCTTCAGTAATAAGTCCGCAGGATGTCGCGGAAGTGGACGAGTGGCTGATCGGACAATTGCCACAGTGGCGCACGGAAGGAAATATCGTCATTGACTCGCATCCGGTTACGAAGGAGGTTTTTGGGTTCCGCATCACCCCATACTCGCTAGATCAGGTCCGACGCATCGGATTTGATGCGATTCTGGTCTTGGTTGGTGAGCCCAACACCCTCGCGCAACGGATCGCAAAGGACCCACAAGGGCGCCCAAATGTAGACGCTTTTCAGGCGGCCTTTCAGGTTCAACTTCAGGCGGCGGTAGCCGCGACATATGCGATCATTTGCGGGCAGCCGTGCTTCGCGATAGACACAACACGATCAGGGGCTGATGGCGTCGCTGAGATCGCCCTGGACCTACTGCGGCAGGTCGGAGTTGCGTTCGAAGACGTGCCGGCAGAAGCGGCAGGCACCCCGGTGCCGCGCGATTAGACTCCGAGTTGCGCGGACAATTGCCGCCGTCGGGCTAGCTGTGGATGGCGTTGGCGAACGAACTCGAACGAGGTGCGAGTCCAGTCCCGATTCATGGGGTCTGTGTTCGCTGAAATGGGCAATACGATCGGCTGCTCTAATCGCACGAAATAGGGATAGACCAGCTCGGCACGAATGGCGACATCATACGTTCGGACCTCCTCCGAATTCGCCTGACGCTGTTCAACGACGGCTGTCACTTGAGAAGCGCCAATCGGTCGACCCGTACGGAGATTCCTCAGCGCATTAAATACGATTTTGCCTTCCGGCTGCGAGAGCGTAATTGGAACACGGCTGAAGCACACCAACGCATAGTGCCCGGTCCTTGGGCCGCCTGGATCGTATCGGCTAGTTACGAGCGAATGCTCCGGTAGGTAGAAGGTCTCTCCATCCAGCGTCTCTCCTGAGGTCCAGGCGACGACTGTAGCCGGCGAAACATCCTGCACTTTTGCCGAATTCTTAATCGGACTGAACAATACCTCTGGGGTGGGACCTCGGCGCAGGAGTTCGCGAATCGAAGGTCCTACGGCGTTGCCAATGCCCCACATGAAAACGCCGGCATTCGCGACGCGCTCCGCCTCTTTTCGTTCGAGGATGTGGCCGATCGGTTCCCCGGCTTCGGTGCCAAAACGCGTCCAACAAAAGCAGTTAGGAAGGGGCATGGGTTGCATCCGATGCTAAGATGTATTATGCATTAACTATTCACTTTTATGCAACAGGATTCGGCTCGGCTGGAGGCGTTCATGAAAGATCGAGGCCTTAGCCAGCAGAAAATCGCTGCAATGGCGCTAGTTAGCCAAGCTACAGTTTCACGAGCGCGGAGTAGAAGCCGACAGCGGCACGGTCGAGCCAGGGAGCGATTATTCACTTTCCTAGAAAATGAATTGAGGCGCAGCCCGGCCGCAGGGGGGAGTGGCAGAGACCAGGTTCTCAGCGCCTTCGACCGCATTTGGGATGGCTCGGAAGTTCACGCCGCTGCTGTGGCGAAGGTGATCGAAGCCCTGGACGCGCTGAGGCCGATCGAAAAGCAAAAGGAGTAACATTCGGGTTGATGGACAATGCGGCTCGACTCCGGCAGCGCTTAAAGAGCTTCGGCTTCAGCGACCCCGCCATCAAGGCAGTCTGGCCAACGTGGTGGAGTGAAGACGCAGATGCCTCTTTGTCCGCGAGAGCGGAACTGCGCTTTTCGATTTCGCGTAAGCTCGGTCTAGATCCACGGTCCCTGCTTGAGGATGACGGAGAGCCTCGTTTCGTCTGGCGGGATGAAGCTCGGTTCAAGCGACTATCGGGCGAGAGTGAGTTTGAGAAGGCAGCTATCACATCGTTCGGAGTCGCCCTTGGCAGTGTGTTGATCTCGGCGACCGCTCCTTTGTCCTCCATCGCACATGCCAGCGCAACTGGACTTCGTGACCTGATCCTGCGTAAACAAGACTACGTCCGGCTTCTGGATCTTCTGTCTCTCTCTTGGTCGGCAGGAATTCCGGTGGTCCACCTGAGAGTCTTTCCGTGGACTCAGAAGCGGATGTCAGCCATGTCGCTTCGCCGCGGTAGTCGGCATGCCATCCTGCTGGCAAAGGATTCGATGTACCCGGCGCATATAGCTTTCTATCTTGCTCATGAGTTGGCGCACGTAGTGCTCGGGCACTTGGCTGAAGAGAATGTCGTCGTGGACCTGGAAGATGCTGAACTTGCCTCTGCCGACACTGACCCGGAGGAGGCGGCGGCGGACGCCTTCGCTCTCGAACTGCTCACAGGCGAGTCAAGTCCGAAAGTTTTGGCGTCGACGTCGGGAGTAGTCTCCGCTGCGGGGCTTGCAGATGCCGCCCTGGGCGTATCAAAGGAACTCCGAATCGAACCGGGGACCCTCGCTCTTTGTTTTGGCTACTCAACGGGGAATTGGGGGGTCGCCAACGCGGCGATGGCGCGCATCTATTCTTCACCGAAACCCGTTTGGCGCGAGGTCAATCAAGTGGCGCTCCACGAACTCTCGCTCGATCAGGTGGCCGAGGATTTTCAGCCATATCTTAGGGCCGTCCTGGGTGGAATTGGGCCAACATGAAAGCTATGGTCGACAACGACATCATTTTCAAAGGTGCGTGCTATGGGTTGCTCGATGAGTTTCTTTCTCCGGCTTGTGCCCCAGGTGATCCATTTGGTGTCCTCGGAGCCGCACGATTCGTAATTTCAAAAAAGATCAACAAAACGATCCCCAAGAAGGGCGTCACGGCCGCATTACGGCACTTGGGTGATTTCCTGAAACGCGCAGCCGTCGTCGAGCCGACCGAGGATGAACAGAGCATGGCGGCGGATTTTGAATTGGCGGCGCAGCGTGCTGGGCTCAGCTTCGACGTCGGAGAAAGCCAACTGTGCGCGATTCTCATCTGCCGGCTGACGCCGATGTTGTTAACGGGCGACAAGCGGGCGATTCAGGCCCTTGAAGAATTACTCGACTCCGAGGACCGGCTTTCTTCGCTCTGTGGAAAAGTCAGGTGCCTCGAGCAGTTGGTGCTCGATGTCCTCAGAGCCGGCACAAACCCCGATACGCTACGAGGCATGATCTGCGCGGAGATCGACATCGACAAGACTCTTACGATATGCTTCAGTTGCCACAGCCAGGATGGGCCTCGTCAGGATTACGTAGATGGGCTGCAAAGTTACGTTGCGGATCTCCGGCAACGAGCGATCCGAGTTCTCTCCAGCTAACGGTTCCGAACGTAAACCGCAAAGGGCGCGACCAACTCCGCCACCAAGCCAATGTGGACTGGCGGAGTTGCCTGGGCCGCTGGGTCGCTTTCCTCGGTGATCTCTAGGCAAGCCTTATCGACCCTGCCGGCGATGTATTTGCTCCCGATGGCACCCATGCTGGTGCCCAGCGCCACCCTGGTACGATCCAGAGGAAGGTCGAACTCTTCTGCTCTGAGATTCTTGATGAGCAAGGCGTAGCGGGAACCCAGCACCTTCACTCCCTTGGGAATCTGAATCCACTGACTTCCGTCGGCCGAGTACTCATCTGCTGGAATCTGCTCGGCGAAGTGTTTTGATTCCATCGGCTGCATGCAGAGATAAATCGCACCGCCCTGCCGCTCATACTTTCTCGCGAAGGGCTGCACCATAGTTTGCGGATGACAAGTATTACCTCCATAACCCCAGAACGCCAATCCTGCATCCTCGATTTCCTTGGTCTTTCGCGCAATGATATCTTCGAGCGGCTCGCGCGCGTGCGTGCCCACCTTCATATAAAGCAACCCTTGACCTGGCTTGATTATTCCTGACATTCCTTTGCCTCCCAGGGTTCGAAGGAATACTCGTCTTCAGGAGCTTTACCGTAGTCGAGTCGCTTCTTCTCGCGCACATATTTGACCTTAGGTGGATTGTCCCGTCCGTAAAAGTGCTCAAGTCGAGCTGCATCCGTGATCGGCAGACTCGGACCTGGTGACTTGCTTCCTGGCAAGGATTTGAAGATAAGGTTGCACGACTTCAGACCCGGGGCATCATCCAGATGGTAGGAATGTAGCCGTGGCATCATCCGCTGAATGAAGAACCCAGACGATAAGGCATATGATTGGACGTTGGCCAGCACTCGTTTGGGCCACTCCAGATCTGGATCGTCCGCGATGACCACCATTCCTTCACCTGCGTAACTCGTGGCTTCCATGCCACGCTGCATGAAGACCTTGACGCTTTCGCCGTCGTTGCTGGCTCCCCAAGGTGGATTGGTATAGAAGGCGTCGAAATGAGTCGGCCCTGGAAATGGATCTAGACAGTTGTACAATTTCGCGCTCAGGCTCTTGAGTTGAACGGCGTCCGCGAAACGCATCACGGCGCTACACATGCGTTCATCAAAGTCAAAGACGACGATTTCTGACGGGCCGTAAGAGATGATCTTCTCCTCCTGAAGATATGCGACACAGACACTGATTGCGTCCCCGTCACCGATAAACGCTAGGCGCTTACCATCGGCCCACTTTGCCACGAATTCGCTCTGGAGGACCATATCGCCGGACTTCATATAGATTTGGTCGAGTTCCCTCAGCGGGCGCGGTCGGTTCTGCACCACGTCTGAGATAGCGTTAAACGCGGACCGAAGATCGATTTCCCTTTGGTCTGCCATGCGTTAAATCATAGCCCATGGCGCTGCGGAGTGCTCCTTCCTGGTAGGGCACCCCGCTTCATGCCAAGCTTGCCCTGATTCGAGGACGCGCGTCAATGCCTCAAATCTTGTTGGTGCTCATTTGGTTCTGGTAATCTAGCGGGCGAGCCGCCCTAGCTCCTGTCTGATCAACCGGCGCGAAGGCTGGGAACCCTGCCCAGGGGCGGCCCACTTCGTTTTTTGGGGAGTCGCAAAGGGAGCGATGGCACACCATGAATTACCCCGGGCCTCTGCCGAGCGGGTCCGAGCCGAAATCGACAAAGCCGACGCGTGGCTGACTGACCACACGAAATGGCTTCCCACCGAACTGCAAGACGGGAAGAAAACCCAAGAAGAGGTTGAGGCGATTCTGTGTCAGGAATCGAAGAACTGGGGCTGGAGCGTGTTCGTCACCATTCTTCACGAATGGGCGACAATCGGCATACCGCCCGAAGACTTCGAAGCGATCGCCAAAGATCAGGTCGAGAATCTGTCAACTTACGCGGAAAATCGGGTCGGGGCGTTCGTGGAAGGCTTCCATCTCACCTCCGGCAAAGTGCTCGAAGCCGTTCGTCAATTCTTGCCGGGCCTGGCTGTCTCATATCGCGAAAAAAACCGCTTCCGATTTGAGTCTTTATCTGCGAGGCCCTCAGCGCGCCCTCAACCGTCTGCGGAATCGACACGTCCGCAACCAGACTCGGCAACCGCATCGGCCGTGGCTGAACCGAAGCCGGCTCCGCATCCTAAATTCGCCGAAACCGATCACCCAGCGACAGAGGAGCCACCCGGCAGCGCTTCCGGTGGTGGTACCGGACCGACGGCGAGGCCGAGTGCAGGCACCGGAAGCGCAGCAAATAGTGACCGTGTCGCCGCCCCGAGCATTCAAGAGAACGAAAAGGGATCGATGGATCGGCCATCACTGGCTGACCCAATCTGGACAATTCCGATCGCTCAAAAGGGCCCGATACCGGTTACTCGCTTAACAGGCGAAGTTGAATGGATAAATACTTCGGAAGCAACCGAACCTGACGACGCCGACTTGACGCTTGCAGAAGAAATGCGTATTACGGAGACAACTCTGGGCGCGCGGTCCGAATTGAGAAGCGAGATTGAGACTGCATTTGGCGGTCCAGATTGGCCGCCGGCCAGCGCCGTAGTTGAATCGTTCAGACGGTATGCGATAAAGATCTTCGATGTGAATGCGATGGTTTATTGCGCGGCCGCTTCCAAACAAGGAAAAAACTCCGACGAGGTTCTCCATGCGATGCTTCACAATCTACTCACCAATGTTTTCGGGATTGAGTGGGAGAGTAGTCCCGGCGAGAAGGTAATCCGAACAGATTGGCAGCACGGAAGGGAGGGATGGAAGGGCCGCGAGGTCGCTGTCATCGCGGGAAATGATCCGGACAAGAATTGCGTGTATCACGAGCTGATCAGCGATGCAGTCAGGTATCGTTACCGTTTTCATGACGTGCTGCCCTCAGCCATCCCAGGTGAGCCGCGTGGTACTAATCTGTCGAACGTGGAATGGTGGAAGTACATCGGTCTGAACGAACGTCATAATCTCGCGATGGCCGTCAAGCCGTACCTTGAAGATCGCATGGCCCATTGGCAAGTCGTTTACACGGCGTCTGCTCAAACCGAGCAGGGCTCCGGTATCGAATCTGCGCAGGCGCCACCGCAAACGCCAACCGCGTCGGACCTACCCGGCCCGAAACCAACACCCCATCCGAGTCGGCAAGAGATTGCCGATGCTGGCATTATCGAATTGCGAAATTCCTCGGGCCGAAAGGAGTCCGTCTTGCCGAGATCCGAATATCGAGCGTGGCTTGAGAAGCTCAAATCTTTGGCCCTGCTCGGGTCGAGATATCGCCGCAGGTCCATTGTTCCAAGCGTTTCCGCATTGCAAAGGCTTCATGTCAACGCTATGGATCTCTTCCTTCGGATTGGACCGTCCGTTTCGAAAATCCGCGAGGAACTACAGGAACTGAGGCTAGCCAATTACGCCTCCCAGCGTGAGGACTGGCGCGAGGCGCACGTGTATCCGGGTAGGATCAGACGTTTCACAAAGCTACTCATAGCCGCGTACCGCTTACTCGAACGAGAACATCGGGCGAGCCGCGTAACGGTCGCGGACCGTGCCGATTCGCCCAGGCGAGCCGGAGACGACCGGCGCTCGGCGGTAGAGAACACGGCTACTCTCGAAGTCAGTTCCGATGCAGCCCAAGGGCAAGACATCAAACATCGGCCAGGCAAGACGCGGAAAGGCGATGTGACCCTCCTTCACGGAAAGCGCTCGGTCACCTTCGCGACGGCTCAGGAATACCTTGGCATCAGCGAGAGGCAGCGCCAGAAACTTATGAATAGTGGAGCGTTGAAAGTAGAAGGACAGGGACAGAACCGAAAAATCACGGCTGAATCCCTCAAAGCGTATCTCCCTCCAGAAATTCCGAACTAGCGCGAACTGAACCGAATCAGGCCGAACCGATGCGAACTCAAATCGCGCGATAACGCCTGTGCAATCAAAAGCTTAGCGGCTATTATCAATCTCGTAGTTCCAATTCTCAACCAGAGAGCACGAGATGGAAGCGGTTCACAATACATTCGAAGACCTGTTGGACGAGCATGATCTTGCTCGTATGACCAAGCGAAGCGTGGCGTCCGTTCGCCGCGATCGGCTTCTGGGCAAGAACTGTCCGTTTATCAAAATCGGAAATTCCGTCCGGTACTTGCGATCGGACGTTGAAGACTGGTTGCGATCTTTGCCGAGGCGCGGCGGGCAGCAGGAGCAGCGGTAGCCCGATGAATGGGAGAGATGTGGCAAATGCTATCGCAACCCCTGATGAGACGGCAGCAGCAGTAGTCCGCCGCCTTCATAGCGATCTGCTGAGAGCGGCGACGACGTTGGACGTCAAGGATGCCAGGCATCTCGTAAACACGTACTACGCCATGGAGGAAAGCCGGAAGGCCGCCGGGAGACGAGTCCACGGGTTTTCCCAGACTGATGAGCGGCACGCCGTGATCGCATGGCTCCATCGTCAGGACGCGACCGTTGAGAAGCAGATCTTGAGGGCACTGGACACATGGAGCGATTCGATTCCGGTCGCGCGCTGGGCTAAGAGCGTGGGTGTTGGTCCGGTGATCGCGGCGGGCCTCGCGGCGCACATTGATATGGCGCGGTGTCACACCGTGGGACAGATCTGGCGGTTTGCCGGCTTCGATCCCACGCAGGAATGGAAAAAGGGAATGCGGTGTCCGTGGAACGCCAATCTCAAGGCGCTCTGCTTGAAGGTCGGTGAATCCATTGCAAGGTCCGACAACGATGGCGAGTTCTACAGACGGTTGTATCTGCAACGCCAGACGCAGGAGGCAGTCGCGAACCAGGGCGGTAGGTTCGCAGACCAGGCGCAACGCAAACTGGCGAGCTTCAAATCACCCGGGAATGCCAATGCGCGCACCTCGTACTCGAAGGGTAAACTCCCGCCGACACATGTCCAGGCCCGAGCCAAGCGGTGGGTCGTGAAGCTTTTTCTGTCCCATTACCACGAGGTCGCATTGCGACTTGCGGGCCAGGCACCAGTGAAACCATTCGGCACCGAGGTTCTAAGCGGGACGCGCTACATACCGCCGCCGAACTTCTGATCGCGAGGAACTGTCTTTTAATGACGCCGCTCGATTTCCTTAAGCTCCTTTGGCAGTTCAAGCCGGAAGAGCTTTACGTCCTGTTATGGACGCTCCCCGACAAACAGTCCCACTGGCATCGGGATATCGCCGCCGCCGCGGAGTTCGTCTCGAATGCGCGTGACCTGGACGTGTATGTCGGCGTTGGGCTGTCCAGAGTGGATTACGGTCCCTCGCGTCGCTGCGCATCAGGAGAGATCGCGGGCATCAGTGGGTTTTGGGCTGATTTCGATATCCGGTCAGACGCACACGGCAAAAAAGCGCTCCCGACAACCATTTCCGACGCACTCTCCGTCATCCCGGCGTCAATGCCGCCGACCGTCGTCATCACCACTGGCAACGGCGCCCACGCATGGTGGCTCTTCAAAGAGCCGTACCTATTTGATAGCGACGATGATCGCCAGGCCACCGCAAGTCTGGTTGCCAGGTGGAACGCGCTCTTGTGCTTGAATGCGTCGTCGCGCGGGTGGGCGTATGACCGCCTTTCCGATTTGGCCCGGATACTGAGGATTCCAGGCACACAGAATCTCAAGGACCGCGCCAACCCGAAGGATGTCGCCCTCCACTCGTTCAGCGACCGGCGCTATAACCTCTCCGATTTCGCGCAGTACCTCGACGACGCCGCAATTCCCGACTTGCAGGCACAAGAAAAGGCGGCGAAGGAGTGGGTCGAACGCTTCACCGATACGCCCCTGGTGATCAATGCCAACGCGCAAATCCCGCAAGACACGCTTGATGGCTGGATGGCTGTGGACATGCGGTTCAAGAACACCTGGCTGCGGCAGCGCCACGACCTGAAGGACCAGAGCCAGTCGGGATACGACTTGTCGCTCGCGAATTTTGGAATTGAGACCGGCCTGACCGACCAACTTGTCGTCGATCTGATCATTCACCACCGGAGGCAATACGGGCAGAAGCCCCGGACGCGGGTGGATTACTTTCAGCGGGCCATCGCGAAAGCGTCCCGGCGAAGCCCGGGCGTGGACGCCCCTGCCGTTCCCGCTGACGCGCCGACTCCAGGCCACACGACCGGCACCGGTGCGCACCCGGGCGCGCACGACGCGTCGGAGGCGCCGGGGTCGAGGAATTGTGCCAGCCCGGACCCGGCGACCGCCAAGGCGTTGCTGTGTCAGCACATTTCCCAGATCCTCGGTGTCCGGATTTGCCGCTTCGTGAAATTCACGGGCAAGGAGCCGACCTTCCATATGGAATTGGAAGAAGGGAAGGTCGAGTTCCTCAACGTTGGCCAATTGCTCTCGCAGAACTCCGTCAAGCTGGCAATCGCAGGACAGGTCGGGAAGGTGATCCAGAGGCTGAAGCCTAAGGTTTGGGATGAGTTGGCGCAGGCGATGCTGGACGCCTGCATCGTCGAGCAGGGCGGTGAGGAAACCGAGTGGGAAGGCGCGGCACGGATGTACGTTGCGCAGTACTTGTCGGAAACCGGCTTCATCGACACGCTCGAAGGCCAGTCCGTACAAACCCAGCGGAAACCGATCGTGCATGACGGCAAAATCGGAATCTGCGCCAGTGACTTACAGATGTACATCAACAAGACCACCTTCCAGACACTGTCTGTTAAGGCTGTCGCGTCGATGCTCGGGGCGCTGGGCGGGAAAAACATCCGCGTGCGCGGTGCGAATTTCAGGGAGCAAAGTCGATGGATGCTGCCGACGAATCAGTTCGATCCCATCGAGTACTCACCGCAGAATGAGGAAACCAATGTGCAATGAACAAGCCACCGGCACGCTCGAAGAGATTGGCGCGAAGGACCACAGCGTCACATCGGAGTACCGCATCTTTGGGCCGCCGGGAACGGGCAAGACAACCAACCTCACCCGCCAGATCCGACGTGCAGTCGATCGATATGGCCCTGCTTCTGTGTTGGTCACGTCTTTCTCGCGTGCTGCCGCCGCGGAATTGATCGGCCGCGATATGCCGATTACTCCTGACCGGATCGGGACATTGCATTCGCATTGCTATCACGCGCTTAGCGCGCCGGTGATCGCCGAGTCCTGTGTTGACGAGTGGAACCGCGAGAATCCGCGCCTCGGCCTCACCCCCATAAAGAGGCAGGGCAAGCTTGACGGCGAAGCCGCCGAAGAAGCCGTCGAACAATCTAAGGACGGCGATCAGATCCTGCAGCAGTTGGGCCGGTATCGCGGTTTGCTGATTCCGATCAAGGACTGGCCGCTCGCGCTACGACAATTCGAAGCGAAATGGACTCTATACAAACGAGATCTACGTCTTCTGGATTTCACCGATCTCATCGAGCAGTGTCTCCACGATATCCCTGTGGCGCCCACCAATCCGACGGTGATTTTCGCGGACGAGGCGCAAGACCTGAACCGGATGCAATTGACGCTGGTTCGGAAATGGGGCGAGCGGGCAAACTACTTCATCGTCGCTGGCGATGACGACCAGTGCATTTTTTCGTTCACGGGTGCTTCTCCGGACGCCATCCTCGACCCAGACATTCCGGACGACCACAAAATCATACTCAAGCAGTCGTTTCGCGTGCCGCAGTCCGTGCATCGGCTCGCGGACAAACTGATCCGCCAGCTGACTCGACGCCAGGAGAAAGTTTATCTCGCACGGCCGGAACTGGGCGCTGTCCATCGGATTTCGACTGGAACCTATAAGTCGCCGGAATATTTCATCCTCAGCAGCGCCGAGCAGCACCTGAAGAATGGCAAGACCGTGATGTTCCTGGCGGCGTGCTCCTACATGCTCCATCCCGTGGTAGCGGCGCTTCGAAAGCGCGGTATTCCGTTTCACAACCCGTACCGGAAGTCCAACGGCTTTTGGAATCCGCTGCGGATCGGCAAAAAGGGTTCGACCGCCAGCCGCATCCTTTCGTTGCTGGTGGCACACCCAGATTTTGGTAACGGTCAGCATCGATGGACCTACGGTGATATTGCGCTGTGGGCGGACTGGCTGGTTTCGAAGGGAATCCTGAAACACGGGATGAAGGAGAAGCTGCCGGGTTTCGATCGAACGCATACGGCGACCATGGAGGAGCTCGATGAGATCTTTGAGACAGGTGCTCTCGCGACGTTGATGGGTGCCTTCGGCGGCGATTATCAGGGGCTGCTCAATTGGTGGCGTCGGCTGCTCTTGACGGACGTCCGCAGTCGCGTACAGTTTCCGGCAGACGTTACCGCCGCGTGGGGGCCGCGCGCGCTCATCGACACGCCCAAGGTAATGGTCGGGACCATCCACTCTGTGAAAGGCGGCCAAGCCGATGTAGTTTATCTCTTCCCAGATCTTAGCCGGGCGGGAGACGCCCAATACCAGCGTAAAGGCGCGCCCCATGACTCAGTGATTCGCACTTTTTACGTGGGCATAACCAGGGCGCGGGAAACGCTCTACATCTGCCACCGCGAGACCCCAGTGGCTGTCTCCATCTGATTGAAACCATGGACCTTGCTTATGTTGTCGAATGACGCTAGCCTTCTGTCGCTGACTGGAGGCGTTGGAGTGAACAGAAGAGTTCAGCACCCCAAGGTGCACGAGCGGAAGGACCGGAAAGGGTCCTACTGGTTCTTTCGCTACTGGCTTGACGAAATGCTCCCAGATGGCCGGTTTAAGGCCAGCCGGAAGTTCCATACGATCGGCCCGAGCAAGGGCGACGGCGCACTCACAAAGCGCGGAGCGGAGACGAAACGTGATGATTTCCTCGCGGAACTGAACGCCGCGCCCACGCGCTGCGATGCGGCGATGCAGGCGCAGCAGCCGGTCGACGTGCGCGCGATCATATTCGGCAAATTGGCCGGGCTGTGGCGAAAGGACTACGTGGACAATCTGAAGGTCAAGCTTGCGACGCCGACGCGGGAGAAATACCGCTCTCGCCTCGACAATCACATCCTGCCGAGATGGAAGGACACACGGCTGGGAGAGTTCCGGTCGAAGGAAATCCTCGATTGGCTCCAGCATGAGTGCACCTCCTGGTACATGATGATCGACCTGCGCAACATCATGAGCGGCATTTTTGCCCGCGCCCAGGAGTGGGAAATCCTAGATGAGACTTTCGCCAACCCGATGAAGCGCGTGAAGCTTGGCAGGAAGTGGAGTGTTCGACCAGACCGCATCCTCACGCACGAGGAGACAGCCGAGGTATTCGCCCGCTTAGTGGACCCGCAACTGCTGATTTGCGAGACGTGCATCTCAACCGGGACGCGCATCTCCGAGGCGGTCGGGCTCCAATTGAAACACCTGGACCTCAGCGTCGGCACGATCAAAATCCAACAACGCCATTGCCGAGGCGATGTCGACGAGCCGAAGACGAAGAACAGCAAGCGGCTGCTGGCATTGGGCACGCTGGCCGACCGGTATAAGGCGTGGATCGCCAAGAAGGGAATCACGCAGCCCAACGACTGGATCTTCGCGCAGGAGGATGACCGCAGCAAGCCGATGTGGGACTCAGGCGTAAGGAAGGCCCTCAAGATCGCAGCAGTGGACGCCGGATGCGACTTCGAGGGCTTCGGCCTACACTCGTTCCGGCGGGCCAATATTACATGGCGGCAGGAGGTCGGCGGGAGCGCCATCGAAGCGAGCAAAATCGCCGGCCATGCGACCGTAAGCATGACGGGCGACTATACGATCGTCCAGTTGCAGCGGCAGGATGAGTTGACCCGCGCGATTCAGGGCCGCGTCGCGACAGCCCGCGAGAAGCAGCAGACGAAGGAAGCCAAAGAGCAGGCTCACGAGGCGGCGGAAAAGAACGCAGCGTAAAGATGCGATAGCTGCCGTGTGAACTCCTTGAACTTCAATCGCTCTGCGACACCCTCAGAGAAAAGTCGTGCGGACCACTTCGGTCGGTAGCGGCAACGGCCAACTGAAGAGGCAGAGGTGGTCGACGGCCCAAAGGCAGATCAACGGAAGCGACTGACTGAGGGCGCACACGTATTCCATCGTCCACGGACAACCGCCGTTGAACCATGGCACCAGATACGTCGTGGCGCTCACGGGCCAAGTGACGGGCGTTGTCACCGGGAATGCGATCGCGGCCTGGGCGTTCGCAAAGTTTCGGTAGGTCGATCCCCAGGACAGGGCCTCCATCTTCAGACGATCAAGACCCGAGCCTGCCTGCGCCAGATACTGCGATGGCAGATTGACGGCGCGATTCAGGCGGCCCCCCTGCGGGTATGGGATGTCAGGCGTGTAATAGCACGTCGCGAAGTTCACGTCGTACGGCCAGAGCAGCTCGAACTTCGCGCCGGAGTAAGCTGCGAGTACAGTGGTCCGAATGGAATCGATGTGACCCTTGATCAGGCTGGCGAGGAAGTTTGCGTCCGCTGAGCCGTTGACGGTCGGATCGTCATCCTGGGTGTAAAACGCAGCCAGGGACCTGCCGAGCATGGTGTTCGCGGCCTGCGCCGCATACGCATCGTAATACGCCATTCCGCCGCCGCTGCATGTGCCGGTGCCGGCCACGTAATTGCCGTTTCCGCTTGAACCGTTGAGAGTGAAGTGGGTCGCGTCGGTGACGGTGATCGCCTGGTTGCCGTTCGCAGCCGTGTTGCCTTGGATGCCAGCGAGTATCGCGCTTTGGCCCGTGGTCAAGCCGTGCGGGTTGACCGTGCCGATCGAAATCGGCGAGGTCCAACTGGCGAATCCCACCGCTAGGTTCTGGACGGCGCTGAAGAACCACCAGAGGAATTCGCCGAACTGGAGCCATGGCGTCAGACCGGCGGTATTCATGATCCCGGCCACCTGCAAATAGCAGGAGGCCATGTACGGTGTCACGGTGGACGGATTGAACGTGCATTGCGTGGTTTGAAGATCGATCAAGGTCGCGTCTCCGACGCTGGGCGTGTAGCCGCCCGAGATCAGCGTGGTGAGTTGGTAGTGATTCGCGTCCGTGACGGTGATCGCCCAGATGCCGGATTGGGTTGAGCTCGAAATGTGAACCGTGTTCCCAGTGATGTAGCCGTGGCCGGTTTGCTGGATCGTGATCGGGCTGGAGCCGCTCACCGCCTCGACGAATCCAGCGCCCCAGCTTCCGAAACCGGTGTCCGTGAGGACTTGGTTACCGTTGGCGAACCGTTGCGCCCACGCGCCCGCGGCGGTGTTCACATCCGGCGGCGCGAGCAGTTCCTGCGAAAACGCGACTGTCATTGTCTGCCCGGCCGCGTTGACCTGCGCGCAGAAGTCAGTCAAGTAATCGACGAAAGCCTGGTTGAGTGGCTGCGATTGCGATGCGTCCACCTGCCACACGCCCTCGTTGCCGGCCTTGATGTCGCTGCTCGCGGTGATTGATCCGGTTGACGGGTTCGCGCCGTTCGCGCCCGTGCCCGCCGCGTAGCTTGTGAACAGGGTGAAGCCAGCCACCGGGCTGAGAGTCGTGATCGTCAAATGGCCGGTCCCGGTCTTCGCTGCTGAGATCCCGACGAACAGCGTGTTGATCGCGTTGACGAACCGCTGCGCGAGCGTATCCACAGTGTCGGTCGGATAGACCGCCGCGCCGAACGCGGTGCCAAGGCCATCACCGTAGCTGTTCCCACCCACCTGCAGGAACATTGCGTCGCCGTCGCCAAAGAGCGACCCCAGATTGAAACCGCTCGACCCTGCGGAAATCGTCACGGTGGCCTGATGGAAACTGCCGCCGGAACGAACGCGTTTCAGCGCGAAGAAAACACCGGAGTAGAAATCGATATCGCCCGCGAATCCTGCCTTGCTCAGAATCCAGAAGGCCCGGGCGGGCGCAATTGCGTAGGTCTGGGCGGTGTCGAAATCGCAGGCGCAGTTGACGTTCGGATAGGTCGTCGCGGGCGATTGCACGTCTGTCAGGACGCCTGCTTGCAAATAATCGAAGTAGCAACTGGTGCCAGTGGAAAGCGAGTTATGGGAACTGGATACCGTCAGGATCACAACGTGGGTGCCAGGCGCGACGCTCGAGGCGATGAGGCGACGTGTGGAAATCGGCGAGGTGGTGTCGGCGTAGGTGTCGATCGTCGGCTGCGCTACGCCGTCGAGCGTGGCTGTCATCTCGCCGCTGACGGAAGAGAGCGACGTACCGAGATACAGGTTGTGTGTGTACTGGCACGAGTAGGTGACCGTCACGTGATCGGTCGCGTTCGACGATTGCTGCGCGAAGCCGCGGAAGTAGAAGCCGACCTGTTCGCTCCAGCCTGTGCCGCCGAAGCTCGCCCAGTAGTCGCGGCTGCCGACGGTCACGCTTCCTGGTCCCGCGATTTTCAGCGGCAGGACGCTGCTGGGATCAGCCAGTACCCAATTGGTGAACACCGCGCTCCAGGTGTTCGCCTGGTAGGCGACCAGAGCAGGATTTACGGACCCGGAATCGTAGTTCAGGGCGGGCGCGAATGTGAGCCACGCCTGGCGCAGCGAATCAATTCCGCTCGCTGTGAAATCGACGTGGAAATGCACGGACGACGGATCCGCGCCACCAGTCAGCTTGGATGCACCTGCTGGCGTCAAGTACGCGGTCGAGGTCTTGTGCATCTCCAACAACTCGATGGAGTTGCCGTCGCGGTCGCCGCCTGGCGCGAGGTAGTTGACGCCGGTCTGAGTGCCAGCAGAGGTCGTCAGGGTGGCCGATGTGGGCGACGTGATGGACGCGAGCGCGTACTGGACACCATTAATAACGATTGGATCGCCGGCCTGCGAACCCAGGAAATTCTGCCCCGAGGCGAACGATACCGCCGTGCCCGAGGCGTTGACCGTCCCATACCGAGCGGCGAAGACGGTGATGCTCGCGCCGCTCACGGTCGCCATCAGTGCAATCGTAGGATTGATGCTGGCCCAGTTCGTCCCGTTGATCTGCGCCGCTAGTTGCGCGGCGATAAACGGACACGCTCCCTGCGACTCAATGAGCGTGCCGGGGCCATTGCCGTCGGACGCCGAGCAACCCACACTCGCGCCGGTATTGGTCCGCGCCGTGAGGATCACGTTGTTGGCGCTCACAGACGCAGTCGCGTTGGGATCGTTGGCTGCGTTAATCGCGGCTGCGAGCGCGATGGCGACGTCGCCGGAACCATCGGTCGACAGCTGGACGTGCGAGTACGTGTTGGACCCGATGGTGATCGTGTGGTCGTAGCCGGTCCCGAGGAAATTGAAGAACCCGAACGTCACCGTAGAAGGACCTGACGACAGCGCCGTCGAGACGAGGTAATCGTAAACGAGGTTGCTCAAGTAGACCAGCTGCACGCGGTCGTCAATCGCGGGCGTTCCGTTGACCGTGAACGTCTGGGAAGCCGCCGCCATTCCGGTGGCAGTTGTCGCCATTGGTTGGAGCGAGATGGTGCCAGGCGTTTCGGACTTAGTGATGTAGCTGAGCGCGCCCCATGGAACTGATTGAAACTTGCGGCTGACGGGATTCTGCGAGTTGGTGATCGCCAAGTCGAAGTCGAGAGTGACGCCAGCGAGCGAGAAATCGGGCAGGTACTTGGTGGTGAATAGATGACCGAACTGATCGTCGGCATCGAACAGCACCAGGACGGCGAAATCGGCCTGGTCGCTGAAAACGCCGCTGACCGTGAAGCCAGAAGCCGATGCGTTGTTCAGAGAGGCGGCGCACCCTCGGCGGTCGAAGCCGCGCAGATACATCGTGCGGTGAGGCTCCAGCTTGTAGATTGCTTCGGTGGGCACGGAGTTCTATGAGAGCGCGACGGTGAGGTCCGATCCGGGAAACGTCGTGCCGACGGCGGTGAGGTTTATGATGACCGGCGTCTCCGGGCCGATTGCGGGCGTGCCAGTAGTGGAGCCGACCGTGGTGCCCGCCGCGATCGCCACCGTGAACAACAACGTGGTTCCGGCATAAACCTGGATCACGAGGTCTGCGCCGATGGGTGCCTGCTTCACCATGCACGTCACGCCGTTCTGCAACGACACGGTGGAGGTGTAGAAAGCCGCTGGGCCGAGGTCGCTTCCAATCGCGAGCGTGCCGGGAATCGAGATCTTCATCTCGCCCGACGGCGCGCCGACTTCGCCGTAGATCCAGTCCTCGCGGAAGGGCTGGTCGCCATCAGGGGATTCATTCCCGTTCACGTCCACGGTGAAGCCGGCAATCAGCATTGGCTGGTCGATGAAGTTTGCAGTCGGCACAGAGAGGCTGACTGGCGTCAGCGGGTTCGCGTTGTCGATGCTGGTCGAATCGGCTTGGAAAGACCAGGCGGGCGACTCAACGATCCATATCGAGGTGTCGTCCATCAGCAACGGCGGTTGGAAGCTCAACTGCGTCGATGTGTTCGCGGTGATCGTGCTTGGCGTTTGGCCGCGTCCTGTGCCCGCGATCACGCGAATCAGATTGCCGATCTCCGCGCTTGCGGCCAGGCCGCCGTAACTGTTCGCGACGTTCTGGTAGCCGGGGTCGTTGACTTGGGTGACGGCGGTAGGTGTGCTTGACAGGCCCGACGCTTGGTTGCGAATGACCACTGCGTCGCCGACGTTCACAATCCCCGTTGGATCTCGGTCCAGTGTGATCGTGCCAGTGGTGGGCACGAACGCTGTGATGTTGAAGCTCGCGAACGGTGTGCTGCCGTTGGGCCTGCCGATTACGGAAAGAATGCGGCTGACGGGACTGAACGGCGTGGAGGAAGTATCGACCAGTTCGGAACAAACCAGAGTGTTAGTCGAGACCGTGGTCACGGCGACGCCTGCCACGCCAGAATGCACCAGGAGCTTTGCTTTGATGCGGACCTTGGCGACGTACGGCGACGGCAGCGCCCACGTCGAGCGGACTACCGGGCCGCCGAACGTGATCGACGTGGGCGTGTAGGTGTTACCGCTGCCAGCCGTCAACGTACCGGTTGCCTGTTCGCAGATCAGGTCGGGTTGCGTTCCGACGAACAGCACATAAGAAGCGAGTCCGGAAACTGCTGGCCACGTGATGTCGTTGAGCGTGTACGATCCACCCGCCGCCGTCCCGGTTCCGATGATCGCGATATTCGATGGCGCGGAAGGGAGCCCGTTCGAATCAATCGCGCAGATTGCGACCCACAAGGTGACGTCAGCCGCTAGTGATCCGCCCGTCGCGCTCTGCGAAATCGATCCGATTCCCGGCGCGCCTGCGCCCGTGGCGCTGAACTCGTTCACCGGAAGTTTGCCGGTGACGATTAGGCTCGCGAGCGCGCTGCCATCCGCGAGCGTCGTGTATTCCTGGTCGGAGTCAAAGGTCCACTCGCTCGGAAACAGCGCGTCGCTCGAAGACGCCTGCACTTGGTATGGCGCCCACACCGGCCCGAGCGGGATCGGATAGAAAAGCGCGGGCAACGGCGCGGGCACCACGTCCATCGGCTTCGGCCCGACGTCAAGGTCGTACATGGAAGCCGTGACGGTCTGCGCCTCGATCTGCACCGACCAGTCTTTCTTCAGGCTCCAGCGCTGGATGCGGAAACACATCGTGACGACCTGGAAGGCCAGGCCGGTTCCGCTGGGAGGCGCCGGAGATGTGGTGATCGTCGAGCCGTCGCTGGCGACTGCCGTGATCGTCACCTGGAATCCGCCGATCAGGATTTCCTTGTTGACTAGTTCCGTGTCTCCAGTCGCGGTCCCGGCATAGGTCCACGGATCGCCGCTCACCCATGTGGCCGTGCTGCCGGAGACGTTGCAGGTGCCGTGGACGCCCGGGATATCCGGGTGCGTCATCGAGACCACTTGCCCTACTTCGTTACCGAGGCCGAGAAGCGTGGTCTGCCATGCCGCCGTTCGCGCATCCCGCCATTCCGCCGGAGTCACCCCGCCGAGTTCTTCTCGCGTGCGTGTGGCCGCGATTCGCAGCGACTGGCTCAGAGTCGAGCATCCCACCGAGTGCATCTGGGTGGTCAGCGGAGAGCCCGCCCGCCCGTAATAAGCCGCGTGGCTTTTGTCGCAATACTCGCCCGTGTTCGCCTGGTATTGATAGGCAACATCGGCGAACGAAATGACCAGATGCTCGAAGCCAGCTTGAATCGGCGTCAGCCGAAGGGTTTGATAAAGCGAGTTCGCGAGCGTGTACGCATCCACTGCGCTCGCGTTGATCCGGCAGCCGAGCTTCAATTGTCCGAACTCCCACGTATAGAAGCCTAGGCAGCAATTGAGGACCTCGGTGAGCCAGTCGCGGAACGGCTTCTGGGCGCTGATGATTCCCTGAAACTGGAACTGTGTCTCGGTTCCGGTTCCAAGGATGGCCGCGACTTGGGCTGCGGCGATCTCGGCCGCGCCGCTGCCGTCGCCCACGATCAGCGAAGGCAGGACGAACATAGCGAGTTGGTCGGATGATGCCGGGCCTGATCCCCCTCCTGGGTCTGAGCCGGTAGACGGATCGCCGTACAACGCCGTCGCCCGCAGCAGCATGTTCACCGCAATCCAAAACGGATTGATCAGTCCTTGGACCGCTGTCCGGTTGCCGCTCTGGTCCCAGGTCCACCCCCACATCCCGTAATCAATCGGCACCGTCATCTGGTGCTGGTCAGGAGTGCTCGGCTGAATCGTGGTGGATTTGACGATGCGAATCTCGCAAGCCGCCGTGCCCGCGGCGTAAACATTCGGTTCCCATACCTGCGGCGACCCTTGGCCGAGCGAAAAGTAATCGGTGGTCTGAGTTGCCGGGTCCTTTCCGACGATGTATCGTAGGCCATATCCGGGCTGGTATTTCGTGACGTTCAGGTTGCCGTTAACGGCTAGTCCTTGCCAGAGGTAGCCGTCGACCATCGGGGCGACCACGTATCGGTAGCCGTCCGCATTGGTGACGACCATCGACGCGGTGAAGCCGCCAAGAGGTCCCGCGCTCAAGATGCCAAGCGAGTCCGCGTAGCCCGATTCATCGCGATAATCGACCATCAACGCGGTAGCCAGAAAGGCAAAGAGCGGATTGCCGCCGCTGTTGCACCAGATCTCCGGAAGCGCGAGTCCCCAGACTGTATCCGAGATAATCGACGTTGCGGTGACGACGTTGCGGCCAAAGCCGAGAAAACCGGTCGAATCGTCCTTGATGACAACGCCCTGCGGATCGGCCTGGTGCCCACCGAAGTACGGAGCCATGCCATGCACCTGGCATCCGTTCGCGGATTCCAGATAGTAATCACAGCTCGCGGGATCGCCACCCGCCGCCGTAACCGCCGAGGAGCTGCGGCCTTTGGTGGCCCACGGACAGTTCACGCCATCGTTGTAGGTTTTCCAACACTGGCGGCTGACCTGCCGTTCCGGGTACTGGTTCATGATTTGGAAGAATCCGTCGGAGCAGGTCACCGGGAAGATAGGCGTGCCGTCGCTGGTGAAGTTCTGGATGACGCCCTTCCATAGTTGCAGTAGGATTCCGGAGTTGACGTGGAAGAGGCAGAGATCGATCGCGGCGTACTTCAGATCCGTGTCGTTGGCGAGCTGCGTCATCACGCGGTCGCCGTTGCCGAACGTGAAGCGGACGTTGTCGGAGGTCCCCTTGATGTCCTGCGAGATCAGAACGTCAGAGCCGGGCTCGCCGATCCCGATGAGGCGCGGCAGATAGAGCTGCCCGCCCACCGTGACGCGCCGATCGGAAAGGTAGATGTCCGCAACCGCGGATTCACGCACCCGGATGTGGATAAGCGGGACGATTTGCTGAACCTCGGAAAGGAGCGCCGTGGACAGTGCGGTCGAAGGGAACCGCACGCAGGTGGAAGCAATCGTGTAGATTGGCGCTGCTGTCGGATCGACGACCTCAACGAGATTCAATCCAACCTGGACAGCGTTGCGCAGGTACTCGAACGAGATCGGCGTTTGCTCGAAGGTCACCAGGACGCCGGTGGTGGTGCCATCGGGGTTCGGGACTGTATAAGTGAACGCCTGCCACGGCCCCTGCATCGACTCCCAGAAATCCCGAAGCTGCTTTCCTTCCGCCCAGTTGAGGTTCGGGTGCTTGAACTGAAACTTGCGCGGGCCGATGCCGACGTAATACCGCTGCTCCTGCTTGGCGTCGAGGGTGCCGAAGCGGTGAACGATCACCGGGCGCTCAACGGAGAAGCCGAACGGGTACTGCGTGGTGAGCGGAAATGTCTGGCCCGAGTTGATCACCGTGGGTACGGTGATGCGGCCAGTGATATCGGGCATGGCTTTGAGATTGCCGAGGTGCGTCCTCTTTGGTGGGGTGACGTGTCTGTTGTGGTCAGAGGATGCCGCTACGCGAGCTTATCGGTTCGTCACAGGTATCGACCTTCAGCGCTACGAGATGATCCAGTTGATGCGTTGGAGATTTCGCGGGACTGATCCGCATTGGACCTCGGCGCGAGCTTAACCGCCAGTGCGCCAGGCGCACCGCATAATTTTGCAGTTTCCCGCAGCCGACGGCCCTGCATAGACGGTATTATGAGTGTTCATCAAAAGGGGGTAAAAGACAGTGAGTTCTTCTCAAGGCGCACTTCCGTCTGTGGTGCAAGACTTACGCCTCCATTTTCGTTGTGAGTTTCAAATCTCCCAGGAGCCTTCCTCCACCCCTCCCCTGGAAAGGGTCATTGGATTGGCCCAGAAGTGGGTTCTCTCGAAGAACAAGGATGACTCCCGCGGCCTTGGTGGAAAATGGTTCTACGATGAAGGGCAATGGATTTCCTCAAACCAGCGCCGAGTGCGAGTTGAAGTCGATAGTGCAAAGCGGGAATCACCGTCAACTAGGTTCTGGGCCATGCGCTACGAGCACCCCGACACCAGCAAGGACCGAGGATCGAGCTTTCGGCAGTGGCGCACCGATTTGTCCCTGACGACAGCGGGGAATGCGGTTGTCTTCTCAATGCAGATCTCGCACTATCTGCTGCCGGGACACTTCGGGTCTGAGCCAGAAGTGCCAGAACCCACCTCGCCTCTTTTGGTAAAGAACGTATTCCAATCTCCCGGTCTGGTCACATATGCGGGTTCCCAACCCCTGACCGCCAAACCCCTCGAAGTGACCGCAGATGACGCCGACATTCTCGTGGAACGGATAAGCGACACCAACCGGCGTTGCCCGCTAATCTACGTATCAAGAGAATTCGCTTCGGGCGAGCCTGTGATCAATCCCGCCCAACTCGCGTGGTCTTTGGCGGGGCTGGCGGCTGTTTATGTGGCTGAATCAAACTGGCTAGACAAGGCAACGGAAAAGTTGCTGCCTCCCGATTACCGGTGCTGGAATGGTCGGGTTCGTGTCTATCTTCCAAATGTGCGATTCGACCGTCCGCAAGACTCCAAAAGGCACCGGTATTTCACGCCAGAACAGATCCGAGAGCAGGGCGTCAGCGAAACCGAACGCATCATCGTGCAATCGCTTGCGAGACGCGTTGCACTTTCGTCGGCCACTCCCGTATCGAACATTGATGATGTGCGCCTCAAGCGCCAAGAAGAGCACTTTGAGCGCCTGAAGAGCCAACTCGCGTCGGCCCCGCCGGCCGAGATGCTGGACCTATTAGAGTGCATCAACAAAGAGCTGGAACAGAAGGTCCAAACCGCCGAGGCGCAACGCCAGAGTCTTGCGGATCAATTGGAATGGAGGCAGTTAGAAGTGGAAGCGAAGGATGACGAGCTCAAGAAGAGTCGTTATCAAGAGGAATCCTTGCGCAGTGCGGCCAATGTGGAGCGTGAAAAACGAGCAGCAGCCGAGGCTCGCGCTAATAGCCTGGCCGAAATGAGCGAACTGCCGGAATCCGTGGAGGATTGCTGCCGCCTCTTTATTGGTGCCTTTCCGGACAGAATTGAGTTCACGGAGCGCGGTTTGGCTTCAGCCAAGAGAGCAGACTATCCGAAAATCAGCACAGTCTGGACAGCGCTTTGGCACGTCGCTAATACCCTGCACTCGGTGGCATTTTCAAGCAGTGAATCAGGAGTTGACTTGGAGGACGAGTTCCGACGGCGGTCGGGAATTGAGATGGCCCTAAGTGAAGGGAAGCTCACGAAGGCCAACAGTAAGCTCATGCAATCGAGGCGTCAATCCCACAATGGCGAAACGATCGATATCACCCCTCACCTTAAGCTGCAGACCGCAAACAAGCATCTCCGTATCCATTTTCACATTCACAAGAAGAGACGAATCGTAATCGTGGGTCACTGCGGTGATCATCTGGACACCGCTGGAACGGCCAAGAAAAAGTAGATAACGCGCGCCAATTGTTTGTCTGGTTCGTATGTGACAGTCCCAAAAACCTAATTACGATTTTCTAGTAGCTATTTACCCAATCTCCACCAGCTCCAGTGCCTGCACGTTGGTCCGCGCGACATCCGTGGCCTGCGCCCAGTTGCCACGAAACACGACCGTCACGCGCCCCTGCGTGTTGTTGCCGGTGGGATCGTAGTTGCTGCCGATCTGCTGGCCCGACCCCACGTCGAACGGGTTGTAGAACGCGAATGGCGTCATTCCGCCATCCTGTGAGCCCCAGAAGCTGTAGAGCGCAGAGAGGAGGGGGGCGGTCAGTCGTTTGCTGAGCCGGAACGTGCGCCGCGAGGTCTGCGCGAGCTGCGATCCCTGGATCGTGCCATCGTGATACTGGTTCTGGAGTTGAACGTATTCGCGCAGCTCGGTGAACGCGGTGCACAGCGACGCTGGCATCACTCCGCTCGGCACGGCGTCTTGAATATTTCCGGGCATGCTACTGGACCCTGAAGTTCTGTTCGTACTTGGCCCAAACAATCCATAAGGTGCCGGTGTTCGTATCGGCCGCGTTGCTGCCGCGCCGATACTGACGCGTGATCACGGCTCCCGTTGGAATCTGGCAAGTCGAGTTTATGCCGAGACTGTACGGCGGGGCGAACTCGTTGATCGAGGAACTGCTGATCGACGAACTGCTGCCGCCCGACGTCACTGGAAGCGCGCTCGAACCTGACAACATGGCTGGAAAAGTCGGCCCGCTAGAAACGCTGAACGGCGCGCAGGCCATGAAAGCGATGAAATCCACGTTTCCGCCGGAAGCATCCGTGTAACCACCCAAGGACAACGTCGTCGAAAGGTACGTCACCGGAGGCTCGACTAACATCGAAACGTATACGTCGCCGCCTCCGTGAGCAAGCGGGACCGCTGCCATCGCGGTGCCTCCGACCGAGATGCACTGCATCGCCGCGCTCGATCCCATGAAGTGCGGGCTCGGGATGGGAGTCGCGCCGACCGAGGAGCAGTAGCCGAGGGGGTAAATCTGCGTCGGGTTCCCGCTCACCATGCTGGGGACGCCCGTGACACAGGACAGCGCAGAATTGATGGTGCCGCAGTTTGTCTGGATGTTCGTGTACGCGTTCGTCATGTCCGTGACCGGCAGGCCGCCGATCGAATCGAACAAAATTCCATATTGGAGATACGTACTGCCGTTGACGTTGGGCGAGGCCATGACGTAATTCCCGCTGTAGCCGACCCCGACGAGGTGGCCGAAAACAACGCCCTTGGTGACGTAGATCGCGGCCGACTTTTGCGGGTTGCTTCCATCGACGCCGATGCCGTCGATCCGGTTGCCGGCAATCGTCAGGGCGTCCAAGTACAGCGTCAGATAAAGCGCGGAGTCCGTCGTGCCGGAGATGATGTTGTCCACGATGAACAAGCCGTCGCTGGAATCAGGAGACGAGTTGCTCACCACCACTGCCCGGCCCTTCACGTTCGCGAATCTGTTTCCCTGGACGATCAGACCGATGATGTCCGTCGCCGAGATCACCGAAGTTTCACTCGTCTGATTCGTATAGTTTCCGTCAGCGAAGACATCCTTCATCGCGAAATCGGTGGTCGCGTTCAGCGTCAACATCGCCGTGTTCAGTCCATTCTTCACGGTGAGCTTGCTTCGAGCCTTCAGACCCATGATGGTCCACCCCGTCTTGCCGGAGATCGAGAGTCCGCTTTGGAAGGTGTACGTATTCGGTCCCATCATGAAAGTCACATTCTGTGCGGACCCCGCTGCGGCGAAGGCGCCCGAAAAGCAGGTGTCGTCATAAGTTCCCACCACGCTGCAATACTGATCGATCCAGGTGACGACCGCACCTTTAGGAAGCGCACCGAGATTCGACAGCGCAGTCGCAACACTCCCGACGTCGGACAGATTGTTCGCGGCGACCAGCTTCGCGTTGAGCTGGGCTTGTGCATCGCTCGTCAGGTTGGCGACGTATCCGAAAGCCGTATTCCCGACGCTGCCTCCTCCGATGTTGGCGGCGGGGATTCCTGTCGGCAGTTGGCCGACCGAAGTCGAGCCCGCGAGCTGATTGAAGTTGTAATCGTTCGCCGCAGGCGTGACCCCGCCAGTCCTGCCATTGAACGAAATGACTCCCGTGGCCGCCGGATTGCACCACACCGCCACGCCGCTGCTATCGCAGATGAGCTGCCCATTCGTGGCGCCTTGCGTGGAGAGTTGCGAGAGCGCGACCGTCGTCGTCGGGCCGGGCGTGAAGAGCGTCGTGACTTGCACGATAGTGCAGGTGCCCGATGGGCAGCGGGATGATGGGAGTGTCGGTACGGACCACACGCTCGTCGAGGTCTGCCCATTTGAGACCGTGTTGACCGTGTAAACGATGGCCGGGCTCGCGTGATCCGTCGGCGCAAGCTGGATGTTGACAACGCCGTTCGTGATCGGAAAGGCGCGCGCACCGCGCGCGATCGGCACGCCTCCGACCGAGAACGCCGCGTTGGTCACGATGATGTTGCCATCCATCAGCGAGCCGTCGACGTTATAGAGCGTGTCTTGGATCGTGGTCAGCGCGGGCTGCGCCCGGCACAGCGGAGCGCAGGCTAGCCAGAGCGCAACGCACGCGAGCCAGCGCGCAACGAAGGTAAGGAAGATGAGTAATCTCCGCATAGAACGATTCCTTGTTGTGGGGAGCGAAAGAATACCGGTGTCAGGACACCGTCAAACCAGGCAACTGCATGTTGGCCGACTGCTGCGTGCGCCCGTAGCTCGAATACTGCGCCGCCATCGCCTGGTCGGTGACGAACTGCGGCGTCACGAACTGGCCCGTCATGAAATTCGCGGCATCGTTGCCGCTGATATTCAGCGACATGTACGTCGCGCCGCTGCCGCCAGCCGAGTTCGGGTTGCCCGGCGTCGGATAGGTTCCGGCCGCGATCCCGCCGAGCGTCGGGATGTTCGAGGCGTACACGTGCGCTTGGCCATCCTGATAGCTGGCTTGTTGATAGACCTTGCCGCCTTGCTCCACGAGGCTCCCCGCGTACGGCGTGGTGGCCGACAGCGGCATCTTCTGGCCGGTGGCTTCCGAATACAGCATCACCAGTTGACGAACGCTGGGCGACCGCACGGCCACCGCGATATCACCGCCAAACTGCGACTGCGCAAGCTGCACCACCTGCTTGATCGTGCCGCTGTTCTGCGGAATATTCACGCCGTAGATTTTCTGGATGTCGTCGTGAGCCTTCTTCTGCGGCGATTCGAATAACACGGTACTGATGATTCCGGCGAGGACACCCGCGCCCGCGCCGATCACCGCGCCCATCGGGCCGCCGAGCGAACCAATCTGCGAGCCGAGGGAAAAGCCCGCGAGCGCGCCGCCCAGACCAGCCTCGATGGTTCCTCCCACGCCCTGGCGCTGGACGCCGTTAATGCCGAGCATCAGCCCTGCCATGCCTGCCGCCGGGCTGGAAGCAACGCCGGCAACCGTGCCGAGCGGCCCGCCGATTCCGGCTGCGGTGGTCCCGACGCCAGGCCCCATGATGATGCCGCCGGAGTTGTAGACGGAATTCTTCAGGTTTCCAAGCATCCCGGTGAGGCCACCGGGCTTGAAGATGTTCCCCGCAATCCCGCCCATCCCTTTGCTGGAGCCTGGAAACAGCATTCCCAGCGGATTGAATGCGGCGCTCGCCGATGTGGAATGCAACGGAAGGTCGCGAAGATCGGGCGCGCCCGAGGTGGAAACCGAGCCGCCGCCGACTGGCATCGACGTTCCGCCAAGCGAGAGGCCGCCGCCGATGATCGTCGGCAAACTCAGGCTCGCACCCGCGCTCGCCGGAGCCGAAATCGACGGGATCGATATCGATGGAACGCCAGCCGCTCCGCCCGACATGGACGGAGCCGCCACTCCCATGCTCGCGGCAAGAATCGCCGTCAAGCTGGCCATCACGGCGCTGTTCTGCATGGTCGCCGACGTGTTCATGTCAGTCGAGACGCGCACCGGATCCTGCGAAGTGCCGCGCAGCATCCCGCTGAGGCCGCCGCGCCCGTCCGACCCGTAGATGATCGGATGCACCACATTCGCCACCGCGCCGCCGACTGTTTCTGTCACTGGCTTGAGTACTGCCGCGTGAATCGTGCTGAACAGATCCTTGCCGAAGTTCTTGGGCTTGGTGAACAGGACATCGAACAGGCGCTCGGCCTGCTTCTGCAGCCCATCGATCTGCGACTGTATTTCCTGCTGACGCTTCTGCTGGATCTGCGCCTGCTTTTCCTCGAACTGATCCTGCGCCTGCGCGAGTTCCGTGAACAGATCCTTCTGCGCCTGCGCCGCCAGCACGGAGCGCTTTGCCGCGTTCTCTTCCTTCGATATCCGCTCCGCTTCGATGCCGGCCAACTGGACCGCCAGGTCGAGCCTGGTTTGATAAGCCTGCTGCGCAGCCGCCACTTCTTTTCGATCCGCCCGGTCGCGCTTTTCGGCTTCGGACATCGCCACCGGCGTTTCCTGACCGGCAGTCAATTCCGCCATGCGCCCGGATCGCGCCGCGCGCCGCCGAGCATCTTCACGCTGCGCCTGAACTCCGATGTCCTCGATCTTTTCCTGCGCGGCGAAGTATTCCTCCCACTCCTTCATCTGGTCCTTCGAAGGCGACAACAGCGCGAGCATCCTCTTACTCCGCGCGGCCATCTGCTTCTCGTCGTACTTTTCAAACTCCTCCCATGACTTTTTGTAGATCACGGACGCCTGCTCTTCAGCGGACTTGCGGATCGCCGTTATCTCCTTTTCCGACGCCTTCACTTGCGCGGCCTGCTTCAGAAGCTGATCGCGCTGATAATATATCTTGCCGATCGCGTCCAGTTCGGATTCATCGCCCTTCTTCTCGAACTCGGCCGCCTGGCGCTGAAACTCCTTAAGCTGCTCCGCGCCCTTCGTCACCGCATCCAGCGCCGCTTTCCGGCGAGTCTCGTTCGCTTGCGCCGCGTGGAGTTGTTGATCCAGATCCTGCGCCTGCGATTTCGTCAATGGCTTGTCCGGTTCGAGCAGTTGTTTCTGCAACCGCTCCACATCCTTCTTGGCGTCGGCGTATGCCTTTTCCATGCCATCGTGCGTGCCGAAGAACCGGGCGCGAATCCGCTCCGTCTCTTCCTTGCCCGCGTGCAGGTCGCTCCGCTTGGTGGATGCCTCCGCATCCGCCAGCATCTTCTGTAACTGCTGAATCTGGTCCTGGATATCGCTAGCCTTCTTCGAACGGTCCTCCTCATCGCGCGTGGGAGCGATCGCCTGCAGAATGCCGAAGCCGCCGGTCAATCGTTCCTGTTCGGCCCGCATCTCCTCGATGCGCTTCAACGTGGCATCGCGATTCTTCATGATCTCCGGAGCCTGGCGATCCATGTCAGCCAACTGCCCGCGGTGGGCGCTGACCGACATGCTCGCGCCGTACCCGCCGACCGCCTTGACCTGGGCGGCATCCTGCATCGCCTGGATCTCTTCGCGGTGCTGCCGTTCGTCATCACCAGCGGTCCCGATGTTGTTGAGGAACCAGTCGACGCCTTTCCCGACTAACGTCACGGTAACGACCAACCCCTCTTTGAACTTGCGCACAAGCCCGTCCCACTTGGTTTCGAGAATCGTGACTTCGCGCTGATATTCAGAGAAACGATGGACATCCTCCTCCGTCGGCCCAAAACCCTGCTCGTGAGCCACGCGCAGGTTTTCATTCAGCTCCGTCATGAACGGAATCGCCTCGACGCCAACCTTTTTAAATAGCGACATCGCCGCCGCGTCCCGCTCAAACCCCGCTGGGAGCCTGTTCAGTCCCTCCGAGAGCTCGATCAGGATCTCGGAAGTGGGTTTCATCTCTCCGGTAGCGGTGTGAAACTCGATCCCCATCGCGCGCATCGTTACCCGCGCCTTTTCACCTTCGTTGGAATTGTCATTCGCCGCCTGGGCCATGCCGCGCATGAGGCGCTCGACAATCGAGATGTCCTGCCCAACCGCGCGCGCCGCGAAACCGAACTGCCCGACTTCCTTCGCGGTCAGACCCGTGCGCAGCTCCGCATCCTTCACGCGCGTGCCGTACTCGCCGAGACTCTTCGCCGCCTCGAATGCGGACACCGCAATCGTGCCGAGGACGGCCGCGCCGGTCGTGACCGCGATGCCGAAGGGACCAAGAGCCGTAAGCACGGACGAGACCGCGCCCTTCGCCCCCTGGAGCGGATTCTCCATGAACTGACTGACGCGCTCGCCGAACCCTTTGATGGCTTCCGATTGCTTCTGCAGGGCCTCTTCGGCTTCCTTGGCTGCCTTGAGCGCGAGCGATTCGCGCGCGGCCTTCTCCTCCATCGCGATCATCTTCTCGTAGGATTTGGTGATCGCGTCGATGGCCTGCGGCTCGCGGTTGTACCGCTGCAAGAGCTGATCCCGCTGCGTGATCAGCCGGTCCACACCGCTCTTGCCGTACGTCTCAGCCTGTTTTTCGAGCGACGCAATCAGCCGCTGGACGCTGGTTCGCGTCTGATCCGAAATCCGGATCACCTTGCCGTGCGAGGATTCCGCTTGCTTCTCGAAGCGATCAAGGCCGGCGTTGGCCTTGTCCACGACTGGACTGACCTGATCCTCTGCTTCGAGGATTACGCGCTCTGCCGGGTCTGCCATTTCAAGCTGCCTTGAGCATTACGAAGGGACGTGCCTGGAACGCCGCGAGCACCATCCGCCGGTCGTGCGGCGACACGCCCCACTGCGCTTCGCGCCGGTTGTTGAAGGTGGCGATCTGCGAAGCAGTCTGCCGCCGTCCCGATAGAGCCTCGTCAAGAAACCCAATCGCCGCGCGATTCTCGTTCGCCGTTAAGACCTTGAGGCACCGCAGTGTGTGCCCGCTCCAGGTCCAATCCCGGATGGGCTTCAGCCCACGCGCGGATTTGTAATCGGGGTAACCACGTCGGCCCGATTGGCCGGGTTTGAGCGGCGCAGCCGCCTGGTCGTAGATGTTCTGCCCGCTCTGGATGCGCGCCCGGATCGAATCCGCCAGCACCTGTCCGAAAGCTTGCATCTCGGTCGCGGTGTACGGGGAGAAAACGAATCGGGCGCTCTTGATGACGGTCTGAAATCGGGCCATGGTTACCTGCCCCGGCGGTATTGAGCCAGCCAGACAAGCCTGCGGTGCTCTGATATCGTTGATGGTATGGTTGCTCAAGGTCCTATCGTCGGCGTGCAATGCCAAGAAGAGGAACAGGCTTCCAGGTATGGGACATCCCGAGGTCCTTCGATGACGCTGATGGAGCGGAACTACTTGTCCGTGAATCGTTTGGCGTACGATGCGCTGGCGGATGAATATCGAAAGCGAGCACTCGTTGATCGCGTAAAGGATGCGCCACTCGTTGCACCTTTCGTCTCTTATCTGAACGAGAAGTTCGGAGAGGGTTGCAGGATCCTTGACATCGGTCCAGGGAACGGTGTGAATCTGAGCATGTTCAGCGATGCAGGACTTGCCGTTGTCGGTGTGGACATTTCGCAGGAGATGCTCAAGGTCGCCCGCGATATCTGCCCCACTGCGGAATTTCATCATGGCGACTTCCTGGCTGTTCCATTCGCCGAGGGATCATTTCAGGGCGTCTTCTCAAAGGCTTCTCTTCACTGCTTTCCTAAAGGAGACGCGATGCGAGCCTTTAGGAAGATCCACAAACTGCTTGCACCGGGCGGAATGTTTTACGTTACGACTACGGCTGAGTCCGACTCTGACGAAGGTTACTCCTCTAAGGACGACTATCCAGGCCAGCTCGTCAGGTTCAGAAAACACTGGACTCCCTCCGAACTTGCCCAGGCCGTAGGTGAATCCGGCTTCATGATCGTCAAGGATGGATACGATTTCGAAACGGATTGGAATAAGCGCTGGTACAATGTCTGGGCAGTGAAGACAACTACTCCCCTTCCGACGGAATGACTCGATGGGTACATCTCCTGAAGCGCAGCAGGCTAAGTCGAACAACAGCCTGCTCACCGACGACGATCTCACGGGGTTCCTCAGGGACGCTGCGATCGTCGGCGGAGGCATTTCCGCGCTAGGCGCAGTACTCTCCTGGTGGTTCGGGGCGCAGGTTGCGGCGCAACACCAAGACTGGACCCGCTCTATTGCTGCACTAGATTCCTTCAGGTCCCTCTGCATCAATTTGACGGCTGCCTCGATCATATACTTGGTTGCGCACTACCGCTACATCCGAAAAATTGACGACGCGAAACGAGAATCACAACAGAAAAAGCTGCTTGACCGGTTCCAGGAGGCATTTAAGGAGGATCTAAAAGCCTTGAATGCGACGCTCGCCCAGTCACAGGAGTTGCTTCGCGAGGAGCTCAAAGGCCTCGCTATCCTCGGTATTCTCGAACATCAAGATGTAGATAGGGTTGAGTGGGGACCCAAGATCGTGCGCGCAAAGAAGATCGATATCTGTGTCCAAGGCTGGTACACCTGGGTCGCGGGGCGCAGAACTTACTGGAAAGAGTTCTTCAAGAACGGGGGAACTCTCAACCTAATTCTTCCCAATCCAGACATTACTGACGCGATGAGATTCATGGAAGAGAGGCTTGGGCGAAAGGCCGGAAAGCAAAAGGACGATATCGAGCAGATGCGTGACTTGCTTGTGGAATTGTGCAAGGGGACGAAGGGATCGGTTAAACATTTCCGAGTTAACCAGATGATCTGGTATTGTGCGGTCCGATTCGATGACAAGGACCTGTTCCTCTCCCTGTACGAGCACATTCGTTTTGAAAATAGCGACATCGAGTCTCCGACTTATCAAGTATTTTTGGCTAAGCACGAACATACAAAAGACTGGATGGAGAAGGAATTTAAGGGTCTAATGAAGCCGGAGAATCTGCTTGCGCCCGTCGCCGCGGATGAAGATCGGAGTGTTACGACAGTTTGATGACAACCGGACTGCCAGTAAGAGTCGGGATTGTTGGTTGCGGCGAACACGCTTCTGAGAATTTAGTTCCGAGTCTTTGGGCGCTGCGTTCGGCCGAGGTGGTCGCGGTATGCGATAGCAGCGAGACTGTTGCGAAGCTGGCCGCTGAAAGGTTCCCGCGCGCGAAGCCGTATCCCGACTTTCGTAGTTTGATCGAGAACGGCGGCGTCGAGGCAATCATTGCGGCTGCACCCCCGCAGGTTCACTGTGAAGTTGCCTACGAGGCGTTGCAGCGCGGGATTCATGTGTTCGTGGAAAAACCGCCGACGGTGACAACCCAGGAATTGTCCAGGCTCGCCTCGTTCGCTGAGCATGCAGGACTGGTAACAGGGGTTGGTCATAATCTCCGCCACGCGATCGCCTCGCGCCAGATGCAAAACCGAATTGCGGATGAGTCTTTTGGACGTCCTATTTGCATGGACATGCGATACTTTGCATCAAAACCGCTTGGCGATAGATGGGGTTTAAACTCGCCCCTTCGAAGCTTCTTACTTTCGCACGCGAACCACGCATTGGATCTGATGGTCTTTCAGATGGGCCCCGCAAGATCGGTTAACGCGATAGCGTCGCCCGGACCGCGAGGAAGCATCGCCATGTCGGCCCAGATTGCATTCGAGAGTAACGCTGTTGGAAATCTTCTTGTGACGACATGTGCTCCCCACTTCTCATTAAGTGTGACGGTTGTTGGCGACCAAGCGACGATTGCCCACATGGACGGCTTGCGAGCTCTTTCGGAGTACGGACTTGCCGGCGACGAGAAGCGTTGGGGGCGATGTTGGATTGAACGCACTCTGGACAGTGGTTACGAACACGCTGGTTATCAAACCGAACTGGAGCTATTCCTTAACGCTGTACGTGGACAAGGGCGGATGGAGCCGTCGTTCGCGGATGAGCTTGACGTTTATCGCTTAATTGACGACATCGAGAGGCAAGTTTCAGCGACTGTGGAATCTCTAGGGGCCGTGTCGAACTGAAGCACACCTTTTGGTGTCGTCAGCCCGCAGAGCCCTGTCTGATCTGTTCCTGGCGTTCGGCTGAGATAAGCTCCAGCACACGAAACTCCTCTTCCGTGATGTCCTCCAGTGTGATCGTTAGCCCGACGCTCTTTGCGTTGAGAATGCGGAAGCACCGGCGCACGAGGGCGCCATGCGGCGTGTCCATCGCCTCTTCGAGCCGGTTCTTCGGACAGGCAGCCCCGTGACTGACGTCGATTGCCTTCCAATCCGCGCTGCAGGCCGGACAGCCATCCAGCTCCGTCTGCGACGAATATCCGCATTCCCGGCAACGGAAGACGCGGTCGGGGCAATCTTCCTCACGCGCGCATAGCCCGCCTTGGTGCAGCACCGACCGGATCAGGAAACGAACGCCCGGCTCTTCCGGCCAGTCTCCGGGCGCGGCTATTCCGGGTCTTCGTCGGCCTCGATCGCCAGTTGCGCGATCACCTCGGACACGGCGGCTGACTTGTGGACGATCGGTACGGTGCCGGCGTAGCCGTCGTGCGAGACGTGCAGCTTGTCGTAGAGCGCGCCGCTCGGCTCCAGGAACGCGCGCGTCTCGACGGACCTACGCGCGGCGACGACACTGGTCGAACCGCGTTCATGGTCCTGCATCTCCTTGGCCGTGGGCATCCGCAGCACGTGAACCACACGCGTGCCGGGGACCTTCATCTCGATCCGGTAATTGATTCCTTCGCGTTCGACGCTGGCCACGGCGCACCGCTCGATGCGACCGATGACCATGCCGGCCTCAGCATCATCGAACTCGGGACCGTCTTTGTCGGTGCGGATCTTTGCAAACAGCTCCGCGTTGATCTTCGGCAGGTCCACGTCCTCGCTGTGCGACTTCCCGCGCCCGAGAAAATGCCGCACGGTACGTTGGGCACGTGCCCAGGTGCACCACTCCTCGTCCGACGGGAACCGTACCTCGCAACTCTTCTCGCCGCCCGACAGGATCGGCACGACAAACGGCTTCGTTGCATCGAAGCCCACTTTCTTTTCGGTTTCCATCATGAACTCCTATTGGCAGATGCCCGTTATCGGCGTGATGATCGTCATCGTCACCAGCCCGTTGGTGGCGTCATAGAGTTGAACGCCGGTGATCTGAAGCGTCACGATGCCATCCGTATTTCCGAGTTCGGCGACGCTGAAGCCCATCTTCTGGATCAGCATCGAGAAGGAATTGTTGGCGTCGCGGGTCACCGTGAACGTTGCCGTGCCGGTGGTCAGGTTGATCAAGGTCGCGTACTCGGTCGAGCCGGTTTGGACACGCACCACGAACTGCACCGCGAAGGCACGGTCGCCCCACTCAAAGCGCCCCTGGATTTGGTAGCCATCCTGCGAGCCCGAGCCGGGAAAGAAGCCGGGACGGAAATTGTTTTCCCACGAAGCGTCCATGGACACGAACTGCTTCGCGCTCCCGCCCGAAAGGTAGTTGATCCCGTTGAAGGTCAACGCGGTGATCATGCCGGCGTTGAATTCGTGCGGCGTCGAAACGGCGGGCAGCGTTATGCCGCTCGGCGAGGTGTACTGGCCAGTGGTAACGCACTCTACTGAGCACATCGCGCTGGCGCGGCCCGGCGAGTTCTTGATCGACAGCTTCCAGGATTTGACGGCGCAGCCCACCAGCATTTCATCGAGCACCGCCGAGCCGCCGGGGCGGATCTGCTGAACAAACGAGAAGTAAGGCAACTCGAGGCCAGTCGCGTTCGTGGCGCCCAAGGCCGGAACGATGACATACGTATAGGGACCGCTGCCAGTCAGTGTGACGTTGCCTAGAGAGAAGCACATCGCCCAAGCGAGAAACTCCGACGAGGCGTACTTCGAAAGCTCGAAAGGCGGCATGTTGTAATGCGACCGAAAAAGCTGTGTCGGGAATTCATGGCCCTTACCGATTTCCGCCCGGTCGTCCTCGTTCACTGGAACTTTTGCCCAAGGCTTGGTGTTGAGATTGGTGTGCCGCCAGATGGCCGTCGACGCGTTCGCGGTCCCGATGGCGGTCTGTTTGCCGAAGCCCCAACCCTCCATCAACTCGTTGATGTTTGCCATGCTACTTTTCCTCCACAACCGGAACTACCGGCTTCTGTGCGACCGGCCCCGGACTTGCCGCCGGTGCGGGAACCTGATGCCACCCCGCGACCATGAGCGGTGTGAGCGCTTCTGTGGTCGCTTCAACTTCCCTCACTTCGCCCTGGGGCGATTGCATAAAAACCCAGTCCATAACGTTCTCCTTCATTCGCCGCCGGGATTGCCTTGTTCGACAAGCGTTGCTTGCACTTCGAAGTAATCGAGCGTTGCGCCATCCGCGCTCACCACAACCGTGTTTCGCTGCGCGGACGGAAGATCCATGTCCATCGGGTAGCAGTCGGGATCGATCTGGAAATGCAGAAGTGACGACCACGATGGAGCACCCGTCGGTATTGCGCTGACAAGTAGCCAGAACAGATCGGCGTACGTGGCGGTCGAGTTCAGTTCCGGCGCCCGCAGGTAAATCCAGAAGCGATGCGCGAAGTGCAGCGTTCCGCCAGTGAGACGCCGTGGCGTGGTGCCGTTCCACGCGACCAGGATCGAGCCAGGAGGCATCTGCAAGATTGCCAGCCGGAGATTGTTGTCGTCGGCCAGCCCTTCCATGAATGCCCGGATGTTGCCGGCGTCGCCACCGATCGCGGTGACCAAGTCCGGGCAGGACTGGAGCGCGGTCACCCACTCGCCGAGTATGGTTTTCGGATTGATCACGAGCGCTGAAGCAGTGAGAGATTGAGCATGCCGTAAGCGTCGGGCTGGCGCACTGTCGTCACCACGTACTGCGTGCCCCAGGCGGTCACCCAATCGCCTTTGGCCGGCGGATTCTCGAAGTCGAACGGATTGACAGAGATCTCTTCGAAGTTCCCTGTGGCACCCGACTCCTCGCGCTCCCGTGCATGGCGAATCGCAGTGATCGTCAACGGTGAACCCACCGCCGCGCCTGACTGCACCGGTTGATACACTACCGGCTCCCCGAACGTCTGTTGCATGACGACGTTCGCCGCCGCGTCGATCGCGGGCCAGTCCGACATGGCTAGAAGGACTGGTTCAGCCGAACGCGGACGGTGGCGTCGCCCGAGAGACCGCCGGGCGCGTTCACTCCGCTCGGCGTGGTCAGCGCAGCGACGCCGATCTTCGTGTTGCTGGTTGCGGTCGAGGTGCACAGCTTCGCAGTGTTGTCCCAATACACGTAATCGCCCTCCGCAAAGGTACTCGTGTCCTTGGCGAGATCGAACACCCCTTCGGTCAGGACCTCGGTGCTGTCGCCGCTGCTCTGGTTGTTGACCGCGACCCCGAAAATGTGGCCAGTTCCGGCGACGAGTAGGCCACCGCCCGACAGCACCGTGTACGGCGCAGTGACGGTGACTGTTTCTCCGCGTTGGATGTAGTTTTTCATATTGGATTCTCCTCTTCTCTTTAGCTCCCGGCGTTCTTTTGCAGCCCGCGATAATCGATTGCCGCAGCCGCGAAATCCATGCGCGCCTTCATCTCGATGCCGTCGACCTCGAAGCCTTGGCGAGTTTCGAAGTACACGCCCGCTTGCCCTTCGAGGAAGCAGTACTCGATGGTGTCGATCTGCGTCGGATCGGCGACCATATACCAGGCGGTCGTGCTGTTCACGTCGAGACGCGGCTCGACGATCGGCACCAGTCCTTGAATCCACTCGGGCACCACGCCGGTAATTTGGTTGGCCGCCAACTGGATCGGGTAGATCAGCTGCAGCGCCAAAGTTTCGAGTGCGGCGGGAACCAGCAGGTAGCGCGGAATCAGATTCAGCGGCGTGCCCTGTGGACCGGTCTGCGTGCGCATCTCGACGCGGCCTGCCGCGATGCCCGTCACCGGATTGCCCGCCCCGAGCGCCAGTGCGCTGTTGGCGCCGGTCAGCAGGTTGTTGTGCGCCGTAGCGAACATCGCGGTGTTATCGACCTGCATGACCTGGTTGCCGGTGATGATCGCCCAGACCACATCGGACTGCTTGCGCGCGGCCGCGACGCCGAGCACCGCCGGAATCCGCGTAAACGCTTGCAGATCATCGTTGATGATGGTCTTGCGGGTCAGCGCCACGACGCCGCCATAGGTCGCGAGCGAATAGTTCTGGTTCGTGTCAGTGAGCGTCAGGCGCGTGTACTCACCCTTTTCATTCAAGGGCCGCAGCGCGGGCGAATCCGACAATTGCACGCGGTTGATCGGTTTGAAGTCGGGCGCGGTGACCTGGCGGCTGAACGGCTTGAAGGTCTGCGGGTACGCTTCGTACGATTGCCGCAAGGTCTTGTTCGCGACGTTCGCCAGGATCGATGGGAAGTCGCTGGTGGACTCCGCGCCGCCGCCGAAGATCTCGACCTTGCCGTCGTACTGGATGAGCGCCTTGGTCGCGATGGTCATCTTGTCCATGCCGCGCGTGTTGACGCCCGCAGCTCCAGGCTCTCGCGCGCCATCTCCAGGAGCGAGAAGCCGACGTACTCACGGCCCATCTCCTCGGCCCGCCGCTGCATCTCGGACCCGCCACCGGGAAGAAACTCCATCTCGCCCGCGAACGACCTGCGCTTCTGCATGTAGAACTGCGGATTGCAACGCAGCACCAGAGCTTCCTGCATGCAGGCGAGGCGCGTCTCGTTAGCGTCGCGCGTGATCACAACCTCGCTTCGCGGCTGGAACTCGCGGCCTTCGCGAGTCTGGTTCGCACGCGCGGCTAGCTCGTCTTGGATCTTCGCGCGAGCCGCATCGACCGTCACGCCTTGATCGATCAGCCCGTCGATGAACTGCTGTGGAACGCCGTACTTCAACATCGGCGCTCCGATCGTGCGGATCTCCGAGGCACCGGCGAACCGGAGCTTGGCATCCTCGATCGAAACGCCCGCCGTCACCAGAGAAGCGGCGAGCTTCTCCAACTTGAAGCTGGCGCCCAACGACGTGATCTCACTCACGCGCTGCCGCTCCAGCCTCGTTCCCTCGGCGCGCGCCGCGTCGAGCACTACCTGATCATTACGGGCATCTCCGCCCGCTTGAGTCGTCGTTTCCATAACGATGGTCTCCTTAGTTGGGCGAGTTGCCCGAGTGTGATCCGCGGCTTTAGCTGACAAAGGTGTCGCGGACAAAAACGTAGTGGTGAAATCCGCCGGTACGTTCACCGCCGAGATCTCAAACGGCTCCCAATCGGTGGCCGTGAAGACATTGCTGGTCGCGCCGTTGCTTGCGTCCTGAGGCTCCTTGGCGTAGAGCCACGTCCCGAAGCTGAGGCTGCGAATAATTCCAGACTGGATTCCCGACCAAACCAGATCGCTGTTTTGGTCCTGACCCTCGGGCCGGAACTTCAGCGTGGCCATACCCTTCGGACCGTCGGCCCAAGCCTTCTGCACGACACCGATCTGCGCTCGCGTCCCGGACTTGTTCGCCATCACCGAACGAACATCGGTTCCGTTCATGTGGTTGTCGAACACCGGTGCGCCGTTGTTCAACCGGTCCAGCCGCGCGCCGCCCATGTCCAGTTGCAGCATGTACTCATCGCCGGTGTCGGGGTCGGTCCTGGGGACCGTCGCGCCACCATACCAGACCACATCTACAGTCCGTTCGTCGGCGTCGAGCGTGGTCGGAACAAACGAGATCTCCTCGTCGTTCGCGGCGAAGTACTCGCCTCGTGGTTCGCTCATAGATTTCTCCTGGTGATTAGGTGAGGTACATCCGCGTGGGAGAATCCCATCGCGCGCGGTTGGAGGCGCCGGCCACGAGCAGCTCCTTGATCATTCCAAGGTCTTCCTCGGAGAGCTTGGCTGACTGATTCGCGGGCCTCGGCGCACCTCCGACCGCCTTGCTCGTGGGTGTTCGTTCCTCGGTCCCGGCGGGCTGCTCCTGTCCGCGTAGGGTCATGTTGCGTGGATCGCAGTCGAGGATGATTTCGTACTTATCCATCAGTTTGTTGAAAAGCGCGATCTGTTCGATCTGGGCATTTGGATCAAACCCGTTTGCCACCACCGCTTCGAACCACGTCACACGCCCGATGCGGATATCTTTCAGCGCGGCCTCGGCATCCTTCACCGGGTCCACCGATTCAAAACGAGGAGCCGTCCACTGCGTGCCGTACAGATTGATCTTCGGATCGGTGACAGCCTTCGCCGGGACCTTGCCCAGCATCACCAGCGTGTCGATCACGCGCCTTCGCACCGGCATGCAGAACATCGGAATCAGAGTCAGCCAGCGGTATCCCTCGATAGTGTTGCGGAACCCCAACTGGCCGCCGCGCCAGCTCGAATAGTTGACCAACGACAGATCGCCCGCCAGCATCTCGTAGGGAATCCCCAGTCCCGCCGCAATCCCCTGCAACTCCGTCATCTTGTATTCGCGATAGCCGCCCGCCACCGGCGGATTGTTGAACTTCACATCCTCGCCCGGCTTCAAGTACGCGGTCATGCCGGGCTGAAACGACTCGACCGGATTGCGCGTCAGCGGGTCCTTCCCCTGAAGGCCAAGCGTCGAGCCGTCGATCCCCTCCGGTTGCGTGACCATCGCCACCACGCAGGCTTCGATCTTCTTGCGCACACGTTCCGCGTCGGCGTAATCGTCCAGATCGCGCAACGCCATCATCACCGGATGCAGCCACGGAATGCCGCGCACCTGGCCGGGCCGCAGCACGCGATACGTGTGCAGGACCTGCTCGGCGGGAATCGGCTGGCTCAAGATTCCACCGCGCGGATTCAAAATCAGAACACCGCCGGGATGATACGTATAAAGCCAGTACGCCGACCGCCGACCAAGCAGATCGAACTCGACCCCCTGTATGATGTGGCCGTTGACGGTGCCCATCGTTTTGGTCTGATCAAGGAAGTCGGCCTCCAGGATCTGAAGCTGAAGCGGCACGCGCAGGTTGTCCTTCGCCAGGCGCGGTCGGAATCGCAGGATCGCCTCACCGCTCTCGGCCGCCGTTCGCATGATCAGCGACTGCATCCCATAGAAATCCAGGCGCTGCGGCGTATCGCAGTTCTCGACGAAGTAAGGCCACTCCGCGTCGATGATGCGATCAAGCCCTGCGTCGCCCGTCTTCGCCTGCGGAACGATGCCGGTCCCGACCGTGTTGCCGGCCAGCTCTTCGATCGCCTTCGACGCATACGGATTGTTGCGGATCAGGTCGCGGCTCCGGTTGCGGAGCCACACCAGCGACCCCATCAACTCGACGTTGGCGTCCGTCGATGGAGCGTACCAGCCGTAAGCCCGTCGCCCCGCGCTCGAACCATCGTAGGAGAAGCGCGACGCGTGCCGCTCGAGGTAACCCTCGGTCAGCTCCAGCGCCATCCGCGCTTGCGTCCGACGCAGTCCGTAGCGGGGCGCGACGAAGTTGATGGCCCGATCGAGAACGTTCATTCGGCTGCCGTGTAAACAGTTTCCCGATACGTCTTCTGCGAGCGAACCGCCTTCACCTCAACGGCTTTGAACACCTTCTCGAAGTTCAAGCACTGAGGATTCGAACAGGTAAACATGCCCTGCTCGTTCAGCACGAGCACCGGCGACCCGCAGTCGCACTGAATGACGGATGGGTTGATTCTCATGACTTGGGTCGTTGACTTCCTTTGAGAAAATGCCTGTTGGCTGCACACGTCGTCCCTCCGAGCAGCAGCGCACGGCGATAGACTACTGATGATGTCTGTTACGGGGAAGGTGGTCCTATTTGCATTAATCCAATCCGCTGCCACGGCGCAGTCTCACTATTCCGTGCAGTGGGACAAGGGTTATGGTAACGGCAGATATTTTTGTCTTCCCGAATCCTCGGTTGTCTCCAGCGACGGAGACCTTTGGCTGATTTGCGGTGGGCATGACTACGCTGCGAACAAGCAGGCGATAACGTTCTATCGGATCGACGGTAAGTCAGGGGAACTCAAGTTCGCTAGGGATCTGCAGACGGAATTGTCAGTGAGCCCGATCACGTGGGAGGCCCTCCACCAATTGACTGCAACTGGTCAGACGGTCGGTGTCCTGACGAGCACAACCAGCGGCGGTAAGATGCAGACCTTTGAAGGTGTGTACTTCACGCCGATGGATGCTGACGGCTCTCCCGGCAAGGCAGTTCTTGTGGTGCCTAAAGGGTCCCAGCTTCAGGAGGTTCATCGTTCAAATGATGGGAACATTATTGTGACGGCAGACCAGGGGCCGCTTTCCATCCGTAAGCTCGACCCGAAAGGTACGGTCTTGTGGCAGAAGGTCCTTTCATCAAGATTTGATCTGCCGACGGTCGCTCTGTTCCCCGACGGTTCCATTTGCCTTTCCGCACAACTTTCCACCAGTACAGTCGCGCGACCGACCCTCCAGCTTATGCGACTCGACCCCTTAGGGCATGTGGCCAAACAGATTCCCATCGTGGCGGCCCAAGGTGCCGTGGCAGCGGCGCCAGGGGGTGCCTGCGCCGTTCTCTACAGTCCGACCTTTGAATCACGCGTGCGCCGACTGGCGAGTTTTGACGAAAAACTAAATCGGCTTTGGGACATTGCAGTGCCGTTAGATGGGCAGGGCGGCCGCACCTACACCCTTGACAGCTTTGCCGATGGGTTCTTGGCGACGGAGTTTAAGGGTGAAACGCGCGCTCCAGTCGTCGCGAAATTCTCCCAAGCCGGTCAATTGCTCTGGCTCGATCCGCTACCCGACGGATTTCGAACGCTTGCATTGGGTATTGGCGCCACGTACGTCATCACGGTTAACAGCAAGGCTCACAATGATTCATTTCGCGTCCTCAAGATTCAATTTGAAGCGAATTGAGCACAAGCAATCCGAAGCCTCTTGTGGAAAACGATGGGCGGCGATTTCACCACTGCTCCCACGGAGGGAAGCCCGCCACGTAAGGACCGTCTCCGCGCCGGTGTTCCGCGAGCGTTGATTTGCTGGTCTTCTGCGCGCTGGCCTCCCGGATGGCGTCCTCGGTCTCGGCGATGGCCTTCCGAATGTCGTCAACGGTCCGATATTGGACCTCGCGTCCATCAGGAAAACGCGCGCGTAGCGTCGGGTTCCCCAGCGCCATGTACAGCGCGTTCAAGTTCGACGTCAGTTGCGTGACTGTCAGAGTCGTGAGTGCCATCAGAACCAGTTCCTCCGTGGGACCCAAGGCTCCTGAGTCGTCCGCTCGATTAGGGCGGGCGGCACGCCTTCCGTAGGCTGCTGCCGATGTTGTTCCTGAGGCGGCATCGCCGTCTTGGGCTCAACGCGTCGACCACCCGCCATCTGCGCGAACTTGTCGCAGTGCGCACCCAGACGCAACCCACTCGCGTACAGCGCATACAGCGCCGCGTAGGCGTACACTCGGCAATCGAGCGCCTCGTTCCGCGCGCCAGCGGCCTTCTTCCATTCCTGCTTCGGGAAGCCGTTGTGGTAGCGCGTGAATTTCTTCTCCGCCGTCAACTGTTCGAAGTACTCCAACTCCCGCCCGAGCGGAAAGTGACAAAATCCCGGTCCCGACTCCTGGATCTTCAGACGGTCATAAATCGCCGTCTTCGCGGCGTCGACGCCGACCATGAAGAACGGCGTCTGGTTCTTGCGGCTCGGCTTGCGCGGCCAGATCGGAGTTTGGCCCGGACGTCCTTTCACGGCGTATACGCGGCGCGCATAGCGGTCGCGCGTGAACCGCAGTACCTGCGCGTCTTTGAATCCGCAATCGATGGCCGCCGCAACTACGCGCATGCCCAGGCCGGATTCGTGCATGCACTCGGAAGTGAGTAGGCCCTCCAATTGATCCCACACCTCGTTGCGCATGATGTCGCCGGGGATCACGTGGTAGGCGATCGACCACGACTCCTCGTCGCGCCCCCATCCGACGATCTCTACCTCGAGTCGATCCGCCTGTACGTCCACTCCGGCGGTGATCAGCGCCGCACCATCGGGTGCCTCGGACTCGAACGGCTCGCAGCGATTCCACAGCGCGCGCTCGTCCATCGGAGTCTCGTGCTTCTCCTCCCACAGCTCCGCGAGCACCGTGTTCACGAACGCCTTGAGCGTCTCGGGCGATTTCTTGGCCGCGAGGAACTCCACCGCGATCGATCCCCAACTCCGCTTGGGCGAAATCAACTGCGAGACACGGAATCCCGGAATCGGCGACGAAGGATTCTGCGCGCGATACTCGCCGCTCTCGACCATCCGCGCTTTCTCGTGATTCGGGACCAGCTCGCGGCACCCGACGCAGCGATACGATGCGTCGTCCGGTTTCCCCTCCGGCCACACAAGTCCAGGCCCGGTTCCGTCGCCCATCACCAGCACCTGGTATTCTCCGCACTTCGGGCACGGCACGAAGTAATCGCGCTGGTCACTTTCAAGCCACGCAAGTTCGATCCGGCTGATGCCCTTGATCGTCGGCGTCGACGCCATGACAATCTTCTTGTTGTGCGCGAACTCGGAGGTGCGTTGGATGGCCAGCGATACCGGATCGCCCTCCGTGCCTGCGCTCGCCGGATAACGATCGATCTCGTCGAGCAGCGCATACCGGATTGGTCGCATCGCAAGACCGGACGGTGAGATCGCCCCCGTAAAAGTGATGTGCCCTTCGCCGTTGGCGAGAACTTTATGCAGCGTCGTATTGTTCGAGTCGCGCGACTTTGCGGGCGCGATCTTCCCGCGCAGTGCAGGCGTGGCGCGGAACATCGGTGCCACGCGGTCCTTCGAGAGCGCCTTGGCATCCTCAGCGCGCGGCTCGACCACCAGCACCGGTCCCGGATCGACATCGGCGATGAAGCCGATGAAGTTCAGCAGCACTTCGGTCTTCAGAAGCTGCGCCGCCGAAAGCAGCACCACCTGCCGGCACGGATGCGCCGGGCTGAGCACCTCCATCGGCTCGCGCTGATACGGGCGCGTGTGCCACTGCCCTCGCTCGGCCGCCGCGCCGCCGGTGAGCACACGATTCTCGTCGGCCCACTTCGCGACCGTGATGTCGCGCGGCGGCAGCATCGCCGCGGCACCCACTTCGTGAATCGAGAACGGCTGCATCTTCATAAGACCCGCGTCCGCGACCGACTTACTCACCTTCCGCAGCAAGGCTGTAATCTCAGCTCCCAGCATTCGATGAATCGTCTTCTCGTCATCCACCGCCGCCAGCATCGGAGCCAGGCGATCGGGCATGGCCATCAGTCCGTCCTTGACGATCGCGGAAAACGTGGCCGCATACTCTGAAGCGCGCGTGGCTTCGATCAAGCTTCCCGGCGCGCTCCTTATAATCCAGTTCAGCCGTTCGCGCCTGGAAACTCTCCTTGACCGCGCGTGCCCGCAAGTATGCGGTAACCGGATCTCCCGTGGGAGCCGGAGACTCATGCATCGGAGGACCGCTCCGGTGGGGCAGCAGCTTCACGGACCGTCTGCCCGGCGAAGGTGTTCTTCGACCACTCCCGGTTGGCGCGATCCGCATCGATGCTCCCATCCGGGAGCTTCGTGATCCGTTTGCTGGCGATGGCCTTCTGAACAGCGGTCAGGCTGCATCCGCGCGCTTTTGCGTAAGCCCTTAAAGAGATGCCCATTGAACGAAAATTCGCCTTGCTTTCCGGTTCAAACGGAGTGATGAATCGTGGTGCGCGGAGACGCGCAAGCATTGAACAGAAAGGATTAACGACCATGAAGAACAACGAAGCCACAGAAACCACCCAAGCCGCCGCCGTTGCGGAACAGGGCGCGCCCGTTGCGCCGGAGAAGGCTGTCCGCTAAGAAGGCTGCCACCCAGAAGAAGGGCGCGCCCAAGGGCCGGGAAACCCCCAAGGGTGCCAAAGCCAAAGCCGCTGCGCCGAAGAAGGCAGCCAAGGCCGCGAAGAAAGCCGCCAAGCCCGAACGCAAGTCCGCCGCCCCCCGCGCCGAGAGCAAGGGCGCGAAGATCCTGGACATGATCGCCCGGGCCAAGGGCGCTACCCTCGCCGAGATCATGAAGGCCACCGACTGGCAGGCCCACAGCGTCAGGGGTTTCATCTCCATCGCCGCCAAGAAGCACAGCATCAACATCGAGTCCTCGAAGAACGACGCGGGCGACCGCGTTTACAAAACCGCCAAGTAGAAACTCCCCACCATCACGCCGCCGGGTTCAACGATCCGGCGGCGTTTCTCGTTCATGCTTCTGGTGCGGATGACGCTGCGCGAGGCCGCGGACTTCCTCAGCCAACTTGCATAATGCGTCCCTCACCTGGTCTTCCTGCAAACGGCACTCTCCGGCGCGTACATAAATGTTGCAGATCCTGGAGACCATTCGGGTTTCCAATTCGGCAGCTTCCTTTTGAACCTCCGCAAGGAGGACGCGGTTCTTAAGACCCACGTAGGAGCCGACCAGGCCGGTGGCAAGTCCAGTGCCAGCAATCAGAACTTCAACCGGAACCAACATCGCGTTTGATGATCCTCAACTCCGCCGACCAGTCCGAGAGCGCGAGGCACAGGCCATGAAGATCGGGGTGCCCGGACATGATCAGAGATTCTATTTCCGCGATCTCGCGGTGGCAGCGGGCGATTCATGCCGCGATCCCCACGCGTTCGGCCTTCATCTGCGCGAACGTCCGACCATCACCATCGAGCGTTGCGTCGAAGCCCGTGAGCCGCTGCCATCGCTCGATGACGACATCAACGTACTTCGGATCGAGCTCCAGTCCGCAGCAGACGCGCTCAGTCAACTCAGCCGCGGCCAGCGTCGTGCCGCTGCCAAGAAATGGCTCGTAAACCAGTTCGCCAAGCTTGGTGTGATTCAGGATCGGGCGCCGCATCAGCGCGACGGGTTTCTGCGTGGGATGATCGAGCTTCTCCTCATCCGAGCCACCCATGATAAATTTCGGCGACGGCGAATCCCAGATGGTCGAGTTCTCGCCGGGCTTCCCGTACCACGGCGCGTTCTTCTTTCGGACGTACCAACAAGGCTCGTGCTGGAACCAGTAGTGGGTGCGCGTGAGCACCGTGCGTCCCTTGTTCCAGATGATCTGCTGGTGATGCAGAAACCCGATTCCCAGCAAGCCATCGAGAACCTCACGGGTGAACTTCGATGCGTGCCAGACGTAGGCAACCTCAAGGCTCGGAACCAGTGCGAACGCTTCCGACCAATCTGCGCGTGTATCGCCGGAGATTTCCGTTTGCGTGTGGCCCTCGGTGCGATGCTTCATGTAGCTCGCCTGGGCGGGTCCGCAGCCGTTCAGCCCGGCGCGATCGCGCCACTCGGAATCCAACTCAATTCCGTAAGGCGGGTCCGTGATCATCAGAAACGGTTTGCGGTCCCCGAGCAACCGGGTCACCGCCTCCGGACTTGTCGAGTCCGCGCAGAGCACGCGGTGCTCACCGCAGAGCCACAGGTCGCCGGGTCGGGTGACGGGCACGACCGGCGGCAACGAGACCAGATCCTCTTCCCCGGTGGTTTCCTCCTCCGGGAACAGATAGGCGTTGAGCTCATCTTGATCGAACCCGGTCAGCGCCAGATCGAAATCGCTGTCCAGTTCCTGGATGCTCTGTAGCTCCGGCCCGATCAGATCCAAATCCCACGTCGCCTCATCGTGCGACCGATTGTCCATCAGTCGGTACGCCTTAACCTGGCCGGGCGTGAGATCGAGCGCGACGTGAACGGGAACTTCGGTCATCGTCATCGACTGCGCTGCCAGCAGCCGAACGTGCCCGACGATAATCACGCCGTCGGCATCGACCACGATGGGCTGCCGCCACCCGAATGCCCGAATCGACGAAGCGACCTTCTCGACTGCGGACGCGGGAATCACCCTGGCGTTGTTCGGATACGGCGTGACGCGGCCGATCGGCCACCACTCGACGGCGAACGTCGGCGACGCTGGTTTGGTTTGTCTGGGGCTGCGCATGGGTGACAACTTGGAAAGGGGTGACAACCTGGGAAAATCAGACCCAGTCTCGAAGAATCAACGATTTAAATGCAGGGTGACAACCTGAAAATCAGCAGCTAACTAGGCAGACTGCGCCGCCATTCGACCCGCGGCCGCCGCCTCGCAAGTCAGGTCCCGCGAATCGCCGGGGGCGTGGCCGGTTGAGGCCATGCAGCCGCGCAGAACGCTTTCGAAGATGCCACGCGTTTCCGGTGGCGCAAGCGTCGAATCGGAGCGCCCACCTTGCAGTGGTCGGAGCTTCCAACAGTGATGCCCGTCTCCGAGCGGTTGCTCGAACGAGTATGCCTTCCCCAGGTAGTCCCGCGCTGTGGGCGGAAGGGGATCGTCTGGCCGGCGATAGAAGACGACTCGGTTGATGTGCCCCTTGTGACGCACTACCTTTGCGAGCCCGCAGTCCTCTAAGCGTAGAGCACGTTTCTCGCTGATGACATCCAGCAGAGCAAGATCTGATGAGTAGAGCGGAACGGACATAGCGATGCCTTTGGCTCGCTCGTTTCCGCTGTATGGTTTCTCTCGGAGGCGCTGGCTAGATTAGGTGCTTGGAGGGACGCGCCTGCTATGCGGATGCGGGAAGGAGTTTTGAATCGAGGTATCCCGGCACCTCGCATTTGGCTAATCCAATCATCTCAGAAACATAAACGCCCGTCAACGGCTTTGGGTTGTGACACCGACTCAACCTGAGCCATCGGAAAGCCATTGCTGATTAATGGGATGCGGGCTTGAGTCCAATTTTGATCTGGGTCTCCCCCGTGGGGACCTCTCGGTTTGCGAATATTGTATTGGCTGCTAACCCTAGTTCTACAAATGTGTGTACGAGCATGACCGCATCGGGCGGGACCTTTCCGGTCCTCGCATCATTGTCGTTGACCGTCACCTCGATCCCGACCGGATCCTTATCGTAAATTCCTTGGCCGAGACCGGCTCCCTCAAGTCCAGTCCATTTAGCTTTCCTAAACAAGTCAACGAAGTCCATCGCGAAGCCCTTCGCCTCAGAATTTCCAAGTGGAATCCAGATGCTTACTTTGTGGCCAGGTAGGGTGGAAATCGCTGCCCAAACGGTGGCCTTCTGGGCATCCGTTAAATGTCGGTCTGCCATAGTGCGAAGGCACTCATCGAGCCTCTTTAGGATCGTCGCTGTGTCCAGTTGTTGGCTGCTCGCGATGGATTTCAGGAGCTTGCGAAATTCATCGCCCTGTTCGATGCCGCATGTTTTGATATTGATCGTGTTGCCGTGACCGGTTATCGCGGGACTACAGTTACCCTTGGTGTTCGCTGCACCCGTCGATTGGCAGAATGCGCGAACGGAAAACAGCATCAGAAGCGCGATGTATTTCATCGCGTCATGCTATCATTTTCGTTTTTCTTTGGGGGAAGTCTTCTTTCCTTCCGCGTCGTAGGTGACCGAGTTCCCGTCGCCGGTTATGGCGGGGCTGTTGTTGCCAGAGGTCGTCGCGGGTCCAGAAACATGCGTCTGCGGTTGCACAGGTTCGGCCTGTCGCTCCACAAGCGCCGGTGCGACCTTGGGTTTAGTGGCCTCGTTGCGGAGGTGCACGGTATGGCCAACAAAATATGCCAGGGCCACGACGGCAATGGCCAGTGCCCCCTGTTGCTGAAAGTCGAACTTGAAGGGATTCAACAAGATTACTCCAATCAGGACGGTAGCAAGCGCCGGCAGTATAAACCGCTCAAGAAATACAGGCACGGAAGTGTCGTACCAGACCCTCTCCAGAAACGCGCGATTCATGATACACTCATTTCCAGCCGCGTTTAACGCCGCTCGAATCGGGTACCAGCCGTTCCGAGCAGTGGCAGCTAGGTCAAAGTTTCTTAATCGCTTACGCAATCTCAGTATACACAGGAGAATTGTGCGTATGCGTATTTTTTGGTATCAAGGCGGGCTTCACGCTGAACCGGAAACGCCGGAAGAGGGAATGGCGATGCGCCTACTCTTTGAAGGTGCACAAAGATCCACAATCGGGGCGATCGAAGCTGGTGAAGGCCCAAAGACAAGATCGCGCGTCAGCCTAACTTCTAGCGTGCTTGAGCACGATTGCCCTGAAAGCATCATCACTGATCAATAGCTGATCGCAATAGAAATCCTTCGTCATTTCTTGGACTAGCAATCGATCTTTCTTCTGCGTCAGCGGAGCTATCTCGTTGTAAATGGTTTGAGACTGACCGATACCGCCAGAGATAATCCACTCAGAGTATAGGATTTTGACCGCGCCAAGTGCTTTGAGGCGTGCCCACAACGCCTCGTACTCAAAGGCGTCCTTCTCGGTGATGTCGTAGCTGATGAGGTAAAGTGCCATGTCGGAAAGTCTATCATCGGGGAATTGTCCGATTCTGGATTTGGCGCCTGGCAAAGAACCACCGTGAATGGTTCGCGGGGACAAGTCCTGTCCAGTCTGGACAGCAATATTCGTGGGGTCGACGGGAGCTTTGGGTCACTTCCCTATATAGGAGGGGTAAGTTGTCTCCCCAGCGGCGAACGTGATCGCTACGGCTACCACGCCCACCATGGATACCAAGCGATTCAGAATTCAACCGTTCGCGCGAGGACGATGGCTACCACGCGAGTGGTGCCAGTGGTGCCAGCAGAAAAGAAGAATCAGCTCGAGTGAAAACGGAGTTTGGACTCCATTTGGACTCCAGTGATGCGGTTTTAGAGGGGAACTCGCCCGTAAGTCTTTTAGAATGTGGTGGCCAGGGACGGAATCGAACCGCCGACGCCAGCCTTTTCAGGGCTGCGCTCTACCGACTGAGCTACCTGGCCGTAATTCCGCTGGAACACGATCATTGTACCATTCCACTATGCCCCGCGCTTACTTCGCCGCCGTTCTTCTTTCCTCTTTGCTCACTGCCGCCGAGCCTCCTCGCACCCGCAACATCGTCCTCGTCACCGCCGACGGATTGCGCTGGCAGGACCTTTTTCACGGCATCGATTCTTTGCTTGCCGGCGATCTGAGTGACGACCGCCGGCGACGGTTCGCTCACCGCGAAACTCTTGCGCCTTTTTTCTGGAATACCATTGCCAAAAACGGCCTCGTGCTCTCGGATGTCAGCGTCACCAATGCCTATCGCGTTTCCTACCCCGGCTACTCTGAAATCCTCACCGGCCGTGCTTCGGACGACATTATCAAGGGCAACGATCCTATTCAGCAACCGAACGAAACCGTGCTCGAATATCTCAAACGCAAGCTCTCTGTTCCCTCGAGCCGGATCGCTCTGTTCTCCAGTTGGGACCATTTTCATTACATCGCCGAGCATACTCCAGGTACAATCTTCATCAACGCAGGCTATCAGGATTCACCCTCTTCACCGAATCTGAGCCGTCTTCAGCATGTCACGCTCACGCCCTGGGACGAAGCGCGCCATGATTCCTTCACGTTTGAAATGGCGCTCGAATATCTTCGCGCGGCCAAGCCTCGCGTGCTGGATATTTCCTTCGATGAAACCGACGATTGGGCGCACGCCCGGCGTTATGACCGCGTCCTCGACATGATCGCCGCGACCGATGGATTCCTCAAGCGTCTCTGGACCACGCTTCAAAGTATGCCCGAATATCGCAACTCGACGACTCTGATCGTCACCTCCGATCATGGCCGGGGCTCCACGCTCACAGACTGGTCCGGCCACGGCAGCAAAGTTGCCGGAGCCGAGAAAATCTGGCTGGCGATTCTGGGTCCGGATACGCCCGCGACAGGCGAAGTAAGCACCCACGCCGAACAGCGCGACATTGCTCCGACGATGATAAAATTGCTGGGCTTGAATCCTGCCGAGTATAAAGGCGCTACCGGCGCTCCGATCCAAGCCGCGTTTGGGCGTTAGTTCGTTACTAAATAATCGGGGTCGACGAGGCGTTGCGCGTGGTAACTCCAACAAAAGATGTCGGCGCCTTCCATCCTCGAAAAACCTCCTGGCGTTAGATTGGCGTTATTTTAACGCCGCACGAGGACCGGACGGGGGCCGGTCCTACTTGACCAGCATAGATCGGGTAGTGGCAGAAGTTTCGTGGGCGGAAACGGTATCTTTTGATTTGATTAGGGCTAAAGGCCCTCTGAAAGACGAGTACAGCGCGACCGCTGCCACCAGCGCATTCGCGACGATCATCGGCACGGAGTGAATCATGGCCCCGTAGGTCAGCCACAGGCACGACGCCAGGGCTTGGATGCGCCGCAGCATGGCGGGGCTTTTCGACAGGTACGAGGTCATGAACACCGCCGTCGCCAGCCACCCGATCCAGTCCGACTTCATGCGTTGACCGCTTGCGGAGAGGACGCTTTGGAGATAGTCAGAGAGTCCGTCCGGACTTTTTCCCATTCCTGCAAAACGAACCCTTGGGATTCGAAGAATGCGCGGATTTTCGAAGAAGGCCATTCGGCGACGTCTTCGAGCACCGGGACCAGCACGCTTAACGCGTCATCGGAGAGTATCGTGCGCTTGGCGATTTGCGTGATGTACTTGTTTTCCGACACGGCGATGGTGAGCCCTTCGCGGCGGTTGACGTGGAGCATGACGTGAACGTCGGAGCTGCCGTCGCCGACGTAGATCACGCGGTTGTGGCTGATCTGGAGCTTCGTGGTCAGCTCTTCGAGGACGGCGACTTTGCCGTAGCCCGCGGGGACCTGCTCAATGGACTGAATCTCGCCCGTCGATTCGTCATACCGGAAACGGGTGCCGAAAATGTGGTCCGCCGGCACGATTCCTTCAAGCGCGGATTGGATTACTTCGACCGGCGCGGCGCTGATCACATAGAAGGAAAATTCATATCCCTCCAAGCCCTCAAGCAGCTGCGACAACAAACGGATATTCGGTTTGAGGCGGATGCGCTTTCCGGTTTCGATCAGATGTTCCTTACGGACGCAGCGATAAGCCGGATCATGCAGCACCAGATAAGCCAGCTCCCCACCCTGCTGGACGAGGTGAATGTTCGAAAGGCCGGCGATCTTTTCGGCAAAGCCGGAGATGCCCAGCATTTCGCTGAGAATCAGTCCCGAGTCGTGAAAACTAAGTGTCTGATCGAAATCGCTTGCTAATAAATATTGTTTCATTTGTTTGTGTCCTCAAATGGAGAATCTAGTTACGACGAGGACTATTGAAGCCATTTTATACTGGTAAAATGGCGGCTTAATTAATGGATTAATTCAGACGGATGATCGATCCAGAAACTCGGTTTAAAAGCAGCCATGGCTTCCTGATCACCGTAACCGTAACGAACTGCACAGGTTTGGACTCCAGCACGGCGGCCCGCCTCCATGTCGCTGGGGGCGTCGCCGATCATGAGACATTCTTCAGCCGGCACGCTGAAAAGTTCCAACGACTTTATTATAACATCCGGCTCCGGTTTAGCGGGAAATCCATCCGTTCCCTGGACATGATTGAAATAGGGAATCAGGCCGAACTTTTCCAAAATGACCCTTGTCGTGGGAGTACCCTTGGTTGTGGCCGTGGATTTCAGGCCACCGAGCGTTTTCAGCATGTCCGGGACGCCCGGATAAACGCTGGTATTTACATGTCCTCCAGCGGTGTAGATGGCCCGGTAATCGGTGACCATCTGGTCGATGGAATCGGGCGCGAACTCAAGATCCGTGAACAAATCGATCAGATGGCGGCCGATGTAGCGGCGGAGTAGCTCGTCGGATACATCGTGGCGCCCGCAGCTTTTGAGGACCTCTTGAATGGTGCCGCAAATGTCGGAGGCGGAATCGACCAGCGTTCCATCGAGGTCGAAGAGGTAGAGACGGAACGGGGGGATCATTTCAGAAGTTTTGTGGGTGGGGCGAAAATGGGGACAGACCGCTCTGTCCACGCGGCGACGGCATTAGAGCGGGTTCGCATGTATTGTGGCGCCTTGGGACAGAGTCGTCAGTCCCGGTTTTCGCGCTCTGGTATCACGCCGGTTGGGGGCCGCCTTCGAGCATGCCGGGCGTGCGGCGTCCCGATTCCGGTTTCTCCGGCTTGATCACCTGCTGTGTTCCGTCGCCACCGGGAGGGGGCTGGACGGCGGCGAGGGTCTTGCCGTCGATCAACTGCATGACTTCCGAACCGTCGAGAACTTCACGTTCCAGAAGCGCGTTCGCGATACGCTCCAGGGCGTCGCCGCGATCTTCGATCAGTTTCTTGGCGCGCTGATAGCCGCCTTCGACCAGCTTCTTCACCTGCTCGTCGATGCGGATCGCGGTCTCTTCGCTGTAATCGCGATGCTGCGCGATTTCGCGGCCCAGGAAGATCTGCTCTTCCCGTTTGCCGAAGCTTAAAGGTCCAAGCTCGCTCATGCCCCAGACACAAACCATCTTGCGGGCCATGTCGGTCGCGCGCTCGATATCGTTGCTCGCGCCGGTGGTCATGTGGTGCAGGAACAACTCCTCGGCGATGCGTCCGCCCATCAGGATCGCCAAGTCGGCTTCCAGATATTCCTTGCGATACGTCTGCTTGTCGTCAAGAGGGAGCTGCATGGTCAGGCCCAGCGCCATCCCTCGCGGGATGATAGTGACCTTGTGCAGAGGATCGGCCGTCGGCGTCAGCGCGGCGACCAGCGCGTGGCCGGCCTCGTGATACGCCGTGACCTTTTTCTGTTCGTCGCTGATGATCAGGCTCTTCCGCTCGACACCCATCATCACTTTATCTTTCGCGAGCTCGAAATCCCACTGGGTGACGACCTTGCGATTCTGCCGGGCAGCGACCAGCGCCGCTTCGTTGACCAGGTTTGCGAGGTCTGCTCCGGCGAATCCGGGTGTGCCGCGGGCGAGGACGGTCAGATTGACATCGTCCGAGAGAGGAACTTTTTTGGTGTGGACCCGCAGAATCGCTTCACGGCCCTTGACGTCGGGATGCCCGACGACTACGCGCCGATCGAAACGGCCGGGGCGCAGCAGGGCGGGATCGAGAACGTCCGGACGGTTGGTGGCGGCCACCAGGATGACGCCTTCGTTCGATTCAAAGCCGTCCATCTCGACCAGCAGCTGGTTGAGAGTCTGCTCGCGCTCGTCATGGCCACCGCCCAGGCCTGCGCCGCGATGGCGGCCGACAGCGTCGATTTCGTCAATAAAGATGATACACGGAGCGTTTTTCTTACCCTGCTCGAACAGGTCGCGGACACGGCTGGCGCCCACGCCGACGAACATTTCGACGAAGTCCGATCCGGAGATGGAGAAAAACGGAACATTGGCTTCGCCGGCGATCGCGCGGGCGAGTAGAGTCTTCCCGGTACCAGGCGAACCGATCAGCAACACGCCCTTCGGAATGCGTCCGCCGAGCTTCTGAAATTTCTGAGGCTCGCGCAGGAAGTCGATGATCTCCTGCAACTCCTCCTTGGCCTCCTCGACGCCGGCGACGTCCTTGAACGTCACCTTTTTCTGTTGCGAGGAGTGCAGCCGCGCCCGGCTCTTGCCGAAGCTCAGAGCCTTATTTCCACCGCTCTGCATCTGGCGCATCATGAAGATCCAGAACCCCAGCAGCAGCACGAAGGGGATCGCGTTCACCAGAATCGAAACCCAGTTGCCTCCGTTGTCCTTCTCGTATTTGAAGCTGACCCCTTTGTCAATCAACAGAGTGGTGAAATCGTTATAGGTGGGGGGAACCACGGAATGGAACACGTCGCCATTCTTCATCTTGCCTTCGATGTCGCCGGTGGCAGCGTTGATTTTGGCGGAATCGACCTTGCCCGCCTTGACGTCGTTTACCAGCTCAGAGAACTGCGGCGTCAGGCCGGGGGTCTTGCTGCTGCGGAACGCAAACCAGACCAGAACGACCAGGCATAGTATCACTAGCCACAGAACCGCATTTCTAACACTCGATGAATTCATGACATCTCCAGACCAGAGTTACACCTAAATAGACGCCGCGTTACGAAATAAGGTTCAGAGGACTTCCCGGATGCGCAGAAGGGTTCCAGTCTCGCCCGGCGCTGCGAACTCGTGCGCGACTCCGAACTGACGGGACCACAAGATCTTATCTCCACTCGTAAGAATCGGCCAGGAAGCCCGCCTCCAGGAGGGCACGCGAGCCTTTTGAAACATTTCCTGGATCTTGTGATCCCGGGCGTGTCCGGCAGGTCGGTAGTGGTCACCTGGCCGCCACCCTCGTAAAACGAGCGGCGAACAACTTTGAAACCAGCATGCTTCCATATCCAGCGTAGCACAGGCGTTTCCATCACTTATCTGAGCCACTTCGACGCAGATCAGCGAGCCGCCGTCGGGCGATGGGAATGTTCCGGGCGGAGCGACCTCCTGGGGCCCGGGCACGTCCGCCGATTCCGGCCTTTCAAAACGAACCCAATCGAAGGACCGGGTGACGTTCAAAAATGGCAGCCGAACATTGCGCCGGATGTCGAGCACGCTCTCGACATGCTGGTAATCGATCTGCCGCAGGTCGCCCTTCACATCTCGAATCGCCCGACGGACCAGACGCCGCGCCACCCCTCGAGGAAGGGCGCTTAGCATTGAATATCGCAATTCCACTCCGGTATTGCTGCGAACGAACTCCCCGGCGGCGATAGCCTCGATTTCGGCGCTCCACCGGGATTCGTCTTCCTGCGCAAGGTCCGCAAGTTTCGCGAGCGCATCGGCGATTTGAGGATTCCAATCGCGCGCAAGCTGCGGAAGCAATTCGTGCCGGATGCGATTGCGGGCGAACCGCAAGTCGGCATTCGATGCGTCCTCGCGCCACTCAATATTGCGGCCACGCAGAAATTCCTCGATTTCTTTGCGGGTAACATCGATCAACGGGCGAATGATCCCCTCCGCTGCCGGCGCGATGCCCGACAATCCGGCGAGCCCCGATCCTCTCAGAAATCGGAATAGAACCGTTTCCGCCTGATCGTCCCGCGTGTGCCCCACCGCGACGAAGTCGCATTCTCCGGCGGTGCGCAGTCCTTCGAACAGCCGCCTGCGGGCGCGCCGTCCCGCTTGTTCCAGATTGTCCCGAGATTCCGCCACCGGTTCCCGCACGCAGTACAAGCGGAGCCCGAACTGCTCGGCCAGCTCTGTGACGAATCGCTCATCCGCGTCAGAGCTTTCACCCCGCAGTTGATGATTCAGATGGACAACGCCGGCCAACGACTGGGGAGTCAGTTCTCTAAGAACATGCAATAAGCACACCGAATCCGCGCCCCCGGACACGGCGACGATCACGCGAGCCCCCGCGGGCAGCATGTTATAACGAGAGATGGTTTTGAGCACCCGGGACAGCATGGCCGACGTTTACATTGTAGTTCTCGATGTGACGGCGGACTCCGTCCGGGCGCTGCTGTTCGACTCCGAAGCGCGGCGCGTGGAAGGCTACGCGGCCCAGTTACCCCGGCGCGCCGATGCTGCCGCGGACTGTCTCGATGAAATGCACCGCCTGGTCGAAGCGGCCAAATTTCGCGTCGGCGCAGTGATGGGGCGCGCGGAAAGCGAAGTGACGCCGGAGGATCGAAAGTTCTGGCCGGCGTTCGAATCGGTAAAATGGTTTCCCGCGCTGCCGCCAGGCGCGGGCACCGTGCTCGGCAGCGGATGCGTCAGCCCGGAGTTTTTCGCACTGGTCCTGGGCGAGAACAGCATGGTGGCCTCGATAGTCGAGAGTCCTTCGACTATAGAAGGATTGACTTGCATGCCGGTCGATGAGAAGCGCTGGATGCTGTTCGGAGCGGTCCCCGAAGCTGGTCAGGCGTACACTTCGTTCAAACAATCGATCAAGGGCAGCGTCGAAGAATATCTCGATAAGCTGGCGGTAAGAGATCCGGCGGCCGCGCCTCTGGATTCGGCGATTCAGGGCTTTCGCACGGCGTATGAAAGGCTCTTGGCAAGGCATGGCACCGCCCCACAAGCGATTGCTTGCGGACCCGCTCTGTTGAGCTCGCCCGCGCTTCTACAGCGGATCGCCGACGGCATGGGCGTTCCCGTAACGCTCTCGACCGAGCCTGAACCCGGATGCCGTGGCGCGGCTCTCTGGGCGCTCGAACAAATTGGCGCGATCGCGGATTTGACCGTGCTCCCTGCCTCGATGGCCCCCCTGGTCTCACCACTTTCTTTGGAAACTACAAAATGAATCCTGAACTTATGGCGCGTGCGGCGCGTATCCGCATGCTGTTGATGGATGTCGACGGCGTGCTCACCAACGCGAAACTCTACAATGTTCCCGGTCCTGACGGGAAAATGTTCGAGACCAAAGGCTTTGATGCCCAGGACGGCATCGCCCTTCAATGGATGAGCTGGTACGGCATCGAAACCGGCGTCATCAGTGGACGCGTGTCCCCCGCGGTCGAGGAACGGGCGCGCCAGGTGAAAATGACCCACGTCTATCAGGGCCACATCGAAAAAATTCCCATCCTCGAACAGATCTGCCAGAAGAGCGGCATTCCCGCCGATGCGATTGCCTACATCGGAGACGATTTGACCGACGTCGTCGTAATGCGCCGCGTTTCGCTCGGCTTCGCTCCGGCCAACGCGCGCGCCGAAGTGAAGAAGGCCGCCCACTTCGTAACCACCGCCGCCGGCGGATCGGGAGCGGTACGCGAGGTTTGCGAAATCCTCCTCCAGGCGCACGGCAAGTGGGGCGAGATTCTCAAGAAATACGAGATCGAATGAGACTGGGAATCGAAATCGCCGCCGACGCCGGGCCCGGAATTCTGCATGAAACCACCGGAGTCATCGCGCGCCATCACGGCAACATTGTGAGCGTCGAGATCGTCGAGGAACGCCAGGAGGAAGCGCGCACTTATTTCGAAATCGAAATGCCCGGCGACCCCGCGGCTCTGCTGCGCGATCTGGCCGCGCTATCCGTGGTCCACGCCGTCAAGGCCGTCGACACCATGGAAAAAATCTACGGCAAGCGCATCATCATCATGGGCGGAGGCGCGCAGGTAGGGCAGGTGGCTCTGGGCGCGATCACCGAAGCCGACCGTCACAATATTCGCGGCGAGCACATTTCCGTGGATACCATTCCGTTGGTGGGCGAACAGGCGCTCGCCGCCGCAGTGCGCGCGGCGGCCCGATTACCGCGCGTCAAAGCTCTGGTGCTGGCCGGATCGATCATGGGCGGCGAAATCGAAAAAGCGGTCCTCGATGTTCGAGCTCAGGGATTATTGGTCGTGAGTCTGAATATGGCCGGCAGCGTTCCCGACGCGGCCGACCTGGTGATTACCGATCCGGTCCAGGCCGGGGTGATGACCGTGATGGCGGTAGCCGATACCGCCAAGTTCACGGTAGACCGATTGAAGCGCCGAATTTTCTAGTGGCGCGCGCCTCCAGGCGTGCCGCGTCGACATTCGTGTCGACGTTCTTGAAGAGCCGCGACCATCGGAAGCGGTCAGCGCCGACGTTTTGGAACCAGTAACGATATGACCGGCACAGCTTTCTAGGACGCGGCCGCCTGCTCGGTGGTGAGGGCGTCCAGCGCGCGGACGGCGGCCCGCAGCGTCACCAGCTCGCGCTTCACCTGGGCGAAATCGCCTAACGCCGTAGCATGCTGGATGTGGCGCGCGCTCTCGCGCAGGGCCGCCGAATCCAGCTGGTCCGCGGCGACGCTGATTTTTCGCACCTCGCGCTGAAGCGTCGGCGCGTCCCCGCGGTGGGCCGCGGCTTCGATGCGGTCGATCCGCTCCGGCGCGATTTGCAGGAACAGGCGCAGCATGTCGATCATCAAGCCCGAATCTTCCATCATGCGGTCGGTCAGCACGCGTTCGAGCGGCGTCGAGCTGGACGCCGAAGGCCGGTCCCCGGAAGCGAGGTGCCGCTCAATGGTCGCGATCAGATGCGCCGGCTGCACCGGCTTTGAAATATAGGCGTTCATGCCCGCTTGCAGACACCGCTCGCGATCGCCGTTCATCGCATGGGCGGTCATCGCCACCACCGGCATGCGGTCCCAGCGCGGATCGCTGCGAATCAACCGCGTGGCCTCCAGGCCGTCGAGCACAGGCATCTGGACGTCCATCAGCACCAGGTCGAAATTGGCTGCGTCCAGCTTCACCAGCGCCTCACGCCCGTCGTTCGCCACTTCAATGCGATACCCCTTTTTTCTGAGAATCGCCAGCACGACTTTTTGGTTCACCAGATTGTCTTCGACCAGCAGCAGGCGCGCGGCGGGAGCCGGCAGCAGCGTTTCGCCGCGGGTTTCATGCTGCATCGGCGTTGCGCTTCCCGCTACGCCCGGAGCCACTTCGCAGGGTAGCGTCACCTGGAAGGTGCTGCCCTGGCCCACCTGGCTATCGACGCGCACATTGCCCCCATGGATTTCGACCAGCCGTTTGGTGATGGCCAGGCCCAGCCCCGTGCCGCCGTATTTTCGAGTGATGCTGCCATCGGCCTGGGTGAATTTTTCGAAAATTGTGGACAGCTTGTCCACCGGGATTCCCAGACCGGTGTCGGTGACCCGTATCGTCACCTCGACGCTTCCGTCCATCGGCGGAGAAAAGTCCAGTTTCACCAGCACCTTGCCTTCATCGGTGAATTTGATCGCATTCGACAGCAGATTCGCCACGATCTGGCGGACCCGCAGAGGATCCCCCAGCAGGCTCGGCTGCGGACCGGCAGGCGCTTCAAAGCGCAGGTCGATCTTCTTTTGCGCCGCTTTGACCGCCTGCGATTTAATACAGTCCTCCACCACCGCCCGCGCTTCAAACGGGATCTTTTCGAGCATCATCTTGCCCGCTTCGATTTTAGAAAGATCCAGAATATCGTTCAGCAGCGCCAGCAGCGAATAGGCGCACCGCTGCGCCGTCTCGAGCTGGTCCTTCTGCTCGAAGTTGACATCGCCGTCGAGCGCCAGATCCAGCATGCCCAGCAGGCCGTTCATCGGCGTGCGCAGCTCATGCGACATGTTCGCCAGAAATTCGCTCTTGGCCTGGCTGGCGTTCAGCGCCCCGTGCATGGCCTTCTCCAGCTCCTCGGTACGCTGGTGAATGCGTTCTTCGAGCAGTTCCTGGTGCAGACGAATCTCCTCCTGGGACGCGGCCAGCGCCTCGATCATGCGATTAAAGCTTTCCCCCAGGTATTCGATTTCGTCGCCGGTGCGGCTCACCTGGATCGGAACCAGATGCCCTTTTCGAACCGACGTAATTCCCGCTTCGAGCAGCGCGAGCGGCCGCGCGAGCAAGCGGATCGTAAAGCGCGAAATCGCCGCCGCCGTCATCGCCACGATGCCGCATAGCACGAAACCCTTAGTCCAGTTAAAGGTGTGCTGGCGTATATCCCAGCAAATCGTGAACCCCACTACCCACAACAGCAGAACGCCGGTGAAGATTGAGTAGCGTGACGAAAGCGAACGGTATTTCGACTTCTTGGACTTCTCCACTGTCCCATGTTCTCCTGTTTGGAGCTGACTACCCATCGGACAGAAACCTTAGTACCCCACAAATTTACTTAGTAGTTCTCCGGGGACTAAAGTTCTACGATTTCTAGCGACCTCCACTCTCAACTGCTATCCTGTGAGGAAAATGTCCTCTCGGCTGGCCACCACGCTGTGCGGCATTTCCTTGAAAACCCCCGTGCTCGCGGCCTCCGGCACCTACGCTTATGGAGTCGAATTCAAGAAATTAACCGACTTATCGGCCATCGGCGGCATTATTGTCAAGGGCTTGTCGAAGGAGCCAATGGACGGCAACCCGCCCCCCCGCGTGTTCGAAACCGAGGCCGGAATGGTGAACTCCATCGGACTCCAGAACATCGGCGTCCAAGCCTTTGTCGCCGACAAACTTCCGGACCTTAGAAACTGCGGGACGGCGATCTTTGCGAACGTTTTCGGCTACGCGGTCGAGGATTATCTGGAAGTAGTGCGCGTCCTCGAAGACGCCGATGGAATCGCGGCCTATGAGCTGAACGTGTCCTGTCCCAACACCAAATGCGGAGGCATTTTCTTCTCGAGCGATCCCGCGCTGCTTACCGGCCTGGTGAGCGCCGTCCGTCAAAAAAGCCACCGTCCGCTGATCGTGAAGCTGTCGCCGAACGTCGCGCGTATCGATATCTTAGCCCGCGCCGCTGCCGATGCCGGCGCCGATGCCATCTCCCTGGTGAATACTTTCATCGCCCTCGCCATCGACGCCCGCACCAGAAGGACCCGGCTCGGCGCAGGCTTCGGAGGCCTCTCCGGCCCCGCCATTAAACCCATCGCCCTGCGCCTGGTTTACGAAGCGGCGCAAGCCGTCAAAATTCCAGTGATCGGCCTCGGAGGAATCGCCTCCGGTATCGATGCCGCGGAATTTCTCATCGCCGGAGCGTCGGCGGTCGAAGTCGGTACCGCCAATTTCTGGGATCCGGCAGCCCCAGTAAGAATCGCCAATGAACTCGACCGCTTCTTACAGGAAGAGAACATCCCGAACGTGCCGTCACTCGTCGGCACGCTTAAAATAGGAGAATCACAATGAAGAAAATTATTTCCACAGACCGCGCCCCCAGTGCCATCGGTCCATACTCGCAAGCCGTGGTTGCGAACGGATTCGCGTTCCTGAGCGGTCAGATCCCCATCGATCCCGCCACCAACCAGTTGATCGAAGGCGACGTCGTCGACCAAACCGTGCGCGTCCTGGAAAATCTGAAAATCGTACTAGAAGCCTGCGGATCGTCGCTCGCGCAAGTCGTAAAAACCACAGTTTTCGTCAAGGATTTAGCAGAGTTTGCGAAAATCAACGAGACCTACGCGCGCTACTTCCCCGAAAATCCCCCCGCCCGCGCGACAGTAGAAGCCGCCCGCCTGCCCCGCGACGTCCGCGTAGAAATCGAGTGCATAGCCCTGGTCTGAAAACCATCGAACCCTCCCCCCTTTATCCGCCGGCTGTCTTAAAGAGCCCGCGACCACAGGGAGCGGTCCGCGCCCACGTTTCCACTTTGCACCCCGACCCATCTTAAACAGCCGCGACACAAGAAGCGATCGTTGCCCCACGCTACTTATCCTTATCGTGAGCCGAATATTGCGGCTGCGGAGGCTTCAGCTTAATCTCCACCAGCCGCTCATCTTCCTGCACATCGAAAACCTGGCCAAAGGTCTGATAATTATCCGCGCGAACCTGAATCAGAATCGGACCCTTCTGTATGCTGGGAAGTTTCACCGCGCCTTCCTGGTTGGTCTTAACATCCCATTCCTTGCGAAATTTCGGATTGGGCTTCACCACCGACCCGCCCTTGAATTTGATCACCACACTGGCGTTCTCAATCGGATGCCCAGCCTCCGTGGTGACGCGAACTTCGAGCTTGGTCGAATCCGCGGCCAGCGCCGGCAGCGCCGCCAAAAAAACCGTTACGAGAAACTTCCTCATGGGTTTTATTATCCGACATCCGGCAGCACAAACTTTTTTCCGGTAATCGCCTCCGCCGCCAGATACCCGCTGCGGACCGCGCCTTCCATCGTCGCCGGCCACCCCGATCGCGTCCAATCCCCAGCCAGAAAAAGATTCGGAATCCCAGTGCGGCTCACCGGCCGCCGCGTTTCCAGACCCGGAGCAGCCGAAAAAGTCGCCCGAATTTCCTTCACCACGTGCGCTTTCTCAAGCTTCGCCTCTCCAGCCGCTGGGAAAAATTCAACCAGCTGCCGCACAGCCAGAGCGATCACCTCCGCCCGCGGCATCGTTTCCAGGCTGCGCGATGCGCTCACCACCAGCTGGATATAACGGCCCTCGCCCTTGTTAAACATCCACTGAATGGTGCGGTCCAGCAGCGTCGCATGCGGCAGCTTGGTCACCGGACGATCGAACCACAGATGAATCCCCGTGATCGGAGAATGCTCGAACCCCGCAAGATCGATCGGCAGATCGGGAACCACAGCGCGCACCCGCTCAAACGGCAGCGCACAAATGTAGTGGTCCGCGCGAATCGCCTCGCCCGCGACAAGCACATGCTCAACCCTGCCGTTTTCGATCACGATTCTCTCGACCGGCGCGCGCATCCGCAAATCGACCTGACCCATCCGCTCCCACGCGTCCTGCCCATAAAGCCGCCCCAGCGGGACCGCCGGAATCCCCATTTCATAGGAATTTTTCCGCGCCAGAAACCCCAGCCGGAAAACTTGAAACCCGTGCGCCGCGGACATCCGCTCCAGATCCTCGTTGATCGCGCTCACCAGAATCTGCCGCCAGAATCGCTCGATCGCACGCCCCGGCTGCCGCTTCTCCTCCAGCCATTCGTACATCGTGATCCGATCCAGATCGTCGCGGTCGCGCTCCTTTTCCATCAGGCGAATCGCGCGCACTACATCCAGTTTTTCGCCTCCACTCAAAAACCTCATCCGCAGAAACGATTCCGCGAAATGGTTCGGAGCCCCCAACAGCCCCGCGCTCAGCGTACTCCGCCGCCCCCCTGGCTCGATGAAAAAAATCTTCCGGTGAAACGCGATGTCCTTCTCAACGTCCAATCGCCGGTAAAAATCCATCAAATTGACGCAGCAGCGCAGCAGGATGTGCTGGCAATTATCAATGACTTCAGAATCGATTTCGTAGGATGTCGCTCTGCCGCCTAAAAAAGGCCGCGCCTCGAACAGCTTCACCGAATGGCCCGCGGAGCTTAGCGCAGCAGCGGCAGCCAGTCCGGCTAAGCCTCCGCCGGCGACGATGGTTTCAGGCAAGTGATTCCTCTGAAAAAGAGGTTAGATCGCTCGAACCGGCACACGACTCCTGCGTCCGCCCCCGCCGCCATTCAGGATTTCGATGGCCAGCCAGATGACGATCGCGATAAACAGTACGTCGGAGGGTTCGAGTCCCATAGAAATTCCAGTATCGCCAAAGCCATGCGGGATCGGCAAGTCCTACCGGTTCCAGTACCCATCCGCCCATCCCATAATCAGCGCCGCGGCCCCTTCGACCGCCGGAAATAACGCCAGCGCCGCCGCCGCGCGTACTCCCCATTTCCACGGCGCGCCCAAGCTGACGAAAACCTGCGGAACGATGATCGCGATCATCACCACCGCCTGCCCCGCCGACCCGTGCGCGCAAAACGGACAGTGCCTTCCATGCGCCATATGCGCGTAAGCTACATGAATGTTGCAAGCCATGTCCGCCCCCGCCCACAACGATACGCATCCGCACCTGAAAATCCATGAACATAGGTTGATAAAAAACACGCAGTCGACGCCCAGCGCTATCAACAGCGGCAACCATTTAGAGAGCACGGCTGACAACACGCGAATGTCCCAAACGCTGGATGACGTTTTCCATGAGCCGCAAACCGCAGCTCCCTTCGAGCGTCAGAATCGACTCCGGATGAAACTGGACCGCCTCCATCGGCAACTCCCGATGCCTGACGCCCATGATAATCCCGTCGTCGCTTTGGGCCGTAATTTCGAGGCACGCCGGCAGCTTCTCCGGAATCGCGTATAAAGAATGATAGCGGCCTACGCGAAATTCCTCCGGCAGTCCTTCGAAAACGCCGATATTCCGATGCCGGATCAGCGAAGGCTTCCCGTGCATCGGATAGTCGAGCACACCCAACTCGCCCCCGAACGCCTCCACCATCCCCTGCAATCCCAGGCACACGCCGAACACCGGAATTTGCAGTTTCGCCGCGTGCCGGATCAGCGCCGGAACCCCGAAATCCTCCGGACGCCCAGGACCCGGCGACACCAGAATCAACGACGGCGCGGTCCGTTCAATCAAATCCAAAGGAAACCCCGCGCGATACGTAATCACTTCGGCGCCCGTCTGCCGCGCGTAATTCGCCAGCGTATGAATGAAGCAATCCTCGTTGTCGACCAGCAGCAGCCGCACGCCCATGGCCTCATGCGAATCCGGCTCATAAGGCGGAGCCACCGGCGGCGCGGCATTCAGCGCCCGGAAAAATCCCGTGGCCTTGATCCGCGTCTCCGCCTCTTCCATCTCCGGAACCGAGTCGTACAAAATCGTCGCGCCCACCGGATACCGCGCAATCCCTTCGCGCAAATGGATCGTGCGAATCATGATCCCGGTATTGATATCCCCGTCGAGCGAGATCATACCCATCGCGCCCCCGTACCACCCCCGCGCGTCCTTTTCCAGATCCTCAATCGCCTGCGCCGCCCACTTCTTCGGTGCGCCAATCACCGTCACCGCCCACATATGCGTCAAAAAAGCATCCAGCGAATCGAACCCCTCTGCCAGCGTGCCCTCCACATGATCGACGGTATGAAACAGCCCCGCGTACGACTCGATCAGCCTCCGCCCGATCACCTTCACTGACCCCGGCACGCACACCCGGGACTTATCGTTGCGATCCACATCGCTGCACATCGTCAGCTCCGATTCGTCCTTCGTCGAATTGAGCAGCTCGCGAATATTTTCCGCGTCGTGCATAGGATCGCCCGTACGCCGCGCCGTCCCCGAAATCGGGCAAGTCTCGACCCTGCGCCCCTCCACCCGCACGAACATTTCCGGCGACGCTCCGATCAGCTGCTCATCTCCAAACTGCATCAGAAACTGATACGGACTAGGGCTCGCCTGCTGAATCTTGTCGAACAAACCCGACGCCGTTCCCGAGTAAGGCACGCGAAAAGTCTGCCGCAGAATGACCTCGTAATAATCCCCGCGCCGCATCCCTTCGCGGACCTTCTCGACGTTCGCCATATACTCCTCGGGCGTATGATCCGCGGTAATCGCGGCTTCTTTAATCTTCTTCGCCCGAGGCACCCTCTCCGCGCTCCGGCTCATCCCCGCCGTCGAAATTTCACCGCGCGAAAAATCGTATTGGAACCGCTCGATCTGCTCCTTCTTGCGATCCATGAAATAAATGTCGTCGCAAAAAAACAACCGCAGATCCTTCACATCGTTGCGCGGCAGCTTCAGCTCGATCGGATCGAACTGAAACAGCAGGTCGTATCCGAATGCCCCCGCCAGCGCCAGGCGCGACGCAATCGGATGCTTAAATTCATCCAGCAGAGCGCGCAAAATCGAAAATGCCGATGGCTGCTTACTCCGCTCCTCTTCCGAAAAAAGCGCCGGCAGAGGTTTCAGCGTCCCCTTCAACGCCCCATCGACCATCGAAAACTCTTCCCAATGCGGATGGAGCGCCAGCAGAGGTTCCAGAATCCGATTGAGCGTTTCCCCCGCTCATTCAGCGGACGGCAAACGATCTCCCGTCCCGCCGCAACAATCTCCAGCGGAGGAGCCACCGCCGCAATATCCCACCGCGAATACCGCTCCGGATACTCGTAGCCCGAAGAAAGATAAATCCCGCGTTGCGTATCCAGCTTGCGCAGCAGTCCCGTCAATCCGCGCGCGTACGACACTCTGGAAATATTTCGCGAAACTGAAATTCCGCCAGGCGTCAAATAGCTTTCGGGGCGCATACCGGTGCCAAAACCTCTTCCATTACGTCGACCGCCGCCTCGCAATCCTTGCGCGACACATTCAAGTGTGTCAAAACCCGCGCCCGCGTGCCTCCCGCCGTCGAGATCAGCAGGCCTTTTGATCTTAGATGCCCGCTCAATTCCGCGAACGAAAGTCCCGTGCCCGAATAATCGAACACCACAACATTCGTCCGCACTTTTTCAAGATCCAGCGTCAGGCACGGAATCCGCGCCAGCCGTTCCGCGATCCATCGTGCATTCGCATGATCTTCAGCCAGCCGCCCCGGCATCTCTTCCATCGCGATCAACCCCGCCGCCGCCAGCACGCCCGCCTGCCTCATCCCTCCGCCCAGCCGTTTTCGAAGATGCCTAGCACGCGCTATTGCCTCGGAGCTCCCCACCAGCATCGATCCCACCGGAGCCCCCAGTCCCTTCGATAAACAGAACATCACCGTATCGGCCTTCTGAGCGATCCGCGCAACAGCGTGCCCCGACGCAATCGACGCATTAAAAATCCGCGCCCCGTCGATATGAACTTTCAGCCCGCGCCCATGCGCCCGATCGCAAATCAGATCGATCGCCTCGACGTCATACAAAGTCCCCCCATGCATGTTGTGCGGATGCTCCAGGCTCACCAGCGCCGTCGGCGCATAAAATCCATTGCCCGGCTTAATCTGCGCTTCGATCTGTTCCCACCTCATGATCCCATCCGAGGTCGAAACACTTCGAATCAGGCATCCCGAAAACCACGCCGTCATCGCCAGTTCCCAATCCAGAATGTGCGCCCGATCGTCGCAAATCACTTCCTGCCCCGGCTCCGTGTGCAGCTTAACCGCAATCGTGTTCCCCATCGTCCCCGTAGGAACAAACAGCGCAGCCTGCTTGCCCAACAGCTCCGCCGCGCGTTTTTCCAACCGATTCACGGTGGGATCTTCGCCGTAAACGTCGTCGCCAACCTCAGCCGCCGCCATCGCGCGCCGCATGGCGTCAGTGGGTTTCGTAACCGTATCGCTTCTCAAATCGATCAAGCGTGCACTCCTACAAATTCCTGAAACACTTCATTGGATAACATCACTCCGCGCGAAGTCAGCCGCACCCGCGAGCCGCTTTCTTCCAGCAGCCCGCCGCGAATAAATTGTCGAATCGCCGACGCAAACGGATCCCACGGACCTTCGATTCCCTCCATCAACCTCAACCCCAGAAAGAATCTTTCCCCAACGGCATCCGCCGGAGTTTTCTCTCGCAGGGCATGGCTCTGCGCCACATACTCAGCGGCCGACTCCGAATTTTGCCATCGAGCCTCGCCATCGAACGAATGCGCATCCGCCCCGAACCCAAAGTAAGGCTCCCGCCGCCAATACTTCAAATTGTGCCGCGACTCAAATCCCTCGCGCGCAAAATTAGAAATCTCATAGCGCTTAATTCCCATCCCCTCCAGCCGCTCAACAGCAGTCTCGTAAAACTCCGCGATATCGTCCTCACACGGCACCGCCCCCGCCCCATATCGAGAACCCAAAACCAGCAGTTCCCGACCCAAGTTGCTATCGTCGTCGACCTCCAGCATGTAAACCGAAACATGCGGCGCGCCGATCCGCTCGATCCATGAAAGCGATTCACTCCAGCTCTCCCGCGTCTGAAACGGCAGCCCCGCAATCAGGTCAAGATTGATATTCGAAATTCCCGCCTCGCGCAGCATCCCCACATCCTCCACCACCGTCTCTGCCGTATGCTTCCGCCCCGTCCGCGACAACTCCTTGGAGATGAACGATTGCACCCCGAGACTAACTCTATTAATCCCCGCCCGCCTCCACGCGTCGGCCTTTTCCCGCGTAATCGACCCCGGCGCGGCCTCCATCGTGGCCTCTCTCCATTCCCGCCCCGGAATCTCCGCCAGCAACTCCGCCAATTCCTCCACCGGCATCTGGCTCGGAGTCCCACCACCCAAATATAAAGTCTCCGGCGTCCACGACCACTGCGCGCCCCGAACCTCCGCCATCAGAGCCGGCATGTAGCGCGCTTCCAGCTCCTTCGGAAACACTCCCGACGCGAAATTGCAGTAGGTACACTTCTGCGCACAAAAAGGAAAGGATAGATACACGCCAGCCATGGCTACAACTTGATTTCCTGCCCCAGCTGCTGGCTGATCGCGCCGCCCACCATCTCAGCCAGAGACTGCCCGGTCCCCGCCAGCACGAACTCCTCCCGCGCCGCGTCCCAATCCAGCTTGAAACTCCTCGAATGGGCCGACACCCAGATCTGCCGCACCGGAGCGTTCGGGCTCACCACAAACTTCGCCGGAGGCTCTTCGAACTCAATCGCCAGCGCCCCGGCATTGAAGTCCGCTTCGAACTCTCCCGTATCGGAAGCGGCATTCAGCCGCTTATAAAGGTCGTGCAGCGCCTCACCGGCGTGGGTTTGAAATTGCTGATCGTCCAACTTATAAGATACCGTGTCTGGCCGTTCACCAGTATTTTCGATTTTATCTGCCTTCATTTGTATTCCTTACCAAACCACGAAATTCCCGTCCGAAATTCCCGCGGTAGCCTTCAATCAGAAAAGGCGAGTTTTTTGCCGGCCGGCAAACGTCGCATTACGGTGGTACTGAACTTCCGGGGACGGAAGAGGTTTGGGATCGATCCTGATAACATCCTGGGGGAAACCCCATTGGGTTTCAGAGGACTGTGCATCGCAGGAGACAGTTCAAGCCATTAGCGGTCCGGGACTAGCAACCCGGACCGCGCGCGATTTTTCGTACAGCCGCAGTATGCCCGTGTGGCGCGCCGCCAAGCGCTGCCACCGACGGCGATGAAAACTCCGGAAAGTGGGGACTGCCTACTCTGTCCCAAGGCGTCCGCAATGCAGAAGTACCACACACCTGCTACGCCGCTGTGGACAGAGGGGGCTGTCCCCCCTTTCCGCCTCGGCCATTCAGCTCGATGGTCTTCGATCCACCCCGATTATTAATTTTCCGCGACTTTGTTCTCCCCGCTTTCATCTGTTACTCTTGGACCGTCTGCACGTCCAACCACCAAATGGAACCCGCCTGTATCCGACATACCGACCTGCCGGGAGCCTCCAGGCTGTTCCTGGATTTTTCTTACCATTTTGACAGCGTCGCCCGCTTCTATCGCCACGATCCCCACAACATCCATTCCTTCGCCGCCGCGGCCCGCGAAATTGACTACCCCGACGCCCGCCGCGCCGCCATGGTCCGCGCCCTCGAAATACAGAACGAACCCAGCGCCAACCTCGATCGCCTCGCCGAGCCCGGAACCGTCGCCATCGTCACCGGACAGCAGGTCGGCCTGTTCTCAGGTCCCGCCTACACGATATATAAAGCGCTCACCGCCGCCCGCCTCGCCCGCGAACTGACTGACCGAGGCACCCCCGCGGTTCCCGTATTCTGGCTCGCCACCGAGGATCACGATCTCCCCGAAGTCGATCACGCCTGGGTGTTCGATGCCGCCCGTCAGCCCGTCCAACTCCGTGCCCAGACCCAGCAGACCAACGGACGCCCACGCCCCGTCGGCGGTATCGTCATCGAAAATGCGCCCCTCGACGACCTTCGCCGCGCCTTGAACGGTTTTCCCCACGCCGACGAAGTCATCGAGATCGTCGCCAATGCCTATCCCTCAGGCGTCACCATGGGCGCCGGATTTCAGGCGTTACTCAAACAACTCCTGGCCCCCCTGGGCCTGATTTTCCTAGACCCTCTCGACCCGCAGATTCGCAACATCAGCGCCCCCTTCATCGCCCAGGCCCTCGACGCCGCTCCCGAACTCAAGACCCGCCTGCTGGCCAGGACCAAGGAACTCGAAGCCGCCGGCTATCACGCGCAAGTCCACTTGGAAGACAAAACCTCGCTCTTCTTTCTCCTCGAAAAAGGCGACCGCGTGCGCGTCAAAGAGTCGGATTTCCCATCTCTGCGCGATCGCGCCGCCGAAGTTTCTCCCAACGCGCTGCTCCGCCCCGTAATGCAGGATTATTTATTGCCCACCTGCGCCTACGTCGGAGGCCCCGCCGAACTGGCCTACCTCGCTCAGTCCGAAGTCCTCTATGACCGCCTGCTGGGCCGGATGCCGGTGATGATTTCGCGCGCCGGCTTCACTCTGCTCGAACCCCGCGCCATCAAGCTGCTCACCCGATACAAGCTCACCGTCTCTCAAACCTTCGTCGACCCTGAACATCTGAAGGAGCGCGTAGCCCACTCCCTGGTCCCCGAATCGCTCGGAGCTTCCTTCGACACCGAAACCGCCTACGTAATGAAGCACCTGGACCGCGTACGCGCGGAGCTCGACCAGTTCGACCCCACCCTCGCCGCGTCTCTCGACAAGAGCCGCGCCAAAATCGCCTATCAAATCGAAAAAGCCCGTCGCAAAACCGCGGCGGAGATCATGCGCCGCAACGACCGCGCGGCCGGCGACGCCCAATATCTCAGCGGACTCCTCTACCCGCATCGCCATTTGCAGGAACGGTTTTACTCCATCCTTCCTTTCCTGGCAGCCCACGGTACCGATCTGGTGGAGCGTCTTTACGATGCGGTCCAGCTCGATTGTCCCGATCATCGCGTGGTACAGATCTAGCGCTTCATCGTGACGCCGACGCCGGTAGGGCGAATATCGATGCGGTCGATATTGTAGCCGAGCTCGAATCTCTCGTTGATTTTCGCGTTCGGATACAAGGGCAGAAAGAACGTCTTGATCAGAAAATCGAGCACCGCGCCGGACGCCGCCGCGCCCGAAATTTCGACCCGGGTCAGATCCACCTGCGCATAACCGCCTCCGGACTGGAGGTTGATCGTAATCGTCACCGGACGCTCGCCTTCGATTAACCGCGTCATCAGCCACCCCGTCGCCTTGCCTTCGGCGTGGCGCATCTTTAGAAAATCCATCAACGCGTAGGCCGTGCCGGTATCGCGGCCGAGCGTCACCCTCTGGTGGCGGATCCCCTGCGGCACGATCTCGGGAACCTTATAACGCGCCCAGGAATTGATTTCCTGAAGAGAGAAAAAAACCAGGGCGCCGCGCTTCACTTTGCCGTTTTCAATCTTATCGAGCTTGGCTTCGGCGCTTTGAAAATACGGATCAGCGGCGAGCAGCAGCGTTAGCGCAAGGAGCCCGTGCATGCACCTCTAAGATAATGCAATTTGTGGGGCGGCCAATTTTGGCGGCAGGCGCGGCTTTTCCCGATGCCTCCGATCCCCGCACTTACGTGACAGGGTTATAACCCCTGGCGTGAGCCAGGGGACCAGCCACTAACAAAAGCCTTACTAGTGCTTATAGCTCGAGTTAATCCACTCGTCGACATCCTTGTGCAGCTTGTCGTTGGCCTTTTTATCGATGTACATCATGTGGCCTCCTTCGTAATAAGTGAAACTCACATTCTTGCGGACCGAAGGCTCCAGGCCCATATGATTGACGGTCTGCTCGATGCCGTTGAAAGGGGTCGCGTCATCGTAGTAGCCGCAGATCACCAGCAGCTTCAGGTGAGTCTGCTCGGTCATCGCGGAGCGCAGCGCTTCGGCGGGGCCGCCGGCCGGACCCTGATCCCAGGGCTGCACGCGGGCGGTCACCGTGTAGTACATGTCGCTCATCCATTTCAGATCGCGGCGCACGTAATCCTGGAATGTCGCCACGTAAGCGCCTTCATAGGACGCCTCGCTCGAATCGTATTCCACACGCTCTCCGGCAGCGTCGAAATCGTAGCCGGTGAAGCGCGCGTCCAGCCGCCCCACGGTTTCGCGCTTGTCGCGCAGCAGCTCCTTGAACCAGCGTTGCGGACTGATGCGCAGATTCGTTTCTTCGATGTATTTCGGAGACAGACCCGTGAAGCGGTTCAGCTCCTTGACGATTTGCGCTTTCTCGGCCGGGGAAATTTGATCGCCTTTTTCGAGCGCCGCCGCATACGGACCATGCGCGAAATCCCTCGCCTTTTGGGCGATTTGTTCAATCGTCAACTTCTGCAAATCCGGAGCCAGCAGCTTGTGATACCAGCCGGAGCAGACGATCGTGGGAAGCCAGAACTTCGTGCGATCGTCCGCGCCCCAGTTGCCGAAGCCGACCGACGATAGCAGCGCGACTCCGTTCAAATACATCTGGTGGCGCTGCTCGAGCACGTTCGATAACTGCGCGGACCGCGTCGTGCCGTAGCTTTCGCCGATCAGGAATTTCGGAGAGAGCCAGCGCTCATTTCGAGTGGTGTACTGATAGATGAAATCGGAGAACCATGTCGCGTCCTGCACCACTCCATAGAACTGCACGGGACTTTCGCCGGGCACCGGACGGCTGTAGCCGGTCGAGACTGCGTCGATAAACACCATGTCGGTCGCATCCAAAAACGAATCCTGGTTATCTTCAATTTCATAAGGAGCCGGCCCCAATCCGTGGCCATTGGGGGAAAGCACGACGTGCTTCGGTCCCAGCCCCATGTGGGTAAATGAGGACGCTGACCCGGGGCCTCCGTTATAGACGAACGATAGCGGACGCTTGCTCACATCGGGAACGTCTTCCTTGGTGTAGGCGACGTAGAAGAAGGACGCTTTGGGATTCCCGGCGTCGTCTTTGATCACGTAGTTGCCGGCGGTCGCGGTGTAGCTGATCTGCTGCCCGCCGACCATCGATTTATGGTGCGTGACCACGCTTTTTTCTTCAGGCGGAGGCAGGCGCGGCGTCTGCTGTCCGGTAGCCGGAGCGGGCGTCGCGGCGGCCGGTTGAGTCTGCTGGGCGTTCTGCCCGCCGCGTCCTCCACGGCCTTGCGCGGCGAGGAGGGAGGCTGCGGCCAGAAGTATGGCCGGGATTCGAAGGGTTCTCATAATGAACCCTGAATTATACACCGCGGTCCGCACTGTCGAAAACAGCGGGCTGGCAGCGCATGGCGCCACCCCACACTTTTTCGGGCACTATGTATGGCTGTTGGCTTCTTCGTTCGTCGAATTTTGAGCGTCGGCGGTCAGGGATTTGTAATCGCGATTCTTTAACGCATGCTTTCTCCGCTTTGCGGTGGCTAAGGAGAAGAAAGTGCCGGGACGAATTTAGAAACCCTTGGTGGACGCACAGCATCTGAAAATAAGCGGGTCTTTGCGCTGTTGGGTTATCCTCTAGGAAATAGACAATGACGATTTTTTCCGGGCGGGCAGCCAGGATATGGCTCCTGTTGCCAACGATGCTGGCTGTGCGCGGGTTCGCGCAGGAGCCGGCGGTGGAACAGCAATCGCTTCCACCGGCAACAGATGCGGCCGCAGCATCGGGGAAGCCTGCGCCCAGCGACGAACAGAAGTCGCCGCAGACCAAAGCGGAACATGCGCAAGCCGATCAGGACGCTCCGCCCGATAAGCGCGTACTGGGTGTTCTGCCGAACTATCGGACAGCGAACATTACCGATCACTACGAACCGATCACCACCAAGCAAAAGCTGATTATCGCGAGTAAGGATTCCTTCGATTATCCGCTGGTGCTTCTGGCCGGAGCATTCGCGGGGATCAGTCAACTGGAGGATTCCGATCATTCGTATGGACAGGGAGTGGAGGGGTTCGCGAAACGGCTGGCGGCGAACTATGCGGATCAGGCCATCGGCAACATGATGACCGAAGGTTTTTTCCCGGCGATGCTGCATGAGGACCCGCGCTACTTCCGCATTGGTCCTTCGCGGGGCACCAAGAAATACCGGACGTGGTATGCGTTTTCGCGCATCCTCGTCACGCGCACCGATTCGGGCGGCCACAGGTTTAATTACTCCGAATGGCTGGGGAACTCGACAGGCGTGGCGATTTCGAATCTGTATCATCCCGATGAGCGCGATGCCCTGGACAACGTAACCAAGCTGTTGGAACAGTGCGCCACCGACGGAATATCTCAAATCCTGAAAGAGTTCTGGCCGGATATTAAGCACAAGATATTCCACAAAAATCCTCCTGGATCCGACTAAACTGGTTTTGTGAATCGGCTTGCCGCAGCCTTGGGAATTGCGCTTTGCGCCTATGCCCGCGCGACGACGATCGTCGCCATTTGGACTCCGGTAAAGCTGGTGATTTCGGGCGACAGCCTGATTAACTCCACCTGGACCACGTCGACGGGAGCGCGGTATCACGGGACTTCGAACGATTGCAAGATTCGCAAGTTCGGGTCCAGCTATATTTCGGCGGCGGGAAATTATCGTATTCAATCCGCGGGATTCGATGTGTGGCAAACGGCGGCGCATGCCTGCGGAGCGACGATCGGAGTCGGCGAATGCGCGGCCCGGTTCGGCGCGGAGCTCAGAAACAAGCTGGCGCGGATTGCCGGCCAACGCGACGTTCAGTTGACGGTGCTGGTGGCGGGTGTCGAGAACGGAGCGCCCGCGCTCGACCACATCACGTTGGTGGGATCGCCGCAGAGCCGCCTGCGCGTGCAATCGGAATCGTTCCGCCGCGGGCGGCAGAGATGGGGTCGGGTGATTTTAGGGGACCGGAGCGCGATTGACCGGTATGAAGCCACCGCGGCGTCGACCATGAGCAGCACCATTCAGGATCAGGCGCTGTCTTTGGTTCGAGTGGAGGCGCGCGCCCGTCCACAGGAAGTGGGTGCGCCTTTTTCGACGCTCGCGATCGTGACGGCGGGCGAACATTGGATCAACCCCGGGTGCTGTCCGTCGAAATGAGGTAAGATTCGCCCAAAGGGGGTTCGGATGAAGAGACTGATCCTAGGCTCGATTCTTTCGCTCGCGCCTGTATACGCGCAGGAGAAGCCTCAAATACAACTGATTCCGCCGGAGAAGTTGCTGGAGTTTCCGAAGGTGAAACCGGATCCTCAGAAGCACTTGTTTCCTGGCTCGATTGAGATGACGTTTCCGAAAGTGAAGCCTTATGTTCATGAGCAGGGGCTTCCTGCTGTCGAATGGACGCTCACCGGGACTCCGAGCGAAGTGTGCTCCGTGCCGCTTCTTCAGGGGCAGGTGCCTGATGTCGATCATGCGATGGCGTTCAACCCGGGGAATAAGGCGGTTCCGATGCCGCAGGCGCGTGTTCCGGCGCCGGCTTGTGCGGGTAAGTAATCCCGACACTGCTTAAACCGCTCCCTGCGGTCACGGCTCTGCTGGACTGCTGTTTCCGTATTGGCGTTTAAACATGCCGCGAGCAAGCATTGTTCCATTGTCGCTACAATGAAGGGCGGAATGCATAGCCCCAGTCGGCTGATAGCAGAGGAAGCACTGTTTTGAATCGCACGAATACGGAAGATCCGGCCTATTACCATAAAGTGGTCGATTGCCAATGGGCGTGTCCCGCCCACACGAATGTTCCTGAATACATCCGTCTGATCGCGCAGGGGCGTTTCACTGACGCGTACATGCTGAATCGGGAATCGAACGTCTTTCCCGCCATATTGGGCCGCACCTGCGACCGTCCTTGCGAACCCGCGTGCCGCCGCGGCCGCCTGGATGGAAAGCCCGTCGCCATCTGCCGCCTGAAACGCGTCGCGGCCGATCATCGCGGCGAAATTACCGATCTGCTGCCGCCCATTCCTGCGAAAAAGAACGGCAAGCGCGTCGGCATTGTCGGCGCCGGTCCGGCATCGCTGACCGTGGCGAACGATCTGCTTCCGCACGGCTACGAAGTGGTGATCTTCGAGCAAAATGAGAAACCCGGCGGCTTGATGCGCACGAATATTCCCGCGTTTCGTTTGCCCGCGAAAGTGCTGGATGAAGAGACCGGGATCGATCATTAATATGGGCGTCGACATTCGCTACAACACGCCTGTCAAAAGCATGAAAGCTTTGCTGGGCGAAGGTTTCGACGCGATTTTCATCGGCAGCGGCGCGCCGCGCGGCAAGGAGCTGGAAATTCCCGGCCGCCATGAGACGGATCGTATCCATATAGGGATCGACTGGCTGGAATCGATCGCTTTCGGGCACATCGATTCGGTGGGCGAGAACGTGCTGATCATCGGCGTCGGAAATACGGCGATGGATTGCTGCCGTTCCTCGAAGCGCATGGGCGCCAAAAGCGTCAAGGTGATGGCGCGGAGGCCTCGAGCGTACTTCAAAGCGTCGCCCTGGGAACTGGACGATGCCGAGGAAGAAGATGTCGAGATCGTGATTAATCACGCGCCGAAACGCTTCGTGATCGAGAACGGAAAGATGATCGGCATGGAGTTCGAGCGGCTGGAATGGGACGCGGGCGCGAAAAATTCACGGGTACTCGAAACGATCTTTCTACCGGCCGACGATGTGATTCTCGCGATCGGTCAGGAGAACGCGTTTCCCTGGTTCGAGCGTGATCTGGGTGCGAAATTCGACAAGTGGGATCAACCGGTGGTGGACGATAAGACCATGATGTCGACGCTGCCCGGCGTTTTCTTCGGAGGCGATGCGGCGTTCGGTCCGAAGAACATTATCTGGGCCGTGGAGCACGGACATCAGGCTGCCATCTCGATCGACAACTACTGCCAGGACGTGCCCGTCACGGATCGTCCGCAGGACGGGATGAATCTCATCAGCCAAAAGATGGGACTCAGCGAGTGGAGCTATCACAACGACTATAATCCGGCGTCGCGCCAGAAGATGTCGCATGTCGATTTGGCCTCGCGCTTCAAGCAGCTCGATATCGAGGTTGAGCTGGGGTTCGATCCGGAGCAGACGGCGCGCGAAGTGCAGCGCTGCCTGAACTGCGACGTTGAGACCGAGTTCACCGCGACCCGCTGCATCGAATGCGACGCCTGCATCGATATTTGCCCGGTGCAGTGTTTAACCATCACCCGCGATGGTCCGGAAGAAGACGTGCGCACTCGGTTATCGGCGCCGGCGACGAACCTGACGCAGGCGCTCTACGCATCCGCGCCGCTGCCGCAAACATTCCGGCTGATGTTCAAGGATGAAGACCTCTGCGTCCACTGCGGACTGTGCGCGGAACGCTGCCCGACGGCGGCCTGGGACATGCAAAAATTCGAGCTTGAAATTCCATATGCGGGGAGGGCGGCAGAGTGCATCAGCTCCTACGTACCCGCGTAAACGACTTCGCGGTGAAGCTCGCGAACGTCAACGGCACCGGATCCGCCAGCGCCAACGGCTTGCTGATGCAGGCGATTTTCCGCATGGGCATTCCGGTGTCGGGCAAGAACCTTTTCCCGTCGAACATTCAGGGCCTGCCCACCTGGTATGAGATCCGCGTGAATAAGGATGGCCACACGGCGCGGGCGCTCGACTACGACCTGATGGTCGCGATGAACTCCCAGACTTACGCGCGCGATGTGTGCGAAGTTCGCGAGGGCGGATACATTTTATACGACTCCTCCTGGCCTCTCGACAAGAGCCTGATTCGCGACGATGTGACGTATCTCGGCGTGCCTTTGGCGGCGCTCTGCAACGATCATTTCAAGGATCCACGCGAGCGCATTCTGATGAAGAACATCGCCTACGCGGGCGCGCTGATCGCGGCGATCGACGTGGATATGGAGATCGTCACGCAGCTGCTGGACGAGAAATTCTCGAAGAAAAAGGCGCTGCGCGAGTCGAATTTGACGGCGCTCAAGCTTGGCTTTGATTACGCGAAAAATAATTTTCAGTGTCCGCTGCCGTTCTATCTCGAAAAGATGGACACGACGTCCGACAAGATTTTGATCGATGGGAACACGGCGACCGCGCTTGGCTGCGTGTATGCTGGGGCGACCGTTGCGGCGTGGTATCCGATTACGCCTTCGACCTCCGTGATGGATGCATTTCGCATGTTCTGCGACGAGTACCGGCGTGATCCGGAGACCGGGAAAAACAACTGTCTGATTATTCAGGCCGAAGATGAGCTGTCCGCTATCGGCATGGTGATCGGCGCGTCCTGGAACGGGGCGCGATCGTTTACGTCGACCTCGGGACCGGGAATTTCATTGATGGGCGAACTGCTCGGCCTCGCCTATTACGCGGAAATTCCGGCCGTAATCATGGATATTCAGCGCGTGGGACCTTCGACCGGAATGCCCACCCGCACGCAGCAGGGCGATGTGATGTCATGCGCCTATGCGTCGCACGGCGACACGAAGCACATTTTATTGTTCCCTTCGAATCCAGCGGAATGTTTCGAATTCGCCGTGAAATCCTTCGATCTGGCGGAGCGCTTCCAGACGCCCGTTTTTATGCTGTCGGATCTCGATATCGGGATGAACGATTGGGTGGTGCCGCGGCTCACCTGGGACGATTCGTACCGTCCGGATCGCGGGCGCGTGCTCGAGCTCGCGGAGATTCAAGCGCTCTCGAAATTTCTCCGCTACACCAATGAGGATGAAAATCACATCGCCTGCCGCACGCTGCCCGGCGTGCATTCGAAGGGCGCGTTTTTCACCCGAGGATCCGGGCACAACAAGCTCGGCGCGTATACGGAGGCTCCGGACGAATATCAGGATGTGGTCGAACGCCTGCTGCGCAAGCACAAAGCCTCCGCGAACTTCGTGCCCGCCCCGGTGATTCAGAGGCGAGAGGGCGCGCGGGTCGGAATCGTCACGCTGGGCGGCTGCGATCCGGCGGTGCGCGAAGCCATCGACCTGCTTCCGCAGCGCGGTATGGAAGCCGATTTTATGCGCATTCGCGGATTTCCCTTCAGTGCGGAGGTCGAAGATTTTCTAAATGCGCACGATGTAAATTTCATCGTGGAGCAGAATCGCGACGCGCAGCTTTGCTCGCTGCTCACGCTTGAAACCGGGATCGCGAAGGACAAGCTCCGCAGCGTGCTCGCGTTCGGGGGCTTCCCTCTGAGCGCGAAGAATGTGCTCGATGGAATTTTCGAACAAGTAGGAGAACTGACGCATGCCCTCCATCGCTAAACCGGTCGCGGTCCATCCCAGCCTGCATAAGAACGCGCTGGGCTTGACGATTCGCGACTACGAAGGCACGATGTCCACGCTGTGCGCTGGGTGCGGGCACGATTCGGTCACTGCCGCGATTATCCGCGCGTTGTGGGAACTTTCCACACCTCCGCACATGCTGGCGAAGATGAGCGGCATCGGGTGCTCTTCGAAAACGCCGACGTATTTTGTCAGCGGGGCGCATGGATTCAACTCCGCGCACGGACGCATGGCCGCCATTGCCACCGGCGCTAACGCCGCGAATCGCGAGTTGACCTACATCGGTATTTCGGGCGATGGGGATTCGCTGTCGATCGGCCTCGGACACTTGTGCCATGCCATTCGCCGCAATGTGAAGATGCTGTACATCATCGAAAATAACGGCGTCTACGGGTTGACCAAGGGGCAATTTTCGGCGTCCGCGGACATTGGTTCCAAGAGTAAGCGCGGCGAGCCGAATCGTATGGCTCCTATCGATCCGGTGGCGCTGGGTCTGAGTCTCGGGGCGACTTTTATCGCGCGCAGTTTTTCTGGCGACAAGGAACAACTGGTGCCGATTCTCAAGGCTGGGTTATCGCACCGCGGCTTCGCGATCGTTGATGTGATTTCGCCTTGCGTGACTTTCAACGACCATGTGGGATCGACGAAAAGCTATCTATATACACGGCAGCACACACGCAGGGTGACGGAGAGCGATTTCGTTCCGCCGGCGACGGAGATTTTGGCTACGATCGGCGATACAGGGACCACTACCGTGACTATGCACGACGGCAGCGTGGTCCGATTTACGGCTGTGCCGGCCGATTATGACCCGACGAACCGGCAGAAGGTGACGGCGTACTTACAGGAACATCAGGGCCAGGGCGAAGTGGTAACGGGTCTGCTCTATGTCGACGAAAGCGCGCCGGATTTGCATGAGATGAGCAATTCGCCGGAGATGGCTCTGTCGAAGATTCCCTATGAAAAACTTTGTCCCGGCGCGGCCGAGTTGGCCAAGCTGCAGGATGACTACCGGTAACTTGTGTGGTTGGAAAACGTCTAGTTTAGAAGAGGTCTAGTACAGTTGGCACTCATTGTCGGCGTTTTGAAAGAGACTTTTCCGGAGGAGCGCCGCGTTGCCCTGACCCCCAAAGCGTTCGACGTTTTGAAGAAGCTCAACGCCGAAGTGTGGGTGGAACAGGGGGCGGGTGTCGCGGCGGGATTCGCGGATGCCGATTACGCCGCCAAGGGCGCGCATATCGCCTCGGCGAATGAGGTTCGGGAGCATGCCGGAGTTTTGCTTTATGTCCGCGTTCCTCTGCCGGATGGATTAAACGGCCGGGTTGCGATTGGCTTCTGCGATCCTTTATCGAATCCGGAAATGGCCGCGAAGTTCGCAGCTGTTGGGGCGACGCTCTTCTCGGTCGAATTAATTCCGCGCATCTCTCGCGCGCAAAGCATGGACGCGCTTTCATCCATGGCGTCGATTGCCGGATACAAAGCCGTGATCCTCGCGGCCGACACTTTGCCGCGGCTGTTTCCGATGATGACCACCGCGGCGGGCACCATTGCACCGGCGCGTGTGTTGATCATCGGCGCGGGTGTCGCCGGATTGCAGGCGATCGCCACGGCGCGTCGACTGGGTGCCGTCGTCAGTGGCTTCGATGTGCGTTCGGCTGTGAAAGAACAGATCGAAAGCCTGGGCGCGAAGTTCGTCAACATCAACCTGGGCGGCGCGAAAGCGGAGGGCGAGGGCGGCTACGCCAAGGCGCTGGATGAGGACGCGCTTCGTCTCCAGCGCGAGCAGATGTCGGCATTCATGAGGGAGCAGGATGTGGTAATCACCACCGCCGCGATTCCCGGAAAGCGCGCGCCCATTCTGATTACCAAAGAGATGGTGCATGCCATGGCCGCCGGCTCCGTGATCGTCGACCTGGCGGCGGAGCGCGGCGGCAACTGCGAACTCACGAAATCCGGCGAAACCGTGGTTGAAAACGGCGTGACCATTCTCGGTCCCACGAATCTTCCGGGAAGCGTGCCGTATCACGCGAGCCAGATGTATGCGCGAAACCTGGTTACGTTCTTGAAGCACCTGGTAAACAAAGAAGGGCAACTGACCATCGACACCACCGATGAGATCACGCGCGAATCGTTAGTTACCAACCATGGCGAGGTAGTGAACCCGCGAATTCAAGCGCTGCTGGGAGTGAACGTATGAGTCCAGAAATTGAGATGAGCCTCTACGTGCTGATCCTGGCCGTTCCTCTGGGATTGCAACTGGTGCAACGCGTATCGCCCTTACTGCATACGCCGTTGATGTCGCTAACGAATGCGATTTCGGCGATTTCCGTCGTAGGCGCGATCCTGGTCGCGGGCGCCGCGGGAGCATCGAAGCTCAGCCAGGTGTTAGGCTGCGTGGCCGTGGTAGCTTCCACTATCAATATCGTCAGCGGATTCCTCATCACTGATCGGATGCTGAAGATGTTTCGGAAAAAAGATAAGTAATGGAACAAATTTGGCAAATCGCCTACATCGTTGCCGCACTTTCAATTGTTGGATCGATTAAATGGCTGAGTTCTCCAGCGACGGCGCGCCGCGGCGTTATGGCCGGCCAGTTCGGCATGTTGTTCGCGGTGGTGGGGACGCTGCTGCGCCACGAAGTGGTGGACTATGAGTGGATCCTGATCAGCATTTTCATCGGAGCCGCGATTGGCGCGCCGCTTGCGTACCTGATGCCGATGACCGCCGTTCCGCAGTTGACCGCTCTTTCGCACGCCTTCGGTGCGCTGGCCGCCGCACTGGTTGGAACCGCTGAATACTACAAAAATATTCCGACCGGATTCACGATGACCGCGCTGGTGATCGAAACCGTGCTCGGATATCTTACGTTCACGGCCAGCATTATGGCGTTCGGGAAACTCCAGGAAATCGTGCCGACGCGTCCGATCACATATAAGGGACAAAACTTCGTCAACCTCGCGCTGCTGCTGTTCGCGGTCACGCTGGGAGTATGGATGATCGTCGAACCTGCGCCCTCATGGGTCTTCCCGACCTTCACGGGCCTATCGCTGTTATTTGGCGTTCTGCTGATCATTCCGATCGGGGGAGGCGACATGCCCACGGTCATCGCGCTGCTCAATTCCTATGCGGGCGCAGCCTGCGCGGCCATGGGATTTGCGCTCTCGAACAGACTTCTGATCATCGCCGGCGCGCTCAACGCAGCCTCGGGCTTCATCCTTTCGGTCATCATGTGCAAAGCGATGAACCGTTCCTTTCTCAACGTTCTGTTTGGCGCGTTCGGACAGGTGCAGGAAGGCGGGTCGACGCAAATGTCGACGAAGCCGGTTCATTCGGCCACCGCCGAGGACGCCGCGGCCATCATGGCGGGGGCCCGCAAAATCATCGTTGTTCCCGGTTATGGCATGGCGGTTGCACAAGCCCAACACAAATTGCGCGAACTGACCGACGCGCTCACCAAGCGCGGAGTCGAAGTGCGCTTCGCAATTCATCCCGTGGCGGGACGCATGCCCGGCCACATGAATGTTCTGCTGGCTGAAGCCGATATTCCCTACGACAAAATGCACGAGATGGAGGAGATCAATCCCGACTTCGCCGAGGCCGACGTCGCGCTGGTCATCGGCGCGAACGACGTGGTGAATCCCGCAGCGCGCCACGATACGTTGAGCCCGATCTTCGGCATGCCCATCCTCGACGTCGACAAGGCGCAGACCGTCATGGTGATTAAGCGCAGCATGAATCCGGGCTTCGCCGGAATCGATAACGAACTTTATTATATGGATCGGACGCTGATGCTTTTTGGCGACGCGAAATCTTTCGTGGCCGATATCGTAAAGGAGCTGCCCGCGGCATGATCTGGAGCGCCATCGGCGCCGCACTCATGACTCTGGGCGTCATGCTCGGAGCATTCGGCGCCCACGCGCTTAAAGAACGGCTGGACGCTTACTCACTGGACGTTTACCAGAAAGCTGTCTTTTATCACTTCATTCATGCGCTGGGGATTCTGATCGTCTCCCTTCTATTTCGGGCGGGCGCATTGACGGAGTCTGCGTGCACCACCGTTTGCGCCCTGCTGCTGGCCGGAATTTTACTGTTCTCCGGCAGTCTGTATCTGCTGGCGATCACGGGAACACGAGCGCTCGGCGCGATCACTCCTTTTGGCGGACTCGCCTTCATCGCCGCTTGGGTGATGCTCGCTTATTATCTTCTGCGGATGAAGTAGGCAGCGCGACCACCGCGATTCCCTTGCGCCGCAGGCCGTCGTGAAAACTCTGCTGCCGCGCGTGGTCTTCCTGCGACAAATGGGCCGCGATTTCGTCATCGGTAGCCAGGCGGTACGCGTTCGCATGCAGCACCTGCGCAGCGGCGGCCCGGCCTACCTCCGCCATACGTCCGCCGACGTTGCCGCGTTTTTTATCTTCGATGCTCATCAGCCAGATAAACTCCGGCAGCGACCGCTCGAGCGTGCGGATTTCCTGCCAGTATTGCCTGAGGTCCCGCATTATTCCTCTCCCCGCAACACGCGCGCGATCTCTTTCACCGCGCGATCTTTCTGCTCCTCGGACATGCCCGGATGGATGTGCTCCATCTGGATTGCGTTTTTCTGACGCCGATCGCCCACTTCGGCGGCCACCGACCGCCGCAGCTCATCGAGCCCTTCGCGGTCGAGGCTCTCCACCAGATCTTTAAATTTGCTCATTGGCTCTCCTTGGTCATCCGTGATGTATACGATTTTTCGATGCGGTCCGCATTTTCCGCCTGCTGTACCGCTCGTTTCTTTAAGGCTCCGGCATGGGCCAGCAGCGCGCCGGCCACGCCCTTGGACATATCCACGGGCAGGATCATCTCTTCGCTCACCGCATCTCGAAGCTGGCTCAGCACTTTCTCGGCGCGCTCCTGCGCGATTTTTTCAATGGCCCGCGCGCGGGTGAGCAGTTCCTGCGAATCGCCGCGCAGATGCACGCTCTGGGCCAGAGGAATGAGGTGCTCGACGAGTCTTTCGAGCGTACGTCCGATGTAGCGGATTCGCGTCTCGATGCCGGTCAAGTCACTGAGCCTGGTGAAGGCGGCCTTCCCTTCCGCGGCCGATTCGATGATGGCGCCAAAAGTCCTGTCCGCGACCGCGGCCAGCTCGCGATTCGATTCGCGGGCGTGCTGGTGCAGCGTGCGTTCGGCCCGCTTCATTTTTTCTAGATGATTCTCCGCCGCGCGAGTCGCCTCCAGCGCCGCGATCACTTCCGGCTCAGCCTCCGCCAGTCGCAGCGATTCTTCGAGACGCGCCTGGAGGTCCTGGGACAGCTGCTGCTCGTCTCCATTGGCCACGAAGTGCAGTGTGGGTGTTTCTGTAATCTGAAAATCCGGGGGTGAACTCATACGCTATCCTCTACCGGAAAGATAACGCGGGTCTCATGTTCGACCGACCGGCTGCAAACGATAAACAGCTGAAAAACCGGGTTATTTAAGGTGCGAAATGTCGCTCATGATCGCGGCCAGGGCGTTGCGAAACTCGATTGGCGTCGACACGTCGAAGGTATGGGGGTTCAGAGGTTTTAAGGTGCGCGCCAAAGAATCGTCCGCGGTACCGCCGCGAACCGGCCCGGGTACATTCAGCGGCGGCGGCCTCCCACCGGGCGTCCTCATTCCATACGGTGGTCCACCGGGACCGAATGACGGAGGCGAATAGTAACGGATATAAAACACTCGCGTTCCGGGCTCCGGCGCAGCTTCAATCGGCCGCAGATTCTGCCCTTTGGGAAACGCCATTGGTCCGCTCAGCACGATCAGCACTCGCGCAGGCTCCGCCATCAGACCGAGCGGAGCATCGCCGTTCGATTCCGTGTTCTCAAGACGCTTGCGAATCTCGGACACAAAGAACTGTGCATTTTGCGCGTGATTTTCCAGGGCATGCACGTCGATCAGATTCGGGTCGTTGTCGAGCAGAGCCGGCCGCAGCCTGGTCCAATCGAGGGGGTTCGCGCTTTCCTGACTGAAGCTGACCTTCCTGCGCTCCAGATCGAGCAGCGCGACATTGATGGTTCCATTATGGAGGTCCATCTGCGAGAGGACCTTTAGAGCCGGAATCAGATTTCGCATATTACGCCTCATGGTGCGGCCGACGCGGCGCACGGCCAGCTCGGTTGGCGATTCGTTCACCACGACCTCGACGCGAACGGGGCGGGAGTTTTGAACCGGCAGGTGGAGACGCGACGTGATTTCGGGCAGATACCATTCATCCGGTGGGTCCGAGGTGTTTATGAATTCCACTTCCGGCAGGTCCCGCCAGGAATCCGCGAGAGGATCGCGGGGCACCCCGGGCACGTGAAGTTTGCTGCGCTTCAGCACATGCTCTTTCGAGCCGGTATCAAAGACCGCCGCTGCGAACTGATAATCGCCTGGCAGGATAAACGCTGTTTGCTCGAACGTTACCGAGGCCAGGTCCGCGGGATTCTTCACCTCGTCGGGGTGCAGCGCGCGATGGGTTCGAAACACGCGGCCATCGTGGTCGCGAATTTCGAAGAAGACTACTAACGCGCCCGCTGCGCTACGCTTCGCGAACTCCGCCCCATCCACCCGCACGGAGAGAACCACGCTTAATCTCTGATGAACAGTGAGACGGACCGCTGAGACGTCCGCCGACCACCGGAGGCGCCCGTCCGCGCCTTCTTTCAGCCACCGCTCGAAAGGCACTTGATCGAAAACGGGGTCCGAAATGCCCTGCTGGCCGAAGATTGCCGGCGCTGCCATCAGGCATAGATAAAAAGGCCACAGCATCTGGGTCAACTGAATCATAGCGAAACGCCGGAGGCGCATCCCAGGTGGTAATGTTTTTGTTCCGGCGCAAATGATATGATCCTCGCATGAAGACTCTCGCCCTGCTGTTCGCGGCCGCGGTCCTGGCGTTTGGCGCCGATATTTCCGGTAAATGGACTTTCGAGGTGGTGCTCGACGCCGGCAGCGGCAGCCCCACTTTCGAGTTCACGCAAACCGGTGAGGCACTCACGGGTATGTATCATGGCCAGTTCGGGGATGCCAAGGTCAGCGGAACCGTCAAAGGCGATAAAGTCGAATTCACGTTCGGCAGCGACGCGGGAAGCGTCAAATACTCCGGCACGCTCGACGGCGCGAATAAAATGAAGGGAACGGTCGATTACGGCGAGGCCGGCAAAGGCACGTTTACCGCGTCCAAAAAATAGAAACGCCCGCGCTGATATACTTCTCCAACAGCTATGGCCGCCGAAGACCTGGAAACCACGTGTTGCATCGTAGGCGGCGGACCTGCCGGCATGATGATGGGTTTTCTTTTGGCGCGCGAAGGCGTGGCGGTTACCGTACTCGAAAAACACAATGATTTCTTTCGCGATTTCCGCGGCGATACCGTGCATCCGTCCACGCTCGACCTGATGCAGGAACTGGGGTTGCTTCGCGATTTTCTCAAAATCCCGCATCAGGAGCTCACTTCCGTAGGCGGCGTCTTTGGGGATTTCCCGTTCCAGGCCGCGAATTTCAGCCGCGTTCCGGGCCCTTGTAAATTCGTCGCACTGATGCCGCAATGGGATTTTCTGAACTTTCTTTCCGACCGCGCGCGGCGTTGCCCGTCTTTCGATCTGCGCATGCAGCACGAAGCCGTGGCTCTGGTTCGCGGCAATGGACGAGTGTTCGGAGTGGAGGCCCGAACGCCCGCGGGCGCCGTCCACGTTCATGCCGACCTGGTGGTAGGATGCGATGGACGGCACTCCGTTATTCGTGAAGCGGCGCGCCTGGAGGTCATGGAATCCGGCGTCCCGATCGACGTTCTCTGGTTTCGCATCAGCCGTAAACCGAGCGACCCCGATCAGCTTTTCGGAAACATCAACTATGGCAAAGCTCTGATCCTGATCAACCGCGGCGATTATTTCCAATCGGGACTCATCATCCGTAAAGGCTCATTCGAGCAGATGAAAAAGCGAGGGCTCGATTCGTTCCGCAAGCGCATCGTCGAAATCGCCCCATACCTGATGGATCGAGTGCAGGAACTGGACGACTGGGACCAGGTCAAGCTGCTATCGGTGCAGATCAATCGTCTTCGCCAGTGGCACCGGCCCGGCCTGCTGTGCATTGGCGACGCGGCGCATGCCATGTCGCCCGCGGGCGGAGTGGGGATCAATCTCGCGATTCAGGACGCCGTGGCCGCGGCGAATCTGCTGGCACGGCCTCTTCTTGAAAGAAGAGTCAGCGAGGATCTGCTCGCTCAAGTCCAGGAGCGCCGAGAGTTTCCCACCCGCGCGACGCAGTTCATGCAGGTGCAAGCGCATAAAGGATTCGAATATATCTTCGCGCATCCCGGCCCCATTAAAGCTCCCTGGCAGCTCAAAGTGGTAAGCCGGATCCCCGGAATTCAGCATGTAACCGGGCGGTTCGTAGGAATCGGCGTGCGTCCTGAGCACATTCGCGGCGCCCAACGCCCTCCGCTTCTGAAACGCATCGCCATCGCCACGGGCATAGCGGCAGGGGTAGCCGTCAATATAGCTCGAGGATTCGCACGCTAGCTCCAGCCGGCGAATTCTATCAAGATTTGGTCAGGTGAGCAGCAGGCTGGAAAAATGCGACATTAGATTGAATCATGACGGGAGTCAAATGGATGAGGTTATAGGATTGCAGCGGCCGGTAAGCGCGGAGCGTATTTTTCATATCCTTGTAGTCGACGACGACCGGGTCGGCGCGGAATTGCTTCGGACCTTAATGAGGAACCTGCGAGTGAGCCACCAACTCCACTTCGTCTGGGATGGGGTTGAAGCCCTCGACTTTCTTCGCCGGAGGGGCGCCTACGCGAGCGCGCCGACCGCCGATCTCATCCTGCTCGATCTGAACATGCCACGGCTGAGCGGCCTTGAAACTCTATCCGAGCTTAAAAGCGATCCCGAGCTATATGTCATCCCGGTGATCGTGCTGTCCACCTCCGCGCATTCACAGGATGTGCAGCGCAGTTATGAAGCCCGCGCCAACTGTTTCGTGCAGAAGCCTATCGATCTTGCTCGATCCGTGAAGCTGTTGGAGGCGATTGAAACTTTCTGGATGGACTTCGCGCTGCTTCCATCGCCGGTCCATTCTGGTACGACGATTGCTCTTACCAGAGAGGAGGCGACTAGCCGGGCGATGAGGATTAAAAAATCGTCAGAAATAGAAACTGTTTCGGGCTGTGCGGAACACAGTCGTTTGCTGAATGACTTCGGGATCGCGGTCAGCGAATTAATTCGGCTTCATGAACAACAGTTTCTCGCGATCGGCGAAGGGGACCAGGAGTGTGCCCGCTTCGACCTGCTAATCCATATGGCGAATGAAAAGAAACAAATGAAAAAATACGATTTTCTTCGCCATTTAGGCGCGCACGGCTGCTCGAAATTGTAAATGGCATTGAGTAAACTTGAACGCGAAGTAATTACCGACAGCATGCTTAAAATCCAATCCATTCAATCGGCACTGGCCCAAATCGATGGGGCGAAAGTACCCAATATCGATCAGATTCACGATTGTCTTAACTGCGCCGGCAAGAGTTTCCGGCTGGCGTTAAGTAGTGTGACGGAAAAGACCAACCTCTAAAAAAAAGCCGACGCCCGCGATCGGACGTCGGCCTCAAAAGTTAACCTGCTCGACGGCTATCTCTTTACGACGTGGCCGCGTCCATCGCGCATTTCGTTTCCTTTGAAATGAGCCGAATCGATATGACGGTTGGGATCGGCGTGTTCGCCTCGAGCGGGCATCGGACCATGATATCCGTGCTCCGGATGATACCGGTTATTTACATGGCCTCTGAATCCGGACTCGCCGTGGAACCACGGACCCGCCCCGATGAATACTCCGCCATTGAACCATTCCGGCCCATAGTAGCCATAGGGAGCGCAATTATAAGGAGCGACATCGTAATATCCGTACGGACACTCGGGTGCCACACCTATCTCGACTCCGACCTGAGCCTGGGCCTTTGGTGTCGTTGTCGTCAAGCCGATAGCGGCTACGGAAGCTAATACCAGAAATGCAAATCCGCGCATAAGTTCACCTCACTCCATAGAGCGGACATTTTCAAAAGTTGTTTCGGACAAATTTTCGTAGGTGTCTCATTTTGTACACCTTACGAAATATTCATTTTGGCCACCAAGATTGAAATTTCTATAACTCAATGAGTTCGACGCCTTCGCGAGCCGATGACCGCGGTATTGAATCCCAACGTGTTCAGCCCTCCGAAGAAGCGGGCATGCTCGATTTTCATGCATCGGTCCATCACTACTTCGAGTCCGGCCGCGGCAGCTTTTTCCGCAGCTTGCTCATGAATAACCCCCAGCTGCATCCAGATGACTTTCGCGCCGATGGCAATCGCTTCATCGACGATCGCCGGCACTGCCGCCGGCTCGCGAAAAATATCGACCACCTCCACGACGCCCGGAATTTCCCTCAACGAAGGATAGGAGACCTGACCTAAAATCTCTTTTTCCCGCGGATTTACGGGGATCACTTCATATCCTTCAGCCAGCAGATATTTCGCCGCAAAATGGCTGGGTCGAAATTCGTTCGCCGACAATCCCACCATCGCGATCCGCTTATAGGTCTCCAGAATCCGCAGCCTGTCCGCAGCGGTTGTTGCAAAGCGGCTGGCATTTACGGTGGAATTCGCTCCCACTCCATCGCTCACAGCGCCTGCTCCAGATCCCATAAGATGTCGTCAATGTCCTCAATGCCTACCGACAAACGGATTAAATCATCGCTGATGCCTGCTTCTAATCGCTGCTCCGACGTCAGCTGCTGATGCGTTGTCGAGGCTGGATGAATGACGAGGCTTTTGGCATCGCCGATGTTCGCCAAGTGCGAAAACAGTTTCAGGGATTCGATAAATTTCTGTCCCGCCGCAATCCCGCCTTTGATTCCGAAGGTGAGCACGCCGCCCGCGCCCAGCGGCAAATATTTCGCGGCAAGCGACCGATATTTGCTTGATTTCAGCCCCGGATATTGCACCCACGCCACGCGGCTGCTTGACTCCAGAAACTCCGCGACTTTAAGCGCGTTGGCGGAATGCGCCTCCATGCGCAGTTTCAGAGTCTCCAGGCCCTGCAAAAACAGAAACGAATTGAAAGGACTCAGCGCGGGTCCAAAATCGCGTAGACCTTCTACGCGAGCCTTCACGATATACGCCAGATCTCCGAAGGTTTCATAAAAGCGGATGCCGTGATAGCCGGGGCTGGGCTCCAATAATTGGGGGAAACGGCCCTGATTCCAGGGAAATTTACCGCTATCGACAATCACGCCACCTATGGAAGTTCCATGTCCTCCTATGAATTTCGTCGCTGAATGACAGACGATGTCCGCGCCATGTTCGATCGGGCGGCAGAGATAGGGGGAAGCGAAGGTGTTATCGATCACCAGCGGCAGATTATTTTCGTGCGCGATCTTCGCAACCGCCTCGATGTCCAGAACGTTCATTCCCGGATTGCCGATGGTCTCTCCATAAATCGCCCTCGTTTTGGAAGTAATGGCGCGGCGAAAATTTTCCGGATCCTCCGGATCGACGAAGGTAGTCTGAATTCCCAGCCGGCGGAAGCTGACGTCGAACTGCGTGTAGGTGCCTCCATAGAGCGTCTTCGCCGAAACGATTTCATCCCCGGATTCGAGGAGGCTGGTCAGCGCGATAAACTGCGCGGCCTGTCCGCTTGAAAGCGCCAGCGCGCCGACGCCGCGTTCGAGCGCCGCCATACGCTCCTCAAACACGGCCGTGGTCGGATTCATAATTCGCGTATAAATATTGCCGAAGCGCTGCAAATTGAACAGAGCCGCCGCGTGCGCGGTATCGTCGAACACATAGGAAGTCGTCTGATAAATCGGAACCGCGCGGGCGCCGGTAGCCGCATCCGGCTGCTGCCCCGCGTGAAGCGCACGTGTGGCGAAACCAAAAATGTGATCCATCTAGATAGTATGGATCATGCTCCAAGATTTGGACTTGAAACCGGTTTACGACGCGATCGTTATCGGTTCCGGCGCCGCCGGAGGCATGGCCGCGCATGTCCTGACTTCGCACGGCATGAAGGTTCTGATGCTGGAGGCGGGGCGCAAACTTCCCATCGAACAGGAATTGAAATCGATGCAGTGGCCCTACGATCATCCGCGCCGCGGCGACATGCCGTCGAGCGATCATGCGCTGACGCTCAACGAATACACCATCCGCAAACCGCCGTACGCGAAGGGCTCACGCTTTCAACACGTGTTTTCCTATGTGCAGGGCTGGAGCGGCAATGACTATTCGAAGAACATCGTCGTCGACGAGAAAGATCATCCCACGACGGGCACCAATTACGCGTGGGTTCGCGCGCGCACCTTTGGTGGGAAAACGACGATTTGGGGACGTTTAGCGCTTCGTCTATCTGATCTCGATTTCAAAGCCGCATCGCGCGACGGCTATGGCGAAGACTGGCCGATATCCTATTCCGACATCGAGCCATATTACGATCGAGTCGACAACTATCTCGGAATCTCCGGCCTGAAAGAAAACCTGGAGCATCTTCCCGATAGCCTGTTCCAACGACCGAACAAGCTGATGGCCGGCGAAATGATGCTGCGGCAATCGCTTGAAAAAAGAGGCCGGCTGATCACGCCCTACCGCGCCGGCGTGACTACGGATGGTCTCAAACACAACAAATACCGCAACAAATGCTTCGGGCGCGGAGCCTGCAATCGCCGCGTAGGCGGCTGCGACATTCACGCCGCGTTCGATTCGCCCACCGGCTTGATTTATCCCGCGATGGATACTGGGAATCTGACGATTCGCACCAACGCAACGGTCTATAAAATCAACGTGGTTGACGGCAAAGCCAACGGCGTTTCGTTTATCGATACTGAGACGAAAAAGAATTATGAAGCGAAGTCGACAGTGGTGGTTTTAGGCGCTTCCACGCTCGAATCCGCGCGTTTGCTGCTGCTTTCCGGCATTGAAAATCCACACATCGGGCATAATTTTTGCGAGCACGTGATGGGTCCGGGCGTGACTGGCATCGTGAAAAATCTGGTGGGCAAGCCGCGAACACTCGATGATGGAAGGCCGGGCGGTTTTTATTTGCCGCGCTTTAGGAATCTCAAGGAGCAGAGAAGAGATTTCATTCGAGGCTATGGGTTCGAGGGAGAAAGCGGCACCACGATGTTTCCGGATCATGCCTACTCGACGCCGGGATTCGGGAAATCGTTCAAAAAAGACGTCCGCGATCACGCCGGCGCGTACATCAGCATGGGAGGATTCGGCGAGGTGCTTCCGCGGTATGAAAATTACGTCGAGTTGGATCCGCTAGTGAAAGACGCGTGGGGAGTTCCGGTGTTACGCTTCCACATTAATTTCGGCGACAACGAGAAGAAAATGGTCGCGGATATGAACGCGAGCGCGAAAGAGATGTTCGAAGAAGCGGGCATTCAGATTATCGGATCCGATAGAGAAATGCTGACGCCGGGGTGGTCGATCCATGAATTGGGAACGTCGCGCATGGGCAAGGATCCTAAGAAGTCTGTCGTCAATCAGTTCCAACAATCACACGATGTGAAAAATTTGTTCGTGGTGGATGGCAGCACGCACGTGAGTGCTTCCTGCCAGAATCCGACGTGGACTATCATGGCGCTGGCCTGGCGCTCCTGCGATTATCTGGCCGATCAGATGCGTAAAGGAGAGATATAAAGTGTTTGGCCGGCGGGATCTGATCAAATTGAGCCTGGGTGCGGCGCTCGTGCGCGGGGCCGGGAAACACAAGTTCTTCACGGACCACGAATACGCCATGGTGGACGAATTGACGGACCTCATTATTCCTACCGATGAGCACTCCGGAGGGGCGAAAGCGGCGAGGGTTGCGGATTATATCGAACAGAATCTGGCGGAGGCTTTTGATGGCAAAATCCGGCAGGAATGGCGCACAAACCTTGCTTCCATCGACGTAAAAGCCACAACTTTATACAAACAACGATTCTCTTCGTGCACTGATACGCAACAAATCGCAATTCTAAGCAGCATGGAGAAGGAACCGTTCTTTGCAACGTTGAAGGCCGCCACAGTGCGCGGCTACTATTCGTCGAAGGTCGGCATTCACGACGATCTCGATTATAAGGGCAACACTTATCAGCAAGGCGAGTACGCAGGATTCTTGCCTCCACATGTTGCGTTTCCTTCGAATCCGCGCGACAGGCTGGCAGTGGCCTCGTGGCCATTTCGAAAATTGGTGGATCCCAAGAAGGGAACATTACCGCTGCTCGATTTTCCTAAGATGATCGTGGACCGGTTCGGCGTGCATGGGATCGAGCCTCTGGATGAGCATTTTCCTGCTACCGATACGGAGTATCTACACAAGTTTCGAGAAGCGGTTTCGAAGTGCGGGTCCAAGGTGGTCAACATTCCGGTAGGACGGTTGGGCGGGAGTTTTTACGACGCGGATGCGGAGAAGCGAGCGCTTGTGATCGAGGCGGCGAAGCACTGGATCGACGTCGCAAGCGCGGTAGGCTCGCCTGGGGCGCGGATGCATGTCGCGTTGGCAAAGAATCCTCCGAACGTGGGATTCGCAGCGGAGAGTTTGAAACGAGTCGCGGAGTATGGGGAACAGAAGAACGTCGTCGTGCATCTGGAAAACGACGATCCGCGAAGTGAAGAGGCGTTTTTTCTGGTTGACGTGCTGAAGACTGCGGGGACTCCGTGGCTGCGGGCGCTTCCGGACTTTTGTAATTCTATGCTGCTTGAAAAGGGCGCTGAATATAACTACGACGCCGTCCGCGCGATGTTTGAGCATGCCTATGCGATTTGCCATGTGAAGGATTCGGAACAGGATGGTAAGAAAATGTTTCATGTGGATCTGGCGAGAACGTTCGAGATTGCGCGCGCGGCGGGGTATCGAGGATATTTTTCGATGGAGTATGATGCCGCGGGGGATCCCTTTGAGCCGACGGCTCAGTTGATTGAGGAGAGTATGAGAATTCTGGTTTAGGAGATGGGATTGAATCGGTTATTGGCAATTTTTATATTCGCTGGGATTGCGTGGGGGCAGGAGGTGAATCCGGATAAGCGGCTGGGACACGCCACGGAGGCGATCCGAGCATTTTTTTCGACGGAGAGTAATGTGCCGAAAGATCTGGCCGGGAGGGCGCAGTGCGTGGTGGTGGTGCCGCACCTGATGAAAGGGGCATTTCTTTTTGGCGGCAAATATGGACGCGGTTTCGCGTCGTGCCGCAGGGCGACGGGGGGATGGAGCGCTCCGGCGGCGATTGCGATTGAGGGAGGAAGCTTCGGTCCTCAGCTGGGCGCATCGTCGACGGACTTGATCATGCTGGTAATGAATCCTACCGGCATGAAGAGATTGCTGGGGGACAAGTTTACGCTGGGAGGCGAGGTGGCGATTGTGGCGGGTCCGACGGGAGCGAGCGCGAGCGCGAATACGGATTTATTGATGAACGCGGAGATGGTTTCTTATTCGCATGCCAAAGGACTGTTCGTGGGATTGTCACTTGAAGGCGCGACGCTGCGGCCGGATGGGGGAGAGAACAAAAAACTCTACGGACATGAGATGGGGAACGGACAGATTTTGATGGGCAAGGTTCCTCCGCCGCGGGGGGCGAGGGCGTTTGTGGCGGTTCTGAATAAGCATGCGCGGAGGGCTAAGTAAGCCCTCCGCTCTGCATCCAACTCAGTTTTTTCGCCAACGGCGGCGGCACACACCGATTTCGACCAGCGAGGCTCCCACCAGTGCCAGACTCGCCGGCTCGGGCGCCGCCGATGTGGAAACCAGGAGCGACTGGCCATAACTGGTGATTTGGCTCGTCGTATTGTAAAAGGTCGAGGCCGGCGCGTAAGCGTTTTCCGTACCATGAGAATTGCCGGCGATCACATTCACGACGCCCGTATACGCGGATGTGATGGTAGGGCCTTCTTGAAGGGTATCCGAGCTGTTGTTGTAGGCCCACCCTTGATTGTTCGATGAATTTCCGGTCACGACGACGTAATAGGATCCCGCAGGAAGGTTGAGGCCTGAAAACAAAGTATCGGTTTCGAAAACCGTAGTCGGAGTGAAGGTAACGGAAGCGATCTGATTTGCTGTAGTGGTGCCGGGTCCGATCTGATCCATCAGGTAGGCGGTTATGCTTGCTCCGGCGCCGAAGCCTCCGTCGACCATGGAGATAGATACATTGTTTTCGGGGGCCGCATCGGTCCACCCTTCAGCGGTGATCTGTTGATATTGGCCACCCAGGCTCGCGCATCACCCGTTGTAGGGGTTGCCGAGGCTGAAGACCGTGCTTCCCTGGGCTGCGGAGGCAAGGACCAGGGTGCTGAAAATTAACGTGTATTTCATTGCATTCTCCTTCAAGCACCGACGGTTGGATTTGAATTTTCGCGGGCTCACATTGATAAGCGGAGAGCAGGCGCAAATCGGGACATTTGGACCGGAGATTTAGAAGGAGGTTCTGAACAAAAGACTATTCGTCGGTGACGCATCCTTCGCTGGCGCTTTTTACCAGGCGGATATATTTCGCCAGCGTACCACGGTGGGATTTATAAGGCGGGGCGATCCAGGCTCTGCGGCGGTTGGCTAGTTCCGGCTCGGTGAGATGCACGGATAAGGTGTTCTTTTCGGCGTCGATGGTGATTAGGTCTCCATCGCGGACCAGGGCGATGGTGCCTCCGTCTTGCGCTTCCGGAGTAATGTGGCCAACGAGGAAGCCGTGCGAGCCTCCGGAGAATCGGCCGTCGGTGATCAGGGCTACGTCTTTGCCCATGCCGGCGCCCATCACGACCGAAGTGCAGGTGAGCATTTCGGGCATGCCGGGGCCGCCTTTGGGGCCTTCATAGCGGATCACGATGACGTCGCCTTTACCGATCTGGTGTTTTTCGAAGGCGTGGAGCATGTCTTCTTCCGAGTCGTAAACCTTGGCGGGGCCGGAGAATTGCAAGCCTTCTTTGCCGGTGATTTTCGCCACGGAGCCTTCGGGCGAGAGATTGCCTTTGAGGATTTGAATGTGGCCCGTAGGTTTGATGGGGGAGCTTAAAGGCTGGACGATCTGCTGGCCGGCGGTGAGGCCGGGGAGATCCTTCACGTTTTCGGCAACGGTTTTTCCGGTGACGGTCATGCAGGTTCCGTCGATCATGCCGGCTTCTAACAGCATTTTTATGACAGCGGGGATGCCTCCGGCGGCTTGAAGATCCTCCATCACGTATTTTCCGCTGGGCTTGAAATCGGCCAGCAGAGGGGTTTTATCACTGACACGTTGAAAATCGTCTATGGTGACGAGAACGTCGACGGCGCGGGCCATCGCGATGAGATGCAGCACGGCGTTGGTCGAACCGCCGAGCACGGTGACCAGCACCATCGCGTTTTCGAACGCCTGGCGGGTCATGATGTCGCGGGGCTTTAAATCCAGTTCCAAAAGATTGCGGATGGCGGCGCCGGCGCGGACGCATTCGTCGAGCTTGAGGGGATCTTCGGCTGGTGTCGAGGAGCTATAGGGCAGAGACATACCCAGCATTTCGACAGCAGAGGCCATGGTGTTGGCGGTATACATACCTCCGCAGGCGCCGGCGCCGGGGATGGAGTGGCGGACGATATCGCAACGTTCGGCTTCATCGATATTGCCGGCTAGAAATTCGCCGTAGCTTTGGAACGCGGAGACGACGTCGAGCTTTTTATGTTTCGCGGTGCATCCGGCGCGGATTGTTCCTCCATAGACCATGAGGGACGGGCGATTGAGGCGGCCCATGGCCATCAAGCATCCAGGCATATTTTTATCGCAGCCGGGGATGGTGATGACGGCGTCGTACCATTGGCCGCCCATGATGGTTTCGATAGAATCGGCGATCAGGTCTCTTGATTGAAGAGAAAAACTCATGCCGTCGGTGCCCATGGAGATGCCGTCGGAAACGCCGATGGTGTTGAAGCGCATGCCGACCAGGCCGGCGGCGGTGACGCCTTCCTTCACTTTGCCCGCGAGGTCGAGCAGGTGCATGTTGCAGGGATTGCCTTCGAACCAGACGCTGGCGATTCCGACCTGAGGTTTATCGAGATCGGCCTCGGTCATGCCGGTGGCGTAGAGCATGGCTTGGGAAGCGCCTTGAGATTTGGGCTGGGTGATGTGAGCGGAGTATTTATTAAGTTTCGGCATGAAGTATTAGGCTAGCGAAAACGAAGAAGACGCGTCGACACGAATGTCGACGCGGCACGCCTGGAGGCGCGCGCCACTTAGTGCTTGTGGAGGGCGATGGCGATGGACTTTTCGGCCATCGGTTCCATGATGGCGTAGCCGGCTTCGTTAGGATGAAGACCGTCGTAGGTGATCTCTTTTTTCAACATTTTTTGATCGTCAAGCATGGCGGAGTAGTAATCGAGATAGACGAGTTTATTTTTCGCGGCGTAATCCTTCAGCCATTCGTTGAGCGCGATGATTTTGGCCGGGGGACGGCGCGCAGTTTGAAGGGTGATGTAGTCGCAGACGGGCATTACCGAGGACATGACGACCTTGATGCCATTCACTTTGGCTAGCTCCACCATGGAGCGGAAATTGTCCTCGATCATGTCGAGCGTCATGGGGCCCGTGTTGCCGGCGATGTCGTTCGTGCCGGCCAGAATCACAACGACCTTGGGTTTAAGAGCGATCACGTCGGGGCGGAAGCGGATCAACATTTGCGGAGTAGTCTGGCCGCTGATGCCGCGGTCGATGTAGCCGGGATGATCTTCGAAAAACTTGGGGGAGCGCTTGATCCAGGCGTCGGTGATGGAATCGCCCATGAAGACTACCTGGCTGCTGGTGAGCTTGGCATTGTCGGCAGCGTAGCGCGAGAGGGCGGGCCAGTCTTGCAGAATCTTTTTGTCGCGATCGAGTTCGGCTTTTATTTTGGCGGGATCGTCGGTTTGGGCGAATGCGGCCGAGCAGAACAACAGAGTCAAGGCGGAGAATTTCATCCTTATATCGTACAATCGAAAATCGCAGGCGGAACCGCCTGCGCCACATGAACGCAAAAGATTTGCTGCGGAGCGTGTGTGGGGCAGGCGGTTCCACCTGCCAGCTGCGTCACACAAGAAAAGGCGGATATGGGATGCGGGAAACGCACGAAACACCAAAACGCCAAGACCTGCTGGGGAGGGTGTGGGGCTGGCGGTTCCGCCTGCCGTCTGCGATACGCTGAAAGAAAGCGGTATTTCCTTTTGCGACGAAAACCTGAAATTATGAGCCCGGCCGGATACTGGCCACAACTGCGCGCGGCGATCGAAGCCGGCGCCGATGCCGTGTATTTCGGGCTGCACCATTTTTCCGCGCGGGCAAAGGTCGGATTCTCGCTGGATGAATTGCCGGATGCAATGCGGACGCTGCATGCCCGCGGTGTGCGGGGATTCGTCACGTTTAACACTTTGGTGTTCGAGCACGAGTTGGCAGAGGCGGGGCGAACCATCGCGGCGATTGCGCGGGCCGGAGCGGACGCGCTTATCGTGCAGGATTACGGTGTTGTGCGGATGGCGCGGCGGATTGCGCCGGATCTGGAATTACACGCGTCGACGCAGATGAGCATCACCAACGCGGAAGGCGTGAAGCTGGCGCAGAGTTTTGGGATCGAACGGGTGAACCTGGCGCGGGAATTATCGCTCGATGAGATTCGGAAAATTATCGCAGAGACGAACTGCGAGCTGGAGATGTTCGTGCACGGGGCGTTATGCGTCGCGTATTCGGGCCAGTGCTTTTCCTCGGAGGCGTGGGGCGGCCGCAGCGCGAATCGCGGACAGTGCGCGCAGGCTTGCCGGCTGCCGTATGAACTGCGCCTGGATGGACGGATTGAGCCATTGGCGGATGCGCGATACTTACTCTCTCCGGGGGACTTGTACGCGCTGGCACAGATACCGGAGATCGTGGAAACGGGAGTAGCAGCGCTGAAGATCGAGGGTCGATATAAGGATGCGGATTACGTAGCGCTGACCACGCAGGCTTATCGAAAAGCCGTCGACGAGGCATGGGAGGGTCGGGCGCAGAGCGTGACCCGAGCCGATGAGCTGCGGCTCGAACAGGTTTATTCGCGCGGGCTGGGTCCTTTCTTCTTGACGGGGACGAATCATCAGACGGTGGTGGAGGGTCGCGCGCCAAGGCATCGCGGCGTGGAGATGGGACGCGTGGTTCGGGTTGGCGCGGACCGCGTTTTTGTGGAGACTGGCGAGGCGCATAAGATCGCTCCACTGAAATCCGGCGACGGAGTAGTGTTCGACGCGGCGGATTGGCGGAGTCCGGGCGAGCCCGAGGAGGGCGGACGTGTTTACGAGACTTTGCCGGGGCTCGATGAAACGGTTGAGTTGAGGTTTGGAAACGGCGCGATCCAGTTCCATCGGATTCGCGAAGGGGATCGGGTTTGGAGGACTGCGGACCCGGATCTGGCGCGAGTGGTGAAGCCGTTTCTCGAAGCGACGTCGCCGGTCGCGCGGCAGAGGGTCAACGTTCATGTGACCGCGGCGGAGGGTTCTCCGCTGGTTTCAGAATGGTCGGTGGGCGGCGCTCGCGCGGTTGTGCAGAGCGGCGTGGCGCTGGAGCCTGCGCAAAATCGTGGAGTTTCGGTAGAATTGCTGCGAGTCCAGCTTGGGCGATTGGGGAACACGCCGTATGAGTTGGGGGAGCTTACGGCCGAGATTAGCGGGTCTCCGTTCGTGCCGGTGTCGGTGCTGAATCAAATGCGTCGGGAGGCGGTGGAGCAGTTGCAGGAGATGCAGCGGAGTTTGCGGGCAGGCGTCGTGAACGATGTCGAGTATGCGCGGCCGGCGCGCTCCGCTATGGGCGCAGGTTTGCCTCAATTGCATTTGCTGGTGAGAAACGCCGAGCAGCTTGATTCGGGGATTGATTTGCGACCGGCTAGCATCACGCTCGATTATCTGGATCTCTATGGTCTGCGGCCTTCCATCGAGCGCGTGAAGCAGAGCGGAATTCCGGTGAGGGTCGCGAGTCCGCGAGTGGTGAAGCCGGGAGAAGAACGGATTCTGAATTTCCTGGTGAGCCTCGATTGCCCCATTCTGGTGCGGCCGGCGGGGATGCTGCACGCGCTCAAGGAACTTTCGCACGCGCCGCTGATTGGCGATTTCAGCCTGAATACCGCGAACTCGGTGACGGCGGAGACTTATCTTTCGATGGGGCTTGAGCGATTGACTCCGACGCACGATCTGAATGCAGCGCAGGTTGCCGAGTTGGCGCGGACGTCCGGCGCGGAGCGGATTGAAGTGGTCGCCTATCAACATTTACCGGTTTTTCATACCGAACATTGCGTGTTCTGCCGGTTTCTATCCACGGGCACCAGCTATCGGGATTGCGGGCGGCCCTGCGAAAAGCATCGCGTGGAGCTCCAGGATTCGGCAGGCCGCGCGCATCCGGTGCTGGCCGACGTGGGATGCCGCAATACTGTTTTTGGCGCGGAGGCGCAGGAGGCGAGCGGGCATCTCGAGGAATGGAGACGGGCTGGGATTCGGCATTTCCGCCTCGAATTCGTGCATGAGTCGGCGGAGGAAGTGAAGCGGATCGCGCGGATGTTTGAGGAAGCGCTCGGAGGACAAATCAACTCGCAGCAGCTGGCGGCCGCGTTGAAAAAGATCGCCCCGCAAGGGACCACCGAGGGGAGCCTGTTCATTCCCGCCGATTATTTGAAGCTGCCGATTCTACAATGATTGACAAGGTGGCGCTGCTGACCGTCCGCGAAGGACGCGTCCTTTTGTGCCGCAAGAAGTACGGGACATCTCTGCTGATTCTTCCGGGCGGCAAACGTGAGGCGGGTGAATCGTCGCTGGAATGCCTGGCGCGAGAGCTCGAAGAAGAATTGGGGACGTTGCGGTGGTGTGCCCTGAATTTGTCGGCGTATACACGCATCAGGCGGCGTCCGACCAGGAAAATATTGTGCGCATCGAGTTGCACTGCGCGCGGTTGACAGGTGAGCCTCATGCGCAATCGGAGATCGCGGAACTGGTGTGGTTTGGAGCCGCGGACGATTGGAGGCGGCTTGCGCCGAGTTTAGCAAAGAACATTTTTCCGGATTTAATTGCGCGTGGAATTTTGGACGCCGCCTGGACCGCATCGCGAAACGTTCAGTTTCTCTAAGCACATCTTTCAGCGGCGCACGGTTGACGTATCCGTCGCAACAGGTATATTTTTCAAGGGATGCTATCTTCCGATCAGATTCGAGCGGCCGTGGATGCCGCGCTCGATTCCACGCCGTTCATTGACGTTCACACGCACTTGTTCATGCCTTCGCTCGGCAGCCTGGGGCTGTGGGGAATCGATGAACTGATAACGTATCACTATCTGGAGGCGGAGTTATTTCGCTCCTCTTCGACCACGCCCACGGAATATTTCAATCTTTCCAGAGAGCAAAAGGCGGACCTGATCTGGCGCACCTTATTTATCGAAAATGCTCCGGTATCGGAGGCGACGCGCGGGGTGATCGCGGTTCTGCATGCGTTCGATTTACCAACCTCAGGGTCTGATCTGAAGAAGGCACGCGAATTTTTTGCGCGGCGCGATTATCACGAACATATCGCGGATGTATTCAAGCTGGCGGGGATCAGCGAGGTGGTGATGACCAACGATCCTCTGGATCCCGAAGAAGCCGCGATGTGGGAAAAGGACGCGCCGCGGCACTCGCAATTTCACGCCGTGCTGCGATTGGACCGGATCCTGAATCGGTGGCCGGAGCATTACCAGGTGCTGCAGCGCAAGGGCTATAAAGTGGATGAGAGCCTGGGCGGCAATTCGATTTCCGAAGTGCGGCGATTTCTGAGCGTGTGGGCCAAGCTGTTGCGTCCGGTTTATATGGCCTGCTCGTTGCCGGACACGTTCGCGTATCCCGAAAATAGCGCGCGCGCGAAACTTATTGCGGAGGCGGTTCTGCCCGTGTGCAGCGAATATAATCTGCCTCTTTCCCTGATGATCGGCGTGAGGTATCAAGTGAATCCGGCGCTGAAACTGGCGGGCGACGGAGTGGGAAAGGCGGACCTTCGCGCGCTGGAACATCTGTGCGTCGAGTTTCCAGAAAATCGTTTTCTTACTAGCGTGCTGAGCCGCGAGAATCAGCATGAGTTGACCGTCTATGCGCGCAAGTTCAGCAACCTGATGTTGTTCGGGTGCTGGTGGTTTTTGAATAATCCGTCGGTGGTGGAGGAGATCACTCGGGAGCGCCTGGAAATGCTGGGCACGACATTCATCCCGCAGCATTCCGATGCGCGCGTGCTGGAACAGGTGATTTATAAGTGGCGCAACACGCGTCGCACGCTGGGTCCGATTCTGGCGAATACCTATGACTTGTTATCGCAGGACGGCCGTGCAGTAAATGTCGGCGACATTCAGCAGGATGTGAAACGGTTGTTCCGCACGAATTTCGAGCGCTGGACCGGTTTACGATGAAGCGACGTGAATTTCTGGCTCTCGGCGTTGCCATTCCGGCGTTCAGCTACGATGCGATTCTGGAGAATATCAAGCCGCCGCAGTTTCCCGATCGTGAATTCGATATTACGAAGTTTGGAGCGACGGAGAAAAACGCGACGGAGGGTATCACGAAGGCAATCGGGGCATGCGCCGCGGCCGGCGGCGGGCGGGTTGTCGTACCGGAAGGCGTGTTCTTAACGGGTGCGATTCATTTGAAGAGCGGCGTGAATCTGCATATCGCTAAGAACGCTACTCTGCTGTTTAATCGCGATCCGAAGCTTTATCTTCCTGTGGTGTTTACCCGCTGGGAAGGCACGGAGTGCATGAATTATTCGCCCTTCATCTACGCGTTCGAACAGACTAACATCGCCATCAGCGGAGGCGGGACGCTGGACGGCAATGCCAATTGCGATTTCTGGTGGAACTGGTCCGGCAAAGGCGGCTGCGGAAAAAAGGGGGAGCCGACGCAGGCGCAGGCTCGAAACGAACTGGTGGCATTGGCCGATAAAGACGTGCCAGTGAAGGATCGCGTATTCGGCGAAGGGCACTGGCTGCGGCCGCAATTCATTCAGCCGTATCGATCGACCAACGTGCTGATCGAAGGCGTGACGATTCGCAACTCGCCGATGTGGGAGATCAATCCGGTGCTCTCAAAGAACGTGACGGTCCGCGATGTCAAGATCGCCAGCCATGGTCCGAATAACGACGGGTGCGATCCGGAATCGTCGTCTGACGTGCTGATTGACCGCTGCGAGTTCGACACCGGCGACGATTGCATCGCCATCAAGAGCGGGCGCAACCGCGACGGGCGCCGGGTGGGGGTTCCGAGCCGGAACATTATCGTCCGAAACTGTTCGATGAAAGATGGCCACGGCGGCGTCACAATCGGCAGCGAGGCTTCGGGTGACGTGCGCGACGTGTATGTCCAGAATTGCAAAATGGACAGCCCGCATCTCAACGTGGCGCTGAGGATCAAGACCAACTCCTACAGAGGAGGAAAGATCGAAAACATTTTCATGCGCGATTGTACAGTGGGACAGGTGGCTGGAGCGGTGCTCGACATCGATCTGTTTTATGAAGAGGGCGAAGGAGGAGCGTTCACGCCTCTCGTGCGAAACGTCGTCATGGAAAACGTGACCTGCGGCAAGAGCAAATATGCGGTGTCGCTGAAAGGCTACAAATCGGCGCCTTTGCGGGACATCACGCTGACGCGATGCACGTTCGATCATGTCGAGAAGGAGAATGTGATTCAGAACGTGACGGGCCTCCATGTGAATGATGTGACGGTGAAAGGGAAGAAGTGGTGATGCGTCGCGGGCAGGTCGACGTTTCAAAGAGGTCGGAGCTGACCGCTCCCGCAGGTCGCGGTTCTTTTAAGACGGCGGCTGAAGCCGTCGCTGCAAGCTGAAGCTCGCGCCACAAATGTCATAATGATTGGACTCATGCGCTTTCTGACTCTTACCTTCGCCTGTGGTGGGATGTTCGCGGCGGACCTGACTGACCAGTACAAACCCCTAGCGGACCGCTTGATCGACGCCGCTCTCGCCGATAACGACGGCTACGCGAAGCTCGCTTATTTGTGCGACCGCATCGGAGCGCGGCTCAGCGGAATGCCCAGCCTCGACCGCGCCATCAAATGGTCTGAGTCGACCATGAAGAATGACGGCCTGAGCAACGTGCGCGTGATCCCGGTGAAGGTTCCGAAGTGGGTGCGCGGCGCGGAGTCGGCGCAAATGATCCAACCGGAAAACAGGTCTCTGCACATGCTGGGACTGGGTATGAGCGTCGGTACGCCGAAGGGCGGAATTACGGCGGACGCGATTGTGGTGAGCGATTTCGATCAGCTAAACAGACTCGGCACGGCGGGTGTGCGCGGAAAGATCGTGGTGTACAACGAAGCGTGGGTTAATTATGGCTTGACGGGACAGTATCGCCGTGCCGGTCCGTCGATCGCGGCGTCACTGGGCGCGGTCGCTGTATTGGTGCGTTCGATCACCCCGCTGGCGATGCAAATTCCACATACGGGGACGCTCGATTACGATGAGGCGCAGCCGAAAATTCCGGCCGCCGCGATCACCATTGAAGATGCGATGATGCTGGGACGTTTCACGGCGCAGAAGCTACCGATCAAAATCCATCTCGAAATGGCGGCGCACATGGAGCCCGATGCCGATAGCGGCGACGTGATGGGCGAGATTCCCGGGCGCGAGCATCCGGAGGAGGTGGTAGTGCTGGGCGGACATATCGATTCCTGGGATGTGGGCCGCGGCGCGCAGGACGATGGCTCTGGAATCATCGCGAGCTTACAGGCGGTCGCGCTGATCAAGAAACTTGGCTTGCAGCCGCGCCGGACCATTCGCGTGGTGTTCTGGGTGAATGAAGAAAATGGCGGCCGTGGAGGCGAGGCATATAGAACCTGGGTGGGCGATGCCGTGAAGAATCACGTCGCGGCGATTGAGATGGACGGGGGAGCCGAAGCTCCCGTAGGTTTCGGATATGGCGCGGGTGGTTTCGGCCGCGGAGGGCGTGGCCGCGGCGCAATATCCACGTCCAACCCGGCGGAAGAAGCTTCCATGGCGCTGCTGAAGCAGATTGGCAGCTTGCTGAACCGGATTAACGCGGGCGAAATTTCAGGGGGCGGCGGAGGATCGGACATTGCGCCGTTGATGCTCGCAGGCGTGCCGGGATTAGGCGAGAGGTCCGTCGGGACGCACTATTTCGATTGGCATCACACGGAGACGGACACGCTGGATAAAGTGGATCCCAACGAGTTCCGTAAGAGCGTTGCGGCGCTCGCGGTGATGAGCTACGTTCTGGCGGACATGCCGGAGAAGCTGGCGGGGAGTCGCTAATGACCAAACGACAGAGAAGAATCACGGGATGCATCATGATTGCGCTGCCGTGCCTTGGCCTTTTGAGCCTTGTTACGTCTCCGCGATGGGAAGCGTTGCGGGCCGTCGATGTAGTGCAGTTACTCGGCACAGGGGCGTGCTTCGGAGCCGGATTCATTCTGCTGCTTGCAAAGCCGTTCAAGGAGTAGGGCTATTTCGCGCGCGGCTCGACCATCTGACGTACGCGGTCGAGCTCGCGGCGAAGCTTGCTTTCGCGCAGGCCCAGCAGGATCACGTAGATGGTTACGATCAGCCACGCCGCCATCAATCCGTAGCACAGGTATTCAAAATTGGCGTTCATAATTTTTCCTCAGGCATGCGCCAGGCGCCGCAGGGAATCGATTTCCCGCGAGATGGACTCCTGCCGCATCCGAATCATAATCAAAATCACCGCGAGCAGAATGTACGTAAGAACCATCCACCAAAATGGAGTTTCCAGTTGACGGTCGATCCTGCCGCCGGTGCGGAAGCTCAACACCGGACCGGGGTGTTGCAGCCGCGGGACCCATTCGATTACTTTGTAAACAAACCACGCATTGACAGTGCCGAAGAGACTGACGACGGCGCATAAACGCGCCCGCGTGTTCGGCTCCTCTACCGCGCGGCGCAGCATCATGTACCCGGCGAAGATCAGCCAGCAAACCAGCATCGAAGTGAGCCGCGCATCCCAGGCCCACCAGACTCCCCATTGCTGGCGGCCCCAAATTGAGCCGGTCACCAGATTGATGGCCGCGAGCATCAGCGAGACTTCCGTAGTCGACGCGGCCAGGGTGTCCCAGTACAGATTTTTTGTTGCCAGATAAATGCCGCTGAACACCATGCCGACGCCAAAGCCTGTGAGTCCGACCATCGCGGCAGGCGCGTGAAAATAGAGAATCCGATAGACCGCATCCTGGCGCGCTTCGTCCGGAAGGTTCAGCAGAATGTTCTTCAAATTCCATGCTATGAGCACCGCAAACACGACGGTAAGTAATAGCAAAATGCGATTGCGCATGAGTCACCCCACCAATACAGTATCTATTAAGGTCACGCCCAGCAGCGTGAAGATCACATCGAAACCCACTAATACGCGGATCCAGATCATGTTGCCTGGCCCTAGCGCGGTGCCGGCCAGCAGGTCCGTCGTCAGGATCATGGCGGCCATCATCGGCGGCACCATCATCGGATACACCAGCACCGGCAGCATCACTTCGCGCAGCCGAAGATTCACGGTGAGCGCGCTGAACATCGTTCCCACCACAGTGAGTGCCCACGTTCCCAGTGCCATCACCAGCAGCAGAGGTCCGAAGTTGGCCACCCAGCGCACATTAAACAAAATGCCGAACTCCGCCAGACACAGGAATTCTAGTAGCATCAGCAGCGCGTAATTGGCCACCGTCTTTCCTATAAACAGTGCGGAGGCCGGCACCGGCGAAGCCAACAGCGCGTCCAGGCAGTCGTTCTGCATCTCGCGGGCGAAGCTGCGGTTCAATACCAGCGCGCCGGCGAACAGGAACACCAGCCACAGGAGTCCTCCCGAAAATTCCTGCATCATTTCCGGGTTCGGATCCAGCGCGAAGCTGAACAAAATCAGTATGACCGTCGAAAACGCGAGTGACGCGTTGACCGCTTCCTTGGTGCGCCACTCCGCGCGCAGATCTTTCCCGGCGATGGTAAGGCACTGGCGCGCGAACCGGTTCACGACGCGCTGTCTCCCTCAAACGTGCGATAGAGCCACGCCGGATCGTCCAGCATCTCCTGGCGCCGTTCGCCCGCGTAGGCGAGCTGCCCTTTGCGAATCAGAGCAACGTGTGTCGCGAGCTCTATCGCTTCCCGAAGCTGATGCGTGGACATGACGATGGTCGCGCCGCGCGCCCGCGCTTCCTTGATCAGCGACTGCAACACCGCGATGGCGCGGTCGTCGAGTGATGTGAAAGGCTCGTCGAACAGCAATACTTGGGGCTCGTGAATAAAGGTTCGCGCCACCGCCAGCCGCTGCCGCATGCCACGCGAAAACTCCCGCACCAACCCGTCGCGGACCCTTTCGAGGCCGGTCCTCTCGAGCCACTGATGCGCGCGCTTCCCCGCATCCTCGAGGCCGTACAGTTTCCCGAACAGCACCAGATTCTCGGTGGCCGTCAGCTCGTCATAGAGCGAAATTCCGTGCCCCAGCACGCCGATCCGCCGCCTGGTCGATTCCTCGCGGACCTCTGCGCCATGGATTTTTACAGATCCTTTCGAAGGCGTCGCAAGTCCCGCGAGAATCCGCAGGAGAGTCGTTTTCCCCGCGCCATTGCGGCCCAGCATCGCGACCACCGAACCGGCGTGGACTTGAAATCTAATATCGCGAAGGGCCGGGAAATCGCCGAAGTATTTTGAGACACCGTCGATTTCGAGAGCGTTCACGCTGCGCTCTTTCGATACAGCAGCACGCCTCCTAGGCCGAGAATCGCGAGGGCCAGGCCCAGCACATAGTACATGCGGGTGTAAATGCGGGCACTCTTCTCTTCAATCTGCGGCTCACCCGGATCTTCGCCCTCGACGGACGCGGCCTCCGGACTTCGCAGCGATCCCGTACCGCTGATCTGCACGGTGTACCCGGCGTCTCCTGCGCCGTAGATGTGCGCCCTGGTCTGCGGCTCCTGCCCCAGTGATTCAACGCCCTCGCCTTCGAGCGTCACAGATGCGGGTGTGACCAGCCGCGTCACCCCTTCGCCATGCAGGATCTTGCTCGTGAACGTAGTGGTCGGCGGCAAAGAGTAGCTGACGTCGAACCGGCTCTCTCCGGGCTTGACCGGATATTCGATTTTATATACGTTCTTTTCCTTGGTCTTTTCAGCCGGCCTTTGGATCGGCATGCCGCCCGGCGAGTTGATGGTCACGCTGACCTTGCCGTCCGCGGCCTCCGGAAGATAGAACTGAATCGAGCCTTTCGAGGGATCCTGAAAAGTGGTCTTCGTTTCGTTCTCAATTAGAAACGTTTCGCTGATATCGAGGGCGTTTGCACTTGGCTCGATTAGAATCATGTGCTGCGAAACTTTCGCGACTCCCGCCTTCGATGTTGAGTTGTACACCTTGACTTGAACTCCGTTGGTCGGCCCCCCGGGGGGCAGTACCAGCGTATACAGCACGCCCTGATAAATCGCCTGGAGGAGCGCCGGCCCAGGCGGAACGTCTTTGTCAATTTTGAATTTCCCTTCCGAGTCGCTCTTAACGGTGGCCAGCGTCTGCATCCCCTGGGCGCCCGGCTGCACCAGCGTCACGATTACCGACCCCTGAGACTGGCCGCTGGTCGCGTTCACCACCGTGCCGTCGACGGCTCCCAGTAGACAGCATCCAGTAGCCAGCAGCCAGAATGCGATCTTCATAGTGCCATGGCCTTTCCGCATTCCCCGCAGAATTTCATCGGCTTCGGGAATCGCGCCGCGCAGTGAGGACAGACATTGGCGGCGACTTTCACAGGTGTTTCCTTTATCTGCGGAGGGGGGAGAGCGCTGGTGCCAAATTTCTCGATTTCCCCCAGCACGCCGGCCAGCTCTTGCTGTAACCCGAGCTTGGTCTGCTGATAATCCTCGTCTGAAAGCTTTCCCACGCGATACTCAAACTGCAAGTCGCGCAGGTTTTCGTAAATTTGCGCCTTGCGGTCTTCCAGATACTGGGTGGGTGAAACCGGGTCCGGCGGCGGCAGGTCTTTCGTGCGAATTGTCAGTGTGAAAAAGACAGTGGCCGCCACAACCAGCACAACCACGAAAATAAGTAGCATCAGTCGAGCTTCGCCATGTCCTTGTTGATGCGCTCCAGAACAACGGGATCGATTTGAGGAGCTGGGGCGTGCGGTTTGCGATATCGTTTGATCGCGAACAACACCACGATCGCACCCAGGGAGAGCGCCACAAACGGACCGGCTGTTCCGAACCCGGCCGGCGTCAGGAACAGAGCCTGTTTGCCGTTTTCGGCGACGAACTCATCGATAATCTGCGAGTCGCTTTTGCCGGCTTGCTGTTCGGCGAAAATTCTCATCTTCGCGCGCTTACAGACGCCGCAGCCTGGCTCCATTTGACAAGTCATATCCTGCGCGCATCCGCAGGAACACGCCAGTTTTTTTGCCACCCGGTTCACCGGTTTCGAATCCAGATCCACTGCCGTCTGCGCGAAGCAGAAGCCCGCGGCCAGCGCCAATATCAGGCTATACCTTGGCATGTTTTCCCGCGATTCCCACAACTTCGGTGCGCGGGTAGATCAGCCGCGATTTGCTCGGAATCAGACAGATAATCGTTCCGCTCAGCACCACCCAGTAACCGATCCAGATCCAGCTCACCAGCGGAAACACATAGGCCTGCATCACCACTTTTTGACCGTCGTCCGATAGGCCCGCGAAGTTGATGTACAGGTCCTCGTTCGGACGCCGTCGGATCGCGACGTTGCTGGCGGGCTCCTTCTTCGCCAGGTAGAGCCGCTTCTCCGGCGTCAGTGTGCCTATATGTTCGCCGTTCTTGCTCGCGTCAATGACGATTTTCTGCCACCGGTAGTTATCGTTTTGACCCTCTTCGATATTCACCAGGCGCAGCGTATAGCTGCCCAGCGATACCACATCGCCCCTCTGGATCTCCACCGTCTTCTGCTGGTCGAACGCTTTACCGGTGAAACCGATGAACATGATCACCACGCCCACATGCACCAGGTAGCCTCCGTAGCGGCGCGTGTTGCGATGGGTCAGCTCGATCACCGACGGGATAAAGCCCGCCTTGTCCTTGGTTGCGATCGCGTTCGCGCCCTTCACGAATTCCATCGCCACGCTCGCGAGCACAAACATGCACAGACCGAAAGATACCAGCGCGTAGAAGCTTCTGACGCCCATCGCGAACAATCCGCCGGAGACGATCAGGCCCGCGACCGTCGGCCACAGGAACGCTCGCCGCAGACTGTCGAAGGAACTCTTCCGCCATGCGATCAACGGACCCACTCCGGTCAGCAGCAGCAGGAACATCGCGATGGGAATATTGATCCGATTAAAAAACGGTGCGTCGACGCTGATTTTCTCGCCCGTGAATTTTTCCGAAATCACCGGGAACAGCGTGCCCCACAAAATCGCGAAACAGCTCGCCAGCAGGACCAGGTTGTTAAACAGGAAGCTCGATTCGCGCGACAGGACGCTCTCCATCGAGGCTTCGCTCTTCAGAAAATCGAGCCGGCTCACGATTAGCGTCACGGTCGCCGCGATGCCGATCGCGAGGAACACCACGAAATATGTTCCAATCGGTCCTTGAGAAAACGCGTGCACCGAATTGACGATCCCGCTCCGCGTCAAAAATGTTCCGAAGATACACAGGAAAAATGTGGCGGAAACCAGCACCATGTTCCACACCTTCATCATTCCCTTTTTCTCCTGCATCATCACCGAATGCAGGAACGCCGTTGCCGTAATCCACGGCAGCAGCGACGCGTTTTCCACCGGATCCCAGCCCCAGTAGCCGCCCCAGCCGAGCACCGCGTACGCCCAGCCCGCGCCTAGCAGAACTCCCGTCGTCTGGAACATCCACGTCACCAGAGTCCAGCGGCGGGTCACGTGGATCCACGCTTCACCCGGCTGTTTGGTGATCAACGACGCCATCGCGAATGCGAACGGCACGACGAATCCCACATAGCCCAGATACAGCATCGGAGGATGGATGATCATCGTCCAGTATTGAAGCAGCGCGCTTAATCCCTGTCCGTCGCCTACATCCATCACGCGCCCGCCCACCATCAGCACTTTGAACGGACTCTCGATGAACACCACCAGCGTCAGGAAAAATACCTGCGTCGCCATCATCACTGCGACCACCCACGGCATCATCTCGCGAAACTTGCGTTGATTCCGGAACACCACTACCGCTCCGTAGCTGGCCAGAAGCCAGTTCCAGAACAGCAGCGATCCTTCCTGTCCGCCCCACCACGCCGTGTACTTATAAACGCTGGGCATCGCACGATTGGTGTAGTGCGCGACGTAGGCCATCCGGTAATCGCCGTTCATCAGCGAATAAATCAGGATGCCCGCCGCAATAGTGATCAACACCCAGATCGAGTACACCGCGCGTTCACCAGACAAGATCAGAAACGGACGCTTGGTCACTTTTCCGATAACCGAAGCGAAAATCGCATAGATCGCGAAACAGAAGGCAAGCAAAACCGAGAGCGCGCCGATATTTTCCATAGTGTGTACTTATAGAGACGCGCGAGGGCCCGTCGACGGTTGCTGAATTGGCTTGGCTTCGTACTTGGACGCGCACTTGGCCTGAATCTTGGTCGCGTGAAACACCCCGTCCGCGCCCAGTTTGCCGTCGGCCAGCGCCTGCGCGCCCGGCTTGAAAGTGTCGGGCAGAGGTTCGATGCCGCTATAAACTACCGGCAAAATCAGCTTGTCCTGAGTCAGGGTAAACCGCACCTCGCGCCCATGGTGCGTGATCGAATCCGCGACATCCCCGCCCACCCGCAGACGATGCTCCTTGCCGTTGTCGCCCATCTGATTCAATTCGGCGATGGTCTTGTAATACGTCTTCGTTTCGCTGATGCCGCCCATCGCGAGCCACAGCAGAGTTCCCAAAATCACCGCGATCAGGGATCCGAACTTCAGGTAGGTCTTCATGCGCAAAACTCCTAGGGCCTTAAGCAATTATTATACCGCCGTCCGATTATGGGCCATGCTCACCAAATCTCAGAAGGTTTTCTGGGAATCGCGGTAGTCTTCCACACCTGCGCCGGAACGCTCCATTTTGTAAAGCCGCGATGTACATGAAATAAGGCCGACGTACATCCCCTGGCATCGCGCCATGGTCTTGATCAGCGGCATCCCCGAAATGCTTGGCGGGCTCGGTGTGCTCATTCCCCGCATCCGCCGTGCGGCGGCCCTGGGTCTGGTGGCGCTGCTAGTTGCGGTATTTTCCGCAAACATCTATATGGCCGCTCATCCCATCGCAGCCGGAGCCGCCGCGCTTCCTGCCGGCGCTGCTCTGGGGACGTCTTCTGCTCCAGCCCCTCCTTATTTGGTGGGTTTGGCGGTGCACCACTTCCATCAAAGACCGCGTCAATTCCGCCACTGAACCGCCATGCGCAAGGCGCTCTGATAAAATAGAGCAGCAGGGCGCGTAGCTCAGTTGGTTAGAGCACCTCGTTTACACCGAGGGGGTCCGGGGTTCGAGTCCCTGCGCGCCCACCAGCAATCCTCTTCGTTGCGCGTGAGCCAAACATCTCGGGCAGTCGTGCCTTAGGTCGACGGTATATCGACCCAACCCTTGTTTCGCTGCCCCGGCGGGCAAGGCACTAGAAATCCATGTTCTCGTAGGGAGTTGATATCTCTGCGGATACCACACAGCGAAACTTCGGAGTTTTCGGGATCCTGGAGATGAAGGATCCCTCGGCGTTCGGCGCCTGCAGCTTCTTCTTCGATTGATCGATAGAGAGCGTCGAGTGCAAGATGCGCGCCATTCGGCCAGTAGAGAGCACCGTACTCGTCTATCTGCACTTGCCTAAACACATTCCTATCCAACAAAGGCTCAAACACTGGTCCAAAAGCCGATCGGAAAGATCGACCCTACCCCAGGCTCCATCACTGAAGTCAATTTCCAAAATGTAGTCTGAGACCGGTTTCACTCTAACTATGCGATGCATCGAATTACTCCAAAGGGCGAATGGGGGCCACCTCTATATGGCGCTGCCCTCTATTCCAATTCTCGCGCGGTTCATCCGCATGTAGTTCCGCCCAATCGAGCACCAGTTCCAGTGCACGTCGAGGAAGCTTCCCTTAATCAGTTCAAGCGGATCGAGGCCGATATGGGCCTCAAACTCCCCATAGATTGCATGAAAGTGCGGAGGCGCATGATCGTCGTAATACATTCGAACCACAATTCCGAAAAAGACACTGAGAGTCGGCACAAGTGCTCAGGTTCGATTTCTCGCAGAATCGATCACAGCGCGACTCGATCTCACCTTCTGCTAAACTTTCGGTTTAGGAGACGCCCTCTCGGCCTAGTTCGCCATGCCCAACTACACTCTCAATCGACGCCACTTTTTCTTCGGCTCCCTGCTCGCCGGGGCAGTCCCCGCCGCGGGATTCGGCAGCTCGCCGAACCTGAAGATGCTCGGCTTCAAATCGCCGAATGAAAAACTGAATATCGCGTCCATCGGCGCCGGCGGAAAAGCCCGCTCAAGCATTAACATCTGCAATAACGCCAAGGAAAATATCGTCGCACTCTGCGATCCTGACGCCGAAAGCGCCAAGGACATGTTCAATAAGTTCGACAAAGCGCGGCGCTATACCGACTTCCGCCAGATGTTCGACAAGGAAGGCAAGAACATTGACGCCGTCATCGTCGCCACGCCGGATTTCATGCACACCATCTGCACCACCTGGGCGATGGAACGCGGCAAGCACGTCTACTGTCAGAAACCTCTCACGCGCACCATTTGGGAAGCGCGCCTGCTAACCCACCTGGCCACAAAATATAAAGTCGCCACGCAAATGGGTAACCAGGGCTATTCGAACGAAGGCACCCGCCAGTGCGCCGAAATGATCTGGGATGGAGCCATCGGCAACGTCGGCGAAGTCCACGCCTGGACCAATCGCCCCATCTGGCCCCAGGGCCGAACCGAGGAACCTACTCCCGCACCTGTTCCCTCCACCATGGATTGGGACGTCTGGACCGGTGTTTCCACCGCAGGGCGTCCTTACAGCTTGTTTCCGCCCGAGGCCAATGGAAAGCGCGAGCCGATCGCCCCCTTCAACTGGCGCGGCTTCTACGACTACGGCTGTGGAGCCCTGGGCGACATGGCCTGCCACATTCTGGGTGCCCCGAACATGGCGCTCATGCTCGGCGCGCCCACCAGTGTCGAATGCATCATGCAGGAAGGCAAGAGCAGCTTCATGTTCCCCAAGAAATCGATCATCCGTTTCGATTTCCCGCAGCGCGGCAACATGCCTCCCGTCAAAATTTTCTGGCACGACGGCATGACGGAGCCGCCACCCGCCCCCGAAGGCATCTCCCCGGACGAAATTCTAGGGGACCTCCCGCGTCCTCCGCGCGAAGGTCAGCCTGCTCCCGAGCGTAAAGGCCGCATCTCATATAATGGCAGCCTCTTCATCGGCGATAAAGGTTTCATCACCACAGGCACCTATGGCGAAGGCACCCGTCTGGTTCCAGCCGAGCGCATGAAGGACTACAAAATGCCGCCCGCGATTCTCAAGCGAGCTCCCGCCAGCAGCGAAGCCGGCCACCACGCTGATTGGATTCATGCCGCGAAAACCGGCGAACCCGCCGACAGCAATTTCTCCATCGCCGGACCTTTCACCGAGTGGATTCTTCTAGGAACGCTCGCGCTCCGTTTCGAAGGCAAGCTCGAATGGGACAGCGAAAAAATGAAGACCAACAATGCGGAAGCGAACAAATTAATCAAGCCGGTCTACCGCAAAGGCTGGACTCTAGGCAAAGCCTAATCCACCACCAGGGCGCGGTCGAACACCACATCCAAACTCGACCCTTGCCGTAACTCGACTTCGCGCCCCCGCGTCAGCAGCGCAGTAGCGACGCCCACTGCGCTTCCCGCTCCAGCCCCGATGCCCGCGCCCGTCCAGCTTCGATCGGCCACGCCTCCGATTCCCGCGCCGGTACCGGCCAGAATCGCGATCCGCTCCGCATCCCGGCCCACGGTCGAGCCCTGCTCGATCTTTCCTTCGTTATTCACGACTCTCTGAGTCGTCTCGCCGTCATCCACCGAGCTTACATGCGGAGAAAACTTCAGCGTCTTTCCACCCGGCAGCGTCAGCACTTCGAGGCGAATCGCCAACTGCGCCCGCCCCGAGACTTTGCCGCTGCGTTTAGCCATCAGTACCGTCCCCTGCACATAGGACCCCACCGGAACGATGATCCTGGTGCCATCGGAAATAGGAGACGCAATCCGCATATATACCTGCGCCCCTTCCTGCGTCGTCCGCGTGCTGATCGAATTGACCATCTTCAGGAGCACGTGCGTGTCCTTCGGAATTTCCGCCCCTGACGCCAGTCCCGCCAACAGACATAGAATTGCCAGTTTCATACCCCGATCATACATCCTAGTAGCTTGATGAAACCTCGTTGACAGGCGAAACCGCCTGCCCCACCCGGACCCCAAAGATCTGACATGCGGAGGAACTGCCAGGCCCGGACTAATTCAGCCGCGCGACTAATTTTCAGATGGACGATTCGCCCTATCGATCACGATGATCTCCACCGGCACTTTTCGCGCTTCAAGCTTGAGTCCCAATCTCTCCTGCAACGCTGCAAATATGCTGGGACCTGGCACCGCATCCGCCGGAGGCAACGGCAGCGGCTCGCCCGATTTCGACACTCTCGGCTCGCTCGCCGCATCCGGCGTCCACTGGAACGACACATCGAAGCGCCCCTCGATCCCCGTTTTGTCGACCACGGTGACGCCCAAGCGGTTGGACAGACTGAGCGCCAACTGGCTCATCGACGCGCTCGTAGCCTTCAACGTCGCATCCCCCGACGCCGTCCGGCTGAACATCATGCCGGGATCCTCCCCAGGGGGCGGCATTTTGGGGCCGTTTTTCCCGACCACCAGAATGAAGCCCGCCTTTTCCTGCTTTTCACGATGTATCACCAGCCCAAACCGATCCGCCAGCAGCGCCTGCAGCATCGCCCGATACTCCTTGTCCTTGAAAGGCTCCGCGGCCACGGCGTCGATGTCGTAGCGATCGGTTTCGGTCCAGTTTGGCCCGCCCGACACCTGGAATTCCCTGACGTCCCAAGCCATCTGCACGCAGAACTTCAGCGGCGAATTGATGATTTTGATTCGCGCGGGATCGAGTCTCATCCCGTACCCCGGCCGCCCCGAATTGTTAAGTTTGATCGACGCCGCCTCAAACGTCTGGCCGCACGCAACCGCCGCCAGCATCGCAATGCAGAGTGCGTAATTCACCCTGCTATGACGCCTGAATTGGCCGCCGGTTAGTATTTACTTGGCGACTGGAACCAGTTTGCGGCTATCGATGATGCGGTCGATCAGTCCGTATTCGAGCGCCTGATCCGGCTCCAGAATATAATCGCGATCCACGTCGCGCGCGATCTTATCCACCGGCTGTCCCGTCGCATTCGCGAGAATCTCATTCAGCGTCTCGCGCATACGCAGAATTTCCCGGGCATAAATATCGATATCGGTAGCCTGTCCGGCCAGTCCGCTCATCGAAGGCTGGTGAATCAAAATCCGCGAGTGAGGCAGGCTGAACCGCTTGCCCTTGCTCCCGCAGGCCAGCAGAACGGCCGCCATGGACGCAGCTTGCCCGATGCAATAGGTCACGATCTCCGGCTCTACCAGGCGCATCGTGTCCAGAATCGCTAAACCCGCGGTAATCGAACCGCCCGGTGAATTGATATAAATCGAAATATCCTTCTCCGGATCCTCAGCCGCCAGAAACAGCATCTGGGCAATAATCAGATTCGCGACGTTATCGTCAATCGGCGTGCCCAGAAAAATAATGTTCTCTTTCAGCAGGCGAGAGTAAATGTCGAACGCACGCTCCCCGCGCGACGTCTGCTCCACCACCATGGGCACAAGAACCGAATTCTGCATGAGTTTCTCCTAACTGTACTTACGTTGAATCGGCGTTCATCCGCGTTCATCGGCGGCCAATTTTTTCTTCACCTTCATGATACGCGATCACCGTGAAGCAGGCACCGTACCCATATAACGCCCCATCCAATACGCCAATAAAAAGAATCCTCCATCATCTTCCGAAAGCCCGTCGCTTCCTCCATCCACCACGAAAGGATTCCCATTCCACTTCATCACCGGCCTCTCATCCGCCGGCAGCAGGTCACGCGACTGCCTCTGCCGCGCCCGATCGAGCTCCTTCTCCATCACGACATCCTTCCGATCGGAATTGATGACTCTCCAGGAAATCAAATCCATAGGAATCCGTTCAAGAGTTTCCAGTGCCCCCTCCAAATCGATCTTCGCCGCCGGCTGGGCCGAACGATATATATAAGTCCACAACGGATTCTTCTCCCTCTCACAGTTTTGCCACCACTGCTTGAGCGCTTTCACCACCGCAGGGTCCTTCTCATGCCGGAAGAACGGATAGAACGACAACATCGCCAGCTCTTCATCAGAATAATTAATCTCGACCCTCAACTCCAGATACCGAGCCGCCTGCTCCGCGTACTTCATCCCGACCGCGACCTTCTGATATTCCGCCGCATATTTTGGATCGCCCGTCATATGCTCCGTCACCTTCAGAAAACTCAACAACTCCAGAGCATTCAGCGCGCTATCCGACTTACCCTTTCCAGCGAAATATTCCGGCGACCATTTCCCCCAAGTCGTAGGCTTCCCCGTAGCGTCGATCAAATTGTACCCGTGCGCCACAATGTAATCCATCATCGTCCGAGCCGCCCGAGCCATCCGAGCCTTCAGCGCCTCATCCGGCAGCAAATCATAAGCAATACTCAAAATGAAAAAATGCCCCACAATCTCATCGGAGCTGGTATCGCCCTTCCATTGAATCTGCCCATCCTTCGTCCAGTGCCACATCCCATCCTTCGGCCGCGGATCGCCCTTCTTCACATAAGACCGCGCCGGCAGCCCTGGAACCCCCGTCACCTCTTCCAAAAACAGCACCGCCTCCACAGCCTTCCGAGCCCGAGCGAGCGCATCCAGATCCTTAGTCACCGCGTACCGAAAGCATTCCCCCGCCCCATACATCGCCGTCCATAAGCCGTCGTTGTCATTGGCTTCCAAAACGTTGCTCGACAAATCGCCGCCTCTCGCCAGCCGCGAATCCGCGACCATCCCGTAGCGGTCATGCCGAGCCGTAACCCTCTGCTCGAACGCCGCCGCCTTCTGTTCGAGGGTCATCTCACGCAATTCAATATGCGATACTCCTGTTCGCGTCCGCACCCACATCCCGCGCGACGAATCCGGCGACAACCCAAGTACCTCGTCATCCGGCAAATACCTTTTCCCCGCGAAATATTCCCCAGACCCGACAGATGCCCCCCGATACAACCCGCGCCTCGCCGCCGCCCACCGCACGCCATCCGACGCGGTTGCCTCCGAGCCCCGCCAATCGACTGGAACCCCCGCATCACCGACTGAATAAAAAGTCCGGAATTTCTGCGATGATTGCCCCGAAACTCCTAGCGCCAACAACAACAATAAGCAGCACCTCACAACAACCCCACCCACGCATCGATAATGCGCCGCGAACTCTGCCGGGTATCGTACAAGAAAGGATCGATCGTACCCGCTGCCGCCACATCCGCGCAATTCACCGGCTGCACGCACCAGTCCGCGATCATCTCGCTTGTAATCTCAGGATGAAATTGGATCCCATAAACCCCCCGCCCATACCGGTAAGCCTGATGACGACACTTTTCTGAATAAGCCAACCGTTCCGCCCCCGCTGGTAGATCGAAGGTTTCCCCATGCCAGTGAAAAAACATTTCCGGCGACTTTAGCTGATTAAACAGGACATCGTGCCGCGCCGCGTCTGTCAGCCAAACCGGCTCCCAGCCGATCTCCAGCTCACTGTTCCGATAAACTGTGGCCCCCAGTGCCCGCGCAATCAGCTGTGATCCAAGACAAATTCCTAGCACTGGGATATCCTCCCGCAGCGCCTTTTCTATCACCCGCAGCTCATCCCGCAAACCCGGAAGATCATCGTTCGCCGACATAGGGCCGCCCATGATAATCAACCCGTTATAGGGCTCCTCGGACCAGGAATCGCCCAGGTCATGATAACGATATGATTCCATCGCATCCGCGAAATAACCCAGGTGTTCAAAGGGCTCGTGCCGCAAAACCAGAACCGGCATCCCGTCACTTTAACATCAACGCCGAAGCTGCCGATATAAATATAGGTGTCAGGAATAAAAAACGTTGTGCGGCTATAATCAAAAACAGTGTCAGATGGGGAACCATGCGGATTTTAATCGCCGATGACAGTATTGTCTCGCGGCATCTGCTTGATGCCACTCTCCGCAAATGGGGTTACGAAGTCGTCGTAGCCTGCGATGGCGTGGAAGCTTGGAATTATCTCCAGGCCGAGGACGCGCCCAAACTGGCGATTCTCGACTGGGTTATGCCCGGTCTTACCGGACCCGAAGTCTGCCGCCGGGTCCGCGAGCACTCTCAAGACAAGGACGCGTACACCTACATCTTATTGTTGACCTCCAAGGGTCTCCGCGAAGATCTGATAGAAGGCATGGAAGCCGGCGCCGATGACTACCTCACCAAGCCCTTCGACCAGCACGAGCTCAAGGTCCGCCTCCGCGCCGGCACCCGCATCATCGACCTGCAGCGCGAGCTGGTCGCCGCCCGCGAAGCCCTACGTGAACAAGCCACCAAGGATTTCCTGACCCGCATCTGGAACCGCTCCTCCATTCTTGATATCTTTCAGCGCGAGCTCGCCCGCGGCGTCCGCGAAAATCGTTCTGTCGGACTCGTGCTCGCCGATCTCGATCATTTCAAATCCGTCAACGACACTTACGGCCACTTCGCCGGCGACGCCGTCCTCCGCGAGTTCGCCCGCCGCATGCAATCCGCTACCCGCCCCTATGACGCCGTCGGCCGTTACGGCGGTGAGGAATTCCTCATCATTCTCCCCGGATGCGATCCCGCCTGCACCGCCAATCAAGCCGAACGCATGCGCGCCTCGCTCGCTAATGAACCGATGGCGATTAACGAGCAACCCCATCTCGTCACGTGCAGCTTCGGAGCCACTTGCTGGAGTCCCGGCATGGACCCCTCCTCAGAAGCCCTGATCCGTGTGGCCGACAACGCTCTCTACCTCGCCAAGGGCCAAGGCCGCGACCGCGTAGTCTCTCTTCCCTGATATTTTGTACAGTGACGAGCGCCCGTCCCCAGGCTGACTCCCGCGCGCCGCCGGAGATTTCACGTTTTCAAAAGCGGTGCGAACTGAGCGATGGTTGCCAGAAGCTCTTCCCGGCTCACCGGCTTGGTGATGTAATCGTCCATTCCAGCTAGCAGACACCGTTCGCGGTCGCCGTTCATCGCATTGGCGGTGAGCGCGATCAGCGGAGTGCGGGTCCCTCTCGACCGGTCCATTTCGCGGATCAGCGCAGTGGCTTCGAAACCATCGAGCACCGGCATTTGCACGTCCATCAGCACCACGTCAAAGGCGCCGTCCGCGCACATATGAGCAGCCTCTTGTCCATCCGAAGCGATGGCCACGGTATGGCCGGCCCGTTCCAGCATGCGCGAAACCACCTTCTGGTTCACCTTGTTGTCTTCGGCCACTAGAATACGCAAAGGATTGAAAAGTCCTGTCGCGAAGTCCGCCTTTTTGGGAGGCGCCATGCCCTCCCGCCGCTCCGCGCGCACACTGAATGAAAATGCGCTTCCGCATCCCGGCTGGCTGTTGACGGAAATGGACCCGCCCATCCGTTCCACCAACCTCGCGCAGATGGTTAAGCCGAGGCCTGTGCCTCCAAAGCGCCGCGTCACCGAACCATCCCCCTGCGAAAATGCCTCGAAGATCTGCGACTGCTTCTCCCGCGGAATGCCGAGCCCCGTATCCTTCACTTCAAAGCGGAGATGCGAATACCCGTTCTTTTCGAGGACCGAAGCGTGCGCGCCGATGGTTCCCGATTCGGTGAACTTCATGGCGTTGCCCAGCAGATTGAGCAACACTTGGCGCAGGCGGCCCGGATCGCCCATCCAGAAATCCGGAGCGCCCGGGTCGATGAAGTAGCTAAGGCTCAGCCCTTTCTGTTCGGCCTCGAAGGAGAAGGTGCGGCACGATGCTTCCATGAGGGATCGAAGCGAGAAAGGAATGGTTTCAATTTCCAGCTTCCCTGCGTCTATTTTCGACAGGTCAAGAATATCGTTGAGGATGGCCAGCAGGCTGTTACCCGCCGTCCGCACGGTGTCCAGCCATTCCCGCTGCTCCGCGCTCAATTCCGTGTCGAGTGCCAGGCTGGTCATTCCTAGAACTGCATTCATCGGGGTTCGGATTTCGTGGCTCATGTTGGCGAGAAATTCGCTCTTGGATTGATTGGAGGCCTCCGCGAGGCTGCGGGCGGTTTCGAGCGCGGCGGAGCGCTCCACTTCATGAGCCCGGCTCTCTATGGCCTCCCAGTAGGAGGAATACAACCCGACTCCCTGACGCGAGATAAAGGCAATCATTACCAGACACAGTCCGCCGATCGAAAACCCCTCCTTGCCTCCCATCCAGAAGCAAACCACGACCGTGGGTCCGATCAGCAGCACATTATGGATGATCAGCCAATTGCACCGCGGCACCAGGACCACCATCGATCCCCCGGATGTCGCCGACATCAGCACCAGGACCAGCAGTGTGGTCCAGCTTTGGAATCCGTAATGAACGATCGACACGCATGACAAGGTTGCCCACATCAGCGCCACGCTGTTAAGAGCTATCACAAATAGCGTTCGCCAGCCCCGGCGACTCCAGCTATAAATGGCCTCCCGTTTCCAGATGAGGATCAGGCGCATGGAACTGCAGAAGTAGGTGAGCCCGGCGGCAAAATGGAAGAACACTGGAAAATCGCGGTGAAAAGGCGACGTGAAGTAGAGTACCGTGACGCATACCAGGTACGTAAATGCGCCATGCACAGCCCGGCCCGCCAGGTCAAAGTCGCCAAACTTCTCCAACTCCGCGTTTCTCACTATTGAGCGTATCGGCGGAATCGGAGCGAAGCTTATTTTATGTTCGCGAGCGCGTCTTTGCGAACTTTTGCGACGATATGTACCAATGGATCAACCACTTCGGCGATATCGTAGCGCATGGAAGTGCCCAGCACGATGGCGGCCTCGTTGGGCTCCAGCTTATAGTCCTTCTGGAGCCAGTTGACCAGCTGCGTGGTGGCGATTCGCAGAGCGTCTTCAAGCGAATTGCCGATGCCCAGCGACATAAGATATTCGTCGTTTTCCGCGCGCGGACCCTGGCTCGATTGGCCTTTGAGTAGACCGACGGTGAATTCCACCTGCATGGAGGTTTCGAGCGCGTCGCCCGTCAATTCGCCGTCGCCCTGCGCGGCGTGGCCGTCCCCGATGAATAACAGCGCGCCCGGCGCGTAGACAGGCAGATAAAGCGTCGTTCCTTCCCGCATCTGGTTGTAATCCATGTTGCCTCCATAGGACCCAAGGAAGCCGGTGCGCATGGCCTGATGCGCGGGCGGAGCGACGGCAACACAGCCCATCATCGGCTGGAGTTTTACCGTGTAATTCTTAAGATGCTCGCTCGGATTCTTGAGCCGGGCGACGCCTTTATCCAGATCGAGGACCCAGTCGCTGTCGTAGTCGTCTTTAAATTTGGTCCGGCGGATATAGCCGGAGTTGAGCGCGGAATCGACAATTTGATCCCCGCTGCCGGCCGAATCGCGATTCAAACGGACCTTGGTGAGCTTCACGACCAGCGTGTCTCCTGGAAACGCGCCTTCAACATAGAAAGGTCCAGTCTCAGGATTGCCGCCTTGGGACCGGCGCACGCCCTTAGGATCGGTGCCGCCGGCATCGACCGTCCAGGTGCGTACGGTATCACCCGGGAATACGTGAAGCACCGGAGGAATGGCATCGGAGAAGACGCGATGAAACTCCTTTGGCTCAAAATCCAGGGTGCGCGGAGCCGCCGGCGCGCGAAGGGCGCGGCGAGCGGACCACTCCGCTTTTTCGTTCCTCACCACCGCCGTGCCGGAGATCTGATCGCCATGAACCGCGCCTTCGAACGAGCCGAAGGTTTGCCCGTTGGGACGCTTGGCGGTGAAGTTGAGCTTATCCCCGTCGATGAACCCTTCCAGCTTCAGCTCGTTAAGATTCCCCGTGAGTTTGGCGCCGTCGCTGTTCAGAGTGATGCGGGCATACATAGTGTCGCCGAGAGATTTGCCGGTAAACTCCCATTCCCCGGAAATGTCGGCAGCCATGGCGGTGAGGGCCAGTAAAAAAGACGCAAGTATCCTGATCATTGCCAATTGAGACGAAGTTGGCGGGGAAAAGTTCCTTCAGTCGTACACTCCCTCCAGTTGCCATTTTTGCGACTGGCGATTGAAATTCAAGCGGTAGAGGACGCCGTCGGATAAGGCCAGGTCGAATTCGTCGCGGTCCCAGGCGTCGGCGCGCCACCAATCGCCCGAAGTGCGCCAGGGTCCGGAAATTTCTTCAATGATTCCCTGAATCCCCGAGGCGCGAAGACGTTCTTTATCCACGCGCGCATCGAGCGGAGGACGGAAATGGCGAAATGCCAGATTCGATTCGGCCGCTCCCCACCCTGGGCGGTAGGTATCCGGAATCTCCGGGATCTTCACGTTTTCAGGTCCGACCATGGCGCGGATCTTTTGCAAAGTCGATTCCAGGCGTTCCGGCTCCGGCGCGGGAAGCGTGAACAAATCGTGCTGCAAAAACCGCATGGCCGTGGGGATGGCCCGCAGGATCAGGATGGAAACCGGCTCGCCCGGAAGAGCGGATTCGAGATTGTGCTCCAGCAGCTTCAGCAGAAATTTGACATCGCGGGTAGGGAAAGGGAGTCTCAGGATTCGTTGCGTCCGGTTCAAAGTAAGATGCAGTTCTCCGGCAGCCAGCGATTGCGATTTGAGGCTCGCGCACAGGTCGTTCAAAAAACGCGCGAGCAGGAAAAGGATCGGTTCCAGCAGCTCCAGCGCATCGTCGAGCTCGATGCGCTGTTCATAAATAGTTTCGTCGATGAAGGGTTTTAAAGGTCGCCCCAGCGCCCCGCGGGCCATAGTCTGCAACCGCATTCCGGCATCGCCTAAACGGTCATGCAGGCCGTTTTCCGGCAGGCAGGCGAGATCCTCAAAGGTGCGCAGACCCCAGCGGTCGAGAATCTTCCACATAGCCGGATCGAGCGGCAGACAATCCAGAGGAAGCGGCCCCAGATAGTGTATCTCCTCGCCAGGCTGGATGATCACGACTCCCGGCAGATTGCGGGCGGCCAGCACCGCGGTATCGGGCAGTGAGGCAATGGCGATGGAGGCTCCGGGAGCGCGCACGGCCAAGGCCTTCGCGGTGGCACGCGCATCGCCGAAAATCCGATGCAGACCGTCGAGCGGGAACAGCACGGTGTCCGGTGCCACCTGTTCGACCCAGGGAGAAAAAGCGTCCGCGAGCTCGCGCAGATTTTCAGCTTGCGACCCATTCACGGGCAGCCAGTTTATGCAGGCGAACATGGAACTTCACCGGCTCCTTTCCGGATGGTTTGCGAGGAGCGATTTCGTACTCCACGCCGCGCAGAAATTTGGCCTTGCGGCGGCGCGTTTCAATCAACAGAGTCGAGCAGGATTTGGTTACCGGACGATTGGCGAGGACTACGAAGATGGTTTGTGTAGGTTCCACCACGCGGCGGAAACGGAACCACGCCGTAGGCGGAATGCGGTTCAGTGCCGCAGCCGTCACGTCCGCCAGATCCAGCGCGATGACGCCGAAGCCTCCGCTATGCAGCACCAGGTCTGTGGCGCGCAGGGCATGTTCGGCATTCCCCCGGCAGCGGATCCAGATGAGCTTTTCCAGGCGAACTCCATAAGCGGCGGCAGAGGGAGGGTCAAAGGAGTCGCGCGTGTCGATGAGCACGCAGTGCTCGCCGCGATGGGTCGCCGTGGCCAGCAGTGAATCGAGCAGGCTGGTGCGGCCGGAGGAGGGCGGACCGGCGATTTCAGAGATGCGTCCGCGAGGAAAATCGATACCTTGGACGCCGCTGGGCAGCGTATCGGGATCGGTGGGATGGCGCCAGCCCAGGGGAAGCGCAAGGGTAAGTACTTTCGCCATATCTTCGCTATACTCTACGCCTCCGAAAGAAGCCCTGTCAAGCCGTCTCAAGCAAACGCAAGTTTTAAGTTCATAATGTAACTGTGGAATACAGCCCTTTAATGAAGTCCACCATCCTCCTGCTGGTTTCAGATCCAGTAGTGCGTTCCGTTGTCAAGGAAACATTGGAAGAAGCCGGCTACACTGTCCTCTCAACCGGCGATCTGGGTAACGCGGTGGATCGCCTGAAGGATATCCAGCCCGATCTGTTAATCACCAGAACCTACGTCGAAGGCCTGCCCGGCCACGATGCCGCCGTTTATCTGCGCACGAAATGCCAGAAAATGAAAGTGCTGATCGTAGGAGGCCTTCTTCAGGACGACCGCCTGGAGCTCCGCGAGTCGCTCGCCGGATTTGAGGTCTTCCCCCCGCCTTACCACAAAGCCGACCTGCTTCAAAAAGTGCACGAAGTGCTCTTCAGGTAATCTTCAGTTTGCGCTAATATCATCAGTGCCATGAAAATGTTCCTACTCGTCACGGTAGCCGCGCTGGCTTTCGCCGCGCCCCCCACGTATAAAGTGATCGACAAGATCAAAATCCCCGGTGCCACCCGCTGGGACTACGCCTTTGTCGATAGCGCCAATCACCGGCTCTACGTCTCGCACGCTACCCAAACCGAAGTCATCGACACCACCACCGATAAAGTAGTGGGAACCATTCCCGATACCAAAGGCGTCCACGGCATCGCCATCGCGCCCGATTTGGGCAAAGGCTTCACCAGCGACGGCGCCGATAACGACGTAACCGTATTCGACATTAAAACCTTGAAGGTCTTGGGGAAAGTAAAAACCGGCCAGAATCCCGATGCCATCATCTATGAGCCGGTCACCCACCGCGTCTTCACCTTCAACGGCCGCTCGAGCGATTCCACCGTGATCGACGCTAAAACCGGCGACGTAATCACCGCGTCCGTTCCCCTGGGAGGCAAACCGGAGTTCGCGCAAGTCGACGGCAAAGGCCACGTCTACGCGAACCTCGAAGACAAGAACGAAATCGTCGAAATCGACGCCAAAAACGCGCTGGTCTCAAAGCACTATTCCATCGCCCCCTGCGACGGCCCCAGCGGCTTGGCCATCGATCCCAAAAAAGTGATTCTCTATTCCGTCTGTAGCAATAAAATGATGATCGTAAGCAACCCTGCCACCGGTAAGGTGATCGCGACGCCCCCGATCGGCAGCGGAGTCGACGGAGTCGCCTTCGACGACGGCTACGCGTTCAGCGCCAACGGTAACGATTCCAACATCACCATGGTCGACGATAAGAATCAGGTGGTTGCGACCATCGCCACCCAGCGCGGCGCCCGCACCATCGCGTCCGACCAGAAGGCGCACAAGCTCTATTTACCCGCCGCCGAATTCGGTCCCGCCCCCGCAAAAGGCCGCCCACAAGCCCTTCCGGATACTTTTCAAATCATCGTAGTTGGCCGATGACCCCTGAGGAATTTCGCAAAGCGGGCCATCAGCTCATTGACTGGATCGCAGACTATCGCGCCAAAGTCGCTGATTACAATGTGATGTCCCGCACCGCCCCGGGCGAAATTCGTTCTCAACTGCCCGCCGCCCCTCCCGAAAATCCGGAGTCCTTCGACTCCATCATGGCCGATCTGGAGAGCATCATCGTGCCCGGATTATCGCACTGGCAATCTCCGAACTTCTTCGGATATTTCCCCTGTAATGCGTTACTGTCCAGCGTTTTAGGCGATTACGCCAGCACCGGATTGGGCGTGTTGGGTCTATCCTGGCAATCCAGCCCGGCGCTGACAGAACTCGAAGAAGTCACCACCGACTGGATCCGGCAGATGGTCGGCTTATCCGATGCTTGGTCCGGCGTAATTCACGATACAGCCTCAACCTGCACGCTCTTAGCGCTCATTTGCGCTCGCGAAAAAGGCGGCCAAGTAGTCTATGTTTCCGCCCACAGTCATAGCTCGGTGAATAAGGCGGCGGCGCTTGCTGGTTTCCAGTATGTTCATATTATCGAGCATAATCAAGAGTTTGCGATGAACCCTCGAGCATTAACCGAGAGGATCGAGCTTGATTTAGCCGCCGGCCTGAGGCCCTGCGCTGTGGTCGTTACAACAGGCACGACTACTTCAACGGCGCTCGATCCTATCGAATCTATTGCTCGAATCGCGAAAAAGCATGGGATGTGGGTACATGTCGACGCGGCGATGGCGGGGTCCGCTATGATTCTGCCGGAATGCCGCTGGATGTGGAACGGTATTGAAGAAGCGGATTCGCTGGTGCTTAATCCCCACAAATGGCTAGGAATTGCTTTTGATTGTTCGCTTTACTACGTCCGTGATCCGCAGCACTTGATTCGGGTGATGTCTACGAATCCCAGTTATCTCCAATCGGCGGCTGATAAGGAAGTGAAGAACTTACGCGATTGGGGGATTCCGTTAGGGCGCCGCTTCCGGGCGCTGAAAATCTGGTTTGCCGTTCGGGAACAAGGAGTTACCGGCTTGCAGACCCGACTTCGCCGAGATCTGGAGAACGCGCAATGGTTTGCCGAACAGGTTCGTTCGGCGGATGGGTGGGAAGTAGTTGCTCCGGTCGTATTACAAACCGTCTGTATCCTACACAAACCCGCTGGGCTTGATCTGGATCGGCACACTTTGGAATGGGCAGAGAGGGTGAACCGTTCCGGCGAGGCTTATTTGACTCCGGCCATCCTGAATGGGCGGTGGGTGGTGCGGGTTTCTATCGGGGCGCTCCTTACCGAACGGGAGCATGTGGCGAAGTTATGGGCTCTGATACAGCGGGAAACGCACAAAATTGACTGAGATAGCTGCCCAAAATCGCCCGCCCACTGCGTCTCAAATCTTATTAGCTATGTGGCGCACGCACTAATGCGTGCCGTGTCGACTCGTCTCGACACCGTCCCCTGGAGCATCGACACGAGTGTCGATGCGGCACACACAATGCTAGAGAGGCAGTCTCAGCATAAAGCGGGCACCTTTGGTGGCGGCGGCGTCGGCCCACAGTTCGCCTCCGTGGTCCAGCACTGCTTGTTGAGATAGAGCCAAGCCGAGGCCCACTCCGTTCTTTTTGCCCACCGTCGCGAACGGTTGGAAGAGTCTCGGGCGTACTTGCGGCGAGATGCCCGGCCCGGAATCCTCTACGCTGACTACTACCGCGGTCGAATCGGTTTCAGCAGATATATGCAGCGAACCGCCGCTGGGCATGGCGTCCAGCGCGTTGTCAATCAGGTTCAGGAACACCCGCTCCATGCGGGCGCGCTCCAACGGCAATTCGATTTTGTCCGGAACGTCGACACTGACCGAGACTTGCTGCGCCTCAGCCGTAGTGGCATAAGCGTCGCAGGCGGCGGTGACGATATCTTTCAAGCGGCAAACCTCGGAAGGAATGCTCTTGCCGCGCCCGACCTCGACCAACTCCTGCAATAGCTCTTGCACGTGACGCGACGCGCGATAAATGTTTCCTGCCAGGCGCTGGACTTGGGGAGCAGTCAGGTCTCCATCGACCAGCATTTCGGCTCCGCCGTAGATGGCGGCCAGGGGATTCCTCAGATCATGAACGATGGAGGACGACAAGCGGCCGATAGTCATGATGCGCTCCTGGCGGATCAATTCGTGCTGGGCATCCTGAATCGATGCGCACATGGTGTTAAAGGCTTGGGCCAACCGGCCCAGTTCATCGTTGCTCGTGACGGGGACTCGATACTCGTAGTTCCCATGCGCGACTTCACTCGCGCCGCGGTCCAACTCGCGCACCGGCTCCAAAATTCTTCGCGCTCCATAATAAGTCAGGCCCAAGCCCAGGAGCACCGCGCAAAGCCACAGGAGAACGATATTTCTTCTGAGCGCGGCGAGGTGCTGGCGCGCGCCTTCGAAAGAACGGAGAATCCGCAGCTCGCCGATAGGGTTGCCCTGAACATCGGGCAAGGGGTTCGAGAGCATAGTGTACTCCACGCCGGCGGCTTCTACGCGAGCGGGATCGGATGAGGCTGGCCGGGTGCGAATCTGCGAATCGGCAACCGCGCTCATGGTGGAAGCGGCTATTTTCCCGTTCGATAAGAAGACGAATTCGCTGCCGCCGGTGGCTTCCTTTAATCGGCCGGCGGCCTGGTCGTCCACGGTGTAGCCGGCGACGAGAACGTTCAGCAATCCAGGTTCGCGGCCGGCTTGCACATAAACAGGCGTCACGGCGATTTGATACAGATGGCCTCCGGACATGAAGAATCCTTTGGCCTGCTGTGGGAATTGTGACGCGGCTTGGCGCACGACCGGCAGGTCGCCCATCAAGGCGCTATCGGTGACTCCGCCCAGTGACGCAATCACTTTTCCTCTCGGATCGGTGACCAGGAAGATGGCGTCTTCCCTGGAAATCTTGTCCCACAGCTCCTTGGCGGTATCGCGAATGGTGGCGGCATCTCCGGTGGAGAAGGCCGCGCGCACGTCGGACATGCGGCTGACCACCAGGCTGACTGAGGCTAGCATGTCGGCTCGGGATTGCCATAGGGAATCGTAGGCGTGGAAGCTCGCGCGAACTTCTTCATCGAGGCTCGAAGCGGTGGTGCGGGTGGCGTTGTCTTGAACGATCCAGCCGGTGACGCCGAATAAAAGAGTCACGGCGATGGAAGTAGACAGAAGAATGCGCCACAGGAGGGAAACCCGGTCGGGAGCTAGCATGAGAATCCCTGGGCAAAAAGGTAAAAACAATGTTCGCCGCCGATGAACGCCGAGGAACAGCCGGCAAATCCGCGTTCATCCGCGTTTATCAGCGGCCAACCAACATTTTTTCGCACTCGGCGAAGCGTGGCACCCAGACCAACGTCGCAGCCTGTAAGGTTAATGGACATCCTTTCAGTCCTTTTTGGCCGCCGGATAGATGGAGTGGTCGTCGGTTTCGGGTGGGTAGACGCCGCCATATTTATTGTTGTGCGGCATCTGGAGGAAACCGGCCTCGGAGATCACAATGGGCGGGAGCGAGATCGTGCCGTCGACCGTAATGCGCCGGGACAGGGCGATTAAGGTGCCTTCAGTGGCACGCTCATGAAAAACGTTTAGCTGATAGTCGCCTGGGGGGACGTTAGAGATCTGGAAGGTGCCATCTCTTGCGGTGGTTGCGAAATAGGACGTCGGCAGCACGACGATGACCGCGGACATGGCCGAGTGGATGTTACAGAACACGCGCACGATGCCTTCGCGCTGGAAACGAACCGATTTGGTGGAGCCTGGGAGTAGAGGCCAAGGTCGAAAAATCTGACCGTTGTAGCTCGAAAAGGCATTGTGGAAAATCGGGTCGTCGTTGGGAAAATCGACGTAGGTTCCGGCGGCTATTGCCAGAACATGGGGGGAGAAGGTTTTGTTTTTCTGGCGCATGGTTACGTGCGCGGTTACCGGATTGGAGGGCATCGCGGGGGATAGGGAGATCACTGCTCCGGAATAATCGAGGTGTTTGCGGACGGAGGGTTCGCGGGAATCGCGGAGCTCGATGCGGCCGCTTACAGTGGAGGCCAGCAGGGGGAGAGCAACTAAAAACGTCGACACGAATTTCGACGCGGCACGCGTCAACGCGCGCGCCACATGCCTAAAAAAGATAGGCCAGCGAAAGGTCATAGTGATTGTTCAATTTTGACGGTAGCAGGAAATAGTTGGTGCGGAGCTGCGAAATTTCGGCGCCCAGCAACACGTTCGAGCCCAGCCGGTAGATGGCGTTGGCGGCGTACATGGAGTTGTTGTGGATATCGCCGCTGATCAGGTCCGCGGCACGGTCGTTTTCTTCGCCTCCGAACAGGTTGAAGGTCAGGCGCTTGGTGGCTTGAATGGAAAGTTGCGCCCAGCCTCCGTTGGCTCCAATGGAGACTGCGCGGAGGTCGTTGAAGATGGTGAAGCCCTGGCGGAGGCCTCCTAATCCGGCGGCGTTTTCGCCGGTGAAGAACATGCCGGTAAACTGGATTTTCGCAACCGGTTGGATCAGCCAGTCGACCGTGGCGAGATGGGATGGAGCGGAAAAGCCTCCCGCATGGGTAGTCGAGTCGTGGAAGCCGGGGGCGATTTCGATGCGGGCGTGCTCGCCGAATTTGCGCCAGAATTCGAAGCGCCCTTCGAGCGCCGGGCGCGGCATGGAGGCGACGGATTCATAGGAAGGCTCGCTGGTTTCGTAAACTCCGAGTTGCGCCGTGAGACCAGCCTGCCGCCCGAAGGCGAAGCGCTGATCTACGCGCACTTGCGGCGACCACAGCCATAGATTTCCAGCCCCGGTGAGAGGCGACACTTGTACCTGGGCCAGTGAATTCGGTTCGCGCGGGGAAACGATGGGTTTGTCCTGACCGGCCACGATGGTGGTGTTTTTCCAATCGATTTGGACAGTGGCGGTGCGCAGCCGGATCAGATGGTTCAGAGAATTAGAGGGCGAGCCGCCCCAGGCGTCTAAGAAGGCGGATCCGCTGATTTGTCCGCCTCCGAAAATTTCCGGGCCTTGGAATTTTAGGCCGAAAACGCTTTGGCTGAGGGTGGCTCCTGCCACGTTGGAGTTGGGGATCAGGGAGGCGGTAGTGGGATATTCGGATCCTCCGCTGGCTCGTCCGTTGAGGAAGGTGTTGAACAGGACCATGCCGGTTAGCGTGATGGGAAGTTTTTGAGAGGCTTCGACTTTGGATTGGGCTTGTTCGGCGATTCTTGCTTCGTCTACGGATAATTTTTCGGAGAGTGGGGGGTGATCGGTCGCTGTGGTTTGTCCGCTTCCTGTGGTCGCGCCTCCGTTGGCGGAGTTGATGGTGTTGGGGGCCGATGGGCGCGACGAGGCTAGTTCGGCGCGGAGGGCGCGGACTTCTTCCGTTAGATTTTTATTCTCCTGCTCGATTCGGTCCAGGCGGTCGAGGATCTGCTGCAGGTCGGATTTTTGCTGTGCTAACAGCAGCGTCGGGAAAAGGCAGAAGATGATTTTACGGCACATCGATGAGTTCCTCCAGTTTTTGGCGTACTTGTGAAGGCGAGTACGGTTTCCGGAAATAGGCGCTGGCGCCCAGCGTGACCAGGCGCTCAAGAGTGCGGGGATCGTTGTCGCCGCTGATGACCATGATGGGCATGTCGGAGGCGGCGCGCACCTGGGCGATGAGCTCGAAACCATCCATATGGGGAAGGTTGAGATCGGTGACGATCGCGGCGATGTGATTGGAGGCGAGGCACGAGAGGGCTTCCTCGGCGGTGGCGACGGCATGGACGATGACGTCGGGGAGCTGGAGGATCGCCATTTCGAGGATGTCGCGGGTTGGCTCGGTGTCTTCGACGATCAGGACGGTGCGGGTCATCGGAAAGAATTATTAGGCCCGCGGATGAACGCGGATAACAAAGACGTCTTCATGGAAGGAAGCGGTAGCCTACGCCGTGGACGGTGAGGAAATGGCGCGGGCTGCCGGCGTCCGGTTCCAGTTTCTGGCGCAGGCGGACGACATGAGCGTCTACGGTGCGGGTGTTGGGAAACGATTCGTAGCCCCAGACGGAGTTCAGAATCATATCGCGGCTGAGGGCGCGGTCGGGGTTTTGCAGGAAGTAAGTGAGCAGGTTGTATTCGGCGCGGGTCAGTTTTAATTCTTCGCCGCGTTTGGAAACGATGCGGCGGGTGACGTCGATTTCGACATCGGAGAAGGTGAGGACCTTCGTGTCGCCGGGGCTGGTCCGGCGAAGCAGGGCGCGGATGCGGGCCAGAAGCTCGCGGGTGCCGAAAGGTTTTACTACGTAATCGTCGGCCCCGATTTCGAGGAGTAGCACCTTGTCGATTTCGTCGCCGATGGCGCTGAGCACGATGAGCGGCGTCTTCATGCCGGAGGCGCGGAGTTGTTTGCAGACTTCGACGCCGGTCATGCCGGGCATCCGCAGGTCGACCAGGATGAGCGCGGGCTTCAGAGTGAGCGCCTGGCGGAAGCCCTGTTTACCGTCTTCGGCGAGGACCGGGCGGAAACCCTCCTTCTCGAGCAGGAGGCCGATGGTGTCGCGCAGGCTCGCGTCGTCATCGATGACTAATACGGTTTGCATAAGTAAAGCTATCGCGATTGTAACCTTTCGAAGCGCCGCGCGAAGCCCGTTTTACAACTCTTTTACAACTTGTGGACGTGATATTCTTCCCGTGGAGGATTTCGAAGATGCCCCTGTCGAAAAGAGCGTTCGCGGAATTTATCGGCACGTTCTGGCTGGTGTTCGGCGGCTGCGGAAGCGCGGTGCTGGCGGCGGGATTCCCTGCTTTGGGGATCGGCTTTGTGGGAGTTTCACTGGCCTTCGGACTGACCGTATTAACCATGGCGTTTGCGATCGGGCACGTCTCGGGATGCCACTTGAATCCCGCGGTGTCCGTAGGGCTGGCGGTGGGCAAGCGATTTCCGTGGGCGGAATTGCCGGCTTACGTGATCGCGCAGGTAGTGGGTGGAATCGCGGGTTCGGCGGTGTTGTACACCATCGCGAAGGGGAAGGATGGCTTCAGCCTGGCGGGCGGATTCGCGTCCAACGGATATGCCGAGCATTCTCCAGGCGGGTACAACCTGGCGGCGTGCATGACCGCCGAAGTCGTGCTGACGTTCATGTTCCTCATGATTATTTTGGGCGCCACCGACAGGCGCGCGCCCAAGGGCTTCGCGCCGATCGCCATTGGGTTGGGATTGACGCTGATTCATCTGATCGGGATTCCGGTGACGAATTTATCAGTGAATCCGGCCCGGAGCACGGGTCCGGCAGTGTTTGTCGCCCTGTTTGGAGAAAGCTGGGCGATCGAACAGCTGTGGCTGTTCTGGGTGGCTCCGATTGTAGGTGCGGCGCTGGCCGGCGTGGTTTATATGGTGTTCGCGACGGAGCCGGAGCCGGAAGTTCGCGAACAAATGGCCAAAGGCTAAAATATTCTGGCGGCTCAAACGTCTTCATGGGTGGATGGAGGACGTACTGAGTAACGAGCTGATCGCCGATATCGTTCGGCGGGAGCGCGGACGTCTGCGCAACTTCATCCGCCGGCGCGTCGACGATGAAGGCGACGCGGAAGACATTCTGCAAGATGTCTTTTTCGCGCTGGTGGAAGCCAACTGGCTCACCAGGCCGGTGGAACAGGCCGGCGCCTGGCTGTTTCGCGTGGCGAGAAATCGGATCATCGATTTTGTTCGTAAAAAACGTCCGGGGCGGTTTGAAGACGAAGGAGTCGAAGATCTGCTGCCCTCGGCGGACGCGGGTCCGGAAGAGGCCTACGCGCGGAGCCTGTTGTGGGAGGAACTGGAGCAGGCGCTGGCGGAGCTTCCAGTGGAGCAGCGCGAGATATTTATCGCTCATGAAATCGAGGGGCGGAGCTTTAAGGAGCTCGCCGCCGAGACCGGTGTGAGCGTGAATACGCTGCTATCGCGAAAACGGTACGCGGTCCTCCATCTGCGGGGGCGGCTGAAAGAAATCAACGAAGAGATATTAGGAGAAACAAGATGAGAAATCGACGTGTGCGCAAACTGGCGACGCTGATACCGATCGGGATCCTGGCGATCGCGATATTCGGATTTGGGGTGATGAGTCTGTGGAACTGGCTGATTCCGGCGCTATTCGGCGGCAGGCTGATTACGTTCTGGCAGGCGCTGGGGATGCTGGTGTTGAGCAGAATCCTGGTGGGCGGATTATCGCGTCCGAGGGTGGTTCACAAATGGGAACAGTTGACGCCCGAGGAGCGGGAGAAGTTTCGGGCCGCGATGATGCGGCGCAAGTGTGGGGAGGGAGGGGCTGAGCCCGGGACTGCCCCGGCCTCGCTTTAAGCCAGCGCGGCTTTGGCGTACTCGTAGCACTTCTTCACTTCGGCAGTCGAGCTTCCCGTGCCCTTATATTCGTATTCGATAAACGCCGGAATCGGGTACTTCTTTTCCTTGAGCAGCGTGAGCACCGGTTTGATCGGCGTATCCCCCTGCCCCCAGGGCACGTTTTCGCCGTGATCCTTCTTGCGATCTTTCAGATGCAGATTGGTGATCCGGTCGTGATGTTCTTTGATGTAAGCGACCGGATCGTAGCCGGCCGTCGAGAAGTGGCCGATATCGAGATTTACCCAGAAATATTTGGACATGTCCATGGCGGCCTGGAAGGTCTCGGGCTTGGCGAACTGCTCCGGGTCACTCGTATTATCGTGGCCGTGCATGGCGACGATCATTTTGTGTTTATCGGCGAAGGGCGCTACGCGTTTGGCCACGCTGACCGTGGTTGACGCAGTGATGCAGCGGACGCCCAGCGCTTTGGCCATATCGAATCCCCGGTCGATCTCGTCGTCGGTGAAGCTGTTGTTGAAGCTGTAATTGTACGCGTAGATGGTGATGCCCGCGTCGTCGAACTTCTTTTTCAGATCCTTGAAATAATCCATGGAGACGGTGAGGCGCCAATTGCGCAGATCTTTGCGGGCTTTTTCACGCGCGGCGACCACGGCGGGATCGGGAGGCGTGCCGCGCCCGCGTCCTCCGCCGCCCATCCGAGGCTGTTCAGGCTCGAATTGAGGACAGTACACTTCGCATTCGCCTAAGCCGATCTCGGTCATGGCGTGGATGACGGCGTCGACGATGCCTTCGTGGGGCAGGTCGCGAAAACTATAAGTCTGCACCCCCAGTTGGACTCCATTAATCTTGGAGTTGATTTTCGCGTAGGCGGATGCCAGCGGCAGCGCCGCCAGAGTGATCTTACCGAAATCTCTTCTCGTATACATGGATAGAGAATATCACTTGAAGCCGAGGTTCTTCAGCATCGCGTCGCCAATTGCATCGCCGTCAAGCGGCGCCCCCGGCGTCTTGCGCTCCTCCGCCTTTTTAAGCTGCTCCTCTTTTTGCTTTTTGCTATTTTCCTCGAAGGCGGCGAGTTGCCCCATTGCCGCCTCCCGGCGAGCAAGGTCGGCGGCGTGCGCCACTTTGACATCTCCTTTGGCCGCTTCAATAAAATCAAGTCTTTTTTTGATGTCGGGATTGTTCACCGCCCCGGGCATGCTGCGAATCTGCCCGGTGAACTTGTCAATCTCGCTGAACAGCTTGGCGAGGTCCACCGAGGGAACGGCTGGGCTTGCGCCGGCAGCGGCCGACTTGGGAGCCGTGGCGGAAGCCCCCGCCGCTTGCCCGTCCTTCATACTAAAAACACAATCGCACGCCGGGCAGCAAACCCAATTCCACATCCGTGCGATGCAGCCGTCCCGCATGCAAGCCAGCACCGCTCCGGGTTCGAGGAAGGTGGGTTTGCCGCAACGGGGACAGTCGATGCTGCGCAGCATCGGCGTGTGGCAAAACTCGCAGGCGGGCGTCTCCGCCTCCGCTTTCATGCCCACCGCGATCAGCACCCCTCCCACGATCTCCGAATTCGCAATTTGCGGCGACCATAATTCCAACAGTTGGGCATGAGGCAGCCGGCGCGCCGCGCCAAACAGGGGATCGTGAAGAATCACATCCTTGCTGTCGATGTCCACCAGGACCGTATAATGACCGGCGGAGGAATCGGCTTGCGCGCGATGGTTCAGAATCGCGCGAATGCCCCTGGCGCTACAAAGCCGCAACGCGTCCAACGGATTACGCGCCTGAATCGCGACGGCGCTGAAGCCCCGGTTTAAAGCATCCTGGGTCATCAGATAAGTGGTCGAAGAGATCCTGCCAAACCGGTTTTCCTTGGAAATGGCGGGCCAGATCGCAGTCTGCTCGACTGGCTTGCCCAAGGACCGATAGACCATACTCAGGCACGCCGCTCCGCATGCCCGGCCTGTCAGTTTCTCGGACTGCTTCTCGAAAGGGATCACCGTTGCCGCTGAACTCATAGAGTAATTCGTCTCCTCCAGTCACGGACCGATCAAAACCGTCGGCCAGCCAAAAACGATCACGCCGCCGTGAATCGTCGGATCCAACATCCGCGCCGCCATTAGTCCACCGATCAGGACCGTTGGAGATCCCATCGCGATCATGTCGGGTGGCCCGACGCACACCAGCATATCGGTGATCCGCGCCGCCGGGAAGCCTCCAATCAGCACCGTCGGCCAACACGGCCCCACGATGGGTCCGCCGACGTGCGGAACCAGGACCGTGACCATCGGACATACGTGCGGGTCGAGCAGTCGGGCGGCGGGCATCGGCATATCGGCGTCTCCTTCCTTCTTATTCGAACCGCTTCATCATGACCGCGAACTCTGCGGAGCATAACGGCCCTCCGCCACGGCCATACCCAGCCCAATCAACGATCGCTGGGTGGGCTGGATTTCAGGGGCGTCGACCTTGGTGGACGCCACCTTGACCGCGATGGCGACGGCCCTGTTTGGCGCCAACGGACTCGGCGGCACAGGCGGCCCGTCAGGCGGACCGACGCTGCCCCCGGTTTGGTTCGCAGCCGCCGCCAGGCAACCGGCCGCCGACGCAGGTCCCAATACCTCGGCCGGCTCTTTGGTGGCTGCCCGATTCGCCTCCGTCGGCTGCAGCACCCATTGCACGGTAAGCCGGTACGCCCTTCTTTCCCATGGCTCCAGTTTGCTTCCGCAGGTGTGGTGCAGGCACAGACAACCCCACCAGATGGCTTCGCGCGGAGGCAGCACATGGGCCATGAAGTCAATGGCCGGCAAATACAGTCCTTTCTCCACCAGCGCATCCACGAGTCCGCGCGGGCTCATCCCCGGCCGCAGCAATTCGAGCGCGGGCTTATCCAAGTAGACCCGCGCACAGATTTCAACGGCGGTCGATCCCGTAGCGTAGACCAGCGGGTTATTGCCTGGCTGAGCGGAACTCATATTTACATGTCATCCGGCGAGGGCGGTATCGGTTCGTCCGGGGGCAGCGGCGGAGGCGGAGGCGCCGGCGAACCAGGATTAATCATCACCAGAGGCAGCCCAATGATGGTGATGCCCATGGGACCGATGGTGATCTGGCTCAGCCCCGCGTTCAGCGTTAAAGTTCCCGCGAGTCCAGCGTTAATCGTAATCCCCTCCGGCGTCATCGTAATGGACTGATCGATTTCCGGCAACTGGCCGCGTTTAATCGTGATCGATTGCGACTCGCCGGTTTCGATCTCGATCCCATCCGTCGATGCCGACGACATGATCGGATTTATTACCGGAATCATCGGCCCGGAGGTGATGCGCACCCCTTTGCATCCCCGGATGTCGACCGTCCCATCATCCATGAAGAGGCCGTCCAGACCTCCCATGGCCAGGATTCCAATCCGGCTCTCGTCGTCTGTAGATGGCGGTATGTTCTTCCAACTGACCAGCGAGATCTGGTTTGCGCGAGTCTCGTGCGTGCCGTCGGACGTTACCATCCGATTGCCTTTTTTCCCCAAGTCGTCCCCGCCGCCTGGTGCGGCGCCGCCCGACCCGCCGCCGGGATTTATGCCGTTTTCTTCCATGCTCTGGTCCCTTTCTGACTATTGGCCCCGACTACTGCTCTGACACATCATTCCCCATGGCTGTTAGCTCCAGTGCCAACATAATAACGATCCCGATGAAGCCAAAGAATACCTGCGCGCCCCCGATATAGTCGTTGGCAGTGGCACCGGTGGGCGCCGTGGCCTCGCCGCTCGCGTCCTCTGCGCCCGGGGTTACCTCCGTGGATTCCCACAACGAGAACGCTCCGGGAAACAGCGAGTACGATTTCTTTGCAGCGTCGCAGGAGTACCAATCTACAATGTCGCAATTGCGCTCTGCAGCCAGGATTGCGACCAGCATCACGTCCGTAAGGCCCTGATAGGCGAGTATCCACTTAGCGCGTTCCTCGTCTCCCGACTGCTCATCGGGAGTCGCGGGAGCACCCGAATCGCTGCTATTCGCGTTATTCGCTCCCTTCAGATGGTCATACACCAGCGAGAAGGTCTCCGTCAAAACGCCCTGGAGGATGCACAATATACGAGTTAAATCCCACTTTACGGAATGCGATTTGTGAATCTCAACCTTGGGCGGTCCGACGGAGATTTCAAACGTTTGGCCCAGCGTGAATTGGGCGTTGGATCCAATGGTGAACTGCATGGCGCCCATGCCGCCCCCAAGTACCTGCGCGGCGCCCGCGGCGTAGCCGACCTCGGGCGGGGCGGAAAGCACGGAGATCGCTTCCGCAATCAGCGAACCCAGCGAGACGCACATCTGGAGGTTTTGGCCTATGGTGTCCGCGTGCGATACTCCGCTGACCAGTTGGAACTGATCGCCGTAGGTAATCATCGCGTTCATGCCCAAAATCTGGCTTGGGGGTGGGGTATTGACCGTACTTCCGCCCTCAAAGCCCCCGCCGCTGCCGCCTGTCACCGGGATGATCTTGCCGACCGTGAGGATGTTGGCGATACCCACTCGTTCGCCCTTACTTGCGCCCGCGTGGATCATCTTGTTCTTCTCTGAATTCATACCCAGGTTGTTTTCCGAGTGAATCGCCAGATGTTCCTTGCCCTTCTCGTCGTTGAAGATGATTGCGTTAAAGTTCTGGTGCGCCGTACCCCGCACGCTGGCCGACTTGAAGCCCGCCAGTTGCTTGTTTATCGGCAGCTTAAACCAGGGCATATTGTCTGCATTGTACACACTGCCGATGATCAGGGGCTGGTCGGGATCGCCCTCCTCGAAGATCACCACCACTTCGTGCCCGATGCGGGGCCAGAAGAACGCGCCCCACATTTTCCCGGCCCAAACTTGGGACACGCGGATCCAACACGAGCTGTTCGCGTCCATCTTCCCTTCGCGGTCCCAATGGAACTGCACCTTCACGCGGCCGTACTTATCCACCCAGATTTCCTCACCCGGAGGGCCGACGACAGTGGCGGTCTGCATGCCCGGTATAACCGGAACTTCGGTCACGCGCTGCGGCCGGTAGCGCAGCGCTTCCGGGATACAAGTGAATCGATTTTCGTAGTTGAATTGCGATTCAGAGGGATGGTCGCTCCGAAACCCTTCATCGGTGGCGCTATGCTCGACGCGGGTGAACAGGTAGTCGGCGTCGGCGTCGAAATGGCGCTCCAGCGTAAATTTGTGTCCGGCCGTGAACTGGCCGCAGTCACTCTTGCCTTCGATACGGATTCCATTTACTTCTTCCTGTTCCATGCGCAAGCGAACCGTTCGAGTGCGGTCCTCGAAAATGTGAGTGATATCGGAGGGGCGGTCACCGCCACCGGGCTCGATGCCGTCGAAGCGTTGGGCGTAGCGTCCGGGATAGTCGTAGAGTTCCAGAGTGTCGTTGGCGAGATTGAGTTTGTGGGTTACCTTGCCCACTGGAACGCTCACGATGGTTTTTTCCTTGGCCTCCAGGTGGTTCGTCGGAACTTCGAAGCAATGGTCCCACAAAGTGCATTCGCCGGCCCGGATTTCCTGGATCTTCTCCCACGCGGAAACGCGCATCTCGGCGCGCACGTCGCCGGTCGCTTCTTCGTAAATCGCGGTTGACTCTCCGGGCACGGGCGGATGCTTGCTGGTGTTGTCCGACACCATCATCTGATGGTTCCCGTCGGAATGTTTGAAAAAATAATAAATTCCCTCTTCTTCCATCAGCCGGCTGGCGAAATCGAAATCCGATTCGCGGTATTGCACGCAAAAGTCGCGCGGATAATACGTGCCGGTGAGTTCGTAACTCACATCCAGGCCGGTGAGCACCTGTTTGAGAATATCGGGCACGCTGAGGTGTTGAAAAATCCGGCTCCGGACTTTTTTGGTCAGCAGCCAGAGCTTCGGAACGATCTGCGCGCGGAAGTGCAGGAAATTTTCGTCCCGCTCACCCTGGCTGAAACGCTTCACGATGCCGTTGAAGTATCGTTTGCTGCCGTCGACCTGCGTCATTTCGACCGTGACGCTCTGGCCGACAATGCCGTCGAAGCGCACCTCATTGTTCAGATCCGCGACCATAGTGAGCTTGAACTTAAAAAGCCGGGAGATCTCCTCATAACCGTCGAGGCCGGCGAGCAGCAGGATGTCCGGACCCAGAGGGGTCGTAATCTTCAGAGGTCTGTCAGTCTGGGTATAGCTGGCCATGATGTATCCCTTCTTAGGGGACTCTATCATGTACGCGCAACCCGATTCCGGATGGGCTCAACAACGGCGAGAAAGGTCCGTTTCGCCTGTCAAGCGTGTGGCGCGCGCGTCCACGCGTGCCGCGTCGACATTCGTGTCGACGTGTCCTGGTGCTTTCCGAGCCGCGACCACAGGAAGCGGACGTTTCCCGGTCTCCTCCTTTCTTCACCTTGTAACATTCCCCTGAGACAATCCGAAGATCATGTCGAAAGTCCTTTTCCCAGCGCTCTTGACCCTCGCGTCCTGCGCGCTAGCGCAAACAGCGGCGACCCTCCCCACCGGCCATTTAATCAGCGAGCCGGGCGTCACCTTTCACATCGAAGACCGCGGACCCATCATTGCCTATGGCGATACCCGCTTCACCGATCCCACCAACGTAAAATCGACCAACCCCAAAATCCGTCGCTGGCTGGTCGACAAAATTGCCAGCGAAAAACCCTCCGCGATCGTCATCAACGGCGATGTTCCCCTCGCCGGCGACGTGGCGAACGATTATGCCGTCTATGAAGCGGAAACCAAAATCTGGCGCGACAATCATATCCACGTTTTTCAAACCCTCGGCAATCATGAGTTTCATGGCAACCCCCAGCAGAGCCTGGAAAACTGGTGGAACGCGTTTCCGGAGATGCGCAATCGCCGCTGGTATTCGGCGCAAATCGGCGCCCGCGTTTACGTCCTGGCGATCGATAGCGATACCTCCCTGCTGCCCGGCAGCGATCAGGATCGTTGGATCCGCCAGCAGCTTGGCTCACTGCCTTCGACCATCGATTTCCTGCTCGTGACCATGCACCACCCGCCCGTCGCCGACATCCAGACGCACATCGAAGTGGATCACAATCCGCGGCCGAATGAAATTGCATTTCGCGATTTGCTGAGCGAAATGGCGCCCAGGATGCACGCCCGCATCCTGGTCAGCGCCGGTCACATTCACAACTATGAGCGCACTGTGGTCAACGATGTGGTGTACTTGGTTTCCGGCGGCGGCGGCGCGCCTCCTTATTATGTGGAACGCACCAGAGACGATTTATATCAAAGCCTCATGTTCCCGAATTATCACTATATGCGCCTCACGCTGCTACCCGACCGACTGCACGCCGATATGGTTCGCGTCCTCGATCCCGACGCCGATCAACCGACCTTCCACGTAAAAGATAAATTCGATATTTTCATGAAATAATCTGCTTTTGTTTGTTCTACCTTATCCAGACCAATCCACCAGTGGCCGGTCGCGTTCAGTAGGACAGGTCCCCGACCTGTCCCTTGTGGGGCGCCATGCGCTGCCAAAATGTTAATCCACCAAAGCCTGGTACGCCATCCGTTGAAACTCCCCCGCCGCCCCCACGTTCGGCGGAAGTATCTGAATCAAAAATATCCCGAACATGCGCTCTTTCGGATCGATCCAAAACGAAGTTCCCGCAGCGCCTCCCCACCGGTAAGTCCCCGCCGATCCCACATCGGGCGACTTGCCCGGCCCGGGATTCACCGCGAATGTCAGCCCGAAGCCTTCCCATTCCGGCAGCGTGGTTCCGGCGTGGGGAAGCGACCCGAGATGATCGCTGCGCATTAATTCAACGGACTTCCGCCCCAGAATCCGCACCCCGTCGTACTGCCCGTCATTCAGCAGCATCGCGTAAAAATGCGAATAATCCTCCAGCGTCGAACAAAGTCCCGCACCGCCCAGCAGCAGCGCAGGCTTCTTCTTGAAACTGTCCTGAGGACCCCCCGCGAACCTCTGAATTCCGCCCTCTTTTTTCGGTGCGTACAGCACCGCAAGCCTGCTCCACTTCTCCTCCGGCACGTAAAACGCCGTGTCTTTCATACCCAGGGGCCGGAAAATCCGCTCCTCAAAAAACCGGTCCAGGGTCATGCCGGAAAGCACTTCAACTAATCTGCCGAGCACGTCGATCGAATATCCATAGCGCCACATCGTGCCCGGTTCGTTATTGAGCGGTGCGGTCGCAAGCCTCTTCACGGCCTCGGCCAGATCGAACGGGACCCTCGGGGCGCCCCCCATCATTTCGATCTTCTTATAAGCGGCGTCGCCGTTTTCGTCTTTCGGACCCGCGTAATCCAGTCCGGAAGTGTGGCGGAATAAATCTCGTACCGTAATCGGATGTTCGGCGGGAACCGTCTTTCCGTTATCTCCGGCCGCCACGCGCATGTGCTCGAACTCCGGCAGATATTTCGACACCGGATCGGTCATCGCGAACTTTCCTTCTTCATAAAGGATCATTGCGGCCACCCCGGTGACGCCCTTGGTCATCGAGTACATGCGCACGATCGAGTCCGGCTTCATCTCCCCCCAATATTCGCGAAACACGATCTTGCCGTTGCGCGCCACCAGTCCGGAGGCGCCCGCCAATCGCCCCGCCGCCACGTGCTCGCGCATCACGGCAGTGATTTTATTGAGCCTTTCGGGCGAGAATCCTTCGCGCTCGGGAGCCGCAGTGGGCAATCCGGCCCCCAATGCAAAACCAATACTGAGAACGGTCGGAAGCAATGGTTTGTTCATGCTTCAGAATTCTATCAACTCTCGCCCAGGGCGAGGAATGTCGCGCTGGTTTCATCGTACGCGGTGACCGACCCCGAACCGATGTCATACACCCACCCGAGCAGCGCCAGATCGCCATCCTTCAAACGCGCGGCGACCGAAGGATGAGTTCGCAGATTGTCTAATTGCGCGACCACGTTATGCTCCGTCAGCGGCAGCAGGTCTCGATGCTCCACTCGCGCGTAGCGCAGCCAGTGGGTCACGTTGGGATATTCCGCCAGTGCCTCCGGATGGAGCGCGCCTTTCATCACGCCGCAGTCGGTGTGCCCGCACACGATCACCACGGGCACCCGAAGCACGCCCACTGCATATTCGATGGTCGCGGAAACCCCTCCGATGGCGTCCGGATAAGGCGGTACGATGTTGCCGATCACCCGGCAAATGAACAACTCGCCGGGCTTGGTCTGGGTCAGCAGGCAGGGGTCGATGCGGGAATCGGCGCAGGTGATGAACAGCGCGTCCGGGCGCTGGCCGAGCGCCAGCTTTTCGAACAGATCCCGATGCTGCGGATAAACATGCTTCTGGAAGCGGGCAACGCCTCCCAGAAATTTCTCGGCTCCCATGATGTTATTCGATGCCCATCTGCGTTAAGCGATAGCGGAGCGCGTTGCGCGTCAAGCCCAGCAGCCTTGCGGCATGGCTCTTGTTGCCGTCGGCCCGCTTCAAGGCTTCGCGAATCAAGGACTGTTCGTAATCGTCGAGCGTCATTCCTTCCGGCAGAAAATTATCGCCCGAGGTCGCGGATCCGCGCGAGCGGTGCGCCGTGTCGATGCGGATATCGGCGGCTTCGACGCGCGGACCCTGCGCCAGCAGAACGCTTCGCTCCACCACGTTTTCCAACTCGCGCACATTGCCCGGCCAGTGGTAGCTCATCAGCCGTTCGAGCGCGCCCTCGCTGATCTCTCCGCTGAATTTTTTAGCGAAATGCTCCACCAGATACGGAATATCTTCCTTGCGCTCCCGCAGAGGAGGGATGTTCAAAGGAACCACGTTGAGCCGGTAATAAAGATCCTCCCGAAAAGTTCCTTGTTCGAGCGCCGCCCGCAGATCCACGTTCGTGGCCGCGATGACGCGCACATCGACGTGCAACACCTTATTGCTTCCCAGCCGCTCGATCTGCCGCTCCTGCAATACGTTGAGGAGTTTCACCTGAATCGCCGGCGGCACATCGCCGATTTCATCCAGGAACACAGTGCCGGTATCGGCCGCTTCAAACTTGCCCGGTTTCGATATATTCGCCCCGGTAAACGCGCCTTTCTCATAGCCGAACAGCTCGCTTTCCATCAGATTTTCCGGCAGCGCGGTGCAGTTTATTTTGACAAACGGCTTGTCTCGCCGCGGGGAATGATGATGGATGGCGCGCGCGATCATATCTTTTCCCACCCCGCTTTCGCCCGCCAGCAGCACCGTCGCGCGGGTAGGCGCGACACGCATAATAGTCGCGAAAATCTCCTGCATCGGCCGCGAATGCCCGATGATATTTTCGAATTGGTAGCGCTGGCCGAGCGCCTCCCGCAGCTCGCGATTCTCGTCGCGCAGCTTCCGGACTTCGAGCGCCTTTTCGACCACCACCGTAAGATGATCCAGTGAAAAAGGCTTGGGAATAAAATCCACCGCGCCCTTTTTCATCGCCTCCACCGCGTTTTCAATAGTGCCGAATGCGGACATCACGATTACCGGCGTATGCGTATTCTGCGCGCGAATCTTTTCGATGAACGCCAGTCCGTCCATGCCCGGCAGCTTCAAATCAGTAAGAATCAAATCCACATCGGCAGCCAGCTTGAGCCCATCCTCAGCCGTCGCGGCAGCTTTGACCTCGTAGCCGGCGGAAGAGAGATGGAGTCCGATAACCCGACGATATTTTTCTTCGTCCTCAATAACGAGGATGGCAGGACGCGGCATCTTTTATTTATTGTGCACGTTATGAAACGTGCAGCGCCGAGGAGCTATGTTTGTCGCGATGAGGTTTTATAAGGATCTCGACGTCCTGATCGAGTGCTACTAGAAACCTCAAAAGACGCTCGACCGAGAACTGGCGGAATTCGCCGCGAAGCATTTTGGATACGTCTGGCTGCCGCACGCCGAACATACCGGCCGCTTCTACTTGTTTCAGGCGCCGCTTTTTCATGATGGCGTCAATTTTGAACACCAGTTGCGCTTTGACAAGGTGCTCCTCTGGCTCTCGCACTCCGATATCTTTGAACACGTTCTTACTCATGAGTCGTCTTCTTTGAAATTTGCCCGGCTTCCTTGAGGCGTTGCCGAATTAGTTCCATGTCGCGGCGGGGCGTCTGGCGTCCAGTCTTCGATTTCTTCTGAAACACGTGTAACACATAAACTGCACCGGCATTTCGCAGCGTATACACCGGCTCGAAACGCGTCGCTGCGGTAATCCTTAATGACCTCCACGACGGCTGCTCCGCCGAAGCCCGCCAGGACCTTCGCGTCCCGGTGCTTAGCGCCTAGCTGCGCAACATACAGGGCATAGCCGAAGTGATCCTGAACCGGTTCGGGAAACTCACGCAGATCATCTAACGTCGATCCGAGCCAGATCACCGATTTGAAAGTCATTTCCCCATAAGCGTATAGTGATTTCACTATACCATAAACCCTCTTTACAAAGCGCAATTTACGCATTCCGGGCCGCGACCGCAGGAAGCGATCTCCGCAATCGCTATATCGGCAAAATCACATGAAACACACTCCCCTCACCCGCCGAGCTCTCAACCGTAATATGCCCCCCATGCTCATCGACGATCTTCGAACAGATCGCCAGTCCCAATCCCACGCCCTCGGGCTTCGTCGTGAAGAAGGGATTGAAAATGCTCTCCAGATCTTTCGCCTCGATCCCCGTCCCTCGGTCGATCACGCAGACTTCGACGTGGTTGCCCGCCAATTGAGTTTTCAACGTCACCACGCCCGTCGGTGGACTCGCTTGCGCTGCATTTAAAATCAGGTTCGAAAACACGCGCTCCAGAAGTTCAGCGTCGAATTTCACCGGTGGAATCCCGGGGGAATAATTCTTGTAAATCTCGATCCCGGCGAGCGACGCCGGCCGTTCGCGATAGAAGCTCGCCACCGCCTGATCGAGCAGCGCGGAGATGTCTCCCGGTTCCAGGCGCAGATGCTGCGGGCGCGCGAAATCCAGAAACCTGGTGATCAGTGAGTTGGTGCGATCCACCTCAGACGCGATGTAGCCCGCCATTTCCTGGGCGATGGGATTGTCTTTCGCCACGCTTCGGGTCAACAGCTCCGCCGAAGTTTTCATGGTCCCCAAAGGATTGCGAAGCTCATGCGCCAACCCGGCGGTGAGTTGTCCCAGCGCGGCCAGACGCTCCGATCGGCGGACCTGCGCGACCGCGGTTTCAAGCTTCGCGGCCGTCTCCTGAAAGCGCCGTGTTTCACGGCGGCTTCCTTCGGCGAGTTGGTTCACCAGGAATCCGACGACGATCAGAATGATCCAGCGCAGCGCCAGCTCGCGTCCCCCCTCTGAGGCCCAATCGATGTACTGCTCCTGGGCCAGCAAAGGGATGAACGAAGCATTATGCAGGCACGCCAGCAGGCTGAAAATTGTCGTGCCCAGCAGCCCGAACCTGGTGGCCGCGGAGATGACCGGCAGCACCAGGATGACCCACAGTCCGCTCTGAATTCCGCCTCCGTAAAAAATCATCACCCAGATCAGCGTCAGCTTCAGCAGGATGGAAGTCGCGGGCGCCATGCGCGCGTCGAAAATCTGAAGGACCGCCAGGGCCCCCAGTGACCACAGCACCCGCGGGTCGCGATAAGGCGTAAACACGCCGATCGCCGCGATGGCTATCAGCCAGACCAGATCCTGGGGTCGGAGATAGCGGCGGAAGTCGGGCACTCTAATCGATCATAAGACACGACGAACCGATTTCTGGAACAATAGCGCATGGCTTGATCGTATTCTTGACTGGGAAAGGAGATTTTCTCCGATGTTCTGTAGCAGGTGTGGTGCGCAGATTGGTCCGGATGTCCGGGTATGTCCGCAGTGCGGAAACTTGCAGGGAGCGCCGCTGAACACTCCTCCTGTGGACACCCCTCCTGTGGCGCCTCCTGTGGCGCCTCCTGTGGCGTGGATAGCGCCAGTCGGTGTCAAGGCCCAAACCGGGCGCTGGATTTCCGCCGGCTGGAACATGGTGACGGCGGACCTGGGCAACTACATGCTCGTATCGCTGATCTTCGTGCTGGTGAACTCGGTCGCGTCGATTGTCACCCAGGGCCCCCTGCAAACCGGTTTTCATTTGTACTGCATGAAGAGGCTGTTCAACCGGCGGACCGACATCGGGGATCTATTCAAGGGATTCGATTTCTTTCTGCCCGCGTTTGTGGCCGCGCTGCTGATCGGGCTGTTTGTGTTCGCCGGCACTCTGCTGTGCATCATTCCCGGACTCGTTGTCGCCAGTATGTACAAGTTCACTTATCTGTTTATCCTGGACAAGCGAATGGATTTCTGGCCCGCGATGCAAGCCAGTCACGAGGTGGTGAAGAACGACTATTTCGGATTCACAATGTTCCTGATCGTCATGGCTTTGATTAATATTCTGGGATTTCTCTGCTGCATCGTCGGACTGCTGGTCACGGTTCCCCTCAGCATCGCGGCGATCACCGTGGCCTATCAGGAAATCGTCGGCTTCGAACAAAGGACGGTGGACGCGCTTTGATTCGCTGGACGCTGGCGGCGCTCTTATTCGGCGCATTGTGGATCTTCACCCCGCCGCCGGATCCCCATCTGCGGCTATGTGGATTTTATTGGCTCACCGGGCATCCGTGCCCGCTCTGCGGATTGACCCGCGCGATGTTCGCGCTGGCCAAGGGGCATTTCGCCCAGGCAGTCCACTTTAATGCGCTGGCACCGCTTGGGTTCATCATGATTTTTTCCCTGTTCTGGAATGGGAGAATTGCGGGATGGATCTGGACGGCAGGAATCGGGGCGTTCGGGGTATATGGGTTGTATCGTTTATTTTTGTGACACAATAAATAATTCCGGTTTTTCCGCATGCCCCAATCCAACATTTCTGACTCGCCTGAAACGTCCGCGACCGACAATTCTTTCGGCGATATACTTTCCCAGTTCGAGCAAACCCACAAGTCGCGCGGCGAAACCGTCGAAGGCACCGTCATGACCGTGACGGCCGACACCGTGTTCGTCGATATCGGCCGCAAAATGGATGGCGCGCTGCCTCGCGATCCGGCGGTGGATCTGAAACCTGGAACCAAATTGCTGGTCTCGATTCGCGGCCGCGACGAGGATGGGACCTATCAGCTCTCGACCATTAAGGTGGAGACGCCGCGCGACTGGAGCGCTCTCGAAGCCGCGTTCGCGGAGAAAAAGATTATCGGCGGCACTGTCCTCGAAGTCGTGAAGGGTGGCGTGCGCGTCGATGTCGGCGTGCGCGCGTTTATGCCCGCTTCCCGCAGCGGCGTCCGTGAGCAGGCGGAGATGGAGAAACTGATCGGACAGCAGATCGAGTGCCGGATCACCAAGCTCGATACGGCCAGCGAGGATGTCGTGGTCGACCGGCGATCCGTTCTCGAAGAGCGGGAGCGCGCTGCCAAAGACGAGGCGTTCTCCACGCTGCACGAAGGCGCGATCGTCCGCGGTACGGTGCGCTCCCTGATGGATTTCGGAGCGTTCGTCGACCTCGGCGGGATCGACGGCCTGCTGCATGTTTCCGATATGGCCTACAACCGCAACGTCAAGCCCTCCGATATCGTTGCCGTGGGCGATACCATCGACGTCAAGATTCTCAAGATCGGCAAAGAGAGCAAGAAAATCTCGCTCGGGCTGAAGCAGTTGCTGCCCGACCCCTGGTCGCTCGTGCCGGAAAAATATCCGGTCGGATCGCGCGTGAAGGGCAAAGTCGCGCGGGTCGCGGATTTCGGGGCCTTCGTCGAACTGGAGTCCGGTATTGAGGGATTAATCCACGTTTCGGAGATGTCGTGGAGCAGAAAGAATGTTCGCGCGCAGGACGTGGTAAAAGAAAACGACCAGGTTGAGGTGGTCGTATTAGGCGTCAATCCGGCAGACAAGCGGATTGCGCTGGGCCTCAAGCAGGCGCTGGGCGATCCCTGGGAAGACGCGATTAAGAAGTATCCCGTGGGCGGCGTTGCCGAAGGCAAGGTGACCAGCCTTACGAAATTCGGGGCCTTCGTCGACCTGGGCGACAATATTGAAGGGATGGTTCACATCGGAGACATCAGCCGGGAGAAGCGGTTGAATCATCCGAATGAAGCCCTGAAAGTCGGGCAAACCATAAAGGCGCAGGTGCTCGAAGCCGACAAAGAACGGCGTCGGATCCGGCTCGGGATCAAACAACTGGAGCCCACCAGCATCGACGAGTACATCGCGGAACATAAAGCCGGGGATTCGGTTTCCGGCCGACTGGTTGAGGTTTCAGGGCAAAAAGCGAAGGTCGAGCTGGGCGAAGGCGTTTTTGCCTGGACGAAACTCGCTGGCGAACAAACTACGAAGACGGCTGCCGCCGCGGGAAAAACGGACCTGGGTTCGTTAACGGCCATGCTTTCCCAGCGCTGGAAGTCGGGCGGCGCGGGCGATGCCGCGGTGGCGGAAGCTCCGCGCGCGGGCCAGGTCCGTAGTTTCAAGATCTTAAGTATCGATCCGGCAGCCAAGCGAATTGAGCTGGAGCTGCTGTAAACGGTACGTTAATCCTGTTCGTCCGTCTAAACAACCAAGTTGAACCGGAAGAGTGGAGCCGCGCTATTGGCCCAAAAGACGGGTGGGCAATTGGAAGAGACGGCGCTGATCCGGGCTGCTCAGGGTGGGGACCGTGCCGCATTTGAGCAACTCGTACGCGCCTACGACCAAAGTGTGCTTCGCCTCGCGATGAACCTGCTGCGGTCGCCCGACGATGCTCAGGACGTGTATCAGGAAGCGTTTCTGAGGGTCTATCGCAACCTCGATAAGTTCCGGTTCGATTGTAGTTTTCATACCTGGCTGTACCGGATCGTGACCAATCTCTGTCTGGATCACATGCGCAAGCGCAAAGTGAGAAAAGAAGAGCCCACCATCCTCGCGACGGCCGAAGGACCTCTCGATCGCATGGACGCCGTGGTCGAGGAACGGGTGGACGGCGATCCGCAGAGGTTCCTGTTCAGCGGCGAGCTGCGGAAGCGAGTCAAGCAGGTGTTGTCGGAGCTGACTCCGCGCGAGCGAATGGTGTTCGAATTGAGGCATTATCAGGGATTGCGTTTGCGCCGTATCGGCGAAATTTTGGGGACCACGGAAGAGGCGGCGAAAAACTGCCTGTTCCGCGCGACGCAGAAGATGAGGGCTGCTTTGGGAGATTTTGTATGAGCGAAATTACGTGCGCGGCGGTAAAGGATTTCTTCCCTTTGTATCTCTATGGCGAACTCTCCTTCGACCAGGAAGAGCGCGTCGAATCGCATCTCGATGCCTGCGTCGATTGCCGCCAGGCTTTGGAGCGGCAGCGTGAAGTGCAGATGGCCCTCGACAATATCGCGACCGAGCCGGCGCCTTCGCTGCTCAGATCCTGCCGCGAGGATTTGCATTTCCGTCTGGTCGAAGAGGAACATGCTCCCGCGAAGCATGGATGGTGGGAGCGCTTTACCGATGCGCTGACCGGCCGCTCCGCCGCGGGCCACTCCGGTTCCAGGTGGCTTCGGCCGGCGGGCGCATTAACGCTGGTGGCTGTAGGATTCCTGACTGCGCGCGTATTGCCGCCGGGCGCGTTTAATTTCGGCGGGTCCTCGCAACTGGGGTCGCAAATGGGAGTGATGGAGCCCGCCTCGCGGGTCCGCTACGTGGAGCCGGAGTCAGATGGAAAAGTGCAGATCGTGTTCGATGAGACCAACCAGCGGATTGTGTCCGGCAATTTGGATAATCCCCGGATTCGCGGCTTGCTGCTCGAGGCTGCCAAGGATCCATCCGATCCCGGCCTGCGCGCGGAGACGTTTGAGATTCTCACTCCGAGCGCTCAATCGACAGAGGTCAGAGATGCGCTGGTGTACGCGCTGCTGCATGACGAAAATTCCGGCGTGCGGTTAAAGGTGATGCAGGGTTTGACGCCGCTCGCCGGGCAGCCGGACGTGCGCGCGGCGCTGACCAGGGTGCTGTTGCGCGACACCAATCCCGGCATGCGCACGCAGGCGATCGATCTGTTGACCAGGAGCCTCGCCCAGGAGGATCCCGCGCAGAGTTACGACCGCCAGGTGATCGGCGCAATGCAGGAGTTGATGCAGAGGGAGAGCAACGCGTATGTGCGGCAGCGCTGCAAGACGGCGCTCGAATCGGTAAAGGCGTCGACGGAAACTTATTAGAATGCGTTTTGCTTTACTCATTGGATCGATGGCGGCTTGGGCGTGCGCGCAGGATTCCCAGCAATGGACGCGCCAGGGACCCTATTTTGTGTTCACGATGAGCGCGCCGGTCGTCAACCAGAACGGACGGCCGCCGGTACAATTGCGCATCGTGACGCGCGGCAACGTGTTGCTGCGCGGATCAAAAGGCGACCAGGTCGTTTATAAACTGGTCCAGAGGGTGAAAGCTCACTCGCTCGATGAGGCGCACCGTCTGGTGGGTTTCGGAGGACTGACGGCGACCACCCCTCCGGCGGGGCCGATGACCTTGACCGTGATTACTTCGGGACGAGCGGAAATCTCCAACGATCTGGAAGTGAGCGTGCCGCGGCAAGTGGCTTTGTCGATCGTGCATACCATCGGCGGCGGCGTGGAGGCCTACGATCTGGACGGAAGCGTGGCGGCCATTGCGTCGCTCGGTCTGCGCTGCGATCACATCCATGGAAACGTGGACAGCCGAACGGGCGGAGGCGAGGTCCGCATGGGTAAAGTCGGCGGCTGGGTGCAGTGCATCTCCGGCGGCGGATCGATTTTTATCGATAGCGTCGGCGGCTCCGCCAAGTGCGAGACCGCGGGTGGAGAAATCGTAATCCGGGAAGCGGGCGGACCTCTGCTGCTGACCAATGCCAGCGGAAATATTGAGGTCGACCACGCCGCCTCGACCGTCGAAGCGCACACCGGCGAAGGCTTGATCGAGGTGAACCAGGCGGGCGGGGAAGTGATCGCTGATACGCGCGGCGGCTCCATTCAGATCGGCTCGGCCCGCGGCGCGCGCTGCGAATCGGCGGCGGGTGCGATCCGGGTGAAGAATGCCTCGGGACCGTTAAATGTACAAACCGTGATGGGCAGCATCCTCGCGGAGCTGATCGCGGGATCGCGCCTCGAAGACTCGCTGCTGACCGCGAACTCCGGTGACGTCACCGTGTTGATTCCCTCGCGCTTGTCCTTATCCGTAGTCGCCAGGAACGATTCGGGCGCCAATCCGAGAATCCAATCCGATTTTTCGGAGGTGCCCGTCAAATCGTTCGGATTCAGCCGTCCGCCCACGCTCGCCGAGGGCCAGATCAACGGCGGCGGCCCCGTCCTGCGTATCAATGTAGCGGCCGGAATCATCTATCTTAAAAAATTGAAGCAGTAGGAGTTGGAAAACTGGAAATGCGTTCTGTGATTTTAATTGGCCTTTGCGCCGCGTTCCGTTGCTTCGCGCAGACCCCGCACGTGGTGCCTGCGGGCGGCAGCTACATCGGCGTGATGATGCAGGAAGTCGACGGCGAACGAGCCAAAGCGTTAAAACTCAGTGAGGCCGCCGGAGTCGAGATTACCCTGGTCGAGCCGGATGGTCCAGCCGAGAAGGCCGGACTCAAAGTGGGCGACGTCGTGCTGCGATACAACGGGCAGAGGGTGGACGGAAATGAGCAGTTCGCCCGCCTGGTGCGGGAAACGCCTGCCGGACACGAAGTGAAGATCGACATCAGCCGCGCCGGAGCCCCGCAGACCGTCACCGTCCGGGTGGCCCAGCGGAAAGCTCCACGAGTCGAGTGGGGCGATGGCTCGCACATGGATATCCGCATGCCGGACCTGCCGCGAGCCTTCGTGCAGCTTCGCAGTTCGGTTCTGGGAGTCGAGGCCGAGTCGATCAGCGGGCAGCTGGCCGAATATTTCGGCGTCAAGGAAGGCGTGCTGGTGCGTTCGGTATCGAGAGGCTCGTCCGCGGAAAAGGCCGGCCTCCGGGCGGGCGACGTGATTCTCAAAATCGAAGATACCCACATCGCTACGCCGGCCGATATATCGAGCCGCCTGCGCACGCTCCACGGCAAGCCCGCGGCGGTGCTCGTGATGCGCGATCACAAGGAGCTGACGATTTCAGTCGCCATAGCCGATGACGATCCCGGCAGGATCCAGATCACCCCGTTTCAAGTGAATCCCAACCAGCGCTAGCGGCGTGCGGGCTGTCGGCGCACCGACCGCGATGAAAACCGCGGAAAGCGGGGACTGCCTACTCTGTCCCAAGGCGCCCTCAGGATCGTCACAGCAATATATTTTGCTGGCGCCGCAGTGGACAGATCGGGCTGTCCCCACTTTCCGCCCGAGCCACTCAGGCCACTAGTGGCTTGACGCCCATTGGCGCACCGACAGCGATGAAGACTGCGTCCTCAGGATCGTCACAGCAATATATTTTGCTGGCGCCGCAGTGGACAGAGCGGGCTGTCCCCACTTTTCGCCCGGGCCACTCAGGCCACTAGTGGCTTGACGCCCATTGGCGCACCGACAGCGATGAAGACTGCGTCCTCAGGATCGTCACAGCAATATATTTTGCTGGCGCCGCAGTGGACAGATCGGGCTGTCCCCACTTTTCGCCCTGGCCACTCATCCAATGCCGGTCCTGTTTGTCAAGACAAGCCGCTAGTCGGAATTGGACCCCGCGCCCGCTGCCCGCGCCTTGCCGATGGACTGGACGCGAATCAGCAGCTCCACTTCTCCGCGCGGCACCCCCAGCGCTGCGGCGATGTGGTTCACCTCTTCGCCTCTGCGCAGCATCCGCAGAGCGTGGATTCTTTTGTTGACATTCAAGCCGGCGCGCAAAGGAGTCGGCACGAACGCGGTTTCCGGCTGCTCCTGAAAATGCGGGACGGGATGCTCCGCTTCTTTCAGCCGGATCAGCATCTCGGCTATGCGCAGGCTCTGCCGGTTCGCCTGCCGGCCAATCTCCCGCTTGAGGGTCAGAAACAAAGCGAGCGAGGAAAATAATCCCGCCGCGATTAGAAAATAGGGAAGCAGTATCATTTAGTTCAGAGTCCTCAGTCTTTCCTGGCGGCTGACCACCTGATGGATCCGCACGCCAAAATTTCCTTCCACCACCACCACTTCGCCGCGTGCGATCACGCAATTGTTGACGATCACCTCCACCGGTTCTTGAATCGAGCGGTTCAGCTCGACAATCGATCCTGTGGTCAATTTCAAGACATCCTTCAGTGGAACCTGCGCGCGCCCAAAGGAAACGCTGACCGGCAGTTCCACATCCAGCAGCAGTTCGAAGGTTCTGGAATTCACAGGCGCCGTGAACTCCGCTGAAACAACCGGGCCCCCCGCCTCAATCACTCTGGCCGGAGCATCCTCCGGTATCGGCGACGCCTCGACCGCCGCCAGCAGTTCCGGCTCGAAGCCGATCGCGATGCCGGCGCTTTCCTTCCCCAGGCGGATGTGCAGCACCGCCCACGCCGTATCAGCGGGTCGCGCGGCTTTCGATTCTTCGCCGCCCTCGCAATGTACTTCATGACCCGTGCGGCCCCCCAAAGCGGTTGCGACTCCAGACAAGGCCTGGCTAATGGCTTCGAGATAGGTGGATTTGAGACTGTGCCGATCGCTCTGCGCCATCCCGGTGGCACGGAGCACATGGCCGCCCGCGCCCCCCCACGCCGCCTCAGCAGCGCTAACCCACGCTGCTCCGGGAATACCAGAGAACCTCTGCCGCCACTGCAGCGTCGCATCGGCCGGCATCTCTGAAACTTCCTCCACGTCGATTTTCGGTGGCGCCCCCGCCATGGCTTCGAAAACCGAAGCGAGCCGCGCGGAAAATTCATCGAACAGCCAGCGCGAAATCTCCTGGGCGTGATTCACCGCATCCTCCCCGTCAAATCCCACGATCCATCGGCCAGCGCTTTTCCATGTACGAGCGCAGACGCAGAATGGCCTGCGATTTCAACTGTGAAATTCGCGACTCGTGCAGGTGGACGATCTTCGCGATCTCCCGCAGCGTCAATTCCTCGTGATAGTACAGACTCAAAACCGTCTTCTCGATCTCCGGCATTTTTCCGATCGCTTCGGCCAGCAGCTTCTGCAGCTCGCTGCGCTCCAGCAGACGCGAGGGCCAGTTCTCCTCGTCGCCCGAAATGTACTTGAGCAGGTCCCGGCCTTTGTCGCTCTCGTCGTCCGGCGCCGCGCTTTCGAGGCTTCCTAAGTTCAGGCCGCGCACATCGATCAGCCAGGAATGATACTCGTCCAGAGTGAGCCCCAGCTGCTTGGCGATTTCTTCCTCGGTGGGCGTCCGGTGCAGCAGCTGTTCGGCTCTGGAAATGGCCGCTTCAATCTGCTTGGACCGCTTGCGCTGCTGGCGCGGCGCCCAATCGAGGCCGCGAAGGCTGTCCAGAATCGCTCCGCGAATTTTGTATTCCGCGTACGTCTTCAGTTTGACGTTGTGCGACGAATCGAAGCGGTCGATGGCCGAGATCAATCCCACGATCCCGGTCGACACCAGGTCGTCCAGGCTGACGCTTTCCGGAAGCCGGTCATGGATGCGCCGCGCGATGAGCCGCACCTGCGTCAAATGTTCGAGGATCAGCTGCTCCCGCTCCTCGGCGGTGTGCGCGGTGCTTCCGTAAGCTTGCGCTGCATAAGGATTCCCCGTTGTCCCGGTCATGTGTTCTGTGGTCGTCTGTTCTTTTGTCGCTTGCTTCATGCGGTGGCTCCGAGCGTGCGAATAGTGGCGTGCGCTCCGCGCACCTTGTCTGCGATCCATTGCTTCGATGCCGGCTCCAGGTCATCCGGAATCTGCTGGCCCGTCCCCCAAAAGGAGAGCGGCAGGCGCCGCCGCGCGGACTCGCTCACCAGCGCCCCCAGACGGTCGGTCTCATCCAGGTGGGTGAACAGTAATTTCTTCGGCTGGAAAATTTGATACCGATCGATCACCCTACCCAGGTCCGCCGGTTTCATCGACGCCGACAGCACCAGGTGAGCGTCGATTTCCGGATGCGAAGCGATCAGGTGCGCCAGGTCCGCGGCGTCTTCCATTTCGCTCGCCGCCAGCCCCGGCGTGTCGATAAATATCCAGTCCTTCCCGCGATGCTCTTCGAGCGCCTGCGCGAGTGCAATCGGAGTTTCGACAATGTCAAACCCGATCCCCAGAATCGCCGCCAGTGACCGCAGCTGGTCCGCCGCCGCAATGCGGTAAACGTCGGCCGAAAGAATGTAGGCCGGTTTGCGCGAACTGAGACCGAACCGCGCCGCCAGTTTCGCGAGCGTCGTGGTCTTCCCCACACCCGGAGGACCCACCAGCGCGACCACGCCGCGCGTGGCTCCCTGGCGGCCCAGCTGCGAGTCGACCTCGAAAAGATCCTCCATCGTAGCCCCGGCCGCGACTTGCTCGGCCAACCCCTTGTCCAGCTCGTTGTCGATCAGCGTGTCGTATAAATCCGAAGCAGGCTCCGGAACCGCCAGCATCAGGCCGCCCCGCAGCGCCTTGGACATCCGCTCCATCTCCCGCTTCAATTCCGCTACATCCTGCGCCAGGCTATCGGTCGCCGCCCCGTTCGCAGGCGCCGCGTTCACCGGTTCCTCCGGCTTGGGAGCCACTCCGAAAACAACTTCATAGGCGCCCAGATTCCTGGTCTCGAGCGTCGAGGGCCGAGCGTTGATCAGCAGCGCATCCTCCCCCAGCTCCTGATGCGCCAGCTCCATCGCCGCCTCCACCGTTCCCGAAAAATAGCTTTTTAGTCTCATTGGATCAGGCCCATCGATACAACTTTTACTCCCGACGGAATTTCGTTATGCGAAAGAATCGCCAGGTTCGGAAGCTGCCCTTCAATCATCTGCCGCAGATAAAATCGCGCCGATGAGCTGGTAACCACCGCCGTCGGGGAATCGCCCGTCCCCACCGTGCGCGCCACTTTGTCGAGAATCTCGCGGATCTTCTGCGGCGGCAGATTGATATGGCTCGACTGCTCGTTGTACTCGATCGCCCGCTCCACTGTCTGCTCAATGTTCGAATCGACAAAGTATCCGGGCAATTCGCCCGATGAGTTTAGATAAGGCTTCACCAGCATCCGGCGGATCGCCTGCCGCGCGTATTCGGTCAATAGGATCGGATTTTTAGTCATTGCTGCTGCTTCTCCCAACGATTCCAGAATGGTCACCGCGTCTCGAATCGAGACCCGCTCCCTCAACATGTTCTGGAATACCTTTTGCACAGTGGCTAGTGGGAGCAGTTTCGGCACCAGATCTTCGATAACTTTGGGGTTTTCTTCCGTAACGCGATCCAGAATATTCTTAGTGTCCTGCCGCGACAGCAGTTCGAACGCATGACGCCGGATCAATTCCGCCAAATGTGTCCCAAGGACGCTGACCGCATCGACCACCGTATATCCCTGGGTGCGAGCGTAATCGGCTTTGTCCGATGCGATCCACAACGCCTGAATCCCGAAAGCCGGTTCCTTTGCTGGAATACCTTCAATAGGAGGCGCGTTCCCCCCCGGATGGATCGCCAGATCGCAGTTCTGCATCATTTCAAAGCGCGCAATCTCCGCCCCTTTGAGCAAAACTACGTATTCTCCCGATTTGAGCTGCAAATTGTCCGTTACTCGAACCGGAGGCACCATGTAACCCAGATCGCTGGCCATCTGCCGGCGAATTCCCGAAATCCTGCGGAGCAGCGGTGAGTTTTGCGCACCCTCGACCAGCTTCACCAGTCCCAATCCCACTTCGAGAGCGAGCGGTTCCACTTTGAGAAGCGACTCGAGATTATCCTTATTATTCGCGGCCGCGGAGGGCCCCGTTGCGGGAACCACAGCCTCTTCGAGCTGCGCCTTCTGATGCATTCTCCATCCGAAGTAGCCCACCCCGGAACCGAGCAGTAAGAATGGAATCGTCGGCAAACCCGGGAATGCAGCCATCGCAATCAGCACTCCGCCCGACAGCATCAAAGGCTGCGGATTGCTGAATACCTGCTTCTTCATGTCCGAACCGAGCTTATTGTCCGAACTGGCGCGCGTCACGATCAGGCCTCCCGAAACGGAAACCATCAGCGCCGGAATGACCGTGACCAGCCCGTCGCCGATGGTCAGAATCGTATAGGTCGCAAGCGCCCGCTTCAGATCCATCCCATGTTGAAACACGCCAATCAGAAATCCCGCAACGATATTGATGGTCGTGATCATGATGCTCGCTACCGCGTCGCGCTGTGTAAAACGGGTAGCGCCGTCCATGGCGCCATAAAACTCCGCCTCCGCGGCCAGATTCTTGCGCCTGGTCCGCGCCTCATGTTCGTCGATCAGTCCCGCGTTCAGGTCCGAATCGATCGACATCTGCTTGCCCGGCATGGCATCCAAAGTGAACCGCGCGGTGACCTCCGAAATACGCACCGCGCCATGATTAATAACCACATATTGAATCGCCAGCATCACCAGGAAAATCACGATGCCGATAATGTAATTGCCGCCCACGACGAAATTGCCGAAAGCCTCAATCACCTGCCCGGCGGCTCGCGTTCCTCCGTTGCCATGCATCAAAATCAAACGGGTCGATGAAATATTAAGTGCAAGCCGGAACAGAGTCAGTAGCAACAGAGTTGTTGGGAAGACACTGAACTCGACTGGCTTGGTGATATACATCGAAACCAGCAGGACTATCACCGCGATGGTGATATTGGCGCTGATCAGGATATCCAGCATGAACGCCGGCATCGGCATGATCATCGCCATAACAATGCCGAGCACCGCCAAAGGAGCGCCGATTTCACTAAGGTTCCCGAATCGGGATCCCTTCTTTGCCCCGGCGCCGCTTTTCACTGCAACCCCTTGGGATTTAGGCGCGGCTCCTCTGGCAGGTCTTGGTGCCGGAACGGACGCTGTTTTAGGAGCCGCAGCCATGTGAGGCTGCATTAGTGCATGTCGGACGCCGCACGCTCCCGGCAATAATACAGATTTTTCCTGCTATCATGCCCTCGCCGGCCTATGATCCAAGCTTCGCGAAAAATGGGGACTGCCTACTCTGTCCCCAGGCGCCCGCAGCCGCCGAGGCGTCTCATACCTGCTGCGCCGCCGTGGACAGAGCGGGCTGTCCCCACTTTTCGCCCCGGCCACTCACCCCGCAAAAAATGGGCCAACTCTGTCCCCAAGGCGCCCGCAGCCCGCGAGGCGTCCTCCATCCAACTGCGCCGCCGTCGACGGAGCGGGCGGCGTTGATACCCCTGACGCCACCAAACCTTCCGAAGCGTTATATTGACGAACGTGGGTCTGGAAATTCAGCTTCAAGAAGAGTTCGGCGGTAGGATCGAGAGCATCATAGACCCGAAGAACCTACTCCCCTACCTGCTGCCTACAGACGGGGAAAGCGCCACTTATCCGATGCTGGCGGGGATCGACCTTTATGGCAATACTATCTTCAATCGTCTTCAAGTTCCACGTTTCCTGTCGGAGTTGGCACAAATTGCTTCAAGCGCACAAACTGAGGACGACCGGAAGTTAGTTTCGGAAATCCACAGGTTAGCCCGTCGATGTGCCGATAGCGTTCATACGTACCTGAAGTTCATCGGCGACTGACCAGTTTTTGGTGGCGTCAAGTATATCAACACATAGCGTGCTGTCCCCATTTTTCGCCCCCCTGTAGCGCGCGCCTCCAGGCGTGCCGCGTCGACATTCGTGTCGACGTGTCCTCTCACCTCTCAAACCGATGGAAAAAACTCGACTCCACATAATGTGGCCGCTCCGGATTGTTCGCCACCCGTCGCGCGAGATCCCCCAGGAAAGAATCGAACTGCGCCGCCGCCGCCGTATCGACAGGCTGCGAAAGATTGTCCTCCGTCGAGTGATACCGCTGTGCGAGCCACTGCCGCCATGCCTTGTATTCCGGCGAATCCTTGGTCCAGCCGAACTTCATCGCCAGCGCCGGAACCCCGGCCTGCACGAAACTATATTGATCCGTGCGCGTGAAGGAGTTGCGATCCGGCTCCGGATCCATGGCGATCTCGATACCGTGCTCCGCTCCCACCGCGCGTGCCTCCGCCGCCAGTGTCGACTCCTCCAGCCCCTGCACGTGCAGCTTCTTCAGGGGGAATAAAGGCATGAACATATCCAGGTTCAAATCCGCGGCGATCGCCGTCTCCGGCACCGTCGGACGCCCCGCGAAGTAGCGCGATCCGAGCAGCCCCTTTTCCTCACCGGTGAAAATGACGAACAGCATCGACCGTTTCGGCCGCTGGCGATTCTGGCTGAAGCTCCTGGCGATTTCGAGCACCGATGCGACCCCCGAGGCGTCGTCCATCGCTCCCGCGAAAACGGCCTTCCCCGTGCCCGGTCCCAAATGGTCCAGGTGAGCGGACAGCAATACGTATTCCTTCTTTAGAGAAGGATCCGAGCCCTCCAGTTTAGCCACGATGTTGGGCGACTCGACCTCGGTATTCTCCGTCGTCACCGAAGCCGTCAGGCTCTTCTTCAAATCGAACCGTGGCAGCGGCTTCTGCGCGTCCGCCAAAGCCAGCAGCTCCGCGAAGCTATGCCCGCTGCCCGCGAATAATTTCTCCGCCTCGGCTGGATTGAACGTCGCGGAGAACATCGTCCTGTGCACGTCTGCCAGTGCCGGATGACGCGCCGCCACCGCTGCGTCCCTAGGATCGGCAGCCAGTCTCATACCGGGCTGCGATGCGTTGGCCGCCACCCGCTCCCACGGAAAATCCATCGACTTGGGCGTAGGAATGCTGATCGACCCCACCGCGCCCGCGTCGGCCAGCGCCCTCGCCAGTGGAGACGTGCGCGCAAAGGATTTCAGTGGACCCGGAAGGTCTCGCGGCCCTCCATTTATAAAAACGACGATCTTTCCCTTTATCGACGAAAAAGGCACTTCGGCCGAATCGAAATCGTCATACTTCGCCTCCGGCAGATGCAGCCCGTAGCCGATAAACACCAGCGGCGCCGTGATCGATTTCGGCTGCGTCCCGCGAGAACCGAGAATCGCGTCTCGTCCCAGCACCAGCGGTTCCTTGCGCCCGTCGATGAGCAGCGCAACCGCAGATTTGTCGGCCATCACCCGCGTCACGTCGAACTTTACCGGCTGATAGTATCCGTTGACGCCCGCCGGCTGAAGCCCCATCGCGTCAAACTGCGAAACCACATACCGTGCCGCCCGCAGATAGCCTTCAGAGCCGGTGAGGCGACCCTCCATTCCGTCATTGGCAAGCGCCTTGACCTGCGCCCACCAGGCTTGACCCGCCGCCTGATCCGCGGAGGTAACCGGACGTCCTTGCCCCGATAACAACGCCGTGAGAAGAGGCGGAACGCAAACCAGGAAACGCTTCATAAGTCTCAATAATACCGCGTAGAAAAGCGCTGTCCCGCGAGTCCCCCGCAGGATGTGGCGCAGGCGGTTCGCCTGCGATCAACACTTGGGACGTTCGGGGACGACCATGTCCCTGTGTCCTAAAAGAGCCGCGACCATCGGGAGCGGTCATCCCCCAGTGATAGCCCCGTCCCGTGAGGGCGGGGACTTACCTCGGAGGTTTAAACCGAACAGCGAGAATAGTCACATCGTCCGCGTGTTCGCTGCCTTCAGAGAACGACTCCACCGCCGCAGCAATTTTGGAAGTCACCTCTTCAGCCGCGCAGCCATCCGCGTCCTTCAACAGCGCCTCCAGCCGTTTTTCCGTGAAAAACTTCCCGTCGGCGCTCTCCGCCTCCGTCACTCCGTCGGTATAGAACACCACTCCCTCCCCCGGACTTAAGCGAACCCTTCGGGTCTCGTACTCCGCGTCCGCAAACAGTCCCAGCATCATGCCAGTCGGCTCCCGCAGAAAAGTCTCCTCCCGATCCGGAGAGCACAAAAATGGAGGCACATGCGCCGCCACACTGAAATCGAAATCGCCACTCGTGAGATCGAGAATCCCATACACCAGGGTCAGGAAAACTTCGCCCTTGCTCTGCTCCACCAGTACCCGGTTCACATGCTCCAGACACTGATGCGGAGGACAGCCGTGCAGCGCGGTAGCACGCAGCAGCGTCCGGCTCACCGCCATGAACAGAGCCGCCGGTATTCCTTTTCCCGATACGTCCCCCACCGCGAAACCCAGCCGGCTCTGGCCGATCAGAAAAAAGTCGTAAAAATCCCCGCTCACCTGCCGCGCCGGAATCATCGTGGCCGCGATTTCAAACTCCGCGTGATCGTCGATCACCTCCGGTAAAATCGACCGCTGGATCTTTTCCGCCAGCTTCAATTCGTGTTCCAGCACAGTGAGCTGCTCCTGCGCCGCGAGGCCGTTCCGGATCCCCTCCAGCTCGCGCAGCGTCTTGTCAATCGTGATTTCCAGATCCGGAAAGTCGATTGGCTTGGTCAGAAAATCATACGCCCCGCGATTCATGGCCACCCGAATATTATCCAGGTCGTCATAAGCGGAAACGATGATCGCCTTAGTGAGCCGCGAAAGCCTCGACAATCGCTCCAGCAGAGTCAAGCCATCCATCACCGGCATATTGATATCGGTGATCACCAGCTCAATGTCCGGAGCCTCTTCGAGAACCGTCAGCGCCTGCTCGCCATCCCGGGCAAAGCGAAAGTCCAGTTCGCCTTCGCTGATTCTCTGCCGGAATTTGTGCAGGACTAAGATATCGAGATCGGCTTCGTCGTCGACCACAAGGATGCGGGCGGGCATCATTCCCTCCCGGCCGGCAGGGTCACTATGAATTCAGTGTTCACGCCAGGATTGCTCTCTGCACGAATCGTGCCATTATGCCCGCGCACCACGATCTCGTGGCTCAGCGACAAACCCAGTCCGGTTCCGGCTCCAGCCGGCTTGGTCGTAAAGAAGGGATTAAAGATCTTAGCCATTAATTCCTGGGGAATGCCCGGCCCGTTATCGCCGATCCGGATCTCCACCGCATCTTCCAAACGGCGGGTACGAATCGCGACCTCCGGATCGAACGCCTCCCCTTCCCGCTTTTTTCGTTCCCACACGGCGTAAAATGCATTGTTCAGAATGTTAAGGAACACCCGGTTGATTTCCTGGGGCACCGCGCGGATAGACCCCGTTTCTGGATCGAAGCTGGTCTCGATTCGCGTGTTAAACGTCCGATCCTGCGCGCGCAATGAATGATAAGCCAGGTTGATCGCATCCGAAATCAGGTTCTTAAGATCCACCGTTTCCGGTTCTCCCGACTTCCCGCGCGAATGCATCAGCATGCCCCGTACGATCCGGTCCGCCCGCTTGCCATGCTCGTTGATTTTCTCCACGTACTGCTCCAGCTGCGCGAACAGCGGATGCACTTCTTCTAACTCACCAGGGATCAGTCTCTGTATCTCGCCCACCAGTTCCTGAGCAGCGCTGGCGAAGTTGTTGATGAAATTCAAAGGATTCCGGATCTCATGCGCGATCCCCGCGGTCAGCGCCCCCAAAGAAGCCAGGTTCTCCTGCACCAGCAGCTGATCCTGAGTGCGCCGCAGTTGATCGAGCAGCTCCTGAAGCTCCCTCGTTCTGCGCCTCTCCTCGTCGCGCAGCCGTTTCTTTTCGAGCGAGACACCGATGCGCGCGCTCAAAAGCACCGGGTCGAAAGGCTTCATCAGATAATCTTCCGCTCCCATCTGTATGCAGCGGACCACGCTTTTGGTCTCGTCCAGAGCCGAGATCATCACCACCGGCATCTCCCGCAGCGCCGGCTCTTTTTTCATCTGCTCCAGCACTCCGAACCCATCCATCACCGGCATCAGAACATCCAGCAGCATCAGCTCAAATGCGCCCGTGCGCAGTAACTCCAAGGCGCGCCGGCCGTCGGCCGCAGTCGTAACTCCATAGCCCTGGCGCTCCAGATGACGCAGCAGAATGTCGCGATTGTCCGCATTATCGTCCACCACCAGCAGCCGCCCCCGCGTCCCCTGCGTATCGTTTTCAGTGCTCCCCGCCATCGATGCGGAGAGCCCGTCCACCGATCCCGGCTGCCGGGTCGCGAAATTCGTCAGCCGTTCCAGCGCGAAGCGAATCCTCCCCACATCGCCATGGAGCTCCAGCGGCGCCGTGCGAAACAGATCCTCCGCGGCGCTGCTCATGCGCTCGATATGCGGCAGCAGCGATTTTTGGAGCGGATGCAATTCCGCCGCGCTGACCTGTTCACGGCTCGTCTCGAAACTGTTCTGCACCAACCGGACTAATTCCTTGGCCTCCGAAATCAGCGCGCGCAAGGACGCTTCAGCAATCCCGTCCTCTTCCACCAGCATTTCCGAATAACCAATAATGTGGTTCAAAGGAGTGCGCAAGGAATGCCTGAGTTCGGCGGTATTATAGGTCTCCCGGCCGCTCACGTGTGCTCGCTTTTCCAAATCCGCGAGGCCACCAGCGAACTCACCTGCTGTAGCAATTCGTCGCGGCTGTACAGCCCTTTTTGCAGCACCCGGCTGACGTGCCCGTTCAGGCGCTCGCGATCCTCTTCCGACAGATCCCGCGCCGTGATCACGATCACAGGAATCGTTTTCCACCCCGGATTGCGTTGCATCTGGGCCACCAGCTCGAACCCGTCCATCTCCGGCATCATCAGGTCCAGCAGGACGACGCCGGGCCTCTGGCGCTCCAACTCGGCCAGCGCCGTAACGCCGTTATCCGCTTGTGAAACCGCCCAGCCGTCGCTAGTAAGCAGCCTCACCAGCATCTCCCTGGAGGCCGCATCGTCCTCCACCACTAACACGCCTCGATTGCCGTCTCCACGGTATCTCAGCAGTACCGCCGAAAGCCGTTCGCGGTCGATCGGTTTCGTAAGATAATCCTCCGCGCCCAGCGAATACCCGAGATTTTTGTTATCGACGATGGTCAGCATGATCACCGGAATTTCCGCCAGCGCAGGGTCGGACTTTAGCGCCGTGAGCACCGTCCACCCGTCCATCCCCGGCATCATCGCGTCCAGGGTGATCACCTGCGGCCGAAGCTTTCGCGCCATCCGCAGACCCTCCGCGCCGCCCAGCGCGCTCTCCACCTGGAATCCGTATTTCGCCAGCGTGCGCGAAAGAATTTCGTGCACCGCCGGCTCGTCGTCGATCACCAGCACCGTGCCCGCGTTCTGATTTTCCTTCACCGTGACTTCGGAAGCGCTGTCCGCCTTGACGGTCCGCGCCTCCGCGTTTTCCGGAAGCGTCAGAGTAAACGTCGAGCCTTTACCCGGCTCGGATTCCACCACGATGTCTCCGCCCAGCATCCGCGCGAAGCGGCGGCTGATCACCAGGCCCAGGCCCGTCCCTCCGAACTTGCGGCTGGTCGACGCATCGCCCTGGGTGAACGGCTCGAACAGCCGCGCGATTTGCTCTTTGCTCATACCCACCCCGGTGTCCGCTACGGCGAAGACAATATTCTGATCGGACTTCTTGACATCGACTTCCACCTCTCCGCCCGACGTAAACTTGATCGCATTACTCAGAAGATTGAACAGCGTCTGCCGGAGTTTGGTCTGGTCGGACCGCATCGTCTCGACCGCCGGATCTATCGACAGCCGCATTCGATTCCCATTCTTCTCGATTAAAGGTTGCAGCACGGATACCACTTCCTCGAGCAGCGCCCGCACGCTGAAAGTTTCCAGGTAAACTTCCACCTTGCCCGCTTCTATCTTCGAAAGATCGAGAATGGCGTTGATCAGCTCCAAAAGATGCCGCCCCGCCGTCAAAATTTTGTTGACGTCCGGAACCAGGGCTTTTTCTCCGGACTCCTCCGCTTCTTCGAGTAGAATCTCGCTGTACCCGATGATCGCGTTCAAAGGAGTTCGCAGCTCGTGGCTCATGTTCGCCAGAAATAAGCTCTTCACCTCGTTGGCCTTCTCCGCCGCCTGTTTTTCCGCTCGGAATTTCAGCGTCGCCAGCGCGACAAACAGAAACAGCAGGCAGCTCGCTCCGCTACTGATGATTCGCGCGCGGCGGATCTGGTTTGCGGCCGTCTGGTTGCGGTGGGTTAACTGCTCCTCCAGGCCGACCTTGATTTGTCCGCAGTAAATTCGAATGTCGTCCATCAAACGCCGTCCCCTTCCTTCTTCGACTCGCGAAAAGGCTGCTTGCGCGCCCTGCTCGCGGCGCACGTCGATCGAAGATTGCAGCTCGGCGAATTTGGCGGTGACGGCCTGCTCCAGCAAATCGAAGACCCCTCCCAGTTTCGATTCCGGCAGCGCCGATGCGCGCACGCTGCCCAATTCGGTGGCGATCGTGTTCTTCGCGGCAGTATAAGGCGCCAGATACACGTCGTCGCCGGTGATCAGAAATCCCCTCTGCCCGGTCTCCGCGTCCTTCATGGTCGACAGGATGTCTTCGATCTGCTGAATGGATTGCTGCGTTTCGCGAAGCCGCCCCGCCGCCGAATCGAACTGCCGCCAATCCCACCAGGCGAGCGAAAGGATCAGCACCAACGCGGCAAGCGCGGCTACAAATGCCCAATCTTTCAACAGATTACCAATCTGTCTCAAGTTACTCATCAACGGTTTGATTCTAGACGGCCTCTATCTGAGACAATATAGTTAAAGTGGCTAGAATCCTGGTCGTCGAAGACAATGAAATGAATCGGGATATGCTCTCCCGGAGGCTGGTCCGCAAGGGCTATGAGGTGATTCTTGCCGTCGATGGACTGGACGGACTCCAAAAAGCGCAGAGAGAGTTGCCGGACCTTATTTTGATGGACATGAGCCTCCCAGGCCTCGATGGATGGGAAGCCACCCGCCGTCTGAAGGCCGGGGATGCAACCGGAAAAATCCCCGTCGTCGCCCTCACCGCCCACGCCTTAAGCGACGATCGCGAAAAAGCCACCCGAGCCGGCTGCGACGCCTACGAAACCAAGCCCATCGATTTCCCAAAACTCCTGGAAACCATCGATCGCCTGCTGAGTAATTCGAATAGCATCTGAACTCACCGTCCTGCTCCGCTATGAAGCCCGTCTAAGCCGCTCATTCGACAAAGCTACTCCAATTACGAAACGAACCCACCCGCCCTTCCGTCACCCCCGAACCAGCCCATCTCCCAATTACCAAACGAACCCAGCCTTTCAGAGCCGCGACCACCGGCAGCGGTCGCTCCCGACCAAGCCCATCTCCCCGAATTACCAAACGAACCCAAAACCCCTAATCCGCCCCCGCCGCCCGCGCAAAATTCGGAGTCCTCCCCCGCTTCGCCTCAAACTGATTCTCCCCCCGCAGCCACTCCGCCAGCGGCCTCGTCCCAATCCGGATCTGTGCCCTCCGAAGCATCGAATTTAAAAACCGCAGTTCCGCAATCAAGCTCCGGTCCGGATTCCCCCGCGCTTCCCGTTTCACCGTTACCCGGCTCTTCTCGGCCCATAATAGACCCCATTTAGGAGGCAGATCCTCCACCTGGATCACTCCCGCAGGGCAAAGGTAGTATCTCCTTTGTCCCATCCCTTTTTTGGGGTTCCTCCGAACCGTCTTCTTGGAATCGCTGAGAAAGTCAGACCTGCTGGCCTTACACTCGATCAGCGTCGAAAAGCCGGAGGCCCAGCCGATGATATCCGGATTCTCCTTCACCCGCGCCGCGAACTCGTAGAAAACGGTGGAAGACTGGCGGCTCAGCCACCGCACGCCGAGCGCCACCAGGGTTGCGTGGGTCACCGCGAATAGGATAACGCACTTGTACACGCCTAAAAAAGGTTTAATATTCACTATGGACCGAAGACGCTTTTTAGGAACCTCCGCATCTATCCTTACTGCCTTTCAGGCCGGCTCCCTGGCCAAAGCGCAGGACGCCATCACCTCAGTCAACGGGCGCCCGGCGGACACCGTGGCCCGGGATGAAGACTTCTGGTTCAACATCCGCCACGCCTTTACTGTCGATCGCAACATGATCAACCTCAATAACGGAGGCGTCTCCCCGGCTCCCAAAATCGTGATGGACACCGAGGTTCGCTACCTCGAGATGGAGAACCTCAACCCGTCCTATTACATGTGGAACGTCCTCGACCCCGGCGTCGAAACCGTCCGCCGCCGCCTGGCCCGCATGTTCGGCGTCGATACTGAGGAGGTCGCGATCACCCGTAATGCCAGTGAGGCGAATGAGATTATCCAGCTCGGCATGCATCTGAAGCCCGGCGATGAAGTCCTTACGACCAATCAGGACTATCCGCGCATGATCACCACCTGGAAACAGCGCGAGCGCCGCGACGGAATCGTACTCAAGGAGGTCACCTTTCCCGTGCCTCCGCCCAGCATGGATTACCTGGTGAAGATCTTCGAAGACGCGATTACCCCCCGGACCAAGGTCATCCACATCTGCCACATCACCAACCGCACCGGCCAGATTTTCCCCGTCAAGCAAATTTGCCAGATGGCGCGCGCCCGCGGCATCGAAACCATCGTCGACGGCGCGCATGCGTTCGCCCAGTTCCCGTTCACCCACGCCGAGTTGGATTGCGATTACTATGGCACCTCGCTGCACAAATGGGTGCTCGCGCCCATCGGCACCGGCATGCTCTATGTGCGCAAGAACAAGATTCCGACCATCTGGCCGATGATGGCCGCGCCGGATTCCATGCAGGCGAACATCCGCAAGTTCGAAGAGATCGGCACCCACCCTGCGTCGCAGCGCAACGCGATTACCGAGGCCATCAACTTCCATGAAAGCATCGGGCCGGAGCGCAAAGCCGAGCGGTTCCGCTACCTCCGCAAACGCTGGTCGAATCCCCTCCGCGAACTGCCCGGAGTCAAAATTCTGAACAGCGAAGATCCCGCCCAGTCCTGCGCCATCGGCTTCATCAGCCTGGATAAGATCGAGGCTCCCGCACTGTCGAAATATCTATGGGAGAAGTACCGCATCTGGACGGTGGCCATCGTCACGCCCGGCGAATATCAAGGCCTGCGGATCACGCCGAACGTATACACCACCCTCGAAGAAGTCGACACCTTCACGGAAGTGATGACGAGAATCATTAAAAAAGGCTCCATACCAGCCTGATTCGCAGGCGGAACCGCCTGCGCCACAGAGAAAAAGCTCGATCCACTGATTTCCCATGTGGGGCAGGCGGTTCCGCCTGCCAACATTCCTGATCCCGAATCTTCCTGGTCTCCGCATACCCAGGTGACGGCGATTGAATAAACGCCGAACTTGATCGACTAGGAGATTCCCAATGAAGACCAGTATTTCGATGAATTGTTTACGCCTGGCAGCGATGATTGCGATCACGCTGATCCCCGGCAAAGCAGCCTGCACTTACTCGGCGTCCGCCAACGCGCCCACGCTCGGCGCCGCGGGCGGCTACGTTTCCGTCACCGTCTACACCCAGCCAGGATGCCGCTGGTCCCTCAACCGGCCCGATACCTGGGTGGCGCCTTTGCAGACCAACGCGGTCGGCAGCGGAACCGTCTACATCTACGTTGCCTCCACGCGCTCCGCTCGAAGCACCGTGGAGCGTGTCTATTCCGATTACCTCGCCGGCGAATACGCTATGGGCGGCGGGACCATAGGCGGCCGCTCGTCAATGACGGGGCAGATGATGACCGCCTTTCTTCAGTTCAGGATTGTCCAAAATTGACCCCCACTTGAGGGGTGAGCGTTTCCCAACTCACCCCTCCCATCCGAAAAAGGAGTCCTGCCGTGAAACTCATACCCGTACTTTTTGCAATGCTACCCCTGCTGGCCCAGTCGGCTGCCGAAGCGCCCCGGGCCGCCTATCTGGTCACTCGCGCCACCAGCGCGGAAGCCAAGGCGTTGTTCTCCGCCAAGCTCGTTCGAATGAATGCGGCCAAATTCCACTGGTACGAGGACTCCTCCGTGGTGCGCGTCGAGATATCTCCCAAGGCTCTGACCGACCTCCAGACGGACCCCGATGTCGAGCTGGTATTTCCCGAACGCGAGCAGTACGGCCCCATGCTTCCTCCCGCGGCTCCCGAAGCCAAACCGATTTCCTGCTCGACGTCTATCCCACCGGCAGGCGCGGTTCCGCTTCCGGTTCTGCCCGCGCCGATGCTCCCAAATGCACCCCTGCCGATGGCCGGAGCAGGCATGATGATGCCTGGTTTAGGAACTCCCATGGCATCCGCGTTCGGCTTGGCCGACGCACTCGCGGGAGGCGTCGCACAGAAACTGTTGAACCGTCCTCCATCCTGCAAAGTGTCGCTGATCAAACATCAGTCGACCTATCCGGGCCAGGGCGGGGAAGGATTGATCGAAGTGAACGCCTCCGGCTCCTGCGCCTGGCAGGCCCAGGCCAGCGTCGGCTGGATCACCATCCTGTCGGGCTCCGGAGTGAGCGGGTCCGGGATCATCTCCTACCGCGTAACCCCTGGCGAAGGACTGGCCCGGTCGGCTTCGATCTGGATCGTCGCGACGCCCGGCGGCAGCCCGATCAAAGGGAAAGCCTCCCAGGTGATCACGCAAAACAAGTAGCCGGAAAAATTGCTTTCTCCCGTATACTTCTAATACACGGAGGAGATATGCAGCGTATTCTCTGGGTTTTAGCAGGGGTCCTGATTCTGTCGTTCGAACTTCCAGCCTCCCCCTGCGTTGCGGGCGCGACGCTCGATACCTACATCGCGCTCGGCGCGGCCGGGTGCACGATTGGGCCGCAGACGGTCAACAATTTCAGCTTCATCGTGGTCTCGGTAGGTGGAGGCGCGACCGCCATCGCCGATACCGATATCACCGTGACGCCGACCTTCGGCGTGAACCTCTATGGAGCTCAATTCGCGTCGTCGGATTTCAGTGTCACCACCGGATTTGTGAACTACCTGATCGGCTTCACCTGGGACTCGCTTCCCATCGCCGGCATGGGCGACGTGCTGGACCCGGGCGACGTGAATATCCTGACCGACGGCTGCGTCGGGGCCGCATTCGTGGGAGTCTCGTGCTCGGGAAGCACGGTCAGCGTCACCGTCAATCCCTCGCAGCTGACCGATATGGTCTTCTTTTCGCCCGCCGCGATATTAGGAATCGCGAATCATATCTCTCTCAATGCGGATCAGGGAACGGCCAGTTTTAGCAGCATCGAGAACGATGTTTATGTCACGCCCGAGCCGGCCAGCTTCCTTCTGGCAGCGCTGGGCCTTCTCGGAATTTACTGCGACAGGCGCTTGACGTCCGCCTCCAGGCTGCTTCGAAATACCGAGGGCGCACCTGCCGGCAGCAGCGCCAACGCCTTGTTGTCCGCTTCGATCGCGCGCCCTCGATCGCCGTTCCGTTCGTAAGCGAGAGCGAGCGCGTGAATCACGTCCGGGTCGGATTCATGGGTCATGGTGACTGCTTTGCGCGCGTAGCGTAACGCCGCCGCGTCATCTCGCAGCTCCGTGAAAGGCGTGGTCGAGAGCAGTTGCGCGTAATCCTCCGCGTGCTGGAACTGGGTGCTTTGATCGGCGAGGGGCTTCATGATCTGGAGCGCGCGTTTCGTCTCCGATCTCGCGTCCTCGGTCCTGTGCGTATCAAGCAGCAGCTCGATCTCCTTCATCAAGCCCTGCTGACGATCGATCTGTTTCTGTTCGTCCTTGGGATCTTGCGCCAGCAGAGTCTCAGTCATCTGCAAGCTCTTGCGCATGCTCGCAAGAGCGTCCTCGCTTTTCCCGCTGTGCTGCTGGACCTCAGCTAACGTCTTATACGCCTGAGCCAAGGCCCGGCGTAACCGCGGTGTCGGATTCGTTTCCACGCGGCGCTGGTAAGTCGCGATCGATTCGAGAATCATCTCCTCGGCCCCAGCCGCGTCGCCACCGGCGAGCACCGTGGAACTCGCCACGTACTCCCGCATAAACGCAAGGATGTTGGCTTTATACGGATGCGATGCGGGAAGTCTCTCCGCTGTCCGCAAGCCCTGGCGATAGCATTCGAGCGCGCCCGCCGGATCAGAGGATAGATTCCGCAGATTCCCCATGCTCGCCCATAGGTTCGCGGCGTCCTGCAATGCTTTCGGATCGGGCGTTCCCATCGCCATGGTCGCCTCATGAATATGGGCCGCCTGGTCGTAATGCTTCTTCGCCTCAGACCGGTTGCCGCTGGTTGCGAGCACTTCGCCGAGCTTTACGTGCGCGGAAACCAGGTTCGCGCGATCAACAAGGTTGGTCTTATCGCTGCCAACCAACTCCTCCGCGTATTTCAGAGCTTTGCGATAGCTCTCCTCCGCGCCCGCCGTTTCGCCCAGGCTCGCTCCATAAAGATTCCCTTTGGCATCTCCGTTCTTGATGTAGCCAGTCACCAGCTCGCGCTTGATCGATGGGTCGCCGCCCTTTTCCGCAGCGAGTTTGTCCAGATATTCGACCCCCTGATTCGCTAACAGCACGCGGGCCGGCGTCGTGCCCCGAAGCAACTGGTCGTCGAGATCGTTCAGCACGAAATTGGCAAACTTGCGCAGGTCCGCGAACCGGCGCTCGGCCGCATGTTTCTGTTCGAGCGCGACCACGCTGGTCACGATCAAACCCGCGGTCAGCAGCGCGACACCAGCGGAGCTGGCTGTATGCCTTCCGATAAACTTCGCCATTCGATACCAGACGCCGGACTCGCGCGCCAAGACTGGAAATCCTTTGAGATACCTCCGGATGTCTTCGGAAAAATGTTCGACCGACGCGTATCGTCTCTGCGGCTCCTTGCGCATGGCTTTCAGCACGATGGTGTCGAGATCGCCGCGCAGCAGTTTGGCGTTCGCTCTCGCCGCCGGCTCGGATCGCTCCACCAGCTTGCTCGGCTTGTCCGGAATGGTCTCGCAAATCGCCTGCCCCAGTTCGAACGCGGTGTGCATCTGGCGTTCATACGGATGGTGCCCGGTCAGCAGTTGATAGAGGATCACGCCCAGCGAATAAGTGTCGCTCGCGGTGGTAATCGGCTGACCGGTGATCTGCTCCGGACTCGCGAAATTCGGCGTCATCGGCTGCATGTTGGATTGCGTCAGCCCCATCGTATGCGCCGAATATTCGGGTTGTAGCAGCTTGGCGATTCCGAAGTCCAGCAGCTTGGGCACGCCCGCGGGCGTGACCAGAATGTTGCCCGGCTTCAAGTCCCGATGAACCACTAAATGCTGATGGGCGTAATGAACGGCGCCCAGCAGGGTGTAGAAAAGCTCCAGCTTCTGACGGACGCTGAGCCCGGCGGTGGCCGAGTAGCGGTCAATCGACTGGCCTTCGACGTACTCGGTGACCAGATAGGGCGCGCCGTCTTCGGTGGTTCCTCCGTCGAGCAGCTTGATGATGTTCGGATGATCGAGAACCGCCAGCGTCTGCCGTTCGTTCTGAAAGCGCCGCAGGGCATGCTCGTTGAACAGCTCCGGCCGCACGGCTTTGAGCGCCACCAGCTTCCGGAACTGGTCGTCGGCCCGTTCGGCCAAATAGACGGTGCCCATTCCGCCGAGACCGATCTGGCGAAGAATTTTATACAAGCCGACGCGCTTGCCGATCATCGGATCGGAAGGCGGCGGAATGGTTGTCGCTAGAGGACTCTCAAAGAACGTATCCCGGTCGTTGTAATTTTCGAGCAGCGACACGACTTCGCGATAGAGATCGGCGTCCGCGCCGCACGCGCGGCCCAGGTAGTCCTCGCGATTCTCCGGTTCTTGCTCCAAGGCCTCGGCGAAGATTCGCTTGGCGTCGCTCCATGCAAATCCCTGGGAGGCATCAGGCAAGCATGGGCCTCGCCTTCATCTCACGCATTAGCCAGGCTTTCGCGTGGCTCCATTCGCGTTTCACGGTCGCGGTGGAAATGCCCATCACCTCCGCGGTTTCCTCGACAGTCATACCGGCGAAGAATCGCAGTTCGACCAGTTGGCTCTGTTTGGGATCGACGGCCGCCAGTTTTTGGAGGCCCTCATCGAGGATCAGCACGTCTTCGAGATGATCCTCTGAGACCAGCAGCGCGTCCTCCAAAGTGACGCGTGCTCCGCCGCTGCGCTTTTTCGCACGATGCTCGCGTGCGTAGTCGAGCAGCACGCGCCGCATGACCCGCGCTGCGATTCCAAAGAAATGGGCCCGGTTCTGCCACTGAATTTCGTCCTGACCCGCGAGGCGCAGATACGCCTCGTGGACCAGAACGGTGGCCTGTAAGGTATGGTTCGGCCGCTCCCTGCGCATACAGCGGCCGGCCATCGCCCGGAGCTCCGCGTAAACCAGAACAATCAGCCGGGAGGAGGCTTCATTGTCGCCAGCCGAGAGCTTCGCCAGTAGCTGCGTAACTTCCCGGGGGCCGGTCTCCATAGCTCACCTCTGTATTATCTTACGCGCAAAAAAGTCCTCTGGAGGGAGCGGTCAGAGTCCTGCGCCGCGGGCGCCGTTCTAGGGAACCAGCGGATCGTGGTTCGCCTCACTCTCGATGTTGATCTGCGGAATATTCATATTGAGCGCGCTGTTGATCGAGGTAATGAACGCGTTGGCCATAATCGCGTAACCGGTATTGGTGGGGTGAATCCCGTCGAGCGAGAACAGTCCTCCCAGAAACGCGGTGGTCAGGTGATGGTTTCCCACCGAATAACCATTCTTGGACAGGTTATTCAGGAGGCCGTTTATGTCCACCACGGTGGCTGTAACGCCCTGCGCTCTTGCCATCGCCACTTCGCCGGCGATGATCTGGTTATACGTTGCGACTAAACCTTGGAGCGCCGCAATCGAGAGCGTGCCAGGGGGGCCGGTTAGCGGAATATAATTCATGCTGGTGCAGACGCTGAAGTCGAGGATGCTGGGGACCACGTCATCGCCAGGAGGCAGCAACTTCCCTGGGCACAGCTTCTGAAAAGCCGCGGCAGTCACCACGAACGGCAGCTGGGTGACGTCCGGCACATTCGACACGATGATGTTGGCATGGGTGAGCGCGAGCGCCTGCATCATCAGGTGATAATTGGTCTGAAAAGTTAACGGATCGGTCGGCGGGGCGGCAGGTCCCTCGGTCAAGACCTGCAAAACGTCATCGGCGCCGATGCTGACAATCACCGTCGAAGGCTGTAGCGAGATCGCACAAGCAACCTGGCTGACGATCAAATTACTGTCCGGAATCAGTGAGGAGACTGCGGGCGGAAGCGGAAGCATGCCGACCAGGGAAGTAGGAATCGGTCCGCAGGGCGGCGGGCCCGCCGGCGTTCCCAGAATGGTATCGCTCAGACCGTCGATCGGGTTCAGAGGATTACCAGGGTACCCATACACCAGGGCGTTTCCCACCGTAAAGCCTGGAACGGAAAGATTGGTCGCTTGCGCGAGGTTCGTCCGGCTTCCAAGTCCGGCTTCACGCACGATCTGCCCCCCGCTGATAGTCAATGCCGGCGGAATGCCGGGATAGGAAATCGTGGGAAGAATAAGGTTCGCACCAGCCCTCTGTGCGAGCTGCGCTGCAAATCCGAAGGTTTGCCCCCCATTGCTGCTGGTGAATAACGAGAAATTCTGGAAGCCCGCGCTGAGGGAATCTCCAATCACGACTAGCTTTTGCAAGGCCTGTTTTTTATCCTGGCCTTTATTGCCTTGCTTTTCGGCAAAGGCAGCCGGGGACGCACTAAACAGGACGGCCCAGGCACATAGAAACATCGTGGAACGCATACGGAAAGAAGAACGCATAAGAAGGTGACCTCCGACGAAATGCAGACAAACTAAGGGTAACCCTAATCTGGGAGGGTTTCAACCTTAGAACGTACTGGTATTTCTAGTAGGTCTAAGACAAGGCGTTCCAAAGAAATCGGCGGCCCGGGTCGGAGGGGGCCGGGCCGCCGCTGGATGACCTGGACCCCACAAGCAAAGGAGGGTGACTGCGTCCAGGTAATCCGAGGTCGAAAGGAGAGGTTACTTCTTGACTTGCAACTGGTTATTAACTGCAAAAACTCCAGGTACACCGTTGGCTCTTAAGAAGGCCAACTGCTTGTCCATATCTGTTGAGACGAATCCCATCAGAGTTACGTTGCCGTTTTTAACGATGATATGGATCGACGGCTGGGTCCCCATTCCATAGCGCTGTAAGGCCGGATATCCATAAATCGCGCGCGCGGTGCGCATCCGGATTCCATCGTCAAAGCTCGATAAAGGCAGTACTTCAATCTGATTTTCCACGCGCGTGACGCCTTCCACATGCTTCACCGCGTTCTGCGCGTCGCTCTTTAAAACCGGGCGCGTTACTTCGCCGAACAACGTCACCGTGCTGCCATCCACACGGAAGGAAATATCGTCAAAAACATTAAAATAAGGCAACATCGTTAATTGATGCCTGACGTGGTCTTCCAAAGGGCTGAGAGTGGGAGGCGCGGCCACGGCCGCCGTCGCGGTTAGCGCGGCTGCGATCAACCAGGTCTTCATAATTTCTGTCTCCACTACATTCGACGAAAGCGTGGCAGGAAAGTTGCAGGGGGAGCAGCAAATAAAAAGGGAACAAAACACCCGCGAAATACGTATCTATTTCGACGTTTTTGTGAATAATCCCAGCAGGCCGCCGAGCGACGAGCTCTTCTTTTTCGCCGCTTCCGGACCGCCTCCATTGAGCTTGTCCGCGAGTTGGACGATGCTCTTTCCGAAGGTCGTGCTGGGGGGCGCGGGCTTCCCTTCCATCAGCGATTTTTGCACCGCCTCATAGTCGCTGGGGAAAATGTCGAACACCTCGGTGTGCAAAGCGGTGGCGATCACTTCCCGGCTCAAGCCCACGTCGCGCATGTACCGGTTCACCAGCAGACGGATCTTCCAGCGTCCGATCCGGTTGGCGTCCAGATAGGAGAGCGCCCTTTGGGCTGCCTGAAGCGCCGGCAACTCGTTGGTGGTCACCAGCAGCAGTTCGCTCGCCATCCGCGCCTGGTTGAGATTCCATTCCCCGTACACCCCGCCCGCATCGATAATAACCACGTCGTAGTTGTGGCGGGCGTAATCCAGAATGGCGGAAGGATCCTTAAGATCGTTGGCCCCTTCGACCAGAATTTCCGGAGCGAGCAGCACGTCGATACCCTGAACTTTGGTCACCATGGAACCCCATAAATCGTGGTCCAGCTCATGGCCGCGCAGCAGCACGTCGACAAAACTGTAAATCGACTTGATCTTCAGCAGAAACGACATGGTTCCCGTCAGCGGATCCAAATCCGCCAGCAGGATCCTCTTTGCTCCATGCCGCTTCCATTGGAACGCCAGGTTGCAGGCGATCGTACTAGCCCCGCAAGCTCCTTTGGCTGGCATCACTACAATCATCTTGGCTGGTTCTTTGCCTTTTCCGTCGGCGAGCTGGGTGCGGGCGAGTTTCCCGAGAACTCCGTCGATCTGCTCCCCGGTAAACGGCTGAATCAGGAAATCCGAAGCCCCGCTGCGCAGGCATCTGAGCATCGCGTCCGGATCGTTGCCGCCGAGCAATGCCACCACCTGAATCAGCGGCCCCATGCGGGACATCTCGACCAGAAGTTGAAGAGCCTGTTCGGGATCGGACCCAACGTCGAGGAAACAAAGGTGCATCTCCCCGCCGCCCATGGCCCCGCCCACGTCTCTGGGGGATGGATACGTGCGCACGTGAGTGCACGGCACGCCCGGTAAGTGCGTGGTCAGCAGCGGAGATAGCTCGTCCGCCATCCGCATGTTCGGACTGATAATTACGGCCCTTTTTGAATCTGCCGCGGGGGCCTCACTTCTAGGCATGACGTCTGACGGACCACTTCGGGATGTGTTCCAAGGTAGTAAATCGGCTAGAAGCAATCATAACATGAGAGGCATTAGCCCTTCCTCCTACTATCAAAGTGATACCACCGGACGATGAGAGCTGCAGCAAAGGGATAAAGCAGTATAGGCATCAGGTTAACCCGAGAGTGAGAACTGACATGACCAATATGACTGAGATGAATACACCCCAAACCAACACCCCCGCTGGACCGTCCGCCATTCCAGCCAACCAGTTTCTTCCCATGAAGCGCATCTCGGTATGCGATACGCAACCGGTTACAGCGGAAGGGGTACGGACCTTGCTCGCCGGATCGGCGGACCTGCGCTTCGCCGAAGTGACCGACTCGCTTGCCCAAGCTCAGGATCTGGTAAATCGGACTTCACCGGACGTGCTGATGATCGATAAAGCCTTTGGAATGCAAGCGATTCTCGAATGGCTGGCGGACCTGAAGATGGATGAGCTGAAACCTACGGCTATTGTCGTCTGGGGAGTATCGGTCACCGAAGCCGAGGCGCTCAGGTTCTTACAAGCCGGCGCCCGCGGCATCCTGCGGAAAACGGCTAGTATTCAAGTGGTCCTCGCCTGTCTGCGCACGGTTGCCCTGGGACGAAGCTGGATGGAGGATTGCGTTTTCCGCGATTCCGCCCGCACCGACCGCTATCCCCGCAGCGAGCTGACGGCGCGCGAACAGCAAGTGCTCGAACTGGTCGAACAGGGCTTCAAGAACAAAGAAATCGCCAATGACCTGGGGATCCGGCCGGGAACCGTCAAAATCCACCTGAAACATATCTTCGAAAAAACGGGAGTCCGGGGCCGGTACGGCCTGGCCCTGAACGGGCTCAAGGATCGCGGCCTGGTGTCGATTCCGGCGTGAACGCGCAATGGTACTAACGGGGCGCGATCAACATGACCCCTGTTATCCTTGCCCTGTTATCCTTAAGGATAAGTGCGCACTCTTGTTGTCTTTTCACTTGCCGCTATTCTTTGCGGCGCCTCCGCTCATGCTCAATCGCCGCTGGTAAAGATTCTCTCCGATGAACTGGAGCGGAATTTTACCGCCTTGAAACAAAAGGCCGATCCGCCTCCCTATTTTCTGGGCTATGAAGTATCCGACCAGGAAGAGGACATCATTCTCGCGAGCCGCGGCTCGATCGACGGACAGAATCACGTTCGTAACAGGATTCTCGACACTACCGTTCGCGTCGGGAGTCCCAAGTCCGATAATTACCGGCGGGCCGGCAGCGACCGGATACGCTTCACTCTGCCGACGCGCATCGCTCTCGACGATAACGCCGAGTCCATTCGCAAAACCGTCTGGCTCACTACGGACCGGGTCTATCGCGGCGCAGCACAACGGCTGATCCGCCTTCAATCCGACGAAAAGCTGCGCTCCGCCGCGGCCGACGGCTCGGACGACTTTTCGGTGGAACAGCCGCAGACATTTTATTCCTCTCCTCCGGCGCTCAAATTCAATTCCAACGAATGGGCTGCGCGTTTGCGCAAAGTGTCGGCGGAGATGGCAAAGTACCCCGGCGCTATCAACTCCGATGTTGCGGTCGAGGTGCAAAGGGTGATGACCACGCTGGTCACCTCCGAGGGCACTCGCGTCGAAACCGGACGCCTCTTTTCCCGTCTGATCATTACCGCTCGAGGTAAAGCCACGGATGGAATGGACCTCGGTTCCATGGAGACGTTCGAAACCGCCGATCCGTCGATGCTGCCGAAAGACGTGCAGATTCTCGAAGCCGTGGAACGCGCGGGCAAAAATCTGACCGACCTGCTGCACGCGCCTCCGGCCGATCCCTTTGTGGGACCGGCTATTTTATCCGGCCGCGCCGCCGGGGTTTTCTTCCACGAAATTTTCGGCCACCGCATCGAAGGGCATCGGCAAAAGGACGAGACCGAGGGCCAGACCTTTACGAAAAGCGTCGGCAAGCCGGTGCTTCCCGCGTTTCTCTCCGTCATTTTCGATCCCACCAGAGTTGAATATAACGGCATCGCGCTCAATGGAACTTACGCCTACGACGACGAAGGCGTGAAGGCTCGTCCCATCGTCGCGGTGGAAAACGGCATCCTGAAAACCTTTCTGATGTCCCGGTCCCCGATCAATGGATTTCCCAATTCGAACGGCCATGGCCGGCGCTCGCCGGGCAACGAAATCGTTTCCCGTCAATCCAACCTCATCGTCGAATCGACGAATAAGGTCAGCGACGCCCAGCTTCGAAAAATGCTGATCGAGGAGATTAAGAAGCAAGGCAAGCCCTACGGCCTCTATTTCGACCAGGTCACGGGGGGCTACACCACCACCGCGAGCCGCGGATTGCAGGCTTTTACGGTGATTCCGCTGGTGGTCTATCGCGTCTTCGCGGACGGCCGTCCGGATGAGCTGATTCGCGGAGCGGACATTGTCGGCACGCCTCTATCGAGCTTCGAAAAGATTGTGGCGACCTCCGACAAGATGGAAGTATTCAACGGGATTTGCGGAGCCGAATCGGGCAGCGTGCCGGTTTCCGCCGTCGCGCCCTCTCTGCTGGTTTCGCAAATTGAGATTCAGCGCAAGGAACGGTCGCAGGAACGTCCGCCGATTCTCACACGTCCTTCATCGGAGGGCCAGAAATGATTGCGCGTTTCCTCGCCGCGTCCCTGCTGCTGGCGGGGTCGGCCACTCTGCTGCTTCCTCAGAAAGCGGATAACGACGACGTGATTCTGCGTGCCATGCGCGATGAGATGGAACGCTCGCGGGAGCTGCGCGTGGTCGGCGGCGGAGACGATTCGCCCTATTTCTTCAGTTACGACCTGACCGACACGCGGGAGTTTCAGGTTGCCGCCGTTCTGGGCTCGCCGATCTCGGTGACGCATTATCACTTCCGCTCGCCTCAAATCGATGTCCGCGTCGGCAGTTACGATTTCGACAACACCGGGCACATTTTCAGCGGCCGCTACACTGGTTCGCGTTTCGATACTTCCTTCCCTCTGGACGATAATTACCTGGCTCTGCGGGATGCGTTGTGGCTGGCCACCGATACCGCGTATAAGACCGCGATCGAATCCATGTCCCGCAAACGGGCCGCGCTGAATTCCGCGGCGGCGCAAACCGACAAGCTTCCCGATTTTTCTCATGCGGAGCCGGTGAAGAGCCTGGCGAAAATCGTTCCCCGCAAAATTGACGACGCTGCCTGGACTGCGCGCGTCTCCAAACTTTCGGCGGTGTTTGCGCCGGTTCCCGAAGTGATCGCCTCCGGCCTGGATTTTCAGAATCTCGACGGAGTCACTTATCTGCTCACTAGCGAAGGGACCACCCTCCGGTACGACGATAGTCTGGCGTGGCTGTTCGCCCGCGCGGAAGGCCAGACGGCGGACGGGATGATGGTGCGCGATGCGGTTTCCTTCCAGGCGCTCGATGCGACGAAGCTTCCCCCGGAGGCGGAGATGCGCCAGGGGCTGACGAAGGTCGGCGAGAATATTCGCGCGCTATCCCATTCTCCGCTGGGCGAAGCGTTTTCGGGCCCCACGCTGTTCGAACCTGAAGCGGCGGCTCAGCTGATGGCCCAGTTGCTGGGCGACAATCTTCGCGGATCGCGTAAGCCCATCGCCGAACCCGGACGCAACTTCAACTTCAACCCGGGCGAGCTCGAAACCAAGCTAGGGTCGAGAATCCTGCCCGATTGGATGGATATCGTCGACGATCCGACGCAGACCGCGTGGCAGGGGAAACCGCTGGTGGGTCACTATCAGTTCGATCTCGAAGGCGTCCCCGGGAAGTCCGTGCCGGTGGTTGAAAAGGGAGTCTTGAAAGCGTTCCTCACCACTCGGCAGCCTATCAGGAGCTCCTCGGTGTCGAACGGCCACGCGCGCCTGGCGGGCAATTACGGCGCACGCGGAGCCGCCATCAGCAACCTGTTTATCAGGACATCTCAAAGCGAATCGCTCGCCGCGCTGAAGAAGAAGCTGATCGATATGTGCAAGGAGCGTAATAAGCCTTACGGCATGTTGGTGCGCAAACTGGATTATCCTTTTTCGGCCGGGCGCGCCGAATTGCAGGCGCTGGCGCAGAGCGGGCCGCAGTCCGGAGGCTCCGTGCGTCCCATCAGCCCTCCGGTGCTGGTGTATCGCGTCTATGCGGATGGGCGTGAAGAACTGGTGCGAGGCTTGCGCTTCCGCGGCGTATCGACGCGCTCCCTGCGCGACATTTTAGGGGCATCGCAAGAAATGGCGCTGTTCGATTACGTCAACAACGGCGCCCCTTTGGCCATCCTGGGTTCGGGAGGCTTGCTGGCACCGACGTCGGTGGTCTCGCCCGCGCTGCTGTTTGAAGAAATCGAATTCGAAGTGCCGCAGGAGCAATTGCCTAAGACTCCGGTTGTACCTGCGCCGCCCTCCGGTCCGTCTAATTGAGTTTCGCCGTGCGATTTTTTCAGCGGCCTTCATCGGTGTTCATCGGCGGCGAATATTGTTTTCGCCTTTTTCCGCGATTCTTAAAAAACCACAGGCTGAAGCCTGTGCTACCAACTGGCACGGACTTTAGTCTGTGTCCGTGAATTTTAAACCATGCGCCTGATCAGCCGCACCATCTTCCGCGAAATCTTCGTTACCGCGATGCTGGGTGCGGCTCTGTTCACCTTCGTCCTCTTCCTTCAGCAAGCCGGGCGTCTATTCGAATTTCTGGTCCGGACCTCGGGACCTCCCAAAACCGTCGCCTATCTGTTCGCGATGGTCGTGCCGGTGATGCTGCCTTTTGCGATCCCTCTCGGCGTACTGATCGGCACTCTCGTCACGCTCAGCCGCATGTCGACCGATGGGGAAATTACGGCCATGCGCGCGGCCGGAGTCCCTGGACGGCGCGTCGTTCCCGCGATTCTCCTGTTCGGATTTCTGGCCACGTGCTGCGCCGCCGCCGCTTCGCTGTGGCTCACGCCGTGGTCGATCCGCGAAGAGATTCGGGTCAAGAACATTCTGATTGCGAGCGAACTTACCGCTGACGTACAGCCTCGCGTATTCGAAGAGCAGTTCCCCAACAAGGTTCTGTATGTCGGCAACGTCATCGTCGGCCCTCCCTCGCGCTGGCAGCAGATTTTCGTCGCCGACGTGACTCCGCCTGGAGAGCGCGCTCCTTCGGCGTCGGAACGCGGCGACAATCCGTCGATCACGCTGGCATCGGAAGCGATCGCCGTTCCGGACGCTTCCGCGAATCGCCTCCAGCTTTCGCTGCGCAATGGAGGCACCTATGAGGCGGGCAAGGATCCCAGCGATTATTACATCAGCGAGTACTCCGGCCAAAAAGTTCTGAACGCCGAAAAGCCGCAGGCTGCGACTGTTTCCAGGCCCGTCACGGAAATGGACACGCGTCCGCTTTATCGCACTGCCTACCGGACGACGGGCCTGGATAGGACCGCGAAGCTCGACGCGCAGATTGAGCTGAATACCCGTTTCGCGCTGCCGCTCGCGTGCATCCTGCTGTCGCTCGCGGGCGTTCCTTTGGGAATCACCACGCGCCGCGCGGGAAAATCCGGAGCCGTCGTGCTCACCGTCGCCCTCGCGCTGATTTACTACATCGGACTCGGCACGCTGGTGAGTCTATCGAGGCAAGGCAAATTGTCGCCCGCGCTCGCCGTCTGGCTACCCGATATTGTGTTCGCGCTGTTCGGCATCGCCATGCTGGTGCGGCTTGAAAAGCCCGGCGACCGCGACGTCATCGGCAGTATTCTTGGATTCTTTCGGGGACTCAACCGCGTGCCGCAGCAGCAGCGCACGCAGCGCGCGCTCGATCGCCAGAGCGCGAAAATACTGCTCGGCCGCTTTCCACTGGTTCCTCAAATTATCGACCGCTATGTACTCGCCAGTTTCCTGTTCTATTTCATGATGCTGGTAATCACCTTCGTCTGCATCTTCCACATCTTCGAATTCTTCCAGCTCCTGAGCGACATTATCCGCAACGGAATCGGACTCAGCACCATCCTTTCCTATCATTTTTTCCTGACGCCCCGGTTGATCTACGATTTCACGCCCATCGGCGTGCTCGCGTCGATCCTTGTGGTCTTCGCCATTCTCACCAAGCACAACGAAATTACCGCTTTCAAGGCCTGCGGCATCAGCGCGCATCGCTTGACCGTGCCGATTCTGGTCGCGTCTCTCGGTTTGAGCGCCGGTCTCTTCGCCTTCGATTATTTCTGGGTTCCCGATGCCGACCGGCGCCAGGATCAGCTCCGTTCCATCATTAAGGGCAAGGCTCCGCAAACCTTCCTGCATCCCGACCGCAAGTGGATCAACACCGAGCACAATCGCATTTATTACTACGAATATTTCGATCCGGTCACGCGCGTGATGAGCGGCGTCAATGTGTATGAGATCGACCCCGGTCCATTCCGGCTGAAGCGGCATATTTACGCCAAGCGCGCCCGCTGGGAGTCGACGCTCAACAAGTGGGAGTTTCAAAGCGGCTGGACTCGCGACATTCAAGGCACCCACACCGTGGCCTTCGACAATTTTCCCGATGGCATCCGAACCTTCAAGGAGCTTGAAGAGGGCCCCGATTATTTCATGCGTGAAGCCCATCAATCGCGGCAGATGAATTTTGAGGAGCTCGGCGCCTACATCTCCGATTTGCAGAAAAAGGGATTCGATACCATCGCGCTTCAAGTTCAGCTCCACAAGAAATTCTCGGTGCCGATGTTCGCCTTCATCATGGCCATGGTGTCGATCCCGTTCGCGTTTCTGGCCGGGAATCGAGGCGCCATGGCGGGCGTCGGCGTCAGCCTGGCGCTCGCCATCGCCTACTGGTCGGTCGACAAATTATTTGAACAAGTCGGCGCGCTCGGCCAGTTGCCGCCCGAAATGGCAGCGTGGTCTCCGGACGTGTTATTCTCGCTCGCCGGACTCTATTTCCTGGTTCGCTTGAGGACATAAATATGGACGTATTCATCGTCGACGCCATTCGCACGCCCATCGGCCGCGGAAAACCTGATGGAGCTTTGCACGGCATTCACCCCGTGGATCTGCTGGCCAGGACGTTGATCGCGCTCAACGCCAGCCACGTCGAAGATATCGTCTGCGGATGCGTCACGGCGACCGGCGAGCAGGGCACCAATATCGGCCGCCTCGCAGGTCTCAAGGCGGGATATCCGATTGAGACTCCAGCACTGCAACTGAATCGTTTCTGCGGCTCCGGCCAGCAGGCGATTCACTTCGCTTCGCAAGCCATCGCGGCCGGAGACATGGATATCGCCATTGGATGCGGAGTCGAATCGATGAGCCGGGTCCCGATGGGGGCGGACGCCGCGTTAACCGAAGAATTTCGCGCCGACTTTCCCTGCCGATTGCTGCATCAAGGAATTTCCGCAGAGTTGATCGCCGAAAAGTGGGGTATCTCCCGCGAAGAGATGGACGACTTCGCTGTCGAGAGCCATTGCCGGGCTTTGTCGGCAGATATCAGCAAACAGATATTCCCGCTGAACGGGCTGACGCGCGATGAAGGAGTGCGGACGCCGGACATTGCTCGAATGCGCGCGCTCAAGCCGGTTTTCAAATCCGACGGCGTGGTGACGGCGGCGAATTCGAGTCAGATCTCCGATGGAGCAGCCGCGGTTTTACTTGCGAGCGGCGCGGCAGCCGACAAGCACGGTCTTAAGAAGCGAGCCCGCATTGTAGCCCGAGCCGTGGTCGGCAGCGATCCTGAGCTGATGCTTACCGGACCCATTGCGGCAACGCAGAAGGCTCTGAAAATGGCCGGGCTCGACGCGGCCGATATCGACGCGTTCGAGATTAACGAAGCCTTTGCCGTGGTGCCGATTGTCTGGGCCCGCGAAGTTCAGCCTCCCGCGGGGCGGCTGAATGTCGAGGGCGGTGCGATCGCGCACGGCCATCCCCTGGGTGCGACCGGCGGCGTGCTGATGACCAAGCTGGTGGATATTCTCGAAAAAAAGGGCGGCCGCTATGGTTTGCAGTCGATGTGTATCGGCTACGGGATGGCGACCGCCACGATTATCGAGGTCGTGAACTAATCTCCGGTGGCGCGAGCTTTCGCTTGCAGCGACGCCTTCAGCCGGCGTCCAATTTCTGCAAGCCGAAGCTCGCGCCACCAGCGCTTCTAACTAGAAATCGAACCGCAGCGCCCCTTGCATGAATCGTGGATTCGAAACAGTCGCTGTGATCTGACCGAAAGTCTGCGGAGTGTTGATGTTAAATCCAGGCGCCGCAAAATTAGGATTGTTGATCAGGTTGTAGGCCTCCGCACGGAACGAGATCGAGGTCTTTTCCGTCACGCGGAACCTCTTGACAAGCGACATATCGATATTGAAGTAGCGCGGGCCACGGAAGGTGTTGCGCCCCGCGGTGCCGATCGAACCGGCGGCTGGAAAGTTGGCCGTGTTTGTAAACGCCGCAATCTGAGAGGGCGAAAAGAAGAACACGCCATTACCCTGACGAGTCACGTCCCCTACGTTGCGGCTTCCGCTCCAGTCCGCCCAGGTGTTCACTGCTGCCGGCCCGGTCTCCCTGCCGGAGCTGAGAGTGAGAGGCGTGCCGCTGGTCCATACCCAGAGACCGCCTACGTCCCACCCGCCGATGATACGATCCGCCCAATCCGGCATACCGCTGCCGAAGCGATGACCTTTTCCAACCGGAAGCGTATAGGTGCTCGACATGTTGAACACATTCGGAATATCGTAGCTCGAGCGCCCGATGTTAGCGCGCCAATTGCTGTTATCGATAGGTTCGTTGAAGCCGTTACCCTCGCCCGCATAGTCGTCGATGGATTTGCTCCGGGTATAGTTGGCCGTCAAGCGGACGGCGCCTACCTGTCTCCGAATGCTCATTTGCAGGGAGTTATACCAGGACCGGCCGTTGTTATTCCCTTCGATAACCTGATTGTATTGGGGATAGTTACGCAGGTAATACTGCGAAACTCCGGCGGCGGCATACTTGTTGAAATTGGTCGGCACGGTATCGATGTTGTCCGCAGCGACCCTGACTTGGCCGGTCAACACGTTGCTCGAGCCGAGCGCGGTGATTGCCGCGGCGGGAGATCCGAAGATCTGCACCAGCGTGTTGCTTGCTGGAACCGCAGTGCCGTTCGCCTGGAATGCCTGGAGTTGTTGGAATGCCGCCAGGAAGTTCGGATATATATTGTCCTGGTTGACATCGGCGGCCGCGAATAACTTGACCCCGCGATTACCGACGTAACCAATATCGACTACGGTTCCTCTCGCAATCTGGCGTTGGACGTTCAGATTAAACTGCTCCACATATCCAGTGGTCAAATTCGGATTGAGGAACACGATCGAAGTCGATCTGGTGGCAGGCAAGGTCAGGACCGGAGCACCGGGTAGCGAGGGTGCCGCAGGGTTATCGGAAAGGCGTACATCGGCTCCCGCAACGGAGTTGGGGAATACGGGAACGCTCTGAGAAAATCCCGGAGTATTGCCGTCTACCAAGCTGCTGACCGCTCCGATAATGCGGTCGCTGAAAAGCCCGTATCCACCGCGAATCGACATCTTGCCATCACCCTTCGGATCCCACGCCAGTCCGAAGCGCGGTCGAAAAGCCAGAAAGTCGTTTTTGTAATACTGGTTGGTCTGCTTTACCGTAAGGTCGGCTTCCTGATTCACGAAGTTGACCGCGGCAGCCTGCTGTAGAGTTCCCTGCAAACCGTTTTTCTCGTTGGGATTGGCATTGTAATCCCAGCGCAAGCCGATGTTGAGGGTCAGATTGCGGCGCAGCTTCCAATCGTCCTGCGCGAACGCGCCAACCTCGTGATACTCGAAGTTGCGAACGCGCTGCGACCCCGCGGGCTGGAACGTTTTCAAGTTGCTGTAATAAGTCGTCGTGATGGAAGAGACACGGCCCAACAGGTTGTTGTAGTAGCCCTGGAGGCGCGTCAAATCCGATGCCGCGATATTTGTGGAGGACGTGTTAAACCCGGGAATCACCGGGGTGGCGCCATTCGCGGTGGCGGAAAGAGACACGTTCGGGAAGATTCCGGCGGAGTTGGTGCCGAACTCATCCGTCCATTCGGTATTGATGCCGAACTTGAAAGTATGGTTATGGCGGACCCAGGTCAGGTTGTCCGTGAACTGGTTTACCGGCGAGTTCCGTCCTTGCGGGAAAGCAGCGAGAATCGGATTGGTCCAGGTATTGGGGATAATCGCTTCTCCGGCGATACGTTCCGGCCGCAGAAATCCGACGCTCGCGCTTTGATACCCATACCGGAACTCGTTGATCAGGCTCGGGGTTATGGTCCAGTCATGACCGGTCGATATTCCCCAGCGATGGCCGCCCTGGGTTCCTTGGACTCCGCCGGGGAACGGAGCATCCGCGCTGTTCAATCCATCGATCGAGGAGTTCCGCTCCCAGCTATCGCGGTAAAAGATATGCTGCTTTTCGGTCACATTGTAATCCGCCTTGATAGTGAACTGGTCCTCAAGGCTCCCATTCGGGCTGTTAAACCTGTATCCCAGCGTGTTCAATCCATCGCTGGTACCGATGTTGTTGGGCTCGGGGTAAAGCTTAAGCAGCGCCGCGACCGAGGGGTCGATTCCCAGATGACGCGGATCCGCGGTGAGCAGATTGAACTGTTGTACTGTGGTCGAGCCGGGCGGGATCCACTGAAAGATGCCTTGACGCATCAAATCTGAGGGGACCAAGCGGTTACGGACCAATTGCTGAGCAGTGCGGCGTCCCTGGTAATTGCCGAAAATGAAAAGTTTATTGTGCTTGATCGGGCCGCCGAAGGATCCACCAAACAAATTCTGAATGAATACCGGCCGCGCCACTCCAGAACTATTGTTGAAAAAATCGTTCGCGTTCAGATCTGTGTTGCGGAGGTACTCGAAGGCGTTACCGTGATAATGATTGGTGCCGGAACGGGTGATTAACTGCACCTGTCCGCCCGCGTTACGGCCATACTCGGCCTTGCCGCCGTCTGCGATTACTCGGAATTCCTCCACGGAATCGCTATTGTTGGCGGTAAGAGAGAGACCAAGGCGGGGCGCGACCGAGTCGTTGGCGTCGATACCATCCAGTGTGTTGTTGTTGCTGCCCTGGCGGAGACCGTTGACATGCGAATAACTGGTATCAGTTCCCGCGGAACTGCCGCTCTGCGTGATCTGAACACCGGGCGTCGCATAAATCGCCAAGGTGAGCGGTGTACGAGCCAGCTGCGGCAAGGTGTCGATGTCTTTAATCGTGATCGATTCGGCAACCTGCGAGTCCGCCGTTCTGACCGCGACAGCATTCGCCTCCACTTGAACGCTTTCAGAAACCTGTCCCAGCTGCATCTTAATGATCTCGGAAACAGTGGCTCCACTTTCCACATCGATGCCCCTGACCACGGACTGCCGGAACCCTGGAGCCTCTACGGACAGCGTATAAGTCGCAGGTTGAAGCGCGGCAATTACGAAGTTTCCACTACCATTAGCTACGGCTTCCGATTTTGCTTGCGTCTGGTCATTCGTTGCGACGACCTTTGCATTCGGCACGATTGCGCCGGAAGAATCCTGGATAACACCTTCAATGCGGCCCGTGTTAGTCTGTGCCAGACAAACCGCCGTCATCGTCAACACGAAAATATACAAAGTACTAGCTGTCAGTTTTTTGATCATGTGCCCCCAAACAAATTGCGAGTTGCGTTCGGCAGAAGCACCGAACGCACCGTATCTCGCTAGGTTACAGCAGGATTGCACCCAGCTTCAAGTGGATACAGCAGCAAGTTTATTAAAATCTTGCTACCTTCGCCTGGAAAGGCGCTAATTTTATTGGCCTAGGGGTTATTTTCTTATGATCTAGGGGGCTAAGATCAACTCTTCTGCCAACATTTCGGCGGCCCTGGCCTTCACTTTGGCGATGCTTGCTTCCTTGATCTGCTCGTAGCCGCGGATCTGGTCCGGCAGCGCGGCGATTTCGAGGGCGTTCGGGGGGTTGCGCTCGATCACTTGCGCGATCAGGTCGCGGTACCAGCCGATCAGTTCGCGCTCCATCCTTCGGTGCTTCGAGCGTCCGAAAAGGTCGAGCGGGCCGCCGCGCAATCCTTTCATCGAAGCGAGGACTTTGAGAGGACGTCTAAACCAGGGGCCGAACGCCAGCTTCTTCTTGAAAAACCTTCTAAGCAGCGGCGGATGCAGATTGTAGGAGATCGATTCGACCTCGGTCCAGGTATCCTTAATCTGGCTTTCAAACGAAGGCTTGGTCAGCAGGCGCGCGACCTCGTACTCGTCTTTGTAAGCCATGAGTTTGTATAAATTTCGCGCGACGGTTTCGGCCAGCGCGGGAGCTTGGCGCTCGACATCCTCGACAAAATCCACGAATTGCCGGGCGTATGCGACATTCTGATAAGCGGTCAGTTCGGAGGCGCGATCGAACTCCACCAGGCGCTTCTTCCGTGGCTTCAATAACTGCTCCACCGACGCAGCGTCGTGATAATATTTCCGCCCCCACATGAAGACCTGCAAGTTGCGGTCGACCTCGACGCCGTTGAGCCGCACGGCCTGCTCGAACGCCGCGAGCGTAAGAGGAATCAGACCGGCCTGCCACGCGACGCCCAGCATAAATAAATTCACGGCCATATGGCTGCCGAATAATCCTTCCGCCAGGCGCGTGCCGTCGACGACGATGTTGTGCCCGCGCCGCGTGACGATCTCGACTGCTTCCAGCATCCGCTCGCTGCCGGCAATCGGGACGCGCGAACGAATGGTATCGATGGTCGGAGTCACATTAGTGTTCAACACCGCCGTGGTCTTATCGGGCGACGCGGTTTTCAGCAGCTCCGCGTTGGCGACGCCGATCAGATCGAATCCGAGAATCACGTCGGCGTTGCCGGTATTGGTTCGCGCCGGAGCTTCGATAGGTCCGCGGCTCAGCAGGATGTGGGATACCACCGCGCCACCTTTTTGAGCGGTTCCGGTCTGATCGAGGGTCGAGACATACAGGCCGTCGATCCATCCCGCGGTAGCGAGCAGCGCGTTAATCGTGACGACGCCCGTGCCTCCGATTCCGGGGCAGACGATGCGATAACCGTCTCCCACAGCGGCAATCTGGCGCGGCGCGGGCACATCGGCGTCCGGCAATACCGGAGGCGCCTGCCGCCGCAGCCCGGTCCCTTCCTTGATTTTCACCGTGACGAACGAGGGGCAATCGCCAAGCGCGCACGAGTAATCCTTATTACACGACGACTGGTGGATGCGCATCTTCTGCCCCAGTTCCGTCGCCACCGGATTCAGGCTCATGCAATTCGATTGCTTCACGCAATCGCCGCAGCCTTCGCAGACCTCTTCGTGAATCATCAGCCGCTTCACCGGCTCCGCATATTTCCCACGCGAGCGCTTGCGGCGGACCTCCGCCATGCACTCCTGGTCGTAAATCAGCGCGGTGACGCCCTTTTCCTTCGCAAGCTCGGCCAACGTTTTTTCGAGCTCCGAACGATCGCGCAACTCGGCATTCGAAGCCAGTTCCACGTGCTCATAGCGCCCACGATCCTCGGTCAGAACGATGGTCCGTCGCACGCCCTCCGCTTCGAGCTTCTTGGTCAGCTGCGGCACCGGCAGCGCGCCGACAGCATCCTGCCCCCCGGTCATCGAGACGTGCCCGTTATAGAGAATCTTGTAAGTAATGTTGAGTCCGCTCGCGATCAAAGCGTTGACGGCAAGCTGCCCGGAGTGAAAAAAAGTCCCGTCGCCGATGTTCTGAAACATGTGATCATGGCCGACGAACGGAGCCATGCCGATCCATGTGGTCCCCTCGCCGCCCATCTGCGTGAGGTGCGAAAACGCTCGCCCGGAATCGGTGAGGCGCATGGCCATGGTATGGCATCCGATGCCGCCTCCGCCGACCTGGCCTTCGAGCAGCAGCGTTGATCTGTTATGCGGACATCCGGAACAAAAATTCGACGCGCGAATCGAGAGCGGCTGCTCGCGAGGCTTCGCTGCAATATTTTCGAGGAATTGCACACGCGCCGCGGCCTTATCCGTGGTCCGCCGTTTTGCTAGCCACCGCCCAGCACCCGCGCGATTTTATCGGGATCCAGCTCGCCTGAAGGAAGAAACAGAGGCGCGCCATTCGCGTCGACCTTCCCGAGAATCGAAGGATGAGAAGCACTGGAATAAAGCGCGTCCCGCAAATGCAGTTCCAGGAAGCTGCGCTTCTCCTCGACCACCAGGATGGTATCGAGCCCTTCCGCGAACTCGCGCGCGAATTCGTGATCGAGAGGGAACGTCATCCCGAACTTCGCGATGCGAATGCCCAGATCTTCCAGTTCATTCTCTCCGATCCCAAGATCCCGCAGCGCCTGCGCGAGATCGTAATAAGCTTTGCCCGCGCTGGCAAGCCCGAGCCATGCTCCCTGTTTCCGCCCGCGCCAGCGATTCAACTTATTCAGTCGCGCGAATTGCAGAACAGCTTGCAAGCGCCGCGCATTCACCTCATATTCGAGCGCCAGCGTGATCGGAGGAACCAGGCGAGGGTCCACCGTTTTCTGATAACCCTCAGGATTTACAATTTGCGGCTGATCGGGATCGAGCCTGACCGTGCCTCCGCCGTCGCAAACATCGGTGACTAATTTCAAGCCGACCCAGGCTCCGGAAAAGCGTGAAATGGCAATCGCCAGCAGGCCGTAATCGATAATCTCCTGGACATTTCCCGGAAATAGGAACGGAATTCCCGCGTTATACAAACTAAAATCGCTCTGATGCGGAATGGTCGAGCTCTTGCAGCCATGATCGTCGCCCGCGAGGACCAGCGCGGCACAATTTTTCCCGGTGCCCGCCAGATTCGCGTGGCGAAAAATATCCCCGCTGCGGTCAACCCCCGGGCCTTTTCCGTACCAGATGCCGAGCACTCCGTCGACGTTCGGCTTGCCGACGACCTCGAAAATCTGCGTCCCCATGATGGCGGTCGCAGCCAGATCCTCATTCAGGCCGGGGCGGAAGTGGATATTATTCTCATCCAGCAGCTTCTTTGAGCGCGCCAGAGCCATGTCGTATCCGCCCAGAGGAGAACCTTCATAGCCCGATATAAAAGCCCCGGTTTTGAGCCCCGCGCGGCGATCGCGGCGCATTTGTTCGAGAGGCAGGCGAACCAGCGCCTGAATGCCGGTTAGATATACGCTTCCTCGCTCAACGGTGTACTTGTCGGAGAGGAGCATACCAACGCTGTATAGTATCATAACGTGCTTTTACGAACCTTAGTTTGTCTTTTATTCCTGGCAGGATGCAGCGCGCGGAGGCCTGCCGAGGTAAAGATCGCCATCGGCGGACAAGCGCAGTTGATTTACCTGCCGGCGACGCTAGCCGAGTCGCTGGGGTTTTATAAGGACGCGGGGTTGAATGTCACTCTGCTCGATTTTCCAGGCGGAGCGAAGGCGCTTGAAGCTCTGATGGGCGGCAGCGCAGACGTGGTTTGCGGATTTTACGATCACACGATTCAGATGGCCGCGCAGGGCAAGGATTTGCGCGCTTTCGTCGCCATGCTCCGCTATCCGGGTCTGGTGCTGGTGTCGCCTTCGGCCGGCCGGATTGAGGATCTGAAGGGGAAAACCGTCGGTGTTTCCGCGCCCGGCTCGTCGACGCACATGTTTCTCAACTATTTGCTGGTGAAACATGGCATGAAGCCCGACGACGTCAGCAACGCGTCGATCGGCATGAGCGCGACCGCGGTCGGAGCCGTAACTCACAACAAAGTAGATGCGGCAGTCATGACCGATCCCGCCCTGGCCATCGTGCGCAAGCAAATCCCCGGCCTGCATATTCTGTCCGATACGCGGACGGCGGAAAGGAAGGGCGTAAGAGCGATATATATGTCTGATAGCATTTCTCGTGCCAAAGTTGGATCCTTGTTCGTGTGGTCTTCAAACCATTTCATCTTCGCGGCCTGACAAGTGGCTATCAGACGAGCCTTGCTGAAACCCAGTAAGGGTCTGCGGCACTCGATACCGCCCGATTCGGTGATGAGTTGCCTTGAAATGTTTGAAAATGACGAGGACAAAGGTGACAGGTCCCAGCAGACTGAGGTACCCTGGGCTGAGACGTCAAATTCTTGAACAATGAGACCACCGTTGACAGGAGTATCAACCCCGCCACTTTCGTGAACGCCATGTATACCACGGTACATTCTGGAATCGCGGAAGTGTCTTTGATCCCCCGAAGGCCCGGCATTCGATGGCCAGAGACCAGTCTCATCATCACGGTCTCGGCTTGATCATCTTCATGATGTGCAAGGAGCAGCGAATTGATTCTCAAATCCCTGCAAGCCTTACCCAAGGCCCGAAAACGTTGTCTCCTGGCTATTGATTCAAAATTTGGCATTTCTGCTGGCTTCAGATACCCAGGCCAATGGATCTTGAGGACTCTAGTCGAAATACCTAGGACTATCAGGCTTTTGATTTACAGAGAGTATATTTCAGAAAATACCTCGATCCTCCAGCACTTTCGACACTAGCTGAGCTTCAAAATCACTGCCTTTCCTGACGCCATGATCCACTACAAATGCCTGGAACTTAAGTTGCCGTAAAAAGGTCCTTATTTTGTCGACGTGATGATGGTGCTGTTCCGCAGGAATGATATCCCGAGAAGAATGTTGCACTGAGAGCAGAGAGCAGCAAGTGCCATGGAATGAGATCCCCGCTGATAGCCAGGCCTAGTTTTGCGGGGTGAGCACTCGATTTCTTCATCACAACCTTCGAAACAATAGTTTTGATAACTTACCGATGGGTTGGCTCACGTGAGAGCATTTGGAGACTTTCCATGTTAACAGCAGGGAATTCACAAACTCCGCGGGCGTACAGGTGCAGCGGGTGAAAGTAACCATTTCGGAACGAATTGCGTGCTACCCATTCCATTCCATCCTTGGTGATGATGATCTCGTTCCTGTGAAGATAAATAACGTTGGGATGAGTTGAGCGGCAGCTACTGTACATCGCCTACACTCTAAAGTAAATTTCTGGGGGTCATAGACGAGACCAACTTCTACATCATCACAAGGCACGCGATCATGTCTTCTCACCTACCAGTCTGGCTGTGGCCTCTCCCACGATTATGAGGGCATTTGATATCTTCTGGATAGCTCTACCAATCTACCGTTTTCAACAATGGCCTCCCAGAGACATCCCATCGTTCACAACCGCCCTTCTCTCCGCGCATTAGCGGGGACCACTGTTGACCTCTCTTTCTACCCCCTCGACACCCTCAAAACCCGCCTTCAATCCCCGTCCGGCTTTCTGAGCCTCCGGAGGCTTTACAGGCATCTACCGCGGGGTTGGCAGCGCGATAATCGGGTCTGCCCCCGGCGCGGCTCTTTTCTTCTGCACCTACGAATACTCGAAGAGCTTCTATCTGCGAGACGAACAGTGAACGGAGGTCACTAAGGGCAGGTCTGGAGATTGGGACCGCCCAATTGAACATACTAAGCCGCTAGTCTTGGGGAATAGCCGCGTGTGCGTCACGGGTTCCGACGGAGGTAGTAAAGCAGAGGGCACAGGCTGGACAACATCCGTCTTCTCTGTCTGCTTTACGAGCATCTTATCCCAGCAACGTACGATCGGGGTTCCTGGGGTATGGATGCAGCTATATCGAGGATGGTCTGTTACGATAATGAGGGAAGTTCCATTTACGGTTATACAGTTTCCGCTATGGGAATGATGAAAGATATCGGCGGAGAACATAGGGAGAGGAAGGAATAGTGCAGTTAGAGAGTGCAATTTTTGGGAGTGCAGCTGGAGCTATTGCGGCAGGGATCACAACTCCGCTAGATGTCCTAAAGACGAGAATGATGCTGGCAGAGGAGAAGAAAGCCATGATACCTTTATTGAAGGAAATATTGAAGGATAATGGCCCGCGAGCATTCTTCGCCGGGATTGGACCCCGAGTGCTCTGGATTAGTGCGGGTGGTGCGATATTTCTTGGGCTCATATCAATGGGCATATAATTCTTTATCTGGTGATAGACGGCTCTAGCAGTTTGCAAGCTTTATCGACGTATCTTTGCATATAGATGGCGTACAGTACGGTACACAGCATCGGATTTTGCATGCCACTCAGCCAAATTCTTCACAACCAAGGGAGGTGCTAAACGATTGCACCGCAGATGGAAGAGGAAACACAACTCCTGCACCGCCCTTAAATTAAGGTGTAGAATGTATAACTATTCCGAAGCATCCAACATAAGAGATCAAATCCTGAAAGTGATGTCTAAACGGCCGACGTTGGCGTAGCTTGCCCTTGCCCGGCTGGTGTAGATGTACCAGTCAAGGACTCCGCTGGTGTCTTCTCATAAGGAATCGGTTTTCTACCATTGCTCTTGTAATACAGCATCACATCCTGCTCCCCCCTTCCAGACATGAGCACGAAGTGTAGCAAGACTCATCGTGATAGGCAATTTTCTCACTGATTGTTAGTAAAGAAGGTAATTTTGTGGGGAGATCGAACCTACCTGGTCATAACAATAAAGCTCGAGGTACTCCTCTGGTTTTAGCGCGTTAGGATCTGGTTTCTCTGGAGCAGCTTCGATGCGTTCTGCAACATAGGCAAGAATCTTTTTAACGCGAAGCATCCTGTTTGCGTTTAAGCGCGAATTGCCATTCTGCACCAGCAATACTGGGAAGCAGATCTTGCCACGGCTGTAATACGAAAGAAACCTTCACAGGCTCCTTCAGAGGAATCTTGTTCTGCTGAACAGTTAGAATTAGTCTGATGATGCAATTGTGAGCTACGTACCTTTAAGAGCAGATCACCAAGCCACATAGGCGCTCGCTCTTCAATCAGACTTGCGTCTTCGCCAACGGTAGCAACAGTTCCACGATACAGATCTGCACTCCCCCCAGACGTCTCCCTCTTGAATGATAACCGTAGTCATTGGCGGAGGTTTCAATACGGGGGTCTCATTTGGTAGGCTCGTGTAATCCCGCTTTCAACCGACTGCTCAGGATTTTCCAGCAGACACTTATCGTACTCATTTCTGATTCTCTGCACTATACCAAAGAAGCTGTCGTCGACCTCTTTCTCCTTCTCACCGTTCTCTGAGGCCTCAGAGCCATCCTCAACCTTTTCGTCTACCACAACAGGCTTCTCGGTATTTGTCGACGCTGAGCGGCCAAGTTTCTTGCTTCCGAAGGACATGCCCATGCGAAACCTTCGCAACCGGCGATCTTTACCATTATTCTCTTTGTCTGCGTCTGATGGGGACTTCGGCGGCTTTTCATCATGTGCTTCGCTAGGGGTAGCAGCCGGTTTCGTGCTTGCCTCGGAGGAGATCGGGGTGCTGGAGAAATAGTCGCCAGTCTTTTCAGCAGAAGTGCGGCTTGCCTGAGATGCCCGCTTGTCGAGTGGCGCGCCATCTTCTGGGACACCGGGTAAATGGTTGAGAGGTCCAGGTGTGGCAACACCAATGCCCATTCCAGGGGTCATTGGGTACGAGTTTCCATTCTGCTCGAGGCGTAAGAGAAGAGCCCGTGAGATCCGCCAGCCTGTGGCTGTTGATGCAGGTATCTGAATTGAAGTCGGAGCGTTGACGCGCTGTCCGCTCTTCTTTATGCTCTCATTGAGCTCCTTCCGGTAAGTCTCGTCTCGCTTGATCATTTCGTCAATAAGATTCGAAAAAATATGTCGAAGTATCCACTTTCCCAAGTTGACTAATTGCAGTGTGAGTACCCCACAAAACTAGTGAAAGTAGACAAGGCTTACTCCTTTGATCGTCGCGGAATTCAACAGGCTCCTCAAGTTGCAGCTCATCAGCATACATCTCCGCATCGAAGCAGTTATACTCTTCCAAAACCACGGCCAGTCGGCCTGTTCGAGTGTCTATTGAGCACCACGGTGCAACAGCCTCCATAGTATTGACTTCAGGTTCAACATCCTCAAGATGCCTCGTGAAAAGATTGAATCGGTATGCACTTTTTCAGTGTCAGCTCGAAACCTATAGAGTTAATTTTATCGGCTTCATTCTTACTCTTAAAAGATCCCAGAGAGGACATCTCCGGCAGTATCCAAAGTCAACGCTCTCCTACGGTCATTGAGTAACTTATGCTTCACCAAGCCATGCTGGCCTTCAATGGTTTCTTCCGGTAAAGCATGAATTGGCACAATAACACCAATATCTGGGTCCATAATTATCTCTCTGAACCCTTTCGGACACCGCTGAGCCCTGAAAGAGTGGTAGCCGCATCAGAGTCTCTTGCTACTGGGGCCGGAAAGCTGGCAGTGTTTGAGATTCTCAAGACTGACTGTGCAGGAATCTCCTTCTTCGAGTGTCCATTACTGGAAGGTGGTAATAATTGTTTTGGTCTTGAAGCTGCACTGGAGGCACGGTGATGTCTGTAGGCCTCGGTAACTGAATGTCCGCTCCGGTGTCGACATTCGACCAGCGGCGAATCGAGGAGCTTGATGTTGCCGTCCAGATGTAATCACCGCACGCAATAACCTTGTTGACCCCTTCGTTTTCTTGGGCTACAGCTAAAGACAGGCCATCATCCATCTCCCCAAGAGTACCTCTGACATCGGTCTCTGACAACCAGTCCGGATCCATCGCTGCTGTAGAAATTCCAAGTTGAGGATCATCCGAATAGAGTGACCAGACACTATCGTTATGCATTGTCAATG
>CAVOPN010000020.1:0-295197 GCA_963698105.1 Bryobacterales bacterium
CCAGCACTTCCTTGCACTGCCGCAGTTCCGGCAGGGTGCTGACCATCGGGAAGAGGGAGGCGCACGTTCGCCGTACGCACTGGCTCTCAAGATGGCACGCAGTTGCGTTTTGAACAAGGGCAAATTCCGCAGACACAGCCGAATGCTGCGCAACCCCAGGAACGGATTTTCAGTTCCGGGCCCTGTCCCAGCACCTCCGGGAACTTGTCCGCCCCCAGGTCAAGGGTGCGAATCACCACGGGCCGCGGCGCCATGGGCGCACCACCGTCAGGTCGGCCTCGAAATGCTCCTGTTCACTCGGATGCGACTCCCGGTCAAGGTACAGGAACTCGGTGCGGTACAGGCCAACTCCATCGCAGCCGCGCAGGCTGCACTGCTCGGCCTCAAGAGGGAATTCGATGTTGCCCATCAGGGTGACGCGGACGCCATCGCGCCGTCTCGGCCGGCAGGTCGCGCAGAGGCTCCAGGCTCTGCTCGAAGCTGCGGTAGTTGGCCAGTTCCTGGCGGTACTGGCACAGGGTCGGCTCGTCGGGTTCGACGATCAGCAAGCCGCGGTTGCCATCGACAATGAGGGAGTCATCGCCGGCGACGTCGGCCAGCAGTCGGCCGAGGCCGACGACGGCGGGGATGTGCAGCACACCGGCCAGGATGGCGGTATGACTGGCCCGGCCACCCGCCTCGATGGCCAGGCCGTGAACGCAGCGCGAGTCGAGCGAGGCAGTCTGGCTGGGCGACAGTTCGCGGGCCACCAGAATGACGGGGCTCTCCAGACGGCGGAGCTGTTGCCGCTGTCGGCCGAGCAGGTGGCGCAGGACGCATTTCTCGACGTCGTGCAGGTCGGCGGCGCGGGTGGCGAAGTGACCGCGGCCGAGGTTCTGGAGCGTTTCGACACGGATACCCATGACGTGGCTGAAGGCGTATTCGGCGGAGAAGCCCTGGTCGCGGATGAGGGTTTCAACCTCGGCCAGCAGGACGGGATCTTCGATCATCAGGGAATGTGCGCCGAAGATGGCGCCGTACTGCGCGCCAAGTTTGGTGCTGACGGTGTCCTGGTTGACGCGGGCCTCGGCGGCAGCGGCAGCCAACCCCTGGCGCAGATGGCACACCTCGGCGTCGTGGCGGGCCGGGTCGATGCGGCGCCGCGGGATGTGGGCGCCCTCGGTGTCCAGCACCAAGGCCGGGCCAAGGGCCACCCCTGGAGAGACTGCGATGCCGCGCTTGATTTCCATGTCGGGCCCTGGTCGGCAACCGGGCGCTGCCCTCCAGCACGGTGGCGCGAGGGTTGACAGTACGCTGCAACCCTCGCGCGACCCTGCCGCAGGTGGTTCTCCCCGTATCTTAGGAGAGAGGGCGGGACTCTCGCAAGCTCGCGTGAAAAGGGAAAAGTCGGAGCGGCGCAGGTTGAAGGGCCTTGCGCAGCCGTTAACCTATATCAAGAGTGCGCCGCGCCTCCCGAACTCGTTCCCCGACAGGAAGAAGTGCCCATGCCCATTCGCATCAACTGTCCGAGTTGCCAGGGGTCGCTGTCGATGCCGGAGAGCATGTACGGCAAGGCGGTGCGGTCCCAAGTGTCAGTCGCCCTTTCAGTGTCCTTCCGGTCCCGCTTCGTCGGCCCCGGCGCCGGCGCCGGTGCGGCGCCCAAGGCGGCGCCGCCAGCGCCGCCTCCGGCTCCCTCCAGCGGCAACCCTTTCTCGTTCGAGGAGGCGTCGCAACCGCCAGCCCTCGGCGGCGATGGCGACTTCGAGGAAGTCCGGACAAGTCCGCGCAGGCGGCCGGCGCGGGCGGCTGGGATCGCGTGCTGTCCGGTTTTCTCTTCCTGTACATCAGCGCCGGCTGCTTCTTGGGATGGTTCCTGGTGCTGAACTTCTTTCTCCTCAAGCCCAGCAGCCTCGGATCGCTGACGACCCTCAAGCTGATGGTGATTCTGGATGGGCTGCTGTTTGTGGGCGGAACGGTCCTCGGTGCCCTCGGACAGCTCAAGTGCTCGGCGGTGCCGGCCACGGCGGGGGCCAAGGGGGCTGCCAGCGCGGCAATGGTGTTCATGATACTGGGCGCCGTCACCGGCTTTATTACGCTGGCGCTGGGGATCCTGCTCCTGTTCGGTTCCGGCGCCCTGTCCCTGCTCCAAATCCTGCCGTTCTTCCTGTTGACCGCCTTTGGCTCCGTGGTGGGATCGTTTATCCTCTTCTTCTTCTTCCTGACGATCTCTGCCGTCTACCTCCAGCAAAAGGGACTGGTGAGCAGCATCATGGCCTACGTGGTTTTCCTGGCGGTCAGTCCTGTGGCCTACATCGCCTTCGCCGCGACGGCCCTGCTGCTGGGCGGGCCTACGATGGGCGGCGGCGGCACGGGGCCGAGGGGAAGGGGGATGGGTCCGCCGCCATCGAGCGGGGCCAGCTTCGGCGATTTTGTGCCCCTGATCTACATGATGGTGGCCGCCGTCTGGTTCGCCTTCATCCTCATGCAGCTCGGTGGGGCCATCAACCGCGCTCGCCGCGCAGCGTCTGAGTGGACCGGACAATAGAGCGGCCGCGCTTTGGAGGGACACGCCACCGGGCTTGCCACTTTGTTGCGTTGCGGTACTTTGTTTCTCCGTGGTAGGATGCGACGGGGAAGTTTGTCCGGTCCCGGCCGTCGCAGCGCGGAGGAATGCCCATTGTGTTGACGCGGGAACACCGCCAGGAGGCCTTGAGCCGGGCCTATATCCGGGCGGTCGCAGCGCTGGCGGGGATGACCATCTGCGAGCCCGAGAACGACTATGGCATCGACATGGCCATCCGCCCTGACCCGTCGTGAGAACCGGCGCCGGGACGCCAGTGTGCAGCTCGACCTCCAGTTGAAGAGCACCGCGCGGGCCAGTGTCACGGATGTAGGTGTCAGCTACGACCTGGAAGCGGAGAACTACCGCGACCTGCGCGAACCGGGGGTTGTCTGCCCGCGGATTCTCGTTGTCCTTGTCCTGCCGGCCGACGAAGCCGACTGGCTGAGTCAGACGCCGGAAGAACTGATCCTTCGACACTGCGCCTACTGGTTATCGCTGAAGGGGTTTCCCGACACGGCGGCAACGAGGACGGTTCGGGTTCCCCTCCCCGCCACGAACGTATTCTCCGTGGCGGCGTTGCAGGAGATCATGCAGTGTCTGCGAAAGGAGAGACCCATGAAATTCCGCAACCCCTGGATCGACCCCCGCATCCGCAGGTTCGCCCTGAAGACGCCCAGGCGTACCTTCTCAGGTTCGGCTGGCACCTGCCCGGGGGCCAATCCGAACCTGCTGCTGTTTGATCCTCCCGCTGACAAAGAGCAGGCGCGACGTTCCTGGTGCCGACCCGGGTCGATCAGGGAGCGGCCTTGCAGTGGATGATTGACCTCGTTACCGAACTTGCCCTCTGGCAAGATCGCTTTGCCGGGGACGTCCTCACGGACATCTTACGGCACGCCGGGGAGAGCGAGTCAAACGGGACGGTCGGGGCAGCACCCCGAGCCGCGGAAGCCCTCAGCAAGTGACCCTTGTATGCAGCCCGTCCGACTTTCCCGAATTCTGCTCAGCGGCCAGAACCACGCCGCGGTCTCCCTGCGCCACCTCCTCGAAGCTACCGGCCACGAGGTCCGTTCGGTCCTGCCGACCGACCCCGAACCCGACGACCTCTTCACGCACCATCTCGCCGTCATCGAATCGACCGGCTGTCTCGAAGAGAGCCTCCAGTGGTGCCGGCGGCTGCGTGCGCACCCGGGCGACACCTTCCTGCCCATCCTGTTCCTTGTCGCCGACCAGGTCCCCAAAGCGCGGCTGGCGGGCCTGGAGGCCGGCGCCGACGCTTGCCTGGCGCGGCCCTTTGTTGAGCAGGAATTGCTGGCCCAGGTGAGTGCCTTCCTGCGGCTGCGCGACGTCCACGACCGCCTTGCCGACAAGACCGCGGAGGTGCATCGCATCAACAAGCGGTTGCAGCAGGCCTATCAGCAGATCGACCAGGAACTGGAACTGGCCCGCGCATCCAGTCGAGTTTTCTGCCGCAGCGGCTGCCGGACGTGCCGCCGGTCCGCTTCGCCGTCCACTACCTGCTGTGCGGCCAGGTCGGCGGCGACTTCTACGACGTCTTCCGCCTCGATGAGAACCACGTCGGCTTCTACGTCGCCGACGCCATGGGCCACGGCGTCCCCGCCAGTCTGCTGACCATCTTCGTCAAGAAGGGAGTGCGGGCCAAGGAGGTGTTCGGCAAGCAGTATCGCCTGGTGCCGCCCGGCGAGGTGCTACAGCGGCTCAACAAGGATCTCATCGATCAGGCCCTGTCCGAGACGCCGTTCATCACCATGGTGTACGTCCTGTTCAACCACCGCGACGGCACGCTGCTCTTCAGCCGGGCCGGCCACCCCTATCCGCTGCTCGTTCCGCGCGACGGCGCCCTGCAACTGTGGCAGGGCGAGGGCTTCCTCCTGGGCGTTTTCGATGCCCAGTTCAGCGACCGCACGCACCAACTTCAGCCGGGCGACAAGATGCTGCTGTACAGCGACGGCGTGGACAATGCCGTCTTCGAGGGACGCCAGCCGGGTACCGACAGCCTGCTGGCCTGTGCCGAGAAGCACCGGGGGCTGCCGATCCAGGAGTTCGTGGAGAGCCTGGCGCGCGATCTGTTCAGCAGCGGCAATCCGCCCGACGACCTGACGCTGCTGGGACTGGAGATGGTGCTGCCGTAGCGTCGCCCCGGGTTGAAACCCGGGAGCCGCCGACCGACACGAACGGAGGAAAGACGACTGTGAAGATCAAAAAAGCGGTGATTGCGGTTGCCGGCTTCGGCACGCGCTTTCCTGCCGGCCACCAAGGTGCTGCCCAAGGAACTGATGCCCATTGTAGACAAGCCGGTGGTACAATATCTTGTTGAGGAGGCTGTCGCCTCCGGTGTCGAGGACGTCATCCTGGTGACGCGGCCCGGCTCGCAGGGTATTGCCGACCACTTCGACAGCTCGCGCGAGCTGGAGATCCACCTTGAGGAGCAAAAAAAGAAGGAACTGCTGGAAATAGTCCAGGCGATGCCGAAGCTGGCCAACATCGCCGTGGTGCGCCAGGGCCGCCACCTGCCCTATGGCAACGGCTCGCCGCTGCTGGCGGCGCGGCGTTTCCTCGACAAGGATGAGGCCTTCGTGTTCATGTTCGGCGACGATCTGGTGCTGAGCGAGGTGCCCTGCGCCAAACAACTCGTCGATCTGTACGCCCGGCACAGGCCGGCCGCGGTCGTCGGCGTGCAGGAAGTCGGCCGCGACGAGGTGAGCCGCTATGGCATCGTCAAATTGAAGGACAACAGCGATCCGCCGCAGATGGAGTCGATCGTGGAGAAGCCGAAGCCGGAGGAGGCGCCGTCGCGGCTGGCGCAGTTCGGCCGCTTCGTGCTGACGCCGCGCGTGGTCGAAGCGCTGGAGCAGACGCCGCTGGGCAAGGGCGGCGAACTGTACCTGACCGACGCCCTGGCCCGCGTCTGCCGCGAGGAGCGCGTGCTGGTCCACAAGGCCGAGGGGACGTGGTACACGATGGGCGACCCGGTGAACTTCCTCAAAGCGACCGTGGCCTACGCGCTGCGCCACCCCGAGGTCGGCAAGCCGTTCGCCGACTTCCTGCGCGGCCTCGACCTGTCGCAGAGGGTGTGAATCAACCCCTCCCCCCAGCCCCCTCCCCGAAGCCCCTTCATTGATGGGCGGGGGGGAGCCGGAGTTGTCTTTCTCCCCCTCTCCGCTTCGGGGAGGGGGCTGGGGGAGGGGTTGATTCAAACCCTCGCGGTTCTCGTGAGAGCACCGGCTGCTATGCTGGACAAGGCTCGGAAGATCGAAGAGACTGAAAAAGCGGGAGGGACGTGATGCTTCGCAAGCTCGGCATGGCGGTGGCGTTGGGACTGAGTTTGGCCGCGTGGGGTCGGGCCGACACAGAGGCACCACCCCTTCAGAAGGACGTCGTCTTCGGCAAGGGCGGCGACGCGGAGTTGAAGCTCGACCTGGCCCAGCCGAAGGGCGAGGGCCCCTTTCCGCTGGTCGTGTGCATCCACGGCGGCGCCTGGCAGTTCGGCAACCGCAGCGATCATCATCGCACCATCCGCCTGCTCGCCAAGCACGGGTACGTCGCCGCCAGCGTGCAGTATCGGCTGACGCCGAAACACCCCTTCCCCGCCCAGATCGAGGACGTCAAGTGTGCCGTCCGCTTCCTGCGGGCCAACGCCAGGAAGTACAAGATCGACCCGTCCCGCGTCGGCGCTCTCGGCGACTCCGCGGGCGGTCATCTGGCACTGTTGCTTGGAGTGATGGACCCGAAGGACGGCCTGGAGGGCAAGGGCGGCAACGCCGAACAGTCGAGCAAGGTGCAGGCGGTGGTCAACTACTATGGCCCGACCGACCTGGCCACCTGGGCACCGAGCAAGTTCGGCGATCAGATGCTCAAGCGCGGCACCGGCAAGGATGGCGACACCTTGCTTCGCGACCTGGTGGGCACGGCAGACCGCAAGGATCCGAGAATGAAGACCGCCTCGCCGGTCAGCTACATCGACGCCAGGGACGCACCAGTGCTGACGTTTCAGGGGACGGCCGACCCGTTGGTGCTGCCGCAACAGGCTCGCCTGCTGCACGCGGCCCTGAAGAAGGCGGGCGTCAAGGAGCGGTTGGAACTGCTCGAAGGGGCCGGCCACGGCTGGGGCGGCGACAGGCGCAACCGCAGCGACCGGCTCGCCCTTGAGTTTTTCGACAAGCACCTCAAGCGCAAGAAGTGAAGGTCATGGCCATCGTCAAGCTGTCGTTCGGCAAGTACAAGAACAAGCGGCTGTCCAAGATTCCCACCGACTATCTCGAGTGGTGCCGCGACAAGTGCGACTCCCTGACCGACGACGTGCGCCGGCGGGGTCGAGGAGGAACTGGCCGAGCGTGCGGCGAGGCCGCCGAGGCGAAAGCCGAACCGGCTCCGGACAAGGGAGAGGCGCCCGCGGCCCGGGCGCCGCGGGTGTCGCCCCTGGGCCAGACGTTGATGGGCGAGGTGCGCATGATGTATCGCAACCTGGCGCTGAAGTACCACCCCGACCGCGGCGGTTCGGCCGAGGCCATGAAGGCCCTCAACGAGTTCCACGAGACCCTTCAGGAGCTGCTGACGCGCACCTTTCACCGGCCTCTGAAGCCGTGGCCGGCGACTGCGCCGCAGGAACAGCCGCCGCTGCACAATCAGTGGGCAGCCACGGACGGCGCTGTCGGCGAAGCAACGGCGCTGCCCCATCCCGAGAAGCACACTAACTTCCACACGGACAACAACTTAGATGTGAAACTCCTTGAAGGGCCGCAGCCCGGCGGCCGTTCGCGGCACGTCAGTTGCTTTTTCTTTCCCTCGCTCGCCAAGCTTGTTCCCTCCTCAACACCTACCCGAAGTCACCACGGTGAAAGCGGACCGTTCAGGGTCCGTACCCACCTGGCTGATAGTGAGAGATCCATGAGATACCTTCTGGTGCCTTTTCTCTGTATCGCCGCTGGCGCCTACCTGGCCTTCACGGACGGGGAGGGTGGCGCGGAGTTGAGCGTGTCAGCAGGGACCGCCCCAATCCTTCGTGGGATGAGATCCAGTCCATCTTCAGGCAGAGAGAGGCACTGGTCGCCGCTTCCCTTTGCATCCGCCGTTTTCGCCCGCGCCTGGAGGCGGTGAAGTCCGCCTGTGGTTGGAGAGGACCAGCCTGGCCGAGGCGGTCGCTGCGGTCCGCACAGCGGCCCTGGAAGACAATCCGCCCTTTCTCGAACTCCTCTGCTGCCGTCGGCCGGGGATGCCCGAGCGGGAGAGTATCGCGCTCGTTCTTCTCAGCCACCTGCGGGAGGATCTGGTGGATCGGCCGGCCGCCGACAATTCCACCTGTGTTTTGGAGCAATTCCGACAGGAACTCCGCTCCTGGCCGGGCGTCAGCGCGGCCACCCTCGACGCTCTCGCTGCCGAGCATGGCGAACCGACGGGGCCGTCTCCAGCGGCTGAAAGTGGACAATCTTGAAGATCAGGTCGGGGCGATGCGTACGCGGCCGGGCTTGCCCTCCTCGCCCTCGCAGACGATGTCGCGCTCGAGGAAGCGACGTATGACGGCGACATTGGTGTGCAAGTGCCGTGTCACTTCCGCCACGCTGTACTCCGTCGGGAGCGCATCGGCTTACTCAGAGGCGTCGCAGTGCGCGGCAAGCCATGCCCGACCCGTCTCGGTGAGGCGCATTTGTTGCTTCTTGCTCTGCGGCTTGTCGGGGATGGTCAGTTCGGCCAGTCCCAGCCCGCGCAACCGTTCCATCGCCCGTGAGAGATGGCCGCTTCGTCTCGACTTCATGCCGAGCGTTTCAGCCATTCCTGTTCTGCTTTAAAGGCGCCACCGCCAACGCCTCCGCCTCGTGAGAAAGTTTACGGGAGAGGACAAGCCCAAGTCAAAAGCCGCAGCAGACTTTCTCTGAAGATTGCTTTTCTCTTGATTCTGCTGCGCAGATGCACGACGCGTGCGGACTCCTTACCTCCCAAGGGATTCGCAGGCGATGGCGATAACGGTGCAGTTATCGCTGCCGCCGCGCTCGTCGGTGACAGCGACCAGATGGCGGGCCAGTTCCTGCGCCGGTTGTGCGGGACCGTTGAGAACCTTCTCCAGGTCGGCAGCATCGACATGGGCCGTCAGGCCATCGCAACTCACCAGCAGCCAGTCAGCAGGAGCCAGTTCCAGCCGGTAACGGGCCGGCTCAAGGTCGGCGCAGCTTGCCGATGGCCTGCGACACCTCGTTCCGCGCCGGATGGGTCAGCGCCCTCTGTGGGCTGATCTGCCCCAACTCTACCATGCGGGCCACCAGCGTCTGGTCGCGTGTGACCTGCGTCAACCGGCCGCCGCGGTGGTGGTAGACGCGGCAGTCACCGACGTGGCCGATAAACGCCTGATTGTCGCGCACCAGCACCACCGCCGCTGTCGCTCCCATGCCCTTGCAGGTCGGATCCCTGCTGGCCTGAGCGTTCACCTCGGCGTTGGCCATGCACAGAGCCCGTTCGACCTCCGCCTCCTCGGTCCCGTCGGCCGCTCGTCCTTCCAGGGACGCTGTCAGCAGCGGCGTCAGCAGACCGGACACCGCCTGGATAACGATGCGACTGGCACGGTCGCCGGCCTGGTAGCCGCCCATGCCGTCGGCGACGACCAGCAGCGCCGCCTCGTGCCAGTCGTCGCGGTTCATCCAGCGCAGGTGTTGCACCAGGAAGCTGTCCTCGTTGCAGTCGCCACCCAGCCGCGCAAACTGGCGCTGCCCGACGTCGAGACGACACGGCCCCGGCGCCGGTTTGACGGCGGTCTTCGTCGCCGCCGGCTGACGGAAGGTGAATACCTGGCTGCATCGATAGCAGCGCACCCGCTCGGCCCTGGTGCTCCTCGGCCAACTGACAGGGCGCACCGCAATGCGGACAATCCACGCGAACGGCCACCGCCGGCCCTCCTGAGTCTCCGCGACCGACTCTTCCCCGTTCTCTGGAAGATACCCGCCCGCAGTCCGCGAAGCGAGAGGAAACGGACGTCGGCCGCCCGGCGCGTGCCTGTCCCGCCGCCGCTCCCGGCCGTATAATCCCCGGATGGACAGGGCCTTTGCTACAGAACTGGCACGCTTCGGCCCCACGAGCGGCGCACCACCCGTCAGCCTTGCCGAGGCACAGGCGTATTGCAGCCAACTGGCGCAGCGTCACTACGAGAACTTCTCGGTGGCCACGTGCTGCTGCCGCGGCACTCATGCGCCATTTCCACAACGTCTACGCCTATTGTCGCTGGTCCGACGATCTGGCCGACGAGACCGGCGGCGGTCCGCGGGCGCTGGAACTGCTGCGCTGGTGGCGTACGGAGCTGCTGCGCTGTTACGGCGGCCGGCCGACGCATCCCGTCACGGTCGCTCTGCAGCCGACCATCGAGCAGTTCGGCATTCCGGCGCAACCGTTCCTCGATTTGCTGTTCGCCTTCGAGCAGGATCAGCTCGTCAAGCGCTATCCGACTTTCGAGCAACTGCTGGGCTACTGCCGCAACTCGGCCAACCCGGTCGGCCGGCTGGTGCTGTATCTGTGCGGCGTCTTCAGCGAGGAGCGGGCAGCCCTGTCGGACCACGTCTGCACGGCCCTGCAACTGGCCAACTTCTGGCAGGACGTGGCCCGCGATTTCGCCATCGGCCGCGTCTACCTGCCGGAGGAGGACCGGCGCCGCTTCGGCTATGCCCGCGAGGACTTGCCGGCGCACCGCTTCACGCCGGCATTCGCGGCCCTGCTGCGCTTCGAGGTGGAGCGGACGCGCAACCTGTTCTACCGTGGCTTCCCGCTGGTGGAGCGCATGCCGCCTGCCCTGCGTCCGGACATCGAACTGTTCGTCCGCGGTGGCCTTGGCATCCTGCGCAAGATCGACCGCGCCGGCTACAATGTCTGGGCGCGGCGGCCGGTGCTGTCGAAGTGGGAGAAGGCGGCCCTGCTCGGCGGCGCCCTGTGGCACCGCCTCCGCGCTGCCGTGTTTTAGCTGTGCTTCCCTCCGGTTCGCCCAGGGAGAATGACGATGAAGAAGGTAGTCAAGTATTTCTGGTGGCTGCCCGTGCTGGCCTGCGTCGTTTTCCTCAAGGGGGAGGAGCGCCCGCGGCCCGCGACGAGGCCGTTCCAACCGTCACCCGTACCATCAAGTGCAACTGGGCCCGGGCGCAGGATGACCATCGACGGCAGGATCGGCAACCGCGAGTCGAGGCGCAGAAGCTGGAAAACTTTGTGTGCTTCTGGGAGAAGCGGCCGGGCCGAACGAAGACCACGGCCCAGTTGCTTCTGGGATAATAGCACCTCTATTTCATGGCCGACATGGTGGACCGCGACCTCTACGCCACCGTCAAGGAGCACAACGGCCAGACCTGGGACAACGACGTCTTCGAGTTGTTCTTCAAGCCGACGGTTGACGGCGACAACAAGTTCCCCCTGCAATACTACGAGTTCCAGGTGAACGCGCTGAACACGCAACTGGAACTGTTTCTGCCGTCGCGCGGCGCTGGCGGCTACAACCGCTTTGGTCCGCTGACGAAGCTGGGTATGGAATCGGCGGTACGGCTGCACGGCAAGAGCACCCTGAACGACTACCGCGACCGGGATGAGGGCTGGACGGTCGAGGGCCGTATTCCGTGGACGGCCTTCAAGGCGGCCGGCGGTCGGCCGCAGCCGGGGACGAAGTGGCATGTCGCCCTGTGTCGCTACGACTACTCGGTGACCTTCGAGCGGCCGGACCTGACCTCGACGTCGCCGCTGACCTACCCCGATTTTCATCGCTACGAGGACTACAACGAACTGGAGTTCGTCGGTCCCAAGGACTGATGGCCCACCCCGTAGGCGAGTCACTCCGTGACTCGCTCTTGTAGGCGAGTCACTCCGTGACTCGCTCTTGTAGGCGAGTCACTCCGTGACTCGCTCTTGTAGGCGAGTCACTCCGTGACTCGCTCTTGCAGGCGAGTCACTCCGTGACTCGCTCTTGCAGGCGAGTCACTCCGTGACTCGCTCTTGCAGGCGAGTCACTCCGTGACTCGCTCCTGTAGGCGAGTCACTCCGTGACTCGCTCTCTGTAGGCAAGTCACTCCGTGACTCGCTCTGTAGGCGAGTCACTCCGTGACTCGCTCCTGTAGGCAAGTCACTCCGTGACTCGCTCTTGCAGGCGAGTCACTCCGTGACTCGCTGCTTTGCCGCGAGTCACGGAGTGACTCGCCTACCCAGAGCGAGTCACGGAGTGACTCGCCTACACCAAGCGAGTCACGGAGTGACTCGCCTACCCAGAGCGAGTCACGGAGTGACTCGCCTACCCCAGAGCGAGTCACGGAGTGACTCGCCTACCCAGAGCGAGTCACGGAGTGACTCGCCTACAGGAGCGAGTCACGGAGTGACTCGCCTACAGCAGCAGCGAGTCACGGAGTGACTCGCCTACCCCGAGTAGTCACGGAGTGACTCGACTACCCCAGCGCTAGTCACGGAGTGACTCGACTACGGACGGCGAATGCTCTTTCTTTCAGCGGGGAAGACCTTACAATAAAACCGCATCGCACCACGACCGGCCACGGATCGAGAGGACAATGGCGTCATGGCGTCCGCACAAATCATTCGCCACGGCGCCATGCGCTTCCTCGGCACTTTCGAGGCGGAAGGCGACCTCACCTTTCGCCGCGGCGACCGCGTCGTCGTCCGCAGCGACCGCGGGCTGGAGGCCGGCGACGTGCTCTGCGAGGCCAGCGAGCGAGCCACTGCCCTGCTCTCCGAGCCGACGCATGGCCGCATTGTCCGCCGCCTGACCGACGAGGACGCTGCCGCCCTGCAGCTGCGCGAGGCCAAGCGCCGCGAGATGGATGCCTGCCGCGACTTTGTCGCCAGCCGCCACCTGCAAATGGAACTCGTTGACGTCGAGCACCTGTTGGGCGGCGAGCGCATCGTCTTTTACTTCCTGGCCGAGAAACGCGTCGATTTCCGCGAACTGGTCAAGGACCTGGCGGCAGTTCCAGACGCGCATCGAGATGCGCCAGATCGGGGTCCGCGACGAGGCCAAGCTGTTGGCCGACTACGGCGACTGCGGCAAGCCCGTCTGCTGCAACACGCACATGAGTACCATGCCGCCCGTGTCGATGCGCATGGCCAAGCTGCAGAAATCGACGCTGGATCCGTCGAAGATCTCGGGACGCTGCGGCCGACTGAAGTGCTGTCTGCGCTTCGAGCAGGACATCTACGAGGAGTTGCAGACCCAGTTGCCGGGCGTCGGCGCCGCGTCGTGACGGCCAAGGGCCAGGGCCGGGTGCTGGCCCAGGAGATCCTGGCCCGCCGTCTTCTGGTCGAGTTCGAGGACGGCCCGCGCTTGCCGGTCCTGGTGGACGAGATTCTCACCCGCTTGGGGAAATAGCTTCCGGAAAGGAGGAAGGAGGAAGGAGGCATACAACAGACAATCTTCCTCCTTCCTTCTTTCTCCTTCAGGTATGAGGTATGATGCACATCCAGTGTCTTGAGGAAGTGGTGCAGCGCGACCCGCGCTACGCCTACGAGGCCTACGAGTTCGTCTTCGCAGCCCTGTCGCACTCCCAGAAACTGCTCGGCCGGCAGCCGCGCGACGAGGCGGAGGAGGACGAAGAGGAAGCCGAAGGCGAGGTCTGCCACCACGTCTCCGGGCCGGAACTTCTGCACGGCGTCCGCGACCTGGCCCTGCGCGAGTTCGGCCTGATGGCCCGTACCGTCTTCCGCATGTGGGGCATCAACAATACCTCCGACTTCGGCGAAATCGTCTTCAACCTCATCGGCGCCAACCTGATGAGCAAGACCGACGAGGACAATCGGGCCGACTTCGCCGACGTCTATAATCTCGATGAGGCCCTCGTCAACGGCTACCGCATCGAAGTGAGCGAGGGAGACTGAGTTGATGCGTGCTGCCGTTGTGCGCCTGGTACTGGCGTCCGTCCTGTTCGTCGGCTGGATCGGCTACCTGGCCTATCTGGTATTCACGGCCAGTAATCCCGTGGTGCTGTCGCGGCCGCAACTCCTTGTCGCCGACCTCACCGTCCTCGCTCGCATTGACGATCCGAAGTCAAAGACAGCCGTGATCGAGGAGGTTTTCCGGGTGCGTGACGGCGCGGCGCCCAAGGTCGGCGACACCATCACCGTCCACAACCTTGACCAGTGCCACCGCCTGCCGCACGACGACGAAGATCCTGCCTCCGTGCCCTCCGACTGGACCGGCCCCGGCCTGTACATCCTGCCCCTGCAGCGGCTGAAGGAGAAGGGCGGCTATCTGGTCGAGCAGGTGCCGCCGTCGCCAGGCTACCCGCCGTCGCGTGTCCCTGGCGAGGGAGCGGCCCGTATCTACCCGCTCACGCCGCAGACGCGCGAGCAACTCGAACGCCTCCCCTGACCGGAGAGCCAGTGAATCAACCCCACCCCCCGGCCCCCTCCCCGAAGCGGAGAGGGGGCTGGGGGGTGGGGTTGATTCGCACGCCTGGAGAGCCAGTCTTTCCCGCTCGAACGGATGTGAAAGGAGCAAGGAACGTGGCCCCTTCGACAACTTCTCTTCCCGTCGTGAGCACCCTGCCGATCCCCCTGGAGCGGGACGTCTTTCTGCGCACGCTGCTGCGCCATCTCGCCGGCACGCTCCAGAACGTCGTCGGCCTGGAGGAAGCGTCCGGCTTCATCAGCGTCGTCGGCCAGGAGATGGGCGAGGAAATCAATCAGTGCTACCGGACCGCCCTGGGCGTCTCCCAACTGAGCCGCGAACAGGTTGCCGACGTCCTCGTGGACCTCAAGCGGCGCATCCAGGGCGACTTCTACGTTCTCGAGCAGGATGACGACAAGATCGTGCTGGGCAACCGGGCCTGTCCGTTTGCCGAGAAGGTCATCGGTCGTCCGGCCTTGTGCATGATGACCTCCAACGTCTTTGGCAGCATCGCCGCCGAGAACCTGGGCTACGCCAAGGTGGTCATCGACAAGGCCATAGCCCTGGGCGATGCCGGCTGCCGGGTCGTCGTCCACTTGAAGCCGACGCCGGAGGCGGAAGCCGCCAGGGGCCGGGAATACTTCAAGGGGTAGATGGCGTCCGTGACACCCGAGACCTTCCTCCAGTTCGCTGAACTGCTGCCGGAGCCGACGCTGCTCGTCACCGGAGATGGCACCATCCTCGCCGTCAACCGGGCCACCGAAGAGCGGCTGGATCTTCTCCCCGGCAACTCCAGGGACGACGGTTGGCCGAGGTTGTGGCCGAGCCGGCCGAAGAGGTGGCGCACTACCTGCGCGCCTGCTGTCGCAGCCGGAAGATGGTCCTCGGTTCGGTGACCCTCTCGACCCCGAGCAGCCGGCCGCTTGCTTGCCGGGCCGAAGGCGCCGTCCTCCGACCCATCACGGCAAGCGCCGGCCCTGGTGTTGCTTCGCCTGGTCCCGAAACACTCCGCCGCCGGTCAGTTCGTGGCCTTGAATCAGCGGATCGAGGAACTCGGCAAGGAAATCCACCGCCGTCAGCGGGCCGAAGAGGTCATTCGCCGGCAGGAGGAGTGGTTGCGGGTCACGCTCGACAGCATCGGCGACGCCGTCATCGTCACGGACGCGGCGGGCCGGGTGACCTCCCTGAACCCGGTGGCACGGTCGCTGACCGGCTGGAGTGCGGAAGAGGCGGCCGGCCGGCCTCTCACCGAGGTGTTTCCCATCTTCCACGAAGTCACCCGGCAACCGGTCGAAAACCCCGTCATCAGGGTTCTTGAGCAAGGAGTTGTCGTTGGCCTGGGCAACCACACGCTCCTCGTCACCAGGGACGGCGGCGAATACCCGATTGACGACAGCGCCGCTCCGATTCGGGACAGCCACGGCGCCATCCTGGGCGTGGCCCTTGTCTTCCGGGACGTAACGGAAAAGCGGCACATCGAAAAGAACCTCCGGGAGAGTGAGCAGCGTTTCCGATTGCTGGCCGACTCGATTCCGCAGTTGGCGTGGATGGCCCGTCCGGACGGCCACGTCTACTGGTACAACCAGCGCTGGTACGACTACACGGGAACCACGCCGGAGCAGATGGTGGGCTGGGGCTGGGAGGCCGTCCACGATCCGAATGCCTTGCCCGAGGTGCTGGAGGGGTGGAGGGCGTCTCTCGTCGGCGGCGAGCCGTTCGACATGGTATTCCCACTGCGCGGCAAGGACGGCGTCTTCCGGCCTTTCCTCACGCGCGTTATGCCCTTACGGGGAGAGGAGGGCGACGTCCTGCAGTGGTTCGGGACAAACACCGACGTCACCGACCGGATACAGATGGAGGAGACGCTGCGCCAGAGCGAGGGGCGCAGCGCTTCCTGGCGGAGGTGGTCGCGGCGCTGGTCGGCTCCCTTCACTACCAGAGCGTCTTGAGGGAGGTGGCTGAACGGACGGTGCCGGTCCTGGGCGATTTCTGTTTCTTTGACGTGTTCGGTGACGACGACCGGCTCGAAAGGGTGGGCTGGAAACACGTTGATCCCGCCAAACAAGACCTGGCCGACAGGGTGAGACGTTTCGTGCCGCCCCCGGGCGTTGAAAACCATCCGATCACCACGGTGCTGCGCACCGGCCAGGCGGAGCCTCGTCCCGGAAGTGACGGACCCGTGGTTGCAGTCCGCTGCCACCAGTCCCGAACACTTGCACTTCCTGCGGGAACTGGACCTTGTTTCTCTGCTGACGGTCCCCCTGCTGGCCGGCGAACGGCGGCTCGGCGCCCTGACCTTCTGTTACAGCGTGTCCGGTCGCCGTCACACCACCGAAGAGTTGCACCTGGCCGAGGAGGTTGGCCGCCGGATTGCACTGACGGTCGAAAATGCCAAGCTGTACACCCAACTTCGGGAGGCAGACCGCAAGAAGGACGAGTTCCTGGCGGTCCTGGCGCACGAACTCGCAACCCGCTCGCCCCGCTCTCCAATGCCTTGCAGGTCATGCGCTTGACGGCCATCAACGAGCCGGCGGCAAGGGTGCGCGACATGATGGAGCGTCAGGTCCAGCAACTGACGCGCCTCGTGGACGACCTCCTGGACGTGTCGCGGATCACCCGCGGGAAGATCGATCTTCGCACCGGCTTGCTCGACCTGTCCGAGGTTGTTCTCAGCGCCCTGGAAACGAGCCGTCCCCTGATCGAAGCGGCGCGACACCAGTTGCTGATCGCGTCGTCTTCCGGGCCGCTCCGCGTCGAAGGCGACAAGACCCGCCTTGCCCAGGTACTGGCGAATTTGCTGACGAACGCGGCCAAGTACACTCCCGAGGGCGGCCGTATTTGGCTGACGGTGGAACGCGACCGCCAGGACGCCCTGATACGGGTGCGCGACAACGGCCTGGGCATCCCCGCCGACATGCTGCCCCACATCTTCGAGATGTTCACGCAGGTGGACCGCAATCTTGGCCGGGCCAGGGGGGATTGGGCATCGGCTTGACTCTGGTGCGGAGCCTGGTGGAGATGCACGGCGGCAGTGTCGAGGCGCACAGCGACGGCCCGGGCCAGGGCAGTGAGTTCGTCGTTCGCCTGCCGCTCGCTCCCGACGCCCCGGAGACTGCGCGCCGGGGACGAGGGCACGACGGCGCAGGTCGTTGAGACCCCGGCGCGGCGCCGCATCCTGGTGGTAGACGACAACGTGGACTCGGCGGAGAGCCTGGCAATGATGCTGAAGCTGTTGGGCAACGAGGTCCGCACGGCCCACGACGGGCCGAGCGCGTTGGCCGTCGCGGCGGCGTTTTTGCCCGACGTGGTGCTGCTGGACATCGGCATGCCCGGTATGGACGGGCTGGAAGTCGCCCGCAGGCTCCGCCAAATGCCATCGCTGCGGAAGGCGGTATTGATCGCCCAGACGGGCTGGGGGCAGGAGGAGGACCGCCGCCGCTCCGTTCAGGCGGGCTTCGACCACCACCTCACCAAGCCGGTGGACGCCGCCGCGTTACAGGTATTCCTCGGAAGGATGTCTTCGGAAGGATGAAGGATGAAGGATGAAGGATGAATCAGAAAGGCCCTCGTTCCCACGCTCTGCGTGGGAACGCACGTCTGCGACGCTCTGCGTCGCGTCAGGCAAGCGTCAGGGACGGGACGCAGAGCGTCCGGACGTGCGTTCCCACGCAGAGCGTGGGAACGAGGGCCTTTCTGATTCATCCTTCATCCTTCATCCTTCATCCTTCATCCTTCATCCTTTCGAGGTACGCCACAGCCAGCGCAGCGAATCGGGCAGGATGGCGCCGCCGTGGTTGCCGTTGTGGCCGCCATCGCCATAAACGAACTTGTAGTCGTACTTGGCGAACTTCAGGGCGGCCGCCATCTGCTGATTGGCCAGCGGCCAGGAGCCAAACACGTTATCGAGATCCTTGGAGCCGTCCTGCAGGAAGACGCGAATCGGCTTGTGCGGCGGCTTGCGCACCAGGCCGGGATAGACGTCACCGCCGCGGATGTTTGTGAAACTGCCGACGTGCGACAGCACCTTGCTGAACAGGTCCGGCCGCTGCCAGGCCACCGTGAAGGCGCAGATGCCGCCCGAGGACATATGTGCGCGTCCCGATCAGGCCGCCGTCGTGCCAGAGGTTGGCATCGCTGCCGACCGGGCGCACCAGAAATCCCAGGCCGTACCAGGAGCTGGCGCCTTGGTATTGCGCCAGCGGGGGTCGAGCGGTCAATTGAGCCATGCTGGCGACGTTGAGCAGGGCCGTTCCTCGGCGGCCATCGATGCCGTTCCAGAACCTCGCCAGGTCGATGGCCGAAGCGGTCCACCCCCCGTTGGAATCGTAGGCCTCCCGGTACTCGCCGCCATATTGCCAGGGGACTTGCGCGGGGCCGAACGGAAACACTGTTCTGGTGTTGCCGAGATCGGGAGACGGGTAATATTCAACCTCGCCGGGGACGGTGCCGATCTGGAGAGACTGCCCGATCCGCATGCGAAAGATACCGAGGGGCGCGAGTAACTGGTTCCGCACATACTGTTCATACGTGCCGCCAGCGACGGCTTCCACTATGCGTCCCAGGATCAGATACCCGAGGTTGGAATAGGCGTAACGATCGCCGGGATCGAAATCCAGCGGGAATCGCATCATGTATCGGATCATGTCGGCCGATGACGCGGGGCTGGGAGCGTTGAGGGCAGCAGCAGCCTCAAGTTGCCGAGTATTTACATCGAAAGAAACACTGCTGTCCCAACCTCCCGCGTGCTCCAGCAACATGCGAACGGTGATCTGTTCGAACCGCACATCGGGAACGCCGAGCGCCGGGTTGCGGAAGTAGCTGGGCACGAGGTCAGCTACCTTTGCGTCGAGGCTGAGCTTGCCCTCCTGGGCGAGTTTCAGTATCGCGACTGCTGTGAGTTGTTTCGAGAGACTGGCAATGCGGAAGACCGAATCGGGCTGTACATTCGCGCAGTATCCATGAGCAAGAACCAAGCTGCCATTGCGAGTGACCGCGAGGGTGGCGCCGGGCACCTGGTACTTGGCCATAATCGCGGTGACGGCGCTATCAAAGGCTTCCAGCCCTGGCGACGGGGTACCTGTGATCTGGATGGTCTGCGCGCGGCAGAGCTGAAGCGTGAACAGACAAAGCAGACTCATTCGCATTATCCGTCTCCCTGGTCGACTCGTTTAATGATTAGACACTATACGCCATCGCCAGTAGACGTTCCGGGGGTGCGATGCGCTCAAGTCCAATGTCAAGGAAAAACGCCTTTTCAAAAAAAAGTGTCGAACGATTGTGCAATCTCAGTTCGCCCATCAATTTAAGCCAGTAGCTTATGCATACATTGACGGGATCTGCCGGAGAACGCGAGTAGAGCGCTCCAAGCCAGCGCGGCCAGCATAACGACGACGCGACTGGGAGCTCGGGAATGACAGAGTGAGTACATAGTATGGTCATTCCAGACCTCTGTCATTATATGTGGAATTTGGTCAGCCCAACACCAGAGCAAAGCCCGCCGTCCCGTCAGGCCGCCCTTGCGGCCCGGGCGTGGCCTGTCATATTGATCCCGTTGATTTTTGACCCTGAAATTTGAAACACGTCAACCACGCGATTGGCGCAAGTTCCGTGAATCTGTCGAACCCGTTTTGAGACGCAGACCTTGACGTCACGCCGAGCGCTGCTGCAGCGTCCGTGATCGCCATACCGGGCGCGGTCAAGGTCGCCGGCAGATACTGTTCCTCGACAATAAGCGGCATGGTTAGCCTTAACCCCTGCCGTGTTACGTGAAGATCTCTTTCACCACTTCGCCCGCGAGCACCGTGGGCCGTTCCGCCCGCCCGTTATGCAGGAACGTGGTCTGCATATGATCGAGCCCCAGCATCCAGAGAATCGTGGCGTGAAGGTCGTGCACATGCACCGGCCGTTCCGCGGCCCGCATCCCGATCTCGTCGGTCGACCCGACATACTGCCCCGGCTTCGCGCCGCCGCCCGCCATCCACATGGTGAATCCCCATGGATTGTGGTCGCGGCCGTCGCTCTGCTGGTTGAACGGAGTGCGGCCGAATTCTCCACCCCACACGACCAGCGTGTCCTTCAGCATGCCCGCGCTGCTTCAGATCGGCGAGCAACCCGGCGATCGGTTTATCCGACGCCTTACACCATTTGCCATGGTTCTCTTCGATGTGTTGATGAGCGTCCCATCCGCTGCCCGAACCGCAATACAGCTCGACAAAACGTACGCCACGCTCCACCAGCCGCCGCGCCATCAGGCAATTCGCGCCGTAAACGGAGGTGGCCGGATCGTCGAGACCGTACATCTGCTTCGTCGCCTCCGACTCCTTCGTCAGATCCACCGCTTCTGACCCGGACGACTGCATCTGGTACGCCATCTCATAAGAACGAATTCGCGCGTCGAGTTCCGAATCGCCGGATTTATCACGCGACCAGATTTCATTCAGCGACCGCAGCAGACCGAGTTCATTGCGCTGCTGTTCGTCTGAAATTGCCTCGGGCGGCTTCAGGTCGAGAATCGGCGTGTCGCCGCGCCGGAATTGCGTCCCCTGATAGACGGCGGGAAGAAAGCCCGAACTCCAGTTGTTGGTTCCACCAACAGGGTCCTTGTCATCCGTCATCACGACGAACGAGGGCAGGTTCTTGTTGGCCGTGCCCAGCCCATACGTCACCCACGCGCCCATCGAGGGGCGCCCGGCGAGAATCGATCCGGTATTCATCTGGCAGACCGAACCAACATGGTTCAATCCATCCGCCCAGCAGGAGCGAATGATCGTCATGTCGTCGACATGTTCGCCCGTATTCGGCGTACCAGTCCGAGACCCACATGCCGCTCTGGCCGTACTGCTTCCAGGTGCGCTTCGACGCCATCAGAGAATTGTTGGCGGTGCCCTGCGCGGTTTGTTTCGGCTTGCCGATGGATGCGGGAATCGGCTGGCCATCGAGCTTCGTCAGCAAGGGCTTCGGATCGAAGAGATCGACATGGCTGGGGCCGCCTTCCATGAAAAGAAAGATGACCGATTTCGCCGTGGCCGGGTGGTGCGCTTTCTTCGGCGCAAGCGGATCGACGGTCGCCGCGCCGCCCACCGCATCCTCCGCGAGCATGCTGGCGAGCGCGATGCCCGCAAGACCGCTTCCCGCGCGCGTGAAAAATTCGCGGCGCGAAGAAACATTCCAGTGGTGCCGAAGTTTATCGAGCATTCTCTGTAATGTCCTAATTCACGTACATAAATTCGTTCGAACTGAGCAGGGCGTGGCAGAAATCCACGAACGCAGCCGCTTTGGCCGGATCCGCGCCGGCCGGAAGATTTCCGGCAACAAGACCTTTTCGTTGCGCGCGAGCCTGCCCTCGATCACGGTCGATTGCTTTCCGAGGAAATCGGCCACGCTGCGCTGCTCATCGGGTTTGGGCGCGACGCGAAAGCGCCAACCGGTAAGCCCGGTCGATCTGTTGTTCCGTTGCGAAGGCCCGCATCGTTCAAGCACCCGTCCCGCGAGCTCGCGAGACCAGTCGAGAACGAACTTATCGTTCATCAGGGTCAGCGCCTGCGACGGGGACCACGGTACTGAAGCGGCGCGGGCAGCTGTCCTGGGCATTCGGCGCGTCGAACGCATCAACATCGGATACGTCAGCACGCGCTTCACGAACACGTAGACGCTGCGGCGGTTCGCCTCCGCTGCGTCCTTTTCGACTGGCCAGCCGGCATATCCGGCATGTGTTGACTCCCGGCGGAAGTTCCGGCCGCACGCCCGGACCACCCATCTTCGGATTGAGCTTGCCGCTGGTCAGCAGCATGGCGTCGCGAAGCTCTTCGCCTTCCACGCGATGCCGCGGATAGCGCCAGAGCAACTTATCATCCGGATCGATCGCCGCCGCTTCATCCTGCGACAGCGAAGACTCCCGATAGACATTCGAGAGCATGATCATGCGGTGCATCTGCTTGATGCTCCAGCCGTTCTCGACAAATGAAGACGCCAGGTAATCGAGCAGATGCCTGATTCGTAGGGCGGTCGCCCATCATGCCGAAATCGCTGCTGCTGGCGACGATGCCCGTTCCGAAGTGGCCCTGCCAGATGCGGTTGACCATGACGCGCGCGGTGAGAGGGATTCTTCGGGTCGGCGAGCCAGTTGGCAAGCGCCGTACGCCGGCCTGTCGAATTTGCCCGGCGGGCGGAACGAATTTCGCGTCGGCCGGATCGAGGATGGAGAGGAAGCCGGGCTGGACTTCTTCCTTCGGAGCGCTCCAGGACCCGCCCGCCGAGCACGAAAGTCTGCGGCGCCTCCGAGCCGTTGTCGATCACGGTCTGCAGCCAGCGGCGGCTTCGGCTTCAGTGAATCGAATTCCTTCAACTGGGCGGAAAGGTCGTTAAAGCGTTTCTTCTGCTCGGGCTTCAGTTTCTTCGCCAACGTCAGCGTCGGGATGGGTGATCTGCGGCATGCCCTGGAATGCCAGCAGCGCCTGCAGACGGCGTGCGCTTTCGGGCGGCGTCTTGATCGCCTCGCGAGTGCCTTCGGAGAACCGGGACATATACGGATCGCGGATCGCTTTGGCAATCGGAGGCTCACCAGAGCGTGCATCTGCTCGCGAATATCCTTCGTCTGCGCTTCCCACTCGGCATGCTGCTTCCTGTAGGCGTCGAGCTTCGTCGCCCGAGCAGCAGAACGATGTCATCGTTGGCGCGACATTGGCGAAGAAGGCCTGGAGCCTATAGTAATCTTTATGCAGAATCGGGTCGAACTTATGGTCGTGGCATTTCGCGCAGCCAAAGGTAAGCCCCATGAACGCCGACGCCGACGTGTCGGTGATATTGTTCAGCAGTTCCTGCGCCGATGTTCCATGCACAGGCTGATTGGTTTCGTCCGTGTAGTGCCGCAGGAAACCGGTGGCGATACGGGCATCCAGATCTGTCCGGATAGAGTCTCATCCCCCGCGATTTGTTCGCGGATGAAGCGGTCGTAAGGCTTGTCCTGATTGAACGACTGAATCACGTAATCGCGATAGCGCCAGATATTCGGGCGAATCTCGTCCGCCTTGAAACCATTGGTATCGGCATAGCGCGCAAGATCGAGCCATTCGCGGCCCCAGCGCTCGCCGTAGTGAGGCGAGGCGAGCAAACGATCGACGACCTTCGCAAATGCCCCGGCAGCCGAAAAGCGCGCTGACGCTCGGCGTGCAACTCGCGCCGGCGGAAGGCCAAGGCAAGGGCGTCGCGATCGTCAACGTCGATCCCAACGGGGAAGGCGCAGCCAAGGGCCTTTCCTTGGGCGACGCTTTCTTTGAAGTCTCGGGCAAGGCGGTCAGCACGCCGCGCCAGGTGAAAGCCGAGATCGAGGCCGCCAAGCACGACGGCAAGAAGGCCGTGGTCATGCTGGTGAAGACGGAGCAATCCTCGCGCTTCGTCGCCTTCGAATTCCCGAAGGCGTAACTTGAAGGCCGGGCGCGTCCGCCGCGCCCGGCGGCGTCGATGTGGCCGCGGTCGCTGACCGCGGTCTTTCGGCGATCCCCCCTCCGTATGGCGACGATCACGGCGCGACCGCGGTCAGCGACCGCGGCTACAGGCTCGGGCGTCGCGCTTTACGCCCGCGCCATCTCTCTCCGCCGCGCCAGACGGCGCCGCGCAGGCCACACGACGAACTGCGTGTTCCCGCCCAACCCGAGGTCGAGCCAACCCATCGCGCTCAAATAGCCGCCCGCCGACTGACACTTCGCGAGCTCCGCCACCATGGCATCGCCCTTGGCCTTGATGCTCGCATCCCCCGTCGACCCATAAGACAGCGCGCACGCCGACAAATAGTGCCCCGTAAAATGCCCCCGCAGTTCGCCTTCGCGTCCCGGCGTATACTGCTCCCATCCGCCCAGAGGCTCAGCCGATGACGGCAGCCCCGCGTTTAAACGAAAATTCCGCACCAGCCGCTCGACCGGTAGCCGGTCCATGTACCCTCGATTCGCCTCCGCCGCAGCTTTGAATGGCGAAGCCCGGAGGCGCACCTCGGTCATCGGGAAAGCCTCCACCTTCCGCGCAAGGGTCTGCCGCGTGAAAGAAAGTGCCCCCGCAAACGGCGGCGCCTCCGGCAGAGTGCCCCGTCGCTGCTGCGCGAAGGCGAATCCGGACGATGCTATCAGCGCGGAAAAATTTCGGCGGGTGAGCATTGGCATAAATCTTAGTCTAGTGCGTAGCATTATGGAAGATAATACGTTCTATGGGTAAAGTTTGGCCTGCGCTGGTTTTGATGATGAGCTTAAATGCGGCTACCAAGGTTGTTTCCGGAGATTTCGGGAAAACTCGCGACGGCGCGCCTACGCGCCTTTACACCCTCACGAATAAAAGCGGCGTCGAAGTGAAAATCACCAACTACGGCGGCAGAGTCGTCTCGCTCAAGGTGCCCGATAAGACCGGAGCCATGGGCGACGTCGTGCTCGGCTTCGATTCGCTCGATGGATACGTGGGTGACAATCCTTACTTCGGTGCTCTGATCGGACGCTATGCGAATCGCATCGGGCACGCGCAGTTCACCCTCGACGGCGTCCTCTACAAAGTCCCCAAAAATGACGGCGACAATTCGCTGCACGGAGGCCTCCGCGGTTTCGATAAAGTCGTGTGGGATTCGCACGCCCTCCCGGACGGCGGCGTCGAGCTCGCCTACGTAAGTAAGGACGGCGAAGAAGGATACCCCGGCAAGTGCACCGTCAAGGTGGTGTATCACCTGACCGACGCCAATGAGTTGAAGATCGAATATGCGGCCACCACCGACAAAGACACCGTCGTCAATTTGACCAATCATTCGTACTTCAATCTCGCAGGCAAAGGAGACATTCTAGGCCACGTGCTTACCCTCCATGCCGACCGTTTTACTCCCGTCGATGGCGGCCTGATTCCTACCGGCGAATTGAAAGATGTCTCCGGAACTCCCTTCGATTTCCGCAAGCCTACAGCCATCGGCGAGCGAATTGAACAGAACGATGCGCAGTTGAAACTCGGCAAAGGCTACGACCATAACTGGGTTCTGAATAAGAAGGACGGCGAGTTGAGCCTGGCCGCCCGCGTCGAGGAAGCGTCCAGCGGCCGCGTCATGGAAGTCTGGACCACCCAGCCCGGCATCCAGTTCTACACCGGGAATTTTTTGGACGGAACCATCAAAGGCAAGGGCGGATGGGTCTACGCACGCCGATCGGCATTGTGTCTTGAAACCCAACATTTCCCCGATTCGCCGAATAAACCCAAATTCCCTTCCACCGTGTTAAAGCGCGGAACCGAGTTCAAGAGCACCACAGTGTACAAATTCGTCCGATAATCTTCAGAGCCGCGACCTCCGGGAGCGGTCATGAAAGTGGCAACATCTCATGAAAATGCTATTTCTTCTATCAATCGTCCCCATCTTCGGCCAAACTTTGCCCGCGAAATGGGAGGAACTGACCGCCGAGGATTTTCAGAAAGCCATCGCCAAGGCCCAGCAAACCTGCGTGCTCCCCTTCGGCATCATCGAAAAACACGGCCCCCAGCTCCCCTTGGGCACCGACCTGATCAATGTCCGCTACGCCGTCACCCACGCCGTCAGCCAGGAATACGCAGTAGTCTTCCCGGAATACTATTTCGGCCAGATTTTCGAAGCCCGTCATGAACCCGGGACCATGGCCTACAGCGCAAAAATGCAGCTCGAGTTGTTACAGGAAACCACCGATGAGATGGCCCGCAATGGCTGCAAGAAAATCGTCATCGTGAACGGCCACGGAGGCAACAACCATCTCCTCCCGTTCTTCGCGCAGTCGCAGATGGCGATGCCCCACGATTACGTCGTCTACATCTTTTCCCAGTCCGGTTATCCCCCAGGGCGTCCGGAATTGAAGACCAAAACCGACAGCCACGCCGGTGAATCGGAGACCGCGCACACCATGATTTCCCGCCCGGACCTGGTGCATCAGGAGCGCTCCGGCGAAGAATCGGGCGCCGACCGCAATCGCCTCGATCTGCCCAAAAGCGTGTATACAGGAATCTGGTGGTACGCGAAATTCCCCGACCACTACGCTGGCGACGGCGCCGCCGCCACTAAAGAGCTAGGCGAATTCGACATGAAAGCCTGGTCCACCAGCATCGCCGACGCGATCCGCGCCATCAAAGCCGACCAGGTGAGTCCTCGCCTCCAAAAGGAATTCTTCGAGTCCACGAAGGACCCCATCAAGACTCGCCAATGATTGTAAAGTTATGTATTTGAGTCAGTTACGCGGCAGTGTGGTAAAGTAGAAAAACAGGCCATGACGATCGACGAGCGCATCGAACTCCTGCTCAAAGCGCAAGCAAGCCATGAGGCGAAGCTGAATCTCATTATTGATCTGCACGCGAAAACGCAGCAAGCATCTCGGCGCTTTATGAGGAACACTGACAGAGCGCTTCAGAGCATGGCCCGGATTCAGCATCGCTTGGCCGACCTTGAAGGAGGGACGCAATGACCGTCCGTTTTCCAATTACCATTTTTATTTTTTCAGGCATAGCCCTGGCCGCAACCCCTCCCACCTTCACCAAGGACGTCGCGCCCATCCTTTATAACCGCTGCCTCGAATGTCATCGCCCCGGCGAAGCCGGCCCCATGGCCTTCCGCACTTATCAGGAAACCCGTCCCTGGGCCAAAGCGATCAAGCAGGCGGTGACCACCCACAACATGCCGCCCTGGTACGCCGATCCGTCCGTCGATCATTTCAAAAATGACCGCCATCTTTCGGCCGATGAAATTTCGACCCTCACCCAATGGGTCGACGCGGGCGCGCCGGAGGGCAAGAAGTCGGATCTGCCCAAACTGCCCGAATTCACCGAAGGCTGGGCCATCGGCAAACCCGATCTGATATTGAGCTTGCCCAAGGAGTTCGTGATCCCCGCCAGCGGCGTCGTGCAGTATCAATACTTCACCATCGACCCCGGATTCACCGAGGACACCTGGATTCAAGCCGCCGAAGTGCGCCCCACACAGCGCGCCCAGGTGCACCACATTCTGGTCTTCGCGCAGGACGCCGTCACGCCCGATGGAAAAAGGAAGCGCAGTCCCCGCGGAGGCGAACAGTTCAGCGACATGCTGATCGGCTACGCCCCCGGCGTCCCCAGCCTCACCTGGGATAGCGACACGGCCTTTCTCGTGAAAGCCGGATCCACCTTCCTCCTCCAGGTTCACTACACCACCAACGGCAAGGAAGCCATCGACAGATCGGTAGTCGGCCTGAAAATCCGCAAGGACAAGCCCACCTATCGCGCCATCTGCGGCTCGGCCGTGCAATTCCGCCTGGACATTCCTCCCGGCGATCCGAGCTATGAAGCGAAGGCCTCCTACACCTTCCGCGAAGACACAACTCTGCTCGACCTGACCCCGCACATGCATCTCCGCGGGAAAGCCTTCAAATACGTCCTGACCTATCCGGATGGCCGCAGCGAAGTGCTGCTCGACGTCCCTCATTACGACTTCAACTGGCAGCTCGCTTACATCCTCGCCCAGCCTCGCACCGTCCCCGCCGGATCGAAAATGGACGTGACCGCCTGGTACGACAATTCGGCGAATAACAAGTACAACCCGGATCCCAGCCAGACCGTTCATTGGGGCGATCAGACATTTCAGGAAATGATGATCGGCTTCTTCAACTACAAAATTCCAGTCGACCGCGCGGATCCTCCGAAAGCGGAGCGCCCCACACGCGGCGCGGCCCAATAAATCGCTGACCAACTCCAATCCGAACCCGGCCTGATCCGCGGCCTCGGCCTGCTCGAATCCACCGCGCTCAACATGAGCAACATGGTGGGCGTCGGGCCGTTCATCACCGTCCCCCTCATCATCGCCACCATGGGCGGTCCGCAGTGCATGCTCGGCTGGGTGCTCGGCGCGGTCATCGCCCTCTGCGACGGCCTGGTCTGGAGCGAGCTCGCCGCCTCCATCCCCCGTACCGGCGGAACCTACGTCTACCTGCGCGAAGCCTTCCGCGATTCCAGCCTCGGACGCGTCCTCCCCTTCCTCTTCATCTGGCAATTCATCTTCAGCGGACCACTGGAAATCGCCTCCGGCTACATCGGATTCTCGCAATACATCGGCTACTTCTGGCCCGCCATGGGACCCGCCTCGACCCGCGCCGTCAGCATGTCCGTAGGCGTGCTGGTCATCGTGCTGCTTTATCGTAAAGTCACCAGCATCGGGAAACTTACGATAGTTCTGTGGATCGGAATGCTGATCACAGTGGCGTGGGTCATCTTCGCCGGCCTCCGCCATTTCGACACCAAAGTAGTCTTCGATTTCCCCCCCAACGCCTTCCGCTTCTCCCTCGGATTCGTCGCCGGACTCGGCTCCGCCACCCTCATCGCGATCTACGACTTCATGGGCTATTACGACATCTGCTACGTAGCCGGAGAAGTGCGCAACCCCGCCCGCGTGATCCCCCGCTCCATCGTATATTCGGTAATCGCCGTAGCCGCGATTTATTCGCTAACCAACCTGAGTCTGATCGCTGTAGTCCCCTGGCGCGAAGCCATGCACTCGAAATTCATCGCGTCCGATTTCATGGCGAGACTCTACGGCCCCCGCGCCGCCTCCGCCGTCACCATACTAGTCCTCTGGACCGCCCTGGCCTCGGTCTTCGCGCTCCTTTTCGGCTACAGCCGCATCCCCTACGCCGCAGCCTTGAACGGAGACTTCTTCAAAGTCTTCGCCCGCCTCCACCCCACCGCGGATTTCCCCCACATATCATTGCTGGTCATGGGAACCCTCTCGATCGTCGCCTGTCTATGGACCCTCGACGACGTGATCACCGCGCTAGTCACCTCCCGGATTCTCATCCAATTCATCGCTCAAATCTTCGCGCTGGTCTATCTCCGCAAGCACCGCCCCGAAATCCCGCGCCCCTTCCACATGTGGCTCTATCCCTTGCCGGCCGCCATCGCATTTCTAGGATGGGTCTTCCTGTTCCTAACCTCCGGCTGGATATTCGCCGCCTTCGGCATGCTCACATTAGTCGCCGGAATTGGGGCATATTGGATCTGGACTCGCAACCATCATGAACCGCAAAGTAGTTCGAATTGAGAACGACCAACTGATCGTCACCGTGACCGTCGAAGGCGGCCACATCGCGGAGATCATCGAAAAGAAATCCGGCATCAATCCCCTCTGGACCCCTCCCTGGCCCTCGATCGAGCCCTCTACCTGGACCGCCGCCACCCATCCCGAGTACGGCAACGATTCCGAAAGCAAACTTCTCTCGGGAATCCTCGGCCACAACCTCTGCCTGGATATTTTCGGCCCTCCATCGGATGCCGAGTACGCCGCCGGACTGACCGTACACGGCGAATCCTCCGTAGTGCCCTACAAGATCGAAGCCACGGCGACCAGCATGATCGCCCGCGCCCACCTCCCTCTCGCTCAGCTAAACTTCGAGCGCGAAATCGAGCTCGCCGCTGGCATCGTCACAATCCGCGAGACCGTAAAAAACCTGACCGCCATGGACCGCCCTCTAGCCTGGACCCAGCACGTCACTCTAGGCCCTCCCTTCCTCGAGTCCGGCATCACCAGGCTCGATATCAAAACCCGCAAATCGATGGTCTTCGCCGGCCCCGAATTCGATTGGCCGCTAGCCCCCGATGCCGATCTAAGCATCCAATCCACCGCCGCCAGTTCCGCCCGCGTCACCTGTCACGTAGCCGAAGGCTCCTTCGAAGCCTTCCATCCCCCTTCGAAATTACTCTTCGGCTACACCTGGAATCCCGCCGATTTCCCGTGGGTCTCCCTATGGGAAGAAAATCGCAGCCGCAAATTCCCGCCCTGGAACGGCCAAGCCGTAACCCGCGGCATCGAATTCGGCGTCTCTCCCTTCGCCGAAGGCCGCCGCGCCATGGTCGAACGCGGATCGCTCCTCGGCCTCCCCACCTATCGATGGCTAGGAGCCAAGGAAACCGCAACTGTCCACTACACCGCCTTCGCCCGCCTCACCGGAGAGAAATTAACATGCGCTTCTTAATCGCCATCACCCTGTTCGCGCAGATACCCTCTGGACTCCCCGGCCGCTGGCGCTCCGCCGGAACCTCCGACAGCGGACTGGGAGCCATGTTCGAATTCCACGACGACGGCACTTTCAATTTCAGCGCCGGTGCAGTGGTTGAAATGAAATATCGAATCGAAGACGGACAACTGATTCTGCCCCCCGCCACAATAGGCGGCCCTGACCAGCGTCAGTCCATGAAATGGATCGACGCCGACCACCTCTTACTGCGCGATGCTCTAACTCTCTCCCGCCAAGGCCCCCAACGCGACACCAGCAACCCGATCGTCGGCGAATGGACCGGCGAAGCCGAAGTCCGATACATTTTCGAGCCAGCCGGCAAGAGCCTGTTCCTATTCCCCTTCAAATGGCAGCAGGCCCGCTACTCCGTGAAAGGCGCGACGATGCGTCTCGAATATCCCACGGGCCCGCCCGTCGAAGGCCCCTTCCACCTCGATCGCGACACCCTGACAATCCCCAACTCCGGCAAATCAACCCCGTCGCCACTAAGGCGCTACTAATGCTCATCCCTTTATCGCCCCGTGAAAGGGCACTCCCGCGCAGGGTAGGACAGGTCCCCGACCTGTCCCAGTGGGGCAGGTTCCCGACCTGCCCTCTTGAAGAACCGCGACCATCAGGAGCGGTCCGCCCTGATGTTTCGAGAGTGTCGACGTCCCGCTAACCAAATGAACACCCCCCGCAACCACTCCATCGACGCCTACCGAGGCTTCGTAATGCTCCTAATGATGGCCGAAGTCCTCCAACTCTCCCACGTAGCCCGCGCCTACCCCACCAACTGGTTCTGGCACATCCTCGCCTACAACCAGACCCATGTAGAATGGTCCGGCTGCTCCCTCCACGACACCATTCAGCCCGGATTCTCCTTCTTAGTCGGCGTCGCCCTCCCGTATTCAATCCTCAGCCGCCTGGCAAAGGGCGCGACGTTCCCCAAAATGTTCCTTCACGCCCTCTGGCGCTCGTTGATCCTCATCGCCCTCGGAATCTTCCTCCGCTCCCTGCACAGCACGCAAACGTACTTCACGTTTGAAGACACGCTAACCCAGATCGGCCTCGGCTACCCATTTTTATTCCTCCTCGGATTCCGTCCGCCCAGATGGCAATGGATCGCGCTAGCCTTGATCCTCTTCGGCTACTGGCTAGCGTGGACCCTCTACCCCGCGCCCACGTTCCCAGCCCATTGGAACAAGGACGCGAACCTCGGAAACGCCTTCGATCAATGGTTCCTCAATCTATTCCCGCGCACGAAACCCTTCGTGGCGAACAGCGGAGGCTATCTCACCCTCAGCTTCATCCCCACACTAGGAACCATGATTTTAGGATTAGCCGCTGGCCGCTGGCTGATCGCCGACGCTCCCAAGGTCCCGATGAAAAAGTTCCTCATCGCCGCAGCCATAGGCATCTCGTCCGGACTCCTGCTCCACTTCGCCGGCATCTGCCCCATCGTCAAACGCATCTGGACCCCCAGTTGGACCCTCTTCAGCGGAGGCCTCTGCTTCCTCTTCCTAACCGCCTTCACCTATATCGGCCCCCGCAAATGGGCGTTCCCTCTGCTCGTAGTAGGCATGAACTCCATGGCCGCCTATCTCATCGCGCACCTGTTCGAATCCTTCCTCGCGGACTCCTTCCGCATCCACCTCGGCGCGCGCCCCTTCCAAATCTTCGGCACAGGCGTAGAGCCCCTCCTCCGCGGACTCGCTATACTCCTCATCTACTGGCTGATGCTCTTCTGGATGTACCGCCGCAAAATCTTCCTCCGCGTCTGAACGATAATTCTTAGAGATGAAAAATTATATGGATTTGACGGGCAAGGTCGCCCTGATCACCGGCGCCTCCTCCGGAATCGGCGCCGCGACCGCAATTGTCTTCGCAGACCTCGGCGCGAAAGTAGCCATCGGCTATCACGCCAACCAGGCCGGCGCCGAAAAGGTCCGTGCAGAAATCAAAAAAGCCGGCGGCACCGCCATCGCCGTCCGCGCCGACGTGCGCAAAAGCGCCGAAATCCGCACCCTGGTCGACGCGACCACCCAACAGCTAGGCCCCATCGACATCCTCGTCAACAACGCCGGCTCCCTGGTCGAACGCCAGCGCATCCTCGAAGTCACCGAGGAGCGCTGGAACGACATCATGGCCCTCAACCTGACCAGCGCCGTCCTCTGCTCCCAAGCCGTAGCCCGATCCATGATCGAGCGCAAAACCGGAGCCATCATCAACATCGTCTCCATAGCCGGACGCAACGGAGGAGGCCCGGGAGCAGGCGCCTACGCAACCGCCAAAGGCGCACTAATCACCTTCACAAAATCCCTGGCGAAAGAGCTAGCCCCTCACGGCGTCAGAGTAAACGCAGTCTCCCCAGGCGTAATCGCGACCCCCTTCCACGAAGTCTTCTCCACCCCCGAAATGATCAAAAATTTCGTAGCGGCCATTCCCATGGCCCGCACCGGCACCTCCGAAGAATGCGCCACAGTAATAGCATTCCTGGCCTCCCACGCCGCCGCCTACATAGCCGGCGAAACCATAGAAGTAAACGGCGGCCAACTAATGCTCTGAATCGAACTTAAAGGCAGCATTGAAATCCGCCCCGCGCCGCACCCCCAGCGATGAAACCCACCGGCCCCCGGAGCGATCTCTTCTTCGACCGAATCCAGCGAATGACGCGTCTATCAAAAAAGCTGCGAAAAATGGGGACTGCCTGCTCTGTCTCAAGGCGCCCGCAATCGCCAATGCAGTATATGCCTCCCGCGCCGCAGTGGACAGAGTGGGCTGTACCCACTTTTCGCCCCGGCCACTCAGCCAATGCCCGTTTTTTCGAGAGTGTCGCCTGCGTCCCCCACCAACCACAAGCCTTCAACCGATTAAACTAGATCCCATGCTCCGCTTCCTCCCTCTCCTCCTCTGCCCCCTCGCCCTTTCCCAATCCCTAGACTGGCGGGCGATCAACGAAGAGACCCTCCGCCACTACTCCGCCCTGGTCCAGATCGAATCCACAGACCCTCCCGGCAACGAAACCAAGGTCGTCGAATACGTCAAAAAAGTTTTAGAAGCCGAAGGCATCCCAGTAATCCTGGCCGCCAAAGACCCCGCCCGCGCCAACCTGATCGCCCGTCTGAAGGGCAATGGATCGAAAAAGCCTCTCCTGATCATGGGCCACACCGACACCGTCAAAGTCGACGCCTCCAAGTGGACCTTTCCCCCCTTCAGCGCCGCCCGCAACGGCGGATATATCTATGGACGCGGCACCCTCGACGATAAGGACAACCTCACCGCCGGCATGATGACCATGGTGCTGCTCAAGCGTTCGAAAATCCCCCTCGACCGCGACGTCATCTTCGTAGCCGAAGCCGGCGAAGAAGCGGCCACGCAGTTCGGAATCGGCTACCTCGTCGACGAGCATTGGCACGATATCGAAGCCGAAATCTGCCTCGCCGAAGGAGGCTTAATCAGCCGCCGCGCCGGTCAGGTCCGCTACGCACTGATCCAAACCGCGGAGAAAATGCCGCAAGGCGTCCGTCTGGTCGCCAAAGGCCCCGCCGGCCACGGCTCGCGTCCTCTGCGCACCAACGCCATCGTGCACCTCTCCCGCGCCGTCGATAAAATCGCCATGTGGGACCCTCCCATGCGCTTCAACGACACCACCCGTTACTACTTCGAAAAGCTCGGCACCGTCAGCACCCCCGACGAAGCCGCGCGCTACAACGGTTTATTCGACCCCGCGAAAGCGCCCGCCGTTCGCGAGTATCTCGCCGAGCATGAGCCCGGCCACTATTCGATGCTGCACACCTCCATCTCGCCCAATATCATCAGCGCCGGATATCAGATCAACGTGATTCCCTCGCAAGCCGAAGCCACCCTCGACGTCCGCGCCCTCCCCGACGAAAACATGCCCGTCTTCCTCGACCTGATGCGCAAAGTGATTAACGATCCGGAAATCGAAGTGATTTACGATGCCCGCAACAAGCGTCCCACCGCCCCTCCCTCCCGCATCGACTCCGAGGCCTTCCACCTCATCGAAGCCGCGAACCAGAAGGTATATAAAGTGATCACCATTCCGCAGATGAGCACCGGCGCCACCGACATGGCCATGCTTCGCGCGAAAGGCGTGCAATGCTACGGCATCGGTCCCATGGTCGATGAAGAGGACGCCCCGAAAGGCTTCGGCGCGCACAGCGATCAGGAGCGCCTGCTCGAAGACGCCCTCTATAAATTCGTCCAATTCAACTGGGAGGCCGCGACGTCCATCGCCGCGAAGAAGTAATGCTCAATAGACGCGAGTGGATCACCCAGGCCCCTCTAATAGCCGCAGCCGTGCAAACCAGCACCCCCGCGAAGCCGAACATCGTCGTCATCATCTCCGACCAATTCCGCGGGGATTGTATCGGCGCCATGGGTCTGAATCCCATGGGCCTCACGCCGAACCTAGATCAAATGGCCGCTGAAGGCGTGCTGATGCGCTCGGCCTTCTGCAACCAGCCCGTCTGTGCCCCCGCGCGCGCCAGCATGTTCACCGGCCAATATCCCGCGAAACACGGAGTCTGGCACAACGGACTCGGCCTCCACGCCGACGCCGTCACGCTGCCTCAAGTGCTGCACCAAGCCGGTTACTCGACCAACTACATCGGCAAATGGCACCTGATGCCCGCCGAAGGATTGACCGCGGAGCAACGCCGCGGCTGGGTTCCTCCGCAGTATCGCGGCGGATTCACCGGTCTCTGGGAAGCAGCCAACGAGCTCGAATTTACGTCCCACGCCTATGAAGGCGCGCTCTACGATAACGACGGCAAGCCGATCAACTTCTCCAATCAATATAGAACCGACTTCATGACCGATCGCGCCAAGCGCTTCCTGCAATCCGCCAAGGGACCGTTTTTCATAACGCTCTCCTACCTCGAAGTGCATCATCAAAATGACAGCGACACCTTCGATCCGCCCAAAGAATTCGCGCATCGTTATCCCAATCCGTTCATCCCCCAGGATCTGCGCCCTCTGCCCGGATCCTGGCCCAGCCAGCTATCCGATTACTTCGCCTGCGTCGCCAAAATGGACGAGAACGTCGGCGAAATCCGTAAGACCCTGCGCGAAACCGGCCTCGACAAAAATACGATCGTCGTATTCCTCAGCGATCACAGCTGCCACTTCAAAACCCGCAACGCGGAATATAAACGGAGCCCTCACGATAGCTCGATTCACATCCCCATGGTAATCTGCGGACCCGGATTCAATCGATCGATGCAAATCTCAGAGCTTGTAAGTCAGGTGGACCTGATGCCCACGCTCCTGGAAGCCGCCGGCGTCGCCGTTCCCGCCTCAGTGCAAGGTCACAGCTTCCTCCCCCTGCTCGATCGAAAGACCGACGGATGGAGAAATGAAGTGTACTTCGAAATGTCCGAGTTTGTCACCGGACGTGGACTCCGAACGCCGCAATACACCTACGCAGTCTCGGCCCCCAAGCTACCCGGGTGGAAAGGCGTCCCCTCAGCCGGCCGCTACGTCGAATACATCCACTACGACCTCTACGCCGACCCGTTTCAACACGTGAATCTAGCCGGCCGAGTGCCCTACCGCCCCGTAGCCGATCAATTAAGGACCCGCCTCCTGGCCAGAATCAAGGAATCAAGCGGCACCGAGCCAGCCATCGATCCCGCCTGGTTCCCCTACCCCTAGTGGCGTGTGGCGCGCGCCTCCAGGCGTGCCGCGTCGACACTCGTGTCGACGTGTCTTTCTTACCGCGGTCGGGGATTCGTCGCGAAAAAGGGGCTGCCCGCTCTGTCCCAAGGCGCCCACACCTTCAACGGCGTTGGAGACCACTGCGCCGCCGTGGACAGAGTGGGCTGTACCCACTTTTCGCCCCGGCCACTCAGACCGACAGCTTACTCGGATGCACCCACGGACTGCGATACTGCCGCGTCAGCAGCCTGTTGGCTTCTGCATCTCCAACCACCCTCTGCTGCGCCGAATCCCAAGTCAGAGTGCGCCCCAGCTTCATCGAAATATTCGCCAGAATACAGCTCGCCGTCGAAATATAAGCCTGCTCGATATCCGCCACCGGCTTGGACCGCGCATCAATCGCCGCCAGAAAATTCCTCATGTGCGCGCGCACCGCCGGAGCTACGTGCTTCTCCAGATCCTTCTCCGTCTTGTCCTCCGGATATTGCTCCAGCTCATACGTAACGTCCTTGTGAACACGCTCGCCCTTCAAAGGAATAAAGTCGTAGCTCATCACGCTGACTTTGAGCGTCCCTTTATCGCCATATAACGTCGATCCCCACCCGTAATTCGGATCCGGATCATTCGCCGCGCCCCAGCTGCGCTGGTTCCAGTTGCACTGCAAGTCTCCATAATCGAAGACCGCCGATTGCGTGTCCGGAATATTCGCCTTGCTCGCCTTGTCCACCTCAATCCCGCCCGCCGACGAGATTCGCTTGGGCCACCCGAGATCCATCATCCACCGGACCATGTCGAACATGTGGATGCACATGTCCCCCATAATTCCGTTGCCGTACTCCATGAACGCGCGCCAGCCTCGCGGATGCACCAGCGAATTGTAAGGACGCATCGGCGCCGGCCCCGTCCACATCTCGTAATCCAGATTCGGCGGAGGAGCCGTATCCGGAGGATTCGCCGTCGCACGCATGTGGTAATAGCAATACATGTCCACCGATGCGATCTTCCCCAGCAGCCCGGTCTTGACGAACCGGTCCCGCGCTTCGACCAAATGCGGAGTGCTCCGCCGCTGCGTCCCGGCCTGCACCACGCGCCCGTGTTTGCGCGCGGCCGCGACCATCGCCTGCCCTTCCACAACGTCGACGCTGATCGGTTTCTGCACCCACACATCCAGGCCGGATTGGACCGCGGTAATCATCGGCAGCGCATGCCAGTGGTCGGGCGTGCCGATCAGCACCAGATCCAGATCCTTCTGTGCAAGCATCTGCCGGTAATCGGAAAACGTGCGCGGCTTCTTCTTCGACCTCTGCCTGGTAGAAACCAGGTCGGCCGCGTCGGCCAGCATTTTGCTGTCGACGTCGCAGAGCGATACCACGTCTACGGGCGAAACCTGGATCAGCCGGAACAGGTCGCCCTTCCCGTACCAGCCGCAGCCGATCAGGCCCACTCGCCTGACTTTTTCATCGTCGAATGCCATCCCGGAACCGGCTGTTCCCAGCGCGAGACCGGCCTTAAGAAGATCGCGGCGCGTCATATCCGACCTGAGTCTATCATGATGTTTAGGTACAATCGCGGTTTGCCCCTCCGAGTCAACAACGAACCAATCGAAGACGCCGTCATCCGCGAAGAGATCCGCAATCTTCGCCTCCGCCTGGCCGAAGCGCTGCCCCAGGAACACCCTTCCACCATCGAGGCCCGCGCCAAAGAATGGGCGCGCGATAACGTAATCGAACGAGTCCTTCTGCGCCAGGCCGCGCTTGCCGATCCGGAGCCCGTCCCCGCTGAAAAAACGGGAGAAGCCGAGCTGCAATTCCGCATCGAGCGCCTCGCCATTCGACACGCCGGAAAGATCGCGCCGCCCCGCAATAAAGACGTGGTCGATTACTATCGCCACCATCGCGACAGTATGTCCATCCCCGAGGCCGTCCACGCCGCGCACATCGTCCGGAACGTCGACGACAAGACCCCGGAGGATGCCGCTCTGGCCGCCATTCGCACCGCCGAAGAGCGAATCAAAGCCGGCGAAAGTTTCGACGTGGTGGCGAACGAGCTCTCCGATTGCCCCGGCAGCGGAGGCGATCTCGGCTGGTTTCCCCGCGGCCAGATGGTCCCCGAGTTCGACGCCGTCGTCTTCACGCTTCAGCCCGGCGAAGTCAGTCCGATATTTCGTACCCCCTTCGGATTCCACATCGCCACGCTGATCGCCCGCTCCGACGAGAGACTCGCAACACTCGAAGAAGCACGCCCGCAAATCGAGCGGCATCTGCTGGCCGAAAAACATCAGAAGGCCCTCGAACGCCTGTGCGATTTTCTGCGCGCGCGCGCCACCGTCGAGGACGTTCCGTGAATCCCTGCTGCGTCCCCAGCCGGCAGCGTGCGGCCCTGCTGACGATTCCCCGTAACCCGCTCGAACGCGTAACCTCCGGATCCACCGAGGGCATGATCAAGCTCGACGGCGGCCCCTTCCTGATGGGAACCGACAGCACCGAAGGTTTCCCCAACGATGGCGAAGGCCCCGTGCGCGAAATCGTGCTCGATCCTTTTTATATCGACGCCCTACCCGTAACCAACGCCCGCTTCGCCGAATTCATCCGCTCCAGCGGCTACGTCACCGAAGCCGATCGCTTCGGATGGTCGTTCGTATTTCAAGGACACATCCCGCGGACTCTCGTCGATGACACCGCGCTGGCCGCTCCCTGGTGGTGCAAAGTCCAAGGCGCGAATTGGCAGCATCCGCAAGGACCCGGCTCAACCATCGATGACGAACATCCGGTGACCCACGTCTCCTGGAATGATGCCGCGGAGTTCGCCCGCTGGGCAGGCAAGCGTCTACCGACCGAGGCCGAATGGGAGTTCGCCGCGCGCGGCGGTCTCGAACAGAAACGCTTCCCCTGGGGCGATGAGCTCACACCGGGCGGCATCCACATGTGCAATATCTGGCAAGGCGAATTTCCGGCCGTCGATCTGGCGGAGGATGGCTACGGGGGAACATCGCCGGTCCGCGCCTTCCCGCCGAACGGTTACGGCTTGTATTCGGTCAGCGGAAATACCTGGGAATGGTGCGCGGACTGGTTCCATCCCACCTATCACCTGGTCGGTTCAAGAAAAAATCCGTCAGGTCCCTCGATTGGAAGCGCCCGCGCGATGCGCGGCGGATCCTATCTGTGCCACGCCTCCTACTGCAACCGCTATCGCGTAGCCGCGCGAACCGCGAACACCCCGGACAGCTCCACCGGCAACATCGGATTCCGCTGCGTCCGCGACACAGGCTAGGTGGACAGAGCGTGTGTGCCGCCAGTTGTGGCGCACGCGCTCTTGCGTGCCGCGTCGACACTCGTGTCGACGTGTCTGTGTGCGACAACCTACGAGCGCGCGATACAACCCCGCCCCGTCAGGGCGGGGATTTCACTTAAAAGTCCCCTTCTTCTTCGCAACGTCAATCAACGTCGGATAAAACTGCACAAACGTAGTGTCCACCGCCCCATGCTGCTCATGGCAGGAATAACAGGTTGCCGTAGTAGGAATCAGCTTCGCCGTATCCCCTTTGTCGAATCCAAAAAATCCCCAGCCGCCCTTAAATCGCGCGGCGTCCTTCACGTGGACCTCGATCGCCGCCAGGCCCGTCTGCACTTGTCCCCCGGTGTTGATCGAAACATGGCTGTCGGAATCGCGGACTTCAAGCACCATGATCGTCTTATCCGGCCACGTGCCCGTTTTAAGGAAGGACTTGTACGCCCCCGGCGAAACGAAAACATTATCGAAGCGAGGATTGCCCTGCGCATTGGTCTGTCCCGCCGGTCCATAGGTCATGGCCAGGCCCGAGCTTAGAAAAATCCATTCGCGATAATTCGCAGGCATGCGCATCTGCCCGTCATTCGTATATTGAGGGGCATCCTGCGCAAGCAGCAGCAGCCATAGAAACGTCATCATTTTTTCGACGCTTTCTTCCGCTTTTCGATAGTGCCCCGGCACGTCGCGGCGCCGCAGGAGCACGGCGTCATATCTTTCAGATCGGAGAAATTATAATCGACCGTGAGTTCCTCCCCGGGTTTGATCACTCGCCGGCTCATATAAAGGACGTGTCCCTTAAGAACGCGGCTCACCAGGTTAGGATCGCAGCTGTGATTGATAATCTCGGCGCCGCTCCCGCCGCGCGCGCCGTCGAGCGTCCAATAGTTGTCCACCGCGAACAGGTAAGTATATTTCCCGCCGTCGATCGCCGCCGCCTCCTTGCGGTTCAGCCGCAGGCCCCTATACTCGATGACCTTGCGGTTCGCCGGAATCCTCTGATTCGCATAAACGCCATAGCGGTGAATCTTCGAAGGCCGGATCACGATATCGAAGCACGTGAATTTCGGGTCGATGCGAGGAGCCTTAACGGGTTTCATGTGCGGGAGTTCTTTGAATTGTAACCAATACTCCAGTCTTTCTGTAATCCGCAGGATTTTTCAGCCGTTAACCCCGCCCGTCAGGGGGGGGATTCTCCTCAAGAGGGGACTTTCCGCATTGGTCAGGCTGAGTGGCCGGGGCGAAAAGTGGGGACACCCCGCTCTGTCCACCGTTAACCCCTAACATCCACCCCTCAGACCTGGACCCACAACCCCGTCCGTCAGGCGGGGATTCTCCAGCCTTTTCAACCACCTCCCGTTTGCACCCACCTTCGCATTCTCACCGCTCCTGCTACCTTCCCCCCAGAAGGACAAATAAATATGACCACTCCCTCCCGACCCGAAATCAACCGCGCCAACTCCCAGCACTCCACCGGACCCATCACCCCCGAAGGCAAACACCGCTCTTCCCTCAACGCCCTCCGCCACGGCCTCACCGGCCAAATCGTGGTCATGCCCTCCGAGGACCTCGCCGCCTACCAGCGCCACCTCAAATCCTACACCGACGCCTTCGCCCCCCAAGGCCCTCTCGAAGCCGACCTCGTCCAAGCCCTGGCCGACACCTCCTGGCGACTCAACCGGGTCGCCGCGCTCGAAACCAACGTCCTCTGCCTGGCCGTCGCCGACCCCGAATCCCCCATCGAAACCGCCCTGACCATCGCCGCCGCCATCGAATCCCGCTCCAAAGCCCTGGCCAACCTGAGCATGCACAGCCAGCGCCTGTCCCGTCAATTCGAGCGCACCCAGATCCAGCTCCGCGAACTCCAAAAAATCCGCCACGACCAGGAAAGCCACGACCTCGACGACCTCCTCGACGTCCTCGAAATGTATAAAGCCAAAGGACAAACCTACAACCCCTCCGCCGATGGCTTCGTTTTTACAGAACCCCAAATCCGCTCCGCCTTCCAAGCCCGCACCCGCAAACATCAGATCCTCAAAGCCTACATCCACAAAAACGCCGCCTAGCCATGAAAAAATGTGCGAAAAATAGGGACTGCCCACTCTGTCCCAAGGCGCCGCAATGCACAACGAACCCCATCCCTCCCCCGCCGCGTGGACAGAGCGGACTGTCCCCACTTTTCGCCCCGGCCACTCAGCCTGACGTATGCGGAAAGTCCCCTCCCCCGCCTCGCGGACAGAGCAGGCTGTCCCCACTTTTCGCGCCGCGATGGCGCCGAACCCAATTGGCGATACCATGATAGTGATGGCACACAGCCACACTCATTCTCATGCGCATGGCCATTCTCACGCGCATGAACACGGCCACGCAGGCACGGGCAGGGCTCTGATTGCCTCGCTGCTCCTGACGCTGGGATTTGTCGCGTTTGAAACCGTTGCCGGCTTTCGTGCTTCGAGCCTGGCTCTTCTCTCCGACGCCGGCCACAACTTCGCCGACGCCTTCGCGCTGCTGCTCGCCGCCTTCGGATTCTACTTGCAGTCCCGTCCGGCGAACGCCGTGAAGACCTACGGCTACCAGCGCGCCGGAGTGCTGGCCGCATTTATCAACGCGGTTTCGCTGGTGGTGCTGGCCTTGTTTCTGTTTTACGAAAGCTACGAAAGACTATGGAATCCTCAGCCGGTGGTGGAATCGACCATGATCGTGGTCGCAGCCATCGGACTCGCCATGAACCTGTTCATCGTGTGGCGGCTCGGCGGCCACGGCCACGATATGAACATCCGCGCGGCCTGGATTCATATGCTGGGCGATGCGCTGAGCTGCGTCGCGATCATTGCGGGCGCCGTGGCGATTCACTATACCGGGTGGCAGAAAATCGATCCGGTGCTCTCGATTCTGATCGGATTTATGATTATCTGGTCGGGGTGGGGAATTATCGAGGAGTCGCTCAACGTCCTGCTCGAAGGCTCGCCCAAGGGCATCGAGCTCGACGAAGTCACCGGCGGAATGCGCGGCGTCGAAGGCGTGATCGACGTCCACGACCTGCATATCTGGAGCCTCGGTTCCCAGGCGCACGCGCTAAGCTGCCACGTGCTGATCGACGATGTGCCTCCGTCGGAGAGTGAAGCGATTTTGAAGAGTATCAAGACCGTGTTGTGCGACCGGTTCGACATCAACCATTCCACCATCCAGTTCGAGCACGTCCGCTGCGCGGAGCCCTGCGTGATGGTGGGAAAGAAGATCACCGGCTGAACGCCGCCGGCCGGCCTGTACCCACTCCGTCTAGAAACGCGTCATTATTAAGGAATGAGGGTGGACACGATTCCGTTGCTGCTATGTTTCTCTGGCGCGATGGCGCTAGCTCAGCTACCCGGCCAGTATCCTGGTCAATATCCTCCGGGTCAATATCCGCCGGGACAAAGCGGGCAGTGCCCCCCGGGACAGTATCCACCGTGCAACACGCGGCGGCAGCCTGTCGATGCGACCCCCGGCCGAACCTCGAGAAGCGGCAAGAGTAACAAGAGCACCAACACCGTGGTCACCACCACCATCGGGACCGTGCGGCGCTCGGTTCCCAACCAGGTGGTGATCGAGCCAGCCGACCATCGGATCGTGTGGTACCGCGTCACCTCGGCAACGAAGTTCATGAAGAATAATAAGGAGGTCGATTCGACCGCCTTCACGCCCGGCGATCATGTGACCCTCGATTCGACCGCGGACGACGAGGAGATTTATACCGCCGTCGAAGTCCGCTTCGACTCGGCGGGCACGCCTGAAGAGCGCGCCAGGGCCAGCGAAGATTGGGATCTGCCGAGGCTCGCAGGCGGCCCGGTCGGGAAAGGTTCCGCGGTCCAGCGCGAGCCGGGCGACGATCGTCCGGTGCTGCGGCGCGCCAATTCGGGCGACGATTCCAAGGACGCCGCGCCGGCGCAGACTGCGAAGACGCAGGTGCCTCCTCCGGAACCTCCTCCGGAACCTGAAGATACACGGCCCGCGACCACGATGAAGCCGCCCGATCCGCCCAAGGATCCGGACGATCCGGGTCCTCCTTCTTTACGACGCGGGGCTCCTTCTAAGAGTCAGATGGCGGAGCTTCCTCCGCCGCGGTATGAGCCTTTGCCCGACGCTCCAGCCAAGCCCGCGGCTCCCAACGCTCCCAGGCAGGCGGCCGATGCGCCGGTGTTTCAGGGCAAGCCGGTGGATCCGATCATCGAAAAGGCGCGCGAAGCGGCGGCCAACTATCTCGCTTCGCTGCCGAATTATTTCTGTCAGCAGATGACGGCGCGGTATCAGAGCGACCATCCGAAGACTGGTTGGGATGCGCTTGACGTGGTTACCGCGGACGTCGCTTATGAAGACGGGCACGAGAGCTACAAGAACATCAAGATCGGGAATAAACTGGTCGGCAAATCGATGGATGATATCGGCGGCACGCGCTCGACCGGCGAATTTTCCAGTGTGCTTGAGGACCTGCTGAGTCCTTACACCGATGCCAGTTTCCGCAAGAGCGGCACGGACACCCTGCATGGGCGCGCGACGTGGGTCTATAAATACGAGATTTCGCGCGACCATTCGCACTGGCGTATTGAGGCTCCTTCGCAGCTCTACTATCCGGCGCACACCGGGACGATCTGGATCGACAAGGAAACTTCGCGCGTGATGCGCATCGAGCAGGGGACGATTAACATGCCCAAGCTGTTCCCGTTTGACACGGTCGAAACGGTGACGGACTACGAGTTCATCAGCCTGGCGGCGGGCCAGAAATACCTGCTGCCGGCCGATGCCGAAGTGCTGAGCTGCGTCCGCGGGACCAGCATGTGTTCCCGCAACCGCCTGGAATTCCGCAACTACCGGAAATTCGGAGCGGACTCGAGCATCACCTTCGGCGACGGTAAGCCTTGATAGTCCGGTCGTTTGGCAGGCAACCTGCATTACGCGGATCACGTCGATAGGTTGTTATACTGAACTGAAATCCTCTTGTTTACTTTCGAATGCTGAAATACTGTGCTGTTTTTTCACTGTGTGCCGGGCTAGGCCTTGCCGCTGATTATGTAACCGGTCAGGCTGCCCGCGCGGTTATCGGGCAAACCACGTTTACCTCGCAAGCCTCCGGTGCGTCGAACCTGCTGGTGGGCGGAGTGGGCGGCGTCGCCTACGCCAACGATACCTTGTTCGTGACCGACGGCAACCGGATGGGCAACGCGCCGATTAACAACCGGGTCCTGATTTTCGACAATATCTCTCACATGATTCCGGCCGCGACCACGGAGATCGGCGCGAATACCGGCCGCTGTCCGGTGTGCGCGCAGGGCGCGAGCCTGGTGCTGGGGCAGCCTGATTTCACCAGCAGCAATTACACTACGGCGGCGAACGGAATGCGCCTGCCGACCGCCGTGGCCACCGATGGACGCAACCTGGCGGTCGCCGATACGGCCAACAATCGCGTGCTGCTGTGGAAGGAGATCCCCAAGCAGATGGACCAGCCCGCCGATATCGTCATCGGCCAGCCGGATTTCGTGACCGTGGGGCAGGTCATCGTGACCCAGAGCAGCTTGCGCGCGCCCCAGGGCGTGTGGATCCAGAACGGCAAATTGTTTGTCGCCGATACGCAGAACGATCGCATCATGATCTGGAATACTCTGCCCACCAAGAACAATCAGCCTGCCGATCTGGTATTAGGGCAGCCGAATTTCACGGTGACACCCAACCTGAATCTGATCGACAGTTCGCTGGTTGCGGCCAGCAATACGATGCTCAATCCGGTTTCGGTTTCAAGCGATGGCGTGCGCCTGTTCGTGTCGGACCTGGGCTTCAACCGCGTATTGATCTGGAATTCGATTCCGACGAAGACGCAGCAGCCAGCGGACGTCGAAGTGGGGCAGATCAACTTTACGACATCGTTCGCCAACGATAATACGGACCTGTGCGCTTCGGTGGGAACCGATGCGAGCGGCAATCCTATTTATCCGGCGACCTGCACCAGCACTTTGAGCTTTCCCCGCTTCGCGCTGTCCGATGGGACGCGACTCTATATCGCCGATTCGGGCAACGACCGGGTGCTGGTGTTCAATCATATTCCCACGGTCAACGGCGCGCCGGCCGACGTTGTTTTGGGGCAGCCGGATCAATACGCCGACGTTCTGGTGACCAGCACCAATGACGAATTCGATCCCAACCTGGCGCAATCGGCGTCCTATGCGACGCCTTCGCCCACCGGGCTTGCCTGGGACGGGAACAATCTTTACGTGACCGATTCGTTGAACTATCGCGTTCTGGTATTCACGCCGGAGACTGCCACGGTTCCGCTGAACGGGGTCGTGAACGCCGCCAGCCAGGCGCTTTACGCGCAGGGCAGCATCACTTTTTCAGGATCCATCACGGCCGGCGATTGTCTGCTGATCACTGTTACCAATCCGTTCCAGCTTAATGCCACCTATTACGTTTATACAGTGGTTGCGGGCGACACTCTGGACACGATCACCAACAACGTGGCAAGTATTATCAACGGCGTGGGCAACGTGCCCGCCGGATCCTGCTCCGCTTATCCGAATCCGACCAATGGAGGGTTGGGGGACGCAAACGTCTACGCGGTGCCGGAGGTCGATTTCGACCTGGTGAAGCTGGTGTCGCGCGCGCCCGGCAATTCGGGCGACCAGATTTCGATTTCGGCCACCACCGGTTCGACGATCACGACTACGTCGACGGTGGTGAACAACGTTACGACCACGACGGAAACCACCTCCGGTATATCCACGCTCACGGCGGCCGCGAGCAGTGCGAACCTGACCGGCGGAGGCAACGCGTCGATCGTCGCTCCGGGCGCCATCATTTCTATCCAGGGCACGAATCTTTCCGACAATACGATTACCACGCCCGCCGATAGTTTGTCTCCGAATCCGAACAATGCGCCGGCGCCGCTCGAGTTGGGCGGGGTCGAGGTTTATATCGACGGCATCCGCGCACCTCTGCTGATGGTTTCGCCGACGCAAATCGACGTTCAGGTGCCGTTCGAGCTGGTGGATACCAACAGCAGCAGCCTGTACGTGCGGACGCTGCACAATAACGGCACGGTGACCGCGACCACGGCGGTGGGCTTGCAGATTTCCGAAGAAGCTCCCGGACTTTACGCGCAACCGGGCCCGGAACCGCGGCAAGTCATCGCCACTCACTATTCGAGCTACGCCACCGGGGTGATTTCGGTGGACGGCACGCCCTCCGCGGCCGATATCGTGACGGTGTCGATCGAGGACCGCCAATACGGATATGCGGTGACTTCGACCGACACTCTCAATACCATCCGCGATGCGCTGGTGGCGCTGATTAATTCCAACGCCGATGAGAAAGTGGTGGCCATCGCATCCGGCTCCTTCACGCGCATTATTCTGCGCGCCAAAGTTCCCGGACCCGCGGGCGACGGCCTGGTGATTGCGGGGTCGGTGGTCGGCGAAACGACTACCAATGCGACCACTCTGGTTACAAGCACTTCGAGTCCCACCGAGACGGTGACTGCGATTAATTCGACGTTATGCTGCGCCAACGTCGCGGGCGCGCCGGTGACGGCGTTTAACCCGGCGGTTCCGGGCGAGATGATCGTCGTTTATGCGACCGGGCTCGGGATCGTCGGTCCTACGCCCGCGCAGCAGTCGATTATGGACGGGTTCCCTTACAGCGGGCCAATATTAAACGAACCGACCTCGTCGGTATCCGCGAATAATTTCGGTGGCAGCACGGGAAACATTTTGTTTGCCGGTCTCCAGACAGGCGCGATCGGCGTGTATCAGGTGGTGATCCAAGTTCCCTTGTCGCTCCCCACAAATCCGCTTACGCAACTCACGATTTCGCAGGATATTTACACGAGTAACCTCGTGACAGTTCCGGTGTTTGCACCAAGCTCAACACCCGGGGCATCGCAGTAACACCCCGTTGTCGAGCCCCGCTACGCTTCGGAGCTTCCCGGCGCGTTCCGCGCGAATAGGCTAGGCAATTCTGGTATAAATCCAGCATTTTTGTGACCACATTAAACCATAAATAGATCGCAATTTATGCTTGCATTTGTGGAAATATCGGAATATATTTCTGGGTAAGGGCGACGACGGCCCGAATTATTTTTGGCCAACCGAGACCCTTGTGAAAAAAAGGAGTATTTATGAAGCGAGCATTATTTGCGTGTTTTCTCGCCGTGGCTTTTTCAGCGGCGATCCAGCCTGCGGCGGCCCAATCTATTAGCGGCGTGTGCTTGAACGATTCGTATTCCTGTGGGACGCTGTATTTTAACGAATGGACGTCGATTTACGGATCTAACCTGCCGGATTATCCGGGAACCCAGTATGCCATAGTGATCATTTCCGCCGATTCCAGCGGTTGCGGCTCGGGATGTCTCTACATCAACGAGGGTTCCATTGGACAGACGTATTGGTACGATTCCGCGACACAGATTAACTTTAATCCCTACCCAGCAGTGCCGGGGGCTGAAAACAACTCCTACGTCTATCTGCAGGTATACAACGAGGAAACCGAGGCGTACACCAATGTCGTCACGTTGAAATACAGCACTACATAGGGAATCGGGAAGGAGGCCCCTCAGGGTCTTCTTCCCTGCCTCGGGCAGAACTTCATTCCGCTATAGCTCTAAGGGCAGTAACATGACACAATCAGAACTACCGCGAAGACTATGTCTCCTCCTGTGCTCTGTCTCGCTCGCTGTTTGCCAGCTGAGTTATCCGTCGGCACCCCCGCCTAGCGTCTCCGGGGTCGTGGTCAACGCAGATGACTCGCAGCCTATAGAAGGCGCAATAGTAACAGTGGTTCCAGACCTTCCGGGCCAGCCCCGGTCAGACGTCGCAGGTGCGAGGACCGGGCAGGACGGGCGCTTCAATGTCCTGACCTCGCCGGCTACGCAGTACCGCGTGCACTGCCAAAAGCCAGGGTTTGTGACGCTATCCCGCGTGGTCGCTTTGGCCGGAAATGGCGCCACCGGGGGCGGGAACGTAGGGGCACCGGTCGAACTTCGCATGGTTGCTCAGGCGGTGATCACGGGCCAGATAACCGATTCGACGGGGAAGCCTTTGATCAACGCAAATGTTCGGCTTAGCCACGTGTACCTGGAGGGACGAAGAGCAGTGCTGTCGGTCGCGGCCCAGGCTTCAACAAACGATCTCGGCCAATATCGGATCTTTGGTGTCGAGCCAGGGCGATATTACGTTAGCGCATCCTATCAGGATGCTGGCGGCCCCCTAGGTCTACGCCAACGGCCTGCGGCTGACAGCGCATCCCAGGTCACCACAGAGGATTACGCGGTCGTCTACTATCCCGCAGCCAGAGAGCCCGAAACCGCTACTCCGGTGCTCCTGCGAGGAGGGAAAGTGACCTCGAATATAGACCTGAGCATTGGGATGGCGCAGTCGTTTCCGGTCAGCGGGACCGTCTCTGGCGTTCCGGTCGATAGCCCCGCTCCCAGGGTGTTCCTCCAGCCGTCAGACTCCGCTAGCCTAGGCGCGGTCAGGACCTACCTCCCGCATCCTGGCGATGCCCGGTTTCGGTTCGCTTCGGTGCCCCCAGGCAACTACGTCCTGAGAGCAGAGACGAACATGCGCGGCCAAGCCTACATCGCCAGAGAGGAGGTGTCGGTCTCTTCCGCAACCGAGAACATCGTTTTGGAGCTGCAAGCACCCTTTACTGTAGCGGGCGTGGTACTGGGAGAAGGCGGCGTCCAACTTCCGGCCGATCTAAAGCTGACGCTCAGAGGAACGGACAAGCACCTTCAGACAACTCTGAAGACGGATGACTACGGGCGATTCCAGGTGCCCGGGGCGGGTCCTAGCGAGTACACCGTCACCGCGACTGACGGTGGCGGAAAGATTTTCGTGAAGTCAGTTTACATAGACGATCTCCCGTCACCGACCGGCTGGGTGAACATCATGGGCCCAAACCACAACCTGAAATTGGTGGTGAGCGATAGGGCCGGCCGCATTGATGGGACGGCGGTTGACAGCAATCAGCGTCCAGCAGGGCGAGGACTTGCCGTTTTGGTGGGCGCGAGCCCTCAGGACACACAGACATATGCGGTCTCCCTGGATTCGGGCGGGAAATTTAGATTCCAATCCCTCCCGCCTGGAGGGTATCGTATCCTCTGCTTCTCAGACCTCTTGGGCTCAGAAGACGCCACCTGGGACGTGCAGAGGAAGGTTAAGTCTGATGGCAAAGACATTAGTATTTCAGAGAGCGACGATCAGCAGGTGACCGTCGAGATTACTCGACTGGACCCGCTCTAGCGCTGCCTGGGTGCACGGCGGCGTGGGATGTACTTATTTGTGGGGAGCATCCCGGACGGCCTTCGGGCAGGGTAGGAAGGTCTCATAGCTCGCTACCGTTGTAGTGCGCGGCGGATTGCGGCGGTTAGTTTATCCAGGCCTGCGCGAACGTCGGGGCCCAGGTGAACTCGCAGGGCGCGGCGGCCGCGCTCTACTAGCACTTGGAGGTCGCCGCGGGCTTGGGCGGCTTTTACTACGCCGAAGGTATATTTTTGTCCGGGCACCTGAATGTCCTGGGCGTCCTCACAGGTGATTTGCAGGAAGACTCCGGTGTTCGGTCCGCCTTTATAAGCCTGGCCGGTCGAGTGCAGGAAGCGGGGGCCGAAGCCGAGACAGGTGGCCACCTTTTTCTGATCGCGGACCAGAGTGCGGATGGATTCTAGCGCGGCTTCGTGCTCTTCGTCTCTCTGAATGTAGGCGAGGAGCGCGAAATAGTCGCCGGGTTTGAGCGTATTCAGGAGTTCTGAGATCGCCTTGTCGTCGACCGGACAGGGTTTCTCGGCCGGCAGGGAGCCTTTTTGCTCGTATTCGGTGGTCAGCTTTTTGGTTGCGATTTTGCTGGCTTCGACGTCCGGCTGGTTGAAGGGGTTGATGCCGATGATCGCCCCGGCAACGGCGGTTGCGACTTCCCAGCGTAAGAATTCCTGGCCCAGATCGTACGGGCTGTTCAGGGCAATGCGAATCACCGGCTGACCGGCCGCGGCCAGGGCTTCGACTGCGCGATCCTGGGCGGAGTCGGCGCCGGTTTCAAGGCGCAGGTAGGCGAACACTCGATCTTTTCCGTAAACCTCGGGGTCGCCTAGAGGCTCGCGGTCGACCGGCACCAGGCCCTTGCCTTCCTTGCCCGTAGATTCGGCGAGGAGTTGTTCCAGCCATGCTCCGAGATCGTGGATGGCGGGCGAGGCTACGATCGTTACTTTGTCGCGGCCGGACTTGGCGAGGGTGCCGAGAAGGATGCCTAACACGACGCCGGGGTTCTTTTCGATGGGCGAGCAGGGCGAACACGCGAGCTCCATAGCCGCCGCGCCTTCGAGGAGCTTGGTGGTATCGATTCCCATGACCGCGCCGGGCACCATGCCGAAGTCGGAGAGCGCGGAGTAGCGGCCGCCGATTGAGGGCAAGCCGAAATAAAGGCCGCGGAAATGGTCGGTTTCGGCCACCGTTTGCAGAGGGGAGCCGGGATCGGTGATGGCGAAAAAGTGGGTGCCGTCGCGGCCGTTGCGCTCGAAGAAATACTGCTTGAAAATATTCGGCTCGAGGGTCGATCCGGATTTGCTCGAAACGATGAACAGGGTTTTCTTGACGTCGATTTGGGATTCGAGGGCCCGGATTTGAGCCGGGTCGGTGGAATCGAGCACGTGCATTTTCGGGAATCCGGGCTGATCGCCGAAGGAGAGTTTCAACACTTCGACGCACAGGCTGGAGCCGCCCATGCCGAGCAGCACGGCATCGGTAAATCCGGCGGCTTTCACGTCTTTCGCGATCTGTTCAAACTGCGCGCGTTGGGCGAGTTGAATATCGGCGATCGACAGCCAGCCGAGCCACTTGCTTTCGTCCGTAGCGGTCCACAGAGTCGCGTCGCCCGACCATAAACGGCGCGTTTTGCCGCCGGCGCTCCAGGTCTCGGTCATGGTTTTGACCGCGTCGGCCTCAGAGGGCGCAAGCGAATAGGTCATGGCATTCACCGGACCTTGCGGCAGCTTGCACTTCGGATCGACGGTGTTGAGGAGCTTGTCGAAAGGCTCGGCAAACAGCTTCACGCCTTCTGTGACCAGGTCAGAAGTGATTTTGTCGATCGAAACTCCTCCGGCGGCGAGTTTGGCCATTACTTCTTTCGCTTCTTCGATGCCGGATTCGAGAGAGGCGCGGACTTCTCCGTGGTCGCGGAAGGCGTCGAGAGTGGCGGGAGGAACAGTGTTGACGGTGTCGGGTCCGATGAGTTCCTCGACATAAACGACATCGCGCATTTTCGCGAGCTTGGTGGATGTGCTGGCCCAGAGAACGCGCTGGGTCATGGCTCCACGGGCTTCGAGGGATTCCCATTGGGGGCCGGTGAAGATTTTCAAGTAGCGCTGATAGGCGAGCTTGGCGTTGGCGATGGCAACTTTTCCGCTCAGCGACGCGAGCTGCGGGTTGCCTTTGATATATCCTTCGACGGCGGTGTCGATGCGGCTGACGAAGAAGCTGGCGACGCTTGCGACGTGGGACGGATCGGCGCACTTTTCGAGGCCGCGAATGTAGGCGTGGGCCACCTGTTCATAGACGTCGACGGAGAAGAGCAGGGTCACGTTGACGTTGATCCCTTCGGAAATCGCGGTTTCAATGGCGGGTAGGCCGGCGGCGGTGCCCGGAATCTTGATCATGAGGTTGGGACGGTTGACGGTTTTCCAAAGACGGCGCGCTTCTTCGATGGTGGCCTTGGTTTCGAGGGCGAGGAAGGGCGAGACCTCTAAGCTGACATAACCGTCGCGGCGCTTGGTGCGGTCGTAGACCACGCGCAACACGTCGGCCGCGTCCTGAATATCGCGAATCGCGATGTGTTCGTAGATGGACTTGGCGTCCAGAGTTTTGTCGTTCTGGAGCTCGGTAAGGAGATCCGTATAATCCTTGGAGCCGACGATGGCCTTTTCGAAAATCGCGGGGTTGGAGGTGACGCCGCCGAGGCCGTCCTGCTCCACCATGCGCTTGAGCTCGCCGGAGGTCAGCAGATCGCGGCGGATGTTATCGAGCCAGATGGATTGGCCATACTGGGCCAGTTCGGTAAGACGGTTTTGGACATGCGTGGAAGGAGTCATGGTTATTCCTCACTTCCAGTGTAGAGGGATTTTTTAGAGAAGACGGAAGACAGGTCGACAGGCTCGGGCGGGGGACTGCCTGCTCGGTCCACAGCGGCGCTGTTGGCATGTTTGCTGCGGACGCAGTCCCTGCTTTCCGCGGGTTTCATTGCTGTTGGGGAAGCGCGGCCGAGCCGTCGGGCTGAGTGGGTGGGGCGGAAAGTGGGGACAGCCCGCTCTGTCCAGCGGCGGCGCGGTTGGTATGTTGCTGTCGACGATTTCGGGCGCCTTGGGACAGAGTAGGCAGTGGGTTTTAGTGTGCGGGGCGTTAGCGCTTTTGGTGGCGGGCTTTGCGACGGGCGGATTTCCGCAGGGACTTCGATTTGGACTTACGGCTGCGGGCGACGGAGTGTTTATGGCGATGCGCCCTGGTGGCTGCCGAGGCTGGCAGGATCAACGCTGTGAGAACGCAGAACAACAGTAGGATTCGCACTAAAACATTATTGCATTTTTTGTAAACGGCGCGGCGGCGCGGGCGTCTATGCTGGGGAATGCTAAAAACAATTCTGGCGGGCGTATTGTGCTGCGGGTTGGCGCAGGCCCAGGGGTCCGCGAATGTCGTGGCCAGCGCGAATCGATTTTTGGGTTCGCTCGATGAGGCGCAGCGGGCGAAGGTGCTGTTCGATTTCAACGATGCGGCGCAGAGGAAGAAATGGTCGAACTTGCCGACGACCATGGTGCCGCGGGCCGGGCTGAAGATGGGGGATCTGAGCGCGGCGCAAAGGAAAGCGGCGATGGAGCTGCTGGCTGCGGCGCTGAGCAAGCGCGGGTTTGAGAAGGTGATGGAGATCGTCGAAGGCGACGAGGTGCTGAAGTCGGAGAGCGGAGGGCGCGGCGGAGCGCCGATGTTCGGGCGCGACTTGTTCTACATTTCAATTTTAGGTAAGCCTTCGGTAAAGGATCCGTGGATGCTGCAGTACGGCGGACATCATCTGGGGCTGAATATCACTATGGCGGGGGCCGAGGGGATTCTTACGCCAAGTCTGACGGCGGCGCAGCCCGCGAAATATGTCGTGGACGGCAAGACGGTGCGTCCTCTGGGAGCGGAGAACGACAAGGCGTTCGCGGTGATCAACGCGCTGGACGAAGAGCAGAGGAAGCAGGCGATTCTGAATTATAAGGTTTCGGATCTGGTGCTGGGGCCGGGGCAGGATGGGAAAACGATTCAGCCGGAGGGCCTCAAATGTTCCGCGATGAATGCGAGCCAGCAGGCGATGCTGCTGGACCTGGTGGGCGAGTGGGCGGGGATTGTCCAGGAACATTCCGCGGCGGCGCGCATGGCGGAGATCAAGGCAAATCTGGCAGCAACCTGGTTTGCGTGGAGCGGACCGACCACAAACGGGAAGCCGGCGTATTACCGGATTCAGGGGCCAACGCTGGTGATCGAGTACGCTCCGCAGCCGCTGGGAGGCGACCCGACGATGCACATCCATACGATTTACAGGGATCCGACCAACGATTACGGGAAGAAGTCCGTAGGGCATTGAGTAATCGGCGATGAGGCGAACGGGAGTGGTCGCGCTGTTCTGGGTGATGCTGCCCGGACACGTGTGGGCGCACCGCCTGGATGAGTATTTGCAGGCCACTCTCATTGGAGTGACGCGCGGCGGGATTGACCTCGAGATCCATTTGACGCCGGGCGTTCAGATGCTGCCGGCGTTGCTGCCGATGATCGATCGGGATCGCGACGGGCGGATTTCGTCAGTGGAAGAGCGCGCTTATGTGAGCCGGGTGATGCGCGACCTGGAACTACGAGTGGATCGCGTACCGGCCGCGTTGTCGTTGATCGAGAGCAGCTTTCCAACCGTCGACGCCATGCGCGAGGGAGTGGGGACGATCGTGATCAAAATGCGTGCGGCGGCCCGGGGCCATGAGCTGCGTTTCGAAAATCGTCACTTGCCGCAGGTCAGCGTGTACCTGGTGAATTGTCTGGCGGGTGATTCGGAATCGCTCAAGGTTGGACGGCCGGTGCGGGATGAGGCGCAGAAGTCGATGGAGTTCGAGTATTCTTTCGGCGGGGACTCCGGATGGGGCTATCTTTGGCCAAGCGCGATCGGGATGCTGGTGATCGCGCGGATGACGGTGGTTATCTATAAAGCGAAACATCTGCGATAAAATCTTCCCGATGGATTCCTATGCTCGCGGCCCCCGGTTTGCGCTGACGACTCAGACCGCTTCTCAGATATTTTCGGAAACAGCCGCGCGCTTTGCGACGCGTGAGGCGCTGATTGTTCCTCATCAGAATATTCGACTCACCTGGGAGCAATTGGCGGATGAAGTGGAGAAAACAGCACGCGGATTGACCGGGCTTGGGCTGGTTCCAGGGGACCGGGTGGGCGTCTGGGCGACCAATTGCGCGGAGTGGATCTATCTGCAACTGGGCTGCGCGCGCGCGGGACTGGTGCTGGTGAACGTGAATCCGGCATATCGCGCACTGGAGCTCGCTTACGTGCTGAAACGATCGGGAATCAAGGCGCTGTTCCTGCGCTGCGAGGATGCGCGATCGAAGTATCGGGACATTCTGGAGCAGGCCAAGCACGGAGAGACACTTGCTTTAGAGCATGTTGTCTATCTCGGGGAGGAATCGTGGGACCAGATGATTGCGGGGCGCGTCGATGTTCCCGATGTGCAGCAAGACTGTCACGACGTTCTCAATATTCAGTACACTTCGGGGACCACGGGATCGCCGAAGGGGGTGCTGTTGACGCATCACAACCTGGTCAACAACGGGCGCATCATCGCACACGGACTGCGCTATACGGAGCAGGATCGCCTGTGTTCTCCAGTGCCGATGTATCACTGCTTCGGATGCGTGATCGGCACGATGGCCGTGATTGCGTCGGGGGCGGCGCTGATCCTGCCCGCGCCCAGTTTCGATCCGCTGTGCACGATGCAGGCGATTCACGAGGAGCGGGCGACTTCCATTTATGGCGTGCCGACGATGTTCATCGCGCAGCTGACGCATCCTGAATTTTCGCGCTTCGATTTTACGAGTCTGCGCACGGGCGTGATGGCGGGGGCTCCGTGTCCCATCGAAGTGATGAACCGCGTGGTCAACGATATGCACTGCACGCAGATGACGATTATGTACGGGCAGACCGAGTGTTCGCCGATCATCACCATGGCGAGCGTCGACGATTCGGTGGAGCTGCGCGTCTCGACGGTCGGGTGCACGTGCCCGGAGACCGAGATCAAGATCATTTCGGCCGAGGGCGCGGTGGTGCCGATCGGCCAACAGGGCGAGCTTTGCGCGCGCGGATACGCGATCATGAAGGGCTACGATCAGGATCGGGATGCGACGGCGCGGGCGGTGGATCAAAAGGGGTGGCTGCACACCGGCGATCTGGCGACGATGCGTCCGGACGGATATTTTCGCATCACGGGACGTCTGAAAGACATGATTATCAGGGGCGGTGAAAATATTTATCCGCGCGAAGTGGAGGAGTTTCTTTACACGCATCCGAAGATCGCGGACGTGCAGGTGGTGGGGCTGCCGGATGAGCGGCTGGGCGAGACGGTGGCCGCGTGGATTAAGCTGAAAGCTGGCGAAACGGCTTCAGAGGAGGAGATTCGCGAGTTCGCGAAAGGGAAGATTGCGCACTTCAAGATTCCTCAACAGATTCGTTTCGTGGATTCCTTTCCGATGACCGTTACCGGCAAAATTCAGAAATATATCATCCGGCAAACGGAAATTCAGGCTCGCCATCTGGAGAAAGCCGCCAGTATCGAAACCGCATAAATGACCCCTAAATTCAGAATTGCCGCTATTACGGACGAATTTTCTCCGGACTTGAACACGGCGCTCGCCGCCATGAAACCGATCGGGATGACCGGGGCGGAGCTGCGCGTGGTGGGCGGAAAAAATATCATGGACCTGACCGAGGACGAGCTTTCGCGGGCCAAGGAGCTATGCGACCAGCAAGGTTTCGAGGTGATCTCCATCGCGTCGCCGCTTTTGAAATGCGTGCTGCCGGGCGGTCCCGCGGTCGACACGCGATTTCAGCAGGATGTTTTCGGATCGAAGAATACTTTTGAAGATCAGCCGCGGTTGACAGAGCATGCCTTTTCAATCGCCAAGAAAATGGGCGCCCCAATTGTGCGGGTGTTTTCCTACTGGCGCACGGTGAAGCCCGATGAGTGTTTCGAGGCGGTGGTTAAGGCTTTGCGCGCACTGGCCGAAAAAGCGGCGAAGGAGAATCTGATCATTGGCCTCGAAAACGAGCACGCCTGCAACATCGGCACGGGGCGGGAGACGGCGCGGGTGCTGGCGGCATTGGATCATCCGAATCTGAAAATCGTGTGGGACCCGGCGAACGCGCTGGTGGCGGGAGAGACTCCGATTCCGGAGGGCTACCGGGTGCTCGATCCAAGACGCATCGCGCATGTGCACGCCAAGGATTGCCAGATGGTGGATCATAAACCGGAGTGGGGTCCGTTGGGGACGCGATCGGTGGATTGGAAGGGACAGATTGAGGCGCTGCTGGAGGATGGGTACCAGGGGTGGCTGAGTCTTGAAACACATTGGCCGGGTCCGGGGGGGAATAAGTTGGAGGGAAGTGTGATCTGCGGGTGGAATTTGCGGGGGCTGGCTGCGGCTTAGCTGTGCAAGATCGCGACTGGATGGTCATTTTGGGGGGTGTGGTCGCGGAGGGGAAACGATCGCTCCCTGTGGTCGCGGCTCGGTAGGGCGAAAAGTGGGGACAGCCCGCTCTGTCCACGGCGGCGCAATAGGTGTGTGACGCCTTGCCGACTGCGGGCGCCTTGGGACAGAGTAGGCAGTCCCCACTTTCTGCGGTTTTTATCGCTATTCTCTTGCAATTCACTTCTTCTTATGCTAAAAAATTAGCATAGATGCTGAAACTCAGCCGACGTGAGCGCCAGATTATGGACGTCCTTTATGAGCGGGGACGGGCAACCGCCGCAGAGATTCTGGCCGCACTGCCCGATCCGCCCAGCTATTCCGCCGTCAGAGCTCTCATCAAGGTGCTTGAAGACAAGGGCCACGTGAAGCATCAGGAGGACGGGCCGCGTTATGTTTTCACGCCCAGCGTGCCGCGCGCCCGGGCCCGAAGGAACGCCGTAAAGCATCTGTTGCAGACCTTTTTTGACGATTCGGCGGGCGAAGCAGTGGCCAGCCTGCTGGGATCGTCCGCGGGAAAACTGAAACCCGAAGAGCTCGACAAAATCGAAGCGCTGATTGCGCGTGTGCGAAAGGAAAACAAGCCATGAACCTCCTGCTCGAATCCGCTCTCAAAGCGACTGTGATTCTAGGCGCTGCCTGGACGGCCGCGCTGCTGCTGCGCCGCGCCTCGGCGGGCGTTCGCCACCTGATCTGGGTGATGGCGATGGTTACCGTCGCGGCGCTGCCGGTGATGCTCGAGATCCCGCAAAGCGCGATTCCCGCCGCGGCGCGCATCGTGGTGCCGGGCATCGGATCCTCTAACCAGGTGGCGCACAGGCTGCCCTGGCTATTGATCCTGTGGGCGGCGGGCGCGAGCGTGGTTTCCTTCCGCCTGCTCGCCGGCATACTCGCAGCGGCGCGCATCGAACGTTCGGCGAAGATGGCCGGCGGAATCCTTTATAGCGACCGCGCGGCGGCTCCCATGACCTGGGGCTTTCTGCGTCCCGTGGTGATTCTGCCTTCCTATGCAGCGGAATGGTCCGCGGAAGAGCGCGCCCTGGTGCTGCGCCATGAGCGCGCGCACATCGACCGGCATGACTGGCTATGGCAGATGCTGGCGAGCGTGCTGACGGCGATCTTCTGGTTCCATCCATTGATGTGGCTCGCGAGTCTTCAATTGCGGCGCGAAGCGGAGAGCGCGGTCGACGATTGCGTGCTTGCAAACGGCGCCGCTCCGTCGGATTATGCCGGGCGGCTGCTCGATGTCGCCCGCCGTCTGACCGACACGCGGGAGAAGGCTGCCGTCATACCCATGATCGCCAGAGGGGAGCTCGAGACCCGTGTACGCTCGATTCTCGATCCGTCGCGCCCGCGGGCCGGCGCGGGACTTCTGGTCCGCTGCGCGATCGCCTTGGGCGCCGTCGCGCTGATCCTGCCGATCGCCGTCACCCGGCAGCGTGTTTACGCACAGGGTCCTGTTTACAAAGTCGGCAAGGACGTGAGCGCGCCGCGTGTGCTCTATAAAGAAGAGCCCCAATATACGCAGGAGGCCAAGGACGCGAAGATTGCGGGAACGGTGGTGGTGCATGCCGAAATTGCCACCGACGGCACTGCTCAAAACATTAGCGTCAGCTCGTCTCTCGACCCCGGCCTGGACGCGAACGCGATCACTGCCGTATCGCACTGGCGGTTCCAGCCGGGGATGAAAGAGGGGCGGGCGGTAACCGTCGCGGTCACAATCGAGGTCAACTTCCATTTGCTTTAGACAGGGATTTGACGGAGAGGAAATTGGAGGGCGAGAAGGTCGATCTGAGTGGGCGGAGTGGCCGGGGCGAAAAGTGGGGACAGCCCGCTCTGTCCACGGCGGCGCGGTTGGTATGTCTGCTGTTCACCATTTCGGGCGCCTTGGGACAGAGTTGGCAGTCCCCACTTTTCGCGGGTTTCGTCGTTACGGTGTGCAGGGGATGAGACACGTCGACACTCTCGAAAGCGTCTGGTACGGGGCGGAGTGAGTGGCCGGGGCGAAAAGTGGGGACAGCGCGCTCTGTCCACGGCGGCGCAGTTGGTATGTCTGCTGTTCACCATTTCGGGCGCCTTGGGACAGAGTTGGCAGTCCCCACTTTTCGCGGGTTTCGTCGTTACGGTGTGCAGGGGATGAGACACGTCGACACTCTCGAAAACGTCTGGCACTGGGCGGAGTGAGTGGCCGGGGCGAAAAGTGGGGACAGCCCGCTCTGTCCACGGCGGCGCAGTTGGTATGTCTGCTGTTCACCATTTCGGGCGCCTTGGGACAGAGTTGGCAGTCCCCACTTTTCGCGGGTTTCGTCGTTACGGTGTGCAGGGGATGAGACACGTCGACACTCTCGAAAGCGTCCGGTAGGGGCGGCGTGGCCGGGGCGAAAAGTGGGGACAGCGCGCTCTGTCCACGGCGGCGCTCGGGTAAGTGTTGAGAGAATTGGCATTCCCCACTTTTCGCGGGTTTCATGGTTATCGGGGTGCGGAAGAACGGACACGTCGAAAGCGGGTGGGCTTGCTAAACTCTTCGTAGATGGCGCAAATCCTCGATGGAGCGGTCGTTCGCGACAAAATCCTGGGTGAACTGAAGCCTCGAATTGAGAAACTCAGTCGGGCTCCCGGGCTTGCCGTGGTGTTGGTGGGTGACAATCCGGCGTCGGAGATTTACGTCCGCAATAAAATCAAGGCCTGCGGCGCGCTGGGGATTTACAGCGAGAAGATCACGCCGCCGTCGACCGTGTCGACCGAACAGCTGCTGGCGATCATCCAGGGCTTGAACGCGGACCCGGCGATCGACGGCATTCTGGTCCAGATGCCTTTGCCGAAGCAGGTGGATTCCCGCCGCGTGCTGGAATGCGTGTCGGCTGAAAAAGACGCGGACGGGTTTCATCCTTTGAACGTGGGTCACCTGGTGGCGGGGCGACCGGCGCCGCGCGCCTGCACGCCCGCTGGAATTATCGAGCTGCTGAAGTTCTATCAGATAAAAATCGACGGCCGGCGCGCCGTGGTGCTGGGACGCAGCGATATCGTCGGCAAGCCGGTGGCGCTGATGCTACTGCGCGAAAACGCCACCGTGACCATCTGCCATTCCGGCACTGCAAATCTGGTCGAAGAATGCCGGCGCGCCGATATCCTGGTCGCCGCCATCGGCCGGCCGGCCTTTCTGACTGCCGAATATATTGCGCCCGGGGCAACCGTGATCGACGTGGGGACTTCGCGCGTTGTCGATCGCGAGGAGGCCGTCCGCATCGGTAAAGGGGCGGAATTCGATAAAAAAGGCTGGGCGCTGGTGGGCGACGTCAATCCTATGGATGTGGCGGGACGGGCGGCTGCTTATACACCGGTTCCTGGAGGGGTGGGGCCGCTGACGATCGCGATGCTGATGGCCAACACCGTGTCGCTGGCGGAAGGGCACTTGGGGTTATAGGAGTTTTCGAAAACGTCGGCCTTTAGAACAACGTCGACGCGGCACGCCTGGAGGCGCGCGCCACGTGCCTTCCTAGGAAAGTAATAGTAAACTGGACACCTCCTGTGTTGCCGGCAAGCGGGATCGCTTTCCCTGAGCCGGCGACGACCGGAGATTACGGTCACCTTCACCAACCCTGTCGCGCCTCCATACTCCATCCCAAATCCGCAGGTGACACACTGCATCCATACTGTAGAGGGAGTGTGGGGCAGGCGGTTCCGCCTGCCATCTTAAGAATGCTTCGCATCGGCCTCACCGGCGGTCTCGCCAGCGGCAAGTCCTTTGTCGGACGGACGCTCCAGGAAATGGGCTGCTTTCTGATCCAGGCCGACGAGCTGGGCCATGAAGTGATGCGCAAAGGCGCGGAGGCTTATCCTGCTATCGTTCAGGAATTCGGCTCCGGAATCCTCAATGAAGAGGCGGAGATCGACCGCCGCGAACTGGGCGCGATCGTGTTCGACAAACCGGATCTGCTGGCGCGGCTCAGCGCCATCGTCCACCCGGCGGTGCGCGCCCGCGGCCAGGCGCTTGAAACGTATTTCCAGAAGCAGGATCCTCATGGCATCATCGTTTATGAAGCTGCGATACTGATAGAGACGGGCAGTTTTCGCGAGTACCAAAAGCTCATCGTTGCGTCTTGTACGGAGGAGCAACAAGTGGAGCGGGCCATGTCACGCGACCATCTTACGAAACAAGAGGTGCTCAGCCGGCTGCGCCGGCAAATGCCCTTGGAGCAGAAGGTGAAATACGCCGACTACGTGATCGATACGTCCGGAACCAAGGAACATACGCTCGCGCAGACCCGTACCGTTTATGCGTCCCTAAGGAGGCTGGAGCAGCAATCATGAGACTACGGACCCTGATCCTCGCCGCCGCGATCATCGGCGGATTTGTTTACTTCGCGCGGCCGAATTCGCTGCTGCGGCAGCATAGCGGCGCGGTCGAAGGACCTTTGTGGACCGGTCCGTCGGTTACGCGTTCGGCCGGCCTGGGGTCGGACGAGGTCAATAATATCGATATTTATAAAAGCGCGAGTCCCAGTGTCGCTTACATAACCAGCACGGTTTACCGGCAGACGTTTTTCTATGGAATGCAGGCGGCGAAGGACTTGGGCTCCGGATTTATTATCAACTCCAATGGCGAGATCCTCACCAATTTTCACGTGATCAACGGCAGCTCGCAGGTGGAAGTCACCTTGCCCGATCAGAGCAAATATAAGGCGACTGTTCTGGTTCGCGACCGGATCAACGATCTGGCGTTGATTAAAATCGAGCCGAAGAAGAAGCTCACTTATTTGAATCTGGGCGATTCCGACCACCTGCAGGTCGGGCAAAAAGTTCTGGCGATCGGCAATCCATTTGGATTTGACGGCACGCTGACGACCGGCGTGGTCAGCTCGGTCGGCCGCACGATTGAAGCGGAGAATAACCACAAGATGGAGGGCATGATTCAGACCGATGCCTCCATTAACTCGGGCAATAGCGGAGGGCCACTGCTCGATTCGCAGGGCAACGTGATCGGGATCAACACGGCGATTTACGGGCCCAATGGGGGCAGCGTCGGCATCGGATTCGCGCTGCCGATCAATCGGGCGAAGAGCATGCTCGACGATTTCCGGGCGGGCAGGAAGCCGGCGCGCCTGGGAATTTCGACGGTATACGTGGCGGGCGATGTCGCGCAGGCGCTGGAGCTGCCTGTCGCGGGGGGCTTGCTGATCCAGGAGGTCGAGACAGGGTCCTCGGCCGAAGCGGCGGGGTTGCGCGGAGCGCGGCGCGCGGTGTACATCGGCAATCAGGAGGTGGGAATCGGCGGGGATTTCATCACGGCAATTGACGGGAAAAAAGTGACCGAGATCGACGCGGTGACGCGCGCGCTGGCAAAGAAGCACTCGGGAGACGTTCTGGATCTGACGGTTTTCCGGGGGGGCCGGAGCGTGGATATTAAAGTTAAACTAGGCGAAGGCTCAGACGTGCTGTGAGTTGAAAATTCGGTATCGAACGCTTCTTGCGGTCGCGGGTCTGCTGAAAATTCGACAGATCGCTTCCTGCGGTCGCGGCTCGGCCAGCGCGTACCACGGGCGTGGAATAGAGCTCTACCGAGCCGCGACCACAGGGAGCGATCAGCCAGATCATGCCCGCAGCATGAACAATAAGGTTAAGCTGGTGAAGGTTCCGAGGTACTGAAGGAGACGCATGAAAAGATTTGTCATTGAACGAGACATTCCCCAAGTAGGTACGCTTGAGCGCGAGCAGCTCCGCGAGGCGGCTAAGACTTCTAACAAAGCGCTGCGCGAGATTGGACCGGATATCCAGTGGATCGAGTCCTTCGTCGCGGCTGATAAGACATTTTGTATTTATCTGGCTAAGGACGAAGACGTCATCCGGCGCCACGCTGAAATCAGCGGGTTCCCGGCCAGCAAGATCACGGAAGTCCGGAAGATTATCGATCCAACCACGGAGCGCGCCTGACGGTATACTATGCAGGTGTTGCAGGAAGCTCCCCCGGCGCGCATTCCAGAGGAAGGCACTTTAGCCTCCTCGGGCTCGCGGCGCGCGCTGGCGGGATTTTTCGTTTCGGGCCTCTTGATGGCGTTTCTGGGGGCGATTCTTCCTTCCTGGCAGCACCATTTGTCGTCGGAATACGAAACGGTCGGCCTCTATTTCGTCGGGCTGATCGCGGGAATTCTGGCGTCGGTCTGGGTTTCACCGCCTCTGCTGGAAAAAAAGGGGATTGGCTGGACGCTCGCTTTCGCCTGCGCCGCGGCGGCCTCGGCGTTGCTGTATCTGGCGTTCGTATCGCCGCCCTTTTCAGCGTGGTGGAGGGTGGCGGGGATGGCTCTAGTGGGGTGCTCGGCGGGAATATTGCACACGGCGATTTTCAGCGCGATTTCGCCGATGTACCGCCATGATCCGGTGGCCACGGTCAATCTGGGAGGCATGGCGTTCGGCCTGGGATGCCTGACGGTGGCGCTGCTGGTTTCGGGGACTTTTTACGTTTACAGCGCGCCTACCATTCAGGTCTGGATCGCCATCATTCCGGGGCTGTTCGGATGGATGTATTTGCGCACGCGCTTTACCGCGCAGCCGGCGGCGCACGCACCTTCGCCGCACGCGGTTTTGACCGAGCTGCGGAGTCCGGGAGCTGTGTTATTCAGTTTGGTGCTCTTTTTTCAATTCGGAAATGAGTGGGCTGTCGCCGGATGGCTGCCGCTGTTTTTGAGCCAGAGGCTGGGGATCAGCCCCGCCACGTCGCTGGGCATGCTGGCATTATATTGGTTCGCGCTGCTGATCGGACGGGTGGTCGCGCAGTGGATGATGCCGCGCGTCAAGCACACCCGGCTGCTGATCGTCAGCGTGCTGGGCGCGATGTTCGGATGCGTGATACTGATCCTCACCGATAATCGCTTTGGGGCCACGGCGGGCGTGCTGCTTTTGGGCGGATCTTTCGCGCCGATTTATCCCCTGGTGGTCGAGCGCATCGGGCATCGGTTTCCGTCCTACCATCCGGGATTTTATAACGGCCTGTTTTCCTTCGCGATTGCCGGAGGAATGCTGGCGCCATGCGCGTTGGGATTTTTCGCTTCGTTATGGGGAATTTGGGTGGTAATGGGGTTGCCTCTAGTGGGGTCGGCCATGGTTTTTCTGGTGCTGATGCTGGTTTGGCTGGAGGCCAGGTTCAACACCGCCGCTCGTTTAAACACGCCTTGAACGTTTGTGCGATATTCAGTCCATAACCACCATGCGCAGCGCCCTTTTTCTCATGCTGGCGGTCGGCCAAGCCGAGAGCATTGAACACCGCCTGGACCGGCTGATGGAGGCGGGGCCGGGTAAATACTTCGCGGGCGTCGAGGTTTTCTCGCTGGAATCAAAGAAGATCCTGTTCAAGCACAACGAGGATTTTCTGTTCATGCCGGCGTCGAATATGAAAGTCCTGACTACGGCGTTGGCGCTGAGCCGTCTGGGTCCGGATTATCGCTTTACGACCAGGCTATTGCGGGAGCCATCGGGCGATCTGGTGCTCACGGGCAGCGGCGATCCGTCGCTTTCCGGTCGCGTGTATCCTTATGCGAAGGATAGCGGCTCCGGGCCCGCTCTACGGGCTTTGGAGGCGCTGGCGGATCGCGCCGTTGCGGGCGGATTGACGCGGGTTGAAGGGGATGTAGTGGGCGACGACCGGTTGTATCCTTGGGCTCCTTATCCTCCGAGTTGGACCCAGGACGATATGATTCGCGATTATGGAGCGCCGGTGAGCGCGCTCACTGTAAATGACAACACTGTTACGCTCATGGTTCAGCCTGGGGCGGAGGCGGGCGATCCGGCGCAGATTTCGTTTTCCCCCGCGATTGAGTATTACGCCATCGATAATCGGATCGTGACCGTTGCAAAGGGCGGGGAAGCCCACATTCGGATTTCGCGGGTGCAGAGCGGCCGGCAACTGCTGCTGTGGGGCAGCATTCCGGCGGGTCACGCGGCGTTTTCGGATTTGCTGCCAGTGGACGATCCGGCTTTATTCGCGGCGCAGGCTTTGTACGATGCGCTCGCGCGGCGCGGGGTCACGATCACGGGAAGGGCGCTGGCGCGGCACCGGTCCGTGAGCGACGATTACGATCCGGGGGCGGCCGTGGAGCTCGCTTCGAACGTGTCGCCTCCTCTGGTTCAGCTGCTACAGGCGATGGACAAGACGAGCCAGAATCTTCATGCGGAGCTGATGCTGCGCGAAGTGGGGCGGGTGACGCGGTTTATGGGGACGCGGGAGGCGGGCCTCGAGGAGATGAAGGCCCTGTTCAAGGACGCGGGCGTTTCGGCGGGCGATGCGCGGATGGAGGATGGATCGGGGCTGGCGCGCAACGTGATGGTGGCTCCGCGGGTGATGACGCGGATTCTGGCGTATCTTTACCAGTCGAAATACCGGGAGGCGTTTATCGGGCTGTTTCCGATTGGGGGCGAGGACGGCACGTTGAAGAATCGTATGAAGGACAGCCCGGGGGCTGACGGTATCCACGCGAAAACGGGCACGCTGAGCAGAGCGATCGCGCTATCCGGGTACGCGCAGAGCAAGACGCAGGGGTGGCTGGCGTTTTCGATCATCGTGAACAGCTTCAGCGCGCCCTCCTCCGAAGTGCGTAAATGGATTGATAAAATAGCCTTAGAGCTGACGGAGTAACAACAATTATGCCCATTTTCGAGTATCTGTGCGAGGGATGCGGAGCGAAGTTCGAGAAGCTGGTGCGGAGACCGGAGGATTCGACGCTATGTCCTTCGTGTGGGGACAGCCATGTGGCTACGCAGTATTCTACGTTTGCGGCGCGGGCGAACGGGGCGGCTAAGGACGCTCCTTCGTGTCCTTCGGGGATGTGCCAGAATCCTGGGTTTTGCGGGAGGAATTGAAGAAGGCATTAAGCGGAGCGCCGGGACGCGGCGCAAATCGCGGGCGCCTGGGGGAGACTCGGCAGTCCCCATTTTGATGCCGGGCAGCGCATGGCGCCGCCCCCGTTGCTTTCCTTCAGGTTTTTAAGAGTTGTTCGATTTGCTCGGCTAGCATTTTGGGCAGGAAGGGTTTTTGCAGGGACCGGGTTTTGCCGGACGGTTGGTAGGGGTACCCGCTGGCTACGATGGCGGGGAGATCGGGGATGCGGGCGCGCATTCTGGCCAGCATTTCATCGCCGCTCATGCCGGGTAGGGTCAGATCGGTCAGCACCAGGGCGTAGCGTGCGGGGTCGGCTTCAAAACGCGCTAGAGCTTCGATCGGGGTGAGGCAGGAGTCGACTTCGTAACCCAGGCGTTCGAGGTACCTTTTCAAGAGGTCCAATAGAGGGGCCTCATCGTCCACAAGGAGAATGCGGCCGCCCATGATTTTTTACCAGAGCGAAAGAGGCAGCTTGCTGGGGCTATAGGTCAGGCCGAGGGTGACCCGATAACCGTTGTTCTTATAGGCAAGATCCTCGATGGCCTGATAGCGGTAGTCGTAGCGGGCCACTAAATGCAGGTAGAGGGGCAGGCTGTAGGTGAGGCCCGCGCCCGCGGTGGCGGTTCTATACGGCTGGATTCCCTGGCCTAAACTGCTTAGCGAATTGTATCCTCCGCTAACGGAAAGGTTCAGTTTACGAATACCGGTGTAACTATACTGGGCGAGGCCGTTTTGATTCTTCGAGGTGAGATACACGCCATTGCCGGGAACCACGGACTGTGAATAGAAAAAGGTCAAGGCCGCGGTTTTGAATCTGCGGGTGAGGTTGGCGCTGCCGCTGGGAAAGACGTTTTCCTTGTAATAAGCCTGAACGGTGGTCTGCTGGCCCAGCAGTGCGGCGACCACCGGATTAAGCGCCACGGATTCGAGTCCGCTGACTTCGGAATGGAACACGCCGGCACGAATCGTGTAGGTCCAAAGGCGTCCCAGATTGGAGCCTATGAACAGCTCGCCGGTATCGATATCGGCTTGACCGAAAACCTTGGGAAAATTGAAGTGCTGGCGTTGATAGCTGAATCCAACAGAGGTATTTCTATTGAGCCTGTGCTCAATCGTGCCGCGGGCGCTGTATCCTTCGACGCCGACCAAGTACGAGGATTGCCTCCACACGTCGAAGCCTTGTCCGCCGATGGTGAAACTGGTTCGGGCGGTTTGCTGAATGGTGAAATCCAGACCACCTTGCAGATAGTAAGAGCGGCTATCGAACAAGAGCGTGGAAGGGGTGAGTACACTGGGATTGACGGTGGTGATGACCGGCTCCACTCCGATGCCGCCCAGAGCGTCGTCGAGAATTCCTCCCATTAACTGGGCTTTCCAGATATAGCGGCGGGACTGCTGCCAGGTATAGCCGAGGGTCAGATATTGATCGATGCCGGAGTACTGCGGAAAGTTGGCGTACTCGCGGAAAGTGCCGCGGTAATCGACTCCGAGGAGCGCCGTCCGCCAGGAATGGGTGCCATAGAGGCCGATGTTGGCTTCCACCCCATAGGCTCCCCCGACGGTGACCAGCTGACCCTGGGAATTGACGGCGACGGGTTCGAGGCTCGAATCGTACACGCCGTTGACGCCGGCGTAGAAGCGGAGATCCACCATCTGTCCGCTGCGGTTGCCGACGCCGGAGGCGCCGCTCGAGAGCACGGCTGGACCCAGATAGCCTCCGCCCAACTGCGCGAGAGCAGAGGAGGCCAGCGAGCAAGCCAGCACGATCAGTCGTATTTTCAAGCTTCCATTCCCCGATTCCTTTTTTGAGACGCCAATTTTGAGTCTGACGTGTGGCGGTTGTTCATGTCAAGCTGTGAAAGGAACTTACGCGCCGCGGCATGTGTCTAAGTGTGAGGCGTTTAACTATGAGAAAAACAGGGTTTTCCCCAGTCTTGATTTTCCTGACGGCGGCGAATATGATCGCGGCCGATCTGCCGATTCGCGAAGTGATTTTATACAAGCACGGCGTGGGCTTTTTTGAGCGCGCCGGGAAGCTGGAGGCGGGCGATACGGCCCGGATCGATTTCAAGGCCGAGGATATGAACGACGTGTTGAAGTCGCTGACGATCACGGATCGCAGCGGAGGGAAGATCAGCGGCGTCCGGTATGACGCGAGCGAGCCTTTGGAAGAACGGCTGAGGAATTTTCCGTTCGCGGTGGGGGCGGATTCGACGCTCGCGGTGTTCCTGGATCAGATGAAGGGCGCGCGGGTGGAGTTGAAGTTCGGGTCGGAGACGTTTTCGGGGGTAATCGTGAGCGCGCGGGTGATTAAGGAGAAGGACACGGAGCACGAGACGGTTACTTTGTTGACGGATGCGGGGGAATTGCGGACGTTCGACCTGGCGGCGGCCGGGTCGGTCAAGTTCACCGATGCGAAGTTGCAGGGGCTGTTGAAGGATTATCTGTCGGTGCTGAATGGGGCTCGGTCTAAGGATCGGCGGAGCGTGTATATCGATTCGGTTGGGGCGGCTGCTCGGGATTTAGTCGCGAGTTATATGACGCCTTCACCGGTGTGGAAGTCGAGCTACCGGCTGCTGTTCACGCGGGTGGCGGAGCCGACGCTAGAGGGGTGGGCGATTGTGGATAACACGTCGGGGGACGATTGGAATAATGTACGGTTGTCGGTGGTGTCGGGGAGTCCGATATCGTTTATTACGCAGTTGTATGAGCCGAAGTATGTGACCAGGCCGGATGTGGAGTTAGCGGATAATCTGGCGGCGAGGCCGACGGTGTTTCAGGGGGGCATCAGTGGGGGAATTATTGGTGGCATTCCCTCTGCTGCGCCTCCGATGGCTGCGGCTCAGAAGGCGGCCCAAGGCGGAAGCCGGAATTATGGCGCAAGCGTCGTTGACGCGGCAACTTTCAAGACGGAGCTATCCACCGTCTCTTCTAGCGCCGAAGGCCGCGAGGCGGGTGATCTTTTCGAGTACAGCTTCTCCTCGCCTGTCACCGTGAAGAAAGGCGAGTCCGCAATGCTGCCGTTTCTGCAGCAGAAAGTCGGCGCGCGAAAATTGTTGATTTATCGGGAGGAGTTTGGCGTCAATCCGCAGAACGCGGCGGAGGTTACGAATTCGACGGGCAAAACGCTCGATGGAGGTCCGATCACGGTTTACGATGCGGGATCTTATGCGGGTGAGGCGCTGGTCGAGACGGTGAAGGCGGGGGATAAGAGGTTGATCAGTTACGGGGTCGATCTGGGGACTCGCATCACGACGAAGTTCGACTCTTCGAAGAATGTCGTGCGGGAGATTCATGCTTCGCACGGAATGTTGACGTCTAGATACGCGATGGAGGAAGTGCGGACGTTCACGATTAGGAATGTCGATGCGAAGGGGAAGACGCTGGTTATCGAACATCCGCAGCGGCCGGGCTACAAATTACTGGAGCCGGCGAAGGCTACGGAGACTACGGCGAACGCGAATCGGTTCGAGGTGAAGCTGGCTGCGTCTGGGACGGATACATTCGTGGTCCGCGAGGAACGGGTTTACGATCAGACGAGTTCGGTGACCAGCATGACGCCGGATACGATTTCAGTGTGGCTGGAGAATAAGATTCTGAGTGCGGCCGGGCGGCGGCAACTGGAACAGATCGCGGCTAAGAAGCGCGAGATTGCCGATAAGGAGGCGGCGCTCAGGCAGGCGGACAGCAGCATCGCGGATTTGACGCAGGATCAGACTCGGGTGCGCGCTAATATTCAGAGCCTCAATAATGTCAAGAATCAGCAGGATCTGGTGCAGCAATATGCGAGCCAGCTGGCTGCGAATGAGACCAAGATGGTCGCGCTGCGCGATACGCAAAGCAATCTGAAGCGGAAGAAGACTGCGTTAGAATCGGAACTCAATACTCTGATGGAGAAGATGGACTTCTGAAACTGGCTCTGATCGGTTATGGCAATGTGGGGCGTGCGTTTGCGCGTCTGCTGGAGGCTCAACGGAAAGTCTTCCCGTTTCGCATTGTGGCGGTTCATACCTTGCGGCATGGGAGCGCGTTCGATCAACGAGGGCTGCCGGAGGAGCCGGAGTTCGGGCCGCGCTGCGGGTCGGTCGAGGAGTTTCTGGACCGGGCGCGGCCGAATATCGTGGTCGAGATTACGACGCTGAATCCGGCTACGGGCGAGCCGGCGATTTCGCATATTCGGGCGGCGTTTGCGCGGGGCATGCATGTGATTACCGCGAATAAGGGTCCGATCGCACATGCTTACGCGGCGCTGGTCGAGGAGGCTCGGCGGGCGGTGGTCGAGTTTCGATTCGAATCGATCGTGATGGATGGGGCGCCGGTATTCAACCTGGTGCGCAACAATCTGCCGGGTTGTAAAATTCGGGGATTCACGGGGGTGTTGAACTCGACCACCAATGTGGTGATTCAGGCGCTCGAGAATGGGCGCACGTTGGCGGAGGGGATCGAAGAGGCACAGAGAATCGGCGTGGCGGAAGCGGACGCGAGCTATGACATCGACGGGTGGGACGCGGCGGCGAAGGCGGCGGCGCTGGCGAATGTGTTGATGGATGCGCGGGTGACTCCGCTGGACGTGGATCGTCGAGGGATCGGGAGGCTGACGCCGGAGAAGCTCGCGGAGTTGAAGGCGCAAGGGAAGAGAGTTCGGCTGGTGGCGCGGGCCAGAGTGGTGGGGTCGGCGGTGAAGTTGAGGGTGCGGGCGGAGGTGCTGGACGATTCGGATATTTTGGCTAGCGTGCGGGGGACGTCGAATATTTTAGTGCTGGATACGGATTTGATGGGGAAGGTGGGGACGGTCGAGCTGAGTCCGGGGGTGGAGCAGACGGCTTATGGGATTTTTAGCGATCTGGTGGATATAGCCAAAACTTTGTAATGCCGGGAGAGCACGTGGCGCACGCCTCCGGCATGGCGCATCGACATTCGTGTCGATGTTGCTAGCGAGCCGCGACCACAGGGAGCGATCTGTTGTAATGCGGAAAACAGCGGGCGCGGTCATTGGGCAGCGCGGACGGGGCGAAAATTGGGGACAGCCCGATCTGTCCACTGCGGCGCAGTAGGTATGTGACGCCTTGCGGGATTGCGGCGCCTTGGGACAGAGTAGGCAGTCCCCATTTTTCGCGGTTCTTCCAGACGACGGCTGAAGCCGTCGCTGCAAGCTGAAGCTTGCGCCACCAAATGTTATCGGGCGGTGATTTGGCGGATGAAATCTACTTCTTGTTGTTTATATGGTTTGCCGTCGGGGTCGAAGACTTCGTGGAACCATTCGGGGGGTTGGCGGTCGGTGTAGGGGTGCTGCCAGGAATCCCAGGGTAGGTACGTTTGGGTTTTGCCGGCCACTAGGCCCCAGTTGATGGCGGCCACCTTATATTTTTTGGCGATAGGCAGGATGCCTTCGAAGGTGCTGCCCTTGGGGCGGGCCATATATTCGGTGCAGAAGATGGGGCGGTTGTAGCGCTTCAGCCACTGGATGCGCTGTTCGAAGTCGGCGGGCGGGCCGTAGTTGTGGAAAGAGATTACGTCGGAGTGGTCTAGCTGGATGCGCTCCATCGGGGTGAGCTTGTCGTTCGAGGACCAGTCGCCTTTCCAGACGCCGCTGGTTAACGGCTGGATGGGGCGCTTTTCGCGGGCCCAGACCCAGACGCGGACTAGCAGGTCCTCGATTACCTTTTGCTTTTCGGGAGGCTCGAGGCGGTTGTAGCTTCCTTCGTTGAGATTGTCGGGCTCATTCCACATGTCCCACGCCAGGATTCTTGGGTCCTTGCCCCAGTTGGTGAAGATCCATTTGACGTAGGCGGCGATGCGGGGGCGGTCGTTGGGGTCCTGGAGGGCTTTCGCGCCGGGGCTTTGCACCCAGCCGGAGTTGTGGATGCCGGGGCGCGGTTCGTGCTGGGGGCCGATTTTCGGAAAAGGGTCCCAGCAGGAATCGAAGATGACGAAGATGGGGCGGATGCGGTGGCGGTTCGCGATTTTGAGGAAGGCGTCGATGCGCTGCTGGTAACCTTTGGGGTCCTGCTGCCAGACCAGGTCGTGGAGGAAGACGCGCATGGTGTTCATGCCAATGTTCTGGGCCCAGCCGAGTTCGCGATCGATCTGCGGAGGGTCGAAAGTGTCGCCCTGCCACATTTCGATTTGGTTGATGGCGTTGGAGGTGATGTAGTTGCTTCCTACTAGCCAGGGTTGGGCGTCGTACCACTTATTGATCTGCTTTTCGGTCCATCGTTCTGAGGGGGCCGGGACGTCGGCGGCGGGAAGAAGAGAAAGAAGTAGGCAGTAGCCAGTAGCCAGTAGCCAGCAGCGGCGGGAATGTTGCATGTTACGCGTTTGAACCTAGCATAACAAGAAGTCCTAAAAAACCTGCGGCGCGGTCCGATGAGAATTCATGCGTTGTTTTTCGCTGGCTTGTTCTCTGTTCCTGACTCTTTCTTACGCTCAGAAGATTCGTACTATTCCTGACGACACGCGGACGGTTACTTTGAACGGGAACCGGCATCCTTTGGCGCGCGTGGAGAATGAGGTGGGCACGGCGGCGGCGGGGCATCGGATGGATCGAATGATCCTGGTGCTGAGTGCGGGGGCGGAGCAGGACTCGGCGCTCGATTCATTGATCGCGGCGCAGCAGGATCCTTCGTCTGCGTCCTATCAGCAGTGGCTTACTCCGGAGTTGTTCGCGGAGCGGTTTGGGGTTTCTCAAAACGACGTGGATCAAGTAACGGCGTGGCTGGGAACACACGGATTTACGATCGACGAGGTTCCCGCGGGGCGGCGGACCATCGTGTTCAGCGGAACGGCGGAGATGGTGGAGACGGCGTTTCACACGGCGATCAAAATGTACCGGGTAAAGGGCGAATTGCATTACGCCAATGCGCGCGATCCGCAAATTCCGGAGGCTCTGGCGGCGGTGGTGAAGGGGACGGTTACGCTGCACGATTTCCCGCGCCGCAGCTTGCGAACGGCAAGCTTATCGGTGCCGGATTTTTCGAGCGGGGGGTCCTATTATCTGGCACCGGCGGATTTCGCGGCGATTTACAACTTGAATCCTTTATATTCGGTGGGGATTGACGGAACCGGGACATCGATCGCGATTGTGGGGCGCACTAATATCAATATGTCCGATGTGCAGACGTTCCGCAGTTATTTCGGATTGCCGGTGAACAATCCGCAGATTATTTTGAACGGGGCGAATCCGGGGATCACGTCGGACGTGGACGAGGCGGCGCTGGACGTGGAGTGGTCGGGCGCGGTGGCGCGCGGAGCTACGATCAAGTTCGTGGTTTCGGCATCTACGAGCAGCACCGACGGAGTGGATCTATCGGCGCAGTACATAGTCTCGAAGAACCTGGCAACGGCGATGAGCACCAGTTACGGAAGCTGCGAGGCGACGATGGGCACGGCGGAGCTGGCGTTTTATAAAAATCTATGGCAGCAGGCGGCGGCGCAGGGAATTTCGACCATGATTTCGGCGGGAGACAGCGGCGGGGCAGGATGCGACGGAGGATCGGCCACGACGGCGAGCGATGGAAAGGCGGTCAATGGGTTGTGCTCGTCGATCTATAGCGTGTGCGTGGGCGGGACGGAGTTCGTGGACGCGTCGAACTACGGCGCGTACTGGACGACGGGGATGAACGCCATCACCAAGGAATCGGCGATTTCCTACATTCCAGAGGCGGCATGGAACCAGAGCGGAAGCTTGAGCGGAGGCTCCGGCTTGTGGGCTGGAGGGGGCGGGGCGAGCGCGATTTATTCCAAGCCTTCGTGGCAGGCGGGGCCCGGAGTTCCGGCGGACGGCAAGCGCGATGTGCCCGATGTTTCGCTGGCCGCATCGACGCATGACGGTTTTCTGGTGGTGGAGGGCGGGTACCTTTACGTGATCGGAGGGACGTCCGCATCAGCGCCTTCATTCGCGGGGATTATGGCGCTGGTCAATCAGAAAAACGGGGCGCAGGGGAATCCGAATCCGATCCTTTACGCGCTGGCAACGATGGAATCGAACCGCGCGACGGCGCATAGTTATTTTCACGATATTACCAGCGGGTCGAATACGGTTCCGGGGCAGACGGGGTTCAGCGCGGGCACGGGCTACGATCTAGCTACGGGACTGGGCACGATCAATGCGAGCGATCTGGTGAATTTCTGGCACGACGCGGCGGTGAGCGTTCCTCCGTCGATGAGCGTGGGGATGTCGGCCGGGGCGTTGACGGTGAGGCAGGGCGCGAGCGGCACGTCTACGGCAACGATCGCCGTGGCGGGAGGATTCTCAAGCGCGGTTACCATTGCGGTGAGCGGCGCTGCGGCGGGCGTTACCGCGACGATGGCGGCTGCGGGCATGCCTACGCCGGGATCGGGATCGAGCGTACTGACCATCGTGGTGGCCTCGACAGCGGTTCCCGGGACATCGATGATCACGGTGACGGCGGCGGGCGGAGGAATCACTTCGACCGCGAGCGTGAATCTGACGATCGTCGCGCCGTTCTCAGTGGCGGCGAGCGTTCCGGCGCTGAGCGTTCAGCAAGGGGCGGCGGCGGGAGTAACGTTGACCACTTCGATTGCCACAGGATTCAGCGGAGTGGTTGCATTGGCTACTTTGGGCACGCTGCCGGCGGGGATCACGGCGGTGTTCACACCGTCGACGATTGCAGCGCCCGGCGCGGGAACCAGTTCCTTGACGATCAGCGCGTCAAAAACGGCAACGCCGGGAGCTTACTCGATTGCCGTCAAAGGCACGAGCGGGAGCTATTCGAATACGGCGGTTTTTTTCCTGACGGTGTCGGTGCCGGCGGGTTTCGCGATGAGCGCGGCGCCTACTACGATTACGGCGGCGCAGGGCGCATCGGCGACAACGACGCTCACGCTGACGCCATCGAGCGGCTTGAATACCCAGATTGGCGTGACGATGACTGGAGCACCGGCGGGTGTGACACTGCAGTCCGCTGGCAGTTCGACGAACAGAAATAACCTCACAGTTACGGCTAAAGTCGCGAGCACGGTGGCGCCGGGGAACTATCCGATTACGATCGTCGGCACGGCTACGGGGGTCGCGCCGCAGACGGTGGTCGTGACTCTGGTGGTGAGTGGATTCACGGTGGCCACAACTTCCTCGACGGCGGTACTGGCGCGGGCGGCAAGCGTTCTGGCGCCGATCACAACGGCGGTTACCGGCGGATTTGCGGGAGCGCTCAGCCTTACGGTGACCGGGTTACCGGCCGGCGTTACGGCGGTGTTCACACCGGCGAGCATCGCGAATCCGGCAGCGGGAAGCAGTTCACTGAAACTGACTGCGTTGCAGACGGCGGCGGAGGGGACGAAGGCGCTCACTGTGATCGCGACGTCGGCTAACGGGGCGACGCAGAGTATTGCGATCAGTTTGACGGTGCATTAAAGAAGAAGGAGCCAGGAGCCAGAAGCCAGGAGAGCACTGTCCGCCGTTCGTCCTGCTGTTTGCGCCGTTCGCCGAGTTTTCTTCCTGCGCTGCCCGGGCGGGGATACAATGACGGTCATGGAACTTAAAGGGAAAAGGGTTGCTATATTCATCGACACCTTGTATCAGGAGATGGAAGTCTGGTATCCGTTCTTCCGGCTGCAAGAGGCGCATGTCGAAGTTTCCTTCGTGGGGGCGGAGGCCGGGAAAACCTATACCAGCAAGCTGGGGTATCCGGCCAAGAGCGCTCTGTCCTACGACCAGGCGTACGCGCGCAACTATGACGGCGTGGTGATTCCGGGGGGCTATGCTCCGGATCATATTCGACGGTACCCCGCGGCAAATCAGTTTGTGCGCGACATGAATGCTGAAGGAAAACTGGTGGCGTCCATTTGTCATGGACCGTGGGTGCTGTGCTCGGCTGGAATTTTGAAGGGCCGCAGAGCCACGAGTTTCTTCGCGATCAAAGACGACGTGATCAATGCCGGCGCGATTTTTGAAGATTCCGAAGTGGTGGTGGATTGGAACCTGGTTACCTCGCGCAAGCCCGAGGATCTGCCGGCGTTTTGCCGCGCGTCGATCAAGGTGCTTTCGGGCGGCCCGGTTTTTCCCAAGTAAAAATGGAACATGCAATCGAAGTAACGGGACTCCACAAGTCCTATGGAGATGTGGACGCGGTGCGCGGCATCGATTTTGAGGTGGCGGCGGGCGAAGTATTCGGATTGCTGGGTCCGAACGGGGCGGGGAAGACCACGACGGTGGAGATTCTGGAAGGATTACGTCCGCGCACATCAGGTGACGTGAAGGTGCTGGGCCGCGATCCGGGCGTCGAGGTGAAAGCATTGAAGGACCGCATCGGCGTCTGTCTGCAATCGACGAATTTGCCGGATAAAATTACTGTTCGCGAGGCGCTGGCGCTGTTTGCGTCGTTCTATTCGCGAAATACGAATATCGATACTCTGATCGACCGTCTTCAGCTTTCAGAGAAGCGCAATGCATATTATCAGACGCTTTCAGGCGGACAGAAGCAGCGTGTGGCGCTGGCGTTGGCGCTGGTCAACGATCCGCAGCTGGTGTTCTTAGACGAGCCGACGACCGGCCTGGATCCGCAGGTGCGCCTGGAGATTCACAGCCTGATCAGCGAGCTGCGGGACGCGAAGCGGACCATTTTGATCACCACGCATTACATCGAGGAAGCGGAGCGGTTGTGCGACCGGGTGGCGATTGTCGACCAGGGCAAAATCATCGCGCTGGGCACGCCGCGCGAGATTCAGGCGCAGACGCTGGGAACGTCGCGGGTGGAGATTCACACGGCGCAGGCGATGCCGGAGGATGTTCCGAAATTTGAGGCCGCCGAGAAATTCGTGATGAGCGAGGATCGAAAGGTGCTGAACGTTTACTCTGCAAGGCCGGCGCGCACGCTGCCGGACCTGGTGAAGTGGATCGATCAGAATGGCCTGGATCTGGAAGATATCCACTTGAAGCGGCCCACACTTGAGGACGTGTTCATCGAGCTGACCGGAAAGCGGCTCAGGGACTGACCCGATGCGAGCTTACATTACCCAGATCCGAACGACCTTGCGCTTGACCATGCGCGACCGCACGGTGCTGTTCTTCAACTATCTGTTTCCGCTGATTTTTTTCTTTATTTTCGGGTTCATGATGCACGCGGAGCAGGGCGGGGCGATCGTGCAGATCGTCAATATGGTGCTGGTGATCGGGATTTTGGGATCGGGATTTTTCGGCGCGGGCTTGCGTACAGTGATGGACCGGGAGGCGAATATTCTGCGGCGCTTCAAGGTGGCTCCGATCACCGCGGGTCCGATATTGGTATCGCAGCTGGTGGTGGGTTTAGTGCACTACATACCGGTCACCTTTCTGGTGCTGGTGCTGGCGCGGGTTATTTACGGGATGCCTCCGCTGGAGCATCCGGGGTCGCTATTCGCGTTCGTGCTGATTGGCGTGGTCGCGTTTCGCGCGATGGGCAGCATCATCGGCGCGGTGGCGAATTCGATGCAGGAGAGCCAGATTATCATCCAGCTTTTATACTTTCCGATGTTGTTTCTGGGCGGCGCGACGTTCCCGATCGCGGCGATGCCGAACTGGCTGCAGATCGTGGCGCAGTTCATTCCGACTACGTATCTTTCGACTGGGATCACCGCGATTTTAGAGGGCCACGAGACGATCTGGGACAATCTGGCGCCCGCAGGAGCATTGTTATTGACGGCGGTGGTGGGCACGTTTCTCGCGTTGAAATTATTCCGCTGGGAAAAAGAAGAGAAGATGCGGGCATCGGCGAAATTCTGGCTGGTGGCGGTGCTGGCGCCGTTCATTGCGATGGGTGTGTGGCAGGCGTACGCGAAAGATAACGTGGTCAAGGGCAAGATGCTGGCGCGGGAGATGAGCCGCAATCGCACGGTTCTGATTCGCGATGCGCGGCTGTTCGTGGGCGACGGAAATGTGATCGAGCAGGGCGCGGTGCTGGTGAAGAACGGCAGGATCGCCGAGGTGTATACGGGCGCCGCTCCGGATCCGAAATCGGTGAAGGCGGAGGCGATCGATGCAGCGGGCAAGACTCTGCTGCCGGGGTTGATCGATGTGCATATCCATCTGGGAAATCCCGGCGGATTTTATGGCAGCGGCGACGAATATGAGATGCCCGACAAGGCGTTTCCGCGCGAGCTGGCCGCGTACTTATATAGCGGCGTGACGGCGGTCAAGAGTGTTGGGGATCCGCTGGACGCGGTGTTAAAAGCTCGGGACGAGGGTAACTCAGGTGAGAAGCTGGGGGCTGAGTTATTCGCTGTAGGGCCGCTGTTTACGGCGCCGGGAGGGCATGGCACGGAGTACAGCAAGAACATTCCCGAGGTTGCGCGGGGGAATTTCGACGCTCAGTTCCTGCGTCTGCCGAAGACGGCTGACGAGGCGAAGAAGATGGTGGACGAGCTGGCTAAAAAGCACGTGGACGGGATCAAGACGATTCTCGAAGCGGGTTCTCCGGCATATCCTTTTGTGCGCATGGATCCCGCACTGATCAAGGCGATTGTCGAGGAAGCTCATGCGTTGCATTTGCCGGTGGTGTGCCATACCGGCAACGCACACGACGTGGAAGACGCGGTAACTGCGGGTGTCGACGGCATCGAGCACGGATCGATGACGGATGCGATTCCCGAGGCGGTGTTCGCGAAAATGAGGCAGGGCGGCGTTACATTCGATCCGACGCTGGACGTGGTGGAAGCGTTCACGATGCTTGCGCAGGGGAAGTTCGATATGCTGGACCGCACTCTAGTGCAGCAGGTGGGGCCGAAGAAGCTATTGGAGTCTACCAGGAAATTCCTTCAGTCGGCGGACGGCGAGAAGATGCGGTCCGGACTGGCGAAGTATCCGGTGTCGATGGCGATCTGCAATCAGAACCTGGTGGCGGCGATGCGGGCGGGCGTGACCCTGGTGACGGGGACGGATTCGGGGAATCCGACGATCTTCCATGGACCGGCGATTCATCGGGAAATGCAGTTATGGATCGAGGCGGGGATTCCCGCGTCGGTCACATTGCAGGCTGCGACTTACAATGGCGCGCAACTGCTGCGCGCGGCGGATCGCATGGGGCTGATCAAGAAAGGATATCAGGCGAATTTGTTGTTAGTGGACGGGAATCCTTTGAAAGAGATTTCGGTGACGGAGCGGATTTCCATGGTGATGTTTAAGGGCGAGAGAGTGGATCGGAGTGAGCTGTTCGATCAACACTAACATCCCCGCCCTAACGGGACGGGGCTAGAACCCTTTGTAATCGCTCAATCGCGGGGGCCTGGCGTCGGGCTCTAAGAGAATCACCTGGCGGGTCGGGTAGAAGGCTCGGAGTTTGTCATTCTCTTCCGGGCCGAGATCGCGAGCCCATACAATACGGGCAGAGTCTATGTCAGCTTCGTTATAGACCCACTCATCTTGAAATATATGACGCGGTGAGTATCGGACGAAGACTAAGAGTTGGCCTGGTATCTCCGCCAATTGCCGGTTGACAAAGATACGGCGCTCCGGATTGTTGTGGTTGATCGAGTCCCAGGTCTCATACTGCATCATCGCCTGTGCGAAGTTTTCTTCCTCGAAGAGATGAAGGCCGTACCAGAAAATGAAGTGAATCGCGCAAAGGGACAGAAGGAGCCGGGCCGCCTCCGGACTCCATCGGCTTATTTCACGCAGGCCGGCGACACTCATGAGAGCGAAGAGGCATGTCACTCCGCCCAGATAGTGGAGTTGGAAGGCCGGGAAAAAGTTCGTTCCTAATGCGAACATCAGGAGAGTTAAGAGAACCCAGGCATATCGAAATTCACGAACTGCGGCTAAGCAAAAGGCGGGGATTGCTAGAAACAGGGGAGCGAGGAAAAAGAAGCGGTAGAAACGTACTCTATATTCCAGCCGCAACAGATAGGTTTGGATGGTTTCGGGACCGTTCGGCTTAAAGGCAAGTTGGGACTTGTATTCCAGCTGCTGTTGTGGAGTCAACTCATTGTGGGGAATCGGATCCGGCTGAAACGTCAGAGAGGCCGGTACACCGTATTGATATTGACTGAGCTGATAAGGAAGAGTCGTCCAGTTGCGGGTGACACTCTTGTTATGCAGCAGAGTCACTCCAAGTGCGGGGATCATGGCGAAAGCCACGATCGGGAGGGCGGCTAAACGTTTTCTCGCGAAGAAAAGCAAAACAGCTATGACCAGAAAAACCGATTCGTAAGGTCGGGTCAGCAAGTGAATCGTCAATCCGGCTCCAAATATCAGGGCGTCCCTGGTGTTGATTCGATCGGCCAACCTGGGCAAAGCTCCAAACACCAGGCATCCTGCTACTGCTGCGAGCGTGCCGCCCCAATAACCATTCATCCATTGGTTGAGCGGACCAAACTGAATGACTGCCAGCATGCCGCCGGCGAGGGCCCAGGCTGGTCTCGTCCAACCACGCAGCATCCAGTAGCACCCTGCGGCGAGAGCCGAGGTGGACAGTAGGACGCCAGCCCAAGGCTCACCGGAGATCGCGCGCCCGATCGCCAGCATGACACCCTGGCCGATTGGGTAAATAGAGCTGTAAGTAGGCTCCTGGAGAATGAAGAAAGTCTCGAAGAACCGATGCATCACATGGGAGGGATTTGCCAGCCGCAAATGGCGTAATGTGTCCGCCACGAACAAGTGTCCGAATTCGTCATAAATATCGGGCGTCGGGATGGGATGATGAGTCAGTAAAATCAGACGGAGCAGGACCGGCGAAATGGCGAGTGCCAGCATGCACCAGCGAGTCTTTACCGAAAAGCGCCGGGCGCAAGGTTCGATCAAAGGGCGCCAAGCTGTCACTAAAGCGACCATCAAAATCGCGATGGTCAGTTCGATAAAGTCGCTGGCACCGAAGCCCAGCGGATTTTTGACGGGATCGAACGTGGAGAGCATTATTTCACTTCCTCGAACTTAAGCGCCGGGTGCTTCTTAGCAGGCGTAGACGGTTTGGTCTGAGCTGGCGGAGCGGGAGCAGTCAGAGTCGCTTCCGGCTCTGTTTGATATGCTGACAGCCTCGGCGGCTGGGCGTCCGGCTCCAGGAGCCAGACCTTCCGGCCGGGATAGTAGCTGCGAAGCGTCTGGTTCTCTGCCACGCCCAGATCGCGTGCGAATACGACAGTCTGCCGGTCGATATCGGCACCGTTATAGACCCACTCTGTCACTTCGTGCTTCGGCCAGTACCTGACGAAGACCAGTTGCTGACCGGCTGTCTGTGCCAGCTGGTTGTTGATAGCGATGCGGCCCACCGGGTCGCCGTGATTTACCTCATCCCAGGTTTCATACTTTTCCAAGTCTCTGGCGAATGGCTGATTACTCGATAATTGGATCCCGTACCAGAACAGGAAGTGTGCGGCGCAAAGGAATAGTATCACTCGCACCGCCTCGCTACCTAGATTGTGACGCGCGATGGTCAGTCGACTTAAATTCTCCAGGCTCACTACTGTGACAAGTAGGAATAAGCAGGTGACCCCGGCGACATAGTGAGCATAAAAATACGGGTATATGTTGGTTCCCACGCAAAAAATGAGCAGAATCAAAAGCACATATCGCATCCGAGGATCGCGGAAGCTCCAAAAAAAGGCGGGAAGAGCGAGATAGAGGGGCGGCAGAAAGAAGAATCGATAAAAGCGGACTCTTCCCACCAAACGAGTGAGGAAAGTACGGACCGAGTCGGTGTCCTCGCCATGTACGAAAGACTGCACCTCGTAAGCAGTCTGCTGTTCTCTGGTTAGCTCCCGATGCGGCACAGCGTTTGGCTGGAAAGTAAATGTGCAGGGGACACCATATTCATATCGACAGAGCGCATAAGGCAGAGTCCACCAGCCGCCGGTAACTCGCTTGTCGTGGAGCAGCATTAGTCCCAGTGCGGGCAGTATCACCAGTGTGGCGATCGCAGCGCACCGGAATAGCTCACGTTTCTTCATTTCCGGCACGAAAAACAGTATGACCGCAAATCCGAGGAAGACCGATTCAAAGGGGCGCGTCAGTACGTGAATTGCGAAACCGACACCGAGCAATACGGCGTCGCGGGTGCGCCAACGATCTTTAAGGCGTGGCATTGATCCGAACACCAGGCATCCGGCGGCGGCAGCCAGCGCCCCGCCCCAATAGGTGTTCATCCAATGGCTGAAGGGACCGAACTGAATGACCGCTAAAACTCCACCGAGGAACGCCCAGCCCGGCTTGGTCCATGCTCGCAGCATCCAATAACTTAGTGAGGTGAACGCGGCCGTGGATAGGAGGATACCGGCCCAGGGCTGTTTGAAAACGATTTGTCCGAACGCCAGAGCCAGGCCTGGCCCTAGAGGATAGATCGAGCTATAACTTGGCTGCTGAAGAATAAACAACGTTTCGAAAAATCGATGCAGAGGATGCGTGGGATTGGTAAGACGGAAATGCGAGAGGGTATCTCCGAGCAGCAGGTAGCTGAAATCGTCGGCGCCCAAAGGCGTCGGGATCGGAGAAGTATGCAGCATCGAGAGGCGCAGCAGGAGCGGCAGCGCGGCAAGGATCGCCATACACCAGATAGTTTTCGAGGCAAGCCTATTCGCGGCTCCGGCCGACTTCCGCCATGCAAACGCAGCCCCCAGGAGCAGCGCGGCCAGCGCGAATTCGATGAAATCGGCCGCACCGAAGCCGATGGGGTTATGTAGAGGCAGGAACGAGTAGAACAGGCGAAACAGATAGAACATCGAATTTTCTAGGAGCCTGCCAGAACCGATATTATAGGGCATCAGGATGTCCGCGGCAGTTACCAGCTACACGCTGGAGGATCAGGAGCGAATGGCCAAGGCGGCGAATTACTTCGCCTGGCAGCATCGCCTGGTCACGCGCGAGCTGGGCCGAAGAGTTATAGAAATCGGATGCGGCATCGGAAATTTTACTCGTTTGATCCTGGACCGTGAAGCGGTCCTCGCGCTGGACGCGGAATCCGGCTGCATCGAACGGCTCCAACAAAGGTTTCCCGAGCGAACTAATTTACGGGCCGTGGCCTGCGATGTTCTGTCGCCGGAGTTTGCAGACTTCCATTCCTTCCACGCGGACTCCTGCGTCTGCCTGAATGTTTTGGAGCATATCGGCGAAGATTGCGAAGCCCTACGCCGCATGGGAGAAGTCCTGATTCCGGGCGGTGTCATTATTCTTCTGGTGGCGGCCTCGCCGAAATTGTACGGCCCCATCGATGAATTGCTGGGGCATCATCGCCGCTATACGCGGGCCTCCATTTCGCGCCTGGCGCGGGAGGCGGGTCTGCGCGTGAAGACGGCCTATTATCTCAACGCGATCGGATTTTTCGGCTGGTGGGCCAACTCGCATATTCTCAAGCGGAATGCCCAATCTCCGGCGCAGATAAGGTTTTTCGACCGCTACCTCGTACCCGTCGTGTCGCGCCTCGAAGGTGTCCTGCATCCGCCATTTGGACAGTCTTTGTTCGTGGTTCTGGAAAAAGCTCTGTAATTTACGGAAACCCGGATTGTATTTACGGCATCCTTTAGGCAAGAACGGTCTCGTTCGGCTTTGTCTTTTCAGCGCTGAACATGCGTGAAGGCCGTATTGTGCTTACGAGCTTGCGCTATGAAACCCGTTCATTTGCTCGAATCCTGGGGCAAGGTGCTCCGCGGAAAAATCCCTCTTCTTTCGATTGAAATTACTCGCGAATGTCCTTTGAGCTGTCCGGGCTGCTATGCCTATGGCGAGTCCCATTTAAGCGGCGCGGCACAGCTTCGCGATTTGTCCGATTTTCGGGGTGACGAATTAGTTCAGGGAATTATCGGCCTTGTGGAGCGGCACGATCCCATCCATGTCTCGCTCGTCGGAGGGGAGCCTCTGATCCGCCATCGCGAGCTGAGCCGCGTCCTTCCCGTGCTCAGCCAGCGCGGCACTCACACCATGATCGTGACCAGCGCGGTAATTCCGATTCCGCAGGAATGGATGGAGCTGCCGCGCGTCACGGTCGCCGTCTCGATTGATGGTCTGGCACCCGACCACGATGTCCGCCGCCAGCCTGCAACCTATGATCGCATTCTTAAGAATATCGCCGGGCGGCGCGTGAATGTTCACTGCACGATCGTGCGCCAGCACATGCAGCAGGCTGGCTACCTGGAACAATTTCTCGCGTTCTGGAGCGCGAGGGCGGAAGTGAATCGAATCTGGTTTAGCGTGTACACGCCTCAGCGCAATGAATCGAGCGCGGAGATGCTGCGGCCGGAGGATCGCCTGAAGCTGGCGCGTGAGCTTCCTGCGATCAGCTTGCGCTTCCCGAAGCTGATGCTGCCCGCAGCCATGGCCCAGGCATTCGCCGAGCCGCCGGCGAGCCCGGCACAATGTCTGTTCTCGAAGATGTCCGCCAACTACACAGCCGACCTGCGATCCACGGTCGAGCCGTGCGTGTTCGGCGGCGATCCGGATTGCCGTCAGTGCGGCTGCTCAATCAGTGCGGGTCTGCATTGGATCGGAGGAACCCGCGTCCTCGGACCTTTAAAGGTCCGTCATCTGGTGCGGGCGTCAATGGCGGCCGGCAGAGTTGTGAACCGGGTTGTTCCGCATAAGACCAAGCTCTCCCGCTGGGAGCCGCCCCTGGTGTCCGCGGCGACCCTGGTTCAGATCGAGCCTATTCAAGAGAATCCTTACGCCGATACTTTTAAGAAAGCCTGATCTCCCGGCGTTCGACCCCGGTGCTGTTGGCCACAGTCTTGCGGGGGCGGCGAAAATGGGCTATCATAACAATCTTGAACTGCGCGAAAGTTTTCGCGGGAGGGGAATTTCATCGCCCGGAAGAAACGAGTTCGAGTCCTGCATCTAATTGACGCCTCGCTTCGTTGCTTGCAGCGTTCCTCGCCACAATTTCACGGATTCATAAGGTAGAGTGTGTCCTTAAGCCCCATAATTATTCCTGTTTATGAGCCTTATTTGCGCGGTCGAGAACGAGAGTACGTCGATCAGTGCCTGACCTCCCTATGGATCGCCAAAGGCGATTTCAACACTCGCTTTGAGAAGCAGTTTGAACAGTACCTTGGCCACTGCTATGCGACCACCGTTTGCAACGGCACCGCGGCGCTGCACCTTGCTCTATTAGCGCTGGGCATCGGACCGGGCGATGAAGTGCTGGTGCCTACCCTGACTTACATCGCATCGGTGAACATGATCGCCCACGCGGGCGCTACGCCGGTACTGGTGGATTCGCTCGAATCCACCTGGCAGATGGATCCTGAAGATGTCCGGCGAAAGATTACCAGCCGCACGCGCGCGGTGCTTGCGGTCCATCTTTACGGGCAACCTTGTGAGATGGATCAACTGGTAAGGATTTGCGAAGAACACCGGCTCTGGCTGGTGGAGGATTGCGCCGAAGCGTTTGGATCGCAATATAGCGGTCGAAGTCTGGGAACGTTCGGCGACATCGCGGCATTTAGTTTTTTCGGAAATAAAACCATCACCACGGGTGAAGGCGGAATGGTAGTGGCTCGGGACCAGGATTTGCTCGAAAAGGTAATTCATCTGAAAGGCCAAGGCGTATCTCCGACCAGCGAATACTGGCACGACGTACTGGGCTTTAACTACCGGATGAACAATATCTGCGCGGCGATCGGCCTCGCGCAGATGGAGATGGCCGGGGAGATTCTGAAAAAGAAGCGTACGATCGCGGAGTGGTATCGGGAAATGCTGGCCGGCAAGCCTTTGGAATTGCACGGCGAGGCCGCAGGGAGCCGCCACTCATTCTGGCTATGCTCCGGCCTGGCCTCCGATGAGGGCACGCGCGACGCGCTTCGGGCGCATCTGCGAGCGGAGGGAATTGAAACCAGACGGGTGTTTCATCCCGCCCACACCATGCCTGTATTTTCAAGTGCGCTGCCATTCCCCGTGGCAGAGAGCATCAGCCGGCGCGGTTTCAGTCTTCCCAGCTATCCTGCGTTGAGCGAAAAACAGGTGGTCCGGATTTGCGCCTGCATTCGCAACTTCTACGAGCTGAACGGGGACGTAGTCAGGGAGCCGACGTGGTCCGAGGTTTCCTCGGAGTGATCCCTTCGCAGTCGCATGAGAGCCACGATTCCGCGGGGTTGTGGCACACTATCGACGATGCGTGAGTATTTTGAGGGTATCTGGGCCGCGCGCTATTTCTGGATGCACCTCGCGTTGTCGGACCTACGTTCTCGCTGGCGTAGATCGTTTTTCGGCGTTCTCTGGTCGATACTTCAACCGCTGGGCACCGCTCTCCTGCTTGCCGTGGTGCTGGCACGGCTGTTCCAGACGAATATTCGATCTTACGCTCCGTTCATCATTTCCGGGATGATCGTGTGGGATTTCATCATGGCGGTATCCACCGGCGGCGCACTGTCGTTCGTACAAGCCGATGCCTACATCAAGCATTACCGGCATCCACTGGCTATATATTCGCTGCGAACGGCGGTGGCAAATCTGGCCGTGCTTATCCTCGCCAGCCTGCCCATGTTTGTCTGGGCGGGCATCGCACGGCCGGATCGATTTGGCATAACCTGGATCGGCGCGCTTTCGATCTATCCCGCGTTGTTATTGATTTTTTGGCCTCTGATCACCTTGCTGGCCTACGCGGGTAGCCGATTTCGGGATCTGCCCAACGTTATGATGCTGGTGCTGCAGGCGATATGGTTCGTGTCTCCGGTATATTTTGAGACGGGCATGTTCCGCCGCGCCGGATTGAATGCCCTGGTGGACTATAATCCGGTGTTCCATCTGCTGCAGCTTGTCAGAGCCCCGCTTCTCGAAGGAAAATGGCCATCGAGTATCGACTTTGGTTTTTGCGCGGGCCTGGCAGTTCTGTTCACTATCCTGAGTTGGTTAGTAGGGCGTAAAGCGGAAAAAAAGGTAATCTTCTATCTATGAGCGCCAGTGGCATCCGTCTTACGAATGTCAACTTGTATTACCCCTCGGTTGCTTATGCTAGCCGTTCGCTGATGGGCATACTGGGTCAGGCTTTTGGAATAGGCCGCCAACGTCCCATATTGAGAGACATCCACGCACTCAAGAACATAAACATTACCATCCAGACGGGAGAGCGCGTGGCGGTGTTAGGACACAACGGCGCGGGTAAGAGCACTTTCTTAAAAGTATTAGCTGGTCTCTACCCGATTTCGAGCGGCCGCGTGGAAGTGGAGGGAAGTGTGCGGTCTCTGTTCGACATCAGTCTCGGGTTCGAGCCGGAAGCGACGGGCAGAGCGAATATCCTTTATCGCGGCTTGCTGCTGGGATTGAGTCCCAGATTCGTCCGCGATCGCGAGAAAGAGATTGTGGCGTTCGCGGACCTGGGAGAATTCATAGACTATCCGCTCTCAACTTACTCCACTGGAATGCAAGTCCGACTCGCGTTTGCGATATCGACCTTCATCGGGGGCGACGTTCTGCTGCTCGACGAGGTAATCGGGGCCGGCGACGCCGCCTTTATGATCAAAGCGCGCGCGAGAATCGGAGAGCTGATCCGCCAGTCCGAGATTCTTGTTCTGGCATCTCATGACCTTCAGACTGTGTTGTCTTTCTGTGACCGGGGATTGGTCTTCCATCACGGCGAGTTGGCATTCGATGGCCTCACCGCGCAGGCCATCGGCGCATACCGGGAGTTGAACGGACTTCCCTATGTCTAAACCACTGCCACGCGTCATGTGGCTGCTGAATCATACGTCGGCTCGTCGATTCGATGTGGAGATGCTGAAAAGAATTGGTTTCAGTGAGATATTTCTTCCCAAAAGTTTTCCCCAGGATATAGGATTCCGAAGTGCGTCGATTGACTTCTCCGAGGATGACTCCCTCTCGATTCCCGCGTCTGACCTGGCCGTGTTGAATCAAACAGACTGGTACTCTGAACAGAGTCGCGACGTTTGGGACTTGGCGAACCGTTATTTCGATCTTCTTTTTTGCATGATGAGGCCTTCCGTAATGCGAGGCATCTCCATGCGATTCCGGGGAGCGGCAATCCTGCGTGCTTATGGTTTGTCGAAGGATACATCTTATAGCGTCTCGATTGCAGAGGGCGCCGGAGGCCTTAGCACTGTCCAGAATATGGGAAGAAGATTTTGGTTGGGCACCGCCTATGAATGGTTAGCCGATGCCGAATCGCCATGGCTGAAAAACAGAGAGATCTACCTTCCCCTTGGACTGAGCGACTGTCTATTAAATGACCACTGGATCGGCGGAGATCCCAAGATCTTTTTCGTATGTCCAGATATTGAAGGAATCTCTTACTACTCCAGTATCTACCAGGAGTTTAAGAAGCAATTCACCGGTTTTCCATACGCTGTCGGCGGCGCTCAGGCCCTTGCCACCAACGATTCAAATGTTCTGGGCTTTGTTCCCGATGCCGAGCATCAAAGAAACATGCGTGAGTTTCGGGTCATGTTTTATCACAGCACGGCACCCAACCACGTTCATTACCACCCTTTGGAGGCCGTGAGGGCCGGAATGCCGCTGGTGTTTATGGCTGGAGGAATGCTGGATAGACTAGGCGGGACTGACTTGCCCGGCCGCTGCCGTAGCTATGACGAGGCTCGGAACAAGATCCGGCGTATTCTTGGGGGTGACGTGAAGTTGGTTGAGTCGATCCGATCGACTCAACCGGTTTTACTGACCGGACTGTCTCCCCAGAAACTTGAGCAAGCCTGGCGAACCGGACTGACCAAGGTGCTGAAAGAACTCGAAACCTCGCCACCGCATCAGAACAAGCGCCGGTCCCGAATCGCTGTGGTGCTTCCGGTGCCTTATCGAGGAGGTACTCTTCGAAGTGCCAAACTCCTGGCGGAGACAATCGGGCATGGCAGCCGGCTGTCAGGCGAGGATGCAGAAGTCGTACTGGCATATCCAACCTCACGGACTGAGTTGGAGCCATGGGATGCCGGGTTGTCTCCCACCATCGGCCGCCGAACCATTCGGTGGGAAACAGTGACAGCCGACAGTGCGCGCCGGGCCATGCGGTTTGCCGGTCACGCCGATTGGAGTCCGGTCTTTCCGGAGTATATGGTGCCGGACGATCGGACTCAGAATCTCTTAGATTGCGATTTGTGGATCGTAGTGAGCGACCGCCTTGAGGCTCCTTTGCTTCCGATTCGTCCTCACGTGTTGATAATCTACGATTACGTTCAAAGGTATGAGCGGCAGTTTACGATCGGCTTCGACACTACTTTCATTGATGCCGCTCAAAATGCGAATCGGGTGCTGGTGACAACGCGATTCACTGAGCATGACGCTCTCTCATACGCGGGTGTAGCGAGAGATAAGGTTGTCCGCGTTCCAATGTTGGCGCCTTACTGTGACTCATTCAAGAAAGTATGGTTCGCCCCGGATCATTCATACTTCCTGTGGACTACCAATCCGGGATCTCACAAGAATCACCAAAGAGCCCTGTGTGCATTGCATGAATACTACCAAGCACTGAGTGGGCAGCTTGACTGCGTTGTGACCGGGCCGGAGAGCGTGTTTCTGGCAAACGGCGGCCTTCCCCACCTCGAGTCCGCGAGAAACTACTTAGCTTCGAATCCAAGCCTCCGGCGCAGGCTGCGGATAATGGGAGAGCTCCCTGAGGCTGAGTACCGCAGCAAACTTGCGGGAGCGTCATTCGTCTGGCATCCAGCTCGCATCGACAATGGCACGCTTACGGTGATCGAAGCCGCCGCTCTGGGGGTTCCGGCTCTGTCTAGTAAGTATCCCGCCATGGCAGAGTTGGACGAGGAGTTCAATTTGCACCTGGTGTGGATGGACTCCAGCCGGCCTGGCGATATGGCTCTCCGGCTGAAATGGATGGAACAGCATAATCGCGAAGCAAAAGCCGACCTTCCATCCTTTGAGGAGCTGCACAACCGTGGGGATCGCAACGCCGCCGCGTATTGGAGCGTAATCCGGGAATGCCTGTAAAGCATTTCGGCATCTTTCTCGCCTACGGTCCTACGGTCGATCTCCGCAAAGAGGGTCTAGGACGGCTGCTCGGCGCATTTCTCAAGGCGGCTGCCACCAAAGAAAATGTCCGATTTGTCATTGCGTGCCCTGGCTGGCTGCGCTCTAACTTTCTGGCTTTCTGTGAGGGAGAGGGCATTCCCACTAAGACATTTGACGTAGTGGTCACCGAGGGTTTGCCTCTCATCGTTCGTTTATATCTCCGAATTCTAGCGCGTCAGCGTAGAAGACCCGCCAAATCGCGAATGTTCCGCTTGAGGGCTTGGATCCGCAGATTCGGCTCTGAACGCCGCCGGCGGGTGGAGCGCCGGTTTGTGGCCGCACGGACTGTGCTTCCTTGGATCGCGATGGCGATTTACGCGTTGGCAATTGGTCTCGTTGTTCTACCTCTGCTGTTGCTCGGCTGGTTTATTTGGGCCGGTGGCCGCATTGTGCGCGAAAGTTTTAGAGTCTTGTCTGGCTTCATCGGGCCTGCGGTCGATAGAATGTTCGGAATGGTTCGTGAACCTGGCGAAGACGATCTGGAGGTGCGTCTGTATCGTTTAATGGAGGAGACCGAAACCCAGCGAATGGTCCGCAAAGTGGATACTCTGAGTCATGTTGGCGCATGGCTCAGTCCCACCGCGTTCTGGCCGGAGTTTAATAGCATAGCGGCTCCTGGCTTGTTATGCGTCCCCGATGTCTTGCTGGCTGAGTTTCCCGTAGGCTTCTCTCATGAACCGGAATTGTTGGGAAACCTGGAGAATGTCGAGCGCTCCATTCGCGGAGCAAGATCCTTTGTCACTTATAGCTCTCGCGTAAAATGGAACACTTTGGTCGAGCGATACTCGGTTCCGCCCGGCGCTGTTGATGTGGTTCTCCACGCCAGTTGGGATCTCAGCCCATGGATCAATGTGAGAGGCTTCTCCGACAGTGCCCTTGCAACCAAGAGCTATTGTGAAGCTCTGCTGCAACAAGCGCTTGGACGCACCGGGGTGGACAGGTATACCAAAAGACTTAACAGCGGTTCTTTGGAATTTCTTTTTTATCCAAGTCAGTTTCGTCCCAACAAGAACGTCCTGGTATTGTTAGAGGCTTATGAATTTCTGGTGCGGGAGCGATTCATCCATCACAAACTGATTCTCACGGGTGATCCTAAGCGCTATCCTCCAATCTTGAACTTTGTTCGGGAGCATGGATTGACCAGAGAAGTGCTGTTCCTACATGGACTGACCACCTCAGAGCTGGCAGCTTGTTATCATCTCGCGGACCTCGCCATCAATCCCAGCTTGAGTGAGGGAGGATGTCCGTTCACGTTCACTGAAGCGCTCTCCGTCGATACTCCGGTGCTGATGGCGCGGATCCCGGTCACTGAGGAAGTGTTGGTGGATCCGGCCCTTCAGAAGATGATGTTGTTTGACCCTTACGATCACAACGACATCTCCTGTCGGATCGAATGGGGTCTGAACAATCGCGAAGTGTTGCTGTCCGCGCAAAGGGAGACTTATGCGAAGTTAAACTATCGGACATGGAGCGATGTAGTGGATGAGTATGTCACGATTCTCGATCGTCTGGCGGCGCGGGCCGATCAGACATGAGCAACGAACCAGGCCTGGTTTTGCTGGCCTTTGGGGGGCACGCCCGCAGTGTAGCCGATGTGGCTTTGGCCGCCGGCTATCGCCAACTTCTATTCGTAGATGAGCGAGCCGGAGCCGGCGAGACGTTTCTTGGGTTTCCGGTGCAGAAGTCAATGCCGTTTCCCGCCGGCGAATGGAAGTATGTGTCGTGCGCCGGAGATAATCGTATCCGTCTGGCACACTTAAGCACTCTTGCAGCAGCCGGCGTGACACTCACTACCATAATTTCACCGAGCGCAACCATCGCACCGGGAGCAGTGATCGAGCCTGGCTGTTTTATTGGTCACCATGCTCACGTCGGACCCCTCTCGCGGATCGGCGCCGGATGTATTGTTAACACCGCGGCGGTGGTCGAGCATGACTGCTTCGTCGGTCAAGGCTGCCACGTTTCCATTCACGCTGGTGTGGCGGGGTATTGCAACTTGGGAGACAGAGTCTTCCTAGGCGCCGGTTCGGCCGTGATTGACAGGATCTCAATTGTCTCCGATGTGACGATTGGAGCTGGCGGAGTCGTGGTTACTTCCATCGGGGAGCCGGGTGTGTATGTTGGCGTGCCAGCGCGCCGCCTGTTCGAATAGCAATCGTCAGCATTACTGTCGATCCAACAACAGCAGCCGCGCTTCCTCGATTCGTGCGGGATAAGCTTCGAGCAGAGCTGTTTTGGATGTCAGCCACTCGTCGATATCCGCGATATCAGCTTCCGCTTCCCGCAAGGCCTCGGTTACCGGCTCGCGGGCCGGTCCACCGGGGATTCTTCGAACGCTGACGAAATTGACAGGATCGAGCGCCTTCAATAGCACCCCGCGCGGAGTGTGTAGCGAGCCCTTAGTCAAAATAGCATCGACCATGGCATCAGGCGAGTAGTGTCCGCGAAGCTGGCGGACTGCCCCGGAGACCAGGTGATGAGCTTCACGAAAGCTTATTCGCTCACAGCGCACCAGCGTGTCGGCAAGTTCGGTGACGCTAAGAAAATCCGCGTTGGCCCGCTCGGCCATGCGCTGGACGTTCACCTCGCAGTCCGCCAATATGCCGGCAAATAACCGCAAAGCCCGCAGCGCCTCCGCGATCATATTGAATACCAGGGGCTGCAGGTCGTCCTCGCTATCGACAATGTCGCCGAAAGGAGTGTTGTGCGAGGCGATCAAAACCCCTTGCGCGTGGCTCAGGGCCTTGCCCGCAAGAACGCGGGTATGTTCAAACGCCACCGGGTTGCGCTTCTGCGGCATGATGCTGCTGATTTGGACCCACGCATCGGAGAGCCGCAGGAAGCCGAATTCCGCGGTGCACCACAGCAGCATATCCTGGGTGACCTTGCCTAGATTCACCATCGCGACGGCGACCGCCGTCGCCGTTTCCATCACATAATCGGTAGCCGCGATCGCTCCATAGGAGTTCAGCTGCAGTCCCTCGAATCCCAGCAAATGCGTAGTGAACTGCCGGTCGATCGGGAAGCCGGTGGTAGTAATGGCGCACGCTCCAAGTGGATTGCGGTTTACCGTAGAGAAGGCAGCCTGAAGGCGCCGTTCATCCCGTCCGAATATCTCCGCCACAGCAAGCAGATAGTGCGCAAGCGTCGTGGGTTGCGCCGGCTGCGTGTGAGTATAACCCGGCATCACGGTATCTATGTGCTGGCGCGCGACATCGAGTAGCACCTTGCGCACAGTAGTTACCGCGGACAGTATATTTAGAATCTCGCGCCGCAAGCGCATCCGGTATTGAGTAATATCGATGTCGTTGCGGCTGCGTGCGGTATGCATGTGCCCGGCGTTCTCAGGGCCGCAGGCCTTTTCCAAAGCCGCTTCGACGTAAAAGAACAGGTCCTCATAAGCGCCATCGTACGCCGCGCGTGCAAGTTCGACCCGATCCAGCGAGTCGAGGCCTTCCAGACATCGTTGGGCCACCGCAAGTGGCACGATCCCCTGGCGCGCCAGCATGACTGTGTGCGCGTAATGAATCTCCAGCAGCGGTTCTAGAAAATAGCGCTGAGCGTCGGCGAAATTAACCGCCAGCACCGTCTCTGAATACACTGCGGCGGGAAACTTCCCGGCGTCTTTCACTTGAACTTTACCAATCGGCGCGAATTCCGATCTGCAGCAGCCTGCCTTCGAGTACCGATGAAACCGGTGCGAACGTCGGGTTAGCGGTAATGACTCCCAGCGCGGTAGTAGCGGCCGTGACGTTCGTCGCCGTGATATTGCGAGTGTTGAAAATGTTATTCGCTTCAAAAATAAACTTCACGTTCAACCGTTCGCGATAGGAAAACAAAGTTCGGGTCAGCCGGGTGTCGATCTGGTAGACATTCGGAGTGGTCACCGTGTCCCGCCCGATACCGAGAGGACGCTGGGGAGGCGCGATGGGATCGTTGTTCAGAACGGTACTGGTAGTGATATTCTCCTCGTCGCCGTTCGCGATATTCGCCAGCAGGGTTAATTGGTTGCCATTCGCCAAATAGTTCATCGCGCGATTGTCGAGCTTCATCGTCGGCATGAACACTGCGCTCATCGTGAACGCGTTCGGGCGATTAATAATCGAGTTGCCGTAATCGCGGTTGCGATTGGTGGGATCCTCGATCGCGACGCTCTGATCGTAGCCCCACAACTCCGGCGCGTCGCTCAATGAGTGGGACCAGGTATAGGACGCATTGGCCGAGAAGCCGGTCGAGAAGCGGTGCGTCAGATTCACGATCATCGCGTTATAATTCGCGTTGGATCCGCTATCCATCAGGCGAATCCCGTTGAATTGCGGATAAAGGCGCGTGTTCGCATTCACCGCCGTCGAAAAGATGGGACGCCCGTCCGCAAGGTAACCGGTCGGATTGATCAGATTCATATCCCGCATATAAGTCAACTCCCGCGCCTGAGTGTCGACGTAGCCTACCGTCAGCGCATCGTTCTTGCCTAACTGGCGGGTAATTTGGATGCTCGAATTGATGGTGTAAGGCGTCCGGTATTTCGGAGTCAGAGCATAAATGGTCGGCGTTCCCAGGCTGGCGCCGGTAGTGGGCGAAGTCGGAAACAGAGGCGCTCCGGCAGTTGTCGGCGTGAAGCTGCCCTGGAACGCGGTAGCCAAGCCACCGTTGGCGTAAGTCTGGTACCAGAGATTGGTGGAAGGCACATCGAAGAAGATTCCGGAGCTCACGCGCAACACGGTCTTAGAGTTTATGCTGTAAGCGAAACCCAGGCGAGGAGCCCAATCGTTAGCCGGGTTGTGGAAGCTCCGATTGTATACGAACGGCGCATTCGCCAACGCGGGAGGCGCGGCATAATAATCGTAGCGAACGCCGTAAATCATCAGCAGGTTGGGCCGCAGCTGCCAGCTATCCTGCACGAAAAAGTCGTAGAAGTTCGATTTGTAAGCCGCGCCGGGATTGCCTTGTGTCGTCGAGAAACTGGAGTAACACAACTCCGGATTGGTGATGCCGGAAACCGTGCAGCCGGTGGAGTTATTCTTCGCGGCCAGGTAACTGGCGACATTCGGAAACGTGTATTGATTGTAAACCGCGCTGGTCTGGTTATCGTTATTCTGCTGCCATCCGAAACCCACCTTTACAGTGTGCTTGCCGATAATCTTCGTGAAATTATCGTTCAAGCTGGGAATTTTTTCGGCAAAGCGCGATCCCGCGGCCGATAAAGGAGTCCCGTTAAACTGTGCGATCCCGGAAATTACGATGTAGGGCCCCGGACCATCGATCGGATCGGGCACGTGATGCTCGTTGCGATACGGCTCAGAGGCGCGCAGCTCGTTGAGCGCGGTGGGAGAAAACGTGGTCAGCAGTTGAAATCCGCCAATATGCGCCCGGTCATGAAAATCGGAAGCCGCGCCCAGCGCATTTAAGCCGCCGTTGTTGGTGTTGAAGGGATACTCATTGCGGAAATAGTTGTAGCGCGCGAAGAACTGGTTCTTCGAGTTGATATTCACGTCCACCCGCAGATCCAGAAACTGGACGTGCTGCACGGTGCCCGCAGTCGCGAGCTGCGACGCCGGGAGCCCGATCGCCGCGGCGTTGGCCGGCGTGATGGTCACCGGCGTAGGCGTTCCGCGCAGTAAATGCTCATAGGCGCCGAACACGAATACTCTATCTTTCTTGATCGGACCGCCCGCGTTCATCGAATAATCGTGCAGATCGATGCCCGGGTTGATCTGGTTCGAGGCCAGCAGAATGGGACGCGCGCTCCATCCCGGAGGCCGGCCGATGAAATAGAACTCGCCATGCAACTGGTTGGTGCCGGAATTGGTAATGGCGTTATAAATGTCGCCCGTGGTGCGCCCGAATTCCGGTGCGAAGCTGTTCGATACCGCCTGCACTTCCCGCACATAGCTATCGGAAATCGCGAACAGCCGCAGACCGTATTGATCGCTTTCGGTATCCACCATTCCGTCCATCTGATACTGGACGCGATTGTCGAGGCCGTTGGTATTGACCACCCGCGGCACGCCCAACTCCGGATTCGGATGTCCGCTGACTCCCGGCTGGAACAGCACGAAGTTATAGGGATTGCGCGAAGTCAACGGCAGATTCTCCACCTCCATCTGGCTGATGGTGCGGCCGGTTGAAACACGGGAGGGTTCAATCACCGGCGCGCCGCCGGTCACTTCGACGGTGGTCGAAACCGCGCCCACCTTCAATTCCGCATCGATCACGCCCTCGGTTCCCGCATCGAGCACCACGCCCGAATGGCGCTGCGTCTCGAAACCTTCCTTTTTGATCGTCACCGTGTACGTGCCGATCGGCAGGTTGGGAAACACGAAATAGCCTTCGTCATTCGATTGGGTCTCACGAGTGAATCCCGTGGCAATGTTATTGACGCTGACCGTCGCGGCGGCCACCGCGGCTCCCGCCGGGTCACTCACGCGTCCGCGAATGCTGCCGTTGATCGCCTGGGTTTGCGCGAACGTGAGCACGGCCGAGAACAACACCAGAATAGTTAGCTTTGACATCTACCGGACCCCTTTGGGCAATGGATGCTGACCACATGAGAAAAGTTTCAGAACCTTTTCAATGCCTATATGTATCCTAGAGGAAACGAAGCGTCTATGAAGACTTCCTTTCTCGCCCCCAGCGCGGCCGCATTATTGGCCGGAACACTCTGCGCAGTTCTTGCGCAACAAGCTAAACCCTCCTCCGATGCGTTCGAAGTTCCACCGGACCGCGGCGCTGCCGGCATGAGTCGGCTATTGCGATCCTTGCAAACCCGCGCCAGTCTGGTGCTGTTCACCGCGCATCCCGACGACGAAGACGGAGGCATGCTGGCTTATGAAACCCGCGGCTTAGGCGTGCGCGCCGGATTGATGACCCTCAATCGCGGCGAAGGCGGCCAGAACGTCATGTCCATGGATATGTACGATGCCCTGGGACTGATTCGCACTCAGGAACTGCTGGTCGCCGACCGGTACATGGGCGTCGACCAATATTTCTCCCGCGTCATCGATTACGGATTTTCGAAGACGCGCGAAGAAGCTCTCGAAAAGTGGGGCCACGATCGCGTTCTTTCCGATTCCGTCCGTGTGCTGCGCATGATGCGTCCTCTGGTGGTCGCGTCGGTATTCGTCGGCGCGCCCACTGACGGCCACGGCAATCATCAGGTGGCCGGTCAGATGGCGCAGGAGGCCTTTGTCGCCGCCGGCGATCCCTCTAAATTTCCGGAACAGATTCGTGAAGGATTGCAGCCCTGGTCCCCCCTGAAAGTTTATGCGCGGGTGCCCTTTTTCCGGGTCACGCCGGAGGGCATGTACGATTACGCGATCGACAAATTCGTGCCCGTGAGATTCTTCGACTATGTCAATCAAACCTGGTCCGATAAAGGACCATCCACCACGATCGAAATTCCGGAGGGCCTGCCCGCGCCCGCGGCCGGTCTGACCTTTCTGCAAATCGCGCGCGAAGGCCTGGGATTTCAAAAGACGCAGAACGGCGGAGGCACTCTGCCCATCCCGGTTCCGTTCAACAGCGGTTACCATCGCTATGGATCGCGCGTCCCATCCGCCGATAACGAAAATTCGTTCTTCGATGGAATCGACACAAGCGTGGGCGGCATCGCTACGCTTACGGCTGGCGACACTAAATTTCTCAAAGACGGCTTGGCGGAAATTTCCCGTCTCGCCGCGGACGCCATGCACAACTATGCGGTGGATCGTCCCTCGTCTATCGCTCCTGTGCTCGCCGACGGCCTCAAGGCGACGCGGACACTGATTGATAACGTTTCTTCAAGCTCGCTGGCCGAACCCGGAAAAAGCAACGTCCTGTTCGAGCTGCGAGTGAAAGAACAGCAGTTTCAAAAGACTCTGGCAGCAGCGCTCGAGGTTTCGTTTCAGACGACCGTAGCGGCCGAGGAGCCCGCACGCGCCGGCGGCGGCGCTTCGACCACCGATGCAGCGTTCCTGGCTGGACGTGGAGGCCGCGGCGGTGGACCCACCTTCACCATCGCGATTCCTCAGCAATCCTTCGCCGTCCAGGCGCAGATCTATGATGAAGGGCCGGAAAGCGTCTCCGTCGACGCCGTGGAAGTCGCTCCGTCTGACGGAAAGAACTGGAATATCCATCGCCAGGGCTCCGCCGTCGACCAGGTAAAGGCCGGCGCACAAGCGCAAGTGCGATTTGAGGTGACCGTGCCGCCCGACGCCGCTATCACGCGCCCTTACTTCACCCGCCCCGACGAAGAGCAGCCTTATTACGACTTGATCGACCCTCGCTATCGCAACCTGCCTCTAGCTCCCTATCCACTTGCGGTCCGCGCCAAATTGTCCTATCGCGGGGTGCCGTTCGAAGTCGCTGAGGACGTTCAAACCAGTGAGCGCGTACCCGGCATAGGCATCCTTCTGAACCCTCTGCTGGTGGCGCCCGCGATCTCCGTTTCTGTTTCACCCACCGCCGGAGCCGTGCCCCTCGAGTCCAAAACGTTCGCCTTCACCTGCACCGTCCACAGCAACGTCAAAGGACCAGCCCAGGGCATTTTGCGCCTCAAGCTTCCGCCCGGCTGGCAATCGAATCCGCCGGAAGCGAAATTCGCTTTCTCCCGCGATGGAGAGGATCAGACGCTGGTATTTTCCATCACCCCGGACGCCGTGAAGCTAACTTCCTACACCTTAACGGCGGTCGCCGAATACGCGGGCCATTCTTACACGGAGGGCTATCATCTCACCGGCTATCCCGGTGTGCGGCCTTATCCGTTCTACCGGCCTGCGACCTATAAAGCCGTTGGCGTCGACGTCAAAACCGCGCCTGGCCTGCATGTCGGATTTCTTCCCGGTACCGGCGACGATGTGCCGAAGGCTCTCGAAAATCTAGGTATGAACGTACGCATTCTCGCTACTTCCGATCTCACCCATGGCGACCTCAGCGTCTACGACACCATCATCCTCGGCACGCGCGCTTACGCCGTTCGCCAGGATCTGAAATCAGCCAACGCGCGCCTCATGGACTACGTGAAAAACGGCGGAGTGCTGATCGTTCAATACAATCTCCAGGACTTCGATCACGATTACGGCCCCTATCCGTTCACCCTCGGCGCGAACCCGCAAAAAGTAGTGGATGAAAATTCTCCTGTTACCGTGCTCGATCCGAATAATCCCGCACTATCATGGCCGAATAAAATCACCGCCGCCGACTTCCAGGGCTGGGTCGAGGAGCGCGGCCACGGCTTCATGAAATCCTGGGACCCGCGCTATCAGGCGCTGATCGAAACCCACGATCCTGATCAGGATCCCCAAAAGGGCGGCCTCTTAGTCGCGCGCTACGGGAAAGGTTTCTACGTCTACGACGCCTTCGCTCTCTATCGTGAACTGCCCGTCGGCGTGCCCGGAGCCTTTCGCATCATCGCGAATCTGGTAAGCCTTTCGAAAAATCCCCGAACCCACTAAAGTGAGTGGCGCGCGCCTCCAGGCGTGCCGCGTCGACAATCGTGTCGACGTTGTTCATTAGGAAAGCAGCAGCTCCAGATCCTCACGCTTCAAATCGCGAATGATGCTGTTATCCTCGCCCAGAATCGCGTCCGCCAGATCGCGCTTGGTCTTTTGCAGGTCTAACACTTTCTCTTCCACCGTGTCCCGCGCGATCAGACGGTAAGCGAACACCGGCCGCGTCTGCCCGATGCGATGCGCGCGATCCACCGCCTGCGCCTCCACCGCCGGATTCCACCACGGATCGAGCAGAAACACATACTCCGCCGCCGTAAGATTCAGTCCCAGCCCGCCCGCCTTCAGGCTGATCAGAAACACCGAACACTTCGGATCGTTCTGAAACGCCTCCACGCGCTCCTGCCGGTTACGCGTTGCTCCGTCCAAATATTCGTACTGCACCCCCGCGCTATCCAATTTCTGGCGCACGATGGCCAGTAGACTGGTGAACTGCGAAAATACCAGCGCCTGGTGCCCTTCCTCCCGCAGTTCTTCCAACTGCTCCAGCAGTAAATCCAGCTTCGCGCTCGGATCGCCCACTCGCTTCGGATCCAGTAATCCCGGATGGCACGCCGCCTGCCGCAGCCGAAGGAGCGCTTCGAGGACATGCATCTTCGACCTGCCCAGCCCTTGCTTCTGCACGCGCTGCAACAGCGACTCTCGATAGTGCTGCCGCAGTTCATCGTACTGCTTGCGCTGCGCGTCGCCGAGATCGCAAAAAATAGTCTGTTCGGTTTTTGAAGGAAGCTCGCGCGCCACCTGCTGTTTGGTCCGCCTTAGAATAAAAGGCCGCAACGCATGCCGCAGCAATTCGCGCGCCTCTTCCCCAGGATTGCGCGCCAGTCCCCCAGCCAGCTTCAGCACCTTCGCTTCGCCCAGCATGCCCGGATTCAGGAATTCGAACAAGCTCCACAATTCGCCCAGGTGATTTTCGACCGGAGTTCCGCTCAGCGCCAGCCGATGCTCGCCGCGGAGTAAACGAACCGCCTTGGCCGACGCCGTAAACGCGTTCTTGATGGCTTGCGCTTCATCGAGCACTACGTAATCGAACATGATTTGCGATAGCCGCGGCGCATCCCGCAGCAGCGTTCCATACGTGCTCAACACCAGGTCGTGCCGCGGGATCGATTCCACGTCGCGTGTCAGGCCAGTGTGCTCCAACACTCGCAGTTGCGGTGTGAACCTGGCCGCCTCCTGCCTCCAGTTGAACATCAGCGATTTCGGAGCCACCACTAAAGAAGGCCCCTTTCCCTCCGCCCGCCGCGCTTCGAGCACCGCCAAGACCTGGGCCGTTTTCCCGACACCCATGTCGTCCGCCAGGCATCCTCCGAATCCGAACTCGCGAAGAAATGCCATCCAACCGACGCCCTCGCGCTGATAATCCCGGAGTTGACCCACGAATCCGGCGGGCTGCTCCGCCATCCTCACGCCCTGAAATTCGCGCAAGCCCCGCCGCACGCGCTCAAATATTTCGTCCACTTGAACTTCCGGCTGCGCGGCGAGAAGCGCGTCCAGCAAACCCGCCTGGTTGCGCCGGAAGCGCAAATGCCCCTCTTCTTTCGTGCCCAGCCCGGCCAGCGGCGCGAACTTTTGCAGCCATTCTTCCGGCAGCACGCCGAAGGATCCATCGCCCAGAGGCACCATCGTGTCTCCGCGCCGCAGCGCCTCCAACAACTGCGGCAGGCTCACGGTCGTATCGCCGTAGGTCACCTCCGCGCGCAGCTCAAACCAGTCGATGCCGGAGCTCACATCCACTCGCGCCGCTCCCGCCGGTCGAAACGCCTTGCCCTCCGCTTCGACATGCCACCCGGCTCCGAGCAGTTCCCGAACCACGCGCGGCATCGACTTCATCGTGAGCCGCAGCGCGTCGCCGCTCGATCTTAACCCCAAAGTCTTTAGCGTTTCGCGCGCGCCCGCTTCCGCTTCCACGTCGCGCACCAGGTACACACGCTCCTCCGGAATCCAAATGCCCGCGCCCGGCGCCGTATCCTCCATCCAGCCGCGCCCGTAATCCAACAGCAGACGCGCCTGGAAGAATTCCTCCCGCAAATGGTTTCGCTGCTGCGTCACGCGCAATCCCAGGCGCGGCTGTCCCCGTCTCTGTTCGAATTGGAGCGCCTCGTCCAGCTCCATCGGAGGCAGGACTTCGCACTCCAGTAGCTTTTCGAGAACCGTGTCCCGCTCGCGATCCCTGAACGTGATCCGCTTCAGGTTCCGCAGCGGCGCGACCCACGGGAATGCGCCCGCCGCATCGAATCGGGCGATCAGCCCGTGCATGATCGCGATGCCATATTCGAGCAGCAGCAAAGGCTCGCTCAATTCCATCCGTGTTTCGCCCCGCCGCAGGGACCCCTCGATGGTCCACTGTTCCCCCTCTTCCTGCCGGATCTCCAGCCATAATTTCCACGGCTCGCCCGCGTCCCACGCCGCTGTTTCCAAATCCTTGGCTGCCGCATCGGTACGCAGCAACAGACGCCCCGTCGCCGCAATCGCCGGGATCAATCTCATTGCCAGCGCGGCCGGTAGCGATTTGCGTGTAGCCGACGCGCTCGACGAATAGTATCCATAGGGATAATATTCCTGCCCTCCCAGCATCGCGCCCACCGCATCCGCGTCTACCGGATCCGGCAGCGATCCGGCCTGCGCGGGCGTCACTTTGAACGGCTTCGAGAGCGCCCACTCCCCGTTCCTCCGGCGGCTGCGCGAGAATAGCTCCACCACGATCGCGCTCGCGACCTTCGAAGCCGCCACGTCGATCACATAGAGTATTTCGAACTCCCGGGGCCATGCCGCCGCCGGCTTTTTCTGTTGTATTTCCCGCTGGATGGCACTCAGGTGCTCCTGCCAGGCGGGAACTTGCGGCACCGCCGGTTGCGGGACGAACGTCGGAGGAGCGTATCCGAAGTCGGGAAATTCCAGTTCGTCCTCGAGCTTCAAATACCGGGCATGGAGAGCGGCCGATAAGGCGCCCCGCCGGTCCGCCTCCAGGATAGCGGCCCACAGGTGTTTGCACTTCCCGAAATCCACGAAGTAAGGGCACTCACAAGAAACCAGCAGCCGGTCGTTGTCGTAAGTGACGCTAATCTCGTAGGCGTGTCCGCCCATGACGGTAGCCAGCAGACGGGTGGAACTTTCCTCTTTCACCCGCACCGCGCGCTCCCGAAACAACCCGAAACCCTTGGCTTGAACACGTTGTTCAAACTGATAAGACAGCCTGGAAGCAAGCGGCATCGATGGGATTCCCCATTGTAGCCCCCGTAGGACAGGTCCCCGACCTGTCCTCTGCAAAATTTCAAGTAGGACAGGTCCCCGACCTGTCCTTCAGCCGGAGCGCCCAGCGCAAACCCTACGCCGTAGCGTGCTCCCGCGCTCTTCTCGCCGACAACAACTTCGCAATCGCCTTGCCGTCCGAGACGATCTCCGCGAACTGATGCGGATAAACTGTCTGCGCGCCATCGGACCACGATCGATCCGGCTGCGGATGCACCTCGATCAACAACCCGTCCGCGCCCGCCGCAATCGCCGCCAGCGCCATCGGATGAACGCTATCGCGCTTGCCCGTCCCATGACTCGGATCCACCACCACCGGCAGATGGCTCAACTTTTTCGCCGCTGGAACAATGCTCAGGTCGAGAGTGTTCCGCGTATGGTCCGCAAACGTGCGCACCCCGCGCTCACACAGGATCACCTCGTAATTGCCCTCCGAGAGAATATATTCCGCGGCCATCAGAAATTCTTCCAGCGTCGCCGACATGCCGCGCTTCAACAGCACCGGCTTCCGGGCCTTGCCCGCGCGCTTCAGCAGTGAATAATTCTGCATGTTCCGCGCGCCGATCTGGATGCAGTCGGTATACTTCTCGACCAAATCGAATGTCTCCACGTCAATCGCTTCAGTGACGATTCCCAAGCCCGTCGCCTCCCTCGCCTCGGCCAGCAATTGCAGCCCTTCTTCGCCCAATCCCTGAAAAGAATAAGGAGACGTGCGCGGTTTATACGCGCCCCCGCGCAGCAGCTGGCCGCCCGCCTTTTTCACTGCGTGCGCCGCTTCCAGAATCTGCTCGCGGCCTTCAACCGAGCACGGTCCGCCGCAAAACATCGGCTGCCCTCCGCCCACCGAAACCCCATGCACGCGAATCACGGAGTTCTCTGACCTCACCTCGCGGCTCACCAGCTTATAAGGCTTCGAAACGCGAATCGCTTCCGCCACGCCCGCCATGCCCTCGAACTCCACCGGATTCACCGGTCCCGGATTTCCCGTGATCCCGATCGCCGTCTTCTGCGCCCCCGGCATGATATGCGCGCGAAAGCCCAGCATCTCGATCCGCTCGCGCACGCGATCGATATCGGCCTCAGTGGCCTGCGCCTTCATCACGATCAGCATGTCTCCTATGATAACTAGGTGGCTGCGAATCAAGTTGTAGTTGTCGTCGGCGGAGGCATCATCGGACTCGCAACCGCCTGGCGTCTCGCCCAGCGCTTTCCCGATGCGCGCGTCACCGTGCTCGAAAAGGAAACATCGGTCTGCCGCCATCAGAGTGGCCATAACAGCGGAGTGCTCCATTCCGGTCTTTATTACAAACCCGGTTCCAGAAAAGCGCGACTCGCCGTAACCGGCATTCGCCAGATGGTCGCCTTCTGCCAGGAACACTCCATCCCTCATGAAATTTGCGGAAAAATCGTAGTCGCCACCGCGCAGGAGGAGTTGCCGCGCCTCCAAACCCTCTATGAGCGTGGCGGCCAGAACGGTCTCGAAGGCCTCAAAATGCTAACTGGCGAGGAGCTGCGTGAGATCGAGCCCCACGCCGCCGGCATCGCCGCCATCCGCGTCCCTCAGGAAGGCATCGTCGATTATCCGCGCGTCTGCCAGGTGCTCGTCGATCTCATCCGAGCCCAGGGCGGGGAAGTGCTTACCTCTACGCGCGTCACCGCTATCGTCAAAAGCAACGGAGCTTTCCGCGTCCACAGCACCGCCGGCGATTACGAATGCCAGCGCATCGTCACCTGCGCCGGACTCCAATCCGATCGCATCGCGGCCCTCACCGGCGCGAATCGCACCATTCGCATAGTGCCCTTCCGAGGCGAGTATTACAAGCTCCGCCCGGACCGCCAGTACCTGGTGCGTAACTTAATTTATCCCGTCCCCGACCCGAAATTTCCGTTTCTAGGCGTCCACTTCACGCGCATGATTCATGGCGGAGTAGAAGCCGGACCCAACGCCGTACTCGCGTTCGCCCGCGAAGGCTACACCAAGACCGACATCAACCCGCGCGATATTTTCGACGCCCTGGGCTTCAACGGCCTCTGGCGATTCCTCCGCAAGTATCCAAAAATGTGCTGGCAGGAAACCCGCCGCTCCTTCAGCCGTGACTTGTTCTGCGCATCCCTCCAACGCCTGGTCCCCGAAATCCGCACCGAAGACCTGATCGACGGAGGCGCCGGCGTCCGCGCCCAAGCCATGTCCCCCGACGGATCGCTAGTCGAGGATTTTCACTTCGTCCAAGCCCCCGGCGAGCTGCACGTAGTAAACGCCCCCAGCCCCGGCGCCACCGCCTCGCTAGCCCTAGGCGAAGAAATCGCCGCGTCGTTAAAGTAGCGAAGCGTCCATGTCGCTATTCTGACTCCTGAATCCTGACTCCTGACTCCTCAAAAACCGCGCCAGCGCTTCCTCACTCCCCTCGAAAAACCGGTCGACGACCTCTTTTACCGCGAACCGCCGCAATTCGTCGCGACTCAATTTCGGCACGTAGACGAAGGATCGCCCCTGCTTCCGCCTCGATACGCCACCCCTCTTTTCCAACCGGTCGAGCACCGTCATCACCGTCGTATACGCCAGGTTGCGATTCCCCACCATCACGTGCCGCACATCGCGAACCGTGCCTTCGCCGATCCCCCACAGCGCTTTGAGACACTCCAGTTCCAGTGGCGGAGGCATCTCGCGCTGCGCGGCAGGACGGCGCATCGTCAACCTTTCAGTGCGTCTTTAAGCTTGGACCCAAACAGCGAAGAAGGCTCCGGCGGTTTTGCCGAGCCGCGACCAGAGGCAGCGATCTCCGCCGCGGCCGCCATAAACTTCCCCTTCTTCAAAATATTCCGGTCGAGCGCCGTACTGTACCCCGTCCACTCGCCCTCCACCAGCCGGTCCCTCTCCACCAATCCCCTCACGCACTCCATCTTCGAATCCAGATTATCCAAATGATGCAGCAGCATCGCCTCCGCGAACAAAGGAACCTTGGGCGACCCGTAAGGCAGCTCGCCATGGTGGCTGATAATCATGTGCAGCAGCAGATCCCGCAGCTTCGGCGGAAAATCGGGAACGAGCCGCAGCTTATCGTCGATCATCCGCAGTCCGATCACGATATGTCCCAGCAACTGCCCTTCGGTCGAGTAGCTGAAACTCCGCGCGTACTTAAGCTCGCTGATCTTGCCGATGTCGTGCAGCATCACGCCCGTCAGCAGCAGATCCAGATCGATATTCGAATAATGCGCCGCCGTGAACTTCGCGAGCGCGCACAACGAAAGTACGTGCTCGATCAACCCGCCCAGCCAAGCATGATGAATCGCCTTCGCCGCCGGCGCGATCCGGTAAGCCCGCGCGATCTCTTCATCCGCGAACATCGCCTCCAGCAGCGCCTTCAGGTGCGGATTGCCGATCGATGCGACCCATCCTTCCAGCTCCCGGAACATTTCATCCCGGTCGCGTTTCGACGCCGGAAAATAATCCGAAACATCGATTTCCGCGTCGATCACCGCCTGGATCTTATGCAGAGTCAGCTGCGGACGGTTCTGAAAAACCTGTAGCAGCCCCTTCACCCGTACGAAATCGTCCTGAGCGAAACCGTCCACCGCCTCCGCCGCGTTGTCCCACATCTTGGCGTCCAGCTCGCCCGTCTTATCGGACAACGTGAGCGATAGATACACGTCGCCCGACTTCTTCTGCCGCACGTCCTTATGCTGAACCAGGAACGTCCCAGTGATGATCTGGTCCGGCTGAAGGTCGGTTACAAAAGGTGACTTCATTCCCTATTTCGAAGAGGAAACGCCCGTCGCGGTAGTGTTGGTCCCCGGAATCGGAATCAATCCCAGCAGCTTTTTGCGGTGCCCTCTCGCGGCAACTTCGGCTTTCGACACCGTCTCCGGCTTCAACTGCGCCGGATCACTCCACGACGTATCTTTTCCCGGAGCCGCGCCCGTATCCTCATACCCCGGCTTGATCTCCAGAAAAGCGACCGCCCGCAGCTTGGTCATGTACTCGCGTAACGCAGGCTGCATCTTCGGCCGGAACAGCTTGTCCTGCACCTCATACTGCACTTCTTCAAAGTCGGCCAGCCCCGCCTTCTGATGTTCCTCCACCCGGAAAATCGCGAACCCGTTCGGATTTTCCACCTTGATCGGATCGGTCACGTATCCGCGCGACTGGTTCCAGATCGCCGCCACCAGCTCCGGCCGCAGATCTTCTTTTTGAAACGCGGGCATCTCGCCGCCCTGCGCCGAATTCTGAGCGTCGGAATTCGATTGCGCCATTTCCGCGAACCGCTCTCCCCTGCGCGCCCTTGTAACCAGATCCTTGGCCTTCTTCTCCGCCGCCGCGATTCCCGCCGCGTCTTTTCCCTCGGTCGAAACCAGAATGTTGCGCAGGAAAACGCGCTCCTGGCGCATGAATTCATCCTTATGCTCGTCGTAATATTTCTGCAGCTCGTCCTGCTTGAACATGATCTTGCGCGAAATCTCCTCGCGCACCACTTTTTCCCGCAGCAGATTATTCTTGATCTCGGCTTTGTAATCCTCGTACGGCTCGCCGGTCATCTGGTGCACGTACTCCTGAAACTTCTCGGGATCGACGATCTTCGACGTCCTCTGAATATCCAGCATGGTCTTATTCAGCTCGCTGTCGACCTTGATATCCAGTTCCTTGGCCTTCTGCACCAGCAGCAGCTGATCGATCTTCTCCCGCAGAATATCCTTCGACCGCTCGTTGAGCGCCTCGGCCAGCCGCACACCGGAAAGCCCCTGCTGCCGCAGCTCCGACTCCATCAGTTTTCGGTCGCGAGCCATCTCGCCTTTTGTAATGATGTCGCCGTTCACCTTGCAGATGATCTCTTCCATCAAGGTGACGTCGGCCCCATAGAGGCTCAGCGCCAGAAAGAAAATACCTAAACGCATAGTCTTAGTATACCTGCCCTTTCGATAACGACGGCACGTGTTGGGCCGCTCCGATTCCTCTGAAATTGATGCGACGATAGCGTCATGTGGAGAAATCCTCTGTGGCGATGAAGCTACACTGTGCTCTATTGGTTCTCGCCCTGCCTGCGTCGTTACCGGCAGAATCTGGATATGCCGGATCCGCCTCTTGCCGGCCCTGCCATGCCTCCATATACGATCGCTGGGCGAAGACTCGCATGGCTAATGTGGTGTTGGACCCAGCCGTTCATCCGGAGGCCATACTGCCCGATCTTTCGAAACCCGATCCTCTGGTCACCTTCACGAAAGAAGATATCGCGTTCACCTATGGAAGTAAGTGGAAGCAGCGCTACTTCAAGCGCGTTGGCAGCGACTATTTTCCATTGCCCGCGCAATGGGACATCACGCATAAAATCTGGCGTCCCTACCAGGTTAAGGACGGCACGGACTGGTGGACTCCGTTCTATCCGGCGGAGAATTCACGGCGCCCCACCGGTCCTTTATGCGACGGCTGCCATTCGTTGAATTACGACATCCGCACCAAGACGGTGACGGAATGGAACGTCGGCTGCGAGCGCTGCCATGGGCCCGGCGCGGCCCATAACGCGAAGCCCAGCAAGGGGAACATCGTGAATCCGGCGCATCTCGATTTCGTCGCGGCCAATGATACGTGCATCCAGTGTCATTCACAGGGGCGTCCTCTAAAGAATCCTATCGAAGGGCGCTACTACGATTGGCCCGTTGGGTTTCAGATGGGAAACAGCCTGAAAGACTATTGGCAGCTGGAAGAGCACAAGCTGGGCGAAACGACGTTCACCCATTTCGCCGACGGCACGGCGCACAAAAATCGTATGCAGGGCAACGATTTCGCGCAGAGCGAGATGTATATCCACGGCATAACCTGCTTCAGCTGCCACGATCCTCACGGCACCGGCAACAATGCCGACCTGCGCAAACCGGTCAACTCAATGTGTCTCCAGTGTCATGGCCCAGGCTCTCCGAACGGGCCTCGCGCGGCCACTATCGAAGCCCACACGCACCATCGCGCAGGAAGTGCAGGCAGCGAGTGCGTCGGATGTCATATGCCGAAAATCGAACAGACCATCGCCGACGTCAACGTCCGCAGTCACACCTTCAAATTTATTTCGCCAACTGTGACGGAACAATCCGGCGTGCCCAATCCCTGCGGCGTCTGCCACGCCGATAAATCCACGAAATGGGCCATCGAAACCATTCGCGCATGGCCGGGACAATCACCCTGGCGATAGCACATCGATCGATTCTTTCACTGACTCCAGCACCACCGCCGGTTCTGCGCTTGCATTTCCGAGCGGCAGCCGCAGCACCCCCGCCGGGCTAAACTGCGCCCCGTCTTTCGACGACACCAGCGCCATCAGCTTCGCCGGATCGATCTTCGCACCGGGATGAAATTTAATATGCAGAGCCCCACCCCTCCGGTCGATCGCCTCAATCCCCGCCTTCTGCGCCGCCGTCTTCAACAACGCGAACCGCACCAGCGTTTCGACCGCATCCGGCACCGGCCCGTACCGATCCGCCAGTTCCCCTCGAACAATCTCCGCCTGCTCCGGGTCCTTCGCATCCGCCACCCGTTTATATGCCCGCAATCGCTGATGCTCGTCCGCGATATACTCCACCGGAATCCGAATATCCAAGCCCAGGTTCAATGCGGAATGCACCTCCAACGGCACCTCGATCCCCTTCAGTTCCTGCACCGTCTCTTCCAACATCTTGAGATACATATCGAACCCGACCGCCTCGATATGCCCGTGCTGCTCCCCGCCCAATAAATTCCCCGCGCCACGCAATTCCAAATCGAGCGCGGCAATCTTGAACCCCGCTCCGAGATCCGAAAACTCCCGCAGCGCCGCCAGCCGCTTGCGCGCGATCTCACTCAACTCCGTATCCTGCGGGACCAATAAATACGCATACGCCCGCCGGTTCGACCGCCCCACGCGCCCACGAAGCTGATACAACTCCGACAATCCATGCCGCTCCGCATTCTCGATAATCATCGTATTCGCCAGCGGAATATCCAGCCCATTCTCGACAATTGTGGTGCACACAAAAACGTCGTATTCATGCCGCATGAACCCCAGCAGAACTCTCTCCAACTCCTGCTCGCCCATCTGCCCATGCCCCACGCCGATGCGGCAACTCGGAATCAACTCCTGAATCGCCGCCGCGCGCGAAAATATCGATTCCACCCGGTTATGGACAAAATAAACCTGCCCTCCGCGCCCCAGTTCCTGCTCAATCGCCTGCTTGATAATTTCGGTATCGTACTTCGCCACCACCGTATGAATCGCCAGCCGATCCTTCGGCGGAGTCTCGATCACGCTCATGTCCCGAATCCCCAACAGCGACATGTGCAGCGTCCGGGGAATCGGCGTCGCGCTCATCGCAAGGACGTCGACATTTTTCCGGATCTGCTTCAGCCTCTCCTTGTGACGTACGCCGAACCTCTGCTCCTCATCGACGATCAACAGCCCGATGTCCCGAAACTCCACGTCCTTCGATAGCAAACGATGCGTCCCAATCGCCACATCAATCCGTCCCAGCGCCAACTCATCGAGCGCCGCCTTAATCTCCTTCGCCGACCGGAATCGCGAAAACATTTCGATCCGCACCGGAAACGCCGCGAATCGCCTCTTGAACGTCTCGAAATGCTGGAACGCCAGCACCGTCGTCGGAGCCAGCACGGCGACTTGCTTCCCATCCCCCAGCGCCTTGAACGCCGCCCTCATCGCGACCTCGGTTTTCCCGAATCCCACATCGCCGCACAACAAACGATCCATCGGATGCGGCGATTCCATGTCGCGTTTGATATCCTTCACCGCACTGATCTGATCCTTAGTCGCCCCATATTCGAACGCATCTTCAAACTCACGCTGCCAGTTCGAATCGCTGGAAAATGAAAATCCCTCCGCCATGCGCCGCTCCGCGTAGAGCTTCAAAAGCTCGTCCGCCATATCGCGCATTTTGGTCTTGACGCGAGTCTTCCGCGCCGTCCAAGTCGCCCCGCCCAAACGATCCAGAGGAGGCCCCTGCTCGCCCGCGCCGCGATACTTCTCGACCAGATCCATGCGCGTCAGCGGAACGTACAGCTTCGATTCCCCCGCGTATTCGAGCAGCATGAAGTCGCCCTTCTGCTCGCCCTGCACGATCTCGCGCAGCCCCAGGAATCGCCCCACTCCGTGCGTTACGTGGACCACGTAATCGCCAGCCTTCAAATCCGCCAGATCCGCCGCGAAGGCCGACAACTGGCCCTTAGTAAGGCTCGGCCGAGCCACCAGATCCGACGGATCGAACAAATCCTCAGACCCGATAAACGCAATCTTCGCGTCCGGAAAAATCACCCCGCGCCGCACCAGCCCCTTGATCAAATAGGTGCTCGCCACCGGTCCCGCCAGGTAAGCCCTCTCCGCCAAATAAGGAGACGCCGCCTCATTCGGAGCCAGCCCCAAACTGAACGGCACCGAATATTCCCGCAAAATATCCGCGAGCCTTTCAAGCTCCCCATTCGACGGCGCAAAGAACGCCACGCGATACCCTTGCTCGACCATCGTCTTGGCTTCGGCGACCGCAACCTGCATGCTGCCGTGAAACGCCATCGAAGGCCGCGTAGCCATATGCGGAGCGCTTCCATCCAAATCCAACTCGCGCAACGCGACGGTAACCGATGGCTTCAACTCTTCCCAATGCCAGAAATATTGCGCCGAATCCGGATGCTGGTCCAGCCTCTTCCACAGCCTCTCGCCCGCGAGCGTGACCTGCTCCGGCTCATCGATCACCACCAGCGCCCCCGGCGCCAGATCCAGCAGCGAATGTTCCGGCTGCGACTGCGCAGGCTCCGATAAAGGCAGCACCTGCGCCTCGCTGATCTTCAGCACGCTCCGCTGCGTCTCCACCTCAAACCGCCGGATTGATTCAATCTCGTCGCCAAAAAATTCGATGCGCAAAGGCCGCGTGCTCTCCGCCGGAAACACATCCAGGATGCCTCCGCGAATCGAGTACTCGCCCACCATCTCGACCGGCTCGCGCCGCTCATATCCGATCGACCGCAGATGATCTTCCAGCGCATCGAGCGGAACCTCCTCGCCTACCGTCAGCGTCAGCGTGAGCCGCCGGTAATATTCCGGATCCTGCACCCGCAGCAGAATCGAAGGAACCGGCACCATGGTGAGCGGAACCGTAGCCGAAGTCATCCGCCACAGCCCGATCGCCCTCTGCTCGACGATCTCTTTATGCGGAGCCACATTCTGGCCCGGCAGCACATCGAGCGCGGGAATCGTCTGCGGCCTGCCGACCTCCGGCCGCGAAATCAATAGGTCGAAAAAAGTCGAGACCAGTTCCGCCAGCGCCTCCGCATGCTGATTGTTATCCGATACCACCAGCATCGGCCGCTCGGTGACCTGCCATAGCAGCACCAGGTAAAGAGCCTTTGAAGTAGGCGTCAACCCCGCGAGAGAAAAAGGTCCAGCCTCGCGCCGCACCAGCTTACCGGCCAGCTCCTGAAACGCCGGATCCCGGCTGAGCGTATGAAAGAGGTCGCGAACCGCCGGATGCGTCATTTAATTGTGGTGCTTGCCTCAGCTTTGAGCGTTAGCTTCGTGTGGGGCAGGCGGTTCCGCCTGCCAGCGCGTAAAGCTTCAAGCATCGCTTCAGCCGACGTCCCTCTTCAACAGCTCCTCCACGATATTCGTAGTAGAATACCCAGGCTCCAGCGCCAGCGCCATCACCTTCCCGCCCGCCGCCTCCACCTCCTCGCGCCCCGCGATAAAATGCGCCCAATCCGCGCCCTTAATAAGGATGTCCGGCAGCACCTCGGCGATCAATTCCCGCGGAGTGTCCTCGTCGAACAGAGTCACCGCATCCACGGCCTCCAGCATCAAAGCCATGCGCGCCCGTTCTTCCTCAGGAATCAAAGGACGCGTAGGCCCCTTCAGTCTTTGGACGCTTGCATCCGTGTTCAGCGCGAGAATCAGCACATCTCCCATAGAACGCGCTTTTTCCAGCAGCCGGATGTGGCCAGGATGCAAAATATCGTAACATCCATTGGTGAAAACCACCGTTTTCCCGGCCTTTTTCCACCCCGCGCGAGCCTCCACCAGCCCCGTTCGATCATAAAAAATTCCCATGTGTCGATACCTTATTGTAGAGGTAGAATAAAGCAGGAATGTTTTCGCCGCACCAAAATTTGAGCGACCACGTCAACCGCAACATCGTGCGCAGCGAAATCGAAGGCGGCGTTTACCTCAAGGATCTGCCCGACGAAAGCACGCTCGAAGTGGTAACCCAAAATCGCGGTTACACGCTCACTCTGCGCGCCGACGGCCTAGCCTTCATCTCCGGCCACCCCGAGTTCTGTCCCGAACCAGTGCTGGTAAGAATCAGCGGCTGCAACTGGGGAGGTTCGATGCTAAAATCCGCCTACCTGGGCCGAGGCATGCATCTCGAATACCGCCACCCCAACTACCGCGGCCCGATCGTAACCTCGCCGATCGTAGACATAAAACTCCGCGCTGTAGCGGCCTAGAAAATCAGCCCTTACGAATAATCCCCCGCTCTTTCCTCGGCAATTTATCAATCGCCTCTTTCGGTATGCCGAAATTCGCAGAGAGCAGCGACGTCGGATTCCCTCCCAACCAGTTCGCCAGGGAAATCTCCTGAAACTCGGGGTGATTGAATAGGATCAGCAGTTCGGTGGGCTGATCGCCGATCTGTTCGATATAGTGCCCATACCCCTGCGGACAAAATCCCACATTCCCTTTTTTAAATTCTTCAGTCCGCGTCCGCCCATGCGAGCCGAACACGGTCATGCGAGCCTGTCCGCTTAAATAGTATTGCCACTCGTCCGCATGCGGATGCCAGTGCATCTCGCGCAAAGCCCCCGGCTGAAGAATCATCTTCGCCGCGGTGAAAGTGGTCTGAATCGGAAAGTCTTTCTGCTGGACGATATATTCCATGCCGCCCTCGAACACCCGCGGAGCCTGCATATCCAGACGATACTTGTGCGCAAACTGGCTGGTCTGGCTGCTGCTCAACCGAAACTCCTCAAGGATCGTGCCAGGGACTTCCCCCGGACCAATATAAAGTTCCTTCTTCGGGAATTTCGCAAGCACCGAAGCCGGCAGATTCAGTACGCGGCTCGCGACCTCAGGCGGCGTAGTGGCAATCCAATCCGTAATGCTGAACGTCCCGAACTCGGAGAAATGTCCGTTGTCGAAACCCAATAAGAAATGAGCCTCGCCAGGCCCCAGCCCTTGGAGCAAGTGTCCGTGCCCGCGCGGAAAATACCAGGTGTCCCCGGGACCGAATTCGTCGATGGCCGATTGCCCGTTGGGCATCACCACCGTAGTGCGGACGCGCCCTTCAATCATGTAAGCCCACTCCGCCGCGAGCGCGTGCCAATGCAGTTCGCGAATGGCTCCGGGCTTGAGCCGCATGGAAACCCCGGCAATACTTTGCGAGACCGGGAACTCAGCCACGGTAGCTTCGTTAGCGGACCCCGCCTCGCCCTTCCAATGCGTCTGCGCCTCGATGTCGAATTTCAAACTCGGAATAGCGGCAGGCTGTTCCTGCGCGGAGGCGTGTTGAGGAGACAAAAACGCCGCAGCAGCGCCAAGGGGTGCGGCTTGAAACAAACCCCGGCGGGAGAAGCTTTGGGACATATATGCCATCGTAACATCGGCGTTCATCGGTGTTCATCGGCGGCAATAACTTTTGAGGCATGTCGGACGGGGAAAGCACAATATATCAGCCGCCGATGAACACCGACGAACGCCCATGTCCGGATTCACTTACTGAGAATGTCATAGGTGCCCTTATTGAGGTTTCGAATACGCTTAGGGCCGGCTTTCTTGAGAAGGTTTACGAAAGGGCATTGTTAAGGGAACTCGGGCTTCGCGGATTGCGTGCTAAGGCGCAGTTTTCATTTCGGTGATGTACAAAGGAGCGTGCGTCGGCGAATACTGTGCCGATATCCTCGTCGAAGACGTGCTGGTCGTTGAATTGAAATGCGTGGAGCGGCTTGCGAACGAACATGTGGCGCGATGTCTTATTTACCTGACGGCGACCGGACGCAACGTTTGTCTCTTGGTCAATTTCCAGAAGTCCAAAGTCGAATGGAAGAGAATAGTTAGCGGCTTTCAGATTCCTTAGTGATAATGAACATGAATGGCCGACAACACAGTGGAGAGCCGCGCCGCCCGCACGGTTCGTGAGATTTTTGCCTCCGGACGCCCTCTGACCTATATCCAATCAGCCGAGGAACAGCGCGTCGTACGCGTCCTTCGCGAGGTTTCCCAAAAGATCGATGCCCCCGTGTGGACCTGGAGTTCCACCGAAAGCAATGGCGCCGAAACCCCTCGCGCCGCTCTCGATCGCATCATTGCTCAAAAAGGCGCCGGCATTTTCCATCTGAAGGATTTTCATGAAGCCCTGCGCGACTCCGCGGAAATCCGGCGTCGCCTCCGCGATGTTTATGAGCATCTGCTCGACTCCGGAAAGTTTGTGGTGATCAGCTCCCCCGTCCGATTTATCCCCGAGGAGCTGGAACGCAGCATGATTTTTCTGGAGCTGCGTCCGCCCGATCTGGTCGAGCTGGTCGAGTTTCTCAAGGAAGAAACGCCAGCCGGTGAGTACACGCTGCACTCCGTCGCCCGCGCCCTCCAAGGCCTGACACTCGATGAGGCCAAGTACGCGCTCCGCCGGGCACTCGCCGTTGATCCTCAGTTGGGACCGCAAGCATTCCCGGCTCTGCTCGAAGAAAAGAGGATGCTCGTAAATCGCAGCGGCGTAATCGAATTTATCTCCACCGGCACCGAGCTAGGCGAGGTCGGAGGACTCGAAGGACTAAAAACCTGGCTGCTCGAGCGCCGAAAACTTTTTCAGATGCGCGACAGTCTGAGCGAGGAGATTGTCCCCAAAGGAATCCTCATCATGGGCATTCCAGGCTGCGGAAAAAGCCTCACCGTAAAAGCGACCGCCTCCTATTTTCAGCTTCCCTTATATCGAGTCGATATGGTCGAGATCTTCTCAGGGCGCCACGGCAAACCGGAAGGCGCGTTTGTCGCCGCCTGCCGCATGATGGAGGATATGGCTCCCGCCGTACTGTGGTTCGACGAAATCGAGATGGGAATTAACTCTGCCGAATCGGGCGGCGAGCAAGGCCGTATCTTCGCCTTCTTCCTGACCTGGATGCAGGAAAAGACGCGTGGACTTTTCGTCGCCGCAACAGCCAATCGAATCGATCTCCTACCGGCCGAAATGATCCGCAAAGGCCGCTTCGATGAAGTCTTCTTCGTCGACATCCCCTTGGAAGACGAGCAACTGGAGATTTTCAAAATCCACTTAGCGCGCCGCGGCGTCGATATCACCGGCTTCGATCTGGAGCAACTCACGAAATTCACCGTCGGCTGGACCGGCGCCGAAATCGAGCAGTGCGTAATCGCCGCCGTGACCAAGGCCCGCCTCGCCGATTCGACGGTCATGCTGCAAGATCTAATTCTGATCGCAGCAAAAATGGTCCCTCTGTCGCGCACGATGAAAGAGCAAATCAATCAAATCCGCGGCTGGGCCTTCGAAAGAGCCGTCCGCGCCTCCGCCCCGCCAGTCCGCAGGTAGGACAGGTCCCCGACCTGTCCTCCGCCTATCTCCCTCGCTTCACCCGATAATCATCAATCCCGCGCATCCATATGACCCGGCACATCTCGAACAATCGCGACCGAGCTCTCACCCCGATCACCTCCGCCAGAGTCCTGCGCCCCAGCTTCACGCCCCCGGCATCTGTGTACTCCATCACGGACCCGGTGATGTCCGGATCCGTTAAATTCGTAGTCGCAATCAAAGTCTTGTGATTGTTATAGCGATCCGTGATGATCGACGTAACAGTATCTTCTACGAAATCCGTCATCCGATGCGCACCTAGCTCATCCAACAGCAGCACCGGCGCATCGAGCGCGGAGCGGTACGCTTCCCGATCGCTCGCGCCCGAAGTCGAATCGTAGCCCTTGCGAATCCGATCCAACAGATTCTGATAATCGAAGAACACTCCCTCATAGCCTTTTTCGAGCAGCGCCCGCAGCGCCGCAACCGCCAGATGCGTCTTGCCGGTGCCCGGTTCGCCGATCAGTAACAGCCCCGGAGGATCCACCGCCGGATACTCGCGCACGAAACCCTTCACATCGAGCAGCACCTTGCCCAGGCTCGCGCGCGTAAGCGGATTGTCCTGCGGCACGATGAAATTATCGAGCGACGCACGCTCAAAATGCGGCGGTATGCGCGCGTTCTCCTTGTAGGCCAGATTGCTGCTGACATAGGAACACTCGCACCGGTCCGCGCCCGAAAGTCCCCCGCGCTCGACAATCTTCCAGCCCGTCCCGCCGCAGATCTTGCAATTCGCGTCAGGCATCTTTGGTGTGATGCGAAACGGACAAAATATTCCCGTCCGGATCCTTGAACCACGCCACCTGATCGCCGCCGGGAGCCGTCCAAATACCCAGCTCATCCTGCTTGAAGAAACCGAAAATCTCGCACGTGATCCCCGCTTTCTTCAAATCGAGAACCGTCGCCCGCAGATCCTTCACGTCCCAGCCAAGTACGGTCCCCTGAATGGGCTTCACTTCTTTCGCCAGCGCAACCCGCAGCGGCGCGCCTCCGCTATCGAACACCAGCGCGAACCCGTCCTCTGAAACCAGGCGCAGCCCCAGTTTGTCGCGATAGAACGCGCGCGCATGATCCGCATTTGTAGTGCTGACGAACGCTACCAGTTTTTCAGAAGAGAGCATAAGGTTACTCGATGACTATCAGTATCTCGCCCGCGGCCACCGTCGCGCCGTCCTTGGTTTTGATTTCGACCACCACGCCGGTTTTGGGCGACTTCATTTCATTCTGCATCTTCATCGCCTCCACCACAATCAGTCCCTGCCCCGGCTCAACGTGGTCGCCCTCCGCCACCAGCAGGCGCACAACTTTCCCCGGCATCGGCGCAGCGATGTTCTGACGTCCATGCGAAGCCCCGGCAGTGGAGCGCGCCCGCAGCTCCCGCGGATCGAAAATCTCGACGTCGAAAATCCGATTGCCGACCTGGATGATCCCCGGCCCAAGGATCGTCGCCTGATAACTGCGCCCCTCGATCAAAATAGAAAAAATTCCCGGCCCGGACGCCTCCATCGAGTATTGTTTCGCAAGGCCGCTGTATTCGAAGCTGGACCCTTCGAGCACCAGCGCGCCCGCGCGCCCATTAACGGTGACGTCCAGTTTCACTGATCCCACTTCCATTTGCTGACCGGATTCGCGCGCGTCTCCTCGGGCTTCTTTCTTGACAGCGCCGCGACAATCGCCGCCACGGCTTCCATCTCAGCGCAAGGTTCCGCAGCCGGTTTGCGTCGCGCAAAGAACCCCTCTAGGAAGGCTGTCGAAAGTTCACCCCGCTGAAACATATCGTCATCCAGTATCTCCGCGAAGAAAAACAGATTCGTCCGGATGCCGCCCACCTTATATTCCGTCAGTGCCCTCTTCAACCGATGGATCGCCGCCTCCCGATCGGGAGCCCAAGCCACCAGTTTCGCCAGCAAAGGATCATAGTCGTAAGGAACGTTCCAGCCTTGATATACGCCCGAATCGAGCCGGATTCCAGGGCCCGATGGCTCCGCCAGGTACGATATTTTCCCCGGAAACGGCAGAAAGTTATTCTCGGGATCCTCGGCATAAACGCGGCATTCAATCGCCGATCCGGTCCACCGGACGTCCCCTTGTCCGATCGTCAGACGCTCCCCCGCCGCGATCTTCAGCTGCCACGAAACCAGGTCGAGCCCCGTCACCAGCTCCGTGACCGGATGCTCCACTTGCAGCCGCGTGTTCATCTCTAAAAAATAGAAATTCCGGTCGCGGTCCACCAGGAATTCCATGGTGCCTGCGTTCTCGTACCCAGCCGCGCGCGCCACTTTCACCGCCGCCGCCCCCATCCGGTCCCGCAGACCAGGGTCGATCGACATCAGCGGCGAAGGACACTCCTCGATCACCTTCTGATGCCGTCTCTGGATGGAGCATTCACGCTCGCCCAGGTGGATCATGTGGCCGTGATGATCCCCCAAAATCTGGATTTCCACGTGGCGCGGTTCCAGCACCAGTTTTTCGAGATAAACCTCGTCGTTCCGAAATGCGTGCGCCGCCTCGCTCGACGCGTCGCGTATGGCGGATTCCAGGTCCTCCTCCCGGTCCACACGCCTCATGCCCTTTCCGCCGCCGCCCGCCGCCGCTTTGAGCAACACCGGATACCCCAGCGATTCGGCCGTTTGGCGCGCCTGATCGATCGAGTGAATCGCCGCTTCCGTCCCCGGCACCACCGGCGCTCCCGCCGCAATAGCGACTTGCCGCGCGGCCGTCTTCGATCCCATCTTCTTGATCGCATCCGCCGGAGGACCTATAAATACCAGTCCCGCCGCCCGAACCGCGTCCGCGAATTCTGCATTCTCGCTCAGGAATCCGTACCCCGGATGGATCGCCTCCACGCCATGACGCAATGCCGCGTCGATGATTTTGTCCGCGCGCAGATAGCTTTCAGACGATGGAGCCGCGCCCAGATGGGCCGCCTCATCCGCCATCCGGACCCCCAGCGAAGCCCGGTCGGCATCGGAATAGACGGCGACGCTCGCGATATTCATCTCGCGGAGCCCGCGAATCAGGCGAACAGCGATCTCCCCGCGATTAGCGATCAGGACCTTGCGGAACACAAAGGTCCGATTGTAGCAGGGTCCACTCGCAGCGTAACGATAGTTGCACCCCACCCTCCGGCCTCGGCCGGCGCGTCGCTGTAAGATTCGACGAACTCCGTCCGCTCCAGAACCTTGCGAACCGCCTCCCTCTGCACCCCGATTCCCCGGCCATGGATGATCCGCAAAGCCCGAAATCCAAGCCGCTGCGCCTCGCTCAGATACTCCTCTACGACAGGTATTATGTCTCGTGGTGAAACGGTGTGCAGGTCCAGAACATCCTCTATCGGGATGCGAATAACCGCTTCTTTATCAGGCTCATAATCCATGACTTAATACCGAAACTCAATGCTACACCTTAGAACGCATAGCCCATAGGTTCCCAGTACCTAGGTTATCTTTACCTAGATGGGATCGATTGCGGGATGTAGCTGGTAGAATCGGGTTGTTGAAATAGGCGAATGCTCTGCTTTCTGTGCGGAAAAAAAATCGGGCTCTTCCGGTCCATGATGGACCAGCAATACTGCTCCGCCGAGCATCGTAAAGAAGCGCGCATGGCCTCCGCGCAGGCGCTTCGCGATGAGGACGACCAGGAACCCTGGTCTGTCGCCAAGAATCGCAAAAAAAATCCCGGCAAGGCCCCCTCGTCCGCCGGACAGACCGCCTCCGTATTCGCATTCCTGACCGTGGGCGCGCTTCTGGTCGCGGCCATGATGCTGCCCGGACCATCCGGCGGCAGCGCCGGTCCGGCGTATCCTCCCGCGCCTTCGCTCGACCCCGGCAGTAAGAGAGGTCCCATCGACCGCGTTGGCGACACCATCGCGAACCTGGTGCGTTCGCGGGCTCCCATCACTCTGCACGACGATTTCACGGCCGGTCTCAAGGATTGGACCACCGTGGCGATGCGCAATGTTCCCAAGGTCGACGACCCCAAAACCTTCTCCCTGCCCTCCGGTCCGAATATCGTGCATCCCGGCAATCTGCGGATTTGGAATCGTTCCGTAGCGCTGCAAAATTACCAGATGGAATTTAAGGGCGAGCTCGAAAGAAAGAGTCTGAGCTGGGCGTTCCGCGCCACCGACGCGAAGAACTACTACGCCACCAAGATCGTCATTACCAAACCCGGTCCTTTGCCGAACGCCGGTCTGGTGCGCTTCGTCATGATGAACGGGCGCATCTGGGATCAGGTTCAGCTCCCCATCCCGGTGACTCTCGAACGCGGCGGCAATTATAAGGTCCGCGTCAGCGTCCAGGACGACCGCTTCATCACCTATCTGAACGGCCAGGTAATCAGCTCCTGGAGCGATACGCGCCTCCGCCGCGGCGGCGTGGGCTTCTTCTCCGACGATGACGATCCGCAGAAAGTGGATTGGGTCAGCCTGTCAGAGCGCGACAGCTTCCTGGGCCGAGTGCTAGCGCACTTCTCCCTGATCGTAATGCCCGGCGCCCAGCTCCCGTAACGCCTGTTGCCCACTCGGTAACCGCTCTCGCCTATTGTTGGTAGCGCGCGCCTCCAGGCGTGCCGCGTCGACATTCGTGTCGACGTGTCCGGAAAGTGGGGACTGCCTACTCTGTCCCAAGGCGCCGCAGTCCGGCAACGCGTCACATACCTACTGCGCCGCCGTGGACAGAGCGGGCTGTCCCCACTTTTCGCCCCGCAGCCGTCAAGGAGTTACTCACCTCGCGACGTAGCAGCACTGGCGCTATGCTGTAGGCATGTACCCCCTTAAGAAAGGCAAGATCGCTTCTCAAGCCCACGTCGGCATCCCGGAAGGTACGTTTGAAGAGGAGCATGGACGCAAGGGATTCTTCGGCAAATCCGCCCATCTCTATCACGCCCACCCCCCCACCGGATGGACGCGATTTGAAGGCAAGCTGCGGCCCCACTTATTCGATCTGAACAAACTGGAGCCGCGCGATCTCTCCCACCCCTGCGGCGCCCCGCTCGCGTTTCTCGCCAATGACGACATCAAAATCATGGTTTCCCGCCGCGCTGAGCCGATGCCCTATTACATGCGCAACTCCGACGGCGATCAGCTCGTATTCGTCCATCGCGGCGAAGGCATCATGGAAACCGATTTCGGTCCCATGCCTTTTGAAAAGGGCGATTACATCGTGCTGCCGCGCTCCGTCACCTACCGCCCGGTTCCGAAAACTACCGATAATTTCTTCCTCGTCATCCAATCCAAGGGCGAGTTCGATGAACCCGACCGCGGACTGTTAGGTCAGCACGCCTTGTACGACCCGGCCGTGATCGTCACCCCCGACCCCTCCCCGATGCTCGACGGCGCGCCCCCCGCGGGCGGACATGAATGGGAAGTCCGCGTCAAGCACGAGGACGAATACTCGAAGGTCTTTTATCCTTTCAATCCCCTTGACGTCGTCGGTTGGAAAGGCGACCTGACAGTCTGGAAGATCAACATGCGCGACATCCGCCCGGTGATGAGTCATCGCGCGCACCTGCCGCCCAGCGCGCACGCGACCTTCGTGACCCCAGGCGCCGTGATCTGCAGCTTTCTGCCGCGCCCTCTCGAACAGGACCCCCAAGCGTTGCGCGTGCCCTTCTTCCATCGCAACACCGATTACGACGAGTTCATTTTTTATCACGACGGCGATTTTTTCAGCAAGGACAACATCAAGCCGGGCATGGCGACCCTCCACCCGCGCGGTATCCATCACGGTCCGCATCCCAAAGCGCTCGCCAATCAGAAACAGAAGACCGCAACTGAAGAATACGCCGTCATGCTGGACGGTTTGAATCCTCTGCACATTCTGCCCGCGGCCGAACCCTGCGAGTTTAAAGAGTATTGGGCCAGCTGGATTCCCAAGTGATCATCGATCCCTCGGCCACAGCGCCGCTGAATATCTATAAGTTACTGGTCGGCGCGGTGGTCCCCCGTCCCATCGCCTTCGTATCCACCATTTCCCCGGAGGGCGTGGCCAATCTCGCGCCCTTCAGTTTTTTCACGGTGGCCAGCGCGAATCCCCCGGTGCTGTGTTTCACGGCCTCCTATCGCGAGCCGTGCAAAGATACGCTGCGCAATGTCCGCGCGACGAAAGAGTTCGTGGTAAACATCGTCAGCGAAGAGTTTGCTGCGAAGATGAACGTCACTTCCGGCGAGTACGCATACGGCGTGGATGAGTTCTCTGAATCCGGACTCACGCCCACCCCCAGTGACTTGGTCCATCCACCTCGAGTGCAGGAATCGCACATCAACATGGAGTGCAAGCTGCTTCAGACGATCGATGTGAGCAAACAACCCCTGGGCGGCACCCTGATCCTGGGCGAAGTCATTCGCTTCCACGTCGACGACGCGATGGTGGAGGAGTTTCGCATCGATCCCGAAAAGCTCGCCGCCGTGGGCCGTATGGCGGGCAATACTTATACCAGGACCACCGATCGTTTCGAGCTGGTCCGTCCGCAGATTAAAAAGTGATGCTGCAAATTACCGAAGAGCAGGTGCGAAAACTGTTGCCGATGGCGGATGGCATCCGGTTGATGCGGGAAGTGTTCAAGGACCTGCGCACCGGCGCCGCACAGAATCAGACCCGGCGTCGATTGATCCTGCCCACCGGATCGACGCTCCATAGCCTGGCGGGCGCCTGGGGCAAATATTTCGGCACCAAAATTTACTCGTCGAATCCCAAGACCGGCGCGAATTTCTTCTTCCTCTTGTTCGATGCGGAAACAGCGCGTCCCCTGGCTCAATTCGAGGCGAATTTTCTGGGGCAGATTCGTACCGGCGCCGCGTCCGGATACGCCACCGATATTCTGGCTGCGCCCGACGCATCCACCTTGGCGATCATCGGCAGCGGATTCCAGGCGCGCGCGCAGTTCGAGGCGATTCGTGAAGTCCGATCTCTCAAAGACGTCCGGGTATGGAGCAGGAATGAAGCGAAGCGAAACGAATTCTCGAAGCTGATCGGCGCGCGCGCGTGCCCGACCGCGGAGCAGGCGCTGCGCGGAGCGGACATCGTGGCGACAGCGACCTCCGCCAAAGATCCCGTGCTCGAATCGGCGTGGATCTCGGTGGGCACGCACATCAACGCGATGGGTTCGAATCAGGCGCAGAGGCGCGAGCTGCCCTCGGACCTGATTCGACGCGCCCAGTTGATCGCCGTCGATTCCCTCGAGCAGGCGAAAATCGAGGCCGGCGATTTACTGCTGGCCCACGTGGATTGGTCGGATCCCAAAATTGTCGAGCTATCGAAAGTAGAGGCGCGTCCGGCAGGATCGCCCGTAACGATTTTCAAATCCCTGGGCTTGGGCGTCGAAGACGTCGCCGCGGCGGCGTTTGTTTACGAGCAGTTATCATAAAGGTTATGAAACTACGCAGCCTGGCATTGGCCTTGATTTTGACCGCGTTCGCATCCGCGCAGGATGCCAAAAAACCGGAGCAAAAAGCGGCGGACCCCGTCTGCGGCATGATCGTCGATAAATCGACCTCTCCGAAATCGGAGTACAAGGGCAAGACCTACTATTTCTGCAGCCTCGAAGACAAGAAGGAATTCGAGCGTTCCCCCGCCAGCTACATCAAGGTCGACAAGAAAGAAACCACCAAGAAGCAGTGAGTTCCGACCAACGCGTCGCAAACCTCCCGCGCCGCAGTGGACAGAGCAGGCTGTCCCCACTTTTCGCCCCTGCCCCACAAACACGGTTTGGCGCATGCCGCTTTTGCGTGCCGGGTTTTGATGCACCCATCGGCGCACCGATCGCCATGGAAAACCGCGAAAATGGGGACTGCCTACTCTGTCCCAAGGCGCCCCAGTCCAGCAACGCGTCGCAACCTGCCGCGCCGCAGTGGACAGAGCGGGCTGTCCTCACTTTTCGCCCTGGCCCACAAACACGGTTTGGCGCATGCCCCTTTTGCGTGCCGGGTTTTGATGCACCCATCGGCGCACCGATCGCCATGGAAAACCGCGAAAATGGGGACTGCCTACTCTGTCCCAAGGCGCCCCAGTCCACCAACGCGTCGCAAACCTCCCGCGCCGCAGTGGACAGAGCAGGCTGTCCCCACTTTTCGCCCCTGCCCCACAAACACGGTTTGGCGCATGCCGCTTTTGCGTGCCGGGTTTTGATGCACCCATCGGCGCACCGATCGCCATAGAAAACCTCGAAGAATGGGGACTGCTACTCTGTCCCAAGGCGCCCCAGTCCAGCAACGCGTCGCAACCTGCCGCGCCGCAGTGGACAGAGCGGGTTGTCCCCACTTTTCGCCCCGGCCACTCACCCGACTGCCTGGCGTTTTCGAAGCGTTCCAGCGTGCCGCGTCGACAAGCCATGAAAAATGGGGACTGCCTACTCTGTCCAGCAACGTCGCAAACCTACTGCGCCGCAGTGGACAGAGCAGGCTGTCCCCGGCCCCTCACCCCAATGCCCGGTGCTTTCGAAGGCGTTCCAGCTCACCCCCGCTTGTCCACACCGCGCATCGCCTTATGAATCTTCTTCCACTTAGCCTTCAAATCCAGCTGCGCGCGAACATCAAGCTGACGCTCCAGGTAAGCAGCTTCCTTCCTCATCTTCCGATAATTTGAGAACCGATCGAAGTCCAGCGAGCCATCGTCGAGTGCCGCTTCGATCGCGCATCCGTCCTCGCCCGCATGGGCGCAATCGCGGTAATGGCACCCCCTCGCGAGTTCCTCAATATCCGGAAACGCGCCGTCGACATCGTCCTCGCCCGCCCAGGGCTGCAACTGGCGCAGGCCTGGAGTATCGATCAGCAGCGCGCCCCCGGGTGTTTCGAGCAGCTCGCGATGCGACGTAGTGTGCCGCCCTCGGCTATCGGTCTCCCGAACCGCGCCCGTCAATTGACGATCGCGGCCCAGCAGCCGATTGATCAATGTAGACTTGCCCGCGCCGGAGGAGCCGACAAAGGCGACCGTCTCTCCGGGCACCAGGTAAGGACGCAGCGCGTCGATCCCTTCGCCGTGCAGAGCGCTGATCGGAACCACGTCCGCGCCGGGCGCGACCGCGCGCACTTCCCGCATTCGCGCATCGAGGTCGTCGCACAGGTCGGCTTTATTCAGCAGAATCGCGCACTGCGCGCCGCTCGATCGCACCGCCAGGAAATATCGTTCCAGCCGCCGGAGATTGAAATCGCCATCCAGGCCGCTGACCACGAAAACCGTGTCCACGTTCGCGGCCAGCACCTGCGCTTCGGAACCGTCGCCCGCGGCCTTGCGCAGAATCACCGTGCGCCGCGGCAGCACTTCCTCGATCACCGTATCGCGCACGCGGACTAGATCGCCCACGGCCGGCAGATCTTCGCGCTTCGAGGTTTCATAGCGGAGTTTTCCCGCTAGCGTGGCGAAGATTTCCGCGCCGCCTTCCGAGCGCAGCACGTACGAATTTCGATGCTCCACCGCAACTCGTGCAATCACCTCTCTATGATATTCTCGTTTCCATATGAGAATCGGCTGTTTCACCCCGTTGCTGTCGCAGTTTCCCCTCGAAAAAGTTTTTGAAAAGTTGCGGACCCTCAATATCTCGACCGTCGAGCTGGGCACTGGAAATTACCCCGGCGATCCGCATTGCAAGCTATCGATGCTCAGCGACCGCACGGCGCTGAAGGACTTTAAGTCGAAGCTGACCGACAACGGGTTTTCGATCAGCGCGCTGAGTTCGCACGGGAATCCTTTGCATCCCAATCCGGCGATTGCGAAGGCGTATGCGGAGACCAGCCGCAGGACGATCCTTCTCGCGGAGAAGCTGGAAATCCCCGTGGTCATCGATTTTTCCGGCTGCCCCGGCGACAGCGACAAGGCGAAATATCCGAACTGGGTGACCTGCCCCTGGCCTCCGGAGTATCTTGACGTCCTCGACTGGCAGTGGGAAAAGAAAGTGATTCCTTACTGGATCCGTCACGCGAAGTTCGCGGAAAATCACGGCGTGAAAGTCGCCATCGAAATGCATCCCGGCTTCGTGGTGTACAGTCCGGAAACCATGTTGAAGCTGCGCGCCGCCGCCGGCAAGAGCATCGGCTGCAACTACGATCCGAGCCATATGTTCTGGCAGGCGATCGACCCGATCAAAGCCATCCGCTGCCTGGGCGACTCCATTTTCCACGTCCATGCGAAGGACACGCAGATTTATGACGCGAATCTGCCGATGACGGGCGTTCTCGATACCAAAAAGTACACGGACGAAGCGCACCGCGCCTGGATCTTCCGCGCCTGCGGCTACGGCCACGCGTACACCTGGTGGACCGAATTTATCTCGACGCTGCGAATGTTCGGCTACGATTACGTGCTGTCGATCGAGCATGAAGATACGTTAATGTCCCCCGACGAAGGCCTAACCAAAGCCGCGACTTTCTTAAATCAAATCGTAATCCGCGATCAGCCCACGGCACCGTGGTGGGTCTAATTTACAGAACGAACCCAAGACCGTGAATTCGCTCGAATGCCGTCCGGTGGGGCGGCCAATCCTGGCGGCAGCTGGCCTTTCAGCCGGCTTTTCTTTGCCAGTTCGCAATAAATCCGCTTTTATTCCCTCTCGCTTCAATACTTAGCATCAAAACTCGCCCGCATCCCGCAAGACTCAGGTTATTTTGAGAAAGGAACCGCAATAATCAGCTAAAGGGAGCAGAGATGTTTTTACCGAACGAACCCAAGGCCGCGAAGGGCAGGTCGGGAACCTGCCCCACTGCGAACCCAAAATTACGGAACGAACCCAGACTGGAATTTCGCTTCCTGGTACGATGGCTCGATCCCGGAAGGAGAACAAACATGCGCTGTGGAGCATTAGGGATGATTGCGGTCGCGGTTTCGCTGTCGGCGTTCGCGGCCGATCCCTACGTCGGCACCTGGAAAATCAACATCGAGAAGTCCATGCTTTCCGACCCGACGAGGTGGAAGGGCACAGTGGTCATCATGGAATCGATACCCAATGGCTTTCGAAACATCTTCGAGCAACCGATGCCGGATGATCAGATTCGCAGGACGAGCAGCGTGCTTTCCTATGCGAAGGACAACCCCGTCGAAGGCAATCCTCAAGACACGAAAACAACGGAGCGCATTGATTCCCACTATCTTCGAGTTACTTTCAAAACGAATGGTAAGAAAACGAGCGTATTGGAGTCGACGGTTTCGCCGGATGGCAAAACGATCACTGACATCCACAAAGGAACGGGCAGGAGCGGCAAGCCGTTGGATGAAGTTCGGGTCTACGACAAGCAATCCGATAGCACGAAGTAGAGGCGCAAACGCAGGCGGAACCGCCTGCGCCACAGCAGACTGGCTGACGTTGCGTGGGGCAGGCGGTTCCGCCTGCCAACTGCTTTACTTCTTTTCGCCGATCAGGCCGGTTCTTACCAGAAAGCTAGTGTCCAGATTGCCGGAGATGAAGTCGGGATGCGCCAGGATTTTCAGGTGCAACGGAATCGAGGTATAAATCCCTTCGACGACGAACATATCCAGGGCGCGGTTCATGCGCGCTCTGGCCTCCTCGCGGTCGGCTCCGTGGGTGATCAGCTTGGCGACCAGAGAATCGTAATACGGAGGAATCACGCCGTCGTGATAGGCGGCGGTATCCACGCGGACTCCGGCACCGCCTGGCAAATTTAGGCCGGTGATGCGGCCGGGCGAGGGCGTGAATGTGTCCGGATGCTCGGCGTTGATGCGGCACTCGATCGCGTGGCCGCGAATTGTTATGGGCTCGCGCAGAATGCTGGTTAGGGCCTCGCCTGCCGCTACTCGAATCTGACTCTTTACCAGGTCGACACCAGTGACCATTTCCGTGACGGGATGCTCCACTTGAATGCGGGCGTTCACTTCGATGAAGTACAGCTTGCCGCACTGGTCCATTAGAAATTCGACGGTGCCGGCGTTGCTATAGCCGATCTTCTTGAGCGCTACGCGCAGGCTTTCGGAGATACGCGCGCGCAGCTCCGGAGTGACCGCGGTCGAAGGAGCTTCCTCAATTAACTTCTGATGGCGGCGCTGGATGGAGCATTCGCGCTCGCCTAAAATCTCGACGTTGCCGTGGCGGTCGCCCAGCACTTGGAACTCGATATGTCGGGGATTTTCGACCAGCTTCTCCATGTACATATCGCCGCAGGAGAACGCAGCCGCGGCTTCGGCTTGCGCCTGCGAAAGCAGGTTGGGCATTTCTTCCGCGGTGCGCACGATGCGCATGCCCCTGCCGCCTCCTCCAGCGGAGGCTTTGAGCATGACAGGGTAGCCGACTTGTTCCCCGCAGTCTAGCGCTTCTTCTAACGACTTTAAAATCCCTTTGGAGCCCGGCAGAATGGGCACTCCGGCTTCTTCCATCACGGAGCGGGCAATTTGTTTCATCCCCATCTTGCGAATCACTTCCGGCGTGGGACCGATGAAGGTGAGGCCGCTGGTTTCGCACACTTCGGCGAAATCGGCGTTCTCACTCAAGAACCCGTAGCCGGGATGGACGGCGTCGGCATTGGAGATTTCGGCGGCGCTGATGACCGAGGGAATATCCAGATAACTGCGCGCGCTTTTCGCCGGGCCAATGCAGATGGCTTCGTCGGCGAAGCGCGTGTGAAGACTGTGGCGATCCGCTTCCGAATAGACGGCCACCGTGCGAATGCCCAGGTCTTTACAGGCACAGATGATGCGAAGCGCAATTTCGCCGCGATTGGCGATCAGGATTTTTTGGAACATACCGGGCTATCGGGGCCGGATCGAGAACAAAGCCTCGCCGTACTCCACAGGGCGTCCATTTTCGACGAGCTTGGCGGCTACGATGCCGCCCGTTTCAGCCTCAATCTCATTCATCAGTTTCATCGATTCTATGATGCAGAGAACCTGCCCGGGTTCCACGGAATCGCCGACCTTCACGAACGAAGGAGCGTCGGGCGAAGGCGAGTCGTAATAGGTGCCGACGATGGGGGATTTCACCAGCATCCCCTCGGCTTCAGTCGCTCTGGCCGGAGCGGCCGCCGGGGCCGGAGCGGGCGCAGGCGCGGGCGCGCCGGACGCGACCGGCTGCGGCGCGGGCACGGGCATGGCGATATATTCTTTGTTTGAGACGGCGCGCTTGATGCGCAGGCGATCGTCGCCGCGCTGCACTTCGAGCTCCCCTACGCCGCTTTCGTTAAAAATCTGGAGCAGCTCTTTTATTTCGTCAATAGTCATTTAAAGTTCGATGAAATCCTTCGGGGTCGGCGTCAAAACCTCCGAGCCGTGCTCCGTCACAAGCACGGTGTCTTCGATGCGGATTCCGCCCAGTCCATCGATATAAGCGCCAGGCTCGATGGTGATGGCCATCCCCACTTGAAGCCTGGTCTTGTCCTTTCTCGCGATCCTCGGCGGCTCATGAATTTCGAGACCCAAACCGTGACCGGTGGAGTGCACGAACGCGCGGTCAAGCTCATGACGTTTTAACACGTTTCTGGCCGCTGCGTCCACTTCACCGGTGGTCACACCGGCTTTTACGGCGCGTACCGCGGCGATTTGTGCTTCTAAAACAGCCTTATAGAGCTTCAAGATGCGTCTGGGAGGCGTTCCGGTGTGGGCTACACGCGTCATATCGCTGCAGTAGCCTTCCTGGCTGGCGCCCATATCTATTAATAATAGTTCATTTTCGCCCAGCCGATGACCAGTGGGATGTGCGTGAGGCAGGGCCGAGCGGGGTCCGGCGGCGACAATGGTGTCGAAGGCGGCTTTTTCGGCTCCCAGGGCGCGCATTTGATATTCGAGCTCGGCGGCGATGTCCATTTCGCGGGCTCCGGCGTGGATACGGCGGATGGTTTTCGAATAAGCCTCGGAGTTGGTGAGAACGCTGCGGCGGATCAGGCTGATTTCAGAGGCGGATTTGACCATCCTCTGATCCTCGATGATGCGTCCGACGGGGTGCGGCACGGCACCCAGAGGCAGGGTTTCCTTGATTTTGAGAAAATCCTCATAGCGCAGCGCGGAACTTTCAAAGCCTATTTTTTTCAGACGCTTACGTTTTATGACGGCGGCCGCGGCGACCAGCAGCGCTTTCTTTTCGACGTGGACCTTGCAGGTGATCTGCTGCGCCGCTTCGAGGGCATATCTTGGATCGGTAAAAAAATGTGAGTCGGAGCCGGTCAACAGGAGAACGCCGTTAGACCCGGCGTATCCGGTCAGATAGCGGACGTTGGGCGCCGAGGTGACCAGCAGGGCATCGAGCTTCAGTTCGGGCAGGCGCGCGGAGAGAGTGCGGCGACGCTGATCAATTTCAGTCAAACTAATAGTTTAGTCGGTCTTGAGGACTGACATGCGATCGACATACGTCGACACGGCACCCACGAGTGCGTGCGCCACAAGGACGGCTCCCGATGGTTAGCGTCTATGGGCGAATGGGACCGCAATCCGGGGGACCGACGATCGGATTGCAGCGCGCAACTTCGCCTTTGGGGAAATTTACGGAAAAGCCGGTCCATGAGGCTTTCTCGCTGAAGTAATAATCGCTGCTCAGGATTTGAGCGCCGCTCGCGAGCGCGGCATTGCGCATCCTGGTGTCTCCGCTGCGGCCTTGCACCGTATCCGCATCGGTACGGGTCCGGACCAGGTATCCTTTTTTCACCAATCCCGGGATCAGCGCGGGGTCTTTCAGTGGATCGTTCTGTTCGACGAAAGCCGCATCGGACGAGCCGGGCTCCGCGTTGGTAAAAATGATGCGCCCTTTCAAGGAAGGATGTCCGGCCAGATAATCCGCCTCCGCTTTCCTCTGATCGAGCAGGAAAATAATTTTGCCGCGAGCGGAGTCGAGCGCAGGCCAGCCATCGGCGAGAACCGCTTCTTCGAGGGTCGCGTGCCGGCCGCGAATCTGGTCCGGGACGATCATCTTGCCGGCTGGAATGACCGAGCGGATTTCCTTATCGAGATCGTCGAAAACGGCCGGGGTAAAGGGCTCGGTTTCTGTTTGAAAAGAGCGGCCGCCGCCCACCTTGGTTTCGATCAGCACGAAAACCGGAAGATGACCGGGATGCTCTTTCGACCAGTTCAGAATCACCGCCAGGCAGCCTGTGAACGGCTGGCAGTTGCTGCGGTAGTCGATATCCTGGGCGTGCATCACTTTGAAACCGGGTTTCAGAAAAAGCCCGTTCGGATCGAAGGGAGGGTCGGCGGGGAGACCCATGTCCGTGACGAATTTCAGATTCGCGGGATGCGCGTAGCGGCCGCCTTTTACGTCGGCGTAGATATCGATTTCCACTTGCCGCACTCCCATCGAAAGTTGCACATCGAGCGCGGGATGCCTGTATTCCAGGCCGTCGGCGGATTTCGGATTCAGCTTCTTAAGCCACGCTGTTTCACCAGGAGCCATTCCGGCGTGGTAACTGTTATGGCTGCCGATGATCTGAATCTGGTTCAGCTTAAGCTGCGCGGAAGCAGTCACGCAGGCAGCAATCAGCAACAGGAAGCGCACAGCCATGCTCATTTAAAACTCGTCTTCCGCTTCCTTTTTCTTCTTCCCTTTGCGGCGCAGGATGATGATTGCGACGCACAGGACCATCAGAACGCCGGCCACGATCTGCACAATGGTTTGAGGTTCCACGTCAGACTCCCATCTTGGATTTGATAACGCCCACCAGCTCCTCGACGGCCGCCGCGCTCTTGGTGAGCATGGCTTTCTCCTGGTCGGTCAGCTTGATCTCGTAAATCTTTTCGATGCCCTTCGATCCCAGCTTCACAGGCACGCCGACGAACAGGCCGTGGACTCCATACTCGCCTTCGAGCAGAGCCGCGCAGGGCAGAACTTTTTTCTTGTCTTTCAGAATCGATTCGACCATCTCGACAGCGGCGGCCGATGGAGCATAATACGCGCTGCCGGTCTTCAAATACTTCACAATCTCCGCGCCGCCGTTGCGGGTGCGGTCGACCAGCTTGTCGAGCGTCGACTGATCCATCAGTTCGGTCAAAGGGATCCCCGATACACTGGACAGGCGGACGATCGGCACCATGGTGTCGCCGTGTCCGCCGAGCACGACGGCGGTCACATTTTCGACGGAGACATTCAGTTCCGCGGCAATGAAAGTCCGGAAGCGGGCGGTGTCGAGAACGCCGGCCATGCCGATGACGCGGTGCTTGGGAAACTTCGAAGTCTGATACGCGGTCCAGCACATGGCGTCGAGAGGATTCGTCACCAGCACGAGAATCGAATTGGGCGAATGCTCGACCACTTTTTCCGTGACAGCCTTTACAACATCGTAGTTCGCGAACAGCAAATCGTCGCGGCTCATGCCCGGCTTGCGGGCTAAACCAGCTGTGATGACGACCACGTCGGAGTTCGCCGTAGCCTGATAATCATTGGCTCCGGTGATGTGAACGTCGTAGCCTTCGATCGGCCCGGATTGGAGCATATCGAGCCCTTTACCCTGCGGCACGCCCTCCACCACGTCGACCAGTACCACGTCGGCCAGCTCTTTAAACGCGAGGTTCATGGCGCAGCTTGCGCCCACGTTGCCTCCGCCTACTACGGTTACTTTATTGCGCATAGAAAGTGAGATTATAACGTACTGCGTATGTACTTCGAAGATTACACGATCGATCAGGTTCGCACTTCGCGCGGGCGGACCGTCACGGAAGCGGACATTGTCAATTTTGCGGGGCTTTCGGGCGATTTTGTGGAGCTGCACGTGAACGAGGAGTACGCCAAAGCCGGGCCGTTCGGACGCCGCATCGCCCATGGGGCGCTGATCTTTTCGATCTCGACCGGATTGATGGTGCAGATGACATCGGACCACGAGGCGATCGTCGCGTTTCGCGGCGTCGACCAGCTGCGATTCGTTGCGCCGGTGTTTATCGGCGACACGATTCATGTCACCAAGAAGACTATCGAGAAGCAGACTAAAGACGGCGTGCGCGGATTAGTGGTGTTTGAAACTATGGTGCTGAATCAGGATGGGAAGCCGGTCCTTACTTATATCGACCGGCTGATGGTGAAATGCCGGGCGCATTAGAGGGCATTCGCGTTCTGGATCTGACGCGCTTATTGCCGGGCGCGGTGGCGACCGGATGGCTGGTGGAACACGGCGCGGAGGTCATCAAAATCGAGCAGCCTCCGCTGGGCGATTATGCGCGCGAAAGTTATGCGGCGCTTTTTGAACTGACCAATCGCGGGAAGAAGAGCGTCGTGCTGGATTTGAAGAGCGGCCGCGAAGCGTTCCTCAAGCTGGTACGGAATGCCGATGTCGTTCTGGAAGGATTTCGCCCCGGGGTGATGGATCGGCTGGGGCTTGGATATGAGATTCTCCGCGAAGGGAATCCGCGATTGATATACGTCGCCCTGACCGGCTATGGGGCGCATTCCCTGCTCGCGGGCCACGATGTAAATTATCTGGCGATGTCCGGCGTGCTGGACCTGATCCGGGCGGAGGACGGGAGGCCGGTGATTCCCGGCGTGCAGATCGCGGACCTGGCCGGCGGATCGATGCAGGCGGTCATCGGGATTCTGATGGCCATCGTGGGACGGCAGCGTTCCGGGGCCGGGCAGAGGATCGATGTTTCAATGACGGACGGGTTGGAAGTGTTACTGCCGGTGGCGCGAAGTCGGGGGCCGGTCGAGTTACTGAGTGGGAAGTACGCCTGCTATCACGTTTACGCGGCGGCTGAGAATTCATTTGTTGCGGTAGGGGCGCTGGAGGCGAAATTTTGGGCCAATTTGTGCGGGGAATTGGGACGTTTGGAATTGATTGAGCGGCAGTTGGATTTGGATCAGAACGCTGTCATCGCGATTTTGGAGGATATTTTTAAGACCGCTACGGCTGAGGAATGGTTTACGAAGCTCGGCGATAAGGATTGTTGTTTGACTCCGGTTCGGGTCGCAGCGCATGGCGCCGCGCCACCTGAGGCAGGCCGGGCTCCGCGGTTGGGGGAGCATAATCAGGAGTTTCTATGAATGTACTTTTTGGGCTGCGTCGCGCGAAGCATTTTTACGGGTCGAACCCGGCGAGCGGTGGATTTACCTGGAGTGAGTTCTACGAGAGGGTTCAGCGCAAGGCCCGGTATTTGCGCTCGCTGGGAATCGAGAAGCGCGAGCGGGTCGCTGTGTGGATGCTCAACTCGCACGAGTATCTGGAATTGTACTTCGCGACGGCGATTGCGGGCATTGCGATCGTGCCGATCAATACTCGCTGGAACGTGAACGACGTCGATTTCACGCTGGTGGATTCGGGAGCCAAAGCGCTGTTCGTGGACCGGGGTTTTTCGGGGAAGGCCGGCGAGTTGAAGCACGCTCCGCTGGTGCTCTGCGGCTGCGGCGAAAGCGATGCCGGCATCTGTTTCGAGGAGCCGGACGAGAACGATTTGCTGGGACTGTTTTACACCAGCGGCACCACCGGCGGACCGAAGGGCGTGATGCTGACGCATCGCAATTTGTGGGCGAACGCGCTGCAAACCATGGCGGCAATCGGCATGACGCCAGGCGTCTGGCTGCATGCCGCGCCTATGTTCCACGCCGCGGATTTTTGGGCGGTGTACATGCTGCCGATGCTGGGCAGCGCGAACTGCTATCTGCCGACCTTCGATGCCGAAGGATTTCTGAGATCGGTAGAAACCCTTCGGGTCACCGATAGCGTGCTCGTGCCGACCATGATCAACATGATTCTGAATCATCCGTCATTCGAGAGCTTCGATTTGTCGAGCCTGCGAAGAATCTTGTACGGCGCCTCGCCGATGCCCGGGCCTCTGATCGAGCTCGCGATGCGTAAGCTTCCGCACGTTCAGTTTTTGCAGGCGTATGGGATGACGGAGACGAGTCCGGTGCTGACGATTCTGAGGCATGAGGCTCATCGGGGCGCGACGTTGGCAGCGGCCGGCAAGCCGGTTTTAGGGGTCGAGGTCCGCGTGGTCGACTTCGATGACCGCCATGTTCCCACAGGCGAGTGCGGCGAGGTGATCGCCCGCGGAGCCAACGTAATGAAGGGCTATTGGAACCGTCCGGAGATCAACAAAGAGGCGTTGCGCGGGGGTTGGATGCATACCGGCGACCTGGGAAGCTTCGATGAGGACGGGTTCCTTTATATCCTCGACCGCAAGAAGGACATGATTAAGCCGGGCGGCGAAAACGTGTATTCGCCGGAAGTGGAGTCGACAATTCTGGCGCATCCGGCGGTCCTGGAAGCGGCGGTGATCGGGGTGCCGCATGAGAAATGGGGCGAGACGATTCGCGCAGTGGTGGCTTGCCGTCCGGGCTGCTCGGTTGAAGAAATGGAACTGATCGCGTGGTGCCGGGAGAGGATGACGCACTTCAAGTGTCCGACTTCGGTGGTGGTGGCGGAGGCTCTGCCGAAGGGCGGGACGGGGAAGATCCAGAAGAATGTTTTGCGGGAGCGGTACGGGGGGCGAAGTAACCAGTAGCCGGAATGATGCGGATTGCCGGAAATCATTGCAGAAATTTTGGCCGATGAACGCGGATGAACGCGGATGAAAACTCATAGACTCGATGAGGTCATGGCGGCCAGGCTTGCCCGGTTGGCGCTCGACTGCGTTGGGCGCGAGTATCCTAACAAGATCGCGCATACGCTGCGGTCGGATTTGGATGCTCGGCCGCCAAGGCTGCTGACGCCGGCATTTTATGGATGTTATGACTGGCACTCGGCGGTCCACGGGCATTGGATGCTGGCGCGGTTGGCGCGAATGTTTCCCGATGCCGGGTTTGCGCGTGAGGCTCGGGCGGCGATCGAGCGGAATATTACGGCCGGGAATATCGCGGGTGAGCTGCGGTACTTCAACGACGAAGGGCGTGCGGCGTTTGAGCGTCCTTACGGCTGGGCTTGGCTGCTGACGCTGGCGGCGGAGCTGCGGTCCGATGTGCTTCGTCCGCTGGAGCTGGCGGTGTTGGACAGGTTTTCGACGTGGCTCGAGAAACTGCCTTATCCGGTGAGGTCCGGGGAACATAGTAATACCGCGTTCGCGCTGGGGCTGGTCCTCGATTCGCATCCTTCGGATTTTTTCGCGCAGAGGGCCCGAGATTTTTATTTGAGCGACCGTCGGGCGCCGGTGGAGTATGAGCCATCGGGCGAGGATTTTCTGTCTCCTATTTTGGCGGAGGCGGATGTGATGCGCCGCGTCATGCCTGCTGCGGAGTTTGCGGATTGGTTAAAAGAATTTCTGCCGGATGTTTCGTGGTTGAGGCCGGTGGTTTCGCCTGACCCCGGCGATCCAAAATTTTCACATTTGGATGGGTTGAATCTGAGCAGGGCTTGGATGTTGCGCGGGATTGGGGGACATGACGAGCTCGCAGATTTGCATGCTAAGGCTGGGTTGGCGGCGGTGACGGGCGAGCATTATGAGGGGGCTCATTGGCTGGCTACGTTTGCAGTGTATTTGTTGAGATAAATCAGCGCGCGGGCGCCTAGTCTGCCGAACGCCTCTAGCACAAAAACCCAGCCCGCTTGCCCGATCTGGGGATCGAAGTAATCAGCGACGGTGCGCCTTGAAGCCGAACCTAACGGAATCGCTTATCAAGTACAACATGAAAATGGCTCATCCGAGCCGCCCAAATCAAGCGGCCGCCCTTCGAGAGGCCACGGCGATAAATCCGACAATTGGTACGACGGTTTCTGAACAAGGAAGGAGGTAAGGCAGAACTCATCCTTTTTCAGGAGCTGGAACATCGCCTCCAGCGTACTCCATCTTGTCGGCAGCGCATGGCGCCGCCCCACCCACCGATGAGGGTCGTTTAGAAGGCCTCGCCTGCAAGCGGAAGCTCGCGCCACCAAAGGTGAAAGCTAGTTCTGTAAGACGACGTGACCGGCTTGGTTCGCAGCGTAGGCAACGGCGGCGAGAATATCTTCCCGCTCCAGTGAAGGATGGTCTGCGAGGATTTCCTCAGGGGACGCGCCCGCGGCGATGAGTTCCAGAATGTCGGTCACTCGAATGCGTTGACCCCGAACACATGGGCGACCACCACACTTACCCGCCTCGACCGTGATAGGGCGCAGCCGTTCTGGGCTCATATCCTTACTCTACTCTTTTGGAGATTCCGAAGCCGGCTCCGGTTTCGCGGCTTCTTTGCGGGATTGCTCGAAGAGGAAGTTTAGAGTCTTTTCGGTCCTTATATGACCGGCGATCCGTCCGATAGCTCCGTCTTTTTGTAGCTTCGCGCGCACCGCGGCGACGGCTTCGCGCTGCTGCCTCGCGATTTTTTGCACTTCCCGGTCGATCTCTTCCTGCGTAGCTCCGATCGCTTCGCGGTCGGCGATTTTGTCGAGCAGCAGAGACGCCTTCACGTCCCTCGCCGCCTTATCTTTCTGAGTTTCCCGAACCTTCTGCCAGTCGAGCTTAATGCCGCGGGGATCGATGCCTTGCGAGGCCAGCGTGCGCAGTTGATTTTCGACGTTGATCTCCACCTGCCGGTCGATGTAGACCTCGGGTATCGGGAAGTCGTGCGCGTCGACCAGTTTGTCGATCAGTTGATGCTTGGCGTCGTCCTGCGCTTTGTGCTCGCGATCGTGCTTGAGGGATTTTCTTACGGCTTCCTTCAATTCGAAGACCGTTTGATAGTCGCCCAGGTCCTTGGCGAACTCGTCGTTCACTTCGGGCAGTTCTTTGCGGCGCACGGCTTTCACCGTTGCTTTGAAGCGGACGGTGCGGCCCGCTAAATTCTTGCGGTCGTAATCCTCGGGATAGACCACGTCGAATTCGCGAGACTCGTCGGGAGATGCGCCGCGGAGATTTTCGGTAAACTCCTTCATGGTCGCTTCGTCGCCCATTTTAAGCATCAGCTCATCCTGAGAGACTTTTTCGGCTACCCCTGACAGGCTTTCGAGAGAGACTACCGCGTAATCGCCGTCCGCGAGAGGACGCGGGTCTTCGTTGACGTACTCGGCTTTTTGGTTGCGTATTTCTTCAATGCGGGCGTCGATCTCTTCGTCGGTGACTTCGGGCTCGTTATAAGTGATGGTGACGCCGCGATATTCGCCCAGCTCGAATTTCGGGGCGACTTCAAACTCCGCTTTAAAGGTGATCGGCTCGCCGGCTTTGAAGTTCACATCGCTGACATTGGGCTGCCCGACCACTTCAAGATGATCCTTCTCGGCGGCGGCGCGGAAGAATCTCGGGACCAGTTTTTCCAGCACATCCTGCCGGATGTCTCCCGCGAAGCGCTGTTTGACCAGGCCGACCGGAGCCTTGCCGGGGCGGAACCCCGGCAGCTTCACTTTGCGCTGAATCTCGGCGACGGCGCGCTCAGTCTCTTTTTCTACTTCGGGCACCGGAACGGTGATATCGAGCGAATGCTTGCAACCTTCTACTAGGGCCATGTTTTCGTGAGGTGCGGCCTATGTTCCTTCGGACCAGCCGGCGAGGTATTCTTCCTGCTCCGGCGTGAGGCGGTCGATCGCGAAGCCCATCGATTCGAGCTTCATCTTCGCGACCTGTTTATCGAGTTCTTCCGGCACCGAGTAAACCTTGTTCTCCATGGTCTTGTGATTTTTCGCCATGTACTCGGCCGAGAGCGCCTGGTTGGCGAAACTCATGTCCATCACCGACGCCGGATGGCCTTCGGCGGCGGCCAGGTTGATCAGCCGTCCTTCGCCCAGCACGTACAGCTTGCGGCCGTCCTTCATCGAAAACTCCTCGACGAAAGGCCGGGCTTCCTTGCGGCTCGATGCAACCGAGGCCAGCGCTTCGAGATCGATCTCGACGTTGAAGTGGCCCGAGTTGCAGAGGATCGCGCCGCCTTTTAGCTTGTCGAAGTGGTCGCGCGCGATCACGTTCTTGTTGCCAGTCACGGTGACGAACACGTCGCCGATCGCGCAGGCTTCCTTCATGGTCATCACCCGGAATCCGTCCATCACGGCTTCAATTGCCTTGGTCGGATCGATCTCGGTGACGATGACGTTCGCGCCCATCCCCTTGGCTCGCATCGCGACGCCACGTCCGCACCAGCCGTAGCCGGCGACGACGAAATTAAGACCGGCCAGCAGAATGTTCGTCGCGCGGATAATTCCGTCGAGAGTGCTCTGGCCAGTGCCGTAGCGATTGTCGAACAGGTGTTTCGTCAACGCGTCGTTGACCGCGATGATCGGATACGCCAGTACTTTATCCTTGGCCATCGCGCGCAGCCGGATGACGCCGGTAGTGGTTTCTTCGGTACCTCCGATGACGTTCCCGAGCAGCTCCTTGCGCTTCGTGTGCAGCAGGCCGACCACGTCCGCGCCGTCATCCATGGTGAACTGCGGAGCGGAATCAAGCGCGGCGTTCAGGTGCGAATAGTAGGATTCGTTGGACTCGCCCTTGATCGCGAACGTCGGAATGTGATACTCGCGCACCAGAGCGGCGGCGACTTCATCCTGGGTCGACAGAGGATTCGAAGCGCACAGGGTAATGTTAGCTCCGCCGTCCCGCAGCGCGATCATCAGGTTCGCCGTTTCGGTGGTGACGTGCAGGCACGCGGCCACGCGGATTCCGGCCAGCGGCTGCGTCTTAATGAACTGCTTGCGAATCGCTGCCAGAACCGGCATCGATTGCCCCGCCCATTCGATGCGGCGTTTGCCTGCTTCGGCGAGCGAAAGATCTTTTACGTCGCAAGGGACGGTAGTGGTTGCTGTGCTCATAAATAGGTTCTCCGATTAAAATTATTTGCTGGCCGCGGCGGTGGCCATGGCGGCTTCCTTCAAAGCGGCCGCTTTGTCGGTGGCTTCCCACGTGAACGTGTCTTCGGTGCGCCCGAAGTGTCCGAACGCGGCCGTCAGGCGATACACGGGACGGCGCAGCTTCAGCGAATCGATCATGCCCTTGGGAGTCAGCGAGAAATTCGCGCGGACCAGCTCGACCAACCGATCCTCTTCAATCTTGCCTGTGCCAAATGTATCGACCATCACCGAAACAGGCTCCGCGACGCCGATCGCGTATGCCAGCTGCACTTCGCAGCGGTCCGCAAGACCGGATGCGACGATATTTTTCGCGACGTAGCGAGCCATGTAGCAAGCCGAGCGGTCCACCTTGGTCGGATCCTTGCCCGAGAAAGCTCCTCCGCCGTGGCGTCCCATGCCTCCGTAGGTATCCACGATGATTTTGCGGCCGGTGAGGCCGGTGTCGCCGTGCGGTCCGCCGATCACGAATCGCCCCGTGGGATTGATGTGGAACTTGGTGTTCGAATCGATCATGTGCTTGGGCAGGATCGGATCGATGATGTGCTTCCGGACTTCCAGGCGCAAAGTTTCGGTGGAAACGTGGTCGTCATGCTGCGTCGAGACGACAACCGCATCGATACGCGCAGGCTTGCCGTCGATGTATTCCACGCTGACCTGGCTCTTGCCGTCGGGCCGAAGGAAAGGTAGCGTCCCGGCGCGGCGCACTTCGCTCAACTGGCGGACCAGCTTGTGGGCCAGCATCACCGGAAGCGGCATCAGTTCAGGAGTTTCATTGCAGGCAAAGCCGAACATCAGGCCCTGATCGCCCGCGCCGCCGGTATCGACGCCCATGGCGATATCGGGGGATTGGCTCTGGATCGTGTTCAAAACGCCGCAGGTTTTGGCGTCAAACCCCATATCGGCGTCGGTATAGCCGATGTCGGCGATGACCTGGCGCGCCAGGCGCGGCACATCGACATAAGTCTTGGTGGTAATTTCGCCCGAAACCACGCAGATTCCGGTCGTAACCAGGACTTCGCAGGCCACGCGCCCCGTAGGGTCCTCGGCCAGCACCGCATCGAGTACGGCGTCCGAGATCTGGTCCGCCATCTTGTCCGGGTGACCCTCGGTCACTGATTCGGACGTAAAAATATGCCGCATTTTTTCTGCCACGCTATGAAACTCCTCCAGGGATTATGATTCGGTTTGCCGGGGGAAACCAAAAACTCAAGTGTAACACGTCGTATACTGAATGGTATGGAGTACGTCGAGCAGCGCAACGGCGGATATTACGTGGCGGGTCGCGGGTTTCGCTCGATTCCATAGTCTATGCGTTCCTCGACGGGGAATCTCCTGAAGGAATCCAAGATTCGTACACCGCGCTCACGCTCGAACAGATTTTCGGTTCTCTAGCCTATTATCTTGCAAATCGTCCCATGATCGACGAATATCTCCGTCAGGGAGAGATTGAATACGACAGGCTCTACGAAGACGCCCGAGCAAAAGATCCAGCGTTTTATGCAAAGCTTGGAGCTGCCAGGGAGGCTGGGCTCGCTCATCGTTTGTAGCTGCGCCGTTGAATCCAGCGGACTCGATTTCTTAATTCTTCGGGACTGGATTCCCTCCAGATCAAAAGAACTGCGTCGATTGCGCGACGAACACAACGGCCTGTGGCACAATGATGACCCAGGACTTTCGTGAGCTTCCAGAAATTTCCGGAAGTGCCCGGGCATTGTTTTCTGATCGCTCGACACCACGATTCGCCGTGCCACCATCCGATGCGTTGAGAAAATCGATCGAGGGTTCGCGGCGCCGCGCGCCGGCGATGATCTTTTCGCTAAGATCCGCGTCGGCAAGGAATTTTGGCGGCAATAAGATCAGCTGCGCGATCTAACGGGTTCCCTTTTCTTTCGCCAGCCACTCTAGATAAGACGTCTCCGCCCCAGCCACGGCCTCCTTGTATCCATCAGGATCAAGGAAGCTATCCGGGCTGTACGCCTGCCCCGGCTTCCATTTGTCGTGAAGCCGGTATTGGGACGCGTGCGAAGAGAGAAAAATGTCGCACTCCAACTTCTTCTGCTCGCGAAACGTGCGCGCGTAATCGTCCGCGATCTCGGGATATTTCTTGTTCCCGATCAGCAACGTGCCTGGATTAATAGAGCCCATGTTGGCGATCAGCACCCGATAGTTTCTGCCGTTTTCAGCAATAGTGAGCCCGTAACTGGCGCTTCCGCGCGTATGCCCGGGATGTGAATACGCCGTCAATTCTGTCCCGCCAAGCGAAATTTTCTGCCCGTCCTTTATAAGTCCATCGACCTTCACCGGAGCGAACCGAAATTCCGCCGCTGTAAACAGGGGGTCGCTTTTTCCGCCGTCCTCCAGCACGGGCGCGTCGCCCCCGGTCGCGAGCAATTTCGCGCCGGTGAGCCGCTTCATTTCCGCCATCCCCGCGACGTGATCCACGTGGGCCTGGGTGGTGAGCAGGATCTTCGTATCGTTAAATTTGAAGCCCAGCGATTCGATGCTGCTGCGGATCATCGGCACGGATCCATCGACCCCCGTGTTAATCAAAATGTTGCCCTTCGGCGTCACGATCAGGAAGCACGCCAAGTCATAAGTGCCTACGTAATAAAGATTTCCGACGATGCGATGCGCTGGAAACGGCCTGGTCCAATCCGGGTTCGTCGCTGCCGTCGCGCAGACGGAGGCCAGCAGAAATGTGAGGATCCGAATCATGGAACTAATCGTAACCCGGCCCTGCTAAAATAGAAAGAGACCACCCCCAGTAAGGAGTTCCAGCTTGGCAGATCCACAGGACCCGACCACTCCGCCTCCCGGCGGCCAATTGCCTCTCGGCGGCGACGGAGGGGCCAAAAACCTGATCCCCATCAATATCGAAGACGAGATGAAGCGGTCGTATCTCGACTATTCGATGAGCGTGATTATCGGCCGCGCGCTGCCCGACGTGCGCGATGGATTGAAGCCCGTGCACCGCCGCATTCTGTTCGGAATGCATGAGCTCGGCCTGCACTTCAATCGCCCCACCCGCAAGTGCGCGAAGATCGCCGGCGAAGTGCTGGGCAAGTATCATCCTCACGGCGACATCCCGGTTTACGACGCCTTGGTGCGCATGGCGCAGCCGTTTTCACTGCGCTATCCGCTGGTCGACGGGCAGGGAAATTTCGGCTCGGTCGATGGAGATCCTCCGGCGGCCATGCGGTACACGGAAGCTCGTTTGTCCCGCATCGCGGCTTCGCTGCTCGAAGATATCGACAAGGAAACCGTCGATTTCCGGCCCAATTACGATGAAAGTGAAGTCGAACCGGAGGTTCTCCCGGCGCGCGTCCCCAACCTGCTGATCAACGGCAGCGAGGGTATCGCAGTGGGCATGGCGAGCAAGATTCCTCCCCACAACCTGACCGAAATTATCGAAGCGTGCATCATGCTGGTGAACAATCCGGCCACGCCTCTACAGAAAATTATCGAAGTGGTGCAGGGTCCGGATTTCCCCACCGGCGGCTTGATCCTGGGCCGCGAAGGCATTTACGATTACTTCACGAAAGGCCGCGGTTCGATCAAAATTCGCGCCAAAGCGGCAACGGAAACCTTCGGCAAGGATCGTGAAGCCATCGTCGTCACGGAGCTTCCTTATCAGGTCAACAAAGCGCGCCTGATCGAGTACGCCGCTAGCCTGGTCAACGAGAAAAAGCTGGAAGGAATTTCCAATATCCGCGATGAGAGCGACCGTGACGGCATGCGCATCGTCTTCGAATTGAAGCGCGATGAGCAAGCCGAAGTGGTGCTCAATAACCTCTATAAACAGACCCAGATGCAGATCAGCTTCGGCGTGATCATGCTCGCGATCGTCAACCTCCAACCCAAGGAAATGGGCCTGGTGGAGGTGATGAAGCGTTTCCTCGAACACCGCGCCGACGTGGTCCGCCGCCGCACCGATTTCCTGCTTCGGAAGGCTCGGGAGCGCGAGCACATTCTACTCGGATTCCAGAAAGCTCTCGACAATCTGGACGCCGTAATCCAGCTGATCCGCGCCGCGAAAACGCCCAAAGAAGCGCGGGAGGGTTTGATCGCGACATGGCAGTTTACGGAGCGCCAGGCGCAGGCGATCATCGAATTGCAGCTCCAGCGCCTCACCGGTATGGAGCAGCAGAAGATTATCGAGGAACTCGCCGATATTCAGGTAAGAATTGGCGAATATCTCGAAATATTAGGATCGGAAAAGGTTCTAAAAAGCGTCCTCATCAAAGAACTGCGCGAGGTCCAGAAGGACTTCGGCGATGAGCGCCGCACCCAAATCATCGAAGATACCGGCGAGATTCGGCTGGAAGACCTGGTCCAGATGGAAGACGTCGCCGTCACGGTTACGCGCGGCGGATATCTCAAGCGCACCGCCGTCGATACCTACCGCCGTCAGACCCGCGGCGGCAAAGGCCGCATCGGCATGTCGACCCGCGCCGAGGATGTGGTCGAGCACTTAATTGTCGCCTCCACGCACGCCTATTTGCTGATATTCACAAATAAGGGACGTGTATATTGGCTTAAAATCTACAATATTCCCGACGCGACCACCGTTGGAAAAGGCAAGCACGCCTCCGGTTTGATCGCTTTGCAGCCCGACGAATCGGCCACCGCGTTCCTCCCCATCAAAGAATTCGTGCCCGGCAAATTTATCGTTATGGTGACCAAGCAGGGCGTCATCAAGAAGTGCGAGCTGACCGAGTTCGATAATCCCATGTCGCGCGGGATCATCGCCCTCGGCCTCGACGACGGCGATGAGTTGCTGGCCGCCCGTCTGACCACCGGCGAAGAATACATGTTCCTTGGTACCCACGAAGGAATGGCTTGCCGCTTCAAGGAAAGCGATGTTCGCCCCATGGGCCGTCCCGCGCGCGGAGTTCGCGGAATGGAGCTCGAAGAAGGCGACTATCTGGTGGGCGCCGAGGTGGTGCCGAAGGAAGGCTTGATGCTCTCGATGTCTGAAAACGGCTTCGGCAAGCGCACGCCTCTTGAGGATTACCGCCTGACCGCGCGCGGACGCAAGGGCGTCATCAATATGAAGACCACGCCGCGCGTCGGCAAGGTGGTGGGCATTCTCTCGGTGAAGGAAGATTCCGAACTCATGATCATCACCAAGCAGGGGCAGATCATCCGCATCGATTCGAGTGAGATTCGCAAAGCCGGACGCTCCACGCAGGGCGTCAAACTGGTGAACGTCGAAGCCGGAGATCAGGTGGCCGCGGCGAGCTTGATTCCGGATACGGTGGTTCCGGACACTCCGGTCGACGGCCAGGAAGATCTCCCGCTACAATAAAAGTATGAGTACGCTCGAAGCGAAAGAGCAGGCGCTTTTCGCTTCGCTAAAAGATCTGTCGAGCGTGATCGTCGCCTACTCGGGCGGTGCCGATTCGGCGTACCTTGCCTGGGCTGCGCAGCGCGCGTTGGGCGATCGGGCCGTTGCCATCACCGCCGATTCCGCTTCGCTTCCCGATTCGCACAAAGCCGATGCCGAGGAGTTCGCGCGGCAGCACGGCTTTCGCCACGAGTACATCGCGACCTACGAGTTCGACAACCCCGACTACGTGAAGAACGATCGCGACCGCTGTTTTCATTGCAAGGACGAGCTCTTCACGCAGCTCGATAAAACCGCCCGCGAGCGGGGAATTGCGCACGTAGTTTACGGAGTGAATGTCGACGATCTGGGCGATTATCGCCCCGGCCAGCGCGCGGCGAAACTGCATCAGGTCAAGGCTCCTTTGGTCGATGCCGGACTGACCAAGTCGGAGATTCGGGAGTTATCGAAACGCGCAGGCCTCAAGACCTGGGACCGCCCCGCGTCCGCGTGTTTAAGCTCGCGAATTCCCTATGGAACCCCCGTGACCATTCAAAACGTCAAGACCGTCGACCGCGGCGAGGATGCCATTCGCGCGCTAGGCTTCCGCCAGTTCCGAGTGCGCTTTCACGGCGACGTAGTGCGCATCGAAATCGCTCCAGAAGAGCTGGAGCGCGCCATGACTCTAGAAATGTCGCGCGCCTTCACCGCGATTTTCAAGAAGCTCGGGTTCCACTACGTCACGCTCGATCTCGAAGGCTACCGCCAGGGGTCGCTGAACGCGGTGTTGAGTTAGTTCGTCCAAAGCGAGCGTCGGACTTTCAGGTTCGTAAATATAGCGATGTTATCGAAGTCGCGGTCGCGGTGCCAAAGAGTCACTCCGTTATCCAGCGCGATCGCCGCAATTAAGCAGTCCATCGTGGAGCGGATCGTCAATCCGCGACGCCGGCCCTGGCGGTAGATATCCGCTGCCGTGGCGAACACCTCGGACGGTAGAGGGTCACTCAAACGTGGGACGCTCATAAACAAGTCGGCGTATCTCTCAACGATCGGATTGTCGTCGAAGCCCTGAAGGAACTCCTGCATGATCGGTCCGCAGGTATAGAAGTCGTCGTAGTCGGCCTCACTGACTTCGATATCGCCACGCAGGATCCCGATCCACACCGAGGTATCGACCAAAATCATCTCGCGACCCGTTTGCGGCGCGCCGAAGGTGCCTTTACTGCGCGCTTTGTCGGACGCTTTCGAGGGCGATCCTCTCGCATCTCGGACAGATCGCCGACCCATTTGACCTTCCCTACGAAGTCTGCCAGCTTGCGCACGCGCATTCTGCGGACAGCTTCTTTCAAAACTGCGTTCACCGTCGCCGAGTAGGTCTTCAATCCCATCTCTCGAGTGGCTTCTTTTAGCAGCTCCTCATCAAGCACAAGATTCGTACGTTTCATGTGTTTAGTGTATCAGGTGTGCTTCCGTTGACTCTGGAAAGCGCAAGCCCCACCCCGATCACCACCAGCGCGCCGATCACGTTGTACCAGAGAAATTTGATCGACGTGAATCGCGCGGTTGCGAAAATGGCGAGCTCACCGGCGATGACTCCATAGAACGCCGCGGTCCCGCCGACGCGCTTGGCGAAGAACGCCAGCACAAAGACCCCCAGCAACCCTCCGTAGAATAGCGATCCCACTTGATTCACCGCCTCGATCAAAGCCCCGAAATCGTAAGCGAACGTAGCGAAGACGGTGGCGAAAGCTCCCCAAAATACGGTCGCGGCGCGGGAGGCGAACAGGTAATGATGGTCCGTCGCGGCCGGGTTCAGATGCCGTTTGTAGATATCGATCACGGTGACCGTCGCGAGCGAATTGATCTCTCCCGAGCTTGATGAAATGGATGCCGTGAAGATCACCGCCAGCACCAGCCCGACGATCCCAGCGGGCAGGTAATGCATGACAAAGGTCAGGAAAATATAGTTGGTATCGTTCTCCGTAGAGAGCTTTAAAGCTTCAGCCCTTGCAGCGTCCAAATCCTTTTGCGCGGCGCGAAAGTTTTCCGCGGCGGCGGGATCGTGAGTATACTGAAGCGCCGCGGCGCGCCGCCGTTCGAACGCAGCGTCATACCTCGATTCGATCGCGGGAAATTGCGGCGTCTTCTCCACGCGCGCCATCTCCACCGGATGGAACAACAAGGGAGGTTTATCGAACAGAAAGAACACGAACACCATCGCGCCGATGAACAAAATCAGGAATTGCATCGGCACTTTCGCCATCGCATTGAACAGCAGGCTCAGCCGCGATTGGCCGATCGATTTTCCCGTCAGGTAGCGCTGCACCTGGCTCTGATCGGTGCCGAAATACGCGAGCGCCAGGAATGTCCCGCCAATCACGCCGCTCCACAGGTTGTAGCGATCCTTCCAATCGAAGTGCAGAACCACGGCGTTCAGCTTACCCGCCGCCCCCGCGAGCCGCGCCGCGTCGAGGAACGATACGCCGGGCGGCAGTAAGTGGATCGCGACGCATAACGCCAGAATCAGCGCGGAAAAAATCACGATCATCTGCGGCACGTCGGCCCAGGTGATCGCCTTGATGCCACCCATCGTCGTGAATAGAATCACGATGACGCCCATGATGATGGTGGTCCAGATGAATGGCAGGTGCAGCACCGCGCTCAGCACGATTCCCGGCGCAGCGAGCGCGATGCCCGCGCTCAACCCTCTCTCAATCAGGAAAATGACCGACACCAGGGCCCGCGTTTTCGCGTCGAAGCGCTGCTCCAGATACTCATACGCGGTGTATACTTTCGCGCGATGAAAAATCGGCACCACCGTCGCCGACAGAATCACCATCGCGATCGGCAGCCCGAAATAAACCTGCACGAATCGCATCCCATCGACGTAAGCCTGCCCCGGCGTCGAGATAAACGTGATCGCGCCCGCCTGCGTGGCCATGATGGAAAGCCCCATCGCATACCACGGCATGGTTTTCCCGGCGAGTAGAAATTGATTGACGGTATTGGAGCCGCGGCTCCGCCACAAACCGTAGCCGATCAGCAACACCAGCCAGCACACCAGGACCACCCAGTCGAGCGGTCTCATGGCGCGAAGTGGACGGTGAACAGATAAAACGCCAGGATCACCAGCGCCAGCTCGCACAGAATCACCGCGTAGACGCGCGACCAGCGGCCGAGTACGGGAGGCGGTTCATCCTTGATCTCGTCCGTCGTCATGGCGCCTTCGATGCGCTCAACATATTGGCGAAAATCCGGAACGCGCCGGGAACGCCCGCCGGCAGTTCGCGGAACCATGAATACGCGGAAAAAATGTAGACGCCCTTTCCATATTTTGTGTACAGCATGCCGCCCGGCATCGGCTGCTCCCCCGGATCGTGCGATTCAAGGACGCTCTCGTATCGCGGATCCCATTCGTTCGCGAAGTACAGCCCGCGCTCCTGCACCCATCCGTCAAAATCGCGCTCGGTAATTTCGTTGGGGAAATGCAGCACCGGATTCTGCGGATTCGGGAAGCTGACGGGAACATCCTCCACCGTCACGCGGTCCCGGCTGATCTTGATCGGATACGGACCCACGTGATCCAGCAGCGATGGATTCCCCCCGAAGGGTCCGCCTTCGAAAACATTGTATTGGACCACGACGGTTCCTCCACCCTGCGCGTAATCGAATACGCGCTGATAGTTCGCGCGCAGATCGGCGCGGACGTTGAAGGCGCGCACGCCGGTCACGATGGCGTCGTACTTCGAAAGGTCGCCTCGAACCAGATCGTCCGATGAAAGCAGCGTCACCTCGCAGCCGATCTGCCGCAGCGCGGACGGCACTTCGTCGCCCGCGCCCATGATGTATCCGATATTTTTGGAAACCGTGAGAATGCTGGCGCGAACCAGTTTCGCATCCGACGGAGGAAACAAAGTCTGCGTAGGAATGTGCGGATATTGAATCACCTCCGTGCGCGACGAAATCTGCCGCTCCCCCACCGTGGCCACCGCCCGCAGCTCGCCCTGCGCGTCCGCCGACGGAGGAATGATCGTGAAGCTCGCCATCGCCTGCTGGTCCATCGAAGCCAGGTCGAAGCGCCTGCTCGCAGGCTCGATATGCCAACCTGAGGGCGCCTCCAGATCCACGCTGCCCGAAGCGTTCGCGACATTCGCTTTGACTAAGATGTCGATTTTTCGCGGCTCGCCGCTCCCGAAGACCAAAGCCTGCACCGGCAATTCAACGCCGACCGCGGGCACGATAGCCAGCGGCCGAACCTGTTCTCCGAGGATGTGATCGATGTAGCGATACGCCACCGGACGAGCGATTTCGATCTCCGTCCCCGCGATCCTCACCCGGAAATGCGCTTCGAGCACCGCTGGATTTTCGGGATCGCCGATCATGCGCGGATCGGGAACCCGGTACATCGCGCCATCCTTCGGCAGCACCAGCCAATAAGGTTGGGAATAATTTTCCTTCGCTGGAATCGGCACGGTCAGCGAGTACAGGCTCGGCTGATTCTCCACCAGAGTTGCCGGAGCCAGGGCGAGCTGCGGCACCCCCTCCATTCCCGTCAGCTTCACGCCGGCCAGCGTAGCCTGGACTGGAACCCGCGCGAGCGCCGTAAAAGAGACCTTGATCGCGGACCCTGGCGTCGCCGCGAATTTATCGGCCGCCGCGTCCATCCACAGCCCGGAGATTAATCCGATCGTCTCGTCGATCTCGTGCAGCTTGCGCGCGGCAAGAGGATCCTTCAGCGCGGCGACCTTTTTCCGCGCCTCCACAAGCAGCGGCAATAATGTTTCGGCGTGCAGACCGCTGAAGCCGTCCCGCGCCTTCTCGATCAATGCGCCAACCTCCGCTCCGCCCGCGATTCGCGACCACGAAGTATCGATTCCTTCAAACACGTTCTTCGTCGCGCGATCCCCCGCGATCGTCACCAGGTAATTCTTCGCCGACCCTTTAGGCTGCGCCGCGCCCATCCCCTGGGAGCGATGCTGGCTACGGCTCATCCCTGCGATTTCGCTGTACGAATACCCCAATTCCGGCGAATATTCACCCAAATCGATGGCCAGCTTATCTTTGATCGCGGCCTCTTCCTTCTGCTGTTCGGCCGTGAACGCGAAGCTGTTCCACATCAGCCGCTTGGCTTGCCAGGGCTGGACCCATTGCAGCTGCTCCGGATACTTCGACGGATCGGCGGCAGCCGAAAACGCCTCTTTCCCGACGATGGCGGAAACCTGGTGCTGCCCGTGCCCATCCCTCGGCGTACCCGAAAAACGAAGCACAATCACGTCCGGGCGGAAGCGCCGGATATCCCAAACCACGTCGCCAAGCAGCTTCTCGCGAGGCCACTTGGTGAACGTCTCCTCCGCCGTTTTCGAAAATCCGAAGTCGATGGCGCGGGTAAAAAACTGCTCCGCCCCGTCGATTCTGCGCGCGGCCAGCAGTTCCTCGGTACGGATGATGCCCAGCTCGTCGCCCTGCTCGCTGCCGATCAGATTCTGCCCGCCCTCGCCGCGGGTCAGCGACAGATATGCCGTCCGCATATGCAAACCGCGCGAAAAATAGGCCAAAAGCGCCGTATTTTCATCGTCCGGATGCGCGCCGATCAGCATCACGCTGCCTAATTTATCCAGTCCTTCGAGCGACTGCCGGACCGCGACCTCTCCCGCTATGTTCGTTTGCGCCTGAACAGGACTAAGTACTAATGCACAGAGAAAAACAGGCGAAAGTATGAAACGGGACGACCGTTTTGGTGTCGATAAGATAGAAGAGGGCCGGATGCTGAATCGGAGTTTCACAGTGGAATCCTTAATATAGCAGCCGGTAAAGCGATGGCTACACTAGTTTCAAATGTGATGAGCGGCGAAGGCCGCGGGATTCGTAGCAGGGATAACACGGGGCAGGAAACGCGCCTCGGCCTGGCGCTCGGCGGCGGTTTTTCGCGCGGGGTCGCCCATGCCGGCGTGCTGCGCGTATTTGAGCGCGAAGGGATTCCGATTCACGCCATTTCCGGAGTAAGCTCGGGCGCCATCGCCGCAGCCGCCTTCGCTTCCGGGTGTTCCAGCCTGGAAATCGAACGCGCCGCGCAAGCCATCGAAATTTCGAGCGTCGAGAGCCTGGGCGCCTTCGTGATGGCGCTCCTCAAGAAGGTCAAGTTTGAGGACATGCTCATCCCGCTCGCCATCGTCGCTAGCGATTTGACGGCCGGCGCCGCGGTCATATTTAAGGATAAGGGCGATGTGCTGATGCCGCTCCGCGCCAGCTGCGCCTATCCCGGAATTTTTCCGCCCGTCCGGTACATCAACCATTGCCTCGTCGACGGCATGGTGGCCATGGATGTACCGGCGGCGCCTCTTCGCCGTATGGGCGCGACGCATGTAATCAGCGTCGTTCTGCCTCCCACGGACATAACCGATCCTCAAAACACGCAGAGCGTGGTGCAGCGCAGTTTCCAGATCATGACGGCCCGCAACGGCTCCCACTGGCGCCGGTCCTCGGATGCGGTCATCAGTCCGGACGTGCGTGAATCCGGCATCGCCATGGGTTGGAATTCGCGGGAAAGCGCCCGCCAGATGATTGAAGCGGGAGAGCGCGCCGCGGAAAAAGCCCTCCCCCAGATCGTCAAGTGGATGACCTCCGTCGAAGCCGCGTAGCGCACGCCTCCAGGCGTGCCGCGTCGACATTCGTGTCGACGTGGTTGTTTTCCCGCGCCACCCTACTGCTTGGGACTGCGAAAAATGGGGACTGCCAACTCTGTCCCCAGGCGTCCATGATGCCCAAAGGATGCACATTCCCTCTACGCCGCCGTGGACAGAGCGGGCTGTCCCCCCTTTTCGCCCCGGCCACTCAGCCCAATGACCCTACTGCTTAGCTTCCGAAGGCTCTTCGCTAACCGGATCCATCGCCCCCGCCCGCCAACTGTGCTTTTCCTTACAGGCGCGAAAACTCGCGAAATTGCACCGGCACGCCGGACACCGGTAAGGAGTCGCGCCGCAGCGCAGCAGGATAATCGTCCACCGTGGAGGATGATAATACTGCTCGCTCCAGGTACTCAAATCCTGCCGGTAGCAGCGCGGACACCGGGCAAATCTCCAGGCGCCTCCTGCCCAGACGCTGGTCTTCCAGCGCGTCCGGCATTTGCGGCAGCGCAGCGGATATACGCCGAAAAAGGCCTGAATTTCTTCCCAAAGACTGGTTTTATGAGAAACTCTGACGTCGCGCGTGGCGCACTTTGGACAAGAAAGTTGCATGAATCGAACGTTAAGTGACTATCCGGTTACTAGTATAAGCCAACTAGCAGTACTTATCTCACCTTTTCGCCCTCCCGCACCCGCGCGGCGGCATATTTGCTCGTGTAAACTGAAAAAGCTTCCTGCAAGCGGTCGCGAACTCCGCGTTTTTTGCCGATCTTCATTCCTTCAATCGACGCAACCGGCATCAGGTCGCGCGTCGTCGAGGTTATGAACACCTCATCGGCCGCTTCCAGATCCTGCGGCAAAACGATCTTTTCGCCCACGCTCAAACCCGGCACGCGAACCTCCTCGAGCAGCAGAGCCCTGGTCACCCCCGGCAGACAGCCCGAGGATAGCGGAGGAGTCCAGACCCGGTCCCCGGTCGCGATAAAGATGTTGGCGGAAGTACACTCCGATACCTCGCCGCGCTCATTCAGCAGCACCACTTCATCGAATCCCCGCTCATGCGCGCGCTCATAACGGGTCAGATTCTCCGACCAGGAAATGTACTTGGTGCCCGCAAATTCGCTCGCGGCGTAGCGCGCGTTCGCCTCCACGCCGAGCCTCACCGCCGGACCCCAATCGTTCAAAGGCGCCGTAAACGCGATCGTGTCAAAAGCCCGTTCCGACGGACCCTCCCACATCCCTCCCCGATTGCGCACGATGATCACGCGCAGCGTCGAATTTCCCGCGCGATTCTTATCGATCAGGCGATACAGCCGCTGTTCGAGCCACTCCGCTTGTTCGGGAAACGGCACCCGCATCCGCGCGGCGTCCTTCTTCATGCGCGCCCAATGACGCTCCCACGCAAACAGCACGCCATCCTGCACCCGCAGCGTGGAGAAAATGCCCCACCCGTTCATCAGGCCCACCTGTCCCGGTGAAAGTATCACGTCCCCGGTATCGCGTATCTCGTCGTTGTGCAGCAGGAAGCGGTGCATGATTTATTCTAGTCGCGAAACCGTCTCGTGGCGCACACATTCGTGTCGACGTTTCCTTCCACGATCTTCAGACATTCTTCAGAATCCTGGTTTATCGTTCGAAGGTAGCGGCCAGCGAAACTCAATGAACCAATCCTGCATGACTCGATGGATGTTCGCCGTGTGTGTGCTGACCGCGCCCTCCCTTTTCGCGCAGACGGCCACGCTGCGCGGTCAGGTAGCGGATGAAAGCGGAGCCGTCATTCCCGGTGCGAAAGTCATCTTGAGCGGGACCCGCACACCGCCCCGGACCGCCGTCGCCGATGACCGCGGTTCCTACATATTCGCTGGCGTTCCCGTTGGAACCTATTCGGTCGAAGCGTCGGCGCCGCAGCTGACGCAGCCCCAGCCCGCGAACATCGACCTCAAACCCGGCTCTCAGACTTTGAACCTGGTGCTGAAGGTAGAATCGATGGCCGAGAAAGTGACCGTCCAGGAGACGGCCGCCACCGCTCTGAGCACCGATTCCTCGAGTAACGCCAGCGCCCTGGTGCTGCGCGGAGCCGACCTCGATGCTCTCTCGGATGATCCCGACGATCTCGCCGCCGACCTGGCCGCGCTCGCCGGTCCGTCCGCCGGTCCCAACGGTGGAACCATCTTTGTCGACGGCTTCAGCGGAGGCGAGCTGCCGCCCAAAGAATCCATCCGCGAGATTCGCATCAATCAGAATCCCTTCTCGCCCGAATACGACAAGCTGGGCTACGGCCGGATCGAAATCTTCACCAAACCCGGTTACGATAAGTTCCGCGGCACCGCTCAATGGAACTTCGGCGACGCTTTTTGGAACACCCGGAATCCCTACTCGGCCGACAAGGCTAGCTTCCTGCTGAACGAATTTGAGGGCAATGGCGGCGGACCGCTCAGCAAGAATTCCTCCTTCACCGTCGACGCCCAGCAGAACATGGTGAATAACGGGTCCGTCATTAACGCGGTCACGTTGAATCCGCAGACGCTCGCCCTGCTTCCTTTTTCAGGCGCACTGGTCGCGCCCGGTAGATACACGCACGTAGGGCCGCGTCTCGATTATCAGTTGGGCGAGAGGAATACCCTGATGTTCCGCTACGGCGTCAGTCATTCCGATGTCAAGGATAACGGCGTGGGCGGATTCAACCTCGCCTCTCTCGGCTATCACACGCAGTTCACCAACCAAACAGTGCAGGCGGCGGACACGGTGATTATCGGGCAGGCCGTGAATGAGACGCGCTTCCAATACTATCGAAGCGCCAGCCAATCCATCGCGAACACCGCCGGACCTGAGATCCAGGTGCTGCAATCGTTCAGCGAAGGCGGCGCCACTCTGGGTCACAGCTCCGATACGCAGAATTTCTATGAGCTCCAGAACTATACTTCTTTCGCGAAAGGCAAGCACGCCTGGCGCTTCGGCGTTCGTTTGCGCGGACAGATGGATGACAATGTCTCGCCCCAGAATTTCAACGGGACCTTCACGTTCGCCGGTTCCCTGGCTCCGGTTCTGAATGCTCAAAATCAGCCGGTGCCGAATTCCCTCGCGCCCATCAGTTCCATTGAAAGCTACCAGCGCACTTTGCTGCTCCAGCAGCTCAACTACACGCCCGCCCAGATTCGCGCGCTCGGCGGCGGAGCCTCCCAGTTCACCATCGGCGCGGGACTTGCCGGACTGAGCGTGCATCAAGCCGACGCCGGATTGTTTGCCGGCGACGAATGGCGCGTGCGGCCGAACATCACCTTGAACCTCGGCTTGCGCTATGAGACCCAAACCAATATCCACGACTATCGCGACATCGCGCCGCGTGTGGGCGTCGCCTGGGCGCCCGGAGGCGGCGCGAAAAAGGCCAGGACAGTGTTTCGCGCAGGCTCCGGAATCTTCTACGACCGCGTCCCCCTGGCCGACACGCTCACGGCGCAGCGTTACAACGGAGTGGTACAGCAGCAATACGTGGTCACGAATCCGGATTTTTACCCCAACATCCCCACGCTCGCATCGCTAGCCGGATCGCAGTCCACGCAAGTGATCCAGGAGATCAGCTCCCGAATGCGCGCGCCTTACATCGTACAATCGGCGCTTTCGATGGAGCGCCAGCTGCCGCACAACACCACCCTCGCCATTACCTACACCAATTCGCACGCTCTGCACCAGTTGCGATCCGAGGATATAAACGCCCCTCTGCCGGGCACCTACATTCCCACCGTTCAGGACAGCGGCGTCTTCCCCATGGGACATCCCGGCGCAGTCGACCTGATGGAATCCTCCGGCCTTTATAATCAGAACCAGGTCATTTCGAACGTCAACTCCAAAATCAATTCCGGCCTGTCGCTGTTCGGCTTCTACGTCTTCAATCGCGCCTTCAGCAATACCGATGGGATCGGAACCTTCCCGGCGAACCCGTATAACTCGTCGGGCGAGTACGGGCCGGCGGCGACGGACGTGCATCATCGCGCGACTTTCGGAGGATCGATCAACCTGAAATGGGCCATCCGCATCAGCCCCTTCGCCGTGATGCAAAGCGGCGCGCCGTTCGATATCACCACCGGCAGCGATCCTTACGGAACCACGCTGTTTAACGCGCGCCCCGGCATCGCCACCGATCCGAACAAGCCCGGAGTGATCCAGACGTCCTATGGCCTGCTCGATCCCAACCCCACTCCGGGAGAACGAATCGTGTCCCGTAATTTCGGACGCGGCCCCGGCCAGTACAACGTGAATCTGCGCATCGCCAAGGTGATCGGATTCGGACGGGAGCGCTCCTCCGGCAGCAGCCGTCCCGGTGAAACCACCAACCCTGTCCAGGCGGCCACGGGCCGTGGGATCGGAGGCCTGATCGCCACGCCCACCACATCTCACCGCTATAACCTGAGTATCGGCCTGTCGATTCGCAACCTATTCAATCACACCAATCCCGGACCGGTTATCGGGAACATCACGTCGCCCTACTTCGGGTCGGCCAACCAGATCGCCGGAGGACAGAATGGCGAGGGGTTCTATGAAACAGCCAACAACAGAAGGCTGGAGTCGCAAATCAAATTCACGTTCTAAGGGAGAACTTCGATGAGACATGTTTGCTTCACGTTTCTAGCGGCGATCGCGGCCTTGGCGCCGACCGGCGCCGCCCAGACATCCGGCCCCTATAAGATCCTCAAGACGGCCAGGGTGGGCGGCGAAGGCGGGTGGGACTATATCTATGCCGACGCCTCCGGACGCCGGCTGTATATTCCGCGAGGTGCGACGCGCGCGATTCCGGCCACCGATACCAAGCCTGAAGTGCCGGCCGGCGAAGCGCGGCTGACAGTCTACAATCTCGACACCCTCGAACCGGCCGGCCAGATTCCCGGCGTCGGCGGCAACGGTACCGCGGTCGATCCCAAGTCCGGGCACGGCTTCACCAGCGATCATCCCAAGGTGTCGATGTTCGACACCAAGACTCTGAAGCTGATCAAGAGCATCGATGTGGGCTCCGCGCGGCCGGACGGCATCGTGTTCGATGCGTTCAATCAAAGGGTCTACGTTTTCAGCCACCCGACTAAGGACGCGACGGTGATCGATTCGAAGGACGGCACCGTGCTCGGCACCATCGACCTGGGAGGCGTGCCGGAGCAAGGCGTGCCCGACGGCAAGGGCAAGCTTTATGTGGTCATGCAGGATGCGGTGGGCAGCGTGACCGCCGTGGACGTCAAAACCATGAAGGCGATCGCACACTATTCGTTCGTCGACAAAGGCGGATGCAATGGACTTGCGTTGGACGTGAAGAACAAGGTGCTGTTTGCCGCGTGCAGCCGCTCGCCCATGATGGTGATTCTGAGCGCGGTCGACGGCAAGATTCTCACCAGCCTGCCGCTCGCCGGCGGCTCCGACGGAGCGACCTTCAACCCCAAAACGAGGGAAGCCTTCAGCACGCAAGGTAACGGCACGATGACCATCGTGAAGGAAACGAGTCCCACCAGTTTCGAGGTCGAGCAAACGCTTCAGACCATGAACGGCGCCCGCACGATTACCTTCGACAGCAAGACGGGTCACCTGTTCACCATGTCGCAGGAGCGCGGACCCGCACCTCCGCCGCCACCGGGAGGGGGACGCCGAGGGCAGGGAACCGCGGTGCCGGGGTCGTTCACTATCCTGATGATCGGAAGATAAGAAAGCATGGGGGCGGGGGCTATGGGACGTCGCGCCGACTGCTCCCTTTGTGCAAGTTCCGGGGGGAGCATGTGGCGCGCCTCCAGGCGTGCCGACGTGTCTTCAAAGGTTTGATCGAAAAGTTCGAAAAGTGGGGACTGCCAACTCTGTCCCCAGGCGCCCACAGTCGTCGCGGCGTCCCATACCTACTGCGCCGCCGTGGACAGAGCGGGCTGTCCCCACTTTTCGCCCCGCTCTACCGAGCCGCGACCACAGGGGGCGATCGTTTCACCGACCTTGCCGCGATTTCCCACCCCAAAACGAACTTTATCCCCCCCGTTTTCAATCCCTTCCCACCTTCACCCGCTCCAACCCCTACCAGCCCCCTGATATAAACCCACCAGCAGGAGACAATCAAATGAACAGTCCAGAAATCAATCGCGCCAACGCTCAGCACTCTACCGGACCCACCTCCGAAGCCGGCAAACAGCGTTCCTCTATGAACGCCCTCCGCCACGGACTCACCGCTCAGGCCGTCGTCATGCCCTCTGAAGACCTCCAGGCCTACCAGCTCCATCTAAAATCCTTCGTCGACCAATTCCAGCCCGATGGCGCCGCCGAAGCCCAGTTAGTCCAATCCCTCGCCGACGCCTCCTGGCGCCTCAACCGCATCGTCGCCTTGGAATCCAACATCATGTTCCTCGCCACCCCGCGCCAGATCCAGGAGGACCCCGCCGTCGGCGCCGCCCTTCAAACCCAGGCCAAAACCCTGCCCGCCCTCAGCCTGCACAGCCAGCGCCTCTCCCGCCAGTATGAGCGCACCCTCGTCCTGCTCCGCGACCTCCAGAAAACCCGCCGCGATCAGGAACAGCGCGATCTGGACAGGCTTCTCAACGTCATGGCCATGTATAAATCCAAAGGAGAAACCTACGATCCGTTCCGGGCTGGCTTCGTTTTTTCAAAACCCCAAATCGACGCCGGCATCCGCGCCCGCAACCGCGAAATCCTGACCAGATCCGCCGCCTCGCACTACAATGAGTCCGCCTAAAATCCAATGCCGACCAGAAATGCCACCTGATTGCGATTCGTGTTCACGATACCTGTGAAGTTTTTCAATGCATCGCCCTCATACCGGACCTCCGGAGAAATCCGCAGCACCAGCGCGTGTATTTCCACGCCCGCGCCCAGCACGATACCGAAGTTGGAGTTGTGATTCGCCACCAGAAAATTCTTCGCGTCCGACAGGTGGCTGAAATCGAGTCCCCCTTCGATATACGGTTTAATCGGACCTTTCAACAGCTTGTACTTCGCCACAATGGGGAAGTCCCACTGCCCGGTCGAGGCCGATCCGAAGTGCAATCCGCGATAGAGAGCATCCGCTTCGACCGAAAGGTGCAGAGGCAGACGGACCTCGACATACGGACCCAGCGTGTAGGAGTTGGAGCTAGCCGTAAGCGTTGCGACGCTCGGTTGAAACGCATCCGTAAACGGAACCCCGATCTTCAATCCCGCGCCAACCGGCTGCGCGTAAGCGAGCCCGCCAAAAACAACAGAGCATAAGAATGTTTGAATCCACTTCATACCCCTATCCTATTACGTGGCGCGCGCCTCCAGGCGTGCCGCGTCGACATTCGAAAAGTGGGGGGGGCGGGTGAGGAGCCTCGCCGTCACCCCGCTAAACTCCTACCGAGCCGCGACCACAGGGAGCGATCGTTTCACCGACCTTACGGCCGGAGCCGCGGGGTGGACAATAATAAAGGATGCGTTTGCTCGCCGGTCTGCTCGCGGTAACCGCTTTGGCGCAAAGCCCTGCCGCCACTCAGGTGAATTCGATTGAAGGCACCGTCGTGAACGATCGCACCGGACAGCCCCTGGCGCGCGCGCACGTGACGCTGGTGGGGGTCCAGGCCGGATTATCCTCCGTCGCGGTGGATACGGATGAAAAGGGCGCGTTCGCCATTCGCAATTTTGCGTCGGGCAGATATTCGTTGAGCGCTTCCCGCGACGGGTTTCTGACCACGTCGGTTTGCTGGATGGGCAGCGTGAGGATGCAGCCGGCCTTCGCGGTGGGAACGAAGGAAGCGGTCTCCGGCGTGACCTGCAAGCTGCGGCCGTTCGCGGTGATGGCGGGGCGGGTTTCCTATGAAGACGGCGAGCCGGCGATGAACATCCGCGTGGAGACGTATCGGGAATACCGACATCATTTACGGCATGGATACGCGCTCGCGGGGAGCGCGGTTACGAACGACCGCGGGGAATATCGCTTGTTCGGCTTGCAGCCCGGATCGTACGTGGTGGCCGCGACGGAGCGTCCGACGGCGGCCGAGGAACAAATTCGGGAGACGCAGGCTCTGCGCTACACGACCACGTTTTACGCGAATTCGACCAAGCTGGGAGAAGCAGTGCCCGTGCGCCTGAATTACGGGCAGGAAAGTGGGGGGATCGATGTGTCGATGAAGCGGGTGCGGAAAGTGAAGCTCCACGGGCACGTCATTAACGGGTTGACGGGCAGCGCGGTATCGTCGGCGTCGATTGAAATGCAGAGAGTGGATGCGCATAATACGGCATCGATCGCGGTGACGGTGCCGGTGACCTTCGATAAAGACCATCGGTTCGAGATCCGGGACGTGGCTCCGGAATCTTACGTGATGTGGGCGGAGAGCGCCGATGGCGGCAAGGCTTTGGTGGGGCACGCTCCACTGACGGTGGGCGAAGCGGATATCGACAATGTGGAGCTGACGATCCTTGGAGAGCGTGCGGCGGCCGCGGTTCTGGTGGTGAATAACGGCGTCAAACTGGACGATCAGGTGCGCTTGCGTTTTGAGCCTCGCAACGAGAGGGCGAAGATCGTGGAGGCGTCGAGAGTGGCGGGCGTCGACGGATTCCATTTTGCACTGATGGGCGACGATGTTTACGACTTGTTCGTGACGGGCCTGCCCAACGATTTTTATTTATCAGGGCTGCGTGTGAACGGCGAGGATGTGATGCCCGTGGGAATCGAGGGAACGGCGGCGGCGGCGAATCGTCCATTCGAGGTGATGATCGATTCGCGGGGCGGCCGGGTGTCGGGCAGAGTGCGGGGTTCGGATGACAGCCTGTGGAGCCGGGCGAGCGTGGCGCTGATTCCGGATCCGCCCAAAGGACGGGTGCAATCGTACCGGGAAGGAGCCGCGGACGAGAACGGCGTGTTTGTGCTGCGAGGAGTTGCGCCGGGAAAATATATTCTGATTGCGTGGCTGGATGAAGCTCCCTGTGACTATTACGATCCGGACGGCCTAGCAACCTGCCGGGCAACGGGCATGAGCGTGGAGGTGCAAGCGGGAGGGGAGCAAAATGTCGATTTAGAGATGAAGGGGTTGGGGAAGCAGTAGTATACTAAGGAGGGTTTGGCGCTATCGTCTAACGGTTAGGACGGAGCCCTCTCAAGGCTTAAATACGGGTTCGATTCCCGTTAGCGCTACCAACAATTCAAAACAAAGGACTTAATCAAAGGTTGTACACGATGATGTACAAAGTGGTAGGATTTAGCAATGAGTTTGACCCTCTACCGCCGCCATTCGCGCACCTGTGTGGTCCACGGGCTGGGCCTGTCGGCTGCCGCGGCGCGTTGTTACATGGACTGCCGCTGCCCGATCTGGATCTATGGTCGCACCGAAACCGGCAAGGTCCCGCGCCAGGCGACCGGCCACAACGATTTGGCAGCCGCGGAGGCGATCAGAAAGTCGCTGCTTTCGAATGGTCAAGACCCGGTTGTTCATGGACCGGGGATCGCGGATTGCATTGAGCGCTTCATTGATTCGCGCCGCCATGAACTCGGAGACAAAACTACTGGCGCCTACGAGCTGCTCCTCGGTCGCCTCAAGGATTATTGCGCGCGCCGCGGCGTGACTCATATGAAGAAATTAACCGTGGACCTGCTTGAGGACTTCAAGGTCTATGGATTCCCGGAAATCGCGGACACCACAAGGGGAAATCACGTCGCGAAATTGCGCTGCTTTCTTCGGGTGGCGTTTAGGCGCGGCTGGATTACAAGCGCACTCGCGCAATCAGTGACACCTCACAGCGCGGCCTATGAACAAAAGGAGCCATACTCCGAAGACGAAGTTAAGTTGATCCTGGAAGGGGCGCTGGAGCTTGATCGTGGTCGAAACGGATATGCGAGCGTCCCCGAAACCTTTCGCGCCCTGCTTGAATTGATGCTCGAAACCGGCATGCGGGTGAGTGACGCCGTTAGGTTCGAGCCCGCCCTCCTGCAAAAAGGCGAGGAACTGTGGGTGTATCCGTACGTTCAAAAAAAGCGAAAACGAACACGGCAAATACAGCACACGGAGGCATATCTGTCGGAAAGGTTAAAAACCGCGATAGATTCCTGCACCTGGCTCACGCCAACCCGGCCGTTCTGGTTTGGATCGACAGAAAATCAATACCGGCTCGGCTATCAGGTGTACGATACGATGCAGTCAATCGGGTCCAAAGTGGGAGTGGCAGACTGCCGGCCACATCGACTAAGAGACACGTTCGCGGTCCGCGCGCTTCTCCGGGGAATTCCGCTTGAGGACGTTTCGCGGCTTCTTGGGCACTCCGATATCAAGATCACGCAGAAGTATTACGCCAAGTGGACGCCGAACAGGCTTCGAAGGCTGGAATCGCTGGTCGCTAAGTCTCTCGTGAACGCGTAACGCAACGCTTTCCGGAATCGAAAGAGTGGTTCGCTTGCGCGTGACGATGCGAAGGACGCCCTGCTCTTTCGAGAATGTACGGATGATTGTGTTGCGCGAAAGGCCCCAGCGTGCCGCCAGTTCCGGGACGCGAAAATGTTTTTCGAGGGCGATCACTACTGCCCATCTCCCCGCTTGTGGCGGTCTCCCTCGTATCCGCTACGATCCCGCCATCCGTCGCGCCAACCTTTTTCGTGAGCTTCTTCGGCGTCACGCTTCGCCTTATTGTTTGCAAGCAGAAAGAGTATCACCAAAAGGACAAGCCCAGCGAAGGGATCGAAGCGGCCCATCTTTATGATCCGCCGCCTAGGGTAGCGTACAGCTCCGCCCACATGTCAACGAATTCTCCTTCGCGCCACAGCGCCCGGCGGAACTCCAGATGCTCCTCGCGATAAATGTCAAGTTTTGGGCGTGATTTACTGGATGCGCGGACGTTGGCGATCCGATCAGCGAGCTTGAGAGCGACGCTATGTGGAGTGTTGCGAATCTTGGGATAAGTTGCGAGTTTGCGGGCGTGCCGAGTATCTCCGGGCTCGTCAGTGACCGCCCAAACAAGATCAGCCACCTCGGGAGATATCAGCGTGGCGATTTGAACAGGGGTCGCTGCTGTGTCCTCAATGGCATCATGGAGCCACGCGGCGGCCATCAGCGCGCTATCGTCCGAGAAACCGTATTCGCCTAAAACGCCGACAACGTCGGCCAAGTGATTAAGGTATGGCCGGTTGCCGTACTTTTGCTGGGCGTGTACGATTTCCGCAAGTGCGCGAGCTGAGCGCTGTTCGGCAAACCGCCGCATAGCCTCGGCTCCCCGTAGGGTCTGATGGCCAATCTCCAGAAAGCGGCGTTCGATTTGGATGACCGGATCGCGCCGAAAGTCGATCAGGCATTTGCCACACTGCATTTCGCCGTCATCGCCGTAGAGGCCAGCGCAGCCATGACGTAGCCATAACATCCGCCTGAGTGCTTTTAAATCCGCACACGTCTGATCTGGGGTTGCGGTTGTCATTCTTTATTGGCCTCCTTCGACTGAGTGGCTCCGTGCGGCTGATCTCGCACGAAAGTCGGAGTCAGGGAAACCCTCAGTTCGTGTAGGTCCCACGCCGTGGCCTCATGGCTGGTTCCGTCTGCCTCCAACACGGTCACTCTGCCACCCATGGGGCATGATCGAAAACGGTCTGCTTCTTCCAGAATTGTTCGCACCGTAATCCCTGGTCGCTGTTTTTCTTCCGACGCGAGATGTGAATAACTGAAGGCATCCACATTGCCGATAAAACCGTACTCGCACGGCGAATGGTTGAGCCATCTGCTATTCAGCAGCGATAATAGGGATCTGACTATCAATCTCTTCACTCGCCCTCCGACTGTCGAACGCGATCAGGCGCGGGCGCAGCACCAGCCTCCAATGAGGCCCAACAAGCCTTCCCAACACATTCCGGGGACACTTTCCAGAACCACCAATTCAATCCGCACACCGCGCAGAACTTACCTTCAGCATCGGCATCGTGTGTCGAAACCGTTTCCTGTGGCTGAGGCTCTATTCCGGCTGCTCGCATGGCCGTGTCGATGGCTTCGCGAAATGTATCGCCGTAACCACCCTCACCAAATCTAGTCCGACAGCACCATCTCTCCCCGTTACCGCGTTAAGCACAACGGTCATTACGCGATTGACAATAAAGCCCAACATCTCCCGGTCTGAATACTCGCTCATGTCCCACTCTCCCTCAGTGCCTGAATATAAAGTCCCAGATGATGAAACGCGAAAACTCCCCACGAATCCCCATCTGGTGGAGGCGCACACACATCAATCAACGGCCCTGGGTGTACGTACTCCTCGGGCGGAAAACTAATGGGGACGCTGGTGACTAAGTCGTACTGTCCGCCACTCGCATTTCGGTAGCTCCTAGCCGGGACGCCCTTGATGTAATCTGCCAGTTTTTGAAATCCAGGCTTGGGCTCTCCGAACACCACGCGCGCAAGTGGCGGGTGTCCCCACTCGGTTAGCAGAGCCGTCAGAATTGCCGTACGCCCGGCACCGAGCGAATGCCCGGCGATGATAGTGGAGCGATACTGGGCAGTGGGCCAGCACTTTGAAATTACATCCATGAATGCACGCTCCATGCCAACCTCAAAGCCCGGATGAACCGGTCCGAAAACAGCATGTGAAAACGGAGCCGCAAGGGCTACCAGATCACGGACCCAATCTTGAAACGTGCATGATCCGCGAAGCAGAATGACATCCGCATCCGGGGTACGTTTGAGCGCCCAGCAGATTCCTGAATCGCCTACGCCGGGTTCATAATGATCGAAGCCGGCCCCTCCCTGGTAGAGTTGTTCGAGCAGTTCCGCGATTTCGAGATCGGTAATCACTGAGGCTCCTGTGTGGTGCTCGGTGGGATGGGCTCCTCGATTCCCGGCCTCATCAACGTGTTTCCTGATCGAATGTGCGCGTGCCAGTTTCGCAGTGCAGCCGCCGTGCTGATCGTGTGATGCTTCGCCTTGTCGATATTGCCCAACAGATGCGCCGTGAGCGCCTTTCCTGCGAGGTATCCAACTAGCCAGAACCAATCGGCCGGTTCTTTACCAGAATCGTGCTTGACGCCCCACCGCTGCACTTGGTGCGCTGCCTCAAGGGGGATGGCCCTATCGAAATCATCAACTTCGGGGGTATTTAAGAGCAAGCTCAGCGCGTCCCGCTCCCGTGTCAGCCGCTCGTTCGTTCCTAAAAAATCGGCCGTCGATGTATCTAAATCCCATCCAGCACGTTTTGCTGCTTCCTCTGCCTCTCGAACACGTTGCGCGAGCCGCTCGTTCTCTAAGCGCAGCCGGTCGATCTCGGCCTGCAATGCTTCTCGCTCGCGGGTGCGCTCCATGTAATTACGCCGATATCTGTCTATCTGCTCCCCTAGTTCTACCAGTAGAGCGTCGACAGTATCTCCATGCCCCGTGATGCAAGAATGCTGGATCATGAACACTGCCAGCCGCTCCGCACCTCAGCGCTTCTGGTGGCTTGGCCTCGAAGGTTTTCTTGTAAGCAACGCAGCCCGTGCATGTCAGATGATTGTGGCCCCAGTGCCCGTATCCAGGACAAGCCCATGGGGGTGTCGGCTTCGGATCGTATGAATTACGCGGATCTTCTGGTGGCTTGGTTGTCTCGCTCATCGGCCCTCCGCGCGTGCGATAGCCGCCAAGCATTGGTCGAGAATTTCCTCGGTTTGCTCGATTTCTTCGGCCTCTTCTTGGGTTGGCCCAGGAAGGAAGGATTCTCTTTGTAGGCACAGTTCCCCGGAGACGAAATCTTTAGCTTCCCTCAGCGCCTCCAGCAGTTCCGCGTTGATCGAACGAAGCTTGCCGTTCTCTTCAATAAGTTGTTCGCGTTCTTTAAAGATTTTGTTGTCTAGCTCTGCATTTGTCACCGACTCTTCCCTCCATTGAGTGAACTGAGTGACTCGGCCCGCTCTAGTTTTCCCGCGAGCTTACTGAGCCGCTTCGCAATGCGATCCAATTCGGCCCATGTCTTCACGTCGCTTGCCGGGCATAAATCACGTAGATCGTAAATCTGTTGTGCGCGCTTCTCTATAGCGGTAGGTAGTGTCACTGACCATTCCCTCCTTTCGTGTCTTCTTTAAACGGCGACAGCGTTGGACGTGGATCGTCTTGCGGGTAGCCATCGTGTGGATCAACCGCATAGACGATCCGCGCCGATTGGGCCATTATAATTGTCGAATAGCCGAGCAAGCTGCCAAATTCCAGCACGCGGCGACGGCGCAACATCATCATCGTTGGCATCGGTCCGTGAAGGGTCGTCATTTAGCCTCACGTGCAGCAGCGATAGCGCTCCGGAGCGTAAATGCCCCGTGCCAGGTGTCACCATGGCCCCAACACCAGGTCCACTGACCCGGCTTGCGGCGATCAAATCCCTTGATGGCCCTGATGCGATCAGGATTACGTTCAAGCCAATCCAAATCAGTGTCCGGCATGCTACACCAGAAGTGTATAGCAATGTAGCACGCGAGTCAATTAAAATCTAGCGGCTTCTTCGATTCGCCCATTTCTGAGCGCTTCCGAAAGTTGTCCGCATGACTCGGCCATCCTCCAAGCGAACCTCGACCTCCGTATCGAGTTCGAGATGGGGATATTCCCGGCGACTACCGGCTACCTGTTCAGCGTTGTATGCGAACACTGCGGAGTAAAGTGATCGAGCCTCTATTCCCATCGTCCAGCGCTTTCCGGCGGCGTCTAACACGGTAACTTTGCACCTCACTCACGCTCTGCGCTTTTTCGCCCGGCGCCGCAGATTCCTCGCTGACAGTTTTCTTCTTTGAACAAGTCGGCGGCCTCCTGGTACCGGATATCGTCTGCCTGCTTCGCTTTCGTGTACGCGTACTGCGTTTCAAGGGCGCGCACGATCAGGGGAATATATTCGTCAGGAACGTCGATCAGCATTGCGTTCCGATTTTACCATTCGCCGTCAGAACAAGCTGGCCTGCGTTCCGGTGGTCGTTACCGGCTCCCCGGGCCACTCCAATGATGCAGGCTTACACCAGGGGCAGTGCTCTCGGCAGCGGAGACTGGTCTCGTCAACAAAGTGCATGCCGTTCATCTGCGGCTCGTGGCAGACGGAGCACGGGCCAGCGACGCCAGCGAGGAACAGGCAGCTCAGGGGATATCCCTTGCCGCGATTACGGTTAAGCGCAGCTGCGGATAAAGCACCCGGAGAATCTTTAGTTTTAGTTTATAAATTTGCGTAGCTGCGCCTTTAACTTCAATAAACTCGACATCCCCGCCGACATGAACCACGCGGAAATCACAGACCAGCTTCGCGACGGTCACGCCGTTGATCGTGAGCGGGATCGGAACCTGAGGCGTCCACGATTCGATGTCGCGGACGCGGACGCGCATGTCGAGGCCTTGGGCGTACCTCATCTCTGCGATGGAATCGTAAACCCGCCCGTTATACGTCCGCGCCAGCTTGCCGTTGTCGCTTAGATCTACGTTGAACTTTGAACGATTTGGGATGTCCGAAACGTCGATACCCCAGCGCTTTGCTTCGGCGGCCGAGATCTGGATCACGGGTTAACCCCGGTCTCGGCGGGATACGCCAGGTCCTCGTAGTCGATGATGAGGCCGCGCGTCCCTACGCCTTCGCGAACATGGCCAAGCGACTCGCAGAATACGGTTACGTTAGCTCCCTCCGCGTGAATGGCGGTAATTTCGCCGGTAATTTCCTTGCCGCCCGTTGCTATGCGCACCTTGGCGTTGAGCGGGAATGGACACTTGATATCGTGCGCTGCGACCCATTCCTTAATGGCATCGCGTGTTTCCCGATACGCGTCGAGATCGCTAAGAAATTCTACGAGCGTGGCATCTGGACTCCAGCCTTCGCGCTCCCAATCTTTAGCCCGATCATATCCGTCAGCGTGATAGCCCTTGAGTGTTTTTATTAGAAGATCGACCGTATCCCGAGCGAAAGATTCGTTGGGATATATTTGTTGTAGGCGTTTCAGTGCGCGCGTCGCGGCCAGTTCAAGAATTGCCTGATCTTTCTCATTCGGGCGCGGCGGCAGCGCCCTGAAGTCAGTTCCCTTGAAGTTTTGCTGTATCATATGCTACGTCCCCCTGAATTTAAGTTGGCCGTCGCACGCGGTGCCTTCGTTGCGCAGCATTGAACACTCCGAATCGCACGCGGTACCGGCTTTGCCATCACGCTAATCCCCGTCAGGCATTTGAAGATCACGACTTTCTCTTGAATGCCGAGTCTCTCGCTGCCACAGAACGGGCATTTCTCCGGAATAGTCATGCTGCCGCCGTTCGCGCTGGAACCGGCCGCCGCGTCGTAGCCCGAAGCATCCCGCAAAGGCTGATGTACCTTCTGAAATCCTCAGGTGAAAGGGTGACGGACATACGCCTCAGGTCAACCCCGCCAATCGTGCGGAATGGGTTTTCGATCTGGCTTATCTGTTTCTGCATCTCAATCAAGCAGAAGACCTCCGGGTACTGGCGGAGCCGCGCGGTCTGCCACGTTTGGCCGTGCTTGGCAGGCGCATGACCCGCAGAAACTTCCGCTGCGTTGAGCGACGTAGCGCTCGTCCTTCCTTCGCGCACTTGCCCTCATGTCTGACCTGTACGGGGTTTATTGTTATCAGCGGCCCGTGGCAGACATCGCACGTCTTTTCGCGCTCCATCTTGTGAATGAAGTTGCCATAGGCCAGATAACCAGCGGGGGCTATAAATGAACCCTCTGCCATTTGCTTCAATCCTCGAAAGAAATCTGGCGTCGAGGCCCGGCGACCACGATGGTTTCCAGCTCTGCCTTGATGGTCTTGAATCCGGCTTCCAGATCACTCCGGAGCCGGTCATCGCTACGCACGTCCTCAGCGGAGGCGTTGCCCAGCAGCGCCCTGGCGCGTGTCACGAGCGCGGCCAGCTCCGCATCCGATGTGACGTTTCTAACGTTAAACGTCTCCAGAAAGTCGCGGAGGTTCTCGACGCCCTCTTTGCGGACAATCTTTGGCTTGCCGTCGGCTCCGGTGCTCAGTTTATCGCTCAACTTGTCCACAAGGTCGCGCATCTGCGCGCGGAGCACCTGTTGGATCGTGTCCCCAGCTTCCGCCCATTTCTGAGCGGCCTTTTCTTGCTCCTGGCGGAAAAACTCAGGGCTGATATCGCGAAGTCGCCCAGGAGTGCCAAAGCTCACGTACTGCCAATCGAACGTGAACGCGACGCGGACGGCGCTGGCAGGCTTGTAGTCACCTGGATTGTGAAGCACCAACAACCGTTCCGCCGCCGCTTCTATCTGTGCCGGATATGCGGCGAGGAACAAGTCAACGAGCCCAGCGCGCTCTACAGCAAATTCCTTTAGCTTGTCCTCAACCATCGCCACCAACTCGATTGGCAACAAAAAGACGCCCACGCGATATGGCAGGCACTTTTCATAAACGAACGACCGGATCCGGCCGTCGAGCTTTCGGATCGCGCGCAGCTCCGGGGAGTCCAGAAGTTGCTTCGACACTCCGAGCATTTCCTTGTCAACCGCCGGCTGAGTCCCCTCCGCTCCTTCCTCGCGCTGGACGGGAACTTCGATCATGGTCGTGGAGACCTTCTTGCGATTGCCGATACCGCCGAGTTGCAGGGTAATGCAGACGGTACGGTCCAGGATGCCGGGCTCCGCGCGGGTTGCGCTGGGCGGCAAACGCCGGGGGATGGGCACGGCGGGATTCTCAAATACCGATGGTTCGGTGGCCGTCATTGCTGCACCTTGTCCGTATCGAGGAGCCGCTCCCCATCGCTGACCAACGCTCCCGCGCATCTCCAGGAGCCCGTCATGGTCTGTTCTATTAGGGCTAGCGCTGACGCAAATGCAGTTTCGCAAGTCGCTCCATCGGCGCTGGAGGAGACACTATTTTCAGCGTGTTTTCCGGTAAGAAAACAGTAAAGGTGTCCATCGTCTCTCCCTAAATTGGAAAAGCTTACTCTGTGGCCCCTGACTGCCACCCACTGCTCGATGGTTACCTGTCCAATAATCGACGTCCGTTTGGACGGAGCGGTATTAGACTTACGAAAAATTCGCGTGATTAACGAAAATATATTCATGTTTATTTCGCCCCTTCCGTGGCGTGGGTTCTGTGTTGATGTTGCTGGTGGTCATGCTTGAGTTTCGACCGTGAGACGTCTCCATCAGTCATCGTGGCGATGTAACGAAAGAAAGCTTCTGCGTTTGAGTGGTTCGCGGCGCTCACTGAGCCCGGCGTGGTGGTCTTTATTCGCCCATCATCCAGAATTTCAATGTCGATTGTGTCGGTTCGGTTCATGATTTAATCCCTGAATGGATCTAATTCGAACTCTCCGGCCATGGCGACGCCAATCGGCGTCAACTCGTGAAGCACTTCAATCATGCCCTCGTGCGCTGCCAGAACATCCGGAAGGCGCTTATAACAATGCGGCGATTCGTCCACTCCGGCCCCGCGAAGTTCAACGCCCGCGCGGGTTACCCACTCGCTCATCATTTCCTTTGAAACTTTGCCCGCGCGCTTGACCTCACCGGTCTTGCGGTCGACCTTCCCCTTGGCTTCCATGCGGCCCATGGCCCGACCGGCGCCGTGGACCGTGGAATAGAGGGATGCCACGCCGTATTCAGACTCAACACCGCGAAGGATGACCGAAATCTCACCCATGGACCCGCCGACAAATCCGAGTTGCCCGGGGAAGGCTGGCGTAGCGCCCTTGCGAACCACCCAGAGATCACGTCCGGAATGACGCTCCTGCCACGCGAAATTATGGTGATTGTGGACCCCTTCGAGAACGTTAGCGCCAAGGATTTGAGCGACGCGATCGCACACCCAGTCGCGGCCAGCATAGGCATAGCGCCCGGCCATCTCCATCGCCTTTACGTAGTCAATACCGAGGTTTGATGATACCGGCAGTACGCATGGATCGACATGCATCCCGTCGGTCGCACCGGCTTGTTTCAAAAAATACGTAGCCATCTTGTGACCGAGCCCGCGCGACCCGAAATGGACGCCGATCCAGACGCGCTCTAGTTCATCGGCAAAGATATCGACGTAATGATTGCCAGAGCCGACGGTCCCGAGTTGCTGGCGCGCCATCTCTTTAAGCTGAGCTACACCGGGTATAGACCACGCTGGATCATCGAAGAGATCATGGTCCACCCGCTCATCTTCATTCTTGCGACCGACCCCGAAGGAGATCGTTCGCCACACGTCATCCATTATTTTCACGATGTTTTTGCGGACTTCGGTGGAGTCGGCGTTGGTCAATACCGCCTTGTTTCCGCACGCGATATCGAAGCCTACGCCCGTGGGAGAAATGGCATTTTCGTATGCGACCACGCCGCCGATAGGCACACCATAACCAAGGTGTCCGTCGGCGCAGAGGGCAGCTTGGGCCACAGATTCCGGACGAGCGGCGCACCTTATCTGCTCGACGGTGCCGTCTTCGTGCTCACCGAAGATTGCGATCTTTCCTTCAATCCGAACCTGGGCCACTTTCAATACCTCCGCGTGGCGCGAATCACGCCCGCCGTGCTCTTTGTTGACTGCCAGCCGAACTTCTTAAGCGCGGATTCCACGACCAGCGCGGCGTATGATTTCTTCACCTGTTCTGTGGCGCGGGCGAGGGTCTCACCATCGCCCGCAATAGAAACCGTTACGCGGCCACCGGTCACGCGGACGCTTGTTCGATTTGCGAAGTGATCGGCTACGAGATTGCACTCCTCAAAACCCGCATACTCGCCCTTGTGAACGTAATAACCGAGGCCGATTAGTGCCTCCCGGAGCATGTTCAACTTCTCCCCTGTCATACCTTCCATCGACACTTCATTGCTCTGGACTGACCAACAAGGCACCGCTAAGAGCCCTCCGCCATCTGCATCCGCTCCACCCTCATCATCCGGCGCAGCTTGAGAATTCCGCGGCGACGGTCGTTTCTGATTTTTGTCACGTCCGGCTGCGTCCTATAGATCAAATTCAAGATGGCCACGCGTTCGCAGGTTGCAATGCGCCGGAGGTTTACCAAGCGCAAAACCTCGCGAAACAAAAGCTGCCTTGTGACATTCTCCGGCAGGAACCTCAGCGCGATTTCGTCCTCACCCCAGAGCGGAACGTGCTGGGCGTTGTTTTTTACGAGCCGATGTTGGTCGATTATCAGCCTTCGTAATATCCGACCGATCCACGTGCTTAGTGCGCATTCTCCCCTAAAGGTGTCGAGCCCCCGCCAAGCCTTCATAATCGCCTCGGACGTGATGTCTTCCGCGTCCTGGCGTGGCATGAAGCGCCGCGCCGCGTTGATCCACCTGTTGCGGTTGGCGGTCACGCACGCCTCGAAGTCGGCTGTAGTGGTCATCGATATAACCCGCACATGCCGCAAGCGGCAACACCTAAAGAGAGCGCGCCGAGTGAAACAAAAACAAGTTCGGTACCACACAAAGCGGCGATCGCACCCAGAGTAAAAATCCACCAAAGTTTCCACATCAGCGCGTTCCGGGGTCTCACCGGGCGACTTCCTTATAACTCGGATCGAGCTTGTTGATCTTTGGCATATGCCCGGTGGGGACACATGCAACATTGCAGCGGCAAGCCGAACGAGACCGGCAGTACGTCTTGCAGCGATTGTCATTGTCCTCGCCGCACTTGTGGTCACACTTACCGCAATTTTTTTTGAATCCGTTTTCGTCGCGCGCTTGACACCAAGAAGGTTGACCTTCGTGATTGGGGTTGCCGTCACCACCAAATATGGGGACATCGCGGTCGCCGCTCTGAGCCAACACGCTAAGTCCAATAACCGCCAAAATCAGAATCCGCATTAGTCCTCCATCGCAATCGATCTGCCGGGTTCAATCGAGACAACCTTGGCCGGACCACCCATACGATAGACGCCGGGATAGCTGGCCGAAAGGAAACGCCCTGATGCTTGCTTGCGAAGCGCATCTAGGGATTCTGGCGAGCTGCGCGACACCGGAACCACTAGCTTCGATGCTTCAAGCAGGGAGCACGACAGCGTCCAGGCGTTCTCGCAACACTGGCGAATCTCGGCGCCCGTCCAGCCCTCATCGTTCGGCATCTCGTCGGAACCGGGGATCTCGAACTTTCGGCGGTAGATGTCCCAGATCGGGGCACGTTCGGCGCGGTCTGGAAGGTCCCAAAACCAGATGCCCATCCTAAATCGCCGCTTTAACTCCGGGGGTATATTCGTGAGGGCATTGCACGTCGCAACAATGAATACTTCGTCGCCGGAGATAGACGAGATGATTTTCAACGCCGCGTCGAGCCTGGCCTTGGATTCGCCAACCAGGGAAGCTTTCATTGCCGACAGGTCGCAATTGATCGTCCGCTTGCCGAACGTGTTACCAGCCGCGTTGCTGATCTCGCTTTTGCCCCCGCCGGCGATGCCCACTGCAATCAGGCCGTTCACCTGGCGATCCTGCATGTACGAGAGCAGCGTCCCCAGCGCTTCCTGCGTTACCCCGGTGTTGTCGCCAGACAGACCACCGAAGACCTTTTCGATTTCCTCGATGCGAACAAAGACGCGCGGTGCCCTTTTCCCAAAGCAGAGCCGCCGTAGAAAATCTTTGATGGCGAACAGACCACCAAGGTCATCGAATGTTGCCCTGCTTGTGTTCACGCTAAGCCCCGGCGTCGCATTGATAATCACGTTGGTCCGATCGCGGAGACCGTCGATGTCTAGCCCATCGCGCTTCAAAGATTCTGCCGCCGCTTGACCGGCCGGGAACGCAGCCAAGCCGCTGAGCGCGTCGACGGCAAGTGCGATGGTTTCGGACGGCGGCTGGTCCTGCTTGGTGTCCGCGAATAGGGTGCTCACGATAGTCCCGAGCTGTGTCCGATCCGGAAGCGGCTCCGTCAGGATTAGGACATCTTGCTGCAATTCAGCCGGCAGCGCGATGTCCGGGCAGAGCAGCACCAACGTCCGCTTGTTGCGCATAAACAAATCGCGGAGATTCCAGATCGCCTGAGTGACCGGCGGGTTGTCAGGAATGATCCGGTGCGCATTTGCGAAGAAAACGATTGTTCCCTGCGGCGCCCGGACGATCATCAGCAATGTCTCGAATGGATTCTGTGTTTTTAGTCCGAGGTCCGCCGCAAATGTCCGCTTTTCCTGTTCGCTCTCCGGCAGTGGGGCGGTTGCGTCATTCTCGGCGATGTCCGTCCAACAGGCTTTGAGTCCCTCATCGTTTCTCCATTGCAAACCCCTGGCGATGTCCCAGTGGAGGATTGGCGGAGTGCTGCCTAGTCCCCTTTCTATTTCCTCCACGGTTTCGGTAGGATCGGGCGTACGGATGGCGATTAGCGGGGTTGACACCCGCCGTGCGGACCGGAACTGAGAAATCAGGCTCACGGAAAATGCTCAATACCGCCAAACCATGACGCCGCGGTTCACCAGCGCCGACACGTCCTTGATCTGCGAGCCGCGCGCATCGAGCGTCTGGAGGTTCACCAGCGCCGACACGTCCTTGATCTGCGAGTAGCGCGCATAGAGCGTCTGGAGGTTCACCAGCGCCGACACGTCCTTGATCTGCGAGCCGCTCGCATCGAGCGTCTGGAGGTTCACCAGCGCCGACACGTCCTTGATCTGCGAGCCGCTCGCATCGAGCGTCTGGAGGTTCACCAGCGCCGACACGTCCTTGATCTGCGAGCCGCTCGCATCGAGCGTCTGGAGGTTCACCAGCGCCGACACGTCCTTGATCTGCGAGCCGCGCGCATCGAGCGTCTGGAGGTTCACCAGCTTTTCGCGGAGTTTCGCGCGCGCCCGCCGCTCCGATTCCTCCGCGTCGTGCCACTTCGGAAATTGGTCCTGGTCGAAGACAATCTTCCAGGATTTTAGGTCTTTGAAGTTGGCCGCATCGACGATCCCGTCCGGCGGCAGTAGTTCCACTTTCACCACATTGAGGCCATGTGCGCCGCTCTCGTGGATCTCAAAGCGCCGGATGATCTCCGAATGCGACTCAGAGTCCGGCAACCACAATACCTTCTCCTTCGTCAATACGAATGATGCGAATCTACACACCTGCCCCCCAAAAGCGGTCTTCTTAGGTATCTACTTGCTACATCACTACTGTATAGCAATGTAGCACCAACGTCAATGCTTTTTTTTGCGGAGCTTGGGGGATTTTTATGCGGCGGAGAGATCTTCTAGGTCAAACAGGGTCGGCGATGAAACTTGCAATTCCATCGCCTTCAGATAGCCGCAAGCATCACGATGGTAGGATTCAGAAAGCTCGATGGAATATCCACGCCGCTTCATTTTGACGGCGCAATAAGCGACCGTTCCCAATCCTCCAAATGGGTCGAGAATTAGTTCCCCTGGATTGGAGTAGCGCCGGATCAAGCGTTCCACCACATCAAATTGGAGCGGACAAACGTGCATCTCTTGCGCCTTGCTCTCTTGCTCCATATTCAACGTTCGCATTCGCACGATGTCAGCCCAGATGTTCTCGCCGTGCGCCTTGGGGCTCAGTAGCATGAAGCTGCCGGGGAGCGTGCCAGCATCCTCCAGGGCCTGCGCAATCGCGACGTGTTGCTCGTGATCGTAGATATGGGTCGCGCTATACGTCAGCCACATCTCCCGGAGCTGCGTCAGGGGAAGCGCCGTGATCTCCTCGGGCGTCAGAAAACGGTCACCGCGGCTTCGCCAAAAAGCTGCCGCGTCGAACTGCCAGCGCGCACATTTGTAATCGTCCTTGGACTTCACGACCGGAGTATCCGCGTAGGAATTGGACAGGTCAGACGGAAGTTTGCGAAAGATCAGGATGTACTCCGGAGAGCCGACGCCCATCTTGGTTCCATCCTTGCACTGCTCGGAGTAGGTCAGCCGGTAAGTCTGATTATTTTCGCGAACAACATCCGTGTCGATGGTGATGCGACCGCAGTATCGAAAACCGTGGCGCTTCATGTGCGCGACGCACTTGTCGGAGAATTCATTGAAGGCGTACATTCCATCGCCACTGACAGAGCCATAGACGACGCGGTCCTTCGCGTGAACGCAGTATATCCTGCCCGGCCCGAGCACGCGCATCGTATGCGGAGTGAGGAATTCCATCTGCCTAAAGAATCCTTCGTCGCCATCGTTGTGGCCGAAATCGTTATAGGATTCCGAATACTCGTAATGGTCAGAAAACGGCCACGAACTCACAATTAAATCGATGGAATTACCGGGCATTCTCTCAAGTTCGAGTACGTTGTCATTATTGACGGCCGTGAACAGGTCGCCTTTCAATTCTTTTCGCTTAACCCCGATGGAGCGGCGCATTTCGGCACCGTGCTTGATGTTGGTCAATCCGTACTCCCTGACAATTGCTGTCATTTTTGCAAGCCGCTCCTTGTGCCGCGCCCACTTCGCCATGAGCGTGTTATAAACATGATCCTCGGACTCGGTATAAATGAGGTGGATCTCAACTTCGCCGGTCTGCCCGAATCGGAAGATTCGATGGACAGCTTGGATGAAGTCGTTAAACTTGAATCCGATCCCGAGGAAGATGGCGCTCCGGCAGTGACGCTGGAGATTGCATCCGGATCCACAGAGCGACGGTTTGGTCCCAAGCACCCCGAGCCGTCCGTCCGCGAAGTCTGCAACTACACCCTCGCGTTCCTCAAGGTCCTGCGTCCCATAAACCATCGCCATCTCCGGGAAAGTTTCTTTCAGGGCGCGCCGCTCGTCCTCCAGGTCATGCCAGACGATCCAGTGACGATCCTTGCCGCCCGCGTCGATGATTCGTGCAGCCTCCGCAACTCGCGCGCCGAGACTGTCGCGCTTTTCCCGTGAGGCATCACTCAAACTCAGGGCCGCGTTGCGTAGCAGCTTGCCTTGTCCCCACGAATCAAAGCCGGCAGTGCCGTGGTCAACTGGTAGGCGATGCCGAATCACCTTCAGCGCAGGAAGAACATAACCCGCGTCATCGAATCCAAGATCGGACGGAAATTCAATGAAGCACGCCCAGGTGCTAATCCAAAGCCAAAACTCTCTAACCTTGTGGGGATGAAGCTGGAGATTTCCGGCCTGCGTCGAGTCGCGTTTGAAGAACCTCGTTAAGGCGTGTCCGCTGTCCATAACCCCTAGAAACGCCGCGTAATGAATCAACTCTTTTGTGCGATTCGGATCCGGCGTCGCAGTGGCTACAAATTTGAACGGGACCTTGTCGAACAACGTCAGGAAAGTCTGATAGGTTTTTGAACCAAAACTGCGAAGTACGCTGGATTCGTCGAGACAAACGACCATGAACAGATTGGGGTCGATGTCGCCATCTCTGACGCGCTCGTAATTTGTCAGGAAATGGCGGTGGCCTTCTGCCTGACGCTCTTTGAGTTCCGCATCGGTGCGAACGTAGACCGGCGTAAATGAAAAGCTGCGATCTTGGGATTCACGTACGAACTCCCGCTTTACTCCGAGCGGACAAATGATCAAGCCGGACCCCTCGCGCTGCTGAATGATCGACTCTAATATCTGAAGTTGGATACTGGTCTTGTGGAGTCCGAAACTGGCAAAGATGGCGCGAGCGCCGCCGCGAATCGCCCACTGGGCAATTGCCGCCGCGTGGGGCTTGAGATTCGGATTCATCTCCCCCGGCTCCATGCCACGATCTATGGCGACCACAGCCTTGGAGCGAAGGAACTCTTGATACTTGAGGTGTTGTTCGGCGGCCTCATCCGCATTGCCCATCGCCGCGAGCCAACATGGACTCTCTGGGCCGGGGACGAATTGCGCGCTGTCTAGGGTACTCATATGGCGTGATCCGGCAATCTTTCAAGAATCAACAAATTTCGGTGTTTCGTTGTAGCGCGGACAAGTTTTCCATCAACGGGGCACATCACGTACCGCCATCCGGCGAGCAAGAAACATCGCCCTGGTGTGCGCGATGGTCGAACCATCTTTGGGCAACAAATTACTTGACTCACACACCCTCCGGTAGTAAAATGAGTGTATGGAAACGGTTAACTTCAACGCTAAGAGTGGTTTGATGGAAGCAATTCAGTACTTTTCGGACCCAATGGTGTGCCTTGAAGCTGTTTCCAAGGTTAAGTGGCCTAACGGTCCTGAATGCCCGCGTTGCGAATCCAAACGATTGTCTTTTGTGAAGACCAGACTTACTTGGACCTGCCTGCAATGTCGCAAGCAATTCTCCGTTAAGGTCGGAACCATTTTTGAAGATTCCCCCATAGCTCTGAGCAAGTGGCTTACGGCGATGTGGATGCTCGGCAATTGCAAGAACGGAGTGTCTAGCTATGAGATCGGGCGAGCCCTTAAGGTGACGCAGAAGACCGCATGGTTTATGCTGCACCGAATTCGCTTTGCTCAACACAACGGTACTATCAACAAAATGTCTGGCATCGTCGAAGCCGACGAAACCTTCATCGGCGGCGCGGCTCGGAATATGCACAAGCACAAGCGGGAAGCGAAGATCCACGGACGCGGGCCGCTCGGAAAGCAGATTGTGTTCGGACTGCTCGAAAGGAATACCGGACGCGTCCACCTGGAGCACGTTGAGACGCGGCGCAAGGGCGATCTTACCCCGGTAGTCCGCAAGCACGTTCGGCGCGGTTCTCAAGTCATGACGGATGAGTTGCTCTCTTATGACGGGCTTGATGCCGAGTACGCGCACAAAGTGATTAATCACGCTGAGAAGTATGTTGACGGAAACGTCCACACGAACCGCATGGAGAACTTCTGGAGTCTCCTGAAGAGAACCATCGGCGGTACCTACGTGAGTGTTGAACCCTTCCATTTATTCAGATACCTTGACGAACAGTCGTTCCGCTACAATGATCGGAAATTGACGGACGCAGAACGCTTCCATAAAGTACTCGGATCGGTCGCCGGGAAGCGTCTGACTTGGAATAAGCTGACCAGTCAGGAGGTGGGGTGATGTCGCAAGACCCAAAACCAAAAGAGAAGGTCGAGGACGAAAGCCAGCCAAAGCCCAAGAAACCTCCGGGGTATCGAAACTTCGAGAAGATTCTAAAGCAAGTCATAAAGGCTCCGCCTATGCGAGATCACCTAAAGAGTAAAGTTCCAGACCACTCCTAGCATGAATAGAGTGGGTGCCACCAAATCCGTCCACTAGGGCGATCTTCAACGCCGAAAAATCTAATTTATGCGGTGGCGGCACGGCGAACTTTGTAAAGGCGACGATTACGAGCTCGACTATAATGCCACGGCGCAACACAATTTCGCTCGGCCGTAATGCCTTTTCGTGCTGCCACGACAGTATCGAAATGTCGTAGAAAAATAACTTTGGGTTTAATTCTAAGCCATCCAACTTCATAGTCGCGACATTAGTGTCTACAGGACGCTGATTGCAGATTGACACCGACAGCGTGACAATGAATCTTCCAGGATCGTCATCGATGGATACTACGTAGGGCTTTACAGATGCGTTAGTTACTTCTCCGGTTATCTGAGGCAGCGCATTGCGAGCTTTTTCCAGTTCAGAATGTTCTCTCTCAATCTTCCACGCGCCATATTGAGCCATAACGAAAACCACCCCCACTGCCCCCGCCGAAAGCCCAGCCGTCCAAATCAACACAAGCGCGAGGGCCTTTGGATCTGCGCCGCGACTTTGCAACACCGCCGAAGCCACAATAGAAACGATACTGATAACGGCAAAAACCCATCCTGAAATATGACCGGCGAATAATCTAAAAACCGTCACAAAGTATTCCCGAAATCGCATTGAGCGAGTTTATCATGTGAGCCAAGTAAGTTGTTGCCCATCTTTGCGTTGACGTAGGTAATGCCGCTCTCCTGGCCACCGATTCCAAGCGTCGGCATCGGCGTGGCGAATCAGATCGCTGGCGCGAAGCGTACTTTCATTGCGAAAGACAGCGCAATTAACTCCTTGCTGGCCATCGGCGCTGATGAACTTTCGCCACACGAACAGCGCTCGAACATCTTCAGTCAAGAGCACCATCTTTTCTCCGGGACCGACAAAGTGTTTTGGTTTGCGACCGTCGGCGTAGCGATAACGACTGTAGTGACGGTCAAAGATGGAGCGTGCGGTGTCATTCGCATCGCGGACCTCGATCCACGGGGAATCCCCCCCCCAGCGAAGAGAAATGGTTGAGCGCAGGCGGCCATCTATCGATTACCGCCGCATGTCGTCTGCTTCGCAATCACCAGATCCCCGTCCAGCGCAGTCCCGCGCAACACCAGCTCCGGATATTGCGGATGCTCCGGGTTGTGACGCCGGAGCATCTCGCGAATTGGCAGATTCGAACGTTGATGAATACGGGCGTTTAGCTCTCGCCAGCCGTCCTCGGCGGTCGCAAAAAATGCGTATCCACCGCTCCCGGGACGCGCACCATGCTGGTGAGCAAATATGAAAGAGCCGGGATTATTCTGCCGTTGCGCAATCGAGCCGGTAACGTTGTAGCCCTCGGCCAGGGAGATAGCCTTGGCGACTTCGTGTTCGAGCGCCGGGCGCCAGTCAAAGCAGATGCTGTGGTGAACCGGCGCGAATAGCGACGGAGTGGGAATCAATAGCATCAGAAGCGAGAAGGCGACACGTCGTAGCGGCAACATCATGCGTCTAGCAGCTCCTTTGTGGCGCGCATAGGGTCCGTGTTGGACTTGCCCTCGATCAGGCCGGCAGTGCGAAGTTGCGACAGCGCGTTACGAAAACCACCGGAGTATTCGTACGGCGGATCGCACAGAGGAGCAATCTCTAGTCCGGTGAGTCCCGATGGGTGATCCAGAAGCACCTTGAGAACGGCGCGGGACGCCTTATCGAGCGACGAATGCGTTAGCCAGTATTTACGGAGATTGTCGCCGGTTGGAAGATCTTCAAAGACGCCAAGAGCCTCGACGCCAACGTCTGTGGCGCGCATTACCTCGGTATTTTCTCCAATCATCAACCCGGCGGTCCGGAGTGAACTGAGCGAGTTGCGGAAGCCGCCGCTATAACGATAACCAGAAAGCAAAGCAAGTTTGCCACTCTCGCATCCCTCCGGAAATTGTGCGAGCACGGTCAAGATCGCCCGCTCAGCCTTTCCTAATTTCGTTTCGCTAGATACTGATGAATTGTTTTTGCTGATTTGTAGAATAGGTGACGAAACTGTCGCGCGACCCCGCGCCGATGGAGCGATGGCATCGCGCCCATTGATGGCCTTCTTCTCTTGGGCGATCACTTCCCCCGCTAGTCCGTCGATCTCAGGCATTCCCGGCGGCTCAAATTCTCCGAACGATTTGGCTATGGCCTCTTGGATTGCGGCCACAAACCTCTTCTCGTATTTTGTAATCGCCGACGCCAGTGATTTCTTGACCGATATGGCTCCTTTTTCAAAAGCCGCATCGACCGCAGAAGCATCGGGCTTTGGCTCGGCAACCTTGGCCCGTTCAAGTTTCTCCGTGAGGTCGGCGATCTGCTTCTTTAATTCGCGCGGATCGTCAGCTTTCGCTTGTTCGATGGTTTCCGCCAATTTCCCTTTGAGTTTCTCGATGTCTATGTCTGCAAGCTGCCGGGGTGCTCTGATTGTTTGGCCCGGCTTCGGCGTGGCGGAGCTGTCGAAGGTGTACCGGAGACGCACGTGCGCCCTGGACATAATCCCAAGCGCTGGCGCCCAGATCCAAGCTTCGCCGTTTTTCAGTGTGGCAAGGCTTGTCAGGATTCCCCTGAGATCGTCGGCTGTGGCGTTATCCTCGAACCAATCCGAGATCGCCTTGCGATCCAACGGCGCTGTGACCCGGTGGCAGATGATGGTATCCGCCTGAGTTCGAACGTCAGCGTTCAACGTGGCGGAACGCTGGCTAATGAGCACCACGCCAAATCCGGCGTTACGGCCCCGCGCGATCAAATCCTCGACGGCTCCGACCGTGCGCGCCACTTCCCCCATAACTTTCTGAGGAACAAACAAAGGGGCTTCGTCGATGAATACCGTCAGTGGAGTCCGGTTGGTGTCCTTCCCTTTCAGGTGATAAAGCTCTTCGCAGAACTCCGTCACAAACCGCCGCTGAGCGGCCTTGCGGAGGTGACGCAGGGAAAGAATGACGGGCACTTGCTCACGAACGATGAACTCCGCTATGACCTTGCCGTCGGACTCCTGAAGAGGAATATCCGCGTGGGAGCCGCCAAAGATGAATACGGGGAAACCTGGTTTGTTATCGCGCGCGGCTCGCAGGCCCCACCAGCAATCCGTCGGATCCAGGACGGCAATTGGGTGCCCGATAGCAAGGAGTTCCTCGGCGAGAACACCGGCGGTATTGGTCTTGCCGGATCCTCGAATCCCAAAAATAGCCGTGGTTTGACCGGCCAGGTCAACCGGCAGAGATAGGTCGATTGCTAGGTTTAGTTTTTTCAAATGTTTTAATCTCATGTTTTTGCGAGCGCTGCGATTCTCCCCCTTGGCCCTCCTCAGAACCTTAGGTCGCAGCGCTCGCAATTGCGGACGCTCACGCGTCAGGCAAAGCCTTTTTATCCATTGGGCGGATTCTGTTCCCAAGCTCCGCCCGGCTCGGCTATAGCTGTTTGTTAAGCAGCGAGCGCGAAGTCACCCACCGGGGCGGAGACTCGCTTCGGCATAGTCAAAACTTTCGTCTTGGCTTTTATGGTTTGTGCGTTTTGGCCGTCACCTACCTTCGAACTTCCACGCCCCTCACACGATCCCGTCGAAACCAAATGCACCCCCGTCGTATTGGAGGTGGGGAGGGTCGAACTCCCGTCCGAAATCAGATCGGAGCGTTTCATAGCGTCGATGTCACGAAACCTTGTGGGCCCCAGATCGCCACCTGGTCGGCACTCAGCGGAGGCGTATGCCGTCTTATGAGCAATCCGATCAGGTGGCTACCTCGGACCACTTTCCGAGGTCACGCCCAGGCTAGTTCGCCAGGGTAGTGTATTTGTCGATCAGCGGTTTGATTTGGTTTCCAATCGCTTGCAGCGTTGCCAGGTCTCCCTGGTCTCCGCCTTGATTCAGATTCGTTTGGGCTACACCTAAGCCACTCCAAATGGTATTCAGGCCGTCCAGTGTAATTTTAGGGTCCACTTTGTTTCCTCCTTTCTTGTTAGCGTTCGAGTCGAAGTTAAAAGATGGCGCACTCAAATGCGGCTCCCTGATCCCCCCTTAGCGGGCCATATCTGGGCCAATCCACACGACGCAAATGCGCCACACAAGGGAAGATCTATTCGGCCAGGTGGGCCAGATTCCCAGAAACCTGAGGGCGCTCCGCGGCGGGTGGACCCATCTTTCGGAGCTGGCGCTGAATTTCTTCTCCGGTAACTTGCAAGTTGGCGAAATCCTCGCGCAACGCGCGCTGTCGCTTCGTGACGCGGTCTTTCGCCAGTTTCAAAAGCATCACAGCGTCACCGATTGGAGCGGATTCAAAATACGACAAAATTGCCGCCTCGGTATTCTTTGCCCTAGGCATTTGAACTCCTTTGATACTCCAGGATCATTTCCAGGTCAGCATCGGTGATCGCTCCGAGGTTTCCGAAGTCAGGCTCCGGCTCTGGCGGCGGCTTCATGAGTTGTTTCCAATTCGGTTTAATGAGCTCGCGACCAATTAACTGGGCGATCTTTTCCTGCAACCGAAAGGAAAACTCCCGCACGTTCGGGATCAACTTAGCCAGGTAGGCCTCATCGCGCGAAACGGTCATCAGCGCCGGCGGCATCTCTGGATGGTGCGACAGGATGTCCCAGGCATCGCACTCGCAGACCCACATCAAGCCCTGTAACTGCGGCTTGTACTCGCCCGCCAGGGTGCCGTCGAGCAAATAGCCGACGTGGGTCGTTGGTTTCGGGCATTTGATTTCAAGGCCCTTGCGGGCTCCGGGGATCAGACGATCCGGGCTGGCTCCGACCAACGCGTCATCCGTGGTCACGAAACCTCCCCGGACGGTTTCCACGTCGGTTAAGAACTCATAATTGCGCACGGCCTCATCTTCTAGTTCGTGCCCGCGGTCCATCCACTTCGATTCCGCGGCCGTCAGCGGGTGACCAACGATCAACTCCGCTAGGATCGAATTCATGTAGGCGCCGGCTGATTTCGAAAGCTCTGCCGTCTTCGGCGTGATGATCTCCCCGAAGCAACTGGCCGTGGGAAGTCCACAGCGAAGGATGAGCCAATCGAGACTGTTCTGTTCGCAATCGTGAAGAATCACCTGCTGGCCTTCCGTTGTTTGGAATCCAACGCGGCATTCGCCTTCGCCAGATCACACTGGCGGATGTCGGACACCGCCTTGACCTCCATGAACTTCAGGAACTTGGCCTGCGATTCGGCGTCCATGCCGATGGCCAGAATCTTGTCCTGGATCAAATTGGCGTCGCGCTCGCTGATATAGCGCGTCTGGTTGCCGTCGTTGTCTTCGCCTTCGGTGATAATGTTCCAGATATCCAGGGTGAGATATCGCTTACCGTAAGATCCGGAGCTTCCAAGTTCTTGGATCTTGTTCCGCCCTGGGCCCTGGTCGGGCGGCATATGCCGTGTCGAGGTTTCGCAGTGACCGTCACGATGCCTCAACTTCAGCGTGATAGTAATGCCGGGATCTCCAGGAGATGGGGCAGTTGTGAAGGATCGCGCAAATCCATACTTTGCTTCAATGTGGCGAATCGCGCGGTCAACGTCTTCATATTTGGCAAAGGGAATCTTTCCCTTTGCGCCCAAATCGATAACACCATTCTTGGCGACGCGAGGCATTTCGAGGAGTGCCGCCGCATAGTCCCCATTGAAGCGCTTTTCGGCTTCGCGTTCCTCGCTCCATTTCTGAAGCTCCATCAGCTCGCGGATGCGAGCGACGTCGACGGACTGATCGCGCGCCAGGGACACGAAGACTTCATGGATGGTCGCCGGCGATCTCTCCGCTCGCGCTGACAACTCGCCGGGGGATGCTTGAACTAATTCTTGCGTCATGAATGGAAATCCCTAGAACGGAACGTCATCTAAATCCGGGGGCGCTTCTGAGCCTGTTCTGACCGCTGGTTGGGCGACTGCCGGCTCGCGACGCTCGTTGCCGCCGCCGAGCAAGATTACCTCTTCCGCGATAACGTCGGTCACCCAAACCTTGCGACCGTCCTTGTCATAGCTCCGCGTCTGCAATCGGCCCTCTACGTAAAGCTGAGTTCCCTTCAGGAGATAGTCAGCGAGTTTTTCGGCGCGCCAGAGGACTACGTTTGTCCAGTCCGTCTCTTTCTTCCAGTCCCCTGACGCGGTATCTTTCCAGCGGCGCTCCGTGGCGACGGAGAATTTCGTAACGGGCACCTGGGAAGCGGTGAAGGTGGTTTCAGCATCGCGACCGAGTCGACCGATAAGCTGCACCTTATTTAAACTGCGGTTAGCCATGTTTTCGGCTCCTAGGCAGACCGTCTGGGATCAGCGCAAGCAGTCCGAATGCGGCGACAACGATGGTGATAGCAGCCATCGTGCGCCAACCGACAATGATCCAAATCGCCGAAAACCCCACGATGCCGACGATAACAGCAGTCCATCGCTGAGCGCTGTTTTTGCTGGACATGGGCGCTTCTTCGCGACGTTCCGCCTGTCGAATAATGCGAAAGGATTCGCGTTCGTCAAAAGCTTCAAGGTGCTCTGAAAACTCGTATGGCTCAATCATTGCCCGGACCCCCAATTATTCCGGGTGCCAAACATCGCGGCCCTATTGGCATTGCGCGCCTTAAGTTTTAGGCCAAGTCCCTCAGCAACGCGCTGGCCTTCGTCTTCGGGAAGCGCATCGACGGCCGGAACCATTTTTTCAAGCGTCTGTTCCGCAAATAGTCGTGTCTGCATGGGGTTTAGCCCCAACGACAAACTGCGCGTGACGATCTCGGTGCGCGTCTGACAGGAGAGCATTAGTGAACTTCTCCGCTTTCGAGCGCGGCAGTTAGCTGAGTGTCAGCGGACTCGTAACGGTCATCGTCACCATCCGGGCCGTCCATGGCTCCGCAGAATCGCAGAGCGTCGATCAGCGCCGCGAGGGTTGTTCCGATCTCGCGAATAACATGAATACGACCGACCCCATCGGGGCAATTTTGAATAAAGCAGAGCGGGGCTTTGTCCTCTTGAAGGACGATTCCGCCCTTAACTTCCATCTCCGCTTCAGACGAAAGCATCCAACGTTCGTCTTCGGTGATTACGACATTCCAGAAACCGTTGCGATCACAGACGAACCCGCCGTCCTCGACGTGCCAGCCTTCACTCAATAGGAGATTGCGCACTGCTTGAAACAAGGGGCCCGCCGGGAGCATAACCGCATTTGCCGACGGATCGGACAATTGGGCTACAAGCCCTTGCGGACACTCCCGGACGGAAATCGACAAGGGGACCGTTGGCGCGTCACTATGCGGCATCAGATCTCTCCTCGAACTTGGTGTACTTTCTAAGGGCGGCGATAGCGATGCGCGTCAGTGATATTCCCCTGTTGTTGGCAAACACCTTTGAATGTTGATGCAATCGAGCAGGAATCCGAAAGCTAATTTGTTTAGGCTTGCTGTCGTTTGATTGGCGTGGTATAGTGAACTGCATTTTGTTGTTCGCTATGTGCTACATTTGTAGCGTACAGCAATGTAGCATTGCTGTCAAGAAATTATTTCACAGAGAGCGAGCGGAAGAAAATGGATAATAAGAATAAAGATACCGAACAGATTTCATTTCGGATCGATAGCAACCTGAAACGAGCCTTCGACGTTAAGTTGGCCAAAGACAGGGACAAGAAAACGGCAACGGAGGTTTTACGCGAGGCGATTCACATGTACACGCACGGCACGCCGACGCCAAAGCCCACGGCCGCGGAGGAGGACCGGGCTTTAATAGAGTGGTTCGTTACGCTCGACACATACGATAGCATCGCCATCGCGTTACGCACAGCCATGCGCGAATTGAGCACCAGACACAAAAAGAGGCGCTAGGCGGCCCCTTCGATAGGGAAATAAATTCCTTATTTTTAATAAAATAACAGCTTTTGTGCTTTTTTGAACAGCTCCGTCGCAAACTATTTTGCAAACTTTTACGAAATAGTGTGTTACGATTATCGCCGTTAGGCATCACGCTTCGATGGGCCGAATGGCAAGGAGTCGGTTTAACCAGTGAAAACATCTTCAGACCACATCATGGTGCTTTGCAGCGCCACAACCTATAGTGATCATGAGTATCAATATGGCCAGTTAGTAGGAATGCTGTGCCAGTGCCGGGGCGGCGAGCGCGGGACCGTGGCGCGGGAAGCCCTTTCGTTGGTATCTAAGCTCTCAGGTGAGATCCAGGACATTCAGAGGGGTCGCCGGAATGAGATGCAAGGCGAAGGGGCTTGGGATCGATTCTGGGAGATACTGCTGGATTCTGGAATATTTTTTATCTATTTAATGGGTTTGCGGTGGTCTATTTTGCTGCACTTTGCCTTCAATGCTGATCGTTGCGGCCAAACAAAGCGCGAAGTAGACGCGTTATTGTCGGGAATTTCGCGTCGGCCGCCCGGCGCAAGCGCCTGATAGGTTGGTCCACGCTTCCCGATGGTGCCATTGTCGTGAAAACAGCTACGGCCCCGGCGCGGTTCAGCCAAAGCCCCCACGTCGCGAAACAGCCAGACGTGGCAATGAGCGTCATTGTGTTTATCAACTCGCCATGTCCGCGCCAATGGTGGAGCATTAAGAAGGCTACGGCTACGGCGGAAAAATAGAGCGTTGAGATCCAAGCGTGTTTGGTAATATTTTCCGGTACACCACTTTGGAACGTGAGGGAAAATATCCCGATACCTGCGCACGCAACACAAAGCGAAGAGCCGGTATAGCGAATCAGCAACGACAGCGAGTGGTATGCGACGACATTGCAGGGGACGCCCCATAGCTTCAAGGAGTCCAATCTGCCGGCCGCCGAAATAGCGATTGCCACAATCGTCAACATCCACAGAAGGCCACGGGACGCGGCTGCTATTCCCCGATGCCGCGCAAGCAGATATCGACATAGCTCGACAACGATTGCGATGCGCAGCAGAATCACGATTAACATTGTGACGAAGAAAGCCTGTCGGTAGGCTTCGCTTTTTACACCCAGCAAGAAGGGCAGCGCCGATTGGGCCAGACTAAACACCAAATATGCCGTAAACCATGGAAGCGTTCGCGCAAATCCAACCCTGAGAATGCGAAATAACGCGAACGCCTCCGCAAGCGAACATACGATTGTAGCGGCTGTTTGCGGGTCCACCGCGTCAGTCTACACTATTTGGTTCTCGACGAGCAAGTTGGGTCCGGCCAACATGGGGGCGTTGGGATATCGCCAGGGCGCGACAATCCAGCGAAGTTCTGGCGCTCGGCGATTCGCGATTCAGAAACAATTCCGAGCACGCCAATGGCGAGCGCGGCGAACAGAGCAATCTTCTTCATGGTGTGTGATCTCCTTTTTCTTCCGGCATTTCCCGGATACATGTATTCTACGGCTCTCAAAACAAAATCGACTTTAAGCGTTTTTCAAGGAAGCAAGAAAGCTGCTTGACAGAACACGAATGCGTGGTGTAGGATTCGTGCAGTAGCCGGGAGAGTGGGCGGCGGACACCGCCCACTGCTCCCTAAACCAACATCGAGGTGTGATCTCCATGCCGGTCTTAGGACAGTGTAACAGTGAGCGTTCGCCTATTTCAGCGGCGCCACTGGGCATTCCGCCGCTCTCCCAGCAGCCAACAGGGCTACTTGAACTTCTCAAAACAAACCATCTTCTGCGGCTCCGCATTGCGGGACTGGAGGCGACGGTAGATCTGATGGACTCATAAAATTACCGCCTAAAATAGAATTTGCCCGCCAGTCTGGACCAGGCTGACGGGCGAACGCGAATGTCATTTTAAGGGAGGGCGTGGGAAAAGCTTTAGCAGCAAGCGCTCCCACCAAGGCGGATGTCCCTCAGCGTTCGCGGTGAAACGATCTGCCGCGGCGGCAAGATGAGCGGCGTGTTTCTCAATCGCCGTCGCTTGAGCGGTAATCTCGGGGAGGGCCTTGCCGAGCGCCAGCGAGCCTTGTTCTATTCCTCGCGATGTGGGCACATAGCGATCGAACAGGCAGTTGACGTTGCCGCCGGAGCAGTCCAGAAAGTCGGGGGCTGCTTTAGAAACCTGCTCTCCAATATCATGCAGCGGTTTGATGCCACCAAAGAGAATCAGATTCGTGTCATCATACCGCGCTTCGAACTCTTCGGCATGATGATTGAGGACAACCAGCCCGTCTCTAATGCGGCGATCCAGAAGAATCGCCGCCCCATCGACTTCATCGACGAGTGCCCTGCGGGTTTCCTCGGTTTCTTTTATCGCCGCCTGGCGCGCCAGATTGCCTTGCGCGGTAATCGCATTCGATGTCGAGAGCGTCGCGCGATCCACACTCCTCTCGATAGATCCGCGCGTTTTGTCCATCTCGGCGGTGATCTGCGCCGGGAGCTCGCCCACAACTCGATTCACGGTCATTACCGCCATAATAGCGGTGATCGCCAATACGACCAGGGCGACATGAAGCGCTGCCTTCAGTATCTTAAACAGCATGAAACCTCCAGTTGTGTTTTTGGGCTATTGGATTTTCTGCCACGCGCTCGCCATGCCGAGCATCACGGAAACCTTTTGCCATGTTCCCGTCAGCCCCTGAGAGGTGCCGGTCCAGGTTGCCCCAAAGGCGTATCCGTCTTGATTGTTGGAACCGACAATGCATTTGAATTCGCTGCCGATATAGGCTGGGGCCGATCCCGAAAAGAATTCCACGGCTCCGATTGGGTTAGGAACTGGCGCGAGCGGCTGAACCACCGCCGTGGGACTCGCCGGCACAGGAAATGGCGGATAGCAAGAAATGAGAACGCAGACCGGAATCGCGCCGGCCGGTACCGGTCCCGTGCGGGCACTTTGCGCCACGACTGCACCTGGCTGGGCGACGCTTGTCACCTGTACCGCGCCCGCGCCGGCCGGTTCCCACGTGTCGCCATACATCTGGCGCATCATCATCGTCGTGAGGGGGTCCCACGACTGACAGTCGATCTGTTCATCAACAATGAAGCCTTGGCTGATGAGCGTGCCGCACAGATTCCACTGGTCGACCGTGGACAGCGGATAAAACGAAGCGGGCAGAGAACTGCCAGGCCGTCCCTGGTAGAGCGGCTGAAAGGCCTGTGCCTTCGAGTTGTAGTACGCCGCGTTGAACTGGGCCTGATAAGCGTTGGCCGCCGAAGCGACTCCTGGTGTCGGGGCTGTCTGTCCAAACAGAGACAGAGCGGTCAGCGCAATCAGTAAAGAACCTTTGAGCATCATGATAATCCTTCCTTTTTAATGGGGTTTTTGAGAGCAAAGACGGTTTGGGGCAATTCCGCCCAGGCAGCGGAAAGAAGCGAGACCAAAGTCCTGGACGGCTTGGCGATTAATTTAGGACGGTTGACCCTGGCCGGGGAAGGGGTGTATTATCTTTTTGCGTAAGCCGGAGGAGCCAGCGGCGGAAACCGCCGAATTCCCCCTAAATCAACAAAGAGGAGTTAGCTCTATGTCGATCTACAGATATTTTACCCTGTTGGCGTTCGCGGCCCTCGCGCACGCCACGCCGGTTCCCTACACCCTCAGCTTCTCTTACGCTTTCGGAGGAGAGCAGCAACCTGCTGGTATTCCAGTTCCCGCGCCCACCGCGTCGTTTTATTACGACCCGACCTTTCCGGATGCGGGTGAATATTTATGGGCGTTCTCTAATACGCCGGATAGTACAACCGGAGAGTTTTACGTTGACTGGGGTGGGGTTCAATTCAATATGACCAATGGCTGGCTGGAGGGCTCACCATCTTGCGCCAACGGTCAAACCGGGGATGCCGGGATGTTTGACGTACTCACCAACTGCGCTGGCGCGACATATTCATGGTGGGGCGAAATTCCGAATGACTACTGGGGGCCGTTTAACATTTCGGTCGATGCTCCGGGCGGTGGTGGCGTACTGCTGAGCGGGCAGTGCTACTGCTATGGCACAGGCCCCGTTGAACTATCGGGAGGCACATTTACCGCAGTAGATCCGCCGACTGGAGGAGGAACAACGACGCCAGAGCCGGGAACCTGGACCGCGCTGGCTGGACTGGGAGTGCTTACGCTACGGCGCGTTCGCTCCCACCACTCCGCAGTAGCTTCCGTTCGCGCATAGCGGACTCACATAAACCAGACCGCTCGCGCTTACACTCGCCTGAATAGTAGACGTCGATCCTAGGGAAGTGGGTGAGGACATCGAAGGACTAGCGGACTTGTACCACGGCAATCCTCCGCCGTTGCTCGTGCTCCATACCTTGGACGTAGATCCTACCGCGAGGGTCCGGATGCGTCCGACATAGATCCACGTCGCATCGCCCGCGCACGTAACCGTGAACTGATATCCCGTCGATGCTGTCAGGCTGGTGAGATCGATCTCCTTCGAAATCCCGCTGGAGATCGTGTCTGTGGTCGTGCTGATGAGCGTGGTCGAGTTTCGCGGCCCGGTTCCTGGATAGAGCAGCGCCGTGCACGTCCCCAGCGCTGGGGCCTGGAAGGTCAAGAGCGCATTGACGGAGCCTGGAGCGATGTTCACGGAAGGGCATGGCTTGCCATTCTGGGCGCACCACTGGGCCATGGCAATTACTTGCATGTCCGCGCCCAAGTCGGTCCCATCGGTCGCGATCACCGTATGGCTGCCGTTCGCCGCGCTGTAGTTGCTCGACGCGGAGAGTGCGTAGTTTAAGGGGTTCAACCCGGTTGCACTCACATAGCCGATAGTCGCGTTGCCGGCCGGGAATGCGTTGTTCGAAAAAGTGTTCGATGCGCCCACTGATGAGTAACTGCCAGTTGACCCTCTCAATGCGTTGTTCAGAAAAGAACTGTTGCTATACGAGTTCAGCAGGTCGGTGCCAGCCGGTCCGCACGCACCCTGAAAATCAGATGGCAAAATGCTATTCATCTCGGTCACCCGATCTGCGGACAATGGCACATTCGGACAGGGCGTAACCGGAGAAAACATCGGCGTCCAACCTCCGATGCCAAAAGGGTAAAGGTCCTGCGTCCAAATGGTGTTGTGGTTCCAATAGTCGCCCGTGAAGTTAGGAGCCACGCCTCCTACATAGGATTGGTTCCCGCTTTCAAATCCTGTTCCGGTCACAAAAGACACATTGACCGTACCGGAAAGAGACACGTTTTGATTTAATGTGACGGTGGTACCGGCGAGGCCGCTCAGACATGTATTTGGGGGAATCCCGATGCCGGTGACACAAATCGTTAGCCCGTTCCCCGAGGTCAATGCAATGCCAGAGGCGTCCGCGACTACGATGGTGTTGGACCCGGATTGCGTTGCCGTGGTCGAGAAGGTCACTCCGCTTGCGAGTGTATTCGTGACCAGAAGATTGTTAACCGTCGTGTGCGAGCCTGGAATGACAGGGCACGCAGCGTTGGAGGTTAGATTACATTGCGAAGTTCGCGACATGAACACCATCGAGTTGTAGCCCGCGTTGTTCATGATCGTGATGTGATCGTTTGCGCCTCCAGGCGGTGCGCCTCCAGGTCCTAATTCAAGGGAATTGTTGAACAACTGCCCCGATTGGTCTTGAGCAATTGAATAGTTGTAGAGATTCCCGATGTAGGAAAAATAGCGCCCGTTCTTGTGTTCCGTCATGTCCTTGATGGTGTAGGTTTGCGCCGGGAAGGTAGATGCTGTCGTTGCCCACTGCCCGTTCGAGGCACACTGATAAACTTGTCCTGAGCTGGTGTTCTTCCACCATTCACCACCCGCGTGGAGTGGATCGGTCGCGTCGTAGAGACACGGCCCCGAGATAGGCACAAACCCGGTCGCCTTTTTCCAAACTGGCGGTTTGTAGAAATAATTGCTCTGGAACAATTTATAAGCATTGGCCTGTCCGTACGCGGAACCGGAACCGCCATTCAGGACCACCTCCGTCGCGGCTTCCATGAAATTATTGATGACTGTTGTGTAGAGGCTCATTCCTCCATATAACGCCTGCGCGTCGGATGTACCGAACGTCGCCCCAATAACCCAACTATCGTGCAGATAAAGAAAGAGTCCGTCGTCCACAATGTCGTGGTTTATCCCCTGCGTCGGTGGGTTGTCATGCAGGTAGCAGCGGTCCACTTCCATATGACTGGTCATGCCGTAGATGGAGGTTTCTGAACCGTTGCCGAACTCAAGAAGAGTATTGGGAACGCTCGTACCGTTGGGCATCAACTCTAATCCTCGAAACGCCCAGTTGCTCGCAATCGCCGTAGTCGCAAAATTTATGATCCCCGTACCTACCGAGGTAATCGTTATTGGCGATCCACCGGGAGTGAGTGCGAGTTGAAATGTGCTGCCGCTCAAATTGACAACGTAGTAAATCTTATCTAATTGCAGCGGGGCCGGGAGAGTACCGAACAGCTGAAGCCCCACTGCCGAAACCGCGACGGCGTTTCCATTTGCAAGCGTGCCCGAACCCCAGTTTTGGGGGACGGAAAACGTGTTCGACGGTGACGGATTTACCTGCAAGCCCAGCCCGGTTACGATCGGGATAATGTTGTCCAACGCCGCACCCCACGTTAAGCCCGTGCTACAAATATAGCTCGTGTTGTTGCTCGTGGAATACTGCATGTAAAGCGCGTTAGGGCATGATCCGGAAGGCGGGGAAGAAACCGTGGCGGAGCACCACGCCCCACAACTGGTAATACTTATAGGACTTCCGCCTGGAGTCGCGGCGAGTTGAAAGGAGGTGTTCTGCGCTCCGCACCCGCTACAATTGACGGCGTAGTAACGAGTCAGAAACGATAAGCCGCCCGGAGGTGCGATGGAGGGGTAGGAACCTGTCGGAATGTAGGTCGCAGTTGAGTCCACCTCCAATTCAAGCTGTGATCCGTTTCCAAAGGTGGATAACCCTCCGTAGTTTATGCCGTTAATTCCGGTGAGCGTCACCGTGTTGGTGGAAGTGTTAAAAGACAGCCCGCTGTAGGAAAAATAGGGGTTAAAAGTGTAAACGGCAGGACGTGCGCTGATTCCGCCCGAGTTCCCAAACGCCACCTTGCCGTAGTTCAAATTATCGATTGCAGGATTCGTGCGGGTGCCGATCGGAGCAAAGTTGGCTAGTTTGCTGGATTGAATCGTGGTCACCTGACTGCAATTTGCGAACGGCGGGGGGTTTACACCGCTGCCGCCGTCCGTGACGGTGTTGCCGTCGGCGACCACCATCAGCGTGTCGCCGCACGCCATATGATTGACGGCGTATTGGAGGGTGAGCCACGGTGCGCCTTGAGAACCAGCATTCGAGTTGCTGCCCGCCGGAGAGGATGAGGCGCTCGCTACATAATAGATGGCCGCGTTCAATGGCCCGCAGATCACGCGCAGCAGCGCGAATGCAAACAGAACGGAGAGATAGAACTTGAGTCTCGTCATTTTATTGAACCGTCATAATTGCCGGGAGATCGGTTCCGTTGTTAACCGTCTTTGTTCCGCAACTCGTCGGCATGACCGTCGAGGCTCCGCTGCCGGTCGGAGCGTTCGAGCCAGTGAAGCTGAGAGCCGTGCCAATCCCGCCAGAGGCGAATTGGTAAAATCCTCCCCCTGACCTGATATTATTCGGCGCTTCCATGCTTACACTCGCGTTTGTGATGGCCCATCCAAAATAGAAGATCCCCGCTGGAATGGTGATCGTGCCGCCAAGGGTGACTGTCGGGTATGTGCCGGAGGAAGCCGTTGAGAAGGTTGCGTCCGAGCCGGATATTTTACTGCACGAAGAATTAAACCAAGCCACCACTCCCCATGTGCTTGCAACCCCGGTATTGATAAAAGCAGCGACATTGGTGACCGTCACTTGAACGGGCGTGTAAAGTTGCACATAATACGCTGTATTCGCGGTATAGGTCTGTCCCGAGAGTGAGGCTGGTGGGAGCAGAGCAAATTGCGGATACCAAGTCTGCGCTCCGGTTAGCGTAGGGCCACCACCATTCGCCTGCTTCCAGGTATTCGCTGCATCGCAAAAGTAAAGATTCAAGCCGGTTGTGTCCGTGTAGAAATCCCGTCCCGCGGAGCATGGCCCGATCGGCCCGCCTGACCCGGTGAAGTAACGCGGCACTTGATTCGGATCGGTCGAAATCGTGTCTACGCCCGTTGATGGGTTGTTCACAATTCCAATCCCGCTGCCCTGTGTGATGGCGATGCTCGAATAGGCAGACCGCTTGTCCATGGCTTCGGTGATCGCGCTAAACGTGGCCGGAGTGCCGGAAGCGACGGTGGTGAGCCACAGCGGAACCGCGCCCGCTATCGATGGATCAGGGAACGCGATTGTGGATGCCGCCGCCGTGCAGCCGGAGCACGTATAGCTATTAGCGCTGTTGTAACCCGCAAAAACACCGGAGGCCGTTGCGTACCAGTAAATCGTATCGGAAAGTGTGCCCGAGTTTAGCGTGAGAGTTATTGGAGCGGTTACAGAGAGCACCGCATTGCCGACGCGGATATTGCAGGGAGCGGAGGAGGAGCACCCCGCACCTAGAGTCTGCACGCTACTGGTGGTCGTGGCGAGGAAGTCGCCAAGCTGAGAGGCTAATGAGGCTCCCCCGCCGCCAGTGCCGCTACCACACTGCGTCTGCCAGTTCGTACCATCAGAGGTAATATCACAGCCCTGTCCTGTCGTCAGAGCTAACGTTGATGCTCCGCCAATAGTCCCAGATACGGGCGTGATCGTAGCCGTTCCCGCCCCATAGTTCTTGGCGGCAAACTTGAAACCTGAGAAAAATGATCCTCCGGCTGTCGGTAGCAAAACCGCAACCGCCGAAGAGTTCGTGAACGTCACCAACTTTTGGCAATCGGTTACATTGATCGTATAACTAGTTCCGGTCTGCGGGTTAACGAGGTTCTCAATGAGAATCGTTCCATTTGTCGTAATCGTTCCCCCAAAGGCACCGCAACTGGTGGCTACCGAGGTTACCGTTCCGCCGCCCAACGCGACCCAGGACGTTCCGTTAGAAACGCACAATGCCTTGGCCGATCCACCGCCAACTGAACAGTCAGACCCAGAGATCCCATCGATTACCAGGAGATGTTTGTTAGTATTTGCGCTCGCCGACGGCAACCCGCCTGCGATGGTCGCTGTCAAGTCAGCGACAGGCAATAGAGCCTGCGAATATAGCGAAGCCGACAAACATACGACAAGTGCAATTAGTAGTCTCATTTGTTTTTTAATCTTTCTCCTCTTTGACTGTCATCCCGTTTGGGGTAAGGCCGCTGAGAGACGTTGCCGTCAGGTCGATCAGTTCAGCCTTAGTGGTTGGCCCAGTGGTTACTGCGCCGCTTGTGGAGGAGCCGCCTGTGGGGCCAATGACGATCGTGAACCCTGCGCTTGTGATGGAGCTATTCGTAAAGCCCGCTTCCGTGGCCAGAGCATAAACTGTTTCTGATACAGACACGCTAAACGCCGTCGAATAGGTTGTCGAGCCACCGTCACACGTCCCCGGCGTAGCGGCACCTGGCGTCGCGTTGATCTTGTAGCAAATCGTCGCCCCGACCGGTCCCGATATCGACACACTTTGAGCGGTGGCAAAGGGGCCGCCGTTAGGTGAAATTGTGGGGGTTGTCAGTGCACTATTTAGGGATGCGAATGAATTGGTTGAACTGGCATATTTGGCCGCATAAACCTGCCTCAGCGTCCCATTATGGCTCTCATCCCAAGCCACTACGGGAGCGCCGCCTAAGAGCGCAATAGAGTTGTTGGCCGACGACCCGTCGGAATTGGCTATCGGAGACCCGCCAACAGCAGACCATCCCGTGCCGGGCACATACTCACTCACGTAGAGGTGAGAGTAATCAGAGAGTCCCTGCTGCTCCGTCCAAGACGCCCAGACATTCGTGCCATCGTTGATTAGCCGCACATGAGAAGCCCAGGCAAACGGATAGACGGGATTATTGAGAGATCCGTTATTGGTGGTGTTTGTGTTGCGGTTTATCGGCGTCGTCCCCGCCGCGACCCAAGCCGATCCGTTCCAAGTGTCGGTGTAGATGAGCGATGGACCCGTAAGGGACCGCTCCTGCCAACCTACGTAGGGAGTCGTGCCGATCACCGTAATTGACGGGTCCGTGGCCCAGTTGGACGTGTTATTGTTCAGACTCGTACCAGTCGAGGTCCATGTCGACCCGTTCCACTTCGAGACGAACACTTGGGGAGTGAGTGACCAATAATACCAACTTCCCGACGCGGTATTGGCCTCATTCCACGTTACCCACACGTTATTGCCGCTGTCGCAGGCCAACTTGGCATCAAAGGCATAAGACTGCCCGCTCGATGATGTCCGATTGATATACGCGCCGCCCAGCTGCGTCCATGAAGATCCGTTCCACTGCTTGACCCAAAGGCGGGAACTGGCGGGCGATCCTCGCTCTATTTCCTGTAAGGCTACGGTCGGTATGCTGTTACAGGAAATGAAATCCATCGGCCGCGTTTCGAGCGCTGTTCCGTCAAACGGAATGAGAGTGCTGGTCCACGCTGAGCCCGAGTATGTAGCCGTATATGCCTCGACGCAACTGGACGCTCCGTTATAGCAATTCGGGGACAGCGTTACGCCGTCATAGGCGACCCATTCCGTGCCGCCTATATTCAGCGGGATTACCTCGCTCGTGCTCTGAAAGACTCCCGTGTAGGCGCTTCCGGTGATTGATGTGTAATTTGAACTGGATGGCATCGTGGCTGTCGGCAACGATCCGCCATATTGCTGGCAGTAGGCATTGAACCACGTTGAAGCGTCAATTGCTGACGTAAGGCCCTGCTCCGCGTGACACTCAGACAGGGTTGAGCCGGATACCGAGAGGTGCGGATTGCGGGCGTAGGAATCGCTACCCGCAACCGTGCCGGGAGTTCCACTGGAAGCCGAGTGATTGAGACTGTAGGATACGGTGTTTGCCGGATAGGATGCGGATGTATATGTGTTGTAGCCGATATTATTGCCGGGGTCGATACGATAAAGCCAGACGTTAGGGACGAAACTGCCGACGCCAAAAGCAAAGACAAACGCATCATTGGTTTCGTCGTAGCTCAGGCCGTAGAATTGTCCGATGGTTCCAGTGTAGCTGGCCGACGGACTCTGCTGCGTCCAGGCGTTTGTGGCTGGGTTGTACAACCACGTATCGGTAAGGGCCGAAGGCGAAGCGCATGTGGAATACCCAGGACATCCTCCGGCCAGCAGCATCAAATTGCGGCGGCTGTCCCAGGCCAACGCACCGTAGTCTCTAGCGGTTGGATTACCAGCGGTGCCGTTTGCCAGCAAGAGAGTCCAAGTGTGCGTAGGCTGGTAATACTTCCAAAGGCCGTTAGTGCCAGTAGAGTTTCCGCCGCCAAAAAAGTACGAGCACTGATCAATGGGGTTGTAAGCCATCCCCGGAAACCCGGCGCCGTTTGGAGGGCATGAGCCGGAGCAGGTAGGGGTAATCTTCGTCCATTGTCCGGTGGAATCCAGCCGTTCATAGGTGTTTCCGCCAGAACTTTCAAAAATCGTTACTTGGTTCACTGGATCGTATACCATCAGCGTGCTCTGTTCTGTCGATGGATCGGCTGCGCCGGTTGTGGCGGTAGGCGTGCTGTAAGCCGGATGACCTGTCCGGCCGAATCCATCCCAGATCCAGAATGTGTACGGATCGTTCTCGATCGACTGAGCACCCGCGCCAGCACCCCAATAATAGACCTGATTTGTATTAGCGTTCCAACGGAGGTAACCGACTGGATGCGATGACGGCCACATATAGTCCGAGTGCCAGTCAGCGGATTGATCAAGAACGTTCCAATTCCCCGTGGAATAGGAAAACTTGAGCATCGAGTGTTGGTATTCCGAGTTGCCGGGGTGGTAATTCTCCAACATGTAACAGCCCTTTACGGCTGAGGCGCATTCCAGGTTGGAGTAGCCGACAATCTTGATCGGGTAACCGCCGGTTGTGTACGGCCCGGTCCAAGTACCCGATGGAATAGTTGTGCCAGGCTGTCCGGTTAGGAGACTTGCCGCATTCGCGGCCATAGAGATCAACGAAAAGAGCAAAACGGAGCGCATTTTAGTTCACCACCACGCTTCCGTCGCCAACGCACCCAGATCCTAAAATGGTGATTGTTCCGCCAACGCCGTTCTCGGGCAGACCCAACGTGTACGTGCAGGTTGCTGCGAGATTCGTCCAGGACACTCCGAAGGTCCGAGCAGGGGCGCTCCCGGTCGTGCTTGGTGTGATCTGAGCAGGGACGTTGGTATCGGCTGAGCCGGTTGCCAACATAACGTTCAAGAACACCTGAGCATAGCTGCTTGAGGGCGGAGTTTCTTCAATGCGCCAGGAGCCGGGTTCCATCGGCGCATCGGAAGCCACGGAAACAATGAAGCCCGTGGTTCCCCAACCGAAGTCCAAACCATTACACTGTCCATACTGGCACTCGCTTTGATTCGTACCCGCCGTGCCGCTTGTCCATGGAATCGAGCCCGTCCCGTCGTCAAACTGATGCCCGCTGCCGCCGACGTTCGTCAGGGTTGCGCTTGTCGGGAACGCCACAAAGCCGTACAGCTTTCCGCCGTACTGATAACTGCCGTTGGTGATGGCGTTACCGCAGGCCCCTGATGAGTTTACGTACCCGGCAGAGAGTTGTCCCAGCATCCATGAGTTCGGCCACAGACTCGGATACGGAATAGAACAGGAATCGTCCGTCCGCAAGGTGGTAAACATTGGATTTCCGCCGCCATCAGTTCCGAGCGCCGGCTGGTTTATCGTGTGGATCAACCACTTCATGGGGATTGCGCTGCCGAGCGTGGGTGCCTCAATCACCTGATCATAGATGGCAACATATGCCGCTGTTCCGCGCGGGATGAAGATAAAATGCCTTACGACTTTTTGCGCGCGCTGCGTGCGGTTGTTGGCGTTGGGGGAGCTAATTGAATAGACATCGTTGTACGCCCGCGTGATGTCCACTGCCATGTACATATACGCCCCGCTAGTTGCGCTCAGGGGGACGTAGGCCAGTGGATTCGCCGTATTGTAATACTCGTAAGATTGCCGATAGACGGCGGTAGATGGCGGCGAATTTAACCAAACATTAGAGGTTTTCCCGGTGCAGGACGAGCCCGAATAGTAAGATTGCCACGCCGTCCCGACTCGGCGCTGTCCTCCGTCGTTACCGACAGCCTGGCAGGTTGGGTTCCCGGTAGAGTTGGTCGAGTTAATGACTTCCCATAATTGAGCCGAGAAGCTGTCAGCGGGATCGACTAAGACTGGAACGTTGTGAGCAATAGACTGAGTGACGTAATTGACAAAATGCGGCGCGTAAGAGCCTGCTTCGTACGAGCCGGAATCGTTGACCAATGTTCCGCGATGAACGAGAAGGTAATTCCCGGTGTCGAAACGAACTTTCGACCAAAATAAATCTCCATAGCGTATCGCCAAATAAGTGTCGTTCTCCGTCCAGCCTGTCCTACAAGTCACAATGCCGACGCCTGTGAAGTTGTGACACAACGGAAGCGTGTTGATATTGGTCGTGGTGTTACCGCTCGCATCTGGCGTGAAGAACGGCCACGCACTCGGCTCGAATCCATCCGGGCCGCTCGCTTGATTCATGAGCCGGTTCCAGTAGCGAAGAACCGGGTCGTTATAGATTTCGGCAAGCGCGTCGATGGAGCCGAAACCAGCCCCGCTGACATTGTTGGATCCTTGGCTATATTCCTGCGATGGATAGACCCCGGTGCCGACCCCGCCCTTGATTTTTGGCAAGAGATAATCCGGGCGCATCTCGTAAATGGTCTGGTAGCCGTACTGCTGCATCCATAGATTCGTTGTGGTGAAAAATGACGTTGGGCTGGAAGGGTTCGAGGCATAGGCCCAGGGCAACCACCAGGAAACAAACCACGTGTCGAGGCCGTTTGTTTGACTCTGATATTCGGTCCATCCTTCATGCCACCCCCCGCCGTCCGACGCGGGGTTGCCGTCGCCGAGCATGATCTGTTTCCAGACCGGCAGCATGTAGTTGAGCCCGAAATCCATCGCCCACCGAAGATGGGGTGCCGCCGCCGAAGCGTCTCCGTATATCGCCACCGCTGCGCTCATGAAACCAGGGCCGCCCGTTTGCCCGTTCGCGCTCGCGAGGTAAAACACATCGTTGTAGGGAGACGGAGCGGAGGAGGTGGGGATGGTTGCTGACCCCTGTATCCACTCCCACTGGGCACAAAGATTGATGAGGCCCGCGAGGAGATCGGCCTGCTGCTGAGCGGTCAGGTATTGATAGCACCAGTCGTAAAGCATCGCCCCATACATCGTGGTCATGCCGAGATTGTCGTAAAAACCGCCGCTCGCGAACAACCGAATGCGTAAGCCGCTCCCCGTAGGGGTAGGACTCCCAAACTGACATGTGCTCAAGGTCGCGGTCGAGGACGTGACGGATGCTATTGGACATGCAACGCCCAAAACGGCCAAGTAAGCCCCGACACAGGTACCGCCGCACGCCGTTGTAAAGTTCACCGTTGAGCTGGTAATGACGCTGCCTGATCCCGCAGCCGCGTTGTCTTCCGCAAGCAGATTGCCGAGCATCCCGCCCATATCCGCGAGCGTGTTTATTTTTGCCTGATACGTTGCCAGATTAGAGCACGCGTTCAGTTGGCACGCAAGATACGCGATCAGCAGACGACGGAAACCAATCGCTACGCTGACGTTATAGGATGTGCTGCTGGCGCTGTACGCAAGGGCCGAAGTCGTGAAGCGGCTAAGCGATGCCGAGGTCCCATTTAGGTTCGTCAAGTAGGTGCTTCCAGGGTTCGGAAGTCGCGGGTGCCCCGTTGCGAACGTAGATGGCACGGGCGGCGCATTGTCGCCATAGTTGGCAGCCACCAGCGGTAACACAAGAAGGAATAAGAGAAGTTTACGCATGAGGAATATCCACCGCAACAATAGTGCCGAAGTCTGATACACCACTGCCTGGATTCATACCTACTGCCGCGCTGTATGTACCTGTGAGAATGCTGTACGCCCCAGCTATATTGTCAGACCCAGTGCCGTTGTTAGATACTCCAGTTGCGGGGATCGTAACCCCTGACGGATTTGTCGCCCCCGCTGCCCAAGTGGTCACGCCGTAATAGTTGTAAGTGAACATCAAAACACCATCGTTCAGTGCACCGCTGATGTTGGCCGAAGACGTGTTAATATCCGCAGCCGTGCCTGTTGTCAAGGCACCGTTCGCATGACTGGCAATAGTACCAGGGAATGAGCTATTGGCTCCATTGACTTCGATAATTGAAGCGTGCCCCCCAGGAGCACTCACCGTCCACGTTATTGTGATTGTTGAAGTAGTGGTGTTCTTGACGCAAAATAAAGCTATTGCTGCAAAACTCCCGCCATGTTGTGCGTCAACAGAAGTCCATGCTCCATTAGCCGAATCAGACACGCCTGTAAGGGTTGTAGCTGCCTCGACCGCACCACCCGCCGCGCAGATAACGCTCGGGTTAGCAATGGGAGTGAAAGAGAACGTGCTGGCACCGCCATTATTATAAACAGTATGTGTGGCTTGTTTGTAGGTTACTACAGCAGGACCGCCCCCGCCTCCAGGAACCATTCCACCAGGACCAGGGATACGTTGCGGGATGGCAAACAGCGAGTGCCATAGAAGAATGAGGACAGCGGTAAAAGTTGGCATCTTAGTTCACCGTATAGACGATATGAGCCACAAAGAACTTAGCCGTACCGCCCGGAGTGCCGCTCACAAGTTCTAAGTAGTCGCCTGCTGAAAGGCTAGTGTTCTGAAGCGTTGACGAGCACGTTGTCGCTCCGTTAAGTCCCGTTGTTCCGCCTGTGTTGGAACACGCGATGCCGCCTGAAGCAGCCGTGGCAAGCGCGCCCGACACGATGTTGACAATCGTTCCCGCGCGGTTGCGGCCAACGATGATGTTTGGCGTTCCAGCATCCGCGTTGACGTCCATCTCAACAATGGTCGCAGCGGCCGGGATGAAGCAGACTCGGGATTGCGGCCCCATCTGGCCAGAGGTGATCGCTACACCTGAGGTGTCGTTTATAGGGATGTCGCAGGTTCGGTAAGTGTTTACGACCCCACTGCTTCCGCTTGCTTCTCCGCCCACGGTCGCGAAGTAGTTTGTCCCATCGCTCCATACCGTCGCATTGGTCGGAGCCGTGGCGCTCCCCGCCGTCAACGATAGCGACGATACCCCTCCGTTGATATTCTGTCCCGAGCGGGCAATGGTGACGGTGCCAGATCCGTAATTGACGATGTTGACACACTGCCCGTTCGGCGGCTGCGATCCTGACGCGACAAGGGTAATAGTGAACGTTCCCGATGCGACTGAAATCGTTTTGCACGCCGCGAAATCAGCGGCGAGTACTTGGTATGTAGCCGTTTGGGGATTCACCGTAAAGAGAGTGACAGCCCCGGTCAGCGTGTTGACGCTACTAACCCCGCCGCCGGACGGGGCATTCCCAATATCATCCACGTCCCAATGCCCCGCCGCGTCAAACACCATCTTGATCGGCTTATTCGCCGGGATGTCACCAGAAGCGAGCGCCGTCGAGCCAGCCCACTTGTAGGCTCCAGCGGCGGAAGCACCGTTAACGGCGATGGTGAGCGCGCCAGTGTTCTGTGTCGTCGTCGTGTAGATAATCATGTCCCCGGCTGCTGGTGTAAAACTTGGGGACGTGGAACAGGATTGCGCCGTTGGCGACCCGGAAGAATCGGCACAGACCAAGAGGACTGCGATGCCATGCCCGGTAGCCGGAAGGTCCACCGCATCCGGTCCGCCCGCTGCGCGCACAGTACCAGCAGGAAGCTCTTTAGCCATTGAATAGAAATTGCCGCTTGAATCTTTCGAGCGCTGAGTATTTACCCCGCTGTCGGCTTGGTAGAAGATCTTGCCCGGCACTGGAGTTTGTGTCACGAAGGAAGATGTAGCGCTAATACTCGGTGCTCCACTCGTCTGACAGGAAAGAAGCTGTGCCGTGGTCCCGTCCCAAAAGAAAACCATATTGGTAATCACAGACGGGATTGGAGACACGGAACAGGCTTGCGAGAAGCCCGTAGGCATCGCAACGGTATATGGCCCACCGGATGCCGCCTGAGTAAACGAGAAGTTCAGTGTTTCGCCGGGCGTACAACCGGATAGAGTTGAACTAGTGATGTTTGCGCTTAACGAGGTGGATAGTTCAAATGAGTCCACGGTCCCGGCCGACGATGAGCCGCAAGTAAATGTGGGCGTCGCGGAAAAGGTGACCGTGGTAAGAGTGGCTTTGTTGCCCGTGCCCCCACCTCCCGCGCCGCCGTTAGCTAACGTCCATCCGCCGGTCGTTACCGAGGTACAAGCTGGAGCGGCGGTCGCAGACGGAGCGTTACACCAATAGTCGTTGTGATTGGTTGTGTCGCTGAACCGGTCGCCGGGTAGATTGCCCGCGACGGAGCCGGGAGCGGCCGTGCCGAAGAACTGCTGTACGGTCTTGAAGCAAGACTCTACGTTTCCGGACGCATCGACGCCGAGAGGAGCGTTGCCAGAGGAGCAGTTAGAGCCATTCGAGGCCAAGGCGGTCGCCGTCCCCGACAAACCAGACGTATTCGCCGCGTTGTTAGGGATGTCGGCGGAAACGAGCGTGTGACAGGTCCATGCGTGGGTACTGGCCTTGTACTGGCTCACCCCTCCGTTGCTGACGCAATCCACAAAAGACTGCGCTGAAGACGCGCCTGTGCTGGAACTGCCGCTGCCGATGAACTGATCCGCCGCAGCCATTGGGTTAGATAGTCCGCCGCCGCTCCCGTCGATCACGATCGCTGTAGGCGCGGTGGTGTAGGTCAGGACTAAGTTTCCATTCGGAGCTGTCGGGTTGGTTTGAGCGAGGCTGCAAGCGGGCGGATAGATTTCGTTACCGGCAGAGTCCCAACAGTAACCGGTCGCAAACACGCCCTGGTTATGCGTTGCGGCGGTGATGGTCGAGCCGGAAGACGGGACAGACGTGGTCGTACACCCTAAAGGACAGAGTGTATAAGGCGGCACTCCTACCCCACTGCTAGACCCTGCCGAAGACCCTTGACAGAGGACGGAGCCGTTGTAAGAGAACAGGTACAGTTGGTGAGCGTTTAGGCCGGTTACCGCCGTCGAGCAGTCGGATTGCCGCAGGGCGACAGCTCCCAGGCTTTGTATATTGAGCGTCGGCGTTGCCCCGCTGTTAGTCTGTGGCACAAAGGAAACGATCAGGCCGCTCAAGGTACTCACGGTCGGAACAGGTGTCGGGCAGGTATAGGCCGTACCACTCCCAGTCGCGTCCTGGCAATAGGTGTTGTTGCCGGCCCCGTTCGCCCCGGTTGAGCCGGTCGGGCCCACTAGGGACGTGCAAGTTCCCGGCCAAGATCCGGAAGCCTTTGGACCATAAAGGCATGAGGTTGGGGTGTAAAGGTAGAAGTCGCCATTGTTCCCAGTGCCGCTTGATGGAGGTCCGGACGATCCATTAAGAATCGTATTGCCGTTGGCCCCGTTTGTGCCATTGGTTCCGTTCGGCCCTGCCGGTCCCACCCCGCCGTTGCTGTTGACGACGCACAAATAATTCGACGTGGACGAAAACGTGAATGACGCAGTGCTGGTCGTTGGCGTCATCGCGGCGGACGTAATCGAGGTCAGTGGGCCCGTGACCAACCCACCGGTGAAACCGGTTCCGGACGAACAGCCCCATGTGAGCGTACCCAATGTAGCCGAGGTCAAATTGAGCGAGCTGATATTGATATTCGTCGAGGTGGCCGGGCCCGCGCCGGCGACAAACAGATTGGGAGCGCCCCCTGTGTTGCCAGCGGGATATTGCTGCGCGGGAGCAAGCGCACAGGCACACGCCAACATAACGAATAGCTGAGAGAGTTTCATGGATTTCCTTATAAGTAAAATTCGGGTGGAAAGAAACGCTAGCCCTTTAGCAGTTCTAGAATCGCCTTGAGGCTGACAGATCCGGTTCCAGTAGCGAAGTGGCCCAAGAAGTCGACTATGACAACAATGGCGCCCAGCTTCACGAACTTCAAATTCATATCCGCGCTGCTCTTGATCTGCTCTGCCTTATTGGCCCTGATCTCAGCATCGGTCTCTTTTTTGTTTTCCTCGATGCGTCGGTTGATTTGGCTTATCATTCCAGGCTGGCCATTGTCGAGCAGAAACTTCTTCAGATCGTTAAGGCTCGTTTCGATTCGGACAAGGGCCGCGGCGTCTTCTCTGTCCATCATCCCTACTTGGCCCCCGATTTCTCTCCGGAATCCTTTTCATTTGTCAGGATTCCGATGGCGCCGACCGCTATGGACACCTGAAACGTTTTGTCCTTGAGGGCCTCGGCGAGGGTTTGGGCCTGCGATGCGGAATAGGCGCCGACAACGAGCGCTAGTATGCCGAAAACCGTGCTCTTCCATGACTGCTTGTTCATTTACATTTTCCTTTCTTGCGAGCGACATAACGCGCCTAGGTCTGTTTCTCCTTAAAAGCAGAATCATGAATCCCACCAATAGAAAAACCACAAACCAAATTGATGACACGACTGGATACTTAGAAACTCTTGGAAAACACGATTAGCGGAGCCGGTTTCACGTTTGTTCCGCTGACCGCCGTTCCGGTCATGCCGACACTCAGGTCAAATGATGCGAAGGACACACGAAATCCAGCGCCATATTCAGCGGTAAAGTTTGCATTGGTGGCCACGGTGGTCACGATGCTCAGGGGATTCGAAATGGAAGCTGCCGAACTTGATTTGACCGCCGATGCAAAGTTCGCGACAGTGGCGCCGTAACCCACAAGCGCGAAGGGCGTAACCTTGTAACCCCTAACTGTTCGCGAAGGGAAGTCCTGCCGGATGCCGAGCAGAATCTGAGTCGCGGCACCGTTCCCCGAGTTCGGCGTCGATTGGACATCAAGAAACACCGCTTCGGTGGCCGTGACGTTGTCTGCAACACCGATATTCAGATTAAGCGACGTCGGGGAGCGATTCAGACCGAAGCCAACAAACCCAGAGAAATTGGAGATGGGCGTGGCCGCCGGAGGCGTGACGGGGGCAACGACGGGCGGTGTTGGCTTTGCAGGCGCGGCAGCGGGGGCGATAATAACCTGACACGGCACCGCCGTTCCTGTGGCGTTTTCGCATTGCGCTGGTATTGTGGCCATCGGCGCGGACGCGGGAACTTGAGCGGAGACCGGAAAGGTGAGTGCGATAAAGAGCAACGCCGCCGATATGATGATTCCGATTCTCATGCCGCCTCCGGAAGGCTTGCAAGCTGCTTCACGCGGCGCGCCTCACTCAGCACGCAACCGCCCCACAGGATCGCGCCCGCATCATCGTCCCCGTCGTCTGGAATCAACCCCTTCAACTTCAAGAGATATTGATAGACGTGGTGGATGATATGCTCCGCCCTGGAAATCACCCATGCTTCATCCTCAAGACCGGCTTGGTTTGTCAGCGCGTTCCACGAGTTCTCTCCGTGCTTTTTGTGCCCCATGTCGAAACGCTCAGCCAGGGCTTCCAATGCTCCGTAGGGGATCATGCCAAAGCGCGGCTTTTTCGAGGACGTCGTGACTTTGAATTGCTGCATTTCTTCGTTTGGCCGGATGTTCAAATGGCACATCGGGGTATGTGTCGGGTCGGGCTCTCCACAGATGCGGCACGTTGACTTCGCTTCACTGTTCTCGATCACTATCCTTCTCCTTCAACCAGAAATATGCTCTCCGATGACCATCCGTCGCGAACAGACCAGTCTCCATCGCTCCGCTCGCTACAAGCGTGCGCAATATATGGTCAGCTTGACGAAGGCCAATCTGCTTTTTGGCGGCGAATTCGGTGGATGTTATGGACTTTAGCGGCGGGCGCTTTCTGTCCAGAATCTGGTCAATTCGATCCCAATCGAAGCCCGGAACGGCGCGCGGATCCTTGCCGTCTTTATCGTCGGCGTTTTCTCGAAGAAGGCGAATCGCGGTCATATCTGAAATCGCAGGCTTCATTGGACCTCGCTTTTCATGTACTCCACGATGTGTCTTTTTTTTGGCGTTATCATATGGGGAATCTCAACCGTTCACCGGGCCTACAAGACGAAAGCCAAAGACAGGAGGACTTGTCGGAAACCTCGCCCCAAACGGCCCCATGGCTCCATCGCGCCGTTGCTCTCCGGCGCCTAGCGTACGCCATCTTCTGCGGATCGCCGAGCAATCCAACACAGAATGACTTCGAGGGCCTTCTTGTGCGCCCCTGCTCCTCTTCGGCCACATGTTTATGGGCCATTACAACCGGTCCACCGAGGTATTCAGCATGGTCACGAACGCACGTCTCGGCATACCAATAACCGTGACCCCAGAATGTTCCGCCCATCTCAAACCAGCCGTGTTCGTAATCGTATTCGACAGTTTCTGATTTCAGGCTGGAGACGGTGTCCCTTAGCGAACCCCAAAGCTTTTTGGCCGCGTACGCGACTAGCGCATTCGGAGAATTTTGCATCTCGATCAGTCGCCAATCATGGTTTCCCCAGGAGATATGAGTTGGCTCGTAGCGTTTCAGCCAAGTGATCGCCGCAAATTCGTCGGGCTCGATTTCCTTGCCCTCGTCCGATGTTCCCTTCGCTCCGGATCGAAAGGCCGCCGTGTCTACGATGTCCCCGAGGTCGAATCGAACCTCTGGCTTGAAGCGCTCCTTGAAATCGAGTACATCCTGCTGAATGTCGAGCTGCGCAAGGTCTCCGTGCGTGCAGCCGATTGCCATGACCCGCTTCCATTTCTGGACATAGGCCGGACCTCTCTGGATTGACTCCATTGCGCTAGGCGGCCTCCGCCGAGATCACCCAAAAGTCGGACGCTAGGCCCTGGTTCAGCAGATAGTCGTACGGGATTGTGAAGTACCCGCCTTGACCCCAGTCGGCTCCCCATGAGTTGCGGCAGAGGAAGCGCTTCGTGGCGTCGTTATAGCCGACGCACAGGATCGCGTGTCCGCCGATGGGCGCATCCGTTGGCGCGGGGTCAGGCAGTACGCCACTTGCGGCAACCTCGTCAGATTCGATCTCCGGGAATACCGAGATGCCGAGCACCACCGGACGGCAGTCGATTGCTAGGCAGTGCTTCAGGTCGTATTCGGCTTGCGCGACGCTCGAATACTGGAGCGCCTCGAACTTGACCGCATCCGCGAAGCATTTGTCTGGCGGCTTTACGGCGAATTGCGATTCATCGTAGGGCCACTCGCTCTCCGGGCAGACGCCTTGGGATGCGACGCTCTTGATGCCATCGCGGATCTGAGCGCCGATATCTTGGGAGACTGTGCCTTCAATGACGCGCTCATTGAAGTAGATAAACAGTCGCGATGGCGTAATGAACGGAAGGCCCTGCTTGGCGCGCTCGAAATCTACGGCCGCGGCGATTGCGTTGGCCGTGCAGGACCCGAGATCCTTCTGATCGTAAACGGGTGGCATAAATTTCCCGCGCAAATCGCAAGACGGGGGCAGGGAAACCGGAGTTGCGACCCGAAACACACAATCGCGGTGATCGGGCGAATCCTTACGCCAGCCGAACCTCTTGATGGTTTGGACCATTAATTGAGCCTGCTTTCGTTTTGAAGGGGATCTGCGAGAACCTATGCCGCGAGGGGCATTGCAACCGGCATCGAGCGGACTGAGACGGGGAAACCGCGGAGCGATGTGAGCAGCGCGTTCAAGAGCTTGCCGAAATCAACCTCGAACATTCTGAGGCAGCCGTGGGTCACGCGAAGTCCGCCCCAGGCGTTCTTGTCGCCGCTATGGATTTTCAAGCCGGTGCGCCCATTGAGATGCGCCTCCCACGCCTGCGTATCACCTTCCACGGGCAGCAGGTCGATGGTGGGAATCCCGCCCGTACCGTCTGGCATTCCGTAGCTCCGCCGGTCCTGCGGCGAGTCCGGAACGTAGGAAATCGATGCGGCGTACTCTCCAAGTGGGGTGTTGCCGAAGGCTTTTGTTGGATCGCGCGATGGGTTGCCAGCTTCGACGGCAGCCGAGAGGTCGCTCTGACCGTCGCATGCGAAGGGCCCGGCCAGGACAGTGCCCTGATCGTCGTAAAGCGACAACGTTCCGGGCTTGGTTCTGTCGTCAGGCAGCAGCGCGATAATCTTCAAGGTTTGCCTCCAGGAAATCTTCGAGGTATTCCGCCCAGCTAAGACCACACGTCTCTTCTTTCGTCATGAGATCAAACGAGCGCGCGGCGGCCCGGCGCAGGGATTCGACATCGTGGTCCATATTTGTTGTTTAAAGCGCGCGGAAAGGTTCTTTAATTCCAAGCCCCGGCTACGCTATCATAGGTAAGCATCAACCGGCTATGCTGAGTAAGGGTGTACGTGCCGGGGATGTTACCGCCGCCACCAATTGTCAGCGTTCCGGTGTCAGACTTGCTAAACATGACCACCCTGCCAGATTGTGGCGCGCCGGAATTAAAGAGGATCGACGTAACCGTGGCGGTTCCCGTGATGTAGGCTTTTGTGTACCAACTCCGCCCGCCGGACCCAAGGTCAATCGTGGCTGCGCTGGCAACCGTGGGCCAGACATCGTCGACGCCGGTATTGTTCCAAACGTTCCAAGCCGTCCCTGGTCCTGCGTTTGAAAAACTAATGTTCGCCGTGCTCCCTTGGATATTGTTGCCCATTAGCTCGACGTAACTAGACCCTCCGCTACCGGAATTTTGGTCAACGATTCCAAAAACCGCAATTGTTCCCGAGTTCTCTGATCCGATACCGATAAAGCTATCCGATATCTTTATGTGCGCTGCGGATGTGTCTAGTTGGATGCCGGTATCGCCGATGCCAGACGGGCCCGATGAAGAGTTGCCGTGAGGAAAGATGCTGACGCTATTGATCGTAATGTACGTCGACCCGCTTAGAACTATGCCGGCGTTCCAGTAGCCGCACTGTATATTGGAAACACTCCACTGAATGGCAGAAGACGATAGAGCGATGCACTGCCCGTTGTTGTTGCCGGAGTTGTCAATAATCCGGCCGTTTGTCACCTGCCATGAGCGGACAGCGTTGCTCGTGGTCAATATTTTGATGCCTGCCGTGACAAATGAATCCAGGTAAAAGTCCGAGATGATTAGTTCGTTGACTGCATTGCTGGTGTTGTCAACCAGCAATCCGTACTGAACCGCCCCGTTCTCATATCGAAAGCCACGGATTTCACCGCCTGTCTGGGCCGTGATATACATGGCGGCACTCCCGCTGATGTAAGTCCCGCTGGTCCTGGAATTCGTGATCTGAACGCCGGTGATGTCAAGCTTTCCGGAAACCGAAAATGCGCGGTAGGTCGCAAAGATATTGAGACCCCGCACAGTCAAGTAGGACGCCGCTTGCACGCCAATATAGGCATCCCTAGTCGAGCTTTGCCCGATATAGAGATCCTCCAAAATCAGGTTCCCACCGACATTGGAGTTATAGATCAAAGCCCCTGAGGCCATCACTCCCGAATTAGGGTAAACCTGAAAATTTGCCAGCTTGGATGCGAACGATCCGGTGGTGATAGAAATGCCATTACCGGAGTTGTATTGCAGAACGATCTGGCAGTTCGGGCCACTGCCTATGATTCCCGGATGCCCCGTCGATCCATTCGCGAGAGTCACGCCGGTTTGCCAGCTAGCCGTGCCTGCAAAAATAATCGGTTTAGAAGGTTGACTGAGCGCGGCCTCTTGGAATCCGGCAGTCGCGCTGGTGACCTGATAGCCGGCACCGTGATTATTCACAGGGCTCACGACAATTGTTCCGCTTTGGACGCCCTGCGTCACGCTCGAACAAGTTCCGCTGCTCGGCGTCAACACCTCCGCGGCGCCTCCGCTGCCGGCCGTAATGTACACAGTGGCCCAAGTGCCGCCGCCGTAGATCCCAAGGGGGGCAACCGGCAGGGTAATCGTCTGGGGGCCCGCGCCGCCGGTTAGAGTGCTTGGCCCGGTGGGTGTAGAGGTGTAATTGTAATCCGCTGGGTTAACGTAAAATAGGGAGTTGAATTGGAAGGCTGGCGTAACGCCGGCGTTCGGTGTCAGTTGGAGGTAACCGGTTTGGCTGCCGGCGGGGAGCGAGGTCCCGACCGCTATCCATGCGCTCCCGCTCCATTGGAGAAGCTGCCCCGATGCGTTTACGGCCAACGTTCCAATGCCAGGCGTTCCGAAAACCACCACGGTCCCGCCGCTAGAATATGCTCCCGGATTCGAAAGGATGGCGTAGCTTACCGTGGTTCCGGTGACGGCTGTAATTGCCGCATCTGTTGAGTTGTAGCCGGTTGGCGTAATCGATGCTACCGTGATGTGCTGACCGGTGACGATCGTGTGCGTCCCGATCGTCAATGTTGCCACCCCTCCGGTCCACGTCGCGGCCGTGACGGTAAATGACGAGGCCGGTAATGCTCCCGGCACGAGAGTCAGTAGTCCGGCGTCCACGAGGCCATAACGCCCTGCGTCCACGTTGCCGCCCCAGGTCAACGCATCCGCGTGGATGTGCTGAAAGTCCGTTGCGGTGGGAATTGTCCCGGTAGTCCAACCAGCCGGATTAAAATTCCAACTCACCTAGACAACCTCGGAGTGAACCGCCGCGTGCGAAATTTGACAGGTCTGCGGGGCGACCGTCGACGGTACAGTAGCGAGCCGCTGCGCTTCCGCAATGGCCTTGTTCCAGCCGTCCATATCGGCGGATGGCGCGGCGATGTTGTACACCTGCATCCGTTTCTCGGAGTCATAGATGCTTACGATAAAAATGGCTTTCATTGCGGGCTCCTCTAGGCAGCAGAGATCTTTGCAAAGTCCGGGCTGATGGTGGCGTTCTTCATGCCGTGCGCACCCGTTGTGAGAGTTGATGCGCCGGTCAAATTAGCCTCGGCCGTCAACAGCACCGTGCGAGCTTTCTCCAGTTCCACCTGAAGGTCAAAAATTCTCGCCTTGGCGGCGACCACAGTTCCGTAATACTGCGTCAGGGTGGCTCGCTCGTTCAGGGTCAGGTCATGGGTAAGCCCGGTGGGCATAACTGGGGTTGGCGTTGGGTTTGGGTTGGTGTTTTCTTTGCTCATAAAAAAGTCCTTGACTTTATTGCACAAACAGCGTAGTTTGTGTAATATGATCGGTTGCGCAAACGACGCTGTATTATCCGGATGTGGCCGACGACCATCGACCCTATGACTTCGGAAGCTGCTCGACGCCTTCAGGCGCGCCGAAAAGTCCGCGGGGGCGGGCGGCCAAGGAAAATAACGATTTGTCCAAAGTGTGGGGCCGAACTAAGCGCGAGGGAGAGACGCTCGCACAAGTGTCCAAATAAAGGAGAGTCGAAATGAAAACACTGTTCGTTATTTTTGCCTTGGCCACCCTGGCCACAAGCATCAAAGCGGAAGCGCTCCACGGCCTACCTTATATCTGCAATGGTCTGCCGACTCCTCCAGGCGGAAGCAGGACCGCGAATGGTTTTGATGCCGCCGTAAGTGGCGACATCACGATCGTGCTTTCATCCCAAATCCAAATAGGCGTACCAGGTGCGCGCCCTGGCTGCTTCGTAACGGTCTCGGTGAAAACCAGCGATTTATCCATTAGCCACATATCGGTCACGATAAAACGAGACACCGGGACCGAATCGGCGGATCAGGCGGTTGGCAATCAGCAGTTCACGGACTTCGTTTTTTGGCTCGATCAGAACGCTCAAGTAAGCAGCATTGCCGTCAAAGAGCGAACGCCTTTCGCCGTATTCACTAATTAACCAACCCGTGCCCGCCGCTTGCACGGAGGGCGTTGTATAGATTTGAGCACCATGTCTGAGCTACCGAATCCGCGAATCCAGAGGGCGCGCCTGGTCCGGCTTGCCGTGGTCCAACGACCTGAACCACCGTTCCAATTGATCGGATGCTTAGCGCCGTTCCGCTAAGATTAATATTTTGGTTTCCGCTGGAATTGGTAATAATCAAAGACCCCGAGGATAAGAACGCGCCCTCCGCTGGAATGCTATTGACGGTGACCTGAAAACCACTCACTCCGACCGCAGAAGTGATTCCAGAAATCGTATCCGTAAGTGAAAAAAAACTGCTGCCGTTGAGGCTAAGGGTTGTTGTTCCGGCGTTGATCGTCAAACTGCTACCCGTGATCGTGGCCGCCGTGATACCGATAGAAGCAGTGATCGTCCCCGCCGTGATCTTCGCTGCCGACAGATCGTTTATCTTTGCGTCCGTAACGGCCAAGCTCTGAATCTGGGCGGTGCCCACCGATAAGTTGGCAAGGTTAGCCTGGGCAATGGTCGCCGTGCCGATATTTGCCCCGGCAATCGTCGCGCTTGCGATACTCGCCCCCGTGATCGTTGCGCTGATGATGTTAGCGTTGGCGACGGCCGCGTTCGCGATCAAGGCGTTGGTGATCGCGCCCGCCTGGATCGCAGCCGTACCGACTGCCAGATTGGCGATGGCGGCTGATCCAACCGCAGCGTTTGCGATAGCCGTTGCGGTGACCGATGAACCGGCTAGGCTCGCCGCTACTACAGCGGCGGCAGCGAGCGCGCCGTTAGAGGCTGTCACAGAATTCGCCGCCATGTTCGCGGCTTGAACTGCCAGGGATGCCAGCAGCGGATTTGTTACGGCAAGATTCTGAATATTGATCGTCGCGACCGCGCCCGCACCAATCAACGAACTTGTAATCCCGGATGCCGCTACGCCAAAGAGGCCGCTCGTTATCGCCATCGAAGCGGCGATTGTTGCGGTCATAATCGCTGATGCATCCGTCGTGCCCACCGTGCTTCCGTAGGTGATCGAAAAGGACGGGGTGATACCCGGAACGATGTTATTTCCGGTAAAGTTCCCCGACGAATCCACCAATCCCGCCTGAAGCCACACGATTGCAGTGGTCACGGTCGTCGGGGTGTCCAGCAGGAACGAGTGCGGCTCAGAAAGACCATCAGCACCGGCCTGCACCGGTCCGGCCTGAGTCTCGATGCCGCTCATTACGTACTGATTAGCTGCCTGCGTCGGATCCTGTCCGAAATACGTCAGAACGAGCTGAAAGGCCCAACCGGAGGTCGTCGGCGTGTCGCTGACGATGACCTCTACCGGGGTTTGCAACTTGCCGGTAATGTTGACCGGCGCGAGGGCGGTCGCGACGATTGCAACCTGCGCTCCAGAAGCGACCGTCAGCCCCGTTACGTTTGTTCCGGATGTGGGTGAACCGGACGCCAGGGAAACCAGCGTAAACGTCTGATTCGGAGATGCTCCTGTTTGGTTCGCCTGAACCAGTTTATTTTCGATGCCAGTGGAGTATGAAACCGCATAAATGCGGCATGGCGTATTAACCGTAGGGTCCAAGCTGGGCGGTCCGGGAACCGTAATGGTCCACGGTTGCTGCGTGGCGACGTATGGCTGATCTCCGCAATCAATCGGCACCCACGGACCAACAACCGCGGCTGATCCGCCGAGCGCGCTTGACCCCACGGTAAATACCGCAACCGAAGACTGATCGGGGGCCTCCAAGAAAATGTGGCACCCGATAAAGCTGCCAATTGTGGCCGGGGGGGTAACCCCAACTGTCAACGTAATGGCGGCAGAGATAGGGTCGATGAATCCGGTCACGGTAATGGCCGTAACGTCACCAGGGGCCGGGCCGGTCGCAGTCGGCGGCGACGTTAGTCCACCCGAAGCCGAGCCGACCACTGTCCAATTAGGTAGCGCCATTTTATATGTTGTTCGGCAAGAGTGTTAAAGAATCGCCCTGCACATTCAATGTCATCGTGGTGTTGCCAGTTGACCCGATCGTCTCGGTTCCCCCATAGCCCTGAATGGTCCCGACGTTTGCGGTTGTGTCGATCTTTTGAATCCACCGTGGACTATTTCGGACAATCGAACTGGGCGGCAGTGTAACCGTGAACGGACCGGCGGTGCAGTCCATGTAGACCACTTGATCAGTGGGCAGCATCTGGTAAGTCGCGGCGACCGTCGTCTCGGCCATGCCTGCGCCCCAAATGAACTGCATTCGAACTGGCGCATTGTCGATCAGCGCTTCGTTGCCTTGATTGTCAACGGCGAAGCCAGCTACAAGGATCGAACCCCCGACTGCATTGTCGACCTGCATCGCGATCGAAACCGGCTGGCTGACGTTGGTGTTGGTGATCGCGAGCGAATCTTGCTTGTAAAGCCATGTCGATCCGATCACCACCCAAACCGATGTCGCGTCGATCAGAATAGGCTGATCTAGCGTCAATGAAGTTGCGGTATTACTAACAATGTGCGCCGTAGCGCCGCGCGAGATTCCCTTGATAACAAGGACCGTAGCTCCGATCAACTTTGGATCGTTTACGACCAATCCGGCATGCGGGGTCGGTTCGTCCTGTGCGTTGGATAGGCCGCTGTCAGTAATAACCAGCGGATTGCCAGTGTTCGAGACACCCAAAGTGCACACGACCAACGCATCGCCGACTTGGACGCCGGCGGCGACCGGATCCTGAGAAAACGTAAAGCTACCCGTCGCTGGATTGAAGGCCGTGCAATTGAAGCTGACGAACGGAGCGGAAGCATTGTTGCGGCCGATGATCGCGACCACGCGGCCCGTCCAGTTATCCGTCCCTGCCAGGTCGATGCATTCAGACGCGACGATTGTATACGCCGAAACCGAGTCAACCTCCGCGCCCTCGACGCCGCCGTGGATCAGCAGCGCTCCCTTGATCCGGATCAGTTGCTGAATAGGATTCGGGAGAGCGTACGTGGACCGAGCTTGCGCGACTCCAGTTAGCGTAATGCTTGTCGGCGTGTACGTCGAGCCGCCGCCCGTGGGCGTCAGGGTTCCCGTTGCCTGACCGCACGTCAGGTCCTCAGCGATGATCGATGCGTAGATCGTGTAGCCAGTAAGGCCGGTGACTGCGGGCCAGGTGAAGTTCGCGCCACCCGAGAAGTTTCCGCCGTTTAGCCATTGGGCGATACCCGACGCCGTCAGCGCGTTTCCAGACGGCCCAGCGGTGATCGCCGAGCAGATAACGTTCGTACCGCTAACCGCGGTGATTGTCGAGTTCGGATTGGCGGTAGTGGCCGCCGCGTAGAGGGATCCCGATCCACCTCCGAGATTTACGGCTGCTTGAAGGTTCTGAAGGGACGCCGCGAGGTTCGCGCCGATCAGCACGTTTCCGTCAACGTTGGTCAGAGACGTTTGGAATTGGTACAACTTTCCGGAAATATTGACCGCATTCCCATCGCTGGGGTTGATCGAGAACGTCCCCTGAATGGCCGCTGGAGCGTCTCTAATCGTGACCGAATTGGTGTTAGTACCGATGGGGATGGCAAGCGTGAGGATCGCGGAGGGCAGCGTTGGAACGCCCGCCGCATTGTTCGCCGTGATCGCAAGGTCGAGATATACCCCGCCGGGGATTGTGCCGCCGGTCGGAGAAATCGAAACGTTCAGGGCCGTCAGAACCGGCTGGGGACAGCTCGGTATCGTCGAGTTGATCGGGAAGTTTCCCTTAGCGGTCGAAGTCGCCGACCAATCCGTGCCGCTCGTCGCCGCATACGATTGGGCAAGATCAAATGTCCATTCGTTAGGAAATAGCGCGTCGCTCGCCGGAGCCTGAACTTGATATGGCGCCCACTGAAATTCCGGCGCGCCCATCGTGTTGATCGAAACCCATGAAGACGGGATGCCACCGACATTCACCGAGCGCAGTTCGACGATGTACTGCTCTCCGGCCGTCAGACCGGTCAACGCCAACGACGTGATGCTGGGGTCGATCTGGCCGAGCGAAATCCACAGTCCCGGCGGGCTCGTGATCAACATGTAGCGCGCGGCGATGTACCCGCCATTCAGGACGTAGGCGTCCGTCGGTGGCGTCCAGGTAAGGATAGGGATGCCCGCCGAAATCTGAAGGTTAGTCGGCGGATCCGGTGTCGCCGTGGCGGGCGTGATGGCCTGCTGATACCCGGCCGGGGAGAGCTCCTCGCCAATGCTCCATGCGTAAACGGATGACGCGGCTTCCTGGACGTCAATCTCTGTGCCCAGGAGCGTTACATCTTGGCCGCCAAGATTCTGCTTGCTCAGCGTGAATCGATGCGCTAGGATTTCGAGTTGCTTATTTGTCCAACCGAAGTAGGAATATTGCGCCTGAATTACATCCATTGGCACGAACTGATACCCAGCCATGTTCAGCGGGAACGTTCCGGTACCCTGTTGCCGAAGGCGCATCAGCTCGATCTTCGCCAGCCGCTGCGCGGTCGGACATGAGATCGTGAACGGAAGCTGAATGTCTTTCCAGCGCCGATCCCCGCCGTCATCGGCCAGGTTCTGATCGTAGTTATACATCGACGGCCCATTGCTGTAGCCGTGGACATCGTCTTGGGCGTAATAAGGGAAGTCGCTCGACTGCCACTTATTGACCGGCGAGACATATGTCCCCTTGACGCCGTTATAAAGGTTGCTGATTGATACCGTCGGTCTCCATCGGAAGGACCCCGCGGCGTTCTTGATCAGAAAGTCGGACGCCAGCGTCGCCGAGATTCCCGCCCACGAAGCAGGCCAGATCACGTATTGGCCCCCGGAAAATGTCAACCGGCCGGCGCATGAGGTGAGCAGGTTCTGAAGAACCTCGCCGCGCTTCATCGTCAGGTTGAACTGGCCGTTGCAGGTATATCGCGGCTCGGTGTTCGGCGGCGACATGACGGGGTTAATCGCTACGGCTTCGTCGCAGATGTTCGCAGCGGCGATCAGCGGGGTATAGGGAATATCCGTCCCCATGACGGCCTTGAACCCCCAAATCGTGTTGCTTAAATAGTCCGCGATACAGAGGGCGGCATTCTCCGAATAGCCGCTAAGGGAAGTTCGCGGATCATAAATATCGTTCTTGCCGCTGACATGAAAGCTGACCTGAGGAATTCCACTCGGAAAGGCGCTCTGGACATATTGCAGCCGCAGCATTACGAGAGTCTTGCCAACGCCGGAGCAGTAGGGCGTCCACGGCTGTGGGTTGTTGTTTACGATGTTACCGGTGTCGCCGCCCGCTGGCGTGCCGCTCGTCATCCCCACGAACGTCGTACCCAGGGTTTGGCTTCCGAGCATGGCCTCGAAATAGACGTTGGCGCCGTAATCAGCCCAGGTAGCGCCGTTGTTCGTGAACTTGGTCTGGACCTGGCCTTCGTTATTCACACTGAACGGTACGCCGCCGCTCAAATAGCTGAATGTGATACTTCCGGGACCGCCCGGTGTCTGACTGATGATCGTTACGGCGAAGATTCCCGTCGCTCCGTAGGTGTCCAGGATGCCGCCGGATTGATTGTGTGTGACCTGAACCTGATCGCCGTCCTGAAGCAGCGGAATGTTAGCCGCCAGGGTGACCGTTACAACATTGTTTACGCGGGCGATGGCGGTGATGTTGACCGTCTGCCAGACCGGACTAAAACTTGTATTGTGCGCGCCGATTTGCAGGCGGCAGTTGTCGAACAGGACTTCATCGACATTCTGGCACTTGTGCGCAGCAAGGACGATGACCATATCCAGCCACTTGTTGTTCGTGCCCCAATCGGCGATGTAAACGAGCGTTCCCCCAACGCGCGCGCGACCGTAAATCACGCTCCACGGAGCTGTGGGGTTGCGCTCCGTAGTCGCGAAGCCTTTCTGCGGACCCTTCGATAGAAGCGTCCCAATGCCGGTTATCAGCAGTCCCGCACCGGCGCTGATGAGGAATTGCGCCAGTGGCGCCGCCGCGCCCGCGGTCAGAATATCGGCAGCTACACCTGCGGCAACCATCACCGCGCCGCCGATGGTTTCGACAATACCTTTTGACATTTATCCGACTCGCCATGCGCGAAAACCACGTTCTATCGGCAGCGAACCTATGCTCTTCCCGAGCGCAATCAGAATCCGGTGACCACTCAACGAGACAATTCCAAGCGAGAAATCGCGCCCGCCGGCACGCTTGATCAGCACCATGTCGCCGCGCCGCGCGTGGAGCAGGGAAATCTCAGACATGCCGTTTGAGGTGGCGACGCTTTCAGTGATGGCCTGAATGGACTTCTTTCCGTGCATCGATTCCGCCAGCTGCAATGCCTCGACGCGAGAGGAATATTTGTCCCGATACGGCGCCGCAGCGTCTACGCCGGTCATCGCTTGAATCGCCCCGGCGACAAACAGACAACAGTCCCACTCGCCATATTTAAAGCGCCGCGCCGAGTTTTCGAACAGAAACACGTCGAACAGGTGCGGCCAATTTTCGAGGCGGGTCATTAAGGAAGTGGGTTTAAGCGGCGGGCGGTGCGGAGTGATGGCTCAGTTGCTGCATTAGGCGGATCGAGCGGCTTCGTGTGCAATCAGCGAGCTTGACGTTCATAATCTCCACGCCGTACTGCTTCGCGAGCCGCCGGACGACCTTCGTTATTTCGTTGTCGGAATCGAGCAGTTTTTCTTTGTCGCCGGACGGCACCGGCGTTACGCTTCTAAGTTGATCCCAGGTGTGATCCATCACAAACGAGGCCACTGAGCCGTACACGGTGTCCTCAATGACCTGTTGCGCCCCTTCGATTTCGAGGAGATATTTCTTTACCTCGGACTCGATTTCGTTGACCCTGAAGGTCACAACGGCAGAAACTACGATGCTTTTGTCGTCCTTCGTGGTCAACGATTGCGGGCCGACCATCATGGTTTCCACCGTCACGTTGACGTAATGGCACTCCTCGATATCAAGGGGCCATTTGAAGTGAAAGCCGGAGCCGACAAAGCGATGGAATTTACCAAATCGGAGCACGACCCCACGCTGGTACGACTGCAATGTGAAGCCGAAGAACAGCAGCTTTATCCACGTGACAATGAGGTCGATTAGACGATCAAACATACGGCCTCCCTGCGGTGAATAGAGCCAACATTCGCCGCAAAATGCGGCGATTACGCGACGGACTCGCGCTGTTACACGTTGGCGTTAGTGAGGTTACTGGCTCCCCAACTGAGGGTGATTTCCTGGATCGAGTTCACGAACATGCAATAAAGATCGCCGGGGTCATCCATCTGACTATCCTCCAGCGTGTAACGTCTATCCACGGCAACGTTCATATCGAGCAATCGCGATTCGCAATTTATGGACAGCGACGCCGTCTCGCCGCCGATCAGAAACGTAGGCTGATCGACACGCCCCGCCCACGCAATAATCGGCGAGAAGATCAGACTGGTTCCGGAGAAGAAGCCAAGCCAGACGGTTACCGATGCGCCTAACTGCACTTCCTGAAGTGCCTCTGCTAACATCGTCGGATCGATGCCACTGAGCGTCAGCACAACACCTTTCGCTTCTACGGTCGTCGCTTCTTCGATGGTGGAGATCTGACCCAACATTCCCACGCCGGTCCAGGTCTGACTATTCCAACTAATTGAGCCGTAGCCGCTCCACAAATAAATCGTGTCGTCGGCGAAGATGATCTGGACGAACAGCGCTGGTTGGATTTGCTGGCTTGTTATCGCGGCCAGCATCGCCGAACTCATGGATCTAGGCATTGAAGAATTGAAAGCTGAGAACTAAATGACCGGGGCGCGACCGCCGGACCATCGAGAGATGCAGGCGTTAACGTGAAGCGTCCAACGGATACTTTTCATCGCACGGCCAACTCGACGGATGCGGCGGCGGCCGGTGCGACGCGCCTTCCAATCTGACGCGTACTTCATTCCGGACCTTAGAGCCCATCGCTTTAGCCACAACAGAAATAGGGCGCGCCGGAGAGGATATTGAATCTGCATGTTTCGAGGCTGGCGTGATACGATTACGAAACCCGGAGATTAAAGAAATGCGAAGACTTCAGGCGATCATGGCCGTGTGCGCATTGACGACATATGCTGGATCGCCACACAAACCGCCCGCGAAGATTTTCATTGAGCCGCAGGCTGGGTTCGAAACTTACGTGACGGCGGCATTTTTCAAAAAGCACGTTAACGCTACCATTGCCAGAGACAAGACGGATGCCGATTACATCCTTCGGAGTGGTGATTTTTCCACGCAAGAGGAAAGGAGCGGCCTCGGCAAGCTCGCTCGATGCGCCTACGCATTTTGCATCGGAATCGACGGGATGCAAACAGTTTCCGTGGAGTTAACGAACAGGGCCAATGAGGTCGTGTGGGCGTACAGCGTGAGAAAGATTGGGACTGCTAGTTATCAAAGCAGCGCGGAGGCAATTGCCAAGCACCTTCGAGAGTTCCTAAAGTAATTAGAAGGCCATGCGAGCTTCAAAAGTAACCCCGTAGGTCCGTACTTGACTGATCGACCATTTTCGAATGTTGCTTTTTAATCGCCAATAAGATCCGGAGGGAATTGTCTCCGGGTAAGCGGCCATGAACGCCGATCCGAACTGGAAGACGTTTGCGACGCCCTGCAAGGCAACGAGGAACGCCACCCACGCTGTAGCCTGCGATTGCGTCATGGGTGGCATTGAGACGGAAACCTCTTGCCATCCAGACGCCCAAATCTGAACCTGCTGCGAGCCGGTGAATGGAGAAATGGAGATCGCGACGGGATCAACGGCAAAACCGTCGACCGATTGTGGAGCGGCTGGCGTCGCTGGCATCGCGATCACGTTCCATCCTAAATAGGTTGACATTTAAGCGGCTCGCGGTACACGGCGGGCGTGATCATGTTGCGCTTGGGCTGAGGTGACGATGGCGTCTCCGTGCGCGGCTTTGATTGCGGCCTTCACTCGGATTTCTGTCTGAACTGGGTCGGTTCCGCGAGCGTCGATGGAGTAAAAATGGTTCGATCCGCCGCCGCCCATTCGGCGCGAGGCCGAGTTACTAAAGATACTGACATTCGACGCGGCGCGCATGATCTCCGGCCCGCGCTCGCCAACGAGAACCGAGTCGCCGGCGGTGACGCTGCCGCCGCCCGCCATCATGCCGATCTCATCGCCCAAGCCGACCGCGGCGTCCCCGGCACCGCCCGACGCATCACCAAGTCCAGAGAAGTCCCATTGGCCCATGGGATTCGATCCACCGTCACCGCCCGAGGACCCGGTGGATTTCGGCCCACCCAATCCGGCGAGTTTTTTCAGGAAGCCGAGGAAACCGCCCGTTTGTTGCTGCGGCTGTTCTCCGTAGGGTTGATTTGCAGTCGGAACCTGGCCAGTGCCCAAGATTCCGCCGTTGCCAATGATCTGACCGTTTTTACTTCCACCATATCCCGCGCCCGAGTTACCACCAAACCCAGCAACCCGAACCCACAGCGCCCGCGCTTCGCTGGATCCGTCGTTCTTGCCGCCGAGCCCCAACTTGTCGATGGTTCCCTGAACACCGGGAATCTTTTTGCCGATGGCCCCCAAGCCGGTCTGAAGGCCGCTCTTGATGCTGTTTTTCAGCATCGATTGGCCGATTTCCTGGAATGTCTTCGCCCAATCGGTTTTCTGGCGTGTCAGGAACTTCGCGAAATTGTCCGAGACTCTATCGAGAACAGAATTCAACGCCTCGTACATCACCTGGGCGGCAGATTTCGCCTGTTCCTGCATTTCGATAAAGAACGCCTTGACGCCATCGGCCGCGCTTCGGTTCGCGAGCGTCTCCTGAACCACAATCTTTAGGCGCTGATCTTCGATATCGCGGAGCGCGCGCGCCGTATCAATGGTGCTACCGAAAATAGCCGCCATTGCTATCAATGACGCCTTTTCTTGATTCAGAACGTCCAATTCGTTCTTGAAGACATTGACGCGCTCGGAAACTTTCGCCGCAATCTGCTCTGCGTGGGACATCTCGTCCGCGACTCGCGCGTTAGCTTCTTGCACGGTCATCCCGGTCATGCCAGCGGCACCCGGCATCAGAGCGCCGCCCTTGTTGCGGATCTCCGCGTATTTGTTTTCGAGTTGCGCTTTGCGCACTGCTTCGGCGCCTTCAACCTGGGCCGCCGCGAGCCGCTCCGTCGCCTGAATCTGTTCTTGAATCTTGGCGACAGCCGCCGATGTCTGGTTCGCTTGTTGCGCCTGGAATCGCTTTATTTCCAGGTCGATCAACTCTTTGCTGTTTTCCTTCAGCATTAAGAGTGCAAGGTTGTGTTGCAGGGTTGCCAGCCGGACCGCCGCTTCACCCTGGATTTGGACCTGGGCGAGTCGCGTTTCAAGCGAGATCTGCTCGCGGAGCTGCTCAGACGTCTTGCTGATGGATTCCGCGTGCTTTGCTTCCTCTGCCGCGGCGGCAAGCGGGCGGGCGGCGTCCACGGCCGCGCGGCGAGAAGGATCGTTATATGCAGACGCACCGAATTCCTTCATCAACGCCATTTCGACATTGACTTTCTTTTGAGCTTCGTACCCCTGACCGATCGCGGCATTCAGCAACCACTGGGTCTTGATCTGGTCTTCGATTTTGTCCCTAACCTCTTTTACTTTGGTCTGCCACGCCGATTCTGCTTCCGTCTTGTCGCGAGTGGTGGTGAGGCTAAGAATTTCCGCTCCCCGAACATCGGCGAACGGGTTTTTCATGTCGATTAATCGCGCGTGTTGGCGTTCGAGGCCCTCATTCACGTGCTGAATTGCCTTTAGGGCATCAGCTTCAGCCTTTGCGATCACCTTCTGAGCTTCGTCCAGGCCGGCAGCCTTCAATTTGGCGCTAGCGCCCGCGATCTGCTCACGCAGTTCGGCAATTTGCTTATCGAACGGTCGATCCTGCTTTTCGTTTACATTATTGGCGACATCCTTGTCGCGCCGGCGCGTCGCGGTCCGCAGTTCCGCATCGTAATCGATAGCCTTGTCCTGCTCCTTCAGCTTATCGATGTACATCTGCATCTGCGCTATTTCTGTAGTCTTGTTCTGGCCGGGACCGCCCTCGGTGTAAACGGTTGAGCCCGAGATCGTTTTCACGGCGCGCGGGGCTACCGGCTTCGACGCCTCCACGTACCCCCTCATCAGCCGCTCGGCATCGGCCAATTCTTTGTTCAGCACCTGGTGCAACGCGACATCGCGCTGCGTTTCGGCGACGCCCAGTTCCTTCTCATTATTAGCCCTGGCGATTGCCAGCGTGCCCGCTTTTTGCGCCGCGTCCAACTTGTCCTGAATTCCAGCGGTTCCCGTGTGACCACCGGCCATCATCCGTACGTCGTAAGTTGAACCCTCGCCGGTGAACTGCCGCCATGCTCCGACTTTGTTTTCGTCGAGGAATTTAGCAAATTCTCCGAACGCCTTGGTCAATGAACTCGCTAACTTGTCGGCCGAGACCTTCGCCTCGTCGAGCATCAGCTTTAAGGTGTTCTGTCGGCGGCCTTCAAGTTTTGCGATCTCCAGATTCACCTTGTCGATACTGACGGCGAGCTCGTCATTGGAAAGTTTGCCGGCGCCGCTCATGGTCCGCCATGCACCCGCCATTTTCTCGGGTGCGTCGCGCATTTCCTCGTAAAACTTCTTTGCCTCTTCGCCCATCTTGGTTAAGAGGCCGATGAATGCTAGCCCGCCGATCAGCGGAAACGCGGCTTGTAGGATCGGACCCAGGCCAAGCACGTTCGCCGCAAAACGCTCCGCCGCGCGGAGATTGTTATTGAGGCCGCCCTCCATGACGCGCAGCGCGCCGCTCGTCGCCTGGACGGCTGACACGCCATGCGCGCCAGCTTGGCGCATGTTGGTTCCGAACTGTGTCACCTTTGCGTTAGCGCGGTCCATCCCCTCGATGAACTCGGCGGTGCCCGCAGTAAGGCTGATCCGAATTGAACCCGCTGAACGTGCTGCCATTTATGGTCTTGTCCCTTGCGGGAAGTTTTCCCTCACTGTCTGAGTTAAAGATTGAGCAAAGGCGTCGATGGCCTTATCGGCGCTCACATCTGCCGCCGGGCGCATAAAGGGGTACGCTGGGATGTCTTTCAGATGGGTGCCCTTGCGAACCTTGCCGCGATTGTCGATATAGGTGCCTCCGCGAACAACCATTCGGTGCCCCCATTCGACCCACAGCGCCACCGCCGCCGCAGCTCTGGTTCTAAATCCGACCGTCGCAATGCCGCCGCGATATTGCGAATCTATCTCCACTGCGAGCATAATGTTTTCTCGCAGCTCGCCTCTTTCCAGAAGGCCACCGACATCTTCTTTTTTGGTAGGACATTTGTGCTCGACCTCATTGGCAACAACATTGCCGGCGGAAGATAGGGCCTTCAGGTAGCCATTGGCCACAACCGTCTTCGGGGCTTCGCGCAGCATCCGCTGGACATCTTCTAGCCCCGTGACGGTAATGAGAGCGCCCGGCAATTATTCCTTGGGAGGCTCAGCGGCTAACTTGGGATCGAGCGGCGCTTCGCCGGCAGGGTCGCCATCCAACGGCTTTGCCACCTCCGTTTCGATGGCGCCGTTGACCACCGACCAAAAGGCGCTCATGGTGGTGGGAAGGTCGCGGCTGAGCAGGTCCCCCGCTTCGGAGAGCAGCACCTGGGGATGGGCGGTCTTCAGAAACGCATAGAGCAATCCGCGCAGCTGCTTGCCGGTGAAGTTGCCAGAAACCATCGCGCTGCCGAGATTGCAGCCAGTGACCTCTTCGGCGTTGCAAATTTCATTGAAGTCGAAGTGCAATTTGTAATCAACGTGGTCACCGTCGAGATTGAAAGTAACGAACTGTTTTTCCATAAAGGGGTGGTTAGTTTTTATTGGGGATTGGTGATTGGCGGGAGGGTTGCGGCGGGCGGACCCATCTTTCTCAGCTGCCGCATGATCAAGTCGCCGCTGAACGGCTCCTCGGGAAACTTGTGAAGCATGAACGATTCCGGCGAAACTATCTTTTCCGGATGGACCGGGGAGAAGTTTTCCACGGTCGCAGCGATGATGCCGACCAGCAACTCTTCGCGCTGCATTTGCGCCAGGCGCACCCGATAGAGCTCGCCACACATTCGCGGGGTCGAATCGAGCCACTCTTCGTCGCTCAGGTTCAGGTTGAACCGGGCGCGCGCCCAAGCTTCTGACCAGGTGAGCTTTTTGGGTGAATCGGGCTCTGCCGCGGCCTTCTTGTCATCAACCGCCGGGATCTCCTCCATCGAGGCCGCCCACGCGGAGAAAACCGTTTGCCGGATTCCACCGATAGCCCGAGGGTTGATCTGATTTCCAACTTCATTGATCGAGCAAGCGGCGCCGGCGGTTGACAGCGCGGCGAATAAAAGCCCCCGGAGCATCGACGCCGGAAGATTTCCGAGGCTCGCCGACAGCATGTCGGTACCGGTGATTTCCTCGCACAGAAGCAATGCCCGGTGCGTGAACACCAGGGGCCACGATTCGCCGCCAATCGAGAACGTGACGCGCCGCGTGAGCCGCTCCGCTAAAGACCGCCTTCGTATCGCGGTCTTCGCGGAATCGACTGCCGCGTGATCGCTGGATATGGCCCTCGCGGTCGCGCCTGCGCCTATCAGCCCGAGTAGGTTGCGCCTGTTCACGATTTAGAAAAAACTACGACAGTTTTTCTTAGGCCACGCTTTCGGTGTAGGCACCGGTCAACTGAATTTCGGCCATGAACTCAATGGCTTTGTTGTTCTCGAACGGGCCCGGCTTGTAACTGGAGATGAATCCGTTCATTGTTGCGGTGTAGGTCTTGGTGTTTCGCTGAACGGGGGCCTTGACGGAGAACGCGAAGATCGTCTGGGCCTGCGCCAGAGTCGTGAACTGGAGTTGCGTGGTATCGCCGATAAAGTTGCCCGACACTTGCACCTTGCCCGGCTTAATCATGGACGGGATGAACTCCTCTGTGTTCGACGGCGACAGCAGCGTGGTCGTTGGAATCTCCGCCATGCTGATCAGGTCGAGCGTGAAAGACTTCACTTCCGCTATAGCGGTCGGGGGGCTGCCAATCAAAAACTGTGCGAGGTAGCCAGCGTTGGCCTGCGAGGCCACGGTGGACGGAGGGGTAAAGGGCATGGGGGATTTCTCCTTTGCGGTCGGTGGGTGAGTTTTTGGGGTGGGGACTGAGCGCCGCTCAGTCTTGGGAGAACAGGATTTCGAACTCGATCATGCGGCGGTAAGTTCGCGCGGCGGGGTCGAAATAAGTGATCAGATCGGACCGAAAGCAACTACTGACGAAGGTGGCGTCCGGATCTGCCAACGTTCCTTGATAGCCGTTTAGGATTGCGCTTATCAACTTAGCCAGGGCGGCACAATCGGCTCCTAGGGCCGTCGACGATCCATAGCAGTCGATCTGCAAGCGCGCCATCTGAAGACCGGTGAAGGTCGTCAAGGTGGTGTTGGGTACCCGTGAAATATTCCGGTAGGTCCAGGTCGGATAGGTGGAAAAGTTTTCCGGCAACTGGTTTTCGAAGCCGCCGTTGGGCGTTCCGCCGAGTCCCGCGTTGACGAGAATTACTATTCCTTCTTCGAGCATTCAGGTGTAAAGTTGAGGTATGGATCGCGTAGGGGGAGCCGTGAAGCCAATGCACGGTTTGGCGCACAAACCCTCGCTGAATTTGAAGCCACCGAGGCAGAGCGGGTCTATTACGATCAGATGGAGTTTTACGATTATGATGACAGTGATTTAGACGACGCCGAATAAATCTAGGCCCGCGAACCTCTGCCGACCGTGAATCTCAATTAGCCGCCGCATCTCCGTCTCTTGCCACGGCTCCTCATCTGGCTTGAGATATCCGAGCAGGCTTCGATATGGCTCCCACCATTCAGCGGGTACGGGATTTGCCTGGAAGTGGCCCGGATCACTTTCGTAGACGGCGCGGCCGTACATTACAGCTAGCTCCGTCGGTGACTTGCGGCCCGGCCATCGTAGCACTTCGGTCATCTGATAGAGCGCCTGCTTAGCGCGCAACCGGTGCTCGCTGACAAACTGAAGGTGCATCAGGCCGCCGCGATTTGATGGCACTGGAGAGTACGGTCGGCATGGTCGGCCCATTGGCGGCCGTTGGTGAAAGTCGTAACCGTTACGCCGTGCCCAGTGACACTCCGGCCCATCCTGAAAGGCCGTCGTTATCATATGCATCGACCAAACTCCGTCAACGTAGTAGCGGTCGATGGCGCGCGCGAGACAGATCCACGGAAGTTGCAACTCTGCCCCGGCCGGGATCCGTTCAATCGCCTGCCGGATCGTTGGGAGTAGGTTGCCGGTCAAGACCTCATCGAGGTCCACGATGGAGATATGCGTGGCTCCGAGCGCCCGGGCCGCATCGAGCATCCTTTGCCGGTGGCGCATCTCTTCCCATTCCGCGCTTGATTCAGTCAAGACATGAACGCGCCCAGGGAACTCGCCGGAAACCGCAACTACAATCTCTGCCGATCGGTCAGTACAAGAGTGAAGCAGAACCACAATAAAATCATTCCACATCAGCGCCGCACGAAGAGATAGGCCCGCGATCCAATCCTCATTCTTGCAGCACATCGTCGCTGCAAGGATCACTCCAGCACCGTCCAATCCTTGCGGCGCGTGAAGTAATTAGGCCGCGCGTAGGAGTGAAAGAAGAGTTTGGCCCCGGTCGGAACTGATTCAACCAAGTGCACGAAGGCTGAATCGATACAGTGGATTTCCGTTGCGGCGGCGATCATCAACCGCCAGTCCGTAATCAGTGGCGTGCGTGGTCCGACAGTGACCCATTCGAGGTTCTCGCCTTCACTTATTCGCCACCGCTCCAACTCGCGCGGACCCCCCGAGGACATCTCATGGATCAACGCGAAGGGTTTATCCGGTGGCGCGATCTCTGTTCCCGAATCGGGAACATGAAAGGCTGACCATCTGCAATCGAAATCGACATTCGCGAAATGATAGAACGCGCGGTCGAATGGTTCAACAGATCCGAACTCGGGTACGTTTATGCCGATGCGCAGTGATCCGGGTAGCGGGCGGTCATCAAGAACGCGCATTGTTCGCACGTTCGGCAGATCTGAGAACATATGCGAAACACAAGGTAGGTTCCGCTCCCAACACGGCAGAATCAGTGAGTCGTAGCGCTTGGCAAGTTCGCGAACGAGCCCATTGCAGATTATGGCGTCGCCAAGGCCGAGGTTCAAATCGAGTATCACTATGTTGTTATTGGTGCGCGTGCCCATGCAGCGCTACCTCCCGATGTCAAAGAACTTGGTAGGCCCTGAGAGATTCGAACTCTCACCCCGAAGGACCTGTTCCTAAGACAGGCGTGTCTGCCGTTCCACCAAGGGCCTATGGAGCACCGACCGAGACTCGAACTCGGTAAGAGTGGGTTTGCAATCCACCGCCTCGACCGCTTCGGCATTCAGTGCTGAGTTACTGAGTTTTATACGGGTCCCCTTATCAGAAACACCGTCGCGGTCGTGGCGTGCCCGCTAAACCCAGCTTCGTATGCCACGAACTTTGGCCACGGTACCCAGTTCGTCATCCCCGCGCGATGCGCCAGCACCGATAGCGCAAGCTGATCGTGGCGATGCCCTCGCACCCGCCTATCGTTAGAAACCCAACCCTCATTGCGATAGCTATGCGTTCGATCAGCCGTCATGAGATTCGAATGCGGTCCGGCAAAGCTGGGCCAGGAATCGCACCAATCGCTGACCAGTTGCCTGCCGCGCGCCTCTCGGAAATTGATTCCCACACAACCAGAAGCACAATCAGGGAGGCTGAAGGCTGCTTCGCGGTCGATCCCCAGGTAGGCCACGGCATAATCGCTCGCCCATTCGCCGATTGTGAAACCCGCCGGCGCCAGATAATATCCGTTAGATGCGATGTGCTCAACGAGTGCCGCGGGGTGCGCGATCGCCACAATCGAACTATCGAGCAGAATCCCGATGTCGGCTCCGCTGTTCATCGCCGCCCGAAGGGCAAACGGCTTTGCGCAATATCCGGTGTAGTCGCAACCATCCAGGATTACGCTCGCCGGTGCGCCAGGTGGCAGGCGATCTATCCATGGCATCACGGAATATTCGGGGCAATGTCGGCGGAGGCTCTCGGTCAACCGCGCGGATCCGCGCGGATACCATTTGCCGAGGGCGACGTTGACAATCGCCACCCTGACATCCATCATTGGAGAGCCGTCAAATCGCAACAGCAGTGCTCGCCGACCAAGTACACTTCTTTGGACGAAACGGTGCCGCCGCACGCGAATTCTGGAAGCGGCTCATGGCCGGGAAAACCCGCTTCGCGGCGCGCCTTGAACAAGGCCTCAAACAGAGCCCAGTGTTGCGGGCTATTCGCTTCGCGTAAGAACGGGGGCATGCGGGCGCGGCCAACGGCCCAGTTCGCATCATCGCCTACGCGCGCGAAATGCTGGTGATGATGCGTCAGGTCCGGACGCTGCCAGAGGATTCCAAGTCGCTGCGCGACGCTTTGGAGCTCGTCATCAACGAACATGTGGGTGTACTCAGGCCACAATGGCCCACGTCCTTGATTGATTCGCTCACAGAATTCGCGTCCCATCCATGGAGAACCGCAGATGCGCTCGATCTGGCGGCCCGCAAAGGGGTCGCCGGTTGGCTGCATCACTCCAAACGTGCACAGCGGAACTTCATTGCTACCAAACTTGGCCGCCGGAAACCGCACTCGCCCGAATAACCCCGAGCACTCGCGCGCGATTTCATCTGCGGACTTGTTCGGATCAGGGAAAGTGTCGTCCCCGCCGGCGACCACCCAGCCACACGATGAATCGATCCGCAGAACATCGCGCACGAGCTGATTCACGGCTTGCGCGTATCCCGGATAGTCCGCGTAGTCGAGGATCAGATCAGCACATGAGATCGGTTCGGCGCCCGGATCGCGCCACAATGCAACCCTATAGCCTTGCGCGCGCCACTTTTGCATCATGGCGTTGGCTTCGGCGGCGGGTCTCGCCGAGGGGATCGTTAGCCAAACCGACATTTCAGAAGACCCTCTCGGGGAACCACTTTGGGGCGACTGCCGATGTCACACGCTCATAGCGCGACGAGGAGGTGGCCTTCGTGCTCGTATTGCCTGGATGAATCGAGCAGACCATCATTCCATCCCCGTTTGAAACGGCCATTTTGCTGGCCATGTCAGCCATATTTGCAAACAGGAAATCTTCCCCTATGTGACAGGCTTGAAATGGGTGAACCTCCCACCAGTCGCGCCAGTACATCAGTGAAGCGCCGTAGATCGTCCAACCCTCCGGAGAACCCGCATAGCGCCACCATTGCGCGCCGTTGGTGAGGAGCATTGTGCGATAGCCGGTCACCGAGAGATCTGATTTAACCAGTGTCGCGACCTGATCGGCAAGCCGGTCCGGCCCGGCCCAATCATCATCGTCAAAATGCGCGATCAGATCCGATTCGATCAGCGAACAGCCGATGTTTCGCTTCTCGCCAATTGTGCGTGGCTGGCTCGCAAGATCGACTACTGAAATGCGCGGGTCATTTGGAACGATATCTCGAACGTCCTCACCGTCAGACAGGATCAACATCCTTCGGTTCGGGTACGATTGTGACCGGAACGACTCGATGGCCCTCGGCAGCATATGTCGCCTGTTCCGCGTGGGACAGAGACAGGTGACCGAGAGAGGTTTCATTTCCTAGCTATTTGTCCCGAGCGCCAGGCACTCAAGTTCCATTACGATGTTTCTCTCGCCCGCATTCACGACACCCTGAATTACATATTGACTTCCATTGGGGGCCGTGACCTGCATTCCGGCGGTCACGCCGGGAAGGTACCGGATGGTGATCGGAATGAACGTTTGGGTTATCGTTTGGCCGTTGCTGATACGATCAACAGACCGCTCGGGGGAGATCTGTGCTCGCGTTACGGCGAACACCGTCGGCACAAGAATCGGCCCAGTGGCGCTATTTGTCGGCGGGTCCGTCGGCCCAAGCTGCGAAATAGTGATGACGTGACGCAGGCCCCCGGCGCGGACGCGGACATCGCTTTCGGATCTCAAGACCTACTTCCTTGCCGGTATCGGGATCTTGGGGGCCTTCGCGGCGGCCGTGTCCGCGCTTGCTGGCGGCGCAGCTACTTCATTTACGGGTGACCTTACTGCTTCGGCGGGGAGGGGCCGAGGCGCTGCATTATCGGAGCCGGCCGGGATGTCTGCCGGGGTTGGCGTGGTCGATCTGGCCTCCACGGTCAGGGGGCTAAGCTGAATTTCCGGTCCCACTACTTCAAAGTGGGCGTTCAGTTCCTTATAAGCAACAAGGAAACAAGCGGGTTTGCCGTCCTTCATCGTCATCCAGCGCTTAACCTTCCAATCGATCCGCCCTTCGTCGTCCGCCGGGGTGGGCGTGGTGAACTCCCACAAGCCAGCGTCCATTGCTGCGAGAACAAGTTGGAGGGTTTCCTCGCCATGCTCCTTAACGAGAGCCTCGTTCTCGCCCTCGAACAACGTCACATCGTCGGATCGCTTGGTCGAAATCATAAAGTCCTTTTGTGTTGGAAATTTGGGGCTTAATCTACGGATTCGTACACGCGGTACGAAGCAAGCAGGTCGTCGACGGTGCCAGGGATCTCAACGGCGACTTCGCCGCGGCCCGTGATTACTGTCTCGCGGTTCTCATAGAAGTGCGAGGTCAAGAACAGAATGGCGTGTCGAATCGGCATCGGCACGGCGTTTGCGGTGTAGGCGCCATTGGTTATCGCGACAGAAGGGGCTGCGGCCAACTGAAGATGCTCATCGTCCGTAAATCCCAACACTTGGTAGGATGCGCCTGCGATCGTAATCCAGGTGCCGGTGATTCGGCTGTCGAAGTGCGGCCCGCTGACCAGCGTGACAACACCAGCGGTGCTTACATTTACGACGCCGGCAAATGTCGGCCACCCGGCGGTGAACGTAATCTGGATCGGACTCGTTGGCAACAGGACCGTGGTCGGCCAGATGCCAGCGAATGGCAGTGAGATTCGCCCGGGCTCGTGGTCCAGATCCAGCAGGTAGTTTCCGACTGTGTTGCCGAATCCCTGCGTCATGTTGTAGGCGTTTCCGGCGGTGTCCGCGTAAGTGAAAGTGTCCACGGATACCAACGGCGGCAGTGGGATCTTGATGTAGTTGTATTTGTAGTAGTCGCTGCCACCCGATAGATTATTGAAGCCGAATGGTGTTCTACCCGGCCAATGCTGGAGCGCGCACCGCCACTGCTGGGTGATCAACGCGCGCTTGAGGATGTTTTCCGCAGTCATCCTCGCCGACGAAATGTAGCCGGCGATTAGCGAATCATCCGCGTCCGTCAGGATGCGGGAATGGGCCTTCGCGTCGGCGACGGAGATCGGCTCCGCGCTTGGGGGCGTGACGAGGGTTAGGCCTGCGTACATTTATGAGCGCGTTTCCGAAGGGATTATCGGGCCTGAAGAGCCACAAAGGGCGAGGTTGGGATGTTGCCGTTGAGCGGCGTCACTGGCGCGCGGTCGATTGGCTGACCGCTAACCCGCATAATGAATCGAAAAGCCTGCTGGTCGGAGATGAATTTGACGTGGATTGACATCTCTGCCCGCATCTTTTCTCGCATCGCGATTACGTATCGCGAAAAGTCGCAGAGGATAATGTCGCCGGGCGTTCCGGGAACCGGGCAGTACTCACACATCAGGGCCGGGAACCCGGCCAGACGATCATACTCATCAGAAGAAGTGGCCCACTGCCACAGCTTTGATTCGGATCCCGCATTTCCAACCAACGTCGAGAGCGTCGACAATTGCGGAAGCAGGGCCTGGTTATAGAGCCAGACCGAACCTGCGCTGTTGTACGACCGGGCCCAAAAAGCCGCGAGCATTGTATTAATATTCTGGCTTACGACGGTCTGAGTCGCCTGACCGGTCTGTTTTGCTGCGACGGCAAGCGCTGGGGAATTCAGGACACCGAGCGGTTGGCCAGCGCCGGTGCCGGTAACGATGAGATTCTCAAGAGTAAACATCAACTCCTGAGAGAATGCGTATGTCGCCCATGTATCGAAGGCGTTAGAATCGAAGCCCAGCTCATCTGTCAAATACATCAGGCCGGTGATCTTATTCGTTGTCAACTCAGTCAGATTGAAGGTTGGCTTCTGGGAAGTATTCGAGGACTGCAACGAGTTCGGTAGTAGATTCCCGGCTTCATTTTCCAAGTAGATCTGAATGCCACCGAGACGGCTGCCGGTTGCACGCGAAGTTTCGTCAAACTGAGCGAACTTGAAGGTGTTGGTTCCGACGGGAATTTCGAGACATCGGTTGTAGATGTCTCCCACTTCGTACATGCGTTCGATGATTTGCCGCGAAAACTCCGGCTGCACCAAGAAGCCGCCGTCGCTCGGCACTGCTTCGCTCGCGCCCGCCGCCGCGCGAACCTGAAAGAGTCGCTCGTCCGGGCCGCGGCCGTTCGACACTTCCGCCTTGATCACAGCCTGAAGCTGCTCACCCAGCGTCTTGAATGGCCCGCCGGAGCGGACTGCTGTTTCTGTCATTAGGCTGCTCCTTCGGGGAAGAAAAGGAGGGCAGTTCGAATCAAAGAACCGCCCCACGGGTGGGAATGCTGAGGGGTATTAACCGAGCACGTAGTGGAAGATTCCACTAACGGAAGTGCCGCCGGTGCCCGCCGAGCCAGTTTGGCGAATCTGAACGCCAGCGCCCGCTGTCAGCGGCGCCCCGAACCCGGCGCCGAAAGTTACGCCGGCGGCGGTCCCCGTGCCGAAAATTGCACCAGTGGTCAACTGAGCCTGAAGGATCGTGACGATATCGACCGGGGTTCCGTTTGTATCGCTGAGCCTGATGTCCGTCAGGGTCGCGAAATTGCCAGTCACTAGCAGACGGAAGCCGACCGGGATAATCGTGCGATTTGGATCGCCGGGAAGAAAGATCAAACCAGCATTGATCTGGGTCAAGGTGGCCGTAAACAAAATGCCCTTTTCGGTCTGCGCGGCTCCCAGTGCGTCAACAAAGTCGACAGTCCGACCCGTCGCCTTGTCTGCGTATTCGATACATGGCGTAGTAGCGCCAACCCGAGATTTAACGGTAAGAATGTCGCTCATTGAGATCTCCTTTGAAAGTCGAAAGAAATTTAAAACAGGGACGGCGTGCGGGCCGTCCCTGCATCTTTTTTTCTTTGCTTAGACCGTTGCGCTCGGGCTGAGCTTGTTGGCGTAGCGTACTCCGCTCAACACCGCAAGGATGCTGGCGTAGGTGGTGTTGCCGCTGTCCGTGATCTGCACTTGCAGATACGGGCATTCGGTGATCGTTCCGACCGTGTCGGCGATTGCTTCCAACTCGGCAGCGTCGATCTCGATGACATACACGAGGTTCGCGACAGAGGTCGGGAAGGACGTAATGCCAGCCGTCGAGGTCGTGTAGTTCGGCGGCTGCGACGGAGTATTCGCCTGCGCCTGAGCCGCACCATTGAGCACATCGTTTCCAGCTCCGCCGAGCAACTGGTAGTAATACCGGAAGCTCGTCAGCGCGGTAGCGCCGGCACCGGCAGCCGACGTGCATTGGTTAACGACAATCGCAGTCGGGACCGCCGCTCCCTGCACGCCGAAACTGATGACAATGCTAACGTGCTCCGCGCCTTTCATCGAAAAAGCTTGGCCCGTCTTACCGCCGCTAATCGACACCGGGGGCAGAACGGAAACCAGATGGGTTGCTTCGGCCAAATTTACACCGTTCATAGGTTTGTCTCCTTTTTTCTTGCAAATCGGGCCATCGGCCCATTCGAATCCCCGGAACGAAATCTAATGGCTGCGTCCGTCCCGGTAACCGGTGCGCGCCGAAGCTGAAAGTGTTTTGGATACCGGCGGAGATGAAGCTTCCATCTCCGCCGGTCTGCGGCTACCGCGTTGCGAGAGCCACGAATGGGCTGAGGGTGTTAGTGCCGTTGGCCGGAGTCAGACTTTGCTTCCACCACGGCTGACCATCGGTGCGATAGATCCAGCGGAAGGTCTGCTCATCGGTGACGAAACGGACGTGCATGCTGGTTGCGGCCTGCATGTCGCCCTTATCGACCATCAGGTACTGGCTGAAGTCGGCCAGGAGAATATCGCCGAGCGTGCCGAGCGTAGAGCACTGCTCGACCACGATCACCGGGCGACCGAAGAGCCGGCCACTGACGGTGCCATACCCGCCGTCGTTCTGATCCCCGACAAGCGGGTCTCCGGAGGCCGCACCGAACACGTTGGCCCCGGGCGGCAGATAAACGGGCACGCCGCCGGTGCCAACCACCTGAGATAGACCGTAGAGCTGCTGTTCGATGTCCTGATTGATGAACCAGACCGCGTTCTTGCGCGACCGATTCCACATACGGCCCCACATCTTCTTGATGTTTTCGAACACGACCGTCTGGGTCGCCTGACCGGTCTCTTTCGCGACCGTAATCAAACAGGGGGCATTGAGCACGCCGCTCAACTGGCCGGCACCGGTACCACGAATCACGCCATCGTCAAGTTTGAAGCCCATCTCCTCGCCGAACGCCTGGAGCACAACGGCGCCCAGAAGGCGGGAATCGGCGAGCACTTCGTTGGTCGCGTAGTACAGGCCGGTTAACTTCTTGGTCACCAGTTCCAACAGAGAGAAGGTTGGCTTGCTGCTGGTCAGTGACTGGGCCTCATTCTCCCAGAACATCTGCACGCCGCCCCATCGATACCCATCGGCGCGCGAACGCTCGTCAACCGCGGGGATCTTGATCGCGTTGGTGAATTCGTTAAGTGGCAGCTTGCGCGCGAAGGGATAAATCAATCCGGTGTCGTGCGAGAGTTGAAGAATCTCGTTGGAGAAATCCGGATGAATCAAGAAGCCGCCGTCGCTCGGCACTGCCTCGCTCGCCCCCGCTGCCGCGGCGCGCTTTTCGAAGCCTTCGTTCAGCGCATAGAGGCGCGGGTCGCCCTTGCCGCCGTTCATCTGCTTCAACGTGGCGTTCTTGACTTCGCTGAGATATTCACCGAAGCCGAGTTTGATCCGCGCCTGACGCTGCGCTTTGGTTTCGCCGGCGCGAGCTTCCGGGCCCCACGGCTTGTCGAGGGCGTTATCGTGGCCCGCCTGAACGCTGCCGCGCTGATCGCTGTGGATATTGGTCATCGTGGCGAACTTCTCTTCGGCGGTCAGCGTCGCCGAAATGTCTTCCACGGCTTTGGTGTGCGCTTCGAAAGAAGTGCGCTCTTCCGCGCTCAGCGCGCGGTTTTCGGCCTTTGCTTTGTTCAGAATCTCGCCAGCTTGAGTGAGCGCGGCGGTCTTGTCCTGCTGAAGTTGCAGAATTCGGTTCATGCGGTATCTCCTTGTGGGTGGTAATGCCTGTGCGGTGTTTACCGGAGGCTGAGCAGTCGAAGCCGCGCTTCATCCAGCTCATGTGCTGCGTGTGGGGTGTTTTCTAACGCTGGCTCCACGCTCGCCAGAGATTCTGTTGCTGACGCGGCTGGCTTTACTACCGCCGTCGTCGTTTCATATGCGGCGAAGGCATGAACAGAAGCCTCCCGCATGAGAGCTTTTTCGACTACACGGACGCGCTCGGCGCCGCGTTGTTCCCAGCGATGCTGAAGGATCCAGAACGCCGCGCTCGCCTGGTTGATGTCGCCGCGGCGCATCGAAACGAGAAGGTCATCGGCCCACGTGGTCGCTGGGGCGGTGGCGTCCGCGTGGACGCCGGCCTGATCTTCCCAGAGGCGGCATGTCCCCGCCGAGGTGCGGCCAAGAATACAAGATTCGTCGTGATTGAAGAGCACGCGCGGGTCACTATCAAGACCCTGCGAAAAGCAGCCGCGCTGATAAACCTCGCGGAAGCCTCCTAAGTTGGTCGATAGCGAGCCGTCGTAGGGCACAACCAACATCGTGATATTACGCTCAGACCCCTTCTCGCCGGAGACGGCGGAGCGCTGATCGGGGAAGTTGCGGACGGCCAGGATTGCGGGACCCTTGTGTCCGATGTTCGCAAATAAACTCTCGCCGATAGCGGCTCCGAACTCAATCTCTCCGCCGCCTCGCGCATAGAGGCCGGTCACCGCCGCTGCATCAAAAGAGGCAGGTAACACATAGCTAGCTGAGGGTTTGCTTTCTCCCGCGTTCAGCCCGACATCACCAAGGTCATCACCCTTGTCTTCGCTGGCGCTGGCGATCCGCGACCGCAGATATTCGAGTGCATCGTCCATTGTTCCGACAGCATCAGCCAACAGCGGCACGCCGTCTTCCGACATAAAACAAGCTGCTTCCGTTGCCATCAGAGCATCCGCCGAAACGGCGCGGTTTCGCGCGACAAGCTGGACGAACATCTCCCGGATGCGATCAACGCCGTCTTTCATCTGCTCACGAGCCGTATCCGAAAGCGGCTCGTAGGGATTGCCGTCAACCTTGCGCGCGCCGGCGGCGATCAACGTAACCTTGACGCCAGCTTCTTTCAGCATCTCGGAATAGTCGACGTGGGCCTGCCAGCAGCCGATGGAACCGGTGCCGCCCGTGCGGGTGACGAACAACTTATCTGCGCACGAACCTAGGGCGTATGCCGCGCTGTAGCACATATCACTCGAAATCGCGGCGATAGGCTTCTGTCCACGCAGACCGTAGAGATAGTCCGCAACGTCGAACATTCCAGACACTTCGCCGCCTGGCGAATCAAAGCACAACAAGATCGCATTGACAGCTTCGTTACTTATGGCGTGATTGCAGATCTGGGCAATCTCGCTATAGGCCGTAGTCCGCCAATAAATGTTCTTGGTAAGCGGGCCGCTTATCTGAATTTGCGCGATTCCGTCTGCCGTCAAACGATAGGGCGGATCATTGTCATCGTCATCGTCGTCATCGTCGTAGTAACTGGCAGCGGGCGCGTTCTTGGCGCTGACCAGCCACGCATCGGTCATCACGCGAAGCGCGGACTTGCTAATAAACCACGGCTGCCCAAACAATCGATCCGCGCCGATCACGGGGACGCGCTTACGCGCTTTGCTATCGAAATTCTGCATTAATTCATTAGGCATGGCGGACTCCTTTGGGCTAGAGTTGCTCAGCCGCGTAGGTTTTATAAAAAAAGCAATTGACAGAAAAGCTGTATAGCTATACCATCTGAATGTAGCTTTCGTTGCTAGCGCAATGCGCGACATCGCCCGGATCGACGTGGTGTGGTAACGCAGGGCTAGGCTCGACCGAGCTCGACTCGGCTCAACTAGGCAAGGGTTTTTAAAGGAGCATTTGTGAAAATAGCGAGAGTAAAACTGAAGAGCGTTTCGGGATATTCCCAGTCACGCTCATACGAGCGGGAGGTAGAGAAAATAAAGAAAGAAGCCCCCGATGATTACGAGAAGAGAACATGGATGCATCGGCTCCACCGCGATGAAGCGGGCTTTGTCCGCATTCCAGCAATGTCCATTAAGAACGGCCTATCGGACACGGCCAAGTTTCTCGGTCAGAAGATAACCGGAAAGGGCAACGCTACCTGGACGAAGCACTTTCTTTCCGGCGTCTTAGTGCTGACGGATATCGTTCTGGCTATCAAGGCCGATGAGGTGAGGGGCGAATGGTTGTTCGTGGCCTCAAATGGAGTATCTGGAAACGGTAAGCGTGTTTGGAAGAAATTTCCCATCATTGATGAGTGGGCCGGCGTTGCGGAAATTCACATCTTGGACGATCAGATCACCCAAGAGGTCTTCACGGAACACATGAAAGAGTTTGGAAGATTCATTGGCATTGGTCGCTTCCGCCCTCAGCGCGGCGGGTTCTACGGTCGCTTTCGCGTAGAAAGCATCGACTGGCAGGACGAGGCGGCATAGAAAAGGGTTTGCGGGTTTTACTAGGATCGACCCGGCCCGATGGGGCCCGGCTCGACAAGACAAGACTAAATAGGGCAAGACGTCTCCTGGCCCGACAAGACAAGGGAATTTTTAATGAATCAATCATCTACAAGAACAATCGGACAGGCCAGCATCGACACGCAAACGCTAGTTAACCGATTGCGGATTGCACAGATCGGAGAGCTTGTATCCTATGGTGATCTGTCTGCGCTGATAGGAAGGCAAATTCAACAAAACGCATCGGCACGAAGTTGCCTTCGTTCGGCCCGCATCATCGTTCTTCGCAAAAACAATATTGCGTTCGAGGTCGTTCGCAATGAAGGGGTCAAGCGGCTGAACGACATTGAAGCGGTAAACTCAGCGACGAAAGTTCATGCCCATATCGGAAGGTCGGCACGGCGCGGACGGCGCGTTGTGATGGTCGCAGATTATGACCTGCTGCCAATTCCGATGCAGGCAAGGAGAAACATAGAGGTCGCCCGCTTTAACATGGAATCTTTCGTGGCATCAGAGCGTGGGGCAAAGCGGATCGAATCGGCTATTCGCCCCACCCAATCTAAGCCACCATCACTAGCGGAAACGTTGGTGGCATTTCAAGAATAGGATTTCGCGACAGCGCGCGACTAGGCGCAGCGCAGTGAGAACTACGCCAGACGAAGCTCGATTCGGCGCGGCATCACAAGACAAGGGGCCGAAAGGCCAAGGGTATTTCAGTCTGCGCCCTGCTCTTCATCTGGAGCGCTATCTTTTTTAGTAAGTTTTCTTACCTGATTTACACCCTTGCCGAAGTTGTCTTCCTGGACCGGTGCCATATTGACGGCCTTGTAATAATCTTTCCCGAGGCCATCCGGAAGCGGGTTCATATCCAGAAATTCTTCGCGAACTTCGTCAGAGTTGATATGTCCGCGGTCGGTCAGGTTCGAAATGAATGTCGCCATGGTCCCGTGATCGCCGCGGAGTAAACTCCGGTAGTTCGGGCGTACCAGAATCTCTTTCCGCTCGCGCTCCGAGAGGCACGATGCTTCGATCTCCTGATGCCAGTTAGTACCCAGCGGGCCGAGTGTGTATTGGACATACTCAAGGCCGTGCTGCTCGATATTCGAATTCGTTTCCGTCTTTGTGCTCGCACCGATTCGGTGCTGAGGCATATTGAAGATCCGGCAGATGTCTTCGTTGGTCAGGCCTGCGGTCTGGACATACTGCGCGTCCACCGGCTTCATGCCGACCTCGGTGTAATTTAAGCCCTCTTCGAGGATCGCGACCCTGTGCGCGTTGGCGAGGCCTTCGTGGGCGCTCATCCAAGATTCCTTGAGGTTCTTCTCTGCCTTCTCGCTGAGTTTACCCTTATGCGTCAGGATTCCCAGCGGCCTTGCACCATTGCCGAACAGCCTTCCGCCGTGCTCGATGATCGCGAGCTGTAAGCCGATTGTTTGACGATGGACTTCAATCGGCGATAAACCCATGACGCCATCGGCACTGAAGCCGCGCAGGTGCAGCATCCGGTCCTGAGGCACGGCCGGGAAGTAGCTGCCGTCCTTTTTCTTGTACGCGTAGTACAGTCGCCCGTTGGCTTCACGCGTGACCTTCACGCGATCCGGGCGCCACGGCCACAGTGCGATCACTTGGCCGCGCCCGCTCGTTTCTATTTCTGCATACGCGTTGCCCCACAAACAGAGCCAGGCCTGCATCGCCTGCTTGAAGCGAAACGCGGTCATTTCCGGGTTCGCCTCTTCGAGCAACAAACTCCACAAGTAGTGGTCTTTGGCGGGCTCTCGCCCGTCTTTGACGTAGCGGTACGTCAGGAACGGCAACGTGGCGATGTCACCGGATAGTATGTTGACGCATGACCAAACCGCTGAAACAGCGAGTGCGCTCTGCTGCGAAACAAGCTTCCCCGAGTAGGACGGCTGCCCGCCGTACATCGAGTCGAGCACACGATCGAAGTCAGAAAGACTTAGACCGGCACCGACTTGCTGCGCAGCTCTGCGGACCAGATGCATTAGCGGTGGGGCGTCCTTTGGGAATCCTAGCTAGTCAAGAAAAAGTGGAGCCGCGAGCCGGAATCGAACCAGCGACATTCCATTTACAAAACGGGCGCTCTGCCGTCTGAGCTATCGCGGCTTATTGCTCGGGAGCAACCAAGAAGGAAACCCAAACCGAAAGGATCCCGCCTACCGCGATGCCGAGTGACGGGCGAACCAACCAAGCTCCGTAGGAGATCGCGATTAGACCGGCAAAGAAGAAGACATATGCCGTCGCGGATGGAACAATTGACACAAGACGGCGGCGTGCGACAGAGAGCAGTTTGGAAATCATTGAGGATTCTACGGGTAGGTGGCTGGGCCGATGCTCGGATATTCGCGATCTGGTTCAGCGACCGGCGCGGGGTGCCGCTTATTGAATCGGAACATTGCCACAATTCCAGCTAAGCCATGCCGGTGCGCTTGCTTGCGCGCGGGGTTGCTCATCGCGAGCTGTGTTCGAACATAGCTACCCTTCGCCCATCCCACTACCGCCGAGCCAGAACTTGCGCTCCACTTAATGCCGCCCGTGCATAATATTCCGCCGACGCCGAAGTCAACCTCTTGCACGGTATTCGCCGCCAGGCTGATGGCCGGCCAGAACTGACATGGCGAGCCGCCGCAATTGGTCGAGTTATCGGTGAAGGTCACCGAGATCGAGCCCGCGCTGGTATTCGCCAGATGGAAATGGGTGAGCAGCGAATCGGATGTCGTAATCGGGGTGCTGCTAGCCGGAACAAACACTTGCGGTTGATGCCAAAGCTCGCCAACCGTAGGATAGTTCGTAGCGGTCTGGCCTAGGGCGTGATCGACGAATACCCCGGCGATCAAAAAAATGAGTGTTCTTGTGAAGGTTTTCATTTCCAAATGCCCCCGCTAGCAGTAGGTTTCCGCCGTTTCTAATTGGCGATGGCCGCGCCGAGCGGGAGCAATCTCCGGCCGAGCTTCTCCGGCGTGTCCAAATCGAGCCGTTTTGCGGCCGGACCAATTGGCACCCTTCTCCGCGCCGTTGCTCTCCAGGTGATACATCACAACCTCTGGCACAAAACCGCGTTTCGAGCGCGGCCACTTCATGGCAAACTGGACATCTGTCCGTGCGGCCGTTGTGTGCTGGTCGGGATATGTCGACACTCCCGAAACGCCCGGGTTCCACAGTTGAGCGAAGCCGATGGGAATATAACCCTGCTTGCCCATCATCAGCCTAGTGCCCAGCGGAAACTTATCGAGATGAATCCATACTTCGTTCTCGTGTTGCAACTGAGGCATCGCGAGAAATGTTCGCCATTGATCATGGCCGCGGCAAACATGACGGTCGAAGCCATAGAGGCAGCTTGGGTCAAGATCCGCCGTTTCGAGCAGCTGACGCGTCAGCGGCGGACAGAGGATATCCGCGTCGAGGTGCATCACCCATCCATCTTTCGCGAGAAGCGCGAGTCCTTCGTTGATGCCCTTCGCTTTGTGAAACTCGCCCCACCTCGCCTCAAAGCAATCAGAGACGTGACACTGAACGTTCCAAAATTCACAGACGCGGCGCGTTGCTTGATCTTCCGGAGCCGTTACTACCACCATGCGGTCAAACATGGTTCGGTTATGCGGCAATGTTTCGGCCAAAAAGTCCGCATAATTCACGCAGGTGATGATCGCTTCCGTTTTCATTTAAAAAAAACTCCACCTTACAGGGTCTTGATGCCGCCGCTTTCGTATACGCTCGGCGCTGTTTCCATAAACATGCCGCGCGCCAGCGCAAAGATCGTTGCCGCGACGCCGTCAATGCGCTTCGCCGCGGTATCCCGAGCCGGCTTCTGCGGCTTCGCGTTGTCCCCGCCGTCGGTTTGCAGCGCGAGGCACGACGCGTTCCAATTTAAAATTGGATTATTGCCGTGGGCGAGCTGCTTGTTCATGTACAACCCGATGAACTTCTTGGTAGCGGCCGATAACCCGGCGAACGTTTGTGGAATCTGCCAACAGACAAACCCCTCGGGTACCAATTCCAGATCAGCAGCGGACTTAATGCCGCCCCATTTGTCAAACGCTACTTCGCGAACATCGAACATCCTCGAAGCCCATCTGACCTTTTCTACGATCTGATTCAGATCAATCTCGGCACCCGGGCTCGTTTCCAGGAATTTCTGACGGACCCACGTCGAAAGCGGTGCGCGCGTGCGGCGCTCAATATCCGCGATCCGGCCCTTGGGCAGCCAAAAAAATAAGAGCGTTCGCCAAAATTCCGATGTTTCGTTAGGCGGGAAGAGCAGCGAGACCGACGCAAGGTCCGTCGTCCACGCCATGTCGATGCCGGCAACACAAGGCTGCGAAGTCAACCCCCACTTCTGAATTAGGAGTTCAACGTCATATTCTGGCCACTGTCGAAGATTCACATCCGCGTCGGTGCCCTCGCACCACAGCGGCATGTCAATGATCGGAGTGCCGGTTGAGACTACCGGGACATTTAGGTTAAGCCGGACGAAGTCGCCGTATTTCTCTGACCGCGAGACCGCCTCAAGCATCTCGCTTTCAATTTCCTTATCGGCAAGGAAGCCGCCGTTATCTTCGTGGGACGGGTTCGCCGCTACGCGCGCCTCGCGCGTCTTCCAGTAACCCTTATCGCTCTCGATGCGCTTGGGGTCCGCCTGGTAGATCTTGGCGTAGTAGCTTTCGTCCTCGATACTGCCGTCGAGGACATGCTGCGCGTGCGTGTATTCGCTAAACCAGAGCGGCGATTCTTGCTCATCTCCAGATGTCGTGATCTGGATCATTAGCGGCTGGCCGGTTTGAACGCCATTAACGACCGGCGCGCGGGAAATCATTCCCTTGAGCAAAACCGTTCGAACCGTCTCCGCTTTCTTGCGGGTGAACCGGTGGAGTTCGTCGAATAACAGCAAGCTCGGGCGCTTACCGTCCTGGACATCGCCGTCGGCAGAGAGTACTGCGTAGAGCCCGGCGCCGTCGCGGCGGATGATCCGCTTCGTACTGTCGAGCACCTTCAGCCGCGAAGTGAGATCGGCGCTGGCGTTCACTAGCATCGCCGCAGCCTTAAAAACGATCCCCGCCTGATCGCGAGCGCTAGCTACGCCGTACGCTTCGGGATCGGTGTAATCATCCTCCATAAGGAGGTGATATAGCGGTAAACCACCAATAATAAATGATTTACCGTTCTGTTTCCCGGTTGAGACATACCCCTTGCGAAAGCGACGTAATCCGCTCTCTGGGCGCACCGTGCCGTAAAGATCCCGCAGGATCTCACGGCCCCACTTTTGCAACTTGTATCCGAGTGGAGGATACAGAACCCGCTCGAAGAATCGCTCTACCTTGCAGGCGCGGCACTGCGGCGTGCCGTTGGCGCGAGTCTCGCACCACGTATCCGTATTGCAATAGGCGCAGGTGTTCGGGCGATACTCAGACACACCTGTCGCGGCACCTTGAAGTTACCCGCACAGCGCCGCCTCCAGGCTGTCCATGTTATTCGTCCCTCCGCCGCCGACTGAGCTGACGCGCGAATTGCTCGCCGGCGTCAACCCAAATTCCCGCCGCTGAATGATGATCTGCCCCGCGAGCTCGCGGATCGTGGCAAGCGTTCGGCGCCCTTCGTTGGTCCGGCTCAACTGAAGCAGTGCGCCGCCGGGCAACGCCTTCTTATCAACCTTTGCCTTTTTTGCAATCTCGCGCTTTAGATCGGACAGGCCCTTTCGGAGTTCGTCCAACATGGCCTGATCCTCACAGAGATCGGCCAGGGCGTGACCATCTACCTTGCGCAGCACTCCGGAAGCCGCCATTTCCACAACAAGCGTTTCCCAGATCTTCTTCGCCGCGGCGCTTATGCCCGGGGGCGCATCTGGGATTCCGGCCCTGTACTGCGGCTCGTTATCAGGAAGCGGTCGTCGCGATGGATTGCCGTCCCTTAGCCTGACGAGTGTTGGTTTTGGAGCAGGGCCACGCAAGCCCATAAAGATCTACCTTTCAATCCGTAAGTGCGTGGCAAGCGTACCCCTCGTCCTTGAACTTATCCAGGAGCGCGGCCTGATGCGCCGCGTCTGTGCAATCCACGACAACCTTGAATTTCAGTTCGGCATTCGAGCCGCCCTGTTTCTTCTTTTTCTTTCCGGTCGATCCAAACACATCGCCGATGATCTCGTCGATGTCCAGCGACGTAGTCCCGAGGTCAACGCCTTCCAGCTTCATTTCCAGTAATTCCGCGCCGAGCATCCCAATGTCCCAGGAACTCTCTTCGTGGACGCGATTGTCTGCGATGCGAAGGGCCTTGACCTTGCCGGGAGAGAGGTTGCTGGCGACCACGACGGGAACCTCATCCAGCTTCATGAACAGCGCGGCTTCTCGCCGCCCGTGCCCGATGATGATTACGCCCGCGGCGTCCACCACGATGGGTTGGACCCATCCGAATTCTTTGATGGATGCTGCGATCTTCTCGATGGCCGCCGGGGTGCGCTTACGCGCGTTCTTGGCGTAAGGCAAAATGCGTGCAATTGGCCACATCTCAATCTTCATGTTGGGCGGGAGCGCTACCGGCACATCAGCGGGCGAGGGGGTGTTCCTCATTCGGTTGGCGGGTTCTCGCTGACGACCAGTTTCCCATCGACTACCGAAACGTTCTGAAGTTTGCCGATAGCCACGCCATCATCAAGAATTAGGAACGTGCATTTCGTCTTCGCTTCGATCGGCGCAATTGACTCGCGAATATTCAGCATCGCTTGATGGCTAAGGCGAGACTTGAAACTTAGCGCATAGACACCGCCGGGCATTAGCGATTCCGCGCGCGCCGGATTTTCGAAAGGGGTGTTCATTTAAAACTGATATGGACGACGTGGACTCGAACCGCGCGCGACTCCTGAATGCAAAATCAGGCGCTCTGCCGTCTGAGCTATCGACCCTTGCTGTCGGCGCTCTGGCCTAGGCCTCGACGGATGATCTCTGCTCGTTTTCTTTCAAACTCAGCAATATCTGGCGGTGGCGGTCCGGCGGGTGGCCAATGTGGGTGTCCACAAATACACCGGCAGGCCGCCGTGTCACACTTGCGGTGTTGGCCGGTCAGGCACTTCGAAGAGTGATGCATCTAAAAGGTCTTGGACGAAACCTAGGCGGGGACGGTCCGGGAGATTTAAGCTTGCGCTACTCTTCCCTGCCGGGCAAGAGCCGGTTCCAGAACCGCCCCGATGAAAAGGGGTGCGACGGAACTTAATCGCACCCTTGCTTTGTTGGGGGATTTCCATTTGACTTTAAGTACGCTCGCTGAATCGCCCCTTGACTCGACCGGCTACCATTTCCCTTCAGGCCAAGCCAAACGATCTCCAGGGGTGCCGGTCCGTGCCGGGCGATAAACTCCCGAACCTCGCGCTCGGCCTCTTCGCTCTTGCGGCAAACCACACAGATGCCCAGGCGATTGACCGGGCGGTCCACATGGCAACGCTCACATGGCCCGTTGCCTCGGATAGCGGAAGCCTTGTCCGGGAATCCTATCCCCACCGAGAGCCGATCCGGAAGGCTTCGTAGTGGAGCGCGCTCGCGCGTCATCAATCCAACAGCTAGAAGCTGGGCCGTCGATTTAGCTACCTGCCTGGAAGACACCGTGGCAACCGCGGCGATCACATCTTGTGATTCTTCACATCGTCCGAAGTGAAATTCGATCAGCGCCACCGTCAGCCAAATAATCCGATCCGCGAGCGAAAGCCGCGCATCAGTGATTATGTGACGCGGCGTTTTTATCCAGCCGTTGACCGCCCGGATCTCGGCGGCCCTTGAGGAACTCAGTTCGGCACGGCTTGAGGAACTGAGTTCCTCACTATTCTTTATAAGAGAAGAGGCTTTTTTCAGTTCCGCGTTTTCCACAAGGCCGATCCGACCGAAGTAACTTCGGCCAAAGCGCCGAAAAAAGTTACAGAAACCTGCGATTTTTCTCACATGACCAGCGACTGGTCACATCCAATCTTGGCCTAAGGATTATCACCCCCATCCCCTTTTGGTGAGCCTTCTCGCGATGCTGGTGAGGTTGTTACAGCACGCTTGATGTTCTGATATCACCAGCGCTCGCAATTCGTCCTAGCGCGTTCTAGCTCGCCTTGCGCCGGTCGATCACCGCGAGGTTTTCACTGCCGGCCAATTGACGTTAACGAAGTGCTGATTCGTCGCGGTCTCGATCAGCTCGCCGGCTGTAACGCTGCCAGGTCTCTTGTCTGAAGTTACGATCTGCCTCATGATTGACCTACCGAGTTTAGGAGCTCGGCACGAAATGGAAGCAATCAAATTAGACATGGCGATCGGTTGCAGCTATGCGGTAGCTGATGCCGCTATCGGCACTCAGACGGGCGCGGTGCGGTTCGCGATCACTTATATGATCTATCACTGCATCGAGCGTCCGATACGCCGAGCAGCTCGCAAGATCGCGTTTAGCGGACAGTGGAGCTACTAACCCATGACTATCTTATGTTTCGCAATCGCGGCCGGTTTCGCTTTTGTGTAAACTATGACTTACCAGACATTGAACATGAAGCCGTCAGACCGTTCCGCGCTGGGGCCATATCAGCGGGCTAAATTCGATCCGCAAACTGGTCTCACGTGGATCGAAGACGGAACCGCAGGGGTAGCGCATTCGGCTCATCCGAACATGGAAGCGAATAAGTACAGCCGTAAGCTCCACTTCGATTGGATCGAATGTCGAGGGTTCCTGTATTCGCCGGACGTTTTCACCAGCACGGACCTCCGATAAAGCTGGCCGCGAAGTATTGCAAGTGCCCAGCGTGCGAACGGGGCCGCGCTGGCAAGGGCTAAACAAAACCTTTCCCGCAGAGCTGAGAGACATGCACGGCTAGACCGTGCGATCCCATAAGCCGATAGAGCAGACCCTTCGAGGTTTGCCTATCGGCTTTTTTGCGTTCCATGCGCTATTTCGGGGAGGTTCGCCTGGTCTAAATGACCCGGCGCCCGTCTGAATCGTTCTACCGCGTCCATTGGCGCGCCGTCTGGGGAGGGATCAGTCGACGCGCCGCGACAATTCAATCGACGGGAGGGAAATGCTACCAGTACAAACCATTGAAAATAAACAGAGTCGATTTTCGAGGTATGTTACAGCGTCGGACGCGCGAAAAAACTTGCAAAATGTTTTGCCGGACGGTTTTGCCCCCCGCGCGCCCACTTTCGACCTACGTTACATCGAGAGGCCTGAAAATGTCGCATCGTCTGTGCCGCCCCCAGTGCAAGCCCCCGTTTTGAATTCTCCAGCATCGGGTGAACCACCCCCGGCCCGGCGGAAGCCGGTGGCGCGGAGGTTATCCACGGCCGCCGAAAGCCTTGAGTATTTGGGACCTACACGGGGAGATCTCTGTCAAGCAACCATGATGCATTTCCGTAAAGAACCACGGCTCGCGGGGAGATCCTATTCACCGCTTCGCCGAGGCCATCCATGAACGCATCGCGCTCCGTGGCGCGGATTGTACGGGCCTGACAAAAGGCAACGGGACACGCCTGAGGAATTCCCTCAAAACAAAACTCGTATGACGCCTTTGTTGACCAACTCAGATTCGGTGCGACCGAAACGCCAACGTCTTGCCACATCCTCGCCAGCGCCCGCGAGCGATAGACGTTCCAAATCTGCTCAGCCATCGGATCGTCCGCCCACAGCGAGAAGTCGGGAACGATCAAACCATCCCATTGCTGCTTAGCAAACAGATCACGGTAGGACTCGCGGCGCGTCCAGAGAGCTTCGAGCCGATAGTCGTCCGTGTAGAATCCGAGCGTCCCGCCGGATTTGCGCTCCTCGAACCTTCCCGTTCGGAAGATGTAGAGGGTGTGGGTCGGGGTGAACCTTCCGTAACGGTGCCAGGTGTTGGACGGTACCAGATCAGCAAGCCGATCATCGCGTAGCGAAGGGATACCGAGAGCGCTGACATCCATCGACTACTTCGCGCGACTCGGGCGTGGTTTAGCAGACGGCTTATTCGGCGCGTCACGCTTATCTTTTCTGCCCTTCCGTCTGATTCCGCCGTTGCCGCCCATGTTTTATTCTCCGCGCGCCGTTCTAATCCTGTGACATACTCCGCAGAGCGCCCGCAGGTTCGCTGGGTCTAACCGTGCGCCGCCATTTCGCAGCGACAGCTTGTGATGACACTCGGTTGATGCGCGGTCGAAGAAGCCCTGCTCTATGCAGTCTTCGCAGAGCGGATGCTCGGCCATGTAAGCCGCGCGCACGTTGCGCCACGATTGATCGTATCCACGTTCCGCCGTCGTGCCGCGTTCGCCGTTCAACTGGCCGGCGTGCTTTGCGCAGCGACCGCGGTATTCAGCGGATGCGGGACACGGCTGGTCGCAGCACGGACGTTTAACGCTGGACATATCCGCGCTGCCCGGCGTGCCAATCGCCGTACGTGGTCCCGCACACGTAACAGAGTGGGAGCACGGGGCAGATCGGGCAACGCCGTCTCCACACTGGAAGCAAGCCATTCGTCAGCGCTGCGGCATAGCCACAGACGCAGGCCAGAGCGATGGACAGGGTAATTACGAGCATATTATTGGTGAAGAGGGCGAGCTACCCGGATTCGAACCGGGAACCGTTACAGCCATGGTGGTGGCACCCGTTCAGCATTTCTGCCTTAGGCGCGTTTTTCCAGTTTCGCCAGAACTCGCCACTTATCTCACCATCCGCTCAATCAGTGCGTACGGCGAAAGCAACTCCAAAGCCACGAGATCAAATACGACATCATCTTCCCTTGTTGCGGGAGAGTCCAAAACCAATAGGTAGGTCGTTTGTAGCTTTGCGCGCACCCGCCAAATGTATTTCGAGTGCTTGCGCCAGCAAACAACCGGCTTCATGCGTCGGAGCAGTGCCAACCACATGATTGACAGAGCACCCCAAAGAACCACTCAACTATTGGGGCGCCGCACTCGGGGCATTCGCCGGTGATACGCGCCCAGAAGTTTCGCCACAACCGTTTCATGCTGCAATTACCCAGGGGCCGATCTTTTGAGCGATAAACCAGCCGCCTTCCCAAAGTGCTAGGAGCCAGCCGATCCATCCGTAAGTTTTTGTCGGTCCGATGATCTGCTTCCGGTCGTAGAACGGCACCAGGATCAGGAAGCCGACGAACAGATGCGCAAACGCCTCATAGCCGCCTTCAACCGAAGGGATACTGGCCAGACGCGGCGTAATGAACATTCGGCCCACAAAGATCAGCAGCGCGGCAAGACCCACGAAAGCTTTCATTTCTTCACAACCTTTGGCTTATGTGCTGATTTGCACTTCCGGCCCTTCACCACGAAGCAGCCGACGTGCCGCAGCGACACCACCGCGCGACGGACATGCTCGTTTTCGGCCAACTCAACCGCGCCGGTGACCGAGATCATTACCGATTCGGCGATCATTGCTTTTTGGGCGGGCACCGGCAGGCTTAACATGACAAGCGCGGCAATAATTCGAAGCATTTTAGGCTGCTCGATTGATCGACTGACAGTAGGGACAGGAGCCGGGTTCAACGAGGGCGTCGCATGTGCACGTGGTAGCTACTGGCGCTAACTTCTGCCACCGATCAGAGATGGCTGTGACGTCGGCGATAATACGCCTCACAACCATGGGACCCTCGACGCTCTCCACATCCGGGAACTGCTCAAGGGTTAATGTGACAGCCTTGCCAACTTCGATTTCCAGGGTTGCCTTTCGCACCCCCCGCTGCTCTACATCATCGACGAAAATTTTCGTGCCGTGCGATTGTGGGCCTCCATCCGGAAACTCTATTCTGACTATCGGGTATAGACTCATAACGAAATAGATGTGATTAACTCGCGAAATCGCTGGACGTTCATTTTGATTGAAGCGCAGTCGCCACAGTCACCGTTTTTCTTGCCCTCTGATCTCACAATGATCTCTACCGTGTCGCCATCGGAGTTTATCGAGACGAACGGTGGGGCGAATCCAGGAGCGGTATACGCGGCAAGATTAGTCATGATGATGGGAGAAAGAACCTTAAAGTGGGTCGCCGCCCCGATAGGCCCTTGGTCCAGAACCCTCGGCGCTTGCCGTTTCACGGTGAGCGACCCGCCATTCCCGAAGTAGGAGCCGGATTCTCGCCCTTTCCTACACGGAGAACTGTGCGCACGCGAGACATGCTGTCGCGTTCACTGAAATCGTTCGGCCGCAGCCGCACTTCTTGTTACCCGGGTTGCGAACGGACCTTGGGAGCGTCGCAAGCCTGCGGAGCATCTTTTCCAGGTGCGCCGCGCTATTCGCGTTCGATGCGTTCACGTGCGTTAAGGCCGGATCCATTCATTCCCCTCGCTTTTCAAATCGCCCACCCTTGCCGCGCGGCTTGGATTTCGCCTGGGCACGGATCGTAGCGGAAACAACAGAATCGAGCATTCCCTCCGCGACGGCGCGCTCAATCAGCGCGTTCGTTAGCTCTGGAATGGTTCGGTGTTCCGAGATGTCAACAATCTCAACGATGGGGCAGGGAAGATCAATCGAGCACCCGGAAGATACCGGGACTGACATCTCAAGCGGTTCGCCACCGGCGGTGCCAGTAACGCTGATGTTCTGCTCTTGCCGCGCGCGCCGCAGGTACAGGCCAACCAAAACCCCCGCCGCGAAAGCCAGCAGAAACACCGCGACGCCGAACGTGAGAATCAAGCGGCTACCTCGCGTAAACGTGGAGGCCACAGGCTCCAAAGCCATACCCGCAAACGCCGCGGGAAAGGCTTGATCCAACCGGACTCCCAAATGTCTTTCATAAACTCTCTGCCGGCTTTCTTTCGACCCCGCGAGGGAGCATCAGGGTGACGCTCTGGTAAGATGCCACCCTGATGGCTCCCACAACCTTGGGCTCTACAGACGACCTTCGTTTGAAATAGAGGCGTGGAAGGTCGAGCCCCTCTCGCTGCATGGCTAAAAACTTGCCGCCGGCCGTTCCGCGATGCGCGCGCGCCATAAAATCGCTACTCCTGGGCGAGAGCGGCCATTTCCGCTCTCTTTCTATTGCGCTCGTCGAAAAAAGCGGCGCGCTGGGGATCATCCTCTCTGCTTCGTCCGATCGCGCACCGAGCCGGCGCCTTAATGTTTCCATCGAGACCAGAATTCGCCTTTGCCCTTAAGGCATGGCGGAGAGTCTTCATTGGACCGTCGGCTTGCCGATTAGGAGCGAAGTCGTAATCAGAGAAGGGAATTGCTCTTGCCATTGGTTTGCGGGGTGGTGGTGGTGCATCTTCAGATGAAGTTGCCGCTATCGCCATAGGTTTACGGGCGAGCGTCGTATTCATCGAGCGACGGCTTTCGGGCTGATTCCGGTATAGTGAGTCGCCCGGGGTTGCTGCTACTGCTGCCTGGCGTCCCCCGCAGGGCGTGAACCATCACGCCGTTGTCGAGAGTCTGTACAAAGTATTTGCCGTCATTGCTGAGCGGGGAAAGCGACATGCGCGGCTTTTCGGCGGCTTCCCTCAGCTTTCCCTTGCCATTAAACCGAAGATCAAAATGCCCTCGGTTCGCATAGATGAACGCTACGTCAAGCTCGCACATGCGGCCATTGATTCGTTGGACTGGGATCAGGTTCGAATTCATCTGAATGAGAAGGGGTCCGGCGGGCGGACCCCGAAGATTTAATACTTCATCGGGACACCGCCTTCCAAGTGAATGCACACTTCAGGATTTGGGGTTTCTCGCGGGATATTTGAACTGCTTAGCGTCCCACTGCTTTACATCTGGCGGTTTGTCGAGCTACGCCGCCCAAATTGTTTTTGTGAATGGAAACTGCTTACATTCCGATCTTAGCGGCCAAATCACAAAATGTCGATAATGTTTTTTTCACGCATTTTCTACCCCATCGCGATGGGGCAACCTGTCGAGCAATTCTCGGACGTTGATTACAACAACTGCGGCAAATTCAATCAGCCGATCGCGCGTCTCGCGCGGATCTCCGCCGATGTCGGCGACATGGCTCCCGTCGCTCGCGATAACACCCTTGCTGATCCTAGCCGGCAACAGGGACGCCAATGTGCGCAGGAGGCTCGCGCGAAACCTCGACCTAAACTCCGCCAGAATGAGTGCGCGGGCGGCTTGCTCCTCGTCGTATCGAACCAGAGTCCGATCCCCCCATGTTTCGATGGTCGCTGGCGCGAGGCCGGTGCGGCGCCAGATAGCCAGGCGCGTCAAACTCATCTTTGAGGCCGCGGCAAGCTCCGCCGTTGAATAAGTTTTGGGATTAGTCATCGCTTCAGATGAAGTTTTCATCAGTATAAGGCCTATTTCGCCAATTCCGAACCAAATTTCTTTTGGCGGCGAATTGACACACAGATCGCTCGTGGAGTATAGTGAGCTACATTGCGCGTGTACAGAAATGGAGCATCGGTCGCGAAATGATTGTCACTCACTCGTTACCAAACTTTCAGAAGGAAATCGGCGAGGAGATGGCGCGGCGTGGGTGGAAGCGCGGACTCAACGTGCGAGGTGAAGTGGAGTACGTCAGCCCTAGCGGAGATCACTGCGTCCAGATCGATCCGGACGAATACCATCTCTGTCGGTTCGATGACTCCGATAACGCCGACGGAGTTGCGACCGCGCGGTGGGTCAGGATAATCGGCGGAGTCGATCTATCCGACCTGAGAGAGGACCTGGAGAAGCTGACATGACCACGACAACCAAACCGGTTCGGCGGGAAACGCTGTGCAGCGCGCGGGAGCGCGGCAAGCTTCGACCGATCATCGTCGAACTGAACACGACCTACGCCAAGATCAAACTCAAGGGTATGCGTCACAGCTTTACTGTGACCTACGATCAGTTGTGGACCCTGGGCAATAAGAACGCGGCTGAAGACAAGAGACGCGAACGGGCGCAAGCGAAGGCCGAGAAGCGGCGTTCAGCCAAATAAACTTTCCTGATCGTTGCGCGGCTTTGTCTTCGTTTTCGATCTCTCTTCGGATATCGCGCCGCAAACTGGGCAATGATCAGTGCAGTAGGAAGCATCGCCGACACGATGGGAAGCGAAGAAGGTTTTCCCGCATTTACAGCACGGAGCTTCAGTGGTGATCCGGCAGTTCATTCTCATCACGCGTGTTTTGGGCAACTTTCGTAATCATGGTCCCTGCTTCCGCAGTAAGAACAAAACAGGTCACGGTATTCGATACTCCCACTCCAGGTCTTTGGACAAATCTTTATGTCGTGAGGACCACCACAATAACTGCAACGATTTTGCGGATCGTAGCGCTTCACTTCATCGCCTCCGCTATTTCCGTCAGACCCGCTCGAAATTGCGAAGCGCCGCCCATGCTCGGATGCCTCAGCGCGGGCCGCGCTTCGACACCCATCAACTTCAAAGTACTCTCAGCGACTCGACCTATCGGAACAATAGGTACCCCAGAGAAATGCGATAGGACGGCGCGCAATACTGGAATGCCCGATTGCAGTTCCGCGCGCGCTGGGGCGCGATTAGAGTAAGGTTCACCCGGCTTGTGCGGATGCCATGCGAACGCATTCCACATCACCACGCGATCCGCGAAGCCGAGGTCATGCAGGGCACCCCAGACTATCGTTGCGGATGGTTCACAGAATGAACGCTGGCGGGACGTGATCCTGGCCGGTGCGTGAACGCGAGGAATCTTTCCGTCGAGAATCAGCTTTTCGTTTGTGAACGGAACGCCTGAGAAGTGACAACCCTGATAGCCAGGCGCTTCACCCACAAGGAGCATAAGCGGGTCGCAATCGAAATGCCGCTCAAGTCGATAAAACCTGAGTATCTCGGGATAACCATCAATGTCCATCGGATCCTGTTCACCCCAGGGATTGAAGACATTTGGCGCCCGAAAGTTTGAGAGATCCTCGCGCAGGCCGGGCGCGGGATCAGGCGGCTAAGTCGCGGTGCGGGCGTCACGCCGCGACTCCGATCTCACCATAGAGGGACCGATAACGTTCGATCAGATCTTCGATCACAACGCCATACGCGTTTTCGAACTTACGCTTGCCCTCTTCGATGCAGACTATTCCAGGAAGTTTATATGCGAGCTGATGCAAGTACGCCAGCAAAGGGAATGCTCGCGTGTCGTCCTTTGGCGAACCACATGTTCGCACGTGATGGACGGTTAGGATTCCGCCGAATCCCTTGGACCAATCTCTCATTAGCCCGGTTATAGCGCATGGCTGGGTGTGAAGCCAAGCCATGCGGATTTTATCGACAACCCGTCCACGGCGCGGCTTCGTGCGCCTTGGCTTGATCGGTCCACGTCTTAACATCGGGAAATCCCCGCATATTCTGAAAACTTAGCCATATCTCCCCTCACAACCGCTAGCCATCCGGAACCGTCACAGAGCGGACACTTCCCGTTCGGATCGCGCCATGTCACGCACGGGCATTCTTCGATCAACACTCCGCAATGTCGGCAGAGATAAAGTTTGCCGCGCAACCGCAGGCGATGCCAGCAGCGCATTTAATTTCGTCTTGTTATGGACTGGCTCTGCGTCACGTGGCGGCGCACTGCGGATTCGATGTATTCATCATCCGGGCGTGATTCACACAGACGACGCGACCCGATATTGAACTTATCGCTCATCATGATGAGCCACAGCTTTGCATCAGGCGGCGCATCCGCGACGCTTGCCAACTTTGGTACTTCAGCCACTGCCAAATTCACCGTCCCGATGGTCCGGCGCTCAAGTATCGTTCCGCCCAAAGCGAACGCCTCAGCGGCGAAGCTATCAGGCGGCGGCGACATCTGTTCGTTAGGCATACACACTCTCCTCTATTAGGGGAACCAATACACCACAGGCGCGGAGAGCGGCGCGACAAATCGCACGCGGGATGAAATCCCGCATCTCCGTCGCCGACAAATCGCTCCGGTCCTCGTGGCCATGGTAGAAAGACGCGATAGCCAGCTTCGATTCGTGCGACATCATCAGCAGAAAGTGCCAGCCGTTGGAGTCCATGTGGTTCACGATCTCGAAGGCGAGCGCGAGATCACCGACGTAATTCGGTACGGAGAGTGGTAGCGGTCGCCACATTCCACATTGAGCCTCGTTCCAGGTCAACCCCAAAACCTTGGTGGCGACTAAATAATTGATCTGCCGATTTGTCACAAATACATCCCTTCACATATGTGATTATTTGAGTGGGGTACTGGCTGCGTCACCTTGCCGCCGTCAACACCATAAACTGAGATGCCACCATCAGTCGTGATAACGGCGTAGTGCCTGAGATCGGTGTCTAAGCAGACGCTGTCGCCATTCCATCGAGGTTCTGCCGCTCGCGAATGACCGACAATTTGCCGGACTCCATTTATCGGACGGAACTCGTCATCCCAATCGAGCCAGGTACAGCCGCCAACATCCTGCCGCCCGCCGCGGCCCCGCCCAGCCTGAATCAACGGTTCGGCGACATTGCGCTCCCGAAGAGCTTTCATCGCCATTTCACAGCGCCTGTTGACATCCCCATGGCCGGTCTCCGGAGTAAACCCGGCGTGACTAATTCGGACACCGCAGATTTGCCCCGTTAGAACAAATCGGTCCCAAATTTGTGAATGTTGGGCCACCAATGCTCGCGTCGTCCAGTTGTGACCTGAGCACAAAAGGTCGCTGCAATTTGGAAATGCATAGGGGAGATCATGGTTTCCCCAGAGAAAGAAGTATGCTGGATTATCCCAGTTGGCCAATAACCAGCCAAGTGTTCTCAGAGTAGAGCGCTCTGTCCTGGTATGACTGTCAAACCAGTCGCCAAGAAAGACAGTCAGGGCGTGACTTCCGGCCGCGGATAGCAATCTTTCCAGGCCTTCAATATTTTCGTGCACATCGGGAACAATTAAGAAACTCACGCGGGCCTTTCGTCAAACCTGGTATATCGATAAGTAAAATTCAAGGGGATACTTCCCAGTGGGCCTTCACGCTGCTTGGCTAGAATGAGATCGCATTCCAGGACCATTGGCCGGGGCTCGGGGATGTCACCAGCCCAGGGGAACATTACGATGTCGGCATCCTGTTCAATGGAGCCTCCATCACGGAGGTCGCTCAGCTCCGGCTTTCGCTTCTGGCGGGCATTGTCGCGGGTTAGCTGGGACAGGACGACCATAACGCAGTCCAGATCCATAGCCGTCGTTTTTAGCCCTCTAGTGAGCTTCGATATTTCCTGAGTGCGATTCTCTTCTCCGCGGCCGCCGCGTACCGTGTCCATCAATTGCAGGTAGTCCACAACGACCATGCCCAGCTTTTGCTTCGACGCCTCGCGCTCCAACTCCGCGCGGAGCGCCATAACGGATGCTGCCATACCGCTCCAGGTCTTAAACATCGGCTCAGCCTCCCCTTGAAGGACGGCGACCGCTTCTACGATGCTCGTGCGATCCTCCGGGGAAGCTTCTCGATAGCGGAGCTTTTTCATATTCACGCGGGCCTGAGCTGCAAGCGCACGCCGGAGCGCCGCTGTCTGCTTCATCTCCAACGGGACGAAGTGTGTCGGATATCCAGACACGACCGATCCGATTCCCAGATTGACACCAAGCACAGTCTTGCCTGTTCCGGTGTTGCCGCCTATGATGACAAGTTGGCCGCGCTCGAAACCACCGCCGGGCAGCATCTCGTTCAGCGTCGCGAACGGCGTAGGAATGCACTGTCCAACCGGCGGAGACAAGAAACTGTCCATCCCGCCCGCGGCGATGATGATTTCCTCCGGGCTCAGGAAACGGCTGGTGGATCGATCCGAGACCTTGCGGATGTCCTGAAGTTTTTGCTCAGCAATGGAGAGAATTTCCGACGGCTCATCTTCGGCCCTCAAACATCGCTCGATGATGGCTTGTGCGGCGAAGATTGTTTTTCGGAGCGCCGCTTTGTCCTTGACGATCTGGACATAGGCTTCTATATTGGCAATCTCAGGTAATCCCTCATCCAACGAACAGAGATACCCCAGTCCATCCACTGACTCTAACTGCCCCTGCTTCATCAGCTCATTGGTAACCGTGATGCGATCGATGGGCTCCTGCCGCTCCTTTAACTCCGTCATCCTCGCGAAGATGCGGCGGTGCTTTTCGAGGCTGAAATCGTTGATAGATAATACACTGGCGATCTGGACGAAAATTCGATCATTCAGCAATATCGATCCGAGGACTAAACGTTCAGCATCCAAGTTGGCCGGAAGTCCAGTTTTATAAGCTAGTTCCTCCTGAGTCATTGCGATCCCGCCGCTTTCTTGGCGCGCTCAGTTGCCCTGGCGACTCGGTCGCGCTGTTCTTGTTCTTCTTCCTGGCGGAGAACGTCAGCGGCTGTCCATGATGATTCCTTGGGTTTTGCCGGGGCCGGGTTAAACCGCCACAGATTGTTCTCGATTATCTCGAACAGATTTGACGCGAACTTACCGCCGTTTTTAGTCCAATCCTCTCCGGCGTTCAGCCGGAGCTGCTCAACGCCACGTTCGAATTCCGATCGTCGAAACGTCCCGGTTAGGACCAATTCCATGACGGCAGTTTTGGCCATGGTGTTCTTGTTGCGGTTCGGATGAGCCGCAACAACTGAATTCCACCAACTTTCAAACTCTTCGGAAGATTCAAATTCGGCGGAGCGCCATATCTCAGTCGGAGACGTAGTCGGAGACGAAGACGTAGTCGGAGACGAAGACGTAGTCGGAGACGTAGTCGGAGACGACGCGCGCGAGCCGGAATCCGCCGCAGATTCCCGCGAACCGCCGCAGTCCGCCGGAGGATCTGGACACTTGCTCTTGGCATCCTTGCGAAGCCTCTGTCCAAAGTTGTTTATTTGCAGGTACTTCTTGCCAAGAACTTCATAAATAGCGATAGGCGCGGCGGATTCCGGCAAGTAGCCGCATGTTGCCGCAGATTCCCGCGAACCGCCGCAGTCCGCGCATTCTTGCAGCATCTCGCGGATATCTTCCGTTGTGTAGATCTCTAATTGGAGTGGATAACACTTCGCCAGCAGTATTTGTGGATGCGCTTCGGCTCTTCCGAAGTCATCGACCACAGACATTAGCCGCCGATAAAATACCTCGGATTTAAGACTGAGAGCGTTTATTCGTTCGCTCGTAAGGATTCCATCTCGAAGGATTCTAGTCGGCAAGTTTTGCAACCTCCGTCAGATTCCCTTCGTCGAGCCATCCGACCGACACCCCGCCCTCCGCCAGGATCTGTATCGACGCTACGAACTCATAGCGCGGGTCCGCCTTGCGCTCTTCGTACCGCTGGCGATCGCAGATGATGAGCCGAATCCCCGCCTCAACGATGGATCCGGCACAGATCGCACAAGGAAACCAATAGAGGTACATCGTGCCACCCCTCAGAGGGATACCGTCCCGCGCGGCCTGTGCTATCGCTCGGCGTTCGGCGTGCATGACGAAGACGTATTTGTCCGGCCGCGCCAGACGTGTGCTGAGCGGCGCCACGCCAGTGGGTAACTCGTTAGCGGAAGAGACCTGGGCGCCCTTTGGATATCCACCTGACGGCGTAGCGGTGATGATACAAGCCGTCTGGGTGTCTGGATCGTCACTAAAGCCAGCGACGAGTTTGAGTTGCTCGATCATGCGCTTCTCCGTAGAAGCTCCGTACAAAGCGCCTGGGCAGTATTTACAGGCACGGCGTTGCCGATCAGTTTGGTTGCCGCCGCTTTGCCGCCAGCGAACTCGTAATCATCCGGGAATCCTTGCGCGCGGGCCAGTTCGCGCGGTTGGAGCATCCGGAAATGGATGTCGTATAGCCTGTCGCCGACCTGACATAGACCGAACCTATCCTTGGCCGTGACCGTGTCGAGAGGCTCGTCAACCGGGACCGATACACCCGTGCCGTAGAACTTTGAGATGAACGGCTCAGCAAGCCCAATGCCGCGGCTCGTAGTGGTAACGACTCCCAACGGGTCCGACACGGGCTTCGCGGATGCTCCACTGAATTGCGGAACGATAAATGCCCCCACGATACCGAGGCCGTTTTTGGTGGTGATCGTAGGTAGCGGCTCCGAGATGCTTCGTGCGCGCCCAGCATTGCTACCTTGGTGGTCGAACCTTACTACGATCGGCTCGACAATTCCGTGATCATTAGAACACGTCAGTGTCGGTAATGGCTCGTCAACCGACTTACAGCGTCTGGCGTCACCCTCACCGTGGCTAACCGTGGCAATGAACGGCTCGACGATGCCGATGTCCGAAGATGTTGCTGTGATTGTTTGGAGCGGTTCATCGACGGATCGAAGGCGGTCCGCTAAGTGATTCATGGGGATCGTAAAGGCCTCGACTACTGCACCAGCTCCGTGTCCGGTAACCGTGGGCAGCGGTTCATCTACGGAATGCGTTCGCGGCGGTTGTCCATCGCGCTCGCCGAAATTGGGAACAATAAACGGCGTAACAAGCCCCGTATGGTTCTCGGTCAAAACCGGGGGCATCGGGGCATCAAGACTGTCTGGATTTCGACCTTTGCCCTCCGGACCACCGGCGGCGATCATAAATGGTTCGATCAGAGATATTGCGCCACCCGTAGAAACCGTCGGGACCGGATCGCTAGTTAATCGCGCGACACTTCCACTTTGTTGCCCCAATACAAACGGTTCACATAATCCCACGTGCGTACCGCCAGCCGTAAGGGTCGGTAGAGGCTCATCGAGCGAACGCGCGGACATGTGTTGCCGAAGAATGACAAGAAATGGCTCCGGCCATTTAAATTTCTGCATTCCAGCGTAGATACGCTTGAGCGTGTTGGGAGCCAATGGCCGCTTGCGTTTAAAAATGCTCTGACTCGGAGCATCCCAATCTATGATGTCGCGCGCTGGCTTCCATGGTTTCAGGGTCTCAAACAAACTCGGGGCGGTTTTGATCTGGGCATGCGTGTGCGCTGGCCAGACGATCTCCTTATTCTTCCCGCGACGTGCCATAACGAAGAGACGCCGGCGAGTTGTTGGATCGCCGTAATTAGCGGCATTGAGGATCTTCCAGTCGACGGCGTAACCTAGCGATCGTAGCGTGGCGATGAACTGCCGGAACAGTTCCCCCTTTTTACTGATCATTGGTTTGCCGTTTGCGCCGAGGGGTCCCCAGTTTTCAAACTCCGGGACGTTCTCGATTAGGACGTTTTCAACGTAGAGCTCTTGAAGCCACTTCAATACCAGCCAGGCGCTGGCGCGGGACTGATCGTTGATTGGCCGGCCGCCGCGGGCCACGGAATGCATCGTACATTCGGGACTTGCGACTAAGATGTTAAGGCGACCGCCGGGAACCAGATCGCGGGGGTTCAGCCCATCGAGAGAGGAACAGACGTGGCGCGCGTTTGGATGGTTGCGGCGATGCGTTTCAATCGCGAGCTCCCAGTGATTGACCGCCACCAGATCCAAACCCCGCCCGCTTTCAGCGCAGGCCTTCGCTAGGCCTGTGGATGTTCCGCCACCGCCGCAGAAAAGATCGGCCGCGAATATCTTCAAGCTGACACCTTTCGAATAGTATTCTCCTCGAACATTCTCGGCGCGCCGCCATAGCTAGATATGTCAATATGCTGATCGATCGATGTTCCCTCGGCAATCAAGTCGGGCAATACTTTGTCGTGGTGGCGCTCCAAAAAGGCTGCATCTGACTCGGGAACGAAGTGAAAGATCTCTTCGGCAATCAGAAAATGTAAGCGCCAAGCCATCCCCCGAACCTCGGCCTCCGGGTGAAACAGTGAGATGATTCGCATAGCGTCCGCGAGGTGATGGACGTAATGACAGGGCAGGTATTCTAACTCGTCTACCGCAAGCTGGATCAACTCCTCGTTCATCGGTGGCGCCGACATGTAGCAATCCGGCTTGGTTGGGTCCGCATTGTTGCAGACCTTGGTTCTCATCCAGCGGACGCACTTTTTGACGCCTATCGTCTTGGCGTCTGGTGCCCGCAGACCGTTCACTAAGATCGATTGCATCTTCCATCCGTTTTTTGAAAACCAGTCCAGAAATACGCTGCCTCTCATAATTGTTGAACCTTCTCCTTATTCCGATCTCCGTTTTGTCCATGTGTCTTCAGCGCCACCAATGTGCGCGGAAATCCATTCACGGAAGTACTTACAAAGCTGTGCGTGCCAACGCTTCTTATCAAAACCGGTCGGCGTCCAGTGAGCGCCATTCGACTTCTGAGCGTTGGCTAGATACTCGCCGATCTCGCCCGTCAGCGTGACCATTGGTAGGTAGAGCCCAGCGCGGCGTTAGCGTGAAGGAAAGCTTGTCAGCAAAGCAGAGCTTGCTGGGCTGCGCGCCATGGGCCTTCGCGTAATACCGACTGTGATAGAGACTAAAGTCGCGCCAGCGGGTTCGCTGCGCCTTACATCTCGGACAAGATGGCCACTCGCCTGGCGCATCAGAAGGATATTCGTAACATTTGGAGCAGTTCGCGTATTCATCATCAAACCAACTCATGATCCAAGCGCCGAACTCGGGATGCTTCTCGCCTTCTGGTCCATCGATGTTCGTAAGGCCCCAGTACCCGAGATCGTGCACGAAAAATGCCGCCCAGTATCGCGGATCAAACGGAAAGCCGAACAGGCGAGTCCAGGCAGCTGCCACGAACCATGGATGAGTGAGAAAACAGTGTGCGCCGAACAGCACTGAGCGCGTGCCGACGGGAAACCACTTCTGCAATAGCTTCATAACCGCCTCGCCTTCCGGTTGCTTAAAATCTGGTGCTGAGCTTCCTCGACAACACAATGACCATGCTCCTCAATCAACGTGCGCGGATGTGTACCTAGCATCAGCTCCGCGCGGCATTTCCGCACACGGGCTTCGTATAGTGGGTTAGGCCTGAACTCAATATGGGGCTCGAAGTCCGTAGATGCGACCTCGCCGAAATAGGCGGTGTTCATATCTGAGTGGTCGACCTCTCTGCCGTCGTGTCGGGAAGCACGCGCGCTAGCGATTCGACTTCGCGCCCTGGCAGCGCTAGTTGCCGCGACGACTCAAGACCGCAGTTACAGGGACTGACCAACTGCCATAGGTCCCCATTTCGAACGCGCTCGAACGAACAAAGAAGGCTGTGGCCGTGGAATTTAAAAAAGGCAACCAAGATGGCGGTTCGGCGATCCATCTCAGCTAATGTCTGCTGAAGTGCGGCGAGGCTCCCGCCGGGATATGGCGAGTTATCGGGAAAGACGCCGCGAGTTGCGATGTGACGGACAGCACTCTCGACTTCCGGGGTCCACGCTCGGCTCATTTAGTCTCACTATGCCTAGGACAAAGACAGCCGCTCTTTGTCTTCGTCCAGTTGGCACGCTTAAGATGACACTTGCTAAGCGCGACGGCTTTCAGTGACTCCACATTCACACCTCGGAAGCAGAGCGTTCGCTTGCAGCGCTTCCCGGCGTGGTCGCAAGCAACCACAATCACGTAGGCGATCATGTTTTCGGCTCAATTACCGCCAAACCGTGACGCCGCGCTTCACCAGCGCCGACACGTCCTTGATCTGCGAGCCGCGCGCATAGAGCGTCTGGAGGTTCACCAGCGCCGACACGTCCTTGATCTGCGAGTCGCTCGCATCGAGCGTCTGGAGGTTCACCAGCGCCGACACGTCCTTGATCTGCGAGTAGCGCGCATAGAGCGTCTGGAGGTTCACCAGCGCCGACACGTCCTTGATCTGCGAGTCGCGCGCATCGAGCGTCTGGAGGTTCACCAGCGCCGACACGTCCTTGATCTGCGAGTAGCGCGCATAGAGCGTCTGGAGGTTCACCAGCGCCGACACGTCCTTGATCTGCGAGTAGCGCGCATAGAGCGTCTGGAGGTTCACCAGCGCCGACACGTCCTTGATCTGCGAGTCGCGCGCATCGAGCGTCTGGAGGTTCACCAGCTTTTCGCGGAGTTTCGCGCGCGCCCGCCGCTCCGATTCCTCCGCGTCGTGCCACTTCGGAAATTGGTCCTGGTCGAAGACAATCTTCCAGGATTTTAGGTCTTTGAAGTTGGCCGCATCGACGATCCCGTCCGGCGGCAGTAGTTCCACTTTCACCACATTGAGGCCATGTGCGCCGCTCTCGTGGATCTCAAAGCGCCGGATGATCTCCGAATGCGACTCAGAGTCCGGCAACCACAATACCTTCTCCTTCGTCAATACGAATGATGCGAATCTACACATCTGGATTATTTCTCCTCTGAAATTGTGGGGTTGTAAATTCCTGATTGATTTGATGATCCGCATCCGCCAGCATGCGGGCGCATTCAAGAGCGAGTTCCGCGCGGCCAGCAATCAACGCGCGTAGTCGGGAGGAATACTGCCTTATTGGCCGCTGGGTGGTCGTCCTATCCCAGTCGCCAAAGTTATGGGATATACAGCTAGAACAGGACTTTCCCACCCGAAGCTCGCCACGATAACAGTGATATAGCCAGCCATTTACGATACCGGACCCCTCCGGTATTGGCAGATCCGGTTCAAGAGGATCGACATGGCGTGCGCGCTCTGTCGCTAATTCTCGACGTAACCTTTCAAGGGTTTCCTTTTCGACTTTGCTCATCATGCCGCGCGCTCCACGAAGGAGTTGGCCTTAATGCGCCCGGTACGTAGACATGAACATGCCAGTCGCCACCACGCGATGAACCAAGAACCACGCGCAACATGAAGGTGCCAGCGAACGCGAGTCGGGAGCACGGAGTCGCAACCGCCGCAAAGCGGATCGCGTAGCTTCGCGCGACGACAAACAGCGCAACGAACATCGCTAAAGATGTCGTTCCAGGACAGGGTCATGCCGCAACTCCGATTTGCGCGTTGCGCCGCTCAAGCCATGTCTGGACCGCCGGATGCTTCAAGTGCTCGACCGGGACCGCGAATAGCGAGAAGATTGTCGGCGAATCACCCGCGTGAGCCGCGCAGCATGCCGAGCATGCCCAGGCGGACCATTCGATATGTTTCCGCATCACGTGATGAACTACGCGGTTCTTTTTCTCAGCGGAGCTTTCGCAGAGTTCGCATGTCGAGCGCTCGACTCGTCCGAGATTCAACCGGTAGTCGGAATGCTTTTTATCGCCGTACCAATCTCCGTTGTCGTACACGCCGTGGTACCCAACCGCTGTCGGCATTTCGGCTTCGAGTACATTGAGGGATTCCGCGATTTGCCACAACTCAAGTTCCCGACCGGTTCCGTTCGGTTCCCAATCCGCGCTCAGCGTTGCCGACTTCTCCAACTCAACGTGTGCGAGCGGCAGCGAGTATGTGCGATTCCAGGGAGTGTGCCAGTTAAATCCAGCTACCTCCGTAACCAGGAAAGTCAACCTGACCACACCCATGCTGCTGCATTTACGGCAATGCGGCCAGGTATGACCGTAACTGTCGGTGTACCGTCGGGACCCGCCGCAATCTCGGCAGTTGAGAGATAGATAAATCGCCCCATGTTGACAGCGACCTTCGATAAATGCGCGCCGGATGATAGCGAACTTGAAGTCGTAGATCGCGCGCATCGGACTTGAAAACCACTCGCGGGCGCCTTGGGAACGGACCCACGAGTTGAGACGGTCAACGTGCGGCGCGAGCTGCTCGATGGTCACGCAGGTACCTCACGTGGGGAAAACAGCACGGCGGCATTGTCAATGGTGGTTCCAGATAGCTGCCATCTAATTTTCTGCCTCGGGGCCAACCACGGGTTACCAAAGTACGGATTGTTGGGATTGTTGTCAAAATACGCAGATGCTCCGCCATTTGCGCCACACAGTTCTATCTGTACGGCTACGCTGCTGTGCTCGGAATTTATTTCAATGCGACCATCTACGTCCCCGATGATGATGGTGACCCTGTGAAGCTTTGCCGCGCGTGAGCGCAGATTACTAAGGTCTTCTACTTTGATCACTCGCGTCTCCTCCGAATCCAAAGCGTTAACGCTGCGGCAAGGTTGCCAGCGCCGGTGAGGCCAAGCCGATAGAGCAAACCCGCCAAGCTGTTCCACTCGACTCCCGGTGTTGGTCGCGACTGAGCGGGTTCATCGTTTATTAGGATGGCCGTGGAATAGTCAACCATCCAGACCGCTACCCCACTATTAGCCAAATTGAACTCATCGATTGCCGCCTGGAGTTTTAGGATTCCCTCCAGATCGTACTCATCCGCGTCTTCCCACATGCCTTCGAGGATGCGATCGATGAGGTCTTCCCGCCGCGCCTTCGGAACGCCGACATTTTTCGCCGCCCAGATGTACTCCGGCGCCGGCATGTCGTCATCCTGCGCGAACTCTACCGCTTCCTCTACGGTTTCGAAGTAGCGGTCGCCCCAGAAGACTTGCTCTCCTTGCCAGTCGGCGGCGTTCACTTTTGCGGCTTTCTCGTAGCGCTGAGATTCCTCGCGGTCCACGCGTTCGTGCCACTCTCGGTCACTGCAAGACTGACATTGCTTCGAGTATTTGCTCGAAGTCGGCTGCCCACAGGCGCACAACTTAACCCCGTGGCATCCTTGCGCGGCTTGCTGGTCGCCATACACGCAACGGCATTTCGAGCAGTACCAGACGCCCGCCGTGCGTAAACCCTTCTCATCTTGCTGCAAGAGCTCTATCGCGGGCATTGGACGCTCCTATGGCACGGATGGTCCACGGCTTCGCCGCGATCAGCTTGTCGGCGGTTTACGATGTCCCGCGATTTTCTAATTAACGTTTTCATAAGGGGAACTCCCCCAGCAGGTAGCAAAAGGCGTTTATCCTTGGTCCGTCAATGAAAACCCTCTTTCCCCCACCGAGTGCATATCCAGCCTCGAACCACAATCCACCGGGAACCGCTTCGCACCGCTCGGTTATTAATAAAACCGCGTCCGACATATCAATTTCCGCAAGATCGCGCAAGGCGGCATTGTGGCTGTTTGCGGCGAATGACGGACTGTCGAGCGGCACCGGGTTAAGGGCTTCAGTGCTGTGCCAGGTTGAAATAATTTCATGACCCAGCAGTGACAATTCGTTGGCTTTGGCATTGACTATTGAGTTGTTCGAGAAGCGGCTTGCAAGATATATCTTCATGCTGCATCCCTGATGTCCTGCTCAGCCATCTCGCAAAAGAAAGAGCACGAGATAGCGGGCTCATCTTCGATGCGACCATGGGTCGGGTCCAACTCCCGCAGGTAAATCCGCTCGTTGGTTCGGCGGTCGCGAAGAAACTTTGCGCCTTCGCCGATGGACTCCTGAATGTCCGCTATTTGAATGAATTGTTCGGGAAAGACTTCACGGATCTTGTTCCAGTAACCAGCTCCGCCTTTGGGGCAGCCAATGCAATTGGCGTTGTGAAACCCAAGGCGATACATCTCTGGCAGTGCGATCCCGGCGCGCTCGATCATGGCGAGGCAGTCAGCCTTGGTGAGGTTCTTCTCGATCAATGGCGCTAGAACGTCGTACCCCCCAAGCCGGTCCTGAAGATTCTCGAAACGCCCAGTCTCCTCTGCCGTAAAGCCGATAACGATTTTGTCCGCCGGCAACCGGAACGCATCAAGTAAATTCCGTTTCAGTTCAAAAGAGCAGGGAGCGCCGACTGCGCCCTTAATGAATCTCTTTCGACTCCAGACCTCATGCGTAGAAGCGTTGTATTTTATATTGCTAACCACAACAATTTCCCGCTCGAACCATCGCTCGCAGTCGGCGAGAAATCGCCGGTTGTCAGGATGCTCTTCTTTTATGAAGGCATTAAGGATGACGACGCGATCACCGTATTCCGCAAGTGCCAGCTTGGTTGCTACTGCCGAGGCAGCGCCGCACGAGAATTGGCACACAATGCGCGGATCGCTCATGCGGCCTTCTCGCTTTCGCGCAGCTCATCAATGAGTTCGACTAGCGCGTCTGCGTGGCACGGCATCGGTGCGCAGTGGCAGCCCAAGCGCTTGCCCATCAAACTCGGCAGTTGCGACATTAGGAATGAATTCGAGCGGACGTAATCCCGATACCACGCGATCACTTCCGCGCGAGAGCCATGCTTGCCGATTATGTACGGGTTGCCCCAAATGCTTGGTCGGCCTACGTACACGTCGGTTCCATTGCCATCCCCGAACGGATCGCAGCGAACGTTTACCACCTGTGTCTTAAACTCGCTCAAGCGGCGACCTCTCCGTCCTGAGCGGTCTCCACGTCAACTTCGCCGGCATCGAGGGATTTTGTCTCACGCTCCAGGAATTTAAAGTTTTTGCACTTGAACGCAATGGCTTCGTCGAGCGAATCGATCTTTACAACTACACCTTCCGCTGGAACCTTCCCGCCATTGTGCTGGCACATCTGATCTTTAACGAAGGTATGTTCCAGGTTTGCGAGGAAGCCGCGTTGCCAGTCCGTAAGCGATTCCCCAGGGATTTGTTGGTGGAAGTCAGCGGCGCGCCCGAACCACAACTCCTTCACCATTTCGAGGCCCATCTTCTGGCAGAATTCAGACATTTGCCGCCAGGAGAATTCGAGGATGCGGCCGTCCGGATTTGTTGAGGTGATCCTGTAAACCACGAAGCGATGCGCTTTCGGTTCGCAGCCATACGCGTAGCCCTTCTGAATGGCAGAGCCGTCCTCCGTGAAACCCACGATCTCGCCGTAGATCGTGTACCCCTTTGGGACCAGATGCTCTAACTGACGTGCTACCCCCCCCCAGATATCGCTGCCGTAGAAGTGGACGCTATCGGCCTTAGCTGATCCGCCGACCCCCTTGATGACGCGCCGTGAACTCCAGGTATAGCCGTACTCCGAGTCCGCAACTCGGACGCCCAGCCATCGAGCCAGCTTATCCAGCCCGGTGAGTTCGCGCTGCACGAGGATGTTCGCAAAGACCGCAGACGTCCCGTGCCACTTGTCGGAGATCGAGATCCACATATGCGGCTCGATCTTGTGGATGTTGCGTCGTAGGTTCTCGGTGTCGATGTGAAATCTAAACTGGCCGCCGACGATCCGGTCTTCTATGCGCGGCTGGCGGCCGGACTTAGCGACCCGGCCGCGCGTGGTATTCCCGGCCGGGACATACTTGCGACAGATTTCATGATCGCCAACGAAATCAAGCTCGCTTCCAACTGTCAATTCGTGTAATGCCGCACCGGTGTACGCCAGCGATTGAATGGGAATCCAGAACCCTTCCGATTTGTGCCCGCGAAACTTCAGCGTTTTGACGCGGCCATGCTCTTCGAAGAATCCCTTCTTGTCTGGATCCGCGTTGCCACACTCGGCCTTGCGGAATAGATTGTTGGCCCCGAGAAATTCCTTTGTGAGCTGCGTCTCCGCCGGGAAGTACAGGCCGACGGCGCCGGCGGATTCCGCCTTACTGACAATGATTGAGTTGCCGAAGATTATCGCCGCCTTGACGTTGTCACAGTTTGGCAGCTCGACGAAGTCCGTCAGGGCAACCACGATGGCGCAGTAATTTCTATTCCTTGGATTGGTCACTGGGATTCCTTGGGGCGGCGCGGGAGCGCGGCGATTAAAACTTCAAGAGATGAAGCGATTAGGCAATTGAATCCGACCGGCGTTTCCGGGTACCACTGGATCTGCCATACCGAATTGGTTTCGATGGCGCGGCGCTTCTCGTCTTCGCTGACCCATTCGCCGTGGTCCATCATGTCGAGGATCCCTATCGCCGACGCCGCGTCGGTATAATTAACGGCGTGATCATTGAAGGAGATAGTCAGGGACGAGAATTGCCCTCTGAGCAGACTCCTCAACTGCGCTTCCAGTTGAGCTATCGATTCCATTAGATTGTGGTTGCTACATCGACAGTATGTAGCAATGTAGCTAAATCGTCAATAGATTTGCGGCGAATTATTTTGGTTATTTTGCGGTCCGGAGACGTGAATACGAGCAGCTAGGCTGTGTACATGATTTTGTACACAACGGCGTATCTTGGGGACGAACAGTACTTCAGGAAAGTTTAAAAATCAGCAAGTTATTGATTTCAGAAAGCAGCAATATTCCGGGTTCGATTCCCGTTAGCGCTACCATGTTTTCATAGACTTACAGGCTTCAGGCCAGCACAGGTCAGCACGCGCTCGACTCCAACGAAAAAATTAGGTATTTCGGCTCTCACGCGTGAGCCTTTTCGACCCTTTGAGGCGATCTCAGATGCTGAGGACCGGCGGGCGCTCGACGCTTAATTGACCGAGGGTTCTTCGACGTGCTCTATAACAAGAAATTCAATTGCTACTCTTTGCCACGTAAGCTCAAGGCCTAGTTGCTCCCGCAAGGCGGTGAAGAAGGAAGGTCCCTCAAGATTTGGTGCCGGTTCATGGCCATCTCCTGTTCCCTCTCCGGCGTGCTGCGGCGTGAACTCCAGCTTGAAGTCGTAGCTCCCGCTAAGGTGCGTATTGTCGACCACAATATCTTCAAGGTGTGCGGCTAGTATATTTGCGAAGATCGACATTGGAAAATTTCGATAGCTTTCTCTGCCCGCGCCAGAGTTTCGCGCCTCCAAATCCGCTCCGTTCTTGTTTTCGTCCAGTTTTGGGCCACCTTTGGCCACCGTGAGCACGTACGCTCCAACCACTTTGGTCTCTCGATGCAGGCGAAGGTTGAACCTGTCCTCGATCAATGTCTGGAGCATGTTCATCATTTGACCGCGACTTGCCGGTTGCGCGCGCTTGGCTTCGATATCGTAGCTCCGAGAGCTGAACGATTTCGGCAACTCCGAAACCTGACGAATGGAGACGCCATAAGCAGAAGAGATGAGCCAAAGGAGTGGCATATTCCTTGCCGTAAATCTCTCGCCTCCAGGAGATGGGCCTATGGAGGGTTTGCGTGTTGAATCCGTACTCAGCCTGACGGACGCTACCTCGAAGGCCGTTCGACTCCGCGAAACCTGTCCGGATGCGGCTATCATTGCTAGAATCGCGGCAAGTGACAGTCGTGTCGGCACGTTCGGCTCCTTGCTATCGAATGACGCATCAATTTGTTTCCGTGTGCAGCCAGATTTGGTCCAAAATACGCATGTCGCTTCATCCCGATATTCCTTGGGAAGACATCGGGCACTCAATCTTTCTCGGAGAGATTCCTCACCCGCCTCGTGGTCAGACCTGCACGTCGGCCATTGTACGACTGTGCGGCTGACATTCACGAACCGCGATCCCACTGCTTTTTTACAAGATACTTTGCTTGATTTGATAGAATCTGTGTCGAATCATGCAGGAGCTTGTCTTTCTATTTCTTTTAGCGCAGGCTGACCCGGCGAAGCTGCTGCGTGATTTTCGCACTGCCGTCGCGGAAAACTCGCCGACCACGGCTGCAGATGCGGCTGACAGACTTGACCAAGCCATTCGAGCGCGGTATCAGGCATGGCTTGTGCGCGACGCGTCCCAGCGCGTCGATGAGTTTCTTTCTTGGCTGCCCGCCGACACTGAAACCTTTTGGGTGAACCAGGAACCTTTCCTCGTAAACCCGGACGAGAAGCCGGAGGCACTCTACGCTAAACCTATGCAGAGGTTTTGCACCGACCGCCTCGCGGCGGCAGGTGAGGGGAAAATCTTTCGGGCTCTCGCAGGACGCACAATACGCATGGTCGCTTCGGGTGCCAGGGGGTACCAGGAAAATAGGGAGATCTTAATGACTCCTGGCCCGCAGACGCTGAAGGAAGTTGTCTATTTCTACCTTCTAAGTGAGCCATTTGACGCTCCGCCTGCGGACGAGACCGTTGAAAACCGGCCCGTCTGGAAAGCAACGGCGAAAATCACGGATTGGACGCAGCGGCGTCCGAGGCAGGAGCCTCCTAAAATAGACGACGATAATTGGATCGCTCTTGCCCGGCCAGACCTGCTGATTCTGACGAATCGCCGCGAAGTTCTTTCCACCACGCTGGCGCGAATCAGCCAAAGCCCTGGATCGCGCGCCCTGACGGCCGATCTCACGGAGTGGCGGTACGTCAATCGCAGCGCGTCATTCTGGGGCCTCCGTCACTATTCGGCGTTGGCGAAGCCGAAGCCGGGCGAGCGTGGGTACGATACCGCCGATTTGCCCAGGGCAGACGGATCTGCCGTCGGCGCCACCGTCCAGTTCGATCCTTCCTCGCTGCGGCTGGAGATTCAGTATCTGAGCGCCGTCCCGCTGGCCAAGAGCCTGGGTCCGAACGACACGCTGAGGAGGGAATTTCAGGTCGATCAGCCAACGGCCGGTGTTTGGCGTTTGATCTCGGATGTCAAGGCTCGCGGACCGTACCCGGTACTGTTCGCGATGCAGTTGCTGGGGTATGGAGAATACCGATGAAACGCTCCATCGTTCTCGCCGTCATGATCTGCTGCGTGTTGTATGGGCAAGTACCCTCCTCGTCCAATCTCACCAAGCTTGCGGACGACCTCGACTTCGCCATTCAGGCCGAAGACTGGGCCAAGGCGGTCGAGATAAGCCGCACCTTGAAAGTTGCAGCCATAGAGGCGCGCGATGCTTCGTTATCGGGCCAGGGCCGCGAATTGACTGAGAACATCCTCGCCTGGCTTCCCGTCGACACGGAAACGTATGTTGTCGCGCAACGTCCGTTCAAACTACCGGAAGGAAACATCATGGGCGTTCCCAACACCCTCGATGCAGCGCGCTTTTTTATATTAGGACTCCTGCTGGCGCCTGAAAAGGGTAAGCTTGCGGAAGCGCTGATGGGGAAAACTATTCGCCTTGCTGCAATAGGACGCCGCTTCGGGGCGGAGCCAGACGAAGCTCACCAGCCGAACGGGCCCGTGCCGCTCGGGATGGTACCGTATGAAGGCTGTGGTGTTTATGCCTTCGCCGAGCCGCTGGGTGAGGGAGTTTTTGGGCGGCCGCCGGATCGTTCCATGCTGGGCCTGCGCGTCTGGGTGTCGAAAGGATCGCAAAACGACACGCCCGACCGCGAAACTTACGAAGTCGCATTTCTCAAGCCCGATGTCATCATCTCCTGCAACAATGAGGCTTTCTTCGAGCAGATGGCTACCCGAGTGAATACCCCCGCCTCCAGCCGTGCGCTGCCACCCAGTCTGTTGGAATGGAAGCACGTTAATCGGAGCGCGGCGCTGTGGGGTTTATGCCACTACTCGGAAAAGACCGCGGGGCTCGCTACGATGGGTAGTCAAAATGACCTTCACGCAATAGGTGTCTCCGTTGAATTCGGCAGCGACGGGAGCGGCGCAAAGGCCTTCCTATTGGCCCAGTCAAATCCTTGGGAGGGTCTTAATGCGAATCCGGAATTTAGCGGAGCCAAGGTTAGTCAGATTTCGCCCGGCGTCTGGGTGCTCAGCTTGGCGGACCGCTCGCCGACGGTCGCATTGCTCTTCATGGCGTACCTCGGCTTTGTTGTCTTGATTTAATCGTGCCAATGCGCTGAGATTCGCCATAGACGGCGCCGTGGGAAGCGGCCGATAATGCGACTCAACAGTCCGCCCCAGCGCTTCATCCATCCCCTTGCGGTTCGCGAAACGGCAACAAAACTCTCTGGCGAGTTTTTCGCAGCGGAAGGCGCGAATCTTCAGATTGAGGCTCTTCTGTCATGATCCTGACAAAACCCGCGCTAACCGGCGGCCTCTCTTTATACCGATGTTGTTTGCCGGAATCGCCGTGACGGGCCGGCTATTCTGTTGGCGCGGCGGGCGGCTCGATTATATGCGATGGAAGCCTTGCGCGCAGAGTAGGCAACATTCATTTGTCGAAGAACGGATGCTTTGTGAACGGTAGGTTTGGGACGTCGCCCGCGGGGCGCTGGAGCGTCAGGTCGTCGAAGAGCAGCGCGGGAATCACTACCGAGATCACCTGAGGACCGCCCGGCGGAAAGCGCGTCATCGCCATCATGGGCATGCGAAGCTGCAGGCGCATTTGCGCGGTGTAAACTTCCGCTGCATCCGAAACTGCCACGATGTCCTTGAACGACCCGAGCGTCAAGCTGGTGATGTTGAGATTTCGCACTGGCTCTTCGTGGCCATCGGCAAACACTTTTACAGCTTCAATCACAGGTTCAATGTTGACGTTGCCCGCACCATTGCCGCCGGTCATGATAATCGTGCGCGACCTTACCAGCGAATTCTGTTGCATGGGATTCGAAATGCGACGCACGACGATGCCGAACTCGTTTCCGCGTTGCTGCGCCATGCGGATCAGTTCCGCTCTCAGATCCGCCGCGGGAGACGCTTTGTCGGAGGTGATAAAAATGTTGCTCGGCATTGGACCGTTCGAACGGCGGCTGGCTGAGCTGTGCGTAGTGCCCGGAAGCAGCGCCCGCGAATGCAGCAATGTTTTCAGGATTCCTTTGTCGACGATCACAGTCGGATGCGGAATCACGCCCTCGTCGTCGACGGGATATCCGCCGAAAAGCGGCTGCCCGTGAAATTCCGTGGCGGACGGATCGTCGGTCACGGAAAGAAAGTCGGAAAAAGTGCGCGCTCCGGTACGACCTGCAAAGCCTCCGTTGGAATCGTTGACGCGGGCCCACCGGAGATCGTCGACAACAGCGCGCGGAACGCCCACCAAAGCCGATCCCATCGCTTGCAGAAATAGCTCACCGGCGGCCGCCGGCTCAAACATCACGGGTCCCGTATAACGCTCGATTAGCCCAGCCGAGCGTAAGTGGTCCAGCCGCGCTTGAAACGCACGAATTCGTTTCTCGATCTCCGCCTGCGGAGGCAGCCGGTCGATGGAGCTCGCGCGAATCACCTCGCTGTCGGAAATCGGCATGCCGTCCGACGCCTGCGCATCGGCTTCCATTTGCAGATTCGCGATGCTCATCGTGCGGACGTAGCTCGTTCCTTCCGAATTGACGTAGCGCGTAACCCAGATCGTCGCCACCAGCCGGATTGACGAGCCGTCGATCCAAGGCGCCTGTCGAAACAGCGCCGAAAGCGACTTCACGTATTTCTCCAGCCCGGCGCGATCCCAGGTTGGCGCAGGCGGAATGGAGCCTCGAGATGTACAACATCTTCCTTGCTCAAATCCGGCGCGTCGTCGGTACGCGTGCGATTCTCCAGGGCGGCCTTCTTCTTCGCGAACGTGTCCACCGCGTTCTTGTAGGCGCTGTCGGTATCGAGCCATAGCTGGCGCCGGAGCTCGTCGTAATTGTCGTCGATGGGCACGCTTGCGCCACCGGTAAGTAGCGGACGCGCGACGCCGGCGTTCATCATGGGCGCGAAGAAGTTCGTGTTGTCGCGCGCATAATCGCCCACGCGAAGCTCCACGCTTAAATTTCGCGCCCGTGCGTGCCCCGCGGCCGGGGGCTCGCAGAAGCTGTCGATCAGCGCGCCGAAACTCGCCGCGATCGAGCAACTCTGGCTTTCGACGGACCGGTAAGCGATAAAGTACGGTTTCTGCAAATTTTCGAGCTGAAGCTTACGCATGCTGCGTTCCAGTTCGTCGTGCATCGCGCGCATCACCACGTCGTCCGCGGCGGAGGCGCATACGCAGGAAAGCATCGCGATGATCAGAGTCCTCATTGCTTGCGATCCTCCTCTAGCTTCTCCGGCTGTTTCTTCTCCGGCGGCTTGGTGTCGTCAAACGGCGGTGGAAGGATCGGCGAGAGCTCCTGCGACTTCGCCTTCTTCTGCACCTCGATCTCACTGAATAGCAGTCCCGGCCCTCCCGCAGAGACTGGAACAAATCCCGATTCGGCCCCGCAGACGCCGTTAAACGCCTCACTGCGATCGTCCGCCGCTTCGATCTTGTTGAATGCCGTCAGCGCCGTGCCGATCAGATCCACGCCGCGAACCAGCTCTTCGCGGCCGTCGGGATAAATGCGATAAACGATCACCGGAATCACTTCGAAAAAATTCGGAGCCATCCGGCCGGCTGCCGTGAACCCTCCAGCTATGTCTTCAAAATACAGTCCGTAAGGGAGACTCTTCTTCTTTACCTCTTCGATTAACTGATTCTTCAACTCGGCGCGTGTGACGGTCTTGGAGGCGACCACCAGCAGGTTCGACTGGCGTCCTGCGACCTTGTAGCCCGGCTGTCGCCGTCCGTGGCCGTTCGACTCCGGAAAATTGTCGATGGGCAGGCGCGACATCAGGAAATTCTTGAGTACACCGTTTTCAACGACGGTCACCCGGCGCGCCTTGACTCCTTCGTTATCGAATTTATAATAACCAGCGAGTAACGTATCGCCGTATTTTTGCGCGGTCGGATCCGAATAGACGGAAATAAAGTCCGGCAGAACTTTCTGGCCGACACGATCGCGAAAGGTCATGCTCTGGTTTTCCCGCTTCTCGCGCTGGCCTTCGATGCGATGGCCGAAGATTTCGTGGAAAATGACGCCGGTGGCTCGCGGCGAAAGAATCGCAGGCCCGACGTAGGGCTCCATTACGGGCGCGTTTTTGAGGGCCATGAGATCGGCAATCATTTGTTTCACTCGCTCCAGCACTTGGGCATCGCCCGGCAGCCCGTCCAGCGTCGGCGAATAGAAGGACTCATAGCGCGGAAGCTCCATTCCATCGGACGCCTTGGCGAAGGCCGAGATCATCAGACGATAATTCGTATCGGAGGTGCGAATGGACGCGCCGTCACTTGAAACGAACCAGCGGTGCTGACGATCCACGGTGAGCATGGCGTTCACGGCATAAATATTGCCGTAGCGCTGGAACGGCGCCGTGTAGCTGCGAACTTTTTGCTCCCACGCCGCGCGATCCAGAGTGAGCGGTCCAGGATCGGGCTCATCGTAGACCTCGGCCTTGGATGGAGAGAAATCGCCGGCCTTGTCGGTCTCCTGGGCCTTCACTTTGACGTTGGTGCGGACGGAAATCAAGTTCTCGACCGCGCGCTTATATTTTTGGTCGGAGTAATACCACAGCATTGCCCGCAGCGCGTCAGGGTCGTTTTCAACAGGCATCGAAAAATAGTCGTAATTGTCGGCAAATATAGGAAATGCACCGCGGATAGGATGAGTATTATCCAGCTTGTAATCGCCGACACGGAGGTCTATGCCGAGTTCGCGGCGCTTGGATAGCGGGGAACTCATCACCAGCGCGCCAAATGATCCCGAAATCGTTGCCGATTCGGTCTCCAAAAGTTCATAGCTCATAAAATAAGGCGGCGTGGGTTGTTTCTTCAGGTGCGTCACCGTGCGGTCGAGCTCCGTTCGAAGAGCCTGAGTTACGGTGTCTTTGGGGGCAGTTTGAGCCGGAAGGATGAGCGGGAACAACAGAACGCAGAAAGCAGCTTTCATAGACGGCATACTCCTATTCCGCTAAACTTGCATGCTTAGACGCTATGGGATCGAAAATAGCACAATTTATTTACGTCTGAGGCGCCGGAGTGTTGTTAGTTCAGGCAGCCACAACCCCTCGAGTTTTTCGCTGCGTCCTTAAGGTCGCAGTCTCCCAAAATGCGACTCCAATGCCTAAGCCGTTAATGACCCTCAAGGTCCCGTTTTCGGGATGCTCATTTTCGTTAAGTTGCAGTGGCCGCGACTTCACGCGGGCATGTTCGTGGCACCTTTTCGTGCGTTGATGGATGGTGTTTCGGGATCCACGGCTATGTTTCGGTATTCGTAGGTGACTGTGCCTTGTATTATCGGCGGGAGTGGCTCCAGACGCTTCTTAGAGACGAGCACCAGATAACGTGTAGACGCCACCTCGAATCCCGCGAGGGGCTCAGCCGAATAGATCTTGGCTTGTCTCATCGCCTCCTCAGCTCGCTTCTCAAGCTCTTCGGGTGACGCAACGCGCTTCCACTCCGTTAGGATCAAACCTTGAGCTGCGCGCCTCGCCTCATCCCAGTTTTCTTGGGGTTCGCCTAAGACGAGATCGGTACGGGCGCCAGAGGAGTTAGCCTTAAAGGACCAGATTCCGTGTAGGAGAAGGTGGCATGCCCCTAGGCTCTCGCAGGCAATCTCGCCCCTTTCAAACGCGTCGGTCCATTTCTTTCGAACCTCTGGGTCTGCTGCTAGGCTGCTCTGAAGATGCGTAAATGCGCGTCGCGCTAGACTCTTGGTGACTGTTTCATGGTCTGAGATCAGGTACTCAAATTCCGCCCTGAACGAAGCGAGTAGCGTTAATGCCGGAAGTAGGCCATTTTCGACGCGTTTGCCGTGCGGACCGTTCGATTCTTTCCAGGCGGCGAGAAGCTTGTTGAGACAGTCTCGCGGTTGGGCGGGTAGGAGGGCGGTATCGCGGAGTTTCTCTAAGGACTCTACTGTCGACTTGGCGTTCTCAAAAATGGCAGTACCGGCTGCTGTTCTGTTACCATCCCAATAGATAGGATCCAGTGTTCCCAGATTTAGAAATTTCGCTGAAGCGAAGATAGCTGCAATTCGTGCACTGAGCGCCCGCCATTCCATCATCCACACTGATTATCCTCCACCACTAGGATATACACGTACTCATATTCTGACCCATGGATTAGCGGTCCTGCTGCCAAAGTCCCGCGATGAGCGGTTGACGCGCCGTCGTAAATCCGGGCGGAAGCCTTGTTCTGCGAAGTTTCGTCGAGCCCGTCCTGATAAAATGCCGCTCCGGGAAAGTCGCCGATAATCCTTGACATCTGGCTGTTTAAGATTGGAGGACCCTTCCAGATTACGTGGAGGCGACTTCACGGACTGACCTTCGATCGATGTCCAAGGCACCCATTCTCCGAGTCGCTGACGATCCGTCCGGAGCGGCGCCGCTGATGAACGACAGAGGTAACTCGCGGTCCGTCCCTGGACTTCCCTCCCCAATCCATGGATTTCCTCTAGCTGGATGTCCTCAAGTGGCGCGGGAACTCACACCTCCAAAGATCCGGGCCGAACCGTAGATTCGGGCGGCCGCTCCCGTTCCGATTCAAAGGCGGGAGGGACAATTACGAATCCGTCCGAAACACTGGGCATTGCATCCACATCGTCCCTTATCCGGCGAAAGACCCGGTCATCAAAAAGATCTCCGAAGAATCCGGTCGTTCCAAACATTCCGTTTAGTGCCTGCCGAATTGCAGTCACCCCGCTTCTCTTGCCGTGCATGAGTCGGAAGGTTTCGTAAGCTACGAAGTCTGCGGGCTGTAATCCCACAAATTGGTCCGCCCCTCCAGAGACGCAGTCTTCGAGTCGGGCTCTGTTTGTGAACGCTGGGTCGGCTTTCATCTTGTAGAAAATCTTCACTGCTTCGTCGTCGAGATCATTACGATCAAGGACGACTGAAAAGCGATCGCCAGGCGCAAAGCCGGACTTCGGGTGCGACATAAAGCCGGCAACTCTACAGATCACGGTCTTGAAACAGACGAGATACGGGTGTCCCATCTTTATCTGTCCTTCGGGGGTTATGATGCTGCGATAGTCGTCTACGTGGATGCCACACGATAGGCCGTGTAGCCTCCGCTTCTGGTCTTTCAGTATACGGAGCATGTCTCTGCTGTAGCGCACGCGCCAGTTCTTGCTCTTTCCCTCAAACTCGTTCGTGCCTGCGTTCAATTGGGAAGCGTGGAAGCGGGTTATGCGAACGCGCTTGTTCTTTTCAACCCAACGTTGTTCTACTCGTTGCCAGACCCGATCGTCACCGAAAAAACCCCCTACAACGTAACTCTTCGATCCCACTCCCTTCGACTTTGGCGGGTCATAACTTTCGTCGCAATAGAGAATGTAAGTCATTGTTTCCAAGCGGTGTCGTCACCCACGGAAACTGGTGGTTCAACGCCGACTCGGGTGCACAGAGCATCTCTATTTTAGTTAGTTGGGCGACCCCCCGTCGGCCCACGTGGCTGGCCATGTCCCTCTGGCCGTGCGATTCGGAGATTGATCCGGCTCAATCGGTGGCAGCCACCTCTGTACGGTTTGCTGACGATCCGCCCGAAGCTGTCGGTAAGCGCTGTGCCGTTATTCGCGAGTGGCCACCGACGTAATCAAATTCGGCAGACGGGCCGACTTTTTCGAATGTACCAGGATAGTCAAGGAGACGATTTCACATTCATCGTCTCCTGATAGACCGAGCTGAGGCGGGATCAGGTCAAGCGGGGGGCGGGCGAGGGTCCGCGGTCAGTTCGGTGCATAGTTAGGCTCGTGGCTCGACCATCCGGGCCAGTTTCAAAACTGATGCGTCCGCCGGTCACCTTGACGAAAAAGATATCCTCGCCTTCGGCAAACATTTCGAACACCGGTCCGGCGATAGGCTTCCCACCTGCTTCGGTGACCTGGACGAAGAGGCGCCCGCCATCGCGCATGATGTCGAGAACGCGGTCGGGTAACTGATACCGCCCCGTGTAGCGACCGAGGAGCGCTGGATCACAAAAAATGGCGGAGTGCTGTTCGGGAGGATCGAGATTGGCAATCTGGCCCTTCGGATTCAGGAGATACATCCCGAGGTCAGAGCCCCCCCCAAAAGTCGAAGCGTTTGAAAACGCAACCACTCCGGCACGGGTCTTCGGATCGTACCCGGCGAATGATCGGAAACCGCCAGTGCCTCCGTCATGCCACACATTCTCTCCGAAAACGAACCAACCCAAACCTATTTCGAAGCTTGCTTTGCCAACGGGACGCCGGATGTCAAGCATGGCTTTCATGGAAGGGGCGAGAGGCGATTCCTGATAGCCGAGGAAAGCTTCCAGGAACGTAAGCATGTCGTTTGTCGACGAACGCAGTGCGCCGGCGCCGGCGAGCGTGGGAAGGTCCCAGTTCGCGACCGGCGCGACCATCGCATTATGGCCTGTTGCCATGCGCTGCTTCATCGAGGGAGTAAGTGTGATGCCGGTGTCCGGCATACCTAGGGGACGCGTGATGCGGCTGCGGACGAGGCTCTCATAATCCGTTCCCGCTCGACGCGCGAGGACTTGACCAAGGAGTCCTGCGCCCAGGTTGGAGTATTCGACTTCCGAACCGGGGTCGCGCAGCAAGGCGTAGCCGGAAAGAAATTCGTACAATTCGTCTACGCTGTAGTCGGCGTACGGATTCGCTGGGTCCTTGCGATTCATATTGCTGGGAAGGTTCGGGAGGCCGGAACTATGCGTGGCAAGATCGAGCAGTGTGATGGGCCTGCCGTTTCTCTCCGGCATCCTGACATGTTCGGGAAGATACCGGGCCGCTGGGTCGTCGAGGGTGACTTCTTTGCCGTTGACCATGTCCGCCAATAGCAGGGAAGTGAAGACCTTGGAGATGGATCCCATTTCGAAGATCGTATCTCCATCGAGCGTGCGTGGATCGTCTTTGGCGAGGTTGCCATAGGCGACGACGCGGCGGCCGGTGGGTTCGATGACACCAACGACAATGCCGAGCGCTTGCTTCTGTTGATCAATGCGTTTTGCGAGAATCGCGCGAATTTCGTCAGTTGCAAGAACTGGCGATTGCGGGAAGATATTCGGGTTCATAAATTTTGAAATAGACTCCGCACTGTGCCCAACAAAAGACCAAAGGTCCTTTAAGCAGACACACGTCGGCTGTGGCGCCGAACTTGGTTGATAGGTTAGGGCTAGCGAGGACGGGCGGAAAGCAGGCAATCCTGAAGCGCGCCGATCATCGCTTTATTAAGCGAATTGAGTTCGAATCGCATAACGGACATACCTCCTTTCGTGGTAGCGGGCTCTTGGAGAATATCATGATCGAGCGGGACGCTGCAAGAGTTTCTCAAGAAGATGTCGCCGAGAAATTCCGTCAGCCGCGCATGCTCCGACCGGCTCGCTTCGCATTTATGGTTAAGCGGGAACCGCATCCGGCTTTATACTTCTGGCTGACCATTTCAAACGGCGTTGCGGGAATGGGAAGTTACCTCAACGGAAGTCGCGGGGCGTTGACCGACGGAAACGAGGGCTGGGGCTGCTCGGTCTGGATCACGCGCTACTCGTACATTGGTCCAGCCAGGTGCGCGGACCGCATGCGGGCTATGATGGATTCCTCCCGTGAAACGCCGTTTTGGGAAGGTTGACGATAATGGGAATTATTTGGCGAATGCGGCTCCTGAAGGTGAAGGAAGTGGCGCCGCTAAAATGGGACGGCAAAACTCACGCCTTGATTTTGTTGCCTCGGTTTCGTCCCGTGACCACCCTTGGTGAGACAAGATCGGCTCCGCCACAAGGGAGGGGCACCCCGCACCCGTTGATCGACCAACGGATGATAACCTCGAAGCTATGCGCGCCCGCATCCTGATCGCTCTGTTGAATATTACTGCGCTTCGTGCCCAAGACTCGGCTGTGCGGGCCGAGGCAAGAGCGATGGATAAAGAAATTCAGCAGCTGCCGAATCTCCCCGAGTCAAAGCGCGACGCGGCGTTCCGGGAAATGTTGCAACGGATTCGCAAGGTGCCAAAACAATATCGACGCTCGCTTCCAATTTCGCCGTCTCCGCCGTGAGGTCGCGATCGAGTCAGCGATGTTGCAGGGACCGCCGATCTTCTGGTTGACGAACTGCAGAGCAACCCGGAGAGCGGGACGGACTTGGCGCTGACGAGTCTTGCGGAATTTGCCTTTTACCGCGACATCCAGGTTTCGCTCGACGCTCCGCGTTACCGTGCCAAGTTAGCCAAGATTGAAGATCAGGCGAAGACCCGCGCAAAAGCGGCTTCATACTTACGGACACGAGCGGAAAACAGTGGCACCTTAAGGGCCTCAACGGTAAAGTCGTGCTGGTCAATTTCTGGGCGACGTGGTGCCCACCTTGTCAGCGCGAAATGGCGAATTTTCAGGCGATGTACAATCGCTTCGCCAATCAGGGGCTTCTCATCCTAGCCGTCACTGGAGAGGACGTTGCCACAGTGAAGCGCTACTTGGCTGAACGCCCCGTCACGTTCTACGTGCTGCTGGATCCGAGCGACATCATAAAGAATCAGTTTTTGGTTGACGGTCTCCCGCACAGCGTACTCTACAATCGCGAAGGAAAGATTGTCGCGCAGATCCCTAGCCCACTTACGAAACAACAACTGCTCGATACGCTTATTCAAGCCGGGTTAAAGTAAGCGGAACCAGCTAACACGCGCCCCAAAAGTGAATGTCTCCCCGAAAGAGTAGGTTGCCTTCACTAGAACGATTGACCCGCTGTAGAGACTCTTTTGCGGGACGCAGAAATATCGTTGCCGTGATAACATTGCTCTCTATGTCGAAGATCATCCGTTACGAGTTTATGGGGAATTGGCTCCTTTTTTGGCTCCTGTGCATTACGGGAATCGGCATTCCCTTCGCAATCCTTTACTTGTTGAACGGCACGCTACGCATCGAAGATGAGATGGCCGACCCCGAGAAATTCGTTTCTGCTTTCCGGGCTGGGAAGCGAAATTAGGGCTGTCCCGAAACACTCACCCTTTCGGGACAAAGGCTTAGTTGCCGATATCACCACCCATCAGGGCTATTTTTGACGCCTCTCCCGTACCCCTTAGAGGCGATAAGCCGATTCAAACGCACTGTCAATGCCGAGCGCTTCGGATCGGTAAAATCGTCGTAGAAATCCTCGTTGATCAGGTGCGTTGATATCTTTACGCCCTAGTCCCAACACGGTCTTGCAAGTTCATTCGCACATGTGCGGCGCGAAGCAGCTCAGGTTGGTGGTGATCGGAGTGTCGGATTCGCGAATCCCAATGCCGGCCGCCCAGCCACCCGGCTCGTGCCCGATGACCCAGCTTCCAATCGCTGGATACATACCGTCAAAATCTTTCAGCTGCGCCGCATCCTGATAGACGAAGCCTACCTGGCCGTAATCACCGCCGGTCTCAATCTCGATCCCCGCATGATGGAGTGTGATATTCGCACCTTCGCGACCGAGCAAAGGTTTTCGCACCCAACCTGTGCCCGCGGCTTCCGAGAATCCCAAGATGAGCGCGCGCGGATCGGGGTTATTTGACCATGCGGGGATTCACCTCGGCCCGATCATGTGCGAACCTCAATAACGTGAGTAAGCTCGCAGACGCTCTGGACCTCTTGAGGATGCGGCTCCTCGAAATGGGATCGCTCGTCGAAACAGCGATCGAACGCAGCATCCGCGGCGTGATCGAACGAGACCAGAGTGCAGCACAGGAAGTCTTAGCCGCTGAAGCCCGGATTAATGGGATTGAGCTGGAAATCGATGCCCTTGCAATCGAGCTATTGGCGCTCCACCAGCCCATGGCCAGCAACCTTCGGTTCATCATCGCGGCCCTCAAGATCAACACGGATCTAGAACGGATGGGCGACTTGGCCGCAAACATCGCGCACAGCGCGAGAGCGTTAGGAGAGACACCAGCAATGGAGCAAATCGTAGATATTCCTCTGATCGCCGGCCTCGCTCAGTCGATGGTGCGGAAAAGCCTCGATGCTTTTGTAGCGTCCGATGTAGATTTAGCCTTCAGCGTACTCGCTTCAGATGATGCTGTCGACAGCCTTCGCACGGCTTGCTATCACCAACTAGTTACGTTCATGCGGAAGGATCCGCGAAATATCGGCGCGGGTCTCAGTTTGCTAGCCGTCACGAGGACCATTGAGCGGCTGGCGGATCATTCCACGAATATCGCTGAGGACGTGTTGTTCTTCGTCAAAGGCGTGGACGTGCGGCATCACTCGGGCGCATTGTGGCTCAACGAACGAATAACTGAATGACGGCCATGGACAACCAGCCAACCAGCGCGGCCGCCGGGATGGTGAGAACCCACGCCCAGAGGATGTTAGTGGCTAATCCCCAGCGCACCGCTTTCAGGCGCTGGATCGAGCCGACACCGGCGATGGCGCCCGCCGTCACATGCGTCGTCGAGACCGGCAGGTGAGCGTATTCAGTGGCGAATAGAATCGAAATTGCCGCCGCCGTTTCGGCGCAGAATCCACTGCGTGGTTTGAGGCGTGTGAGGCGCGAGCCCATGGTGTGCACGATCCGCCAGCCGCCCGAGAGCGTGCCCAGCGCGATGGCGGTGTATGCCGAAAAAATGACCCAATGAGGCATTTCAAACTTCTTCAGGATGCCTGCGGCGATCAAGACTCCGGTGATGATGCCGGCCGTCTTCTGCGCGTCGTTACCGCCGTGCGAGAAACTCAGCAATGCTGACGACGCCAGTTGCAGCCTGCGAAAATACCGGTCCATCTTTAAAGGCGAGGTGTTGCGAAACATCCAATAAACCCCAACCATCAGGAGGTAGGCAGTTGCCATCCCGATCATTGGCGCAAGAAAAATGAAAGTCACCGTTTTTAGCCACACGCCCGGGATAAGGGCTTCGAAGCTGTGCTCGAAGCCGCGAAGATGCGCGACGCGCGACATTGCAGCGCCGGCATACCCGCCGATGAGCGCGTGGGAAGAACTCGTCGGCAGTCCGAACCACCAGGTAATGAGGTCCCAGCTAATCGCCCCGATGAGTCCGCCCAGGATGACGTACGGCGTTACATATTGAAGATCGATCATCCCGCTTCCCACGGTTCTCGCAACACCGGTGCCGACTACGAAAACGGCCAGGAAGTTGAACGTCGCCGCCCACAGCACCGCCTGCTGCGGCGTCAAAACGCGGGTGGCTACAATGGTCGCGATCGAATTTGCCGCGTCATGGAAGCCGTTGATGAAATCGAACGATAGCGCAACCAGAACGACGATGCCTACCAGGATCAGGGAAGCGTCCATACGCGCCTAGTTATTCTTAACCTGCACGTTCTGGAGCGCGTCCGCGACATCTTCGCAGCGGTCTGTCGTCTGCTCCAGAAATTCATGGATTTCCTTGAGCTTGATTAGCCGGATCGGATCTTTTTCTTTCTCAAATAGATCTTTCACGGCGGCGCGGCGGAGCTGATCGGCGGCCTCCTCCAGCCGGTTGATCTCGATGCTGTGATCGATGAACGGTTTGTTTTGCGCGAGCGCGTCGAAGGCTTTTTGAAGAATCAGACAGCAGGACCGGACGATGCAACAAAGCTCCAGCACGGTGCCGGGCATCGGATCAATCTTGTAATCGAGCATGCGCTGCACGGAATCCTCGATACCGTCGATGACATCATCCAGGTGGGAGGAAAGCGATTGAATGTCCTCTGGATCGATGGGAGTGATGAAAGTTGAGTTCAAGCGGGTGTAGATTTCATGCAGGATGCTATCGGCCTGCTCCTCGAGCGCATGAATCTGATGGGCTGCATTCGCCAGGTGGGCGTTGCCGGCCGTCGCACCTTCGACCAGCAGATCCGCAGCCTGACAAATGAGTTTTACCTGTCGTTGAAAATATTGGAAGAACTTCTCGTCACGTGGAAGCAGGTTCATGTCCGGACCATCATCTTCTCATACCGTTGCCCTCGGCAACCGCAGACCACGCCGGCAGCTTGATTTTGAACAAACAGCCGTGGGTGGAACCGCCTTCTAGCGAGATTTGGCCCCGATGCGCATCCACGATCCACTTTGTAATGGCGAGACCCAGCCCGGCGCCTCCGGATTCGCGCCCGCGGGCCTTGTCGACACGATAAAACCGGTCAAAGATTCTGGCCCGATCCTCAGGCGGAATTCCCGGGCCGTTATCTTCAATCTCCACCGTCACTTCATCGGCGCTTCTTTGGACCCGGACCAGGATGGTTCCACCGGCGGGAGAGTATTTCACAGCGTTATGGAGGACGTTCACAAAGGCTTGCCGTAGAAACAGCGCATCGCCACGCACGCTTGCGGACTCGTTGCCGGAGAGCTCCAAAGTCAGCCCATTTTCGTCCACCAGCACTTCGAACAGCGCCGCCGCATCCCGCGCCAGCTGCATGATCGGGACCTGAACCAGCTCAAGCTGCAAGCTGCCCGCGTCGGCGCGGGAAATAGTGAGCAGGTTGTCGACCAGCGACGTCAGGCGATTTACTTCTTCGAGCATGCTTCCGATAATGTCTCTGTATTCGGAACGGGTGCCGTCCTTCTGTAGACCGACTTCGCCGACGCTTCGGATCGAGGCCAGTGGGGTACGCAGCTCGTGCGAAGCGTCGGACGTGAAACGCCGCAGTTGCTCGAAGGCCTGCTCCAGGCGCGCCAGGGTTGCATTAAATACACGCGCGAGCTGACCCAGCTCGTCGTCGGTGTCGTCGTTCGGAAGACGATCATGCAGGCGCTGAGGCGTGATCTCCTGGGCGCGGCGGGCCATTTGCTCGATGGGGCCGAGCGCGCGCCGCACCAATCCGTAGCCCGCGAACCCAGCCAGAGCCAGTACCAGCGGCAGAACAAACAGAGAGCCCAGCAGCATCTCTTCGAGGCGCGACCAGAGCGGCTCCTCGGTGTGGCCGAGGCGGATCAGGATTGGGCGGCCGTCGAGGGAATGCAGCCGGCTCACCATGCGAACTCGCGTGCCGTCGGCGAGCCTTGCCGAGCGCACCGAGTATCCGCCGATGCCCTCGCCTGCGAAAGGAGCAGCGCCCAGCGTCCGGTTGCCGAGACGATCGTTACGGTACAGGAGCGCCCCATCGGGCGAGAGCACTTCCATGAAACGATCAATCACATCCTTCGATTCAAGATGGTTGTGATAGTCCTCGTGCATCTGCAATTCGCCCCGCGGGGTGAAGTACAGTAGTCCTTCCACTGTCTCAATTTCCTGAATCGCAAAATGATCGAGCTGGCTCCGCAGTTGCCAGAACAGGACGGCGAACGTTCCGCCCCAGGCGAGAACCAGCAGCCCGGCCAGCACACCCATGTACCACAACGTCAGGCGCAGCCGCAGTTGCGTCGGACGGAAACGGATCACGCTTGCTCTTCTCGCAAAATGAACCCGACTCCACGCACGGTTTGCAGGAGTTTTTTCTCAAACTGGCCGTCGACTTTGCGACGGAGGCGGACCATCTGGGTGTCGATCACATTGTCGAGCGGGGTCTGGCGGGCCACCTCTTTCCAGATTTCGCGGGCGAGCATTTCGCGGGACACGACGCGGTCCCGGTTGACGACCAGATAATGCAGCAGGTCGAATTCACGGGCCGTGAGCTCCAGTAATCCGCCGCCGCGGGTCACGGCGCGGAGCGCGACATTCACCTCCAGATCCGCCACGCGCAGGCGCTGCGCCGAATCTGTTTTTCCGCGGCGCAGTAGAGCGCGCAGACGCGCCAGCAGCTCGGGGAATGCGAAGGGCTTCACCAGGTAATCGTCCGCGCCGAGATCCAGCCCGTGCACCCGATCCTCCAGCGTGTCGCGAGACGTCAGCAGCAGCACCGGCGTCGTCATTCCGCGCTGCCGGAGCGCGGCCAGAATCTCGAAGCCGTCGCGTCCCGGCAGCATCACATCGAGAATCATCATGTCGAACGGACCGGAGTGCGCCAGGTAAAAACCTTCTTCCCCGGTGTGCGCGACGCTGACAGCGTAGTCGTCCGCCTCCAGGCCTTCCTGGAGCGCCTTCGCCATCTTCAGTTCGTCCTCCACCACGAGGATGTGCACGTTCCCTTTATAGAAGCGAAGCCGCCTATTCCGCAACTGACCAGATCCTGACACTTTCCTGACGCATTTTGTAGGGAAAAGATCAGGGAGTCTTCAGGCTAAAAATTGGCCATCTGATGTTAGAAAAGTGATGCGGCCCAATATGCTCATGCCCGGACCGGCGAAGAAAGTCACGATTCACCTGAATGAGGATACCAGCTCGCGCCACGACTTTCTGTATAGCGAAATTGTTTCCTTTCTCCAGAAACACGGCGTGGCCGGCGCCACTATGATCCGGCCCCAGGCGGGATTTGGCTCCCATCACCGCATGCACTCCACCCAGGGCGGCGTCTCGGAGCGTGAACACCTTCCGGTTCGCATCGAGTTTGTTGAAAGCGAGGAAGCGGCCGAGGCGCTCCTTCCAGCGCTGTGCGAGTTGATTACCGACGGACTCCTCGAAATCCAGGACACCACCATCGTTAAAACCGTGGCGAGAGAAGAGCCCAGTTGAGATGAGAAACCGCTCCGCTTTTTTGTTGCTGTTTCTGAGTTTTCCCGATGTTGCACCGGCCCAGGCTAAGAAGCTGACGCTCAGCGAGGCCGAAGATCTGGCGCTACGCGGCCATCCTCGCGCCGCCTCCGCCGCTCTGATTGCCGCGGCCTCGAAGATGGGGATCACAGAAGCGCGTGCGCTCTACAACCCGCAGATTTCGGGAGCATTGACGGGCGTCGCGGCGGAGCACGGGTCCACGCTCGCCGCGGGTGCCATCCAGACCTCCAGCTTGTACAGCAGGATCGCCGCCGGAATCACCGTCTCTCAGCTCATCACCGATTTTGGACGCACCGGGAATCTGGTGGCTTCGGCCAAGGCGCGCGCCGCCGCGCAGGACCGGAACGCAGAAAACGTCCGCGCCTCCATTCGCATCGTCGTCGATCAGGCTTACTACGAAGCGCTCGCGGCCGGATCGGTACTGAAAGTCGCGCAGGCGGTCTCCGCGAATCGGGAACTCCTGTTGCGCCAGGTACGCGCGCTGGCGCGGAGCTCGCTCAAATCGACCCTTGATGTCAGCTTCGCCGGAGTCGCGGCTTCGGAAGCCGAACTGGGTCTGGTGCGCGCCGAAAATGACGCCCGCGCGGCGCAGGCGCACCTTTCGGCCGCTATCGGCACGGAGCAATCGGAAACGCTGGACCTTGTCGATGAGCCGCTGCCCGCGCCGCTCGACCCCAACCCCGAGGACTTACGGCAGCAGGCTCTGAAGCAGCGGCCGGATCTAGCGGCGCTTCAGGCGAACCTCGAAGCTGCGCAGCGCTTCGCGCAGGCGGAAAAGGATCTGAACCGCCCCACGGTCGGGCTGGTGGGAGTCGCCGGTGCGCTGCCCGACACCGATCCGCACCTTAAGGGCACCTACAGCGCCGCCGGCTTCAACATCACCGTGCCGATCCTGAATGGCCACCTTTTTGCCGCCCGTCGCACGGAGGCGGAGCTTCGTGCTCAGGCCGCGCAAAAAGACGTCGAGGATCTCACCGTGCAGATTTCGGAACAGGTCAGGATTGCGTGGCTCGAAGCCAACACCGCGTTCCGCCGGATCGATGTCACGGCTCGCCTGGTGGCGGAAGCGGAGCAGTCCCTGCGGCTTGCGCGAACGCGCTATGAAATCGGCCTGGGCAGCATTGTCGAAGTGAATCAGGCGCAGTTGAGCGAGGTCTCCGCCGAGATTGCCGCCGCCAGCGCTAAGTACGACTATCTCAGCAGGCGCGCGGCGCTGGCCTTCGTGACGGGAGCCTTACGATGAAGCCGCTAATCGCCGCACTGGCGTTGATTCTGTCTACTTCGTGTTCCCGCACCGACGGAGGCAGTCAGAAGCCCGCCGTGAATGCTCCGGACGCGCCGCTTCTCGTGCCGGTCGCCAAAGCAACGCGCGTCGACCTGGCGAACGATCTCGTTCTGACCGCGGAGTTCGAGCCGTTCCAGCAAGTGGATCTGATGGCCAAGGTTTCGGGCTATGTTCGTTCCATTTCCGTCGATATCGGCGATCGCGTCCGCACCGGGCAAGTGCTCGCTACTCTCGAGATCCCCGAAATGGAAGATGACCTCACGCGCGCCGCCGCCTCCATCGATCAAGCGCAGGCGGAGATCGTCACCGCCGGCGATGAACTCCACCGCGCCGAGGCCGCGCATGAAATGGCGCACCTTTCCTACAGCCGGATCGCCGACGTGCTCAAACGCGAGCCAGGCTTGGTCCCGCAGCAGGAGGTCGACGAAGCGCATTCACGCGACCTGGTGGCGGAGGCCCAGGTCTCCACTGCCCGATCGAATTTGAAGACCGCCGAACAGCATGCCCGCGTCTCGCGCGCGGATCAGGGCCGCGTCGAGACGCTCCACAAATACCTGACCATTACGGCGCCGTTTGAAGGCGTCGTGACCAAACGCTACGCCAACGTCGGCGCGATGATCCAGGCCGGCACCTCGTCGCAGGCGATGCCCGTGGTACAGCTCTCCCAAAACAACCTGCTGCGCCTGATCCTTCCAGTGCCGGAGTCCTCTGTCGGCCGCGTGCGCGTCGGCGAAACTGTCGACGTTCGCGTGCCCTCACTCGGACGTACGTTCCCTGGACGAGTCGCAAGGCTTGCTGAAAAAGTGCAGCCGTCGACACGAACCATGGACACCGAGGTCGATGTTCAGAACCCGACCCTGACGCTGATTCCTGGCATGTACGCCGAAGTAAATCTGCACATCGCTGAAAGCCGCGGGGCTCTCGCCATCCCGCTCGATGCCGTGGATCGCAGTACCTCCGCGGCCCGCGCCTATGTAGTCGAGGCGGGCGTAATCCGCATCATCCCCGTGACCCTCGGCCTCGAAACCGATCAGAATGTCGAAATTTTATCCGGCTTAAAAGAGGGCGACGCGGTGGTCGTCGGCCGCCACGCGGGATTGAGAGAAGGCCAAAAGGTGCGGGTAAATTAATGTCGCGCTTCGCCATCCACACGCCGTATCTGATCGTCGTTGTTTGTCTGCTCATCACCATCGTCGGCACGGTCAGCCTGGTGCGCATGCCGGTCGACCTGTTTCCAGCGATGAACATTCCCGTGGTCGCGGTCGCGACGTTTTATTCGGGCATGCCGCCGGAGCAGGTGGAAGGCAACATCACTTACCACCTGGAGCGCTTCTTCACACTCGCCAGCGGCATCGATCATATGGAGTCGCGATCGCTGGCGGGTGTCAGCGTCATCAAGGTTTATTTCCAGCCCGGAACCAATCCCGATTCCGCCGTCACTACTATTGCCAGCCTCGCCATGGCGGAGATCAGCCATTTGCCTCCTGGCACCCTTCCTCCATTCGTCCTCAAAATGGACGCCTCCAGCCTGCCTGTGTGCCTGGTGACTTTGAAGGGGAACGACCTCAGCGAAACTCAGCTGAAAGATCTAGCCCAGAACGTGCTTCGCAATCAACTCGCGGGTGTGCCCGGAGCGGCCGTGCCTCAGCCGTTCGGAGGCCGGTGGCGCGAAATCATGCTCTACGCCGATCCCTACAAGCTCGAAGCGCGCCAGATGAGCCTCATGGATGTCGTTCGCGCCATGAACGAAGCCAATCTGATTCTTCCGGCCGGCGACGTGCAGATCGGACGCTACGACTACAACATCTACGCCAACAGCCAGGTAAGCAAGGTCGCCGACATCAACGATGTGCCGGTGAAACTCTCGGGCGATAATCCCGTCCGCGTATCCGATATCGGCGTCGCCAAGGACGCCTACGCGCTGCAGTACAACGCCGTGCGCGTGGATGGACAGCGCTCCGTCTATCTGCCAGTCCTCAAGCAGGGCGGCGATTCCAACACCATCGCGGTGGTCGACGGAGTGCGCGAGAAGCTGAAAAAACTGTTCGATGTCCCTCCTTCGCTTGAGAACCACGTCGTCTTCGATCAATCGCAATTCGTGAAAACGGCGATTCAGACGCTGTTGCATGAAGGCGGCATCGGGCTGCTGCTCACCTCGCTCATGATCCTGGTGTTCCTCGGCAGCATGCGCGCGACGGTGGCCGTCCTTTTCTCTATTCCCATCTCCGTGCTCGCGACGATGGTTGCATTACAGATCGGCGGAAGCTCCGTGAACACGATGGTCCTCGGCGGTCTGGCGCTGGCGCTTTCGCGATTGATCGACAACTCCGTCGTAGTGCTCGAAAATATCTACCGGCATCTCGAACTGGGTGAGCCTCCGGTGGTTGCCGCCGAAAAAGGAGGGCGCGAGGTAGCGCTTCCGGTGCTTGCCGCGACGCTGACAACAGTGGTCGTATTTTTTCCGGTGACTTTGCTGTACGGCGTCAGCAAATTTCTGTTTTCCTCGCTGGCCCTCGCGGTCGTGCTTTCGCTGTTCGCCTCTTATGCGGTGGCGATGACCGTGGTTCCGCTGTTCTGCGCGAACTTTCTTAAAGCTACCGGCCACGGTCCGTCGTCGGACGCGAGCCTGGGGCAGCGCTTCAACGCCGGATTCAACCGCGGATTCGAAGGCTTCCTCAAAAGGTACGACAAAACGGTTTGGAGCACGCTACGGCGCCCCGTATTTTGGCTGATCATCTTCGCGCTGGGCTTTGGCGTCAGCCTGTTGATCTTCCCTCGCCTCGAACTCGCATTTTTCCCGCGCACCGATGCGGGTCAGTTCGTCATCAACGTAAAAGCTCCCTCCGGCACCAAGCTCACCGAAACCGAAAAAGAGATCGCGCAGCTCGAACAACTGATCCGCAATGTGGTCCCTGAGAGCGACCTGGGAATGATCGTTTCTAACATCGGAGTCGATCCTGGTTTCTCGGCCATCTACACCTCCAATTCCGCGATGCACACCGCCTTCGTGCAGGTGGGGCTCAAAGATGGCCACAAGGTGGACAGCTACGAATATATGTCGCGCGTCAAGGCGCGCATGCAGAAGGAATTGCCGGATCTCGCGGCATATTTTTCCTCTGGCAGCCTGGTGGACGCGGTGCTCAACATGGGGCTCGCCGCGCCCATCGACGTCCAGGTCGCGGGAACCAATCTTCAGGCCAGTTATCAGACCACGCTCGATCTCGCCCGTCAGATCGGTCATCTTCCAGGGGTGGCGGACGCCTTCATCCCGCAGGATCTCGATTATCCCGCACTGCGGTTGGATATCGACCGCACGCGCGCCGGCGAGCTTGGCCTCAGTGAGAAAGAAGTGGTGCAAAACGTCATCACCGCGCTGACCTCGAACCAGATGGTCGCGCCCAATATCTGGATCGATCCCAAGAACAACAACAACTATTTCCTGAACGTCCAATATCCCGAGCAGCAGATTCAAAGCCTCCTCGACCTGCGCGCCATTCCTTTGCACGGCGTCGGCCTCAAGCGTCCCACGCGCTTGGACATGGTCAGCAAAATCACCCGCTTCGAAGCGCCGACCGAGGTCGATCACTATCAGATTCGCCGCGTCCTCGACATCTACGTCCGCCCGCTCAGTGAAGACCTGGGAGCCCTCGCGGACCGGATCGATGCGCTGGTGGCGCGAACGACATTACCCGTCGGCGTCGACGTCTCGATGCGCGGAATGGTCGAAGGCATGCGCTCCTCGTTCCGCAGTTTCGCCATCGGACTGTCGCTCTCGCTCCTGCTGCTCTATCTGATTCTGGTCGCGCAGTTCTGCTCCTTCATCGATCCCCTGATCATTCTTCTCGCCTTCCCGCCTGGCCTGACCGGCGTTCTCCTCACCCTATGGCTGACGGGGACCACGTTGAACGTGATGTCGCTGATGGGCGTCGTCATGCTCGCGGGGGTCGCGATGTCAAACAGCATCTTAATAGTCGAGTTCGCGCACCATCTGCGCCGGGAAGGGATGGCCGCACGCCAGGCTGTGGCCACGGCGAGCCGCGTTCGATTGCGCCCGGTCATTGTGCTCGGATCATCACGGAGCTTGCAGACGCATCGGTAGATGCAAGAACCCTGCTGCTGCGAATTATTACCATCTCGCCAATCCTCGCCAAGCCAAGTGGTCCGATCTAGTCCCCAGTGTCCAGGAGCGTATTAACGGCCTGAGGATAGTTTCATTCCAGGAATGGGTACGTGCTCTCCGCCAGAGTTCCGACAAGACCGAAGATATCAAGAAGAATCCTGGAGTGAAGCTCCTGGAGTTCTATGAGGGTACGAGACCTGGCAGCCGGACCTCTTCCAAACCACCGACACCATCAACAACGGCGCCAAGAACCTCGGCTCCCTGATTCACGTCTGGTGCGGGAACAACCCCAGCGCCGAGACCGTCGACCAAACCGCCGCCGGCATCGATTACCGCTGCGCGACATGGCCCAGATGACCTGGGGCTCCCCAAACTCGCCACCACCTACGCCGCGTTCGTCCCCATCATGGACGCCATCGGCCGCAACCCCCGGTGGCCCACACCGGTCATCGCCGGCGACCTCGCGCAAGGCAGGCCGACCACCGCATCGAGCCTTGAGACGCCGAACTTCCCCGCGTCCAACGCCACCGACGGCGACACCACCACCCGCTGGTCCAGCGCCTACGCCGACCCGCAGTGGCTCCAGGTCGACCTTGGCAGCACCCAGACCGTCAACCGCGTAGTCGTGGCCTGGGAAACCGCGTACGCCAAGGCCTACCAAATCC
>CAVOPN010000021.1:0-301017 GCA_963698105.1 Bryobacterales bacterium
GTTTCCTACAGAATGGTTCGATCGGCTGGATGCGCGGAAGCCGGTGTGGGCTCCTTTTTATACAGTTCATAAAATTATGGCCGGGATGTTCGATATGTACCGGCTGACGGGGAACAAACAGGCGCTAGAGGTGTTGGAGGGCATGGCGGCGTGGGCCGATGGTTATACGGCATCGAAGACCGAGGCCCACATGCAGGATATTTTGAACACCGAGTACGGAGGGATGAACGAGGTTCTGTATAATCTGGCGGGCGCGACGGGCGAGGACCGGTGGGCGGGGGTGGGAGACCGATTTACGAAGAAGATATTTTTTAACCCTCTGGCGGAGCGGCGCGATGAGCTGCGGGGGTTGCATGTCAATACACACATCCCGCAGGTGATCGGCGCGGCTCGCCGGTATGAGCTGACGGGGGACATGCGGTTCCACGATGTCGCGGATTATTTCTGGTATGAAGTAGTGGGCGCGCGGACTTATGTGACGGGTGGAACGAGCAATGGCGAGGGGTGGTTGACGCAGCCGCGACAGTTGGCGGCGGAGTTGAAACAGAGCGTCTCGACCGCTGAGTGCTGCTGCGCTTATAACATGATGAAGCTGACGAGGCAGCTTTATAGTTGGACGGCGGATTCGCGGTACTTCGATTATTATGAGCGGGCGCTGTTCAATCATCGGCTGGGTGCGATTCGGCCGGACACAGGCGCGACGCAATATTATCTTTCGCTGACGCCGGGGGCGTGGAGGACTTTTAATACGGAAGACCGGTCGTTCTGGTGCTGCACGGGGACGGGCGTGGAGGAGTTTTCGAAACTCAACGACAGCATTTACTGGAAGGACGATCGCGGTGTTTACGTAAATCTGTTTATTGCGTCGGATTTGAATTGGGTGGAGAAGGGGTTCAGGCTGCGGCAGGAGACTCGCTTTCCGGATGCGGCTAGCACTGCGTTTCACATCAGCGTCGATAAGCCGGTGCAGCTGTCGTTGAATTTGCGGATCCCGGAGTGGCTGACGGATGCGGCGGTCAGAATTAACGGGAAAGCGCTGGAGGCGTCGGCTAGCCCTGGGAGTTATTTAGCGATTTCGAGGTTGTGGAAGAGCGGGGATCGGGTGGAGATGGCACTGCCAATGCGGCGGCGGATTGAAGCGATGCCGGACGATCCTAAGCTGCAGGCGGTATTGTCGGGACCGATCGTGCTGGCGGCGGATTTGGGGGCGCGGGGACTTTCTAAAGAGGTGATCCTAGGGCCTAGCGCTCCGGCAGTGCGGAAGGTTGGGGAGATTGACGTGCCGGCGATGGAGAAGGCGGAGTTGGTGCCGTTGAATCGGATTTTGGATCGGCGGTATAACGTTTATTTTAAGGTCGGGTAACGGGTTGCTGCCTGCGGGGAAACGACTGCTCCCGATGGTCGCGGCTCTTTAAGAGGGCAGGTCGGGGACCTGTCCTACCCCGGGGGCTATTTCCAGTGGCCTTCGCGGAAGGCGTACTGGTCGCCTTTGCGGTCCCAGTGGGCGGGGACGTAATGGGCATTGGGGCGGGGAGGCTTTTCCCAGCGGCCGGCGTGCCATACGTGATGGCCGCCTTCATAGCCCCAATATCCGGCGATCCAGATGTTGCCGGGGCCGGGGGATATTCCGATGGGCTCGGTTTGAATCGGCGGAGGGGGGATGGGGGCGTAATAGGTGACGGCGCCGCCGCATCCGGCGAGGAACAGGATCAGGTATAAAAGCGATATTTGCTTCATGGCGTCAAGGGTAGCAAATTAAAAATTGGATCTTCGAGCCGTCGGCGCCGCCAGTGTAGACGTGCTGCGTAGCCTTTTGGAAGTCGGTGGAAAGGGCTTTCGGTATGTCCATGAACTTTTGCGGATTCCGGTCAGTAAGAGGGAACCAGGAGCTTTGGATCTGAACCATGATGCGATGGCCTTCGCGGAAGGTATGCGCGATGTCTGGCAGTTTGAAGACGATGTGATCGGGTTTGCCGGGCTCAAAAGGAACCGGTTTCTCGAAGCTCTTGCGGAATTTTCCCCGGAAGGGCTCGCCGCGGATCAGTTCCTGATAGCCGCCCATGGCGTTTAAGGGAACTACTGTTCCAGGAGTTGGCGCGGGTGCGTCGTAATCGGGATAGTCGGCGGGATAGACGTCGATGATTTTGACCACGAAGTCGGAATCGGTGCCGGTGGTGGACACTTTCAGGTCGACCGAGATTGGTCCGAACACGTTGATGTCGTGATCGAGCTTTTCGGTCTTGTACACCAACACGTCGGGGCGGGTCGATGCGAAGCGCTGATCCTCCGTCATGTAGGTGTTGAGAACGGCGGTGGGAATTACGCGGCCGATGTAGGGGACCGGCTTGTTCGGGTCGGCTACATATTCATCGAACGCGGGGGCGGCGGCCTGCTGCCAGGACAGCTTGCCTTTCGCGTCTAAGAACATCGTTGACGGGGACGATTCTTTGGGAGGCCAGGAATCGAATTTTCGCCACTGGTTGACGCCGGTTTGAAAGACATAGGCTTTGGGAAATTTTCCGTCGCCTCGACCTTTTAGGTAGTAGAGGAAGAATGGAAACTCGATTTTCTCGCGGTAATACTGGCCGGTGTTCGATCCAAATGTGACGTTTCCGAGACGGTCGCCATTGCCGCGCGCGAAGCCTCCGTGATTCCAGGGTCCCATTACGAGCATGTTAGTCGCGGGCGGGGCATGCTGCTCCATGAAATCGAACTGGCGCAGCAGGCCTTGGGGATCTTCGGTGTCGTACCATCCGCCGACCAGCATTACGGCGGGCTTGATGTTTTTGAGGTGCTTCCAGATGGCGCGGGATTGCCAGGTTTCATCGTAGGTTGGGTGATCGATATTCAGGAACCACAGAGGCTGTTTGCCTTTAAAGTATTTTTCGTCGGCGTTGGAAAGGCCGCCCATGTTTAAGAAGAATTCGTAGCCGTCGTAGGTTCCCCAGTCGAGCGGCGTGGGAGCGGGCGGCGGAGGTGAGGGATCGCCTTCGCGCAGGCGGAATCCCTGATAGAACCGGAAGCGGTGATTGAGCATGAACGCGCCGTTGTGATAGACGTCGTCGCCCATGTAGTAGTCAGTCACCGGAGCCTGGGGGGAAACGGCGACGAGGGCTGGATGCGCGTCGATCATACCGGCGGCGGCGTAGAATCCGGGCTGCGAAATTCCCCACATGCCGATTTTTCCCGTGTTGCCGGGAACGTTTTTTACCAGCCAATCGATAGTGTCATAGGTGTCGGAGGCTTCGTCGACGTCCTTAGGACCTTTGTTGGGATTATGAGGGCGGATCAGCACGTATTCGCCTTCGCTCATGAAGCGTCCGCGGACGTCCTGATAGACGAAGATAAATTTCTCGCGGAGGAAGAGTTCCGAGGGGCCGAGATTGGCACGAAATTTATCGGGTCCATAGGGCTGGACGTTGTAGCCGGTGCGCTGCATGATCATCGGATATGTTTTGGCGTCGGAAAAAACGTCTTTCGGGATATAGACCGAGGTGAAAAGTTTTTTGCCGTCGCGCATGGGGATGCGGTATTCGAATTTCGAATAATTCTCGCGAACGAAGGCGGCGCCGGTGGTGGCCGGAGTTTCGACGGCAGCGCCGCGGCCGGCGCGAGCTTGGGGATAAGCGGTGAGAGTAGTGACGAGAAACAGGAGTGCTGTGCGCATTTTATAGACCGGGCCCCGCGGGCGCGTGAAGTTCGTAACCTGCGGGAGGCTCGCCTTTCAACAAATAGCGGACGAAATAATCCCAGCGGCGACGCACCATATAGGGCTCGTTACCGAAGCCGTGATTCCGGTTGGGCAGCAGGATCAAATCGAAATCCTTGTTGGCCTTGATCAGCTCATTTACCACCAGCAGGGTGTTGGTGGGCGGAACGTTATTGTCCATCGTGCCGTGGGCGAGGAGCAGCTTGCCTTTTAGGTTTTTCGCAAAATTTTGATTGGCTTGGCTGTCGTAGTTGTCGCCGCCGCTGGATTTCTTTTCGAGGAGGCCCTGCCACTTCTCGCCCCAATCGTCTTCGTACTCGCGATTGTCGTGGTTCCCTGCTTCGGAAATTCCGACCTTGAAGAAATCGGGATAGTGGAACATGGCTCCGGCTGCGGCGTAGCCCCCGCCAGAATGTCCGTAGATGCCGGCGCGGTCGATATCGATCCAGGAATATTTTTGGGCGAGCTGTTTCATGCCCGCGACCTGGTCGGGCAAAGTGTTGTCGCCCATATCGCCGTAGTAGGCTTCGTGAAATTTCTTGGAGCGCCAGGGGGTGCCCATGCCGTCGATTTCGACCACGATGAAGCCGAGCTCGGCGAGCGCCTGGGTATCGCCGCGGACGGCCGCGAAGCTGCGGCTGCCGACGCTGCCTGTTTGGGGACCGGGATAAATGTGGTTGATGATCGGATATTTTTTGCTGGGATCGAAGTTGGTGGGCTTGAACATCAGGCCGTAGATGTCGGTCTTGCCGTCGCGGGCTTTTACCGTGAAAGGAACCGGGGGCTTCCAGCCGATGGCCACCAGCTTCGAGATGTCGGCTTTCTCGAGAGGGGCGATCAGCTTGCCGGAGGCGTCGCGGAGCACGCTTACCTGCGGCACGTCCGGGGTGGAAAACGTATCGACGAAATATTTTTCATCGGGGGATAGAGTCACGTCGTGATTCGCGTTTTCGGGGGTCAGGAGAGCCAGGTTTTTTCCGTCGAAGCCGATGCGGTACAGATGGATGAAATAAGGATCGCGGCCCTTTTCGCGTCCGACGCCGAGGAAAAAGATGGTGCGCGTTTTTTCATTGACGCTGATCACCTGCGTGACATTGCCTTCGCCCGAGGTGATGCGATTTTTCAGTTTGCCGGTGGTTGCATCGTAAAGAAAAAGATGTCCCCAGTTGTCGCGCTCTGAAAACCAGATGATCTCGTTCGATGCGGGAAGATATTTCCAGTTCACGCGGCCGTTGCCGGATTCGAAAAAGGTTTCGACGTTTTCCTCAAAGACGTCGCGAATGTCGCCGGTCGAGGCGTCGGCGATGCGCATCTGCTCCTGGCGGTGGCCGCGCGAGGTGGAGACGAACGCCAGGTGCTGCGAATCGTTGCTCCACTGCACGTCGGACCATTCGCCTCCGCGGCAGGCGATGTGGTCGCAGAGAGTGGAGCGGTGCTGATCGGGCGGCATTTTGAGGCGAACCACATCCGGCGGGTCGATATTAATAATGACGCGATGGATCAGGGGCACATGCGCGTCGCCGGGCAGGGGATACTTCCAGGCCTTCAGCTCCGGGTGGCCGACTTTGGTGCTGACCAGATACATCTCGCCGACTTCACGCTGATCCTGTTGAAAGGTCGCGATCTTTTTCGAATCGGGGGACCAGACGACGATCGCGCGATCGCTCGAGGTCCATCCGGCGTTGTCGGTCGCGAAGCCGTAATCCTTGACGCCGTCGAAGGTGAGCTGGGTTTCTTTATTGGTTCCGGCGTCGCGCATCCACAGGTTGTAATTTTTGATAAAGGCGATGTGCTGTTTATCGGGGGATTCGGCGTCGTTGCGCACGGGACCGAATCCTCCCCCGCGCCCGCCGCGCCCGCGTCCGCCGCCGGTGGCTGCGCCTTCGGAGACGCACCCGTCCCCGCCGATTATGCACCTCCATTTTTTGGATGCGGCGTTGAAGCGGATGAATTCCGCAGTGAATTCCATTTCCTGGAAGGGGAGTTGGTGGGCGCCGTAGACTGTGCCCGTCGCTTTGGAGAGAGCTACGGCTAATCTCTGGTGATCGAAGGCGGGGACGCGCGTGCCTCTTGCGGGATCGACCAAAATGAACTCGGCTCCGTCGGGGAGCGTGGTGCGGTACCAGAAGCGGTCGCCTGGGAGCCAATTCGGGCGCACTGAATTTTGGGACACCAACGGGTTGACGTTGTATGTCATGAATTTTTCTGCATGGGCGTAGTCGGCGGCGGTGAAGACTCGCTGGGCGTTGGCCAGGAGGGTGAGGGTGAAGAGGAGATATTTATACATACTGAATCCTTTACTTTAACCGGACACGTCGACAGTCTCGAAAACGCTGGCACGGAGCTGAGTGGCCTGGGCGAAAAGTGGGGACAGCCCGCTCTGTCCACGGCGGCGCAGAAGGTATGCGCTGCTTTTGCGCGGCATCGTGAACGCCTTGGGACAGAGTTGGCAGTCCCCACTTTCCGCGGGTTTCATCCCAGTCATTTGAGTTGGGTGGGTTGGGCGGTACCGTAGAGCACTCCATTGAACAGCAACTTAAAAGTGGCGTGAGGTTCGCCCCGGAAGGTTACTTCGGGGCCCATGATCAACACTTTTCCTTCGCCGACCTTGGCTTCGGCTACGGCGGTTCCGCCGTCTAAATGCTGCTGGCCCCAGGCCCAACCGCTATCCAGCGTTTCTTTGCCGACGAAGGTTGCGATTGGTTTTACTCCGGCGCCGATGTTGAAGACGGGGCTGTTGTCGAAGAACATTTCCACGGTATTGGGCATTCCGTAGGCTAGCGGATTCGTATTGTCGATGGTCGCGCGGATGAGCGAGCCGGGGATGTAGAACTTGTCGCGCGGAAGATTTGCCAGGTGGTCGGTGACGGGGACGCCCAGCAGATCGGCCATCGTGGTGGAACTGCCGACGGTGACGATGGTCCCACCGGACTCGACGAATTTTTTGATTTCGGGGATGGATTTTTCTTCGGTGATGCGGCCTAGTGATGCGCGATATTCTTCGGGGACCGTTGCGGGTTCTACTACGCCTCCGCGTCCACGTCCGGATGTGCCGCGGCGCATGGCTCCATCGGCGAAGACGAGAACGTCGAATTTGCTACGCAAATTTCCGGCGTCGAGCGTCGTGGGATACACGATCTCGAAGGGAAATTCGAATTGCTCGAACAGCCAGCGGGTCCAGCCGGAGGGCATCATGCCTCCGTATTGGTCGTAGAGTCCGATGCGGACCGGTTGAATCTTGAACGCTTCTCCCGCGGGCGCTTTTGCGACGGCGTGGACGGTTATGCCAAGTTCGCGGGCGCCTTTTTGAAGGACCGGTAACGCGGTTGACGATGCTGGAACCCAGATTGTGCCGGTTCCCAAATCCTGTCCGTCGGCGGTTAGCGACGTCTTGAGCCAATACACGTCGGTATGATTTTTCAAGAGGCGATTTACCAGCACGAAGGAGTTGTTGATGTGGTGGCTGATCAAATATCCCGCGGGATTCGCGGCGCCCACGATCGAGCCGGGGTCCGGCTGCTGCAGACCGCTGAGTTTGAGGAAGGGTCCATCGAAGCCGTCCAGAATTTTGTCGTACTCGACGCCCATCTGCATGGCGAGCGTCCACCCGGCGATATCGTAGGGCTGCACGGGAGGGCCTCCCGGATAGGCTTCTTCGTGGGGATGATCCTGCGGCTCGAACATTTCGCGGACCATGGGGCGGAAGGCTTGCGCGGACTTGACTACATAAGATCCGGAGGGATATTTTTTGCCTGCTACTGCGAAGGGCGCGGATGCTTTCAGGACCGTGATGCCGCTTTTTAGCAGAGAATTGACGAACTTGGTGGTGGTGGCGAAATCGGGCTGATCGGACGGCATGATGTATCCACGCGGGTCGCGATACGCGGGATCGTGGAGGATTTTTTCGTATAGGTCGGAGGGGACGGGCGCTTCGCCGCGTCCGCCTCCGGGGGCATCGCCTCCGCCGGCCGCGCCGCCTCGGCCACGGGCACTCGCGGGTAATTTCGCGGCGGCTTCGCGGAGCGCGTCGATACGCTTGGGAGTGATGGTCCAGTTGTCGCGGCTGCCGCGTTCAATCGAGTTCATGCCCATGCGATAGAAGTTATAAAGCAGCGGCTCGCGATTGCGGGATGCGTAATCGAGGATCGCGCGATTGTTTTCCATTTCGTAATCGATCGACTGGCGGTAATGCCACTCCTGCGGGGCGACGGGCAGAGGCAGATCGCTGATGTACAACTGCTTGCCGGGAACCAGCGGAATCGACATGGGGGTGGGGCCGCCGATAATTTCGGTGAGGATGGAGATGGTGTTGTGATAGGTGCAGGTGTTGCGAATGCCTCCGTCCCACCAGCCGTCGTAGTTCGCCTGGGTGCGCATGCCGGAGCCGCCCTTGCCTTGCGCGACCAGACGCTCATGCATCGCGGTACCGACTGCCTGAATGCCGAGCGTGACCAGAGCGTCGAGATTGTGATTAACGGGATCGCGAAACGGGGGAATGAAAATCACTTCGCCCGCGGGGCCGGACTGGTGGTGGTTGTACATGATCTGCGGATTCCACTCGATGAACAGCTGGCGGTTCATGTTGGTGGTCTCCGGCATGTTGGAGGTGAGAGAGTCGCGATTATTATCGTGTCCGATATATTTTTCATAGAGACGAGGCAGGCCGTTGAGGGTGCGCTTCTTCTCGTCTTTTTCGCGCATGTACCAGTTGGCGACCAGCTCCTGGCCGTCGGGATTGGCGAGGACACAGAGGAGGATGTCGTCGTTGAGCAGACGCATGGTTTCGGGGTCCGAACGGCTGACCATCTGATAGACCATTTCGATTTCCTGCTGGGAGCCGACGGTTTCGGTGGCGTGGAGGCCTCCGTCGATCCAGACCACGGCTTTTCCTTCGCGGGCGAGAGCGCGCGCTGCATCTTCGTTGAGGCCTTCGGCGTGGGCTAAACGTTGGGAGATTTGCTGGTAGCGGGCGAGATTCTTTATATTGGCGGGCGAGGAGATTACGGCCACCCATTGATGACGGCCTTCCGCGGTGAGGCCGATGTCGACCAGCTTCATGCGGTCGGATTCGGAGGCGAGTTTCTTCCAGTAAGACTCGAGTTGAGAGTAGCTCGCCATCTGATAATCGTCGCCGATGTTGAATCCCAGGGCCTGTTTGGGAGTCGTTATTTTGGGGGTCTGGGCGAACAAGGCACCGGCTGCGAGGAGGAGTAGGAGCGCGCGGTTCATAATTCCATCTACGTTACACGATATCCCCGCTGACGGGACGGGGCTGAGTGGCCGGGGCGAAAAGTGGGGACAGCCCGCTCTGTCCACGGCGGCGGAGTAGTTTCGCTGCTTTGCGGGTTGCGGGCGCCTTGGACAGAGTTGGCAGTCCCCACTTTTCGCGGTTATCATCGCTATCGGTGGCGGAGGGGCGGAACGCCGCACAAACAGGATTAAATTTCTGGGTGGAACACGAAGAAGGCGTCGAGGGACTGCTCCCGCTGGGCGCGGATTTCTTTTTCTCCGCCATCGATCAGATGCATGGTTCGGTGCATACATTTGTGGGGCGGCCAATTTTGGCGGCAGCCTGCTTTGGGGCAGGCTTTTATCTTTCAGCAAGAAGCCGCCTAAAAGGGCGGCGGCCGCCAAAATTGGCCGCCCCCAAGGCGAACCTGATGCTAATTGCTTGGCTGATACGGCGATTAAATTTCGGGGTAGAACTCGAAGAAGGCGTCGAGGGACTGCTCGAGCTGGGCGCGGATTTCTTTTTCTCCGCCATCGATCAGATGCATGGTGACGTGGGCCGATTTGCCGCTCTTAAGTTTGATCTCGGCTTCGCCGACGTTCTCGATTTCGTCGGCCGGAAGCAGGCGCATGCCGTAGATCAGCGCGAGTTTCGCCATGGCTACTGCTTCACAAGCACGAAGGTCATCTCGAGGTCGCCTTGCGGCGACGAAAAGCTGGTGATATCGGTAAGGGTCCTGCCGTCATCGGATAGCGCCCACTTTTGAGTGAACTTCACATCCGCGCCGCCGAAGTTTCCGGTGCTGTTGATGACCAGAGTTTTGCCTTCCCAGGTCCCTTTGCTCTTCACCTCGTTTCCCATCAGGCTATTGGTGGTTTCCTTGCCGTCGGTGGAATATTTCATGATCGTGTTCATGTCCCCCTGGGCGCCGCTTCGGGCTTCGTTGACGGTAACGTCGGGATCTTTGTGATCGATCTTGCGGGTCATGGAAGTGGGCGCAAAATCCGGGACGGGGAACACGCTCTTGTTGGCGTCCATTTTCCATTCGCCGGAAAAATCTGGTTTATCGGCGGCCATGGACATGCTGGCGGCGGCCGCGATTACGAACAGAGTGCTGATCAGTGTCTTCATAACTGCTCTCCCATTTATTGCTTATCGAAAACAAAAAGGATATCGAACTCGCCCTGGGGCGCGGTCAGGTGGCTGTTGACGGTCATAGTCTTGCCGTCCGGCGAGAGCGACCACACGTCATGAGTGGTGATGTCCGTCCCCTGCAGATCGCGGACGCTATCGACCACCAGTTTGTCGCCATCCCATTTTGCGGTCCCTTTGGAACCCTTATTTTCCGCGGGTTTGCCGTCGGTGGTGTATTTCAGCTCGGTGGTGACCTCGCCTTGCGCACCCTTCTGATGGGTGGAGATCTCAAGAGCCGGATCGTTGTGCTTAATGGTCCGAATCATGAACTCCGGGGCAAACTGCTGGATGGGTCCGTAGTCGGATTTAGCGAGGTTCAATTTCCACTCGCCGGTAAAGTTCGCGGCCGCTTGAGCGCTGAGGAGCGTGATCGCGGACAGGGCACAGAGGCTGAAACATTTTTTCATGAGTTGAATCCTTGAGAAGTGGATGCGCAAAACTCCTAAAGTATACCAGGACTGCGCTTTTTTTAATGGTCAGGGGGCTTGACAAAGCTACGACTCTGATTAGAATAGGGATAATCTGCTTCTATGCCGGGCTGTGAACACCAACGCACTGAACTCCTGATGCGCCGCGACGGGATCGATTATATGCGGTGTCTGGACTGCGATCAGGTTTTCGAGGCGGAGGATCTGGAGCAGCTTCCGGCCTTCGATGAAGACGCTATCGAAGAAGAAGCGCCTCGGCGGAAACGGGCGTCTTAACGCTGCCGGCCATCCGGCCTCCCCATTTCTCAGCAAACGATAACTCCATCAAAAAGTTGACGATCATGATTGCTGGAACGAAGCTCAACAGCGGCAGCAGGATCGCCGTCCAGGGCTTTTCGCCCACTAGCGAAAAACCGATCGAACCCACCGCGCGGGTCAGTTTCCATACGTCGCCCGATTCACCGGCTACCGTGCCGCGTCCGTGCTTCAGGCCCTTAATGAACTCGGCTCCGGTGCGGGCGCCGGCTACCGTGGTGTAGGTTCGCCCTAAGGACGCGAGAGTATGGGCGTCGCTGCCTCCTAACGGGATCCTTCCATGGCGCTCCGCGAATGCCGCGGCGTGGCGATTGGCCGCCGCGAGCATCTGGCCGTTGAGAGTCTCCATGGCGGGGAATTTAGTGGCGAAATCCTCGAAATCAGCCTCGGTTCTGGGTCCGGTGAGGCTCGAAAAAACGTGATTGATGCTAAAAAGCAGTCGCTTTTCGTTCAAATAGGCGATTAAACGGGGCAAATCGTCGCGTCGACACTGGAGATCGGCGTGGCTTCGCTCCTCGATCCCGTATACACCCATGTGCAGGTGGGTGCCATGCTCGGTCTGGCAGCTCACCTCTTCGCTCAGGAAAAAATCTTCGTGATGGCGCAGCGATTCCACCGCGTCGATCGAATCGTGATCCGTCACCGTGACGCAGTCCATCCCGCGCCGCTTCAGCGTCTCGTAGACTTCGCGCGGATCGTTATAGCTTTCCCGGCAAATCCGGTTCAGGACGGGCACGGTGCACATGCCGGAATGATGGGTGTGAACATGCAGATCGCACTTCATGCCCCATTGTTATCCGGGGAATGTTACAAAACGGCAGCGGTGGAAAAAACATTTATTACATAATTTGTTTTTTTTCGGTATGGACGCGCAGAAAGCCCGCAGTACCCTCTTTTCCCAGGTATTTCTCGAGTTGGGGACGGCTCATCTTCACCAAGTCGACTATCACCAGGCCCTCGACCACATCGGAAAACGCGCTGTCTACATTGAAGGCGAGCATCTCGCCTCCGCATTTCAAATACTGGCGCAGCAGCACCGGAAGGCCTTTTCCATCGGGCTCCAGATCGGCGACGGCGTCGCAGAGTTCCTCGACATTATCGAGCAGATTGGCGAGTTGATGCGGATCGCAGCCGCGCAGGCGGGGCGCGCGAAACCGGCGGCGCGGTTCGACGAATCTGGCCAGATCGCGGTTGGCGCAGCGCTCCTGTAGATAGGCGACGATGAGCGCGCGCGACGCCTCACTATACGCGCGGCTGATGCTCTCCGGACCGAACAGCTTACGGTAGCGGGGATTCCTGGCCACGTAGCGCCCGATGCCTTTCCACAGCAGCAGCAGCGCCAAAAAACTTTTCTGATATTCAATGCGCACGAAGGAGCGGCCAAGCTCGAGCGCGGGGTTCATATTGGCGAGCAAGCCTTCGCGGAAGCGGAACAGCGTGGTGGTATAAAGATCCGGCACCACGTCCGTGCCGGCCAGGCGGTAGGCGCCCGCCATTTGGATGATGCGCGTGACTTTGTCGTCCCACCTGGAATCGGAAATTTCGAGCTTCGAAAGGCGCAGCGACGATACCTCGCCGGCGGGAAACACGACCAGCATGCCGCCTTTCTTCACCCAATCGATACTCTGCCGTAGCGATCGCCAGTTTTCTTTGGCGGCGCCTCCCAAGGTGTTCACGGGAAACACGTATTCACCCAGGCCGGGAACATTGGACAGCATCGAATTCGCCAGGAATTTCACGTCCGGACGAACGCGCAGCAGCAGCGACCCGAGAATGACGCCTTCCACCATCCCGAAAGGATGGTTGGCGACCGCGACCACCGGCCCTCGGCGGGGGACGCGATGCAGATCGGAAGCCTGGCAGTCGCAAACCACCCCAAGTCCGTCAAGCAGGGTCTCGAACAGCTGCTGGCCTGTGGGCTGAAGAGCCGCCTCCGTCCAGGCCGCGTCCAATTCGTGAGGCAGGAGAAATTTTTCGAAAAACCAACAGGCGGCGGCGTGAATGGTGGTCTCCGCGAGCAGCGCGCGTGCGGCATCGGAGACCGGTTGGGGAGTGGTCATCGGGGAAACCTCTGCGAACAGAATATAGATGAAGTGTTTCGACGCGATGCCGGACCCGCTAAGGTCGGATAACTTGGAAACGCGAGGGCCTCGTGAGATGCTCTAAGGGGCAGACCAGATAAAAAGCGAAATGGGATCCGCTTTACAAAACAGACCGCTGCGCATCGTATCGATAGGCGGAGGGAACGGGCTTTCGACGCTGCTGCGGGGGCTGAAACGCTATGTAAAGGCGGGCGAAGGCATTCTGGACATCACCGCCGTCGTGACCGTGACCGACGACGGAGGCAGCTCCGGCCGCCTGCGCCGCGATTTCGACGTGCTGCCGCCGGGTGATATTCGCAACTGCATGGTCGCGCTCTCTGAAGATGAAACCTTGATGAGCAGGCTGTTTCAATTTCGTTTCTCGAACGGCCGCGGGTTGAAGGGGCACAGTTTCGGCAACCTGTTCTTGACCGCGATGACCTATCTGACCGGGGATTTCAACCAGGCGGTTCGATTTTCAGCCGAGGTGCTGGCGGTGCTGGGGCATATTTATCCGTCGACCGCGGCCAACGTGGTAATTGAGGCAACGCTGGCCAACGGCAAGAAGGTCGCGGGAGAATCCCGCATCAGCCGCAGCCGGTCACGCATCGAAAAGATTGAAATTCATCCCCGCCATCCCAAGCCTCTGCCGGAAACGCTCGACGCGATCGCGAACGCCGACCTGATCACGCTGGGGCCGGGATCGCTGTTCACGAGCGTAATTCCGAATCTGCTGGTGGAGGGGATTCCCAAGGCGATCGCGGCGTCGCCGGCACGCAAGGCGTATTTTGTGAACCTGATGTCGCAGCCGGGGGAGACCACCAATTTTCGCGCGTCCGATCATGTCGAGGCCATACACCGGCATACGAAACTGCCGATTCTGGACGTGTGCGTGGTCAATTCTCATGCCATTCGCGGTAAGGTGCTGGACCGGTACCAGGCCAACGCCGCCCGACCGGTAGAGAACGACATCGAAAATCTGGAGGGTATGGGGTTGAAAGTAATATCCGCCGATCTGGTGCGTATGTCCGGCAAACGGGTGCAGGAAAAGATCCGGCACGACAGCAGCGTGATCGGTGCGATCGCCTTCGAGCTGGCGCAAAAAGAGTACAAAAGGAAGCTGAAGCGAAAATGAATCACACGGTGGTTATTCTGGCCGCTGGATTGGGAACGCGCATGCGATCGAAGTGCGCGAAGGTGCTGCATCGCGCGGGCGGCCTCGCGCTGGTGGAACAAGTGGTAGCAGCCGCGCGAACGCTGGCGCCTTATGGACACATCGTAGTGGTCACGGGCCATCAGGCGGAGCAGGTGGAAGATTTGCTGCGGCCGCTGGGCGTCGGATTCGTGCGCCAGGAGCAGCAGAAAGGAACGGGGCATGCGCTGGCTTCGTGCCGGCATGCGGTTCCGCACGATGGCTTGCTGACCGTCCTTTACGGCGATACGCCGCTGCTGACGGCGGCTACGCTCGCGCGTCTGCGGGATACGCAAGCCGATTCTGACGAGGCGGCGACGCTGATCACCACCACTCTCGAGGATCCTACGGGCTATGGGCGGATTCTGCTGAATGAAGACGGAGGGGTTATTCAAATTGTCGAGGAGAAGGCCGCGACGGCGGAGCAGCGGAAAATCAAGCTGATCAATTCCGGCATCTATTGCTTCCGGTCGGAGCTGTTGTGGAAATACATTGGGGAACTGGTTCCGAATCCGGCGTCGGGCGAGCTGTATCTCACCGACATGGCGGAGATCCTGGCGGACCATGGACAGGGCGTGCGTCCGATGCACGTCGAGGACGCGGCGGAGCTGCTGGGAATCAACACGCGCGTCGAGCTCGCTGCCGCGGATCGCATTCTGCGCGTTCGAAAAAATGAAGAATTAATGCTGGGCGGCGTTACCATCGAGCGTCCGGAGACGGTGACCATCGATGCGCGGGTGAATGCCGGTATCGATACGGTGATTGAGCCGTTCGCCCGCATCCTGGGCGCAACGCACATCGGCGAAGACTGCCGGATCGGAACGGGCGCGATTCTCGAAAACGCCATTCTGGGCGACCGCGTAAGAGTGCTTCCTTATACTCTGATCAGCGATTCGCGGATCGATAATGAGGCGCAGGTGGGTCCGTTCGCGCGCCTGCGGATGGATGCGCATGTGGGCCGGGACGCGCGGGTCGGCAATTTCGTGGAGTTGAAAAAAACGCATCTCGGCGAGGGGGCGAAGAGCCAGCACCTGGCGTACCTGGGCGATTCGGAAATCGGGGAGTGCACCAACATCGGGGCGGGCACGATCACCTGCAACTACGATGGCGAAAAGAAGCATCGCACGACTATCGGCGCGGGGGTCTTTGTCGGCAGCAATTCCACTCTGGTGGCTCCCGTGGAGCTCGCGGAGGGCAGTTACATCGGCGCCGGAAGCGTGATCACGGACGCGGTTCCCGCGGGCGCGCTGGCGCTGGGACGCGCCCGGCAAGTGGTCAAAACGGGGTGGACGAAAAAGAAGAAGGCGTGATTACTTCTGGGTTCTTTTTTGGGCGGCGCGGACGATGATCAGCTCCGCGGTTTCGCCGTCTTCGCCGGTGACGTATTGGACCGTCACGCGCACTTTCTTCGCCAGCTTGCCCTCACACTTGGTATGGGGCGTGACCCGGAAGACGCGTTTTTCCATCTTCCCGAGATTCACTCGTGAGACCGTGATTTTTTCGGGCGTGAATTCGACCACGGTTCCCGCAAAGAAGGTATCGGGCTTCGGCTCCTCCGCTTTTTTTTCGGTAGGATCCTGTGGACGAGCGGCCACTGACAGCGGCGCGGCAGCCAGCCACATTGGAAGAACCACGAAACCCAGAACGCGCGGCACTGTCATTAGAATACTTGAAGAAAATGAATTTTATTTCACCTGATCAGAGCACCAGCACGGGATGGTAAAGATGGGGAAGGCGCGCTTCGCCGATGGCGATTAAATCGCCTTCGGAGTTCAGCGCCTTTACGAATCGCGTACCGGCGCGAGGCCGGAATGGAGACACGCGGAAATCGCGGCCGTTGCGAATTTGTCCGGCGGTGACGGCATCCACCGTTTCCACCGGAAAGTCCGGCAGCAGCTGCGCGGCGGGGACTAAAGCCTCGATCATCCGGCCCTCTTCGGACAGGGTCGCGAGCTGCTCCAGGGTGAGGGCCGAATCGATTTTAAAATCGCCGGAGGCGATGCGGCGCAGATTTTTCAAGTGGGCTCCGCAGCCCAGCGCCTGGCCGGCGTCGTGCGCGATGCTGCGAAGATAAGTACCCGCGGAGCAGTGGACGCGAATAGCGGCCTCGCACCCGTCCATGCTCAGAATCTCCAGCGCGTAAACATGCACGGGAACCGACGCCAGTTCCACCGGCTGGTGCTTTCGAACCAGCTCATAGGCGGGTGTGCCGCCGATTTTCTTGGCTGAAACCGGAGGAGGGAGCTGCATAAACTCGCCGCGCGACCGGTCCAGCGCCACGTCGATTTCGGACCGCTCCAGCGTGACCGCGACCTCGGGCGTGGTGGGCTCGCCGTCGGCATCGTAGGAATCCGTCGATTGGCCGAAGCGAATGATTCCTTCGTAGATCTTGTCGTTGCGGGTATAGAACTGCGCGAGGCGGGTGGCGCGGCCGATGACCAGAGGCAGTACGCCGGTGGCGGAGGGATCGAGCGTGCCGAGGTGCCCCACCTTGCGCGTCCCGGCGAAACGCCGCATCTTATTCACTACGTCATGCGAGGTCCAGCCGCGCGGCTTGTCGACCACGATGACTCCGTCTAAGTTCACGCATTCAAGTTAACCATGAATAAACTGCGCTACGCTGGATTTTGGAAGAAGAAGTCCTCGGCAAAGCTTATGACAGCCGCCTGATGCGGCGGCTGGTGCGGTATCTGAAACCGTATCGCGGCGCGGTGGCGGTGTCGCTGTTTTTTCTGCTGCTGCAATCGATCGCGCAGATCGCGGGACCGCTGCTGACTAAGCTGGCCATCGATCGGTATCTCGCCAAGCCCGATTATCCGGTTCATTCTCCGATCGACCGCTGGCTGGCCGCCGACGTGTGGACCGGGCTCGCGCAGATCTCCGCGCTCTATCTGGCCGCGCTGCTGGCCGGGTTCGCCTGCGAATTTATCGAGACGTATCTGATGCAGCGGACCGGCCAGCTGGCCATGTTCGACCTGCGCCGCGAGTTGATGGAGCGGCTGCAAACGCTGGATGTCCAGTATTACGATCGTAACCCGGTGGGCCGCCTGATCACGCGGGTCACAACCGATGTAGACGCGTTGAACGAACTGTGGGCGTCGGGCCTGGTAACGATACTCGGCGACATTCTGGTGCTCAGTTTCGTCATCGTGGTGATGTTCCGCTTGAGTCCGGGAATGACCGCTGTCTTGATCGGCGTGCTGCCCATCGTGGTGCTGGTGACCGCCATCTTCCGGCGCACGGTGCAGCAGAGTTATCGCCGCATCCGCGTGGCGGTCGCGCGTATCAACTCCTATTTACAGGAGCATGTGAACGGCATGGCGGTGGTGCAGCTGTTCAATCGCGAGGCCCGGTCCTGCGAGGAATTCGCGGCTATTAATCGCGACCACATGGAAGCATTCAAGGATTCGATTCTTTCCTACGGATGGTTCTATCCGGTGGTGGAATTTCTGGGAATGCTATCGCTAGCCATGCTGTTGGCTTATGGAGGATACCGCGAGCGGCAGGGCGCGCTATCGCTGGGCATCCTGATCGCGTTCTTTCAATATGGGCTGCGCTTTTTCCGCCCCATTCAGGACCTGAGTGAAAAATATAACATCCTGCAATCGGCGATGGCCGCGAGCGAGCGTGTGTTCAAACTCTTGGACACTCCGACGCATGTCAGCTCGCCCGCCTCGCCCCGCGCGTTTCCCGAAGGGCCCGTGGCCCTGGAGTTCGATCATGTGTGGTTCGCATATAAAGACGAGGATTGGGTCCTGCGCGATGTGAGTTTTCGCATCGAGCCGGGCGAAACCATCGCCGTTGTCGGACATACGGGCGCGGGCAAGACCACGCTGACAAACCTGCTGCTGCGCTTTTACGATATTCAGCGGGGACACATCCGGGTGGTTGGCGGAACGCAATCGGTGGAGCTTCGCGAGGTTTCGCTAGACGATCTGCGCAGGCATTTTGGGGTGGTCTTGCAGGACCCGTATTTATTCACGGGCACTGTGGAATCGAACATCCGCCTGGGGACATCTTCGATCGGCGAGCGTGCGATTGAAGAAGCGGCGGGCCAGGTGAATCTTCTGGAATTCGTGGAATCGCTGCCCGAAAAATTCGCGCATCCGGTGCGGGAGCGCGGCAACGGTTTTTCGACCGGCCAGAAGCAGCTGATCAGCTTCGCCCGCGCGCTGGCGCATAATCCGCGGTTTCTGATCCTCGATGAGGCGACGTCCAGCGTCGACACGGAAACCGAATTCCGGGTGCGCGAGGCGCTGGCGAAAATGGTGGAGGGGCGCACGTCACTGGTCATCGCGCATCGCCTTTCGACGATTCAACGCGCCGACCGTATTTTCGTGATGCACAAGGGGCAGCTGCGGGAGAGCGGGACGCATCAGGAGCTGCTTTCCTTGCGCGACGGGATTTATCGTAAGCTGTACGAACTCCAATATAAGGACCAGGAAATTTATGGCAACTCCAACGGAAGACCTCAGACATCCGATCGGGCGGTTCTCGTTCCAAGCGCCCAGTACGAAGGCGCAGCGAGAGAAATGGATCGCTGAAATCGCCGAAGCCCCGGCCAAATTTCGCGCCGCCATCGCCGGTCTGAACGAAGACCAGTTGAACACCCCTTATCGCGATGGCGGATGGACCGTGCGCCAGGTGATCCATCACGTGCCGGAAAGCCACATGAACGCGTACATACGCTTCAAGCTCGCGCTTACCGAACAGGAGCCCACCATCAAGCCGTATGACGAAGCGGCGTGGGCGGAGACTGCGGATGTGCGCGAGACTCCGCTCGAAACTTCACTCGCCATGCTTGACAATCTGCATCGGCGCTGGGTGATTCTGTTGCGCTCCATGACTGAGGTGGATTTCGCGAAGCAGTTCCGCCATCCCGAGCTGGGCCTAGTGCCGCTCGAAAAAAATCTCGCGCTGTACGCGTGGCACGGGAAACATCATGCCGCGCACATCACTTCTTTGCGCGAGCGCAGGCAATGGCGGTAAGGCCGCGCGCGCGAGAGGTTGGGGTCATCGTCGGCACGCTGCCCACCGGGCCGTTAAACGCGATCACCGACGTTGCCGGCGTCCGGGTTGGCCATGCGACGTTAAATCGCGGCGCGAATATCCGCACCGGCGTTACCGCAATTCTGCCGCACGGCGGTAATCTGTTTCGCGAAAAAGTCCCGGGCGCGGTGTATATCGGCAACGCTTTCGGGAAGCTGGCGGGGTCGACGCAGGTGAATGAGCTGGGCGAAATTGAGACGCCGATCCTGCTTACGTCCACTTTAAATGTTTTCCGTGTAGCCGATGAGTTGATCAACTACATGCTGTCGCTCGACGGGAACGCGAACGTCCGATCGATCAATCCCCTGGTCGGGGAGACCAATGACGGAGGGCTGAACGATATTCAGGGGCGCCACGTCGGTCACAACGAGGTATTCGCCGCGCTGCAGAGCGCGAAGTCCGGGCAAGTGGAGGAAGGATGCGTCGGCGCAGGCATGGGAACCATCGCGTTCGGATGGAAAGGCGGGATCGGAACCTCTTCCCGCAAAGTTGGCGAGCACACGGTCGGGGTGCTGGTGCAATCGAATTTCGGGGGACGCCTCACGATTTTGGGCGTGCCGATTGAGCATGCTCGCACCATTGCTTCCCATCGAGTGACGGCCGACGGATCGATCATGATGATCGTAGCCACGGATGCGCCGGCCGATAGCCGCAATCTGCATCGTCTGGCCGCGCGAACGATGATGGGTCTGGGCAGAACCGGCTCAGCCGGATCGAACGGCTCGGGTGATTACGCGATCGCGTTCACGACGTCGCGCAAAACGGACTTGCTCTCGAACGACGCGGTCTCACCGCTGTTTCCCGCCGTGATTGAAGCGACGGAGGAAGCGATTTATAACTCGTTATTCCGCGCCGAAACCACTACCGGCAATGGACGCACCGTGGAAGCGCTGCCTCTGGAATCGACGATCGAAACGCTGCGCAGACATGGGATGATCCGCCAGAATTAGTGGGTGTGGAGCGCGGCTGCGCCGTCGAGCTGAAGGGCCGGGGCAAAAAGTGGGGACAGCCCGCTCTGTCCACGGAGGCGCAGCAGGTAGGTGCTTCTTCGTGCATCGCGGGCGCCTTGGGACAGAGTAGGCAGTCCCCACTTTCCGCAGTTTTCATTATCGACGCGGCACTGGCGGGATTAACGCAGGGAAACAAAGCGGGTGAAGGGGGCTTTCGGCGCTACATCCGCCGCTTCCGGAGCATGATTGCGCTTGCGGATATTGGTCACGATCCAGCGCACGCCTTCGTAGCCGCGCCAGTACATATTGTTGCGGACGATATCGTTGCGCATGCTCAGAATCTCCCGCCGCACAAAGCGCTGCCCCATGCGGCCATGCACCCGGATTGAATCCATCTCCTGCGTGTCGGTCGAAAAACGCGGCGTTTCGCAGTCGCGGAAGCGGAGCACGGCGATCCTCTTATCGGTGTTCATCAGGTCGCCCGTTCCGTTGCGCGTCACCGCCGGAAGCCTGCTACGCTCCTGCCAGTCCAACATGTCCACATAGGAGGTAAAGGCCAGATCGTAGGCGATCTTATCACGCTCCTGATCGATATTCCCATCGATCCGATGCGTCATGGCCCTGCCGTGGTGCATAAACGCAAAATCGATGTCGCGCGTCGCCGCGCCGGCCCAAACCTCTTGCCCGTTCCACATCTGCGGCTGCTTCCAGATGCGGATGTGGTGGCGCTTGGACATATCGTTAAGATCTTTCTGCCAGGACATATCCGCCTCTTCGTTGTTCAACAGCAGAGGGGTCATGGGAAACGAATTGCTCGAACGTCCTTCGACAAAGGCCCGGATGCCCATGATGCGCGAGTGCATATTAGAGGGCTCCGCCTGAGACCATCCAGCGGCGCGAAAGGCCTCTGAAATCTGCTCCCGGGATCCCACGAACATCAAGTTGAGCAGGTCCGAAGGACGCCCGCTCGATGGAGCCGTCGCCCGCGTAGGCATGATGGCTAAAATCTGGTCCAATGCGTCCCGCTCCGATTCCGCCAGCCGCCGCGGCGCATCTTCGGGTTCGCGCTGCGCCCGCGCGGGAAGAGGCTCTTTCAACGTCAACGAGAGTTCGACGCCGGGCTTGAAATAAATTTCCGGCTCCGGAACCTGCACAACGAGAGTCTTGATCGCCCAGGCCGCCAGTTCCGCGTGAACGTTCAACATCAGCGCCATTCGGATATAGCCGCTGACCCGATAGGCGACGCTCGAGGTCATGCGGAAGCCGCCGATCTCGCCGTTCTTATCCACTCGCTCCCGCCCATTATCCACCGCGATCACCCGCGAGGAGAGCGGCAAAGTTTCATCGTCCGGCAGAATGATCTCAGTAAACTCGAGCGACATCGCCGCCGTCTCATGCACGATTCCGAGCCCCACGCGCCGCACCGACTTTACCGTGCCGGTCAGAATACTTCCGGCAGGCAGCAACAGTTCACCTCCGACGTGAACCGGCGCAATCAGGACGGCGCTTACTGGGGATCCGGCTTTGCTTGCATAAGTTCCCACCGTGCTCGTTAACCGGATTTCGAGGCGAGTGCCTGCGGGCACTTCGCGGATCGTCAGCAACCCGGCAGAGCAAAGCAGATAAGCAAGCAAGCCCATGTAGCACATGATAGGCCATTTCGGCCCGATCCGCCCTCAAATTTTCTTAATGCAATTTTATTATCGCGACGTCCATCCGCCGTCGATCACGACATCGGATCCGGTAATAAAACCCGCCGCATCGGAGCATAAATACAGGGCCAGCTTCCCGATTTCTTCGACTTTTCCCCAGCGCCCGAGCGGTATGTTCGACAAAAATTGCCGGTTCAACTCAGGATTTTCGATCAGCGCGGTATTGATCTCGGTCGCAAACGGACCCGGGCTGATGGCCACCACGGTGATCCCTTCTTCCGCCAGTTCCTGCGCCAGGGCGCGCGTCACACCGAGCATCGCCGCTTTACTGGCCGAATAAGCCGTCCGTCCTGGCAGCGAAACGTGGCTCATCATCGACGCCAGGTTGATGATCCGGCCCCAACCCCGCCCCCGCATCATCGGGATGAACGACCGGCAGACTAAGAACACCGACGTCAGATTCGTATCGAGCACGGTATTCCACTCATCGAGCGTATAGTCGACCAGCGGCTTGCGGATATTCATTCCGGCGTTATTCACCAGGATATCGACGCGGCCGAAGCGTTCCCGCACACCCTGTTCGAGCGCGCGCACCTGCGCCTCATCGGTAACGTCGGCGATAAATACGGCCGATTCCCCGCCCGCCTCGGCCGCTGTTTCCTCCAGCTTCGCGCGGTCGCGTCCTACGAGCGCGAGTTTCGCCCCCGCCGCGCCCAGCTCGACGGCCATGGCTCGTCCCAGCCCACGGCTCGCGCCGGTCACAACCGCGACCCGTCCATCCAACTCTTTTGTGGTCATCGAACCAGTGTAATCAGTTCGGGAATCTGCGGGCGAACGTGGCCAGGCCAATCTTGTCGACCGCTTCCTTCGCCTTCAAGTAAGCGGATGGATCCGGCAGTGGTCCGATCAAGACCCGGAAAATTTTCTCGCTCGGGCCGGATGCGACAAAGGAAGTCAATCCCCGCGCACGTAGTCCCTCCGCAAAAATCACCGCGACGCCCTTTTCGACCGCGCCCATTTGAATATACACCGATCCGGCCTTGGGCTCCGCGAACAAAGACGGTTGGACCACCTGCGCGGGTTCCTGGTTCAGCATTATCGGCGGAGGCTCCGGCGCGGCAGGGACCACCGGCGGCGACATAACAACAGGCGCCGCTTTAGGTGCGATCGACTTGCCCGCCACATACGATGCCGCGACACAAATCATGAGGACGATGCTAAAAACAAACAGCAGGCTCGCGACCTGCCGGCGCCCCAGGACAAATTCAAACTCCTGAGGACTGTCCTCTGCCACCTGCTGAAGATCCAAAATACTGTCCATGCAGGCCTTCCATCGGCGGATCTAAGGTTTTTCTATAGTACTCACTCAGGCGATCGGCATCCCGAGCGGAAGAACCGTGTATATTAACCCTAATATGAAGTTCTTTCTCCTGCCGCTTATACCCGCAGTCCTGCTCTGCGCCGCCGATACCAAGACCGAGCCAGTCAAAGTTCAGAAAGCCAACTACGAACTCGCCCAGCGTTGGACCACCGCCAAGATCACCAAGCTGGTCTTCGATACCCAGGTCACCCCCCACTGGCTTGAGGGAGATCGCTTCTGGTACAGCTACGAAACCAGCCGCGGACGCCACTTCCTGCTGGTCGACCCGGTCAAGAAGACCAAGACGCCCATCTTCGATGTCTCCAAAATGGCCGCCATGCTGACTTTGATCACGCGCACTCCCTATGACGCGCAGCATCTTCCCATCCGGACCATTAAGTTCGTCAAGAACGATACGGTGGTGCAGTTCGACATCCAGGTGGAGAAGGACGCCGACATCAACGGCAAGCAGACCATCATCGGCGGCGAGCAGGAGGGAGACATGACCCAAGGCGCCACGTCCTCCAATCAGGACGCCGAACCGCAAGGCCGCGGGGGACGCGGAGGCCTCGCGCCAAATCCCCGCATGCGCACCCTGTACTTCGAGTATGAGTTAGCCACGGGCAAACTGACTCTGCCTACTCAATTCACACCCGAGCCTCGCAAACCCACCTGGGCGTCCATGTCACCGGACGAAAAGTTAATCGTGTTCGCCCGCAAGAACAACCTTTATATGATGGACGCCGCCAACTATGCACTGGCGCTCAAAAAGTCCGACGATGCGGCGATCAAAGAAACCCAGCTTACGACCGACGGCGAAGAGTTCTTCGGCTACGCGCGGCGCATCAACGGAGCGGAGCGCGACCTGGAGCAACAGCAACAGGAAGGCGGACAAGGAGCCGGCGGGCAGCGCGACAAGACCGGCCGTGTTCCGCCCGTCACGATCGCCTGGTCCAAAGACTCCAAGAAATTCTCCGTAGTCCGCCGCGATGAACGCAAGGTATCGGACTTATGGGTCATCCACACTTTGGAAAACCCTCGTCCGACGCTGGAGACTTATAAATACGCAATGCCCGGCGACGTCAATGTCCCTCAGCCTCACATGGAAGTCTTCGACATCGCGGCCAAGTCGCGCAAAGAGATGAAGATCGACCGTTTCAAAGACCAGTTCGCCAGGATACTGACCTCTCCGGTCACGGCCCGCCAGCGCGAGCGGCAACGCATGGACCAGACTTGGCTGGCGGACGGGTCCGATAAACTCTACTTCGAGCGGCAAAGCCGCGATCTGCATAAACTCGATATCTGCGTAGCCAACCCGGAGACTGGGGAAGTCACCACTCTTATCGAAGACCGCATGAATACTTATATAGAGACCAAGCCTCTACGCCTGCTCAACAACGGCGAAGAGATGCTCTACTGGTCGGAACGAGACGGCTGGGGTCACTGGTATCTCTACGATGGCAAGGGCGCTCTCAAGAACCAGGTGACTTCGGGTGAGTTTGTCACCGAAGCGATCGATAACATCGACGAAAAGGCGAGAGTCATCACTTTCGCTGCCGAAGGCCGCGAACCCGGCGAGAATCCTTACTTCACTCATGTGTACACCAGCAAGCTCGACGGCACGGGTCTGAAGATGTTAGACACTGGCGATGCCTCGCACACTATCGCCATGGCTGACGACGGGAAATACTTCGTTGATAATTCGTCGCGGGTCAACACTGCCCCGCATTCGGTTCTCTACGATCGATCCGGCGCACTCGACTTGGATCTGGAGACCACCGACCTATCCGCCCTGATGGACAGCGGCTTCAAAATGCCGGAGCCATTTTCCGTCAAGGCTGACGACGGCATCACCGACCTCTATGGAGTCATGTACAAACCCTTCGACTTCGATGCCAACAAGAAGTATCCGATCATCGCCTATGTCTATCCCGGTCCTCAGACCGAGCAAGTGACTCAAGTGTTCAGTCCCCGAAGCGCCAATATCGGGCTGGCTCAGTTAGGATTTATAGTGATCGAAGTAGGTAACCGGGGAGGCAACCCGCACCGCTCCAAGTGGTATCACACCTTCGGCTACGGAAATCTCCGCGACTACGGCCTAGCCGACAAGAAGGCCGCTATTGAACAGTTAGCCCGCCGCGACTCTTTTATCGATATCGATCGAGTAGGAATCACCGGCCACTCCGGCGGAGGCTTCATGTCGGCCGCCGCCATGCTCCAGTATCCGGACTTCTTCAAAGTAGCTGTCAGCGAATCCGGCAACCATGAGAACAATGTCTACAACCAGACCTGGAGCGAAAAGCATCACGGTATCAAAGAAGTCGTCAACGAAAAAGACGGCTCCGTCAAATTCGAATACAACATTGAAAAGAACTCCGAGATAGCCAAGAACCTGAAAGGGCACCTGATGCTGACGACCGGCGACATGGATGACAACGTCCACATGGCCAACACCATGCGCCTGGCCGACGCCCTCATTAAAGCGAACAAACGCTTCGACCAATTCATTCTACCCGGCCAGCGCCACAGCTACGCCGCGGAAGCCGCCTACTTCTTCTGGGTGCGAGCCGACTACTTCTGTAGATTCTTATTAGGCGACTGGGACCAGCGAGTCGACATGACAGAAATGGATCGGGAAGCCTCCCCCAGGCCACCCGCCGCGCCCCGCCGAGGAGCCGCCGACGACCAAAATCAGTAGCACACGCCGCTAGCGGTCCGGCAGTATCATGGCTGTGGTGCGGACTTATTTTCACCTCGACATGGATGCGTTTTTTGTGTCCGTGGAAGAGTTGTTCGATCCTTCACTCAAAGGCAAACCCGTGGTGGTGGGTGGAAAGGCCAATGAGCGGGGAGTGGTTTCGGCGGCGTCTTATTCGGCGCGGAAATTCGGAGTGCACTCGGCGATGCCTTTGCGGACGGCTTATAAATTGTGTCCGCAGGCGATCTTTGTGGAGGGGCATCGCGACCGGTACATGGATTATTCGGGGAGAGTTTATAAAATCCTGCAAAGTTTTTCGCCGCGGGTGGAGATGGCGTCGATCGATGAGGCTTATCTCGATATGACGGGGACGGAGAGGCTGCATGGGCCTGCTTTGCTTGCGGCGCATAAGCTGCACGCGATGGTGAAAGAGGCTACCGATTTGAATTGTTCGATCGGCGCGGCGGGGTCGCGGCTGGTGGCAAAGGTGGCGTCGGATCAGGCGAAACCGAACGGGGTTTTGTGGATTGTTCCAGGGTCGGAGGCTTCGTTTCTGGCGCCTTTGGAGGTGCGAAAAATTCCGGGGGTGGGGAAGGTCACGGAGAAGAATCTGCATGATTGCGGGATTCGCAAGGTCGGGGATTTGGCGGGGCTGGAGGATTCGTTTCTCGAATCTCGGTTTGGGAAATGGGGGCTGGCGCTGGCTGGGAAATCTCGGGGGTTGGATGCTGGCGGGTGGTTTGACGGCGAGGTGGGCGAAGGCGGCGATCCTAAATCGATCAGCCATGAGAACACGTTTTCGGTGGACACGAAAGACAGGCAGGCAATCGACGCGATGCTGGTGAGGCTGGCGGAAATGGTCGCGCGGCGGCTGCGGGATCATTCGCTTTATGCGCGGACGGTGCAGATTAAATTACGGTACTCGGATTTTTCTACGTACACGCGGGCGCGGACTTTGGATCATGCTACGCAGATCGATGCGGAGCTGGCGGAGGCGGTGCGAGGGTTGTTTCACAAGGCATGGAATGGAGGGGCGATCCGGCTGCTCGGGGTTTATGCGCAGAGTTTGGAATCGGGGGAGGGGCAGACTTCTTTGCTCGCGGAGTCGCGGACGGCGAAGTGGCGGAAGACGTTAGAGGCGGTCGATAAGATGCGGGATAAGTATGGGGATTCGACGGTGTCATTGGCGTCGGGGATGTCGGCGGCGTTTCGGGCGAAGGTGCATGAGAATCCGGAGAATCTGCCGGGGAAAGAAGCGAAGCGCAAAGAATAATTGGCCGCCGATAAACGCGGATGAACGCCGATGTGACGCAAAGGGTTGCTATCCTAGGGACATCCTATGTTGTCTGTTGTCGTGCCGATTCATAATGAGGAGCCTTCGATACTGCCGTTGTACGACCGGTTGACGGCGGTGCTTGAGCGGTTGCGGAAGCCTTACGAAATTATTTTTATCGACGACGCTTCTAACGACAAGAGCTTCGATCTGCTGGCGAATCTTGTGGAAACCGATCATCGGCTGAAGGTGATCCGGCTTCGGCGGAATTTTGGACAGACGGCGGCGCTCGCCGCGGGGTTCGATGAGGCGCAGGGGAACATCATCATTTCGCTCGACGGGGATTTGCAGCATGCGCCTGAGGATATTCCGGCGCTGCTTGAAAAAATCGAAGAGGGGTACGACATCGCTAGCGGGTGGAGGAAGAACCGGCTGGACAATGCGGTGACCCGGAAGATTCCATCGCGGATTGCGAACTGGCTGATGGCCCAGGTTTCGGGCGTCGAACTGCGCGACTTCGGCACCACGTTCAAGGCGTATCGCGCGGAAATCCTGAAAGACGTGAACTTATACGGCGAGCTGCATCGGTTCATACCGGCGCTGGCGGCGTTTTATGGGGCTCGGGTGGCGGAGGTGCCGATACGGAATCTGCCTCGGGCGTCGGGCGGATCGCATTACGGGTTGAGCCGGACGTTTCGGGTGATGTTCGACATTTTCACGATTTGGTTTCTACTGAAATATTTCACGCGGCCGATGCATTTTTTCGGGAAGTGGGGATTGATCAGCGCGGGGCTGGGCGGAGGGACTTTGTTCGGGTTGGCGATCGAGAAGATTTGGACGGGTCGGGATTTGATTGCGGAGCATGGTCCTTTAATGGTGTTCGCGGCGCTGCTGCTGGTGACGGGTGTGATTTTATTTTGCACGGGGTTGCTGGGGGAGGTCTTGACGCGCACTTATTTCGAGAGCCAGGGGCGAAGGATTTACGCGGTGCGGGAGATTCGTACGCGGAGGGAGCCGCAGGTGGCGGATGGGGCGCATGGGGGCCGGTGAAAATTCGGTCTGTTGTTTTTGATTTTGGGAATGTGATTTGTTTCCCTCCTGCGCGGGAGAAGATTGAGCGGGCGGCGGCGGATGCTCGGCTGCCCGTTGACGATTTTTTGCGGGCTATGTGGAAGGATCGGCTTCCTTATGATGGGGGTTTGACGCCTTCGGAATATTGGCGCGGGGTTGCTGCGCATGCTTCCACTGAGTTTGACGATTCGAAGATTGCGCGGATGGTGGAGCATGAGATCGGGTTTTGGAATACCTTCGATGAGCGCGTATTGGTCTGGATCGAGAAGTTAAGGAAGAGCGGATATACGGTGGGGATTTTGTCGAATCTGCCGCATCCGATTGCTGCCAGCTTGCGCGGGACTCCGGGGTTCATGGAACATTTCGATCACGTTACTTTTTCTTGCGATTTGCGGTTGTTTAAGCCGCAGGCGGGGATTTATGAGCATTCTTTTCGGGGGCTGAATGTGGCTCCGGAAGAGACGCTGTTTATTGATGACAAGATCGAGAACGTCGAGGGGGCTCGGGCGGTGGGGATGCGGGCGGAGTTGTTTACTACTTGGGAAGAGTTTGTTAGGGATGTGCCGGGGCGGTATGGGTTGCCTGTCACAGGCTAAAGCCTGTGCTACCAGGTTCGATAAGGTGGCACAGACTTTAGTCTGTGGTTATTTGGCGCGGCGCCAGTAGTCTTCGAAGAGGCCTTTCATGGCTTCGGCCATTCCTACGTGATCGAAGATTACACTGGTCCAGGCAGGCTTTGTGATTACTGGATCCAGCAGCGCGATCAGGCCTTGGCGGGAATCTAGAAGCGCCAGTTTCATCGGGACTTTCTCGATCTGGCGGACTTCAACGCCAGCGGCTCGGTAATCGGATAAGAAACGAGCGTGTTGCTCGTCTAGAGTGCCGTGTTCGACTAAGAGGCGGCAGGATACGTTGCGGGCTCTTGCTTGAATGACCGACTCGGCGTCGAGCGGGTCGACGGCGTATGGCGGGCGGGAGAATTCCAGATATTCTTCGCGCGCTTCGCTCAGCATTTTACGGAATTGCGAAGCGACCTGGCCCGGGTCGTTGACGATCCTCAGATAATCTAAGGTGCCGCGGCCGCCTTGGCCTTCCGAGTAGGCGCTCATCAGCTCGGTGACCATGCCGGCGGCCGCGTGGTTTTGATCGGCGAGCTGTGTTTCCAGCGCCTGCGCGCGGCGGGCCATATAGCTGGGGATCGCTTCGTCGGGTGGGACGGCCAGGAACAATTTCGTTTTTTCCTGGACGACTTGCGCGAATCCTTTTTCTACCAGGCTATCGAGGACCTCGTAAATTTTCTGGCGCGGGACATGCGCGCGGGCGGCCAGTTCCAGAGCCTTAAAACGCGGATGGCCCACCAGGACTAAATACGATCGGGCTTCGTAGGCGTTCAATCCCATGGATTGGAGGCGCTGCCAGAAGCGGCGAAAATCCAGTTCTGCAAGGTCGGTGGGCATGGACGAGCAGGAATGAGCATAACAAATTGCTACAATCGCGATATGGAACACCCCTCCGCGGGTCTTCCGGAGACCATCGGGTCTCTTAAGAAGACACGCAACTCCCTTAGAAGCGTAAAGGATGAATTACGCGAAAACCTGATTTGCAAGTTGAAAAAGAAGGAGCCTTTGTTTCCAGGGATCGTCGGCTATGAAGAGACCGTCGTTCCGCAGGTGGTCAACGCGGTGCTTTCGAAGCACAATTTTATTTTGCTGGGGCTGCGCGGGCAGGCGAAGACCAAGCTGATCCGGATGCTGGTGACGCTGCTCGACGAGCATACTCCGTATATTCGTGGATGCGAGATTCGCGATAATCCGTTCGATCCGATTTGTTCGGCGTGCCAGAAACTGGTGCGCGAGAAGGGTGATGATACACCGATCGCGTGGTTATCTCGCGCACAGCGCTACGTGGAGAAGCTGGCGACTCCGGACGTGACCATCGCGGACATGATCGGCGATATCGATCCGATCAAAGCGGCGCGGCTGGGGCAGAATATTTCCGATGAGCTGACGGTGCATTACGGATTGCTGCCGCGCGCGAATCGGGGGATTTTCGGGATCAATGAGCTGCCGGATCTGGCGGGAAAAATCCAGGTTGGTCTGTTTAACATCATGCAGGAAGGCGATGTGCAGATCAAAGGGTATCCGGTGAGGCTGCCTTTGGACGTGCTGCTGGTGTTTACGGCGAACCCGGAAGATTATACGGCGCGCGGGAAGATTATCACGCCATTGAAGGATCGCATCGGCAGCGAGATTCGCACGCATTATCCGATGACTCTCGACCACGGGCTTTCGATTACCGAACAGGAAGCGTGGACATCGCGGGACGTGCACATCGAACTGCGGATTCCGGATTATATTCGCGAGATTGTGGAGCAGCTGGCTTTTTCGGCTCGGGATGACAAACGTGTCGATAAACGCAGCGGCGTCAGTCAGAGGCTGCCGATTTCGGTGCTGGAAAATGTCGCTTCGAATGCGGAGCGGCGGTCTTTGGTTGCGGGAGAAGATGTCGCGGTGCCTCGGGTACTGGATATTTATGCGGCGCTACCTTCGATCACAGGGAAGCTCGAACTGGAGTATGAGGGCGAGTTGAAGGGCGGCGATACTGTCGCTCGGGAATTGATCCGGCTCGCCACTGGGAAGGTTTTCACCAGCTATTTCGAGGGTGAAAATATGAACGCCATCGTACGGTTCTTCGAGAATGGGGGGCAGTTGAAGCTTGAAGAGACGCAGCCTTCCTCGGCGATGATCAGCGAGTTGTCGGCGATTCCGGATTTGATGGAGAAGACCGGCAAGCTGGAGCTGGGTGCGAGCGAGCCGGATGCGGTGCGCGCGGCGGCGGCCGAGTTTATCCTCGAAGGTCTGTACGCGCATCGGCGGATTAGCCGGAATGAAGAGGTCGGGTTCATGGCGGAGCCTCGGAAGCGCGAACCTGTCGACGATGAGCGGAAGAAGGCGGCGAAAAGGAATTACCAATGAAGTCCGTCCGCTATGGACGCTATACCGGCGACGATCTTGGCTTGTCGGCGGAAGACCTGATGCGCGCTTTGTCCGACTTTTTTCTCGAGAGCGGGTTCAACGATCCTTATTTTCAGTTCAGCGAGATGAATGCGAAGACGCTCGAGGATCTGAAGAGGGCGCTGGAGCAGGCGATCGAGCGCGGCGATATGTTCGATCCGGAGCGCGCGGAGCAAGTGCGGAAGCAGCTGGAGTCGATGAGCGAGGAACAGCTCGATCAGCTGCTCAGCAAGCTGGTACAGAAGCTGGTTGAGGAAGGGTATATCACCACCGAGCCGCAGGCGGGCGGGAAGGGCAATGCGGAATCGAAAGTCGAGGTGAAGGTCACCGATAAGAGCGTCGACTTTTTAGGATTCAAGACGCTGAAGGATTTGTTGGGCTCGCTGGGGCATGCCAGTTTCGGGGCTCACGATACCCGGGATTTGTCCACCGGTGTCGAATCCTCAGGCGCGACGAAGTTGTACGAGTTCGGCGACACGATGAATCTCGACATCGGGCAGACTTTGTTCTCGGCGATGCAGAGGGAGGGCGTGACGCTCCCTTTGAATCTCGAATATGAGGATTTGCAGATTCATCAGAGCGAGTATCAAAGCTCCTGCGCGACGGTGCTGATGCTGGATTGTAGCCACAGCATGATTCTCTATGGCGAGGACCGGTTCACCCCGGCGAAAAAGGTCGCGCTCGCGCTGGCGCATCTGATTCGCACGCAGTATCCGGGCGATACGATGCGGTGCGTGCTGTTCCACGATTCGGCCGAGGAGCTGCGAATGGAGGAGCTCGCGCGGGCGCAGGTGGGTCCTTATTATACGAATACGCGGGAAGGGCTGATTCTGGCGCAGAGGCTGCTGGCGCAGGAGCGCAAGGATATGAAGCAGATCATCATGATCACCGACGGCAAGCCTTCGGCGCTGACTCTCGAGGATGGGCGAATTTATAAGAACGCGTTTGGGCTGGACCCGCTGGTGATTTCTCGAACCTTGGAAGAAGTGAGCAGATGTAAGCGGGCGGGGATTCTGATCAACACGTTCATGCTGGCCAGCGATTATGGCTTGGTGAATTTCGTGCAGAAGGTGACGTCGCTGTGCCGGGGGAAGGCTTATTTCACGACGCCCTATACACTGGGGCAGTATTTGCTGGTGGATTATATGAACCGGAAGACGCGGACGATTCACTGATGAAGGGTCCGGTACCCGCCAGCATCGACGAGTACATCGACGCGTTTCCGCCGAAAGTGCAGGTGATCCTGGAGCGGATCCGCAAAACGATTCGCAAGAACGCGCCGGATGCGGAGGAGATCATCAGCTACCGGATGCCGGCGTTTCGCCAGGGCCGCATTTTGGTTTACTTCGCGGCGTTCAAGAAACACATCGGACTGTATCCACCGGTATCGGGGGATGCGGAGATCGAGAAGGCAATTGCACCTTACGCGGGGCCGGGGGGGAACTTGCAATTTCCGCTGGATCGGCCGATTCCTTATGAGTTGATTGGACGGATTGTGAAGTTGAGGGTCAAGCAGAGTCTGGCAAAGGGCGAAGCGAAAGAAGCCGACGCTGCGAGCTGAAGCTCGCGCCACCGTCAATCTTCGTGGCCGCGGAGGTCGCGAATCCAGGCGTTGATTTCCTCTTTCCCGGCAGGGAAGGCAGGAAGGATGCCCACGTATTTCGCAAATGGGTTTTCTTCTTCAGTCGGCGGATTTTCCTGCTCGTCGGGTCCATCAATCTATTGTTGCATCTGCGGCCATGCGCCTACCAAGGGGATGTCGCCGTCTTTGGTCACAATTTGTCGCGGGAAGAGGCCGGGGCAGCCATTGAGCCAAATGATATAGGGAAGGTGTCTACATTGGGCGGCGGCTTAAAGCCTTTAGTGCGTTTTTTGGAAAAGATGAATATTTTAAATATTCTATATTTTCCGCTTGCTTTTTCGAAAACGGGGGGGGTATTATCAGCCAATGCGAAGGAGGTACCACTAAATAATGTCGATCCGATTAGAAACCGTGGCAAATATCGCCGTGATTCTCGCATGCACTCTTTTCGGCGTTCATTATGGAACCGACCTTTACAAGCGAGCGCGCGCATCACCGCCACCGTCCCCGTACCAAGTCGGCGACATCATCCAGGATACGCCTGAGCTTGGCCTCAGACAGGCAGGAATGACGATCTTGCTCGTAACGCGGAGCAGTTGCCACTTCTGCTCTGCGAGCATGCCGTTCTACAGGCGCATGACTGAAGCCGCCCGTCAATCCGGCGTCCGCGTGGTGGGTGCAACCAGCGAAGAACTAGATGCAAACAGGTCCCATCTCTCATCGAACAAAATATTGGCCGAATCGGTGGTTTCAGTCGAGGGAAATCACATCAAGGCGTCCGGAACGCCGACACTCATCCTAGTGCGTAGGAACGGCCAGGTAGTCAATTCCTGGGTTGGCCAGCTTCAGGAAGCCCGGGAAGGGGAAGTTCTAAATACCATAAAGGGAGGCACTTAATGAAACTAAGATTTGCGTTAGCGCTGCTCGTATTTTCGCTGGGCGTATTTTTGCCTCGCCCCGCGCTTGCCTTGGTGTGCGACCCGGATTGCGCTTCAACCTGCGCCGGGACGACATGCGACGGCGGTGGCACGTACCACGCGGCCTGTTGCGCGGGCGGCTATTGCGACTGTAATTGTAACTGGCAAAACCAAGCTGATTGTACAAGCTAAGTGGGATTATTAAGGTTAAAAAAACCAGGGGCCGAGAAATGCGGCCCCTATCTCACGAAAGATTTTTATGTCCAAATTCAATATCCTGATTTCAAGCGCGGTTCTGTTTTGGCAAACTGTGCAGAGCCAGATCCTCCCCAAGCCTGAATTCGAGGCAGCGTCAATTCGGCAAATGCCCGCGCCGCGACCGGGAACGCGCATCACGGGATCACAGAGAGGGGGCCCAGGCACCAGCGATCCCGGTCTCTTCGAATGCGGCAATTGCAGCTTGGCGACGCTCGTGATGAGGGCATTCGATGTCAGAAGCTTTCAGTTCGAGGCGCCGCAATGGCTGTGGACCCAGCAGTTTCGCCTGACAGCGAAGGTGCCCCCGGGAACCACGAAAGAACAGTTTCAAGCGATGTTCCAGCGACTCATTGAAGAACGATTTAAACTCACCTACCACCGGCACAAAAAAAATGTGGACGGCTACCTGCTGGTTGTTGCAAGAAACGGCACAAAGTTGAAAGAGCATACTGCGGTGACGCCTCCGGACCCGATCCGGTCGCTGAGCGAGGCGAGAATCGGAAAGGATGGTTTCCCCGATCAAGTCGGTCTTTACAATACGCCTTCTGGCAACAAGTTGCGTTACACAAATCAGAGCATGGCTCAGCTAGCTATGAATTTAACACCAGCGGCCGGTCTGCCAGTCGTAGACGGTACCGGGCTTGGCGGCACGTATGATATCACCCTCGTGTGGTCCTCCTCCGTGTCGGCCGTGCCGCCAGAGTCAGAGCTTGGCGATAACGAGCGCGAACCTGGCGTTGGCCTGCTAGGCGCGCTACAGTCACAACTTGGACTGAGGCTGGAGGCGAGAAAATTGAGCGTTGACGTTCTGGTGGTCGATCAAATCGAAAAAACACCGGTCGAGAATTAGAGCCTGAACCTCGCGCCTAGCCGCAATTCGCGGAAAATTGGAAAGCCCACCTGAATCCTTTTCGAAAATCCTTTTCGAACCCCTGGGAAGATCATCCGTGTGTTTGGCTCCCCGGCCTACCTTCCCAACACGCCTTCAAGAGCGGCGATCGAGACGCAGATGGCTATGTGGGCTAGAAATCCGTAGTGGATCCAATTGCGGGTGAAGCGGAATACCTGATAGAGATCCTGCATCGCACAAATAGTGTGCCGCAGGGATAGCCCTTAGGACCAATAGGACGGAGGCCAGTTTGGGACTGGAAAAGTCCTGGTACATTCCTGTAGGAAAATCCGTGGAAACAATGTAAACTATTTGGGTTACTGTAGTCAAAGCGGGAGCGACTTTGCGCATGGTTCCTTCGTGCGCTGGGTAGGAGAAAAAACCGCATCGGAAACGGAGCTGCGAGGTGACGGTGGCTCCCGTATTCCGATGCGGTCCGCCCAAGACGGGCTAGGATCGTGGCATCTGTCCGAACCAGACCTCAGTCGAGGCCCGCGTCCTATTGTTCCTCTTCTAAAAGCCGGACCGGCCTGAAACCCTTAGATCCATGAAGACTGTGTAAAATCGGTAAAACGGTCAATATAAGCGCGGCAAAAAAACCCCTCTGTTGCAACTAGCCCAAACAGATGAAGAAGCGGTTTTAAACTTCAACACCGGCTCCCGCAAGCACGCTAGTATCAGCCACTCGCTTCATCCGCTCACGCCTGTTGCAAACAGAGGGCAGGTTTTCAAAGGTACTTCATCAATTCGAGAACTAAGATAGCACGCCCCCGGCCATTTGTTGCAGGATGATTTATCAGTCTTTTACGCGTCCGAATCGGCACCCGATTGCGTGTGTTGGCCCCGGGGGTGTGTCCCCGTGACACATCCTATGACACAATTGAATTTCTGTGCGGTTACTGCTTCCTTTCCTTCTATTTGCGTCTCTGGGGCTTACTCAGGATGCAACGGACGAAGATTTTCACGTATTTACCGATGCTCCACGGCTGTTGCTCACCAAGCAGAGGCTGAGGCTGTTGCAGCGCGAGAAGGATCGCGAATCGATGCGCTGGCTGCAGTTTTACACGCTGATCGTGGGCGGCGCGCCGATGCCGGAGCAGGGCGTGGACTGGGCGTTCTATTCTCAGGTCGCCAAGAATCAGGCTGCCGGGCGCAAAGCGGTCGAGTGGGCTATCGATGACAAGCACACGGACGCGCGGCAGCTCGCTTTGATTTTCGACTGGTGCTCGGCGTTGATGACCAAGCCGCAGGTTGATAAGATTGCGGCGAAGCTCGAGAAGAGTCTCGCGGAGGGCGTCACCGGGGACGTCGCGAAACAAAATGGAAGGGCCCTGGCGGCCATTGCGCTGGCCGACCGGCTGCCCGATCAAGGTGAAGCGGTCTTGAAGGGGATCATCCAGCAATGGTGGCGCAACGGGGTGGCGAAGAATCCGCGAACCATTCCGAGGGAACAGATTTATCTGCTGTATGAAATGATGCACGCCATCCGCGACAACCTGAAAATCGACATGCGCGAGGCGGCGTTCGAGTATTTCAAAATGCTGCCGACGGACCATCTGGTGGCGCATTATCCGAGTCCGTTCGAGGCCGCGGAGAACGAGTATCGCGTGCCGGTTTACGTGCGGGACGGGGAGCCGGATCTGACCGACGCGGTTTTTTCGCGCGCTGCGGAGCTCGCGATGGTCGCCTACGACAACAATGCGGCCGACAGCCAGTATCTCCAGGGTTGGCTGATGCAGGATCGCTTCCAGATGCGCGGCGCGCTGGGCATCCTTTATGAGTTTATGTGGGCGAATCCCTACCAGCCGGGGCTGAGTTATTTCCAGGTTCCTTTAGTGTTTCACGACGCTGCCAGCGGGCATGTTTTTGCGCGTTCCAGCTGGGATGAGGATGCCACGTGGATCGGCTTTTTCGAGGGACATTTGCAGCTGTTCCGGAATGGGCGGATTGAAACGCTGCGTCCGGGAGCGAGCATTCCTCCTATCCATATCGGCGACGCGGTGCTGATGAGCGGTCGCGATCCGGAATGGAAATTTCGGGCCGATGGAGAGGCTCTGTTCATCCTCGGATTGACGCCTCACTGCGCCTACGATGTCGAGGTCGACAATGAGGAATTGGCGGAGCATGAGACCGATAGCGGAGGCACGCTGGTGATCTCGCTGCCGCCCGCGGCCGACGATCAACCGCCGAATCTCGGCGCGCGGATCAGGAAACGGATAAAATAAGATCGTGGCAGAAACAACAATGGATCAAACACCTTCCCTGGGGAAGTGGTTGCCGGCGGTAGCTTTGGCCTGGCTGATTCCCGGCGGAGGACACTTCCTGCTGAAGCGTCCCGGGCGAGGGGCGCTGCTCGCGGCGTCGGTGGCGGCGATGTTCCTATTGGGCCTGATGATGCGCGGAGCATTGTTCCAACCCCAAGGCGGCGACCTGCTGACGACGGTCATCTACTACGGCGGATTCATCGGCGATTTGATGTCGGGCGTGCTGTATTTCGTCACGGTATGGCTGGGATACGCGCAGCCGGACGTGGCGGGGCACGTGCATGATTACGGCACGAAGTTCCTGGTAGCCGCGGGGCTGCTGAACGTGCTGGCGATGGTCGACGCATTCGAAATTGCTTCGGGGAAAAAGGATTAGCGATGCCGAAGATGAATTTATCGCACTTCGAAGCGGCCATGCTGTTCGCATTCTTCACGTCGGTAGTTCTGGGAATCATCACCAAAAAGACGGACCGGGAGCGGTTCCGCTATGCCGCGTACTGTTTCGGATGCTTCATCGCGGCGATCTTCGGGCTGAGCTGGTTGATGTATCTGGGGCACGGTTAGGCTATTGGTACAGACTGTTCCCCTGGCTAACGCCACGGGTTATAACCCCGCCCGTCAGCGACTGTGTGAAAAGTCAAGCGGGAACTGGCGTATTTGCCGGCCGCCAGGGCTGGCGGGTCCGCATCATTTCATTGAGGGCGAGCAGTAGTTTGCGCGCGACCGCGATCAGGGCCAGCTGTCTCGGTTTGCCTGCGGCCACCAGGCGCCGGTAGAAGCTTTGTAGCGCCCCTGCCGTTCGTACGGCGGTCCAACTGGCGAGGTAGAGAATGGCGCGCACCCCCGCGCGGCCTCCGCGAATCGAGCGCCTGCCGCGCCACTTCCCGCTGTCGGAGGCAAACGGAGCCAAGCCCACCAAGGCCGCGATCTGGCGGCGGTTCACTTGGCCCAGTTCCGGCAACTGGGCCAACAATCGCAGCGCGGTTTTGGGACCCACGCCCGGCGCGGTGCGCAACAACGCCTCTTGCTCCTTCCACGTCTCCGATGCGGCCACCCACGCCGCCAACTGTTTTTCCAGCCGCGCGATTTCTTTTCCCAAGAAGGCAATCACGCGTTCCACGCTCTTGCGCAACGCCGGTTCCGACGCCTGTCAGACGCGTGCGCTCGGTGGCTCGCTCGACGGTGAGCTGCTGCTGACGCGCCACCCAGGCCGCCAACTGCTGGCGTTCGGCCTCAGGCCAGGCCCGCAACTGAGGCCTCATCCGCGTTCCGAACAACGCCAATGCGTACGCGTCGAGCGCGTCGGTCTTGGCTAGCAATCCATGGGCGCCGGCAAAATCGCGCACCCGTTTCGGATTCATCCGCATCACCGCCAACCCCGCTCCGGCCAGCGCCGCGATGACTGCGCCCTCCAATCCTCCGGTGGCTTCCAGCACGATTCCCTGCGGGCAGTAGGAAAGCAATGTTTCCGCCAACCCGGCCAGCGCGCCGGCCGATCTCTCACAACGGAGCTGTTCGACTTTGTTCTCTTCCACCAACACGACGACGTCGATCCAATCCTTGGAAACGTCGATTCCTACCCAGCAGTTTGCGTTAGAATTTATTTGCACGGTCGGGATACCCATCCTTGTAAATGCGGGCTCGGCTCATCACCGGCCCATGCGACTGTTCGGGCTCGACCGGAGAAGGCGGCGCAGATCCAGCTGACGGGCGGTCTCAACTACCGACCCAGGGCGGGGACGATCTTGCGCAACCCGCAGAGCCCCGTCAGCCAACGGGGCTCTGCTAACTCCGTATGACTAACATACAAGGGCGGGGATTTCGGGATGGCGAAAGATGCGCCGAGTTAACTGGATAAGTGAAGGCAAGGAAAAGCGCAAGCAAACGCGTGCATCCATCTGAAGATCTAGCGATGGTGCCTTCTCGTAAAGTCACTTTCGGCAGCGCTAAAGATCAAATAATTTTTAAGAAGTTGGGACGCGCCCATGACTAAGCGAGAATTAGACGATTTCCTCGATCTGGGCCCAGAGATCCGCAAGCTCAAAAAGCTGATGAAAGCGTTTCGGCAGCAACGATACGTTTCACGGCAGGCACCCGATCATTTTTTCAATCTCCGCCGCGGCGATGTAGAAATGCGGCGACGTCCGCACCCACCCCGCTCTTGCAGCCGCCGAGATTTTTTGTTCCTTTAAGTGCGTGACGATCGCCGTCGATTCGATGCCTTCCTTGCGGAAACTGACGATACCCGCGCCGGTTGCAGGCGTTCTTTTGCCCAGTACCTCATAACCTTTCCGCCGTGCACCTTCCGCGATCCGATCCCCCAGCGCCTGAATCATGGGGCCCATCCGCGCGGCGCCTGCTTCGAGCAGAAATTCCATGGAGGCGCGCAGGCCGAAGCAGCCGATGGTGTTCAAAGTCCCGCATTCGTACCGGCCCGCGTCATTGCGCAGAGCCATATCGCGCGCGCCGTAATCGTTATATCCGGCGACGTTGGTCCATCCGAATTCGACCGGCTCGACCTGGTCCTGAAGCTCGCGCGAAATATACAGAATCGCGCAGCCTTCCGGGCCCAGCAACCATTTATGCCCATCGGCTGCCAGCGCGTCGATGTGGCAGGCGCGAGCGTCCAGAGGAAATACTCCCAGCCCCTGAATCGCGTCGACGAAATAAATGACTCCGTGGCGATGGCAGATTTCGCCGATGGACTGGACGTCGGCGCGGTAGCCGGTCAGATATTGCACGAAGCTGATGGCCAGCAGGCGCGCGCCTTTTGCCGCCTTTTCGATCTTGTCGAGAGGGTCGGTCACAGACAACCAGACTATTTTTACGCCCTTCGATTTTTCGAGCTGCCGCCAGGGGTATTGGTTCGCGGGGAACTCTTCTTCGAACGCCACAATACGATCGCCAAGCCGCCAGTCCAGGCCCATGGCGATGGTGGCGATGCCCTCCGAGGTGTTTTTCATGAGCGCGATTTCGGCGGGGGTCACGTTCACCAGCCGGGCCGCCGCGCGGCGAACACCTTCATACGCATCGAGCCACCGGTCATAATGCAGTGATCCGTAGAGCATTCCATCGTCGGCGAACCGCTTCATCGCTTCGGCCGCGGGGCGGACCAGGGGCGCGACGGCGGCGTGGTTTAAATAAATTAACGATTTTGTTACAGGAAACTGACTGCGCACGTCTGAAAGGTTGTCGTAATCCATTAAGTTTGATGGTACGTTATTAGGTGTAATGCGACGCGTGTGTGTTTTTGCCGTCGTTCTGCCTCTGGCTCTGGCCCAGGACGCCAAGCCCGTGAGTGCCAAGAAGGATCCCGATCAGATCGGCACCCGGGACGTTTCCAAAGGCCTGAACTTCTATTCGCTCGATAAGGAAAAGGCCATCGGGAAGGCGATGGCCGAGCAGTTGGAGCGGCACTCAGCGCTGGTCGACGACAAGCAGATCACCGAATATGTCAATGGCGTTGCTCAAAATCTGGCGCGACATTCGGACGCGAAAATTCCTCTTACCGTCAAAGTAATTGAAGGCGACGACCCGGACGCAGTCACGCTGCCCGGCGGTTATATCTACGTACGTACGGGCTTGCTTCGCACCGCCGATACGGAGGCTGAACTGGCCGCGGCACTGGCTCACGAAATCGCGCACGTGGCGGCGCGGCATGGGACGCGACAGGCGAGTCAGGGGCAAATGGCGCACATCGCCGCGATTCCTCTGATTCTCGTAGGTGGCGGGTTGGGAACGCTGTGCATGAGCGCTGCCGAAGCAACCTTAGTGCCCGCGTCGACCCTGGCGCTCCAACGCGGCTATGAGACGGAGGCCGACCTATTGGGCCTTCAATACCTTTACAAATCCGGTTATGACCCATTGGGGATGGTGGACATCTTTGAAAAAATTTTCTCCTTCGCTGAGGAGAAGCACCCCGGGCGTTTCGCTCGGCTGGCGTCGACCCACCCGGCCGCCGGCGATCGACTGGTGAACGTGCAAAAAAACATCGAGACGCTGCTGAAGGCGAAACCGGAGTATATTGTCAACACGTCCGCTTTCGACAACATGAAAGTCCGGCTCCTGGCTCTGGATTGGGCGCCGAAACCGGAGGCGCCGGAGGGCCCCAAGCCGCCGACGCTTCTGCGCCCGGGGGAAACGCTGATCGCGAAAAAAGGCGTACCGCAAAGCGACCCTCGTGCGTCCCAGATTAAAGAAGCTTATACTATTAGATGAAAGGAGTCCGTAATGCGTCGCACCTTTGGACTCAGTTCGGCTCTGCTGCTTTCTTTCACGCTTCTCTCAATTCCTTCGTTCGCGGACGACAAGGAAAAAAATCCCGATGCCATCGGCGACCGGGATGTAGGGAAAGGCGTCAATTTTTACTCGCTTGAAAAAGAGATCGCCATCGGCAAACAGATGGCGCAGCAAGTCGAGCGTCAGGCCAAGATCATTGACGATCCCACGATTGCCGAGTACGTCAACCGCGTTGGGCAGAACCTGGTCCGGAATTCGGACGCCAAGGTTCCCTTCACTATTAAGGTGATCGATACCGAGGACGTAAACGCGTTCGCGCTGCCCGGCGGATTTTTCTTCGTCAATTCGGGCCTGATCCTGAAAGCGGATACGGAAGCGGAACTGGCTGGCGTGATGGCGCATGAGATCGCTCACGTAGCGGCGCGCCACGGCACACGGCAGGCGACGCGCGGAGAGATCGCTCAGCTCGCGACCATTCCATTGATCTTTATGGGCGGCTGGACCGGTTACGGAATCCGGCAGGCGGCGAGCCTGGTCCTCCCGATGAGCTACCTTACGTTCTCGCGGGAGTTCGAGAGCGAAGCGGATATGCTGGGCCTCCAATACATGTACAAGACCGGCTACGATCCGGGCGCGTTTGTCGACTTCTTTGAGAAGATCGAGTCGCTCGAGAAAAAGAAGCCCGGCACCATGGCCAAGGTTTTCTCCACTCATCCGCCCACCGATGCGCGCATCGTGAAGGCGCAGCAGAACATTCAGCAGCTGCTCAAAGAGCGGCCGGAATATGTGGTAACGACATCTGAGTTCAACGACGTGAAGGCCCGCCTTATGGCGTTCCATAATAAGCGCAAGATGGATCCGAAAGATGCCGGCCGTCCGCAGTTGAAGAAAGCTCCGGGCTCCGGTTCGTCATCGGACGATAAGAGCTCCTCGGGCGACGATGACCGGCCGACTTTGAAACGGCGTCCCGATAGCGGCAGCAGCGATAATAACTAAACCATTTCTCCCTGATGCGGTCAAGAGAGCCCGTGGCTTCGGTCACGGGCTTTTTTATTTACGCAAGAATGGACGTGCAGTTCGGGCACCGCTTGGCGGCCACGGGAATGTCGGTGGCGCATTCAGGGCATGGCTTAGTGGTTGCGGCGGCCACCGGCACAGGCCTCTTCAGCTTATTTACAGCCTTTACGACAAGAAAGATCACAAAAGCGACGATCAGAAATTCGATGATCGTGTTGAGGAACAAACCGTACGCGATGACCGGCACTTTTGCAGCCTTCGCAGCCGCCAGAGTATCGACCGGCGTGCCAGGGCGCAGGTTAATAAACAGGGACGAGAAGTCGACTTTCCCCAACACCAGGCCCGTCACAGGCATCAGAACATCGTTCACCAGCGACGCGACGATTTTCCCGAACGCCGCTCCGATGATGACGCCGATGGCGAGATCGAGCACGTTCCCGCGCATGATAAACTTCTTGAACTCCGAGAGCATCCTGATACCATATCACTGATATGGCCGAGCTAATCGTCATCACCTGTCCGTGTTGCCAGGCGGAGTTGCACATCGACCCCGAAACATCCGCCGTCATCCGCCATAAGGAGCACGTCAAGCCGCCGACCATCACCGATATGGAGGCCGCCGTCAAGAAACTGAAGGCGGAACCGGGGCGGCGCGAGGAAATTTTTAATAAATCGGTGAAGGAGCACAAGAGCCACCACGACGTTCTCAGCAAGAAGTTCGACGAAATGCTGAAGATCGCGAAGGAAAATCCGGACGAGCCTCCGCCGAAGAGGGATTTCGATTTCGACTGATGAGATAAAGGTCTCTAAAAAACTATAATTTGTTCTATTTCTCTTCGACCTTCACGACAAAATACGTAATCTTCTTGCCGCTCGAAACCAGCATCTGATGCGGGACCTTCGCGCTAATATGCACCGCGTCTCCCGCGCCGATCATCTTCTTTTGGCCCCCGCTGATCGACGTCCCGCGAGTTTCTCCCGGAGCCGTATTATGTCCGCCCACCACCGTTCCGCCCAATACCAGCGTTGCTTCTCCCGAAACGATGTAAAACACGTCGGCCATCTTGTCGTGCACTTCCACTTCTCCGTCCCCGTCGCGATGCGCGAGCATCGTCGAGTGATTGCCGAAGTTTTCGAGAGTCTCGCTGGCGACGTGCTTGTCGCTCATCTTGCCGGCAAGTTTCTTTTCCTCGGCCTTCAGGTCGCTCGCCTTCCAGATCACGAATCCCTGATCGGCGGCGAATATCGGTAGCAGTATCAGTAACGGAAGAAGCTTTTTCATGCGGTCCTCACTTTGGGTATGCGCGCTTCGACTGAAGGCAGCGCTGGAAAATCGGTGTACGGCGCGGCTTGGTACCAATAGGCGACGGAGAAAAAATTATCGCCGCGATCGTTGGCATGGCCGTGCTCAATAGTGTATTTCAAATAGCGCTCGAAGGTGACGGGATTATCCCCATGCCACCGGTAGCAGCACCAGCGGCCTCCGGTACGTTCCGGCGCTGCGATCAGAGGAGCGCCATAATAATGATGCGCGAACGGCTGCGCGCCATCCCGTCCGCCGAAATCCCAACTGCCCAGAAAATAATCTTCCGACCCCGTGCCGTTGATCAGCGGCTTCGATTCATCGTCGACGAATATCATCTCGTCGCCTTCGCCCCACCAGCGGTCGGCATTTTGCAGCACGCCGAGCGTCACGCCCATCAGGTGCCCCCGCCCGCGCGTTTCAGCAAAAACGTAATTCGAACGCCCGTCGAGATTGACTTTCGCGTCGACTATTGGAACATTCGGCGTCGCCTGTCGATACTGCGCGTGAAAATACATCGCATCCGCGGGCAGCCGTGGCACCGTCATATAATCGATGTTCGAATAGAACGACCCGACCTCTTGCTTCCCTTCATTCGTTACCGTCATCCTTGCCGATTGCCGGTACGGCATAGCGAAATAGCAGTTCAGCGATTTTCCCGGCGAACACGCCAGATACGCCGATTCGTAAATCTGGTACGAATTCAGATTCAGCCCAAAAAAATCGCCGATGGGAGCTTCAACGCTCGGCTTCGCATTTCCATCCCAGTAAGCGCGCAGCACCAGCTCCTTCAGATGATCGCCGCTGCGCGCGGCGATGGTAAACCAGATGTGCGAAACCACTCCAGGACCCGTTGCGGTGAAAACTTCGTGCACGCCGCCCGCGGGAATATTCCAGGAATCCCGATTGCCTCCGGTTCGATCGAAGCTCGACTGCTTCAGCGATTTGTAGTTCTGCGCCCGCGCGTATTTCGGAAGAAAATCAAATTCGGCAGCGGCGCGCGGCTGCGCTTGGGAGATCTGCGCCGCACCGATTCCACCGGCAGCAAGCGCTCCGCGCAAAAAAGCCCGGCGTGGCTTGGACGACTGAGTCATGGCGGGATTATACCTTTTTCTACGCCCGTCAAGCTATTGATAGCAGGGTTGGAACTTGCTAAAGTAAGCCCGTGGCGGCGGTGAGAGTAAAGCGGTCCCACCCAGGCCGCCTAAGGCTACCTTAGCTGGTAATTAAGTACAATCTCTAGACAGTTCGCTAGGGGCTTCTCAATTGCCAATAGTACTAGAACCATTTAGCATGGAGTCGGAGTAAAGAGAAGTGGAGCTTATGGACACTATGGTAGCCGCCATCAACGATAACTCGGAGGGTACGGAAAAAAAGAAGACGACGGTGCGAATCGTCATCGCCGACGACCATCCGATCGTCCGCGACGGCCTCAAGAAACTGCTGCTGCTCGAAGACGATTTTGAAATCGTCGGAGAAGCCGGCGACGGGCGTGAAGTGCTCGAAAAAGTCCAGGCGCTGGATCCGGACGTGCTTCTGCTCGACCTCCGCATGCCCAACCTCGACGGCCTGTCTGCTCTGCAAGCCTTGCAGCAGACCAATAAGCGGACCCGTGTCATCGTGCTCACCGCATCTGAAGACAAGAACGAATTCGTGCAGGCGATGAAGCTCGGCTGCAGCGGCATCGTGCTGAAGCAGACCGCGCCGGACCTGATCGTCAAGAGCATCCGCAAAGTCAACTCCGGCGAAATCTGGCTGGATTCGCATACCACCGCAGCGGTGATGCGCCAATTTTCGACCGGCCAGGAAGGCTCCGGCGGAACATCGGCGTCCGGAGGCAAGAGCCGCGAGCGCAGTCCTCTCTCGGCGCGCGAACGCGAAATCGTCGCGCTGGTGGCGCAGGGTTACAAGAACAAAGAGATGGCGGAAAAGATGTTCATCAGTGAGCAGACGGTGAAAAATCACCTGCACAACATCTTCGACAAGCTGGGCGTTTCAGATCGCCTGGAACTCGCGCTCTACGCGATCCACAAGGGTCTTCATCTGGCGGGAGAACCGACGCCGCGCTGAACCGGCAGATCGACAGTTTTATCCGGCGCGTAGCACAAAGGGTTGAGCATACACTCAGCGCACTTCGGGTTGCGCGCCACGCACAACGCCCGCCCATGATGAATGATCTGGTGGGAGAAAAGTATCCATTTCTCCTTCGGAATAATTTTCATCAGATCCCGTTCGATCTTCACCGGCTCTGTTTCCTTAGTCAGGTCCAGGCGCAGCGATATCCTCTGCACATGCGTATCCACCACCACGCCGGACGCGATGCCGAAGGCCGTCCCCAGCACCACATTCGCGGTCTTGCGCGCCGCTCCCGGCACCGTCAGCAGCTGGTCGATGTCCCGAGGCACTTCGCCCCCGAAATCTCCTAAAATCTTCTTCGCCGCTCCGATGATCGACCGCGCTTTGCTATTAAAAAACCCCGTCGTCTTGATTTCCTGCGCCAGCTCATCCTGGTTGACGTTCGCAAAATCCCGAATCGTAGGATATTTTTTGAACAGCCCCGGCGTCACCATGTTGACGCGTTTATCGGTGCACTGCGCGGAAAGAATGGTCGCCACCAGCAGTTCCCACGCGTTCGAATGCGTCAGCGCGCAGGTGACATCCGGATACATCTTGTCCAGCGTCGCCAGGATTTTCCGGATTCGCTCCTTGCGCTCCGCCGCATTTTTCGGTTTGGCGACAGCTTTCGGCAAGCCACATAATAGCATTTGCGAGAGAAATTTCTCCTGTGGTTCGCCGCTCTGGCCGCTTTCGGCGGATGCATTTCCGCGAAGTTCGAGTTTGACGATTGGTCGCTATTTACCAAGTCGCCGGTGATGCTCCCCGCCCGCTGGGTCGATTGTTTTCGGCAGACGCGCCCCCTCACGGAACTCACCTTCTGGATCAACAACGCACTGTTAGGAAAATCGCCCCTCTCCTGGCACGTTTTCGATTTGCTTCTGCACCTCGCCGTAGTCGCGCTGGTCTGGGATGTCCTCCGCAAGCTGATCGGCCACCGCGCGGGATTCATTGCCGCCGCTATTTTCGCAGTGCATCCCATGATGACCGAACCAGTCGCCTACCTCTTCGCGCGCGCGACGCTACTGGCAACGCTATTCAGCCTTCTTGCCATCCGGGAGTGGATCGCCGCCCGCTTCTGGACCGCGGCCGTATGGTTCACCGTAGCGATGCTGGCAAAAGAAGAATGCGCTGCCCTGCCCTTGGTCCTGATTCTTCTTCCGCGCCCGTGCCGCGACCACAGGGAGCGGTCGGCGTTCGTGGCCATGCTCGTCGTCGCACTAGCCATCGGCCTCCGCACTCTCGCAGCAGGAGCGGCGATCCCCGGCTCCGGCGTAGGCGCCCAGGCAGGAATCTCGCCGCTCGCCTACTTCGCATCCCAAGGCGTAGCGATCTGGCGATACCTCAGGCTCCTGATAATCCCCTGGGGATTTTCCATCGATCCTTCCCTGCCCCTCCCGTCGCCGGGCATCGCCATCCTGGCGTGGCTTGCGCTCATCGCCGTAAGTCTGATTCCATTCCGCGGAAGATTCTGGTTCCTGATGGGACTCCTGCTGCTCGCTCCCAGCTCCTCGGTTCTTCCCGCCGCCGATCTCGCCGCCGACCGGCGCATGTATCTGCCGATGATCGCCTTCTGCGCCTGCGCCGGAATTCTCCTCGAATCCCTCGACCGTCGTGTGATCGTACCGATCATTGTCGGCTTAGTCGCAATCTCAATTCGCTACTCCATCCTGTGGACCGATCCCGAAGCCCTGTGGAGAGAAGCGATGCGTCTCGCACCGCAGGCAACCCGCCCGCGAATTCAACTCGCTCGCCAGCTGCCTCCGCAACAGGCGCTCGAAGTATTAAAGGAGGCTCAAAACACGGAACCCGTCCTGACGGAGCGCGGAAGATTGTTTCTAACTCTGGGCCGTCCCGCCGATGCTCTTTCTTCTTTCGGTCAAGCACTCACGCTAAATCCCGACGACGCCCGAGCGATTAGCAACAGAGCAGTGGCGCTCGCAGCCTCGGGAGCGCGGGACGCCGCAATCTCAGAATTGAAGAGGGGTCTCGAAAAAGATGCTTGCTTAGAGGATGCCCGCGAAAATCTATCGAAGCTGGGCGTCCCGACAGCCACGCCTCAACAATGCCGCTAGGTTAATTTCGCGAAAAGCGGGGACTGCCAACTCTGTCCCAGGGCGTCCGCGATGCACATAAGAAGGACATACCTGCTACGCCGCCGTGGACAGAGCGGGCTGTCCCCGCTTTTCGCCCGTCACACAGTCCAATTCCCGGTGTTTTCGACAGGCGAGTGGGATCTCGACTGCCGCGTACGACTATTCTTGCGCAGTAATCTGACTGTCCGAATCGCGCCACGCGCTGAGCTTGAGGCGCCGGCACACCCAGCACAAGCCCTCCGCCGAAATGGGTGCGCTTTCCTCACCGCATATAATGCAGCCCGCCGGTTGTTTGATCCGGTCCGCCTCGATCGCAAGTCGCGCTTGCTCAATGATCGCATCGGGCGTCGCCGTTTCCACGACAGGCGCTTCGCGTTTCTTTCTCACAATCCTACTATATCAACTCAGGCAGCGCGTTCAAGGTGCATGATGTATCCGGCATCGAGCGATCCGGTGCAGCGGGGACACTTCTGGCCTCTTTTGACGCGGGCGTGACGCGGGTGATACTCGACGGCGGCGTCAACGGTATGGGTGCACATCGGGCAATACACTTTGGCAACGTTCGCGGACGTGGGGTTTGCGGTGGGGATGGTGGGGTTGGTCACTGCTCGATCCTCCTTCACCAGTATCGACGCAGTTCACCCGGAAAAAGCTTCGGGTTTTTTCTGACCTGCCTAAGCGCAACTGTTTTACCCTGATAATTTATGGCTAAGACTGCATTTCTTTTCCCCGGCCAGGGCTCCCAGTTCGCCGGAATGGGTCAGTCCCTTGCCGGCGCCTATCCCGAGGCGGCGCAGGTGTTTGAACAAGCGGACCACGCCCTGGGCTTCGCCCTTTCGAAGTTGTGTTTTGAAGGACCTGACGATTCGCTCAAGCTCACCGAGAATACCCAGCCGGCGCTGCTTACGGTGTCTGTGGCCGCTCATGCCGCCCTGCGCAGCAGGGGAATTGCAGCGGATTACGTCGCCGGGCATAGTCTGGGCGAATATTCGGCATTAGTAGCCGCCGGATCACTCGGATTCGCCGACGCAGTGCGCCTGGTACGCCGTCGCGGCCAGTATATGCAGGCGGCCGTTCCGCCGGGCGTGGGTGCCATGGCGGCCCTGTTAAGAATGCCGCTAGACAAACTCTCCGGCGTCTTGGAGCAGGCGGCCGAAGGCGAAGTGGTCTCCGCCGCGAACCTGAATTCACCCGATCAAATCGTAATCGCCGGCCACACGGGCGCGGTCCATCGGGCGGTGGAACTGGCCAAGGCAGCGGGCGCCAAGCGGGCGATCATTCTGCCGGTCAGCGCGCCCTTCCACTGTTCGCTGATGAAGCCGGCCCAGGAAAAATTGAAGGTCGACCTCGATGCCGCGGAGTTTAAGGATCTGGAAACACCGCTGGTAAACAACTGGCAGGCGCGCGAAATCCGCACGGGCGCCGAGGCGCGCGAAGGCATGTACCAGCAGGTTCCAAACTCAGTCCTGTGGTCCGATACGATCGTTTACCTAGCCCGGCAGGGTGTAACGAGATTCATTGAAGTGGGCGCCGGAGGGGTCCTGACCGGCCTATTGCGCAGCATCGACCCTTCGTTAACCGGCCTGAAGTTCGGAGAAGCGTCCGACGCCGACAAATTGTAAGCCTCGGCGGCGCGAGCTTCAACCGTGAAAGAGCCGCGACCATCGGGAGCGGTCATAGCCGGCGTTTTCGCTCAGTTTCAAGCAACTCGTCAGCACACTTCGCAGGCATCAATGCCAAAAGCCCCCCACCACAGGGACCACTTGACCAGGTCGAAGCATTCTCGACTCGCCGTTGTGATAGCATTTACCGACCCTGAAAAGGAGGGCTAAGTATATGCGCAAAGTACTTGCTTGCTCACTTTTCCTCGGACTGGCCGGTTTGCTCCTCGGAGCAGACGACCCATTCGTAGGCACCTGGAAACTCAACCTCAACAAATCGAAGTTCGGTCCTTCACAGCCGGGAAGGGCCACCAAGGAAGAAACCCTGGTCATCGAAAAATCCGGAGACGACGGCATAGTGACGATGAAGGGCACCAGGGAAGACGGCTCAGCGATTTTAGTAAAGTACTCAACGCCGGTCGCAGGGGGTCCCGTTAAATACGATTCTCCACTCCCTGCCGGCATGACTGTGACTAGCAAGAGACTCGACCAGCGAACTACCGAGATGGTTACGATGCTGAATGGCAAAGAAGTTTCGACGCAGCACAACACGGTCAGCGCCAACGGCAAGACGTTAAGATCAGCAAGTAAGGGGGTCAATGCACAGGGTCAGGCGTTTGAAGGCGTCGCTGTGTGGGACAAGAGGTAGAGAAGCCGGGGACGGGCGACACCGTCCCTTCTGGCTACTTCTTGTGAATCAAAATACTGCCGTTATAAGTCACAAACTGCATCTCCGGACCGCCCCCATTGATCGTTCCGTACATCGCCCGGTCCAGACGAACTCTATACTTGCCATTTGAGCTTCGACTATCTTCCACTACCGGAGGCTTGCCGCCGGCGGTCAGTTTGATATCGAAATCGCTCCAGATCTCGCCGTTATTGGTCTTCATCATTACGTTCGCCTTGACGTCCGCGGGCAGACTCACGTCCACCGTGCCGTTGAAGGACGTGAAGCTCATCGCCTTATCTCCAGAAACTTTGTTCAGCGAAACCGTCACCTTACCGTTCGTCGTATTGGCCAGCACCGACCCCGACACATTCGTGATCGTGATCCCTCCATTGGTATGATTCGCGTCGATCGAACCCGAAATATTCTCGACCGTGATCGCGCCTCCGTTCACCGACCGCAGTATCAGGTTGGTCTGCACGGGAACCTGGATGGTCACGTGACCCACGGTGTTGCTTCCTACGACCGAGATGGTGTTGTTCTCTTCCGTAACATCGAGGCCCATGCTCACGTTGTCGATCCTGTGCATGCCTTCGGGCACGTGCGAAGGACGGCGGTCGCGGCCGGAAATATGCGCGCTGGTTTCGATCTGCGCGTCCTTGCCGTCGTATCCCCGAACCGTCACGCTGCCGTTCTGCAGCGAGACTTTCAGGGTCTTCGCACCCGATGGGTCGCGAAACGGCACCGTGATCTTGTCGCCATTATCCTGCGCGGCCAGCATTACCGCGGCTGCCGCAAATAAAATCACCTTGTTCATCTTTACTTCTCCCGATTCTTGATCATGACATTCCCGTTCAGCGTTTCGAACTGTAGTTCCGGCCCGCCGCGGCCGATGCGCACGCCGGTCATTCTCCGGCTGCTCCACACATATTTCCCGTTGCGATTCTCCGCCGTCGTCATCGCCGCTACCGGCAGCGCCGACACATCGAAATCCGTATACAACCCGCCATTCATCGTCTTCATCTTCACGTCGGCGTTCAACCCCGCCCGGAACGAAATATCCAGCGATCCGTTCACCGATTTGAAGGACGTCGGGCCCGTCGGATTCTCGCGCGTAGAGCACCTTGACGCCTCCATTCACGGTGTGAACCGTGCCCGATCCTTCTATATCTTTCATCTCGATCGGTCCGTTTACATTGCTGATGGTGTAATCGCCTGCGGTGCCTTCGACCGTGATATGTGAGTTATTCACCGTACGCAGTTCCAGCTTGACGTCGCGCGGCACGCGGATCTTGAAGTTGTAGTTGAAATCATAAACTTGATGTCCGTGAAAACTCACTGAATTATCTGAGCAGTGGCAGCGGAAGGGTCCGTCGACCAGCACGCGCACCAAGCCGCCTTCCTGGGTGGTCGAAAGGCTGATCTCTTTTTTCGCCAGCGCAAGCCGGTCCCCCGATTCGCCGCTCAGCGTCTTCTCGATATCCATCTCGACCGAGTTCCCGGTGAACGCAGTCACTTCGATGAAGCCCGTGATGTTATCGATGACGAGTTCATGCACACCGGAAAACGTCTTATGTTCAGTGGTCTTTTCCTCGGCCGCGTGCGCGATGGCCGCGAGCGCCAGTCCTAAAAGAACCCGCTTCATTGCACCAGTCTCCCGAGAGCCCACTTCGCCCGCTCACGCACACTGGCATCGACGGAATCATCGGACACCAGCTTCTTCAGTTCGGGCGCCGCGTCGGTCACCTTCAAATCCACCAGCAGCTCGATCAATGCGATCTGCACCAGCGGCGAAGTTTGTTTCGGGATCGATTGCACGATCGCCATCCGCGTCACCGGACTCGCGCCGAACGTATGCAGGGCCTCTACCGCGGAGATCCGCACGTTGACGCTCGAATCGTTATTTACGGTCTCGAGCAGAGCCGACAAAACCTCGGTGTCGGACGGCGCCACCCGATATGCCCAGCTCACCCCGCGCAGCCTTTCGCCCGCCGATTGCTGTTGTAGTAACGACAAAGCTACCATCTGTCTCATGTTGCTGACCTCTCCACGTAATTGCGCCACATCGGGCTCGACTTCCTGTTTCGCGGGCCGGATCGCGTAACCCGCCCCCACTCCCAGCACCAGCAGCGCGAAACTGATTCCCATCTGCCACACCGGCTGCTTCGGCCAGAGCGCGGCGAGCTTCTCTCTAAACCCATGCTTCGGAGCCGATTCCATCCCGTGCCGGAACGCGGCTAGCGATTCATAAAACCGGTCGCGCACCTGGGGACCCGGCTCCGGCATCGCACCTGGCAGCAGAGCGAGTCCGCGCCATAGCGTTCCCAACCGCTCCGTCTCCGCCCGGCACGCATCGCAGGAGGCCAGATGGGCAGAGAAGGCCAGTTCCTGGGCTTCGGGCAGCGATTCGCTCAGATATTCGGGTAAATGAAGCCTCGCTGTTTCGCAATTCATGCTGTTTTCTCCCCACTGATGGTCAAATAAGCCTGTTCCAACGCCCTCATCGCACGATAAACACGGACTTTAACCGTCCCAACTTCGCATCCGAGGACGCCGGCCAGCTCGTCATATTTCATGCCCTGGAAGCGGCTCAGCACCAGAATCTCGCGCTTATCGGACGGCAGACGATCCAGAGCCTGCCGCAGCAATCTCAAGTCTTGGGTTCGTTCCGCAGAAACCGCAGGGTCCGGTCCGGGGTCCGCTTTGTGATCGGTAAACTCATCAATTCCAATCACTTCTCCGCGCCGCTTCTGCGCCGAATCGACGCTGGCGTTGCGCGCGATCTGGTACATCCAGGCCGTGAAGGACTGCTGCTGGTCGTAACTGGCTCGATATCGCAACATGCGGAAAAATACATCCTGCACCAGATCTTCAGACAATTCCCGGCTCCGGTTCATGGACACGAAATACCGGAACAATCCCCGGTGGTGGCGCTCGAACAACACGGCGAGCTTTTGCACTTCGCCCGCCCCAACCGCGGCCATCAAAACGTTGTCCGTTGCGTTCACGTTCACAGGAGGATACCGTAATACTGGGAGAAAGTTACAGTTTGATCTGGGCCCTGGCGCTGCCGGCGTTTATTCTGGAAGTGACCTTTTACTCGACGCTGGCATCGGAGCGCTTCCGCGCGCGCCTGGAACGGCTTCCGCCAGCTTTGTTCGCGATCATACTGACGATCGCCGCGGTTCTGCCTTATTGTCTCGCAACGTTAGCCTTCGGAACATTCCAGTGGAAGGCGCTCGGCTGGATTTTAGTGCTGGCCGGGGCGGTTTCCTTCTGGTATATTTTATTGCCCAAAAAGCCCGCCGCCGATATCCTGCTGCTGATTTTCATGACCGTGGTATGGCTGGCGAAACTGTTCCCGCACTGGTATGTGTGCCCTTACCCGAAGTTGTACCTGCCGGTGCTGGGACAGTTGATGTGGTTCCGGACGGGGCTGTTCGCGATGCTCAGTATCCGGCGGGTGAAGGGCGTGGGATTCGGGTTCTGGCCGCTGCGCCGCGAGTGGAAAATCGGGGTCGCTCATTTCGCGGTTTTCCTGCCGCTGGCCGCGGTGCTTGCGCGGGTGATCTCATTCGCCAGTCCTCGCACACCGCCGCTGGGATGGGAGAAAACATCTGTGCTGGCCGTCGCGTATTTCTTCGGTACGTTATGGGTGCTCGCCCTTACTGAGGAGCTTCTTTTCCGGGGCCTACTCCAGCAGTGGCTGGTTGTGTGGCTGCGCAGCGAATGGGCAGGATTGATCGCCGCTTCAATTATCTTCGGCGCAGTCCATGTGTTCTATCGCACGTTCCCTAACTGGCGGCTGGCCGTACTGGCTACTCTGGCGGGAGTCTGCTACGGACTGGCCTTCCGAAGGGCGCGAAGCATCCGGGCATCGATGGTGACGCATGCGCTGGTGGTTACGACCTGGAAGATTTTCTTTGCGTAGCAGAGACCCTTTTCACAGGCTAAAGCCTGTGCCACCGGGGTGGCACAGACTTTAGTCTGTGTCTTTAGAAGGTGACTTTACCGACCAACTGGAGGATACGCGGAGAAGAATCGAATCCCAGAAAACTGCCGTAGGGGCTGGTCGGAGTGCCTGACATTCCGGTGATCATGCCGAAGGTGGAGTCACCTATGCCGCTATCCGGATTGGCGAAATTCGGATGATTCAAGATGTTGAACGCCTGAATGCCGGCCTTCAGTGTCGTTCTCTCCCGGATGCGGAAGGTCCGGAAAATGGTCATGTCCATATCGAAGTAGCCAGGTCCGCGAAATTGATTGCGATTCTGCGTGGACCACGCGGCGTAAGAGTTGAAAGTCGCAGCGTTGGCATCGACAAACGCCCCCGCATTCAGGCAGGGCGTAGTCGCCGCGGCGGCTCCGCAACCGCCCGGTTGCGCGTTGGCCGCTGTACCGCCGGGCGCGTAGGTTGCCAGGATCGTGCCCGAATAATTTCCGAGCGCGGTATTATTGTCGGTGATCGAGAACGGCAGACCGGTGCGCCAGAACGCTTTGCCGGACCATTCCCACCCGCCGAGCAGCTGACTCATAAACTTGCTGTTCATGTGAACGGAGGGAATATAGACCCAGTCCGCGCTAAAGTTATGGCGAATATCATAATCCGAATTTCCATAGTTCGATTGGCGCAGGCCGAGGGGGTTGATCTGCGTCAGCGTCGAGTCGCCGGCGGTGAAAACGCCTCCATTGGAGGCTTCATCCAGGTTGTGAGACCAGGTGTAGTTTAGATGTCCTACGAGTCCCTTGGTCATCTGCTTTCTAAAGGTGACGTTCAGGCCGTTATAGCTCGAAACAGCTCCGCTCTGCACCTGGCTGACGGTCCCGTAATTGGAGTCCGGATTCGAACTCGGGACGCCCCTTACGCCGCCGTAGATACCGAATTCATCGTAAGCATTCGCCCATTGATTGGTATAGGGAATGCGGATTCCATGGTTGCCGACATAGTTTACCGACAACACCATCGAAGGGCTCAACTGCTGCTGAATCTGGAAATTCCACTCGTACCAGGTGGGAGCGTGAACGGTTCCGTCGATCGCCGTAAAGGCCGGCACGGCGAACACAGATCCCAGCTTGGCTAAAGCGCTCGAAATCTGGGTGAATGTCTTGGTGATACTGAAGGCATTCTCAGACGCGGCTAGAATTGCCGCTCCGCCGTTCGCACCTGGAGCGAAGGGCAATACTCCCGCCGACGGCCGTACGCGAATGGCAACGGCGACCGGAGGATTGGCCAGCAGGTCGTCTACCAGGCCGGCAGCGAGGGGATCGTAGAAAATGCCGGCTCCGCCGCTGATTACGGTCTTGTTGCCTTTGGTGGGAGACCAGCTGAAGCCCAGGCGCGGCGACACATTTACGGCGTCCACGCCGGGGAAAGCCTGATGCTGTCCATAACTGATATCGCTGCTATAAGGAACGCTTCCCGGATTGGAACTGGTTACGCTGGCCAGTCCGGAGAAGGGACCTTTGAAATTGGCAAAGCAATTAAACTGGCAAACCGGGTTTGAATTGCGTTCGATACGCAGCGCCAAAGTGAGTTTGAAATTCGACTTCACATGCCAATCGTCGTTAACATACGCACCTAAGCCCCACAGCGCGACCGGGACATCGCTCGCGATGTTGAGCGATCCGCGGTACTGATACGCGAGTCCATTCACGAAATTCTGGAGACCGTTGGTGGTGTAGCCGAAATACACATCGGGAGTATTGAAGAAGAAGTTGTGGTCGCTGACGTCATAACGCCGGAAGTTCGCGCCGAATTTCAAATCGTGCTTTCCACGGATGAGGGTAAAATCGTCCGCGAACTGATACTGGGTGACGTTGCGGCCCTGCGGAAAGCTGCCCGCCGAACTGTTGATTCCCGTAAAGGGAACGGAGCCGGAAGTCACCACTCCATAAGGAAGGGTGGAACTCGCGAGTTGCTCATTCTGCTGGAATTGCGCAACATAGTGGCTGAAAGCAGCCATGAACACATTGCTCGACCGGGGCCCAAAAATGTGGGTTTCAGAAAACTGATTATCGTAGGCAGGCTGCTTTGAGATCGCATCGAAGTTCGCGTTGATCGGGTTCAGGCTGGTCGGCTGGGTGCCGTGATCGAGTCTCCAGCGGAAATAAGCGGTGTCGGTGCCGCTGATCGTGTAGTCGACCCGAGCGCTCAAAATCCACTCCGAAGCGAGCGCCGTGGGGGTGGCGTCATATTGCGCGGCACAGGGCGTGGTCGCCGCATTGAATCCGGGCAGGTTCAGGCTGGTGCAGGAGCTGCCGATATTATAAGGAACCGCACTGGCCGAACCGGGAGCGCCCGCCCAGAGCTTGAACAGGGTCTGGTACTGGGTAAATTCGGATGGCTGCAAGGCTTGCACATTGGCCAGAACGGCGTTGGCAAAAGCGGCGGTCGGCACCACCACGTGGTCTACGTTCGGCAGTACGAAGCGCAGGCCTTCGTTGTTCACAAAGAAGAACATTTTATTCTTGATAATCGGTCCACCTACGGCCGCCGCCCATTGATTCGCATTCGAGAACGGCCTGCCCTCGCCATAATAATTGTTAAACCAGTCGTTGGCATTGAGAGCTCGTCCGTTCCAGGTGTAGGCGACGTTTCCGTGCAAAGTATTGGATCCGGACCGGGTTACGTATTGTACCTGGGCGCCCGAAAACGTCCCAAACTGTCCGCTATAGGCATTGCTGATGACCGTCGCTTCTTGCAATTCATTTGCCCCCAGCGTCAGATTGGTAGCGCCGGTGTTATTGATATTGAAGTAGGGGTCCATGTCATTCTCGCCGTTGACCGTGAACAGATTCGAGGTCGCCGGAAGACCGTTGACCATGAAGTTGCCGTAGCCGCCCATATTGTTCACCACGACGCCAGGGGCTGTGAAAGCGATGTTGGTGATATCGCCGCCCGCGCTCGGCAGGCTCTGTACTTCGGTGGGCGTGAAACCAGTGGTATTGCTGGCTTCGGTACTCAATAGCGGCGGAGCCTCCGTGACCTCGACCGTCTGCGTGGATTGGCCCAGAGTGAGCGTGAGATTTACCGTGACAAGTTGGCCGACGGAAACAGCCAGGGTACGCTCAGTCTTTTCAAAACCCGTCTTGGTCACCGATAGCGAGTAGCGGTTGGGCATGACCAGAGTGAACCGGTAGTATCCTTGCTGATTCGTCGTGGTCGATTGCGTGGCGCCGGTGTCAAGGCTGGTCAGTTTAACGGTCGCGTCAGGGATGGTCGCGCCGCTTTGATCTGTAACCACGCCGGCAATATCGCCGGTGGTGCCCGACTGCGCCCTCAACGGAACGCTCGAGAAACCCAACAACAGCAGTACCGGAAGCAGCCTGATATATCTGCTTGTAAAAACGGATGAAACCAATTGATTTTCCACTTAGAAGACCCCCAGAAATTGTCATTCTTGAGATCCGGGCCAATCAAATAAACCACTTATACCCCGCGAACCAAATTAGCCCGCATCGTCAATTTTTTGCAAAACAACCCAACGAAAACAACCCCTTCGGAATGACAGCAGCCGTACCGCCATTCACCCGATTAAAATCTCACGCTGCTCAGGCACCAAAATTACCTCTAGATTATTCCGACGCCAAGCCCGTGTCAATAGTGGTTGGAGACACGATACGAAGGAATGTTACATCCCCAAATACTTCAATTTCCTGTACTCCTGCTTCCAGATGCCATACATCGCCTGCGCTGGTCGGATGCCCTCCAATGGTCCCGAAGCCATGGATAACGGACCACAATTCTCGGGTGGCTGGAGCCGATATCCTTTTAATCGAATTGGATATATGCAACTTGGAAGTTGTGAAATAAGGACAGGATATTAGGAGTTTGTCTTTTGGCACATGCCGGGCTTGAATTGGACCCAGGTTGCTGACTTCCAGCGCGCGGGCAATATGCAATTCGCGAGGTCTTCCATAATCATAAAGTCGATAGGTAATGTCCGAGTACTGCTGAATTTCGCACAAGGTTAAGCCGGCTCCAATGGCGTGGACGGTTCCGGCGGGGATAAAAAACGTGTCGCCGGGGGCGGCGTCGAACCACTGGAGCAGATCTTCGATCTCGCCCGAGAGTGCTGCCTCGCGCAGTTTTTGGGGGGTGATGGTCTCGCGAAAGCCGGCGGCGACCTGGGCTCCGGGCTCGGCGCGAAGGACGTGCCACATTTCGGTCTTGCCCCGCGACTGGTGATGTTTTTGCGCGTACTCGTCGGTCGGATGCACCTGGACCGACAGCTTTTCTGTAGTGAACAGGAATTTCACCAGCAGGGGCAGGTTGTCGACACCCTCAAACCAGACTTCGCCGATTTTGTGGGGGGAATTGGGGAACAGCGGCTCGAGATTCGTCGAGCCCCAGACTTTTTCTTTAAAGCTCGGGGTAAGACGAATCATCTAATTATCAGGTTTCATGACACGTTGACACTCTCGAAAACGTCGAGTCTGACCGCTCCCGATGGTCGCGGCTCTTTAAGAGGGCAGGTCGGGAACCTGCCCCACTGGGTGGACGCGCATACTTACACCCGCGCGGCCACGAACTTGGCCAGGCGGTCCAGCCCTTTTTCGAGCTCCTTCATGGAGGTCGCGTAGGAGATTCGAATGTGCTCGTTGGTCCCGAACGCTTCGCCGGGTACTACGGCGACGAACTCTTCGGCCAGCAGCCTTTCCGCGAATTGCAGTGAATTGGTGATTCCGCCGGTGTACGCGGCGCTGACATTCGGATAGGCGTAGAACGCGCCCTGCGGAACCTGCGTCTTTACGCCCGGCATCGCGCGCAGCCGCGAAATCACGTAGTCGCGCCGTTTTTTATACTCCGCCAGCATGATTGCGACGGATTCCTGCGGCCCTTTCAACGCTTCGACCGCGGCCTTTTGCGCGATCGACGTGGGATTCGAAGTCGAGTGCGATTGCAGCTTGGTGATTCCGGTCGCAACCGCGGCCGGACCGAGCACGAACCCGATGCGCCATCCGGTCATCGAGTAGGTTTTCGAGAGCGAGCCGGCGACGACGATGTTATCCTTCACCCCCGGAATCGACGCGAGCGATACCGGCGCGCTGTCATAAAGAAAGCGGTGGTAGCACTCGTCGGTGAGGATCCAGATGCCTCGATCCTTGGCCATGGCCGCGATTTTTTCGAGCTCGCCCCAGGCAAACACCGCGCCCGAGGGGTTCGACGGCGAGTTGATGAGGATCATCTTAGTTTTGGGCGTCAAGGCGCGCTCGATCATGGACGCGCGCAAATCGAAACCTTCGCTCTCCACGGTGTCGACGAATACGCACTTCCCGCCCGCGTAATTCACAACATCTTTATATGTGACCCAGTAGGGGACGGGGATCACCACTTCGTCGCCGGGCTCAATCAGCGCCTGCATGAGGTTGAAAATTGCGTGTTTGCCGCCGACGGAAACCACGCACTCATTGACGGCGTACGCAGTGCCGTAATCCAGCTTGTGGCGGTCGCAGATGGCCTGCTTGAGCTCGAGAGTCCCGGCCGCGTTGGTGTACTTGGTGAAGTTTTGATCGATCGCTTCTTTGCCGGCGCGTTTGATGTTCTCCGGAGTCGGAAAATCAGGCTCGCCAGCGCCGAAATCTACTACGTCGGCGCCTTCGCGGCGCAGCTTTTCGGCGTCTGCCGCGACCTTCATGGTGGACGACACGCTGATCGTCGATATCCTCTGCGCGAGTCCTCTCTTCACTTCAATGGGTAGTGTTTGCATAAATTATTTCCGTATCAACTTAGCTTTCAATCTTGCTTCCACCGCCGGCGGCACCAGACCGGAAACATCGCCGCCCAGCGACGCCACTTCCTTCACCAGTTTCGAACTAACGAAGGAGTATGCTTCCGCCGCCATCAGGAACACCGTCTCTACGTCGGGCCGCAGGCGCCGGTTCATCAGCGCCATCTGCTGCTCATACTCATAATCCGAAATCGCACGGATGCCGCGCAAAATCAGGCTCGCCCCATGGGACGATGCGAAATCCACCAAGAGGCCGTCGAACGATGCTACTTCCACGTTTCCGAACGGCCGCGCGGTTTCCCGGATGATTTCCATGCGCTCTTCGACGGAGAACAGCGCTTGCTTCGATTCGTTTTTCAGAACGGCCACGATCAGCCGGTCCGCCATGCGGCTGCCCCGCGCGATCAGATCCAGATGCCCGTTGGTGAGCGGGTCAAAGGATCCCGGATAAATAGCCGCCATGGATTGCAATGTTAATCTCTAATCTTACCAGCCCCGATGGATCTCATACACGGCTTCTCCGCATTCGCCTCCGCCTTCGCCGCGGGCGCCATTAATTCCGTCGCCGGAGGCGGCACGCTGCTCACGTTTCCGACGCTGATCTGGCTGGGGCTGAACTCGGTCGCGGCCAATGCTACCAGCACCGTCGCGATCTGGCCCGGATCGCTGGGAGGCATGTGGGGATATCGCAAGGAGCTCCGAACCGCCGACCCGCGCATGCTGGCTCTGACTGTCCCGAGCCTGATCGGAGGCATCAGCGGAGCCTTGCTGTTGCGCTTCACTCCGCCTTCGATTTTCGACGCCGTGGTCCCGTTTCTGATCCTGTTCGCGACGGTCCTTTTTATGGTGCAGGAAACCGTGCAGAGGATGTTCAAGGCCGGACAGGCGCGGCACGCATCGGCGAGATGGCTGGCGGGGGCCATGCTGTTTCAATTTTTCGTCGCGCTCTATGGAGGATATTTCGGCGCGGGCATCGGCATCCTGATGCTGGCCGCGCTCAGTATTCTGGGGCTCACCGATATTCACCAGATGAACGGCCTCAAGAACTTTTTCGCGCTCTGCATCAATGGAGTCGCGGCAATTTATTTCATTTTCGCGCGGATGGTGGAGTGGCCCTACGTGCTGATTATGGCGGTGGGCGCGATCGCAGGCGGATATGGAGGCGCCGGTCTTGCGCGCCGTTTGGGTCGAACGGTTGTGCGCCGGGTGGTCATCGGCATCGGCTTCGCGATGGCGCTCGCGCTGTTCGTGAAATGGATTATAAAGCGGTGAGCCGCCTCGATTGGAATCTTCAAACCAACCGGCTTTCGGAGCTGCGCAAGACCAAGCCGCACGTACTTGATCTGACGGTGTCGAATCCGACGCAGGCCGGTTTCGAATATCCGTCTGAAGAAATTCTGGCGGCGCTGGCCGATCCTCGTTCGTTGCGTTATGACCCTGAGCCCAGAGGATTGCTCTCCGCCCGCGAAGCTGTCTCAAGCTATTACGGAAATGTTCCTGCTTCCCGCGTTCTGCTCACCGCTTCCACCAGCGAAGCTTACTCGTTCCTGTTCAAACTGCTCTGCGATCCGGGCGATGAAATCCTCGCGCCGCGTCCGTCCTATCCACTTTTCGAATATCTAGCCGGCCTCGAATCCGTAAGAGTGGTGCAATATCCTCTGCGCTACGACGGAGTCTGGCACATCGATTTCGATGCGCTGCGGCGCGCCATTACGCCGCGCTCGCGGGCGATCGTGGTCGTGAATCCGAACAATCCTACGGGTTCGTTTCTGAAGCGCGAAGAGTGGTCCAGGCTGCAAGAGTTCGGTCTTCCCATTTTTTCGGACGAAGTTTTTTCAGATTACGCGTTCATGCCAGACGAGTCTCGCGTGCAGACCCTGACCGGAACCTCGGAAGTCCTCACGTTCGCAATGAGCGGCCTGTCGAAGATTGCGGGCCTGCCACAGATGAAACTGGGTTGGATCGTCGCCGGCGGTCCGGGCCACGAACAGGCGCTCGACCGTCTGGAACTGATCGCCGATACATATCTGTCGGTTGCGACGCCCGTGCAGATCGCCTTGCCGCGGCTGCTCCCAGCGTCCATTCCGGTACGCACTCAGATTTTGGATCGCGCCCGCGCTAATCTCGCTTTGCTGCGCCAATCGACGGTGCCGCTTCATGTAGAAGGCGGATGGTATGCGATTCTCCAAATGCCCCGTGACAGAAGCGAAGAAGACTGGGCCCTCGCACTTTTAGACCACCAAGACGTCCTGGTCCAGCCCGGATATTATTTCGACTTCGAATCGGAGCCCTTCCTGGTATTAAGCCTGCTAACATCCCCCGAGATCTTCGCCGAAGGCATAAAACGTCTAACCCTCTAGCGCCCGCGTCCACGCGTGCCGTGTCGACGTACCGTTTTTCCCGCCTCTGCTAGAATCACATGTTATGCCCAAATTACGCCTCTTCCTCGGAACTTTCATCCTCACTCTCATCCTCGGGCAAACCTCCCAAATCACCGCACAGAAAAAGTTCGCGCTCACCATCGACAACATCATGCGCGGACCCGCGCTCTACGGCAATGAGCCCACGGCGCCCCACTGGTCAGAAGACGGACAGCGTGTCTATTTTCAATGGAAGCTGGCCAGCGAGCCGCGTCTCAAGCCGGACGACACTTACGTCGTGAACCGCGATGGCTCCGGTTTAAGAAAACTGAGTGACGAGGAAACCAAGAATCTTCCACCCGCTTTCGGCAGCCGCACGCGCGATCGAAAAAGAGTCGCTTACGCGGAAAACGGCGATATTTTCATTTACGATTTCTCGTTGGGCACCAAGCGCCAGCTAACTAAAACCACCGATATCGAATCGAATCCGCAGTTCACACTCGATGAAAAACGAGTGACGTTTATGCGCGGAGGCAACCTCTATGTGATGGCGCTCGATACCGGCCTCCTCGAGCAATTGACCGATATTCGCGCCGCGGCGGTGGCTGGCGCACCCGCGGCTCCCGTAGCTGGCGCAGGCGGACGAGGCGGGGGCCGTGGAGGACGCGGCGGCGGCGGAGCGCCTCCCACAGCGGAGACGAAAGGAACCGATAGCCAGGAATTTCTCAAGAAACAAGAGATCGATCTGATCATGGCAGTCAAAGAACGCAAGGCTGCCCGGGAGGAAGCGGAAGCAAAACGCAAAAAAGATGAGCCGCCGCAGAGGAAGCCATTTCAATTACAAGCGCGGCAATCGGCGAACCGGCTGGAGCCCTGTCCCGATGGCAAATGCGTCATCGCGATGGTGACCGAAGCCGCGAATGGCGTGAAAAATGAGAACGTGCCGAATTACGTAACGGAATCGGCGTACACCGAAGATATCAACGGACACTCGAATGTCGGCGAGCCGCAGAACAAGCAGCGCGCGGCGATCCTCGACGTCGCGACCGGCGAGGTGAAGTGGGTCGACGCCGGGCTCGGCGATCGTGAAATCCAACTTCAGGCGCCCATTTGGAACGAAGCCGGCACCAAGGCGTTCCTGGTTGCGCGCGCGGCTGATAATAAGGACCGCTGGATTCTCGCGCTCGATCCTTCGACCGGGAAGACGCGCACATTATTTACCGAACACGATGACGCATGGATCAACGGAGGCGGCGGAGGTGGCGCGTTTGGAGGCGGCGGAAGCACCGGCTGGCTGAAACACAGCGACGAGATTTATTTTCTGAGCGAGAAGGACGGCTACGCGAATCTGTTCAAGGTCGGCTATGACGGGGGCGATGCGAAACCGGTCGTGACCGGCAAGTTCGAGGTCAGCGCCGTCGAATTGTCGCGCGACGGCAACATGTTTTATTTCACGTCCAGTGAGGTGAGCCCTTTCGACCGGCACTTTTATTCCGTCAGCGTCAATGGAGGCGCGCGCACGCAGCTTACCAAGGAAGCCGGCAATCATCGGGTCACTATTTCACCCGATGAAAAAGTCCTCGCCGATATTTATTCCTACACGAATAAGCCTCCGGAGCTGTTTGTCGAGGGGAAGAAAGTGACCTCGTCGCCGTCGCCGGAGTTTTGGGATTACAAATGGTTGGATGTGCCCATCGTCGAGATCCCGGCGCGGGACGGCGTCAAAGTTCCGGCGCGCCTTTACAAGCCTGCGAATTTTAAGAAGGGCGGACCCGCGGTGATGTTCGTCCACGGCGCGGGATATTTGCAGAACGTGCATCACTGGTGGTCGTCCTATGAGCACGAGTACATGTTCAATCATTTTCTGATGGAGCACGGCTACCTCGTGATCGATATCGATTATCGCGGCTCCGCTGGCTACGGGCGCGATTGGCGCACGGCGATTTACCGGCATATGGGCGGCAAGGATCTGGACGATCACGTCGACGCGGCGAAGTACATCGTCGCACAATATGGTGTCGACCCGAAGCGCATCGGCCTTTACGGAGGCAGCTACGGTGGGTTCATAACTCTGATGGCTCTGTTCACCGCGCCCGATACTTTCGCCGCCGGAGCCGCGCTGCGTCCGGTAACCGATTGGGCGCATTATAATCATGGGTATACGGCGAATATCCTGAATTTACCTCAGAAAGATGAGGACGCTTATAAGAAATCGTCGCCCATTTATTTCGCCGATGGCTTGAAAGGCGCGCTATTAATCTGTCATGGAATGGTGGATACCAATGTGTTTTTCCAGGATTCCGTGCGCCTGGTGCAAAGGCTGATCGAATTGCACAAGGAAAACTGGTCGATCGCCCCTTACCCGGTGGAGGATCACGGCTTCGTACAGCCGTCGAGCTGGGCCGACGAGTATAAGAGGATCTACGGTCTTTTCGAGGCCAACCTAAAGCCTAAGACCTGATGGCGCGTCTTAAGCAACGCGGCTAAACTCGAACTATGCCGGCGTGTTTAAATTGCGGAGGACGGCTTTGTAAAGGCGAAACCAAGTGTTTCACCTGCGAAGCGCCCGTCAGCCAACAGAAGAGCGCGCGCGAAGTCAATATGGGCAGGATACGCGTCGGGTTGACGATTGCGTTCTTTCTTTGCCTGGCTTTGACGATCGCGTCTATTTTTACGGATGTAGGCCCCTCGTTCACAAAGTGTGCCGCGGCGACGGTTATTTTGCACTTTGTGAAAGAGTCGGCTGTCCAGATGTCGGAGCCGAAAGGGTCTTAGGGCAACGCGCGGGAATGCATTGCGAGCTTGCTGATTTCGCGAATCACCAGCTCCAATTCTTCATCTTTCGTGTAAAAATGCGGAGCGACACGGATGCCCGCTCCAGGTCTGTAATCAACAAGATAGTCATGGCGGCCGAGCTCGTTTGTGATCTCGTAACCGTTGGGAACGTCGATAACGACCGTGCCTCCACGTTGATTCGGATTGCGCGGAGAATTGACTCGAAACCCGGCTTCCTCGGCGAGTTCGATCAACTTCGCGGTCTGGCGCATCGATTTTTCTCGAATCGCCGGCACTCCGATTTCGCCGATGATTTCGTAGCCGGACATGGCTGAATACATCGCGGGAATGTTCGGCGTTCCGTTCAGGAAGCGATTGATTCCAGGGTCGTAATCGTGTTCGGGAGCAAATAAAAATGGCTGCCGATGGGCGGCCCAGCCGGTCATGCGCGGCTCGAGTTCAGGCCATAAATCACGGCGGACGTATAAAAATCCCGCTCCGGGACCGCCGAGCAGCCACTTGACCGACCCGCCCACGGCGAAATCGAGGCCGAGTTCGCGGACGTTCAGGGGCACGGTCCCTGCGGATTGATAGACGTCCGCGACTATCTTGGCTCCCACTTCGTGTGCCCGCTTCGTCAGCGCCGCCAAATCCTGGATAAAAGAGCTGCGAAACAAAACATGGGATACGGAGACCAGCGCCGTCTGCTCGTCGATTGCGTCCAGCATGGCTTGAAGAGGGATTTCGATGCCATTTTGCGTCGGAATTGTCGATGTGGGCGCGTTTAATCGTGCATAATTGTACAAATTGGACGGGAAATTCATGCTTTCCGACACGATTTTGTTGCGCTTTTTCGTCCAATCGAAGCAGGAAAGCACGATCTGCTGGCAGATGGAAACGTTCTGCTGCATCACGATTTCGCCTTCGCCCGCGCCGATGATCTTCGCGATCAGATTGCCCACCGTGACCGGCATTTCCCACCAGCCTTCTTCCCAGGCTCGGATGCCTCGGGTGTCCCATTCGTCGGCGAATTGATTCAATCGGTCGCGGGTACGGCGGGGCATGGCGCCCAGCGAATGGCTGATCATGTAGACGGTTCGATCGAGGATCGGAAACTCTTTGCGCCAATCGAGTAAAGGGTCCGTCACGATCGAGCGCCGCCGCTGACAATCAGGATTTCGCCGCTGACGTAATCGGAAAGAGGCGAACAGAAGAAGAGCACGGGTCCAGCGGCTTCTTCGACCGTCCCGGCGCGCCCCAGAGGGCAATGAAGTTTCACGGCATCGATGGTGGCCTGCTGGACACCGACCTTGATTTTACGGCCCTTCATGTCGATCTCCGCGCCTTCGCCCAATGGCTGCACCAGGCGCGTTTCAATGAAGCCAAATCCAACCGAGTTCACATTGACATTGTAGCGGCCCCATTCCTTGGCCATGACCTTTGTCAATCCGTTGATGCCGTTTTTGCCCGATCCGTAACCGGCTTGTCCGGCGATGCCGTCGACACCGGAGACGGAAGTGATGTTCACCACTTTGCGCATGACCCTCTTTCCTTCCGCGATTTCCTTTTTCGCGGCCTCGCGGATATAAGTCGACGCAGCACGAAGAATGCGGAAGGGCGCCACCATATGAATGTCGAGCATCGCCTGAAACTGTTCGTCCGTCGTTTTCTGAATGACATTGTCCCAGGTGTAGCCGGCGTTATTCACGATGATGTCGATGGAGCCGAATCCGTTGACAGCGGCGTTGACCAGCTTCTCCGGAAAATCGGGAGCAGTGATGTCGCCGGGCATCGCTTTGGCCGCGCCTCCTTCCTTATCGATCATCATGCCGGTCTCGAAAACCACGTCTCGATCGAGATCGTTCAACATCACGGATGCGCCCGCTTGAGCGAGCTTCAGCGCGACGGCGCGCCCTATGCCGCGGCCTGCTCCGGTGACCAGCGCCGTTTTACCTTTGAGATCGATAGCCATGCATCGTGTTTTATCACACCCGATGCCTGTGATAGGATCAGGGCAAATGCGATTTATTTTCCCGGCGGTGGTTTTTGCCGCTACAGCGCTGTTTGCCGCGGATAGATCGGCGGGGGTTGCCACGGCTCCAGTAACGCTCGAAGTGTTCAGCGATTTCCAGTGTCCCCACTGTGCGCGCCTGCATTTCGGCGCGTTGAAGGAAGCGATTAGCGACTGTGTCGCGTCCGGAAAAGTACGGATCGTCTATCACGACTTCCCATTGCCGCAACATCCTTATGCGCGGAAGGCTGCGCAATATGCGGACGCTGCCGCGCGGATCGGGCGGTATGAGCGGATTTGCGACACGCTGTTCCGGACTCAGGACGAGTGGGGGCGCACCGGAGACGTGGACGGCACCGCGGCGAAGGAATTGACGCCCACCGAGATGGCGCGAGTGCGCAAGATGCTGGCAGATCCGAAAAGTCTATCGGAGATCGATCGCGAGATCGACGGCGATATCGCGCTGGGCCAGAAGATACCGCTGAACGAGACTCCAACCATGATTTTGAGTGGCGGCGGAAAGAAGTATCCGATCAAGGGTGATGTCCGGTACGATCTGCTGAAGCAATTGATCAATACGCTCCCGGTAAAATAATGCGGGTTGCTGCCGTGGTGGGCCGATTGGCATTGGCGGCGGTGTTTTTATGGGCCGCTTACACCAAGCTGCGCGACCCCTGGATGGTGTTCGCGATGGAGATCGACGCCATGCACATCCTGCCGGGGTCGATGTTGGAAGGAGTGGCGCGCGGATTACCTTGGATCGAATTGGCGATCGGGGTGCTGCTTGCGGTGGGGCTTTTCACGAGGTATGTCGCCTTGCTTGCGACCCTTCTGCTGGCTGGATTCCTCAGCGTATTGGTGTTTCTCTACTTGAAGGGATTTCAAGGAGACTGCGGTTGTTTCGGGCCGGGCGAGCAGTTGGGTCCGAAGACGCTGGCTCGTGACGGAGTGTTGGTGGCTCTATCGGTCTGGGTCGCGTGGGAAGCTTTCCGGCGGCGCGCTAGGAGCTTGATGAAAAACTCGTTGACAGGCGAAACCGCCTGCCCCACGCGGACCCCGAGTTGTTGATCTGACATAGATTGGAGGGCCCGATGTGGCGCACGCCCCTAGGCGTGCCGCATCGACATTCGTGTCGATGTTTCTTTCGGGTGACGGAACAAAAGCTGAACGTCGACACGAATGTCGACGCGGCACACGTGGACGCGTGCGCCACGGGCAGCGGTCCCACCTCAGTGGAGAGCCACGCCCTACTTCGCAGCCGCGGGAATCTCTACTGGCTTCCCGGCCATCAGCGATCCCGCGTTGTACTTTTTGAGCAGATCGTTGATTTCTGGGATCTGGCGTTCGGCGAAGCCGTTGACGTCGCTCATGTCTTTGATGAACTCCGCGCGAAGCTCGTTGAAGTATTCGATCTGATAGGGCGTCGGCGTGGCCAGCACTCGATCTATCGCGTTTAGAAGTTGGCCGAGGCGGTCAACCAGGCGAGGGGCCATACTATAGCCGGGAATATCGGAGGGGCGCGACAAGCGCAGTTCCATCGACGAGACCTGCTGCTTGCGCTCTGAGAGCAGGCCGGTCAGGAGTTTCAATGCCTGCGGATCCAGGGCGCGGATGTTCCGCTCGGCTTGATCGAGCTCGCCCTTCCACATATCGATGGAGCGTAGCGCGTCGTTCACCGACGACGTCATATCGCGGAGCTTCAGATCGGTTTCCAATTGCGTTTTGAGAGCTGACGGATCCACGGGAATCGTCGGGTCCAGGTTCACTTGCAGCTCCTGCGTCAGAACTTTGCCGCCGGCGGTCAGACGGACGGTGTACTTGCCGGGAAGCACCAGGGGACCGATGGGGCGGAAGCGGAATCCTCCGCCCTCATCATCGGCATCGGCGCGCCGCACGTGGGGGCCTTGATAGCGGAGGTCCCAGGTGGTGCGATTCAATCCGGCGTCTTGCGGAACCGGGCCCAGGTCGCGAATCACTTTACCGGAGGCGTCCAGGATCTCGATTTTGGCGGGGCCTCTTTCCTTCAGATAGTAAGTGACGGGCGCGCCGTAGGCGGGATTCGGGCCGCTGAAGGGCTTGTTGCCGCCGCTGCCGAGACCTCCGCCGCCGCCGCGGCCGCCTCCGTCAAATCGCAAGGCCGGGCGCATGCCGAACAGGTGGGCGCTTTCAGACAGAACCTGCGTGTTGATCTGTTGGAGGGGCGAAGCGTCGTCCAGAATCCAGATGCTGCGGCCGTGCGTGCCGAGAATTAAATCGTTCTCGCGAGGATGAATCACGATGTCGCGCACCGCGACCGTCGGCAGATTCTTTAGATGCAGATTCACCCAGTGGTTTCCGCCGGTGAAGGAAACCTGCAGGCCTAACTCGCCACCGACGTAGAGCAACTGCGGATTCTTGGGATCTTCTTTCACTACCCACAGATAATCGTTGGCGGGCAGGTTGCCGGTGATATTGGTGAAGGTCTTGCCGAAATCGGTGGTCTTGTATATATAAGGATGAAAATCATCGAACCAGTGGTGCTCGAAGGCCACGTAGGCGGTGCCGGCGGCGGTGCGGGAGGGCTCGATCCAGGCGATTTCCGCGAACTTGGGGACGCCGGACGCGTTGCCGGTTACGTTATTCCAATGCTTGCCGCCGTCGGTGGTGACCTGCAAATTGCCGTCGTCGGTGCCGGCCCAGATCAAGCCGGCCTGCTTGGGCGATTCGGCGATTCGAATGATGGTGCAGTGATATTCGGCGGTGGTATTTTCCGTCCACATGGTGCCGACACTTTTCTGCTTTTCCGGATCGTTGGTGGTTAAATCGGGACTAATGGTTTCCCACGTTTTCCCGAAATCAGTACTCTTAAACAGTACATTACTACCAAAATAGACGGTATTTTTATCGTGCGGCGAGGGAACGATGGGAGCGTTCCAGTTAAAACGGTACTTCAATTCGCCGACCGGACCGCCGTCGTTTCGCTTGGGCTGCGGACTCACGTCCTGCTGTTCCCGGGTATGCCAGTCGGTGCGGACGATTCCTCCGCCCTGGTTCTCCGAGAGAAAAATTTCCGGATCGTCGGGATGGTTGATGACGTGGAAGCCGTCGCCTCCGCTGATGTTTCGCCACTCGTCGCTCGGAATCCCCGCGCCACGGGTGCGGCTGGGGCCGCTCCAAGTGCCGTTATCCTGCAAGCCGCCTTGAATGTAATAAAAGGGATACCGGTTATCGGCGTAAATCTGGTAAAACTGCCCCGCCGCGAAATTGAGAACGGCTTCCCAGGTCTCCGCGCGATCGTAGGAAACGGCGATCCCTCCGTCCTCTCCGATCCAGATCCGCGCGGGATTTTTCGGATCGACCCAGACGGTATGATAGTCGCCGTGAATGGTGCCGGCGATGCGTTTCCAGGTGTGACCGGCGTCGATGCTGGTCATCAACTGCATGCCGATGGAGTAGACTCTATTTTCGTCGGTGGGGTCGATGGTTATGTGGCTATAGTAAAGTCCCCGGCCCACCACCGCCGGATTCTTGGTCATCATGTGAAAATGATCGCCGCGGTCGTCGGAGCGGAACAGAGTGCCGTCGTTCGATTCGGCGACCACGTACACCACGTTCGAATTGCTGGGAGCGACGCGCACGCCGATTCGTCCGAGCCCTTTGGGAAGTCCGTTGGTGAGCTGCGTCCAGGTGCGGCCGGCGTCCATCGAGCGAAACACGCCTGTTTTCTCGCTGCCGGAAATAAATGTCCAGGGCTTGCGTTCGAAGCGCCACATGGTGGCATAAAGAATGTTGGGATTGTTCGCGTCCATGTCCAGATCGGCGCAGCCGTGCTCGGCGTCGATGTACAAAGTCTTCTTCCAGGTTTCGCCGCCATCGGTGGTCATGAAGACTCCGCGGTCCGAATTCGGTCCGGCGTTGTGACCCAGCGCGCCCACATACACGATGTTGCTGTTCAGAGGATTGATCACCACGCGCGAAATATTATGCGTGTCGGGCAGGCCCATGTTGCGCCAGCTTTTGCCACCGTCGAGAGTGCGATACACCCCATCGCCGAAGCTGACGCTGTTACGCGCATTGGCCTCGCCCGCGCCCAGCCACACCACATCCGGATTATGCGGATCAACCGCGATGTCGCCAATCGAAATGGTGCTCTGGTGGTCGAAGATCGGAGTCCAGGTGGTTCCGGCATTCACGGTCTTAAACAATCCTCCGGCGGCCGTGGCCACGTAGACGATCGCGGGATTGCCGGGAATGCCCTGGATCGAGGTGACGCGCCCTCCCATAGATGACGGTCCGATATTTCTCCATTCCAGACGCTCGAACAGTTTCGAATCGAGGTCGGCGGAAAAAAGAAAGCTCGCGGTGAGCGCCAGGGCGGGTAGAATGCGGTGAATCATGATTAGATCAGATGCTACAGGACCGGGAGGGGGTCGTGCAAGCGGACTGCTACGCATCCGCGGCTGCCAGCGCCAATCGGCTTGCGCAAACTGGCGCCGCAACCGCGAATACGTTTGGGGGACGGCGTACTTCCCTATGAATGTACCCTGATCATTACTCAGAGCATAAGTAAAATAACGGTAGCTAACGGTTAGGAATAACTGATAACATGCGATGGATATCAATTTAATTACACGTTAAAATGACGTGAGATTGAGGTAGCGCTCTGCCACGAACGCACATTAAAGCCGCTTGTTTAGAACCGGTGAATTTCGCGGACGCCGATATTCGCGCCGTGCTTGAAAAGATCCTTTCGAGCGCGGGATTTCGCAATTCCCGGCGGATGCGCCGCTTCCTGGAGATTACAGTGGAGCGGACGCTGGCCGGCGCCGGCGGTCAATTGAAGGAATTCTCGCTAGGGCGCGATGTCTTCGAACGCGGCGAAGATTACGATCCGCGCACCGACGCCATTGTGCGAGTGGAAGCGCGCCGCCTGCGCAAAAAGCTGGAAGCTTATTACCGGAGCGAGGGGCGGCTCGATAGAATCCTGATTGAGTATCGTCCCGGCAAGTACATACCGGTGTTCTCGAGCGCGGCGGTTCAGAGGCCGCCTGAAAGCGTAGCGCCTCCCGATCCGATGACCATCGCGGTGCTGCCCTTCTCGAACCTCAGCTCCGACCGCGAGCAGAACTTTTTTTGCGATGGCATATCCGAGGACATCGTCGACGCGCTCTCGACCGTCCCCGATCTGCACGTGCTGGGGCGCGGAGCCACGTTCATGCTGCGCGATCCAGCCCGGGATCCGCGAGAAACCGGCGCTTCGCTGGCGGTGGGCACGATCGTTGAAGGGAGCGTCCGCAAGAGTGGATCGATGCTGCGCGTCTCCGCCCGGTTGATCGATACGCGCACGGGTCACGTGCGCTGGTCCACCACGGTCGATCGTCCTGAGTCGGAGGTGTTCGCGATTAAAGATGAGATCGCCACCGCGGTCACCGCCACGTTATGCGACCGCTTCAGTGCGCGGGTTCGTCTGCCGTCGCTCGCCCCCGGCATCGACGCTTACGCTCTCTACCTGAAAGGCCGTCACGCGGCGAACCAGTTGGACGCCGACGGCTATCGCACCGCGATCGACCACTTTTCGCGCGCCATCCGCGAGTTTCCTGATTACGCGCCGCCTTATTCCGGGATGGCCGACGTGTATACCGCTATGGCTTCCTGGAGCATGGCTCGACCCTCCGACGTGATGCCCATGGCGAAACAGGCGGCCCAGGACGCGTTGCGTCTCGATCCTGGGTTGGCGCATGCGTATACGTCTCTCGGGTGGGTCAAATTTTGTTACGAGTGGAATTGGACGGAGGGCTTGGCCGCGGCGCACAAGGCGCTCATGCTCGAGCCCAATTACGCTTTCGGACACATGGCGCTCGGGGCGTTCTACATCGTACTCGGGCGACTTTCGGAAGGGCGAGAGAAGCTCCAACACTCACTACGGCTAAATCCGTTGTCGATTCGCGCGCAGCGTCTTTTGGGACTCACGCTAACCATGGAAGGGAAATTCGAGGAGTCCGATCAGCGTCTGAAAGCGGCCAGGACGCTGATGCCCGATTCGCATGAGTTGGCCTGGATGATGGCGACCGTCTATATGGCGCAAGGGCGATTTGCAGAAGGGCTCAAATATGCGCGCGAGTGCCAGACGGATCCTGCGGTTCCGCGCATGCTCGCGATGCTGGTCGAAGCGCTGGCCAGAGTGGGGCAACAAACGGAGGCGCGTGAAATTCTCGGCCGCGTGGAAGCCATGTCCCAGCGCGAGTTCGTCGACCCGTGGGCATTTTGCCGCATGCACATGTCTCTGGGGGAAACGGAAAAGGCGATCCACTTTTTGTCCCGCAGCTTCGAGGAGCGATCGACGCTGGCTCTGTTCGCGCCGGTCGATCCAATCCTGTTGCCTCTGCGAACAGATTCTCGATTCCAGGAGATTATCGCGCGGCTGCGTCTTCCGCGGTCTCTGGCTGCGCGATGCTAGGCTCAATGCCTATTACACTCGAAACCGTCCGGCAAGCCCGCGAAAACATCTCCGGCTTCGCGATCCGCACGCCTCTCATCCGCCTCAACAGCGACGATCATGAAATTTATCTGAAGATCGAGACTCTCCAGCCCATTGGTTCGTTCAAGATTCGCGGCGCGGCGAACGTGATCGCCAACACTCCGCCCGAGCAATTGTCGAAGGGCCTGTTGACCGCTTCAGCCGGCAACATGGCGCAAGGCGTCGCGTTCTGCGCGCGGCGATTGGGAATCCCTGCCACGATCGTCGCTCCCGATACCGCGCCTGAAACGAAACTGCGCGCCGTGGAACGCCTGGGTGGACGCGTCATCAAGGCTCCTTTCGATCAGTGGTGGCGCGCATTCGAACAACGCAGCTTCCCTGGCGTCGATGCGACGTTCATCCATGCGTTCGACGACCCTCACGTCATGGCCGGCAACGGAACCATCGGCCTGGAACTGATCGAGGATCTTGCGGACGTGGATACGGTGATTGTCCCCTGGGGCGGCGGAGGTCTGGCATGCGGCATCGCTGCCGTGGTAAAAGCGCTGCGGCCCCAAGTGCGCGTCTATGCGGCGGAGTGCGCTACGGCGGCTCCCTTGGCCGCGTCATTGAAGGCGGGCGCGCCGCAGATCGTCGATTACCAACCATCCTTCGTCGACGGAATCGGCAGCAAAACCGTATTCCCGGGAATGCTGGCGGAGGCGCAGCAGTTGCTGGACGGCTCCATAGTATCGACGCTCGAAGAAGTTTCCTTCGCTATGAAATTCGCGGCGGAGCGGAATCGGATCATCTCCGAGGGCGCCGCCGCCTGCGCTATCGCCGCGGCCTTGAAGTCAGGCCGGGGGAAAACCGTTGCAATCGTTTCCGGCGGAAACATCGACCTGAAGAAATTCGCCGAATTGATTACCGGCTGACCAGCGCCGCGATCTAAAAAGAGAGAGAATCGTTCTAATGAGGATGTTGCTCATCGCTCTCCTGCTGGCGCCCCTCCTTTCGGCGCAGTCGAAAAACACCAGGGACCTCGGCCCTGCGTCGATACTGGTGGCCAGCCGCGATCTTGCCGATCCTAATTTCGCCAAGACCGTTATCCTGCTGGTCCATTACGACGAACAAAGCGTGCTGGGCCTGACCATTAACCGTCATACCGACGTAGCAGTCTCGCGCCTTTTCACCGGACTAAAGGCAGCGAAGGATCGCGCGGATTCCATCTATCTTGGCGGTCCGGTCGAAATCTCGACGGTATTCGGGCTGCTAGATTCGCCCGACAAAATTAAAGACGTCGCGCCTGTCTTCGGCGAAACCTATTTGATAACTACCAAGGCCCTGCTCGAAAAAACCGTGGCCGATCGGCCCAATCCGGACGTTTTTCACGTTTACGTGGGCTACGCTGGCTGGACCAGTGAGCAACTGCGCAAAGAAGTATCGCTGGGAATGTGGTTCATCTTTAAGGCCAACAGCGATACGATCTTCGACGCCGATCCGGACACCCTGTGGCAGCGTATGATCCGCAAGACCGAACAGACCATGGCGCGCCGCTAAACCCAGTTACGGATATAAGCGAGATCTTTCCTCACGGCGGCGACGCGCGCCCCGACGTCCATCCCTGCGTCATATTCCAGATGCACCGACAGAGGCCCCGTGTATTGCGCTTTTGCAAACTCACTGAACACTTGCTTCCAGTTCACCACGCCTTCGCCCATCGGGCACCACACCGGCACGGCATTATTCCAATAAAAATCCTTCAGCGCGACCATCTTCAGCCGCGAACTCGCCAGCCTCTGCGAAATTTCGCGGCCTCCGAGCCCGCCTTCGATCGTGGCATGTCCCGGATCGTAATAAAACCCCGTCCATCGAGGGTCGAGATCGCGAATCATTTCCCACGTGTCCCACACCGCTTCGCCCACGTAGGTGCCGGAATGGTTGTGCAGCCCCATGGTGATTTTATATTCCGCGGCCAGTGCGGCTAAGCCGCGAATATCCGCGGCAACCTCTTTAATGCGGGTCAGCGGATCGCTCGAACCGTATCTCCAATACCCCGGCTTGAAATAAGAAATCCCCAGTCCCGCCGCTGTTTTCAAAATTGGCGAGGCTCCCTGCGCGGACGTAATTTCCGTGGTAATCATCGGCACTTCGAGCCCGGCTTTTCGCAGCGCGTCGACCGCCCGCGGCAAATCTTCCGCGACTCGCTCCTGCAAAACATGTCCCTTTGGACGCACCGTCAAATCGACGCCGGCGAATCCCAGATCGCGGCACGTGGCTCCCAACTGTTCGTGGCTCAGCTCCGGAAAATGCTTGGAAAACATGCATAGCAGCGGCCGTTTTGATTCGGCGACCATCGGGATGGCTGCCAAAAATGTTCGCCTGGTCATACGCCCGCGGTCCGAATGAAGCCGTCTTTCACGATGAAAATCCCCGGATATTTTTTCTCCCAGCCAGCATTTGCCGCTGGAACATATTGGCGCGCGTTGGCTTCGATCGCCTTCACGCCGGGAATGTGTGCGGCCAGTGCGACGGATTGTACCAGCGACGCTCCGGGGCAGGTCAGATCCTGCACGCACAGAAAAACTTTTTTCTTCTGCCCCAATGCGGCGATCAACAGCGATTCGGTTAAGCCTTTGCACGATTTGAGCGCCGCGCCGGAGTAGCCCATTTCAAGAGCCAGCAGAAACGCTTCTTTGCTGACCAGCGATTCATCGATCACCACCGGCACTAGTTTGGCCGCCTCCGTCACCACGTTCTGCGGATTGGCTTGAAGATCGCGCGCCGTGGGCTGCTCGATGTATTGAATGCGCGCATACGCGTCGGCCGACCGCGACTGTAGCTCGTGAAGAAAATCGATTAAATAAGCCACATTGGGGCACTTTTCGTTGAAATCCAGCGAATACACGGCGTACGCCGCAACCGCCTGGTGGACGCGAAGCACGCGATGGAGATCCCACTCGCGATCATCGCCATTCAGTTTGATCTTGATGTGCGTGATGCCGTTATAGCGGATCCACTCCGGCAGATTTTCGGGCAAGCCATCCCCCACCGGCTTGATGACGTCCTCCGGCAGAATCGGATCCACAGCGCCTACCAGATGATAGAGGGGCAGCCGCGGAGTCGCCTTCGGCAGAACATAACGATCCAGCGTTTCGCCGCGAAAATCCGGACCCAGATAATGCGCCAAATCGTTTTTCAAAAATTCCGGCCCCAGCGTTTGGAAAGGACTTCGGCCGTGCAATTTTCCATACGCGTCGTGCACCGCCGCATCGAAAGGACTCGCGGTTACCAGGATGCAAAGGGGAGGAATCGGTTCGGCCAGGCCTTTCGAAATTTCCGCGGCGGCCTCCGAATACTGCGGCGCAAGCGCGATATTCAGGTCGATCGGATGCCCCCACTCGCGATGAGCGGCAGTAATCTTAGAGACGCGCTCCGCCAGATCCTTCATCGCGCCCAGCGTTTGCGCATAGGTCAGTTTCTTAGAAGGAAAAGACCATACGTTGCCCATGGACATCGAACCGAATCCCGTCGCGCTGCGCCCGTTGCGGCCTTCCACACGGCAGTGCACATTGCACAGCGTCACGCGGTCGACAACGGAGCCTCCGAATTTGATCGGAGTGCGATAAAGAAAATCTTGGTACGACGTTTGAACTTCGACGATTTTGATATCGGTGGGCAGTGTGTTGGCGAGCAGTACGGAAGGTCCCATGGCGAAAGTGGCGATGGCTCGGCGGCGGGTTAGTTCGTCCATTTTAATTGCACAGCGCTACGGCGTCATCCATTCTCCATTGTGCATTTTACGCTCGGTTTGGCCCTTTAAAATAAGGTTGGCAGGCCGCCCTGGCTCGATTGGATTGCCGTCGGGCTCAAGCGTCATGCCGATGCCGCGTGTGATTTCCGAACCTTTTGGAACCGGGATCTGCGATTGCGGACCCGCCGCCGTGATCTTTCCATTCTCAATCACCACCACCGAATAATCGATGGAGCCCAGCTTCGCGCCCACGATTACCTTCACGCCCGAAGTTGCCGGAGAGCAACCCGCAAGAATGAGGATCAAAGGCAGCAGCTTCTTCATCCGAACAACTCCTCTAGCGATAAGGACCGAAGATCGGGGACCAGCACATCCAGCTTATGCTTGGCCAGCTCTTCCGGGCCCACCAGCCCCGTCGCGACGGCGATGGATCGCACTCGATTCGCCTTCGCGGCGTGAATGTCGTTAGGATGATCGCCGATCAGTGAAATGCGGCTGGTGGAATCGATCCAGCCTTCTTTTTTTGCATGGCGGATGGCGATCCGCACCAGCCCCGCGCGATCACGCGCGAGTTCCGCGAACGCTCCGAAGCGCAGGTACTGCCGCAGCCCTGCGCTCTCCATTTTTTTCCAGCCGATCCGCGTCAGGTTGCCGGTGACCAGGCCGGTGGTCACTCCCCGGCGCGCCAGCCGGTAAAGCAGCATGCGCGCGCCGGGACAAACTTTGGCGCGGAGATCCGGGCAACGGCGCACATAAATCCGCTGCGCGTGATGGATCATTTCGGGCATCCTGCGGCGGATCAGCGCGCGGGAGGCCCCTGCGTTCGAAAGCATCTGCGTCAGAATATCGCCGTCGAGCATTCCAACCACCGGTACATTATCCGTGGTGGTTTCAAAACCTGTGGCCCGTCGCACCGCTTCGACCAGAGCCTCGCGATGATGCGGACCCGATTTGCGGAGCAGGGTCCCGTCGATATCGAACAACACCAGATTCTTCGTCACGGATCTTTTCATCATAGCGGCTGCTAGAATGACTTCAGTATGCAGTTGCTGAAGGCGGGCGCGAACAAGTTTCTCCTGCTGGAGCTCGACCCGGAGTTTCTGGAAAACATCGCGCGCCAGGCCGGCTTCGAATTTCGACTGGACGATCAGTCGCGCCGCGTCATCATCGACCTGAACGCGGAAGGCCGCCAGACCCCTCTGCTGCTGTTCGACGCCGCCGACCCCGCGAACGTCCACTGGTTCTCGCGCTGCCAGTTTTATGTCGACGGCTTAAGTGGAAGCGTCCTGCAAACTCCCATCCAACTGGCCAATCAGCGCGATCCGAAGGGACGCGCGCTTCCCCATTCGATCCGCCTGCAAATCAATAAGGAGCTGCCCGCCAGCTTCCGCCTGCCCAACAAAGTCCCGGTGACCGAGCAGATGGTCTACAACGTTCTCTACAATTTCCTAAACGCGCTCATGAATACCGGCGTCGGCGTATGCGGCGGAAAAGTAGTCAGACCGCTAGCGGGCCGAACTGAGCCGCAAGGTAACAAAAACTAAAATTTATATTCCGCTGTTTTTCTAACAGTTACAAACCGCCCCGAATCGTTCTCCCATTTTTATGCCCTACCCTCCAATCAGAAGGAGTCTCCACTGAGGCTCTTTTGACAGCTTTTTCCTGGCCAGGAAATGTCGCACTGCGGTGGTCCTGAGCCCTCTGGAAACGGAGGGATTTTGGGGTCGATCTCATAACATTCGGCGTAACGAACCGGATTTCAGAGGGTTGTTTCCGGTAAAAGGAAGCAGCTCAAATTACTGGCGGCCGGCTGATCTCACAAGTCAGCCAGCCGCGCGCGACTCGCTCGTACAGCCCAAGTGTGCCCGTAGGACAGGTCCCCGACCTGTCCCCTTTTCCTCCTACCTGAAATTTCTGGGCCAAAGTGGGGCAGATTCCCGACCCGCCCTTTCGGCGTGTTAAGGTTCTCTGATATGAAGTTTCTGTATTTCCTGTTTGCCGCGACCGCCGGTGCCCAAACGATCGTAATCCACGCGGATCGCATGCTAGACGGAAAGGGCGGCACCATCCGCAACGCCACCGTGACCATCGAAGGCTCGAAGATCGTCAAAATCGGAGGCACCGCGAAGCCCGATTACGACCTGAAAGGCATGACCCTGATGCCGGGCTGGATCGATACCCACACCCATCCCACCTGGCACTTCGGCGAAGACGGCCGCTTCTTCTCAGGCCGCGAGGCGCCGGAACAGAAGATGCATTACGCAGCGGAGAACGCCAAGGCCACGCTGTTCGCCGGCTTCACCACCATTCAGAGCCTGGGCGATCCTGTCGACGGACCTCTGCGCGATTCGATCAATGCCGGTGAGCGTGAAGGTCCGCGCATCCTGACTGCTTTGCGCCCGATCAACGAGCGCTCCGGCGATCCCGAGAAAATCCGCGAGCTTGTCCGCCAGATCAAGAAAGACGGCGGAGACGTGATCAAATTATTCGCCACCGCCAGCATCCGCGACGGCGGCAAGCAGACCATGACCACCGAACAGATCGACGCAACCTGCGGTGAAGCCAAAGCGCAAGGCCTGCGAGCCGTAGTCCACGCTCATGCCACCGACGGCGCCCGTGCGGCGATCCTGGCAGGATGCACAGGAATCGAACATGGAACCATGCTCGACAATGCGACGCTCGATTTAATGCGCGAAAAGGGCGTCTACTTCGACCCGAATTTCCTGGTGCTGCATAATTACATCGATAACAAACCCAAGTATCTGGGCATCGGGAACTATAACGAAGAAGGATTTTCGTACATGGAGAAGGCTCTGCCGATGGTCGCCGACGTCCTGCGCCGCGCCCGGGTCCACCACGTAATGATCGTCTTCGGCACCGACGCAGTAGCAGGCTCGCATGGCCGCAACTTCGAGGAATTCATTTACCGCGTAAAAGACGGAGGCGATAAACCAATGGACGCCATCATCAGCGCCACCTCCATGGCCGCCGCATCGCTGCGGCTAGGCGACAAAATCGGCACCATCGCTCCGGGCTTTGACGCGGATTTAGTAGCGGTGGAAGGAAACCCGATAGCGGATATCACAGCAGTGCGAAAAGTCGCGTTCGTGATGAAAGGCGGCAAGGTCGTGAAGCACTGAGTAGAGCGCTTCTGGAGAATAAACATAACATCGGATTGCCGGAAAAACGGTTTCGTCGCCAGTCGGGAGAAGCGGTTAAATAAGACTATGGCGATATTCTGTCGACAGAGGAATATAGAACGCTGCTCTTTTCGAACGACGATCCTATTCACTAGCATCGCGCTGGTCCGCCTCGGGGCGCAAAACGGAACCACAGCAGGGCCGCAATTTGAGGTGGCTTCGATTAGGCCGGGTGCGCCCGGAGCGCGCGGCCCGACGATCTACAATCCTACGCGCGGGCGATTTGCCATTGACAGTATCACTACGAAGGCACTGATCGCCTATGCCTATGATGTGCGAGAGTTCCAAGTCGCTGGCGCCCCGAGTTGGGCTGGATCCGAGGAATACAACATCGTCGCGAAACCGCAAGGTGAAGCGAGCAATGAGAAGATATTGGCGATGACCAGAAGTCTCCTGGCTGAAAGGTTTAATCTGACGCTCCATCATGAATCCAAAGAAATGCCCGTTTTGGCTCTGACGGTAGCAAGGCGGGGCGCAAGGCTCCATCCGTCCGAAGCCACGGGCGGCCCCGACGTTCGGGGAGGTCGGGGACACTTGGTCGCGCGGAAGGTAACTATGGGAATGCTCGCGGCTCAGCTAGCGGGTCGCGTGCTGGGTCGTGCCGTTCTTGACCGAACAGATCTCGCAGGCGAGTTCGATGTCGACCTTGTATGGACGCCCGACGAGAGTCCAGACCCGGGCTCTTCGATCTTCACGGCGCTGCAAGAGCAGCTGGGGCTTAAGCTGGAAACGCAGAAGGGTGTTGTCGATGTCTTAGTCATCGATCATGTGGAGCGACCCTCGTCGAACTGACTTTTTAAACAGGTCGCCGCACGATAGCGAACGCGGAGGGATCAAATTCCGAGCTTCTCAACTATATCTTCGATAGAGAGCCCCTCGGACCGTTGCACCGCTGCCAGCAGGCGCTGCTTCATCGTCTCCGATTTCATTGGCGTTTCCCTTCCCTTATCTTCGATCGAAGTGAATCGGCTTGATCAGGACCGGAGCATCCAGGATCTTTAGCTCGGCCCTCCCATCGCCGATCAGCTTCATTTCAAATTTCACGATCTCATCGTCCTCTTTTTCCTGGAAAGTCAGAGTGTCACCTTGCACTTTCGGATTGAGCATGGGTGCCCCAGTCCCGTCCGAGCCGCTGGACTCCGGTTCTTCCAGGTCCCCGTTCGCGTCGACCCGGATGCTACAGGCAACCGTCTCCCCGGAAATCTGAACGCCGGCCCTAAGAGTGATCGTGCAGATCACCTTGTCTTTCCATCTCGCCTCCCAAGTGCCGGCAAACTTCTTTTGCGCATCGGCGTCTTGCCCCGCGAGGGACATCGAGGTGAGCAGGAGACCAATCATGGACAGACGCATGGACTCACCTAAGCAAATTGGTGACCGTATAGAAATACTGATTCCGGAACCCATTGCCTCGCGCGAGCCGTGCGTGCCCGTCACGGGTGAGCGAAACGCTCACGGCGCAGGTCAAAATCAAACCAGCGCAGAACTCTTAGCGCCCGCAGTGTGTTCCAGCGGCTTGCCCTGCCGACGCCGGTCTCCATCTCCACCGGAATATGTTCGCGATGCAGCAGGTTGAGGGGCCAGCGGCCGTTCTGATGGCGCCTTTGAATCACCACTTCGATGGCTTCCTGCACGCGGCTGTCCGGTTTGATTCCCGCATTCCGAAGATAGTCGAGGCCGCGCAAAACGTCGTAGTGCCAAAACGCCGGAAACGTGAAACGAAGCCAGCGTTCATCGATGACTTCTCCCGTCCGAAGCGAGCGGAACAGGTGGCGCTCCAGCAGATAGTTTTCCCCCTCTTGCGGGCCCTGGTGACGGCCGCCGATTTCCCCGCCGCGCGTTCGTAGTCGAGCAGTCCTTCAAGCACGCAGATGGTGGTATGGAACGAAGACCGCCGGCTGGGAGGGCGTTTCGGCGAGCGAAACGGCCATGCTTCACAGTTCCAGCCGCCATCTTCGAGCTGCTCATTCAGGAGTTGCTGCGCCAGTGCGTCGTTTGGTTCTTTGAAGTAAGCGCCTACGCCCAGAATTCTGCCGTTGATGCAGGGCTCGGTTTCGCCATGAAGGAAAGGCCGGTTGTTGAGCGGTTTGAATACCAGCCTCCGGTCGATGCGATCGATCATCTTGCGAGCCTGCTTGCTTGCGGGATCGAGGCCAAGGTCCTTCAAGACGGTGAGGCTATAGAGGGTGACCAGGTCCCACTGCGCACCGCTCCAATGCCCGGCAGGGGATTGGCGGGCGAGAAGCTCGGCTCCCCAGCCTTCGGCTGCCACGCGAGACCGCTCCGCCGCAACCGCCTCGGGAGACTCATCCGTGAGGTCTCTCATAACCTGCCAGCGGATGGCCGGGTCGGAATCGAGCAGCCATTTAATTTGTGCGGGGCGAGGCGCGTAATCTCTTAGGCGCATTCGTCTATTTTCGCAAGTCAGCTTGGTCGACGTATACGGTCTGCGACGGAAACGCCGCCGCTGTTCCGTTGGCTTCGATCGTATCCATGATCCGCAGCAGCAGGTCTTCCTGCGCATTCAGAAACAAGTTGGCATCCCTAGTCATCACATACGCCGCGACCTCTATATCCAGCGAACTGGGGGCGAATTTTATCAGCCTCACTCCGATGGTCGACTTCTCGATGCGCTCGTCACCCGCCAGCAGTTTCCGCAACGCCTGGAGCAGCCCGCGCATCTGTTCCGCGGTCGTCTCGCGGCGGATGCCGATGGTGTGATGAAAAAACATCTTCTCTTTCCACGCGAAATTTTCGATGTTCATCGTCGATAGCTGGCCGTTGGGAATCGTCAACACGGTGCGCTCGTCGGTCCTTAAAGATGTCGACCGCAGGCCGATATCTTCCACCGTCCCGCTCTGTCCGCCGATTTTGCAGAAGTCGCCCACTCGAATCGTCTTATCGAAGATCACCGACACTCCACCAAACAGATTTTCGAGCGTCTTCTGCGCCGCGAACGCGATGGCGATGCCGCCGACGCTGACGCCCGCTACCAGGGTGGTCGCGTCCTTGACCAGGCCCGCCTGCTTCAACAGCAGAAATACGACGAAGCAAAAGGTGATGACATTCAGAATCCGCTCGCATAAGCGGATGACAGCGGTCGCATCGGCGCCTCCGCGGCGCGCCAGCCGGTGGTTCACCAGCCTTCCCGACACCTGAACCACGCGCACGAACAGCCAGCCGGCGAGGATGATCGCTAAACCTCCACCCGCGAACATCCAGACCTGGCGCGCGAACAGAGGCAGGCGCAGAAAGGAAACCGTCGCTTCCAGCACTGCCAGCGAAATCAATCCCCGCAAAGGGGCCATCAGGCGCACCAGAATCCAGTCGTCCTGTTCGCCGGTGATGGCTCGAAAGATGCGCCGCAGCAGAGGCAGCGCAATTATCCGCGTGGCGGCTGCAACAAATAGCGATACCAGGACTCCAATCCCTAGCAGGAGCCATTGCCAGAGGGGCATTCCCAACCATCCTCGACGGAGCAGGAGATGGGGGATGTGGCTGGAGAGCCAGGTCGAATTAAATTCGTCGTAAACCGCCGGAACTTCCTTCAGCGTATCGGGCGCGAACAGCCAGATGGATTCGTTGCCGCGGCGGACGTGGTCCAGCATGACGTTGAGCGGGCCGCCTTTGGTTTCAATGACGCCTGCCAGTTCTTTGGTGGGAGGCAGATTATCGCTTAAATTACCCTCCGGCTTGTCGCTAAGATGATCGATGTTGGCGGGCAAGCCCTGGTCGAGCACGACGCTCAGGTCGGTCGAGAGTTCGACGGGATCTTCGCCCCTGGAGATTTCGAGATATTGAGCTGCGGTTTTCCAGTCGCCGTTGTGCGCCGCAGTGAGGAATCCGACGACGGTTCCGCGCGGAGTGGATCGTCCCAGAGAGTCATTATTCGGAGTATTTTGTGCATAAAGCGAGAGCCGTCCGGCAAATAATATGACAATAGAAATTGGAACTATGCGAACACTGATCATTGCGACACTCCTCCTGACCCGGGCCTTGTTGGCCGATCAGGTGACCCTCAAAAACGGAGACCGCCTTTCCGGCAACATTACTAAGTATGACGGGAAGAATCTGATTCTGAAATCGGAGCTGGCGGGCGAAGTGACCATTCCATGGGACAACATAACCGCCGTGACCTCGACTCAGCCGCTGGCGGTCACGCTCAAGGACGGACAGCGTGTGGTCGGAATCGTCACCACGGAAGGCACGCGGTTTCAGGTCGCGACGAAGGATACCGGGAACGTGACGGCGGCGCGCGATTCCGTGACGGCCATCCGGTCCGAGCCCGAGCAGAAAGCGTATGACACGGAGATCGAACGCTACCGGAATCCCCGGCTGATCGATCTTTGGGTCGGAAACTTCGACCTGGGATTCACCCAGACCGCGGGCAACACTGAAACCGAGACGTTTACTTTGGGCGCCAATGCCGTGCGCGCCACTTCGCGCGACAAGATCACGGTATCGTACACGCAGATTTATTCGAGCAGCAACGCCTCCGGCACCAATCTGACCACGGCGAACGCCAAGCGCGGAGGCATCGCCTATAACCTGAACGTCGAGCCTCGCATGTTCATTTTTGGACTGGTCGACCTCGAAAACGATCAGTTCCAGAGCCTGGACCTGCGCTTCGCACCGGCCGGAGGCGTGGGCTATCACGCCATCAAGAGGCCCAACACGCTGCTCGATTTTTCACTCGGCATGTCCATGGATAAAGAGTTTTTCTCGCCCACGACGACCACGCCCGCCGGCTCTCCCTTATTGAACAGGACCTACGCGGAGGTTCTGCTCGGTGAGGAGTTCACTCATAAATTCACCAAGACGATCGCCATGCACGAAAACCTGGTGATGTATCCGAACGTGAGCAGCATCGGGAATTACCGCATGAATTTCGATATCTCCGCCTCGGCGGCGATCAAGAAATGGATGGCGTTTCAGATTTCGGCCAGCGACCGCTATCTGAGCGATCCCCTGCCGGGGCGCAAGACCAACGACATTCTGTTCACCACCGGCCTGCATTTCGTATTCGCGAAGTGAGCTTTGACGACAAGATCGCAGCGATCGAAGCGCTGCGCACGGATCCGGCCAACGCCCGGGAGCCGCTCCGCAAGGCCCTCAAGGATCGCAACAACTTTGTGTGTTCAAAGGCGGCCTCGATGGCCGGACGCCTGCTGCTGCCGGAGCTGATTCCGGATCTTCTCGAAGCTTTCGAGCGCTTCCTGAAAGATCCGGCGAAGACCGATCCACAGTGCTGGGCGAAGATTGCCATTGTGAAAGCTCTGAAGGATCTGGGGCACTTCGATCCCGCGGTATATCTCAGCGGCATCGCCCATAAGCAGACCTTCGTCGACGCCGAATCGACGTTGCGCGGCGCCTGCGCGCTGGCTCTCGTCGCCTGTTCGCTGCCCCGCGATGCGATCCTGCTGCATCTAGCCGACGTTCTGGCCGATCCCGAAATGCGCGTGCGGATGGACGCGGCACGCGCTATCGCTCAGCTTCCCGGGCACGACAGCATTCTGATGCTGCGCGTCAAGGCCCAGGCGGGCGACAAGGAACCCGCGGTCATCGGACAATGTTTCCTATCGCTGCTCGGAATCGATCCCCGAGGCTCGATTCCGTTCGTCGCGCGGTACCTGGCGGCGAAGAACGAGGATCTCCGCTTCGAAGCAGCCGCCGCGTTGGGAGAGTGCCCTGATCAAGCGGCGGTGGAAGCGCTGATCGCCCGGTGGCGCGTCGAGCGAGATCCGGAAATGAAGCGCGCGATTGTACTATCGCTAGGCGTTTCCCGGACCGCGGAGGCAAAAGAATTTCTAGCCGGTTTGAACAGCGAACCCCGACCATAGGTTCACCGGGTAGGGACCGTGGTCCCCGGCCGTTAGGAATTCGAAATGAAGGCGTTTCCCGGACGGGAATTTCACCGAGCCGCGACCATAGGGAGCGGACGCTGCTACTCGGTTCGCTCCGATCGCGATTGGGAAAGAGAGCGTTCGCCGACAAACGACCGCTTCCTCTGGTCGCGGCTCGGTAGAGCTTGATTGGGCAGGGAGAGTGGTCGCGGCCGTTAGGAATTAGAACGGCGGAGGTTCAAACTCGGAGCCGCGACCATAGGGAGCGGACGCAGCCACTGTGTTCGCTCTGAATCGCGAAGGACCGTGGTCGCGGCTGTTAGAAATTACTTATGCACGGAAACAGTCTGATCGCCTTCAATATAGGCCACGTATTGACTACCCGCGGCCGCGGCGATCTCCTTGGTCTTACCCTTCGCTCCGGACTCGATAGGACGTTTCACCGGACCTTCTTTGCCGCGTGCCGGTTCGGCGCGAATGTTCAGTTTTTTGCCGTCTACCGCATCAGCCTGCGTCAGCCGGAACATCATCTTCCCGCCGCCTAACCCGAACACCTTTTTCTTCCCTGCCGCTTCGACAACCGACCCGGTAACTGCTGCGCCCTTCGCAATCACCACAGCGTCGCCGACTTTCAATCCGTCCACTGCCGTGAAATGAAGGGCACGTCCCTCCTCGGCATCGGCGGGAACATCCTCCGCCAGTTTGATGCTGAACGGCATTGCGTCCGATACGGCGACGGGAACGGCTGCGGGCGCGGCGGGCTTTGCCGGAACCGGAGTGGGCGCGGGCGCCGTGGTCATCTTCCCGTTATTCTGCGCCGTCTGAGTCGAAGGCGCGAGCGAGACCGGCGCCGGCGTCACCGCCGCTTTTCCGGTGGCCGGTGGGTTCGTTTTTTTGGCCTCCTGCGGCGCGGCGGGAATCTTCTTGGGATCGCGCATCGCTTCAATAACCGGACCCGGGACGCCGGCCTGGCTGAGACGAATCACTTCGGCCGACGTCAGAACGAAATCGGTTTTCGACGCGCGCATCTGGCTGAGAATCACGCTGTTGGGCACTTTCCCCTTAACCATTTCGATAATGCTGTCGTTGGTCAAAACCGTATCCGCCGGAGCGGCTTCCGCCGGCGGCGGCGTCACCACTGGCGCGGCCGGGACCGGAACGGGTACTTCCACCACGACCGGCACGGGCACGGGGCTGACACGATGCTTCAGCCACCACAATCCGCCGGTCACTCCACCGGCAATCAGCAGCAGCAATCCGGAAAGTCCCAGAATCAACGGCAAGGAAGATTTCTTAGCCGCCGCCCCCGTACGCGGAGCCATCTGCACCGCTTGAACCCGGGACCGGTACAGCTGCCCGGAATCCGACTCATGCTTCAGCGCTCCTAGCGCGGCGAGAACGTCCTTCATCGACTGCCAGCGCTCATCCGGATTCTTGCGCAGGCAGCGGGTGATCAACAGTTCGAGCTGCGGAGGAACGTCCGGCGTAACCTCGATCATCGGCTTATGCTCGTCGCGCAGAATCGCCGAAAGCGTTGATAACGCGGAGTCGCCGCTGAACGCGCGCGCGCCGGTCAGCATCTCGTAAAACACCACGCCGAAGGAAAAAATATCGGAGCGCGTGTCCACTTTCTTGCCCTGCGCCTGCTCGGGAGACATGTAACTGACCGTGCCGATGATCGATCCTTCGACCGTCAAAGGAGCCTCGGCGATGGTCTGCGTGTTGTCGCCGATCTGACTGCCCGGATTACGGTCTGTGAGCTTGGCCAGCCCGAAATCAAGCACCTTCACCAGGCCCGAATCGGTGACCATCACATTGCCCGGCTTCAAATCGCGATGGACGATGCCCGCGGCGTGCGCGGCGCTCAGTGCGTCGGCCATCTGCACTCCATATTTCAAGGCTTGCGGTGCGCGCAGACCACCTTTGGGAATCAGATCGACCAGCGTTTTGCCGGAGACGAACTCCATCACCATGTAATCGCCTTCCGGCTCATTCACGATGTCGTGCACAGTAATAATGTTGGGATGGTTCAAGCCGGAGGCGGCCTGCGCCTCCTGAATAAAGCGGCGGCGGCGCTCGGGATCGCCCGCATTGGCGGTGGAGAGGACCTTCACGGCTACGAATCGGTTGAGGCGCGCATCGTGCGCTTTGTAAATATCGCCCATACCGCCCGCGCCCAGCTTTTCCAAAAATTGATAATGAGAAACGACCCGCCCGACCAGCTCCACGTGCTTCCGACCTCCCGAACCTACTTAGTGTGTCACAAGTGGCCAAACGTTGCGCGATTGACGTGATAGTCTGGCTTATTTGAACGTGCCAACCAAGGCGAGAATTCGCAGGTCCTTCAGAGGCACGCGCTTACCCCTTCGCGGTTCATGAAAATATGCCGGGTTACACGCCTACCATTCCACGCATCCGATTGCGGCGCACGGCGAGATTATCCTGGATCGGGGGCTCGGTAAACTCTACTTCGATGACCGATACCAGAGGGTCGGGGGCCGCTGCCGGCAGTCCGGTTAAGCGCAGACGAAAATCGGACTGATCGATTTTCACCGGCGTCGACGTGCCATAGACTTTTGCCGTCACCGCCTTGGTCAATAGCCCGCCGATTGAAACTTCGCTGCCCGGCCAGAACTGGACCATGATGTACAGCTTGTTCCCATGCACGATAAAGTCTGAAAACTGGCCGCGCTTCACGTTGCACTTGCCCACCGGCTGCCGGATCACCTCCGCGTGTTGATCCATCCAGCGGCCGACGTCGCTTAAAATGCTCACCGATTCGGAAGGGATGCTGCCATCGGCTTTCGGCCCGATATTCAACAGGTAATTCCCGTTGTCGCGCGTGCAGCGGATCAGGTTGCGGACGATCGTTTTCGGAGTTTTCCAGGCATCGTCCGCCTTCTGATAGCCCCAACTGTCGTTCATGGTCATGCATGCTTCCCAGGGCTGCGGCTCCACGCGAATGGTCTGCTCTGGCGTTGTGAAATCCTCCGGAATGCCGGTCCGGTTGTTGATCAGGATGTCGGGTTGCAGCTTGCGCACCATCTGGTTGAGCTTCACGGCCTCCCATCCTTCAGGTTTCAACGGCCAGTTGACGTCGTACCACAGCACGTCGATCTTTTCGTAATTGGTGCACAGCTCGCGCACCTGCCCGTGAATATAATCGACGAAACGGCGCCGCGCATCCTCGTCGACGGCGCAGAGCGCTCCGTCCGGGTGGTGCCAGTCCATCAAGGAGTAATAGAATCCCACGCGCATATCCTCGGCGCGCGCGGCATCCACGAATTCGCGCACCAGGTCGCGTCCGCAGGCGCTTTTCGGAGACGTGTAATTGGTCAGCTTGGAATCGAAGTGGCAGAATCCTTCATGATGCTTGGTGGTCATGACCATGTATTTCATGCCGGCTTTTTTCGCCAGCTTGGCCCAGGCGCGCGCCGCGTTCGGCTCCGGTTTGAACCGCTTGGCCGCCTGCTCATACTCGGCCACGGGAATGCCTTCATTTTCCATCACCCATTCATGGCGGCCGTAAACGCTATACAGGCCCCAGTGGATAAACATCCCGAAACGCGCCTGGTGCCACCATTCGAGCCGCCGGTCGCGGTCTTCGACCGTGGATGTTGTAGGCAGCCCCAGGGGCGCTGCCGGCAGCGGAGGCGAGTTCAATTGCTGCGCGGCCAAAGGGTAGAGAGCGGCGCCCGCTCCGATTGACTGCATGGCGGCGCGGCGGGTGAATCGATTGTCCATAACCTTCGACATCATAACACTTTAGCGGCACAGTGGGGCTAAATAACAGGCTTCCGATTTGCGTTATTCTAACCACATGCGTAAGTTTGCGATGCTCGCGCTCGTGGCCGGCCTTTCCCTCTGCCAGGATGCTTCGGATCCCTGGACCAAAACAGAAGTCCTGGAGCCTTCCGTGCTCGCCAACCTGCTGAAGGATTCCCAGCCCCCGAAGGTTCTGTGCGTGGCATTCCCGGTACTCTATAAACTGAAGCACATCGCGCACGCGGAGTTCGCCGGGCCAGGCTCCAAACCGGAAGGCCTCGAGATGCTGAAGAACGCGGTCGCGAAGCTGCCGAAGAATGCGGACCTGGTCATCTATTGCGGCTGCTGCCCCATGGTGAAATGTCCCAATGTCCGGCCAGCCTACCGCACGTTGAAGGAAATGGGATTCACCCACGTTCGCGTTCTGGACATTCCCACCAACATGAACGCGGACTGGTATTCCAAAAATTATCCGGCCGAAGAAGGCGGCGAACAAAAGTAGTTCCCGATGTCCGCCGACGACAGCACTCTCAAATATCGAGCTCTGCTCGAGATCTCCGAGGCGCTGATCGCCTTTCGCGACCGCGACGCGCTGGTCCATTCGCTGTGGAACACTCTGCATCCTTTGATCGCCTTCGATTACCTGGTGATCATGCGCTACGACGCCCAGCGGCATCGGATCGTACTGAAAGCGATCGCCGGGATGGATCTTCACGATCCCGACCGGCCGACCGAATGGCCGGTCGAGGGAAGTCCCTTGGAGATCCTTCTTGAAACCGGCAAGCCGCTCTATGTTCCGGATATGTCCACGGAGACCAGGTTTCGCGCCGACCTGATGGAGCTTTATCGCCGGCATAATATTCGAAGCGGCTTCTGGATTGCTCTCACCACCGCGCACGGGATGCACGGCGTACTTGCGTTTTCCTCCTGCACTCCGGACGCCTACACGGCGGAGGATCGCGAGTTCATGCAGCACATCGGGCGGCAAGTGGCGATCGCCACTGAAAACGCCGCCGCCTTCGAGGAAATCAACGAGCTTCGCCGCCATAGAGAGGACGAGAAGGTCTATTTAGAGGAGGAGATCCGCAGCGAATACCGCTTCGATGAAATCGTCGGGTCCGGCCCCGCGCTGCGCGGCGTGCTGCAACAAATTCAAACCGCCGCGCCCACCGATTCGTCGATTCTGATTCAAGGCGAAACCGGCACCGGAAAGGAGCTGGTCGCCCGCGCGATCCATCGCTTGTCGAGCCGCGCCCATGCCACGTTTGTAAAACTCAACTGCGCGGCGATTCCCGCCGGTCTGATCGAAAGCGAGCTGCTGGGGCATGAAAAAGGCGCGTTCACCGGAGCCGTGGGCCAGCGCATCGGCCGCTTCGAGCTCGCCCATCGAGGCACTTTGTTTCTCGACGAGATCGGAGAGCTGCCTCTCGAGATGCAGCCGAAACTGCTTCGCGTTTTGCAGGACGGCCAGTTCGAACGGCTGGGCGGATCGCGGACCATCCAATCCGATTTCCGGTTGGTCGCGGCCACCAATCGGGATCTGCGAACCATGGTCGCGGAGCAGCAGTTTCGCGCCGACCTGTTTTACCGGGTCAACGTTTTCCCCATCACCCTGCCCGCGCTGCGGGAGCGGCGCGAGGATATTCCCACGCTGGTCCGCTATTTTGTGCAGGAATTCGCGACCAGAATGCGCAAGAATATCGAGACTATTCCCGCGGAAGTCATGGAAACTCTGGTGAATTATTCCTGGCCTGGAAATATTCGGGAGCTGCGCAATATCGTCGAGCGCTCCGTGATCCTGACCACCGGCAAGCGGCTGACGATTCCCAAAGACGACTTGCGCGAATCCCGCGCGAAACCATCGTCGACGGTTTTGACCATGGACGATGCCGAGCGGCGCCATATCATGGACGCTCTCGATGCGTCCAACTGGGTTGTCGGCGGTCCCAGCGGTGCCGCAGCGATGCTGGGAATGAAGCGCAGCACGCTGCAATCGCGTATGCAAAAGCTGGGTATCATGCGCCGATATGTCGGCATGCGCTGAAATACCGGCGCCGAGAAATCGGCAGATTAACTTTAACAAATTGAAAATAGGGCACGGCCAATCAGATGCATGATGTCAGGTGCAATGATGCGAGCCCAAGTGAGTTCTCATGGCAATCGGGTGACGGTACAGGTCAGCGGCAGGCTGGCGGAAAATTGGGTTCCCGAACTCGAAAGTTGCTGGCAGTCCGCGCGGATCGATCATCCTACGGGCAAAATTTTAGTGGATCTAAACCACGTTACGTTCATCGATGATAGAGGGCGCTCCTTGCTCGAGCGCATGCATCGGGACGGCGCGACATTCGCCGCGTCGGGCCTGCTGACCCGGGCCATCATCGACAAAATCATTCGGAATGAGGCATAAATTGACCGTATTAAGGGCAGTTTCGACGCTATTTTGTACGTTTCTGCCGCTTATTGCGCAGTTTAACGGCAGCACTCCTACGGGTGTGGCAACCTCGGCGCCGCTCCAACTATCGCTCGACGACGCGATCGCGCGCGGGCTCAAGACCAACCTCGGACTGTTGACGCGGGAAAACTCGTCGACCAGCGCACGAGTGGATCGCATGCGTCTGCTCGCGGAGATGCTGCCCACCATCAACGGTGAAGTTTCCATGACGGAGCAGGAGCTCAGTCTGGCGACTTTCGGATTCCACTTCCCGGGGGTTCCGACCATCGTCGGGCCGTTTCATTACCAGGATGCGGGCGCGCATGCCGATATTCCCCTTTACGACGGACGCACGCTGAACGCATGGCGATCGCAGAAGGAGAGTCAACGCGCCGCCGACCTATCGGCCAAAGACGCGCGGGACCTGGTGGTGCAAGCCGTCGCGGCGGCTTATCTTCAGATCATCGCGACTACAGCACGGGTGGACGCAACGCGCGTGCAAGCCGAGACGGCCCAGGCTCTTTATGAGCGGGCGCGCGATCAGCATCGCGCCGGCACTTCACCGGCTATCGACGAGCTGCGGTCCCAGGTCGAGTTGAAAACTCAGCAGCAGCAGTTATTGGCGCTTCAGAATCAGGTTGCCAAGGACAAGTTATCGCTGGCTCGCGCTATTGGGCTCCCTTCGGGGCAGATGTTCGAGATCACCGATAAGGCGCCTTATACTCCGCTCGAAAGCCTGACGCCGGAGGAGGCGTTGCAGCGCGCCTATGCTTCGCGCGCCGATTATCAGAGCGCGCTCGCGCAGGTGCGGGCGGCGGAGCTTACGCATCGCTCCGTTTCCGACGAATGGCTGCCTACCGTCAGCGTGAGCAGCAATTACGACCTGGTAGGTCCTACGCTCGACAACTCGCACGGGACGTTCGCGGTTACGGGCTCCGTAAAGATGAATATTTTCGATGGCGGGAAGCGCCGCGCGGACATGCTTGACGCCTCGACGACTGTCAAACAGAGGCGCGAAGAACTGGCCAATATCCAGGGGCAGATCGATCAGGACGTGCGCGCGGCGCTGCTGGATCTGAAGTCCGCCGCGGACCAGGTGGCCGTGGCGCAGGATAATGTCGCGCTGGCGGATCAGACGTTGACGCAGGCGCGGGATCGCTTCGCCGCCGGGGTTACGGACAACATCGAAGTGGTGCAGGCGCAGGATTCCGTGGCCAGCGCGCACCAGAATTTTATATCCGCGGTCTATGCGCATAACCTCGCGAAAGTGGCTCTGGCCCGCGCGATCGGCTCGACGGAAGCGAATCTCAAGACATTCATGGGAGGAAAGTAAACATGGCGGAAGTGCAGGCGAAGACGAAAAGCAACAAGGCGCTGGGACGGATTCTCATTCTGGTGGTGCTGATCGTTCTCATTTCGGGCGGCTACCTGTTCTGGCTGCATCTTTCGAAATTCGAATCGACCGACGATGCCGAGGTGGACGGGCAGGTCTACGCCATCAGCTCCCGGGTGAGCGGCCATGTGGTGGATGTGAAGGTCGACGATGAACAGTCGGTCAAAGCCGGCGATGTTCTCGTGGTGCTCGATCCCAAGGATTATGAAGTGGCGGTCGCTAAGGCGCGCGCCGATCTGGCGGACGCGGTGGCGAACTATTCGAGCAGCCGCAGCGACGTGCCGATCACTTCGGTGAATACCAAAAGCACACTGACCAATGCAAATTCGGCGCGTCTGGATGCGAGCGCCGGCGTCTCCGCCGCCGAGCGGCAACTGGGTGCGGCGCGCGCCCGGCTTTCCACCGCGCAAGCCAACGTGCGGGTGGCGCAAGCCAATTTCACTAAAGCCTCGCAGGATGTGGAACGCTACAAACAACTGGTTTCAAAAGACGAAATTTCCAAGCAGCAGTACGATCAGGCGGTGGCCGCGCAGGAAGCCGCGCGCGCCACTCTGGACGCGCAGAACGCGATGGTGACGGAGGCTACGCAGAACATTTCGGTGGCGGAGAAAAACATCGAGCAGGCGCAAACGCGCGTGGAACAAGCCAATGCGCAGATTCAATCGGCACTCACGGGTCCGCAACAGGTGCAGGTTACGCAGGCCAAGGCGCAATCCGCGGCGGCCAAGGTGGATGAGCAGAGAGCTCTGCTCGACCAGGCGGAGTTGAATCTTCAATACACCACCATCGTGGCGCCGATCGACGGAATCGTCGGCAAAAAGAACGTCGCTGTCGGCCAGAATGTTTCCGCGGGCCAGGAACTGATGGCCATCGTGCCTCTGGATAATCTTTGGATCACCGCGAATTTCAAGGAAACGCAGCTTCAGAAAATGCGCGTTGGTCAGACGGTGAAAATCAAAGTGGACGCGTACGACCGCACGTATACCGGCAAAGTTCAGCGCATCGCGGGCGCGAGCGGCGCGCGGTTCAGCTTGCTGCCGCCTGAAAACGCCACCGGAAATTACGTGAAGGTGGTGCAGAGGATTCCGGTGCGCATCGCGCTCGATCCCGGGCAGAATAGCGATCACCTGCTGAGGCAGGGCATGTCGGTGACGCCCACAGTGGAGCTTCAATAAGGGAATCAGATGGCCGATCAAGTTATAGAAATTGCGCCGCCGCCGGAAGCACCGGCGCTGCCCTGGAAGCCGAAGCACAATCCATGGGTTATCGCGCTGACGGTTACTCTCGCGACCTTCATGGAAGTGCTGGATACCAGCATCGCGAACGTCGCGCTGCCGCACATCGCCGGTAATCTTTCCGCCGGGATCGATGAAAGCACCTGGGTGCTGAGCTCCTATCTGGTAGCGAACGCCGTCATTCTTCCCATCAGCGCGTGGCTGGCCACGCAAATGGGGCGGAAGCGCTTTTATATGAGCTGCGTGGTGCTGTTCGGGCTGAGCAGCTTTCTCTGCGGCCTGGCGCCGAGCCTGGGCATGCTGATTTTCTTCCGCGTATTGCAGGGACTGGGTGGAGGGGGCCTGGCGCCTAGTGAACAGGCGATTCTCGCCGACACGTTTCCACCCGCGAAGCGAGGCATGGCCTTCGCGATTTACGGCATGGCCGTGGTCATGGCTCCCGCCATCGGACCGACGCTGGGCGGTTATATCACCGATAATTTCGAATGGCGCTGGATTTTTTTCATCAACGTGCCGGTCGCCATTATTTCTCTGATCCTCACGTCGCGGCTGGTGGAAGATCCACCGTATTTAAAGGCCGCCAAGCAAACCAGCGGCCGCGTGGACTGGCCTGGCCTGGGGCTGCTGGCCGTCGGCATCGGAGCCGCGCAGGTGGTGCTCGATAAAGGCGAACGCGAAGACTGGTTCTCATCGAGCTTCATCAACTTTTTCGTGCTGACCTCCGTCGTTTGTCTGGTCACCGCATTTTTCTGGGAGCTGCACCACGAAAATCCGGTGATCGACATCCGCCTCTTCCGGAATCGCAATTTCGCGGTTTCCTGCGTGATGATGTTCATGCTGGGGCTGGCTCTGTTCGGAGGAACGGTTCTGATTCCGCAGCTGGTCCAGACCTTGATGGGCTACACCGCGCAGCAGGCCGGAGAAGTGCTGTCGCCCGGCGCGATCGTCATCATTCTGATGCTGCCGTTTATCGGCATGGTGGTCAGCAAAGTCGATCCCCGCAGACTCATTGCCGTGGGTTGGACTCTGGCTGCGATCGCGATGTTCTACATGACGTCCACGATGAACCTGGGGATGAGTTTCCGCGAAGTGATTCTGCTGCGCATTTATCAGATGGTGGGGGTCGCGTTCCTGTTCGTGCCGATTCAAACCATGTGCTACGTGGGCATTCCTCCGGGGAAGAATAATAATGTCTCGGGCATGACGAACCTGGCGCGCAACATCGGCGGCAGTGTGGGAATTTCCGTGGTGACGACGCTGCTCGCGCGACGCGGCCAGTTTCACCAGAACCGTCTGGCGGCGCACACCAGCAATTACGATCCCGCTTTTCAGGCCGCGGTTGCGGGCATGGCGCAAACCTTGAAGGCATCCGGCGTGCAGGCCGCGCAGGCCACGCAAATGGCTTACGACCGGCTGTATGGAGCACTACAGGCGCAGGCGTCGATGCTGGCGTATATCGATACGATCTGGATCTTCGCGATCGCGGCGGCGCTGATGGCTCCGCTGGCGTTTTTGATGAGGAGGCCGAAGCCGGGGGGGCCGGCGGCTCCGGTGCACTAAAGTTTTTATGCCATACATCGATGCTCTGGGGCATGGGCTGAGTGGCCGGGGCGAAAAGTGGGACAGCCCGCTCTGTCCACGGCGGCGCAGTAGGTATGTGAACCTTGCCGATTGCGGGCGCCTCGGGACAGAGTAGGCAGTCCCACTTTGCGCGGTTTTCAGGTCTATCGGGCGCTATCCTTTTCCGCGGAAGAGGAAAACCAGTTCGATGATTAATATGATTACTACTACCATCTCCAGAAAGAATCCGCGGCTCTGGTGGAACTGGTCCATCATGAACTCGTACAACTCGCCGGCCGTATGCAGTTTTCCGTCCACCAGCCGGCGATAATCGTCCACTCCGACTTTGGCGGCAGCCAGCCGGTAGAGGCGCGCTGAAAACATGTCGCTCAGGAACTTGATGGATGTATCGACCCGTTCCGTCAATTCGCGAATATCCAGGCGGATGGTGTTTAAATGCTCCGCCTCCGAAGCCATCCGCCAGCGTATCCAGAAGCGGCCCTTCTTTTCGAGGGAACGGTAGACGCCTTTCAATAAAGTGCTTAGCACGGCGTCGTAGTACCGAAACTCCAGCAGCTGCGAATTGGCGTACTCCAGAAGTTGAACGGTCGACGCGGCATCTTCTGCCGTGTCCTGAATAAAGGCGGCGGTCCAGCCGACGACGAAAAGATCATGGGGCGAGTAGGACATGCGGGAGCCCAGAATCTCCTCTATTTCCTCGCGCGAAAGTTCACCCTTTTCCCCGCGCACGATCCTCGCGATCTGGCTGCCGTGCTGGGCGATCAATTCCGCCGCAGTTCGCGGCGAATCCTTGAGGTGAATGACGGCGTAGTCCTCGCTCAGCCAGTCTTCCCGCGGTTTGATCAACGAACGACCAGCCCGCTCCAAGTGGCGGCGCAGGATCTGAACCGCTTGCCGTTCCAGCTCGACGGCGCTGGTCCAGCGGATGGAGAGCTGAACCAATTCCGTCCAATCCGCGGCGAACGGCAGCTCCAGCTTGATGCTCACCACGCCATAGTCGTAATAAATAAGTTCGCCCTCCAGGCAGCTTCCGTTCTCAAGCGGGAACCGCTCGAGACGCTCCACTACCGGAGGGCGTTCGAACCGGACATATTCGGGAGACGGATGCCTGAAGCTGGGCTCCCGCCGCAGAGGCGACCCCAGGATTTCCCGCAGCGTCTCCAGATCTATTTCTTCACAGACGTCGTATAGCCACAGAATCCACAGCGACCCTGTCAGCGTATCCGGCATCTCTGCCAATTTTACTTGTTTGTGGTCTTCGGTTTTACTTCCAGCTGATTGACCACCTTGTCGGGACTGCCGGCCACGTCGTTCGCATGGGCCACGATCGCCCTGATTTCCTCATCCGAGCGAACGGGTCCTTTCAACGTGATTACGCCGTTCTGGGCGATGATTTTAATATTATGAGCGTAAGTCGACAGGCTTTTATCGTTCATAATCGACTTGCGGATTTGCGCCGTCATCTGGCGGTCCGCCGGGTTCATTTTCTGGTTGTCCGCGGTCGGGGAATTGCCCCGGTTGTTCGCGGTGTTATCGGGCGGTTTGGTCTGTGCGTCTGACTGGGCGTATCCGATCACTGAAGTCCCCAGCAACAGCGCGAAAGCTAGTGTTTTTGTAGTACTCATCATACCCGGGGCCTATGCACCCGGGAGGCCAAGATGGATAATTAATAAAATCAATAATTTACGCTGAGGGAACAGGTTGTGGATTCTACTAACCGCTGCAAGTTCTGCATCAAGATCGCTTGCAGGCAACCGAAAAACCCGCCGCCAAGCAGATTTCTCTCATCCGTTCGGTGCCCAGACTGGCGATGCGGTTTCCCAAGCGGTCTTGCGCTACTGTCACCAAATTATGGAGGTTCACCGCGCAAGAGAGGTAGAGGCGGATGCCCCCCGGGTATGCCTCCGGCCACGCCGCCTCGGATTCTCGAGTACCCTTCACGATCCCGCGTTTCCGATGCCCGGCTTTCCAATGACCGAAGATACTCGCGAAGGGCTTCTCGGACTAGGGCGGACCGATTTTGCTTCGTCCGGCGCGCCGCCCGGTCGGTCGCTTGCAGTAGCTTCTTATCAAGTACAACTTGGATGGTTTCCATTGTGGACGGACACTCAAGGGTTCCGACCTATCACCGCAGTAGCATCTTCAATCGCCGCGCCTACTCTTAAAATTGTGTCTTCCGCATGTGGAGGGCCCAGAATCTGCAACCCGATCGGCAGACCGGCCTTGGTAAATCCGCAGGGGATCGAGAGCGCCGGTATTCCCAGCACATTGATCGCCCGCATGAGCCGCGTGGTCGCCAGACGTACGTCTTCATCGACGCCTCCGACCTTCATCGTGGTCTCGCCGATTTTGGGAGCCGGTGTGGGCGTGGTCGGCGTGAAAATGCAATCGACCCCGCTCCACAGCGTCGCAAACTGATCCGTATAGATTCGCCGCAAGCGCTGCGCATCCACGTAATCGGCGGCGCGGATCAGGCGACCCTGGTCGAGCAGGGTCAGCACGTCGGCGCCAATGTCGGCGCGCCGATTCAGATGCGGCCCATGGACGGAGGCGGCCTCCGCCAGCAGCAGCAGCCGGGCGATTACGTTCAGGGCGTCCATCTCCGGCACCTTCACGTCCACAATGCGGGCGCCCAGCGCGGCCGCCGTCTGGATTGCTTTGCGGACCGACTCCGCAACCTCGAGATCGAGTTTTTCGAAATAGTAATTGACGGGCAGGCCGATGCGCAGACCGCGGATATCGGCGGTTTTGGGAAACACGTCGGGGCCGCCCATCGCATGAAACGCCAGCGCGCAGTCGCGGACCGTACGCGTCATCGGACCCATATGATCCATGGTCCACCCGAGCGGCATGACGCCCCGCTTGCTGATTAAACCAAAGGTCGGCTTGAGTCCGGTGATCCCGCAAAACGAAGCCGGGATGCGGATCGATCCTCCGGTATCCGTGCCGGTCGCAAAAGGCAAAATGCCCGCAGCCACAGCCGCGCCGGAGCCGCCGCTCGAGCCACCGGGAATCCGCTCCAGGTCCCAGGGATTCCGCACCGCGCCATAGTGAGGATTGGTGGAGGTGATGCCGTAGGCGAACTCGTGCAGATTGGTTTTCCCCACCATCACCGCGCCCGCGTTGTTCAAGTTGACGGCGATATCGGCGTCGTGATCGGGCACGAAGTCCGCGAAAATTTTCGAGCCGCCGGTGGTGCGGATGCCCTTGGTATAAACCAGGTCCTTGTGAGCGAACGGAACGCCGTGCAGGGGTCCGCGGTCGATTCCGTGGGATAGTTCCGCGTCCATGGCGGAAGCCCGGGCGCGCGCGCCCTCCGCGTCCACAGTGATAAACGCGTTTAGTCGCGGATCGATCTTCCGGAGTGCATCGTTGGTCAACTCCACGGACGAAACTTTTTTCGCCCGCAGCGCGTCAGCCATTTCAAGAATGGTCATGGCTCCATCCATACGTCGGATTCCGGGGTCAGTGCGAGTTGCAGAGGACGAAACGCGGATTCGAGAGCGTTCATCACCGGGATCAGTTTTTCGACGTCAGCATTGGGAATGGGAGGATCCAGGGACGCCGCTATTTTTTTCCAGTCTGTCATTGTTAAGAATCACAGACTAAAGTCTGTGCTACCTCATGGTGGCACAGGCTTCAGCCTGTGTGCTTACAATTAAATTAATGCACGCCACTGAGTCCCGCGTTACCCCCGCTCCGCTAACGCAGTTGACCGAAGAGGAACGGATGTTCCAATCCACCGTGCGGAAATTCGCGCGGGAACGCATTGGTCCGCATGTCCGCTCCATGGATGAGGCCGGCGTGTTTCGCAAAGACCTGATCCACGAATGCTTCGAGCTGGGCCTGATGAGCATCGACGTGCCGGAGCAGTACGGGGGCCAGGGCGGCTACTTCTTCCAGTCCATCATCGCCATCGAGGAACTGGCCAAGGTCGATCCTTCCGCCGCCGTCATTGTCGACGTGCAGAATACTCTGTTCAACAACGCGATTTTGCGCTGGGCCAATGAAGATCAGAAGCGGAAATATTTGCCGCGCCTTACTAAGGACACGCTCGCGAGCTACGCGCTGTCCGAGGCGGGCTCCGGCTCCGATGCCTTCGCGCTGCAAACCCGCGCAGTCGACGCGGGCGACCATTATCGCCTCACCGGGCGCAAGCTTTGGATCACCAATGCAGCCGAAGCCGGACTGTTTCTGCTGTTCGCCAATCTCAATCCTGAGGCCGGATACAAGGGCATCACGGCATTCCTGATTGAGCGCGAATTCCCCGGATTTAGAGTGGGCAAGAAGGAAGACAAGCTCGGCATTCGCGCGTCTTCCACCTGCGAATTGATTCTCGATGACTGCCAGGTTCCGAAGTCGAACGTGATCGGCGAGATCGGCAAGGGGTACAAAATCGCGATTGAAACCTTGAACGAAGGCCGCATTGGAATCGGCGCGCAGATGCTGGGGCTCGCAGAAGGCGCGCTCGAACACGCGATGGCATACGCGAAACAGAGAAAGCAGTTCGGCAAAATCATCTCCGAATTTCAAGGCGTGCAGTTCGATCTGGCGGAAATGGCGGTGGAAGTGGAAGCCACGCGTCTGATGGTTTATAACGCCGCGCGCTTGCGCGATGCCGGTTTGCCGTTTGTAACCGAAGCCGCGATGTGCAAGTATTTCGCGTCCCAGGTCGCGGAGCGGACCGCATCGCGCGCCGTCGAAGTGCTGGGCGGCGTGGGATTCACCAAGGATTATCCGGTCGAGAAGCTGTATCGGGATTCGAAGATCGGACGGATTTACGAAGGCACCAGTAACATGCAGCGCGTTACGATCGCGAAGCAGTTACTGGATAGGAAGTAAGGAGTTGTTATGCGTTTTCTAGGATTAATTTTGGTCGCCGCCGGCGCGATGTTTGCCGCCGATACACCGGAGCCCAGCAAGGCTCAGATTGACGATATTATTCAAAAATTCGCGGCTCATGAAGCCGACTTCGCCAAGGCGCGCGAAAACTACGTGTACCGGCAAACGGTGCGGATCCAGGAATTGGACGATTCCGGTAATACCACGGGGAAATGGGAATATGTTTCGGACATCATTTTCGCCTCCGATGGAAAGCGCAGCGAGCACGTGGTTCACGCACCCGTCCCTTCGCTCAGCAAATTGATTCTCACGCCCGAAGACATGGAAGATCTGAAGAGCGTCCAGCCCTTCGTTCTGACCACCGATCAACTGCCGAAATATCTGATCCGCTATCTGGGCCGCCAGAAAGTCGATGAGATCGGGTGCTACGTGTTCGCCGTGAAACCCGTGAAATATGAAGGCAAAGCGCGATACTTCCAGGGCGAAGTGTGGGTGGACGATCGCGATCTGCAAATCGTAAAAACCTACGGCCGAGGCGTCGGCACCGCGAATAAAGGCGGCAACGGCCAGCAGTTTCCGAAATTCGAGACCTACCGGGAACAGATCGACGGCAAGTTCTGGTTCCCGACGTATACCATCGCCAACGACACTCTGCACTTCAAAGATATGGACGTCCGCATGAAGCAGACCGTGAAGTACGAAGATTACAAGCGCTTCAAAGCCGACACTACTATAACGTTCGGCGACTCAGTCGACGATAAGAAGGACAAGCCTCCTGTTAAGAAACCTTGATGCTTTTTGCGATCCTGCTATGCGCGCTGGCCGAGCCCGAGCCGAACTACCACGCGCTCCGCGAAGGCCTTCCGACCGATACGTACCGTACGGAAAATATCCAATTAATACGCGACACGGGTACCGTCACTCTCAAGAACGGTCAGATTTCGTTCGTCAAGGCCGCTTTGGACCGTCCGGTGATCGGCGTTTTCAATGGAGAAGGCGTTTTCCACCTGCAACCGGCGCTGCCGATGGAAGCCAATTATCTGGCTAAAGTGACCGGGCGGGCGGACATTGAGGAAGCCTTCGATTCCGCCGTGTTTTTCTTTACCGACGGCACCTATGACGAAGTGAAGAGTCAGGCATCCTCCATGCCTCTCGATCCTCACGCGGCGCAGGTGCTGAAAAATCTGCGCGATAAGATCAAGTCCGGTCCCAATGTCGCTGTGGATGTTCTCGCCGAAATCGCGAATCCCAAGCAGGGGCAGTCCTTCCGCGCATTTCTGCACGGCAAGAAGAACAGCGACCTGCGGTTTTTAATGGTTCCTTCGGGCGCGCTGCCTGAAATTCAGTCGCCGGAGGAAACCGCCGTGGTCAATGTCGACATGGAGAAAGGCGGCATCTGGTATCTTTCACACCTGGAATCGGAATGGAAGAAGGGCACGGTTAGCTCCAATGAAAACAAGCGCGAGATCCTGGCGACCCATTACAAAATCGATACCGATGTAGCGAAGGGCGGAGCGCTTACGGCAACCACGGAGATGGATTTTACCTCGGTGATGCCGGGGGCGAGAGTGTTGCACATCGACCTGCTGCCCAGCCTGCGCATCAAACGCGTGACCGACGAAAAAGGCCGCGAAATCGGATATATTCACGAATCGAACTCCTTCGTCGTGCTGATGCCGCAGCCGCTCGAAGCGGGAAAAAATATCGGCTGAATTTCGAATATGAGGGAAATAAAGTCATTCGCGACGAAGGCGGCGGTAATTTTTCGGTGGGCGCGCGAACATCCTGGTATCCCAATGTCAACACGTTTCTAGACCACGCGACTTACGATTTGAGATTCCGCGTCCCCAAGAGATACACGCTGGTTTCGGTTGGCCATCTGATCAGCGAAACAAAAGACGGCGACGATCTGGTTTCCGAATGGAAGTCCGAGGTGCCCATCGCCGTCGCGGGATTCAACTTCGGCGAGTTCAAGAAGAAAAAAGTAGTCGATGAGCAGGCTCATTACGACCTGGAAGTGTACACGACGGCGGACGTTCCCAGCGCCTTATCCCGGTTCGCGCGGGATATGGCGCTGACGCCTTCGGCGATGGCGCAAAACGCTTTGGTGGACGCGCAAAATTCGGTGCGCGTTTATCAACAAATGTTCGGGGCGGCGCCCTATGGCCGCCTGGCGATTACGCAGCAGCCCGCCTTTAATTTCGGGCAGTCGTGGCCTACTTTGGTTTATCTTCCGGTGAGCGCATTTTTAGACGGCACGCAGCGCTGGAGCCTGATGGGCGCCCAGGCCTTCCGCTTCTCCGACTTTATTCTGGAGGTGACGCCGCATGAGATCGCCCATCAGTGGTGGGGTCACATGGTCGGTTGGGCGAGTTACCACGATCAGTGGCTCTCCGAAGGATTCGCGGAATTTTCCGCCGGATTATTTATCGAATATACACAAAAGGCACCGGAAGTTCAGAAATTCTGGGAGCGTCTGCATACTGAAATCACCGAAAAAAACAGTTTCGGTAATTCCGCCAATGACGCGGGTCCCATCTGGCTGGGACTGCGGTTGAACACTCCCAAAACGCCCGGCGCCTATCGCAGGATGGTCTATCCCAAGGGAGCGTACATCCTGCAAATGATCCGGATGCTGATGCGAGACGATAAGACCGGAGACCAGGATTTCAGCGACATGATGAAGGATTATGTGAAAACTCATCTGTATCAGAACGCCACCTCGGAAAGTTTTCTGGCGGTAGTGGCCAAGCACATGAAGCCGATCATGGATCTGGACGGCAGCCATAACCTGGACTGGTTTAAGAAAGAATGGGTTTATGGTACCGATTTGCCCAAGTACCGCATGGATTATTCGCTGAAGCCGTCGGCGGACGGCAAGGTGCGGTTGGCGATGAAAATCACCGAGAGCGACGTCTCTCCGGATTTCGTCATGCGGGTGCCGATTTACCTGGATTTCGACGGCCGTATTATCAAGGCCGGATCCACTGTGCTGCGCGGGAATATGACCACGCAGGAGATTTCCATCGATCTTCCGAAACGCCCAAAGCGCGTATTGCTGAGCGCAAACCACGATGTGCTGGCCGCTGAAATCGTTGTGCAAGAAACGCCTTAACAATTAAATTACATTTTCGGTAAACTCCTTCCGGAAATCCGCCGATAGACAGGCCGACAGGTGATTGATCGTTCATGGCCGTTTATGCCCAATCGCCGAGAGAGGCCGGCAATGCCTCCCCCGACAAATTAGCCGCCGCGCCGGGCGAACTGGAACGGCTTAAAGGCACTTTCCTCGCCAGTTTGAATCACGAAATCCGGACGCCTCTCAGCGGCATTCTCGGCATGACCGATCTGCTGCTTGAAACCACGCTCGACGACGAACAAAAGGAGTACGTCGCGGCCGCGCGTTTGTGCGCGGAGAGCCTGTTCGAAATCCTGAATGCGACGCTGGAATATTCGGCGCTTGAGGCCGGCCATTTTTCGCTGGACGAGAGCGAATTCAGCCTGCGGGAGATGATTGAATCGACTCTCGCCCAGCAATCGCTGAAGGCGGAAACGAAGGGTCTGAAAATCAAGGCGACGTACGAACTGGGGCTTCCGGAAACCATGGTAGGAGACGCGCCGCGCCTGCGCCAGCTGCTGAGCCATCTGCTTGCCAACGCCATCAAGTTTACGCATTCGGGCGGCGTCGAACTGCGCGTGATTCGCGATTCGCCCGCGGAAGACATTCTGCGTATCGAAGTCCAGGACACCGGCATCGGTATTCCTCCGGAGCAGATGGAGCGGATTTTCGAATCCTTCCGCCAGGTGGATAGCGGACTTTCGCGAATGTATCCCGGCCTGGGGCTGGGCTTGGCGCTGGCAAAGAAACTGGCATCGCTGATGCAGGGAGAAATCAGCGTGTCAAGCACCCTGGGACAAGGCTCGACCTTCACTCTGCGGATTCCGCTGCGGGCCGCGGAGACAGAAGCGGAAACGGCTCAGGTCTCCGTGAGGGCCGAAGCGGGACCCATTGTATTGGCGGTGGAGGATAACGCGGTGGGACTCACCATTCTCAAACGGGCTCTGGAACGGCGCCAGTTGAGGGTGGATGGAGCCATGTCCGGCGCCGCCGCGCTCGAAGCGGCATCAAGGCGCCGCTACGACCTGGTGCTGATGGATCTGCAAATGCCCGGCATGAACGGCCTCGAAACGACAGCGGAGATGCGTAAACTACCGGGGTACGACACGGTGCCGATCCTTGCTTTAACTGCGGATTTCTCCGATGAGCTACGGGACCACTGCCTGAAGCAGGGCATGCAGGCGTTTCTTTCGAAGCCCGTGGAGGCGATGCAGTTGTGGGCCGTGGTGTCGAAGTTTTTGAATTCTTCAATCGAACAGAGCGGACAAGGGCACAGCCAAGTCCGGATTTGAAGTGCGGAGCACTCCGTCCTTGGCTTCGAGGAATCCGTCGTTGGTATAACGATAACCGCGGCGCAGGCGGGGATCGATGACCCAGATGTTGGCAACGCCCATGGCAAGATAATCTTCGAGGCGTTCGACGATAGACGCGAATGAATCCTCCTTGGACAGGATTTCGACGCAAATCAGCGGCGGCGCGCTCACGACCTGTTCATAAGGCGCATCGGCATGAAGGACGCAGATGTCCGGGATGCGGAAGCGGTGCGGGGTCACCTGGACTCGCTGCTCCGTCAGAGCCCATAATCCCCACTCTTTTCTCCGAATCAGAAAATACGCCGCCAAAAGAGCCTGCGGCTGGCTATGATCGCGTTCACCCAAGTTGCGCTCCAGAACTACGCCGTCCACATAGTCCCGATCCGGGCGATACGTAGTGTTGAGATACTCGGTCACGGAGATCTGCGTGGCGGATGCCATGATTCCAGTCTACTCGTGCCGTAGCGCGACCATGGGATCGATACTCGCGGCCCGGCTCGCCGGCAGTCCTCCGGCGATAAACGCGGCGGCCAGGAAGACTGCCGCCGCGGTGGTCATTACTAGAGGATCGATCGTGCGAATTCCAAACAACAGCGAACGGACGAACGTCATCAACGCGAATGAGCCGGCCGCACCCACCACCAGGCCCCCGGCGATCAGGCTCAACATATCCTTCAGAACCAGATAGACAAGCGCCGGACGGCGGGCACCCAGCGCCGCGCGGATGCCGATCTCTTTCGTGCGGCGCGTTACCGAATAATTCAGTAGGCCAAATAATCCGATAGCCGCGAGCAGGAGGCCTAGGAAGGCGAAGACTCCTCCGATGCCGGCGAGCAGTTTTTCGCGCAGCAGAGTATTGCCGATAAGTGTATCGAGCGTGGTGACGTCGCGGACGCGCGTGCCATGCCCGATGGCCTGCGCCTCGCGCTCGACCATTTTAACCACCGACCCCAATTCCAGCGGTGAGCGGATGTATAACGTAAGATAACTGTCGCCCCGCTCGACGCCGTACATGATGGGCTGAGGGCCTTCACGGAGCGACGCGTACGCGGTGTTTCCGACCACGCCGATAATCTCATGGCTCATGAGTTTGTCGCCCTCAGCGGGCGTCTGGAATATCTTGCCGACAGGATTTTCGCTTCCGAAATATCTTCGCGCCAGGGCCTGATTAATGATGGCCGGGCGCGGGCCCATATCCGGATTCTCATTTCCAAAATCCCCTGGCACGTGGGCGTCGCTGTCGGCAGTGGGAGGCGGACCAGTGTGATGATAATCGCGATCGCGCTGCCCAAAGTCGCGGCCGGCCAACAGTGGAATTCGCAGCGCCGCGAAATAGCGCGGCGAAACCGACATGGCGTGCTCTTCGCGCTCCGGCACTGGCCGGCCGGGCAAAATCACCTGCGTCGCCGGATCTCTTCCTTCAAACATGGATCCCAATTGCGCCAGACCGGCGCTTTCAACTCCCGGCAGGGCCTCTACGCGGCGTTGAAGATCTTCCGCGAACACGTTCAGCTCCGGCTTCTTCGTGATGTCGCTTAGCTCCGTGCTGACGTCGATCGCGGCCACGTTGTGAGGATTGAAGCCGGTATCGACGGCAAAGAGATTTCTCAAGCTGAACAGGAAGCTCGCACCGCCAATGATGAGGGCGAACGCGAAGGCCACCTGGATGCCGACGAAAACCCGCCCGAGACGAAGCTTGGCGGCTTGCGTGCGCATGCCGTGAAGCTCGCGCATAGGCCTGGCGCCCGAAGCCTGCCAGGCTGGAGGTAGTCCGAAGAATACGGCGGCGAGCGTCGAAACCGCGCTGCAGAACAGGAGCACGCGCGTATCCATCGACAGCGCGAACCGCACCGGGTCGGTTTCTTTCGAAAACATCGCGACCAGGGCGGGCGCGGCCACCCGGGCGAGCACCCAGCCCAGTCCACCGGCGATGAGCGAGAGCAGCAGGCTTTCGGTAAACAGCTGTCGGAGCAGCCGCGAACGTCCTGCGCCCAGCGAGATTCGCATCGCCATTTCCGATGCTCGCGCAGCGGAGCGGGCCAGCAGCAGGCTCGCGACATTGGCGCAAGCGATCAGCAGAATTCCGGCTCCGACGCCCAGCACGATCCACAAAGGACGAGCGAACGCCCTTTGAAACTCCGACGAGCCTCTCGCGCCCGGCCGCACCAACAACGGCAATTCGCGAAACTGCTTTTGAATCGAAGGAGGCATGGTCGGGTGGGTTTTAACCAGCTCATCTTCGGCGGCGCTGAAAATTGGCTGGAATCGCGCCTGCAACTCGGAGCGTGTCGTGTTTCCGTCCCTCCGCCCCACGATGCGAAACAAGCTCCAGCCCAAGTTGGTGAGGGAGGCTTTGCTGTACATCATGGCGGGAATCCAGATGTCGACGAATTTGCCGGGCTCGATGCCGAAAAATCCTTTGCGCGCGACGCCGATGATGATGGCTCCGCCGGCGGCCACAAATGAGTTCAGAGAAATCTGCATGCGCTGGCCGACGATGTGCGGATCGCCACGAAAGCGGCGCTGCCAATAATCGTAGCTGATCACCACGTAAGGCTCGCCCCACGGCACGCGATCTTCGTCGCGCGAAAAGACGCGGCCCAACGCGGGAGGGACGCGTAGAATATCGAAAGACTCACCGGAGACGATCTGACAGATCGCTTTCTCAGTGGGCGCATTTCTGTCGGGGATATTAACCTCGTATTGCCGTCCGTAGCTGAAAACAGCGAGACGCGCGGAGCCCGCGGCCGCGGCGCGAAACTGCTGATATTCGGGATAGCTGAAGGATTCACGGAAGCCGGACGCTTCTTCGCCGGGATCCAGTATCTGAGGCGAGGCGAGCATGAAAAGGCGATCCGGCTCGGGTACCGGTAGAGGCCGCAGCAGCGCGGCGTCAACGATCGAATAAATCGCGGTGTTCGCGCCGATGGCGAGGGCGAGCGAGAGAATCGCCGTGATGGCAAACGCCGGACTCTTACGCATGCCTCGTACTGCGTAGCGCAGATCCTGCAACGCGGTTTCGAGCAGCGTGGACAATCGGATTTCCCGGCTCCGCTCGCGGACTTGCGTGAGATTGCCGAACCGCCGCAGCGCGTCGCGCGCAGCTTCTTCCTCGCTCAAGCCTTGTTTTCGCAACGCCGCCGTGCGGCGGGCCACATGATCCTTCAACTCATCCACCAGTTCGTCGTCCAGGCGCCGTGAATGAACTGCATTTTTCAATCTGGAAAAGAAGGACATACAAACCTCCTTAAGCGTGCCGTAGCACGCGGGCGACCGCGGTGGAGAAATTGGTCCACCGCTCGGTTTCCGAAGCCAGTTGCTTTTTTCCGGCGCGGGTCAACTGGTAAATCCGGGCGCGGCGTTTATTCTCTGTAACGGTCCAGGTGGCACTGATCCAGCCGATCTCTTCCATGCGGTGCAGGGCCGGGTAAAGCGATCCTTCATCGATGCGAAGGGCTTCGGCGGACAATTCTTCGATTGAACTGGCGATGCCATAGCCATGCAATGGTCCGCGGCGGCCGAGGACGGTGAGGACTAGAAGATCGAGAGCGGTTTGGGCGGATGCCATATACTCAGTCGGCTAGGGTAGCTGACTGAGTAAATCACGATTCGCGGGAATTTGTCAAATGAAATCCCCGCCCTGACGGACGGAGCTATAGCCCCCGGCGTCATCCCGGGGACACACCTAGACCTCGAAGACATCGGATAAAGGCACCGCGATATCAGAATCCGCTACGCGCAGCACTCCATCTTTGGCCTCGAGGAAACCGGCGGAGTTGTAAACGTACCCGCGCCGCGTATGCGGCTCAACCACCCAGACGTTCGGAACAGCCATTGCCAGGTAATCGTCCAGCCGCTCCGTGATGGACTTAAAGGTGTCGTCCTTAGAGAGAATCTCGATACAAATGAACGGAGGATTGCGGAAAATCGATTCAATCGGCGAGTCGGCCAGAACCACGCAAATATCGGGGATCCGAAATCTGCTTGGCTTGACTTGAACTCGCTGTTCCGGGACGACGCGGATGCGCCATTGCTTTTCCCGCGCACCGAAGAACATGATCAGGCGCATTTGCGGTCTGCTATGGTCGTATTCACCTAAGTTACGCTCCAGAACCTCGCCGTCCACATAATCGCAGTCTGGACGATAGCTGGTGCGCAGATACTCCTCCACGGAAATTTGCGTGCCGACTGCCATGGTTTCAGTATAGTGCGCTAACCTTGAAGAGTTTAATGTCAGATAAAAAACTGCAAATCATCCCCCTGGGTGGCCTGGGCGAGTTCGGTATGAACTGCATGGCTGTCCGCTACGGCGATGACATTATCGTTCTCGACGCGGGGATGATGTTTCCCGACGCCGAGCTGATGGGCGTGGATATTGTTACGCCCGACTTTACATATCTAGAGGAAAATGCCAAATTCGTGCGTGGACTCGTCCTCACGCACGGGCATGAGGATCACATCGGCGGCATACCGTTCCTGCTCGCGCTGATGAAAATTCCCGTGTACGGCACGGCGTTCACGCTGGCGCTCGTCGAACGGCGCCTCGAAGAGCACGAGATGCTCAAGGAGGCCAAACTCCACAAAGTCAAGGCCGGCGAGGTGCTGGTCTTAGGCCCATTTTCGATCGAGTTCATCCACGTGACCCACTCAACTGTGAGCTGCGTGGCGCTCGCCATCACCACGCCGCTCGGCGTGATCATGCATACCGGCGATTTCAAGGTGGACCCTTCGCCCACCGACAACGAGCTCTTCGACCTCCACAAATTCGCCGAATACGGCAAGCGCGGCGTGCTGCTGCTGATGTCCGATTCAACCAATGTCGATCGGCCCGGCTACACCGAAAGTGAGCGCGCCGTCGCACCCCGCCTGGCCGATCTCTTCATGCGCGCCCCGCGCCGCATCGTGATCTCCTGCTTCAGTTCGTCGATCCACCGCCTCCAGCAGATTCTCGACGCCGCCGACGAATACGGCCGCAAGGTAGCCTTCATCGGCCGCAGCATGAACACCGCGACGGAGATCGCGCATAATCTCGGATTCCTGACCATCCCGAACGGCATTTTGCTGCGTCCCCAGGACCTCATGCAGACGGCCCCCAGTAAAGTGTGCGCCATCGTCAGCGGCACGCAAGGCGAGCCGATGTCGGCGATGTCCCGCGTCGCGGTAGACAATCATAAGAGTTTGTCGATTGAGAGCGGCGATATTGTGGCGCTGAGCGCAAGAATCATTCCCGGCAATGAAAAAGCTATTTACAGAATGATGAACCACATCGCGCGCCGCGGCGCGGATCTGGTCTACGGCACCATGAATCCCCCGATCCACGTCTCGGGCCACGGCAGCGCGGAAGAGCTCCGGCTGATTCTAAATCTGGTCCGTCCGAAATACTTCGTGCCGGTGCACGGTGAGTACCGGCAGATGACCAAGCACGCGCAGCTCGCGCAGCATCTGACCCATTACAACCTCGAAGCGACGTTCGTTCTAGAATCGGGCGAGACGCTGGAGATCGATGATAAGGGCGCGCGCAAAGGCGAGCCAGTAACCGTCGGCCGAATCTGCATCGATTCCGGCACCCTCGACGAAGTAGTAGAAGACATGGTGATTCGCGACCGCCGCCATTTATCAGAAGACGGTTTCGTCCTGCCGATCATCGCGATCAACAAACACACCGGCGTCTGCGAAGGCCTCCCGGAAATCGTAAGCCGAGGCTTCATGTCGCTCGACGACCGTTCCGATGTAATGGAGGAAGCGCGGAAGATCGTCATGAAAACCCTAAACTCCTCGTCCGCGGAAGAGCGGACGGATCTAGGAGTGATGCAGGAAAAAATCCGCGCGGATCTGAAGCGGTATTTGACCAAGGAGACTTCGCGCCGGCCGTTAATAATGCCGGTCATTTTAGAGGTCTAATAGAGGTAGATGACGATTACCATCGAAGTCGCCGAAGAGCAAGTAGCCGCTCTGAAGGCTAAGGCGCTTGCGGAGGGTCTTTCTCTCGAAGGCTTAGTACAGAAGCTCGTGGACCAGCAGGCGGAGCCGCCTCGCAAGCCGCTGAAATCTGCTCGAGGAATCCTTGCGAAATACGGCCCCGGCCCGTCCGCTGAGGAAATTGACGAAAATCGCCGCGAAATGTTTAAGGGATTCGGCGAGGAGCTCTGAACCTCGCGGGCGTTGCCGACACACACGTCGCTGTGTGGTATGTGTTCGATGACCGGCGCCTGTCGAAACGGGCAAATGTTTTATTGACCGGGCGGTAAGCACGGGAGAAGGGATCGCCGTCTCCTCCATCACCCTTGCGGAAATCGTTTACCTCGTCGAGAAGGGGCGCGTCCCACCTTCAACTTACGATGAAGTGAGACAGGCGCTCGCCGATCGAGCCAGCGTGTAGTCGAAGTACCGTTGACCGCTAAAGTAGTCGAAGCGATGCGGCGCGTTTCTCGTGACGCCATCCGTGACATGCCTGATCGCATAATAGCGGCGACAGGCGTGTTCCTGGGTATTCCCGTGATTAGCCGGGATGGGCTTATCCGCGCCTCGGGTATCAAAACGATCTGGTGAGTAAGCTCGCACTGGACAATGGGAGCGGGCAACTCAATGAGCAGGGGGTTACATGGAAGAAAAAGAGGTCTTCGACGAAATCGTTACAGCATCCCGAGATGTGCCGCGTCCGCGGAATTGTGTTCCGGACGATTACGTCGCCTATGACAAATCAGAGGAACGTGTTTACCACCTACCTGAGACTTGGTGGGACTTGGCTGGCGATTCAGAATTCCTGACCTCGCATGATCGATGGGAGGTCCGCAATATGACAACGGAGTGCTTCCTTTATTTTCTGCCTGGCTATATGCTGGGGGTGATCAGACTCAAAGATATCGCGGTGGGGGTGCGTTGGGCCCTGGTGGTGCACTTGAGCGCTCACCGCGGATCAGAACTGGATAACGAAATATTCCAATACCTTACCGAAAATCTCACGCTCCCGCAAAAGCGGGCGGTAGCTCATTGGCTCCAGCTTCAATTGGAGGGTGACAGGAAACGTTGTCCAGAGAGTTACCAGCGCCCTGGACATTTGCTTTTCGAGCTCGCGTTCGACAAATGGCGACAACACGCATGACGCGGGCCCTTTTGCAGCATGTAAAGGCGATGAGGAACATCTTTCTAATAGCTCTTCGGGGCGTTGCACTCACATTCGCGGTATGCGTGCAAATGCCAAGCGGAATGCCGCAATCAACGCCGGCGGGGAGCGGATGCATTTCTCCAAAGATACCGGCAGATATCCAGACCTATCTAAAGACGGAGTTTCCATTGTGGAGGGTCAAGCAGCCGGCGGACCTGCGCGACCTACGTGCAGATTGGGAATGGTTCAAGCATCGGTCGTGTCCAGGGATCGCCGTCGGCAGATTTGAGCCGGGTCCGAATCTCGCGTACGCGTTTTTGCTCGTTCCTCGATCCCCAGGTGGACATGGATTTAAGTTAGTAGTCGTAACCCGAGGTACCGGGTCAGGGATTAAGTCCAAGGTTCTTGCTTTTCCGCGGTCCGAGGGTGGCGAATGGGTAGACGACGATTGGTTTATCCGGAACGCGAAGCTAAACTGGTACTTCCCGCACACTTGAGGTTAGGGAAGGCATCCTATTCTGCGGTGCCGGGAATGGAGTATTTTTTTGGAAATCCGGCCGGTATATAAACGAGTTTACCGATGAGCTCGACCGCGATCAGTAGAAGTGGGAGTGGGGCTGAAAGGGGAAAACCGGGAAAACCGGGGAAAACCGGGACAGACGGAGATTTATCGGATTCTTGAGAACTTCATCCTCACATCGACGCTTTTGAGCCGAGGTTTGCCCGCGTGGTCGTGCCGCGAGGCAGCACAACATCGTTCGCCTATGACGACGCGGGCCGCATGACAAGCACGACCGACGCCGTCGGCAACCTCACCCAGTACGGCTACGACGGCAAGGGCCAGCGAACGTCGATGATCGACGCCAAGAGCCGAACAACTACGTACACCTACGATGCCCGAGGCCGCCAGCTCACCACCAACACGCCGGATGGCAAGACCGTCACGAAGGCTTACGATCCTCTGGAGATACCGGGACAGCCTGAGCAGCCACACTCAGGTGTGCCAGTTCGGGGTGTCCCAAGAGAAGTTTTGTGAATTCTCGCACTGTCCTTTGCCCAGCTTACTTAAATCCTCACCCGCGTCGCTCGATAACCGCGTCCGGGTACAGATACTCGTGAAATAGTCCTCATCGTTCGAACCACGATGGAGCCTCGTGGCGTAAACCAAGAGGTCATTGCCCACTTTCAAAAACCCTTCATAGAACCCCAAACACGCCGCCCCTTCGATGAACTCGGGCATGTCGAAAGTTCGTCCCACATTGCCCTTCCATACGCGGTTTACGCGGAAGACAACCTTACCCGCGCCGATGTCAGTTATGGTTCCTCGAAAGACGACATCAGCAGATTTTTTGGCCTCCTTCACGGACAAGCCGGCACAATCGCACCCCAGCACGACGGACGCGCTCCAAGCCACACATGCGAGAAGAGCGGATTTCATCTAAACGCTGAGCTTACACTAAAACCATGGACATCACCGACGCCTCCGGCTACCCCGGCTCCGCCGATCAGGTCTTCTCCCCTGAAACCGAGGATCAAGTCGCCGCCATCCTAAAACGCGCGTCGGCCGGGAACGTCCCCATTACCATCCTCGGCGCCCTCACCGGCGTTACCGGAGGCGCTGTCCCCGAAGGCGGGTGGGGGTTATCGCTCGCCAAACTAAATGTGTGCAATATTGAACACGGTCGAGCCATCGTCGGACCCGGCGTTCTCCTCCGCGAAGTCCAATCCGCCGCCGCTGCTTCCGGACAGTTTTACGCCCCCGACCCCACTGAAAACACGTCCTCCATCGGCGGCAATATCGCGACCAACGCCAGCGGATCGCGCAGCTTCCGCTATGGAGCTACACGGGAACACGTACTATCCCTGCGCGTCGCCCTTCTCGATGGACGCATTATCGAAGTCCGCCGCGGCCAGCCTGTCGACTTTGAGGTGCCCTCGCTTCTCCTCCCTCGTACCACCAAGCATTCGGCCGGATATCGCCTCGCCCCCGGCATGGATTACGTCGACCTGTTCATCGGCAATGAAGGAACGCTCGGCGTAGTCACGCAGGCCGAGTTGAAGCTGCTCCCCGCCCCCGGGGAAATCCTGGGCGGCGTCGTTTTTTTCGCGTCAGAGGAAGCCGCGCTCGACGCGGTCGACCGCTGGCGTACGATTCCCGGCCTCCGCATGCTCGAATATCTGGACGACAAGTCCCTTCAGATGATGGACGTGGCGCACAACGCCGCGCTCATGATCGAGATCGAAGGCGACGCCGATCTGGACATGTCCGGGACGCTCGAAAACGATTCCTGGTTCGCGACCTCCGCCGCCGACCGCGAGCGCTTCCGGCAGTTCCGCCATTCTTTACCGGAACGCGTGAATGCCCGCATCCGCCGCAGCGGATTCATGAAGCTCAGCACCGATTATGCCGTGCCTTTGGACAAAAATCGGGAAATTCTCGCCACGTACAAGAGAAAACTCCATCAGGCCGTAGGTGACAATTACGTGATTTTCGGCCACATTGGCGACGCGCATCTCCATATAAATACGTTCTCGAACAGCCCCGAACAGTTCGCCGCCGCCAAAGCCGTTTCGACGGAACTGGCCCGCGACGCCGTCGCCCTCGGAGGCACGGTCGGCGCCGAACACGGACTAGGGAAAAGAAAGGCGCATTTGCTCGAAATTCAATATTCCCCTGCCGAAATCGAAGCCATGCGGGCGGTCAAACGCCGTTTCGACCCAAATTGGATCCTGGGACAAGGGACATTGCTCCGCAAACCAAGCTATAATGTTAATTCCCTATGAGTACCGCGTCTAAGAAGATCATCTTACTCAGGCCGCGTGGTTTTTGCGCTGGTGTAGTACGCGCCATCGACGTGGTTAAGATCGCACTGGACCTCTATGGGGCTCCGATCTATGTGCGTAAAGAAATCGTCCATAACAAGCACGTCGTCGATGAGCTGCGCGAAGCGGGGGCGATTTTCGTCGAAGAGTTGGAAGAAGTTCCCAGCGGCGCCAGGCTGATCTTCAGCGCGCACGGAGTTTCACCTGCCGTCTGGACCCAGGCCCGGGAGCGTGATCTCAAAGTGATCGACGCCACCTGTCCCCTGGTTACGAAAGTCCACCTGGAGGCCAAAAAGTTCGCCAAAAGAGGTTACAGCATCGTTCTGATCGGCCACAAGGATCATGACGAGGTGATCGGCACGCTGGGCGAAGCGCCGGAGGCGACCATCCTGGTTTCAACCGTTGAGGACGTCGACAAGTTGAACATCCCCGACCCGGAGCACGTATCCTTCATCACGCAAACCACTTTGAGCTTGGACGAAACGCAGGATATCGTGGCACGTCTCAAAGAGCGCTTCCCGAAAATCCAGGGTCCGGCCGCGCAGGATATCTGCTATGCCACTGAAAACCGGCAGCTTGCGGTGAAAGCCGTAGTTCCTTTGTGCCAATTACTCTTAGTCGTCGGTTCCCAGAACAGCTCCAACTCCCGCCGTCTGGTTGAGGTATGCGAAAAAATGGGCGTACCCGCCTATCTTATTGACGACTTAAAAGAAGTGAAACCTGAGTGGCTCGCGGGCATCCAAACCGTAGCTGTGACAGCAGGTGCATCGGCTCCGGAAAATCTGGTGGAAGAGTTGATCGGATCCCTACAGGGGCGTGGATTTGACGATCTCGAGGAAATGGAAATCAAGGAGGAGGACGTGCGGTTCAATCTGCCATCCGAACTCGGCCGCACGGTGCAATTGCAGACCATCGCGCGCGTATGAGTCCTAGTCTTCAACTTGTCGAAGCGTTAACTGCCGCAGCGGCCCGATCGTTGCGCAGCGCCGCTGCCTACATGCTGGGGCGTCAAAACGAAGAAGGCTACTGGTGGGGCGATCTTACCGCCGACACGACGCTCGAATCCGATTTTATACTGCTCGAATTGTGGCGGCATCCGCCTGAAAATGGGGTCTGGAATCCCGCGACGCGCCCCATGGTCGACAAGGCGGTAAGGTCGATTCTGGCCCGGCAACTGCCCGACGGCGGATTCAACATCTACGCGGAGGGTCCTTCGGAAATCAGCGCAACCGTCAAAGCATACACCGCCCTTAAGCTCGCGGGACTCAGCTATGACGATCCGAATCTGAGCCGCGCCCGAGAGCGGATTCTCGGGCTAGGTGGTTTACAAGCCGCGAACAGCTACACCAAAATCAATCTCAGCCTCTTCAATCTGTACCCCCGGGAAGCCACTCCGTCCATTCCTCCCGAAGGCATTCTGCTGGGAAATCTGATCTACGAAATCTCGTCCTGGTCGCGTGCGATTGTGATTCCTTTGTCGATCGTGCACGCCATGCATCCCAGTCGTCCGGTGCCAGCCGGGTTCTCCCTGGAAGAGTTGTTCGTTCCGGGCGTGCCTCTCGAATTTCCCAACAATGAGGGATTCTTCAGCTGGCGGAATTTCTTTCTGGTCGCCGACAAGTGCCTGAAGTTCTGGGAGCGTCACGGGTCGCGCGGTCTGCGAATGAAAGCCATCCGCCGCGCCGAGCAGTGGATGCTCCAGCGCACCCGCTATACCGACGGCTTGGGCGCAATCTATCCGCCCATGATGTACGTCATCATGGCTCTCGATTTACTGGGCTATCCCAAAGATCATCCGGACGTCAAGGAAGCTGAGAAGCAATTCTTCAATCTGCTGGTCGACGATGAACGCGGATTCTTTTTCCAGCCGTGCTTCTCGCCCGTCTGGGACACGGCTATCGCCGCGTATGCGCTGGGCGAATCGGGCGTCGTTCCGGATTCCAGGCTGCGTCCGACGGTCGACTGGCTGTTAACCAAGGAAGTCCGCCGCAAAGGCGACTGGTCGAAGAAACGCCCCGATGTCGAGCCCTCCGGCTGGTATTTCGAATTCGCCAACGAGTTTTATCCCGATATCGACGATACCGCGCAGGTGCTACTGGCGCTCGCACGGTCCCAAGGTTCTAGTTCAGCCAAGCAGGAAGCCGTGACCCAGCGCGCCGTCACCTGGCTGCTCGCCATGCAATCGAAAGACGGAGGCTGGGCCGCCTTCGACGTCGATAACGACTGGAATTTCCTCAGCTCGGTGCCCTTCGCCGACCATAACGCGATGCTCGATCCGACGTGTCCCGATATTACCGGACGCGTGATGGAAGGCCTGATCGCCGCCGGTGTCGACCCCAATCACGCCGCCATCCGGAAGGGCGTCGAGTACTTGAAGCGCACCCAGGAAGTCGATGGCAGCTGGTACGGCCGCTGGGGCGTCGATTATATTTACGGCACGTTCCTCGCGCTGCGCGGCCTAAAAGACGCGGGTGAGAGCGACCGCGAAGCCTACATCCTGCGCGCCGGCGAGTGGCTGCGTTCCATCCAAAACGCCGATGGAGGCTGGGGCGAAAGCTGCGCCAGCTACGATAATTGCACCTACATGCCGGCCGCCAGCACTCCTTCGCAAACCGCGTGGGCGATTCTCGGCCTCCTCGCCGGAGGCGACACCACCAGCAACAGCCTGCACAACGGCATCGAGTATTTAATTGAGACGCAGAAATCCGACGGCAGCTGGGATGAGGCGCTCGCCACCGGCACCGGATTCCCCCGCGTTTTCTACCTGAAATATCACCTTTATCGCAACTCGTTTCCAGTCCTGGCGATGTCCTGCTACCTGAAATCGAGAAGCGCACACGGAGCAGACCGTTCATGAGAGTTCCCTTTTCGCAAGTCGCCGATATGGCGACCTACATCGCCAAGAACAAGATTCGCCCGCGCCCGGAGTGGCAGAAAAACAACGCCGTCTCAGACAACGCGAATCCGTTCCGCATCATCCACGCGCAGATTCCCGCGGCCGGTGTCGAGCGCAAACCGCATCCGATGATTGCCAAGCGCTTCCCTCTGGTGATGATGCTCGAGCCATTGCACGCCTGCAATCTGACCTGCACCGGCTGCGGCCGCATCCGTGAATACGAGTCCTCCATTCGCGAGCGTTTGAGCCTGGAACAGTGCCTGAAAGCCGTCGATGAATGCGGCGCGCCCATGGTTTCCATCTGCGGCGGCGAGCCTCTGCTCTATCCCGAAATCGCTCAACTCACCAACCAGATTCTGGCGCGCGGAAAATGGATCCAGCTCTGCACCAACGGCATGTTCATGGTGAAGAAGCTCAAGGAATTCACGCCGCACCCAGGCCTGGTCTTCAACGTCCACCTGGACGGCATGGAAAAGAATCACGACATCTCCGTCGAGCGCGAAGGCGTTTTCAAGGAAGCAATCGAAGGCGTCAAAGCTGCCAAAGCCGCCGGTTTCAAAGTATTCACCAACACCACGGTCTATAAAGAGACCGACATGAAGGAAATCTGGGAGCTGTACGAATACCTGGAGCCCCTGAAAGTCGACGGCCACGCCATCGCCCCCGCCTACGGATATTCTGCCGTGAATCAGCGCGAAATTTTCCTTACCCGCGACGACGTCCATGAGAAGTTCAAGGACATCGACAAGATGGCCAAGCGCTTCCCCCTGGTTTCCTCGCCGATTTACATGGAATTTCTAAAGGGCGACCGCCAGCTGCCGTGCACCGCCTGGGGCATGCCCACCTATAACGTGAAGGGCTGGAAAGGCCCGTGCTATCTGATCACCGATGCGCATCACGATACGTTCGAGGATCTGATGACTAAAACTCCGTGGGAAAACTACGGCGAAGGCAACGATCCGCGCTGCACCGAATGCATGGTCCACTGCGGTTACGAGCCTTCGGCGGCATACGGCATTAATTCGAAACTCAGCGATCCGTTTAAACAACTGGGCTGGCTCTTGAGCTAGGTGAAACCGACGCTGGTAACGGGCGCCACGGGTTTCGTCGGCTGGCATGTGGCGCGCAGGTTGTTGGAGCGTGGAGAACGGGTAAGGGCGCTGGCGCGGGATCCGGCGCGGTTGAAGGATCTGGATGGTGTCGAGCGGGTTCAGGGGGATTTACGCGACCCGGAATCGCTGAGCAGAGCAGTGGAGGGTTGCGGCGTCGTTTACCACATCGCAGCCGATTACCGTTTGTGGGCGCGCGACCCGAAGGAGATGTACCGATCGAATGTCGAGGGTACGAGGCATCTTTTTGAGGCCGCGCAACGTAAGGGTATAGAGAGGCTCATATATACGAGCACGGTGGGTTGTATCGGGATTCCCAAGGATGGAATCGGCGACGAGCAGACACCGGTCGCGATCGAAGACATGCGGGGGCCGTATAAACGGTCGAAGTTTTTAGCGGAACAGGTGGCCTTGGAGTTTGCGGGCGGCGGATTTCCGGTGGTGATTGTGAATCCGACGGCTCCGGTGGGCGATCACGATTTTAAGCCGACGCCCACGGGAAAGATGCTGGTGGATTTTGTGCGCGGTGCGATGCCGGTGTTTCTTGATACCGGTTTGAATGTCGTCGATGTAAGAGACGTCGCGGCCGGTCACTTGGCCGCCTGCGACCGGGGCAAGGTTGGGGAGCGGTATATTTTGGGCGCGGAGAATCTGACGCTCCAGAGTATTTTCGGGATGCTGGCAAAAGCCGTCGGCAGTGCGGCGCCGAAGATGCGGATTCCGTACGCAGTGGCATACGCGGCGGGAGATGGTTTCGACGGCGTGGGCGGGAGTAACCGGAAAAGAACCGCTAGCGCCTTTAGACGGGGTCCGGATGGCCCGCAAGAAGATGTGGGTTCGGCAGGATAAGGCGATGCGCGAACTGGGTTACGCGCCGGGACCGGCGGAAGGAGCGCTGAAGCGTGCCGTCGAATGGTTTCGGGCTAACGGATATTGCTAGTGCGGACGCGATTTTGATTGCTGCCGAGGCCCGGGAGTTTGATGGGATCTTGAAGCGTAGTGGACGAGGTTTGAAGCTGAAGTGGCAGGCGAAATTCGCGCGCGAAGTGAGTTTGCAAGACGCAGAGGTTGTGGCTGATCGCGAATGGTCCGGGGCCTCGGTCAATTGATCAGATATTTACTCGAGTACCGCTGGAGATGAGAGATCCGTTCGTGAGCCTTATCAGTACAGGATTTTGTGGAGCCCTCGATCCAGCGCTTCGGATCGGGGACATAGTGGTTTCCGGCGACATGACCTTGCACTGCGGCTCGAGTTTCGCAAGAGGAGAGATGGTTACGGTTGATCGGGTGGCAGTAACAGCAGAGGAGAAGAGAGCGCTGCGGGAAAAGACAGGAGCGATTGCAGTCGATATGGAAACGGCGGATATCAAGCGCTATCGTCAGCGAATGGGTTGCGCGCCCTTTTGTTGCATCCGCGCTGTCTCCGACACAGCCCTGGAAGACATGCCTCTCGATTTTAATCAGTACCGCGATTCGAATGGCCGCTTCTCAAGAACGAGGATCGCGCTGGCAGCCGTCAGCCGTCCCTTTACACGCATCCCCGCGCTCAGGCGCCTCGAAGCTAATTGCAACGTCGCATCAGAGTCCTTAGGAGCATTCTTTGCAGACTGTCGATTTTAGTCCCTCCGCCGCCGTCGATAACGTCGCGCTCGCCACCATGAAAGCGGCCGTCTACAAAGGCGACAGCATCGTCGAGGTGGAATCGATTCCCGTCCCCGAGATCGGCGCAGGCGAAATTTTAATTCGCGTCGAAGCCTGCGGCATCTGCCACACCGATCTCAAAAAAATCGAATACAACCTGCTGGCCGCGCCCAGAATCTATGGTCATGAGACTGCCGGCGTTGTCGCCAAAGTCGGACGCGGCGTCACCAAGTTTCAACCCGGCGACGGAGTGATCGTCTTCCATCACATCCCTTGCGGAAAATGTTTTTACTGCTCCCGGAAATTGTACGCACAATGCCCGGTGTATAAGAAAGTCGGCGTCACCGCCGGATACGAACCCGCCGGCGGAGGATTTTCGCAATACGTCCGCGCCATGGACTGGATCGTGGAGCGCGGCGTCGAGAAAATTCCCGCCGGTGTTTCCTTCGACCAGGCGTGCTTCGTCGAACCCGTGAATACCTGCCTCAAGGGTGTCAAGCAAATCGATCCGCAACCCGAGGACGTCGTCGCGATTCTCGGCCAGGGGCCCATCGGATTGATCTTCACCATGATGGTCGCGCGCATCGGATCGAAAATCGTCTCGACCGACACCATGCCCACGCGGCGCAAATTATCCCAGGAATTCGGGGCCTCGGAATCATTCGACCCGCGCGGCGAAGACTTCGAACGTACCATCCGTTCCATGACCGAAGGCCGCGGCGCCGACCTGGTCATTGTCGCCGCCTCTGCCAAAGGGATAGTCGAACAGGCGGTGAAATGTTCCCGCCCCGGCGCGAAAATTTTGTTGTTCGCGCAGACCTCTCACCAGGAACGCGTGGACCTTTCAGGCGCCGATATCTGCATGGGCGAGCGCACCTTATGCGGGTCTTACAGCGCTTCGATCGACGTACAGGCCGAAGGCGCCGCCATGGTTTTCAGTTCACAATTGAACGTACAACGGCTTATATCACATCGCTACGCATTAAATCATATTAATGAAGGGATCGATCGCGCGTTGCATCCTGACGAAGAATCATTAAAGATAGTAGTACAGCCACAGAGGTGGAAAGAGTGAATCAGCAGATGACGGCTGCCGTTCTCTACGGCAAAGAGGACGTGCAGATCGAGACGGTGGATGTACCGGAGATCGGCAGGGGCGACGTGCTGGTGCGCGTGCGAGCCGCGCTGACCTGCGGCACCGACGTCAAAGTTTTCCGCCGTGGTTATCACGCCCGCATGATCGTTCCTCCCGCTCTGTTCGGGCATGAACTGGGCGGCGACATCGTTGCCATGGGCCGGGACGTCCGCGGATTCAAGATGGGGCAGCGTGTAGTCGCCGCGAATTCCGCGCCCTGCGGCACCTGCTTCTACTGCCAGCATAATCAGGAAAATCTCTGCGACGACCTGTTGTTTAACAACGGCGCTTACGCTGAATATATCCGCATTCCTGAGCGCATCGTGCGTAGAAATATGTATGAAGTGCCGGACCACGTCAGCTATCAGGACGCGGCGCTGGTCGAACCTCTGGCATGCGTGCTGCGCGGCCTCGAAGAATCGGGCGTGCGTGCGGGCGATACGATAGCCGTGATCGGCCTCGGCCCCATCGGCATGATGTTCGTGCGCCTCGCGAAATCAGTTTGTAACGCGCGTGTCATTGCGATCGGCAGGCGTCCGCAGCAACTGCTGCGCGCGTCGAGAATGGGCGCCGATGAAACGGTCCTCAACTGTGACGGCGCGGACGTAGTCGGCCCCGTCCACGAAATGACCGGAGGCCGCGGAGCCGACGTCGTAATCGAAGCCGTCGGTCTGCCGGAAGTCTGGCAACTCGCGATCAAGCTCCTGCGCCGCGGAGGCGTGGTCAACTTTTTCGGAGGCTGTCCCGACGGAACCAACCTGAGCCTCGATACCAACCTCCTGCACTATTCCGAGCTCACCTGCAAAGCCAGTTTCCATCACACTCCGGCGCTGATTCGGAAAGCTCTCGACCTGGTGAGCCGCGGCTACGTCGGCGCCAAGGATTTCGTCAATCACTCCGAGCCGCTCACCAATCTGCTGCAAGTGATGCAGCACCTGATGAGCCACAACGGCCACTTGAAGACCGCGATCATTCCCTAAACGGCTGTGTTGCTAGCCCCCGCCGCCTTCGTCGCCGATCCAAAACTGATGAACCGCAAGTGGACGCCCGAGGAGTCCGTCGCCTATACCCGCTGGCTCGCCACGCATCACTACGAAAATTTTCACGTCGTCAGTTTTCTTCTCCCCAAGCGCCTGCACCAGGATTTCTACAACGTCTACGCATTCTGCCGCTGGGCCGACGATCTGGCCGACGAAATCGGCAACACGCAAGAAAGCCTCCGCCTCCTCGCCTGGTGGCGCACGGAATTGCAGGCCATGTACGCGGGCACGCCGTCGCATCCCGTGTTCGTCGCGCTTCAAAATACAGCGGAGCGCCATCATCTGTTAGAGGAAACCTTCGACGACCTGATCAAAGCCTTCGAGCAGGATCAGGTGGTCACGCGCTATCGCAACTTCGACGAGCTGTTTCAATACTGCCGCTATTCCGCAAATCCCGTCGGCCGCCTCGTCCTCGGTTTATGCGGCTATCGCGATGCCGCCCGCCAGGAATTGTCGGACGCCACCTGCACCGCCCTTCAGCTCGCGAATTTCTGGCAGGACGTCATCGTAGATCTCGAAAAAGATCGCGTCTATATCCCGCTGGACGTTCTCGAAAAACACGACTATCCGGTGGACGCCCTGTTCGAGCGCCGCTTTGACCATCGCTTCCGCGAAGTCATGAAAGAGTCCATCGCCGTCGCGCGCGAACTTTTCTTAACGGGTCTCCCTCTCGCCGGCCAAGTCGACCGGCGCCTCGCCATCGACCTCGAACTATTCAGCCGCGGCGGCCTGAAAATCCTCGAGAAAATCGAGCAGCAGGATTATAACGTGCTCCGCGCACGTCCCAAAATTTCGAAAGTCGAGCGCGTCGGCCTGCTTCTCGGCGCTCTCACCCGCCGAGCTTTTTCACCGGCCGCATGAACGATTTTACGGTCGAAGAGTCCTATCAGTGGTGCGTCGAAGTCGCGCGCACCCAGGCGAAGAACTTCTATTATTCGTTCCTGCTACTCTCACTCCCACAGCGCGAAGCCATGTGCGCGATCTACGCCTTCATGCGCTACTGCGACGATTTGAGCGACGACGAAAATATCCCCAACCGCGCTTCCGCCATCGCCCGCTGGCGAGACGATCTCGAAGCGGCCCTCAACGGCCGCGTCGCCGATCATCCCCTGTGGCCCGCCTTCGTCGACGCCGTCGAACGCTATAAAATCCCGCACCAATACTTCTTCGATATGATCACCGGCGTGTCGAGCGACCTCGAACCCCGCTGCGTCCAGACCTTCGCCGAGCTCTACGATTACTGCTATCACGTCGCGAGCGTCGTAGGCCTCACCATCATTCACATCTTCGGATTCGAGGATCCGAAAGCGCTGGAGCTTGCCGAGAAATGCGGAATTGCCTTCCAGATCACCAACATTCTGCGCGACGTTCGCGAGGATTATGAAAAAGATCGCGTCTACATCCCCGCCGAAGATTTCGCCCGCTTCGGAGTCTCGCCTGCAACGCTGGTCTCGACCGAAGGTTTTCTCAAAATGATGGAATTCGAAGCCTCGCGCGCCCGCGATTACTACCGCGAATCCGCGCCGCTGGTCGCGATGATCCATCCGAACAGCCGCGCATCTCTAAAAGCCTTGATCGGAATCTACTCCCGCCTGCTCGACAAAATCGTCGAGTCCAATTACGATGTGCTAACCCGCCGCATCCGCGTACCCACCTGGGAAAAAGTCTGGATTCTGATTAAGTCGAAGTTCCGCTGGTCTGGTCCCCGCCCCGACGGGACGGGGTTATAACCCGTGGCGTAAGCCACGGGACGTCGCATATCGTAAATCTCTCCACTACGAAGTAGTCAGTCGTGCTTCTGCGCGACCTGGAAATGACTCAGCGTCTCCGCGTAACTTGCGATCCCTTTGTAGAGCGCATCCGCGATCCTCTGCCGATGCTCCGGTTTGCGCAGCAGCGCTTCGTCGCCCGCGTTGGTTAGGAATCCGATCTCCGCCAGCACGCTCGGCATGGACGCTCCGATCAGCACGACGAAGGGCGCCTTCTTCAGGCCCCGATTCTTGGCCCCGGCGTTCCCTTTTGTCTCCAGGCTGCTGAGCGACGATTGCAGCCGCGTGGCGAATTCCCGCGATTCGTCGATCTTATCGCGCAGCGCAATCTTTTCGAGAATATCCTTCAAATCGTAAATCGACCGCGAGGAGCCCGCGTTCTCCCGCGCCGCGACATCGAGCGCCGCCTTCGAAGTCGTGAAATTCAGATAGTACATCTCCACACCCGCCGCCGTGCGCAGGGGCGACGAGTTCGCGTGAATCGAGAGGAACAGATCCGCCTTCCGTTCGTTCGCAATGCGCGTGCGCTCTTCAAGCGGAATGAACGTATCGTCGGAGCGCGTGTACACTACCTCGCTTCCCAGCCGGTCCTCGATCAGCCCACCCAGGCGCCGCGCGACATCCAGCACCACGTCCTTTTCATAAAGTCCCGATGGCCCGCGCGTGCCGACATCTTTGCCTCCGTGCCCCGGATCGATCACCACGCGTCCCAGTTTCAGGCCCAGCACACGAGTGAGCGAGCGGTCGCCGTTCGAATTGCGTTTCGCGGGTTCCGCGGCGATCCCCGGCACCGTCTTCTCCGTCTTCAGTTCCGGAGCGGCGGCCACGGTCATCAATACCGGAGGCGGCGGCAAATCGCTCTTACTCACCGAAAATGCCGATCCCGGAGGCTTCGACGGTTTCGCCATCACCGCCATCGTAGGAGGTGAAAGCAGGTCCGGCACCAGCGTCTCGACCGGATGCTCGACACGCGCGACTTCCGTATGCGGAGGCGGTTCGAACCTCCGCGGCTCCGGCTTCTTCACGATCGTGGGCTTGATAGAGGGACCTTCGTCGATCACGATCGATCGTGTCACCGAAGGCGGCGGGGTGATCGGCGTGACTTCAACCTTACCCGTCACCGGCGCCGGCCGCGACTTCGCCCGCAACTCGATCATCAGCCGGTCCGGGCTGGTAAGCTGCGACGCTGTGAAATCGGCGCGCTGCTCCAGATCCAGCACCACGCGCGTGACGCCCGGCTGCGTTTGAGCGATGCGGATCTGCTTCAGAATTCCGTCGCCTACCGCAATCGTGCGCAACCCTTTCGCGAGCGCTTCCGGCCTGGCACCTTCAATGTCGAAAAATAAACGATCGGGATTGGTCAGCCGCTCCGACCTGAACTTGAACTCGGCGGAGACATCGATCGCCACGCGCGTTAGCTCGCCCAAGGACCAGAAGCGCACCGAGCTAACCTTATTAGACGTCTTCGGCGATGCCGCAAACGACACCACGGCCAGTAGCAGAAAACTCCCGCAGAGTTTCGACCTACTGCGTGGTCCTAAGGTGTAGCCTGCCATTCTCATCTATAAATGTTTGAACCGGCGCCGGCTTCACTTCCACCGGTGTAGCGTCCACGGCCTTTACTTCCGGCGCTTTCACTTCCACTGGTTTGGCCGCATCCGCCGCGCGCCTCGCCTCGCCGTACCGTTTTCCCAGCTGGTACACGTAATTCTGCGTCTCCGCATACGGTGGAATCCATTTATATTTATCCACCGCGCCCGGACCCGCGTTATAAGCCGCCAGCGCCAGCCGGTCGTCCTTATAAAGATCCTTCAGGTACTTCAGATACTTCACGCCCGCTTCGATGTTCTGCTCAGGATCGAAACTGTTGCTCACGCCCAGCATGCGCGCGGTTGAGGGAGTCAACTGCATCAGCCCCTGCGCGCCTTTATTCGAAACCGCGTTGGCGTTATAGTTACTCTCCACTTTAATAATCGAATGGACCAGCAGCGGATCGATCTGGTGCGCGCGAGCCGCTTTCTCGACAATCGCGTTAAGATCGGAGCTCGTCCTAGCGGGCTGCGTGATCTTCGAAATCACCGGCCGCGATGAAACCACCACGCTGCGCACCAGCTTCCCCGTGCGCGGATCCGCCCGCACTACCTGCGTCTTATGCAGGACGGGCGCGGGCGCACCGGTCCCGGAGGACACTTCTGCGGCGCGACTGGGGGAGGCAGCCATCATGGCAAAAGCCATTAAGAAACAAATATACACCTTTTTGTTTGTCAACACTATATGGCCTGACGTTGCTAATATCATCTCATGACTCGATCCGGGTTCATTCTGGTGGGCGGAGCCAGCCGGCGCATGGGGCGCGACAAGGCCCTGCTGCCGCTGGGGGAAGCCACTATGGTCGAACAAATCGCCGCCCGGGTCCGGTGCGCGGCCGGCTCCGTCACGCTCATCGGATCGCCCGAAAAATACGGTCATCTGGGCCTCGCCGTGGTCGCCGACGAGATCGAAAATTGCGGGCCTCTGGGCGGCCTTTTGACCGCGCTGCACATCACCGGCGCGGACTGGAATCTGCTGGTCGCTTGTGACATGCCGAACGTCAGCGAGGCTTTTCTGACCGAATTGCTCGATGCCGCCGAACAGTCGGACGCAGACTGCATTGTCCCCGAAATCGATGGCCGCTCCGATCCGCTTTGTGCCGTTTACCATCGCCGCCTGGCGCGCGACGCCGAGTCGGCGATTCATCGTAAACTATTCAAAATGCAAGATTTTGTATCCACGGTTCGCGCTTCCTTTTGGCGTGTCACCGATCCCCGGCCGCTGCTCAACGCCAACACTCCGGCCGAATGGAGCGCCCGTTGACGCCGCAGCACTCCCATTACATAGAATTCGAGCATATCTATAAGACGTTCGATCACCCCGTTTTAGTCGACGTCAATTTTCACGTCGACGCGGGCGAGACCCTGGCCATCATCGGCCGCAGCGGCGTCGGCAAGTCGGTGAGTCTGGGGCACATCATGGGCTTCATCAAACCAGACTCCGGACGCCTGCACGTCGCCTATACCGACATGACCGACGAAGGCGAAGCCGAATGGAGGCGCATCCGCAAGAAAGTCACCATGGTTTTCCAGTCAGGCGCCCTGTTCGATTCCCTGACGGTGGGCGAAAATATCCTCTTTTCGCTCGAACTGCGTGAGGATTACGACGAAAAAAATAAGGAAGACGTGGTGAAGGGCCTGCTCCAGATGGTGGATTTACTGGACTATCGCGACGTCTATCCGGCCGATTTGTCCACAGGTCACAAACGCGCCGTGGCGATCGCCCGGGCCTTGGCTGCGCAGCCCGAATGCATCCTCTACGATGAGCCCACCACCATGGTCGACCCAATTATGAGCGATCATGTCGGCAACCTGATGCTGCGCCTGAAAACCCACTTGCGGCTCACGAGCGTCGTGGTCACGCACGATCTGGACCTGATGCGCAAAGTAGCCGATCGAGTAGTGTTCCTGTTCGAAGGACACGCCATTTACTTCGGGCCGGTATCGGAGCTCGAAAATTGCCCTCATCCGCACATTCAAGAATTTCTAGCGATGGACCGCGTCTAGCGTCGTTTCGTTACCGAAGTTTCGCGTGTATCCGCTTCCTGACGGTCGCGGTTCCGTTGAACCGCCATGCGTGAGCGTGCGGGCTAACAGAATCGCTTGGACAACGGGCAGGCCGCTAGTGTCCTGCTTCGCAATCCTGAATGTTGTGTGGCGCACGCCCCCAGGCGTGCCGCATCGACAATCATGTCGATGTGCTTTTCGGAACGTCGACACGAATGTCGACGCGGCACGCGTGGACGCGCGCGCCACACGGGAAATAATATTCATTGGGAGTGACACACTACACTAGTAAAACTGCCTAGCGATTGATCCCCAGGCTCACGCCAGGGGTTATAACCCCGTCACGTGCGGGGATCTGGCGATAACAGCTATTTTTTCACCGCCGCCTCAATCGCCTCCAACTCCTTACCCGCATCCGCCCACTTCCCCTGCGCTGCCAGATCGCGATAGCGCTTCAAATGAGCGCGGACCTCTTCGAGACGGCTGTCATTCGTGGAAACAGCCTTCGGCGCAACTTCCGTCTGCTGCTGCGGCGTAGGCACAGCGACGCCTTTTTGCGCCGCGTCCAACTGCGCCAGCGCCTGTTCATACGTGTCCGCGTACACCAGCGTATTCCCCATTACCAGCGCGACCTTTTTCAACTGCGGCATCCGCGCCTCCGACGCCTGGATATAAATCGGGGCTACGTACAGGAACGTCTGATCGATCGGCAGAGCCAGAATCTGGCTGCGCAGCACCTTCGACCCCTGCTGATTCCATAACGTCAGGTCCTTCGAAATCGTCTGGTCCTGGTTAATCAACGCGTCGATCTGCAAAGGCCCCGCGATCACTTCCTGCTTGGGGAGATCCAGAAAAACCAGCTCGCCCAGGTGCGGACCGTCGCAGCGCGCCACCATCAGGCCGATCAGATTCTGTTTGTTACGCGGCGTAAACGGCAGCATCAACAAAAACTCCGGCTGCGTTTCGCCGGGCAGCGTCATCACCATATAAGTGGGAGGCACGGCCTGCGGCGCGACGCCCTGCTCCGATGTTCCGGTCGCGACGTCCCACTGATCGGCGCGATTGTAGAACGATTCCGGATCGCGCATATGATAGGTCCGGAATATCTCCGCCTGCGCCCGGAACAACACTTCCGGCGACCGTACATGCGCGCGTAAATCCGCGGGCATCGCCGATCCGGGCGTAAACAATTCGGGGAACAAATGTTCGTACGCGTTAATCAGAGGATCTTCGTTATCGAAAATATAAAGATGAACATCGCCGTCGTAGGCATCGACTGTCGCCTTGATGGAATTGCGGATGTAGTTGAAACGTCCCCCGCCCTCGAAGGTCAACGAGCGCGAATAGGGATGCGATTCACTGGTGGTGTATCCGTCGACGATCCATACCAGACGGCCCGCTTCACTGATCACCAGATAGGGATCGCTGTCCCAGGTGATGAAGCTCGCCAGTTGGTTGAGCCGTTCTGGAACGCGGCGGCGAATCATCATGCGGCTCTCCGCGGTCAGCGAATTGGTCAACAAAATATTCCCATCGCCCTCTGAAATCGCGGCGGCCATGCGCATGCCGACCGAGGAAATCGGGAATCCGCCGCGGCCTTGATAGCGCGTGTTGACCTCCGATGATCCTCCATCGTTCTTGGTCGAAGGATAGTTGAACTCCGGCTGCGCGGTGCGCACGAAGACGGGCTCCTGCGAGGTTTCGCTGAAATAAATTTCGGGCCGCGTGACGCGGAGACTGGGGGTCAGCACCTCGATCGGCGCGCTCTTGACCAGAAGCTCCGGCAACCCGGTCGAAGTAATGCGGCTCGCTTCGGCGAGGACCAATCCATAGCCGTGCGTGAAGGTCAGCGCCGAGTTTACCCACAAATGACGCGCATCGCCCAACTGATTCAGATCCAGCTCGCGCGGAGCGAGCAGCACCTGCCGCAAATTTCCATTGATGTTGTAACGGTCGACGTCGGTCTCGGCATACGCGTACGGACGCAGAGGCTGGCTCTGGCTCAACGTATCGTGAAACGCCCGCCAGTCCCACAGGCGCACGTTATCGAGCATCGGACGATTCTTCGCGAAATCGATATGCCCCTCTTTTTGCGCGGGAAATTCGGTCTCGCGGGCGCGCCGGTCCAGGCCGTACGCGGCGCGCGTGGCCTCAATATGACGGGCCAGAAACGGCCGCTCGAGAGCGAGTTCATTGGGCTTCACATAAAGCGACGTCACCATCGGAGGCAGCGCCCAATCGACGACCAGCACGGCCGCACATGCGATCGCCAGCCTGCGCCTTCCGGCCAGTACCAGCGCCGCCGCCAGCAGTGCCGCGAACGCTTTTACCGCCTGCATGGGCAGCTCAATATTCTGCTGCACGTAATCGACGCCGGACATCAGGTTGCCGTGATCGCTGAACAGATAATCGAACCTTCCGATCCAGAATTCGGCCGCGAGCGCGATCAGAAAGGCCACCACCAGGGCTTTGAACATCCTCGATTCCAGGTTGCCCAGCGCGCGCAGGTCGCGCAGATCGATTTCGCTGCCGCGGCCGAAGCTGGGAAAATCCTTCATCAACTGCCAGGCGCGTGCGGTGGCGTAATGCACGATGCCGCCGGCGAGCGCGCATGCGACCACGAAATTGATCAGCATGGAATAAAACGGCAGCTCGAAAAAATAGAAAGACAAGCTGCGCCCGAAAACCGGATCGCTATAGCCTGAAGTGGTGCTGACGCCGCCGAAGAACCGCGCCACGGTCCAGCCGTCGACCACCGATAACGCGATGATGAGCGAGAGCAGCGCGAGGCCCGCCGTCGCCAGGCGCGAGTATAAACGGTGCTCGCCCAGGCGGGTCCCCGCGTATTTCAAGCCGAGCGCGTGGGCGATCCACAGCACCACAAACATAATCAGCCACGCGGCGAGGCCGGGGCCGTATTGATATGCGGACATGCGCAGCCAGGTGGGCACTTGACCCAGCTCGCCCCACCACGCGTAGTCCAGAATGACTCCGCAGATAGTCCGGCTAAAAAGAAGGAGGAGGACGACGACGCCGATCAGCAGCGCGATCCGCTGCCGCGGCCTTTGGCGCGAAGGGAGCTCACGCGGGAATTCGATGGGCATTCTTACTCACTGTACACCCGCCGCAAATCACTTGAATTTCGGAGTGATGGGAAGATCGTCGGGTCCGCGAATTTCTTCGCCGATCTCGCGGAATCGGTCGACGAGGGCTTGAACGGTGCGATCCTCGATTCGGAACGCGGAGAGCGTATCGTAGAACCTGCCCGCGGGCAGGAAGGTCGAGCCTTTCCCGCTGAGCACATCGGAAATCGCTCTGGCCAATGCCGCTGCGCGAATCGCAGTGACGTCCTTACCCAGCAGCGCCGTCGTCAGATCCTCGCAGAACCGCTGCACCGAAGTTCGCGCCGGGCTCTGGTTCGGCTTGGCCTGGGCCAGCATCTCTTCAACCAGGTGGTTACTCAGTGCTTTCCGCCGAACCTGTGGATTTTTGAGCGCGATCAGAGTGGATTCGAGGGATTGCGCCGCAAGCGAAGCGGCCAGCAGGAGAATGCAGCCGAGCAGGCGTTTCATAAGCCCTCATTTCACCGGACCCACTAACAAACACCGAGAACTAAAGTCTGTACAGGCGCGCCACAGACTAAAGTCTGTGCTACCTGGCACAGTCTGTGTTACTTAGGTAGCACAGGCTTTAGCCTGTGAAAACTCAAAGCAGGTGGAACGTGACTTCGATCGTCGCGTAGACGGCCACTGGCTTGCCGTCCTTCATGCCGGGCTTGAAGATCCACTTCTCGACCGCTTCAATCGCTTTCTGGTCGAGGCCCAGGCCCAGAGCTTTGGTGACCTTAGGATCGCGCGGGCGCCCGTTCTCATCGATGACGATTGATAACTGCACCGTGCCCTGCCACTTCGCTTTGCGAGCTTCTTCCGAATACTCGGGCTCGACTTTATGGATGATGCTGGGCTGCGAAACGCCGCCGCCGATACGGTAGACGCCGCCGCCGAATCCGCCGCCGGATCCCGGACCCGCGCCCGGCCCTTTCCCCGACCCGACGCCGCCGCCCGATCCCGATCCGATGCCACCGCCGAATCCCGTGCCGTTCGAAGGCGTGCCCATGTGGCTCAAAGGATCGCCGTAAACCGGGGAATTGATATTCGGAGGAGGAGTATCCGCGATGATGGTGGGCACCATGGGCAGTTTCGCATCCACGGGATCCACGCGAGGCGGAGTAAATTGTTTGTGCGAGATCTGCGGCAGCTTGCCCTTGCTCGCTTCGAGCGGAGACCGCGCGCCGCCTCCGCCTCCGCCCTGATGGGTGACCGGCTTCTGCGGCAGATAATCGGCGATCGGAGGAGCCAGCAGCGTCACATGTTCCTGGATCAGTTTCTGAACCGGTTTGAGGGTGCCTAAAAACAGGATGAACGCGACCACGCCGCAATGGATCAGCAGGGAAACCAAGCCCGATTTGGTCTCGTTTCCGTCGTACATGCCACCCAGCGTTTTCAGTTCTACCGGCTTCGAAGTCACCTCCAGAGGAGGCAGCTTCGGCGGATTGATCGCTTCCTTGATATCGCGGATGAACGTGACAATCCACTTCTCCTCCAGCTCAGGCGCAAGGAGATGGTCTAAATGATGATCGGGATTATCAAAGGAGGCGCTTTCGACTTCCTTCAGTTCCTGCTCCGGCACTTCCGTACCCCCAGGGCGTAACACTGGCACGAATTAATGACGCCCGCTATCGAGCCCACGTTTCCAGTATATAGAATCTTTTTGATTCGCCCAATCCATCTTCATTCTATCACATAGAGATTTTCTACAAACTTTGGAATCCAAGAAACCTGGCCGTTTCCGACCATAATTCGTCCAGCACATCGGTCAGCTCATGTCCCGAATCGAGCAGCCGCAAAGTGACGTTCGGATGACCCTTCGCAAAGGCCTTGGAAAGATCCGCCGGAACCGTTTCGTCGCGCAATCCATGCAGCACCAGGGCCGGTTGAGTGAAGGCCGGCTGATCCTCATATTTCGCCGCATCTTCTACGATCTGGTATCCCAAACCCCGCTCCTGCTGGAACCCGTAGTGGAAAAAAGGAATTGTTCCGCGCTGCCTCCAAAGTTCCAATTCGTGGGCTGAATAACGGGCCCTCCATCGCGTCGGAAACTGAAAAGCCGGCGCCAGCAGCACCAGCTTTTCTACTTGGACGCTTCTGGCCGCAAAAAGTGCCGCGAGATATCCGCCCAGGCTGGATCCCATCAGCACGGCGGGCTGATTGCCTACCGCTTTTTCAATCACTTTGAGCTGTCCAGTGATGGTCAGCCCTTCGAAATTTCCCTCGTCGAGTTGCGGGGCAACGAACGGTACTCCAAGCTCGCGAAACTTCTGCGCGAAGAAGCGGGCCTTGCCCGACTGCGGGCTGGAGGCGAAGCCGTGCAAGTAGACGATTCTCATTTGGCAGTATCGAATTTGATATCGCTGGAGGCGCCGAACTTTTTGAAATTCTCGTAACTGAACTGATTTTGGGCGTCGATTTTCCCGCTGCGGATCTCGCGATGTTCAGTCTTTACCGGTAGCAGCGCGCCATAAGGACTCATCGCGTAGTCGATCGCCGCCTCTTCTCTGACCCGGTCCGGAGCCTCCGGCTGCGTAGCCACCATGATGATCCGCACGGGCACGAAGTTGTCAGCGCGCACCCACAATTCGCCCTCGATGCGCAGATGTTTCACCAGGTCATTGCGATTCTCTTCGATCACCGTCACCGCTTCCGGGCCGTCGATCTGGCGGTATTGAAAGACCCGAACCGATTGGCCGTTCAAGGAGTTGGTTCCTCTTGCGGTGAACTCATAGCGCTCGATATTGCGGCGGGTGAACAGCAGCAGAGCCTGTCCATAATCAGTCACGGCGCCGAGCAGGCCGTATTTTTCGAACTGCTTGAGCAATGTTTTCTTGCGCGCGTCGTCGGTCGCGGTGATCGCCTTGGCGAGGGCCTGCTGCGCTTTTTTCGTATCCTCGATCTTCTTCCCGTCAACCGAGGTCACCTGCCGCAGTTCATGGAGATCAGCCCCGGTAAAGACGGTGAACCCGTATTCGGAAACGATGGTCCGATCCTGCCATTCGAGCACGGGAGCAGCGTTTCCGACGCGAGCGCGAAAGCGCCCCTGGGGCTTCAGAGAGTGCTGATGCAGGGTTTCCTGGCCCAGCACTTCCGGTGCGAGTCTCTGAAACGCCTCGGCTTCCTCGGAGACGCGAGCGGTCATTTTTTTAGTAAGCTCGTCGGCGCGGAGGAGGGGGAGCAGAAGGCAGAGGGACAGCAACCGCATAATTCGATGGTAGCGTGCCGCCGCGATATGTTGAAGAGGTATAAGGAAAAAGCACGTCGACACGAATGTCGACGCGGCACGCGTGGACGCGCGCGCCACCCAGCGAGCGGACATTAGGGAGTGATGGACTTTGCCTTCAGCCTCTCCAGCCATTCCTTTCGTTTGTCCTTTAACAAATCCCTCCATGCCATGGGAGCCAGATCGTCGTCGAGCTTTTCCAGCACCTCGTAGCGGAATTGCGATTCGCCACGCGCGTTCCACTCGGCCTGCAACTCCTTATTTATATGGACTCCATTGCGTAGCGCAAAAAGCAGCCCATTTTTTGCCGCGCCCAGATCGGGAGTAGCGTCGACCCAGACGGGTTCGTCGTCGCCGAAGCGGACCGAGAACGTCCCGCGTGGAATTTTCCTGTTCTTGTATTCGGCGATGGCTTCTTTTCGATTCATTTGGCTACGTAAAAAGAAATTTTCACACTGCAATAACTGCCCGGTGTTGCCGCGTTCACAGCAGCGGCAATTTCATCGAGGTGCAACCTTACAAGCCGCCAAGGTGAGTTACCGAGAACGACAAGAGCGATTTTCCGGCCTGAAAGATTCGGCTGATAACTCATGTTCTTGTCAGCCGTAAGGATCGCCATTGGTGAGCCTTTGCCCGCGGCGCTCTTTTGCCTCGGTGACATCGTGTCCCACGAGATAACGGCGAATTCCGCGCGGCGTATTGTGATCAAACAGGATGCGCATCAGCCATCGTTGTTGCGCCGGCGGGCACTGGCGGAGCATCAAGGCTACGGGCGGCAAATTTTAGAACAGCCATGATCTGCTCCCGGGTGACGTCGTACTGCTCGATGATTTCCTCAATGCGCGAACCGTATTCCAGGTTTTCAAAAATCGAGGCAACGGGCATGCGCGTATCCTTAAATACCCAGGCTCCGCTTAGCCTCCCTGGCACGCTTTCGACGGCAGGGCATTTTGACCAATCAAGAGCTGCCATAGCAAGAACCTTCCATGACTCTCAGAGTACCTCCTGTCGTATCATAAAAGTTCCCGACATGATTCGTAATTTCAGCGGGTTTGCGCCCCAGGTTGCGCCATCCGCATACATCGATCCCAGCGCGCAGGTCATTGGAGACGTCGTCATCGGCGAGCGGTCCAGCATCTGGCCATGCGCTTCCCTGCGCGGCGATACTGCTCCGATTCGCATTGGCGACGAGGTGAGTATTCAGGACAACTGCGTGCTCCATGCCGACATTGGGTTGCCGCTTACGATCGGCAATCGCGTGACGGTGGGACATCTCGTCATGCTGCATGGATGCACTATCGAGGACGACACTCTGATTGGCATCGGCTCGATTATTTTGAATGGCGCGAAGATCGGCAAAGGCTCCGTGGTCGCGGCAGGAGCGTTGGTTCCGGAGGGGATGGACGTGCCTCCGTCGATGCTCGTGATGGGCGTTCCGGCCAAGGTGAAGCGCGCGGTCACGGCCGAGGAGCAGCAGCGATTCGCGGAGGGCGTTCGGCATTACGTGGAGAAGGCTGCGGTGTATCGTGAATCCGATTAAGGCGGTCAAGGGGACGCGCGATATTCTGCCTCCGTCGAGCGCCGTGTGGAATCACGTCGAGGCTATCGCGCGGGAAGTGTTTCGGACTTACAACTATCTCGAAATTCGCACGCCGATTTTTGAGGAGACCGCGCTGTTCGCGCGCGGCGTGGGCGAGGATACCGATATTGTCGGCAAGGAAATGTACACGTTTCCTGATCGCGACGATACATCGCTGACGCTGCGGCCGGAGAATACGGCGTCGGTGATGCGCGCTTATATCGAACATCGGCTGGACCAGATTCCCGGGGTTAAGAAGTATTACTACATGGGCCCCATGTTTCGGCGGGAACGGCCGCAAAAGGGACGATTTCGGCAGTTTTATCAGATTGGCGCGGAGGCGATCGGGTCGGACTCGCCGATCGTCGATGCGGAAGTGATTGAGATTGTGGTCGAGGTTTTGAAGCGGTGCGGGATCGAAGGGTTTCACCTGATCATCAATTCAGTCGGCGATCATAAATGCCGGCCGGCGTTCATGGCTCTTTTAAAAGAAAAGTTGAAGGATGTCGCGCCCCAAATGTGCACGGATTGCCAGCGGCGTGCGGTGACGAATCCTCTGCGCGTGCTCGATTGCAAGGTGCCGGAGGATCAGCCGATTATCGATACTCTGCCTTCGATTCTCGATCATTTATGTGAGGAGTGCACCGAACACTTTACTGCGGTTAGAGCACAACTGGACGCGCGCGGGATCGGTTACGAGGTTCGGCCGAGGATGGTTCGCGGCCTGGATTACTACATGCGCACGACGTTTGAGATTACGCATGGGGCGCTGGGCGCGCAAAACTCGGTGCTCGGCGGGGGGCGATACGACGGGCTCGCGGAGGCGTTGGGATCGAAGGTCGCTGCACCTGGGATAGGATTTTCAATCGGCGAAGACCGCCTGGTGATGAGCGTCGAGGCGGCGCATCCGGAGGATCATAAACCGGTGGTCGATGTTTTTCTGGCGACGATGGGTGATGCGGCGGATCTGCACGCGGGCGAAATCGCGGCGGAGCTGCGCGCGGCTGGACTGGTCGTCGAACGCAGCGTGGATAAAAAGCTGAAGCGGGCTCTGGAAGTCGCCAACAAAATGGGGGCGCGGTTTGCGCTGATCATGGGAGACAACGAGATCGCTCAGCAGAGATACTTATTGAAGGACATGGCGTCAACCGAGCAGGAGTCGCTTTCACGCGGCGAGCTGGTTCGGCGGATAAAAAAATAATGGAATCAGTACCTCTCGATTTTTTAGGCGACCTGCGCCGCACGCATTCCTGCGGAGAGCTGCGCCCGGCGGATGCCGGCAAAAGGGTCATTTTAATGGGCTGGGTGCATCGCCGGCGCGATCTGGGCGGAGTGGTGTTTATCCACTTGCGCGACCGCGAAGGCGTGACACAGCTGGTGTTTAATGAGTCGATCGACGCGGAGCTGCATAAGAAGGTCGAATTGCTGGGGCCGGAATATGTAATCGCTGTCCAAGGCGTGGTGGCGGGGCGTTCGGCGGCGACGATTAATCCGTCGATTCCCACCGGCGAGGTGGAAGTCGCGGTCGAAAAACTCTGGATTCTGAATGAATCGCGCACGCCTCCGTTTCCGATGGAGGAGACGATCAACGTCAATGAAGAGGCTCGGCTGAAGTATCGCTACGTGGATCTGCGGCGTCCGCATATGCAGCGGAATATTATTTTGCGCTCGAAAGTTTCCTTCGCGGTGCGTCAGACGATGGTCGAGCGCGGGTTCCTCGAAATCGAAACGCCGTTCATGACGCGGTCGACTCCTGAGGGCGCGCGGGATTACCTGGTGCCGAGCCGCGTGAATCCCGGCACCTTTTACGCGCTGCCGCAATCGCCGCAGATTTTCAAGCAGCTGCTCATGATCAGTGGGTTCGATAAGTATTTTCAGATCGTCCGCTGTTTCCGCGACGAGGATCTGCGGGCGGACCGGCAGCCGGAGTTCACGCAGATCGATATCGAGATGTCGTTTCCGCAGCCGGAGCAGATTTTCGAAATGGTGGAGCCTCTGGTGGTGGCTGCGGCGAAGGCGGCGGGCTACGATATTCCGCAGCCGTTTCCGCGACTGACTTATGCCCAGGCGATGCGAAGCTATGGAATCGATAAACCGGATCTGCGGATTCCTCCGTTTCATTGCGTCGAGGATTTGTTTCCGGGCGCTGGGTTGACCACCGAGGGACTGCCTCTGGTGGCGATCCGGATTCCGAAGGTGGGTCCGATTACGCGTAGTCAAAGCGATTTACTGCGGGATTTCGGGAAGGAAAAGGGGCTGCGGGTTTTCGGAGACATGAAGCGGCTCGACAAAGATTTTCCAGACTCGATGGTCGAGGTTCGCAAGCGGGTCGGCGCGGAGGAAGACGATCTTTTAATGCTGGCCGGGTGGGGTCGCGAGGCGGAGGGGCACATTCCGGAATATACGGTCCTGCAGGCGTGCGGACAGCTGCGGCTGCACGCGGCGCAGAAGTATAACGACAAGCACAAGCTGCTGGACCCTTTGAATTTTCAGTTCCTCTGGGTGTTGGATTTTCCGATGTTCGAATGGGATGAGGAGGAGCAGCGCTGGAACGCGGCGCATCATCCGTTTACGTCGGTCTATGACGAGGATTTGGAAAAATTGACCACGGATCCGGCACGGTGCCGGTCCAAGGCGTACGACCTGGTGTTGAACGGGACCGAGCTTGCGTCGGGTTCGATTCGTATTCACCGGCGCGATATTCAGTCGAAGGTTTTTTCGGCGCTGGGGTTTTCCGAAGAAGAGGCGAAGAAGCGGTTCGGATTTTTGCTCGAGGCGCTGGAATACGGAGCTCCGCCGCACGGAGGAATCGCGCTGGGTCTGGACAGACTGGTGGCGTTGCTGGCGGGGGAGACTTCGATTCGAGAAGTGATTCCGTTCCCGAAAACCGCCAAAGGCACCGACTTAATGTGCGATGCCCCCAGCGAAGTCCCGGAAAAGAACCTTCGCGACCTCGGTATCTCCCTCCGCAAGAAGTAGCTCAAAAAATGGAGCGCTCCCACCGTTTTTTCACCCGCAACGGCTTGGGTCACCGCACTGTAGCATGACGAGAGGAGAGCTTCGAAGACTTCACCCTCGCGGTAGCGGATCGGGATACGACGAACTGACCGATCTCTTGATTGTATTGTGGGGCAAGTTTTTTCGGGGCGAGGTGGGTGCAAACGGGAAGTGATTGATGGCTCAGGAGTAAGGTAAGGCGTTTAGCGACGAACTCCGTAAATCCAGCGCCGCAAGCTCGCGGGAAGAACCCCGATCGGATGGCCGAAATATCGAGTCGGGTTGCCGGATCGGATTCCCTTTACAACTGCAAGAACCGACAAAATGACGGCGACGAAGAAGGGGTTGGTCGCGACATTAATTATCGTTTGAATGCGATACATATGCGATTTAGGACAAGACAATTTGGCCGCTGATGAACACGGATGAACGCTGATAAGAGTTTGCTTATCCGCGTTTATCTGCGTTCATCGGCGGCTAATTAATGCGTTATGCTTTTATCGGTTTATCTGAAACCTTCCACTTTTTCTCGTCGAAGTACAACACTTTACCCTGACGATAAGAGTCGACTGCCATGGTGATCAGGACCTGCGCGCAGGCGGCGGTTTCTACGTCCAGATGCGGCTTTTGACGGGTGCGCATGCAACTTAGGAAGTTGTTGATGTGGGTTGCCATCGTATCGGTTTTGTCGACCGGGATCACCTGATCCGTCGTGCCGAATTTGTAGTCGTCGAACATCGGCTTCACTTCCACGGCGGCGTCGCGATTGGGGCGCCGGCGGGAAACTTCTGGTTTCGCGGTGATGTGATCGACGACGCTTTCAAACTGGCCGCCTTCGACCATAATGATGGTCCCTTCATGGCCGCGGATCAGGCCGGGGATGTGCTGCGAATTCGCCATCGAGGAGCTGAGCACCAGGGAGTGGCCCTCGGCGTACTCGCCCACCAGGTGGAACGTATCGGGCACTTCGCGCTTGTATTCGAACTTTGGTCCGCCGTAGATTCCGCCGGATGCCATCACTTTGTGGGGGAACTGAGGCTTATCCCAACAGATGTTCAAGGGCGCGACCACGTGATAGAACAAATCGGTCGCGATGCCGCCTGAATAATCCCAATATTTGCGGAAGCGGAAGAAGCGGTCGGCGTCGAAGGGATGCTGGGGAGCTTTGCCGAGCCACATTTTCCAATCGATATAATCCTCGCCCTTGCCTTCTGGGCCGGCGGCCGCGTCGATGGGATAATTCCACTCGCCTTCGACGGAGTTGCGATGGTAGGAGCCCTGGCTCATGATCATTTTTCCGATCATGCCATCGGCAATGGCTTTTTTCGCCTTCCACCATTGATCGGCCGAAGTGGTCTGCGAGCCGACTTGCAGGACGCGGCCGGTTTCCTTAACCGTGGCGACCAGCTGGCGCGCTTCGTCGATGGTGTGGCACATCGGCTTTTCGAGATACACGTCCTTGCCGTTATCCATGGCTTCGAGCGCGACGCGGGCGTGCCAGTGGTCGGGCGTGGCGACGACCACCGCGTCGATATCTTTACGATTGAGGATTTCGCGGTAGTCCAGATATCCGTCGCACTTATGAAGTTCCTTGTTCTTGTTGACGCGCCTCTGATAGGTGTCGGCGACCGCGACAATCTGGCAGGAATTATTCTTCTCGCCGACCGCGGCGAAGCTTCTGGCGTCGCCCGAGCCGCGTCCGCCCACGCCGATCACGCCGATGGTGATACGGTCGTTGGCGCCGATCACGCGTCCGCTCGAACGGGCGCTCGAACTCTTAGCCCCCTTGGGCGAGGCGAGCGCGGCGCTGGCGCTTCCTAAAGCCACGCTGACGGCACTGGCTTTGCGTAAAAAATCCCGGCGATCGAGAGAACTGTTATCGGAAGACATCGGGGCTCCTTTTTCCTGATTCGGAGTCTAGTTTACTCCGAAAGCGCCGGTGCGTCAAAGAGTAACGAGTCGAGGGGGCAGGGCGGGGTTACCTGGGCGGAAGGTCCAGCACCAGATGCACATGCTGACCACGAACGTGGCGCTCATGAAAACATCGGGCACCCAGATCAAATCCCGGCTAAAGAATCCACGCACGCCGTAGGAGATGGCGGCTCCGGTGACTGCGATGCCCAATCCAGCGCTTACGGCGAGCAGGACGCGGTCGCGACGGCGGCTGGCGACCAGGGCGCTCCACAAGCCGAGATTCAGAACCGCGGCGCAGAAGCATAATAACTGGCTGGTGTGATTGAGCCAGGAAGACGACCGGAACGCGGGGCCTTGAAAGATCAGCAGAGGGAGAAACAGCACCACGACAAATATCGCCCCGAGCATTTTTCCGGCAGCGGCGCGCATCGGCGTGTCGCCGAGCGCTCGATAGGTGAACACGATCACCATCAAAAACAGGAGCGCGTTCAATAGGATTTCATCGGTCCAATAAAGGAGGGAGTAGAATTTGGGAGATTTGATAATTCTGAAATAATCCTCGCCCGCGGTGAGAACCAGTTGCGTGGCGCAGTAAGCCAGGATGAGGGGGTATTGGCGAAAGGGACCGCGAATCAGCAGGACTACTAAGACGAAAAGGAGAACAATGCTGGCCCATCCGAGGGTTTCGAACGCATAGTACGATGGACCTCTTAATGACATTACCGGGCTCCAGTCTCTAGAATCTGGCGCCCGGTATCGTCAATCTTGCAGCAAACTAAACTAGGATTGTAATCCAAGCAGAGGGGACGCGGAGATAAAACCGGTACCCATCGCGCCGGGATCGCACGGAGGGGGGAAAGGACCGTGCGCCAATAACCCAGTGCCCATCGCTCCAGGATCGCACGGGGGAGGAAACGGACCGTGCGCCAAGAGTTGGTTAGAGAAGCCATAGGCCGTAACTCCCGCAAGAAGCACGAGAGCAATTACGCAGCAAATTGTAACACGGAGAGCGGAGGATCCGCGAAGTTTTGTCATTCAGTCATCCTATTTTCAAAGACTTCGAAAGCGATTAGTACGTCGTCCCCACGAGCACTAAGTGGAACAACTTATCCTAGCCGATCAGCAAATGTACTTAGTCTTAGGATTTATCCGTAGTACTAACGTAGTACTAGTATCGGGAGACAGAAACAAAAATGGATGTTGCAGGCTAAGGTGTTAACGGGTACTGGGAGTTTGCCGGCGGAATAGACGAATGACTTGGAGGAGGGCAATATAGATGTTCACGAACCCCAAACCGGTGACGAGTCCCTTGAACGACGGCTCATCCCACAACGATTCGAAGCTGGGATTCAGACCCTGGAAGTAGTTCAAGGTCCAGGAATCGAGCCACGGGATAACCACCAGGAACAAACCGACTTCGAAGGCGATGAGGGCGAAGCAGAGGGTGAGCAGACGGCCCGGCCAGCGCTTTCTGGAAGCGGGGGGAGGAGTCTCGACGGGAGGATTTTCGAACAGGGGGCTACCAGGGGTAAGGGACATCGTTTTAGGAAAAAAGCTCGCCTTGTTCAGGATAGCCCGACCACACATAGTCCTGCGCGTGGCAGGCGATGCGTACTGGTTCAAAACTGAAACGGTGCAGGGTGGTGGGTCCAAACTTTTCTAACGCTGCGAGGTGATCTGGAGTGCCGTAGCCTTTGTTATTTAAGAAACCGTAACCGGGAAAAACCTGATCCCATTGGACGAGTGCGGCGTCGCGAGCCGTTTTTGCCAGGATAGACGCGGCGGCGATGGAGAAGCTGAGCGAATCCCCGTGGATAATCGCACGCTGCGTTAGAGGCAAATCGACGGTAATGGCGTCGATTAATAAAAAATCGGAGGCCGTGCGCAGACGCTGAACGGCTCGCTTCATCGCGAGGCGCGAGGCTTGGAGGATATTCACGCGATCGATTTCGAAGGCGTCGGCGCCGGCCACGGCCCAGGCTGTTGCGCGCTCCATGATGCGTTCTGCGAGCACGGCGCGGCGGTCCGGGTCGAGCTGTTTGCTATCGTCGAGGCCGCGGACCTGGCGCTCCGGATCGAGCACCACGGCTGCGGCGAAGACGGGACCGAACAACGCGCCTCGCCCGGCTTCATCGACTCCGGCGATGCTGCGGTACCCCGCGGATCGGGCGGCGCGCTCGTAGCGGCTGCTGGGCATCGACTGTTTCGAGTTACGTGCGCTCGCGCAGGCGGGCGGCTTTGCCCTTCAACGCGCGCAGAAAGTACAGCTTGGCGCGGCGGACACGTCCGGTGCGAACCACATCGATATGATCCACCACGGGGGCGTTCAAGGGGAAGATGCGCTCGACGCCCTGGCCAAAGCTGACCTTGCGCACGGTGATGGTTTCTCCCATCCCGGTATTGTGCAGAGCGATGACGACGCCTTCAAACACCTGTAACCGTTCCTTATCGCCTTCCTTGATCTTGACGTGGACCTTGATGGTGTCCCCAGGCCGGTAATCGGGGTGCGCGGCTTCGCGCTTATTCTTGTTCAGGATCTTGGTCATCACTGCGTTTTGCATGGTCTTGTTCTCCCACAGATTTTCTATCTTCTGGCCGCAGGCGCCATAAATCGGGCCGCACGCGAGCCGTCTTTTCGGCCGCCGCGCGCTGCCTCCACTTCCGGATTTCCTGGTGGTTTCCGCCGACCAGCACTTCCGGAACGTTCCAACCTCTAAACTCAGCCGGCCGCGTATACTGCGGACAGTCGAGCAAACCTTCTTCGCCGAACGATTCCGCGATGGCCGAGTTTTCATTCCCCAGCACGCCGACGATCAATCGCGCGGTCGCGTCTATAACAATTGCCGCGGGCAATTCGCCGCCGCTCAGCACAAAATCGCCGATCGACAACTCGACGTCGGCCAGATACTCGGCGACGCGCTCGTCGACACCTTCATAGCGGCCGCAGATCAGCAGCAATTCGTCGAGCTTACTGAACTCCCGGGCCCGCGCCTGATCAAACTTCGCGCCCTGCGCCGAGAGCAGAACCACTTTCTGCCCGGGACTTCGCTGCGGCCAGATCGATTCTACGGCCTCAAAAATCGGGCCTGCCTTCAGCAGCATGCCCTCGCCGCCGCCAAAAGGCCGGTCATCCACGGTCCGATGCCGGTCGCGCGTCCAATTGCGCAAGTCGTGCACGCGGATCTCAATCAAGCCCGCCGCCCGGGCCTTCCCTACCACGCCTTCCTCGAAGGCGGCCCGGAAAAAATCCGGAAAAATCGTCAGGACGTGAAAAATCACTTTCCCAGCAGTCCCTCGGGCAATTCCGCCCGGATGGTCTTTCCCTGTACATCGATCTGTTTGCAGATCGACAAAGTAAACGGGACCAAAACTTCACCGCCGTCGTCCAGCTTTACGTCCAGCAACGGGCCGCCGCCATAATCTTCAACGGCACGAACGACGCCGATTCTCACATCGCCATTCGACAGCACGCAGCCGATCAGATCGGCGTGCGAATAGGCTCCCTCTTCGGGCAGCTCCCGCTCCGCATCCTCGACCAGGATATCGGCCCCCTGCCAGGGTTCCGCATCGGAGATCGAATCGATCCCTTCAAACTTGAACATCGGACGGCCGGCGTGCCACCAAACCCGCTCGACACGTGCCGAACGCTTTTTCCCGTCCGCCCGCTCAAGCGTCACTTCCTTCAACTTCTCAGCACGGCCAGGATTGGAGGAATAAATCTCGGCTCCCATTTCGCCGCGAACTCCCCAGGCCTTGAACAGGCGGCCGACCGCGACCACTTATTCCAGAATCTCCAGCGTAAAGCGGCGGTTCAGCTTCATTCCCGCCGCGCCGAGCAAGGTTCGGATGGACCGCGCGGTCCGCCCCTGCTTGCCAATGACCTTCCCTAAATCGGTGGGCGCGACGCGCAGTTCCAGCACGGTCACCTGTTCGCCCGCAATTTCACGAACCGCAACCTCTTCTGGAATATCCACCAGCGCTTTCGCGATTTCCGTCACCAGATCTTTCACCCGTTATCCTCCTGCTTGGACCGATTCTAGCAGGTAACCCCTCTCGGGATAGCTAGACGGCCGCTGGCACTGCCGGATTTTTTCTCATGAGGCGGGCAACGGTCGAGGAGGGCTGGGCGCCGTTCTTCATCCAATGCTCGATGCGGTCGTGCTTCAACTTCACCGACGCAGGCTTCTCGACAGGATGGTACGAGCCCACCACTTCGACGGCGCGGCTGTCGCGCGCGCGCTCCTTTTCGATCACCACCACGCGATAGCTCGGCTTCTTCTTGGCGCCGAATCGCGCTAAACGAATCATCAACATCAACGGACTCCTATGTTTCTATTGTGGACCAAAACCCATGCCGGGCGGTAACTTCAATTTTCCGAGCCGTTTGCCCAGGAAACCTCCACCACCCGAAAAACTCTTCATCATTTTGCGCGCCTGCGCATATTGCTTGAGCAGCGTATTCACTTCCTGGACCGACGTGCCGCTGCCTTTGGCGATGCGGCGGCGGCGGGCGCCGTTGATAATCATGTGATTATTGCGCTCTTTGGGGGTCATCGAATCGACGATCGCGACCAGGCGGGTGATCTCGCCGTCGTCGACCTTCATGTTCTTGAGGTCCTTCATCGGACCGATCTGCGGCATCATGCCGAGCAGGGATTCGAGCGGACCCAGCTTTTTGAGCTGCTTCATCTGATCGCGAAAATCGCCGAGCGTGAAATCGTCGTCGAGCAGCTTGCGCTGCATCTCCTCGGCCTGCTTCTGGTCGACGTGTTCCGTGACTTTTTCGATCAGGCTGAGAACGTCGCCCATGCCGAGAATTCTTTCGGCGACGCGATCGGGATGGAACGGCTCAAGGGCGTCCGATTTTTCGCCGACGCCGACGAATTTCAGAGGCTGGCCGGTGACGGAACGAATGGAGAGAGCCGCGCCGCCGCGCGCATCGCCGTCCATTTTGGTGAGGATGACGCCGGTGATGCCGAGGCGCTTATGGAACTCGTCCGCCGATTTGACGGCGTCCTGTCCGGTCATGGCGTCGGCGACGAAGAGAATTTCGCTGGGGTTGAGAAGGTCCTTGAGCTGCGTGAGCTCGGTCATGAGGTCGTCGTCGATATGGAGGCGTCCGGCGGTATCGACCAGGAGCACGTCGCGTCCGGTCTGCACGGCTTCTTTGCGCGCGGAGCGAGCGAGGTCTACCGGCAGGGTCTCAGTACCTTCGTAAATCGGGATCTTCAACTCACGAGCCAGCACGCTCAACTGCTTCCTAGCGGCAGGACGATAGACGTCGACCGAAACCATGATCGGCGACTGGGAATTTTTCGTGAGATAGCGCGCGAGCTTGCCGGTGGACGTGGTTTTACCGGACCCTTGCAGGCCGACGATCATGATGACGCTGGGCGGCTCATTCGCCATGCGCAGCTTGGCCTGATGCGTGCCGAGCATCTTGACCATTTCGTCGCGGACGATCTTGATGACCTGCTGGGTGGGGGAAAGCGCAGTGAGCACTTCCACGCCCATGGCTTTTTCGCGGACGGCTTCGATGAACTGCTTGGTGACGCGAAAATGGACGTCGGCCTCGAGCAGCGCGACGCGGATCTCCCGGAGCGCGGCGTCCATATTTTCCGCCGTGAGTTTTCCTTCTCCACGCAGGGTTTTAAACACCCTCTGGAGTTTGTCGCTAAGATTCTCAAACATGATTTACCCGCGGACAGTTCGCGCGAGTGGGAGCCATTTCGGAAGGCTAATTTGTATTGTAGCGCAACGAAGAATAATCCGCCCTTCAACGCACTATCCGTATAGAACCGCGACCGTCGGGCGCGGTCAAACATGACTTACCTCATAACCTTCCGCTGCTACGGGTCTCACATGCATGGGGCTCCCGAAGGCTCGGTGGACCGAAAACAAAACCGCTACGGGAGCCCCTTCACCAAGCCGAATGCGCTTCTCCTCGCGGCAGAATTGCGCTCCATGGATCAACCGCTTTATCAATTGGACGAACCTCGACGCCGGGGGGTGCGGGAGGGGATTATCGATCGTTGCGCACGTCACGGCTGGCGCCTGCTGGCGGCGCACATTAGATCGAACCACGTTCACGTCATCGTCGAAGGTCAGGACAAGCCGGAACTTGTTATGACGGAACTTAAATGCGCTGCTAGCCAGCAACTGAATGCTCTGGGGTTCGATAGTCGGACCCGAAAACGATGGGCAAGACATGGAAGCACGCGGAGGCTTTTCAACAACGAAAGCGTTCAAGAAGCGATTGTATATGTGCTCGAAAGGCAAGGGGAACCAATGTGCACTTTTCTGGCTGATTACCCGGGCTGACCGCTCCCGTAGGTCGCGGTTCTGAAAGGCGCAGTGAATACTTTATGGGCGGTTTAAATATTTCTGATACAGGCGGGTCTGCTTGTTCGACAGGTCCACTTCTTTGCCTTTAATATAGAGGGCTTTGATCTGCGTGGGCGTCTCTAAAGGATCGCCCGTCACCAGCATCAGATCCGCCCATTTGCCTTTTTCGATAGACCCCATTTTGTCGCCTTCGCCCCAGATTTCGGCTGGGTTGATGGTGACTGCCTTCAGCGCTTCGTCATAGGGCAAGCCATATGCTACGGCGCGGGCGGCGTTGTAGGGGAGATTGCGGGAGAACTCGTTGTCGAAGGTTCCGAACGCGATTTTCACGCCGGCTTTATAGAACTCGCCGGGCAGCGATTCGGCGTAATCGTAGGGGGCGTCCTGATTCTCAGGGAGCGCTTCAGTTCGGCCCATAATCACCGGGACATTTTTCGCCTTCAGCTCCGGACCTTCCTTGCCCAGTTCCTGCGGGGCGAGGATCACGATACGGATGTGCTCCTTCTCTGCGAACGCTACCGCATCGTGGATGGCACGCTCCCGCGCGGCGGGGACTGCGACCGGGACCTTGCCATCCAACACGGGAATCATTGCTTCGTATTTGAGATCGCGTTTGAAACCGGGCTGATTCGCGGTGCGCTCTTTTTGATACTGGCGGGCGTTGTCGAAAAATTCGGTGACCTTGGCGACCTGCGTTTCGTAGTTTCGCTTGGCTTCCGTGTACGTCCCGGCTGCGCTGCCGCCACCGAAAAGAAGGGCGATTTCATCGGCGAAGTCGACGTTGGCCAAGCCTCCACGGCCTCCACGCATTGCGATGCTCGGGAACAGCAGATGGACCGCGGCGTCGCGGTTGATCTCCATGTCTTCCCAGGTCCAGCCGTCCATGTGGATCAACGCCGCTTGACCGGAGATGTATTGCTGGCCTCCCCGCCGCGTCCTCCACGGCCACCGGAAGCCGGAAAAGTCATCACGCTGGTGATGCCGTTGGCGCGGACGACTCCGAAATGCTCACTATCCGGATTCACCGCGCTCAGCGCCTTCAACTGAGGCATGAATTCGCCCAGCTCACCGGTATCGACGGTCACGCGCTCCGCTGAAATTTCAGAGAGGCCGAGTTCGGTGTTCGAATCGATCATGCCGGGATAGAGGCGCAGGCCCTTGCCGTCGACGATCTTCACGCCCTTCGGCGCGACGACCCTGGCTCCGATATCGGCGATCTTTCCATCCTGCACCAGCACTGAGACGCCTTTGATTTCAGGACCCGTCACGGGATACACATCCACGCTGCGAATCAGGAAGGAATCGTTCGCGGCCGCGCAGGCGGCTACTGCGAATGCGACGAACAGTCCGAACCTTTTCATTGCGGCCTCCTTCCACCTTGAGCCGGCATCGCTGCCTTCTCCAGGTCAGCCAGTTTCTTTTTTTCCAATTCCTTCGCAGGACGGCTGCTGACATCGGAATCGCGATCGAAGTACTTGTTGCCGTCGATCCACACCTTCTGGACCTTGGAGTAGTTCGAGAGCGGATCCTTGTCGTAGATCACGATGTCGGCGTCCTTGCCGACTTCGATCGATCCGACCTTATTATCGACGCCGAGCTGTTTCGCCGGGTTGATCGTAACGAGCGCAAGCGCTTCTTCGCGCGTCAGTCCGCCGTATTTCATGGCCTTCGCGGCTTCGGTGTTCAGGCGGCGCATCAACTCCGCGTCGTCGGAGTTGAGACTCGAAATCACGCCCTTCTTGGTCATGACTGCGGCGTTATAGGGGATGGCATCGAACGCCTCGGCTTTATAAGACCACCAGTCGCTGAACGTCGATCCGCCGGCGCCGTGAGCCGCGATTTCCTTCGCAACTTTATATCCTTCGAGCACGTGCTGGAAGGTTTTGATCTTGAATCCGTAATCGTCGGCGACGCGGATCAGCATTAGGATTTCGTCGGCGCGATAGCAGTGCGCGTGCACGAAGCGCTTACCTTCGAGGACCTCTTTCAAAGGCTCAAGCTTCAGGTCCTTGCGCGGAGGAATGGGATGCTCGCCTTTCGCGACTTGCGCATCGTAGGCGTCCCACGTTGCTTTATATTGTTTGGCTTCGTTGAACGCTTCGCGAATCACGTCTTCGACGCCCATGCGTGTCGCGGGATAACGGGCGTTGGTGGCCGCCGCTCCGCGTCCGCCTTGCGGATTGCCTGCGCGTTTGGGATTTTCGCCCAGTGCGAATTTGATTCCCGGCGTTGCGCCCTGGAAGATCATTCCCTCGGCATCCTGTCCCCAGCGCATTTTCAGAACCAGCGTCTGGCCGCCGATGGCGTTGGCCGAGCCGTGCAGAATGTTCGCCGATGTCACGCCGCCCGCGAGCGCGCGATAAATCGCGATGTCTTCAGGGTTGATCACGTCGCGGATATTGACCATGGAGGACACCGAAACGCTGCCTTCGTTGACGCCTCCATCGACGGCGATGTGCGAGTGGCAATCGATAATCCCGGGAATTACGTATTGCCCCGCCGCGTCGATCACGGTGGCGCCGGGCGGGACCATGATGTTGGCGCCGACCTCGGCGATTTTTCCGTCCTTGACGAGGATGGACCCTTTAAACGTCCCTTTGGAGCCCTCGCTCATGATGGTGGCATTCTGGATCACCGTCACTTCAGCGCTTAGAGGCAGCAGTGCAAAAAGACCAGCTATAAAGACTCGCTTCATTATTTCTTCACTCCATTGTTCGGGCTGGGCGTAGTGGCGGCTCCGCCGCCGCGGCCGGCTGGAACCGGTTCTGGAACCGGCGCATACTTATTTCCATCGACCAGCACGAATTCGACCTTGGTGCGATCGTCGAAAATCTCGCCTTTCGTAACTACGAGGTTTGCAATCTTGCCCTTCTCGATCGAGCCGAGGCGATCCTGCACGCCATAAATTTCCGCGGGCGACAGTGTCAGCGCGCGCAGAGCGTCTTCGCGCGATAGTCCATTGTCGATGGCCTTCTTGATGGCACGCTGCAGATCGCGCGGCGTGTCCAGACCATCGGAATACAGTGCGAACTTGATCCCGTTCCTTTTCAGCACAGCCGGAGTGGTGGGAGCCTTTTCGCGGATCACCATTTGCCGGTAAGGATCTTCAGCCTCCGGATCCTGATCGCGGGCTTTTTCAGGCCATTTCAAACTCACCAGCACGGTGGCGTTCGCGGCTTTCAGATACTGCACAGACCGGTCCTCGAAGCCTTCGCGCAGACCGTAGTAGATGGCAGGCTGTTTCAGTTCGGCCGCGAAGTGGATCATGCGGTCGACCTCCACCCAGCGATTCGCAGGCAGCAGAATGCGCTTCGATTCGAGCACGCCTTCCAGCGCGCGATCGTACTCGGGGCGCTGCATGCCGCGAGGATCCTTGGCGTAGGCCTCCTTCACCAATTGATAGTGCGCCGCATCGAGGTAGATCTGGCGGATGTAGGCAATCATGCCCATCAGGGCGCTGGGGAATCCCCCACCCATGCCTCCTCCGCCGCCGCCCGCGCGGGTCAGCGAAATGTATTGACCAAGTGAAGGCACCAGGACCATCTCACCGGCTTTCTCGCCCGATAGTAAATCGATCAGTGAGCCTTGTCCGGCGAAGAATCCACGCGTGGGCCAGACCGCCGCGGTGGTGAATCCGGCTCCGCGCGCCGTTTCGATGCGCTTGTCGCCGGGCTGAATTTCGTCGGCGGCTTTGATCCAACTGGTCGTCGATGGACGATCCTCGGGACCTCGCGCCGGTGGAGCAGCAGGCGTCGCAGCGGCAGGCGTGGTTCCCCTTGCGCCTCCGCGACCCCCGCCAGCAGCGCCGGGCATTCCCCAGGTGCTGAGCGCGTCGACCAGGCCGGGATAAACCGTCATGCCCTCGCCTTCGATCACCACCGCGTCGGCAGGAATCGTGACATTAGCCCCGACGTCCCGAATCAATCCGCTGCGCACCACGACGGTGCCTTTCGCAATCACCGCGCCCGAAACGGTGACGATTTTCGCATTGCGGATGGCGATGGCGCCGTTATCGGCGGCCGCCGCGCAGCCGCAAAAAAGAAGTAGCGCTGTTACAAGATTTCTCATATTGCAATCGCCTAGTATAAAGGATGATGATCGCTCCCTGTGATCGCGGCTCGGTAAGTTCTGAGCCCCGACCGGAGGAAGGATCTCAGTGAATTATTAATGGCGTTGAAGAAACCGATAGGTTACAAGCAGGCCGGCGTAGACATCGACGAAGCCGACCGGGCGGTCAAGTTCATTCGCGAAATGGCTCGGCGCACGTTCACTAAGAACGTCCTCACCGACATCGGCAGCTTCGGTGGAGGCTTTCTTTTGAAAGGCTTCCGGCAGCCGGTGTTGGTGTCATCGGCCGACGGCGTGGGGACCAAGCTCAAAATGGCTTTCCTGACCGGGAATCACTCCACCATCGGCGAAGATCTGGTGAATCACTGCGTCAACGATATCGCTGTACAAGGCGCCCGGCCGCTTTTCTTCCTCGATTATTTTGCCACCGGGAAGCTGGACGCGCGCATCGCGGCGTCGGTCGTATCGGGAATCGCCCGCGGCTGCGAAAAGAATAAATGCGCCCTGATCGGCGGTGAAACAGCCGAGATGCCGGGTCTATATAAGGATGGCGAGTACGATCTGGCGGGCTTCATCGTGGGCGCGGTGGAGAAAAAGCGAATGATTACCGGCGAGTCGATCAAACCCGGCGACGTGCTGCTGGGCCTGCCATCGACCGGGCTGCACACGAACGGATACTCGCTGGCCCGCAAGCTGCTGTTCGATATCGCAGGGAAGGATGTCAATACTCCGGTGGCGGAACTGGGGACGTCGCTCGCGAAAGAATTATTGAAGCTGCATCGGAGCTACTTGCAACCCTTGAGGGCGCTTCATGACAAGAAGATTCTCAAAGGGGCGGTCCATATCACGGGCGGAGGAATCACTGACAATACGCCGCGCATTTTGCCGAAAGGGCTGGGCGTGCGAATCAAGGTCGGATCCTGGCCCGTGCTGCCGGTGTTTGAACTGCTGCGCAAGATCGGCGATATTCCGGAGGCGGACTGGCGCCGCACCTTCAATCTCGGCATCGGCATGATTTTCGTGGTCTCCCCTGGGGATTTAAAAAAAGCCTGCAAGACTTTGGACAAGCTAAATGAGCGCTGGTACAACATCGGTGAAGTGGCGCGCGCCCGCGGACCGCGCGTTATCTATAAATGAAGCGTCTGGGCATTTTGCTGTCCGGCCGGGGCTCGAATTTCCTGGCCATCGCCGATGCGATTGCGGAAAGGCGGCTCCACGCGGAAATTGCGATCGTCATTTCAAACCGGCCCGAAGCGCCGGGCTTGGCCGCGGCCCTGGAACGGGGCATCCACGCGGTTTCGTTTCCCTCCAAAGGACTGGGCCGCGAAACTTACGACCGCCAATTGATCGAGGGATTACGAGCGCATCACGTCGATCTGGTTTGCCTGGCGGGCTACATGCGAATCCTCAGCGGCTATTTTATCCGCGAATTTCCGCAGCGCATTCTCAATATTCATCCTTCCCTGCTACCCGCGTTTCCGGGACTGGACGCGCAGCACCAGGCCCTGGAACACGGCGTAAGGATCGCGGGATGCACGGTCCACTTCGTCGATGAAGGCGTGGATTCCGGCCCGATCGTCGCGCAAGCCGCGGTGCCGGTGCTCGACGAAGATACGGCCGACACGCTCTCCGCGCGGATCTTGCGGGAGGAACATCGCCTCTACTCCGAAGCGATCGCGCTGGTGTTGTCGGGCGGCTATCGGATCGAAGGACGAAGGGTGATTGAGATCTAAGAACAGTCACGGCCGCAAATAGTATGCTGTAGCGATGAACAACCGGCTCCCTGCTGAGCTTCTCGCCGAGTTTCTCGGCACCGCTGTCCTGATTCTGTTCGGCAACGGAGTGGTCGCCATGGACGTGCTGTTCAACAAGGGCGGCTACACCAATATCACCATCGCCTGGGGACTGGCGGTCACCATGGGGATTTACATCGCCGGCAAGACCACGGGCGCGCACCTCAATCCCGCCGTCACGCTCACGCTCGCCGTCTTCCGCGGTTTTCCGTGGAAAAAGGTTCTCCCTTACTCACTTGTGCAGGTCGCAGGAGCTTTCCTGGGCGCTGCCATCGTGTTCTGGAATTACCGGCTCCAGTTCCTGACCATCGATCCGGCGCTCGAAAAAACCGCTGGCGTGTTCACGACCTTCCCCGCGTTCCCTTTGCAGCCCTCCGCCGGATTGCTGGATCAGGTGATCGGCACCGCTCTGCTGCTGTTGATGATTTTTGCCATCACAGATGAGCGCAACACGCCGCCGGGCGCGAACATGACTCCTCTCATGGTCGGCCTGGTGGTAGTCGTCATCGGCATGGCGTTCGGAGGCATGCACGGGTACGCGATCAATCCCGCGCGTGATTTCGGTCCCCGTCTGCTCACGGTCGTTGCCGGATTTAAGAATAACGGGCTAACCGATGGCTCCAAAGTATTCTGGGTTCCGATCGTCGGACCTTTAATTGGAGGTTTGGTGGGCGGCGCGGTCTACGATTTCTGCATCCGCAAGCGCTTCCCGGCAATCATTGACGATTCAAGAAACGCGTCTCCCACCCGATAAGAGCAGCAGGAGATTTTTTATTTATGATCACACCCATCAGCGGCGCCGCCGCGTATCAGAACAATGCAACACAAAGCACTTCGGCTCCCAAGGCCGTCCCTCCGGCAGCTGCGAAACCGGATACCGTTCACCTCAGCCCGGCCGCGCTTGCCGCATCCGGCGACGTCGACCACGACGGCGATAGCCATTAGAACATAGAGCGGTTTCCGCACAGCCGTGAACCACCCGCACGGTAGCAATGCCTGGTAGATAGAGCGATAATGGAAGATCCCCGCAACCCGGGGGCTTGGGAGTCACGTCTCACTACTCATGCGGTCCGCTCTATTGCTATTCTTCTGCGCAGGCGCATTCGCCGCAGCGCCTGCAAAAACTATTCCCGCCGCGCCGATTCAATTCGAGCAAACCGGCTCGGACTGGTCGGCCCGCGGGCTGGGATATGCCTTTCGCTTCGAAAAAACCGGCACAGCGATGCGACTAGGCGATCGCACGGTGCGGATGACGTTTGAGAATTCCAATGCCTCGGCGCCCTTCGCCGGCTTGGAGCATAGCCTTCACCCGACCAATTCTTTCCGCGGTCGAACCTACCGGCGCATCGAAAATTTCGCGCGCCTGCGCCGCACCGGAATTTATCCCGGCATCGATGTTCTCTACTACAGCCGCAACGGTGAGCTGGAATACGATTTCGAAATCGCTCCGCGCGCGGACCCGGCACAGATCGCGCTCCGCATCGAAGGCGCGGATTCTACCCGGCTGAACCCGCAGGGCGATTTGATTCTCACACTCGCCGATAAGGAATTGACGCAGCGCGCGCCATCTGTATATCAGCGCCTTGAATCGGGTGAGATTGTGAGCGTCGAGGCGGCGTATCGCATCGGGCGCGACGGCAAAGTCCGCTTTACTCTGGGCGAATATGATCGCTCGGCGGCGCTGGTGATTGATCCTTCGATCGTTTACGTCGCTTTCATCGGAGGGTCCGGCGGCGACGTCGGCATTTCAGTGGGGCATGACGCGCAGGGATTCATGTATATCGGCGGCTACACGTTTTCAACCGATTTCCCCATCGGCGGCGAAGGCTTCACCACCACCGCGGCCGGCGAAGAGGATTGCTTCCTCATCAAACTCGATCCCCATGCCTCCGACCCGACGCAGGTGATCGTTTATTCGACCTATTACGGTGGGTCGTCCAACGAAATTCTGACCGCGATGAAGGTGACTCCCGCGGGATTGATGTATATCACCGGCAGCACCAATTCGACGAACTTTCCGGTCTCCACCGGAGCCTTCTCGAGTGTCCTTTCGTCGGGCACCCACGTGTTCGTCGCGGAGCTCGATTCCAATCAGGATAGTTTCAATTCGCAGATTTATTCCACCTATTACGGCGGCACCACCATCGTTGACGGCGCCCTGGGCAGCAACGATTCGGGGGAGGGAATTTTTGTTGGTTCCAACGGATTGATCTATGTGACGGGATACACCACGTCGATCGATTTGCCGCTGACCGGCGCGTTCCAGGCGGCGCTCGACGGCAGCTACGACGCGTTTGTCGCCGAGTTCGATCCCAATCAGATCGGACCTTCCTCGCTGATTTTCAGCTCTTATCTCGGAGGTTACGCGCAGGATTGGGGGCAGGATATTGCGGTCGATCAAAACGGCTTGCTGTACGTGACCGGATTCACGTTTTCATCCGACTTTCCATTCACGCCGTCGACCGCCTACCGGAATTATTCGGGAGAAGGAGACGCCTTTATGTGCGTCATCAACTCCGGAACCGGCGCGGTGGTGTACTCCACATTTTTGGGAGGCGGCAACGGATTCGACGAAGGCAACAGAATCCTGGTCGATCCGGCCGGCAAAACAGTAGCCGTCGCGGGGTACTCTCTGGCCACGGATTTCCCGGTGACGCAGAATGCTTATCAACCGGTAATGCCGTCGCTTTCCAACATCGATGAGTTCGGGAATCAGCAGGGCAGTAATGGATTTTTGGCGGTTTTCAACATGGCCGCGGCCACGGCTCCCGGCCAGGGCTTGAGCTACGCGACTTATTTCGGAGGCTTCGGCGGCGAAGTAATTTTCGGATTGCGAAGCGACGCGCAGGGCCGTTATTACATCTGCGGCTATACCCTGTCCCAGAATCTGCCCGTAACTTTCGGGGCCTTGAATACCACATCTGCGGGAGGCGGGATCGATGGATTTGTCGCCGTGCTGAATCCCGCGGCCGTCCCTTCGAACCAACTGGTCTATTCCAGTTACGTCACCAGCACCGGGACCCAGACGGTCTACGATGTGGACGTCGATCCTAAGGGCGTGGTCTGGATCACCGGCGTCGCCACGGGCAACATTTTCCCGCCCCCCTATGAGCAGTTCCCTCTATCGCCCTCCACCGGGTTGGTGGAATCCGGGAAGCAATCCGCATTCCTGTGGGGCTTCACGATCCCGTAGTGCGCGCCTCCAGGCGTGCCGCGCCGACGTCTCGCAGGGAGCCTTATCGAGCGAATCTCGGCGAATACGCCTCGAGATACTTCAACCCGTTGCCGGTGTTGTAAATCACGATCTTTTCCTGCGGCGTGAGAAATCCGCTGGCCAGCAGTTTCTTCAAGGCCGCCACGCATGCGCCTCCCTCTGGAGCCGCGAAGATTCCTTCGTCGGTTGCGAGTTCGACTGCGGCGTCGATCATGTCCTGGTCGCTCACCGCGACGCAGGTTCCTCCGCTCTGCCGCACTGCATCCAGCACCAGAAAATCTCCCAGCGCTTTGGGAACGCGGAGTCCGCTCGCCACCGTCTCCGCGTGCTCGAAAAATTCGCTGCGCGCCTTGCCTTCGTCGAATGCCTTCACGATGGGCGCGCAGCCTTCCGCCTGCACGGCGATCATTTTGGGACGCTTTGCGGGGATCCATCCCAGCGCCTCCATTTCCGCGAACGCCTTCCACATCCCGATCAGGCCCACGCCTCCTCCGCACGGATAAAAAATGACATCGGGCAGCTGCCAGCGGAACTGCTCCGCGACTTCGTAGCCCATGGTTTTCTTGCCTTCGATGCGATACGGTTCTTTTAGAGTGCTGACGTCGAACCAGCCTTCCTGGTCCTTGCGCGACATCACGATTTTCGCGCAGTCGCTGATCAGGCCGTCCACCAGGGTGACGTGCGCGCCCGCTGCCCGGCACTCGATGTAGTTGGCCTGCGGCACATCGCGAGGCATGAAAATATGCGCTTCGATCCCCGCCGCCGCGGCGTAGGCGGCCATGGCCCCGGCGGCATTGCCCGCCGACGGAATCGCCACTTTTTTCACGCCCAGCTCCACGCACATCGATACCGCGCAGGACAGGCCGCGGGCCTTGAAGGAACCGGTGGGATTGACGCCCTCGTCCTTCACCCACAGATCGTCGCTGCCGAGTCGCGCTCCCAAGCGCTTGGTATGCACCAGAGGCGTCATGCCTTCGCCGAGCGAAATCATCGCCGCCGGTTTCGATACCGGCAGCACCGGCGCATAGCGCCACATGCTGGTCGGTCCGCTGGGGATCCAGTCCCGGCTCCAGCCTTCGCGAAGTTTGTCGAGGTCGTAGCGAACTAACAGAGGTCCGCCGCATTCGCACAAGTTGTGAAGTTGGCCGGCTTCATGGCGCTTGCCGCAAGCCGCGCATTCGAGGTGAGTGATGGTCGTCATTTTTTCCAGACAAAACAAAAATCAGCAACTTTGAGGCACTGTGGGGCAGGCGCTTTCGCCTGCCGTTTTCCAAGACACAGGCGGAACCGCCTGCGCCACATTAAAAACAAAAAGTGAGCAACTTTGAGGCACTGTGGCAAGTGGCACAGATCTTAGTCTGTGGTGGCATGTTCTGAAACTTCCTCGAGAATCCTGAGCAGCTCCCCGCGCGGATCGTCGGCGCGCGTCACCTGGCGGCCGACCACCAGGTAATCTGCGCCGCTTGCGATCGCATCGCCCGGCGTAGCCACCCGTTTCTGATCGGCAGCCGATTTGCCGGCCGACCGCACCCCGGGAATCACCAGCTTCATCTTCGGACCGGTCATCGCTCTCACTTTCGCCACTTCGAGCGAGGAACACACAATCCCATCCATGCCCGCGCGAATCGCATGGCCCACGCGCTTTTCCACCAACCCGGCCAGCGTCAAAGCGCTTCCATCGTCGCGAATGTCCTGTTCATCGAAGCTGGTCAGGACCGTGACCGCCAGCAATTTCAAGGACGAGCCGCGCCCTGCCGCAGCCGCTTCCATCACCGGCTTCACCGCGTGGACGGTGAGAAAATCAGCCCCGGACGAAGAAATCACCGCAACAGCGCGCTTCACCTGTTCGCTGATATCGTAGAGTTTCAGATCCAGAAACACCCGCTTGCCTTGCGACTTCAACTCGCGCACGAAGTCCATGCCGGCTGCGGCGTACAGTTCCAGTCCGACCTTATAAAAATCCGCCGCGACGCCCAGCGTAGAGACCAGCGCGCGCGCCTCGTTCGCCGACGCCACGTCCAGCGCGACAATGATTGGTGAGTGGTTCATAAAATTCGTAGCGGCTTCTGCTGCCGCTCGAGCACGCGTCCAATGCGGTAAGCGGCGGGGAATTTCAACTCCAATTCAGCAGCGTCTTTTGGAGGCAAAGCGATCAGTAGTCCTCCAGAAGTCTGAGGATCGTAGAGCAGATCGTCGAACCGGCTCGATCCTTCGACACAGGATGCCACAAATTCGCGGTTATTTCCCAATCCTCCCGAGAATGCACCCGCCTGCGCATATTCGACCGCGCCATCCAGGAACCGAACTTTGGAAGAATCGATTTCGAGCGTGACTTTGCTGCCCATGGCCATCTCCCGCGCGTGACCTAATAATCCGAAGCCGGTCACGTCGGTCAATCCGTGCACTTCGAGATCCGCGATCGCTTCGGCCGCCGCCTGATTCAATGTCAGCATCTGGGCAATCGCCCGGTCGACATGCTCCTCGCTAGCGATGCCGCGCTTGAGCGCTGTCGAAATGATCCCCGTCCCGATTTTCTTGGTGAACATCAGAACGTCGCCGGGCCTGGCGCCAACGTTCGTCTTCACCCGGTCCGGATGAACCGTTCCCGTAATCGAGTATCCAAATTTTATTTCGGGATCGTTGACACTGTGGCCGCCGAGGATCACGCACCCGGCTTCGTGGATTTTTTCGGCTCCGCCCTTCAGGATTTGTTCCAGAATCCCGATATCGCCCGATCCTGGCCAAGCGAGAATCGACAGCGCCGTTAGAGGACGGCCGCCCATCGCGTAAACATCGCTAAGCGCGTTGGCGGCCGCGATGGCTCCAAAGGTAAAAGGATCGTCTACAACGGGAGTGAAAAAATCGACGGTCTGGACAATCGCCAGATCGGGACTGATGCGGTAGACCCCGGCATCGTCGGCGGTGTCGAATCCCACTAGTATATTCGGATTGGCAACGCGCGGAATACGCGGCAGAACCTGGTCCAGGATCTTCGGACTCAGCTTCGAAGCGCAGCCGCCGGCTTTCACCTGCCCGGTAAGTTTGGGAGACACCTCTATTTAGTGTACAGTGGGCGGCCCGTGAAACGTTGGACACACCCACGCCACGTTTAGGCTGCAGCAATCTCCTTAACCTTATTCTTACTTCCCGGCGGACGGCCCCGCCGTTTGATAGTCGCCATCCAGGCCGGAGGCCGGCCGCGGCGCTTAATCCGCCCTTGGGATAAGCGCTCCAAAGTCAGAATGGCTTCTTCAATTTGTTCCCGTTCGTGGCGTAATTCAGCCAGCATTTTGAGTACATCCATTGTGATCGCTTTAAGCTCCTTTACAAATCCCCTCGAATTTATCACCTCAGCCTGTCCCGTTCCGAAAAAGGAACAGAACAGAAACCTGACCTGACAAGTGCAGTCCAAGCATAAACCTAAGTTTGGGGCAATTTCAAGAGCTTTGTTCTGAAATCAGAACAAAACAGTGAAAAACTTTCCCGTTTTAGGTACCGGAGGTTCTACTCCCTCCCAGCGACCGGGGAAACCCCGGGCAGACGCCTTTTCCAGTAGAAATAAAATGGCAATCCAGCGATAATCAGCACCAAACCGATGCCCGATTCCCGCGGTGAGTTCAATAACGTTGAATAAAGCAGCGCCATCGCCACCAAAACAAAGAATATTGGTACCACTGGATAACCTGGAACGCGGAACGGCCGCGGCATCCCGGGCCGCTTAATGCGCAGCACGATCACCGACGCCGCCGTCATTCCGTACAATATCCAGCTCGGAAAGATCACCAGCGTGGCCAGTTCGTCGTAGCGTCCACTCATCAAAATGATGGAGGAAACGATGCCCAGTAGCACGATGCAAGCGCCTGGCGTCCGGAATTGGCGATTGATATGGCTCATTTTACGAAAGAAAAGCCCGTCCCGCGCCATCGCGTACGGGACCCGCGATCCTGACAGGATGGAGCCGTTCAGAGCCGCGAAAATCGAGATCATGGCGGCGACGCTGACCACCGAGGCCCCGGATTTGCCCAGTACTTTCTGCATCGCCTCCGCCGCAACTCTTGGAGTCGCACCCACTTCCGCGCCGCTCAACACGTAAAAATAGGCCAGATTCGTAAGCAAATAAATCGCGATCATTAAACTGGTTCCTACCAGTAAAGCGCGCGGCAGATTGCGTTGCGGATTCTCGATCTCGGAGCCGAGCATCCCCGCGTTATTCCAGCCGTCATAGGCCCATAAGGCCGCCACCATGGCGGCAAAGAACCCCGAAACACCGCCGGGATTCGCGGGAATCGCGTCTGAAAAATGAGCGAAAGTTCCCTGCCCCCAGGTGAGCCCTGCGACGATGAGGGCGCCAATCAGACTCAATTTGACGGCCGTAACCACGACTTGCACGTCTCCCCCCACGCGCACACCCAGATAGTTGACTCCCGCCAGAAAAAGTATCAGGGCAATCCCGAACAATTGTCCATATTGGATTTCGAGCGGCTTGCCCTCCGGACCGATCGCGAGGGGAATCACGTAAAACGGCAGCGCGAGTTTCGGGAAAAAGAAGCCGACGTAGTTCACGAATCCGGTGGCGAGCGTGGCAATGCTGGCGCTTTTGGCGACCCAGGTTTGGGTCCAGCCATAAATAAATCCCCAAAACGGACCGTAAGCGGCCGTGAGGTACACGTATTCGCCGCCCGCGTCCGGCAGCGCGGCGGACAGTTCGGCGTAGGTGAGCGCTCCGAAAAGCGTCAGCAATCCCCCGAAAATCCATACCGCGAAAACCAGCGTAGGGGAGCCGACAGAGCGGATCATCTTCGCCGGAACAATGAAAATTCCGCTGCCGATCGCCGTCCCGATCACGATCGCGATCGCCGCCCATAATCCCAAAGCGCGGCGAAGAGTAGGTTCAGACGGAGCTTGCACGGGGATTCTCCCTTAAAAGGTAGGATGCGGCCAACCCGATCGCGAACGTGGCTGAGGAGCCTATGAGAACGTACCAGGTAAAAGCGATCGGCGTGAAAAATCGCACGTACAGCATCAACGCCAGACCGCACGCCATGGCGATCATGGCGGCGATTTCTCCCACTCGTTTAGTCAGCAGGCCCAACAGAAAGACTCCCAGCAGCGAGCCATAGATGATCGACGCGATCGACAGTCCCGCTTGCAGCACGCTGCCCCAATGGCGCGCGATCAGCGCGACCCCGAACAGAATCGCGCCCCACAGCACGGTGGCGTAGCGGGCGCGGCGCAGCCAGATCGAATCCTCGACCGCCCGCGACAGAGGTTTCAAAAAGTCCATCACGGTGGTCGAAGCCAGCGAATTGAGCGCGGCGCTCAAGTTGGACATGGCCGCCGCCAGAATCGCCGCGATCACGAGGCCAGCAACGCCCACCGGAAGATGCTGCCAGATGAATAAAGGATAGATTTTGTCCAGGACATCCGGCCTTTGCCAGTGATTATCCGAATAGAGCACGAAAAGACACACGCCGATCACCAGAAAAAGCGTGAACTGGATCAGAATCACTACCCAGCTCGCAAAAAGAGCTGTTCGGCTCTGGCGCTCAGTCGGCGCCGCGAGCAGACGCTGGACCATTAGCTGCTCGGTCCCGTGGCTCGCGGTGGTCAAGAAGCATCCTCCGATCACTCCGGCCCAGAAGCTGTAAGCTCTGGTAAAGAAAATCCCCGGCGGAGCCAGCCGGAAATCGAACACCTGAAATTTTCCCAATGGACCAGCCACGGCCGCCACGTGTGACCAACCACCGGGAATTTCGTCCAATAGGATGTAGAAGCTCAGAACGGCTCCGATCACATAAAGGATCATTTGGATAACGTCGGTCCAGATCACGGCGGTCAGTCCGCCCTCATACGTATAAATTAGGGTCAGACAAACAATTACGACGATCGACGTCATTTCCCCGGTACCGAGAATAATCGAAATGACGATGGAGATGGCAAAAACCCGCACCCCTTCAGCGAGCGCGCGCAGCACCAGAAAAGTTCCAGCAGTGAGCCTGCGGATGCGGCTGCCGAACCGGACGCGCATCAGTTCATAGGCGGTGTACATTTCGCCGCGAAAATAGGCGGGCAGAAACAGCGTGGCGATCACGATCCGGGCCAGCAGGTATCCGAACACGAGTTGTAAGAATCCAAGATTGCCTTGAAAGGAGAGCGAGGGCGTGCCGATCACGGTCAGCGTGCTGGTTTCAGCCGAGACGATGGAAAGCGCGATGGCCCACCAAGGCGCCGTGCGTCCGCCCAGGAAGTAGTCCTTCAGAGTTTTTTGAGAATTGCGGAATCGGGTGCCGAACCAGGTGATGCCGCCGAGATAGAGAACGATGACGCCCAGATCGGTCCAGCGCATTAGATGTGGATAAGGATACTGCATGCGATCCCCTGGCTGACGCCAGTGGCTATAGCCTCGTCCCGTCAAGGGCGGGGATGCTGTGGATTTTTTGGGAACATCTTGGCCCCCGGCGGAGTCCAATATTAGCCGATCAGCTCATGCGGATGGTTGCGGCTCTCTGGCAGCTTCCGCTATACTCCCGGAAAGGTTCATGAGTATCACGTTGTCAATGCTAGGCAGAAGCGCCGCGATGGTGGTAGTCAGTGCAGCGCTTGTTTCCAGCTTGACCGCTCAGGATAAGAAAAAACCGGACTGGAAAGATCCCGCTGAGTACGACCTTTATAAGCCGATCACGCAGACCCAGGACCCGAAAATCTGGCTCGATACCTTGGACAAATGGACCAAACAGTATCCCCAAAGCGAACTGGCCGACATTCGCCGCCAGCTCTACCTCGAAGCCTATCGTCAGCTGGGAAAAACCCGCGAGGCCTTCAACGCGGCCGCCGACGTCCTGCGCGACAATCCGAATAACCTGTTCGCCCTCTCGACCATCGTCGGATCGATTTACCAGTTGAACCCCGCATCACCCGCCGATCTCGACATCGCCGAGCGCGCCTCAACCACGATTCTTGCCAACCTGGACGGCATCTATTCCAAGGAGAATCGGCCCGCCGAAATGTCGGACGCCGACGCCGCCAAGGCTAAGCCCGAGATGCGCGTTTTTGCCCAAAAGACCGCGGGCTGGATCGATTGGACCCGAAAGGATTTCCCGCGGGCCGAGGTGGAGCTGCGCAAAGCGATTGAGCTCGATCCAAAGCAGGCCCAGGTTTCGTACTGGTTAGGGGATGCCATGCTCGAACAGAACAAAACCAATCCCGAAAAGCAGCCGTTGGCTTTGTATTACTTCGCGCGCGCCGCGTCTTATGATGGGCCGAACAGCCTCCCGCCAGCCGACCGTAAGAACCTGACGGATTATCTGAACAAGGCGTACGTCAAGTATCACGGCTCCGATGAAGGACTTTCTGATCTTCAGGCGACCGCCAAGTCGAACCCCGCGCCGCCTTCGGGTTTTGAAATCAAGAGCGCCGCCCAGATTGAAAAAGAGCGTATCGAAGCCGAGCAGAAGTTCGACCAGGCGCATCCCGAGCGCGCGCTGTGGAAGGATCTGAAGGCGGCCTTGACCGCGCCCACCGGCGATGCGTATTTTGAAACGAATATGAAGGATGCCCTCGTCCCACGTCTAAAGGGCAAATTAGTGGCCATGTCGCCGGCGGCAAAACCGAAGGAACTGATCCTGGCGATTGAAAATTCGGCAGGCGATGTTACATTGAAGCTTGACGGCGCGCTTCCAGGTAAAATGGAGCCGGGCGGTGAAATCGAATTCGAGGGCATCGCCAAGAGCTTTACAAAAGATCCGTTCATGGTGACGTTCGAGACGGAGAGAGCCAAACTGATCGGCTGGACCGGCAAGAATGAAAGCCTGAAGAAAAGTTCAAGTTTAAAAAAGACAATACCCGAGTGAGGCTCACGTGACCTTAACAACGAAAAGAATAGCAATTGTTTTGATGGCGGCGGTGACGTACGCGGTGGCGCAGACCCCACCGCCCGCGGCCGCGCCCGCGAAGAAATTCAAGGACGATAAAGAACAGACAGAAGCCATCGCTGCCAACACAGAAAAAGATCCCAAGGCGCAGATCGAGAAGCTGGACCTGTGGAAGCACGATTACCCGGAGACTGAGTGGGCCGTCGATCGCCTGGGCCTCTACTTCCTCGCCTACGGCAAGTTGAAGGATTATCACGATCAGGTGATGGTCGCACAGGAGCTTCGCAAGGAGCCGAATCTGGCGAGTAATCTCGACCTGCTGAGGACCATCTTCGGCGATGTCCCGCAGATCAAACCTCCCAGCGCGGAAGATCTGGCGGCGATGGTCGACGCGGCGAATTACATCATCAATCATCCAGATGACGTATTCTCGGCCAAAAACAAGCCGGCCAACCAGACCGACGCCCAGTGGGCGCAGCTCAAGCCCACCATGATCGACTACTCGAAAAATCAGCTCGACTGGGTTGCCGAGCAGAAAGGCAAGGACGCGGTCATCGCCCGCCTGAAAGAGGATCCCACACGCGTGGGTCTCAATGTCTGGCTGGGCCAGCAGATTCTGGCCGACGTCAAGGCTCATCCGGATCAGGCCGAGAAGCAGGGCGAAGCGATTTTCAATTATGCCCGCGCCGCCGCGTACACAGGCCCAGGCAGTCTCGATGCGAAAACGCGCGCACAGACCAGGTCTTTCGTGGACCGGGCGTATAAAACCTACCACGGAAGCATGGATGGCGAAGACAAAATGCTGGCCGTCGCCGCCACGCAGCCTCTGCCCGACGGTTACAAGATCGCCAGCACGGTCGACGTTGCCGTCAACTCGAACAAAGCCGACGCCGAATGGCGCGCCGCCAATCCGATGCTCGCCGCGTGGCGCGACACCAAGGCGATCCTGACGGCGGACGACGGGCAGGCGAAGTTTGACGCCGATATTAAGGACAGTGCCCTGCCAAAATTCTCCGGCAAGATCGTGTCCATGACGCCCGCCCACCGGCCCAAGACAATCGTCGTCCTAGTCGATCCTGAGAAAGACGGGGCTTCCGATTGTACTCTGGTGTTCGAGGCCCCCTTGCCGGGCACGATGGAGGCTGGCGAAACACTCACGTTCGAGGGAATCGCGAAGTCCTTCAGGAAGGACCCGTACATGCTAACGGTGACCGTCGAGAAGGACAAGCTCGAAGGTTGGACCGGCAAGAACACGCCCCCCGTCAGAAAGCCGGCTCCCAAGAAAGGCAGCTAATCGGCCCTCTTAGCCAACAGCCAGCTCGATACCGCGCGGGGCAGAACGCCCATGTCGCTATCCTGCGCGCGGTAGAAGTGAATAAAATGCTGTACCGGGCGGCGGATCTGCGGATTCGCCGCCGTTTTTATGGCTCCCAGCGCCGAAACCACCAGGGCGATCATTAAAATCCGCTTCATGCCCTAATTGACGTAGATGCCACCCCGGGAGTTTGCCGCCTCAACTTTTCTTAACAAACAGCGGGGTGGCGCAAGGCTTCAGCCTGTGAACCTACATCTTATAGCGCCCCAAATCCTCGTCGTTCAGATTCTCCAGCCACTTCCGGAGCTCTTCATTATTCCCCACTTCCGCTACCGCGGACACGCTCTTCGATGTTTTCAGCACCGCGTCGTCCACGAAAATGGGACAATCGAGGCGCAAAGCGATCGCCAGCGCATCGCTCGGACGGGAATCGACCGAGATCATCTGCCCGTCGCGCTCCAGCCAGATGATGGCGTAAAAGGTGTCGTCCTTCAAATCGCTGACGACTACTTTTTTAACGCCGGTTTCAAGCCCGAACAGCAGATTGCGGATCAGGTCGTGCGTCATCGGCCGCGCCGTCGGCATCTTCTCGATTTCGAGCGCGATCGCGTTCGCCTCGTAAATCCCGACCCATATAGGAAGGATCGCGCTGCCGTTCACATCCTTCAGCACCACGATCGGCATGTTGGTCACCGGGTCCATCATCAATCCCCGGATTTTCATTTCGACTTCCATGCGCACCTCCCAGCTATCTTCAGTTTACACACTCCCCAACCAGGGAGTTCGCGCCCGCGCGGGTGACGCGCACGTCGACATATTGGCCCAGAATATCCTCCGCCGATCCGGGGCGCAGGAAATTGAGCGTCTTGTGCTGCGAAGTGCGCCCGATCCACTGGAGTGTAGCTTTGTTGAAGCCTTCCACCAGGCATTCTTCGACGTTTCCAAGATAAGCCGCGTTGCGCCGCGTCTGAATCTCGCGCTGCAGCTCCTGCACGATCGTTAGCCGCCGAGTCTTCTCCTCCTCCGAAATCTGATCGTCCAGCGCGAGCGCGGGCGTGTTCGGACGGCGCGAATACTTAAATCCGAAAATCGAATCGAACTCGACCGTCTTGAGCAGATCGAGAGTCTCCGCGAAATCCTGCTGCGTTTCGCCCGGGAATCCGACAATGATATCGGTGGTGATCGCAATAGGACGCCGCGCGTTCTTCATCCACTCGATGCGGCACATATATTCGTCGCGCGTATAAAGCCTCTGCATCGCGTCCAATATGCGCGTCGATCCGCTCTGCACGGGCAGATGAACGTGGTTGCACAGATTCTCGTTCGCGTCGATCGCATCGATGATCGGCTTCACAAAATCCCGCGGATGCGAGGTCGTAAATCGGACGCGCCGGATGCCCGGAACCCGCCCTACCTGATCAAGCAGCGTAGCGAAATCCCATCCAGCCGCCGATGGATCGCGATAACTATTCACGTTCTGCCCCAGCAGTTGAATCTCGGAATATCCGGAGGCGGCAAGCAGCCGCGATTCCGCGATTACGGACGGGCTGGTACGGCTGCGCTCCGGCCCGCGCGTGAACGGCACCACGCAATAGGCGCACGATTTATCGCACCCTTCGATGATCGTAAGATACGCGCGATGCGGATTCTCCCGCCGCGTCAGAGGAGTCTCAAACGTGTCGTCCGTATCCAGGCTCAGTCCGGTAACGCGCTTATTTCCGGCTTCGAGCTGCACCAGCATCTGCGGCAGCTGGTTATAGCTGGCCGACCCGCACACCATGCTCACGTGCGGAGCCTTCTCAAAAACCCGCTCGCCCTCCTGCTGCGCCACGCACCCCAGCACGACGAACTTCTTCCCCTTCGAGTCGCGCTTGAACTGATTCAGACGGTTGAAAACCTTCTGCTCCGCCTTGTCGCGAATACTGCACGTGTTGTAAAAAACCAACTCCGCCTCTTCAGGCGTCGAAACTTGAGAATATCCCTCAGCCAGCAGCGTGCCCACGACCTTCTCCGAATCGTGAGCATTCATCTGGCAGCCGAAGGTTTCGATATAAAAATTTTTCACTGCTTCTCTTATTGTAAATGATCGACTCCCCGCGCTCACGATTTGTGAACCCGCCTGGTGTGTGGCGCACGAGTCCACGCGTGCCGCGTCGACATTCGTGTCGACGTGTCTTGCCGCGACCTAAGGCTTTTACTCTATTGAACCCCACCGAGCGTATCGCTTAGGCTTAAAGTGTGCGTACTCTTCTTTTCATCGTAGCCGGCGTCCTAAGCGCACAGAGTGCCTCCACTACGTATACCCGCGACCTCAACGGCAACCTGGTCCCCGGCGGATCCAGCGTAACCACCGACGGAGTCACAACGGACCTGCGTCAATCCATCAACGGCCGCGAAGTTCCAGTCGAACAGGTGCAGGAAAAGGTTCTGAGCGAAAGCGGCAATACCAAGGTGACGGAGCGAATCATCCGCCACTACGGCACCCAGGGACAAGTGGTCAGCACCGATCGCGTCGTGACCGAAACCACCAAGACCGGCGACGGCGGATCCCTGGTCCACGCCACCACCTACCGCAGCGACATCAGCGGAAATATGAATGAGGCGGAGCGCAAAACCATCGAGAGCCGCAAAAACGGCGCCTCCACCGTGACCGATACGACCGTCGAAAAGAAGGATTTGAACGGAACATTGTCCGTGGCGGAGAAGCGCAATTCCACAATCGAGCCTACCCCCGACGGCCATAAAGAAGCCGAGACGGTGTATCTGCGCGATTCGAGCGGCAACCTATATGAGGCCCAGCGCCTGGCCACCACCGAGACCAAGACCGGGAACACGACCGTCAGCAATACCGCGATTTATGAGCCCACCGTCGACAACGGCAACTTGAAGCTCACCCGGCAGCAAGTCACCAGATCTATTGCGAATCCGGACGGCACCTCCACTCAGGAAGTCGAGATCTTCGGCCGCCCTTCAGACGGCAAAGCTCATGAGGCGGACGCACCGCCCACCTTGACGGAGAAGAGAACCATCGAGCGCCAGAAGGGCGCAAATGGAGCCGTCGTGGAAACACAGTTGGTGCAACTTCCTGATCCGAACAATCCCGGCAGCCTCGATCCCGCCCGCAAGGTGTCCGAAACCATCTGCCGCGGCGACTGCGGTCAAAATCCCTAGTAAGCTTTGTGTTATTTGGGGCGGCGCCATGCGTTGCCATCGATAGCGACGAAAATCCCCGTCACCCGCGAATCTCTACCGAGCCGCGACCAAAGGGAGCGATCAATTCCTGTAGCAGCCACGATAACGCCAGGGTGGCAAACTCGTGCGAATATAGACCTTATGAGCAAGACCCGAGCTTCGCTGCTCGCCCTCGTCTTATTACCGGCATTCGCACAAAATCCCCACACGATGTTTCCGGCCGTCCGCGGCACCCGCCAGATGATCGGCGCGGGTAACAGCATGGAGGTCGAGGCCGGATATCGCATCCTCGAACAGGGCGGCAACGCGGTCGACGCCGGCGTCGCAACGGTCCTCGCCGCCGCCGTTACAGAGCAGGATCATTTCGGACTCGGCGGCGAAATGCCCCTCCTGGTCAAGATGAACGGCAAGCCGGTGATGGTGGTCAGCGGCATCGGCGTGGCTCCCAAAAAAGCCACCGTCGAGTATTACGAAAAACGTCCAGTCGAACCCTGGGAGCAGCCCGGTTTACGCCGCCCTCCGATTCCCGGCCAGGGAATTCGCGCAGCCATCACGCCCGGAATGGTCGACGGCCTTCTGCTTGCACTCGAACAGTTCGGAACCAAATCCTTCGCCGAAGTAGCCGAGCCCGCGATTGAGGACGCTCAAGCCTTTCCCGCCACCGAGATTTTCTCCAACACGCTAGGCATGTTCCAGCGCATCATCGCGCTATGGCCCGCCTCGCAGGAATTCTATTTCCCCAACGGATCTCTTCCCAAGCCGGGCGAGCTGGTGCACATGCCCGCGCTCGAGCGAACCCTGCGCGAAATGGTGGCGGCCGAGAAAAAAGCCCACGGCAATCGAGTCGCGAAGCTCCGCGCCGTCCACGATGTCTTCTATAAAGGCGACATCGCCAGGCGCATCGCCTCCTTCAATGAGCAGAATGGAGGCCTGATCGCGTACGAAGATCTCGCCAATTTCCACGCCGAGCTCGACCAGCCCCGCACCGGCACCTATCGCGGCTATACCATCAACAAGCCTGGATTTTTCACCCAGGGCCCGGTCATGATCGAGGCGCTGAACATCCTCGAAGGCTACGATCTCAAGGCCATGGGCCACAATACGCCCGAGTATCTGCACACCGTAATTGAGGCCGTGAAACTTGCCTTCGCCGACCGCGACCGCTACTACGGCGATCCGAAATTCAGCAGGATCCCCGAGGAAATTCTGCTCTCGAAGGAGTACGCCGCCCGCCGCCGCAAGCAGATCGATCCGGAGCACGCCTCGCTCGAATCCCGCCCCGGCGATCTGGGCGCATCCGCTCCCATGACCGGCAGCGACGGAGTTTCAAAGAATCGCGACACCACCTGCGTCGACGTGTTCGACAAATCCGGCAACGCGTTTTCAGCCACGCCCAGCGGCGCGTGGCTGCCGTCGGTCATCGCCGGCGATACCGGCATCCCCTTGTCGATTCGACTGGCGTCGTTCGTGATGACGCCCGGCCACGCCAATCAGCTAGCCCCCGGAAAACGTCCGCGCGTGACGCTGAGCCCGACGCTGGTCACCAAGGACGGCGAGTTTTACATGGAGCTCTCAACACCCGGCGGCGACAACCAGGATCAGGCGCTGTTGCAAGTCCTGCTAAACATCATCGACTTCGGGATGACCCCGCAGGAGGCCGTAGAATCACCACGCTTCCAGAGCGAGCACTTCTACGCCTCCTTCGATTTCCACGAGTTCAGCCCCGGCCTGGTGAGCCTAGAAGGCCGAATGTCCCGCGACACGATTCAGCGTATGGTAGCCCTAGGCCACCGCGTCCAAGTAGGCGGCGAGTGGAGCAACACCTCCGCCCCCGTAGTAATTCAGAAAAAAGACGGCGTCCTAAACGGCGCCGCCGACCCCCGCCGCGGCCGCTTCATTTTCGGCAAATAAGTCCGCTTGCTCGCTTTAATCTCGCTGCAATGTGGCGCGCGCGTCCACGCGTGCCGCGTCGACATTCCGCCCATGTTCGTCCAACCTAGCTGCGGTCGTTTCCGACGTTCCGATTCATCACTCCCCGCCTTCCTCGTTTCCGACGCCGCAGCAGTTTATAATAGAGTAGTGAACCTAGGAAAACATTTCCGGATGTGGGCCCATCTCCAACTGATGCCCGCACTCGAAAACGGTGAGGAAACCACGCTCGTCGGCGGCCAAGCGGTGATGGAAGGCGTCATGATGCGCGCCCCCCACAGCTACTGCACCGCCGTCCGCAAACCCAACGGCGAGATCGTCACCGAAGAGTATCCCCTGCACCGGATGTCCGAAAAGTATCCTCTGTTGAAGCTCCCCGTTCTCCGCGGATTAGGAATGCTCGCGCAAGCCATGACCCTGGGCGTGAAAGCTCTGAAGTTTTCCGCCAACGCCGCGCTAGACGACGGATCGTCCGAGAAGCCCACCGAGATCAGCTCCAAAATGATGGCCGCGAATCTGGCCTTTTCGCTAATCGGATTCATCGCGCTCTACAAATTTATCCCCCTTTTCCTGGCCACGCGCCTGGGACACGCCGTACCCGCGCTATCCAGCCGCTTCGCGGTCAACATGTCCGACGGCGTCATTCGCATGGTGATGTTCTTCACCTTCCTATTCCTCCTCTCTCTGCTCCCGGACATGCGCCGCGTCTTTCAATATCACGGAGCTGAGCACAAAGTCGTATTCAACTTCGAATCCGGCAAACCGGTAAACGTCCAGAACGCGCAAAAGTTCGTGACCTTTCATCCCCGCTGCGGCACCAGCTTTTTATTCGTAGTTCTCGGCATCGCGATGATCACCTACGCACTCCTCCCCATCGACGGATTCTGGATGAAATTCGTAGCCCGCATCGCGCTCCTCCCAGTGATCGCCGGAGTCAGCTACGAAGTAATCCGCTTCGCCGCCCGCAGGCAGGGAACCCTAATGTCGCTCCTGACCCTCCCCGGCCTCTGGCTACAACGCATCACAACAAAACCGCCCGACGATGCCCAAGCCGCCGTAGCAATCCACGCCCTGGAAGGCGCAATGGCTCTAGAAGCGAAACAAGGCGGCGAGCTAGTAATCGCGTAGGTGTATTCTGGCTACTGGCTACTGGCTACTGGCTACTTCTAAAATGCAATATCAGCAAAAACTCGATGAAATCGAACGCCGGTTCGAACTGCTGAACGCCCAAATGGCGGACGCCGAAGTCATCAATGATTCGGCTCTCTACCGCAAGGTGTCCAAGTCGCACAACGATCTGGCTGATATCGTCTCCAAGTATCGCCAGTGGAAAGAAGCCACGCGCAATCTCGCTGAGGCCCGCCCCATGCTGACCGAGTCGGACCCTGAACTGCGCACCATGGCTCAGGAAGAAGTCGCAAAACTGGAGCCGGAAGTCGCGAGAATCGAGGACGAGCTCAAGGTCCTCCTGCTGCCCAAAGATCCCAACGACGAAAAGAACGTAGTGCTCGAAATCCACGCCGGCACTGGCGGCGACGAAGCCACTCTGTTCGCGGCCGAGGTTTTCCGCATGTACGGACGCTTCGCCGAAACCCGCGGCTGGAACGTTGAAGTCACTTCTTCGAGCGAATCGTCGGTCGGCGGATTGAAAGAAGTCACCGCGCTCATCAGCGGCCACAAAGTTTATAGCCAAATGAAGTATGAAGCCGGCGTCCACCGCGTCCAACGCGTCCCGGCGACAGAGCAGCAGGGCCGCGTCCACACCTCCGCCATCCGCGTAGTCGTCCTGCCCGAAGCGGACGAAGTGGAGGTCAACATCGACCCCAAAGACCTTCGCGTCGACACGTTCTGTTCTTCCGGCCCCGGCGGTCAGAGCGTGAACACCACCTACTCCGCCGTCCGCATCACCCACCTGCCGACCGGCGCCATCGTCTCCTGCCAGGACGAAAAATCGCAGATCAAAAATCGCGCCAAGGCCATGCGCGTGATGCGCTCCCGCCTCTATGAGCTGGAGCTTCAAAAGCAGCAGGAAAAAATCGGCGCGGAGCGGAAGACCATGGTCGGCTCCGGCGACCGCTCGGAAAAAATCCGCACTTACAATTTCCCGCAAAACCGCCTGACCGACCACCGCATCGGCCTGACTCTGCACCAGCTCAACCTGGTGATGGAAGGCAAACTGGAACAAATCGTCGACGCCCTGACCACCCACTTCCAAACCGAAAAACTAAAAGATCAAGGCGAAGGCGAAGTCGCAGCCTAGTAGGACAGGTCCCCGGCCTGTCCCTCGGAGCATGACCCTCCACACCGCCCTCCACCAAGGCCGGAAACTCTTGGAAGATGCTGGAATTTTAGCACCCCGCCTTACCGCCGAGGTCCTTCTCGCCCACGCCACCGGCCACCCCCGGTCCTGGATCTTCGCCCACTCCGATGAAGAACTCAAGGATCTGTGGTGGATCCACTATGGCCGCTATCTTCACCAGCGCATGGCAGGCATGCCGACGCAGTACATCACCGGCGTCCAGGAATTCTTCGGCCGGGATTTCCGCGTCACCCCCGACGTCCTGATTCCCCGCCCCGAAACCGAACACCTCATCGAAGCCGCCCTAAAAACCGACGCCCTGACCATCCTCGACATCGGCACCGGCTCCGGCGCAATCGCGATCACTCTGGCGCTCGAAACTGAAGCGCGCGTCACCGCAACCGACATCTCCTCGCCCGCATTGAAGGTCGCCCAATCTAACGCGCACCGCCTCGCCGCCCTGGTAGATTTCGTCGAATGCGACCTGGGCTCCGCCTTCGAGGACCACTCCTTCGATATGGTCGTCTCGAACCCCCCGTACATCTCAGAAGCCGCCCGCGCCACTCTGCAGAAGGAGGTCCGCGACCACGAACCCGCCCTCGCCCTCTTCGCCGGCCTCGATGGCTTGGCCATCTATGCGCGATTAATCCCCGAAGCCGCGCGCCTCTTAAAACCCGGCGGCCGCCTCATCCTCGAGCTGGGCCACGACTCACTCCATCCCGTCCGCCAAATGTTCAACCCAGGATGGCGCGACCTGGAAATCATCCCCGACCTCGCCCAGACTCCGCGAGTCCTTTCCGCAACGCTGCTCAAATAGCCCTTACCCGCCATCCTCCGAGTCCTCGTGGGGCGGCCAATTTCGGCGGCAGCCGCCCTTTCAAGCGGCTTGTTGTTAGGAGATAAGCCGCCCCGGCAGCATCTACACTGGAACTTGACTCCAATGTGGAATGAGAAGGTAGTCCTCATCACAGGCGCCTCCCAGGGTATCGGCGCAAGCTGCGCCAAACTGATGGGCCGGCGCGGAGCGAAATTGTCTTTAACAGGTCTTCCGGACGCGACGTTTCCTCCCGCGGACATTGTCACTCCCGGCGACATCACCTCCGCCGCCGTCCGTGCGGAGATTGTCGAGCGAACCATCGCCCGCTTCGGCCGAATCGACATTCTGATCAACAACGCCGGCGTCGGCCAGTACGGCTACCCCACTGAGGTCGACACCGAAATCTCCAAGCGCGTATTCGACATCAACGTTTTTTCCGCGCTAGCCCTAACTCAGCTGGTCGTGCCTCATATGAAGGCCGCCAAATCCGGCACCATCGTCAATATCGGATCGGTAGGCGGAAAAGTTTCGCTCCCCTGGGCGGTGATGTACTGCGCCACCAAGTGGGCTCTGCACTGCGTCGACGATTCCCTGCATCGCGAGCTGATGGGCACGGGCATCCGCGTCATGAAAGTCTGCCCCGGCATCGTAGACACGAAATTCCGCGACCACGTCCTCTCGGGAACGGCCCCCGGCCGGGTAGAAGATATTCGCCGCATAGTAAGCCCCGATGAAGTCGCCGCCGCCGTGATCAAAGGCGTGGAGCGCGGCAAACGAATCATCTACGTCCCCAAAATCGGCTTCCTCTTCACGTCCCTCGACTTCTTCGCCCCGCGAATAATGGACCGGTACCTCCGCAGCAAATTCTAGTGGCCCGTGTCGACGTCATTATCTCTACCGAGCCGCGACCACAGGGAGCGATCTCTTCTTGGCTAGAATCCCAACCCGAGCATCGACGTATCACTCCGACCGCAGCGCCTGCATCACATCCACACTAGCCGCCCTCGCCGCCGGCAGCACCGACGCCACCACCGCTGCCGCCAGTAAAATAATCGCCGACCCCATCACCGGCACCACCCCCGGCATCCGTAAATCCGGGAAATAGCTGACCAGCAAATTCGCGAACGCGTATCCGCACACCACACCCGCCGCGATTCCCGCCGCCGCCATCCAGGCCCCTTCCGCGAGCACCTTCCCCAATAAATGCCGAGGCTGCGATCCGATCGCGAGTCGGATTCCGAACTCCCGGATTCTTCCGTTCACCGAAAACGCCAGCACGCCCGCCACGCCAACCACCGCAATCGCCAGCGCCACCGCCGCGAATACCCCGAACACCAGCGCGTTCAAACGATTCGGCGTCAGCACCACCGCCCGGATGTCTTCGAGCGTCGCGGCGTTCTCCACCACCTGGTCCGCCGACAGCTCCCGGACGATGCGCGTAATCGGCTGCACCAGCGCGTACGGATCCGTCCGCGCATGCACGAACAAATGGTCTGCAAACATCTCCTGCGAGAACGGTTCATAAATCGTAAGCTTCGGACCCGCAACCAAGTCTTCGTCGTCCGCATCCGCCACCACGCCAACAATCCGCCGCGGCTTGTATTCGATGTTGATAAATTTCATCACCGGATCGGTCCACGTGATGTGCCTGTTCAGAGCATCCTGGCCGGGGAACATTCGCTGGGCCACGCTCTGGCTCACGATCACCACCTTCTCGCCATCCTTGCGGTCGTTATCGTCGAAGTCGCGTCCGGCAAGCATGGGAATGCCCAGGGCCGCAAAGAACCCCGGCGTTGCCGCCCGCAACCCGCTGCGAGGATCCGTTTCGCCCTTACCGCGAACATGCCCGTCCGCCGTAAACTCGAATCCCGGACCGAACCCGCCCGCATCGCGCCACGGAACGATGGTCCCCAGAGCCGCTCCGTCGACGCCCGGCAGCTCTTTGATCCGCCGCACTATCTCTTGATAGAAACCGAGTATCTGCTCGTCTGTCTTCCCGTAAGGCATCTGCGGCACGTTCACCGCCAGTGTGTGCCTCGTATCGTAGATGGTTGGCGCGGATTGCAGCGCCAGCAGCGTCTTCACCAACATGCTCGCCCCGGCCAGCAGCAGGAAGCAAGCGGCCACCTGTGTCACCACGAAAACCTGTTGCCGCCGGTGCGTTCCTCCGGCGATGCGCAGGCTCCCGATCCCATGCGCGGCCCCCGCCGTCGGCAGCCGCGGAACGAAGGCCAGCAACACCGCCGCCACCAGTGCCAGAGCCACGCCCACCCAGATCATGCTCGAATCCACTTGCAAATCCATGGCGCGAACCGAGAAGCGTGACGCATATCGCGCCAGGATCGACACCATCGGCTCCGCGATCAGCACGCCCAGCGCCGCCCCCGCGCCGCATAACAACAGGCTCTCCGCCAACAGCGTCCGCCGCAGCGCCCCCGTGCCGGCGCCCAGAGCCGCGCGAATCGCCAGTTCGCCTTCGCGCCGGATGGTCCGCGCCAGAATCAGATTCGCGACATTAGAACTCGCGATCACAAACACCAGCATCGACGCCGCCATCAATATCAATAAAACCGTTCGTGCGTTCGAAGTAATCTGGTCGCGCAGCTTCACCGCGCTGATTTTCAAATCGCCCTTGGCCGGGTAAGCTTCCGGATACGCCTTGATCATCGCCCCATAAGCGGTGCTTAATTCGGCGCTCGCCTGCTCGATCGTCGCCCCCGGGGCCAGACGCCCGAACAGCTTCGTCATTCGATGAACCCGTCCCGTCACCATCGTCGCCGACAAGTGATGCGGGCTCATCACCACGTTGGACATGAGCTCGGTTTCCGTGGGATAGGGTATGCACGGTTCCAGAACGCCCACCACCGTGCCGGAGCGCGCTCCCATCGCCCCCTCCAGTCTGACCGTTTTGCCCAGCACCGCCGGATCGCTCTTCAGCGCCGATGTCCAGAAACGATAGGTCAGCACCACCGCCCCCGCCGCCTTTGGACCGTCGTCGTTCTTGTCCAGCAGCCGTCCCAAGACCGGACGCAGCCCCATCACCTCGAAATACGATCCGCCCACCACGCCCACCCGAACCGCGCGCGGCTCGCCGAGTCCCACCATGCTAAATCCGACTTCCGAGAAATCGCCGAACGACGAAATGGTTTTGACCCGTTCTCTTAAATCCTGGATCTCCGGCACCGAGAAGAGCGAATTGTCATCGGCTTGCCCCGGAGCGCCCACCCGGATATAAACCAGCCGGTCCTCATCGCGATTGACCAGAGGCCGCAGCAGCACCCCGCGCACCAGCGTAAAAATCGCCGCATTGGCGCCAATCCCCAATGCAAGAGTAACGATGACAGTGAGCGCCAGCCCCTTCGATCGTCCCAGCGAGCGCATCGCGAACTTCAAATCGTTGAAGAAGGTCATCAGTACCTTGGAAGCAATTCCTATTCCACGAATTGCCAAAGAATCAACGTCAATTCTATCTCACCATGTGTCCGATTTCGCCACACCCTGTCCGCATTTGTGTCGACGTGTCTTGGCTAGGAGCACACGTTAGCGATAAAACCCTCGAAAACTGGGGACTGCCTACTCTGTCCCAAGGCGCCCGCAATCCACCGCCAAACGGAGCACATTACCGCGCCGCAGTGGACAGAGCGGGCTGTCCCCAGTTTTCGCCCAAGCCACACTCTCGACGTCTTCCTTGACAAGCGTCGACGTTTTGAAAACCCGCGAAAAGTGGGGACTGCCTTACTCTGTCCCAAGGCCCCCGCAATCTTCGCAACGCCGACCGCTAGTGCGCCGCAGTGGACAGAGCGGGCTGTCCCCATTTTTCGCCCCAGCCACACTCCCGACGTCTTCCTTGACAAGCTCCGACGTTTGAAAACCCGCGAAAAGTGGGGCCTGCCTACTCTGTCCCAAGGCGCCCGCAATCCACCACCAAACGGAATACGTTACCGCGCCGCAGTGGACACAGCGGGCTGTCCCCATTTTTCGCCCCGGCCACTCCCTCGACGTCTCTTTTGACAGTGCCAGTCCTAGAAATAAAACTTCAACGCCAGCTGAATCAACCGCGGCGACCCGAAACTCGTAATCTGCCCGAACGTCGAGCTATTCACCGCCGCTGACGGACCGTTCCAGTTCGCGTGATTCATAATGTTGAAGAAATCCCCGCGCAGCTCCGTCCGGAACCGTTCATTGATCGGAAAAATACGGCTAGCTGCCATGTCCCACTGGATAAATCCCGGATTGTGGAAAATATCGCGCCCCGCGTTCCCGAACGTCCCCGGCGCTTGGCAATAAGGATTCGTCGCGTAAGCCGCCAGCGCGCAGCTCCCCGCGAACGCGCCCGTGTTAAACCACGCGTTCAACGTATGCGGTTGCGATTGCACCCCCGGCACCACATTCGGCCGGTCGCTCCCCTCGCCCGTCAGCGATACGTCCGTTCCATCGGTCACCGTAAACGGCTGCCCACTCGCCAGGCTGATAATCGGCGCGATCTGCCAGTCCTTGGTAATCCCTCTGAAAAATCCCGACCCCACGCCGGCGCTCGTCGCCACCAGCGAAGTGTTGAAAATCTGCCGCCGGTCGAAGTTGCAATCCGCCTTCTCCGCATTCCGGTTATTCGGATTCTGATAATCGTTGCCCGACAGCTCCGCCCCGAAATCCCAGGTGCTGATGCAGTGCGACCAGGTGTAATTCGTCAGCAAAGTGTAGCGATGCGCGAAGCGATGCTCCACCTTCAGCAGCAGCGCGTTATAGTTCGAAACCGCGCCCCCATCGGTCTGATCGATGGCGCTGTAATAGGCCCCCTGCGTCGGATTCAGCAGCGTCAACAATCTGCGCTGCGGCTCATTCGAAGTCGTCGCCGTCGGACTCGGCTGCGGCATATTAATATCGTTCGACCCAAGAATGTGATTCGTCCGGCTGCCCACATAAGTCGCCGTCCCAAGCCAGTCCTTCGCAATCTGCCTCTGATAACTGAAGTTCCACTGCATCGTGTACTCCACCGGCACATTCGGCGGAATGGTTACATAAGTTCCCTGCGAAGGAAAGATCGCCGCCCCCGGAAATGGATCGCCCGTCACGCCCGTCGGCGATACATACCCCAAATAAGGATTCGAAAATGGACCCGCATTCGTCCCCAGCGCGATCGACGATGCATATGGAGGATTCGTCGTCCACCTCTCCGGATAGAACAACTCCGGATTATCGTGCATCAGCGCGAACGCCGCGCGAATCGTCTGTTTCCCGTTGCCCGTCGGATCCCAAACCAGTCCCAGCCGCGGCGAAAAATCCGCCCAGTAGCCCTTTTCAAACGCGCATCCATTCTTATTGGGCGCATCCTTGCCGAACAAAAGGCCCGCCGGCGCGCTCGGATATTCCGTGCTGTGATACCCCGCCAAAAATTCCGAAAGCAGGAACTGATTCCCGCGGCACTGCTTGTCCACGGTCGGCTGAAACGGCTCCCACCGCACCCCCGCCGTCAGCGTCAGATGCGACGACACACGAAAACTGTCCTGCACATAACCCGCGAAAACCGTCTGCCGCATGTAATCGGAAAGCGCGTTTCCATCGGTCAGCCCCGCCAGTTTCCCCAGCTCCAGGTCCGCCAGAGAATCCCCGGTATTCACCGTGCTGCTCCCTGTAAACGTCCACTGACCGTTCGATTGCTGGTTGTTCAGCGAATTGAACTGCAGCTTGCGGAAATCCACGCCAAACCCGATCTGATGCCTGCCCTTGGTCATCGAATAATCGTCCGATAGCTGATACGTGTTCACGTCGAAATATCCCGGCGCGCAAGTACCGCAAGCCACGTTAAAATAATTCGTCACCGTGATCTGCATGTACGTATCCGGCATCTTGTCCGCATAGTTGATCCCCAGCGATTGCGGACCGAACAGATTCGGAGCCGACCCCCGATTATCCGCGCGCCGGTTGAACGTAGCGTGGAAGGAGTTCACCTGCGTCGGGCTCACCGTGTAGGTATCGCCGAACGTCCCCGTGTTGGTCTCGTCGCGATTCCCCGGATTCGGTCCCGTCGTCAGCGCGTTCGTCCCGTTGAAAAACGCCTGCGCCGTGTAGTTGTATACATAATACCGGCCGTACATGGAGTGCTTCTCGCTCAGCACGTAATCCACGCGCCCGATGGTCTGCCAGTCCGGATTGTTCGCCGGCTGTCCATAAAGCACCAGCCCGCAAGGGTCCGTCGACACCGGAACATATTTCGAAAGTAGTTTCGCCGCCGCCGGATCGAAACGCGATTGTGGAATAATGTTCCCCGGAAATGGCAGCCCCGTCGCCGGATCCTTCAGCGTAATCGCCGTCTTCTGGCACCCGCCCGCCGATGTCGCCGCGTCTTCCACCGAAAAATTTCCAGCTATTGTCAAAGCCGTCGGCACGTGCGCGGTGTTCAATCCCGGATTGCTCCTCTGCGTCGTCTGCTGATAGCCTCCGAAGAAAAACAGCTTGTCGCGAATAATTTTCCCGCCCGCCGTCCCTCCGAATTGATTGCGCTTCAAAGAATCCCGCAGCGGCTGCGCCACCGATCCCGATACTTCGACCAACCCTTTGGTCCGCGCATTCAAGTCATAATTGCGCAGAAACTCGAACAGGTCCCCGTGAAACGCGTTGCTCCCCGATTTCGTCACCACGTTCACCGCGCCGCCCGGATGCAATCCAAACTGCGCCTGCAATGCATTGGTCTCGACGCTGAACTCCTGCACCGCATCGGGAAAGGGAATCGGCAGATTCACGTTGCTGAACGCGTCGTTATTATCGCCTCCGTCCAGCAGGTAGTTCACGCCGTTGGCCTGCCCTCCGCCCACTGAAAACGTGCCCGACCCATTCGAGCCTTGAATGTTTTTGCTGCCCGTCAGATCCCCGCCCGGCGTCGACGTCCCTCCGCCCACCAGCGTCAGCAGCTGCGTCAGGTTGCGCCCGTTCAACGGCAGGTCGACCACTTTTTCCGTATCCATCACCTGCGCGATCCCGCTGTCTTTGGTCTCCACCATCGACGCGTTCGCCGCCACTTCGATCGTCTCCGTCACTGACCCCACCGTCAACGCGACATTCAGCGCGATCGTCTGCCCCACCTGCAGCACGATTCCGGTTTGCCGGTAATCCTTAAACCCCGGCGCCTTCACATCCAGAATGTACGGCCCCGGCGCCAGGTTCGGAATATCGAAATGCCCCTGCACATCCGTAACGGTGGTGCGCGTCGCCTGCGTCTCCGTCTGGATCATCGTCACCTGCACGTTGACCATCACCTTGCCGGACGTGTCTGAAACAGTGCCTTCCACCTCCGCCACCGCCACGGCTTGCCCGTGCGCCAATCCTGCGAATATGGCGAGAAAACCCGCAAGTGCGACCTTGCGCGGATCAACATAGATCATAAGGACTCCTCTAAAGCAAACTACTTCTTTGGGCTAACATTACGCCGCTTTCTTCCCGTTGTCAAAACGAAACCACTGAACAATGTTTTTAGTAATATTAAACGATGCCGCCTGTATTCTTATTGGTGACCGCCATGCTTACCGCCGATCTGACGATAGACCACGTCACCGTAGCCGGCCGCGATCTTAAAAAGATGCAGGCCCACCTAGCCTCCTTGGGCATTCCCAGCGAATACGGAGGCGCCCACTCCAACGGCATCACCGAAATGGCCATCACCAGTTTCCCGGACGGCTCGTACCTCGAATTAATCGCCATCCGAAAAAACGCCGACCCGAAAGGTCATTACTGGTCCAAGCAAATGGAAGGTGACGCCGGACCCACTGCGCCTGGGCCGTCCGTTCGAACAACGTAACCGCCGAAGTAGCTCGCCTGAGAGCCGCCGGAATCACCGTAAGCCCCGCCATCCTCCAGCGGGCGCCGCAGACCCGACGGCGTCCAGCTAAACTGGGAAACCGCCCGCATCGGCGAAGAGCCGCAAGGCACTTTCTTCCCATTTCTAATCCGTGACCTGACCCCGAGAGAAGCCCGAGCGTTCCCCAGCGGCCACCCCACCACCACCGACTTCACCGGCGTAAAACAAGTAATAATCGCCGTAGCTGATCTAACCGCATCCATCGCCCGTTACCGAAAAGCCTACGCGCTCCCAGCCCCCACACTTCACGACAACCAGGCAACGTTCGAAGGCACTCCCGTAGTCCTGGCCCAAAACCCCGACCGAATCAAAAATTTCGGCGAAGGCCCCTACGCCTTCCTCCTGGCCGGCAAAAACCCCCAGTGGATAACCCCATAGCGTGTATTGTGTGGGCGGCGAAAACTGCCAACATGGGGACTGCCTACTCTGTCCCAAGGCGCCCGCAATCCCTGAAGCACCCTATACTACTGCGCCGCAGTGGACAGAGCGGGCTGTCACCACTTTTCGCCCCGCCCCTCAGCCCTGATGTTTCGAATGTCGACGTATTCTGATTGCGCCGCCGTGGACTGAGCAGCCTGTCCCCGATTTAAAGAGCCGCGACCACAGGGAGCGGTCGACGCCGACCCGTCCTCTCTTCCGACCGACCGGTCACCAAAACCCCCTGCCTAAAGACCAAGAGACGAGCAACTCCCCCTCCCCCTACAATAAAAACAAATGTGGATCGTCAGAATCGCCCTAAACCGCCCCTACACATTCATCGTTCTGACTCTCCTCATCCTCTTAGTCAGCCCTTTAGTAATCCAACGAACCCCCGTCGACATCTTCCCCAACGTCAACATCCCCGTAGTAGTAGTCCTCTGGAACTACACCGGCCTCAACGCCGAAGAAATGGAAGAGCGAGTCTCCACTGTCTTCGAACGCAACCTAACCACCACCGTCAACGACATGGAGCACACCGAATCGCAAACCTACAACGGCAAAAGCATCATCAAAATCTTCTTCCATCCCAACGTAAAAATCGAGATGGCCGTAGCCCAGATCACCGCTCAAGGAGCCTCCGCCGTCCGCTTCATGCCCCCCGGTGCGACCCCTCCGTTCATCGTCGTCTACAACGCCTCGAGCGTCCCCATCGTGCAACTCGCGCTCTCCGGAAAAGGCCTCTCCGAACAGCAGCTCTTCGATTTCGCCATTAACAGCATCCGCACCTCGCTCGCCACCGTCCAAGGCGCATCCATTCCCTATCCCTACGGCGGAAAACAGCGCCAGATCATGATCGATATCCGCCCCGACCTCCTGCAAGCCAAGGGAATTTCCCCCGCCGAAGTAGTCAATGCCGTGACGGTTCAAAACCTGATCCTCCCCTCCGGCACCTCCAAAATCGGACCCTTCGAATACGATGTCGACCTCAACAGCAGCCCCACCCGCGTCGCCGAAATAAATAATCTCCCCATCCGCGCCGTCAATAACACCACCATCTTTATCCACGACGTAGCCAACGTCCGCGACGGCTACACTCCCCAAACCAACATCGTGCTGCGCGACGGCCAGCGCGGCTGCCTGATGACCGTCATGAAAACCGGCCAGACCTCCACCCTCGAAATCGTCAAGCAAATTCGCGAAGCCCTCCCCGCGATCTTAGCGACCCTTCCCAGGGAACTAAAAGTCGAACCCATCGCCGACCAATCCATCTTCGTTCGCGCCGCCGTCAGCGGAGTCGTCCGCGAAGCCATCATCGCCGCCTGCCTGACCGCAACCATGATTTTGCTTTTCCTAGGAAGCTGGCGCAGCACAGTAATCATCGCCGTCTCGATCCCTCTATCGATCCTCGTCTCCATCTGCGTCCTGAGCGCCATCGGCGAAACCATCAACATCATGACCCTCGGAGGACTCGCCCTAGCCGTAGGCATCTTAGTCGACGATGCCACAGTAGAAATAGAAAACATCCACCGGAACCTCGTCACCATCCCCGAAGTAGTCCCCGCCATCCTAGAAGGAGCCCGCCAGATCGCCGTCCCCGCCCTAGTCTCGACCCTCTGCATCTGTATCGTCTTCCTCCCGATGTTCCTGCTAACCGGCGTAGCCCGTTATCTCTTCATTCCCCTTGCCGAGGCGGTCGTCTTCGCGATGCTAGCGTCCTACTTGCTCTCCCGCACGCTAGTCCCGACGATGGCCATGTACCTCTTCAAACCCCACGTTCATGAAGAACACACCCCCGCAGCCTGGAACTTCCCTGCCCGCATGCAGCTCTCCTTCGAGCGTTTCTTAGACCGAACCCGCGACTCCTTCCGAGAACTCCTAGCCGTCTGCGTAGCCCGCCGAGTCGTCTTCATCCCCCTCTTCCTGCTAGCCTGCGCCGCAACATTTCTACTTGTCCCCTGGCTAGGCCAGGACTTCTTCCCCACCACCGACGCCGGCCGATTCAATCTCCACATGCGCACCAAAACCGCCACCCGCATCGAGGAATCCGCGCGCACTTCAAGCGACGTCGAAGCCGCCATCCGCCGCATCGTCCCCGCCAACGAAATCGCGTCCCTGATCAACAATATCGGACTCCCCTACAGCTCCATCAACATGTCCTACTCGACCTCCGCCCCTATCGGCACCATGGACACCGATATTCTGGTCACCCTCACCGAGGACCACCACCCCACCGACAACTACATCCGCGAGCTCCGCGAAAAACTCCCCCGCGAATTCCCCGGCGTCCTCTTCTACTTCACCCCCGCCGACATCGTCACCCAAATTCTGAACTTCGGACTCCCCGCCCCCATCGACATCCAGATCGCCAGCCAGGATTCCGAAGCCAGCCGCATCTTCGCCACCAGACTTCTGGGCCAGCTCAAATCCGTCCCCGGGACCGCCGACCTGCGCGTCCATCAACCCTTCGATCAGCCCAAAATTCACATCAACGTCGACCGCACCAAGGCCGCCGAAAGCGGATTCACCCAGCTCGACGTCGCCCAAAGCGCGCTCATCTCTCTAAGCGGCAGTTCCCAAACTCAACCCGAATTCTGGCTCGACCCGCGCAATGGAGTCAGCTACAACATCGTCACCCAAGCGCCTCAATTCACCGTCGCCTCGCTCAGCGATCTGCGCAACATCCCTATCTCCGCATCATCCCAATCCACCGCCTCCGGCAGCGCCGCCAAACCCGAAATCCTGGGCGACGTAGCCACCCTGAGCCGGGGCGCCGGTCTCGCCGTAGTGTCCCACTACAACATCCGCCGCGTAGTCGACATCTTCGGCTCCATTCAGGACCGCGACCTGGGAGCCGTAGGCCGCGACATGACCAGAATCGTCGACGCCAATCGTAAATATCTCCCCCGTGGAATGACTGTGTTAATCCGCGGCCAATACGAAACCATGCAAAGCTCCTTCACCGGCCTCCTAGGCGGACTCGCGTTAGCAATCGTGCTAGTCTACGCGCTGATCGTAGTAAATTTCCAATCCTGGCTGGACCCGTTCATCATCATCACCGCCCTCCCCGCCGCCCTGGCCGGAATTGTTTTATTCCTCTTCGCGACGCACACCACCATCAGCGTCCCCGCGTTAATGGGCTCCATCATGAGCGTAGGCGTAGCCACGTCGAACAGCATTCTAGTAGTAGCCTTCGCCAAAGAAAGATTGGAAGCCGGTGAAACTCCCGAACAAGCCGCATTAGACGCAGGCTTCGTCCGCTTCCGCCCCGTGCTAATGACCGCGTTAGCCATGATCATCGGAATGGTCCCCATGGCACTCGGCCTAGGTGAAGGCGGCGAACAAAACGCGCCGTTAGGCAGAGCAGTAATCGGTGGCCTGATCTTCGCCACGGCTGCTACCCTATTCTTTGTACCCACCGTCTTCAGCGTGCTGCACCGCAAAAAATGATCCGCACACTCAAAGTACTGCTCATTGTCGTTCTCGCGATCTTAGTCGCGGGCTTCGTAGTAGTGCGCGGAATCCACTCCCGCATCGACGCGGCCGCCGTCATCAAGGAAAGAACGCTCGAAGAATCCGTCCCCTCCGTCACCGTAATCCATCCCAAGCGCGGAGAAATGAAGGAAGAGATCAGCCTCCCCGGCAACATCCAGGCCTTCGTAGACGCCCCCGTCTACGCCCGCACCAGCGGATATCTGAAAAAGTGGTACACCGACATCGGCACGAGAGTAAAAACCGGTCAGCTGTTAGCCGAGATCGATTCCCCCGAAGTCGACCAGCAGCTCTCCCAAGCGAAGGCGCAGCTAGCCACCGCCCAAGCCCAACTGAAGCTGTACGAGATCACCATGAACCGCGACCTGGGCATGATGAAGGACGCGATCCCAAGACAGGACGTAGACAACGCAGTAGGAGCCTACGAAGCCGGCAAAGCCACAGTAGAATCACAAGCCGCGAACGTAAAACACCTGGAACAATTAGTAGCCTTCGAAAAAGTGTATGCGCCCTTCGACGGCTTAGTAACAGCAAGAAACACCGACGTAGGCCAGCTAGTAAACGCCGGCAACGGAGGAGCCTCGCAAGAACTCTTCCGCATCTCCTCCACCGATAAACTCCGCATCTTCGTCAGCGTCCCCCAGGCATACTCCCAAGCCGCAACCCCCGGCGTAACCGCAACCCTAACGCTAATAGAATCCCCCGGCAAACATTACATAGGCAAGGTCGCGAGAAACACCGGCATGATCGACCCCACCACGAGAACCCTCTTAACCGAGGTCGACATCGACAACACGTCAGGCCAACTAATGCCCGGAGCCTACGCCGAAGTCCACCTAAAACTCCCCGCCGGATCCGCAGCTTTAGTAGTCCCAGTAACAGCTCTAATCTTCCGCGCCGACGGTTTACAAGTAGCAGTAGTCCGCAACGGCAACCGCGCCGAAATGGTCCACGTAACCCAAGGCCGCGACTACGGCACCGAAGTAGAAATCACCAGCGGCATAACCGCCCAAGATTCAGTAATCATCAACACCCCGGACTCCCTGACCTCCGGCGCGACAGTCAGAGTCGAGCAGTAATCGCCCAAATGTACCAAGTGCCGTTGACAGCATATGAGTACTGACGTGTAGTAGCTAAGCCCGTTGGATTTCAATGCATCTGTCGGAGAGTGTAAACCTCTCCGCCGGCCCGTTGCTGTCTTAGCAATCGGGATGCGGAAAGTTTGTCTGTCAGATGATTGAACTCATGCGGAATTTTATTGTCTTCTCCAGTCTTTGCCTGTTCCTGGGCTTCGCGACATCGCTCCACGCGACGGTCCTTTTTTTCTCCGGCGATCTCCGCGATGACGCGACCGTCACCAGCTGCGGCGACAGTTGCACGCTCGGCCCCGGCAACACCGACGGCGATTATGCACAATATGCCGCCGTCGTCTATAGCTTCGTCGTCGCCACAGCCACCCCCATGGAAGGGATCACTTACAGCTACAGCGGCGGCACCAGCCTGACCGGGGCGAATGTGAACGCCGGCGGTTTTTTTTCCATACCTGAGTCTGTTCGATTCGAGCGGCGATTTTCTATCGTCCACATATAACTGGAACTGTCCCGCCTCCGCAGACGCCTGTGACGTCCAACTGGGCGGCGGAACCTTGTTTTCCAGGTACCTACCAGATCGCAGTCAGCGCTTATGAAAATATGTCCTACGCCGAAAACCTCGGTCCTCCGTACCTGCTGAGCGACGGCTTCACCGGCCTCGGCAATCTCGGCGACGGAGAAAATCTGGACTACGCCTTCGATGTGATCTTGAGCGCGGAGACCGTCCCAGAGCCGGCCACCTTCGGCACGGCCCTTCTATTATTGATCGGAATGTGCGTCTGCAAATTTACCATCGGAGGAAATAAATGAAGAACAAGTTATTGACTTTCGCCGGAGCCTCGCCCTCATGGCCGTTCTCGGTCACTTCTACGCCAAGCCCCTGCTCGCCGCGGTAGCTGCCTTAGTAAAGAATGTAGACGAGCGCGGCCGCAATCCCTATGTTCAGCAGCAGACTTGCTACATCGTTTCCACCACCAACGGCCAGTGCGCCGCGTTCTTCCCGCCCGTTCCAGCGAACATGCGCCTGGTGATAGAGCACGTGAATATATCGATAGACACTCCCAATCCCTTTCAAAACGTCGATATCTACGGCAATGGCTCTATCATTGAGACGGGTTTTTTGCAGAAGCAGAGCCTCGACTCGCAAGGGGACCCGATTTACGTGCAAAACCAGCCCTTTTTGACATATTATGAGGCCGGCTAGACGCCGATCGTCGCCATTAATACCGGCGCGCCCTACTCTTTCATCTCCGCCAGCATCACTTTCACCGGCTACCTGGTGAACCTAAACCAATAACGTGGCGCGCGCCTCCAGGCGTGCCGCGTCGACATTCGTGTCGACGTGTCTTGCCTTTCTTTTGTACTGACACGCTGAAACCCGCGGAAAATGGGGACTGCCTACTCTGTCCCAAGGCGCCCACAATTCCTCACCTGATCAACACTCACCCGAGCGCCGCCGCGGGCAGAGCGGGCTGTCCCCACTTTCCGCCCCGTGCACTCAACTCCGCTCTTTCGGGCCGTCGATGTTTTCGGGAGTGTGGACGTGTCTCGTGTTGAGCGAGCGCGCCCTATGACCCCGCCGGCCCACCCAGCGACGGCAATGCCCCGGTGTTCATCCCACCCACCGGCAAACTCATCGTGTAGTTCCACGCGTTCATCACATCCCCAGGAAACCCAGGCAGCAGCGCCTTCACCCGAGCCATAATGTTCGCCACCACATCCGCATGCAGCGGAGCCACATCGCAGCTCTCATCCGCATCCGTCTCGACGTTATATAACTCCGGCGAAGGCAGCGCCAGATTATATTGCCCCCCCATCGGCGGCGGACCCCACGCAAAATTGTTGCTCCGCGAAATATGCAGCTTCCAGTTCCCCGAATTGACCGTCTGCAAATCCCAATTGTTAAAATGCAGAATCACGTCCCGAGCGATCGTGTCCACCTGCCCCGAAAGAATCGGCCCAATATCGATCCCGTCCAAAACCTTCGGCGCCGCCGCCCCCGCCATCTTCGCGATCGTCGGAAGTAAATCCATCGCAGATGCCACCGCGTGACTCACCCGGCCCAAAGTGGGCCCCGTTCCCGTCGCCGTCAAAGTCCGATTCATAGCCGGAATCTGCCCCGGAAACCGAGCGATAAACGGAACCCTAACGCCGCCTTCATAAGTCGACCACTTCCGCCCCCGCAGCTTCCCCGCGCTCCCCTGAAACCAAGGCCCGTGGTCGCTGGTAAACACGACCATCGTGCGATCGTCGATCCCGTTCGCCTGCAGCGCCTCGAGGATCTGCCCCACGCTCCAGTCGATCTCCTGCACCGCATCCCCGTACTGCCCCTTCGGCGATTTCCCCGCAAAAGCCGGCGACGCCGCCAAAGGTAAATGCGGCAAATTATAAGCCAGGTACAGAAAAAACGGATTGCCCTTATTATTGGCAATAAAATTAACCGACTGCTGCGTATACCGCAAAGTGAGCGTATTTAAGTCCACCGGCGACTCGATCACCGCCCCGTCATCCATCAATACCGACGGATCCATATCGCTGCTATAAGGAATCCCGTAATAATGATCGAACCCGCGGTTCCTCGGCATGAATTGCGGCTGTGACCCCACATGCCACTTGCCCGTGCACATCGTGGCATACCCCGCCGGCTTCAAAACCTCAGCAATAGTAGGATTACTCAAAGAAATCCCGGTAGTATCCGTAGGCCACAACACCGCCGGAACCCCGACTCGCGTCGGATAACACCCCGTCAAAAGCCCCGCCCGCGACGGCGAGCAAACGTTATTAGCCGCGTAAAACCGATTAAACTGGACCCCCTCCGACGCCATCTGATCCAAGTTAGGCGTCGGCAGCGTCGATCCATAGGAGTGCAAATCCCCGTACCCCAGGTCGTCGCAGCAAATCACGATGAAATTAGGCTTGTTTACCGGTTGACCGCTCGCCGCCGAAGTGGAGAGGAGCGTTCCCGCGCCCGCCGCGCCCAGAAATGCTCGGCGCGATACTGCTGATTGACTCATTCGGATACTTCCTTAGAGATTAGAGCGAGCTAAACCCAAAGTGTAGCGGCGCATCCAGTACGTGTCAAGAACTAGTGGGGCAGGTTCCCGACCTGCCCATCCGAGTGAGGCGGCCAATCTTGCGGCACCCGACCCTTTCAGGCGGCTGCCGATTACTTCCCCCGAAAACCCCTATCGATGCTACCCCGCACCCAATCCTCCGGCGCCGTATACAAATCCGGCATCCGAAAAGTCCGGTACTCCAGCGCCCCAAACTGCACCCCGAAGACAATCCTCCCCGCCCCATCTACCTCGAGCGACTGAGCGTTGTACACCGGAGTCCCATCCGGCGCCGTACTGAGAATGAACCCCGCGTCGAAGTGAAAATTCCCATACGGCAGCAGTTGCGCCGACCCCAGCGCCCCGGAATATACCCCTAAATCCGCATTCAGCTCCGGAATCACCAACCGATTCGTCTCATCCACCCGGTATCCCTGCCCGCGGCTATGAGCACTCGGATTCGCCGCCGCCCGCAAATTCCCATCGTCGAAGACCAGGATCACCTTATCGTTGGCTTCAAAATTCGGATCGTGCTGATGCGAAAACCACGGAAACGGATCGGACGACTGAATGCCGAAATCTCCGTCGATCCCCATGCGCCACAATATGTTCCCTGTTCCGGTCCCATTGGAATAATTGATCTTGATGACCCAATCCTGATGCCGCGACGAATACAAAATATTCCCATCCGGCGTCAGTTGCAGCGAATTCCCATGCAGCCAGTCGTTCGCCACCGCAGCCAAATAAAACGGCGCGCAGGTCAGGCCCGGCGGATACGTACACGTCTCTCCCAGGCTCGCCATTCGCGAATTGTCCAAATGATCGAACGCATCCCAGGCCCACGTAACTTGCAGATTCTGATCCAGAACCACAATCGTGTCGCCGATCACATCCACTGTACCCGCCCCCTGGACATTGGTCAGCAGTCTCTCCGAATCCGCCAGCACCAGGTACCCTCCGTCCGGCAGCTTCCTGGCCTCGTGATGGAACCCGTTAATAGCCTTTACCCCGAACGCCCCCAATTGCTGATTCACCCGCGCCGCATTGGTCTCCGTCACCGTAATCCCAGCCAGATCGAACTCGCGAAAAAACTGTGCCGATGGAGGCTGCGTCCCGTCCTCACCGATCCCCATAAACGTCCCGCCCGTAACCGGCCGCGTCAGAAAACTAATGTCCGCCGGCCCCTGCCACAGCGGATTCCCCTTCAAATCCGAAGCCAGCGCCGGACTCCCCAGTAAACTCTGCACCAGCAGCCCCGCCGGAGCCGCCCCCGTCAGCGCCGCGAACACCGGCAGACTCCCCGAAACCGCCGGACCCATCACACTGATCGCCGCCCCGCTCCCTGTCCGCGAGCCATCGAACACCTGCCGAACCTGATACGTCGCCCCCGGCACCATCCCCGCCAGGTAGAAATTCCTGCTAGCCCCCGCGACGCACGATTGATACGGAGTATATTGAACCCCTCCGCCCACAGCCTCGATCTGCACCCGCATCCGCTCCCCCACCGGACACGCCGACGCGCTATAAATAAACACGTACGGATTTGCACTGGCCGTAACCACCTGCCCCGACCCAAAAACCAAAGCATCGAAAACCATGACAGCACCCTTCCCCGCCTGCTCCCCCGTCACCGTATTCATCACCGAAACTTCCATCTGATACGAGCCTTCCTGCTCGATCGTAGTCCACGTAAGCGATGCCTTCGGTCCGAAATCCACCACCATCCGCACAGCTCCCGACGGCCCCATAACCTGGAACCGGTAAAACAGCGTTCCCGCGCTAGCCCCCACCGCCGACGCCGTCCACACCACCGGAGTCCCCAGCGCCACCGGCGACGCACTCGACGCCTGTAAACTTACAGTCATCGCCCCCCGCAGCTCAAACGCTGCCAGCACTAGAAATAAAAGCCGCATCCCTACTTATCCAAACCCCCTGCGGACCATAAGTTGCCATCACATAGCGATTCCACCCGCTCCCATTCCCAGCCCGGCGCTCTATCCTACCTTCGAATGCCGCGCTCTCCAGATTCCGGACGCCTCGACCTCGCCGAAGTCTTCTATTCCGTCCAGGAAGAAAATGCTAGCCCAGCTAGCCGTCGGAGCCTTCTTCGAACATCCCTCCGCCGCCGGCGCCGCCACCGAACGCCACGGGCTCGACCTGTTTGACCGCTATCTCCCCAAACGCTACCGCGCCACTCCCGCCTTCGTAATCGACTCCACCGGCCGCCGCTCCCGCCAAATCGACATCGCCATCTTCGATAACTTATACTCCCCGCTCCTGTTCCCCCATGCCTCCGGCCTGCACATCCCGGCCGAAAGCATCTACGCTGTGTTCGAAGTCAAACCGACATTCTCGAAACAATAGATCCGCGACGCCGGCGAAAAAGCCGCCTCCGTCCGAGCCCCCCCAAAAGACGCCGTGTTCCGTAAAGTCGCTCTGGAAGAGTTTGCAAAAGACAGGTTCGTTGCCGGCGATAGATCCGGTTGTCAATCTTTACAATGCCCTTAGCGTTCGCTTCGGTGCTCCGTTCGGAGGCGAAGACTACGCGCAGTATAAAGGCATGCCTCATCTCGGTTATGCGGCCGGTTCGGAGGGCTTCGACACGATCCGTGATGGCAACCCAATAATCGAACGCCCCGAAAACGGCGAAGTGATCTGGCATGACGAGCAGGGTGTCACTTGTCGACGCTGGAACTGGCGGCAGTGCGGGCGGACGGCCCTATCTGCCCGCAGCGAACATCTGTGGTTCGTGATCGATCGGCTGGAGCCCATGCCGCTCGACGCCTTGCACCCCGCGGGTGAAGAACTCGTTGGCGGCTTGCGGCGACTTTGTCCCAGCGTGGAAACAGCCATATCGCTGCTGGAGCCAAACTCTTGAGCGGCGGTCCCTATATAGAAGGTGCCGGCACGGCGTACTTCATCCGTTTCAACCTTCTCGTTCCGGGTGGGCAGGCGGATCGAGTCTCCCCGGCGGGCCGGCGAAGCTATTCTGTTTGTGAGGGCAATTTTGCTGGCGCTTTTCGCCCCATGGTTCCGGATGCCTCTCCTCTGGCGAATACGACTTCTCAGTTTAGGGATTATCCATGCTGCCTGCCTCCCGGCAATGGCTTTCCAGCCACCGAACGGGATTGACTCTGTCGCCGATGCGTATATTCGGCTGAGACTCGATTATGATCCGACTCTGGGTTACTCGCTCGGTCTTCCGCCGTCCGACAACATGCATTTACCGGATCGAAGTCCGGCAGCGCTTCTTGATCTCCACGCGGAGGAAGACGCGCTGCTCCAGGCGGTCACGACGGTCGGCCCGGGTAGCGAGGAAAGTGCAGAGGTCGCCGTCTTGTTGGAAGAGCTGGAATCGCGGCACGGATTGCGCGTTTGCCGGACGGAGTATTGGGATGTCAGCCATATGCAGGGATGGCAAATCGACTTGCCGGCCTTGGCGGAAACACTGGCGGCGACCACGCCCGAAGAGCGGGAACGCATCCTCCGCCTTTGGAGAACATTCCCTCAATACGTTTCGACCGATATAGCCAACCTTCGCGCAGGGCTCGCCCAGGGCTACACGGTTCCGAAAACAGTCGTCACACGAGTGCTGCGCCAACTCGACGCCTTGATCGCAACTCCATCGGATGCTTCTCCTTTTTATGCGCCAGCACGGTCGGGCGCCGATTCAGGAGAATTTGCCGCGGCTCTCCGGCAGGAGGTCAGCAATCAGATCCTTCCTTCGATCCGAAAATACGCGGAATTCCTGCGCCAGGAATATCTCCCCCGCGCGCGGGAAACGCTTGGCCTCTCCGCCCTGAACAAAGGCGGCGCCTGCTATCAGGCCTTTCTTAGGCGCTATACCACGACCGAAGATACGCCCCGGTCGATCTTCGCGGCCGGCCAGAAAATGGCAAAACAGAGCACCAAGGACATTCAGGGAATTGGAGCGCACCTGTACCGCACCAAAGATTTAGCGGCCATTATCGATCGCAGCCGTTCCGATCCCCGCGATCGCTTCGCTTCGGCGGCGGAACTGCTCGACTTCACCGATCAGATCGTCAGCCGTTCGGAGCGAATGAGCCGGCCGCTGTTCTCACCATTTCCATCGCAGCCCGTCATTGTGAAGCCTATGCCCGCATATCAACAGGGTTCCGGTGTCAACTCCAGCTACGAAGCAAACCCGGACCTAAGCCGACCAGCAACGTTCTGGATCGCAAGCGACCAATGGAGGACCGAGACACGGGGCACCGCCGAGATCACCGCCGTCCATGAGACGGTGCCGGGGCACCAGCTTCAAATTGCGACCTCTCAGGAATCGCACCCGGCCGGTGTTCTTTCGAAACTGGTCTTCAACGCCGCGTACTCCGAGGGCTGGGCCATTATGCTGAACAGCTTGCCGAGGAAACCGGCATCGATGCCGACGACTACGAGCGCATTCAGCGCCGCGTGCTTGCCGGAAGGAGTCTAATTATTGACACGGGCATCCACGCCTTTGGATGGACGCGAGAGCGCGCGGCGGCCGTGGCGATGGCGACCGGCATGAGCAAGGAAGAGGCCGACAGTACCATCGACCGCATTGCAGTAGAACCCGGCCAACTCATCTCTTATGAGGTCGGTGGCATTGTAATTCTTTCCTTGCGTGAATCGGCGAGAAACAAAATGGGAACGAGGTTTGACATACGCGCCTTTCATCGGTGCATCAGCAAACATGCCGATCGGGGAATGATCATGATTGTTGAATGGAAGGGCTGTTCTCGCCAGGAACGCATGCACATCGGGTACAATTCCGACGATACCGAAGGTCTGTTGCCCGTCTACCAGCGCTCTTGGCAGGGGAGAATAAACCTGCTGCTAGGATGTCTACGTGATTCTGTGGGTTATGCCAAAGAGATGTGGGTCTGCCGGGCGCGGATTTGCAATATCGTTAACGGGCTCGGGTGGTCTCGAAGGAGGCAGACGTTACATGGACTGCCGATGCTTTCGTGAAAGTCCCCACGGCACGGGCTTGGTATTGGCTTCAACGTTAATGCAAGGCGATTCCGAGGTGCCCGCTGTAAAACGGCAGTGCAAAAAGGTACAGTATGGAGTTCCCACAAATTTCGACCGAAAGGGAATTCGTGAACTCAAGCAATTGCGGAAAATATATGAAACAGCTATTTCTCATGGGACTCATTGCGGGCGCTCTGACTGCGCAGCAGACGCGTCGCGAAGAAGTCAGCCCCTCTCCGAATCCAGCCGACGACCTGAAGCCCATCAACGATAAGGTGCCTGATGCATACGCCATGACCTCACACTTTGAACGAATTGTGATTCTTCGGTTCAAGTTCGGCTCCGACTTGCTTGCCGGGTTCGAGAAAATGGTGAAGGAGCAAAAGATCCGCAATGCTGTGATTCTTTCTGCAATGGGATCAGTGCGAGGCTACCAAGTCCATCAGGTTTCGAACCGGGACTTTCCGTCAAAAAATATCTTCGTGAAGGATCCCACCGCGCCTGCCGATCTCATCGGCATGAACGGCTTCGTGATCGACGGACGCATCCATGCGCACGTAACACTGGCCAATCCCGAACGGGCGTTCGGCGGTCACCTGGAGCCCGGAACCAGCGTGTTCACTTTCGCGGTTGTAGCTCTGGGCGTGCTGGCTCCCGGCGTCGATCTGAGCCGCGTGGATGACAAAACATATCGTTGAACACAATATAGTGGGTTGACCAGACGTCCGATGGTGTCGCGGTGGATCTCACTCTTTCTTCCGATGTGCAAAGTTTCCGCGCGGATCATGATGGAAGCATGATCAATCTGTCAAATGACTTGGCCGCCTCTGTGGAACGCGCCTCTTGGAGTATAGTGGCCATCCATGCCCGCCGCGGCATCTCTTCGAGCGGCATATTGTGGCAGGACAACCTGATTCTCACTTCCGCTGAAGGTGTTCGCGTAGAAGAGGGCATCAAAATCCTGCTTCCGGACGGCCGCGTGGTCACCGGTCGATTGCGTGGAAGGGATTCGGGCACGGACCTGGCTCTGCTCGAAGTGGAGGGCACCGGTCTTCCGAAACTTGAATTCGCGGATGATAAAGCGCTCAAGCCCGGACAGTTGGCGCTCGCAGTGGGACGGACCTCGAACACTGGTCCGATCGCCTCCTGTGGCATCATCAGCGGCGTTTCCGGAGAATGGAAAACCTGGCGAGGCGGAAAGATAGAGCCCTTCGTTCGCCTGGACATCTCCGCTTATCCGACGCTTTCTGGAGGCCCTGTTCTGGACGCCGCCGGTAAAGTGATCGGCTTGGTGTCAACGGGTTTGTCGCGTAGTTCAGTTTTCGCGATCACTCGCACCACTATCGATCGGATCGCCGCAAAATTGAAGCAGGGCGGTCGCGGAAGCCGCGCCTTCCTTGGAGTTACTCTGCAAGCCGTAGCGCCTGGAACAATGTTGATCGGAGTCGATCCCGAAGGTCCGGCCGCAGCCGGTGGACTGCTTCTCGGCGACGTTCTGGTCGAGTTCCCCAGGCCCGAAGCGCTCGCTGAATTCCTGGAGCAGACACCCGCCGGGCAAACTGTTAAGTTCAAGATACTGAGGGCCGGCGCGGTGCAGGATTTCGAAGTCAAGGTGGGTGAGCGCCCGAGAAGGAAATGATTCGGGTCTTCGCGCGCTCGATCGCTTTGGAAAACATGCCATCGATCGAGTTTGTGGATTCGGTTGAAGCAGCGGATGTTGTGGTTTCAACTGAGTTGATACATTTGCCGATTCCGGTGATTCTGCTCACCGACAGTACCGATTCCGCGCTCGTGAATCTGGCGTTGCGCTCCGGCGTTCGCGGGGTGATTTCGTTTGATGCGACGCCTGCCGAAATCGAGGCCGCGGTGCATGCGGTGGATGCCGGTCTGGTGGTGCTTGCCGAACCTCCGATGGCGCAAGAGTTGGTTGAACCACTCACCGAACGTGAACTGGAGTTGTTGGATTTGCTCGCCGAAGGTCTCAGCAACAAGTTAATTGCTCATCGACTTAGTATCTCCGAACATACTGTAAAAACACATGTCGGCTCGATCTTCGCGAAGCTCGGAGTATCGAGCCGGACTGAGGCCGTTTCACAGGCGATCCGGCGGGGGTTGGTGATGCTGTAGGCCGGGCAAACCTGCCCACCAAGGGGCGGGTAGTTCGTCCGGCGTAATTTCTCGGATCACGGACCGCTGGTAGGATTCTGGCGCCCCCGAACGCAGCTTTGCGCTGTCGCGGGGAACTTTTTGATTGCAAACGACTACCGGCTCTAACTGCTCAGTAAAAAGACACGGCGCGATGATCGCTGCGTTAACTCAAGGTTGGAACTCTGAGGATATTTTTCGGGGAGGCAAAAATCCGCGCCACCCTGACGTCAACATGACAGCGGGACGCTCGAACGAATGGAGCAGGCGGAAATTCCTATTCATGTCATGAGGAACCAACTTCTTTATCAACCCTGGTACCCTTTGCGGAGTCTTCGGTTCTCACTTCGGGGGGTCCAGGCGAGTCGTCCTTAGCAACCTCCGCGCCGGAGGAGTCGTAGACAAACAGGTGCGCGTCGGTATTCTTCAGGCCGTCCGTGGTGGCCTCGAACTCCTTCCCAGCCGTGAAAGACAGGATGTAAGCGACCTCTCCCTTGTCCTTTATCTCAATCTTCTTGCCATTGAAACCCGCCACATTGCCAATTGGTCGGCTTGACGCCCTGCGCGGACACAGAGTGGCGACCGCGAACATAATTGCCACAATTGCGGTGACTAACCGAGTTATCGATTACATTAGTGTCTTCTAAGAATCGGATCAGATCCGCAGCTTGATGATACACACAAAGGTATGGAAAAGTCGTGGAAAAAGCGTAACTCTTTCATAAAGGTGGTCCGAACAACGGATCTGTTCGATTGTTAGATAGTGGACTGCTCTTGAGCGGCTCTCATTACAAACGCGAGAAACTTACGGGAGCTGATAAGGCGGCATCAAGGCAAAATGCTCTTAGACATTCATCCCGAACTAATGAAGCGGCTGTCCGAGGTTATAAACACCGGCCTTAGACGCCTAACAGTTGAGAAGCGCAGCTAACACTGGTGATCCGCACAGTTGGGCGCACAGTTAACTTGACGTTGGCTCCGTTTGTCTGGATCCTCGGATAGAATTCGAACCTACGACCATCTGGTTAACAACTCTTAGTGCCCGGTCGACTATTTGCGATGCGTGTGCAGATTGAGGATCTGCCGCTCGCGTCGCGCAACAGGTAATGTTGATGGCTGCAGGCCAACGATTAATGCCCATCGCGTCACTGCGCACGCCGAAAGCCGACAAAGGACAGGGCGAGTAATCGCCCGAGGCGCGGCGCCTTCGCTGGCGTCGCGCCTTCTGCTGAAGAACGAAAGGAGGAGCAGATCTCACCCGGGTAAAGCCTCCGCAAGCTGTCGCTGCCTGTGCCCTCGTCCGGAATGCCGAAGACACAACCCCCGACGGGCCACTTAGGCGAGTTACAAATCAACACTCGCCGAACTGGTAAGTGCGATTTCACCATCATTGAGAAATCTCCTATGATCCAAGTACCGGCAGGTCTATAAAACACGCAAACTGAATGAGCGAAGGCTCATAGGGTGGAAAGTTCGCCGGGAGCGTAGTCAGTTGAGGTGCTGAGATCCTTCCATTTTCTGTCCGACTCGAATTTCTGAAGTGCAGCCTGTTCGGCGGCATTATACGAATCGCTTCCCAGCAGCAGCCGCAACGGCGGGTCGCTGAGTGACACAATGTGCAGAAGCGCCGCGGCTGCCTTCGCAGGGTCGCCGGGTTGCTTGCCGTCATAGTCTCGCTGGAAGCGCACCGTAGCCCCGACCGTGGCATCGTACTCAGGGCGGCCTTCGCGAAGTTCCGTGGAGATGCCTGCAAAATCGGTGCGGAAGCCTCCAGGCTCGACGATCGTCACCTTGATGCCGAGAGGTCCGACCTCTTTGTGCAGTGATTCCGAGAAGCCCTCGACGCCGAACTTTGCCGCTGCGTACGGTGCGCGCCCGATCGGCCCAATTCGCCCCGCGATCGATGTCACCTGGATAATGTGCCCGGTGCGCCGCTCCCGGAAGTGCGGGAGCGCAGCCTTGGTCATGATGATGACGCCGAAGAGATTCGTCTCGATCTGAACCCTAAACTCGGAGAGCGAGGTGTCTTCTACGGGGCATACATCGCAATAGCCAGCGTTGTTGACAAGCACGTCAAGGCCGCCGAACGTCTCAATAGCTATATCGATAGCGTGCCGGGCCTGGGCTTCGTTCGTAACATCCAGCGCAAGAGTCCGCACCCGGCCGCCGTACATGCTGATGAGGTCGTTGAGTTGGAGGGGATTGCGGGCTGTCGCGACGACGCGATGACCGGCTTCGAGGGCGGCTTGCGCAAATGCCCTGCCCAAACCCCGCGAACTACCGGTAATGAGCCAGACCTTCGACTGAATCACGCGCGTACCTCACTTGTCGCGGATCGTCTCTGCCATTCGCTGCCCTGAGACGGTGCCTGCTTGCCATTGCAGAACGCAATAATGGCAGAACCCAGCTCGACCGGCTTCTCGATAAACATCAAGTGACCCGAATCGAGTTCAATGGTCTTTGCGCCCGGGATCAGATTCTCCGAGTAAGCTGGTGGCACGACCTGATCGTTCGTTGCCGTAATCAGCAGCGCCGGGCTCTTGATCGCCCTGGCGTACTTCCGCACATCCAGTTTAAGGTCGACCCCGATGATCTCCTCCACCGGCCGCCAGTCGGTCGCTGCGATAAAGTTTTCAATGATTCCGCCCAGGGCGGTTTCGTTAAATGCAGATAAACATGTGGGGGTCAGGCCGCTCACGAGCAGCAGTGGTGAGAATGCTGTTTTATCAGTGTTCACCAAGCGAAGCCAAAGTCTGAACTGGAGGCTCATCCGCGGATCGCTTCCATGGCTGAAACCGGATACCAATACAAGGGAACGGACCTGTTCCGGATACTCCGCCGCGATGCAGGTGGCGACTGCCGCCCCGAGGGAACTGCCGAAAAGATCAAAGCGCTGCTTACCTTCCGCCCTGACCGCAGCTACGACCTCGTCGGCGAGATCTTTTATCGCAAGTGCCTTTGCCGAGTTCCATCCAGTAACTCGCTTTGCGTAATCCGGGCGAATCACTGGCCGCGACTTGGATAATTCTTCCGCTACCCGCGACCAGTCTTCTGATTTCCCCATTGTCCCGTGTATAAGCACGATCGGTAGTTCTCTGTTACGACTCAATTGATGTTTCTCCTCTTCTGCTTTCGTGAGTTTCTTGATTGATTCCAGCTGTGGGCCTTATCAGTTCATGATTCTGACCACAGTCTCCAGGTACAGACTGAGGTGCCTTTGAGCGTCCTCGACAGCCGCGGACCATTTATTGATCCTTGCCAGTATCGTTGCTCCTTCGAGGGTGGTGATCACGATATTCGCGACCGCATGCGAGTCAATCTCCGGTTTGATCTCTCCGGATGACTGGCCACCTTCAACGATCTTTGCCAGCAGATCCTCCCAACCCTTCAGCGCCTTTCTCACCCTTGTGCGGAGAGCGAAGTTGCCGTCGTCGGCATCCACCGCAAAGTTCAAGAGCGGGCATCCCCCTGGAAAACTTGGAGTGTTGACGTAGTTGTTTATATGCAGTTTGAGTTTGTCGACCGCATTTGAAACGGTGTCGATGTTCCGAAGCTTGTAACTCGCTTCCTCCCACGCATAGTCGAAAGCGTAAAGTGCCAGCTCTTCCTTTGTCGAGAAATGGCCATGCAGCGTCCCTTTCTCGAGGCCGGTGGCCTGAACGATGTCCCCCATTGAGCATCCGGTGAAACCCTTCTGGTCGAAGAGTACCGCGCCGGTTTCTACGATTTTCTGGCGCGTACGGTCGCCCTCCGTAACGGATGCTTTCGTTTTCTGAGTCATAGCTGGCAAACTTGCCGCAACTCTGGTCCTCGCAAAACAATAGACGCACGAGATCTCCCCGAGATTCAAATATTCATCCGACCGGTCGGAACCCTGCAAATCTGTTACTGTAAAATCATCCGACTGGTCGGAAATACTCGAGTCCTTCGCCGGACGGCTTGTGTCTATTGAGCAGGAGGCCAGAAAACATGACAAATCAGAAGGTAGCTTTGATTACGGGTTCTAATCGCGGAATTGGTTTTGAGACTGCACGGCAGTTGGGACAGCAGGGCGTAACCGTTATTGTCAGCGGACGCGCCAAGCGTGAGACTGCAGACGCTGCTCGCAATTGCGCAGCGAAGGGATCGAGGCAGAGGCCATAGCCGCTCGACGTGACCAATCCCGCCGACAGGACTGCTGCGGGCACAACTCATCGAGTCGCGCTACGGCAAGCTGGATATTCTGGTCAACAATGCCGGCGTCGCGTCGGACCCACAGACGGAATCGTTGGTCTGCGTGCAAGTGCATCGACGGAAGGCGAGCTCGAGAGCATTTTCAACATCAACGTGTTTTCTCTGGTGGCTCTGACCCGCGAACTGCTGCCCTTGCTGAAGAAGAGTGAAGCGGCCAGGATTGTCAATCTCGCCAGCATCGTCGGCTCTCTGACACTTCAGGCAATGGAGCCAAGCCCCGTCGCGCCACTCCGTAAATTCGCTTATAACGCCTCCAAAGCGGCGCTCAACATGTCACGATCCATCTGGCAGCGGAGCTCAATGACACCAACATCAAGGTGAACTCCGTACATCCGGCGTGGGTCAAATCCGCTCTTGGCTCCGACGCGGCACCGGTGTCTGTGCCTGACGGAGCGGAGACTACAGTAGCGGTCGCATTGCTAGGACGGAGAGGGGCGTCGTCACGAAATTAGAAATAAATTGAGGAAGCAATCCCGTTCCACGCGGAGCGGCGCTATACGAGCGGGAGCTACGGGGCGAAGTTCGGTCGTCAGACCGCGGATCTAAGCGGGTGTCCACCTGGGACCTGGCGCAGGGCTCTTACGTCTCTAATCGGCGGCCGACCAAAGAGCCGGCCGTATTCTCTGCAGCGGCATCTCCGCACGGCCAACGTCTATTGAGTCGCGATGCTCACCGCAGGTCCGGCAATCCAGGCGGCAGTTATTTGAATCGACGCCATTCCAGATGCGGTCCCGGAGGGCACGCGGAAATCGACGCGATAGGTGTCCACTAATCCCGGCCAGCCGATGGTGTTGATTACTTCCGCCGTTGTCCCGTTCACAGTTACTCCCACCGGCGAGTTGACCTGGAGTAACGGATTTGCCGGAAACGGCTGGCCGGGATCGACGCCGGGTACGGTGGGGCCTAGACCACTAGCTTCCACTATGAGTACTTCCCCAGCATTTGCTGGCTTTGCCGACGTCACTGGTGAGAAGTCCGAATGGAATACAGCCGGCCCGCTGGCAGCAATCAAGATTTGCGGCGCAGACAACGGGATCAAATGGACGACCCACCGTTGGGTTCCACCCCCATTCAGGCGCCGGTTCGCCGGATCTTCGGTGATGGAAGCGGCGCGCTGCACGGAGACACCCGCCGGGTTCGTCTCGACCCCTACCTGCCCGCGGACGCCTAGGAATGCTCCCGTACCCCCCGTGACCACGAAATTGTTCCCAGTCACATTCGACGGAGATCCTGGCGGCGGATTGCCACCCGCAAATCCGCTCGCCATGATCGTCCCGATCGGTGTGCCGTCGCTCCTTAGGATTTCGAAGCTGATCACGGCTGCGGCATTCCGCGATATATCGGCGATAGCCTGGCCGGACGTAGGGGCGGGACGAAGAACGATGTTCGCGATCACCGCGCGCGTATGAAGTCCCGTCACGGGCTGGCCGTTGACGGCTTGAATGTCGGCAAGAGCGATCGCCCGGTTGAAGTTCTTCGTCGCGATTGGGCTGGTCACAGTAGGATCCGTCGCAAACTTCGTGACGTCGCTGGTGTCTTCGTTGTATAAGACGGCGTTTCCTGTGTCGATCCGTAACACCGAAGCCGTCGGGACTTGTGCCCAGCCCGGTTTAGAAAATACCGCGACGCAGAGAGCCGTGGCAATAGCTGCCTTCCAATGCCGCCGTAGTATGCTGCTATGGCTAGTTGTGCTTCTCATATGAACTCCTCGACTGATTCCTTTGCGCTGATTCGATCGGCGGCCGGTCTGAGCGAGGTGCGGGTGCGACAACCCACACCTAGGTTTGAGAAGCTCTTAAATGGCTCTTCCTGGATATAGCCTCGTTCCGAAGCGGGTGATGACAGCGACCGGGTCCAGACAGACGGCTTGATATGCAGACCCGTCATTGGCGATCACGAAGAAGTAGTGAGACGAAATACCAGGGGCAATCTGGAACGAGAAAGTACCGGTGCAATCGGCGTTCACGGTGTATGTGCCCGTGCGGGTCGCAGACGCTACGCTGCCGTTGGTATTTGACATTCCGGTGGCGGAGGTATTTCCGTTCCCGTCGAACGTTTGCGCACCAACCTCGGCGTACGGTCCCAGCGGGGCGGGGGCGGCGACAAAGGATCCGGTGATTGTGTAGGCGAAGGTGCCCAGCACGGTAGCATTATTGCATCCTTTGTTGCCTTGGGCCGTCGCCGTGGGGGCGATTCCCAGAGCGAGTGCGGTGATGGCGGCAATTGTGAAAATCTTTTCGATGGTGCTGCGTTTCATGACATCTCCTTATGTGTTAACTTCATCTGGCCCTGCAATTGAGCCTGCGAGATGAAGCGTACTGGTGGTGGTGCTGGGACTCAATGGCGGCGAGGTCATTTCCCGATCACAATGTAACCTCACGGGCTAGGTCATTAAAGGCTTGGGACTTGTTCGGCAGTGTCACCAATGAGTTATAGTGATTCAGGCCGCTGGTTTGCATGTTGACTCCACCAAAATCGCCAGCCCGGCTAGCGTTCGGTCCATTTGAGGTGAACCCCTTGTCGGGGGAGCTCTCCAAACATGGCTCGCGAGTGCGCTTGCCAAATCAGCCCTTCCAAATTTTGCTGGCGTTGCTCGAGCAGCCTGGCGAACTGGTAACACGCGAGCAATTACTTGCGAAGATATGGGGCGATGGGACGTTCGTCGATTTCGAACATGGCCTTAACGCGGCGATGAACCGGCTGCGACAGTTATTGGGGGATTCGGCCGAGAAGCCACGGTACATCGAGACAATAGCCGGACGTGGATACCGATTTATTGGAGCCGTGGAGCGTCAGGGCTCGGCGCCTATTCCCGTCGAGGGGAAATCGGCGCTCCGAGGGGAGCCCAAGAGCCGGACCCGTGGTCTTTGGTGGGCGCTTGCATTTACAGTTGCATGCCTGGTTTCCTTCGTTGCCTGGTGGCAATTCCATGACGCTGGAACTGGGCTGCCTTCCGGGAAGGTTATCCGGCTTACCAACGATGCTGGTCTTTCAGATTCCCCGGCGTTGTCGCCGGACGGCAAGCTGGTGGCGTACTCTTCCGACCGCGCCAAAGAAGGCGAAAAAGATCTCTATGTGAAGCAAGTGGCCGGGGGCCAGCCGATCCGCCTTACGTTTGACGGAATGGGGAACACCAACCCCAATTTTTCGCCGGATGGCAGCAGGATCGTGTTTGAATCGCGCCGGGGCGGCGGCGGCATCTATGAGATGCCGGCGTTTGGCGGTCAGGCGCGATTGCTTGCGCGGGGTGGAACAGCACCCGTGTATTCGCGGGACGGTTCGCAAGTTGCGTATTGGGTGGGAACGACAGCGGTCAATCTTTGGATACCGGGGGCCGGAGCGGTCTGGGCGATCCCGATAACCGGAGCGCCGCCGCGGCGGGTTGCGCCGAATCTCACCAATGCGCGTCGGCCCATCTGGTCTCCCGACGGCAAGCGGCTGTTGTTCAGTGGATACAGTTCCGCGAGTCCGTCCGACCCCTCCGCCATGGATTGGTGGCTCGCCGATGCAAACGGAGGAGAGGCGGTCAGAACCGGCATGCGCGAGGCGCTGGTCCGCGCGGGAATGCAAGGGCAGGACTCCGCGGGCAATTGGGCAACGACAGTTCCGACCGGAGTTCTTCCAGATCCCGGCTGTTGGTTGTCCGCCGACAGCATCATCTTCTCGGCGGACAGCGGCGGCGACGCCCGGAATCTTTGGGAAACCGGAATATCGCTCGTCACCGGAAAAGTCAGCGGCGCGTTCAAGCGAGTGACTGCGGGCTCCGGTAACGATGTAAATCCGTCCTGCTCACCAGCCGGCGCTGTCGCATTTGCTAGCACGCAGGTTACAAGAGACGTCTGGACCCTGCCCTTCGATCTGGACGGTGGAAAATCCAACGGCGTGATCGAGCGGCGCACCGGCAGTCCTGTCAGGCGAGACTACGCCTCGCTTTCTGGCGATGGACGCTTTGTCGCGTTTGCTTCCGCGCAGTCGGGTCCATTGAACATCTGGATACGGGAACTGGAGACCGGGAAGGAATCGCCGGTGGCGCCCAGCTCAATGATGGCGCAGCAGTATCCGGTACTCAGTGCATCCGGCGATAGAGTTTCGTTTTCGACCTTCGAAAAGGAGAAAAGATTCGTATATGTATCTACTCCCGGGGGGGTCCCGGAGAAGGTGTGCGAAGGTTGCATCCGGGCTACGGACTGGTCGCGCGACGAGAAGACGCTGTTGGTATTTGTCGGCAGCCCCTATCAGGTAAACCTTCTTGACGTTGCTTCGCATCGGCAAACGGCAATCTTGAAGCATCCGAGGTACAGTCCGGCTGACGCGCGGTTCTCGCCCGACAATCGTTGGGTGAGTTTTACCGCCCGGACTGGGCCAAATCGCGGGTGGATCATGATTGCACCTGTCCCACGGATCGACGACGGACCGAGGCCGGTACCGGAGAGCGCCTGGATCAAGATTGCGGAAGAAGGCGCCGAGGACCGCGCCAACTGGTCGCCAGACGGGAAGACGCTGTACTTCACGTCGACGAGAGATGGGCACCACTGCCTGTGGGGGCAGAGGATCGACGCTCGGTCGCACCGGCCGGAGGGAAAGGCGTTTGCGGTGGCGCATTTGCACGGGCGACCGTCCTTCGAGGGGGAAGCGTGGTCGGCGGCGGCTGGGAAAATCGCGATGGTGCTCGCTGAAAGTACTGGTAGCATTTGGATGATGTCGCGCACGGGGGCGCGTTGAAGCGGCACCTTCGACAGTCAGGACTTGAAAGGGAAGCGCAGCGCCCGAAACCTGGCGCGTTGTCACGCCGGCAATGAATCCTCATCCGACCGTTGCTCGGAATAGAGAGCAAGCGAGAGGCGTCCTAGAGTGCGCCCAAGTTCGCCGTTCCGCGATGTCCTGACACTCAACTCCCGATGACGCGCCACTCATACAAAGCTCGGATTTGCGTGAAGTTCGGCTTGGTCAAGCATCCGCCAGATGTTTGGCATTAACGGCTCTTCCCCAGCGCAAGTTGAGGGGCGCCGAATCTCGCTAGCTGGCGACAGGCGCGGCTTGTTCGTAGTAGTAGAACAAGAGGTCCGTCGCGAGCGCCTTCATGCCAAGCTGACGCAGCATGCCGACGATTTGGCCGTGGTGTAGCGTGGCGTGGTTCACCACGTGCACCACGATCTGCCACGCAAGAAGGCCGGCGTTGCCGACAAAGCGTGATTTGAACGGAACCTGACAGGCGAGGTCTGAGTCGGTGACGGCATTTGCCCAAGCTTCCCACCTGGCCTGCAGTCGAGGCCATTTTTCGATGACGAATTCGAGCGACGGGAGCCCATCATGGGGTGGCACCGGATAGCCAGGGTCGGCAATCCGCGAAAACCAGATTGCGTCTCCGAAATAAATGTGAGCAAGCGTGTTCGCGATGCTTTCGTGGGAGACGCCCATCGGCTTGGCCCGGTCCTCGGGCGGCAGGGCGAGCGCGGCCTCTAGCACCTTGCGCGAGGCCCAGCCCGAATATCCAATGTATGTGCGAACTTCTTGAGCGGTCATTTGTGTTTACTTTCGCACGCCTGAGTTCGTCGACATCTTCCCCTGCCATAGGGCGCCCGTGGCCGGATGGTGGAAGCTGAGGTTTCGGCGAACGCCATTTCTGGGCCGCTCGCCTTTATTCGTGGTGGATTGCGCGGCGCCTTGTCCGACTAGCCGACAATACATCCCCTATCCGGCCAGTTCTCGCCGGATTAGGAAGGTTGGGCTCGATTGCGAGAAGCGGCAAAAGAAGAGTATGGGGCACACCCAGCGCGTGTGCGGCCATCAATACTTCAAGGCGGATTGCCAGTTCTGCACCACGACGAAGGGGACCGTGTCGAGGCTTTTGGGGGTGGTCACGAAGAGGAAACGCTGGCCGTCGGGCGTGGCCAGATAGCGGTTGCGGCGATGTCACGCGTGTCGGTAGAGGGGTCAAGGCGGCCGACTGCCACCCGTTTTCCGTCGGGAGACAGAGCGGGGGCCGTGAAGACGGCCCGTTCCCCAACGGTGCCAAGCCGCGCGCCCCGTCGATCATACCAGGTGAGATCGTTGGGTGATGGCGGAAGGGCTCTACGGTAGGCCAGTAATCCGTTTTGGGAGACAGAAAAGCTGCCGCTCGGGCCGTTGACATAAACCTGGGTGGCGACGGTGATGGGATCGCCGGACAGCGCTTGTTTGGCGGGGTCGAAGGATTGGGCAACCAGGGAGGTGCCGCGGGCGTTTAGCAGCCAGGAAGGCGGGACAAAAACGGCGGAAGTCCCGGGAGCTAGGTGCTTCCCGCCTTCGGAATCGAGGGTTCCGATGTAGAGGCCCGCCGTAGCTGTGGTGCTGCCCACGACGCCAAAGAGGAAGTTGCGGCCGTCAGGAAGAAAGCTTGGAAAATTCTGCGAGTCGCCGGACCTCAACGCTCGTTTCGCCTCTCCCCCAGCGGATGGGATCTGATAGAGCGGGTAGGGGGCGTCGTCGCCGGTGAACAGAATTACCCCGGACGGGCTCCACGCCGGTGCTCCATATGCGGGCACGGAGGTGAGCACTTGCGGCGAGCCGCTGGTAAGTTCGAGCTTCTCTAACCTCGCATCCGCCACGTAAACGATGGAGCGCCCATCGGGAGACCAGGCGCCGGAGCGGACGCTGCTGGCTTCGGTTCCCGGGATCGGTTGGGCGTTCAGCGAGTCCAACGAGCGTATCCAGAGGCTGCGCATGCCGTTCAGGCTGTTTGCGGCGAACATGACCCGCGAACCATCTGGAGAGAGGACAGGATAATCGGGTAGCGCCCAGAAAGTCCTTTCGGGGGCGGGGATTTCGAAGCGGAGGATTGCAGGAGGCGGGGGCGCGGTGCGGAAATGGAAAATTGCGAAGGCGGCGAGCAGCGCGGCGAAGACTCCAGCGAGAATCCAGCCGAGGCGGGCGTTGCGGCGGCGAGTTGCCACGATGGGCGCGGGCATGCCTGCGTTCGATCCGCTATCGAGAACCCACTGAAGCTCGCTCTTCAGGTCGGAGGCGCTTTGCCAGCGGTCGTCGGGATCTTTGGCGAGGCATTTTTTTACGATGTGCTCCAGCATCGGTGGAGTCATCGCGGTGAGCGGCTCGGGATCGCGATCGATGATGGCGGCGATGAGGGTGGCTTGATTGTCACCGCGGAAGGCTCGTTTGCCGGTGAGGATTTCGTAGAGCACGCAGCCGAAGGAGAAAATATCGGAGCGGGCGTCGGTGGGCTTACCCTGGAGTTGCTCCGGCGCCATGTATTGGAGGGTTCCGACGATGGAACCTTCTTCGGTGAGCGCGCGGGTTTGTGTGGCGTCGTTTGGGCCTGGTTTGAGGACTTCAAACTTGGCGAGACCGAAGTCGAGGACTTTGACGCCGGATTTCGTGGTCAGGATGTTGGCGGGCTTCAGATCGCGATGAGTGATCGATTTGCGATGTGCGGCTTCGAGCGCTGCGGCCAGTTGAATGGCGGCCTTCAGGGCGAGGTCGAGAGGGAGTGGGCCTTTGATTTCGGAGCCTTCGACGTATTCCATGACGATGTAGTCGGGGCCGACGTCGTAGATCTGGCAGATGTTGGGATGGTTCAACGCGGCGATCGCTCGGGCCTCGCGTTCGAAGCGCTCGCTGAATTTTTCGGAGGATGTTTTGATGGCCACGATGCGGTCGAGGCGCGTGTCGCGCGCTTTCCATACTTCACCCATGCCACCGACGCCGACGGAGGCGAGGATTTCGTAGGGACCAAGCTTCTCGCCGATGGCAAGGGGCATGTGTCTGGGCTCAGTTCAGTCTATACGATCAGAAAGGGAATTGTGCCTGAGTTACGCGCCACTCGGAGAAAGGCCTGATTTCACTTTCACGAGCCGGAAGTCCGGTTCGAGGAAGTTTGAGTGCCCGTTGTCTCCCATTAACGTCAGTTTCCAGGTCTTATAAGTTTACATATGACCGGAGTTTGGGAAGTGGGAGACTCTGTCAAATCCGGCCTAACCGAGAAATTGGTCTTGCGACAGTCTATACGATAGTGGCGTGCGTGCATCGCAGCTCAGGTTGGCGGCAATTGCGAGCGTGGTCCTGGTGTGCGCGCAAAGCGGAATCGGGCCTTCAGCGCGGCTGCTCGCACCACACGGGCTCAGCAAGTTTTCCCGTCGTTACCGTCAATCCGTGGATGCTCTATTCACCGCTTATCCAGCGTACCAGCGCGGCGAATATGAAGCGACGGCCAGATCCTTAGATGCCTTCTGGAAGCTGCATCCTGCGGGTGGTAAGGAATGGGCCGCGGCCCAGGGCGATGGTGAACGCGTGGCACGGAAGGTTGGCGTGGAGTACGGTGATCCCCCCTGTTATTATGCACTACGAATGTTGACTGAATGTGTCAGGTGGAGGCTGAAGGGTGCCCCCGCCCGTGTCAACGCGCCACCGCTTCGGTTCACCATCATTCTGGGGGGGGCCGTTTCCCACGGAATCCAGCCAACGAACCTACAGGAGCTTCACGAGCGACGCGGCCGGCAAACGCAAACCATGCTCGATCCGCTCTTGGGAGATAATGCCGAAGCAATTGTCAATGACTGCTTCGGGTTGCCCTTCGAATACATCGAGGCGATAACAGAGGGAAGGCACCGATGAAATCAGGTGTGAGTAGTACCCTAAAGACCGCGACCGCATTAATGTGGGAATACCCATTTGTGGCTCCAAACGCGTACGGGATCGCAGTGCTTCCTGAGGTAGTGCCGACGAATGCCTGCTGGGAGGCCACTTGACCGGAGGCGTTCAGCGCGGAGCCCTCCGCATCGATCCAGCCAGAAGGCACGGGAAGCAAAGTGCTGCCGGCCGGCGTGCCGATGAATCTCGCTTTAGCTCAAAGAGTCTCCGCGCTGTTTGAAAACATGATGACGTGCGTTGCGTGCCCTGGGCCATAAGCTGTTGCGACGTCTTTGAGTCCACCGTTATATCCTATAGCCGATGCCCGGCATTTCAAAGAAAGAGAAGCGGCTCATGAAGGGAGCCGCTGAACCAAGGGTCCAGTCGCCGCGATTCGAATGGCCGGTATGGCCGGGACGAATCCTCAAACACCCTGCGTTGTCCTATGTCGCGATCCTGATTCTGCAGCTAAAGGTAATCTGGGGTATGTGGAGCTACAGGGAAATGATGATGGGTGACACCGAGGCCTACTTTCTCGGCGCAGTGAGTTGGTTGAGTGAAGGAAAAACTTCGTTTGTGTGGTCCCCCCTCTACAGCTGGTTCCTCGCGGGATTGTTCCCTTTTTCGAACGACGCCTACACCATACTGATCGTGCACCGGGTGCTGATCGTCATGACGCTCGCGGTGCTGGTGCTTGCCCTGATGCGCCGCCTGCTTCCGCCTGGGATCGCGTGGCTGGCTGCCGCCTGGTGGGTCGTATTGCCGATCGATTTCAACGACCTCTATGAAGTGCATATGTTCGCGGTGATCCCGTTGCTACTCGCTCCGCTGGCCGTTCTTTGGTGGCCTGGCCCGTGGGGTCGCGGCAGTGCGATTGCCATTCTGCTAATCGAAGGACTCCTGGTGCGGAATGAGAACTTTGCGTCCGCGGTCCTGCTTGCCGTTCTAGCAATAAGCTACGAGTTCTGGCAGAGCCTGAAACTTCCCGGACAGCGGGCTGCCTGGAACCGAGCAATTCCCGCCTACGGCGTGCCCCTGCTGTGTGCGATGCTGATCGCATCTTATTTTTATGTTCATCGGATGCCCTACGATTCCTGGGGATCTCTGGAAAGCAAGCACGATTTGAACGTCTGCGAATCCTTCGCGGTGGGATACCAGCAGAGGCACGACTTCGATCGAAACCCGATGGGCAATTGCGGCAAGTTGATGCACCGGATTTTTGGAGCTTCTGTGATTGGCGGAAGCGAGGCCGCCCCGGATACGATGTCGACGATGCCCATGACGGTCGCGCTTCGCGCCAACCCTTCCGCCATGCTGGAGCACTTCCGGTGGAACGTCTTCCGCCTGCTTCCCAGCGGAATCCAAGTGCTACTATTCAACTACCGGTCTGGAGATGCGAACCCGGACTATGCACCCACCTATCAAACCAAGCTGGTCCTGATCCCGTCCGCGGCGCTCTGCGCAATGCTGGCCCTGGGGGCGTACTTGTTTTTCACGGAACGGAAGCAATGGATGGACAAGTGGAGGGTCGAAAACACCCCGTTTCGGCAAAGCGTCCTCGAAGCCCGGATTTGGGCCTGGATCACGCTTGGGTGCGTGTGTCTGATAGTTGGAAGCGTGATTGTGACGGTTCGTCCCCGGCCGGCTTATTTGTTTATTTTAGGAATCGCGATCCGCGCTGTGGCCGGCCTTTGCGCGTACTTGGTTATTCGGCGTTGGCCTCAGTTGATGGTTCCCCTCGTGGCGGTCTCCGCGCTGTTGGTCGCAGTCATGTTCTTGCGACCAAGCGTGTACGAACTATTTCCCAGCCCCCGTCCGCTGCTCCAGGAGTACCGCCACATGAAGCCCTACGCGCAATTCTTCCATGAGCCGAACTCTTTCCTGGTCTCCGACCAATACGGAGGCCAGCTTTCGAGCTACGTCGGCAGATGCAGGTGCCCTTGGAAGCGGTTCGATGAGCTGCGCCAGAAAGTTACGCCGGAGCGAAGCCTCTCGCAAGTGTTCGATCAAGCTGGGGCCACTCTCTTCGTGGCGGATGAAGCGATCCTATCCGATCCCCTGACGCAAGAATTTCTCGCAAATGCCAAGCGACTCCATTGGGAAGTTGTGGCGGAACGCCATACTGGCGCGGAGAACTGGGCCATTCTTCACCGGACGCTGACGAAGAAGACCTAAAGCGGCGGCGTGTATGCGCGCGCCACGCGGGCTTACGGGGCCTCGCTCGTGGACTGCGCCTTCTTGTTCACGGTGCGAATAATGTAGCTGGGCTTGTCCAGCAGCCGGAAGTGCATACGCGCCAGATACTCGCCGATAATTCCCAGGGAGAACAACTGCACCCCGGAGAAGATGGCCACGGTCGATGCAAGAAAGGGAAAGCCTGCCACGCTTTCTCCGTGAAGCAAGTAGCGTAATAAAACGAACAGCAAAACGCCGAATCCAAACAACGCAAAAAAGAAGCCGAGCATGCTCGCTATCTGCAACGGCATGGTCGAGAACCCAGTCACCATGTTCACAGCATGGAGAATCAATTTCTTCGCCGTGTAGTTTGACTTGCCTAGAGCCCGTCGCGGGTTGCTCACGGGAATGCTCGCGAACCGCGTTGTACCCCAACTCAAGAGCACATCGATGGAGACATACGGGCCAGAGTAGTCTCGAAAGGCGTCGCGGACATTTGAACGGAATGCACGAAAACTGCTGACTCGGGCCGCCGTCTCAACACCCATGGCATTCTGCAGCGTTAGTTTCGTGATCCGCGAGGCCAGGTCACGCCAAAGACCGTGACTCTCCTGACGCGGATACCCGTAAACAACATCGAAGCCTTCTTCGAGCTTGGTAAGCAGCCTGGGAACTTCCGCCGGCGGATTCTGGAGATCGTCGTCCATCGTCACGATCGTCTCGTATCTCGCGTTCCTGATGCCCGCCAAAAGGGCGTTGTGCTGACCAAAATTTCGCATCAAATGAATCCCGACCACCCACGTTCGCTCCTCTGCGGCGCGTTCGATGACGGTAGCGCTCCTGTCACGACTCGCATCGTTGACGAGAATCACCTCGAATTTTCTGACGAGAGTAGGAAGTAGCTCGGCCAAGGAGTCCAACAGAATTGGCAGGCTCTCTTCGGAGTTGTACACCGGAACAACAATGGATAGAGACTCGATGCTCATACGGCCAGCGACAGTACCCCAGGTCACTTTTGCGCGAACACTGCGTATTGACCCCCGAGCGGCAGTTTGCCGAGAAGCGCCTCGAACCGGGGTACCTTATCGTAGAACTGCTCCGGAAGATACAAAAAATACTCAGTCCGGATGGCACGCAGCCCGGCAGCCGCGGAATAGCGCCGGGCCGTATGAGCCGTCAGTAGGTGCGCATCCACATCTATAGGGCTCCTGCTGACAATGAAGCGTGTTATAGGATTGAAGGGATTGTGTTCGATCATGCAGAATATACCGTTGGGGCGCAGGACGCGTTGAATTTCGCGCGTCAGCGGCATTCGGTCCAATTCTTGGACATGATGATAGACGCAAACCGCGGTAGCAAAGTCGAAACTACAGTCCGGGAAGGGCAAGACCGCCGGGGCTTGCTGCAGGCGCACCTCGATTTTTCCAGCGTTGCGGACCATTTCCCGAGAGGGATCGCAGCCAACGACCCGGCAGAAATGAGCGCTTCCATAGCCGAGCAATTCGCACTTGCCGCAGCCCACGTCAAGCCACTCCATCTTGCTGACGTCGCTCATACGATTTCGAAGGAAATTCAGTATGAGCGACCATTTCCGGCGGTGATAGAACTCGCGGTTCTCCACAAAACCGTCGCGGACCGGATCGCGGAGCAGCCCATCGTAATTTGACGCGTACTCGTCGAATTCCGCCTTTCTTCTCATCGGTTCCCTGAGGACTCTTAGAAATTATAGGATACTACTTCAATCGATTCCTGTTAAGCGACAGGTCGGAGGGCCGAGTTTCGTTGTTTCTGGACGCTTCGTGTTGCCAGTCCCGAAAGATCCCGTCAATGCCAGTGCGTAGATCGACCATCGGACTCCAGCCAAATTCTTCGCGAGCCTTAGTATTGTCCAAAACCACCCAGTCGGTCAACCAGTTTCCATGATCCTGGTCGCCTTGCGTTATCACCGGCTGACCGAGTCGCTCTTCAATCAAATGAAGCACATCGAGTACCGAATGGCCCACCCCGCTGCCCACGTTGATGACTGTGAACGGCCGCTGGGGAACAATTGCACGCGCCGCGATTTCGCAGATGTCTTGAAGATGAATGTAATCACGCATGTTGTTCGCATTGCCGAACAACCGGACAGGTTGCCCTAGCAGAACGCAATTAATTGCGACACCGATCAAACCCTGCAATCGGAATTGCGATAGGAGTCCGCCATATGCATTTCCAACTCGCAGAACGGTAGCAGTTAGATAGCCTTTGTGCGCTGCCAATCGCAAATATTCTTCGGCGGCGAGTTTTTGGATGCCATATGAGGACAACGGACCGCAACGATCCCCCTCCCGAAAAGGAATTCGATCTTGCTTCGGCGCGTAGACAGCGCCTCCGCTGCTGAAGTACACAATCTGCGGCTTTGTCCCAAGCTGCTGAACGGTCTGTATCAAATTCAACAGTGGGACCAGATTAGCGAGAGCGTCGCTTGGCAGGTCGGAGTCCGAATTCACTGGAGAGTTATTGTGCGCTAAATAGTAGATGCGTTGAAGGCCATCGGCGAACCGTTCGCAATCCGCCCTTGACAGGAGGTCTCCATGCAGAAACTCGGCACCCGCATGAATCTGGCGATTCGCGCTGTTGCGGGCAAGCAAGCGGAGCAAGCCGAACTCCTTTGAAGCAAGGTGCCTCGATAGATACGAGCCGATGAACCCGCTGGAACCTGCAATCCCTGTGATCATTTGGTGATCTTAACGCTTCTCCCGGCGGGATGTAAATTTACACAATCTAGTCTTGATCATTTTGAAAGCCGTAATGCGTTGCGTTTTTGCGCCGCTGCATAGACCGCGCCGAGTCCGCCTTAGAGACACTCGAATGTGTGACGTGGCGCGAGAAGGCCGCAGCATCGCTATAGTATCCTGTTAACTCAGACTGGGCAGTCAAAGAATGAGAAGCAGCCTCATGAAGATAGAGGTCGAACCTAAAATCGATCTGCCGCGACTCGAATGGCTGGCTTGGGTGCGGAGAATCCTCAAACAACCTGCGTCGTCCTACATTGCGATTCTGCTTCTTCAGGTTAAGGTGATCTGGGGAATGTGGTGGTACAAGGACATGACCATGGGCGACACCGAGGCGTATTTTATCGATGCCGCTAGATGGTTGCGCGACGGAAAAACCTCGCTTGCCTGGTCCCCGCTCTACTCCACTTTCATTGGAGAATTGTTCCACTTTTCACACGACGCGTTCACTGTCCTTATCCTGCAGCGCGTGCTGATTGTCCTGGCGCTGGCGGTGCTCGTGCTTGCGCTGATGCGCCGCTTGCTTCCGCCGGGGATCGCGTGGATGGCCGCCGCCTGGTGGGTCTTGTTGCCGATCGACTTCGATGACCTCTATGAGGTGCATATGTTCGCGGTGATCCTTTTGCTCCTCGCCCCCCTGGCCGTTCTTTGGTGGCCTGGCCCATGGGGTCGCGGCAGCGCGATTGCCATTCTGCTAACCGAAGGACTCCTGGTCCGGAATGAGAACTTCGCGTCTGCAGTCCTGCTTGCCGTTCTAGCAATAAGCTACGAGTCTTGGCTCAACCGGAGCTTTCCAGAGAAGCGAGCTGCCAGGAGCCGCGCGACTCCGGCTTACAGCGTACCGCTTCTGTGCGCGATATTGTTCGCCTCTTATTTTTATGTTCATCGGATGCCGTCCGATTTCTGGGAACTTCTGGAAGCTAAACACGACCTGAATGTCTGTGAGTCCTTCGCGGTGGGTTATCAGCAACGGGAGCATGACTTTGATACAAACCCCATGGGCAATTGTGGACATTTGATGCACCGCCTTTTTGGCGCTTCGGTAATCCGAGGTCGCGAGCTCTCCCCGGATACGATGTCGACGATGTCCATGATGACCGCGCTCCGCGCTAACCCTCGCGCTATGCTCGCGCATTTCAAGTGGAATGTCGGTCACCTGCTACCCAGCGGACTCCAAGTGCTGCTGTTCAACTACCGGTCCGGAGAAGCGAACCCGGACTATGTACCGACCAATCAATCCAAGTTGGTGCTGATCCCATCAGCGGTCATCTGCGCGCTGTTCGTGCTGGGCGCGTACTTGTTTTTCACAGAGCGGAAGGAGTGGCTTGAGAAGTGGAAAGTCGAGAACAGCCCGTTTGAGGAAAGCGTCCTGGAAACTCGGATTTGGGCCTGGATCACACTCGGGTGCGTCTGCATGATTGTTGGAAGCGTGATTGTGACGGTCCGTCCGCGGCCGGCTTATCTATTTATCATGGGAATCACGATCCGCGCTGTGGCAGGCCTTTGCACATACTTGGTTATTCGGCGTTGGCCTCAGATGAGGACTCCCTTCGCGGCTGTCGCCGCGCTGTTGATCGCCGCCATGTTCTTACGACCAAGCTTTTATGCTGCGAACTATAAGGGCCAGCCGCGCCCCTTGTTTACGAGTTACGAACGAATCGCCAAATACGAAAAGATCTTGCTGGCTCCCGGTTCGGTGCTGGTTGCGCCAGGCTACGGCGCGCAACTTTGTAGCTATGCCGGCAAGGGAATGTGTCGCGGATTGGACTATTATGAGCTGCGTACTCACATCTCCCTCCCAAGACATTGGCCCAACGTCTTGGACGCGGCTGGAGCCACTGTTTTCTATGCGGATGAAGCGGTCCTCGACGATGCGTCCAGCCGTGAGTTTATCTCGCATGCCAGGACCTTGGGCTGGGAGACTGTCGCTTCACGGAGTGGACCCGGCGAACACTGGACGCTGCTCGAGAGGATGCGGGCGGCCGAGGCCAGCGATATAACTCTTGAAAATGAAAGACTCACCTTAGGGTCGGGCTGGTATGATCGCGAAGTTTGGGACAATGCCCGGTTCCGATGGTCGAGCGGCGATGCTCAAGTCCTTGTCACACCGGGTGAACCGCCTGCCAGCCTGTTAAACGTTGACATCGAGCCCGGGCCTAGTGTAAAGCGCCTCCCCTTGACTATTCAGGTCCTTGACCGAGCCGGAAAGGCGATTCAAACCGCAGAGCTGTTCGGTCGCACTACGATCACGATTCAACTTCCGCTAGCGTCTCCGGGGCCCACTATGCTCGTCTTTCATGCCATGGACGGCGAAGGGAAACCGGTCCCCAACGATCCTCGGGTCTTGAAGTTTCGGGTGTTTAAGATGCTCCTCAACTGGTAGCACGCTCAAATCCACACCCTCCAAACTCCACATCGATAACAGCCGTTGGCCGTACCGGCCGCTGTGTTCGACAACGCCATTTGTGGTGGTGCACGACGCTTGGGTCGCCCAACTCACGCTGGAAGCAGCAGGGCGGAGGCGATGACGCTAAAGCTTGGTGCGATTCCTGCGGAAATCCTCACGTGGTCCTACGGTCACCGGTCTAAGTTGCCGCTGCTGCCCCACACCGTAACCGAATCCTCCGGCGAAAATTCGACGATGAAAATCGCCGTCGGGTTGCAGCGAAGGTTAGGGTGAGCGTTGCTTTTGCGCAAGAGGCGTGCGGCTCCAAAACGGGACCGTCATGAAGGCAACGAAGAACGCCACCCGCACCATTATGGATACAGCTTAATAGGAGCACGGCGTATGGCCCGAAAACTGAATTCGCTGGAAGTGCTTGAAATCACGCGCGTATTCATCCGCCGCCTGATCTGTCCATATTCAAAAACGAGATTACAAAAGTCCTGGATCCATTCCGGTTTATGCTGATCGCGGTTGCCGGGTGGATGAACCAACGCCAACTCAAGGCGATCGATTACCTTCGCGAAGAGAAACCAGGTTTTGCGAGAGCAGCTCGGCGGACGGCGGCTCCGGCTCGACGATGGCCAGCGTCGTCGTTTCGCCTTTAAGGCGAAGGGGCTGGGGCGAAGGCTTTTGGCCGAAATGGCTACTATCGTGACCCCGGAGACATTGCTGGGCTAGCATCGCAAACTGATTGCCCAGAAATACGACGGTACCGCCAAGCGCAAACCGGCGCAGTGCGGCAGAGGTGGAGACTTTGGTGGTGCGGATGGCAGAGGAGAACCGGGATTGGGGCTATCGGCGCATCCAAGGCGCGATGTCGAATCTCGGCCACGAACTTGCCCGCAGCACGATCGCCGACATGCTGAAACGCCGCGGGATCGAGCCGGCGCCGGAGCGAACGCGGAAGACGACCTGGAAGGAGTTCTTGACCCAACATTGGGAACTGATCGTGGCCGCCGACTTTTTCACCGTGGAAGTTTGGACCAAGCGAGGATTGCAGAGGCTCCCAGGGCTGTTTCTTATTGAGTCGTCGACACGCAAAGTGGAGATTGCGGGCGTCGCAACCTCCGCCGACGGCATACGGAATCCTTCATGGCAACGGTTACCTGATTCATGATCGCGATCCGCTTTTCACAGCGGACTTCCTAAGCATGCTTGAGGATGCTGGTGTGAAATCGGTAAAGTTACCGCCGCGGTCACCCAATCTGAACGCGTACGCCGAGAGATTCGTGCGTAGCATCAAGGAGTCCTGCCTGGAGCGCATGATTTTTTTTGGCGAGGAATGGTTGCGCAAAGGAATCCACAAGTTTATCCTGCATTATCATGGCGAGCGCAATCACCAAGGTCTCAGCAATAGATTGATTGCGCCCGAGAAATCCATGATTGGTGGGCGTGGGCCAATCCTGCGACGGAGCGGCTGGGTGGCAAACTCAACTATTACTATCGTCCCGCGGCGTGAAAGCTCGACGTCTCCCGAAGCGACGGCGAGTAGCAACATTCCAAATGCAACCCGACGCGGTCTTCGTCTCGACCAGAGTCCCTTCTTTGTCCGATCACATGGCGCGGAATAAGTTTGGCCAGGTTTCGCCGCCTTAATCTTCCCGTGGAATCGACCGCAAAAAGCTAACTTCGTATTTTCCGTCCATACGCGGTAACTATGATCGCCGCGTCCGCGCTCTTGCAATGGAGCGCGGGTGCCGTGTCCGCTCAACAGGGACACACGCAGTTCGAGGAGCCCGGATCGCCTGTCGTCGGGCGAGGAATCCCAGATGCGGGAAGGCGGGGGCGTTCGACAAAAATCTCCTCAAGAAAGTGCATCCGATCCCACAGGACCTGGGCCGCCAGTTGCCTCCGGCGCCGAGCGACCATGGTTTCGTCGCGGTCGGCGGCCATAAGGCCTGATCGACAACAATTATCAGGTCAAGGCCGTAATTCATCTCTATTGAGGCCGTTGCTTCCGGCGAATTAGGAAACCGGTTGGGCACGTCGCTGCCAGTGCGTCACTGCCGCGACGACTCGACCCCTCGTGAATCGAAGGTCCTGGGGTAAACGGTACATGCGTTCTATGGACCTGAAGCACTCCGTGTTCTTTAATTAAGTCATGGCAAGATGCGAGTCCTGCAACGGAATCATTGCGAAAACAGATCTGGACTGCTACATCTGCGGTGAGCCGATTCCCGGAGTATCCCGCTGGTCCAGGTTCACTCTATTCGGATGGTTCGCGAAACCCGCTTCGCCCCGCGTCGACTGCATTAGCAACACGGAATTAATCGGCCAGTATAAAGCCCCCGGCTCTGAGTAGTTTGTAGATTTCCGGGAGGAGTGCGCGTTCATGACGGTCGATCTCGGCGGGCGACAGCGTCGTCACTTGGCGCGATCGCGGGATGGGAATCGTCGCCGATCCCACTGCCGCCGTTGATCATGGTCGGATCAGTACTTCCTGGTGAACGTTACTTCACGATCTTACTTTGCCGGCATAATCTCCACCTAGTGATAGCGTCAGACGTTATGGCGATCTCCCTGAATCCGGCCAACCTTCTGGTTCGAAAGGGCATCCCAGTTCACCGACCCAATCGGGGAGACTTCTTAGTTCTGCTTAACACTCGGGACCTCAGCCACATCCCGAAGCAGGTCGCGATCACAGTCAGGATCGCAATGGTCGAGGGCTCCACGGCTTCGCGCGGGGTACCGGGCGACACCGAACTCGCCATTCCGAGCGCGCAAAACCCGATTCCCAATGCCCAGATCTGTAGCATTTTCATGCGGCTAACCTCTCCTGATTCCGCAATTCCTCCGCGGCGGCAACGAACATCAAACCCGGATACGACAGCGATCCTTTCATTCACTACCATGCCATCTATCGGCATGATCGCCGGAGTGGCATTAGAGGGTGGCACTCGGAAACCCGTCGCGGCCTCGGAGGCTTATTCAGACATTATGAACGCGCCGCAATAATAATTTGGCCCAACGGGCAGAGGAAGCTCCATTAGTGCTGCACCGTGAGTAGCGTTCCCGCCTGCGTTTTCAAACCGTTGTGCGTTGCCATGCTGGCCTGGTCGCCATTGGCGAGCGAGGGTGGCACAACCACGTTGAACTGAAACTCGCCCAGAGCAACCAGGGCCGCAAAGGCTACCGTCTGGTTCCTCTGCCTAGGAGCGTGGTACGTGGTTATCCCGGCCCACACGCAGGTTACTAGGGGAAATCAAGCGATTTTTCGGGAACGGCCAGCGACGCCAGCAACAGTTTTCCTTAAATTGGGTGGCACACGTCGGCTGCGCAACCAACTGCACTACGATAGGTTCTTGGACCGCGTTCCTTATAGAGCTACCCCACAGGCCGCCGCCTACGAACATATCGCGAAGCTGCCGGTAAGCGTCCTGCTGGACAATGTTCGCAGCGCCTACAACGTAGGTGCATTCTTTCGCGCAGCCGACGGCGCCGGTATAGAAAAGCTGTACCTGTGCGGCATTACCGGCCATCCGCCGGCGAACGCCATTACGAAAACCGCCCTCGGCGCCGAGGAATCCGTCGCCTGGGCTCACACCTGGGACGCGCTCGCCTTGGTGGAGGATCTGCGCGCCCAAGGCCGCGAAATTGCCGCCATCGAGACCGCGCCTAAAAGCATTGACCTCTTCGATTGGACCCCGCGCTTCCCCGTCTGTGTCCTGTTCGGCCACGAAGTCGACGGCCTGCGCCCGGAGCTGGCGAGCCTTGCCGACACTCAAATCCGCATTCCTATGCTGGGAGTGAAGCACTCCTTAAACGTCGCGACCGCGGGAGGGATAGTGATGTACGAATTACTGCGGAAATATCGTTTACTGGCAGCGGGCTTCTAGAATGGAGATTCAGTTCGAAACGCAGCTCTTCATGGTTTGTGCAGTGCTCGGCTTTATGGGTTTACTCTCCCCCGCGCCAGCTCATCACTTCGGCATAACCGCATGGCTGATGGTTAACAAAGGTCCTAAAGTTTCAATTGCTCTGCCTTGCCCTCTATGACGGAAACTTGCGGCGAGGGATAAGAAGGATTTGCTTTCCTTGGGCTACCGCCATCCTTCTGTCGGAAGACTTGTGTCTTCGGGAACCGCACGCCAGATATTTGTCGAGTGCTGCGATGGCCTTGTTAAGGTTCGCAAGTTCAAACCGAAGGTCGATGATCGCTTCCTCTAACCTCAACTTCTCCTCGAGGAACGTCCCGGGAAATCCAGGGCGGATCTAATGGCATCGAGGAGAGCCAAATAGGTGAACGGTTTGACAAGGACCGCTCCTGCGCCTTCATTGACTGCTATGGTGTCCAATAACGTCTGCCTGCCGGTTACAAAAATGATTGGAATTGAGACGTCCATTTGTGCGAGATGGCGTTTCACTTCCAGGTTGTTTAATCCAGGTATGTCTAAGTCAACGACCAGACAGCGCACCTCGGTTCTGTGATTGTCTTCGAGGAACGCTTCGATGGACCTATAGGCCGCGGTCCTATACCCGGCCGACTTGAGGAGGATGCTGATGCCTTCACGACTGACCTTATGATCATCAACAATTCCGATAAGGGCCTGTGGCCCTTCTCTTACCTCCGGTGGCATGGCTTCTGTATGGCCGTGAAGGAATCGGCACGCTCAATTTTCCTTTGGCCACATTCATTGTCGTTCTCGAAGTCGAATAAAATCATCCGGGAATAATGCATTTGAGCAACACGGATCCGCGCCTTCCAAACTAAATGCTAACGAGGCGTCGTTGGGATTGCCATCCGTATAACTACTCAAAGAGCTGGCAAAAACTTCCTGGTGGTCAAATAGACCTTGGAATGGACCGCCGCGGGATTTCCAGCTATTCGTCCAGCGGAATCAGGCCTCGGCGCATGGCGTATCGAATTAGTTCTGTCTGGTTCCGTAAGCCCAGCCTCTGCATCAACGCGGTGCGGTGGTTCTCGACCGTCCTTTGGCTGATGTTGAGGCGTCCGGCAATCTCCGCATTCGTCTTTCCCTCAGCGGCCAATTGCAGGACCTCACGCTGCCTTGGGGTTAGGGTTTCGTGCGGATCGAATGGGCCCGTCTTCGATTGCTCGATGTAGGCGTTAATGGCGATCTCCGTCACTGGCGGACTGAGAAAACGCCGGCCAGCGGCTGCCTCCCTCACGGCGCGGACCAGACTCTCCTCGGTGGCTTCTTTGAGTACATAGCCGATCGCGCCGCTCTGCAGAGCCTGGGCGACAAAAGCGGTCGTGCGGTGCATGGATAAAATCACAATCCGCGTGCGCGGCGAGCGGTCGCGGAGAATCCGCAGCGCTTCAAGACCGTTCAAACCGGGCATCATCAGATCGAGCACTAAGATGTCGGGTTTCAAAGTTTCCGTCAGCCGGACCGCTTCCAGTCCATCGGCCGCCACGCCGACAATCGAAAAATCCTCCACGCGCTCCAGAAGAGTTTGCATCCCTCGCCGAACTACTGGATGATCGTCGGCCAAGATAATGGAGATAGCCACAGTTTCCCATTTTACGGTCAGGCCAAGCTACCCCTATGGAGCGGCAGCTCGGCGGTGATCGTTGTCCCAGACCCGGGGGAGGACTCGATGTCCATGGACCCGCCGAGGAGTCTGATGCGTTCCTGCATACCGATGAGGCCGTTGGACCGCGGTGCTTCAAGGACGACTTCCGGGTCGAAGCCGACACCCCGGTCTTCAATTTGAAGGTGCAGCTTGTCCGCATCCGTCCAGACGCGTACGCTGATCCCGGACACACCCGCGTGACGGGCAACGTTGGTTAATGCCTCCTGCGCCACCCGGTATGCCGCGGTCTCTACGTCGGGAGCAAAGCGCTCCTCTATCACCTGGTGCTTGAAGTTCACGCGTACTCCGGTCTGGGTCGTATATCGCTCGAACAGCGCAAGTAGAGCAGGAAGTAGTCCAAAATGATCCAGGTCGGCGGGCCTCAAATCAAACGAGAGCTGCCGTACCCGGGCCAGGAGGTCGTCAACGATGGTCAGCGCCTGCTTGTTCCGCATATCGATTTTATCGGCTGGTCCAGCGGCGGCCGGCTTCAGCAATAGCCGGAGACCCGTCAGCAACTGACCGATCTCGTCATGAAGCTCTCGGGCCAGATGACGCCGCTCGGTCTCCTGAACCTCCATCAACCGGATGGAGAGTGCTTCAAGCGCCGTCTCGGCCGCCTTCCGTGCCGTAATGTTACTGTGCATTGCATAGATCGCTGTCCGTCCGCGAGGCAGAGATACAGGCACGCTGAACACCCGAACATGAAGGCGGCTGCCATCCTTGCGCTGACGAACCGTTTCCGCATCCACCTGCTGCCCCTGGAACACCATTTCCGTATGGCGGCTAATCTCACCCTGGAGCTCGCCGGGTACAATCAATTCGCCCAGGGGGCGGCCCACAGCTTCTTGCGAAGTATAGCCAAACATCCGCGTAAACGCCCGGTTCACACAGACCACCCTCAAGTCAGAATCGGTTAACAAACTAAGGGATTGCGGCGCCTGTTCGAACAAAGTGGTCAGCAGAGCACTACGCTCCCCAAGGCGGCCAACGATTCCGGTGATCACCACCGCGGTGGTTAGGAACGTAATGGTTGCCACAATGTCCAGCGGGTTTCTAGCCTTCAAGGCCGGGACCAGTGGAAGAACAAATAAATTCAGACAGACAGCCGCTATCAGCGAGACCGCGACTGCCGAAAGGAAGCCATCCCTGCGAGAAACGAACACGATGACGATCAGATAGAGAAGGGAAATGGTCCCGGGTCCGATGCCCATTGGAGGAGCACTATTGAAGGGGAGCCAGAAGTAGACGGCGGAGGTGATCAACCCGATGCAAATGGTGCCGAGCAGTACTTGTATGGCGGCATGCCGCAATCCATGGGGCACACCTTCAGGCACCAGTGGCCCATCAGACGATAAACGTCGATCGTCAATCCCCTTCATCTCGCCGCTCCAGTCTTTCTTTGAAAGACGACGAAAGCGTTCCGCAAAATAACCGCCACGGGATTGCAATCTGGCTTGGTAAGCTCTCAGACCCGCCTGTATAACGTCTCAGCCCATCATCCCCGGCGAGCGAACTTGCCGGTAGAGTTCCAGAATGTCCCGATCAACGATTGTTGCTAGTGGATGCAATCGTATCATAGCGAAAGTCCCTTCGTGAAAGTGCTGCATCGCGAGGTAATCTGTAATCGAAACTTCGCTCGCTTTCCCTCTTGTTAAGGACGCCGAGGCCTCCCTGCCGGCGGCCTTTGCGATTACTCCCGACAGTGCGAATCAGCTTCAACAGCGAGACGATTCGGAGTTAGCTAGAGTTGCCGGGTGTCAGCACTTCGGGCGAGAAGCCCACTCGCGCTTGCCGCAAATTCACAATCAAATCACACGCCCAAGTCGTACCGGGACCTTTTATTTTTGAGCGAAGCGCTTTGCGAATTGCAAGTGGCGCTGCTTGGCCTGTTCCAGTAGGGGAGCGAGCTCGGGAAGTTTACGAATCGAGTTGAGGAGCGGATCCCGCGCGATGCAAGAGTAGCAGAAGAACCCGCCCACGATACTGCTCCGCAGCATGCGCAGCGCCGATGCTGAATCACCCATCACGGCGTAAGCCTGTGCAATTTTGTAGAAGGCTTCGGGGTCGATCACTCCGAGAGCGTCCATCTTTCGCTCCGTATCGTAGAGCCGAGCAGGGCGATTGTCGCTGAGAGCCTTCCCGATCTGGGCCTGCACAAGGTCCGGGGCGAGTTCGAGGGCGCGGTCGAAATCGGTATTGGCCGCGGCGAAGTTGTGTTTGTAGTAGGAAGCGAAGCCGTGATAGAAGAGCAGCAGCGGGGAATCGTTCGCGGGGATGCTCGCTAGAAACCGGTCATACTGGCCGAGATAGAGATAAGAGTTTAGCGTTGCGCTATTGATCTTTACTTCCGGATCGAGACGGCGTGCGAGTTCGCATTCGGCGACCGACTCTTCCAGCATGCCGCCGTAGCGATAGGCATAACCTAGTTCCCAATGGGCTTCGGCATTGTTGGGGCTGCCTTGAAGAGCGACTCTGAGCAGCGGCACAGACTCTTCCACGCGGCCCGTATCAGTGAACAGGTTGGCCATGTAAACGCGGGGCTCGGCGAAGACGGGGTTCAGCGCGATGGCTTTGTCGTAAGCCTGCTCCGCGCGGCGGTAATGATCGCGGCCGCCGAACTGGAGAGATCCGCTGGTGGTGTAGGCGCGGCCGAGATAGGCCCAGGTCGGCGCATAGTTCGGGTCGATTGCGGCGGATTTTTCCAGCATCGTGATGGCGGCGGAAAAATTAGAAGCAGTGTAGAGATCGACACCGCGCAGGTAGTATTCATACGCGAGTTTGTTGATAGGTGCGTTTGGAGTGAGTTGGGCCTGCTCATCGGGACCGAGACGCAGTTCCAGGCCCTGGATAATGAGCGTGGCAACACGGTCCTGAACGGTGAGCAGCTTGTCGTACCTAATATCAAGCGTATCCTGCCAGAGGACGGATTCGGGGTGGAAACCCGAGTAGCCGGGCAGTCGTCACCGTCCCTGAGATAGGTTCCAGTGAGCAGGAGATCGGTGTTGAGTTCCGAGGCGGCCTGGTGCAGATCGCCGTCGCGGTACTTATTGACGGATGCGGTGGCGCGGACAGCGAGGGCCTTGACGTAGCCGAGCTTGGTTGTGACTTCGTCGGCAAGGGAGACGCCGAGAAAATCGGTGGCAGGATCGGGCTTCAGTTGCGGAAAGGCAGCACGGCCAGCGTGCGAGGGGTGTTTGACGCGAGCGGACGGATGCGCGGGCCGATGAAGAACCAGCTCGCAACGGCGATCGCGGCAATCGCGCCGCCCAATGCCGCCCTTACTAAGATTGGATGGTGCGCGCGGGGTTTCACGTTCCCGGATCGGCTTGAGGCTATCAACGAACTCCGCGGCGGTCTGGAAACGCTGAGCAGGATCCTTCGCCAGCGCGCGGCGGAGAATCGTCTGGAGCGATTTGGAAGCGCCGAGTGGCAGCGGGGCTGGATGGGCGCGAGGTATGTCCGCAATCAGGTCGTTGTGCGTTGCGCCACGAAAAGGTGCTTTGCCAGTGAGCATCTCATAGAGAACCGCGCCGAGGCTAAAGATATCTGTACGGGCGTCCATGGCTGCGCCACGAGCCTGCTCCGGCGACATATAGCGAGGCGTGCCCAAAATCGCTCCCGGTGTCGTGTGGTTGTCAGTATCGCTACTGGGCAGCCGCTCGGCAAGCTTCGCGATGCCGAAGTCGACCACTTTCACCCATCCATCGGGACGGACAATGATGTTCTCCGGCTTGATGTCGCGATGAATGACGCCGGAAGCGTGTGCCGCTTTCAACGCCTCCGCGATTTGGATGACGATATCGAGAGCCTGGGAGCGCGGGAGAGCGCCGCGGTTGAGGATCTGGCGAAGGGTTTCGCCCTCAATGAATTCCGTAACCAGGAAGTGACGGCTCTCGAAATGGCAGAACTCGAAAACGGTCAGCAGGTTGGGCTGATTGAGACCTGACAGCACTTGTGCTTCCTGTTCAAAACGCTTGAGCGCTAGCGAATCCCGGATGAGATGGGCGGGAAGCATTTTAAGCGCTACCTTGCGCTTCAGGTGGGAGTCTTCGGCGAGATAAACCTCACCCATTCCACCGGAGCCGAGTTTGTCGCGGATGATGTAATGATCCAGGCGGTCGCCGTCCGCGATGGGATCGGGAGAGCCGTGATTGAGATACGATTCGGCTGCTTGCTGAACGGTGGCTTCCAGGACAGGCGGCGCGGCGTCTGAGCTGGAGAGCAGCGATCCCACTTCGCGGCGCAGTTCGGAATCGGTTCCGCACAGGCGATTTAGAAGCGAGCAGCGGCTCTGTGGATCACCTTCGACCGCTTGGTGGAAAATGGCCTCAATCTGCTGCCAACGTTCCGGTGTGAGTGGGGAAGCAGGCACGGTGGAACTGTTAATAATTATACCGGGGGTTGCAGAGCCCGGTGAAGCCAGGCTTTGGCCAACTTCAAGTCACGTTGTACGGTGGGTTCTGAGACGCCAAGGGCCGCGGCGGCTTCGGGCTGAGTGAGGCCACCGAAGTAGAGCAGTTCTATAAGGTTGGCTTTGCGTGGATCGATCTGGGCCAGATTTTGAAGGGCTTCATCGAGATCGAGCAGCCGCTCTCCGGGAGCGGGTGAGATTACGATCGCGTCTTCGAGTGAGATTTTCGCGGCGGCACCGCCCCGTTTTTCACGGCGATTGGCGCGGGCATGATCAACCAGTATCTGACGCATAGCGCGAGCCGAGACGGCGAAGAAGTGGACGCGATCCTGCCAGGGAAGGTCGGCGCCAAGGATTTTGAGATAGGCTTCGTGGACGAGACCGGTTGCGTTGAGGGTGCCTTCGTTTTGGCCGCGCAGGCAGCGTTGAGCAAGGGAGCGTAGCTGCGGGTATACGATCGCTATCACCTGATCGTATGCGGCGGGTTTGCCCGCACGCCACGCGCGGAGCAGCGCAGTCAGGTTTTGTTGGTCAGCCGCTGACGCAGGGTCCATCAGTTCCAGTTTAGAATGCTGCCGAACCGCAGGAGTGCAGCTAACGATCAAAACCGGCCAACACAACGCGAGGCAGCAGCCCCAGAATATCGGAAGTGTAAGCGGGCAACGGTACCTGTAAAAAGATCCTCACGATTTTGCAAAAAAAGTTCTCTCCGCGATGAGGGATTGCCCTGGAAATGTCGTGTTTCCTATTGACGAGGGAATTTACTCATGAACTTTAACTCTTTCAGACTGTCTCTGTCGTTCGTGCTACTTTGCGCGGCGGCTAACGCTTCACTATCTTCAACTTCGACAGCGATACTCCGGGGACCTCCACAACGTTCACGGATACCGCTAATAACCTGTCGGCGACGTTCTCCAGCGCCGCCGATTCGGGCGGGTTCACCATTTATGCTTCGATGTTCGAAACCCTGACCGGAAATGTTTTGGGCGATCCGGGTCCGGCAGGCTTGGACGGACTCGCTCTCAATATCAGCTTCAGTCACGATCTTTCGGCGATCACGCTGGATTTCGCCACCTCCGATTTCATTACGCCGTCGCCCTTCACCATCACTGCTTTCGAGGGCTCGACCCGGATAGGCACGGCGACATCAACCGGACAGTTCCTTTCCGGATTCGCCTGTCCCGAAGGCGAAATCGCCTTCGAGGGCGGCCCTTTCAATGCAGTGCTCCTTTCCTCGACGGCGATGGACATTGCCGTCGACAACATCGCGGTCGTCGCAACGCCCGAGCCCGGCACTCTTACTCTACTGGGAGCCGGCCTGCTGCTGACCGGTGTGCCTTTAATGCGGCGGCGCAAAGCCGCTCGCAATTAATCACCAAGATTTTCCATCCAAAACAAATTTAGTAAGGACACATATGAACACTTCATTACCATTCGTACGCCTGGGCAGCGTAAAGACGGCCCTTCTTTCGCTCCTCTCACTTTCACCGATATTGCCCGCGCAGAGCATCTTCCCTCTGCTCCCGCCGTCGGTATCCACTGTACCTTCAAACGGAGACGTGAATCCTTACGGCGTGGCATTCGCTCCAAAGAACCTGCCCGCCGGCCCGGGTTGCAGGCGGGAGACATTCTTGTCTCCAACTTCAACAACTCGCAGAATCTCCAAGGGACCGGGACGACCATCGTGCGGGTCGACAAGGCCGGCAACGTAACTACCTTTTACACGTCCACTATGCCGGGACTCAGCGCGGCTATTGGCGTGCTTTCCAATGGCATTGTGCTGGTCGGGAATCTTCCCACCGCCGACGGCACCTTGGCCACGGCTCAACCAGGCCACCTAGCGGTGCTGACTCGCACCGGACAGTTCCTGGGCACCTTTGGCACCTTGTCGACCGTGGACGGACCATGGGGCATGGCGGTCTATGACACCGGAAATGGCGTCAGCGGCAAGGCCCATGTTTTCCTCTCGAACGTTCTCAGCGGTGTAGTCTCGAGGTTCGATATTACGTACACCCCTACAAACATCGGCGCGAGCGATCTTGTGCTGGCGAATAACTTCAGCCACCGGGGCGACCCAGCCGCCCTGGAACTGGGGCCGAGCGGCCTCGCCTACAATCCCTTGAACGACACTCTCTACGTCGCCTCCTCCACCGACAATGCAATCTACTCGATTCCCACGGCCGTGGCGTCGAGCAGTACCGTCAGTGCCACTTTATTTCTTCAGGACCCAGTGCACCTGCACGGTCCGCTCGACCTGGCGCTTCTCCCCAACGACCATCTCTTGGTCGCCAACAGCGACGGTTCCAATATGGATCCGAATCAGCCGAGTGAACTGGTTGAATATACGGCTACGGGCCAGTTTGTGAACCAAATGTCGATCGATCCGAACAACGGCGGTGCTTTCGGCCTGGCGGTAAACAACCTCGGCTGGGGAACAATTCGTCTGGGAGCGGTTGACGATAACGCAAACATACTGAAGATCTGGACGACGGTTATTCCTTAGATCGGCTGATCAGATGGCGCTTCGCTCCGGCTTAACGGCCGGAGCGTTTTCCATTTAAAACGAAAGAACTTACCCTCGATTCCTTACGAATTGACGATCCAGGGCCTCGTGGATCTGGATAACCGGACATCGGCAAATCGCCTCAGTGATGATTCCGTGACGCCTTCCTGCGCACGTTCTGGCCAGAACTCTTTCAGAATATTCGACGCCATATCGACGCCGATCTGCGATCCAAGCTTGGACACTGCACTGGTGAAATCGCGGCTATCCGGATAATACGCTTGTGAAATCGCTACCGCCGCCGCATTCCCGCCAATCTCCGAATAATTGAATTGGGTGCCGCCGGAATCGGTGTGGGTCCAGAAGATTTGTCCGACGGCGTATCCCAGCCGGGACCATCCGCTTCCGGTTCCGCGGCGGAAATATCGCGGGTCCTGGTGCAATATCGACGGGAAAACTCTATATCGTCGTCAGCCTCCGCCGGGTGACCGAATTGCAAAACATGCGGAGATTCCCAGCCCGCGATCATAAATGGAATCCATTCGGTCAAAGCGGGGAGTATTAATTTGAGCTGGCGAGTGGTTCAACACGTTTTGGCGGGCGTAGGCCTCGGTGGGCACCCATGCCTCACGGCGAAAACGGACTGGCGGGATGCTACTTATTCGGGATACTGGGAGGCGTTGACCTTCAGTCCTCCGAAATCCCCTGTACCCGACGCCACACAGTACAATCCGTGGCCGAATTTGATAATTCTTTGTCGCTGCGCAACGTGGCTGACTCAAATTAGGACCAGACCCGATACTATGATCCTGTCAAGCCCTCAGCGGCCTAACTCACCTTCACTTTGTGCGGCTGCGAAGCGATCCCGTTCGCGATCACCGTCAGTTGGTAATGTCCTTTCGGCGTGCCTGCTGGAACGGTAAAGCGAGTGGAGTGAACGACGGTGCCCGTCGCGACACCCATGGTAGAGAAATCGTGAGTCCGCGCGAAGACGACTTTCCCGCTTGTTCCATGACGCAGCCGGACGATCGGATAATTTGTGGCCATCTGGGCATCGTCACCATACATACAGGCTTGCGAAAGCCCGTTCAATTGCTGTCCGTGAAGCGTATGAGTTTGACCCGCCTTCACGTGGTCGGGCGCGCCGGTTATCACGGGCTTCCACGATGGGTGCGGGGTTCCCGATGGTGTATATAACGAAACAACATCGGACCCGTCGGACCACAGCACCTGGCCGGTGGGCAACAACAGCATGCGTCCGTTGAAAACGGCCTGGCCGCTGTTGGCCGGACGGGTTACTTCATGCAGCTTGTTGGTGCGTGGGTCGAACTCGAAGAAATAGGTTGGTGGGCAGTAGCCTTGGTCAGACACGGGGCAGCCCCCGGCCGGACTGACGGCCAACAGAACTCTTCCCCCAGGCAGCAGGCATCCCGCAGCATCCTTGGCGATGAGCTGTTGCCCGCCCTTCTTAGGAAATACGGGGCCGTTGGCCCACGTCCCGGCTTGATTGGAAATCGGGGGCATGGTGTATAGCGCCGTGTGTCCGGTCCCGCCGGCAAACAGAACCCGGCCGTCCGCCAATAGAACTCCGGGGCCGATTTCGTCCGAGGAACTCTCCACCAAATCGGTGGGAGTCACTCCGGTTGAGATCCACTTACTTGCCGCGATGACGTACTTTTCCGTGTTGGGATGACCGAAGCAATTGCAAGTAAGGATGGTTTCATCGGGAAGCAAAACCCAGCTTTCTTCGTCCGAAGAAGGGCCCAGCTTGTTGGCGCCCGCTGCCCAGGAGTTAGAAACGGGGTCGTAGATGGCGGTGCGGCTATCTGGGTTCCCGACGCTTCCGACGATCACCCGTCCATCCGGAAGAACACAGCAAATGGCATCGCCAAATGCGGTCCATCCGGCCGGGGTAGGCAGAACAGTCCAGGCATTCGTTCCTGGATTATAGATCTCCGCGGCCAGCAGGTCGACCTGGACGTTGGAGCCGTTGTACTCGCCCCCAGCCACGAAAACTCGCCCATCGCGGAGGACCGCCGAGGCGAAAAACTGCGGCGAATTCGGGCCCGGTTTCAATGCGGACCATGTGCCTTTTGCGTAGTTTCCCTTGGTATCCGGCGTGAGTTTATGCCAGTTGGGGGTACCGTTCGCGGCTGCGCCTGCGTCGTGCACCAGGACGGTGGCATCGGTCAGCAAGAGCATCGTGCTGGCATTGAAACCAACAGACTGCTTGAATTTTGTCCATTTGCCGGGCATTGGACCTCCTTTTTCTAGGGATTAAATATTCCACTCAGGTTATAAGTGGCGTTCTGGGAGAAATCGTTACAATAATCCCCTGCCGCTACGGTCAGGGATCGGCGCTTACGTCCCACCGTCGGTCATTGTGGCCGCGAGTGGCGATTTATCCACGCCTGTCGTAGCGCGTCCAATGCGCAACGATACTGATGTCCTCTACCAACCGAACCTCCTGCAAATAAGATGCCGAGAGGATACCAATTCGCAGACCGCTTGCATCGCACGAAGCACCAGAGTTGGAGTTACGAACAGGAAGTCCGGATGTTTATCCGATTGAACGACCAGCCGGATGCCAACAACTTGATTTGGGTAGGTTTCGGGGATAATCTCCTCCTAAGAGAGGTTATTATCGGCCTGCGGTGTCCCCAGAAAATTAGCAACGACGTGGAAGCGGCCGTCAACGAATACGGACATTCCGTCAAATTCTGCTGGGCTGGCATGCGTCAAGATGCTTTTCTCCTCTTGAAACTAGACAAACCGCCCTACTGGCAGGCTAAATGCCACCGATATAGGGCGCATCAGAACCCCGTCATCCGCACAGCGATCCTGCGCGTAGTTGCTTCAATGAGGCCGCGATCTTAGGATCGCGGAGGTTTGGCCATCGAACACCGACTTCCGGATACGGCGCGCTTGAACAGATTACCTGGGTTAACAAATTAACAATACCTGCTAACTAAACCAGAACTGCAACGTATTATCATCAGACTACCTATGGGAGTGGCGAAAGAAAAGACCGACTTGTTGCCGGGTACGCTCGACATGCTGGTACTCAAGATATTGATGAACGGCCATTTGCACGGATACGCGATCGCGCAACTGATCCACCAACTGTCCGACGATCTGCTGAGGGTGGAGGAGGGCTCGCTTTACCCGGCCTTGCAGAGGCTCGAACTGAATGGATGGATCACCGGCGAGTGGGGCCTATCGGCGAATAATCGGCGGGCTCGCTTCTACAAACTGACGCCCGAGGGGCGGAAGCAACTGGCGGAGGAGTCGGCCCGCTACAAGCGGGTAACGGGCGCGGTCGCGCGGATCATGGGGTTCGCTTAAATGGGACGCTTTCGACGCCGCTTGCGGTTTTTACTCTCCCATAGCGAGCGGCAGCGGCTGTTGTGGGAAGAGATGGAGTTTCACACCGAGTCCATGGCTGAAGACTTCGCCGCGCAAGGCATGACTGAGGTCGACGCGCGCGCGGCGGCAAGGAGAAAATTCGGCAATATGACGCAGAAATCAGAAGAATCCCGCGACGTCTGGCTGCTTCGCTGTTGGAGCGATCTGGCACAGGATCTGCGCTACGCGTTTCGAGGGATGCGGCGCGATGCCGGGTTCACCGCGTTTGTAATTCTCATCGCCGGCCTCGGCATTGGGGCCAATTCGACAGTATTCAGCGTCGTGAACGCGCTCCTGCTGCGGCCGCTGCCGTTCCGCGATCCGGGCCGTCTGGTTTGGATTGCGAACCAGGAATGGTCCACGCAAGTGAGCAACTTCCTGGACCTGCGAGAGCAGAATCGCTCCTTCTCCGATCTGGCCGGCTGGTCGGGCGGTGGCACTGGAGCCTGGCAATTGACGGGAACCGGCGAGCCGGAACGGGTGACGGGCGTTTCCGTGACGCAGAATCTTTTTTCGCTGCTGGGCGTAGATCCGGTGTTGGGCAGGTCGTTCACGGCGGACGAATGTCGGCAAAAAGCTAACTTTCCTCAGGCCGTGCTTCTCAGCTACGGTTTTTGGCAGCGGCGATTTGCTTCAGACCCTTCCGTCGTAGGCAGCAAGTTGATGTTCAACAATCGCGCCGTTACCGTGGCAGGCGTGCTGCCTGAGTCTTTCGACTTCGCCGCCCTGTTCGCGCCCGGCACGCCAGTGGATATCTTTATTCCCTGGCCGCTGACGGAGGAAACAAATCGGCGCGGCAACACGATGACAATCATCGGCCGGTTGAAGCCGGGCGCGAGCGTAGAGAACGCGCGGACGGAATTCACCCTGCTGGCAAAACAGATGGAGATCCAGCATCCCGAACGGAACCCCGTAGTTCCGAGGCTGACTCCGCTCGATCAGCATATCAATGGTCGCGTTCGGCCGGCGTTGCTGGTGTTGGCGTGCGCGGTCGGCGTGGTGATGTTGATCGTATGCGCGAACCTCTCGAATCTGCAGTTGGCCCGCCTGGGAGCGCGCCAAAAAGAGCTGGCCATGCGGGCCGCGCTCGGCGCGGGCCGCCTCCGTCTGCTTCGACAAATGTTGACCGAAAGCATCGCGCTCTCCTGCTGCGGCGCCGCGCTCGGCCTAAGCCTCGCCTTCGCCGGCACACGTGTCGTGTCCCACTTGAACGCCTTCAATCTACCCTTGCTGAATAGCGTGCGCATCGATGGAAATGCGCTCGCCTTCACGCTTCTCGCGGCGGTTTTTACCGGCGTCCTGTTTGGAGTGCTGCCTGCGCTGCAAGCCCCCGCATTAGCCGTGCGGGATGCGCTGAAGGAGGGCGGTCGCGGGTTGAGCGCCGGAAGGCGTCGTGCCTGGGTGCGCAACGGATTAGTAGTTTCCGAAATTGCCTTCGCTTCCATTTTGCTGGTGGGCGCGGGACTTCTGGTGCGGAGTTTTGTTCGCGTACTCGACGTCAATCTCGGATTCGAACCTGAGCAAACGGCGGTGTTGCGGGTAGATTCTACTCGAATTTCGAACCTCGCTCAACAGAACGCCTTCCTCGATGACGTGCTCCAAAGGGCGCGATCGATCCCGGGTGTCCGGTCGGCTGGAGTGAGCGATGCCTTGCCGTTCGCCGGCGACCGGTCCTGGCAGGTGGGCGTAAAGGGAGAGGTTTACCCCAAGGACCAGCATCCCGAGTCATATATTCGAATGATTAGCGACGGCTACTTCGACGCTGCCGGGATCCGATTAGAGGCCGGCAGAGCCTTCAGCGAGCAGGATCGCGCATCGAGCGAAAAGGTGGTGATCGTGAACCAGACGTTGGCCCGAACCCTGTGGCCTCGACAAGATCCGATCGGACAGGTGGTGACACAAGATGGAGGCAGGCGAGTGGTCGGCGTCGCGGCCGACGTCCGTCACGAAGCGCTCGAAAAAACGGGCGGGCCCGAGATGTATATTCCGCTGCGGCAGACCGGAGACTATTCCGACATGGAACTCGTGGCGCGAACGACGTTGCCGAGGGAGGCATTCGCTTCGGGAATTCGAGCGGCGCTCCGGCCGCTGGATCCCAATCTGCCGATCCGCGAAATCCGAAGCCTACAAGATTTGGTGGACAAGGCGGTGTCTCCGCGACGCTTTCTGGTGATGCTGCTGGGCGGATTCGCGGTCTTCGCGCTGCTGCTGGCTTCCCTTGGCATCTACGCTGTGATTTCGTATTCGGTAAATCAGCGTGTGCAGGAGATCGGAATCCGAATGGCGCTGGGAGCGTCGCCAGCCGACTTGCAACGGCGCATCCTTTTGGGGACGTTCGGATTGACCGCGTTAGGGCTCGCCTTGGGCATCGCGGCGTCCCGGGCGCTGTCGAATACGCTGGGGAGCCTGCTATTCGGCGTGACTTCTGGCGATCCGATTACATATTTTGGCGTTGGCGCGCTGCTGATCGTGGTTGCGGCAGCAGCCGGATATATTCCAGCCCGGCGCGCCTCGCGGATCGATCCAATGGTTGCGCTGCGGTCGAATTGAATACCACCAATTCCGAGAGATCTCTTAACAGCGTACTGTCTCCAGGTCGGCAATAGAGAAGTGGCTGACGATTTGCACAGATTCCTGTGTAGCGCCTTAGCGTTTACCGATGGGTTGTGCTCCGAGTGGATCACGCACTCGGACAAATGTCGACCGAGATTGGATCTGGCGGCGCTCTCTCCGAGTCGCCGACATTCGCGCTTCAAGGGCGTTTCACGGCGCCTTATTCGCTTTGAGGTTCAACTCCCTGTGAATAAGCATGCCGCGATGGAACCATCCTTCCAGGCTCGGAGGTACGATCTTACGGTCGCGCATACCATGCGCGATGCTCAGAGCTTCACCACACGCTGGGCATAGTGTGACTTCCCACTGAAAGCGGCACGCGGGGCAACACCGAGGTCCCGAACGTGTTCCAGGAGTGACCGCATTTGCAGGGCCAGCGGAGGTCAGCAGGTGGCCGGAAGAGGCACTCCGGGACAACGAATGAGCAGGCCGACCGGACTTTCGCGCCCTGTCAGCTCCGAAGACATGATCTGCCGGCGACCAAAACTGCGAGCGTAAGTTGGGTTCCGTTGTGTCATTTGAGTAATCGCCGGTCCCGCCAAACCAGTCAGGCCTGCAGCCAGCTCGATGGAAGCGACAGGCGAAGATTGTTCTCAGGTATTTGCTTCAACAGCTCCCCCGCCGCCGCCCCGAGACGCCTTCCGGCCTGATAGAAAACCGCTCGCTATGTGCCCGTCGATGGCCAGTATGCTTTGGGCGCGTAGTTGCGCGTATCGCCGGTAATAGTGCGCTTTTTCATGTAGCTCGGCTCAGCCGCGCCGTGGCCATTCAGGCCGGCGCGATCGCGCCACTCGGCGTCGAGTTCGATGCCGTAGGGCGGGCCGGTCACCATCAGCCGCGGCTTGCGATCGCCCAACAGGCGCGTGACGACTTCGGGACTGGTTGCGTCCCCGCAAACGATCGATGCGAACCCAAAATCCACAGATCGCCTGTCCGCGAGACCCCTTTCGCCGGCAGTGGCGGCGTAGCGTTGGCTTTTCCTCATCTTCGAGCACCAGCAGTTTGTCGATCTCGCCGGGATCGAAGCCGGTTAAGCTGAGATCGAAATCCGATTCCTGGATCTCCTGCAGCGCAAGCAACTCCTCATCCCAGTTCGCCCAGGTAACAGAACTGTTGACGATCAGCCGGAATGCCTTGACCTGCACCGCTGTCCACTCGTCGCACATCATCACCATCACCCTCAATGGGTGAGACACGAGTTGGTAGTGCCAAAGGTGGAGGGCTTCCGAGTGCGGCTCGATGACGGAAGCTATGCCATTTTAGATCACAACGCAGGCTGGATTCCTTCGGTCGGAGATGAAATTCCGAGGGTGAACGCGGAGCCCGGTCTTGCGGAGCCCCCATAGTATCTCACCGATCAGCAATGGAAACTTCTTGAGGTGCTTGTATAGGGCCACGAGTCGAACGGTGGCGCGGAGTTCCATTTCTGTTGCAACCTGGGAAATGTGGGATTACTTATCCAGAAGAGATCGTGGTTCCTGGCACTTTTGACGGCACAGATCCCCAGCAACTTCGAGAGGCGAGCGTTTCGTTACCTTGGTTCACCCGCAGGAATACAGCACACGTGCCGCGATGGAGAAGGCGCGCGTGCCTTTGAGTGGGCACAGTTCTGGGCACAGTGCTATTGTCGACACCGATTCGCAAATCGCAAAGCGGCCCGTATCTAACTAATTCCTTTGTGGTTATTGGTGCGCCCGGACCGACTCGAACGGCCGACCCTCTGGTTCGAAGCCAGATGCTCTATCCAGCTGAGCTACGGGCGCATCGCCTCATCGTATCATTAATCATAAACGATTATGGTCGAAATCGAGGTCAAGATTCCGTTCGCGGGAACCGCGCGCGAGGCTCGTGAGTTGATCGAAAGAAGCGGTTACGCCGTCGCGGCTCCCCGCACGCTCGAAAGCGACCAGCTGTTCGACCGCGGCGGGGCTGAACTGAAGAATGCCGACCAACTTCTCCGGCTGCGCCGCACCGGCGGACGCGCCACGGTCACCTATAAAGGTCCCGTTACTCGTGAGCGGCACAAGAGCCGGGAGGAGATTGAGTTCGACGTCTCCGATGCCTTCAATTTCGAGCTGGTCCTCAAACGGCTGGGCTATACGCCCGGCTTCCGCTATGAAAAGTACCGCACCAAGTTCGCGGCCGAGCCGGGTTTGATCACCATCGACGAAACGCCTATCGGGCTCTTCCTCGAATTGGAAGGTCCGGCGGATTGGATCGACTCGACCGCGCATCGACTGGGCTTCGAATCCTCGGCCTATTCGACTGCGAGCTATGCCTGTCTTTACCGGGATTACGTGCGTTCGCACCCCGATGCGCCGGCGGATATGGTATTTCAACGCCAAGATATACCTTAGAATCCGGTAAAAGACACTTAGTACCTCGAGATCTATTGATTGTGATAAAACCCGATGCTATGCTTCTCGTAGTTAAAAGACCATGGCACAGCCACAGAGGACAACGCGAGTATGATCGAACTAGTCGCTACCGTCGTGATTACGGCCAGCTCAGTTCTGCTTTTCGCGTACTGGTTCCGGTACACGTGTCTGCTGATTCTGAGCGCGAAGACGGCGCGGGATTACACTTCCGACGTGGCCTATTCGAATAAACTGGGCTTCCCCGAAGTGCAGGCTCAATTGCGCCAGGAAAGTTCGCCGGATCTCGACCGGCTGCGCGCGGCGCTCGATAACGATTATCGGGTGGTCCGGCAGTTGTTGAAGTACATGCCCAGGACTGAAGAAGGTCCTTCTTCGCTCGAAACGCAGATGCTGGCCATCAATTACCGGCTGATGGGAACCTGGTATCGGATGAGCCGTCACTTCTCGGGAAGCACTGCGGCGCGCGCCTTGGGCGAGATGTCCATGGTAGTTGCCCACTTTGCGAATCTGATGGGCGAACAAGCCGCGGCTGCCTGACGTTCTACTTCCCGGCAATACTGTATTTAATTATCTGCTCCGCCGAGCGCGAGCCTTGCTCGACTCTGACTCTGACTTCGTAATCTCCAGGAGATGCGATGGGCTGCAGCGTCATCGGCACGGCGCCTGTCGAATCGGCCTGTGGAAGCGCCGACTTCTGCGTCGCCAGAATCCGGCCGTTCTTCAGGAACTGCGCCTGAAGCGTTGCCGGTTCTTGCTCAGCCGGATACACGACGAAGTATATCGAAGGCAGCGCTCCCGCTGGCAGTGTGGTCGATAAATACGGCTGGGCTCGCTTGCCGGGAGTTTCAAACGGGTCCGATTCATCCGGCGGCCGGTCGAGAACCTGCACGCGGCGCACAAGAGCGATATCGCTGATGGCCGGCGCATCGGTCGCGCGATTCTCGATCGCAAAGGTTTTGGCGCTGGCGCGATTGCCTTCCTGGTCCACAACGGTGGTCTCGACAGTATAATGGCCCGGAGCGAGATGGACCGCATGCTCGTAAGTCATCGTTTCCGAGCGCAGTGTCGGAAGATAGCGATCCGCAACCTCGGAGGGAACGTCCTTGCTGACGCGGTCCACAATTTCACCCTGCGCATTCTTCACGAGCGCCAGCAGATAGGCGTGATAGCGATGCTTGTCGCCTTCGGGTGTAGCCGTCAGATTCGATACCGGAACTTCAAAAGCAATGGCGTATTGAGATGTTCCTTTCCTAGGCCGGAAGCGAAAGGCTTTGGAGGTGAAATCGAAGGCGTGCGGGAGCGGCTTGGCGTCCAGTGCCAGCAGTGCTCCGAAATCTCCGGGCGTAAGCGGACCTTCGCCTGTCTCGGGCACAGCGAAGTATCCGCTGCGAGTCTCGACGCGCAGATCCGCGCGAGCCAGTTTCACTTCGATTTTTCGAAAATGCCCATCCGACGTCGGGGAAGCGGGGCGGTACGCGAGCTCATAGTGAGTGTCGACGTCGTCCATCACCTTGCTGAGAAGTTCTTCAGTGTTGTTGGTGTTGGCGATGATGAATCCGCCGGTGCTTTCGGAGAGCTCGCGCAAAGCTTCTTGCGTGTTCGCGCTGAGCACCCCGAAACGCAGATAGTCAGTCTGATGCATGGCTTCCATCGATTGCTGCGCAAGCGATGGGCCCTGCGTGCTACTTCCTCCAGGCGAGTTAGGACCGCGCTTTGGCAGACCGAGCGCCGCTTGGTTCTGACTTAGCGTGGCGGCCGTTTGCACAAGTCCGCGGGATGAGTCGGTCGGCGTCGACGACGTGCGGCAATCGGCGGGAGTATCCTGGCAGACGCCGAGGCCGTAGAGGTCCAGTCCGTAGAAAGTCACGCCTCCTTTATTTGCAAGCTTGATCAGCGATTGCCAGTATTCCAACTGGTCGGGCGGCCGGGTGAGGCCGGTGCTCATTAGCAGCACAGTCTTCTGAAATGGAATCTGGCTGAGCTGCTTCACCATGCCGATCAGGGAATCGATCTCGCGCAGTCCAGTGATGACGGAGCCCTCCATGTTTGCCCGCAAGTCAGAGCTGGGAGCGATCCCGACGGAAATCCCGGGAACGGCGCTCAGCATAGCGCTTGCGCCCATATTGAGTGTGAGAAGCTGGTTGATAGATGCGAGCTCAACCGCTTTGAGGAGTCGCTCGCGGTCGTTCGAGAAAGGAAAGACGGGCTTGAGGCCGGTTGAATCCAGGGAGAAAACGCCGATGTAGGTGTCGGGCCGCACATCCCTGTTGACGAACTTTCGAGCCGCGTCGAAGGCGAACCCGCGGGTGGAGGAATTTACATCGTTCAGGATGAGGCAAACCACATTGACGGTGCGCAGAGGATTCAATGGTGGACGTCTCGCCGCGTCGAAGTGCAACGCCTCCGGCTTCATCGCCGCGGCCGCCGTCTCCCGTTCGAGCTCCGCCCGCACCTCCCGCCCTGGAACCAGACGAAAGGATTTTATATCCTGGCGGACTCCGTCCTCAAACACCGAGACTTGCGCAGGGTCGATTTTCGTGACCAGCTTCCCATGCGCGTCTCGCACTACGACCTCCAGCAAAACCTCGCGGGCCTGGCTTTGAAAATCGGGCGTGGTCTGTGCGCGGCTGACTCCGGTGAGCAGCGTGCAGCACACCAGAGTCGAAACCCGCATTTTAGCCCTCCGTCGGAACCTGCCAGCGACCGCTTTGCCACTCCAGGTTGAAATTCTCACCCAGATAGACGCGCCGCACTTCCGGATCGTTGCCTAAGGCTTCGGGCGATCCGGACCGGAAAATCCGTCCGTTATTGATGATATAGGCGCGATCGGTCACCGCCAGCGTTTCGCGAACGTTGTGATCCGTCACCAGGATCCCAATGCCCGAATTTTTCAGGTCGAAGATGATCTTCTGGAGCTCCAGCACCTGAATCGGATCGATCCCCGAGAAAGGTTCGTCGAGCAGCAGAAAGCTCGGCTCGATAACTAGCGACCGCGCGATTTCCACGCGCCTTCGCTCGCCGCCTGAGAGCACGTACCCCTTGCTGTGCCGAACTGTCTCGAGGCCCAGCTGCGCGATCAGCCGGTCCATCCGGTCATGCCTTTCCCGCCTGTTATACGGGAGGGTTTGCAGAATCGCCATCAGGTTGTCTTCGACCGACAGCTTGCGGAACACCGACGCTTCCTGCGGCAGGTAGCTGATGCCCTTATGCGCGCGCTTATACATTTCAAGCGGCGTAATGTCCTGGCCGTCCAGCATCACGCGCCCGGAATCCGGCGTGATCAGCCCCACAATCATATAGAACGAAGTAGTTTTGCCCGCCCCATTCGGACCCAGCAATCCCACCACTTCGCCCTGCTTCACCCACACCGACACGTTGTCGACAACCTTGCGGCCGCGATAGGACTTGGTAAGATCGGTGGTTTCGAGGGTATGCACGGAAGCTATTTCTTGCGGACGATGCTCCTCACCGGATTGAGCGGCACGCCGTTAACCAGCAGCCTATCATCGTTCGCCCACCACGTCAATTTATCGCCTTGAGTCTTGCTGCCTGCCTTAATATCGATCAGCAAAGGAGTTCCCCCGCTCATAATCACTTTCCCTTCGTCGGCGTAATACTCCGAATGTTCGGCGGTTCCTGTACGTATTTTCGCGTGCGCCGTACTCACGATCTTCACCGCTCCATCCGCCACCGTCTTGTCCAGCGACGAATCCGCGTCGGCATCATTGAGATAAGCCTTGATCTCCTGCGCCGTCACCGTCAAATCCGACGACCGCTGCAACTTGACTCCGCCGCTGTAAACCGCCACGCGAGTCTCCTCGGTGTATACCAGGTGCGGCGCATGCACCACGGTAAAGATCGGAACTGCCGCCGTCGTCTTCGCTTTGACCTTGCCGTCCTTATCCTTTTTATCTTTATCCACGAACTGGCTCACCACCTTGCCATCTGCGACCATGATCCCCGCATCGCGATCGATATCCAGCCGGTCCGCTTCCACCCGGTTCGATCCCTGCCACGCCACCGCGTTCCCTTCGTAGTGAATTTTCGCATTCTCGTCCGTCGAAACCATCTTCTGCGCCCGCGCCTGCATGATCTCATCGGTATTCAGCATGGAGCTCGATTTGCCCTTCGGATCCGGCATGCGCGTCGACGCCACGTGCCCCTCGGCTGTAAAATCTCCCGATTTCTGATTCATCACGATATGGTCCCCGGCCGCCGACCCCGTCGAATCCCACACCCGCGCGCCCTTATCGAGCGTCATCAAATCCTTATCCTGCTCGAGCGTCGCATGCTCCGCCCGCGCGTGGCGGTCGCCCTCGTCATAGTTGAAATCCGACTTCTGATCCAGATGGCTCAGCTCGCTGGTCTTCGGATCGAACGTCGCCAGCATCTCCTTGCTCGAAGTTAATCCGGGCGGCGGCGTAACTTTATTCTTAATATCCTTCTCCGTCGGAGCCTTCTCCGTCCGCGTCGTCACGTTCACAGACCGGAAACTCTGAATGCGATTATCCTCGCCGTACTTGATCCAGATCTTGTCGCCGGTCATGAACCGCTTCGGCAACCCCGCACGATTGGGAAGGAAATCCATGGTGGCCGCGCCGTCCGTCTCCACCGAATCGATCTCCTGTCCGCCCGTGCGCATCTTCAGGTGGATCACTTCACTGTGCAGAATTCTGGTATCGCCAGGCTGCGTACCCGGCTTCACGGTCGGCACGGTCTCTGCGACACTCTTGCCCATCGCGATCGCCGTCGATAGAGTGCTCTCCTTGCCGGAGGCTTCAAAACCCATCTCCATTCGATTCCCCGTCACCGTGGTCTTCGCCGCATCGGTGGTCGACGTCAGATGCGCATTGCCGTCGCCGGTGATTTTCGTCACCAGCAGCCCATCCGCGAAATTCAGGATCATCGCGTTCGATCCGAACTCCACATTGCGCTCTCCATCCTGTTTGGACCCATGTCCCTTCTCGATTTCAGCCAGCCTCACTTCGCCTTTTTCAAGCGTGACGACGGACATTCCTCCTTCGAGACGCAGCGTGTCGCGGGTAAGTTTCGACCACGGAATCAAAATAATTTTCGATTCTCGCTCGCGATAGAACGCTTCCCCCGATTCGATGTGCATCGGAACCGACGCCGCGGTCTTCCCTTGCCAATCGAGGGCGATCTGCGATTTCATGTGCAGCTCGCGCGATTGCGGGTCGTATTCGGCCCCCACCGCGGTTCCTCCGCCGTGGTCGAATTCGAACTCCACCGGCCGGTCGGTGTTCGCCTTTCCCGACTGCGTGTCGAACTTCACTCCGGAGCTCTGGATTCTGACGATGCGCCCATGCTGCGGACCATCCACCGGCACACTCATGGTTATGTTCACCTTGCCATCGGCGAACAACGTTTTCGCCGCCGGATCGCACAACGCCGCCGCGGTCTTCACCAGATCGTAGTTTTTTCCATCCTTGTTATATAGCTTCAGCTCGACGCCTTCCAGATCGAGCGCCGTTGATCCTGAGGATTCGCGCATCGTATCCGCGGTAATCGTTACGTGCGGAGTGGTGCCCTTCTGATCGGAATAAGTCCACTTGCTGAAACTGCCGTCCATATTCCTGGCCAGGGGCTTGGGACGCGCGGGCGCATCTCGTTCGAGAGTTCGCTTGCTCTTTAGGTAAGTCGCGCCAACCGCAACGACGATGAAGATGATGGCGAAAAGAAAAAGCCACCGGGTACGGCGCATGACGTTAGTAATTTCAGGATACCAGCTATGTCATCATGAAAAGGACGTGCCCGGGTGGCGAAATCGGCAGACGCAACGGACTTAAAATCCGTTATCCGCAAGGGTGTGCGGGTTCAATTCCCGCCCCGGGCACCACCGGCCTTTCGAAACTACGGAACGAACCCAAGACCAGGCGCGCTTCTTCGGTCGTAATTACCCCCGCGTTATCTGACACCTGGCACTTTCATTCAACAAGCTCCGTGGCCGGGGGCTGAGACAATGAACCAGTCCTTTTGAAGGGCTTAAGTGACTAAAATGCTATGCTAAAAATTCCCATGCTCAGAGTGCGTTTTGCCCCTTCGCCCACCGGCTATCTCCACATCGGCAGTGCAAGGACCTTTATTTTCAATTGGTTGTACGCTCGCCACAACCGTGGAACCATGATTCTGCGCATCGACGACACTGACATTGAGCGCAATACCCAGGAATCTCTGGATTCGATTTTTGAAGGCTTGAAGTGGTTGGATTTGGGCTGGGATGAGTTTTACCGCCAGAGCGATCGCCTTGATCTCCATAAACGGGCCGCCGAAGAAATTCTTGCCAAGGGGTTTGCGTATCGCGATGCAGAAGGCGTCGTGCGCTTTAAGGTCCCGCGCGATACACGAACGGAAGTTTCATTTACCGATCTGGTTTACGGTGAGCAAACCAAGGCAACGGAGGACATTGAGGATTTCGCGCTGCTGCGCTCCAATGGCGTGCCGACTTATCATATGGCCTCCTGCGCCGACGATGCGGCTTTGAATATCAGCCACATTATTCGCGGACAGGATCATTTGACCAATACGTTTAAGCATGTGCTCATTTTTGAGGCGCTGGGCGTGGCGCCTCCGAAATTTGCGCATTTGCCCCTGCTGATTGCGCCCGATGGCTCGAAATTATCCAAGCGCAAGCACGGGCCGGTGGTGAGCGTTACGACGTATCGCGGCGCGGGATTTCTGGCGCAGAGCTTCGTGAATTTTCTGTGCCTGCTCGGATGGTCTCCGAAGAACGACCGGGAGAAGATGTCGCGGGAGGAGTTAATCGAACTGTTTACGCTCGAAGGGGTGAACAAATCCAACGCGACAGTGAATTTTACGGATGAGGATCCGTTCGATTCCAAGGCTGTGTGGCTGAATGCCGAGCACATCAAAAGTTTGCCGGTCGAACAACTCTCGGCGATGATGATTCCTTTTGCGCAGGCGGCGGGTTTCCATGTGACGGCGGAGAAGATGTTACAGGTCGCGCCCCTGATTCAGGAGCGGATCAAGCTTTTGCGCGATGTCGTTACAGTTGCCGATTTCTTTTTTGTCGACAAGTTGCCGCCTTACGATACCGCCGAGTTGATTCCGCAAAAAGGGGATTTGGCGATGGCTCGGGTGGCGCTCGAAAAGTCGCGTGAGGTACTGGCGGCTGCGGAGTTTAATCATGATGCTCTCGATGCGGCATTGCGGTCGGCGGCGGTCGAGTTGAAAATCAAGCCGGGCCAGATGTTTCAGCCGATTCGCGTAGCGGTCTGCGGGCGCAAGAACTCGCCTCCTTTGTTTGAGACCCTGGTGGTGTTGGGACGGGAGACTTCCTTGAAACGAATCGATGAAGCCCTTGAGAACATATGAACGCCTGGTGGCACAGGCTTTAGCCTGTGAAAAGTTAAACAATTATGAGTACGCCTGAAGCGCCGTCTAATTTTATCCGCGACATTATTATCCGGGATCTGGAAACCAATAAATACGGGGGCCGCGTGCACACGCGCTTTCCTCCGGAGCCGAACGGGTATCTGCACGTCGGACACGCCAAATCCATCGCCATCAATTTTGGATTCGCCAAGGAATTCGGCGGCAAATGCAATCTGCGCTTCGACGATACCAATCCGACCAAGGAAGAAACCGAGTACGTCGATTCCATCATGGAGGACGTCCGCTGGCTCGGCGGCGAATGGGCCGCGGTATATTACGCATCCGATTATTTCGACCAGCTCTACGCCTGGGCGGTACAGTTGATCAAGGCCGGTAAGGCATACGTGTGCGATTTGTCGCCCGATGAGGTTCGCAAGCAGCGCGGAACGCTCACCGAGCCGGGGCAGGAGAGCCCTTATCGCAATCGAACCGTAGAGGAAAATTTGGATCTGTTCGAGCGCATGCGCGCGGGGGAGTTTCCGGATGCGGCCCGCTCCCTGCGAGCTAAGATCGACATGGCTTCGGCGAATTTAAATTTACGTGATCCGATTATGTACCGGATTTTGCACGCGGAGCATCATCGTACGGGCGCCAAGTGGTGCATCTATCCCATGTACGATTTCGCGCACGGCGAATCCGATTCGATAGAGAAGATCACGCACTCCATCTGCACCCTCGAATTTGAAGACCACCGGCCGCTTTACGACTGGTATGTGGAACAACTGGGCATCTATCATCCCCAGCAGATCGAGTTCGATCGCCTGAATCTCACGTACACTCTGCTGAGCAAAAGAAAGCTGCTGCAACTGGTGCAGCAGGGATTGGTGAGCGGATGGGACGATCCGCGGATGCCTACGATTTCCGGCATGAGGCGTCGTGGATATCCCCCGGAAGCGCTGGGAAATTTCGCCCGCAGCTTAGGGGTCTCGAAGACCAACGGAATCACGGAGCTGTCGCTGCTGGAATATCATGTCCGCGAAGCTTTGAACAAATCGGCGACCCGTGTGATGGCGGTGCTGAAGCCTCTGCGCGTGGTGATCGACAACTATCCTGATGGGCAGGTGGAGCAGATGGACGCGGTGAATAATCCGGAAGATGCCTCTGCTGGATCGCGCACCGTACCGTTCTCCAAGGTCCTGTATATCGAGGAAGACGACTTCCGGAAAGTGCCGCCGCCCAAGTACTACCGGCTGTCTCCGGGCAAGGAAGTGCGGCTGCGGTACGGCTATTTCATCACCGCGAATAGCGTTGTAAAAGATGCCGAAGGCAACGTGATCGAGGTTCATTGCACCTACGATCCCGCCACGCGCGGAGGAGATTCCCCGGACGGCCGCAAGGTGAAGTCGACGATCCACTGGGTATCGGCCGAACATGCGATTGACGCCGAAGTGCGCCTGTACGACACTTTGTTCACTCGCGAGAATCCCAATGAGGTGGAGGAAGGGCAGGAGTTCACTGCGAATCTGAATCCGAGATCGCTGGAGATTGTAACCGGCAAACTGGAGCCGAGTCTCGCGAATGCACAGCCTGGAAGCCGGTTCCAATTCGAGCGTCTGGGTTATTTTTGCGCGGACAAGGATTCGATCCCTGAGAAACCGGTGTTCAATCGCACCGTGGCGCTGCGCGATACCTGGGGAAAAATCGAGAAGAAATCGAAATGATCGTCATCGGCTTGGGCGGACTTCTCAACGATGCCGCGTGCGCGCTGCTGGAAAACGGCGAAGTACTGGCGGCGGTGGAAGAAGCAAAGATCACGCGCGGGAAAAGAGCACAGGAACTGCCGGAGGGCGCGATTGAAGAATGCTTGAAGCTGTCGGGAGCGACGCGGGATCAGGTGGATTGCGTGGCGCTTGTGAGACCGATGGCGCGGGGTCCGGAGGCCGATCTGCACATGGCTCTGCGCGACCGGTTCCCGCATGCCGAAGTCGTGGTGGTAGAGCATCACATGGCGCACGCGGCGTCGGCATTTTTCGCGTCGCCCTTCGAGCGGGCAACGGTGCTGACCCTGGATCACGCGGGCGATTTTCGCTGCGGAGCTCGCTGGCGCGCCTCCGCAGATCAGATTGAGCTGGAAAAGGAGTGGTATTACCCCGATTCGCTGGGTCGCTTGTACGGAGCGGTGACGGAGCTGCTGGGATTCCGCGCGCGCGCCGACGAGCATAAAGTGCAGTGGCTATCGGCATCGGGCGACGATCGGTACGCAGCGGCATTCCGCGAGATCGTCTCGGACGCGGCGCGGATCGACGGCGCGTATTTCGACGGCAACCGTCTGGCCGCGGGAGGATTCAGCCGCAAGTTTTTCGAGGCCCTGGATCTGACCGATGGCGCCAACATTCCGCCCGTGCTGGCTCCTTCGATTGCGCGCGGATTGCAGAAGACGGTGGAAGAGACGGTGCTGACTCTGGCGGGCGAGGGCGAGAACTTATGCCTCGCGGGCGGTTTGTTTTTCAACGCGCTTCTGGTCGAATTCGTGGAGCGCAGCGGATGCTGGAAAAACGTGTTCGTGCAGGCCGCGGCCGGCAATGCGGGAACGGCGCTAGGCGCGGTTTATCACGTTTGGCACCACTTGAAGAAGCGTCCGCGGCGGCCGGGCGTAGGGACCCTGCTGCTTGGACCAAGCTACGGCCTTGAGGAGATCAAGCAGGTGCTGGAGAATTGCAAGCTCAATTTTTCCTATCTCCGGTCGACCGGCGATCTGCTCGCGCGCGCCGTCGGCATGCTGGACGATCACAAGATCGTCGCGTGGATGCAGGGGCGCATGGAGTTCGGGCCGCGCGCGCTCGGGAATCGCAGCATTCTGGCATCGCCACTCGATTCTTATTCGACCGAAAATCTGAACGTGTTTATCAAGCATCGCGAGCCCTTCCGGAAATTCGCGGCCTCAGTTCCGGCGGAGCTGGCCGCGGAGTACTTCGACGCCGGTCCGAATGCGCGCACGATTTCAACGGTGGGGCGGGTGCGGCCGGCTTATAAGAAAACCTTCGCCCCCGCGATTCTGGGCGAAGATATGGTGCGGGTGCACGCGGTCCACGCAGCGGAAAATCCTCTGTTCCACCGGCTGCTCCACGAGGCGGGAAAGACGTCGGGACTCCCGGTCCTCTACAACACCAGTTTCAATCTGTTCGGCGATCCTCTGGTATCGACGCCCCGCGATGCCGTGCGAAGTTTTTATTCCTCGGGGATCGACGTGTTGTTCGTGGGGAATTTCATGCTGGAGAAGTGAGCCCCCTATTGCGTGAAAATGACTGGCTTCCAGTAGATTGTCTAGACCATATAGTAGAAAATTCTGGCCGCTTCCTCGGCACCCCCCAAAGAAATCAATGCGATAACGATTGGCCCGCTGAATGCTCAACTGGAGTCCTTTACCAATTCATCACGGAAGGACTCTTTACTCATTCATGTGGGGAAAAACCATGGAACGAGAGGACTCGCCTCTCACGGCGCCTCCAGTGCACGCATCGCCCCTTTCACAGCCGCCCAAAGTGGCCGCCTCGATCGGCAAGGCCATGAAGTTCAGAGGGGAGATGTACAGCGAGGAAGAACTGTACCTGGACGGCCAGCTGGAAGGCACGCTGGAGGTCCGGCATCGCCTGACGATCGGTCCCAACGGCAAGGTCAAGGCAAGTATCAAGGCCAAGGAAATCGTGGTGAGGGGCTGGGTTGAAGGAAATGTGGAAGCCGAGGACCGGATCGTCATCATGAACGGAGCGAGCATTTTGGGCGACGTCAAAACCGCGGGCATCGTGATTGAGGACGGCGCATTTTTCAAAGGCGCGATCGACATCATCCGCCAGACGGAGCCCGCTTCGCCCGCGCTCTCTACGGCCGCGAAATCTCATCACAGCGGTGGTTAACAAATATTCCATAGTGTGATTGCTGCACTCTGCGCCGCAAATTTGCAATCGGTTGACCGGATCGTCGCCGGTATCAGAAAGCAGCGTCGTCTCACTTTGGGTTCCAAGGTGGCCCCCCAAATCCCGGTTCGGAACATTGTCTTATCGCCTCTCGACAGCCGGGAGCACGCGGCACGCGCTTTGTGATCGATATAGCCCCCATTCATTGCCGTTTCTCTAAAATCTTATGGCAGCAAACTTGCTTAACATCAAGGCATGTCGAGCCATAACGAAGAATTAGTCGTCAAAGAATTACACGAGCTGAGGAATCTGGAAACCCATCTTCAGACGCAATGGAAAAGTTTGAAGCGCGCGGGGAAAGATGTGCGTGCATCCTTCGTCGCTTCTCTCGTCGAGCTGCAGACGCGTACTCAAAAACTGGAGCAGGTTTTGGATTCCCCCAGGCAGCGCGCAGCCTAGCGATCCGCTCATCGGTTCGGCTTGCCGCGGATGGAGTACAGGTGATTCTCAGTGCGCAGGAGCAGACGATCACCTATGAACGCCGGAGTGGCTAACGCCATCTCGTCCAGGTCGTTGGAATTGAGCAATTCGTATTTGTCGCCCGCGCGGATCACGAACGTCTTGCCTTCTTCATTCAGACAAAAAATCTTGCCGTCGTAGCCCCAGGGCGACGCGGTGAAATCGCCGCCTTCCCCGATGCGGGCTTTGTAAGTTTGCACACCCGTCTTGGCGTCAAAGCGCGTGAGGATGCCGGTGTTCGTGAGGACGTAGAGTCCTCCCTCGTACGCCAGTTCCGTCGGTAGATAAGTCCCGGCTTTGGGCTGCAGCCACGCCACGAAATCGTTGAGCTTGGCGCCGTCCGGCGTGGTGAGGTCGCCGGTCGCACCGGGCTTAATCGCGGCGAGGGCCTTCGCAGTACCGCCATTAAGATACAACAGGCCGTCAAAGGCGAAAGGGCTCGGGATCGGCATAGCGGACATCCCGCCAAGGCGCCAAAGTTCCTTGCCATCGAGATCGTAACTGATGGCGAGTCCCGGACCAATCGTGACAATTTCGGTGCGCTGCGGATTTTTCCAAATGTAGGGGCTCGACCAACCGGTCTGGCGATCGGACCCTTTGACGTGAATCGCGCGATCCGTCCGCCAGACTTGCTTGCCGGTATTTTTATCGAATGCCGCGATGAATTCTTGCTTCTCGTTGTCGTTGACGACGATGACCAGATTGTTGACCAGAGTCGGGGAAGATGCCGTACCAAAATCGAGAATGGTCGGGAAGTTTTCTAGCGGCGTGTTCCAGACTTTGTTGCCGTCCAGATCGTAGGCGAAGAGGCCGAGGTTGGTGATGTAGACATAAACCCGGCTGCCGTCGGTAACCGGCGTTTCCGAGCAGAAACTGTTCTTGCGATGACGGCCCCCGGGCGGGTGCCCTGAATAAAACTCCCGCTTCCAATTGACCTTGCCCGAATCGAGATCGATGGAATAAAGGAAGTAGTGGAGTGAAACCTGGTCAGGCAATTCGAAATCGCGCGCGTTAAGGCGGTCCAGAAGCTCCTTGCCTTTGATCCCCTGCTTCGAGAGCTCGGCCACATAATCGTTTGAGTAGTCGGAGCCCACTTGCGGCTGTTTCGCCTGTCCGTCGGTCGTGACCGTGGTCAGGAAAATGTTCTTGCCCGCGACAATCGGCGAGGACCAGCCCAGACCGGGCAGGGTCGCCGTCCACTCAATGTTAGAAGTTTTCGACCATTTGTCGGGCAGATTCGAATGGACGGCGGAAGGGTTGGAAGAGGGTCCGCGAAACCCGGGCCATTCGGGATCGGCGGCGAAGGCGTATGCGATTGAGAGCGATAGGATGACCCATCTCATGATTCCTATTGGACTATAGATTCCGCGAAAACGCATAACTTCGTTTCTGGCGCTCAAACCGAAACTCTCGCAATCTCCACGGCCGACCTCAACGTGAGCGCGACGAATGTCAACGTCCCATTGGTGCACCCCGCGGTAGGCAGCGTGGGCGCGCCCACTACGAACAGGTTTTCGTGATCGTGCGTACGGCCGAAATTGTCGCACACGCTGTTCGCCGGATCGGTCCCCATGCGGCACCCGCCCGCCGGATGATCCAGGTAGTTACCCTCATTCGTCCGCATTATTTTGCCGTTATCATTGCCCGCCAGCCGCTCGAAAATATTTGCGATGTGTTGCTTGGTCGACAGGTAGCGCGCCTCCGATGGCGCGTCGCGCCGGTGCGTGATCTTCGGCATCGGATCGCCCCACTTGTTCTTTATCGCCTGATTGAGCGTGAGCTCGCTGTTCTCAGACGGATGGACGTCGTAATAGGCTCTGACCCGCGCCATCCCGCGCTTGTTCCGCGAACGCCAGTCCCGCGCGATTTCGTCGCCCAGCAGAATCCGTCCGCCTTTGTCCTTCAGCCGCGGAGCCTCCCGCCCGGCCTCCCAGATTCGCAGGTCATGGCGCACATACGGATCGCCCGGAGCACATCGGAAATACTGCCGCGAGATCAGCCCGTACTGCGGATTCATGTTGGGATAAATCTCATCGTCCAACTCGATGAACGCCTGAATAAACGCGTGGCCGTTCATGTACTTTCCCACTTGGCCGGCACGATTCGCCAGTCCGTTCGGAAATCGCGAACACGCCGAATTCAGCAGCAGGTGCGAGCTCCACGTATAACCGGACGCCACCACGAATACTTTGGCGCGATACTCCACCGCCTCCTGAGGATGCTCGCTCTGAACAGCCGTCGCGCGCACCACTGTCAACTTCGAATCGTCCAGCTCCAGCCTGCGGATCAAGGTCCGGTCATGCAGCGTGATTTTCTTCTCCGCCAGCAGCCGCCGGAACGTGAAATCCGGCGAATAGCGCGCGCCTGTGGGACAGATATCGCAAGTGCCGCAGCGAATGCACGCGGCCCGGCCATCGTAGGCTACCGTATTTTTGGCCTGCGGAGTGGCTTGGAAAGGGATGCCGCTTTTATCGCCCCACTCCTTCAGCCGCTCCAAGCTCCACGTGAGCGGAATCGGCTTCATCGGATACGGCTCGGACCGTTTATCTCCGGAAAACGGACTCGGCGCGCCCGATACTCCCAGCCGCCTCTCCGCCTCACAGTAAAACTTTTCCAGCTCTGCCCAATCGAGCGGCCAATCGACGTACAACCCGTACATCGATTTCAACCGCAGATCCTCTTCCGAAAATCGGTTGCAGGTTCCGCCCCAGTGCAGAGCTTGTCCGCCGACAGCCATGGTCCGCGAAATGCCGCCGGCCGCCGCCTGCCCTTCAATGAAATCTCCCGGCCAGGGATTCTCTCCATACTTCTCCATCCGCTCGCGATACTGAAAGCGATTCTCGAAATCGAAAAGGGAACGGCCCGCCTCGACGATCATGATGGATGCACCAGGCCGCAGTTCCGACACCTTTTGCGCCAGCATCGCCGCGGATATTCCAGCTCCAATAATGCAGATGTCGCTTTCGTAAACCGGCATTTAAGTGAACCTCGGCGGCCGCTTGCCGGAATCGGCGAGCCCCCGGCAATCGTCGCGCTTGATCGCCACGCCGTACAGAAAATCCTCACCCTCGGCGGATCCATAGAAAAATGCCAGCAGATCGGCAGCTACGTGTTTGCCGTTGGGGCGCTGCGGAATCCGATCGATTTTCGCCGCCTCCAAAGCCGCCTCTACCGCCGCCCGTTTCGCGCCCGCATCCAGTTTCGCGAGATCGAGCTGCTTCAACTGCTCCGCGTAATGGGTCGAGGGATTTGCCGCCGTCACTTGTGTCCGCGGGAATCCATACCCGGAGCTGATCTCAGCGCCCTCCTTATAATTGCCGAACCAGCGGACGAAATCGCTCGCGATCTTGTCGGTTCGCAGTCGCCCCAGCGAAGCGGGCAGAACAACGCCCGCGAGATCCTGAAATTCCTCCGCCCGAACCTCTTGCGCCTTCGCCCCCATCAAAGTGAGCAGCGCCGAAAACGTTCTCTGAAAAAATCCCCGTCTCTTCATAATCCCCTTGTGATGCGCGCACTCATGCGTGCCGCGTCGACACTCGTGTCGACGTGTCTTGGTCGTTCTCCATAACGACGTTAGCTAGTTCCCCAATGAAAACGCAACGATCGATGCGTTACTTCCCTGCCCCACCGCAATCACCACAAACTGCTGCCCCGACCGCGTTCGATACGTCATCGGAGTTCCATACGACCGTCCGCCCAGCGCTCCCTGCCAAAGGTCCTTCCCGCTACTCTTGTCGAGAGCATGCAGAAACATATCCTCGCCGCCTACAAAAAACAGGCCGCCCTTCGTCACGATTCCACCTTGCGGCCCGCCCATCCCCAGCTGCTCCGGCAGCGCGACACCCTTTAACGCGGGATTCGCCCGCAATTCCGGCCAATCTCCGAACGGCTGCTGCCACGCGATGGTCCCGTGATTCAGATCGATGGCCGACACTTGACCGTAAGGAGGCTTCGTGAGCGGCAGCCGTCCGTGAAACGTCGCTTGCGCCCCCAGATCGCCGCTCCAGTCCGCATCCACTTCCGACGCGCGCGGATTCGCCGCCGAGTGGTCGGTCTTTTTCACGCGAAAAATCGCCGGGGAATTCGTCGTTTTGATATACAGCATCCCTGTATCAGGATCGAACGCGCCGCCGCCCCAATTCGCTCCGCCGATAATACCGGGTCGCCCCAGCGTGCCTTCGAGCGACGGAGGGGTAAACAACGGACCCAGCCGGTACTTCTTCATCTCCGCCTGCGCCTCGGCTTTCAACTCCGGCGTCAAATCGAATGCATCGTCGAGCGAGACTCCCTGCGGACTGAATGCCGGAGGCTTGGTCGGAAACGGCTGCGTCCCGGAGGCCTGCTCTCCTGGAACATCGCTCGCCGGCACCGGTCGCTCCTCGATCGGCCATACGGGCTTGCCCGTCACCCGATCGAACACGAACGCGAAGCCTTCTTTCGTAAGCTGCACCACCGCGTCGATTTTCTTTCCCTCCACCGTAATGGTCGTAAGCACGGGAGGCGACGCCAAGTCGTAGTCCCACAACCCGTGATGAACAATCTGGTAATGCCACTTGCGTAAGCCTGTATTCGCATCCAGACACACCAGCGTTTCGCCGAATAAATTATTACCCGGACGATTCCCTCCATAGAAATCGTTGCTCGGCGTGCTCACCGGCAGATACAGCAGTCCCCGGCGCTCATCGAGCGTGAACGGAGCCCACACATTCGTATGCCCGGTCACTTTCCAGGAATCCTTGCCCCAGGTGTCATTCCCGAACTCGCCCGCCTGCGGAATGGTGTGGAAACTCCACACGCGGTTTCCGGTTCGCGCATCGAATGCGCGCACGTCGCCCGGCGGATCGTTCTTATACATCAACCGGTCGCCCACGCCGTTTCCCACAATCACCAGGTCCTTGTAAACCACCGGCGGCGACGTTTCCGTGTAATGCATTTTATTGATCGGCCAAACCAGTCCCTGGCTCAGGTCGACCACACCGTTGTCTCCGAAGGTGCCCACCGGCTGGCCAGTCTTCGCGTCCAGCGATATCAGCCGGTAACGTGTGTTCAAGTACATCCGCGCACCGCGCCAGATCGCGATCCCGCGATGGACATATCCGGTCCCATTCGCAGGCTGCCCGTCGACGTACGATTTAGGATCGAAGGTCCACAAGACCGTCCCTTTTTCCGGATCGAGCGCGACAACCTTGTTATACGGCGTCGTCACGTACATCACGTTATCGATCATCAGCGGAGTGTTCTCAAACATCCCGGGCCGCGTTCCATATTCTTTGAGCTCCGTCTCGCCCGTCCTCCACACCCAAGCCTGCCGCAGCCGCGAAACGTTCGCAGTGTTCACATCGGAGAGCCTCGAGTAATGCGCACTCCCCGGATCGCCGCCCCAAAACGCCCAATCGACGGCGGCCCGGTCCGCGCTGATGCCCGTAAGCATCGCCAGCAGACCAGCCGTCAGTCTCAACAATTTGCTTCCATACTGCGTGGTATCCACGTTTGCCTTGCGGAGCCGCGACCATCGGGAGCGGTCAGCGCCGATGTTTTCAAAAGACCGCGGCTGTACCATCAAGCCCCGTCCGGTGACGGCGTGGACCCGGCCTTCCGTGCGATATCTTCCTAGGGAATCTGTAGCCATTCTCGAATCTTCTCAACAGTCTGCTGCTGCTCGAAATAATTAGTATGATGAACGATTCCGTCAGCGTCAGGAAAGCGAAATTCCGGGCCTTGCAGCTTGTCCAACATCGAATCGGTGTCGACCACCAGGTCATTGTCCCCGGGAAACACAAAAGTATCGACGGCGGCATCGGCGATGCGCAGCATTGGGTTGTCCGTGAAATAGCGCCAGAACTTCCAGCCGACGTCTTTGCTGGCATAATTGGCGCGGATATAGAAGTGCGCCGGAGCCCCCTGGCCCGGCAACTTGCGGGCGTTCAGACGAAGCAGCTCCTGGTTGTTGCCAATCGCCGATTGCGCGCCCAAGCCCGGAATCATCGCGAGCGCGGCATCCAGCAAAGGCGTCTTCGCGGTGAAATCCACAACCGACGACGCGACCTTGATGATGGTCAGCGGCAAGGCGAGAAATCCAGCGGCGATTCCGACGGTGCCGAGCGCGCGCCCGTAACTCGCGAGCAGATGCAGCGAACTGCGCAGCTTAGCGGGGTTCGCCAGGTTGGTTCCCTGCAGAGGCGAGCCCACGAAGACGCACCGCTTGTCGCGGGCCAGATTATCGACCACGTGCATCCACCAGCTCGCGACCAGTCCCCCGCGGCTGTGGCACACGATATCCACCGAACATTTCCCGTAAGGCGCGAGCGCCGCCGAAAGATCGAGCGCGTTCAGCACCGGGCTCATCGATAATGTCGGATGCTCGAAAGCCAGTACCGCCGAGTAATGGCTCGCGCAGTCGGCCAGCAGTTTCGCTCCGCCCGGCGCGCGCTGGATTTCGCTGACGATGTGATCCGCACAGCTTGCAGTGCCGTGAACAATCACCAGAATATTCTTCGCTTCTGCCGGTTTCGCGGCTCCCAAAACCTGCTTCGCCGGGTGCCACTGCCGCAAGGTCCACCCCGCCTTGCGATCGAAATCCGGATTGCGCGCGGTGTCGAAATCCTGTAGCATCTCGCCGATCTGGTTCACGCCGACGGGCTTGAGAATTTGACTGAAGATTTCCCGTCCCCCCAGTTCCGGTCCCGCGGCAAGCCGGCCGGCGCGTCTCAATCGTGTCGTAACAATACGTCGCGCGCGCGGTTCGAATCCCCAATCCCAAACGGCAAGCCCATCGTCGCGGACCATCAGGCTTACCTGATTCGCGGGCCGGTAAGGCGGCCGCCGGCGTCCCCGGCGCAGCTCATTGATCGCGGAGTGGCCGGGCGGCGGTTCCGGGCCCAGCTTGGCATAAGTCGTGAGAACCTCGCGCACCTGATCGTCTGAAATCGGCATCGCTAGGCTCCTTCCGCGAACGCCATCGGCAGCGGCGTGACGTCTTTATCCCGCGCGAGCTTGATGTCCAGCATCGAGTCGAACTCCTCGGCGCTGTCCAGATTGCTTCCGCCGACATCGCAGGCGCTCGAAAAACTGCTGCTGTTGGTAAGATAAGTGGCCTCGATCGCCACCAATCTTCCCTCCTCCACAGCGATTCGGATCTCCTCCAGGCGCTGTGAGTCATACTTCCATTCGACCGGAGCCAGCACGTTTTCCGCGGCCAGCGCCTGCGGATCCTGCTCGAATTTGCTGACGAAAGTCTTGTCGTCCAATTCCGCCGTCGGATCGCGTTTCGTGGTTTGGAATTTTTCCTGCGCTTCTTCTCCCGTCCAATAGCCGGCGAAAGCGTGGCCGGTCAGCAGGAACACCACCGGGTACAGTCCGATCGCCTCGAAGCACGCGGCCAGCAACAATGCGAGATCGATGCACGTGCCGCGTCCCCCTTTAAGAATCTCCGACGGTGTGCGCAGCCGCTGCGAGGATTCCGTGAATGTCGGCGGAGGATTGATATACTTCACCGCGTAATCGTGCTGGAGCGCATACCAGATCGCTCGCGTCTGCGGCTCCAGCGCGTCCGCGGGATCTTCGTTTGGATCGCAGGATTGATAGCCGTCGAAGCCTTGCGCCGCGTCGTCGGCGATCGCCATGAGGTACCCTTGCGCCTTGGCGATCACCTCGGCAATCACGGGGTCACGCGGAAGAATAAATGAAGGAAGAAAGATTCCGCTCTGATTGTCGTCAATCCATTCGTCGACGGCGAGCAGGCTGACGTCGAAAGTTTCGCAATATCGCTCGTCGTCAGGCCCCGTAGTGACGCGAACGAAAATCGTAGTCCGCACGCTTTCGCGCAGAGAGCGGCTCAGCGCCGAGGTCAGCCCGATTCCGATTCCATCCGTAAGATCCAGGATGTGATGCTTCATCTGATAGCTCTGCCGAAACTCAAAGTTGTGCCCCGCGACATTCAGAACCACTTCCACGCGCACGTCGGTTTTTTCGCCGCCTCCGAACTTGAAGATCTTGAATGTCTCGAACATCTTCTTCTTTCCGTTGTGCAGCACTGAATAATTGAGCGACGGATAAGGCTCGATGTCGAATTCGAGCTCGACCTCCGCCCGCCTCGTTTTGTTCCGGCCCGATTTTTCGGACGCTTTGCGCGGCAAGCTGATTGCCTTCGGATCCTCTAAGAGAGGTTCGCTCGTCCACAGCGTGACCCCCGATCCGCGCACGCGTTCGCTGTAAGGAGTCAGTTCGGAGACGGCGACCGAGAATGCTTCGAGCAAAGGAGTTCCCGGTTTTTCGCTCCAGGCGCGGAATAAGTTGGCGAAAAAGATGTCGGCGACCGTGTCATCGATATAGTCTTGAAATCCGATGGCGGCCGCCGCTCCCTGTTTCACTGTTTGCGCCGCCAGCTGGGCCGATGAGTTGTAGACATTGAACGTCACCAGCAGCGGCTTCTTCGTGCCCGCGCACAGCGCCCCCGCCACTTTCTCCGGAGATTCTACTCGTGGCTGGCCTTGCTCATCGCGAAAATAAATCCCCGGCTGTGGTTTCGGCGCCGGCTTGGCGGGCGCAGTCTCAGTAGCCGTCGCGTCGGTCGAAGACACCGCCGCCGGCGCCTCCGTGGAATTCTCATCCTGCGCCTGCTCCTCCAGGATCTGAAATCCCTGTACTCCATCCAGTCCGGAGACATGAATGACCGCAAACTTATTCTTGGCCACATACGTCTTCAACTCGTCAAGAGAGAGGTTTTGTTTTCGCTCCACATCGATGCCCTTCAGGTACGCCTTCACCGATCTTTCTTCGAAGTCGAAATCATACACTTTCCACAGCGGCCCCGGGGCGGTTTCGACGAACAGCGCCTTGGTGCTTTCGGTCGCGAAATGCGCTTTATGCTTTTCCAACCCCGCGATGCGCCTGTAGACCAGCACTTTTTCGTGGTTCTGATACTTTCGCGCGGCCATCACCAGCAGGCTTTCCCAGGGCATGCGGCGAACTTCGCCGACGGCCGCTAATGCTGTGAACCAGTCGAGGATTCCCTTGAATCCCTTCGCTTTGGGTTTAGGCCGCTGGACCGCGGCAGGCTGCGAAGCCGCAACTCCGACGGATTCGAAAAGGACCTCGATCCGTTCACAACGCGCGATCTCCGCCAGCTTCGATTCGCCGATTCCCCAATCCTCAAATTGTGTCCTGGCGCGATTCGCAACCCGCGCGCGCGGGCCTTCCTCCGGCATCCACCGGTTACGAACCCGCATGGTCGCATCCCACTCGCGCGCCGCTCTCCAAAAAGCAATCACCGGGCTATCGATATTCACCTGAGCCACTTCCGCATCCGGCGTCGGCCGGTATCGCAAAGCTGCCGCCATCCTCGCGCTCGAAAATTTTTCGAAAAACAACGCCATAATTTCCGGTATTATACATCGAATTTATTTTGCTCTCGTTCAATTGCGAAATGAGGTCCGAAAGGGTAGCATGATATCGTCCGCGATGAGACTCTTTATGAAATCCCACTGCCTCTCTGCACTCCTGACGCTGACCACCGCTTTGTCGGCCTTCGCCGCGCAAGACCTGGTCAAGACTTCCTCGGGGATCCTCGAAGGCACCGGCGTCCAGCCCTCCGGCATCCGGGAATTTAAAGGAGTCCCGTTCGCTCAGCCACCCGTCGGAAGCCTCCGCTGGACGGCGCCCCGGCCGCCCGCCGCCTGGAGCGGTACCCGGGAAGCGAAACAGTTCGGCCCGCGCTGTATGCAGCTGGCCGTCTTCGGAGATATGGGCTTTCGCTCCAACGGAATGAGCGAGGACTGTCTATACCTCAACATCTGGACACCCGCCAAATCCGGCAGTGAAAAGCTTCCCGTCATGGTTTATTTCTTTGGCGGAGGCTTCGTGGCCGGCGACGGTTCCGAACCTCGATACGACGGCGAGAGCATGGCCACCAAAGGAATCGTTGCGGTCACGGTAAATTACCGGCTCGGCGTTTTTGGATTCCTCGCTCATCCCGAGCTCTCTAAGGAGTCGCCCCACCACGTCTCCGGCAACTATGCGCTGCTCGATCAGAACCAGGCGCTCCAGTGGGTCCATAAGAATATCGCTGCATTCGGAGGCGATCCTGGCAGAGTCACCATTGCCGGCGAATCGGCTGGATCGATCGCCGTGAGCGCTCAGATGGCGTCTCCTCTCTCGAAGGATCTGATCGCCGGCGCGATCGGTGAAAGCGGGTCCATTCTCGGCGCGCTCGCGCCCGTTGCACTCGCGAAAGGCGAGGAAGAGGGTGTGAAATTCGCTTCCGCCGCCGGCAAGCCGAATATTGCAGCGCTTCGCGAAATCGAAGCCCCCCAGCTTCTCGAAATCGCGGGCAAGCGTGGCGGACCTCGGTTTAGTCCCGTGATGGACGGCTATTTTTTCCCCGAGTGGCCAGTGGCAATCTTCGCCGAGGGGAAACAAGCGCACGTGCCTCTGCTCGCAGGTTGGAACTCTGAGGAGATGAATGGACGCTCCGTGCTCGGCCAGGATCCTCCCACGCCCGAGAACCTCGAAAAAGCCATCCACCGGTTATATGGTGAGCACGGCGCCGAGGTGGCGAAAGAGTACACCGCCGCGACGAACGACGAAGCTCGCGACCTTGCAACCGAGCTGGCCAGCGCGCGTTTCATCGCCTACAGCACCTGGAAGTGGATCGACCTCGCTGGAAAGACCGGCGGCAAGCCTGTTTACCGCTACTACTATTCCCGTCCGCGCCCTGCCATGAACGCCCAGATGGGCAACGTCACCGCCGGACTTGCCGGAGGAATCGTCAAATCGTCAGGGCCCGCGCCCGCCGCCCGGCCCGCTCCTCTAGGCGCGGTGCACTCCGCCGAGATTGAGTACGCTCTCGGGAACCTCGACAGCAATAAAGTCTACGCGTGGACGCCGGACGATCACCAGGTTTCGTCCACGATGGAGCAATACTTCGCGAACTTCATCAAGACCGGAAATCCGAACGGCGCTGGACTTCCGAAATGGCCCGCCGCCAACAGCGGCGATTCGGTCCAGTTCATGCAGATCGACGTCGATACCCGCGCTCAGACCGCGCATCACGAAGGCCGGTATCGGACCTTGGATAAGCTCGCGGCGCAGCCCTGATCCATCAGTCGAAAAAGTGACGATCTTCGTCCGCCAGGCGCGCCTTCGCAGCCGGAACATTGAAGGTGACGCCCAAGCCCGGCCGGTCCCAAACGTCGATGAAGCCGCGTTTCATAATCGGATCCGGCAGCCCGTCGACGATCTGATACCACCATTCCGGCTGGCCCACCGGATACTCGAAGCCGATGTAATTCTGCGGCAGGACGGCCGCCAGATGCACATGCGCCGCAAGCCCGATCAGCCCGTCGAAAATTCCATGCGGAGCGATCAGAATGCCGTGCAGATCCGCGTACTCCCCGATCCACTTCATCTCCGCTAATCCGCCCACATCTTCCGGATCGGGCCCCACCACATCGACTGCTTGTTTTTCAATCAGGTCCTTAAAATTCTCCCGCAAGTAAATCTCTTCTCCGGTGTGAATCGGCAGCGAAGTGCCCATCTTCAGATCGCGAAAAAGCTCCGCATTGGGGTACGGCATATAATCGCCCGTGATCATGTCTTCGAGCCAGGCGATGTGCAGCGGCTCGAGCGCCCGCGCAAACGTGATCGCGTCCTTTACCATCCATCCCGGCCCGCAGTCGAGAGCGAGCCCGATCTCATCGCCCAGGACTTTCTTCATCGCTTCGACGCAGGCGATGATCTGTTTGAGCCCGCGTTCCGTCAACAAACCGCGATCGGAGTGAGACGCGCCCGTGCGCGGTTCGTCGTACCATCCGTTCGTCATGGCGCGCATCATTGCCGGATTGTGAAAGCCCACGGCCTGTTTGATCAGCGTGAAACCCTCTTTGGCTTCCCTCATCTTCTGGACGTTCTCGGCGTAATCCTGCGGCGTTTGGCCGGTCATCGGAAAGCGGACGCCTCCGTTGTAGGCGCGGACCCGGTCCCGTATTTTCCCGCCCAGAAGCTTATAGACCGGCACGCCCGCCACTTGTCCCGCAATGTCCCAAAGAGCGATCTCGATCGCGCTTACCGCCGCGCCCCAGGGCTTAAACGCACCCAGCCTGCGGATCTTCAGCATCACCCTCTGCACGTCCGTCGGGTCTTCGCCGAGTAGATAGTCTTTATAAAAAAGAACCATCGGCTTGAGATACGGCTTGGTCGACTCCGCTTGCCCGTACCCGGAGACGCCCTGATCCGTAACGATTCGAACCACCGGATTCTTGCCGATGATCGCGCACCTCAGGTCGGTGATTTTGATGGATCCATGCCCCGTCCGCGGCTGGTTCTGCTGAGCCAACAGTGATGTCGCAGCCGCCCCAAGAAACCCTCTTCGCGTCCAATTCGCCATGATCGCCCCTTTCCAGAAAATAATTCGCACAGGCACACGCTAGTTTATCCCTACCGAGCCGCGACCATAGGGAGCGATCGTTTCCCGATGTTGCCGGCTGCCCCAGGTCATTTCGTTATCGGCTCCCTGGTCGCCAGATCCCGCACTGACGATAACCCTGGCGTGAGCCAGGGGACACTAGCGCCTTCTAAGGATCACCCGTATCCGCTGCCGAGTCATCCTGATCCGGCGCCCGATCGGGTCCGCCCCACCCCGCACGAATCTGAATCCATGCCACGGGGTCCGCCCCGCAAAAAAACATCGCGCAGGCACACCGGCTTTGTTGCGCCTTACAGGGAGCGGTCAGCCTGCGAGGGTGCGATCTGCAAGCATTCAATGCTTAACCTCCGTCCGAAATTGTGTATACTGATCCCGATTCCCATGCGGCTTCTGCTCCTTGCAGCCCTAGCATCTCTCCCCGCACTCCCCCAAACCCCCGACCCCTCCGTAGGGAAAAAGATCTTCGAATCCCAGTGCGCCCTCTGCCACGGCCAAACCGGTACCGGCGGCCGCGGCCCCAGTCTCAACCGCCCAAAACTCACCAGAGCCCCCGACGATGAAGCCCTCTGGAAGCTCATCTCCAACGGCATCGAGCCCGAAATGCCCGGCGCCTGGCAGCTCAATCCCCACGAAGTCTATTCCGTAGCCGCCTACGTCCGCTCCCTCGGAGCCATCCCTCCAGAAAAACTCCCCGGCAATCCCTCGCACGGACAGCAACTCTTCGAAACCAAAGGCTGCGCCGGCTGCCACGTAGTCGCCGGAAAAGGTGAAGGCTTCGGCCCCGAACTTACCGACATCGGCGCCCGCCGCAACGGAGCCCATCTGCGCCAAGCGATTCTCCGCCCCGCAACTTTGCTCCCCGAAGATTTTCTCTACGTAGCTGCCACCACCCAATCCGGCGCGACGATCCGAGGCATTCGCGTCAACGAAGACTCCTTCAGCATCCAAATGAAAGATTCGCGTGGCCAGTTTCACAGCTTCCGCAAATCCGATTTGAGAGAACTAAAAAGGCTGCCGAATCAAACCCCGATGCCTTCCTATGAACTGAGCCCTTCGGACCTCGACGATCTGGTAGCCTATCTCGCCTCCCTCAAGGGAAAATCATGAGGTGCTTTCTCTTCCTGGCCGCCGCCGTAGCAACCGCGCAGGTCCCCTACGACCGCATCGTCAACGCGCAAAATGAGCCCGCCAACTGGCTGACCTATTCTGGAAATTACTCCGGCCATCGCTACTCTCCGCTCTCCGATATAACCCCCGCGAACGTCTCCGCCCTCCACGTGAAATGGGCGTATCAGTTCGAAGGCACGCGCAACGAAACTTCGCCCATCGTGGTCGACGGCGTCATGTACATCACCGGCCCCAACACCGCCTCCGCCCTCGACGCCCGCACCGGACGCCAGCTCTGGACTTGGACCCGTCCCATCCCCAAGGACTATCAATCCATCGGTTTCGGCCGAGTCAATCGCGGACCCGCCGTCCTCGATAATCAGTTGTTCGTCGCCACCCTCGATTGCTATCTAGTCGCGCTCGATCTCAAAAGCGGAGCCGAACGCTGGTCGACCGAGGTCGCCGACTACAAACCCGGCTACAGCATGACCCTCGCCCCTCTCGCCATCAAAGGAAAAGTATTGATTGGCGTCAGCGGCGGCGAAGCCGGCATCCGGGGCTTCGTCGACGCCTACGATTCCGCTACCGGCAAACGCGACTGGCGCTTCTGGACCGTCCCCGCCACCGGCGAACCCGGCCACGAAACCTGGCCCTCCGACGACAAATATAAGGACACCTGGAAAACCGGAGGCGGATCCACCTGGGTCACCGGCTCCTATGATCCCGAAACCAACCTCGTGTATTGGGGCATCGGAAATCCCGGCCCCGATTGGAACGCCGATTCGCGCGCCGGCGACAATCTGTACACCTGTTCCCTTGTCGCCCTCGATGGCGATACCGGCGCGCTAAAGTGGCACTTCCAGTTCACTCCGCACGACACCCACGATTGGGATTCCACCCACGTCCCCGTCCTCTTTGAAGCCGAAGTCCGCGGAGTAAAACGCAAGCTGGTCGCCGTCGCGAACCGTAACGCGTTCTTCTACGTGCTAGACCGCACAAGCGGCGAATTCATCGCCGGCCGCCCCTACGCCAAGCAAACCTGGTCCAAAGGACTCGACGACCGCGGACGTCCCATGGTCCTTCCCAACACTGAGCCCAGCGCCGAAGGCACCATGGCCTGGCCCAATCTGAACGGAGCCACCGTCTGGTTCAGCCCGTCTTACAGCCCGAAAACCGGCCTCTTTTATGTGTCCACCCGCGAGCTAGGATCCATCTATTACAAGCGCGAGGCCGATTATAAACCCGGCACCTTCTTTGCCGGAGGCGGCGAAGGCGGCATCCCCAACGGCGAAAAATCCGGAGCCATCCGCGCCCTCGAAGTCACGACCGGCAAGCTCCGCTGGGAGTTCCCTTTGCACACCGCCTCCTGGTCCGGCGTCCTCTCGACCGCCGGAGGCCTGGTCTTTTCCGGCTCAGACGAAGGAAACTTTTTCGCGCTAAACGCCGAAACCGGCAATCCTCAATGGGATTTTCAAACCGGAGGCCCTATCGCCTCCAATCCCATCTCCTTTTCGGTAGACGGCAAGCAATGCATAGCCATCGCCTCGAATCGAGTCCTCTACGTGTTCGGTCTGTAACGTAGCGCCGTTCCCGTACAGCAAGTTCGTTACTATAACCTTTGTGGCGCGCGCCTCCAGGCGTGCCGCGTCGACATTCGTGTCGACGTGTCTTGTCTTCCCGATGAAGACCGCGAAAAGCGGGGACTGCCTACTCAGTCCCAAGGCGACCTCAGGATCGTCAAAGCAACATATTTTGCTGACGCCGCAGTGGACAGAGCGGGCTGTCCCCGCTTTTCGCCCCGGCGAATCGAGTCCTCTACGTGTTCGGTCATTCCCGTACAGCCGCAGTGTGCAGTAGGACAGGTCCCCGACCTGTCCATTGGCATTTGCCGTAGTGCGCAGTGGGGCAGGTTCCCGACCTGCCCTCCGCCGACCCCTAATGCTTATCCGGAGCCTTCCCCAAACTAATCAAATTCGCCAGCAACTGATAAGCCCCATCCGTCCCCGCCGGCAACTGCCGCCATAATCCCAAACCAAGATAAAGCCATCGACCCTTGCCCACCTGCGCTTCTACAAACGAACCCAGCTTCTCCCCCGGATTATCAGGAAAGGAATCGACCATCGACACCAAATCAGCGTACTTCGCGTCCTTCTCCCCCAGAAAATAAAGCCCGCGCTCCTGCACCCATCCATCCCACGTCGACGAGCCGATCTTATTCGGATAACTGAACACAGCGTTCCCCGGCTGGAGTACCTTCACCGGAACCAATTCGTCCGATACCCGGTTCGCGCTCACCTTCGCCGGGTACGGACCATATTCGGCGCGGTTAAATTCCATCTTGTTGTACTGCACGATGACCGTTCCGCCACGCTCGGCGTAATCGAGCAGCCGATGATTGTAAGCACGCAAGTCTCCTCGTCTTTCGTACGCCCGCACTCCGGTCACGATCACGTCGTATTTCGAAAGATCCCCCCAAGCAAGCTCGTCCTGATCGATGAAGCTCAGTTTCGCGCCCAGTTGCTGAATCGCCTGCGGCACCTGATCCCCGACGCCGTTGATGTACCCGACCGTCAGGTTGGGAATGACTTTGACGTCCACCACTTTGAGCGCAGTCTCCGCCGGTTTAATGACCTGCCGCCTCTCGACATGCGGATATTCAATCTCCTGATATCCGTTGGTGTACTTATTCGCATGGTCCGAAACCACGGCTCGCAAAGTGTATTCGCCGACTTTGACGTTCGCCGGAGCAGTAACTTGAAACCGCGCCGACAGCGACTCATCTTCATGCTCGAAAGAAATCGGCACCGTTGCCGGAGTCGCCTTCCAGCCGGCCGGCAGTTCCAGTGCGACACTGACTTGCGCCTTCCCCTTGGTGCTGTTGGTAACCGCAACGTGAATTTCGCGCATCCCCGCGCCCGCCGCCGGAAAAACAGCCAGTGGCGGTGTCATGCGAACCGAAAAATCGGGCACGACATTCAGTTCCATCCGCTTGTCGCCGGTATAAATATCTTTCACATAGCGGAATTGAACCGGAACATCCCTCGTTACCTCGACGCTCCCCGCCTTCACATGAAACGCCACGCGAAACGGCGTCGGCTGAAACGGAATCCCGAACTCCACTCCAGGCTGAAAAATATCGATGGCATGATTCTCGGGATGTTTCCAATAGTTGTCCGAGAAATACGGCGTAGTCAGCTTCGCATCCTTCGGAACGCGGGCATCTTCCGTGCACGTGTAGATCGCGTCCTTCTTTAAAGCACCAGTCTTGCAGCCACCCGTACCATCGAATCCCGCAATCGCAACCGCCGTTACATTAACTTCCGAAGCGCCGCGATTCACGGCAATCAGCGACAACTTCACCGGCTGCCCCGCAATCACCAATCCGTCGTCAGCCACCGCATCGAACGTCAGACCATGGGCCGCGATGACGGCATCCTCATAATCCCGTTCCTTGGTCTTCAGCCGGAAATCGATCTCAAACCGAGCCTGCTCGCTCAACCCCATGGACCCGAGCCGCGAGCGCAACCCCCGCACCGCCGTCAACCCGGCCTCGACCGGAGCCGCCGTACCCGCGTCGTTCCCGGCGTCAAACGCCTTTTGTGCCTCGGCCGCGTCATCGCTGATCGCCGCAAGTCCCGACGTCAAATCCGCCGGAGGATTCGCCCCCGCATACTGAGCCAGCGCCGACAACCGGGTATCGACGCCCTCAAATAGCGACGTCTCCTCTTTTCCCACCTGCCCCGGAATCGTGCTCTCCACCAGTTGGTATCCGCCGCCGCGCCCGCCCCGGCCGTTCACCGCTCCCGGCAACGGAGGCAATCCACTAAACCCCTGACATTTATGACTGCTGCGCGCATCCGAACCGATGTCCGAATAAGTCCTGCCCAGCAAAGGATCGAACTTCGCGGTATTCACCGTCGCCAGCTTCACCGCCGGCGTGACCGGAGCGGGCGGCGCTCCAGGCCCACCACCCCTTCCGGCGGACAAGTAAAGCTTCTTCGGCTGCCATGGCCGCAGCCCTTGTTCCGGATACTTCGATGGATCCCCGGCCGCGTCGTATGCTTCCTTGGTAAGGATCGTGGTCGCCTCATGAGCCCGATCGCCTCCGCGGCCCTGCATGTTCATGGTCAGCACCACGTCCGGCCGAAACGTGCGAATCAGCCTCACGAAATCGCCCACGATTTCCGCGCGCCCCCACTTGCCGATCACCTCTTGCGGGTCGAACGAATACCCATAATCGATGGCCCGCGTAAAATACTGCTCCGCGCCATCCAGCCGATGCGCCGCCTGCAATTCGGAGGTGCGCAGCACTCCAATGTCGCCGAACAGTTCCGGCCCAATCTCATTCTGCCCGCCCTCGCCTCGCGTGGTCTGCACGTCGATCGACCGCAAGCCCATGCCATGCGTGAACATCGCATAGAGAGCATTGGTCTCATCGTCGGGATGCGCGGCAGTTTGGAGGAAAGTCCCTGAAACCCTCAACTTTCTAAGCGCCAGGCCCAGCGCAACGTGACCGCTATTCTGGGCGGATAGAGGATAATTCAGGCGGTTTTGCGCGGGCGCAATGACCAGGAAAGCGCTCAGCGCGAGGATAAGGAACCGTTTCATGGCTAAGAACAGAGTGTAATCTCTGTCCCGCCCCTGTGCAACTTTTAACCCCGTGCACGTTTTGCGAGCACAATTTCCTAGGGCCCCTTAAGGACTTTCTAAGGGGGAAACCTGAGTTTACCGGTGCGCAGGCTTAGACAGAAATGCTTCCTCAGGAACCCTAGGCATCGCCTCAGTGAAACATTTCATGCTCGGACACAGCGATAAAAGGTGCTGCGGAGCGAACCATTTCTCCGACCAGCGCGACTCCTCGTCGAATCCGATGTCCACGAAATAACCCAGCGCACGATCATGCGTACAGTCCCTTACAAATCCTTTCAATTCATGGTTCTTGCCGTTTATTTGCACCAGCGTTCCCGGAGACACGGCGGTTTCCGTGAGGATGAGGGCGCTCCATTCGCCGATTTCCTCTAAATTTCCCGTTACGGTTTGCGCGGGGTTATTCCCAGACACCAGAGTGAGCGAGACCAGTTCCGAGCAAAGATGACTTCTGAAGAAAGTGTGTACTTGCATGGAGCCTTAGTATGCAAGTACTATTCCATTACTTTAGTACCGGCCAGATATTTCTTATAACCCGCGGCGTCAGCCAGTGGATCCCGTCGCCGATGCCCTCAACGGCAATCCGCGCGCGGCAAGCGATTCCAGCAGCCACTCCTGAACCGATTGGTCCAGCAAATAGAACCGCTTGCCCTCCTCGTCCTGAACCACGGCACGCTTCTTGCCGATTAATAGCATGCACAACTGCTGCTCCCCGCCGCTCAATTTTTCGGTCTCCACTTGTGCCATGCCCCTCCGCGTCGGCGTGAGCTTGCTGAGGAATCCGCGAACGAAGATCTGCTCATCCAACCCGTCGAGCGCCGCCGAAGCCGCCACCCAACCCTCTTCGCTCGATCCAAAAAAATAGGGTCCGGACGCGAACGCGAGCAGAAAAACAATGATGTCGATAAACGCCGCCAGTGCGAACGAAAACACGTGGCGAGCCGTTGGAGCCGTGAACAGCACCTGAAACGCAACCAGCAGATCTTCCTGCCCGGTCACCGAACGATCGATAAAGTTGGCGTAAGAGGGAACCTGTGGACGCTCGAATTTCGCCTGGTGCAGCGCCTCCGTCACGTCGCTCCACGGCATCGAGTCGTACAACTGGCGGAAGCCGCGCAACTGGCTCTCGGTTGCATCGAGCGGCTTCAAACGCTCACGAAACTCCGTGATCGCGCCCTGTGCGGCCTTCAAACGGTCGGCCGACTGGCGCGCCATCTGCGTATAGCGCTCGAAAGCATCGTAGCGCAAACCTGCGCCCGAGCCTTCGCGATACGCTTTCGAATACGTCTGCGCCTCGGTGGCGACTGCCTCGCGCACGGCGCGCAGGTAGGGGTCGGCATCCTGGGCTCGGGAAATGAAGCCATTGGATTTCTCGGCGGCGGACATTTCTTCCAGCGCAAGCACATGTTTTTGAGCTTCGGCCGCAGCCGAGGCCACCAGCTGCCCCGTCTTGCCGAGCGAATCGTTCAACTCGTCATATAACTTGCGTTCGACAGCCGCGGGCCGTTCACGCGCTGAAAACCAGGTGTAGAGACTGCCGTAGGAAAACGCGATAGATACGGTTGCCGTGATCGCGTACACGGCGATCAGCAAAGAGCGCCTGGATTTACTGAATCCGATCAGCCAGGCGGTTAAGATCAAGGCTCCCTGCACGCCCAATGAAGCCAGCACGGCGAACCATACGGAAAGGTACAGAGCCATGCCCTGCTCGGTGGTGTACCAGGAAACGATGGAGAGCAGACAAGTGGCTACGAACAGCCCTTTCACCATCGGCCGCGTGACCTCTGCGGACGCTTGCATTCATAAGGAGGAACGGGAATTGGATTGCGAATGTTCCGCGAATTTTGTGGCCAAGTGGGGCAGGTTCCCGACCTGCCCTCCCCGGTTTTGGACCAGATTGCATATGTTCCGCGAAGTAGGGCAGGTTCCCGACCTGCCCTCCCCGGTTTTGGATGAGATGGCAGCGCATGGCGCCGCCCCACCTACATAATCTGGGTCAGACGAATGATGCTCAGCAGGATCAACCCCAGGCCTATGAAGCGGAAGACGAGCCGCAGCGGGGTTGATTCGCGAATTGGCTCCATCCAGAACCACATCGTGGTCCGGTCGAAACGGTTGATCTCCGTCGAAACCCGGTTCACCGTCATCAGAGCTTTCGAAGGCGCGGCGAACATCCAGGCTCCCGCGTAAATGAGCGTGGCAAGCGCCACCAATAGCAGATAAATCATCCTAAGTACTTATCGGCGCCCTTCCGGACCCGCTTTACCCCTCCAAAAAGTTGTGAGCCTTCATATTACCTCACCAGGAAGGGCCAATGCTTTAGCAGGTGGAAGTGGTAATGGGTCACCATCACCCATACGATCGCCGCGCCCACTGCCAGGATCACCAGCAGCCACGGCAGGACTTTGGTCCACGGGAATCTCCGCTTCTCGCGATGCAGCACCAGCATGTAGCCGGCGAAGACGCCGACGAAAAACAGCAGGCACATCGGCACCGCGAACAGCATCAGGTTGAAAACATCCGGAGTCGGCGTGATGATCGCCGCGAGGATCACGATGGCCAGAATCGCGTAGCGCGAGTGCTCCATCAGGAATTTCGGAGTCGCCAGGCGCAGCAGGACCAGGAAGAAAATGATGACCGGCATTTCGAAAATCGCCGAAACGCCCAGCATCACGTCGACGAACAACTCGAAATATTTATCGATCGAAATCATCGGACGGATGCCCGCAAAGCCGCCCAGGCCCAGCAGGAACGTCAATCCGTAGCGGAAAGCGATGAAGTATGCGAACAGGCCTCCGGATAGAAACAGTCCCGCGGTGGTCAATACGAATGGGACCGCCCAGCGGCGCTCGCTTTTATAAAGTCCGGGCGCGATGAAGGCCCAGATTTGATAAAGGATCCAGGGCGACGCGAGAAATATCGACGCGACCAGCGGGGTCCACATCCATAGAATCGAGAACTGCTCCATGGGATCGATTCCCACCAGGCTGCCGCTGACTTTCGGAGTCTTCGCGTTTTTTACTGCCTCCGCGCAGGCAGGGGAATTCGCTTCGGTGGCTGGAGGTTTGCAAACCTCCGATACCTTTTCATCGTCCGATTGCTGCGCGCTCTGAACCAGCCGGTGAAACGCTTCCACTGCCGGCGCTTGCACGATCAGCCACAGCTGATTCGAAAAAACCAGGCACACCAGGAACACCAAACCAAAACCGACCAGCGCGCGAATGATCCGTGAACGCAGCTCTCCTAGGTGATCGAGGAAGGACATGCGCAGCATGCCTTCTTCTTCGTCGTCCCCTCCATCGTCCCCGCCGCCCCCGGAGGGAGGAAGCTTCTTTTTGCCTCCTCCACCCTGGGAAAAACGCGCCAGCAGATTCTCAATCGGGCTGTCTTCGCTCACTTTGTCCTTCTCGGACGACCCTCCGTACGGATCGTCCGGATATATATCCGGATGTTCATCCATATGACCGGACGAGTCTCCATCGTCAGATTGAAATCGGTTCCAAAAACGCTAGCTAACTATGATGCTGGGACGTTTCCGCCGTCTCCACCGGATGCTCCGCGGTTACGTTAATAACCTTGGCCTCGGTATGCGGAGCGGCCTCAATTCGAGGAACGGTTCCCTCGACCTGAGGTGCGGCTTCGATAGCCCCATGTGAGTCAGCGCTAGGACCTTCTATAGCGCCTACTGTGGAAGGATTGGTTGCGGTGGAATCGTACGCATCGGTCCCATAAGAGTCCGAGTCGTAATACGGATAGTCGAAATTAGTGTGGCTTTGGATCTCAGACGTAATGGGACGCATCACGTCCTTGATGGATTCGCTTTCCCGCTCCAGTGACTGCATTTCGCGCTCAAACGTCGCTTTAAGATCGTTCGAGGCGCGACGGAATTCGGTAATCGCCTTCGCGATCGTCCGCCCCAGTTCTGGAAGCTTCTTCGGCCCGAACAGAACGAGAGCGACGAGGAAGATGGCGATCATCTCTTGCACGCCAACCGGACCCATCGTGTGCCCTCTCTTTTCTTTAAAATACTGCGCGCAATACCGCGCCTGACCCCATAATACCAGATGCGGCGCGAACCCCTTTTGTGATGTACTTGCATATCAAGATGACCAAGTTTCTGCTGTGGAGCGCGTTGGGTCTGTCGACTGCCTTCGCGCAGGTAAAAATTGTCGGCGAAGATACCCGGATTCATATCGAAATCGCGGGCAAGCCCTATGCCGACTTCGTCGTCAAGAGCGACGAGGCGATGAAACCGTACCTCTATCCCTTGCGTTCCGCCGACGGGACCATCGTGACCAGGCATTGGCCGATGGACAAAGTGTCCGCCGTCGAGCCGGTGGACCATCAGCATCAGCGCGGCGTGTGGTTCGGCCCCGACATGGTCAACGGCTTCGATTTTTGGAACAACGAACGGAGCTATAAAACGCCCATCCGCGGATACATCAAATTGAACAAGGTCGGCGAGTTGAAGAGCGGCAAGAAAAAAGGGACCCTTGCCGCCAGCTTCGATTGGCTTGATCCGCAGGGCACGAAGATTGTCGAGGAGTCGCGGCAGATGACGTTTTACGATCGCCCGAAACTCCGCATCATCGATTTCGATATCGACCTGACCGCCGTCACCCAGGCGAAATTCGGAGATGGCAAGGACTGCTGCTTCGGCATCCGCATCGCGCCGCAGCTCCAGGAGGACAAAGTGATCAAGACCAGAGGCAAGCCCGATGTGACCATTCCCGGTCCTCCTGGAGTCATCAGCAATGCCGAAGGCAAGACCGGCGAAAAGGAAGTTTGGGGTAAACCGAGTGACTGGTGCGACTATTCGGGCGAGATCAACGGCGAAAAGCTGGGGATCGCGATTTTCGATAATCCGAAAAATTCACGTCGAGCGCGCTGGCATGTGCGCGGCTACGGCCTGTTCGCGGCCAATCCATTCGGCCTGAGCGCGTTCACCGGCGACAAATCTCAAGACGGCAGCGTGACGCTTCAGCCTGGCGAAAAGCTGCACTTCAAATATCGCGTGGTGATTCACCCCGCCGGCACCGACCTCGCGAAATTGTACGCGGAGTACACCAAGTAAATGGTGCTCTCCGACATCGATATCCATCGATACCTCGCGGAAGGAAAAATTAAAATCACGCCGGCGCTTCCACCGGAGCAGTTCGGAAGCTGTTCCGTCGATTTTCGATTGGGCCGCGAGTTCAGCGTCTTCGAACATAGCAAGCACGCGCTGATCGACATCCGCGAAAAAGCCGCGATTCAAGGCCTGATGCGAACGATCATCGTGCCGGAGGGCGAGCCGTTTATTCTACAACCTCACGAATTCGCGCTGGCCATTACCGAGGAAATTCTGGAGCTCGACGACGATGTGCTCGGGCGCCTGGAAGGGCGCTCCAGTCTGGGCCGCATCGGAATCATCGTGCATGGAACGGCCGGGCTGTTCGACCCTGGCTGGATCGGCAAAGCGACGCTCGAGTTGAGCAATCTCGGTCGGATGCCCGTGGCGCTCTATCCGGGGATGCGAATCTGTTCGTTTACGTTCGAGCAGCTCTCCACCCGGGTCAAAGTGTCCTACCGGAATAAAGTGGGCAATAAGTATTCGGGCCAGGATCGTCCGCTGGCGAGTAAGCTGGCGAGTGAATCCGGGGAGTGAGTCAACCGGGATGACAATGGGTATACTCTAACCAGGCAAGGAGACTCATCGCCATGTCAGCGAATCGTGGAGTTGCTTACATTAAACCGGGCACCGTCGAAGTGAAGTCCATCGACTACCCGAAACTGAGGATGCCTAAAAGTGAGACCGATCCTTTCGGCGGAAAAGAAGCCCCGCATGGAGTCATTCTCAAGATCGTCACCACCAATATCTGCGGCTCCGATCAACATATGGTTCGCGGACGCACCACCGCTCCGGCGGGATTGATTTTGGGGCACGAAATCACCGGGGAAATTATCGAAAAGGGCTCCGATGTGGAAATGCTGAGGGTCGGCGACCTGGTGAGCGTCCCCTTCAACATCGCCTGCGGCCGCTGCCGCAATTGCCGCGCGGGTCAAACCGGCATCTGCCTGACCGTCAATCCGGCGCGTCCCGGAGCTGCCTACGGTTATGTCGATATGGGCGGCTGGGTCGGCGGACAGGCCGAGTATGTCATGGTGCCCTACGCGGATTTCAATCTGCTCAAGTTTCCCAACAAAGAAAAAGCCATGGCGAAGATCCTCGATCTGACGCTGCTCTCGGACATCTTTCCCACCGGGTATCACGGCGCCGTCACTGCCGGCGTGGGTCCTGGATCCACGGTTTATGTTGCGGGAGCGGGGCCGGTCGGGCTCGCCTGTGCAGCGGCGTGCCACTTGCTGGGCGCGGCTGTCGTGATCGTGGGCGATATGATTCCGGAGCGTCTGGCGCAGGCAAAAAGCTTCGGCTGCGAGACCATCGACCTGCGCAAAGAGGCGTCGCTCGCCGAGCAGATCGATCAGATACTCGGTGAGCCGGTGGTCGACTCCGCAGTCGACTGCGTCGGCTTCGAGGCCCATGGACACGGTAAAGACGCGGGCGCGGAACAGCCTGCGACGGTGCTCAACGCACTCCAGGAAATCGTTCGCGCCGGCGCATCGATCGGCATTCCCGGTTTGTACGTCACCGGCGATCCGGGCGGCGTCGACGCGGCCGCGAAGGTGGGAGCGCTGAGCATCCGCATTGGTCTCGGATGGGCGAAATCCTGCTCCTTCCACACCGGCCAGTGCCCGGTGCTGCGCTACAACCGACAGCTCATGATGGCGATTCTACACGACAAAGTTCACCCCGCCAAGGCTTGCAACGCGACCATCATTTCGCTCGATGAAGCGCCCCAGGGATATAAGGATTTCGATAAGGGCGCGGCCCGGAAATTTGTCATCGACCCGCATAAGTCGGTGCGCCACGCGGCCTGATTGGTCAGCTCCACTGCATTTTTTTTCGCGACTCGATTTTCGAATCGTCGAGCTCGATCCCGTATCCCGGCGCATCCGTTAACTCGAAGTGCGCGCGGTTCGGAACCGGCGCGTGCTTCTCAAAGTGATAATACGACCTCATTTTGAGAATCAAATATTCGGCGAGCGGACAAACCGCCGGGGACTGGCTCGCAATCAGGTGCAAGGCTGCATGAAGGCTGTGTCCATGCGGGATCACCGGAACGTCGAAGACGGAGGCGAGCGTGCAGATTTTCAGCAGCTCTGAGGTGCCTCCGCACCATTCCGGATCGCACTGCACCACGCTAAGCGCGCCCTCTTTCAGGTAATCGTAAACTTCCCAACGTCCCTGAATGTGTTCGCCCGACGCGATCGGAATGGACGTGCCGCTGCGCAGCTTCGCGAAACTGCCGATCTTCTCAGCCTGCGTCGCCTCTTCGATCCAGTGCGGATGGTAGCGCTCCACTTGCTTGGCCCATTCGAGCGTATAGTTCAAGTCCCAGCCGCTGTAGACGTCAAACATCAGCTCGACATCCTCGCCCACCGCTTCGCGCAGCACGCGGACCAGGTCGATATTCTTCCTTAAACCCTCCGGTCCATCGCCGGGGCCGTAGGCCAGGAACCATTTTTGATAGCGGTACCCATCGTTTTTGTTTTGAACCGCGCGCGCTTGCGCCTTATCGAGCTCCACTGAAAAACCCAGGCAGCTCGCGTAGGCTTCGACGGATTTGCGCGTCGGTCCGCCCAGCAGACGGTACACCGGAGTTTTGAAGTAACGCCCGCGCAGGTCCCACAACGCGTTGTCGACCGCGCTGATCGCCATCAGAAAATGTCCGCGCCGCGCATGGCGATTCGACCGGTACATCTGGTCCCACAGCTTCTCCTGCGCCAGGCCGTCCTTGCCGATCAGGAATGGCCGGAGCTGTTCGACGACCACGATCGCGACCTCTTTATCGATCGGCCCGTACAGCGCCTGAAGGCCCGCATCGGTGCCGATCTCCAGATACAAAGCGGAGACCGGCGATTTACCGGTTACCGGATTAGGCGCGTCATGATACGGCTTTGGGCGCAGCTCCTCGTAGATATCGAGAGGGTTCACCTGGTATTGCTGATCGACGCCGCGCACCGCGTCTCTTTGCCCGCGCAGCTCCCAAATCTCGACCGAGGCGATCTTCAAGGGCGTCGTCTGCGCGAACGCCGCCGCCATGGGCAGGGTCGCAAGGAATCCTCGCCGGTTCACGCGACCCGATCCTCGAGAGAGACCACAAAATATTGGGCGACGGTGGTGCCCACGTTTTTCCAGCCGTTCAGATCTCCGTACGGGACAAAGATCACCGCTCCTGGTCCGATGGTTGAGACGGCTCCGTTCAGTGTCACTTCAAGCGTCCCCTCGCGCAGCAGGATGATCTCCTCGTGTTTTTGACGCGTGGGCGGATGGGGCGCCTGGCCGGGACCGAGTTCGCTGAAATGCGCGGTGATCCGTTGTCCCCGGGTGGTTACTCCGTCGAAAACCGGCCGGGATTTCATGGCGCCGCCGGCGCTGTTGCGCACCGTTAAGGCGTCGAAGGAGTACGTTTTCGCGTGCAGCACTTCGGGTGTGGGATTGGGCTGTTGCGCGGTTGCCGTGGCTGCCAGAACCGGCAGCAGGGCGGCCAGATCTCTTCGCGAAAAACCGGGTGCATCTTTCTTCACAGTGCCTCCAATTGTACCGTCGGGCTAACGCGCCGGCGGCAGCGCGACATCCTCGGCCACGTACAATGTGATCGCGATCCGGCCGGAGTTTTCGAGGCGATGATACTCCAGTGCGCCGCCTCCATCGCGCTGCGGTGTACTTCTAAGCGGTACCTCCCTGCCGGCAACATCGAGGCGGACATTCTCCAGTCCAACATGCATCGCTTTGCCAAAAGTCGCCTGGCCCGACGCCTTTGAGCCGATGGGAACCAGGATCACGCCGTCCTGCTGAATATCGCTCGCCAGCAGGAACGTAATCGGCGCGCTGCTTTCCGCCGTCTTCGAACCCCAGTCCTCGACGGAAATGAGCGATACCGGCGTACCTTCGCGCAGAATCCTCTGCGGCACGCCCGCGAACATTTTGGGCGCATGAGGCGTAATCCTACGCAGCACGAACTCATGCAGCAGATTATGAGCGGCCCGTCCGCCGAATCCGAGCAGCACGTTGTCGAGCAGCCTGCGCCCCTCTCGCGAGCTCGCCGGATAATAGAGCGTGGAAATTTCCCCCGCCGCCAGTCCTCCCAGAACGTCCGAATAATCGGGCTGCCAGCGCCCGTTATCGCCCTTGCGGACGAATGCCGTTCCAATCGCGTAGAGCGCACGCGAGCGAATGGTGCCCGTGCCCTTATAAAAGTAGCGTGGGTCCTGATGAAACACCGACTGCATGACCACGTGGCCAAGCAGCGTGCCGCTGACGCGATCGGCGTATAGGGCTCCGAAACGCTTGCCGTAACCCTCCGTCCCCTGGCCGAATTCCGGGTATTTGTTCCGCCATTGCTGGAATCCCGCGCCAAGGCCGGTATCGATCAGCACCACCGGATCGATAATGGTTCTCCATCCTAATTGAAATTTCTGCGCGGTGGTCAAGGGAACGGCATTCGGCGTGTAGCTCACAAAGAAATCCGGAAAGACGCCTAATAGACGCTGCTTTTCTTCCGTCTTTATTTGCTCGGCGGCCACTTCATGGGGCGTAAGAGTCACGTTCATCGAAGAAGAAGCGGCAGCCACGTGGAGGACCGGAGCCAGCACCGTTGGTTCGCCCGCGCCGACTACAACCTTCGGCGCGGTCCAAACCGCGAATCCGTCGGCGGCAATCGTTACTTTGTAATCTCCGGCGGCGGCCGCGTCAAAGCTGAAAAATCCGGCGTGATCCGTAATCGCGGTCCGCTCGGTTCCGAGCGTGACAATCGCCCCCGCCACGGTCGCGCCGGAGTCGTCCTTCACCGTGCCTTGAATCGACTGGGCGCTTGCCAAGGCTGGAAGAAGCGCCATGAAGGTAATTAATAAGCGAAAGATGAAACGATGCACTGCTCTGCTTTCCGGGTTAACTAAAGGCCATCCGTGATATTCTACATGCTCCCAGAAAAAGATTACTTCTGGAAGTAACCAGAAACGGTGCCTCGATGTGGGACGCGGCCCGGGCGCCCGCGGTTTCAAGTACTATATAGAATGGATTTCGAGATAGTGTGTCCGAACGATCACAATCAGACGGTATCGTTTGAGCGGGAAGAATTCGAGTCGGAGCTGAAATCCGGCGCACTGGTGTTTCACTGCAATACGTGCGACACCAACTGGCCGCCCTCCCACGAAGAGATCGCCAAGATTCGAAAAGAGCTTTCGAAGGGCGGCTAAGATCAAGACACGTCGACACGAGTGTCGACGCGGCACGCAGAGTGCGTGCGCCACACAACTCATGGGCGCTGCATCTCCAAGGCGCGGATTCGGGCTTCGAAGTCGGCGGTTTCGAAGGCTCGCCTGTGGCTTTCGAGGATGCGGGCGACTGATTCGCCTTCGCGGGCGCTCAATTGTCCGGCTGCCACTGCTTCGGTGACGGCGCGAATCGCCTGTATCAAATCCGGTATCGTTTCGACGTCCGGAAGATCGAAGCAGCTATTCGGCGGCTGGAGCTTGGGTATGAGGCGCTCCATGCACAGTTTTATCGCCACCGGGTCGCAACTTAACGCGAGGAGTTTGATTTTCTCGATGATTTCTTCGCCGCCTTGCTCCAGGGCTTTTTGGAAAAGAGTCTTCTTGTTGCGGCTTCCGTAGCGCCTACCCTTTCCGGATTTGTTCCCCGCTTGAAATGGTTTTCCTCCCATAAGATTCCTAGTACAACTCGCTGAGATAAAGATATCGTTTGATCATAGAAACTCCTGCAAAAAAGGCCATTGGCGTTAGATTGGCGTTAGTCTAACGCCGGGACTCCCGCGCGGCCTGAAAGTTTAAAAAGGTCTGTCATCGATTGAGCTTCGCAGGCGCCTGGCGCTTTGGGGATGGGTGATTATGGGAAATGGTTGATTAGCGGGGGGTTCGGGGGATTTTTTGGGGGTGTTATCAGGAAAGACAGGCGGCACTGTCGGGCTGAGTGGCGGGGGCGAAAAGTGGGGACAGCCCGCTCTGTCCACTGCGGCGCAGAAGATATTGGCGCTTCTGCGGGATGCGGCGCCTTGGGACAGAGTTGGCAGTCCCCGCTTTCCGCAGTTTTCATCGCATCCAAGACACGAGTGTCGCGGATGGCGAAACGCTGCGCACATTGATCCCCGCAGTCAAGTGGCGGCGTTATAACCCCTGGCGTGAGCCAGGGGATCTCTAAGAAGTCGGGCGGGGACAGCCCGCTCTGTCCACGGCGGCCCAGTGCATTTGGTGCTCTTGCCGGTTGCGGGCGGCTGGGGAGAGAGTAGGCAGTCCACATTTTTCGCCGTTTTGTGGCCGGGGCGAAAAGTGGGGACAGCCCGCTCTGTCCGCTGCGGCACAGAAGATATTGGCGCTTCTGCGGGATGCGGGCGCCTTGGGACAGAGTTGGCAGTCCCCGCTTTCCGCAGTTTTCATCGCATGCTGCGGCGCAGAAGATATTGGTGCTTCTGCGGATTGTGGGCGCGTTGGGACAGAGTAGGCAGTCCCCATTTTTCGCGAGGCAGGTACTAGAGAAGTTTGTCTAAAGTGAACGGGAGGCTGGTTAGGCGTTTACCCGTCGCGTGGAAAATTGCATTGCCGATGGCCGCCGCCACCCCGGTGATTCCGATCTCGCCGACGCCATGCGCGCCCAGTGGAGTATGAGGGTCCGCAACATCCGTATATACGATATCGATTCGCGGAACATCGGCCTGCACGGGGACGTGATACTCGGCGAGCGTGGCGTTCATGATGCGGCCGGTGCGATCGTCGAACATGGTCTCCTCCGTCAGGGCCATGCCAATGCCCATGATAATGCCGCCCCGGAATTGGGAGACGGCGGTTTTGGGATTGAGGATGCGGCCGGTATCGAACGCGCCGACGAAACGGCTGACGCGCACTTCGCCGGTGACCTGATTCACGCGCACCTCCGAGAACTGCGCGGCGTAGGAGTGCATGGAGTATTTCATGATCTCCATGGGCGCTCCGGTAGTGTGTTCGGCTTCGACGAAGTCTTTCTTGGAACGGCGCAGAATGGCGGCGTAGGTTTCGCCGATGGCGGGATGGTCTTTGCGGAAAATCCCTTCATCGGCCGCGTGAACGTCGTCGAATTTGGCGGAGGCGAGAGGAGAATCGGCATCCTTTTGCGCGAGAGAAAGAAGCTCCTTCATGACCATGTCGGCGGCCTGATGGACGGCGAGCGCGACGCTGACGGTTTGAGAGGAGCCTCCGGCGACACCGGCGGCGGGCAGCGTGCTATCGCCATATTCGAAGCGCACCTTTTCCATGGGCAGCGCGAGCCGTTCGGCGGCATGCTGGGTTTGTACGGTTTCCGTGCCCATCCCCATTTCCTGGCAAGAGGACTGGACGATGGCGGTTCCATCGGCGTTGATGCGAACGCGCGCGGCGGTGATCATGCGGTAAACCGGATAGGTGCCGGTGGCGACGCCCTGACCGACGGTCCAATCGCCATCGCGCTGGGAAGCGGCGGCAGAAGGGCGATGCTTCCAGCCGAATTTTTCCGCGCCCATGAGATAGGCTTCGCGCATATAGCGGCTGGAGAATTCATGGCCGCTGACGGGGTCCGTCGCAGGCTCATTGCGGAGGCGCAATTCGATGGGATCGAGCTTCAGTTCATAAGAGAGCGCATCGATGGCGCTTTCGACGGCGAAGGTGCCGATGGATTCGCCGGGCGCGCGCATGAAGGTATTGGCGACGCGATTGACTTCGGTGACTTTCTGGCCGATGCGGTAGGTGGCCATGGAGTAAAGATGGCGCGGCGGGAAGCTGAACTGTTCGGGAAAATGATTGTCGGTGGACTGCGCGGTGAAGCCCTCATGGATGAAGGCGGAGAATTTCCCGGATGGATCGGCGGCGATGGCGACGCGCTGTTGCGAGGGCGTGCGGCCTCCGACGACGCGGAAGACTCCTTCCCGCGAAAGGACGATCCGGACGGGCTTTCCGGTCACGCGGGCGGCGAGAACGCAGAGCTGGTTATAGGGCCAGAGGCTGCCTTTGCCTCCGAAGCCTCCTCCGACATAGGGCGAAATCACGCGGATGTTGTCGTGTTTCAGGCCGAAGACGTCGGCAATGCTGTAGGCGATTCCGACGGTGAACTGCGTGGTGTCGTAGAGGGTGACCTTATCGTCTCCATCCCAGATGGCGATGGCGGCGTGAGGTTCGATGGCGTTGTGATTATGAGGAGGGGTGGTGAAGGTGAGGTCGACGCGATGATCGGCTGCTTTGAGGGCTGCGTCCGGATCCCCGCTCGAGACCTCAGTCGACTCGCCCATAATGTCCTTGGGCTTGGTCGCGTGGGGGATGGACTCCTCAAAAGAATTGGCGCCAGGCGCGGCCGTATAGGTCACGTGGATCAGCGACGCGGCGTGTTGGGCCTGCTCCGGTGTATCGGCCACCACCACGGCTATGGGCTGACCGTTCCAGGAGATCTGATCGGTATTCAGAATTCTTACATGCGTCGTTCCCGCGCTAGGGTCGCCCTGGATCGAAAAGGGGCGCGGAGCTTTCATGGGTGGAGCGTTGAGATGGGTGATGACTTTGAGCACGCCCGGCGCTTGCTCCGCTGCGCGGGTATCGATTTTCGAGATGGTTCCTTTGGAGATGGTGCTGTAGGCGAGTGCGGCGTGTACCAGGCCTTCGATGGGATATTCGGCGGAAAAATGGGCCGTGCCCGTGACCTTTTCGCGGCCATTCAAACGGCTGATGGGCTGGCCGAGATAGCGGTGGCGCTGCATGAGCTCATCGCGGTCGCGATCGGGCATGACGCGGGCGACGGTCTCCATGAGTTTGTTGACGATGCTCATTGTGCGCTTCCTTTCGCGGACAGTTCCAGGAGAACGGACACGATGGTCCGCTTCGCGAGCTCGATTTTGAAAGCGTTCCCGCTGCGAGGGACCGCGGGAGCGAGTTCGGCTTCGGCCGCCTTGCGGAAAAGGTCGGGAGTGGGGGCGGAGCCGCGCAGATGCTGCTCCGCGATGGTCGCGCGCCAGGGTTTATGCGCGACGCCGCCGAGAGCGATACGAACTTCGCGGATGACTCCGCTATCCACTTTGAGGGCTGCCGCGACGGAGACCAGGGCGAAGGCGTAACTGGCCCGGTCGCGGACTTTGCGATAGATCGAAGGGAGGGACGCGGCGGACGCGGGCAGGTCGACGGAGGTGATCAGTTCGCCGGGTTGAAGATTGGTGTCGATCTCCGGAGTATCGCCCGGCAGGCGATGGACGTCCTGAAACGCGAGGGTGCGGTCGCCCGAGGGGCCGCTGATGTTGACCGAGGCATCGAGGGCGGCGAGGGCGACGCACATATCCGAAGGATGGGTGGCGATGCAGTGCGGGGACGCGCCTAGAATCGCGTGGATGCGGTTGAAGCCCTGCATGGCATCGCATCCGGTGCCGGGGACACGCTTGTTACAGCGGCTGGCGGTGTCATAGAAGTAGTAGCAGCGGGTGCGCTGCATGATGTTGCCGCCGGTGGTAGCCATGTTGCGCAGTTGTGCGGAGGCTCCGTTGAGGATGGCTTGCGAGAGCAGCGAATACTTTTCGCGAATCAAGGGATGGGCGGCCAGGTGGCTGTTGCGGACCATCGCGCCGATGCGGAGGGCTCCGCTGTCAAGTCGTTGAATTTCAGAAAGTGGGGCGGGGGTGATGTCGATGAGCGCGCTCGGGGTTTCGACACCCTGGCGCATGAGGTCGACCAGATTGGTGCCGCCGGCCAGGAAGCGGGAGTTTTCGGCGAACAGGTTGATGGCGGACGTTGCATCGGTGGCGCGGTGGAAGGTGAAGTTGTTCATCGCGCGGCTCCGTGGGCTTCGAGGATGGCTTCGCGGATGCCGACGTAGGCTCCGCAGCGGCATAAGTTTCCGCTCATGCGTTCTCTTAGTTCTGGTTCGGTAAGTTCGGCAGGGGCCGCGCCATCGATCGAGACCGCGCTGGGCGCGCCGCTGCTGAATTCAGCGAGCATGCCGACGGCGGAACAGATTTGTCCGGGGGTGCAGTAACCGCATTGAAATCCGTCATGTTCGATGAAGGCTTGCTGAAGGGGATGCAACCCGTTGGCATTCGCGAGGCCTTCGATGGTCACGATTTCGCGGTCCTGATATTGCATGGCGAGCGCCAGGCAAGAGTTGATGCGTTCGCCGTCGACTAAGACGGTGCAGGCGCCGCAGGCACCCTGGTCGCATCCTTTCTTGGTTCCGTTCAGATGCAAATGGTCGCGCAAGGCATCTAGGAGGGAGACTCGCGGCTCAATTGTTACATTCCTGGTAACGCCGTTGATTCGGAGGGAGATGGAGGTTGTCATGAAGCTCCTTGTTCGGTGGGAGATTCCTGGGGAGGGGTACGCGTTTCAATTGCGCAGAAAATGCGTCGACACGAATGTCGACGCGGCACGCCTGGAGGCGCGCGCCACACACACACACCGTTACTTGGTGTACTTTTCCATCCAGGCGAGGATGTATTCGATCTTGTCGATGTAGTGGCTGTTGTGGCCGCGGATGCCGTGCGATTCGTCCGGGACTCGCACCAGGACTGCTGGAACTTTTTGGGCTTTGAGGGCGAAGTACAACTCCTCGCTCTCCGCGATCGGCGTGCGGCGGTCGGCCTCGCCCGTAATCACCATGGTCGGCGTCTTGAAATTCTTCGCGAAGAAGATGGGCGAGTGCTCGATGAACTGCTTGGGATCGTCCCACGGCAGGGTCTTCATCCACAGCGCGGCATGGGTGTAGCCGCCGTCGGCGGTGCCGGCCTGCGTGATCCAATCGGTCACGGGATACTGCGAGACCGCGGCTGCGAAGCGGTCGGTGTGGCCGATGGTCCAGGCGGTGAGCAAGCCTCCGCCACTGCCTCCGGTGACGCACAATTTCTTAGGGTCGATGTAGCCCTTCTCCACCATTTTGTCGACGCCGATCATCAGGTCCTTATAATCGTCGCCGGGATAGTGGGTGTGAATGATGTTTCCGAACTCCTCGCCATAGCCGGTCGAGCCGCGCGGATTCAGATACAGCACGACGTAGCCGTGCGCGGCCTGAATTTGAAATTCATGCTTGAAAGAAACGCCGTCCATGGCGTGCGGTCCGCCGTGGATATCGAGAATGAAGGGATACTTTTTCGCGGGATCGAAATTTGGAGGCTTGATGATCCAGCCTTGCATGTTCTTGCCGTCGAAGGAGTCGAAGGTCAGCTCTTCGACCGAGCCCAATTGATATTGCGACAGGAGGCTCTCATTTACTTGCGTCAGTCGGGCGGGCGCGGCTTGGCGATACGCGGGCAGCACCACCACGTCGCCGGGCTCTTCGGGTGTGGAACGAACTGTTGCGATCATGGAGTTATTCGCGAGCGAGAATCCGTCGCCGCCTCCCATGCCCAATTGTTGGACGCCGGTGGTCACGGCCTTCACCGCGCCGCTTTCGGGGTCGGCGGAGTAGAGCTGCGTGTTGCCGTGATCCTCCACCAGGAAGTAGATGGCCTTGCCGTCCCAGGACCAATGGGGCGAGCGCACATCGCGATCGAGCGAGGCGGTGAGGTTCTTGGAATTTTTTCCGTCGGCGTCCATCAGGTAGAGATGGTTGACGGTGTAGCTCTGGAACTTCCAGTCGTGGCCGATGTAAGCGATTTTCTTGCCGCCGGGGCCTGGAACCGGATCGCTATCGGGACCTTTGCGGTCAGTCAACTGTTTCACCGAACCGTCGTCGACCGAATAGGCATAGATATCGCCGCCTTCGAGCGCGTAATCGGCATCGGGAATGCGATTGGTCGCGACGTAGATCGACTTGCCGTCGGAGGACCAGGCGAAGGCGCCACCGGCCGCGCCGCCTCCATGGTTATAATCGCCGCTGGTAATCTGTTTGGGCGCGCCGCCGTTTGCGGGGACCGCGAATACATGGGTGTAGCCCGGCTGAAGAATGCCCTGGCCGTCGGCTGTCCAGCGCAGCTTGGTGATGACGATGGGCGGATCGGCCCACTTGGCGCCCGCCGGTTTTTCGGGGAGATGCACCGACCAATCCGGCTTCGAAGGAACGCGGGCGGTGTAGCCGATCCATTTTCCGTCGGGCGACCATTCGATGTTGCCGGGCGCCTGCTGAAGGTCGGTAATCTGAGCTTCTTGGGAGCCATCGAGCCAGCGCACGTGAATCTGTACCTTGCCGCTGCGATTCGAGAGATAGGCGATGCGCGTGCTGTCCGGTGAAATTCGCGGCGAGCTGTCGCGGAAGGCGCCCGCGGTCAGCGGACGATTGTCCTTGCCATCGCTTGATACCATCCACAGATTGCTCAGTTTCTGGTCGGTCATTTTGTCGTTGAAACCGAGCACGTAGATGACGCTCTTGCCGTCCTTGGCGATCTGCGGATCGGCGACGGAACGCATTTCCCAGATCGTTTGCGTATTGAGACCGGGCTTGGCCGCGAAAGCAATCGCGGTAAAAAGCGCTGCCAGAGTGGTGAGTCGCATGAGTGGGCTCCTATATCTAAGCCAGTAGAACACATGGGAGGCCTGGCACGTCGACACCCGTCGAACTGAGTGGCCGGGGCGAAAAGCGGTGACAGCCCGCTCTGTCCACGGCGGCGTGGAAGGTCCGGGCTGCTTTGTGCATCGCGGACGCCTTGGGACAGAGTTGGCAGTCCCTCCTTTTCGTGCAGCGGTACAATTTTAGTGCGATATGCCCAGGATCCTGGCTTTTTGTGTTCTTGGTTGTGCGGTCCTCGGAGGACAGTCGATTTTTGAGAAGCCGATTCCGGCGGATCAGCTTACGTTTCTGAATCCATTTGCGGGCACGCCGGTGAAAACGCTGGTAAAAGACAAGCAATATCGCAAACTCATGGACAGGCTGATTCCCGATTGTATGTTTCATTACGGCCGGGACATGCCGCTGGAGGGCGCGCTCGACGTAGTATTGCGAGGTTCGACGGACCCGGTCCAAATCCGCGAGGGGCGATACCTGTTGGTTTCCGGGCACAGCGGGCCGTACCTGGCGGGCCGCGGGTTTATGTGGATCGATCTACAGGAGGGCATCGGCCTGGGCGGATTTTATTTTCATCCGACCAATGGCGAGCCGACGCCGGCGGTGAACATCTTTTCGAAGCAGGTGAAGCAAGACGCGCTCAGGATGAGCCAGCTTCCGCCGGCGTTCTTCGAGGACTTGAACGCATGGTCGCGGGAATCGCGCCTTCGGCCGATTACGACGCGCTACTTTATCACCGGCTCGAAGAAGAAAATTCTGCTGGAGCACGATGAGGATTATTGCGCCGGCTTGGCTCCGATCGACGTTTGCCAGCAGATGAACGCGGATGCGGCGGATCTGGATCTGGATGCGGCGTCCTATCTGGAGCAGACCGGCCATGCGACCAACTCGACGGCGTGGATGATCACCGGGGCGGACCAAGTGGCATGGATTCAGATTCGGAATAATACGTGCGGGGTGGGGCCGGATCCGATCGGGTGCCGGATCAGGATGACGCGGGAGCGGACACGGGTGATCCTTAGAAGGCGCTAGCGTCCCCCGGCAACATTGGGAAACGATCGCTCCCTATGGTCGCGGCTCTGATTGGATGTCGATATTGGTCTTGATGCAGTGGTTTATGGGGTTGAGACACTGGTGTTTATGTGGGTGAGGCTTTGCTCTATGTCGTCTTCGGTGGTGCGGGGGTTTATGGTGCAGAGGCGTAAGACTGTTCGACCTTTTAGCACTGTGGATGTGGCTAGGACGTAGGCCTCGTTTAGCAGGGCTTCGTGAAGTTTTTCGTAATTGGCATTGGGATGATGGAAGGTTACGATTCCCATTTGGGCGGGCGTGACGACTTGCCAGCCTGGCATTTCGCGAAGTTTGGATTCGGCGAATTCGGCTAGCGCGAAGCCTCGCTCCATGGCGGCGCGGAAGGCGTCGAGGCCGAAATATTGGATGGACATCCACAGCTTGAGCGCGCGGAAGGAGCGGGTCAACTGGATGCCGTAATCGCAGGGATTCACTTCGGCCAGGTTGCGATGGACGTCGGCCAGGTATTCGGGCATGATGCGGTAGGCGGACTTGAGAAGCGTGGCGTCGCGGAGGAGGACGCAGCCGCATTCCATCGATTGGAAGAGCCATTTATGGGGGTCGAGCGAGAGGGAGTCGGCCAGTTCGAGTCCTTGAAGGAGAGTACGGCCGCGATCGCAGAGGACTGCGGCGGCGCCGTAGGCTCCGTCGACGTGCATCCAGAGGTCGCGGGTTTTGGCTAGCTCCGCGATTTCTTTTAATGGGTCGATAGCGCCGGTGTTGGTGGTGCCGGCGTTGGCTACTATGGCGAAGGGGCGGAGGCCTCTCCCGCGGTCTTCTGCGATGCAGCGGACGAGTTCGGAAACGGGTAAACGGAACTGATCGTCGGAAGGAAGTTTGCGAAGCTGTTCGGGGAGGAATCCAGCTACGCGGCAGGCTCGTTCGACGGAGGAGTGCGTCTGATCGCTGTAATAGATCACCGCTTTATCGATGCGGTCGTTCAATTTTGCATGGCGCGCGGCAACGATCGCGGTGAGGTTGGCCATGGAGCCTCCACTGACGAAAAGGCCGCCGGCGGTGTCGGGAAGGCCGCACCACTGGCGGAGCCAATCGACGACCGCGAGTTCGAGGGCGACCGAGCCAGAGCCGCCGAGCCAGGATCCGCTGAACACGTTCATGCCGCTTGCGAGCGTGTCGGCCATGGCGCTGACGAAGTTCGAGGGGACGGGGACGAACGCGAAAAAGCGCGGATGGCCGACGTTCATCATGTTGGGGAACACTTCACGGTTGAGCGTCGCGAAGATTTCGTCGGGGGGGACGGGCTGGGCGGGTGGAGGCTTCAGAAGCGCGGGGCGCAGCACTGCGGGATCGGCTTTGGCGCCTACTGGTTTACCGCTCAGTCGCGAAAAATGATCGATCAACTGATCGACCACGCGATAGCCCAAGGCGCGCATCTCCTCGGGTGAGAGGTCCAATTTGTCGGGGTTCATTTTAGACGTTTACGATACTGGAAATCGATGCCGAACAGGCCGTTATCCTGGCGGACGGCGATGAAGGACCAGTGCGCGCTGAAGTCGTATTCGAACTGCACCATCTGTTCCTGGGTGCGGTTGAGATTGGTGACGTAGGTGAGTGTGATCTCCTTCGAGACCTGCTGTTCGAGCGTCAGGCGGGCTTGCGGAAGGTTATCGGTATAGCTGACGGTGGGGTCGATTTTGACATGGCTCGCGCCGAAGAAGCGCTGCACGCTGCTGGATAATTGGGCTGAGATCGCGTCGCCGAGAAGGCCACCACCAGCCTGGAGACCGGTGGTGGAGTTGGTATCGATGTCGGCGGGCGAGGTGCTGGTGCCATTGGCGGGGTTGCGGCCGACGGCGAGCAGCGCGATGATCTCGCGCGGCTGCAGCGGCGGGTCGGAGCTATAGTTCACATTGAGCTTTTGCAGGGTGCCGGAGAAACTGATGTTGACGATGATGCCGCGGGCCTTGGTTTCTAGGTCCATGTCAAATGTCGGCTCGATCTTGACGGGATTGAGGAAGCGGATGTCGCCGCGGTCGACCGTGTAGCGGTTGCCGAAGACTTCGATTTCGCCTTCGTTGACGGAGATGGAGCCGAGCAGGACGGGGCGGATGGGGGAGCCGCGGAGGCGCAGATCGATCTCCGCTTGCACGTCGCGGGTGAGGGAGGTTTGAAATTCGAAGTTGGGTCCACTTTCGATGCGCACGTCGAATTGCATGCCGCGCAGATATTCGTTGGGCGACACGGGTTCGGGAGTGGGTTTGCTGGCGAGCGCCATCAAGCCGCCGAGGTTGGAGCGTGGATTGAACGCGGCTCGATTCACGGTGATGGAGCCTGAGAGCGTGCTGGCTTCCGAGGTGCCGTTGAGCGCGAGGCGCGCGTTGAAGGTGGTGCTGACGTCTTCGGGATAGCGGACGCGGACCTGCTGCGCCTCGGCTTGCAGGCGGTAGGTGAGCATGTCGCGGAGCTCGACGAATCCGGCGAAGAATATTTTTCCGCCGCCGGTTTCCGCGGTCAATTTTTCGATGGTCGCGCGGTTGCGGTCGAAGACGATGCTGCCTTCGGCGTTATCGACTCCGTTGGGAAGGTCGGCCAGATAAAGTGACGCGTTTTTGAGCTCCATGCGGCCGTTGACCAGAGGATCGCGCAGGGAGCCGCGCACGGCGGCCTGCACGGTGGCGTTGCCTCGGGCCAGAAGATCGGGGTTATACAACTGCAAAATCGCCAGGTTGACGGAACCGCGGACGGCGAGATCGGCGGGAGACTGGGTGTCGAAGGGGATGCCTCCGGTGGCTTCGAGGCTGGTGTCGCGGGCGGCGAATTGGGCGGATTGGATGCGGACTTCTTTGGCGGTGATGGTGGCGACTACGGGCTTGGTGTTTTTGAGGACGACGTCCTGCGGCTGCACGCCGAGCTTCAGGGCCTGCGATTTTCGGGCGTTGATCTGCAACTGATCGAGCGTGACCTCGGCGCGAAAATCCTGGGGCTTGCGCAAGGAGATTGCGACCTTGGCGCGGCCGTCGACGAAGCCTTCAAAGGGGAGGACCTCGTTTTTCTGTTCTTCCGTGCCGCCGATCATATAGATGCGATGCGCGGTAGCCAGGTCGACGCGCTGGGCTTGAATGGTCACGGAGCCGGGATAGTCTCCATCGAGTTTCCAGCTGCCGTCAGCTTCCATCTTCGCGCCGCGCACGTTGGCGTTCGCGTGGACGGAAACATTGGTGCCGAGGGTTTTCGCGGTCAGTGAAATATCGCCGACGCCATCGCCATTGAGGGTGATGTTGCGGCCCGACGCGTCGCCCGCTATGGAGCTCAACTCGAATTCGCCTTTGATCAGGCGGCCGCTTCCGCTGAGATTTGCGTTCAGGCTTCCATCGGGACGCATCGGCAGCTTGCTGAAAGCGTGGATGCGCGATCCTGGAACATTTTCGGCTTTGATCGAGAAGGCGATGGCTTCTGTTTTGTCGAGGAACCCTTCGAAATGGATGCGTCCCGCGCCCATTACGGCGTCGGCGCTGGAAACGGTGATGCTATCGCTGGCGTAGTGAATTTTCGCGGTGACGTGTTCCGCCTGTTCGTCGAACGCGGCTAATCTATCTACTTGGGCGGTGACGTCGGCTATTGGTTTTTTCACCGATCCGAATACGTGCACCGTGGCCGAGGCGGTGCCGGTCACGTCGAGTTTCGAGCCCGCCTCCTTCGCCAATTCGGCGAGCTGCGCATTACGGACATTGAATTTCGCGTCGATCGCCGCGTCTTCGAAGGATCCATCGCGGGCAGAGATTTGAGCCTGTCCGTCGGCTGCGGTTTGGCCGCGCGTCAGATTGAAGGTACCGAGGTGGATATTTTCGCGATCCGCGTCGACGGTTGTGGTGAAGGAATTGAACGGATGAGCTTCGCTCTTAAATGTGACGATGCCGCTGGTGACGCTCGCGCTGCCGCTGAAATGGGGGTCGTCGAGAGGTCCTTTCACGATGCCGACAAGAGTCGCCTGTCCGTTGTTCAGCTTGAGAGGCAGCTCCTTGGGCGCGTCCGGATTGGCCATAACCAAGATGGGAAGCAGGTCATCCAGGTTGGTGGTCTGTGCGCGAAGATCCAGAGCGCGGCCCAGCACGCCTTGAAAATCGGCCCGCGTGGCGTGCGTTTTCAGGTAGGAATTGCCCAGCTCCACGGTGCCTGCGGCCTGATCGTAATCGACGTCCAGATGTCCTTCGATGGGGTTGCCCGTGGGGGCCGGATAAATTCCGATGTTGCCTTTAAACTTGCCAGCCTGTTTGCCGACGCGGGCGTCGAGCGAGAATCCTCCGGCGAGCGTGCCGTTCCAGGGGATCTCGCGGTCGGTCACGACGCGGGCCGCATCGCGCAGATTTAGGCCTTGCAGATTGCCTTCGGCGTGCAGATCGCTCCACTGGATGAGGCTGCCGTGGCCGTTCACAGTGGCGCCGAGCGCGGTGGCGGTCGCATTTTGAAGAGTTAGCTTGCCGAGGTCGAGGTAGACATCTCCGCGAACTTCGGCGTTTTCGATCTTGACGCGGTCGCGATGGTAGGCGAGTCCTCGGGCGGCGGCGCGGCCGGTCATGGAGAATGCGAAGGGCCTTTCGAAGGTCGCATTCACTTTGCCGTCGAAGTTCACGGTACCGGTGGGATCGATCGGAACGGCCACCAGCTTGACGGCTTCGCGCACCGACGCGGTGGCCTTCAGCGTGAAAACCGCGCGAGGCCAGCGGAGGTTGGTCAGAGTTCCCACCAGGTCCGCGGTCGATTCCTTTGTCGTGACTTTCAATCGCGGTACGTCGATGCGCGTGGAATCGAAGATGAACGCGGCGGAGACGTTGGTTTCGATGGGACCGACGCCGTTCGCAACCAGACGCACGCGGTTCGAATCGAGCTCGCCGTGATAGCGGCCGTCGAGTTGCAGGCCCATCCGCACGTGCAGATCTTCGCCGCGGAGGTTGAGGGGAATCTCGCGATCGTCGTAGATGAACAGTCCGTTGATGGCTTCGTAGCGGGCGATGTGCAGGCGCACCAGATCCTGCGCCCAGGTAGTTTCGGGATGGCGGACGGCGGGCACCGGAATATTATTCGTGCCGTCGGGATAAAACGCGATGTAGCACTGCGGCCGCTCCAGGCGGAGCGAGGTCAGGTCCAGTTTGCGCTCCATCATGGAGATAATTCGTAAATTAACGGTGAGAGATTCGACACGCACGAAAGCGGGCTCGCTGGGCGATTCGAGGCCGTGTAAGACCACCGGACCTGCCTTAATCTCCAGACGCTTCCAATCGAACGAATAGTTGCCGATTTCGACTTTGCCGCCGGTGGCCCGTTCGACTTCGGTAATCATGCGGCGATGGACCAGTTCATAGAACCAGCCGCTGCGGAAAACCAGGACGGCGGTGAGCGCCAAGATTCCCGCGAGCAACGCCAGCGCGGCCGCGATGCGGAGCAGCACTCGTCCGAATTTTCTCACTTGGCGTCCTCTTGGAACACGGATTCTTTATAGAGAATCTGGGTTTCGCTGCGAGTGGTGCCGAGCCATCGATCGAGCGCCTGGGTGACGCGCTGATCGGTGAGGAGCTTCTCGATCTGATCGCGACTGGCTTCAAAGGTCGGCACCTGCGCGGGATTCCCGCGCCGCCACTGCGCGGCCATCGAATCGTAATACTCGTGCAGATCTTCGTCGGTAAGCTGCACTTCGGGGCGGAAGCGCAGGTCAGTGAAGCGCAGCGCGCGGATGCCGCTCAACAGATGTTCAGAGAGCTGCGCTTCCGTGATCCCGTAGCGGGCGAGGGCGGCGCGATACTCGGTTTCAGTGGCATACTGCGCCTTCACCTGATCGAGCAACTGACGCGCATCGGCCGCGGTGGGCAGGACCTGGCGACTAGTGGACGCCTCTTGCAGCAGCAGATATTGATCCACCAGGCGATCCGCGGTTTTGCGCTTCTGATCGGCGCTGAGGTCCACCGGTTTCTGATCGAGAAACGCGCCGATGCGCAGGTCGAGCAGGATATCGCCTTCGGAGATGACATGCTTGCCGACCGTGACGGCTATGCGGTCCAGAATCTCCGCGTGTGCGGCGGAGACGAGCAGCGCGATGAGGAACAGGCGCGTCATCAATAAGTCTGCCCTAAGGAGAAGTGGAATTGGAACAGGTTGATTTTCTGCGTCATCAGCACGCCCTGGTTCTGAATCAGCTGCTGATAGGTGCCGGCGAATCCATAGAAGCGCGGCGCGTCGGGGCTGAAGCTGAAATCGGCGCGCACAGGGCCGATCGGAGTTTTGTAGCGGATGCCGAAGCCCACCGCCTGCACGGCGTAATCGAAGTCCTGAATATCGCGCTGGCGAAAGCGGAAGCTGATGTGGTCGATGTCCTGGTAGACGTTTCCCATATCGTGGAACAACACTCCGCCCAGATTGTCGCCGATCAGGGGAAAGCGCAGCTCGGTCGAATGAAACAGCAGCGCGTTGCCGCCAATGGGAAATCCGGTTTCGAGGTCGCGTGGGCCGGCCTGATTATCGGGAAACGCGCGATTCGAAGTCGAGCCGCCGGAGTACCATCGCTCCGCCAGAGGAATTTCCGCGAGGCCGCCCAGGCGCTGGATGTAGCCGAATTGCAAGCTGCGCGCGAGCACGACGCTCTTGCCGATCGGATGATAGGTGGTGTTGCGAATCAAAAGCCGGGTGAAGTCCGTCTGCGAGGCGAACTCGGGCGCCGCGAGGCCGACGTCGATGGTGTTGTACATCCCGCGATGGGTGTCCACCGGATCGTCCCTGCGGTCCTGTATGAAAGTCACCGACGAGATTCCGACGCGCACCGGCTGCGACAACAAGGGAATCAGCTCGGGGGAAATTTTGAGATCGGAGATGGTCACGTGGCGCAGCGCGAAGCGGTATTGCAGCTGATATTGCCGGGAAAGACGCTGGGCGACCTGGATCGATCCTTCAGCGCGCTGCTGCTGAAAGGTGCGAATGTCGTAGGCATTGTCGAACAGGCCCGACACCGTCAGCGTCAGATTTTGATTGTTGAAGAAACGCGGCATCACATAGGTGACGACGACACGCTGCTCGATGGTGGAAATAAGCGTGTTGAGACTTACAGTCTGGCCCATTCCAAAAAGATTGATGCGGCTGACGCCGAAAGAAAAACGTGGCGCGAAGCCGGTGCTGCCCGCCGGATCGTCGAAGGTGGTGACGCCGCCGCCGATGCGCGCGAGCTGCGCGCCGAAACCGAAGGTCAGGGAATAACGGCTGGCTTCATCCACCTGGAACAGGACGTATTTCTGATCCTCATCGCCGCCGGGATTTTGAATCGCCGTCTGCACTTTCGAAAAGATTCCCAGGTCGTAAAGGCGCTGCTGGCTGGCCGCGATGCTTTGCTGCGATAGAGGATCGCCCGGCTGGGGGCCGATCCGTTTGTCGGCGAGCGAAGGGCGGGTCGTCTCCAGTCCACGCAGCAGCACCGCTCGCACGTACACCCTTTTCCCGATGTTGAGCGTGTATTTCAGATTGACGCGATACGGCCCGTCACCCGGCGTCTGGGTCGCGAAAAACGCCGCGTCCGGATATCCGTTGTTGTAGAAGTAGCTCAGGATCATGTCCCGATCGGCCGCGATATTCGATTCGCTGAACGGTTCATCGGCAGTCGATTGCAGCGTCGGCCGAAGAATCTTGAGGTCGCTTTCAGGCATGCCCTCGAAATCGAGTTTCCCTACCAGCCATTGCGGACCTTCTTTCACTTCCAGCACGACGCCGAGCTCGCCGTTCTTTCCGTGATACGTGGGGTCGAGAGTCGAGATCACGTCGGCATCGCGGAATCCATTCGCCCGGTAAAGGTCCTTAAATGTCTCCTTGTCCCGGTCGAGCAGCTTCTGCGAATAGCGCCCGTAGCGGAAGCGCGGGAAACTTGCGGGAGTGATATACATGCGCTCCCGCAGCGTTTCGGTGTTGAAGTAACTGTTGCCGGTAATTTCGATGTGCTTCAGCTTGTAGCGCTGGTTGCGCTCAATCGTGTAACTGATCTCGTCGAGGTCGGGCGACGGGCGGTCTTCATTGAAATCCACCTCCGAATCGAAGTACCCCTGCGACTGGAAGTACTCGACTAAATTGCGCTGGCCTTCGACCAGCAGCGTCCGATCGACGGTTCTTTCCTGATACACAGGGATCAACTGCTTCAGACGGCCGCGGGACACTTTGGCGCCGGCGAGCTCCACTTTGACGATGGGTCCGTTGTCGATCGATAAGGAGGGCCGCACGGTGTTGGTGTCCTGGTTATAGTCCAGCTTCTCGAGCGTCACCTGCGCCTCCAGATGGTCGCCCTTCTGGAAATCCTGACGCACGCCGGCCACACCGGAGGTCACCCGGCTCTCCGTCGCCTGACGCCATCCCGGAAGCGGGACGAACAGAAATGCGCGCCGCCAATGTGTGGCCTTAATGATACTTTCCGGTGTCCTCGAGAACTTGCCGGTCAGCGTCACGCCATCGAAGCGGGAGCGTTTGCCGGCGTGAATATCGAAATGAATCGCCGCCTCTTCGGTCGCGGGATCGCGGTCCACATTGTAGTCGATCTGCGCATTATGAAACCCGTTGGCGCGCATCCGCTCCACCATGTTCTGGACGGCCTGTTCCATATCGTTATCCTCGAACGGCTTACCCAGTTCGAGTTTGGACGCGGTGGTGAGCTGTCCTTTATTCGGAGGCTCCTGCACACCGTCGAGGGTGACTTGGCCGACGAAATAGGAAAGCTCGGTGGAGATATTCAGCACCAGAGTCGACCCTTCTTTGAACGCGCTGATGGAGATGTTCGCGAACCGGCCGGTCTGATAGAGGTTCTGAATCGCCGTGTGAACCTCCGCGAGGCTGAGACGGGAGCCGGGGTGAAACGGCAGCAAATGGTCCAACCGGTCGCGTGGAATGGGCTGATCGGGGGGATCGAAATCGATGCGCCCAATCGTTTGCCCCTCATAATCGGCCGCAGACACCTTCGAACCTTCTTGAGCCCAGGCAACAGGCGCGATCGCGACGCTAATTATCAGCGAGAGGAACAATAGCATCGGCGGACGCACGATTCATAATGATAACGCTGTTACCATCAGATCAAAGGATGTAACTTCTTTTACTCCTTATCTATTATGATGCGCCCCAGCGATTCTCGTTACTCCCGGCAAGAGCGTTTTGCGCCTTGGGGGATGGAGGGGCAAGCCCGTTTCGCGAATTCGCGGGTCGCCATCGTGGGCTGCGGCGCGCTGGGAACGGTACAGGCGGAAATCCTCACGAGGGCCGGGGCCGGGCTGCTGCGGATCATCGACCGCGACCTGGTGGAGCTGAGTAATTTGCAGCGCCAGTTTCTCTTTTCTGAAGCGGATGCGAGGGAGGGGACCCCCAAAGCCGTGGCTGCTTCGCGCCGCCTGGCGGCAATCAATTCGGAGGTGACGATCGAGCCCTTGGTCGCTGACTTGAGTCCCTCGAACATAGCGGATTTGCTCGAAAATATCGACTTAATCCTCGACGCCACCGACAATTTCGAAACTCGCTATTTGATGAACGATTTCGCGGTTCGCGAAAATATTCCCTGGATTTACGGAGCCGCGGTGGGCAGCTACGGGCTCAAAATGGCCGTCATTCCGGGTATTACCGCCTGTTTGAAGTGTGTCTATCCCGATCCTCCGCAAGGCGCCCAGCCGACTTGTGAAACCGCGGGCGTGTTGGGCACGGTGACGGCAACCATCGCGGCGCTGCAGACGGCCGATGCTATGAAAATCCTCGCAAGTGGCAGGCGAAACCGCCTGCCCCACATCCAAGGATTCCTGGCTAGTGGCAAGCATGTGGGGCAGGCGGTTCCGCCTGCCGCGACTTTCCTCCCTGGCATTACCACGGTCGATGTCTGGACCGGCGAAATCCGCCAAATCCCCGCTCCCTCCCGCGATCCCGATTGCCCCTGCTGCGTCCACGGCGAATTTCCCCATCTGGATGGTTCCCTCCGCGCCCCGATCAGTCTCTGCGGGCGCAATGCGGTGCAGATTCACGAACGCGCCAGGCCGCTGGACTTAGAGGATTTGGCGCAGCGCCTCAGCACGCTCGCGCCCGTCCGCTCCAATGAGTTCGCCCTGCGCGTGACGCTCGACCCTTATGAGATGATGATTTTCCCCGATGGGCGCGCCATCGTCAAAGGCACTACCGACGTCGGAGTTGCCCGGAGCCTCTATGCCCGCTACGTGGGAGCGTGAGCCGCTCGTCACCATAGTGACTCCCTGCCTGAACGCCGAGCGGTACCTGGAACAAACTATCCTCAGCGTGCTGGACCAGGACTATCCGCGGATCGAATATATTGTGATGGATGGAGGATCGAGCGACGGAACCCTCGATATTCTCAAGAAACATGAAGGCTCGCTTCGATGGCAGTCGGCGAAGGATCGCGGTACCGCCGATGCCGTGAATCGCGGATTCGCGCTTGGCGAAGGAGAAATTCTCGGCTTTCTCAATGCGGACGATCTCTATTATCCGCAAGCTGTTTCCACCGCCGTCCGGCGCCTGCGCGAGAATCCCGATGCGGCGGGCGTTTACGGCGACGCCTGGTGGATCGATCGGAACGGAATCCGCATCGCGCCCTATCCCGTCCGCGAGTTCGACCGCGCCCTGCTCGAACGCGAATGCTTCATCTGCCAGCCCTCCAGTTTCTTCCGGCGCGGCGCTTACGAAAGCGTGGGAGGCCTGGACCCCGGCTTCAACCTGACCTTCGATTACGAGTTCTGGCTGCGCCTGACCAGAACGTTTTCTCTGCTGCGCATCGAGGACACGCTCGCCGATTCCCGCATGCATCCCGCGAATAAAACGCTGAGCCAGCGCGATGCGGTCTTTCGCGAGACGTTTCAAGTGCTGAAGCGCAATTGCGGCTACGTCCCCTTCCAGTGGATTTACAGCTACCTGTGCTTTCGCGGGGATGCCCGCGATCAGTTTTTCGAGCCCCTGCGCCCGTCGATTCCGCGCTATCTCGAAAGTTTGCCGATCGGTCTGTGGATGAATCCAGCCGCCATGGGGCGTTATGTCGCGGAGTGGGCAGCGGTAACGCGGCAGCGCCTGTCCAAGTAGGGCAGGTCCCCGACCTGCCCTCCGCCGTTCTGCAACCTAGAAAACGAACCGAGCAATCTGCAACGTCCGCGGACGATTCGCTTGAGTATTTATGATCCCGAAACTCGCACTGGTCGCCTGCGTATTCGGAGCCGCGAACGTAGGATGATTGATCCCGTCCTGCCACAGATTCGGAAATGTAGTCGAGAACGTGCGGATGTGATATCGCAGCTGTGTCGCCGCCACGAGCCATCGGAGGCGACTGCCCCTCAACGATTGCCGCAGCGTCAACAAAATGACGATACTGAACAAAGTGCAGCGGATCGACAAAATGGAGTTGCTGGAGGATCCCGCGCTTCCCGCCGATGTGGTTGCCGAGGTGTACCTCGATCTGGCGCTTACGCAGAGACTGCTGGGAAATAACCGAGCCATTTTCGGGCGCCTGAAGGCGGATCGAGGCGGCGTGAAGCGGGTGCTCGATATCGGTTGCGGGCAAGGCGCGCTACTGGAACAAATCCGCCGGAAACTGGGCGTTGATGTGATCGGTTTCGATTTGCGGAGCGCGCCCCTCGCGCCGGTTCCGATCATGACCGGCAACGCCGCAGTGGATCCTCTGCCTTTGGCCGACGTGGCGGTTTCCGTGTGCCTGATCCACCATCTTTCTGAAGCCGATGCGATCGCGCTGATCCGCAACGCCTCTAAATCCTGCCGCCGGCTGATCCTCCTGGATTTGGTTCGCCACTGGATTCCGCTGACTTTGTTCCGTGTCTTCCTGGTCCCGTTTCTGCACCGCATCAATGCGGCCGACGGCATCACGTCGATCAAGCGCGCCTATACTCCGCGTGAGATGCGAAACATTGCCGACGCGGCCGTGAAGGGAACCGGCGCGCGCGTTCGCCATTCCGTGGCTCCCTTCTATATCCGCCAGATCGTCGACATTGAATTTCATCACCGGACGTAACGATGGCAACGCCGATGTGGTCTGGACGGCACACGCCGGAGCCGTACGCCACTCAGTAGAGCACGAATGACCAGAGAGTATCGCCGGTCGCCGCGAGCAGGTACTGGCGGCCGTCGAGCATATAAGTTTGGGGCGCGTTGGTTACGTTGCCGATGCGCGTGTTCCACAAGGGTTTCCCCGTCGCCGCATCGTATGCCACCAGGTTGCCCGCGCCGTCTGCTGCGAAGAGTAACTTACCGGCCGTGGTCAACAATCCGCCTCCTCCGCCGTTGCCGTAAAAGGGGTGGCGCCAGGCGACTTTTCCCGTCCGATAATCAATCGCGGTCAGATAGCTGCCGCCGGAGCCGACGCCGGCTTCTTCTTTTCCACCCAGGCCCATGGATCCGCGCGGGTCTACATCGGTCAGATAGAAGATCGAATATCCATTGCCTTCGGCTGTATAGAACAAGCCGGTATCGGGAGAGAAGGCCGGAGGCTCCCAGTTGATGGTGCCGTCGGACGTGGGTGACACCAGCGAGCCGGGGACCGTGGCATCCTTTTGAGGATCGTGCTGAGGGCCGCCAGACTTGTTCAGACCTTTCGCCCAGTTGGTCAGCAGTCCATATTTGCTGGTTACCAGATGCTCGCCGGTTACGCGATCGAGCGTGAAGAAGTATCCGTTGCGAGCCGCCGTGAGCACCAGCTTCCTCATCTTTCCGTTGAACATTCCATCGACCAGCACGGGCGTTTGCGCGGAATCGTAATCGTGCATGTCGTGAGGCGAGGTTTGGAAATACCACGCCATCTTGCCGGTGTCGACGTTGACAGCCACCAGGGCGCAGGCGAACAGGTTATCTCCTTCGCCGCGCGTGCCGTTGGTATAGGCAGGCGTCGGATTTCCAGTGCCGAAGATGTACAGATGCGTCTCCGGATCGTAAGCTCCTGGGATCCAGGTTTGCGCTCCGCCGTGCCGGGCCGCATCGATGCTGGCCCAGGAGTCCGCGCCGGGATCGCCCGCATTCATCGGCACGGTGTACATCTTCCATTGCAGATCCCCGGTTTCGGGATCGAAGGACTGGAGGAATCCGGGCGCATCGATATCGTTGCCGGTCCCCGCGATCACGTGATTTCCGATGACGATCGGCGCGGGGGTGGAGAAATATCCTTGCGCGAGATCGGCGATCGGCTTGTGCCAGCGCTCCTTGCCGGTCTTTGCGTCGAGCGAGACCAGGTAGTCGTCGGGCGTCTCCATGAACAGGTAGTCGTTCCACATTCCGAAGCCGCGACTGCCGATGTGCGTGCCGCCTTTAGTCTTCCAGAAGTAATGCCACAGTTCGCGTCCATCGCGCGCATCGACGGCCCAGCCGTTGTCGGGCATGGTGAAGTAAAGGGTGCCATCGACCTCCAGCACGGAAGCCTTGATGCTGCCGTTCGATGCCAGATCGCCGGTGCCTTCGCCGCCAATGATCACGTTCGCGGTGGCGCCGCCACGGCCGCCTCGTCCGCCGCCGGTTCCGGCAGTCACCCGGGTCGACCATGCGAGCGTGAGATGCTTTACGTTCGATTGATCGAGTAT